>CAWCKH010000007.1:0-62841 GCA_963796055.1 uncultured delta proteobacterium | reverse complement strand
CGCACCAGCCGTGTGCTTCCCTTGTGCCGTAGCGGGTCGGACGGGCGGCCTTAGTCGCCGGGACCGTGCTGGCCGAACCAGACGAAATCTGGACCATCCGGTCTCACTCCGCGGGGTCCATCGAGACTGTGGCTCCGGGGGTTAGCGGTTCAAGCCCGGTTGGTCGCCCAACGAATCTCGCACCTTGCGGCGATGCGATGGTCCCAGAACCGACGCGCGACGCACGCGAAGCCGGCTCGACTCGAGGCTCACTGTGCGTGTCGTGCGGGTTACGACAAAGCGCAGTTGCTCCTCGAGCTGCTGCATCGCCTGACTCACGGCTGAGCCAAGCCTCGCGCGCCGCACTCGTGAAGCTGCGCAGCCGCGGGACGGCGCCGGGCGCACCGTGTCACGCAGCTCCGACTCGGGTCTCCTGACCTGCGCAGACCGACCTTGACGGCGCATCTGGAGCGTGCCGCGCCCGCGCGAGCTCCCGATGCCCGCGGCGCGTCCGTCGACGAACGGTATTCCTGTCAACGAAAGTCACGCTCCCGACGACGAGAGCCCCGCGATCCGCGGCTTCGCCCAGAGCAACGGCGTCGAGCCGCGTCCGCCGAAGCCCCCGAGCGTGGCGCAGACCCTGCCTCAGGTCCGCCGCGAGGTCCCCCGCCCGCCCGCAGGCCAATGTGAGAGGGGCTTCGGCCAGGCGGATGGGCCCGGCCATGCTCTTAAGGGAGCGGTTCAGGTCCAAGGAAGAACAACCCTGGTCTTCGAGGGCGAAGGCGCGCAGGAACAGACCTCGTAGCGAGACCCGAAGCATGTGCGAAGCTCGCACCGCCGGATGTGGCCGGCGCAGTCCCACTGGAGCCTTGCCGATGAAGCGAATCGACCGCCGTGATTTCGTTACCCTGGCTGCGCTGTTGGGGGGAGCGATGCCGCTCTCAGTTTTTGCGCAGGCCAAGCGCGCTCGGGGTCGTGGCAGGCCGAACATCGTCTTCATCCTGGCCGACGACCTCGGGTATGCCGACGTGTCCTGCTATGGACGAGCGGATATCTCCACGCCGAACATCGACCGCATCGCTGCCGAGGGCGTGCGTTTCCTGCAGGGTTACGCGAACTCCGCCGTCTGCTCTGCGACCCGGGCGGCGCTGATCACCGGACGGTACCAATATCGGTTGCGCATCGGTCTCGAAGAGCCACTGCGCGACGTGCATGGCATCGGATTGCCGCCCGAGCATCCGACGCTTCCGTCGCTCCTCGGGCGGGTCGGCTACAGCACCACCCTGATCGGGAAATGGCATCTGGGGCTGCTGCCGGACTTCGGTCCCGCGAAGAGCGGCTACGATCATTTCTACGGCTTTCGCGGTGGAGCGGTCGACTACTTCGCCCACACCGGAACCAGGCATACGGATGATTTCTGGGACGACGACACTCCGACGCACGACGACGGCTACCTGACCGATCTGCTGGGCGACCGGGCCGTCAAGGTCATCCGCCACTACGCAAAGGCCGACGCGCCCTTCTTTCTCAGTCTTCACTTCAGCGCCCCCCACTGGCCATGGGAGGCGCCGGGCGACGAGGCCGAGTCCCGCCGCCTCGCTCGAAAGAGCCTGTTCGATTTCGACGGCGGCTCACAGCAGACGTACCGACGGATGGTCGAGCGCTTGGATTTTCAAGTCGGCCGAGTGCTCAAGGCTCTGGAGGCCAACAGGCTGCAGGACGAAACGATCGTCATCTTCACCAGCGACAACGGCGGTGAGCGCTTCTCCAATACGTGGCCGTTCACGGGCAAGAAAGGGGAGCTGCTGGAAGGTGGCTTGCGCATTCCCGTCATGATTCGTTGGCCTGGTCACATCCCGGCGGGTCGCACGCACGAACAGGTCGTGATCAGCATGGATTGGCTTCCGACACTGCTCGCCGCCGCGGGCAGTTCACCGGATCCCGCCTACCCAACGGACGGCATGAGCTTGCTTCCGGCGCTGATACAGAACGCGCCTCCCTTTCCCCGCAAGCTGTTCTGGCGATACAAAGCGAATGCCCAGCGCGCCGCTCGCGATGGAGACTTCAAGCTCCTGAAGATCCTGGGCAACACTTTTCTCTTCAATGTGGTCGACGATCCGCTCGAGCGGGTCAATCTGAAGGAGCGCCGACCTGAGATTTTCGAGCGGATGGTAGGGGAGTGGAATGCCTGGAATTCGACGATGCTTCCAGAGCTGAAGGAGAGCGCCACGGGATCCGTCAGTGGAGCCGAGCTCGCCGATCACTACGGCGTTCACGAGGCCACAGGAGAGGTCGACGACGTGTCGGTGTGGCCAGGGCCGCGGCCATCCCGATAGAGCACCGCGACGCATCCCCGGTTGTGCAGGTCAGAACCACACAACCTCCGCTCCGCTGGTCTCGGCAATGGGCTCGGCGCGGAACTCCCACGCCGCTCCAGCCCTGAGGTCCTCGCATCCGCCGAGCGGAGGGTCAGTTCTTGGCCACGCCCACGCCGCGCATGAGGAACAGGCGGCTCCGGGTGCGGATGGAGGTGAAAGCGACCATGCTTCCGTCAGGGGTGATGTGGGTTGGCCACATCAGCACGACCCCCGTTGGGTCGCCGGGTGCAAGTTCCCGGGATTCCCTCACCTGGCGCGCGGCAACGTCGACTCGGAGCAGCTGCGCCGGCGGGTGACCCGCGGACTGCACCCAGAGGTCCCCTGCGGCCGACCACCCGACGGGAATCGCACGGTGCTCCGGTGAGACTTCTGGAAGGCGAATGGGCGGCCCGCCGGCGGTGGGAAGTAGGAGGGGGACCTCGTCGGCACCCCAGGCTGCCACCCAACGCTCGTCGGGTGAGAGCTGGAGGGAAGGCCAACGCGCGAGGCCAGCCTCGGAGATGGTCCGGGGTCCGGCGTCGCTCCCGACCTCGAGGAGGAAGACGCCGCGCTCCCGGCCGTCGGTTGGCCGAGCGGCGACTACCACCCGTTTGCCATCCCGAAAAAAGCGTCCCTCCTCGACCTCGAGCCCAGGTGTCGGCAGCTCCTGGGCCTTCCCCGCTCCGACAGGAAGGAGGACCAGTCCGGACCCCCGCCTTGCGAGCACCGTCTTCTTGTCCGCCGAGAGGTCGAGCGCCAAACCCTCGCCGAGAAACCTGGGTGGCGAGCCGTCAGTCTGCCGGACGAGGATCTGATGGGCGGAGAGCGCTGCCGCCCGCGTGTCGGTGAACGCCAAGAGTTGCCCATCGTCGGAGAGAGCTGCCAGCCATGCGTCGCCGAACCAGGAGAGGTTGCGCCGACTCGGGCCCGATTTGAGGAGCAAGGAGATGTCACCGGTCCACTCATCGAGCGTGAACAGAATGGTGCCATCCGTCCCGATGTCCTCGAGCGTCATGTGTCCCCCCGTACTTCGGTAGACCTCGTATTCATCGCCGTTCAGCGGCGCGGCTCGGAGCGTGTCCGCTCCCCAATTGCCCGCGGTGAACCAGACCTCGGTCCCGCTCGGGCTCCATGCCAGCGCCCCGCAATCCGGATAACCCTTGGTCAAGGCGCGAGCTGCGTTGTGCGCGTCGAGGACCATCACCTTTGCCCCCTCGGGCGAATAAGAAACAAAGGCCACATTCTCGCCGTTGGGAGAGACGCGGAGGTCGCTGATCCTCCCGCCAGCCTTGTAAACCGTCGTCCCCAGGGGTCGCTCGATCCAGTAGTTCGCAGCCGCGACCCGAATTGCCACCAGCTCTCCTCTGGGTGTCCAGTCGGCGTAGGTGACGTCTTCTGTAAGCTCGCGAGGAAGCCCCCCGATGCCTGGAACTCGGGCGAGCGTCCCTTTCACCGAGCCCCGCATGAGGGGATAGGGCCGCGAAAGCACCGCCAACTCCCCGCCCTTGGAAACGGCGAGAAGTCGAATATCTTTGAGACCGAGCGGGTGCAGGTGCACGTGGCGTCGCTCCGGGTCTCCTTGGGCGAGCGTCCGGGGCTACGGCATGTAGAACACGCCGCGGAGGTCCTCGGTGTCGGAGATGTTCACCCTGCCCGAGTTGGTGTTTCGCCAGGACGTGGCCCTGAACTGGTAGAACATCCCCTTGTCGAGCGGTCCCGCGTACTGGACGCTGGGGTTCGAGCCCTGGGAGCTCGGGAGATCCATCGGCCCCCAGGCGACGTTCCCGAGCCCGTCGTAGACCACCACCGTGTACCCGTTCTCGCTGGAGTCATCGACCCAGGTCAGGACGGGCTTGGCGGTGACCGCCTCGGGAGCGTCCTTGCCCGGGCCGATCACGTCGAGCGCGCCTGTCACCTTGAAGCTGGTGGGCAGGGTGGTCTTGCTGCCGCTGGTGACCTGGACGTGGACGATCTGCGTCCCGGCGATGGAGGTGTCCGGGTCGCGCACCAGGTTGTCGTTCTCGAAGGCGGCGAGGACGACGTAGCGGCCCTCGGGGACTCCGCCGATGGAGAAGGCGCCGCTCACGTTTGGGGCCGTGCCCGGATCCGGCGCGCGCAATCCGGGAGGCGTCTCCCCGCGCGCGAGCGCCTCGTTGAAGGTGGACTCGACCACCAGGATCACCGAGGTGCCCGTCCCGGCACCGGGGTTCACGATGTTGATGTTTCCCGACACCGTGGAGGCGGCCTTCGACGCGTTGAGGGTCAGATTCACGGTGGTGGTCTGTCCTGCGGTCACTATGGCGCTGGCCGGATTGTAGTTCGCGCCCTTGGCGTAAGCCTTGACAGTGAAGCTCCCGGCAGGGACGTTGAAGATCTTGAAGTCCCCGCTGGTGTCGGCGATGGCGCTGAGTCCGCCCGTGCCCGCGCCGGTCTCGGCGACGACGAGGACTCCGGCGCGGCTCGCCGGAACCTGGGCCTTGCCGGAGATGACGCCGGTTCCGGCTGCCTGCAGTGCGAGCAAGCCCACGTCGGTGAGGGCCGAGGCGATGACCAGCTTGCCCGAGCTCTCGACCGGGCTGCCGGTGGCAATGGGGAGCGCCTGACGGAGGCCGGAGGGAAAGCTCTGGAACCCGCTGGCGTCGACACGCAGGGTGATGGAGCTGCTCACCGGCTTTCCGTCGGCGGTGCGAGGTGAGGGGATGGCGAGCTCGTAGCTCCCGTCGGCTCCGGAGGTCGCCACGGAGCTCACCGGCGCAGAGTTGGCATCGAGGGCGACCGCGCGCGCCCCCGGGACCGCCGAGCCGTCGGCGAGGTTGAAGATCCGGCCGCGGACGACCAGGGGCTCGGCACAGACTGAACCTCCTCCCTGCTTCTGTTCGCAAACCTGACTGCTCTGGCACCCGGTGTTGGCGACGGGATCACAGGACGTCTGGTTCGAGCTGCTACCGCACGCGGCGATGGCGGTGGCGAGGGCGACTGCGAGGGCACTGGAGAGACGACGGATGCGCATGCACCCGATGGTACCGACGAGAGTCCGAGAGGCGCGATGGAGTGAGCTGTGAGCGCCTGACCGGGAAACTCGGTCGATGCGCGACATGAAGTCCCACCTGGCACCCTGGGGCACGCGTTGTGCGATGGGGGAGCCCGTACTCGCCATCCGGTCGCGGCGCTGTGCGGTGGAGCGGCTGGGGCGCCGCGCTACTGTCGAGGCACAGCGACGACGTCGACCTCAAGGAGGAAGTCCTCGCTCGAGAGCGCACTGACACCGACGAGCGTGCTCGCGGGTCGCGGTGCAGCTCCAAGAACACGCTCGCGAACCTCACGGTATGCCGCAAGCTGAGACATGTCTCGGATGTAGCAGGTGAGTTGCACGACGTCCGCCAGTGTCGCGCCCCGAGCCTCGAGCGCTGTCTTGATGTTGCGGAAGACCTGCTCCGCCTGCGCGTGCATTTCCCCGCGGCCGACGACGTTGCCAGTCGCATCTCGGGCGACCGCCGGCCGCGACCACTGACCTCAAAGTCACGGATCGTGAGTTAACGCTCTCCTGGGGCCATCCGTGAGGCCACGAGTGGCCCCAAGTCCGGCAGCTCAGAGGGAAGCCTCGACATCGGGGCCTTACTTTTCGCGACTGCGAAAGTCAGCGGATTCGGGAGCTTGGGGACCGGGAGTAAGTCAGGCCCCGTTCTGTGGCTCCGGGGGTTAGCGGTTCAAGCCCGCTTGGTCGCCCAACGTGTCAGCCGGGCTCGGGAAGCGAGGGGCGCTGCAGCGAGAGCGTCCACTGGCGGTACGCGCCCGGGGAAGGACGCGCTCCACCGGGTGGGTGGCGGTGTCGTGCGCCCGGCGAGTGGTCTCGTCAATGCAGGTTCTCGTCGCCAGTCGAGAACGGGCGCGTGGAAGCGCAGCGGGTGCGGGCTGCTTGGCACATCTCCGCAAGCATTGCGGGCCTCGGCGGGGAGGACGAATGAACGCGGTGCTCGAAAGCGGGCTCGCTCCCGCTGCGGTGGGCTCAGCCCGCCGCCAGAGGGCTGAGGCCATGGGCACGGATCACCTGGCCTTCATGATCCGCGACAGCGTTCGAGTCCACGGCCCGAAGGCCGCCATGCGCTACAAGGACGGCGGCGCGTGGAAGTCGATCAGCTACGCCGAGCTGGGCGAGAAGATCCAGGCGGTGGCGAAGGCCTTGCTCGAGTCTGGCATCGAGGAAGGGGATATGGTCGGGATCTTCGCCCGGAACGCGCCGGAGTGGAGCCTCGCGGACTTCGGCATCGTGACCGTGAAGGCCGTCTCAGTTCCCATCTACGCTACGAACACCGCCAGGCAGGCGGAGTACATCGCGAGAGATGCCGGCTTGAAGCTCATCTTCGTCGGCGACCAGGCTCAATACGACAAGGTCCTGGCCTTCAAGGCCGGCGTCCCACAGCTGCAGAGGGTGATCGCCTTCGACAGGAGGACGAAGCTCTCCGGCGACGGCTCCATGTACTTCGACGACTTCACCCGCATCGGCGCGGCCTCCACCCGCGGCGCCGAGGTGGAGCGACGCCTCGACTCGGCGACCAGCGAAGACGTCGCAACGGTCATCTACACGTCGGGCACCACCGGCGATCCGAAGGGCGCCGTGCTGACCCACGCCAACTTCTTCCACCAGTTCCGGGCGACCGACGAGCGGTTCGCGGTGGGTCCCGAGGACAGGAGCATGTGCTTCCTCCCCTTGAGCCACGTGTACGAGCGGCTCTGGTCGTACTACGTATTCCGGCGCGGCGCGGAAAATGACTACCTCGCCGATCCGAAGGACGTCGTCGCCTGCATGGCCGAGGTCAGGCCTACCGCGATGGTGAGCGTCCCCCGGCTGTACGAGAAGATCTGCGCCACCGTCCTTGACCGGGCCGGAAAGGGGTCCGGGGCACGGCGTGCGCTCTTCCGGTGGGCCATGCGCGTCGGCCGCCAGTATCAGTACCGCAGGAAGGAGAAGAGGCCCGTGGGCCCGGTGCTTTCGCTTCAGCACCGGATCGCCGACGCGCTGGTGCTCTCGAAGATCCGTGACGTTGTCGGGGGGGAGAAGAACTTCTTCTCGTGCGGTGGCGCCCCGCTCTCGAAGGAGGTCGAGGAGTTCTTCTTCGCCGCTGGCCTCCTCATCTGCCAGGGCTATGGCCTCACCGAGACCTCCCCCATGCTGACTTGCAACGCGCCGGGCGCGTTCAAGTTTGGAACCGTCGGCCGCCCCGTGCTCGGCTGCGAGATCAAGATCGCGGAGAGCGGCGAGATCCTCGCCCGGGGCGGGAACGTCATGAAGGGCTACTACGGGAAGCCCGCCGAGACGGCGGCGGCCTTCCAGGACGGGTGGTTCAAGACCGGGGACGTGGGTCTGATCGACGAGGACGGGTTCCTGCACATCACCGACCGCATCAAGGACCTCATCATCACGTCGGGGGGCAAGAACATCGCGCCCCAGCACATCGAGTCCCTGTTCGGCAGCGACGGCTTCGTCGAGCAGGTTGCGGTCCTCGCCGACAAGCGCAACTACGTGAGCGCCCTCGTCGTCCCGTTCTTTCCGGCGCTGGAGCAGTACGCCCGGGAGAACGGGATCCCCTTCACGTCGCGGGAGGATCTCGTGGCCCGACCGGAGATCGTCGCCTTCTACGAGCGGCGCATCCGGAGCATCAACGAGGGCCTCGCGGGCTACGAGCAGATCAAACGGTTTACGCTCGTGTCCCAGGAGTTCACCCAGGAGGGTGGCGAGCTGACCCCCACCCTCAAGATCAAGCGCCGCTTCGTCGAGCAGAAATACCGGGCCCTCATCGACGCGATGTACCCGAGCCCATCGAGCCAGCTCGCGACCAGCCTCCCGTGAAGGGCCTCGATGCCGGCCATGCACCCTGCCATCCAAGGAACGGGAGAGGCCCTCTTCATCCGGTAGGCGAGCCGGCCGTCGGGCAAGGGGAAGACGACGGAGGCAGGAGGCGCTCGGAGGAATGCTCACCGCTGCTGAGGGTAGAGCAGTGCGTGGCCCGGTCTGATCGCCCTGGCGTACCATCGCCGCAACTTCTACGTCGGCAACCTCGGAACCTTCCCGCAGGTCCCCGGGTCCTCCAAGATCTGGAAGGTCACGCCGGATGGGCACATCAGCGTCCATGCCGGCGGGTTGAACATGGTCCTCGGGCTGACGTTCGATCACCGCGGCCGGATGTATGTGCTGCAGGCATCGGCGGCGCAGGCCCTCACGCCGCAAACGGGCAGCGTGGTCCGGATCAGCCGGGATGGCACGCAGCAGACCGTTATCGCGAGTGGTCTGTTCCTCCCCACCGGCATGACCTTCGAGCCGGACGGCAACCTCAACATCTCCAACGTCAGCTTCGGTCCCCCGCCGGTGGGGCTCGGCCAGACCCTGAAGGTGCGCTTGCCCGCCGATGGCCCTCGCCGCGAGCGGGACGCCGAGGACGACTGACCCAGAGCCGCCCGGCGCGCCGCCGGGTTAGCCCCACCGGGTCTGCATTGAGGAAGAAGAAGCCGCGAGTCGTGGAGTGAGGTGTGACCTCCGGGTTCAGCGCTGCGGCCAGATCTCCACAAGGCCGCGAACGTGCTCGGCCAGCTCGGCGTCTGGGAGGTGTCCCCAGTCCTTGTGCGTGCTGGCCGCGAGCCGCTGGGCGAGCCCGTGGGTCAACCCGCCGCGGAGCATGCCGAGGAGCTTCGGGGGTGCCACGACGACGAGGTGGTGGAAGTGCGTGTCGGCCAGGCCGCGCTCGAGCACGCGCACCAGCTCGTGCACGAAGCGGTGCTCTTCCGCCTCACCCGGCGTGTAGTCGCCGGTCGTCCACCCGTGCTCCGGGCCGCCGGTCTTGGCGCCATGGCCGGGCGCCTCGTTCGGGAGCCCGCCCTCGAGCGCCGCGGACCCATCGGGACGGGCGTGCAGGGTCATCCGGAGGTGCGGCATGAGGCCTGCGTCCTCGACGTCGAAAACGCGCGCGTGGTGGGCGTCCGCCACCAGCACCCACGTGTTACCCTGACCGGTCGCCATCGCTGCCTCCGGGACGAGGGCCGAGCCACTGAGCCCTACCGATCTGGACTTAGCAGGTCTCGGCACCGGGCACTTCGATTCATGGCGCGCGCCGGGCGGTCATTGCTTCGCGAGCTTCGTGCCGCAACGGCCGCATCGGCTTACGGCGCCCGAACTGTTACGCGACCCCGAAACGAGGCTTTCTCGTCTCGGCGAATGTGGCTACCTCCCCAGAAGCCTCGCCAGCGGGTCCCAGTAGTGGTCCTTCCAGCCGGATGCGCGGTGCTCGGCCCCGCGCCGCGAGAGATGTCCTGCCTTGCTGGCGCCTCCGGGAAAGATGGTTATGCTAAAAGCTGCGGGTGGGCATCCCAGCTCTCCGCTCGAGTCGTCTGCACTAGGTCAGAGTTTCTCGATTCGTAAACGCGTAGTCAGAACGAATCCGAGGTCTCGCCATGTTTGCTCGCAACGTGCATCTGCATCTGAAGCCCAACACCGCCACACAGTTCACCAAGACGCTTGAGAACGACGTCCTTCCCCTTCTGCGCAAGCAGCCAGGTTTCCAGGAGGAAGTTGCTTTCATCGCCCCCAACGGAACCGACGCGTACGCGATCAGTTTCTGGGAGTCGAAGGAGAAGGCCGAGCAGTACAGCCGCGCTACCTATCCGGAAGTGCTGAAGGCCATGGGCATCGTGGTCCAGGGGACTCCGGAGGTTCTGAGCTACGAGGTGTGCAGCTCGACCATTCCGAAGATCACCGTTCGCGCCTGAGGCACGAACTGAAGCTCTGTCGAGGGGCGGCGCAGGCCGCCCTTTTTTTTGCGCGGGCCATCGTCCAGCCATGGTGTGCCCGATGGTCTCTTCACCGACGAGTTCAAGGCGAGCGCGGTCCAGCGCGCATGCTCACGGCAGCGACGGGGGGCTCATCGTCGTCCTTCGGAAACGGGAGTAGGGTGGGTCGTCAGGATGTCTGCCGAAGAGATCGTCGTCGCCTACCACGAGCGGACGAAGCACCATTACCAGCACTTCGCCGCGTCGCTGGGCTACCTGGACTGGGCCACGCAGCCCGATCCGTTCCGGCGCTACGACGGCGCCGCTCTGGTTCGGCTACCGCTCCCGAAGGAGGGTCGAGAGCTGCCGTACTGGCAGCTGCACGTCGACCAGAGCGTGAAGCCGGCCTTGTTGGGCATCGACTCGATCTCGATCTTCTTTCGTTACGCTCTGTCCCTGACCGCGTGGAAGAGCGCTCAGGGGACCCGATGGTCTCTACGCGCCAATCCCTCGAGCGGGAACCTGCACCCCACGGAGGGATACGCAGTTCTGCCAGCCATCGATGGCCTCCACGAGCGTCCCGGTGTCTTCCACTACGCTCCGAGGGAGCATGGCCTCGAACGTCGTGCAGAGGTCGCCCCACCCGTCTGGGCCGCGCTGACGCGCGCGTTCCCCGAGAGTTCCTTCCTGGTGGGCCTCACCTCCGTTCTCTGGCGGGAGGCCTGGAAGTACGGCGAGCGCGCGTTCCGGTACTGCCAGCACGATATCGGACATGCGCTGGGGGCCATGCGCTTCGCCGCGGCCGCCCTGGGATGGACGCTCTGCCTCCTCGACCGCGCGAGCGACTCGGCAATCTCACGGATGCTCGGCCTGGATCGTGACGCCGACTACGCTGGTGCCGAGCGAGAGCATCCGGAGCTCCTGGCGGTGGTCACGCGGGGTGGCTGGGCCCACCCACAGGGCCTGCCCCTGCCCGAGGAGGCCGTCAGTGAAATCTCGGCCGGCCGATGGTACGGGAAGGCGAACGTCCTCAGTCCCGATCACGGTGTGGAGTGGCCAGTGATCGACGAGGTGGCGCGAGCCACATCCAATCCCGGGATTGCGTTCGCAGACGACTTGTCCGGGTACCCTTCCGAGGGAGACCTCTTCGAATCGCCCGTTCGCTCGGGTTCATTCACCGCCGAGAGGGTGATCCTGGGGCGCCGGAGCGCCGTGAACATGGACGCATCCACCGGAATCTCTGCGGCGACCTTCTTCCGGATGCTCGGCCGTCTCATCCCAACGCGAGGTAGGAAGCAGATGCCGTGGGATGCAATCCCATGGCGTCCCCGCATCCATCTGGGCCTCTTCGTGCACCGCGTGAACGGCCTGGCTCCGGGGCTCTACGCGCTTGCCCGCGATGCCGCAAAGCTGGACGCCCTTCGAGAGATCATGCGCCCCGAGTTCCTCTGGCAGCGCCCGCCTTCGTGTCCCCCTGGGCTCTCGCTGTACTTGCTCAGGGAAGGGGACTGCCGCGCTCTGGCGGCAAGCGTCTCCTGTGGTCAGGGCATCGCCGGCGATGGGGCCTTCAGCCTGGGGATGATCGCCGAGTACCTGGACAGCCTGCTCGTCCATGGGGCGGCGTTCTACCGAAACCTCTTCTGGGAAGCGGGCCTCGTCGGCCAGGTCCTGTACCTCGAAGCGGAAGAGGCAGGCATTCGTTCGACCGGAATTGGCTGCTACTTCGACGATCCGGTTCACGAGATATTTGGGATTGCGTCACGTGACTGGCAGAGCCTCTACCACTTCACCGTCGGTGGCCACGTCGAGGATGTCCGGCTCACCACCTTGCCTCCCTACGCCTGGCAACCGTGACCGCCCGCTTCCCCGGTGCTGAATAGGGCTGCCCCGACTTCCCGACGCTCAGACGTGCCGTCGGCCTGAGCGATTCGGCAAGGGAAGCGGAGCCCGCATTCGCGCGGCCTGCGCAGCCAGTGCGGCGGCGCGAATTCGATCGATGCGGTTCTCACGGCTGGCGGGCGTCGGCGCGCACCGAGCGCAGTGGGTCGCGCTCTGACCGTCGACACCGATGGGTTGGTAGATGGGATCGCGGCAGCGCATGCAGCGCACCACTCTCGAGCCTTCAGGGAGGGTCTTCATGTCGGGCCTTCCGGCCGGGGCGGAGATGCCGCGGACTTCCTTCACCGTACGCCCCTTCAACTTTCTCTGCCCAAATCCCGAGGATTCCCGCTCTAAGGAATCGGCCCGACGAAGAGCCAAGGGTCTGGCGCTTGGGCGAAAAGAGTTCAGGCGAGGAGGGCGGCAGCCAAGCGCGGGGAGTTGCACAAGAAAGCGCGCGCCGATTCCTCTGTGTGGGAATGCCGGCGAACCGTTTCCATCAGTAGGCCGCAACAAGGCTGGCGCAGCCGGAAGGCAACGAGGGCACGCCTCGCTTGATCTCCCGGGAGCGCTGGAAGCTGATGGTCATTTCCGGCGATGACTGGAAGGGCAGCCCTCAGACCATCAGGGTGCACCGGGACAGACTGGATCCCCTGGTCTGGCACTACAGGGCGACCTCTTGGCGAGGAAAGTCAAGCAACCGAAGAAAACGAGCTCTTGAGTCAGGAGATTCCTGAATCGAGGACGAATGGAAGGCCCTCGACCCAGATTGGCGAGATCAGGCGGCGGCGCGCCCTCTCTAGAAAGCTGAACGAGGCAGAAGACCCCTTCCGGGCGCAGGAGACCTGACGCTCGATGACGCTGCGACGAAGGCCTGTCTACGAGGCGATCGAGACAGGGCGCTCCTCCGCGCCTGGCTCGTTCACGCTCAAGCCATCGCGGCTCAGGCGCAGGCGGAGGAGGACGAGGCCCTGCTGGACCTCGAGGCGCTCTCCGGAGGTCTGGACGACACGCCCCAGCCTCGAGCCGTCGCTCAGGATCACCGTCATGCCAAGAACTGCGTCTTTCCGGTTGATCGACATCTCTGCTCCTCGAGCCGATGCTCCCGACAGGCAGGTGCCCCGTCCGGTCGCACATTCCGCTTGTGAGCCTGCGTGGGCAGTCAGAGCGTGTGCGCGCTGACCGCAGCGCCCCGGCGGGCGCGGAAACCGACGTCAGCGCAAAGGGCCGGACGATGACTGTGCTCCAACGCGCCGAGCAAACCCGCGCTCGCGAGTCGTCGCCTCGTGCCAGCGATGTTCTCACGCCGCCGGCCTCCTTCCGCGCTGGGCGGCAGAGAGCAGCTCGTCGAGCGCGTCGGCGGCGGAGCGTGGTCTCGTTGCGGAGAATGCGGCCGCGATTCGCGTCGCGCCGGCCTTGCATCCGATCGCCTTCCGGATGGCCCGCAGCAACCGGTCGGGATGGAGCCGCGACGCCGGTGCATCGACAGCGTTTGAGAGTTCCTTCACAGGCAGGCGCCGTAGAGGCCGCGGCCGCGTGCAGAGTAGGATGGGCAGCGTGGAACCTTCACAGATCGCGCTGTGGGTACGAACTACGGCGCAGGTATCAGTCGCTCTCTACTCACTTGCGCTCGGCGGTTTCGCAGTTGAGGCCTACCGCGGGCGCGAGCCGCGAGCGCCGCTGAGACTTTTCGAGGTATTCATTCTCTCTTTTACGATCCATTTCGGGTTCGTGGCATGGCTAACCGTCGCAACTGCGGGTGAGAACATCGAACGGCGTGGTGGCCCGTTCTTGACCGCCCTCGTAGGAGTGGCCTTCTACGTCGCAAGCTTTGCGGTGCTCGCCGGCGCGCAACCACGCCGCCTATCGGCCTGGCTGGGCGCGACCACAATCTGGCTCATGATCTTGGGGACGTACGTCGGCAGGATTCCTCGAAACGCGGCCTTCGCCTTGCCGGTTGCGGCGGCAACAGTGGCCTTGGGCGCTTTTCTCTTTGGGCCGCGTGCTTCAATGCGACGAGCCCCCGATACGAAGTCTCCCCAGTAGTCCTCGCCGGCACGCTTTGCCTACTCGAGCGCCGCCGAAGCTGTCATCACCGCGAAGCCGATTGAGGGAAGATTGAGGGAGTTGGCGCTCCGTGCCAAGCCTCGCCCGTGAGCTAGGAAGCGAGGCCCTCGAAGCGGACGCGTTCCAGACTACCGCGTGCTGGTGGCTCTCCGTCGCCGCGCTGGTGGGCGTCGGGCTCAACGGAGTCCTGGGCTGGTGGTGGGCGGACCCCGTCGCCGCGCTGGTGATTGCTCTTGATCGGGCGCGAGGGGCGGGAGGCCTGGAAGGGCAGGGCCTGCTGCTGAAGCTGCGCACTGAGCGTCAGGTCGTCCCCGGCAGTCGGGAGAATCGCAGAATGCCACCGCGGCCGCCGAGGCGATGGGCAGTGCCAACAGCGATCCCGGCAGACGCAGGGCCTCGCGGGCTACGAGCCGATCAAACGGTTCACGCTTGTGCCCCGGGAGTTCACCCAGGAGGGTGGCGAGCTGACCCCCACCCACAAGATCAAGCGCCGCTTCGTCGAGCAGAAATACCGGGCCCTCATCGACGCGATGTGCCTGCGCCCATCGAGCCAGCTCGCGACCGGCCACCCGCCCCCCGGACGGTGGGTGACGGCCACGGTGGCACTGATCGTCGTCGCGCTGTCGCGCAAGAAGTGCGCGACCGACGTGGCTGATCCGCGAGTTCCTGATCGCCTTGACGGGTCCGATCGCCGCCTTATGTTAACTCCGCTTTGGAAGGAACAGGAGCATGAACATGAGCACCATTCAGCGTTGGAACCCGGCGCGTGATTACGCACGGATGCAGGATGAAGTGAACCGGCTGTTCGAGAACAGCCTGGGCGTCACCCGGAACACCGAGTCGTTCGGCTGGACTCCCGCCGTCGATGTCTTCGAGGACACCGAGGGCGTGACCTTCAAGTTCGACCTCCCCGAGGTGGACGGGAAGGACGTGGAGGTCCGGCTGGAGGACGGTACCTTGACCATCCGCGGCGAGCGGAAGCTCGAGCGGGAGGACAAGCGTGAGGGGTATCACCGGATCGAGCGCGCCTACGGCACGTTCGCTCGCAACTTCACCCTCCCCCCGACCCTGGATCCGGACAAGGTGACCGCCGAGCACAAGAACGGCGTGCTGCGCATCTTCGTCCCCAAGCGGGCGGAGGCGAAGCCGAAGAGCATCAACGTCAAGGTGAACTGACCCCCTCGGTTCACCTGGTGCGCCGGCAATCTCCCGCCAGCGCTCGCGCCCACCCGGCCCTGTTGGGATGCGGTGGGCGCAGTCGTTTTCGGCGCCGGTGACTACTTCTCCTTCGGCGCGCGGTGGAGGCGTATCCGCGAAGATCCAAGGAGCGGCCGAGCGATGACCCTGCGGACCGGCGCGACGAGTCACTGCTCACCGTGGTGCCCGACAACCCGCGCCGCGCCAGGCCTTCGACATGCACAAGGTCATTCTGGCGATCGCGGATGACCGGATGTTCTACTCCTCGGCGTCAAGCGGGACTGTGGCTCCGGGGGTTACCGGTTCAAGACCGGTTGGTCGCCCTACGAATCCCGCCCGTTGCAGCGGCGGCGCTCCACCTTGATTCGTGTTGGGACCCACTTGGCTCCAATCCGGTCGTTGGCCCCACGAACCGATGGCGGCACTCCTGTCGGTTCGTTTCTCTTTCTTTACCAGTTCGCCCGCGAGGCGGCTGGCCGAGACCCGGAGTGCACCGTGCACGGCTGGATCTGCACCGCGCTCGTGCCCCTCGAGACCGCCTACCGTTTCTACTGGGCCGTGTCCGTGTTGCCCCTTCCGGGCTCACGCGGAACCCAGTGGGATCTGCCGCACTTCTTGTGGCAGCCCGAGAGCGGCGCGTCGACGTGCTGCGATAGTCGCCTGGCTCGTCGCACACCCCCAAGAGAGGAGCCCATGGTCATCGAGCGCGTCGGGCGAGGGTGCGCCCTGGGCAGCCACGGAAAGACTTTGGTCGACCGATGGGTGGGACGGGTGTGCCGGGCGCCGCCTCCCGGTAGTCTGGTCGAGTTCGAGCGAGAGGTCGGGCATGTCGGGCTGGAGCATGCTCTGGGTCACCCTGGTCGTGGGCCCGCCCGCGATGGCGGAGGCGCCGCTCGCTTTCGGCACGACCGTCCAGGCAGAGGTCGGTCCCAGCGCACCGACGACATTCGAGGTGGACGCACCCGAGGGCGCCGTCCTCCATCTTCGGATCGACCACCCGCACCTGGAGTTCACGGTGCGATTGTCCGGGCCGGACGGAGCGCAGCTCGGCGAAGAGAGCGTGTCTGCCTCCACCGAACCGGTCACCCTCACCGGGATTGCCGCGCGCGCCGGAGCGCAGCGGATCAAGATGGTGCTGCGGGAGGGAACGCGGGGCGGTCGCTTCCAGCTCATGCTCGCTCCCGCCCATGCCGCGAACGAGACGGACCGTGCGCGCATCGAGGCCGAGCGCCTGCGGCGCGAGGCAGACCTGATCGGGGACCGGAACGAAAGCGCGCAGTACTCCCGCGCGCTCGAACTGTACGATCGGTCCGCGGCCCGGTTCGGGCAGATTCAGGACCCCTTCGAACAAGCGGCGACCCTGGTCCGGGCGACGTATCTGCTGGAGCAGATGAACCGCCTCGAGGAAGCGCATGCCCGGCTCGAGCGGGCACTCCCGCTGTGGCGCGAAGCGGCAGACCGCGCCGGCGAGAGCAGGTGCCTCGAGGAGCTGGGCCTCGTGGTCGCGGAACAGGGAGATCCGCGCGCCGCGCTCGAGCTGTACTCCCAGGCCCTCGCGCTGCGGCGGGAGCTCGGGCCGTTGCCGTACGCGGAGGGTCGGATCGTCACGGGCATGGCCATCGCCCTCAACATGCTGGGGAGGAAGCCGGAGGCGATCGCCCGGTACACCGAGGCGCTGGAGCTCGCCCGCAAGGACGGCGATCGGAGCGTGCAGGCTGTCACCCTGAAGAACCGCGCCAACCAGTACCTGGATCTCGGCGAGACGGAGCGGGGGCTGCGCGATCTCCAGGAGGCCGGCGCGCAGTTCCGGGCCCTGGGTGACATCCGGGCGGAAGGCATCACCGAGCTGTCGATCGGCATCGCCTGGAAGGGCCTCGGGCGGCGCGATCTTGCGTGGTCCTCCTTCCAGCGGGCGCTCCCGCTGCTCGAGCGCACGCGGGCCGCCAGGTTCGCGGCGGTCACCCTGGAGAACATGGGACTCCTCCGGCTCGACGAGCGACGCTGGGCCGAGGCCTCCAGGCTCTTCGACCAGGCGCTCAGCCGCATCTCCGGCGAAGGGGATCGGCGGACGACGGCGATCCTCGAGACCGACCGGGCCCGCGTCCTGGCCGCGACCGGACAGGCCGATCAGGCCCGTGCGCGCCTGATCTGGACCGTGTCGGAGCTGCACGCCATCGGCGACCGCTCGCTGGAGGCGGACAGCCTCTACCACCTGGCAACGGTGGAGCTGGGTCTCGGGCGGCTTGAGGAGGCACGCGACCACACGCGGGCGGCGGTCCGCGTCACCGAGGAGACGCGGCAATCGATCCAGGGCTCCAGCTCCCGGTCCGCGTGGATCGCCAAGGACCATCCCAAGTACGAGCTGCTCGTCGAGGTTCTGCTGGCGCTCCATGCTCGCGAGCCCGATCGGGGCTGGGACGTCGCCGCGCTCGAGGTGAGCGAGACGGCGCGGGCCAGGGCGCTCCTGGACGTCCTCACCGGAGCCCGGGTCGACGTGCGCTCCGGCGTCGGTCCCTCTCTCCTCGAGGCGGAGAAGGCCCTCGACGCGCGGGCAGAGCATGCCCGGCGCGCACTCGTCGCGGTGCTTGGCCGCGAGCACCGAAGCGAGGAAGCGGACGCCGTCGAGCGTGAGCTGGAATCGCTCGGCCGCGAGCGAGAGGAGCTCGAGGCCCGGATGCGGGCCAGCAGCCCCCGCTATGCCGCGCTCGCTCCAGGGGCGCCCCTGTCGCTGGCGGAGATTCGGGAGAAGGTCCTCGATGCCTCGACGACGCTCGTCGACTACATGGTCGGCAGGGACCGGAGCTTCGTCTGGGTGGTGTCTCGAACCCGCGTCCGCTCGGCCGTGCTCCCCGGCAGGAAGCAGATCGAGGACGCGGTCAAGGCCGTGGTCCGCCGGTGGAGCGATCCCCTCGCGCCGGACGACGCGCCCGGGCCCGCGGCCGCGCTGTCGCGGATGGTGCTCGGGCCAGTGGCGGGAGCCCTCCAGGGAGAGCGGCTCCTGGTGGTGGCCGACGGACCGCTCCAGCAGGTGCCCTTCGCCGCGCTCCCCTCACCGGAGCGAGGCCGAGCGCTGCTCGACACCTACACCGTCGTGAACTCGCCGTCTGCGTCGGTGCTCGCGGCTCTCAGGACGACGAGCGTGCCCGCCCCGGGCGGTCTCGAGCTCGCCGTGCTCGCCGATCCGGTGGTCGGGGATGGCAGGCGGAGTGAGCTCGGGCCCCTCGTCCGATCGCTCGAGGACGCGGGGCTGCGGCACCTCGAGCCGCTCCCTGGCTCACGCCGCGAGGCGCTGGCGATCGCCTCGCACCTGCCCCGCGACCGCGTTCTCACTGCGTTCGGGGCCGAGGCGAGCCGGGAAACCGCGATGGGTGCGGAAGTTGCCCGTGCACGGATCGTCCACTTCGCCACCCACGCTCTTCTCGACATCCGACGGCCGGAGCTGTCCGGCATCGTTCTCTCCGAGCGGGATTCCGCGGGCACGCCGAAGAACGGTTTTCTCTCGCTCGCCGACATCTCGGCGATGAAGCTCTCGGCCGAGCTGGTGGTGCTCTCGGCGTGCCGGACGGGGCTGGGCAAGGACGTGCGTGGCGAAGGGCTGGTGGGACTCACCCGCGGGTTCATGAACGCCGGGGCGCCGCGCGTGGTGGCGAGCCTGTGGAAGGTCTCCGACACCGCGACGGCAGCGCTGATGTCCGGCTTCTACACCGAGCTCCTGGACCACCACCTTCCGCCCGCCGATGCGCTCCGGGCCGCGCAGCGCGCGGTGCGGCGAGAGCGGCGGACCTCCGCGCCGCATGCGTGGGCCGGGTTCGTGCTCGAGGGGGACTGGAGACCGTTCTCGACGACGCCCGCCGAGCTCCGCTGAGGCCCGCCCCCGGTGGCCCATCGCGGTCCGTGCCTCGTCGCCGGGACGTCCATGTGCCACCGGAGGGCGTGTGGGTCCGGGGCCGGTCGGCGGTGCGATAGCTCGTCCCGGATCGACACTCCTCCTGTTGAGCCTCTCGAACAGGAGCAGACACCATGTCGAACGACGTCGAACGCGGACACGCCCGGTCACTCCGCTCGCTGTACGCTGCAGTCTTCCTCATCCTCGGCCTCGGGCTCCTGGCGGCGTTCCTTCCCGCGCGACGCGGGGCCTCGGACTCAACTCCGACCGCGGCGACCGAGTGGCCGCTCTGGCAGGACTGACCATGCGCACTCCCCTCTTCATCACCGGTGCGTCGGTCGGATCCGGCAACCACGGTCTCCTCGTTCTGAGGCTCCTCAGGCGTCTGTTCGGGCAGGGCGGTCGAGCCAAGGCCCCGGCGCAGCCCACCCGTGCGATGTGGGTGCTGCCGCCCATCGACTTCGATGGAGAAGACACGAGCCTCACGCAGGCCGAGCTGGAGCTGCTCAAATGAGGGTCTCGGTCGTGGCACGGTTCCTGGTCCGGGGTGTGGTCGAAGGGCTGGTCTTCACGCTCCTCTGCTGCACGCTCGGGACGACCCTCGTCCTCCGGATTGGCGGGGAGCGAGACAGCACCACGGATCGGGCGAGCGCGCCTTGTGGCGAGGTCAGGGCGCCCTCGTGCCTGGCTTCTTCGGCCGCGGTCCCGAGGTGAAGCGCGTGGTAATCTCGGGTTTCGGTGCCCGAGCCCGCCCCATCCCCGGCCACCCTCGCCCAGCGGATCCGGGCCGGTGACCGCACCGCGGAGTCGGAGCTGGTCCAGACGTACAGCCGTGGCGTCCGGCTCATCCTCCGGCACATCGCCCGCGAGGCAGCGCTGGTCGAGGACCTGCACCAGGACACCTTCCGCATCGGCCTGGAGCGGCTACGCGCCGGAGCGCTCCGGGACGAGGGGCAGCTCCCCGCCTTCCTCGCCGGCCTCGCCCGCAACCTCGCCATCGAGTACTTCCGGAAGGCGCGCCGCTCGGTCCCGGAGGACGAGGTCGGGCTGGACCGGATGGAGTCCCCCGCTCCGTCCGCGGTCGAGCGGCTGGAGCGCGAGGAGGACGTCCGGCGCATCGCCCGCGTCCTGGGGGAGCTCTCCACGGACCGCGACCGGGCAGTGCTCCGGCGCTTCTACCTGGGTCGGGAGGACAAGGACGTGCTCTGCGCCGAGCTGGGCGTGGACCGGCTGCAGCTCAACCGGATCCTCCACCGGGCCCGTGAACGTTTCCGGGAGGCCTGGGAGAGGCGCGATAGTGCCGAGGGTCCCGACACATGACAGTCGACATGGAACCCGATCGCATGCACGAGGCGAGCTGGCCGGAGGAGTACGCGACGGGTCGGCTCGCCCCGGAGCAGCGCGTGGATTTCGAGTCCCATCTCATCGCCTGTCCGTCTTGCCAGGACCGGGTCGAGGCGGCGGACCGGCTCCGGGAGGGGTTCCGGGTGATGGCAGCGAAGGAGGCGCCTCTCCCCCGCGCCGAGCCCGCCCGCCGGAGCCGGCCACGCTGGGCCACGCGTGCGGGCTGGGCCGTGGCGGCCATCGCGACCGCCGCGCTGGTGGTCGCCGTGTGGGTGGGGGGCCAGCGCGTCCGGAGCGCCGAGCAGGCCCTGGCCGCGGAGCGCGCGGTGCTGGTCCGGACCGAGGCCGAGCTTGCCCGCGTCCGTGCGGAGGCGACGCGCGCCCCGCCTGCCCCGGTCGCGACGCAGCCTGCGCCAGCCCGCCCGGGGACGCGGGTGCCGCTCCTGGCGCTGATGACCACCCGTGGCAGCCAGGTGCCGAGCGTGGTGCTGCCGCCCGCCGGTCAGCCGGTGGCGCTGTGGATCGAGCGGGAGGTCCCGATCCGCTTCGAGCGTTACTGGGTGCGCATCCGCTCCGAGGGTGGCCCGACGGTCTGGGAGGACGAGGTGACGCCCAGCTCCCGAGACGCGGTCCTCATCGTGCTCGACGGCGCGCTGCTCCCGTCCGGCAGCTACGTCCTGTCGCTGCAGGGCGAGGATCGAAACGGCCGCCGGGTCGCGATGGCGGAGCACCCGTTCCGGACGGTCGCCGCGGCAGCGCGATAGCTGCGGTAGAAACGGCTCCTTCGGATGAGCGCTCCTGAATATGGGAGTGCCCTAAGTCCAGAGGCGCGGACATCTACCGGCTGAATTGTCGATCCTGCCACGGTCTGACTGGATCCGGGAAGCCGCCAGCAATCGCCTCGATCATCGGTCCGGCGCGAGCCCTCTCGCCAGCCCAGCACGAGGCCGTCATGAAGGCGGCGGGGTCCGAGCCGAACTCCGAGCTGACCCGGCAACTGGCGCTGAACGCCGAGGAGGTGTTGCCGCGTCTGCCACGACGCCACCGGAATGAGCGGTGGACACGCCATGATGATGTCCGGCCTGGTCCCGGCGCTGGCCAACCTCCCCACGCAGATGTCGCTCGACGGGGTGGTGCACAAGGTGCGGCCCGGCTGGACGTCGATGGTGGGGATGGCCACGCCCGTGTCGCGCATGCCGATCTTCGCCTACCTGAGCGACGAGGAGGCGGCCGCGGCCTACCTCTACCTGGCCTACCTCCCGCCCCAGCAGGGCAAGTGACCGCGAGAATGCGCCGCTCTTCGAGAAACAGCTCGGCGACACGGGCTCAGGCCATCGTCTTCGCGCGCGATCGGGCTTTGGAGCCTCGTAGCCCGTCGTCGTCCGCGAGCCGGAGAGGGCCGTCCTGAGCGGCTTGGCCCAGCTCCGATTTGCGCCCCGGTCTGAGGTCAGCGAAGGACGAGCACCGGGATCTTGGTGTGGGTCAGCACCTTGGTGGTCTCACTCCCGATCAGCAAGGCCTGCATCCCTCGCCGTCCGTGCGAGGCCATCATGATGAGGTCACAGCCCTTCTTCTCAGCCGTTTCCACGATCACCGCGTAAGGATGAGAGCTCGTCTCGGTGATGCAGTCGCAGGTGACGCCGTTCTCCTTCGCCGCGGCGTAGATCACCGAGAGAGAGCTCCGGGCATGCGCCCGGGAATCCTCAGCGTATCGTTCCTTCGAGTCGGAGAGCATCTCGCCCCCGGTCGAGAAGAGATGGAAGGGGTCGATCACGTAGATCCCCGTGACCTGGGCGCCGCTGCTCTTGGCGAACTGCATGCCCTTCTTGATCGCGACTTCCGACAGCGGAGAGCCGTCCGTCGGCAGGAGGATGTGCTTGAACATGGGGACCTCCCCGTGGCCGGTCCGGAGGGTGGACGGGCGGGACCGGAGACCCGGGCCGAGGACGGTGAGGGAGGGGGGCTCTGCACAGCCGGCCCCACTCGCTCACGCGTCCTCAAAACCAATTCAGGGTGTCAGGAAGTTGACGACTTGATCCTTGACGGAACCGGCTACCCAGAAGTCTTTGCCCTTCTCGAGCATCTGAACGTAGGTCTTGTCGCTCAACAGCTTGTTGTTCAGCTCCGACATCTTGTCGAGGCTGTCCAACTCGAATTCCCAGTGGAGGTTAAGGTCGCCAAACAACTCCACGCCGACCTTCAAGGGGATCTTGTAGGTCTTGTTGAAGTACCCGCAAAGCTCCGTTGACCAACCGATGGCCTGCGGCACAAAGACAGCATTCTGTAGCGTCGCGTAACGAGTAAAGCGGTACATGACTTCCCTCAGTCGTGCCCTCGCTAGATTGCGAGTTGCGAGCACGGGGCGCGCTAGTCACACGCGAGTCCGCCATGAAGGCACCGCGCCATGCCAATGGTGCGAAGCGGTCGCGTGCCCCAAGCACAGACGGTGGGTGCATTCCTCGAGCCGCCTGTGTTTGAGAGGACAGCCCACTTCAGCCGCATGAAAGCTTTGCGCTACTGTGGAGTTGCGCGTGCCACCGACCGCATATATTGCACCCCCCCCGCGGGCGGTGTCCCTCACGTAGAGCGCGGGCAGCCCATCCCGGTTGGAGATGAAGGCCACCCGTCCGTCCTTCGCCAGCAAGGAGACGCATCGCTCCGGTGGCACGGCGTCGCTCATGTCCTGGATCGAGGTGACTCCGAGCGGCGCCGCCTCGGTCAGGGTCGCACGCAGCTCCTCGACGGCATCGGCGTCGGGAGTCTGTTCGGCGAGGATTCGGAAGAAAAGGTGGATGGCCTCGGCACGCCGGCAGCCTGCTTTCTGAGTCTTCTTGCCAGTCGACGGCAACCACGCGCCTGTCGTTGACTTCGACCCCGGGATGGCGTCTGTGAGAATGGATGTCCGGCGATCCAGACCGGCCGACAACGGGTCTCGAGGATACCGTTGCTCTGAAGGGCGCCGTCACCGCCGACGGTGACGGAGACCCGGCCAGACGCATCGGGCCGTACCGGCTTCTCCAGATCATCGGCGAGGGCGGGATGGGCGAGGTCTGGCTGGCCGAGCAGCTCGAACCGGTCAGGCGCCGGGTGGCGATCAAGGTCATCAAGGCGGGCATGGACACCAAGCAGGTGGTGGCTCGCTTCGAATCCGAGCGGCAGGCACTGGCGCTCATGGATCACCCCGCCATCGCCAAGGTGTTCGACGCGGGAAGCACACCCGAGGGCCGGCCTTACTTCGTCATGGAGTACGTGGCCGGGATTCCGATCAACGCCCACTGCGATAACCACACCCTGAACACCGAGCAGCGGCTCAGGCTGTTCATCGAGCTGTGTGAGGGTGTCCAGCATGCGCACCACAAGGCGATCATCCACCGGGACCTCAAGCCCTCGAACATCCTGGTTTCGCTCTCGGATGGGAAGGCCCGGGCGAAGATCATCGACTTCGGCATCGCCAAGGCCACCGGGTCCCGGCTCACCGAGAGGACCTTCTTCACCGAGCTGGGCGCGGTCATCGGGACGCCCGAGTACATGAGCCCGGAGCAGGCGGATCTCACCGGTCAGGACGTCGACACCCGGACCGACATCTACTCGCTCGGCGTCATCCTCTACCAGCTCCTGACCGGCGAGCTTCCCTTCGAGTCGAGGCAACTGCGGTCGTCGAGCTACGAGGAGCTGCGGCGGAGACTGCGAGACATCGAGCCGGCGAGGCCGAGCATCAGGCTGAGGACCCTTGGGGATGGGGCGACGGCGTCCGCGAAGAGCCGGGCCAGCGACCCGCGCTCTCTCCGCCGGCAGCTGGAGGGCGATCTGGACGCCATCACCATGAAGGCTCTGGAGAAGGAGCGGGATCGTCGCTACGGGACCCCGTCCGAGCTGGCTGCCGACATCGGGCGCCATCTTCGCCACGAGCCGGTTCTGGCCCGGGCGCCGAGCCAGGTCTACCGGATCCAGAAGTACATCCGGAGACATCGCATCGGAGCGGCGGTCGCCTCGGGCCTGGCGCTGCTGCTGGTCGGCTTTGCCGCCACGATGGCCGTCCAGACGAGGCGCATTGCACGTGCCCGGCACGAGGCCGAGGTGCAGCGGAGCACCGCCGAACGACGCTTGCAGGACGTCCGAAAGCTCGCCACGTCCTTCGTCTTCGAGTTCCACGACGCCATCGCGAACCTCGCCGGGGCCACGGCTGCGAGGCAGCTGGTGGTGAGCAAGGGGCTCGAGTACCTCGATCGCCTCGCTGCCGACTCGGAGAACGACCGATCGTTGCAGGCCGATCTGGCGGACGCCTATGACAGGATGAGCGACATCCAGGGGAACCCCTTCGCCTCGAACATCGGCGACGTGCGAGCGAGCCTGGAGAGCACGAAGAAGGCGACGGCAATCCGTGAGGCGCTGGCGCGGAATCTGGACCCGCAATCACCCGAGGGCTTCGCTTACCGTCGGAGCTTGCTGCGACTCGGCGACGCCTATCAGGCGACCGGCCGATCGAAGGACGCCGCGGACGTATACCGCCGGGTGGTGACTGCCGGTGACGTCTCGTTCATGCGCAACCCGGAGGATCCGGAGACCCGGAAGGTGGTGGCGCGTGCGACGCAGCGTCTCTGCGCGATCTCGATGGCACTTGGCGACAGCAAGGGAGCGCTCCGCAGCTGTCAGAGGAGCGTCGCGCTCTATGACGGTCTGCTCGCGAGCCCCTCGGCGGACGTGGGAGTCAGGGAGAACGCGGCCGGGGCCTCGATCGCCTACGCCAACGCGCTCCGGTTGACCGGAAACGCCCGGGAGGCGCAGGCGGTGAACGGCAAGGCCATCGCGGCGCTGGAACGTCTGTGCTCGGAGAACCCGACCAATGGTGAGGCGCGGCTCGAGCTCGCGACCGCCCTTGCCCGGCAGGGGACCATCCAAGGCGGGCTCTCGGAAGACTGGGCCGCTCTCGAGTCCTATCGACGGGCAGTGGACCTCTTCGACGGGCTGCTGGTGGCTGATCCGGTCAATCAGCGGATCCGCACATTGCTCAGCTACCTGCTGCTTCGCCGTTCTCCCACTCTTCTTCGCGCCGGAAAGGCGGGGGAAGCGTCTGCCTCCACCCGCCGGGGTCTCGCCCTGCTCAAGGCACAGGCCGAGCGAGCCACCGCCGGTCCGACCGATCTGAACGAGTATGCCTTCTGGCTCTTGACCTGTGTCCCCGAGTCCGAGCGTCGTCCCTCCGAGGCATTGCGATTCGCCCGGCGTGCGGTGGATGCGCAGGCGAACCCCGTGTACCTCGACACCCTGGCCCTGGCGTACTTCCAGACCGGAGCGGCCGACGAGGCCCTGAAGACGGAGGAGCAGGCGCTGGCGATGCTTCCGCCGGTCGCATCCGGAGCGAAGCCCACCGGCCTCCGGAGCGAAATCGAGGGCCACATCGCTCAGTTCCGGCAGCGTTGAGTGGTGGTCCCTCGAGGACTCCTCGCTTCGCTCGGCGCACCCGAGCGGTCAGCCGAAGATGCGAAAGCATCTCGCCATGGCCCGACGGTCCGAGGAGTGAAGCGCCGAGCGCGGTCGCGAGGCCGGCAGAGTCCGTGGCGCCTGCGGCTCAGTGGAGCCAGCGCCGGAGCGTCGCGTATACCTCGGCCCGGTTGAGCAGCTCGAAGTGGCCCATCCCGAAGCCGATCCACTGGTGCGCCTCGGGGAACGCCAGTGTCAGCTCCGGCTTGCGGTGCCGGCCGAGCGCGCTGTCCACCGAGACCAGGCCGTCGCCGGGAAGCCTGTGCCGGGGGCCGGGTGCCCTGCTCGCGGCGATGGCGTAACACTCGACGCCCTCTGGCAGCTTCAGCGTCCTCCGGGGATCCCCGCCGTGCGCGAACCGCTCGCGGCCTTCCCAGTGCTCGTCCAGGACGAGGCCGAACCGCATGTCGGTGACGCCGGCGCTACGAATCTTTCCCAGCCGCGCCAGCGGAGCGCTGTACCGGCTCACGCCGAGCAGCAGGTCGATCCAGTTACCGCCACGCTCGAGCGGCGCGCCGTGGTGAGGCGAGCCCAGGCAGACCAGCTTGTCCAGCTTCGGCCGCCAGCGGTGTGCCGCCACCTCGCCGTAGTGGCAGGCGCTGCGCGCCACCAGCCCGCCCATGCTGTGGCCGAGGATCACCACCTCGTCGAGCGGAACCGGCCACTCGGCGACCAGCTCCTCGAGCAGCGCCGCGAAGGCGCGCCCGTTGGTCGAGATATGCAGGCCACTGTTGTAGAGGAGATAGACCGGCGTGTAACCGAGGTCGCGGGCGAGCGCAGCGCCGTGGTCGTGCCCCAGGCGGAGCCACTTCCGGTCGTTCAGACAGGAGCCGTGGATGAGGAGAAGGAGCTTGCCGCCGGCCTTTGGAAGGAGCGCGCGCAGCGCCCGACGCTCGGGCTGCAGCGGATGGCCGCCCTGGCGCAGCTGCATCTGGATCGCGAGCGGATTGCCCGTTGCGGACAGGTAGTCACCGAGGACGCCGTTGAGCACGGCGAGCACGGCCTCCCGCTCGGGGCTGGCCGCGCCTTCACGGACGAGCGGCGCGAGCTGCGCGAGCGCGCGGTCGAGGCTCGTGCCTACGAGCGTCGTCACCCCACGGATACTCCGGTAGATCACGCCGGTGAGGACGCGGGTCGGGGTCTTGAGCGGCCGGCCGAGAATCGCGGGCCCGCCGCCGATGGTGAGGTGCATGGCCTCCACGAGATTGGTGATGCTCCGGGTAGCCTCGATCGCCAGGCGGCTCGCCCCGCGCAGATCGTCGAGGTGGTTGCGAGTCCTCTTCGCCACCACCTCGCCACCTCGCCTGGACCTGCGTGCACTCGGTTTCACCGCGACCCCCGGGGCGAGCGACATCTAGCAGCACCCGTGCCGGAGGGATATGAGTGGCCCGCCCCGGTGGCAGTCCGAAGCCCTGGAAGGACAGCGCTCAGGAGCGTTCGCCGAATTCGGTGACCCGGTCCGCTGGCCGAAGCACTGCGATGTAGTGATGCGGCGTGGGACCCGTCCAGAAGGGAAACCCGTTTTGCCCGGGTGGTGGGCGAGCTGGCTGATCACTGAGACGGGAGAGCTTCGTTCCGTGCCGGGTGCCGTCCGCTTCGATGCGCTTCCGAGGGCTTGAAGAGAGGAGCAAGCATGTCGACGATCGGCCACGGCGGGACGACGCGACCTCACTGCCACCGCTTCACCCAGATGTTCCGGTACCGCACCCGGTGGCCGTGGTCCTGGAGCCGGAGCGGACCGTCGCTCTCACCGGGAACCTCGGGATCCCCGAGCGTCGTGCTCCCCCAGACCTCCACGTCCTTCTGCACCCGGGTCCCGTTCCAGACCACGGTGATCCGCGCCGGGCTGACCTTGCTGGTCCCGTTCCAGCGCGGCGCGCGGAACAGGATGTCGTAGCTCTGCCAGATGCCCGGCGGGAACGACTCGTTCACCTCGGCGTCCCTTACCCCGTAGATTGCCCCGCAGTCGTTCGCCCCCGACAGCGTGGCGCCGAACGAATCCAGGACCTGCACCTCATAGTGCCCCTGGAGGTACACGCCGCTGTTTCCCCGGTCCTGCTCCGCGGCCCCCGGACTCGACGGAGGGACCTGGAACTCGACGTGCACCTGGACATCCCCGAACCACCGCCGGCTCCGGAGATCGCCCGTCCCCGGAACCACCTCCATGGCCCCTTCCACCAACCTCCACCGGGGCGCTGTACCGTCCGAGGCCTGCCAGGCCGCGAGGTTCGAGCCGTCGAACAGCACCACCGCGCCCTGCGGCGGAGGCATGTAGCGCAGTGGCCGCATCTGCACGTTCCGGTAGAAGACCTCGGCGCCCTCGGCCTGGAGCGCCAAGCGGCCCTCGCTCAGCGGACTCCAGCCGTCGCCGTCGTCCATCTCGAGGTCGGTGGCCGCGTTGACCCGCCGGCCGTTCACGATGTGCGCCGAGTCCCGTCCGGAGGCGATGAGCTCGAGGACATTCCATCCGGTGAGCGACTCGGGCTCCTCGGACTTGATCACCTGTCCGCCGCGGAGGGCCACCTCCTGGCCCAGCGGCGCGAACGTCGGCGGCGAGGCATCCAGGTTTGCGACGGTGGTGGTCAGACCGGTCCCGGAGAGCATCCAGGTGTCGCCCGTGTTGTGCTCCATGACCTGGAACTCGACACACCGGGGCCAGATCTGATCCGGCGTGTGCAGGTGGTAGAGCAGGCCGCTGTCGCGCGGCTGGTTCTTCCGCGGAGGGAACGTCTGCGTTCCCCACTTCTGCTCCAGGCGGAGCCGGTAGTCGTGGAACTCGTCCCAGGTGGCGAGATAGCCGAAGTCCTTCGCCTTTCCCGTTTCTGGGAGGCCGAGGATGTGGAGGACGTCCCCCTCCATCTTGAAGACGCGCTCTGGGTCGTTGTTGCGGCCCCTGGAGGGCAGCCAGCGGTAGAATCGGGAGAGCGAGGCGTCGAGCAGCGGGTACCACGTGGTCTCTCCGAGGTCGATCGTGCCGGCATCCGGCACTCCGGCGTCGGGGGGTGGCAGTGGTCCCGCGTCCGGCACTCCGGCGTCGGGGGGTGGCAGTGGTCCCGCGTCCGGTACTCCGGCGTCGGGGGGTGGCAGTGGTCCCGCGTCCGGCACTCCGGCGTCGTGTGGCGACGGTGACCCCGCGTCGACCGTGCCGCCGTCGCTCGGCGGGGGCGGACCGCCATCCGGCACCGGCCCCGCGTCGGGCGGCGCGCTTCCGCCGTCCGCCGACCCGGTCCCGCCGGCGTCGGAGACGGATGCCGTGCCTGCATCGTCGGGGCTTCCGGTGAACGCCGCCCCGCCGGAGCAGGCCGTGACCCCACACGAGAGCGCCACGCAGATGAGCACGACCCGCATTGCGCGTCCGAGTTACGCATTCGATCCGCCGGCGCCAACCGGCCGAGGACGAATCCCGCGCGTTTCCGGCGGTTGAAGCCTGGCGCTCCGATCTCGGAGGGTAGCCCTCTGGCGACGCCCGAGCGAGGTCGCGGAGCTAGGTTAGCGCACGAGGTCGACCTTGGGAGCCGCGCGAACCAGACCATCGAGGAATGCGTCGACCAGGTCGAAGTACGTCTTGATCGCTGGCGTCGCGCCGACATCGGACGGTGAGGGCACGACCTTTGCCCCCGTCTTGTCGGCCACGCTCTCCGCGATCGAGCGGTTGTAGAAGTCCTCGACCAGGATGACCTTCACCCCCTCCGTTCGCATCGTCTGGATCAGCTGCGCGAGATGGGCGGGCGAGGGCGGAATTCCAGGACGATTCTCGATGTAACCCACCTCCTGGAGGTGCAGCCACTTCGACACGTAGCTCCAGCTCTGGTGATAGGTCACGATCTTGAGACCGGCCAGAGGTTTGGCGATCGCTTCCCACTTCACCGCGTTCGCCTTGAGCTCGTCGACGAATTGTTTGAACTGCGCGTCGAAGTACGCCCTGTCCTGCGGTCGCAGTTGCTGGAGTCGGTCCCGGATGCCCTTTGCGCACCGCACCGCGTTCACCGGCGGCAACCAGTAGTGCGGGTTCCCCATCGGGTGGATGTCACCCTGGGAACGATCGACCTTCGTCGCCGGCACGTCGAGCGGATCGATCACCGTCGAGAGATCGAGGTCTCCCTGCTGCCCGCCCTGGATCTTTTCGTTGCGCGAGCCCACGACCAGCGGGGGTAGCCAGCCGATTTCCAGCTGGAGGCCCACCCGGATCAGCAGGTCGGCTCGGTTCAGGAGCACCATGAGGTTGGGCTTCGCCTCGACGAAGTGCGGATCCTGATACCCATGCGACAGGCTCTGAACCTCCACCCGATCACCGCCCACCCTCCGCGCAAGGTCGGCGAAGGTCTCGATGGTCGTGACGACCTGGAGCTTCTCCTGCGCGGAAGCGGGCGCTGTCATTCCCAGCAGCAACCACGACATCAACGAGAGCCTACGCACCATCGGGCAAACCTCTGGGCAACGTTCGACCGGCCGCTTGCTCAGAACGGGTGTGCGCCATGCGCGCCGATCGCCACTTCCAGCTGAAGGTACGCCGCATAGCACTCGGGCCCGGAGAAGATCGATTGCCCGGCCGCCGGCGTCGTCTCGCGTTCACCATACAGACGGATCCGCGCAAATTCGCTGGTGGCAAAGGTGACGCTCAGGCTGGTGCGCTGGACTCGCGGCTGCAGGCTCGACTGGGGAACACCGAGAAAGTCCTGTCTCACCCCCAGATACCACTGCCGCGCCAGCTGGAGGACCAGCTGGGTGTAGAGGCCTCCGTCCTGGGCGACCGATTCCTCCGGGGTCAGCGGCTGCACCTGACGCAGGAAATACTCCGTCGTCCACGCCAGGCTGAAGTAGCCGCTCACCTCGTTCGGTGGCTTGTACTTGAGATAGAGGTCGACCCCCTCGACCGAGGTCGACGCGCCATCGCGCGGATGGGTGCTCTTGCCGAACGCGGCGTTGAGACCCCCATAGAGGCTCAGCGCCGGGGTCACCGGAACGAAGACCTTGAGCTCGGTGGTGTAGGTGAGGTTGGTTCGCTTGCCGCCGCCGAAGCTCGTCAGGTGGCCGGTCTCCTCCTCGGGGCGAGCGACGCTGAAGGCCTCCGCACTGAGCTGCAGGAAGAACGAGGTCGGGAACAGCCACGAGACCTGCAGCCCAGGCGAGCGCAGACCGTCGACGCCCAGGAACGCCTCGTTGATCAGTGGGCGGCGCGTGAAATCCTGGAGGTGCAGGTGCTGACCGTTCTGTCGGCCGAACGCTGAACGAAAAATGCCGGCGCGCACCTGGAAGCCGGCCGGCAAGCTGGTGGTGGTCACCACCGCCTCCTCGACCTCGATCCCCTCGAGATTGGGGATGGTCAGGAAGACATCGGCGCGAAAGAACGGATCCACCACCGCCTGGAAGGCGACCTCCAGCTCTTGCAGGGTGAAGCCCGCTGGTCGGTCAGACGAGCCCCCCTTGAGGTCCGGGTCATCACCGGCAAGGCTGTAGCTGCGCTTGGTCGCGTAGCCGGCGGTCCCGTCGACGATGACCGAGATGTCCGGATTGAAGCTCTGAAAGGAGCGCGCGGCCGGGGCGGTCGGGACCGCCGTTGCGGCGGGCACTCGCGTGGTGTCACTCGCCGCGGCGTCGATCTCCTCGAGAAGCGTCGATCCGGCGCCCCCGTCGACCTGTCCCCCGGCGGCGACCGGAGGCGGGCCAGCTCCCGCGTCCTGCGCGCGGCCGGGGACCGCGAGCGCAACGAGGGCCAGCGCCAACGCCGCCAAGGAACCGCTCCTCATGCCGCCTCGCGCCTCTCGACGCTCATGACTCCCTCCGGCCTCACGACTCTCGACCGAGCCGGACCTCCACCAGCCGCTTGAGGCCGGCGATGCCCCACATGCCCACCCCCAGAGCCACCATGACCGAGCCGGTCGGAAGCGACAGTGTCCAGGACAAGGCGTACCCCCCGGCGGCCGCACCGACCGCGAGCAGGACCGAGAGGAAGAGCACGGTCCGGAGCCGTTCGGAGAGAAGCAAGGCTGCTCCCGCGGGAAGGACCAGGAACGAGAAGACCGGCAACGCCCCGAGCGCACGCGTGGCCACCGCCACCGCCACCGCCAGCGAGAGGTGGAGCGCCAGCTCCACCCCCCGGACCGGCACTCCGGACACCCGCGCAGTGTCGGAGTCGAAGGAGGCAAAGAGGAACGAGCGAAAGAGGAGGCCGTGCACCAGCAGGACCAGGAGCGCTGCGAACCCGAGGTTCCGGAGGTCCTGCCGCCGGACCACCACCGCGTTGCCGAAGAGGAGGTCGCCAATCTCGTGCGCTTCCTGCGCGATCCGCGGACTGGCGAGAACCAGCAGCACGAAGGCGCTCGACGCCAGGTAAGCGAGCGCAACCGCGCTTTCGGGGGTCACCCGTCGTGAACGAGCGGGCACCGCCATCGCCGCTGCCCCGAGGCAGGCGAAGACCAGCGCCCACAGCGATGGGTTGAGCCACGGTGGAGTCTCGGCGTGAGGGGTGATGCCGGCGAAGCTGCCGACGAGAAAGGCGGTCGCGACGCCGAGGCCCGAGACCTGGCTCAACGCCGCGCTCATGAAGGCGATCCGGCGCAGCACCACGAAGAACCCCAGGTAGCCGAGCATCGCCGAGGCGAGGACGGCGGCGAGCATCGGCTCTTCCCAGAGGAATCGGGCCTCCCAGAAGCTCATGGGGGGCCTCCGCTTCCGTCGGCCGAGAGCCAGACGAACACCCGGCCGTCCTCGCGGCGAACCTCGACCGGGCGGCCATAGAGCGCGCTCATCGCCTCGGAGGTCACGACCTCGTCTGCCGGCCCGAGCGCGAAGTACTTCTTCGCACCGTCGAGCAGGATCACCGTCCTCGCAAAGTCGGCGACGGCGGAGATCTCATGGGTGACGAAGACCACCCCCATGTTTCGCGCCGCGGTCAACGAGCTGGCCATGGAGAGGAGCGAATGCTCGGCGGCAGGATCCATGTTGCTCGTGGGCTCGTCGAGCACCAGGAGCTCTGGCTCGCCGGTCAGCGCGCGAGCCACCAGCACTCGCTGCTGCTGGCCGCCCGACAGCGAGCGAAACGCCTGCCCAGAGATCGACTGGAGACCCACCGCCTCGAGCTCGCGCTCGGCAATCTCGACGTCCTTCTTCCCCGGCCGACGAAAGAGACCCAGCTGCGAGGAGCGCGCCATCAGCACCACCTCGAGCACCGAGAGCGGATATGCAAAATCGAAGCGCGCATGCTGTGGCACGTAGCCCAGCCGGGGCCGGCGCCCCATCGGGTAGCGCACTGTGCCTTGGATGGGAGGCAACAGCCCGAGCAGCGTCTTGAGGAACGTGCTCTTCCCCGCTCCGTTGGGCCCGAGAATGCCGACCAGGTCTCCGGTCGCCACCCCAAAGGAAATCGGTGGAAGGAGTGGCCGCCCTCGACGGTAACCGATGGCGACATTGTCGAAGGCCAACAGGTCCATGCGATCGGGCCGCCGGTCCGGGGCCGAAGCGCACCTTATTCAATCGTTCCCTGGAGGGGGGTCGGAAACGCTCCCGGTGGCCTGGGTGGCCGCCGTCGAAATAGCGCACCTCTGTCTGACTCGGCGCCGAGCCGCCAGCCTCAGTGACCCTGGTCGTGCGGGACGGCCACGGTCGTGGCGCCGGCGGTGGTGTTGCCCGACGCGTCGGCGCACGTGAGGTCGATCCGATACACGCGTCCCGAGCCTCCCCCCGCACGCTCGGCGCGCAGCTGGACGCCGAGCACCGCCGGACTCACCTTCGGCCCCGGATCGGTGATGACCCAATCAGGGTCGGTGTGGCCGCTACCGGGACCCAGCACCGGCTCGTTGGCGGTCACCGAGACGATCCTGCAGGTCGGCGAGGGGTCGCAGTCGGTCGCCGAGGCGGTGATCGAGACGGGCACGAGCTTGTGATTCGGCGGCCAGAGGGTGTCTGGGCTGGCCACGATCGAGGCGATCGGTGGCACCGTATCGGTCACGGCAACGGTGAAGCTGCAACTGGCCGATTGCCCCGACTGGTCAGTGACCGTGCAGGTGTCCGTCGTCGTCCCGATCGGAAACGCGGTGCCCGACGGCGGATCGCAGACGGCGGTCGCGGGGCAATCGTCCGAGAACGTCGGCGAGAACGTCGCCACCGCCGTACACGCGCCGGGGTCTTGCGACTTGGCGATGTTGCCCGGGCAGGTGATCACCGGCGGCACCGTGTCGGTCACGGTCACGGTGAAGCTGCAGCTCGCCTTGCGCCCCAGCTCGTCAGTGACCGTGCAGGTGTCCGTCGTCGTCCCGAGCGGAAACACCGTGCCCGACGGCGGGTCGCAGACGACGGTCGGGGAGCAATCCTCCGAGAAGGTCGGCGAGAACGTCGTCACCGCTGTACAGGCGCCGGGGTCTTTCGGCTGGGTGATGTTTGCCGGGCAGGTGATCTGCGGGGGTGTCCCGACGAGGATGACGCCTCCGTCTGGTTGCGGGCAGATCGGAAGGTTGCAACCCGACAGACACAGCAGCGCGAGGACGACGACGGTCGGGCCCCGGACCAGAGCAGGCATTGGGCACCCCCAGGTTCGGCGATTTGGGCGTCAGAAGCCCAACGCGTCAAGACGGCAAAGTGCTCGGGGTGGCTTCCTGGGCAACAGGGGCGACGGTGTCTTGGCGTACCCGGAGGCCGTCCTCGAGCAGGTCAGCATCCCGCGTCCGCGCCTTGGTCCGGAGCCGGAGCGTCAAAGCGCATTGACTTCATGTCGCACAGGTAGTTCCCGATCGTGGGCGCCTCGCTGTAGGGATTGTGGGGCGTCGTCCAGCCGCTCGGGTAGGTGAGGATCTGGAACAGCCCGAGCGCGAGGTTGGAGCCGTTGGGGTCGAGGTAGAGCACGCTTCCCCCCGCGTAGTTCTGCCCCGCAGTGGTGGCGACTCGGTAGCTGAACCCGGAAAGGATCAGCTCGATCTGCTGCTGCGAACCGGCGCCGAAGAAGATCGCCAGGTCGTGGACCACCCCGAAGTCCCACTCCACGGCGGAGCAGTCCAGGCCCGGCGGCCCGAGCGCCTCCAGGGGACCGTGGAGCTGCGAGGCTCGGCACTGTGCAACGGGGCCGTAACCGGCCCCACCACAGCCCACGGCCAGAAGGACGACGGCGGCGAGCGCGCGCCCTCGCTGGACCAAGGTGCCGAAGCTCCCGGGCACGGTTCGCCCTCCCGCTGGTTTGACTGGACCAGTCCCCCGCAGCCGCCTCGCTTCTACAACGGTGGGCTCCGCGATACGAGGCCCTCCAGCGGTGTGTCGCAGAGGGCCGCGACCCGACGCGCTCCGTGCTCATCTCGCCAGTCCCGCTGAGGGGAGAGCAGTGTGTGGCACGTCGTCAGGGTAGGGCGGGTCTCGAAGCTCGGACGGCACTCACCAGAGGCCGAGCTGGGGCGGAGAGGCGGCTGGAAGGGACAATCCGTGCCCGGCCCGCTCTTGGGGGTCAACATCGGTTGATCACCTCGAGAAACGTCGTCCGCCTCCTGGTGGCGAGGACCCGCAGGCACCGAGCGAGACAGCGGACGCCGAACTCCCGATAGATGAGCCCGGCGTTCCGCATGATGTCTCTTCCGGTGATGACTCCACGCATCGCGCGGATCGGTCGTAGCAAGGCTTACGCCAGCGTGCGGGGCAGCGCGGATGCCCACCTCGGACGCCGGGCAGGTTCGTCTCCAACAGGGAGGGGAGGGCGGCGGAGGGCTCGCGGAGCCCGGGGTAGGCCATCGCGGAACCGACTACCAGACCACTGCGCATCGCTTCTCGGGCGACCTCACCATCTCGGCCCCGGCCCTGCAAGAGAACGCCCGCTGGAATTCGGGCAGATTCGAGAGGGGCCCGATGACCCGGAACTTCGGAAGCGGGTGTGGATCCGTCGTCAGCATCTGGCGCTGCGCCTCGAGGCGAACGGCATCGCCGCGCAGCTGCCCGTAGGCGATGAAGAACCGTTGCTCGGGGGTGAAGCCGACACGCACCGGGACCGGATTCCTCTCCAGCGACTGACGGAACGCGACGAAGGCCAGGCGGACGCCGGCCAGATCTCCGATCGCCTCGCTGAGCACGAGCTTGCCCTGGTGGTGGAGGCCCGGCTCGATGAAGTACCCCTCGAACTGCTCCGAGACACAGCGGCCACGCGTCTGGAATCCCTGGCGATCCGCCTCGGTCCACCAGGGTCGGGGACGGCCGTGGAGGTCGAGCTCGGATCCTCCGGCGTCGATCCCGTGGGTCAGGTCGTGCGCGATGCTCGCGCCGATCGCCCCGTAGTTCTCGGCATCGCTCCGGTCGAGACCGAACGCCGGCGGTCGCAGGAAGCCGGCGGGCAGCACCATCTGATTGAGCTGGAGATCGATGTACGCGTCGGGCGAGGAGGGTGGTAGCTGCCAGGCATCGCGCTCGGTGGGCTTGCCGATGCCCCTGCGGTTCTCGTCGACGTTGAACCTTCTTCCCATGGCGACATTGGCCCAGAATGCGTCGCGGCGAACCTCGACGCCCGAGTAGTCTTTCCACCGCTCGGGGTACCCGACCTGCACGTCGAATCCCTGGAGCTTCTCCAGCGCCCTCTTCCGGGTCCCGGGGCGCATCCACTCCAGGCCGGCGACGTCGTCCTTCAGGACCTTCAGCAGTGCTTGAACGATCTCCTGCACCTTCGTCTTGGCGGCGGGCGGGAAATGCCGCTCGACGTATTTTCGCCCGAGCGCGTCTCCGAACAGGCCCTCCGTCGACTCCACGCAGCGCTGCGCACGCGACGTCGTCTCCACCGTTCCCGGTGGGAGATCGTGCGCGAAGGCGAAGGTCGCATCGACGAAGGCTCTCGAAAGGAAGGGCGCCGCGGAATCGAGCAACCGCCAGCGGAGGTACGCCCTCCAGACTGGAAGCGGCGTCTCGCGCAGCTCCGCGTCGAGCTGCCGGAGGAGGTTCGGCTGTTCGACGTTGAGGTCGACCCGGGGCAGCCCGGCCTCGGTAAAGTAGGCGTTCCAATCGACGCCCGGCGCCAGCTGCTCGAGCTGCGTGAAGGTCATTCGATGGTTGGTCGCCGCCGGGTCGGCCGACGCCGTGGCGCCGAGAGAGGCCTGGGCCAGGCGCTTCTCGAGTCCGAGGATGGCGAGGGAGGACTCGCGGGCCGCGTCGTCCTTAGACCCTGCCAGCGCGAGGACGTGCGCGACGTGCGCCCGGTACCGCTCGCGTGCCTCGCTCTGGAGGTACTTGTCCCGGCTGGACAACCCCAAGCCGCCGGGGACGACGTTCGCGATGAAACGTTCGGGGTCGTGGTTGTCCATGCTCCCGACGACCCCGAAGCCGACCGGAACGGCCAGGTCGTGCAGACGCCGGATGCTCCGCTGGAGGTCGGCTCGACTCCGGATTGCATCGATGTCGGCGAGCAACGGGGCCAGCGGGGTGAGCCCCAGACTCTCGACCCTCGCCTCGTTCATGCACGACGCGTAGTGCTCGCCCAGGAGTCGCTCGATGCTTCCATGCGGCCAGTCCTCGCGACGGGAGAGATCCTGGAGCAGCTCCTGCAACTGGCGCCTGTTCGTCTCGCGAGCAGCAGCGCGCCGGCCCCAGCGCGACAGCTGGGCCGGAATGGGGTTCGCCGCCCGCCACGGACCGTTCGCGAACGCGTCGAAGTCGGTGCAGGGGTCGATGCTCCGGTCGACGCCCGGGGTGGCCCCGGCAGGGGCTGCGGCGGGGCTCGTGCACGACATCAGCGCGACGAGCGGCAACGCCAGGATGCAGGTGAAGCCGCGCTCCCTCGTCGTCATCGTGGCACCCTGGAATATCGGGGCGGGCACTCGACGACCTCGAGCACGCTCTCGGTGTCGACGATGGTGGCGAATTCCCCATGGAGATCGGAGAGAGCGACCGCGTGGATCAGCTCCGCCGGATAGCGCATTCCGTCCGGCCCCACTCGGTCGAACGCGGCGGTCGCATCGGAGACGACCCACACGTCGAACCCGAAATTTGCCGCCATGCGCGCCGTGGTCGAGACGCAGTGGTTGGTCGTCAGTCCGACGATGACCAGGGTGTCGTAGCCGGCGGCTCGCAGCTCCGCCTCGAGTGAGGTCCCGATGAAGCAGCTATTGACGCGCTTCTGGATGACGCGCTCGCCCGGTCTGGGTGCCGCCTCGACCTTGAACGCGTTGCCAGGTTGGTCGGGACGCAGGGGCGAGGTGGGGTCGGTCGACATGTGCTTCACGTGGATGATCGGCCGGTTGCTCGAGCGCCACGCGGCGAGCAGGTCGGCGACGTGTACCTCCATCTCCGGGTTGTTCCTCCTCCCCCACGTCGGCGAGTCGAACCCCTGCTGGATGTCGACGAGCAACAGGACCTCGGGACTCGGCAAGCTCTCCATGGGAGCGCCGAGCCTCCCCGCTCGCGCTCCGGTGTCCAAAGCACCGATGGAGCGCATCGGCCGCGCCGATGGTAAGAGGTCGGCGTGAAGCCGGAACTCGAGCTTCGCCACCTGCGTGTCTTCCTGGCCGTGGCCCAGCTGGGCGGTCATACCCGCGCCGCCCGGTCGCTGGGACTCTCGCAATCCACCGTCTCCGAGACCCTGAGCTCGCTGGAACGAGCCCTGGGCACGGCTCTCTTTCGCAAGGCGCCCCGAGGCTCGACGTTGACCCCGACGGGCGAGGCGTTGCTTCCGCGGGCGCGGAACATCCTGACCCTCACCAGCCAGCTCCTGGCGGACCTCGCCCGGGTGTCCACGGACGTGAACGCCACCCTGGTCGTGGCGGCAGTCGAGTCAATCAACGCCTACGTGTTGCCGTCCCGCCTGGCAGCCCTGCGCGCGCGCTGGTCCAAGGTCCAGCTGGAAGTGGTCACCGGGACGTGCGCCGAGATTCGCGAGAGCGTCGCGGCCGGCCAGAGCGACCTGGGCTTGGTCCTCGAAGGTGAGACGGGCGGCCCGGGTGGCGGCCAGGACGCCTCGATCCTGACGACGGCGCGCCTCGCGGTGCTGGCCGCTCCGGGTCACCCACTCGTCCAGCAGCGCGCGCCGCCCGACCAGCTCCGCCGCTGTGAGCTCTGCATGAGCGATGCGAGTGGCCCCTACCATCGGCTCTTGCGGCAGTACTTCGAGGCCGCGGAGGTTCCGCTTCCCAGGACCCAGACGCTGGGGAACGTCGAGGGAGTGAAGCGAGGGATCCTGGCCGGAGGCAACGCGCTCGGACTGCTGCCGGCGCACGCCGTGGAACAGGAATTGAAGGAGGGCACTCTCGCAGAGGTGGAGGTTCGCCCACCCCTGCCGCGCCTCGTGCTTCGCGCGTTGATCGCGCCCGGAGCCGTCGGCTCGCCGCTCGTCGACGACCTGATCCGGAGCCTGCGCGGCCTGGCGCTCGGGGCCTGACGGGTCACCGAGGGGAGGATGCGGATCGAACCAACCGGAACCCGAGATGGTTGGTTCCGGTGTCCGGCGCACCCTTCCCGCGCCCCCCGGGCATGTAGCGGGAGCAGTACTGGTCGGTGCAGAGGAACGAGCCGCCCTTCTGAACGCGCTTGGCGACGCCGGGCTCCGACGGGTCGAAGCTGTCGGCGGGACCGGGCGGGTTGCGAGCCACTCCGCCGGTGTCGGCGAGGCGCGCGTAGTAGTCCGGCCGGTACCAGTCGGAGACCCATTCCCAGACGTTCCCGGCCATTCCATAGAGGCCGTAGGCGTTGGGCGGAAAGGCCTTCACCGGGTTCGTGGCCACGTACCCGTCCTGGGCGGTGTTGTGGTCGGGGAAATGGCCCTGGAAGGTGTTGGCCAGGAACTTGCCGCCGGGCCGGAACTCGTCACCCCACGGGTACTTCTTCCGGGCCAGGCCTCCGCGGGCGGCGAACTCCCACTCCGCCTCGGTCGGAAGGCGCTTCCCGGCCCACTTCGCGAAGGCCAGCGCGTCCTCGAAGGCGATGTGGACCACGGGATGGTGCATCCGCTTCGCGATCGAGCTGTCCGGGCCCTCCGGGTGACGCCAGCTCGCACCCTTGACGTAGTTCCACCACTGAAAGTGGTTGTCGAGGGGGACGGCCTTCCTGGGCGGCGAGAAGACGACCGAACCCGGCACCAGCATGTCCGGGAGCGCGCCAGGGTAGTCTTCGGCCCGGGGGATGCGCTCCGCGACGGTCACGTACCTCGTCTCGTCAGCGAACCGCTCGAACTCCGCGTTGGTCACCTCGGTTGCGTCCATCCAGAAGCCGTCCACGCTCACCCGATGGACGGGGCGCGCGTCCTGGAACTCCTCGTCCGAGCCCTGGTCGAATTCGCCGCCCGGGATCCAGACCATCCCCGGGGGTGCATTCACCGACGAGGACGAGGTCGAGCCTCCCGCGGTCAGCGCCGCGGTCTCGGCCTGGGGTGAGCGGTTGCGGGCGGCCGAGATCCCCGTGTCGCAGGTCTCGCCGGGTCGTGCCGGGGAAGCCTGCTGGGTCGAGGCGCTCGCGGGCAGGGTGACGGCCGGCGGAGCGGCCCCGGCACGATCCTGGTCCTTCCCGGCTCCGCGCGAGCAGGCGGCTCCGATGCAGAGTGCGAGCACCGCGAACCACCGAAGCTGCGAATTCATGGCGCGGCGAACAGACCCCAGCCTCGGCCGGCAGGCAACACCGGTCGCGCCAGCGTCACCCAGGGGCGGCTACTCGGGAAGGACCACCCCGGACCCGCCCATCTCCACCGGGAGGTCCTTCAGCTTGGGGAGCCCGTCACGGACGGGGAAGACCGCCTCGGCGTAATTCACGTGCATCATCGGATCGAAGGGGAACGCGTCCAGCACGCCGAGGTAGACGTCGACCACGCCCCAGGTGGGCCGCTCGTTCAGCAGATGGCCCCCGCAGCTCCGGCACCACTTCCGGATGAGGCGCTCGGTCCTCTGGAAGGACCCGACCTGGTCGGCTCCACGAACGATGCTCACCGCGGTGGGCGGCCACAGGGCCATGGCGTTCACCGGCGCGGCTGACCACTTCCGGCAGGAGCTGCAGTGGCAGAACCACATCGCCGCGGGCCTTCCCACCGCCCGAAGCTCGACCCCGCCACACAGGCATCGGCCGTCGTACTCGCGCTCGAGGTGCATCCGGTCCTCCAGGAGAAACGCCCCACGGGTCCAGGTCGATGAGGCGGAAGGACCGAGTGCGTTGCGCACGCGGCTCCTGCTCCGGGCTCGGGCGCGGGCATCTGTGCTGTAGGTGAAGATGGCCCCGAGGCTCACGTCGGGTGAGCGGTCCATCCTAGAACTTCTCCGAGTCGGCTTCCGCGGCGCGGACGACCTCGTCGAACGCCTTGAAGACCGCCTGGGAGCACCTGGTGCAGAGCTCCTTCTGGACCTTGTCGAGCGCCTCTCCGAACGACAGCCACGCCTTGAAGCCGGCCGGATAGAGCTTTCGGTCGCGGACCATCGCCTCCTCGATGTAGGCCCGGTCCAGCTCGCGAATCATCGTCAGCTCGCGCTCGACAACCGCGATGGCCGCGGCGTGCTTTTCCGGCTCCTTCTGCATGCTCCGGAGCCCGAGCAGCATCGCCTGCTCCATGTAATGGGCCTCCTGGTAGGCCTTCCGGCTGGCGGCCCGCATCTGCTCGAACGCCCGGTCGCGGGCCCGGAGGACCTTCTGCACTCGCGTCTTCATGCTCGCACCAACCGGGTAGGGGTCCTGGGAGATGTGCATGCTACCAAGCCCCAAGCCCGCCTGGTCGCCACGAGCTCCGAGCGCGGGAACTCCGCCGGGCGCCCGGAATCACACGTCGGACCAAGGCGCCGTGGAGGAGCCAGCCGGCCCAGCAGGCCCCGCACCTGTCGGCGCCCGGCTCGATGGCATCGCCGGGCCTGCCCCCGCGCGGCGAGTCAGCTCGACTCGCTCACTTCGCCGCGGCCTTCTTCTTGCCCTTGGCCCCCTCCCAGACGTTCTTGCAGGCCTTGCTCAGCGAGGCCTCGTTGTCCTTGAGACACTGCATCACCCGACCCTCGCCCCGCTCCACCGTGGCGCAGAACTTGTCCGCGTCGGGCTTGCACGCCTTGTAGAAGGCAGTGAGCTTCTTGCTCACGTGGTCCTTGCAGGCCGCGGAGAGCTGGTCCGTCTTTCCTTCGAGACACGCGAGGATCCGGCCGTGCCCGGGCTCGACTCCGGGGCAGAGCTTCTCCAGGTCTGCCTTGCAGGGCTTTCCGGGCTCCGAGCTCTGGGCGAACGCGAGCGGGGCCGCAAGCAGGGTGGCGGCGCCGACCAGCGCCGACCGGAACGACCGATGACGGGACAGCATGGCTTTCCTCGCTCCTGGCGAGAGCGAGCGCCCCGAGGTGCGGGCGAGCATGTCCCGCCTCGGCGTTGACTCCTGCATCAGCCGCGAAATGTCCAGTGCCCGCCGCCGCTGGTGGTCACCCACCGACATCCGCGGCGAGCCGGTCCAGCTGCCCGGACGAACGTAGCGGGCCTCGGAGCGGCCACACGGCGTCATGGCCGTGGCGCCGCTACGGCCCGTCTCAGAGGCGACGGGTGTCCCTCGCCCTGGCAGGCGGCACGCGGTCCGCAAAGGCGAAGGGGCATCGAGCCTGTGTATCGAGACGCCCCGGGGTTGCGTCTGGGACCCGCCATCCGATCAGGCCGCTGGAGGGGATGAGCCACGGCCGGGCATGGTGTCCACCGTTCGTGGGCGGCGAGGGGCGAGATTTACGCCAGCCACTGGGCGAGCTGCGTATAGACCGCCGGCGAGTCCAGGAGGTCGAAGTGGTCTGTCTGGAAGAACACGCGCTGATGCGCGGGTGGAAAGGCGAGCCTGAAGCGCGGCTCGGGGTGGATGCCCAGCGCGCTATTCACCGGAACGAGGCCATCGCCGAGAAGAGCGTCAAGGGCGTCACCGCTCTTGCGCCCACGGCTGGCGGCGATGGCGTAGCATCCCACGCCTTCGGGCAACGGCACCGGAGTGCGGGGATCCATCCGGTAGCGGCGGTGGCGGTTGGCCCAGTCCTCGTCGAGAACGTTCCCGTAGCGCAGGTCGGTGATCCCGGCCGCCCGGTTCCCACCGATGCGAGTCAGCGGTGCGGCATAGGGACTCACCTCGAGGAGTCGATCGAGGAGGTTGCCGACCCGCTCCAGCGGCGCCCCGTGGTGTGGAGTGCCGAGGAAGATCAGCTTGGACAGTCTCTCGGCCCAGCGATGGCCGGCGAGGCGCCCCTGGTGACATGCGCTCCGGATGACCAGCCCGCCCATGCTGTGGCCGAGGAGCGCCAATTCCTCCACCGGGACTCGCGATGCTGCGACCATCGCCTCCAGCGCTTGGGCGAGGTCACGACCGTTCAGCGAGACATGCCGGCCGGTGTTGTAGTGGAGGTAAACCGGAGCGAAGCCGAGCTCGCGCTCCAGGGCCCTGCCGTGGTCGTGGCCGCGCCGCTTCCACTGGAGGTCGTTCATGCACAGGCCGTGGACGAGAACCACGACCCGTCCCCGTGGTCGTTTCAGCGGCGCGGCCAGCAGGTCCCGATCGCGCTCCGGCGGGTCCCCCTCCCGCCGGAGCCGCATCGGAATGGCGAGCGGATTGTCCGTCTCCGCCAGATGATCGCCCACCACGCCATTGAGGATGGAGAGCAGCCTCTCGCGTCGTCGCGGCGAGGAGGGCCCGCCGGCTGGCGGCGTGAACAGGAATTGCGCGGTCTCGAGACCCGCCCCCAGGAGCCGGGTGATCAATCGGATGCTCTGATAGACCAGTCGGGTGATCCCGCGGGTGCGCGTGTCGGCGATCCTGCCCACCGGAAACGGGCGGCGGGCGATCGTGCCGTGCATCGACTCGACCACATCGGTGAGCCCCAGGACGGCATCAAACGCGAGCCGGCTGGCGCCGACGACAGCGGAGGCTCGGAGAGCAAGCTCGGGTCTCATGCTGGAACCAGCCCCCACTATCGCCCAAGCCACGCGGCCCAGGCCACTCCGCCTGGCGCGAAATGAGGCGCCGCCGAACCACGGGGTCACGTGGTCCGGCGGCGTGCGGAGTCGCCGTGGCGAGCCGGTGCTCAGCTCGGTGATGGCCTCAGCGCATCGCGGATCGCGTCACTGGCCTGCTGGATCGCGGCCTGAAGTCGTGGATCATCCATTGTACCGGAGCTCTGCAACGGCCACACCAGCCTCGGGGCGGGCAGAAGTCTCTGATCGCCGCCTCCATCGGCTTGGAAGTGGCGACGGATGGATCCGGAAACGCTGAAGAGGAGCCCGGAGCGATGGAATCGCCGGCGACCGGCGAGGCGGCGATCGGCCGGCAGAAGGTCAGCAGCACGTTGAAGAGAGAGACCCGGGGGGCCCTGTTTGCTTCGGCTGACCCGACAGCTCACGTTGTCGTCAAGTCGAGAACTGACCCCGGAGATGTCGTCGTCTCAGTTTGCACGCCGGGGTGATAAGAACCAGCCGGGGGAACGGTCTTGGCTGAAAAACGCCCAGGGCGTCCGACAACCGAAGCACTCGGAGCATGGGCCGTCCCGCGGGCACGGGTGCCCACCCGCTGCGTCAGCCTGCTTCTGCTGGGACTGGCCACCGCTCCAGCCGCGCAAGAGGGGGTGCCCAGGTGCCCCAACTTCGTCGTGGTCTTCGACAGCTCGGAGAGCATGAGCACCTCGACCTTGACTGCCGACGGCGGCACCAAGCTTCCCGACGGGGGCAGCTTCACCCGATACGAGGCAGCCAAGGCAGCGGTGAAGCAGGTGACCCAGTCCCATGGTGAGGCGGTGCGATTCGGCCTCGAGCTGTTCGGCTTGAACGGCGGAGGTCTCGGCGGCTGCCGGGTCTCCTCGCCGACCTGTTTCTATCCGCAGGCTGGATGCGAAGCGGTGCTCTCCGACTACCGGACCTACGCCAGCATCGGGAGCTCGCTCGACCTCTACGCGCATCCGGCAGGGACGACGCCGACCGGCGCGGCGATCGAGCGGGCTCTGCAGCGCAGGGATGTCCAGGACCTGTCCCGGCACAGATACCTGCTCCTGGTCACCGACGGAGAGCCGAACGAGGACTGTGGAAACGGAGCAACGCGTGCGCAATCGCAGGCGCACGCGCTGGCCGCGCTGACTGCGGCCCGCGTGGATGCCGGGGTGCGGACCTTCGTCCTGTCCTTCCCGGTACCCAAGCAGTTCGAGGTCAACCTGGACCAGATGGCCGACGCCGGTGGGACGGCGCGGCCTGGTTGCCAGCCCGATGCCGGGCGGCACTGTTACTACTCGGCCAACTCCTCGGCGGAGCTGGACGGTGCGCTCCAGGAGATCATCTCCTACTTCGCTGGCGAGGTGGGCCGGGTGTACTGCGACGACACCTGCTACGGGCAAGGGTGCCCAGTGGGGGAGGCCTGCCGCACGCTGGATCTCGACGCGGGTCCGCAATGCGTGACCGACCCCTGCGCCACGATGCAATGCGGAGCGGGGCAGGTCTGTCTGGAGGGAGCGTGCCAGGCGGTCTGCACCCAGGCGTGCGACGCCGGGGATCGATGCGAGGACGGCTCTTGCGTCACCCCAGCACCCTGCAATTCCGAGTGCCCCGGAAGGAACGACGTCTGCGTGGACGGTCGGTGCATGGAGGACTACTGCACCGGGAAGAGCGCTCTCCTGGGTTGTCCTGCCAATGCGGTCTGTGTGCAAAACAGCTGTTTCCCGCTCACCAGCAGCAGCAGCTCCAGCACCCCTCAGGGAAGCGGGTCGGGATGCTCGGCCGGAGGCCCCGGTTCTGAACCGTGGGCGGGGCTGCTGCTCGCGCTGCTGGCGTTCCGTGCCCGCGGCACGCCGCGACGCGCGATCCGGCGTGATTGAGTGCGCCCCGAGGACTCACCAGGGGTACCCGAACCGAGTGACCTTACACGGTCCGTCCGTTCTCGCTGGGTGACGAGGCCCTCCCGCCCCCGCTCGCCGGTATGATCGCAGGATGCGAAGCGGCGCGCTCGCCCATGTTCGCGTCCTCGACCTCTCCAGGGTCCTCGCCGGGCCCTGGGCGAGCCAGCTCCTCGCCGACCTCGGCGCCGAGGTGGTGAAGATCGAGCGGCCCGGGGCGGGGGATGAGTCCCGGGGCTGGGGCCCTCCCTGGCTCGCCACCCCGGACGGCGCCGAGACGCGCGAGTCCGCCTACTTCGCTTGCGCCAACCGCGGCAAGAAGTCCGTCACCGTGGACCTCGCCAGGCCCGAGGGCCAGGCCATCGTCCGCCGCCTGGCCGAGCGGTCGGACGTGCTCCTCGAGAACTTCAAGGTCGGCTCGCTCTCGCGCCTCGGGCTCGGATGGGAGGACCTCTCTGCGCTGAACCCGCGGCTCGTGTACTGCTCCATCACAGGCTTCGGGCAGTCGGGCCCGTACAAGGATCGGCCCGGCTACGACTTCGTGGTGCAGGCCGTGGGCGGCCTGATGAGCGTGACGGGCGAGCCGGACGGCGAGCCCATGAAGGCTGGTGTGGCCATGACGGACGTCCTCACCGGCATGTACGCGGCGACGGCGGTGCTGGCGGCGCTGGCCCACCGCGAGCGGAGCGGCGAGGGGCAGCGCGTGGACCTCGCGCTCCTCGACGTCCAGGTGGCGACGCTCGCGAACCTGGCCGAGAGCTACCTCGTCACCGGGCGCGTGCCTCCCCGCCTCGGGAACGCGCACGCCAGCATCGTGCCGTACCAGGCCTTCGCCACGCGGGACGGGCACCTGGTCGTGGCGGTGGGGAACGACGGCCAGTTCGCGCGCCTGTGCGAGGTGGTGGGGCGGCCCGAGCTCGCGGTCGACCCACGCTTCGCCACCAACGCTGCGCGCGTCGAGAACCGCGCGGCGCTCGTCCCCATCCTCCAGGCGCTCCTCGCCGACCGGCTCACCCGGGACTGGGTCTGCGCGCTCGAGGAGGCGGGCGTGCCCTGCGGCCCGATCAACGACCTCGCGCAGGTGTTCGAGGATCCTCACGTCCGCGCCCGCGGCCTCCGCGTCGAGGTGCCGCATCCGCTCGCCGGGAGGGTGCCGGTGGTGGCCTCGCCCATTCGCCTCTCCCGGACGCCGGTGCGCCACGGCACGCCGCCGCTCCTCGGCGAGCACACGGGCGAGGTGCTGGGGGACGTCCTGGGCATGGGGGAGGCGGAGATCGAGGCCTTGCGGAGGGACGGAGTCATTTGAGCGAGACGACTACCAGCCGTACCGCCGCGCGGCGCCTTCGCGGCGTCCTCGCCCCGGTGTTGACGCCCTTCCACGCCGACCTCTCGCCGGACGCCCGGCGGCTGGCGCGGCATTGCCGCTGGCTCCTCGCGCACGGGTGCACGGCACTGGCGCCCTTCGGCACGACCAGCGAGGCGAATTCGCTCTCGGTGGACGAGCGCGAGAGCCTGCTCGACGCCATCCTGGAGGACGGCGTCCCGGCGGATCGCCTCCTCCCCGGCACGGGGGCCTGCTCGCTCACCGACGCCGTGCGGCTCACGGCGCAGGCCGTGCGCCGCGGCTGCGCCGGAGTCCTCATGCTCCCGCCCTTCTATTACAAGGGCGTGGCCGAGGACGGGCTCTTCCGCTTTTTCGCCGAGGTGATCGAACGGGTGGGCGACGCTCGACTGAAGCTGTACCTCTACCACTTCCCGCCGATGGCGCAGGTGGGCTTCTCCGCGAAGCTCGTCGAGCGCCTCCTCCGCGCCCACCCGCGCGTCGTGGCGGGCATGAAGGACAGCTCGGGCGACTTCGGCAACACGAAGACCATGCTCGACGCCTTCGCCGGGGCCGGCTTCGACGTCTTCGTGGGGAGCGAGCGCTTCCTCCTCGCCGGCATGCGGGAGGGAGGCGCCGGGTGCATCTCGGCCACGGCCAACGTGAACGCCGGCGCCATGGATCGCCTCTACCGGGAGTGGAGGTCGCCGGAGGCGGAGCGGCTGCAGGCCGAGCTGGATGTTGTGCGCGGCGCGGTGGAGAAGGTGCCCCTCATCCCGGGCCTCAAGGCCGTGGTGTCCCACTACGCCGCGGACCCGGGATGGCTCCCCGTCCGTCCGCCCCTCGTGGACCTCGCACCCGAGCAGCGCGACGCGCTGCTCGCGGACCTCGCGGCCCTGAAGCTCGCCCTGCCCGAGCTGCGGGGCTGAGCGAGCCGCTCGCCCTCACGCCAGGGTGGGAGCGGGCGGGTGGGCACGCTTCCGCCACTGGATGGCCACCGCCACGAGGACGAGGACGATGCCGGCGAGGTCCGCCGCGGGCGTGGGGTAGACGAGCAGGACCCCCGCCAGGATGAACAGGACGCGCTCGATCCGCCCCGCGCGCACGAGCATCCACCCCTGCACGCCGCAGGCGAGCGCGGCGATGCCGATGGCCGCGGTGACGGTGACGTGGGCGATGTCGAGCCAGTTGCCCTTGAGGAGGAGGCCCACGCCGGAGGGATCGAGCACGAAGCAGAAGGGCACGAGGAAGGCGGGCAGGGTGTACTTCCAGGCCTGCAAGGTCGTCTTGTAGGGATCGCCTCCGGTGATCGCGGCCGCCGCGAAGGGCGAGAGCGCGGTGGGTGGCGACACCTCGGAGAGCACCGCGTAGTAGAAGATGAACATGTGCGCGGCGAAGTCGGGGACACCCAGCTTCGTGAGCGCCGGCGCCGCGATCACCGCGCAGATGATGTAGCTCGCCGTCACCGGCACGGCGAGGCCCACCACCCAGACCACGAGGGACGTGAAGATGGCGGTGAGGAGCAGGTTGCCGTGCGCGAACTGGATGACGATGGCGCTGAACTTGAGCCCCAGGCCGGTGAGCGTCACGACCCCGACGATGATGCCGGCCGCGGCGCAGGTGGCCGCCACCGCCAGCACGCCGACCGAGCCTGCCTGGAGCGCCGTGGCCATGCGCGTCTTGTGAAGTGGGACGTCACTCGGCCAGAAGCGGAGGGCCGTCTCCTTGCGCAGGAAGGAGAGCGCGGCGGCGAGGAGGATGGCCCAGAACACGGCGATGACAGGGCTGAAGCCCCAGAGCATGAAGGCGACGATGGCGACGAGCGAGGTGAAGTGAAACCCGCGCTGCTTGATCATCGGCCACAGGCCCTGCTTCGGCCTGAGGTCGACGTCCTTGACGCCGAGCCGGCGCGCGTCGAGCTCCACCATGAGGAAGAGGCCCAGGTAGTAGAGGAAGGTGGGGATGGTGGCCATGAAGATCACGTCGAGGTACGAGATCTTCAGGAACTCGGCGATGAGGAAGGCGGCCGCGCCCAGCACCGGGGGCGAGATGATGGCGCCCAGGCCCCCCGCGGCGAGCAGGCCGCCCGCGGCGTTCCGGGGATAGCCTGCCTTGGCCAGCATGGGCCAGGCCACCGAGCCGATGGTGACGGTGGTGGCGACGCCGCTGCCGGAGGGGCCGCCCAGCAGGAACGAGGAGAGCACGATGGTCCGGCCGGCGGCGGCGCGCTTGCCGCCCGTCACCGCGAGCGAGAAGTCGATGAAGAACTCGCCCGCGCCGGAGTAGGCGAGGACCGCGCCGTAGATGGTGAAGAGGATGATGAACGTGGCCGACACGTCGAGGGCCGTGCCGAAGATTCCCTCCAGCGTCATGTAGAGCTGCCCCACGAGGCGCTCCACGTCGTATCCACGGTGCGTGAACGGCGCGGGGATCCACGGGCCGGCGAAGGCGTAGACGATGAAGGCCGTCACCACCCCGGCCAGAATGAGCCCCGAGGTGCGGCGCACGCCCTCCAGCACGAGCAGGATGAGGATCACGCCGAAGACGAGGTCGAGCCGGGTGGGCTCGACCGCCCGCTCGATGAACTGGTCGAAGTCGGACAAGAGATAAGCGATGGTGGCGACGCCGAGCAGCGCCAGCACCACGTCGTGCCAGCGGATGCGATCCCGCTGCGAGCGCAGGGCGGGGAAGAGCAGGTAGAGGAGGAAGAGCACGAACCCGAGGTGGGTGGCGCGCAGGATGTGGGCGGGGATGATCGCGTAGGCGGCGTACAGGTGGTAGAGCGACATAGCGATCGCCACCACCGCCACGAGGACCTCGGTCCTGCCGGTGAAGCGGCGGACCGCGCCCTCCTCCTGCTCCACGAACTCCTCGGCCTTCTTCTTGGCCTCCTCGCCGACGACGACGTCCTGAGGGACGGGCTCGCCGGAGGTCGAGGTGGTCATGGCGGATGGGCCCGCAGGACGAGGCGGTCACCGTGCTCGCCGAGCTCGAGGAACGAGCGCTCCACGCCGCCGGCGCGGAGGCGCTGCGCCGTCCCGGTGGCGATGCGGAAGACGATCTCGGTCATGGTGCGCGCGATCGGGTGCCGCTCTCCCGCGGAGGTGATGCCGAAGTACTCTCGCACGGCCGCGCTCGGGCTCGTCACCGCCCGGAGCACGATGCGCCCTTCCTCGTCGAGCACGAAGTCCTCCGTGACCGGCTGGTCGTAGATGGAGTGGGTGTACACGACGGAGAAGACCTCGCCCGGCCGGAGCCGAACACGGAGGACCGTGCCGCGCTCGGGGTTCTCGAGGAGGAGCTCGTGCTCCGCCCCGCGCGTCGTGTGGGTCCGCGCCGCCGAGACGAGGCTCGCCGCCGCGACGAGGAGGGCGACGAGCGCGAGCGTGCGGCTCCGCGGCGACATGGGCTACTTGGGCTTGACCCCCTTCTCCTCGAAGTACCGCTGCGCGCCCGGATGCCAGGGGATGGGCGAGCCCACCTCGTACTGCCTCGCCAGATCCAGGTTCGCCGCCTCGGAGTGGACGGCCTGCAGATCGGCCTTGTGCTCGAACGTGGCCTTCACCACGTCGTGCACGAGCTTCTCGTCCATCTTGGCGTTCACGATGAGGAGATTCCAGACGTCCACCGTGGTGGCCGGCTTCTCCTGGCCTGGATAGGACTTCGCGGGAATGGAGCCCTTCACGTACAGCGGACCGTACTTCTTCACCAGCGCCGGGATGGCGTCGGCGTGGTCAATGAGCTTCATCTTTTGCCCCGGGGTGGCGGCCAGGTCGGTGAGGGCCGCGGTGGGCACCCCGCCCGACCAGAAGAAGGCGTCGATCTTGCGGTCCTTGATGGCATTCACCGACTCCGCCACCGACAGCTTCTCGCGCTTCACGTCCTTCGCCGGGTCGATGCCGTACGCCTCGAGGATGCGGACAGCGATGACCTCCGTGCCGCTGCCCGGCGCGCCGGTGGCGATGCGCCGGCCCTTCAGGTCCTGCATCTTCTCGATGCCGGTGCCCTCGACGGTGACCCACTGGCCCTTGTTGGCGTAGAGCACGGCGATGGCGCGGATGGGCTCCTTCTGCTTGAACTTGTCGACGCCGTTGTAGCCGTCGGCGGCGGTGTCGCCCAGGACGAAGGCGATGTCGGCCCGGCCGCTACCCACGAGCTTCACGTTGTCCACCGAGGCGCTCGTCACCTCGGCGGTGGCCTCGACGCCGTTGAGCGACTTGGTGAGCACGTTGGCGAGGCCGCCGCCCAGGGGGTAGTAGACGCCGCCGGTGCCTCCGGTGACGATGGAGAGGCGGGTCTGGGCGAGCGCGGCCGGAGCGGCGAAGACGAGGGCGAGGGCGAGCAAGGATGTCTTCTTCATTCGGTCCTCCCGAGGACGGGCTCAGTCAAGCACGCCCGCACCGCGAAGAGTCCAAGGAAGATCAACCGAGTGTTTCGGGCAGGGGGATGGAGAGCCATCCGCGGGCAGGTGGGTTTGAGACTCCACGCTCTGCCGGGATGCTCGCCGACCCGGAGTCAGCGCGAGTCGAGGTAGCTGTTCCAGATCGGGCTGTGCGACCGCCGCTGATCTCGCGCAACGGTGAAGCGGGACTTAACCAGGCCGAGTGCGACCTTTCCGATGACATCCTTGGCCACCGTTCCCCGGTAGCGAGGCACGGTCCGGGCGAGTCGCAGTTCGTGCTCAAAAACCACCACTGGCTCCCAGCTCCAGGTCTCGGTCGCGGGCTCGCCGTCCAGGGACTCGGTGAGCGTGACCCAGCCGACGATGGGAAGGAAGGAGACTTCGCCTTGACTTCCGTCCGCGGTCTCGCAGAGGAGCGCCTTCAGCCCGAAGTCTCCCGAGGTGAGCGAGCTGCAAGAACTGCGGGGCAGTGCGACTTGGGTCACTGCGCGCTTCTCCAGCGAAAGGCGAAGCGCGGCCCCTGCTTGACGGATTCGCGCTCGAAGCGGATGAGGACCGGCGAACGACCGAAGTCGTCCGAGATGGGGACCTGGATCACGCCGTTCCGGGTCCCCTCGGGGCACCCCGGCCAGGCACAGACCAGAAGCGCCTCGTCGTGGAGCGGGTGCCGCTGTCGGAGGTGATTGCAGCGTGCCAACGCGCCCCCAGAGCGACGCGGGGACTTCCGACACTGACATGTGAGCTCCCGGACCTCGGGTTGCCCGGCAACCGGGTCGGGAAGTCACCATCAGGCTCTACCACCTGCGGATCAGAGGGTCAACGCGCGCGGGCTCGCGCGTGAGGTGCGACGGCGACGTCAACACCACTCCGTTTGCAGCACTCGTGCGCGCGGCGGCTGCGAAAACCTCCCGGTTCTTCGACCGTCGAGTCCGATTGGCCGAACTGCCGGCACACGTGCCAGCACCTCCATGGGGACGTGCGTGAGGTCGTGAAAGGAGTCGTCGTGAGCGGCAACTTCTTCCCTTCGCCGGCAACCCTGGTCCTGGCCGCGATCCCCGGCGACGTAATCTGGTCCTATTCCGTCAGCGCACTGGTCCTCGCGCCCTGGTTGGTTGCACCTCTCTTCGGGCACTGGTCTAGGCGCGAGGCCCGACAAGCTCATCTGCTCGGGCCACCCTTCTACGCGGCACCGCTCGCCGCATTCGGCACCGAGCACTTCACGTTCACGGACGCCGTCGCGTCACTCATTCCGGCGTGGATTCCGTGGCATCGATTCTGGGCGTGCTTCGTCGGCGCTTGCTTCATCGCGGCGGCGCTCAGCCTCGTGACGAGGGTGAAGGCGCGCCTTGCGGCGAGCTTGCTCGCCGTGACGTTCTTCCTCTTCGTCGTGCTGATGGACGTCCCGGCCTGGACACAGGACCCGCGAGACCGGTTTGCGCTCACGCTCGCGCTCCGGCAGCTCGCGTTCTGCGGCGGCGCTCTGGCCCTGGCAGCCGCGGGCCGAGCGTGAGGAAATCCTCGCGACGATCTCGCGCTACTTCGTCGGACTTCCCGTGCTGGTCTTTGGCGTCGAGCAACTCCTGCACGGCGATCACGTCCCTGGCGTTCCGCTGAACCGGCTCACTCCCGAGTACGTCCCAGGGCACGGCATCTGGACGTATCTGACGGGAGTGGTCTACGTGCTCGCCGCTGGCCTCCTGCTCGCTGGCAAGAAGACCCGCGCAGCCGCGACCTGGCTTGGCCTGACGGTGCTCCTGGTGGTCCTGGTCGTCTACGTCCCGATCGCGGTGGTGGACCGCGCGAGCATCTCCAACGGCCTGAACTACCTGTTCGATACGCTGATGTTCTGCGGCGCCGTTCTTCTGCTCGCGGGCGCGATGCCCCGCGAGGAACCAGAGCGCGGCCTCTTGTGCACGCGTTCGGCGTGATGCTTGATGGTGCGCAGCTGCTTGCGCTCCATGAACGCATTGATCGCGGACATCACCTGGAGCGTCACCGCCATGCGCACGCTCGGAGGGTACGCAGCGCGGTAACGCACGACGAGGCGGGTCCGGCCACCCGCGAGCGGTTCGAGCACGAACGCCCACGTTCCCTCGAACTGCGGCCCCACGCTCTGCAGCACCAGCGCGCGCTCCGGCTCGATGCTCAGGACCTCGAAGCCTTCCGTTCCTTCGGGCTTCCAGGGCAGCACGTCGCCGACCGCGAGTCGTTGCAGCTCCGCGACGATGTGGTCCGCGCTTGGCTTTCCGGCGTTGTCGAGGCGATCCCAACTGTACCACCCCGCGCGCTGGCAGCCCATCTGGACGAGCCACGGCCACACCTCCTCGGGAGGTGCGGTAATGGTCATCGCGTGCGTGAGCTGCGCTCGCACGTCGGGGAGAAAGTCGTCGCCCGTCAGGCGCCAGGCACGGTCCGCCGCCGCTCGAAGGGCATGCCGCAGCGCCAGGCGGATGAGGATGATGCCGGGCGAGAGGAACGACCAGTACCAGCGAAACTTCCTGCGTGACTCCGCGTCGGTCGCCACCGCGCGAGTCTCGGTGCGGAACGTCGAGCTGCCGTCCTCGGCCGCATCCGCCCGCAACGTCCAGACGATCTTCACCTGCCCGGGCTCGGCGAACGCGGCGAACTCCGCCGGTGGAACCGCGCGGAACACGGGGTTGGCCTCCCACGGCCTCGTGACCGCGCCCATCACGATCTCGCCCGGGGTATCGGCGAGGACGCCCCAGCCCAGCAATCTCGTCAGCTCGAGCAGGCCTTCGGGACGAGCCCGCGCGTCCGGGCGGCTGCGCAGGAGCAGCTCGCGGCCCTTGAAGAGCGCCCGCACCAGGAGCGAGCGATCGAGATCGAGGTTCTTCGCAGCCGCCAGCGTCACCTCGGCGGGCGTGGCGAGGTCGATCGCGTGCCGTTCGCAGACGTCGTAGCGAGGCATGAACGCATCGAGCAAGGCATCGCGTGCAGCGCCCTTTGCCGGCTTCCTCCGGCCGTACCGCGCCCATGCGGTGGCAACGTACGTTGCATACGTCGCGCTCACGATCCCAGCGCCCGCCGCGATCCACTTGGCCGTGCGGTTCATCGCATCCGATCCGTCACCGCGAGAAGCAGCATCGACCATGCCAGGCCAGTGAAGCCCGAGACAGCCCGCGTCTCCGCGCATGGCGTGCAGGATTGCCTCCAGACGGGCGCAGCTCCTGCGTGCTCGATCGAATCGCGGCTCGGACGACCCGCGGCGCACGACGCCCCCATCCGGTTTCCGTGAGCGACCGGTCGGGGAAAGGTACGCATGGCCCATGCACCCGCTCGCCGCCGTGGCCGTCCTGGTGCTCGCCACTCCCCCGGTCACCGCCGACCACGCTCCCGCGGTCGAGACGGAGATCAAGCAGCTCGAGCTCACGCTCGCCGGATATCTGAGCCGCGGCGAGCTCGACGCATACGCACCCCATCTCGCCGAGGACTACCGTCGAATCTCGGACGACGGCAGGATCATGTCCAAGGCGGAGGTGCTCGCTCAGATGCGTGCGCCGACGGGTCCGCGGACGCCGCTCGAGCCCACGCGGCTGACGGTGAGGGCGTACGGGGACACCGCCATCCTCACCGGGGACCTCGTCCTCGGGCCAGGCCGCTCACGGTTCACCAAGGCCTTCCTCCGCCGCGCGGGCCGCTGGGTCATGGTCAACAACCAGGGAACTGCACTGATCGAGAAGACGGCGCCGCGCAGGTCACGGCCGGTCCCCCCCGGTGATCGACGCTTAGGCAATTCCTCGGGCGGGCACCCGTGGAGCTACAAGGACGAGCCACCGGCAAACGAGGGCCGTGCGGACGATGGTCGACTGGGGGATTGTGGTTCGGAGAAGGCCCCGTCCTTCACCGAGTAGGTGATGAGCGGGCGTCTGTCCGGCAGCGGGGGCCCGCGCTTCCCCACCCGAAGCGTGAGGATGTGCTTTCCGCCCTCATCCTGACGGCACTCCTGGAACTCGGGTTTCTCTGGAACCGCATGTCGGCGAGGGGCTGCCGAGGCAGGAGTCTCCAGGCGCCATCGCCAGTGGCTTGCACGATGCACGTGTGCTCCGTCACGGAGGCGCGCCGATGCCCTATGCCAGCAACGAGGAGCTCCCGCCCGGGGTCCGAGCTCATCTCCCGGAGCATGCTCAGGACATCTATCGGGCCGCGTTCAACCACGCCTGGGAGCGGTGGGGCGAGGACCGGATGTCGCACCGCATCGCCTGGGCGGCGGTGAAGCGTTCCTACGTCAAGAGCGACGGGGCGTGGGTGCCGAGGACCGTACCCGCGAGGCAATCGTGGATTCTCGGGACTTGACACTGGAGACGGAAGCGAGGGGAGGGAGCAGGCCTCGGGACCGTGAGCTCGGGCGGAGACTTCTGGCCGCTGCCGTCTCGATCCCTTCCGGTCATCGGGCTGGTCTGGCTGGGAGGTCTTCCCTTTGCAGTTGGCGTCGCGATTGTCGCCGGTCTGGCGTCCTTCGAGTTCTTCCGGCTCGCGCTTGGACGGCTCGGGGCCGACGCGTGGCTTGCCGTCATCGCCAGCGCGGCGCTCCCGGTGCTCCCCTCGGCTGCTCCACGCTGGGCCGTTGCCACGGCGCTGGTCCTGGGGATCTCGATCCGGAGCTGGTCCTGGAACGCCCTTCGCGGCGATGCGGCCCAGGGCGCGCAGAAAGCGTCGGCCCTGGTCTCGGGGACGGTGTTCTGCGGTGGGTCTCTTCTGGCGCTGTCTGCGCTGCGCGAGCTGGAGCAAGGGCGGGCCTGGGTGCTCTGCTTGCTGGCGGCAGCGGCGGCGAACGATGCCGCTGCCTACTTCGGAGGACGGCGCTTCGGGCGGCACCACCTCGACCCCGGGTCAGCCCTGGCAAAACCTGGGAAGGCTGGTGGTGCGGCCTCGTCGGGTCGCTGGCCGTCGCGGAGGCTGCGTGCCTCGCCCGACTGGTGCAGCTCTCCTGGACGGACGCTGCGGTCGTGGCCATCCTCGCGTCCGTGTTCGGTCCACTGGGAGACCTGAGCAAGTCACTGCTCAAGCGTGCGCGGGGCGTGAAGACGTCGGGGCATCTCATTCCGGTTCATGGAGGCGTGCTCGACCGGGTGGACTCGGTGCTCTTCACCGGTCCGCTGGTGCTCCTCTACGCAACCCTTCACCGGGTCTGAGCGCAAGAAGGAGATGCTGGCGGCGGCGGCGGCGTATCTCCCGAGCGGCTCCAGACCCGGGCGAATGCTCAGGAACCTGCGCTCGATCAGACGGTGGCGCCTGGCCGATCCTTCTGCTCCACGCGGGACCTGGCGATGAACATGGCCACCACTGCACCCACGAGGGCAGCGGCCAGCGCCAACCCGTCGAAGACCGTCCCGGCCGGGAAGACGAACCGAGCGATCAGCCCGCCCGCCACTCCACCGACCCCGCCGATTGCCGTCCCCCAGGCCAGGGTGAGTCCCCGCTCCTTCCAGACTGTCGCGAGCACCGCTCCTATTACCGCCTCGAGCACGATCCAGCTGAGGAATGCGAACATGGTCATGGCCGTATCTCCTTCACTGCAGATGGATGCATGGGCCATGCGCCCCCAAGTACTGGAGACCAGGCGCAGTCTCCGGAATTTGGACGCAGGAATTGCGTGAAACGTCGGTCCCCTCCGCTCAGTGCGCGGAATGGGCTCACGCGGCGTTCAGCCGAGGCGCTTCGTCCTTGCGACTCAGGATCGAACCCGGATCTCGTCGCGGACCTCGGAGATTCCTTCGGCGGCCCAGGCAGCGAGCTCTGCGTCTTCCCGCTCCGCCCAGGAGTGAACCTCACCGCGCAGGGTGACGGTTCGGCCCTCCACGTCGACGATGATTTGCCGGGCATCACGGACTGCCCGGCGCTGAAGTGCCGATTCGATTCTTCGACCGGACCTCCTTTGCGGTGAGGTTCGGCTTGATTGTGAATCCCATTCGCCGACCCCGACGACACCGGTCAGCTTCCGTACGTTCTCCTCGGCCGCCTTCCTCTGGAAGTACCAGTTCACCTCGCCCTTGAGCGTCACGAACCCGTTCTGCACCTCCAACGTGAGACGCTTCTCCGGGACCTGCACGTCCCACGAAAACGCCTTCAGGGCTGCCTCGGCGATCTCCGAGTCCGAGCGGAGGCTCTCTCCCGGGAGCTTCACCGTCAGGTCCTTGGCCAGCGCACGCACCCCGGCGACGCGCTCTGCTGCCCCTCTCGGCCGCCAGCTTGCTGGTGTACTCAGGAACCGTCCCGAAGAGGGTGACGACCCCGTTCTTGACCGTGACCCCGATGTCGGTGGCGACGACGGTCGGCTCTACCCGTGAGCTCCTCTTGCACTGCCTTCTGCAGTTCTGCATCGGTTCTCATGTCGGCGTCCCTTTCACGGTCAGCGCTTCGTCACCCTGAAAAGCATCACCCATGCCAGAGAGCTGGCTCGTCCGTGGTGACGGCTCACGCAAGGCTTGCGCGTTGGAGCGGAAGGGCGTTTTCAGCAACGTGTGACTTACCCGCCACGCGGCGCTGGATGAGGCCCGGAGGCGGCACCGTCTCCGCACGGACCGCGCCTGGGTTCGCACTCTGCCTCACGGAGCGCCGGGGTCGCCGCACCTCTCAGGCACGCAGCTTGCTGCCCCTCCTTCCGGTGACGATTCTCGCGGCCATCCGGTTCGCTGACGCTCCACTCGTGGTCGAGGGCGCCGCAGCAATCGCCCGTCGTCTGGAGGAGCCTCTCCACCTGGTCCATGTGCTTCCGGCAGAGCTGGAAGGGATTCCCGGCGACGCAGCCCACACTTTCATCCGCGGGTGCCTGGAGGCGCAGGCACGTCGGGTGCGAAGCGAGAGGCTGGCCGTCAGCGTGGAGGTGGCTTCCGGCGAGACGCACCTTGAGCTCCTTTCCGCGGTGGCGCGCTGCCGGGCCTCATTGCTGGTGGCTGGGCGACCGCCTCCAGAACCAGGTCGCGGTCGCGGGGGAACGGTGGACAGGCTCTCGGCGCAATGCCCTGTGCCGATGATTGGCATCTGCACAACCGAGCGCTTCACGGCCTGGGAAGGCGGGACGCCGCTGCGAGTCACGGTGGGCGTGGACGCATCGCTCGCGGCCTCCGCAGCGCTCGGCTTGGTCGAGAGGCTCGCACGGGCTGGTCCGGTCGAGCTCACCGCGGTTCGCATCGTCTATCCGATTGTCGACTGTCGCCGCTTCGGATTGCCATTGCCGCGCACGTATTCCGAGATTAGCGCCGAGCTCGAGGCCTCCCTCCGGAGGGAGGTAGACGCTGTCATCGGCGGCGCCCGCGAGGTGTGTTCGAAGACGGTCGTATCTCTTCGGGCCTCATTGGGTCGCCCAGCCGATCCACTCGTGGAGGCAGCCGCCGCGGCCAACGCCGACCTGCTGGTCCTCGGGACGCACCAGCGCCGCGCCCTGAGTCGGCTCGCGAGCGTTTCGCATCACGCGCTTCAACTGGCGCAGATGGCCGTGGCCGCCGTTCCTGCCACGAAGGAGCCGGCGCAGCGTGCCACACGGTTCCACACCGTCGTGGCAGCGACGGATTTCAGCCCGCTGGGCAATCGAGCCGTGGCCCTGGGGTGTGGCGCGCTTCGGGAGAACGGGACGTTGCACCTCGTCTTCGTCGCGCCCGAGCAGCCGTCCCCGGCGGAGCAGAAGGCACTGCTGGAGCGACTGGGCACGCTGGTCCCGCCCGGCGAAGGTGTTCGAACCGAGACCGAGGTCCGGATCCTCCCAGGCGTGCCCGCCGGCTCCGATGAGGCTGCCTGCATCTTCCATACTTCGGAGCGTGTCGGGGCCGATTCCATCTGCGTCGGAGCTGGCGGACGATCCGCTCTGCTCAGCGCGCTGCTGGGGTCGGTGGCCAGTCGTGTGATGGCTGGTGCGCACATGCCAGTGCTCGTTGCCCGTCCAGTGGAGTGACCGGCGACAGAACTTCAGCTGATGGGGCGCGTACCGGCGCGGCACGGTATTCGCATCCGAGTCCAAGGCACGGCTCGACCAGGAGGAGCCCGGGTGGAAACACTTGAATCTCGACGCGACCGGCTGGTCACTCTCCTCCGCGCGGGGAATCACCGATCAGAAGGTTCTTCAGGCCTTCCGGGAGGTTCCGCGCCACGCTTCATTCCCGAGGGACTGGCGGAGTTCGCGTACGCCGACACGCCCCTGCCCATCGCCGAGGGGCAGACCATCTCCCAGCCGTACATCGTGGCCTGGATGACCCAGGTCGCGGATCTGAAGCCTGGCCGGGTGCTGGAGGTCGGATCGGGTCCGGGTACGCGGCCGCGATCGCCTCACACATTGCCGCCGAGGTCTTCAGCATCGAGCGGCATGCCGGGCTCGAGTCGGCCCGCGCTCGACTGGCCGAGTTCGGTTACGACAACGTCCACGTCTTGCAGGGCGATGGAACCCAGGGCTGGGCAGAGCACGCTCCCTACGATGCGATCCTCGTGGCGGCCGGGGGCCGGTCGTCCCACCAGCGCTGCTCGAGCAGCTGGCGCCGGGCGGAAGGCTGGTCATGCCACTGGGACCCGCGGATGTGCAAATCCTGGTGCGATCCGGAGAGCACCCGATGGGACGCTGCAGCTCGAGGAGCTGGGGGATGTCCGCTTCGTCCCACTCATCGGCGAGGCGGGATGGCAACCCGGCAAGCGAACCCCGCTCCGAGCGGGCCCTGGCGGGGCTGATGCGAGAGTCGGCCGAGCGCCTCGACGACATCGAGACCGCCATCCTCACCCCCTGCTGGATCGCATGGCCGAGCCCGCGTGGTTCTGCTGGGCGAGGCCACGCACGGCACGAGCGAGTTCTACCGGATGCGAGCACGGATCACGCGGGAGCTCATCGAGCGGCATGGATTTCATCGTGGCCGTCGAGGCGGACTGGCCCGACGCGGCGCGCATCGACCGCTACGTGCGGCATCTTCCGCCCTCGTCGAGCCCGTGGAGCCGTTCGCCCGTTTTCCCACCTGGATGTGGCGTAACGAGGAGGTCCGCACTTCTTCGATGGCTCCGCCAGTAGCAACGCCGACCTCCAGGATCCCGAGGACGGCCGGTTCTACGGGCTCGACCTCTACAGCCTCTTCACGTCGGCGGATGCGGTGCTCCGCTACCTCGACAGCTGGATCCCTCAGCCGCGGCGAACGTCGCGCGCCAGACGTACGGCGCTTGACCCCCTGGCAGAGGATCCGGCCGCCTACGGCCGCGCGGTCGTGACCGGGCGATTCGAGAGCTGCGAGGAGGAGGTCGTGAAGGTGCTCGTCGACTTGCTCGACCGACGCCTCGAGTACGGCTGCCAGGGACGGGGAGCGCTTCCTCGATGGCGCGCAGAACGCCAGGTGGTCGCGAACGCCGAGCGCTACTACCGCGCGATGTACCGGGGCAACGTCGAATCGTGGAACCTCCGCGACCAGCACATGTTCGACACGCTGAACGCGCTCCTCGATTCCACGGTCCCGACTCCCGCGCGGTGGTCTGGGCACACAACTCCCATCTGGTGATGCGGCGGCCACCGAGATGGGAGCACAGGAGAGCACAACGTCGGGCAGCTGTGCCGCAGGCGCTCTTGGCTCGGAGGCGTATCTCCTGGGCTTCGGCACCGATCACGGGACCGTCATCGCCGCCTCGGCCTGGGACGAGCCCCATGAGGTCAAGGCGGTGCGTCCGGCCGACCCACGGAGCTACGAGGCGCTCTGCCATCAATCCGGTCTCCAGCCTTCCTCCTTCCGCTCCGGAACCCGGTCGGGACGCCTTCGTGAGGAGCTCATGGCCGTCCGCCTCGAACGGGCCATCGGCGTCATCTATCGGCCGGAAACCGAGCTGCAGAGTCATTACTTCCCGGCCAGCCTTCCCAGGCAATTCGATGAATGGGTCTGGTTCGACGAGACGCACCGCCCTCCATCCGCTCCGGCGCGGGGGCGGCGGAGACAAGGATTGCCAACGACCTATCCTTTCGGTGTGTGACGGATTGCCTGGGTGGTTCACGCGGCCGCCGGCTTGGCCCGTCGGCCTCAAGCAGCAAGCTACGGAGGGTCTCATGGCAGCGACGATGAAGGTCGAGAGCCTGATGTCGACCGCCCTGGTCACCGTTCGCGATACCGACTCGGTTGGTGCCCGCGCCGAGGCGGAGATGAGGCTGGGCGGGATGCGGCACGTCCCCGTCGTCGACGAGAAGGGCAACCTCGTCGGCATCCTGTCGGCGCGGGACGTGTCGGGCGCTGGCGAAAGGCAGGAAGAGGGTAGCCCGTCGGGGAGTACATGACCAGGAACCTGGTCACGGTGACGAGCGAGACACCGGCCCATACCGCCATCGACCTGCTTCTGGACAACCAGATTGGGTCACTCCCCGTCGTTGGGAGCGATGGACACTTGATGGGCATCGTGACCGAAACGGATTTTCTTCGCCCATCCCGTCGGGCGTTTGGGCCGTGACCGGCAGCGAAGCCACCGGCCGCCCAGGAAACGAGGGGCGGCGCTGATTCCTCCCCGCTGGACGGGGTCGCGCCGGCGTTGGTCCTGGAAGGTCGGCCGACCTTTCGGGCATCACCCTCTATGTTCACGCCACGTTTCTTCTCCTCCTGCTCTCGTTGGGGCTCGCCGCCCTGTTGCAGGGGGGAGTCCAGGCGGCGCTTCGCAGTCTCGGCCTCATCCTTGGCCGTCTTTGGCACCGTCGTCCTCCACGAGCTCAGCCATGCGCTGACCGCTCGTCGGTTTGGCATCCCGGAAACTCCAAGATTATCCTGCCATTCTGGTGGGGTTTTCGAGCCTGGAGCGATTGCCCGAGAAGCCAAGTCAGGAGCTGCTGGTGGCGCTGGCCGGTCCGTTCACCAACCTGGTCATCGCTCTTTGCCTCTTCGGAATCCTCCGCGCCACGGGCGGATCCCTGGTCGTCTCGACTTCGCCAGCGGGCCCCGGCGGTCCGTTCCTCACCACCTTCATGTGGATCAACGTCTCGCTGGCGGTCTTCAACCTGATCCCGGCTTTCCCCATGGATGGAGGACGGGTCCTCCCAGCAGCGCTTGCTCTGCGGATGCCCTACGCCCGGGCAACCGAGGTGGCGGCTCGTCTGGGACAGGCCATCGCGCTGGTCTTCGGGCTGCTGGGATTGCTGTTCAACCCGATGCTGGTCTTGATTGCGCTCTTCGTCTGGATGGGGGCACAGCATGAGTCCTCGCTCGTCCAGCTGCGATTGGCCCTCGCTGGCCTGCCCGTCCAGAACGCGATGATCACCCACTTCCGGGTGGTCGGCCGTCGGGATCCCCTCTCCAGAGCGGTGGAGCTGACCCTGGCTGGGTTCCAGCAGGACTTTCCAGTCATCGAGGAGCATCGAGCGGTCGGAGTCCTGACCCGTGCCGATCTGCTCCGTGGCCTGGCCGAAGCCGGGAAGACCGCTCCGGTCGAGGACTTCATGCACCGTGACTTCGGGACGGCTCAACCCGATGAGATGCTCGAAC
>CAWCKH010000006.1:0-187684 GCA_963796055.1 uncultured delta proteobacterium | reverse complement strand
GCCCATGCGATCGAGGCCGAGCTCGGCTTCCACGTCCAGCTGGTGGGGCCGCTCGCGCTGCGCATCTTCGGCATCTACCAGTCGACCTCCTTCACCTTCGACGACAACCAGCCGGAGGCGGCCGGGAGCGCGACCGACCGCTACCTGGGCGGGCGGCTGATGCTTCGCCTGCAGTTCTAGGGGCAACCGCCTGACCCAGGCCCCGCCGGATTCCGCCGGTGGAGGGCCTCGTCGCCGATTGGCAGGAACGCCGAGCGGGGGGACGCGGCCGCCGTCGCCCACGCGGATGCCCTCGGCGCGCGAGGTCCGCCGCCGCGCCTGCTCCACCCGCACCTCCTCGGCGAGCGTCCGGTCCGCCCGCAGCACGCGCCACCAGGGCAGGCCGCCCCGATGCGCCCCATCACGTTGCCGATGAGCCGCGCCCGCCCGGGAAGGCCTGCCAGCACCGCCACCCGGAGTAGCTCAGCACTCGGCCACGGGGGATGGCCCGCACCACCCGGGCCACCCGTCGCCTCCAGTGCATCTCGGGGAGCGGCACGGAGGCCTCATACACGAAGGGCCGGACCGGCGAGCAGCTCGGTCAGGCCCCTGGGGCTACGTTCCGGCCGAGGGCCGGACGGCTCAACCCAGGCCCCGCCGGATCCGCCGGTGGAGGGCCTCGTCGCCGATTGGCAGGAACGCCGAGCGGGGGACGCGGCCGCCGTCGCCCACGCGGATGCCCTCGGCGCGCAGGCGCCGGGCCTGCTCCACCCGCACCTCCTCGGCGAGCGTCCGGTCCGCCCGCAGCACGCGCCACCAGGGCAGGCGCGCCCCGATGCGCCCCATCACGTTGCCGATGAGCCGCGCCCGCCCGGGAAGGCCTGCCAGCACCGCCACCCGCGAGTAGCTCAGCACTCGGCCACGGGGGATGGCCCGCACCACCCGGGCCACCGTCGCCTCCAGTGCATCTCGGGGGAGCGGCACGGAGGCCTCATACACGAAGGGCCGGACCGGCGAGCAGCTCGGTCAGGCCCCTGGGGCGACGTTCCGGCCGAGGGCCGGACGGCTCAGCTGCCCTCGACGAACGAGCGCAGCCGCTTGCTCCGCGACGGGTGGCGCAGCTTCCGCAGCGCCTTGGCCTCGATCTGCCGGATGCGCTCGCGGGTCACCTCGAAGTCCTGACCCACCTCCTCCAGCGTGTGGTCCGACTTCTCCCCGATGCCGAATCGCATCCGGAGCACCTTCTCCTCGCGCGGGGTCAGGGTGGCGAGCACCTTCCGGGTCTGCTCGGCCAGGTTCATGTTGATCACCGCGTCGGAGGGCGAGACCAGACTCTTGTCCTCGATGAAGTCGCCGAGGTGAGAATCCTCCTCCTCGCCGATCGGGGTCTCGAGGCTGATGGGCTCCTTGGCGATCTTCAGAACCTTGCGGACCTTGTCCAGCGGGAGCTCCATCTTCTCGGCGATCTCCTCCGGGGTGGGCTCGCGGCCGATCTCCTGGACCAGGTAGCGGCTGGTGCGGATCAGCTTGTTGATGGTCTCGATCATGTGCACCGGGATGCGGATGGTGCGCGCCTGATCGGCGATCGCCCGGGTGATGGCCTGACGGATCCACCAGGTGGCGTAGGTGCTGAACTTGTAGCCCCGCTTGTACTCGAACTTGTCCACCGCCTTCATCAGGCCGATGTTCCCCTCCTGGATCAGGTCCAGGAACTGCAGCCCGCGGTTGGTGTACTTCTTGGCGATCGACACCACCAGGCGGAGGTTGGCCTCCACCAGCTCGGCCTTGGCCCGCTCGGCCTTGCGCTCGCCGACCCGGATCGCCTCGTAGTTCCGGCGCAGCAGCTCCACCGGGAGGTTGGCCTCCTCCTCCACCCGCTTGATCTTCCGCACCGCGGTGCGGACATCGCGGTCGATGGCCTCCAGCTGCTCCTGGGTGACGTTCAGCCGCTTCTGCAGCTTCTTCGCCGTGGCCGGGTTCTCCCGGGCCTCGCGGAGCTGGGGACGCAGCTCCTTCATCTCCATCCCCAGCGAGCGCTCCATCTGCCGCAGCTCGTCCTCGGCCTTCTCCACCCGCTCGATCAGCCCGCGGAGGTTCATCACGATGCGGTCGATCTGCTTCTTGTTGAGCCGCATCTCCTCCAGCACTTCCATCATCTTGGTGCGGGCGTCGCGGATCTCCTGCTTCACTTCCTTGCGCTTGGCCTCCGAGAGCTTCTTCTTCCCGTTCAGCTCCTCCTCCAGCGCGTCCACCACCTCGGCGTGCTTGCGGATCCGCTCGATCTGCTTGCAGATCTGCTCGATCCGGTTGAGCTCGCTCTGGTTCAGCTGCGCGGCGCTCTCGCCCTCGCCAGCCTCGCCCTCGACCTCCGCCTCACCCTCGGCGTTGGGCTCCTCCGGGGCGTCCTTCACCACCTCGCGGATCCGCAGCTTGCCGCTCCGCAGGCGGTTGCCCATGTCCAGGATGTCCGCCACCGCCAGCCGGCAGGCCAGCAGCGCCCGGAGGACCTCCTTCTCGCCCTCCTCGATGCGCTTGGCGATCTCCACCTCGCCCTCGCGGGTGAGGAGCGAGACCGAGCCCATCTTGCGCAGGTAGAGGCGGACCGGATCGTTCGACTTGCCGCCCGGCTCGTCGTCCTCGTCCTTCTCCTCCTCCTCCTCGACCTCCTTGGCGGCCGGCTCCTCGGAAGCGGCCACCGTGGGCTTGGTCTCCGAGCCCTGGGCGGCCTTCTGCGCGTCGACGATCTCGATCTCGTTGTCGCCGAACATCGACATCACGTCGTCGATCTGATCGGACGACACGATGTCCGCCGGCAGCGCGTCGTTCACCTCGTCGTAGGTCAGGTAGCCCTTGGCCCGACCGGCCTCCAGGAGGTCCTTGACCTCCTTGCGGTCCGCGATGGGCTCCTCCTCCTCGGCCTCCTCGACCGCGTCGGGGTCCACCTCGACGGCCGCGGCGAGCTCCTCGGCCTGCTCCTCGGGATCCACCTCGTCGTTCGCCGCCACCGGCTTCTTCGCCCGCCGGGCGTCGGCCGCGGCCTTGCCCGCGACGGGCTTCTTCTTCGGCTCCTTCTCCTTGTCCTTGGAGTGAGCCTTCAGCCGGGACGAGCGGGCGGCGGTGGAGGACTTGGCGGACTTCTTGGTGGGCATCGGGCGACGACTCCAGAAATAGATGTGCGAACGCGCGGCTTTATCACCGGTGCGCGCACGGTCACAAACTACCAGTTGGGGGTGGGGAGGGGGCCGCCTCGAGCTGGCGTTTCAGCCTGAGTAATTCCCCCCGTTCCTCCTGCAACCTTTTCGTCTCCTCGTCCAGCTCGTGCGCTCCCACGAGAAGGGCCGTGCTCCGGGCGATGTGGTCCAGCCGCTCCTTGACCCGGGCCAGCTTCAACCGTCTGGAGAGGGTCTCGAACGCCTCGGGCAACCGTTCGGCATCCCGCGGAAGGAGCCCCTGGGCCGCCTCCACGCTCGCCCGGAGCCTGGGGCTCGCCCCCTCGAGCGCGTCCAGCGGGGCGGCGCCTGCCTGGAGCTGGGCGAGCACCGCCCGGAGCCCCGGGTGGGTCACCTCGTGCACCACCTCCGATGCCGCCGCGCCGCGGATCAGCTCCGGCCGGACGAGGAACAGCGCGCCCAGCGCAGCCTCGGCCCGGTCCAGCGGCCGCTCCACGCGCACCGGCGCCGAGGCGGGTGGCTTCGGAACCGGGCGGAGGAGGGGGCCCTTGCCCCGCAGGCCGGCTTCGAGCTCGGCGGCCGGCAACCCCGAATGGGCCGCCAGACCGGAGAAGAACGCCGAGCGCAGCAGGCCCACCGGAAGCTCGGCCACCACGGGTCGGAGTCGCCCCAGGGCCTCCATCTTCCGCTCGAAGCTCCCCGCCCGGCCCTCCGGGAGCAAGGTGCGGAACAGGTGCTCCGAGAGCGGCACCGCCCCGGCGAGCAGGGCCCGGACCGCGTCCCCACCCCGGCTCCGGGCAAAGGTGTCCGGGTCCTCCCCCTCGGGCAGCAGCGCCACCCGCGTGGACGCCCCGGCCGCCAGGAGCCCCGGGGCGAGCCGCTCCACCGCCTTGCGGCCCGCCTCGTCACCGTCGAGCAGCAAGAGCAGCTCCCGTGCCTCCACCCGCTGCAGCTGCGCCAGATGTCCCGCTGTCAGCGCGGTGGAGCACAGCGCCACCGCGTGCTGCACCCCCGCCTGGTGCAGCCCGATGACGTCGAAGTAGCCCTCGACCAGCACGACGCTCTTTCGCCGCCGGATCTCGTCACGCGCCCGGTCCAGCCCATAGAGCGTCTCGCTCTTGGCGTAGAGACGCGACTCCTTCGAGTTGAGGTACTTGGGCCCCTGGTCCCCCACCAGGAGCCTCCCGCCGAAGGCCACCACCCGCCCGTCCGGGGCGCGGATGGGAATGATCAGCCGCCCGCGAAACACGTCATAGACGCCATCCCCGCGCGTGCGCCGCTGGACCAGCCCCGCCTGCAGCCCGAAGTCGAGCAGCCCGTGGGCGAGCAGCAGATCCCCCAGCCGCGTCCACGCCTCCGGTGCCCACCCCAGGCCGAAGCTCCGCGCCGTCTCCTCGCTGACGCCCCGGGCCACCAGCGCCTCGCGCGCCACCCGCCCCTCGGTGGGGTGCCACAGCTGCGACTTGAAGTGCTCCTGCGCCAGCTCCGTCACCTCGCGCAGGTGCTGTCGCTCGCGGGCCGACGGGTCCTCCGAGGCCGACAGATCCACCCCCACCTCGCGGGCGAGGTCGCGCACCGCGTCCACGAACGTCTTCCCCAGGTAGCGCTGCACGAAGGCGATGGCATCGCCCCCCACCTGGCACCCGAAGCACTTGAAGCGCTTCAGCTCCGGCGTCACGTAGAACGACGCGCTCTTCTCCTGATGGAACGGACAGCGCCCCTTGAAGCTCTTGCCGGATTTCTTCAGCTCGACGTGGCGCCCCACCAGCGCGACCAGGTCGACGCGCTCGAGAATCTCGTCGATGGTGTGCTCGGGGATGGGCACGGCGTCGGTCGAGTCTAGTCCTCCGTGGTGACTCCGGCCCGGGCCCCGGGACGCTCCCCCGGAGGCCGGACGGTCAGCTCACTTCGGCGTGAGCTCCGCCTTCACCGCCTCGGAGACGGCCTTGCCCTCGGCTCGGCCCGAGACTCTTGGCATGAGCACCTTCATCACCGCGCCCATGTCCTTGGGGCCCTTGGCACCCACCTGGGCGACGGCGGCGCGCACCTCGGCCCGAAGCTCGTCCGGCGACAGCTGCGCCGGGAGGTACGACTGGAGCTTGGCGATCTCCCGCTCCTCCTTGTCCGCCAGCTCGGGTCGGCCACCGGCACGGAACTGCTCGACCGATTCGCGCCGCTGCTTGATGAGCGTCTGGATGACCGCGAGCACGCCCGGGTCCTCGAGCGCGTGACCTCCGGGCTCGACCTCCTTGTACTTCACCGCGCTCTTCAGCATCCGCAGCACGCTCGTGCCGAGCTCGTCCTTGCTGCGCATCGCCTCCCTGAGGTCGGAATCGATGCGTTCCTTCAGGCTCGCCATGGGAGGGTTCCTTCCGTCACTGGCGCCCGCCGGGCACCTGAGGCCGGCGGGCACTCGTATGCACTGCCGGCGCTAGAACGTCTTGCGCTGCTTCTTCACCGCGCGCTTCTTCGCCGCCAGCGCCTTCTTCTTCCGTTTCACGGAGGGCTTCTCGTAGTGCTCCCGCTTGCGGATCTCGGACAGGATGCCGGCCTTCTCGGTCGCCTTCTTGAAGCGCTTCAGCGCGCTCTCGATCGACTCGCCTTCCTTCACTCGGATTCCGGGCATGTTCGGGGTCACCTCCCTCCATCAGGATTGAACGGCGGGACTCTCCATGGCCGATGCGGCCGCAGGATGCAAGAGCGTCGGGAGATGGTCGCGGACCACACCCAGCCAGAGATCGCGGCCCCGCACCCCCGTCTGCGCGGAACTCGGGCGCTCAGCAGCGGCGATGGGCCGCGCCGAGCTCAGCGGGTTCCCAGGTGCCGAAGCTGGTTCCCAGGTGCCGCGGCGGTTCCCAAGTGCGACGCGGGGATCATTTTCGGACGGTCCGGCCGGAGGGAGGTCTGGGGGTGCGCCGAGGCGTTCCATCCGGTCACCCCCGTTGCGTTGGCGAAGCAGTTCCAGCGCGTTCAACGTCGACGGAACCCCGGCGACGGTGCGCTTCAGCTCCGCTCGCCAGCCACGATGCGCTCCATCGCGCGGCGAATGGCCGCCATCGAGCGGTGCACCCCGAGCACGTGCATGAGCTTGGTCAGCGCCGCCACAGACGTCATGTCGCCGCCGCCGACGGCGCCCTCGGAGAGCGCCGCCGAGCCCCCCTCGTACAGCGACAGGTCCACCGCGTTTCGCGGCGCCTGGCTCACCATCACGACCGCCACGCCCCGCCGGCGCGCCTCCTGGAAGACGGGACGAAGCGAACGCCCGCCCGCCGCGTCGACCGGCACGTTGCCCGCCCCGTAGGCCTCCACCACCAGGCCGCGCATCTGTCCCAGCAGGGCCAGCGGGAGGGCAGGGTCCAGCCCCGGAAAGACCTTGAGCAGGAACACCCGCGGGTCGAGCCGGTCGACCAGCTTCAGCCGCCGCGGCGGGAGCCCCGGCGCGAACTGGGCGGTCACCCCCAGCGTCCCGAGGAGCGGGAAGTTCGGGCTCTCGAACGCGTCGTAGTCCGCCACCGCCGCCTTCAGCGTCCGGTTTCCCCGGTAGAGCTTGCTGTCGAAGCACACCGTGACCTCGGGCGGCCCCCGCAGCGCCGAGGTCACCGCGTCGATGAGATTCAGGCGCGCGTCCGTCCGTATCTCCTTGAGCGGGCGCTGACTCCCGGTCAGCACCACCGGCCGGTCCAGCCCGGGAAGCAGGAAGGAGAGGGCGCTCGCGGTGTAGGCGAGCGTGTCCGTCCCGTGCGTGACCACCGCCCCGTCGAATTCCGGCAGTCGCCGGGCCAGCACGCGGGCCAGCTGCACCCACGACTCGGGCTGGATCTCGCTCGAGTCCAGGTTGCTGAACACCTCCAGCCGCACGTCGGCCAGCGCGTGCAGCTCCGGGATGCGCTCCCGGAGCGTCCGGGCGAACGGCGCCGGCCGCAGCGCCGAGGGGCGTCCCCCCGCCATCCCCAGGGTACCGCCAGTGTGCAGCATCAGGACTCGGGGACGGGTGGGCACGGGCGCCTGCCCCCCAGTTTCAGCAGCCCCGCCGGCCGCCTTGCAACTGCTCCGGGCGGACGTGTAGCAAGGGCTGCTGTGGGCAACTCCCCCGTCTCCTGCTGGCTCGCCGCGGCGGCGGTCCTGGCCTGCACGGCCACGACCCCTGCTGCCGCACAGGACGCTCCCGACCCTTCGGCCCTCGCGCCCGCCGCCCGTGCCGAGTACGACCGCGTGCTCGAGGATGAGTTCTGCGGTTGTGGCTCGCCACACGCGCTCGGCCAGTGCCTGAAGAGCCACCCGGAGTGCCGCCACAGCCGCCGGCTCGCCCAGCTCGCCGCCTTCGAGGCCTCACGGGGCATCACCGCCGCGGAGATTGGCGTCGAGCTCGCCCGCTACGACCAGGGCTTCCGCGACGGGCGAAGCACCTTCAAGGTCGACGAGCGGCAGTGCCGCGGCAAGGGACCCGTCACCCTGGTCGAGTTCTCCGACTTCGAGTGCCCCCACTGCGCGGTCCTCCGGCCCGCCCTGGAGAAGTTCGCCGACACCAACGCCTCCAGGGTGAAGCTCTGCTGGATGAGCTTCCCGCTCACCCAGCACCCGAACGCGATGCCCGCCGCACAGGCCGCCCTGCTGGCCCGGGACAAGGGCAAGCTCTGGCCGGTGCACGACGCCATCTTCGAGTCCCAGGGCCGGCTCTCCCCGGAGGTCCTCCAGGACATCCTGGCGAAGAACGGCATCTCTGCCGCGGAGTGGCGCAAGGCGTTCGGCGACAAGACCTACAAGGAGCAGGCCGAGGCCCAGCGCGCCCAGGGTGTGGCCGCGGGCGTCAACGCCACCCCCACCGTCTTCGCCAACGGCCGGAAGCTGGACCTGGCGCCCGCGCCCGAGATCCTCGCCATCACCGTGGACGACGAGCTCGACTGGCAGAAGACCCACGGCACCTGGACCACGGCCAACCGGTGAGGCCCGCCGCGAGACCATGACCGCCCGCATCCGCGTGGAGTCCGGAGGGCGTGTCGTTCCCGACGCCGAGGCCTCGGGCGAGCTGGACACCCACCAGGGCAGCTTCGTCCTCCTCCCCACCGCGCCGGACCTCCTCGCCGCCCTCCGCCAGCCCTCCGAGGGCGGACGGAGCAAGGCTCCCCGCGTCGTCCTCATCGGCGATGCCTCCGGCTTCCCCCTCTCGGACCTCATCGCCTTCCTCAGCCAGTCGCGCTGGACCGGCACCCTGCGGCTCCACGCCCACGGGGGAGAACGCTCGGTCGCCCTCGAGGACGGGGAGATCCGGGGCGCCAGCAGCGAGGACCCCGCCGATCGCCTCTCCGAGGTGCTGGTCCGCCTCGGCCACGCCGCCCGCAAGGACGTGGAGGACGCCCTGCACGACAACCCGCCCAGCCGCGTGGGCCGGGCCCTCGTCGACCGCGGGATGCTCCAGCCGCATGACCTGTGGGCCTGCGTCACCGAGCAGGTCTCGGAGATCTTCCACACCATCGTCCTCGCCCGCGAGGGCGCCTTCACCCTCGTCGAGCAGGAGCCCGACGACAAGGCCGGCCCGGCCGTCCAGCTCTCCACCCAGAGCCTGCTCATGGACGCCATCCGGAAGATCGACGAGCTCCAGCACTTCCGGCAGCGCATTCCCCACGGCCGCGTCTACGTGAACAAGAAGCGGCCCAGCGACGGGAAGCTCCACCCCGACGAGGACCGGCTCCTCGGCCTCGCCAACGGCCAGCGCACCGTGCTGGAGCTCGCCCGGGCCGCCAAGCTCAGCGAGTTCGATGCCACCAAGGTTCTCTTCCGCCTGCTCGAGGGCGGCTACGCCTCGGTCTCCGAGGTGAAGCACGGCGAGGTGGCCGCTCCCGCCCGTGGGCGCGCCGCCGGACGGGGGGCTGAGTCCGAGCCCGCGGTCCGCGTGGTGGCCACCTTCGAGGAGATCTTCGCCGAGGTCGCCCGCGAGGTCGCCAGCAAGGGGATGGCCAGGGAGTTCCTCGAGGCGGCCAATGCCGCGCTCGCGAGTCGCACCCTGACCGACTCGCCGGTCCTCGCCGGGCTGGAGCTCGGGACGGACGGCCGCTTCGACACGCGGAAGGTGCTCGACGCCTACGCCAGATCCCGGGCGGCGCTGGGCAGCGAACCCGTGGCCTCGCTCCGGCAGGCGCTCTCCGACGTGATGTTCTTCCTGCTCTTTCAGGCTGGCGAGCTGCTGGAGTCGCGCGCCGACGAGGACCTCGCGCGCCGGGTCAAGGACCTCGTCGCCACGCTCGATTGAGCCATGGGCGCCGTGCTCCGGCTCACCGCCGGACTGCCAGGCACCGGCGGCAGGTTCCGGGCGAGTCCGGAGGACTTCGAGGTCGAGGAGATCCCTGCCTACCTGCCGTCCGGCCAGGGCGAGCACCTGTATCTCTGGGTGGAGAAGGTGGGCCTCGACACGCCGGACGCCGCGCGGCGCATTGCCTCGGCCCTGGGGCTGCAGATCACCGAGGTCTCCTGGGCCGGGCTCAAGGACCGCGTCGCCTTGACCCGGCAGTGGCTCTCGGTCCCCGCCCGGGCGGAGGCGTCGCTGCCGGCGCTCGAGCCGCGCCCGGAGCTGCGGGTGCTCGCGCTCGCCCGGCACGGGAACAAGCTGCGGGTGGGGCACCTCCGGGGGAACCGGTTCCGGATCCGCATCCGGGACGCCGAGCGACCCGACGCCGTGGGCCCGGTCATGGAGCGGCTGGTCGCCGAGGGGCTGCCCAACGCGTTCGGCGAGCAACGGTTCGGACGAGGGGACACCGCGCTCCGGGGCCTCGCCCTGGTCCGGGGCGAGCGGCTGCCGCACCGCCCGAGCACCTTCGAGCGCAAGCTCTACGTCTCGGCGTACCAGGCGCTGCTCTTCAATCGGATGCTCGAGGCGCGGCTCCAGGGCGGAACGCTCCGCCGCGCGCTCCGGGGTGACCTGATGCGGAAGACGGACTCGGGCGGATTCTTCGTCTGCCGGGAGCCGGACGTCGATCAGCCGCGGGTGGAGCGGGGGGAGATCATCGCCACCGGACCCATCTTCGGCTGGAAGATGCAGCGGCCGGAGGGCGAGGTCGACGCCGCCGAGCAGGCCGTGCTCTCCGCGGAGGGACTCAGGCTCGACAGCTTCCGGCGGCTCGGAAGCATCGCCGAGGGAACGCGGCGGCCGTTCGCGGTCCCGATCACGGATCTGGGCTGGTCAGCAGACGGCTCGACCGTGGAGCTTTCGTTCGCGCTTCCCGCCGGCTCCTACGCCACGGTTCTGCTCGACGAGGTCATGAAGCCCGAACACCTTGGCGGCGACGCGCGCGAGCCCGACTGACGGGATCGGCCACCCCGCTGCTCGATGGCGGCACGTAGGGCCTCCTTCACCCCAGCGTGTCGAGGAACATCGCGCCCTGGTGCGCGATGTACGAGAGCATCCCCACCTCGTACTCGCTGAACACCGGGGACTCGCGCCGGTTCACCAGCTCCATGCACCCGAACGTCCGGCCGTGGGCGATGATCGGCGAGCAGAGGATGCTCCGGGTCTCGTAGTGCACCCGGTCCGAGACCCCACGGTAGAAGCGCGGGTCCTTCTGCACGTCGGACAGCGCCAGCGACACGCCCTCCACCGCGCAGAACCCCACGATGCCCGTCCCCGCCGGGATCACGATCTTCGCCTGGAGGATCTCCTGGGCCTTGGGCCCCCGCACCACCGCGAAGCGGAGATCTCCCGAGACCAGCTCGCTGGAGAAGACGCTGCCGGCCTCCACGGGGATCTTCTCCATCGCCAGATCGAGCAGGAACCCGAGCCCGTCCGCCGCGTCGCGGCGCTGGTAGACGCCCTGCACCCGCTCGAACACCTCGGCGAGCACGTCCTCCATCTGCGCTGCCGGCGAGCGCGCCGGCTTCCTGCGGCCGATGGGTCCCGGGGGTGGCTTCGGCGACGAGACCAGCTCGTGGGTCGGCGGGAGGATGACCCGCGGCGTGCTCATCGGCGTCGGACGGGGCGCCATCGGCGAGGCCGGCCGGTCCGGGGGCCGCAGCACCGTCGGCTCGAACCCGGGGGCCGGCCGCACGTCACTCCCGCTCGTCAGATGCGGGTCCTTCACCTCGCGGGCGATGCCCACCAGCGGCAGGTCAGGCCGCTCCGTCTGGCTGACCACGTCCACCATCGCCGCCGAGGGGGGCGGGACGACCGGCTCGGGCAGCGGCGTGCCGATGGGCGTCGGCTTCGGCTTCACCTTGGCCGCCGCGGTCTCCGCCTCGCTCATCTCGCGGATGCGGAACACCCGGGTGCTGTTGGCGTCGGTGACGTGCACCGAGCCGTCGTCATGCACGTCCACCAGCACGTTGTGCGGGACGAGCCCCTGCTCCCCGAGCCGGTGGAAGCCCGACTTCAGGGCCTGCATCCAGTTCGCTGCGTCCACGCGGAGCGTGACGTCGAAGCTGCCCGGCTCCGCCGCGGGAATGAAGACCTCGAAGCGCGCCATCGGTGCCCGACGGGCTAGCAGACGGGCCCATCAGGCTGCAACGGCGGACCCCCGGACAGGCCCCCGGCCTGGGGGGCCGAACCCTCACCCGCGGGGGTCCGGAGGGCTGGGCCGGCGCGGCGGCTCGGCCCGGGTCGCCGCCGCGATGTCCCGCACCGGCACGCGGGCGTGGCTCCGGAACACTGCGAAGTCCTGCCCCGACTCGGTCGTCACGTCGGTCACCTGGTCGATGAACGTCGTCCCGTCGCGGAGCTCGATGGCCACCGGGCGCTTCACCAGCACCGCCTCCTCGAGCACGTCCACGAAGCTGCAGCTGCCCACCTGGTCCTGTTCGAGCCGGCTCATGTCTCCTGGCCCCGTCGCGGGAGCCGGAAACATCGGCCTCTCGGCGCCCCGCGGCAAGGTGTACCGTCACCGGTCCGATGACACCCGACGAGTTCCGCGCACTTGGACACCAGCTCATCGAATGGGTGGCCGCCTACCGCGAGCGCCTGGACGGTCTTCCGGTCATGAGCCCGGTGCAGCCCGGCGATGTCCGCCGCCACTTCGCCCCGGCGCCCCCCGAGCATGGCCTGCCGCTCGAGGGGCTCCTCCCGCAGCTCGACACCGCCATCCTCCCCGGCATCACCCACTGGAACCATCCGCGGTTCTTCGCCTACTTCCCCTCGAACTCCACGCTGCCCTCGGTGCTGGCTGACCTGGTCGCCGCCGGCCTCGGCGCCCAGGGCATGAGCTGGCAGACGAGCCCGGCCGCCACCGAGCTCGAGGAGGTGGCGATGGAGTGGCTCCGGCAGCTCGTCGGCCTGCCGCCCACCTTCTCCGGCGTCATCCAGGACACCGCCAGCACCGCCACCCTCGTGGCGCTCCTCTGCGCGCGCGAGCGCACCACCGGCCACGGGCAGACCCGCGGCGGCCTGCAGGCGGAACCCGCACCGCTCACCGTCTACGCCTCGGAGATGGCACACAGCTCCATCGAGAAGGCCGCGGTGCTTGCCGGCTTCGGAAGGGAGAATCTGCAGTTGCTCCCCACGGACGAGAACCACGCCCTCCTCCCCGAGGCGCTCGAGGAGGCGCTGCGGGGCGACGTCGCGGCCGGCCGCCGGCCCTGCGCGGTCGTCGCCACCGTGGGCAGCACCGGCACCACCGCGATCGACCCGGTCGCGCGGATGGGCGAGCTCGCCCGCGCGCACCGGGCCTGGCTCCACGTCGACGCCGCATTCGCCGGCACTGCCATGGCCTGTCCCGAGCTCCGCTGGATGTGGCAGGGCGTGGAGCAGGCCGACTCCGTCGTCTGGAATCCCCACAAGTGGCTGGGCATCGGCTTCGACTGCACCGCCTACCACGTGCGCGATCCCGACCACCTGGTGCGCGTCATGGCCACCGATCCGAGCTACCTCCGCACCGCGCAGGACGGCCGGGTGAAGAACTACCGCGACTGGGGCATCGCCCTGGGCCGGCGCTTCCGCAGCCTCAAGGTTTGGTTCGTCCTCTCCGCCCTGGGCATCGAGGGCGTCCGGGCCCAGGTCCGCCGCCATCTCGCCCTCGCCCGGTGGCTGGCCGACAAGGTCGACACCACGGCTGGCTGGGAGCGCCTGGCGCCCGTTCCGCTGCAGACCGTCTCGCTCCGGCACCGCCCACCCGGCCTCGAGGGGGCCGCGCTCGATGCGCACAACCTCGCGCTCGCCCGGGCGGTCAACGCCTCCGGACGCGCCTACCTCACCCCTGCGGTGGTGAAGGAGGTGCAGCTCCTCCGGGTCTCCATCGGCACCACCGGGACGGCCGACGAGGATGTCGCCGCGCTGTGGGCCCAGCTGGTCGAGAGCGCCTCGGCGCTCGCTCGCCGCTGAGGCCCAGGCCCCCGTTGGACAGTGCGCCGTGGCCCGGGGACGATGCGGCCGGTCGCCCCGTGATCGTCGCCACCGCCCTCAGCCTCATCCTCCTCGCCCCTCCTGCGTACCCCGGGGCGGACGACGACCGGCTCGAGGCGTTGCTCGGCTCCGTCCGGGGCCGTCCCCTCGAGGGTCGGCTCCTGGGGCTGAGCGCGCAGCTCCTCGGCACCCCGTACACCCATTCGCCGCTCGGGGAGGGGGAGGGCCAGGACCCGGACCCGCGTCTGCGCCTCGACCACGTGGACTGTCTCACCTTCGTCGAGACGGTAATGGCCCTCGCCCTGTCCAGCTCGGTGGAGGACGTGGTGCACGTCCTCGACTCGGTGCGCTATCGGACCCGCCCCGACTACGCAGGGCGCAACCACCTCATGGAGGCAGAGTGGCTGCCGTCCAACGCCGCCAAGGGAATGGTCCGCGACGTCACCGCACAGCTCGGCGGGGGAGCTGCCGTCGCAGGCTGGAAGGTCCTCGGCCCCGAGGCCTGGAGCTCCACCACCGCCCGTGCCCTGGCGCTCCCGCCCGAGGCGCGCCCCACCGGACGCTTCCCGCTCTCCATCCTCCCGGTCGCCGAGGTCGCCGCCCGCGCCGCGAGCTGGCCGTCGGGCACCTTGCTGCTCCTGGTGCGTGAGGACGCACCCTGGCGCATCACCCGGGTCAGTCACCTCGGCTTCGTCGTCCAGCGCGGCGGGAAGACGTTCCTGCGCCACGCCACCCGGGGGTGGAAGGACGGCGTGGTGGACGAGGAGCTGTCGCACCTGCTCGCGCGGCACGCCCGCTACACCTGGAAGGTGGAGGGCGTCTCGCTGTGGGAGGTGCGCGACCCACGCCCCGCCCGGGAGACGGTGTCGAGCACCGCGCGCTGAGCCCCTCGCAGCCTCAGGACGGCTCGGACCCCTCCGACTCGCGCTCCTCGTCCTCGGCGGCGCGCTCGGCCTCGGGCGCCGTCTCGGCCAGCCGCCGGCGCTCGGCGTCCACCAGGTCGCGGGCCCGCGCCGCGTGCTCCTCGAGCACGCTCAGCTCGAACCAGGGCAGCGCCCAGCCGGTGCCGAGCGACTCCACCCCGGAGGTGCCCGGATGGTCCGTGCGCAGCACCGCCATGCCCGCCGCCCGGAGGGTGGCCTCCAGCGCATCCGCGGTGAACGGGTCCTCTGCCTGGGCCACCTGGACGAATCGCTCCGACTCGGGGTTGCCTTCCATGGGCAAGGCACCATAACAGGCAGCCCAGGCCCAAGGAGGCTCCTCCCATGCAACTGCTGGTACGAGGCGTTCACATCCAGGTCACCGACGCGCTCCGCGAGTACTGCGAGGTCCACTTCGGCCGCGCGCTGGACCGTGTGCTGGGACGTGAACCGGCCGTCCAGGTCGAGGTGTACCTGGTCGATACGACCGGCGAGAACAAGGGTGGCATGGACAAGGAGGCCCGGGTCACGGTCCACGTCCCCGGCCACCCGGCGCTGCACATCACCGAGACCTCCGACGAGATTCACCGCGCCATCGCCGCCGCCTCGGACCGCGTGGAGCGGGCGGCGAAGAAGTATGTCGACCGGCGACACGACCACTCGGGTCCGGCGCTCGCAGATCTGCCCACCGACGGCAGCTGAAGCACCGCCACGTTCCCTTGAAGGGCCGCCGCCCGGCGGCCTATAAAGGTTCGTCTCGACCCGCCCCAAAGGAAGGGGATGTCCCGCATCAAGCTGCTTCTGTTCGCGCTGCCAGCGCTCGCGCTCTGGCTGGCGGACCTCTCCCTCACCGCGTCGTCCCTCAGCGAGAAGGCGGTGGACCAGGCTGCCTCCTACGCCCAGCGCGGGGTGGATGCGGTCTCCGTCCGCCTCGCCGGGCGGCGAGCGGAGCTCCAGGGATTGGCGCTCCGGCTGGGGAGCTCGCCGGGAGCCTTCGTCACCGCCGAGGCGCTGCGGGCTGGAAAGTCCGAGCTCGCTTCCGAGCGGATGATCAGCGTGCGCCGCAACGCGGCCGACGCCGTCTCCAGCGGCCTTCGCCCGGGCCTGGTCCTCGGCATTCGCACCGACAACGGGGCGGTCTTCGCCCGCGGGGCCGATGCACCCGGCTCCGCACTGACCGGCCTCGATGCCGACGCGGTCGCCGGTGCCGGGAGCGACGGGCAGACCCGCGAGGCATTCGGCATCTCGTACCTCTTCTTCTCCTTTCCCCTGCTCGGCTCGGACAAGGAGGCTCGCGCGCAGGGGACGCTCATCGTCGGCGGACCGCTGCTCCCCGAGGGCACCGCGGACCAGGTGGCGCTGGAGACCGGGCTCGCCGCGCTCGGTCTGGTCCAGGCCGGGAAGCTCGTCTCCAGCGGTGGTCCGGAGAAGTCCCGTCTCCCGGACGCACTCCGCGAGACGCCGGTGGGGAAGAGCGCGGTGGTGGTGCGAGGCCCGGCGGGGTCGCTGGGATTTCTCCGGCTGCCGCTCTTCGCCAGCGGGCCTGACCCTGCGCTCCGGGTCGCGCTCCGGCGCGGAGTGCCCGGCCAGCCACTCGAGGCACTGGCGATGGTCAGCACCGAGCCGGCCATGTCCGCGCTCGCCGACACCCAGCGCTTCAGCCTGGGCGCGATGGCCTTCCTGCTGGTGGGGCTGGCGGCGCTGTGGCTGTGGATGGGGCAGGACGCTCCACAGGCACGGACCCAGCCCCAGGAGGACACCGAGCCCGGGCCCCGCCGCCGGCGCGGTCTCTTCGGGCTCACCACCGCGCCGCCGCCCGTGTTCCGTGCGCCGGAGGCCACCGCCCGTGCGGCCGAGCCACGCGCCGCGCAGCGTTCCCGGACCGCCATCGAGCTCGAGGAGACCCCGCCCCGCGCGGTGGAGCCGCCGCCTCCGCCGCCGGAGGCCATGCAGCCCTCCGACGAGCCCAACGCGGTCGAGCCGCTCGCCGCGTCCGACGGGCTGCCCGGGCCCCGGACCCCGCGCGAGCCCCCGCGCGACGATCTCGCTGCGCTGCTCGACGCCATGCCGCCACCTCCGGAGCCCACCCCCCCGCCGCGGCCTCCCTCGCAGCGGCTCTCGCCGTCGCCGGCCACCCCGCCGCGCCCGGCGCCTCCCAAGCCGGCCCCGGCCCCCGCGCCGCTCGACTACGACCACCAGCCCACCACCGCGTACCCCATCCCGAACCTGCCGGACTTCAACCTGCCCCCGGCGTCCGCGCTCGGGCCCGCGGCCAACGCCATCCCCGAGGCCACCCGGGTCGCCGACGTCTCGCCGGAGCTGCTGGCCTCCTCCCGCGTCTCGGGCCCTCGCCCCCAGCCGCTCCCCAAGGCGGTGCCGCCGGACGAGGTCCACTTCCAGGACGTGTTCCACGAGTTCCTGGCGGTGCGCGAGCGCTGCGGCGAGAGCGGCGACGCGCTCACCTTCGAGAAGTTCGCCGGCAAGCTCCGGAAGAACCGCGACCAGCTGGTGCAGAAGTACGGCTGCCGCACCGTGCGCTTTCAGGTCTACGTGAAGGACGGGCGCGCGGCGCTCAAGGCCACTCCGGTCCGCGACTGACCGCTCATCGCCGAGACCACCGACCGATCAACCAGGGTGGTTTCGGCTCTCGTGATCAGCCCGCGCCGGGCGCCCGCGGGATGCGCAGCCGGAGAAGGGCGCCGCCGGCCCCGCCGGTGTCCACCTCCAGGGTGCCCCCGTGCCCCTGGGCAATGCGCGCCGCCAGCGCCAGCCCGAGCCCGGTCCCGCTCCCCTTGCTGGTGACGCCCGGCTCGAGCACCCGCGCCCGGTCGGCGGCGGGAATGCCAGGGCCGGTGTCCTCGACCTCGAGCACCGCCCGGTCGCCGTCGGCGCGCGTCCGGACCGTCACCTGCCCCCGGCCGGGCATGGCCTCCTCGGCGTTCTTCAAGACATTGTGGAGGAGCTGCGCCAGCTGATCCCGGTCGGCACGGACGGGAAGCGGTGGCCCCGGCTCCCAGCCGAGCGCGACGTTCGGCCGGGCACCGGCGATGGCGAGGGCCTGCTCCGTCCAGGCGGTCAGGTCCAGCGGCTCGAGCTGGGCGGCCGGCAGCCGGGCGAAGCGGGCGAAGGCGTCGATGGTGCGCCGGAGCCGCTCCACCTCCTCCAGCATCGCCGGGGCGCTCTCGACGAACAGCGCCTCGAAGCGCGGGTCACGGGCCGTTCGCGCGGCGAGCAGCGTCTCCAGCGACATCTGGAGCGGGGTGAGCGGGTTGCGCAGCTCGTGGGCCAGGCTTCGGGCCACCCCTTCCCAGGCGGCCGCCTGCTCCGCGGCCCGCAGCGCCCGGGTGGCGTGCCCCAGGTCCTCGGTCATCCGGTTGAACGCGTCCACCAGGACGCGGACCTCGCCGCTCCCCGCCGAGGGAACCCGGGTGTCGAGCGCGCCCCCGGCCACGGAGCGAACGCCCGCGGTGAGCGCCTCGACCGGCCGGGTGATGCCCCGGGCGAAGAGGAAGCCTGCGACGAGGGCGAGCGTGAGCCCGAGCGCGCCAGCGGCCACCAGCGCCCTCCGGAGCGCCGCGCGGGTCTCGTCCGCCGCCGCGCTCCCCACTGCAAGCGTGAGCGTCGCAGGCCCGAGCGACATCTGCCGGCGCACCGTCCGCCCCTCGGCGGCCCCGGCCGCGGCCGGGGTGAGTCCCGGACCCTCGAGCTCCACCCGTGTTCCGGTGAGCCGGGCCAGCCGACCGACCCAGGCGTCGTCGAGCACCTGGCCTCCGACGAGCGTCGCGTTCCCATGCGCCGCCTCCACCGGGCGTGCCGCCACCAGCGCAGACCGCAGCTGAACGCCCTCCGGGGCCTGCACCTCGACCGGCACCACCACCGCCGGCTCCCCGCTGCGTACCGAGGCGAGCCCGGGCTCGACGTCGCCCACCCGCGCCGGAAGGAAGGCGCTCGAGCGGCTCACCCCGGCGGCATCCCGCAGGGTGAGCACCGTCACGCTCCGCCCCAGCGCCACCGCACGCATCGCGTCCGCGGCGGGCGGCACGCCGGATTCGAGCTGGAGCGCCACCGACTCCGTCCCCGGGTCGATGGCGCAGGCGGTGACCGACTGCTCGACCTCGGCGCGGAGCCTCTCCAGCTCGGATTCGGCGAGGCCCGCGGCGGCGTCGGCGCGCGCGGCCAGCTCGCGGGCGAAGGTCTCCTTGATGCGTCGCGACGCCAGCGGAACCGTCACCGCCAGGGGAAGCAGCGCGAGCAGCGCGAATGCCAGGAGGAGCAGGGTGCGCAGGCGCATCAGGGGAACCACGCATCGTCGAGGACCAGCAGCCCGAAGCCGTCCCGGCGGGCGTCCACCAGAGACGGGTCCACCCCGGCCCGCAGGCCCTCGACGTAGAGGGGAAGCACCGGGAGCACCCCTAGAAGATTGAGGGCTCGCTCGCGGGCGCGCGCCCCGCGGGTCTCGCCATCCGCCACCGCCCCGAGCGCGGCGAGCTCACGCCGGCCCAGCTCGGGGTCTCCGGCGAGCTCGAGGACGATCGCCAGGGCTGCCGCCGGCACCGGGGGCAGCAGCACCGAGCGGAGCGCGAGGTCACCCTGGCCGGCGCGCCAGTCGCGGTCGATCGCCTCCGCGCTGCGCGGCCCGAGCGTCAGCTGCACCCCTGCATCGCGCAGGAGGATCTGCAGCCGCTGGGCGACGGCGCGCTGGCGCGGCCGATCCTGGACGTAGAGGAGCAGGGCGGTGCCGGAGCCGCGCGCGGGCGAGGCGCTCCCACCGGGACCCTCGGGACCCCCGAGCGCGGGGGGAAGCAGCCCGGCCATGGCGGCCGCCGGCCCGCCGACGAAGCTCCGGACCAGCGCCGTACGGTCGAGCCGTCCACCGAGGAGCGCCACCAGCGGGCGGGCCGCGGGCCGGTGCACCAGATAGGTGGCGAAGAGCTCGGGCGCGGTCGGGTCACCTCCGTCCCCGAGCAGCACCTGCGCGCCGTGTGACTCCAGCGCTCGCTGCGCCGCGCGCCGGGGAAACGCGGCGAGGGCGAGCGCGTCCGGGTACGGCCGGCCCTCCGGGAAGGTGGTGGAGGCGTGCGCCCGCTCGGGGCCGTCGGCGACGTACGGCCCGACACCGTCGCCGGCCCCGTCGAGCACCGGCGTGAGCGCCGGGTGGCAGAGGCTCGCCTCGAGGTCCGGCCAGGGGTGGAGGAGGGGGAGGGACAGGCCCGTCCCGCGCGCCCGTGTGGCGCGCTCCAGGACGGAGGCCGGGTCGCGCACCGGGCCGAGGAGCGCGCGCGCCTCCGGACTCCGCTCCAGCGCCCCTAGCCAGCCCTGGGCGAGCTCGACCGACCCCAGCGTGGTGCCCCGGGCGAAGCGGGCTCCGGGCCGAGGCACCACGTTGACTCCCTCCGTGGTTCGCCGGACGTCCGCGAGGAGCGGGTGGGGGCGACCCGCCGCGTCCAGGCGGCAGAGCGGTGCGGCGAGCAGTCCTCGCGCCACCGCCCCCTCCGGCGTCTCGCCTGACCGGTCGGCGTGCACCTCGGGGAGGAGGGCGAGCCGGAAGGTCCCGCCGATGCGGGCCCGGGCAGCGGCCATGGCGGGGGCGGGGAAGGCGATCCAGAGAAGGAAGGACGCGATGACCGCGCGCCGGACCCTCACCGGGGCCCCCGGACGATGCGCAGCTCGGACCCGCCATCGGCCGTCCACACCCCGAGGACCAGGGCGGGCGCCCCGCGGAGATCTGCGGTGGCGACGACTTGTAGGATGCGCCCGGGCACGCCGATGGAGGGCTCCTGCCCGCCCGGCCCCAGCAGCCGGAGCCGGTCCTCGGCGGCGGCCGCCGACGCGCTGCTCGCGGCGACGCGCATCTCGCCACCAGAGGACACGAGCGCGGCGCCGGCGCCAACCTGCCCGAGCACCCGCGCGCTGGCACCCGGGGCCGACCAGCGCGCCGTCCCGTCGGGGAAGAGCAGCAGGCGATGTCCGCCGCGCGCGTCCCCGCCCCAGACGACTCTGCTGCCCCTGACCGCGACCGATCGCCAGCCTCGCGACCCCGGGAACGAAGGTGGCCGGCTCGGCGGACTCGCCACAGCCGAGCGTCGGCCCGCCGCCTGCCGACAGGCGCACCAGCTGGGAGCCTCGGAGCTGCAACGCCACCGCTGGCTCTGCCCTCGCCCAGGCCACCGCCAGAAGCCCGTTGGCGATGCACACGGTGCCGAACGGCTCCCGCACCGGCGCCGCGGCCGGGGGGAGATCGCCGAGCCCGTGCCGGGCCACCGGCTGCCCACCCGCGTCGAGCACCACCACCTCGTCGCCGACGAGGACCGCGAGCTCCGGCCGGCCGTCCCCGTCCAGGTCACCGGCGGCGAGCGCCGCCGTCCGGACCGCGAAGCGCGCCAGCGGCGTCGGATCGAGCACCAGGGCCGGGCCCGCTGCTCCTGCGCCGGCGAGCAAGACGGTCGCGGGATCCGCCAGGGCCGCCGCGGAGACGAGGCGTGCCGGTCCGGCTTCCACCGGGGTCCGGCCGGCCCAGAAGTTCCGCCACACGCTCCGGAGCTCTCCGGCGGCCGCGAGCTCGCCGTCGAGCCGGAGCTGGAGGCTGAGGAGGCTCCTGGCGCCCTGGCCCCGGGCCCGGGAGACTGCCTCGGGGCCGCCGGGGAGGACGAAGGCGGGGAGGCCGGCCCCGCTCAGCCGGGCGGCGAGCACCGCTCCCACCGATTCGGAGAGCGCAGCCGACGGCCCCTGGACCGCGACCGCGACCGGTGGCTCGGGGCGGGCGGCGACCAGCGCGTCCCGGAGCTGGTCGGCGAGCACCTCCACCGCCGGGGCTCGGTCCCCGGGCGCCGCGGCGAGCAGCGCCCCTGCGAGCGCGAAGGCCGCGCTCACAGCCGAGCCCGGCCGGGCTCCTCCATGAGGAAGCGGTCCGGGCTGGCCTCGCCGGGCGGCGGCGCCTCGGCCGTGGGCGCGGTGCCCTCGAGGAAGTTCTCGGTCCGGCCCGGCACGTGCGCCCCGGCGAGGAGCCCCGAGCTCGGGATCCACCCGGACGCTCTGCACCCCGGACGGCATGTCGAAGTCGCGTGCCGGCTTCCCGTCGAGCGCCCCGCGCATGAAGCCCAGCCAGATGGGCAGCGCAGCCTTGCCGCCAGTCTCACCGCTTCCCAGGCTGGAATGATCATCGAAGCCCACCCAGGCGGTGGCCACGAGATCCGGCGTGTAGCCGCTGAACCAGGCGTCGCGGTACTCGTTGGCGGTGCCGGTCTTTCCGGCGGCGGGGCGGGCCAGCTCGCGGACCGCGACCGCCGTGCCTTCCTCCACCACGCTCCGCATCAGCGAGGTGGCGAGGTAGGCGACCGCGGGCGGAATCGTCTCCTCGGCGGCGGCCTGGTGCTCCTCGAGCACCGTGCCGTGCCCGTCGGTCACCCGGACCAGGAGGATGGGGTCGGCGTACTTCCCCAGCGCGGCGAAGGTGGTGTACGCGTTCGCCAGCTCCAGCTCGGTCACCTCGCCCGTCCCCAGCGCCAGGGTCAGGTTGTCCGGCATCTCGGAGCGGATGCCCGCCCGGCGCGCGAAGTCGATCGCCACCTGGGGGGTGATGGCCTCGATGAGCCGGATGGAGATGGTGTTCTTCGACTTGGTCAGCGCCTGGCGGAGGGTCATCGGACCCTCGAACCCGCTCTTCTCGTAGTTGTGGGGCTTCCACACCTTGCCGGTCCACGGATCGCGCACTGCCTCGGGTGCGTCGTTGAGCACCGAGACCGGGGTGAACTTCTGGCTCTGCAGCGCCGCGGCGTAGATGAAGGGCTTGAACGCCGAGCCGGGCTGCCGGTGGGCCTGGGTGGCGCGGTTGAAGGACGAGCGGGCGAAGTCGTAGCCGCCGGTCAGCGCCAGCACCCGCCGGGTCGACGGGTCGATGACGGTGAGGGCACCCTGCACCTCCGGCACCTGGTCCAGGGTGACCTCCATCGGCTTGCCGCCCGCCGGCACCGAGAGGATGCGGGCGCGCACCAGCTGCCCGACCTTCAGGACGTCGGACAGCTTGGCCGGGGCAGCGGTCCACTTGCCCACCCCGCGGGGGCGGGCCCAGGCCACGCTGGGGAAGCTGAGGGTGCCCGATCTCCCCACGAAGTCCAGGGTCGCCACCTTGCGTGCGTCGTCCACCTGGGTGACGTAGCCGCCCAGGCGCAGGCTTTCTCGGATGGGCACCAGCGGCACCGCGCGTACCAGCACCTCGTCGGAGGTCGGCGCGGCCTCGCCCTCGGCGCTGGTCTCCGGCCGCTCCTCCGCCCCCTCCTCCTCCTCGCCGGGCTTCTCCCGGGGGCGGGCGAGGCGCGAGAGGTCGGCGACCAGGGCGCCTTCCTGGCTGCGTCGGCCGGCGTCGCCGAGCCGCTTCTCCAGCAGCGTGCGGAGCTGCCCGAAGCGCCTGGCGTCGAGCTCACCCAGCGGGCCCTGGTACCCCATGCGCCGGTCCAGCGTCTCCAGGCCCTCGCGGAGCGCACCGTCGGCCAGCGCCTGGAGCTTCGGGTCCATGGCGATCTCCACCCGCATCCCGCTGGTGAGCACCGTCGCGTCCCCGTAGCGCGCCACCAGCATCCGGCGGATCTCCTCGACGTAGTAGGGGCCGACGGACGGTCGGGGTCGGGGCCCGAGCACCACCAGGGCCTTCAGCGCCGCCTCCTCCTCCCGGGCGGGCAACAGCCCGTGCTTCACCATCTGTTCCAGCACGTACGTCTGGCGGGCCTTCGCCCGGGTCATGCTGGTCACCGGATTGATGCGCTCGGGCTGCTGGACGACGCCGGCCAGCATCGCCGCCTCGGAGACGCTCAGCGCCGAGGCGTGCTTGCCGAAGTAGTAGAGCGCAGCCTCCTCGATGCCGTAGCGGTTGTGCCCGAAGTAGATCTGGTTCAGGTACAGGTTGAGGATCTGGTCCTTGGTGAGCGCCCGCTCCATCCGCGGGGTGAGGATCCACTCGCGGATCTTCCGGCTCAGCTTTCGCTCCTGCGAGAGCAGGAGATTCCGGCACGCCTGCTGGGTGATGGTGGAGGCGCCGGTGAGATGGCCGCCCGGGAGCAGCGCCTTGATGCCCGCGCGCACCATGCCCACGTAGTCCAGCCCCTCGTGCCGGTAGAAGTCGGCGTCCTCGGCGGCGAGGAAGGCGTTGCGCACGTGCGCCGGAAGGGTGGCCGCGTCCACCAGGGTCCGTCGCTCCAGGAAGTACTCGGCACACACGCTGCCGTCGGCGCAGGTGACCTTGGTGACCTGGGGGGGGCGGTAGTCGCGGAGCGCTTCCACCGAGGGCAGGCCGCGGCTGAACCAGAGGAACACGCCGACCAGCACCCCTGCCCCGGCGAGCAGCAGCACGCAGCAGGCGAGGAGCAGCCGGCGGAGCAACGACGTTCGAGGAGCGCGGCGGGGCATCAGAGCTGGAGAAGGAGCGGGGAGCGTAACACCGGAACGGCCGAGGCCGACGCTCCGGGAACTGGCTGGAGCGTCGGCCCTGTTTCGACCGGGGCGCAGCGACGGAGTCACTCCTCGCCGTCAGCCGGCTCCGGCGAATGCGCCTCGTCCACCCCCGCGTCGGCAGCGGAGCGGAGCATCGCCGTGCGCTCGCCGTTCACCCGGGCCTTGACGTACTTCGGGGCAAGCAGCGCCGAGCGCGCGTACGAGGCGCGCGCGCCCTCCAGGTCACCGGTGCGCTCCCGGGCGACGCCGAGGTTGTTCTGCACCACCGCTGCCTCGGGGAGCAGCTCCGCGGCACGCTCGAGAACCTCCAGCGCCTCGGGGTTGCGGCTGGCCCGCAGGTAGGCGAACCCGAGGTTGTTCAGCACCCATCCGTGCGAGGGCTCGAGGGTCCGCCCCTGCTCGAGGCTGTGGATGGCGCCGGCCAGGTTACCGGCGCTGAGCTGGGCGCGACCGAGCGCCTGCCAGGCCTCGACGTTGCCCTCGTCGCGGCCCACCGCGGAGCGGGCCAGCGCCTCGGCCGCCTCGGCATTCCCGGCGGCGAGCCGCATCCGGGCGGCCTGGACCAGGGGAACCGAATCCTCGGGGTCGATGCGGCCGAGGCGCTCGTAGGCCTCGGCGGCGAGCGTCACCTGCCCGGAGGCGCGGGCCAGGTGGGCGATGAGCGCGAGCGCATCGGAATCCTCGCCGTCGTCGGCCAGCGCGCGGCGGGCCTCGACCAGCGCTCCGGCGGTGTCGCCGTCGTCGCGCAGCTTCTCCGCGCGGGCGAGGTGATCCACCCCGGGCGGCCCCGAGCGGGGCAGCGCCAGCGTGTCCACCGGAGCCCCGGTGGGCTTCGGAGCGGGGGCCACGGCCGGCGCGGCGGAAGCCGCCGGGACGGGCACGTGCACCTCGGCGACGGGCGGCGACGGGGCGGGGGCAGGGGACTTCTCACAGCCCGCCACCAGAACGGCGGCGAGCGGGACGGCAAGCAGACGGTTCGACATCGACGGACTCCTCTTGGGGACCAGGGGGATCCCTCGGGGAGCACCCACTGCGCCTGGCGTGCCACCCCATCCTGCCCGGGGGAGCGCCGGCGGACCGTGGTCGCCCGGCCGCGCACACGTGTCCGCTTGCCCTGGTGCGCCGGGGCTGAGCGAGGGTGCGCTCCCTCGTGCTCGTCGCCAGCTGGAACATCAACTCGGTGCGCGCCCGGACCGAGCGGCTCCTCGGCTGGCTCGACGCCCGCCGCCCGGACGTGGCAGCTCTGCAAGAGCTGAAGTGCACCGACGAGCAGTTTCCGTCCGAGGCGGTGCGCGCGCTCGGGTACCACCCGGTGCTGTTCGGACAGAAGAGCTACAACGGCGTGGCCATCCTTGCGCGCGCCGAGCCCACGCGCATCGAGCGCGGGTTCCTCGACGGCGAGGACGACGCCGCGGCTCGGGTGGTGAGCGCGACCGTGGCCGGCGTCCGGGTCGCCTCGGTCTACGCGCCGAACGGACAGGCGGTGGACTCGCCCGCATACCGTCAGAAGCTCGAGTGGTACGGCCGCTTCCGCCGCTGGCTCGACGTCCGGCACCGCAAGGACGAGCCGCTGGTGGTGTGCGGCGACTTCAACGTCGCCCCCGAGGAGCGGGACGTCTGGGATCCCCGGCTCTGGGAGGGCCAGACGCTCTTCTCCCTTCCCGAGCGGGCGGCGCTCAGGACCGCGGTGGAGTTCGGGCTCGAGGACACCTTCCGGCGGCTTCATTCCGAGCCGGGCCGCTACAGCTGGTGGGACTACCGGATGCTCGGCTTCCAGAAGAACCGGGGCCTGCGCCTGGACCACATCTACGCCACGGCGCCGCTCATGGCAGGCCTTCAAGACTCGGGCGTCGACCGGGAGGCCCGCAAGGGCCCGCAGCCCTCGGACCACGCCCCCGTCTGGGCCCGCTTCCGGCTGCCCGGGGAACCCGAGCCCCCCACCGACCGGTTCGAGTGAATAGGCCGAGGACGACGTCCGTCGAAGCCCCACCCGGGGTGCCCGCGCTAGGCTCGCTGGCAGGGCCCTCTCGAAGGGAGCCGTTTCCATGTCGCCTCGCGCTCTGCCCGTCGTCGTCGCGCTGCTGGCGGTCGGCTGTGCCCACGCCCCCGCCCAGACGGTCCCCGGGCCCGACTGGGGCATCGCCCGGGCCAGCACCGAGGACACCTTCCAGATCGGCGGCCAGGCCGACCACTGGGGGGTCCGGGTGACCGAGGACGAGATTCTCGGCATCCAGCCCGACTTCGCGCTCGCCCGGACCGACGGCGAGATCCGTGGCCGGGCGCTGGGGGTTCCGGTGGTGGTGGGCTTCCACGGGGACGAGGGTGCGGGCGTGTACCGGGGCGCTCCCTTCCAGGTGAAGGTGGAGCGCACCCCGGCGGGGCTGCACGTCAACGGTCTCTTCGGTGGGGCGATCAGCGACTTCGAGCTGTCGACGGACCGCATCAACGGCCGGATCGGCACCTGCGGCTGGGACGTGCGATGGAACGGGAGCGTCTACTCGGGCAGCCGCGGCTGCGGGGCGCGGATCGAGCCCGTCTCGGTCTCGCTGCCGGCCACCATGGCCCGGTGGTCGGACCTGGAGGTGGCGGGAGCGCTTGGAATTCTCATGAACGTGGGCGCCCCGGCGGGGACGGACCGCCTGGTGGACAACTCGGCCGAGTTCCGCGGCCCACCGGACCCGACGCTCGTGCCGTATTACCGGCTCGCCCACAACCTCCGTCCCTCGGCGAGTGGTCCGGCGTACGGTCATGCCTCCCGGGTGCCCAACTCGGCCAGCGGCACCAGCGTCTCTGCCGCACGTCCCGCGGCACCGTCCGCCGTCAAGCACTGATGATGAGGCGGCAGCTCAGCTCGGCTCCGGAGGCCCGGGCCCCTCGTCGGTCGCGGCGTCCGTCTCGCTTCCCTCGACGGTCTGGGCGCGCGGCCGGCGGATCCCCAGCGCCTTCATCTTCTTGTAGAAGTGGCCGCGCTCGAGGTCGAGCAGCCGGGCCGCCTCGGTCGCGTTGTCCCGGGTGAAGGCCAGGGTGCGAAGGATGATCTCCCGCTCGGCGTCGTCGACCAGGTCGCGGAACGGCTTCTCGCCCACCGGGCGCAGCGCCGCGGCGGTCTTCTGCTCGGGGCCGGGGGCGAGTGCACCGCCCTGGACTCGCAGCGGCCTCGGCCGGGGAAGCAGCGCGCGGGCCTCGTCTCCCGAGACCTCCGGGCCCTCGCAGAGGATGGCCAGCCGCTCCACGAGATTTCTCAGCTCGCGGACGTTGCCCGGATAGTCGTGGGCCGACAGCGCGGCCACGGCCTCGGGAGCGAGGCGGAGCGGTCGGCGCCCGTTGCGCCGGCAGGCCTCCTCGAGGAAGGCGGCGATGAGGTCGGGCAGGTCTTCGCGGTGCTCACGGAGCGGGGGGGTGCGGATCTGCACCACCGCCAGGCGGTAGTAGAGGTCCTCGCGGAAGCGGCCCTCGGCCACCTCGGACTCGAGATCTCGGTTGGTCGCGGCGATGACCCGGACGTCGACCCGCAAGGTCTCGGTGCCGCCCACCCGCTCGAACTCCGACTCCTGGAGCACGCGGAGCAGCTTGGCCTGCATGGTGGGCGGCATGTCGCCCACCTCGTCGAGGAAGAGGGTGCCACCGGAGGCGAGCTCGAACTTGCCGCGCCGGAGCGCCAGCGCGCCGGTGAAGGCCCCCTTCTCGTGGCCGAAGAGCTCGCTCTCGATGAGCTCGTGGGGGACGGCGGCGCAGTTCACCCTCACGAAGAGCCCGGAGGCCCGCCGGCTGTTGCGGTGGAGGGCCCGGGCGACCAGCTCCTTGCCGGTCCCGTTCTCGCCGCTGATCAGGACCCGGCCCTCGCTGGGCGCCGCGCGCTGGACCAGATGGTAGAGCCGTTGCATCGCCGGACCCTGTCCCACCATCTCGTACCTGCCGGTTTCGGCCCGGAGCGACTCGAGCTCCTCCACCGCCGCCCGGTGCTCGAGCGCGTTGCGCACGGCCACCAGCAGCCGGTCCCGCCCGATGGGCTTCTCCAGGAAGTCGCGGGCCCCCAGCCGGGTGGCCCGGACCGCGGTCTCGATGGTCCCGTGACCGGACATCATCAGGACGGGGAGTCCGGGCCGGGCCTGGAGCAGCTGCTCCAGCACGCTGAGGCCGTCCAGGTCGGGCAGCTGGACGTCGAGCAGCACGGCGTCCACGGGGCGGGCGAGGGCCACCTCCAGCCCGAGCTTGCCCGTGCCGGCGAGCTCGGTGTGGTAGCCGGCCAGCTGCAGCGCCTGGCTCAGGGTGAGGAGGATGTTCTTCTCGTCGTCGACGAGGAGGATGCTGTGGGGCATCACCACACTCCCGGTCGCGGTCCGCCCGCCACGACGCCGTGGCTGGGCAGCCGCGCATGCCTCGAATTTCTTTTGACTGCCATCACAGCATGACGGTACAGCGGGCGACAGGGAACGGGCTGCCCAGGGCTGGCGGCCACCCACGGAGGAGTGCGCATGTCGCCTCGTTTCGGTGTGCTGGCGCTGGGAGTCCTGGGTCTGGCGGTTTTCACCGGATGTCCTCCCACGTATCCAAAGTGCGACTCGGACGAGCAGTGCAAGTCGCACAACGAGGTCTGCGTCAACGGGCAATGCCAGGAGTGCGCCACCGACGCGAACTGCAAGGCCGGGTTCGTCTGTCAGGGCAACAGATGCGCCCCCAAGCCGGAGTGCACCACCGACCAGAACTGCCCTGCGGGCTCCACCTGTGCCTCCGGCAAGTGCACCCCCAAGGCTTGCACCGCGGACCCCGACTGCGGCCCCGGCGCCCGGTGCAAGAACAACCAGTGCGTTCCCAACACCTGCGCGACCAACGACGACTGCGGCACGGGTGAGACCTGCCAGGCCGGCGTCTGCGCCAAGGGCACGGCCGACACGTGCAACTGGACGCCGATCTACTTCGGCTTCAACGAGAGCGCGCTGACCGACGCTGCCCGTAACCAGCTCAACGAGCTGTCGGACTGCATCAAGAAGGGCACCTCGAAGAAGCTCACCCTGGAGGGCAATGCCGACGAGCGCGGCACCGAGGAGTACAACCTCCACCTCTCCAACCGGCGCGCGGCGAGCGTCAAGAAGTACCTGGTGGACCTCGGGGTGCCCCCGTCCAGGCTGGACACCGTCGGCTACGGCGAGAACCGACCGGCCGTCGACGGGCACAACGAGGAAGCGTGGGCCAAGAACCGCCGGGTGGAGTTCCGCCACTAGATGCGGGTGGCACGCGCTGCGCTGTCGCTCGGGGCTCTGGCCCTGGGGGCCTGCTTCTACTCGTCCGAGGCTGGCAAGAACCTCGAGACGCGGGTGGACAAGCTGGACAAGGACCTGCGGGCCGAGCAGAAGGCCCAGGCGGAGAAGCTCGACCAGCAGCTGCCGCGCATCGACCAGAAGATCGCCGAGGTGACCAAGGCGCTGGACTCGCTGGACCAGGCCTCGCGGCGAAGCGGGGCCGACACCAGCGTGCAGCTGCAGAAGGTCGTCGAGGACCTGGCGCAGCTGCGCGGACAGGTGGAGGCCTACACCCACTCGCTGGATACGCTCCAGGACAGGGCCGCCGCGGTGGACCGGAAGCCGGCGGAGGACATTCCCCGGCCCACGGACAAGAAGGAGTTCTTCGCCCTGGCCCAGAGCAAGGCGAAGGCGGGCGACCTCCCGGCGGCCCGGGCGCTCTACGTGGACTTCATCCGCAAGTGGCCCAAGGACGACCTGGCCGGGGACGCGCACTTCGCCCTCGCCGAGTCGTACTACGGCCAGGACAACTGCCCGGAGGCGCTCCCGGAGTACGGACAGCTGATCAAGAACTTCGGCAAGTCCAGGTCCGTCCCGCTGGCCTACGTCCGGAGCGGGGACTGCTTCGCCCGGCTGAAGAACCCCGAGGCCGCGCGGCTGGCCTACGAGCAGGTGGTGAAGGACTACCCCAAGTCGGCCGAGGCCAAGATGGCGCAGAAGGGCCTGTCCGCGCTGAAGAAATCGGCGCCGTCCAAGGGGAAGAAGTAGGGCGGGGCCTTGAGGCGGGCGCCCCTCGCTGTTAGAGGAGCCTGCTTCGCCCGCCGGTCCTCCGGGGACATACCGTCTCCCGGGGCAAGGTGGTCCGACACACTGGAGCCAGTTCGCACCATGAAGCCCGACCTTCACCCGGTCTACCCCCCCGCCCGCATCACCTGTGCCTGCGGTAACACCATCGAGACCCGCAGCACCCGGGGTTCGTTCCACGTCGAGATCTGCTCGGCCTGCCACCCCTTCTTCACCGGCAAGTACAAGCTGGTGGACACCGAGGGTCGCGTCGAGCGGTTCCGCAAGAAGTACGAGGCCAAGCCCGGAACGCCTGCTCCGGCGGCGCCGAGCAGCAGCAAGAAGGCGCCGAAGGCCAAGGCCTGAAGCAGGTCGCCCGGGCTTGAGCGAGCGTCCCTACATCGGTGGGCAGGCGGTTCTGGAGGGCGTGATGATGCGTTCCCCGGGAAGCCTGGTGGTCGCCGTTCGCCGTCCGGATGGGCAGATCGCCGTCCGGGAGGAGGCGTGGGAGACGCTCTGGCCGCGGGCGAAGGCGCTCAGAAAGCCGTTTCTCCGCGGGGCAGTGGTGCTCATCGAGTCGGTGTGGAACGGCTTCACCGCCCTGGCCTTCAGCGCGGAGCAGGCCGAGCTCGAAGCGGCGGCCCCCGGCGACTCGCCCGCTCCCGGTGTCACACCGCAATCCGAGTCCTCGGGGCGGCTGGCCCGCGGCCTGCTCCTCGGCGTGTCCTTCCTGTTCATGGTGGGGCTGTTCATCGCCACGCCCCATCTGCTCACCCTGGGCCTGTTCAAGCTTTTCGGGCGTGATCCGACCCTGAAGGGGCTCCTGTTCCACGTGGTGGACGGGGTGTTCCGGATCGCGATCCTCGTCGGGTGGCTGGCGCTGGTGGCGCGGACGAAGGATGCGCAGCGGCTGTTCCAGTACCACGGGGCGGAGCACAAGGCGATCTGGACCTACGAGTCGAAGCTCCCGCTCACCGTGGAGAACGCGCGCGGGTTCACCACGCAGCATCCGCGGTGCGGCACGAGCTTCCTCTTCGTCGTGGTGGGGGTGGCGGTGTTGCTGCACATCCTGGTGCTCCCGTTCGTCCCCACCGTCTCCAGCGTGGGCGCGGTGCAGACCCTCTTCGTGCTCCTGCTGAAGATCGCGCTTGCGTTCCCCGTGGCGGGGATCGCCTACGAGCTGCAGAAGCGGTCGGCCCGCGCGGACTGCCCGCCGCTGCTGAAGGCGCTGGTGAGCCCGGGGCTGTGGCTCCAGCGCATCACCACGGTGGAGCCCACGGACGACCAGCTGGAGATCGCCCTCCTCGCGCTCGACCGGGCGCTGGCCAGAGAAGAGGGGCGGCCGCGGGCGGCGGACGGCGTGCAGGTGTACCCAGATTTCTCGGGCGCGCTCGCGGCCTGAGGCAGACTCGCGTTTCGCGGCCGCGTTCAGGTCTGTAGCACTCGCCCGGAACTGGCTGTGCTCGATCGCTCCTGTAGCTTGGTCCGGGCATGGCCAACGCCGCCCGTCTCCTCGCTCCAGACGCCCCGTTCCCCGAGCTTTCCCCCTGGGCCGCGGGTCCGGGGTGGGCACTGCAGGCGGGCGACTGTCTGGAGCGGCTCGCAGCGTTGCCCGAGGCGAGCGTGGACCTCGTCTTCGCCGATCCGCCGTACTTCCTGAGCAACGGGGGCTTCACCTGCCAGTCGGGGCGGCGGGCGCCGGTGGGGAAGGGCGCCTGGGACGCCTCGCGTGGCCTCGAGGAGGACCACCGCTTCACCCGGGCGTGGATCGAGGCCTGCGGCCGGGTGCTGAAGCCCAGCGGCTCGCTGTGGATCTCCGGCACGCAGCACGTGATCTTCTCCGCCGGGTTCGCGCTGCAGACGCTCGGGTGGCGGCTGCTCAACACGGTCACCTGGTACAAGCCGAACGCCAGCCCGAACCTGTCCTGCCGGTACTTCACCCACAGCTCGGAGATCCTGGTGTGGGCCGCGCCGCGGCGGCCAGGACGCCTGCAGCACCTCTTCGACTATCCGCGGATGAAGGCCGAGAACGGCGGCAAGCAGATGCGCGACGTGTGGGCCCTGCCCCGGCCAGGCGACGAGGAGGTCGACGCGGACGGGCAGGGGCGCATCTGGACGCTGACCAGCCCCCGTCCCGACGAGAAGGCGCACGGCAAGCACCCGACCCAGAAGCCGGTGGCGCTGCTCCGGCGCATCATCGAGGCCACGGCGCCCGAGGGAGGGCTGGTGCTCGATCCGTTCTGTGGAAGCGGGACGACGGGCGTCGCCGCTCTCCGGCTGGGCAGGCGCTTCCTCGGCATGGACCAGGACCCCACCTGGCTCGCCCTCGCCCGGACGCGGCTAGAGGCCGAGTCCAGCGGAGCGGCGCGCCCGGCCGAGGACCGCTTCGGGCCGCGGCGCAGCCGGGCTGGGCGAGGGGCGCGCGGATGGAGCTGAACCAAGAACGCGGGCTCAGGCTCCCTTGCGCAGCAGCCCATCCACGCCCGTGGCGGCGATGAGGTGGTAGCGCTTCCGGTACCGCTTCGCGCACGCCTCGGCGAGGCTCCGGGTCCCGGGACCGGCGATCAGCGCCGCGTAGAGCGGTTTGAGGTACTTCATCCGCCCCACCTGCCCGAGGAGCTCCTCGGCCCGCTGGACCGCCGGGGCGTGCCCGCTGCGGATCGCGACGGTGAGCCAGGCCACCAGCACCTCGGGGTTCGGAGCCCGGGTGAGATGGAAGCGATCGTCGAGCGCCGTCATCAGCTCGGACGGGGACGGCCGCGGCAGCTGGTTCAGGTAGACCTGCCACTCCCAGGGTGACCAGTCCTTCGCCGACTCCGGAGGCACCCGCCCCTTCAGCGCCTCCACCTGCTCGAGCCGGCTGCTGCGCGCCACCGGTGCGCCCGGGGGTACACCCTCCCCGTCGATCCACCGGGGCGCGTTCACCGTCTCCAGCGCGCCGGGCAGCTCGGTCCGGACGAGCTCCAGCAGCTCCTCGGTGGTGATGGACTGGAACCGGAACGCCTCCATGTAGCGTCTGAGGAAGCGGTCGAACGCCGGGCGCCCGACGGCGTCCTCGAGCGCGCGCAGGAACAGGTACCCCTTCTCGTAGGGCACCTGGCTGAACGCGTCGTCGGGGTCCACGCCCTCCAGCCTTGTCCGCAGGCGGGTGAGAGCGGGCCGGTCTCGGAAGTTCGCCACCGCCTCGTCCAGCGCCTGTCGCCCCACCGCCGCGTGGAGTGCGACCATCTCCGGCCCCTCCAGCACCTCGAGGATGCGCCGCTCGGCGAAGACGGTGAACCCCTCGTTCAGCCAGAAGTCCTCGGCGCTGGCGTTCGACACCAGATTCCCCGTCCAGCTGTGGGAGAGCTCGTGGGCCACCACGCTCACCAGCGACCGGTCGCCGGTGAGGAGCGTGGGGGTGAGGAACGTCAGGCGCGGGTTCTCCATGCCCCCGTATGGAAACGACGGCGGCAGGACCAGCAGATCGAACCGCCCCCACGGGTACGGGCCGAACAGCGCCTCGGCCGAGGTGAGCATCCCGTCCACGCCCACGAACTCGTCGGCCGCCCGGCCCACCACCGACGGCTCCGCCCACACCCGGCTCCGGGGCCCCAGCTCCCGGGAGGCCAGGTCTCCCACGGCGAAGGCGAAGAGGTACGGCGGGACGGGCTCGTCCATCCGGTGGCGTTCCACCGCGCGGTCGCCCCGGACCTCTCGACCGACGGCGCCGGCGGCCATGAGTCCACGCAGTGCCGCCGGGACGGTGAGCGCGGCGTCGTAGGTGATGCGCAGCCGGGGCGTGTCTTGCAGCGGAACCACCGAGCGGGCGTGGATCGCCTGGCACTGGCTGTACAGGAACGGCGCCTTCCCGCCCGCGGTCTGCTCCGGCTCGAGCCATTGCAGCGCGGAGGCCTCGGGCCCGGTGCGGTAGCGGATGACGCAGCCGTCCACGCCGGCGGGGAGCTCCACGCGGAGCCGCTGGCCGAGGATGGGCTCGGAGTCGCCCAGGTCGAACCGGAGCGGCGTGCCCTCCGGAGAGGTCACCGCCTGGACCTCGAGCCCGCGGCTGTCCAGGTCCACCGGCCCACCGCCGCGGTCGAAGCGGAGCGTGGCGGTGGCCTCGATCGTTCGTCGAGCGAAATCCACCTCGGCGTTCCACGACAGATGCCGCTGGTGCGGCTGGGCGAGGTCGGTGTGGCTGTGGGGGTCCGGTCGGGCCATCGTCGGCGAGCTTCCTCTCACGCTTTCAGGCATCGTCGCGCACCGGAATCCCGGCCAGGGCCAGGACCCGGAGCGCATTGGTGCTCTGCACCACTCCTTGCCGCAGGGTGTAGTCGAAGCGCATCCGGCCGTCTTCCAGCACGTCCTGGAAGTGCACCGGAATCAGGGTGCTTCCCGGGACCTTCGCCAGCTCGGCGAGCGACAGGTCGTGGGTGGTGACCGCCCCGATGCAGCCGGTCTGCAGCAACAGTCGCAGCACCTCGCCCGAGGCCAGCCGCCGCTCACGGGTGTTGGTCCCCAGCAGCATCTCGTCCACCAGGACCAGCGCGGCCCGGGGATGGGCCGCCGCGCCCTCGAGCACCTGCTTCAGCCGGCGGACCTCGGCATAGAAGAAGGAGACGCCCTGCTCGAGCGAGTCCTGGACCCGCATGCTGGTCCAGGTGTGCAGCGCCGACAGGGTGAGCCGGCGCGCGGAGACCGGCCCGCCCGCCAGCGCGAGCACCGTGTTGAGCCCGATGGCCCGGAGCAGGGTGGACTTTCCGGACATGTTCGAGCCGGTGACCAGGAGGAGACGACCCGGGCCCTCGAGCGAGACGTCGTTCGGCACGGCGTCGTCGAGGAGGGGATGGGCGAGCCGATCCGCCGTGAAGCGCGGCCCGGAGTCGACCACCTCGGGCATCGTCAGCTCCGGCCGGTCGTGGAGGTAGCCGCCGAGGCAGGCCAGCGCCTCGACGTCGGCGAGCCGGTCCAGCCACCCCGCCACCTCCCGCCCGTTCCGCCGCCGCCAGTCGTCGAGGCGGAAGAAGACGTGCAGGTCCCAGAGGGTGAGGACGTTGACCACCACGTGCAGCTGGTTCCGGCGCTGCTCGGCGAGCGAGGACAGCCGCGCCAGCTGGCGCATGGCGGCGCTGGGGGCGATGACGCGCTCCGTCCCCCGGGCGAGCGCGCGGAGCTCGGGCGAGGAGAACGGCTCCTGCTCCAGCCGCTCCAGGGCTCGGGCGAGCCGGTCCGCTCCGCGCTGCCCCAGCTCCAGACCGTCGAAGCTCTCGGCGATGCCCCGCCGGGCCACGAGCAGCATCGCTGCGGGGATGAGGAGGAAGAGCCAGGGGGCCTCCCCCGGCAGCCGGTCCGTGGCCGCCAGGGCCACCACCAGCGCCCACACCAGCGGCACCACCGGGGCGAGCGGCCGCATCCAGCGCACCCGCTCCATGGACGGCGGCGACTCGGCCCAGGCGATGAACGCGCGCGGCGAGACACGGGCGTTCCCCCCCAGCCGGCCCTCCACCGTCAGGTCGCGCCGGAACAGCGGACGGCCGGCGAGCTCCGAGACTTGACGTTGGCGGTGGCGCACCTCGTCCGGCGTGGCGGGCGCCGAGAGCCAGTCGGCAAGCCGCCGCTCCCCGTGCGCGGTGGCCGCCTCGTCCAGCAGCTGGAAGAGCGATCCATGGCCGAACACGTCGAGGTCGGCCGCGTAGGGGTGCTCGGCGAGGTGCTCGAGCGGCGTTCCGCCCGGGGGATGGGCGTGCCAGGCGCCGGTCAGCCGCTCCTCGGCCCTCTGCTCGTACGCGGCCTCGGCCCTGGCCCGCGCCTCCGCCTGGAGCAGCCGCCCGTGCCAGAAGGCGAGCGCCCCATAGCCCAGCGCCGCGACCAGCGCCGGCAGGTAGCCCCAGGGCGGCAGACGGTGGAAGATCGTCAGGAGCAACACCACCGCGCTGGCGAGGAACGCCAGCACCCGGGCGTTGGCCACCCGTGCCATGCGCCGATCGAGCGCCGCCGCCCCCGCCTCGGCACGCGCGCGCTCTTCACGGTGACGCTGGGCCGCCTGGGCCCTGCTCTCAGGGAGGGTTGGCACGGGGCCGACGGAGACTGCCACCCCTGCAGGCCCGCGGGCGAGCCCCGCCTCGTGCCCGTGCCGGAGCCCGGGTGACTACTTCTCGGCCGAGGCGATCTTCCGGAGCGCCTTCTGGTCGCGGACGCAGAGGATGCGGCCGACGTTGCCCAGCATCCCGTCACGCTTCATCTCGTTGATCAGCGTGGAGACGAAGGAGCGGGAGGCACCCACCAGATCGGCCAGGTCCTGCTGGGTGATGCCGCGGAGGTCGGTCTCGCCGCCGTGCGGGCAGCGCTCGCCGTGGGCCTCGGCGAGGGTGAGCAGCGTGTCCGCCAGGCGCGCCGGGACCTCCTTGAAGGTCAAGCCGAGGACGCGCTTCCTGAGCGAGCGCACCCGCTCGGCATAGGCGCGCACCACGTCCACCGCCAGGGTGGGCCGGGCCTCGAGCTGGGCGCGGAAGTCACGCCCCTCGATGCTCCACACCTCGGCCTCGCCCGCCGACACCGCCAGCTCCTCCACCGGGGTTCCCTCGGGGCGGAACAGCTCGCCGAACAGGTCGCCGGGGCGGAGGATGGAGACCACCGAGCGCTGGCTGTTCCGGCCGAGCCGCATCAGCCGGACCCGCCCGGTCTTGAGGAGGTACACCCGGTCGCTCGCGTCCCCCGGCCGGTAGATCACCGCGTTGTGCGGGAAGGTCTCGACCTTGAAGTACCCCTTGAAGTCGATGGACTCCTGGGGGGCCGCGACTTTGCTCGGGGTGACCAGCATCCCCGACGAGGTGGTCTGCAGCGGTGGGACCACGTTGGAACCGATGGGGCCCAGAGGGCGGTTGTAGCCGTGCATGGGGAAAGGTCCTCTCCGGCGCTGTCGTGTGGGAGAACTCATTCCAAGACGCGTGCCGTGGCCCGGGGTCGGTAGGACCAGGTGCAAACGTTCGAAACAAGGACAGCTTTACGGGCGGACGGACAGGTGGCCCTGACGGAAATCAGGCGGATTGAACGAAACGTTTGAACGTCTTGGAATACACTGAACGAAACGTTCAAAAGCCGTTCAAGACGTCCTTCTGGTGACAGTTTCCGTCAACTGACACTCTTGAGGGGAGCTTTGACGGAACGTGCAGTCCCGTATTTCGCCAGCTTCCGCTCCAGGGTCGGCCGGCTGATTCCGAGCATCTGGCACGCGCGGCCCTTGTGCCCACGGGTGAGAACCAGCGCACGCTCGATCAGCTGCCGCTCCGCCTCCTCGAGGGTAGGCAGTGGGGCGTCGAAAGGGAACCAGCTCGGCGCCTCCCGCTCCTCGGGGAGATCGTCTCGCGGCAGGCTTTCGGCGAGGAGGACTTCCCCTGGGGACAGGACGACTGCCCGCGTAAGGACATTCTCCAGCTCCCGGACGTTTCCGCGCCACGGGAGCCGGACCAGCGCCTCCATCACCTCGGCGGGCACCCGGGTCACCCGCTTGTGGACCCGACCGTTGATGCGCTCCAGCAGGCCCTTGACCAGCAGGGGGATGTCCTCCCGGCGCTCGCGGAGCGGCGGGACGCGCAAGGTGATGACCTGGAGCCGATGGTGGAGGTCCTCGCGAAAACGTCCGGCCTTCACCTCCTCGGTGAGGTCGCGGTGGGTGGCGGCGATGACCCTCGCCTGAAGGGCGATGCGCTTGGTGCTCCCCACCCGCTCGAACTCCCGCTCTTGCAGGACCCGGAGGAGCTTGGCCTGCAGATGCGGCGAGAGGTCACCGATCTCGTCGAGGAACACCGTCCCGTCCTCGGCCACCTCGAACTTGCCCGGCTTGGTGGCGGTGGCACCGGTGAAGGCCCCGCGCTCGTGGCCGAAGAGCTCCGACTCCAGCAGGGTCTCCACGATGGCCGAGCAGTTGATGCCCACGAACGGCCGCGGCTCGTCGAACGAGTAGTTGTGGATGACCCGGGCCACCAGCTCCTTGCCAGTGCCCGACTCTCCGGTGACCAGCACCGTGGCGCGCGGGGCGGCTGCCACCTTGCCGATCTCCTTCACCAGCTGCTGCATCACCGGGGTCTGGCCCACCAGGTCGCCCAGGCGGGCGGGGGCGACCTCCAGCTCCGCGCTCGCCGCGCGACGGCTGAGCTGGCGCACACTGAGGGCGCGGTTGATGACCAGGTCCAGCGCTGCGGGGTCGGCGAACGGCTTGTGGATGTAGTCGAACGCCCCGAGCTTCATCGCCCGGATGGTGCTCTCCATGTCGTGGTAGGCGGTGACCAGGACGATGGGGGCGTCCCCGCAGACCGACTTCATCTCCACGATGAGGTCGAGCCCGCTCCGGTCGGGGAGCATCATGTCCAGCACCACCAGCGAGGGCCCGCATTCTCGTGCCTTGACCAGCCCGGCGGCGGCGGTGGTGGCGGTCACCACCTGGAAGCGGGGCTCTCCGTTCTTCTCCGCGTCCTCGAAGTGGAGGGTGAGCGACTCGAGGAGCGAGACGTCGTCGTCGACGAGCAGGAGCGTGTCCATGGTCAGGAGGCCCTCGCGAAGTCGATGCAGAACAGGACGCCCTGCGCCGGAGGCATCGCGGCCGCGGCGGTGACCTCTCCGCCCTGCTGCTGGAGCACGCGGCGGAGCGCGGCCAGCGACAGGCCTGCCCCGCGCGCCAGGCGGGAGCCGAAGGGCTCGAAGACCCGCTCCTCGTCGCCGGGCGCCAGCGCGGCGTGCTCGTCGAGCAGCTCGACCTCCGCGCCCCGCTCCGACCGTCGCAGGGTGACGAGCAAGGGTTGCCCCTCCTCCAGGCCCGAGGCCACGTTCAGGAAGAGCTGCGCCAGGACCGGACGGAGGCGAACCCCGTCCGAGCGAACCCGCGGCAGGCCCTCGGCGCCGCACAGCTCGACCCTGACGCTTCGCTCGGCGAGGTCCTGCTCGATCAGCGCCGCGGACTCCTGGAGGAGGTCCGGCAGGGCCCAGGTGTCCAGGGCGAGCGGCGCCTCTCGCCCGTACTCGCTCAGCATCCAGAGCATGCGCTCCAGGGTGCGAATCTCCCGCAGGGCGATGGTGAGCCGGCGCTGATCACGGGGTGAAAGTCCCTCGTTCCGGGCCAGGGTCTGCACCGCCATCTTCACGCTGGACAGAGGATTGCGCAGCTCGTGGCTGAGCGAGCTGGAGAGGCGGGAAATCTGCAGCGGCGGTGCCCCCTCGAGCAGCGGCCCGAGGTCATGCACCCGGGCTTCCACTGCCGCCCCCGCCGGCGCGACTCCGACCCGGAGCCAGCGCGGCGTACCCGCCGACCCGCTGCCGGTGCGCACGAACTCCACCCCTCCACCTCGTCGCCCACGTGCGTCGAGCGCCTGCGCGGTGGCCAGGTCCACCCCCAGCGCCTCCGACAGGGGCATCCCGGGCGTGGGCGCAGGGCAGCCGGGTAGCGCGCCGTCGCCAGCCACCAGCGACAACCCCTCGTCCCAGCGGATGTGGAGCGGCAGGCTCCACGCCGGATCAGCCATGCGCCGAAGCTTATCCCCAGGGCGTGGGTACATGCTCGCAGCAGCGCCAGCGGCTAAGGTGGTGGACGGCATGGAAGGCCGCCTGCTCGTCAAGGATTGCACGCTGCTGGACCGCGGAGCCGTGCTGCCGCACCGCGCGGTGGTGGTCGAGGGCGGAATGGTGGCCCGCATCGCGCCCGACGGAAGCGAGCCGGTCCGGCCCGGTGACTGGGCCATCGAGGCCCACGGACGGGTGCTGGTGCCGGGCCGGGTGGACGGGTACGCCCAGCTCGGCGAGCTACCTGCTGCCCGGCGACCGCTCACCGCGACGGAGTCATCGGCGCTCGCCTCCGCCGGCGTGGCGCTCGCGCTTCGCGCCGGGGTGACCACCGTGCTCGACCAGGTGCAGGGGGTGGCGGACGGTGCCGCCGCGCTCGCCGGCCGCCAACGCCTGGCGCGTGCGCTCGGCGTGAGGATGGTGACCTCGCTCGCCGCCGAGGGGCGGCACGGCATCGGCATGCACGAGCTGAACGCGGATGCGGCCCGGAGCAGCGCGGAGGATCCGCTGGTGCGCGCCGGCCTGGGGTTCGCCAGCTGCCTCACCGCCTCGGACGAGCTGCTGCGGGCGGTGGGGCGTGACGCCGAGTCCCTCCGCGCCCCGGTGCACTTCCGCCTCGCCGAGACCAGCGCCGAGCTGGCCGAGCACTTCGAGCAACACCGCACCCGGATGGTGGAGCGGCTGGACCGTCACGGGTTGCTCGGTGCCACCAGCGTCGCGGTGCACGCGCGCGCGGTGGAGGGAGCCGAGGCCCAGCGGCTGGCCGAGACCGGGGTGCTGGTGGCCTGGAGCCCGCTGGCAGATCTCCTGGGAGAGCAGCACGGGTTCGAATCGGTGTGGCAGCCGGCGCACCGCGTGGTCCTGGCCAGCGCCGGCGTCGGGGACCTCCGGGAGCAGTGGACCGCGGGACGGATCCTCGCCCACCGGGCCGCGCGCATCGGGAGGCTCTGGGCGAGGGAGCGGGTACCGGAGGTGCTCGGGGACGGGCCGGCCGGCTTCCTGGAGCGCGTCTTCCGGCGCCCCGCGGGGCGCATCACTCCGGGTGCGGTGGCGGATCTGGTGCTGGTGGACCTGTTCCCGCAAGCGGAGGACGCGGTCGAGGTCCTCGCGGCCTCGATGCGCGCCCCGGTGGCGTGGACGGTGGTGAACGGGCGCGTGGTGGTGCGGGAGGGCCAGCTGCTCGGCACCGAGTTCCTTCCGCTGCTCGACGAGGCCGCCGCCGTCCGCCGCGCCCTCGCATGAGCGGAGGAGCGCGGGCGCTGCTCGCCCGGGCGCTCGTCCGGCGGGCGCCACTCCGGGAGGACGGCCAGACCACGGCGTTCCGCTGGCTGAACGGGGCCGCGGACGGCGCTCCGGGGCTGACGCTCGACCTCTTCGGCGACATCGGGGTGCTCAGCACCTACGACACCCAGGACCCCGGGCCGGTGGCCGACGCGGCGATGGAGCTGCTCCCCCTCCGGGCTCTGTACCTCAAGCGGCGGCCCCGGGAGGCGGGGACGCTCGGAGGCGAGGAGCGGGCGGCGCGCGCGCCGGCCCGGCCGCTTCGGGGCGAACCGGTGGAGGCGGTGGAGGTGCGCGAGCAGGGGCTCGTGTTCCGCATCCGTCCCGGCGAGGGTCTCGCCGTGGGGCTGTACCTCGACATGCGCGAGGCGCGGGGCTGGGTGCGGGCGCACGCGCGCGGGGCCACCTTGCTCAACTGCTTCGCCTACACCGGCGCCTTCGGCATCGCAGCCCGGGCCGGAGGCGCAGCGCGGGCGGTCGACGTGGACCTCAGCCGCCGCTCCCTGGCCTGGGGCGAGGAGAATGCGAGGCTGAACGGTCAGGCACCGCCGTCCGGGGACCGGCTGGCAGGCGACGCATTCGACTGGCTTCGTCGGCTGGGCAAGCGGGGCGAGCAGTTCGATGCGGTGGTGCTCGATCCACCCGGCTTCGCGCGAGGGAAGGCGGGCACCTTCTCCGCCGCGCGGGACTGGCCGCGGCTGGTGACCCAGGCGGCTCCGCTGGTGGCCCCCGGTGGCTGGCTGCTGGCGGCCTGCAACGTGGCAGCGCTCCCCGGGCGCCGGTTCGAGGCGGCGCTGGCGGAGGGTGTGCGACGCTCGGAGCGGAGGGCGGAGGAGGTGGCCCGCCCGGAAGCGTCCCCCATCGACTTCCCGGCGCCTCGGGGGGAGGAGCCGCACCTCAAGATCAGGGTCCTCCGGCTCGGGTGGTAACCTCGCGGAGTTGACCCAGAGCTCACCTGCTCAGCGCACCGGCGGACTCCGCTTCGGCAAGTACGTCCTGCTCGACCGCCTGGCGGTGGGCGGGATGGCGGAGATCTTTCTCGCCCGGCAGGAGGGGCTGGAGGGCTTCGAGAAGACGGTGGTCATCAAGCGGATCCGTCCCCACCTCTCGAAGCAGAAGAGCTTCGTGCAGATGTTCCTCGACGAGGCGCGGCTGGCGGCCCAGCTGAACCACCCCAACATCGTGCAGATCCACGAGCTGGGGCAGGTGGACGACAGCTACTTCATCGCCATGGAGTACGTGTTCGGCCGCGACATGGCGCGGATCATCCCCAAGGCCGAACGGATGGGGATCGCCTTCCCGGCGGTGTACGCGCTGAAGATCGCATCCAGCGTCTGTGAAGGGCTCCACTACGCCCACCAGCGCGCCGACGCCTGGGGCAACCCGCTGCACATCGTGCACCGGGACGTGACGCCCGAGAACGTCTTCGTCTCCTTCGACGGGGCGGTGAAGATCCTCGACTTCGGCATCGCCAAGGCGCGGGGGCAGACCGGGGAGACCACGGTCGGGGAGATCAAGGGGAAGCTGAGCTACATGAGCCCCGAGCAGGCGCTGGGCAAGCCGCTGGACTGCCGGAGCGACATCTTCTCGCTGGGGGTGGTGCTCTACGAGTGGCTGACCGGGTTCCGTCTCTTCACCGGCGACTCGGAGCCAGCGGTGCTGCGGAGCATCAGCGAGGGGAAGATCTACGGCCCGAGCTACTTCAAGCCAGACATCCCGCCCGAGGTGGAGGCGGTGGTGATGCGGGCGCTGGAGAAGGATCGCGGCAAGCGCTACCCGAGCGCCTGGGAGATGCAGCGCGACCTCGACCATCTGCTCGCCGAGAGCGACTTCCGTCCCTCGAGCATGCACCTGGCCAACTTCCTGAAGCAGCTCTTCTCCGACGAGCTGGAGGCGGAGCGGACGCGGCTGACGCGGGCCTCGGAGACGCTGGCCGCCGACGGTGATGCCCGACGCGGGGGGCGGGCGCTGCGGCTGCACCTGGACGACGCCGACCGGAAGGCGCTGGAGACGGTGGCCGAGCGCAACGGGCTCACGCTGGAGGAGCTGGCCCGTGACGTGCTTCGCGACTGGTTGAAGTTCCGCTGATGCCGCGGGTCCGGCTCAGGCTCGAGTACGACGGCACCGACTTCGTCGGGTGGCAGCGGCAGCCGAATGGCCGCAGCGTGCAGGCGGTGCTGGAGGCGGCGCTGGCCGAGCTCCTTGGCGCTCCGGTGGTCGCCGCCGCGGCTGGGCGAACCGATGCCGGGGTGCACGCGCTGGGGCAGGTGGTGGCCTTCGAGACTCCGCGGGCGCTGCCGGCAAAGGCCTACGTGCGGGGGCTCTCCTCGCTGCTACCCGAGGATGTGGCGGTGGTGTCGGCCGACGAGGTGCCGGACGGCTTCGACCCGCGGCGCTGGGCGACGGGGAAGCGGTACCGCTACTTCGATCTCCCGGCGTCCGGGGCGCGCGCCGCTCCTTCGCCGGACGCACTGGGAGGTCTTCACTCCACTGGACGTCGGGGCGATGCGGACGGCGGCCCCGGCACTCCTCGGGACGCACGACTTCACCAGCTTTCGGGCAGCGGACTGCGAGGCTCCCCACCCGCGGCGGACGTTGCGAGAGCTGGAACTTCACGAGGAAGGCCAGGTGCTCTGCATCGAGGTGGAGGGAACGGCGTTCCTCAAGCACATGGTGCGGAACATCGTCGGCTCGCTGGTGGAGGTGGGCCGTGGCAAGCGCCGACCCGGGTGGGTCGCGGAGGTGCTCGCGGCGAAGGACCGGAGCCTCGCCGGACCGACGGCACCGGCGCACGGGCTCACGCTGGTCGAGGTGACGTACGGCGACGGGCCGCGTCCCCCGAGCGGCCCCCCCTGAGGTGCTCTCTCCTCCGCCTGTCGAATCGCGGGCCGCCAGCGCCCACGCATGCGGTTCAAGAACCGGCGACGGCCACCAGATCCTCGGCCGAGCCTCGGGCCAGGGTGAAGCCCGCGCCTCCGTGCCCGTAGTGGTGGATGACGCGGCCCACGCGCTCGACCCGGACCTCTGGGCGCACCGGTCGTAGCCCCACCGCATCCCGAAGCACCGGACCGTGGCGGAATCCGGCAGCCCGCGCCCGCTCGAGGAACACCGCACGAAGCGCTGGATCGGCGGCGGGCGATACGTCGCCGTCGAAGGGCCAGGCGCAGCCCCCGATGACCACCTCGGCGCGCCGCGGAATCACGTAGAGCATCGCCGAGTGGTCGCGCTCGTCGCCGTACATCTGGCGGAGGTCCACCTCCCCGGGCTGGACCACGACGGTCTGCCCGAGCAGCGCTCGCAGGGAAGTGTCGCCGGTGAGCCGCCGTGCGCCGACGCCCGTGCAGTTCACCACCACCTCGCCCGGCACGTCCTCGAGACGCTCGACCCGCGCGATCTCGATCGGGCGCTCGAGCCGTGACTCCAGCCATGCAAGGTGAAGCGCCGGCTCCACCCTTGGCGCCTCGAACTCCCAGGCGAGCTGGGCCCCGCTCGGCTGGGGGCCTTCGACCAGCCGGAGACCCTCGACCGCGTCCGCCCACCAAGGCCGCCGCGGGCCCGAGACGCACTCCCGCACCGTCAGGACGTCCACGCCCGCCTCGGGCACGGTGCGCGAGAGCGCGAGCAGCCAGCCGTGGGTGGTCCGTGCCCACCGGTTCACCTTGTCGGGCGGGCCGACCTCGAAGGGATACCAGAGCGCGCCCGCGGCGGCGGACGTCGTTCGCTCGGGGCGCTCGGCCGAGAGGACCCGGACGCGGTGTCCCGATTCCCCGAGGACGAGCGCGGTCGTCAGCCCCACCACCCCCGCTCCGACGACCGTCACCTCGGCCACGGACGAGCCCCTGCACTCAGCGGAGGCGTTGAAACCGGAGCGGCTCTTCGAGGCTCTCGCTGTGGAGGATCAGGTCCCCGTTCACCAGCTCCAGCCGCCGGGCGTTCCCGAGCGCCACCAGGAACGCCCTCTCCTGGACGTCCACCTCGGGCGTGCACGCCATCCGTGTGGAGGCCAGCTCGCCGACCCGGATGGTCCCGTCGCCGAGCTCCACCGGGCCCGAGTAGCGGTTGCAGGAGGCATTGCCGGAGATCTTCCCGGGCTCGAGGAAGCCCATGGTCGGCGTCCGGTCCTCGACCAGCGGCGTCCCGGCGAGATCGCGCAGGGCCCACTCCGAGCCGAGAAGGTACTGAGCGCTGGGCACCGCCTTCTCCGTCGTCGCCGGAGCTGGCGGCGCCGAGGCGCATCCCAGCATGAGCGCCGCGACCCCAGCTCCCATCCAGAGAAGCTCTCTCACGGGTGAACCTCCGGGCAGCGTGACCCTACCGCGAGCGCGAATGCCTTGCGTCATGTCCCGGCGGCGGCGCTCGGTGTGCGCGGTGTTTCTCGTCCGTCACAACTCGTTCCCGCGGGGACCCATAGGGTTCCGTACGGTGCCGAAATTGCATCACTTTTCGGCCCGAAGACACACAGGAGCGATCTCGATGACCCCCTCGATTCTCGGCCCCGTCGGGGAGTACTGGTTCGACGCCTGGCAGCGCTCGATCCTCCTCCTCGACACCCTCCGCCAGCGCGGCAACCGGTACCTCGAGCAGAGCAAGAAGACGGTTCCCCACGTGCTCGAGTTCGAGGCAGAACTCGTCCGCGACGGCCGGACGATGCCCCGGCCCACCAACTATCTCCTGGTGCGGATCCTCCCGCCCGAGGGAACGAAGATCGACCCCACCAAGCCGCCCTTCGTGGTGGTGGATCCCCGTGCCGGCCACGGGCCCGGCATCGGGGGGATGAAGCACGACAGCGAGATCGGCGCGGCGCTCGCCGCCGGGCACCCCTGCTACTTCATCGGCTTCCTGCCCGACCCGGTGCCGGGGCAGACCGTGGAGGACGTCTGCCGCACCGAGGCGGCATTCCTCGAGGAGGTCATCGCCCGGCACCCGAAGGCGGAGGGCAAGCCGGTGGTCATCGCCAACTGTCAGGCCGGCTGGCAGATCATGATGATGGCCGCGCTCCGTCCCGAGCTGACCGGTCCCATCCTGCTCGCCGGCTCGCCGCTGTCGTACTGGGCCGGGGTGCGGGGGAAGAACCCGATGCGGTACCTCGGCGGGCTCCTCGGCGGCACGTGGCTCACCGCGCTGGCCGGCGACATGGGCGCGGGCATCTTCGACGGCGCCCACCTCATCGGCAACTTCGAGTCGCTCAACCCCTCCAACACCTACTGGAAGAAGCTCTACAACCTCTACTCGAAGATCGACACCGAGGCGCCGCGCTACCTCGACTTCGAGACCTGGTGGGGGAGCCCGGTGCTCCTCGACGCCGGGGAGATGCAGTGGATTGCCGACAACCTGTTCGTCGGCAACAAGCTGTCCACCGGTGGGCTGCGCGCCTCGGACGGCACCCGCATCGACCTGCGCAACGTGAAGTCGCCGATCGTCGTCTTCTGCTCCTGGGGCGACGACATCACCCCGCCGCAGCAGGCGCTGGGCTGGGTGACCGACCTCTACGACGACGAGAGGGAGATCGTCGCCGCGGGCCAGACCATCGTCTACACGATGCACGACACCGTCGGGCACCTCGGCATCTTCGTCTCCGGCAAGGTGGCCACCAAGGAGCACAGCGAGTTCGCCAGCTGCATGGCGCTCATCGACCTGCTTCCTCCCGGCCTCTACGAGGCGGTCATCACCGAGGTGCCAGAGGACGTGGAGAACCCAGAGCTAATCGAGGGGAAGTACCTCTTCCGCCTCGAGGCGCGCACGCTCGACGACATCCGCGCGCTGGGGCAGAACCCTCCCGAGGACGAGCGGCGCTTCGCCACCGTCGCCCGGGTCTCCGAGGTCAACAAGAGCCTTTACCAGACCTTCGCCTCGCCGGTCGTACGCACGGTGGTGCAGGAGCCGCTGGCCCGCGCGCTGCGGCAGCTGCATCCGCACCGGGTCCGGTTCTCGGTGCTCTCCGACCGGAACCCGTTCATGTGGCCGGTGAAGATGCTGGCCCCGCAAGTGCGTGCCGGGCGGAGGCCGGTCCGGGCGGAGAACCCGTTGCTCTCCCTGGAGAGGGCAGTCTCGTCGTGGCTCGTCTCCAGCCTGGACGCCGTCGGCGCGATGCGGGACGCGATGTCCGAGGCCATCTTCCTCGGCATTTACGGGCTCCCGGGCGTCCAGGCGGTGGTCGGGCTCGGGTCCGAGGAGAACCAGCCGCGCCACACCGAGCGAGACCTGTCCCGCGAGCTGGCCACGGCACAGGGCCGCTCGAACCTCGAAGCCCGCTACACCGCTGGCGGCGCGATGGAGGCGGTCGTCCGAGCCCTAGTCTACGTGCGGCTCCCCGGGGGCAGCGTCGACGAGCGCGGCTTCTCGATGCTGATGGCCATCCGGTCCTCGCGCCCGCCCGACGAGCGACGGTCCTTCGCCGAGCTGAAGCAGATCCTCAAGGAGCAGTTCCTGCTGGTGATCCTGGACGAGGAGCGGGCGGTGGCGACCTTGCCGGCACTGCTCCCCAGGAGCGGGGAGAAGCGGCGCGCGGCGCTGGAGCTGCTGCACCGGATGCTCTCCGCCCGCGGGGCGCTGTCCGGGGAGGAGCAGGCGCGGCTGCAGCGGATCGAGGCGGTCTTCGAGCCGAAGCCCGAGCGGGTGGCGTCCGGACAGCCGGCGAGCGCCTGAAGCGGGGAGGGACGAATCATGAGTGACCAGATCCGGCCGGTCCTGGAGGGCCAGAAGGTCCTCGTCGTGGGGATCGCCAACGACCAGTCCATCGCCTACGGCTGCGCCAAGGCGTTCCGGCAGGCGGGCGCAGAGCTCGCGGTGACCTGGCTCAACGACAAGGCTCGGGCCCATGTCGAGCCGCTGGCCCGAGAGGTCGGGGCAACCATCACCGCGCCCCTCGACGTGGGTGTGCCCGGACAGCTGGAGGTGGTGTTCGACCTCATCCGGACCCGATGGGGGAAGCTCGACAGCCTCGTTCACTCCATCGCCTTCGCCCCGAAGGAGGACCTCCAGGGCGGGCTCCTGGACTGCTCGGCCGCGGGCTTCGCCAAGGCGATGGACGTCTCGTGCCACTCCTTCATCCGGATGGCGAAGCTGGCCGCACCCCTGATGAAGAACGGCGGGACGATGTTCGCCATGAGCTACTACGGCGCAAACCGGGTGGTGCCCAGCTACAACGTGATGGGTCCAGTGAAGGCCGCGCTCGAGGCGGCGTGCCGCTACCTGGCCTACGAGCTGGGGCCCGCCGGCATCCGGGTGCACGCCATCTCGCCGGGACCGCTCAAGACCCGCGCGGCCTCGGGCCTGAAGGACTTCGAGCAGCTCCTCAACGAGGCGGCTCAGAAGGCGCCGCTGGGTGAGCTGGTGGACATCATGGACGTCGGCTTCGCCTGCGCCTACCTGGCGACGCCATTCGCCCGGCGCCTCACCGGGGGAACGGTGTACGTCGACGGCGGGACGAACATCGTCGCCTGAGGTCAGAAGACGATCTTCAGCAGACGCACCAACAGCTCCTCCACCGAGAAGACGGTGAGGGCGAGCGGAAGGAGCGGGGCGGCGGTGGCGAACACCAGTCGGCTGACGTCCTGCACCCCGAAGGGGACCACGCTCATCTCCCGGACCACGGAGTAGCTCTGCCCGAGGTCGGAGAGCGACTGGATGTCCCCGGTCCCCAGGAGCTCCTCGTCGGCCGCCTCGCCGCGGATCCACTTGCCCTCGAATGCGGTGACGTACGCGCTGGCCAGCCTCCCGTACTGCGCGAGCCCGGCCAGCTTCGCCCGCGCCAGCCCGGGGCTGAACATGGTCAGCGGCCCCAGGAGGAAGAGCACCATGAAGCCGACCAGGCCGATGACGTCGAGCTTGAACCCCGTCAGCGGCTGACCCCCGTACACCACGCGGGTGGCGATGACTCCGGCGAGTACGGCGCCCTGCGCGAACAGGATCGGTCCGAAGGCGTAGCTCCCCTTGCCCAGGAAGGCGAGACCGGCGGCGCGGTCGGGGTGGGTGGGGACGAGGTGGAGGTCCAGCCGCGAGACCTGCCACAGGAAGCGGAACCAGATCAGCAGCCGGAGGTACCAGCGGAGGAGCAGGAACTGGAAGAGCGGCACGCTCACCGCTGCGAACCAGACGCCCGCGGCGGTGAGCCGCATCCGACCATCCTCCGGCGCCGCGTACCAGCTCGGTGCGTCGAAGGCGATGGCGCTCCTCCAGAGCCAGTGTCCCACCGTCGCCACGACCAGGAGCAGTCCCAGCTCCAGCGGGACCGAGTTGCGGAGCCGGAGCGCCGAGGCGATCGCCTGCTCGAACCGCGGCACGTCCCTGGGCTCGACCAGACGACGGTCCAGAAACTGGGCGACGATGCTGCGGGTCCGGCGGTGCACGATCAGCTCTGCGGTCACGAGCATCGGCAGCGCCACCAGGAAACGCACCTGCGCCTCGATGTCCCGCAGGAACGGCAGGGCGCTAGGTGGTCCCCACGCGTGACCACTGGCCAGCGTGAGGAGGAGCAGCGGAAGCCAGGCGAGGAGGGTGATCACCCAGATGCGCCGCCCCGCCTGCTCCAGCGCCGGCCCGCTGAGATGGGCGCGACGGAATACCTGGTACAGCGGACCTCCGAGGACGAGCGAGAAGTCCTGCGTTCCCACCGAGGCTGGAGCGGGCATGGGCGCCCTCCCGGGCTGGGGCAGGCTTACCCCGCCGGGAAGGGGCGCGGCGTCGCACCCCCGTAGGACTTCGGGCCAATGTCCGTCGGGGTTTCCGGAGCTTGCCGTGCCCCGGGCCGGTCGGTCAGTGTCGACGGAACTCGGATGCGCTCACTCCTGTGGTGCTTGCTGCTGCTTGCCGCGGCGCCGGAGACGGCCGGTGCGGCGGCGCCGGAGGACGGGGCGAAGCCCGAGGAGGTGGCCTGCACCACCACCGACCAGTGCGTGGAGCGCGAGGGGCGAGGATCGGTCTGCGTGGAGTCGCAGTGCCGGCGCTACGAGGACGCCACCGACCTCTTCACCGCACTGGGCCTGAGCGAGAAGGAGGCAAAGCGCCCCGAGCCGTACAAGCCGCTCCTCACCATCCTCCCGGTCATCGGCTCCAACCCGACGCAGGGGGTGCTGATTGGCGTGGCGGCGATTGTCGGCATCTACCTCGGAGACCCCGAGACCACGACCATCTCCAACATCTCGGCCAACGTCCTCTACACCACCAAGAACCAGTTCCTCTCCGGCATCAACAGCGTGCTGATGCTGAACAACAACTCCTGGCAGCTGCAGGGGGACTGGCGGTTCCTGATCTTCAACCAGGACACCTTCGGGCTGGGGACGGGAGAGACCCCGATCAGCGGGGGATTCACTCTCAATGGCTACGGCACGACCGCGGCCGTCGAGGGAGCCCAGCCGATGGACCTGAACCTCATCCGGATCCGCGAGAACTTTCTCAAACGGATCACCGAGACCCTCTACATCGGCCCGGGATTCAACTTCGACCGCTACTACGCCATCGTCGACCGCTCGCTGAACCTCGGGGCCGACCCACCGGTGGTGACCAGCCACTACGCCTACAGCAAGGCCCTGGGCTTCAACCCCGGGGCGTACAACACCTCGGGTCCGAGCCTCAACATCGTCTGGGACAGCCGCGACTCGACCATCAACCCCTACCGGGGCATCTACGCCGCTCTCACCTTTCAGTGGTACCCGCACTGGCTGGGGAGCGCGCAGGACAGCTCGCTGTTCTATGGGGAGTTCCGCGGGTACCTGGGCCTGTCCAGGTCCGTGCCCCGGAACGTGCTCGCCTTCTGGGCCGTCTTCCAGACCAACGTGACCGGGAATCTGCCCTACCTCGGGCTCCCGGCGATCGGCTGGGATGCGCGCAACCGGACCGGGCGAGGCTACGTGCAGGGGCGGTTCCGGGGGACGGCGGAGATCTACGCCGAGGTCGAGTGGCGGTTCCGGATCACCGACAATGGCCTCCTGGGCGGCGTGGTCTTTGCCAACGCCGAGACGTTCTCCCGGGCGCCGGTGAGCTACCTGGGCTTCGTCGGCAACGGCACCGACCTCTTCCAGTACATCGCGCCGGCGGGCGGGGTGGGCCTGCGCTTCATGATGAACCGCCAGTCGCGGACCAACATCACCCTCGACGTCACCGTGGCCGAGAAGACCTGGGGTGTCTACTTCGGGGCCGGAGAGGCGTTCTGACGTATTCTCCTCCAGGGAGGGGAGTCCCAATGCGCCCTGCGCAGCCGTGGGCCGTGGTCGCGTCCTGGAGCGCCCTCTGGGGTGCGCTGCTCTTCTCCGCCCTCGCCACCGCCCAGCCGGCCGAGGAGGCCGCTCCCGCCTCCAGCACCGCAGACCCGCGCGCCGGGTGGCGGCACGCGTTCTCGCCCGCGTGGCACATGGCGACCTTCTCGAGCCGGGAGGACAGCCATTACACCTTCCACTCGCTCTCGGTCGGCTACCTGATGTCGGTGAACGCCTCCGGGCCGTTCGTCCATCTCAGCTGGGTCATTCCGCTCCAGGCGCGACAGGACGGTCGGGTGAATGCCATCTCCAGCCTTTACCAGAACAGCGGCGGCATCGACGCGCTCCTCGGCTGGCAGTGGCGCTTCACGCTGAGCGAGGCGATGGAGCTGGAGAGCGGCCCCGGTTTCCACTTCAACGCTCTCAACCTCGGCGGCCTGCCGGGACTCACCAACTTCAACGCCCTCCAGCTCGGGCTCGGGGGGATGGGGGTCTTCCGCTGGCGTCCCAGGTGGAAGCCGGCCTCGGTGGGCTGGAGCGTCGGAGTGGTCGGCGCGCTGGCGCTGGACGTCTACGATCCGCTCCGGAGCAACGACCTGAAGCTGGGAGTTGTCACCCGGTTCGGCGCGGTGGTGGGGGTGGACCTCCCATGAGGGGAAGCGCGATCTGCGCGGCGGCGCTCGTCGCGGCCGGAACGGCGGCGTGCCTCGGCCCGTACCCGGACCTCGGAGCGCGGCTGGACGTCGGGTCCCAGGTCAACGGGACCTCGTACATCTCGGTGGACGCCGGCGCGGCGCGGATCCTGATCCTCGCCTCGCGCGACGGTGGTCCAGCGCCGTTCACCCGCATCGACGAGCACCAGCCGCGGGCGGTGGAGACGCTGCAGGGCTCCTGGTCCGGGACGGACCCGGACGTCGCCTTCACCAGCACCGTCCTCTTCACCTTGCCGGACGAGGCCTCGCTCCCCGTGTCCTCGCGCAGAGGGGCCACCCGGCATCAGCTCTCGCCTCCCGGGGTGAGCGAGGCCAGGATCGAGGCGTTCAGCGGTGACACGCTGGTCCTCTCCGGGTCCGCCGAGGTGGCCGCCCACTACGAGACGCTCCTCGGCCGGACGGCGCACATCAGCGGCACCGACGACACCTCCGCCGCCTGCGCCTTCTTCATCGCCAACCTGGCGGTGGAGTCGTCGGAGGCCCGGGTGCCCGGGTTCAACAGCGCCGGGCTCATCCAGTACCTCAACCGGGAGGAACCCTTCGCCGGCATTCTCTCCGGAACTCTCACCGTGGGGCTGGTCAACCTCTTCAGCCCGGTCACCACCAATCGCTTCGCCAACTACGCCGACTTCGAGGGCGTGGTGCTCGACGGGGAGCAGGTCTCCAGCACCAACGGAAGCGGCGATGGCGCCCTCTCCGGCGTGCTCAACTTCCGCATCGAGCGCGAGGGGCTGCCGCCGCTGCTGGGCCGGGTGGACTACCGGGAGGTCATCCTCCACGGGGGCAACGAGTCGGGCACCTACCTGGTGACCCTCGACGGGGGGACGCCGGTGCGAGTTCCGACCGGGCACCGTGTCCCGCCGCTGGAGCAATGCCTGGGCCTGTGAGGCCTACGCGCTCCCGGGCTTGCTGAAGCGAAGCGCGCCCTTTCCGGCGTCCACCAGGACGGTGTCGCCGGCGACGTACTCGCCGGAGAGGACCTTCAAGGCCAGCGGGTCCTGCAGGTACTTCTGGATGGCGCGCTTCAGCGGCCGGGCGCCGTACACCGGGTCGTATCCGTGCTCGCCGAGGAAGGCCACCGCCGCCGGGGTGAGCTGCAAGGTGAGCCGCCGGGCCTCGAGCAGCTTCTTGAGGCGGGCGAGCTGGATCTCGACGATGCGGCCGATCTCCTCGCGGCGGAGCGGCTCGAAGATGACGATCTCGTCGACGCGGTTCAGGAACTCGGGCCGGAAGTGCTGTCGGAGCGCATCCATCACCCGGGCCCGGGTCACGTCGTCGATGGTCTCCTTGGCCTCCATGTCCAGCAGAAGAAGCTGGCTTCCGAGGTTGGAGGTCATGATCAGCACGGTGTTCTTGAAGTCCACGGTCCGGCCCTGGCTGTCGGTCAGGCGGCCGTCGTCGAGGATCTGGAGGAGCACGTTGAACACGTCGCTGTGCGCCTTCTCGATCTCGTCGAACAGCACCACCGAGTAAGGCCGGCGGCGCACCGCCTCGGAGAGCTGGCCGCCCTCCTCGTAGCCCACGTAGCCCGGAGGGGCGCCGATGAGCCGCGCCACCGCATGCTTCTCCATGTACTCGGACATGTCGATGCGGATGAGGGCGTTCTCGTCGTCGAAGAGGAACTCGGCCAGCGCCTTGGCGGTCTCGGTCTTTCCCACCCCGGTGGGGCCGAGGAAGATGAACGAGCCGATCGGCCGGTTGGGATCCTGCAGCCCGCTCCTGGCCCGGCGGATGGCGTTGCTCACCGCCTCGATCGCCTGGCGCTGGCCGATGACCCGCTGCTCCAGCCGCTCCTCCATGTGCACCAGCTTCTGGACCTCGCCCTCCATCAGCCGGGAGACCGGGATGCCGGTCCACTTGGCCACCACCTCGGCGATGTCCTCGGCGTCCACCTCCTCCTTGAGGAAGCGCTGCTTCTTCTGCAGCTCGTTCAACCGGGCATTCAGCTGCTCGAGCTCCTTCTGGAGGCTGGGGAGGATGCCGAACTTGATCTCCGCGGCCTTGTTCAGGTCGCCTTGGCGCTCGGCGGTGGCCTGGTCGGCCCTGGCCTTCTCGATCCGCTCCTTGACCGAGCGGATCTTCTGGATGGCCGACTTCTCCGCGTCCCAGTGCGCCTTCATCTGACTGAACTGCTCGTTGAGATCGGCCAGCTCCTTCTCGATCTCCGACAGCCGTTCGCGGGAATTGGGGTCGCTCTCCTTCTTCAGTCCCTCGCGCTCGATCTCCAGCTGGGTGATGCGCCGGCGGACGTCGTCGATCTCCTGGGGCATGGAGTCGATCTCGATCCGCAGCTTGCTCGCCGCCTCGTCGATCAGGTCGATGGCCTTGTCGGGGAGGAACCGGTCCGCGATGTAGCGGTGGCTGAGGGTGGCCGCGGCCACCAGCGCCGAGTCCTGGATCCTCACCCCGTGGTGGACCTCGTACCTTTCTTTGAGGCCCCGGAGGATGCTGATGGTGTCCTCCACGCTCGGCTCGCCCACCATCACCGGCTGGAACCGCCGTTCCAGCGCGGCGTCCTTCTCGATGTGCTTCCGGTACTCGTCGATGGTGGTGGCCCCGATGCAGTGCAGCTCGCCCCGGGCCAGCGCCGGCTTGAGCATGTTGCCGGCGTCCATCGCCCCCTCGGCCTTGCCGGCACCCACCAGGGTGTGGAGCTCGTCGATGAAGAGAATGACCTGACCCTCGGCCGCGGAGACCTCCTGGAGCACCGCCTTCAGCCGCTCCTCGAACTCGCCGCGGTACTTGGCGCCGGCCACCATCGCGCCGAGGTCGAGCGCGATCAGCCGCTTGTCCTTCAGACCCTCGGGGACGTCGCCGTCGACGATGCGGCGGGCCAGGCCCTCCACGATGGCGGTCTTCCCCACGCCGGGGTCACCGATGAGCACCGGGTTGTTCTTGGTGCGGCGGCTCAGCACCTGGATCACCCGGCGGATCTCCTCGTCCCGGCCGATGACCGGGTCGAGCTTGCCAGCCCGGGCCGCGGCGGTGAGGTCCCGCCCGTACTTCTCCAGCGCCTGGTAGGTGTCCTCCGCCTCCGGGCTGGTGACCCGCTTGCCCCCGCGGATCTCCTTGAGCACCGTGAGGATCCGGTCCCGGGTCACCCCCGATGACTTGAGCGCCTCGCCGATCGCGCCCTTGTCCTGGGCCAGGGCGAGGAGCAGATGCTCGCTGGAGACGTATTCATCCTTCAGCTGCTTGGCCTCGTCCTCGGCCTTGTCGAGGTCCCGGAGGAGGCGCTGGCTGAGCCGCGAGCCGTCGCCGCCCTGGATCCGCGGAAGGCGCTCCAGCGCCTCGTCCACGCGGCCCTGGATCAGCCCGGGATCGGTCCCGATGCGCTGGAGAAGTGCCTCGGTCACCCCTTGCTCCTGGGTGAGGAGCGCCTTGGCCAGATGCTCGGGCTCGACCTCCGGCGAGCCCATCCTCCGGGCGAGGGTCTGGGCGCCCTGGAGCGCCTCCTGGGCCTTCAGGGTGAACTGTTCGATACGCATGGGCGTACCGTAAGTCCGGGCACGAAGTTGGCAAGCGAGACCGGGAGCAGTACAAGCCCCCGGAATGCCGCGGTCCGAGGCGCACGGCGGATACTTATGCCGCCTGGAGTCGCTGGAGGGTGGGGAGCTTCCCCGCCTGGCTCGCGAATCGCTGGAGGCCGATGGGCAGCCCGCGGAGGGCGCCGGGCTCCTGGTCTCGGTGGTGAGAAAGGTCGTCCGCTTCGCCTACGACGGCCCGTTCACCTATGGCCGCCGCGGCGCACAGTGGTACGGTGAACACCACGCGCTCGCGGCCCGGCTGTCGACCGCGTTCGGGGTGACGGTGCACGCCTACGTGTTCGACCCCGACGCGCTCGAGCAGGTGGTGTCCTACGGTGGGGGTCACCGGGTCGGTGGCGAGACCCTGGTCTACGAGGAGGAGGAGCTCGAGGACGACGCGCTCACCGAGGAGGCGTTCGACAAGCTCCGCGAGCGCTGGCCCATGGGGCACCTGGGCCGGCTGCTGGGGCTGACCCGCCCGGAGCTCCTCCGGCTGCCGTATGCCCGAAGCGTGCTCCTGGCGCTCGACGGGGATGCGCCCCCGGCGCTCGAGCCGCTCTTCCCGGAGCACCCGGCCGACCCCCGCGGCTGAGCCGCGCCCCGGCGGGAACCATCACGCCCGGGGGCGCGCCGCGTCGCGGCCCTCGCTGCCCTCGCGCGAGCCAGGGCTCTCTCGCGCCGTGGAGCGGCCGTCGGCCTGGAGCCCGCGGGCCTGGGCGCGGGCGTGGACCACCAGGAACGCGACCACCGCGGCGTTGATCAGCAGCACCAGCAGTCGAATCCACCGAAAGTGGTGGAACAGCTCGTACACCTCGAACGGCAGAAGCGACCCGGTCACGGCCACCACCAGCCACGCCCCCCAGGGCTGTCGCCGCTGCAGCGCCCACCCCTCCACGCAGGTGACCGTGCCGTCGACGAAGAGCGCGAGCAGGGTGACATGCAGCCCGCGTGGCGTCGTGGCCCGCTCGAGGACACGCCCGAGCACGACGGCGTAGGCTCGGGTCGAGTGGTTCCGGAAGGCGTGGGCCCACTCGGCCAGCTCGTCACCCAGTCCCATGGCCACGGCGATGGCCAGCGCGGTGGCGAGGACGAGCTGGACCACGCCCTTCACCCACTTGTAGGTGATGACCGCCCGCAGCGCCGCTTCGTCCACCTGCGCCCGCATCGGTCCGACGTCCTCCGTCCTGCGAGAACCCGTTACCTCGGGGTCTCGTCCTGTGGCGCCGCCCAGGCCTTCACCCGGGTGGAGCGGAAGTACTGGGCGATGATGGCCAGCGTCCCGGCCACGAGCACGGTGCGGAGCACCGAGGCGCCAACGGTGAACGTCGGAGCGAGGTTCCAGGTGGTCGGGACGCCTTCGCCCGGGGGGACGAGCTGCGCGGCGAGGCGACCGAAGCGGAGCGCGAAGGCGGCGTCCGCGGCGCCGTCCACCGTCCGGAGCACCGCCGAGACCACCGCCGCCCCGCAGAGCAGCCGCCGGATGCCCTCGCGCGGCAGGCCCGCCGGCCGCAGCACCCGGCCCGCAGAGACGAAGGTGAAGAACAGTGAGATGGCGAGGACGATGAGCAGCGCCGCCCGTGCGTGGCGGTCCGGCTCCATCGCGCGGGCATTGGCCTCGGCCAGCCTGGCGACCAGGTCGGCGGCCGGGGTGCCGCGGGGCAGCGCCTCGGTGCGCGCGCTCCAGCGGTCGGACAGGGCGAAGGTCTCACTCACCGAGGTCGCCCCGGAGATGCCGGACACCAGCATGCAGACGATCGCCACGGCCCGCGCCTGCGAGCCGACCGCGGACGGCGGTGCAGTCAACGGGGGAACGCCTCGACGAACTTCAGTCGGAGATCGGTGAGGAGCGAATCGAAGAACCGCTCCTCCTCGGGGGTGAGATTGCCCCGGGTCTTTTCCCGCAGCAGAGCGAGCAGGTCGAGCACCTCTCGGGCCAGCTCCGCGTCCTGGCTCACCGTGCCGGACTCGGGGTTCGCCTGGACGCCCATGTGGATGAGCGCCGACGAGGCGAACCCGAGCAGCACGGTGGTGAAGTCGATGGCCTTGCCGGCACGTTCGAGCACGAACGTCTCCCCGCGTGCGCGCTCGTCGGCCGGAACCACGTCATCACTCCACGTCGATCTCGTCGTCCAGGAAGTCGTCGGTGTCGGCCATGACCGTCTCCACCTGGGCGGCCTTCTCCGAGACGTCCGGAAGCGATTTGAGATACCGGTCCCAGGCCTTCTCGTCGACTTCTCCCTGGGACAGGTAGCGGGCTGCGGTGCGCTTGTCGATGTTCTTCGGGTCGAGCGGCTCGGCCATGGCGGGCGAATTTGACGGGGCCCCCTCCGCTCGTCAACAACCGTCTCTGCCGGAGGAGGAAGATCCCTGGGCCCAATCACCCTGCCGAGAGGGCTTTACGCGGTCGTGGACGACGGCGTGCGTCCGGATCTGACACTCGCCGAGCAGGCCGGGCTACTGGCGCGGGCGGGAGTGCGCGTGGCGCAGGTGCGGTGCAAGCAGTCGATGGGACGCGCAGCCTGGGAGACGGTGCGCGAGGCGGTGGCCGAGCTCCGGCGCTCCGGGGTGGTGGCCCTGGTGAACGACCGGGTGGACTGGGCATTGCTCTCGGGGGCTGACGGGGTCCACCTCGGCGACGAGGACCTGCCTCCGGCGGAGGCGAGGCGACTGCTCGGCCTCGGCCGGCTGGTGGGAGTGACCGTCCGGAGCGCCGCCGGCGCCCGCGAGGCCGCGGCGGCGGGAGCGAGCTACGTGGGGCTGGGGCCGGTGTTCGCGACGCGGACCAAGGAGGTTCCCGCGCCGGCGCTCGGGCTCGAGCGGCTCCGACGGGAGGTGGCGGACAGCCCGCTCCCGGTCATCGCCATCGGCGGCATCGCCCTGCACAGCATCACCCAGGTGGCCCGGACGGGGGTCCATGGGGCGGCGGTGCTCTCGGACCTCTGGGCAGGGGGAGATCCGGCCTCCCGGGTGGAGGCGCTGCAACGTGGGTTCCTTCTGGGCGAGACTGGAGGCTAGCGTGAAGCCCCACGGACACGTCCCGCGCCGCCCCACCATCGGTTTGACCCCGGACGTCGAGGACACCGCCGGCGGCGAGACCCCCTCGCGCTACGTGCTGAAATCCCCCTACGCCGAGGCGGTGTTCCGTGCAGGGGGGCTCCCGATGGTGCTCCCGCTGGCGACCGACCCGGGGATGATCGACGCCTTCCTGGATCGGATCTCGGGCCTGGTGGTGACCGGGGGAGCCTTCGACGTGCCACCCGAGGCGTACGGCGAGGCCGGGCGAGAGGGGCTGGGAACGCTCAAGCCGGCCCGCACCCGCTTCGAGACGGCGCTGCTCCAGGCGGCGCTCCGGCGGAATCTGCCCGTCCTGGGCGTCTGCGGCGGGATGCAGCTGCTGAACGTGGTGCTGGGTGGAACCCTGTTCCAGGACATCCAGCGTGACCTCCCGGAAGCACGCAACCACGAGCAGGCGCACGACCGGGGCCAGCCGTCCCACCCTGTTGAGGTGCGGGAGGGGACGCTGCTGGCGGAGCTCGTCGGGCGCGGGCAGCTGATGGTGAACTCCACCCACCACCAGGCGGTGTCCCGGCTGGGCGAGGGGCTGGTGGCGAGCGCGGTGGCGCCGGACGGGGTGGTGGAGGGCATCGAGTCGAGCAACGGCACCTTCGCGGTGGGAGTGCAGTGGCACCCGGAGCTGCTCCTCCAGTCGATGCCCCTGCAGCTCGGCGTCTATCGCGGGCTGGTCACCCGTGCGCGTGACACGCGCAGGTGAGCATGGACAGGCGGCGTCCCTGCGCCGCTCCCGGGGTCCACGGGTCCTTCTGGTAGGAGGACTGGAGCCCTCGGGCCAGGCGGGGCTGCTCGCGGACGCCGAGGCAGTCCGGGCGCGCGGGGGGGTGCCGCTGGCCGTCGTGGCGGCGGTCACCGCACAGGGGAGGGCGACCTTCGCCTGGGAGTCGGTCGGGCCCGCTTTGGTCTCGGCGCAGATCCGTGCCCTCCGGGAGCTCGGGCCCATCGATGCGGTGAAGCTCGGGATGCTCCCTGGTCGGGGCCAGCTGCGAGCGGTCCGGCAGGCGCTGCGCGGAACGCAGGTGCCGTGGGTGGTCGACCCCGTCGTCCGGGCCTCGTCGGGCGGGCGCCTCTCCGGCCTGGGGCGGCGCGACTACCTGTCTCTTGCGGGACCCGGCGTCTGGCTCACGCCGAACGCACTCGAAGCCGCCTGGCTCCTCGGGCTGGACCGCCTGGAGGAGGCCCGCGAGGCGCGCCGGGCCGCGGAGCTGCTGGAAGCGCTCGGGTTCGCGGGTGTGGTGGTGAAGGGCGGACACCTCGCGGGCTCCACGGTGGTGGACAGCCTCGCCTGGAAGGGGAGGGCGCGCGTCTTCCGTTCGCGGCGTCTGCCGCGCGGGCCTGAGCAGCGCGGCACGGGCTGCCGGTTCGCCTCGGCGCTGGCGACGGAGCTCGGGGCGCGCACCGCGCCGGAGCGAGCCGTCTCCCATGCCCGGGCCCTCGTCCTGCGAGCGCTGCGCAGGCGACGACCGCGCGACCTATAGCCGGTACCGTCCGCCGACTTCCACATACCGAAACGGTCGCCCGGAGCGGTCACCCCCCGGCCCGTCCGAATCCCCGTTCTACGCTCCTCGAGGCGCACGAACGAAGGCTCCTGCGCGACGGCTCCGTCGTGCCCTCTCCGGGAAGGCCTTCGACACCCTGGTCCTGCTCGTCGAGGGGGCGGGGACCTTGCAGCGCCAGCAGGACCTCATCGACCGGCTGTGGCCGGACACCGTCGTCGAACCCAACAACCTCCAGGTGAACGTCTCGCTGGTGCGGCGCGTGCTCGAGGGGGCATCTGGGGTGGAGCTCCAGACCGTTCGCGGCCAGGGGTACCGCCTCATCACCGACGTCGCGCACCCCAACGGTGCAGCGGCCTCGCCAGCCGCGTCCCCCCGGCAGCGGGTGTACTTCTGCAAGGCTCCCGACGGTGCACGCCTGGCATACGCGAAGCTCGGGGACGGCCCCCCGCTGGTCAAGGCGGCCAACTGGCTCAGTCACCTGGAGCTGGACTGGCAGTTCGAGGTCTGGCGGCACTGGCTGGCCCTCCTCGGGCGCGGTCGCACCCTGGTGCGGTACGACGCCCGCGGCAACGGCCTCTCGGACTGGAACCCCCCGCCTCCTCTCGGCGCTGGGTGACGTCGACGTCCGCCCCGAACTGCCGAAGGTCCGGGTGCCGACCCTGGTGCTCCACAGCCGCAACCACGTGCTGCTGCCGGGTGAGCCGGCCTGGCTCCGGCTCGTGGCCGAGGTCGAGGCGTTCCTCGCTCAGGAAAGCCTCAGCTAACCGTCAGGCTTCCCAAAAGCTTCGACTGCCCTCCGCTCCGTAGGGTGCCGACATGCACCACGGCGCACGTGGATCGGTTCAGCGATCGAGGACCGCCGATCGAATCACCCGCTGGCTGTCGCTCCGGGCCTACGGAGTGGTGACCCGCACGCTGTTTTGCGCCACCACGCCGCCGGGCACGATGCGTCGCCGGTTCGAGCGCTTCGGTCGGACCTCCCGGGCCGAGATGCTGCAGCGGCATCCGTCGGTGGTTTTCGCCGACCATCGGGTGGACCAGCTGGCCATCGAGAGCGTGCGGGCGACGCGGCGACCCGGCCGCACGATCCTCTATCTGCACGGCGGGGCATACGTGATGGGCTCGCCTGCCTCGTACCGAAGCCGGGCGGTTCGCCTCAGCTACCGGTGTGACGCCGAGGTGCTCGTTCCCGACTACCGCCTGGCGCCGGAGCATGCGTTTCCCGCCGCGCTCGAGGACGCGGTCGCCGCCTGGCGCTTCCTGACCACGCTCCGCGGCGGCCGACCAGCGTTCGTTGCCGGTGACTCCGCCGGAGGTGGCCTGGCGCTCAGCCTGATGATCCGCCTGCGGGCGCTGGGTGAATCCGGCCCCCGGGGCGCGGTCCTGCTGTCGCCTTGGGCCAACCTCGCCGACTCGCCGGCGATCGGCCCTCATCGCGACCTGTGGCTGAGCCACGAGCACCTGAGCCGCTGGGCTCGGTACTACGTCGGCCAGGCCGATGCCCGGGACCCGCTGGTGTCGCCGGCCCTCGCCGATCTGTCCGAGCTGCCGCCGCTGCTGGTGCTGGTGGGAGAGCACGAGCTGCTCGCCGAGGAGACGCGCCGGCTGGTGGCGCGCGCCCAGGTCAGCGGGACCGACGCCCGGCTCCTGGTGGGCGAGGAGATGCAGCACGACTGGCCGCTGACCTTGCCCTGGCTCGCCGAGAGCCGCCGGGCCTGGAAGGACATCGCCGGGTTCATCGAGGAACGGGCGTGCACCCGCGCGCTCGAAGGAGGCGTGACATGAAGCGCATGGGGTACGTGCTGTACGGAGCTCTTTGCTACCTGGGGTTTCTGGGGACCATCTCCTACGCGATCGGGTTCGTCGGGAACGTGCTCGTTCCCCGCGCCATCGACCAGGGAGGACCGCTGGTTCCGGCCGGCAGGGCGCTGCTGGTCGACGCCCTGCTGCTGACCCTGTTCGCCGTGCAGCACAGCGGGATGGCCCGGCGGGGCTTCAAGGCGGCGTGGACCCGGATCCTCCCCGCACCCATCGAGCGCAGCACCTACGTGCTCGCCGCGAGCGGGTGTCTGATCGCGCTCTTCCATTTCTGGCGTCCGATCCCTGCGGTGCTCTGGCAGGTCGACGGCGCGGGAGCGCGTCTCGCCCTCACCACGCTGTCGCTGCTCGGGTGGGGAATCGTGTTCTTCGGCACGTTCCTCATCAACCACTTCGAGCTCTTCGGCCTCCGGCAGGTCTACCTGGCGGCCCGACGACGGGAGCTCCCCGCGCCGCGGTTCCGGACCCCGGTGCTCTACAAGCTGGTGCGCCACCCCATCTACCTGGGCTTCATCGTCGCGTTCTGGGCGGCGCCGAGGATGACGCTCGGGCACCTGGTCTTCGCCCTGGCCACGCTGGGGTACATCCTGGTCGCCATCCAGCTCGAGGAGCGGGACCTGGTGCGGGAGTACGGAGCGCGGTATTTCGCCTACCGCCAGGAGGTGCGAGGACTCGTTCCGATCCCCAGGCGCGCGCCGGCCGACTCCGGGGAGTCCCTGGAGGCGAACTGAAGCGACGCAGCTGGGCGCTGTACGGTCTCGTCTGCCCTCTGCTCCTGGGCCCCAAGGACCGTGGAGGCCAGCGGCCGAAGCGGGCGTGTCACGGCCCCCCGACACCTCGAGCACGATCCCCACGGCGTGCGAGCGTGGACCTCGTCTCCAAACGAGGTGTCAGTCGACCCGCGCCCGGCTCTCGAACCGGGTGAACTCGGAGAGGAAGACGAGATCGATGGTCCCGGTCGGTCCGTTTCGCTGCTTGGCGACGATGAGCTCCACCGGCGTCGCCCCGCGTCCCGCGCCGTAGCCCGAGCCTCCGCTGCTCTCCTCGTCGTCGCCGTCGTCGTCGCGGTGAATGAACATCACCACGTCGGCGTCCTGCTCGATGGCGCCGGACTCGCGGAGGTCGGAGAGCATCGGCCGGCCCCCCTTGCGCTCCTCCACCTTCCGGTTCAGCTGGCTCAGGGCGAGGATGGGCACCTCCAGCTCCTTGGCCAGCGCCTTGAGGGAGCGGCTGATCTCGCTCACCTCGAGCTGCCGGCTCTCCACCTTGCCCTTCTGGTGCATGAGCTGCAGGTAGTCCACCACCAGGAGCCCCAGGCCCTGGTTCTTCTGCTTCAGCCGCCGGGCCTTGGCCCGGAGGTCGAAGGGGGACAGGGCGCCGGTGTCGTCGATGAACAGCGGGGCGTTGAACAGGCTCCCGGCGACCTCCTGGAACTTCTCCTCGTCGTGAGGAGTCAGTCGCCCGCCCCGGAGCTTCTTCATGTCCACCCGGGCGGCGCTGGCCAGGAGCCGCATCAGCAGCTGATCCGCCGGCATCTCCAGCGAGAAGATGCCCACCGGGCGCTCTTCCTTGAGCGCCACGTGCATCGCCACGTTCATCGCCAGCGAGGTCTTCCCCACCCCGGGGCGCGCGGCGAGAATCAGCAGCTCGCCAGGGTGGAGGCCGGTGAGCTGCAGGTCGAGGTCGACGAAGCCGGTGGAGAGCCCGGTGACGCCGCTGGAGGACATCTTCATCCGGTCGAGCAGATTGAGCGTGCGCTCCATCAGCTCCCGGACGGGCCTCAGCTCTCCTTCGCGCTTCCGCTCCGCCAGCTGGAAGACCCGGCGCTCGGCCTCGTCGAGGATGGCATCCAGCTCGCCGGTGTCCTGGCTGGCCAGCTCGAGGATCTCCCGCCCCACGCCCGCCAGCCGCCGCCGGACCGACTGGTCCTTGACGATGCGCGCGTACTCCACGGCGCTGGACGCCAGGGGGACCACCTGGTCCAGGGTCATGAGGTACGCCGGACCGCCCACACCCGCGAGCTGGCCCCGGGTCTTCAGCTCCTCGGAGAGGGTGAGGTGGTCGACCGGACGCTGGGTCCCGTCGAGGGCCAGCATCGCGGCGAAGATCTGCGCGTGCGCGGGGTTGGAGAAGTCATCGGCGAGGACGACCTCGGCCACGGAGGCCACTACCGTGTTGTCCGCCAGGACCGCTCCGAGCACCGCGCGCTCGGCGGCAAGATCCTCGGTCTGTGGACGCAGCGGCTGGACGACGGCCATCGATCACCACTCCCCGGAGCGGCCCAGGATCCCTCCGCTCCCTGACAAACAGCAACGACAAACCGGCCCAGGCGGGATGCCCATGGGCCGGCCTGGGGGAGGCTTCAGGCCTCGGGAACGACCTCGACCTTGATCTTCGCAGTGACGTCGCGGTGGAGGCGGATCTCCACCTCGTGCGCGCCCACGGTCTTGATCGGCTCGGGCAGGTGGATGTGCCGGCGGTCCACTTTCTGGCCCTTGGCCGCCAGCGCCTCGGCGATGTCCAGCGCGGTCACCGAGCCGAAGAGCTTCTCCTGCTCGCCGACCTTCCGGGCCACGGTGATCGACACCGCGTTGATGCGCTTGGCCTGCTCCTCGGCGTTGCCCCGCAGCTTCGCCTGGCGCGCGGAGATGACCGCGCGGTCGTGCTCGAGCTGGGCGACGTTGGCCTCGTTGGCCAGCACCGCCAGCTTCCGGGGCAGCAGATAGTTGCGGCCGAAGCCGGGCTTCACGTTCACCAGCTCACCGGACTTGCCCAGGTTGGGGACGTCCTCGCGCAGGATGACCTTCATCGGCATGGCGACAGTCCTCCTCAGCCCACCAGCGCGTTGTAGGGGATGAGGGCCAGGCCGCGGGCGCGCTTGATGGCCACCGCTACCTGCCGCTGGTGCTTGGCGCAGTTCCCCGAGATCCGCCGGGGGATGATCTTCCCCCGCTCGGTGACGAAGTACTTCAGCGTCGCCTGGTCCTTGAAGTCGGGGTGGCTGCCCTTCTCGGCGCAGAAGCGACAGACCTTCTTGCGGCCGAAGCCGCCCCGTCCGCCGCGCTTCTCGTCGTCGCCCCCCATCCCGCCGCCGCCACGATCGCCACCGCGATCGCCACCGAAGCGCCCGCCGCCACCGCCCCTGGGGCCGTCGTTCCGAGGTCCGTTTCCGTTTCCGAAGTGTCCGGTCATGTCGTGCTCCCGCCAGTCGAGGCGCTAGGCCTCCTCCGGCGCCTCCTCGTCCAGGCCCTCGACCTCGACTCCGTCGCGCGGAGGACCCGCGCGCTCGGGCGCCGCGCCACGGGCCTCGTCCACGTCGCCCGCCAGCTTGACGTCCTCCTGCACCGGCCGGGTCTCGGGATCCACGTCGTCCGCCACCTTCACGCTGAGCCAGCGGGTGACCTCGTCGAGGTTGCGCAGGTTGCGCTCCACCTCCGCCACCAGCCCGTGGCCGCCGAGGTAGGAGGCGTGGACGTAGATGGCCCGGGGCTGCTTGGCCACCGGGTACATGGTCTTCTTCTTGCCCCACACCGTGAAGCGGATCAGCTTGCCGCCTTCGCGGTTCACGATCCCGCGGACGCGGTCCTTGAGCCGGTCCACGCCCTCGTCGGTGAGGTCGGGCTTGACCAGGAAGATGGTTTCGTACTCGCGCAGATGATGCGCGGTCGTCTGCTCTGTCATGTGTTCCTTCCCCTCGGGTTGTGCCCCGGGTCCAGTGCCCGGAGCGGGGATGCGGTCAGCGGCCGGTTGCCGGCACGCCCACCGGGGACGGGAACACCGCGCGCCCGTCGCCCTCGCGCTTGCACTCCAAAGAACGAGCGGGCCTGACTATCGGGCTGGGGGCTTCACGTCAAGTCAGGGTGGGGCCTCTCGACCGGTTCAGCGCCGGTTGTGCCGGTTCATCGCCTCGGCGAGCCCGAGCGACAGCCACGCCCGCGCCATCTCCACCGCGCGGTCGAGCACCGGGGGAAGACCGTCCCGTTCCTCGGACGAGAAATCGTGGAGCACGTGGCCCACCACGCGCTCCTTCGCGTTCGGCCCATGGGGCTTTCCGATCCCCACCCGCAGCCGGGCGAAGTCCGCCGTTCCGAGCTGGGCGACGATGGACTCCAGCCCGTTGTGCCCGCCGGTCCCGCCGCCCTTCTTGAGCTGCAGCCGCCCGAAGGGGAGGTCCAGCTCGTCGTGGACGACCAGGGTTTCCCTGGGCGTCACCTTGAAGAAGCGGGCCGCCGCGGCCACCGCCTCGCCGGAGGCGTTCATGAACGTCTCGGGCTCGAGCAGAATCAGGCGGACCTTCTCCGCCTCCCCCTGCCCGAAGCGACCCTGGAACTTCGACTGGCCGAGCGGGATGCCCACCGCGCCAGCCAGCCGGTCCAGCACCATGAAGCCCACGTTGTGCCGGTGCCCGGCGTACTCGCGGCCCGGATTCCCGAGCCCCACCACGAGCCTGGCCCCGTGCACGGCTGGCTACTTCTTCTTCTCGTCCTTCTTGGCCGCGCCGCCGGCGTCCTTCCCCGCCGCCGGAGCCCCCGCGCCCTTGCCGCCCTCGGCCCCCTTGGCATCGGCCGCCGCCGGGGCCGCGCCCGGCGCGCCCGGCGCACCCGGTACACCCGCGACCGGAGTGGCCGCCGCCACCACCGGAGCGACCTCCTCCTTCTCCGGCACCGAGACCACCGCGATGGTGTAGTTCACCTGCGTCTTCACCCGGACGCCCTGGGGCAGCTTCACCTCGTTGATGTGGAGCGACTGGGCAATCTTCATATGGCTGACGTCCGCCTCGATCTTCTCCGGGATGGCCGCCGGCATCGCGTAGACCTCGAGCTCGCGCCGGCTCTGCGAGAGGATGCCGCCCTCGGTCACGCCCACCGGCTTGCCCACCAGCACCAGCGGCACGTTCACCTTGATCTGCTCGTTCTCGCGCACGTCGATGAAGTCGGCGTGGAGCATCTCCCGGCTCATCGGGTCCTGCTGGTAGTCCTTGAGCAGCACCAGCCGCTCGGGCTGCCCATCCAGCTTGAGGCTGAGCAGGGTGTTGAGGTGGTGCGGGGTGGCGATGGCCTTCTTCACCTCGATCGGGTCCACCGCGATGTGGACCGGGGTCTCGAGGTGGCGGCCGTAGACGACCGCGGGGACGAGCCCCTCCGCGCGTAGCCGCCGCGCCGAGCCCTTGCCCGCGCCTTCGCGCAGGCGTGCCGCCAGGGTGTTCCGGGTGGGTGCCATGTGATTTCCGTGCTCCTCTTTCTCTGTCGCCCCGGCCGGCATCCCACCCCGTGGTGGGCCCCTACAGTCCCGGGCGAAAGCGGCTCTACTGCCAACCTTTCCCCCGAGCGTCAAGTCGCAGGCACCCTGGCTGGGGCGAGACTCCGGGACGCTGATTACCTCATCCCCCGGTTCACCGCGCCATGTTCCCCTCCCGGTTCGTCCATCTCGACCAGGCCCGCCGCCGCTTCGGCTCCCGGGTCGACCGGCTCGGCGCCTTCTTCGCCGCGGGAGACCCGGGTGCGGACGCCGCGGTCGAGGCCCTCGCCGGAGCGACGGCCGAGGAACGGGAGCGGCTCATCGACCAGACGCTCACCGGCGACGTGCGCGCGCTTCCGGCCGAGCTCCGCGCGCTGCGGGCGTCGCTCTCCGCCTTGCCTTTCTGGGCCGACCTGGACCGCGCCCGGCGGGGAGGGGAGGTGCTGCTGCGCACCGGCTTCTTCGGCGGGGTGGTGCTCGGGTTCCGCTCGCTGGTCGCCGGTTACTGCAGCCCGGCGGGAAACAAGCCGCTGGTCTTCTCCGGCCGGCTCCGCGAGGCCGCCCCGCGGCGCCTCTCCGAGACCAGCCGGTTCGTGAGTCTGGTCTACCAGCCGGGCTCGCTCGCCCCCGGTGCGCCGGGCTGGGTCGCCGCCGCCCGTGTGCGGCTGATGCACGCGCAGGTCCGCCGGCTGCTCCGGGCCTCTCCGCGCTGGGATGCCAGCGCCTGGGGCGACCCCATCAACCAGGTGGACATGGCGGGCACCGTGCTCCTCTTCTCGCTGGTGCTGGTGGATGGGCTGCGGATGCTCGGGTTCCGCATCGGTCGGGAGCAGTGCGAGGACGTGCTGCATCTGTGGCGCGTGGCCGGCTGGGTGCTCGGCGTGGAGCAGGAGCTGCTCGGCGCCACCGAGCCCGAGGCGCGGGCCCTCTGGGAGCTGCTCGAGGCCACCCAGGAGCCACCCGACTCCGACTCGGCCGCGCTCGCCGCGGCCCTGCTCGAGTCCCCGCTCCACGAGGCCCGGTCCGCCGAGGAGCGCGCCCGCGCGGAACGTTTCCTTCCGGTGGCGTACGGCATCGGTCGGCATCTCGTTGGCGACCGGTACGCGGATGCGCTCGGCTACCCGCGGACGCCATGGCGCCTCGTCGCCCCGGCGTTGCGAACCCTCATCTCCGGGACAGGCCGGGTGGTGGGACGCCTTCCGGGCATCGACCGCCTCGCGCTCGAGGCTGGCCTGCGGTACTGGCGACGCACGGTGGAGCTGGGCCTCGCGGGCGAGGAGGCCCGCTTCGAGATGCCCGCCGGCGTGGGCCGCGCCTGATGATGAGCGCCGCAACGGCGGCCTGGGTTTCGTCATCCAGCCGACGGCCGAGGGCCTCCGCTGCACCAGGACACCGAGATTCCCGCACAGCGCCCCACGCCGGACCCACCGAGCGAGCGTAGTAGCGTTCCGCCTCAGGTGAGCTCGAACGGGAATGCACTCGAGGGGTGGACCGCCGGCCGCTGGCAGGTGGAGCGGCGGTTGCGGCGGGGCCGAGTGGCGGACGCGTTCCAGGTCCGGGGACCAGACGGAGAGGGGCGGGTGCTGCGGCTGCTCCATCCGGTGCACGTCGTCGACGCCCGGGCGATCGCCCGTTGCCTGGACGAGGCCCGGGCGCTCCTCTACCCGCCGCACCCCAACATCGTTCCGGTCGAGGACGCAGGGCAGCTTCCGGACGGGCGGGTCTACCTGGTGGGCGAGGATTCCGAGCTGCCGCTTCCCCTCGAGCAACGCTCTGCGCTTCGTCCCGAAGCCCTGGTCACCATCGCCGAGGAGCTCGCCCCGGCGCTGGACGCCCTCCACGCCCGCGGGCTCCTCCACGGCCAGCTGGAGGTGGACTCGGTGGTGGGTGAGCCGCCGCGCCTGTCCGGGGTGGGCTTCGGGGTCTTCCAGGGCGGCACGACGCAGGAGTGGACCGGCGGGCGCGATCCCGGTCGCCGGGTGGACCAGGGGCTGCTGGGACGGCTCCTGCTCGCCCTCGCCGGCCAGGGCCCGGAGTGGACCTCGCTGCGGGCCATCCTCGAGCGCTGCACGTCGGTGGACGACGCGCTCCCCTTTCCCAGCGTCACCGTGCTGGCCCGCGCGCTCCGCGGAGCCTGCGCCTCGGACCCGCTGGCCGAGACCCGGCACGTCCCCGGTCCCCCGCCGAGCATGGCGGTGCGCGCCCGGGAGAGCGCTCCGAGCACCGTCGGGCCGTACCGCGTGCTCGGCCTGCTGGGGGAGGGTGCCATGGGCCGCGTGTTCCGCGCCGAGCGCGATGGGCGCCCGGTGGCCCTCAAGCTGCTCCGCCGCGAGCACCTCCGCTCACGGTTGCTCCTCGATCGCTTCTTCCGCGAGGCGCGCGCGGTCAGCCGCATCCACCATCCGCACATCGTCCAGGTGCTCGAGGTGGGGGAGGAGCGCGGCCCCGAGGGCCTGGAGCGTGCCTACTGCGTGATGGAGCTGCTGGAGGGGAAGACGCTGGGCGCGCTCTTCCGGGAGCGGGCGCTGGACGTGGCGCGGACGGTGGAGATCGCCTCCCAGGTCTGCGAGGCGCTCGAGGCGGCGCACACCACCGGGGTCGTTCACCGGGACGTCAAGCCGGACAACGTCTTCGTCGTGTCCCGCCGGGGAGCCGACTGGGTGAAGCTGCTCGACTTCGGCATCGCCAAGCTGCTGCGCGTCGGTCCGGAGCTGAGCCGCACCCCGGCGACGGTCATCGGCACGCCGCACTACATGGCGCCGGAGCAGGCCACCGGTGCCCCGGTGGACGGCCGTACCGACCTCTACGCGCTCGGGGTGGTGCTCTACGAGATGCTCGCCGGCCGCCGTCCCGGACGGGTGCGTGGCGCACCCGAGCCGCTGCCCGCCGAGACGCCCGCCGGCGAGCGCATTCCCGGCGCTCTGGTTCGGCCGATCCTGGATTGCCTCGCCACGGACCCTGGTGGACGCCCTCCGTCGGCGGCCGCGCTCCGGGCCACGCTCCGCGCCGCGGTGGCGGGGGTCACTCCAGATACGTCTCGACCAGCGCCAGCACTTCGTCCAGGTCGAAAGGCTTCTTGACGTAGCCCACCACCCCGGGCAGCTGCGCCGCACGCTCCACCGTCTCGTTGGCGCTGATCAGCAGCACCCGGTCGCCGCTGCGATCGGTGCGTCGCCCCAGCTCCTCGAGGAAGGCGAAGCCGCTCATCACCGGCATCATCAGATCGAGCAGAATCAGCGCCGGCGGTTCCACCTGGGCGAGGGCGGCCAGCCCCTCGGCGCCGTTGGTCGCGGTGACCACCGCGTGGCCACCGGCGTCGATCATCTCCTCGAGGACCTCGCGGATGTCCGGATCGTCCTCGACGATGAGCACCGTCTTCGATCGGCTCCGGGCAGGCATCCTCTCTCCACGACGAGAGCCCGCTCCGTCCCCTGGAGGCGCTCGCACCCCATCCGCGCTCCGGGACCGATCCGGGATCCGACGGTTCCGAGTATGGCGGAAGGTTGTCACCTCCGCCACGCCCGTCCGCGGACGTCGCTCGCCCTGTGGGCGCATGCGCGTGAGGGGAGGCGTCGGTGCGAGCCCGACTACACGAAGAGCGAGCTGAGCGAGTCGCCGGAGTAGATCCGCTGGATGGCGTCGGCGAAGAGCCGGGCGGTGCTGAGCTGACGGATCTTGGTGCAGGCCGCCGCCGCGGGGCCGAGCGGGACCGTGTCGGTGAACACCACCTCCTCGAGCACCGACTCCTGGATGCGTTTCACCGCCGGCCCGGAGAGGATGGGGTGCACCGCGTAGGCCATCACCCGCCGTGCCCCCTCGGCCTTCAACGCCATCGCTGCCTGGGTGAGCGTGCCGCCGGTGTCGACCATGTCGTCGATGAGCACCGCATCCTTGCCCCGAACGTCGCCGATGAGGTTCATCACCTCGGAGACGTTGGCCCGGGTACGCCGCTTGTCCACGATGGCCAGCGAGGAGTTGAGCCGCTTGGAGTAGGCCCGTGCCCGCTCCACGCCGCCGGCGTCGGGCGAGACCAGCACCAGCTCGTCGGTGGCGGGGAAGTTGCGCCGGATGTCCTCGAGGAAGACCGGCGAGGCGAAGAGGTGGTCCGAGGGAATGTGGAAGAAGCCCTGGATCTGCGCCACGTGCATGTCCATGGACACGACGCGGGTGGCGCCGGCGGACTCGAGGAGGTCGGCGACCAGCTTGGCGGTGATCGGGGTCCGGGGGACCACCTTCCGGTCCTGCCGCGCGTAGCCGAAGTAGGGGATGACCGCGGTGATCGACTGTGCCGAGGCGCGCTTGAGCGCATCGCACATGATCAGCAGCTCCATGATGTGGTCGTTCGCCGGCGGACTGGTGGACTGGACGATGAAGGTGTCCTGGCCACGGACGTTCTCGCCGATCTCGATCTGGATCTCTCCATCCGAGAAGCGGCCGACGTCGGCCTTCCCCAGGGGACGCTTGAGGTGCTCACAGATCCGGCGGGCGAGGGGGAGGTTGGAGTTTCCAGCGAAGACCTTGAAGTCGCGCGCCGTGGGCATGGGTCGGGATGCTGCTCACCTAGACCAGCGGGGCCCGATGTGGAAGGCCGGCGAGCGCGCTCTTGAACGCTAGGCCGCGCCCAGCCGCGCGGTGCTCCGCTCGTACTGGTCGAGGATGACGCGCTCCATCCGCGCGCGCATGTCGGTGTTCAGCGGATGGGCGATGTCCTTGTAGGTGCCGTCCTTCCGCTTCTTGGCCGGCATCGCCACGAACAGACCCGCCGAGCCCTGGATGACCTTGAGGTCGCGCACCACGAAGCAACCGTCGAGGGTGATGGTCACGTACGCCTTGAGCTTTTCCTCATCGACCGGAAAAATCTTCACGTCCGTGATGTCCATGGGGCGCCCTCGCTCGCTCGGGAGCATCCGTTGAGCATCCGACAGAAATCAAGCACCACCGCCGACCCACCGGACGAGCAACCAGAGGTGCAGCACGCAGACCAGCGTGTAGAGCGCAACGCCCCCGGCCAGGGCCCCCCGGGCCAGCGGCATCCGGGCAGCGTGCCGCTGGAGAATCCAGGCTGCGCTGCCCACCGCCAGGACCTTGCAGGTGAAGAACAGGCCGGGGCCACCGTCGTAGGCCAGCCGCATCAAGGGGTTGAGCTCCCGGGCCACCCCCGCCCGGAGGAAAACGTGGGTGCAGACCCCGTCCACCGCGTTGAGCAACACCAGCACCCCGGCCGCCCGTACGCCTCGCCACACCGCCGCCTCCGCCCACCCGCCCCGGGCCCCCGCCCGGTGGAAGCCCGGCGCCCGGAGGTCCAAGAACCACGCCAGCGCCGAACCCCATGGAATCGCTGGAACAGCAGACCGGGAGACGCACAGTAGAGTGGCCGAATGTCGGAAGACTTTCCGGTCGGCTGGGCGCCCGGGGTGCGGGTGCTCTTCGGGGAGGCGACCCTGGCGGCCCGGGTGGCCGAGCTCGGGGCGGCCATCACCCGGGACTACGCCGGTCGGCCGCTCACCGTGCTCTGCGTCCTGAAGGGGGCCTCGCTCTTCGCCGCGGACCTGGTCCGGGCCATCTCCCTGCCGCTGCAGCTGGAGTTCCTGGGGGTGGCCTCGTATGGGAGCGGCACCACGTCGAGCGGAGAGGTGCGGATCACCAGCGACACCGGCACCCCGCTCCACGACCGCGACGTCCTGGTGGTGGAGGACATCGTGGACACCGGGCTCACGCTCCGCTTCCTGCTCCAGGCGCTCGCAGCGCGTGGGTGCCGCAGCGTCCGGACCTGCGCGCTCCTGGACAAGCCCTCGCGCCGGGTCGAGCCGGTGACGGTGGACTACACCGGCTTCGAGGTCGAGGACCGCTTCCTCGTTGGCTACGGGCTCGACAACGACGAACGGTGGCGAAATCTGCCGTTCGTCGGGGTGCTGGAGACGGCTCGCTGACTGCGGCCGCCCTGACTCAGATGAAGGCGCCGACCATCGCCAGGGCGAAGGCCGGGGTGGGCGGAGCCTGCTGGGCCTCGCCCTCGAGCGTCAGCGACTGCGGGCCTCCATACTCACCGGGACCGGCGAGCTTCACGTAGGTCTCGGAGCGTCCCGTGCCGGCGCTCGAGCTGGTGTAGACCCGGATCTCGGTGGGGCTCACCTCGAAGCGGACGATGCGGTCCTGGATGGAGCCGAAGATGCTGGTCTGCCCCCCCTCGCGGGTGATGGTGAGCCGGATGTTGGCCCCGACGAATTGCCCGCCCTGGAAGGTGGCGTCGATCGGGGTGGGAGTGCCGGCGCTCCCGTAGATGTTGCCGCCCCAGCTTCCGTCGGAGCGCTGGCTGAACTGGACCTTGGGGCCCTGCACCCGGTTGGCGTTGAACCGGGAGCCGTTGCCCGAGGCCACGATGATGCCACCGGTGGGCTGGAAGTCCGAGGTGGCGCCGGAGCCCGCGGCGCCCGCGGCGCAGGCCAGCGCTAGCATCGCGAGCGAGATGAACGTGGTGCGGATCATGCTGTGGTCTTCCCCCTGTGACGTCCCTGGAGACGACTCCCCTCGGCGGGCGAGCATCGCCGAGCGGCACGGCCGGCCACAAGCGCTCACAGCGCCCCGGCGTCGGGTGCGGCGCCCCGCGGCGGGGCCGGCTGACGCGGCGAGGCGGGGGCGGTCGGGACTGGTTGTGTGGGCACGTCCGGCGCATCCGAGTCCAGGGTGTAGACCGCCCTGCGCAGCGCGTCCTCCAGCCCCGACGCGGCCGGCTCGATGACGCTGAGCATCCGGTGCGCGGCCCGGGCGTGGCGGCCGCCGCTATCGGCCGCAAGCCGCAGCTGGGTCACCGCCTCGGCGATGTCGCGGCGCGCCTGGTCCAGCCGGGTGCGGGCCTGGAAGAAGGCCACCTCGGACTCGAGGCTCCTCAGCGTCTTGCGCTGGTCGTCGGTGATGCCCCCGAGCTTCTGCATCCTCCCCAGCGCCACCAGGCCCTGGGAGAGCACCGCCGGGTCGTCGGAGACCAGCCGTGGCCGGGCGAGTCCCTCCAGGAACTGGAAGAGGGCGCGGTCGAGCGCATCGCGCTCCTCGAACTTCGCGCCGTCCAGCCCGGCGGCGCCCCCGCCCAGGAGGTCGATGGGGGCGTAGGCGGCGGCCAGCGCCGGGTCGGAGGGGCGGTAGGGGTCGGCCCCGAGTGGGAGCATCCGGCCCTTGAACACCAGGAGCTTCCCCTCCTGCTGCTGGAGGGTGAACGTCCGGGCATTCAGCTGGCTCAGGAGGAACCCCACTGCGCCGAGGAGCGCGAAGACGACGAGGGTCACCACCAGCCGGGTGAAGGCACGTCCGGCGCGTCGGCCTAACGAATCGGAGGTCGAGGACATGAGGGTCTCCTGAACGCCGGTATACTCTGTCGGGTCCGAGAACGACGGCCGTGAACCTGACCTTCCGCCGCCTGGGCGTCAGCGAGCTGCTCCCGCGCTACATCTTCGCCGAGGCGCTCTTCGTGCGCCGGCGGGTCCTCGAGGTCGGCGCGGTGGCGGCCACCGGAGGCGCCTCGGCCGAGTTCCTGGTCTCGCGCGGGGCGCGGCTGGTGGTGGCGTGCGACGACGATCTGGCCGCGGTGGAGGCGGCCCAGGCCCGCGCGGGCAGCGAGCGGCTGCGGTTTCGCCCGGCGATCTTCGACGACCTGCCGCCCGGCGGGTTCGACCTGGTGCTGGTCGCGGACCTCGCGCCGTACGTCCGTGCTCCAGCCCTGCTCGCGCAGCTCGCCGAGCAGGTGTCCGGGACCGGCGTGCTGGTGGGCGGGGTGCGAAACCCCGCCGGGCTCGCGCTGGCCCAGCTGATGGAGCCCGACGGGGAGGGCGCCCCGCCGACGTACGGGCAGGTCCTGGACGCGATGGCCGCCCACTTTCCCCACGTCGAGACCGCCACGCAGAGCCCGCTGCTCGGCTACCAGCTGGCCTTCGAGCGGAGTGAGGGGCTGCAGGTCGACGGTTCCCTCGCCGGCGCGGGCGAGGCGGCGTACTTCGTGGTGCTGGCGAGCCGCGAGCGGCTGCGTGCGGTGGAACCCACCTGGGTGCAGCTGCCTCCGGCGCCGCTGGCCTTCACCGGCGGGCGGCTGGACGAGGCCTCCACCCGTGCCCGCGAGTGGGAGGTTCGGGCCCGCCGGCTGAAGACCGCCCTCGGCGAGGCGCGCGAGGAGCTCGCCCAGGCCAAGGGAGATCTCGAGGCCACCCAGGGCGCGCTGGAGCGCGCCCGCGAGGAGGCGGCCCGGGCCCAGGCCGAGGCAGAGGTCCGGGGCTCGGCCGCGCTCCACCCGGTGGTGCAGGACGAGCTCGCGGCGCGGATCCGCCGCCTCGAGTCCGAGCTGCAGCTGGCCGGCGAGCGGGCTGCCGAGGCCGAGCGCCGGCTGGCGGCGCGGGCCGCCGAGTCGGAGGCGGCGCGGGTCCAGGAGCGCCAGCAGCAGGCGGAGGTGCTGGCGGCCCAGGAGTCGGTGCGTCTGGAGCGCGCCCGCCGCGAGGAGCTGCAGCGGCAGCTGGACGACGCCCGGATCAAGCTGACCGCGGCCTACGACGAGCTCCGGGGCGTGCGCGAGGAGCTCACCCGCACCCGGACCGACACCGAGCGGGGCCGGCTCACGCTCGAGGCGCGCGGCTCGGAGCTGGCCGCGCTGGACGAGAGACTGGCCCAGGCCCGTGAGCGGGAGCTGCGGCTGGCCGAGCAGCACTCGCTGGTCCTCACCGCGCTGGAGGGAAGCCAGAGCGAGCTCGCCCAGGCGAGGAGCCGGGCCGAGGCCCTGGAGCAGCGCACCGGCTGGTTCGAGGCGGAGCGCGCCCGGGAGCAGCGCGCGGCCGAGGCCGACCGCCAGCGGTTCGAGGAGGAGCTCGCGCAGGCCCGCGCCGCGGTGCCGTCCGGGCCCTCGCCGGAAGAGGTGGAGGCGCTCCGGACCGAGCTGCTCGCCGCGACCGGGGAGCGGGAGCGGCTCGCCGATCGGCTGGCGGTGCTGGAGAGGCAGGAGGCCTCGGCGCGGGCGATGGCCGCCGCCCTCGAGGAGCGGCTGGCGACCGCCGAGGCCGCGCTCGCCCAGGCCAACTTCCAGGCTCCCGAGGACGCGGCCATCACCCAGGAGCTGGCCATCGCCCGGCAGGCGCTGGAGCAGGCTCTGGCCGCCGCGGAGAGCGCCCGTGCCGAGCGGGAGCGGGACGTGGGCTCGCTCGGCGCCGAGCTGACCGAGGCCAGGGCGATGCTGGCCCGGGTGGAGGAGCGGGCCTCGAGCACCGCGGTGTTCGCCCGTGACGCGGTGGCCCGGGCCGAGCGCGCCGAGGAGGACGCGCGGACCCAGGCCGGGCGGGCGGAGGGGCACGCGCGGACCATCGCCGCGCTCGAGCTCCAGATTCGCCGGACCGAGGACCTCGACGGCCAGCTGCAGTCGCTCCAGGCGCGTGCCGAGGCCGAGGCAGCGGCCGTGGCCAGGCAGCAGGCCGAGCTCGACGCGCTCCAGGACGCCCGGGCGTCCCTCGAGGCGCGCCTGGCCGACTCCGAGGCAGCGCGGACCGAGCTCGAGGAGCAGCTCCGGGGCCGCGCCGAGCTGCACGAGGCGCACACGGCGCTCCAGGCGCGGCTGGCCGAGCTGCAGGCCGAGGCGGCGAGGCTCGGGGATGAGGCCCGGAGCCGTGGGGGGGCCCTCGCCGAGACCGAGTCCGAGCTGGCGGGGGCGCGCGAGCGGCTCGCTGCGCTCGAGGGTGCCGAGGCGAGGCTCCTGGCCGAGCGCGACGGGGCGCAGGAGTCCGCCCGCGTCGCGTCCGCCGAGGCGGCGGGCCTGGAGGCCCACCTCGCCTCGCTGGAGCAGCGGCTGGCGGAGGCCGACGAGGAGCGGGCGACCCTCTCCCGGGCGCTGGAGGAGGCCCGGGGGACGGTCAGCGCGACCGCGACCGGCTTCGAGGCACGGGTGGCGGCGCTCGAGGTGGAGCTGCAGCACACCGCCGGCGCGCTGGCGGAGCGTTCGGAGGCGCTCGCCCGGGCCGAGCCCGCCCTCGAGGAGCTGGCCGGCCTCCGGGCCCAGCAGGCCGCGGCCCACGCCCGGGCGGAGGCGTTCGGAAGCGCGCTGGAGGACGCCCGGGTCCGGGTGGACGCGCTGGAAGCGGCGCTGGCCGGCGCGGACCAGGCCCGGGCGGCGCTCGAAGCGGCCGAGCAGCGGGCGCAGGCAGCGGAGGGGGAGCTCGGGCCGCTCCGGGCCGAGTGCGACGTGGTGGCCAGCGAGCGCGATGCCGCGCTGGAGCGGCTCGCCGCACTGGAGGTCTCCAGCCAGGAGACGACGAACCGGCTGGCGGCCCTGGAGGCCGGGCAGAGCAGCGGGGAGGACCAGGCCCGCGCGGCGAAGATCGCCCGGGAGCAGCTGCAAGTGGAGCTCGCCCAGGAGCGTGCCCGGGCGCGGGTCCGCGACGAGGAGAAGGAGTACGCCGAGGGGCGGGTGGCGGAGCTGGAGGAGCAGCTGGGGAAGCTCGGCGACGAGCTGGCCTCGGCGCAGTTCGAGCGCGACGCGCTCGCCGCCCAGGCCGAGCAAGCCGCTGCGCACGAGCAGGCGCTCACCGAGGCGCTGGAGTCCGCGCGGGTTTCGGGCGGCGCTCCCGGTGCCCTTCAGCAGATGCTGGCCGACGCCGTGGCCGCCCGGGACGCGCTCGCGGACGAGCGCGCGCACGAGCGGGAGGAGGCCCGTGCGGAGGTGGAGGCCGCCCGGGCGCAGGTGCAGGAGCTCTCGGCGCGGGTGGATCAGCTGCAGCGGCGTCTGGCGGCGCAGGAGGGAGAGCTGCTGGCGTTCCGTCGCGCGGCGGCGTCCCGTGCCCCCCCGCGGCGACCGGGCGAGGGTGAGTCGTGAGCGGCGGGGTGGAGTGGGGATTCAAGTACGAGGGGCTCGGCAACGACTTCGTGGTGCTCGACCGCCGCGCATCGGGGCTGGACGTCTCCCCGGCAGCGTCCCGCGCCCTGTGCGACCGGCGGCGCGGCGTGGGCGCCGACGGCGTCCTGGTGCTCCTGCCCTCGGCGCGCGCGGCGGTGCGGATGGTGGTGCACAACGCCGACGGGAGCCTGGCGGAGATGTGCGGGAACGGGCTGCGCTGCGTGGTCAAGCACCTGCTGGACCGGGAGCCCGGCAGGGAGGCGCTGGAGGTGGAGACCGGCGCCGGAGTGCTCCCGGCCCGCGTGCGCCGGGCGGGGGGCGAGGTGGTGGAGGTGGAGATCGAGCTCGGCCCGGCTCGCCTGCAGGCGTCCCACCTGCCGCCCGGTCCCGGGGGCGGCCCGTTCGTCTCCGCGCCGGTCCCCGGCGTGGACTGGCCGGGCACCGCGGTCAGCATGGGCAACCCCCATCTGGTCTTGCTGGGGGCACCTCCGGAGGTGGTGCACACGCACGGACCACGGCTCGAGCATCTGCCGGGGTTTCCCGAGCGCACCAACGTCGAGGCGGTGGGCCAGGCCGGTGAGGGCCTCCGGGTCACGGTGTGGGAGCGCGGCTCCGGCCTGACCGACGCCTGCGGGACGGGCGCCGCCGCCTCGGTCGCGGCGGCGGTGCTGGCCGGCTGGGTTCCCTCCGAGGCCTTCGTGCCGGTGGACCTCCCGGGGGGCCGGCTGGCGGTGCGGGTGTCCCGGGATCTGCAGCGCATCACCCTTCGCGGCCCCGCGCGCTTCGTGTTCCGTGCCGAGCTGCCGGAGGCGCTGCTCGACTGACCACCGCGCCCGACATCCGGCGGCCCGCCGCGCCCGTCCCGCTGCAGCTGTGGGTGGTGGACGCCCGGGCGCAGGTGCGCTCCTGGCTCTCCGCGCGCCTGGCCGAGGCGGGCCACGCGGTGGAGTGGGCGGGGTCGCCGGAGGAGCTCGAGCGCAGGGCGGGGTCGCCGGAGGTGCTGGTCATCTGCGTGCCGGACACCTCCTCCGCCCTGGAGTCCTTCCGGGGCGTCTGCCCCGATGTGCCGGTGGTGTCCGCCCCCTTCGAGTGGGCCCCGTCCGCCGACAGTGGTGCGCTGCTCGCGGCAGTGGAGCGGGCGGTACCCTGGGTGAACCTGCGCCGCCAGCGCGACGCCGCCCGCGCCGAGGGCGCCAGAGCCCGGCAGGAGGCGGAGCTGCACCGGCGGGCGGCGGCGCTCCTCAGGGACCCCGATGCCGAGGGGTTCCACGAGCTCCTCCTGGGCGAGCTGGTCCGTGCGGCCGGCGCCGGCTCGGGGGCGCTGTGGCTGGCGGACGACGCCGGGCGCCTGGTCCTCCGCGCCACCGCGGGGCGTCTGCAGCGCGAGGCCTACGCCGAGCTCCTCGCCCCGGACCAGCACGCCCGGGCGCTGCTGTCGGCTGGCCGGCCCTGGGCGGTGGACGGGCCCGGGCTCTGGGTGCCGCTCGCCGCGCGCGGCGAGGGGCTGGCGCTGGTCCAGCTGTCGGATGCGCCCGGGGGCTTCTTGCCCGAGACTGCCGAGGCGACCGCCGCGCTGGCCGGGGTGGGTGCCGCAGCCCTGCTCTCGGCGCGGCGCTTCCGGGCGCTGCAGCGCCTGGCGCTCCGGGACCCGGATTCGTCCGCATACAACCTCGCCTACTTCACCGACGTTGCAACCAAAGAGGTGGACAAGGCCCGGCGGTACGGGCGGTGCTTCTCGCTCCTCAGCTTCGCGCTCGATGGCCTGCCACACCTGCGCGCCCGGGCCGGTACCGAGCAGGCCCGGGCGGCGGTGCGGGCCACCACCCGGGCTCTCGGCCGGGTGCTGCGCGAGTCGGACGTGCTGGCCAAGGTGGCCGAGCAGGAGTTCCTGTTGTTGTTGCCGGAGACGGACGCCTTCGGAGCGCAGGTGTTCCTCCGCCGGGCTCTGGCCGCGGCGCGCGAGGCGCCGGAGCTGCGGGCCGTGGAGGGTGCTGCGGCGCTGCAGCTCACCGGTGGCGCGGCGAGCTTTCCCCGCGACGGCGAGGACCTGGACTTTCTCACCGAGGCCTGCCGGGCGCGGCTGGAGCAGCGACGCGCCTCGCTCTACCGGCGGCTGGTGCTGGACCCGGTCGGGTTCTGGGAGGCGGTGGAGCTGCTGCTCGGCTCGCCCGACGGCCCACGGCTCCCGGCGGAGGAGGGGGCGGACCCCTCCCGGCGGGGGCGCATTCCCGAGGAGCTGTTCGAGGAGGTCCAGGCGGAGATCGGCCGGACGCTGCTCCGCGATCCCTCCGTCCGGAGCCTGGTCTACCTCGGCGGGGCCGAGGCCGGAGATGGCCTGCCGCTGGTGCGCACGCTCGAGCGCGCCCCCCAGGACTTCATCCCACGGGTTTACTTATTGGCCCGGCGGGCCGAGGTGACGCCCAGGCCAGGGCTGACCCCGCTGGTGCTGGGTGGCGACGAGCGGTTGCTCCGGCATCAGTTCGTGCTCTGGCTGCACGGGCCCGGGGCGTACGCGCTGCTCCAGCGGCGGGGCCGAGGCGCGACGTGGGCCTTCCACTCGTCGGACGCGGCGCTGGTGGACGGGCTCGTCTCCAAGCTCCAGACCACGTACGACCTGCAACCGTACTGACCCGCGGGCCATGACCTCCGTCCGAAAGGTGCTCCTCGCCGACCCCGACCTGGCCTCGGTCCGCGCGCTCACCCGAGCGCTCCGCCAGAAGGGATGCCAGGTCTATTCGGCCCGCGATGGGGCGCGGGCGCTGGAGCTGGCGGTGCTCCGCCATCCGGATCTGGTGCTCTTCGACCGCAGCTGCCCGGTCCTCGACGCCCGGACGTTCGTGGACATCCTCCGCACCAACCCCCGGACTGACACCATCCCGGTCGTGGTGACCGCCAGCGCCGAGCAAGCGGACGAGGCGATGCGGGATGGCCCGGGCGCACTGCTGCGAAAGCCGTACAAGCTGGACGAGGTCCTCGCCCACATCGACGATCTCCTGGCGCGTGCCGAGCGAGCGCGGAACGAGGCGGCCGAGTCCCAGGAGATCGAAGGGGCGCTGGCCCAGCTCGCCCTGCCGGACCTGCTCCAGACGCTCGGTCCGGCCCGGCGCACGGGGCGGGTGACCCTGCGCCGCGGGGCCGAGCGCGGCGAGGTGGAGCTGGTGGAGGGCCGTCCGGTCGACGCGCGCACCGGCGGGGCGCAGGGGGAGAAGGCCCTGTTCCGGATGCTCCACTGGACGGAAGGGACCTTCTCCTTCCAGCCGGGACCGGCGGCAGCGGAGGCGCCCATCGCGCGGGGCACCGACGAGCTCCTGCTGGAGGCCGCGCGGCAGATGGACGAGTGCCGGCGGCTGCTGGATGCGCTCCCGCCGCCGTCCGCACGGTGGGTCCAGACCTCCGGCGCCGCCCTGCGCGCCGTGCCGCCACTCGCCCGCGAGGTGCTGGCGCGGCTCGAGGTGCCCCGGAGCGCGCTCGAGCTGCTGGATGTCCTCGAGGCCCCAGACCTGGCTGTGCTCCAGAGCCTGGCGATGCTCCACGGCGAGGGGCTGGTCGTTCCGGTGGACGTCGACGCACCTCCGGCGCCCGAGCCGCTCCTCTCGGCCGCCGAGGCCCACGCCGTCCGGGCGCGTGCGCAGCGCGGGCGGGGAGCATCCCGGCGCCAGGTGGTGAAGGTCCTGCTCGCCGCAGCCGATGCCTCGGCGGCCCGGGAGGCGCTGGCCGGGCTCCCCCTGCTCGCGCCCGAGGGGGCGCCGGTCCAGGCGCTGGGGACGGTGGCCGAGCTCGAGGTGGCCGAGGGGCTCCTGCTCCACTTCTGCATCGTTCCCGCCGGCGAGCTGGGCCGCCCGCTGTGGCGTCCGTTCACCGCCGAGGCTGCCGGCCTGGTGGTCACCGAGCTGTCTCCGGCCATGCTCGCCCTGGCACGCTTCGTCGCCGACGAGCAGCACGCGCCCGCTCGCCGTGCTCGGCGAGACGTGCCCCGACGAGCTCGCCCGGAGAGGAGCGTCGGCCTACTCCGGCGCGCGCGAGGCGCTGCGGGCGGTGCTCCTCGCCTTTGCAGGACTCACCGGTTAGGTCAGGGCGGCCGCAGACGAGGTTCGGGTGAGGGTGTCGTCTGGCGAGCGGCAGTCGGCGCGGTCCAGGCGGCCGCAGGCGAGGTCCGGGGGCAGCCGGCCCTGGGGGATCGCCCTTCCCTCAGACCGGGTGCCGCTCGCGTCCGAGCGCCTCGACCATGCCCGGCACGCGGAGGAGCAGCGCGTACTCGTCCTCGGTGAGGTACGCCGTCCGGCGCCCCGCCAGGTCCGTGAATCGCAGCTCGACGCGCCGGTCGCCGCCGGGGCCGTCGGCCCGGACCTCCGGAGGGGTGCCGCGGTCCAGGCAGCGGCGGACGTCGCGGGCGAGCCCCCGGAGCCGCCGGGCCAGGGTGAGCGCCCGGCGCCCCTCGGGCGTCTCGAAGGTGTGGAAGTGCCGGTTCCGCGACAGCGGCAGCGAGGGCTCGAGGAGCCGTTCCACGAGGCGGCGGACGAAGGAATCCATCGGGCGGCGGCCCGGGAGCGTAGCAACGCCGCGGCGCGCTCGCCCGCTTCACGGGCGCCTGCTCGTTCAGCCGTGGGCGGCCGGCTGCTCCCCGACCGACGGCCGTGTGGCGACCGGAACCCGGAGGTGGAAGACGGTGCCGGACGGGCCGGTGCGCTCGCAGCGCAGCGCCCCCCCGTGGGCCTCGAGGATCTGCCGGCTGAGGGCCAGCCCCAGCCCCGTCCCGTGGCGCTTGGTGGTGAAGAGCGGGTCGAACAGATGCGCCCGGGCCTCCTCGGGAATGCCGTGCCCGCTGTCCTCGACGCGCACGTGCACCACGCCATCCTCGGCCGAGGTGGAGAGCCGCAAGGTGCCCCCGCCCTCCATCGCCTCGCGGGCGTTGCGGACCAGGTTCAAGAGCACCTGCCGCAGCTGCCCCTCGTCCACCAGCGCCCGGGGAAGGGTCGAGTCCAGCTGGCGCTCGACCCGGATTCCCGCCCGGCCCAGCTCGCCGGCGGCGAAGTCCAGCACCGCGTCGACGATGCCGTTCACGTCCTCGGCGGCGAGCGCCGGGGCGGGGGAGCGGGCCATGCGCAGGTAGCGCTCGGTCGTCTCGGTGAGGCGATCCACCTCCCGGATGACGGCCTGGAGCAAGGTGCGCACCTCGTCCGCCCCCGCGGGCGTCGCGAACCGGGCGTGCCCCAGCGCGTCCTGCAGCATCTCCACGTTGAGACCGATGGAGCTGAGCGGGTTTCTGACCTCGTGGGCCACCTGCGCCGAGACCCGTCCCACCGCTGCCAGCCGCTCGGCCCGCAGCAGCGCCTGCTGCTGTCGGGCCAGGGCCTGCTCGCGCTCCTCGAGCGCCCGGGTCATGGCATCGAACTCCCTGCCGAGCTGGGAGATCTCGTCGTCCCCGGGGATGTTCAGCTGCGCGGTGTAGTCGCCCCGGCGGATGCGCCCCACGCCGGCGATGAGCGCCCGCACGGGCCGGAGGCTCCGTGCGGAGAGGGCGGTGGCGAGGAGCCCCACGGCGATCGCCGCCACCGACAGTCCGATGAGCAGCACCCCTCGGCGTCGGTCCCGCCGCTCGGCCTCTTCCACCACCGCGCGGGTGCGAGTGTCGAGCGCTGCCCGGAGCGCCCGGAGCTCGCGGGACAGGGACTCCTGGGCGGTGGCCAGGGTCCGCGCCGCGTCCGGCGGGGGAGCCTCTGCCCAGCTGCTGGCGGTGGTGCGCTCCACCACCTCCAGGTCGCGGGCCACGTGCTCCACCCGGGTCTGGACCGAGTCGAGGAAGACCCGCTCGGAGGCGGGTGCGGTGACCTTGAGCGTGGCGAGCGTCGCCTCGAGCGAGCTCAGCCGGGCGCGCAGCAGCGGCGGGTAGGTCAGGGGCGCCAGCCGGGCCAGCGCCGCCCGGGTCTGCGGGTCGGCCTCGGCGCTAATCTGCGCTGCCTCCTGGGCCTGGTTGCGCTGGAACGAGTCGAGTGCGGCGGCGTCCTGGGCGAGCGGGAGGTACCCCTGACTCACCAGGCGGATCTCCTGCTGGTTGCGGTGAAGCTCGCTGACGCTGAACAGGATCAGCAGGCCGAAGGTGACCAGCACCACCGCGTGGCCGAGGAAGATCCGCGTGGCCAGCGACACCCTGGGCGGCCGGCCCGGAGTGGGAGTGGTGGTCAGCCGGCCTTCTCCACGTGCTGGGCGACGCCGGCGTCCGCGGCGGCCGCGTTCTCGATCGCCCCCGTCGTGGCGCCGGCCACGGCGGCGGTGGGCGAGGCGGTGGTGTCGGTGCGCTCGGCGGGCTCAGGGGGATGGGTGCGCCGGGCGATCTCCGCCGCCTCGGCCGCGGCGCGCTCCTCGACCGAGCGGTCCGAGGCCGCGACCTCGTCGACCGTGAGCTCGGTCCGGTCGGCGGCCAGCCCGCTCTTCTTCTCCAGATCCCGGATCGCGCGGCGGAGCAGGTCGCGCTCCAGCAAGGTCCGGTTCAGCCGCTTCTCCAGCGCCTTGAACTTGTCCTTGAGCAGATCCAGCTCGCCCTTGATGACGGTGTAGACCCTTGCCTGCGTCTCGGTGCGTCCCTTCAGCCGGCGCACCTCCGCCGAGAGCTCCTGGGCCCGAGATCGCTCGCGATTGGCCAGATGCTCGAGCCGCTCCATCTTTTCGCGGTCGGTGTCGGACAGCTCGCGGAAGCGCCGGGCCTCGGGCGCGGGCGGGGCGGCCGGGGGCGGGGCCGGGGCCACCGGGTGGGGCGCCGGGGCGGGGGCCGGGCGGCGCGTCCGGAAGGCCTCGGCCTCGCTCTTCAGACGGCCCACCTCGGCGAGCGCGGTGGCCAGCTCGCCGCGCACCACTTCGAGCTGCTGGGAGGCGCTGCGCTCCACATCCGCGCGGGCCTTGGCCAGGTCGGCCCCGTCCTTCTCCGACGCGCGCTGCTCGTGCAGCCTCTTCCGGGTCTGCTTCAGCTCCCCGCGGAGCTCGGTCACGGTGGTCTTCAGCTCCTCCACCTCGCGCCGCCTCTTCTCCAGGTCGGGGTCCGGCCCGCTCCGGGCCGCTGGCGTGACGCTCGCCGGCCCGGCGGGGGCGGGCGTGCGGACCGCGGGCACGCTCCGTCCGAAGATCAGGAGCGCGAGGCAGACGACGAGAGCGATGGTGACCAGGACGAGGAGGGTGGGAAGCATGGGGGCCTTCTCCAGCGAGTCCTTTAGCATGCCGGCGGCATGCTCCACTCCACCCACCGGTTGCTGCTCGTCGCCTTCCTCGGCGCTCTGGCCCTCTTCGCAACGACGGTCACGCCCGCCCTGTTCGCCACCGTGCCTCCCTCGGCCGCCGCCCGGGTGGTCGGCCGGGTGCTCCCGGTGCTCGATTCGGTGGGCCTGGTCCTCGGGCTCGCCGCGGTGGCGCTCGGGGCGAGCGGCCGCTCGGGTCGGGCGGCGGTGGTGCTGGGGCTGGTGATGGCTGCGCTCGCCGCCGCGAGCCTGTTCCTGGTCACGCCGGAGATCGCCGGCATCCGCCGCGCAGCCGGCGAGGGCCTGTCGCACCTGCCGCCCGGCGACCCCACCCGCCGGCGGTTCGGGATGCTCCACGGCATCTCCACCGTACTCTTCGGGCTTCAGGCGGTCCTGGCGGTCGCGCTGATCGCCCTTCGACCCCAGTCTCGCTGACTGCGGCCGCCTTGACCTCGCCGACTGCAGGCCTGATGTCACCCTGACGCGGATCTCGAATGCGGCCCCCCTGACTGAGCTGACTGCGGCCGCCCTGAACTCGCCGACTGCAGGCCTGATGTCACCCTGACGCGGATCTCGAGTGCGGCCGCCCTGACCGAGCTGACTGCGGCCGCCTTGACCTCGCCGACTGCAGGCCTGATGTCACCCTGACGCGGATCTCGAGTGCGGCCGCCCTGACTGAGCTGACTGCGGCCGCCCTGAACTCGCCGACTGCAGGCCTGATGTCACCCTGACGCGGATCTCGAGTGCGGCCGCCCTGACTGAGCTGACTGCGGCCGCCCTGAACTCGCCGACTGCAGGCCTGATGTCACCCTGACGCGGATCTCGAGTGCGGCCCCCCTGACTGAGCTGACTGCGGCCGCCCTGACCTCGCCGACTGCAGGCCTGATGTCACCCTGACGCGGATCTCGAGCGCGGCCCCCCTGACTGAGCTGACTGCGGCCGCCTTGACCTCGCCGACTGCAGGCCTGATGTCACCCTGACGCGGATCTCGAGTGCGGCCCCCCTGACTGAGCTGACTGCGGCCGCCCTGAACTCGCCGACTGCAGGCCTGATGTCACCCTGACGCGGATCTCGAGTGCGGCCCCCCTGACTGAGCTGACTGCGGCCGCCCTGACCTCGCCGACTGCAGGCCTGATGTCACCCTGACGCGGATCTCGAGCGCGGCCCCCCTGACTGAGCTGACTGCGGCCGCCCTGACCTCGCCGACTGCAGGCCTGATGTCACCCTGACGCGGATCTCGAGCGCGGCCGCCCTGACCTACAGGTAAAAGCGGTCGGTGACCCCCGCCGTCCGGGCAAGGATCGCCGTCCAGCCGAGGAGGGTGTCGACCCGGCCCTGGGCATCCGCAGCGGTGCGTCCGAGTGCCGCGAGACTGCCGGTACAGGCCACCAGGGTGACCTGACCCGAATCCCGGAGATGTCCGAGCAGCGCGCGGAGCGTCGGCAGGCCCCGGGCCTCGAAACGCGCCGCCACCTCCTCCCGGTCGGGGAAGTCGGGTTCGTCCAACCGGTCGGTCAGTAGGCGCTCCAACGCCCACCAGAAGAAATAGACCTCCACCCGCCGCCCCAGAGCCGCGCCGGAGGCCGCGATGGACAGCCCTTGATGCACCCTGTCATAGGCGCCACTGTGTAGGAAAATCGCGAGTGTAGCGCTTTCAGAGCTGGCTGACACACACGGCAGATACCCTGGATCGTCTTGCGCATGAAAGACCTGGCTGGTACTCCCCCCAGACCCCGGATGCCAGAGGCCCATACAGCGCGGCGCAAGGACGCCCACCTCGATCTGTGCGCGCAAGGGGACGTGGAGCCGGACGGGAATTCTACCCTGCTCGATTGCCTGCACCTGGTGCACAACGCGCTGCCTGAGCTGGCGCTGGACGAGGTGGAGCTGACCCTCACCCTCTGGGGGAAGGTCCTCCGCGCCCCCATCCTGGTCACGGGCATGACCGGCGGCACCGACCGGGCCCGCGAGGTCAACCGCGACCTCGCCCAGGTGGCTGAGCGGCATGGTCTCGCCTTCGGTGTGGGCAGCCAGCGGGCGATGGCCGAGCACCCCGAGCTGGCGCCCACGTTCCAGGTTCGCGACGTCGCCCCGCACGTGTTGCTGGTGGGAAACATCGGGCTGAAGCAGGCCATCGCGATGGGGGTAGACGGCGTCCGGCGCCTGGTGGACGGCATCGACGCCGATGGCCTGGCGCTGCACCTCAACGCCGCGCAGGAGCTGAGCCAGCCCGAGGGAGACCGGGACTTCCGGGGCGGGTACAGCCTGGTACAGGCGCTGGCCTCGGCCTTCGGGGAGCGCTTCCTGGTGAAGGAGACCGGCTGTGGCATCGCGCCCGCGGTGGCGCGGCGGCTGGTCGACTGCGGGGTTCGCACCATCGACGTCAGCGGCCTCGGCGGGACCAGCTGGGTCCGGGTCGAGCAGCTCCGCAGCAGCGGCCAGATGGCCGAGCTGGGTGCGCTCTTCTCCTCGTGGGGCATCCCCACCGCAGCAGCGGTGGCGAGCGTGCGGCGGGCGGTGGGCCCGTCGGTGAAGCTCGTCGCCTCGGGCGGAATTCGCCATGGCCTGGACGTTGCGAAGGTCCTGGCGCTTGGCGCGGACCTGGCAGGCATGGCCCTGCCATTGTTCCGCGCGCAGCAGACTGGCGGCGTGGCCGGCGCCGACGCGGCAGTGCGCACCGTGGTCGCAGGACTGCGGCAAGCGCTGCTGTTGACCTCGAGCCGGACCGTGGCCGACCTGCGGCGCAGCCCGCGGGTGGTGACGGCTCCGTTGAAGGACTGGATGGAGTCGCTGTGAAACAGGGAACGGGGGCAGTGCTCCGGGTGGACTCCGATGTGGGTCAGGCGCCCTCGTCGCGTTTCCCGGGGTTCCACAAGCTGACGCTGGACCAGCGCCTCGCGGAGCTGGAGCGACGCTTCGGGCTTTCCAAGGAGGACCTCGAGCTGCTGCGCAGCGCCGAGACCCTGCCGCTCGCCACGGCGAACACGATGATCGAGAACGCGGTGGGGACGTTTTCCCTCCCGCTCGGCCTGGGGCTGAACCTCCAGGTGAATGGCCGTGACTACCTCGTCCCCATGGCGGTGGAGGAGCCGTCGGTGGTGGCCGCAGTTAGCTTCGCGGCGAAGATCGTCCGCGAGGCGGGTGGCTTCACCGCCGACGCCGACGAGCCGTTGATGATCGGCCAGGTGCAGGTCACCCGCTACGGCGATCCCACCATCGCCGCGGAGAAGATCCGCGCCCACAAGGAGCAGATCCTCGCCCTGGCCAACAGCTTCCACCCCTCGATGCAGCGCCGGGGCGGTGGAGCGCGGGACGTCGAGGTGCGCCTGCTGCCGGCGCCCGAGGGCAGCCGCGGCGAGCCGCTGCTGGTGGTCCACCTGGTCATCGACACCCAGGAGGCGATGGGGGCCAACCTCATCAACACCATGGCCGAGGGCGTGGCGCCGCTCATCGAGCAGATCACCGGCGGCCATGTCTACCTGCGCATCCTCAGCAACCTGGCCGACCGCCGGCTGGCCCGGGCGAGCTGCCAGATTCCGCTCGAGGCGCTGGCGGACTTCGGACTGCCCGGTCCGGAGATCGGCGAAGGCATCAGCCAGGCCAGTCGCTTCGCCCGGGCAGACCCCTACCGCGCGGCCACCCACAACAAGGGCATCATGAACGGCATCGACGCCGTGGCCATCGCCACTGGGCAGGACTGGCGGGCGATCGAGGCCGGGGCGCACGCCTTCGCCTGCCGCGACGGCCAGTACCGGCCGCTCTCGCAGTGGTACGTCGAGGACGGCCATCTGGTCGGACGCATCGAGCTGCCGCTGGCGCTGGGCACCGTGGGCGGGCCGATCAAGATCCACCCCGGCGTGCAGCTGGCGCTGAAGCTGATGGCGACCCATGGCGCACGCGAGATGAGCATGGTGTTCGCCGCGGTGGGCCTGGCCCAGAACTTCGCCGCGCTCCGGGCGCTGGGCTCGGTCGGCATCCAGAAGGGCCACATGGCGCTCCACGCCCGCTGCGTGGCGGTGACCGCGGGGGCCCGCGGAGACCACGTGGAGAAGGTGGCCCATCTGCTGGTGAAGAGCGGCATGGTCAAGGTGGACAAGGCGCGGGAGATCCTCGCCTCGCTCGGCCCGGCCGACGCGCACGGGCCGACAGAGCGGTCGTGAAGCAGAGGTCGAGCGCCGCGCACCGCCCCGCCGTCCCGGCGGGCGCGCCGCAGCGGAGCGTCCTGCCCGAGGCGTTCGGCCCGGGGAAGGTGATTCTCCTGGGCGAGCACGCGGTGGTGTACGGACACCCGGCGCTCGCCGTTCCCCTCACCCTGGGCGTCACTGCCCGCGGGACGCCTGCCGACCGCTGCGGACTGACCGGGCTGGCCGAGCTCAGCCCAGCACAGCGGCAGATGCTCGACACCGCGTTCGACACGGTCGCCGCGGCCACCGGCCGTCCACCACTGCGCATTCACCTGTCGTCGACGCTGCCGGTCTCGATGGGACTCGGCAGCTCGGCGGCGCTGGCGGTGGCGCTGTCCCGCTTGCTGCTGGGGGCGAGTGGCGCCCGCCCGAGTCCGGGCAGGGTGCTCGCCCTCGCCCTCCGCATGGAGGAGACGTTCCACGGCACGCCGTCCGGGGTGGACCACACGGTGAGCGCCCACGGCGCGCCGCTCCTCTACCGACGGCCAACCCCCGGGAAGCCGGGCCACATCCGGAAGGTGCGCATCGGCGCGCCGGCGACGCTGGTCCTGGCGCTGGTCGGCCCGCGCCGGGGAACGCAGGAGACGGTGGCCGCGCTCCGACGCCGCGCCGCCCGCTGGCCCGAGCGGTACGGGAGGCTCTTCCGGGAGATGGGCCGCCTCGCCGTGGAGGGGATGCGCGCGCTCGAGGCTGGTGACCTCGAGTCACTGGGCGACGCGATGAACGTCAACCACGGCCTCCTCGCCGCGGCGGGCGTCAGCTCGCCCGCGCTGGACTCGGCGGTGGACACGCTCCGCCGGGCCGGGGCGCTGGGCGCGAAGCTCACCGGGGCCGGGGGAGACGGCGGGGCGGTGGTGGCGCTGTTCCGGCTGCGCGGAGGGCCGCTGACGCTGGAGCAGACGGGTCTCACCGTGCTCACCTCCGCGCTGGAGCCCACCCCATGAGCGACTCCCGAGCGACGGCACGCGCGCACCCCAACATTGCCCTGGTGAAGTACTGGGGGAAGCGGGACCCGTTCCGCATCCTCCCGCACCAGTCGAGCCTCTCGGTGACCCTCGCCCCGCTGGAGGTGGTGACCACGGTGGAGTTCGGCGCTCCGGCCGATGCGGTGACGCTCCACGGCGCCGAGGCGCGGGGGAAGGAGAAGGCCCGGGTGCTGGGCCTGCTCGAGCGGGTGCGCGCCGAGACGACCCGGGCGCTGGGGCCGGTGCGGGTCGAGTCGCGGGGAAACTTCCCCATGGCCGCGGGTCTCGCCTCGAGCGCTGCGGGGTTCGCCGCGCTGGCGCTGGCGGGGCGCGCCGCGGCCGGGCTCCCGATCGAGCCCGCCACCGTCTCCCGCCTGGCGCGCGAGGGCAGCGGCTCGGCGTGCCGGAGCGTGCAGGGAGGCGTCTGCATCTGGCACCGAGGCCAGCGCGAGGACGGCGAGGACAGCGTCGCCACCCAGGCCTTCCCCGAGGGGCACTGGCCCGAGCTGCGGCTGCTGGTGGCGGTGTTGAGCCGGGCGGAGAAGGAGGTCGGTAGCCGCGACGGCATGGCCCAGACGGTGGAGACCTCGCCGTACTACCCTGCCTGGGTGAAGGACGCCGAGGCGGAGATTCCCCGGGCCACCGCCGCCATCGCCGGCCGGGACATCGAGGCGCTGGGCGCGCTCTGTGAGCGCAACGCCTGGCGGATGCACGCCACCGCGCTCGCCGCCGACCCGCCGCTCTGTTACCTGCTCCCCGGCACCCTGGGGCTCATCCTCGCGCTGCCACAGGCGCGGCGCCGGGGCGTGCCGGTGTGGTTCACCCTCGACGCGGGGCCGAATCCGGTGCTGCTCACCCTGGCTTCCCACGAGGCCGAGGTGGAGCGGCTGGCCCGCGAGGCGGGCGCGGTCGAGGTGGTGCGCTGCCGTCCGGGCGGCGACGCCCGGCTCGTGGAGCCCTGAGGCCTGGCGATGGAGGTCTGCCTCTCGGCCCCGGGCAAGCTCTTCCTCTCCGGGGAGTACGCGGTGCTCTGGGGCGGGACGGCGCGGCTGCTGGGCGTCGGTCCGCGGGCCTTCGCGCTCGCCCGGACCCGTGAGGACCGCGAGGTAGATCTGGTATTGGCCGAGGGGCGGCTGCAGGGAACGGTGACCCCGCTCGGGGTGCGCTGGGCGAGCGAGCCGGGGCCGGCGTTCGCCTTCGCCGCCCGCGCGCTCGACGTGGTGGTGCGGGCCCGTGCGCGCGAGTCGCTGGGCCTGGAGCTGGCGCTGTCGCCCACCGCGCCCGGTCCCGGTGGACACAAGCTGGGGCTGGGGAGCTCGGCGCGGGCGGTGGTGCTGGCGGTGGAGAGCGCCGCCCGGCTGCTCGAGGTCCGCCCGCCGCTGGCGCTGGCGATGCTCGCCCACGCCGAGGCCCAGGACGGGAAGGGGAGCGGGGGCGACGTCGCCGCCTCCTCGGTGGGAGGTCTGCTCCGTTACCGCCGCTGGCCCATCGAGCGGGTGACGTCGGCGCCCTCGCTCGGCCTCGGGCTTGCCGCGGCGGGGGCGCCGGACGTGGTGCGGCTGGGGAGCACCGCGCTGCCGGCCAGCTACGCCTTCAGCGGCCGGAGCGCCTCGACGAAGGGGATGATCCAGACGGTGGAGGCCGCCCTCGAGGGGCCGGCACGGCAGCGCTTCGTCGAGTCGAGCGACGAGCTCGGCCGGGAGCTGGAGGACGGGCTCCGGGCCTCGCGCTTCGCCCAGGTGGACGAGGTGTGCCAGGGGCTGGAGCAGCTCCTCGAGTCGCTGCCGGGAGTGGCCACCCCGGGTACGACCCGCATCCTCGCCCTGGCGCGCACCGCGGGAAGCACCGGGAAGGTGAGCGGGGCCGGCGGTGGGGACGGGTGCGTCCTCTTCTCGCCCGACGAGGAGGCCCGCCGGGCGCTGATGTCCGCGCTCGCCCACCGGGGCTTCGTCGCGGTGCCGCTGTCGATCGAGCCCGGGGTGCGGGCCGAGAGCTCGGTGCCGGCCGAGCTCCGCGCCTGGCTCACGGCCTGAGCACGCCCCGGGCCCCGCGCTCTCAGAAGAGCTGACCGAACGCGATGTAGACCCCGGTCCGCTTCAGCGCCCAGTCCACGCCGAAGTCTGCGCGGATGACCGCGGCCCGGCGCATCAGGCGTAGACCGCCTCCGGCGCCGCTGTGCCACTGGTCCGGGTCGAAGAACTTCCCGTTCGGCTGCCCCGGTTGCCAGACCCGGCCGGTGTCGAAGAAGCCCGAGAGTCCGATCTGCAGCGGCGCGGGGCCCCAGGGAATCTCCACCGCGGCCCAGCGCAGCTCGACGTTGCCCAGGACCTTGGTGTTCCCGCCGTAGCGGTTCCGGGGCACCCCGCGCACCGTGTCCAGCCCGCCCAGGCCCTCCACGCTGGAGATGCCCCCCAGCTGGTTCCACTCCCAGAAGGGGACGTCGCCCCAGAGATGGTCCGCCTCGCCATGGAGCGCGAGCACCAGTCGCGGCGTCCCGAGGGGAAAGAAGACACGGGTCCCGAAGGTGACGCCCTGGTAACTGAACTGGCTGCCGGTCCAGGGACGGGCCACGCGCGCCGCGGCCTGCACCAGCACGCCGGAGTGGGTGTTCTGCTCGTCGTCGCGGGTGTCGAAGAGGATGCCGGCGACGGCAGCGCCGTTGCGGCCTCCGGTGACGCCGTTCGGGCGCTCCTGGTCGAGGTTCGAGCCCGGGTAGGGGGTGATCCAGAAGTAGCGGTACTGATAGCCGGCGTAGAGCGTCAGCGGCGCGGCGTCCCCGAGCGGCTTGATCCGGAAGCGGAGCCAGTCCGAGGTCCAGACGCTCTCGTAGCCGAAGAACTTGTCCGGCCCGTTCAGGAACTGCCCGGGGAAGGTGTGGTTCCCGGGGCCGTAGTAGGGCGCGTACAGGTCCTTGTGGAACTCGAGACGGGCCTCCACCCGCACCGGCCCGAGCAGGTGGGGCGCGTCCCAGGTGATGTAGTGGCCCTGGAAGCCGGTGGTGGTGGCGAAGAACTGGGCGGTGAACCCGTGCCGATAGGGGCGGTAGTCCTTGGCGTAGAAGTACGCCAGAAGGACCAGCCCAAAGCCGAAGCCGGTGTCCGAGTTGAACGAGGCGACCGGGATGGGCACGAAGTCGAAGCCGCTGTCCTTTGCCCCGACCTTGAACGCCTCCGGATCGGGTGCGGCGAGGGAGAACCCGCCCGGCGCCGTTCCCTGGCGGGCGTGACCCCCGGGCTGGGCGAGGGAGAAGTCCTCGGGACGGACCGGGGAGGGGGGTTCCTCGGAACGGGTCTCTGCCGGAGCGGAGGCCGCCGGGGCGGGCGCGAGGGCGGGTTCGGCCGGGGGCGCCGCACGGAACTCGGGGACCTGGGCGAACAGGGCGAGCAGGAGGATGTGCACTGGACTTGCAACGTATGCACGGTGGGTCGAATCGGCCCGCACATCCGCCCTCGTCGGAATGGCCATCGCGACCGCCGGTGCACAGGAGCTGTGGCAAGCTCGGTCGGCGACAGGGGGCGCAGGAGGGAATGTTCCACTCCCATCAAGGCCAGGACCGCTGGGTCATCGAGCGGGTGCTCAAGGGAAAGCGGGGAGGCTGGTTCATCGATTCCGGTGCTGGTCCGGACGGGATCCGGGGCTCGAACTCCTACGCGCTGGAGAGCGAGTACGGCTGGAAGGGGCTCCTCGTGGAGCCACACCCCGTCTGCTTCGAGCAGGTCAAGCGCAACCGCTCGGCCATCGTGGAGCAGTGCTGTCTCACCGACTCCGCCGGCGAGGTGGAGTTCGTTCTCAACGCCCACCCCGAGCTGAGCAGCATCACCGAGCACCTCTCCGAGCCCAACTTCATCGCCGCCGGCTTCGGGAACCAGGGGTACGTGCTCGTTCCCGGGCTGCCGCCCCCGCACGCCCTGGAACGGATCCGGATGCCGACGGTTCCGCTCTGGGAGCTGCTCCGGCGCCACCGCTTTCCCGCGGTCATCGATTACCTGAGCCTGGACATCGAGGGGGCGGAGTGGGTCGCGCTGAAGGACTTTCCCTTCGGCGAGTTCCGGATCCTCTGCATGACCATCGAGCGGGGCGGCCGCTCCTACGACAAGCTCCGGGCCAGGCTCCTGAAGGAGGGGTACCGGCTGGTGCGCGTCGCCGATCCCGACGACTTCTACGTCCACTCCTCCGTGGACTACCCGATGAGCCTGCCCGAGCGGCTCGCGGTGAGCGCGCACAGCACCTGGAACAGCCTCTACTTCCACGAGCCCATGCTGACCGTCCGCCGGATCGCCCGGACGGTCCGCCGGTGGGCGCGCGGTCACTGAGCGGGCGGTCAGGAGCCCGGTGGCAGCCCGGTCAAGACCTCGACCGGGGAGCGGACCGGGAAATTCCGGCTGTCCTCCTCCGCGGCCTCGCGCAGCGCGCGGCGCGACCCCCAGGCCTTGTTGGCGACGCAGATCTTCCCGATCAGCACGTAGCTCGTGGCAACGGTGAAGATGGACCCCCAGCTTCCGAACCCGAGATCGCCGTACCCCTGGGCGACGTAGCAGACCTGCACCGCCGCGGCGCCGAGGGCGGTGACCCGTTCCATCGGGGTCCGGGACCAGTGGTAGGCCCGGACGGTGAAGAAGATCCCCACCGGGAACACCGCCCAGATCAACGCGAACCCCAGGAGCCCGCCGAACGCCCAGAGGCCCAGCACGCTGTTGTGGGGGATGTACCGCTCCAGCTCGTAGACGTTCTCCACGTCCGGCAGCTTGATCGCCATGATGAACGGATGGCCGAAGCCCGAACCGACCACCGGGCTCTGCTGGAAGGTGTAGACCAGGTTGTAGTCCTCCAGCTCGCGCCAGAGGGTCGAGGTGTTCGACTTGGAGTCGGTCATCGACCGGACCTTCCTCACCGGGGAGAAGATGGCGCTCTGGCTGTTCCACCCCACCACTCCGTAGAGCAGCAGGGGAAGGGAGAGGCTCACCGCGGCGCGGGCCAGCTTCTTCTTCCACGGACGCCAGGGGCTCATCATCCAGAAGATGAGGGCGACCAGCCCGAGCTCTGCCCAGACCAGCCGCCGGTTGTTGGCCTTCATCGCCCACAAGTAGAGCGGGAGGAGCCCGGCGCAGAGCAGATAGGTGCGCTTGCCGGGCATCTCCAGGACCATCGCTGCCAGGACCGAGACGCAGGTGGCGAAGAGGACCGAGTCGGCGTGGGTCGTGCAGTGGGGGAGGACCTCGACCGGGAACGCGAGGCGGAAGGAGATCGCCTCCCCCGCCCGGAAGACGCCGACTCCCAGGAGCAGCTTTCCCACCAGCGCCGCGTCCCGGGGCCCGCGGAGCGCCTGGTTCATCAGGAGGTAGACGATGGGAAGGTAGAGCCAGCGGATCGACTGCCAGAGGATGAAGCGGAAGCTTCCCCCGCGTGCCAGCCCGTAGAAGGACATCCAGCCCACCGCCACCAGCGAGAGACAGGCGAAGATGGCGATGGGGATCGGAGACTCCACCCAGCCGTCCTGGTCGATCGTCGCGTGGCGGCTGTGCCGGTGAATGATGGTCGCGAAGAGGAGTAGAGCGACCAGGTCGAAGCCGGTGATGACCAGCGCTCCGACGGGGAAGACCAGGTTCAGCTTTCCCCAGAGGAGCTGACCCACCATGCGCCAGGGTGTCTCGATGATCCCGCTGGCGAACGCGTCGCCCGGGGCCTCCACCGCCCAGGCCATGACGAAGAGCATCAGCATCGGGATGCGCAGCGGAAGAAACCAGATCCCGCACACCAGGACGAGGGCCAGACAGGGCGCGAGGGCGATCGCCAGGTTTCCGTTCCCCACGAAGACCAGCACCACCGTCGCCACGGCGAGCACCGCCACGAGGAGGAGAGTCCTCCACCCCACCGGATTCCTCTCTCGCTGCAGCTCGAGGACCTTCATGACCACATCAACCGAAACCGAGCTTGAGGTAGACGAAATAGAGGAAGGTGCCGTAGCCCAGCTCGAACAGGAACAGCGCTCCGAGCATCGACCACAGGGCGCGCCGAGGCTCGCGTGCTCGCGCCACCAGGCTCGGCAGGATGAACGTCGCCAGCAGGATGGAGAGAAGGAGGAACGCCTTCACCGGTGGCGGATGATACACTCCCTGCCGATGGAGAGCCCTGGGCCATGAGGCATCCCACCCGGCCAGGGGCCAAGAACCGGAAGCTGGAGACCCTCCCCGTCGACCTCTTCGACTGGTCGGCCATCGGCCGGTTCGCGCTCCTGGTGGTCCACGCCATGAGGCGGCACCGGCTGCTGCTGGCGTCGGTCTGGCTCGGGGTGGTGGCGATCGTCGTCGCGCTCCTGGCGGTGCTTCCCAAGACCTTCGAGGTGATGACGACCCTCCAGGCCCAGAAGGCGGAGACGATCGCCGCGTTGACCGATCGCGCCGTTCCGGGCGGTCTGGATGCACCCACCAAGCAGGCCGCCGAGACCGTGCTCCGGCACGACAACCTGGTGGCCCTGATCGACCAGACCGCTCTGTTGGACCGCTGGCCGCTCCGGCGCGCGCCGGCCCTCAGGGTGAAGGACGCGATCTGGGAAAAGCTCTTCCGCCGCCCCACCCGGGACGAGAAGATCGAGTCCTTCGTCGGCTATCTGGAGAAGCAGATGTGGGTCGCCACCGGGGAAGGCACGGTGACCATCGGCATCCACTTCCCGGACAAGCAGCTGGCCTTCAACCTGATGGAGTCGGCGCTGGACAACTTCCTCGAGGCGCGTCACGTCGCCGAGATCTCCAGCATCGGCGACGCCATCGCCATCCTCGAGAACCGGGCCTCCATCGCGAAGGAGGCGCTGGACGAGTCGCGCCGGAAGCTGGAGGAGCTCCGCTCGGCGCGCGCGCTCAAGCTGGGGAAGCGCGTCCGACGACCGGTCGAGACCCCCACCGTCACCCCGCTCGATCCGAAGGCCTCCCAGCTGGCGGTGCAGGTGGAGAGCAGGCGACGGGCGATCGCCGATCTCGAGGACGCCCGGCGTCGGCGGATCACCGAGCTGGAAGGCAAGCTCCAGGAACAGAAGGCGCTCTATTCCGACACCTATCCGGCGGTGGTCGACCTGAAAGGGAGCCTGGAAGCGCTGCGGAGGGAGTCGCCACAGGTGGCGGCCCTCCAGAAGGAGCTGCTGCCCCTGGAATCGGAGCTCAAGCAGCGGGGCCTCCTCGACGAGGTGGCGCTGAAGGCTGCGCGAACCCGCGACCTGGCGGCGGGTCTGGATCCCGAGGACGCGCGGGAGGCTGAAGATCCGGAGATCGAGTACGTCAAGACCCAGGTCCGGCATGCCATCGCCCGCTACAACGGTCTGCTCGATCGCATCGACGGCGCGCGCCTCCAGCAGGACAGTGCTCAGGCCGCCTTCAAGTACCGGTACAGCGTGATCAAGCCGCCGCAGCTGCCGAGGGGCCCGATCAAGCCCAAGCCGGGGCTGATCATCATCGCTAGCATCGTGGCCGGCTTCGTCCTCGGCGTCATCGGGGTGGCCCTCCTGGACCTCGCCTCCCGGAAGGTGCTCGAGGACTGGCAGGTCGAGCACGTCATCGGTGTCCCGCTCCTGGGTGAGTTCCGGGAGCTCTGAGGAAGCCACGGACGCTGCGGCCCGCCGCCGGTCCGTGGTATCGAGCCCATCCACCGGTCGATGTCGAGCAAGTCTTCAGAGAGCGGTTCCCCGACGCCGCTGCCGATACAAGAAGCGGTGGCAGACGCCGCGGCCCGGCTCGCCCGCGAGGAGGCGCCGGCACCGAGCTACAGCGTCACCGCGCTCTGGCACCTGCTCATCGTCCGGCCCTGGACCAGCCTGGCGGTCATCTCCGCCGACGACGGGCGCCGGTCCTGGCGCCTGGTGGAGAAGCTGGTGGAGGTGGCCAGGCAGGCCCAGTACGGAGCCCTGAGGCCGGTCAACATCCTCGAGCTCAGTCCGGAGCGGGTCTCGGCGGTGGCCAACGCGGTGAGCAAGGTGAGCTCGCTCGGAGAGCGGAAGCGGTTCGTCATCGCCATCGACAGCCCCCTCCAGAACCCGATGGCCCTCCGCATCCTCGCGGTCTGCGACGCGGTGCTCCTCGTGCTGGAGAAGGGGAGGAGCTCGATCCCGGAATCTCAGCGGATCGTCGAGATGGTGGGACGGGAGAGGCTCATCGGGGCCGTCCTCGCCTCGCGCTGACCTCCGGCGGGGAAGAACCGCTTCAGCTCCAGGAAGCGCTTCTCCAGCAGCTCGTAGCTAAGGATCGCCACGCCGAGCGAGAGGGTGAAGCCGATCAGCACCAGGGCGGCCATTGCCAGCGCATGTCCTCCGAGCAGCTCGTCGAGCCGGCGGAGCACGTGTCGCTCCTTGAGCCCCCAGTGGAAGATCACGTGGTAGACGTAGAGGCCGTAGCTGTACCTGCCCAGGAACCGGAGGACCGGCGTCCGGAAGACTCGGCTCACCCTGCTGGCCCCGTCGAGCGCGAGGAGGATCAGCGCTCCGAAGAGCAGCGCGTTCAGCGCCATCACCAGCTGGTGGACGACCGGCACCGCCAGCTGGGTGCGGATCCGGAAGAGGGTGAGCCCGAGGCTCAGGGCGCCGAGGAGCAGCGCCGCCCGGCCCGGTGAGCGGAGGAGCTTCGGGAGCCCCTCCGGCTGCCGGACGAGGAGCGCCAGCAGCGCGCCGATGCAGAGGGCGTCCATCCGGCAGGGCGTGAGCACGGAGATGGAGAGCTGGCTCGTTCCCAGCAGTGCCAGGGTGAGCCTGAGGGCGAGGGCACCGGCCACCACGCCGAGGCAGATCCTCCGCAGCGCCGTGGTCCCGAAGGTGAGCACGACCACCGGCCAGAACAGATAGAACTGCTCCTCGATGGCCAGCGACCAGAAGTGGCTGACGTAGGCCACCGAGGCCCAGGTGCCCCGGTGGGCGAGGTAGAAGTTGGTGGTGTACGTCCAGGCCCAGATCTGATGCTCGCGGGACGCCTCCATCAGCGGGGTGGGGCTGAGGAAGAGGGGCGTCACGAAGAACAGGACGGCGAGCGCGAAGTAGTAGAGCGGGAAGATGCGGAGCGTCCGGCGCGCGTAGAAATTCCTGAAGTAGTGCGGCGTTCCCCGGGCGTCGAGGAGGAGGCCGGTGATCAGGAACCCGGAAAGGACAAAGAACAGATCCACGCCGACCACGCCGTAGCTGGCCGAGCGCACCAGGAACTTCTGGACCGGAGTCTCGAAGGTGGCCTCTCCGAGGAAGTGCGACGCCATCACCAGCAGGATCGCCAGCCCTCGAACGCCATCCAGGCCCGCGATGTGGCCGGTCAGCGGGGATCCGGTCTCTCGTCGCACCGGGGCACTTTACCGTCGGGGAGGGGCGGCTCAAGTGGAGCCGGTCCTCGCCGCGTGAGGGGGTTTCGTGCGACCCACTGCGCGAAGTACAGGCTGTAGAGCGTCGACGCCTGCCAGTCGAGCGAGACCTCGTTCGTCGACCAGCTGTCGTTGTCCGTGTAGCGCATCTCGAAGGGGGTGTCGGCCTTGCGGGGGAACGCCGGATCTCCCCAGTAGCCCCAGATGGGAATCGGGCGGGCGCGAGGATTCGAGGTGTCGAGCGCCTCCGGAGAGTCGTTGGGACCTCCGGCGACCAGCCCCGGCGGGAGGAAGGGCTCGGCCCGGAGCGCCGCGAGCCAGTGGTGGAAGGCCCTGACCCGCCCGTGGGTCACTCCTGGGAGGCCGCTCACGTACGCCAGGTGTAGGTAGTTCCGGCCGAGCGCGTAGTGGACGTTGGCCGCGGCCTGGTCGCAGTCCGCAAGCATGCCGCGCTCGAGGCAGCGCTTGACGTTGTAGGAGCCGGTCCGGGTGAACCCGGCGCCGATCGACCCCCAGAAGGTGGGGGCCGAGTGCTCGAAGGCGTTCCTTCGTCCCTCGACGATGCTCCACTCGGCGCGCCCCCGCAGGCTCGCGCGGACCGCCGCCTTGCGCGAGGGGCTGCCGCCCGGAGCGCGCAGGTAGATCTGGGCGGCGAAGCCGTTGGTGTGCATGTAGCTCGGGTCGTGGTCCAGGGGGAGGAAGCTCCGCTCGAAGTCGTCGCGGTAGCGGGCCTCCCCGGTGGCGAGGAGGAGCCCGGCGGCGGCGAGCATGCGGGTGTGCCGGCCGATGTTCTCGTCCCCGTCGGCGCGGTAGGGCGGACAGGTGGGGCCGTCGGAGGACTCGGGATGCTGCTGGAGGTAGCGGTCCCCGGCGAGCGCGGCCTGCAGCGCCCGATTGGCGAAGGCCGCGTCGAAGCGCCGCCACACCGTCGAGCCGTAGGCGAGGAGGCCCACCGCCCGCGCCGTGGCCAGCGTCCCCACCTCGCCGGCCCGGTAGGGCGGCATCCGCTCCGGCCAGTTCGTGCCGTAGGGCCCGTAGCGTTCCTCGCAGGTCGAGTTGCGGAATCCCCCCGAGGGGTCCTGCGTCGAGAGCAGCCACTCCAGCCCCCAGCGGGCCTCGTCGAGGAGGTCGGGGATGCCGTTCCCCGACTCGGGGATGTTGGTGTCGTCGGCCGACGGGGCGAAGTCCTCGTAGGCCTCGAGCATCCAGTAGAGCGCGGTGTTGAGCGACGCGCTGTAGATGGAGAAGTCGCCGGCGTCGTGCCATCCGGCCCGCACTCCCGGCGGGGCGAGCGGCGCATCGCTCCCGTGGATCCACGGGCCCTCGGCGTGGGCAGGGTCGATGGCGGTGAATGCACGCTGGAAGTAGAAGGCGCGCTGGGCCGCGCGGACCGGCCGGTCGAACACCTCGGCGCCCACCTGGAAGGAGTGGCTGCTCAGCTCGCCGGCGACCAGGTGGTAGCGGCCCGGCGCGTCCAGCGCGGAGAAGTCGCCGAGGGTCACCGTCGCCACCGGGCCGAGCCCCGGCGTGGGCAGCTCGCACAGCGGTCCGCCCGAGAGGACGACGGCGCCGTCCGGGTCCCGGACCACCTGGAAGGACTGGAACGGTCGGGGCGAGCTGAAACGCTTCTGCATCGCGGGCCCGTAGCCGACCTGCGACGCGGCCAGCAGCCCGAAGGGACGCTCGGGGACGGCCTGCTTGCTGCGCGCGCGGCTCGACCACCATCCGACGGCCGATCTGGCGGCCTTCTTGATGCGGGCTCGGCCCTCCACCGCCAGCACGAGAACGAGCGCGACGGCGCCGAGTACGTGCCAGCGTGTCCAGCGACGTCTCATCCGGTCGGGGTGCTCGATCAGGGCTGGACGAATGGGGTGCCGGCCTCGAAGCGGGCCTTCGCCGGAAGGGTGTAGAGCTTCGTCGTCCCCACCGGGTCCACCCAGGGCCAGGTGTAGCCTCGGCCGGCGTCGAAGAACGCAGGCTTGTGAGTGAGGTAGAGCGAGCTCGGCAGGCTCTGCTCCGGAACAGTGGGCTCCCACTTCACCGAGCTGGTGACGTAGTCGAAGTTGCCGTGGCGGACGGCGGTGGCGGTGACCCGCGGGTCCACCGGGTAGGGCGGCTGACCGTCCCAGCCGAGCTTGTAGATGCTCGGGGTGTCCATGTCGCCGCTCTCGTAGACCCAGCCGCCCATCTGTCCAGCTCGCCCCATCACGTTGCCGATGAAGCTGTGGAAGTAGGAATAGAACATCGCGCCTGCGCAGCGCTTCGGCCCGCCGTCGGTGAAGTCACGCCGCACGCCGGAGAGGTGGTTCCTGAAAATCGTGTGGTAGATGGAGTTGCCGTGCGTCTGGTCCGAGTCCCAGTTGAAGCCGTAGTTCCCCTCGAAGAGCACGTGGTGCGGCCCCACCATGTGTGAGGCGTTCAGCCCGACCTCGATCCACCCGGTGTTGGTGTTGATGTAGCCGTCGTCGACGTAGTTGTAACCGAAGACCGAGGCAGCTCCGGAGGAGCGGCCGACCATCACCTTGTTGGCCTTGACGATGATGGAGTTCTCCACCAGCGCCTCCGAGGTGCCCCAGGCGAGGCTGATGGCGTAGCCGGCGCCTCCGGGCTGGGCCCAGGCGGCGTCGTGGACGTAGGACTCGCGAATCTCGACGCGGAAGCAGCGCTCGAGGGCGAAGCCCTCGCCGAACCAGGTGTCGTTGTCGATGTCCTTGGCCCAGGAGTTGGCGGTCCACTGGAAGCGGACGTTGCCGTCATCCCCTCCGATGACCTTCAAGGCCTCGAGGCCGGCGTGCTGGACGAAGGGGTAGCTGAAGGTGGTGAGCTGGGCGGAGTGAGAGGTGCGGTAGGCGATGTGGATGGGCGTGTTGAAGAAAATGGTGTTTCCGCTGACGTGGTCGATTTGCTTGATTTCGGTGGTGGGGCGGTCGGCGCGGCAGAACCAGCTGAAGGCGTCGGGGAAGGGGTCGTCGGAGCCCTGGGGCGGGTTGTGGCGCTGCCAGACCACCTGGAAGTCGGGAGAGGCCCAGATCTGCCCGCGCCCGGCGGGGTCGGTCTGCCAGCCGGAGCCGGAGAGCTCGTCGAGGAGGACGAACTGTCCGGCGGAGAAGGCGGAGGCGTTGGCGACGGTGACGGAGTTGCTGCCCTTGACGGCGTCGGCGGTGAGGTCGGTGGAGCTGGAGGAGAGGCTGTCGTAGCGGGCGGCGCCGATGATGACGATGGGCGAGGGGTTGGGTCCGGGGGTCTCGGTGTTGGGCCTGGCGCCGTTGGTCTTCTGCAGGGTGGTCTGCCCCGGCCCGGCGCCGCGGAGGGTGATGCCCTTGTTGATGAGGAGGTAGCCGCCGGTGGTGCCGATGGTGAAGGTTCCCGGGCCAAGCTGCACCACCTGGCCTGCGGGACAGGCGTCGATGGCCGCCTGGATGAGGGCGGTGGCGTCGGAGCTGCCCGGCGAGTTCACCGTCCGGCACACCGTCGTCCGGTTGGGGATGCCTCCCGACACCCCGGGGTTCCACACCGTGAGGCGGTCGGGCCCGAGCGCGGTGAGCACGGTGACCGCGACCGAGGACGCGGCGCTCTTCGAGGTGTCCGCCACGCTGGTCGCGACCACGTGGTAGTTACCCTCGGTGGCCGGAGCGGTGTACTTGCCGCCCGGGTCGATGGTGCCGCCCCCGGCCTCCTGGACCGCCCAGGTGACCGCGCTGGAGCTGCCGCCGCTCACGACGGCGGAGAAGCTGAACGTCGCTCCCGGGGCGACCGCCACCGAGGTCGGGTTGACGGCGATGGAGACCACTCCTCCGCCACCACCACCGCCGCCGTCAGTCGTGCTGGTGGCCAGGCCCACCGTTCCGAAGCACGAGCAGGCCGACAGGCCGACCCCGAGAAGCAGGAACTTCAGTCTCGAGATCGAAGGATTCGCGTCCATGGCCGCCCCGGCGAGCTGGAGGCTGCTCGATATACCGCGACGCCAGAGGCGCCGGTGTGGCGCAACTCCTCACCAGAATGTTGCTTCTATTCAGGCTCTCATTTTCCAGGTCGTGCAACGCCGCGGTCGGGACGTGTCGAGGCGGCCCGTTGCGGTGGGGTCCGGGCGACCCATCACCCGGAGGCGCGCGCCAGCCGCGGCGGGTCCTCCTCGCGGGAGGCGGCGGACGGCGGTGGGCCGAAGGTCTTCTCCAGGCAGCGGGCGAGATCGAACGGCGGCTGCCAGCCGAGGACCTCGCGCGCTCGCCGGCAGTCGTAGTTCAGGGGCTTGAGGCGCGATTCGAAGCGGCAAGGGATGAGGATCTGCGGAAGCTTGAGGTTGCGGCGAAAGACGGTGGCGAACGCCGCGCTCACCACCCCATGCGCGAGGTCGTAGGGGATGGGGATGCGGACGCTGCGCGCCCCGGTCCGGCGGAGGTACTCCCCGAGGAAGGGCCAGATCCGCTCGCCCGGCCCGTCGACCACGTTGAACGTCTCGCCCACCGCGCGCCGGTCGACGGTGGCCAGGGCGAAGAGGTCCGCGCAGTTCTCGACGTGGGTCATCGGCATGCGCGCCAGCGGACCGATGACCAGGTGGACCGGGCCGACCCGCTGTCCCATCGCGGCCAGGGTGGCGTGGTCGCGGCCCCAGATGAACCCCGGCCGGAGCACGGTCAGCTCCCAGCCATGCTCGGCCGCAGCGCGCCGGACGATGCGTTCCTGCCACGACTTGGCGATGGAGTACCCGTCACGGGCGTAGAGATCCTCCCCGGCTTCCAGAGGGGACTGCTCGTCCAGCTCTCCGTGGATGGCGCTCCAGTCGTAGACCGAGAAGCTGCTGGCGAGGACGAGACGCGGGCAGGAGCTCCGGGCCATCGCCTGGAGAAGCTTCTCCGTTCCGCCCACGGTCGAGGCGAACTGGGCGTCCTCGCCGCCGGTGACGGCCGCGGCGAGGTGCACCACCACGTCGACGCCTTCGAGGGAGCGGTGGAGGTCCAGGGCTCCGCGGAGGTCCGCCCGGTCCACCTGCACCTCCGACGTCCATCCCAGCGCGTCCAGCCGGGCTGCCGGCCGGACCAGGGCGCGGACCTCCACCCCGCGAGCGAGCAGGGCCTGGACCACGTGACGGCCGAGGAATCCGTTGGCCCCGGTGACCAGTGCCTTCACACCCGAGCTCCTTCCGCACGCTGGGGCTTGAGCGCATCCACCAGCCGGTTCACCTCCAGCAGCTGCTGCAGCGAGACCGGGGGCGGCGAGCTGTCGCCGAACGCGCGGTAGCATCGGGCCAGCAGCTCGAAGAGCCCCTCGTACCCGCCCGGCCCTCCCTTGAACTTCCGCATCAGTGTGGCCCGTGCGGCCCGGCGAATGGCGGCGCCTTCCTCCAGGCCGTTGAAGAGCGGCTGGAGCGGCTTCGGCCCCGGGCGCACCCTCTCGAAGGTCAATCGGGTCTCGAAGAGGTTGGTGCTCGCCTGCATCTTCTCGCCGTAGACCCGGAGCCAGAAGGCGTCCGGCTGGGCGGTGGCGCTGAAGGCCAGCGCGGCGGTGCCACGCTCGGCCTCGACGATGGCGTGGAACTCGTCGAACGGAAGGACCGATGGCGTGCGCTTCGTCCAGACCGGCCACGCCCGGCGGTGCGGACCGACGAAGCGGTGGGCCAGCGAGGCGAGGTGCGGCAGGAAGTCGGAGATGGCTCCGCCGGCGAGCGCCAGGGCAGGGTGCGAGAGGTTGGGGTCGGCGAATCCCTCCGGGCCGAGGATGGCGAGGCAGATGGTCGCCTCGACGTGGACCACCGCCCCGAACTCCCCTGACTCGACCCGCCGGAGGATCTCCAGCGGCCCGCGGTTGAAGAGGTAGTTGTAGTCCTCGATCAGCGCCCGGCCTTGCTCGCGGGCCTGCCGGGCCAGGCCCTCCACCTCCTCCAGGGTGGAGGTGGCCGGCTTCTCGACGATGACGTGCGCGTGCGCCGCCAGCGCATCCTGGGCGAGACGGAAATGGGAGGCGGGAGGGGTGGTGACGTGGACCACGTCGGGACGGACCTCGCGCAGCATCTCCCGGTGATCGGTGAACCAGGCGGGAATCCCGTGCCGCTCGGCGGCGCATTCCGCCGTTGCCGGGGAGAGGTCGCACACCGCGGCGACCTCCAGCCCGGGCAGCCCGGTCAGGCAGGTCAGGTGCTGCCGGGCGATCTGACCGGCTCCGATCAGCGCTGCTCTCACGAGGTGCTCCCTCCGGCCCCCAGTCGCCCGGCGGTCGCTCGCGCGTCTCCGCGACGGTCCTCCAGGATCTCTTTGAAGAAAGACTCCAAGGTGTCGGCGGCTGCGGTCCAGGCGTAACGGGCGACTGCGAGCTGCCGTGCCGCAGTTCCGAGCCGGTCGCCGAGCTCCCGGTCGTCGAGCACGCGAAGCAGCGCCGCGGCGAAGGTCTCCGGCTCGTCGGCGATGAGGAGGTCCCGACCGGAGACCACGTCGAGTCCTTCGGCGCCGAGGGTGGTGGAGACCACCGGCCGTCCCATCGCCATGGCCTCCACGATCTTCAGCCGGGTTCCTCCGCCCAGCCGCAGGGGCACGGCCACCGCCGCCGCCGCGGCGAGAGACGGCCGCAGATCCGCGACGAAGCCGGCCACCTCCACGCCCGGTCCGGCGAGCTCCCGGACCGCCAGGGGCGGATCCTTCCCCAGGACGAGCAGCCGGGCGTCCGGCCGCGCGCGAACCACCCGCGGCCAGATCGCCTGGACGAACCACCGGATGCCGTCGATGTTCGGGACGGTAGACAGAAGGCCGAAGAAGACCATCGTCCGCCCGTCCGGTGGAGGGTCCTCGGTCCGACGCCGGTAGAAATCCACGTCGGCGGCGTTGGGGACGACCGCCGTGCGGGCCTCGGGCACCTCGGCCAGGACCCGCTCCTGGTCGTCGCGACTGCAGAAGTAGCTGCCGTCGGCATGGCGGTAGGCGGCGAGTTCCTCCCCCCGCAGCTTGCGCCAGTTCCATTCTCCGTAGATCCGCCGCGCGAGCGTGGGGGCGCTCCGGGCGAACTGCCGTCCCAGCTGGTAGCTGACCTCGTGCGAGTCGACGACCACCCGGGGGGGCGGCGCGCCGGCCGGAGCCTGCCGCAACCGGAAATGGGCGAGGTGCGGGAACACGACGTTGACCAGGTCGAACCGCGACCGTGCTTCCAGTCGGTCGAGCGTCGCCTGGAGCTCGGGAAGCGCATGGCGCAGGTGCTCGAAGCTGTGCAGCGAGACGAGCGAGCGAAGCTGATTCGCCCGCTTCGACAGACCGCTCCGGCCGCGTCGGTTGGGGATCAGCACCACCTCGCGGCAGTACCCGCTCATCGCCCGGCGGGACTCCTCGGCATCGACCTGCTCGTCGAGCAGCGACACCAGGGTGATGTCGTGGCGGCGGGCGAGCGCGGTCACCAGTCCGTGCATCCGGGCCTGGGCCCCGAACCGCGGCGGGCTCGGGGGAAACGGGGCGAGGTACAGGATGCTGAGGCGCTCTCGATTCATCTCGCGCAGTGCTGGAAGCGCCGAACGTCGGGGCCTGCGCCTTCTACCACCCTCCACGCCCCAGTCGCGGTGGGTGAGCCCCAACCCCCCCTGGACCCAAGGTGCAGGGTCGCGCGGCCACTGCCGGAGTTCACGACGTCGGAACGGTGTCGTGATACGTGCCTGGTTCCGGTCGTGGTCCGGGAGGTCACGTCGTGAACGCGGTGGGCCGTCGCTATCTCCTCATCTCGCCCTGTCGCGACGAGGCCGCGTACCTGCGCCGGACCCTGGAGAGCGTCGCGGCGCAGACGCTGGGGCCGGCGCTGTGGGTCGTGGTCGACGACGGCTCGACCGACGAGACGCCCGCCATCCTCGAGGAGTTCTCGCGGAAGCTTCCGTACCTCCGCGTGCTCCGCCGGGACGATCGCGGGCGGCGGAGCGTCGGGCCCGGCGTCGTCGAGGCGTTCTACGCCGGACTGGAGAGCGTGGACCTCGACGGCTTCGACTACCTCTGCAAGCTGGACATGGATCTCGACCTCCCGCCCGGATACTTCGAGCGGCTGGTCCAGCGCATGGAGGCGGAGCCGCGCCTCGGCACCTCGTCCGGCAAGCCCTGGTTCGTGCACCCACGGACCGGTCAGCTGGTGCCGGAGGTGTGCGGCGACGAGATGTCGGTGGGCATGACCAAGTTCTACCGGGTCGCCTGCTTCCGGGAGATTGGCGGCTTCGTCCGCCAGGTGATGTGGGACGGCATCGACTGTCACCGCGCGCGGATGCTGGGCTGGCTGGCCGAGAGCGTGGACGAGGAGGGGCTGCGCTTCGTCCATCTCCGTCCCCAGGGCGCCAGTCAGAAGGGCATCTGGACCGGGCGCGTCCGGGCCGGATTCGGCCAGTACTTCATGGGGACGTCTCCTCTCTATTACCTGGCCGTCGCTGCCTCGCGGGTGGCGCAGCACCCGCCGGTGTACGGGAGCGCGGCGATGCTCTGGGGCTACTTCTCCAGCGCGGTCCGCGGTGCGCAGCGGTACGACGATCCCGAGTTCCGGCGCTTCGTCCGCAGCTACCAGCATCTGGCGTTGCTGGTCGGGAAGCGGAAGGCGACCCGGAAGGTGAACGCCGAGCGCGCCGCGGTCTGGGATGCAACCCACCGCGGGTCCGGAGCCGGCTGTGCCTGAGTCCACGGTGCGGCCCCAGCTGATGGGCCTGTCCTTCGACCCCGAGACGATGGACTCGGCGCTGGCGCGCTGCCTGGCCTGGTGCGAGGGCCCCCGCGCTCCGCACACGGTCATCACTGCCAATGCCGGGGTGCTCTGCATGATGCGGCGGGACCCCGAGCTGTCGGAGGCCTGCCGCGCCGGGGATCTGGTCCTCGCCGACGGGATGTCGGTGGTGTGGGCGATGGGACTGGCCCGGACGCCGGTCCCCGGGCGCGTCACCGGCGTGGATTCTCATGACCCGGCTCCTCGAGGCTGCCTCGGCCCGGCACCTCCGGATCTACCTCCTCGGTGCCCGCGAGGAGGTCATCCGGAAGCTCCTCCAGCGCTGCGCGACCTCCTACCCGGGCCTGGTGGTGGCCGGCGCGCGCAACGGGTACTTCTCGAAGAGCGAGCAGGCGTCGGTGGCGGAGGAGATCCGCGAGCGCGCTCCGCACCTCCTCTTCGTCGGAATGCCATCGCCCTTCAAGGAAGTCTTCTGCCAGCGGTACCGGGAGCTCCTACAGATCCCGGTGCTGATGGGGGTCGGCGGGAGCTTCGACGTGCTCGCCGGAGAGGTCCCCCGGGCTCCTCGCTGGCTCCGCGCCACCGGGATGGAGTGGTCCTGGCGCCTCCTGATGGAGCCCCGGAAGATGTGGAAGCGCTACCTCACCACCAACACCGAGTTCCTCTGGGCGGCCGGCCGCGAGGCCCTCCGCCGCCGTCTCGGCGCATCCGCCTCGTGAGCGCTCCCCGCAACATCGTTGTCTTCATGGGGACCCGGCCCGAGGCCATCAAGCTCGCGCCGGTCGTGGCGGCCCTCCGTCGCACCGAGGATCTCCGCTGCACCGTTGTCGCCACCGGACAGCACAAGGAGATGTTCTGGCAGGTGACCGAGACCTTTGGCTTCACCGTGGACGCCGACCTGGACGTGATGCGCCCCAACCAGACGCTGGCCGGGCTCACCTCGCGGCTGATGGAGGGGATCGACGGCTGGCTCGGCTCGTCCCGCCCCGACCTCGCGCTGGTGCAGGGCGACACCACGACGGTGCTGGTGGCCGCCCTGGCCTGCTTCTACCGCCGCATCCCGATCGGGCACGTGGAGGCCGGGCTGCGCACCGGCAATATCTGGTCTCCCTTCCCGGAAGAGGTGAACCGCAAGCTCGCCACCCCGTTGATGGCGCTCCACTTCGCGCCCACCGAGGCGGCACGCTCGGCGCTGCTCCGGGAAAGCATTCCCGACACCAGCATCACCGTCACCGGCAACACGGTCATAGATGCGCTGCTGGTGGAGGTCGCCGCCCAGAAGGCCGACGAGCGGCTCCGCGCCGGCATCGACGCCGAGCTGCGCACGCTGGTGGGCCCGGACTGGGCGCGGGTGCCCCTGGTCCTCATCACCGGCCACCGCCGGGAGAACTTCGGCGACGGCATCGCCCAGATTCTGCGAGGCGATCGCCACCCTGGCCGCGACCTTTCCCGACCACCGGTTCGTCTATCCCGTTCACCTGAACCCCAACGTGCACACCCACGTGAACGCCCTCCTCGGTGGGCTGAGCAACGTCCGGCTCATTCCTCCGCAGGGCTACCGGACCTTCGTGGCGCTGCTCGATCGCTGCCGGCTGGTGCTCACCGACTCCGGCGGCGTCCAGGAGGAGGCGCCCTCGCTGGGCAAGCCGGTGCTGGTGATGCGCGATACCACCGAGCGCCCGGAAGGAGTGGCCGCCGGGACGGCCATCCTCACCGGTCCCCGGGCGAGCGAGATCAGCCGCCATGCCACCCGGCTCCTCACCGACCCCGAGGCCTACTCGGCGATGTCCCAGGCGCGAAACCCGTACGGCGACGGACAGGCGGCCGGGCGCATCGTTCAGGCGATCCGCCGCCACTTCGCCGGCAATGGCTGAGCGGCGGAGCCGGGCCTCGGCCCTCGCAGCCGTCGCCCTGCTCCTCGCCTGCCGTCCCTCGCCCAAGCCGCCGGAGACGCCGGCGGACGGCGGTGCTCCGGCGGTCGTGGCCGCGGCCCCCCACGCCGAGCGCCGCACCTCACCGCTCGGCGGCCTCCCTGGCACCGGCCGGCTCGCGCGGCCACTTCCCGCCGTCTTTCCCCTTCAAGTTTCCCGCGGTGGGCGACACCTCGAGGACCAGCGCGGCGTGCCGTTCCTCATCAAGGGCGAGACGGCCTGGCTGGCCCTGGCGAACCTCACCGAGGAGGAGCAGGAGCGCTACCTCGCGGACCGCGCCCGCCGCGGGTTCAACCTCGTGGAGGTGATGCTCACCAACCACGACTACACGGGTCCGCCCAACCCCGAGCCGCCCTCCAATCGGCGGGGAGAGCAACCCTTCCTCCGCCGCGGCGACTTCTCCACGCCGAACGATGCCTACTTCGACCGGGCGGTGGCGTTCGTGGACCGCGCCGCCGCGCACGGGATGGCGGTGCTCCTGGCGCCGCTCTACCTCGGCTTCGACGGCGGCCAGGAAGGGTGGTGGGAGGAGCTGAACTCCTCCACCAACACCCGTGCGGTGTGCACGGGCTACGGCCGCTACCTCGGGACCCGCTTCCGCGATCGCTCCAACGTGCTCTGGCTCGCCGGCGGCGACTTCGCGCCCCCGCCCGGCTCGGAAGGAGAAGCGCGCCATCTCGCGCTGCTCGAGGGGATCCGCGCGGCGGGGGCCACCCAGCCCTGGAGCGGACACTGGAACTTCGGGCACCAGGGCGGGATCTCCACCGACGAGGCCCTGTTCGCCCCGGCCATGGAGCTGAACGGCGTCTACCAGTACGCCTCCCCCTGGAGGTTCACGGCGCGCGCCTTCGACGCCCGGCCGCCCCGGCCCGTCTACCTGCTGGAATCCGCCTACGAGCACGAGCATCCCGGGGGCCAGCTCCAGCCGTTCCGGAAGGCCTGGTGGTGGGCGATGCTCTCCGGCGCCTCGGGGGTCATCTGGAGCAATCACTTCCTCTGGAGGTGCGAGTCCGCGCGCGGCCGGTACGAGGCCAGCTACGGCGAGACCGACCACGCCGTCTCCTCGTGGGCGGCGGAGCTGAGCTCCCCCGGGACCGGGGAGGTGATGCACCTGCATGCCTTCTTCGAGGGCCTGGCCTGGGAGCGCCTCGTCCCCGCCGGCCCGTCGGCGGGGCGCCCCGACCTGGTCAGGGCCGGTCAGCAGTCCGGGCAAGGGCACATCGCGGCTGCCGCCTCCCCCGAGGGGGATCTCCTGGTGGTCTACGTCCCCCCCACAGGAGCGGAGCGGCGCCGCTTCACCCTCGAGCTCTCCAGGCTCCACCGCCCGGCCCGGGCGCGCTGGTTCGATCCATCCGCCGGGACCTTCGGCGCGGAGATGGCGCTGCCCGACGCCCGACAGATCGAATTCCAGGTGCGCGGAAGAAACCTGTCCGGACTCGATGACTGGGTGCTCCTGATCGACGCGCCTTCGCGCCGAGGCGAGGCGAGACCGGTGCGCCCGTGACCCAGGGGCCGTCCAGGTGACTGTGATGGCCGATCCGTAGTTTGGTCGCGCACCCTCCCATGTGTGGAATCGCCGGCATCCTGGGCCGCATCGACGAGGCGAACCGCGCCGCCCTGAAGCGGATGAGCGACGCGATGGTGCACCGCGGACCGGATGACTCCGGCACCTGGGAATCGGCGCCTGGGCCGGACCAGCAGGGAGCGCTGCTCGCCTTCCGGCGTCTGTCGATCCTCGACCTCTCTCCGGCCGGACACCAGCCGATGGTCGATCCGACCACCGGGCACGTCCTCCTCTTCAACGGCGAGGTCTACAACTTCCAGGAGCTCCGGGCTCGGCTCGGCGCCGCCGGTCACACCTTCGGCTCGACCGGCGACGCGGCGGTGGTGCTGCGAGCGCTCGCCACCGAGGGCGCGGCCTCGCTCTCCTCGTTCCGGGGGATGTTCGCCCTGGCCTGCTGGGACCCGCACCGCCGGATCCTGCTGCTCGCGCGAGACCCACTCGGCATCAAGCCGCTCTACGTCGCTCGCTCCGGTGACCCCTCGAGCGGGTGGACGTTCGCCTTCGCCTCGGAGATACGCGCGCTGCTCGCCTCCGGGCTGCTCGGGACGCCGCGGCTCGACCCCGTCGCGGCGGCATCGATGGTCTGGAACGGCTTCGTGGTCGGTCCGGGGACGGCGGTGCAGGGAGTGGAGTCGCTCCTGCCCGGCGAGCTCCGCGAGGTCCGCGAGGACGGTTCCGCGGACGCGCGGCAGTACTGGCAGCTCCCCGCGCCCGGGCAGGGACCGGAGATCGCCGAGGACGACCTCGCCGCAGTGCTGGAAGAGAGCGTCCGTGGCCATCTGATCAGCGACGTTCCGCTGGGGGTGTTCCTCTCCGGCGGCATCGACTCGTCGGCGGTTGCCAACATCGCCCAGCGCGCCCAGCGGGGGCCGGTCCACACCTTCACCCTCGCGTTCGAGGAGGAGGAGTTCAACGAGGGCCAGGTCGCCCGCCAGATCGCCCAGGCCATCGGGACCCGGCACCAGGAGGTGGTCCTGACCGAGGCCCGCTTCGTGGGAGAGCTGGAGAGGGCCCTCGACAGTCTCGATCAGCCCACCTTCGACGGGCTCAACTCGTACTTCATGTCCCGCGCGGTACGGGAGGCGGGGTTCACCGTCGCCCTGGTGGGCACCGGAGGGGACGAGCTCTTCGGCGGCTACGGCAGCTTCCGCGACCTGCCCGTGCTCCACCGCTGGTCGCAGCGGCTGGACTGGGTTCCCCGCGGAGCCCTGGTGGGCAGCGCGCAGATCGGGGTGGCCGCGCTCCAGCGGCAGCAGGGCGAGGTTCCCCGCCAGACCCGATGGGCCAAGCTCCCGGAGATGGTGCGGCGGGGAGACGATCTGCTCTCGCTCTACCAGCTCGCCTACGCCCAGTTCCTGCCCGACTTCCAGGAGCAGCTCCTCGGACGGGAGGGGGCGAGCCTGCTCGAGATAGGGCTTCCTCCCGCCGTGCGCGCCCGGCTGCATCGGGAGATCCATGGCCGTTCCCGGCTGGCGGCGATCAGCGTGCTCGAGCAGCGGCTCTTCCTGGGCGAGCGACTGCTCCGGGACAACGACGTGGCGAGCATGGCCGCCTCCATCGAGCAGCGGCTCCCGCTGGTGGACGCAAGTCTCGTCGAGGCGGTGTACCGGCTTCCCGATGCCCCGCGCTACGAGCCGCTTCTCCGGAAGGCGGCGCTGCGGCGCACGGGCCTGCGCGGGCTCCCCCCGGCCCTCTTCGAGCGCCCCAAGCGCGGCTTCGTGCTCCCCTTCGATCGCTGGATCCGCCAGGGGCTCGGTCCGGAGATCGACCGGACCCTCCGCGACGGGGAGGCGGTTCGGGCGGCCGGGCTCGAGCCCGGGACGGTGGCCCGGCTGTGGCGGGCGTTCCGCGACCGGGCGCCAGGTCTGTACTGGTCCCGGGTCTGGTCCCTCTACGTCCTGGTCCGCTGGTGCCAGGGCAACGGGGTTCGTCGTTGACCAGGTCCGTGGCGTCGCTGGTCACCGCAGCGCGGGTCGGGCTCGTGCTGGCGGCGCTCGGGGCGGTGGTGCTCGCCTTCGCCCTGGCCCGCCGGCCGGACGAGGCGAACGGGGCGCCGGGCTTCGTCTGTCCGATGCACGCCCAGGTTCGTGCGCGTGCACCCGGGACCTGCCCGGTGTGCGGGATGGCGCTGGTACGCGCCGGAGGAGGAGCCGATTCTGCGCCGGACGAGCCTCCCCGGCTTTCACCCGGGGCCGTGGAGGTCGCGCGACGACAGGTGGTGGCCCAGGAGCCGAGCGGCGCCGCCTGGCTCGAGACGAGCCGGGCCGGCTGGGCGGTGATCCACGACGACGACCTCATCTGTTTGCATGACGGCGAGCGCGGAACCTTCACTCCGACCGCAGGGCCGGCCGAGCGGATCCGGGTGCGACTCGACCGGAGCCGCCTCGTGCGCTGGGACGACACAACGTCCCGTGCCGCTCTCGTCGTCGAGCAGGGTGGGCCGGCGCTGGCTCCGGGAACGGTGGGGATGGTGGAGTGGCCGGCGCGTCGGGCTGACCTCCTGATCCTGCCGGCCTCGGCGCTGCTCTTCTCCGGCGAGGAGACGGCGGTAATCTCCCCGTCTCCTGATGGACGGCACTTCCCCCGTCGCCCGGTTCGGGTCGGCGGGACCAACTTCGGCCTGACCGCGGTCCTGGAGGGCCTCGGTCCCGGGGAGCGGGTCGCCGTCCGCGACGGCTTCTTCCTCGACGCCGAGCGACGGCTGGGGGAGGACCCGGCACGGTGACGGCGTGATTGCGAGACTGGTGTCGTGGAGCGCGCGCCATCCGCGATGGGTGCTGGTCGGTGCCGCGCTGCTGGCGCTGGCCGGAGTCCTCGCCCAGCGCGCGGTCCCCCGTGACCTGCTGCCGGATCTGGGAGAGCCCCAGCTCGTCGTGGCGGTCGAGTGGATGGACCATCCGGCGAGCGAGGTGGCGGACCGGATCGCCCGGCCGCTCGCGGCGACCCTGGGCCGGCTCCCGGGAGCGACCGAGGTCCGGGGCTGGTCGATGGAGGGGATGGTCTCCCTGAGCGTCGTCTTCCGGTCGGAATCGGATCTCGCACCGGGCCTTCGCCAGCTCCGCGAGCGCATCGAGGTGATCCGGCCCACCCTGCCACCGGAGGCGAAGGTTCAGATCGGACCGGATGCGTCCAGCACCGGCTGGGTCTTTCAGTACGCGCTCCTCGACCGGACCCACGGCGAGACGCCGTTCACCCTCCGCCGCTTTCAGGACGACGTGCTCCGCCCGGCGCTCGCGGCCCTCCCCGGCGTGGCCGAGGTGGCCTCGGTGGGTGGGCAGCTCGAGGTGGTCCGCGTCGACGTGCAGTCGGACCGGCTCCGGAGCCGGGCACTGGCCTTCGGCGACGTGCTCGGGGCGCTCCGCTCCGCCTTTGCCACCGACCCTCCAGTCAAGGTGAGACAGCTTCAAGAATTGCCCGTCACCGGTGCGCCGGGTGCGGCCTCGACCCGCCTCGGGGACGTGGCGCAGGTCCGGCTGGACCAGGAGATGTCCAGCGGACTGGTGGACGTCGGGGGGCGGGCGGTGGCCGTGGGAGGAATCGTGGTGGCCCTGCGCGGAGCCGACGTGCCCACGGTGGTCGCCGGCGTCCGGAAGGTCCTGGCCCAGCAGCGCTCCCAGTTGCGCCCGGGGGTGGAGCTGCTCACCGCCTATGACCGGTCCGAGGTCGTCAGCCGGATCGAGCGGACGCTCTGGCGCGCTCTCGGCGAGGAAGTGGTGGTGGTGGGAGTGGTGATCTTCCTCTTCCTCCTCCACCTCCGCAGCGCGCTCGTCCCGCTGGTCACCTTGACGGTGGTCGTGCTCCTGACCTTCGCCGGGATGTGGCTCCTGGGAATCCGCTCCACCCTGATGAGTCTGGGGGGAATCGGGATCGCCCTCGGCCTCGCGGTCGACGCGGACGTGGTCGCGCTGGAGGCCGGACACCGTGGCCTCGAGGGCGGAGCGCTCGGCGCGGGCGAGCGGCGAGACCGGCTCCTCGCCGCCGCCGGAGTCTTCGGGCCCGCGGTCCTCGTCTCGTTGCTCATCGCGGCCCTGAGCTTCCTGCCCGTCCTCGCCTTCAGCGGCGAGACCGGCCGGCTCCTCCGTCCCCTGGCCCTGACCAAGACGCTGGTCATCCTCGCCGCGGCGCTGGTGGCGGTGACGCTCTCCCCGGTCCTCCGACAGCTCTTCCTCAGGGGACGCACCCGGGCCGAGTTCGACAATCCGCTGACCCGCACCCTGGTGAGGATGTACCGGCCGTTCGTCCACCTCGCCCTGGATCGCCCGGTGTGGACCCTGCTCCTGGCCGGGCTCGCGCTCCTGTCCGCCGCCCCCATCGCCACCCGGCTGGGCGGAGAGTTCCTGCCTCGCATCGACGAGGGGGACCTGCTCTTCATGCCCACCACCCTGCCCGGGGCGCCTCCCGAGGAGCTGGCCGTCCAGCTCAGACTCCAGGACTCAGCTCTCGGCGCATTGCCCGAGGTGGCGACGGTCTTCGGGAAGGTCGGCCGGGCCGACACCGCGACCGACCCCGCGCCGCTCTCGATGGCGGAGACCACGCTCCGCCTGCTTCCCCGTGAGCGGTGGCCGCTCCGGCCGGTCCGGCGCTGGTACTCGGGCTGGGCGCCGCCGTGGCTCACCCGTGCCTTGGGCGTCGTCTGGCCAGAGACGGCTTCGCTCACCGTCACCGAGCTGATCGAGCGGCTGGACCGGCGGGCCCGCCTTCCGGGGTGGACGTCCGCCTGGACCGCGCCCGCCCGCGCACGCCTCGACATGGTGTCCACCGGAATACGCACCCCGGTGGGGGTGCGCATCGTGTCGCCCGACCCCGCTCGACTGGAGGAGCTCGGACGGAGGGTGCGCGCGGTGGTCGCCGGGCTTCCGGGGACGCGGAGCGCCGTGCTCGACGCGGCGGAGGGACAGACCTGGCTCACCTTCGCCGCCGATCCGGGCGCGCTTTCCGCGCACGCCGTCGACCCGGAGCGCGTCACCGAGACCACCCGCACCGTGCTCGGAGGTGGCCAGGTGGGAACTCTGGAGAAGGACGGACGGGCGGTGCCGGTGCGGCTCTCGCAGGACTGGACCGTGCGCGGGGTGGCGGACCAGCTCCGGGCGATCACCGTTCGTTCCTCGGGGAGGCCCGAGCAGCCGGTCCCCCTCGCGCTCCTCGGCAGGCCGGTCCATCGGGAGGTCGCGGCCAGCGTCCGGACCGACGGCGAGGAGCGGGTCTCCTATCTCCACGTCGACGTGTCCGCCGGAACCGACCTGCTCCGGTACGTCGAGAGCGCGAAGGAGGCGGTTCGCCGCGCCCGGGCCGCCGGGGAGCTCGTGCTGGCGCCGGGAGAGCGCCTCGACTGGATCGGCCAGTACCCGCTCCTGGTCGCGGGGAGTCAGCGCCTGGCCTGGATCGTCCCGCTGGTGCTCCTCTCCATGCTCGGGCTGCTCTACTGGCAGTTCCGCAGCCTGACCGAGGCCCTCATCGTCCTCGTCTCGGTGCCCTTCGCGCTGGTGGGGAGCGTCTGGACGCTCCACTGGCTGGGCTATCCGCTCTCGGCCCCGGTCTGGGTCGGGCTGCTCTCGGTGGCCGGGCTCGCGATGCAGACCGGCGTGGTGATGGTGGTCTACATCGACGATGCGTTCTACCGGCGGCTGGCCGAGGGGCGGCTACGGACGCGCGAGGACATCGTGGAGGCGCACGCGGAAGGGACGGTGCGCCGCCTCCGGCCGAAGATCATGACCATCACCACCATGGGGGCGGGGCTGCTCCCGCTCCTCTGGGCGAAGGGGGCCGGCGCGGAGATCATGAAGCGGGTCGCCGCGCCGATGCTGGGAGGCCTGGTCACCAGCGCCTTCCTCACCCTCGAGGTGCTGCCGGTGCTCTACACCCTGTGGCGCGCCCGCCAGCTCCGACGGGCCCAGGCCTCGGGACTGGACCTGTCCGCGCTGGTCGAGCTGCTCCCCCGAGGGCTCTACAGCCGGAGCTCGGCGGCCACCGACGGGACGCCGTTGGTGTCCACGAGGAAGAGCATGTAGTTGCCGGGGGTGGCTGAGTTCCGGTCGGCGGGCGCGGTGACGGTGAGCGAGGTGCCCGCCGCGGTGAACGCCAGCGGAAGGTACCGCTGCCCCATGTTGATGGCGTGGGTCACGCTCCCGAAGCGCATCAGCGCCACACTGGCGATGCGCGCCGCGTCCGGCGTCTGCACGGTGAAGGCCTGGCCGTAGGTCAGGTTGGTGGGGGCGGCGGTGATGACCGGCCGCGGCCCCTTGAAGAGGTACGGTGGCGAGAAGTACTCGGCGTTGAACTGGTCGGTGGGGAGGGTGTCGTCCTCGAACCGGCCGCCTCCCATGATCAGCACCCGCCCGTCGGGGAGGAGAATCGCCTCCGAGTGGTAGAGGCGGGGCGCGTGCATCGAGGAGAGGGTGGTCCAGGTCTCGCTGGTGGGAGACCAGAGCTCGGCCTGCATGATCGCGTGGGCGGTGTCAGTCGCCGCGGTGGTGGGCCCGCCGCCGGTCACCAGCACGTTCCCGTCGGGGAGGCTGGTGAGGTTGTGGTAGGTCCGCGCGGAGCCCATCGAGGCCACCTGGCGCCAGGTGGGCGTGCTCTGGGTCATGTCGAGCACGTAGGACACCGCGGTCGAGGGGGTGGCCGGGTCGTCCGGATCGACCGTCTTGCCGGTCTTGAGGATCTTCCAGGGCCGGTACATCACCGAGCTTCCTCCCTCGAGCGCGGTGGAGCCACCCACCGGCGTCCACCGCTGGGCGTTGATGTCGAGGACCTGGCTGACGATGGGCTCCTCGCCGGTGGAGGGGACCAGGACGCGCCCGTCGGGCAGGACGTAGACGTGCGGGTAGTAGGGGAACGAGAACGAGGCGCCGGTGAGACGAGTCCAGGTGTTGGTCGAAGGGTTGTAGATCTCCGGGATGAGCGCCTCGCATCCGGGGCAGGAGGTCTCGCCCGCCAGGACCAGCTGCCGTCCATCGGGGAGCTCGGTCGCGGTGGGGTACCACCGTGGAGAGGTCATGTTCGGGAGGACCCTCCAGGTCTGGGTCACCGGGTCGAAGATGTTCCCCACCTTGAGCCCGAGGTGCGCTCCCCCGTTGGTTCCGCCGGCGACGAAGATCCGACCGTCGGCCATCTGCTCGTGCGCGGAGCAGAAGACGTTCGCCGGGACCGGAGCGGCGATGAAGCTGTTGGTCAGCGTGTCCCAGACCCGCGCGTCCCATCCGAGCGACTGGCCGTCGATGAGGAGGATCTTCGAGGCCGGGAGCTGAGCGACGTGGACCGAGATGATCGGCACCGGGGTGATCCCGGACCAGAGGCCGGTGGCCGCGGGATTTCCCGGGCTGGGATTGTTGAAGGTGACGGACACCGGCGCCGCGTAGCCGCTGGTCCGCGTCCCGTTGATGGCGCTGGCGCCGATGGAGTGGGCTCCGTTGCCGAACTGCGCGGTGTTCAGCGAGAAGGTCGCGGGGCTGGTGGGTGCCAGGAGCCCGACGATGGCACCATCCACCAGGAGCTGGATCGCCTGGACCCCGGAGTCCGGATCGGTCGCGGTCACCGTCACGTTCACCGTTCCGCTCAGGGTCGCCCCCGCGCCGGGTGAGGTGACCGCCACGGTGGGTGGGGTGGTATCGGGCGGGGCGGGCTTGAAGGCGGCGAGCTGCATCACGTAGTCGCCGGAGTTCATCGGCGCGGTCGCCGAGTACGAGCCGGCGTTCGTCGCCACCCGGTCCGCGGCCAGATCGCCATCGGGATTGGTGACGAAGCGCAGGGTGTAGCCCGAACCGACGCCGTTGATGAACGAGGTGACCATCGCGCCGGTCACCAGGAGGTCGCCAGGGCCGGTGGTGGTCAGCGTGCCGCTGTTCGCGGTGCTCCCCGCTCCGCCTGCTCCCACCGCCACGTCGAACGCGCCGCTGTGAGCCACCCCGCCGTACTCGAGCACGCGAACGTCGGCGAAGGCAGCCGCGGGAGAGAAGGTGACGCTGACGGTGTTCGCTCCCGCCGCCGCGCCGGCGATGTTCATCGCGTAGTAGATGGACTGCGAGAGCAGTCCGGCGCGCTGGGTGGGGCCGATGGCCAGGGCGTAGGTGTTGCCCTTGGTGTCGGTGACCGAGGTCACCCGGGCGCTGGTGTCGTTCCATCCCACCAGCACCACGTTGAAGTCACCGGACCTCTGGGCGGCGGTGAAGGGAATGGTGACCGTCGTCTTGTTGGTCTGCGGCGTGGCGTAGTTGCCCTGGACGAAGTTGGGGATGACCGGCGTCGGAGGAGTGGTCAGGGTGGTGGCGCTCGCGACGTTGGAGTAGCCGCTCAGGTTCCCCGAGGCGTCGGTCGCCCGCACCTGGTAGCTGTAGGACGTGCTGGAGGAGAGACCGACGTCGCCGAAGCTGGTGCCCACCCCGGGGGGGGCGGCAATCTGGGCGAAGTTGCTGCAGCCCGTGCCCTGGCAGCGCTCGATGAGGTAGCCCGAGACCGCGACGTTGTCGGTGGACGCGGTCCACGACAGGCTGATCGCCGAGTTGCTTCCGGCGGTGGCGCTCAGGCTCGAGGGTGCGGTGGGAGGCTGGATGTCCGGCGCCGGGGTGGTGGCGCTCGCCACGCCGGAGTAGGGCCCCAGGTTCCCCGTCGCGTCGGTGGCGCGGACCCGGTAGCTGTAGCTCGCCCCGGCGGTGAGACCGGTGTCGCTGAACGTCGTGCCGGTGGGGGTGGCGATCTGCGCGAAGCTGTTGCAGCCGGAGCCCGAGCAGCGCTCCAGGAGATAGCCGGTGACCGCCACGTTGTCCGTCGCCGCGGACCAGGTCAGGTCGATGCGGCTCCCGTTGATCGCGTTGGCCACGAGACTCCCGGGCGCGGTGGGGGGGTGGAGTCGGGCAGGGTCGTGGCGGTGGCGACGTTGGAGTAGGGGCTGAGGTTCCCTGCCGCGTCCTTTGCCCGCACCTGGTAGCTGTAGGAGGTGCCGGGAGCTTGCCCGGTGTCCGCGAAGGTGGTGCCGGTCCCCGCCGGTGCGGCGACTTGGGCGAAGTTGCTGCAGCCCGCTCCGGTGCAGCGCTCGATGAGGTAGCCGGCGACGCCGAGGTTGTCGGTGGACGCGGTCCAGGAGAGGTTGATCGCCGAGCTGCTGGCCGCCACGGCTCCGAGGCCGGAGGGAGCGGTGGGCGGCTGCGAGTCGCTGGGCATTCCCCGGAAGGCCACCACCTGCATCACCCAGTCCGCGCCGCTCAGCCGGGCGGTGGCGCGGTAGGTGCCCACGGCGCTCACGATCTGGTCCTCGGCGATGTCACTGTCCGGGAAGGTGATCACCCGGCTGGTGAACCCGGTGCCCGCACCGCTGGTGGCCCCGGTGGTCATGTTCGCCCCGAAGAGCAGGTCGTTGGCGTTGGTGGTGGTGATGGGGCCGCTGTCCGCGGTGGACGAGATGCCGGTGGCCCCGGAGGCGCCATCGAAGGGATTGGTCGGGTCGATGCCGCCGTACTCGAGGATGCGGATGTCGGCGAAGGCCGCCGCCCGGTTGAAGGTCACCTTGACCGTGTTCGCGCCCGCCGCCGCCGCGGCGATGTTCTTCGCGTAGTAGATGGACTGGCTGAGGGCGCCGGCGATGCTCGTCGGCCCGACGGCCAGCGTGTAGGCGTTGCCCATGGTGTCGGTGACCGAGGAGACCGCGGCCGTCGAGTCGTTCCAGCCCACGGCGACGACGTTCAGATCTCCGGCGACCTGAGCGGCGGTGCACTTCACCGAGACGGTGGTGGAGTCCGTCTGGGGCGTGGCGTACGCCACCTGCACGAAGGTGATGCTGGTGAGCGCGCTCGTGCGCATCCCCTCGTGCGGGCGATTCGGGTCCGGAGACTTCGACGATTGCTCGCATCCGACCAGCAGCAGCGAAGCCAGCGCGAGCAAGGAAGCCGCTCGCGCTGCCATCCCGAACCCGACTCGAATCCATGACGTACTCCCCGGGGACGGCCGACGGCGGGCGCGCGTCGCACTTCGGCCGGACGTGTGCGGCGAGGTAATCTGCCCGAGACGAGACGACGAAGCGAGCGGGATTCCCACGGGGTCACGGCGGACCGATGGGGTCAAAGTGACCGGGCCCGCGGCCGTTACCGCGCCGGCGGGTGATTGTCGTGAGAATGGTCGAATCGGGGCTTCCGTCGCCTCATCTCGGCCGGGTTGCAGGGGTGTCGGGGTTGCTGGGCGGGAGCGGTGCTACGCTCGCGCGCCCTTCCGGGAGAGCGGATGTCGGTTCTCAAGGCGCTGGTCGATTTCGAGCGCGAAGACTCCCCGGCCAGGCGGATGCGCCGGCGGCGCTTCGAGCTCTTCGGGGCGCTGCTGGCGCCGCTGCCCCGGCCGGTCCGGATCCTCGACGTGGGTGGCACCGAGGTCTTCTGGCGGACCATGGGTCTGGCGGACGATCCGACCGTCCAGATCATCACCGTCAACATCGACGCGCCGGGACCGGTCCAGGCCAGCAACGTCACCGCCCTCGAGGGGGACGCCCGCGATCTCTCGCGCTTCGCCGACGGGTCCTTCGAGGTGGTCTTCTCCAATTCCCTCATCGAGCACGTGGGAGGCCTCGAGGATCAGCGAAGGGTCGCCCAGGAGATCCAGAGGGTTGGAAAGGCCTTCTGGGTCCAGACGCCGAACCGCCACTTCCCCCTCGAGCCGCACTTCCTCTTTCCCTTCTTCCAGCACCTGCCGGTGAGCGCCCGGGTGGCGCTCCTCACCCGCTTCACCCTCGGGTGGATGGCGCGCACGCCGGAATCCGGCGGAGGCCCGCCGGATCGTCGAGTCGGTCCAGCTCCTCGATCGGCGGACCTTCGCCGGGCTCTTTCCCCGCGCCACCATCTGGGAGGAGCGGATGTTCGGGCTGGTGAAGTCCTTCGTCGCCTATGCCGGCTTCCCGGCCGGGGCGGCCGATCAGGGCTGGACGAAGGGAGTACCGGCCTCGAAGCGAGCCTTGGCTGGAAGCGTGTAGAGCTTCGTCGTCCCCACCGGATCCACCCAGGGCCAGGTGTAGCCCCGCCCGGCGGCGAAGAAGGCGGGCCGCCCGCTGAGGTACAGCGAGTCGGGCAGGGTCCGGCTGGAGATGTTCGGGTCCCAGACCACCGAGTTGGTGACGTAGTCGAAGTTGCCGTGGCGGACGGCGGTGGCGGTGACCCGCGGGTCCACCGGGTAGGGCGGCTGACCGTCCCAGCCGAGCTTGTAGATGCTCGGGGTGTCCATGTCGCCGCTCTCGTAGACCCAGCCGCCCATCTGTCCAGCTCGCCCCATCACGTTGCCGACGAAGCTGTGGAAGTAGGAATAGAACATCGCGCCTGCGCAGCGCTTCGGCCCACCGTCGGTGAAGTCACGCCGCACACCCGAGAGGTGGTTCCTGAAAATCGTGTGGTAGATGGAGTTGCCGTGCGTCTGGTCCGAGTCCCAGTTGAAGCCGTAGTTCCCCTCGAAGAGCACGTGGTGCGGCCCCACCATGTGTGAGGCGTTCAGCCCGACCTCAATCCACCCGGTGTTGGTGTTGATGTAGCCGTCGTCGACGTAGTTGTAACCGAAGACCGAGGCTGCTCCGGAGGAGCGGCCCACCATCACCTTGTTGGCCTTGACGATGATGGAGTTCTCCACCAGCGCCTCCGAGGTGCCCCAGGCGAGGCTGATGGCGTAGCCGGCGCCTCCGGGCTGGGCCCAGGCGGCGTCGTGGACGTAGGACTCGCGAATCTCGACGCGGAAGCAGCGCTCGAGCCCGAAGCCCTCGCCGTACCAGGTGTCGTTGTCGATGTCCTTGGCCCAGGAATTGGCGGTCCACTGGAAGCGGACGTTGCCGTCATCCCCTCCGATGACCTTCAAGGCCTCGAGGCCGGCGTACTGCACGAAGGGGTAGCTGAAGGTGGAGAGCTGGGCGGAGTGAGAGATGCGGTAGGCGATGTGGATGGGCGTGTTGAAATAAATGGTGTTTCCGCTGACGTGGTCGATTTGCTTGATTTCGGTGGTGGGGCGGTCGGCGCGGCAGAACCAGCTGAAGGCGTCGGGGAAGGGGTCGTCGGAGCCCTGGGGCGGGTTGTGGCGCTGCCAGACCACCTGGAAGTCGGGAGAGGCCCAGATCTGCCCACGCCCGGCGGGGTCGGTCTGCCAGCCGGAGCCGGAGAGCTCGTCGAGGAGGACGAACTGTCCGGCGGAGAAGGCGGCGGCGTTGGCGACGGTGACGGAGTTGCTGCCCTTGACGGCGTCGGTGGTGAGGTTGGTGGAGGTGGAGGAGCGGCTGTCGTAGCGGGCGGCGCCGATGATGACGATGGGGGAGGGGTTGGGCCCGGGCTGCTCGTTCCCCGGCTTGGCGCCGTTGGTCTTCTGGAGGGTGGTCTGTCCCGGCCCGGCGCCGCGCAGGGTGATGCCCTTGTTGATGAGGAGGTAGCCCCCGGTGGTGCCGATGGTGAAGGTTCCCGGGCCAAGCTGCACCACCTGGCCTGCGGGACAGGCGTCGATGGCCGCCTGGATGAGGGCGGTGGCGTCGGAGCTGCCCGGCGAGTTCACCGTCCGGCACACCGTCGTCCGGTTGGGGATGCCTCCCGACACCCCGGGGTTCCAGACCGTGAGGCGGTCGGGGGAGAGGATCCCCGAGGGAGAGGTCACCCCGGCGGTCGCCGTGCCTCGCCGTGACGGATCGGCGACGCTCGTCGCGATCACGTGGAAGGTCCCGGTCGTGCCGGGCGCGGTGTAGCGGCCCGAGGCGTCGATGGTCCCGCCCGCCGCGCCTTCCTGCACCGACCAGGTCACCGCGGTGGACTGCCCGGAACCGGTCCCGCTCACCGTGGCGGTGAAGGTCGTCGTGCTCCCCGGGCTGAGGGACACGCTCGCCGGGGACACCGAGACGGTGATCGCCGGCGGCGCGGTGACCGTGACCAGGGCGCTCCCCGCGCGAGAGGGGTCGGCGACGCTGGTGGCGACCACGTGGAAGGTCCCGGCGCTGCCCGGGGCGGTGTAGCGGCCCGAGCCGTCCACACTCCCGCCCGCGGCGCCTTCCTGCACCGACCAGGTCACCGCGGTGGACCCGGTCCCGCTCACCGTGGCGGTGAAGGTCGCCGTGCCCCCCGGGGCGACGGACACGCTCGCCGGGGACACCGAGACGGTGATGGCCGGCGGCGCGGTGACGGTGACCACGGCGCTCCCCGAGCGAGAAGGGTCGGCGACGCTGGTGGCAACCACGTGGAACGTTCCGGCGTTGCCCGGGGCGGTGTAGCGCCCCGAGCCGTCGACGCTCCCGCCGCCGGCGCCTTCCCGCACCGACCAGGTGACCGCGGTGGACTCCCCGGACCCGGTGCCGCTCACGGTGGCGCTGAAGGTCGCCTGACCCCCGGTGGGGATGCTCGCCGTCGCCGGCGTCACCGAGACGGAGATGGGCGGGCTGACGGTGACGGTGGCCTCCGCGCTCCGCGAGGGGTCGGCGGCGCTGGTGGCGCGCACGTGGAAGGTGCCGGCGCTGCCGGGCGCGGTGTACCGCCCGGTCCCGTCGACGGTTCCGCCGCCTGCCTCGCGCACCGTCCATTGCACCGCCTGGGACTGGCCCGCCGTGGTCCCCTGCACCGTGGCCGAGAACTGGACCGAGCCTCCGGCCCGCACCACGGCGGTGGCCGGGCTGACGCTGACGGAGACCTGCGGGATGACCGTGACCGTCGCCCGGTCCGACTTGCTCGGGTCGGCGACGCTGGTGGCGACGACGTGGAACGTCCCGGCGGTGGCGGGAGCGGTGTACTGCCCCGAGGCGCTCACCGTGCCTCCCGAGGCGCCCTCCTGGACCGACCAGGTCACCGCCGAGGACTGCCCCGCCGAGAGCCCGGTGACGGTGGCGGTGAAGGCGACGCTCGTTCCCACCCGGGTGGAGATGGGATCCGGCGACACCGAGACCGTCACCACGGGGACGGCGGCGACCTGGACCACGGCCGTGGCCTTCCGGGTCGGGTCGGCGACGCTCGTGGCCACGACGTGGAAGGTGCCGGTGCCGGCGGGCGCGATGTAGTGGCCCGAGGCGTCGATGCTCCCGCCCCCCGCGCCCTCCTGGACCGACCAGGTCACCGCGGTGGACTGGCCGGCTCCGGTCCCGGTCACCCGGGCAGTGAAGGTGAGGGCACCGCCCGGGGTCGTGGATGCGCTCGCCGGGACGATGGCCACCGCGACGTCCGGGGCCGCGGTGACCACCACCGTGGCCACGTCCTGCACCCCGGGGTCCGCCACGCTCGTGGCCACCACGTGGAAGGTCCCGGTGGCCGCCGGGGCCGTGTAGCTGCCCGAGCCGTCCACCGAACCGCCGCCGCTCTCCTGGACGGACCAGGTCACGGCCGTGGAGTCGCCGGTCGAGGTGCCGGACACCGTGGCCGAGAACTGAGCCACGCCTCCCGCCGCCGTGGTCGCGTTCTTCGGGGTGACGCTGACCTGGATCGTCGAGGCGGTCACGGTGACCCCCGCAGTGGCGGTCAGGGCGGAGTTGGCGATGTCCGTGGCGACCACGTGAAAGGTGCCCGGCACGGACGGCGCGCGATACATCCCCGAGTCGTCGATCGTTCCTCCGGCCGGCTCCTGCACCGACCAGCGAACCTCCGCCGGAGCGCCGTTCCGCGTCGCGCTGAAGCCCAGTGATCGCCGCACCGGAACCGAGCTGCCGGCCGGAGAGACGACCAGCGACGGACCGAGATCGCCAGGGGGAGTTCCGGCTCCGGCAACGTCTCCGGTGCAGCCGAGGACGAGAGCGAGGAACCAGACGGAGAGAAGGACGGGTGATCGCATTGGGGCCACATTGAAAGCGGTCAGATGCGACCCACGTGAGAGGCAGCCAAGTGCAGGCTCGGCAGTTCGGCTGCCGAGATGCTGATCGAAGACGTTTGATGTCTCGCGAAAAGATCAGCAGGTGACCCCACATGTCCGGTGTCACACGACCTTCACTGCACACGTGCGTGCCGTGCACTCGGTCGAACTTGCTAGGCTCGCGCGCGCATGGACCGCGGCGATCCGGTGACGACCAGCGCCGATGTGGGAGTGATCGGTGCAGGCGTGATCGGGTTGGCGATCGCGCGCCGACTCGCGCGTGCGGGCCGCGAAGTGTTCTTGATCGAAAAAGAGCGCTTCGTTGGGTTCCACACCAGCTCTCGGAACTCGGAGGTCATCCACGCCGGCATCCACTATCCGCCGGGCTCGCTCAAGGCGCGGCTCTGCGTGCGGGGTCGCGACGCGCTCTACGCCTACTGCGCCGAACGGGGAATTGCGCATGCGCGAACGGGGAAGCTGGTGGTCGCCACCTGCGAGGAGGAGCTCGCGGCGCTGGAGCACATCCGGAGCGCGGCCGCGGCGAACGGGGTGGAGCTCGGGTGGCTGGACGCCGGCGAGGTGCGGGCGCTCGAGCCGGAGGTCTCGGCGGTGCGCGGCCTCTGGTCCCCCCTGACCGGCATCGTCGACAGCCACGCGCTGATGACCGCGCTCCGCGAGGACGCCGAGCGCGACGGAGCGACGGTCGTCCTCGGCACTGCAGTGCTCTCCGGCCGCCTCGCCGACGGCGGCGTCGAGCTCTCGCTCGGAGGGGACGAGCCGTCGCGGGTGAGGTTCCGACTGGTCGTCAACTGCGCGGGGCTCTGGGCGCCGGAGGTTGCGCGCCGGATCGAGGGATTCCCTCCAGACTCCGTCCCCCCCCAGCGCTATGCCAAGGCGCACTACTTCGTGCTCTCCGGGAAGTCGCCCTTTCGCCACCTGGTCTACCCGGTGCCGGTCCCGGGCGGACTGGGGACGCACGTGACGCTCGACCTCGCCGGCCGGGCGCGCTTCGGGCCGGACGTGCAGTGGGTGGACGCGGTCGACTACGGCTTCGACGAGTCGCGGGCGGACGGCTTCTATGCGTCGATCCGGCGGTACTGGCCCGGCCTGCGGGCCGGTGCGCTCCAGCCCGGCTACACCGGCATCCGTCCCAAGGTCACCGGGCCCGGCGAACCCGCGGCCGACTTCCTGGTTCACGGACCTTCGGTGCACGGCGTGCCCGGGCTGGTCCATCTCTACGCCATCGAGTCCCCGGGCCTCACCGCGGCGCTCCCCCTGGCCGACGAGGTGGCGGCGATGGCCTCCTAGCGGGAGGATGCGCTCACCGGTCCCCGCGTCGCACCCTGTGCCATTCGGGCAAGCTCGGCCAGCCGCGTCCGGCGAGCGCGCATCGCGTCGGTGGGCTGCAGGTGCGCTGCGCTGAAGACGGTCTCGAGCCGGTACAGCCAGTCGTGGCGGAGGGCGGCCTGCTCGGCATTGGTGCGGCTCGCCCGCTCGAGCCGCTGCGGTTCGCGCTCCAGCGCCTCGAGGACGTCGCCCACGTCCGGTGAGTCGAAGGGGAGGGGAACCACCGCGTCAGGCCAGTCGAACTGGCGCGCGAACTCCGCAGAGCGCGGAGGCTCCCCGAGGAGGATCGCGCCGGCGGCCGCACCCTCGTAGAAGCGACCGGAGATCTCCTCTCTCCCCGCGCTCTGCTCGGCGTCGTTCACCCGGGCGCGGTACGAGAGGTAGTAGCGGGTTCGCTTCAGGATGCTGGCGAGCAGGAGCCGGTGCTCGGCGGGGTGACCGACCCGGAAGGTCATCTGCCGGTCGCCCGGCCCGCTGGCCCGCACCGTGTCGTAGTAATAGAACAGGCGTTCCCCCGCGGCGAGGCGGAGCAGGGCCTGGTGGGTCACCGCCGACCGGCGGCCGATGTTGCAGACGTCGATGCTCCTCGCCGGAGGACCGGGCTCCGGGGAGAAGCGGACCACGTCCGCGGCGAGCGGAAGGTAGCTGCAGGGTCGCCCGGTGAGCCGTGCCAGGTCCGTGACCGGATGCTGGACCCCGAGGAACACCTGGTCGAAGTCCGCGAGCAGCTCCACCAGATACTCGGGCAGGTCCTGGATCCAGACCTCGCTGACGAAGCACACCGCGGCCCGGCATCGAGCGCGCCAGTCCGGAACCGCAGCCAGCGCGAACAGCTCGAAGGGGTGGTTGAAGACCGGGAAGAAGAGCTCGTACTCCCGCGTGAGGCGGGGGACCGCCAGCCGGGGAGTCAACGCTCGCCCGACCCGGCGAGAGCGGAGCGCCTTCCGGCCCAGCTTGTACGCACGGCGGGCCCGCTCCACGGCGGGGTAGTCAAGGATCTCGACGCGGTCGGCGCCGGTGACTTCGGCCACCACGTCCTCGAACTCGTAGGGAGCGCAGAAGGCGACCAGGTCGTGGACCCGGCGCATGGAGAGCTGGAGGACCGCGCCGCCCGAGCCGGGAACCAGCGCCGCCACATCACCGCGCCGGAGAGGAAAGGTCATGGTGGTGTCTGCGGATACCCGCGGGCCGGCCGGAAGCCCCCCGCGAGCGACGAAACCTCATTTTATCACGCCTCGGACCCCCGACGTGGGCGTGTTATTTCTGCGCCCGTCGGCGTCGAGAGGGAGACATGTCGAACGAGGCTTTGCGGCGGGGAAATCTCATCGAGGTGAGAGCCCCCTCGGAGATCCTGGCCACCCTGGACGGGACGGGCTCGCTGGAGGGGCTTCCCTTCATGCCGGAGATGGTCGGGTTCTGCGGCCGCCGCTTCACCGTGGAACGGCGCGCCGAGCGCATCTGCGACACGGTCCACTACAGCGGCACACGGCGCTTGCTGGACGCCGTCCTGCTCGAGGACCTGCGCTGCGACGGCGCGGGCCATGCCGGCTGTCAGGCCGAGTGCAGGCTTTTCTGGAAGGAAGCCTGGCTGCGGCGGGTGGGCCCGGAGGATCGCCCAGCAGCGCCGTCCCCCGTCTCCGAGCTCGCGGCCCTTCGCGCTCGGGCGGCGCTGGGCACCCGGCGGCAGGTGGAGGTCCCGCAGGGGACGGAGGAGCGCTTTCGCTGCCAGGCCACCGAGCTGCCTGCCTGCACCGAGCACGTGAAGCTCTGGAACCCGGTGGGCTTCACCCGCGAGTACACCTCGGGCAACGTCGGGCTCGGTCACTTCCTCCGGGTCATGTCCCGGGCGGTGGTCCGGGAGCCGATGCGGAAGCTGGGGCTCCTCGACGAGGTCCACGTCCGAGGCACCGCCCTGAAGGGGCAGGCCTTCGAGACGCTCGACCTCCAGCCGGGGGAGAGGGTCCGGGTCCGCTCGCGGGAGGAGATTGCCCGGACGCTCAATTCCGAGGGCCGCAACAAGGGCCTGTGGTTCGACGAGGAGATGCTGCCCTACTGCGGTCAGGTCTTTCGCGTGAGGCAGCGGATCAGCCGCTTCGTGAACGACCAGGACGGCAAGCTCATCGAGCTCAAGAACGAGGCCATCACCCTGGACGGGGTGGTCTGCTCGGGGAACCACAGCCTCCGGCGCTGGTTCTGCTCCCGCGCCATCTACCCCTACTGGCGCGAGTGCTGGCTGGAGCGGGTGGTGGCCGGAGACCAGGCGGAGACTCCCCAGGACCGGACCGCGATTCCGGCCTGAAGCCCGGTCGGCCCCGACTCAGAGTACCGCCTTCCGGCAGTAGAAGGCCTCGGCGAAGCGGTCCGGCGCGGCGCACTCCATGCCGCGGATGCGGGCCACCGCCTGGAAGAGATCGGGCGTGAACCACGCCTTCCCCACCTGGCTGGGGAACCCCTGCACCACGAGCTCGATCTTCCGCTCCAGCGTGGAGGGAGAGAGCGGGACGAAGAGATTCGGTGAGCCGAAATCGCCGTCGTACTTGGGGATCTCGAACTCGAGGATCAGGTGGTTTCGCCAGGTGTTCCAGGTCAGCTCGGAGACGGTGCGGTGATCCTGGTGCCGGTCCTCGCGGTAGTGGGTGAGGATGAGGTCGGGTGACACCTCGCCCTTGAGGACCTCGAACTGCTCCTTGGCCCGGGCCGCCTCGGTGGGAAGGAAGCCGTCCCGGAAGGAGTGGACGACGATCCGCTTCCGCCCGGCGCCCACCAGGAACCGCTCGGCCGAGCGCCCCGCCTCGCCCGCCCGCTCGGGCGTGGAGCAGAAGACGACCCAGGTGACCTCCAGGTCGTCGTGCTCGTCGAGCAGCCGGAGCAGGGTGCCCCCGCACCCGATCTCGATGTCGTCGGCGTGCGCTCCCAGCGCCAGGACGCGGCGGAACGTGCCGCCCGGCCCGCCGAGCGACAGACGGTGCATTCCTAGGCGCTCCTCCGGCTCGTCGGATGATGCTGGGCGTGCGCCTTCCACACCTCCCAGGGCACCTGGCCCCGGGCGTAGAGGTCCTCGAGGAGCTGCTTCTCCTTGAAGGTGTCCATGCAGGCCCAGAACCCGTCGTAGTTGTACGACAGCAGCTTCCCGGCCTTGGCCAGCCGCTGGAACGGCTCCTGGACCAGCTCCTCACCGTCATTCATCCAGTCGAAGACCTGCGGCCGGAAGACGAAGAAGCCGCCGTTGACCCGCATGCCCGTTTCCCGGACGTGGCGGATGCTCTGGACCACGCCCTCGTCGCCCACGTTCACCAGGTGGAAGCTGCTGGTGGGAGCAACCCCGGTGAAGCAGGCCACCGCCTCCGGCCTGCTCTTGAGGAAGTGGATGACCTCGGGCAGCGGCAGGTCGGAGAGCCCGTCGCTGTAGTTGGCGAGGAACAGCTCCTCGCCGGCGAGGTGCCGCTGCACCGCCTTGAGGCGCTGCCCGATGTTGGAGTTCATCCCCGTGTCGACGAAGGTGATGTTCCAGTCCTGGATGTCGCTCCCCAGGAGCTCGATCTTCTTCCCCCCGTCCCGCATCACGAAGTCGTTGGTGACGGTCTCCTCGTAGTCGAGGAAGTAGCGCTTGATGGTGTCGCCCTTGTAGCCGAGGCAGAGGATGAAATCCTTGTGCCCGAAGTGGGCGTAGTAGCGCATCAGGTGCCAGAGGATGGGGCGGTAGCCCACCGGGACCATCGGCTTGGGCACGGCCTCCGAGTACTCCCGGAGCCGCATGCCCAGCCCACCGCAGAAGATGACCACCTTCATGTGCAGCCTCCGGTCACGTGCTTCCCCCCGGCTCAGGCGATCGGTGCCGCCGCCTGCCCCCGGGGAACGCGGATGTCACTCGGGACGTGGCTCTCTTCCGCCTCGGCTCGGAGCCAGTCGCGGAGCCAGGTCTCGCCACGGAAATGCTCGTACTGCTCGGCGCGGAGCTGGTCCGCGATCCGCCCGGCGGGCAGCTCCACGTCGGCGTAGGTGAGGACCTGATCCTTGGGGATGTCTCGACGGAGCCGGCAGCCCTCCACCAGCCCCTCGGGCAGGTATCGCCCGGAGCTCATCTCCTCCACGTTCACCGCCTCGCCGTAGGTCGTGTACATCCCGTACTCGTCGAGGATCTCCCCGGCCCTGAGGTCCCGCTTGGCGACCGCGCAGACCTCCACCACCGGCCCGGCCAGCGGCGGGGCGAGCTCGTCCCCGAAGAGCACCACCCGGGCGATGGAGAAGGGCGTCTCGAAATGAACCAGGTGGTAGGGAATCCAGAAGGGATAGAGGGGCCCTTCACCCATCTTGTACAGGTTCAGGTAGTGCCGCTGCTTCGGGTCGTGGTGCTCGGCGAGGACGAACACCTTGATGAGCGGCGGGCCCACCGTGTAGTCGACGATGCCGCCCAGCGAGCGGATCTCGTCCAGGTCGTACAGCCTGTGGATGTCCATGATCGAGCCGTCGAACTTGACGCCTCGGGACATGCCGCGGGAGCGGACCTTGAAGCCGGTGGCGTTGGCGACGATGGATTGCTCGAAGCTGATCTTCGAGCCGTCGGCGAACGAGGTCACCATGGCCGCATTCTGTCCCCAGCGCTCGGCCCACCCCTTCTGGGTGGTGGGGTTGCGGTAGGGGTCCTGGAGGCCCTTCACGTTTCCCACCACCCTCGGGGTGAGCCCCAGCCCCTGGACCCACCGGACCAGGTTCATCTGCACGCCGGGCTCGTCCCCGTCGCAGGCGGAGAGGATCGCTCCCTGCTTCTTGCCGTGGACCCGGAGGATGGGGCCGATGGTCGCATCCACCTCGGCGTTCATCAGCACCACCGGCTTCCGGTGGGCGAAGGCCTCGAGGATGACGTGCGCCCCGAACTCGACCGAGCCGGTGACGTCGATGATGACGTCGATCTCCGGCGAGCGGCAGAGGGTCATCGGGTCCTCGACCACCACCGGGCGACCGCGCCGGACCGCCTCGTCCACCTCGGACTGGGCGGCCGCAGCCACCGGATCCCGACCCGCGTACCGGTAGACGCCGAACGCTCGCTCCGGCTTGCGGTTGTAGATGGCGGCCATCCGCATCCCGGGGACGCTGTTCTCGATCTGGTTGGTCAGCCCCTGACCCATGAATCCCGAGCCGACCATCCCCACCCGGATGGGCCTGCCTTGCTCCTCACGCTCTCTCAGTGCCCGGTCGACGATGATCATCGCCAGCCCTCCAGCTGCATCCGACGCCTCACCTCGAGGCCGATCTCCTCCAGCGGCTTCCAGGCCGCGTCCTTGGGGGAGATGACCGTGACCGGGAGCGGCCACTTCAGCCCCAGCCGTGGATCGAAGGGGGACAGTCCGCCCTCGGTCCCTGGGGCGTAGAACTCGCCCACCTGGTAGCTGGTCTCCGTCTCGTCCTCCAGGGCCTGGTACCCGTGGGCGAATCGCCCCGGGACGTAGAGCGCGCGGCGGTTGTCCTCGCTGAGCTCGACCGAGACGTGCTCGAGGTACGTGGGGCTCTCCGGCCGCAGGTCCACGATGATGTCCAGGATCGCCCCGCGGGTGGCACGCACCAGCTTGGTCTCGGCCTTCGGCGGGAACTGGAAGTGCATCCCCCGCAGAGTTCCCTTGCGCTTGTTGAAGGCCAGGTTGGCCTGGGCGATCACCGGTTTCAGCCCGTGCTCGGCGAACTCGTTCTGGCAGAAGGAGCGGGCGAAGAAGCCCCGCTCGTCCTCACGGCGCTCCAGGTCGATGAGATACGCGCCCTTCAGCTTGGTCTCGGTGAAGATCACGGTTCGTTCGGTCCGTCAGGCTGCCGGCGGTTCGGAGTTCCATCGCAGGTCCGGGCTCAGGTGCCCGGAGGCCATCAGCTGCTTGAGTTGGTCGATGCGCCGGAAGCGTGGGCCCTCGAAGTCCTCCAGCTTCAGACCGATGGCCCGGTAGGCGTCGTAGAGCTCCCGTGCTCCCCGGCGCGCGTCCCACTGCGGCTGGAACTCGGGGAGCAGCGTCGCCACCTTGGAGAAATCGGCCCGGTAGTTCCGCTTGTCGGGACCGGCGTCGTCGGCGAAGGCGATCTCGCAGCCGGGGACGGTCTCCCTCACGATCTCTGCGATCTCCCGGATGCGGTAGTTCTGGTCGTTCCTGCCGATGTTGAAGGCCTGCCCCCGGACCCGCTCGGGGGGGACGCTCAGCACGGCGAGGAAGGCGCGGCTGATGTCCTCGATGTGGACGATGGGACGCCAGGGGCTGCCATCGCTCTTGAGCAGCACCTTGCCCGAGGTGAAGGCCCAGGCGACCAGGTTGTTGAGCACGATGTCGAACCGCAGGCGGGGGGAGACGCCGTAGGCCGTGGCGCAGCGGAGGAAGGTGGGGGTGAAGGACGCGTCGGCCAGCTTGATCACGTCCCGCTCCACCCGGACCTTGGACTCTCCGTATGCGGTGACCGGGTTTAGCTCCGATTCCTCGTTCACCGGCGCATCGCCGGCGGCGCCGTAGTTGCTGCAGGAGGAGGCGAAGACGAAGCGCGACACGCCGGTTTCCTTCGCCAGCGCCGCGAGCCGCACCGAGGTCAGATGATTGATGTCGTAAGTGAGCTGGGGGTTCAGATCACCCAGCGGGTCGTTGGAGAGCGCAGCCAGATGAATGACGGCGTCGAAGCCGCGCAGATCCGTCGGCTCGAGCGCGCGCAGGTCCTTGACCATGGTCGGGATCGATTCCTTCCACGGACCGAAGGTGGAACGCCGGTAGAGATCGGTGTCGATCCCCGTCACGTCGTGCCCGGCCTTGAGGAGGAACGGCGCCATCACCGTTCCGATGTACCCGCGGCTTCCGGTCAGCAGGATCCTCATCTCGCTCCCTCACCGGCGCTGCCAGCACGAGATGAAGCGCCGGCGCTCGAGGCATTTCAGCCCCCGGTTTCGCGCGCGCACTGTAGCGGAATGCCGCACCTCCCGGGTAGCGACTGCGTGGCGACGCGAGGGAGCCGATCCCCACCTTGTCGCTTGGTTATTGGAGCGAAGCGCCGGCGGAGTCGTTCGCTGGTGTCGCCGGTGACCGCAGCGGTTCGTGGCGAAGCTGGGCCCGGAGCGACCGGAGGTCCGAGCGCCGCAGGAGCCCCAGGGCCAGCGAGCACAGGGTGAACACCGCGATGCAGAGCGGGATCCCCACCCAGGGCCCGATCGGCGGAAGGCTGTGGAGGAACGCCCCGGTCAGGACGGAGGCCACCAGGGCCCGGAAGGCGTCGACCAGGATCGAGGCCCCGATTGTCCCGCGGGGCATGAGGAGGAGCGAGCCGGAGAACAGCACCGCCTCCGCCAGGACGAAGGAGCTCACCACCCCCAGCCCTCCGTTTCCCCAGTGCTGCTGGCAGTAGGGGATGAGGAACAGCTCCAGGCCCGTGGCCAGCACCACCGTTCCGATCTTGATCACCGAGAACGCCGTGGAGCGGCCGAGCGCGGTCAGCGCATTGCCGAGCAGGACGTCGATGAAGACCAGGAACAGGGCCAGGCCGAAGATCCGGAGGATCGGCCCCGCCGGCGTGAAGTGCTGGGCGCCGTAGACGATCCGGATCGCGACCGGGGCGAAGGTCCAGGTTCCCACCGCCGCCAGGCCCCCCAGCCAGACCATCGGACGCTGCGCGTGGGTGACCTCCCGGCGAAAGCGCGGGACGTCGCCGGCGGCGCGGGAGAGCCGGGGAAAGGCCGCGGACCCGAGGATGAGCGACGGCGCCAGCAGCGTCCCCATCAGGCTCTTCGCCGCGCCGTACCAGCCCACGGCTTCCTTGGGCACCATCTTGGAGAGGAGCACCGCGTCGATGTACGGCTGGACGTTCGCCGCCAGTGTCATCGTCACGATGGCGGTGCCCCCGGCGAGGATCTCCCAGGCCGTGGCCCGGGAGAAGTGGAGCGGCCCGTGGGCGACCTGCCGGTACAGCCAGAGCGCCACCGCCAGGGCGGCGAGCCCGGCCAGGCCCTGGGTGACCACCACCCCCCCCAGCCCGAACCCGAGCCCCAGGGCACCGAGGCCGAGGACCAGGCCGACGGCCCGGTTGGTCACCGAGACGGTGGCGTCGAGGCCCATCCGGTCATGGCCGCGGAAGACGACCCCGAAGTTCTGGGCCAGGAACAGCGGCATGCTGAGCGCCACGAAGGCCACGGCGAACCAGCAGGTCCGGGTGTCATAGCCCAGGGCCCAGGCGCTGAGCCCGGTAGGCACGCAGACCAGGACCGTCCCCACGGTCCTCAGGACCAGGCCGGTGCCGAGGAGATCGCCACCCCGCTCCGGCGAGCGCGCCACCGCGCGGATCCCGAAGAACTGCTGGCCCCAGTCCACCACCACCAGGGCGAAGCTGGAGAAGGTGCTGATGAGGAAGTAGAGGCTGAAGTCCGTCGCCCCCAGGGTCCGGCCCAGCGCTCCGCTGAAGACGATGCCCAGGACCATCGTGGCCGCCTGGCCCATCACCAGATGGAGCGCGTTGCGCGCGACCGACGACCGAGACTCGCTCCCCGGCACGGGGTGTGCCGCCGAACCGATGCTGGACGCCATCCTCACACCAGCGTGATGCAGCCCAGAAAGCGTTGTGAGCCGATGAGCTGCAGGGTTTCGCGAGCGCTGGCGGTGGTGTTCTTCCCCAGCTCGATGCAGAGGATGGCCGCGTCGGCGGCGAGGGCGATGGGCACCCCCGAAGGCTGCTCCAGGGGCGAGTCGATCATCACCAGGACCCGCTCGCTGAGCTGGGGCCCGGCGGGACGCACCGGGGAGTCACCGGTCATGTCGAGGATCAGCGACGCGGTCCCGTCCACCTTCACCCCGCGGCCGTCGATCAGCCGGAGCCGGTCCCCCATGGCCAGCCGGCCCACCTCGTGGAGGGACTTCCCGACCTCCAGGGCCGAGGTCTCGGGTCCGGCGGGGACCAGCACCATGCTCGACCATTCCAGCCGCTGGATCGCGAACCAGAGCTGCTGGATCGACACCGGCGGGGTGCCGACCCGTGGCAAGCCCTCCGGGGCGGTGTCATCCGAAAGCTTGAAGGTCGTCGCGGGCGCCACCACTCGTCCCCTGAGGCGACATAGAGGGCCGGCCCGCACAGATCAAGCAGGCCCCGGTGACCCCCCCCCGCCCGGGCCACGGGAGCTTCAGCTCCGTGGCAGCTCTCCAAGGATGGTGAGTCCGAGTTGCCGCTCCACCTGCCACGGTTCCAGGAGCCGTCCCGACCGGAGGTCGGCCAGCACCGCCGCCGCCAACCCGAAGGTCAGCGCGGCGAAGAGGGCACCGGCGACGAAGACCGGGACCTTCGGCTTGCTCGGACGCTTCGGAAAGATGGGGGGGCGGACCACGCTGTAGCGGTACTTGAAGGCAGCCCGTGCGGTGTCCAGCTCGATCTGGGCGCTGTCGATGCGCTCGAGGAGGTTGTCGTACTTCTCCATCGCGAACCGGACCCGCGTCCGGGCGTACTCCCCGGCCACGTCCTGCCCTGGCGCATCCGTCCGGCGGGCGGGAGCAGCGTCGACGGGGCGGGGGCCGCGGGCGAGGCTTCCCTCGGCGCGGGCGCTGGCCATCCTCGCCGCGAGCTCCTCCGACAACGCCGACTCCTCCTTGCGTAGGGCGAGGAGCTGGGGCGAGTCTTCCTGCATCGCGTTGATGCTCTGCTGGAGCTTCAGGACCACCGGATGGGCGCTGGCGTAGACGGTCTTCTGCTGCGCCAGGTCCGCCTGGAGCTCGGCCAGCCGCCGCCGCCGGAACTCCTCCAGCTCGGTGATCGCCCGCCGCTTGGCCTCCAGCATCAGCCTGAGCTCCGCGGTCTCGGCCCGTCGCGCCTCCTGGGCCGGGTCCTTCCGGGGAGTCACCTGGGCTGTCGTCCCCTGACTGCTCGGCGTGAGGGGACCGACCTCGTGCGTCTTTCGCAGGTCGTCCATGGCCGCGTCGAGCGATTCGCGGACGGTGGCGGCGTGACCCTCGAGGATGGAGATGGTCTCGGCGATGGTGGAGACCTCCTCGGCGTGCCGCTGCTCGAGGAAGTTCTGCTGAGCGGTCTCCACCAGACGGTAGGCCAGCTCGGCATCCGGCCAGTCGATGGAGATGGTCACCGTCGAGGGGCCGGTGACCACGCTCAGCCGGGCCTCGAGGAAGCCGATCATCGCGTTGAGCTTGTCTTCCTCGGTGGGCGGATCCACCAGGGCGACCAGCCGATCCTTGAGCCGGAGCACCGGAGGACGGTTCAGCGCCCAGTAACTCATCAGGTCGGTCTGTTTGATCAGCGAGATGAGGTTGTCGCGACGGAGCACCGCCTCGGCCGCCGCCCGGGTCGGGCTGTCCGCGTCGAGGGGCACTTTCCGTCCGGGGTTCCCGAGCGCCGGCATCATCGCGACGCGCAGCGCGAGGAGCTGGGTTTCGACGTGGAAGGTGCGGGGAATGATGGCGAGCGCGCCCCCGGCGAGCGCGGCCACGATGAGGAAGATGACCAGGAAGAGGCCCCTGCGGCGCCCCACGGCCCGGAGAGCGAAACCGATCCGATTCCTCAGCTGCTGGAAGTCGACCAGCTGGAAATCTTCGGCCGGTGTCGCGGGCTCGGTCGGGTCCGGCGCGGTCACGTCGAGTCCCCGTTGGCCGGCGTTGCGCGCGCGATGCACGCCGCCACCGCCCGGCTGAGCTCGCTGAGCTTGAAGGGCTTGATGAGGTAGGCCGTGGCGCCGACCTCCTCGGCGAAGGCGCGGTCCATCGGCTTGGCCCGGGCGCTCATCACCAGGATCGGAACGTCCCGGAGTTCGGGCTGGGACCGCATGTACTCGCAGACCTCGAACCCGCTCAGCTCCGGCAGCATGAGATCGAGGCAGACCAGATCCGGGCGCGAGCTCGCCAGGGCCCGGATGGCCGAACGGCCCTCGGCCGCCTCGACCACCTCGAAGTCCATCTTCCGGAGGTAGGTCCTGACCAGGGCGCGTGCGTCGGGATTGTCCTCGACGACCAGGGCCCTTCGACGCTCGATCACGCCATCATCCATGCTCGCCAAACGACGCTCCCTCCCATCGGACCACGCCTCGGCCTCGGGTGCCAGTCGGCCCGGGCGATTCCCGGAAGGGGTGGTGCTCACAGGGGTCCGACGGCGAAGGCCGTGAGATTGAGGAAGCCCAGCCAGCCGAAGCCACTGGGGCCGAGCAGGGTGGACCCCTCGAGCCAGGCGGCTCGCATCCCGATGGAGACCCCCAGCTGCCGGGTGAAAGCGTAGCTCAGGCGCGCCTCCACCCGGATGTCCACCTGGTCGATGGAAGGAGCCAGCGCGGCTCCACCGCTGGTGTCCAGCCAGAGCCGTTCCACCAGAGGAAGGGAGCTGATGAGGATGGCCTCCAACCGTTCATAGACGATGCCGTTGAGGCGGTCGGGGAGTGGAACGGCCCGGACCTGGAGCGTGTTCCGCACGTTTCCCGTATGGCCGTACAGGACATGGGTGACGATGAACCCGCCGATCGGAAGCACCGAGTTCTTCACGGGCCGCCCCGGCCCGGTGGCGTGGAAGCCGCTCGCCCCGGCGAACAGGTCCGTCTGCCAGGATGGACTCCAGCGGTGGCTCCAGTCCACGGTCAGGTCGAGGAGGGTGGCGGTCGGTGCCGTACTGAACTGCGGGCCAATGAACTTGCTGTAACTGGCGTTGAGCAGCGCGGTGACGGAATCGTTGGGGCCGACCGCCCACTCCGGACCGGTGCTCCCCATCGGACCCTTCTGCAGCGGCAGGGTGGCCTGTGCATCGCTGTTGGCGCCGCCGGCGACCGAGTAGCCGCCGGCCAGTCGCCAGGACAGGGTGGGCGAGAAGGTGTGGACCACCCCGGCGCCGCCCACGAGCTCCACCACCTTCAGGAAACGCACGTCGGGCAGGCTTCCCACCCCGGGGATGGGGACCCCCGGCGTCGTCGGCGAGCCGGGCACTGGGTTGCCGGGGGAGGAGGGCTGGCCAACGCCGGGGACCACCGTGCTCAGCGGCAGGAAGTCGTAGTCCCCGTAGGCCCCCCGGCCGTTGAAATAGAGCTTCCATCGAGAGCGGATCGTGTGGTCCGCGGAGAGGTACCCCCGGTGGAGATAGGAGACCTTCCGGGCCGTGGAGCCGGGCGCGGCGGTGGTCGAGCTGGCGACGATGAAGATGCGAGGGTCGTAGCTCACCGTCAGCGAGCTCGTGGAGCCCGGGAGGCGCACGCCCACCGTCGGATCGATCTCAAGATCAGTGGTCGCCGAGGGGATGCTCGCGTTCGGGTGACCGGACCGGACCTCGGCGCGGACGCCGGCGCTGAACCGGACCGGCTCCGGCGGCAGCTCCGCGTCCCGGGCGACGATCGGAGTGGTGCTCAGGACCGGATCGGCCTGCAGCAACACCAGCGCCAACAGACCGGACGAGACCACGCCCATCGAGGCTCTACTCGACGACCACGCTGTCTCCCGGCCGGAGCCGGAAGGTCGCCGCTTTTCCCTCGGCCTGGCTCAGCTGCTCATAGGTGAAGCGAATCCGGGCTCGCGCTGGCGCGTCGCGCACCACGAAGATGCGGTCCCGGGACGCGTACTGGTTGAAGCCGCTGGCGGCGGCCAGGGCCTGGAGCACGCCGGCCCCCGGCGGCACCTGGTACAGCCCCGGCTTCACCAGCTCGCCCATCACCGCGACCTGGAAGGGCCGCGCCTCCTCAAGAGAGACCGTGACCACCGGCGCATTGATGAATTCTTTGAGCTTTGCCTGCAGCTGCTTCGCGAGGGCGTTGGGTTCCGTACCGGCAACCACCACGTCATTGAGGAAGGGGATGGAAATCTTTCCGTCGTCCCGGACCCGCGCCTTGGTCGACATGTCCGGCTGGTTGAAGACCCGGATCTGCACCACGTCGCCGGGCTGGATGATGTACTCGGACTGCCCGGTCATTGGAGGTTCCTCGTAGTCGTTCACCCACGTGTACGAGCCGCTCGTGGCGCAGGCGGTGGAGACGCACAGTCCAAGAAGTGCTGTGAGGGCGAGCACTTCCGAATGCCTCGCCGAACCCCGGTCCGCCACGGTTCCCTCCCTCGAAACGGGGGTGGACCTAGCATGTGCGCTGCGGGCCGAGCAAACGCGAGCGTGGACCTGCGCAAACGCGAGCGTGGACCTGCTGCTTGCCGAGTCATTCTCGACCCGATCTTTCGGTCGATCCGACGTGCACGACGGATTGTGATCGCGTCACGCCCGGTCGGACGTGGTGCTCCGACCTCGGGCAACGGCGACCCTGGGTGTGCGAAACCTCATGCACGCGACACACAAAAGACCTTTGTGTGTTGTGAGGTGGTGAGGAAGACTCCGCGCCCGTCGCCTGAGGCACCACAGGTCGACCAACTCGCTCGTTGAAACGAGCTGCGCGTGGAGGAGGAGTGATTCTCAGCATTCATCGATTCGCTCCGACTCCTGCGGCGAAGCTCGCGCTCGGGCTCGACCTCGCTGCGCTCTCGGCTGCGGTGCTACTCGCGACGCGGGGCGCGTGGTTGGTGCAGGCGCTCTCCGTCGCCAGCGCGGTGCTCGTGTTCTGGGGAACGAGCTCGGTGGTGCGTCACTACGGTTCGGCAAGCGAGCGCCCGCTGCTCGACGACCTGCTCATCACCCTCATCATCCTCCTCGCGGTCGCGACCGTGCTCGGGCTCGGAGGTCGCGTCGTCGGAGGCGACGCCCCGAGCGTGGCGACGATGCTCGCCGTCGCTCTGCCTGTCCTCGTGTTCCTGCGCCTGACGGCCCACGGCGTTCTCCAGAGTCAGGGACGCGCGCAGCGGCAGATACTGATCATCGGCGCGGGCCCCCTCGGCCGGATCACCGGTGAGGATCTCGGCCGCAAGGACTCCGTCTGCAGCTTCCTCACCTGGCCGGGAGAGGTGGTCACCAAGCCACTCGGAGGCGAGGTGCTCGGTCTGGCGCGGGAGCTGCCCCAGGTCCTCAACGGCCGCGCCTTCGACGAGGTGTACCTCTGCGGTCTCCCCGACCGGCAGGCCGCGGTGCAGGAGGCGGTGAACGTCTGCGAGACCTACGGTGTTCCCTTCGCGCTGCCCGCGTACAGCGTTCGTCTCGGCAGGGCTCAGCCGGTGGCGAGCAAGGCCGTGGCCGACGGCTTCCTCCACTACGTGACCGGCGGAGTGCTGCGCCCAGAGCATCGTGCGCTGAAGCGCCTCCTCGACATCGCCGGCTCGGCGGCGGGGCTCTGGGTGCTTTCCCCGTTCCTGCTGGTGATCGCCGCCCTGGTGAAGCTCACCTCGCGGGGCCCGGTCTTCTTCCGGCAGGTCCGGGTCGGGCTGCACGGCAAGAAGTTCAACATGCTCAAGTTTCGCTCCATGGTCTCGAACGCCGAGGAGCTGAAGGCGAAGCTCCTCGCGCAAAACGAGCAGAGCGGTCCGGTCTTCAAGATGAAGCACGATCCGCGGGTCACCCCGCTGGGTCGCATCCTCCGCAAATACAGCATCGACGAGCTACCGCAGCTGGTGAACGTGCTCCGCGGGGACATGACCCTGGTCGGTCCCCGTCCGCCCGTTCCCCAGGAGGTCGCGCAGTACGAGCCGTGGCAGCACCGCCGACTCTCCGTGCCGCCCGGGCTCACCTGTCTGTGGCAGGTCAGCGGACGTAACAACGTCGCCTTCGACGACTGGATGTACCTCGACCTCCAGTACATCGACCACTGGAGCATGGGTCAGGACATCGGGCTCATCCTGAAGACCGTTCCCGCGGTGGTGAGCGGCCGCGGTAGCCACTGAGCGCTCCGCCGCCTTGGGTGGCCCGCTCAGCCGCGCTGCAGGGTGGGTGGCCGGGTTCGCCATTCTCCTCGTCGTCAGCGTGACCTGGCACACCGTCCCTGCGGCGCTCCGCGACCTCCATCCGCAGCGCCGCCCGCCGACGGACGCGGACCTCGCCGGGGCGCGCCGCTCCCTTCCGGGGCTCGAGCCGGCCGAGCTTCGCACCGAGGATGGGCTCGTGCTCCGCGGCTGGTACGCTCCGGGAAGCAGGGGCTCGGCGGTGGTGCTGGTGCACGGGCTCGGGGCCAACCGCGCCGAGCTCCTCCCCGAGGCGGCCCTCCTTCTTCGCCGCGGTCACTCGGTGCTCCTCTTCGACTCCCGCGCGAGCGGTGCGAGCGAGGGCTCGCTGGCCACCTGGGGAGACCGGGAGCGGCGAGACGTCGGGGCCGCGCTCCGCTGGGTCCGTAGCCGGCCGGGCGTCGATCCGGCCCGCGTCGGGCTCTACGGCTTCTCGGTCGGGGCCTCGACCGTGGCCCTGAGCGCCGCCGCCGATCCACTCGTCCGCGCCGTGGCGCTCGGGCCGGTATGGCCATCGCTGCGGGACGAGCTCCGGCACCGCTTCCCCCTGACCCATCTGAAGTCGGCCCTGGTGGCCGCCGGCGTCTTCCGTCTCTCCGGGGTCGACGTCGGCGCGGTCAGCCCGGTGGAGGCGATCCGGCGCATCGCGCCTCGCCCGCTCCTCTTCCTCTCCGGAGCGCTCGACGACGATACCCCGGCGGCGATCGACGACGCGCTCGCCGCCCAGGTGCCGAACTCCCTGCGCTGGCGCGCCCAGCGTGCGGGGCATGGTGGATTCTTCCAAGCCGATCCGACCGGGCTCGATGCAGCGCTCGGTGAATTCTTCGATCGCGCGCTGTCTCGGACCGCGGACGGTGGGGCGCGCTGACTGCCATCCGCCGGGTCGGGCATTACCCGCCACGCTCCCACTCCGAGGATTACCGGGAATGGATGTCGCACGGCCTCGTGAAGAGGTTGACCGGTCCCCTCCTCCCTTGCGACGATCTTGCGACACGTGGAAGACGCGATCCGAACCATCCTCGGCAAGCATGGCAGGCTGTCCCTCCCCATCGAGCAGATCCGTTCCGAAGACGACCTCTATCGAGCGGGCATGACCTCGCACGCCAGTGTCAACGTCATGCTCGCCCTGGAGGCGCACTTCGACGTCGAGTTTCCCGATCGGATGCTCCGCCGCAGCGTCTTCGAGAGCATCTCCGCCATCGCGGCAGCGCTCGACGAGCTGCGCAGCAGGGCCGCGTAGCAGGGGCGCCCTCCCACCGAAACCTCGAGGAGCACTCCGTGCCTCACGCCGCCGAAACCGCGACGTCCGACCAAGCGACCCTGCGGGAGCGGGCCGAGGAGATCGGAAGAACGGTGGCCTCGCGCCACGCCAACGCCGTCGACCGCGAGGGCCGCTTTCCCGAGGAGGCGATCTGGGCGCTCCGCCAGGCCCGGCTCCTGTCGGCGTACGTGCCGACGAGCCTCGGCGGCGGTGGGTGCTCGATCCGCGAGCTGATCGAGGTGTGCGAGGTGCTCGCCGAGCACTGCGCCTCCACGGCGATGATCTTCGCCATGCACCAGATCGAGGTCGCGTGCCTGGTGCACCACGGGCTCGCCAGCCCTTGGTTCCCGGCGTACCTGCGCCGAGTCTCGGCCTCCCAGCGGCTCATCGCCTCCGTCACCTCGGAGGTGGGGGTCGGTGGCGGGCTGCGGACCTCGGTCTGCGCGGTGGAGCGGCAGCGGGAGCGGTTCCGCCTCACCAAGGACGCGACCACCATCTCCTACGGCGTGCAGGCCGACGATCTCCTCGTCACTGCCCGGGCGAGCACCGACTCCGCGCCGGGTGACCAGGTGCTCCTCCTCTTCCAGAAGGAGGACTACCAGCTGAAGCAGCTGGGGACCTGGGATGCGCTGGGGATGCGCGGGACCTGCTCAGCGGGTGGGCTGGTGGAAGGCGTGGCCTCGGTGGAGCAGATCCTCCCGGTTCCCTTCGCGGACATCGGCGCCGAGACCATGGTCCCGGTTTCGCATCTCCTGTGGGGCGCGGTGTGGACCGGCATCGCCACCAGCGCCGTCGACCGGGCCGCGGCCTCCGTGCGCGGCGAGGCCCGGAAGAAGCCCGGCACCACGCCTCCGTCCGCCCTGCGGCTGGCCGAGGTGCACGCCGAGCTCCAGGCGATGCGTGCCTCCCTCTCGGCGATGGCGGCCGAGTACCAGGAGCTGCGCGAAGACCCGAGCCGCTCGGGCGAGCTGTCGGGGATGGCCTTCGCGCTCCGGATCAACAATCTCAAGATCAACGCCTCGCATGCGGTCACTCGCATCGTCGAGGCCGGGCTCCAGATCTGCGGGATCAACGGCTACAAGAACGACTCGCCGTTCAGTGTCGGGCGCCAGCTGCGGGACGCGTTGAGCGCTTCGCTCATGGTGGCCAACGACCGGCTCTACGCCGCGAACGCCTCGGTGCTCCTGGTCCAGAAGGAGATTCTAGCGCGTGTCCACCACCCCCGGGCAGCTGGCGTTCCACGAGGAGCTGGTCCGGGCCCGGCTCATCGTCCCTTCGGGGGTGCCGGGGGTGTGGGCGCGGAGCGAGACGTTCGAGTCGGTGCTCCGGCGGTTCGATTCCCGGGTGGCCGAGCTCGCCGCGGCGGACGGCGCCGAGCGTCTCCACTTCCCGCCGGTGATCCCCCGTCGGCTGCTGGAATGCACCGGCTACCTGGACTCGTTCCCCCACCTCGCGGGCACGGTCTTCTCCTTCACCGGCACCGAGGCGCAGGCGCGGGAGCTGAGCCGGCGCGCGACTGCCGGCGAGCCGTGGGCCGAGCTGCAGACCCCGACCGACGTCGCGCTCACTCCGGCCGCCTGCTACCCGGTGTACCCGACGCTCCGCGGCGTCCTGCCTGAGGGGGGGCGCACGCTCGAGGTGCAGAACCACTGCTTCCGCCACGAGCCGTCCGGTGATCCGGCGCGCCTGCAGCTGTTCCGGATGCACGAGGTCATCCGGGTGGGGCGCCCCGAGGCGGTGCTCGAGTGGCGCGCGGCGTGGCTGGAGCGCTCGCTCGCACTGCTCGGCTCACTCGGGCTCGATGCCCGGGCGGTTCACGCCTCGGACCCGTTCTTCGGCCGGGCGGGGAAGATGCTCGCCGCCAGCCAGCGGGAGCAGGGCTTCAAGTTCGAGATCGTGGTGCCGATCGCGTCGGAGGAGCCGACGGCGATCTGCTCCTTCAACTACCACCAGGAACACTTCGGAAAGCTGTTCGAGATCTCGCTGCCCGAGGGAAGCCCGGCGCACACCGCCTGCCTCGGGTTCGGGCTCGAGCGGGTGACGCTGGCTCTGTTCCGTCGGCACGGGCTCGATCTGCGGGAGTGGCCGGTGACGGTCCGGGCCGTGCTGGACCGATGATCGCCACCGCGCTCCAGCCGCTGTCCGCCAGCGCGTACGTGCGTCACGCGCTGCACCAGGGTGATCGCCCCTGGCCGGAGACGAACTGCTTCGCGGACCTGTGGATCGAGGTGCTTCACTCCTGCGGCCACGACCCGCTGGCGGCACTGGGCTGCACCCTGGACCTCGATTTCGAGGAGGACCAGTTCACCTTCTTCAGGCAGACCTACGGCGACCTCGCCGCGCTGCACGGAGTGGACGTTCAGGAGCTCAACGTCTGGCGGCCCCTCCACCTGCACATCGAGGAGTTCGTCCGCCGCGGACGACTGGTGCTCGCCGAGGTCGACGCGCACTGGCTGCCGGACACGTCTGGAACCGACTACCGGACCCAGCACACCAAGACCACCATCGGAATTCAGGCCATCGAGCTCCGCAGGGAGCGGCTGGGGTACTTCCACAATGCGGGGTACTTCGAGCTGGAGGGCGCGGACTTCCGCGGGCTGTTCCACCTCGACGGGCCGGAAGACCCCGGGCGTCTTCCCCTGTACGTCGAGTTCGTCCGCATGGAGAGCCTCCACCTCCGGCCGCGCGAGGCGCTGATGGCCCTCGCGCTGGAGTGCACGCGCGCGCACCTCCGCCGCCGTCCCCGCGAGAACCCGGTCGCCCGCTTCGCGGTGAGCTTCCCGGACGCCGTCGCCCGCCTGGGGCCGGAGTCGCTGGCCACCTACCACCTCTACGCCTTCGCCACCGTGCGCCAGCTCGGGTCGGCGGCGGATCTCGCGGCGCACCACCTCCGCTGGCTCCAGCCCGCCGTCGAGCGCCCGCTCGAAACAGCCGCTGCGGCGCTGGACCTGGTGTCGCTCTCCGCCAAGTCGCTCATCCTCAAGGGTGCGCGGGCGGTCTCCACGGGCAAGCGCGCCGACTTCGGCCCGCTCCTGTCCACGATGTCCAGCGGATGGGGCACGGCGCTCGCCGCCGCTGCCGCCGCGCTGGGGCTCTGAGGCGCGCGGTCGATGGCCTGCATCCGGCGAACCGAATGGCAGGAGCGCTGGGCTCTGGCGGAGGGCTGGGAGCTTCTCCGGACCGCCCCGGACGCGGCGGACTCGCCCTCGGCGGTGGAGGCACTCGGCGAGCCGTGGATGCCGGCCGAGGTGCCGGGAACGCTGGCCAGCGCGCTCCGCGCCCGCGGCGTTGACCCGACCGGTGCGGGGGACCTCGACGATTCCGACGTCTGGTACCGGCTCCGCTTCCGGGGGCCGGCCGGCGCGGAGAATGTCGCCCTCCGTCTCGACGGGCTGGCGACGGTGGCCGAGGTGTGGCTCAACGGGACGCGGCTCCTCCGTTCCGAGTCGATGTGGCAGCGGCACCGGCTCGATGTGGGGCCGCTGATCCGCGCGGAGAACGTGCTGCACCTGCGCTTCCTCGCGCTCGGTCCGCTCCTCGCCGCCAGGCGGCCACGCCCGCGCTGGAAGACGCGGCTCGTCACCCAGCAGCAGCTGCGGTGGTGGCGGACGACCTTCCTCGGGCGCATCCCGGGCTGGACGCCGCCCGCGCCGCCGGTGGGCCCCTTCCGGCCGGTGCTCCTCGAGCACGGCCGTGGGCCCGAGGTGCTCGGAGCCACGCTGCGGACCACGGTCTCGGGAACGACCGGCACGCTGGAGGTGTCGCTCCGCGTCCGCGCCCCGGCCCACCGCGTGTCCTCCGCCGAGCTCCGAATCGCCGGCCGGGAGACCGCCCTCGCCGGCCGCTCGCTCGCGCCCGGCGTCGTGGAGCTCGCCGGGCGCATCGAGCTCCCCGACATCGAGCGCTGGTGGCCGCACACCCACGGGCGGCCGGTGCTGTTCCGCCCCGAGATTCACCTGCCGGGGGTGGGCCAGGTGGAGCTCGCGCCGGTGGGGTTCCGCTCTCTCGAGGCGGACACCGCGGGGGGCGGCTTCGGCCTGCGGGTGAACGGGACGCGGATCTTCTGCCGCGGCGCCTCGTGGACACCGCTCGACGTCCTCTCGCTCTGTTCGGCTCCCGGTGCGCTCGGGGTGGCGCTCGAGCAGGCCCGCGACGCCGGGATGAACATGCTCCGCATCGCCGGGCCGTTCGCCTACGAGGACGATGCGTTCCACGACGCCTGCGACGCCCTCGGCATCCTGGTGTGGCAGGACTTCATGTTCGCCAACCTGGACTACCCGGGGGACGATCCGGCCTTCCTCGGCGCGGTGACTGCCGAGGCCGACGAGGTGGTGGCGCGCATCGGGTGGCGGCCGAGCACCGCGGTCTTTTGCGGAAACAGCGAGGTCGAGCAGCAGGCCGCGATGCTCGGGCTCGAGCGGGATCTCTGGCGCGGCCCGCTCTTCGCCGAGGTGCTCCCCGGGCGCGTCCGGGCCGGCTCCGACGTGCCCTACGTCCCGAGCAGCCCGAGCGGAGGTGCGCTTCCGTTCCAGCCGGGCGAGGGCGTGGCCCACTACTACGGCGTCGGGGCCTACCGGCGTCCGCTCGAGGATGCGCGCCGCGCGGAGGTGAAGTTCGCGAGCGAGTGCCTCGCCTTTGCCAACGTGCCGGACCGCCGGACCGTCCGGGAGCTGCTCGGGGACGTCCGGAGCCTCCCGGCGGACCCGCTGTGGCAGGCGCGCGTGCCGCGAGACAATGGTGCGGAGTGGGACTTCGAGGACGTGCGCGACGCCTACCTCCAGCAGCTCTTCGGCGTGGAGCCGGGCCAGGTCCGCTCCTCGGACCCCGAGCGCTACCTCGCGCTCGGCCGGGCGGTGAGCGTCGAGGTGATGACCGCCACGATCGGCGAGTGGCGGCGCCACGGCGCAACGTGTAACGGCGCCCTGGTCTGGTTCCTCCGTGACCTCTGGGCCGGGGCAGGGTGGGGCGTGGTCGACGCCCACGGCCGCCCGAAGTCCGCGTACTGGGCGCTGCGGCGAGCCTTCGCCCCGCGAGCGCTCTTCCTGACCGACGAGGGAACGAACGGCATCGCCGTCCACCTCGTCAACGACGGGCCGGAGCTGGTCGGCGGGCGGCTGCGGATCACCCTCTTCCGCGAGGGCCACCTCCTGCTGCAGTGCGTCGAGCGGGCGGTACGCGTCGAGGCGCGCGGGTCGTTGCGCGTCTGGGCGGAGGAGGTCCTCGGAACGTTCGTCGACGTGGGGTACGCCTTCCGGTTCGGTCCTCCCAGCCACGACCTGGTCGTGGCGCATTGGCTCGGCGAGGGAGACCGCCCGCTCTCCGCCGCGGCCTTCCACTTTCCGCTCGGCCGTCACTCCTCCATCGATCCCGAGCTGCGGCTCCGGGTGGAGACCGTGGACCTCGGCGGTCAATCGGCGCTGCAGCTCACCGCGAATCGCTTCGCGCAGGCGGTGTCCCTCGAGATTGAGGGAGTCGAGGCGCGGGACGACTTCTTCCATCTCGCGCCCGGGGTTCCGCACCGGGTCGAGCTCGTGGCGGGGTCGCGCCGCGGGACGCCGCGCGGAACGGCGTGGCCGCTCAACGCCCCGGGTCCCACGCCCTTCGGAGGCCAGGCTTGACCCCCGGGCTGCACGTGATACGCCCGGACGGGCCCTGGCCGCTCGCCTTCGGGTGTGGTGCGGGGCACCTTCCCGGCTGGTGGCATCCGCCCGTGGGCGGCCACGCTCGCTCGCTGCCGGTGGTGCTGTGCCCGGCGATCGGCTGGGAGGCGGAGGCGACGTACCTCACCCTCGTGCGCTGGGCCGAGCTCCTCGCCGCGGCCGGCTTCCCGGTGCTCCGCTTCGACTACTCCGGCACCGGTGACGCGCCAGGTTCGGACGAGGACCCCGCCCGGGTTGCGGCGTGGATCGCCTCGGTCCACGCTGCGGTGGAGGCGGCCCGGCGGACGTCGGGCGCTCCCCGCGTGGCGCTCGCCGGGCTGCAGATGGGCGCGACGCTCGCCGCCCACGCCGCGGCCGAGCGCACCGACGTGGAGGCGCTGGTGGCCTGGGGGCCCCTCGTCACCGGCCGGGCCTACGTCCGGCAGCTTCGGGCCTACCGGCTCCTCAACGCGGTGTCCGCCGATCCGCGGGGCACGCCGACCGCGGCCGACGAGGAGGCGGCCGGATACCGCCTCACCCGGTCGACGGTAGGCGAGCTGGAGGCTCTCGATCTCCGTGCGCTCTCCCGGCCGCCCGCGCCGCGGGTGCTCCTCCTCTCGCGCGAGGGCGAGCCCGACGAGGCACTCGCCGGCGCCTGGAGGCAGCGCGGTGCCCGGCTGACGCTGGAGGCCGGTAGGGGCTGGCAAGAGATGATGCAGCAGCCGCGGAAGTCGGTCGTTCCCGAGGGCGTGCTCGGCCGGACCGCCGCGTTCCTCGCCGAGGTCGCGGGCAAGGCGATCTCCGCGCCTCGCCGCCCTTCGGGGGCCGAGCTCGAGGAGCGCCGCTGGGTCGCCGCCCGGGACGTGGTCGAGGAGGCGGTCTGCCTCGGTGAGGAGGGGATGATGGCGGGCGTCCTCAGCGCTCCGGTACGTGAGCGCAGCGAGGTGCTCCCGACGGTGCTCTTCCTCACCACCGCCTCGCACCAGCACATCGGGCCGAACCGCCTCTGGGTACGGCTCGCCCGGGCGCTCTCCGGCCTCGGGCTGCGGACGCTCCGCTTCGACCTGACCGGCGTGGGGGACAGCTTGCTCCTCCCGGGCGAGAGCCCCACCCACGCTTACGGCACCGAGTCGGTTCCCGAGGTGCGCGAGGTGATGGACGCCCTGGAGCAAAGCACCGGCGCGCGGCGCTTCGTCCTGGTGGGGCTGTGCTCCGGCGCGTACCTCGCATACCACGGGGCGGTGGTGGACCTCCGCGTCACGGGCGTGGTGGCGGTGAATCCCCAGACCTTCACCTGGAAGGAGGGGGACTCGCTCGACGTCCGTCAGCGGGAGACGCTGGGGTCGATGCGCTACTACCGGAGGGCGCTGCTCCGGCTCGAGACATGGCGAAGGGCGATCAGGGGCGAGCTCCAGCTGCGCCACCTGAGCCAGGTGCTGGTGGCCCGCGGCTGGCGGCGGCTCCGGGAGCGCGCGGCCGGTGGGCTCCGCCGCGAGGAGCCCGAGGTCGGCCGTCACCTGCGCGACCTTGTTCAACGTGGAACCGACGTGTATTTCCTCTTCGGAGCGGACGACGAAGGAGTGGATGCCCTCGCGCGCGAGGCCGGGCCCGTCCTGAGGCAGCTCTCGCGCGCCCCGTCCTTCGAGGTCGACGTCGTAGAGGGGCCTTCCCACACCTTCGAGCAGTTGTGGGCGCAGGAACTCCTCACCGAGCGCGTGGTCGAGCGGCTGTCGCGGCGGCTCGGGCTCGGGATGCGCCGGAGTGCCGCTCGCTAGGTCAGGGCGTCCGCGGGCAGAGCAACAGAAAGGATGCGCGGGTCCGCCGCCGGGCCCGCCAGGCGGCCGCAGTTACGGCTGGGTCGGGCGTCCGCGGGCGGAGCGACAGAGAGGATGCACGGGTCCGCCGCCGGGCGAGCCAGGCGGCCGCAGTCAGGGCTTGGTCCTTGCCGGTGCATGGCCGGCTCAGCCGAGGCCGAGCTCGGGCGCTTCTCGCACGGCTCCGAGCGGAATGGCCACGAGGACCCTCAGCGTGAGCAGCGTGCCGGCCTGAACGGCGAGCGCCGCCCGGAGTCGGGTCGCGGGAGACCAGGCAGCGACGCTCCACGGCCCGCCGGGAGCGGACACCGGGAGAAGGTTTCCGGAGGAATCCAGCTGCACCTCGACCGTCGTCAACCCCGAGGCCAGACCCGCTCCTCGCGCCTTCAGCACCGCCTCCTTGACCGTCCAGAGCGTGGTGAAGCGCTGCGCGCGTTCCGGGTCGTCGCAAGCCCGGAGCATCGCCAGCTCGGACGGGGTGAAGAAGCGGCTGGCGATGCCGAGCGCGTCCCCGGCTGCGTCGATCTCCTCGAGGTCCAGCCCGATCCTCCGTCCGACCGCGACCGCGACGGCGGCATGCGCTCCGGCGTGGCTCAGGCTGAACCGCAGATCGATCGGTGGATCCACAAGAGACGGCCGTCCCGTCGGCCCGTGGGCGAAGCGCCACTCCTCGGGCCCGAGCGGCGCGTAGCTTGCGAGGGCGGTCCGCACGAGCGCGTGCGCGGCCACGAACCGGGCGCGGAGTTCCGGAGTCCGGAACGCGTTCGCCCGAGCACGCTCCTCCGGGTCGAGGGCCTGAACCCAAGACTCGGGGAGGGCCGAGGCCGCCGGACGATCGAGGAACCACACGTCCACGACTCCGTCCTCGAGTGACCGCCGACGAGAGACGCTCGGCACCCTCACATGCTACCAGCGAAGACCCCATGGGCGGAGAGGCGGAGGCGGGCTCGGAACGCCAGCGGTGTCCATCGACTGAGTGCCCAGGAGAGGACTCGAACCTCCATGCCTCGCGGCGCTAGACCCTGAATCTAGTGTGTCTACCAATTCCACCACCTGGGCGGTGCGGAGGCGGGCCTTATAGGAGCAGTGCCTCACCGTTTCAAGGGCCACTTCCCCTCGGACTCCAGCCGGTGCCGCAGCTCCGGATTCTCGTCGAGGAAGGCCTGGAGCGACTCCTGGGTGATGTCCACGTCAACGTCCTCGCTGCCCACCAGGGACTGGCAGGAGAGCCGGGAGTAGGAGCGCACGTCGAACGCCTGGTCCAGCCGGTCCGCCTCCGCGTCCTCCTGCTCCGAGAGCGACTCCAGCCCTCGACGCACCCAGACGTGACAGGTCGAGCAGGCGCAGACCCCGCCGCAAGCATGCCCCACCGTGGCCCCGCACTTCTCGGCCGCGTCCAGGATGCTGGTCCCCTCCGGGACCTCGACCGTCACGTCGTCGAAGGGGCTCCGGAACCGGACGCGAGGCATCTCAGACCTCGTCGACCCGGCGGCCCTCGAGCAGGGTTCCGACGGCGCGGTTCATGATCCGCTCCACGAACGGGCGCGAGACGTCGTCCAGCGCCTTGATGGCGTCGGCCAGCGGGCCGGAATCGGTCGCCGACTCACGCAGCTCCGCCACCCGGGCGATCGCCGCCTCGACCTCACGCCGCTCGTCGTCCGGAAGCAGGTCGGAGAACGCGGCCAGCTGCTTCCGGGCGTCGTGGAGGATGCGCTCGGCCTCGATCTGCTGCTCGCGGAGCTGGCGCGCCTGGATGTCCTCCTCGGCGTGCTCGATGGAGTCGAGCAGCATCTGCTCGATCTCCTCGTCGGTCAGCCCGTGGGTCGGCTTCACGGTGATGGCCTGGCTCACCCCGGTGCTCAGCTCCTTCGCCGACACCGAGAGGATGCCGTCGGCGTTGACCTCGAACCGCACCTCCACCCGCCCCATCCCCGCCGGCAGCGGGGGAATGCCCGACAGCCGGAACTGGGCCAGCGACCGGTTGTCGGTCACCAGCTCTCGCTCGCCCTGCACCACGTGCACGTCGAGCGCGTTCTGACCGTCCTGGAAGGTGGTGAAGACCTGCGCTGCCGCGGTGGGGATGGCGCTGTTCCGGGGGATGAGCTTCTCCACCACCCCGCCCATCGTCTCCAGCCCCAGCGAGAGCGGGATGACGTCCAGGAGGAGCACCTCGTCGGTGCGGTCGCGATTGGTCAGGAGGTCCGCCTGCACCGCCGCTCCCAGGGCCACCACCTGGTCCGGGTCGATGTCCCCCAGCGGCTCCTTGCCGAAGAGCTGGGCCACGAACCTCCGGACCGCCGGGACGCGGGTGCTCCCGCCGACCAGGATGACCCCGTCCAGCTCCTCGCGACCGATGCCGGCGTCCTTGAGCGCCCGGCGGCAGGCGATGCCCGTCCGCTGGAGGAGGGGAGAGATCCACGCCTCCATCTCGCCGCGGCTCACGGTGAACGTGCGCCCCAGCGCCGACAGCTCGGTGGTCTCCTCTTGGCTCAGCGTCTCCTTGGCCTTCCGCGCCGCGGCGAGCAGCTCGGTGACCGAGCCCGGGTCGGGATGTGCGACTCCGTGCGCCTCGAGGAAGCGGGTGGCGATCGCCCGGTCGAAGTCGTCCCCGCCGAGCGCCGAGTCTCCACCGGTCGACTTCACCTGGAAGACGCCCTCGACCAGCTGGAGGATGGAGATGTCGAAGGTGCCCCCGCCGAGGTCGTAGACCGCGAACGTTCCCTGGCTTCCCTTGTCCAGCCCGTAGGCCAGCGCGGCCGCGGTGGGCTCGTTGAGCAGCCGCAGCACCTCGAGCCCCGCCAGCCGCCCGGCGTCGCGCGTGGCCTGGCGCTGGGCGTCGTCGAAGTACGCAGGCACGGTGATGACCGCCTGCTCTACCTTCCCGGTGAGCGCGGCCTCGGCCCGGCGCTTCAGCGTCCGGAGGATCTCGGCGGAGACCTCGATCGGCGTCACCGCTGGCCCGCCGTTCACCTCGAAGCGGACGATCGCGCCGCCCTTGACGAAGCGGTACGCCCCCAGCGCCCGGGTCTCGGCGTCCTCCGGACCCTTGCCCATGAAGCGCTTCACCGAGGCGATGGTGCTGGTGGGCTCGGCCCTGGCCAGTGCCCTGGCGCGCTCTCCCACCACCACCGAACCGTCGGCGCCGTAGTGCACCACCGACGGGAGGAGCAGCGAGCCGCCGTCGTCGACCGCAAAGGCGCGCGGCTTCCCGTCGATGACCGCGGCCACCAGCGAGTTGGTGGTGCCGAGGTCGATGCCCACCGCGTGACCGCGCGGCTTCAACGGGTCGTGGATCTGGAGGAGTCCACCGGTCACGGCTCAGCCCTCCTCGTCGGAGTTCTCGGCCGCCTCGAGGAACCGGTGGTGGTACCGGAGCCGGGCGAGCGCTTGCGCCGCCTCGTCGCGAGCCCCGGCGTCGCCCGGAGTGCCCTCCAGCCGGCGGAGTGCGGATTGCGCTGCGGAGAGCGTCGTCGCCGACTGGACCCGCACCCGGTCGGAGAGCGCGGAAACCTGTTCGTCGTCTCCGGCCGCCCGGGCCGAGTCGAGCTGCTCGCGCATCTCGAGCACCTCTTCCAGGACCTTCGGGGGGACGGTGATTGCCCGCGCCTCGTCCTTCTGGAGGTCGAGCCCGTGGAGCTTGAGGAGGTAGAAGGCCCGCGGCTCGGCGGCGCGCAGCGTCTTGTAAGCCTCGTTCAGGAGCGCGGTGCGCTCGAGCGAGAGCCGCCGCTCGCGCGGGTCGTCTTTCCCCGCACGGTCCGGGTGGAGGCGCAGGGACCGCTCGCGGTAGGCGCGCTCCAGCTCCGCGCGGTCCACGTCGACGCCGCGCGGGAGCCCGAGCACGTCGAAGAGCGTCGTCCCGGGAGCGACCGGCTGGACCTTCTCGCAGCCGGGGCAGACGTCGGCGCCGGACACCTCGGACTGGCAGTTCCAGCAGCGCACGGCCGGCGCTCCTAGACCGAGAAGCTCTCGCCGCACCCGCAGGCGGTCTTCACGTTGGGGTTCTCCAGCTTGAAGCCGGAGGCCATCAGCGTCTCCTCGTACCGGAGCTCGGAGCCCATCAGGTAGAGGTAGCTCTTGGGGTCCACGAAGACGCGGATCCCGTTCTTCTCGAAGATCTTGTCCCGCTCCCGGGGAGCCTCGGCCCACTCGATGACGTAGGACAGGCCCGAGCAGCCTCCACCGCGCACCGCCACCCGCAGCCCTGCCTCCGGCGTGTTCCGCTGGGCGAGCAGGACCTTGATGCGGGCTGCCGCGCCGTCGGAGACGCTGAAGGTCTTCAGTCCAGGGCGGGGGGCGGCGGCCGGAGCGGCGTTCTGGGGGGAAGCGTCCATCAACTCGCAGTGGCCTTCGCCGCGGCCTGACGCTCGGCCCGCTTCTTCTTGAAGTCCGCGATGGCGGCCTTGATCGCGTCCTCGGCCAGCACCGAGCAGTGGATCTTCACCGGCGGGAGCGACAGCTCCTTGGCGATCTCCTTGTTGGTGATCTCCGTCGCCTCGTCCACCGTCTTGCCCTTCACCCACTCGGTGACCAGCGAGCTGCTGGCAATGGCCGAGCCGCAGCCGAAGGTCTTGAACTTGGCGTCCTGGATGATGCCCTCGTCGGAGACTCGCAGCTGCAGCCGCATCACGTCTCCGCAGGCCGGGGCGCCGACCAGACCGGTGCCCACGTTGGGGTCACTCTTGTCCAGCGTCCCGACGTTGCGCGGGTTCTCGTAGTGGTCGACGACCTTGTCGCTGTAAGCCATGGCAGTTCTTCCTAGTGGGCCGCCCAGGCGATGGACTTGAGGTCCACGCCCTCACGGGCCATCTCATACAACGGGCTCATCTCGCGCAGCTTCTTCACCTTGTCCACCACCAACCGTGCCACCGTGTCTACCTGGGCCTCGGTGTTGAACCGGCCGAGCCCGAAGCGGATGGAGGAGTGCGCCATGTCCTCCTCCACGCCCAGGGCCCGGAGCACGTAGGACGGCTCGAGCGACGCCGAGGTGCAGGCGCTGCCCGAGCTCACCGCCACGTCCTTGATGGCCATCATCAGGGCCTCGCCCTCGACGTAGGCGAAGGAGACGTTCAGGTTTCCCGGGAGCCGGTGCTCGAGCGAGCCGTTGAGGATGACCATGTCCAGCTCGGCCGTGAGCTTGGCCCGCAGTCGCTCGCGCAGAGCGAGGATGCGCACCGACTCGGCCGCCATCTCCGCCCGGGCGATCTCCGCCGCCTTCCCGAACCCGACGATGCCCGCCACGTTCAGCGTCCCCGAGCGCATCCCGCGCTCGTGCCCGCCGCCGTCGATGATCGGGGCAATGCGCACCCGCGGCTTCCGGCGCACATAAAGCGCACCGATGCCCTTGGGGCCGTAGATCTTGTGCGCGGTCACCGAGGCCAGGTCGATCTTCATCGAGTCGACGTCGAAGGGGACCTTCCCCACGCCCTGGACCGCGTCGGAGTGGAAGAGCACCCCGCGGGAGCGGCAGAGCTTGCCGATCTCCGCGAGCGGCTGCACGGTGCCGATCTCGTTGTTGGCCAGCATCACCGAGACCAGGATGGTCTTGTCGGTGATCGCCGCCTCGAGCTTGGCCAGGCTCAGCCGCCCGTCCTTTTCCACGTCCAGGTACGTCACCCGGGCGCCCGTCTGGACGACCGAGCTCCAGCGCTGCAGCAGCGGGTCCTGGTCCAGCTTGTACTGCGAGGCGAGGGCGTCCACGTCCTCGGGCTTCACCTCGCCGCCGGTCAGCTCCATCAGCCGGAGCAGCTTCAGCTCCTCCAGCCGCTCCTGCCGCATGCGCTCCAGCCGCTTGCCCGAGTCGAGGATGGCCTTGTGCTCGGTCTTGAGGGTGATGATGTGGTCACCCTTGGACCGGTAGAACTCGGCCGCGCCCTTGAGCGCCAGATTGTCCGACTCGGTGGCACCGCTGGTGAAGACGATCTCGTTCGCCTGGGCGCCGATGAGCGCCGCCACCTGGGCGCGCGCTTGCTCGACCGCTGCTTCGGCCCGCCAGCCGAACGCATGGTTCCGAGAAGCGGCGTTTCCGAAGTCCTCCCGCAGATAGGGGAGCATGGCCTCGAGCACGCGCGGATCGAGCGCGGTCGTGGCATGGTTATCCATGTAGATCGGGAGGTTCATCGGGTCGTTTCGGGCCACCTGCCTACATTGGCCTACCAATGTGGACCGGATAGGTCGATTATAACGACGGGGGGGCTGACAGCAAGACGGAAGCCTGCGGTACCCGTGGGCGTTTCTTGCTTGGACTCCGGAGCGAGACACTTGTGACGACGACAGCACCAGTGGCGACGACAGCACCGATGCGCCTGTTCTGGGTGCTTGGCCTGGCAGTGGTGGCCGCGCTCGGCCTCGCCCTTCTTCCTGCCGCCCTGCCCACCGGTCCCTCGGCCAACCTGGACGCCGCCGGAGCGCTCGGCGCAGGCCGTTTCGGCGCCGGCGCGCTGCTGGTCTTCCTCGGCGGGCTGCTCACCGCGCTCACCCCTTGCGTGTACCCGCTCATCCCCGTCACCGTCGGGGTGTTCGGCGCGCGGCCGGGAGTGGGGCGGGGCAAGGCCGTCCTCCTCACCTCGAGCTACGTGGTCGGGATGGGGGTGGTGTTCGCCGCCCTCGGCGTCGTCGCGGCCCGGACGGGGGCGGCCTTCGGGCAGCTACTCGGACATCCGGCGGTGGCCATCGGGCTGGCGGTGTTCCTGCTGGTGCTCGCGGCGAGCATGTTCGGGGCGTTCGAGCTCACCTTGCCGCAGGGGCTCGCGCTCCGGCTGAACGCGGTGGGCGGCTCCGGCGTGGCCGGGGCGTTCCTGATGGGGAGCGTCGCCGGGTTCCTCGCCGCGCCGTGCACCGGCCCGGTGCTCACCGGCCTCCTCACCTACGTCGCGACCAGCCGCAGCACCGCGCTGGGGGCCGGGCTGCTCTTCGTCTACGCCCTGGGCATCGGCGTGCCCTTCTTCCTCATCGGCGTCTTCGCGGTGCGGCTGCCGAAGAGCGGGGCGTGGATGGACTGGGTGAAGAGCGCCCTGGGCATCCTCCTGGTGGCGCTGGCCGCGACCTACGTCCGGGACGCCTTTCCCGCCCTCCGTTCCGAGGCCGCCTCGGCGGCCCGTGCCTGGGGGGCGAGCGGCGGGGTGTGGCTCGCCGCCGGACTGGCTGCGGCCGGCATCCTGCTCGGGGCCATCCATCGAAAGTTCGGCGGGGGGCCCCGCGACGCGGTGCTCAAGGGCGCCGGGGTGGTGCTGGTCGCCGGGGCGGTGCTGCTCCGGCTGTCCGCGCTCAACGTCGGCGTGGAGAGCACGGGCCTGGTCTGGAACCTCCGCTACGCCGGTGAGGGCACGCAGCCCGAGCCGGTGGACGCGGCGCTCGCCCGTGCGCGGGCAGAGCACAGACCGGTGATGATCGACTTCTTCGCCGAGTGGTGTGCGGCCTGCAAGGAGCTGGACAGGGAGACGTACGTCGCCCCGGCGGTGGTCGCGGAGGCAGACCGCTTCGTCCGCATCAAGGTGGATGGCACGAACGCCCAGGACCCGCTGGACGTGCTGTACCAGCGGTTCGGGGTGAACGGGCTTCCCACGGTGGCCTTCGTCTCGTCCGACGGAAAGGTCCTGGATGACCCGCGGGTGACCGGCTTCCTCGGGCCGGAAAAGTTCACCGAGGCGCTCCGCCAGGTCCGCTAGGTCGGGGCGGCCGCAGCCGAGGTCCGGGTCGGGGTGTCGTCAGGTGGGCCGCAGTCAGCGATGCCCTGCAGGCCTGTCGCTCGCTTCCCGGGCGAGGAGGCGGGCGCTTAGACTCGCGCGCGGGGGACGGACGGCGCGACGCCCATGTCCCAGAGGCGGGGAGCATGGCGGTCTCGCAAGAGAGGGCAGTCACCCCGGTCCAGACTCCAGCCGGTGGCCGCGGGCCTGCGCCGGATGCGCGTCGGGTGCTCGTCGTCGAGCCCCAGGCGTCCACCCGCGGCCTGATGCAGTTCGGCCTGGTGCGCGCCGGCTTCCAGGTGACCTCCGTCCGCAGTGCCGAGGAGGCCGAAAGCGCTCTGGAGCAGGGCCCGGCGCCCGCGCTGGTGGTGAGCGAGACCCGGCTGCCCGGGCTCGACGGGGTGACCTTCTGCGCCCGCCTGCGCCGCTCCGGGCTGGCCGAGGTGCCGGTGCTGCTGCTGACCACGCAGCTCTCGGAGGGCGCCACCGCGCAGGCGCTCGCCGTCGGCGCGCACGACGTGCTGGCCAAGCCGCTCTTCGTCGGAGACCTGGTCTCGCTGGCCCGGCTCGAGTGCTCTCGCGCCCCGGGGAGCCCGACCCTGGTGGCGGCCACCCGCGAGGTCTCCATCGCCGCGGCGCTGCGCGCGCTCCTCGCCGGTACGCGCAGCGGACGGCTGGTGATCGGGGCCTCGGCCGAGCTGCAGTTCCGGGCCGGGCAGGTCGTCTCCGCTCAGGTGCGCGCCATCCATGGCGAGCGGGCGTTCCGGCGGATGCTCTTTCTGGGCGAGGGCGCCTACGCCGTCCACCTCGGGCCGGTGCGGGCGAGGGCCGAGCTCGGAGTGGACCTCCGTGCGCTGTGCGGACCCTGGGCAGAGGCGCTCGCCGCCTGGCGGTCGCTGACCCGGGTGAGCATCCCGCCCGAGGCGGTGCTCTGCCCGGACCTGCGCGTGCTGCTGGCGCAGATCGCCCAGCTGCCGGAGGAGGTCGAGCCGGTGGTGCGCCTCTTCGACGGGGAGCGGACGGTACGGGCGGTGGTGCTCGAGTCGTCCCTGCCCGAAGCGCTGGTCGTCCAGGTCGCCAACCGCCTCTACGCCTCCGGGGCGCTGCTTCCGGCCCGGGTGGCGCGGGTGAGGGGCCTCGAGCCCCTGCCGCAGCGGGTGCGCACCGGCTGGGACGACCCGCTGCCCCGTACCGCGACCCCCGCGGTGCCGTGGTCGACCGGGCAGACGCCGACCCCGAACCCGACGCTCGCGCCGACGGTGGCCGGTTCTCTCGCGGCGACCCCCGCCACCTCCGGCCTGGGGACCGAGCCTCCGCCCACCGGTCCGGGCGCCGTCCCCGCCGAGGTCGCCGGCCTCACCGGCTGGGACAGCGCACCCCGGGTGGGGGAGCTGGAGCGGGCGATGCGCTCCGTGCCGCTGGGGCTCGAGCCGCTCCCGCCGCCCTCGCCGCGCGTCGTCATCCCAGCCGCCCAGCCCACCGCGCTGCGGAGCACGCCCCCGTCGCTGACCCCCCCGCCTCCGTTCCGTCCGCCCACGCCGCCGAGCGTGCCGGTGGCGCTCGAGGCCGGCGAGGAGTCGCCGCTGGCGGTCGCCGCGCGCGGGGTGGCGCTCGCCCAGTCCGGGTCCCCGTCCTCCGGATGGCAACGGAAGGTCTGGCTCGCCGGCCTCGGGGTGGTGGTGCTCGGGTTCATCGGCACCACGGTGTGGGTGCGCTCTGCCGCCCCGCCGCGTCCCTCGCCCCGGCCCCGGGTCGCACCGGCCGGGCCGGTGGTCGAGACCGAGGTCGACCGGCTGCTGACACGGGCGATGCAACGCATTGACGCCCACGACGATGCCGGGGCAGAAGAGGCCGCGATGAGAGCGGCGGCCATCGACCCGTCGGACCCCCGGGCGCCCCTGCTCCTCGGCCGGATCCATGTCCGGTCGGGGCGCACGCAGCAGGCCCGGACGGAGCTGAACCGGGTGCTGGATCTGGAAGCCTCCGGCCCCGAGGCCGACGCGGCGCGCGCGCTGCTCTCGACACTCCCGTGAGGGGCGAGGGCCATGTCCGGTCACAACCGTTGGACGAAGATCAAGCGCCAGAAGGAGGCGATGGGCGCGAGCAAGGGGAAGCTCTTCACCAAGCTCATCAAGGAGATCACCGTCGCCGCCCGGCTCGGAGGGGGTGACCCGGCGGGCAACGCCCGGCTCCGGGCGGCGATGCTGGCCGCGCGCGAGGCCAACATGCCCTCCGACAACATCACCCGGGCGGTGAAGAAGGGGACCGGCGAGCTCGAGGGCGTGCACTACGACGAGGTCACCTACGAGGGATACGCGCCGGGCGGGGTGGCGGTCCTGGTGGAGTGCCTCACCGACAACCGGCACCGGACCGCCGGCGACGTCCGGGCCACGTTCAGCAAGGGTGGGGGGAACCTCGCCGCCGAGGGGGCGGTGGCCTGGAACTTCCAGAGGAAGGGCAGCATCACGGTGAAGCCCGGACCGAGCGAGGACCGGGTGATGGAGGCCGCGCTCGAAGCCGGCGCCGACGACGTGGTGGCCCAGGGCGCCGACGGCTTCGAGGTGCGGACCGACCCGGCGCACCTCCATCAAATCTCGGGCGCGCTGGAGAGGTCGGGCCTGCGCCTCGGCGAGCAGCGCTGGGTGTACCTCCCGCAGAACACGGTGAAGGTGGAGGGCGAGTCGGCGCGCAAGGTGGTCAAGCTGCTGGAGCTGCTCGAGGACAACGACGACGTCCAGAACGTCTGGGTCAACGCCGAGTTCTCCGAGCGCGAACTGGAGCAGATGGGGGCGTAGTGCTACACATCCGTTCCGTGCTCGGTCCGACGCGTGTCCTCGGCATCGACCCCGGGAGCCGGGTGGTGGGCTGGGGCGTGGTCGAGCGGAGCGGCGGCGGGGTGGCACACGTGGCCCACGGCGTGCTGCGGCTGGACGGCTCGGCCCCGCTGGAGCTCCGGCTGGTGGAGCTCTTCGCCCGCCTCTCCGAGACGCTCCTCCGCCATGCGCCGGCCGCGGTCGCGGTGGAGGGGGTCTTCACCTTCAAGAACGCCCGCAGCGCCCTGGTGCTCGGTCAGGCCCGAGGGGTCGCGCTGCTCGCCGCCGCCCGGGCGGGGCTTCCCGTATTCGAGTACGCGCCGGCGCTGGTGAAGCGGGCCGTCGGCGTCGGGGGGGCGGGTGCCAAGGAGGCGGTCTCCCGCGCGGTCTCGGCCTTCCTCCGGCTCAGCGACGTGCCGCGGGCGGACGCCACCGACGCCCTCGCCGTCGCCGTCTGTCACCTCCATCGCGCGGGCTCTCCCTTCCAGCGTCGCCCCCGCCGGGCCGTGCCGGATCTGAGCGACCGGCTCCGTCCGGCGGTCATCCGGTGATCGCCGCCCTGCACGGCACCGTGCTGGAGAAGACCGAGGACGAGGCCATCATCGAGGTGGCGGGCGTCGGGTACCGGGTGGCGTTCTCGCTCCTCACCCTGGCCCGGCTCCCGCGGGTGGGGGAGCCGGTGCGGGTCCGCGTCCGGACGGTGGTCCGTGAGGATGCCTTCGAGCTGTACGGCTTCCTCACCCCGGTCGAGGAGACGATGTTCACCCTGCTCACCTCGGTCTCCCACGTGGGGCCGAAGCTGGCGATGACGGTGCTCTCCGGTCTCGAGGTGGACGCGCTGGTCGTCGCGCTCGAGCGCGGGGAGGTGGTGCGGCTCACCCGCATCCACGGGGTGGGGAAGAAGACCGCCGAGCGGCTGGTGCTGGAGCTGAAGGACAAGGTGAAGGTCCTGCCCCGCGCCGCCACCGGACCGGCCGCCGTCTCCCCCGGAGAGGGGCCCCGCGCCGACCTGATCTCGGCGCTGGCCAACCTCGGCTACCGCCCGACGCAGGCCGAGGCCGCCGCCGAGGCGGCGCTGGAGAAGCTGGGGAGCGCCGAGCTCGAGGCGCTGCTCCGCGAGGCGCTCCGCACCCTGCGCACGGCGTCGTAGCCTTTGGTACCCTGACCGGCCGGTCGCTCTGCCATGTCCCGCGTGCCTCCCGAAGTCGCCGCCCCCGACGAGAAGCGCCTGGAGGCCTCGCTTCGGCCGCGCAACTTCGCGCAGTACGTGGGCCAGTCCACGGTGGTGGAGAAGCTCAAGATCTACGTCGCCGCGGCGCGGGCGCGGGGAGATGCGCTCGACCACTGCCTGTTCTCCGGCCCGCCGGGGCTGGGGAAGACGTCGCTGGCCCACATCCTCGCCGCCGAGCTGGGCGTCGGGCTGCACGTCACCTCCGGGCCGGCGCTGGAGCGGAAGGGAGACCTCACCGGGCTGCTGATCAACCTCGCTCCGAGGGACTTTCTCTTCATCGACGAGATTCACCGCCTGCCCGCTCCGGTGGAGGAGTACCTCTACCCGGCGATGGAGGACTTCCGGCTGGACATCACCATCGACTCGGGGCCCGCGGCCCGGGCGATGAAGATCGATCTGCCGCCCTTCACCCTGGTGGGCGCGACCACCCGCACCGGGCTGCTCACCTCGCCCCTGCGCGACCGGTTCCAGATCCAGGAACGGCTCGACTACTACGCCCCGGCGGACCTCGAGGCCATCCTCGCCCGGAGCGCGGGCATCCTCGGGGTGCAGCTGGCCGAGGACGGCGCGCGAGAGATCGCCACCCGTGCGCGCGGCACGCCCCGCATCGCCAATCGGCTGCTCCGCCGCATCCGCGACTTCGCCGAGGTCGAGGGGGTGCAGCGAGTGGGGCGCGAGGTGGCCGCGCGGGCTCTGGAACGGCTGGAGGTGGACCGGAGCGGGCTGGACCCGATGGACCGGAAGATCCTCCTCACCATCCTGGAGAAGTTCGGGGGCGGCCCGGTGGGCGTCGACACCATCGCCGCCAGCGTCGGCGAGCAGCGGGAGACGGTGGAGGACGTCTACGAGCCGTTCCTGATGCAGGAGGGCTTCCTCCATCGGACGCCCCGCGGCCGCATGGCCACCGCCCGATGCTGGAGGTACTTCGACAAGCCGCCGCCGGCGGACGTGCAGGGGGCACTGTTCTGACCGCCCCGTCCGACCCGCGTGCCATCCCGCTCCCGCGCCTGGGGCCGGGCAGCGAGGTGCGCTTCGCCCGGGACTACTTCCACGACCTGGTCCGGGGCAGCCAGCCGCACCCCGGTCTCTCGGCGGAGCGCGAGCGCTGGCTCCGGAGCTGCCGGGTGGAGGGCCGCGAGGAGCGGCTGTTCGAGTTCGAGATGCTGCTGCGGGGAATGGAGCGCTACTTCAAGCTCCACAACCTCCCCATCGACTCGGTGGCCCGCCCGGTGGTCACCCGTGACTTCTCGGAGGAGCTGCGCGACGTGCGCGACGCGCTCGGGCAGGCGATCAAGCTCGCCCGGCGATTGCTCGACCCCGGGGACGACCAGCGGATGATGTTTCGCCGCTACGTGCAGGAGCAGCTGGTGGACGACCGCGCCCGCCGCGCCCTGCTCGACGAGGAGCTGGAGGAGGACACTCCGCAAGAAAGCCTCTTCCTCCTCCGGCAGAGCTTCGAGTCCCTCCGCACCGTGGTGGACTCGTTGCTGAAATTGGAGACGGTGAGCTTCCGGGTGTTCCACGAGGTGGGGAACCTCGTGCTCCGGGCCATCCTCCACAACCAGTACTTCCGGCCCTTCCGCCCCCTCGAGTTCTGCCTGGAGTTCGACCGGGTGAAGTCGGTGCCGGTGCTGGACGCGCTCCGCAAGCTGGGCGATCCCGAGCGGCGGCTCTTCACCACCGTGTTCCTGGGGCTCTTCCGGCTGCTGCACTACCTTGGCTACGTCCGGGCCACCACGCGCGGGGTGGAGCGGCGCGCCCGGGTGGTGCTGGCGCTGGCGCGCAGCGAGGCACTGACCCTGGTGGGGTACCTCCGTACCGAGCTGGCCCCGCGGGTCACGCTGCGCCGTCACCAGGGCGCGGGGCTCCGGATCGCGCGCGACCTCTCGCGCCTGGCGGACGAGATCGGCCGCCGTCTCCGGCAGGAGGCGGACGACCCCGAGCGGGTCCTCGACATCGGCGCCTTCGCCGCCGAGCAGCTGAGGGCACAGGTGGTGCGGCTCGCCGCGGCGGTCGAGGCGCGTCTGCCGGCCGACGAGAGCTTCACCCGCCTCGTCTCTCCGGTGGTCCTGGCCCAGCGGCTCCGGAACGACCTCTGGGTGTTCGCCCAGCTCGCCCGCGGCGCGGACGAGGCGCTCACCGCGGGCAGCGCGCAGGTCATTGCGGCGATCGACGCGCTGGGCGCGTTCCTCTCGTACTTCCAGGACGCCAGCTACCAGCTGCTGCGGTACGGAGATCTCCAGGCGTTCGACCAGTTCGCGGCCATCCTCCGCGAGGCGGGGGCGATTCCGCCGGGTCCGATGGCCCGGGCCCGACTGGCAGAGGAGTGCAGGGCATTCGCCGAGGCGGCCGAGAATTGTTTCGTCGCCGTGGGACGCCGCTCCGATGTCGCCGGCCGCCGGTTCGACGAAGCCCACGCGAAGGCGGTCCTGGGGCGCTTCCAGCAGGTGTAGAAAATACCTGTTCGGATGCCCAACAGCAGAAAAGTCCGACAACTCGGATACTTGTGTGATCGTCCGGCTGTTGGTTAAGTGTGCCGTCGTTGCCACGTTGCGGCATGCGGGGGGAAGTCGCCAGCCGTGCACAACTTCGAATCCCGACCTGTGTCCAGCAGTCCGAGGTCCATGAGCGACGCTTCATTCCACCAGCGAACCCTGGAGCAAACCGTCGCCACCCGGGGCGTCGGCCTGCACTCGGGCGCCCAGGTGATGCTGACGCTCCGGCCGGCGCCGGCTGACCACGGCATCGTCTTCCACCGGGTGGACCTGCCCGGTTCGGCCGGCATCCCGGCCACTGCGCGGCACGTGGTGGACACCGCGCTGGCCACCAGCGTCGGCAACGGCGAGGCGCGGGTGGGAACGGTGGAGCACCTGCTCGCCGCGCTGAGCGGGCTCGGGGTGGACAACGTCCGCGTCGAGGTGGACGGGCCCGAGGTTCCCATCCTCGACGGAAGCTCGGGACCGTTCCTCTACCTGGTCCGCTCGGCGGGCATCCGGATCCTCGAGGAACCCAAGTCGTTCGTGGTGATCAAGCGCCCGGTGGTGTTGCGCGAGGGGGACCGCGAGGCTTCGCTCTCGCCCTGCGACCGGCTGCGCATCGACTGCGCGATCGATTTTCACCATCCGCTCGTTCCGGGGCAGTCGCTGTCCATCGATTTCTCCGGAAGCTCGTTCAGTCGCGAGCTGGGGCGGGCCAGGACGTTCGGCTTCCTCAAGGACGTGGAGCGGATGAAGTCGGCGGGGCTCGCCCGGGGCGGCTCGCTGGAGAACGCCATCGTGGTGGACGAGTTCAGCATTCTCAACCCCGAGGGGCTGCGCTATCCGGACGAGTTCGTGCGTCACAAGATGCTCGACGCGCTCGGCGATCTGGCGCTCTTCGGCCATCCGGTCATCGGCCACCTTCGGGTCACGAAGAGCGGGCACGCGCTGCACCACCGGCTGGTCAGCCGGGTGCTGGCCGATGCCTCGTCTTACGCCGTGGTGCGTGCACGCCGGCGGGAGCTGGAGCGGCTGGATCTGCGAGTGCCGGACTTCGCGCTGGCGCTCGAGTCGATCTGAGCTGCTGGGCTGCGCCCCGGCCCGTCGTGCAGTTCGGGAAGAGCTGCGCGCCTCCGCGGGTTTACGGGCTTGCGCCACGCCGTCGGTTGCTGAAAAGGTGCGCCTCCCCATGAACGTTCTCCGGTCCTTCGCCTCTGCGGCGCTCGCCGCCTGCCTGCTGGCCTGCGCCTGCTCCAAGCAGGCCGCCACGGCCTCCTCCACCTCCGGTGCCGCGGGAGGGACCGCGCCCGACCGGGTGGTGGCGACCTTCAACGGCGGGAAGATCACCTCCGGTGAGCTGGAGAAGGAGGCCCGGCCGCAGATCGCCGATCTGGAGAACAAGATCTACCAGGCCCGGAAGCAGACCCTGGAGCAGATGGCGACGGAGCGCATCGTCAAGGCCGAGGCGGCGAAGGCCAACCTCTCCGAGCAGGAGTACATCAAGAAGCGCATCGAGGAGGCTCCGGTCCAGCAGCCCACCGAGGCCCAGGAGCGCCAGTTCTACGAGCGGCTGAAGAGTGGCGGGCAGATTCCCCCCGATGCGACCTTCGAGTCTCTCAAGGACCGCATCGGCCAGGCGCTGGTGAACCAGCAGCGGCAGGCCCAGATGCAGAAGGTGGTCGGGGATCTGCAGAAGCAGGCCAACCTCAAGCTGGACCTGCCGCAGCCCCGGGTGCAGGTGGCCGCCGAGGGTCCCGCCCGCGGTCCCAAGGACGCCCCGGTGACCATCGTGGAGTTCTCCGACTTCGAGTGCCCGTACTGCGGCGCGGCCCACGACACGGTGGAGCAGGTGATGAGCACCTACCCCGGGAAGGTGCGGCTGGTGTACCGGCAGTTCCCGCTGAGCTTCCACCCGCATGCGGCGAAGGCAGCCGAGGCGTCGCTCTGCGCCGCGGACCAGGGGAAGTTCTGGGAGTACCACGACGTCCTCTTCAAGAATCAGAAGAAGCTCGAGGCGGCGGACCTCAAGGCCCACGCCAGCGAGGTGGGTCTGGACGGGCAGAAGTTCGGCCAGTGCCTGGACTCGGGCGACAAGAAGAAGGCGGTGGACGCCGACCAGCAGGCCGGCCTCGCGGCCGGGGTGGGCGGGACGCCGGCGTTCTTCATCAACGGCATCTTCCTCAACGGCGCCCAGCCGATCGACGAGTTCAAGAAGGTCATCGACGGGGAGCTGGCCAGCAAGTGAGCGGGGCGCGGGAGCGCATCGCCTGGGCGGCGGACCTGCCGCTCGACCAGGCGCTCCGCCTCTGGCCGCTGCTCTCACCCTCGGTGGGGGTGGTGAAGGTGGGGCTGTCGCTCTTCGTGGAGCATGGCCCGGCGGCGGTGCGTGCCTTTCGTGAGCAGGGTGCCTCGGTGTTCCTGGACCTCAAGCTGCACGACATCCCGAACACCGTCGAGGCGGCCGCGGCGGCCGCGGGCGCGCTGGGAGCCGGGTTCCTGACGGTGCATGCCGCGGGCGGGGAGGAGATGCTCCGGGCCGCGGTGCGCGGCGCAACGCGGGGAGCGGAGCGTGCCGGCGTGGCGCCTCCCAGGGTCCTCGCGGTGACCACGCTGACCTCGCTCGGCGACGCCGACGTGGCGACGCTGGGGTTCGGGCCCACTGCTGCCGGGATGGCCGGGCGGCTCGCGGACGTGGCGGCCAGGGCGGGCGCGGGCGGGCTGGTCTGCTCGGCACGTGAGGCGCACGCGCTCCGTGGGAGGTATCCGGAGCTGTTTCTCTGCACGCCGGGGATCCGGCCGGCGGGCGCCGCCGCGGGAGACCAGGCCCGGGCGGAGACGCCGGCGACTGCCATCGCCGCGGGGTCCAACCTGCTCGTCGTCGGACGGCCGCTCCACGGTGCGGCAGATCCGGCGGCGGCTGCCCGGGCGCTCCACGACGAGGTCGCAGCGGCATTGGGCGGAGCCTGAGGCCGAGACGGGCCGCGGAGCCTCGACGACGTCGGGTGACTCCCGGGTTCGCATGTGACGAGCGTTGCCAAAACCCGCCGGTTTGGGTTCCCTCGTCGAACTTGCGAAACATTTCCGGACGCTCGGGGGGGTGGGGGGGTCGAGGGTTGGCAGGGCGTCCGGTTCGGGTTCCCTCGTTCAACCTGGGAACCAGCGCCTGAGCCGTCCGCGTTGCGAAACCGGTGTCCAGCCTCCCAGCCGCTCGCCCACCGGCCTCGAGGGCTCGGAACGCGGTTGCGCGCGCTGGTTCCCACGTTGAAGCTGCGAACCAAATTCGGACGCCTCGGCGGGTGCCTGGCCCCCCCCTCCTCTGGCGACCGTCCGGTTCGGTTCGCGAGTGCAACCTGGGAACCCGCGCGGACGCAAATCGTCCCTTTGTGCGCGCTTCGGCCACCTCCGAAGCATCGGGGCGCCGGCGGGCCCAGGCTCCGCGCATGTCTCGACTCGTTCCGCACCGGCCCCACCCGGCCCTCGAGGGGCCGGACCTCCGCTACGTCCGCCAGAGCTATCTTCCGCTCGAGGAGCTCGCGCTGCGGGCTCGACGCTCTCCTGCGACCGTTCACCCGCGCGGACCAGGTGCGCTTCGGGCGGCCCACCTCACGAGAGCGGCTGGTCGATGGCCCCAGGCGGCGGTGGCCGTGGCTCCCGGCAACGGGTCAGCCAGCGTGCGGCTCGCACTGAAGCTCGGCGCCCCGACCGACCGCCTCCGCTCAGCGGGCGTCGCGGGTGCGCTTGGCGAGGAGCTCCGCCAGGGTGCGGACCCCGATGCCGGTCGCTCCCTTGCCCAGATATCCGCGCTCGCGCGGGGCGAGCGCCGGCCCGGCGATGTCCAGGTGCGCCCACGGCGCGTTGCCCACGAACTCCCGGAGGAAGATGGCCGCGCTGATCGCCCCGCCCCAGCGTTCGCCGTGGTTCTTCATGTCCGCGACGTCGGAGCGGAGCGTCTCCTTCTGGAGGTCCACCAGCGGCAGCCGCCAGAACGATTCGCCGGCGCGCGCCGCCGCCGAGAGCAGCTCGTCCGCCAGCGCGTCGCTGCTGGAGAAGAGCCCGCCCACCCACTGCCCAAGCGCCACCACGCAGGCTCCGGTCAGGGTCGCGAGGTCGATCAGCGCCGCAGGGTTCTGCTCCACCGCGTAGGCCAGCACGTCGCCCAGCACCAGGCGACCCTCCGCGTCGGTGTTGGTGACCTCCACCGTCTTCCCCAGCCGCGAGACCAGGATGTCGCCCGGGCGGTACGCCGCGCCGCTCGGCATGTTCTCCGCCGCCCCCAGGTAACCGAGTACGGGGAAGGGCGGCGCGAGATCGGCGGCGAGTTGAAGCGCACCGAGCACCGCGGCGCTGCCCGCCATGTCGGTCTTCATGTCCGCCATGTTCTCCGCGGACTTCAGCGAGAGGCCGCCGGAGTCGAAGGTGATGGCCTTGCCCACCAGGGAGACGGGCCGGGCCTTCGCCGCCGAGCCCTTCTTCGGGCGGTACGCGATCTCGATAAGCCGCGGCGGGTTCTGGCTCCCCTGACCGACCGCGGAGAACATCCCCATCCGGAGCTTCTTCAGCTCGCGGGGGCCACTCACCCGCACCTCGAGGCCGCGCCCCTTCGCCGCCCGCGACGCTTCCTCGGCCAGCGCCTCGGGGGTGAGGTGTCCCGCGGGCTCGTTCACCAGGGTCCGCGCGAAGTTCGCCGCCTCCGAAATCTGGAGGACGCGGTTCAGGATGTCCCCCAGCTCGCGCGGCCGTGCTGCTCCGTCCGGGAGCACCAGACGGACCGCCTCCAGAGCCACCCGCTCGTCCCGATCCTCGGTGCGGTACTGGTCGAATCGGTAGGCGCCCAGGGCCGCGCCCTCGGCGACGGGTCCGAGGGTCTCGGTCGGGTTGCCGGGAAGGGCCACTGCCACCGAGCGCGCCCGGAGCCGCTGCGCGGCCTTCACCGCACGGCCTGCGGCCTGCCGCAGGGCCTCGGCGTCCGCCTTCTCGCGCGGACCGGTGCCCACCAGCACCACCCGGGCCGCGGGCAGCCGTCCGTGGGTGTGGAGGACGAAGGTCTGATCCGCCTTCCCCCGGAACCCTTCCTCGTTCGCGGCGCGGAGCAGCTGTCCGGCGAGCGCCTGGTTCACGTCGGCGACCGCGCCGTTCGGGCGGGGCGACTCCTCGGAGAAGAGGACCAGCACGTCGGCGCGGGTCCCGGCAGGCGCCCCGGAGGCCAGGGCGAATCGCGGAGGGGAGGTCTCGGGCATAGATGGTTTCAGTCGCCGTCGCGGCGGCGGCGCGAACCGGCGTCCTTGCCGGCCTCGTGCACCAGGAGCGGGGAGAAGAAGCAGTCTTTCTTCGTGTACTCGTCGAAGGAGAAGGCGAAGCGGTAGCTCGCCGCGGCGCGCTGGTTGCAGTCGGTGCGCTCGCAGAACCGGCAGCCGATGCCCGTGGGCACCGCGTCTCGCCGGAGATCGGTGGTGGGCAGGCCGTAGGCGAGGAACTGCGCGTTCTCGGCGTTGGTCCCCAGCCCGATGCTGTACGCAGTCCCGTGCACGATGGAGCCGCCGATGGGTTGCAGCTGCACCTTGGCGAAGCAGAAGTACGTGCTGCCGTCCGGCATCATCGAGTACTGCCGGGTGAGCTGCGAGGGGTTGAGGAAGGCCAGGTGCACCGCCCACTTCCCGCAGGAGCCGCCGGAGGCGAACTTGAGCCCGTCGCCGCTGTAGCGCTTGCTGATGTTCCCCGCGAGGTCGGCACGGAGGAAGTGGAAGGGCACGCCGAGCTGCTTGGGGTTGCTCAGGTTGCAGAGCCGGTGGGCCACCGTCTCGTAGGTGGTGCCGAACACCTGGCTCAGCAGCTCCACGTCGTACCGGGTCCGCTGCACCTCGCGGAAGAAGTCGCCGTAGCTGAGCACCAGGGCGCCGGCGAAGTAGTTGGCCAGGTTGACCTTGATCAGCCTGGGCGTCTCGGCGTGGCGGGTGCGGGCGCCGCCGAGGATGGACTCCATCAGGTGGTCCCGGTCCATCACCAGCAGGCCGATGGAGGTGGCCAGCTGGAACTTCAACGGCTGCTCGGTGAGCGTGGGCGAGAGGGTGAGGGTCTGCTTCTCCGGGTCGAGCCGGCGCACCACCGAGCTTCCCGACGGGCCGCTGCCGAACTCCACCCGGTAACCGAAGAGGTCGCCCAGGAGCTTCACCAGCTGGTGCGACGTCACCTGCCGGTCGAGCGCGAAGTCGCGGCGGAGCCGCTCCGCCTGCTCCTCCAGCTCCGGGAACCAGTTCCGCTTGGCCTGGAGAAAGTCAGAGACCTCGTCGAAGGGCGAGTAGTCGAGCGGGACGTCGGCCCCGTGCATCGCCCCACCGGTGCCGGTTCCAGTGCTCTGCTGGCCGGCGAGCTTCTCCAGCTGGGTCCGGGTGTTCTTGTAGAGGTTGAACAGCGCGGCGACGGTGCCCGCCAGCTTCGGCTCGGCCGACAGGTGCTGGAGGTCTTCGGGGTCGATCTCCAGCGACTTGAGGAGCGGCTCGTCGAGGAGCTTGGCCAGCGTCTCGTCCACCGGGCCCGAGCCCAGCGAGCCCATGAACTGCTCGGGGTCCTGGTCGAAGTAGCGGAGCGCCTTCCACAGGAGCGGGAAGGGCATCACCCGCTTCCCCTTCTCGATGAGGTTCAGGTACGCCGGGGACACGCCGAGGTCGCGCGCGGCGTCCGCCTGCTTCACGTGTCGCTGGAGCCGGAGCGTCCGGAGCTTGAGCCCGACGTTGGCGTTGAGGCTGCTCTCGTTCATCGAATGGGGCCGGGAACCCCCCGGGCACCGCTCCTGGTGCCTGTAGCAGCGATGGCCCGAATTTACAAACGAATGGTCAGGGACGGCGCAGGGTTACGCCGCGTCGAGTCGAAGAATTTACAAGGGTCCGTCATGCCTGGAGTTCAGCGCCTCACGGGGAGGACGGAATCCGGCACACCCGATCCGGGAGCCCCCAGCGCCGGACCCACTCCGCCACGGCCGCCTCCAGTCGGGCCCGGTCCTGGGGCCCGCGCACCAGACAGTCCTCGAGGCCCCACCCCGGCGGAGCGTTCCCCGAGTAGCCGTTCAGGGTCGGAACGCCCGCCAGATCGGTGGCCCACACCGCATCGAGCTGGCTCCGCCAGGCTGGCCAGCCGTCCGGCGGAGGCGTGAAGACGAAGGCCTCGCAGGACCGCGGCACCGTCTTCGCCAGCTGCTCGACCCGCGCCCGCTCCTCGGCCGGCCTGAAGTGGGCGAAGGAGACGCCTTGCTCCAGAAGGCACACGGTGGCCAGCGCCGCGGCGAGAAGGGGGCCTCGTCGCCCCGCGGCCTCGATGGTCAGGGCAAGCCCCACGGCCCACGCCACCAGCACCAGCAGGGCGACGCGCGGCACCGCCCGGATGGCTGCCGCGCCGGGGACGAGGGCCGAGACCGCGTTCCAGGGCGAGGTGGTGCGCCAGGGCCCGAGCTGCGTCGCGAGCACCACCAGCACCAGCGCCGTCGCCGCCAGCACCACCACCCCGCCCCGGTGGCGGGCCCGCCAGAGCCCGAGCAGCGCAACCACGGACGTGAGGAGCCCGACGCCGATGTGCTGCTCGCCGTTCTGGCTGCGCATTCCGCCGACGCGCCGGACCAGGCCGCCATACCACCAGCTGTCCGGCCCCGGGTTGAGCCACGACTGCCCGCGGGCGAGGAACACCTGCTCCACGTGCCGCAGCCCCACTGCCTGGGCCGCGCTCCACCAGGCGTGGAGCAACGGGGCCAGGAGCAGGACCGAGAGCAGCGCCGCCCCGGCGATGGCAGGGGCATCCTGGCGCAGCGCCTCGAGCAGCATGGCCCGGGTGCGTGGCTCTCCGAGCGCGGCCACCGCGGCCACCGCGAGAGCGAGGGCGAGAAACCACCAGAGATAGTAGCTCGACCATCCCTCCGCCGCGAAGGCGAGCCCCGCGCCCAGCCACGCGGCCCGTCCCCGGCGCGTCCCGGGGCTCCGGAGCGCCAGCACCCCCAGCCCGAGCACCACCAGCACCCAGTATGTGCCGACGAGCTGTGGGTGGTTCAGCACGTGGACCCGCGGAGCGCCCGCGGCGAGCAGCACCGCTCCGGACGCCGCGGCGAGCGGCCCCACCCCGAGCACGCTGCGGAGGAACCAGCAGCCCAGGCCTGCGTTCAGCGCGGTGGTGCCGAGGAGCCAGAGCACGTAGGCCCGGTCCGGCCCGGCGCCGAGCGCGCGGGAGAGCCAGTAGGGCGGCGCGACGCCGACCAGCACGTCGCTGTAGGCCCCCACGTTGGGCGCGGGGAAGAAGAAGGGCAGGTCCCAGAAGCGGCGGTGGAGCGGGTGGCCGGTCAGCCACGCCCAGGTGTGCTCGATGCAGTAGTGCACGAAGCGCACGTCGCCGGGGTCTCCCGGCACACGGCTGAGGCCGCTGGCGAGCACCGTGTGGTGCGCGAGGAGCAGCGACAGTGCGGCAGCCAGCACCGGTGCGGCGAGGGCCGGGCCGACGTTCCGCGCCGGCGGCCGGTGTAGAAGCGGAGCCGGATCCACGTGCGCGCGCGCTTTTCGCTGACTTCGGAGCGGACGACAATGGCTGTTCTGCTCGGGGCGATGGTGGGCCTCGTGCTGTGGCGCACGCTGCCCTTCCTCGGCCCGGTTCCGCCGGGTGGGCTGTACAACTCCGACAGCGCCGTTCCGGTGCTCATGTCCAACCTGGCCACCGGCGCCCCGGTGGACTGGCTCTTCTGGGGGCAGGACCGGTTCGGCAGCTGGCCTTTCCTGGCAGCCCGGCTGGTAGGAGCGCTCACGCACCGCGCGTGGACCCCGCACGGGATGCACGTGCTCCGGACGCTCTGGATGGTCGCCGCCGTCGTGCCCTGGCTGGTGCTCACCGGCCGTGCCGGGCCGCTGGCCGCGGCGGCATTGCTTCTGCTGCCGGGGCTGAACCCGCTCCTCGGGCGGGTGCTGGTGGACCTGGGCACGGTGGACGGCTGGCAGCTGCCGGCGCTGCTCTGGGCCTGGTGGGGGCTGCGGCGGGCCGCCGGGACGTCGCGCCCTGGCGGCTGGCTGGGGCTCGCCGGCGTGGCGGGGGCGCTGGCCACCTGGACGTCGCTGGTGAGCGCGCCGCTGCTGGTCGTGTTCGCGCTGGTCGAGGGAGGGGGGCGGGGGCTCGGCCTCGGCCGGCGCGCGGCGCTCTTCCTCCCGGCGCTGGCCGGAGTGCTGCTGGAGGGGGTGGTGCGGGCCTCGTGGCACGGCGCGGTGAGGGCCCGCGGCTGGCCCGACGTGCGGACACCGGCGGCGCTGGACGTGGGGCACCTCCTGGAGAACGCAGGCGCGGTGGCCTGGACGGCGTGGCGCGTGGGAGCGGTGCCCTGGGCGCTGGTGGCGCTCGTCGCGGTGGCGGGTGCGCTGGCGGCCGGAAGGTGGCGCGCAGCGCTCGAGGCGCGGACCGTTCTCGGCGCGGGCATGGCGGCCCTCACCGCGCTGCTGGTGGTGGTCGCAGTCCGGCACGTGCGGGACAACGACTACAACCCCCGCTACCTCTGTCTGGGCCTGTCCCTCGCCGCGCTCGGGACGTCGGTGGCGCTCGGTCTCGCGGTGCATGCGCTGGTCTCGAGGCTCGCCCCGGCGGCTGCCCCTGCCGCGGTCGGAGTGGTGGGCCTGCTGGCCGTGCTGCTCCTCGCACCCGTCGCCCGACCCGACCCGCGCGAGGAGGTGCTCCTGCCCGCCGCCGCCGAGATCGCCGCGCGGTACCCCGGCGCGGTGCTGGTCTTGAGCTACTGGCGCACCTATGCCCTCGCCGGTCTGCTCCCGCCCCGGGCGGTGGTGCCCGTCCCGCGCGAGGGAGAATGGAACCGTCGCCCGGACTGGGCCACGGCACTCCGGAGCGGGCGGCCGGTGCTGGTGGGCTCGCCGGACGCCGCCGGCCAGGTGCCACCGGCGCGGCGGGTGGAGCGAGGCGCTCCTCTGACGCTGGTGCAGCCGGAGGTGCTCACCATCCCGCCTTTTCCGGGGGAGTCGACCGGCGAACGGCTGTCGCTCTACCGGTGGTAGAAGCGCCCAGGGACCGCCGATGCCACTCCTCGCCCCCGTCCGAGCGCTGCGCCCCCCGCCGGAGCTGGCGCCCGTCGTCGCCACCCCGCCGTACGACGTGGTCAGCTCGTCCGAGGCGCGCGCGCTCGCCGCGGGAAACCCGAAGAGCTTCTTCCGCATCAGCCGCCCCGAGGTGGACCTTCCCCCGGAGATCGACGAGCACTCGGATCCGGTGCACGCCCGCGGCCGCCGCGCGCTGGACGAGTTCCGGAGGAATGGCTGGCTGAAGCTCGACGACGCGCCGCGCTTCTCGCTCTACCGGCAGCGGATGGGAACCCACGTGCAGACCGGGCTGGTGGCCGGTGCGAGCGTGGACGGCTACGGACGCGGAGACATCAAGCGGCACGAGCTGACCCGGCCCGACAAGGAGGACGACCGGACGCGGCACATCGACGCGCTCGAGGCGAACGACGAGCCGGTGTTCCTCGCCTACCGGGCCCGCCCCTCGTTGGACTCGGTCCTCCAGCGCGGTGCGGAGCGCCCGCCCGACCTGAGCTTCACCAGCGACGACGGGGTGGAGCACACGGTATGGGTGCTCCCCCCTTCGGAGAACGCGGCCATCGAGGCGGTGCTGTCGGACCTGGACACCCTGTACATCGCCGACGGGCATCACCGGAGCGCCGCGGCGGCGCGGGTCCAGGCGCTGCGCCGGTCGCGAGGCCAGGGGCAGGGAGAGTGGGACTGGTTCCTGGCGGTCGTGTTCTCGCACGAGGCGCTGCAGATCCTCCCCTACAACCGGCTGGTCAAGGATCTCGGGCCCGGGGGGAGCGCCGCGCTGCTCGAGGGGCTTCAGGCGCGGTTCGAGGTCACCCCCGCGGCCACGCCCGAGCCGGAGGGCCCTCACCGGTTCGGGCTCTACCTCGACGGCCGCTGGTGGGCGCTGGTGGCCCGGCCCGGGTCGATCCCCGCCGATGCGCACGGTGCGCTCGACGTGTCGATCCTCCAGGAGGCGGTCCTGGGGCCGCTGCTCGGCATCCACGATCCACGGCGCGACCCACGGATTGAGTTCGTGGGGGGCATCCGGGGCACGGCCGAGCTGCAGGCGCGGGTGAACCGGGCCGAGGCGCGTGCGGCGTTCGCCCTCTGGCCCACCTCGATGCGCGAGCTTCTGGAGATCAGCGACGCGGGGCAGATCATGCCGCCCAAGTCGACCTGGTTCGAGCCCAAGCTCCGGTCGGGCCTGTTCGTGCACCCCTTCTAGCGGTCGCCGACGCGGTAGCGGAGCTGGACCAGTCCCGACTCGAGGGTCCGCACCGTCTCGAGTCTCAGGGCGTGCCGGCCGGGACTGCTGGCGAACAGTCGGATGCCGGTCCCCAGGATGATCGGAACGACCGACACCACCAGGCTGTCCAGGCACCCCGCGGCGAGGAGCTGGGTGACCACCTCGCCTCCGTCCGCGTAGACGTGGCGAGCCCCCGAGGCAGCGAGCGCGGCGAGCACATCGTCGGGCTCGCCGGCGAGGAAGCGCTCGCCGAACCGGGGCGTCCGCGGGCTCCGGCTCAGCACTGCGACGCGCTTGTCGGCGAACGGCCAGGCCTCGAAGCCGAGCACTGTCTCGTACGTCTTCCGGCCCATGAGCAGCGTGTCGACCGAGGCGTAGAACGCCGCGTACCCATGCTCCTCCTGCTCGAAGGGCTTCAGGAACCCCAGCCCTCCGTCCGCCTCGGCGATGAAGCCGTCCAGGCTCGCGCCGAGGAATGCCGAGACCCGAGGACGATCCATGCCGGACTGTGCTTCTACGCCTCCTGAGGCAGGTGTAGAAGTCGCGGCATGCGAGCCATCAACTTCAACGCGGGTCCGGCCGGGCTCCCCCTCCCGGCCCTGGAGCGGGCCCGGGACGAGTTCGTCGACTTCAAGGGCACGGGGATGTCCATCCTCGAGCACAGCCACCGCGGCAAGGAGTACGAGGCCGTCCACGACGAGGCCATCGCGCTGCTGACCCGGCTGCTCGGCATCCCCGACAGCCATCAAGTCCTGTTCCTGCAGGGCGGCGCCTCGCTCCAGTTCGCGATGGTGCCGATGAACTTCCTGCCGAGGGACGGCTCGGCGGACTACGTCCTGACCGGCACTTGGAGCGAGAAGGCGCTCGACGAGGCCAAGGTGCTCGGCACCCCGCGGGTGGCGGCGACCTCCATCGGCCCGGACAAGCGCTACACCGGGCTCCCCAGGCAGGCGGAGCTGCAGCTCGACCCGAAGGCGGCCTACGTCCACCTCACCAGCAACAACACCATCTTCGGCACCCAGTGGCACGCCTGGCCCGAGGTGGGTCAGGTCCCGATGGTCGCGGACATGTCCTCCGACTTCCTCTGGCGGCCGACCGACGTGTCGCGCTTCGGCCTCATCTACGCCGGGGCGCAGAAGAACCTGGGGCCCTCCGGGGTGACGGTGGTGGTGATCAAGAAGGACTTCATGGCCCGGGGGCGGAAGGACATCCCGAAGATCCTCAAGTACTCGACCTTCGCGGAGAACAACTCGCTCTACAACACGCCGCCCACCTTCGGCATCTACCTGGTGCGGAACGTGCTGGCCTGGATCGAGGAGCAGGGCGGCCTCACCGGAATGGAGCGGCGCAACACCGAGAAGGCGGAGATCCTCTACGGAGCGCTGGACCGGATGAGCGGCTTCTACCGGGCGCCGGTGGAGAATGCGGCGCGAAGCACCATGAACATCGTCTTCCGGCTGCCCACGGAGGAGCTGGACGACCGCTTCGTGGCCGAGGCCAAGAAGCAGCGGATGGTGGGCCTCAAGGGCCACCGCAGCGCCGGCGGCATCCGGGTGAGCGCCTACAACGCGGTGAGCCGGGACGACATCCGAACGCTGGTGTCGTTCATGGAGTCGTTCGCCAAGGCCAATGGCTGACGGCTGGGGTAGAAGGACCCATCGAGGAGGGGACCCGTGATGGCTGGAAGCCTGCGCTTCGCTGTGCTGCTGCTCTGCTCGCTGGTGGCGTTCCCGGTGGTGGCCAAGGACGTGGACGGGACACAGATCCCGGGCACGGTCAGCTGGGAGGGGAAGACTCTCCGGCTCATCGGCGCCGGCATCCGGACCAAGTGGATGTTCAGCGTCTATGTGGGCGCGCTCTACGCGGAGAAGCCGACCTTCAACGCCGTGAACCTCATCAAGTCCGAGCAGGTGAAGCGGATGGATCTCCACCTGCTCCGGGACGTGGGGAAGCTGAAGATCATCGAGTCGATCCGCGAGGGCTTCGAGAAGCAGTCCAAGGACCAGATGCCTGCCCTCCAGGGCCGGCTGGACCAGCTCTCGGACGCGGTCCCGGACCTCAAGAAGGGCGACGTGCTCTCGCTCACCTACGTCCCGGAGAAGGGCGTGGTGGTCGGGGGGGCGGCGAAGGAGACCGTCATTCCCGGGAAGGATTTCGCCGATGCGCTGTTCTCGGTCTGGCTCGGTCCGGACCCGGTGGATGCGGAGCTGAAGCGGAAGCTGCTCGGCGGCTGACCCCACGAACCTCCGAAGGAGCTGACAGGCACCGTGAACCGTCTTCTCGTCCTCGCCCTGCTCGCCGCGGGTTGCGCCTCGGCGCCCCCCAACAAGCCCTCCCCGCCTCCCCCGAAGGAGCCGGCCCCCCTCGCCCCGCCTCCGATGCCCGCCGGGCTCGACGCGGCGGCGATGGACCCGTCCGCGAACCCCTGTGACGACTTCTACCAGTACGCCTGCGGCGGCTGGCTGAAGGCCACTCCCATTCCCGCGGACCGGAGCACCTGGGGGAGGGGCTTCAACGTCATCCAGGAGCGGAACGAGCAGATCCTGAAGGAGATCCTCGAGGCGACCGCCGAGGGCAAGGCGCCGCAGGGGACCCCGTACGCGAAGCAGCTCGGGGACTACTACGCCACCTGCATGGACGAGTCGAAGCTGGAGAGCGCGTTGCCGGAGCTTCGCACCGCCCTGCGGAAGATCGACCGGGTGACCACCGCGAAGGACGTGGCGACCGAGCTGGCGCGCTTGCACGACGCCGGGGCGAACGCCCTCTTCGGCTACGGCTCGACCCAGGACTTCAAGGACGCCACCCAGGTCATCGGGGCGGTGGATCAGGGAGGGCTGGGGCTGCCGGACCGCGAGTACTACCTGAGCGACTCGCCGAAGATGAAGGAGATCCGCGAGGGCTATCGGGCCTTCGTGGCCCAGCTGTTCGCGCTCCTGGGAGACTCGCCGACCGTCGCGGCGAAGAAGGCCGACCAGGTGCTGGACCTCGAGACCAAGCTGGCCCAGGCCAGCCTCGACCGCGTCTCGCGGCGTGATCCGAACAAGGTCTACCACCGGACCGACCCCAAGGCCCTGGCGCGGGCCGCACCCGGGTTCGATTGGCCCAGATACTTCGTGGCAGTGGGCACTCCGGGAGTCCAGGCGCTGAACGTCACGTACCCGGGTTTCGCCACGGAGGTGGGGCAGCTGGTGCGCAAGGCTCCGCGGCAACAGCTCCGGAACTACCTGGCCTGGCGGCTGATCTCCTCCCAGGTGCTGGCGCTCCCCAAGCCCTTCGCGGACGCACAGTTCGCCTTCCAGAGCAAGTACCTCACCGGCGCCAAGGAGGACCTCCCGCGCTGGAAGAAGTGCGTGGCCGCCACCGACGCCGCGCTGGGAGAGGCGCTGGCGGTGCCGTTCATCAACCAGACCTTCGGCGCCGAGGGCAAGCAGGTCACCAAATCGATGGTCCAGGAGATCGAGCAGGCCTTCGAGGCCAACCTCCAGCCGCTGTCCTGGATGGATGCCACCACCAAGGCCCGCGCGCTGGAGAAGGCCAAGGCAGTCTTCGACAAGATCGGCTACCCGGACAAGTGGAAGACCTACGACGGGCTGGTGACCGACCGGGGCACGTTCCTCGGCAACCACCTGCGCTCCATGGCCTACGAGAATGCGCGCGACCTCAAGAAGATCGGCAAGCCGCTGGACCGGGGACTGTGGGAGATGACCCCGCCGACGGTGAACGCCTACTACGAGCCGTCGCTCAACGAGATCGTCTTCCCCGCCGGCATCCTCCAGCCGCCGTTCTACAACAAGGAGGCCACCGACGCGGTGAACTTCGGGGCGATGGGGATGGTGGTGGGGCACGAGCTGACCCACGGCTTCGACGACCAGGGGCGGCAGTTCGACGCCAAGGGCAACCTCAGTGACTGGTGGACCCCCGAGTCCGCCAGGACCTTCGTGGAGCGGGTCGACTGTGTGAAGAAGCAGTTCGACGGGTACGTGGCGATCGACGACGTGCACCTGAACGGCGCGCTCACCCTGGGCGAGAACGTGGCGGACCTGGGCGGCCTGAAGCTCGCCTTCGCTGCGATGCAGGCCTACGCCAGGGAGCATCCCGAGCGCTCGGCGCCGCCCAGCCGCTTCACCCCGGAGCAACAGTTCTTCCTCGGCGAGGCCCAGGCCTGGTGCACCAACGTGCGTCCGGAGGAGGCCCGCCGGCGGGCCACGGTGGATCCGCACTCGCCGCCGCAGTACCGGGTGAACGGCCCGCTCTCCAACATGCCCCAGTTCCAGCAGGCATTCGGGTGCAAGGCGGGGGACAGGATGGCACCTCAGAACCGCTGCGAGGTCTGGTAGCCGCCGGAGCGGTACCTGCCACACGGCAGCTCGGAAGATCGAGCAAGAGAATCGGCGGACCAGTCATGGCGTGGGCCGGCCCGCGACCTACCGCCTCACCCGCCGCGCGGACTCGCTCCGTCCGCTGCTCGGGGCGCTCAACGACTGGGGACTTCGGATGGCGCCAGAGGTCGGGGCCGTCGTGGAGTACGTGGACATTCCGGCGCTGCGGGCCCGCCGGTCATCGGCCTGAACGCCAGGCTCCGCGAGCGTCAGAGAAGCGCGAGCTGGTCGCCGGATCGCTCGGGGCGACGGAAGGTCTCGGGGCGCGCCTCATCCGGCCAGCGCGGCTCGAGTCCCACCTTGCGCGCCTGTGCCCAGAAGAGCGCGTGGATCGCCTCGGCGTACTGACCCTCACCGCGTTGCCGGAGTCCCCAGGTCGAGTCGTACATCTTCCCGCCCCGGGTCTCCTGGATGCGGTGGATGACCTTGTCCGCCCGGAGGGGGAGGGCGTCCCGCAGCCGCTGCTCGAAGACCGGGCGAACCGAGCCCGGGAGCCGGAGGAGGACGTACCCCGCGAAGCGGGCGCCCACCTTCGCCGCCTCCGCGAGCACTCGAGACACGCCCTCGTCCAGTCCGGGCACGATGGGCGCGATGCTGACCCCGACGGGGATCCCGGCCTTGGCCAGGCGCTCGATGATCTGCAGACGCCGGCGCGGCGTGGCCACCCCCGGCTCGAGCGCACGGGCGACGTCTTGGTCGAAGAAGGGGACACTGATCGCCACGCTGAGGCTGGCAGTGCGTTGCAGCTCCTGGAGCACGTCGATGTCCCGCTCGATGATCGGCGATTTGGTGATGATCCCCACCGGATTGCGAAATTCGGCGCAGACCTCGAGACAGCCGCGGGTCAGCCGGAGCGAGGCCTCCAGTGGCTGGTAGCAGTCGGTCACCCCGCTGAAGACGACCAGCTCCCCCTTCCAGGACGGCTTCCGGAATGCCTCGCGGAGAAGCTCTGGCGCGCGGCGCTTGACCACCACCTGGGTGTCGAAATCGGTGCCGGCGCCGAAGCCGAGGTACTCGTGGCCCGGGCGGGCGTAGCAGTAGGCGCAGGCGTGCATGCAGCCCCGGTACGGGTTCACGCTGAAGCGGAAGCCGATGTCGGGACTGTCGTTGGTGGCGAGAATGGCCTTGGTCGTGTCGTCCCAGACGTGCACCGAGGCTCGAGGGTGATCCTCCTCGAGGTACTCGAGCGCCGTCGGAGAGAACGGGTTGGGCGGGTTGGACCAGGCGCGGGGTTTCATGGGCCCCGATGCTCTATCTGAACGTCTGTTCAGGTCAAGGCGTCGAGCCGAGAGCGCGGGTCACTCTCCCGGCGGGATGAAGCTGTCCTGGTAGCCCGGGTCCTCGACCGCCAGCGCCGCCGCGGTGGTCTTCAGCGGCAGTGTGGTGTCGAGCATCACCGCCAGCTCGTCGGTCCGGGAGTGCCCGATGCTCCCCTCGTACGCGCCCGGGTGTGGCCCGTGTGCCACGCCGGCCGGGTGGTGGCTCACGCTCCCCGGGCCGACCCCGCGGCGGCTGGTGAAGTTCCCCCGCGCGTAGAAGAGGAACTCGTCGCAGTCGATGGACGCGTGCGGGTACGGGCAGGGGATGGCCTCGGGGTGGAAGTCCACCACCCTGGGGACGAAGCTGCAGATGAGCGCCCCGCGGGTGGCGAACGTTCCGTGCCAGGTGGGCGGCAGGTGCACCAGGCCGGCGCGCGGCTGGAAGTTCAGGATCGGAAAGGCCCAGGGGTACACGGTGCCGTCCCAGCCCACGATGTCCAGCGGCGAGTGGCGGTAGCGGAAGCCGTGGAACGCCTGGCCCTTCTTCACCACCAGGTCCCGGATGTCCTCGTCCATCGGGCCCCTGAACTCGGGGCGCTTGAAGTCGCGGTGGCTGTAGGGCGCGTCCATCCGCAGCTGGCCCACCTCGTTGCGCCACTGCCGCGGCAAGTGCAGGCCACCGTTCAGCTCCATCCACAGCCACGACTGCGGTCCCGCATCGGGGATCAGCCGGTGGATCAGCCCGCGAGGGACGAACAGGTAATCGTCGGCGGTGAAGCGCACGTCGCCGAGCGCGGTGCGCAACGTTCCGCTGCCCTGCTGGATCCAGAACAGCTCGTCCGCATCGGCATTGCTCACGTAGACCGGGTCCTGCCGGTCGGGGAACACCATCCCCAGGGTGACGTCGGCGTTGAAGAGCAGCGGCGTCCGGGCGTTCACCGGCGCTCCGCCCTTCCGCGGCATGTCCTGCGTCTTGTAGTGGCGCTTGGCGAGGCGGCGGCCCTCGGTGGCATCCACCGGCCGGGCCCACCCGTGCTTGGCCTCGGCCAGCGACTGCGTGTGCGGTGCCCGCTGGTGGTAGCCGATGGTGTACGGGCCCTCGAACCCCTCCTGGGTGAAGCACTCCTCGAAGGCCAGCTCTCCGCCCGGGAGGCGCAGCTGGATGTGGTGCTTCCTGGGAATGGTTCCGAAGGTCAGCCGCTCGATCATCGCCTCTGCTCCTAGACCCGACCGGCGGCCTTTTGCTCGCGCTCGATGCTCTCGAAGAGCGAGCGGAAGTTCCCCGCGCCGAAGCCCTTGTCACCCTTGCGCTGGATGACCTCGTAGAAGAACGGCCCGGCGTCGCGGTCGCCATACAGGCTCGCCGCGTCCTTCATGAAGATCTGCAGCAGGTAGCTGTGCTCCTTGTTGCCGTCGATGAGGATGCGCAGCCGTCGCAGATCGTCCGGGTTCTCGTCGATGCGCTTGATGCCGAAGACCTCCAGCCGCTTGCCGAGCTGGTCGTAGTAGCTGTCCGGGGTCTCCATGAACTGCACACCCTTCGTCTTCAGCATTCCCTCCACCGCGGGGATGATGGCGTCGACCCCCAGGGCCAGGTGCTGGATGCCCTCGCCGCGGTTGTCCTCGACGAAGACGTTGATCTGCGAAGCACGGAAGTTGGGCCGGGCGGGCTCGTTGTTGGCGAACTTCACCCCGGACTCCGGATCCCACATCACCGTGGAGCGCAGGCCCGAGCCCTTGTCCAGCTTGTCGGCCGCGTCGTCGGTGTGGAACTCGATCTTCCAGAACCGCTCCAGCCCCAGCACCTGCTCCATCCACATGATGGCCGGCATCAGCGTCCGGAAGTTGGACGTCACGTGGTCGACGACGTTGAAGCCGAAGCGGTTCTGTCCGCCGGTGGGCTTCTCGTGGAAGATCATCCCCGGGAACAGCGGCCGGTAGCCGTCGCGCTGGGCGAAGCGGAAGGTGGTGTCGCCGAAGGGGGTGGTGATCGAGAACCAGCTCAGCTTGCCCCCGCGGCTGTCCCGGATGGTCTGGACGTCGTCGATCAGGGTCGCCCCGCGCCGCTCGAGGAGGCGGGAGGTCTTCTCCACGTCCTTCACCGCGAAGGTGAGCGTCCCGACGCCGTCGGGGTGCTTGGCGAGCCACCGCGCCGCCCGGCCGCCCTCGCCCCGTGGCTGGCTGACGACCAGCACGATGTCGCCGGCCTGGAACACCAGGCTCTGCTGCTTGCCACGGGCGGTGAGGTCGGGATCGCTGCCGCCGATCTCCTTGAAGTCCATCCCTTGCGTGTAGAAGCGGCGGCTCCGCTCCAGGTCGCGCACGTACCAGTGCGCGGATTCGATGCCGAGGAGTCCGAGGGATTCGTTCTGGGCCATGGTCGAGTGTTCCTTGATTATCGCGCAGCGTGCTGCGCGTCCGGCTGGCGGTCGGGATGGGCGGCCTGGAAAGCGGGCAGCGCCTCGCACGCCGCCTCGATGCGGGTGAGGGTGGGGAAGGGGGTGAGGTCGATCTTCCACCGCCGGGCGGCGTAGAGCTGCGGCACCAGGCAGCAGTCGGCGAACGAGGGCGCATCGCCCACCGAGAACCGACCGGCCGTCCGGGAGGTCTCCTCCTCCAGCGCGGTCAGGCCCCGCGTCAGGAAGAAGTGAACCCAGGCGCGAGAATCGCCGCCGAACGCCTTCACCTGCCCGGTGACCAGCGGGGTCTGCAAGGGCTGGATGCCCGAGTTCACCATCTCCGCCAGTTGCCTGGCCCGCGCCCGCAGCCACGGGTCGGTGGGCAGGAGCGGGGGCGAGGGGAAGCGCTGCTCGAGATGGTCCAGGATGGCCAGGCTCTGCGCCAGCCGGCGGATGGCCTCACCATCGTGCCACTCGAGGAGCGGCACGGACTCCATGAGGTTCAGCCTGCGGTATGGCTCCTCGTGCTGCTGTCCGGTGAGGAGATTCACCGGCTGGTAGTCGTACGGAATGCCCTTCCAGGCGAGCGCGATGCGGACCCGCCAGGTGGCGCCGCTGCGCCAGTAGCCGTAGAGCTTCATCCTGGCGCCCTCACCCTCTGCGAGATGCGGCCGAAGAGGCTCCGGCCCTGGGGGTCGAAGGTCTCCACCTCGATCTGGTCGCCCATCGCCAGGAAGGGGGTGGTGGGCTTGCCCTGCTCGATGGTCTCGATCATCCGCCGCTCGGCCAGGCAGCTGATGCCGCGCGCCCGGTCCTCGTTGCTGACCGTCCCGCTGCCGAGGAGCGTGCCGGCGGTGAACGCCCGGGTCCTCGCCACGTGCTCGAGGAGCTGGAAGAACGAGAAGTGCATCTCGGGCCCGGCCTCGGTGTCGCCGACCACGCGCCCGTTCAAGGTCGAGCGAACGCGGACGTGCGCCCGCCCATCGCGCCAGGCAGGGCCCAGCTCGTCGGGGGTGAGCGCGAAGGGGCCGAAGGCGGTGGCGGGCTTGCTCTGGAAGAAGCCGAAGCCCTTGGCCAGCTCGGGGGGGATGAGGTTGCGCAGGCTGACGTCGTTGCACTGGGTGAGGAGGCGCACGTACTTGCCCGCCTCGGTGGCCCTGGTCCCGAGAGGGACGTCGCCCAGCACCACGACGATCTCCGACTCGAAGTCCATCCCCCAGCCGGGGTCCGGCAAGATCAGATCCTCCGTCGGGCCGAGCAGCACGCCCGAGCCACCCTGGTACACCAGCGGATCCGTCTCCAGGGTGGGCGGGGGCTCGGCGCCGCGCGCCTTGCGCACCAGCCGGACGTGGTTGAGGTACGCCGAGCCGTCCACCCACTCGTAGGCCCGGGGCAGCGGAGCGTGCAGCTGGCGCACGTCGAGCGGCTCGGAGTCGATCTCTCCCGCGTCGAGACGCTGGGACAGCGCCCGCAGGCCGGGCTCGGTGGACTCCCAGGCATCGAGGGCCGCCTGGAGCGTGCGGGCCACGTCGTGCGCACGACTGAACGCGGCGCCATCGCGGCGGACCACCACCAGCGCACCGTCCCGGGTTCCGTCTCGCAGGGTCGCCAGCTTCATGGGGTGGCCTCGGGCTTTTGTCCGTCGGCCTGGAGGGTGTCAAGGCACATCGCTTCCCCGAGCGCCGCGCGAAGCGTCAGCGCGTCATGCACCGCATGCCCGCCGATGTCGTTGTTGAAGTACACGTACGCGTCCATCCTGCGCCGGCGGGTGCGGAGGAGGTCACGGGCCACCGGGGCCAGCGCGGCGGGCCCGTAGCGTCCCCCGTACTTCGCCCCGGCGCCATGGAAGCGCAGGTAGCGGAAGCCGCCGGTCGCCCGGGGAGGGGAGAGCGGGACGAGGTCGTGCTCGCAGAATGCGACCCCGTGCGCATCCAGCACCGTGCAGGTCTCGGGCAGGTACCAGCTCGGCTCGCGGAACTCGACGGAGTGGCGGACGTCGCGGGGCAGCGCGGCGAGGAACGCATCGAGGCGGGGGAGCGCGTCGACGTGGAAGCGGGGCGGAAGCTGCCAGAGCACCACCGCCAGCTTCGGCTGGAGCGGGCGGAGCGGGGCGAAGAAGCGCTCCAGGGCCCGGGCCGGATCCTTGAGCTTCTTCATGTGGGTGATGTACCGGCTGCCCTTGGCGGCGAAGACGAAGCCGGGGGGCGTCGTCTCCAGCCAGCGTCCGGCGGCCGCGGCGGTCGTCAGCCGGTAGAACGTGGTGTTCAGCTCGAGGGTCTGGAATCTGCTGGCGTAGCGCGCGAGCCACCGCCCGGCTCCGAGGCCCGGCGGGTACAGCACGCCTCGCCAGTGCCGATACTGGTACCCGCTGGTGCCCACCAGGACGCGCGCCATCCGGCCTGTACGGTAGCCATACGCGCCGTCCGCCGGGGCGTTGTGTCTGCCCGAGAGCACTGCCGCCGACCTTCCGGGACAGCGACTTGCCGCTCCCCGGTGGCGTCTCGACCCTCTCCCGGCGGAGGCGGGGCGGATGCGGTTTGCGGCGCGCGTGGGGTGCGCCCTGGTCGGGCTCGGCCTGGGCGGCTGCGGAGGCGGCGCGGGCGGGGGTCCCGTCCGCTCCCCGTCGGATCCACCGGCGGTCGCCCTGGCCGGGACATGCACGGTGGACGGGGTGCGCATCGAGGTCGAGGAAGGCGTGCTGGGCGGGTTCGGTGGCGAGACGCCCTGCAGCTACTCGGGTCGGTTCGTCTCCGTCTGGCGCGCCATCTACGAGGAGCGGTGGGCCGCAGTGCCACTGCAGTCGTGGACGGTGCGGATCCGCGCTCCGGACCTGGTGGACGCCCACGGACACGCCGGCCTTGCCTGGTACGATCAGCGGCTCATCGAGTTGAGCCAGAACCACTTCGAGCTGATGCCCCACGAGCTCCACCACGCGCGCCTGGGGGAGCCGTCGAGCGATCACCATGGCTGGTGCGTGGACTTCGTGCCGTGGGAGCTGGTGCGGCACATCCAGGATGAGCGGGTCCGGCTCGGCTGCAGCCAGTGAAGCGGCTTGAACCCGGGGGCCGCTCGTAGTACCTCCGACCGGTCGTTCGCGGGAGTAGCTCAGTGGTAGAGCATCGGCTTC
>CAWCKH010000005.1:0-252578 GCA_963796055.1 uncultured delta proteobacterium | reverse complement strand
GGGCTCAGTCAAGCACGCCCGCACCGCGAAGAGTCCAAGGAAAAGCGGATCAAGCCGGAGGCAGCTCCAGGGGGACGATCCACTCCGCCCCCCGGAGGTACCGGAGGAGATGATCGAGTGGCGGCTCGCAGCGAAGGTCATCGACCGAGACCATTCCACTCTGCGCGGAAGCGGTCACGCGTTCGAGTCGATCCTGCTCCTGCTCCCGGAGAAACACCTGCAGCGGCACCGGGTAGAGGTACAGCTTCACGTCCTCGAGGAGGAGCTTGGCCAGTCCCTCGAGCAGGGTTCCCGGAAGCGCCGAGTAGCTCTCCGAGATCAGTCGTGCAAATGCCGAGACGCTGGCCACCAGCCGGAAGGGGCCGGAAGAGTACCGCCGCAGGTACTCGACCACCGGATAGAGCAGCACCTCGTTGGTGATCACCACCGTGGACCGAGCGGTTGCTCGCCCCAGGTGATCCAGCACCGCCGAGGGTCCGCTCGACGAGAGATGGCTCAGCTCGCGGAGGCGGAGATCCAGCACCGTGATCGGCTCACGCTCCAGGCTTCCCATCTCCTGCTTCATCTGCTCGAAGGCAGCGGAGATGACCCCGAGAGGATTCTCGATCGCCGATGCGCTCCCTTCGTTGCCGGCGACCAGTGCGCGCTTGCGCAGGATCGTGGAGGGCTGATCCGGCTGGCCTTCCCGGTCGAAGACGATCCCGCGACAGATGCCCTGGCGGAGCGCCTCGAGGCACCACAGACGGCTGTCGGTGGCTGCAAAGGCGGCTCCCCGCAGCTCGATGACGTCGATCTCCAGACGATCGCTGGAGAGATCCTCGAACGTCGCGCGGAGGAATGGCTCGGGTTCGAGCGGCCGGTGAAAGACTGCATGAACGAGGTTGACTCCCAGCACCCCCAGCGCCTCCCGCTGCAGGGCAACGTCGCGGTCCCGGAGCTCGACGTGCAAGAGCATGTCGTTGGGCGCCGCGCCGCTCTCCAGCTGGAAGCGAATCCCCACCCAGCCATGCTGTTCGTTGTCGCCCTTGAAGTTTCGCGCCGCAACGGTGTCCGCGAAGGCGAAGAAGCGCACCTGGGGCCCGCGGTCCGCCCGCAGGCGTTCTTCCAGGGGCTGGAACTCCCGATCCAGCATCGCCAGCAGCCGCTCCCGCGAGACGTAGCGTGTTCCGTGCCCGTATCGCTCGTCGCTGAACCCCTTGTCGTACGCGCAGATGGTCTGGGCCACCGTGCCCGAGGCCGCTCCCACCCGCAGGAACCAGTTGGCGACCTCCTGCCCGGCCCCGATCTCGGCGAACGTTCCGTAGCTGGTCGGGTCCAGGTTGAGCTCCAGGGCCTTCCGGTCCGTGGCGGATGCGCTGTCCGGGTCGGCGGTCATGGTCCTCGGCGGACACCTCAGGGTGGCGCCGCCCCCGGCTGGGTCGCCTTCTCCCGTGCGGCTCGCTGGGCCTCCCGCGCGGAGACCAGCAGGCTGTAGGCGACGTAGTACTTGTAGATGTTCCGGACGTAGGTGGTGGTCTCGATCCCGATCTTCTCCGCGACCACGACCTCGACGTTGTTGAACCACCGGTCGGGGTCGAGCCCCCGGCGTTCCGCTTCGCGCCGCAGCTTGGCGATGGCGCCGGGCCCGGCGTTGTAGCTGGCGAAGGCGAAGAGCGGCCGGTTCGTCGCGTCGAACGAGGCGTCCGGGAAGTACCGGGTCATCAGCTGGCTCATGTACTTCGTACCCGCGTGGATGTTCGGCTCGAGCTGGGTGATGTCTCCCACCTTGAGATCGGCGGCAGTGGACGGCAGCACCTGCATCACGCCGACCGCGCCGGCGGCGCTCCTCACCTCCTGGCGGAGCTTCGACTCCTGGAACCCTTGCGCGGTGAGCAGCAGCGGGTCGAAGTTGTACCGCTCCCCGTACTTCTTGAAGAGGTCGATGGTCTGGTCGAAGCGCCGCGCCTCCTGGCTGCGGGTATTGTTCGTTACCTGCTTGATTCGCCGCTCGAAGCTCGCGACGCGCGAGCCGAACCCGCCCCAGTTGCGAGAAGTGACGGTGAAGAAGCGCCCCACCTCCGCGGCGAGCTGCGGACTGTCCTTGCGGATCGCCCAGCCGATCTGCCCCTCGTCACGCAGCGAAAGGTCGGTACGGACGCGAATCTTCGGCAGCACCCTGGCCCAGATCCGCGCCATCCAGTCGTCCACCACGGTCAGCCCGAGAATGCCGGCGTTCAGCATCTCCAGGACGTCCTCGTCCTCGAGCGCGTCGGGCAGGTGCACGACCTCGATAGGCACCCGCCCGGCTGCCTTGAGCCGACCATTGAGCGCGTCGAGGCTCTCGGCGTAGCTGCTCGAGGCGCGCACGTGAACCGTCTGGCCGGACAGGTCCTCGACCCGCTCCAGCGCAGGTGCAGCCGGCCCGGCCACCACGACCTCCTTCACGGTCGAAAGTCCAGTCAGGGGCACGAAGTCCACGCGCTGGCGACGACTGTCGGTGATGGTCAGGTTGCCGGCCGCGATGTCGCCGAGGCCCTCCTCGATCCCGGAGAGCAGCTTGTCCCGGGTGGTCGGAACGAGGATGACGGTGACCGGTCGCTTCCCGAGACGCTTGCTGTGCTTCGTGTTCAGGTACCGCTCGAGCTCGCGGACCAGATCGGCGGTGATGCCGCGTTCGTGCCCCCGATCGCTGAAGAAGAGGGTCCGGCTGTAGGGGACGAGCACCCGGATGACCCGTCGGTCGAGCATCGCTTCCAGGTCGCCCTTCCAGGGCACGTTGGAAAGCGGGATCTGGTGGGGGGCCGGAGGCGCTGCTCCCTCGCCCTGGCTGTGCACGCCCGCCGTCCAGAGGAACGCCGGAAGGATCGCCCAGCTCCAGCTGCGGCGGACCAGCCGACGGGGCGCGAGACCGTTTTCACCGGGAGTGTTCATTCGCGCGCAGGTCTGGGTCCTGGAAGTCCCTGATGCCTAAGGGCCGCTCAAGCTGGACCTTGGTCTCATGGTGCAGGTGCGACCCTGCGAGGAGCCTTTCACCTTCGCCCATACCCGTGAAACGTTCCCACAGCTCGGACCCCGGCGGTGAGGCCCTGGAGCGGCTTCGTGCCGGCAATGCGCGCTTCGTGCACGGGAAGGCCCGGTTTCCCAGGACGTGCAGGACGGTTCTGGCGGCTCTGGCAAAGGAACAGCAACCCCAGGTCACCATCCTCGGATGCAGCGACTCGCGGGTGCCGCCGGAGCTCCTGTTCGACGCCGGGTTCGGCGAGCTGTTCGTGGTGCGCCTCGCCGGGAACGTCGTCTCGCCCGAGGTGGAAGGAACCCTCCAGTACGCGGGAGTGCATCTTCGGACACCGCTCTTCCTCGTTCTCGGGCACGAGGGGTGCGGCGCCGTGCAGGCAGCGCTGGCGGCAAAGTTCCACGGTGCCCACGAGCCGGGCCGGATCGAGGTGCTTCTGCAGAGCATCCTTCCTGGCCTGGACGGGGTCGATCCCGCGCTCCCGGCGAAGGAGCAGCTCCGCGCTGGAGTCGAGGCGAACGTCCGGTGGACCATGCGGCAGATCCTCGAGTCGCCGGAAGGTCGGGCAAGACAGGCCGAGGGAGTGATGAGGCTCGTGGGTGCGGTGGCGGAGCTCTCCACCGGAGCGGTCCGGTTCCTGGACCAGGGATGACGAAGGCCGCCGTCAGCGACGCAACAGCACGGTGGGGTCCCATGGAGTAGAGCAGGCGCCCCGGCGCGTCGTTACGCTGACCGCCCATGCGGATCGCGATTCTCGGCGCCGGTGGAGTGGGCGGTTACGACGGCGGGGTGCTGGCCAGGGCGAACAACGAGGTCCAGCTGCTCGCCCGGGGCAAGCACCTCGAGGCCATCCGTTCCCAGGGTCTCCGGATCACCGAGCCCGACGGGAGCACCTGGCGCGCACCGGTCACCGCCACCGACGACCCGGCGGCGCTGCGTGGCGCCGAGCTCGCGCTGGTGACCGTCAAGAGCTACGACCTGGACGCCGTCGGACCCGTCGCCGGCGACCTTGCCCGGCACGGCGCGACCGTGCTCCCGCTCCTCAACGGCGTGGAGGCGGCCGACCGGCTCGAGCAGCTCGGGGTTCCACGGCAGTCGATCCTGGGCGGGCTGGCGGCGATCAGCGCCGAGCGCACCGGCCCGGGGCAGATCGTCCGCAACAGTCCCTTCAACCGGGTGGTGCTGGGCGAGCTCGCTGGTGGCCTCTCCGAGCGCGCACGGAACATCGCCGGCGTCCTCTCCGCCGCGGGCATCGAGGCCCGGGCAAGCGCCGAGATGGCGCTCGAGCTTTGGCGGAAGTTCGTCTTCATCACCACCATGTCCAGCTGCTGTGGCCTGGCGCGCACGCCGGTCGGTCCGGTCCGCGGGGCGCCCCTGGGTCAGACGCTTCTCGAGCGAGCGACGGCCGAGTCGGTGGCGGTGGGGCGGGCGATGGGCATCGGCTTCGCTGCGGACGAGGTGACGCGCGTCCTGGAGCAGGTGCGGTCGATGCCCGCGCCGATGAAGCCCAGCTTCCTACTGGACGTGGAGCGAGGCGGTCCGACCGAGCTCGACGTCCTCTCTGGCGCGGTGAGCCGGCTGGGGCGTCAGGTGGGCGTCCCCACGCCGGTGCACGACACCGCGGTCGCGGCCATCGCCGCGGCGCTGGGGCTCATGAGCTGACGAGCGACTCCGGCAGGACTCGAACCTGCTACCCCCGGCTTCGAAGTCGGTCGCGCCCCTTTCCACAGCCTCCTCCTCCATCCAACCCGTGACAAACATTGAGGGTCGCGAAGGTGATTCGGGCGGCTTAGCACCGCGTGGGCTCCAGCGGACGCTGCGGAGCGGGACCCCCGCGGGACCCAAGCCAAGGCTCCAGGGCCTTTCCTTCTCCGTCCCAGCCCTGCTCACCGTCCGCGAGGCCGCGGAGCACCTGCGTGTGTCGACCGCGACCGTCTACGCGCTGTGCGAGCGCAGCGAACTCCGGCACGTCCGGGTGTCCAACGCCATCCGGGTGCGGGTCGAGGACCTCGAAGACTTCATCCGCAGAGGTGGCCGGTAAGCCTCAGCGTGGACGAGCCCAAGGAAGAACAAACCGGCTTTCGTGGCGGAGGCCTGGGCAGGGGACCCGCGTCGCCGGGGCGGAGGGCCAGGACGAGGCTGCGGGAAGGCTCGGCGGAGGTGCTCACCGCTGACGAGGGTCGAGCAGTCGCTGGCTCGTCGTCAGGGCGGAGGGAGTCTCGAGGCTTGGACTGCAGTCACCAGAGGCCGAGCTGGGGCGGGGAGGTGGCCGGGGCGAGAGGAGGGGCCTCTCAGGGACGCTTCCGGCGAGGATGGTCTCTCGCGGTGGCGGAGGGCTGTGACCTCATCATGATGGCCTCGCACGGGCGGCGAGGGGTGCAGGCCCTGCTGATCGGGAGCGAGACCACCAAAGTGCTGACCCACAGCAAGATCCCGGTGCTCGTCCTTCGCTGACCTCGGACCGAGGCGGCAGGCGGAGCTGGGCTCTCGGGTGTCGCTTTCTTGGCGGTCGCCTTCCGTCGGCGCCGAACGAACCTCAGTGGGGCGCCGCCGCCGCGGGCCAGTGTACCAGCACCTCCAGCGGCATCCCGTCGGCGTCGATCAGCGGGACGTTCGCCAGGATGCGCTGCCCATCGGGTGAGACGTCAAAGTCCACCCAGGGCAAGCTCTGTTCAGAGTCGAAGAGAAGTGCCGGAACACCGGCTCGGAGCGACCGGTCGGTGGCCACCGGAACGGACCAGACCTTCCGGTCGGGCGCGAGGTAGATGAGCTCCTGGGTTCCTCGCGACCAGCGGGCCAGCACGGCGCCGTCGCGCGAGACCCGCACCGGGCTGCCGGGGTGGTCGTTGCGCGCGATGTAGAGCTCGCCGCGCCCCGACGCGCTCGAGATGTACGCCAGGTCATGTCCGTCCGGCGAGCAGCGCAGGGACCAGGTGTCGGCGTCCGAGAGTGGCAAGCGCTTCGACTCCGCGCCGGGCCTGAACGGCATCTCGTAGGCCCGCTGCTCGCCGTTCCCCTCCCGCTCGGTGAACACCAGGGTGCGTCCATCGGGGCAGAACGTCTGGGGGATCTGGAACGTTCCGGACGGCCGGAGCTCCACCACCTCGCCGGTGGCGAGGTTCAGACGGCGGAGGTTGGGAACTCCTCGCTCAGCTCCGGTGAACACCAGCTCGGCTCCCGAGGGGTGCCACACTGGCAAGTTCTCGGTGAAGCGGTTGGGAGCGATGGGCGTGGCAAGGCCACGCGAGATGTCGAAGGACCAGAGATTCGAAGACGCCCGTGTCCGGCCGGGCACGGCTGCAGGCGACGGACTCGCCGTCGGGAGAGATCGACACTGCCCTCCACGACCCGTCCTCTCCCAGCCGCCCGAGGGAGTGACCGGCGCGGTCGAACCAGGTCAGCGACCCCACGCTGTCGGCGGGTTGCCAGACCAGGGTGCCACCGGCAGAGGTGGCGAACTCCGCGGATGCGTTGGAGGCGAAGTTCCTGACGTGGCTGGCGATCGCCCAGGGCTCGCCCACCAGCTTCTGCGAACGAAGGTCGAAGCGCTGCGCGAGCAGGGCGGCGTCCCGCACGAACACCAGGAGTCCCGGTTCGGTGAATTGCACCTTGGAGCTCACGGGCATCAGCGGCCGGGGAGGCTCCCCCGGTCTGGCCATCATCAGCCGGTAGGTTCCATCCCCTCTCCGGGCGAGGAACAGCAACCATCCGTTGGGCAGGTAAACCGGCCAGCTGTACGCCGTGTCCCCGCTGGAGCGGTCGGGCTGGAAGAGCGGGCGTGGCTCGCCTCCCGCCGCCGGAACCTGGAACAGCGCGGCTTCCACCAGCCTGGTGAAGACGATGTTCCCATCGGGGCCCCAGCTGGCCAGTGCCCCCGGGCCCATCGGGCAGATCAGCACCGGGATGGCTCCGTCGAGGTTCACCCGCTTCATCGCCCCGGGGACGACGAAGCCGAGCGCGGTTCCGTCAGGTGACCAGAAGACCGACGTCGCGTCCTCGGTGAAGGGGACCGGGTGGGCCTCGGGCTCGGACAGGTTTCGCACCCAGACCTGTCTGCCCTCCGGCAGCATCCACGCCGACCTCGCCAGTCCCGATTGGTAGGCGACGAAGGCGATGCGCTTGCCGTCCGGCGACACGGCGATCGAGCTCGTCTCGGGCACGTTGAAGATCTTGGTTCCAGTGGGGGGCGGCTGGAGGAGGTGGACCGGTGAGGCCGGCTCGGGCGCCGGTGCCGGGGACCGGATGAGCAAGGCCCCGACGGCGCCCAGGAGCACGCCCACGAACAGCACGGCGGCCACCACCCGACGTCGTGGCGCCCGGGACGCTCCCTCTCCGGAGGGCCCGACCTCGACCTCCGGCGTCCTCAGCCGGATGGACAGGTCGTGGGCCGAGTCCCACCGGTCCGCCGGATCCTTGGCCAGGCAGCCTGCCACCAGCCGGTCGAAGCCTGCCGGCGTGGCCGGACGAAGCTTGGAGATCGCCGGCGGATCGCGGGTCAGAATCGCCGAGAGAACCTCGGCCGAAGTCTGACCGGGAAACGCCCGCTCACCGGTGGCCATCTCGTAGAGCACCGCGCCCAGGGCGAAGATGTCGCTCCGCGCGTCCACCGGCTTCCCCGCCGCCTGCTCGGGTGACATGTACGGCACCGTGCCGAGCAGTGAGCCGTGCCTGGTCAGACCCATGCCGGCGGTCGAGCCGAGGGTGTTCCCGGCCGAGGGCGCGGCCTCGAGGACCAGCTTGGCGAGCCCGAAGTCGAGCAGTTTCACCCCGGCGCTGACCAGCATCACGTTTCCGGGCTTGAGGTCTCGGTGGATGAGGCCCGATGCGTGAGCGGCGGCGAGGGCGGCGGCGATCTGTGCTCCGAGCCGGAGTACCTCCGGGTAGGGAAGCGCGCCACGCTCGAGCCGCGCCTCGAGCGTCTCGCCCTCCAGGAGCTCGAGCACCAAATAGTCCCGGGTTCCCTCGCGGCCGACGTCGTACACGGCACAGACGTGAGGGTGCGAGAGGCTCGCGGCGGACCGGGCCTCTCGTTCGAAGCGTCGCCGCCACTCCTCGTCGTGCGAGACGTCGGCCTGGAGGACCTTGAGCGCCACCTCACGCCCCAGGCGTGGGTCCCGTGCGCGCCAGACCTCACCCATCCCTCCGGCGCCGAGGTGAGCGAGGATCTCGTAAGGTCCGAGGCGCGCGCCCGGTCCGAGCTCCATTGGCTGGCGACCCTACTCCGTTCCGGAGGCTGCCGCGACCGGGACCCAACACCCCGGTCGCGCGCGCCGCTAGGAGCCTGTAGGGCGTAGCCGCTCTCGTTGGCGCGGGCGCCGTCGGTGGCTGACTGGCGGCCCGTCGGCGCTACGCGGGCATGAGTGCCGGGAGCCAGGCCTCCCGGAAGAGCTTCAGGAGGTTGTGGGTGAGGCAAACGAGGCCCCACTCGCCCGCTGCCTTCTGCCTGCCCCGCATCGAGAGGCGACGGAAGCCGCGGACTGCCTTCATCTGCCCGAAGACAGGCTCGACGATGGCCTTCCGGCGCGCGTACACGGCTCTGCCCTCCTCCGACTCGAGCTTCAGCCGCATCGCGTCCTTCGCCGGAGTCGTTCGTGGGTCGGTGATGCGCCCGTCGTGCGCGTCGCGACCGACGGAGATGTAGGCCGAGATGCCCAAGGAGTCGCACGCCGCGACGTTCTCCGCCGAGAAGTAGCCCGAATCCGCAGAGGCCTTCTCCGGTGACGCCCCGCAGTTGGCGACAGCGGCCCTCAGCAGTGGCTCGAGGTACTCGACGTCGGGCGGCTGGTTGGACAGGCCGTGCGCGAGAATGACTTGGTGGGCTTCGTCCACCACGACTTGGGCGTTGTATGCCTGCAGAAAGCTGCCGTTCTTCTCCATGATGCGGCTGTCGGGGTCGGTGAAGTTCCGCTGTGCCTTCGACTTCGGAGTGCCGTCGACGTGAGCCCTCACCCGATGGGTGGGTAGGCCGGTGGCACCGCCTGAGGGCGGGTCGTCATCGTCGTCCTTTCGTCCGCCGTCGAGCAGGTCCGCTTGAGCGGCGCTCCGCTTGGCGAGGGTGGCTGCTGTCTTGCGCTGGCGGGCGGGTAGTTGGGCGTTCAGCGCGTCCGCCTCGAGCCCCTCGGCGTTCTCTCGAAGTCTCCGGGCCCGTGCTGCGCGGGCCTCCTCTTCGAGCGCTGCCTTGGCCTGCCGAATGCGCTCGAGCCGCGTCTCGCGACGCTGCAACTCGGCCGGCAAGTCGTCGGGGGCAATGCCTCTGCCGTAGCGGGCGTCCTCGGCTTCGTCCACCGCGTCGGCTTGGGTGAGCAGGCTCTCCACTTCTCCTCGCAGCCGCGTCTCGTCCTTCTTCATCCGCTCGTAGCTCATCGCCTTGTGCTTGCTCGCATTGGCCAGCAGCTTCGTCCCGTCCAGCGCCACGTGTCCCAGCTTCACCAACCCGGCTCGACGGCAGAGCTCCAGCACCTGCACGAAGAGGCCGGCGATGGCCGTCCGGTGCACCAGCCGGAATTGGTTGATGGTGGTGAAGTGCGGATGCTCTTCCCCCGCCAGCACCCGAAGCGCCACGTCCTCGTACGTCCCGCGCGCCAGCCTCCGCGAGGAAAACAGGCCCACGCAGTAGCCGTACATGAGCAGCCCCAGCAACATCCGCGGCGAGTACGGGCGCTCCCCACGCGGGTCCTTCTGGGAAATGGCTCGCTCGATGGCGGCGACGTCGAGCTGGTCCACCACCTCGAGCACGAAATAGGCGAGGTGCCCCTCCGGGAGCCAGTCCGCCGGCGACGGCGGGAGCAGGTACGACTGCAGCGGCGCCCACGGGCGGCAGGTCTTCATGCCGCCCAGCGGATCACGCCGCCCTGACCTCTACGCCCTACAGGCTCCTAGGCGGGGCCGTCGAAAAGGCGCACGTCGATGGCCTCGCCCATCGCCCTGTGCCCGGCGCGGTTCGGGTGGAGGTGGTCACCACTGTCGTACTCGGGCAGCAGGCGCTTCGGATGGCGCGGATCGCGGAGGGCGGCGTCGAAGTCGAGGACCGCATCGAACTCACCCGATTTCCGGATCCAAGCGTTCACCGCCTCCCGGACGTCGGGCCCGTCGTCAGGGCGGGGCGCGTCTCGAACCTCGGCCGGCCTCACTAGAGGCCGAGCTGGGGCGGAGTGAGCTTCCCCTGGTCTCGTAGACGGGTGGGCTAAGCCGACAAGGTACCTCCGGTTTCCAGGTGCAGCCGCTCGCCCTCGAAAGAACGGAAAGGAAAGCGTCTCAACAGTCCGGGCCTCGATGCTCGCACCTTGGACCTGGTTTCAAGGCCGGCGAGTCCACGGAGCCTGTACCCGGTCGCCTTCTCCGTCCTGGCGCCCACTCCGAGTTCGATGACTTGCTGGATGGTCAGCTACCGACAGAGTCCAAGTGCGCCAACCAGCTGTCGGTCCTTTCGCCTCAGCCGTCCGCGCCAACCGGTCTGTTCGAGCCCCTCGGGGGATGCACGTTCCATCATTGCTCACGCCTTTCTCACTGCCCTCCCTTCGTCACTCACTTCATCTCAAGACCTTCCTCATCAAGACTCCACAAATGAGGGTCCTTTCGCCCTCGCCCACCCCGTTAGAATTCACGGTACCCAGAGTTTCCCGCTCACGCCCTCAGTTTCATGGTTGCGAGGGCGTGAGCGGGAAACTCGGGGGTGCTCCCGGTGCTGCAGGCGAACCGGGTGGGCGAGGGCGGAAGGGCGCGACCTGCTTGACGACGGCTGCTCGAAGCCGCCCGGCATTCGGCCCGGCAAACGGCCCGACAATGCGCCCGATCCGGGAGCGCATTGTGGAGCGTATTTTCGGGCGGATTCGAGAGCCATTTCGAGCCCCAAAAGGCCGATCCCGCAATTGATTGCGGGACGTGACTTTAGGCCTCGAGTTCCTGGAGAAGTGTCCGCACCTGGTCCGCCAGAGAGGCGCGCTCTGGGCTTGATCCGTTCCGGTGGACACCTTCGGAGACGTGGGTACGGGGGCGATCGCGTAGTCAGACTGTCCACGAGATCAAGCCCACGGACTACCGTGCAACGGAAGTGTGTTGGCCGAATTCGGCTGTCCCTCGGGCGCCGTTCCGAGACTCGTCGCACGCAGTTGGCTAGCATCGCCCGCGCCGGGAAGCTCCGGGGGTCCGATGAAACTCCTCTCGAGGGTCGTCCAAGTCATTGCTCGCGAGGTGATCGCGCGCCTGTTCGCCGACGCGGTGATTCAGAGCCACCCGCTCTGGGCCTGCGCGCTGGAGCTGGAGCTCGCGGGGGTGATGAGGGAGTACGTGGCCGAAGGCAACGGACTGGACAGCGAGGTCCGGGATACGCTCGCGCGACGTGGTGGGCACTCACTGGAGCGTATTGCTCAGCTCAAGCAGGAGCTGGCGCGCGAACGCGGATTCCCGCTCGGGGCCGCAGGCATTGCACGCGTGGTCGAGACGATGGCCCTGCGTGTCGAATGCAGCCCTCTGGCCGATTTCGTCGGGGTGCCCGTTCACGCCCTGCGGGAGTAACCGACCGACGACGGACGTCTTGAGCCGTAGCGGCTGACCGGCAGAGTCGGGCGCCATGCCCCGACGACCCAGCACCGAGGAGTGGATCGCCCTCCTGGCCGAGTTCGAGCAGAGCGGCCTGCAGCAGAAGGAATTCTGCGCCAAGCACGACCTCTCCATCGCCGCATTTCAGTATTGGATGTACAGGAAGGCCAAGAAGCACTCCGAATCGGCAGCCAAGCTTTCCGAGTCCTTCCTGCCCATCGAAGTCGTAGGCTCTGCCGCGCCTCCAGCGCGGCCAGGGGGAGTGGTTGTGGAGATCGCGCTCGCCGGAGGCATCGTGGTCCGGCTGCCGGCCGGGACCGAGCCCAGGTACGTGAGCGAGCTGCTTCGGGCGCTGCGGTAGCCGCCCGGTGCTGCTCCTCCCGCGGGCAGTCCGCATCCTCCTCGCCGCGAAGCCCGTGGACATGCGCAACAGCATCGACGGGCTCGCCGCCATCATCCGTAACGAGTGGAAGGAGGACCTCTACGCAGGGGACCTCTTCATCTTCGTCAGCCGGCGAGGCGATAGGACGAAGGTGCTGACCTGGGACAACGGGGGCTTCGTCCTGTTCTACAAGCGGCTCGAGCAGGGCCGCTTCCGGCTCCCGGCCTTCCGCGAGGGTGCGCTCGGAGCGCGGCTGCAGAGCAGCCAGCTCGCCATGCTGCTCGACGGCATCGACCTCAGCCGCGTCCGCCGGCCCAAGCAGTGGGTCCCCCCGCACCCAGTTTCCAACGAGGGGGGAGGTATGATCTCTACTGCGCGTTGGCACCAGGCTCCGAAGACCACGAGTGTGCGTGGCGAGACGAAGCCGAACGGCTCGCAGCGGAGCTCGCTCAAGTCCAGGACCGACAGCAGCAGCTCGAGGGTCAGCTCGCTGCGCTCCAGCGCCACATCTTCGGGCAGCGCAGCGAGAAGATGCCGCCGGTCGCCGAGCAGCTCCGGGCAGAGAAGCCGGTCGACCCCGCGGTGACGCAGGCGACGCGGCGCGCACGCCGCGAAGCGAGGGCCGCGCTCCCCGAGCGCCTCGTCGAGCACCGAGTCGCTGACGAGAAGCGGACCTGCCCGAAGTGCGGGAGCTCGGAGCTGCGGCCCGTGGGCGAAGGGAAACGGACGTACTTGTACGAGTACGTGCCGGCCCGCTTCGAGCGACAAGTGCACGTGCAAGAGACGCTGGCCTGCCGATGCGGCGAAGGCCTCGTCACCGCGGACGGGCCTCGCCGCGTGGTGGACAAGTGCCAATACGGGCCTGGCCTGCTCGCCCACGTCGTCACGGCGAAGTGCGCCGACAGCATTCCTTTGTACCGCCAGGCCAAGGCGCTGGCCCGCGCCGGCGTGCCCATCAACCGCACCACGCTCGGAGACCTCTTCCACACCACAGCGGACGTGCTCGCGCCCTTGGCCGCTCGGATTCTCCAGCGGGTGCGCGACGCGCAGCTGGTCCGAGCGGATGAAACGCCCATCCGCGTCCTTGCGGAGGAGAAGACACGTCGCGGCTACATCTGGACGTTTCGGACGGAGAAGCTCATCGCCTACGAGTACAGCGCGTCCCGGAGCGGTGAGACGCCCGCGAGGGTGCTCGAAGGCACGAAGGGCTATCTGCTTGTCGACGCGTACAGCGGCTACAACGCCGTCACCCTGCCCGATGGACGCATCCGCGTGGGCTGCTGGGCGCACGTGCGGCGGAAATTCTTCGACGCGCTCGGCACCGCCCCCGAGGCCCAGGGCATGCTGGACCTCATCCTTGGCCTGTACCGAGTCGAGCACGCCGCCCGCGACGCGGGCGTCCTCGGCCAGCCGGAGCACCTCCAGCTCCGAGCTGAGCAGAGCGTCCCGCTTCTCGGGAAAATTCGCGACTGGCTGGCCACACAGGTCCCGCTCCATCCGCCGAAGTCTCCGCTGGGCGAGGCGATCCGCTACGCACGTGGGCAGTGGGAGGCGCTGGGCCACTTCGTGGAGGGTGCCTCGCTGCCGCTCGACAACAACGCTTCGGAGAACGCGCTCCGCACCGTCGCCCTCGGTCGGAAGAACTTCCTCTTCGTGGGGCACGACGAAGCCGGAGCCGGACTCGCTGGTCTCTACTCCCTCGTGGCCACCTGCCAGGCGAACGGAGTCAATCCGGAGGCGTACCTCGCGGATGTCCTCCTCCGCGTGCAGAGCCACCCGGCGGCGCGGATCGACGAGCTGCTCCCGGACCGGTGGATGCAGCCAGCTCCGAACACCTCCTGACCGCTCAGCTCGGCCGGAGGATCCAAGCTCGATCGGTTACGCCCTCTGGCCGATTTCGTCGGGGTGCCCGTTCACGCCCTGCGGGAAGAGATCCACGCGCTGATGCGCAAGCACCTCAGATCTTCACTGTCGCTGGCGATGCCCCCCCAGCTTCTGCAGCTGTCCCGGATAGAGCTGCTGGAAACCGTCCGGGAGGAGCTGGAGCAGAACCCCCTCCTAGAGGGGCCGGAGGAGACCACTGACGGCAACCTCGACGAGAAGGCCCCCGGCGAGGCCAGCCTGGAGGCGGAGACCACCGAACCCCTTCCGGGAGCCCTCGAGGACAAGGTCCCCGAGCGCGCCGAGGAGGTCAAGGGCGAGGGCCCGGCGGAGATCGACTGGGACGCCTACTTCAATAGCTACCAGTTCAACGAGCCCGGCACCGCCTCCAACAAGGGCAACGTCGCCGCCGAGGACCCCCTGTCGTTCTACGCCAACCTGGCGAAGAAGGGGGGCCTGGCCCACGACCTCTGGACTCAGCTGGACTTCGAGAAGCTCAACGACGCCGAGCGGCGCATCGCCTCGCTGGTGCTCGGCAACCTCGACGACGACGGCTACCTCACCCTGCCCGACGTCGAGGGCGACCCCCTCATCCGCCTGGCGAGCGAGGCGGACGTGTCGATGGCGCTGGCCGAGCGGACGCTCCGGAAAATTCAGCAGCTCGAGCCGAGGGGCTGCGGCGCCCGCGACCTCCAGGAGTGCCTGCTCATCCAGGCCGCGGGCCTCAAGGATGCCCGGGCCCCGCTCCTCTCGCTCATCCTCAAGCGCCACCTCGAGCTGCTCGAGTCGAAGAACCTGCCCGCCATTGCCCGCGAGCTGAAGATCAGCCTCTCCGAGGTGGTGGATGCGAGCAAGCTCCTCGCCAAGCTGGACCCGAAGCCCGGGCGGAACTGGTCGCACGTCGTCGGCGACGACATCCCCAGCGAGGTGGTGACGAAGCACATCCAGCAGATCGTCGCCGCCGAGGACGCCAGGAGCCCCTACTCGGACTATGAGATCGTCTCTTTGCTCCGCGCCCGAGGAATCGACATCGCCAAACGCACGGTGGCCAAATACCGTGAAGTGCTTGGGATCCCACCGGCGAGCCAGCGAAAGAAACCGCGCTGATCCGAAGTGGAGGGGCTCGTCCGTGTGAGGCTGCTGAGGACGGCCTCCCGGGCCGGGGCGCGGCGCACACAGGCCGGTGGCCGTCCAGCCCTCGTTTCGTGCGGAGTCCGGGTGCGCGTGCCGGGAGGCTCGGATGAGGAGTCGAGTGAGGGGAGAGTTGGCTTCAGGGGGACAGGGATGCGGTTCGGCAAGGGGACGCCGAAGCGGAAGGTGAACGGGTCGTGGAGAATCGAAGGTCCGATCTACTGGCAGAGCGCGGCGGGGCTGACCGCGCGCAGGCCGTAGATCCGCTCGCGGATCGATCGGTAGTCTCCGGCGGCGACATAGTAATCGGCATCCAGGACTTGCGAAGGGCCGATCGGGAAACTGGTATTCAGCCGGAAGTACCCTGTACCGTTACCGAGCTCGCCGCCCGGCCCCGCGAAGTCTTGCGTGGCCCCCACTCCGCAGGAGCCGGGCACAAAGATCGTCAACCCGAACCCGCCGTCGTCCGCCCGCGCGACCCAGCCCTCGCTCGAGGCGTGGCTGATCTCCGAGGCTGTCTTCGGGGCGAGATCCGTGACGGGCCCGAGCGCCCACGCCGAGCCCGACGGGACCAGGAAGTGGTTGAGCTCGAGCAAGCTGTACGCGGCGGGAAACTCCTGGCCCGCCGTGGGATGAGAGTCAGTGCCCAGATGGGTGACCCGAACGTGAACCCGGAAGATCGGGAATGCATTCGGCACCGGGTAGACCCACTGCTCGAAGACTACGTCCGAGAGGATCCCTTGCGACGGGCCGCCGTCCTTGTCGTCCGGGATCCACTCGAGGGGGAGCGTCTTCAGGTACAGGCTCGCCGTGGTCTGCGCCTCGTCGATTACCGGGCTCCCATGGCCGTAAGTGTCTCCGCCTTGCACCGGATCCCACGCGAACGGAGTCGCCACGCTGTCGCGCGCGCCGTCGTACAGAGCGATCTGGACCTCGCGGCCGTCGTCGTGGCGGTTGACCGCGTTTCGGCCGTCGAAGCTCGCCTCGACGATCGCGCCTCCCCAGGCGGTCTCGAGTCCGATCCGCGCGGTCCCGGCGTCGGTGGTCAACTCGAGAAAGCGGAGGGTGCCCACCTCGTAGGTTCTGACCAGCGGAGCGGCGCGGGTCGACAGCAGCAGGCCCGCGTCGTGAACCTGGGAGCCCGCAGTGAACACCGCCTGCAGAGGAAAGTCGCCCTCGCTCGCGGTGACCGAGAGCGTCACCTGCAGCGACTGTCCGACGACGAGGGTGGCCGGCAGCGGTGGACTGGTGGTCGCTCCGGGCGGCAGCCCAACCAGCTCGATGGAGATCGGCCCGGGCGTTCCGCTGCTCGCCGTCGCTTCGAAGGAGAGAGGCAGGCCCGTCCCTGGTACGTCGATGAACGGATGCGGAGGGAAGACCGACGGCACGAAGTCGAAGGGCGGCGGCGACGGAGGCGGCACCGGGCAGGCGAACAGGGCCAGCAGAAGAGCAGCCCCGAGTCCACGCACCCCTCTCATCACGATCACCGCCCGAGCGTATCAGGCCCCGCGCGCCTGGCGTCGTGCAGACGGCTGGACCGGGGGCTCCCGAAGACCGCGAACCGCGCGAGGCGGTGAATCGCGTGCCGGCGAGCTCGGCCTACGGTCCGACCGCGACTCGGGAGCCGAGGTAGCGCGCATCTGCGACGCAGACAGCACGACGCCTGGGGCCCCTCGTGGTCCAAGGAAGAACAAACGGGGTTTTGGCGGCGGACGTCGGCTACGGACTGGGTCGTCGGGGCATGGCGCCCGACTCTGCCGGTCACGAACCTGGCCTCTGCCGCGCGTGGCAGCCACCAGCGACCGGAGAACGGTTCGCGGTAGGCCAAAAAGCAGGCCCCCGCAACTCCGAAAAGCCGAAGCCCTTCCGTCCCTTAGACGGTGGGGCTTTGGTGTTTCTGGGGGCGCATTTGGTCGCTTTGTCCTAAACGTGTCCTGGATTTTCGAGCGCGCGCACGGCCGCTCGCAGATCCTCGTCGTCCACCACGTTGTACCGATCGAACACCGCCCGGGTGCGGTGCCCGGACATCCGCATCGCCACCGACTCGGGGATGCGGTGCTTCCGCGCGCGGGTGACGAAGCTGCGCCGCAGGTCGTGGAACCAGAGGCCCTCGAGCTTCGCTGTCTCGAGGGCCCGGTGGAACGCCTTTCGAAGGTCGGCCCACGCGGCTCCGGTTGCCGGATTGGCGAAGACCGAGGCTCGCCCGAGTCCACGGGGGAGAGCACGGAGCGCGTGCTTCACCCGCTCGGTGAGGACAATCAGGCGGGCTTGGTTCGTCTTCGTGTCCTCGGCCTCGAGCCGGATGTGCCCGGCTGCGAGGTCGAGCTGTTCCCAGCGCAGCCTCAGAATCTCTGCCTTCCGCATCCCGGTGTCGAAGGCCACCAGGAGGACGGGTCGGAGCGCCTCTTCCGCCGCTGCGAAGAGCCGCTGAAACCCTTCCTCGTCCAGTACCGTCCGGCGCACGTTCGGCCTACGGAGTAGCGGTACGTCCCGGAGCGGATGCTCCAGAAGGAGCCGCGAGCGGACCGCGTAGGCCAGCACCCGCGTAACCGATTCGAGCTTGGATCCTCCGGCCGAGCTGAGCGGTCAGGAGGTGTTCGGAGCTGGCTGCATCCACCGGTCCGGGAGCAGCTCGTCGATCCGCGCCGCCGGGTGGCTCTGCACGCGGAGGAGGACATCCGCGAGGTACGCCTCCGGATTGACTCCGTTCGCCTGGCAGGTGGCCACGAGGGAGTAGAGACCAGCGAGTCCGGCTCCGGCTTCGTCGTGCCCCACGAAGAGGAAGTTCTTCCGACCGAGGGCGACGGTGCGGAGCGCGTTCTCCGAAGCGTTGTTGTCGAGCGGCAGCGAGGCACCCTCCACGAAGTGGCCCAGCGCCTCCCACTGCCCACGTGCGTAGCGGATCGCCTCGCCCAGCGGAGACTTCGGCGGATGGAGCGGGACCTGTGTGGCCAGCCAGTCGCGAATTTTCCCGAGAAGCGGGACGCTCTGCTCAGCTCGGAGCTGGAGGTGCTCCGGCTGGCCGAGGACGCCCGCGTCGCGGGCGGCGTGCTCGACTCGGTACAGGCCAAGGATGAGGTCCAGCATGCCCTGGGCCTCGGGGGCGGTGCCGAGCGCGTCGAAGAATTTCCGCCGCACGTGCGCCCAGCAGCCCACGCGGATGCGTCCATCGGGCAGGGTGACGGCGTTGTAGCCGCTGTACGCGTCGACAAGCAGATAGCCCTTCGTGCCTTCGAGCACCCTCGCGGGCGTCTCACCGCTCCGGGACGCGCTGTACTCGTAGGCGATGAGCTTCTCCGTCCGAAACGTCCAGATGTAGCCGCGACGTGTCTTCTCCTCCGCAAGGACGCGGATGGGCGTTTCATCCGCTCGGACCAGCTGCGCGTCGCGCACCCGCTGGAGAATCCGAGCGGCCAAGGGCGCGAGCACGTCCGCTGTGGTGTGGAAGAGGTCTCCGAGCGTGGTGCGGTTGATGGGCACGCCGGCGCGGGCCAGCGCCTTGGCCTGGCGGTACAAAGGAATGCTGTCGGCGCACTTCGCCGTGACGACGTGGGCGAGCAGGCCAGGCCCGTATTGGCACTTGTCCACCACGCGGCGAGGCCCGTCCGCGGTGACGAGGCCTTCGCCGCATCGGCAGGCCAGCGTCTCTTGCACGTGCACTTGTCGCTCGAAGCGGGCCGGCACGTACTCGTACAAGTACGTCCGTTTCCCTTCGCCCACGGGCCGCAGCTCCGAGCTCCCGCACTTCGGGCAGGTCCGCTTCTCGTCAGCGACTCGGTGCTCGACGAGGCGCTCGGGGAGCGCGGCCCTCGCTTCGCGGCGTGCGCGCCGCGTCGCCTGCGTCACCGCGGGGTCGACCGGCTTCTCTGCCCGGAGCTGCTCGGCGACCGGCGGCATCTTCTCGCTGCGCTGCCCGAAGATGTGGCGCTGGAGCGCAGCGAGCTGACCCTCGAGCTGCTGCTGTCGGTCCTGGACTTGAGCGAGCTCCGCTGCGAGCCGTTCGGCTTCGTCTCGCCACGCACACTCGTGGTCTTCGGAGCCTGGTGCCAACGCGCAGTAGAGATCATACCTCCCCCCTCGTTGGAAACTGGGTGCGGGGGGACCCACTGCTTGGGCCGGCGGACGCGGCTGAGGTCGATGCCGTCGAGCAGCATGGCGAGCTGGCTGCTCTGCAGCCGCGCTCCGAGCGCACCCTCGCGGAAGGCCGGGAGCCGGAAGCGGCCCTGCTCGAGCCGCTTGTAGAACAGGACGAAGCCCCCGTTGTCCCAGGTCAGCACCTTCGTCCTATCGCCTCGCCGGCTGACGAAGATGAAGAGGTCCCCTGCGTAGAGGTCCTCCTTCCACTCGTTACGGATGATGGCGGCGAGCCCGTCGATGCTGTTGCGCATGTCCACGGGCTTCGCGGCGAGGAGGATGCGGACTGCCCGCGGGAGGAGCAGCACCGGGCGGCTACCGCAGCGCCCGAAGCAGCTCGCTCACGTACCTGGGCTCGGTCCCGGCCGGCAGCCGGACCACGATGCCTCCGGCGAGCGCGATCTCCACAACCACTCCCCCTGGCCGCGCTGGAGGCGCGGCAGAGCCTACGACTTCGATGGGCAGGAAGGACTCGGAAAGCTTGGCTGCCGATTCGGAGTGCTTCTTGGCCTTCCTGTACATCCAATACTGAAATGCGGCGATGGAGAGGTCGTGCTTGGCGCAGAATTCCTTCTGCTGCAGGCCGCTCTGCTCGAACTCGGCCAGGAGGGCGATCCACTCCTCGGTGCTGGGTCGTCGGGGCATGGCGCCCGACTCTGCCGGTCAGCCGCTACGGCTCAAGACGTCCGTCGTCGGTCGGTTACGTTCGGCCTACGGAGTAGCGGTACGTCCCGGAGCGGATGCTCCAGAAGGAGCCGCGAGCGGACCGCGTAGGCCAGCACCCGCTTCAGGAGCTCGACTTCGCGGTCGAGCGTCGCCGGGGCCGGAGCTGCACCCCGCCGCGTCCTCTCCTGAAGCCGTGCCCCACGGTATGCGTCCACCTCCCGGAGCGTGAGCCGCGGCGCCTGATAGCTCCCGAGGTGTCGGAGCAGGTGCCGGGCCCGGCCAGCGTCGGTGTCGAAGGCGGCATGGTCGCGCCGGGCTGCTGGGATGCGGAGACGGAGCGAGGCGAGGCTCAGCTGCGATGACTCATCTCGGAGGTCCCCGTGCCCTTCCCCTACCCTCGGCAGTGGCACAGCAAATTGCCCGGGGCCAGGGACCAGCGCGTTGGCCCCCTGGTTGGTACCCCTAGTAGACTTCCCGGAAATGAACTGCGGAAAGCCAATTTCCGGCGTTGGTCCTGTTGTCTCGTGTGAGCTTGAACGTGGACACACTGGTGAGTGCGTCTGGACGGACCCTGACACTGGAGCCAAACGCCGCCGGACGGGTAGGCGAGCACCCCGATGCGGGACTCCAAACGCGCAGGGCGGCAAGTGCACTCTCGGCCCGGGGCATCACGGGATGCATCAGTACTTCTAGCCGCCCGGCTCTCTCATTCGAAGACCGGCACTCTATCGCCAACAGCGTTCCGAGAAGCGTGCAGGCGTCGTCGGCTGAGCCAGTGGGCGTGCGCGGGTGGTGGGTGAATCGCGCAGGACAGCGTCACTCGTCGTCGCGCTTGGCGTCTGGAGAACGCGGGAGCCGGATGCGGTCCATGAGAAGGAGCAACTTCAGTAGGGACTGACGAAGCTGCTCCGGGCTCCGCAGCCCCCGCCACCGCACAGCGACCTCCATGAGTGCCATGCTCACCGAGTCGGCCTCGCCAGGGGCCGCCACTTCCGTACTACACGCGGTGCGGCCGAACGCGTGCTCGTGCGCGCTCTGGGGCCAGCAACCGGGCGCTGTTGCGGGCTTCTGCGCGCACGTGCTCACCGAATGGTCTTCGCCAGCACGGCTTCAAATCCCGGAGCATGCGGTCGTAGGTCTCCCGGTCGATCCCGCCCTTGGCGTAGCGGCGCTTCACGAGCTCGGCAGCCCCTTCGAGCGCCCAGACGAGGAGGATGGCGAGCGGGATCCCGATCGGCCACCGGAGGCCCATCCAGCCCAAATGCCGGTGGGATGCAAAGGAGTGATCAGCGACACGACGGCGGGCCACGACACCTGCCGCCGAAGTCCACGGGCTGGATCAGGCAATCGCGTGGCCGAGCATTCCGTTCTCCCCTCGCTAACCGGAAAACACGACCGAGCAACCGGGCCCCTCCCATTGACAATGAGTTCTAAATAGAATCCACTTGAGGACCGTGGGAAAGACTCCGCTCCCGAAGGACGAGGCGCTCCAGCCGCTCAACGTGAAGGTCCCCTCCGAGGACCTCTACTTCGTTCAGGAGGTCCTCAAACCGGCCCTCGGGGTCTCGTACAACGCCGAAGCGGTCCGGGAGGTCCTCGTCCAGCTCCGGACCTGCTTCCGCCTCCCCCAGTACGTCGTGGACGTCCTGGAGGCGGAGATGAAGGCCAAGAGGCTCAACATCCTGGGTTACGTCCAGGAGCTGCTCCTTCGCCGGTACGAGGCCCTGAAGGACCAGAAGCCTGCTTCCCCTGGAGCCCCACACCGTGCCCCTCGTCGCTGAGACCCCGAAGGCGGACGCGCCGGCCTGGCTCGCCCCCGCGCGGGCCGCGGCCCGCCTTGCCCTGCCCTCCCGGAAGGCCAAGCGCGCCTCGTCCACCGCGGCCGCTGGCGAGAGGGCCCCGGAATGAGCGCTGGCCTCGACGCGGAATGGGAGCTCTGGACCTGGCGCGAGGTGGCCCGAGCGCTCAAGGTGTCTCGGTCCTGGGTCTACGCCAAGGCGGAACGAGGTCAGCTCCCGTCGCTGCGGGTGGGTGGCATGCTCCGGTTTGACCCCGCTGCGGTGCGACGGTTTGCTCAGGCGGGCTCCCGGGAGACTATCGTCCTCCCGCTCAAGCCCGAGATGTCGGGGGACGCCTGATGGCGACGGTCCGCAAGAACAGCCGGGGCATCTGGCTCGCCCGATGGGTCGACGCGAGCGGTATCCGCAGGAGCCGGGCGGTCGTTCCGAACAGGCGTGCCGCGGCGAAGGCGCTCGCCGAGGAGCTGCAGCTCAATGCCCGGCGACAGCAGGAGGGTCTCACCCCGAAACTGCCCCGCAACGGCGGGGGCAGCGTGGGCGAGCTGCTCGAGTGGTGGCTCGTGATGTATTCAGCCCGGCTCGCCTCCCACGCGTCGAACGCGGGCAGCGTTCGCGGTCATCTTCTCCCGGCCCCCTTGCTCAGGGGCGCCTCGACGCGTGCACACCCGCCGTGGTGGAACAGTTCCTGGACGCGAAGGAAGCCGAGGGGCTCCGGCCGCAGACCGTCAACCACCTGCGGGCGTTCCTCTCGCGGGCCTTCGCCGCGGCGATTCGAGTCGGCAAGTGGCCGGGCAGTAACCCGGTGGCGCTCGTCCGCAAGCGGAAGGTGCCCAGGGCCAGCGTCGGCGACTACCTCCGGGTGGAGGAGGTTCCGCGCGTGCTGGCCAACCTCCACCCGCGCTGGCGGCCGATGTTCGCCTGCGCCATCTACACCGGCCTTCGCAAGGGCGAGCTCGCAGCGCTCCGGCGAGAGGACGTGGACGTCGAGGCGCGAGTTCTCCTCGTTCGGAGGAGCTGGGAACGGGAGACAACGAAGGGCGGACACGCCGACGCGGTACCCATCGCCGCGGCGCTGGTCCCCTGGCTCGAGGAGGCGCTCCAGCGTTCACCCTCGGAACTCGTCTTCCCACATGTGTGCTCTTCGAGCTGCCGCAAGCGGCAGTGTCGCGGCCCGGGCGCGATGCTCTCCCGCGAGGTGCCGCTCGAGGCCGTCCTTCGACGGGCCCTGGGCCGCGCCGGCATCGTCCGCGGCTGGAAGCACGTGTGCCGCCGCCGCGGGTGCCGACACGCCGAGAACGATGCGGACGGGACGCTGCGACGTTGCCCGAAGTGTCAGATGCGCCTGTGGCCAAAGCCCGTGGTACGACCGATTCGCTTCCACGACCTCCGGCACACGACCGCGACGCTGCTCCTCCGTGAGAAGGTGCCGCTCGTCGTCGTGCAGAAGGTGCTCCGGCACCGGGACCCGAAGTTGACGGAGCAGGTCTACGGGCACCTCGCGGATGACTTCCTTCGCGATGGAGTGGACCGGCTGCGCTTCGAGGGGATGCCTGAGCCCGAGGACGTCTGCGCGAAGGCCGTGGTGAACGGGAGCGGGACCCCCGCGGGACCCGGGATGCCGCCGTGGACAACAGAGCCACAATCCCGGCGAGAAAACCCGGGGTATCTCGCCCCCTTTGCCAAGCGACTCCGGCAGGACTCGAACCTGCTACCCCCGGCTTCGAAGGCCGGTGCTCTATCCAGATGAGCTACGGAGCCAGTGAGCCTGATCTACCACCGAAGTGTCCGGACTCGCGTCGGTTTCCTCGTCCGTGTTCGCGTCCGTTTGGGGAGCTGTGCTCGAACTGAGCCGATTCAGCTTCAAGCGCTCGATCTGCCCGCCCAGCCAGTCCGCCTCCAGGTGACCGTAGAGGTTCGTGGTCAGCTTCGGATCATGGTGCCGGAGGACGCGCTGGACCACCGGGATGCTCGCCCCCGCCTGGAGGAGCAAGGTCGCAGCGCTGTGCCGGGTGTCGTGCCAGCGGATGCGCCGGGCCACCGGCTTTGCCCACAGCTTCAGCCGGTGCTTCGGGCAGCGCCTCGCATCTGCGTCCGGAGCCTGCTCCTGGTGCTTGCACCCATGCTTCCGGCAGCGATGGAGGTAGTGGTCCACGATGCCCGCTCGCACGAGAGCCCGCCGGAGCAGGTCCGCCAGCTTCGTGTCGCGGCTGCGCATCTTCCCATCCACCCGCGGGAACACCAGGTGCGAGGTGCTGGCCTTGATCGCCTGCTCGAACCACGGCACCGCCTCCGAGTGGATCGGAATGACCATCGAGGTCCCGCCTTTGGTCGTGTCCCGGTTCCAGCTCCGGCCCACGACAAGACGGCGGTTCACCAGGTCCACGTCCCGCTTCTGCAGCGCGCAAAGCTCGCCCTTCCGGAGACCGGTGTAGAGGCTCGCAGCGAGCATCACGCGGTGCTCGGGGGCGAGAGCGGCGAGCACCTTCGGGATCTCCTCCAGGCGCAGGTAGTCGCCCACGCGGGACTTCGGGACCTTCGGCACTGGGACAGCGGCGACGGGATTGGGCCCGGTCCACCACTCGCGCTCGGCCGCCAGCTCGAACGCGCGATTTAGGTAGCCGCGCAGGTGTTTCTTCGTCTGCTAATTCTAAATAGAATCTACTGTCAAGCTGGGCTGCCCATTCAGTCCCCCGGCAGGGAACGAATCAAGACATCGCTGACAGTTGACTGCAGGGTGACGGCGCGTTTCTCAGGCGTTTACGGCTCGCGCGTTCAGCAGCGCGTCCCAGGTGACAGTGGCGTTGACAGCCTCTAACGACCTGACCTCATCGGGTGTGAGCACGTTCGCGAGGGGGGCCCGAGGTCGATGCTGAAGAAGTGAGCTCGCCAGCGCAGGATCCCTTCCTGCTTGAGACCGACGATCTGGCCCGCGAGCGCCGTGCTGACGAACACCACCTCGTCGTTCACCGAGATGGTCCCCGCCTTCGAGACCAGGCGCGTCTTCCACTCGGGCGGGTAGCTCGGGACGAGCGGGTCGAGCGAGCGACGCTCCGAGTCGAGATAGACCTCCGCCCACGCCACAGCACCGGCGCGTCCTGCTTTCGCCCGCGGTGTCGGTCTCTCGCCAGCGCAAGTCGAAGTCCCCAACGACGTCCCACCGGAAGGGGAGGTCGCGCAGGGACGCGCCGGTGCAGGCGTGGGCGGAGGAGCTGGACGAGGAGGTCGGTCAGCAACACGAAGTGCTCGGCGAACTGCGCGCCAATGTCGGTTCGCGGAACCTGGAGCGTGAGACCCAGCTCGACGCCGGCCACGCGATAGCCTGCGGGGGTCAGCGCCACAGGTGCAGCCGTTCGTCCTCGAAGGAACGGAAAAGGAAAGCATCTCAACGGCGCGGGCCTCGATGCTCGCACCTTGGACCTCGTTTCCTCGCCGGCCAGGCCGCGGAGCCTGTACCCGGTTGCCTTCTCCGTCTTGGCGCCCACTCCGAGTTCGATGACTTGCCGGATGGTCAGGTACCGACAAAGTCCAAGTGCGCCAACCAGCTGTCGGTCCTTTCGCCTCAGCCGCCCGCGCCGACCGGTTTGCTCGAGCCCCTCGGGGGATGCACGTTCCATCGTTGCTTACGCCTTTCTCACTGCCCTCCCTTCCTTCTTCACTCCATCTCAAGACCTTTCCTCATCAGGACTCAACAAATGAGGGTCCTTTCGCCCTCGCCCACCCCGTTCGAATTCAGGGGTACCCCGAGTTCCCCGCTCACGCCCTCAGTTTCATGGTTGCGAGGGCGTGAGCGGGAAACGCAGGGCTACTCCCGGTGCTGCAGGCGAACCGGGTGGGCGAGGGCGGAAGGGCGCGACCTGCTTGACGACGGCTGCTCGAAGCCGCCCGGCATTCGGCCCGGCAAACGGCCCGACAATGCGCCCGATCCGGGAGCGCATTGTGGAGCGTACTTTCGGGCGGATTCGAGAGCCATTTCGAGCCCCAAAACGCCGATCCCGCAATTGATTGCGGGACGTGACTTTAGGCCTCGAGTTCCTGGAGAAGTGTCCGCAATTTGTCCGCCAGAGAGGCGCGCTCGGTTGCTCCGGACAGCCGGCTGCTTGGCTGGACCAGGCAGGACTAACCCGAGGGAATCTGGACGTCCCAGCGCTACTCGTCCGCCTCGGGCGGGACTGTGGCTCCGGGGGTTACCGGTTCACTCCCGGTTTGTCGCCCAGGAAATTGCAGGACTTTTGGTCCGCTCTGCCCTTCTACCGTTCCCGCATGTACTCCCCTTGTGCCTCGACTTGTCGCGGGCGATGCGGGACGCTCGAGAAAGTTGGCCTTGAGCACCCGCACCGCATCGTGGAGGGTCACTCCTGCCAAGGTGTGCGTAGCGCTCAGTGACGCTCGGGACGCTCTGATGCCTGGAGGCACTCCACGAGTGGGCCGGCCTCGCTCGACACACCACTGCAACAGGCCGAGGGGCTGATTTGCTGATCAGTGAACCCAGGTCAGCAGGTCACCGCTCACCGGCGTATAGCAGTCGAGCGTCGTCCAGGAGCCATTCAGGATGCCGCCATCAAACCGGGCGATTCGATAGAGCATCAGCTGCGTGGTGCCATTGGAAACCGACACCTGCTCCTGATGATGGGTGTGCGGCTCGGACGAGTTTCCAGTGTTTCCCTCGATGCCGATGACATCACCTCGCTTGATGTGCTGCCCTTTGACGACGCTCGGGAACCCGAAGGGCATGTGCATGTAGGAGCCTGCGGTTCCATCTTGATGCTCGATGGTGACGTAGTTGCCCCACGCACCGCCTGGTCCCAGACACGGCTTTTGCCAGCAGTTGTCGGTGTCGGCGGCGGTGGTGACGAGATCCTTGACCACACCACCACGCGTCGCCCGGATCGCCGATCCGACGACATTGGGCTTGAAGTCAAAGGCGTAGTGTTGAGCGCACCCGCAACAGTGCGTGCAGCCACAATTACCGCAGCAAGCACAGTTCGCCTGACCCATGGTTACTGTGCTGGGAAGCGGCGGCAGTGCGTCAGGACCAAAGGGAGATCGATAAAACATGGGCTCCGATCCCAGGCCACAGAACCCGAGCGCGTCGCGGGTGATGCGCGGAACGGTGCAGGAGTAGGCGTAGGTCTCGTTGCCGAGAAGATTCTTGCCCACGATACGGGGCCAGCGTAGGCCCGCTGGCCTGGTCACGCCGAATGCGTTCCGCGCGAACGCAGTGTCATCTGGGAAGAAGCAGCCGCTGGTGGGTGTGCTGTTGCCCGGGGAAAACACGGGCCCGCAAGGCTCGAAGCTGAAGATGCCGAAGCTCTGCTGGTCCTGCACCTTCATGGGCGTCACGATGGTCGTGCTGCCGGAGTACGGCGCCGGCGCCTGGGGAACGTAGCCATCGGCCCAGAAGGCGGTGGGGGAGGAGAAGCTCTTCGTCACGCCGCTAATCTGGGTGCTGCGGAAACTACTCACGTCGTCGTCTTCGAGATCGAACGTCTTTTGCGCGTACTCGAGTGCGCAGAACGAGCCCTGGGCACCGAAGGTGATCGGGAAGAACTGTACGCCGAGGTACTGCGGCGCGGTGCAAACATACGGGTCGTCGACGAAGAAGTCGTCGAAGTCGGGCAGGACCGGGCAGAAGGATGCGTTCGGGTCGCACGCACACTCGCTCTCCGTCGGGCTGCAGGCATGAATCTCATCGGGAGACAGTCGCGACTTGAATGGAGTTTGACCGACGGCGAGATGGCATTCCTGCACCTTGGTTCGAACCCGCAGGAGGCCCGAGGAGGCGATCGGCGTGTTGGGCGGGAAGGGCGCGGGTGCGTCACCCGGCTCGAGTTGATCGGCGACGTTATAGGTGGAGCCTCCGGCGATGTAAGTGATCTCCAGGCTGAAGCGATGGAACTGCGCGTCGGTATCGTCGATATCGGCAAGGCACGCCTGTTTGACCGCGGCCATCCGCATGCCGGCTTCGAAATAGTGGAGATTCTGGGCCTGCTCCAAACCCGCGATCCGAGTCAGGCCGTAGGGGCCAGCGCCGGGCAGGGGTGCTGGTAGGCCGGTGCGGCCGTCCGTTCCCAGGGCGGTCCCATTCGAGAAGAGAGGCGGGAACGGTTGAACCGGGGCCACCCGGACGTCAATGCACGGGGCGAGCGCGACGTCACCGTTTTGAAGTGTGACCACGTCGTAGACCGTGGCGAAGCCGCTTCCATCCGCGAAGAAGCGCGCCTGGGCGCTGATCCGGACGCCCGCAGAGATGGGATTCCGATCGCGGGTTTCGCGCAATCCAAGGATGGTGCCGTCGGCGAGTCGGATGCGTCGCCTGGCGTCGTCGATCTTCATGACGGTCCCGGTGACGGTGCGGGGAGCACTGAGCGATCGGCACAGAGCGCGAACCGCCGTTTCGGCGTCCCGCGCGTCCGCCGCCATCTCCGCAAACTGCAGTTCAAAATAATGGACGACAGCCAATCGGCCGCCCTGCGGGGTTGCGTCTCCGCTCTGGGTGTCAGGATCCCTGGGGGCGGTGACCAGGCGTTCGGCGAGCTTGGCCGTGGCGACGAGCAGGTCGAGGCCCTGCCGCGCCAGGAAGAGTGACTCGGATCCCTTGCACACGTCGCCGTCAGGAAGCTGTCGGTGTGCCTGATCGAGCGCCGCGCGGCTTGCCAGCAACAGGCGGCGAAATGGCATCAAGTTCTCTGAGACGTCGGTGCCAGGATCGCGGCGAACCGGGGCGGCCTGATCGATCTCGGCGAGCGTTCGGTCGATCGCGCTGACCAGGGGGTCGACGAGAATGCTCGGGTCCTGCACGAGGTCGAGCGCGGTGGGCCCGCGCTCGTGCACCGCCAGCTCCTGCTCGGACGTCGCGCCTTCCAGCCCGCTACAGGAGAACAACAGGAGCGAGCCCAGGAGCGATGCAATCCTTTTCATGGCCGCCTCCTGGTTGCATCAGGCGACAGAAGCCGCCCGCTCACCACCCTGGAGAACTGTGCCCGATCGGTAAGCGGGCGACCGAGCTGATGCAGGGAAATTCGCGAATTCCAAGTCCCGGATTTCCGTGGTGTTGCTCTTACCGGAGGCCGACGCAGCGGAGCGGTTCAGGGTGTGGCAACCGTCCGTGAGTTGCTGCCTCCCGCGCCATGACCTGGCGCTGAGACGACGAAGGCAGGAGGCAGTCGGAAGGAGTGCTCACCGCTGCTGAGGGTAGAGCACTGCGTGGCCCGTCGTCGGGGTGGGCACGTCTCGAACCTCGGACGGCACTCACCAGAGGCCGAGCTGGGGCGGGGGGGGCCGGCGCGAGAGGAGGGGCCTGGAGGGGAGCCGCAGATGCTCCAGGATGGCCCGGGCAGTGGCGGAACGGAGGACAACGGCAACCGAGCCCAGCCACTCCACCCTTCTGATCAAGCCCCGTGGGGGCACCGCTGGGGGCTCAGATGCCCCCAATCCGAAGAATGGAACTTCGATGATCGCCGAGGGTCGGTGCGTCTATCGAACATTCTTAAGTAGTACGGCGCTGGTACCGTTCTTGCTCAACCCGCCTGCCCAGACTGTGGCTCCGGGGGTTACCGGTTCAATCCCGGTTGGTCGCCCAGGAAATTACACGCCTTTTCGCCGGTAGCTCGTCCGACACATCCCACGTGTGCTGCGGGAAATCGTCAGGATGCGCGAGTCGGCAGCGCTACGGAGCTACGTTCGAAGACGCCTGAATCGTTGCGAAAACCGGCGGCTAGCGCCGGACCGAGCATCCGGGGGTTCGCCAATATCACCTGAGTAGTTCCGATGCATTGGCGACGAATGAGGGAATGGTGAGGGCTACGAGGAGAGATCCAAATTTCCGCGGGTCCATTCAAGCTGTCGCCGCGGCAAGCGAGCCGTCCGTCAGGCAAGGCGGAGAGTCGCTCGAGCGACAGTGGCCCTCGGGCGCCGTAGTTGCACAGGCGCTCGAGGCCAACGACGTCATTCTCGTGAAGCCAGGTGTCGGCGTGGAGCGAGAAGCCGTCGACGAAGGCAGTCCGGCGGATCGGACGCACGGCGGGCGGAAGCGGCCAGCACCTGGAGGCTCTCGAGCTGCAGGACATCGAGCGCTCCGTCCGGCATGGCTTCCTCCTCGAGCACCCCGCGCGCCACGGAACAGCGCGAGGGCGCGCCGGGCGACGGGGACGGCGACGCGTCTCCACCTCGGCGTCGGTGGGCCGCGGTAGAGGTCCAGCCGCAGCTCCCCTCGTCCATCTCCTCGAAGCCGGCCTCGGGGACGAGGACGTGGAAGTGGGGCGTCAGCTGCAGCGCCGAACCGAAGCGCTGGACGAGGGCCACGGCGCCGGTCAGCGGCCGGGACACCCCGAGCCGCCTAGCCGTCCGGCGCTGGACGGCAAAGAGCGCACGGACGAAGAGTCCCAGCACTAGCGAGAGGAGTCGGGCATTCCTGGCCAGAGCGAAGCGCACGGGTATGGGGAGTGGGAGCGTCCACGGGCGGTCCGGAGTCCGGGGAAGCACCCGCTCAACGAGGTGGATGGCCGTGTCGTGCTCTCGGCAGGCGTTGCAGGAGGGGCACACCCCGCGTGACTTGCAGGAGATGGGGACCAGCACCTCGGCGTAGCAGTCTGTACAACTGTCCCCCGTCCTGGAGTGTAATCCACCAGTTCCTGGCACCCCACCACTCGCCTGCTTCCCTCCCGGTGTGTCGCCGACCGCCCACCAGTGGGCGGACAGCAGTGTCTGGACGGTCGCGTCACCTAACGCTACCTTGGTGCTGTCGGGGGGTTCTCCATGCAGTCGCTGCAAGTATCTTCGCTCCTCCTCGCTACAGGAATTGCTGTCACGACCGCCTCGTGCGGCTCTGCTTCGCCATCGGGGCCGGCCCCGGGGCGGACCGGTCCTCTGGAGTGCCAGGTTCGCGGTTATCCCTGCTCCCTCTCGGAAGTTCCCATCGCGGTCCTGGAGCGCGGGGATGCACTCGGCGATGAAGCGCTGGCACGGTTGGAGGGTGGCGCCCCGACCAGCGACGTCGCGGGGTTCCTCGCTGGCCAGTCCGACGTGGCGGAAGTGAGGTGGGATGAGACCGGCATCTGGTTCCGACCCAAAGGAGGGACCGGGATTTGGATCCTGGGGAAAGGGGCCTTCAGCCCTGAGTCCTTCTCGGGCGTGCCCCCTGTCCCTTCCCCAGCTCGTATCCCGCGGACCGCCTCGTGGGTCGCCGCGGGCCCCGAGGCAGCCAAGAAGAAGGCTCTGGTCCTCTCGCCCTTCCACTGGAATTGGCCCGACTCCGATGAATCCTCGGCCGTGGCCGCGATCCTCTCGGGGACCCGCGGATACGAGAGCGGGGTCACGTATCAAGAAAATGCGCAGCAGAGCTCGAAGAACGTCGGTCCGGAGAGCTTCATGCATTGGAACGATTACCAGGTCGTCCACGTCTCCAGTCACGGAACACGTATCTGCCACGAGGGGCAGTGCAAGGCGATGCTGATAGGAGGCGTGCTCAACAACCATCTTCCCGCCGGTCCCGGAACCAAAGCCGAGAAGCTGCGTGCGCTGACCCTCGAGGGTGTGACTTACGCCAAGGGGCCAAAGACCGAGTATCTGACGCTCGACGCGGACTTCTTTCGGGCTCACTACCCGGCCGGGCTGAAGAACACGTTGGTCTTCCTCAACGCCTGCCAATCCTTCGGACCTCAGGCCACCGACCTGGTCGATGCCATCAAAGGAAGTACGAGCGTGGTGTTTGGTTGGACCGAGACGGTCGATTCGGATGATGCTGCCGCTGCCGCCGTTGCGCTGTACGATGCTCTGGCGGAGCGTGGGTATCCTGCCCAGGTTGCCTACGACCAGCTTGGGACACTCAAGGTTGGTACGGCGGCACCCGGTCGGAGCGCTCCCACCTTGCTCCTGGCCGGCCGTACCGAAGGGGGTGACCTCAGGATTCGCGAAGTGGTCTACCTGCTAAACCCCGCTACCGGTCAGATCCTCACGCCATCAGACTTGGTGGAGATCCAGGGTACCGAAAACGACGGGACGCCCGATGCCGCACCATTCTTGGTCCGAATCGATGGGGTCAAGCAGGAGCTGGCCGCCGATATGATGGTTCATGTCTCAATCGACGGTAAAGAGACCGTGCCGGTGGCCCTCGCCAGCGGCCAGCGCAACGACGAGGACCAATGGACCCTGAGCGGCATTCTGCCGCTGTCCTACGACCTCAAGCAGGCAGCCCCGGTACAGTTCCGCGCCTGGGTAAACCTGCACGACGGGGGTGAGAGCAAACACGAGTCGGGCGCAACGCTCACCGGTTCGGAACCCATCATGGGCTTCGAGTGGCAGCTCGACGCGGTAGCCACGGCCGGGTTTACCAAAAACATTCCTAAAACAGAGTGGTCCTCCACCACCCACTTGACCCTCAAGTTCGCGCCGGGCCAGGCGGTGTCGGAGCCACACCCCAGGTACGTCGTCACCGGCGGCAGCGTGAAATACGACGATACGCCTTCCCCGGGGGTGTTCTGTACCTTCACGGCCACGTCCATCACCTTCGAGGTGACCCAGGAGATCTCGCGCGACTCCGAGCTGGTCTTCAACACCACGGTCAACCCAGTCCAGTACTATGGGTCGATCTATACGTATGGGCCCGAGTTTGAGGTCACCGCAGACTGTTCCGGAGACACGTCGATGTTCACCAAACGGGCGAACACCCCTTGGCTCTTATTGGCGCCCGATGAGGCCAGCGCGGTCAGCTCAGACCGAAGGTCTATCGCTGGGAAGTATCGCGATTATGACCACTTCGGCGACTTCTACATCGAGTCGAACTACACCTTTACCCGGACCAAGTGACGGGCGGCCTGAAGCCCCGATTCCTGTGAGCCGGATGGGGTCGGATCCAAGGAAGTACAACCCGGGTTTGCGAACCGAGGCCTGGGTCGGGAGCGTGTGGCTTCGGCCGGCGAGGGGCGGAGCGACGGTGCCCAGAGGCCTCGGCGGAGGTGCTCACCGCAGCCGAGTGTAGAGCAGTCCCGAGCCTGGCGTCAGGGGGGTGAGTCTCGAACCTCGGACGGCACTCACCAGAAGCCGAGCTGGGGCGGGGAGGTGGCCGGGGCGAGAGGGAGGGGCCTGGGTGGTTGGAGAGCGGACGGTGACGGTGCTCGAGCGCCGCGCGAATCGGTAAGCAGCCCCGCGGGAGGTGATTGAGGGAAGATTGAGGGAGTTGGCGCTCCCTCAATCCCTGACGACGCAATCCGCGTTCGTCCGGGTGGTGGTCAGGTCGAAGCCAGGAATCGCTTAGACTTGTCAAGAGTCTTGACGGACGCTTCAGGTCAGTGGGTGGTTCTTTTCGGACTGTGGCTCCGGGGGTTACCAGTTCAATCCCGGTTGGTCGCCCAACGAAATCCCGAATCTCGCAGTGGTGACAGATCGACCCTGGATCACCGGGTGTGCTGATCGCTCAGGACGTGTTCGGGGTGGGTGGGTTCCAGTGGTCCGGCAGGAGCTCGTCGATCCCTCGCGGCGCAGATCCGGGACGCCACCGAGAATGCGCCTTATCTCGCGCCCGACGCAGACCCCATCGAGGGAACATCTTCGGCTGGTTCCTGCAGTGCGGCACGGACGGAACCTTCGAGCGCGCCATCCAAGTCCTTCCGCACCGCGAACGCTATCCTCGACCGGCTGAGCTGGGTGCCGTCGTTGCCGGGCCTAGCGGAGGTCTTAGCGGAGGCCTCTCATGATTGATCACATCTCGGCCTGTTCCCGCGCGCGCCAACCGAGCTCTAGAAGCAACAGATCGTGCATGCCGCGGCCAAGGACGAGCCAACCGGGGTCGCCGTTGCTGGCGAGATGGCCGCCGAGGGAGGCGACAGCGAGCATGGCGTCACGAGCAGTTGGTCGTGCGCGGAGCGGTTTCTTGGCGACAGCACGAAGCACTTCCAGTTGCTTCGGCGTCAACGCACTCGAGGCCGGAGCTGTCCTTTTCGAGCGGGCAAGGTGCCGGAGGAGGAGAAGCCGCCAGGCGACCGGTGCCAGTACTGCGAGCACATTCAGGAGGGCGGGAGCGCTCTCGAGCTGGCGCCGCTCGAACTGGCAACCCGTTTTCAGAGCCTTGAAGAACTCTTCGACCACCCAGCGCGCTCGGTAGCAGTCGACAGCAAAAGCGATCGCGTCGTCGCAGTCGGTTGGAAGGTTGGTAAGCAGATACCACTCGACCGGAGGCTCACCCTTTGGTGGTCTGCGCTCGAAAACGTGGATCACGTTCAATCTCAGGGTCGGAGCGTGCACCTTCCCTGCGTCCGACGGTCGCACTAACTCCACTGTGGAGGCAGCGAAACTCAGCCTCGCGATGCGATGGCGTCGCGCCGGATGGCGCTCGCCCTTCGGGCCTTTGAGGTGGGGCCGTGGGGATAGAGGAACATCCCGTTGGAGCGTCACCTTGGCAGTGCAGGCAGCGGCTCGAAGACGAGCCTCGTCCTCTCCCACAAGACGGCGGTCCTGGAACGACCGAATGACGAATGGCCGAACTGCCTCGGCGAGTGCCGCCAGGAGTTCGTATTGATCGCCTTCACGATCCATGACGTGAATGGCTTCAACGCGGCCTTCCAGTTGAGCTTCCACCGCTTCCACGGAACGAAGCCAACGGGCCGACTCACCGAGGCTCTGCTCGCGCGACCATTCCTTGTGGCCGATGGACTCCTGGAGACGGAATACCGTCTCCATCGCCAACAGCCCCAGTGGGGTGCGCTCCCCATCAGCACTCATGCCGAGAGAGAAGTGCCCGAAGAAGCCCTGTGCCGACGGGCGTATCAGATGGCCAAGACCCGCACGCTTCGTTTGGCCGCCGAACTCGAACGCCGTGGTGTCATGGGCGACGATGATTCGCGGTAGCCCCGCTGCCCTCCGGGCCGACTGCCGGAAGTGCGGGGCGAGGATCGCGTCGGGGCCGACCCCTTCGTTGCCAAAGAAGCGATACGCCGCCTCGAGGTCGGCATCATCGAAAACGTTGGGGAAACTCTCCCCGGGCTGGTCAGCGATTCTGTCGGCGAGCCTTCCGAGTCGTCGAGTCAGGCGGGCATCGCCCAAGTCGGCATCGCCGAGCTCGGACGACAGCGTAGGAAGGGCTGCGGCATGCTGGCTCGGCGGCATCCCTCGACGCGATCACAGCCCCCTGACATGTGTAGGATCATCAGAGCGGAGGCCTAGCGGTCCCGCTCCTTCTAGGTCGGCGCGGTCTTCTTCTCCCGGCGGTGCCGCAGAACCAGCTCCAGCTCCTCGGGGGTGAGCAAGATCGCGATCCCCGGGTCCTCCAGGAGCGGCACCGGGACGAGGTCTGTGCTCGATTTGGGTCGATTGGAGCGGTCTTCGATGGACTTCGAGGGACTCTGCGGAGGGGTCGGTGAGCCATCCCGCGGCGCGATCTCGCCGGAAGCACTCTGCTCTGGACTCCCCTGGACTTCGTTGGACGCGCGTGGATCTGCGTCGTGGTATCCAGATGAGCTACGGAGCCAGACAACAGATTCCCTAGCATGCGTAAGGGGTTACCGCGAGCACCTCGCGTACGCCTCAGCGGGAGGGACCAACCCGAGCCAATCGGGGAGAACGCTGCGGTTCTTCTACAAATCTCGACCCATGGCGGCATCGCCAAGCTGTTCAAGGACATCAAGAAGTACGCGGTTTCGCGCTCAGGCGAGGTCGATACGAGCTGGGCGGGCTCAGTGCTCCTGCGCGACATCGCCGACGTGAAGCGCCTGAAGCAGGAAGACGGCCCGAACCTCGTCACCCAGGGCAGTACCGAACTCGTCCACGCGCTGCTCGCCAATGACCTGGCAGGAAGCCCCGGGTTCGGTCCCGCATGGGTTGCGTCGCGGGCTCCTGCCATTGCGCGCTTCCAGGTTTGGCGCAGTGCGTGCACGATGGGGCCCCCCATGCAACGTGCCGATCTCGCCACGCGGGCCGCGGACGCGCCGCCCTTCTCCGGAGTCGTTCGCACGCTCCTCGACTGGTACGGCGGGCTCTTCGCACCGAGCGCCGCGGTGGAGGAGATCACCACGCGAGTGCAGCTGCCAGCGCCACCCGAGCGCGTCTGGAGCTCGCTGAAGTTCTACGAGGAGGTCCCGTCGCGCCCGGGAGCGTTGCTCCGGATCGGTCTGCCGGCGCCGGTGCGCTCCGAGGGCGACAAGCTGCGGGTCGGAGGCACCGTCCGCTGCGTGTACGAGGGTGGGTACGTGCTCAAGCGCACCACCTCGACCGAGCCCCCGAGCCTGCTTCGGTTCGAGGTGCTCGAGCAGCGGCTCGGGCTCGAGCGCTGTCTGTCGCTCAGCGATGGGGTCTACGAGATCCGGGCGATCCCGGCCGGCTCCGAGGTGGCGCTCACCACCAGGTACCGCGGTCACCTCCGTCCCCGGGTGATCTTCCGTCCGCTCGAGCGGCGGCTGACGCACGAGATCCACGGACACATCCTCGCCGGGATGCGGCTCGCGCTGGAGGAGATGGCGGAGCCCTCCGTGGAGGCGGAGGTCGGCTGACGGCGCGTCTGTCGCCCTCTGCGGGCGAGGCGTCGACGGGGCGGCGCCGGGAGACCGGGCGGGCTTTGTCCGTTGAGCTCGGGTCCCGGCGTTGGGGCTGCATCGCACCGCGAGGGATCGCCCCGAGGGGACGCCGGCAACCCCGGTGCGAGGGCCGCCGAAGCGAGTGGCCCGCGGGGTCCGCAGCGAGTGGGTGAGCGCGGGGCCCGGAAGCTGCCGGCCGTCGGGCGACCGATTTTGTGCCTGGAAGCGTGTTCCAGATACCGAACCGGTCGGGCAGCAGACGCCGGCGGCGGACCAGTCGCCTCCAGACTCCGGCGTCCATCCCCGTGCTTTCCCTGAGCGCTCGGAAGGCGCGCAGGCCGTCCGGACGCCCGGATGCGATCGTGAGCATCGAGCCCGGCTTCCGCCCTGGGCCAATGCGTCGCACCAGTGCGTCCCGCACCGCGAGGTCGCTGCCCACGCGGGTACCCGAAGTCAGCCGTGCACCGCCACCACCGGCTCGAGCCGGCACACGCCCGACCGGAACGCCGGGAACCCCGAGATCGGATCGAGCCGTTTTCCATCGATGAGGAGGTTCGCGTTCGCCTCTTCCCAGCCGGCGGGCATCACCGCCACGTCCGGCCGCACGTCGGTGGTCACCGCGAGCCGCATCTCCACCCGCCCCACCGGCGAGACGATGGCAACGCGGGCGCCGTCCCCGAGTCCAGCCGCGCGCGCCGCCTCGGGGTGCACCCGGACCAGCGGCTCCGGCTCGAGCAGCCGGATGCGCGCCACTTGCCGGAACTGCGAGTTGATGTACGCCCGGGTCCGCGGGCCGGTGACCAGCATCAGCGGGAACTCGGCCGACGGACGCAGCGACGGCGGCGTCCACTCGGGCAGGGCAGGTTGACCGGCGCGCGCAAGCAGCCCCGAGGCGAGCTCGATCCGCCCTGATGGAGTCCCCACCCGTGGCAGCCCGGAACCGGGCTCCAGACCAGGCGCCAGCTCCGGCGGGGCGGGCACGGGTACGCGGGGCGCGCGCTCGGCCTCCGACCACGTCCCCCACGGGAACCAGGCCCCGAGGCCCATCGCCCGGGCAAGCCCGAACACCACCTTCCAGTCCGGCCAGGCCTCGTGCTGCAGCGGCGCCACCCCCTCCGACTCGGCGAAGGTGGCGGCCGGAAGCACCACGTGGGCGCGGCGGCCGCTCGCGGTGAGGAAGGGGTCCACCGACACCAGCAGCTCGAGCCGCTCCGCCGCCCGCGAGAGCGCCGGGCTTCCCGGTGAGGTCACCAGCGCGTTGGACGCCACCAGCACCAGCGCGCGCACCGGGTACGGCCGGTCTTCCAGGATGGCCCGGGCGAGCAGGGTTCCCTGCGCCTCGCGGTTGAACATCTCGAAGAGCGGATGCTCCTCCGAGCCCACCGGCACTGCCTCGACCGGCGGCGGCACGGGCTCCGGGGTGTGAAAGCGAGGAAGCGCGGGCAGGGGGCCGGTGACGTCGGCCGTCGCCACCGGCGTGAGGTCCTGGCGGATCTCCGGCTCGCCGCTCCGTCGACACAGCGCCTCGAGCGCGGCGATGGCCCGCACCGTCTGGACTCCGTTCTCGTGGTGCTCCACCCCGAGGCCGGACCAGATGCCGGTCGGCGTTTCGGTCCCCAGCAAGCGCGCCGCGCGCACCACTTGCTCGGGCGGGACGCCGGTGAGGCCCGCGACCCGCTCGGGAGTGTACGCCCGGGCGAGCCCGGCGAGCGCCTCGAAGCCCACCGTCTCGCGCTCCAGCCACGCCCTGTCCACCAGCCCCTCGTGCACCAGCACCCGCACCAGCCCCAGCGCGAGCGCGCCGTCGGTGCCCGGCCGCACCGCGAGGTGCTCCGTCGCCAGCGCGGCCAGCTCGGTACGGACCGGATCCACCACCACCAGCCGACCCTCCGTCGCCTTGCGCGCCACCACGTGCGCCAGCAGCGGCGTGCTGTGCGTCGGGTTTGCGCCCCAGAGCACCAGGGTTCGCGTCCGGCGGAGGTCGTGCCGGTACTTGCTGCCCACGGTCAGCGCCTGGCCCATCCGGCCGGCGGTCTCGCAGAGGCTCGCCACCGACACCACGTTCGGCGTTCCCCACGCCCGGGCCAGCCGGTGGATCCAGTCCATCAGCGGGTGGCGGACGAGCGGCCACCCGGTCTGGAAGGCGACCGCCTCGGGACCGAAGCGCGCCCGCACCGCGGCCATCCGCTCACCGATGAGCCCCAGCGCTCCGTCCCAGGACGTCTCCACCAGCCGGTCCCCGTGGCGTACCAGCGGGCGGCGAACACGCTCCGGGGAGTGCACCACCGAGGGCAGCGCGTGCCCGTGGTGACAGAGGAAACCGCGGCTCTCGCCGGCCGGATCTCCATCCACGCGGAGGAGCGTGCTCCCGGACGCCCGGGCCGCAAGGTCGCAGTGGAGCAGGCAAAAGTGGCATTCGCCTCGCCGCACCCGCGTCGGCGGCGGCGCGCGTGCCACCACCGCGGTGGCCACCGCCGCCACGCCCGCACCGGCGATGGGCGCTGCGCGGAGCAGGTCCCGGCGCGAGAGTCGGCGGCGCCGGCTCATGCGCCACCCGCCTGCGCCGGTGCGGCGATGCGGATCGCCCGGGCCTCCTCGGGACAGGCCTCCTCGCACAGCCCGCAGCCGACGCAGCCCTCGGCGTGGAAGAGCGGCGCCTGCTGCGGGCCGACCAGCTCCACCGCCCGGGTGCCCAGCGGACAGACGTAGGCACAGAGCCGGCACACGCCCTGGCCGCTCCAGGGGAGGCAGGACTTTCGGTCGAGCACCGGAACACCGATGTGGACCTCGGTCGCCACCCGCGCCGGAATCGGCTCGATGCGAGCCAGGGCGCCGGTCGGGCACACCCCGGTGCAGGCCATGCAGAGCACACAGGGTGATTCGCGCAGCGCGAGGAAGGGATGCCCTGCGTCGAGCCCCGCACCGGACGGAAAGCGGATCGCCCGCGTGTGACACACCTCGGCGCAGCGGAAGCAGCCGATGCACGCCCGCTCGAACGCACCGGGAGGCAGGGCTCCTGGCGGGCGCAGCTCGGCCGCCGCGGCGTGGGGACGTCGGACCAGCAGGCCGGACACCGCGCCGGCCGCGAGCGCGAGCACGCCCCGGCGGTTCATGGCCGCTTCCCCCCGAGGGAGAGCGCTTCCGTGGGGCAGGAGGCGACGCACCGCCCGCACCGCTCGCAGCCCGGGCCAGCCCCGTCGCTCATCGGTTGCTGCCCGAGATTGCACACCACGTCACAGACGGTGCAGCCGGTGCACCGGCTCGCCACGCGGTGGACGCCGACGGGCGAACGCGCTCCGAGCAGCGAGAACAGCGCCCCGCCGGGGCAGAGCGAGCGACAGAAGCCGGCCCGCGACACCGTGGTGTCGAAGAGCCACACCCCGGCCAGGATCGCCGCACCGCTGCCGAGCCCGAGCCCGAAGGCAAGCCGGTACGCGCTCCGGGCGAGCAGGGCTGGCGGGTACACCAGCACCGCGAGCTGGACCCCGAGCGCCGCCGTGCCGCCCAGCACTCCACCGAGCACCGCGAAGCGCACCCACCCGGGCAGCCGCAGGTCCAAGGTCGGGATGCCCAGCCGTCCGAGGCCCCAGCGGACCGCGTTGCTCAGGGTGAGAAGCGGAAGGTAGGGACAGAGCCAGCCGCAGAAGAAGCGCCCCAGCACCACCACCAGCAGCAAGACGGGCAGGACCGCGGCCAGGAGCCCCGGCCGGGCCCCACCGGCGAGCACCACGCCCGCGGACATCAGCGGGTCCAGGAGCTCCACGCCGAGCGCCCGTGCCGCGCCGGTGGCGCCGACGAAGATGCCCGCGGGCCAGGTCCGATCCGCGAAGCGCGCGGCGAGAAACGGCGTGCCCACCACCGTCAGCACGCTCACTGCCAGCACCGCCCGGCGTATCCGCTGGTAGGCGCGAGCTCCCCGAGGCGTCACGTCCCAGGGCTGGAGCACCCCCCGCGCACGCCGCGCCGCCGCACTGACTTCGGGTGATCCAAGGTGGGTCAACGGACGTCTCTGGCTGCCGCCGATCGAGCGAGGGCATCGCAATCGACGTACCAGCGTCAGGCGCGCACGGGCCGCGGCGCACGCTGAACCGGGGCGAGCACATCGGCCCTGGCGCGCAATCCGTGCGCAGCGACCGGAGCGCGCGGCCGGACCCGGGCGCCACAGCTGTGGGGGTCACTCCTCCGCAGCAGCGCAATCCGGAAGCGGCAGGTGTGCGTCCGGCAGCGCCCGGTGCGGCTGGCTCGGCCCTCGGGCAAACTGGAGAACCCTTCGTGCGCTGGTCGCTCCTCCTCGTCCCGGTGCTGGTGACCGCCGGTGCGGTGGCGGTGGTCGTGCTCCGTCGTCCCGCCGCGGCGCCTCCTCCGGCTCCCGCGCCGGTCGCCGGGCCATCGGAGTCATCCGACGCGGGGCTCACCGACGACGAGGTGTTCGCCGCCAGCATGGCGCGGCTCGCCGATGCCAAGCGCCGCGCCGACGAGGAGGCCCGCGCCGCTCGTGGGCGGACAGATGCCGGCCGCCAGGTCGCGGACTTCCTCCCCGACGCGGGCGGTCTCTCTGCGGCCGTCGGCTCGGCGACCAGCGCGGGCGTCCCACCGTCGGCGCGCGGGGAGCTCGCGCCGGTGGCCGCTCTCCTGGCCGAGGACGACCTGGCTGCGGCGCTGGAGCAGGTCCATGCGCTGTACCGCGCGCACTCGGCGGCCGCGGAGCCGGCGCTCGAGCAGGTCGCCGTCGCCGTCCGGAACCGGGCGCGGGCCGGCGCGCTGGCCAAGGTGGAGCCGCTGCTGCCGCGACTGCAGGAACTGCCCACCTCCGAGTCGGCCGCCCGCTCCGCGGTCGCGCGGGCGCTGGCCACTGTCGCCCTCGCCTCGGCGAAGGCCGGCCAGCCCGAGCGGTCCCGGCTGCAGGCGCGTGCCGCGCTCGCCCTCGACGAGGCCACCCCCGAGGCCTACCTCGCGCTCGGCGAGTACCAGTTCCAGGACAACGACCTGTCCGGGGCCATCGACACCTGGGAGCGCGGGCTCCGCGTCACCCCGGGCGACCCGGCGCTCACGCGGCGGCTGGAGCGTGGCCGCGCCGAGTCGCAGCGGCTGGGCGGCCTGGAGCGGGTCTCGTCCGAGCACTTCGTCATCGCCTTCGACGGCCGGGCGGACGTCCCCGCGGCCCGGGCCAGCCTGGAGATCATGGAGGCCGCCTATCGCGACGTCGGCGGTCTCTTCGAGCTGTACCCGGACGGCCCCATCCCGATCGTCCTCTACCCCGAGCGGTCCTTCGACAAGGAGGGCCACGCCGCGTGGTCGGCCGCTGTCTACGACGGGAAGATCCGCCTTCCCGCCGCCGGCGCGGATGTGCACTCGCTCGCCTTCAAGGGGACGCTCTTCCACGAGTACGCCCACGCGCTCCTTCACCGGGCCACCGGCGGCAAGAGCGTGCCCGCCTGGTTGAACGAGGGCTTCGCCGAGGTGGCGCGGCGTCGGGCCGACAATGGCCCGGCGGTCCTCTGCCGGCTGGACGCCCACAGCTTCCCGCTTCGGTCCCTCGAGGGAAGCTTCCAGGCCCTGGGTCGCCATGCCGCCTGGTACGCCTACCTCGAGGCTCGGCACGCGGTGGAGCGGGTCATCGAGCGGCATGGCGAGCGGGGAGTTCGCTCACTCCTGGCCGAGGTGTCGAAGGGTGCACCGTTCGCGGTCGCGTTCGGGCGAGCTCTGGGCCAGGAGTACGGAACCTTCGCCGCCGCGTTCGACGCTGAGGCGCCGCGCTGATAGCAACGGCGGCCATGAAGCTCGAGCTGGATGGGAAGCGCGCTCTGGTGAGTGGCTCCACCGCAGGCATCGGCTGGGCCATCGCCGCCGGGCTCGCGGCCGAGGGCGCCGAGGTGGTGCTCAATGGCCGCACCGAGGCCCGGGTGCAGGCGGCCATGGCCCAGGTCCGCGCCCGCCACCCGGGAGCGCGGGTGCGCGGGATCGCTGCCGACCTCGGGACCACCGAGGGCTGCGCGCTGGTGGTGCGCCAGCTGCCCGAGGTGGACGTGCTGGTGAACAACCTCGGCATCTTCGCCGCGGTCCCGTTCCAGGACATCCCCGACGCCGAGTGGTCGCGCTTCTTCGAGGTGAACGTGCTGAGCGGCGTGCGGCTCGCCCGGGCCTACCTGCCGGGAATGAAGGCCCGCAACTGGGGGCGCATCCTCTTCATCTCCAGCGAGAGCGCGCTGCAGATCCCGGTGGAGATGATCCACTACGGCACCACCAAGACCGCGCAGCTGGCGGTGGCGCGCGGGCTCGCCGAGACCACCCGCGGCACCCGGGTGACGGTGAACGCCATCCTCGCCGGACCCACCCGGAGCGAGGGCGTCGAGGGCTTCGTGGAGGGGCTCGCCGCGCAGCAGGGTGTGTCAGCGGCGCAGGTGGAGCGTGAGTTCTTCTCCACCGCCCGCCCCACCTCGCTGCTCCAGCGCTTCGCGACGCCGGAGGAGGTGGCCGCGCTCGCGGTCTTCGTCGCCAGCGGCCCGGCCTCGGCGGTGAACGGCGCCGCGCTCCGGGTGGACGGCGGCGTGGTCCGCGCCATCGTGTAGAGGCCGATGGCTGCCGACGCCGGGCCCGTTCGAACCGACGCCGACCTGGTGCGGCGCGCGCGGAGCTTCGTCGTCACCATGGGCGTGGTCGCGCTCTTCGGCGACATGACCTACGAGGGCGCGCGCGGCCTGGTGGGCCCCTACCTCGGGCTGCTCGGCGCCTCGGCGGCCGCGGTGGGCATCGCCGCCGGCGCCGGCGAGCTGGCCGGATACACCTTGCGCCTCCTCACCGGCTGGGTCGCCGACCGGACCCGGGCGCACTGGCCCCTGACCATCCTCGGCTACGCGTTCAACCTGATCGTCGTCCCCGGCCTGGCCCTGGTGAGCAGCTGGGAGATGGCAGTGGTGCTGGTCATCGCCGAGCGGGTGGGGAAGGCCATCCGTTCGCCGGCGCGGAGCACCCTGGTGTCCCACGCCGCGCGACGGGCCGGCGAGGGGAGGAGCTTCGGCCTGGAGGAGGCGCTGGACCAGGTCGGCGCGGTGGCCGGCCCGCTGCTCACCACCCTCGCCATCGCGGCACGTCCGGCGGACAACCCCCTCGGGGGGTACCGCTTCGCCTTCCTGATCCTCGGAGTCCCGGCGCTGATCACCCTCCTGCTCGTGCTCCGAGCGCGGCGCGCCTTCCCCGCTCCCGAGGAGCTGGAGCCACCCGCTCCGCCCGTCGCCGCCCCGCTCGGCGCCTCCTTCCGGTTGCACGTGGCCGCGGCCTCCCTGGTGGGCCTCGGCTTCGCAGACTGGGCGCTGATCGCCTTCCACGCCGGTCGCTCGGGGCTGGTCGCGCTGGGCCTGGTGCCGCTGCTCTATGCCGGGGCCATGGCGGTGGATGCGGTCGCTGCACTCGCCTTCGGCCACGCCTTCGACCGGCGCGGGCCCGGGGTGCTGGCGCTGTCCTGCGTCGTCGGCGCGGGCGCCGCCCCGCTGGTGTTCCTGGGAGGCTCGGCCAGCGCCCTGCTCGCCGGCGCCGCACTGTGGGCGGTGGCGATGGGCGCCCAGGAGTCCGTCTACAAGGCGGCGGTGGCGCGCTTCGTCCCGCAGGCCGAGCGAGGGAGGGCGTACGGCGTCTTCTTCGCGGTGTTCGGGGTCGCCTGGTTCGTGGGGAGCGCGACGATGGGCTGGCTCTATGATCGCTCACGGCCGGCGATGGTCGTCCTCGCGGTGGTCGCCCAGCTCGTGGCGGCCCCGCTCTTCCTGCGGGCAGCGCGCCGGAGCGGCCCCGGCGCTCAGCGGTAGACCAGCACCGGCACCTTGCAGTGGGTGAGCACCCGCTGGGTCTCGCTGCCCAGCAGCATCCCCGCCACGCCCCGCCGCCCGTGCGAGGCCATGAAGACCAGGTCACAGCCCATTCGCTGCGCTGTCTCGATGATCGCCTGCCAGGGCGCGTCGCTCACCACCGAGACCACCTCGCAGGGCACGCCCGCCGAGGCGGCCTTGGACCGCGCGTCGCCCAGCACCTCGCGGGCGCGGCTCTCGTGCGCGCGCTCGTACTGTGTCGGCGTCACGGTGATGAGAAAGGGGTCGTAACCCGTCAGGTGGAAGGGCGGCGACACGATGACCGCGGTCATCCGGGCCCCGAGCGATTTGGCGAAGGTGACCGCCTCACCCACGGCGCGGTCGGAGAGCTCGGAGCCATCGGTCGGGACCAGGATGTGCTTGTACATGGCGCTCCTCCCCTGGCGGAATCTTGCATCGGGCGCGCCCGCGAGGGCAGCCCCCACGGAGAGCACACACGCCGAGGTCGCGATGCGTCAAGTCCTGGCCAATCGGCGGCCCCTCAGGCGCCGTGGTGCCGGTCGGGGCGCGATGCGCAGGCCGCGCAGAGCGGAGAGGCCGGATTGGTGAGGAGAACCTGGGCTCCGATCGCTGCGCCGCAGTCGTCGCAGATCCCGTAGCGGCCCTCCTCGATGCGCCGGAGGGCCGCCTCGATCCGGTTCAGCTCCGCCTCGGGATCCTCGGTTCGGTTCTGCCCTGCTCGGGCCAGAACCGCTCGCCGCATTAGCAAGCGGTTCCGCGCCCGCGTCTCCGCCGGTGTGAGTCCCATCGTCGATCGGGACGTCAGCAATGGTCGCGCCGACGGGGGTCTTCACTCTGATCCGGTTCCCGCACTGCCCTTTCGGGTGCAGGGTCTGCGGTCAGCGGTCGCGGGCGCGCAAGGGTTGCGGCAGGCGCGTCGCTCAGGCCCGCGGAAGCCGGATGTGAAACGCCGCTCCGTTCGAGGCCGCCCGGTCGACCCACACCCGACCACCGTGCTGGTCCACCAGGCTGTGCACGATGGCCAGCCCGAGCCCAGTCCCATTGGGCTTGGTGGTGAAGAACGGCTCGAACAGCCGGTCGCGGACCTCCGGCGGGATGCCCGGACCCTCGTCCGCGACCACCAGCTCCACCCCGTCCTCCATCCCGCGCCCCTGCAGCAGGACCCGACCGCCACGCGGGCTCACGTCCAGCGCGTTGAGGATCAGATTCAGCAGCACCTGCCGGAGGACACCTTCATCCGCGGCGGCCGCCGGGGTGCCGGGCGCCACGTCCACCGCCAGCTGCACCAGGCGAGCCTCGGCGTCGCCCGACAGGAGATCGGCAACCTTGCGAAGCAGCCCCTCGAGCGAGACCGGCCGGCGCACCAGCTCCCGCGGACGGGAGAAGAGGAGGAAGTCCTGGAGCGTCTGGTCCAGCCGTCGGATCTCGTCGCGGACCAGGACCAGCGGCTCGAGCAGGGCAGACTGAGCGTTCTCGGGGAGCTTGCGGACCCGCCGCTCGAGCACCGAGAGCTGGAGCGCCGCAGCGTTGAGCGGGTTTCTGATCTCGTGCGAGAGCCCGGCCGTCAACCGGCCCACCGCGGCCAGCTTCTCCGCCAGCTGGGCGCGCCGGGTCAGCTCCTCGCGCTCGGCCTGGAGCCGGACCTGCCGGAGGGCCTGGCCCACGGTGAGCAGCAGCTCGGGCACCGCGCACGGCTTGACCAGGTAGGCGCAGGCGCCGGCGCGGATGGCCGCCGCCGCGGACTCCACGCTCGCGAATCCGGTCAGGAGCACCACCTCGGCCCCGTGGACCGTCTGGTGCAGCTCGGCGGCGAGCTCGGTGCCGTCTCCGTCCGGCAACCGGAGATCCACCAGCGCCACGTCGAACCCCTCGGCGGCGCGGGCCCGGGCGGTGGCGCAGCTCGTGGCGCGCAGCACCTTGTACCCCTCGTCCTCGAGGATCTCACCCAGGTTGTCGACCAGGTCGACGTTGTCGTCGACGAGGAGGATGCGCCCCTGGCTCACCCACCCTCCTCGAACCTTGCGAGGCCCGCGTCGAGCGCGGTGGCCAGAGCCTCGAGCGACGTCGGAAGGCGAACCACGTGCACCTCCGGATGGGCCCGGGCCCAGGCCTCGGCCTCCGGCGCGTCGGCCAGCACCGCCAGGAGCGGGGTGGGGCCCGTGGGGGTCGCCTCGGCCGCGGCGAACGGCAGGGGCGTGCACCCGTGGTCGCGGACGAACTCCATCAACCGGCTGACCCGGTCGGCGGCGCCGCACACCACCCACACCACCGCGCCCCGACGGGCGTGCTCCAGGCGTTGGAGGAGGGTCTCCACCGGCACCGGCTTCGGCAGAGTGGCCAGCACGCCCATCCGCTCCACCCGCGCCAGCTCCGCATCGCCGATGAAGGCGGTGACCACCAGGGCCGGTAGGCCAGGGTCGGAGACACGGGCGGCGGCGAGCAGCTCGGCGCCACCCAGCCCCGGCATCCGCATGTCGGTCACCAGCGCGGTGTACCGCCGCGCCTGCAGCCGGCCGAGCGCCACCCGCGAGTCGAGCTCGACGTCCACCTCGGCGCCGCTGGTCTCGAGGATCTCCGCCAGGTTCTCGGCAAGCGGCTGGTTGTCGTCCACCACCAGGTATCGCCGTGCCCCCGCCGCAGTCATGACCTCACCCCCGGGAGGGTGAGCACGAAGCGCGCCCCACGGGTGGGAGGGGCCACGTGGGCGATGGTGCCGCCGTGCCGCTCGACGATGCGCCGGACGAGCGCCAGGCCCAGGCCGACGCCCTTGGACTTGGTGGTGATGAGCGGCTCGAAGAGCCGGGCCTTGATCGAGGCGTCCAGACCGTGTCCGTTGTCCTCCACCGCGACCTCCACCTTCCCCTCCACGCTCCGGGCCTCCACCGTCACCCGCCCGGTCTGCCCGCACGCGTCGACCGCGTTCTGGACCAGGTTCACGAATACCTGCCGGAGCTGGGCAGCGTCGCCCAGGACGCGCAGCGTGTCGAGGGGCCTCACCTCCACGGTGATCCCCTCCGGCCGGGGAACCCGGTCCACCGCGCTCTCCACCAGCTCGGACAGCATCAGCGGCTGGGCGTCCATGGGCCGGTCGCGCACCAGGTCCAGCAGCGCCCCGACGATGCCGTTGGCGACCGCGATCTGCTCGCCGATGCGTTGCAGATGCTTCCGGGCGTTGGGGTCTCCTCCCACGCGCTTCTCCAGGAGGAAGACCGACGACTCGGCGACGCCCAGCGGGTTTCTCAGCTCGTGGCCGATGCTCGCCACCACCTGGCCAAAGGTCGAGAGCCGCTCGGTGCGGGCCTTCTGCGCCTCCAGGTCCTCCCGGTAGGTCTGGAGCATGATCGCCAGCTCGAGGTCCAGCATCCGGGACAGCGCGTTCTGCGCCACGTGGTGCTCGGCGGAGGTGGGGGGCACCAGCCGGGAGATCCGGGCGGAGAGCTCGCGGCGGAGCACGTTCATCGCCCCGAACATGTAGTGCTGCGGGAGCCCGATGCGGACGTGCGCCCGGCCGATCCGCGCACGCCGCTCCACGTACGCCCCGTCCCACGGCCCCTGGAACAGCCCGTCCATCCATGCCACCAGCGAGTGCTTGAGCCGGCCCACCGAGCTCTCCCCTCGCTCGAGCACCGCGCGGGCCGGGGGGTACTCGAGGATGCGGGCATAGAAGACCTCCGAGACCTCGGGGAACTCCGGCGCCAGGCCGGGGTGCAGAGCGCGCAGGATCACCTGGTCCGCGTGCCCGAACCCCACGTAGTCCAGCAGCTCGACGAAGAACCCTGTCATGCGCTGGACGCACAGATAGTCCGGATCCACTGGAAAAGGCGACACACGGGCCGGCCCGGCTTTTGCTAAAGTGCCGACCCACACATGGCGTCAGCGCGCATCCTCGTGGTGGACGACGAGCCGAACGCCCGCGGTGCGCTGCGGACCATCCTGACCGAGGAGGGTTACGCGGTCAGCGAGGCCGGCGACGGGGTGGAGGCCCTGGCGGTCCTCCGCAGCGCCGGGGCCGACGTGGTCCTGGCGGACGTGCGGATGCAGCGGATGGATGGGCTCACCCTGCTGCGCGAGGCACGGGAGAGCGGCATCGACTCCGTCTTCGTGGTGATGACCGCCTTCGGCTCCATCGAGATGGCGGTGGAGGCGATGAAGGCCGGGGCGGAGACCTTCCTGGTGAAGCCGCTCGACGAGCGGGCGGTCCTGGTGGTCATCGAGAAGGCCCTGGAGAAGCGCCATCTGGTCCAGGAAGCGGCGAGCCTGCGCGCCCGGGTGCGCGAGCGGGTCCACTTCGACAACATCGTCGGCGACAGCCCGGCGCTCCGCGAGGTGTTCGAGGTCGTCCAGCGGGCCGCTCCCACCCGCGCCAACGTGCTCATCCTCGGCGAGTCGGGGACCGGCAAGGAGCTCATCGCCCAGGCCCTGCACGAGCTGTCTCCAAGGAAGGACCGCCCCTTCGTCCGGGTGAACTGCGGAGCGCTCACCGAGACGCTCCTCGAGTCCGAGCTCTTCGGCCACGAACGAGGGTCCTTCACCGGCGCGGTGTCCCGGCGCGAGGGCCGCTTCGAGCGGGCTGACGGGGGCACGATCTTCCTCGACGAGATTGGCGACGTCTCCCCGTCGGTCCAGGTGAAGCTGCTCCGGGTGCTCCAGACCCGCGAGTTCGAGCGGGTGGGTGGCACCGAGACCCTGAAGGTCGACGTCCGGCTGCTCACCGCCACCAACAAGGACCTCGCCGCAGAGGTCGCCGCCGGCCACTTCCGCGAGGACCTGTTCTACCGGCTGAACGTCATCTCGGTGACCCTGCCCCCGCTCCGGGCACGCAAGGGGGACATCCCGGCGCTGGTCTCGCACTTCCTCCGGCGCTTCACCGAGCTCCACGGGAAGAAGATCCAGGGGCTCGCCCCGGGCACCCTCCAGGCCCTGCTCCGTCACGACTGGCCGGGCAACGTCCGCGAGCTCGAGAACTCCATCGAGCGCGCGGTGGTGCTGGCCCAGGGCCCGTACCTCACCACCGACGATCTGCCGCCCACCGTCCTCGGCGCACGCCCCTCCGACCGGCCGATGAGCAGCCTCATCCCCGGCGGCACGTGGCAGGAGATCGAGAAGCAGGCGATCCTCCGGACGCTGGAGGTCGTCGGCGGCTCCACCTCGCGCGCCGCGGCGATGCTGGGCATCAGCACCCGCACCATCCAGTACCGGCTCAAGCAGTATGCGCAGGAACGCGAGGAGAGCGCGGCGCAACCCGGCCCCAGCCCGGGGAACGGCCCAGAGAGCTGAGGTCCGCGAACGGAAAGCGGGCGGGACGGCCGTTCGGCTGCACCGCCCCGCCCTCCCCCCGGCCACGGGGGTTCCACGATGTCTTCGTGGCGAGGGGCGTACATCGGCTGTGCACGCCCGAGGAAGTGACTGAGAACTCGTGGGCGCTGCCGGGGTCGGCAGTTCGGAGGGGGTGCACCGATTGCAGTGCACGGGCCCCGGAACGCAACCGCTGCGGCCCCGGCAGATTGCTGAAGACTCCCTGGACTGCTGGAGCTACACTCGGGCGGCCTTCTCCACCGTCACCGGGATCTTCTTCGGCTGCACCGCGGCCAGCTTCGGGAACACGATGGTGAGCACGCCGTTGGTCAGGTTCGCCTGAACCGCGCTCAGATCCGCGCCCTCGGGAAGGGTGAACGAACGGCTGAAGCCGCCGTAGGTCCGCTCACGAGCGTAGTACTCGCCCTCTTCGCCCTTCTCCACCTTGTCGATCCGCGTCCCGTTGATGGTGAGCCGGTTGCCGGTGAGGAAGATCTCGATGTCCTTGACCTCCACGCCGGGCAGATCCGCCTGGAACACGAAGCGGTCCTTCGTCTCTCGCACCTCGAACGGAGGAATCACCCGGTGCATCTCCACCGGGAACAGCGGCGCCATCTCCTGGAACGGGTCCCACGCGAGCAGCTCGCGCAGCGAGCGAAGCGGATGCAACGGGGCGAGCGTCGGTAGCTCGGGGGTCCTGCGTACGATCACGTCGTTCATGACAGCCTCCACTGGCCCGCTGTCTGCTCGGGCCGCCGGGGGAGCGAGCATTTTCCGAGCCACGATCTTTCCGGGCGCAGCACGCTTCGCGGAGCGCACATCGTTCGTCGGCAATGCGCGACGCGTCGGCTCCGACAGCAGAACTGCTCGGAGCCATCCGTCCGCTCTGATGATCGATCCGCAGCCGGTACGGCAGGTGCACGTCCCCTCCACGCACCCCTGGCGGAGGCGACGTCATCATGGGTCGGGCATTCGAGGTTGCCTGGATGGGCACGAGGGAAGAAGGACCGGAGTTCCGCGCCGGCCGGGAGTTCGGCGTGACCGAGGCTGCCGAGCTGCGCCAGCGCCTCACCGAGCTCGGAGCCCGCGTACCGGTGCGCGTGGACTTCACCCGCACCGTGGACCTCTCGGACCACGCGCTGGCCGAGGTCCTGGAGTGGGTGGTGGATCGGCACCGCGGTCCGGTCTCGTTCGTGGGCCTGAACGCGCACCACGAGCGGATGCTCCGCTACCTCGTGCCCCGGGCCGCGCTGGCCCTGCCGCTCTAGGAAGCGGCCCTGGCCGGCGGTTGCGCCGAGGACTGCTCGTGGGTAGCTCCCGTCCGATGCGCCCGAGCCGAGCATCACCGCACCTCTGCCTGGCGCCGACCCTCGTTCTGCTCTCGCTCGCCGCCTGCGCCCACGCGCCGCCTCCCGCCGAGCCATCAGCTGCCGCACCGCCGGCCGGAGGGACGCAGATCTCCGAGGCCGAACGTTCGGCGCTCGCCGGTACCTGGGTCTATGCCGGCGGTGACGCCGAGCTGGCGCAGGTGGAGGAGGCAGTGGAGCGCGCAACGGCGGACATGGGATTCCTCGCCCGTGGCTTCGCGGCCGAGGCGCTGCGGGCCCGTGCCAGTCCACGACCGACCTACACCCTGAGCTTCGAGGGCTCGACGGTGAGCATCGCCTCGCCCGACCACCCGACCGAGCGGGGCGAGGTGGGCGGTCCACCGGTCGACGTCACCGACCGCTTCGGCGACGAGAGCCAGACCACCTTCCGGCTCCGGGAGGGCGCGCTGGTGGAGGCGGGGAAGGGCGCCGACGGATCCGGCGAGACGGTCTTCACCCCATCCACGGACGGCCGCACCCTCCGCGTCCGCCGCCTGATGCAGAGCGGTCGGCTCTCGGCGCCGGTGGACGTGACCCTGAGCTACCGGCGTCTGGACTGACACGGGCCTGCTTCGTCGGGCGCTGTTCCGGCTGCATCGGCGGCGCCCTGTGCTTGCTGCGAGGGCGGCGATGGGGGCACGGTGCGCCCTCCATGGACCCTCTCGCCCCGCTGGACCGCGCGCTCGCGCACGCCCGTTTCTGGATCGGCTCCCTCGGCAAGCGCCCGGTGCGGCCCACCGCGTCGCTCCACGCGCTGCAGGCGGCCTTCGGCGGTGCGCTGCCCGAGCGGGGAGAGGATCCGGCCCAGGTCCTCGACCTGCTCGCCCGGGCCGGCGAGGCGGGGCTGATGGCCACCGCGGGCCCGCGGTTCTTCGGCTTCGTCATCGGCGGGAGCCATCCGGTGGCGCTCGGTGCGGACTGGCTCACCTCGGCCTGGGATCAGAACTGCGGCCTGTACATCCTCTCCCCCACGGTCGCCGTCCTCGAGGACATCGCCGGGCGGTGGCTGAACGGTCTGCTCGGGCTCCCGGTCGACGCCGGGGTGGGCTTCGTGACCGGCGGACAGATGGCCAACTTCACCGGGCTCTCGGCCGCGCGCCACGCGCTGCTGAGCCGGGTGGGCTGGGACGTGTCGGACCACGGGCTCTACGGCGCTCCGGAGATCCACGTGGTGGTCGGCGAGGAGGTGCACGTCACCGTCCTCCGTTCCCTGCGCTACCTTGGGCTGGGACAGGCCCGGGTGAAGCGGGTGCGCGCCGACGCCCAGGGGCGAATGGAACCGGAGGCGCTCGGTCCGGTGCTGGCCGCCTGCAAGGGACCCACCCTGGTCTGTCTGCAGGCGGGGAACGTCAACTCCGGGGCGGTGGACCCGATGGAGCCCCTGGTCGCCGCGGCCCACGCGCACGGCGCCTGGGTGCACGTCGATGGCGCCTTCGGAATGTGGGGCGCGGCGAGCCCGGCCACCCGAAAACTCCTGCGCGGCGTGGAGGCGGCGGACAGCTGGGCGGTGGACACCCACAAGTGGCTCAACGTCCCCTACGACTCGGGAGTGGCCATCGTCCGGGATGCGGAGGTGCTCCGGCGCGCGATGGGGACCTCGGCGAGCTACCTGGTGAAGTCCAGTGAGCAGCGCGACGGGGTGGACTTCGTCCCCGAGTTCAGCCGGCGCGGGCGCGGCACCGCGGTGTACGCCGCGCTCCGCGCGCTCGGCCGGCGCGGGGTGGAGGAGCTGGTGGATCGCTGCTGCGCCCGGGCACGGCGCTTCGCCGAGCAGCTGAGACGGGCCCCCGGCGTCCGGGTGCTGAACGAGGTGGTGCTCAACCAGGTGCTGGTGCGGTTCGAGCCTACGGGCGGCGGGGATGCGGACGCCTTCACCCGCGAGGTCATCTCCCGGGTGCAGGCCGATGGGACCTGCTGGCTCGGGGGGAGCAGGTGGAAGGAGCAGGACGTGATGCGGATCAGCGTCTCGGGGTGGAACACCACCGAGGAGGACGTGGACCGGTCGGTCTCCGCCATCCTCCGCTGCGCCGGGAGGGCCTGATCCTTCGGGCGAGCCGTTTCTGTTAACCGCCCCGGTCGGAAGGGGTAGGGTCCGCGGCATGCGCACCCTCGCCCCCCTGCTGGTCGTGTCCCTCCTGGCGGCCTCGGTCGCCCTCGCCGCCGACAACGCGGCGCTGACCTCCGAAGCCAAGGCCACCATCGCGACCTTCAAGAAGACGGACCCGAAGCTGGACAAGTTCTTCGGCTCGGCTGCCGGCTACGTGGTGTTCCCCACCATCGCCAAGGGAGCCGTCGGGGTGGGTGGGGCCGGCGGCGACGGCGTCCTCTTCGTGGGGGGCCAGCCGATAGGAAGGTCGTCGATGGGACAGGCCAGCATCGGCTTCCAGCTCGGCGGTCAGACGTACTCGGAGATCATCTTCTTCGAGACCCCGTCGGCGCTGAGTGACTTCAAGAAGGGGAATTTCGCGCTGGCGGCGCAGGCCTCGGCAGTGGCCCTGGCGGCAGGAGCGTCGGCCAATGCGAAGTACGAGCACGGGGTGGCGGTGTTCACCGCGACGAAGGGCGGCCTGATGTACGAGGCCAGCGTGGGCGGCCAGAAGTTCGGCTACGAGCCGTTCAAGAAGTGACGCTGGTCCGGCGGGCGACGGGCCCGCTCGGTGTCCGCCATCCTGCGCTGCGCCGGCCAGGCCTGACGTTCCGGGGGCTGCTGCGCCGGGGACCGACTAGGCTCTCGGAATGAGACTTTCAACCGTGTTTCCCGTACTCGTGGTTCTGGCCGCAACCGCGGCCCGGGCCGGCGACGACGACCTGATCTCCAGCTCCCGGGCGGTGGTCCAGGACTTCAAGAAGAAGGACGCGAACGTCGAGAAGTTCCTCTCCTCCGCCGCGGGCTACGCGGTGTTCCCCAACATCATCAAGGGGGGTTTCATCGTGGGCGGGGCCGGCGGCGACGGGATCCTCTTCGTCGGTGGCCAGCCGGTGGGAAAGGCCTCGCTGGGTCAGGCCAGCGTAGGCTTCCAGCTCGGCGGCGAGAGCTTCTCGGAGATCGTCTTCTTCAAGGACGCCTCGACGCTCAACGACTTCAAGAAGGGCAACTTCGCCCTGGCGGCGCAGGCCTCGGCCGTGGCGCTGTCGGCTGGTGCAGCAGCCAGCGCCAACTACGAGAACGGGGTGGCCATCTTCGTCGCCACAAAGTCCGGGCTCATGTACGAGGCGAGCGTGGGCGGGCAGAAGTTCGGCTACCAGCCCTTTGGCGCACAGAAGAAGTGACCTCCACCGAGCTGGTCGCGCGGCCAGCGGAGCGGGGTGCCGAGGACTGGGGCAAGGCCCCGCCACGGACCGCGGAGAACGCGTTCCTCGAAGGGCCGCGCAACCGCCCGCTCGAGCTGCTGTGGGTGCTCCGCACCGCGGGCGAGTTCCTGAAGTGCTTCCGGCAGCTGCACTTCCTGGGCCCCTGCGTGACGGTCTTCGGCTCGGCACGCTACGCGGAGGGGCATCCGGCCTACGCGCTCTCGCTGAGGATGGGAGCGGCGCTCGCCCGGGTCGGATTCACCGTGATGACCGGTGGCGGCCCGGGGCTGATGGAGGCCGCCAACCGTGGCGCGAAGGAGGCCGGGGGCGTCTCGGTGGGGTGCAACATCGTGCTCCCGGTGGAGCAGAAGCCCAACGCCTACCTGGACCGCTGGGTGGAGACCCGCTCGTTCTTCGTCCGCAAGGTGGTACTGGCGAAGTACTCCTACGCCTTCGTCGCCGCTCCGGGCGGTCTGGGCACCCTCGACGAGCTGTTCGAGGTGGCGGTGCTGGTGCAGACCGGGAAGATGCGGGACTTCCCCCTGGTGCTGCTGGGCGTCGAGTACTGGCGTCCCCTGGTGGAGTTTCTCCGCGAGCGGCTGGTGCCGGCGCGGACCATCGACGCGGCCGACGTCGATCGCTTCCTGCTCACCGACTCGCCCGAGGAGGCCGCGGAGTACGTCCGCGACGTGGCCCTGCACAGGTTCGGGCTCAGCTCGGCGCGGCCAATGCGCCGGCGCTGGTGGCTGCTCGAGCGGTAGGTCAGGGGCGCGCCTTCTTCCGCTCGGCCTCGGCGATCGGCTTGTAGTCGTACGTCGGGTAGAACTCGGTGCGGAACGCGCCCCAGGCGCTCTGCTCCAGCGCCACGTTCACCTCACGCAGCCGCTCGGCCGGAAAGCGCAGGGTCACCACCTGACCCACGCCCATCATCACGTACCAGGAGACGACCTCGGTGCCGGCCGGCGGGAACTTCTGGAAGTAGCCCTGCTTCTCCAGCTGGGCGCGGATCTCCCCCAGCGTCCTGGACTGATCGTGCCGGAGGAAGACGGTCAGCATCAGCTGCCCCGCGTCCTTCGGAGGGGGTGCCGGCTGGCCACCGACGGGGGCATCGACGAGGAGAAGGCAAGCAGCGACAGCGGCGGCGAAGGGTAGGGGGCGCACGGCAGAAAGGGTACCGGAGGCTGAGCCGTCTCGGCGCACGGTCGAGCTGCCGGCGTGCACCGGTCGACGTGGCCGGTCCGCACCGGAACGGCTGCCCTGAGAAGAGGCGAGGTTTCGCAGCCGGTTGGGGTGAGGGTGCCGGGACGACGCTGGCCTCACTTCGAGGGGTGCCAGGTTGTCGCGGGGGGAATTCGGGAGACACACCGATCCCGGGCGGGACGAGTGAACCAGGGGCAGGTTCAAAAATCGAAACTTGCTTCCTGCATGCAAACAGTTCTCGAAAATACTTGCGTGCAGGAAGCAAGTTGTTTTTTTTTGGAACGACCGGCCGGCGTCCGCGCGTTTTCGAGCTCGGCGAGCGCGGTCCCAGAGGCTTCGACTCGGCGCAGGGCGTCCCCCAGGGGCCAGCCACCTCAGTCCGAGGTTTCCGCATGCGGATGCTCGACGGCGGCGACGCGACTTCGCAGCGACTCACCGAGCAGGATACGTGCATACAGCCTCGCCGGTCGGGAGTGGGCGCCGGCTCAGGCTGGGAGGTTCGCGGTGCGGGGAGCACGGTCAGCTCTCGGCGGGCGTCTCGCCCACCAGCTCTCCGTCCACGCCCGGCGAGCAGACCGGCGCGGTCACCGGAAGGGGCTCGGGCATGAGCCCGCGGTCAGGCCCGCAAACGAGGACGGCGCGCGGGAGTCCGCCACGCGCCGACCCGCTGCTGACCTCCGGTGAACGTTGTCCCCTCGGGAACTACGCGCCGCACTGGGCGCGGAAGTCCTGGAGCTTGCCCTGCGACGGCTCGAGCTTTACCGGGCCCTGGATGTCCGAGACGAAGGCCATCGGCGAGCCGTCCTGGCACTTGAGGTCGGCGGCCGGCTGCACCTTGACCGTCACCTCCTTGTCCGAGGGCAGGTTGTCGATCTGGTACGAGCAGCGGCCCTTGCTCGAGTGGAGCGACGGGCGGCCCACCTGCTGTTCGCCCACCGTCGCCATCACCGAGAGATTGCTGCACACGTCCGAGCCGGCGGTGGCGTCCGGGACGACGATCACCCCGGTCACGGAGCTGTTGTAGGTGTACTCCAGTCGCGGATCGACGCCGGAACCGGAGGTGGCGCAGGCGACGGCGCCGAGGAACACGAGTGCTGCGATGACTGGCTTCACGGTATCTCCCAGAGGAAAGTGAACGCGGACGAGCCCACCGCAGTGGCCCCTTCCGGCTGCTCGTACGGAGCGGCCGGTCGGTTGATTGCGTCCCACTTTCAGACACGGCAACCACAGAACTGTGACAATGGTGCCGGCACAGTGCTCGCTGCGTGCGGGACACCGCTCGCTGCACCCGTTGCACCCCCGTGCAGCGAATCGCCCGAAGAAAGCGAGGAACGGGCGTGAGCCGCACCTGGTCCTGGGTGCGGGTGCTCCTCGTGCTCCAGCTGCTGCGGCTCCTCGTCGGCGCGCTGTTCGAGCTGGTACCGCAGGAGGCGTACTACCTCTTTTACGCCCGCCATCCGGCGCTCTCCTACTTCGACCACCCGGGAGCCCTCGCCTGGGCGCTGGCACCAGTCGCGCAGCTCCATCCCCCCCCGCCGGTGCTGGTCCGCCTCGTCCCGCTCGCCTTCTCCGCGGTCACGCTGGTGGGGATGATCCGGCTCGCGCGCCGCCTGGTGCCCGGGGCGCCCGGCCGGGCGGTGCTGCTGCTGGCCACCACCGGGGCGTTCAGCATCCTGAGCGTGGTGGCGCTGCCCGATGGGCCGCTGGTCGCGGCCTGGACGTGGACGCTCTGCTTTCTGGCCGAGGCGCTCCTCGACGGACGCCCGAGGGCGTGGCTGCCCGCCGGGCTGTGCGCGGGGCTGGCGTTCGATGCCAAGTACAGCGCGGCGTTCCTCTTCCTCGGCGCGGGTCTGCTGCTGCTCGCGCTTCCGCGGGGACGCCGGGCGCTGGCCTCGCCCTGGCCATGGCTCGGCTTGCTGCTCGCGGCATTCACCACGGCCCCGGTGTGGATCTGGAACGCCGAGCACGACTGGGCCTCGTTCCTCTACCAGACCGCAGGGCGGGTGGAGCACGCCCGCGGGCTGTCGCCGTGGAACCTGCTCGGGCTGGTGGGCTCGCAGCTGGTGCTGGTGCTTCCGCCGCTGCTGGTGGCGTGGGGGCGCGCGGCCCTCCGGGCCGTGCCGGGGATGCTGCGGCGGACGCTCGAGCCAGAGGAGCTGTTCCTCGCCGTCTTCTCGCTCGTGCCCGCGATGGTTCTTCTCCTGGTCAGCCTCGGCGCGGTGGTGAAGCCCAACTGGCCCTTTCCCCTGTGGATCGCCGGGACGCTGTGGGCGGCGCGGCGGTCCGGTCCGCTGCTGCTGCGCTGGAACGTCGTCGCCTCGGCGCTGGTGCACGCGCTGGTGCTGGTGGAGCTGTTCGCCTATCCGGTCCGGCTCGGCGACGACACCTGGGTGGGATGGCGCTCTGTCCGGGAGCAGACGCGGGCCCGGCTCGGGCGCTCGGAGTTCGCCTTCTCCGCCGACGACTACAAGACCACCGCCGAGCTGCTGCTCGACGGGAGCATCGAGGCCTACGGACGAAATCTCCTGGGGGAGCCGGCGCTCCAGTTCGACTTCGTGGGTGTCGACGTCCGGGGCCTGGCCGGTCGCACCGGTCTCTTCCTCGACTCGGATCCGCGCCGCTTCGACGACGCACCCTCCGGCCGGCCCCCGTCGTCTCTGCTCGCGCGCTGTGGCCGGGTGGTGGAGGAGCCGCCACTGCTCGTCCGCCGGGGGGAGCGCATCGTCCGCCGCTTCCGCGCCTGGCGCTGCGAGGACTACCGCCCCCTCTAGACCCAGGAATCGAAGAGGTTGTTCAGCGATTCGGCCAGGCCGGGGTGGGGAAAGATGCCGTCGCGGAGGACGGTCCAGGGCAGGTCCCCGAGCATGGCGACGTGCACCACCGAGGCCAGCTCGCCACCCTCGAACCCGAGCGCGGCGAACCCCAGGATGCGATCGGTCTCCTGGTGCACCACCGCCCGCAGCACCCCTCGCGTCTCGCCCGACTCGATGGCCCGTGCGACGCTGCTCATCGGCAGCTTCGCCACCCGGATCGGTAGCCCACGGGCCCGCGCCTCGGCCTCGGTGAGGCCCACCCGGCCGAGCTGCGGATCGGTGAACAGGGTGTAGGGGATCAGCCGTCCCACCGGGGACCGGGGCGCCCCGCCCAGCAGCTCGGCGCGGAGGACCCGGAAGTCGTCGTACGAGACGTGGGTGAACTGTGGCGCGCCGGTGACGTCGCCGGTGGCGTACACGCCCTCTGCCGACGTCCGGAGCCGATCGTCCACCCGGATGAAGCCGCGCTCGTCGAGCGCGACGCCGCCCGCCGGGCAGTCCAGCGCGTCCGAGTTCGGCGTCCTGCCCACCGCGACCAGCAGATGCGTCCCCGCCAGCGTCGGCCCCCCCGCGAGCTCCAGCCGGATGCCGCCGGAGGATTCCGCGACCCCCGTCGCGCGGACGCCGAGGTGGAGGGCGATGCCCTCGGCGCCCAGCACCTCGGCCAGCGTCTGCGAGATGTCCTCGTCCTCGCGCGAAGCGAGCCGTGGCGCCATCTCCACCACCGTCACTTCCGCGCCGAGACGGCGGAACACCTGCCCAAGCTCGAGCGCGATGTAGCCGCCCCCGAGCATCAGGAGCCGTCGGGGGAGCTCGGGCACGGTGAGGATTGAGGAGGAGTCGAGCGCCGGGACCGAGTCCAGCCCCGGCAGCTCGGGCCGGCGGGGGCGCACTCCGGTGTCGAGCACCACCACCGGTGCCCGGTGCTCCTCCAAGGCGCCGTCCGCTCCGGTGACGACGAGCCGGCGCTGCCCCACGAAGCGGGCCTCGCCCCGCAGCAGGGTGACGCCGGCCTCGCGCAGCCGCCGCTCACTTCCCGCCCGGAACTGCCGAACGACGCCCTGCTCGCGCTCGCGCACCGCCGGCCAGCGGGCGTGCACCGGGCCGGTGTCGATCCCGTACTCGGCGGCGCGGGTGGCCAGAGTTGCCGCGCGGGCGCTGGCCACCAGTGTCTTGGTCGGGGTGCACCCGACGTTGATGCAGGTTCCGCCCACCTCGGCCCGCTCGACGATCGCCGTCCGCCGCCCTGCGCGGGCGAGCGCGACCGCCAGCGGAACGCCCGCTTGACCGGAGCCGACGACCAGCGCGTCCCAGGTCTGCATCGACACCGCACGTACCACGTTGCCTTCGGCGCGCACACAGCGGCGCCTCGCCTGCGCAACGAAGCCACCTTGTTGTGTCCACCCTGGGGCGTTCAGATCCGCATCCCGGCCTCGTGAGACCTTCTCCGGCTTCCACCCGCAGCGCGCTCCGCGTCCTCCTGGTCGAGGACTCCGAGGCCGACGCGACCCTCATCGTGCACGCGCTCCAGACCGAGGGGCGGCTGGTGCGCTTCCACCGCGTGGACACTGCCGAGGCCTTCCAGGAGGCGCTCCTCTCCGCGCCGTGGGACGTCATCGTCTCCGACCACCGGATGCCGCAGTTCGACGCTCTCGAGGCGCTGGGCCGGCTCCAGGGAAGCGGCCTGGACGTGCCCTTCATCCTGGTCTCCGGCACGGTGGACGAGGCGCACGCCGTTGCGGCGATGAAGGCCGGCGCGCACGACTACCTCATGAAGGACAACCTCGCCCGCCTCGCGCCGGCGGTGGAACGCGAGTGCGCCGAGGCCGCGCAGCGCGCCGCCCGCCGCCGGGCCGATGCGGCGCTGCGCCGGAGCGAGATGGACCTCCGGGCGGTCATGGAGCACGTGCCAGACGGGCTCCTCACCGTGAGCGCCGGAGGGCTGCTGGTCAGCATGAACCCCGCCGCCGAGCGCATCTTCGGCGTCGATGCCTCGGAGGTGGTGGGTCGCCCCGCGGACGAGATCCTCCCCCCGGGCTTCCAGGGCTACGTGGGGCAGGGGAGTCGCTCCAGCGAGGCCCGCCGTCGAGACGGCACCATGGTCCACCTCGAGCTGGCGGTGGCCGAGGTCCCGGGCGGCGACCAGCGGCTGGTGGTGAGCGTGCGCGACGTCACCGAGCGCAAGCGCCTCGAGGCCGAGGTGCAGCGCACCCAGAAGATGGACACCGTGGGCATGCTCGCCGGGGGTGTGGCGCACGACTTCAACAACGTCCTCACCGGCATCCAGAGCGCGGCGGCGCTGGCGCGCCTCGACCTCCCGGTGGACCACTCGGCCCAGAGCGATCTGGCGGAGATCGAGCGGCAATGCCAGCGGGCCGGAGCGCTGGTCCGCCAGCTCCTTGCCTTCGCCCGCCGCCAGCCGCTCGCCCAGCGCTCGCTCAGCGTGAACCAGGTGGTGCTGGACGTGGAGAGCCTGCTCCGCCGGGTCATCGGCGAGCCGGTGAAGCTGGTGACCGAGCTGGCGGAGGATCTCTGGACCATCTCCGGCGACCCGGCGCAGCTCGAGCAGGTGCTGATGAACCTCTGCGTGAACGCCCGCGACGCCATGCCCGAGGGTGGAACGCTCACCGTCCGGACGCGCAACATCGAGGTGGACGCCGAGTTCGCCGCCCGCCACGGGACGGTGCCCGGCAAGCGGATGGTCGAGCTTTCGGTGAAGGACACCGGGGCGGGCATCCCTGCCGGCACTCTGGAGCGCATCTTCGAGCCGTTCTTCACCACCAAGGCCCCGGGACGCGGAACCGGGCTGGGCCTGGCAGTGGTGCACGGCATCGTCCGCCAGCACCAGGGCGTGGTGGAGGTGTCGAGCGCGCCGGCCCGGGGATCCACCTTCGAGATTCTCCTCCCCGCCATCGAGGGGCTCCCGCTCGAGGCCGAGCGGCGCTCCCGCACTCCCGCCCCTCGCACCGGCGGCACGGTGCTGGTGGTCGAGGACGATGCCGCCGTCCGCCAGGGCCTGGCGCGGCTGCTGGAGCGGAGCGGATTCCGGGCCCTGACCGCGGACGACGCCGAGTCGGCCCTGGCCCTGCTCGCGGGCGTGGCGGTGGACCTGGTCATCCTCGACGCGGTGCTGCCGGGCCTCAGCGGCATCGCCGCCTACCGCACAATCCACCAGCGCCATCCTTCGGCGCGGGTCCTGGTGGTGAGCGGATACGGCGAGGGCCAGATGGACCCCGAGCTGCGCCGCGACCCGGGCACCAACTTCCTGCAGAAGCCGTTCACCCACCTCGAGCTGCTGGAGGCCGTGCAGCGCGTCCTCGCTCCGAGGGAGGCGCGGTAGAGGCGGCGGCTCCCCCGGGGAGGGGTCTCAGGGCTTGCGTTCGGCGACGGGCGGTGGCGGAAGGGGCGCCGGCGAGTCGAGCTGCGGGAAGGCGTTCCTCAGGTCCTCCAGCAGCTGGGAGCGGGCCTCCGAGGGTGGGCCGGAGCGGATGCGCTCCACCTGCTCCAGCCCGCGGCGGAGATTGCCCGCGGCGAGGTGGGCCCGGGCGCTCCAGGCGAGGAGGCGAACGTTGTCCGGGTCCGCCGAGAGGGCCTTCTCGAAGCGCAGCGCGGCGGTGGAGTACGCGCGGGCATGGTACGAGCGCATTCCCTCGTTGAAGTTCCAGGCCGGCTCGTCCTCCAGCAGCTCCCGTCCCCGGACCTCGAGGGTCCTGGCCAGCTCCTCGTCTCCCAGCCGGCGCGCCGCGTGGACCGCGTTGGCGAACAGGGGCCGGAAGCGCGGGAACTGCTCCACCGAGACCTCGAGCAGGTCCATCGCCTCCCTCTCCCGCCCGGTCTGGAGCAGCACCAGCGACAGATTGTTGGGGACCTCCGGAGTGCGCGGCGCATGGTGGTGCAGGATGCGGAGGATGCGCTCGGCGGTGCCCACGTCGCCGGCCAGCATCCGCTGCACCGCCACGTTGTTCTGGAAGAGGACGAAGGCCTCGTCGTCCGAGACATCGTCGTAGAGCGCGAAGCGCCAGGGCGAGGTGTGGACGTTGCCGAAGTCGACCACCACCGCCTGGTCCCACGAGGCATTGCGCCCCAGCGCCACCGCCATGTGCGACGACTCGAAGAACCGTCCGCCGGCCTCCCAGGTCACCGGCAGCTGGGTGATGCGCACGAAGCGCACCGGCACGTCGAGCGTCCGCGCCAGGGCGACCAAGAGGTTGGCGTAGCTCATGCAGTCGCCGCGGCGGGCGACGAAGGCCTTCTCGGCGGTAAGCGAGCTCTGGGTCTGGTACTGGAAGCCGAGGCCGTCCACCTCGGACAGGAAGCGCACCAGCTTGAGGAGACGGGACTTCTCGGTCCCCGCGTACCCCACCTTCTCGCGGACCAGCGAGCGGACCTGCGGCGAGACGGTCAGCGGGGATTCGAGCACCAAGCCGTCGGTGGCCCGGGCCTCCTCGATCCAGCTCTCGGCGAGTGAATGCCGGCTGGCGGCAGGGGTGGCGCACCCCAAGGCGAGGACCAGGACCACGGCGACGGCCAGCGACTTGGCCACCACGGGACTCCTCCGACCACTCCCCTCCGAACGCAACCTGTGACGAGTCTAGGTCCGGGAGGAGGCGACAGGCCAATCACGCAGCCGTCGGGTGCCAGGACGCAGCCGTTGACTCATGGCAGCACGGGCGGTTATACGCGCGGACCCTCGCGCAGCCAGGCGAGCGGGAGCGTAGCTCAATTGGCAGAGCAATGGACTCTTAATCCATAGGTTGTGGGTTCGATTCCCTCCGCTCTCAACTGACGGCGGCACGTGATCCTGCGTGCCGCCGTCTCCGTCTCCGGCCGCCCGGATCGGGTGACGGATTGGTGACGCCGCCGTCGCCAACGGGTTTCAAATCCCTTGGAATTCCCGGACGTTCCAGGCTCAGTGAACGCCCGCGGACGTTACCGTTGGTAACGCTCCGTTACCCATCCACACGCCGGGAGCGGTCCCCCTGCGCGCAAGTCCTTGAGCTACGCAGGGGCAGGCCCCTGGAACGTGGATTGCCTACAGCGGGGCCAAAAAAAAGTTGGTCGCCGACTGGCGCTAGGTCATCGTGTGCCCTGGGGCAGCATTCACGTGGAGAGGGGACGAATGAGGTCACAAACCTGGAAGTCGTGTCTCGGAGTGCTGTGCCTGATGGCAGCGGGCACGGCGAACGCTGCGAAGATCTCGTTCAGCGAGAAGGGCTTCGTCGACGTCGGTGCCCTGATTCAGGCGCAGTACCGCATCACGCAGGACGGGGCCGGCTCGGGGAGCGACCCGTCGAACGACTTTCTGCTCCGGCGGGCGCGCATCCTGCTCGGTGGCCAGTTCAACGAAAACATCGGGTTCTTCATCGAAACCGACATCAGCTACGGCGCGGTGGTGAAGGGTGGCCCGCCGACGGGGGCCAACGCCGACGGCGTCTCCTGGAACAACAACCTCTACCTCCTCGATGCGCTGGCCACCTACAAGGTCAGCAAGGCGCTGCTCATCGACGCCGGCCTGATGCTCCTCCCGAACCTGCACAACCCGCTGACCTCGGGTGCGAAGTTCGCGAGCGTGAGCCTCTTCCCGACCGCCTACGCGCCGAACAGCCAGCGGGGCACCCGCGATGTGGGCGTCGAGCTCCGCGGGCTCCTCCTGGACGACCGGCTCTACTACCGCCTCGGCGTCTTCAATGGAGAGCAGACGATCGCGACCACCCCCGCCGCGGAGGGAATCAACCCGGGCGACGCGCCGCGGTTCGCTGGAACTCTGCGCTTCAACATCGCGGGCAAGGAGGACGGCTACGCGTTCTGCCAGGTCTGCTTCGCCAAGTCCCCGATCGTCAGCATCGGCGTGCTGGGTGACTTCCAGACCAACTCAGTCCGGACGACCGGGTACACCAGCGCCGCCGGCGGGACCGCGGTACCGACCGGCATGACGAGCTGGACGACCTTCGCCTTCGACGTCTTCGCCGACATTCCGTTCAGCGACGACCTCGAGCTCAGCGTTGACATCGCGGCCTGGCGGATCTGGGCAGGCTCCGACAGCAACCTCTCCAAGAAGCAGCTCGATGCGCTGGTGTCGATGCGCTTCGGGGTCATCGGCCCGTTCGTGGCGTTCGACTGGGCGATTCCGGACGGCTTCGTCTACAGCGGGAACGCGGCCGGTGGCTGGACGCGGGCCTACCATGGCGGCCTCTCGTGGTACGTCCTGCAGAACACCTACAAAGTCACGGCCGAGTTCATTTACGCCGACAGGGAAGTCGGCAACACGCAGTGGCAGGGCTTCCTGCAGTTCCAGGTCGGCTTCTAGCCCCGGGCTCCACTCTCTGGGGACCGTGCGCGGCGGGCGTCCTCGGGTTCGAGGGCGCCCGCCGTCCTGTTCTTGCATCGGGAATTCCCCTGGCCCGCGGGCGCGCCCGGCCGTTCACCGCCCTTCTTTGACCCACTTGTCGCTTCCGGAGACCCTCCCGGACGGCCCAGACTCCGCCGCTCCAATTCCAGGGTGAGGGCCTCCACGATGCTCGAATGCACGCTGCGTTCCTCGATGCTGATCGCGCTGCTGGCGCCGCTCGCTGCCGGGGCGGGGAGCAAGTGCGACCAGGCGCTTCACTGGCTCGGAGATCGGCTGGTCGACGCGACGTGCGTCGAGAGTCCGGATCTCACCACCGCCAACCCGGCCACCACCCCGCCGGACAATTCGCTTGCTGGCCTTCCGGTGGGCGCCTTCACCCCCAGCACCGACCGCAACGTCATCGCCCCGGCGGCCCCCGACCGGACGCCCATCTTCAAGGCGGTGCCGGGCGTCCAGATCGACGGCCGGATCGCCGGCGATCCCCAGGGACAGGCGCGCTTCCTGCTCCGGTTGCCCGACGACTGGAACGGCCGGCTGGTGGTCGCCGGGGCCTCCGGCACCCGGAGCGAGTTCAACGGCGACTTTGCCTGGAGCGACTACGTCGTCCAGAAGGGCTACGCCTACGCCTCGCAGAACAAGGGGGTGCTGAACCTCCGCATCACCAACCCTTCCAGTCCCACCCCGCCGAACGAGCTCGCCTGCCGGCTGAACCCCGGCCCCGGCTCCCAGTTCTGGGTGAACTTCTACGACAACGATCCGGGTCAGCCCTTCGTCCGCTGGGCGCTCTTCATGGGCGACGCGGCCCGGCTCGCCCAGCAGGGCGTGGAGGCGCGCTACGGCCGCGGCCCTCGCTTCACCTACGCGGTCGGTACCTCCAACGGCGGCTACCAGGTCCGCCGCGCGGTGGAGCTCTTCCCCGGTCTCTTCGATGGCGGCGTGGACTGGGAGGGGACGGAGGTCGACCCGGCCGGCCCCAACCTCCTCACCGACCTCCCGCCGGCCATCCTGAACTACCCCGACTACGTTGCCTCGGGGCTGGACCCGAACAGCACCGCGGCGAAGAACATCCGCGCCGCCGGGTATCCGCCAGACATCGTGAGCGGGACGGCCTCGCTCTGGACCAGCTACTGGGCCCAGTTCTGGGAGGTGACCCACTGCCAGTGGCAGAAGCGGCTCGACCCCGGCTACGACACCTACGCCCAGGGCACCGGCACCTACAACTACTACGCCCGTCTCTCGGAGTCGGGCGTGGGGGCGCAGGTCGCGAGCTTCGCCACTTCCGGACGGATCCAGCGGCCGCTGATCACCGTCGCCGGCACCATGGACGGCCTGCTGCCCATCGACCGGCACGCCCGGGCCTACGCGCGAAAGGTGGAGGCGGCCCTCGCCGACGGGGACGACGGTGACGACGATGGGCACGGCGAGCGAAGGCACGACCACCGCCGCCCGGACTTCCGCCTCTACGAGGTCCAGAACGGGAACCACATCGAGACGTTCAAGGTGACCTTCCCCCAGCTCGAGTACATCGAGCCGCACGCGCAGCGGGCCTTCGACCTCCTGGTGAACCGGGTGGAGCACGGTCAGGCGCTTCCGCCCAGCCAGTGCATCCCCCGCGGCGGGGCCATCTCCGGGTCGCCCGCCCAGCCGGGCCATTGCCCCAGCCTGTTCGCACCCTAAAAAAAACCCGGCCGGCACCCGTGTCCCGGGGGGGAGGGACGGGGCCGGCCGGCGGTCGGGGACGGATCCCCGGACTCGAAGGGAACGGGCGCTACACCACGCCGATCTTGTGGTCCTTGGTCTCCTTGATCATGAGCGAGCCGATCACGAAGGTCATCGCCGCGACGATGATCGGGTACCAGAGGCCGAAGTAGATGTCCCCGTTCGCCGCCACCAGGGCCGACGCGGTGAGAGGGAGCATGCCGCCGAACCATCCGTTGCCGATGTGGTACGGCAGCGACATCGACGTGTACCGGATCCGGGTGGGGAACAGCTCCACCAGGAACGCGGCGATGGGGCCGTACACCATGGTGACGTAGATCACCATGATCAGCAGGATGAGAAGCACCATCGGCCAGTTCAGGCCCGCCGGGTCGAACTTCGCCGGATAGCCTGAGGCAGTGAGGGCACCGGTGATCTGCCCTTCGAAGGCCTTGATCCCGGCCGCGTCCATCGAGGCCGGAGAGCTGATCTCCTTGTCGTTGATCCGCACCACCGGCATGGAGCCTGGAGCGCCTTCGATGTTGTCGTAGTTCACGCTCCTCGAGCCGAGGATGTTCCGGACGCGATCACACTCGCTGTACTTGGTGGTGGGCAGGGCGAAGATGTGCGTCTGGCAGTTGGTGGCGGTCAGCGTGATCTTGTTGCTGGCGTTGAACGCCTCCAGCGCCGGGTTGGCGTAGTGGGTCAGCCCCTTGAAGAGCGGGAAGTAGGTGAGCACGCCGAGCAGGCACCCGGCCATCATGATCCACTTGCGGCCGATCCGGTCCGAGAGCCGGCCGAAGACGAGGAAGAACGGGGTGCCGATGATCAGCGAGATGGCGATGAGCATGTACACCGTCTCGAACGGGACCTTCAGCGTCGTCTGGAGGAAGAACAGCGCATAGAACTGGCCGGTGTACCAGACCACGCCCTGTCCGGCAGTCGCGCCGAGGAGGGCGAGGATCACGATCTTGAGGTTGCTCCACTGCCCGAAGCTCTCGGACAGCGGGGCCTTGCTTCCCTTGCCCTCTTCCTTCATCCGCCGGAACATCGGCGATTCGTTCAGCTTGAGCCGGATGTAGATGGAGATGACCAGGAGGATGATCGAGAGGATGAACGGAATGCGCCAGCCCCAGCTCGCGAAGTCCGCGGTGGTCATCCCGCTGCGGCACGCCAGGATCACCACCAGCGCCAGCAGCAGACCCACCGTGGCGGTGGTCTGGATCCAGGCGGTGTGGCCGCCACGCTTGTTCTCCGGGGCGTGCTCGGCCACGTAGGTGGCCGCACCGCCGTACTCACCGCCCAGCGCCAGGCCCTGCGCCAGCCGGAGCAGGAGCAGCAGCAGCGGCGCGAGCATGCCGACCGAGGAGTAGGTGGGGAGAAAGCCGACCAGCGCCGTGGACAGACCCATGACCGTGATGGTGACGAGGAAGGTGTACTTGCGGCCGACCAGGTCGCCGATCCGGCCGAAGAACAGCGCCCCGAACGGGCGGACCAGGAAGCCTGCCGCGTAGTTCACGAAAGCATTGAGGAGGGCCGTCGTCTGGTTCCCCGGGGGGAAGAACACGCTGGCGAAGAAGGGCGCCAGCACGGCGTAGATGTAGAAGTCGTACCACTCGAAGACGGTACCCAGGCTCGACGCGAAGATGACGCGACGCTCTTCGCTCTTGTCGATCATGGGCAGGGACGACGCGGCGACGGCCATCGGTCTGCCTCCTTCAGAAGACGGGTGGGCAACTTCCGCAGACCGCAACTTTCAAGCCAAGTTGCACGCCTCGTAATCCGTTGGCAGAGCGTCACCAGGTGGCTCGGTCTGCCCCGATCGGTAACAGTCCGTTACCTTCGGTAACACAGAGGCGCAGTCTCACTGCAACTCGGCTGCAGGAGGCGCTCTCGGTGGATGGGTCCCCCGCTCGCCGAGTCCGTCAATCCAGGAAGGCTTGGCTCACTGCGTAGAAGAGGGGCAGGAGCGTGACCGCGCTGTAGCCGAGGTACCGGAAGAATCCTGGCATCCGGACGCCGGCGTGCTCGGCGATGGCCTTCACCATGAAGTTGGGCCCGTTGCCGATGTAGGTGTTCGCTCCCATCAGGACCGCGCCCAGGGACACGGCGGTGAGGAGCTGCGCGCCGCGCTCGCTCGCCACGAGCTGACCCAGGTTGGCGGCATCGGTGCCCACCTGGCCACTGGCCGCAGAGGCGAACACCAGATAGGTGGGCGCGTTGTCCAGGAAGGAGGAGAGCGCGCCGGTGGCCCAGAAGTATTGCCACGGTTGCTGCAGCCCGAGCTCTCCCCCGCGCGCATTGAGGATGGCCAGCGGAGGAATCATCGTGGCGAAGATCCCGGCGAAGAGGATCGCCACCTCCACGATGGGGTGCCAGCTGAAGGCGTTCTCGGTGCGGAGCGTGCGCGGGGTGGTCAGCCAGCAGAGGGCGGTCACCATCAGCATCGCTCCGGTCTGCAGCAGCACCGGGAGCCGCAGGGTGCCCGACACCACGAGCACCGCCAGGAGCCCGCCCAGGTAGCCCAGGCTCCTCCAGCCGGCGATGTGGATGGGGATCTGGTGGGCCACGGCGATCTCGTCGAGGTCCCCCGGGCGCTGCAGATCCTCCCGGCGGAAGACCGTGGAGTCGACGATGTAGAAGACGAGCAGCAGGGCGCCGTTGACCACGAGCCACGCCTTCCAGAGCCCGAGGGTCCAGGTGAACGGGACGCCGCGAAGGTAGCCGAGGAACAGTGGCGGATCCCCCAGCGGCGTGAGGAGCCCACCGGCGTTGGCCACCACGAAGATGAAGAAGACCACCACGTGCGACTTTCGCAGCCGGATGGAGTTCGCCCGGAGAAGTGGACGGATGAGAACCATCGACGCGCCGGTGGTTCCGATCAGCGAGGCCAGGACGGCGCCACTACCGAGCAGCACGGCATTGACACCGGGCGTCCCGGCCAGTGTACCGCGGACCACCACCCCCCCAGCGATGACGAAGAGGGCCCCGAGGAGGACGATGAAGGCCAGGTACTCGGTCGCCGTGTGCAGCAAGGCTCCGCTGTCGAGCAGCGCGGTCCAGATCGCCACCGGTGCCCCGAGCACCACGCTGAGGACGGCCTTGTTGCGGTTCCTCTCCCAGTACCGGCCGGCGACCAGCGGCAGGACGGCGATGGCAAGGAGCATCAGGGCAAAGGGGATGACGCTCCAGGCGGGGAAGCGGTGGCCGAGCTCTGAGGTCGAGGTGACCGCCACGACGAGCGGACGGTGCATCCGCCGGAGGTTAGCCGGGGCGTGGCCGCTGCTCCATCGGCATGGCGCGGGGGGGTGGAACCTGGGAACCTCGGCCGGCCGAGACCGCGATCAACGATGCCGGACGCTCGCCTCGAAACCGGGCTGCACCGCCTGCGGGCCAGGGAGCTGGTGACCCGGCCCCCGTTCCTCACCGCGCCGACCGAAGCCGTCGCTGCCGTCGCCCGAGCGATGAGCGAGCGCCGCATCGGCTCGGCGGTGATCGCCACCGGCCGGACGCCGGTGGGAATCGTGACCGATCGCGACCTTCGCTCCAAGGTTGTCGCTGGCGGCTACCCTCCCTCGGGGCCGGTGTCGGGAATCATGTCCGCGCCGCTGAAGACCGTTCGCGCCGAGGACTGGGCCTTCATCGCGCTCCGGGAGATGACCCGCTCGGCCATCCATCACCTGGGAGTGGTCGATGGGGAAGGCGAGCTCCTCGGGGTCATCTCCAGCAATGACTTCCTCGCACTCGAGAGGGGGCATCCGGCCTCGGTGGTGAAGGAGGTGGACGCCGCGACCTCGCCGGATGCGCTCCGGGTTGCGGCAGCCCGCCTCCCCGGGATGGTGCGGGGGCTCATCCGCGGAGGCCTCCCAGCCATCGAGGTGACGCAGCTGGTGGCCGAGGTCCACGACCGGACACTTCGGCGGGTGGTTCAGCTTGCCGAGGAGGGCCTGGCCAGCGAGGGGCACGGACGACCACCGGTGCCGTATGCCCTGGTGGTGGGGGGCAGCGAGGGTCGGCGGGAGCAGACCATGGTCACCGATCAGGACAACGGGCTGGTCTACACCCCCGTCGCCGAGGATGTCGCAGGCGCGGCCGGCGAGTACTTCACCCGACTGGCCGAGGGCATCGCCCAGAGGCTCGCGGCGCTGGGCGTTCCCCCGTGTCCCGGAAATTTCATGGCGGTCAACCCCCGGTGGCGCCTCGACGTCGGGCGTTGGAAGGAGCGCTTTCTGGAGTGGATGGAACGGCCGGAGGGCGACGCCCTGGTCGAGGCGAGCGTGTTCTTCGACTGGCGGTTCGTCGCCGGCGACGCGGCGGTGGCAAGCGAGGTGTGGACCTGGGCCTGCGGGCAGGCTCCCCGGTACGCGCCCTTCCACCAGGGCCTGGCACGCGAAGCCTTGCGCCGGGATCCGCCGCTCGGGCTCTTCGGCCGCTTCCGGGTGGCCCACCGCGGCCCGCATCGGGGGTGCTTCGACGTCAAGGCGCTGGGGCTCTTCCCCCTGGTGCACGGGATGAGGACCTACGCGGTGCAGCTCGGTCTGAAGGACACCGGGACCTCAGCCCGCATCGCCGGCGCGGTGGAGGCGGGGGCCCTGCCCTCGGGGGAGGGCCGCAACCTGAGTCACGCTCTGGAAACGCTGCTCCACACGCGCCTCGATGCAGAGCTGGGCGCGACGATGGAAGGACATCCTCCCTCGAGCCAGGTCGACCCCTCCCGTCTCGACGCCATCGATCGGGCCGCCCTCCGCGAGGCATTCCGGACGATTCGCCTGTTCCAGCAGGGACTGGCCGACCGGTTCCGCACCCAGCTCTCCTGAAATGCCATCCTCAAGAGATTCCGAGGTCGGGGCCACCCCAGAGGCGCCTCCGATGGGTTCAACCCCTGCCACCGGATGGCGGGAGTGGGAGGAATCTGAAAACCTGCTCGGCCCAACCGCGCGCTCCCGAGGATGCCCGACGCTCGCCTGCAGACTTGGCTGCACCGCCTCCGGACCCGCGAGCTGCTGAGTCGCCCGCTGGTGACCGCAGCCCCGACCGAGGCCGTGGCGGCCGTGGCCAGGGCGATGACCGAGCGACACACCGGCGCGGCGGTGGTCGCGAACAAAGGAACCCCGATCGGGATCGTCACCGACCGGGACCTTCGCTCCAAGGTCGTCGCCGGCGGGTATCCACCCTCGGGACCGGTCTCGGGGATCATGTCCGCCCCGGTGAAAACGGTGCGCGGCGAGGACTGGGCCTTCACCGCGCTCCGGGAGATGACTCGCACGGCGCTCCACCACCTGGCGGTGGTTGACGGGGACGGTCAGCTGATCGGCGTGCTCTTCACCGACGACTTCGTTCCGCTCGAAGCGGGGCATCCGGCCTCGCTCACCCAGGCGGTGGACGCCGCGGCCTCCCTGGACGGGATTCGCGCCGCCGAGTCGCGGCTCCCTCCGCTGGTTCGGGGCCTGGTCCGCGCCGGCCTCCCGGCCATCGAGGTGACCGAGCTCGTCGCCGAGGTCCACAGCCGGACCCTGCGCCGGGTGACGCAGCTTGCCGAGCAAGCGCTGGCTGCCGAGGGGCACGGACGACCGCCGGTGCCGTATGCCCTGGTGGTGGGAGGCAGCGAAGGCCGCCGCGAGCAGACCATGGTCACCGACCAGGACAACGGGCTGGTGTACGCCCTCGGCGCGGACGACGGCCCGGCCAGGGAGTACTTCACTCGACTGGCCGAGGGCATCGCCCAGAGACTGGCGGCACTTGGCGTTCCCCACTGTCCCGGGAATTTCATGGCGACCAACCCCCGGTGGCGCCTCGACGTCGGGCGGTGGAAGGAGCGATTTCTCGAGTGGATGGAACGTCCGGAGGACGATGCCCTGGTCGAGGCGAGCGTGTTCTTCGACTGGCGGTTCGTCGCCGGTGACGAGGCGGTGGCGAGCGAAGTGTGGACCTGGGCGTGCACGCAGGCTCCCCGGTACGCGCCCTTCCACCAGCGTCTGGCGCGCGAAGCCCTGCGGCGGGATCCGCCTCTGGGGCTCTTCGGCCGTTTCCGGGTTGCCCGCCATGGCCCCCATCGGGGGCGCTTCGACGTCAAGGCGCTGGGGCTCTTCCCTCTGGTGCACGGGATGCGGGCCTACGCGGTGCAGCTTGGCATGAAGGACACCGGCACCTCCGCCCGTGTCGCCCGCGCGGTGGACGCCGGGGCCCTGGGCGCGGAGGAGGGCCGCGACCTGACTCACGCCCTGGAGACGCTGCTCCGGGCCCGCCTCGATACCGAGCTGGGCGCGGCCATGGAAGTCCGGCCTCCCTCGACCCAGGTCGACCCTTCCCGCCTCGACGCCATCGACCGCGCCGCCCTCCGCCAGGCCTTCCGGACCATTCGCTGGTTCCAGCGGGGACTGGCCGACCGGTTCCGCACCCAGCTCTCCTGGTGAGCTGCCGTCGCTCGAGAGACTCAGTACTCCAGGCGTGCGGCCCAGGTCCGCTGCGACGCCTCCCTGGCCTCGCGGAGCGTCTCGATGCCCCGCGCCCTCAGCAGGGGGACCATCCTGAGGAAGATCTCGCCGGTCATGATCGCATCGCCGAGCGCGGTGTGCCGCCCGAGCACGGGAACGGCGAACCGTTCGGCGATGCCCTCGAGCCCGGTGGGGGGGAGGTCCGGCTGGATCAGCTCGGCGAGGAGCAGGGTGTCGAGCACCGGGTGCGTGAAGCGGACCCCGGCCACTTCTTCCTTCAGCTGGAGGAAGCGCAGGTCGAAGGCGCCGTTGTGCGCGACGAGCACGGTGCCCTCGCAGAAGCGATGGAACCGGGGGAGGACCTCCCCAATCGGCGGCTTGCCCCGGAGGAGCGCAGGATCGATGCCGGTGATCCGGACCGTCTCCGGCGACACCGGCCTCCCGGGGTCCACGAACTGCTCGAAGGCCTCCTGGTGGAGCAGCCGCCCGTTCACGATGCGCACCGCGCCGATGGAGATGATCTCGTCGCCGCCGGAGGGGGAGAGCCCGGTGGTCTCGGTGTCGAAGGCGGTGTACTCGAGCGCCGTGAGCTTCCGCTCGTCCAGCTCCGGGGTCTGCCCCGCCTGGTGGAACAGGTCGAAATCGTAGAACTCGGGCCGGCCGCGCGTGAGGGGGGAGGCGAGCGGCGCCTGCTCCGCCTCCGCCACCGGGAGGACCAGCCGGATGAATCCGGGCGCGGAGGGACGGTCCCCCTGGGACCAGACCGCTCCGTCGTGGCGCTCGACCACCGCTCTGAGCGTGGGCGGCATGGGCTCCCCGTCGACGTCGGGGGGTTCGTCCTCCCAGCGAGCGAGGACCTCGGTCGGCACGTCGGCGCCGGACCAGGTGACGTCGAGGTGCGCCCGCGGGCCGGCCCGCCCGAGCGCCAGCCGCAGCTCCCGGACGCCCCGGCGCTGGAGCCGGCTCCCGATCGAGGTGACGGCCCGCACCAGGGAGTAGCTCTCCACCTTGAGCCAGAGCCCGGGATCGATCTCGTCGAGGGTCGTGGACAGGCCGAGAATGCCCTCGATGCGCGAGCGCGCCGCCGAGAGGAGGTCGGCTCCCTGCATGTTCTCGAGGAGCAACTCGGCCCGTAGCGAGGTGAGCTCGGGTGCGGCGCGGTCGAGGGTGGCCGAGAGGGCCGACGCCTCGTCGTGGATGACCCCGACGAACCCGGCCCGCCGCTCGGCCTCCAGGCCCGGGTGGGCGAGGAGCGTCTCCACCGCCGCGCGGATGTTGGCGAGCGCGCGCCGGCTCGCGTCGGTGAGCGCCTGAAGGGCGGCCTCGGTGCGGCTCCCCGCCTGGAGCTGCCGGGTGACGTCGTCGATGCGGAGAACGAACCCGGTGATGGCGCTCGTCCCGGCGCCGCGCGGGGCGGGGTCGTCCGCGTCCTGCGTCGCGCGCCCGCCGCGCAGGACGGGTGAGACGTGGACGCGCAGGAGCCGATCGCCGCCGGCGGTGACGAAGCTCGCCACGGGATGTTGTGTCCCCTTCTCCAGGCGTGCCTGGATCGTCTCCAGGGCGTGGGCGACCAGGGCCCGCTCGAGGATCACGAACACCGACCGCGCCAGCCCCACCAGGCCGGCTCCGCCGTCCGGCGACGTCCCGTCGGTCGCCCTGCCCTGGAGCTCCCGCGCCTTCATGTTGTAGAGGAGGATACGCCCCTCGAGGTTGCAGACGAGCACCGCTTGCGACGACTCGGCGACGATCGCGGCGAGCCGATCGCGCTCCTCCCCCAGCCGCTGCTGCGCCTCCGCCACCCTCGCCTCGAACTCGCCGCGGAGCGTCTCGCGCTCGCCGGCGAGCGCGTTGATCGCGTCCGCCAGCTCACGGAGCTCCGCTCCGCCGAGTGGCTCGAGCCGGTGGGAGGCGTTCCCGTGGGTGACGAGGCGGGTCCCCTGCGCGAGCGCGAGGGGGGCGGCCACGTGCTGCTGGACGAGGACCCACACCAGGAGCCAGTGGCCGGCGAGCAGGCCGATCCCGAGACCGACGAGCAGCGGGGCCCGCTCCGCCACGCCGGCGGCGAGGGCGGAACGCTCGTCGGGCCCGAGCGCGGCCCACACCCCTGCGCAGACCAGCGCGGCCGCGACGATCGCCAGGGCCTGGGAGCCCACGAGGACGAGCGCGAACCTGGCCTTGGCGAGCCTCGCCATCACGCGTCGCCGAGCAACGCCTTCACCGTGGCCACCAGCTCCTTCGTGGCGAACGGCTTCGTGACGTAGGAATCGGCGCCGAGGGCGAGGCCCTTCTCGGCGTCGATGTCACGCCCCTTCGCGGTCAGCATCACCACCTTGATGCCCGCCAGGGCGGGCGTCTCGCGCACGGCCTGGCAGATCTCGTAGCCGTTTCGCTTTGGCATCATCACATCGAGCAGGACCAGGTCGGGACGGAAGTCGCGGAGGATCTGGAGGGCCGTCTCCCCGTCGGCCGCGGTCCGCACCTCGTACCCCTCGAACTCCATGAGGAACTGGAGTGACATGACGATGTTCGGCTCGTCGTCGGCGATCAGGACTCTCTTCTTCATGCTGGCTCCGTTCAGCTGGCACCGGCCTCCGTCCCGGACGCGCCGAGCGCAGCGGCGCGAGCGTCCCGCACGTCGCCACCGCCCACCTCCGGCTGACGGCGGAGCGGGATGACGAACGAGAAGGTGGCTCCTCTCCCGGGCTCGCTCTCCACCCAGAGGCGCCCCCCGAAGTGGTGGATGATCTCGCGGCTGATCGGGAGCCCCAGGCCGGTTCCCCTCGGCTTGGTGGTGAGGGTGTCGCCCCCCTGGCGGAACTTCTCGAAGATGAGCTCCTGGTCCTTCGCCGCGATCCCCATCCCGTTGTCACGCACGTCGACGCGGACCGCCCCCGGCTCCGCGCGCAGCGAGATGGAGACCCGGCCGCCCGGGTCGGCGCAGAACTTGGCCGCGTTCGAGAGGAGGTTGATCACCACCTGCACGAGGCGGTCCCGATCGGCGAGGATCCGCGGGGCCTCCACCGGCACGTCGACCTCCAGCGTCGCCGCCTTCTGGGCGAAGAGCTGGCTCGTCGCCGCCACGGCGTGCTCGACCACCTCGCGCGGGCTCACCTCCCCGATCCGCCACTCGACCCGGCCGGCCTCGATCTTCGAGAGGTCGAGGACCTGGTTGATCAGGCGGGTGAGCCGCTCCGCCTCCTGGATGACGACCGACAGGTACTTGGTGCGGGTGGCGGCATCGAGCTCGGGATGGTCGTGGAGAATCTCGGAGGCCGAGCGGATGGAGGTGAGAGGGGTGCGGAGCTCGTGCGAGACGTGGGAGACGAAGTCGTCCTTCATCCTGTCCAGCTCCTTCAGCTGCTCGTTTGCGCTCCTGAGCTCCGCGTACGCGCTGGTGAGCTCCCGCGACGTCTTCTCCAGCTCCCGGCTGTACTTCATGATCTGCGAGGCCTCGTCGAGGATGGACATCACCTCGTCCATGGTGAGCGGGGCCTCCTTCACGACCGACGCCACCATCGCGTGGGCCGACGCTCCGCCGATGGCGCCGGCCAGCTTCGTCTCGGCGAACTGGATGAGGTTCGCGTCGGCGTCGACCTCCCACGCCGACAGCAGGCGACGATCGCGCGCGTAGCCCTCCAGCACCTCGTCGGCCTTGTCCGCCCCGAGGAAGCGCGAGAGGAGCGCGCGCAGCTCCTGGACCGACACGCCGCCCCGCCAGAAGAGCGACCCGGTGCCGGCGGCGGAGTGCTTGAACACGTCCACGAACAGCGTCGCCTGGCTGTGCTCGACCGCGCTCTGGGTGGTCGACAGCGAGAACCCGATGTAGGCCCCCACGTTGGCCAGCATGGACCAGATCATCCCGTGGGTGATCTGGTCGAGGCCGGTGAGCCCGAAGAGCTGCAGGGGCCTCAGGGCCTCCACCCCGAACGGCCCCGCCTCGACGATGGACATGGGCACCCAGCCCGACTTCGCGAACGCCGGGACGAGGAGGGTGTAGAGCCAGACCAGGAATCCGGCGGAGAGGCCGGCGAGGGCGCCGGCGCGCGTACCGCCCTTCCAGAAGAGCCCGCCCAGGCAGGCGGGTGCGAACTGCGCCACCGCGGCGAAGGAGATGAGGCCGATCGACACCAGCGCGTAGGCCTCCCCCGCTATCCGGAAGTAGAGGTAGCCGAGGAGCAGCATCACCAGGATCGCCCCGCGCCGGATGCCCAGCAGGAGTCCGGTGAGATCCGGCCGCTGGTTCAGCCGCAGCGCGCGCCAGCGCAGCAGCAGCGGCATGGCGAGGTCGTTGCAGACCATGGTGGAGAGCGCGATCGTCTCGACGATCACCATTCCGGTCGCCGCGGAGAGCCCTCCGATGAAGACGAGCAGCCCGAGCCCGTTCTGGCCCCTGGAGAGCGGCAGGGTGAGCACGTACGTGTCCGGATCGACCGGAGTGCCGGCGAAGTGGAGCATCCCCCCGAAGGCGATCGCCGGCACGAAGAAGTTGATGACCAGCAAGTAGAGCGGGAACAGCCAGATCGCGGTCTTCACGTGGTCGACGTCGACGTTCTCGACCACCGCGACCTGGAACTGCCGGGGCAGGAACAGGATCGCGAGCATGGCGAAGAAGGTCGCGGAGTAGAGGGAGGCCAGGATGCCCGTGTGCCCGTCGCCCGTTCCCCCGATGACGAAGAGCGCCTCGACCCCGGGTAGCTCGCGGGAGCGCGTGAAGACGTCCCGGAACCCGTCGAACATGCCCCAGGTCACGAACGCGCCCACCGCCAGGAAGGCGACGAGCTTCACCAGCGACTCGAAGGCGATCGCCGCGACCATCCCCTCGTGTCGCTCCGAGGCGTCGAGGTGGCGGGTCCCGAAAATGATGGTGAAGGCGGCGAGGATGAGCGCCGCGTACAGCGCGGTGTCGCCGAGGAACGGCCCGCCGTGGCCCGCGCCGACGACCGCCACGTCGTGCGAGTGGACGATCGTGAAAGCGGTGGAGATCGCCTTCAGCTGGAGCGAGATGTAGGGGAGAATCCCGATCACCGCGATGACGGTGACGAGCCCCGCGACGAGGGCGCTCTTGCCGTACCGGGAAGCGATGAAGTCCGCCAGCGACGTGATCCGGTGGACCTTGCTGATGAGGATGATCTTCCGCAGCAGGATCCACCACAGAAGGCACATGAGCGTCGGGCCGATGTAGATGGGCAGGAACCCGATGCCGGTGGAGACGGCGCGCCCGACCGAGCCGTAGAAAGTCCACGCGGTCGCGTAGACCGCGAGCGACAGCGAGTAGATGTACGGGTTCGCGATGAGGCTCCGCCCGCGGTCGGCGCGCCGGTCACCGTAGTAGGCGATCGCGAAGAGGAGCCCCAGGTAGGCGCAGGCGACGGAGATGACGACCCAGTCCCGGAGCACGTGTGCGCCTCAGCGTAGCGACGGCGGCCGTCGCGCCCGTCCCCGCCCGCCGGGGAGGTCTCCCCCGTCGGATTCGCTCACCCGGAGGATCAGGGCGGCTCCCGAGATCAGCACCGCCCAGGCGACGAAGAGGTACAGATAGAGCTTCGGGAACCCCAGGACCAGCGTGGGCGCGTTGAACATCTGGAGGAGTGGGTAGTTGAAGAGGAGCAGACCGAACAAGGCCAGGGCGACCAGGCGTTCGTTCCTGACGTTGGTCCGCTTCAAGTGGCCGCTCCCTCCATCGCGAGGCGCATCGTAGTCCCCTCCCGCATCCTCGCGTCCACCCGCCTGAGAGACGAGGGAGCGGAGGGTTCCATGGCCCGACGCGGCGGGTGCAGGCGCATCTCCTCGGAGTGCACCCCCTCGAAGACGGCCTCTGGGACGGGGACGTGGAAGTGGGCGTCAGCTGGAGCGCCGAGCCCAAGCGCTGGACGAAGGCGACGGCGCCGCTGAGCGGCCGGGCAACCCCAGCCGCCCGGGCCGTACGGCGCTGGAAGCCGAAGAGCGCCTGGACGAAGAGGCCAGACAGAAGCGCACTGGCATCGGCAGCGACAACGTCCACTGGCGATACGGCGCTCGGGGATGGACGCCTTGGAGCACCTGCTCCTGGCGCAGGACGGGCTCCGCCGCGCGCAGCCCTGACCTCCCGCGGGTCAGCGGGGGGGTCGTGCTCCGAAGTTGAGGTCGAGCGCAACCGCCACCGCCCACACCCCGACCACCAGGGCGAAGGCCACCCACCGCACCCGCCGCTCGGACGCCCCAGTTCCGGCCAGCGCCCGGGCGGGACGGAGAATGGGCGCGGCAACCAGGGCGAAGAACGCCAGCACCTTGCTCTGAGGATTCCGGACCAACCCCGTCGCGGCGATGTACAGGCCCACGTAGCAGACGGCGATGAAGCTCACCGTGCGGAGAATGAGCAGCACGCCGGGGAGCAATGCCATCGGCGAACGCCTCCAACAGCGGGCGAGGCCCGGGGAGGACCGCGCCCGTTGCCGTCGGGCGAGGACCCCCGGGCCCCTGGGAGGTCAGCGGGGTTCTCCTCTAGTGGGCGTACTCCGTCGAGGAGATGGTGGCCTTGGGATAGCGCACGTCGGCCACCAGTTCCTGGACCCGCTGGGGCGGCGCGGCTGTGAGGAGCGAGACCACGTAGATGGTGAGGAAGCCGAGGGGGATCCCGAACACCCCCGAGGCCACGGTGGCGGTCCCGAACCAGGACATTCCGAAGAAGCGCGAGCCGGTCATGTAGATGAGGGTGAGGCCGAGGCCGACCAGCATCCCGGCCACCGCTCCCGGTCGATTCGCCCGCTTCCACCAGATGCCCATGACCAGTGCCGGGAAGAAGGACGACGCCGCGAGGCTGAAGGCCCAGGCCACCAGCTCGACGATGATTGCCAGACGGAAGGTGGCCACGCCCGCGGCGATGAGTGCGGTCGCGACCAGGAGAATCTTGGTCACCGTGAGCCGGACGATCAGCGGGGCCTTGGGATTGATCACCTTGTAGTACATGTCATGGGAGATCGCGTTGGCGATGGTCAGCAGGAGGCCGTCCGCGGTGGAGAGCGCGGCGGCCAGGCCCCCGGCCATCACCAGGCCGGTGATCACGAACGGCAGCCCGGCCATCTCCGGCATCGCCAGCACCACGAAGTCGGAGCTCTTGATGACGAAGTCCGCCAGCTGCACCACCCCGTCGCCGATCTTGTCCACCACGTCGAAGAGGCCGGCGGGTTTCCACAAGGCCACCCAGCGCGGGAGGTCGGAGATCTGCGTGCCGACCAGCCGGCTGTAGACCACGAACCGGGCGAATGCGGCGTAGGCCGGGGCGGTAAAGTAGAGGAGGAAGATGAAGAACAGGCCCCAGCCCACCGAGGTTCGCGCTTCCCTCACCGAGGGCGTGGTGTAGTACCGGGTCAAGATGTGCGGCAGCCCTGCGGTGCCCACCATCAGGCAGAAGGTGAGGGCCAGGAAGTTCCACATCCCCACGCCCTTGGGCACGGTGAGGTAGTTGGCGATGGTCGCCCCCGGCGCGGCGGGCGGCTTGGCCTGCGCCGCCCCCGTCTTCTGCGTGGCGGTCAGCTTGTCCCTCTCGGCCTCGGAGAGAGCCGGCTGCTTGAGCTTGGCGGCGGCCTCGTCGGCTTCCTTCTTCCAGGCCGCGCGGGTGGCCGCTTCGGCCGGGTCGTTGGTCACCTTGATCGCCGACGCGCTGTTTCGCTGCAGCAGCTGCCCGTAGGTGAACTGGGGGAGCGGGAAGCTGAAGAGCTGCCAGCTCAGCACCACCACCGGAACCAGGTAGCTGATGATGAGGATGATGTACTGAGCCACCTGGGTCCAGGTGATCGAACGCATCCCCCCCAGCACCGAGCAGAAGAGCACTCCGATGAGACCCGCGAAGACCCCGACGTTGAACGGCAGCCCCAGGAAGCGGCTGACGATCAGGCCGACCCCGGTGACCTGGGCGATGAGGTAGGTGAAGGAGCAGAGAATCGCGGCGAGCACGCCCACCAACCGGGCCGTGTTTCCGCCGTACCGTGCTCCGAGGAAGTCGGGAATGGTGTAGGCGCCGAACTGGCGGAGGTAGGGGCCGAGGAAGACTGCCAGCAGCACGTACCCCCCGGTCCACCCCATCACGTAGGCGAGCCCGCTGAAGCCCTGCACCGAGAGCGCTCCGGCCATGGAGATGAACGAGGCGGCGGACATCCAGTCCGACCCGGTGGCCATCCCGTTGTAGATCGCAGGCACCCCGCGCCCGGCCACGTAGTACTGGTCCGAGTCCGTGGTCCGGGTGAGGATCCCGATCAGCACGTAGATCCCCATGCTCAGTGCCATGAAGAGCCAGCCGATCCACCGGTTGGGCAGGCCGAGGAACTTCTCGGCCAGGCCGATGAGGATCGTCATTCCGAGGAAGGCGACCGTGTAGAGCCCGAAGATCTTGTTCAGCGTCCACTTGCGCGTGGGGGCGATGGCGGTGGTCATCACGCGACCCTCGGGCCGGGGGTGGTGGAGTCTTCGAGTCCGTACTCGCGGTCCTTCTTGTTCATCAGCCGGGCGTAGACGGCGATCTCGATCACGAAGACCGCCAGCGAACCCTGGGCGGCGATGTAGTAGCCGAGCGGGAAGCCCCCGATGACGATGTTGTTCAGCTCGCCGGCGAGCACCCCGCCGAGGATGAACCCGAAGAAGGCCCAGATGATGAGGAGGATGACGGTGAGACGGATGTTGTAATTCCAGTACTCGTGCCTCTGCGCTTCGGTGAGCTCGGCCATGGGTCCCTTCTCCGGGGCAAGCGGGGGGTTCGGCTCGAGCACACTCACACCGCAAGAGACATACCGGTCCGATTCACCTTTGAAATCTCTGGGTGACGCAGCGCGGTTGCTCCTGCACCACTGCTACAAAACGTAACGCCCCTTGTTGCCCTCGGTAACACCGGAAGCCGGAGCCGGCGAAACACGCCTCACGCGCGTCCGATGGGGCCTTCGATGGGATAGACGTTGCTGGGGGTCATGCCGCCGAGCGGAGTCGCGATGGCAGCGAGCGCTCCGTCGGGGAGCTGCCGGCATCGCACCAACGTCCGGTAGAGCCCGGGGTAGCGCTCCAGCCGCTGGGCGACGTACCCGGCGTGGTCCTGCTCGAGGCTGCGGGGCTGGGCAGGCCAGGAGCGCTTCACGCACAGCTCTCCCTCGGCTCCGGCCCCGCCCGCACGGCGGCCCACCGTGTCCACCAGGACGGGGTCCACCCCGAAGAGCGCCGTGCCGCCGAGGTCTCCGAAGCGCGCGGCCAGCATCCCCCCGCCCTCGGGCGTCCAGACCGGCGCCACCGAGGCGTCCGAGCCGTCCAGCGAGGCCCCGAGCACGCCCGGCCCCGCCGCCGCCAGCGCTCCCCGCGGCCCGAAGAGGTGGGTGACGCCGAGCGCCCGGGGGCGTTGAGCGCCATCTCCCCGCTCGTCGAACACCAGGGCGCCGCCGAGCACCCACGTCCCCCAGAGCACGTCGATGCGTGAACCGGAGAACCCCTCGGTGCAGAGCACCTGGGCCCCCGGGCCGACTCCCGCCGCCTCGCGGAGCCCGAGCGCGGCACAGAGCAGGAAGCCCGCCAGCCCGTGCACCACCGGCGGGCCCTCCTCGAGGCCCGGCACGAGCAGCAGCGGGTCCTCGCCGTCGCAGGGGCGAAGCGAGCAGGTCGGCCGGGCACGGGCCAGCGCGGTCCCCAGCTCCTGGTCCCGCCCGTACACCAGGCTCACCGGAGTGCCGGTGCGCCGCTCGACCAGGACCGATTCCACCCGCCCCAGGCCGCCGAGGAGGTCCTCCACCCGCTCCCACAGCGGAAGCCGTCCATCGGGCAGGGGCGCCTCGTCGGCCGTGACCAGGACCCTGCCCCGGGTGGCACGCAGCACCCGGCCGAGCGCCGCCCCCGACCGGACCGGCACCGCCACCGGGACCGCCCCGATGCGGGCGCAGCCGAGGTGGAGCATCGCCAGGGTCGGCGTCTCGGGCAGGTGACCGACCACCCGGTCGCCCCACCGCACGCCCTGGGAGAGGAGCACCTGGGCCATCCGCGAGGAGGCCTGGCGCAGCTCGCGGAAGGTCCAGGACACCACGTCACCCTCGGGCCGGGCCCACACCAGCGCCGTCCGCTCGGGGGAGGCGACCGCGTGGCGGTCCACCGCATTCCAGGCCGCGTTGAGCAGGCCGCCGGAGAACCAGCTCACGTCCCCGTGCTTCATCTCCCCCACGAAGGCCTCCTCCGGAGAACGCACCCAGTCCAGGAGTCCGGCCTCGCGGAGCCAGAAGCGCCGCGGGCTGTCCAGGCTCTCGGCGGCGAGCCGGCGGCAGGCCTCCAGCCGCTCCTCCAGGCTGTATTCGACGAGACGGGTGCTCACGGGGAAGAGCAATCCGACAGGCAAGCCATCTGCCAGGGGCCGCCTCACGTTCCGTTGCGGACTTCCCCCGGGGCGCGCGTGTCGTTCCGGAACAGGGCGTTACCGAACGTAACGGGGTCGCGGAGCCCCCGGTTTCACTCGGGTCCGGTCGCCCTGGCCTGCGGGCCCCCCCATCAACGATCGGTCTCAGTCAGGCGGGGAGCTTGCCCCGGGGGATGCCCAGCCGGGCCCGCTTCTCCCAGAGCGCCTTCCGGCTGATGCCCAGCCGGCGGGCGATCTCGGTCTCGGAGAGGTGCCCCTGATGCTCGAGCACGAAGCGGCGGAAGTACTCGGTGAGCGCACCGGAGCCGTTCGCCTCGTCCCCCTCGGCTCCGGGAGCGGAGGCCGGGCGCGGCCCGTCGATGGCCAGGAGGTCGGGGGTGATCTGCCCGCCGTCGCAGAGGATGACCGCGCGCTCGAGGGCGTTCTCCAGCTCGCGCACGTTCCCCGGCCAGGGATGCTCGAAGATCGCCTGCCGCGCCTCCGAGGTGAGCTCCAGGGGAGGCTTGTTGAGCCGGCGGCAGAGCTTCGCCAGGAGGAAGTCCGCGAGCTCGAGCACGTCCGAGCCGCGCGCCCGCAGCGGCGGGAGGCTGATCTCCACCACCCGCAGCCGGAAGTAGAGGTCGTTCCGGAACTGGCCGTCGTACGACATCTGCCGGAGGTCCCGGTGGGTGGCGGCCATCAGCCGGACGTTGACCCGCCGGCTCCCGGTGGCGCCCACCCGGCGGACCTCGCCCTCCTGCATCACCCGGAGCAGCCGGGCCTGGGCGGGCAGGGGCAGCTCGCCGATCTCGTCGAGGAAGAGCGTGCCGCCGTCCGCCGCCTCGACCAGGCCGGGATGCGCCTTGTGCGCACCGGTGAAGGCGCCCCTCTCGTGGCCGAAGAGCTCGGACTCGATCAGCGTCTCGGGGATCGAGGCGCAGTTGACGGCGATGATCGGCGCGTCGCGGCGGCTGCTCTGGTCGTGGACGGCGCGGGCCACCAGCTCCTTGCCGGTGCCCGACTCGCCGAGCACGAGCACCGTGGCGTCGGTGGCGGCCACCTTGCGCACCCGCTCGAAGACCTCGAGCATCGCCGAGCAGCTGCCCACCATCCCGTGCACCGCGTAGTTCCTTTCCAGATCTTGCTTGAGGGCCGCGTTCTGCCGCTGCAGGCGCGACTGGCGCAGCACCCGGTCCATCACCAGGAGGAACTCGTCGTGGTCGAACGGCTTGGCCACGAAGTCGGCGGCGCCCTTCTGCATCGCCTCCACCGCAGCACGCACCGTGGCGTAGCTGGTCATCACCAGCACCGGCGTCGGCCGGCAGCTGTCGATGAGCGTGGTGCCCAGCTCGCCCGGCAGGCGCAGGTCGGCGATGACCAGGTCGAATCCATCGGCGGCCCCCGCGCCCATGGCCTCCGGGACCGAGCGTGCCTCGACCACGTCGTGGCCGGTCCGCGCGAGGAGTCGCGCCAGCTCGGAGCGGATGATGTCCTCGTCCTCGACCACCAGGATGCGGCTCATGCGCGTGCTCCCCCGAGGGCCTCGGCCACCCTCGTCCCCGGAGCCGCCGGCTCCTCCGCCCCCGGCAGCTCCACCTCGACCGTCGTCCCTGCGCCGGGTCTGCTCTCCACCCGGAGCGTACCCCCGTGCTCGCGGACGATGGCCGCGACCAGCGGGAGCCCGAGACCCGTACCCTGCCCCGGCGGCTTCGTCGTGTAAAAAGGTTCGAACATCCGTTCGCGGGTCGACTCGTCCATTCCAGTGCCACGGTCGCGAACGAAGACCTTGACGCCCTGTGTCGTCGAGAGCGCACCGACCGTTACCGGGGTGCCGGACGGGCTCGCGTCGCACGCGTTCGACACGAGATTGACGAACACCTGGATCAATCGCTGCCGGTCCCCCGAGACGTACACGCCGGCGGGCACCTCGTTCTCACAGGGAACGCCCTTCGCCTCGCGCGCGAGGTGGACCAGGGTGATGGCTTCCGCGACGCAGTGGTGGAGATCCACCGGGGCCTGGTGCATCCCGTCCGCGGCCCCGGCGTGGCTGTAGCCGAGCAGCACCCGGACGATGGCGTCGATGCGCTGGGTCTCGCGGAGGATGAGGCCCACCCGGTCGCGCAGGTCGGTCTCGCCGAGCTCGCGGACGAGGTTCTGGGCGAGGCAGGCGATGCCGGTGAGCGGGTTGCCGATCTCGTGCGCCACGCCGGCCGCGAGCCGACCCACCGAGGCCAGCCGGTCCTGGTGCGCCACCTGCGCGGCCAGCAGCTTGCGCTCGGTGAGGTCCTCCACCAGCACCACCACCCCGGCGGTCTCACCGGTGGTGCTCCCCAGCTCGCGCACCTGACTTCGAGACAGGGAGAAGGCGCGCTCGCTCGCGCCGCTCATCTGCAGCCGCACCTCCTCCTGCGACGCCGCGCCGGAGACGAAGGCGCGGACCGAGGCGGGCAACGGACCAGGCAGCACGTCGAGCCGTGCACCGACCGCGTCGTGGGCGGTGAGCCCGCTCAGGTGCTCGAGCGCGCGGTTCCAGATGACGACGTCCCGGTCGGGTCCGAGCGCGCACACGCCCAGCGGGAGGTCCTCCAGCACGCGCCGGAGGTAGCGCCGGTAGGCCTCCAGCTCGGCCGGCGCTCCCTGCAGCTGGGCCCGGCTCGCCCGGAGCTGCTCCTCCAGCGCGCGGATGCGGTCGCTCAGCGGGGCCCGCTTGCCGTGGTTGATGCGGATGCTGCGGTCCACTACCCAGCGGGCGACCAGCGGCCCCATCAGGCCGGAGAGGTTGCGCTGCAGGCGGTCCCTCAGTCTCCCCAGCTGCGCCGGCCGCCGCTCGCCGGGCACCATGTCCAGGTCGGCCAGCGCCTGGGTCAGCTCGGTCGAGGCGGCGTCCTCCCCGAGCAGCGGGGCCAGGCGCGCCTGGAACTCCTGGGCGCTCGACGGCTCCAGCATCCACGGCCCGGGCGCTGCGCCGCGGGTGCAGGCCACCGCCGCCTCTTCCTCGCGCACGGTGGCGCGGGTCAGGAGCGAGACGCCGCCGAAGAGCAGGGTGTTGAGGAACAGCGACCAGAACGTGCTCGCGCTCCACGGCTCGGTGCCGGGACGGATGCCGAACACCCAGGCCAGATCGAACGCCGCCGGGAGGAGCCGCCCGTGGGCCAGCAGGGGCAGGAAGAGCGTGACCGCCCAGACCCCCACCCCCGCCGACAGTCCCACCAGGAATCCCTGGCGTGTCGCCCCGCGCCAGAAGAGGAGGGCCAGCAGGCCGGGCAGGACCTGGACCACGGCGACGAAGGAGATGAGGCCGATCTCCACCAGTCCCTGCCGGGTGGCGAGCAGACGGCTGAAGGCGTAGCCGAGGGCGAGCACGGTGACGATGAGTGCCCGGCGTGCCCAGAGCAGCCCCGCGTACAGGTCGCCCGAGCGGGCGAGGTCGGTGCGGGGGAGCACCAGGTGGTTGAGGCACATCGCCGCCAGGGCCAGCGTGTCGACGATGAGCATGCTGCTCGCCGCGGAGATGGCGCCGACGAACGCCAGCGCCCCCACCAGGGGGTGTCCACTGCTCCTGGCGAGCGCGAGCACGTGATTGTCCGGGTTCCCATCCGGGAAGCGCACCGTCCCGCTCCAGAGCAGCGGCAAGACCGGGAGATTGAGCAGCAGCAGGAAGAGCGGGAAGGCCCAGGCCGCCACCCTGAGCGCCCGCCCGTCGAGCGACTCGGTGAACGCCATGTGGAACTGGCGCGGCAGGAGGAACGCCGCGGCGAATGCGAGCAGGAGGAGGGTTGCCCAGGGCCCGCTCTGCACCGGGCCGTAGGCCCGCTCGAGCGCGTCGGGGTGCTCTGCCAGCCAGCGCGACAGCCCGCCCAGGCCGCCGAACACGCTGGTCACCGCCACCAGGGCCACGGTGAGCAGCGCCAGCAGCTTCACCAGCGACTCGAAGGCGATGGCCACACCCAGCCCGGCGTGCCGCTCGCGCGGGGTGACGTGCCGTGCCCCGAAGAGCAGCGCGAACAGGGTCACCAGCCCGCAGAACATCAGCGCGATGCCGCTGGGGGGCGAGGCCTGGGCGAGCACCTTGAACGCCGCGGTCACCGCGTGAATCTGCAGCGCCAGGTAGGGAAGGTTGCCGGCGAGCATGAACACCGTCACCAGCACCCCAGCGCCCTGACTCTGGAAGCGGAAGGCGAAGAGGTCAGCCAGCGAGGTGAGCTGGTGCTCGCGGCACAGGCGCAAGACCGGCTCCCAGAGCACCGGAACCAGCAGGCAGGCCAGCGTCACCCCGAGGTAGATGGTGAGGAAGGCGTAGCCGTGGCTCCGGGCGAAGCCCACGCTGCCGGAGTACGTCCACGAGGTAGCGTACACCCCGAGCGAGATCGCGTAGGTCAGCGGATGCCGGACCAGCCGCGCCGGCACCAGCCCGCGCTCCGTCGCGTAGGCCACGCCGAAGAGCAGGCCGAGGTAGGCCACGGCCACCCCGAACAGGACGCCGATCGACGGGCTCATGGCGGAGCGCTCGGGCGGTGGACGGCCCAGGCCCCGAGGGCGATCACCACCCCCCAGAGCAGGAACGGGGCGAGCCAGCCGCGCCCCGGGGCGGCCCAGAGCACCCGCGCCGGGCCCACCAACAGCACCAGCGACACGGCGAACGCCCACAGCGCGGGCTCGGTGGCGCGGCTCTTGTCCGGCGGCGGTGCCATGGGAGCGTCCTCGGCCGGGGAGACAGTACGCCGGCCCGCCCCCCAAGTCGCGCCCTGCGCATCTGGCTGCTCAGTGCGGTATGGGGACGTTCGAGCGAGCCATGAACGCGCTGCTGTCCATCTGGGCCTGGGTGGAGATCGCCGGGGTGGCCCTGCTGGGGTTCCTCGTCCAGACGGCGCTCTTCGTGCTCTGCCTTCCGTTCGACCGGCGGAGGCGTGTGGCCGGCCGGACGTTCCGGCTGGTCGGGGTGGTGGCGGCGAAGCTGAACCCCTTCTGGCGCTTTGGCGTGGTGGGTCCGGCGCCGTCGCGGAGTCCGGGGAAGACGGTGGTGGTGAGCAACCACGAATCCAACGCCGACCCCTTCCTGGTCTCCTTCCTCCCCTGGGAGATGAAGTGGCTGGGAAAGGCCTCGCTGTTCCGCATCCCGGTGGCGGGCTGGATGATGTGGATGGCGGGGGACATCCCGGTCGAGCGCGGGGACAGCGACTCGGCGCGGGAGGCGATGGGCGCGTGCGCCCGGTGGCTCGCCCTCGGAATGCCGGTGATGCTCTTTCCCGAGGGCACGCGGAGCAAGGACGGCCAGCTGCTCCCCTTCAAGGACGGCGCGTTCCGGCTCGCCATCGAGACGGGGGCGGACATCCTGCCGCTGGCGGTGGCCGGGACGCGCACCGCGCTGCCCAAGCACAGCTGGCGCTTCGGGCGCGCCGAGGGGCGGGTCACTGTGGGCACGGCCATCTCCACCGCGGGTATGACGCTGGCCGACGTGGAGCCGCTCAAGGCGCGGGTGCGCGCGGAGATCGAGGCGCTCAGGGTCCGGCTCGCCGCGGACGCCCTGACCTCGCCGACTGCAGCCCGCCTGACTTCACCCTGACGCAGACCTCGACTGCGGCGACCCTGACCTAGACCGGTAGCGGAGGGGAGCGGAGGCGGCAGCTCCGCCGGAAGTCGGACGGGGTGAGCCCGAAGGCCCGGCGGAACCGGGCGGAGAAGTGGCTGTGACTCGAGAACCCGAGCTCCAGCGCCAGCTCGGTGAGGTCCTCGGCGTGCGGCAGCTCGACCAAGGCCTGCGCCAGGCGGAGCTGCGTCAGGTACGCGTGGAGCGGGATGCCCTCCACCGCGCGGAAGAGCTGGGTCAGGTAGCCGGGTGAGGCCCCCACCGCGCGGGCGATCTCCGCCAGCTGGATCGACCGGCCGAGTTCGGACGCGAGGTACGTCTTGGCGCGGTCGACCAGCCGCTGGGTGCAGCGGGCCGGCGGCCGGCTCAGGCGCTCGTCGGCGAGCGCCATGCGCAGGAGCCACACCATCTGCTCGTCGGCCTGGAGCGTCTCGCCGCCCTCGCGGGCCCGGGCCAGGAAGCGAGCGCGGGCGAGCTGCAGCCCGGGGTCGATTCGCCGGCTCCGGCGCCGGAAGAGGGGATGTACCCGCGCGATGCTGCCGCGGCTCCCCGTGATCTCGTCGAGGAGTGGCCCGCCCGGCGTGACGATCAGCTCCCCGTAGCCGCCGGGCAGCGGGCTGCGCATCCGGAACGCCTCGCCTCCGGCGACGAACAGCACCTGGTTCGCATCGCCCACCACCGAGTCCCGGCCCACCTCCCAGACGAAGAGGCCCTGGTAAGGCAGGGCGAGCTGAAACTCGGAAGAGAAGCCCTCCGCCCCCACCCACCCGTCGCCCACGTCGGCGCGGACATCCTCGACCAGAGCGATGGGCGTCTCGAGGAGTCGAACCCGACGCGGGGTCGTCCGCTCCTCGGAAATGAGGCGGACCGTGGTCATGGCCCGAAGCCTACGACGTCGGGGCTGCCTGCGCCCGTCGACCTGAATTCCGTGACAGTCCTCGTTCAAGAAGCTGACAGCGCCCCATCCCCCGACGCTCCACGCTCGCAGGCCTCCACGAAGTCCAGGGGCGAAGGCCCCGGAGGAGGACGCATGCGAGTGCAGAGGAGATGGTTGAGCACGGCGTTGGTGCTCGGGGCGCTGGCCTGCAGCCAGGAATCGGCGCCCACCGCGGAGAGCGGGGCCGGGCTGGGGCAAGGCGAGGGGCGGAGCTACGTGGTCATCCCGCTGCCCTCGCTCGGAGGCACCGTCAGCCAGGGGAACAGCATCAACGACCTGGGATGGGTCGGCGGTCTCTCGGCCCAGGCCGGGAATGCGACCGTTCACGCGACGATCTGGCGCGGGCGCACCCCGACCGACCTCGGGACGCTCGGCGGGCCGAACAGCGCGGTGCTCTGGCCCTCCAAGAACGTCATTGGCCTGGTGGCCGGGGTCGCGGAGACGAATCAGGACCAGCCGCTCGGCGAGACCTGGAGCTGCCGCTTCTTCTTCCCCTCCCGCACCGGGAAGACGTGCCTGGGCGTTGTCTGGGAGCACGGGAACATCCGGGCCCTTCCCACCTGGGGCGGGGGAAACGGCTTCGCCACCTCGGCCAACAACTTCCGTCAGATCGTCGGTTGGGCGGAGACCCAGGTGCTCGATCCCAGCTGCACCGGACGGCAGAAGCGCCAGTTCATCGCGGCCCTCTGGGGTCCCGGCAAGGACGAGATGCACGAGCTGCCGCCCTTGCCCGGCGACTCGACCAGCGCGGCCACGGGCATCAACGACCGCGGCCAGGCGATCGGAATCTCCGGCGCCTGTGGCATCGCGGTCGGGGGAGTCAGCGCCCGGAGGGCGGTGATGTGGGAGGACGGGTCGATCACCGACCTCGGGACCCTCGGCGGGGAGGGGTGGAACACGCCGATGGCCATCAACGCCTGGGGAGACGTGGTGGGCTTCGCCAACGCGCCCGGGACCCCCGTCGACCAGTTCGTGCCCCGGCCCTTCCTCTGGACCAGGTCCGACGGGATCCAGCCGCTGCCGCTGCTGAGCGGCCACGACAACGGTCAGGCGCTGGGCATCAACGTCTGGCGGCAGGTGGTCGGCGTCTCCTGCGCGGGAAGCGCCTGCCAGGGCGTGCTCTGGGAGCGCGGCCAGGTCATCGACCTCACCTCGCACGTCCTCACTGGCATGACCGGCACCATCACCAATGCAGGGGACATCGACGATCTCGGACGCATCGGCGGCCAGTTCCTCGACTCCACCACCGGGGCGACGACGGCGTTCCGGGCGATTCCCGCCGGTGGGTCGGGCCGCGGCATGCACGGGGACGACGAGAGGGAGAACGAATGACCGTGCCGCCGGCGCCATCCGCGGACGGTGAGGTCCTGCTCCGGCTCAACGCCGAGTACCTCCGGGCGGCCGAGCGCTCGGACCGGGACTGGTTCGAGGGGCACCTGGCGCCGGACTTCCTCTGCTCGCGCCCGGACGGGACGCTGCTCGATCGGGCCGCGTTCCTCGTCCGGGCTTCGGCCCCCTCGTCGCTGTCGGAGCTCGAGGCCCACGACATCCTGGTCCGGCTGCTCGACGATGTGGCCCTGGTCCATGCCCGGACCACCTTCCGCGACGGGGGGCGTCCCGGGCACGGGCGCTACACCGACGTCTGGGCACGCCGGGCCGGACGCTGGCTGGCGGTCGCGGCGCATGTGACGCGCTGCGGAGCCTGAGGGCAGGGCGGGACCAGCACGGAACGGTCCGTGGGAGGCGGGCGGACTGTTCCAGCGATGACGGCGGAGCACGGGGCATGATGGTCCCGTGCTCCGCCTCCGCCCCGCCGTCCACGCCGACGTGCCGCTCATCGTCTCGCTCATCCGGGAGCTGGCCACCTACGAGCGCGCGCCCGAGGCGGTCGTCGCCACCGAGGCGTCGCTGGAGCGGGACGGGTTCGGCGAGCGGCCGCTGTTCCAGGCGACCATCGCCGAGTGGGACGGGACGCCGGTGGGCTTCGCCTTCTGGTTCTACGCCTACTCGACCTGGCGCGGGCAGCCCACGCTCTACCTCGAGGACCTCTTCGTGCGGCCCGAGGCCCGCGGCCGCGGCATCGGCAAGGAGATGATGCGCTTCCTCGCCCGGACCGCGCTCGACACCGGCTGCGGCCGGTTCGTCTGGCAGGTGCTGGACTGGAACAGTCCCAGCATCGAGTTCTACGAGTCCCTGGGGGCCCAGGTGGTCCGCGAATGGTTGACCTGCCGCCTCGACGGGGAGGCGCTCCGGGCACTGGCCGGCCGATGAGTGTGAGACTGCAACCGGAGGCCCAGGGCGTGTCTGCCGGGGCATGAGGATGGCCACGTCGCAGGACTGGAGCCGCATCGCGGAGCTGGTTGACGAGGGGCTGGCCCTGAGCCAAGTGGCGCGCGCCGCGTGGCTGGACGAGCTCTCCCGGAGAGAGCCCACGCTGGTGACCGCCGTTCGCCGGCTGATCGAGGCCCGGGTGGCGGAGACGGCCACGGCCTCCGCCCCGCCCGTCCCCGGCGCGGCAGTCCTCGGCCACCGGCCCGGGGAACGGGTGGGTCCCTACCTCCTGGTGGAGCTGCTGGGCACCGGCGGGATGGGGGAGGTGTGGCTGGCGCGGCGTGACGACGGCGCGCTGCGCCGGGACGTGGCGCTCAAGCTGCCGCTCCTCGACTCGCGTCGCCGCGAGGTGGCCCTGCGGTTCGCCCGCGAGCGGGACATCCTCGCCCGGCTGGAGCATCCGCACATCGCCCGGCTCTACGACGCCGGGGTGGCGCAGGGTCAGCCGTTCCTGGCGATGGAGCGGGTGAACGGACTGCACGTCACCGCCTACGCCGACGGCCGGCAGCTCGACGTCGAGGGCCGCCTCGCGCTGTTCCTCCAGGTGCTCGACGCCGTCCAGTACGCCCATGCCAATCTGGTCCTGCACCGGGACCTCAAGCCCTCCAACATCCTGGTGACCGACGAGGGACAGGTGCGGTTGCTCGACTTCGGGGTGGCCACCCTCCTCGAGCCGGAGGGGGCCGCCCTGGACACGCCGCTCACCCGGGCCACCGGACGCGCCCTCACCCCGGGCTACGCGAGCCCCGAGCAGATCCTCGGCACCCCGCTGACCACCGCGAGCGATGTCTACTCGCTGGGGGTGGTGCTCTTCGAGCTGCTCACCGGCAGCCGTCCGGTGCAGCTCCCGGGAAGCTCCGGACCGGAGCTCGCCGCGGCCATCCTCGCCTCCGAACCGCTCTCCCCGAGCCTGGCGGTGAGCGAGGCGGCGGCCCTGGCGAGGGGCTCCACCGCCGCGAAGCTCCGCCGGCGCCTGGCCGGGGATCTGGACTCCATTCTCCTCCGCGCCCTGGCCAAGCAGCCCGAGGGGCGGTACCCGAGCGCGGAGGCCTTCGCCGACGACCTCCGGCGCTCGATCGAGCTCGAGCCGCTCCAGGCCCAGCTGGACTCCCGCTGGCAACACGTCCGGCGCTTCGTCTCCCGGCACCGGTGGATGGTCCTGGGTTCGGCGGCGGTGGCCGGCGCGCTGGTGGCATCGACCACCGTGGCGGTGGTTCAGGCGCGGCGGGCCCGGGCCGAGAAGCGGCTGGCCCAGACCGAGGCCCGCAACGCGAAGGCGGTCCGCGACTTCCTCAACGAGGTGCTCTCCGCCGCCGGCTCGCAGGCCCCGGGGAGTCGCCCGGTGTGGGAGCGAACGGTGAAGGAGGCGGTGGACGCGGCCGCGGCCCGCATCGGGTCGGCGCTGGGCGGCCAGCCCCACGAGAAGGTCTCGGTGCTGACCACCCTCTCCGACGTCTACTCCTCGCTGGACATGGCGGACCGGAGCATCGCCCTCCTCGAGCAGGCGCTGTTGGTGGCAGAGAAAGCGGAGCCCTCGCCCAACGCCGACCAGGCGATGGTCCTGACCGAGCTGGCGAACACGGCGATGTTCGCCGGCCGGTGGGAGGAGGCGAAGACATGGATCGATCGGGCCAAGCCGGTCTTTGCGGCGCTGGGTGACGAGAGCTCGGAAGTGTTCGCCCAGGCCCTGAAGATCCGCGGCAACCTCGTCCGGCGGGGGAACGCGCCGGACCTGGGTTCCGGGGCCGCGCTGCTCGAGCGGTCGGTGGCGCTGTTCCGCGAGCGCTACCCCGAGAGCGACGGGCGGCTGGGGGCGCTGTTCCACCTGGCGCAGGTGTACCGGCTCTCCAATGTCCCGGCGCGGGCCGAGGCCGTCGCCGACGAGGCGGTGGCGGTGGCAACGCGGCGGAGCCGGGTGGGGTACGAGCTGCCCAACGCCTTCTCGCTCCGCGCAGTCATCCGGGACAGCAACGGCAAGGTCGCCGAGGCCGAGGCGGACCACATCGAGGCCCACCTCGGCTACCTCCGGACCACCGGGCCGACGCACTTCCTCACGCTGCAGAACCAGGGCCTGCGCGGGATGACGGTGCTGGAGAGGGGTGGGCGGCGCGACGAGGCGCTCGGTCTGGTGGAGGTCTCGGCCAGCGAGCTGGCGCGGGTGCGGCGGGGGAGCAACACCCACGCTCAGTCGCTGGAGCGCCTCGGCCTGGCCTACCTCCGGCTGGGTCGATTCGAGCGTGCCATCCCGGTGCTCGAGGAGTCGCGCGCGATCTGGGCGCAGCGAGGGGAGAGCGTCCTGCGCGTGGTGCCCACGGTGTGGCTCGCCGAGGCCCGTGCAGCGCTCGGGGAACACGCCGCCGCCCGTGGCCTGCTCGACGAGGCCCTGTCCGTCGTCCAGAAGAGCCCGCGCACCGCGCTCGCCCCCGAGGGGGACGTGCATCTGGTGAAGGGCCTCATCGCGGTCGACCGCAACGAGACCGCCGAGGCCCACACCGAGCTGGCCCAGGCGCTCACCCTCTCCGGATGGGAGACGCGCGCCGACCTGACGCGGCGGGTTCTGGCCGACGCCGGACGGGCACGGCTGGCGCTCGCCGGTGGGCAGGGGGACGAGGCGCTGTCCGCGTCGGGCCGCCTGCTCGAGATCGTCCGGATGCCGGCGCTGGTCCAGCTGCCCGGCGTACGCGCGGTGGCGCTGGAGGCCCGGGGTGCGAGCCTGTGCCAGACGGGTCGGGCTGCCGAGGGCGAGCCGATGCTGGCCGAAGCGGTGACCCTCCTCGGCAGGGTGATGGACCCGGACAGCCCACCGGTGGCCCGGGTCCAGCTCGCGCACGCCGCCTGTCTCCTCGACCGGGGCAAGAGGACCGAGGCGATGGCGCTGCTCGAGGATGCTCGCCGGGCGGCGCAGGGTGCTGGCCCTGCGGGAACGTCGCTGGGGCCCGCGCTGCGTGCCGTCCAGGAGAAGCTCGGCGCCGCCGCCGCCCGCTGATTCCGGCAGGGGTGGCCAGGGGCGGCGAGCACGTGTCAGGCTGCCGTGCGTCGTCCCCCGGGGCAGATGGCGAAACTGGTAGACGCGCTGGACTTAGGATCCAGTCCCGAAAGGGGTCCGAGTTCGACTCTCGGTCTGCCCACTCAGTAGACCGGTCTCGCCGTGGCGAGCCCTTTGTAGGACACGCTCGCAGACCTGCTCTGGTTTCTCCCTGCCGAGTGTCGATTGGACGTCGATCCCGGTGTCGGGCACGGGTGCCGGTTCAGGGCCGGGTGCAACATCGCGGACGTGCCCGCCGCAGCCAGTGTCCTGATCGTCGAAGACGACGTGAACGTCCGCGACACGATCGAAGAGGCCCTGGCCGACGAGGGGCACCTCGTCCTCGTGGCCAGGAACGGGATGGAGGCGCTGGTCGCGCTCAAGCACCTTCCTCGACCGGCCCTCATTCTGCTCGACCTCTGGATGCCGGTGATGGATGGCCTGGCGTTCCTGCGCGCGCTCCGGCAGCGGGAAGACCGGGACGACTTCGAGGTGGTGGTCATGTCCGCGGCAGTCGCCCCCGAATGGTTCGCCGACAATCCAGGAGTCGTCAGGGCGCTGAAGAAGCCGTTCGAGGTCGGGGACCTCCTGTCGCTCGCGGCCGGGTTCTCCGGCCGGCGAGCCTCCCCACCCGCTCCGGCGGCCAGCCCGCGCTCGTCGGGCTCGGAGAGCTAGGCCCACCAGGCGCGGCTCGAAGTCGCATTGACACGGGGGGACCGGGGCTCTTAAGGCCCTGTCCTTCCGATGAAGGTCCAGGTCGAAGAGCTGTCCCCGGTCGAGCGCAAGCTCTCCATCGAGGTTCCCCCCGAGCAGGTCCAGGCCGAGCTCGGCCGGGCGTATGCCCAGCTGGGACGCCAGGTGCGCCTGCCCGGTTTCCGGCCAGGCAAGATTCCCCGCCGGATCCTGGAGGCGAAGTTCAAGGGGGAGGTCGAGGACGACGTGGCCCGCCGTCTGGTGGAGCGGGCGTACCTGTCCGCCATCTCCGAGCACCACGTGGACGCGGTCGGCGCGCCGCAGCTGACCCCGGTCCGGCTCCTCCACGATGCGCCCTTCGCCTTCGAGGCCCGGGTCGAGGTCCGGCCCAAGGTGGAGCCGAAGGACTACCGCGGGCTGCCGCTCAAGCGCGCCCAGCCGGTCGTCACCGACGCGGAGGTGGACGAGCGGCTCGGGGCCATGCGCCAGCGCGTGGCGCGGCTCGAGCCGGTGGAGGGGCGGACCGTCGCCGAGAGCGGTGACTTCGCCATCGTGGACTACGCCGGAGCCATCGATGGGCAGCCCTTCGCCGGGAGCAAGGCCGAGGAGGTCACGGTGGAGGTCGCCCCGGGCGACCTGATGCGGGGGAACGTCCCGGAGCTCGCTGGCACCATCATCGGCCAGAGCCGCACCCTGGACCATGCTTTTGCCGCGGACGACCCCGAGCCGGGCCGCGCCGGGAAGACCGCCCGCTTCACCTTCAGCCTGAAGGGCCTCAAGCGGCAGCTCGTCCCCGCGCTCGACGACGACTTCGCCAAGGAGGTCGGGGGAGGGGAGACCCTGAGCGAGCTGAAGGCCAAGGTGCGCAGCGACCTGGAGGCCGCAGCGAGGAACCGGGCGGCGCAGGACGAGCGCGAGCAGCTGGTCAAGGGGCTCGTGGAGCGCAATCCGTTCGACCTGCCCAAGGCGATGATCGAGCGCGGGCTCGACGCGATGCTCGACGGGGCGCTGCGGATGATGGCCCGCCAGGGCCTCGACCCGTCGCGGCTCAACCTCGACTTCGCCTCGCTCCGCGAGGAGATGCGGCCCAAGGCGGAGGCGGAGGTGCGTGGAGCATTGATCCTGGCGGCGGTGGCGGAGAAGGAGGGACTCTCCGTCAACTCCGAGGAGCTCGATGCGCGCATTGCCCAGTATGCGACCGACAGTGGGGCGCCGCTCCACCAGGTGCGCAAGGCCTTCAAGGAGCCCGAGCAGCGCCGGGCCCTCGAGCAGCGGGTCCGCGAGGAAAAGACGGTTGAATTCTTGAAGGCCGCCGCGAAGGATGAAGGGTAGGAGCTCGGAATGCCTCTCATCCCCTACGTCATCGAGCAGACCCACCGCGGCGAGCGCTCGTACGACATCTACAGCCGCCTGCTGAAAGACCGGATCATTCTCCTCGGGACCGAGATCCACGACGAGCTGGCCAACGTCATCGTCGCCCAGATGCTGTTCCTCGAGTCCGAGGACCCGGACAAGGACATCAACCTCTACATCAACTCCCCCGGCGGCTCGGTCACCGCAGGCATGGCCATCTACGACACGATGCAGTACGTCCGTCCGGCGGTGTCCACCATCTGCGTGGGGCAGGCGGCGTCGATGGGCGCGGTGCTGCTCCTCGCCGGGGCCAAGGGCAAGCGCCAGGCCCTGCCCAACGCCCGGATCATGATCCACCAGCCGATGGGCGGCGCGCAGGGGCAGGCCACCGACATCGAGATCCAGGCCAAGGAAATCTTGAGGATGAAGGGCCGGCTCAACGAGATCATCGCCCGGCACACCGGCCAGCCGCTGGAGCGGGTCGAGAAGGACAGCGATCGCGACTACTTCATGGGGGCCGCCGAGGCCCGGGCCTACGGCATCGTGGACGAGGTGGTCAGCGTGAACCGCAAGAGCCTCAAGCCCGCGGAAGAGCGGCGCGATCGCTGAGGGTGTGCCCCGGTGTCCGTGCCGCGCTGCGGCCAGCGGTCGTAGGCTGTTAAGAACGCAGGACCAGGACTAGATTCCGCAGTCGAGGGCTTTGATGGCAGGGAAGAACGTGGAGAAGTCCAACCAGACCTTGTGCTGCTCCTTCTGTGGCAAGTCCCAGAAGGAGGTGAAGAAGCTCATCGCTGGGCCCACGGTCTACATCTGCGACGAGTGCATCGGCCTCTGCAACGACATCATCGCCGAGGAGATCGACCGGGAAGAGACCAAGGACACCAAGCTCCGCATCCCCCGACCGAGCGAGATCAAGTCGATCCTCGACGAGTACGTCATCGGCCAGGAGCGGGCGAAGAAGGTCCTCGCGGTCGCGGTCCACAACCACTACAAGCGCATCGAGTCCAAGGTGGCGATGGACGACGTGGAGCTACAGAAGAGCAACATCCTTCTGCTCGGCCCCACCGGCAGCGGCAAGACGCTCCTCGCCCAGACCCTGGCCCGCATCCTCAACGTCCCGTTCACCATCGCCGACGCCACCTGCCTCACCGAGGCCGGCTACGTGGGCGAGGACGTGGAGAACATCATCGTCAATCTCTTGCAGGCCGCCGATCACGACATCGAGCGGGCCCAGCGGGGCATCGTCTACATCGACGAGATCGACAAGATCGCCCGCAAGTCCGAGAACCCCAGCATCACCCGGGACGTCTCGGGCGAGGGTGTCCAGCAGGCTCTCTTGAAGATCATCGAGGGCACGGTGGCCAATGTCCCCCCCAAGGGCGGACGCAAGCACCCCCAGCAGGAGTTCCTGCAGGTCGACACCACCAACATCCTCTTCATCTGCGGTGGCGCCTTCGGCGGCCTGGACCAGATCATCGAGCGCCGTCTGGGCGGGCGGTCGCTGGGCTTCGGGGCGGACATCAGGGAGAAGAAGCAGCGGAATCTCTCCGAGCTCCTCCAGCACGTCGAGCCCGAGGATCTCCTCAAGTTCGGGATGATCCCCGAGTTCATCGGGCGCCTTCCGATCGTGACCGCGCTGGAGGAGCTGGACGAGGGCTCGCTGATGAGCATCCTCAGCCAGCCGAAGAACGCGCTGGTGAAGCAGTATCGCAAGCTCTTCGACCTCGACGGGGTGGCGCTGAAGTTCACCGACGGGGCGCTGAAGGCCATCGCCTCGGAGGCCATCCGCCGCAAGGCCGGAGCGCGCGGGCTGCGCTCCATCCTCGAGAGCGCGATGCTGGACGTGATGTACGACATCCCGTCCCAGAAGACCGCCCGTGAGGTGGTGATCTCCGAGGAGGTCATCCTCAAGAAGAGCGAGCCGGTCATCCTGCACGCCACCGAGAAGGACGAGCTGCAGAAGGAATCGGCCTGAGCGTGGCGGTCGGGCTCCGCGCCCGGCTCCTGTCCGAGCTCGAGCGGTACCTCCCGGAGGAGTCGCTCCGGTCGTTCGCCTCCGGAGAGCCGCTCACCCCCTCCGCTCTCGGCGACCGGGCCATCCGCTCGCTCGCCGCGCGCGCGCTCGAAGTACGCCACGCCACCGAGGCAGCCTCGCGGCTCCGTGCGCTTCCCGCCATCGCCGGCGCGGCGGAGGCGCGCAGCACCATGTCCGCGCTGGAACGCATCGGGCGGGCGACGAACGCCCCGTCCCACCTCGTCCGACCTGCCTCGCAGGCCGCCGGAGCGCTCCTCCGGCTGGAGAGCCCCGGAGGCGAAGACGCCGGCACCGAGCAGCTCGTCGCCGCGGTGGTTCGGCTGGCGGCGGCGTCTGTCCGCTCGGGGCTCCCGGCCGGCGAGGTCCTCAGGCTCCTGCTCGAGGCCTGAGGCGTCCGCTCGGGTGCGTGGCCCCGCCAGGGTCCGGCTGCGCCACGTCAGAGGACGCGGAACCTCAAGTCCTTAGGGGAACTCGCTGCGGAAGCGCCCGCGTCGACTGGCCAGCGAGCTCCTTCACCTCGTGCTCCAGGGCGTCGATCCGCATCGTCAGCGCATCGAGGTCCGCCGGACGCGCGCCCTCCCCCTTGCTGGCGACGAGCGCGTCCACCAGCGGCCGGGCCGTGAACCGGATGGCGAGCCCGAGCACGGGGATCAGCACCAGCAGCGACCCCATGATCGCCGCCACCATGCCCACCAGGTCGACCGGCAACGTTTCCATCGTCCGCTTCCCTGCCGTGCTACCGCCGGAGACGCAGCGCGCTGCCGGGCTCCAGGGCCGGAGCGCTCGAGCCCTGCCCGCCCCGGAGGCGGAGCACCTCCTGCTCCAGCTCGAGGACGCGCCGGCTCAGCACCTCGAGCTCGCGGGCCGGCGCCCCGTTCTCCCGCAGCTTCCCCAGCGCCTCGACCAGCGGCTTGGCCGCAAAGCGCATGGTGATGCCCAGCACGAAGATGAGCGGGATCATGCAGCCCAGCGCCACCGCGACCAGCTGGGTCACGTCGACCGGCAGGAACTCGACTCCAAGCGACATCGGCGTGTCTCCTTCACCGCCTCACGGGCGCGGCCCTGAACGATTGCACACATTGGTGCCTGGACGGGGTCTCCGGGACTCCTCCCCCCGGGTCCAGGGCGTGGAATGCCCACGGACACGCACTCGCCCGGACGCTCGCAGGTAGGCCCTCTTGGAAAGCAGCGGGGTGCGCTGCGAGGGTGTATTCTCCAGAGCCACCACAGGACGGCCCGCCCTCCGGAACGTCTTCCGGGGCCGAGTGCGCACGCGCGCCCGCGCCGTTGACACGTCGACACATGCTCTTCGGACGAGACGACAAGCGCGACCCCGGCCGCCCCACCCAGACGGTCCCGCTGCTGCCGCTGCGAGACATCATCGTCTTCCCGCACCAGGTGGTTCCGCTGTTCGTCGGCCGTGAGAAGTCGATCGCCGCCCTCAAGGAGGCCATGGCCCACAAGGGCGCCGACGACAAGGCCGCCATCTTCCTCGCCGCGCAGAAGAAGGCGAAGACCAACGACCCGGGCATCGACGACATCTATGCGTTCGGCACCCTGGGCCACGTCATCCAGCTGCTGCCCTTGCCCGATGGCACGGTGAAGGTCCTGGTGGAGGGCGTGAAGAGGGCCCGGGTGCGCCGCTTCGTCCGGGGCGACGAGGCGGACCGCGGCGACCCGTCGCAGCAGTTCTTCGTGGTCGAGGTGGAGGAGGTCGAGGAGCAGTCGGAGAAGACGGTGGAGCTCGAGGCGCTGGTGCGCAGCGTGCAGTCGGTGTTCGAGGCCTTCGTCAAGCTGAACAAGCGCATCCCGCCGGAGATGCTGATGCAGGTGGCGAGCATCGACGATCCGGCGCGGCTGGCGGACACCATCGCGGTGCAGCTCAGCCTCAAGCTCAACGACCGCCAGGCGCTGCTGGAGACCGAGAACGCCGCCAAGCGGCTGGAGAAGCTCTACGAGCTGATGCAGGGCGAGATCGAGATCCTCCAGGTGGAGAAGAAGATCCGCACCCGGGTCAAGAAGCAGATGGAGAAGACCCAGAAGGAGTACTACCTGAATGAGCAGATGCAGGCCATTCAGAAGGAGCTCGGCGAGCGCGACGAGTTCAAGAACGAGGTCCAGGAGATCGAGGAGAAGCTCCGCACCAAGCGGATGAGCAAGGAGGCCACGCTCAAGGTCAAGAAGGAGCTGAAGAAGCTCCGGATGATGAGCCCGATGAGCGCCGAGGCCACCGTGGTCCGGAACTACATCGACTGGATCCTCTCCCTCCCCTGGTACGAGGAGACCCGCGATCGACTCGACGTGGCCGAGGCCGAGCGCGTCCTCGACGAGGACCACTACGGGCTGAGGAAGGCCAAGGAGCGCATCCTCGAGTACCTGGCGGTGCAGGCGCTGGTGCAGAAGCTGAAGGGCCCCATCCTCTGCTTCGTGGGCCCCCCCGGCGTGGGGAAGACCTCGCTCGCCCGGAGCATCGCCCGCGCCACGGGGAGGAAGTTCGTCCGGCTGTCCCTGGGAGGGGTGCGCGACGAGGCGGAGATCCGCGGTCACCGGCGGACCTACATCGGAGCGATGCCCGGGAAGCTGATCCAGTCGCTGAAGAAGGCGGGGAGCAACAACCCGGTATTCCTCCTCGACGAGGTCGACAAGATGTCCACCGACTTCCGGGGCGATCCCTCGAGCGCGCTCCTGGAGGTCCTGGACCCGGAGCAGAACAACACCTTCAACGACCACTACCTCGACTGCGACTACGACCTGTCGAAGGTGATGTTCATCTGCACCGCGAACACGATGCACAACATCCCGGGGCCTCTCCAGGACCGCATGGAGGTCATCCGGATTGCCGGCTACACCGAGATGGAGAAGCTAAGCATCGCCCGGCGCTACCTCATCCCCAAGGAGAAGGAAGCCAACGGGCTTTCGGACGTGGACGTCACCCTCACCTCTGAGGCGGTCCGGGTCATCATCCACCGCTACACCCGCGAGTCCGGCGTGCGCTCGCTGGAGCGGGAGATCGCCGCGGTGTTCCGCAAGGTCGCCCGTGACGTGCTGAAGAACGGCAAGCGACCCATCCGGGTGGACCGGAAGATGACCATGAAGTACCTGGGCGTGCCCCGCTACCGCTTCGGCGAGGTGGAGCGCGAGGACCAGGTGGGCATCGTCACCGGGCTGGCCTGGACCGAGATGGGCGGCGAGCTGCTCACCACCGAGGCCACGGTGATGCCGGGGAAGGGCAAGCTGATCATCACCGGCAAGCTGGGTGAGGTGATGCAGGAGTCCGCCCAGGCCGCCATGTCCTACGTCCGCAGCCGCGCGGACCGGTTCGGGATCGACCGGAAGTTCGCCGAGACCTGCGACATCCACATCCACCTCCCCGAGGGGGCCATCCCCAAGGACGGCCCATCGGCCGGGGTGACCATGGCCACCGCCCTGGTCTCGGCGCTGTCGAAGATCCCCGTGCGGCGGGACGTGGCGATGACCGGGGAGATCACCCTGCGGGGGCGGGTGCTGCCCATCGGCGGCCTCAAGGAGAAGACGCTGGCCGCCCATCGGGCCGGGATGAAGACCGTCCTCATCCCCAAGCAGAACCGGAAGGACCTCCGGGACATCCCGAAGAAGATCCGCGACCAGCTGCGCATCGTTCCCGTGGAGTACGTGGACGACGTGCTCCGCGAGGCGCTCCTGCTGGAGAAGCCGGAGGAGTTCTTCCGCAAGCCGTCCGCCGAGCCGGAGCAGGTGCCGACCGCGCCGCCTGCCTCGGCGTAGAAAGTGTCGGCCAGCGAGCGAGGTGACTGCACTCCCGGTCGGGCGGCCGGGTTGCCGACCTGCTGAAGCTTTCCGCGTTCACTGGCGGAAGGACCGCTCCATAGCCTCTCGCCGGGCCAGGGTGGGGTTCTTACCTTCGGCAGCTCGGAGGAGGGAGTTCCAGGCACGCCCATGAGTCCCGAGCTCGAAGGCCCAGTGGCTTCCGGGGAGACTGCGGCGGAGGAGGGCGTCGGCCCCAGGCGTCGGGTCGAGCCCACGCGGCGCTCGGTCCTGGTGGTCGAGGACGATCCGGCGCAGCGCGCCATGCTGGTGGAGCTGATCTCGCTCTGGGGCTACCGCACCGTCGCGGTGGGCAGCGCCGAGGAAGCCGAGGCCCTGCTCGAGCAGGCGGGCGCCCTCGACATCGCGGTGGTGGACGTGTTCCTCCCCGGCGAGAGCGGGGTGCAGCTCATCACCCGGCTGCGCGAGCGATTCCCCGAGTCGGTGCTGATCGGCATCTCGGCGCTCTCCACCGCCGCCACCGCCCGGCGGTGCAAGGGCATCGGGGCCGACCTCTTCATCGGCAAGCCGCTCGAGCCGGCGCGCCTCGCCGAGGCGCTCCAGAGTCCGCACCAGTCCTGGCACTGAAGCCCCGCCGGCTCACGCACAGTCGAAGAGGATCTTCCCCACGTTCTTCCGCTCGTGCATCCGCCGGTGCGCCGCCACGCCCTCGGCGAGCGGGAACACCCGGTCGATGCGCGAGTGGACCTTCCCCTCCCGCCACAGCGCCATCAGCGCATCCAGGGTGGGCCGCAGCATCGCCCTCTCGCCCCAGAGGTGACCGACGTTCACCCCGGAGACGCTGATGTTCTTCCCCATCAGCTCCAGCGCATTCCAGCGCTTCATCGTCGCCAGGCCGCCGACGACCTTGAGCAGATTCCGGGACTCGCCCGGCGCGGCGTTCGCCCAGCCGAAGCAGATGAGGTGGCCCACCGGCGCGAGCACCGAGGTGTTCCGCGCCCACTCGGGTCCACCCAGGGCGTCGAGGACGACGTCCACCCCGCGTCCGCCGGTCAGACGCTTCACCTCCTCGACCACGTCCTGCGTCCGGTAGTCGATGGGGTGGTCCACCCCCGCCTCGCGGAGCACTCCGTGCTTGGAGGCCGAGGCGCTCCCGAAGATGGTCACCCCACCGACGATCCGGGCGAGCGCGATCGCGGCGAGACCCACCCCGCCGGCGGCCATGTGCACCAGCAAGGTCATCCCGGGTCTGAGGTTGGCCACCCGGTGCAGCATGTGGTGCGCGGTGAGCCAGTTGACTGGCAGCGCCGCCGCCTGGTCGAGGTCCATGCCCTCGGGAAGTGGCACCACGTATGGCGCGTCCGCCAGGGCGTGGGTGGCCTGTCCGCCGAACCGGGTCATCGCCACGACCCGGGTGCCGACCGCCGGCCCGCTCACTCCCTCACCCAGCGCCGCCACCGTCCCGCTCACCTCGTAACCCATGACCATCGGTGGCTTCGGCGCGTCCGGGTAGAGCCCGACCCGAGCGCTCAGGTCCGCGAAGTTCAGCCCCGCGCGGGCAACGCGGATGCACGCCTGTCCAGGACCGGGAACCGGATCCGCCGCTTCCCGGAGGGCGAGGACCTCCGGGGGGCCGTAGCGGGTGATGGTCAGCGCACGCATGTGAAGGGCGCTCCTACCACACGCCAGGGGCGTGCCCGAGTTGGTAAGGTCGGCGCCGTGGAGACGCTCGCTCCGGGATTCCTCATCGCCATGCCCCAGCTGGGAGACCCGAACTTCCACCGGACCGTGGTCTTCGTTTTCCAGCACGGCCCCGAGGGCGCCCGGGGGCTGGTCCTGAACCGTCCGGGCCCCTTCACCCTGCGCGAGGTCGCCGACGGACAGTCGCTGCCGGTGGTGCCCCGGCTCGCCGCGCAGAAGATCTTCGTCGGTGGCCCGGTGGAACCCCAGCGGGGCTTCGTCCTCCACGACCGCACCGGCGTGGACGAGAAGCAGCCCCTCTCCGACGGCCTGTTCCTCTCCGAGACGGTGGACGCGCTGGAGAGCCTTCTCACCGACTCCGAGGGCAATCTCCGCTTTTACCTCGGCTACAGCGGCTGGGGGCCCGGGCAGCTCGAGCGCGAGCTCGCCGCCGGCGCCTGGCTGTTCACCGAGGCCGCTCCCGCCGCGGTGCTCAGCGGCTCGCCCCAGACCCTCTGGGACGACACCCTGCGCTCGCTCGGCGTGGACCCGGCCATGCTCCAGTCCGGAGGGGGGATGAACTGATGCTGGACCCTTCGCTCCTCGAGTCGCGCATCAAGTCCGCGCTGCCCGATGCCCAGGTCACCATCCGCGACCTCACCGGGACCGGCGACCACTTCGAGGCCCGGGTGGTCTCCTCCGCCTTCGAGGGCAAGTCCATGGTGGACCAGCATGCTGCCGTCTATGCCCCCCTCCAGGACCTCCTGGACTCGGGCGAGCTGCACGCCCTTGCGTTAAGGACCTACTCCCCCGAGCAGTGGAAGAAGTTCGGGGCCACGAGGACCTCCAGCCCATGACCCCCGATCTCAAGGCGCGGTTCGACCGGGAAACCCAGTCGCACCCCGTCGTCATCTACATGAAGGGCAACCCGCTCTTCCCGCGCTGCGGCTTCAGCGCCGCCGCGGTGCAGATCCTCCAGGCGTACGGGCCGGTACACGGCGTCGACGTGCTCGCCGAACCCGAGGTGCGTGACGGGATCAAGGAGTACACCCGCTGGCCCACCATTCCCCAGGTGTTCATCCACGGGAAGTTCGTGGGCGGCTCGGACATCGTCCGCGAGCTGGAGGAGCGGGGCGAGCTGAAGGCGCTCATCGACCGCCAGGCCTCCGGCGACTGACCGGCTGTGAGCGACCAGGACGATAGGCTGCAGCGCATCGTCGAGGCGCGGATGAAGCTCCGCGCCCGGTTCCAGAAGAAGATGCAGTCCACCCCCGGGGCCGCCGACGGCAAGCCGCTGGGAAACGGCCCGCCCAACCGCCACGGGATGCCCCAGGTGCCCATCGGGCAGCACGTGACCGATGGATGGCCGGTGCTCGATCTCGGCACCAAGCCCGACATCCCACTCGAGCGCTGGAGCCTCCGGGTCGACGGCGCGGTCGAGGAGCCACTCACTCTCCGCTGGCAGGACTTCCTCGCCTTGCCTCAAGTGACCGACGTGAGCGACTTCCACTGCGTCACCACCTGGTCGAAGCTGGATGTCGCGTGGAAGGGCGTGGCCTTCTCCACCATCGCCGCGCTCGCCCGCCTGCTCCCCACCGCAACCCACGTCCTGATCCACGGATACGACGGCTACACCACCAACCTCCCGCTGGAGGAGGCGCTGAAGGACGACGTGCTCCTGGTGCACACCGCCGAGGACAAGCCACTCCCCCGCGAGCACGGGGGACCGGTGCGGATGATCACGCCGCAGCTGTACGCTTGGAAGGGCTCCAAGTGGATCCAGCGCATCGAGTTCCTCACCCATGACCGACCCGGCTTCTGGGAGACCCGCGGCTACAGCAACACCGCCCACCCCTGGCGCGACGACCGCTACTCCTGAGCTGACGGTCGTCTCTGCAGAGCCGGCCCCGAGCGGGCTGCGCGAGCGGTTCCGCGCCTTCCGCGCACGGCACGCCCGCGAGGAGTCCATCGTCTTCTTCGCCGGCGGGTTCCTCTTCGACGCGGTCATGGTGGGCCGCATCGACGAGACCCCGCTGCTGGTGCAGCAGGCGGCCTATCTGGTGGTCACCGGGCTGCTCCTCGGGGCGATGCTGCGCTTCGAGCTGCTGCACCGCGAACCGCCGGGCTGGCTGCGGCGGCCCTGGCGCTACGTCGAGCACGCGGTGCACTTCATGCTCGGCACGCTGCTCAACGCCTTCAGCCTCTTCTACGTGAAGAGCGGCTCGGGCGTGACCGCGGTGCTGTTCCTGGTGCTCATCTCGGCGCTGCTGCTGGTGAACGAGCATCCCCGCTTCCACCGCCTGGGGCCGGTGGTGCTGTTCGGCCTCTATTCGTTTTCGCTCACCAGCTATCTCGCCTACCTGCTCCCCGTGCTCCTCGGGCACCTCCGGGGATGGATGTTCTTCGCCGCGTCGGGGCTGTCGATCCTTCCCATCTTCCTGCTCGCCCGGCTCATGGCCCGCTGGGGCGAGGACCGCCGGCGCGCGTTCCGCAGGGCGGTGGGGCCGGCGATCGGCGTCCAGGCGCTCCTGCTGGTCCTCTTCGTGCTGCACCTGGTGCCGCCCGTTCCCCTCTCGGTCCGTGCGCTGGGGGTCTGGCACCGGGTGGAGCGCGAGGGCGCCGAGTTCAGCCTGAGCCGGCTTCCCCGCTCCCGCTGGGCCGACCTGTTCCGCAAGGACGAGCGGGTGTTCCTCGCCCGGCCTGGAGACCGGGTGTTCGTCTTCACCCGCATCTTCGCCCCGCACAACTTCCGCGACCAGGTGCGGGTCCGCTGGGCGAAGTGGGAGCGCGGAGCCTGGACCGAGAGCGACGCCATCCCGGTCCGCATCGTCGGGGGGCGCGAGGAGGGCTTCGGCGGCTATGCCTACAAGCAGAACTGGTCGCCCGGAGACTGGCGGGTGGCCATCGAAACCGAGGACGGACGGGAGATCGGCCGCACCCGCTTCGAGATCCGTCCGGACGCCGAGACCACGGAGCGGGTCTTCGACATCCTCCGGAACTGAGTCAGTCGTTCCCGGCCCGGGCGTGGGACGGCAGGTTGGGGTGCTTGAAGATGAGCATCCGCACCTGGGGCTGGTTGCGCACAACTGCCTGCTTCAGGAGGTGGGCCAGCACCGAGGGCGGCGTGCCCGCCCAGCGCGCCAGGTTCTGCACCAGCAGCAACGAGGTCACTGTCCGGTGACAGAAGAGGGCCGCGCTCTTCTGGTCCATCGCCAGCCCCACCAGCTGGGCGAGGATCCGCCCCTCGGTGCGAAAGAGCGTGTCCACCTTCTCCTCGGCCATTCCCGAGCTCCAGCGGGCCCGGAACGCCTCCCGGCTGGCGATCTTGTTCTTCTCCGGCATCTCCCGGCCCACGCTCAGCTGGAAGAGGTCCATGAGCCGGCGCTGATGGAAGATGCGCTGCAGCAGCGCCGGCGGGGTCTGGACGTTCCGGAGCAACATCCGCTGTACCTCGGCGTCGCGGAGGAAGGCGTCCTTCTTGGTCAGCGCCCCCAGACCCGTGGGGTGAGGATGGTGCGCCGCGAGCAACCGGGCGTGGACCAGGCCGAACTTCGGGTTCTCCACCAGCGCCCGGGCGACGTTGGGAAGCGGGTCGAAGCACAGCGCCTGCAGCTCCGGATCTCCCAGCTGGCCGGCCAGCCGGGTCCGCGAGTCGGCCGGGAACTGGGAGAGACGCTCCTCGAACAGCCGCCGGAGCGCCAGGCGCTGCGTTTCAGGCTCGGGTGCGGTCGGCTCGTCGGAGCTGGACATGAACGCCGGCCGTGGAGTTTCCCCCAACAACCGCCGCCGCGCACGAAACCCACCCCCGCCTACACGCCAAACCCCACGGGTGGAGGCTCACCGGCGCCCCCGGACGTTCTGGGTGAGGCGGAGCACGTCGGCGAGCACGCCGGCGGCGGTGACGTCGCCACCGGCGCCCGCGCCCCGGACGATGAGCGGGTAGTCCTGGTAGCGGGCGGTGGTGAAGGCCACCAGCGCCTCGGCGCCGCGCAGCGGGACGGCGGGGTGCCCGGCCTCGACTGCCACCGGACCGACGCGCACCTTGCGGCCCTCGGCCCCGGGGACGATCTGCACCAGGTAGCGGAGCGTGCGGCCAGCGGCCACGTACCGGGCCACCCTCGCCGCGAAGGCCTCGTCGTGTGGCACCAGCTGCTGGAGGAAGCGCTCCGGGTCGTCCTCGGCCAGGAGCGCGCCGTCGACGAACGGCTCCACCGCCACGTCCTCGATCTCCAGCTGCAGCCCCAGCTCACGGGCGAGGATCAGCGCCTTTCTGGCCACGTCGAGACCCGACAGGTCGTCGCGGGGGTGCGGCTCGGTGTACCCGCGGTCGCGCGCGGCGCGCACCGCCACCGAGAGCGCCGCTCCGGCCATCACCTCCTGGCAGAGGAAGCCCAGGGTGCCCGAGAGGCTCCCGTCGATGCGCTCGACCACGTCACCGGTGGCCACCAGATTCTTCAGGGTCTCGATGACCGGCAGGCCGGCGCCGACGGTGGTCTCGTAGTGCCAGGCCCGGAAGTGCCGGCGCGCCATCTCGGCCACCTGCGCGCGGCGCTCGAACGGCAACGCCAGGGGCTTCTTGTTCGCTGCCACGACGTGGATGCCGCGCCGGAACGCCTCGACGTACAGCGCCTCCATCCCGTCCTCGGCAGTGCAGTCCACCAGCACCGGAACGGGCAGGCGCGAGAGGCGGTCCAGCAGCCCGGTCACCTCCGGCGGCGCCCCGGCCGCGCTGCTGCCGCGGGGCGGGAGCTCCGAGGGCAACAGCCCTCGCGGGTTCACGTGCGCCCCGTGCCGGTCCACCACGCCGAAGAGACGCGCATCCACCCCCTGGCGCGTCCGCAGCGCGTCCCGGGTGGCCTCGAGCTGGGCGAGCAGCCTTCCCCCCACCGTGCCTCGCCCCAGGAGCAGCACGTTCACCTCGGTCTCGGCGAGGTTGAAGGCCGCATGCACCGTCCGCACCGCCTCCGCGGTGTCGGCGGCGTCCACCACGCACCCGATGCTCCGCGAGCTCGCTCCCTGGGCGATGGCGCGGACGTTGATGCCCACGTTTCCCAGCGCGCCGAAGAAGCGGCCGGCGACGTTTGGCCACTGGCCCATCGCCTCGGCCACCAGGCTCACCAGCGACACCGGGCCCAGCGCCGGGGGGAGCTCCACCTCGCCCGGGACGAGCAGCTCCGCCAGCGCCGCCTCGAGCACCGCGCGCGCCCGCGCTGCCGCCGCGGCGTCCACCACCGCCGCGAGGCTCTGGCCGTGGCCCGACTGGGTCACCATCCACACCCGGATCTGCGCCTCCTCCAGCGCCGAGAGCACCCGCACCGCGAGCGATGTCTCCGGCGCCGGGCGGCGCGACTCGACCGCCAGGAGCGCCAGGTTCTCGAGGCTGGTGACGCAGGTGGGCCGGTGCGGGTCGGGATTCCCGTGCGCGTCGATGACCGTGCCCTCGCCGGCGTCCACCGTGCTGCGGATCCGCAGCCGGCCGCCGGTCTGCTCCAGCGGCAGGACCGTGCGCCGGTGGAACATCCGCAGCCCGAAGTGGGCCAGCTCCTGCGCCTCGTGCCAGGTGAGGCGCGGAACCGGGTAGGCCTCCTCGACCAGGTCCGGGTCGGCGGTCATCACCCCCCCCACGTCGGTCCAGATGGTCACCTCGGTCGCGCCCAGCAGCGCGGCGAGCGTGGTGGCGGCGTAGTCCGAGCCGTTCCGGCCCAGGGTGGTGGTGGAGCCATCCGGTGCCCGGCCGATGAAGCCGGTCACCACCGGGATGTGCCGCTCCCAGTCCACCCGTCGTTCCAGCACCGGCTGCAGGCTCGCGCCCAGGTCCACCGTGGCATCGCCGTGCCGGTCGTCCGTCCGGAAGATCTCCCGCGCGTCCACCGCGAGCCCGGGCAGCTCCCGAGCCCGGAGCGCGGCCGCCACCAGCGGGGACGACAGCCGCTCGCCGGCCGAGAGCAGCTCGTCCAGCGGGCCGGGGAGGAGCGTCCGGGCGGCGACCAGGGCGGAGATGCTCCGGCCCGCGTCCTCGAAGATCAGCGCCCAGTTCTCCTCCAGCTCGCCCAGCGCGTCGGCCCGGACCACCTCCGCGGCACGGGTCCGGGCCAGGGTGAGCGCCCGCTCCAGATGGGCGCGCGCCCGGGTCTCGTCCCCGGAGGCGGCGGCGCGGGCGGCATCGAGCAGCCACTCGGTGGTGTCCCCGAGCGCGCTCACCACCAGCGCCAGGGGGCGCTCGGCCTCCGCCACCCGCCGGAGCACGACCGGCAGTCGCCCCGCTGCGCCCAGCGAGGAACCTCCGAACTTGAAGACCTGCCAGGGACTCATGTCGTGCTCCCGAGGGCCAGGCGGACCAGCGGGTCGAGCGCGTCCCACTCGATGAGGAAGGCGTCGTGCCCGTGCGGGCTCCTCACCGTGGCCCGGCGCGCCTCGGCCCCGTGGGCGGTGAGCCAGTCGGCCAGCACGTCCACCTGCGCGGGGGTGAAGAGCTGGTCGGTGTCGATGTCCACGCAGAGGGCGGACGCCCCGAGCGGCCCACCGGGCGTGCCCGGGGGAGGCGCATCGAGGTCGTGGGCGTCCATCGCCTCCAGCTGGAGCAGGTAGGCCCGTCCGTCGAATCGGCGGCGGAGCTTCTTGCCCTGGTGCTCGAGGTAGCTCTGGATGGGCAGCGTCCAGGGTGCGTCCGGTTTCCGTCCCGCCATGCGGTGTTGCCGCGTGTCGAGCGACGGCTCGGCACGGTAGGTCAGCATCGCCAGCTGCCGCGCCAGCTCCAGCCCCCGCCCGACGTCCGACGGCCAGCCCGGGTCGAGGCGGAGGACCTGCCGGGCGACGTGGTTCCAGCCGCTCACCCAGGCGCTGGAGGCGCTCGAGGTGCCGATCGGAAGGAGCCGGTCCACCGCGCCGGGGCGAAGGACCGGCAGACACAGGGCGAGCATCCCGCCCAGCGACGCGCCGGTGGTCAGCCGGAGGCGCTCGATGCCCAGCGCGTCCAGGAGCGACCAGAGCGCCCGGGCCTGGTCCCACGGCGTGAGCCGGGTGAAGCCCTCGGGCCATCCCGGGTCGAGCGGCCCCGAGCTCCCGTAGCAGCTGCCGAGGTTGTTGGCGCAGAGCACGCGTACCCGCGCCGGGTCGAATGCCCGGCCTGGGCCGATGAGCGGTGCCCACCACCCGTCCGGACCCGCGGCGCGCGCGTCCCCGGTGAGCGCGTGGATGACCAGCACCGTCGGAATGGACGGGTCCAGCCCTGCACCGGTACCCGCCCGCAGCGGCGCGGAGCGCACCACCGGCCCCCCGCTCTCCGCGGTCACCTGCGTTCCCAGGCGCTCCAGGACGGGAAGGTCCGTCTCCGGCCCCCACCACTGCACCCGCGCGTGGTGAGGGTCCACCGTGGCCCCGTCGAGCAGGGCCAGCGGCGGAAGCCGCAGGTCGAAGAGCCGCGGGGACGCCGCGGCGCTGGGGCGGGTACCGGCCATCGCGATCACCGAGCCGTGCCGAGCGCCTGGTCGAGGTCGGCGAGGATGTCGTCCGGATGCTCGAGACCGACCGAGAGGCGCACCAGGTCCTCGGTGGTGCCGGTGGTCTGCTGCTCCTCCGGGCTGAGCTGCTGGTGCGTGGTGGAGGCCGGATGGATGATCAGCGAGCGCGCATCACCGATGTTGGCCAGCAGGCTGAACAGCTTCACCCGGTTGATGAGCGCCTTGCCCGCGGCGAGGCCGCCCTTCACCCCGAAGGCGACGAGCCCGCCGAATCCGCCGTCGAGGTACTTCTTGGCCAGCGGATAGGCCGGATCCTCCTCGAGGCCGGGGTAGCGCACCCAGGTGACCCGGGAGTCCTTCTTCAGCCAGCGGGCGACCTTGAGCGCATTCTCCGAGTGCCGGCGCACGCGGAGGTGCAAGGTCTCCAGCCCGTTGATGAAGGCGTGGGCGTTGAACGGGCTCAGGGAGGGCCCCAGGTCCCGGAGCAGCTCGACGCGGGTCTTGAGGATGAAGGAGATGGCCCCGAACGTCTCCCAGAGCTTCAGCCCGTGGTAGCCGGGGTTCGGCTCGGTGAACTCGGGGAACTTTCCGTTGTTCCAGGGGAAGTTGCCCGCGTCGACGATGAGCCCACCGATCGCCTGGCCGTGCCCGCCGATGTACTTGGTGGCCGAGTGGACGACGATGTTCGCCCCGTGCTCGATGGGGCGGAGCAGCACCGGCGTGGTCGCGGTGTTGTCCACGATGAAGGGGATGCCCGCCTCCCTGGCGATCTTCCCCAGCTCCTCGAGGTGAATGACGTCCAGCCGCGGGTTGCCCAGCGTCTCGGCGTAGAGAGCGCGGGTCCTCGGGCCGATCGCGGCGCGGAGGGCCGCGAAGTCGGAGGCCTCGACGAACTTCGTCCGGATGCCGAGGCGGGGGAAGGTGACCTTGAAGAGGTTGTAGGTGCCGCCGTAGAGGCTGGAGGTGCTGACCAGCTCGTCACCGGATTTCAGGACGGTGAGCAGCGCCAGAGTCTCGGCCGCCTGTCCCGAGGCGACTGCCAGTCCCGCCACGCCGCCCTCGAGCGCGGCAATCCGCTGCTCTAGGACGTCGTTGGTGGGGTTCATGATCCGCGTGTAGATGTTCCCGAATTCTTGAAGGGCGAAGAGCCGGGCGGCGTGGTCGGCGTCTTTGAAGCGGTAGCTGGTCGTCTGGTAGATGGGCACCGCCCGCGACCCGGTGGTGGGGTCGGGGGTGTAACCGGCGTGGAGGGCCACGGTCTCCGGCTTGTAGTTGGGCTTCGGTTCCTCGCTCACGGGTGCTTCTCCTTCTGGTGGGTGCTGCCTGGGTGGAAGCGCGGGGGCGTTCGGACCCCGGGGCCAACCTGGCGGTCACCTCACGGCGGGAGAAGCGTCAGCGGGAGTCGTCGGATGTTGCGGGACTCGAGGGACGTGCTTTCACCCCGGGGAGGAGACCACCGTCTCCTGTCGGCCCCGGGCGTGCGCCCCTGATCGGTCGGGAGAGGAGGTCGGTCAACAACACCGACAACACTCCCCGGCGACGGAACGCCCGCCCGGGCCACGCATGTGCATGGGCCGCGCGGTAATTCGACGCATCTGGGGAGCGAACTTCCTCACGGGGGCGGACGGTAATGACCGTCCGCGTCGAGTGTCAAGCGCGGGTGCGCTTGCCCTGCGATTTCCACACCTTCGCCATCCAGGCCTCGACCTCGGAGGCCTCACTGGGGAAGTCGGCGGAGAGGTTCCGCATGCCGCGGGTGGTGACCAGGACGTCGTCCTCGATGCGCACGCCGATACCGCGGTAGCGCGCGGGAACGGTGAGGTCGTCGGTCTGGAAGTAGAGGCCGGGTTCCACGGTGAGCACCATCCCCGGCTTGAGCTGGCCGAACTTGTAGGTCTCGGCGCGGGCCTGGGCACAGTCGTGCACGTCCAGGCCCAGCATGTGGCTCACGTTGTGGAGCGAATAGCGCTTGTAGAACTGGTTCTGGTCGGCGAGCGCAACGGCCGCGTCGTCGAGGATGCCCAGCCGCTCCAGTCCCTCGGCGAGCACCTTCATCGCCGCCCGGTTGGGGTCGAGGAAGTCCTTCCCCGGCTTCACCTGGGCGAAGGCCGCGGCCTGCGCTGCGTGGACCAGCTCGTAGATCTCCCGCTGCTCGAGGCTGAAGCGGCCGGAGATGGGCAGGGTGCGGGTGATGTCCGCGGTGTAGAGGGTGTGTGCCTCCACCCCGGCGTCGAGCAGCAGCAGCGTTCCGGGCCGCAGCGCGCCCCCGTTCTTCACCCAGTGGAGGATGCAGGCGTGCTCGCCGGCGGCAGCGATGGTGTTGTACCCGATGTCGTTGCCCTCCACCCGGGCGCGGAGGTTGAAGATGCCCTCCACCTCGCGTTCGTGCCGTGCGGTCCGCAGCGCGGCGATGACGTCCTCGAAGCCGCGCCTGGTCGAGGCGATCGCCGCCGACAGCTCGCGGACCTCCTGGGCGTCCTTGAGCAGCCGCATCTCGGACAGCGCGGTGGCCAGCTCCTTGTCGCGGGCTGTCTCCTCGAGCGTGGCGTCCACCGCGGGGCTCATCCCCCGGAGCGCCCGGACCGGGCGGGTGGCCGGCCCGCGCAGCGCGCCCAGCGCCCCGGGGAGCTCGGACAGTGCCCGGGCCTCGTGGACGTCGAAGCGGGCCTGACTCTGCGGCACGCCGAGCCGCGGGCCCACCCACAGCTCGCCCTTGTTGCGGTCGGTGAAGAAGGTCGAGTCGCTCTTGCCCGGGTTCGGCTCGACGAAGAGCACGTCCCGGTGCCCGCCGCCCGACTCGGGGACCATCATCAGCACGCAGTCCGGCTCGAGGTTGCCGGTCAGGTAGTAGAAGTCGGTGCCGGGGCGGAAGCGGTAGTAGGTGTCGTTGGCCCGCACCTTCTCGTGCCCGGTGGGGACGACCAGGGTCTCGCCGGGGAACAGCTTTGACAGCGCGCGACGGCGCGCGGCGAAGGCGGCGGCGTTCCGCAGCTTCGGCGGCATCCGGGTGCTGGCCGGCTTCCACTGCTGCACCATGAAGTCGAGCAGCGCCGGTGGAGGCGCGGTGTCGTGGGTGGCCGGCTTCGCCGGAGGCTCGGAGGTCACCGGCTCCGCGGCACGAGTGCGCGCGGCGTCTGCGGGGGTGGTCGGGGGGTGGGCCATGAGGAGCGAGCCTCCGTTCGAGGCCGGGGAAACTACCGCCCGGTCGCGCCGAGGTACAGGTCCAGCCCGCTGCTCAGCGCCGGCCGGTGGCCCACCCCAGCGCGAAGGGAACGATGGTCTCGGTGCGGAGCGTCCGGGGGCCGAAGCCGAGTGGGCGGAACCCGCGCTCCTCGAGCAGGGCGCGCTCGAACGGCACCCAGCCGCCCTCGGGGCCGATGGCCAGAGCGAGCCGTCCCTCGTCGGAGGGATGCCGGGACCCCTCGTCGCCCGGGTGCAGGAGCCAGCGCTCGCCCGGGCCCAGCAGCGCGTCCATCCGGTCCTCGACGAAGGGGCGGAAGCGAGGCTCGAGCAGGACCTCGGGGAGGACGGTGTCCTGCGCCTGCTCGAGTCCGTCGAGCAGGTGCTGGCGGATGCGCTCCGGAGCGAGCACGGGCGAGCCCAGGTAGCTCTTCTCCACCCGCGCCGCGGCGAGCAGCACCAGCCGGTCCACCCCCAGGGAGGCCGCGGCGGCGAGGATGCGGCGAAGGGCCTTGGGCCTCGGGACGGCGAGGATCAGATCGACGCCCGGCCTCGGAGGAGGCGGCGCCTCGAGCGTGACCTCGAGCATGGCCTCGTGCTCTTCGAGCAGGCGCACCTCCGCGGTGCCGACCCTGCCCCCCAGCATACCCACCCGGATGGTCCGGCCGGGAGCCACGCCAAGCACCTCACGGAGATGGCGGAGGCGCGCGCCGCCCAGCCGGGCCGTGCCGTCGGCGGAGAGCTCGTCGGGCTGGAGGAGCAGGAGGTTCAATGGAGGCATACTCCGTGCGGCGTCCCGATGCGGGAACACTCATCACAGCACAGCCGTGCCGGTGGTGAGCAGGCGGGGCGACGGCCGTCTGGCGGAGAGGAGCACCTGGTCTTGGAGCAGGGGAGGAGCTGGGCTCGCCGGTCCCCCGGTGGCTGCCGTTGATCCCGGAGTCTGACGCGCCTCGTGTCTTCGAGCGCCTCGCCGAGGACTACCGAGCCCGGCCTCCGTATCCGGACGCGCTCGTGGCGCGGCTGTCGGAGCTCGCCGGGAACGGCCGTCCGGTGGTGGACCTCGGCGCGGGCACGGGGCTCCTCGCCGCGCCGCTCGCCCGTCGTGGGCACCCGGTCCTCGCCGTCGAGCCTGCGCGGGCCATGCTCGCGGTGTGCGCCGAGATCTGCACCGGCCTCGACGTGTCGCCGGTGCTGGCCCCGGCCGAGTCCACCGGCCTCGGCCCACAGGGAGCGGGTCTGGTGCTCCTCGCCGATGCGGTCCAGTGGGTCCGACCGGATGCGGCGGGAGCAGAGGCCAGGCGGCTGCTCGCGCCGGACGGGGTGGCGGCGGTGCTCGCTCCCGAGCCGCTCGACACCCCGTTCATGCGCGGGTTGCGGGCGTTGCTGCACGCCGCCAACCCGAAGGCCCGGACCCTTCCGACGGCGGCGCGGACCCGGCAGTTCCTGGTGCTGGCCGCCGGTCCGGGGCGTCCCGGGGAAGAAGTCTGGCAGCAGCGCGTCCCGCTCGGGCCGGAGGCGCTTCGCCGCGTGGTGCGCTCGCTCTCTTACGGCGGGCCGGCGCTCGGGCCCGCCGGGGTGCAGCGGCTGCTCGAGACGGTCGATGCGCTCGCCGAGCGCGAGGGCAGGGAGTGGGCGAGGCTGCTCCGGCTGGTGTGGCTCAGGCGCGGGCGGCGTTCACCCCGGACTCGAACGCGTCCACCTCCGCCGTGACCGGGGCGGAGGGCACCGCGAGCGCGGGATCGTCGAAGGGAGCGCGGCCGATCTGGCGCGTCCCCAGCGAGGGGAAGAATGGTGCGAGGAGGTAGTTCCGGAGGCAGAACCACCAGAAGCTCTTCTCGTTCAGGCGCGGATCGATGTCCGGCGCCAGCTTCCGGTGCAGCTCGGACAAGGTGCTCCAGTGCGCCCCGGCCAGCTCGTGGTGCGCCGAGTGGTACCCGTTGTTGAAGAGCAGGAAGTTCAGGACCGGAGATATCCAGCTCCGGGAGTGATTGTGCTCGCTCCACGGATCGGTATGCACGTGCTGGATGTAGTTGAAGAACATGATGGTCCACAGCGCGAACAGCGCCGGGACGAGGAACATCAGACCCCACAAGCGGAGGCCGGTCCTCCAGCCGTGGAGGGCGATCGCCAGCGCGAGCAGCGCCAGGTGCGTCCCGACGAAGAAGACGTACTGCCCGATGATCGTCCGGTAGAGCTGGGGATTCTTCTCCTTCGCCTTCCGGATGTAGTCCTTGATCGGCTCCGCCTGGTAATAGCTGGAAACGAAGAAGTAGGTTCCGGCCACCAGCGCGTTGTGCTTGTTGCTGAAGCGCCAGGTGATGGTCGCATCCCCGGCCTTGTTCACGAACTTGTGGTGGTTGAGGTTGTGCGTGGGGACCCAGGCGTAGGTCGGGTAGCCGTAGAAGATGCTCAGCCAGTTCCCGAAGATGGCGTTCAGCTTGCGGCCGCGGAACGTGGGCGTGTGGTTGTGGTTGTGCGCGATCACCCCGGCGGAGAGGGCGAGGTAACAGCTGAGGGGCCACAACCAGGTGGCCAGCTCCGGTCGGACGTAGGGGAGGAGGGCGACGACCGGCATAGCAAGAGCCCAGGCCAGCGTCCGCCGGTCAGATGTGTACCGAAGCAGCATGTCCTTCCAGTGTGTCACGGCCAGCTGTTTCCAGCCACGTGAGAAGTTCTTACAGCATCCTCGGGGTCAGCGCGGGGCCGGGGGCTGCTGCGCCAGCTCGGCAGGGAAGCGACCGGAGGCCGCCAGCAGGTCGATGTACGCCTGGCGCTGGTTGTCCTCGGCGATGTTGGCCAGCGTCTCGGCGTCCCGGGCGCGGCGCTGCGCGTCGATGAGCTCGAGGTTGGTGCTCGCCCCGGCGCGGTAGGCGATGTCGGCCAGGCGCATCGCGTCGTCCGCCAGCGTCGCCGAGTTGCGCTGCCGCTCGACCGCAGCCGTGGTGCGCTCCACGTTGTCGATGGCTGCGCGCACGTCGGAGTTCGCCTGCCGGAGCGTCGCGTCGAGCTGGATGCGGGCCTGCTCGAGGACCGCCTCCCGCTGGTGGGTGCGGCCGTAGCGAGCCCCGCCGTCGTACAGGTACCAGGTGAGGAGGGCCTGGATCTGCCACCCGGTCTTGGGCGTCGTGAGCGACGAGGGCTCCTGGTAGAAGGGCTGGCCGACGACGGTGATGTTGGGGAGGTACTCCGTCCAGCTCAGGTTGAGCGAGCGGTCCGCAGCCTTCTCCTCCTGCCGGAAGAGCAGAATGTCCGCGCGCCCCTGCGACTCCTCGATCGCCTGCTCGAAGGTGGGCATCTGCGGGATCGCCGGGATGTCCTCGACGTCGACCGGCTCGTCCTCGCCCAGGAGGATGCCCAGCGCCTCCTGGCTCCGGTACAGGTTGGCGTAGCTGCTCTGGAGGAGCGCCTCGTTCTGCTCCAGGTCCTGACCGGCGCGCGCCCAGTCCACCCGGTTACCGATTCCGCCGCGGAGCCGGGCGTCCGCGTACTGCATGTGGGCCAGCGAGTTGTCCCGCGCCTGCCGGTTGACCTCCACCTGCCGCTTCTGGGCGAACACGGTGAGGTAGGCCCGGGCGGTGGTGATGCCCACCGTTCGCTGCACGTCGCGCTCCGAGAACTTCGAGGTCTCCAGCTGATCGGCGGCCCGCGACCAGTTGGCCCACGCCTGCGGCGCGATGAGCGGGATCGCGAGCGAGCCGGTGATGTTGATCGAGTCCTTGCTCGCCACGACCACGTTCTCCGTCCCCCCGTCGGAGCCGCTGGCGGCGAAGGTGCGATCCTTGTTGAGCCGGGTGTACGTCGCGTTCACCGAGAGCGTCGGCAGCGAGGCCGCGCGGACCTCTTCCATCAGGCCTCCGACCCGGCGGATGTCCGCCGCGGCGACGAGCGCGCTGGGATTCCGCTGGATGGCCTGCCCCACCGCGTCCCGGAGGCTGATCTTCCGGGTCACTGCACGGACGGTGTCGGGCGAGGAGGCCGTCGCCTGGGTGAACCCCGCATCCAAGCTGAGCAGCGGGGTCGCGGAGCGTTCCTGGGCCGTGGCGGATGCAGCGAGGACGAGCACCGGTACCAGCGAGAGCACCGGCGCGGTGCGGCGGACGCGACGTGGTTTTCGAGTAGCACTCACCTGTTCCGACTCCTGAGGTGCCCTGGGGGGTGAACGGCGCAGCCGTATAGCGCGGGGCCCGGCCCTTCGCCGCCCGAACTGGGGCGCCGCCGGCGGAAAAGGAGCGGGGACTCTTCCCGAAGCTGGACAGCGCCCGGGAGAGAACGCTACGAGCGTGAAGAAGCGTGAAGACGCCAGAGGCAGACCGTGCGACGGCGGAGCTGGTCCGGCTGGTGGGGCAGACCCGGCGCCGGCTGTGGATCGCCGCGGCCCGGGCGCTGGCGGCGCGTGGCGAGTCGGTGGTGGCCTGGAGCCTGGTGAATCGGCTGGCGGAGCTGGGTCCGGTCACTCAGCGCGAGCTCGCCGACGCTTCGGCGCAGCATCCGGCCGGCGTCTCGCGCCAGCTGGACGAGCTGGAGCGGAAGGGTCTCACCACCCGTGGCACCGATCCCTCCGATCGGCGGCGGCGGCGGGTGGAGCTGACCTCGGCGGGTCTGCGCTGGTTCCGTCAACTGCGGCCGCTGGTGGACCAGGCCACCGCCCCGGTGCTCGCGGTGCTCCGCCCCACCGAGCGGCGGGCCCTGGCCAGACTGCTGCGCCAGGTGGTCTCCCAGCCGGAGCCGCTCAGCGTTTCTCGATCGCGCGCAGAGTCGCCCAGAGCGCGGGGGCTCCCGCGCCGAAGGCGAGCCAGCGCTTCGTCCGGGTGAGGCGTACCTCGAGCCGGTCGGCGGCGAGAAGTAGCGTCCAGCTCCGGCTTGCCGACCACCTTGACCTTTCCCGGGCCGAAGTAGGCGAGTGCGCGCCTGGCCGGAAAAGGCTAGGGAGACTCTTCCGTCCCGGCAACCTTCGACCCGCCCCGCCGTCCGGAGGCCGACCATGAGCAGCCGTGCGCCGCTGACCACCCTCTCCACGCTTCCGCTCGATCGGGTGACCACCACCTTCGAGCTGCCGGGTCACCGGGTGGTCCGGAACCTGGGGGTGGTGCGGGGCATCGTGGTCCGCTCGCGCAACATCGTCGGCACCTTCGTCGCCGGGTTGCAGACCCTGTTCGGGGGCAACATCACCCTGTGGACCGAGATGTGCGAGCAGGCGCGCCGCGAGGCCTTCGAGCTGATGGCGCTGCACGCGCGGCAGATCGGCGCCAATGCGGTGATCGGCGCGCGATACGACGCCACCGAGATCTCGGCGGGGGTGACCGAGGTGCTCTGCTACGGCAGCGCGGTGGTGGTCGAGCCAGGCGGAGCCTGACGCGGTCACGAGCGGAGGCGCTCCCAGTTCCACGCCCCCGCCGCCCCCACCAGCATCGCCGGCACGAGGGAGCAGAGCGCCCAGGCTCCCACCACCGGGGCGAGCGCGAGGGCCTGGACCAGCGCCAGGGCCACGAAGCCGAACAGGCCCGTTCTCCGCCCGCGCCAGAGGAGCACCAGGCAGGCGATCTGGAAGAGAGCCACCGCGGCACCCACCGGGAGGACCCAGGGCGTGGCGGCGAACCGCTGCCGGTTCTCGCGCGAGAAGGCGAAGGCGAACGCCTGCAGATCCGCCAGTCCGGCGAAGGCGCAGGCCACGGTGAGGAAGATGGACACCGGGCGCTTCGCCCCCGGAGACCGCTCCGGCGGCGAGGACTCGGTCACTTCGGCCCCGTGGGCTTCGACTCGGTGAGGCTCCGGTGGACGGTGCTCACGAACAGGTCGGGGCCGATGAAGCCCTTGCCCCAGGTCGCGTCCCACTGCGCGCTCGGCTTGGCGGCGAGGATCTGCTCCAGCGTCTTGCCCTGGGCGATGAGCGTCCTCACCCGGTCACGGATGCCGCCCACCATCTCGCGGTAGGTCCGGAGATCGGCCTTGGTCGCGAGCGCCCCGTGGCCGGGGATGAGCTTGGTCCGGTCGTCGATCATCGCCAGCACCTGGTCGGCCGCGGCGACGACTCCGTCGATCGAGCCGCCGGCGTCCAGGTCGATGAAGGGGTAGTTTCCGGCCCGGGTGACGTGGACGACCTCCAGCTCGTCGCCGTTCAGGTACAGGTTGACCCCGCTGGAGTAGGTCACCAGGGGCCACAGGCCGAGGGGGGCTTGGGCGGCTCCTGTGCCCCCGCCGCGGCGGCGAGGACCATCGTGACGGCGAGCACGGCGCGCTTCATCGGAACCAGGCCTCCCTGCCAGAAAGGCCCTCCTCCTTAGCGCAGGAGCCGGGCCGGCCGGGAGCCCTGGTGCAGCCGGTGGGGGGATGGGCTCCGCCAGCGTGGCCGGTGGCGTCCCGCTGGGGCAGACTCCCGGGCCGGCCGCGGGCGGACCCTTCGGCAGACAGGAGTGTGCACGATGCGACTTCCAGGGCGGGCGATTCTGGTGACGGGCGGAGGCGGAGGTCTGGGCCGGGCGATGGCCGAGGGCTTCGCCCGGGAGGGAGCCGCGGTGGCGATCGCCGACGTGAACCTGGACGGCGCCCGGGCCGTGGCCAGGGCCGTCGAGGAGCGGGGCGGGCGTGCCCTGGCGCTCCCCATGGACGTCACCTCCGAGGAGCAGGTGGAGAAGGGCGTGGCGGAGACGGTCCGCGTGCTCGGCCGGCTGGACGTGGCGGTGAGCAACGCCGGGGTGCAGCACATCGCGCCCATCACCGAGTTCCAGCTCGCCGACTGGCGCCGGGTCCTCGCCATCCACCTCGACGGTGGCTTCCTGTTGACGCGAGCGGCGATGCGCCACTGGCAGTCCGCGGGGAAGGGCGGGCTCCTCCTGTACATGGGCAGCGTGCACAGCGTGGAGGCCTCGGCGCTCAAGGCCGCCTACGTCGCGGCCAAGCACGGGCTGCTCGGCCTGGCCCGCGCCGCGGCGAAGGAGGGGGCGACGATCGGGGTCCGCACCAACGTCATCTGCCCTGGCTTCGTCCGTACCCCGCTGGTGGAGAAGCAGATCCCCGAGCAGGCGAAGACCCTGGGCATCAGCGAGGAAGAGGTGGTGAAGAAGGTGATGCTCGGGAGCACGGTGGACGGCGAGTTCACCACCCTGGAGGACATCGCGCAGCTGGCCATCGACCTGGCCGCCTTCCCCAGTGCCGCCCTCACCGGGCAGCTGATGGTCGCCAGCCACGGCTGGCACATGCACTGAGCAGCGTGCTCAGCGTGGAGAGGGGAGCTCCGGGGACTCCTCGGGAGGAGCGAAGGTGAGGATCGCCTTGACGATCCACTTCTCGGGTCCGGTCCCGTACCCCACGCCGAAGTTGAGCGCGAACCAGCTCCACGTTGCGTCGACCACGGCGAACACCCGGTGCGTCTGCTGGTCCCAGGGCAGGAAGTTCCCGAACTGACCGAAGGCCGAGTAGGTCTCGAGCCCCACCGCCCAGCTGCTACCCACGTCGAAGCTCACCTTGGTCGCGGGCTCGAAGTCCGGCTTCCAGGCGTCCTCGCCGGCGAGCGGGAGGCTCACGATGGGATTGATGGCCAGGTACCAGCGGCCCCACCGCGCATCGACGATCGGCCTGACCTCGGAACCCCAGCCGTCGGCCTCGTAGAGCTTGGAGGTGCGGGACAGCTCGAAGTTGAGGGCGAAGCGGAACGCGCCCACCGGCTCGGGCCAGCGGAACTTGGTGCGGAGCTTCATCCCTCCCGAGTCCCAGCTTCCATCGGGTCGGAGCACGGTCTGGATGTAGAGCCCGAGCTCCCACCACCGGGTGAGCCCCAGGTGCGGCTCGAAGGTGACGTGCGTCAGGTGCTCGGTCGGCACCTCGCCCGCGGGGCTGGGCTCGGTCGTCCCCTCGAAGAAGTGGTTGAGGTGGACCTCGAGGCCCGGCTCGAGCGGACCGGCGGTGACAGCGTCGTAGACCTGGATCTCGAACGCGTCCTGGGCCGCGGCGCGGGTCGTGGCGAGGAGCGCGGTGACGAGGAGGAGAGAGCGGAGTCCGCGGGCGCAGGTCACGGGACGACGAGACTACCCCGGGCGGAGGGCTGGACCAGGTCTCAGCCTGCGGCGCTCAGACCCGCGAGGACCCGGTGCACCAGCTGGATGGAGATGCTGCCCTCGCCCACCGCCGAGGCCACCCGCTTCACGTTGCCCGCCCGGACGTCCCCCACGGCGAAGATGCCAGGCCGGGAGGTCTCCAGGAGCAGCGGGTGGCGGGTGAGCTGCCAGCCGGTGCTCTGGAGGTCCTCGGGCAGCAGGTCCTGTCCGGTCTTCACGAACCCCTTGTCGTCCAGCGCCACGCACCCCTGGAGCCAGCTGGTGCAGGGATCCGCGCCCATCATGCAGAAGATGTGGCGGATCGGACGGTCCTCGCTCTCCCCGCTGGCGCTGTTCGTCCAGCGCAGCGCCTCCAGCGCGCCGGTCCCCGTCAGCCCGGTGATCTGCGTCCGGGTCCGCAGGGTGATGGTCGGGGTGTCCTCGATGCGCCGGATGAGGTAACGGGACATGGTGTCCGCCAGACCGCCCGAGCGCACCAGCATGTGCACGTGCCGCGCGATGCCGGAGAGGTAGACCGCGGCCTGCCCAGCAGAGTTCCCCCCGCCGATGACCACCACCTCCTCGCCCTCGCACAGCTTGGCCTCGACGAAGGTCGCTCCGTAGTACACGCCGGCGTTCTCGAACTGGGCGAGGTTCTCCACCGCGAGCCTCCGGTAGCGCGCTCCACTCGCGATCACGACCGCGCGGGCACGGATCCGCTCCCCATTGTCCAGCTCGACCGCGTAGGGACGAACGCTGCAGTCCAGCCGGGCGACGTTGCGAGCGATGGCCACGCTGGCTCCGAACTTCTGGGCCTGGGTGAACGCGCGGCCGGCCAGGGCCTGTCCGGAGATCCCGGTGGGGAAGCCGAGGTAGTTCTCGATCTTCGAGCTCGATCCGGCCTGCCCGCCGGGCGCATTCGCCTCCAGCACCAGCACGTCCAGCCCCTCGCTGGCGGCGTACACCGCGGCCGAGAGCCCCGCCGGTCCGGCGCCCACCACCACCACGTCGCGCACCGCATCGGTCGTGATGCCCGCGTTGAAGCCCAGGCACTCGGCGACCTCGGCGTTGCTGGGCGCCCGGAGGACCTTCGTGCCGCGGCAGATGAGCACCGGGATGTCCTGCGGGCTGATGTGGAAACGTTCGACCAGGGCCCGCGCGCCCTCGTCCTGCTCGACGTCGAGGTAGGTGAACGGATGGCCGTTGCGGGTGAGGAACTCCCGGAGCCCGAGCGTGCGGGCGCAATGCCGCGAGCCCAGGACCACGGCGTCGCCGAGACTGTTGGAGATGAGGCTCACACGGCGGAGAATGAACGCCCGCATCAGGAGCTCACTGAGCTCGGCGTCGGTCACCACCAGGTTCCGCAGTGCCGAGGGAGGGATGTCCACCACCTCCCCGTTGCCCCTGAACCGGCCGGTGGCCAGCGCCCGGCGACCGGAGAGCATGGCGGTCTCCCCGGTGAAGTTCCCGGGCTGGTGCCGGACGATGAGGCTCTCGCCCTCGCCGTCGGGACGGACGATGTCCAGCTCCCCGCTCAGGAGGACGTAGAAGTGCACGCCCTCGTCGCCCTGGCGAAAGAGGACTTCCCCGTCCTTCACCGCTCGGCGGGTGCCGTAGTGCGCGATGCGCTGCAGCTGCGGCGGGGTCAGGACGGGAAACATCTGTTCCCGCCGCTCCACTGGAAGGGGCGTCTCGGCCATGACCAGCGTCCTTAACCGGACCGCTGCCCACCGCAAGCCCCTCTTCCGGATTGGTCAGCTGGCGGGGACAAGCGCCGGGGCGGGCGAGCCGTCCGGCAGCCGCCGACGGTGGCGCGAGAACCGGTCCATGAACAGGTAGATGACGGGGGTGGTGTACAGGGTGAGGAGCTGGCTCAGGAGCAGCCCGCCCACCACGCTGATGCCCAGTGGCCGGCGCAGCTCGGAGCCCAGGCCCGAGCCCAGCGCCAGCGGCAACGCCCCGAACATCGCGGCCAGGGTGGTCATCAGGATGGGCCGGAAGCGCAGCTCGGAGGCCTTGAGGATGGCCGCGCGGGTGGACAGCCCCTCGCTCCGCTCGGCATCGATCGCGAAGTCCACCATCATGATCGCGTTCTTCTTCACGATGCCGATGAGGAGGATGATCCCGATGATCGCCACGATGCTCAGGTCGGTCCCGGTGAGCCTCAGGGCCAGGAGCGCGCCCACCCCCGCGGTGGGGAGGGTGGAGAGGATGGTGATTGGATGGACGTAGCTCTCGTAGAGCACGCCGAGGACGACGTAGACCGCCAGCAGCGCGAGGATGATCAGCATCGGCTGGCTGGACAGTGATTGTTGGAAGGCCTGCGCGGTCCCGGTGAAGCCGCCCTGGACGCTGGCCGGGAGCCGGATCTCGGCCTCTGCACCCTGCACGGCCTTCACCGCGTCGCTCAGCGACTTCCCCGGGGCGAGATTGAATGACAGCGTCACCGAGGGGAACTGGCCCTGGTGGTTGATGGAGGTGGGCAGGTTCCCGCGGGTCACGGTGGTGAGGGCCGACAGCGGGACGAGCCCGCCCGAGCTCGAACGGACGTAGAGGACCTTCAGCGTGTCCACGTCCTCGAGGTACGCCGGGGTGACCTCCATCACCACCCGGTACTGGTTCGCCTGGCCGTAGGTGACCGAGATCTGCCGCTGGCCGAAGGCATCGTAGAGCGCGTTGTCGATGTCCCGGACGGTGACCCCCAGCCGCGCGGCGCTGTCGCGGTCGATGGAGATCCGCAGCTCCAGCCCGGCCGACTGCTGGTCGGTGGCCACGTCGGTGAGCTCCGGAAGCCCCTTCAGCGCCTCGAAGACCCGAGGGGCCCAGGTGTTGAGCTCGGTCAGGTCCGGATCCTGGATGGTGTACTGGTACTGGGTCCGGGCCAGCCTCCCGCCCACCCGCACGTCCTGAGCCGCCTGGAGGTAGAGGTTGATGCCCACCAGCTTCCCCAGCTTCGGCCGCAGCCGGGCGATGATCTGATCCGCGGTGGCCTTGCGCGGCGGCCGCGGCTTGAGCGTCACGAATAGCGACCCGGTGTTGCCCGCTCCACCCGCGAAGCCCCCGCCGATGAACGACACCACGCTCGACACGTCCGGGTCCGCCCCGACGATGGTGTTCACCTGCATCTGCCGCTCGCGCATCGTCTGGTAGCTCACGTCCTGGGGTGCCTCGCTGAAGCCGATGAGCAACCCGTTGTCCTGCTGCGGGAACAGCCCCTTCGGGATGCGCACGAAGAGAAGGACGGTGACTGCCACGGCGCCCAGCACCACCCCGAGCATCAGCCAGGCGTGCGCCAGCACGGCGCGCAGCGACCGGTCGTAACCGGAGGAGAGTTTCTGGAAGGCCCGCTCGCTGTACCGATAGAAGCGTCCCCGCTCGCGCTCGTGGGGGGCCTGGAGGAAGCGCGAGGCCATCATCGGGGTCACGGTGAGCGAGACCAGGCCCGAGACGGTGATCGCCACCGCCAGGGTCACCGCGAACTCGCGGAACAGCCGCCCGACGATGCCCCCCATCAGGAGGATGGGGATGAACACCGCGAGCAGCGACACGGTCATGGAGACGATGGTGAAGCCGATCTCCCGCGCTCCGCGGAGCGCGGCCTGGAATGGACGCATCCCCTGCTCGACGTACCGGGCGATGTTCTCGGTGACCACGATGGCGTCGTCCACCACGAAGCCGGTGGAGATGGTGAGCGCCATCAGCGAGAGGTTGTTCACGCTGTAGCCGAGCAGCCACATCACCGCGAACGTGCCGAGGATCGACAGCGGCATGGCGATGGTGGGGATGGCGGTGGCCCGGGCCGAGCGGAGGAAGAGGAACACCACCACCACCACCAACGCCACGCTGACCAGCAGGGCCCTCTCCACGTCGTGCACCGAGGCACGGATGGTCTGGGTCCGGTCGGAGGCGACCTGGATGTTGATCGCCGGCGAGACCGAGGAGGCCAGCGACGGGAGCAGCGCCTTGATCCGCTCCACCGTGTCGATGATGTTCGCCCCGGGCTGCCGCCGGACGATGATCAGCACCGAGCGCACGCCGTTGGTCCACCCCGCCACCCGCGTGTTCTGGACGCTGTCCTCCACCCGGGCCACGTCCCCGAGCCGCACCACCCCGTTCGGGGTCTGGGCGAGCAGGAGGTCCCGGTACTGGTCGGCTCGGAAGAGCTGGTCGTTGGTGGCGAGCGTGGTCGATTGCAGCTCGCCCCCCACGCTCCCGGTGGGGCGATTCACCGAGGCGCCGGCGAGCACCTGACGCACGTCGGCCAGGGTGAGGTTCACCCCGGCTGCCGACTCGGGATCCACTTGCACCCGGACCGCCGGCTGCTGCCCACCGCCCACGAAGACCTGGCCCACGCCCTCTTCCTGCGCGATGCGCTGCGCCAGCACCGTGTCCGCCGCGTCGAAGACCTGGGGCAGCGGCAAGGTCTCCGAGGTCAGCGCCAGGATCAGGATCGGCGTGTCGCTCGGGTTCACCTTCCGGTAGTTGGGGCGGAAGGGCAGGTTGGTCGGGAGGTCGGCCGCCGCGGCGTTGATCGCCGCCTGCACGTCGCGCCCCGCGGCGTCCTGGTCGCGGTTCAGCTCGAACTGGAGGGTGATGGACGTCGAACCCAGCGAGCTGGTCGACGTCATGTCGGTGAGCCCGGCGATGCGCCCCAGGCGACGCTCCAGCGGGGTCGCGACCGCCGAGGACATCGTCTCCGGGCTCGCCCCGGGCAGGTTGGCGTAGACCGAGATGGTGGGCAGGTCGACCCGTGGCAGGGGCGCCACCGGGAGCTGGGTGTACGCCGCCACCCCCAGGAGGATGATCGCCGCCGCGAGCAGCGAGGTGCCGATGGGACGCCGGATGAAGGGCTCGCTCAGCCCGGACGCCCCGCGCCCCGGAGCGGCTCCAGGGGCGTCCTCCTGGTGCTGGGGGGAGACGCCGGCCGCCCCGCCCGGGACAGAGGGCGGTTCCTGTCCCCCTGCGCTCACCCCGGCGCTCCCTCGGGCGCGGTCGTCGCCTTGCCCGGGTGGCGGCGTGCAGCGAGCCAGCGGCCGAAGCGCTCCATGTACAGGTAGATGACGGGGGTGGTGTACAGGGTGAGCACCTGGCTGATGAGCAGGCCGCCCACGATGCTGACCCCGAGCGGCCTCCGGAGCTCACTCCCGGTGCCGCCCTCGAGCGCCAGGGGGAGTCCGCCGAGGAGCGCGGCGAAGCTGGTCATCATGATCGGCCGGAAACGCAGCAAGCAGGCCTTCTTGATCGACTCGAGGGGGGAGAGCTTCTCCTCACGCTCGGCCTGCAGCGCGAAGTCGATCATCATGATCGCGTTCTTCTTGACGATGCCGATCAGGAGCACGATCCCGATCAGGGCCACGATGTCGAACTCCATCCCGCACAGCATCAGCGCCAGCAGCGCGCCTACCCCTGCCGAGGGCAAGCTGGAGAGGATGGTGATGGGATGGATGTAGCTCTCGTAGAGGACGCCCAGGACGATGTAGACGGTGATCAGCGCGGCCAGGACCAGGATCGGCTCGTTCGCCAGGCTGTCGCGGAACTCCTGTGCCGTACCCTGGAAGCTGGCCTTCATCCCGCGCGGCAGACCCAGAGAATCCGTGGCCTGGCGAATGGCCTTGACCGCCGCCCCGAGGGAGTGCCCGGGCGCGGTGTCGAAGGAGAGGGTGACCGACGGGAACTGGCCCTGATGGTTCACGGTGAGCGGCGCGGTGGTCTCCACCCGCTGCACCACCGCCGAGAGCGGAACCGGGCTGCCGTTGACGTTGCGCACGTAGATCCGGTCCAGCGCCCGCGGGCCCTTGGCCAGCTCGGGGTTCACCTCCAGGATCACCCGGTAGAGGTTCAGCTGGGTGAAGATGATCGAGACCTGCCGCTGGCCGAACGCGTCATACAGCGTGTCGTCGATGGCCTGGGTGGAGATGCCCAGTCGTGAGGCGGTGTCCCGGTCGATGTTGAGCAAGGTCACCGGCCCGTGGCCCAGCTGGTCGGTGGCCACGCTCTTCAGCTCGGGCAGCGCGCGGAGGCTGGCCAGGAGCCGGGGGGCCCACTCGGCCAGCTCGCTTGGGTCGGCGTCCTCCAGCGTGTACTGGTAGGGCGTGCGGCTCTGGCGGGTCTCGATCTGGAGGTCCTGCACCGCCTGGAGATAGGTGGAGATGCCCGCCACCTGCGCCAGCCTCGGCTGGAGCCGGGCGATGATCTGGGTCGCGCTGGCCTTTCGGTCCCCGCGCGGCTTCAGGGCGATCGACAGACGACCGCTGCTGGTGGTCGGGTTGTTCCCGTCGGCGCCGATGAACGAGGCCACTCCGGCCACGTCGGGATCTTCCCGGACGACCCTGACTACCTCCTGTTGCAGCACGGACATCCGGCCGAAGCTCACGTCGGGACCGGCCTCGGTGATGCCGGTGAGGAGCCCGGTGTCCTGCACCGGGAAGAAGCCCTTGGGAATGATCAGCGCCAGCACCACGGTGAGCAGGAAGGTGCCGACGGTGATCGCCAGGGTGAGCGGCTGGTGCCGGAGCACCCAGTCCACGCCGCGGCCGTAGGAGGCGATGACCCGCTCGAAGGTTCGCTCGCTCCAGGCGTAGAAGCGCCCGCGCTGCTCCGGAGGCGGCTCGGGCTTGAGGATCCAGGCGCACATCATCGGGGTGAGCGTCAGCGAGAGCAGCGCCGAGACCCCGATCGCCAGCGAGAGCGTCACCGCGAACTCGCGGAAGAGCCGGCCGATGAGCCCGGTCATGAAGAGCAGCGGCACCAGCACCGCCACCAGCGACACGGTGAGCGAGACGATGGTGAAGCCGATCTGCCCGGCCCCCTTGAGCGCCGCCCGGAAGGGAGACTCGCCCTCCTCGATCAAGCGGCTGATGTTCTCGATCATCACGATGGCGTCGTCGACCACGAAGCCGGTGGAGATGGTGAGCGCCATCAGCGACAGGTTGTTCAGGCTGTACCCCAGCAGGTACATCAGCCCGAAGGTGCCGATCAGGCTGAGGGGCACCGTGATGCCGGGGATGGTGGTGGCCCGCAGATTCCGCAGGAAGAGGTACATGACCGCCACCACCAGGAAGATGGTCAGCACCAGGGTGAACTCCACGTCCGCCACGCTGGCCCGGACGGTCTCGGTCCGGTCGCTGAGGATCGACACGTGGATGCCCTGCGGCAGGCTCGCCTCGAGCTGGGGCAGGAGCGCCTTCACCCGGTCCGCGACCTGGATGACGTTGGCCCCCGGCTGACGCTGAACGTTCAGGATAATCGCTCGCCGCTCGTTGGCCCAGCCGGCGAGCTGCGCGTTCTCCACCCCGTCGACTGCGGCCGCCACGTCCTGGAGCCGCAGTGGCGCGCCGTTCTTGTAGGCCAGGACGATCGGGGCGAAGGACTTCGCATCGCCGAGCTGGTCGTCGGTGGCCAGGGTGTACTCCTGGCGCGGGGTGTCCAGCGTGCCCTTGGGGGCGTTGATGTTCGCCGCGACCAGCGCCGTGCGGACGTCCTCCAGGGTGAGCCCGGTGCCGGCGAGTGCCTCGGGATCGACCTGCACCCGGACCGCCGGCCGCTGCGCACCGCCCAGTGTCACCAGACCCACCCCGGAGACCTGGCTGATCTTCTGGGCCAGGATGCTGTCCGCGTAGTCGTTGACCCTCGGCAGCGGGAGCGTCTCGGAAGAGATCGCCAGGGTGAGGATGGGGACGTCCGCCGGGTTGCTCTTGCTGTAGGTGGGCGGCGCGGGGAGGTTGGCCGGGAGAACGCTGGAGGCCGCGTTGATCGCCGCCTGCACGTCCTGCTGGGCCGAGTCGATGTTCCGGTCCAGCGTGAACTGGAGCGTGACCTGCGAGCTGGTCGCGCTGCTCACGCTGGTCATCTGCGCCAGCGAGGGGATCTGCCCGAACTGACGCTCCAGCGGTGCGGTGACGCTGGAGGCCATCGTCTCCGCCGAGGCGCCGGGGAAGGTGGTGGAGACCACGATGGTGGGGTAGTCGACCTGCGGCAGCGCGGAGATGGGCAGCTGCCGGAAGGCGACCAGCCCGGCCAGGGTCAGGCCCACGGTGAGAAGCGTGGTCCCCACCGGCCGACGGATGAACGGCTCGCTGATGCTCACTGCACGCTCGCTTCGCGCGGCGCCCCCTGCTGTGACTGACGGGCCTGCCGCTGCTGCGGTGTCTCGTCGGGCCGGGGCTGCCCCGACTGCGCTCCCTGCGCGGGTGCCGGCGACCGCTGCCCCTGGGCGTCCGGCGTGCCGCCCTCGGCCTGGGAGCGCGGCGCGGCCTGCGGCGGCTGCTGCTCGCCCGGCGTCGCCGGCATCGGCACCGGCCGGGGATCCACCTTGGCTCCGGCGCGGAGCTGGTTCTGCCCGTCCACCACCACCCGCTCACCGGTCTGGATGCCCTGGGCGACGATGGTCAGCGATCCCTGGGTGGTGTCCAGCTGCACGGTTCGCACCGCCACCGTGCTGTCGGGGCCGACCACGTAGACGAACGTGCCGTTCGGACCGCGCTGGACCGCGGGCGTGGGGACGACCACCACCCCCTGGCGCGTCTGCAGGCGCATCCGCGCCTTCACGAACAGGCTCGGCCAGAGGCGAAGCTCGGGGTTGGGGAACTCGGCCTTGAGACGGATGGTGCCGGTGCCGGGGTTCACCTGGTTGTCGATGACCGTCAGCTTGCCGGTGCCCAGCTTCGCCAGACCGCTGCGGTCCCAGGCCTCGACCAGGAGCTGACCCCGGGAGAACGCCTCCGACACCCGCGGGAGGTCGTCCTGGGGGAGGGTGAAGAGCACTGCGATGGGGTCCATCTGGGTGAGCACCACGATGCCGTTCGCGTCGGTGGAAGTGACCAGGTTCCCCAGGTCCACCTGCCGGACGCCGGCGATGCCGTCGATGGGCGAGGTGACGCTGGAGAACTGGAGGTTGAGCCGGGCGTTGTTCACCGCCGCCTGGTCGAGGGCCAGCGTCGCCCGGGCGGCGTCCACGGTGGCCCGCTGCTGGTCGAGCTGCTGCTGGGAGATGAGCTTCTGGGAGGCGAGGTCGTTGTAGCGCGCCAGGTCGCGCTCGGCGTTCTTCAGTGTCGCCAGGTCCCGGGCGCTGGTGGCCTCCGCCTGCTGCAGTGCGATCTTGAACGGCCGCGGATCCACCTGCACCAGCCGCTCCCCCTGCTTGACCCGGGCGCCCTCCTGGAAGGCGATGGAGACGATCTGCCCGCTCACCCGGGCGCGCACCGTGACGGTGGCGAGCGAGGTGACGTTGCCCAGGCCCTCCACCCAGATGGGCACGTCGCGCTTTTCCGCCGCCGAGACGCCCACCGGCACGACCCGGGCCTGGGCCCCGCCCCCGGGGCCCTTGGAGCCGTCGCCCTTGCCCCGCCGGAGGAGCACGATGCCCAGGACGATCAGGACGGCAATGCCGACCAGGACCCACCGGCGCGAACGGCGGGCCGCCCCTGATGCCGGGGACCCGGGTGGGGGCGGCTGCTCGGGGGAAGTCTCGGCCACGGTCACTCCTGCCGGCCGAGCGCGGCCAGCAGCCGGGCTCGCGCGGTGGAGAGATTGTACTGCGCCTGGACCAGCTGCGCCGCGGCGGTGGTCAGCTGCACCTGGGCGTCGCTGAGCTCGATGATGGTGCCCACCCCGGCCTGGTACCGGCCCTCGGCCAGCCGGAGCTGCTCCCGGGCGTTGTCCACCGCGTCCTGGGAGGCGACCACGCTCTCCCTGTTGCCGAGGAGTGTGGCCTGGGCCTGCTCGACGTCGAACCGGACTTGAAGCTGCTCGCCGGTGAGGGCAGCCGTCGAGGACACGAGATTTTGCTCGGCCTCGCGCACCCGGCCGACGGTGAGGCCTCCCTGGAGCAATTGCCAGGTCAGGGTGAATCCGAAGGCCCAGCTGTCCGCCAGCGCGTCCAGCTCCGGCCCCGCCTTGTAGTAGCTCCCGCTGAACCCGATGGTCGGGCTCCAGCCCCACCGGGCCGAGTCGAGCGCCTTGCCCGAGGCCTGCCTCGCGTAGTCGAACGAGGCGATCTCCGGACGGGAGGCGAGCGCCTGGTCAAACAGGAAGGTCAGCGGCCGGTCCTCCACGTCGAGGGGCGCCAGCTCGTCTCCGGCGACCTGGTAGTCGGTGCCCTGAGGCAACCCCATTGCTTGATTGAGCTGGGCCTTGGCGATCCGGTCGTTGTTCTGGGCATTGATCAGCTGCACCCGGGCGTTGGCGACGTTCAGCCTCGCCAGGGCGAGATCGATCTCCGGACGGGTTCCCACCCGAACGAAGCCCTCGACTTGCTGCTGGTGGGTGATCTGGTTCTTCAGGGTCTGATCGGCCACCCAGACCAGGTCCCGGGTGGCACGGGCCTGGAAGTAGAAGACGCGGACGTTCAGGATGACGTTGTTCAGTGTGGCGGCCGCGGTGGCGTTCAGCGACTCGGCGAGCCGCTGCGAGGACTCCCAACCAGCCCAGGTGGAGGGGTCGAAGAGGGTCTGGGTACCTGCCACCCCGAAGCGCCAGGTGTTGCATGCGCTGGTGACGCACACCGCCGTGTTGGCGGTGGTCCCGGTGCCGCCGGTGGCGACGGAGGTGAGGGCGCGGTAGCTCCGGGTCCACGAGGCCTGCGGGGTCACCTGGGGGAGCAGGGGCGAGCGGGCCTGGATGACCCGGCCCTCGGCGGCCGCGGCGTTGGCCCGGGCCTCGACGAGCTGCGGCTGGTTCTGGAGGGCGGCCTGCACGGCGTCGACCAGGTGCAGCACGTTGGGGGCGTCGGGGGAAGGCTCCGCCGGTGAGCGGAGGGGCACTTGCATCACCGGGGCTGTACCGGCGTCCGGGGGGGTCGACTGTGCCCGGGCGCCCCCGGGAACGGCTGCCAGAGCGAGGACGAGAAGGGCAGTGCGGGTGAGCACGGCCCCCTCATGCTCCAGTCCGGGCCGGAGCGCATCTTTTTCCTGGGGATCGTCCACCGTTCCGAGGCCCGACACCCGGGTGCAGGAAACGTTGTGATCACAAGAAACCTTCCCCGGTGCGCGGAGCGCGTGTCTCCCATGTGTAGACGGGTGGGCTCGCGTCCAGGCCAGCGTTAGTACGAAGCTTCGTTCTGGAGGGTCGGGGTCTCTCATGTGGATCGTCCGGCTGGCGCTTCGCCGGCCCTACACCGTGGCCGTCTTCTCGGCGCTGATCTTCATCGCCGGGCTGCTCTCGGTCACAAGGATGCGGACCGACATCTTTCCGTCGATCGACATCCCGGTGGTCATCGTGGTGTGGAACTACCCCGGGCTCTCGGCCGAGGACATGGAGCGGCGCATCGTCCTGATCAGCGAGCGGGCCTACTCCACCACCATCGATGGCATCAGCCACATCGAGTCTCAGTCCATTGCCGGGGTGGGGCTGCTCAAGCTCTACTTCGAGCCGGACGCCGACCTGGGGACCGCCATCGCGCAGATCACCTCGGTCTCCCTCACCGCCAGCCGGATCATGCCTTCGGGCATCCAGCCTCCGATCGTGCTCCGGTTCAACGCCGGCAACGTCCCGGTGGCCCAGATCACCGTCAGCAGCAATACCGCCGGCGAGCAACAGCTCTTTGACTACGGTCTCAACTTCCTCCGGGTGCGGCTGTTCACCATCCCGGGAACCTCCATCCCCGGACCCTACGGCGGCAAGCAGCGGCAGATCATGGTCGACGTCGACCCGCGGGCCACCGCCGCCAAGGGGCTGAGCCCCACCGACGTGGTCACTGCACTCCTCCAATCCAACGTCATCATCCCGGCGGGAAGCGCGCAGATCGGCTCGACCGAGTACAACGTCAAGCTCAACTCCAGCCCCGCGACCGTCGACCAGTTCAATGCGCTCCCGGTCAAGGTGGTGAACGGGGCCCCGGTGCTCCTCCGGGACGTGGCCCACGTCCGGGACGGATTCGCGGTCCAGCAGAACATCGTTCACATCGACGGCAAGCGGGCCAGCTACATCGTCATCCTCAAGCACTCCAACGCTGGCACCCTGGCGGTGGTGGACGGGGTGAAGGACCTGCTCCCGTCCATCCAGGCCACCGCGCCGGACGGCATCGCGCTAAAGCTCGACTTCGACCAGTCGATCTTCGTCCGGGCCGCGCTCTCCAACGTGCTTCACGAGGCGGTCATCAGCTCCATCCTGGTCTCGCTGATGATCCTCTTCTTCCTGGGGAGCTTCCGGAGCGTGGCCATCGTCTCCAGCTCCATCCCCCTGGCCATCCTGGTGGGCATCGCCGGCCTCTTCGCCACCGGCAACACCCTGAACCTCATGACCCTGGGAGGCCTGGCCCTGGCCATCGGCATGCTGGTGGATGATGCGACCGTGGCGGTGGAGAGCATTCACCGCAACCGTGCCGCCGGGAAACGGCTGACCGTGGCCATCCTCGATGGAGCGCACGAGGTTGCCACCCCGGCGCTGGCAGCCACGCTCACCATCTGCATCGTCTTCTTCCCGGTGGTGCTGCTCACCGGGCCGGCGCGCTACCTCTTCACCCCGCTGGCGGTGGCGGTCGTGTTCTCCATGCTCGCCTCCTACGTCCTCAGCCGGACCCTGGTGCCGGCCCTGGCGCGATTGCTCGAACGGGAGGACGCCCACTCGGAGACGGAGGGCACCGGCCCCTTCGCCCGCTTCAACCGCTGGAGAGACCACGGCTACGAGCGTTTCCAGTCCACCTACGGGCGGCTGCTCGACGTGGCGCTCCACCACCGGAACTGGATGCTCGCCACCTTCGGGGTGGTGGTGCTGGTCTCCGCGGCGCTCCCGGCATTCGTCGGGCTCGACTTCTTCCCCGAGGTGGACGCCGGCCTGATGCGGCTCCACTTCCGGGCGCCGATCGGCACCCGGATCACCGACACCGAGCGGATGGTGCTCGAGGCCGAGCGGAAGATCCGGGAGATCATCCCCGCCTCGGAGCTCGGTTCGCTCAACGACAACATCGGGGTCCCACTCTCGTACAACCTGGGTTTCGTCTCCACCGACAACATCGGTCCCCAGGACGCGGAGATCCTCATCTCGCTCAGGCCGGACCACCGCCCCACCCGCGACTACATGAAGCAGATCCGCCAGGAGCTTGCGCAGGCCTTCCCTGGCAGCTCGCTCTACTTCCAGCCGGCGGACATCGTCACCCAGGTGCTGAACTTCGGGCTGCCCGCACCGATCGACGTGGTGATCGAGTCCAACGATCTGCAAAAGGGTTTCACCGTCGGCCGGCAGCTCGCGGCGCGCTTGCGGCGCATCCCGGGCATCGTCGACGTGCGCATTCCCCAGGTGCTCGACTACCCGGCACTGAACCTGGACGTCGATCGGCTGCGTGCGGCGCAGGTCGGGCTCTCGCAGCGCGAGGTGGCGAACAACCTCCTCATCTCCCTGAGCAGCAGCTCCCTGGTGAACCCCAACTTCTGGCTCAGCCCCCAGAACAACGTGAACTACATCGTCGCGGTCCAGACGCCGCTCCCGCTGATGCGGAGCACCGGAGACCTCCTCGCCACTCCCCTCACCGTCGCCGGCTCCCAGCCGCTCCGCCAGACGCTGACCCGCGGACTCACCGACGCCGCCTCGTCCCCGGGCAGCCTCTACCTCGGAAGCTTCGCTCAGCTCTCGCCGGGGAAGACCCTCGCCTCGGTCAACCACTCCACCATCCAGCGGGTGATCAACGTACAGGCCGCGGCGGAGGGGCGCGATCTCGGGTCGGTGGCGGCGGAGATCCAGAAGGCCATCGACTCGCTCCACGAGCTTCCCAAGGGGATGAAGGTCTCCGTGCGCGGCCAGATCGAGAGCATGCGCACCTCGTTCAGCGCGCTCGGGCTGGGACTCATCCTGGCGGTGGTGCTGGTCTATCTGCTGATGGTGGTGCTCTTTCAGTCCTGGCTGGACCCGTTCATCATCCTCGGTGCCGTGCCGGGCGCACTGGTGGGCATCCTCTGGATGCTGGGGGTCACCGGGACCACGCTCAACGTCGAGTCCTTCATGGGCGCGATCATGGCGGTGGGCATCGCGGTCTCCAACAGCATCCTCCTGGTGTCCTATGCCAACGAGGTCCGGAGCCAGCGGCAGCTCGGACCGCTCGAGGCCGCGCTGGAGGCGGGCAAGATCCGGCTCCGCCCGGTGCTGATGACCGCGCTGGCGATGGTGCTGGGGATGCTGCCGATGGCCCTTGCGCTCGGGGAGGGCGGCGAGCAGAACGCTCCGCTCGGTCGCGCGGTCATCGGCGGCCTGCTGGTGGCCACCTTCGTGACCCTGTTCATCGTCCCGGTGATCTACTCGGTGCTCCGCCGCAAGGAGCCCCGCGCGCACCGGCTGGACGAGCGCTTCTTGGAGGAGAGCCAGGGCGCACACCCGGGAGCGCTCGCATGACCGAGCTGCACGAGATGGCGAAGACCGAGCCACAGGCGCCAGCCCGGCCCAGGGCACTGACCATCGGGACCATCGTGCTGGTGCTGCTCGCGCTGCTGGGGGTGGGGGCGCTGGCGTTGACTCGGCGGAACGCCGACGCCCGCGAGCGCGCGCAGCGGGCGACCGTGCTCGACCGCGGCCCGGCGGTCCGGGTCGCCGACGTGGAGCTCTCCGCCGCCGACCGGACCTTGAGCCTGCCCGGCGAGGTGCGGGCCTGGAACCAGTCCACCCTGTACTCGAAGGTGGCGGGGTACGTGCGCGAGGTGAAGGTCGACAAGGGGACCCCGGTGAAGAAGGGCGAACTGCTCGCTCGCCTGGAGTCGCCGGAGACGGATCAGGCCGTCCTCGGGGCCCGGGCGGACCTCCAGGTGAAGCAGGTACAGGCGGACCGGGCCCGCAAGCTCCGGCCGCAGGGCTTCATCGCCCAGCAGGACCTGGACACCGCCGAGGGTGCCCTCGCCGTCGCCCGGGCGACGCTGCAGAGCTTGCTGGCGACTCAGTCCTACGAGCAGCTCCGCGCGCCCTTCGACGGGGTGGTCACCGCCCGGTATGTGGACCCCGGAGCGCTGGTGGCTGCGGGGACCTCGTCGAACCAGTCGGTCCAGCCGCTGTTCGAGGTGGCCGACATGCGCACCATGCGGGTGCAGGTCTACGTCGGCCAGGACGATGCGGCGGAAATCCGCCCCGGCGCTCCGGTGGCCATCGCCCTTCCGGACGATCCGTCGCATCCCATCGAGGCCAAGGTGACTCGCACCTCGCAGGGCATCGATGCGCGCACCCGCACCATGCTGGTGGAGATGGACATCCCCAACGAGCCGGTGCGCCTCTACCCCGGCAGCTACGTCAACGTGAAGATTCGGTTCCCGGGCCGGCGCACGCCGGTGGTCCCCGGGGAGGCCCTGGCGTGGCGGGGGGATGCGCTCTACGTCGCGCAGCTCGAAGCGGGAAACCGGGTGAAGCTGGTCCGCATCCAGCCCGGCGACGACGACGGCCGCCGCGTCCAGATCCTCACCGGGCTGAAGGGAGGGGAGCGGGTGGTGCTCAACCCGAGCGCCGAGCTCTCCGACGGCGACCCGGTGCAGCCGCTCGCTCCCCAGGGCGGAGGCCCCGCGGCCGGACGGTGATGGCATGCCGCGTGCGCGGCGCACTTCGTTCCCGGCTGAACAACGCCACTTCCGCTGCGGTTCCGAGCGGCCCAGCTTGCACCCGTTCAACTCCAGCAGGGGGTCACACGGATGCTGTACTGGGCTGCTGTCTTCTTCGTGATCGCGATCATCGCCGCGGTCTTCGGCTTCGGCGGCATCGCAGCCGGCGCCGCTGGCATCGCCAAGGTTCTGTTCTTCCTCTTCCTCATCCTGGCCGTGCTGTCGCTCATCTTCGGGCGAGGACGAACGGTCTAGCCGTCGGAGCGAAGCGACAGGAGACGGGCGACCGTGCGTCCTCGGGCAATCTCGGTCGGGGAGGGCGCTCGTTCGCCCGTGCGTCGTGCCGGGCCGCCCGCGTCGGTCAGGCCCGGCGCATGCGGAGCGCCAGCCAGGCCAGCGCGAGGGGAAGCAGCGCCAGCGGCGAGGAGAGCTGCCCGCTCACATCGAAGCAGCCGTACGTCGGCGGCGGAAAGCTGCCTCCCCCCGCCACGTTCGGGTCGCTTCCGGCCTTCAGCTCGTCGGTGTCTCCGACCCCGTCACCATCGCTGTCCTTGTTCTCCGCCGCCAGCGCGTCCAGCGCGGTGTCGAGGCTGGCGAGGTTCTGCGCCACCAGTCCGCGGGAGCGCATCGACGTCCCGAAGGGCGTGGTCACCGTCCCGAAGCCGGTCTGCCCGTTGGCGTGACAGAGCGAGCAGTCCGGGGTGTACGACAGTGCGAGGTGGGCCCGGATCTCCTCCGGGAAGGTGGACGAGGCGTGCGCCAGCCCACCGGCGAGCACCGTGGTGGCGAGGAGGACGCGTCTCAAGGCGGGCTCAGGGTAGCGCAACGCGCCCCGGCGGCGCGGGGATTCCACCCACCGCGGTGCCGCTCTGGGTATGGCAGGTGTTGCAATCCCCGGAGGGGACCGCGGTGGCCATGCTCCGGGTCTTCCCGTTGAAGCTCACCGTGGCGGTGATCGGGAATGCCGGCCAGCCCCCACCCGGGTTGCCGTAGAAGTTTCCTACCGAGTTGACCCCGAAGCTGCGCGACACGCCGTTCTTGTCGGTGACCGTGACGCTGGCTCCCGCCGCAGCGGTTCCCTTGCAGTCGTCGAACTCGTGCCCGGTCGGGTAGACGGTGCCGGCGATGGCGAAGTTCGGGGCATCGCCGCTCCTGGCGTGACAAGCGATGCAGGCCACGCCGGGGTGCATCTGGGAGCTGCCCTCGTCTCCGTTGGTCCAGTAGCTGTTGCTGCTGCACTTGGGGGGCGCGCTGAACACCGGGTCCTGCGCCGGCGCGCAGCTTCCGGTGGGCGTGCCGGCGTCGACCCAGCTGGCGAACGCGGCGATGTCCGCGGCGGGGACGGTCACCCCGGTTCCGGGCGGCATCGGCGAGGCCGAGTCCTCCATCCGGACCAGCGACCGCTGGGCCTCGGACTGCCCGGCGAACGTGCTGGAGAGGGCGGTGAGGGCCGCGTGGCTGTCGAGCGGCATCGGCGCGTTGCCACTGGGCGGCGTGCCGTGGCAGCTGGTGCAATGGGCGGAGAGCAAGGTCGCCACGTCGCACGGCAGGTCACCCGGCACGACGCCGCCACCGCCGTTCGAGCCCCCATCGGGCCCGTTGTTCAGATTGCCCGTGCCGCCGGAGTAGTCCCCCAGCGCGCAGGCGACGGTGAGCAGCAGCAGCGACGACAGCAGACGGCGCATGAGACCTCTCGAGCGTTCCGACGAGCGTACGCTGACAGTTGCCGCCGCCGGAGACGTTCCGTCACCCGATTCGCGCGGGTAGAGGTGCGTGTGGGGTCCACGCGCTCCCAGGGTGCCGCGCGCCCCGGCCTCAGATGGCCGGCTTGAGCGGGTCGTGCTCGGCGATGAGCTTGGTGACCCGCGCCTCGTCGATGCGCGCGGTGAGGCGGGTGGCGTCGTGGAGGTCCCGCACCGTCTTCGCCAGGCTGAGCGAGGAGCCCACGGTGAAGAGCAGGCCCATGGCCAGGAAGCCCTTCACCCACCCGCCGTCGGGCAGGCAGTAGATGCCGAGAGCGGTGGCGGTCACCGAGATGGCGAACGAGAGCCAGGACTGCACGACCCAGGCGGCGCTGTGTGTCGGAGGGAGCTCGGGCGAGTTGCGCATGGCTAGGCTCTCCCCAGGACGTCGAGGCCCGCCACCCGGAGCAGCGAGAGCGGGAAGACGCGGGGCACGAGGGCCAGCGCGAGGGGGAGGCCGCCATGGACCAGCAGCGCGAAGCCCACGAACCAGAGCCAGAAGCCTCCGGATCCGACCAGCGCGGCGGGGTGGGCCAGGGCGCTCAGCGTGACCAGGAGCCCCACCGCCGCCCAGACGGCGAGCAGCAGCCCATGCACCAGGTTGCGGGCGGGTTCGGATGACATCATCGGTCCTCCTTGTGAGTGCAGGGCGGGAACCGCCCATGCAGCGCCAGGCTGGTCCGGGAGGCTCCTTTCGGTCCAGGAACTAAGGAGCCATTCTTTGATAAATTGAAGTGAATGAACTCGCTCGACCGCCTGACCGGCTTCTACTGGGTGGCGCGCACCGGGGGGTACGCGCGGGCGGTCCGCTCCTTCCCGTACCCCATCACCGAGCCCGGAGTGCACCAGCAGGTCAGACGCCTGGAGGCCGAGCTCGGGGTGCGGCTCCTCCGCCGGGTGGCCAAGGACCGGATGACGCTCACCCCGCACGGCCAGGCGCTCTACGCGGTGGTCGCGCCTTTCCTGGAAGCGCTCCGGGTCACGGCCGAGGCGCTGCGGGCGGGCAGCTTCGGCGGGACGCTCCGCATCGGGGCAGCGGCGCTCCTGGTCCAGGAGCTCCTTCCGGGCTGGCTGCGCGCGCTCCACCGCCGACATCCGGAGATCGACGTCACCCTCACCGAGCTCCGCGCTCCGGACGTCTCGCTCCTCCGCTCCGGGGAGCTGGATCTGCTGGTGGACCACCTTCCTCAGATTCCCGCTGACGTGGAGGTGCGGGCGATCGGGACGCTCTGGGGCTTCCTGGTGCTCCCCAGCTCCCATCCGGCCGCGCAGAAGCACAGGCTCGACCCGCGCCGGCTGGCCGAGCTCCCGTTCCTCACCTTCGGAGCGGACCCCGCAAGCCGTGCGCTGCAGCGGCGCGCGGTGGAGGCGCTGGGGGGTTCGGCGAAGGAGCGCTTCGCCGCGGACTCCACCGCGTCCCTGCTCGGGTTCGTCGCCGCCGGGCTCGGCTTTTCCGTCGTCCCGGCGATGCACCCCGACGGCCCGCGCCGTGCCGGGGTCCGAGCCATCCGGCTGCGCCTGCCCGGCTCCGAGCTGCCGGTGCACGCCGCATGGCTGCGCGGGGTTCCCAACCCGATGCTCACCCGGGCGATCGAGGTCGCTCCCGCCGCCCCGGGGCGGCGCTGACGGGCAGCCGCGATCCGCCCGGTTTCCACCGCGCCAGTGATCCGGCCTAGGCCCTTCGGACCACAGCAACGTCACGTGACCAGACGCTCCGCCCATGCCAAGAGGCACGGACGAGCGTGGAACCTAGGAGCACGGAGGATCCCGCCGGCGCCGGACTGAGCACGGGCGAGGCGGAGGCGCGGCTTACCCGCGAGGGCCCGAACGAGGTCGCGGCGCACACCCGCGCCTCGCGGTTCCGGCAGCTGCTGGCCAGCGTCTCCAACCCGCTGCTCGGCATCCTCCTGGTGGCTGCGGTGGCCTCGGCGGTGCTGGGAGAGCGGGTCAACGCGGTCATCGTCGTGGCGATGGTGGTCCTCAGCGCGGCGATCGACTTCGTCCAGTCATTCCGCTCGGCGAAGGCGGTGGAGCGCCTCCGGTCACAGGTGGCGCCCACCGCCACCGTGCTGCGCGACGGCCGGTGGACGGAGCTCCCGCGGCGCGAGCTCGTTCCCGGCGACACCATCCGTCTGTCCGCCGGGGACCTGGTACCGGCTGATGCGCGCCTCCTCACCGCTCGGGCCCTGCACGTCGTCGAGTCGGCGCTCACCGGTGAGTCGCTGCCGGTGGAGAAGGAGGTCGGCGCCGCGCCCGAGGGCAGCGGGGTCTCGGCGGGTCACGTCTACGCCGGAACGTCGGTCGCCAGCGGCACCGCCGAGGCAGTGGTCGAGCACACCGGTGGCCACACCCAGCTCGGGGCCATTGCCGCACGCCTCGCCGAGCGTCCGCCCCAGAACGCGTTCGAGCACGGCATCCGCGACTTCAGCCTCTTCATCACCCGGACCATCCTGTTCCTGGTGCTCTTCATCGGGGTGGTGAGCGTCGCCAAGCACCGCCCGCCGCTCGAGTCGCTGCTCTTCGCGGTGGCGCTCGCGGTCGGGCTCACCCCCGAGTTTCTTCCGATGATCACCACCGTGACCCTCGCCCAGGGCGCGGTGCGGATGGCCCGGGCCAAGGTCATCGTGAAGCACCTCCCGTCCATCCAGAACCTCGGGAGCATCGACGTCCTCTGCAGTGACAAGACCGGCACGCTCACCCGGGGGCGCATGGAGCTCGAGCGCTCGGTGGATGGGGCCGGGACCCCGGCCCCCCGCGCGCTCGCCCTCGCCAGGGTGAGCAGCGCGCTACAGACCGGGCTGAGAAACCCGCTCGAGGATGCCATCCTCGCCGCGGCGGACGGGACAGCCGAGGACTGGCAGCGGCTCGACGAGGTGCCGTTCGACTTCGAGCGCCGCCGGATGAGCGTGGCCGCGGCGCGCGCCGGAACGCCGGTACTGGTCTGCAAGGGCGCCCCGGAGAACGTGCTCGCAGCCTGCACGGAGTGGGAGAGCGCCGGCGCTGTCCAGCGACTGGACGGCGCGGCGCGTGCCCGCTGCCAGCAGACCGAGCGCGCCCTGGCGGGGCAGGGTCTGCGGGTCCTCGCCGTGGCCTCGCGTTCCCTGGGCCCGGACGAGCCCTGCGGTCTCGAGTCCGAACGCGACCTCTGCCTCGCCGGGTTCATCGCCTTCCTCGATCCACCGCTCGCCGACGCGGCCAAGACCGTGCGAGCGCTCCGGCGGGATGGCGTGGCGGTGAAGATCCTCTCCGGCGACGACGCGCTGGTGGTCCGTCACGTTTGCGAGGCCGTGGGCATCGGGGGAAAGCGCGTGGTGCTGGGCGACGACCTCGACCGGCTGACCGACCCAGCGCTGGGGCTGGTGGCCGAGCGGCACGCGGTCTTCGCCCGGGTCTCGCCTCAGCAGAAGACTCGCATCCTCCAGGCGCTGCGCCGGCGCGGACACGTGGTGGGCTTCCTCGGCGATGGCATCAACGACGCTCCGTCGCTCCACACCGCCGACGTGGGTATCTCGGTGGCCACCGCGGTGGACGTGGCGCGCGACGCGGCGGACATCGTGCTGCTCGAACGCAGCCTGGGCGTGCTCCACACCGGCATCGTCGAGGGCCGGAAGTCCTTCGGAAACGTCATGAAGTACCTCCTCATGGGGACCAGCTCGAACTTCGGGAACATGCTGAGCATGGCCGTGGCCTCGCTCTTCCTCCCGTTCCTGCCGATGCTCCCCACCCAGATCCTCCTCAACAACTTCCTCTACGACCTGGCGCAGGTAACCATCCCCAGTGACCGGGTCGACGCCGCGTCCCTCGCTCGGCCCCAGCACTGGGACATCCGCGCGGTCCGCCGGTTCATGCTGGTGGTCGGGCCGGTGAGCTCGCTCTACGACTTCCTGACCTTCTGGATACTCCTCGGCGTCTTTCACGCCTCCGAGCGGCTGTTCCACACCGGGTGGTTCGTCGAGTCGCTGGCGACGCAGGTCCTGGTGGTCTTCGTCATCCGCACCACCGGCAACCCGTTCCGGAGCCGCCCGAGCCCGCTGCTCGCCGCCACCGCCGTGGCGGTGGTGGCCCTGGCGGCGGCGCTGCCCTGGACGCCGCTCGCCGGGCCGCTGGGGTTCGAGCCGCTCCCCGGGCCGTTCTTCCTCTTCCTCGCGCTCGCCACCGCGACCTATCTCTTGTTGGTGCAGTGGGTGAAGGCGCGAGTCGTGCCCAGGTTCACCGGTCCGTCACCTGGGCGTGCCATGGAGGCCGCATGAGCCCGTCATCCGCCTCAGCGACGCTGTCCCAGCTCGACTCGCTGCTCGGAGAGGTGGAGCGGGCGACGCCCTCGTCCACCGAGCTACAGGCTCTCGCCTCTCCACACCGGGCGGGGGCGGTGAACCTCCGGCACTACCTCGCGCTCCGGAGCCACGACCTCCGGCGTCTCCAGCAGACGCTGGCCGAGCTCGGGCTCTCCTCTCTGGGGAGGGCCGAAGGCCATGTGGAGGCCACGCTGCGGGCAGTCCGCCGGGCGCTGCGGGGGCTCGACGGGCAGGGGGCGGCCGCAGTCGAGACGCTCCGCGGACCGGACTTCGACGAGGGCCGCAGCGCCCTGGCCCGAAATGCCGAGGCGTTGCTCGGACCGGCCCCCGAGGGACGGGCAGTGCGGATCATGGTCACCGCCGACGCGAGCCTGGCCGAGGATCCCAGCGCCGTCCGGGCGCTGGTGAACCGAGGGATGGGCATCCTGCGGATCAACTGTGCCCACGATGGGCCGGAGGTCTGGACCCGCATCGCCGCCCACGTGCGGGCCGCGGAGAAGGCCAGCGGACATCCGTGCCGCATCCTGATGGACCTCGGGGGGCCGAAGATCCGCACCGGCCCGCTCAGCCCTGGGCCGCCGGTGGTCAGCTGGAAGCTCCGGCGCGACATGCGCGGCAAGCTACTCGTGCCCACCACCGTGTGGATCGTCCCGGCGGGGACGTACCCGCCGGCCACCGGACCGCAGCTCCAGTTCCCGGCGGACTGGACCCGCGGGCTGAGCCCCGGCGCCGAGCTCCAGTTCCGCGATGCCCGCGGGCTTCGCCGCACCCTGCGCATCGTCGAGCGGCTCGGTGACGTGCTCCGGGGAGAGGCAGAGCAGAAGGCCTTCATCGTGCCCGAGACGCGGTTCCAGACCTCGGAGGTGGACCCCGGTGCCTGTCCGCTCGCGCTGCCCGAGCCCGAGCTGCCCATCACCCTCGTCCCCGGCGAACGGCTGGTGCTCACCCGCTCGCTGGCGCCGGGCCGGGCCGAGCTGCGCGACAGCACCGGGCGGGTGGTGGAACCCGGGCGGGTGGGGTGCACCGAGCCCAGGCTCTTCACCCGGGTCCGGCCCGGTGACCGGGTGATGCTCGATGACGGGAAGTTCCATGCCGAGGCCGTGGAGGTGCACCCGGACCGGCTCGAGCTCCGCATCGTCCGTGGTCCGCGGCCCTCCGGGAAGCTGGCCAGCGAGAAGGGCATCAACGTCCCCGACACCGCGCTCCAGCTCCCGGCGCTCACCGACGACGACCGCCGGGATCTGCAGACCGTGGTGAGGCTGGCGGACCTGGTGGGCATGTCCTTCGTCCAGCGCCCCGAGGACATCCATGCCCTCCGCGCCGAGCTGGACCGGCTCTCGGCCTCGCACCTGGGACTGATCCTCAAGATCGAGACCGCCCACGCCTTTGCCGCGATGCCGGCCCTGCTCTGGGCGGCGATGGAGCACGAGCGGGCGGGGGTGATGATCGCCCGCGGCGACCTCGCGGTGGAGTGCGGCTACCAGCGGCTGGCCGAGGTGCAGGAGGAGCTCTTGTGGATCAGCGAGGCCGCGCACGTGCCGGCGATCTGGGCCACCCAGGTGCTCGAGGGGCTGGCCAAGAACGGTGTGCCCAGCCGGGCCGAGGTGACCGACGCGGCGATGGGTGAGCGCGCCGAGTGCGTCATGCTCAACAAGGGCCCGCACATCCTGGACGCCGTCTCCGTCCTCGACGACATCCTCCGGCGAATGGAAGAGCACCAGTCGAAGAAGACGGCGCAGCTCCGGGCGCTCCGCTCCTGGTCGACCGCTGCCCCGCGTGGGCACGTCTAGCGTCGCGCCGACGGGACGTGCTACTTCCGCGCTCCCATGCCCATCCAGGTCGGACACCGCGTCCCCGACGGGACGCTGAGCGAGTTCATCGAGCAGGAGACGCCGGGCTGCGCGCTCGGCCCCAATACGTTCCAGGTCTCGAAGCTGGTCGCCGGCAAGCGGATCGTGGTGTTCGGGCTCCCCGGGGCGTTCACCCCCACCTGCTCGGCGAAGCACGTCCCCGGCTATCTCGCCCAGGCCGCCGCGCTGAAGGGCCGCGGCGTGGACGAGATCTGGTGCGTCTCGGTGAACGACGCCTTCGTCATGGGCGCCTGGGGACGGGAGCAGAAGACCGGGGGGAAGATCCGCATGCTGGCCGACGGGAGCGCCTTTTGGAGCCGGGCGCTGGGGCTGGACCAGGACCTCACCTCGAAGGGCATGGGCGTCCGCTCGCAGCGCTACTCGATGCTGCTCGACGACGGGATGGTGAAGTCGCTCCACGTCGAGGCGCCCGGGAAGTTCGAGGTGAGCGACGCCGAGACCATGCTGAAGGAGCTGCAGCGGGCATGAACGCCGGGCCGCGCATCGGCAGCTTCGCCGAGTTCTGGCCCTACTATCTGCGCGAGCACCGCCAGCCCGGCACGCGGATGCTCCACCTGGTGGGGACCACGCTCTCGCTGCTGCTGCTGGTCTGGACGGTGGTGAGCGGTCGGCCCCTGTTGCTGGTCGGTGCCCTGGTGGCGGGCTACGGCTTCGCCGCCACCTTCCGCTACCCGCTCTGGTCGCTGGCTGCGGACTGGAAGATGTGGGCGCTCGCACTGTCGGGCCGGCTCGCCCCGGAGCTCCGCCGCGCCGGCGTCTGAAACCGATCCCGGTGTGGAGTGCCCACGCCGGGCGTGGTCCGCACCCGGCAACGGCGTCGTGGAACAGCGGAATTCTGCAACGCGGGTCCGGCTTTCGCCCGGGCGTGCGACTTGCTCTGCTCCGCACCCACGCATGCGCAGGCTCCTCCTGGCGGCCACCCTCGTCTGGGTCCCCGCAACCGCCCAGACGCTCACCACCGGCGGCCCGGCGAGCACCTTCCAGGTGGGGACGTACGTCTCGGGGCAGGGGCAGATCACCGATTTCCGTTTTCTCCCCGACGGCCGGGTGGTGATGACCGAGAAGACCGGCGCGGTGAAGGTCCGCCGCACCGACGGCAGCGTGGTGACCGCGGGCAGCTTCAGCGTGGACTTCGACAGCGAGAAGGGTCTGCTGGGGGTGGAGGTCGATCCCCAGTTCGCCTCCAACACCTTCCTGTACTTCTACGCCTCGGACGGGCCCACCACCGCGAACAAGCACCGGGTGCTCAAGGTCCGGCTCAACCCCGACAACACGCTCCAGTGCACCGGCTCCTGCAGCACGGCCCAGATGGCCGTGACGGTGCTGCTGCAGAACCTGCAGGGCCCGGCCAACCACGATGGCGGGGCGCTGGCCATCGGGCCCGACGGCAAGCTCTACGTCGGCGTCGGCGACACCGGCTGCAACACCGGCCTCCCTCCCGGCGGAAACATCGGCAACTACATCGGGACCTGCCTCACCACGGCCAACGGGAAGGTGCTCCGCATCAACCTCGACGGCACCATCCCCAACGACAACCCGCTCGCCGCCCCGGGAACCACGGTGCCGGCGTGCAACGGAAGCTGCGGCAGCGGCCCGGACGCAGGCACCCTCATCGCCGGCGCGAGGACGGAGATCTGGGCCTGGGGGTTTCGCAACCCGTTCCGCTTCGCCTTCGACCCACAGACCGGCTTCCTCTGGGTCGGCGACGTCGGCGAGGTCAGCTACGAGGAGATCGACCTGGTCCGCAAGGGCCAGCACTACGGCTGGCCCTACCGCGAGGGCGCGTTTGGCCATCCGGTCACCCGATGCGACCCGCTCGGCCCCAACGGCGTCGGCGCCGACTGCGTGGACCCGGCGTACTTCTGCGAGCACGCTGGCGCCCTGGGGAACAACGACGGGAACTGCCAGAGCATCACCGGCGGCGTCTTCGTGGACAGCGCCAGCTTCCCCGCGCCGTACCGGGGGCGCTACTTCTTCGGCGACAACGCCAACGGCAACGTCTGGACCCTGACCCCCAACGCGAACCGGGACGGGTTCGTGGCCAGCCCGCGGGCTGACTTCGGCACCGGCTTCGGCACCGTGACGCGCTTCCTCGTCGGTCCGGACGGAAACCTCTACGTCTCACGCGTCGAGGGCAGCATCCTCCTCGTCTCCCCCCGTCCGGGCGTGGACGCAGGAGTTCCGGACGCCGGTAGGCCCGACGCGGGCCGTCCGGATGCGGGAGCGCCCGACGCGGGCCGTCCGGATGCGGGAGCGCCCGACGCCGGACCGCGGCCCGACGCCGGGCCACCGCTCGACGCCGGACCCATCGACTTCGGCGGCGGCACCCCGCCGGGAGGTCTCGCCGGCGGCGCGCCGTTCCAGGGGCCGGACACCTGCCAGCTCTGCCACGCCAGCGCGTCGGTCGACGCCGGCACCCCGTACATGCCCTGGGACAGCTGGGCGGCGACGATGATGGCCAACGCGGTCCGCGACCCGCTCTACCAGGCCGCGCTCAGCGTCGCGAACCAGGACGTGCTGGGCATCGGGCAGTGGTGCCTGCGTTGCCACTCGCCCACCTCCTACGTCCAGGGCCACGGGCTACCTCCGAACGGGAGCGCGCTCGACGCGGTGGACCGCGCCGGCGTCAGCTGCGAGGCCTGCCACCGCACCCGCACCGATGCCGGGGTGATCGGCAACGCCCAGCTCACCTTCGAGCCCAGCTTCACCGTCTTCGGGCCCTACCCCAACGTGGACAGCCCGGCGCACACCGGAGTGCAGGATCCGGCGGTCAGCCAGAGCAGCCTCTGCGGCCAGTGCCACGAGGTGCGCAACCCAATCCTGAAACGCGCCGGGACGCAGCGGGCCTTCCCGCTCGACACCACCTACTCCGAGTGGCTCCAGTCCGCGTACTCCAGCGGCGCCTCCCCGAAGACTTGCCAGTCCTGTCACATGCTGCGCGAGACGCAGAGCCTCCCGGTGGCCAAGGACGGCCCTGCCCGGCAGACGCCGAGCCGCCACGCCTTCGTCGGCGGCAACGTGTGGGGGCTCGATGCGGTCCGTGCTGCCGCCGCTTCCGGCCAGCTCGCGGGTCTGGACGCCGCCTTCGCCGCGAACCGCGCGGCGGCGCTGGACAACCTCGGCGGCGCCGCGGAGGTGCAGATCACCCTTCCCGGTGGCGCCATCCCGGTGGAGACCGAGGTGGAGGTGAAGGTCCGGGTCTTCAACCGGACCGGGCACAAGCTGCCCACTGGCTATGCCGACGGCCGGCGGGTCTTCCTCGAGCTGCGGGTCGACGGCCAGGTGGTGAGCGGCGCCTACGACGGCGACGCGGGCCTGCTGCTCTCCGACTCGCAGCTGGCCGTGTTCGAGGCGGTGCACGCGCGCAGCGACGGTGGGCTGGACCACCTGGCGCTGCACGACACCATCCTCAAGGACACCCGCATCGAGCCACTGGGTTTCCGCCCCGACCAGGACACCGCACCGGTGGGAATCAGCTTCCTCCGCGACGCGGACGGTGGTGCGATGGGCGCGGTGGACTGGACGTACCGGGTCACCTTCCCGGCCTCCGCGCTCGCCGCGGGGAGCACCACGGTGGAGGCGCGGCTCTTCTACCAGCCGACCACCCGCGAGTACGTGGAGGCGCTCGCCGCGGCGAACCTGACCGATGGCACGGGCGACGCCCTCCACGCCATCTGGGAGGCGACCGGGCGCGCCACCCCGGTGCTGATGAAGACCGCCCAGGCCTCGGCCCCGCTCACGCAAGGAGGGGAGGTGAGCGGGGGCTGCGCCTGCCGGAGCACGAGCGGGAGCGCGGCGCTGCTCCCGGCGCTGGCGCTGCTGCTCGCCTGGGGTGCGTGGCGGCGCCGCCCGCGGGGCCGGGGCTAGAACCAGCGACGAACCTGGGTCAGCCCGCCTCGGCGAGGAATTTCCGGATGCGCACCAGCAGCGCGTCGAGGGTGAAGGGCTTGATGAGCACGTCCGCCACGATGGAACCCGGTGGGAGCTCCGGGGCCGGCGTCTGGCCGGTCATCAGGAAGACACGCACCCGCTCGGGCCTCTCCCGCTCCAGACGGGCGAGAACCTCGAGCCCGGAGTAGCGGGGCAGGACCAGGTCGAGCAGCATCAGGCAGGGGCGAGGCGCGCCGAGCACCGCTTCCACCGCTGCCGGGCCGTCCGCCGCCTCGAGCACGCGAAAGCCCTCGTGCTCGAGCACGTCGACCAGCCCCTCGCGGAGCTCGCGGTCGTCGTCGGCGACAACCACACTGCCCCGGACTGGCGTCTCCCTCCCGCTCACCCCTGCCGCTCTTAGCGCGGAACGCTGGGCGGCGCTCGCCTGACCGGGCTACTTCAGGCAGACCGCCTCGACGTTATTCCCGTCGGGGTCGAGCAGGAAGGCCGCGTAATACCGCGGGCCGTAGTCGGGACGCGCGCCCGGCGCACCGTTGTCCCTGCCCCCCGCCGCGAGACCCGCAGCGTGAAACCGGTCGACCGCTTGCCGGTCGGGGGCGGCGAAGGCGAGGTGGACGCTCGAGCCCGACTGGCCGGTGACGCGGGACAGCCACAGCGCCGGTGCATCTGGCGGGCCCAGCCCGGCTCCCTGCTCGTCGCGCGAGGCGAGCCGGTGCCCGAGCGGCGCGAGCGCGGCCTCGTAGAAGCGGATGGCGGCATCGAGGCGGGAGGTCCTGAGGCCAAGGTGATCGAACATGGAGATCATCCTGCCCGGGCCGAGTCCAGCCTCGCTTGGAGGAACTTGCGCTCGGCGCGCGCGAGGCGCCGGAAACGCCCGGGAGACACGCCGGCGGCCCGGCGGAAGGTCCGGACGAAGTGCGAGAGATCCCCGAAGCCGACCTCGAACGCCACGTCGGTCACCGGGCGCGCCGGATTGGCCAGGAGGCGCGCCGCGCGACGGAGCCGGGCCGCCACCAGGTACTGGTGCGGGGTCACCCCGAGGACCCGGCTGAAGAGGCGGAGGAAGTGGAAGGCGCTCAGGCCCGCCCGACGTGCCAAGGTGGCCAGCTGCACCGGCTGGTCGGCGTGGGCCTCGACCCACAGTGCCGTCTCCACCGCCCGCCGGCGGTCGACCAGCCGCGGTGCCCAGGCCGGTCGCGAGGCCCCGCCCCGGGCGAGGAAGCGGTCCACCAGCAGCAGCGCCGCCTCCTCGAGCGAGACGTCGGTGCCGCCCTTGGCCGCCGCCAGCCCCAGCGCGGCGAGCATCCCCAGCTCGGGCTCGGGTGCGAGGCCACCGGCGTGCCAGCCAGCGGCGGCACGCTCGCCGCCCAGCGCGTCCACCAGCGCGGGCGAGAGGTGAAGGGCGAGGCAGGTGTCGCCGCCTCCTTGCTCGTGACTGCAGGCGTACACTTCGCCGGGGGCACCGGTCATGAACCCGCCCGGGACGAGCTGGTGCGCCCCGCGCTCGGTGCGGACGGCGAAGCTCCCCGTCCGGACGTAGGCCAGCACGAAGGAACGGTGCACCTCGGGTGGCGCCGCGTCCTGGGGACCTGCCGAGCAGTGGACGTCGAACACCGACAGCTCGTCGCCGACCAGCAGCGGTGTGGCGTGGAGATGGGCGCTCATGGGCAGTCGCCGGAGCCTGTCCGGAGTTCCCCGTGGGGACTTGGACAATCTTGCGCCATTCAGGCCTTCTTGCGCACCGTCTTCAGGGCCCCGGCCCAGGACACGACCTGCTCGAGCATGGCGTTCACCGCCTTCTCGTGGTGGGGGTGGGGCTTGAAGACGGTGAAGGCCTCGAAGTCGGTGAACAGCGAGAACATCGCCTGGGCGCGGACGGTGGCCACCATCAGCTCCGCCATCACCAGCCGCAGGTGCTCCACTGCCCGGGCGCCGCCGGCGCTGCCGTAGCTCACGAAGCCGGCTGCCTTGTTGTTCCATTCCTTGAACAGGAAATCGATCGCGTTCTTCAGCGCAGCCGAGGTCGAGTGGTTGTACTCGGGGGTGACGAAGACGTAGCCGTCGAAGGCGTCGATCGTCTTCGCCCAGGCCAGGGTGTGGGCCTTGCTGTACTGGCCCATGGAAGGGGGAACCGGCTCGTCGAGGTGCGGCAGGTTGTACTCCGCGATGTCCACCAGCGCGTACTCGGCGTCGTTCCGCTTCCGGGCGATGTCCAGCACGTAGCGGGCGACGGCCTCGCCCTTCCGCCCGGGCCGGGTGCTGCCGATGATGATCGCGATCCGTGTCATGAATCACCTTTACGGCCGCGGCACTCCCGGCGCACCACTCGAGCAGTGGAACGTGCTGTTCCCGGGAGGGCAACGCCCCGGGCGACGACATCAGCTCAGTTCAGGAACTCGATGCTGAACTCGCAATCGCCGGGGATGGGGCGTCCGTCGGGGTCGAGCGCGGGCAGGTAGGTCTCGTCGAGGGCGCAGTCGACGGCCCGCCGGTTGAACTCCTCGGGACCGGGCTTCACCACCCGAACCTGCTTGGGCTTGCCATCGGCCAGCACGTCCACCCGGATCCGCACCACGATCCGTCCGAGCTCGTCGTAGCCGGGGCGGCGGCAGCGCCAGTCGGTGTGGCTGAGCCAGGCCTGGCGGGCCTTCGACGTCACGCTCCCGTGCCCGGGACCGACCCCGGGCCCGCTCCCGGTGCCCGTGCCACCGCCTCCCCCGAGGCCCGGCAAGGCGTCCGGATCGCCGTCCCCGTCGTCCTCGTCTCCGGCCTCCTCCGCCTCGGCGACCTTCGGAGGGTCGGGAATCGGGGGAGGCGGCTCCTCCACCACCGGCGGGGGAATGACCTTGGGGGGGCGGAGGCGCCGGGCCTTGGGACGGTGGGCGGGGGGCGGCGGCCGCCTGGGCCCGCCCCCCGGAGGCTCGTTCACCGCGACCTTCCGGGGCGGGAGCCGCAGGACGATCTCGACCGGCTCGGCTGCAGGCTTCGCGGGGGGAGGACGCATCTGGCCTGTCCAGACGAGGAGGCCCGCGTGGAGGGCGGCCACCAGGAGGAACGGCCCCAGGAACCGCCGGGGCGGTTCGCGGATCTGGAAGAGCGGGGGGCTCGGATTTTCCCCCGGCGGCCTCGACATGGGGCGAACACCCTAGCGAAGACCGGGCGTGGGCTGAAGTCCACGGACTGGTACGGTCGTCTCGAAGGTCAGGCTCGGCCGGTTGCGGTCCGGAGACCGAGGCGCCGGAAGATCATTTCCGCCGGGCAGAAGCCAGTGAAGACGGACTGGATGAGGTTGAGCCCGACGAACACGTCGAGGAGAAGCCACCAGGGGCTCACCCACCACGAGAGCAGTGCCCCGAGCAGGACGAAGCTTCCGGCGAGGACGCGGACCGCACCTTCGATGGTCATGCCAGCTGAGAGCCAGGGCCGGGAGAAAAGGGGTCGCCGGCGGGGAGGCCTTCACGCCGGGTGCGGGGGGAGGGCCCGGGGCCCGTTGACCCGGAAGTGCGCCACCAGGAAGTCGAGCAGCGCCCGGACCCGCGGCGGGGCGTGGGTGCGGTGCGCGGTGAGGGCGTGGACGCCGAACTCGAAGCGTCGGGCTCCCTCGAGCACGAGCTGGAGCCGGCCTGCCGCGACGTCCTCCGCGACCAGCATCGAGGGGACGGTCCCCAGGCCCGCTCCGGCCAGGAGCGCCTGCCGCATCGCCAGGCCGTCATCGCAGGAGAACGGGCCGCGGGTGGAGACCTCGACGTTCCGCGCACCTCGCCGGAACCTCCACTCGGCGGCGCGCGGCACGAGCATGTAGTGAAGGCAGGCGTGCTGGACGAGGTCGGCCGGTGAACGTGGAATGCCGGCGCGCGCCAGGTAGGCGGGAGCGGCGCAGATGACCATCCGGTCGGTGGCCAGGCGCCGCGCCACCAGGCTCGAGTCGGTCAACCGGCCGATGCGGAACACCACGTCGTATCCTCCCTCCACCACATCCACCAGCCGGTTGTCGGTCGAGAGGTGCACCTCCACCTCCGGGTGCAGGGCGAGGAACTCGGTCAGCGCCCGGACCAGGTAGAGCTGGGCGAAGGCCACGGTGGCGTTGAGCCGGAGGGTTCCGCGGACCGCGCCGGTGGCGAGCCCCGCCACCTGCTGCGCCGAGTCGGCGGCGGTCACCAGCGCCCGGGCGTGCTCCTGGACCCGGACTCCTTCCTCGGTCAGCGAGAGGCTCCGGGTGGTCCGGTGGAGCAACCGCACCCCCAGCGCCTGCTCCAGCTCGGCGATGCGCCGGCTCACCGCCGACTTGGCCAGGCCTGCCTCCCGGGCGGCGGCGGAGAACGAGCGGTGGTGCACCACCCGGGCGAAGAGGGCCAGGGACCCGACCTGATCAATGGGGATCATCGTTCTCCTCCAAGAACAGTCATTTGTCGTCGCCGAGGATGCCCCGGAGGCATCTGAGGTGGCAAACCCGTCGTGGAGGTCTTCATGGAGAACAACGTGCGAAGCAGTGGGCGTGTGCAGGCCATCGTCGCCGGAGGGCTGGCGGTGGCGGTGCTGGATGGAGTGAACGCGATCGTCGCCTACGGCCTGGCGTTCGGGATGAAGCCGGTGGCCATCTACCAGTTCGTCGCTAGCGGGCTGATGGGGCAGGCGGCCTTCGCCGGAGGGGGAGGGACCGCGCTGTTCGGACTGGCGATTCACTTCCTCATCGCCTTCACCGCCGCGGCGGTGTTCGTGCTGGCCAGCGAGCGGCTCCCCCGGCTCCGGCGCGACGCGGTGGGGTGGGGTCTGGCCTTCGGGGTCGTGGTGTGGGTGGTGATGGGCTTCGGGGTCATCCCTCTGTCGCGCATCCCCCCCTCGATGCCCCCGCTCCCGCTGGTCCTGAACGGCGTCATCGGTCACGCCCTGCTGGTGGGGCTGCCCATCGCTCTCGCCGCCCGCCGCTTCCTCGGACGCGGGGGGCCGCCGGCCATGGCCGGCGCCGCGGCCTGAGCCGGGGCTGACGGGCCCGTGGCGCCTCGAAAGATGGGGAATCCTCCCCATGTGCCCGGACCTCACCGCCGACACGCTGCCCCCCTGCAACATCCAAACTTCAGGGGTGCCCCATGTCCGAGCAACGTGAGCTGGTGGTGTTGATGACGAAGGGAACCGATCACGAGCTGTCCTCGGTCGGCTTCACCATCGCCAACGGCGGGATGACCACCGGATTCAGGAAGGTGACCGTGTTTCTGACCAGCTCGGCGGTGGACCTCGCGCGCCGCCGGGCGATCGACACGACCCACGTCCCGCCGCTCGATCCCCTCGCCGCGCTGGTCAAGGACTTCCTCCGCAGGGGCGGCCGCCTCGTGGCCTGCACGCCCTGCGTGAAGTCGCGCGGGTACACCCAGCAAGACCTCATCGAGGGCACGGAGATCGCCGGCTCGAGCGTCATCCACGAGCAACTGCTGGCCGGGGCGGCCTCGCTGAGCTTCTGACGGAGGAGTACCCTGCGCGCCCAGGATGCTGCTCCTGGAGCGTGAAGGTGCCCTGGCCGCGCTCTCTGCAGCGTGCGCGGAGGCGGAGCGCGGACGGGGTCGGCTGGCGCTCGTGGGCGGCGAGGCCGGCGCGGGCAAGACCAGCCTGGTCCGGGCGTTCGTCGCGCGGGGGCCAGCCGGCCGCCGCGTCCTCATCGGCGCCTGCGACTCGCTCTCCACCCCGCGGCCGCTCGGGCCGCTACGGGACGTGGTGGCGGCCGCCCCGGGACTCCGGACGCTGCTCGAGACGTCGGCCCGGCGCGAGGAGCTCTTCGGGGCTGTCCTGGCCGAGCTGCGACGGATCCGTCCAACCTTGCTGGTCATCGAGGACGCCCACTGGGCGGACGCGGCGACCATCGACCTCTTGCGATTCCTCGCCCGCCGGGTGGAGTCCACGGGTGCCCTGGTGGTCGTGACGATGCGCGAGGACGAGGTCGGGCCGGCCCATCCCCTCCGCGTCGCGCTGGGGGACGTGGCCAGCTCGGGGGTACTCCAGCGCATCCCGGTGGAGGCGCTGTCGGTGGAGGCGGTCCGGACGATGGCCTCCGGTACCGGGCTCGACGCGGTCGAGCTACATCGACGCACCGGAGGGAACGCGTTCTTCGTCACCGAGCTGGTCGCCGGACGCGGAGCATCGGTTCCACACAACGTGCTCGACGCCGTGCTCGCGCGGGTGGGTCGGCTGCCCCTGGCGGCGCGGCGGACGCTGGAGGTGGCGGCCGTCGCGGGGACCTCGGCGGAGCTGCCGGTGCTGGAGCGGGTGCTCGGGCGAGCGCTGTCGCTCGAGTCCGCCGTCACCGCTGGTCTCCTCGATGCCGGGCCCTCCCGCGTCGGCTTCCGCCACGAGATCGTCCGGCAGGCGATCCTCTCCTTGCTCCCGCCCGGACGCGAGCGCGCGCTCCACGGCGAGCTGCTACAGGCGCTCCGGTCCGGTGCGCATGGGCAGGTGGAGCTCGCCCGGCTCTCGCACCATGCAGCGGGCGCGGCGGACGCGCCGGCGGTGCTCGAGTACGCAGTGGCCGCGGCCCGACAGGCGCGCGCGCTGCGCTCCCACCGCGAAGCCGCCGCGCAGCTCGCGCGGGCCCTCGCCTTCGCCGGGTCCGACCGGGCGCAGAGGGCGGAGCTGCTCGAAGCCTATGCCGTGGAGTGTTACCTGACGGGGAGGCTCGACGAGGCCATCGAGGCGTGCCAGCAGGCGGTGCGCCTGCGCGAGTCGATGGGAGAGCAGCTGCGACGCGGCGACGACCTCCGCTGGCTGTCGCGCTTCCACTGGTTCGCGGGAAACAACGCCGAGGCGGAGCGGTGGGCGGCGCGGGCGGTGGCCGTCCTCCAGGAACTGCCGGCCAGCCGGGAGCTGGCAGCCGCGTACAGCAATTCTGCCCAGCTCCGGATGGTGGCTGCCGAGAGCGTGGAGGGCGCGAAGCTGGCGCGCAAGGCACTCGCCCTGGCGCGGCGTCTCGGCGATCGCCCCATCGTCATCCACGCGCTGTGCAACCTCGGCTCGTGCAAGCTCAACGTCTCCCAGCCCGACGGCTGGCGGCTGCTGGGCGAGAGCCTGGAGGCGGCGCTGGCCGCTGGTCTCGACGACGACGCGGCACGCGCCTGGGCGAACCTCGTCACCCACATGGTGACCCGGCGGGAGCTCTCGCGCGCCGCGTGCGTCCTCCGCGACGGGCTGGCCTTCACCGAGGAGTGCGACCTCGACGGGTACCGCTTTTACCTCCTGGGCTGGAGCGCAATGGCCGAGCTGCACGCCGGCCGCCTCGATGCAGCGATGGCCCGGGCGGAGGAAGTGCTCCGGCGCCCCGGGCTCCCCATCCTCGCGCGGGTCATCCCGCTCTGCGTCCTGGGACGGGTGCGCGCCCGGCGAGGGGCGACGGAGGTTTGGCCGGTGCTGGACGAGGCCCTCGAGCTGGCGAGCCGCATCGGGGAACTGCAGCGGCTGGGGCCGGTGGCCATCGCCCGCGCGGAGGCGGCGTGGCTGGAGGGCGACGACGCGCGCGCCCGTGCCGAGGTGGGGCGGGCGCTCCCGCGCGCGGTCGAGGTGCGCGACGGATGGATTGGCGGCGAGCTGCTGGTTGCGCTCGCGCGCAGCGGGAAGGCGGTGAAGTCGCCACGCTGGGTGGCGCCGCCCTTCGGCGCCAGCCTGCAAGGCCGACACGCCGTAGCCCGGCGGGCATGGACGCGTCTGGGCTGCCCGTTCGAGGCGGCGCTCGCGCTGGCGGACGCCGCGGACGAGCCGGGCCTCCGCGCGGCATTCGAGTCGCTCGAGCAGCTGGGGATGCGCGCGGCAGCCGCGCGGGTCGCGGCGCGGCTCCGTGCCCGCGGTGTGAGGAAGGTCCCCCGTGGCCGGCGGGCGGAGACCCGCGCCCATCCGGCCGGGCTCACCGCGCGGGAGGCCGAAGTGCTGGCCTTGCTCCACGAGGGCCTCCGGAACGCCGAGATCGGCCGGCGCTTGTTCATCTCCGCCAAGACGGTGGACCACCACGTCTCGGCGATCCTCGAGAAGCTCGGCGTCGAGAGCCGGGCCCAGGCCGCCCGATGGCGGCCTTCCCAGGAATCGGTGCGGCACTGATCCCGGCGCTGCCGCTCACAGCCCGTCGGAGCGCACTTTCGCCGGGAGGGTCTGGGCGATCGGATTCGCGTCCAGCAGGGCCCGGATCTGCCGGGAGAGGAAGTGGCAGTAGGCCTCCACGTAACTCGGCTCGTCGGGCCCGGGAGAGGTCTGCAGCCACGGGTTCATCAGCGTGTGCCGGAGCAGGAACAGTCCGCTGTCGTCGGGCCGGGCGAGCTCCAACTGCAGCTCGGCGGCGACGCGCTGGAGCTCGTCGGTACCGAAGTGGTCCAGCGGCACGGTGGTGGACGAGCCGAAGAATTCCTTGAGCTGCACGGGTCGATCCGGGCGCACGTCGATGGTCTCGAAGAGGCGGCGACCGAACGCGTTCGCCGCCTTCAGCGAGCGGTTCCCCTTGGGGTTGAAGGCGAGACAGACCAGGTTGCAATCGGGCTCGAAGGGAATCGTCAGACGGACCCAGGCTGCCAGCTCCTGCTGGAGACCTGGAACGCGGTCCACCAGCCGCTCACAGGTCTGCACCGAGCGGGCGAGGAGCCGCCCGAAGTGGTCGCGGTCCAGCGGCAGCACGCGGTGGTTCACGTAGCAGGCCGCGGCGGCCGCGCCGGGCTTGCTTCCCTCGAGGATGTACCGGCCGAGCTTCCGGTAGCGGCGCTCGTCCTCGTCCGGGGGCGAGGTGAAGACGTACGGCGCCTCCTGCTGCACCAGATCCAGGACGCGCCGGTCGCGCACCACCAGGGCTCCGGCGCCAAAGGGCACGAAGCCGAGCTTGTGCGGGTCCACGGTCACCGAGTCGGCCTCGGCCAGCGCCGCGGTGGCGCGGTGGACGCGCTCGGACGGAAAGTAGTGGAAGCCCTCGCGCACCGCTTCGCGGGGGAGAAGCTGTCCCTTCCGGTCGCGGAAGAGCGTGGGAAGGTATCCGCCCCAGGCCGCGTCGACGTGCAGCCAGAAGCCGGGGAAGCGGCGCCGGACCTCGATCAGCTCGTGGATCGAGTCGAGCGTGCCGAACTCGGTGGTGCCGTACACCCCGACCACCGCCAGCACCGGCCGCCCGTCCTTCCGGAGCGCCTCCAGCGCCGGGGCGAGCTCGGCACCGTCGAGCCGGGCCTGGTTCACCGGCACCTCGACCAGGTTTCCCCCGCCGAGCCCGAGGAGGCTCATCGCCTTGTGCCAGGAGTAATGCGCGGTGGCGGGCACCACCACCACCATCCGCTCCAGGGCCGGATGTCGGGCGGCGAAGGCAGCAAGGCCGGTCTCCTCCACCCGGGCAGCGGTGAGCGCAGCGAAGAGCTCGGGGCCGGGCGGCTCGCGGGAGCAGAAGGCGGATACCCGGCGGGCGAGCGCGAGCACCTCGCCGGCCCCGAGCGCGAGGAGCTCGAGGTCGGTGCTGGAAGCGCGCACCGGGACGTCCGGCACCGAGATGCCGGAGGCCTGTGAGGCGTCCCGGAGGGCGAGCGGGTAGAGCCGCGCCGAGCGCGCCAGCCAGAGCGCCTCGTCGTTGGCCACGGTGCCGCCGGAGGTGAGGTGCCCCAGCGCGCAGGGCTCGTGGGCCGGGTCGACGCCGAACCCGAGCATCCGCGCCAGCTGCCGGCCCACCTCGAGCTCCAGCTGGACGGTGATGGGGGCGACGTCCTCGACGATGTTGTTCGGGTTGTAGAGGGTGGTGACCAGCTGGGCGATGAGCCCGGGCATCAGGAGGTCGGAGACCATGTGCCCGAGGTACCGTGGGTGGAAGAAGGGCACCGAGCGCTTCAGCGCGGCGGTGAGCTGGTGGAGCTCGTGCCGCGTCCGGGCCAGCCCGTCGAGGTATGCGCGGGTGTACTGGTCGTGGGTGCCGATGGGCGGCTCGTCCTCGGGATGGAAGTTGCGCCGCCAGAAGACGTGGTCCCGCACCAGCTCGAGGAGCGTCTTCTCGAAGAAGTCGTTGTTCTCCCCGTAGGCGCCGAGGAAGAACGGAGCGAGGGGATCCGTCATGGCCGGTCATCGTCGCACCGCGCGAGGCTCGCTGCGAGCACGCGCGCGCTGACGCAAGATTTGCGGGGGCAGACGCCCGCGGCACGGCGCCGACCGCCCGCTGCAACTCGGCACGAACCGATGCGGGACCGGGAAATGGGAGCGGCGAAGGTGCGTACGCAGGCGCACCATCTCCTCCCTGAGGCTCTGGATGCGTCGCTGGCTGATCGACGGTGAAGGGCGCCTCCGGCTCGGATGGAGGCTCGTCTCGTACCTGTTCCTGTACGCCGTCTGCGGCGCGGCCGCCAGCATCCTCGGTCATGCGCTCCGGGCGATCGTCCCCAGATGGGTTCTGGGACTTGTGGTCACCCTCGTCGGTGGGGGCGCGTTCATCCTTGGAACCCGGATGCTCAGGAGTCGGATGGATCACCGGCCCTGGTCATGGGTGGGGCTCACCTGGTCCCGGCGGTTGGCACGCGCGCTGGTCCTGGGATTCGCCGTCGGCGTGCTGATGCTGGGTGCGCTGTTCTGCGTGGAGTGGCAACTCGGCTGGGTCGAGCCGACCTGGGTCGGCGAGCCATGGAAGCTCTCGGCCGTGGTCGGTGCGCTCCTTGCCGCGATGGGCATCGGGGTGATGGAGGAGCTCCTCCTGCGCGGCGTCTTCCTGCAAGACCTGGGGGAGCGGCTCCCGCTGTGGGCCGCGACGCTCGGCACTGGGGTCGTCTTCGGCCTGCTCCATCTGGCGAATCCGGCGCAGCGCGTGGACGTCGGGTTCGTCGTCTCGGCAGCAATCGCGACCCTGATGCTGATCCTGGCCCGCTTCGTCACGGGATCGCTCGGCTGGGCCATCGGCTGGCACGCGGCGTGGGACTGGATGCAGGACACGCTCGGCATCGTGGACCTCGGCGCGGGGAAGGCTCACCAGCTGGTGAGCGTGGTCCAGCGCGGACCGGTCGCCTGGACGGGGCAGGCGCCGAGCATCGAAGGCGGCGGGCTGGCGATCGCGATCATCGGGCTTGCGACCGCCGCGCTCTGGCTCGTGAGCCGGCGCAAGGGTCTGGACATCGCCTGGCGCGAGCCGCTCGATGCGGGCGAGCCAGGTTCCTCGGCGGCGCGCGATGCAGCGGTGAGCGCTCGAGCGCTGCAGGGCAGTCGTTGACCGTCGTCACCCTGGTTCGCGCGTCGGATGGCATTACTCGCCCTCGACCCGGAGCGCCGCGTGCGCCTCGATCTGTGCCACCCGACGGCAGGGTAGGAGGATCGCCAGGCCGCGAAGCGCCCAACGATCTCCTCCATGGTCCGCACCTCGGCGAACATCCCGGCCGTCAAGGGCCCGCCTCGGTGCGAACCGCGGGCTGGCTGCAGCATCCGCGCGGTTGCCTGCACGCGCGCAATCGGACGGAAGACGCGGAGGTAGCGGCACCGGCTGGAGGGCCTGCCATGCTCCGTCCCGTCGTCGTCCTCGGTGTCTGTCTCGTCTGCTCGCGGGTGACGGCCGCGCCCGAGGCGGTCCTTGTTCCACCCGACTCGCCACGCTGGGAGCTCGAGGGACAGGCCAAGGTGACCGAGCATCAGGGTCGCAAGGCCATCCTTTTGGACGGGGGCGCGGCGACGGTGAAGGGGCTCGAGATGCGTGACGGGGTCATCGACGTCGACGTCTCGACGCCGGCCGCTCGCGGGTTCTTCGGCATCCAGTTCCGGATTGCATCCGACGGCGCCAACGCCGAGTGGGTCTACCTCCGCCAGCATCAGTCCGGGCAGGCCGACGCCATGCAGTACACGCCGGTGCTCAACACCGGCCTCAACTGGCAGCTCTACAACGGGCCGGGCTTCACCGGCGCGGTCGACATCCCCAGGGACGTCTGGTTCCACCTGCGCCTGGAGGTGGCGGGAGCGCGGGCCAAGCTGTTCGTGAAGGACATGGAGAAGCCAGCGCTGGTCATGGGCGATCTGAAGTCAGGTCTGCAGAGGGGCCAGGTGGCGCTGGCGGTGCTCATCGGCGAGACGTACTTCTCCAACTTCGAGTTCCGGCCGACGCCCGACGTGCCGTGGGAGCGACACCTGCCGCCGACACCTCCCGGCACCCTGACGAAGTGGAGCTTGTCGCCCACCTATGACGCCCTGGAACGCGACCTGGAGCGCCCGCTCTCCGCGTCGGAGCTGGCCACGATCCAGTGGAAGGCCGTGAAAGCCGAGCCGCCCGGACTGGTGGCCATCTACCGTTACCACTCCGCTCCCCACCCCAGGGTCAGCTTCCAGGCCGACTTCTCGACCCGGCTGCAGCCCCAGCCGGGGATGAAGGTCGTCTACGCCCGGACCACCATCACCTCCGACCGCGAGGAGGTGAAGAAGCTGGCCCTCGGCTACAGCGACGACGTCAGCGTGTTCCTCAACGGGAGGATCCTCTACCGGGGGCGTAGCGCCCAGGCCTTCCGCGACCCGCGGTTCCTGGGCATCGTCAGTCCGGAGAACGACGCGGTGTACCTGCCCCTGCAGAAGGGGAAGAACGAGCTGGTGCTCGCGCTGAGCGAGCTTGGCGGTGGGTGGGGATTCGTCTGCCGCCTGGAGAAGCCGGGTCAGTCAGGCGCCCCGGCTCAGGGGACCGGCGCTGCCAGGACCCTTCACTAGGCGTCGTGGGTGCGGGGGCCGGGTGCGACCAGATGCTGCCCGTACCAGGCGGTGGCGAGGTGAGCCACGGCGTCCAGCGCGCCGGGTTCCTCGAAGAGGTGGGTGGCTCGAGCCCAGGTCCCCCAGCGCCTCGCGGTTCCTCTCGATGACGGGTTGGTCGTCGCCCCCGACGATGAGAAGTGTCGGCGCGCGGACCTGGCGGAGATGATCCGCGGCGAGCTCCGGACCCCCACCCCGCGAAACGACCGCCTCCACCGGATACGGGGTCCGAGCCGCCGCCAGGAGCACCGCGGCGGCGCCGGTACTCGCGCCGAAATAGGAGATGCCCAGCGTCTGCTCATTCTGCGCCAACCATCCGGTCGCGGCGATGAGACGATCGGCGAACGTCCGCACCTCGAGATCGAGGTGACGTCGCGACAGTTCGGTCTCGTCCTCGGCGAACCGACGGTGGCGGATCCACCTCTCCGTTTCTTCCTCCTCGGTGGTCAGCAGGTCCAGGAGCAGGGTGGCGAGTCCGTGGCTCTGCAGGTAGCCCGCCACGTAGCGGTTGCGCGGACTGTGGCGATTGCTGCCGCTGGCATGAGCGAACAGCACGACCCCGCGTGGTCGCTCCGGGATGCCCAGCGTTCCCTCCAGAACGGCATCTCCCGCCGGTACGGAGACCTGGAACTCCTGGCTCGCCATCGGCGTCCTCCCTTCCTGAACCCACCGGCAGCGCTGCCCGTCGCCCCGGCCGGAACCTACGCCTGAGCGGGTCACGAAGAGGAGCCGGACAGGCGACTGGACGGTAACGCCGACGCTCCCCAGCAGTCCCGTGGGCCCGCCGGGTTAGACGGTCAGGCGTCAGGCGCGACGTGTACGGTCCAGGACGTCGTGTCCGAGCACCCTGCCAACTGGACCTGCACCGTCTCCGGCTGGGCAACCGCGCTCGACGCCGCCAGGCAGTCGCTGGAGGTGGTCCTGGATGAGTACGGATCGACGGACCCTAGTTATTGGCTCGCCTGCGTGCGGACGGAGTGGCAGGACGGGAAGGTGGTCGAGCGTTTCTTCTACGGTGACGACCAGACCGGCGTGCTCACCGAGGACCCCAACGCGTACCGGGAGTGGCCAGCGCGCCGGTCAGCACCTGCAGCGACTGGCGGCGCATCTCCCGAGATTCCCGCTGAGTGACGTTGCGAGGAGTACGGGACTTGAACCCGTGACCTCCGGCGTGACAGTTGATTCTAATTATCATCCAGAGCCTGCTCACAGCGTCCAACCTGTTGCTATTCTTCAGAACGGCGGCACGGACCATCGACCGGATGGACCCGCTGGACGGGCTAGGAACGCTCGCCGTGGCCCCCTAATGTCCCCCGCGCTGCTGACCGTGCGCGAGGTGGCAGCACTGCGATTTCTGGATTGTTCAAGGTGTAAACACTTGAATGGTCAATATACGAATGGACGCCTCCGCTTTGCCACCCGGCGTTCGCATATCAAAGTCCACCGAAATGGTGTGTGGTCCTGGACTGAGATCGCTCTTCAGTGATGACACCGTGGTGAGATGCGCCACCGGTCTGTTGATTCCGCCATCGATTTCAAATCCTGTGACTGGGAATGGGGCGCCATCCGCTTTGACATGCAGTCTAACGGCGTTCCCGGAAGTGACGTTGAAAAACTGGCTGGAGACCTCAACCCTCACCGTGCAACTCTGCTTTCCACACTGAATCGTCGTCGGAGCGAATGCTTGCACTGGCGCGTCGGCGATCGCGACGGAAGTGGTGTCCTGTCGCATATGGGTCTTCGAAAGAGTACGGTCAAGTGCGGTGACGGCTTCCTGACCGACGACTTCCGTTGCCCCCAGTAAACAAAGCACCAGCAACAACGCTCTCGAATTCAGGCTCATGGCGACCCTCCCTCTTTGGCAACACGCAACTTATTTGCTCCTAAAACATGAATTAGGTGTCCTAATCTACTAAGCAAACGCGACACGAGGGAGTCGCATATGATCCAAGGAAGAACAAACGGGTTTTTCGCGGCGGAAGCCAGGTACGGACCGGGTCGTCCGGCCGGCGACGGGGAGGACGACGAAGGCAGGAGGCGCTCGGAAGGAGTGCTCACCGCTGCTGGGGGTAGAGCAGTACGTGGCCCGTCGTCAGGGTAGGGCGGTCTCGAAGCTCGGACGGCACTCACCAGAGGCCGAGCTGGGGCGGAGAGGCGGCTGGAGCGAGGGGGAGGGGCCTGGAGGGAAGCCGCAGATGCTCCAGGATGGCCCGGGCGGTGGCGGAACGGAGAACGACGGCCACCACGCGGCGCGTGCCGCCGCAGCGCGGGCAGGTGAGGACGTCGGACTGGAAGGTCCGCCGGAGGAGCTCGGCCCAGGGGATGGGGCGGCGAGGCGGCCGGGGGCGGAGAGGCTCCGGCGTGACGGGGCAGGAAGCTGCCTCGGCCAGCGGCGCAGGGGAAGGAGGCGCAGGCACGACGCGGGGCCGCACCCTGGCGTTGGGGGCGAAGACGCCGAAGTAACGCACGAGGTTGGCCCTGGGGGGTGGGACGAGCGCGGCCACCCGGCGGAGGAAGGCCAGCGGAGACAGCAGGAGGTGCGTCTGTCCTGCCGGAGAGGGCCGCTTCATCCGGTAGGCGAGCCGTCCGTCGGGCAAGGCCGACAGCCGCTCGAGCGACAGGGGCCCGCGGGCGCCGTAGTTGCAGAGCCGCTCGAGGCCCGTGACGTCGTTTTCGTGAAGCCAGGTGTCGGCGTGGAGGGAGAAGCCCTCGACGAAGGCGCAGCGGCGGCCCGGCCGGCGGGCGGGAGGACGCGGCCCGCTCCGCGGCACCTGGATGCCTTCGAGCTGCAGGACATCGAGTGCTGCGTCCGGGACGGCCTCCTCCTCGAGGATGCCGCGCGCACGCCGCAGCGCGAGGGTGCGCCGGGCCACGGTGACGGCGAGCGTCTCCACCTCGGCGTCGGTGGGCCGAGGCAAGGGGTGCAGGCGCAGCTCCGCCTCGTGCACCTCCTCGAAGACGGCCTCGGGGACGAGGAGGTGGAAGTGGGGCGTCAGCTGGAGCGCCGAGCCGAAGCGCTGGACGAAGGCCACAGCGCCGGTGAGTGGCCGGGACACCCCGAGCCGCCGGGCCGTCCGCCGCTGGAAGGCGAAGAGCGCCCGGACGAAGAGGCCCAGCACCTCGGAGAGGAGCCGGGAATCCCTGGCCAGAGAGAAGCGCAGCGGCATGGGCAGCGAGAGCGTCCACTGGCGGTACGGCGCCCGGGGAAGCACGCGCTCCACCAGATGGATGGCGGTGTCGTGCGCCCGGCGGGCGTTGCAGGAGGGGCACACTCCGCGTGACTTGCAGGAGAAGGGGACCAGCACTTCGGCTCGGCATCCGGCGCAGGCCAGCCGGGCGAAGCCGTACGCCGGCACTCCGCAGGCGAGGTTCCGGGCAAAGTCGCGCTCGACGAAGCGCGGAAGACCGCCCCGGTCGGCCGACCCGGCGAGAAAGCTGGCGAGATGGCCTCGGACGGCCTGGTGCAGGACGGTGCCCTCGACGTCGCGGCGATGCTCGACTGCCCCGAGCGCCCGCTTCCCCTCTTGCCCGAGAACGGTCTCGCGCTCCCTGTCCCCCGCCGTCTCCGCCCGCCGCGCCACTGCCGCAGGCCCTCGTGCAGCCGCTGCGCCAGGAGACGACGACGGGTCCGCGCTGCACGCGCCGTCCAGTCACGTGGACGCCGTCTAGGGCAGCTCACCTGTGCGCCGGGGGGCTCAGGAGGAAGCTCGGATGACCGCGGTCGTCCGGGGGGTTGGCGGCGTGTGTGCGTCTGGTGTGCTCGACCGGGTCGGAAACCGCGACACGAGGACGCGACCAGCTCGGACGAAGCCGCTGAAACTAGGACAGGGCGGCCCTACTCCAGTGTCAGGCTGGACTGTGGCTCCCGTGAGGGCACAGTTCAGCCTTCGAAGAGTCGCGGTGTGTTCGCGTTCCCGCTGCGGACGCTACCGACAACTAGTCCGTACGAACGTCTCGAGGTCGACTGGACGCACCCGAAGTGCGTTGCTGACGCGCACGTGCCCTAGTTCGCCTCGCTCGCAGAGCCCGTAAACAGTGGAGGGATGGAGGCGCAGCCGTCCTGCCACCTCCCTCACCGTCAGCAGTTCGCCCCACTCGCTCAGCGGATCCGCGAACGGTTTTCTGGGACCCTTTCTGGCATCGCCAGCGGAGGGTGAAGCGGAGCCCGGAGACAGCAGCGAATTCCGCGGTCCATCCGGGCTCTTACGAAGCGAGGAGTACGGGACTTGAACCCGTGACCTCCGGCGTGACAGGCCGGCGTTCTAACCAGCTGAACTAACTCCCCAGTACGACGGTCTTCGATTGGGCGGAACAGGGATCGAACCTGTGACCCTCGCCTTGTAAGGGCGATGCTCTACCGCTGAGCTACCCGCCCGGTCCCGGCTCCGCTCCTCGACGACGGGGGCGCTTGTACGGTCCCGGTTCCAGCTGTGTCAAGGACGACGCTCGCGAACTGTGCCTCCTCTGCGCCCGCTCGCTATGGACAAGTCTACATCTTCGGAGACCCCACCATGGACACCCGCACTGCGGCCACGCGCTTCAGAGAACTGCACCACGGAAAGACCCCCCTCTTGCTTCCCAATGCCTGGGACGCAGGCAGCGCCCGCGTCATCGAGTCCTGTGGCGCACAGGCCATCGCCACCACCAGCGCCGGTCTGGCCTGGTCGCGCGGGTACGCCGACGGGGGCGCGCTCCCGGCCTCCGTCCTCCTCACCGCCGTCGCCGAGATCGCCCGGGTCGTCTCGGTACCCCTGAGCGTCGACATGGAAGCGGGCTACGCCTCCGATCCCGCGGCCGTCGCCGACAACGCCTTCGCCCTCGCCAGCGCCGGCGCGGTGGGCATCAACCTCGAGGACGGGACGGACCGCCCCGAGGTCCTCTGCGAGCGGATCGCGGCCGCCAAGCGCGGGGCCGCCCGCGCCGGAGTGGATCTGTTCGTGAACGCCCGCACCGACGTTTACCTGAAAGCGCTCACCCCGCCCGAGCGCGCCGTCGAGGAGAGCATCGCCCGCGGGCGGAAGTACCGCGACGCCGGCGCCGACGGACTCTTCGTGCCCGCCGTCGTGGAGCCGGCATCGATCCGAGAGATCGTGGCCGGTGTCCCGCTCCCGCTGAACGTCCTGGTGTGGGCACGGCTGCCTTCGGTGGCAGAGCTCGGGGCACTCGGCGTGCGACGGGTGAGCGCGGGCTCGGGGATCTCCAGCGCCGTCCATGGTCTGACCCGGCGCGCCGCCCGGCAGTTCCTCGACGGACGCGGCTACGAGGCCATGCTCGAGGGGGCGATGCCCTACCCGGAGCTCAACGCGCTCTTCGCCGGGCGACGGTGAGAGGGGTGGACCTTCAGCTCCGCCCGGTTGGCACCATCCACTCCGAGCTGCGGGACCGGGCGCGCGCGCCGATGCAGGGGAGGGAGGGCGGCCCGGATGCCTGGATCGAGCTTCGGCCCGAGGTTCTCCCGGCGGCCTCGGGGCTCACGCCGGGCGACGAGGTCTTCCTGGTGACCTGGCTCCACCAGGCCGACCGCGCGGTGCTCGAGGTCCATCCCCGGAGCGATCCGGCGCGGCCGATCACCGGCGTGTTCTCCACCCGCTCACCGGACCGTCCGAACCCCATCGGGCTGCACCGGGTCCGGGTCCTCACGGTGGAGGGGCGGCGGATCCGGGTGGGCCCGCTCGAGGCGATCGACGGGACGCCGGTCCTCGATCTCAAGCCCGTCCTCCGCGGCGACGGTGCCTGAATCGCGCCGCTGGCCGCCGCCCGAGCCCCTCGCCAGGTTCGGTCGTTCCTGCTACGTCCGTCGGACGTGAACGATCGGATTCTGCGCGCCGCGCGCCGGCAGCCCGTGGACGTGACCCCGGTGTGGATCATGCGCCAGGCCGGGCGCTACCTGCCCGAGTACCGCTCGGTTCGCGAGAAGATCGACTTCCTCCCGCTGTGCAAGACGCCGGACCTCGCCGCCGAGGTGACGGTGCAGCCGGTCCGCCGGCTGGGCGTCGACGCGGCGATCATCTTCTCCGACATCCTCATCCCCACCGAGGCGATGGGGATGGAGCTCGAGCTCGGCGACCGCGGGCCGCACTTCCCCTCGCCGCTGCGGACCACTGCCGACGTCGAGAAGCTGGTGGTGCCGGATCCGGTGGAGAAGACCGGCTTCGTCGCCGAGGCGATCCGCCGTACGCGGGCGGCGCTGCACGACGCGGTGCCGGTCATCGGCTTCGCCGGCGCGCCGTTCACCCTCGCCGCCTACATGGTCGAGGGCGGCGGCTCCAAGAGCTTCATCCTCATCAAGCGGCTCCTCTTCGAGCAGCCGAAGCTCGCCCACGCGCTCTTCGACCGGCTCACCCGCACGCTCATCCCGTATCTCGAGATGCAGGTCGAGGCGGGCGCGCGGATCGCCCAGATCTTCGACAGCTGGGGCGGCGAGCTGAGCCCGCGCGACTTCGAGACGTTCAGCCTCCCGTACCTCACCCGGATGGTGCAGGCGCTCCAGGCGAAGGGCGTGCCGGTGATCGTCTTCGGCACCGCGATGTCCACGCACCTGCCCCTGCTCCGGAGGACCGGGGCCGACGTGCTCGGCTGCGACTGGCGCATCGAGATCGACCAGGCCCGCGCGCTCGCCGGACCGGACGTGGCGCTCCAGGGCAACCTGGATCCTCTGGCGCTCTTTCTCCCGCCGGCCGAGCTGGAGCAGCGGGTGGCGGACATCCTCCGCCGCGCCGGGCCCGTCGGGCACATCTTCAACCTCGGGCACGGCATCCTGCCGCCCACGTCACCCGACGCGGCGAAGCACCTGGTGGAGACCGTGCACCGGCTGGGCTGTCACGTCACCGCGCCGCCGACGCCCTAGACGGGGCAAGGCGGACCAGCCCGTCGAGGAAGGTCCGCAGGGCGGTGTCCAGAAGCGGCTCCACCGGTGTCACCGGAAAGCCGGGGCAGGTGAGCTTCAGGCTGACGATGCCGTGCACCAAGGCCCAGAGCGTGTCGGCGAGCGGCTGCACGTCGGCGCCCCGCCGCAGTCGCCCGGCCTTGCGGAGCTCGTCGAGCGGATCGAGGAGCGCCCGATACGCGCGCTGCCCGGGGTCATCGCCCGCTGCCTTGAACACCGCGGTGGTGAGCTGCGGGTCCTCCATGAAGATGAGCCGGTAGGTCTCGGGGTGCTCCATCCCGAACTTCACGTAGGCGCGTCCGATGGCTTCGAGACGGGCGAGCGGGTCGGCGAGCGTCTCGGCCGGCGCGAAGGCCTCCAGGAGCTTCCGGAACCCCTCGAAGGAGAGCTCGCGGGCGATGGCGTCGCGGTTCTCGAAGTAGAGGTAGAGCGTTCCGGGCGCGTACTCGATGGCGTCGGCGATCTTCCGGACCGTCAGCGCGCCGAATCCCTCGCGCCGAACGATGTCCCGCGCCGCGTCGAGAATCCGTTCGCGGAGCTCGGTTCTCTCGCGTTGCCGCCGCGCCGCCGTTAAGGAGGCGGTCATGGTGGAGCGAATCGGGTTGGTGGGTGCGGCGGGAGCGATTGGCCGGAGCGTGGGGCAGGCGCTCACGGACCGGCGCACCCCCTTCCGGGTCATCGGGCGGTCGGCTGGCGCGCTCGAGGCGAGCTTCGGGGACATGCCCGGTGTCGAGCGGGTCGTCTGGAATCCAGAGGACGCCGCGTCGGTCCGGGCTGCCGTGCGCGGCCTCGACACCCTCGTCCACCTGGTGGGCGTTCCGTACCACCACTTCGAGCAGCACCCGGTGGTGATGCGGCAGACGCTCGACGGCGCGATCGCCGAGGGCGTACAGCGCGTCCTGCTCGTGGGCACGGTGTACCCGTACGGCATGCCGAGGACCGCGCGCGTTGCGGAGGACCACCCGCGCGAGCCGCACACCTTCAAGGGCCGGATGCGCAAGGAACAGGAGGACCTCCTCCTCGAAGCCGACGCGGCGGGGAAGATCCGCGGAACCATCCTCCGGCTCCCGGACTTCTACGGACCGGGCATCGACAAGAGCTTCCTTCACAGCGCTTTCGTCGCCGCGCTCCATGGCGGAACGGCCAACCTGATCGGCCCCATCGACACGCCGCACGAGTTCGTCTTCGTGCCGGACGTCGGCCCGGTGCTGCTCGACCTGGCGGACCGGCCGGAGGCATACGGCCGCTGGTGGCACCTCGGCGGCTCCGGGACAATCTCCCAGCGGGAGTTCGTGACCAGGGTGTTCGCCGCAGCCGGCAAGACGCCGAAGTTCCGGGTCGCCGGCAAGAACACGCTCCGGGTGATGGGGCTTTTCAATCCGCTGATGCGCGAGCTGGTGGAGATGAGCTACCTCCACACGAACCCGGTGGTCATGGACGACTCGGCGCTCCAGAAGCTCCTCGGGCCGGTGAAGAAGACCTCGTACAACGAGGGGATCCGGAAGACGCTCGAGGTGATGCGGGACGAATCGGCGGCCGCGCGCGCGGCGTGAACCGCCTGAGTTCAGGGCTTCGGCGGAACGAGCCGACCGTAGCTCGCGCCCCGAAGGCCCGGACCGCCGATTGACGCCCGAGTGAGTCTCTGCTGGAACGCCGCGTCATGGCGCAGCTGCTCGGTCAACCCGGCACGTCGCGCGCCGTCGTGGTGAAGGGGCTCCGGACCCCCTTCGTCAAGGCCGGCGGCGTCTTCGGCTCTCTCACCTCTCTCGACCTCGGAGCGACGGTGGTCCGGGAGCTCGTCGAACGCGCGGACGTCGACCCCGTGGAGATCGATCAGATCGTCTTCGGCCAGGCCATCCCCACGCTGCTGGCTCCGAGCATCGCCCGCGAGGTCGGCCTCGCCTCGGCGCTGCCGAGGGGACTCGAGGCCCACACCGTCTCCCGCGCCTGCGCCACCTCCATCCAGGCGTTCACCGACGTCGCCTCCGCCATGGCCCTCGGGGTGAGCCAGGTGGCCATCGCCGGTGGCACCGAGTCGATGAGCGACGTGCCAATCTTCACCAGCCGCCCGCTCTCCCGCGCGCTGGTGAAGGCCAGCCGCGCGCGCTCGCTGCCGGACCGCCTCCGCGCCTTCGCTGGCGTCCACCCCGGGGATCTGGTCCCGGTTCCACCCGCGATCGCCGAGTACTCCACCGGCCTCACCATGGGGCAGAGCGCGGAGAAGATGGCCAAGGAGAACCGGATCTCGCGCACCTGGCAGGACGAGATCGCGCTTGCCTCGCACCAGCGCGCCGCCGCGGCCTGGAAGGCCGGCGTGTTCGATGCCCAGGTGATGCACGTCCCCGTGCCCCCGGCGTACACCACCACCGGGACCACGGACGACATCATCCGTCCCGACACCTCGCTCGAGGCGCTCTCGAAGCTCAAGCCGGTGTTCGACAAGGCGCACGGCTCGGTCACTGCCGGAAACAGCTCGCCCCTGACCGACGGCGCGGCCGCGCTGCTGGTGATGCGCGAGGACCGGGCCAGGGCGCTGGGGCTCCGGCCGCTGGGGGCGCTGCGCGCCTTCGCCTACGCCGCGACGGACCCGGCCGATCAGCTCCTCCAGGGACCGGCCTACGCCGCGCCGGTGGCGCTCGACCGGGCGGGGATGCGCCTGGCGGACATCGACCTGGTCGAGATGCACGAGGCCTTCGCCGCGCAGGTGGCCAGCAACCTCCAGGCCTTCGCCAGCCCGGAGTTCGCCAGGAAGCTGGGCCGCTCGGCGCCGCTGGGCGAGGTGGACCCGGCGCGCCTCAACATCCACGGCGGATCCATCGCCCTCGGCCACCCCTTCGGCGCCACCGGAGCCCGCATCGTCATGCAGGCACTCGATGCGCTCGCCCGCAGCGGCAAGAGCACTGCCCTCTGCACCGTCTGCGCGGCCGGCGGGCTCGGCGCGGCACTGGTTCTGGAGGCCGTCTGATGGCTGCCTTTCGCTCGGAGATGCGCGGCGACGTGGCGGTCCTCACCTTCGACCTTCCCGACGAGCCGGTGAACACCCTCTCGCCTGCGGTGGGCGCCGAGTTCGAGCAGGAGCTCCAGCGCCTCGGACAGGACCCGGAGGTCAAGGCCATCGTCTTCACCTCCGGAAAGCAGGACTTCGTCGTCGGCGCGGACGTGAGGTGGCTCGGCTCGCTGCGGACCGCGGCCGACGGCGAGAAAGCCTCGCGCGAGGGCCAGCAGGGGTTCGAGCGCCTTGCCAGCTTCCCCAAGCCGGTGGTCGCCGCCATCCACGGGGCGTGTCTCGGCGGCGGCCTGGAGTGGGCGCTGGCCTGCCACGGCCGGGTGGCGTCGGACGCGCCGCGCACCCAGCTCGGGGTTCCGGAGGTACAGCTCGGGCTCCTGCCCGGCGCCGGCGGCACGCAGCGACTCCCCCGGCTCATCGGCGTGCAGGCCGCGCTCGACCTCATCCTCTCCGGGAATCCGGTCCGCGCCTCCAGGGCCCGCAAGCTGGGCCTGGTCGACGAGGTGGTGCCGCGGTCGATCCTGATCGACGTGGCCGTCGAGCATGCGCAGGCCCTGGCCGCGGGCGGGGGCAAGACTGCCCACCACGGGCCGCACCGGAGCCCGCGGGAGACGGTGACCCGCGCGGCCCTGGAAGGGAATCCCATCGGCCGGAAGCTCCTCTTCGCCGAGGCGCGCAAGCAGCTGCTCAAGAAGAGCGGCGGGCACTACCCGGCCCCGGAGCGCGCGCTGGAGGTGGTCCGCGAGGGCGTGGAGAAGGGCTTCGAGGCGGGGCAGCGCGCCGAGGCCCGCGCCTTCGGGGAGCTGCTGGTCACGGAGGTGAGCACCCGGCTCCGCGAGCTGTTCTTCGCCACCACCGCGCTGAAGAAGGACACCGGCGTGGACGGCGCGGCGAAGGCCAGGCCTGTCCACAAGGTCGTGGTGCTGGGCGGCGGCCTCATGGGCGGGGGCATCGCCTTCGTCACCGCCGAGAAGGCTCACCTTCCGGTCCGCATCAAGGAGCGCGACGACACCTCCCTCGGTCGGGCGCTCGCCCACGTGCGGGGGCTGCTCGACCAGCGCGTACGCCGGCGCCGTCTGGACCGGCGGGGGCTGGACAAGGTCCTCGCCCGGGTCACGGCCACGATCGATCTCTCCGGCTTCGGGCGCGCCGACGTGGTCATCGAGGCGGTGTTCGAGGACCTCGAGCTCAAGCGCCGGCTCCTCGCCGAGGTGGAGACCGCCACCTCCGAGCAGTGCATCTTCGCCTCCAACACCAGCTCCATCCCCATCGCCCGGCTGGCGGAAGGCTCGAGGCGCCCCGGCAACGTCATCGGGATGCACTACTTCAGCCCGGTGGAGAAGATGCCCCTCCTGGAGATCATCACCCACGGAGGAACCGACTCCTCGGTCGTCGCCACCTGCGTCGAGCTGGGAAAGAAGCAGGGAAAGACGGTGATCGTCGTCCGCGACGGCCCGGGCTTCTACACCTCACGGGTCCTCGCCCCGTACCTCAACGAGGCAGCGCACCTTCTGGTCGAGGGCGCGGACATCGCCGCGGTGGACGGCGCGCTCCGGGCCTATGGGTTCCCGGTGGGTCCATTCCAGCTGCTGGACGAGGTGGGCATCGACGTGGGGGAGAAGGTCAGCCACGTGCTCCACGACGCCTTCGGCGAGCGGATGACGCCGCCGGCCACCATGGCCGCCCTGGTGAAGGAGGGTCGGCTCGGCCGCAAGACGAAGAAGGGGTTCTACCGTTACGACGTGAAGGGCAAGCCGGTGGACACCGCGGTGTACGAAGCGCTCCCTGGCGGCCCGACCCGGGTGCCGTTCCCCGAGGATGAGCTCCGCGAGCGGCCGGTGCTGCTCTTCCTGAACGAGGCGGTCCGCTGCCTCGAGGAAGGCATCCTGCGCAGCGCCCGCGACGGCGACGTTGGCGCGGTGTTCGGCCTCGGCTTCCCACCCTTCCGGGGCGGCCCCTTCCGCGCCATCGACGCGATGGGTCCGGCCGAGCTGCTGCGCCGGCTCGAGCACTGGCAGCAGCGGAAGGGGGTTCGCTTCGAGCCGGCCCCGTTGCTCCGACGGATGGCCGAGCGGGGGGAGCGGTTCCACCCCGTGGGGTGAGCCGGCTCAGCGACCAGGCCTACGCTGCGGCCTTCGCCTGGGCCTCGCCCTCGAGCAGGCGGACCGGGAGCACCATCGCGTTCAGCCCGGCGAACTGGAGCCGGCGCTGGAGCTGGTACGCGGTCTCGTTGTGGAGCATCCGCTGGTACCAGCGCTCCTGCTCGAAGACCAGCTTCCCGGCGAAGAACAGCGCCCGCGGGAACTCCTTGGCCACCTCGCGGCAGAGCTGGGTGGCGGTCTCCACCGCCTCGGTCCCCAGCGCCATCCGTGCCGTCGCCGCCAGTCCGAGCCCCTGGGCCAGGCTCACGTACTCGTCGAGAGCCGCGCGGGTCCGCTCCTTCACCTCCACCACCTCGGCGATGTCCTTGAAGGTGGCCGAGTCGATGACCCCCACCGAGAGGAAGACGAAGTTCTGGAAGTAGTTGGGGAACAGCCGCTGGATGGTGAGCAGCGAGTGGACGCCGAGCCCGGCGTAGCCCCCGACCAGGAGCACCGCGGTGGGCTTGCCCGGGTCGAGCGCCCGGGCCGGTGCCCTGGACTTGGGCATGGCGGGGAGGATGTCGTCCAGCCGGCGGAGGTTCTGCTGCACCTTCCGGTAGTGGGCGCGCGTCCAGACGAAGACTCCCACCACCGCCCCGGTCACCACCAGCGTGACCCACGCCCCCTCGCGGAACTTCTCGTAGACGTTGACCACCAGGATGCCCAGGCAGAGCACCAGGCCCACGACGTGAATAGCGCCCTGGCGCCGCCAGTCCGCCCGGGCCTTTCGCTGCTGCCACCAGAAGCGGCACATGGCGAGCTGGCTCAGCGAGAAGGTGACGAAGACGTTGATCGCGTAGAGGGTGACCAGGGTGGTGATGTCGCCGCGGGTGTAGAGCAGGGCCAGGAGCGACGAGCCGCCCATCAGCAGCACCCCGTTCTGCATCGTCAGCCGGTCGGAGAGCTGCGCGAACCGGTGTGGGGCCCAGCTGTCGACTGCCATGTTCGCCATCACCCGCGGCCCGTCGAGGAACCCGGCCTGGGCAGCGACGAAGAGGAGCAGGGCCTCGGAGAGCAGGGTGAGCCAGACGAACCACTGGCCCACCGGGAGGCCGCCGAGATGGAACGTGCCGGCGAAGCGGTCAGCGAGCACCGCGTTCATCGTCCGCCCGGTCACCGGCGCCACGTGCAGCAGGAGGTAGGCCAGGGTGATGCCGCCGGCGGTGAGGGCGAGCGAGACGGCCATCAGCACCATGGTGCGCCGCGCGGTCTCCACCTTGGGCTCGCGCATGATCTGCAGCCCGTTGCTCACCGCCTCGATGCCGGTGTACGTGCCGGCCCCCATCGAGTAGGCGCGAAGGAAGAGCGCCAGCATTCCTCCCAGGCCGAGCGTCGCCGCCCCGGAAGAGAGCCCGCTGCGGACCTGCTCGGTGACCACGTGCACCTCGTCGACCCGGCCGAGCACCGAGCCACCGATGAGAACCACGTGGGTGACCAGGAAGAGGAGGAAGATCGGTGCCAGGATCGTCACCGACTCGCGCACCCCACGCAGGTTCAGCACCACCAGCACCCCGATGGCCAGGAATTCCACCGGCAGCTTCCAGCCGTGCAGCGACGGCGGGACGAAGCTGAAGATGGCGTCGGCCCCTCCGGCCATCGAGGTGGTGATGGTCAGGACGTAGTCCACCATCAGGGCGCTGCCGGAGACGACGCCGGCACTCGGGCCGAGCAGCCGGGTGGCGACGATGTACCCGCCCCCGCCGAACGGGAAGTGCTCGATGATCCGCGAGTACGCCGCGGCGATGATCACCACCGTGAACGCGGTGGCCAGCGCCAGGAAGGGCGCGAGCGCCACGTGGCTCCCGAGCGCCTTGAAGGACTCCTCGGGGCCATACGACGAGGAGGACAGCCCGTCGGCTCCCAGCCCCACCCACGCCAGGAAGGCCACCAGCGAGACTCGGTGGAACACACCCGGGTCCTCCACGCTGCGCGGGCGCCCCACCAGCCAGCGCCGCACCCGCTGCCGGAGCGGGGGAGGCAGGGCATGCTCTGGGACGGGGGGCGGCTCTCCGCGATGGGGGTCCAAGGCCTGGGCCCCCGGGTCTAGCCCTGTGTCCCGACACCGCGCAAACGACCTTGCGTCTCGCGGGGTTACGGTGCACCCGGGAGACGAGTGTGCGACGGTCAACGCGTTCGCCTCTCTGCTAGCCTGTCGGGACTTTCCAAGAATGAACCTCTGGCTCGTCACCACGCAGGACGCTCCGGTGAGCGCGCTCGCCCGCGGGCTCGAGGAGGCGGGCTGGGCCCTCACCCGGTTCGAGGACGGTGAGGCGGTGGACCGGGCCGCCAGCCTCGAGTCACCCGACGCATTCCTCGTCGTCGAGCCATGCCCTCCCTGGGGGGCCGCGGGCCTGCTCTCCCGGGTGCGGGCGAAGACCGACGCGGGACGCCCGGTGCTGGTGCTCGGGGTGGACGACGCCCAGGGCCGGGCCCGGCTCCTGGACCTCGGCGCGGACGACGTGCTCCCGGCGAGCGTGGGCCTGGAGGAGCTGCTCGCGCGGCTGCGCCGCCGGACCGCAGTGTTCCGTCGAGCCTCGGGGCCGATGACCCAGGGCGCGGAGGACCGGGTCGCCGTCGTCGACGCGCTCACCGAGGTACACAACCGCCGCTACTTTCTTCTCCGGCTCGAGGACGAGTTCCGCCGTGCCCAGCGGTACGACAACCCGCTCGCCCTCGTCCTGGTGGACCTGGATCAGTTCCGCGGCATCAACGAGTCCTTCGGTCACCTGGTGGGCGATGGGGTGCTCCGCGCCGTGGCCCAGTGCCTGCTGGCCGCCGTCCGGGAGACCGACACGGTTGCCCGGACCGGCGGTGACGAGTTCGCCTGCATCCTTCCCCAGACCCACCTGGCGGGGGCGCTCACGGTGGCGGAGCGGATCCGCCGCGACGTCGCCGCGCTCCGGACCGGTCCCACGGCCGACGTGCTCCTCACTGTCAGTGTGGGCGTGGGCAGCCATCCCGCCGTGCAGGTCCAGACGCCCGAGGAGCTGATCGGCGCCGCCGACGGATGCCTCGCCCGCGCCAAGCGCGAGGGTCGCAACCGGGTCTGCCTCGCCGACCCGGGGGTCGGTGCGCTCCCTCGCGGCCCAGGACCCTCCTGAGCCTCAGGGCCTGGACGGCCGCGGCGTCCGCGTGACCGACCTGGGTCGCTGGCGACCACAAGGTGGGGGGGTGGGTGTAGAGTGACCCCGGGTCCAAACACCAGCACAGGGCAAGACGGACCTGATCCTCGGGGGTTGGCAAAGACCGGGCGGGTGGCCGGGCGGTTGCAATCCCCTTTCACGGACTGGAAGACACGCCATGGAGCCCGCGCTCAGGATGTCGCCCGCTCAGGGGCGGCTGCTGGTGGTGGACGACGAGGAGAACATCCTCAAGTCGCTCCGTCGCGTGCTGCGCAGCGGGGACTGGGAGATCCGCACCGCTCTCGACGGTGAGCGGGGGCTCAAGGTCCTCGAGCAGTTCACTCCCGAGGTGGTCATCTCGGATTTCCGGCTCCCCGGAATGAACGGGGCGGACTTCCTGGCCCAGGTGAAGCAGCGCATCCCGCTCGCGCAGCGGATCATGCTCACCGGTCACGCCGACCAGCGGGCCATCGAGGAGGCGATCAACCGCTCCGAGATTTTCCGCTTCATCGCCAAGCCCTGGAACGACTCGGCGCTGCTGCTGACCGTGCAGAGCGCCTTCGAGCAGTACGCGGTGCAGCGGGAGAACGCGCACCTGCAAGAGGTCACCCGGGCCCAGAACGAGGAGCTGCGGGCCCTCAACGCCGAGCTCGAGGAGCGGGTGCAGCAGCGGACCCGGCTGCTGGTGGTGGCCAAGCGCGAATGGGAGCTGTCCTTCGACTCGCTCGACCTGCCCCTGGCGGTGGTGCGGGGCTCGGACCACAGCGTGCGGCGGGCCAACGTGGCCTATGCGCGGGTGGCGGGACGCCCCGTCCAGGGCGTGAGCCAGAACCCGCCTTGCCACCAGTTCCTCTTCGGTCGTGACACCCCGTGCACGGGCTGCCCGATGAAGAAGGCCATCTCCAGCGGCAAGGAAGGCCGGGCGGAGATCCAGCACAAGGGAAGAATCTACGTGCTCGACGTCTACCCCATGGCGGAGGAGGGGCAGGCGGTGTGCGCGTACCGGGACGTGACCGACGAGCGGACCATGACCGCGCGCCTGGTCGAGACCGAGAAGATGGCCGCGGTGGGCCAGCTCGCCGGCGGCGTGGCGCACGAGATCAACAACCCGCTGGCCGGGATCCTCACCTTCGCCCAGCTGATGAAGCGGGACGTGGGGCGCGCCAAGGGGGACCTCGATTCCCTGCAGCTGATCGAGGAGTCGGCGCTCCGGTGCAAGCGCATCGTGGAGAGCCTGCTCCAGTTCAGCCGCCGCTCGCAGGAGGGCGACCGCCGCCCGTTCGACCTGAATCGCTGCGTGGACGACGCAGCGTTCCTCTTCGGAGCCCAGCTGAAGAAGTCGCCCGAGGCGGCCCTGGACGTGAAGACCGAGGCCGAACTGCCACCGGTGATCGGCGACACGGGGCAGATGGGGCAGGTGCTCCTGAACCTCTTGCAAAACGGTCTCTACGCGCTGGACGGGAAGCCGGGCACGCTCACCGTCCGCACCGGGCGGGGCGACACCCACGTCTTCGTCAGCGTCCGCGACACCGGTACCGGCATCGAGGCCTCGGTGCTCCGGCGCATCTTCGAGCCGTCCTTCACCACCAAGCCCCCGGGCCAGGGCACCGGCCTGGGCCTGGCGATCGCCTACCGCATCGTCCAGGACCACGGTGGCCGCTTCGAGGTGCAGAGCGCCCCCGGCGAGGGCTCCACCTTCACCGTCCTTCTTCCCATCCCCCCAACGTCTTTCCCTTCCGTGAGGAACTGATGAGCAAGCGCCCTGGCAAGATCCTGGTGGTGGACGACGACAAGGTCGTCCTCCGAGCCGTCACCGAGATACTTCAGCGAGAGGGTTACACCGTGGTCGCCATCGACGACGCGGTGGAAGGTCTCGCCGCCTCCAAGGACCCCACGGTCGACGTGGCGGTGCTGGACATCCGGATGCCGCACCTGTCCGGAATGGACCTGCTCCGGGCCATCAAGCAGGCCCGGGCCGACGTGGAGGTGGTGATGATGACCGCCTTCGCCACCGTGGAGACGGCGGTCGAGGCGGTGAAGGCCGGCGCCTACGACTACCTGACCAAGCCCTTCTCCAACATCGACGAGGTGAGCCTCACCGTCGCCAAGGCCCTGGAGCGGAAGCAGCTCAAGGACCGCACCCGCGTGCTGGAGGAGCAGCTCAGCGTCAAGGGCCAGTTCGAGGACCTCATCGGGCAGTCGGGCCAGATGCGGGCGGTGTTCAAGCTGGTGGAGACGGTCAGCTACTCGAGCGCCACCGTGCTCATCCAGGGCGAGAGCGGCACCGGCAAGGAGCTGGTCGCCCGGGCCATCCACTACCGCAGCCCGCGCAAGGACAAGCAATTCATCGCGGTGAACTGCTCGGCCCTGACCGACACCCTGCTCGAGTCCGAGCTCTTCGGCCACGTGAAGGGCAGCTTCACCGGCGCCACCGCCAACAAGAAGGGCCTCTTCGAGGCCGCGGACGGCGGGACCATCTTCCTCGACGAGATCGGCGACGTCCCGCCGGCGACCCAGGTCCGGCTGCTGCGCGTCCTCCAGGAGGGCGAGGTGAAGCGGGTGGGCGCGAACGACACCATCAAGGTGGACGTCCGGGTCATCGCCGCCAGCAACGTGGACCTCGCCCGGGCGAAGGACCAGGGCAAGTTCCGCGAGGACCTCTTCTACCGGCTGAACGTCATCACCGTCTCGCTGCCCCCGCTCCGTGACCGCCCCGAGGACGTGCCGCTGCTGGCCGGGCACTTCCTCCGGATGTACGCGGGGAAGATGGGCAAGAAGGTGACCGGCATCGCGCCGCAGGCGATGGAGGCGCTGGTCTGTCACCGCTGGATGGGCAACGTCCGCGAGCTGGAGAACGTCATCGAGCGGGCGGTGGTGCTCACCTCGCGCGAGGTGGTGGACGTGGAGGACCTGCCCCAGCAGCTCCGGGAGTCGCAGGGCGGCGGCGGCGACGTCGAGGTGCTGAGCCTCGCCCACCTACCCTACGCCGAGGCCAAGCGGCTGGCGATGCGGGCCTTCGAGCGGCGGTACCTCTCGGCTCTCCTGGAGAAGAGCGGGCACAACGTGTCCAGCGCCGCGCGCGCCGCCGGGGTCGACCGGAGCAACTTCCGCCGCCTGCTGAAGCAGTACGAGGTCGTCCGTGGGCCGCTGCAGCAGCCGATGGCCAAGCCCAAGGCCGAGCCGATGAGCGCCTAAGAGACCATCCGGAGGGCCGTCAGCCCGGGCACTGCGACCCGGGCGGCGTCCCTGACGGGGACAAGAGGGCCTGCCCGGCGCGCGCCGGGCGGGCCCTCGCTTTTTCTGGCAGTGTGCGCCGCCCTGATGCGTGAGCGGGCGGCGCGACGGCTGCAAGGTGCACTCTGGCTGGTGATGGTGGCGGTGGTCGTCCTGGTGGGCGTGGCGCTCTGGCGGACGTCGACGGCCGGGCCAGCGCGGGCGCTCCGCCGCGACCTCCAGGCGCGAGCCGCCGCTCGCTTTCCGCGTCCGCCGCACCTCCCGTCCCCCGAGCCGGGGACCTTCGGTGCATCTGCTGCGCGGGCCTGGGACGCGCTCGCCGAGCTGCAGGCGGCATCGGCGGACGTCGAGCTGTGCCGGGCGGTGCGGGAGGGGGAACGGCCCTTCGATGCGCTCTCCCCCTCGTGCCGGCGTGAGCTCGACGCCGGGGCTGGGCCGCTGGGCGCGCTCCTGGCGGCGACCCATGCCGCCGAGGCCGGTCCTCCTCCGGGTCTGGGGACGCTCGACACGCCGACGCCTGTGGCGCGTCCGCGCGGCTGGGCCACCTTGCCCTACGCGGGGAAGCTCGGAGCGCTCCACGTCCGTCAGCTGATGTCCCTGAGGGATGCGGCGGGTGCGGTGCGCGTCTGCGTCGATCTCCAGGCGCTCGCCCGCGACGCCTCGTGGGGGGCCGGCCTCGCCGGGCGGCTCCCCGCCCTGGCCGTGGAGGAGGTGGCGTTCCGGCCATGCGTCGCAGCCCTCGACGCCGCCCCCACCGAGGTGAAGCGCTCCGCGGCCCTTGCGCTCGGCCGGGTGGAGGAGGGGACGCCGGCGCTCGGCGTGATCATGGCCGAGTACGCGCTCGGGGCGCGTGCGCGGGCCTTCGCTCCGTACCTGGCGCCGCCGGACGGGTTGCCGGAGTCGGTGGCGGCATGGGCCCGGGAGAATGCTCCCAGCGGGCGGACGGACTGGCGCTTTGCCCTGGCCCTCGGGGATGCGTGGCACCGCATCGACGCCCGTCTTGCCGCGGCGGTGAAGGCGGCAGGCCTGCCCATGCCGGCACGGGCCGAGCGGCTCGACGTGCTCGCGGCGGGGGAGCGGCCGTGGATGAATCCCCGGGCGGCGTTCGCCCTGCCGCAGCTCGGCCGGGTTGCGCGCTCGGATGCGCGGGGGCGGGCACAGCTGCAGCTGCTCCGAGGCGCCGTCACCGCCGACCTCCTCCGGGCCGAGACGGGCACCTGGCCCACCGGGAGCGAGCTCGCTGCCACACTGGGAGGGGAAGGGCCGATCACCGTCGAGGCGGTCGGTGAAACCGCCACCCTGGTGGATGCGGTCGTGCCCCGAGGAGAGCTCGCGGTCACGGTGCGGGCTGATCGGTGAACGCTGAGCCGCGACCGGTGCCCGGGTCTGTCGGCCGCGGGGATGACCTCTGCGGCGCTCTCTCGGTCCGGGCGTTCGGGCACGGCCCCGGGTGGACGGCGGAAGGCAGGGCGTGGGGCCGGTGGGCACGCTTTGAGCGGCCTACGCGCTCCCGGGCGCTCAGGGGAACCGCAGCAAAGTCCATGGTCGCACCGGAGACCACGGTCGCCGTGCCGGCGTGGCATGCGCCTGTTGCGTGCACGCAGCGGCGGGGCGAGGTAGGTCGGAGCAGGATGAGCGGGTTCAAGGACCACTTCTCGGCCACGGCAACCGGATACGCCGCGCACCGCCCGGTGTATCCGCGCGCAGTGGCCGAGGCCCTGGCCGCGCGGTCGCCGGGACGCGGCCTCGCCTGGGACGCAGGTTGCGGATCGGGGCAGCTCTCGGCGGTGCTCGGTGAGGTGTTCGAGAGCGTGGTGGCGACGGATGCAAGTGCCGCACAGATCGCCGCTGCGACACCGCACCCCGCGGTGCGTTACGCGGTGGCCCCGGCCGAGGCGAGCGGACTTGACGACGGGAGCGTCGACTGTGCCGTGGCGGCGCAGGCGGTTCACTGGTTCGACCTCGACGCCTACTACCAGGAAGTCCGCCGGGTGGCCCGGCCCGGTGGCCTCATTGCCCTCGTCACCTACGCGGTGATGGAGGCGGAGCCTCAGATCGGATGGATCGTCGATCAGTTCTACCGGAAGACGCTCGAGGGCCACTGGCCCCCCGAACGCCGGCTCGTCGACGAGGGTTACCGCTCGCTGCCTTTCCCGTTCGAGCCGGTGGAAGCACCGGCCCTCGCGCTCGAGCACCGCTGGAATGCCGAGCAGCTGCTCGGGTACGTGGGCACCTGGTCTGCGGTGCAGTCACTCCGGAGGGCCGGTCGCGGAGCCGAGTTCGATCGCTTCGGCGACGAGCTGCGGGCCGGGTGGGGCGATCCGGCGATGGCGCGCCTCATCCGCTGGCCGCTCTCATTGCGACTCGGCCGGGTCACTCCGCTCGTCTGAGTCCGATTGGCACCCGCCGCCGCGGACGATTCGGCCTCAACTCGTCACTTCTTCGGTCCCTTGGGCTTGCGAGGGAAGCGCCGGCCGTTCGCGCTCCGCCAGTACGCTGCGGGTGAGACGCCGAGCTCGCGCTTGAACGCACGACAAAAGGCTTGACGGGTGCGATAGCCGGTTAGGCGCGCGATCAGCGCGAGATCAGTCTCGCCGTCGAGGAGCAGCCTCGCCGCTCGGCGCGCACGCGAGTGCCGGATGAGCTCAGAGGGACTCGAGCCGGCGAACTTCGCAAACCGCGCGCGGATGCGACGTTCCGAGCGCCCCGATGCATCCGCCAGACTGCGGACCGTCTCGGAGCCGGGGCCCGCCGGTGCCGGCGGAGTCAGCTGCCCTTTGATCACCGGATCGGCGAGCGCCCGCAGCCAGCCCTTGTTGGTCCAGTCGAGGTCATGGAGGTGCATAGAGCCCGCGAGACCTCCCTGCGACCGAGCATGGGCATCGTGTACTCGGCGAGGAGTGCCGCAAGAAGCGGCTCGAATGACCCAGGCGCGGGGACCTTGCGGACGGTGGCGCGGATGAGCGGAGGGAGAGAGTCGAGCAGCGGATGCCCCTGTGGAGCATCGAAGTCGACACGCATGGAGAGAACCTTCGGCCGCGGGCTGCCGTCGGAGGTCGCGCGGAGCGCGCCGTCCACACCCTGGTTCACCACGAGGATCTCCCCGGGCTCGAGCCGATGGACCCAGACCGGAAGGGCCACATCGATGTGACAGCGACCCGCGAGCGGGACGTGGAGCGAGATGGCGTCCACCGGGAACGCCCGGCGCCCCGGGCTCGGAACCGGGCCCTCGTCGAGAAGGGCGCAACGGAAGCGCAGCTCGGTCAGTGCATCTTCGAGCGCATCGCTTGCTTCATCCATTCGCGGGGGCCGAAGCAAGAAGCGCGCACGCGCACAAAAGGACGATTTGCGTCCGCGCGGGTTCCCAGGTTGCACTCGCGAACCCGAACCGGACGGTCGCCAGGGGAGGGGGGTCCGGGCACCCGCCGAGGTGTCCGAAATTGTTTCGCAGCTGCAACGTGGGAACCAGCGCGCGCGAGCGGGCGTTCCGAGCTCGCTGAGCCCAGGGGGCGAGCGACTGGGGAGGCTGGACACCGCGTCTCGCAACACGGACGGCTGCTCAGCTGGTTCCCAGGCAGGCACTCGCGAACCCGAACCGGACGCTCTGGCGAGGGCGCACCCCCCCCCCGCCCCCGAGCGTCCGGAAAAGGTTCGCAAGTTCGAGGGAACCCGAACGGGACACTTTTGGCAGCGCTCGTCAGATGCGAACCCGGTTGGGCAGCGTCATCGGAGCAGCGCGCGAACTCCTGAGGCCGCCGCAGCCGGCCCCGCTCACCGCCGGTGCTGGCGCCACCCGAAGTCGTCGAGGCTCCGGGGCGTGTCGCCGCCTCGAGCCTGCGTCGGACCTTCTCCGCCGCGGCTGGTCTCCTCGATCCAGCTCTTGCTCCCCAGCATCTGCGCTGCGGCCCGGGCCGACTCGTGGTGCTCCGGTGCCGGAGCGAGCTTCCCCTCCGCGTCGGTCTGACATCTACTTGGCATGCGCCTGCGGCTGCAGTCCGCGGCAGTTGCGGCCTGCAGCACCAGGGCGTCTCCTTCCAGCGCGCCGGGGCCCCTCCGGTCCCGGATCCGACGGGAGGACGTCATGCGCGGAACGCGTCGTGCGGTCTCGGTGCTGTCGCTCGGTTTTCTCTTGCTCGGCGGGTCGGCGCACGCCTGGGATCGCGGGCGGGTCCGCACCTTTGCGGTAATGCCGCCCGGCTCCTCCGGCCCCGAGGGGCTCGATGTCGGTCCGCACGGCCACGTCTACGTGACCGGCTTCGGCTTCACCGCCACCGGCTCCGCCACCGGCCAGGGACAGCTCACGGTGTTCGACGAGCACGGTCGGCTGGTCCGCCAGATCCCGGTGACGCCCTCGACTCCGCATCTCCTCGGGCTGCGCTTCCATCCACACAGCGGTGTCCTGCTGGTGAACGACTTCGGCGCCGGTCAGGTGCTCGCTGTCGATGCGAGAACCGGCGCTGCGCAGCCCTTCATCACCCTGCCAGCCTTGCCGCATCCGGGCGGCGCGGGGCTCAATGACATCACCTTCGACCACGCCGGGAACGTCTACATCTCGGACAGTGCGCAGGGGATCATCTGGAAGGCTCCTCCGAACGGGGGCGTGGCGACCGCCTGGATCGACGACCCGCTGCTCCGCACTACGGGCGTCCCCCCCTTCGGGGCCAACGGGATCCGCTTCAACCGGGCGGAGAGTGCGATGTTCGTCGCCAACACCGGCAGCGACACGGTTCTCAAGATTCCCGTTGTCGGCAGTAACCCCGGAGGTTCTCCTGCCATCTTCGCCCAGGCGATCAACGGAGCGGACGGGCTGCTCGTGGACGACCACGACAACGTCTGGGTCGCCGAGAACCAGTCGGACGACGTGGTGGTGCTCGATCCCGCGGGCAAGCTGATCGCCAAGCTGGGTGACTTCGGCGGCGCGGTCCGTCATGGCGAGCCGGTGGGTCTCCTCTTCCCGGCGAGCATCCGCTTCGCCGGGCGGCATCTACTGGTGACCAACCTCGCCCTCGACCTGCGCATCTTCAGCCAGGAGTACGTGACGCCGGACTCAGAGTGGTGCGCGCAGGTGTCCCGGTACACCATCTCGGAGATCCGCATCGACGGCAGCCGGGACGACGACCACGGTGGAGCGGACCACGACTGAGCCACGGCCGAGCGATCGTCCAAGGGTCCTGGGGGGGAAGGCATGCAGCGTCGAACCTGGTTCCTCAGCGTCCTCGTCCTGGCCGGGTCCCTGCGAGCCGTCTCCCCGGTGGTGGTGCAGTCCGGCGCGGCCGAGGCGATGACGGCGACGCCGATGGATCCGGCCTTCGGCCTCGACTCGAGCATCCTTCGGGGTACCTGGTCGAGTCCCCCGCCGCCACCCTCACCCCCATGACCAGCCTCCACGGGCTGGCGATCGCCGTCGCCCCCGACGGACGCATCGAGGTCGCCGCCTCGGGAGACCAGGGGCTCCTGGTGCTGGAGCGCGCCGGGAGCTGGCAGGCGACCACGCTGGCGAGCTCGATCTCGCTCCCGGATCTCGAGCTGCTGGCCGGTGCCACGAGCCTCGATCTGATGGTGAGGCAAGAGGGCATCGGGTTCGACACGGAGGCGTTCGTTCTCCACCGCGAGGGCCCGGTCTGGTCGTCGCCGAAGCCGCTTCCGACGCTCTGCTGCGGCCTCCCTCACCTCATCGCGGCGAACACTGCCGGCATGCGCCCGGCGGCTCTGCTGGGGGGCGAGGCCGATGGGGTGCTGCTCTCACGCGGAGCGGACGGATGGTCGACCCTCCCGTTGGGATGGAACACCTACCTCCTCAGCTTCGGCTACGACCCCGCCGGAAAGCTGTACGGAATGCTCTTCCTGGCCGGCGACGTCGACACTGCCACGGTGCTCGAGTTCCACGAACGCTGACTAGCCGTCGCTGCCGGGCTCGCTCTCCTGCTGCTCCCGAGCCCGGAGCTCCTCCAGCCGCCGCTTCAGCGTCGCCTCGGCCCCGCTGTCGCTCGGCTCGTAGAACCGCCGCCCCACCAGCGCGTCGGGGAGGTATTGCTGCTTCACCCAGTGCCCCTCGAAGTCGTGCGGGTACTGGTACGCGCTCCCGAACCCCATCTTCTTCATCAGCGGGGTGGAGGCGGGCCGCAGATGCGGCGGAACCGGCAAGGTGCCCGTCTCCTGCACGGTCTCCTTCGCCCTCCCGAACGCGCCGATGACCGCGTTCGACTTCGGTGCCAGCGACAGGTAGGTCACCGCCTGGGTCAGGGGCAGGGTGCCCTCCGGCAGCCCCACCAGCTCGTAGGCCTGCAGCGCCGAGACGGCCACCACCAGCGCCTGGGGGTCGGCGTTCCCCACGTCCTCCGAGGCGAAGATGACCATCCGCCGGAGCACGAACCGGGGATCCTCCCCGGCCTCGAGCATGCGGGTCATCCAGTACAGCGCGGCGTCCGGATCCGAGCCACGCATCGACTTGATGAACGCCGAGATGACCGCGTAGTGCTCGTCTCCGGCCCTGTCGTAGAGGAGCACCTTCCGCTGGAGCGCCTCCTCGGCCACCGCGACGGTGAGGCGCGCTCCTCCCGATGCCGCTCCCTCCAGCGCGGTGAGTGCCCGGCGCGCATCTCCCCCGGCGGTCCGGGCGAGGAACCGGAGCGCCTCCTCGTCCGCCTCCACCTTCCCTCCCAGCCCCTGCGGAGCCACCAGGGCCCGTCGCAGCAGCTCGAGCAGCTCGTCCTCCTCGAGCGGACGCAAGGTCACCACCCGGGTGCGGCTCAGCAGCGCCGCGTTCACCTCGAAGCTGGGGTTCTCGGTGGTGGCCCCCAGCAGGGTGAGCGTGCCCTTCTCCACGTGCGGCAGCAGCGCGTCCTGCTGCGCCTTGTTGAAGCGGTGGATCTCGTCGAGGAAGAGCACCGTGCGCTGGCCGTGCAGGCGGGCCCGCTCCTCGGCCTGCGCCACCGCCTCGCGGATGTCCTTCACCCCGGCGGCGACCGCCGACATCTGGACGAACGCCGCCTTGGTCGCCCCCGCCAGGAGCCGGGCCAGGGTGGTCTTCCCCGTCCCCGGCGGGCCCCAGAGGATGAGCGAGGGCAGGGCGCCTCCCTCCACCGCCCGGCGCAGCAGCCGGCCCGGGCCGGTGAGGTGCTCCTGGCCCAGCAGCTCCGCCAGGGAGCTGGGACGCATCCGCTCGGCGAGCGGCCCGCGAGCGGCCGTCTCCCGCTCTGCAGCCTGGGTGAAGAGGTCCATGGTTCGGCTCTCCTTGTAGTAAGAGCTTCGGGCCAAGGTGAAGACGGTCGCCGTGGTGGTGAAGCGGGGGAGCGCCGAGGCAGTGGCGCTCGCGCAACAGGTGCGGGCGCGGTTCCCCGAGCTCGAGCTGCTCGCCGAGCCGGAGCTCGCCATGGCGACCGGCTGGCCGGCCACCCCGCCCGAGGAGATGGCGCGGCGGGCCGAGCTCATCCTGGTGCTCGGCGGGGACGGCACCCTCATCCACGCCGCCCGGATGGTCCGCGGGCGCAGCGTGCCCATCCTGGGGGTGAACCTCGGCTCCCTCGGCTTCCTGACCGAGGTGCCCCGCTCCGACACCTTCGTGCGGCTCGCCGAGACGCTGTCCGGGAAGGCCCGCCTCCACACCCGCATGAAGCTGGCCTGCCGCCTCCACCGGGCGGGGGAAGTCCTCCTCGAGGACGAGGTCCTCAACGACGTGGTCATCAACAAGGGCGCCCTGGCCCGCATCGCCGACCACGAGGTGAGCCTCGATGGTCAGTTCATGACCACCTTCAAGTCGGACGGGGTGATCCTCGCCACGCCCACCGGCTCGACCGCCTATGCGCTCTCCGTCGGCGGTCCCATCCTCCACCCGGCGCTGGAGTGCGCGGTGGTCGCCCCCATCTGTCCCCACGCCCTGACGCAGCGTCCGTTCGTGGTCCCCGGCGACCAGGTGGTGAACGTGGTGCTCCGCTCCCCGGGGGCAGACGTCTACCTGACGCTCGACGGGCAGACCGGCCATCCCCTCCAGCAGGGCGACCGGCTCGAGGTGTGGCGCTCGCCGAACAGGACGGTGCTGGTGAGCAACCCCAACATCGACTACTTCGGCATCCTCCGGCAGAAGCTGCACTGGGGTGAACGGTAGTGGCTCCGACCCTGTCCCTGGTGCTCCCGGTGTTCAACGAGGAGGAGGTCCTCCCCGCGCTGCTCGAGCGGCTGCGCGCGCTGCTGGGGGTGCTCGACGTCGCCACCGAGGTCCTCTTCGTCGACGATGGCTCGGCCGACGGCAGCCTCCGGCTCCTCAAGGATGCGGCCCACGCCGACCCGCGCTTCCGGGTCCTGAGCCTCTCGCGCAATTTCGGGCATCAGTCGGCCATCAGCGCGGGGCTGGACCACGCCCTCGGCGAGGCGGTGGTGGTGATGGACGCCGACCTCCAGGACCCACCCGAGGTGGTGCTGGAGCTCGTCGCTCGCTGGCGTGGGGGGTTCGACGTGGTGCACGCCCGCCGCCGCCGCCGCGAGCACGACTCGGCCTTCAAGGCGCTCACCGCCCGGGTCTTCTACCGGCTCTTCGCCTCCATCGCGCCCGTGCCCACCGTCCCGGATTCGGGGGACTTCCGGCTGATGTCCCGCCGGGTGGTGCTGGCGATGCGCGGCCTCGAGGAGACGCACCGCTTCCTCCGCGGGCTGGTGGCGTGGGTGGGGTTCCGTCAGACGGTGGTGGAGTACGACCGCCCCGAGCGGGCGGGCGGGGTCACCAAGTTCTCGGTGGGGAAGATGGCCCGCTTCGCCATGGACGGCATCACCTCCTTCAGCACCGTCCCGCTCCGGATTGCCACCTGGCTCGGCCTGGTGGTGGGAGTCTTCTCCCTGGCGGTGGCGGCCTGGGCGCTCGAGGAGCACTACATCCGGCACGTCACCATCCAGGGGTGGACCTCGCTGATCATCGTCGTCACCCTCATCGCGGCGGCGCAGTTCCTGCTCCTGGGCATCGTGGGCTCGTACGTCGGTCGGATCTACGAGCAGGTGAAGCGCCGGCCCCTCTACATCGTCGCCGAGGAAACCTCGGCCGCCGCCGCCACCGAGCGCGACCGCGGCCCCCAGTCCATCGCCCGATGACGACGGACGTCTGGCCCCAGCGCTGGTTCGGCCGCCCCGGCCGGGCCGCCTTCGCCCTGTTCGTGGTCGCCGCCGTGCCGCTGCTCCTCGGCACCGTGCCTCCGTTGCAGGATCTCCCCAACCACCTCGCCAGCGCCTTCATCGCCGAGCACCTGGCCGACTACCCCGACCTCCAGGCGAACGGCTTCCTCCGCTCCAACGCGCTGCTCGCCCTGTGGCTTCACGTGGTGGCCCGCCCGCTGGGGCTCGTGGGAGCGGCGCGGCTCTTCGTCGCCCTGACACTGCTGGCGATGGCAACCGCGCTGGCCTGGCTGGGCTGGAGCCTCGCCGGGCCGGAGCGCCTGCCTGCGGTGACGCTCCTCGCCTGGCCGATGGTGCATGGATTCTTCGTGCCGGTGGGGCTGCTCAACTTCTCGGTGGGGACGGCCGGCGCGATCGGGGCACTGGCCCTCGCCCACCTCCGCGCGCGCGCCCCGGGCCCGGGAAAGACGCTGGGCCTCGCGACGCTGGGCGTCGCCGCCTGGTACGGGCACCCGTTCCCCATCACCATGGCCACGGGGCTGGTCGGCCTCGAACTGCTACTGACCGTTCCCCGGCGGCTCTGGCCCGGGCGCCTGGTCGGCGCGGTTGGCCCCTTCGTGCCGGCGCTGCTCCTGTCGATGGCCACCGCCGCGGTCCACTGGCTCAAGCCCGAGGCTCGTCCGCCGCTGCTCGAGGCGGGCATCCTCTACCTCCCGCCGCTCCGGACGCTCTCCCAGCTCTGGTCGCACGGGCCCGCCGGTCTGAGCTGGCTGGAGGCGACGGCGCTGCTCCCGGCCGCGGTGCTGGCCGTGTCCGCGTGGCGCGAGCGGGGTCGCCCGGTTCCCTATTTCCGCTGGCCGGCGATGGCACTGCTCTTCCTGATGTACTTCGCGCTGCCCGCCTCCCAGAGCAACTGGGGCCTGTTCAACGCCCGGGTGATTCCGTTCCTCTGGACCGGCCTGCTGGTGCGCGCGCCTGAGGCGATGCCGCGCCCGCTCGTCCGCGGGCTCGCCGCCGCGGCGGTGCTCTACGCCGCGGCGATGACCGTGGACTACCGGCGGCTGGAGCACGAGCGGCAGGCGTTCTGCGCCGCCATCCCCCACGTGGCGGTGGGCGCGCGGCTGTTGCCGCTGGTCTTCGAGCACAACGGGAGCGCCCCGTTCACCGAGCCGCTCAAGCACGCCTGGGGCTGCTACGTGCTCGCCCGGCGGACGACGGCGCCGCTCCTCTTCGCGGTGGAGCGCAGCTACCCACTCACCTACGTGCGCTGGGAACCGCCCGAGCTGCTCCCACCGGCCCTCGACGAGATGGCGAGGTCGAACAAATCGCCCGAGGCGGTGTGCGGCGACGGCCCTCCGCCGGGAAGTCCGGAGTGCCGCCGGCGCTTCGAGGAGCGCTGGCGCCGGTTCTGGGCCATCGCCGAGCCCCGGTTCGACCACTTACTCACCTGGGACGAGCAGCCCGGGTTCGCCGAGCTGGTGCCGCCGAGCTTCCACCGCGCCTTCGTGCAGGGGCCGCTGGTGCTCTACGTCAAGGCGGCGCGATGAGTGGCCCGGTGAGCACGTCGCCGGACCGCGGTGCTCCCGGTGGACCGGGTCCGGCCTTGGCGCGGTCGAGCGGACAGGCGATGTCGGTCCGGGGAGGCTGGCGTCCGGTAGCCCTCTGGAAGGCGATCGCGCTCGCCGACCGTCCCTGGATCGCCGCGGCGGCGGCGCTGGTCGTCTACGCCGCCTTCGCCCTGTGGCACGGCGACCCGCGTGGCGTCTCCCCGTTCCCGTACTACGGCTACCTCGCTGACGCCTTCCTGCACGCTCAGACGAGCCTCCGGCTCCGTCCGCCGGACGTCCACGACCTGAGCGTGGTGGACGGAAAGACGTACCTCTACTGGGGGCCGCTTCCCGCCCTGCTCCTGCTCCCCTTCGTCGCGCTGTGGGGCGTGCGCTTCAGCGACGTCGGATTCACGGTGGTGCTCGGGGCGCTCGACGTGGCCCTCGTCGCCGCGCTGCTCCGGGCGGCGGTCGCGGGGCGCTGGCTCCGGCTCGACCGGGTGCGCCGCGGCGCGCTGGTCGCCTGCTTCGCCTTCGGGTCGGTGCACTGCACCCTCGCCCCGTTCGGTCGGGTGTGGTTCACCGGGCAGCTGGTCGGCTTCGCCGCGCTCGGCCTGGCGTACCTCGCCGCCATCCGGATGCGCGGCGCGCTGGGGGCGCTCCTGGCGGGACTGGCGCTCTCCGCCGCCCTCGCCACCCGGACCCACCTGATCCTCGCCGGCGTCTGGCCGGCCTGGGCGCTGCTGTCACGGGCGACCGGGGCGAGACGACGCGCGGCGGTGCTCGGGGCAGGAGCGCTCCCGGTGCTCGCCACCCTCGCGCTCCTCGGCCTTTACGATCAGGCGCGGTTCGGCTCCATCCTCGAGAGCGGGATCCGCTTTCACCGGATGGGCGGGGCGTTCGTCGAGGCCCACGCCCGCCACGGGCTGTTCAGCCTTCACTACCTGCCGCGCAACGTCTTCTACGAGCTGCTCACCTATCCGCTCGTTCCCGGCTTCGAGAGCCTCCAGGGCGGCGGCCTGTTCTGGATGACGCCGCTCTTCCTCGCCGCGTTCTGGGCACGCCGCGGTCCGCCGGGCTCGGTGCGCGCGCTGGTCGTCTCGATCTTGCTGACCGCCGTCCCGATCTTGCTGGTGATGGGCACCGGGTACGTGCAGTGGGGGCCGCGGTACACGCTCGACTTCACCGTCCCGCTGATCCTGCTGACCGCGATGGGGCTCTCGCGGTGGCGACCGAGGTCGATCGCCGTCGCGCTCGGGCTGTCGGTGGCGATCTACCTGGTGGGGGCAGCGTACCTGGCGCTCTACCTCTAGCGCGACGTTCCCGTCCGGCGAGGCACCCAGATGTCATGCGTCCAGTAAGCCCGCGGCTTGGTCCGGAAGCTCGCGACTTTCGTGTACGAACGTCTCAGTGCCTGGACGAAGCCCGGGCCGAAGTGCGTCCCCTCGTACCAGTCGCGCCCGTCCGGGTCGTCCACCGGCATGCGGAGCACGACCGCGCGGAACCGATGTGACTCGAGATCGTTCACCAGATGTCGCATGAGCTCGGGATGCTTCAGCGCCAGGAAGCGGAAGCTGAAGGCATCCGCCAGCACCGGCCGCTCGCCGGCGAGGAGCGGCACCCACGGGTTCTCGGCCAGGAGCGGTCCCTCGGCGGGGGAGCCCAGCCGGCCCAGCACCTCGGCGGGTGGGGGGGTCCTGGTCAGCCCCTCCACGACCTCCGGCGCGAACCGGCTGACCGCCAGGACGGTGTACAGCGGCAGGACGACGGCGGCGAACCGGGCGGGCACCGCGCCCTGGTCGACGAGCATCAGGAAGACCACCAGCCCGAGCACCGTCAGGTCCAGCAGGTGGTTCTCTGCGATCCCCGGGGAGGCGAACAGCACCAGGGTGCAGAGCGAGGTCCAGAGGAACGCCAGGACGGGGAGCATGCGCCAGCTGCCGGGGGCGGCAGTGGCGAGGGCGCCGGCGGTGAGGACGAGGAGGGCCAGGTCCACGGGATCTGCCTTCTGGAGAAACTCGTTCGGCGCGGTGAGCAGCCCCAGCGGGCCACCGCCGCCGCCGGCGCAGTCGCGCAGCTGGCGCAGCATCTCGCCCCCGCTGCCGAGCTGCGCGGCCCCGATGCCGACCGCGAGCATGCCGCCCACCAGCGCCGCCCGTTCGAGGGCCGCCCGACGCCGGCCGTGGACCCACGCGTGCGTCACCCAGGCCAGCAGTCCTCCCACCACCGTCCACTTGGTCAGCACCGCGAGCGAGAAGAGCAGGGCGGTTGCCACCTCCCGCCGGCACGTGCCCTCTCGGGTGGCGACCACCAGCCCGGCCATCGACAGCGCCGAGGCCAGGAGGTCCGCCTTCCCCAGGCCGAGCAAGCTCTGCACCGGAACGAGCGCCAGCACCACCAGCGCGCCCGGCAGCGCCAGCCGTCGCCGGACCCCGACGCGCTCGAGGAGCAGGAAGGTGCACCCCACCAGGGCCACCAGCGAGAGCAGCTCCAGCAGCTCGGCAGCGGGCGGAAGGGAGCCGAGGACCCGGCCCACCCCCGCGTACAGCACCGGATAGAGCGGCGGGTAGCGCGTTCCTCCCCAGCCCAGCGACGACTCCACCGGGCGGTAGAACGTGCCGTGCAGCAGATCGTCGGCGAGCGTCGCCCACGCTCCGGACGGGTGGTCCAGCAGGAGCCGGTTGCGGCTGAACGCCTCGACGAGCAGCCGGGCGCCGGTGAGGACGGCCAGGAGCCCGCTGGTCCAGGCCAGCGCGCGGAACCGGACCGGGCGCTCGGCGGGCACGGGGGGAGCCGAGGGGTGGGGCGCCGGGGCCGCGAGGGGCATGGACCTTCCCTGGTCTACCCCGAACGTCCGGCGACCGCGACGTGGATGACACGGGCGGAGGGCACATTCCCGTGTTAGCTCTTTGGGTTCGCCGTGGATCCCCTGCCCGAGCCAGATTCAGCCCCTGCGAGCAACCCCCACGCGCTGATCGAGGCGCTCCGCAACGAGGTCCAGCCCACCACCTTCAAGAAGGGCCGGGACGTCGCGCGCGAGGGTCGGGTGAAGCGCTGGTCGAACGACGAGGACGGCCTGCGCCGGGGCGAGGTGGCGGGCAGCGCGGGCGAGGTCTACCAGGTGGAGGTCGGCCTCACCCCGGAGGGGACGGTCCGGTCCCGGTGCAGCTGTCCAGCCTGGGGTGAGTATGGCGGTCCGCACTGCAAGCATGTGGTTGCCCTCGCCCACGCCGACCAGCCCGAGAGCCTCGGGGCTCCGCGCCCTCCGGAGCCGGGGCGCCCGGCCGACGTGGTCAGCCTTCCGGCGCTGGCCAAGCTCGAGTCGTGGCTGGGCGTCTCCGCGGCCGGGGAGCCCTCGTTCGTTTACCGGCTCGCCCCGGCCCACCTGCGGGCGTCGGGGCGCTCCTGGCTCTTCGACGTCCGGCGGCGCGACGGGAAGGACGGTGGGCCGCTGTCGGTGAAGCGCTTCCTCTCCGGTGGCACCAGGCTGTCCCCTGCCGACGAGCGGATCTTCGGCGAGCTCGCCCGTCACGAGAGCCGGTTCGACGGCAAGTTCATCCTCAGCGACGACGACGTGGCGGACCTCCTTCCCCTGCTCCGGACGCGGCGGGTGGTGTACCGGGGCACCGCGCTCCAGTTCCCGGCCGAGCCGGCGAGGCCACAGATTCACCTCTCGTCCACCGCGGGCGGGGCCCGGGCGCGCATCGAGTTCCAGCTGCCGGACTGCCGGACCACCGGGTTCGACACCTCCCTGCTCCTCATCGGCCGGCGGACCACGGTGCTGCTGGAGGGACAGAGCGCGTACGCGCTCGAGCCCGACCTCCCGGCGCGCATGTGGCGGGCGTGGCTGCGGGAGCCGAGCATGACCTTCCCCACCGGCCAGGTGGAGCGGGCGCTCTCGTTCTTCGCCGCGCACCTGCCGCGCATCGACCTCCGCCTGCGGGCGGACGGGCTGGACGTGGTCGAGGACCAGCGGCCGGTCTTCCTCCTCAGCCTGGAGGGCTCGGCGGAGAAGGCGCGGGCGCAGCTCGCCGCACGCTACGGGACGGCCACGGTGCCGGTCTCGCCCACTGCGGTTCACCTGGGCTACGCCGCCTCCCCGGGCAGCCAGGGCCGCACGCTCTACCGCCGGCAGGAGGCCGCCGAGCGCGAGGCGGGCCAGGCGCTGCTCACCCTCGGTTTCAAGTACGACTCGCAGGGCAGCGCGTACGAGGCCACCGGTGACGCCGCGGTGGCCTTCTGGAGCACCGGTCTCGGCACGCTTCCCGCCGACTGGGAGCGTTTCCTGGCCAGGGCGCCGAAGATCCGGATGCGCCGGAAGCTCCGGCCGAAGGTCCGGGTCGCGGCCGGGAACAACGGGTGGTTCGAGCTCGACGCGCGCTTCGAGGCGGACGAGCAGACGGTGGACCTGGGCGCAGTCCGGCTGTGGCTCCGCTCCGGCAGGCGCTTCATCCCGCTCCCGGACGGTAGCTACGCCGAGGCGGACCGGGACGAGCTGACCCAGGCCGCGGACCTGCTCGAGGAGGCCGGCGCGCTCCCCGGCAAGGCGCGGACCGAGCTGCCGCCGTACCAGGCCGGGGCGCTGGATGCGCTCACCGCCCTGGGCGAGGGGGCTCGCTTCGAGTCCCGCGCCCGCACCGCCATCACCGAGTTCAAGGAGCTGTCGCGCATCCCGGCGGTGCCCGCGCCCGAAGGTCTCACCGCCACCCTGCGCCACTACCAGGAGGACGGTCTCTCCTGGCTGTGGTTCCTCCACCGCCACGGGCTGGGCGGCATCCTGGCCGACGACATGGGCCTGGGAAAGACGGTGCAGGCGCTCGCCCTGCTGCAGCAGGCGCGCAACGCCGAGGGCGGAGGGCAGCCGTCGCTGGTGGTCGCCCCGACCAGCGTGCTCCCCAACTGGCAGCGCGAGGCCGAGCGCTTCACCCCGGGGCTGCGTGTGGCGGTCTGGCACGGTCAGGACCGGCGGGAGCGCGTGGAGGATCTGGCCGGCGCAGATCTCGTCTTGACCTCGTACGCGCTCGCCCGGCGTGACCGCGACGAGCTGGTGAAGACCCGCTGGCGCTACGTGCTGCTCGACGAGGCGCAGAACATCAAGAACGCCGGGTCGGCGACGGCGCAGGCCTGCAAGGCGCTCCCCGCCGACCATCGGCTGGCGCTCACCGGCACCCCGCTGGAAAACCGGCTGTCCGAGCTGTGGAGCATCTTCGACTTCCTGATGCCCGGTTTCCTCGGGGCCGAGGAGGACTTCGCCGAGCGGTACGAGCAGCCCATCGAGGTGGCGGCCGACCTCGGGGCCCGCGAGCGGCTGCGGCGACGGGTGCAGCCCTTCGTGCTGCGGCGGCTCAAGATCGAGGTGGCCAAGGACCTGCCGCCGAAGACGGAGACAGTGGCCTACTGCGAGATGGAGCCCGCCCAGGCGGCGCTCTACCGCGAGGTGCTCGAGGAGAGCCGGGCCAAGGTGCAGGAGAGCATCCAGAAGGTGGGCTTCAAGCGCGCCCGGGTGTCCATCCTCGCCGCGCTGCTCCGCCTCCGGCAGGTGTGCAACGATCCGCGGCTGCTCAAGCTGCCGGGCACGGCCTCACTGCCGCCCTCGGCGAAGCTGCAGCGCTTCGACGAGCTGGTGGACGACCTGCTCGCCGAGGGGCACCGGGCGCTGGTCTTCAGCCAGTTCACCGAGATGCTCCGGCTGCTCGAGGCGCACGCGCAGGGACGGGGGATCTCCTTCCTCTCGCTCGATGGCCGGACGCGGGACCGCATGGCGCGGGTGGACGCCTTCAACCGCGACGACGGTCCGCCGATCTTCTTCATCAGCCTCAAGGCCGGCGGGACGGGTCTGAACCTGACCGCGGCGGACTACGTCATTCACTACGATCCGTGGTGGAACCCCGCGGTGGAGGACCAGGCCACCGACCGGACCCACCGGATCGGCCAGACCCGGGCGGTCATCGCCTACAAGCTCATCACCCGCGGCACGGTGGAGGAGAAGATCCTCGCCCTGCAGCAACGAAAGCGTGAGCTCGCCCAGGGCATCCTCGGCCCGGGCGGCGGGCTGTCCGAAGGCCTGACAGAGCAGGACATCGAGACGTTGTTCGCCGAGGACTGACCCCCGAGACTGGCATCGGCATGCCGGTCCCGCCCCCGTGGAAGACCCCGGACGCGACTGTCGCTGGCGACACGCTTGGACCCTGAAAACCTGTACAGTGTCGGCGGGTCGGGGTACCTTCCGGTACGGAACGGAGGTTCAGTACCGATGCTGCTCGCGCTGCGGATCGAGAACTTCACGGTCGTGGAGGAGGTCGAGGTCGGCTTCGGCCCCGGCCTCACCGTGCTCACGGGGGAGACCGGGGCCGGCAAGAGCATCCTCGTCGATGCGCTCGGGCTCCTGGTGGGGGCCCGGGCAGACGCCGACTGCGTCCGGTCCGGCGCCGACGAGGCGGTGGTCGAGGCGGTGTTCCAGCGCACGCCGGCGCTCGCACAGAGGCTCGAGGCGCTCGGGCTGCCGGACCACGGGGACGAGGTGGTGCTCCGGCGGGTCGTCGGGCGGGCAGGACGGAGCAAGGTGCACGTCAACGGAGCGCTGGCCTCGGTCGGAGTGCTCGGCCAGCTGATGCGTGGCGAGCTGGACATCGCCGGGCAGCACGCGCACGTGGGCCTCTTCGAGCCGGCCACCCACCGCGCGGCGCTGGACCGCTGGGAAGGCGTCGCCCCGGCGCTCGAGGCCTACCGGGTGGCGCACACGCCGCTGGTGGCGCTGGAGGCCGAGCGACAGTCGCTCGGCGGGGATGCCGCGGCCCAGGAGGCGCGGGCGGAGTTCGCTCGCTTCCAGCTGGACGAGATGGAGCGGCTGGCGCCCGGCCCCGGCGAGGAGGCGGCGCTCGAGGCCGAGCGGAGACGGCTCGCCGCGGTGGAGCGGCTCCGGGCGGCGGCGCTCGAGTCCGAGGCGCTGCTGGGGAGCGACGAGGCGGGGGTATGCACCGTCGCCGCGCGGGCGGCGCGGATGCTCGAGGACGCTGCACGGACCGATCCGAATCTCGGCGAGGCCGCCGCCTCGGTGGTCTCGGCCGCCGCGGCCCTCGACGACGCGCTCCGCAGCCTGCGGCGCTACCTGGACGGGCTGGAGGCGGACCCGGAGCGTCTGTCGCTGGTGGAGGAACGGCTCGATGCGCTCCGGCGCCTGGCCAGGAAGCACGGCACGGACGTCGCCGGGCTGCCGGCACGGCTCGAGGCGCTCCGCATCGAGTGCGACCGCCTGGAAGGGCGCCGCGAGCGGCTGGTGGCGCTCGAGTCCGAGCGGGCCGCCGCCGAGGTCCGCGCCTGGGAGGCGGCCCGGACCTTGCGGAGGGAGCGCGAGCGAGCGGCGCGCCAGCTCGAGCGGGCCATGGGCGGCGAGCTCGGGCGACTGGCGTTGCCACGTTCGGCGTTCACCGTTCAGCTCGCCCCCCGGGACGTGCTGCGCGCGGACGGCGCCGACGAGGTCGAGTTCCTCTTCGGCCCCAACCCCGGCGAGCCGGTGCGTCCGCTGGCGCGCGTGGCCTCGGGCGGGGAGGCCTCGCGGCTGTGGCTGGCGCTCAAGCGCACGTCCATGGCGCATGGGGGGCCGGAGGAGGCGGGCACCGTGGTGCTCGACGAGGCGGACGCCGGGGTGAGCGGGGCGGTGGCGGACGTGGTGGGACGGATGGTGCGGGCGGTGGCGTCCGGCCGACAGGTCCTGTGCATCACCCATCTGCCGCAGGTCGCCGCGCATGCCGATGCGCACCTGGTAGTGGAGAAGACCTCCGCCCGGGGTCGCACCTGGTCCCGCGTGCACGCCCTGGACGACTCTGCTCTGCGGACCCGCGAGCTGGCCCGGATGATGTCAGGCGCCATTGTCACGGCCGAGGCGCTGGCCGCCGCCGAGGCGCTCCTGCGCGCTGCACGGGAGTCGGGTGTGCCGCCTGCCGCCCGGCCGGTCTCGCGTGCGCGACGGGTGGCCTGAGGGCGCGCGCCGCCGTCCCCCGGAGCGGGAGTCTCCTTGCCCGTCCCGGATGGCCGCCTGTACCATCGCCGACCAGCGTGTCCCCGCCCGAGAAACCCCCGGTCCGGCTGAAGATTGTCTCCGCTGGGCTGACCGATGTGGGCAAGAAGCGCGACCACAACGAGGACAGCTTCCTCATCGACGAAGATCTCAAGTTGTTCGTGGTGGCCGACGGCATGGGTGGGCACGCGGGCGGCGGGACGGCCTCTCGCATCGCGGTGGAGACCATCGACCGGGAGCTGCGTCAGGCCCGAACCACCCAGGGCTCGGCGCTTGACGTCCGCACCGCGCTTCAGGATTCTCCCATCCCCGAGGCCATCCGCGCCGCGGTCGAGCGCGCGTGCATCGCCATCTACAGCAAGGCCCAGGAGGATCCGCGCCTGGCGGGGATGGGCACCACGGTCATCTCCCTGCTGATGAAGGAGGACCAGGCCTTCTTCGCCCACGTCGGCGACAGCCGCGCCTACCTGGTGCGCGGCGACCTCATCCAGCAGATCAGCGAGGACCACAGCCTGGTCAACGAGCAGATCAAGGCCGGGATGATCACCCCCGAGGAGGCGAAGCACTCCCGGTACAAGAACATCATCACCCGCTCGGTGGGCTTCGAGGAGGAGGTCCAGGTCGACGTGATGGGGCTGCTCTCCGAGCCGGGCGACGTCTTCATCCTCTGCTCGGACGGAATGGCCAACATGGTGGAGGACCCGGAGATCCTCCAGGTGGTCCGTCACTTCCCGCTGGCCGAGGTGCCGCAGCGCCTGGTCGACCTCGCCAACGAGCGGGGCGGCGACGACAACATCACCGTCATCGCCGTGCAGGTGCAGACAGAGGCCACGGCGCCGAGGCAGGCCGAGACCGGCGAGCACGCCTCGGTGTAGGCAGGTGGGCGTTTCACCTCTGTTGCACCGGGCGGTTCTCCTGCCTTGACACTGTAGAATCTGCCAGGCTCCGAGCGGCGCCCCGGACGGATGGGGGGCAGGCATGCTGGAATACAGCTTGCTTGGGTGTTCGGACTGCCTGGAAGCGCGCTGCCCCTGGAGTGACCCCACCGTTGGCCAAGAAGACCCTCACGCTGATTGTCGTCCCGGACCATGACGCTCCGGTTCGGCGCTTTCAGCTCGAGCGGAGCCTGCTGCGCCATGCGGCGCTCGGGGCCGCCGCGGCCGGGGTGGTGCTGCTCGCCGCGGTGGTCCACTACTTCGCCCTGGTGCGCGAAGCCTCGGAGAACCGGCTGCTCCGGGACGAGAATCTGACCCTGCGCACCCAGCTGAAGAGCATCCGCGAGCGGATGGAGCACATCGGGGCGACCCTGGAGCGCGTCGAGCGGTTCGACCAGAAGCTCCGCGCGGTGACCCTGCTCTCCGACCCCCAGCGCAATCTGGCCCTGGGCCCGACCGCCGGAGAGCCCGGTGTCACCCCGACCCCCAGCGCGGAGACCGAGTTCACCCGGCCCGGGTCGGCCAGTGAGACTCCGAGGAACCTCGCCGCCAAGCTGGACAAGCTGAGCGAGTCCGCAACCCGCCAGGAAAAAAGCCTCCAGGAGCTCCAGTCGTATTTCCTCGACCAGAAGAGCCGGCTGGCCTCCACGCCCTCGGTATGGCCCGCGCGAGGCTGGGTCACCTCCGACTTCGGGCAGCGGCTGGACCCGTATACGGCCGAGCGCGTGATGCACGAAGGTCTCGACATCGCCGCACCTCACGGCAAGGAGGTGGTGGCCCCGTCCGACGGCACGGTCATCTTCGCCGGCCTCGAGGGTGGCTACGGCAACGTCCTGGTCATCGACCATGGCTACGGGGTCAAGACCCGCTTCGGTCACCTGAGCAAGCTGGAGGTGAAGACCGGCGACCGGGTGAAGCGCGGACAGCTGGTGGGCGCGGTGGGAAACACCGGCCGGTCCACCGGCCCCCACCTGCACTACGAGGTGCGGGTGAACGGGATTCCCGAGAACCCGCGGAAGTTCATCCTCGAGGAGTAGGCGCCTACAGTGCTCCGACCGGGGGGTGCTGACCGCTGCGGCGGCCGATCCCCTCGCTGCGACGCGCAGCCTCGTCGCTCCGCTGCTCGACGTGCCACGAGGCACGCCTCCGCTGCTCGTTCCTCGTGTGCGCCGTCTCGCTTCGGTCTCTGCCGCCTCGCTGTGCTCACCACCCCCCGGTCGGACCACTCGGGACGCGCCCGTCGAGCCGGAGCGTGCGCTCCTGGATTCCCGAGGCGAGACCGCGCCGGGCGAGCACGTGGGCGCGTTCGATCTCCGCCCAGAGGAGCGGACCGAGCACCTGCCAGTGCGACGGGTCGACGACGGAGAGCCGGAGGGCCGAGAGGGTGAATCCCACCGGACCACGCGGGGCGCCCTGCTGCGCGCGGAAGGCGTCCGTCGCCCGCCGGAGCGCGTCGCTGGCCAGGCCGAGGTGCGCCGGCTCGAGCGCCAGACCCGAGGAGGGGACGAGCAGCGCAGCAAAGCAGTCGGTGTGGACGCGGACGACCGGCGCACCCGGGAACGCGCCGGAGAGCGCCGAGGCGACCGCGCGGAGGAAGCGGTCTCCGAGCGCGAAGCCGGCGTCCTGGTTGACGTGGATCATCTCCCGGACGTCGGCGATGAGCGCGCCCACGCTCCAGCCGCTGTGGGCGTGGACCGAGAGATCGTACTCGGGCCTGAGGAGCGGGCCCTGGGTCAGCGCCGAGACGTGGAGCGCCCCGGTGACCGGGTCCGGCTCCCCACGCCGGCACGCCTCCGCCTCCACCAGCGCCCGGAGCGCCGCGCCGAAGCGCTCCTGCTCGGGGCGGCTCCGGACCCAGGGCTGCAGCGCCAGCACCGCGTTCACCAGCGCGTCATCGACCGTCGAGGGCATGGGACCGCTCCTCTAGCACCCCGGGTTTGCCGGCCACCGCTGGCGGCTGGCATCCCGGGGAAGGCTCCGCTAGAGGAGGTGTTTCCTTCTGCCGGCGAGCGCCCCCCGGGGGGATTGGCAGCGCCGCCCGGCTGGTTACATCGGCACTGGAACATCAATGATTGAGTGGACGCTGAAGAAGATCATCGGGACGAAGAACGACCGCGAGCTCAAGCGGGCCTGGCCCAAGGTCGCCCGCATCAACGCGCTCGAGCCCCGCATGCGGGAGCTCTCCGATGAGGCGTTCCCGAGCGAGACGGCCCGGCTGAAGCAGGAGGTGGCGAACGGCCGGCCCCTGGACGACGTGCTGTTCGAGGCCTTCGCCCTGACCCGCGAGGCGGCGCGGCGGACCATCGGGCAGCGGCACTTCGACGTGCAGCTCATCGGGGGCATGTTCCTCCACCAGGGGTGCATCGCCGAGATGCGCACCGGCGAGGGCAAGACGCTCACCGCCACCTTGCCCAGCTACCTGAATGCGCTCGGCGGCCGCGGGGTCCACGTGGTCACGGTGAACGACTACCTCGCTCGCCGCGACGCGGAGTGGATGGGGCGGGTGCACAACTTCCTGGGCCTCACCGTGGGCTGCATCGTCCACGACCTCGACGATGCGGAGCGCCAGGCGGCGTACCGCAGCGACATCACCTACGGTCAGAACAACGAGTTCGGCTTCGACTACCTCCGTGACAACATGAAGTTCCGGCTCTCGGACTACGTCCAGCGCGAGCTGAACTTCGCCATCGTCGACGAGGTGGACAGCATCCTCATCGACGAGGCGCGGACCCCGCTGATCATCTCCGGGCCCACCGAGGAGAACACCGACGAGTACTTCCGGATCGATCGGGTCATCCCCGGCCTGCTCCCGGACCAGGACTACGCGCTCGACGAGAAGACCCGGAGCGTCAACCTCACCGACGACGGGGTGGAGAAGGTGCAGAAGCGGCTCGGCATCTCCAACCTCTACGACCCGAGCGAGGTGGAGACACTGCACCACGTGGAGCAGGCGCTGCGCTCGCACACCCTCTACAAGCGCGACCGCGACTACGTGGTGAAGGACGGCGAGGTGATCATCGTCGACGAGTTCACCGGCCGCCTGATGCCGGGCCGCCGCTGGAGCGACGGGCTCCACCAGGCGGTGGAGGCCAAGGAAGGGGTCAAGATCGAGAACGAGACCCAGACCCTGGCTACCATCTCCTTCCAGAACTATTTCCGCATGTACTCCAAGCTCTCGGGCATGACCGGCACCGCCGACACCGAGGCCGAGGAGTTCGCGAAGATCTACAACCTGGACGTCCGGGTCGTTCCCACCAACCGTCCGATGATCCGCAAGGACCTGGACGACGTGGTCTACAAGACCGAGCGGGAGAAGTTCGAGGCGGTGGTGGAGGAGATCAAGGAGCTCCACCAGAAGGGCCAGCCGGTCCTGGTAGGCACCGTCTCCATCGCCAGGAGCGAGGTGGTCTCCACCTTTCTCAAGAAGAAGGACGTGCCGCACCACGTGCTGAACGCCAAGCAGCACCAGCGGGAGGCGGAGATCGTCGCCCAGGCCGGCAGGAAGGGCGCGGTCACCATCTCCACCAACATGGCCGGCCGTGGGACGGACATCCTCCTCGGCGGCAACCCCGAGGCCCTGGCCCGGGCAGAGGTGGGCGCTCCGCCCGAGCTGCCTCCGTCGGTGGACGGCGTGCCCCCCGATCCGGCGGCCCACCGGGCGGCGGTGGTGGAGTGGGAGAAGGGGCTGGAGAGGGCAATCGAGAACTACCGGGAACAGACCGCGCGGGAGAAAGAGGAGGTGCTCGCCGCCGGCGGCCTGTTCATCCTCGGCACCGAGCGTCACGAGTCACGCCGCATCGACAACCAGCTCCGCGGCCGTTCGGGGCGCCAGGGCGACCCGGGCGTCTCCAAGTTCTACCTCTCGCTCGAGGACGACCTGATGCGGATCTTCGGGTCGGAGCGCATCACCCGCCTGATGGAGGCGATGGGGATGAAGGAAGGAGAGGTGATCGAGCACTCCTACCTCTCCAAGGCGATCGAGAGCGCCCAGAAGCGGGTCGAGGGACACAACTTCGACATCCGCAAGAACCTGCTCGAGTACGACGACGTGATGAACCAGCAGCGGCGCACCATCTACAAGCTGCGCCGCCGGGTCCTGGCCGCCGGTGCCGGGGTGGCGCTGGTGGAGTACGACGAGGACAAGAAGACCAAGGCCAAGATCCGCAGCGAGCACACCATCACCTGGGACGACTTCCGGGAGATGATCTTCGATGCGCTGGAGGACGTGGTGCTGGCCATCACCGGGACCTGGGCGGGGGCCAAGAACCCGGACACCTGGGACGTCCCGGCGCTGACCCGGGCGGTGAAGGACAACCTGAACCTCGAGCTGGGGTTCCAGGGCTCGGGGAGCCAGGACGAGCTGCAGCAGCAGATCTACCAGGTGGCGGAGAAGGTGCTGCGCGCCCGCGAGGAGGAGTTCGGGGACGACTTCCGGGTCTTCGCCCGGAACCGCTACCTGGCCACCATCGACCAGCTGTGGAAGGACCACCTGCTGGCGATGGACCACCTGCGCCAGGGCATCGGGCTCCGGGCCTACGGCCAGCGCGACCCGAAGCAGGCCTACAAGAAGGAAGGCTACGACGGCTTCATGCAGATGCTCTCGGCCATCAACCACCAGCTGGTGAGCCAGCTGATGCGGGTGCAGGGCCGGGCGCAGGCGGAGGAGGCGGCGCGGCTGCAGCGGCAGATGCAGGCCAAGGCGCGCCAGTACACGGAAGGGCGGGCCGACTCCGAGGGACGGCCGGAGAAGTCCGCGCCGGCGGCCCGCGCCCCGGTGAAGGCAGCAGCCAAGGTGGGCCGCAACGACCCGTGCCCATGCGGCAGCGGCAAGAAGTACAAGAAGTGCCACGGGACCAGCGAGGATCGTCCGAACTAGCGCTCGCGGTCGCCGTCCGGTGACGAACGGACGTCATCTAAAGCAGGAATCCAACGGCAGGTCAGCATCGCCCCGGCGTGCGCGACGCGTCTGTCGCTTCGGTCACGCGTCTGTTGCGCGCTGGCGCGCTGCGGCGCGGTCGAGATCGGATCGCCGTGAAAGTTTCGGATTTTCAGCCTATTCAAAAACCACGATCACCCACATCCCATGACGCGGATGGATGCGCACAGGTGGGGCCGCTCTCCCACAAAAGAGCCGAGCGCATGCTTGCCTGCGCTCTGGCAACATCCGCGCCGGTGTGATCTCCGCGCGAGACATCGCTGGAAGGGTTGGAGCGTTCTTCGCGACCGAGCCGGATCATGCGCTCGTGCGCGCTCGCGCCGCGAGCGAACGACTCGTCGCGCTGGTTCGACTGGCAATCATCGCCGCGCTGGTGGCGTCGAGCATCTCCTTCTCGCTTCGATCCGGTTCGTTGTTCCTCTACTCGCTGGCGATGGGATCGTTGGCGCTCGGATACGGCTTGCTGCTCCTGCGGGTGGCCACGCGGGTGACGGCCTCCTGGGTACCGTGGGTGACCAGCGCGCTCGACGTCACCTTCGCCAGCGTGAGCATTGGTTCGTTTCTCCTGCTGGATGCGCCTCTGCTGGTGGTCAACAACCGCGTGAGCTTCGAGGCGTACTTCGTGGCGATCACCATCTCGGCGCTTCGCTACGACTGGCGGCTCTCCGCGTTCACCACCTTACTGGCTCTGGCACAGTTCGGCGGGCTCACGGGTTACGTTGCGCTGCACTGGGATCTCGCAACGCTCAGCAATCCCTCACAGGGAAAGTTCTCGCCAGCGCCGTTCGTGAACCGACTACTCATCCTCCTCGGACACGGGGCCGGTGTGGTCGCCGTCGCTCAGTGGGCTCGTCATCTTCGGCTGATGATCGGCACCGACCACCTGACCGGGCTGCTACAGCGTCGCCCGTTCCTCGAGCGCGTCGAAGAGGAGCTCGCCCGGGCGGACCCCGGGCGGAGCATTCTCAGCGTGGCGGTGTTCGACGTCGACGAATTCAAACGGTTCAACGATAGCTTCGGGCATCTCGCAGGAGACCACGCGCTCGAAGGGATCGCCGAGCAGCTGCGGCTGGCGGTCCGTACCACTGACCTGGTGGCGCGCTACGGTGGTGAGGAATTCGTCATTGCGTTTCCCCGAATGGACGTCCAGCTCGCGCTCGATCGCGTGAACGACCTCTGCCGGCGTGTCGCGGAGACCGGGCTCGGGCCGAGCGGCGAGCGGATGACCCTGAGCGCCGGCGTGGCGAGCTGGCCTGCGGATGGTGGGAGCTTCGAGGCGGTGCTCAACGCGGCGGACCAGCGCCTCTACACGGCGAAGCGGTCTGGCCGGAATCTGGTCGTGGGTCCACTGCCAGTGTCCGTGCCGTCGCTGGCCGCTCCGCCCGGTTAAGCCAGCTTTCCACACCTTTCCCACAGTTTGCACACACGGTTGCTTGTTCGGCGACCTTGTGGTCGTCTAGCCACCTTCTCCCATGGGTGTACGGGGACACAGGGGGCAGACCTTGGATCGCATCCTTCGTCGACTTGTCGCGTGGCAGGTTTCACACCAGCACCTCGCTGTCGTGGCGCTCGCGCTGTTCGTCTTGGTCAACCCATGCGACTGCGGGGGCTCGTAGATGAGCGGCTGAGCGGCTCAAGTCCGCGCGGTTTGCCTGGCTCGACGCGCTCTGTTAGAGCGCTCCACCTCCACGTCCCATGGTGCATCGGGGCGCTGGAGGTGTCGTTCTTTTTGCCGTCGTACCACCTCACACACGTGCTCGAGGTCGGTCCCAGGTGCTCCGGGGCGAACGGTTCGCTTCCGGAGTGGGGCCGCTCCGTTGACGGCGCGTGGCGGACAACAACCAACCCGTCGAAGGAATCGATTTTGGACACCCAGGAAAACGTCGAGACACAGGCCCAGGCCATCGCGGCCCCGGGCGGCATCACCATGAAGCAGCTCTTGGAGGCCGGCGTTCACTTCGGCCACCAGACCAAGCGCTGGAACCCGAAGATGAAGCCGTACATCTTCGGCGCCCGCAACGGCATCTACATCATCGATCTGCAGAAGACCGTGGCGCTCGCCCGCGCGGCCTTCCGCTTCGTCGCCGACGTCACCGCCCGCGGCTCGAGCGTGCTCTTCGTCGGCACCAAGAAGCAGGCCCAGGACGTCATCCGCGAGGAGTCCGTTCGCGCCGGGCAGTTCTACGTCACCAGCCGCTGGCTGGGCGGCACGCTGACCAACTTCCGCACCATCAAGCAGGGCATCGACCGGCTGAAGACCCTGGAGAAGATGGCCGAGGATGGCACCTTCGACCGCCTCCCCAAGAAGGAGGTCGCCTCGCTGGAGCGCGAGCGGGAGAAGCTGGAGCGCAACCTGGGCGGGGTGAAGGACATGACCCGGCTCCCCGGCTGCGTGTTCGTCATCGACCCGAAGAAGGAGCACATCGCGGTCCACGAGGCGAGCCGCCTCGGCATCCCGGTCATCGGGGTGGTCGACACCAACTGCGACCCGGACGGGATCGACTTCGTCATCCCCGGGAACGACGACGCGATCCGCTCGATCAAGCTCTTCACCTCGAAGATCGCCGACGCCTGCATCGAGGGCTCGGCCCGCTACCGTGCCTCGGGCGCCAGCGAGCGCGACGAGCAGGACGGTCAGCAGGCGGACCGCCCCGCCGGCCGCGAGGAGCGCCGGTTCGGGCGCCGTCCGGACCGCGAGCGTGGCCCGAGGGGCCTGGCCGCCGCTGGTGAGCGCCGCGGGCCCACCGTGGAGATCAAGGGTCAGCCTCACCCACCGGTGGAGGCGGGCGGTGACGTGGGCTCGGTCGGTGAGGAGCAGACCGCCGAAGGCGAGACCCGGACCGCCGAGTAGCAGCGCCGGAACCGGAGCGTGCCCCGCGCTCGCTCCGGTCCCCGAACGAGAGAGAACGAGCGATGGCCGAGGTGTCCGCCGCGATGGTGAAGGAGCTCCGGGAGAAGACCGGAGCGGGGATGATGGACTGCAAGAAGGCGCTGGCCGAGAACGCCGGCGACTTCACCAGGGCCGAGGAGTGGCTCCGGAAGAAGGGCATCACCGGGGCGGCCAAGAAGGCCGGCCGCACCGCCGCGGAGGGTCTGGTCGGCGCCTACGTCCACAACGGCAAGGTGGGGGTGCTGGTGGAGGTGAACTGCGAGACCGACTTCGTCGCCCGGAACGAGGACTTCCAGCACCTGGTGCGAGACCTCGCCCTCCACATCGCCGCGCTCGGCCCCCAGTACGTCCGTCGCGAGGAGATCCCTGCCGACGTCCTGGAGAAGGAAAGGGAGATCGAGCGGGTCAAGCTCCGGGAGCAGAAGAAGCCCGAGGCGATGATCGAGAAGATCCTCACCGGAAAGATCGAGAAGTACTTCGAGACCGTCTGCCTGGTGGACCAGCCCTTCGTGAAGGACGACAAGAAGAAGGTCCACGAGGTGGTGACCGAGGCGATCGCCAAGATCGGCGAGAACATCTCGATCCGCCGCTTCACCCGCTACCAGGTGGGCGAGGGCATCGAGAAGAAGAAGGAAGATCTCGCCGCCGAGGTCGCCAGGACGCTCGGCCAGAAGTAACCCTCACCAGAGCCGGTAGACGTCGAACTCCGCCTCCCGGCCCACGAGCTGCCGGCGCGGGAAGAGGGCCAGGAGCGCTGGCGTGCACTCCTTGCAAGCCAGGGCACCGAATTCGGGCCGCCCGGCCAGAGGCGTCAGGTCGGTGTGGCCCTCCCAGTGCATGAAGCCGCGGCGGCGGGCGGAGTAGAGGATCCGCGAGTTCCACTGGTCCCCCTGCACCACCACCCACTGGTCGGGCCGGGTGGTCCGCTGGAGGAGCCGGCCCAGCCGGGCGATCGGCACCTCGGAGTTCACTGCGTACGCCTCCTGCGCGTACCACCACGCCGGGATGGTGCTCAGCACGAGCAGCCCGAGTGCCGGGCCGATCCACCGGCGCCGGCCGCTCGCTTCGAGGAGCGAGGCCCCGTGGAGCACGCCTGCCCCCCCGAGGATTGCCAGGAATGGCGCTGCGGCGATGAGGTAGTAGTCGTGCACCGCGTAGAGGTTGAAGAAGACGAGGATCGGCACCATGACCCCGACCAGGGCCCCCGGCACCAGGGCGCGACCCTCGCCGCCCTTGTGGCGAAGGCTGGCCAGCGCCAGGGGCACCGCGAGCACCAGGGCCCCGGGGAGCAGTGTCCAGCCGATGCGGCCGAGGATCTCCCCCCACGGCTCCCAGTGCCCCCGCTGGGCGAGCGTTCCGAAGTTCCAGGTCCACAGACGTTCCGAGGTGAGCCAGGCCGTCGCCGGCTGTGCCGCCTTGATCCGGTCCGTCCAGCGGGTCCAGACGACGCCCGCCGCCAGGGGGACGGCCGCGAGGGCAAGGGTCCCCGCCGCCGCGCGCAGGCGGCCCGGCACCGGCCCTGAACGAAGCGCCCGGCGGAGGTCGCCGAGCCCGAATACCGCGCCCGCGGCCAGGATCCCGACCAGGGTGGTGAGCTTCGTCATTCCGGCCAGGGACCCGAGCAGGAGCGCGCCTGCCGCGGGCAAGAGCTTCCGGGTATCGAGCCAGCGGAGCGTGAGGTGCAGCGCGCCCAGGCCGAGGCCGACCGCGGCGAAGTCGATGAGCACCGCGCGGCTCCACACCACGGTGAAGGGCGTCAGGAGGTAGACCGCGAGCGAGGCCGCCGCCAGCCTGGCGTCTCCCCGGGCCCGGACCAGGGCGAAGAGCGCCCACGCCGAGAGGTAGAACCACAGCAACGCCGTGAGCCGGCAGGCGAGGTCGAGCGGAAGGCCGCTGCTCCGGGCCACGGCATAGGCCGAGAGCTGGAAGGCGGGGAGCTCGAAGGGCACCTCCCAGGGCGGTCCGAGGACCGGTGTCTGGTAGTGGAGGACGCTCGGCGACCCCTCGAGGAAGGTCCAGACGGTGATCGCCGTCTGGGTCTGCCGGAAGTCGTGCCGGTCGAGCGGAGGGGCGCCGAGGTTCACCAGCCTCGCCGGAAGCGAGACCGCGACCAGCAGGAGGCAGACCGGGAGGAGCCGCCCGGCGGCCGACGGCGCGCGAACTCCCGCCTCCTCCTCCTGCCTCAGAGGCTCCAGCATCGTCCCTCCCCCGGCGCCGGAGGATCGCCGGGGGGGAGAGTCCGCTGCAACCTCGCCCGGCGAGACGTGCGCCGTTCGTTGCCGCCCCTGCCGGGCGCGGGGTAGAAGCGATGGAACGTGACCGCGCCCCCCTCTCTCCGGTACCGCCGAATTCTCCTCAAGCTGTCGGGCGAGGCCCTGATGGGGGAAGCGAAGTACGGAATCCACCCTCCGACCCTGGAGCGCATCGCCACCGAGATCGGCGAGGTGGTGAAGGCGGGCGTGCAGATCGCGGTGGTCATCGGCGGGGGGAACATCTTCCGCGGGGTCTCCGCCTCCACCGCGGGGATGGACCGAGCCAACGCCGACTACATGGGGATGCTGGCCACGGTGATCAACGCCATGGCGCTGCAGGATGCGCTGGAGAAGCACGGCGTCTTCACCCGCGTTCAGTCGGCGATCAAGATGGAGCAGATCGCCGAGCCCTACATCCGCCGGCGCGCGGTGCGGCACCTCGAGAAGGGGCGGGTGGTCATCTTCGCCGCCGGAACCGGGAACCCCTTCTTCACCACCGACACCGCGGCCTCGCTCCGGGCGATGGAGATCGGCGCCGAGGTCATCTTCAAGGCCACCAAGGTGGACGGGGTTTACGACTCGGACCCGAAGAAGAATCCCTCGGCGCGCCGGTACCGGACACTGACGTACATGGACGTGCTCCGGCAGAACCTGCACGTGATGGACTCGACGGCCATCTCGCTCTGCATGGACAACGAGCTTCCCATCGTCGTCTTCGACCTCACCGCGCACGGGAACATCCGGCGGGCGGTCACCGGTTCCGGTGAGCTCGGCACCCTGGTGGGGGCGGCGGAGACGAGCTGGGCGTAAGGACGCCTCGCAGGAGGGCAGCACATGGCGGTGACGGACGACGTGGTGAAGGACCTGAAAGGGCGCATCGACCGGGCGCTGGAGGACCTCAAGCGCGAGCTGGCGAAGATTCGCACCGGCCGGGCCTCGCTGAGTCTGCTGGAGGGCGTGCGGGTCAACTACTACGGCACGCCCACCCCGCTGGCCGGGGTGGCCAGCCTGGCAGTTCCCGAGCCCCGGCTGATCACCGTGAAGCCCTGGGAGAAGGGGCTGCTGAAGGACGTGGAGAAGGCGCTCCGCGAGGCCAACCTGGGCCTCACCCCGATGAACGACGGCGAGCTCATCCGCCTCCCCATTCCGGCGCTCACCGAGGAGCGGCGCAAGGAGATCGCCAAGCAGGTGAAGACCAAGGGCGAGGAGCACAAGGTCGCCATCCGCAACGAGCGCCGGGACGCGAACGAGCGCCTCAAGGCTTTGCTCAAGGACAAGAAGATCACCGAGGACGAGAACAAGCGCGCCGGCGAGCGGGTCCAGAAGGAGACCGACGGCGGGGTGACCCAGGTGGACCAGATCGTCGCCAAGAAAGAGAAAGAGGTGATGGAGGTCTGAGCCGGATCGTCGTTGCCGATGCGAGCCCCGCCGTGGCCGGCGCCCTCCGGGGATTCCTGGAGGGCAAGTACGAGGTCCGTGCCGCGAGGGACGAGGACGAGACCCTCGAGGCTGTCACCAGCTTCGGGGCAGACCTCCTCATTGCCTCCGAGTCCGACCGATTCGACGCCGAGGCGGTCTGCGCGGCGTTGAAGGCCCGTGACCCGGACTTTCCGGTCATCCTGGTCTACGCACCCGAGGAGGGGGATCCGGATGGCCGGTCGCACCGGGCAGGGGCGGAGGCGTGTCTGCAGGGGCCGTTGAAGCAGGGGACGGTGCTCTCCTGCGTGCGCAACGTGCTCGCCTTGGCCGAGCTTCGCGGAAAGGCGCGGCTGGTCCGGCGTGCGCCCGAGCTGCCCGAGGGCGACGAGGGGTTCGGACTGAAGCTGGAAGACGACCCGGTGCCGATGCCGGAGCCGAGCGGGGGCCCCACGCAGGCGGCGGACTTCGGGGCCTTCCGGTCGCTGCTGGCCCGCGAGGTCAAGCGCTCGCGACGGTACCGTTACCCGGTGGCCTTCATCGTCGTGGCCTACGACGCCTTCGCTTCGCGGATGCCGGAGCTGGAGACGACCGACGTGCGGGCGCTCCTGGCGGGGGCCAAGGGCGTGCTCGCCAAGCACCTGCGGGACACGGACCTGGTCTCGGCCTTCCACCCTGGCAGCTGGGTGGTGTTCCTGCCCCATACCCCGGCCGAGGGAGCGATGGTGGTGGCGGAGCGGCTGCGGGAGAAGCTCACCGGTCTCCAGCGGACGTACCTCACGGCGTCGGCCGGGGTCGCATCGCACGTGCCCATCGAGGGAGGGGGGGAGCTGAGCTTCGGCAAGCTGTTCCGGGACGCGACGGATGCCCTGGCCTTGGCGCGGTCCGAGGGCGGAGGGCGGACGTTGCTCGCACCCGGCACTCCTGCCCGCCCGCGGCGGAACCGGATCACGCTGGCGTGACGGTGCGTTGACTGTCCGTCACCCAGCATTTACGGTGCGCGGCTCTCGAACGGGGGGCGAGGCTCTCATGGGGAAGACCATCACCGTCGTGGGCGGGTGCGGGCACGTCGGGCTCCCGCTCGCCATCGCGCTCGCCTCCCACCACCAGGTCCGGATCTTCGACATCGACAGCGCGGCGGTGGCGCGAGTGCGCCGGGGAGAGATGCCGTTCCGCGACGCCGGGGCCGAAGAGGGGCTCAAGGACGCGCTCGAGCGTGGGCTGGTGGTCAGCGACAGTCCGACCTCGCTGGAGGGTGCCGAGGTCCTGGTGGTGGTCATCGGCACGCCGGTCGACGAGCACCTCAACCCATCGTTCAGCGTGTTCGATCAGTTGCTGAACCAGCTGTCCGAGTACATGCGGGACGGGCAGACCCTGGTGCTCCGCTCAACGGTGTACCCTGGTACCTCGGAGCGCGTGCAGCGCGAGCTCCATCTCCGCGGCCGCAAGGTCGACGTCGCCTTCTGCCCCGAACGGGTGGCGGAGGGGGTGGCGCTGGAGGAGATCCGGAAGCTGCCGCAGATCATCTCCGGCTTCTCGCCCGCCGGGGTTGCCGCAGCGCGCGCGGTGTTCGAGCCGCTGGGGGTGGATCTCCTGGAGCTGACCCCGCTGGAGGCGGAGATCACCAAGCTCTGCAACAACGTCTACCGTTACATCACCTTCGCGGTGGCCAACCAGTTCTACATGCTGTCCTCCGAGTGGAACATCGACTTCCACCGGATCCTCCACGCGATGAAGTTCAACTATCCGCGGGCGGCGAACATGCCCGCGCCCGGGTTCGCGGCGGGCCCGTGTCTGTTCAAGGACACGATGCAGATGTCCGCCTTCAACAACAACCAGTTCTTCCTCGGGCACGCGGCGATGCTGGTGAACGAGGGCCTGCCGCAGTTCGTCGTCAACCGGATGCTGCGCCGCTGGCCGGATCTCCGCTCGCGGAAGGTCGGACTGCTGGGGATGGCCTTCAAGGCGGAGAGCGACGACACCCGCGAGTCGCTCTCCTACAAGCTGAAGAAGATCCTCTCGCTGCATTGCCAGGAGGTCCTGACCACCGACCCCTATGTCGCGGACACCGACCTGCGACCGCTGGAGGAGGTGGTCCGGGCGGCGGATATCCTGGTGATCGGCGCGCCGCACCGCCGCTACCGGGCGCTCGACACGCTGGGGAAGCCGGTGGTCGACGTGTGGAACCATCTTGGGAAAGGGAGCACCGTTTGAAGGTCCTGGTCACCGGCGCCGCCGGGTTCATCGCCGGCTATCTGGTGGAGGAGCTGCTCCAGAACGGCCACGAGGTCATCGGCCTCGACAACCTCTCCAAGTACGGACGGGTGGAGAAGAGCTATGACCGCCACCCCCGCTACCGTGCGGTCACCGGCGATGCGAAGGATGTGGCGTTGCTCAAGGAGCTCCTTGGCGACTGCGATCATCTGGTCGCGGGCGCAGCGATCATCGGCGGGATCAGCTATTTCCACGAGCTTGCTTACGACCTGATCGCCGAGAACGAGCGCATCGTCGCCTCCACCTTCGATGCGGCGATCTGGGCCCAACGCGAGCGGAAGCTGAAGAAGATCACCGTGCTCAGCAGCTCCATGGTCTACGAGAGCACCACCCTCTTCCCCACCCCGGAGGGGGAGCAGCTCTGCAGTCCACCGCCGCTGTCGACCTACGGATTCCAGAAGCTGGCCTGCGAGTACTTCGCCAAGGGCGCCCACGAACAGTACCGGCTCCCCTACACCATCGTCCGTCCCTTCAACTGCGTGGGCATCGGCGAGGGCCGGGCAAAGAACGACCGCGAGGTGATGAGCGGGAACGTGAAGCTGGCCATGAGCCACGTGGTCCCGGACCTGGTGCAGAAGGTGGTGAAGGGCCAGGACCCCTTGCACATCCTCGGGAACGGGAGCCAGGTGCGCCACTACACCTACGGCGGAGACCTGGCCAAGGGCATCCGGGTGTGCATGGAGCACCCGGCGGCGCTGAACGAGGACTTCAACATCTCCACCGCCACCAGCACCACGGTGCTGGAGCTGGCCCAGGCGATCTGGGGCAAGCTGAAGCCAGGGGTTCCCTTCCGCTACCGCTCGGACGAGCCCTTCAAGTACGACGTGCAGCGGCGTGTCCCGGACGTGTCCAAGGCCAGGCGGGTGCTGGGCTTCGAGTGCACCACCTCGCTGGACACGATGCTCGACGAGGTCGTCCCGTGGGTGAGCCATCAAGTAGCGCTGGGAAACATCTGACGGCTGCGCCCGCGTCCGGCGAGCCGGACCTGGCGCTGGTCGTCCCGGTCTACAACGAGGCAGAAAACTTCCCCCGCTTCTACGAGAGCATCGTCGCCAAGGTGCGGACACCGTGGCGTCTCCTGGTGGTCTACGACCGCGAGGAGGACACCACCTTGCCGGTGGCCCGGGCCATTCAGGCGAAGGACGCTCGGGTGGAGCTGGTGCTGAACACGGGGAAGGGCGTGCTGGGAGCGCTCAAGACCGGGCTGGCGCGTCCCAGCCACGGCTGGGTGGTGGTGACCATGGCCGACGGCTCGGACGACCATTCCCAGATCGATCGGATGGTGGATCTGGCCCGGGGCGGAGCCGACGTGGTGTCCGCCAGCCGCTACATGCGGGGTGGGGCGCAGCATGGCGCGCCTCTGGTGAAGAGCACGCTCTCGCGGCTGGCGGGGCTGAGCCTCAAGCTGCTGGCCCGGCTGCCCACGGCGGACCCGACCAACAACTACAAGCTGTACTCCACCGACTTCTTGCGCACGGTGAGCATCGAGAGCACCGGGGGGTTCGAGGTGGCGCTGGAGCTGACGGTGAAGGCCCACCTCCAGGGGCGACGGATCGTCGAGCTGCCCACGGTGTGGCAGGAACGCACCGCGGGGACTAGCCGGTTCCGGCTCGGCAAGTGGCTGCCCCGGTACCTGCGCTGGTACCTGACGGCGCTGCGTCCGCGCTCACCGACCGGCTCGGTGGTCTGAAGGGGCGGCGGGAGAGCGGAAGACGCTGAGCCCGAGCTGCTCGAGCACCGGCGCCCGGTCGCGGACCACCTCGGGCTGGGGATACAGGCGGGCGAGGTCCGGCGCGGATGCAGAGGTGTACGCGCGCAGCGTCCTCTGCATCTCCTTCCGTTCGCGCCGGAGGGCGGCGCCGACCCGGAACTCTCCTGGAAGCGCACGAACGGTCCCCAGCGCAACCAGGCAGAGGAGGGCGGCCCCGAGCACGCCCCGCAGACGAGGGTCGTCGAACGAGATGGCGACGCGGTAGAGCCCCCAGATGCCGAGGACGGAGAACGTCACATAACGAGAGGTGAGAGCGAACTGCAGGCCGGTCCTTCCGGCCTCGAACCCCGCCCGGCCGAGGGTCGCCATCACGAGGAACGCTCCGGTGAAGAGCAGCAGGCCGAGGCCGAAACGCGCCCGTTCCAGACGCGCGGGGCGACGTGCGACGCAGGCCAGGCTGACTGCGAGCAGGAGCAGGAGCACGGCTCCGACCGTGCTCGCCCCGCGGGCGTCGGAGCCCTTAGCAAGCCCGGCGCCAGCCATGGCCACCAGGAAATGCGTTCCGAGGCCGAGGTGCTCCCACACGAATCCGGCGCTCGGATGGCCCGCTGGCCTCGACCATCCCCGAAAATAGGCAACGAGCACCAGGGCAGCCGCACCGGCCCACACGCTCGCCGAACGCAGACGGCGCGAGCCGCCCCCCGTCTCCGCCAGGAGCACGATTAGCCCAGCGGGCCACACCCCGAGGCCGGCCGCGAACGAGAAGCTTGCCAGCACCCCGCCGAGGATCCCCACCCACAGCCACCGGCCGCCGCCGCGCTCGAGGGCGGCGAGTGCGACCACCACCCCGAGGGCTGCCATGGGCACTTGAAGCTGCCAGCCCCAGAGGAGATTCTCGCTCTGTCGGAGGCTGAAGATCAGCCAGGGCAACGGGACGAGGAGCCACGGCGAGGCTGGCCCGAGCGCTCGACGGGCTTCTCTGGCCAGGGTCAGCGCGATTGCACCGAGCAACACCACGCTGGCCCACATCTCCGTCCGGATGTCCCAGCGGGTGAGCCGCGCCAGGCCCAGCATCAGCAATCTGGGAAAGAGGATCCGGTGCTCGTTGTGCTGGGCGAAGAGCTCAGCCCAGGTCAGCCGTCCCCCCAGCAGATCCTGCAGAGGGGGCACCAGCTCCCACTGGTCCCAGTACGGGACGTCCACCCCGAAGCGCCAGACGAAATTCGCGACCAGTGCCGCGGGGAGGAAGAATGCGATCGTCAGGAACGAACGCCTGCCGACGTCCGTGCGGGAGAGCGCTCGACCGGCGTTCTCCGAGGAGTCTCTCATCCGTCGCGGAGGGGCTCTCCGGTGAGCGCCTCGACGCACTCCGAGATCCAGGCGAGCAGCTCGATGCGCTTGCCCTTGTCGTCCATCCACTGGCCATCCTCGGCCAGCGAGAAGTGGATGCCCAGCCCCTTCCCCGCGACCCAGATCTGCCGCACCGCGCGCTGGGTGTTGATGACCACCTTCTCGCCGGAGGCCGAGGTGAGCGTCACCATGTCCGGAGTCGCCACCGCGTCGAGCAGGTCGGGGTCCACCTGGTCCACCGCAGCGAGGATGCGCTTCCAGAGCCCGGCGATGAGCCCGTTGTAGCGGGCCTCGTCCATCATGGCTTCAGCTCCTCGAGCACGTCCTCGCCCGGAGCGGCGAAGAAGAGAAGGCGGGCCGGGTCGTGGTGCTTCTCCAGCTCGAGGGCGATGACCGAGCCCGGCGGCACCGACCGCGGAAACTGGCTCAGCTGCATGAGGTGGGCGGCGATGGCCGGGATGGACGGGTTGTGGCCCACCAGCACCAGGTTCTCGTCCTTGTGCTGCTTCATCAGTCCTTCCTGGCTCCCGGTAGGCATGTCCGGCAGGAGGCTCTTGTGCACCCGGAGGGGAACGTCGAGATCCTGGACCAGCGCCAGGATCTGCGCCGTCTGCACCGCCCGGACCAGGGGGCTCATCAGTACCAGATCCACCCCGTGCATCTGCTTGTGGAGCCCTCGAAAGTGCTTCTCGACGGCGCGACGGCCTTTCCCGGTGAGCGGGCGCGCACCGTCGTCCAGGCCCTCGGGGACCTCGGAGTCGGCCTGGGCGTGGCGCACCAGATACACCTTCACGGCACCAGGGGTCGTACACGAGCGTGCCCGAGACGGTCAAAGGGTATGGCAGAAGGAGGGTCGATGCGCCGACCCTGGTCCCTGGCGTTGTTTCTCATCTTCACAGCGGCCACGTGCCGGAAGCCACCACGGCCGGATACGCGGATGGACGCCGGGCCGGTCACGTCGCTCCACCAGCAGCCCGACGCGGGCCTGGATCTCACCCTGTCCATGCTCGACGGCTTCCTCGCCTACGAGCGCGTGCTCCGGGGCGAAGCGCCACGGTCGCCGCGGGACGTGCGGCGGCTCTCGCAGGCAACGGACGGCGGCGCACGGGGCCTCGAGGAGGCGTATGCCGTGATGCGCCAGCGCACCGAGCGAGCGGAGGCGCTGCGGGTGGACGCCGGACTCACGGTCGCCGAGGTCCGGTCCCTGGAGTCACTGACGGCCGAGGTGGCGCTCGCCCGGGCCGGGGCGGGCGGCGCGGATCTGGAGGAGGCGCTGCGCTCGCTGGACGCGGCGAAGGAGCAGCTTCCAGCCGAGCAGCGTGCCGGCGTCCAGCGGACGCTCGACCGACTGCGGGCGCAGCAGGAGCGCGCCCGGACCCTGTCCGACGTCCGGGCGAGGTGGGGCGACCCGGCGGTGGACACTGTCCTCCAGCGAGAGCGGGCGGTGCTGGACCTCTGGGGCGTTCCGGGACGATAAGCGCACGGACGCCATGAGACAGCTTTTCTCCCGCCTCTGGTCCGGGGTGTTGGGCAGAGGCGCCGAGCGCCCAGGCCCGGCCCCACCGCCGGCGACGGCACCGGCGGTGTTCCGGTACCGTGACTGGGAGATCCCGGAGGACCTGGTCCGGATGACGGGCGGTGGACCGGAGACCTGGGAGCCGATCTCCCGGATGCACATGGATCAGTATGCGCGCTACGCGCCCATCGAGCCGGAACACTCGGTGGTCGAGGTGGGGTGTGGCGTCGGACGCGACGCGATCCAGCTGACCTCCGTCCTTTCGGCCAGAGGTCGCTACCACGGGGTCGACATCATCCGCCCCAGCATCGAGTGGTGTCAGCGCAACATCACGCCCCGATTTCCCAACTTCACGTTCGCCTTCGTGGACGTGCTGAGCCCGATCCACAATCCGCTCGGTCGACTGAAGGTGCAGGAGGTACAGCTCTTCGTCCCCGACACATCGGTGGACCGGATCCTCCTCCAGTCGGTCTTCACCCACATGTTCCGGCACGACGTCGTGCACTACCTCCGCGAGTTCAGGCGCATCCTGAAGCAGGGAGGAAAGGTGTTCGCCTCGCTGTTCGTGCTGGACGACGAGACGCTCGCGATGTCGCGGGCGTCGGGGGGGCCGTTTCGCTTCGAGCATCCATACGGGCCGGGGTCGTGGATCAACGATCTGACCTACCCCGAGAGCTCGGTGGGCTACAGCCTCGAGGCGCTCGACGAGATGCTCGCCGGAGCCGGCCTCGGGTGGGCCGAGCCGCTGCACCGCGGCGCCTGGTCCGGCCGGAGTTCGTACGACGCGCAGGACGTGGCGATCTGGACTCCGAGGCCCTGAGCTGGCCCCTCAGCCGGGTTCCGGCGGGGCTGGCGCGTCCTGCCCGCTCGCGGCCAGCGCGCAGCAGATGCATCCGAGCACGAACCACCAGTAGTTGCAGAACGACTGCTTGGAGAGCGCGATGAAGACCGCGTAGACCAGCGCTGAGCCGGTGACGAAGGCCGCAGGCCCGCGGCGCCCGCGGGCGAGGACGGCCACCATCGCCGCGACCGTTCCGGCGAGCATCCAGGGCAGCACGTTGAACTCGGGGTGGCTCTCTTCCACAACCCACCAGGCAGGCAGGGAGAGCGCCTCCATCCGGAACGGCTGGGCGAACTGGGCGAGGACCACGCTCTTCCAGAACGCCGCCGGGTTCCAGAGAAAGAAGGGCAGGGTGATGGCCGCGGCGACGGCGATGGCCGGGAGGACCAGCCGGGCGTAGGCCCGCCAGTGGAAGGGGCGCGGGACGAGCAGCGCCGCGAGCGGGAGGAAGAGCACCGTGTACTGCTTCCAGGCCAGCAGCAGCCCGAGCGCCAGCGGAAGCCAGCGCGAGCGGCGGGTAGCGGCGAGGGTGACCAGGGCCAGCAGGGCCACGCCGAAGGGCTCGGTCCAGCCCTGCTCGAGCACGAAGAACATCCGGGGAGTGAAGAGGAGCACGGCCGTGGCCAGCAGCGGCAGCCGCCCCGGCGCGAGCCCGGTGAAGGCGGCGGCGGTGATGGCGCAGGCGGCGAGCTGGGCCACCCGGAAGTCGCCAGCGATGAGCCACCCGGGAAAGGCGAGGAGCAGCGAGAGCGGGAGGTAGGGGAAGCCGATGAAGACCGTTCGCTCGTCGGCGATCCCAGGCCCGTAGAACTGCATGTTCCGGTAGATGTTGGGGAAGGTGAGCGCGTACGGGTTCTGGCCGTGGGCGAGCGCGCGGCTCGACTCCTGCTGGAAGATGAAGACATCGATCTGCGGCGGGTACGAGGCGCGGATCATCCACCAGCCGGCCAGGGCGAAGAGCAGCACCATCGCCGGGCCCTGGTAGGCGCCGAGCGCCGGCCGGCGGGCGAGCGCGCCACCGGTGACGAAGGCTGCCGCGGCGAGGACGGCGAAGAACTCGCGGAAGCCGGGGATGGGGCGAACGTAGTATCCGGGCGGGCTGGTCAGCAGCTGCGAGAACTGGAGCGCGAGGCCCACGCCTATGACCAGGACGGCGAGCTGGTCGCCCGTGGCCTCCACGGTGGACCAGGGCGGCGAGAGCGCGGCGAGGGCGACGGCGAAGAGGGTGGCGAAGACGTAGGGCCAGGCGTCGGGGTGGCCGTTCCCGTTGTTGATCTGCAGCGCCTGGCCAAGGAACACTGCAGCCACGGCGAGCAGGAAGGCGCGGGTGGCGCTTCCGGGGGGGAGACCTGGGCAGTCGGCCACCTCGGCCGGCGCTGCCGTCACCGGGGCTTCTTTCGGGGGGCTGGCTTCGAGCTCCGGCCGCGCCTGGCGGCGGCAGCGCGCCGGGGGCGCTGCAGCGTCGCGGGGGTGGCGGACTGCCGGCTGTCGGCGAGCACGTGGGCCACGTCCGGAGTGGTCTCGGCCTCGACGAAGATCTGGTAGCTGAAGAGCGTCGGGCTCAGATGGATGAGCGCCTGGTTGAGCCGGAGCAGGCCCATCCCCAGGGCGTTCTCGCCCACCGCCTTGGGGAACGGCGCAGGGACACCGCGGACCTCCCGGATGCGCAGGCCCGAATCCACCAGCAGCCGACGCAGGCTCCGGAAGGTGAAGAGCCGGGTATGCGTCCGGTCGAGGATGCCCGCCTTGCCATAGTTGAACTGGCCGGCCAGGAGCATCAGCCGCTGGATGACGAACGCCACGTTGGGGGTGGTGAGGATGAGCGTGCGCGGGCGGTGGTCGAGGTTGCGGCGAAGCGCGGCGAGGAAGCGCTCCGGCTCGTGGAGGTGCTCGATGACGTCGAGCAGGAGCAGCACGTCCACCCGGGAGAGGTCGAGATCGAGCGGGTCGGCGTCGAGGTTCCGGAGGACGACCTCGGTGCCGTGGGGAACCTGGGTGGGCGGGAGCCGGTCCACCAGGGTGACCGTGCACCCCATGTCCACCAGCTGCTGGGCGAGGTGGCCGGGGCCTGCCCCGAGGTCCATCACCCGGGTCCTCGCAGGGACGGCCTGCAGTGCATAGCTGTGGCTGGAGGCGTATCCGAGCTTGGGGGCGTAGTGGGCGTGGTCGTCCGCCGGGCCCACGTCGTACTTGCGCTGGTAGAGGATTCCAGCACGATGGGCGGCGTTGCGCAGGGTGGCGAGCGCGACGTTCCTCGCGTAGGCCAGCCCGTTCACCCGGGAGATCTCGCTACCGTAATAGGTAGGGATGGGCAGCTCGACGATCCGCGCCCCGGCGTTGAGCAGCTGGAGGATGATCTCGGTGTCGAAGTGGAAGTCGTTGGAGTTCAGCTCCAGCGGGAGCCGGGCCAGGGTCGAGACGCGGTAGAGCCGGTAGCCGGAATGGAACTCCGACAGGTGCGTGCCCAGCACCGCGTTCTGGAACGTGGTGAGGATCTTGTTCCCCACGAACTTGTAGAGCGGCATCCCCCCCTTCAGCGCGCCGAAGCGGGTCATCATCCGGCTGCCGAAGACGGCGTCGGCGCGGTTCTGGCGTAGGGGCTCGAGAAGCCGGGGCAGCTCCTCCGGGGCGTATTGCCCGTCACCGTGGACCATGGCCACCACGTCGAAACCCTCGGCGATGGCATAGGCGTAGCCGACCTTCTGGTTGCCGCCGTAGCCCTGGTTATAGGTGTTGCGGAGGACGGTGAGCGGGAGGTCGGGGTGGTCCTCTTGGTACTCGCGGCCAATGTCGAACGTCCTGTCCCGCGAGGCGTCGTCCACCACGAGGATCTCGCAGTCCCACTCCCGGAAGACCGAGCGCGGGATGCGTTCGAGGACCTGGACCAGCGTCGACTCCGCCTGATAGGCGATGACGAAGACCAGCAGGCGCGGCCGGTCGCTGCGCTTAACCATCGTGCCGCCGGACGCTATGCACTCCGCCCTCCCGGGTCCAGTCCGTGGCGTCTCCATGTGGGCGCCCGCCGCGCTCGCTCTGTGGGTGGGACTGCTTGCCTTTCCGGGATCGTATGAGCCGCCACGGTCGGGGCTCGATCCCTCGTGGGTGATCGGTCTGAATCTCTTCTCCTGGCAGGGCTTCCGCTTCGGAAGAGACCTCATCTTCACCTACGGTCCCCTGGGGTACATCGTCCGACCGCTCGACGTGGGCAACCACCTGCTGGTGGGCAACGTCGTGCGCGCGGTTCTTCATGCCGGGCTCTTCGCACTGGTCGCCTTCCTCCTGGTCCGCCGGGAGCGGCGGTCCTCGGTGGTGCTCTTCCTTCTGGCCTTCCCACTGATCGCGATTGTCGAGCGCGAGCTCGACTACGAGATCCTCGGCCTGGTGGTGCTGCTCCTGTCCGTCGCCGCGGTGCACGGAGCGACCAGGCTCCTCGTTCCAGCGGCGATCCTCTGCTCCCTGCTGCCTTTCATGAAGTTCGGGACCGGCGTGTGCGCGCTGACGACGCTCGCCTGTGGGCTGGCGGTCTGTCGCTGGCACCAGGTCCCCCGTCGCTGGATCGCCATCACGGTCGCCGTTCTCCTCCTCGGCCTGGGACTCCTCGCGATCCTGCTGCTCGGAGGCCCAAGCTCCATCCTCTATTTTCTTCGACGCTCCGCGCAGATCGCGTCGGGCTACAACGACGCGATGGCCTCGGTCGGGCCATTGGGGCATCTCGCCTGGGCGGCGCTCCTGGTGGCGGTGTTGGTCACCGCGATGGTGGGAGCGGGGGTCCGGTCGGCCTCCGGGACGGTGCTCCTCGTGTCCTTGGTGCCTGTTCTCTGCTCCTTGAAGCACGCGTTCGTCCGGCAGGACGATGCGCACGAGCTCATCGCCTTCGGGGTGCTGCTCTGGAGCAGTCTGGCGGCACTCCTTCTGGCGGCTACCCGACGCGAGCAACTGTGCAGTGGGGGCCTGCTGCTCACGACCGTGACCGTGGCCGTGATCGCGCTTTCCCCCGCCGAGGTGGAGAAGCGGCGTTCCCTCCTCCCGGAGATCCTCTCCGGACGCCAGGGCATGCGGTGGATCGGAAATCTGGTCCAGTTTCCGGCCGCTCGCCGAGACCTCAGGGCCCGCGGTGAGCGACTGCTCGCGGGGGAGATGCTTCCCGACGGCTGGAGAGACCTTATCGGGACGGAGCGAGTCCTGGTCGTTCCGTGGGAGATCACATTGTGCTGGGCCAACGCGCTCGACTGCGTCCCGTTCCCCACGCTGCAGATGTATTCGGCCTACACGCCAGAGCTCGACCGCTGGAGCGCGCAGCGGCTGGGGGAGGACAGGCCTACCTTCGTGCTGTTGAAGGTCGACGCAATCGACGAGCGCAACATGCTGTGGGATTGCCCCGCCACCTGGGACGCCGTTCTGCGCGGGTGGGAGCCCTTTCGCAGCGCCCCATCGCGCGGCCTGTTGCTCCTAAGGCGGAGGGCCGTCCCGCGTGAGGTTGCGGAGGGCCGGCGCGCCGAGAGGACCACCGCCCTTCGAGACTGGGTCCAGGTCCCGGAAGGCGAAGGGCCGGTCCGTGTCTCGCTCGGCCTGAATGAGAGCGGAGCGGGCACGCTCCGCCGGATTCTGTTCCGTCCCGCGCCCGTCGTGCTTCATGCCATCACACGCCTGGGCCGGGTCCGCACTTACCGGCTGGTACTGGCGACCGCGAGGAGTGGGTTCCTTCTCGACGCCATGCCAGTGAATGTCGAGGACCTTCCTCCCCTGTTCGAGGGCTCGCGGGTACCGGACCCGGTTCGCGCCTTCCGGCTCGCAGGGCCGGGCCTGAGCGGGCTGGAGCCCCGGATGTCGGTGGCCTGGGAGGTGCTGCCCGAGGCCGGTCCAAGAATCAGCCCGCCGGCTTCCGCCGCGCGCACCGAGCGCATTCCAGGAGAGCCGATGGCGCACCTGGAATGGATCAACGGAGTTTATGTCGGCTCCGGCCAGCCGCGGATCTCCCTGGACATGGACCAGGAGGCGAAGGTCACTCTCACCGGCTGGGCAATCGACCGCGATCGCCGTACGCGTGCGGAAGGCGTGGTGCTGATCGTCGATGGCGGTCGCCTCGAGATCCCAGCCGAGTATGGCATCGTCCGGGAAGACGTGGCCAGCCATTGGGCAGAACCGCGGTACGCGGAGAGCGGGTTCCGTGCGTCGATCCCCCTCGATCAGCTGGGCCGCGGGTTGCACCGGATCGAGCTCTCGGTCACGAGCGGGGACGGCCGGACGGCGCAGGTGTCGAGTACCTCCGTCGAGCTGGAGGTCCGGTGAGGGGGATGCTCACGACGGCGGACGGGGAATGGCCGGCGGTATCTCGGCGAGAATGGTCAGCTCAGACCTGTCCTCGCCATCGGCGACGGTCCAGAGCTCCCGGATCGTTCGAATCGAAAGCCAGCCCACCAGCGAGCCGATCGCCACGGCCAGCGCTGTGTCTGTGGCGAGATAGACGGCCGAGGCTGCCGTTCGTGGGAGCCAGAGAGGCCAGAGGAGCATCGCCAGGATTTCCGCGCCCCGAAGGAGCAGGAGTGAGCCAAGTACGCGGCCCAGACGCCCGCCGGCCGGCCAGATGATGGCCGCAAGGCACACCAGGACGCAGAACCACGGCTGCAGGCCCTCTCTCATCATGCCCGCATCGGTCGCTCCCCAGTAGAGGGTGAAGACGATGAGCGGCGCAATCAGGAGGAGCACGAACGCCGCGGTGAAGCGCCGGGCCATCAGGACGAGGACGCAGAGGAACGCCGGGACGGCGCTGACGCCGACGGCGAACGGCAGGCTCAACCAGTACTGGTACATGAACCGGTGGAACCCTGGGGGAGGGACGCCCGGCTTGGGTGTCATGAAGAATGCTGCGAGGGGAAGGAGCGTGTTGCCGAGCGATTCGACCCGGAGCGCCGCCCATTCGGCGAGGTTCGCAGCGCGGCGGCCGTACGCCATCAGGAGGTAGTCGACGAACTGCCCCTGGGCAACCTGTCCTCGATTGAGCAACCTCCAGAGCACGGGGCCGAGCGCGAGGCCCGCGAGGATCCGAGCGCTGCGCGAATAGATTCCCGCCTGTGCCAGCGCTGCCTTCCAGCTCCGGTCGGGCTGGGTGGAAGCCTCCCGCAGCAGAAGCAGGCCGAGTGCGATGGGGGCCGCGAAGAGCGCGCCGGGGTGGGCGAGATATCCGAGGCCGAGCCAGGCGCCAGCCAGCAACGCACGTCCGCGCGTCACCGAGAGGAGCGCAAGCAGGGCGAAGTAGGCCGAGAAGAGCTTTGGCCAGGTGAAGTACACCTCGTGCACGAAGAACGGACATCCGGCCAGGAGCGTCGCCGCAAGCACGGCACGCCCCTGGCTGGCCATTGCCTCGACGAACCCGAACGCACCCAGGATCGAGATCGCTGCGAGGACGATGCAGGTGAGGCGGTAGGCGGCGAATCCCTGCTGGTCGAAGAGGGCCCAGGTCTCGTTCGGGAATCGCGTCGCGACCTTCGAGCCCGCCCCGGCCACCAGAGGCACCGAGATCAACCCGGCTAGCGGTCCCCGCGATGAGAAGCTGTACGGGGCGAAGAGCTCGGCCGACAGCGCGGTCCTCGGACCTCGGTGCTGCAGGACGAGCTGGACCACATGGTACTGGATCCTGCTGTCGGAGCGGTCACCGGACTCGAGCGTTCGACTGATGGTGCCGCCGAAGAGCTCGTCCGGTGGCCCGGCCGAGAGACCGGCCTTCGCCGCGCCGATGCACACCAGCGCCAGGACCAAGAGCAGCGAGCGAAGCTCGGCGACGGAAAAGCGCTCCCAGACGCCACGGTCCAGGGTTCGACGTGCGATCCACCCCAGGAGAAGCACCAATGCCAGCGGGAGAAGAGCGCTCGACCAGGCCGGGCGAAGGGCCCAGGCCAGCAGACCGAGGGCGAGGAGAACGGCGAGCCCGGGCAACGGAAGGTAGGCCAGCGAGGCGTCCGGCCACCGTCGACGGAGCCAGGCCAGCCCCGGTCCTAGGACCAGGCAGAAGACCGCGGCAGTCGTCAGGATCAGCCGAACGAAGGCGCCCCCGACGTCCCGGGACCAAACCCGGACGGGCTCGGAGAAAGCGAGCCAGCCTCCCGGTTCCTTCGAGCCATCGCGGGCACTGATCCGCATCTCCAGCCGACTGGCTGGGGGGAGCTGCTCCGGAGTCCAGAGCTCCCAGTGATCACCCGGGCTCCGGTCGATCAGGATCGTGGTGAGGCGGCCGTCCTCGGTCCGAAAGGTCAGCTCAAGCTGGTTCCCTCGGGCCGCCGGGTAGCCGGCGATCCAGAGCGCGACGTCCCGGTCGACTGAAAACCACGGTGAGGTCGCCTCGCCCACGCTCCGGTCGCCGTCGATCCAGGAGCCGACGACGTGAATCGCCCGCGAGAGCGGCGGGACCTGCGGATAGACCGCGCCGGGTGAGAAGGACTTCAGCTGCCAGGCTGCCGGATCGAAGCCCGTGGCGAGCGGCTCGGTGACGAGCTCACCAGGCCACCGCCCCCAACCGGTCAGCAGCCAGAGAGCGCTCGCTCCGAGCAGTGCGAGCCACAGGAACCGAACGCGCACCGCAGTGGGGGAGGAGATTGGCTCGCCTGAGGCCTCACGAGCGTTCAATGCTGGAGGGCCGTGCGCGAGGGGAGGACCCGCTGCATGCTCATCGGGCACGCTTGACGAGGCGACCGAGGCGTGCGGAGACGCGCCGGGCGAGCTCGGATGCCAGCTCCCGTGTCGTTTGGGCGTGAGGCAACGGCGAGGCCCGGGAGAACGGAGGACGTGGCTCGAGGGTGTCACCGCGGGAGTAGCCGAAGACCTTCCTGGGATGCTGGGGGTTCAGCGCCCGGGTCGCCTTCTTGTCCACCCGCAGGAACACCCCGAACTCGAGCGCGACGTTGAAGAGGTGGTCGAGCGCAAACTCGAGAGGAATCCCCAGTCCCCCGAGTTCCTCGACGATCCCCGGCCAGAGCACGTACTGGGTCTTCTCCCAGACGAATCGCCCGGGCATCTCGCCCAGGTAGAAGGTGTCGTACAGGTACACGATGTGCTGCCAGTGCGTCTCGGTGTAGAAGTTGCGGTGCCCGAGGAGCAGCGCGTCGTTGCTCTTCCCGTAGGGGGTCCAGATCTCGACCGTCGCGCCGTCACGACAGACGCGGACCATCTCCCGCAGGGTCTGGATCGGCGAGCCCGGCGCCTCGAGGTGCTCGAAGGCGTGACTGCTGTAGACGTAGTCCACTGATTCGTCGGGGAAGGGAAGCGGCTGTCGCTCGATGTCCATGACCAGGTCCACCTGGTCTCCTGGAGCGATGTCGATCCCGAAGAAACCCGGACGTTTGTGGCTCCCACACCCGAGCTCGATCTGCGAGGGGGTCGAGGTCATACCTTCGCTTCTAGACGGCCCCTGCGGCTCGATCCATCGCTGCCTCCGAGCGCCCTCTCTCCGTCGACAGACGCAGAGTCAGGGCCCGGTGGACCGTCTCGATGGCCTGCTCCCAGGTCCGCCGCCGCATCCGCTCGGCCGCCGTGCTCGCCAGCTTCGCGCGCAGGGTCGCGTCGGTGGCGGCGCGCTCGAGCTGGCGGAGCACGCCGGAGGCCACCGGGTGCGAGAGGAGGCAGTTCTCCTCGTCGCGGAGGAGCCAGCGATTCGCCGGATTGTCGTTGGTGATGACGCACACCCCCGAGGCCATCAGCTCGAGCGGGAGGTACGAGGGGTGCTTGGTGAACATGAAGCAGAGGCCGAGGTCGCAGCTGCGGTATAGCTCGGCGGTCGACTCGTAGGGGAGGACACCAAGGTTGCGGATCATCCCTTCCATTCCGAACTCCTGGGCGGACCATGCCTCGCCGGCCGAGAGAAGCTCCACACGCTCCCCGAGCCTCTCCTTGAGCCGCTTCAGCGCGGTCAGCCCCAGTTCGAACCCGTTTCGGTCCGCCGAGGGCCTGCCATAGAAGAAGATCCGCACCGGTCCGGTCCTCGCCGGCCTGCGGTCGTGGAAGATCGATGGATCCACCGCTGGCTCGAAAGAAACCCCGGCCATCCCGTAGTGGCCTTCGACGAACTCGCCCAGCCCGGGACTGTTGAACACCCCGAAGAGGCCGAGCCGGTAGGTCTGCTCCGCCAGCGCGTACATCGTGCCAGCGGGATAGAAGAGCGGCTCGAAGTCCTGGACGAAGTAGGCACGGAGCCGCGCCTGGGCGTGCCGCATCGCGAAGTAGGCGCTGGTCCAGAAGGTCGCCAGAACCACATCCGTCTGCTCAAGGGTCTCGATCTCCCGGGTGCTGCCCAGCACCCGGAACTGACCGGGCACTTCTGGGTAGAGGGGGCGCACTCTGGCCTCGAGCTCCCGTACTGTCGCCTCGGACTTGTCGAAGACCACCAACTCGCTCTGCACTCCGTGCCTCGAGCGGAGAAGGTCCGCGAAGCGGAGAATGGTGTGGATGCCGCCGTATGGGTGATGGAAGTACGGCACCAGCCAGGTCACCCGCTCCAGCGGGGCCGACCTCGAAGATTGCCGCACCCGGGCCGGGCTCGCCGGCCGCTCGGGGTCGAGCTCGCTGACGAAGCCCATGATGACCCGCCGCTCGTGGACCAGCTTCGACGACTGTCTCCCCCGCGAGCTGAGCAGCGCCAGCGCCCCGGCGGCGATCGCCGCGGGTCGCCGCGTGTCCATCCGCAGCCGACCGTCGGCGATGTCGAGCGAGAGATTGGGGTTGTAGAACGGGTCCCCGGATTCCAGCCAGGGCCGGTAGACCTCGAATGACATCCAGGAGTCGGAGTCGGGGAACTTCTGCGGGTCCCGCGTGGCCGACTCGTGATGAACGAGCCGGGCGAACGGGGTGTAGACCACCCGCTTGCCGCGGGTATTGACCCGCAAGCCGAGCTCGACGTCCGAGCCACAGACGATGAAGCGTTCGTCGAAGCCGCCCAGCTCCTCGAACCGGTCCCGGCGGATCATCAGGCAGGCGCCGGTCACCGCGAGGAAGTTGCGGTACCAGCTCATTCGCCCGAAGGCCGTCCAGCTGTCGGGAGCGAGCCCGGCCCAGGGGTGACCGGCAAAGCCTCCCAGCCCCACCACCACGCCCGCCGCCTGGATGCTCCCGTCCGGATAGAGGAGCTGCGGGCCGACGACGTCCACCTCGGGGCGCGTCGCCTGGGAGACCAGTTCCTTCAACCAGCCCGGTTCGACCACCTCGATGTCGTTGTTGAGGAACAGCAGATAGTCGCCGGTCGCGTGCTGGACCGCGAAGTTGTTGATTGCCGACCAGTTGAATGGATGGTTCCACTCCAGCAGCCGGATCCGCGGCTGCCCCTTCAGCGATTCGAGGAACTCGAAGGTCCTCGAATCGGTGCTGTTGTTGCTGACCAGGAGGATCTCCAGGTCCTCGTAGTCGGTGTGCGCCGCGAGCGAGGCCAGCAGCGTCCGGAGCAGCTCCACCTTGTCCTTGAAGGGAACGATGATCGAGACCCGGGCATCCTCCTCCGGGAGCGGGTAGCGGACCCGGAAGTTGGTCGGCGCGGTCTCCTCCACCACCCCGGCCTCCCCCAGACGGCGAAGATGCTCCTGGACCGCGCGGAGGCCCGCGTTCGAGGCGTGAGGCTTGTTCTCCACCCGGGCGGCAGTGGAGGTGGGCGACTTCCGCCAGTGGTACAGCACCCGAGGGATGTGGGTGATCCGCCGGGCGCGCTCGGTTGCCCGGAGCACCAGGTCGTAGTCCTGGGCCCCCTCGAAGCCGGTCCGGACCCCGCCAATCTCCTCGAGCAGTGCGCGGCGGATCACCAGGAAGTGGCAGACGTAGTTCACCGACCGGAGAAGGTCGGGTGACCAGTCCGGCTTGAGGAACGGCTCGCAGCGCGCCCCGTCGAAGTCGAGCTTGTCCTCGTCGGAGTAGAGGACGTCGGTGTCCGGCTGCGCAGCCACCGCGACCGCGACCTCGGCCAGGGCGGTGGGGGCCAGCGCATCGTCGTGATCCAGGAAGCCGACGAGCTCGCCCGTGGCCAGCGCGAGCGCCGCGTTCGTTGCCGAGGCGATCCCCGAGTTCCGGGCCAGCCGCTGGACCTTGACCTTCCCGGGGTGCCTGCGTGCGAAGCGCTCCGCGATGCGCAGCGGCTCCCCGCTGGTGGAGGCGTCGTCCACCACGCACAGCTCCCAGTGGGGGTAGGTCTGCTTCTCCACCGACCGGAGACACGCCTCGAGCTGCTCGGGCGTAGTCTGGTAGATGGGAACCAGGAGGCTGATCCGGGGTCGCTGCCCGAGCTCAGCCACCAGATGCTCGAGCTCCTCCGCGCGCCGGCTCTCCACCGTCCGCGCCCATTGACGGTAGTCCACGCCGAGTCCGGCGCCCGGCCGGCTGTACACCCCCACGATGTCCCGGACCGCGAGCACCAGCGCACGATTGAAGGACTCCTGCCGGCGGAACACCTCCCGCCAGATGGGTGTGGTCGCCGACGCGGGCCAGGGCAGGGCGAGCCGTGACGGCCACTCGGACAGCCTCTGGAGCTCGTGGACCAGCACGGTGATCTCCGCCGTTCGCGGCTCCCACTCTGCCGCCAGCACCGCCAGGTCCCGCGCGCGGGCGTCGAACTGGCGCTGCTGGTCGAGGACGCGCCGGAGCAGCGGGGCAAGCTGGGTGAGATACGACCGCTTGGCCGCGCGCGCCAGGAACCGGGCAGCTCCCCTCCGGTGCGAGGGGACGTTCCAGCGCGTGGGGTCGATGGTGGGGTCGAGCCGCTCCTCGACCCACTCCCGGAGGTCACGGCCAATCTGGGTCCGCCGCTCCCTCCGCACCCGCCGGAAGACGTGGACCAGCTCCAGGTTGAACCGGCTCTGGGTCCGGAGCAGCTCGACGTGGAAGGGCTCGAGCCCCTCGACGGCTGCCCGTTTCAGCAATCGGACGGCAGGTCCGATCACCGCCCGGTGCGACCGGTGGACCGCGAAGTGTTCGTTGCGCGCCAGCGCCTCCGCCTGGTCGAGGGGGTCCTCCTTCGGAGTTCCGGCGCTGGCGTCGAAGCTCCTCCCCACGATCTCCAGGATGGACTCGGCCGCCTCGATCTCCTCCGCCGGCGCGGACCGCTGCCGGAGGCGGGCGACGTGCCGGCGCTGGGCGGCGATCAGGCGCGCCAGGCGGATGGACTCGTTCTCCGCGTCCAGCTCGGACGGCGGAAGTGAGCTCGGACGCTCCACGGACTGCACCTCGTTCCTCTCTTCGGACACGATCGACTCGGTGGTCGTGCTTCCTGGGACGGCTGGCTTCGTGCGGAAGCTCCCCCCAACAGTCCCGAGAGCTCTGCCCCGGCGGCTTCTAGGACACGCCCGGGGGCAGGTCAAACGATCGCCACCTCCGACCGCCCCCTTGGCGTGCGCCCGCTTGACTGACCGACGATGACCGTGAAAGACGGGCGCGGTTCCATGCGCGTCCTCGTCACCGGCGGCTGCGGATTCATCGGCTCGAACCTGGTCCGTCTTCTGCGGGCCGAGCGGCCGGACTGGACGGTGGTGAACCTCGACCTGCTCACCTATGCGGGGAACCTCGAGAACCTCGCGGACCTGGAGGGCGACCGGGGCCACGTCTTCGTCCGGGGCGACATCGGCAACCGCGAGCTCGCCGAGTACCTGCTTGCCGAGCATCGGATCGATGCCATCCTCCACCTCGCGGCGGAGAGCCACGTCGATCGCTCCATCCTCGGTCCGGAGCTCTTCGTCCGCACCAACGTCCTCGGGACCCAGGTTCTGCTCGAGGCCTGTCACCGGCGGAAGGTGCGGCGCTTCGTGATGGTTTCCACCGACGAGGTCTACGGCTCGCTCGGTCCGAAGGGGGCCTTCACCGAGACCTCACCGCTCCAGCCCTCGAGCCCGTACTCCGCGTCCAAGGCCGCCGCGGACTTGCTCGCTCTGGCGTTCCACCACACCTTCAAGCTCGACGTGGTCGTGACCCGCTGCTCGAACAACTACGGGCCGTACCAGTTTCCGGAGAAGCTCATCCCCCTCATGGTGGTGAACGCGCTGCACGACGAGCCGCTCCCGGTCTACGGCGACGGGGGAAACGTCCGCGACTGGCTCCACGTCGAGGACCACTGCCGCGCGCTGCTCGCCGTCCTCGAGCGAGGTCGGCCCGGCGAGGTGTACAACATCGGTGGCGGCGCCGAGCATCGGAACCTGGATCTGGTGAAGATGCTCCTCGCCGCGCTCGGCAAGCCGGAGAGCCTGATCCGCTTCGTCGAGGATCGGCCGGGGCACGATCGGCGCTACGCGATCGATCCGACCAAGATCAGCTCCGAGCTGGGGTACAAGCCCCAGCGCACCTTCCAGCAAGGGCTGGAGGCCACCGTCCGCTGGTACGTGGATCACCCCGACTGGTGGAAGCACGTGAAGAGTGGGGCCTACCGCCAGTACTACGAGACGCAGTACCGGACGCGGCTCGGAGGGTAGCCTCGGCGCATGCGCATCACGGTCACCGGTGCGAACGGCCTCGTCGGAAGTCGCCTCTGCCGGCTCCTGGTCGTCCAGGGGCACGTCGTCACCGCCGTGGCGCGGGGAGATCGACGGACGGTGGGTGACTTCGAGTACCTCCGCTGCGACCTCGGCGATGTTCGGTCCACGAGCGAGGCCTTCGCGCTGGCCCGCCCGGAGGTCATCGTGAACACCGCGTCGATGACCGAGGTGGACGCATGCGAGCGGCGGCCCGAGGATGCCTGGAGCGGAAACGTCGCCGCCGCGGCCAACGTGGCCGCCCAGGCCCGCGCGGTCGACGCCCATCTGGTTCAGGTCTCGACGGACTACGTGTTCGATGGTCGGGACGGACCCTACGACGAGGACGCGCACCCGAATCCCTCCGGCGTCTACGCGCGGACCAAGTGGCTCGGGGAAGAAGCGGTGAGGCTGCTGGCGCCGAGCTGGGCGATTGCCAGGACGGCGGTGGTGTACGGGTATCCGCCCTCGCAGCGACCGAACTTCGGCAGCTGGCTCCTCGGCACTCTCCGGGAGGGAAAGACCGCCAGGCTCTTCGTCGATCAGTTCGTCTCTCCGAGCCTCGCGCTCAATGTCGCCGAGCAGCTCGCCGAACTGGCTGTCCGGAGGCTGCCCGGTGTCTGGAACATCGCCGGCACGGAGGTGGTGAATCGGCTGCAGTTCGGGGAAGCTCTCTGCGACGTGTTCGGCCTGGACCCTCGGCTCCTGCAACCTGCCCGTCTGGCGGAGGCCGGGATGGCCAGCCCCCGTCCGCCCCGGAGCGGCCTCAAGGTGGACAAGGCGCTGGAGCATCTCACGGCGAAGCCACTCGGGCTGCGCGCGTCCCTGGAGCAGTTCAGGGCCGAGGTCGAGGGCAAACCGTGAAGGGAATCATCCTGGCCGGGGGTTCGGGCACCCGGCTGTATCCGCTCACTCGAGTGTTGAGCAAGCAGCTGCTGCCCGTCTACGACAAGCCGATGATCTACTACCCGCTGAGCACGCTGATGCTCGCGGGGATCCGCGACATCCTGATCATCTCCACGCCTCAGGACCTCCCCCGCTTCCGTGAGCTGCTCGGTACCGGAGCACAATGGGGGCTCCGGTTCTTCTACGCCGAGCAGCCCCGACCCGAGGGTCTGGCCCAGGCCTTCGTCATCGGCCGCTCCTTCGTGGGGAGCGACCCGGTGGCGCTGGTCCTGGGAGACAACATCTTCCACGGCCACGGCCTGCCCGAACATCTGGTATCCGCCGCCGCACGCCAGGCGGGGGCGACCGTGTTCGCCTATTACGTCCGCGATCCGGAGCGGTACGGCGTGGTCGAGCTGGGTCCGGACAACCGGGCCCGGTCGATCGAGGAGAAGCCCGCGCATCCGAAGTCGAACTATGCGGTGACCGGGCTCTACTTCTACGACAACCGCGTTCTCGACATCGCCGCCGGCCTCAAGCCCTCGGCCCGCGGAGAGCTGGAGATCACCGACGTCAACCGGTACTACCTCCAGCAGGGTGACCTGCACGTCCAGGTCCTGGGGCGTGGGTTCGCCTGGCTGGACACCGGCACCCACGAGTCGCTGCAGAGCGCCTCCACCTTCATCGAGATCGTCGAGCGCCGTCAGGGGCTCAAGGTGTCGTGCGTCGAGGAGATCGCCTTCCGGATGGGGTACATCGACGCGCAGCAGCTCACCGCGCTGGCCGAGCCGATGCGGAAGAACGAGTACGGACGCTACCTGCTCGACCTGCTGGAGAACCGAGGAGCCATCGGATGAGGGTCATTCCCACCGAGCTCCCCGAGGTCCTGCTCATCGAGCCCAGGGTCCACGGCGATAGCCGCGGCTTCTTCTACGAGGGCTTCCAGTCCGCCCGCTACGCCGAGGCCGGCATCCAGGGCCCGTTCGTGCAGGACAACCACTCCCGCTCCATCCGGGGAACCCTGCGCGGCCTGCACTTCCAGGAGCCGCGCGCGCAGGGGAAGCTGGTCCAGGTGCTGCGCGGGACGGTGTACGACGTGGCGGTCGACATTCGCCGTGGTTCGCCGAGGTTCGGGCGCTGGGTGGCGCTCGAGCTCTCCGAGGCGGAACCGCGCCAGGTCTGGATCCCCCCCGGCTTCGCCCATGGGTTCTGCGTCCTCAGCGACTCGGCCGACTTCTTCTACAAGTGCACCGAGTTCTACGTGCCCGAGGCGGAGCGGAGCATCGCCTGGAACGACCCGCGACTCGGCATTCCCTGGCCGGCAAAGGAGCCGCTCCTCTCCGCCAAGGATCGGGCCGCCCCGACGCTCGACGCAGCGCCGATGCTTCCCGTCTTCCACTGAGTCTCACTGCCCGTTGGCACGCGAACGGTCGAGGCCGGGCTCCGCGGCGACCGGGCCCGCCCAGCGGTGTACCGGCGCGATGAGGCCGGTCTGCGCCGCCGCCCGAACAGCAAATCCGTGGAGGCCCCGCTGGACGTCGCGCACCTGCTGACCTCGGTCGGTGCTCAGCGTGAGATCCAGCAGGTAGTTTCCGTCGCCCAGGCCCAGCCGCGGCAGCTCGAGCTCCACCGTGCCTCGCGTCTCACCGGGGACCAGCTCCACGGTGCTCACCCAGACGTTGGTTCCGCCCTCCGTGCGGAGCGTCAGCTCTAGCGTAGCTTCGCGCGGTCCGTCGAAGTGTTCGAAGCCCACCTCCAGACGGAAGGCGTCGTCCGGGGCAAAGACGTGCTGAGGTCCGTCCCGTCCCCGGAGGACCACCGGCCCGAGCTCCGAGTGGAAGCTCCCCCACCGCCTTCCGGGCTCCGCCGGCGGGCCGGAATGGGGCTGCTGGGCGGCAAGCGGCCTCGAGCCGTGCACCGGCTGCTCCACCGCGGCGATCTCGGCCTCGGCGACGGCGGTCCGGTAAGCGTTGACCACCTCGACCGGGTCGCCCGAAACCTTGAGCTCACCGCCGTCCAGCCAGGCCGCCAGGTCGCACCGGCGCTGCAGCGTGCCGAGGTCGTGGGTCACCAGCAGGGTCGTCTTCCCCGCCCGCCGGAACTCCTCCATCTTCGCCGCGCTCTTCCGCCCGAAGTGCTCGTCGCCCACGCTGAGGATCTCGTCGATGATCAGGATCTCCGGGTCGACGTGGGTGGCCACCGCGAACGCCAGCCGGGCGTACATCCCGCTGGAGTAGGTCCGCACCGGCTCGTCGATGAAGTCTCCCAGCTCCGAGAACTCGATGATCTCCTCCACCCGGGAGCGGATCTCCCGCCGCGACATCCCGAGGATGATCCCGTTCACCAGGATGTTCTCCCGGCCCGAGAAGTCGGGGTGGAAGCCGGCCCCCAGCTCTAGCAGCGCCGAGATGCGCCCGTGCACCTCCACCTTGCCCGAGGTCGGGGAGTAGATGCCGGTCACCAGCTTCAACAGGGTGGACTTGCCCGAGCCGTTGCGCCCCACCAGCCCATAGGTCTTCCCCTCCGGCACCGCCAGGGACACGTTACGCAGCGCGTGGATGCTGGAGGACGGAGCCTCGGGACGCTTCTGCCGGCGCAGCCAGCGCACGACCTCGCTCTTCACGGTGGTGTACTCCCGCTTGATGGTGCTCTTGCGGAAGGTCTTGCTCACCTCGGTGAGGACGATCGCATCGCTCATGGTGTCAGACCAGCTCGGCGAACTCCTCGCGCCGCTCCTCGAAGACGCGCGCCGCCACGGCGAGCAGTACCAGCGAGCCCAGGGTGACGAAGGCCAGTGCCCGCCAGTGCGGCCAGCGGTGCTCGTAGAAGATCCCGTGGTAGGAGTTGATGATCACCGCCATTGGATTGGCGATCAGATACAGCCGCCGCGCCCCCTCCGGGATCGCATTGGGGATGTAGAGCACCGGGGTGACGAAGAACCAGAGCGTCAGGATGTTCTGCACGATGTGCTGCAGGTCGCGGAAGCGCACGTTCAGCGCCGAGACGATGAAGGTCACCGCCAGGGTGAACACCAGCTGCGCGAAGAGCACCAGCGGGAAGGCCAGCACGTGCACGTTGGGCCAGACGCCGACGATGCCGCCGAGGGCGACCATCAGAGGGAGCGAGAGCAGGAAGTTGGCCAGGTTCGTGGCCACCACTGTCGCCGGAAGCACCTGGGCAGGGAAACGCACCTTCGTCAGCAGATCCCGGCGGTCGCTGATGGTGCTCGCACCCGAACCCACCGAGGTGGAGAACCAGATCCACGGGAGCAGTCCGACAAACAGGAAGTAGGTGTAGTGGGGGATGCTGTTCTTCTGGATCACCCCGAACACCAGCGCGTAGACCGCCATCAGCAGCAGCGGGTTCACGAACGTCCACAGAAACCCCAGCGCCGACCCGCGGTAGCGCGCCTTCAGCTCCCGCTGGGTCAGGTTCCAGAGCAGGGCCCGGTACTGCCAGAGCTCCTGGAGGTTCTTGATCATCTCCGGGCCTTCCCCGTGCGACGGCGCGGGGGCGGCGAGAGCCGGGCGGTGCGCTCGGCCTTCGCCTTCTCCGCCTCGAGCGCCTCCACCTGGGCCCGGAGGCGGATCACCTCGGCCGCGAGCTGGGCGGAGAGGTCCCGCAGCTGGGCGTTGAACAGCCGCTGGCGCCCCAGCGCCTCGTTGATGAACAGCTGGCACGTCCGGCGGAAGACCCACTTCGCCGCCACCACGCCCCGGCCGAGCCCGGTCCGGTGAGTGGCGATGGGCAGCCCCACCGTCGGGTCCTCGTTCTCCTCCAGCGACCGCACCAGGAACGAGAGCGGCTCGAGCACCGGCTCGGGCTCGGGGTCCACCACCAGCGCGTCCTCGCGGATGCCGCGGGCCTCCAGCCGCTCGCGTGCCGCGTGGAGCAATGCCCGGGCGTCGATGTCGCGTCCAAGGAGCTTCATCCGGGCCTCACCATCGCATCCATCTCCTCCCGGTAGGCGTCGACCACCCGCGCCCATCCGTGCCCGGACGCGTAGCGGCGCGCCGCCCGGGCCATCGCCGGGCGCTCTCGCTGCACCCGGGCCACCGCCTCGACGAACGCCAGCGCGTCGGCGAATTCCACCCCGGCGTGGCTCCGCTCCACATGGCCGCGCACCACCGCGCTCGCGGCGTTTCCCAGCACCGGCGTCCCCACGGCGAAGGCCTCGAGCGCGAGCAGCGACAGGCTCTCCCTCGCCGAGGGCACCACCGCCGCCAGCGCCCCCGCCAGCCCGTCCCACTTCTCCTGCTCGCTCAGCCGACCCACCACCCGCACTCCTTCCGCCCGGATGTCCATGCTCGCCTCGCCGGCCAGGACCAAGGTCGGCGCGTCCGCTCCTGCTGCCCGGAGGCGTCCATACGCCTCGAGCAGCTCGGGAATTCCCTTTCCGCGCTCCACCCGCCCCACGTACAGCAGGTAGTCCTCAGCAACCGCGAAGCGCGCCCGGAAGCGCTCGGCCTTCACCACCGGCGGGTCCACCCCCACGCCTACCACGCGGGCGCGGGCGTGCCGCGGGAATCGGCGCTGGATGAGCTCCAGCTCCTCGGGCGTGTTCACCAGCAGGGCGCGGGGCCGCTCGAACACCTCGGCGTAGGCGTCGAACGCCAGCGCCTCATCGTCGTGCGCGGTGGGCACGAGCAGGGTGCGGTCACCGACCAGCGGCACCGACCACGCCGTCGACACGTAGAGATAGGTGAAGGCGACGAAGCCGTCGTACTCGGAGCCGTGCTCGGCGAGGTGGCGCCACAGCCCGGGCAGGAGCGGCCCCTGGAGCGCCATCCAGTTCTCCTCCTCCGCCCGGTCCAGCGCGCGGCCGAAGAGCCGGCGCGAGAGCCGGTTGAGCTCGAGCATCGGACGGGGCCGGGGATTCGGAAAGCGCAGCACCGGCACGCCGTCCACGCGCGACTCGCCGGCCGGGAGCGTGTTCGCCCAGGTGAGGTGGTCCGTGGCGCAGCTGGTGAGGATCCGCATCTCCCAGTGGGGGAGCATGCGGGCCACCACCTGGGCCGCGTGGGCCTCGGCCCCTCCGGTGATGCCCGGGCCATAGCGCTGGACGACGATGCCCACCCGCGGACGGCGCGTCGTCCGGCGTCCCCTCGACGCAGGGCGGACGTCCACGCTCTCCAGGGCCACCCCCAGCCGCTCCTCGCTGTGCCCGGGGCCGAGCGCCTCGAGCCTTCGCCGCTGTCCGGCCAGCACCCGGGCGCGGAGCCGGGCATCGGTCTGCAGCTGCACCGCGAGCTCGGCCAGGAGCGCGAACCGCTTCTCGTCGAAGCCGATGCCCGCGCCGCCCAGCGTCTCGAGAACAGCGGCCGCTGCGTACGCCAGCACCGGGACCTCCGCCGCCATCGCCTCGAGCAGAGGCACGCCGAAGCCCTCGTGCTCGCTCATCGACACGAAGACCGAGCCGCTCCGGTACACGGCCACCAGCTCGCCGTGGCTCACTCGTCCGAGCAAGGTCACCCCGGGCGTCCGCGCCGCCTCGGCCTCCAGCGCCCGCACCGCCGGGAAGAGCCGGTCCACCCCGCCCACCACCAGCAGGCGCGCGCCGGGCCGGAGCCGCAGCACCTCCCGGTGCAGCGCGAGGAGATCCTCGAAGCGCTTGTGGGGCACCACCCGGCTCACGCTCACCAGGGTGAACGCGGGCGACCGAAGCCGTGCTGCCATGGCGGCGTCCACCCGGTCCGGGCCGAAGCGCTCCGACTCGACGAAGAGCGGGACGGTGTGGACGTTGGCGTAGCCGGCGCGGCGGAGCTCGGCGGAGTTGAAGTCCGACACCCCGATGGCCAGCGCCACGTGCGGCGCCATGCCCGACAGCTGCGCCCGCCCGGAGAGGAGCGGCGGCTCGAGTGAGGTGCCCCGATAGAAGCGCAGCGGCGACAGGTTGTGGAACACCACCCCGCGACGGCAGGGGATATGGAGCAGGTGCGCCGCCAGCCGGCTCCCGATGGCGTGGTGGTAGAGCACCAGGTCGTCCGGCTGGACCCGCAGCATCGGCAGCGGCTGGACCAGCGCCTCGGTGCCCGGCTCCTGGCTCACGCTGAACAGCCCGCCCCAGTGCCCCAGCCGCCGCAGCAGCGCCCGGAAGTGGATCGCCGCCTGCGCGGTCGCATCGCCGATGCGGAAGTGGGGGACGAGCTGGTGGACGACCATGAAGCTCGCGGGGGCTCTAGCACATGTGTCAGGGTGCGCCCGTCCGTGGAGCTCACCGTGGCCCTCGACGCGACCCTGTGGGACGAGCCGACCACCGGCATCTCCCGCTACAGCCGCTCGGTGGCCGGGGCGCTGCAAGCGCGCGGGGTGCGGGTGCTCCGGGTGGGGGCGCGCCACTCCGGAGAGCTGCCGCGCCGCGTCCGCAGCCGTACCCTCCACACCCTGGCCGAGCTGCCCCGGGTGCTTCCGCACAGCGGGGCATCGCTGTTCCACGCGGTGGGGAACGTCGACCTGCCGCTGCTCCGCATTCCCGGGATGCCCTTCGTGCTCACGGTGCACGACCTCATCCCGCTCACCTCGCCGGACACCGTCTCGGCGGCGTTCCACTGGCAGTTCCGGCTGTGGCTGGGGAGGAGCCTCCAGGTGGCGGACCACGTGGTGTGCGTCAGCGCCTGGACGCGGGGACAGCTCCTGGCGCGCTTCCCGGACCTGGACCCGGGGCGGGTCTCGGTGGTCCACAACGGCGTGGACCACGTCCAGCCCCGGCCGCTCGACCCGGTCTCGCAGGCGTGGCTGCGGAGCCTGGGGCTTCCGGAGCGCTGGGTGCTCTTCGCCGGCGCGCTCGATGCCCGGAAGAACGTGGGCCTGGTGCTCGACGCGCTGGAGCGGCTCGGCCCGCGCGCCCCTACCCTGGTGCTCGCCGGGCAGCGCTGGTACGGCGCCGGGCCAGTCGAGCGGCGCATCGGCGCTCTCCGCGGCCACGGCGTGGACATCCGCCCGCTCGGGTTCCTGGCCGAGCCGCTCCTCTGGGCGCTGATGGCCGCCGCCCCGGTGTTCGTCTTTCCCTCGCGCGACGAGGGATTCGGGCTTCCACCGCTGGAGGCGATGGCGCTCGGGACGCCGGTGGTGGTCAGCACCGCCGCCGCGCTGCCCGAGGTCTGCGGCGAGGCGGCGATCCAGCTCGCGCCCGACGACGACGCCGCGCTCGCCGCAGCGCTTCAGAGGCTCCTCGACGAGCCGGCCGAGCGCACCCGCCGGGGCGAGGCCGGCCGCGCCCATGCCCGCGCGTTCCGCTGGGACGACGTCGCCGCCCACCTGGTGGAGGTCTACCGGGGTCTGGTGCGCACCTGAGGCCATCCCGGGTCACGGTGGTAGCATCCCGCAGCCCGTGACCCGCCTCGCGCTCGCCACCGCGCTGCTCCTCGGAGCGGTCGTCTCCGCCCAGCCGGCCACCTACTTCGTGCCGATTGCGGCCCGCACTCCGGCGTCCTCGCCGGTGGGCGCCACGGCGATGCAGACCGCCCTCTGGCTTCCGGACCCCGGGGTGGACGCCGCGCAGTCGCTGCTCTTCGGCACGGGCGGCGGGACCTCGGTCCCCTTCGTGCTCGGCACCCAGGCCGCGGCGACCCTGAGCGGGCTCCCCGCGCAGGTCGACGCCGTGGCCACCGCCCCGGCTGTGACGGTGGGCAGCAAATCCGTGACCTTGCTCGCCGTCAGCACCAACGGGGGGGTCCTCTTCGGCACGGTGGACGGAGGGACGTTTTCGCCCAAGGTCCCGCTCACCTCCATCCCTGCCGGAACGCAGATCGCGCTCTCCGCGGTGCCCGGCGGTGGCGCCGCCCTGCTGGTCTCGGACGGATTCCGGATCACCCGCTGGGACCTCGACCTGTCCTCGGGCAACGTCGTCGCCACCCGAGGCCTCGACATCCCGGCCTCGCCCGGGGGCGTGGGTGCCTCCGACGAGTCGTACAGCATCTTCTTCGACGGGCTGAACAACGTCGGGTTCGTGGGTGGCAAGGTGGTGGGGGACCTCTACGTCTTCGATGCCCGCCTCGACGCCGGCCCTCCGACGGTGTTCGACGCGGCGCTGGCCAGCCAGGGACGGCTGTCGCCGCCGGTCACCGGGCTGGCGGTGTACGCCGGTCAGAACGCCAGCTACCTCCTCGCCGCCAACGGGCAGGGCATCACCGTCTACGACCTGCTTCTCGGCAATCCGAGGTCGAGCGCGTTCCGGGTCGTCCCGGAGGACACCCAGGGGGTGATCACCGCTCCGGCCGGTGTGGCCGTCACCAACCTTCCCGCCGGAGCGACGCTGCCCGCGGGAGTCATCGCCGTCGGTGACCGCACGCACACCAACCTCGCGCTGATGCGATGGGACGTTCTCGCCGGGCAGGTCGACGGTGGGCTCGTCGTGGACACGACGACGGACCCGCGCGGTCCGGCGGATGGCGGTCAGCCGGACGGCGGCGCTCCCGACGCGGGCGATGGGGGCAATCCGTCGAACGGTCCCGCACCCGGAGGCGGACCGATGGGGCCTGGCATCCCCGTCGACAACTCCTCGAGCTGCGCCACGGCCGCGGGTAGCCCGGCCCTGCTCGCGCTGCTGGCTGGGCTGGCGCTCCTGCTTCCGGGGCGCCGCCAACGCCGCTGATCCACTGGCCTCGGCGGGCCGGTGTCAGGGGCTCCTGGTTGATCCAGGGAACCATGCTCTACAAGGTGACGCCCGCCCTCGCGCCGCCGGCGCACCGGCCTCGTGCTGCGGAGGGGGCGCGCCCCCGGAAGCGCCGGGCGAGCGCCGTCTTCGACGCCGACGGGCACGAGGTCCTCATCACCCTGATGTGCCTCAAGTGCCGCCACGTCCGCCCGCTGGCCCAGTTCGGGCTGCGCAAGATGCCGGACGGCGCCATCCGCAACCAGCCCTGGTGCCGCGGGTGTCGCGGCGCCGCCACGCCGAAGAAGCACCCCGAGGCCGTGGCCCCGGGGACCGTAGAGGCAGCGCCCGACGTGAACCCACCGCCTGCCCCGGTCAACGAGGGCTGAGCCGGAGCGTCCGGCCACTCAAATGCGAAGAGTGGCGCACCTTTCCGTGCACTGCTTTGACTCGTTTACAGCTTCTGGATAGCCACTGACCGGAGTAGCGGCCAGGCAGGCAAGCGTGTCGGGTGAAACACTCTCGGCACTTGCCGACTTCACCGGGTGAATCCAGCTTTACAGCGCGGTACGTCATTCGATAAACAGATTGACAGTCCGAGCGCCACTGATGGCGCGACGCTGTGAAGCCCACCCCAGGAGGCGAGACATGAGCATCGGGATGGTGATGAAGGAAGGGTCGGGTGGTGCACCCACCCCTGCTGGGCGCGGCAACGAGTCGCTGCATGCCCGCCGCTTCGAGGGAGTCCTGCGGCCCTACCCGCAAGCCGACGTCGAACGGCTTCGCGGGTCCATCCGGATCTCGTACACGCTGGCCGAGCTGGGAGCCCGGCGGCTCTGGGAGCTGCTGCACAGCGAGGACTACGTGAACGCGCTCGGCGCGCTCACCGGCAACCAGGCGGTGCAGATGGTCCGCGCCGGATTGAAGGCCATCTACCTCTCGGGCTGGCAGGTCGCCGCGGACGCGAACACCGCGGGCCAGATGTACCCCGACCAGAGCCTCTACCCGGTGGACTCGGTCCCCAACGTGGTGCGCAAGGTCAACCAGGCACTGCGCCGCGCGGATCAGATCGAGCATGCCGAGGGTAAATCCGGTCACTACTGGATGGCGCCCATCGTCGCCGACGCCGAGGCCGGCTTCGGCGGCCCGCTCAACGCCTTCGAGCTGATGAAGTCGATGATCGAGGCCGGTGCCGCGGGCGTGCACTTCGAGGATCAGCTGGCCTCGGAGAAGAAGTGCGGTCACATGGGCGGCAAGGTGCTGGTGCCGACCTCGCAGTTCATCCGCACCCTGATCGCCGCGCGTCTGGCCGCCGACGTCTGCGACGTGCCCACCCTGCTCGTCGCCCGCACCGACGCCGACAGCGCCAAGCTGCTGCTCTCCGACGTGGACCCGCGCGACCGCGAGTTCATCGTCCCCGGTGAGCGGACGCCGGAGGGCTTCTTCCACATCAAGGGCGGTCTGCAGTGCGCGATCGCCCGCGGGCTGGCCTACGCCCCGTACGCCGATCTCATCTGGTGCGAGACCTCGCACCCGGACCTCGCTGAAGCGAAGGCCTTTGCCGAGGGCATCCGGGCGAAGTTCCCGAACAAGCTGCTGGCCTACAACTGCTCGCCGTCGTTCAACTGGAAGAAGCACCTCGACGACGCGACCATCGCCCGGTTCCAGCGCGAGCTGGGGGCCATGGGCTACAAGTTCCAGTTCGTCACCCTGGCCGGGTTCCACGCGCTGAACTTCTCCATGTTCAGCCTGGCCCGCGACTACGCGAAGGAAGGCATGGCGGCGTACAGCAGGCTGCAGCAGGCGGAGTTCGGCGCCGAGTCCACCGGCTACTCCGCCAGCAAGCACCAGCGTGAGGTCGGCACCGGCTACTTCGACGAGGTGGCCCAGGTCATTGCCGGCGGCGCCGCCTCCACCCTGGCGCTGAACGAGTCGACCGAGAACGAGCAGTTCTTCGAGGCGCCGGCCACCGCCACCGCAAAGGTCGCCTGAGCTTTACCCCCGGACGAGGCGCACGCGCGGCCGGGCTGCGCCGCTGACCGCCTGCACCGGAAAGCCGGAGACCACGTACTTGTATCCGGTCCGGGCGGTGGCGCTCGCGCCCCGTGGGCCGATGCGCACGTCCTTCGGCACGTAGAACACCTCGCCGTCCTCCAGGAGCCGTCCCCCGCGGACCTGGAGGTGGCACCCGAAGAGCAGCGCCGACTCGGCGCTGTCCAGCTCGACCTCGCTGTCCCGGTGGAGGATCTCGATCTCCAGATCGTCGCCGCCGGCCACCGCCATTCCCAGCGTGCGGTAGCGGCTCCCGTCCGGCGTCAGCGCCCAGTCGATGAACGCGCCGAACGGCCGCGCCTCGGCATCGTCGGGGTCACCCAGTCGATCCCGCGCCTCGTCCGCCGCCAGCAGGAGGCGTCCGGCGTGCTCGAGGACGAGGTGAGTTCCGCCACCGTCGAGCGCCGCGCGCAGCACCCGCACCAGGAGCCGGGTGACTCCGGACGGCCCCCAGGGGTCGGCAGCCTCGGCGCCGAGCAGGCGCCGCTCCTCCGCCGGGAGCACCGCCGCCGGGAGCACCTCCCAGACGACCGAGGGGAGCAGGGCGGTCGCCGGCACGAGCCTCCGCTCCAGCTCACCCGCATCGGAGGCGCGCCGCTCGCGGAGCAGCAGATGCGCTCCCGGCCAGCGGGCCTCGACCAGCGTGCCGCCCTCGGGCAGGGCCCGCGCGGTTAGCCGGGCGCCCGCGGGCAGCCCCTTCCCCAGCGCCGCCTGCCACCGCGCTCCGCTCGGCCCGAGCTCGGCCGGGGCGAACACCGTCGCCCAGCCGAAGGGCCGCGCCACCGGTGGCTCCGGACGCGCCGGGTGCCCCGACAGGGTGAGCCGGAGCAGGCTGCCGTCGGCGCCGAGCTCCGCCAGCGCGGACAGCCCGGGCACCGGATGGAAGCCGACCACGTCGGCGCGGGTGAAGGGAAAGGTCCGACCTCCGCCGTCCAGCACCCCGCGCGCACCGTCCCACTGAACGATCTGCACGGGGAGCAGGGTGGGAGGATGGCTCGCGGGGCCCGGGGGGCTCCCGGGCCCCGTCACGGAGTCAATTCCTGTCGAGTGGAGGTGGACGGGATTGAACCGACGACCTTCGCATTGCGAACGCGACGCTCTCCCAACTGAGCTACACCCCCGGGATACGGGACAGCGGCTCCTATACGCCCGCCGGGGGGTGTGTCAACGGACGCCCGGCTTTCGGGGAACGGGTGCTTTCCTTTAGATTCCGCCGAATTCGATGAGCACCACGCCTGCGAAGACGCTGAGCCCCCAGGAGCTCGCGAAGCTGGAGAGTGCGTTCAACTCGGACCCCGGATCGGAGGCGTACCGCCCGCTCGCCGAGGCGTACCTCGCCGCCGGCCGCTTCATGGAAGCGATGGTGGTCTGCAAGAAGGGCGTCAAGGCCCACCCCAACCGGCCCGACCCGCGCCTGCTGCTGGCCCGGGTCTACGCCGAGCAGGGCAAGGACAAGAAGGCGCTCGACGAGCTGCAGGGCGCGCTCGGCGTCGCACCAACCGATCGCGGCGTGCTCCGCGCGCTGGCCGACGTGCAGATGCGCGCGGGAGACGCCACCGCCGGCAAGGCCACCCTGCAGAAGGTGTGGGACCTGGAGCCGAAGGATCCCGAGACCGCCGCCGCTTTCGCCCGGTGGAAGGTCGAGCCGCCGAAGCCCCCGCCGCCACCCGAGCCCCCGCCGGCCGCCGTGGCCGCGACCACCCAGCGGGGCGGGCCGCCCCGGCTCGCGGAGGTGCCCGTCGGCACCGGACCGTCCGCCGCGCCGCGCACGCGCTCGGTCAACGGGATGCCGGTGCAGCGCCCGGCCGCCCTGCGCGCCGCCGAGCACGAGGACGACGACCAGCTGCCGGCGCCGGCGACGAAGAGTGGCCACGCCACCCGCTTCATCATCACCGCGCTGGCCGGGGTGGCAATCCTCGGCGGCTGGTACGGCTACGGCCAGTGGAAGGCCGCCCGCGACATCAAGCTGAAGAAGAGCCTCAAGGAGGCCAGCGAGCAGCTCCGGCACGACAGCTTCGCCTCCTACAAGAAGGCCACTGACGCGGCGACGGCGGCGCTGGACATCGACCCCAACAGCGCCCTGGCGCACGGGTACCTCGCGTACGCCTATGCCATCCGCTGGGGGGAGCACGGCGACGGCGACGACGCCCGCCGCTTCGCCGAGGAGCACCTGGCCTCGGTGCGCAAGGCGGGAGATCAGGACAGCCGCTTCGCCGATGCGGCCGAGGCGTTGCTTGCCAGCTATTCGGGGAAGGCCAACCAGGCGCTCGCCACGCTGGAGGGCAAGGTGAAGGCGCTCGACGAGAAGGGCCAGACCAGCGCGTTCCTCGAGCTCACCCAGGGGATCATCCAGATGCAGGTCGGGGACCTCGAGCGGGCCCGTGACAGCCTGGAGAAGGCGCAGCAGGCCGCCCCCAGCGACCCACGGGTCTACGCCGCGCTGGGCACCTTGCACCGACGCCGCGGCGATCCCCGGGCGGCGGACCAGAACTACGGGTTCGCCCTGCGGTACGAGAGGGACCACCCCGAATCGTTGCTCGGCCGTGCGCTGCTCGTCCTCGAGTCCGACAACGCCGCCGGCTTCCCCGCGGCCGCGATCAGTCTGCGGAAGCTGCTCGACGCCGATCCGCCGCCCTCGCCCCGGCAGCTGGCCGTCGCCCACCTCGCGCGGGCGCTGATGGTCAGCCGCGTCCAGGGCGCGGTGGCGGGGATCCAGCCGGACGTGGGAAAGAGGCTCGCCGAGGCCACCGGCGTCCCGCTCGACCGGGCCGCTGCCGCCGCGCTCGCCGCCAAGGAAGACGAGGAGGGGTTCGCGCTCGACCGGAACAACCCCGAGCTCCACCTGCTTCGCGGCAAGCGGCTGCTGGTCGAGGGGCAGACGGACGCCGCGGTCCGCGAGATGCGCGAGGCGGTGAAGGCCGACCCCAGCCGGGCCCAGGCCTACGTGGACCTCGCCCGGGCGCTGATGCAGAAGCCCGAGGGGGCCACCGCGGCGCAGGAAGCGCTCACCACCGCGATCCGCACCATGGGCGAGAGTCCCCGGCTCATGGTGATGCTCGGCCAGGTGTACTACCAGCAGGGCCGGCTGGACGAGGCCGCTGCGCAGTACAGCAAGGCGCTGGGCGACGCGACGTCGAAGAACCCCGACGCCCGCCTGCAGCTGGGCATCGTCTACCGCGAGAAGAAGGACTACCCGAAGAGCATCGAGCAGCTCACCCGCGCCAGCCAGGAGTTCATCGGGCAGGGTGGGCGCATCGCCGAGGCCCTCACCGAGCTGGGACGCACCTACGAGATGCAGGGAGACCGGACGAAGGCAGACGAGTCGTTCCGCCGGGCGCTCGACACCGACCCGGGTGCCGCCGATACCTACTTCTTCTACGCCCGTTTCCTCGGTTCCGACCGGCGCAGCCGCGAGAAGGCCCGGGTCACCGCGTCCAAGTACCTCGAGCTGGAGCCCCGCGGCGAGCACGCCGCCGACGCCCAGGCGCTGGCCCGCTGATTCGGCCCCGACGCCCGTCCGGTGAACGAGGTGCTCCGGGGTCTTGAAGCCGGAGGCAGGGACGGGTAATCCCTGGGGCCTTCATGACCGTCCGCGCCCTGCCCAGGCCAGTGTCCCCCGCCGCCGACCTGGTCTCGCTCGTCAAGCCTCGCCTCTCGAGCCTGGTGCTGTGCACGCTCGCCGGTGGCATGTGGCTCGCGCCGGGCGAGCTGTCGGTGTCCAGGTGGGTGGCCACCTTGCTCGGCACCGCGGGCACGGTGGGGGCGGCGAACGCGCTGAACTGCTGGCTCGAGCGGGACCGGGATCGCTTCATGGCCCGCACCCGCCAGCGGCCGCTGCCCTCGGGCCGGATGGAGCCGGGGGTCGCGCTCGGGTTCGGGCTGCTGCTGGCGGTGTTCTCGCTCCCGCTGCTGGCGCTGGCCAGCAACGGGCTCACCGTCTCGCTGGGGTTCCTCGCCCTGGTGAGCTACGTGGCGGCCTACACCCCGCTGAAGCCCCGGAGCCCGATGGCGATGCTGGTCGGGGCGATCCCCGGCTCGCTGCCGCCGCTGATGGGCTGGACCGCGGTGACCGGGCGGATCGGCACCGGAGGGCTGCTCCTCTTCGGGATCCTGTTCGCCTGGCAGATGCCCCACTTCCTCGCCATCGCCCTCTTCCGCAAGGACGAGTACCGGAACGCGGGCTACATGGCCCTGCCGCTCGTCCAGGGGGACGACGCGACCCGCATCTGGATGCTGCTCTGGACGGTGCTGCTGGTGGCGCTGAGCGTGCTGCTGGTGCCGTTCGGCCTCGCCGGACCGCTGTACCTGGGCGTGGCGGTGGTGCTCGGCGGGGCGTTCCTGGTGCTGGTCGGCCGCGGCGTGCTGCGGCGGGAGCAGAAGGCCTGGGCACGCCAGACCTTCCTCTTCAGCCTGCTGTACCTCGCCGGATTGTTCGCCGCGCTGCTGCTCTCGGCCCGCGCGCACTGAGCCCGATCGCTGGCGCGCCCCTGCGCGCTTCCGCAGGCGTCCCCCTGGTTCGGGGGACTGAGCCCGGGTAGGTGGCGCGCTCCTGCGCGCTTCCGCAGCGCAGGGCGCGACGAGTGGGCCCTCCAGGATTCGAACCTGGGACCAATCGGTTATGAGCCGACAGCTCTGACCGCTGAGCTAAGGGCCCGTCACGGTGACCACATCCTGGTACACCGGCGCCCTTCGGTCCACAGCGACGAAACCTTGCTGCGTGGCGACGGAGAGGGGAGCATCGCTCTGCTGGGCCCATGGGCGGCGCGCCTGCGCCGTCCTCTCGCCCGCGCCCCCGGAGGACAAGGGATGTCATTTCACGGAAGACTCGCCGCGCTGGGCCTCCTGGTCTGTGCGCTCACGGCCGAAGCGGCCCCGAAGATCACCATCGCTCCCATCACCGGCGACAAGCGGTCGCAGGTGCAGAGCCAGATCTCCGCCGCGCTCTGCCGCACGTACACCTGCGTCCCGTCGAGCCGCGTCTTCACCAAGAAGAAGCCGGACTGGAACAAGATGAAGAGCGCCCAGGTGTCGGGTCTCCTGGTGGGCGGCGTGGCCAAGGCCAAGTCCGGGAAGGGCAAGGAGGTCCAGCTGTCCTGGCTCGACAAGCCGGGCAAGCCCGCGCAGAGCTGGTCGTTCCCGCTCACCCAGGCGGGGAAGGTCACCAGCTCCAGCCTCCAGACGCTGAGCGCGGACGTGGGCAACCTCGCCTCCGGCGGGGGGAACGCCGGGGTCGGGGCGGTGGGCGCGGTGGCCGCGGGCACCTCGGCTGCTGCCGGCCCGGACACCCTGAGCACCACTCCACCCACCACCGGACCGAGCGCCGGCGCAGCGCTCGCCGCCGGCGCCGCGGTCACCGGCGCCGAGCCGATGCCGCTCCCGATCACCCCTGTTCCTCCTCCTCCTGCTTCCGGGGAGAAGACGCTCGCGGACACCCCGGTGGCGGTGGACGCCGGCGCCAACCAGGCCTACGAAGCACCGCGGCACCAGTGGCGCTTTGCGATCGAGCTCGGTGCGGACTTCCTCAACCGCAACCTCTCCTACGGGAACGTGGGTGCCGGCTCGATTCTCCGGCCGTACAGCGTCAGCCTCTTCGTCGCCCCGCACGCCCGGCTGGAGTTCTTCCCCATCGCCCTCTTCTCCGACGGCTTCTTCGCCGGAATCGGGCTCTTCGGCGACTACGCGATGTCGGTGGGGCTGAAGAGCAAGTTCCAGGACGCCTCGAACACCTTCGAGAAGGGCACCACCTACAACCGCTGGCAGGCCGGGGTGGAGTGGCGGATGCGGTTCTGGAGCGACTCGGACTTCGCCATCGTCCCGATCTTCGCCTACGGCAAGCAGAAGTTCGTGACCGACGGGGACCCGAGCGGGAACGGCTTCAACGGCCTTCCGCAGTTCGACCTGTCCGGGGTCCGCTTCGGGCTGCGGCTCGACATCCCGGTGTCGGGCGGCTTCTGGATCATCGTCGGCGGCCAGTACGTGCTCTGGAGCACCAAGAGCCTCGCGGTGCAGGACGCGAGCGGGGTGAACTCGATCGCCTTCACCGGGAGCGCCCATGCGATCGAGGCCGAGCTCGGCTTCCACGTCCAGCTGGTGGGGCCGCTCGCGCTGCGCATCTTCGGCATCTACCAGTCGACCTCCTTCACCTTCGACGACAACCAGCCGGAGGCGGCCGGGAGCGCGACCGACCGCTACCTGGGCGGGCGGCTGATGCTCCGCCTGCAGTTCTAGGATGGAGCGACCCGTCAAGTCAGCTCTCTCGTTCGTTGGTGGCGATGCGTCTGTTCGCTTCGCAGCTCCTCGTGGTTCGTACTTCGAGGCCTTCAGGCAGGGGACGAGCGAGGGAGCTGCGACGGTTGATCACTCTAGGATTCGCGGGTCGGCGGAGCCGCCGCATGACCGTGATTCGTCGGGAGGCTTTCTCGCTCTAGCGGCGTGGGTCGGCGGGTCGAGCCCGCCGCCACTTAGAACTGTCGAGAGTCCCTCCTACGTTCCTGGCTCATCCACTGCCTGCCGGCTTCGAAGCGATGCACGTACGTTGCTCCTTTCAAGCGGCGCGGGCGATGGCCCAGACAAAGCCGCAGAGCTCGCGAGCCACGGCGACGGCCGCGACCTGCGAAGGTTTGCCGCGGGAGACGAAGCGGTGGAAGCGCCGGTGCAGCCGCTCCTGGGCTTTCCATGCGTGGGCTACGACCTTTGCATCCTGGCCCTCCCAGCGCTGTTTGATGACGCCGCTCTGGCGTGGCGGGCGCCGGTAGTGCCAGGCGGCCTCGACCAGTACGCGCCGGGCGTGTCCGTTGCCCGTCTTGGTGATGCTGCCCCGCCGCTCCTTGGCTCCGCTCGAGCGCTCGCTCGGGACGAGGCCGACGAAAGCCATGAACTGGTCGGGGTGCTCGAACCGCTGGAAGTCGCAGAATCTCGGCGATGAGGATGACGGCCGAGAGCGTGTCGATGCCGCGCAGGCAGCGGAGCTTCGCAACGGGAGTTTTATAGGGCTCCTTCTCGGCGGCTGTCGCGAGTTCCTGGTCGAGCGCCTTGAGACGTCCGAGCGTTCCCTCGAGGCGGGCCAAGTACTCGGTGAAGACCGTCTGTGCGATGGGGGCCTCGAACGTCTGTTTGCGAAGCCACTTCCAGTGCGGCATCGACCAGTTCTTCTTGCCCTCGGTAAAGCTGCGCCCGTGGCGCAGGAGGAACTTCAGGAGTCGGTCGCGCTCGCGGATGACGTCCTCGCGCGCATCCTCTCGGCAGCGAACGAGATCCCGCAGCGCCTCCTCGGCCTCGGAGGGGACACGAATCGAAGTGAGCTCGCCGGCGCGGTAGAGGCGAGCGAGCTTCTCGGCGTCGCGCCGGTCGGTCTTGACCCGATTGCCGGCGCGCACCGGGATAAGCGAGGGCGCGACCACGTCGCATGGGATCTTCATCGCTGCGAGCTGCCGGTAGACCTCGTAGCCGCAACTCCCGGCCTCGTAGCAGGCGCGGACCGCCCCTTCCTTTTTGAGCCTGCCGAAGCAGCGCTTCAGCTCGAGCGCATCGTTCCGGATCTTCACCGTGGGCCGAGCGCCTCCCCGGTCACCGGCCAGCACCGAGAAGGAAATCGACTCCTTATGCACGTCCATTCCGACGGTCAGCGTTGTAGTTTTCACTCGACCGGCTCCTCGTTTGCGGCTCTGGCCGCGGCGTTGCCGAGGCTAATCCGCGCTGAACGAGCGAGCCGGTCGCTCCATA
>CAWCKH010000004.1:0-3658989 GCA_963796055.1 uncultured delta proteobacterium | reverse complement strand
CCTGCCGACTCTTCAGCGAATGCCAGGGAAGGTCACAGACCGCAGCGCTTCATCTTGTACGCCAGGGTGGCACGGCTGAGCTGAAGCTGCCGAGCGGCCTCGGACTGGTTCCCGGCGGAGTGTCGAAGCGCTTCCGCGATCTGCGACCGCCGGGACCATTCGACCCGCGCCTTGAGCCCGTCGTGAGGGGGAGCCTCGCCTGACTCCTCAGGGGAGTGGAGATCCGGGTATCTCTTCGGGTCGGATGAGGCGACCGCGCGCGAGGATCGCCGCGCGCTCGAGCACGTTGTGTAGTTCTCGGACGTTCCCCGGCCAGTGGTAGCTGCACAGAAGCAGGAGCGCGGTCTCGTCGACGCCCTCGAGCGCACGACCGAGCTGGCTTCCGAGGGCGCGGACGAAGGCATCGACCAGCAGCGGAACATCCTCGCGCCGCTCGCGAAGTGGGGGCACGTGAATCGGAAACACCTTCAGTCGATAGAAGAGATTGCGCGAAAGCGCTTCTCGGCGACCTCCGCCTCGAGGCTTCCATTCGTCGCGCAGATGACCCGAACGTCGACCGGGATCGGCCGGTGCCTCCCACGCGCTCCAGCTCCTTCTCCTGGAGCACGCGAAGCAGCTTGGCCTGTAGTTCGATGGGCAGCTCACCGATGTCGTCCAGAAAGAGGGTTCCTCCGTGCGCGAGCTCGAATCGGCCCGCCCGGCGCTGCAGAGCGCCTGTGAATGCACCCTTCTCGTGTCCGAAGAGCTCACTCTCGATGAGGCTGGGGGAGATCGCCGCGCAACTGACCTTGACGAAGGCACGCCCTCGCCGCGGGCTCAGCTCGTGCAGGGCGTTGGCGAAGATCTCCTTCCCGGTGCCGGTCTCGCCAAGGAGCAGTACGGTCGAGGAAGTTCGAGCGACACGCTCGAGGTCTGCAAGAACTCGGCGGATTGCGGCGCTCTCACCCACGATTCCGGCCGGCAGCCCCGCACGTAGCTCTCCCTTGAGGTAGAAATTTTCCGCCTCGAGACGGCGGGAGAGCTGCAGGACCTCGTCGAAGAGGCGAGCATTCTTGATGGCGATGGACGCCTGGGTGGCGCAGACTCTCAAGCTCTCGAATTCCGCCTCGAGGAGAGCCCGGCGCGCGAACATGGCGAGGACGCCGAAGACCTCGCTCCGGAACCCCAGGGATATCCGGGCAACGACTCCAGGGCTTCTCTGCGAACCCAGTCCTTGTCCGTGATGCGAGGCTCGTTGAGAAGGTCGTTGGTGCACACCGGCTGGTGTGACTGCGCGATCTGGCCGATCCTGAGGGCACCGATGGGAACGCGACGGTGCCCCCCGTCGATGCGGTCCGACAGACCCGTGCTGGCCACGAGGTGAAGACAGGTCGTCCGGCTCGGACATTGCTGAGCCATGGTGCATTCGGTGCAGAGGTCCCCAGGTCCGAACAGCCAGACTCCGTGCGAGCGCGGCGTCGAGGTCCTCGACGAGGCCGCGAGTGACCTCCGAGAGCACCTCTCCCAGCTCGAGCGTGCTCGCCGTCCGCAGGCTGATCCGTCCGAGGCTACTCTCGATGCTCGCGAGGCCCATAGCGTCCCTGAGACGCGCATCCTATTGGCAGGAGGTCGAGCCAGCGACGCATCGCAGTGACAACTGTTAGACGTACGTTTCGTCCGGGTAGCACCAGCGCCAGTCCTCGCCCTCCTCGAGGGATTCCGGATTGGGTGTCTGGTTGCAAAAAAGTGCCTAGTCGCGTGCCGGCCGTCCGAGGAGTCGCAGCAGCCGATGTTCCCGCAAGAGTAGGCAAGACCCGGAGGTGCGTCCAGGTCAAGCCGAGGCGGAGACAATCGGCGCATCCGTCGCCGCTCGGCTTCAGCTCGCGAATCTCCGTCAGATGCGTGCAGCTCTTCACCGCGTCCTCGACGACCGTGCGGCGTCCTGGAGGTATTCCCGCTTGCACCGGCGATGCCAGCGTTCCCCCGAGCAAGCCGAGGACGCGGTGTCACCGAGGCTGCTGGAAAGTCCGCAGTGCGTGCCAAGAATTCGGCAGCTGATTCAGAGCTCTGGAGGTCTCTCGGCGCCTCCGCTGCACCGTTCGCTGGCACGGGACCTGCTGAAGGCCTGCACGACAAGAGGCTGGCTATGGCCCCGATTCCGAATCCTCGTCCAATGCAGCATCCCCTTCGCCGCGGACGACTGGCACGTGGGCCGGTTCTCGTCTCTGGTCGAGACCCTCCGCGAGTTCCGCCGGGCGGATGGGACACCCCTCACGGCGGTCACCGCCCGGAATCGCTCGAGCGATGCGAATGGACACGACCCGGTCCTAACCGGCCTCGACCGCCGGGATTTCGACGAGCTCTGGCTCTTCGCGGTCGACGGCGGGGACGCCTGCACCGACGCGGAGTGCGCGGCGATTCCGACGCGTTCCAGCGGGATGGGAGGTGGGCTGCTGACCGCGCGACCACCAGGACATGGGCCGCTGGCTGCGGAGGCTTCGACGGGTCGGCGCGGCGCACTACTTCCACGCCGAATCCTGCCGGGAGCCGGACCGATTGCGCTGGTGCCGGGACGACAAGGACACGCCGACCATCGACTTCCCGAACTACCACTCCGGGGCCAACGGCGATGCTCAGCCCGTCCTCGCCGTGGAGCCGTCGCACCCGCTCCTCACCTGGCCGGAGGGCGGTCGGATTGAATCGCTCCCGTCCCATCCGCACGAGGGGGCCGTTGCGCCCCCCGCAGGCGACCCGCATGCCCGGACCGTGGCCCGTGGCCGGAGCGTCGTGAGCGGCCAAGCGTTCAACCTGGTGGTGGCCTTCGAGCGGAGCAGCGAGTTTCCGGGCCGCGCCGTTGCCGAGTCTCAGCTTCCACCACTTCGCAGACTCAACTGGGACCCTGCGAGTGGCGCACCGTCGTTCGTGACCGAGCCCCCCGGGTCCGGCCTGAAGGCGAACCCCAGGCGCTGAAGCACACGACACGCTATGTCGAGAACCTGGTGCGCTGGCTCGGGCCACCCCGGCGCGCAGAGCCGGCGTTCCGGAGTCAGTCGTCATGAAGATGAGCGGGCACCGCACGCGCGCGGTGTTCGAAACGGCCCGTTCGCCCCCAGAAACACCAAAGCCCCACCGCCTGCTCTCCGCGGCGCCAGCCTCGCGGTCACGCGCTTCCAAGAAAGCCCATCCAGTGACAGGGATCATCCGGAGCCGGCACGTGCGGCGGCTCCACCGACGACCGAGGGCGCCATGGCAGACCCAGCGACGAGCTTTGCCCGCTACATCCGTCCCCTGTTTCGCGAGAAGGACGTCAATTCGATGAAGAAGGCCTTCGACCTATCGAGCTACGACGACGTGCGCGATTACGCCGATGCCATTCTCCAGAAGGTCGCCACCGGGTCGATGCCGTGCGATGGGCCGTGGCCACCGGACCGGGTCGCCCTCTTTCGACGGTGGGTCCAGGAGGGGCGCCAGCCCTAAGGACTTCCCAGTGGAGCTAGCCGGGATGGAACCGGCGACCTCTTGAATACCATTCGAACCGCTTCGGGTCTGCGCTGGCGGCCTCCCCGGGCTGAGTTGCGACTGGCCGCGCGCGGTTCCCGTCATGCCCGGCGAGGCTCCCATCAGCGCCGCGACTTTGCCGTTCAATGCACTGGTGCGCGGCGGTCTGGACAGCCAGTCAATCGTGTTCTTCAGCACGCCTGGAACGCCGTGGTTGTATTCAGTCTGCAATAATCCATCCGACTTCCGAACAGCGTCACGAAGCTGCACCACGTTCGGCGGGGCGCCAGCGTCTTCGACATCGCCGTTGTACAACGGGATTCCGTCCAACTCGTGAATCAATGTGCAGCGCCGGCGGTGCGAGTTTCGTCGCCGCGCGGAGGAGTGCGCGGTTAGACGAAGCGCGGCGCAGACTGCCGGCGAATCCGACATCGTTTGAATACGCGAGGGACAGTGGCCACGTGTCGGAATCGTCGATCGTGATGCTCGGCGCGTTTACGAAGAGATCGCTCATGTGAATCGCCTGACGAACTCGAGCGCCTTCTCGGCGACCTCCCGCCAGCCGGCGTCGATCGTCAGCGAGTGCCCGCGGCCCGGCATCTTGACGATCTCGGTCACGCCCTTGTTGCGCTTCTGCTTCTTGTAGGCCGCGTTCGCGATCGCCCAGGGGACCGTCTGGTCCGAGTCGGCCGAGATGATCAGCATCGGACCCCGGTCCGGGTTTTCAGCGTCGACCTTCGCCTCTGTCCACGGATTGAGGTTCGCGGACGCGGACTGGAAGAGCGGCTCGCCGGCGCCGGGAACGGAGTAGCCGAGGTACAGCTCCTTCGCTTCGTCCTCGCCGACCTCGTTCGCGAAGCTGTAGCGGAACTGCTCGTAGCTGAGTGGGACGGCGCGGTTCCAGTTCGCGGGGTTCCGCAAGGCGACGCTGGCAGTGCGCAGCGCCGCGAGCGGCAGCGGGAGCACGCCGCGGAACGGAGCAGGGCTGATCGCGACCGACGCGGCGGCGAGCCCTCGCCCGGCGAGGATCATGGTCAGCAGGCCACCGAAGGAGTGGCCGATGATCACGGGCTTCCGATCCAGGCGGCGGATGATCGCTTCCTCGTAGTCGGCGATCTCGGCGATTCCCTTGCCCGCGAGCACCTCAGGGTGCTCCCTGGCTTGGGTGACCGTCTCGGGATCGTCCGGCCAGCCCGGCGTGACCGCCGCGTAGCCGGCTTGCTCAAAGAGCGTCACCCAGCGCTCCCAGCTCGAGGGCAGCAGCCAGAGCCCGTGAACGAAGACAACGGGCGTGGCGCTCGAGGCGTTCGCGCGCTCGACCTGCGCTGCTTCGTGCCCGGTGATGGTTGCGCGCTGCCTCGCGCCCGGTGATGGTTGGCTCGGTGGTCTGGATGGTCATCTCTTCCTCCTTCACGGTGCACTCACAACGCACGGCTCACACTGTCCAGGGCCGACGTCGGCGTCCGCATCAGCGGTGTGCCACCGCTGCGAATCCTGGGTCCTCACCGCCCTCGGCGGGGAAGGCGGAACCGATTGCGGGGCGGCAGAGGCAAAGGGCGAACCGACCGCAGCGTAGGTGGCGCCGGCACCCAACACGGCCAGCGCGATGGCGACGAGGAGGCGGTGGCGCCGCTCGCGCTGGAAGGACGACGCGGGGGCTTCGGCTTCTCTGTCAATCTTGTTCATGGCGATGCTCCTTTTGACTCATTCATCGAACGGAGCGTTCGCCAGGAGGTCCACCGTCGAAATTGGCGGCTTGTACCCCGGGACGAAACGCTCGCCGAAGTCTCGAAGAAAGTTCTCGTAGGTGGTCTGCGGGCGCTCCCGTGCGATGTCGCAGAGGCAGTCCCGCAGCCGCTGCTTCATCTGGAGACGGGGATAGGCAGCGAGAATGCTCGCCATCGTCCCCTTCGGGATCCCCTCGGAGAGGAAGCCGGCGTAGTCGACGCCGGCTCCGATGGTGCAGATCCTCACCTCTGGCTCTGCGTGGGGACTGACGGAGAGCGTCGCGTTGAGCGCCACGCAATACCAGAGGAGCTGGGCCCTGCGTTCATCGAGGCCTCCGCTCCTTGCTAGCCTGCGTGCTGCGTCCGCCCCCTCGACCTCGAAGCGCCGTCGTTCCCCCTGGTACTTCGGGGTGAGCCCGACGTCGTGGAGCAAGGAGGCCATCGCGACGACCTCCTCGTCGTAGTGCAGGCCCCTCAGCTCGGCGATTTGCACCGCGAAGAGCCAGGACCGGACCGCGTGGTTGAAGAGGTACGGCGCGGACACGGTGCACGCCTCATCCATCGCCCGCGCCACGAGGGGTGTGTCTGGAACGATCACCCCGGCTATTTCCCGCTTTGGAAGGGGCATGATGCGTCGCGGGAGAGCATCGGGCGTGCCAGACGATCGGCCCCGCTGGACGCGTTCGTTCGGGGCCGAACGCACGCCGCCCGGTGCAGGGACCGGTGCCATGACACAGATGTCTGTGTGAGCGGAGGGCGCTATACGTCGGGGGATGCCGGCGAGGGGCGATACGCGGTCTTTGGGAGAGCGGGCGAGACGGCGGCCCGTACGGACCGGGCCGTGTCTCTTCCTTCAGATCGAGTCCGAGAGGCCGCTCGCTGGACCAGCCCGGTATCTCCTCCACGACGTGGACCGTGTCCTCCTGACTCGTGGACCGGAGCGTCAGGCCGAGCTCCACGACGGAGTGCTGCGGATCGAGCTGCCCGATCCTGCCGTGTCCTCGGAGCATGCGGACCTCCGGAAGGAGGACCACGGATGGCTGGTGAGGGATGCCGGGTCCCGGAACGGAACCTTCGTCGACTCGAAACGCGTCGAGGAGCAGCTCCTCCAGGACGGGGCGATGCTTCAGGTGGGCGGCACCTTCTTCGCCTTTCACTCGACGTACGACCGGAGCGAACCGGCCCTGCTGGAGAGCACGGATTTGCCGGTAGGCCCGACGGGGCTCAGGACGTTCTCTCCCGTCGTCCAGTCGGTGCTCCGGCGCCTGGAAGCTGTGGCCCCCAGCCGCGTCCCCGTGCTCCTCCACGGCGAGAGCGGGACCGGCAAGGAGCTTTTCGCCCGGGCGCTCCATCTCCTCTCCGGTCGGACGGGCGAGTTCGTCGCCGTGAACTGTGGTGCGATCGCCCCCAACCTCGTGGAGGCCGAGCTCTTCGGTTACCGCAGGGGAGCCTTCTCGGGCGCGGACCGGGACCATCCGGGCCTGCTCCGGGCGTCGAGCGGAGGAACGTTGTTCCTCGATGAAATCGGCGATCTCCCGCTCCAGGCACAGGCTGCGCTCCTCCGCGTGCTGCAAGAATCCGAGGTCCTCCCGGTCGGGGCGGTCCATCCGCAGCGTCTCGACCTGCGCGTGGTGGCTGCCACCCACCGCGATCTCGAGGCGCGGGTTCAGGAAAAGCACTTCCGCCACGACCTGCTGGCGCGCCTGGACGCAATCACCCTCGAGATCCCCCCTCTCCGCGACCGGCTCGAGGACGTTCCGCTCCTGCTCGCGACACTGATCGCGCGACATTCGCCGGGACGCGGGACCTCCCTCTCGGCGCGTGCCACCGAGGCCCTCCTGAACTACCACTGGCCGTTGAACGTTCGTGAGCTCGAGAACGCAGTGACTGCGGCCCTGGCGCTCTCCGCTGGAGGAACCGTGGAGGTCGAGCACCTTCCGCGGGCAGTGTTGGAGGGGCAGAGGATGCCCGCGGACCTGACCCCGGAGGAGCTGGCGCACCGGGAGGAGCTGCTCGGATTGCTCCGTGAGCATCACGGAAACCTGAACGCCGTCGCCCGCGTCGTGGGAAAGGGGCGGACCCAGATCGTGCGGTGGATCAGCCGGTACGGGTTCAATCTCACAACGTTCCGCCGGCAGTGAGTCGCCCGGAGCGCTGAGTCTGTGCCAAGACTGCGCCCGTGGCGCGTACTGGGTCAGACGGGTCCGAGCCGGAGATCCCCCTCGAGCGCAAGACTGCGCCCGTGGCGCGGACTGGCTCAGACGGCTCCGAGCCGGAGATCCCGCTCGAGCGCGAAGGTCAGTACACACGGCTCGAGGAGCTGGGGCGCGGCGGACAGTCGGTGGTGATCCGGGCGTTCGACGAGTTCGTCGCCCGAGAGGTCGCGCTCAAGGAGCTGGCGATTGCCGGCTCAGGAGATTCGGCGACGACGGCATCGACAGGACCGACCTCGGACCGCGAGAGGCGATCGGCGCGCCAGAGATTTCTTCGCGAGGCTCGCCTGACCGCGCGACTCGATCATCCAGGGATCGTCTCGGTGCTAGAGCTGGCCCGGCGCCCGGACGGGGCCGTCTTCTGTGCGCAGAAGCTCATCCGTGGAGAGACGTTCAAGAAGCGCCTCGAGAGGTGCGCCTCGCTGAACGAGCGGCTGCAGCTGCTCCCGCACCTCATCGCTGCGTGCCAGGCGGTGGCGTACGCTCATTCTCACCGGGTCATTCACCGCGACCTCAAACCGTCCAACATCATGGTCGGGTCCTTCGGCGAGACGGTGGTCGTGGACTGGGGGTTGGCCAAGGCGAGCGCGGAGCCGGACCCTGACGAAGCGGCGCCGGCACCGGAGCCAGGTACCGATTTGACGCGCACCGGCCTGACGATGGGAACGCCGGGGTACATGAGCCCTGAACAGGCGCGCGGCGAGCGGGCGCGGGTCGATGCGCGCTCGGACGTCTTCAGCCTCGGGGTCGTGCTCTATCAGCTGCTCACCGGGCGTGTTCCCTTCGACGGTGCGACGACCGAGCACATCGTGCAGCGCCTGCTCACCGGACGCTTCCATGCGGCCCGCGCCGTCTGCCCGGAGGCGCCAGCGGAGCTGGCAGCCATCGCCGAACGAGCGCTCGCCTTCGATCAGGAGGCCCGGTATCAGAGCGCAGAGGATCTGGCGAAGGAGCTCTCCGCCTACGCGGCCGGTGGGAGGGTCGCGGCGTACAGCTACCGGCCCTGGGAGCTCCTGAAGAAGTTCGCATCGAGCCATCGCGCGCTGCTGACCGGCGTGGCGATCGCGGTCGCCGCCCTGCTCGCGACCTCCACCTTCGTGGCGGTGCGCCTCCACCAGACCCGGGTGGAACTCGCGAGCTCGTTTCGTGAACGCGCCTATCGTGCGGAACAGGACGGAGACTGGTCGAAGGCAGCGGCTTACTTCGCTGCGGCTCGGGCCCAGCACGACACGCGCGAGGCCCGCTGGGGACTGGCGGTCGCGGGTGAGCGGATCACCGAGCGGATCCTTTCGCGGCACGGCCCATCCGATTCCTTCACCGATGTTGGCGTGCTCGCGGACGGACGCGTCATCGCACTTGGGCGAAGCTCGGACCGGGTGGAGATCCGGGAGGCCGAGAGCGGAAGGACGTTATGGACCCGTTCCGGCGAACCGGTTGTCGAAGCCGAGGCTCTCCGGGGTGGATTGGTTCGTGTCTCTCTCGCCGACGGCTGGGCGTTTCACGATGCTGCGACGGGACGCGAGCTATTGAGGTGGCCTCGCTCCTCGGGCTACCCCTGTCTCGGCGTCTTTCCGCCCCGAGTGTCGCTCCTGAACGGTCAGGTGGTTCAGCGGGTCGCAGGAGCCAAACCGCGCGTACTCGCGACCGACGCTGAAGACGACTGCGCCGTCTCCGAGGATGGCCGTCAGCTCGTCTACTCCGACCGCCGCTTCTCGTCGATCCTGCACCTGCTCTCCCTCGACGACGGTCGTGAGCTCGCCCAAACCAAGCCAGAACCCTTCCGGGGGTTTCACTTCAGTCGCCACGGGCTTGTCGTCTTCAGGCAGGGCCGTCTCGATCTGGTCGCAGGACCGGAGGGAAATTTTTCCATCGAGCTCCCGGATGCCAGGTCCGGCACGTTCGCTTGGAAGCCTCTACCCGGTGGGACTGCGGTCTCGCCGGATGGCGAGCTCGTGGCGTTCGCCACCCGCGAGGGCGCGACCCAGGCAGCAGTGGTGGATCTCCGGAGTCGGAGCATCCGCGGAATCCTCCGCTACCCGGCGGGCTGGCCGCGGTTGGCCTTCTCTCCCGATGGGCAGCGGATCTTCGCCGCGGGCATGAACAACGGGTCGGTTCTGAGCGGGTGGCGCCTGCCGGCGGATGACATGCCCAGGCGTTCCCGCTGGTTCAACCGGGCTGCGCACTCGCTGAGCGGAAGGAGCGGGCTCCAGTGGGACGAAAGGTCGGGTCGTTACGAGCTCTTCAGGCCCATCGATACCCCCATCGTGAGCGGGGCGTACCCCCTTCCCGCCTCGACGACGCTGGTGGGTGACGGTTACGCCGTTGCCTTCATCAGCACGGACTTGAGCGCGGCTGTCGTCTACGATCTCCAGAAGGGACAAGTGCTCTGGCAGCACGCCTGTCGGCTCTGTTCGGACCTGGCCGTCTCCGATGACGGTTCGCACCTCGCCCAGGTCGGGGCGGATGGGCTCGAGGTCTGGGACCTCCGGGTCGGCCGGCGCCTCTTCCAGGAAGCCCGGCGCGTCCGGCCGGGGCGCCCCAACCAGTTGCTGGGCACCGCGGGGACCCGTAGCTTCCTCTCGCCAGATGGGCGCCGCATCGCCTGGAGCCGCGCCGGCACGATCTTCGTGCGCGAGCTCGCGTCGGGCCGGGAGCTGACGCTCTCCCTCGACGGTGCACTGCTCGGGATGAGCCTCACCACGGACCCGGGCAGGTTGGTGACGGTGACCACCCAAAGCATCTCCGTCAGGGACTGCGTGACGGGGCGGACACTCTGGAACGTGTCGAACGAGCTCCCGGACGCCGTCTACGGCCCGATCTCCTGGACTCCAGACCGGCGCGCTCTCGTGTTGGCGCATGGCCTGAGCGCCACCGAGGTCCTCGATGCAGCCTCTGGTGAGCGCCTGGCCTGGTTCCAGGGGCTGAGCCGTGTCGTCACCCCGGTCCTGGCCGAGCGCTACTATCCCGACCTCCGGATGAAGGGGGTCGTCTCAGAGACGACCTGGGACTTCCGGTCGTTGCCTCGGCCCGACGACACGGCCGCCGCGGAGAGCCTGGCCCGGACCCTCCGACGGACGGGACTCGAGTTTCGTGGCGTCGACCTGGTCGCGGCTCCCTGAAGAGCCAGCACCTTTCGAAGCCACGGTAGACGCTTTCCGCCTCCGGTCCTGGTGACCCCTCGGCCGAGCTCCACCGCGGGACGTTGGGCGGCCACGTCCTCCACTCTCCACGCTGCGCTGGCACCCGGCGCGTCGTCGCCGTCGTCCTGCGTTCCTCCGGCACCGCCTGACGGTCGCGCTCGCGGATCACACAGACATCTGTGACATGGCACAGGTCCCCGTCTTGGGCGTGAACGTTCGGGGGCCGGAACGACGGGCTTCCAGGGCCGACTTCCTGGCACGACCGATGCTCTGCGCGTCGCCAGCCTCGCGGTCACGCGTCGCGCTGGACGGCATCTCACGGGAGCAGTCAATGAAGATCGTGGTCATCGGAGGCAGTGGACTCATCGGAACGAAGCTCGTGATCCGGCTTCGTCGCTGCGGTCATGAGGTCGTCGCGGCGTCCCTCGCCTCGGGCGTGAACATCATCACCGGGGAGGGGCTGAGCCGGGCCCTCGCCGGCGCCGACGTTGTCGTCGACGTGTCGAACTCACCCTCCTGGGAGGATCGGGCGGTCCTGGACTTCTTCGAGACCGCGGGCCGGAACCTTCTCGCAGCGGAGAAGGTCGGCGGAGTCGGGCACCATCTGGCGCTCTCCATCGTCGGGATCGACCGCCTCCCCGACAACGGGTACTTCCGCGCCAAGGTTGCCCAGGAACGGCTGATCAAGAGCTCCGGCATTCCCTACACGATTCTCCGCTCCACGCAGTTCTTCGAGTTCATCCGCACGCTCATCGACTCGGCCACGGTGGACAGGGTGGTGCGGGTCCCGCCGGCGCTCTTCCAGCCCATCTCGTCGGACGAGGTCGTCGCAGCGCTGGCCGACCTGGCCCTGGAACCGCCCCTCGACGCGACCGTCGAGGTGGCCGGGCCCGACGCACGCCCGATGGATGAGTTCGCCCGGCAGTTCCTCCGCGCCACCCGGGACGAGCGTCGAGTGCTCCCCGACGCTCGGGCAACCTACTTCGGAGCCGTGCTCGACGATCGCTCGTTGACACCGAGCGCCGGTGCCCGCCTCGGGGCAGTCCGCTTCGAGGACTGGCTCAGCCGCTCGTTCCCGCAGCGAACGGCCATGTAGCGCCGGTCGCCCTTCTCTCTACCAACACGGCGCTCGCGTCCGTCAACCGCTGTCCGGATCAAACCGGAACGCCTGTCTGTCCCAGCAACAACCACGAAAGGAAGGAGCATCACCGATGAGCACGATCAAGGCGAAGGATGGTACCTCCATTTATTACAAGGACTGGGGCAAGGGCCCGGTCGTGACGTTCTCGCACGGCTGGCCGCTCAGCTCCGACATGTGGGACGGGCAAATGCTGTTCCTTGCCCAGAACGGCTACCGGGTCATCGCCCATGACCGGCGCGGCCACGGGCGCTCCGGGCAGGCATGGAGCGGCAACGACATGGACGGGTATGCCGATGATCTGGCGGCACTGATCACGGCGCTCGAACTCGACGAGGTGACACTGGTCGGCCATTCGACCGGCGGTGGGGAGGTCGCGCGCTACATCGGACGTCATCGAACGGCGCGGGTAGCGAAGGCGGTCCTGATCGCCGCAGTGCCGCCGCTATTGCTGAAGACGCAGACGAATCCCGAAGGCCTCCCGATCGACGTGTTCGACGGCATCCGGGCGGGTCTCCTCAAGGATCGCTCGCAGTACTACCGGGACCTTGCCCCCGTGTTCTACGGTGCCAACCGTCCCGGCGCGACGGTCTCGCAAGGTCTCCTCGATCAGTTCTGGCTCTGGAGCATGCAGGCCGGCCTCAAGAATGCCTACGACTCCGTCAAGGCCTTCTCCGAGACGGACTTCACCGCTGACCTCACAAAGTTCGACGTCCCGACCCTCCTGGTTCACGGTGAGGATGACCAGATCGTCCCAGTGAAGGATTCGTCCAAGAAGTCGGCCCGGCTCATCAAGGGCGCGAAGGACGTCTACTACCCCGGTGCGCCACACGGAATCACTGCCACGCATCAGGCCCAGGTCAACGAGCAGCTCCTGGCCTTCCTCCGAGGCTGACGTAGCTCATGCAAGGCAGTCCGGAAAGGAGAAGTACCATGCGTGTCAAGGAAATCATGAGCACCCATCTGGAGACCTGCCGGTCTGAGGATTCCCTGCAGGCGGCCGGGCAATCGATGTGGGACCACGACATCGGGATCCTCCCGGTGGTGGCCGCAGACGGGCGGCTGACCTCGGTCATCACCGATCGGGACATCGCGATGGCCGCGTGCATCCGCGGAAAGCCCCTGCACGAGATCAAGGTTTCCGAGGTCATTTCCAAGCGGTTGGTGACCGTCCTGCCCTCGGATGACCTGCACCTGACCGAGGAACGGATGCAAGCCGAGCAAGTCCACCGGATCCCGGTGGTCGACAGCGCGGGATTCCTGACGGGAATCATCACCATCAACGACCTGGCGCGTCATCTTCGGAGCCGCAAGCTGGCCAACGGCGTAACCCCGGACGAGGTTGTGGGAACGGTGGCCGCGATCAGCGCCCCTCGGGCGGCCGCCAGCGGATCGCAGACCAGCGCCTGACATCCGTCATCCTCGCCGTCTCGCTGGCCGAGCCGGGCGGCGTTGCCGTCTACGAAGGGATCGGCTCGCAGTTCGCGTCTGCAGCACCCCAACCTGCTCCGGGGTCCCACGCGATGACACCGACGACCGAACCGTCTCTGCTCGCATACCCCCCCAGTGCGGAGGGTGACGTCGGCCGTCGCAACGTCGAGCCGGTGCTTGTCGGCTCGACGCGAAGCGTGGAGAGTTCCGGTCCTCCCAGGAGGGACAGATGAGGGCGGAGGACCGGAGCATCGGGGTGATTCGGACACCGGACCAGCGTCTGCGCGTCTTCGTGAGCTCGACCCTGGCCGAGCTCGCCGAGGAACGCATCGCCGTGTCGCGCGCCATTTCCGCGCTTCGACTCACGCCCGTTCTCTTCGAGTCGGGAGCTCAATCGCACGCGCCGAGGGAGCTGTACCGGGCCTACCTCGCACAGTCCGACATCTTCATCGGCCTGTACTGGGAGCGCTACGGCTGGATCGGCCCGGAGATGGACATCTCGGGGCTGGAGGACGAGTTCCGGCTCTCCGTCTCGATGCCTCGCCTGATCTACATCAAGACTCCGGCGCCTCACCGGGAGGCGCGGCTCACCGCGATGATTGAGGAGCTCCAGACCAAGGGGACCATCTCCTATCGATTGTTCCGTACCCCGCGGGAGCTCGGGCGACTCGTCCGGACCGATCTCGCCGTGCTTCTGAGTGAGCGTTTCGCAGCCGGAGACGACCATTCCCCTCGCCCCTCCTCGCCCTCGAACGCCACCCGGAAGCTCCCGCGCTCCTTGCCGGTGACCTCGACCTCGTTGATCGGTCGCGGGGACGACGTCGCGGCGATCTCCAAGCTGTTGGAGACGGACGGGGTACGGCTGGTCACGCTCACGGGTCCCGGAGGCATCGGGAAGACGCGCTTGGCGGTCGCGGTCGGCGCGCAGCTGGAGGCGCACTACCCTCAGGGCGCAGTCTTCGTGCCGGTCGCTTCGATTCTCCAGCCTGAGCTCGTGCTTCCGCGCATCGCCGCTGCGGTCGGCGCCTCCCTCGAGGACACGCGCCCGGCCGTGGACGTCGTGAGCGAGGGGCTCGGGGACACTCCGACGCTGCTGGTGCTGGACAACCTCGAGCAAGTCGTTGGTGTCGGACCTGAGCTCGACCAGCTTCTGGCCCGTTGTCCCGCTCTCAAGATCCTGGCCACGAGCAGGACGGTGCTGCGTCTGCGCGCGGAGCATGAATACCGCGTCGGTGCCCTGACGGTGCCCGCGTTCACACGTCGACCCACGCTGGAGGAGCTGGCCGCGCTCGCCGCGGTCCGGCTGTTCGTGGAGCGAGCACAGGCGGTGCGCTATGGCTTCACTCTGACTGCGGACAACGCGTCCGACGTGGCGGAGATCTGCAGGCGCCTCGATGGTCTGCCGCTGGCCATCGAGCTTGCCGCCGCTCGTGTCCGCCTTCTGGAGCCAAAGATGCTGCTCGAACGGCTGACCAGGAGCCTCGACGCGCTCGGAACAGGCCCGACGGATCTTCCCGAGCGACAGCGCACGTTGCGCGCCACGGTCGAGTGGAGCATCGGTCTCCTCGATGATTCGGAGCTGAAGATGCTGGCCACGCTGTCCGTCTTCGTCGAGGGCTGGACGATCCCGGCAGCGACGCACGTTTCCGATCTGACCGAGGAACGAACGCTCGACCTGCTCGATGCCCTCGTTCGGCACAGTCTGGTCAGCGTCGATTCGACCAACGCCGAGCCGAGGTTCCGGATGCTTTCCTCGATCCGCGAACTGGCCGCCGAGCGCCTTGCTGCCCGTGCAGATCGAGCGGACGTTGAGCGGCGGCACGCCGAATACTTCGGTGCGCTCGTGGAGAACGCCGACTGGCCACTTCAGAGACAGGCCGAATGGGCGGAAAGGTTGAGGACCGAGGAAGGGAATCTTGGAGTCGCCATCCGCTGGTTCCTGAACCACGACCTCACGCCGCTGCCACACATGTTTCGAATCCTCTGGCTCTTCTGGCAGATGCGCGATCATCTGCCGGATGGACGAGCATGGATCCGGGAGCTCCGGCTTCGAACCGACGCTCTGGACGACCGGGCACGAGCCGAGCTGTCGTTGATCTCGGTTGTGACGGCAGTCGAGGTTGGGGAGGACCAGGTCGCGCTGGCTGAGGTCACCGAGCTCGAACGCCTCGCCGGCCGCATCGACGATCCGTCTCTGAAGAGCGCAGTGCAGCTGGCGATCTCGTGGGTCCGGCCCATCGTCGAAGACCTCGAGGGCGGCCTGCAGGCCGCATTGACCGCCCTCGATGGCTTCCGCCGCCGGAATGACCCGTTCATAGGATGGGCCCTGTTCACCGCTGGGCTGCTGGAGCTCGGGCTCGGCCGACACGACGCCGCGCGCGTGCACCTCGCCGAGGCCAGCGCGCTCGGCGGCCAGTTGGGAAACCACTGGCTCAGTTCGAGTGCGCAAACCCAGCTCGCCTCGCTCGCCGTGGCGACTGATCGCCTCGACGAGGCTCGGGCGCTGTTGCGGGAATCCGTCGAGGCAAGAGACGGCGGCCAGCTCAGCACCCAGACCTTGACCTTCTCGCTCATCGCCCATGGCCAGCTCGCCCTGGCCGAAGAGGACTTCCGGCAGGCGGCGCTGGCGCTGGGGGCTGCCGAGGGGCTCCGGCAGCGGGCCGGGCTCCGGGCGTGGCCATCGATGCGACGGAGCGAGGCCGAGCTTCGCGCGCGTGCTACAGCCAGGCTCGGTCAAGAAGTGATGGTGCAGGTCCTCGCGGACGGTTCTCGTCTCGATCGAACGGTTGCGATCGCCCTCGTGCGTAACGGCCTGGGTGACGGCGCCATCCCGCCGGCTCTCCCGCTAGATGCGCGTTCTTGAGCGTCACCCCTTCGTGGAAGAGATGGAGGCGCGCTGGGGTGGCGCTCTACGCGCAGCCCGCGAGGCCTACTCGGGACACGCCTACCGGGTCCTGAACTACGCCCGAGCCCTGATCGGCACGGAGCAGCACGACGACGAGCTCGCGCTCGCTGCTGCCTTCCACGACCTCGGCATCTGGTCGGACCGGACATTCGACTATCTCGGGCCCTCGCAGCAGCGGGCCGAGGCGTTTCGTCGCGAGGGAGCGCCGGGAATCGACGCCGAGCTACTCGCGTTGCTGATATACGATCATCATCTGCTCCGACGACCCCGGACCGGCATCGAGCCAGCCCTACGGGATGCCTTTCGCCGGGCCGATCTCGTGGACGTCAGCCGCGGAACGCTCCGGGCCGGTCTGTCGGCCGCCTTTGTGCGAGAGGTGGCGAATCGCTTCCCCTACCATGGGTTCCACGCCATCCTCCTGAGGACCGCCGCCCACTGGGCGCTGCGCCACCCGCTTCGTCCGCTCCCGATGGTGCGCGTGCGCTAAGCACTAGGGAGGCACACGCGGAAGCCACCGCGCTGACCCCGCCTTGGGCCGTCGCTGGCATCGCCCGCAATCGATTGCCGGCGCGCCCTGAAATGGCCCTCCAATTGGCCCGCAAATACGCCCGAGAATACGCTCCTGGATTGGGCGTATTCCCGGGCCACTTCCAGGGCGGAACGTAGGGCGGATTCGGATGACCATCGCCCGCCATTCCGCGCCCTTGCGCCCTCGCCCAGCCCGTTTTCGTACGCAGCACCGGCAGCACCCCCGAGTTTTCCGCTCACGCCCTCACAACCATGAAACTGAGGGCGTGAGCGGAAAACTCTGGGTACCCCTGAATTCAAACGGGGTGGGCGAGGGCGAAAGGATCCTCATTTGTAGAGTCCTGATGAGGAAAGGTCTTGTGATGGAGTCAGGAAGGACGGGAGGGCAGCGAGGAAAGGCGTGAGCAACGATGGAACGCGCGTCTCCGGAGCAGGTCGAGCGAGCCGGCCGGCGCCGCCTCTTGAGGCGAAACGACCGACAGCTGCCTGGCCACTTGGGCTCTGTCGGTACCTGACATCCAGCAAGTCATCGAACTCGGAATGGCCGCCGAGATGGGGCAGGCGACCGGACACGGGCTCCGCGGAGTGAGCGGACCCGTAAGGCTCGGTCCACGGGTGCTGTACCAGGACATCGCTGACCAAAACCGGTTCAGGACATCGCTGACAGTTTCGGCTGCTCGACTGTCGCGTGCCCTGGAAAGAGCAGCGAGTCATGAGCCACAAGCTGGAGTTCATCGAGAAGGCCAGCGCGATGGGGGCGAACATCTCGGCGCTCTGCAGGGAGTACGGCATCTCCCGGCAGACCGGCCACAAGTGGCTTCGGCGCTTCCGCGCGCGGGGATACACGGGCCTCGTCGAGCAGAGCCGTCGCCCGCTCTCGAGCCCGCTCACCACCGGCGAGGAGATTGTCGTCCGCATCCTCGAGCTGCGCGACCAGCACCAGACCTGGGGGCCGGACAAGATCGCCCGGGTGCTTCGGCGCACGCTGGGCGAGGACGGGCCGAGCAAGAGCACCGTAGCGCGGGTCCTGCATCGGCTCGGGAGGCTAAGGCGACACCGACCGCGCGTACGAGTGTGGAGCGTCGACGGGCGCCCGCGGGTCGAGGTGCACGGGCCGAACGACCTGTGGACGATGGACTTCAAAGGCTGGTGGCGAGCTCGAAACCGCGAGCGGTGCGAGCCGCTCACGGTGCGAGACGGGTTCAGCCGGAAGGTCCTCGCCGTGACCCTCCTCGGCTCGGTGAGGGCCGAAGAGGTCCGGCGTGTCCTCCGGAGCTTGTTCTTGCGGCACGGCCTGCCAGCCGCCATTCAGAGCGACAACGGCACGCCATTCGTATCCACCCGCGGCCGCGGCGGACTGAGTCGGCTCTCGGCGTGGCTCGTCTCGCTCGGGATCCGTGTCGTGCGCTCACGTCCCGGGTGCCCGCAGGACAACGGCGGGCACGAGCGGATGCATCGGGACCTGAGCGAGCTGGAGCTCAACCCCGCCCGTACCCGCCGCGCTCAGCAGCGCGCGTGCGATCGTTGGGTGATCGAGTTCAACGAGGTCCGCCCCCACGATGCGCTCGGTGGCAAGACGCCAGCGGAGGTCTATCGCGACTCGGAGCGTCGCTCGCTCGACCCGCTCGTCCCGAGCTACCCGCCCGAGTGGAAGACGCGCCTGGTCTCGAAGGTGGGGACCATCTCGGTGAACGACGACGTGGTGTTCGTCAGCACGGCCCTCGCGGGCCAGATCGTCGGTCTCAAGCAGGAAGGGATCCTGCGCTGGCGAGCTCACTTCTTCGGCGTCGACCTCGGGATGATCGAGATCGCCCCGCTGGCGAACGTGCTGACACCCGATGACGTCAGCTCCGTTACACCCGTCAACGCACCGTACTCAGAGGCTGTCAACGCCACTGTCACCCAGGACGCGCTGCTGAACGCGCGAGCCGTAAACGCCTGAGAAACCCGCCGTCACCCTGCAGTCAACTGTCAGCGATGTCTTGACTCGTTCCACGACGGTGCCCGCGCTGTTGAGATGCCGCAAGCTCAGGCTTGACTCTGGGTTCTATTTAGAATCTACTTGAGATGTGGGAAGGACTCCGCTTCCGAAGGACGAGGCGCTCCAGCCGCTCAACGTGAAGGTCCCGTCCGAGGACCTCTACTTCGTCCAGGAGATCCTCAAACCGGCGCTGGGCGTCTCGTACAACGCCGAGGCAGTCCGGGAAGTCCTCGTCCAGCTTCGGACCTGCTTCCGCCTCCCGCAGTACGTGGTCGACGTTCTCGAGGCGGAGATGAAGGCCAGGAAGCTCAACATCCTGGGCTACGTCCAAGAGCTGCTGCTCCGCCGCTACGAGACGCTCCGCGAGCAGAACCCTGCTTCCTCAGGAGCCTCGGCCCGTGGCCGGCGGCGCTGAGGGACCGAAGGTCGACGCGGCGAACTGGCTCACGCCCGAGCAGGCCGCGGGCTACCTTGCCCTCCCCTCCCGCAAGGCGCTGTACCAGGCCGTGCGCCGCGGCCTCATTCCGGGACACCGCCTCGGGCGACTCCTTCGCTTCTACCGCCCGGAGCTCGACCGCGTGCTCCTGGCCCGGTCCACGACGTCAGCCCCCGTGTAGTACCCTCCCGGCCGCGACGCCCGTCTGCCCAGGAGAAAACGAATGGGCGTCAGGAAGTACCAGTCGTACGGAAGGACACTCTGGAAGGTGGATGCGTGGCTCGTGCGTCCAGACGGGCCACCCATCCGACTGCGGCAGTCGAAGATTCCCACCCGGGAGCAGGCCGTGGCACTGGAAGCCAAGCTCAAGACCGATGCCTTCGAGGGCCAGTTCTTCGAACGACACCGGATGGCGACCGAGACCACGGCCGAGCTGTTGGCCCAGTACGAGAAGCTCGGTGCGCAGGAGAATCGCGCCTGGTCTACCGAGTCCGGGCGGGCCGCGCACCTGCGCCGTCACCTCGGCCAGGTGCGCGCCAGCGCACTCACCGTCCGTCACGTCGAGGAGTACCGGGTCGGACGGTCAACGGAGAAGACCCAGCGGGGTGGGCCACCGAGTCCGGCCACGCTGGACCGGGAGGTCGAGCTGCTCAAGCGCGTGCTGAACCACGCGGTCCGGCTTGGCACCCTCCGCCACAACCCCATTGCCGAGGCGCGGCTTCTCCGAAAGCCCAACGTCCGGCGGATGGTGGTCGACGAGGAGATGTTCGGCCGGCTCTTCGAAGCGAGTGAGGAGCCGCTCCGCCCCATCCTCCTGATGGCGTTCGACACTGGCATGCGCAAGCGCGAGGTCCTCGACCTCCGCTGGGAGCAGGTGGACCTACGCAGCGGCACCATCACCCTGGCCCCCCAGGACACGAAGTCCGAGGCGCCGAGGCTGGTGATGCTCACCGCACGGCTCGCGGGAGCGCTGAAGGGGCTTCCCCGCGGCATCGGCGCCGCTCCGGTCCTCCCCAATCCCAAGACGGGAAGGCCCTGGGAGGACCTCCGGCGACCGTTCCGGCGCGCGGTGCGCAATTCAGGGCTTCACGGACTCTGGTTCCACGACCTCCGCCGAAGCTTTGTCACCCGCGCGCGCAAGGCCGGCATCCCCGAATCCGTCGTGATGCGCATGTCGGGACACCGCACCCGCGCGGTCTTCGACCGCTACAACGTCGTCGACGAGAGCGACCTGCGAATCGCCGCCCGGACGCTCGAAAAGCATGGACGCGTTTTGGACACGGTTGCTGTGAGTGAACCGAAAAACACAAAAGCCCCGCAGCCTAAGTAGCTGCAGGGCTTAGGTTTTTCGGAGTTGCGGGGGCAGGATTTGAACCTGCGACCTTCGGGTTATGAGCCCGACGAGCTACCAGGCTGCTCCACCCCGCGGCGATGTGGGGGGTGCTTGTAGCGGCGGACTGGTGATCCGTCAAGGCGAATGAGAGGCGACGCAGACGGCTCCTGAAGCGTGTTCACCCCCCACCAGCTCGCTCAGCCTACCGGCCGCTGATCGTCGATCACCTTTCCGTCGTTCGGCAGCGAGTAGGCCTCCACCAGCTCCACTTCGCCCCGGAGCTGGGTCAGCTCGCGCATCGTCGCCGACAGCGCCTCGGCCAGCCGGGACCGGTCCTCGGGCGCCACCTCCGCGCGCAGCGTCATCACGTCCAGGTCTCCCGGCCGGGTGACCACCAGCCGGGCGCGACGGACCACCGGGTACCGGCGCACCAGCTCCGCCAGGTGGCTCGGATGGACGAACAGGCCCCGCACCTTCGTCGACTGGTCCGCCCGCCCCATCCACCCGCGGATTCGCACGTTGGTCCGCCCGCACGGGCTCTGGCCGGGGAGGATCGCCGAGAGGTCTCCCGTGGCGAAGCGCAGCAGCGGGTGGTCGGCCGAGAGAACGGTCACCACCACCTCCCCCACCTCGCCTTGTGGGACCGGGTCCCCAGTCCCAGGGCGGACGATCTCCACGATGACGTCCTCGTCGACCACCAACCCTTCCATCGCCGGGGTCTCGTAGGCGATCAGTCCTGCATCCGCCGTCCCGTACCACTGGAGGACCCGCACTCCCCGTTCGGCCAGCGACGCCCGCAGCGTTGCCGGGAGCGCCTCGGCGGTGACCGATGCCCGGGTGAGCGAGGAGAGATCCAGCTTCAGCTCCGCCGCCTTGTCGAGCAAGACTTTCAGAAACGACGGAGTCCCCCCGTATGCCGTGGCGCGGAACTGCGCGGCAGCCAGCGCCTGCGCCTCGGTGGGCGCGGTCCCCGCCGGGATCACCGCGCAACCCAGCGCGTGCGCCCCGGTCTCCACCATCGAGCCCGCGGGGGTGAGGTGGTACGAGAAGCTGTTGTGCACCACGTCGCCGGCACGGAACCCGGCGGCACGCAGCGCCCGCGCCGCCCGCCACGGGTCCTCGCTCCGGGGCTCGAGCTCGAACACCGGCCCCGGGGAGGAGAAGAGCTTCGCGGCCTGCGGCGCCGGGATCGTGGACAGACCCCCGAAGGGTGGATCGCCGCGCTGTATCTCCGCCAGCTCGGACTTCCGCACCAGCCGCAGCCTGGCCAGCGCCGCTCGGTCGGTGACCTCCTCGGGGACCACGGTCGGATCCCGCCGCCGGTAGGTGGGGGCCCGCTCGAAGGCATGGGTGACCACCCGGGGCAGCACCTTCATCAGGGCGCGCTCGCGCTCCTCCGGGTCTCGCCGCTCGCTCGGATCCTCGGCCTCCATCTCGCGCCCTCCTCCTCAGGCCAGCCAGCGCTTGCGCCGACGGTAGTGCTTGGCGTCCCGGAAGTTCTTCCGCCCTGCCCCGCCAAGCCCCAGGTAGAACTCCTTCACGTCGGCGTTGCCCGCCAGGGTCGCGGCGTCCCCGTCCATCACCACCCGCCCGGCCTCGAGGATGTACCCGTGGTCCGCGAAGCGCAGCGCGGCGGCGGCATTCTGCTCCGCGAGGAGGAAGCTCACCCCCTCGGTCTGATTGAGCGAGCGGACGATGCTCAGGATCTCCTCCACCACCTGCGGCGCCAGCCCCATCGACGGCTCGTCGAGAAGGATCAGGGTCGGACGCGCCATCAGCGCCCTCCCCACCGCGGTCATCTGCTGCTCGCCGCCCGAGGTGAAGCCGGCCATCGCCTTGCGCCGATCCCGCAACCTCGGGAAGTAGGCGTAGACCTTCTCCAGATCCTCGCGGATCTCCCGCCGGCGAGCGCCCCGGGTGTACGCGCCGGTGAGGAGGTTCTCCTCGATGGTCAGGTGACCGAAGCAGTGCCGGCCCTCCATGACCTGGATCACCCCCCGCCTCACCAACTCGGAGGGGGTGAGGCAATCCACCCGGACGCGGTCAAAGAGGATGCTCCCCTTGGTCACCGCTCCCCGCTCGGCGCCGAGCAGATTGCTCACCGCCTTCAACGTGGTGGTCTTCCCCGCCCCGTTCGCGCCGAGCAGGGCGACGATCTGTCCCTTCGGCAGCTCCAGTGAGACGCCCCGGAGCACCAGGATCACGTGATCGTACACCACCTCGATGTTGTTCACCGCGAGCAACGGCCCGGGTGAGGCGGGCGCGACGGCGGTCATGCGCCCTGCCTAGGTGCTTTCCTTCGCGCAGTCGCGCTCCTTGATGTTGTTCTCCTTGGCGTACTTCGACGCGCTCTCCTCGATCAGCGGCCGCACCAGCGCCTTGTCCGCCTGGATCCAGTCGCTGATGATCTTCCACTTCGTCCCGTCCCACTGCTGGAATTTCACCGCGCCGCCGCCTTCGTGATCGGCGCAGGACATCTTCAGCGGCTGGATGAAGTTGGTCGCTCCCAGGGCGGCGATGCGCGCGGCGTCGAGGTTCAAGTTCTCCAGCCCCCAGCGGATCTGCTCACCGGTTAGCGGCTTCTTGCCGAACTTGCCCTGCGCCACCCGGATCGCCTCCACCGAGACGATGCCGGTGAGCACCCCACGGTTGTAATAGATGCTCCCCACGCGGTGCTTGTCGACCATGTTGCCCTTCCCCGCGGCGTAGACCACCCGCTCGATCTCCTGGATGACCTTGAACTCCTTGCCCGGCGGGTTGATCGCCGCGCTGATGTAGCCCTTGGCCGCCGTTCCCACCGGCTCCACGTCCTCCTCCGAGCCGGTCCAGAAGTTCCCGATGATGTGGTCCATGGGGAATCCGACCCGAGCCGCGTTCTTCAGCATCGCCGGGTTCATCACTCCCCACCCGGTGACGATCACCCAGTCCGGCTTGAACTGCCGGATCTCCAGCCACTGCGCCTGCTGCTCGCTCCCTGGAGCCGGCACCTCGATGATCTTCGCCTCGAAGCCATACTTCTCCGCCTGCTTCTGGAAGATGACGTTGGGCTCCTTCCCGTAGGCGCTCCCGTGGTGGAGGTGAACGATCTTCTTTCCCTTCAGCTTCGCCATTCCCCCCTCGCGCTGGCCGATGTACCGGATGATGTCCGTGTTCGCGCTCCAGTAGTGGGTGATCATCGGGAACACGTAGGGGAAGTACCGGCCGTCCGCAGCATCGGTCCGGCCGTGGGCAATGGTGACCAGGGGAATCTTGTCCTGGGTGGCCTTGGCGATCAGCGCGTAAGTGATTCCGGTGCTGTAGAAGTGGAACATCGACGCGCCGGTGGGGCCCTTGGCCTTCAGTCGCTCGTAGCACTCCACGCCGCGGTCGGGTTTGTACTCGGTCTCGCACTCCTCCCAGGTCAGCTTGACCCCGTTGATCCCCCCGTCGCGCATGTTGATCAGGTTCATGTAGTCGATGAACCCGCCGTACAGGCTCGTGCCGCCCGCGGCGTAGGGCCCCACCCGGTAGCTCGGCACGGGCATGAACTGCTCGCCGTCGGCACGCGCCGGACCCGCCCACACCACTCCGAGGGCCGCTACCGCCCCCAGCCACCATCCTCGTCTCTTCGTCCGCATATCTGCCTCCAGGTTCAATGAGGAAACGGCCACAACCGGAGCTTCTCCTTGCCGATCTGCCAGAGCCGGGCGAATCCGCGCGGCTCGACGATCAGAAAGACGATGATCAGCGCTCCGAAACACACCAGCTCCAGCTGGCTGAGCAGCCCAGCTCGCACCTCGCCACGCACCACCGCGTGAAACACCCAGTTCAGGAACAAGGGGAACAGGACGATGAACGCCGCGCCGAGGAACGCCCCCATCACCGTCCCCAGCCCCCCGATGATAACCATGAAGAGAATCTGGAACGACCGCTGCAGGTCGAATGCCTGCGGCTCCACCGTGCCCAGATAGGCGAAGGCCCAGAGCGCGCCGGACACCCCGCAGTAGAATGAGCTCACCCCGAAGGCCAGCAGCTTGGTGCGGAGGATGGGGATGCCGATGACCTCCGCGGCGACGTCCATGTCCCGCACCGCCATCCACGAGCGGCCGGTCCGGGTCCGGGAGAAGTTCTTCGCCACCAGCGCCAGCAGACTGACGATGGAGAGCACCAGGAGGTAGCGCCGCACCGGGGTCTCGATCGGCACCCCGGCGATGACCATCGGCTGCGCGGTGATCACCCCGGAGCTGGAGTAGTTGCTGAACCAGCCCACCTTGGTGAAGAGCCAGTCCACGAAGAACTGGGCGGCCAGCGTCGCCACCGCCAGGTAGAAGCCCTTGATCCGCAGCGAGGGCAGCCCGAAGACCATGCCAACCGCCGCGGCGATCAGCCCGGCGAGGACGAAGATCACCAGCAAGGGCAGCCAGGGCAACCGCAGTTGCAAGTTGTAGGCGGCAAACGCCCCCACCGACATGAAGGCAGCCGTCCCGAGGCTGAACTGCCCGGCGTAGCCGGTGAGGATGTTCAGCCCCAGCGCGGCCACGGCCAGCACCAGCATCGGGATCAGCAGCGCGGTGAGCGCGTACTCCGAGGCGAGCAGCGGCACCAGCACGAAGGCTGCGCCGAGGAGCAGGACCATCCCCACCCGATCCTGGGAGATGGGGAAGATCCGCTGGTCGGCGGCGTACGTCGTCCGGAACTGTCCCGCTTCCCGGTAGATCACGTCACACCCGCTCGATCCGCTTCTCGCCGAACAGCCCGTCCGGCCGCACCAGGAGGAAGAGCAGCGCCAGCACGTAGGGGAACCAGTTCTCGATTCCACCGCCGATCAGCGACCCCAGGTACACCTCGGCCACCTTCTCCGAGGCTCCCACGATCAGGCCCCCCACGATCGCCCCCGCGATCGAGGTGAACCCGCCGAGGATGATGACCGGCAATGCCTTGAGTGCGACCTGGGTCAGCGCGAACTGGACCCCGAGCCTGCTGCCCCAGAGGAGCCCGGTCACCAGGGCCACCGCGCCCGCCGCCGCCCAGACCAGGGCCCAGATTCGCTCCAGTGGGATCCCTACGCTGAGCGCCGCCTGGTGGTCGTCGGCCACCGCCCGCAGCGCCCGGCCGACCCGGGTCCACTGGAAGAAGAAGGCCAGGAGCAGCACCAGCGCTCCCGCCGTCGCCGAGGCCACCAGGTCGAACTTGGAGATCAGGACCCCCTTCACCTCCAGCGGGGTGTCGGGGATGCCCAGGTCCAGCCCGCGCACCACGCTCCCCCACACCGCCTGCGAGACGCCTTCCAGCACGAACGTGAGGCCGATGGTGGCCATGAAGAGGCTGATCTGCGGCTGGTTCACCAGCGGCCGGAGCACGAGCCGCTCGGTCAGCAGGGCGAAGACCACCATCACCGCCAGGGAGGCCAGGAACGCCGTCCACCCGCTCCAGCCCATGTCCACCAGACCGGCGTAGGTGGTGGCGGCGGCCAGCACCATCGCTCCCTGCGCGAAGTTGAACACCCCGCTGGCCTTGAAGATGAGGACGAAGCCCAGCGCGACGAGCGAGTACATCACCCCGGCGAGGAGGCCGGCGACCAGCACCTCGACGAAGAAGGCCATCAGCTCGCCTCCTTCAGCGCGCGCTCGTCGGCCTCGGTGGGGACGCCCAGGTAGGCGGCAATCACCTCCGGGCTCGCCCGCACCTCCGCCGGCGGTCCGTCGGCGATCTTCCGCCCGTAGTCGAGGACCACCACCCGGTCGGCGATGTCCATCACCACCGCCATGTCGTGCTCGATCAGCGCCACCGCCACGCCCAGCTCGTCGTTGGCGTCGAGGATGAAGCGGCACATGTCCTGCTTCTCCTCGATGTTCATTCCCGCCATCGGCTCGTCGAGGAGCAGCAGCTTGGGCTCCGCGGCCAGGGCCCGGGCCAGCTCCACCCGCTTCTGCAGCCCGTAGGGGAGCCGGCCCACTGGCGTCTTTCGCACGTGCTCGATCTGCAGGAAGTCGATGATCTGCTCGACCTTCGCCCGGTGCTCCAGCTCCTCGCGCTCCGCCGGACCCCAGTAGAGCGCCTGCCACAGCAGCCCGCGGCTCATCTTCAACGTCCGGCCGGCCATCACGTTCTCCAGGACCGACATCCCCTTGAACAGGGCGATGTTCTGGAAGGTCCGGGCGATCCCCTGCTCGGCGGCGCGGTGCGGGCGCATGGTCCGCCGGGTCTCACCGCCGTAGGTGATGGTCCCCCGGTCCGGGGAGTAGACCCCGTTGATCACGTTGAGCAAGGACGACTTCCCCGCCCCGTTGGGACCGATGATCGCGCAGACCTCCCGCTCGTGGATATGGAAGTCCACGTCGCGAAGCGCGTGAACCCCGCCGAAGCTCAGCGAGACCCCGCGGACCTCGAGCAGCACCGGGCCTGGCACCTTCCCCGGCATCAGGCCGCCCTCCGCGCGTCTTCCAGATCCACGGTGAGCGCCTCGAGGATCGGAAGCTCGGCGCGAACCAGCCCGGTCCGCCCGTCCTCGAAGCGGACCTGCGTCTCCACGTGGACGGAGGGCTCACCCGAGTAGAGCGCCTCCACCAGCGCGGCGTACTTCTCGGCGATGAAGCCTCGGCGGACCTTCCGGGTGCGGGTCAGCTCCCCGTCGTCGGCGTCCAGCTCCTTGTGCAGCACCAGGAAGCGGTGGATCTGCGAGCCCCGCAGCCGGGGATCGGCGGCCAGGTCCGCGTTCACCCGCTCCACGCAACTGCGCACCAGATCGTGGACCGGCCGCTGCCCGGCGAGGTCGGTGTAGCCGGTGTAGGGCATGTTCCGCCGCTCGGCCCAGTTCCCCACCGCCGCGAGATCGATGCACACGAAGGCAGCGGCGAACTGACGGCGATCTCCGAAGGCCACCGCCTCCTTGATGAAGGGAAAGAACTTCAGCTTGTTCTCCAGATACTTCGGGGCGAAGAGCGTCCCGTCCTGGAGCCGACCCACGTCCTTCGCCCGGTCGATGATGCGCAGGTGGCCGTCCTCGTCGAAGAAGCCCGCGTCGCCGGTCCGGAAGTAGCCGTCGGCGGTCATGGACTCGCCGGTGGCGGCGTCGGCCCTGAAGTAGCCGCGGAACACCCCGGGGCTGCGGACCTGGACCTCGCCCTGCTCGGAGATGCGGACCTCGACGCCGGTGGCCGGCGTGCCGACCGACTCCAGCTTCACCTGACCGTTGGGCTGGATGCAGACGAAGACCGAGGTCTCGGTGCTCCCGTAGAGCTGCTTCAGATTCACGCCCAGCGAGCGGTAGAACCGGAAGAGATCGGGGCCGATCGCCTCGCCCGCGGTGTAGGCCACCCGGATGCGGCTGAACCCGAGCACGTTGCGCAAGGGACCGAGGATCAGCAGATCGGCCAGCGCGTACCCCAGTCGAGCTCCGGCCGGGACCGGTTTCCCGTCGAGGATGGACGGACCCCAGCGGCGGGCAACCTCCATGCAGCGGCGGTAGAGCCAGCGCTTGAACCGCGAGGCGTCCTCCATCCGGATCGACACGGTGGTGAGGAGGTTCTCCAGCACGCGCGGCGGAGCGAAGAAGTACGTCGGCCCGATCTCCCGCATGTCGGTGAGCACGGTGTCCGGGCTCTCCGGGCAGCTCACACAGAACCCGGCGACGTGGCCCTGGCAGTAGCTGAAGAGGTTGTCTCCCACCCAGGCCATCGGCAGGTAGGCCAGCACCTCCTCGTCCGCGGTGAGCCGTTCCCGCTGGATGCCGCCGCGGCCGGTGACGATCAGGTTGTCGTGGGTGAGCATCACCCCCTTGGGGGTCCCGGTGGTGCCCGAGGTGTAGAGCATGATCGCCACGTCGCTCGGCTGCGCGCGCGCCACCTCGCTGTCGAAGAAGTCCGGATCGAGTCGTTCCAGGTCGCGGCCGGCGGCCTGGACGTCCTCGTACGCCCGGAGCACCGACCGGTCGTAGTGCCGGAGACCGCGCGGGTCGTCGTAGATGATGAGCGCCAGCCGAGGGCAGCGGGCCTTCACCTCCAGGAGCTTGTCCACCTGCTCCTGGTCCTCGACGATGGCGATGCGAACGTCGGCGTTGGTGAGGACGTAGGCCATCTCCTCGGCGACCGCATCCTGGTAGAGCGGAACCGGGATCGCCCCCAGCGCCTGCGCCGCGTCCATCGCCCAGTAAAGCCGGGGGCGGTTGTCCCCGACGATGGCCACCGTCTCACCGCGGCCAAGCCCGAGGGTGTGGAGCCCGCAGGCAAGGCTCCGGACCTGCTCCAGAGCCTGTTTCCAGGAGTACGTCTGCCAGATGCCGAGGTCCTTCTCGCGGATCGCCGGGCGGTCGCCGCGCTCACGTGCGTGCTCGAGGAGCAGCCGCGGAAAGGTGTCCGGCGCCGGCATCTCATGGCCTCCCTGGTCCCTGCCGGTCGCGAGGAGGGATGCGACCATCACCCGAGGCCCGCGACCAGGGGGCGCATCCTAGGGGCCGGCGCTCGGTGGTTCCATGCCTCGGGGTGGCGAGAGCCCGACCGAAGCGCTCGCCGCAGAGCGTCATCGACGGACGAGGGGGAACGCAGAATCCTGCGCCGGCCTAGCGAGCGCGCCCGCCTGCGAGCCCGCGCAGATGCGCGAGCACCATCTCCGGCCCCTCGGGCCGGGTGTAGAGGTCCAGGGGCCCGGCGAAGAGCCCGTCGGCGATGATCCGCGCCACCTCGTCCACGGACTGCGCGCCGGGCAAGGTGCGCGAGTCCGGCCCACCGCCGAGCGCGTTGTTCCCGAAGTCCGTCGCCACCACGCCCGGGAGCACCAGCACCACCCGGATGCTGGGGAAGTCGTTTGCCAGCTCGAACCGGAGCGACTCGGTGAGCGAGTTCAGCGCCGCCTTCGAGGCGCTGTACGCCGCCCGGACCGTCGCGAACGGGACTCGCGACAGCATCGAGGAGACGTTCACCAGTACGCCCTGCTTCCGGGCCTTGAAGTGCGGCAGCACCACCTGCATCCCGTGGAGAGCCGAGCGGGTGTTGTCCCGCACCATCGCCTCCAGGTCCTGATCGGTGATGGCCTCGACCGAGGGGCGGGTGATGCCGCGACCGGCATTGTTCACCCAGACGTCCACCTGGCCGAAGCGGGCGACGGCCTGAGCCAGGACTCGCTCCACGTCCACGCGCCGAGTCACGTCCCCGGGGACGACCTCCACCGGTGTGCCCAGCGTCGCGGCCATCTCCCGGAGCAGCTCCTCGCGACGCGCGGTGAGGACCAGCGAGGCGTGCCGGCCCGCCAGCTCCCGCGCCAGCGCGGCTCCGATGCCCGAGCTCGCCCCGGTCACCACCACCACCGGCGTGCCAGTCGCCTCCGCCACTAGACCTTCCGGTTCTTGAGGAGATCCCCCAGCGTGCCGAAGCCCTTGCTGCCCCCGCCGCTGGGACGCTGGGTGCGCTGCCACGCCTCCATCTCGGCGCGCTCGGCAGCCCGCTCCGCCGCGGTGAGCGACAGGCGGATCTTCCCGCTGCCGTCCACCTCCACGATCTGCGCCTTCAGGGCCTGACCGAGCTGGAAGTGACGCTTGAGGTCGGTGCCCCGCTCCGTTCCGGTCTCGCTCGCCGGAACCAGCCCGCGGCCACCGGGGAACACCAGGAACACGCCGTAGGACTCGATGCGGTCCACGGTGCCCTCGACCACCTGGCCCGCCTTCGGACGCGGGGCGGTCTCGCGCTTCGGCGCGTGCTCCTTCGCCGCTGCCGGCTCCGCCGCCGGGGCGGAGGTCGAGACGCCACTGCCCACCGGCACTCCGTCCACCACCAGCCGGAGCCCGATGCGCTTCTCGGCGGGGTCCACCTTCTCCACCGTCACCTCGACGTGGTCGCCGACCTTCAGGACGTCCCGCGGGTGCGCGATGCGCCGCTCGGACATGGCCGAGATGTGGATCAACCCGTCCACCCCGGGCTTCAGCTCGACGAAGGCGCCGAAGGGCTGCAGCCTCACCACCTTGCCCTGGAGCCGGTCACCTTCTCGGAGTCCCGCGGCGAACGCCTTCCACGGGTCTTCCTGCCGGGCGCGCATCGACAGGGTGATGCGCTCCTTGTGCTTCGCCTTGTCCGGCGAGTGCGGGTTCGGCGGCTCGAGGCGCAGCACCTCCACCTCGACCGTGTCCCCGACGGTCACCACCTCGCTGGGGTGGCCGACGCGCACGTGCGACAGCTCGGAGACCGGGACCAGGCCCTCCACGCCGCCGAGATCCACGAAGACCCCGAAGTCGCGAACGCCGGTCACCTTGCCCTGGAGCACCTTGCCCTCGGCGAGGGACTTCCGGGTCTCGGCGGCCAGCACCTTCTGCTCGTCCTCGAGCAGCGCCCGGCGGCTCAGAACCACGTTCCGCTCGCGGACCTCGGTCACGCGGAAGCGCAGCCGCTCGCCGATGTACTGGTCCGGCTTGTCCACGAAGCGCAGGTCCATCTGGCTGAGTGGCACGAACGCCCGCGCGTCGCCCACCGCAACCTCGAACCCGCCCTTGTTCACCGCCAGCACCAGCCCCTCCACCGGCATCCCGCTCGCCCGCGCCTCGGCGAGCATCGCCAGAGACGCCGAGCCCTTGCTCAGGGTGCGGCTGAGGATGACGCCCTTGGCGCCCGCCTCCACCACGTGCGCCTCGACCGTGTCCCCGACGCCGAAGCGGAGGATGCCCTCGTCGTCCTTGAGCTCCCGGAGGTCGATCATCGCCTCGGTGCGGCCGCCGAGGGTCAGGAAGGCCGTGTCCGCGCCGAGCTGGAAGATGGTCCCGGTCACCCGCTCGCCGACCCGAGGCAAGCGCCGGTGGGTCCCGCCCTCCTGCTTGGCGTGGGCCTCGTACATCTCGGCGAAGGACTGGTCCTCGGGGACCTCCTCGTACAGCGCGCTCCGTGGCGGCGCGGGCGTGGCCGGGGCGGCAGGCTCGGCGGTCGGCGGGGTGCTCGCCTCGACGGCGGCGGCCGCCGGCTCCTCGGCCCTCGGGGTCTCGGGGCCGCGGGTCTCGATCGCCCCACTCGCCCGGCGCACCACCACCAGCGGACCCTGCGGCTTGCGGCGCTCGGGCTTCTTGGGCTCGCGACGTGGGGGCTCGGCAGCGGGTTCCGTGCCGGCGGCAGCGGACGCAGGCGCGTCGCGGCGGCGCTCGCCCCGGGGACGCTCCGTCTGCTCTCCGCCCCGGCCCGCGGGGATGCCCAGCATCACGTCCCCGAAGGTCGCCCGGGGCTTCTTGGGCCCGAAGCCACCCTTGTCCGGGCCCTTCTGATCGTCACTCACCTCGATGCTCCTCGCTGCAACGGTCTACTGATGACACCGGGAGCGCGCCAGTGCCGGCGCCCCCCGTGAGGGCCGCGGGTCATTGCACATCCGCTCCCCGGGGGCAAAGGGGGATGCCCTCGGATTGCACTGGGAGCGGACCGCTCCGTCAGGTACGGAGCCGGGAGAGGACGCTGCGGAGCTGGGATGCTCCCCCGAGCGCGGTGAGACCGAGGTACACCCCGGCGAACACCGGGACGAGCAGGGCGGCCACCAGGACCGGGCTCAACGCCGGCGCGGGCAGCACCTGCCAGCCCCAGAAGCGCTCGATCGAGGGGGCCGGGCCGAACCGGCTGGTGAGCCACACCTTCCCCAGCAGGGCCAAGGTCCCGGCCGCCAGCGCGCTCCCCCAGAACCACGCCTGACGCCGCGCGGGGATGCCGGTCCTGCCGATGCGCCGGGAGAGCGCTCGCCGCAGCAGGGTGTACTCGAGCCAGGCGGCGAACCCGGTGGTCGCGGTGATGCCCACCGCGCCGATCTCCACCGGCACCCCGAACCATCCGGGGCCGTAGCGCACCGAGACGTAGGCCAGCGCCGCGGAGAGAACGACCCGGAGGGTCGCGAACACCAGCGGCGTGCGCGTGTCCTGGAGCGCGTAGAACGCCGAGGCGTACAGCCGGCCCAGCGTCCCCGCCACCAGTCCCACCGCCGACCCCATCAGGAGATACCAGAGCCAGCGGGTATCGGCGGCGTCGAACCGGCCGGTCTGGAACAGCAGCCCCCCCAGGACGTCGCCGAGGAGCAGGAAGGCCACCGCGGAGGGAACCACGAAGAAGGCGATGCGCTCCAGGCCCCGGTCGATGCGCCTCCGGAGCCGCTCGGCGGCCTCGGGCCCGAGCGCGGTCTCCCGGGCGAGCTCGGGCAGCTCCGCGGCCGAGACCGACATCCCGAAGAGCGACACCGGGAGCAGCGCCAGGAGCTGGGTGTACCCGAGCACCGCCACCGTCTGGGGAGAGATGAGCGAGGCGTAGTAGGTGTCGACCAGCGCGCTCACCTGGACCACGCCCCGGGCCACCAGGATGGGGACGAACCCCCGGAGGACGGCCCGCATCGCCGCGGTGGTGGTGTCCAGCGACGGCCGGAACCGGCCCAGCAGCGGCCAGAGCGCGGGCAGCTGCACCAGCAGCTGGAGGGCGCTGCCCGCCACCACGCCCCAGGCGAGGAGGGTCGTCAGCCGGTCCTCGTCCACGCGCGGGCCGGCCACCAGCAGGACGGCGATCTGCGCCAGGTTCCACACCACCGGGGCGGCGTAGGAGAGGAGGAACTTCCGGTGGCTGTTGAGCACCCCCAGGCACCAGGCCGAGAGCACCAGCAGGCCCGTGCTGGGGAAGAGGATGCGGGTGAGCTGGACGGCCTTGGCGAAGGCAGCCGGGCCGGTCTCGGCGAAGCCACCGACCACCACCCCGACGATCCACGGTGCGGCGAAGATGCCCAGGGCGACCAGCACCGCGACCAGGAGCGAGAGCAGGCCGAAGACCGCCCCGGCCACCCGGTCCGCCTCCTCCCGGCGCCCCTCGCCCAGCAGCCGCGCGTAGACGGGGATGAACGAGGCCGAGAGGACGCCCTCCCCGAACAGGTTCTGCAGGACGTTGGGGATGCGGAGCGCAGCGGTGAACGCTCCGGCCAGGGCCGAGGTGCTCAGGTAGTGGGCGAAGACCCGCTGCCGGACCAGGCCCATCAGCCGCGAGGCGAGGATTCCCAACGCCACCAGCGTGGCGCCCCGGCCCGAGCTCCTGGCTGGCTCTGTGGCGGCGGTCACGGGCGCGTCGGTCACGGGCGGCGGCACTCTAGCCTCGAAGTCCCCGGGGCTCCTCTTGACCTGGCATGCGCTCTCCCCGCATCGTGCCCGGCTCGCCACACATGGCAAAGGTTCTGGTCATCGACGACGAGGCGAACCTCCGCAAGGTGCTCGCCGCGCTGCTCCGCCGTGACGGCTACGACGTCACCATCGCCGAGGACGGCGAGATGGGGCTGGCCGAGTTCCAGAAGAACGGCGCGGACGCGGTGATCACCGATCTGGTGATGCCCAAGGTGGGGGGGATGGAGGTCCTGCGGGGGATCAACTCCGCCGACCCGGAGGTGCCGGTGATCATCATCACCGCGCACGGAACGGTGGATTCGGCGGTGGAGGCGATCAAGCTCGGAGCCTTCGACTACGTCACCAAGCCCTTCGACCAGACCGAGCTCTCCAACGTCCTGGCCAAGGCGATCCGCACCCACGAGTCGGCCCGGCGCAACGCCCGCGGCGAGCACGGCCGGCCCTCGCTGGTGGGCGAGTCCCCCCAGATGCAGGAGGTGCTCCGGATCATCGACAAGGTCGCCGACACCCCCTCCACCGTGCTCATCACCGGCGAGAGCGGCACCGGCAAGGAGCTGATCGCCACCGCGCTCCACGAGGGCAGCTCCCGGCGAGACAAGCCCTTCATCCGCATCAACTGCGCGGCCATCCCCCGCGACCTCATCGAGTCCGAGCTGTTCGGGTACGAGCGGGGGGCGTTCACCGGCGCGGTCACCTCCAAGCCCGGCCGCTTCGAGCTGGCCGATGGCGGCACGCTGTTCCTCGACGAGATCGGCGAGATCCCCGTGGAGATGCAGGTGAAGCTCCTCCGCGCGCTCCAGGAATCCGAGTTCGAGCGGGTGGGCGGCATCAAGACCACCCGGGTGGACGTCCGCCTCATCGCCGCCACCAACCGCGACCTCAACGCCGAGATCGAGGCCGGGCGCTTCCGTAAGGACCTCTACTACCGGCTGGCGGTCGTGCCCATCAACCTTCCCCCGCTCAGGGAGCGGCCGAGCGACATCCCCACCCTGGTGCGTCACTTCGTCGACAAGTACAACGTCCGGTTGAACAAGCGGATCGAGGGGATGACGGACGAGGCGCTCGCCCTGATCCAGGCCTATGCCTGGCCGGGCAACATCCGGGAGCTGGAAAACCTGATCGAGCGCACCCTCCTCTTCGCGGACGGGCCTCGCATCGGCGCGGGCGATCTGCCTCAGCACCTGAGGTCTCCGGGCGGCGTGACCCCACTGCCCAGCCCGGCCGCGGCGGCGGCGGGCCTGCCCGTTCCCCCCGGCGAGACGGGCCTCAAGGACATCGTCCGGCAGCGATCCGCGGAGCTGGAGAAGGACCTCATCACCCGCGCGCTGGAGGAGACGGGCGGCAACGTCACCCGCGCGGCGAAGCTCTTGCAGATCAGCCGGAAATCCCTGCAGACGAAGATGAAGGAGTTCTCGCTGCGCGACGACGGCGACGAGTGATCGTGGAGGCGGACGGGCAACGATGCCGGTGAAGATGCCAGTGCTGGGCCAGCCGGCCCGGCGATCGAGTGGTCGCAGGTGGGTGGTGCTGTTCCTCGCCCTCGTGGTGGGCGCGGGCGGCTATCTGTGGCACCGCAGGCAGCGCCCTGCCGCGCCCGTGGCACAGGTGCCGGTGGTGGCGCCCGCGCCGGTGCTCAGTGCGCCGGGCTCCACCGCGGTGCCGGGGGTGACACAGGCGCCGGTGGCCCCGCCGGTCCCCACCGGTCCGCGGGTCCTTTCGGTGCGCATCGACGGCCCGCTCGAGGCCGCGCTGGTTTCGGGCGCCGGAAACGAGACCGGACCGGCCCTCACCCAGGTGGTGAAGCGGATCCTGGTCTGGTGGATCGCCGTGCCGGGGGACCTTCGCAAGGGCGACCTGCTGGAGGTGCTGTACGAGCCGCAGCCCGGGCAGGAGCCGCTGGTGACCGCGGTGCGGCTGCAGAGCGCCAGAGCAGGCCGGACGTTCGAGGCCTATCGCTTCAAGCCGGCGGGCGCGCAGTTCGCACGGTTCTACGGGCCGGACGGCGAGGATCTGGAATTGCGGCTGGAGCCCTCCCCTCTGGACAGCTGGGAGCAGATCACCTCGCTGCTGAAGGACGGCCGGAAGCACAAGGGGGTGGACTTCAAGACCCCGGTGGGCACACCGGTGAAGGCGACCTTCGACGGGACCATCACCCGGAAGAACTGGTTCTTCCGCGGCAACGGCAACAGCCTGGAAGTGACCGAGGCCGGGCCCCCGCATCTGAAGGCCATCTTCCTCCACCTCTCCGAGCTACCCCGGACGCTCACCGTGGGGACCCGGGTGAAGCAGGGCGAGGTCATCGCCCACAGCGGGAACAGCGGGCACAGCTTCGCGCCGCACCTGCACTACCAGCTGATGTCCGCCTCGGACCGGGTGCTGGACCCGTTCGACGTCCACCCGACGCAGAAGGTCTCGCTCGCCGCCGCGGACAGGCCCGCGCTCACCGAGCAGGTCGCGAAGTGGCGGTCGATGATGACCGCGCCGGTGGCGGCCACGCCGGGACCGGCGCTCGGGACCATCGGAACAGGTCGCTAGCAGGAGGGCTGATGGCTCCGACCCTCGGCACGCAGCTCATCGACGGCCGCGCGCGCCCAGCCGGTACACCTCGGCGCTGGTCCAGCCGGCCTGACGCGCCACCTCGGTGGAGAGCGACTTGAGCCGCTCACCGCGCGCGAGCCCGGACGCGACCGCAGCCAGCACCTCCGCCTCGCTCCAGCGGGCCGCCTCGGTCCGACCCTCGACCACGACCACCACTTCTCCGAGCGGCGGGCCGTCCCGGTAGCGGGCCGCGAGCTCGGGCAGCGTCCCGCGGACGAGCTCCTCGTGCACCTTGGTCAGCTCGCGGGCCACGACCGCCCGCCGCGGTCCGAGCGCCGACCCGAGGTCGGCCAGCGTCTCGCCCAGCCGACGCGCCGCCTCGTAGAGAACGAGCGTCGCCCGGAGCCCCGCGACCTCGTCGAGCACCGCCGTCCAATCCGGCCCCGAGCGCGGGAGGAAGCCGAGAAAATGAAAGCGTCCCGAGGGCAGCCCCGAGGCGCTCAGGGCAGCGATGACCGCGCTCGGGCCCGGGACCGGCACCACCCGGATGCCGCGAGCCACCGCCTCGGCGACGAGCGCCTCACCCGGGTCGCTGATGCCGGGGCTCCCGGCGTCGGTCACCAGCGCCCCGTCCTCCCCTGCCTCGAGGCGGGCGAGGATTCGCCCCGCCCGTTCCTTCTCCGCGAACGCCGGCAGGCTCAGCAGCGGGGCCTGCACGCCCATCGACCTGAGCCACGGCCCCGAGTGCCGCGTGTCCTCGCAGACCACGAAGGCCACGGCGCGGAGCACCTCCGCCGCCCGGGCGGTCACGTCTCCCAGGTTTCCGATCGGCGTCGCGACGAGATGCAGGGTGCCAGCCATGTGCGCCTGGCCGGCGACGCTCTCACATCCCGGCGTCGAACGCGCCAGGCAGATGCTCGATGACTGCGCCCGGACCCTGGCCGAGGACGGTCATCACGTCGAAGCGAATCATCCGCCGGGCGGCAGGCCGCCGCTGGAGGTAGCGCAGGGCGGCCCGCACGACCCGCCGCTGCTTCTCCCGGGTCACCGTCAGCGCCGGCTCGCCGAAGCGCGCCGAGGTCCGCATCCGAACCTCGACGAAGCACAGGAACTCGTCCCGCTCCGCCACGATGTCCAGCTCGCCCTCGCGCACCAGCCAGTTCCGCTCGCGGATGCGGTACCCCGCGCGCTCCAGCCAGGCCACGCACTGCTCCTCGGCCTCCGAGCCGAGCCTCGACCGATCCACCTCGCCCATTCCCACCCCCCACGTCCGATCGACGAAGGAACTGTACGGGGCCGGTCAGACGTTCAGGGAGCCCTCGGACATCGAGGCGAACACCGGGTGGGCGGTCACGTGGAGCAGCTGCGTCCCGGTCCCGAGCCCCTTCAGCATCCGGCCGAGCATCGGCAGCCGCGCCTCGTCCATCCCCGTCGCCATGTCCTCCAGCAGCACCGGCATCGGCTCGTGGGCGACGAGCCGCTCGAGGAGCGACAGACGGAGCGCGAGCCAGACCCAGTCGACGTCTCGCGGGTCCAGCTGACCGACGGGAACCTGCCGCCCGCCGACCCGAGCCGTCCCCTGTCCGTCGTGGGCGATGTCCAGGCGCTCGACGCGGCGCTCGGTCAATGCGCTGGTGTACTGCGCGCAGCGTTCGGCGACGCGCGAGGCGAGCGTCGGCACGTCCACCGTCAGGAGATCTGCGGCGGCGCTCACCAGCGCAGGCGTGAAGTCGTCGAGCCCCTCCGGGGTCTGCGCCGCCGGAACCCCGGGCCTGGAGACGCGCCGCGGCGTGGGGGTGAGGGCCTCGCGCACCCGCGCCATCTCCCGCTCGACGTCGCGGGCGTCACGCACGTAGCTGCCCTTTTCGCCGAGCTTGGCGTTGAGCGACTCCAGCTCGGCGCGCAGCTCGGCGAGCTGGGTGGCGGCGGCGACGTACTCGGGGTTGAGCTTGGCGGTCTGGAGCAGCTTCTCCATGTCCGCGACCCGGGTCCCCCACCTCCCGTGCTCCTCGAGCGCGGCCACGATCTCGTGCGGCTGCTCGACCCCGAGGATCTTCATCGCGTTGCGCACCGGCTGGGCGTCGGTCTCGAACTGCTCGCGCACCTGCCGCTCGCGGTCGCCGAGCCGGTCGGTCTTGCGGACCGCCAGCTCCGACCACTGGAGGTCCTCCACCCGCTTGAGCGCCACCAGCGCCGCCAGCCCGAAGGCGGGGATGTCCAGCAGGGCGAGGTACTTCAGCGGCCCGGTCACGGTGGCCCCGGTGAAGAGCGCCGCCGCCCCGAGCGCCATGCCGGCCCAGAACCGACCGTCACGCCTCAGCGGGCTCGGATTGGGGGCGGTGACCACGTCCACCTGCCGCTCGGCCTCGAGCTTGGCCAGGGTCTCGTCCACCCTGGCCACCAGCGCCGGGAAGCCCTTCGCCCGCTCCACGATGTCGGGGATGAGCCCCAGGCTCTCCACCGTGGGCGCCTGCTGCAAGCCCCGCTGGGCCTCGGCCAGCTCCTGCTCCAGGCCCTGCACCGACTTCACCCGCGTCTCGAGCTGGAACACCTGCGCGGTCACCCCGTCGACGCGGAACTGGAGGCGCTCCACCTCGGTGGAGACCGCCATCTCCCGCTCCAGCTCGGCCAGCCGGGCCCGGGCCTGCATCGGATCCATCGGAGGCTCGGGCGTGGCGGGCGAGCTGCCGCCGCCCAGTCCCGAGGGGGACGCCGGCTGGCGCTTCGGACGCCTGGTGGGCAGCTGGCCCGGGGTGAAGGTGAAGACGGTCTCGTAGCGGCCGCGGGGCGGGAAGCCCACCTGCGCCCGGAGGAACTGCGCCATCTCCGTCGGGTCCTCGGTGATGAGGTCGTGCCCTCGGGTGCTGGCGTTCACCCGGTGCAGGGAGCCCGAGCGGCCCAGCTCGCGCAGCAGGCGGTAGGTCGTGCCGTCGCGACCGACGATCCACAGCGCGGCCTTGCTGGTGGTGCCGCCCTCGGCGGAGGCGTAGCGCGCGTCACCGCCCCGCCCGTCGGGGAAGCACAGCTCGGAGGTGAGCCCCACGAGCGGTGCGCCCGGCGTGTTCGGGAGCAACGTCCAGTAACCGGGCTTCAGGGAGACGCGAACGCTGGGCAGGAACCCGCGGACGCCCTGGAGCGCAAACTCGACCCAGTGCATGCGCAGCGGTCGAGTCTAGCGCAGCAGCGGCTCAGTTCTGCGCGGCGGCTGCGGCCTTGCCGCTCTTGGCCTTCTTGCCCTTGGGGGCCGGGGCAGGTGAAGCCGGCGTGTCCGGGGAAGCCTCGGCGGCCGGCGGGGTGCCCGGGGCGGCACCCTCGACCAGCTCTTCCTGGGTGTCCACGCGGCTCGCCTTCCCGCGGAGATCACGGAGGTAGAACAGGCGGTTGTGCCGCACGTCACCGCGGGTCAGCACCTCGATGCGCTCGTAGCGGGGGCTGTGCAGCGGAAAGATGCGCTCCACGCCGACTCCGTAGGACACCTTGCGTACGGTGAAGGTCGCCCGGTTGGCACCCTTGGTCTTGCGGATGACCACACCCTCGAACGGCTGCACGCGCTCCTTCTCACCCTCGCGGACCTTCCAGTGCACGCGGACGGTGTCACCGGTGCGGAAGTCGGTGACGTCCTTCCGCAGCTGCTTCGACTCGATGTACTCCAGGGCGCTCGGGCGCATGGCTACAAACTCCGACGGATGGGGAGCCGGGCCAGATAGCAGACGGGCCGCCCCATCGCAAGCACAAGTCCCCGGATTCAGAGGTCCTTCTCCTCCAGTACCAGCAGGCGCCGATCCTCGTCCGACAGGCCCGCACCCTCGAGCAGATCTGGCCGCCGGGCGCGGGTGAGCTGGAGCTGATGCCAGCGCCGCCACCGGGCGATGCGGGCGTGGTCTCCGCCCTGGAGCACCTCGGGAACGGCAATGCCGCGGAACTCCGCGGGCCGCGTGTAGTGCGGGTACTCGAGCAGCCCGCCCTCGAAGCTCTCCGCGCCGGACGACTCGGCGTTTCCGAGCGTGCCGGGGAGCAGCCGCGCCACCGCGTCGACGATGGACAGGGCCACGAGCTCGCCCCCGGTGAGGACGAAGTCGCCGAGCGAGACCTCGGCGTCGACGTACGCGCGGACCCGCTCGTCCACTCCCTCGTAGCGTCCGGCGACCAGGATGAGATCCGTCGGGCCAGCGGCGAGCGCCCGCGCCATGGCTTGCGTGAACTGCTCCCCGCGTGGCGAGGTGAGGAGCACCCGCGCCCCGGGGAGCGCCACCCGGGCAGCCTCGATGGCCGTGACCAGCGGCTCGGGCTTCATGACCATCCCTGCCCCGCCGCCGTAGGGGGCGTCGTCCGTCACCCGGTGCTTTCCCTCGGCGTGCTCGCGGATGTCACGCGGCTCGACCCGGAGCAGCCCGCGGGCACGGGCCTTTCCGAGGATGCTCGCCTCGAGGTACCCGGTCACCATCGCCGGGAAGAGGGTGAGGATCTCCGCCTGCCACATGGCCGCTGCCGCCTACTCCAGCATCTCCGGAGGCCGGACGACGAGCACCCCCCCCTGGACGTCGACCTCGGGGACGAACTCGTCGACGAAGGGGACGACCAGGGGTTCGGGACCGGTGCCCTCGATGACGAGGTTCGGGACCGGGCCGGTGTTCCAGATCTCCGTCACCCGGCCCAGGGGCGCACCCTCGGGCGTGCGGGCCTCGAGGCCCACCAGGTCTCCCTGGAACCACTCGCCCTCGCCTGGGGGCGGAAGGTCCTCCCGGTGGACCAGCACGGTGGCGCCCCTGAAGGCCTCGGCGGCCGAGCGGGAGTCCACCCCCGCGATGCAGACCAGGGTGGTGTCGGCCGCGCGGCGTGCGCTGGCGAGCGCGACGTGCCGCTCCTCGCCGGACCGAAGCCGGAGCACCAGCCGTTTCACGGAGGGGAGCGCCTCGGACTCGGGATCGAAGGTACGCACCGCCAGCTCACCTTTCAGCCCGTGCACGCGCGCCACGTACCCCACCTCCAGCGTGGGGCGGGGCGGGTTCATCCGGCCGGTGGAGGCTCGGGGGGCGGAGGCGAGGTGGCGGGCCGGCGATCATCCAGCACCTCCAGCCGCGCCTTCACCCCGCGCCGCTGGGCGGCGACGGAGAGCAAGGTCCGGATGGCGTTCACGGTGCGGCCATCGCGGCCGATGACCTTCCCCACGTCCTCGGGGGCAACCTTCAGCTCGAACAGGGTGCCGCCGTCTGCCGGCTGGCTCCGCAGCTCGACCTGGTCCGGGCGGTCCACCAGTCCCCGGGCCAGGGACATCAACAGCTCCTCCACGGCCTCAGGCCTTGGGGGTCTTGCTGGCGCGCTTGATCAGCCCCGCCACCGTCTCCGACGGGGTCGCGCCCGCCTTGAGCCAGTGCTCGAGCCGCTCCTGCTGAAACTCGATCTTCGGGGGCTCGAGGTTGGGGTCGTACGCCCCGATGGCCTCGATGAACTTGCCGTCCCGCGGGTTGCGCGAGTCGGTGGCAACCACGTGGTAGTACGGCATCTTCTTTGCGCCCGCGCGAGCGAGCCGAAGCACGACAGCCATGATCCTCTCCGTCTTGGGGAACGCGCGGGATTAGTCGTGGCTCGCCTGCTTGTCAAGAACGGCTCGGGATGTCGGGCAGTTACGACCTGTTTTCACGGCGCGCGTGGAACTCGGCCATGAGGGTCCAGGTCACCCCGCCATCCGGGGAGTGCTCGCCGCACCAGCGGAACGCGTCGTGCGTCCGGTCGCGGAAAGACCACCGGACGAGGGCGCCCGCGTCGTCCTTCCCGAGCTGGATGATGTCCGGACCTTCCGCCCGGCCGAGCTGGCGCCGGTAGAGCTGGCGCATCGGGTCGCTCCAGAGGATGTGCCAGGCGTCCAGGGCCGGGTCGTAGATCCGGAGCGTGGTTCCGTAGAACTCGAAGGGGGCGGGGAGCTCGCCGCGGGGAAGCCCGCGGGCCGGGACGATCCACACGTCCTGGATCGCCCGGCCCTCGAGGACCCAGCCGGCGTGCACCTCGCCCCGGCTGCGGAGGCTGGTGCCGTCCGGCTGCGGATAGCGAACGTCGAGCGACCAGCTGCCAACGAGGAAGGCGTAGAGCTGGAGGCCGGTCGCACGGTCCTGGGCGGGACCGGGGGCGGAGAGCGCGTCGAGGAACGAGGAAAGGGCCATGGTGCCCCCCCGTCTCGCGCTCAGGCCGTCGCGCCGCTAGGAGATTCTTGCGCTGCGGCTCCGGGGCCCTGCCGGTTGGCGAGCTGCCCGCAGGCTGCGGCGATGTCGCGTCCGCGGTTCTCGCGGATGAAGGCGGCGACGTGGCCGCGGGCGAGGATCTCCCGGAACCGCTCCGCCCGCTCCTCACCGGTGGTGAAGAAGCCGAGGCCGGGGTTCTCGTTGTAGGGGATGAGGTTCACCTTCGCCGGGACCTCGCGGAGCAGCTCCACCAGACGCTGGGCGTCCTCGTCGCTGTCGTTCACCCCGCGGAGCAGCACGTACTCGAAGGTGATGCGCCGCCCCTGCCGCAGCGGGAACTGCCGGCAGGCCTCCATGAGATCCGCGATCTTCCACTTGTGGTTCACCGGCATCAGCTCGTCCCGCTGCTCGTCGGTGGTGGCGTTGAGGGAGATGGCGAGCTTCACGTCGGTCTCGGCGCCGAGGCGGGCGATCATCGGGACGAGGCCCACGGTGGAGACGGTGATGTGGCGGTGGGAGAAGTTGGGCCCGTCCTCGGACTGGAGGATGTGGAGCGCGTCCTTGAGGTTCTCGAAGTTGTGCAGCGGCTCGCCCATTCCCATGAAGACGAGGTTGGTGAGCGGCCGGGTCAGCGCCAGGCCCTCGTTCTGCGCGACCTCGCGGTTGACCGTGTGGACCTGGGCGACGATCTCCGCCGCGGAGAGGTTGCGCAGCAGGCCGAGCGTGCCGGTCATGCAGAACTTGCAGGCCATCGCGCAGCCGACCTGGGTGGAGACGCAGAGCGTCTTCCGGTCGGTCGCCGGCATGTAGACACTCTCGATGAGCCGACCGTCGCGGGTGCGAAAGCGGTACTTGATGGTCCCGTCGGTGCTGCGCTGCTCCAGGTCCTTGGAGAGCGGCTCGAGCGCGCACCGCTCACCGAGCTTTGCCCGGAGCGCCCTGGAGAGGTCGGTCATCTGGTCGAAGTCGGTGACGCCTCGCTGGTGGATCCACCGATAGAGCTGCCGGGCGTGGAACGGACGCTCTCCGAGCTCGTCGACGACGAGGCGGGTCAGCTGCTCGAGCGGGAGGCCCAGGAGGTCGAGCGGGTGGGCCGGTGCGGAGGACGGCATCCTGCGGGGCGTCTAACATGGGATGCGCGGAAGCGCAGAAGCCAGGCGCCCCAGGTTTGCTCCGGCAGGTGACCTATGGACTCCACCTTCAAGGACTACGACGTCTCCTTGAGCGATGGGCGGGTCGTCCACCTCCGCGCCGTCGACGCGACGGACGAGGCAGAGCTGGTGCAGGCCTTCGGCCGGCTGAGCGCGGAGGCGCGGTACATGCGCTTCATGGGTTCGGTCGGCGAGCTCGACGTCGAGCGATTGCGCAAGGCGATCGCAGCATTCCCCGAAGGCGGCATCGGGATCGTGGCAACGGTCCCGGCGGACGACGGCATCGACATCGTGGGACATGCCGTCTACTTCATCGAGGAAGATCGGACGCGCTGCGAGTTTGCGATCATCGTCGCTTCCAGCTTCGCCGGTGTCGGACTGGCGACCACGCTCATGACCGCGCTCATCGACGCCGCGAAGCGGCAGGGGTTGCGCACGATGGACGGTTTCGTGCTCGCCGTGAACCAGCCGATGCTGCGCCTGGCGAAGCGCCTCGGGTTCAGCATCGCCCCGGATCCGGACGACGGATCGGTTCGCCTCTGCCGCCTGCACCTCGGGCCCTAGGGGGATAGCCGCGCCTCGACCCAGGCGGCGACGGCGAGGAGCGCCGGCTCTGCGCGGGGCGCTCCGACCAGCTGGACTCCGAGCGGAAGGCCAGACGGACCGGTGCCGGCAGGCACGGAGAGGCAAGGGAAGCCGAGCATCGTCACCACCCGGTTGAAGACCGGGTCTCCGGTGCTGGCGAGTCCTTCGGGGGCCTCGCCCGGGGCGCTCGGCGTCATCAAGACATCGAGCTCGGCCAGGAGCGCAGTGGCCGCGGTCCACGCCCGGCCGGCGCGGACCTTCGCCGCCTGGAGCTCTTCGGGAGATGCGGCCACACCCCGGTCGAGCAGGGCCGTCAGCTGGGGGCTGAGGGACGAACCCGCGGTCCTTCGCAGCGACCCGAAGGTCCGAGCCGCCTCGGCCGCCATGATCAGCGCCTGGTCGTCGGCCAGCACCGGCTCGTCCGGAAGCGGCCCCACCTCGCGCACCTCGGCTCCGGCCCGCGTCAGCTCGGAGGCGACGTGCTCGAGCCGCTCCTGCATCGCCCGGGTGGCGCACGACCACTGGGCGCTCCGCCACAACCCGATCCGCGGGGGCCGTGAGAGCTGTCGAACCTCGACCGGTGCCCCGAGCGCGGTGAGCAGCGGCGGAACGTCGGCCACGGTGCGAACGAACACGCCGAGGGTGTCGAGGGACGGAGCGAAGGGGTGGATGCCCTCGAGCGAGAGCAGGCCGTGCGACGGCTTGAACCCCACCACCCCGCAGTAGGCGGCGGGACGGATGATCGACCCGGCGGTCTGGGTCCCGAGCGCCGCAGGGACCATGCAGTCCGCCACCGCCGCCGCGGATCCGCTGGAGGACCCCCCCGGGGTGTGGGCGGGGTTTCGCGGATTGCGCGTCGGCCCCGGCGCAAAGAAGGCCAGCTCGGTGGTGACGGTCTTCCCGAGCACCACGCCGCCCGCCTGTCGCAGCGCGGTCACACAGGCGGCGTCCTTCGTCGGGCGGCGACCGCGGTAGAGGAGCGTTCCGCACTCGGTCGGTGCATCGGCGGTATCGATGATGTCCTTGATGCCGACCGGGAGCCCGTAGAGCGGAGGCCTGCGGGGCCCGGCATCGACCGCGCGCGCCGCGGCGAGCGCCTGGTCGGGGTCGAGCCAGGCCCAGGCGTGGATCTGCGGCTCGTCCCGGGCGATGCGGTCCAGGCAGGCGCGCACCAGCGCCTCGGCGGTGAGCGCGCCCCGCTGCAGCAAAGCAACGGCCGCGGCCGCCCCGAGCTCCTCGATCCGTCCGGTGCTCATGACGGCCCGGAGAGTACGAGGGAACTGGAGCCCGGCGCGAGGCAGTCAGGGGTGCCCGGCAGGGCGCCGGCGCTCTCCGACCGCCGCCCAGGGGCAGACCAACGTCCGGCGACATGGCGGACGCCGACCCCGCGGCTCAGCGTCTCGCGCGGAAGAACGCCCGCATCCGTGGGGCGACGCGCTCCCGGAACCGCCGGCCGCTGAAGGTCCCGTAGTGCCCTGCCCCCTCCAGCAGCAGGTGGTCCTTCCAGCCGGCGGGGACGGACGCGAGCAGGCCGTGGGCGGCGTACGTCTGCCCCGGGGCGGTGATGTCGTCCTCCCCACCCTCGATCGTCATCAGCGCCGTCCGGCGGATCGCGTCCAGACGCACGGGCTTCCCGCGGTGCAGCATCTTCCCCTCCGGCAGGCTGTGCCGGTGGAACACGTGGTGCACCGTCTCCAGATAGAACTCCGCGGGCAGGTCCATCACCGCGAAGTACTCGTCGTAGAACTTGCGGCGCTTGTCGGCGGACTCGAGCTCGCCCCTCATGAGGTCCTTGAACAAGCCCACGTGGGCGTCCACGTGCCGGTGCGGATCGAGCGACATGAAGGACCACAGCTGCAAGATTCCCGGGTACACCCGCCGGCCTGATCCGGGGTGACCGACCGGCACCCGGTGGACCACCAGCGCCTCGAGCGCCTTCAGCGAGTGCACCCGGGCGAACTGGTTCACCGACGACGGGTTCACCCGGGTGTCCACCGGGCCCGAGATCAGAACCATGCTCGCCGGCTGCACCGGGTCGTCCGCCTCGGCAAGCATCGCGGTGGCGATCAGCACCGGCACCGCCGGCTGGCAGACCGACAGGATGTGCACCTCGGGCCCGAGCTCCCGCAAGTGAGCGATGAGGAGGTCGACGTAGTCGGCGAGGTCGAACTTCCCGCCGCCGAGCGGCACCAGGCGCGCGTCCACCCAGTCGGTGACGTAGAGGTCATGGTCCGGCAGCAGCTCGCGCACCGTCTCGCGGAGGAGCGTGGCGTGGTGACCGGAGAGCGGAGCGACGAGGAGGACCTTCGGGTCGTCGCGGGGGACGTCCCGCTCGAAGTGGAGCAGCCGGCAGAAGGGCGTCTCGTGGACCAGCTGCTCCCGGACCGCGACCTCCTGGCCGTCGATGACCGTGGAGTCGAGGGCGAAGGAGGGCTTGGGGTACGCGGCCGTGGCCCGCTCGACCATCTCGGCCGCCGCGGCCATCGCCCGTACCGGGGGCAGCACCGAGACCGGGTTGAAGGGATGGGTCCACGCCGTCCGGAGCATCGACGCCCAGGTGTGAATTGGGAGGGCGAACGCCCGGCCGAGGTCGTGGGCGAAGTACATTGATTCGAGAATCTATTGACCCTCTGCCCGCCGGTCCAGCCTTTGTTCGTCGTCCCACATTTGCTGCAACTGCACAGGAAGTGGCACAGGGCCAAGTCCCTGATAGGAGGCGACCCATGCTGGTGAAGAAGTACGGCAACCGCCGCCTCTACGACACCGAGCAAAGCCGCTACGTCCGGCTCGACGAGATCGCCGAGCGGATTCGCGCCGGGGCGGACGTGCAGGTCGTGGATGCCAAGAGCGGCGCGGATCTGACCGCCCCGACCCTGGCCCAGATCATCTTCGAGGACCGGAACGCCGCCCGGCTCCTCCCCGTTCCGTTGCTGCTGCAACTGATCCGCATGGGAGACGAGCCGCTGGCCGACTTCCTGGGCCGGTACGTGAGCTGGGCACTGGAGATGTACCTCCAGGCCAGGTCCGGGCTGGGAGGCCTCTACAACCCCTTCGCCGGTCTCCGCCCCTTCCCCGCCCTGGCGTCGCCGGAGCGCCCGCGTCCACCCGAGCCAGCCGCCCCGGGAGCCCCGGGAGCCCCGGACGAGCTCGGGGAGCTCCGCCGGGAGGTGGCCGCGCTCCGCCGCAGCCTGAAGCGCCGGGCACCGCGCCGAAAATGAATTCTGTTGCACTGCAACATACCGGGACTTGACTCCACCGGCCTGGGGTGCGACAGACCAGTGACCCAGCACCCGGGAGGAGACCACGATGTCTCGGAAGAACGGCTCAGGACAGACCCGGCGCACGCCGGGCGGAAGTCAGCGGCCCGCGGCGGAGAATGCCGCACAGCCAGCTGATTTTGCTGCACCGCAACAAAAGACCCTTGACTCGCGTTTGCCAGGTGTTACACGAGGGGGGAACCCGGAGTTTCGGGAGGAGAAGACCATGGACCAGAAGACCGTTTTCACGCAGATGCAGCAGTTCGGCAGTGAGTGGCTCAAGCTGATGGCGGAGTCCACCAGCCGCTTCACCGCGGCGCTGTCCGAGGTGGAGAAGTTTGAGAAGCAGGGCGTCGCCCAGGCCGTGTCGGCCGTGGACGAGGCCGGCCGCGTGGCCAAGGAGGCCATCACCGCCGGCGAGCAGATCAGCGCGCAGTGGCGGAAGGCGATGAATGAGTACGCCCAGCGCACGCTCGACCTCATCACCCCCAAGAACTAGTTCCCCGAAGAACCGGTCGGCCGGGAAGCACCGGTTGACACCCCGGCGGGTCCCCTGGCGTCATCGGCGCCCCGGGTCGACCCGCCGTTTTTTGTCGATCCTCGGGGCGTTGCGGAAGGGGGTCATGGATGTCGCCCACGTCGGTGAGCAAGGTCGCGAGCCTCGACGAGGCAGTGGCCTTGGTGCAGCCAGGCAACACCATCGCCACCTCGGGGTTCGTGGGCATTGGCACCCCCGACGGGCTGCTCGATGCGCTGGCTCGCGCTTACCAGACCCACGGACGGCCGGGCGGGCTCACCCTGGTCTTCGCCGCCGGTCAGGGTGACGGCAAGACGCGGGGACTGAATCGCCTGGCCATCCCCGGCCTACTGCGCCGGGTGGTGGGCGGACACTGGGGCCTCATCCCGCGGGTGGGCGCGCTGGCGCTCGCCGGGGAGATCGAGGCCTACAACTTCCCCCAGGGCTGCATCTCGCACCTGTACCGGGACATCGCCGCCGGCAAGCCAGGCACGATCTCCCGCGTCGGCCTCGGCACGTTCGTCGACCCGCGAAACGGGGGCGGCAAGGTGAACTCCCGCTCCACCGAGGACCTGGTGGAGCTGGTGCAGATCCACGGCGAGGACTGGCTCCTCTACCGCACCTTCCCCATCGACGTGGTCTTCCTCCGGGGTACGACGGCGGACCCGCACGGAAACGTGAGCATGGAGCGAGAGGCGCTCACCCTCGACAACCTGGCGATGGCCATGGCGGCGAAGAACAGCGGGGGGGTGGTCATCGTCCAGGTGGAGCGCCTCGCGCAGGCCGGCTCCATCCCTGCACGGAGCGTGAAGATTCCTGGCGCGCTGGTGGACTGCGTGGCGGTGGCCCCGGCCGAGTACCACGCGCAGACCTACGCCACGCCGTACAGCCCTGCCTTCTCCGGCGAGCTGCGCGTCCCGCTGGAGACCCTTCCCCCTCCCCACCTGGACGGGCGGAAGGTCATCGGCCGCCGAGCGGCGTCCGAGCTCGTCCCCGGCACGCTGATCAACCTCGGCATCGGCATGCCCGAGTCGGTGGCCGGCGTGGCGGCGGAGGAAGGCCTGTTGCCCCTGCTCACCCTGACCGCCGAGCCCGGGGTCATCGGGGGGCTGCCCGCCTCGGGGCTCAACTTCGGCGCGGCGGTGAACACCGAGGCTCTGGTGGACCAGAACCAGCAGTTCGACTTCTACGACGGGGGCGGGCTCGACCAGGCCTACCTGGGCATGGCCCAGGTGGACGCCAAGGGTAACGTCAACGTCAGCCGCTTCGGGTCGACCTTCGCCGGCTGTGGCGGGTTCATCAACATCAGCCAGAACGCCCGCAAGGTCGTGTTCGTCGGTACCTTCACCTGCGGCGGCCTCACCCTGGAGATCGGCGACGGGCGGCTCCGCATCCTCCAGGAGGGCCGGAGCCGGAAATTCATCCCTGCCGTCGAGCAGGTCACGTTCAGCGGCCAGCGCGCCAGAGAGACCGGCCACGAGACGATGTACGTCACCGAGCGCGCGGTGTTCCGGCTCACCGATTCCGGCATTCGGCTGGAGGAGATTGCCCCGGGCATCGACCTGGAGCACGAGGTGCTCGGTCAGATGGACTTCACCCCGGAGATCAAGCGGCCGCTGAGGACCATGGACCCCCGGCTCTTCCGCGCCGAGGCAATGGGGCTGCGGGCGATGCTCGAGGAGCGCCCGCTCGCCTCGCGCTTCGAGTTCGACCCCCGGCGCGAGGTGCTGTTCATCAACTTCGCCGGGCTCACCCTCCGGAGCGAGGAGGACCTCCGCCGGATCGCCGAGACGGTGGAGGAGGTGTGCAAGCCGCTGGGCCGGCGCGTCCGGGCGGTGGTGGACTACGACGGCTTCAATGTGCCCGCCCACCTGACGGATTCGTACGCAGAGCTGGTCCGGCAGCTCACGGAGCGCTACTACGAGCGGGTGACCCGCTACACCTCCAGCGCCTTCCTGCGCCTCAAGCTGGGCGCGTCACTGCAGGCACACCACGTGGACCCCGAGCTCTTCGACACCCAGCGCCACGCGCTCGAGTCCCTCAAGCGCCGGCGACAGTCGCGGCATTCGCCATCAGGGAGTGAACGATGAAGGTGCTCGAGCTTCCGCAGCGCGCCCCGCCGGTCGACGTCGAGCCGCCGCTGCCCTCCCCCGCTCCTCCGAGCAAGGTGCGCGGCGGGCTGCGCCGGGCGGTGGACGAGCTCCTCGATCGGGTGGACCCGGTGGGCTTCGGCCGGGCCCTGAGCATCGAGGCCGCGGGGCTGGCACGGCATCCGCTCGCCACCGCCAGGGCTCTGGTGCGCTGGGCGAACGGCGCACTGGTCGCCGCGGGGGTGAGCGCGGGCCGCGCGGTGGGCGCCACCGCCGAGGGCCCGATGCCGATCCCGGCCAAGGACCGGCGGTTCGGCGACCGGATCTGGAACGAGAACGCGCTCTTCTTCTGGTTGCTCCAGCAGCACCTGCTCCGCGAGCAACTCGCCCGCGACCTCCTCGCCGCCGCCGGACTGGGCGAGGTCTCCACCCGAAAGGCAAGCATGGCGAGCCAGCTGCTGGTGGACGCCTTCGCCCCCACCAACTTCTTCCTCACCAACCCGGTCGCGCTGCGGCGAGCCTTCGAGTCCGGCGGGCTGAGCGCGGTGCGGGGGCTGCGCAAGTGGCTCGACGACCTCCGCACCCGCGAGGGCTGGCCGCGGCTGGTGGACCACTCCGGCTTCGAGGTGGGCAAGAACCTGGCGGCGACGCCGGGGAAAGTCGTCTACCGGAACCGGCTCTTCGAGCTGATCCAGTACTCGCCGCAGACCGAGACCACGTTCTCCGTCCCACTCCTCTGCAGCCCGCCGTTCATCAACAAGTACTACATCATGGACCTCGCCCCCGGCCGCAGCTTCGTGGAGTGGGCGGTGAAGAACGGCCACACCACGTTCTGCATGAGCTACCGGAACCCGGACCAGAGCCTGCGTGATGTGGGGTACGGGGACTACCTCGTCGAGGGTCCGCTGGAGGCACTGCGGGTGGTCAAGGAGATCACCGGTGCGCCGAAGGTCAACGTCGCCGCCCTGTGCGTGGGCGGCACGCTGGCCACGATGCTCGCCGCGTACCTCGAGGCCATCGGGGACCGCTCGCTCAACTCGCTGACCCTGATGAACACCCTGGTGGACTTCAGCGACCCCGGCCCGCTGGGAGCGTTCACCGACCGGCCCACCATCGAGCGCCTCCTCCGCCGGGTGCAGCGCACTGGCCTCCTCGAGTCGTTCGAGATGGCCCGCACTTTCAACCTGCTCCGCCCCAACGACCTGTACTTCAACTACTTCGGCTCGGCGTGGATGATGGGCGAGGAACCGCCCGGCTTCGACCTGCTGGCCTGGAACGACGACGGCACGCGCATCCCGGCCCGGCTCCTCTCCGAGTACCTGCGTGGCTGCTACCTGGACAACGCGCTCGCCCGCGACGAGATGGTCGTCCGCGGGCAGCGGCTCCGCCTCTCCTCCATCGAGCAGGACACGTTCATCGTCGCCGCCGTGGAGGACCACATCACCCCGTGGCGGGCGGCCTTCCGGACCACGAGCCTGCTGGGGGGGAAGGTCCAGTTCGTGCTGAGCAGCTCGGGCCACATCGCCGGGGTGGTGAACCCGCCGAGCAAGAGTGCCGCTTACTGGCTGCACGAGCATCTCCACGAGTCGCCGGAGGCATGGCGCATTGCGTCGACGCGCCACACGGACACCTGGTGGCACGCCTGGGCCCGATGGATCGAAGCCCGGGCCGGGGAGCGCCGGCCACCTCCGGCGATGATCGGGAGCGAGGAGTACCCGCCGCTGGCGGACGCTCCGGGGCTGTACGTCACCGAACGCTGAGCGGGCTCGTCCCGCGTCGGAAGCGCTCGACCTGGGCGACGCAACGTGTCTTGCTGCGCCCTCCTCCGTTTTTCTAGGTCAGCGCACATGCTCGATTCAGCGCGTCAGACTGGTGAGCCGCTTCTCGAGACCCAAGGTCTCACCAAGGAATTCCGCGGGTTCGTGGCGGTGAAGAACGTGAGCCTCACCGTCCGCGCCGGAAGCATTCACGCGTTGATCGGCCCGAACGGCGCAGGCAAGACGACCTGCTTCAATCTGCTGACCAAGTTCCTCACGCCCTCCGCCGGCACCATCAAGTTCAAGGGGCAGAACATCACTTCCGACCGACCGGCCGACGTGGCCCGACGCGGCGTGGTGCGCTCGTTCCAGATCTCGGCGGTGTTCCCCCACCTGACCGTGCTGGAGAACATCCGGGTGGCGCTGCAGCGGAAGCGCGGCCAGTCCTTCGACTTCTGGCGCTCGGAGCGGGCGCTCAAGGACCTCGAGCCGCGGGCGCTCGAGCTGGCCGAGGCGGTGGGTCTGCAAGACTTTTTGCACACGCAGGCGGTGGAGCTGTCCTACGGCCGCAAGCGCGCCCTGGAGATCGCCACCACCCTGGCGCTGGACCCCGAGCTGCTGCTGCTGGACGAGCCCACCGCCGGAATGGGCCACGAGGACGTGAACCGGATTGCCACCCTCATCCAGCGCGTGGGCGCCAGCCGGACGGTGCTGATGGTCGAGCACAACCTGAACGTGGTCGCCAACCTCTCGCACATCATCACCGTGCTCGCCCGCGGCGAGGTGCTGGCCGAGGGCGACTACGCCGCGGTCTCCAAGAACAAGGACGTCATCCAGGCCTACATGGGGTCCGAACATGCCTGAGCTCGCCATGGCCAGCACGGGCCCGGCGCCCGAGGCGGGAACCCGGCCGCTCCTCCACGTCGAGGGGCTGCAGGCCTGGTACGGCGAGTCCCACATCCTCCACGGCGTCAACTTCGAGATCCTTCCCGGCGAGCTGGTGACCTTGCTGGGCCGGAACGGGGCAGGCAAGACCACCACCCTGCGCTCGCTGATGGGGATGGTGCCGCGCCGCGAGGGCTCGGTGGTGCTGGCGGGCAACGAGACCATCGGGCTCCCCCCGCACCGGATTGCCCGGCTGGGGATGGAGATCTGCCCGGAGGAGCGGGGCATCTTCGCCAGCCTGACGGTGGAGGAGAACCTTTTGCTCCCGCCGCCGGTCAGGCCAGGGGGCATGCCGCTCAACGCGGTGCTGGAGCTGTTCCCCAACCTCCGGGAGCGGATGGGCAGCCAGGGGACGAAGCTTTCGGGCGGAGAACAGCAGATGCTGGCCATCGGCCGCATCCTCCGCACCGGCGCGCGGCTGCTGCTCCTGGACGAGCCCACCGAGGGCCTGGCCCCGGTCATCGTCCAGCAGATCGGCGCCACTATCCGCCGGCTCAAGACCGAAGGCTTCACCATCCTTCTGGTGGAACAGAACCTCAAGTTCGCCTCGTCCATCGCGGACCGTCATTACGTGATGGACCGCGGCCGCGTGGTGGACCAGATTCCCGCCGACCGATTTCAGTCGAGCTTGCCCCAGCTGCAGACGTACCTCGGTGTCTAGCCGTCTCCTCTCACTCCCCTCGCCCCAGGAGCGTCCTCATGCGAATCGCTTCACGGCTTCTCGCCCTCACCTGTCTTCTGCCCCTGGCCGCGATGGCCCAGGAGAAGGTGGTGAAGATCGGCGTCCTCAACGACATGTCCGGGCTCTATGCGGACCTCAGCGGCTCCGGCTCGGTGGAGGCCGCGAAGATGGCGGCCGAGGAGTTCGGCAACAAGGTGGCGGGGATGCCGATCCAGGTCATCGGCGCCGATCACCAGAACAAGCCGGACATCGGCTCGGGCATCGCCACCAAGTGGTACGACGTGGACGGGGTGGACGTCGTCGTCGACGTCCCCAACTCGGGCGTGGCGCTGGCCCTCGCCAAGATCACCGCGGACAAGAACAAGGTCTTCATCGACTCGGGCGCGGCGACCTCCGACCTCACCGGGAAGGCCTGCACCCCCAACACCGTCCACTGGACCTACGACACCTGGTCGCTGGCCAACGGCACCGGCAAGGCCGTGGTGAAGGCCGGGGGTAACACCTGGTTCTTCCTCACCGCGGACTACGCCTTCGGCAAGGCGCTGGAGAAGGACACCCGCGCGGTGGTGGAGGCCAACGGCGGCAAGGTTCTCGGCTCGGTGCTCCACCCGCTGAACACCTCCGACTTCTCCTCCTTCCTGCTCCAGGCCCAGGCCTCGAAGGCGAAGATCATCGGCCTGGCCAACGCCGGCGGCGACACCATCAACTCCATCAAGTCCGCAGCCGAGTTCGGCATCGTCCAGGGCGGCCAGAAGCTGGCCGGTCTGCTGGTCTTCATCAGCGACATTCACGCTCTGGGTCTCAAGGCCGCCAACGGCCTGCAGCTGACCTCCGCCTTCTACTGGGACCGGGACGACAAGACCCGCGCCTGGTCGAAGAAGTTCGCCGCGCGGCACGGGGGCAGCATGCCCACCATGGTCCAGGCTGGCGTCTACGCCGGCGTGCTGCACTACCTGAAGGCGGTGCAGGCCCTCAAGTCGGACCAGGACGGCAAGGCGGTGGTGGCCAAGATGAAGGCGATGCCGACGGACGACCCCCTCTTCGGCAAGGGCACCATCCGTGCCGACGGCCGGAAGATCCATCCCATGTACCTCTACGAGGTGAAGAAGCCCTCCGAGTCCAAGGGACCATGGGACTACTACAAGCTGATCCACGAGATCCCCGCCGCCGAGGCATTCCGTCCACTGGACCAAGGCGAGTGCCCGCTGGTCGCCAAGAAGTAGCCCTCGCTCCGCCAGGCCGATGACCACCGTCTTCGGAGTGCCGGTGCAGGCGCTGTTCAGCCAGCTCCTGGTGGGGCTGATCAACGGCTCGTTCTACGCGCTGCTCAGCCTCGGCCTGGCGATCATCTTCGGGCTGCTGAACGTCATCAACTTCTGCCACGGCGCCCTGTACATGCTCGGGGCGCTGGTGGCATGGCTGATGCTCGAGCACCTGGGCATCGGGTACTGGCCGGCGCTGCTCATCTCTCCCATCGTGGTGGGCGCCTTCGGGATGCTCATCGAGAAGACGATGATCAAGCGGATCGCCGGGCTCGATCCGCTCTACGGATTGCTCCTCACCTTCGGCCTGGCGCTGGTCATCCAGGGCGTCGCCCGCAACTACTTCGGGGTCTCGGGCGAGCCATACGAGATCCCGCCGCAGCTCAGCGGGGGGAAGAGCCTGGGCTTCATGTTCCTCCCCAACTACCGGGCCTGGGTGGTGCTGGTCTCGGTGCTGATCTGCGCGCTGACCTGGTTCGTGACCGAGCGCACCCGGATGGGCTCGTACCTGCGCGCCGCCACCGAGAATCCACTATTGGTCCAGGCGTTCGGGATCAACGTCCCGCGCCTCATCACCATCACCTACGGGCTGGGCGTGGCGCTGGCCGCGCTGGCGGGGGTGATGGCCGCACCCATCTACCGGGTCAATCCGCTGATGGGCGCCGACCTGATCATCGTGGTGTTCGCGGTGGTGGTCATTGGCGGGATGGGGTCGATCCTCGGCTCGATCATCACCGGCTTCGGGCTGGGGGTCATCGAGGGGCTGACCAAGGTCTACTACCCGGAGGCGTCGAACACGGTGGTGTTCGTGATCATGGCCCTGGTGCTGCTGGTGAAGCCGGCCGGGCTCTTCGGGAGGACCACGTGACCGCGCACGGGGCAACCGGGGCGGAGACGAGCGCCGGCATCCGCGACCGTACCAAGGCGAGGGAGGAGCTCCGCTCCCTGCGCATCCCGATGGCGATCCTGATCGTCCTGGCCCTGGGGGCGCCGTTCGTCGTCTACCCGGTGTTCCTGATGAAGATGCTGTGCTGGGCGCTGTTCGCCTGCGCGTTCAACCTCCTCATCGGGTACGTGGGCCTGCTCTCGTTCGGGCACGCGCTGTTCTTCGGGGGCGCGGGGTACCTGGCGGCCCATGCGGCGAAGGTCTGGGGGCTGCCCTTCGAGCTGGCGGTGCTCACCGGGACCGTCACCGCCGCCCTGCTGGGGCTGGCGGTGGGGTGGCTCGCCATCCGCCGCCAGGGGATCTACTTCGCGATGATCACCCTGGCGCTCGCGCAGATGTTCTACTTCTTCTGCCTTCGCGCCCCCTTCACCGGCGGCGAGGACGGCATCCAGGGAGTGCCGCGCGGGAAGCTGCTCGGGTTGCTGTCACTGGAGAACGACCTGGCGATGTACTTCGTCGTCCTGGCGATCTTCCTCTTCGGCTTCTTCTTCATCTTCCGGGTCGTCCATTCGCCTTTCGGGCAGGTGCTCAAGGCGGTGCGCGAGAACGAGCCGCGGGCGGTGTCGCTCGGCTACAAGTCCGACCAGTACAAGCTCATCGCCTTCGTGCTCTCGGCGGCGCTCTCCGGGCTTGCCGGTGGCACCAAGTCCATCGTCTTCGAGCTGGCCTCGCTGACCGACGTGCACTGGGGAACCTCGGGCGAGGTGATTCTCATGGTGCTGCTCGGGGGCCTGGGGACGGTGTTCGGCCCCATCGTCGGCGCGGTGGTGATCGTCTGTGTGGAGAGCTACCTGGCCCAGCTCGGCGGCTGGGTGACGGTGGTGGAGGGTGCGCTGTTCGTGGTCTGCGTGCTGGCGTTCCGCCGGGGCATCATCGGCGAGCTGTCGCGGGTCCTGCGCCGCCCGCTCTGACGGGTGCTCGTCCCTGCGCGTTCAGGGGCCTCTCTGCGACACGGCGCTGTGTGCGATCGCGCGCCGCACGAGGCGTGCGGTTGCCGCCGCCGCGACATCCTCCGCGCGGCTGCAGCCTGCGAAGTCACACCACCGTGTTGAGCCTGCGCTGAGCCCGGGCACTTGCGCGAGGCACCGACTCTGCAGCCGTGCCTGCATGAGGGCGACCGACTGGACACGGCGCCCGTGCTGGAGGAACGGCGATGAGCAATGCGAATGATGGGCCGAGGTGGGTGCGGAACGTGCTGTTGGGGTTCCTGTCGGTGACGGCGCTCGTCACCCTGGCGACCGCGGGGGTTCACCCGGCGGCACCGGAGGCGACCTCCTCGGTCAGTGGATACGTGCCTCCCTCGATGCACGAGGCGGCGGCGGGAATCGACGTGGGGCCGGGTTCGGACGAGGCGCTGCTGGTGACCTCGCCCATGCCCGAGTGAACGCCACCCATCGGTGAGCGTTCAGAGGGGAAGGAGGGTCCCCAGCCCGGCGTCCCGGGCACGCCGGACCACGAGCGCCGCCGCGGCGAGGTCGGCGAGCGCGAATCCGAGGTTGCACGCCATCGTGCGCTGGGCTTCGGCCGTTCGCCCCGTCCTGCGCCCGGTGACCAGCTCGGCGAGGTCGGCGTGCACGGGTGGGAGCCGGGCCAGAGGCCCGGTCTTCCGCGCCGCCTCGAGCTGCGCCCGGTCGTCCGTGGACACCAGATCGAGCTCGCGAAGCGCACCCCCGCTCCAGGGGCTCGCGTAATCGATGCTGCAGGCGAAGGCTCCCGGCGCGAGCCAGCCCGCGGCGATGGGCGGGTCCGGAAGGGTGCCGATGGCGCCCGCGGTCAAGACGACGTCCATGTCCTCCACCACCTCCTGCACCGAGGCATGCGCGCTGGCATCGACGCCGTGCGCACGCGCGACCTCCTCGGCGAACGCGGCTGCCCGCTCCGGGTGACGGTCGAACGCCCGCACCCGTTCGAGCGGAAGGAGCGCCCGGAACGCCTCCACGTGCGCTCGCGCCTGGAGCCCGCACCCCAGCACTCCGAGGCTGCGCGCCGAGGGCCGGGCAAGGAACCTCGCCGAGAGCGCGGAGCACGCCGCCGTGCGTTGCACGGTGAGCCAGCGTGCGTCCATGATCGCCAGCGGCCGGCCGTCGTCCGGATCGCTCAGGACGAGCAGCGCCGAGATGCTCGGCTGGCCACGGCTCCGATTCCCCGGGAAGGAGCCCACCCACTTGACCGCCGCGGCGGATGCTCCCAGCCACAGCGCTGGCATGGCGTGGAAGAAGGAGCCGGCCGACGGATGCACGCCGAGCTTCGCTGGCACCTCGGCTCGGCCCTCCCCCAGGTCACGAAAGGCCGCCTCGAGGGCCCGGACGAGCTCCGGCAGCGGCGGCCCCGCCGCGCGCACATCCGCCTCAGCGAGGTACCGCAGCCGCTCCTCCGACATCGACCCCTCCTGTGCCAACCCCGGTCGACATGTTGCCTCGCCGGCAACGCCCGGGGCCTCCTGTAGATACCGGCGCGACGGAATCGTGTTGAAAGAAGTGTGATTTCAACGACTTGAGCCAGGCACCAGGGCTGCAGTCCCCGGAACCTGTCGGGCGCCGAAGCAAACGGCGCCACGGAGGAGCAGGCCATGATGAACGAGACCGAGGGCAGCAGCTGGATGCGAGTGCGGAGCGTGGCGGCGGGATTTCTCTGCGTGATGGGGCTCCCGATTGCGCTTGCGCTGGCGGACGTTCAGCCTTCCGAGGCCGCCGTGGCCCCCGTCTTCACGGAGTCGGTGCCTGGCGTGGTGCACGTGGCCCAGGCGGGGCTGGACATCGGCCCGGGCTCGGACGAGGCCCTGCTGGCGATGTCCCCTTCGAATCGCTGAGGCTCTCCATAGGAGAGAGTGAACGCGGGGCCACGGACACGGGGGCGTGTCGGTGGCCCCGCTCTCGTTTCTGGGTCCGTCGCGCCGGAGCGACCTCGGCTGGGCTCGGTCGACGTGCAGCTGAGCCCGGGTGACCAGGTCGGGCCTTACCAGATCGTCTCGGTCCTCGGCGCCGAGGGACTGGCCTGGTCCCCGGACGACGCGGAGGTATGGGTCACCACCGGAGAGCTGGGGCGGAACACCCTCCTCGCGGTGGACCCACGCGGGCGGCAGCGGGAGGTGTACCAGGCCCCGTCCGACATCCATCTCGAGGACATCGGTCCCGATGGAGCGTGCTCCTGGAGAACCAGTTCGAACGGTCCGAGGTCGTCCACTTCGACCGGACCGGGAAGCAGACGCTGCTGTCGTGGACCGACTGGAGCAACACCCTCGCCTCCTTTTCCCGTGACCGGAGAATCCTCTTTTCGGTCGCGAGCCCGCTCCCCACCCTCACCGGGCTGCAGCCGGCCCTGGTGGTCATGCGCGGGTGGACGGATCGCCAGCGCAGGTCCTGGGCCGGTCAGCTGGCCCGGCTCTTCCGGATCGACCTCACTCGCGGGCAGGTGCTGGAGGAGCGCAGCCTCGGGCCCGTCGACCCGACGGGCTGGCTCGGCACGGCGCACGTGGCGGTGTCACCGGACGGCCAGGAGCTGGCGTTGATGTTCGGCCGAACCCTGGGGCACCTCTACGTACTGCGAGACCTTCCGACGGCTCCGCGCTGATCTCTTGCCTGAGCCGCAACAGGCGCCGGCCCAGGGTGGACGTGGAGGTCACACCGGCCGAGCGGACTCCCCCGTGTTTTCAGCAACGTGGATCCGGCACGGCGGGTGCAACCTCCAGGCGTGCACGGGCGACCTGCCTGTTCAGAAAGGAGGGAGTGGCCATGATGATCCAACTCGACCGGACCGAGTTCCGCAGCTGGGCGCGGGTACGGTGCGCGGTGGCGTGCTTCCTCTGCCTGATGGGGCTGCCCTTCCTCGTCCTCGTCCGCGCGGATGTGCAGCGGGCGGGGGCGGTGGTCGCGTCGGTGTGAACCGGCTCGTCACGGCCCCCGCACACGGACCTGGATGCGCTGGACGGGGTCCGGTGAGCCTGGGGCCCTGAGCTCCAGCGCGTGCGTCCCGCCGCTCAGGGGGAGCCGCACCGAGCGGCCGGCGTCAAGCTCCACCGCCCGTCCATCGACCCACAACCGGGCGGCCCCGCCGCCCCGTACCCGGACCGGGATGGTCTGCGACGTGGTCGGGATGCCGGCCTCCACCAGGAACTCGTCCCCGTCACGCGGGGTGATGAAGCCCGGGGAAGCGCCGCCACCTTCCCCGGCCGCGACCTCGAGCCGCTCGCGCTCGGCCCAGCCGCTGTACCGCGCGTCGAGGGCGAGCACCCGCCGACCGTCCGCGATCCGGTGCATCACGCACGGCTCGGTCGGCGCGGTCCCGGGGAGGAAGACCTCCTCGAACGAGCCCGGGCAGGCCTCCCCGGCTCGATGACCCGAGAGCGGACAGATGCGCACCCGCTGGAACCGCGCGCGGTCCACGAGCGGCGCCGGACGCAGGCCGACCATCGCCCGGCGCATGACCCGGGCAAAGAGAGGCCCCGCCCCGGTGATGCCCGAGACCCGCTGCATCGGCCGGCCATCGAAGTTCCCCACCCACACCGCCACCGTGCGCTCGCGGGTGAAGCCCACGGTCCAGTTGTCCACGTACGCCCGGCTGGTGCCGGTCTTCGCCGCCACCGGGAAGGGCAGCCGGAGCGCGTTGTCCAGGCCGAACGCCGGCGCGCGGGCCATCTCGTCCGAGAGGAGGTCGGTCAGCAGCGCCACCGCGTCCGCGGGCAGGAAGCGCCGGGGGGCGAGCTCGGCCCTGGCCTCGACCCGCTCGCCCAGCGGGTCCGTCGCCGCACGCACCAGCCGGAGCGGCTCGACGATGCCTCCGCGGGCCAGCCCACGGTAGGCCCGGGCCAGCTCCCAGAGCGACACGTCGCCGTTCCCGAGGACCAGCCCGGCGCCGTAGTGCTCGGCGCTGGCATCCAGGGCGGAGAAACCCGCCTCGCGGAGCACGTCGAGAACTCGCTCGGGGCCGAGCGCGTCGGTCAGCTCGACCGCCGGGACGTTGTAGCTGTTGGCCAGCGCGGCCCGCAGGCGCACCGGTCCGTGCTGGCGCCGGTCGTAGTTGCGCGGGAGCCAGGCACCGCCGGCGGTGCCCACCTCGAGATCCACGTCGCTCAGCACCGAGGCCGGGGTCCAGCCGCTGGCGAGCGCCAGCCCGTAGGCGAAGGGCTTCAGCGCGCTCCCGGGCTGGCGGCGGGCACGGACCCCGTCGTTCTGACCCTCGTGGGCGTCGTCCCGGAAATCCGCCGAGCCCACGTAGGCGAGCACCTCGCCCGAGGCGTTGTCCAGGACGAGCACCGCGGCCTGGCCGAGACGCGGGTCCGCGGCCAGCTCCGAGCGCACCGCGCGCTCGACGTCGCGCTGGAGTGCCGGGTCGAGGGTGGTCCGCACCTCCACCGCGCCGCCGAGGCCGAGCGTGCCGAGCTTTCCGGCGAGGTCGACCACCAGGTGCGGGGCGCCGAACGGCCGGGCCGGGGGGACGACGTCGAGGTCCGCGGTCGCGGCCACCCGCTCCAGCTGGGCGTCGAGCCGTCCGCCCCGGCGCATCCGTGCGAGCACCTCGCGCATCGCCTCCATGGTGACCCCGGGATCTCCCCACGGGTCCACCCGGGCCGGGGAACGGGCGATGGCCGCGAGCAGCGCCGCCTGCCCGGCCGACAGCGCGCTCGCCGGCCGACCGAAGTAAGCCTGTGCGGCCGCCTCGACCCCGACGAGGTCGTGCCCCAGCGCCACCCGGTCCAGGTAGGCGCGGAGGATGTCCTCACGCGACAGGTGTGCCGACAGCCGCAGGGCCCAGAGCGCCTCCCCCGCCTTGCCGGCGAGCGTCCGCCGGCGCGGGACGACCAGCCGCGCGAGCTGCTGGGTGAGGGTCGACGCGCCACTCACCACCCGACCCGCCCGGAGGTTGCTCACCGCCGCGCGGGCGATGGCCAGTGGGTCCACCCCGGGGTGCCACTCGAAGCGCCGGTCCTCCGAGGCGATGAAGGCGTCGCGCAGCACGGCGGGCACGGGCGCATCCGTCGGGAGCGAGATGCTGCGCGAGCTTCGGCGGGAGGGAAGCTCCCGGAGGAGCTGGCCGTCGCGGTCGAGCACGCGGACACTCAGCGTGCCGGCCGGGTCGAGCAGCCCGGGGGGCAGCGGCCCGGCGACGAAGCCGAGACACCCGAGCACCAGTGCCCCGACGGCTGCGACCAGCGCGCGGCCCACACGAGTTCTCATGGCCGATGGAACCATCCTCCCTCAGCGGGCCGCGACGTTCCCCTCGTCGAGCACCTGGAAGTTGCCTCCCTCCGATCGGCCGAACACCTCGGGCGCGTACATCGCCTCCGCCCGAGCCGGGACCAGCAGGTAGTCACCGGGGCTCGTCGCCCGGGCGACCACCGAGACGGTGTGGACGCCCGGGGGCAGCTCGTTGGAGAAGAACAGGGCCCGGTCGTCGCGCAGCTCGGTGTGGTTGAAGGGGTTCCAGAAACCGAGCACCCAGGGGGGAACGCCTGCCTCGCGGGCGTCCTCCATCTCGTCGGTCTCGGTGTCCGCCGACGGCTCCCCCCGGGAGAGCCGGGCCGTGGTCGAAAGACTGGTGTCCACCGCCTCCAGGCCCGCGGGCAGCGGAATCTCCAGCGCCACGTTGGCCCGCGCCGCCGGGGTGCCGACCCGGACCTTGATCCGTACCAGCTCGCCGGCCTTGACCGCCTTGAGCTGTCCGCCGCCCGAGTACGGCTCGATCCACCGCTGGACGACCAGCCCCCGGTCCAGCGCGTCGCGGGGCATCTCCGCCGGCGCGTAGCGCAGCACCGCAGTGTACGACAGGAGACCGGTCTTCCCGTCGCGGAGGAACTCGAAGGCCGCCGACTTCCCGAGCTGCGGGAGCTGCGACATCGGGAGCACCGTCCGCCGCACGTCCATGCTCCGGCCGTGGAACTCGGACTCGGCGACCTGCTTGCCGCCGACGAGCACCTTGCCCACGAAGTCCGGCGCGTCCTTCTCCCGGGTCCGGACCACCTCGGTCAGTGCCATCAGCGCGAAGGCCGCCTCCTGCGTCGTCTTGTAGCGCCCGTTTGCTCCCCGACTCTCGACCAGGTAGCGGGCCATCTTCCCCACGTAGGGATGGTCGGGCGTGACGTCCACCAGCGTCTGCAGCGCGATCGCCGTGGTGCGCAGGTCGCTCGACCAGTCGGACTGGTAGGTCACCGCATTCATCTCCTCGAGGTGGAGCGTGCCCGACGTCTCCTTCGCCCGGTCCAGCAGCTCGGTGGTGAGGAGCCGTGCCGCGGCCCGGTCGCCACCACCCATCCACAGCGCGTCGGCGAGCATCGCCTTGCCGTAGAAGGGGAGCTCCGAGCGGCGGGCGAACAGCGCCGTGGCGCTCGAGGCCTGGGGGGCCCGGGTGCGCGCCAGCGCGTAGAGCGCGAAGGCCCGGGTGCCGGGGTCGACCTGCCGGACCCACCAGGAGCAGGTCTGGACGTTGCCCGCCGCGACCCTGGACAGGAACTGCTGGCCTCTCCGGAGCGCCTCCCGGTCGACGGGGTAACCCACCTCCGCGGCGCGCCCGAGGGCCAGGACCGCGTACGCCGAGCCATGGGGCGAGCTGCAGCTGTCCGAGCTCCAGTAGCCGTACCCGCCGTCGTACCGCTGCAGCGCCTCGATGGCCTTCACCGTCCTGGTGGTGACCTCGTCGGGGTCGGTCGTTCCCCAGCGGGCGATGGCGTCCTCCCCCACCCAGGTCCGGGCGCTGTCCGGGCGCCACGGCAGCTTGAAGACCCCGTGCAGCTCGCGGAGCGCGACGAAGGGAACGAGACGGGACGAGAGCTGCTCGAGGCAACCGTAGGGGTAGTCCACCAGCTGCCGCATCGCTTCCCCGTACCCGCCGAGCACGGTGGAGGCCATCGTCACCTCGAGGCCGCCCACGTCCGGCCGCACCCCGGAGGGGCTCGAGAGCTGCTCGCGCGCCACGTCCTTGCTCTCGCCGGCGATTGCCACCGCCTCCATCTGGGTGGGGATGCGCACCGGGATCCGCTGCTCCACCGCGTCCTGCTCGCCGCCGCCCTTGACCGCGTAGCGGAGCACTGCCTCTCCCGACCCCTCTGCCAGGTACCGGAACCGCACCTCGCGAGGCTTTCCCTCGGGGAGCGCGAGGACACGCCGGGTCTCGCCCTGCAGCTTGAGCGGACCGCTGGCGGTGGCCGTGACCTCCACCTCCTTGATCTTCCCCGAGGGCGCGTGGACGACGACCCCCGCCTCCACCGTGTCTCCCACGCGCGCGAACCGCGGCAGCGCCGGCATGGCCAGGAGCGGCTTGGCGACCTGGAAGCTGCTGCCGCCCTTCCCGCCCCGGTCTCCCTTGTCCAGCGCCAGGGCCATGATGCGGTAGGTGGTGAGGTTGTCGGGGAGCGTGAACTCGACCTCGGCCCGTCCGTCCGTGCCGGTCACCACCGCGGGGGCGAAGAGCACGGTGGTCTTGAACCGGGAGCGGATCCCTCCCCCGCCCTCGGCGCCACCTCCGCCGCCCGTCGTCATCCCCTTGTCGGCGTAGACCATCCGGCGCACCAGGTGGATGAGCGGCTCGCCGATCCGGACCGACAGGCCTCGCTCCGGCTGGAGCGCGTCGAGCGGATCCGGCGGCTCGTACGACGTGAGGCGGAGCACGCCCTCGTCCACCGCCCACACCGCGACCTCGGCGGGCACCGGCGCACCCTTCCAGTCGGTCGTCCGCAGGGCCACCTTCACCGTCTCGCGCGGCCGGTACTGCGTCCGACCGGGCGTCACCTCCACCGCCAGCCGCTTGCTCTTCCGCTCCACCTTCAGCTTCGCGTAGCCGATCCTGACCTGAGGCCGCCCTGGATCCTCGCCGGCCTCGGGTGCGTCGCCCTGGGCCACGCGCCCGCGCACCAGCACCACCCCCACGTAGACGTCCGGGATTCCCGCCTCGCCCAGCGGGACGTCGAGCGCCGTGGCGGCGCCCTTGAGCCTGACGTGGCGGACCGAGCTGACGCCCTCCCGCTCCACGGTGAGCACCGCCTCGGCCGCCGGGAACGGGCTCTTGACCAGGACCTTCGCCGTCTCGCCCGGGTCGTAGACCGCCTTGTCGGTCACGAGATCGATGCGGTCCGAGTCGTTGCGCTGCCAGGAGACCCAGCCGTCGCCGACGACATACAGCGAACTTCGAGAAACCTGCTTCCGCTTCTGGGCGTCGACGACCTCGGCCTGCAGCACGTGGTACCCGGGGGCCTTCGGGGTGAAGGTGCAGGCGCCGGGCAGGCCCTCGACCTTCACCGCGCAGGAGGCCACCGACTCCTCCACCGGCTCGCTGAGAGTCTCCCAGCGGTCCCCGGCGGTCTTCTTCCGGACGAACTTCCAGTCGCGCCGGAGAACGGTCACCTGGACCTGTGCCTTCTGGCGCTTGCCGTCGGGCGACACCGCCACCGCCTCCAGCGAGACCGGCTTGCCCACCTCGGCGAAGCCCTCCACGTTCCGCTGGCGAATGCCGGCGTAGAGCGCGGCGGGGTGCACCTGGATCTGCGTCCGGTTGGCGATGCGCTGGCGGTTGACGTCCGCCACCTCGGCCTCGAGCGTCACCAGCGACGACCGGCCTCCGGGGGTCTCGACCTGCCCGGCGGTGAGGTCCAGCACGCCCTGGGCATCGGTCTTCCCCTCACCGGCGCCGATGACCTCGGTGCTGGGCTGCGGCGACTCGTCGCTCCACTCCCAGGTGGCGACGCCGAAGGCAAAGCCAGCGTTGTCGGGTGGCTGGAAATCATCGGTCGTCCGGGTCGCCGTCCAGCGCACCGTCGCGCCCGGCATCGCTCCGCCGAAGAGGTAGCGGGCCACCACCCGCCCCTCGAGCGGCTGCCCGGCGAACGCGTCGGCGGACCGGGTGGTGACGTCCACCTTGAATTGGGGCGGCCGGTACTCCTCGACCCGGAAGGCCGTGCCGGTGTCGACCTTGCCCGAGGGGACGTTCGCGTTCGCCCGGAGGGAATAGGTCCCCAGAGCGGCCGCGGCATCAATCGCCACCTCGGCCGAGAAGGTGCCGTAGTCGCTCAGCGGGACGCTGCGCGACCAGATCTGCTTTCCGTGCGAGTCGGTGACCACCACCTCGGCCTGCGTCCCCTTGGGCGGCGAGGTCACGACGCCCAGGCGCCGGTAGCGGAGCATCCCCTTCACCAGCACGGTGTCACCCGGCCGGTAGATGCCGCGCTCGGCGGTGGCGAAGCCCATCGACTGCGGGCGCTTCCCGTCCCACGCCCCTTCCACCCCGAACGCCCAGGGGCCGAACCCTCCGGACCAGTCGGCCAGGGTGACCCCGGTGTCGCCACCGAGCGCGGCGGCGACCAGCGCGAACGGCGGGCCGCTGTCGAGGTCCCGGTTTCGCCGACCGGCGCCCCTCCCCGGCCCGACCAGCGAGGCGAGACCCGGCACCCGGGCCAGACCGTCGCCGTCCGTCTTTCCGTGCCACTTCACCGCACCGTCGGCGTCGTAGAGTGAGAGCGCGGCGCCGGGGACCACGGTGCCGTCCGAGACCCGGGTGACCCAGACCACGCCCGAGGTGGCCCCGAGCTTGGTGTGCACCGCGAGGTCGGTGATCTGCCCCGTGACGCGCTGGGTTCGCTGCCACTGGTGCTTGACGTCGATCTCCGGTGCGCTGGTGACCAGGTGGAAGAGGCCGGTGTTCTTGCCCGCGAGCAGCTCGCGCACCTTCACCGGCCGGGTGCCGGGGAGGTTGTGCGTGCCGTCCAGCACCAGCTGGGTGGTGACCGGCTGTCCGGAGGGAACCGTCTGCGCCGAGCGGCGCCCCGAGAGGAAGCGGGCCATCTCCGCGGGCCCGAGCGGCCAGAGCTGCACGTCCAGCTGAGTGACGTTGGTGAAGCGCACCGGAAGCGCCCCGTCTCCCCTCGCCTCCAGCAGCGCCACGTCCGGTCCCAGCTCGTACTCCGGCCGCAGGTCGTCGGTCCGCATCTGCCCCCGGGCCGCGGGCGCAGTCTGTCCGAACGCGTCGTTGACCCCGGAGGCGATGGAGACGCTGTAGGAGGTCCCGGGGCGGAACTTGCCCGGGACCACGGTGACGGCCTCGTGCCGGTCACCTCGAGCGCCGGGGGGACTCGAGGCGTGCCCCCAGTCGAGCTCCACCGCCGGCTCGATCCTGAGGTTTGATTTCAAGGAGGCGACGGACAGGGGATTCGTGCTCTCGATGACCAGAGGGCCGTAGGGGCAGTCGTACCCTCCAAAGCAGGCCGACATGCTCCCGATGCGGGCGGGCCCGTAGGTCCGGTAGGCGATGCGTTGCTCCTGGTCGAGCGCGAGCGGCCCCTCCTTGGCCCGGAGCGTCGTGGCAACCACCAGCAGGACGTCGGTGGCCAGGGGCAGCGGCTTTCCGACCTTGACCGTGACGGTGGTGCGGCGGCTCGGGACGAAGTTCCGGCCCGGCCGCTCCACCTCCTCCGGTGCCGCGGGCGCAGCGGCAGTGCTCACGGTGATGGGCCAGGGCGTCCCCTCGTTCCCCACGCGGAGCGAGATGGACTTCTCGGGTTCGACCACCGCCTGGTTGAAGACCAGGACGATGTCCTCGGTGGGGCGAAGCCAGCGCCACTGGCCCGCGGGCTGGACGGACTCGAGGCGTGGTCCGGGTGTGTCGAAGGACCAGCTGTAGGCCTCCTGGAGGCTCGAGCCGTCCACGCCCTTGAGACCGGCGGGGACGGTGACCGTGAAGCGGGTGGCGAACGGCAGCGGCGTCCTGGGGACGAACTCCACGCTGGCCGAGCCAATCCACCGCCACTCCCCCTCCACCGCGGGGCTCAGGGACGCAGGCGGGGCGAGCGCCTTCTGCTCCTCGATGGACATCAGCGCCACCACCGGACGGGAGAAGGTGATGGTCGGCCGTGCGTCCGCGCCCACCACCTCGTGCGGGCGGGCGGCCACGACGGTGAGGCCGGAGCTCGGGAGCGCCTCCGGCGCGATGGAGAGCGCGGGTGGCGGTGGGAGCGGCTGCAGCGGTGCCTGCCCCGATGGCTTCTCCTTGCAGGCGGTGAGCGCGACGGCGACGAGCATGGCGGCGCAGACGAGACGGGTCGATGCATGCCTCACGGCGTGGCGTCCTCCCCCGGAGCTCGGCGGTGCGTGCCCCGGGCGTATTCTGCTCTGGGGCGGTGCCCCGGGGTACCGAACGGTGCAGCCGCCGGGCCAGCGGATCAGCGGCGGTGAAGCCTCGACTCGATGCGCCGGTCGGGGACGATCCAGGCGAGGGCCACGCCCGCGTACACCAGCTCGCCCAGCCACGGATGGACGAACGCCAGCGCGATGCCGACCAGGTAGGCCACCGGGGAGAGCTTGTCCTTGAGCGTGCCGCTCACCGCCCGTGCCACCTCGGACTGCGGCCCCTCGTGGACGATGATCGCCCGCTCCAGCAACACGTAGGCGAGCCCGGAGAGCAGCAGCACCACCCCGTAGAGGGCCGCCGGCCAGCGCCCGTGGGGATTGTCGCCCACCCAGGCCGTCACCACCGGGATGAGCGAGAGGCAGAAGAGCAGCACGAGGTTCGCCCACAGCACCCCGCCCCCGATCTCCTTCGTGGCCTGGAGCAGATGGTGGTGGTTGTTCCAGTAGATGCCGACGTACACGAAGCTCAGGCCGTAGCTGAGGAACACCGGCACCATCGGCCGGAGCGCACCCAGGTCGCTGCCATGCGGCACCTTGAGCTCCAGCACCATGATCGTGATGACGATGGCCAGCACGCCGTCGCTGAAGGCCTCGAGCCGTCCGGTCTTCATCCGACCAGCACGATGGTCGCCGACCGGGCCCCGTGCGCGCCGATGACCAGGGCCTGCTCGATGTCGGCGGTCTTCGAAGGACCGGCGATGAAGAGGCCGAAGCCGGGCGCGCCGAGGAGGATGCGCCCGTAGGCCTCGTGCAGGGTGTGCACCAGCTCGCGCGCCGGGACCACCAGCACCAGGTGCTGGGTGACGAAGAGCACCGCCCGCCGCTGCTTCAGCACCGCATCGGTCAGCCACACCGCCCCGTTCTCGGCCACCCCGAACTCGCCGGGGACCACCGCCAGGTCCACTCCAGCCAGCGCGTGCGGATCGTCCACTGCGTCGATGGCCACGGTGCCGGGGAGCACCTCCGGCAGCAGGGAGACGATCTGCCGGGCCGACTGCGCCACCGGGAGCGCGCGGACCGCCGCGGCGGCCTCGGCCAGCCCGGGGACCCGGATGCACGACCCGGCGACCTCGGTCACGGCCTGGGCGAAGCGCGCCGGCAGGTCCTCGAACCGCACCGGGGAGGCGGGAACGTCGGGCAACGGCACCGGCGAGGGGCGGGCCTGACGGAGTGCCTCCAGCACCTTCTCCCGGCTAGGTCGCACGGCGCCTCCACTGCTCGCGGAAGCTCCGTGCCGGGAGGCTGGGGACCTCGCGCTCCCGGCCCCAGCCTCCGGAGAGGACCCGGAGCAGCCCCCCGGGCAGGAGCCTCCCGAAGAACCGGACCATCCGCCCGGTCAGCCGGTAGAGCCAGGGCCGCTGGAAGACCCAGCTGGCCATCCCGACGCCCCAGCGCTTCGTCCGCGGGGTGAGGCCACGCGCGTTCAGCTCGCGCCGCCAGGCGAGCAGCTGGTTGTGGAGGTCGATCCGCACCGGGCAGACGTCGCTGCACGATCCGCACAGGCTGGAGGCGAACGGCAGCGCCATGTTCCGTACCGCGTCCGCCGCGGGCGAGAGCACCGATCCGATGGGCCCGGGCACGGTGGTCCCGTAGCTGTGCCCCCCGCTCCGCCGGTAGACCGGGCAGGTGTTCATGCATGCGCCACAGCGGATGCAGCACAGGGCGCGGCGGTGCGTCTCGCTGGCCAGGAGCACGCTCCGGCCGTTGTCCACCAGGACGATGTGCAGCTCGCCGCCCGGCCGGGGGCCGTGAAAGTGCGAGGTGTAGGTGGTGATGGGTTGGCCCGTCCCGCTCCGGGCGAGGAGCCGGAGAAAGACCGCGAGGTCCGTTGCCCGAGGCACCAGCTTCTCCACCCCCATGCAGGCGATGTGGATGGGCGGCAGCGAGACGCCGAGGTCGGCGTTCCCCTCGTTGGTGCAGACGACGAACCCCCCGGTCTCGGCGATGGCGAAGTTCACCCCTGTGAGGCCGGCCTGGGCGGCGAGGAACTTCTCGCGCAGATGCTGCCGCGCTGCCTCGGTGAGCTGCGTGGGGTCGGAGACTCCGGCCGGGGTCCCGATGGTGCGGTGGAAGAGCTCGCCGATCTCCTCGCGCTTCTTGTGGACCGCGGGCAGCACGATGTGACTGGGGGGCTCATGGGCGAGCTGCACGATGCGCTCGCCGAGGTCGGTGTCGATCACCTCGATCCCCGCGTGCTCGAGCACCTCGTTGAGGTGGCACTCCTCGGTGAGCATCGACTTGCTCTTCACCAGCCGGGTGACCCCGCGCTTCTGGAGCAGCCCGAGGACGATGGCGTTGTGCTCCGCCGCATCGGCGGCCCAGTGCACCTGGGCGCCCAGGGCCAGCGCCTTGCGCTCGAACTCCTCCAGGTAGTCCGGCAGCCGCGACAGGGTGTGGAGCTTGATGCGCGAGCCGGCGTCCCGCAGGGCCTCCCAGTCGGGCACGGCGTGGGCGGCGCGATCGCGCTTGGTGCGCATGTTCCACACCGCCGCGTCGTGCCAGTGGAGCCGTTCCTCGTTCCGGACCAGCGTCGATGCGGCGCGGGCGTGGGCGTTCATCGCTGACTATCCTCCAGACGCACTCGCCATGAGCCGGAATGCGCGCATCGCCCTGGTGGCGAGCCTGTTGATCCTCGCCGTGCTGGTGGCGGCCACCCTGATGGCCGAGCCGCTGGTGCACCCCTGTCCGAGCGAGATCGAGCAATGCGGACGGGTCTGTGCCGGCCAGACCCTCGGACCGCTTCCCTGGCGCTGCCCCCGTGCGACCTGCCAGTGCCCGAAGCCCCTTCCATGGCCTCACAAGCTCCGCGCCCGCTGAGTTGCCCCGCCGGACATGGCCTCGTCGAGCACCTGGGCCACGTGGAGGAATTGCAGCGGTGAGCGTCCGCGCCGGGCGATGCCCTCCAGGTGCATGAGGCAGGAGACGTCGACGGCGGTCACCACCTCGGCTCCGGCCTTGGCGTGGTCGGCGAGCCGGTCCCGGCCCATCGCCCCGGACACCTCCGATTCGTCGATGGAGAACATGCCGCCGAATCCACAGCACTCGTCCGGGCGGGTGAGGTCCACCAGCCGGACGCCGGCCAGCGAACCCACCAGCGAACGAACCTTGTTCCACGGCTCCACCATCCGCTCGGTTCCGGTCCCGAGGCGGAGCTCCCGGAGGCCGTGGCAGCTCTGGTGCAGCCCCACCCGGCGGGGGTAGCTCCCCTCGATCCGGCGGATCCCCAGCACGTCGGTGATGAACTCGCAGAGCTCGTAGGTCCGGCCGCCCACCGCCTCGACCCGGGGGTCCCCCGGGAGCACGTCGGTGTAGTGGTGACGCACCATCGCCGTGCAGCTCCCGGAGGGGCAGACCACCTGGGCGTACCTCTCGAACACCTCGAGGTGATGACGCGCCAGCGGCGCCGCGGCGGAGGTGACTCCGGCGTTCGCCATGGGCTGTCCGCAGCACGTCTGGGCCTCGGGGAACTCGACCTTCACCCCCAGCCGCTGCAGCACCCGCGCGGTGGCCAGCCCCACCTCCGGGTAGAGCTGGTCCACGTAGCAGGGGATGAACAGGGCCACGGGGTCCATCGCCTGGGGACTCTCGCCGTTCGGGCCGGCTGGTACAACGTTCAGATTGCCGTGGGGGGGGCCGGACGGGCAGGCTGCCGCGCCATGCGAATCCACGTCCGGACGGGCCCTTCGGGATGCCTGCTGCTCCTCTCGACGGTGGTCATGGCGCAGACCGGGCCGGCTCCCCCGCCGGACTCGGCGACCCAGCCGCCTCCAGGCGTCGCCACGCCGGACTACGCGGCCCAGGCGCCCCAGCCCGCACCCGCCCCCGAACCGAGCCTCGTGCGCCGCTACGCGGTGGGGCCGCGGCTCATCATCGCCCCGGGCATCTTCATCCCCTCGACCGGCAGCGCGGGCTTCACGCTCGGGATCATCGGCGGCTACGGCTTCGACCTGGGCCCGATCATCCTGACTCCCGGGGTGATCGGCCAGGGCAGCTGGAGCTCCGACTGGAACGTCTACTCCGGCCTCGGCGGGCTGCGCGTTACCCTCCCGCTCGGCAACTTCGGCCCGTACGTGGAGGCCGCCCTGGGCTACGGGCATGTCGGAGGGCCGCTCAACTACTCCGCCGGTGGGCTCGCAGTGCGCGGGGGGGCAGGCTTCATGCTGTTCTTCAGCCCGTCGTTCGCCCTCGGCCTGAGCGTCACCTACGACACGATCGTCGATACTCCCTACAAGGCCTGGGGAATCGCCCCCCTCATCCTGCTCGCCTTCTGAGCCCGGCATTCGGCAGGCGGCCCCAGGTTTAGCAACGTCGAACGGCGAACGCTGGTAGTGTGCGCCACTCTCGGCGGTCTGCTCTGTGTCCGGCCGCGTTTCACTCCCACTTTCCAATCTCTGGAGCCTCCATGACGACTGCCCTGCAGCCCACCGCGGCCGCACCGAACATCGATCTCGCCCCCCCCAACGGGAAGAAGCTCCCGATGGCCGCTTTCGTGGAGAAGTACGTCAAGGGCGAGATCCAGGTCAGCGGGGACTTGCATGCCTTCTTCCGGCGCAAGGAGGACGTCCTCAACTACCGGATGACCTGGGAGCAGATGAAGTTCCTGGTCGGCGGGTTCATCCCCTCGGTGCTGATTCACACCCAGGCCGCGGATCGGAAGACGGTCACCGGCCACTACGATCGCGGGAACGACTTCTTCAATGCGTTCCTCGGCGACATCATGATCTACACCTCGGCTTTCTTCGAGAACCCCGCCGACACGCTGGAGGACGCTCAGCGCCGGAAGCTGGAGGTGGTGGCGCAGAAGATCCAGCTCAAGCCCGGCGAGCGCCTCCTGGACATCGGCTGCGGCTGGGGAACCCTGGTCGCCCACATGGCCGAGAAGCACGGGGCGGACGCGACCGGCGTCACCCTCGCCGCGCGTCAGGCCGAATTCGGGACCGAGCGCATCTCCCAGAAGGGCCTGCAGCAGCGCGCCCGGATCCTGACCATGGACTACCGGGACATCCCCCACGAGAAGTGGAACAAGATCACCGTGCTGGAGATGGCCGAGCACGTGGGAATCCGGAAGTTCCAGAAGTTCATGCGCCAGCTGAACAGCATGCTCGAGGAGGACGGCATTCTCTTCCTCCAGATCGCCGGCCTCCGCCGCAACTGGACCGCCGAGGACTTCACCTGGGGGATGTTCATGTCGAAGTACGTCTTCCCCGGCGCGGATGCCTCGATGCCGCTGAGCTTCGTCTGCAACAACCTCGAGCGGGCGGGTTTCGAGATTCACAGCGTGGAGAACATCGGCATCCACTACTCGCTCACCCTCGAGCGCTGGTACCGCAACTGGCTCAGGAACCGGGACGCGGTGGTGAAGAGCTACGGCGAGCGCTGGTTCCGGCTCTGGGAGATCTTCCTCGCCTGGTCGGTGCTGGTCTCCGAGCGCGGCGGCTCCACCGCCTTCCAGCTGGTCTGCAACAAGAACAAGTCGTCCTTCGACCGCAAGCGCTGGATCGGCGAGCGCGGCCGGCTGGTCGATCTCCCGAAGAGCTGAAGCACGTTTCGGTCGCGGCCGAAGCATCACCGTGGCCCCGGGGCTAGTCTCCGGGGCATGGACGACCTCCGCCCGGCCAGCCGCCTGGACATTGCCGCCGCGGCCGCCCTGCTCTCGGAGCCGGCGCGGGTCTCGATCGTCTCCGCCCTGATGGACGGGCAGGCACGGCCAGCCACGGAGCTGGCCCGCATCGCCGGGGTCTCGCCCTCCACCGGGAGCGAGCACCTGGCGCTCCTGACCCGCGGCGGCCTGCTCCGCGTCGAGCAGCACGGCCGTCACCGCTACCACCGGCTGGCGAGCGACGCCGTCGCCCGGGCCTTCGAGAGCCTGTCGCTCCTCACCACCCGGCCGGTGCGGCCCGCGAGCGTCGACCCGGAGGAGGCGGCGTTCCGGCGCGCCCGGACCTGCTATCGGCACCTCGCGGGTGCGCTCGGGGTGGGGCTCCTGGACGCCCTCCTCCGCGGACGGCTGGTGCGCCGCGAGGGTGCCCGGTTCCTCCTCACCGCGGCCGGACGCCGGACCGGCGCGTCGCTCGGACTTCTGGAGCCTGCCCCGGATCCCCTCGAGGGAACGCCATGCCTGGACTGGACCGAGCGCCGCGACCACCTGGCCGGCCCGCTCGGGATTGGCCTGGCCGAGGGCCTCCTGGAGCTCGGCTGGGTCCGCCGCAGGACCGGAACCCGGGCGCTGCGGGTCAGCGTCGAGGGCGCGCGGGGGCTCCGTGACGCGCTGGGGCTGAGCGTGGAGGCAGGGTGAGAGGTGGCCCCGCCTTCGGCTGATCAGCGCTTCGAGGCGTACGGGGTGATTTCCGTCTCCCGGAAGAAGTAGGCGATCTCGACCTTGGCGTTCTCGGGGCTGTCGGAGCCGTGCACGGTGTTCTTCTCCACGTCGGTGGCGAAGTCCTTGCGGATGGTCCCGGGGGCGGCGTTGGCCGGGTTGGTCGCACCCATGATTTCACGATTGCGCGCGACGGCGTTCTCGCCCTCGAGCACCATCAGCACCACCGGCCCCGAGGTCATGAAGGTGACCAGGTCCTTGAAGAAGGGTCGGGCCTTGTGGACGGCGTAGAACCCCTCGGCGTCGCGCTGCGAGAGGTGCTGCATCCGCACCGCCACCGGCTTGAGGCCAGCCTCCTCGAAGCGGCTGATGATCTTCCCGATGATTCCTTTCTCCAGTCCATCGGGCTTGATGATGGAGAGGGTGCGCTCAGTGGCCATGTCCGTTCCGTTTCCTTCTTCCTCAGCGAGTGCGACCGCGCTGCAGCGCGGCCTGCAGGGTGGTGCCGAGCTCTGCCGGCGACGGCGCCATCAGCACGCCGGCCGCCTCCATCGCCCGGATCTTCTCCGCCGCGGTTCCCTTGCCCCCGGCGATGATCGCCCCGGCGTGCCCCATCCGCTTGCCGGGGGGGGCCGAGACGCCGGCGATGAACCCGGCGATGGGCTTCTTGAACTCCTTGGCGATGTACTGCGCCGCGGTCTCCTCGGCGCTCCCGCCGATCTCGCCGATCATGATGACCGCGTCGGTCTCGGGGTCGGCATGGAACAGCTTCAGGCAATCGACGAAGTCGGTCCCGTTCACCGGGTCGCCGCCGATCCCCACCGCCGTCGACTGCCCGAGCCCGAGCTGGGTGAGCTGGAACACCGCCTCGTAGGTCAGGGTCCCCGAGCGGGAGACGACGCCGATCCGCCCGGGCCGGTGAATGTGGCCGGGCATGATGCCGATCTTGCACTTCGCCCCTGGGGTGATGACGCCCGGGCAGTTGGGGCCCACCAGCCGCACCGGCCGCCCCTGGAGCGCCCGCTTCACCTTCACCATGTCCAGCACCGGGATCCCCTCGGTGATGACGATGATCAGCGGAACGCCGGCATCGGCCGACTCGAGGATGGCGTCCCCGGCGAAGGGGGGCGGGACGAAGATGACGCTGGCGTTGGCGCCGGTGTGCTTCACCGCGTCGGCCACGGTGTTGAAGATGGGCACCTCGTCCTGGAACTCGGTCCCGCCCTTGCCGGGAGTCACGCCGGCGACGAGCTGCGTCCCGTAGTCCAGCATCTGGCCAGCGTGGAACGAGCCGGCCGAGCCGGTGATGCCCTGCATCAGCACCCGGGTGTTCTGATCGACCAGGATGCTCATGACACCTTCTCTCCCCGGACCGCGGCCACGGCCTTCTCCGCCGCCTGGCGAAGGTTGTCGGCCGCGATGATCGCCAGCGCGGAGTGCCGGAGGATCTCCTTGCCCTGCTCCACGTTGGTGCCCTCGAGGCGGACCACCAGGGGGATCTTCAAGTGCACCTCGCGGGCGGCGGCCACCACGCCCTCGGCGATGACGTCGCACTTCATGATCCCGCCGAAGATGTTGATCAGCACCGCCTTCACCGCCGGCGAGCTGAGGATGAGCTTGAACGCCGCGGTCACCTTCTCCTTGCTCGCCCCGCCGCCCACGTCGAGGAAGTTCGCCGGCTGCCCGCCCACCAGCTTGATGGTGTCCATCGTCGCCATCGCCAGGCCGGCGCCGTTCACCATGCAGCCGATGTTGCCGTCGAGCGAGATGTAGGCCAGGTCGAACTCCTTGGCCTGGGCCTCGATCGGGTCCTCCTCCGCGACGTCGCGGTAGGCGACCAGGTCCTTGTGCCGGTAGAGGGCGTTGTCGTCGAAGTTCAGCTTGGCGTCGAGCGCCACCACCGAGCCGTCCTTGAGGAGCACCAGGGGATTGACCTCCGCCAGCGAGGCGTCGGTCTCGAGGTAGCAGCGGTAGAGGGCCCGGGCGAACACCACGAACTTGCCGACGCTGTCGCCCTTCAGACCCAGGCCGAAGGCGAGCTTCCGGGCCTGGTAGTCTGCCAGCCCCACCACCGGGTCGATCGACTCGACGAGGATCTTCTCGGGGTGCTTGGCGGCGACCTCCTCGATCTCCACCCCACCCTCGCTCGAGGCCATGAGCGACAGGCGCGAGGTGGCACGGTCGAGGGTCATGCCCAGGTAGAACTCCCGCTCGATGGGGAGCCCCTCCTCGACGTAGACCTTGTTGACCTTCTGCCCCTCGGGGCCGGTCTGGTGGGTCTTGAGCATCATCCCCAGCAGCTGGGTGGCGAGCGCCTTCGCCTCGGCCGGGCTCCGGGCGAGCTTCACCCCGCCCCCCTTGCCCCGCCCGCCGGCGTGGATCTGCGCTTTCACCACCACCACCGGGGTCCCCAGGGAAGTCGCGGCCTTCTCGGCCTCCTCGGGAGTAGTGGCCAGGACGCCGCGTGGGGTGGGCACCCCGTATTTCCGGAACAGCTCTTTGCCCTGATACTCGTGGATCTTCATGGGATGTTCGCCCGGGGGGCGCGCATGTCTCACGCAGAAACCGGGGCGAGGCAAGGGGGAAACGCACCGCGGCACCCCGCGGGGACGTTTCCGGGTTCGGTCCCGGTCTCGGCTTCCGACGGCGGGTGGCGGGCGGCCGCCGTCCTGCTGCTCTTCGGCCTCGTCGCCCATGCCTGGCTGCTCAAGGCAGGCAGCGACTTCGACGTCTTCCGGCTCGCGGGCTGGCGCCTCTGGCACGGCGTGAGCCCCTACCAGGCGTCCGATGGGCTGATGCCCTTCAAGTACGCCCCGCCCGTGGCGCTTCCGCTCGTCCCCCTGGGCTGGCTGCCGGAGCGGATCGGATACCTGGCATGGCTGGTGGTCTCCGCTCTGGCGATTCTCCGGGTGGTGCGCTGGAGCCACCGCGCGCTGGGCGCGGGCGCCGATGCCCGGGGGGAGGCGCTGCTGCTGCTCGCGGTGTTCCCGCTCATCGCCCACCTCTTCGCCCTCGGGCAGTGCGATGCGCTGCTCCTCTGGCTCGTCGCGGAGAGCGAGCACCGCCGGAAGACCGCACCGCTCCGCTCGGGCATGCTCTGGGCGCTGGCCTGCCTGGTGAAGCCGCCGTTCCTCCTCCTGGGCCTGCTGGTGGTCTGGCGCGGGGAGGCGCGCCGTGCCGACGGGTTCCTCCTGGGCATCGCCGCCGCCTTCGGCGTGCTGGGACTGGCGCTGGGCCCAACCGAGGCGCTCCACCAGACCGAGGCGTGGGTGCAGCTGCTGACGGCCACCACGCCCGGTGGGCTCTGTGACCCGCAGAACCAGAGCGTCGCCGCGCTGGTGTGCACCTACAGCGGTGTGGCGCCCGGGTCCCCCGTCTTTGCCGCCAGCGCAGCGCTGCTGGCCACGGGGCTGGTCGCCGCCGCGGCGGCGTCTGTCCGGGCCGTGGCGCGCCATCACCCTCCCGGGGCGGATGCCCTGGCGCTGGCGCTGGTCCTTCACGGGACCGCGCTGCTCTCTCCGCTGGGATGGAGGACGAACCTCCTGGCCCTGCTCCCTGCGCTGACTCTGGTCTTCGCCCGCCATCCCGGAGCCGATCCGGTGCGGGCCCGTGTGCGGCGCCTGTGCGGCTGGGTGCTGGCGTTCACCGCCGTGGCGCTGAACTGGGACGTGCTCGGGGACCGGGGCTTCCACCTGCTGCTGCGGATGCGGTACCACGCGCTCCTCGGTCTGGTGATTGCCGGCTGCGCAGTGGTGGTGACGGCGCGCCGGACGGGGCTCTGGCGCGCACCAGCGGTGCCGGTGGGCATGGAGCCGCCGCGTCCGTCCGGCCTCGATCGCCCGACGCGGCCGGCCTTCCCCGGGCGTTCCTGGGCATTCCTGGCGGCGGCGGTGCTGCTCGCGCTGGGGACCGTCTGGGTGCGGCCCGGGCCGGCGATCCTCCGCGGGACCGATGCAGCCTGCTATGCGCGGCTCGCCGAGGGTCTGGCGGCAGTGCCGGTCGTGCAGTGGGCGAGCCCCCGGCTCGACGGCGCCCGCTTCGACGAGCACCCTCCGCTCGGGTTCTGGCTGGAGGCGGCCTGGATGCGCGCCGTGGGACCAGGGCCGGCCTCGGCGTGGAGATGGGCGCAGCTGCTCGGGACGCTGCTGGTCGCGGTCATCGGCCTCGGGGCGTGCCGGTTCGGCGGGCCCACCACCGGAGGCCTCGCCCTCGTGGGACTGTGCAGCCTCCCGGGGTTTCTCTCCGAGTCGCAGAACCCGATGCTCGAGACGCCGCTCGCCCTCGGGCTGGCGGTCGCCGTGGTCGGGGCCGGGCTCCTCCGGGAGACCCCGCGGACGGGCTGGTTGCTCTTCGTCGGCGGTACCGCCTTCGCCGCCTGGGTGAAGGGCCCACCGGCGCTGGCGACCTTCGCCGTGCTGGCCTGGGTGGCCTGGCGCCAGCGACTCCCCGCGCGGTGGACGGCACTGGCCGCCGGCTCGGCCCTGGCAGTGGTGGCGGCGGGATTCGGCGCGCTGGAGCTGTGGCGCGCCGGTGTGGGCGAGCCGGCGTTCCTCCCGCGGTACCTCCACGACCAGCTGCTCCCCTCTGCCCTCCAAGGGCGCGGGCGACCGGTGCACGATTCGCTGTACTTCCTGGGCGTGCTCGGCCGCTGGTACCTTCCCGTCCTGCTGGTCGCTCCTCTGGCGCTCTGGCCCGGATGGTGGCGGCGTGCCGCGCAGGGCGACCAGCGGCTGCTGGTACTCGGGGCGTTGCTGCTGGGCGTCGTGGTGGTGGGCTTCTCGGTGCCGATCCAGAAGAACCCCTGGTACGTGCACGCGGCGATGGCCGGGTGCGCCTGGGTGCTCGGGGCGCTGGGGGCAGGCCTGCTCGGAGAACGGGTCATGCGCTGGCTCCGACCGGAACGCGTGCTCATCGCCGCGGCGGTGGCCGTCGCCTGGGTGTTCTTCCCGGTGCCGAAGCACGCGGACCAGGACCCCCTCTACTGGCTCTACGCCGGGGAGCGCCCGGTCTTCACCGCCGACGCGCCGCGGGTGGTCGCCAACTGCAGCCCGCTCGGGACGTGGATGGCGGACCACACCTTCGAGCTGGTGTGGGGAGCGCACTCGGTCCCGTGCAGCGCAGCGGCCGACCTCGCCTTCGATGGCCGGGAGGTGCGGCGCGCCCGGTGAAGCAGCGAGGGTGAGCTCAGGCCGGGCCGCCGGCGGGAGTCTCGCTCTCCTCGTCCTTGAGAAACAGGTCCTTGACCACCAGCTTCGTGACCTCTCGGTTCATCGCCGCGATGGAGGTGGTGAGCGGGATCTCCTTCGGGCAGACCTGGACGCAGTTCTGCGCCTTGCCGCAGTCCTGGATTCCACCCGGACCCATCAGTCCGTGGAGGCGGTCCTCGGCGTGCATCGCCCCGGTGGGGTGCAGGTTGAAGAGCCGCACCTGGCTGATGGGGGCAGCGCCCATGAAGTCGTTGTCCTGGGTGATCTGGGGACAGGCCTCGAGGCAGCTCCCGCACGTGATGCAGGTGGAGAGCACGTAGCGCTGGGCCTGCTCGCTCTGGCTCTGCCGCGGACCCGGACCGAGATTGTGCGTCCCGTCGAGCTCGATCCAGGCCTTCACCTTCTTCAGCGACTCGAACATCCGGCTCCGGTCGACGGCGAGGTCCCGCACCATCGGGAACTTGCGCATCGGCTCGAGGGTGATGGGCCACTCCAGCTTGTCCACCAGCGCCGAGCAGGCCATCCGCACCCGCCCGTTGATGTTCATCGCGCAGCTGCCGCAGACCTCCTCCAGGCAGGCGGCATCCCAGGTCACCGGGGTGGTCGCCTGGCCGGCGGCGTTCACCGGGTTGCGCTGGATCTCCATGAGGCAGGAGATGACGTTGGCGCCCTTCCGGTAGGGAACGCGGAACTCCTCGAAGCCGCCCGGCTTGCTCGCGCTCTCCTGCCGCCAGATGCGGAAGGTGATCCACTTCTCCCCCGCCTCGACCCGGCTCTGGGTGGTCCGTCCAGCCTGTGTGGCTTCGTCCATGGCGTTCTCGGGTCCTCAGGCGTACCAGCGCGGCTCGGGGTCGAGCACCGGCGTGGGGATGGCCTCGTAGGTGATGTCCGAGCCCTGCGGCGTCCACCGGGCGATGGTGGTCTTGGCCCACCTCTGGTGGCGCTCCTTCCAGGCCCGCATCCAGTCCGGGTCCTGGGTCGGGTCCTTGGTCTTGGGCTCGGGGAGCTGGAACTCGGGCTTGTAGTGCGCCCCGCGCGACTCGTCGCGGAGCAGCGCGGATTTGGTGATCACCTCGCCCAGGGCGAACATGTTCCACAGCTGGTTGACGAAGCTCAGCGGGCGGTTGCTGCTGTGCCCGTGGTCAAGGACGTTGATCCGCTTCCAGCGATCCTTCAGCTCCTCCAGCTTCTCCAGCGTCTTCCGGAGCCGGTCGTTGCGCCGGACCACGGTGACGTTCTCGGTCATCACCTCGCCCAGCTCCCGGGCCAGCACATACGGGTTCTCGGTCCCGCTCATCCGGTCGATGCCGGCGAAGCGCTCGGTCCACTCCTTCTTCGCGTCCTCGAAGACCTTGGAGGGCAGCGCAGTGGAGCTCCGGGGGCTGTTCTTGGCGTAGCTCACCATCGCCGGACCGCCGATCATTCCCCCGTAGATGCAGGAGAGCAGCGAGTTGGCACCGAGCCGGTTCGCGCCGTGGTAGGCGTATTCCGCCTCGCCCGACGCGAAGAGGCCGGGGATGTTGGTGGCCTGGTTCTTCGGGCTGCCGGCGAGCGGCTCGAGGTTCGGCCCGGGCTCGAAGGTCACGTACAGGCCGCCCATCGAGTAGTGCATTCCCGGGAAGATGACCATGGGATGGCGGCGCGGGTCGTCACCCACGAACTTCTCGTAGATCTCCATCACTCCCTTGATCTTCGCGTCGAGGACCGAGGGCGGAATGTGGGTGACGTCGAGGTACACCCCGTCCCGCCCGCCGATGCCCATGCCCAGCTCGCGGCAGACGTGGAAGATCTCCCGGGTGGCGACGTCGCGGGGAACCAGGTTCCCGTACTTGGGGTACTTCTCCTCGAGGAAGTACCAGCGCTCCTCCTCGGGGATGGAGAGGGGATCGCGGGTGTCACCCTTCTTCTTCGGCACCCAGACCCGGCCGCCCTCGCCGCGGACCGACTCCGACATCAGCCGCAGCTTGTCCTCGCCGGGGATGGACGTGGGGTGCACCTGGATGAACTCGCCGTTGGCGTAGATTGCCCCCTCGAGGTAGGCGCGGCCGGCGGCGGTGCCGGTGTTGATGATCGAATTGGTCGAGCGGCCGAAGACGATGCCCGGGCCGCCGGTGGCGAGCATCACCGCCTCCGCCGGGAGCGCGCGGATCTCCATCGTCCGCAGGTCCATGGCCACGCTGCCCACCACCCGCCCGGAGTCGTCCTTCACCGTACCCAGCCACTCCCAGTACTCGTACTTGTCCACCAGGCCGTCCGCCTCGAAGCGGCGGACCTGCTCGTCGAGCGCGTAGAGCAGCTGCTGCCCGGTGGTGGCGCCGGCGAACGCGGTCCGGTGGTGCAGGGTGCCGCCGAAGCGGCGGAAGTCGAGCAGCCCCTCGGGGGTCCGGTTGAACGGGACGCCCATCCGGTCGAGCAGGTAGATGATGCCCGGCGCGGCGTAGCACATGCCCTTCACGCTGGTCTGCTCGGCCAGGAAGTCGCCGCCGCGGAGCGTGTCCCGGACGTGGATGTCCGGGTGGTCACCCTCGCCCTTGGTGTTCACCGCGCCATTGATGCCGCCCTGGGCGCAGACCGAGTGCGAGCGCTTCACCGGGACGAAGGAGAGGAGGTCCACCTTGTGGCCGGCCTCGCAGAGCTTGACGACCGTCATCAGCCCCGCCAGCCCGCCGCCAACCACCGTGAATCGAGGTTCCGCCATGTGACCCCCTGCAATCAGCCGACGGCGCCGAAGCGCATCTGGAAGAGGACGCTCAAGGTTGCCACCGACAGGAGCGCGCCGCGCAGCGCCGAGAGGTTCTCGAACACGTGGTAGCAGAGGAAGGCGCCGAGCGGCAGCACGCCCGAGAGGGAGTGGAGCCGGCGCCAGAGGAACGAATGGTCGTCCGGGGTGCCAATGCCCGTGCGGACGGCATCGGCGGTGGTGGCAGCGTCGGCCATGGGTGAGTCTCCTGATTACCTCCCGGGGCGGGACGTGACCATCGGGGGAGTTCCCGGAAAATCAGGGGCTTTCATGGTGGACAGGAGTCGCCCTGTCTTCCAGCGCCAGGGGGTGCGGAGGCAAGGAGAATCGGGGGTCGGCGGCCCGGTGACGGGGGCGGTGTGCCCGGCACGCCACTGGCCTGGTCTCCCGGCCCGGCGGGTTTCAACGGAGCACGCCCAGGCGCATGGACTGCCCGGGGAGCCCTCCTGGCGCGTCGCGCGTCCGCGACCGGTTCTGTATGTGGTGAGCTCTTCCACATACCGAACCGGACGGCCGGGCTGGAGGGGCTTCGGGGCGCGGGCTGCCACGCACATGGGCTCGCGTCCACCGGCGACGCACGCCGAGCCGGGTGGGGCGGGCTTGTGCCTCTCCGGAGCGCTCCGAAATCGCGCAGGCCCGCCGGTCTGCCGCCGGCTCCGTACCCGCAGGCCCGGACTCCCTCGAGGCACCCCCACGCAACGAGGAATGCGCCCGGACGGTGCGTGCCGGATGCCCCCACCGCCCGACACCAACCTCTACAGCTTCACCTCGTCCACGGTCTTCTTCACCGAGGCGAACGACTTCTGCAGCTCGGCCTTCTCCGCCTCGCTCAGCTCCACCTCGATGATCTTCTCCACCCCACCGGCCCCGATCTGCACCGGCACGCCCATGAAGAAGCCGTTGATCCCGTACTGGCCCTCGAGCAGCGCGGCCGCCGGGAGCACCCGCTTCCGGTCGAACACGTAGCTCTCCGCCATGGCGATGGCCGAGGCCGCCGGGCCGAAGTACGCCGAGCCGGTCTTGTAGAGCGCCACGAGCTCTCCCCCGCCCTTCCGGGTCCGGTCGACGATGGGGTCGAGCTTCTCCTTGGGGAGCATCTGGGTCAAGGGCACGCCGCCCACCGTCGCGGAGCGGAGCAGCGGCACCATGTCATCGCCGTGACCGCCGAGCACCAGCGCCTCGATGTCCCGGATGGAGACGTTCAGCGCCTCGGCGACGAAGAACTTGAACCGCGCGGTGTCCAGCACCCCTGCCATGCCGATCACCTGGTGCTTCTTGAAGCCGGTGATCTTGAACAGCGCGTACACCATCGCGTCCAGGGGGTTGGCCACGTTGATCACGAAGGCGTTCGGGCAGTGAGCCTTCACGTTGCTCGCCACGTCCTTCATGATCTTGAGATTGACCTCCAGCAGGTCCTCGCGGGTCATCCCCGGCTTCCGGGGCATGCCGGCGGTGATGATCAGCACGTCGCTGCCGGCCACGTCCTTCCACTCGGTGGTGCCGGTGACCCGGCAGTCGTACCCGTCGACCGCCGCCAGCTGGTTGATGTCCAGCGCCTTCCCCTTCACCAGCCCCTCGGCGGCGGGGATGTCGTAGAGCACCACGTCCCCGAGCTGCTTCTGCACGGAGAGCAATGCGAGATTTCCGCCGATCTGTCCGCCGCCGATGAGTCCGATCTTCCGCTTGCCGCCCATGGTTTCCCTGCCCCTCGTCACATGTGCCGGATGATGGCCTGGCCGAACTCCGAGCACTTCAGTTCCTTCACCTCACCCTGCCCGTCGCCCTTCATCTGCCGGGCGAAGTCGTAGGTGACGGTGCGCGCCGCGATGGCGCCGTTCATCCCCTTGACGATCAGGTCCGCCGCCTCGTTCCACCCGAGGTGCCGGAACATCATGTCGCCGGAGAGGATCACGCTCCCCGGGTTCACCTTGTCCAGGTCCGCATACTTGGGCGCGGTGCCGTGCGTCGCCTCGAACACCGCGTGCCCCGTCACGTAATTGATGTTCCCGCCCGGGGCGATCCCGATACCGCCCACCTGCGCGGCCAGGGCGTCGCTCAGGTAGTCGCCGTTGAGGTTCAGGGTGGCGATGACGTCGAACTCGTCGGGCCGGGTGAGGACTTGTTGAAGCGTGATGTCGGCGATGGCGTCCTTGACCAGGAGCTTCCCCGAGGCGAGCGCCGCCTTCTGCTCGACGTTGGCCGCGTCCTCGCCCTTCTTGGCCTTGGTCTCCTCCCACTGCTCCCAGGTGTAGACCTTCGCCCCGAACTCGCGCTCGGCGAGGGCGTAGCCCCAGCCTCGGAACGCGCCCTCGGTGAACTTCATGATGTTGCCCTTGTGCACGAAGGTGACGCTCTTGCGCTTGTGCTCCAGGGCGTAGCGGATGGCGGCGCGAATCAGCCGTTCGCTCCCCTCGCGCGACACGGCCTTGATGCCGATCCCGCACTCCTGGGGGAAGCGAATCTTCTTGAACTCCTTGGGGAAGTGCTCGCGGAACATGGCGAGGAACGCCGTGGCCGACTCGGAGCCGGCCTCGAACTCGATGCCCGCGTAGATGTCCTCGGTGTTCTCCCGGAAGATGACCATGTCCACCTTCTCCGGAGCCTTCACCGGGCTCGGGACGCCCTTGAAGTAGCGCACCGGGCGGAGGCAGACGTACAGGTCGAGCAGCTGGCGCAGCGCCACGTTGAGGCTGCGGATCCCGCCGCCCACCGGCGTGGTCAGCGGCCCCTTGATCCCCACCAGGTAGGTGCGGAACGCCTCGATCGTCTCGTCGGGGAGCCAGTTCTTGGTCTGCTTGAACGCCTTCTCGCCGGCGAGCACCTCCATCCAGGCGATGCTCCGCTTGCCGCCGTAGGCCTTCGCCACCGCCGCGTCGAACACCGCCTGCGAGGCGCGCCAGATGTCGCGCCCCGTCCCGTCACCCTCGATGAAGGGGAGGATCGGCCGGTCCGGGACGGACAGTGTTCCCCCGGACAACGTGATTCGCTCACCTGCGGGAACGGGGTTGCTCATGGCGTCCTCCGGGGTGGAATTCCCCCTGACGGTCGGGGGGTATACGGGACGCGACAACGGGTCCGCAACCTGGAACAAGGGCGTACTCTTTTTGGTTGAATCGAGCCTCTCCAGGGTGAAATGACGCCTTACGCCATGGCCAAAGACACGCTGAGCATCACCGACAACCGCACCGGGAAGTCCTACGAGATTCCGATCAAGGACGGGTGCATCAAGACGGCGGATCTCCGGCAGATCCGCCTCGATGACCACGACTTCGGGCTCATGGGCTACGACCCGGCGTTCCTCAACACCGCCAACTGCCGCAGCGCCATCACCTTCATCGACGGCGACAAGGGCATCCTCGAGTACCGCGGGTACCCCATCGAGCAGCTGGCGGAGAAGTCCAGCTACCTCGAGGTCGCCTACCTGCTCCTGAACGGCGAGCTGCCGACCCGGAAGCAGCTCGACGATTTCGTCTACACGGTCACCCACCACACGTACGTCCACGAGAACATCACGGAGTACCTGGACGGGTTCCGCTACAACGCCCACCCGATGTCGATGCTGGCGGCGACCGTGTCCGCGCTCTCCTCGTTCTACCCGGAGGCGAAGAACATCAAGGACGCGACGAACCGCCGGATCCAGCAGATCCGGATGGTCGCCAAGATGCCGACCATCGCTGCCTTCAGCTTCCGCCACTCGATGGGGCTGCCCTACGTCTACCCGAACAACGACCTGAGCTTCGTCGGGAACTTCCTGGCGATGATCAAGAAGATCGGCACCGACACCTACAAGGTCAATCCCGTATTGGAGCACGCGCTGGAGGTGCTGTTCATCCTCCACGCCGACCACGAGCAAAACTGCAGCACCACCGCGGTCCGGCTGGTGGGCAGCAGCCAGGTGGACCCGTTCTCGGCGGTGGCCGCGGGCATCAACGCCCTCTACGGCCCGCTACACGGGGGAGCGAACGAGGCGGTGCTCCGGATGCTCAAGAGCATCGGCGACCTGAGCAAGGTCCCCGAGTTCATCAAGGAGGTGAAGGAGGGCGACGGCGAGACCCGGCTGATGGGCTTCGGGCACCGGGTCTACAAGAGCTACGACCCGCGGGCGAAGGTCATCAAGCGGGTCGCCGACGAGGTCTTCGAGGTCACCGGGAAGAACCCGCTCCTGGACATCGCGCTGGAGCTGGAGCGCATCGCGCTTCAGGACGACTACTTCGTGAAGCGGAAGCTGTACCCCAACGTCGACTTCTACTCCGGGTTGATCTACGAGGCCCTGGGCTTCCCCAGCGATTTCTTCACCGTGCTGTTCGCCATCCCCCGCACGGTCGGCTGGGCCGCCCAGTGGGAGGAGATGGTGCTCGACCCCGAGCAGAAGATCGCCCGCCCGCGCCAGATCTACACGGGCCACAAGCGCCGGGACTACGTCCCGTTCGACAAGCGCTGACCACAGGACCATGACGCTCGACTTCACCTGCCAGAAGTGCGAGGGCACCTTCGAGATCGACGCCCAGGATCTCGTCGACGGGAGCGAGAAGCTCGAGTGCCCGCACTGCAACACCCGCGCACCGGCGGCCGCGGTCGATGACTTCGTCGCCGCGCTCACCGAGATGCGGGCGCAGGTGGCGGCGCTGAGCAAGCGGTTCACCGTCTCCACCACCCTGGAGAGCGAGGACCTGGCCGAGCTCGACGCCGACGAGGACGAAGACGAAGACGAGGAAGACGACGAGGACGACGAGGACGTCGACGAGGACGACGACGACGACGACGAGGACCTCGACGAGGACGACGAGGACCTCGAGGACGAGGACGACGAGAAGTAGCGGACACCCCGGACTGTCGCCCACCGTTCGATTGACTGGCGGAACACCGGTCGCATGAGGAGCGTCCGGGGGTGCGCCCCGCCCTGCTCCTGTTGCCCCTGCTGCTCTCCGCCGACCCGGTCCCCTCTCCGCTGGTGCGGATGGAGGTCAAGGACGTCGTCCCGCTCAAGGAGCTGAAGCAGCATGCGGTGGTGCTGGTCTCCAGGGAGGATGGCACGGTGCTGCCGCTGTTCGTGGACGAGACCGCGGCGGTGGCCATCGCCTTCCGGTTGATGGGTCGGCCCACCCCTCACCCGCTGGCGCACGACCTGCTCGACCGGATCGTCCCCACCCTCGGCGGGAAGCTGACCGAGGTGCGCATCGATGGGCTCAAGGACCACTTCTACTCGAGCCACGTCTTCATCCAGCAGGCGAATCGCCAGCTGGTCATCGAGGCCCGCCCGTCCGACGCGGTGGCGATGGCCCTGGCGGCAAAGGTGCCGGTGTACACCACCCGTCAGGTGATGGCGGAGGGCGGGATCACCCGGGCGGAGATCGATGCCCTCGGTAACGAGCCCGCCGATCCCGGGCCCGGGGTCGGAGGGAGCGGCAGCGCGGAGACCACGCCGGCGCCGCTCGTGCCCCAGCCGGCTCCGAACCAGGCTGCGAAGTCACCCGCCCGCAAGCCCGTGGAGCTCTGAAGAGGACGCCAGGGACCGGAAAGCCCGGCCCCCCCTCCCAAGGGAAGCCGGGCTTTCGCGAGGCAAACTCCAATGGGGCATCGCCCCCCCGGACTTCCTGGTTGGGGTGACGAGTCAGGTGGAACAGCGTCGGCCCTGCTCCAACGTGGGAGCCTGTTCGTATTCCGCCCGGTGACAGAGTGTCAAGGAGCTGGCGGGCAATACTTGAAACGTGCCGTGACGCGTCGCTCGAAGATTGTCTGCACTCTCGGTCCGGCGTCCGATGCTCCTCGCGTGCTCGCCGGCATGATCGCTGCGGGGATGGACGTGGCCCGCCTCAACTTCTCCCACGGGACCGCCGCCGAGCACCGGACCCGTGCGGAGGCGGTGCGCCGGGAGGCAGCCCGGGCCCGGCGCAACGTGGCGATCCTGCAGGATCTCCAGGGGCCCAAGCTGCGGCTGGGCGTCTTCGCCGAGGGCCGGGTGGAGCTCGTCGCCAGCGAGACCGTGCTCCTCGTGACCCGGTCCGGTGTGGTGGGCAGCCCACGCATCATCCCTGTTCCGCTCCCCTCGCTGGCCCGTGACTGCCGCGCCGGAGACCCCGTGCTCCTGGACGACGGGCGGGTGCGGCTGCGCGTCCGCCGGGTCCGAGGCCCGGACGTCGAGGCCGAGGTCGAGGTCGGCGGTCCCATCTCCGACCACAAGGGGGTGAGCCTGCCCGGCGCGGCGGCCTCGATCCCCGCCTTCACCCCCAAGGACCGGCGCGACGCGGCGCTGGGACGCACCCTGGGCGTGGACCTGGTGGCGATGTCCTTCGTGCGGACCGCGCGCGACCTGGAGCGCGCCCGACGGCACCTCGCCCCGGGCACGCCGCTGATCGCGAAGATGGAGAAGCCGCAGGCCATCGAGAACCTCGAGGCGATCGTCCGCACCGCGGACGGAGTGATGGTGGCCCGCGGCGACCTCGGTGTGGAGCTGCCGCTGGAGCAGGTGCCGGGCATCCAGAAGCGGCTGGTGCGGCAGGCCAACCTCCTGGGCCGTCCCTGCATCGTGGCCACCGAGATGCTGGAGAGCATGATCCAGTCGCCCCGCCCCACCCGTGCCGAGGTCTCGGACGTGGCGAATGCGGTGCTGGACGGCGCCGATGCGGTGATGCTCTCCGCGGAGACGGCCGTGGGGCACGACCCGGTGGCCGCGGTGGCGACGATGGCCCGCATCGTGGAGGAAGCCGAGCGCTCGCCGCCGGCCCGGGTCCGCCCGGCCCTCGACGGGACGGAGGTCTCGCCCGGCATCGCGGCCGCGGCGGTGGAGGCGGCACGGAGCGTGGGGGCGAGGGTCATCGTCGCGTACACCGAGAGCGGCTACACCGCGCGCCTGGTGGCAGCGTTCCGTCCGCCGGTGCCCATCCTGGCGCTCACCCCGAACGAGCGGGTGGTGCATCAGCTCGCCCTGGCCTGGGGAATGGAGGCGCACCGGGTGCCGCGGCTGCGCTCGACGGACGCGGTGATGTCCCGGGCCCGGGCCGAGGTGCGTCGGCGCGGGCTCGCGGATCCGGGACAGCGCATGGCCATCGTCGCCGGCGTCCCGCTGAACGAGCCGGGCAACACCAACGTCCTCACGGTCCAGCCGGTGTGAGTGGAGGGGCTCTACCCGCGCGCACCAGGTGTCGCGCGCGCGCATCGAGAGTCCCCTCGACTGACCGCTCGGCCCGATGACTGGAGCTTCTCTGCTCGGCGCGTGAGGCGCCCGCGCTCCAGGTCAATGGCCCGGGCCGAGCGCGACCCCGGGGCCGAGCATGCCCACGAAGACGGCGAGGACGATCGCCCCGAGCAGGAGCCAGGGCACGCTGCGGGACACGCCGAGACGAGGACCAGCCAGACCCGCCGGCGCACGCCGTGCCCACACTCCGGGGTACCAGGCGAGGAGCGAGGTCCCGCCGAACGAGGCCGCCGCCGCCGAGATCAGCACCAGCACGAACCCGTGCGGGTTCAGCAGACCGGCGACGACGAAGGTCACTCCGCCGACCAGGTACGGGAGCAAGGTGAGCGTCCGGGTCCGGCGTGCGCGCTCCTCGGGGACCGCTCCCACGAAGGGCTTCAGCGGGGGCATGAGCACCCGGGGCGCCCACCAGAAATAGAGCGCGGCTCCGAGCGCTGTCAGCCCGAGCCGCCAGGCCACCGCCGGCTCCAGCCCGGAGACGACGACCGCCCAGTCGCCGATGCCACCGAGTCCCGAGAACAGCAGATAGCCGAAGGGCTGGAGCAGGTTGATGGCCAGCATCAGCCAGGCGAAGTCGCGCGCCCTGCCCCACCCGGCGGGCAACGACCTCAGCGCCACCCAGGCGAGCGCGGCGGCCACGAGGTTCGCCAGGCTGCCTCCGGCGGCGAGCCAGCGCCCGGCGGAGGCCGGGAGGCCGTCCACCGAGCACTCGAAGAAGATGGCGTTCAGGGTCTCCGGACGGCCGCCCACGAGGAGACACGCCCCGCCATGGCCGAGGCCCTCGTGCACGACGTTGCTGACGGCGTAGGCGACGACGGCGATGGCTCCTACGGTCCAGGGGTCGAGCGTCGTCGGTTCTGACTCGGGTCGGGTCACCGCCGAAGGGCACCATACTGCTGCAGGGGCGGCCGCGATCGGCGAAGCTGACGCCCGCGGGGGGAGAACGTGCGCCTTGCGGCTTCAGGCGACGCCCGGGTGCTCCCGCCACCCGTGCAGCAAATGGATGTAGTTTGCCCGCTCATACGCCGACGGGTCCGGGCAGGCCTTGAGGTTCATGCTCCCCCGGAGCTGGCGGACCGAGGTGTACTCGCGCTCCACCAGCCAGCGCTCCAGCGAGGCCCGGAGCGAGAGCAGCCGCGAGGGCCCGTTCCGCAGCAAGGTCGACACCAGCTGCACCGCCGTGGCACCCGCCATCAGCGCCCGAACCACGTCCACCGTCTCGTGCACCCCCCCGCTGATCGCCAGGGGGATCTTCCGCTGCGCGGAGAGGATGGCCAGCCACCGCAGCCGGAGCGGGAGCTCGGAGCTGTCCGAGAGGTGGAGAACCCGCCTCACCTCCAGCGCCTCCACGTCGATCTCCGGCTCGAACAGGCGGTTGAAGAGCACCAGCGCATCCGCCCCCGCCTCTTCCAGCCCGCGGGCCACGCTCGCCACCGAGGTGTAGAAGGGCGAGAGCTTCACCGCGACCGGGATCTTCACCCGCCCCTTCAGCGTCCGGACCAGCTCCAGGGTGTCCTTCTCCACTGCCGCGGCGTCGCGCGACGGATCGGTGGGGACCGCGTACAGGTTCAGCTCCAGCGCCGAGGCCCCCGCCTGCTCGATGAGGCGGGCGAAGTCGATCCACCCGCCGAGCGTGGTCCCGTTCAGCGAGGCGATGACCGGCACCTTCACCGCGGCGCGGATCTTCCGGAGCTGCTCCAGATACCGGTCCGGGCCCATGCGGTAGTCGGCCGGCTCCGGCAACACGCTCGAGGCCTCGGCCGAGAGCTCGCGGTGCTGCTCGGTGGCCATGAAGGTGGACAGCTGCTCCTGGGTCAGCTGCTCCTCGAACAGCGAGCGCATCACGATGGCCGGCGCTCCGGCATCCTCCAGCGCCCGCACCGTCCCCACCTCGTCTGCCAGGGGCGAGGCCCCCGGCAACAGCGGGTGGGCCAGCTTCAGTCCCAGGTACTCGACCGAGAAATCCATGTGAGACCTCACTCCAGCGCGGCCGCAGGCGGCGGCCGGACATCGGGGATGGCGGTGGCCTGCGGGACGACGATCTTGGCCAGCTGCTCGTAGACCCCGTAGCGCTGGGTCACGTTCTGCTGCGCCCAGGCCAGCAGCTGCTTGTACCGCTCGGGGTCCAGCGTCTCGGTGATCCGGAAGCGGGCCTCCTCGCGCATGTAGTCGCGCAGCGGAATCTTCGCCGGGCCCGAGTCGAGCACCAGCGGCGGCTGCCCGGCGGCGATGCGCCGTGGGTCGAAGCGGTAGAGCGGCCAGGTGGCCGAGTCCACCGCCCGCTTCTGCTGCTCGAGCCCGTGCACCAGGTCATAGCCGTGGGCGATGCAGTGGCTGTAGGCGATGACCAGCGAGGGTCCGCGGTAGCTCTCGGCCTCGAGCATCGCCTTGACCACCTGGGCGTCCTTCGCCCCGAAGGCGACCTGGGCCACATAGGCGGTCCGGTAACCCATCGCCAGGAGCCCGAGGTCCTTCTTTCCGGTCGACTTGCCCGCCGCGGCGAACTTGGCCGCGGCGCCCAGCGGGGTGGCCTTCGACTGCTGGCCGCCGGTGTTGGAGTACACCTCGGTGTCCAGCACCAGGATGTTCACGTCCACGTCCGTGGAGAGCACGTGGTCGAGCCCGCCGTACCCGATGTCGTAGGCCCAGCCGTCACCACCGACGATCCACACGCTCTTCTTCACCAGGTGGTCGGCGAGGGCGAGGACGGTCCGGCCGTCGGGGGTCTCGCGGTTCAGGCGGGTCTTCAGCTCCGCCACCCGCTTCCGCTGGGCGGCGATCCCGGCCTCGGTGGACTGGTCCGCCTCGAGCAGGGCGGTGACGAACGCGTCCCCGAGGGCCGGGGCCTGGCGCTTCAGCACGGTCTCGGCGAGATGCCGGAGGGCGTCGGTCCCGAGCCGGATGCCGAAACCGAACTCGGCGTTGTCCTCGAACAGCGAGTTGGCCCAGGCCGGGCCGCGGCCCTCGCGGTTCACGGTGTACGGCGTGGTCGGGAGGTTCCCGCCGTAGATCGACGAGCAGCCGGTGGCGTTGGCGATGATCAGCCGGTCGCCGAAGAGCTGGGTCACGAGCTTGATGTACGGCGTCTCGCCGCACCCGGAGCAGGCGCCGGAGAACTCGAACAGCGGCTGGAGGAACTGCGAGCCCTTCACGTCCATCCGGAGCGTGGTCCGGTCCACCTCGGGCAGGTCGAGGAAGAAGTCGAACGACCTCTTCTCTTGCTCCCGCAGCGGCGGCTGTGACGCGAGCTCCAGCGCCTTGTGGCGTGGGTTCGCCTTGTCCTTGGCCGGGCAGACCTCGATGCACAGCCCACAGCCCGTGCAGTCCTCCGGAGCCACCTGGACCGTGTACGCACTCCCGGCCTGGCCCTTGAAGGCCATGTGCTTGAAGCCCTGCGGCGCGGTCGCCACCGCCCCCTCGCCGTAGACCTTGGTCCGGATGGCGGCGTGCGGGCAGACCAGCGCGCACTTGTTGCACTGGATGCAGATCGGCGCGTCCCAGACGGGGATCTCCAGGGTGAGGTTCCGCTTCTCCCACCTCGCCGTGGCCGTGGGCCAGGTTCCGTCCACCGGGAAGGCGCTGACCGGGAGCAGGTCGCCTTTGTTCTCCAGCATCACCGCGGTGACCCGGCGCACGAAGTCCGGCGCCTCCGGTGCGACGACCGGCGGTCGGCCGCGGGTCGAGGTCATCTTCCCGGGGACCTTCACCGGGAACAGCGCGGCGAGCGAGGCATCGACCGCGGCATGGTTCCGCCGCACCACCTCGGCGCCCTTCTTCTTGTAGGTCTTCTCGATGGATTTCTTGATCTGGGCGATCGCCTCGTCGCGGGCGAGCACCCCCGAGAGGGCGAAGAAGCAAGCCTGCATCACCGCGTTGATCCGCCCGCCCATCCCTGCCGTCTGCGCGACCTTCACCGCGTCGATGACGTGCAGCTGCAGCTTCTTCTCCAGCACCGTCTCCTGGAACTCGCGCGGCAGCTGGTCCCAGAGCTGGTCCGGGGGGTACGGCGCATTGACCAGCACCACCCCGCCCGGCGCCGCGAGCTCGAGCACGTCCAGCCGGTCGATGAGCTGGAACTGGTGCACGCCCACGAAGCCGGCCTGCTTGACCAGGTACGACGAGCGGATGGGTCCGGGCCCGAAGCGGAGGTGGCTGATGGTCATCGCCCCCGACTTCTTCGAGTCGTAGACGAAGTAGCCCTGGGCCGCGTGGTCGGTCTCCTCGCCGATGATCTTGATCGAGGCCTTGTTCGCCCCCACCGTCCCGTCCGAGCCGAGCCCGTAGAACACCGCCTGGGTGCGGCCGGGCACCGAGATCTCGAAATCACGCTTCCACTCCAGCGAGGTCCGGCTGACGTCGTCGACGATGCCCACCGTGAAGTGGTTCTTCGGCTCGGGGCGACCAAGGTTCTCGAAGACCGCGCGGACCATCCCCGGATCGAACTCCTTCGAGGAGAGGCCGTACCTCCCACCCACCACCGTCGGCATCGGCCGCCCCGCGCGGGCCTCGGCGAGCGTGGTGAGCACGTCGAGGTAGAGCGGCTCGCCGGGGGCCCCCGGCTCCTTGGTGCGATCGAGCACGGAGATCGCACGGACCGTCCGCGGCAGGGCGGCGAGGAAGGCCTCCGCCGGGAACGGACGGTAGAGACGGACCTTCAGGACGCCGACCCGCTCGCCCTTCGCCAGCAACCAGTCGACGGTCTCGTGTGTCACCTCGGCGCCCGAGCCCATCGCCACCACCACCCGCTCGGCGTCGGGGTGACCATGGTAGTCGACGAGGTGGTACTGCCGGCCGGTGAGCTTCCCGAGCCGGTCCATCTCCTCCTGCACGATCTCGGGGCAGGCGGCGTAGAACGGGTTGCAGGCCTCGCGAGCCTGGAAGAACGCGTCCGGGTTCTGTGCGGTGCCGCGGAGCACAGGGTGCTCGGGGTCCAGCGCGCGGGCGCGATGCGCGGCGATCGCCCCCTCGTCCACCATCGCCCGGAGCTGATCGTCCGAGAGCTCGGCGATCTTCGACACCTCGTGCGAGGTGCGGAAGCCGTCGAAGAAGTGGAGGAACGGGACGCGCGCCTTGAGCGTCGCCGCATGGGCCACCGCGGCGAGGTCGTGCGCCTCCTGGACCGAGCCGGAGGCCAGGAGCCCCAGCCCGATCTGCCGGCAGGCCATCACGTCCGAGTGGTCCCCGAAGATGCTCAGCGCGTGGGTGGCCAGCGTCCGGGCCGCCACGTGCATGCAGAACGCCGTGAGCTCGCCGGCGATCTTGTAGAGGTTGGGAATCATCAGCAGCAGGCCCTGCGAGGCGGTGAAGGTCGTGGTCAGCGCGCCGGCCTGCAGCGCCCCGTGGACCGCCCCCGCCACGCCGGCCTCGGACTGGAGCTGCACCACCCGCGGGACCACTCCCCAGATGTTCTGCTGACCGTGCGCCGACCACTCGTCGGCCAGCTCGGCCATCGCCGAAGACGGAGTGATCGGGTAGATGGCGATGGTCTCGGACAGCCGGTGGGCAACGGAGGCCACGGCCTCGTTTCCGTCGATGGTGAGAAGGCGAGGCGTGCTCATGCCCTTCCGCGGTAGCACGGGACATGCCCGGTGCCAGAGGGCTCCGTTGGCGCAAGGCCTGCGCGGGACGGTGGGTCTCGGTTTCCAGGCCGCATGCACTGCGGCATGGCCCCCGGGGCAGGTGGGGGTGGTGCGACGCGGCGGCACCGCGCGACCGGGGCACGCACACGCCGCCTGCCGGGTGGCTCGCGCTGCGGCGCGAGATCCGACGATCCGGGGCGGCAGTCACCTTCGCAGCTGCCGCGGGCTCATGGTCCCGCTCGGCGGAGGTGCGGCGAGTCCTGCGTGATGCCGTCCGGCGCGCCCCCTGCCCGATCATGCTCGTGCAGTGGCGGAACAACTTCAGCATCGAGTCCTTGAGCGTGGGCGCGGGGCGCGCATGCTTCTGGCATGATCAGCGAAGTGCTCGGACCGTCGCCTCCGTCGCGCAAGCGGTGCGCCTGCGGCTGAACGGCGGCCCGGCGACCGAAGGGATTGCGGGTCCGCACCAGGAGGGACTCCCATGGAGCTGAGCGCGAGTCAGGTCCGCAGCCTCATCCTCGACGAGCACGCCGTGATCCGGGATGTCCTGGAGGAGATCGACGAGACACTGGGAGAGATGACGCGGCGAGTCCCGGGCGCCATCGGACGGCTCCGGGCAAGTCTCCGCACGCTCCAGGACGCTTTCCTCCGTCATCTCGTCCACGAGGAGACGGTGCTCCGTCCGCTGCTGGTCGACGTCGATGCCTGGGGGCCGGCCCGGGTCGAGGCGATGGACGAGGAGCACAAGGCGCAGCGGGTGGCGCTGTCCGAGCTGAGCCGCCTGGCGCTCGACCAGGACGTGGATGGGACGGTCCGGCGCATCGAGGAGTTCGTCCGGAGACTTCGCGCGGACATGGAAGGTGAGGAGCACCACGCCCTGAGCGAGGAAGTGCTCCGCGACGACATCATCGTCATCGACACCTTCATGGGTTGAGACGTCCGCCGAAGGCGCGCTCAGCGCCGGAGCGACAGCGCCACCGGCTCGCCGAGGAGATCTGCCGCCGCGACCTCGGCGGCCTCGAGCAGCGGCCGTGGCCAGAGCCCGAGCCCCACCACCGCCACCAGGCACACGCCGATCGCCAGCCGCAGCGGGAGTCGGGTCGCCACCGGCGCGCTCCCCTCCCCCTCGGCCATGAACGTCGAGCGGGCCACGCTCAGGTAATAGAAGAGCCCCAGCACCGCGAGCGCCACGCCCAGCACCACCAGCCACCCGAGGCCGGCGCGGTACCCCGCGAGCAGCACGAAGAGCTTTGCCCAGAACCCGGCCACGAAGGGGATGCCGGCCAGCGAGAGCAGGAAGATCAGCAGCGCGGCCCCGAGCACCGGTGCCCGGCGGGAAAGCCCGGCCAGCTTGGGGATGCTGTGCCCACCCGAGGCCTCGGCACCGGCGTGGAGCACCAGGAAGGCGCCGAGGTTGGTGAAGACGTAGGTGGCCATGAAGAACAGCGCCATGGCCAGCCCGGTCCGCGTTCGCGCGGCGAGCCCGATGAGCACGTAGCCCATCTGGGCGATGCCGGAGAAACCCAGCAGCCGCCGCACGTCGCCCTGGTTCAAGGCGAAGAAGTTTCCCACCAGCATGCTCGCCGCCGACAGCAGCACCACCGCCGGCCCCCACAGCCCGGCCTGCCCCGCCCAGCCGTGCAGGAGGATGACCGCCAGCGCGGCGACCCCGCCCAGCTTCGGCGCCACCGAGAGGAACGCCACGAACGGAGTGGGCGCGCCCTGGTAGGTGTCCGGGATCCAGAAGTGGAACGGAACCGCGCCGATCTTGAAGCCGAACCCGGCGACGATGAGGAGCATCCCCGCCGCGACCAGCGGCGCCCGGGCTGGATCCGCCACCAGGTCGATCTGGGTGGTCCGGCTCAGCCCCACCACCAGCCCGAGCCCGAAGAAGGTCAGCGCCGAGCTGGCGGTCCCGGTGACGAACAGCTTCAGACCTGCCTCCGCCCCGAGCCGCGGGCGGTCGGGGGGGCCGTCGTTCTTCGCCCAGGCGGAAAGCGCGTACAGCGGAATGCCCATCAGCTCGAACGAGACGACCAGCAACGCCCAGTCCCTGGCGCCGGGGAGCATCATCATCCCCGAGGTGCTGAAGAGGACCAGGGCCAGGTACTCGGCCTGACGGCCTCCGGCGCTCGACTCGAGCCAGTCCATCGATCCGAGCACGGCGAGCAGCGCAGCGCAGACGAAGACCCGCTGGAGGAAGAGGCTCCACGGACCGGCGACGTAGGCCCGGTGGGGCGCGACCCCTGCCGAGTTCATGCTCAGCGACAGCACCAGCAGCGCCAGCAGGAGCACCACCGCCAGCCAGCCCCAGAGCCGCCCGCGCCCGGGCAGCAGGGTGTCGCCGGCGAGCACCACCGCCCCGAGCGCCGCCACCGCCATCGCCGGCCCGAGCAGCTGGAACCAGGGATTCATCGGCGGAGCGCCTCCGCCACCAGGGCCACGCGGTTGAGGTAGCCCGAGGTGGTGGCGTCGATGACGTCGAGGAGTAGCCGCGGCCAGAAGCCGAACACCACCAGGCAGGCGCAGAGGACCACCGGCGCCGCCCACTCGGTGCGCCGCGGGTCGGACAGGTGGGACACGTCCGCCCTGCGGGCCGGGGACCCCAGAAGATGATCTTCGAGGCCCGGAGCACGTAGACCGCGGTCACGAAGGCGCCGAGCACGGCGGGAACGGTCCACCAGGAGCTCCGCCCCGTCGCCGCTCCGAGGAAGACCAGGAACTCGGCGACGAAGCCAGCGGTCCCGGGGAGCCCCAGCGAGGAGAGCGCGCCGAGGGTGAAGAAGACGGCGATCGCCGGCATCGCGTGGGCGAACCCGCCCATCTTTGCGAGATCTCGGGTGTGCGCCCGCTCGTAGACCAGGCCGACCAGGGCGAAGAACAGGCCGGTCATGATCCCGTGGGCGAACATCTGGAACACCGCCCCGTTCCAGCCCACCGGAGTGAGAGTGGCCGCGCCGAGCATCACCACGCCCATGTGGCTCACAGAGGAGTAGGCCACGATGTACTTGAGGTCGTCCTGGGCCGCGGCGCAGAGCGCGCCATAGAGGATGTTCACCACCGCCACCGCGCCGACGAGCGGCGCCCAGGTCACCGCGGCCTCGGGCGCGAGCACCATCCCCACCCGCATCACCCCGAACGCGCCCAGCTTCATCAACACCCCGGCGTGCAGCATGCTGACCGCGGTGGGCGCCGAGGCATGGCCGTCCGGGCTCCAGGTGTGGAAGGGGAACACGCCCGCCAGCGTCCCGAAGCCGAGCCAGAGCAGAGGGAAGACCCACATCTGCGTCGAGCGCGGGAAGGGCACCGCGGCGAGCTGGCCCAGGTCGAAGGTCCGGGCACCGGCGCGCGACCAGAGGCCGAGGATGGCCACCAGGATGGCCGCCGAGCCCACCAGGAGCATCAGGGTGAGCTTCATTGCCGCGTACTCGCGGCTTCCCACCGCGAACCGCCTCCAGGCGATCCGGAATGGCCCCCGGGGCGGGACTTGGTGGCTGCTCCCCCAGATCCCGATCAGCAGGTACATGGGGAGGACGGCGATCTCGTAGAAGAGGAAGAAGACGAAGAGGTCCTGGCTGACGAAGACTCCGAAGACGCCGGTCACCAGCGTGAGCAGGAGGACGAAGAACTCCTTGTCGCGCCGCTGCACCGTCCAGCTGGCGAGCACGCCGGTGACGATGATGATGCCGGTGAGGAGCACCAGGGCGATGCTCCAGCCGTCCGCGGCGAGCGAGAAGGAGATGCCCATCGAGGGCACCAGCGGGTACCGCTCGGCCAGCTGGAACCCGCCCACGCCCTTGTCCCAGGCCAGCGCGGCGGCCACCGCGCCGACGAGGCCACCGCCCGCTCCGACCAGCGACACCCAGCGCACCAGCTGTCGCATCCGGCCAGGGACGAGCAGCAGCACCGCGGCGGCGATCGCCGGCGAGCCAACCATCGCCAGCAGGAGGTGGCCACTCATCGCCAGGTCCCGAGGATCAGGAGGACCACCGCCCCCACCACCACCGCCAGGGCGTAGTCGCGGGTGCGGCCGGTCTGGATCGGACGGAGCGCCTGCCCGGCCTCGAGGGTCCCGAAGCCGAGCCCGTTCATCAGCCCGTCGACGAGGTAGCGGTCCACCCAGCGCAACGCCCCCCCGAGCGGAAGCAGGAGCCCGCGGTAGCCGAAGGCCCAGGTCCGGTCGATGATCGAGCGCCGGTCCAGGGCGGCGATGGTGCCGGCGAGCGGCGCCTCACCTCCCCGCGCGTAGATCATCACGGAGAGCGCGAGCCCGCCGAGCGCGGCCGTGCTTGCCAGCACCGGGGTGAGACCGAGGTGGAGGTGCATCTCGGTGCCGAGTCCGCGCGCGAGCCACGGGCCGAGCAACCCCCCGGCCACGGTGGGGATGGCGAGGGCGAGCAGCGGGCCAGTCATCACCGGGGGCGACTCGTGCGCATGGGCCGCGGCGGCGGACGGTTTGCCCAGGAAGGTCAGCACCAGCACCCGCCCCATGTAGAAGGCGGTGAGGAACGCCGTGGCCAGCAGGAGCGCCCAAGGAACCCACCCTGCCCTTCCCTCCACCGCGGTGAGGATCGCGTCCTTGGAGGCGAAGCCGGCGAACGGGGGAACGCCGGAGAGTGAGAGCGCTCCGGCGGCGAAGGTGATGGCGGTCACCGGCATCTTTCGAGCGAGACCGCCCATGTCGCTCACGTCGTTGGAGTGAACGGCGTGGATGACGCTGCCCGCGCCGAGGAAGAGCAGTGCCTTGAAGAAGGCGTGCGTTCCGAGGTGGAAGTACCCGGCGAAGGCCGAGCCTGCGCCGAGCGCCGCGACCATGAAGCCGAGCTGCGAGCAGGTGGAGTACGCCAGCACGCGTTTGATGTCGTTCTGCACCAGGCCGAGGAGCGCGGCGAAGACCGCGGTGATGGTCCCCACCCAGAGCATCCCGCCCTGGACCCAGTGCGCCTGGGCGAAGAGCGGATCCGCGCGGACCACCAGGTAGACGCCGGCGGCGACCATCGTGGCTGCGTGGAGCAGGGCGGACACCGGGGTGGGACCCTCCATCGCGTCGGGGAGCCACACGTGGAGCGGGAACTGGGCCGACTTGCCCATCACCGCCAGGAAGATCAGCGCCGCGGTCGCCTCGGCCACCTCGGGGCGGAGCGCCACGTCCCAGGAGAACGCGCCGGTGCGGGTGAAGAGGAGCAGGAGCGCGAACAGGAAGCCCATGTCCGCGAGCTTGGTCATCCAGAACGCCTTCACCGCCGCCCGCGCCGCGCTGGGGCGGTCGAAGTGGAAACCGATGAGGAGGTAGCTGACCAGGCCGACCAGCTCCCACCCGGCGAACGCCTGGAGCAGGTCCGGCGCCAGGACCAGGGTGTTCATGCTGAAGAGGAAGAGGGCGTGGTAGGCGAAGTACCGCCCGTACGAGCGCGGCGTCTCGTCGTGCATGTAGGCGATCGAGTAGACCTGGACCGCCAGCGCGACCAGGCACACCACCGCCAGCATCGGGACGGAGACCGCATCGAGTCGGACGCCCACCTGGCCCAGTCCGCGGCCCTGCAGCACCATCCAGGGCACCGTGGCGCGGATGGCACGGCCCGCCAGGTCCTGGGTCAAGAGCATCGCCGCCGCGCCGGTGGCCAGCAGGCTGCTGACGATGGTGAGCATCGCGGCGGGGGCGCCGCGGTGGCGCAGCGGGGGGATGACCACCGAGAGGAGCGCCGCGCCTAGGGGAGCGACGAGCGTCACCAGGGCCAGGACGACGGAGGAACTCATCCCTTCGCCTCGCTGGCCATCTCCAGCAAGGTGTCCCCGTGCCGGCGGTAGAAGAGCAGCACCAGGGCGAGACCGACCGCGACCTCGGCCACGGTGATTGCCAGGGCGAAGAGCACCAGCGGATGGCCCGGCGCGCCGCCGTACCGGGCGAAGGCGACGAACACCAGATTTGCGGCGTTGGCCATCACCTCGATGGAGAGGAGCAGGGCCACCGCCTGGCGCCGGGTGACCAGGCCGTAGATGCCGATGCTGAAGAGTGCGGTCGCCACCAGGAGGAGCGCGCGGAGCGTCACGGCACGCTCCCTTCCTGGAGCCTGGCTCCGTCGGCAGGCTCGGTCCCCTCGGGCAGAGGGTCGCGGCGGCGGGCGAGCACCACCGCGCTGATGATGGCGGCGAGGAGCAGGACCGAGGCGACCTCGAAGGCGATCAGGTAGCGATCCAGCAGAGCCATCGCGAGCTCCTGGGTGGACGGCGTCTCCACCGGGGTGAGCGACGAGAGGTCGGTCCGGACGATGGCGAAGGCCACCACGCCGAAGAAGGCCAGGGCCGCCAGCGCACCCCGGACGCGGTTGGCGCCGTCGATGGCGACGGTCGTCCCGTCGTGCTTGTGGGTCACCATCACCCCGAACACCATCAGCGTCACCACCCCGCCCACATAGGTGAGTACCTGGACGCCGGCGAGAAAGGGGGCGTGCAGCAGCGCATACAGCACCGCGGTGCCGAGCAGCGTCACCGCGAGCCAGAGGACCGCCCTGACCAGGTCCCGGCTGGTCACCACCCGGAGGGCGGGAAAGCCCACCAGGAGGAATGCGAACACACCGAAGCCCAGCTCGGCCGTCACGGCGTGCCCTCCCCGCTCGAGCCCGGCGGCGTGGAACCTCGCTCGGCGGTCGAAGCCACCGGACGGGTCTCGCCGGTCTCGGCAGACGCACCCTGGCTGGACGGCGCGGATGCCGGGGCCGGCGCTGGCAGGGGCACCACAGGCACCGGCGGAGTGGCTGCCTCGGCCGAGGCAGGAGCACCAGAGGCGGCCGACGGGCCCGATGCGGCCGGACTCGCCGCGGCCGCCGGAGCGGGGGCAGCGACGGGTGCGCTCGGGCTGCCCGATGCGGCCGGACTCGCCGCGGCAGCCGGAGCGGGGGCAGCGACGGGTGCGCTCGGCGAGCCAGATGCTGCCGAACTCGCCGCGGCAGCCGGAGCGCGAGCAGCGGCAGGGGCAGTAGATGAGCTCGCTGCGGCCGGACTCGCCGCGGCAGCCGGAGGCCGGGCACCGACGGGTGCGCTCGCTGTGCCCGACGCGGCCGGACTCGCCGCGGGAGCCGGAGCGGGGGCACCGGCGGGTGCAGTCGATGAGCTCGCTGCGGCCGGACTCGCCGCGGCCGGAGCGGCAGCACGAGCGCTCGAAGCCGCCGGCTGAGCGCCCGCTGTTGGAGCCGCGCTCCCCGCCGCGGGGGTCGCGGCCTTCGGAGGCTTCGGCGGCGTCTGCATCGCGTTCAGCCGAGTCGCATCGCCCCACGCCCGCTGCTTCGACTTCTCGTTGGCATAGAGCTTGGCCATCGTCAGTACCAGGTCCTCGCGCCCGAACGCGGGCAGCTCTGGCTCACGGGTCATCACGATCGCGTCCGTCGGGCAGACCTGGACGCACAGCTCGCAGTAGATGCAGGCGTTCAGGTCGAGCACGAAGTCGTCGGCGTACCCGCGCTTCTTCCCGGTGATGGGTGACTCGCGCTTGCCGCCCGCCTTGATGGAGATGACCTCCGAGGGGCAGATGCGCTCGCACTGCAGGCACCCGATGCATGCCTCGTCCCCGTCCTCCTCGTGGAGCAGGGCGAAGCTCGCCCGGTAGCGCTCGGCGCGCGGTCGGATGACATCGGGGAACTCCACCGTGACCGAACGGCGGAAGAAGTTGGTGAAGCTGGTGGCCAGCGCCCGGACCGCCGTCGTCAGGTAGTCCTTCACGGGAACACCACCACCCAGGTCGCGGCCGCACCCACCAGGAGCACGCCCATCGGCACCAGCCACTTCCAGCACAGTCCCATCAGCTGATCCGACCGGAAGCGGAGGAGCGTCCAGCGGATCCAGTACACCGCGGTGAAGAGGAGCAGCGTCTTCAGCACCATCCAGTGCAGACCCGGGAAGAACGGCCCGTCCCAGCCGCCGAGGAAGAGCGCCGCCCCCACCGCCGAGGCCACGATCGTGTGGATGTATTCGGCCATGTAGAACAGCGCGAACTTCATTCCGGTGTACTCGGTGGTGACGCCGGCCACGAGCTCGCTCTCCGCCTCCGGGATGTCGAAGGGGATGCGGTTCGCCTCGGCCAGCATGGCCAGCATGAAGATCCCGAAGGCCGGCAAGCCGATGAAGAAGGGCCAGACCACGAACCAGTGGTGGTCGGCCTGCATCTGGACGATGGTGCCCAGCCGCAGCGACCCGGAGAGGATGACTGGCACCATGGCGGAGAGAAGCAGCGGCACCTCGTAGGAGATGGACTGGGCAACGGCCCTCATCCCGCCGAGCAGCGCGAGCTTGTTGTTGCTCGACCACCCCGCCCCGAAGATCGGGAGCACGGTCACCGCCCCGATGGCGAGGACGTAGAGCACGCCCACGTCCAGGTCCGAGGCCACCACCGACGGCGAGAACGGCACCACCGCGGCGGCGCCGAGCGCGGCCAGGGCAGCCAGCGGAGGCACCAGGTTGAAGATGGCTGCATCCGCGTTGTCCGGGACGATGTCCTCCTTCTGGAGGAGCTTCAGGAGATCTGCCACCGGCTGCAGCAGCCCGATGGGCCCCACGATGGTCGGGCCCAGCCGGGTCTGGAGCCGGGCGGCGAACTTCCGCTCGAACCAGAGGGCCATCGCCGTCGCCGTGAGCACCACCGTGACGATGAGCACCGAGTACACCGCTCCGTGCAGGAGCCCCTCGTTCACCGGTCCACCTCGCCCATGATCGGGTCCACCGAGCCGAGGATCGCCACCGCGTCGCTCACCGTGCCCCCGGGGATGATGTACGGCAGCGCGGAGAGCGCGTGCAGGCTCGGCGGGCGGATCTTCAGGCGGTACGGGAACTGCGTGCCGTCCGAGACCAAGTAGGTGCCGAGCTCGCCCCGCGGGGTCTCGATCGCCACGTAGACCTGACCCGGTGGAATCTTGGTCTGCACCGGGAGCTTCACCGGCTTGCCGGAGTTGATGCTGCCCTCGGGCACCGAATCCACCATCTCGCGCACCAGGCGGACGCTCTCGCGCATCTCGCCCAGCCGCACCTGGGCGCGGGCCAGGCAGTCCCCGCCCTGCGCGGTCACCACGTTCACCTTCACTTCGTCGTAGGCGTGGAAGGGAGCGTCGCGGCGGAGGTCGTGGTCCACCCCGCAGGCACGGAGGATGGGGCCGGTGATGCCCAGCTCGAGCGCCAGCTCCGCGTCCAGCTTCCCCACTCCCACCGTCCGGTCGAGGAAGATGCGGTTCTCCAGCGTCATGGCCTCGTACTCGTCGAGCCGGGGGCCGATGACGTCCAGCGCGGCGTGCACCTTCGCGCTCCAGCCCGCGGGCAGGTCGTGCCGGTTCCCGCCGATGGTGTGGGTGTTGTAGTGGAACCGCGCCCCGGTGACCTCCTCGAAGAGGTCCAGCACCAGCTCGCGCTCGCGGAAGCAGTGGATAAACACCGTCGACCCGCCGCCCAGGGCGCCCCCCAGGTCCAGGGCGAAGGTCCCGAGCCAGAGCAGGTGCGAGGCGATGCGCTGGAGCTCGGCGAAGAGGGTCCGCATCCACCGCGCCCGGCGCGGCACCTCGAGCTTGAGCGCCGCCTCGAAGGCCATGTTCAGGGCCTGCTCGTTGGTCATCGGCGCGACGTAGTCGTTCTTGTCGACGATGGGGGTGATCTGCACGTAGGCCAGAGTCTCGCAGAGCTTCTCCACCGCCCGGTGGAGGTAGCCCACGTGCGGAATCACCTTCACCACCTTCTCCCCGTCCAGGTAGAGGTCCATCCGGAACACGCCGTGCGTGGACGGGTGCTGCGGCCCGAAGTGCAGGAGCATCAGCTCCCCCTCGGGGTCGTACCGGTCGATGGAGAGGTGCGGGTCGACCCGCCGGGTGATCTGCACCGTCTGCAACGCGGTCATCTCCAGGGGGCGTACGGGAGATTGGCCGGCAGGTCCCGCCGGAGGGGATGGCGATCGTAGTTCTCCGGCATCATCAGCCGGCGGAGGTCCGGGTGGTCGGCGAACACCACGCCGACCAGGTCGTACTGCTCGCGCTCCTGCCAGTCCGCCCCTGCGAAGAGCTGGAACAGCGACGAGACGGGCTCACCCGGCGCGAGCCGGACCGCCCACGTTGCCACCCGCGAGCCGGCCCCCACCGTCCGGAGCAGATAGCTGACCTCGAAGTGCTCGGGCTCGTCCGGGACCTTCCCCTTCCGGGCCGTGCCCGCCACCCAGTGCGTCGCCACCACCGACACCAGCTGCCGGTACCCGCGGGACTTGAGCCGGCTCGCGACCTCGAGGTGCCGCCGCGCCGGGACGAGCGGAGGGCCGAGCTCGCCCGTCGCCGCGATACCCAGCTCGGTGAGCACCGCCGGCAGGTCCGGACCGGAGATATTGGAGGCGAGCTCCGTGGGCTCGGGCGCGAGCGAGGCGTGGACCGCCGGGGTGACCTCCACCTCGGTGGCAATGTCCGCCGACTCGATCTGCGCGCGGTCCATCTCGGGGGTCCGCTCGTGGTCGACCATCCGCGGGATGGACGGGCGCGTGACGCGGAGCAGCTCCGAGTTGGTCTCGGGCGTGACGGTCTCGCCCTTGCGGCTCTTGCGGATCTTCTCTTGCAGCCGGAGAAACCCGTGCATCAGGGCCTCCGGGTTCGGCGGACAGCCCGGCACGTAGACGTCGACGGGAAGGAACGTGTCCACGCCCGGAACCACCGAGTAGAGGTTCCGGTAGAAGTCGCCGGAGATGGCGCAGGAGCCCATGGCGATGCACCACTTGGGCTCGGGCATCTGGTCCCAGAGCTTCTTCACCCGCGACGCCATCTTCACGGTGATGGTCCCGGCCACCACCATCACGTCCGCTTGCCGCGGGGTGGCCCGGACGATGGTCCCCATCCGGTCGATGTCCACCCGGCTCGCGGCGGTGGCCATGAACTCGATGCCGCAGCAGCTGGTGGCCATGGGGAACACCCAGAGCGCGTTACTCATCCCCCAGGTGAGCACCTGGTCCAGCGCGGTGGTGGCCACCGTCAGCCCTGGCACGCTGAGCAGCGTCTTGTAGAGCGGGTGCTCGAACGCCGCCCCGTCGTCGACCGTCCTCACACCCACTCCAGCGCCCCCTTCCGGATCGCCCAGGCCCAGCCGAGCATCAGCACCCCGACGAACGTGCCCACCGCGACCAGCCCCGTGGTCCCCACCTCCCGGACGATGGTGCCCCAGGGGAGGATGAGCGCCGCCTCGATGTCGAAGAGGACGAAGAACAGCGCCACCACGTAGTAGCGGGCGTGGAAGCGCACCCAGGCCATGCCCCGGGGCGTCTCGCCGCACTCGTAGGTCTCGCGCTTCAGCGGGCTGTCGACGCGGGCGTGCACCCGGAGCAGCCGCGCCAAGACGAGCAGGCTGCCCACGGCGAGGAAGGAGACGACGAGGAAAGCGAGGAGGGCGAGGCCCTGGGTCATGAATGTGCTCCCGAGGGGAACGTCCTACTGCGCGTTCGGGTCGTCCGCATAGGCCTCCGAATCGTCCGACTTCTCCGGGCAACGCGCCAGCTCGGCCTTCACCAGGGACTGGTGGTGTACCTCCTCATCCCGGAGCTGCTTGAAGAGGGCCCGCAACTCGGGGTCCTTGACGCGGGGCAGCGCCTCGTCGAAGAAGTCGTGGGCCTTGACCTCCGCGGCGAGCACGGTCTCCAGCGCCTGGCGAACCCCCATGAAGGCCCGGGCCTCGTCGTAGGCCGGCGCCTCCACGTCGAAGATCTGCCGCCGCTGCACCGTCGACGGCGCGTCGCCGAACATCGTCCGTCGCCGCTGCAGCAGCTCGCTGCGGTGGTGGTCCTCGATGCGCGCCATCCGGGCGAAGAAGGCGGCTACCTCGGGGGTGTCGTGGGTGGCGAGCTGCTCGGCGAACTCCCGGTAGCGATCGGCCGCCTCCTCCTCGATCAGCACCGCCAGGTCGAGGGCGTCCCGGAGCGTCATCCGCTCGAAGTCGATGCCAACGATGGGACCCATGGTGCCCTCCTCACGTCTTGAGATAGGCCTCGAGCACCCGCGCCCGAGGTCTGGGCTCACCCCGCTGGAGCTCGACCTGTCGCTGCCGCACCAGCGCGTCGTAGGTCGGCGGGGGTCGGGGGTTCCGGTAGAAGACTCCGGTGTACAGCTCCTCTCCGTAGGCCCGGGCCAGGTCGAGCGCGGCGAGCTGGTTTGCCGGGTCGTGCCCCAGGCTGGCCAGCGGCTTCATCCTGGCCTTGTGGGCGCGGAGCTGCTGCTCCTCCTCCCCGAACGTCACGCAGGGCGACTGGATGTTCACGAAGGAGAACCCGGGGTAGCGGATCGCCTCCTCGATGAGCGCGGTCATGCCCGGCATGTCCGCCGGCGTGGCCTGGGCCACGAAGCCCGCGCCGTAGGCCAGCACCGTGAGCAAGGGGTTGATCGGCTGCTCGAAGCTGCCGTAGGGCGAGGTGACCGTCTTCAGCCCGCGCGCCGAGGTGGGCGAAAGCTGTCCCTTGGTGAGCCCGTACACCTGGTTGTCCATGACCAGATAGGTGAGGTCCACGTTGCGGCGGATGGCGTGCGGCACGTGCCCGCCGCCGATGGAGAAGCCATCGCCGTCCCCGCCCGCCACCACCACCAGGAGGTCCGGGTTGGCGAGCTTCACTCCCTGGGCGATGGGGAGCGCGCGGCCGTGGACGCTGTTGAAGCCGTAGGCGGTGGTGTAGCCCGGGATGCGGCTGCTGCACCCGATGCCGGAGATGAAGGCGATCTCGTGCGGCGACCGGCCGACCGCGCTCAAGGCCCGGTACAGCGCCTGTACCACCCCGTAGTCGCCGCAGCCCGGACACCAGATGGGCTTGAGCGGGCTCTTGTAGTCGTTGGGGGCGAGAAAGGCGTCCATCTAGAGACCCTCCGCCAGCTGCTGCAGCCGGGCCAGCACCTCGTCGGCGCGGAAGGGCTGCGCCCCGCTGCGGGCGAACGAGGTCACCCCTGCCGGCACGTCGACGAACATCCGCAGCACCCGGTAGAGCTGCCCCTGGTGCGACAGCTCCAGCACCAGCCCGCTGCGGACCCCGGCGAAGAAGTCCCGGTACACCGGCTCGGCCACCGGATAGAGGAGGTAGGGAACGAGGAGCTTGACGGGCAATCCGCGCGCTCGGGCCAGGGCAAACGCCTCGCGGGCCACCCCGGCCGAGCTGCCCCAGCTCACCAGTGCCAGCGGCGCGTCCGGCGGGCCCTCGCGATGGAAGAGGTCGGCGCGCTCCTGGAGAGGCTCGAGCTTCCGGAAGCGTTTCCTGTTCATCGCTGCGTGCACCGCCCCGCTCGCGGTCGGGGCTCCCTTGCTGTCGTGCTCGATGCCGGCGGCCAGGTAGTTCCCGCCCTGCATCCCGGGGTGGCTGAGCGGGCTCACCCCGGAAGGAGTGTCCAGGAAGCGCTGGTACCCCTTCGCCAGCTGCTCGGGCGTGGGCCGGAGCCGTTCCAGCACCTCGAGCCGCGAGACGTCGATGGGATCCACTGTCTCCTTGCGCTGGGCAATCTCCTGGTCCGAGAGGATGACCACCGGCGTCTGGTACTTCTCGGCGAGGTTGAAGGCCTCGACGGTGAGCCGGAAGGTGTCCTCGACGTCGGTGGGGGCAAGCACCGGCCGGAGCACGTCGCCGTGCGCGCTGAACGCCGCCTGGAAGAGATCCGCCTGCTCGGGCTTGGTCGGAAGACCGGTGGACGGCCCGCCCCGCTGCACGTTGAGGAGCACCAGCGGCAGCTCGGCGATGGAGGCCAGGCCGAGCACCTCGGTCTTCAGGGACATCCCGGGGCCCGAGGTGGCGGTCATGGACTTCTTGCCGGCGAAGGAAGCGCCCACCGCCGAGCCCACGCCGCTGATCTCGTCCTCGGCCTGGAGCACCACGCCGCCGTACTTCGGCAGCTCGCGGGAGAGCATCTGCATCACCTCGGTGGACGGGGTGATGGGGTAGCCGCCGAAGAACTCGCAGCCGGCGAAGAGGGCGGCCGAGGCGCACATCTCGTTTCCGTCACACAGAAGCTTGGGCGAGGGCGCCGCCGGACGGGCCAGCGAACGGGGCGCGGCCAGAGGGTGCTCCGCGGCAAAGGCGATGCCGCTGGCCAGCGCCTTGCGGTTCGCCTCCAGCAGCCCCTCGCCCTTCTGTCCGAACTTCTTCTGGAGCCCGCGCTCCAGCGCCTCCCGCGGCACCCCGAAGAGCCCGGAGATGACCCCGAGGACGACACTGGTCTTGGCCCGATCGGTCCCCGCCGAGGACTTGGCCAGCTCGGCCAGCGGGACGCCCATCACCTCGCGCGGCATCCGGCCCGCCGGTGCCAGATCGGCCGGGGGCGGCCCGGCCTTCGTCTCGTGGATGAGCACGGTGTCCGGTCCGATGGGCAGCTCGGCGCCGAAGCGGCGGAAGTCCTCCCAGTTGAGCGCCACCGCCACATCCAGCACGCCGCCCGGGTTGAGCACCTTCCGGGTGGAGAGCCGGACCCGGCAGGACGACTCACCTCCGCGGATCTGCGAGCCGAAGCTCTTGGTCATCATGGCGTAGAAGCCCTGGGACGAGGCCGCGGCGAGGAGGGACTCTCCCGCGCTCACCACTCCGTCTCCGCCCGAGCCAGCCAGCCCGACGACGAGATCCTCGAGCATCAGAGACCTCGCAATGTTTGGAGTTGAACTCTGCTTCGCATGTCCGCGGCCACGCGGGGGATGCAAGCCGCTCGCCTCGCCGGCACGGCCTCCGGAGCAGGGGCCGGCCGCCCCGGAGCGCGCAGACGCTGCGCGGGTTGGGCCTCCGGACGCCGAGGATGCGCAGCCGCAGCGCGGGGCACGGTCAGGGGAGGACCTGCGTGCCGCTCCGCTCAGCTCCTCGGCCGCAGCTTGCCCTCGCCCAGCGCGGCGAGGAGCGAGGAGAGGTCCACGCGCGCGGTACGGAGGAAGATGCGCAGCGCCCGCTCGGCGCCCGAGGCCAGCGCCGCGAGCTTCTCCAGCCGCGCCAGCCGGTCACGCCCCACGCCGCTGGCCGAGGCGAGTCGCTTGGCTTCCTCCAGGTCCTTTCGGATGCGGGAGACGAAGGCGTTCTCGCGCTCCTGGATGACCCGGCTCACCATCCGCACCAGGTCGGTCTCCGCGCGGAAGTGCCAGGCGCCGGTGCCGGGCTGCCGGATGCGCACCACCACCCCCCACCGCTCGAGGTCGCGGACCAGCATCGAGACCGCGCCCTTGCTCAGGCCCAGCTCCTCCTCGAGCTGGGTGGCGGTCATCGACGTGCCGCGGAGGTAGAGCACCGCCCACACCCGGCCCTGGTTGTGCTTGAAGCCCCAGAACTCGATGACGTTGCCCACCGCATCAATGGCCAGCGCCTCCCAGCGCGGGAGCCCCGGCGCGGGCTCGGGCGCCGCCAGGCGGGGTGCGTCGGACCAGCTGTAACCCTTGGCCGGCATGGTCGTGCTCTCGCTAGCGGAAGGCCGCCCCGAGGCGCCGGGCCCAGTCGGTCAGCTCGCTGGCGCCGGGCGAATCGCGGAGGGGGCCGAGTGCGTCGAGCGCGGCCTCGATCTCCCGGTCCATGAGGTGAAGCGCGGCCCGCGGGGCGTCGGTGGCGAGCACCGCCACGCCGAGCTCGCGCACCCGCTCGTCGGCCATCGAGCCGAAGGCCCACAGGTCCTTGATCCGGCGCCGGAGCGGCTCGTCCATCTGCGCGGCGAGCAGGATGGGCAGCGAGGGGGTCCGGGACTTGAAGTCGGCGAACACCGGCTTGCCCGGGTCACCGCCGTTGAGGTCCTTGAGGTCGTCGGCGATCTGGAAGGCCACGCCGAGGTGGCGGCCGAAGGCCTCGAACCTGCGGGCGACCTCGTCCCTGCCCGCGAGCCGTCCGGCCGCCGCGCCGCAGAAGCCAAAGAGCGCCCCGGTCTTGCCCTCCATGATGCTCCGGAAGCGTTCCACCGAGAGCGAGAGGTCCCCGCGGGCCTCCACCTCACCGATGGTCGCCCGGGTCATCTCGGCGACCGTCCGCACCGCGGCGAAGGTGATCTCCCGGTCGAGCGCGGCCAGCTCGCCGAGCGCGAGGGTGAGCAGGAGGTCTCCGCCCATCACCGCCACCACGTTGCCCCAGAGCGCGTTCACCGTCGGGCGGCCACGGCGGTACATCCCGGCGTCCACCACGTCGTCGTGGAGCAGGCTGGCCGAGTGCACCAGCTCCGCGGCCACCGCCACGTGCAGCAGCGGCCCCTCGGGCGCCCCTGCGGCGAGGCCGAAGAGGTGCACCATGGTGGGCCGGACCCGCTTGCCGCCGCTGCCGATGCACAGGTGGCGGCCGGCGTTGAGCAGGGTGTCGGACTGGGCCACGTCGCCCGAGCCGTGCGAGAGGACGGTGGCGAGGCGGGCCTCGGCGGCTTCCAGGAAGCGTCCTGCCTCGGGCGTGGTCTCCATCTGGTTCACCCTGTTCAAGACTACTTGAACTCCATCCGCCCCGCCGCGTTTTCTGCGCCGCCGGGCTTCTCGAAGGAACAAGCGCCGCTTGGGCCCACCACCGCGGCCTGCACTGCCGCGCGGTCCACCTTGCCCGCCGCGGTGCGGGGGAGCGCGGTGGCGGGGAGCACCTCGGCCGGGACCTTGAACGCGGCGAGCCGGGACAGCGCCCAGGTCCGGAGGTCCTCCAGCGAGCCGGACGGCCGGGCCACGACCACCGCCACCGGCACCTGCCCCCACCGCGCGTCCGGGCGTCCGACGACTGCCACCTCCGCCACCCCGGGGTGGGTGGCGAGCACAGCCTCCACCTCGGCGGGGTAGACATTCTCGCCCCCCGAGAGGATGAGGTCGGTGCGCCGGGCCAGGACGGTGAGCCGCCCGGAGCCGTCGAGCCGGCCGATGTCCCCGGTGAGAAGCCAGCCGTCCTGGAGCACGTCGGCGGTGGCGCCATCGTCGTCGAGGTAGCCCCGCATGAGGGTGGGCCCACGGACGGCGATGGCGCCCTCCTCCCCTGCCGGCAGCCGCCTGCCGTCGCCGGCGACGATCCGGACCTCGAGTCCGGGCAGCGGGGGGCCGGCGGTCCGGCCGTCGGCCTCACCCGGATGCTCGGTGGTGACCTGCGAGCAGGCCTCGGTGAGCCCATAGGTGAGGAGCACGGGAAGGCTGGCGGCGCGCGCCCGCTCGACCAGGGACAGCGGGACGGGACCACCGCCCACCAGCACGGCGCGGAGCGAGCCGGCGCGAAGCCCGGCGTCGAGGCTCTGCTCGAGCGCGCGCGCCACCAGGCTCAGGTGGGTGATGCCCTCCTCGCGCACGGCCCGCACCACCGCCGCGGCGTCGAAGCGCGGGTGGAGCACCAGGGTCGCCCCGTCGTGCGCGCAGCGCACCGCCATGCCGAGGCCGCCGACGTGGAACAGCGGGAGGTTGCAGAGCGAGCGGTCCCCGGCCCGTGGCCCGAGGTTCGCCGCCGAGGCCCGCGCCAGCGCATCGAAGGCCCCGACCGAGAGCCGCGCGGCCTTGGGTTGCCCGGTGGTGCCGGAGGTGAAGAGCAGGACCCAGTCGGGGGAGGCGTCGGACTCCTCTCCGGGCCAGGGCGCGGTGTCGGGGCCGGGCCAGTCCTCGAGCGCCACGGCTCCGGGGAGCACCTCGCGGCGGTCGGCGTCGGCCAGCACCACCCGGGGACGGACCCGCTCCTGCTGGGCGCGGAGCTCGGCCGGGGCGAGCCGGACGTTGAGCGGAACCAGCGCGGCGCCGGTGCGGCGAACGGCGAAGAGGAGGGCCACCGTCGAGGGGTGGTTCGCGGCCAGGACCGCCACCCGCTCGCCCCGGCGGACGTTCGCGGCCTGGAGGAAGCCGGCGACCCGCGCCACTTCCCGGTCCAGCGCGGCCCAGGTCCATCGACGCTCACCGGCAACGAGCGCGAGCCCCTCCGGGTTGCGGCGGGCGTGGGCGCGCACGGGGCACCCGGCGGTCACCACCCGAGGACCTCCGGGTCGATGCCCAGCCCAGGCGCGTCCGGGAGGTAGCAGAGGCCGTGCGAGATGGGGTAGCCGCCGGCGTCCGAATCGAGCAGGTGCCCGGTGGCGAGCCCGTGTGCCGGACCCTCGACGGGGAGCGTGCAGGCGAGGTGGGCCGCGCCGGCGCGCGAGACCGCGCCATCGAGCGCGCTGGTCACCACGACCTCGACGCCCACCTCCCAGGCCAGCGCCGCGTACCGGCGTGCCCGGAGCACACCGCCGATGACCGGGAGCTTGAACACCAGCACGTCCACCGCGGGCCGCTTGCCGCCGAACAGGCCCTCGCGCGCACCGGGCACGCCGAGCGACTCGTCGGCGGCGATGCGGGCCAGCGAGCGGAGCCGGCGAAGCCCATCGAAGTTGGCCGCCGGCACCGGCTGCTCGACGTACTCGAGCCGCGAGGAGGCGAGGGCGGTGAGCCGCTCCCGGGCCTCGGCCTCGGACCACGCGCCGTTGCCGTCGACGCGGATGCGCATGTTGGGGCCCACCGCCGCCCGCACCGCCGCCACCCGGACGGCGTCCTGGCTGGCAGGCTCGGCGCCCACCTTGATCTTCAAGGTGTCGAAGTTCTCGTGCGCCCGTGCCCGGGCCTCCGAGGCCAGGGCGTCGACCTCGTCGTCGGTGAGGAGCGCGTTGACCCGGACCGAGCGCAGCTCGGCGCCGAGCCATGCGGCGAGCGGAGTGCCGGCATGGCGGGCGCCCGCGTCGAGCAGGGCCAGCTCGACCCCCGCCCGGGTGGCCGGTGTCTCGCGGAGGATGGGGAGGCGCTGGATGCGCGCCGCCACCTCGTCGTGGCTCCCCGGCGGCGGGGCGCCCCGGAGCGCGGCGGCTGCCTCCGTCAGCGCGGCGCGGGCCCGTTCCACCGGCTCGGTCCCGAACCCGGGCAAGAGCGTCACCTCGCCCAGCCCGTCGCCCAGCCGCAGCCAGAACCCGTCCACCCCCATCCGCATCCCGGCGCCGGTGGAGAGGCCCGAGCGGAGGCGGAGGGCCCGTGGCCGGACGAGGAGCTCGGTGGTCACGCGGCCCCCAGCCAGGCCCCGAGAGCCAGCAGCAGTCCGAACGCGGCCTGGAACCGCGCCGTCGTCCCCAGGGCCGGGTTCAGCGTCGCCCCGGTGGTCCGCAGGACGCGCGACAGCGGCGGCCAGGACAGCGGCGCGGCGAGGAGCGCCAGGAGCACCGGCCACCGCGCCCAGTCGAGCGCCACCAGGAGGACCGGCATGGCCAGCGCCACCCCGAGGAGCGTGACGTACTCGCCGCGTCCGAAGCCCCGGCCGAAGCGGACCACCAGGGTGTGCTTGCCGGCGCGGGCGTCGGTCTCCATGTCCCGCAGGTTGTTCACCACCAGGATCATCGTCCCGGTGGCGCCGACGGCCACCGCCGCGGGCCAGACGGCCGGGACCAGCCGGAGTCCCTGGGCGTAGAAGGTGCCCGGCACGGCCACCAGCCCGAAGAAGACCATCACGAACAGGTCCCCGAGCCCGTTGTACCCGAGCGGGTACGGCCCACCGGTGTAGGCCCAGCCGGCGAGCACCGAGGCGAGACCGATGACCACGAACGGCCAGCCGCCCCGGGCCACGAGGTAGATCCCCACCACCAGCGCCAGCGTGAAGCAGGCCGCGCCGGCGGCCAGCACCGTCTGCGGCGCGATGAGCCCGCTCTGCGTGACCCGGGTCGGTCCCACGCGCTCGTGGGTGTCCGCGCCCTTGCGGAAGTCGTAGTAGTCGTTGGTGAGGTTGGTGCCGATCTGGATCAGCACCGCCCCGGCGAGCGCGGCGAGCGCCGGCCACCCGGCCGCCATCCCCTTCCCCAGCGCCAGCCCCGTGCCCACCACCACCGGCACCACCGCGGCGGTGAGCGTCTTGGGCCGGGCCGCGAGCAGCCAGATCCGGAGCGAGGGCACGGCGGGGGGAGCGGCGGCGGTCACGGGCGACGCGGGAACTTCGAGAAGTCGGGCATGCGCCGCTCGACGTACGCGTTGCGCCCCTCCTGGGCCTCCGCGGACATGTAGTAGAGCAAGGTCGCGTTGCCGGCGAGCTCCTGGATGCCGGCCTGGCCGTCCAGGTCGGCGTTGAAGCTCGACTTGAGCAGCCGGAGCGCCAGCGGGCTGAGCTGGAGCATCTCCTGGCACCAGCGGAGGGTCTCCGCCTCGAGGTCGGCCAGCGGCACCACGGTGTTGACCAGCCCCATCTGCAGCGCCTGCTGCGCGTCGTACTGGCGGCAGAGGAACCAGATCTCCCGGGCCTTCTTCTGGCCGACGATGGAGGCGAGGTAGCTCGCGCCGAAGCCACCGTCGAAGCTGCCCACCCGCGGGCCGGTCTGGCCGAAGCGGGCGTTGTCCGCGGCGATGGTCAGGTCGCAGACCACGTGGAGCACGTGGCCACCGCCGATGGCATACCCGGCCACCATCGCCACCACCGGCTTGGGCAGGGAGCGGATCTGCTTCTGGAGGTCGAGCACGTTGAGCCGGGGGACGCCGTCGCTCCCCACGTAGCCCTCGTTGCCGCGGATGCGCTGGTCGCCGCCGGAGCAGAAGGCCTGGTCGCCGGCGCCGGTGAGGATGACCACACCCACCGAGGGATCCTCGCGGGCGTCGTTGAACGCGGAGCTCATCTCGAACAGCGTCTGGGGGCGGAACGCGTTCCGCACCTCGGGCCGGTTGATGGTGATCTTCGCGATGCCGTTCCACTTCTCGTAGACGATGTCCTTGTCGTCCCGGACCTTCTTCCACTCTGCCTTCATCCCTGGTTGCTCCCGCGCTCGCTGTCCACGAGCGGCCGTTCGATCCACGGAGCGGAGAGGAAGGAGGTCACCTCGCGGGCCCACTCCTCTGGCGACTCCAGATGTGGCGCGTGCCCCGCGCCGGGGAAGACGTGTCCCCAGACCAGCGGCATCTCCGCCGCCATCGCCCGGGCGATGCCGCTGAACTTCGGGTCGCGGCCGCCGCTGAGCAGCAAGGTGGGCGCGCGCACCGTCCACAGCCGCGTCCAGTAGCTGGGCTGCGCACCGAGCGACAGGGCGCGCAGCGAGCCGGCCAGCGCCTCCGGCCGGTGCGAGAGCCGGCGCTGGTGGAGCCGCAGGCGGACGTCCTCGGGGAGGCCCCGCAGCCCGTCGAACAGCGGGAGCGCTTCCCAGCGGCGGACGAAGGCCTCGAGTCCGTCCCGCTCGATGACCTCGGCCAGCGCGGCGTCGTCCCGGCGGCGCTCGTGCCGGTCGCGCCGGCGGCGGAGGCCCGGGCTGCCCGACTCGAGGACCAGGCGGCCCACCCGCTCCGGCGCGCGGAGGCACAGTCCCAGCGCCACCCGGGCGCCGAGCGAGTACCCCGCGACGTCCACCCGCTCGAGCCGCTGGGAGTCGAGGAGCGCCAGCAGGGCCTCGATCGTCCCGTCGAAGGTGGTGTCCGGGGCGATGGGACTCTCGCCGTGGCCAGGGAGGTCGGGGGCGAGGGCCTGGAAGGACTGGCCGAGCAGCGGTCGCAGGTGGTTCCAGGCGTCCCGGTTCCCGGTGAACCCGTGCAGCAGCAGCAGGGGCGCACCTTGCCCCCAGGTGACGTGGGCGAGCAGGCTCATCGGCCGCCCTCCTCGAGCGCGCGGGCCACGGCCGCTCCGAGCGCATGGTGAACGTCGACGTTGGTCGCGCGATCGACGACGCGCGCCTCGATGATGCGGAGCCCCGGCCGCCCGGCGTCCTCCAGCGCGGCGGCGAGCTCGGCCGGCGCCTCCACCCGGGTGAACCGGGCCTCGCCCAGCGCCGCGGCGGCCGAGAGGTCGGTCCCGTGCGGGGTGCCGAAGAGCGCCTCGAAGCGAGGGGTGCTCCCGGCGATGGGGAGAAAGGAGAAGATGCCGCCGCCGTCGTTGTTCACCACCACGACGGTGAGCGGAAGGCTGGCCCGGCGAGCGAGGACCAGCGCGCCCAGGTCGTGCAGGAGCGCCAGGTCTCCCACCACGGCGAAGGTCGGCGCACCGGACGCCGCGGCGACACCGAGGGCGGTGCTCAGGTTTCCGTCGATGCCGTTGAGCCCGCGGTTGGCGAGGACGCGGACCGGTCCCGGCGGGTCGGGAGCGAAGGCGTCCACGTCCCGGATGGGCATGCTGCTGCCGAGCACCAGGCGCGCCCCGGCGGGGAGCGCGGAGACGACCGCCCGCGCCACGCCGGGCTCGGTCAACCGGCGCTCCGAGGCGAGCGCGGAGGCGAGCGTGGAATCGGCGCGGGCGTCGGCCCGGGAGAATCCGTCGGCCCAGGCCGCCCGTCTCGGTGCAGTGGCGGCGGTGAGCGCCTCGCAGATGGCGACCGCATCGCCCTCGAGCACCACCGCCGCGCGGTGCTGTGGGTCCACGGGCTCGGTCCCCTCCGAGACCAGCACCACCTCGGCGCCCGAGCCGTCGAGCCACTCGGAGACGCGGCGCGAGGAGAGGCCCCCGCCGAGGCGGACGACGAGGTCCGGCCGGGAGGCCAGGGCCCAGCCCTCGTTGCGCAGCAGGAGGTCGAGGTGGGCGATGGCCGGCTGGCCCGGGGCCCAGCGCACGTTGCTCGCCGCATCGGCCAGCACCGGATAGCCGTGCGATGCAGCGAGGGCGCGCACCGCACCGGCGAACCGGTCGGCACGGGCGCGAGGTCCCACCACCACCACGCCCCGCTCCGCCGCGGCGAGCCGACGGCGCACCGCCTCCAGCTCGGGCTCGGGCGGAAGCCCGGCCGGGGTGACACTGCGGACGAAGGGCGCTCCAGCCCTGCCCTCCAGCGCCTCGACGTCGAGCCCGGCCGGCGCTGGAGCGTCGGGCACGGGGGCGAGCGGCTCGCGGAACGGGACGTCGAGGTGCACCGGCCCGGAGGGGCGCGCCACCGCCGCGGACACCGCACGCGAGACGACGGCGCGCAGATGGCGGAACGCGGCGGCGCTCGCCTCGGGCGACGGGAGGCTCTGGGACATCCGGACGAAGGACCCGAAGAGCCCGCCCTGCGGCATGGTCTGCGGGGCGCCGAATCCGTGGAGCTCCCAGGGCCGGTCGGCGGTGAGCGCCACCAGCGGGACGCCCGACGCCCAGGCCTCGACGAGGGCGGGGAGAAGGTGCGTCCCTGCGCTCCCGGAGGTGACGAGCACCGAGGCGGGCCGGCCCGACTCGAGCGCCAGTCCCAGGGCGAAGAAGCCAGCGACGCGCTCGTCGAGCACCACCCAGGTTCGCACCTCCGGGCTCGCCTCGGCAGCTGCCAGGGCCAGCGGAGCGCTGCGCGAGCCCGGGCAGAGCACGACATCGCGCACCCCACCCCGGTGCAGCTCCTGCATCAGAGCTCCGGCCCACAGGGTGTTGAGGGAGGGCATGCCGGTCAGCCCTCCAGCCCGAATGCGCGGAGCATGAAGCGCGCCTTCACCGCGGTCTCCGTCCACTCGCCCTCGGCGGTCGACCCGGCCACGCACCCTGCGCCAGAGAAGAGGCGAGCCGCGGCGCCGCGGACGAGCGCGCAGCGGAGGGCGACCCGGAGGTCGGCCCGGTCGGACCCGAGCCAGCCGATGGCCCCTGCATACCAGCCGCGGGCGAGACGTTCGTGGCCGCGGAGGAACGCCAGTGCCTCGTCACGCGGCGTCCCGCCCACCGCGGCGGTGGGGTGCAGCGCGCGGGCGACGTCGGCGGGAGTCACCCCCGGCCGGAGCCGTGCCCGGACCGGCGTGCGGAGGTGGGCGACATACCCGAGCGCCAGTGGCTCGGGCGCGGCCCCGATCTCCACCTCTGCCGAGAGCGGGAGCAGCGCAGCGCGGATGCTCTCCACCACCGCCGCGTGCTCCCGGGCCTCCTTGTGCCCACCGGTGAGCCGTTCCAGCTCATCCGGTGCCGCGCTGCTGGCCAGGGCCTGCGTCTGCAGACGGCCGCCCTCCAGGGTGAAGAGCCGCTCGGGGCTCGCGCCGAGCAGGGTGGTGCCGTCGTCGGCTCGCAGCTCGTAACCCACTGCCGGACCGGCGAGCTCTCGCATCCGCGCCCGCACCGCCGGGACGTCGAGCGGGGCGTCGGCCTCCACCTCCAGGGCACGGGCGAGCACCACCTTGCGGAGATGGCCGGACTCGAAGGCGGCGAGCGCCTCGTGGACCAGCGCGTCCCAGCCGACGCGGTCCTGGGGACGGAGGCGCGGCAGGCGGCCGGGTGCGCGGGCGGGGCTGGCCAGGGGCGCCTCGAGCAGGGCTCGCCGGGCCTGCTGGAGAAGGGCGCCGGCGCGATCGCGGGCCGAGGACAGCCCGTCGTCGTCGACCCGCGCGAACGCCACCAGCTCGGCGCTGCGTCCGTCGCTGCCGAGCAGCAGCCGGGGCACCAGCGCCCAGGCCGGGGGGAACGCCTCCCACCAGCGGTCGATGGCCGCGGTCGCATCGAAGGCAAAGCCGCCGAACCACGGCGCGGGAGGAACGATGGAGCCGCCCTCGACCAGGACCTCCGAGCCCGCCACCGCGTCCAGGAGCGGGCCATGCTCCGGAGCGTGGAGGGCGGCGGACACTCCGCTTCCGGCCCAGCTCCACGTCCCGTCGGACCAGGAGAGCGTCCAGGGCTCGGGCAGGCGCGCGCCGGGCGAGACGCGGGCCGAGATGCCGAGGACCTGCATGCGACCGGGGGTGATTCCTTGCATGAGGTGACGCATGGAGTGCTGGACGCCGATGCAGTTGAGGTTCTACGTCCAGCGGGCTATCCCTGCACGCGGAAGTTCAAGGAGCCTTGAACCCCTTGAATTCCACAACTCGATGAGACCGACAAGTTCTGCCGCTGATCCCTCCCTCCCGGCGCGGGTTCTACGGAGCGCCCGCCCCGCCGGCACCCGGGTCACCGTGGGGCCGGTGGAGATCGGCGGCCCAGGGTTCGTGGTGGCGGCAGGTCCCTGCGCGGTGGAGAGCCCGGCCCAGACCGAGAGCGCAGCCGAGGCGGTGGCCGCGGCCGGCGCTCACCTGCTGCGCGGCGGAGCGTTCAAGCCCAGGACCAGCCCGTACGCCTTCCAGGGCCTGGGCGAGGCGGGGCTGGCCATCCTCGGCCGCTCGGGCGGTCGGCACGGGCTGCCAGTGGTGGCCGAGGTGCTGGAGGCGTCGCAGCTGGCGTCGATGATCGACGTGGACCTGCTCCAGGTGGGAGCACGGAACATGCAGAACTTCGCGCTGCTCCGGGCGCTGGGGAAGGTGCGGCGGCCGGTGCTCCTCAAGCGCGGCTTCGCGGCGACGGTGGAGGAGTGGCTGCTGGCGGCCGAGTACCTGCTCGAGGGCGGCAACAGCCAGGTCATCCTCTGCGAGCGGGGGATCCGAACCTTCGAGACCGCGACCCGAAACACCCTCGACCTCGCCTCGGTGGCCCTGGTGAAGCAGCGGAGCCATCTCCCCGTCCTGGTCGACCCGTCGCACGCCACGGGGCTGCGCGAGCTGGTCATCCCGATGGCGCTGGCCGCGGCGGCGGCGGGAGCGGACGGGCTCCTGGTCGAGGTGCACGGCAACCCCGACGAGGCGCTCTGCGATGGGCGGCAGGCGCTGACCCCACAGATGTTCTCCGAGCTGATGGAGCGGCTGCCCGCGTTGCTGCAGGCGGTGGGGCGCACGCTCCATCACCGCGTGGCTGCCGCGCCGGCGGTGCGGGCCGTCTCGCCATGAGCGAGCAGGTCCGGGAGATGTTCTCGTCCATCGCGACGAGGTACGACGTCACCAACATCGTCCTCAGCTTCGGGGTCGACCGGTGGTGGCGGCAGGTCACGGTGAAGACCGCCCGGACCGGCCCCGGGATGCGGGTGCTCGACTGTGCGACCGGGACCGGAGATCTGGCACTGGCCTTCCGCAGGACGGGGGCGGAGGTGGTGGGGACGGACTTCTGCGCCCCGATGCTCGGGCCGGCGCGGGAGAAGGCGCGCGCGGCGAGGCTGGACGTGACCTTCGAGGTCGCAGACGCGATGGCACTCCCCTACCCCGAGGCGAGCTTCGACGTGGCCTCCATCTCCTTCGGCATCCGCAACGTCGACGACCCGGTGAAGTGTCTTCGCGAGATGGCGCGGGTGGTGAAGCCGGGCGGCCAGGTGCTGGTCCTCGAGTTCGGCCAGCCGCGCGGGCTCTGGGGTGCGCTGTACCGGCTCTACGCGCGGGTGGTGATGCCGACCGTGGGCGGACTGCTGACGGGAAATCGCGCCGCGTACCAGTACCTGCCGCGGACCGCGGCGGCGTTCCCCGCCGGGAATCGCTTCCTCGAGCTGATGGACCGCGCGGGCGCATTTCGGGAGCGGTCGGCGCGCGCCTTCACCGGGGGCATCACCTGGCTGTACCGCGGCGTGGTTGCCGGCTGAGGCGATGGGCGTCCGCAACGGGGGACGACGGCGTGTGTCGATGGATTGTCCGTCGACTGTTCCACACCCCGGCCAGACGGCCCGGCTAGGGTGCGCTCCCCTCATTCAGGAGATGTCCGTCATGCGCCTGTTCCGCTCCATCCTTGTCCTGCCCGTGCTCGGCCTGTTCGGGTGTGCCACCACCGAGTCTGCTGCGCCCGCAGCCGCCGCAGCGCCGGCACCCGCGCGCCCGAGTGTCCCTGCCGAGATCGAGGCCCCGGCGACCGCCACGCCGGTGCTCCAGCTGTCGGCGAAGGGAACCCAGAACTACAAGTGCCAGGCCGCGAGCGCCGGCGGCGCCGAGTGGAAGCTGGTCGCGCCCGACTCCGAGCTCTTCCGCGCCGCCGAGCCAGGCGGGGAGGTGGCCGGAAAGAACAGCGCCGGTCCCTCGTGGACGCTGACCGACGGGAGCGGAATCAAGGGAGACGTCGCGGCGGCGAAGAAGGCCGCGTCCCCGGAAGCCGGCTCCATCCCCTGGCTCCTCGTCCCCACCCAGTCGAACGGCCAGGCGGGCGGGCTCCAGGGCGTCACCTTCGTCCAGCGTGTCCAGACGCACGGCGGCGCGGCTCCCGCCACCGGCTGCGACGCGGCGAGCGTGGGCGCCGAGACGAAGGTGCCGTACACCGCGGTCTACGTCTTCTACCGATAGCGCGCGAGGCGGTGCCCTGAGGAAAGTCGAGGCCGGCGAGGCACCTGCACGGGCATGAACGGGCGGCCTGCGCGATCAGCGACGCTCCGGAACGCTCCGCGCCCGCCGGCCGGAACCCCAGGGGACCTGCACGCTGCGCCCACAGGGTGCCCCCTCGAGCGAGGCCAGGCGGATGCCGCAGACCCCGGCTGGGACGCGAGGAGGGCTCCTCCAAAAAAAAACCACTTGCTTCCTGCAAGCAAACAATTGATCGAAGTACTTGCATGCAGGAAGCAAACATTTGTTTTTTGGGGCGGCCTTCCCCCGCGCGCCCGTCCGCACGACAGAGCGCGCGCGATCGCGCAGGCCGGTGGTCGGGGCCGAGCGCCGGCCAACGGAGCTCCGGCGTCCCTCAGGGCTGATCGCCAGCCCCGAGCCACGCGGACGATCAGGCTCACGAGCGACCGGGCGCCATGCCGGCCGCGCGCGTCCGCGCCCTCGTGTGGGCGCGCGGCGGCCCAGCCCTCAGAGCCGCGACGACTCGAAGTCGTAGATCTTGTCCACCGCGATCTGCCGGTACCGATCGGCCTTGAGCGCCCGCTTCGCCGCCTCCCAGGTCAGCTGGACCGGGGGCGCCTCGGGCATGACCTTCTTCCGGCGCTTCACTTCCTTCTTGATCGCCTTCACCGCCTCGCGGGGGTGGAAGCAGAACGCCGCGCTGAAGACCAGCGCCCCGTCGAAGGGAATGAGCCGGGCCTCGAGGATGTCGCCCTTCTCCAGCCCCACCGTGTGCCGCCGCTCGGTGACGTCGAACTCCTTGGCCCCGAAGAGCTCGCGCAGCCGCACGATGCCGGGCTTGATCTTCCGCACCTCGAACAGCCCGTGCACCGTCTCGGTGAAGGCCCGGAAGGCCGCGAGCTCCGCCGCATCACCCGCCGCCGACCTCGCCTCGAGGAACTCCTCGGCCGGGGTGCGCCCGTTGTCCGGCCCCTTCCGGTCGAAGACGTAGTAGTCGAGGAACGAGGCCATCCTCAGCTCGAACTGCTTGTCGTCCTCGAAGACCTCTCCGGTCCGCTGGAAGTACTCCGCCTTCGCGGCGAGGAGGTCGGGCTTGCGCTCCTCGCTGCTGGCGTGCGCGATGAGCTGGTCCAGGTACGGTTGATAGGACAAAGGATGCATCCGCGGGAGACGAACCTTACCGCGCCATTGCCTGCGTGAAGCGGGCGAAGAGATGCCGCGCGTCGTGAGGTCCGGGGCTCGACTCGGGGTGATACTGGACACTGAAGGCCCGTGCGTCGGGGATCTCCAGCCCCTCCACGGTGTGATCATTCAGGTTGAGGTGGGTGACGTTCGCCTTGCCCTTCACCGAGGCCTCGTCCACCGCGAAGCCGTGGTTCTGGGCGGTGATCTCCACCTTGCCGGTCAGGAGATCCTTCACCGGCTGGTTCGCCCCCCGGTGGCCGAACTTCATCTTGTAGGTGCCGCCACCGATGGCCCGGGCGAGGATTCTGGTGGCCGAGGCAGATGCCGAAGACCGGCACCTTCCCCAGCAGCGCCGCAACGGCGCGGTCCGCGTCCGGGACCGCCGCTGGATCGCCCGGGCCGTTGGTGAGGAACACGCCGTTCGGCCGCTTGGCCAGGACCTCCTCCACGGGGGTCGCCGCGGGGACGACCGTCACCCGGCAGCCCGCGTCGACCAGCAGCTGGATCATCGCCTTCTTCAGCCCGTAATCGTAGGCCACCACCTCGAAGCGCAGCTGCGGCACCGGTCGGCCGGGCGTGAAGACCGAAGGGCTTGGCTCGGTGAAGACGTAGGGCTTCCGGGTACTGATGCCGGTGACGAGGTCCTGCCCCTCCATCCCCGGGGCGCGACGCGCGCGCTCCACCAGGGCCGATGCCGAGTGCCCCTCGCTGGAGATGACCCCCATCTGCGCCCCGCGGGTTCGGATGTGCCGGACCAGCTTCCGGGTGTCGATGCCTCGCAGGCCCACCACCCCGTGGCGCTTCAAGTACGCGTCGAGACTCTCCACGGCTCGCCAGTTGCTCGCGGCCTCGGAGAGCGAGCGGACGACCATCCCCACGGCGTGCGGCCGGGCGCTCTCGTCGTCCACCGGGTTGGTCCCCACGTTCCCCATCTCCGGCGCGGCCATGGTGACGATCTGGCCCACGTAGGAAGGGTCGGTGAGGATCTCCTGGTAGCCGCTCATCGAGGTGTTGAAGACCACCTCTCCCACCGTCTCGCCGGTGGAACCGAAGGGCTGCCCATCGAACGTCGTCCCGTCTGCCAGAGCCAGGATGGCTCGCTTCATCGTCTCTCCTCGAGGGGCCACACCGTCCGGCCCCCCACCACGGTCCGCACCACCCGCCCCTGAACCTGGCGCCCCTCGTAGGGCGTGTTCCGGCTCTTGGACTGGAACCGCGCCGCCTCGACCGTCCACCCGGCGCCAGGGTCCACTAACGTGACGTCCGCCGGCGCGCCGGGCCCGAGGTGGCCGCCGGGGAGGCCGAAGACCCCCGCGGGGCCGCAGGTGAGCAGCTCCACCGCCCGGACGGCGCCCAGCGTCCCGGCCCGGACCAGCTCCAGGGTGAGCGGCAGCGCGGTCTCCAGCCCGATGACCCCGTTGGCCGCCTCGGCGTACGGCACCTGCTTGTCCATGATGCCGTGCGGGGCGTGGTCGGTGGCGATGGCGTCGATGGTCCCGTCCGCCAGCCCCTCGCGCACCGCGGCCACGTCCTCGGGATGGCGGAGTGGCGGGGTCATCTTGGCGTGGGTGTTCCAGCCCTCCACCGCCTCGTCGGTGAGGGTGAAGTGGTGTGGGGCGGCCTCGGCGGTGATCGCCAATCCCCGTCGCTTCGCCTCGCGGATCAGCGCCACGCTCGCGGCGCAGCTCAGATGCGCCACGTGCAGCCGCCCCCCCACCTCCTCCAGCAAGACGAGATCTCGGGCGACCATCACCACCTCGGCGGACCGAGGAATCGGCAGCAGGCCCATCCGCGTCGCCCGCGGACCCTCGGTGAGCGCGCCCCCCGCGGACAGCGTGAGATCCTCCTCGTGCACCATCACCGGGAGCCCGAGCGGGGCGGTGTAGACCAGCACCCGGCGCATCAGGCTGGCGCTCATCACCGGCCGCCCATCGTCGGTGACCGCCACGCATCCCGCCTCGCGGAGGGTGCCGATCTCCGCCATCTCCTCGCCCAGCAGGCCCTTGCTGATTGCCCCCGCCGGATAGACCCGGGCCAGGTCCGCCTCCTGCGCTCGCTGCCGGATGAGCCGGGTCACCAGGGCCGAGTCGTTGACCGGCCGGGTGTTCGGCATGGCGACGACCGAGGTGAAGCCGCCCGCCACCGCCGCTCGGCTGCCAGAAAGGATGGTCTCCTTCCCCTCCTCCCCGGGTTCGCGCAGGTGCACGTGCAGGTCGACGAAGCCCGGGGTCACCCACAGCCCCTGGGCCTGGACCTCCTCCGCCCCCGCGAGCGGGAGCGGCTTCTCGGAGACCGCGGCCACCTTTCCGTCCTCCAGCCGCACGTCGCGCACCCCGTCCACCCGGTTCCGCGGGTCGATGACCCGGCCGCCGCGGATGACCATCGCCTGGCTCATCCGCACGCCTCCAGAATTGCCATCCGCACCGCCACTCCGTTCGCCACCTGCTCGAGGATGACGTTGGCCGGCCCGTCCGCCACCTCGGGCGCGAGCTCGACACCTCGATTCACCGGCCCGGGGTGCATCACCACCGCGTCGGGCTTGAGCCCCCGCGCGCGCCCCAGGGTCAGCCCGAAGGCCCTGGCGTACTCGCCCGAGGTGGGGAACATGGATTCCTTCTGCCGCTCCAGTTGCACCCGGAGCATCATCACCGCGTCCGCCTCCTCGAGCGCCGCATCGATGGAGGGGAGCACCTGCGCGCCGAGCGCTTCCAGCCCCACCGGGACCAGTGTGGGAGGGCCGGCCACCACCACCCGGGCCCCGAGCGCGGTGAGGCAGTACAGGTTGCTCCGCGCCACCCGGCTGTGCAGGACGTCGCCGACGATGGCCACCGTCTTGCCCTCCAGCGTGCCCCAGCGCTCATGGAGGGTGAAGGCATCCAGCAGCGCCTGCGAGGGGTGGGCGTGCGTCCCGTCGCCGGCGTTCACCACCGAGCAGCGTACGTGACGGGAGACGAGATCCGCGGCCCCGGAAGCCGGGTGCCGCAGCACGATGATGCTCGCCCCGAGCGCCTCCACGTTCCGCATCGTGTCCACCAGCGACTCGCCCTTGGAGACGCTGGAGGTGGAGGCGTTGAAGTTGAGCACGTCGGCGCCGAGTGCCTTGGCCGCGCGCTCGAAGGACAGGCGCGTCCGGGTGCTGTTCTCGAAGAAGAGGTTGGCCACCACCCGGCCAGCCAGCGAGCGGAGCGGGGTCCCGGCCCGGAGCCCGCGGGCGTGGAGCCGGGCCCGGCCGAAGAGCAGCTCGATGTCGTGCCGGGACATCCCCTCGGTGGTCAGCAGGCTGCGCGGCGCGAACGGATTCACGGCTTGAGCACTCCCTCCCGGGTGGTGTGGAACCGGATGGTCCAGTACCGCTCCAGCGGCTTCAGCTTGACCGTCCGGCCGTAGTCCACCGTCAGCCGTGCCAACCTCCGGTCCTTCCCCCGCTCCACCTGAACGTCGTCGGGCTCCAGCCCGAGCCCCGGTACCTCCACCTGCTTGCCGTCCTGCTCCTCCCAGTGGAAGCCCACCCTGGCCAGACGGTCCGCCACCCTCTGCTGGACCGTCGGGGCATCCAGGCCCGCCCCCTCGGAGGTCAGCTGAGCCACGCCCGCGGCGAGCGCCTCGCGCACGTCGAGGTCGTCGAGCCAGAGAGGGACGTAGATCCAGGCCAGGTAGGCGCCGGAAACGACGGCGACGAACAGGGTCAGGTTGACCAGATTCACCGCGCCGCGGGGCCGTCGCACGAGCCCGTCGGATACGCTGCCTGTCCCCCGCCGTCAATGGCTGGGGCTACCGGACCTGGCGGAAGAAGCGCTCCGCCCGCAGACCGGTGCCCCCGGTGAGGTCCGAGAGCAGCCCGCCGTGGGAGAGCGACAGCCAGATGATCATCGCCTTCCCCTTGATGTTGCCGTAGGGGACGAAGACCACCTTCCTCGGACCTCCCAGCCCGAACCGGCTGTCGAGGCTGTTGTCCCGGTTGTCGCCCATGACGAACACCGAGTTGGGAGGGACCCGGATCGGGTCCCGGGGCGCCGCCTCGCGCCGGAACTCGGCATCGAGGAGGATGTCGTGCTCGCGCCCTCCCAGGGTCTCCTTCCATAGATCCGGATGCTGCAGCCTCCAGGGACTGTCCTCGGGCCGGTCCCACACCTCGACCTGGCGGGCCGCCAGCTGGGCCGGGACCACGTGCCCGTTGAGGTAGACCCGGTCGTCCTTGAGCTCGATCACGTCTCCGGGGATGCCCACCACCCGCTTGATGTAGTCCTGGCCGGTGATCGGGTTCTCGAAGACGATGACGTCGCCGCGCGCCGGAGGGCGGACGATGACGAAGGGCACCACGTTCGCCCACGGGATGTGGACCCCGTAGATGAACTTGTTGACGAAGATCTGATCCCCGATCTGCAAGGTGGGGAGCATCGACCCGCTGGGGATCCGGAACGGCTCGATGAGAATGGCCCGGATGAGGAGCGCCACCGCCAGCGCCTTGGCGATGCCGATGCCCACCCCGATCGCGTTCTGCTTCCGGAACCCGGGGACCAGCCGCGTGGCCTGATCGGTGAGGGCGCGGATCTCCCGCTCCAGCGCCGCGGCGTCTCCGGCCGCGGCCGCCGCGTCCACCCGGGCGGCGTGGTCCACCAGCCGCTCGCGCACCGCCGCGTCGTGCACCGAGGGCAGGCTGTGCGCCAGCTCGCCGGTGAGCTCCCGGGCGTCGTGCCTGAGCCGCCGCAGCGCGGTGCGCTCCCGGTCCACCGCGCGCCAGACCAGGAGCCCCACGAGCCAGGCCACCATCAGCAGCCCGAATCCCTGCATCACCGGAAGCGCGACCGGCGCAGTGGAGGGGAACGACTCGATGACCACCAGGTAGGGGATCAGCGCCAGGGCGAGGACGGTGATCGGGCTCCAGAGGCTGGTGGCAAGGTCGAACCAATGGAGCCGGCGGCGCCGGGCAGCCTGCTCGGCGGTGCGCCGAGCCCCCAGCTCGGCCTCGAGAGGCGGGCGTTCCTGGACGCTGGTGGCCATGCCTTAGCCTTCCGTCTTCAACACGGCCAGGAAGGCCTCCTGCGGGATCTCCACCGAGCCCACCTGCTTCATCCGCTTCTTGCCCTCCTTCTGCTTCTCGAGGAGCTTTCGCTTCCGGCTGATGTCGCCACCGTAGCACTTGGCGAGCACGTTCTTGCGCATCGCGGAGATGGTCTCGCGGGCGATCACCCGGCTGCCGATCGCCGCCTGGATCGCCACCTCGTACATCTGCTTGGGGATGACCTCCTTGAGCCGCGCGCACACGTCACGGCCGCGCTGGTAGGCGCGATCGCGGTGCACGATGACGCTCAGGGCGTCCACCGGGTCTCCGTTGATCAGCACGTCGAGCTTGACCAGGTCCGAGGTCTGGTAGCCGGCGAGCTCGTAGTCGAGGCTGGCGTAGCCCCGGCTGACGCTCTTCAGCTTGTCGAAGAAGTCGAACACCACCTCCGACAGCGGCATTCCGTAGGTGACCTGGACCCGCTTTCCGGAGCTGCCCAGGTACTTGATGTCCTTCTGCACCCCGCGGCGGTCCTGGCAGAGCTTGAGGATGGCGCCCAGGTACTCGTCGGGCACGTGGATGTGGCAGGTGAGGACCGGCTCCTCCATGTGCTCGATGTGCTGCGAGGCGGGGAGCTTGGCCGGATTGTCGATCAGCATCTCCTCGCCCTTGACCGAGAAGACCTTGTAGACGACCGAGGGCGCGGTGGTGATGAGGCTGAGCCCGTACTCCCGCTCCAGCCGCTCCTGGACGATCTCCATGTGGAGCAGCCCGAGGTAGCCGCAGCGGAAGCCGAAGCCGAGCGCGGTGGAGGTCTCCGGCTCGTAGGTGAATGCCGAGTCGTTGAGCTGCAGCTTCTCCAGCGCGTCCCGGAGGTTCTCGTAGTCCGCCGAGTCGATGGGGAAGACGCCGCTGAACACCATCGGCTTCACTTCCTGGAAGCCGGGGAACGGCTCGGCGGTGGGGCGGGCCGCCTCGGTGATGGTGTCGCCCACCTTGGCGTCGTGGATCTCCTTGACGTTGGCCACCAGGACCCCGACCTCGCCGGCGATGAGCCGACCGACCGGACGGGTGAACGGGGCATGGACCCCGAGCTCCTGCACCTCGAACTTCTTGCCGTTCGACATGAGGAGGATCTGCTGCTTCAGCTCCAGCGTCCCCTCGAGCACCCGCACCAGCACCACCACCCCGCGGTAGCTGTCGTACCAGCTGTCGAAGATCAGGGCCTTGAGCGGCGCCGCGGGGTCACCCTTCGGCGGCGGCACGCGGGCGACCACCGCCTCGAGGATCTCCTCGATGCCGATCCCCTCCTTGGCCGAGGTGGGGACGGCGGTGGAGGCGTCGATGCCGATGACGTCCTCGATCTCCGCGCGGGTGCGCGCCACATCCGCCGACGGGAGGTCGATCTTGTTGATCACCGGGATGACCTCGAGGTTCTGGTCCAGCGCCATGTAGACGTTGGCCAGGGTCTGGGCCTCAACGCCCTGAGAGGCGTCGACCACCAGGAGGGCCCCCTCGCATGCCGCCAGCGACCGGCTGACCTCGTAGGCGAAGTCCACGTGGCCCGGCGTGTCGATGAGATTCAGGACGTAGTCCTTTCCGTCCTTCGCCCGGTACTGCATCCGGACCGACTGGGCCTTGATGGTGATGCCCCGCTCTCGCTCCAGCTCCATGTTGTCCAGGAACTGGTCCTGCGCCTCGCGCTTGCTCACCGTGCCCGTCTTGTCGAGCAGGCGGTCGGCCAGCGTCGACTTGCCGTGATCGATGTGGGCGATGATGCAGAAGTTGCGGAGGTGGGCGTTCTCTGCCGGCATGCTGGGGAGTCCCGGGACGTCGCGGCGGCTCCCTAACACCCCGGGGAGCCAGGGCGCCACCGTCCCCCGCAGCGCCCCCTCCGCCCCAGGCTACGCCTTCCGGGGCGATCGGCCGCGGAACCAGCCGACGGTGCGTTGCAGACCCTCCTCCAGTGCCACCGTGGGGCGCCAGCCGAGCGCCCGTGCGGCGTGGGAAGGGTCCACCGAGCTGCGCATCTGCTCGCCGGGCTTGGCCGGGGCGTGCTGCGCAGCCCGGCTGGTCCCGGCGGCGCCGGCCAGCATCGCGTACAGACGGTTCACGTCGGTCTCCACGCCGGTGCCGATGTTGATCGGCCCCTGCACGTCGCGCTGGGCGGCGAGGAGGTTGGCCCGGGCCACGTCCGGGCCGAAGACGAAGTCGCGTGTCTGCTGGCCGGTGCCGTTGATGGTGCAGGTCTCTCCGCGGAGCAGCCGCTCCGAGAAGATGGCCACCACGCCTGCCTCGCCGTGCGGGTTCTGCCTCGGGCCGTAGACGTTGGCGTAGCGGAGCGCCACCGAGGCCAGCCCGTACTGGGCGCGGTAGTAGCCGAGGTACAGCTCGCCCGAGGCCTTGGAGACGCCGTAGGGGGAGACCGGGCGCGTGGGGTGGGACTCGGGCGCGGGGAAGACGTCCTGCTCGCCGTAGATCGCCCCGCCGGTGGAGCTGAAGACCACCTTCCGCAGACCGGACTTCCGTGCCGCCTCGAGGAGGTTGAGGAAACCGGCGACGTTCACCTCGGCATCGAACCGCGGATCGGTCACCGAGCGGCGGACGTCCATCTGCGCCGCGAGATGGCACATCACCTCGAAGCGCTCGGACTCGACGAGGCGGGTGGTCTCAGGGGAGCGGATGTCCGCCACCACCAGCCGCACCTCGGGGCGGAGGTTCTCGCGCCGTCCGCTGGAGAGGTCGTCCAGCACCCAGACCTCGTGGCCGGCCTCGAGGAAGACGTCGGCCACGTGGCTGCCGATGAAGCCGGCTCCTCCGGTGACCAGGACCTTCACTGGCTCGCTCTCCTCACCTCGGCGGGCCGGGCAAGGACACCCGGAACGCCACGGAAATAGGTGATGGTCTGCCTCAATCCGTCGCTCAAGGTGGTGCGAGGTTCCCAGCCCAGCAACTGCCGGGCGCGGGTGATGTCTGGACGCCGCCGCTGGGGGTCGTCCTTGGGAAGCGGCTGATGCACGATGCGCCCGCCCCCGCCGGCGGCCGCCCGGACCGCCTCGGCGAACTCGAGGATGGTCATCTCCTCGGGATTCCCGAGGTTCACCGGGTCCTGCAGGTCCGAGAGCGCCAGGCGGACGAAGCCGTCCACCAGGTCCGAGACGTAGCAGAAGCTCCGGGTCTGGCTGCCGTCGCCGAAGACGGTGAAGTCCTCTCCGGCCAGCGCCTGGGCGACGAACGCCGGCACCACCCGTCCGTCGTCCAGCCGCATCCGTGGGCCGTAGGTGTTGAAGATGCGGACGATGCGCACCGAGAGGCGGTGGGTGCGCCGGTAGGCGGCCACCAGCGCCTCGCCGTAGCGCTTCGACTCGTCGTAGACCGACCGCGGGCCGACGGGGTTCACGTTGCCCCAGTACGACTCCCTCTGGGGGTGCTCGAGCGGATCGCCGTACACCTCGGAGGTGGAGGCCTGGAAGAACGTCGCTCCCTTCCTCCGCGCCAGCTCCAGCCCGTTCTCCGTTCCCCGCGCGCCGACCCGCAGCGTCTCCAGCGGCAGCTGCGCGTAGTCGATGGGCGAGGCCGGCGAGGCGAGGTTGAAGACGTAGTCCAGCGGGCCGTCGAGGTCGAACGGCTCGCAGATGTCCTGGGTCAAGTGGCGGAAGCGCGGGTCCGCGCGGAGCTCGCGGAGGTTCGCCTCCGAGCCGGTGAGAAGGTTGTCGACCGACGCCACCGAGGCCGCGCCGTCATGCAGCAGCCGCTCACAGAGGTGAGAGCCCAGGAATCCGGCGCCCCCCAGGACCGCCGCGTGCTTTCCGTTCATGCCGTCCAATGTGTCAGAGGTCCTCGAAGCGGGCCTGCCCGGGAAGATGCGACCGGTACTTCTCCAGGACGAGGTCGATGCCCTGCCGGATGTACTCCGCCACCGGGACCTTGGTCTTCTCGTTCAGGAGCTTGAGCTGCGCGTTCTGCTCCGGGGTGATGTAGATGGTGGTGGACAGCTTCTTCCTCGGCATGGCCAGCGGTGAAGGTACATGAAGGGTCATCCTGCGGCCACAGAGGCTCCTCCCCGGAACCCCTGGTGTGCGGGTCAGCGCATCGGAGACAATGCATGCCCATGAAAACGCTGGGATGCGTGCTGCTCACGGCCGTGGGAGTGCTCGGCGCCGGGTGTGCCGGCCACAAGGCAGCGGCACCCGCCGCCGGGGCCACCAGCGCAGTGGGCAGCGACATCCACCAGCCCACCGGGGAGGAGCACGTCCAGGCATTCGACCTGCACCGCACCGGCAAGCCGGACGTGTGGGTCTATTCGATCAGCACCCAGGACGCCTCGGGGCGGCCGGTGGAGCGGCGGGTCCGCAAGGAGGCCGACCTGAACGCCGACGGCAGGGTGGACATCGTCTACTACTTCGACGCCGACGGGCAGGTGACCAGGGAGACCATGGACCTGGACTACGACGGCAAGGTCGACGACACGCTCTACTTCGAGAAGGGCAAGAAGGTCCGCTCGGAGAAGGACCTCGACGGCGACGGCCGGGTGGACACCTGGAGCTACTACGACGGCAACGAGAAGCTCACCCGCAAGGAGCGGGACGTGAAGGGCTCCGGCAAGGTCGACTACTGGGAGTACTGGGAGAACGGGGCCATCGACCGGATCGGCGAGGACCTCGACGGCGACGGCCAGGTGGACCGCTGGACCAAGGGCAGCGAGCCGGCCACGGCGGGGAAAGCCCCGTAGGAACCTGTCTCGCTCAGGCCTTCGGCCGCCGGAGCCTCAGGGGGCGGACGTTCCGGCCCGGCCGTACGAATCTTCGAGCCGGACCACGTCGTCCAGCTCGGGGGTGCTGACCTCGAGCACGTCGCAGTCAGTGAGCGCCACCATCCGGTGCTTGGTCAGCGGCTTCACGTGGTAGCTCTCGCCGGGCTTCAGCTCTCGCTCGATCAGGCCGTCGCCCTCGTCCACCACGAAGAGCAGCCGTCCGCTCTGGACGTGGATCGTCTCGTCCTTCTTCCGGTGGTACTGGAGTGACAGCTTGTGGCCCTGGGCGATGTGCAGCAGCTTGCCCACGTAACGATCGGTGTGCGCCCAGATCAGCTCGTAGCCCCAGGGCTTCTCCACCCGACGTGTCGTGGTCATCGCTTCCCTGCTCACCTGGTCGATGCGACGAACGCCTCGGCCTGCGTCTCGCGCTTGAGGTCCTGCAAGTAGCGGGTGGCGGCGTCCTTGGTGGGGAAGCTCCCCATCCGCACCCGGTACCAGGTCCCCTTCCCCGGGACCTCCGCGGCCACGATGTACGGCGCGTAGCCCTTCTCGCGCAAGCGACTCGCCTGGCGCTCGGCGTCGTCACGGCTGGGGCTCGCCCCGAGCTGCAGGGTGAAGGCCCCGGTCGGGCTGGTCGCCTCGGGCACCTTCGGGGTGGAATGGGCAGCCGCTGGCGCCGACGTCACGACCGCGGCCGTGGGCACCGCCTCCGCCCGGGGGGTCGGCGCAGCCTTGCTCGCCGCGGCGGTGCTGGTGCTGGCCGTCGCCGGGCCAGTGCTCGCCGAGGCGGCGGAGGTGGCTGGAGCCGCGGTGACCGGAGCACGGGCGACCGTCGGACTCGAGGCGGGCGCCGGCGAAGCGCGGGTCACCGTCGGAGCCGACGGCGTGGGCCGGGTCAGCTCCTCCTGGAAGGTGAGCGGGGGCGCGGCCCTGGCGCGCTCCAGTGCGTCCGACTTGTGGTCGAGCGCGGTGAGGAGGTCCGGCGCCCGGTCGGTCCGGGGGGTCCCGGCGAGCTTCTTGCCTACCAGCACGCCCAGGACGAAGACCGCGCCCAGCACCACGATGCCGCCGATCAGCAGGCTGACCACCTGCCGGCTGTCCAGCGACAGGTCGTACTTTTCCCGCATCCGGTGGGCATCACGCATCAAGACATGGACAGGATTACGCCCGGCTCCGGAGTGGGTCAAATTCCCCGGTGGTCGATCCGCGCTCCCGCGACAGCGCGTCCCACGCGCCGCACCCGGGACAGCGGAAGTCGAAGGTGCGGAAGCGGGCTCGGCAGCTCCCACATCGGAACGCGAGCAGCGGGTCACCGAGTCGCCGGAGCACCTCGCGGTACTGGTCCCGCACCGAGTCGAGCTGTCCGGTGGAGAGGAGGAGCTCGCCCAGCGCGCGCCGGGCCTCCACCGAGCGCGGCGTGCGGTTCACCGCGGCCTGGAGCACCGAGGCTGCGTCCTGCGCGCGGCCGGCGCGGAGCAGCGCCTCGGCGCGGGTCAGCGAGACCGGAAGCGCGCGTTCGCCGAGCGGCTCCTCCATTGCACCCAGCCACCCTGCGCACGCCTCGGGAGTCGCGCCGGCCTCCAGGGCCAGTGCGTAGCCCTGGGCGGCCGTCTCCGGCTCGCTGGCCACCGCCTGCTCGGCTGCGGCACATGCCGCAGCCGGGTCAGCGGAGGCGAGCCGCGCCCGGCCGACGGCGAGCAGCCCGTGCGCCCCGTCCGGGACCAGCGCGGCGGCACGCTCGGCCAGCGCGCGCGCCGAGCTGGCGTCGGAGACGGCGGTGGCCAGCGACTGCTCGGCGAGGAGGTGCGCCAGGACGTCCTCGCCCCCGCCCTCCTCGTTGACCAGCAGCTCCTGTATCTCCACCGCCCGGGCCCACTCCCGGCTCTCCTCGAGCAGCCGGCGGAAGGCGATCAGCGCCTCGGCCGGGAGCGGCGGGTCGGCGACCAGCGCCTCGAAGGTCTCGCGGGCCCGGTCCTGCATCCCGGCGCGGCGATAGTCGAGCGCCAGCTCCAGCCGGGCCCGCCGCCGCACCTCGGGCTGGAGCTGGGGCTTGAGCAGCATGTTCTGTCCCAGCCGGATGGCCCAGGCCAGCTCGCCCTTGCGCCGCATCAGCGCGGCCAGCGCGAAGTAGGTCTCGGTGGTGCCGGTGTTCAGCTGCGCTGCCCGCGACAGCTCGGCGATGGCCGCGTCCGGCTCGTCCGAGAGCACGTAGCGCACCCCGGCCAGGTACGCCCGGCTGGCATCCTCGGTGCTCCGCTTCCGGGAGAGCGCGGCGAGCAGCCCGAGCACCGCCATCACCGCGGTCGCGGCGAGCACGGGGACCAGCAGACCAGCACCGTCCATCGCAGGGGCCCTTCAGCGGCCGGAGAGCGCCGCCTCGAAGCGCGGCTGGAGCGCGTCCCAGGTCTGGTCGAGCGTCTCGATCATCACCTTGGTCGCACCCACCACCGGCATGAAGTTGGTGTCCCCGCGCCAGCGCGGAACGAGGTGCCAGTGCAGGTGCCCCTCGAACCCGGCTCCCGCATCGTGGCCGACGTTCATCCCCAGGTTCATCCCGCCCGGCCGGTACACTTCGCCGACGATCTTCACCGCCTGCTGGAGCAGGTGCTGCAGATCCTCCAGCTCCTCGCGGTCCAGCGCGGCGTAGTCGCCCGTGTGGCGCCGCGGCACCACCATGAGGTGCCCGTTGTTGTAGGGGTACTTGTTGAGGATGGCGAAGCTGCGCGCCGTCCGGCCGAGGATGAGATGCTTCCGGTCCGCCTCGCGCCCGGTCTCCTCGGGGTAGCGGCAGAAGATGCAGCCTTCCTCCCGGGGCGCGTCGATGAACTCGCGCCGCCAGGGGGCCCAGAGGTGGTCCATCAGGGCTCCCCCGACCCCGGCGGCGCCATGAGGAGCCTCGGCCCGGGCGCCGACAGCACCTCGCCCACCCGCACCGAGAGCGCGTGCACCAGCGACTGCGCCTCTTCGCCGAACAGCGCGCGGAACAGCGGCCGGTCCTTGCTGGGGTACTCGATGCGTGGCTCGCCTTTGATGCCCGCCAGCTTTCCCGCCTCGCGCACCGCGTCCTGGAGCCCCCCGAGCTCGTCCACCAGCTTCAGCTCCTTCGCCTTCCGCCCGGTGAAGACCCGACCGTCGGCGACCTTCCGCACCTCCTCCTCGGAGAGTTTCCGCGAGTCGGCCACCGCGCCGATGAACTGGGTGTGCACGTCCTCCAGCATGGCCTGGAAGTAAGAGCGTTCCTCGGGGCTCATCTCGCGGAAGGGGCTGCCGGCGTCCTTGAGCTTGCCGGCGGTGATGGTTCGCATCTCGACGCCGGCCCACTTCAGGAGGCCGGTGACGTTGGGGAACTCGGAGATGACCCCGATGCTCCCGGTGAGGGTGCCCGGGTTGGCGAAGATCTTCTCCCCGCCCATGGCGACGTAGAAGCCGCCCGAGGCGGCGATGGAGCCCATGCTGGCGAGGACGTGCTTCTTCGCCCGCAGGCGCTTCATCGCCTCGAAGATCTCCTGCGAGGGGCCCACCGAGCCGCCCGGGCTGTCGATCCGGACCACCACCGCGCGGATGCGCGGATCCTCGGCGAACTCACGCAGCTCCTTGAGCGTCGTCTTGTCGTCGGCGATGACCCCGGTGACCTCGACCACGCCCACCCGGTCGCCCCCGGCGCGGGCCATGACGTTCCCGCCCCTCCCGCCCTGGATGGCGATCCAGGCCAGGGCCATGAAGGCGAAGAGACAGAGGAAGAGGCCTCCGAAGACGAGGCCGAGGATCCAGGCGGCGCGGCGGTCCATTCTGCGATCGCTTCTAGCCGATCCACCCGCCCCCGAGCACCTCGTCGCCCCGGTAGAACACCGCAGCCTGTCCGGGAGTGACGGCCCGCACAGGCTCCTCGGTGCGCACGGTGAGCCGCTCGCGCTCGGTGGCGACGACGCGGGCCGGGGTTCCGGCGTGGCGGTGACGGATGCGAACCTGAACGGGCTCTTCGGGAGAGGGCGTGCTCTGGACCCACGAGGGTTGCAGCACGGTGAACTCCGAACGCTCCAGCCCGCTCGCCGGCCCGACCACCACCGCCCCTGCGCCGGCGTCGATGCGCTGGACGTAGAGCGGCTCGGCCGAGGTCACGCCCAGGCCCCGGCGCTGGCCCACGGTGAAGCGGTGGATCCCGCCATGTCGCGCCAGCACCTGGCCCCGGCCGTCCAGCACCGTGCCCACCGGCTGTGGACCGGCGACCCGCTCGACGAAGCCGGCGTAGTCGCCGTCCGGGACGAAGCAGATCTCCATGCTCTCCGGCTTCTCGCTGGTGGGCAGACCGTGGCGCTGGGCGATGGCGCGGACCTCGGGCTTGCTCAGCCCACCGACCGGAAACTCGAGCTGGGCGAGCGCCGCCTGGCCGAGGGTGAAGAGAAAGTAGCTCTGGTCCTTGGACCGATCGGCGGCGCGGAGCAGGCGGTGGGTGACCCCGGCCCGCTCGATCCGCGCGTAGTGCCCGGTGGCGAGCCGTGCTCCGAGCGCACGCGCCCTAGCGAGCAGGAAGTCGAACTTCACGTCCCGGTTGCAGGCCACGCACGGCACCGGTGTCCTGCCATCGAGGTACGACTGGACGAAAGGCTGGACCACCCGGTGCTTGAAGAGCTCCTCGGCGTCGGAGACGTAGAACGGAATGCCGAGCTTGCTGGCGACGGCGCGGGCATCGTCGATGTCGTCCGGGCTGCAGCAGCTCCCGCAGCGGGCGGGGCCCTCGTAGGACCAGACGCGCAGAGTGATGCCCAGGACCTCGTGTCCCTGCTCGACCAGCAGCGCGGCGGCAGCCGACGAATCGACCCCGCCGCTCATGGCGACGACCACCCGCATCGGGGCCTCTGGTAGCACAGGGCGCCGTCGCGCGCCGCGGGAGCGGACCGGACCCGAGGCTAGGGGCCTGCGAGGTGGCGCGTCCGGAGCAGCTTCTCCAGCTCGTCTGCGGTGTTGAGCTCCGGTCGCTCGAGGACCGCGTCCAGCAGGAACCGGGTCGCCTCACCCACCGCGGGCGAGGGGCCCACCCCGAGCACCTTCATGATCGTCGCCCCATCCAGCGCGAGGTCCTTCGGCGAGAGGGGCGGCCGGGCGGCGACGATCCGCCCCAGCCGCTCGCCGAGCATCCCGCCCGCATCGGCGCCGGTCGCCCGGGCGAGCGCGCAGGCCAGCTCCCAGCGCTCCGGGCCGAGGCGCACGAGCCAGCCCCGGAGCTCACCGTCGCTCCAGGTCGAGGCCTCGGGTGGGAGCGGATGCGCGAGGAGCGCCCGGACCGTCTCCACCACCTTCGCGGGGAGCCGGAGCCGGTCCAACGCTGTCTCCGGCTGCGCAACCCCGACGAGCAGCGCTGCCAGCCGCACCTCCAGCATCGACGGCGCCCGGTTCACGCGCACGTTCCGCTCGGGGTCACCCGCCTCATCCAGCTCGTGCAGGAGCCGGTCCATCAGCCCCGTCCTTCGCAGAAGCTCGAGTCCCCGCACCACCCCGGGCGCAAGCAGCAGCTTCAGGAACTCGTCCCGCCTCCGCTCCAGGGCGACCTTGTCGAACACCGCGAGCGCGCCGGGAATGGCCGCCTCCGTCTCGGGCTCGAGCTCGAACTCCAGCACCGTGGCGAACCGCACCGCCCGCAGCGGCCGCAGCCCGTCCTCGCCGAAGCGCTCGGCAGGCACGCCCACGCAGCGAACCCGCCGGCGGGCGAGGTCCTCCTGTCCTCCGAACGGATCCCGGAAGCGGCGGCCCACCGGATCGAACGCCAGCGCGTTGATGGTGAAGTCTCGCCGAGCCAGGTCCTCCACCAGGTCCCGCCGGAACTCCACCGCCCCGGGCCGCCGGCCGTCGACGTAGGCGCTCTCCACCCGGAAGGTCGTGACCTCCACGTGGCCCTCGGGCACGAGCACCGTCACCGTCCCGTGCGCGATTCCGGTGGGCACCACCCGCCGGAAGAGCTTCGTCACCTCCTGGGGGAGCGCCTGGGTGGCGATGTCCCAGTCCTTGGGAGGCTGCCCGAGCAAGAGGTCTCGCACCCCGCCTCCGACCAGCCAGGCCTCGTGCCCCACCGTCTGCAGGCGCTCGAGCAGCGACCGCACCCCTGCGGGGATGACTGCCTGCGCCAGAGTGTCCGGGAGGGGCTGCATGGCCGCGCCAGCCTGCCACGACCGACAGGGGGCCGCCGGGGACTGTTGAGGGGTCAGCGAGAGCTGCCCTTGCTCCCGCCCGAGTCCACCACCTTGCCCGTGCCGTTGAGGCGAGCGATGAGCCCGTCCATCCCTTCCTTCTTGATGATCCGGTTGAAGCTCGAGCGGTAGTTCTCCACGGTGGAGACGTCGTCCACCACGATGTCCACGATGCGCCAGTCCCCGCCCTCCTGACGCATCCGGTATTCGATGTGCGTGGGCTCGCCCTTCACCGTCACCTCGGTGGGGACGATGGTGTCCTCGTCCTCCTTCTTCTCCGGGAGGTACTTCACCTCGGTGGATCGGTACTGATCGAGCTGCTCGCTGGTCGCCTTGCGGAAGCGCCCCTTGAAGGCGTCGAGGAACTTCTTGCGCTTCGCCGGCGGGGTCTCGGTCCAGGTCTTGCCCAGCGCCGACTTCGCCATCCCCTCGAGGTCCACCGCCCTGGTGACGATGTTCTCCAGCTTCTTGCGCTGCTCCGGAGAGGGCTCGGTCCCCTGCTTGGGCAGAGCCGCGCGGATCTCCGCGTCGCGGGCCTTGAGCGCCCCGGTGGCGGTCTCGGCCTGGGCGGTGGCGGCAAGCAGCAGGGAAAGGACGAGGGCGCGCACGGTGGTGGTCGGTCTCCGGAAAGCGGTGAAATTCGGAGCGATGGCCCCGATCGTCCAGTCCGACGTGTCAGGAGGGAGAGAAATGCAACGGCGGTGGACTGGAGTCGACCTCTCCAGTATCCCGCCCTGCGCCGGCTTGCAGGGCGGAAATGCGCCACCGCGACCCGCCTCGAGCTAGGGCTGGTCTTCGTCGAGGTCCGAGCCGGGCTTCACGCAGGCACAGCGACAGTCCATGAACGTGAGGGCCGCCAGGGCGCCGGCGATGCCGAAGCACACGCCGACCCACACCGTCTGTGAAGCGACGCCGCCGAGCACGCCGGCCACACCGCCGGAACCGAGGACCTGCAAGGTCTTCAGTACGAATCCCGTCGGATGGAGCATCCGTCCGGCCTCCGGCCTCTGAGCTGCCTCTGCAGCCACCGTCGTCCTCCCCGTCCTTTCGGGCCCACCGTGGGCCTCAACCCGGGGTACTGGCGGATGTTATGCCCGGCCCGCAACCCCGGCCAACCGCACAGTCCCCGACATGAGTTTGGCATGCGAAGCACATGCCGCAACAGGGTGCCATGGATCCATCACTGGACCGTCCGAGTGAGGACGGTCGATGCCGAATTTTCGAAGCCTTGGCGCCTCGTGACGCGTCGCATGGCCCCCACGCTGCGTCAAGCCCCGCGCAGGAATTGCCACCCCGGCTTCGCGCCAGGCACCCGCTCAGTACCCCTGGATGTACGACTGCATCTGCTCGATCAGGTACTGCTTGTCCGAGAGCATCATCTGCATCACGTCGCGCATGGAGATGAGCCCGCTCGCCGCGCCGTCCTCGCCGACCAGGAGGTGACGGGTCTCGTGCTCCTTCATGAGGGTGGCGCACTCGACCTCGTTCAGGTCCGGGCCCACGACCGGGACGTCGCGCCGCATCGCCTCGAGGATGGGCGTCTGGCAGTCGAGGCCCCGCGAGAGGATGCGGGTCACCGAGATCCCGCTCGGTGATGAGGCCGACGATGCGGCCACCCTGCTTCACCGCGACCGCGCCGATGTGTCTCCGCGACATCAGCTCCGCAGCCTCGCGGCAGGTGGCGTCTGCGTTCAGCCCGAGCACGTCCCGGACCACGTAACTGCTGATGCTGGCCATGGCGGAGTCCTCCTGTCCGTCCACCGCGGACTTACGCCTTTCCGCGACCCGGCGCACGCCGCGACCGGCCGAAAAGGTCGCCGGCCGGACGCGGGCCCCGTGCCGAGGCGAACATGGTCCACTGCAGTGGTGCTGGCCGCGCTGGCGCTGGCGCTGGCGGCGGCGGGCGCAGGCGCGCGTCGAAGGCGACACCCGCGCCGGGAAATGACCCGGAGAGGCCCGGCCGGCGTCAGCGCCAGCGCATCGACAGCGAGCGCTGTCCGTCGCGCTCGACCACTTCCCACCTCGCCCGCGGGCCGCCTTGCGGTGGAGGGCGACGCGAAGGCATCGACACGACGGTGAGCCCGAGGCGCGTGCCCTCACGGCGTCGAGCTGCGCCACGCGCCCGCCCCTCGAGCACCGCGGCCACGGCAACGACCGAGACCGCGAGGAGGATGGCGCCAGTGCCGGGCTGCGCGATGACCAGGACGGGCCCGGCGAGCAGCGCCGAGGAGAGCGCGACTCCCCCGCGCCGGGCGTCCGAGGCATTCGACAGGATCGCGGAGAGCAGGTTCACGGCGGCTCCTTTGTGACCTTTGAGTGACGGCCACGTGCCTCTGACGTTGCACGCATTGAACCATCGATTGGCTCAGGGTCAAATCAGGCACTTGCATCCGACAATGTGTGTCATCCGTGTTGCATGACGGAGACACCCGATGCGTGCGACGCAGCACTTCGGGTGTGACATGACGCGCCCGATGACCACACGTCCGATCGACGTCCTGCTCTACGGCGCCGGCGGCTTCACCGGCCGGCTGACGGTGGCCGAGTTCTCGCGGCACGCTCCGCCGGGACTGCGCTGGGCGCTGGCGGGGCGCCACCGCGGCAAGCTCGAGGCGGCGCGGGACGCGGCGGACGGACCGGGGCGGCCGGCGGAGCTCCTCGAGGCGGACAGCACGCGGCCGGAGACGGTGGACGCGGCGGTGTCACGGGCGCGGGTGGTGCTCTCCACCGCGGGCCCGTTCGCCGCTTACGGGAACGCGGTGGTGGACGCCTGCGTGCGGCACCGGGCGCACTACGTGGACATCACTGGCGAGACGCCCTGGGTGGCAGACGTCATCGCGCGGCACCACGTGCAGGCGGCGGCGGACGGCACCCGCATCATCCCCTTTTCTGGTTTTGACTCGGTGCCGAGCGACCTCGGCGCGCTGGTGGTGGTGGAGCATCTCCGGAGCCGGGGGACGGGCTGCGCGGGGGTGGTGGCGGCGTTCCGGGTCCGCGCGGCGCTGAACGGAGGGACCGCGGCGACGGCGGTGCAGCTCTTCGACACCGGACAGGCGCGCCGGTCCGGGCACCCGTTCCTCCTCGACGGGCCCGGGCGGCCGCGGCTGAGCCGCGAGGAGTTCCTCCGCGCCCGTGACCCGAAGGGCGTGCGCTGGGACCCGGAGCTGCGGCGCTGGCTCGCGCCGTTCGTGATGGCGGTGGTGAACACGCGGGTGGTCCGCCGGAGCGCGATGCTCGCCGCGGAGGCGGGCACGCCCTACGGAGCCCACTTCACCTACCGCGAGTTCATGGCAGTGAGGAGTCGGACCCGGGCCACGATGCTCGCGGTCGGGATCGCCGGCGCGCAGCTGGCGCTCGCCTCACCGCTACGGCCGCTGCTCAAGCGGATGCTGCCCCCGCCCGGCACCGGGCCCTCGGAGGAGGTGCGCCGGAACGGATGGTTCCGGGTGGACCTGCTGGCCACCGGCGAGGACGGGCGTCGCGCGTTCGGCCTGGTGAAGGACCAGGGAGACCCGGGGAACACCGTCACCGTGAAGTGCCTCTGCGAGGCGGCGCTGGCGCTGGCGGTCGACGGGGCGCGGCTGCCCGGCGGGCCGACGCGGGGAGGGGTCCTCACGCCGGCCAGCGGACTGGGTCAGGTGCTGGTGGAGCGGCTCCGGGCCCGGGGGATGACGCTCGAGGCCGCGGACGCGCCCTTCGAGACGGAGGCTGGCCGGAGCAGGTCTGGCCGGTGGGGCCGTGGGTGGACGCACTTCCCTCCTCCGTGAACTCCGGGTAGAGGAGCGCACCGGCCCCGTAGCTCAGTTGGATAGAGCGAGCGTTTCCTAAACGCTAGGTCACAGGTTCGATCCCTGTCGGGGTCACTCGCAGGCAAGTCCTTGCAGTCACGGGCAGCGAGCAGCTCCTCCGATCCCGAAGGGAGCGCCTTCCGTGCGGTTTGTCCCCGCTCCGGGGACACACGTGGGGACACGGCCCGAGCGAACGACATCCGGCCGACCTCCCGCCGGAGCGTCTCCACGTCCACCACGGTGTAGACCCGCTCGGTCAGCTTCGGATCCGAGTGCCGCATCAGCTTCTGGGCGATGGCGGTGCTGACGCCGGCGTGCGCGAGGAGGCTGGCGTGACTCCGGCGGAGGTCGTGGAACCCGAGTTGCCGGACCTCCGCGGCGACGTGGATGTGGTCGGTCCCGTGCTTGGGGCAGGCACGGGGCCGGTTGTCCTCCGCCTCGACCCGGTGCTTGCAGATGCGCCCGGACCGGCGAAACAACGGGTTTCCCAGAGACGACCAATCTCCACTTGAGTCGCCAAACGGTCTAGATGACTCCGCTCCTCCTCTCTGCGGTCCTCGCTTCGGCTGCCGCGGGCCCATCCATGGCATCGCCCGCTTCCCGTGCATTTCAGGATGTCGGAACTCCTGCCCGCTCGCCGGACGCTGGCACGACCCGCGGCGATCAGCCGCGCCCCGGGATTCCATCGGTACAGCCCCGGGGTGGCGTCGTCCAGATCAACGCGGTCGACGATGCGCCCGAGCCATCGCCGCGCGTCTCGGTCCAGGAGCATGTGGGCCCCGACTCCGGAACGCCGCGGAAGAAGAGGGCGCGCGCCGAGTCGACGGACGGTCAGCCGGACCCATACATGGAGGCGCTGCTCGAGCAATCGCGCGCCCAAACGGAGGCGCTGCTCGAGCAGTCACGCGCTCAGACGGAGGCGCTTCAACAGATCGCCGCCCAGCAGCAGGCGTCCGAGGCGGCGCGCATCGCCGAGCGGAACGCGCAGGCCCAGCGGGCCGGGCAGCTGAATGGGGCGCGCATCGCGATCGATGGGGCTCTCCAGTCGCTCCAGGCCATGGGTGACTGGAACGCAGACTCCCTCGAGTCCACGCGCGCCTCCCTGCGGCGGACCGCCGCTGCGGCGTCGGAAGCGGGTTCTGCTGTCGAGGCCTCCCGCGTGGCGGAGGCCGCTCGCTTTGTCGAGGCGGCGCGGGCGGCGCTCGCCCAAAGGAACGCACAGCTGGCGCAATACTACCTCCTTGAGGCCAACCAGCTGCTGCTCGGCGCGCCCAACGTGCGCTACTGAGCCAGCGCGACTGGGGCGCCACCGGAAACTGCCGCATCCAGCAGAGTTCCGGGGAAGATTGCTCCGACGATGAATCCCGGTCTCCCCTTTGCCGGAACGGCCGAGGCCGCGGTGTCGTTCCGGTTCTGACCGCCCTACCCCGCCAGGGACGCCCCTCCTCGACCGGCCCGCCTCGAGGCCTGGTCCGTGAGGGCGGGAAGCTCGTGGGCGAGGACCGCGGCGATTCGGCGTGGCTCCGCGTGGAGCGCCTGGAGACAAATCTCCGTCATCTGGTCGCCGAACGAGGGACCGACGCGGCCCTCACCGATGCGATGCATCGCCTCGCGGATGCCTCCGAACAGCAGATCCTGGGCCGCCTCGCGGCCGGGCACCCGGAAGTGCCCGAGGCGGATGGCCTCGTCGAGGTCCCGGACCGGCAGCTCGAGGCCCCCGACCTTCCAGACCCGGGCCACGAATCGTGACCACACCGGGTCGCGCTGGGCACGGAGGAAGAACAGCCGGAGCCCCACGCCAAACCGGAGCACGGGGCCCTCGATCCCGGCGATCGCCTCCTCGATGGACTGGAGCACCTCGCGCGTGGTCCAGGCCGACGTCGCCTGGAGCAGCTCCTCCACTCCTTCGAAGTGGTTGTAGAAGGTCCCGCGGGCGACCCCGGCCGCCTTGACGAAGTCGTCGATGACCGGTGCGTCCGGCCCCCGCTCGGCGAAGACGCGGAGCGCGGCCTCCACGATCCGGCTCTCGGTGCGCGCGCTCCGCTGCCGGCCGACACGGACCCGGTGGTCGATCGCGTTGCTCGAGCGCTTCACGCGGTCGCGCCCTCGACGACGTGGCGCTGCTCGCCCAGGTCGATCACGCCGTCCGCGCTGGCAATGGTGCCACGGACGACGTCGCCCGGCCTGAGGTACTGCGGGCGCCTCGCCTGGACCCGGGTGAAGGTCGCCCACAGCTTCGGCTCGGGGAGCACCAGCTGCATCAGGCGACGCACGAGCGGCGGCGGCGCTCTCAGCGCACAGCCCGCGGGCGTGCCGGTCAGGAGCACGTCACCGGGGGAAAGGTCGCAGAAGGTGGAGAGCTCGGTGATCGTCTCGGCAGGCTTGAAGACGAGGTTCGCGGTGGAGTCCTGCTGGCGCACGGCGTCGTTGACCTTCAGGGTGAGTGTGAGCTGGTCCAGGCACCGGAGCTCGCCCGGGTCCAGCACCGCGAGGTTGGGGCCGAGCGGGCAGAAGCCACGATAACTCTTCCCCTTGAAGAACTGCATCTGCGGCAGCTGCACGTCACGCGCTGACACGTCGTTGGCGATCGTCACCCCGAAAACGTACTCGTGCAGGGTCCCGGGGGTCACGGTGACCGGTCCCGAGATCGGGTTCCGGAAGACGATCGCCAGCTCGATCTCGTAGTCGAGCAGCTGCACGTGTGACGGCCGGACGAGCGACCCGACCGGGGCGCTGATCGAGGCGTCCGACTTCTCGAAGAACATGTTGAAACGCTTGGCGTCCGGGTCGAGGCCCGACTCGATCATGTGCTGACGATAGTTGGCGCCCTGGCAGATCACGCGCGCAGGCGCGGTCACCGGCGAGAGCAGAGTGACCTTCGCCAGCTCCAGGGACGGGGCGCGGGTTGCGGCCGCCCGCCAGTCAGCCTCGCCGCGCTCGATGAGCGACGCCGTGGTCGGGTACTCCCCGTCCAGCGGGGCGATGCTCGCGCCGCGCACCACGCCCCAGCGATGGCGCCCTCCGTGCTCGTAACGGACGAGGTGAGTTGCCATCTGTTGTGTCCTCAGCGAGGGCGAGGTCGAACGAACCGCCGGCCTGCCCACGGGCGCGGCGGCCTCGAGTAGAGCCGCTTGGTGGCCAGCAGCTTCCTGACCGTGAACTCCGGGCGCGTGCGCAGTCCGCGGACGACCCGGGCGATGCGGGCCGGAGTGAGGCCGGTGTCGACGAAGTGCGGCGGCAGCACCGGCCCCCAGAGGTACAGCCCCGGAAGACCCGCCTCGTGCCAGGCGGTGGGGTGCGAGGCGTCGAACATGTCGCCGTCGGTGTAGTGCTCGACCTCGAAGCCGCGCGGATCGATGTGGTAGCAGAAGAGCTGCGAGCCGAGCACGTGGCGGCCGATGCCCCACGACTTGACCCAGCCCTGCTGCTGCAGCCACTCCGCTCCCGCCCCGAGCGCGTCCACGTCGGTGGACTCGAAGGCGGAATGCAGGTACCCATCCTCGGGCGCTGCGGCAACGACGATGGAGTGGTGGTCCGCCGGGGCATCGCCCCGGTCGAAGCGCAGGAACGCCACGATGGGCTCTCCCAGCTCGACGAGCACCTCCACGTCGGTGGCGATGAGGCCCAGCGTCTCCATGTACCAGCGGGCATTCCGGCCGAATTCCTGGCGACCCAGCACCACGTGCCCGAGCCGCCGGACCCAGGCAGGACCCAGCACCGCCGGTCGCGGCGTGTTGATCCGAACCGGCCGGTCGAAGCTGTTGACCGGCACCGGAGCGGGAGGCGCCCGGACCGGCGAGGCCTCGACGCCGTGCACGACCTCCACCTGGAGGTCCCCCGGATCCCGGAGCCGGAGCACGAGGCCGCCGCCCGGCTCGCGGCGCTCCTCGACGGCGCAACCGACCTTCGCGGCGAGACGGTGAAGCGCATCTTCGCTCTCGGCCTCGACGGCGAGGGCCACCAGCGCGTCGTGTGGGCCGGCCTCGAGGATGAGGCAGATCGGTCCACCACCGGCCGATCTCAGGTAGGCGGCGCCCTCGGACCGCACCGCGAGCTCGAGGCCGAAGTCGGTGTAGAAGCGGATCGCCTCGTCGAGATCACGGCGCCGGTGCCGCAGGTGCACCAGCGAGCGCGCCTTCATCAAAGGCGCCTCGCTCCGCGGCTGGAACCCGGCCGGTGGCGTCACCTGGGCCATCACCCGGCCCTGGCCAGAATGGTGTCCATCGCAACACCGAGCTCGCGCAACGGATCGGCCGCGGCGCCCATCGATCGCCAGGCGATGACCCGGTCGGGACGCACCAGGATCGCCCCCTCCCGGCCGAACTCGCGCACGCGCAGGAAGGCGAGGCGCGGGTCGAGCCAGTCTCCCTCGCAGTGTCCCACCCGGATGGCGACGAGCTCGATTCCCCGCCGGGCCGCGGCGTCCCGGGCCGCCGCGCACCAGGCGGCTCCGTCCTCACCCGCGATGAGCGTGAAGCTGGACGGCGGTGCGACCTGGCGGAGCGGAACGCGGTTCCCCGCGCGCTCGACCCAGGCGTGCGGCAGCGGCGACCCCGGCCGGGTGTCCGGCTGGTAGACGCGCACGTCGTCCAGGGCCACCGGCTCCGGGCTGGCGTCGGGGACGACGGCCTCGGACGCGTAGCGGAAGCCGAACTCCACGTTGTGCTCCTTGAATTCCATCGACTGGGTCGCCATCACCCGCGCCACCTGCTCGCGCCGGGCGTCGCTCTCCGGGCCCTTCTCCCAGAGCTGGCGCACGTTGCGCCGGCACTCCTCGGGGGCGATGCTCGCCTTGATCCCGAGCGCTTCGACCAGCTCGAGGTGGTTCAGCGCGTTCTCGATCGAGCGCTGCATGTTGCGGGCGAACGCGGGGAATCGCTCGGGGTGATAGGTGTCGAGGAGCGCGTCACCGGCCGTTCCCCGGAGCACCTGGGCCAGCTTCCAGCACAGGTTGTGGGCATCGTGGACCGCGCTGTTCAGCCCCAGCCCACCCGTCGGCGGATGGCGGTGGGCCGCATCGCCCAGCAGGAAGACACGCCCCACCCGCGTGGCAGGCGCCACCAGCCCCTCGACGCGCCAGCGGGTGATCACGTGCACCTTGACGTCCAGGTCCGGCAGGCCCAGACGCTCTCGCATGACCGCGATCGCCTTCTCGTCGGTGTCGAAGAGCGGCTCGAGGTCCGGGGGGTAGGTCATGTGGAAGACCCACTCCTCGGAGGCTCGGCCCCAGCGCTCGGGCCCCATCGCCACCAGCGCGCTGAAGGCCCCCCCGTAACGGGTGTGCACGATCCACCGGATGAGGACGTCGTCGTCGCGCAGCCAAGGTGAGAGGTCCGCCGTCATGTGGACGCTGGCCGAGCGCATCAGGTCCCGCTGCCCGTCGAGCTGGACACCGACGAGTCGCCCCACGGTTCGCCCACCGTCGCAGCCGAGCAGGTAGTCGGCGCGCACCTCGTAGTCGGTCCCGCCCTCCAGGTCACGGACCGTGGCCGTCACCCCCCACGCGTCCTGCTGCAGTGACAGGAGCTCGTGGCCGAAGCGCACCCGACCGGAGTTCAGGTGCTCGGCGCGAGCGCGGAGGATGGGCTCCAGCCGGATCTGCGGCAGGTTGGCCTGGCGACACGGGCTCGCCGCGATCCAGGCCGGGTCGGTGTAGCCGCCATCCCAGCACTCCATCTTGTGGATGAGCCGACCTGCGTCCTGGTCCCCGGCGACGTCGAGGTACCAGGCGGTGTGGCCCATGTGCGCCCCCGGCGTGCTGCGGGCGTAGATCGCCTCGGCCACGCCGACGTCGGCGAAGACCTCCATGGCGCGCTGGTTGAGAACATGCGCCTTGGGAAGGATGGAGGTCGTGGGGAGCGCGCTGACCAGCAGCGACTCGATGCCGTGGGTGCCGAGCAGCATCGAGGCGGTGAGGCCTGCGCCGCCACCGCCGACGATGAGAACGGGGACACGCTGGGACTTCGTCATCTCATTTCCTCCTGCGAGAGCTCGGGGCGCGGCGAAACGGGTGCAGACAGCTGCAAGCGTGCTGCACCGACGAGCAGGCAGAGCGCGCCGATCACCACCGCCGGGACGACACTCTCCCCCAGGCGGCGGTGCGTGCCGACCGCGCCCACCATCAGGACCGCGAGGCACAGGGCGGCGATGGGGGTGAGCACCGGTGCCACGCCCGCGGCCGCGGGAACCACCAGGCCCACGGCCCCGGCGACCTCGGCGAGACCGAGCAGCTTGATGCGCCAGCGCGGCCAGGTTGCCGCCCAGTGCATCCGCTTCTCGAGCACCTCCCGGGGGAGCACCAGCTTGGTGGTCCCGGTGAGCGTGAACACCCCGGCCAGCAGTCCCTGAACAACCCAGAGCGCGACGTTCAGCATGTCCACCTCTCCGTGAATCCGTCTCGGCGCAGTCTGTAACCCGAACAAGACTAACTTGTCAATTTGACATTTACGTCTTACTCAAAAGACCACCGGGCTTCATCGGAGGGCCCGGTCCCAGGGGGCAGCGCGATGAGGACGACCGGCAGGGGATCGAGTGGTGAGGCGCGGGGGATCGCCAGCCTGCGCGACGTGGAGGCCATCGAGGCGCGAGGCGCTCCGGCGCTTTCCCAGAGCACCTACGAGGCGCTGCGACGCGGCGCGGCGATCGACCCCGACGCTCCGGCGCTCAGCTTCTTCCCCACGGTGGACCGTCACCGGGATCCGGAATCGTGGAACTACCGCGCGCTCCTCGCCCGCATCACCCAGACCGCGAACCTCTTCCACCGGCTCGACGCGACGAAGGACACCGTCATCGCGCTGGCGCTCCCCAACCTGCCCGAGACGCACTTCGCGATCTGGGGCGCCGAGGCCGCAGGAATCGTCCTCCCGCTGAACCCGCTGCTCGAAGCCGCTGCCCTGGGGGCGCTGCTCGAGGCCTCGGGCGCGGAGATCCTGGTGACGCTCGCGCCCCACCCCGGCATGGACCTCTGGACCCGGCTCCAGCCAGCCCTGGCGCGCCACACCTCGCTGAAGCACGTGGTGCTGGTGACGGTGCCGGGTGGCGGCACTCCCCCTCCTCTGCCGGACTCGCTGCCCGGACCCGTCGCCGTCCACCCCTTCGGTCCGGCCATCGAGGGCGAGGACCCGTCGCTGCTGAAGAGCGGCCGGGTCTTCTCGCCCTCGGACACCTCCTCATGGTTCGCCACCGGCGGAACGACCGGGCTTCCGAAGCTGGCGGTGCGCACGCACGGCAACGAGGTGGCGAACGCCTGGAGCGTCTCCCAGGTCATCGGCGAGGGCATCGGTCCCGGCAAGGTCCTGCTCTGCGGCCTGCCCATGTTCCACGTGAACGCCGTCCTGGTCACCGGTCTGGTGCCGTTCTCGCGGGGGGCACACGTCGTCCTGGCGACGCCGGAGGGGTACCGATCTCCTGGCCTGGTGAGCCGGTTCTGGGAGGTGGTGGAGCACCACCGGGTGAACCTCTTCAGCGGCGTCCCGACGCTCTACGCGATGCTGCTCCAGACTCCGATCGGCTCGCACGACCTGACGACGCTCGACTACGGACTGTGCGGAGCCGCGCCGATGCCCACCGAGGTGTTCCGGGCATTCGAGGAGCGCACGGGCATCGAGATCCTCGAGGGGTACGGCCTCACCGAGGCCGCCTGCGTGAGCAGCATCAATCCGCCCCGCGGCGAGCGCCGGGTGGGCTCGATCGGCCTGCGTGTGCCCGGGCAGCAGATGAAGGCGGTGGTGATCGACCAACAGGGGACCTTCGTCCGCGAGTGCGCGGTCGACGAGGTCGGCACCCTCGTCGTCTCCGGGCCCAACGTGTTCGCCGGCTACCACGACCCGGCGCAGAACCAGGGACTGTGGGTCGACTGCGGCGACGGTCGGCGCTGGCTCAACACCGGGGATCTGGGGCGCAGGGACGCGGAGGGCTATTTCTGGCTCACCGGTCGGAAGAAGGAGCTGATCATCCGTGGCGGCCACAACATCGACCCAGTCGCGATCGAGGAGCCGCTGCACCGCTACCCGGGGGTGGAGATCGCGGTGGCCGTCGGCCGCCCGGACGTGCGCGCCGGAGAGCTGCCGGTCGCCTACGTCAAGCCGAGACCTGGCGCGGTCGTCCGCGAGGCCGACATCCTCGACTTCCTGGCCCGCGAGATCGGCGAGCGGGCGGCCCTGCCCCGCCGCGTCCACGTGGTGAACGAGATGCCGCTCACCGCGGTGGGCAAGATCTTCAAGCCGGAGCTCAGACGTCGCGAGGCGAAGGACGCGCTGGAGACCGCGCTCCGGGAAGCAGGCGTCTCGTTCCGGACTCTCGACGTCACCCACAATCGCTCCCGGGGCATGGCGGCGCTCCTCGAGCTCGAGAGTGGCGCCTCGCCCGGACCGGCCCGGGAGGTCCTCGGGCGCTTCGCGCTTCCCTTCGAGATCGGCTGACCGACCGGCCTTCCAGAAACACCTTTGCCGAGCAGCGCCACTCATCGGCGTGTGGCCAGAGCGACCTGCATCGGTACGCGCGAAGGCGGGAGTGCTCGCGAGACTGTCGTCCGCCGTGGGCTCCCTCGCCGCATTGGCGTACGTCTGCATCACGACAGGAAGCATCGCGACGAGCGTCGCGATCTACATGCTGTCGGTGGCCGCAGCGGCGGTCACCTTGAGAGGGATGGGGTGGCACCTCGTGCGCGCTGGTGCCGGGCGCGGCCACGGCCCTCCTCGCCATGGCAGGCCCGGTGCCGCAGAAGCGCGAGAAGGCCATGCCGGATGACGTTTCCCCTCGGAGGCGCCGGGACTGGCCGGAGCGATTGCTTCGGCCCTTTGCCGACGTTCGGGCCGGTGAGGCCGTCACCGCCCTGGTCCTCGCTGGCACGCTGTTTCTGCTGCTCACGGCCTATTACCTTCTGAAGGTCACCCGCGAGCCGCTGATCCTCATGTCGGGCGGGGCAGAGGTGAAGGCATACGCCGCGGCAGGGCAGGCGTTGCTCCTGCTCCCCGTCCTGAGGCTCCACGGAGCCGTCGCTCGGCGAGTGGGACGGCTGGCGCTGATCGCGACCGTCCTGCTCTTCGTGGCCACGAACCTTCTCGCATTCGCCGGGCTCCTCTGGGCCAGGGTGTCCATCGGGATCGCCTTCTACCTCTGGGTGGGAACCTTCAACTTCCTCCTGGTGGCGACCTTCTGGAGCTTCGCCAACGACGTCTACACGCCCGAGCAAGGCAAGAGGCTCTTCGCGATCGTCGGTGTCGGGAGCTCGATCGGCGCGCTGGCCGGCGCAGCCCTCGCCGGCTGGCTCCTGAACCGTCTCCCTCCGCTGGCCCTGATGCTCCTGGCGGCCGGAATCCTCGCCGTCGCCGTGGTCCCGTTCGCCTGGCTCGATCATCGGAATCGCCGACGATCCCCCACACCGGGACAGAAGCCGGTGCGGTCCGAGCCCCTCACCGGCCCGGGAGGTTTTCAGGCGCTGCTGCAGGACCGCTACCTGCTGCTCATCGCTCTGCTCACGCTTCTGGCGAACTGGGTGCTGAACTCCAGCGAGTACGTCCTCGACAAGACGCTTCTCGACTACGCTCGCTCCACGATTCACGGCGTGGCCGACCCCATGCGCTTCGTCGGTCAGTTCAAGGCGACGTACTTCTGGTGGGTGAACCTGGTCGGGGTCGTCGGTCAGCTCTTCATCGTCTCACGGGTGCTGAAGCACCTCGGCGTCGGCGGGGCGCTGCTCCTGCTCCCGATCGTCTCGCTGCTCGGAGCCTCGGCGATGCTGCTCCTCCCGGCGCTCGGGCTCATTCGCGTCGCCAAGATCGCGGAGAAGGGTACGGAGTACTCGGTCCAGACCACCGGACTGAACGCCCTCTACCTCGTGGTCTCCCGCGACGCGAAGTACAAGGCCAAGGCGGTCATCGACACGTTCGTCGTGCGCACCGGAGACGTGTGTGCCGCGGCGGCGATCTGGATCGGAGTTCATCACGGAGTTCACGTCCGGGGCTTCGTCGCGCTGAACCTCCTGCTCTCCGTCGTCTTGTTCACGGTCGCGCTTCGGGTGCGCGCGTTGCACCGGTCGCGGAGTGGCGAGCCCGCAGCGTCGGCCGAGCCGACGGCGCCGGCCGTCGCATCGGGCTGCGCGGCGGCCGTCAGCTCCGTCTGACGGTCGTCCCGTTCGGTGCGCCCCTGGCAGTTCAAACCGAAACAATTTGCATTAACCAACTCGTTGGTTAGATGATACCCAGATGGCACGGCATCGAAAGACTTCGCGCCCGAGAGACGCAGCCGCGACGCGGGAGGTGCTCCTCGATGCGGCAACGATGGTGTTCGCCGAGCAGGGGTTCGCCGGCGCGCGCGTGGACGAGATCGCCGCGCGGGCCGGGGTGAACAAGGCGCTGATCTACGCCTACTACGGGGACAAGACGGGCATCTACCGCGCCGTCCTCGGCGCTCACCTGCACGAGTTCGCCGACCCGGCCTTCTCCAAGGCGGTCGCCGCCGAGGTCGGACCGCGTCGAGCCCTGGAGGACATCGTCCGGCGGTTCTTCCGGTTGCTGCTCAAGGATCGTCCGTTCGCCCGGCTCCTGGCCTGGGATCTGCTCTCCAACGGCAAGAGCGGCCGGGGCATCATCCTGGAGAGCTCCGGCCCTCTGCTCGGCCTCATCTCCGAGCTGGTGGACCGGGGGCGTGCGACGGGGGAACTGCGGGCGAGCACCGACGCCGAGCTCTTCCGCTCGGCGCTGTTCTCCATGGGGCTGGGCTACGTGCTCCAGCACTCGGTGATGACCCTGGCCCGGGAGCAGAGCGGCGAGCGCCGCACCGACGAGCAGTTCGTCGAGTACGTCTGCCGCATGCTCCTAGACTCCGGGAGCGAACCCGAGCGCCGCACGGCGTGACCCTCCGCTGACTGCGAGGGTCGAAGGCCCTCACCGGGCGCTCGTCCCGCGCCGCGGGCCCCGTGCTCCGGTGCCAACGACCCGCATCCCCTGCCCCGCGTCCTGACCGACCGACGTTCCGCGGCGGCGACCCTGACGAAGGGCTGCCCTCCTTCCCGCCCGAGCCCGATCCCGTCCGCAAGCGGGTGAAATCACGGGCGTCGATGGTCCTCGCGCAGCTCCCCTTGACATCTCGACTGGACATAACTAACTAGTTACTTCGTCGTAACTAAACGGTTAGTTCTGTCGAGTTTGGGAGGTCTCCGTGATTCGAGTTCCCTGGTCCGCTGCCACGGCCGCGCTGGTGCTGGTGGCGACGATACTTCCGGCCAATGCGAGCGAGGCAACCGGCCCGCTTCTGCGGCTCGACGACGCGGTCTCCATTGCGTCCCATCAGAATCACGGGCTCGCGGCGAGCGAGCTCGAGCTCGAGCGGCTCGAGGAGCGTTCCGCGGCGGTGGTGACCCGGCGCTTCCCCGCCTTCAAGTTCGACGCGATCGGCAACCGGCTCCTCAAGTCGATGGACTTCCCCTTCAACGCCGGCTCGTTCGGCACCTACCCGGGGGTCGGCCCGATTCCCGCCACCGACACCTCGGTGAGCGTTCCCACCGGCTTCTCGGGGACTGTGACCGCGACCATCGCCCAGCCGATCATCCAGCAGTACCGGATTGGCCTGAACCTCGAGGCGGCCCGGCTGGACCAGGCGGTGGCCCAGGAGGACCTCCGGAAGGACCGGCAGCGCATCGTCGCCGAGGTGAAGAGCTCGTACTACAAGGTCTCGGCGACCGAGGCCGGCGTGAGCGCGCTGGAGGACCTGGTCCACGCCATCGAGGACGTCGACAAGCTGACCGGCCGCTACCTCGCGGAGGGCAGGGTCCTTCGCTCGGAGGCGCTGGAGGTCAAGGCCCGGCTTGCGCGCGAGCGCCAGCGCCTGTCCGCCTCGGAGAGCGAGCTGGCCACGGAGCACGAGCACCTCAACCAGCTGCTCGGTCGCGACATCAACACGCCCTTTCGGGTCAGCGATCCGTCCCAGGTGGTGGCGAGCAGGGCCGCCGTCCCTCTGGGGGAGGCTCGGCAGCGCGCGGTGGAGAACCGCCCCGAGATCCGGAAGATCGCGCTCCAGGTCGACCAGGCCGAGAACGCCCGGCGGATCGCCAATTCCGGGTGGATCCCCGACCTCACGCTCCTGGGGACCTACGCCAAGAACTTCAACTACCAGGTGCTTCCCAAGGAGGTCATGACGGTGGGCCTGTGGCTGAGCTGGGAGCCGTGGGACTGGGGGCGGCGCGGTCACGAGGCCCACGAGCAGAAGGTCGCCGCGGACAAGGCGCGGCAAGGCCGGCAGGAAACGGAGCAGAAGGTCGAGGTCGAGGTGGGGCAGCGCTGGCGCGGGGTGAAGGACGCCGCGGCCCGGCTCGAGGCCGCGCATCTCTCGGAGGAAGCCGCCAAGGCCTACCTCGATGACCTCCGGAACAAGTATCGCGAGGACGCGACGCTGCTGAACGACGTCCTCGAGGCCCAGGCCCGGCTGTCCGCGGCCCGGCATGACTTCACTGATGCGCTCGCCGGCTACTGGTCGGCGACCGCGGAACTCGAGAGGACAATCGGCGATGAGAACTCGTGACCTGTTGTTGGCGGGGGCGTGCCTGCTGGGCGCCTGCTCTTCCCGCTCCCCAGAGAAGCCAGCCCCGGCCGTCCGCACCGAGGTGGTGGGATCCGGCAAGGCGATGGGCAGCGCGGACACCTACTCGGCCGTCGCCCAGGCCAAGGCGACCGTCCCGCTCGCGTTCCGCGGCCCCGGCTACGTGACCGAGCTGATGCAGGTGAAGAGCAGCGATGGCCGGACCCGCGCCGTCGGCGAGGGCGATCGCGTCCGCAAGGGTGAGGTGATTGCCCGACTCCGTGACGCGGAGTACCGGGACAAGGTGGGCCAGGCCACCGGTCAGGTCGCCGCCGCCCGGGCAGCCGCGGAGAAGGCCCGGCTCGATTTCGAGCGAGCCCAGCGCCTCTTCGCCACCCAGAGCATCACCCGCCCGGAGATGGAGAACGCCACCGCCCAGCGCGACGGCACCCGGGCGCAGCTCGCCGCGGCCGAGGCCCTTCTGGCCGAGGCGCAGGTGGGGCTCCGGGACACCGCGCTGACCGTCCCCGTGGACGGCGACGTGATGAAGAAGAGCGTCGAGCCGGGCGCGTACACCGGCCCGGGATTGCCGGCCTTCGTCATCGGCGACGTCAGCAGCGTCAAGGTCGTGCTCGGCCTGCCCGACACCGCCCTTCACGGGGTCCAGCTGGGACAGGACGTGGTCGTCACCACGGATGCCCTCCCGGGCAAGAGCTTCGCGGCCAAGGTGAGCCGGATCGCCGCCATCGCTGATTCCGTCACCCGTAACTTCGACGTGGAGGTGGAGGTCCCCAACCCCGACCGTCTCTGGAAGCCCGGGATGATCGCGGCGGTGGAGCTGAAGTCCGCGGGAGGCCACGCCGCCATCCCGCTTCTCCCGCTCACGGCCTTCGTTCCCAGCCTCAAGAGCAAGGAGCAGTTCGCGGTGATGGTCGTCGACGGCGCGGGCACGAACCCCCGTGCCAGGATCCGGGAGGTCGTGCTCGGAGACGTGGTGGGCAACCGCGTCGCGGTCACCCAGGGCCTGAACCGCGGCGAGCAGGTCATCACCACCGGGGCGACCATGGTCATCGACGGTGAGCGCGTCGAGGTCGTACCCCAGGAGCAGCCATGAACGACGTGAATCCGTCGCAGATGAAGGGCTTCAATCTGGCCCGCTTCTTCGTTCAGCATCGACAGGTCGCCTGGGCCCTCCTGGTCCTCTCCATCGCCGCGGGTGTCGCCGGATACAAGCGGATGCCGAAGCGAAAGGACCCGGACATCCCGGTGCGGATCGCGCTGGCGGTCTGTCCCTGGCCGGGCGTCCCGGCGGACCGGGTGGAGGAGCTCGTCACCCGGAAGATCGAGGAGGCCGCCGCCGGGAACTCCAAGGTCAAGAAGATCGAGACCACCACCCGCGATGGCGTCGCGGTGGTGCTGGTGCACCTGCACGACGACATCGCCGACACCGTGGAGCAGTTCGCTGACATCGGCAACCGGGTGACGAACATCTCCGGTCTGCCGCCCGGCGCCGGCCCGGTGAACTGGGTCAGCGACTTCGGCGACACGGCGACGCTGATGCTGACCGTGGCCAGTCCCAAGGTGGGGCCGACCGAGGTCCGCATCCGGGGGCTCGCCGTCCAGAAGGCCATCGACCAGGTGCGCGGAGGCGCGCCCGCCGAGGGGCGGCTCACCGCCATGTTCTGCTTCCCCTCGACAGTGCCGACCTCGACGGTCGAGCGGCCCCTGTCGCTCTTCGCCGGCCAGGCGATGCACGATGGCGTGGCCCGTGAGGCGCACCCGGTGTCCGCGGCGGGCTGCTCCGGGCTCGATCTGGTGACCGACCGGACCGAGGCGCAGCTCCGCGAGTACACCGACAACTTCCTCCGCGAGAGGCTCGGAAACCCGGACCTGCACCCGGATGCGTGGCGCCCGGCGTTCATCCGGAACCCCGCCGAGGCCCCGGACCGCCTCGCCGAGGTGGCCGGCGACCTCTACAGCTACCGGCAGATCGACGACTTCACGCACGAGATCGAGCGGGTGATGATGAGCGTCCCCATCGTCTCCAAGGTGTCCCGCAGTGGTGTCCTGGGGGAGCAGATCTTCATCGACTACGACCAGCAGCGGCTGGCGTCCTCCAGGATGCAGCCGTCGCAGATCGCCCAGGCGGTGGCCAGCCGGAACATGACCCTGCCCGGCGGCATCTTCGACGTGAACGACCGCCACGTGGTCCTCGACCCCAACGTCCGTGACGAGAGCTTCCGGAACATGGAGAACATGCTCATCGGCAGCAGCGCCGGTGGCACGCCGGTCTACCTCCGGGACGTCGCCTCGCTCTCACGCGGCTACGACAGCCCACCGCGCTTCCTGAATTACCTCTACGCCCCCGACGGGCACGGGCAGTGGCAGAGGAACCGCGCAGTCACCCTGGCGCTGATGATGCGTTCCGGGAAGCAGGTCGGCGATTTCGCCGTGGCGGTGGACGGCATGCTCGAGCACCTGCGCCGGAAGCTCCCCCCCGACCTGATCATGGCCCGGACCAGCGATCAGCCACGGCAGGTGGCGGAGAACGTCTCGCTGTTCATGACCAGCCTCTACGAGGCGATCTTCCTGGTGGTCATCGTCTCCCTGCTCGGCTTCTGGAGCTGGCGCTCCGCGCTCCTCATCGCCACCTCCATCCCCCTCAGCCTGGCCCTCGGCTTCGCGGCCATGCTGATGCTGGGCGTCGACATCCAGCAGGTGTCGATCGCCACCCTGATCATCGCCCTCGGGCTGCTGGTCGACATGCCGGTGGTCGCGGGAGACGCGATCGCCCGAGAGCTCGCGGAGGGGCAGCCCAAGGGCGTCGCCGCGTGGATCGGCCCGACCCGGCTGGCGCGGGCGATCTTCTTCGCCACCCTCACCAACATCGTGGCCTACCTGCCGTTCCTCATGCTCACCGGAGACACGGGCCGGTTCCTGCACAGCCTTCCCATCGTGATGACCACGACCCTGGTCGCGGCGTTCATCGTCTCCTTCAGCTTCATCCCCCTCATCGCCTTCGGTCTCATGAAGCCGGCCAAACCGGAGACGCCCATCGAGGAGCGCCGTCGGAGAGGCTTCACCGGCTGGTACTCGCGCATGGTCTCGGCGGCGATCCGCCGGCGATGGGCGGTGCTCGGTGCCTCCACGCTCGTCCTCGCCGGGGGCGGCGTCCTCATGTACCAGGCGAAGACGCAGTTCTTCCCCAAGGACCTCTCGTATCTCTCCTACATCGACGTCTGGACGCCGGAGGACGCCACCCTCTCGGCCACCAACCAGGCCACGGTCGAGGCCGAGCGCGTCATCCGCGAGGTGGCCGACGAGTTCGGCAAGCACCACAAGCACCCCAACGTCCTCCGCAGCCTCACCAGCTTCGTCGGTGGGGCCGGCCCGCGGTTCTGGTTCTCCATCGAGCCGGAGCAGCAGCAGATCAACTACGCGCAGATCATCGTCGAGGTGACGGACAAGCACCTCACCAAGGAGCTCGTCGGCCCGATCCAGACGGCGCTCACCGCCCGGGTCCCGGGGGCCCGGATCGACGTCCGGCAGCTCGAGACCGGCAAGCCGGTGGGGATCCCGGTCTCCATCCGGGTCTCCGGAGAGGACATCGACACGCTGCGGAAGATCTCCGGCCAGGTGGCCGACGCCCTCCGGGCAGCTCCCCTCGCCGCCCGGGTCCGCGACAACTGGGGCCCTCCGGGCCTGAGGACCCACATCGCGATCGACGACGACCGGGCGAATCTCTCGGGCGTCAGCCGACTCGACGTGGCCCTCTCCACCCAGACGGCCATCTCCGGAACTCCGGTGGGCCATTACCGGGAGGGTGATCGCCAGATCCCCATCGTGCCGCGGCTCCGCCTCGAGGACCGGGCTCGCCTGGCAGACCTCGCCAATGCCTACGTGTTCTCGGCCAGCACCGCGCAGAGCGTTCCACTGCGCCAGGTCGCCCGGATCGGGCGCGAGCTGTCCCCCTCCAAGATCCAGCGGCGGAACCAGGTGCGGACGATCACCGTCTCCGCGTACCCGCTCCCCGATCATCTCCCGTCCGAGGTCCTGAACGCCGCACGCCCGACGATCGACACAATCACCGCCGCCCTCCCTCCCGGCTACCGCATCGAGATCGGCGGCGAGTACGACGAGCAGGTCAAGGGCTTCGCGGAGATGTCGCTGGTCATGATCATCTCCATGGCCCTGATCTACTTCGCGCTGGTCTTCCAGTTCGACAGCGCGGTGAAGCCCCTCCTGGTGTTCGGGGCGATCCCCTACGGAATGTGCGGCGCCCTGGCGATGCTGGCGATCATGCACCAGCCCTTCGGCTTCATGGCCTTCCTGGGCGTGGCCAGCCTCATCGGGGTCATCGTCAGCCACGTCATCGTGCTCTTCGACTTCATCGAGGAGGCGCACCATCACGGCCGCGATCTGGAGGACGCGCTCATCGAGGCCGGCATCGTGCGGCTCCGGCCGGTGATGATCACCGTGGGCGCCACCGTGCTGGGCCTGATCCCTCTGGCGATGCACGGCGGACCTCTCTGGGAGCCGCTCTGCTACGCCCAGATCGGTGGCCTGAGCATCGCCACGGTCATCACCCTGGTGCTCGTGCCGCTCATGTACACGGTGTTCGTCCGGGATCTCAAAATCGTCCCCTGGAAGAAGGAGACCGCCGAGCCGGCTCCCGCACCGACTCCCGCTCCCCCCACCAGGCTCGACCCGAGCAGTGGCCCGATGGCTGCGGCCTGAGATCAGGCAACGCCGTGACTGGAGTGCTGCCCATGCGTACGATTCTCTCGCTTTCCGATCTCGCCCTGCTCTCCGAGTTGCCGCCGCGGCCGCTCTCCAGACCGGAGCTGGCCCGAAGGGCGCTGGCCATCGCCGGAGGTCCGACCTTCGATCGAAGGGTTGCGCTGGCGACGATCGACCGCCTCACCGCCCTCGGTCTCGTCCGACGGGTGGGAGCACAGTACGAGCTGTCCCGCGAAGGGCAGTGGGCGATGGTGCTGGCCCTGGAGGAGTACCGCGCGGCGATCGAGCGGATGCGGCAGACCGCGTCCCTGCGACTCGTCGACGACCCGGCTGCGAGCGACCACGGGCTCGCGGCGGCATGACGATGGCAACACACCGCAAGAGCGCACGCCCCAGGGACGCAGCTGCAACGCGCGAGGTACTCCTGGACGCGGCGACCTTGGTGTTTGCCGAGAAAGGCTTCGCCGGAGCGCGCGTGGACGAGATCGCCGCGCGTGCCCGTGCGAACAAGGCGCTGATCTACGCCTACTACGGAGACAAGAGGGGGCTCTACCGCGCCGTCCTCTCCTCTCGGTTCGGAGAGTTCGCTGACCCCTCCTTTGCCGAGGCATTCGCCGCGGAACTGAGCCCGCGTCGAGCGCTGGAAGAGATCGTCCGGCGGTTCTTCCGACTGCTCATCAAGGACCGGCAATTCTCACGCCTCCTCCCCTGGGATCTTCTCTCCAACGGTCGGAGCGGTCGCGACATCATCCTCGACAGCTCCGGTCCTCTGCTCCAGCTCATCTCGGAGCTGGTCCGGCGAGGACGCGCGGCAGGGGAGCTGCGCGCCACGACGGATCCCGAGCTGTTCCGTTCGACGCTGGTCTCGCTGGGCCTCGGATACCCGCTCCAGCACTCCGTGATGACTCTGGCCCGGGAGCGGAGCGGCCTGCACTACACCGACGAACACTTCGTCGACTACGCCTGCCGCATCCTCCTGGAGCCGGACAACGCGCCCGAGCGGCGCACGGCATGACCCCCCGGAGAGCGCCCTTTCCCCTTGGCGGGGCTCCGCGGCCGCGCTCACCCGGGCTGACTGAAGCGTCCCTCCGCCAGCCGACAGCCGGGCTTGACTTCGAGACTCTATGTAACTAACTAGTTTGTTGTACTGGCGTCCAGGAGTCCCTCGGCCGATGAGAATTCACCCGCCCACCCGGCAGTCGTCGGTCCTCGGGAACGGCTATCGCCGCCTCCTCTCGGCACCCCTGGGGGTCGTGCTGGCGGTCATCGCCGGGCTGTTCCTGGCGGTGAACCTGGTCTTTGCCGTGGTGTACCTCGCCGTGGGAGGGATCGCGCACGCCCGACCGGGCTCGTTCCCCGACGCCTTCTTCTTCAGCGTACAGACGCTGGCCACCCTCGGCTACGGCGAGATGCATCCGGTGTCGCTGCTCGCGAATCTGATCGTGACCATCGAGGCCGCGCTGGCACCGATATTGACCGTCATGGGCACGGGTCTGGTCTTCGCGCGGGCCTCGGCGGTCCACCCCCACGTGGCGTTCGGCCGGGTCGCAGTGGTGACCCCGCTGGAGGGGGTGCCCACCCTCATGGTTCGGGTCAGGAGCGAGCAATGGAGCTCCATCGCCGGGGCCCTCGTCCGTCTCACCCTGATCCGGACCGAGCGCGATGCCGAGGGCCAGACGCTTCACCGGATGCGCGACCTCGCGCTGACCCGCGAACTCTCGCCGCTCTCCGCGGGCGAGCTGACGATGACTCACAGCATGAATGCCTCCAGCCCCCTGCACGGCGCCACCCCTGCTTCCCTGCGGGCCAGCGGAGCGGAGCTCTTCGCCACGGTGGTGGGCATCGACGGCCCCACCGGGCAGCTCGTCCAGGCGGGCCATCGGTACACCACCCATGACATCCTCTTCGGCCGGCGCTTCGTGAACCGGGTCACGGAACTGTACGGGCCGAGGACGCGCCTCGACCTCCAGGGCTTCGATGAAGTCGCTGGGGATCCGCTGACGGGGTGAGCGTACGCGCGGCTCCTCGCGCGCCCCCACCCGCGGACGTCGCTGGTCGAGGACCCACCGGTTCCGGCTCCCCACCAGGCCCTGTAACTGGCTGAAAAAAGGCCCTCTGCAGGAGGACTTGACGCCGGCCTGCCAGACCAGTACATAAGAGCTCGTTGTAACTAACTAGTTAGATGTATCCGGTTTCAAGAGACGCACGCTGCAGTCCGAAGGAGATGACGATGTCGCCCCGCTTCCAGAGACCCTCCACCGCTGCTCCGGAGCTCCAGCTCGTCGAGCGCCTTCGCGCAGGCGATCGAGCGGCACAGACCGAGCTGGTCCGGCGCTATCACGGGCGGCTGCTCCGGCAAGCGTTCGAGATCTTGCACGACCGCGCGCTCGCCGAGGACGCGGTCCAGGACACCTGGCTCGTGGCGCTCACGCGCTTAGACCGGTTCGAGGGCCGCGCGAGTCTCCTGACCTGGCTGACGGGGATCGTCATCAATCGAGCAAGAGACTGCCGACGGAAGGAGTCCCGTGTCCTCCCGCTCTCCAGCCTCCCCCAGCAGCCGAACGCGCCGAACCTGCCGACAGCGCCATCCGCGAGCCAGCCCTTCCCGGAGCCTGTGACCGAGGCGACCGCGGAACGCGTGGTGCTCGCCCGGGAGCAGAGCTGCGCGCTGAACGCCGCGGTGCGGGCGCTTCCTGCCACCCAACGGTCCGTCGTTCTTCTCGAGCTGGGGGGCTACAGCCCCGCGGAGACGAGAGAGACCTTGAAGATCACCAATCTCGCCCGGCGAGTCCGTCTCTCGAGAGCGCGATCCCGGCTCCGCACCGAACTCGTCAGGCCCGCTGCCTGAGGGCTCCGCAGGCCTCCATGTCTGGCAAGGATCGCCTCCTCGCGCCGCTCCAGCCCCGGGTCGAGCCGGGAACGACCGGCGGTATCGCCCTCCGGCGGGCCCTGCCGTTCGCCGCGCTCCTCTGCTTTCTGGTCGCTGCCCACACGCTGCTGGAGACGGCGCGCGACAGCCTCTTCCTGACCCAGCAACCGATCAGCCGCCTTCCGTTCGTCTTCCTCGCAGTGACCGCCACGGTGGTGGCGCTCACCCCGCTCCAGCGCCTCCTGTGGTCCACCGGGCACCGCGGTGCGCTTCCCATCACGCTCCTCGGCACAGGGATCATCACGCTGATCTTCTGGCTGGCGACGGGTCAACGGGGCGCCGTCGTGGCCTTCTACGTCTGGACCGCCCTCTTCTCCTCACTGGTCTTCGTCCAGTTCTGGCTCACCGCCGACGAAGCCTTTGCGCTGGGTGACGCCAAGCGGACCTTCGGGTTCATCGCGGCCGGCGGACTGCTCGGCGCGGTGGCGGGAAGCGCAGGCGCTCGGCTTCTTCTCCAGACCTCCGCGCCCGTCCTGCTGCTCCCCGCGTCCGCCGGCCTCACATTCGCGGCCATGCTCCTCGCCGTCGTGGCCGTACCGAAGGTCGGCACGGGCTCCCCGACCGAGCCCGCGGCCGCCGTCAACAGGGCGGTCCCCGCGGCCCTCCGGGAGGATCCCTATCTCCGGCTGCTGGCAGGGCTCACGCTGCTGACCGCCGCGAGCGCCACGCTGCTCGACTACCTGTTCAAGGCCGCGCTCGTGGCCGGCAGCGCCCCGGCTCGTATCCCGCAGCTGATCGCGAACGTCCAGCTGGGTCAGAGCCTCCTGGCGCTCGTCGCGGAGCTCCTCCTGGTGCGCGTCCTGCTCCGACGAGCGGGCGTCACCCGCAGCCTGGCACTGCTCCCCGCCCTGGTGCTCGCCAGTACTGCCGGGTTCGCGTTGGTCGGAAGCATGGTGCTTCTCTTCCTCCTCAAGATGCTGGACGGCGGCGTCCGCCCGTCCATCCACCGGGTCGGCACCGAGCTGCTGTACATCCCGGTGGCCACCGCGGAACGGCGGCTCATCAAGCCGTCGATCGACGTCGTCGGGCAACGGGGGGGACAGGCGGCCGCGTCCGTCGTCCTGCTCGTGACCGGCTGGGTTCCAGCGACAGCCAAGCTGCAGATCGTCACCACGCTGCTCGCGACCGTCGCGCTCCTCTGGGTCCTGGCCTCACGCGCGCTCCGCTCCCGATACTTGGCCCGTTTCCAGGCGCAGCTCCGATCGGGACGGCTGGAGCTCCCCGTTCCGGGCCAGCTGGACCTGGGCTCGGCGGAGATCCTGGTGGCCGCGCTCGGCTCGACACGAACGGTCGAGGTGCTCACCTCTCTCGAGCTGCTGTCACGGGTCGGACGGGCCGATCTCGTACCAACGCTCGTGCTGAACCACCCCGAGCCTTCGGTGGTCCTCGCTGCACTGCGCGTGCTCGCTCCGCTCCGGCGACCGGACGCCGAGGCGATGCTCCCGCAGCTGCTACGGCATCCCGCTCCGGAGGTTCGCGCCGCGGTTGCCGAATGCTGGACCCGGGCCCGCAGGCCTGCGCTCGAGCTCGCCGCGCTCCTCGACGATCCGAAGCCGGAGGTCCGAGCGGCGGCTCTGGTCGCGCTCGCGGGAGAGCACCGCTTCTTCCGCGGAACGCTGGTCTTCATCGCCCGCCGGGGCGAGCTCGAGGAGCGCCGCGCGCTCGCCCGGGCCATCGCCAGCGCCCCCCGACCGGACCTGCTCCGGGTTGCGCTCAGGATGTTTCAGTCGGGTGACCCGGAGATCCGGCAGGAGCTGCTCCGTGCGGCCGACGCCTTCACCGGCCTGCCCACGAGGTTCGTGTCGCGGACGGTGGGACTACTCGTCGATCCCACCCTCCGGCCGGGAGCGCGGAGGGCACTGCGGGCGATGGGGACGCCGGCCCGCGAGCTGCTGGAGACGCTGCTGCTCGGAGACCGGACGCCGTTCCCGCTGGCCCGCGAGCTGCCCGCGGCGCTCGCCGAGTTCCCACCAGCGGAGGCGGCGCCCGCACTCCTCGGGCGGATCGCGCAGCCGCGGGGCGGGCTCGACCGGTTCCGGTCGCTGCGTGCCCTCAACCAGCTGAGACACGCGCACCCTCACCTCTCGCTGGACGCGGAGTGTCTCGCCCGGGCACTGGAGATCGAGCTCGCTGCGGCCCGCCGGGACCGCACCCTCCGCCTCACCGGGGAGCGCCTCGGGATTGCCCGGGATGGAAATCCCGCGGGTGGACTGCTGCTCGACCTGCTCCAGGACAAGGAGTCCCGCGCCCTGGAGCGGGTGTTTCGCACGCTCGACCTCCTCTTCCCCGATCGCCGGCTGGAACAGGCGTTCCATGCCACCAGGTCCGGCCGTCCCGCGAGGCGCGAGGCCGCCCGGGAGGTGCTCCTCGAGCTGCTCCCGGGGCGCTGGCGCGACCGGGTGATGGAAGCCCTGCGTTCCCCGCACGAGGTCCCGGTGGACACGAGGTCGCTGCTCGGTTCCCGCTCGTCCCCCGCGGGTTTCCTGCCGGCCCTCCTGCAGCAACGGAGCGAGACGGTCCAGCTGCTCGCCGGCCGGCTGGCCCGGGACCGTGGGTGGCTGCACGACGCTCCCGGGCTCGGCCACCAGCCCCTCCTCGCCGGTGAGGTCGTGAATGATTGACGCGAACCAGTCGGAAGCGACGGGTCACCTGCTTGCGTTGACGCAGCTGGCGCCCTTCCAGATCTTGCCCGCCGCCGAGCTCACCCTGCTCGCGCTCGCGGGGCGGGAGCAAGTCGTTCCCAAGCGGACGGTCCTGGTCGAGGCCGGCGAGCTGCCGGGCGCGCTCTACGTTCCGCTCCGTGGGCACCTCGAGCTGTCGACGCCTGGCCCGCAGAGCCCCCCGGACTGGAACCCGGCACGCCTCGGCGGACTCGCCCTGCTGGGCCAGTCGGAACTGGCCGGGGACCTCGTCGCACCTGCCGGAGCCGAGCTGCTGGTGGTGGACCGGGACGCGCTGCTCACCGTCCTCGAGGAGCACGGGCAGCTCTGCCGGCATCTCCTTCGCGCGCTCGCCCTGCAGCTCCGGACCGTCCGGCCGATCGGCGGGCCCACCTTCCGCGCCCTCCCGGGCCCGGCCCCGGAGAGCACCGATCTCGTTTCCAGGATGCTCGTCTTCCGGAAACTACTCGGTCCCGGTGGAGGCGGGATGGCTGCGGTCGCGCGGCTGGCTCGGGTGGCCCGGGACCTGCGCCTGGCGACCGGAATGACGCTGGAGCCCTCGAGCAGAAGCGCCGACCTCCTGGTCATCACCCACGGCTCGCTCCGGCTGGTGCCGATGAAAGGCTCGGCCCGGCTGGCCCGAGCCGGAGAGGTCGTCGGTCTCCCCCAGGCGGTGGCCGGGTTGCCGCTCCTGCTCCGGGCCATCGCGACCACCCCGGTCTCGGCACTGGTCATCTCCGGGCCGGAGCTGGCCGCGGCGATCGAGGACGAGGACCTGCTCTGTCTCGATCTCATCCGCGGTTTCGCCGCCGAGCTCCTGGCCGAGAGCACCACCCAGGTCTCCGGGCAAGCAACACCCGAGCACGTCGAAAGGACGAATTGATGCTCCCCTCCAGCGACACCGGATCTCGAACACACCGCAAGGCGCTCGAGCTGAACCTCGACCCGAGGACGTTCGGGGCGTTCGCCGAGATCGGCGCCGGCCAGGAGGTCGCGCGCTGGTTCTTCCAGGCGGGCGGTGCCTCCCGCACGGTCGCGAAGTCGATCTCCGCCTACGACATGGCGGTGAGCGACTCGCACTACGGCCCCACGCAGCGCTACGTCAGCCGGCAGCGTCTCGAGGCGATGCTCGATCGCGAGTTCCAGCAGCTCGTCGACAGCCTCGGTTCCATCCGCGGCGATCGAAGCACCTTCTTCGCCTTCGCGGACACGGTCGCCACCCGGAAGCAAGAAGGCGACCAACACGGGCGCGGCTGGGTCGGGCTGCGCTTCCAGGCCGAGCCACGCCAGCCACCCTCCTCCCTCATCCTGCACGTGCACCTGCTGGATCGTGATCCCATCCAGCAACAGGAGGCGCTGGGAGTCCTGGGAGTGAATCTCCTCCACGCCGCCTTCTTCGGGCGCGAGGAGCTGTCCCGGGCACTCGAGTCACTTCTCGACGATCTCTCGCGTGAGCGGGTCGAGATCGACGTGTTGAAGGTCTCCGGCCCGGCCTTCGTCGGGGTAGACAACCGGATCGTCAGCCTTCAGCTGGTCGAGCGTCGGCTCACCGATGCGGCCATGTTCAACGCAAGCGGCGACGTCGTGCAGCCCTCGGAGGTGCTCTACCGGAAGCCAATCCTGGTCGAGCGCGGCAGCTTTCGCCCGGCCACGAGTCTGACGCTGGATCTCCTCGAGCGGGCGAGAGAACGCTTCGTCCTCGAGCCGGAGGTCCGCGGCGTGGAGCCGGTCGTCCTCGCCGAGATGACACTGCACAATCTGCGGCAGCCGGAGCAGGATCTCGCAGGGCCGGCGGACTTCCTGGCCCGGGCGGAGATCCTGCACGCGCTCGGGTTCGACGTGCTCGTCTCGCGCTTCGGGCCCTTCTACCAGCTGGCGGACTACCTCTCGGCCTACACCGACCGCCTGATCGGAATCGCCCTGGGCGTGGACACGCTGAACGATCTCTTCGACGAGCAGTTCAGCAAGAAACTCGACGGCGGCGCTCTGGAGTCCGTGGGCCGGCTCTTCAAGCGCTCGGTCAAGGTCTACGTCTACCCGACCCTCGACACGGCGACGGGAAGACTGATCACCGTCCTCGACCCGGCACCGACGAAGCCTGCCGAGTGCCTGCGGCAATTCGTGCTCGGCTTCGATCACCTGAGGGCGCTCGAGCCGTCCGACCCGGCGCTTTTGGCCATCCGGGCTGCGGACGTGCTGAAGCGGATCCAGGCGCGGGACCCCGGGTGGATCCCCATGGTGCCCCCGAGCGTCGCGGAACGCATCCAGGCGAAGCACCTGTTCGCCCAGACCGCCGCGGCATGAGACGAGGGGCCCAGCGCAGGGGCGGAGCGGTGGGGCCCCGCCGGGGGGGGCCGACACCCGACACACCCCGAGCGTGCTGACGAAGCTGTGTCGGGCGGGCCGGTTGGGCCGCGGAACACCGTCTCTACGCACCTCGGGGAGTGGCACACGGCATGCTCAGACAGGCGGGTGCTCATGCACCGCCCAGCCCTCGCCACCCAGCTCCCCGTCGAACCGCCAGTTCCGCTGGTGGACCGCGCCGCCCTCGTGCTCCAGGACCTCCGCGAGCGAGTCCGCCGGGCGACCTCCGAGGAGGTACAGGTCAGGTCGAGGCTCCTGGTCGGACAGCTCCAGCGACTCGCCCGCCTCACCGCCCTGGAGCTGACACGGGGCGGTGCACCCGACCCGGTGAACTTCCGGACGGAGATCGACGCCCTCGAGCGACGTCCGGACGAAGCCCCGGAGTCGAAGGTCGAGCTTCTCGCCTGCCGCATCGCCTGCGCGGAGCTGTCGCGGCGGAGCACGCGTCGAGGCCGGCGACGAGGCGGAAGAGCGGTGGCGGCGGCAGCCCTGAAGCACCTCCGCCTCGACGCCCGAACGTTGTTCGAATGGGCGAAGGCCGACCTCTGGAGCAGCATCGCCCGGAGGGCAATCGCCGAAGCCAGCCGTACCGCGTCTTCGGTGGAGCTCGAAGTGCCGGCAGTGCTCCCGCGCCTGTTGCGGATGCGAGCCCCGTTCCGGGGCCTCCGGATCCTCGGAGACGAGCTGGCGCAGGTGGCCGAGGACCTCGCGATCAGCGAGCTGAACCGTCTTCTGACCCGGCCCAGGGCGGCTGCCGCTCGAACGCCCGGGAGGGAGCTGCTGGAAGAGCAGACTCACCAAGCACGAACCGACGCTCTCCTCCAGGGCCTGGGCCTCGGCGCGTGCGCCACCTGAAACCGGCGCAGGTCACTCCCGAGCTTCGAGGCTCGGTCAGGAGCAAGTCATGATCTCTACCGTCGACGTCGGTCTCGCAGCCGTCGTGCGCCGCTTCGGCCCGCCCGAGGTCATCCAGATCGAGACCGCGACGGTGCCGGCGCCCGATACCGGCCAGGTGCGGCTCCGGGTCCAGGCGGCCGGCGTGGGATCATGGGATGCAGAGGTCCGCTCCGGAAAGGGCCCGATCGCGCTGGCGCTTCCGCTGGTGCTCGGGGGCGAGCTCGCCGGCGTCGTCGAGTCGGTGGGACCGGGTGTGGCCGCGGTGGGAGTCGGAGACGTGGTCTTCGGCGTCACCAACACGCAGCTGACCGGCGCGTGCGCCGAGCTGGCCCTCGCCGATGTGGCGAGGATCTGTCTCCGACCCACGATGCTCACCTCGATCGAGGCCGCGGCGGTGCCGGTCGTCGCCTGCACGGCGCTCCAGATGGTCGAGCTCGCCCGCATCTCGGCAGGGATGCGGATACTCGTGCTCGGCGCGGGTGGGAACGTCGGTCAGTGGACGACGCGGCTTGCCCTGCGACGAGGCGCCGAGGTGGTCGCGGTGGTGCAAGAGGCCGAGGGGGGCGAGGCGCGTCGGCTCGGAGCACGCCTGGTGCTCACCTCTCTTCCAGCCTGGGCTCCGCTGTTCGATGTGGTGCTCGACACGGCGGGAGGCGTGGTGGCCGGGTCGTCGCTCCGTCTGCTCCGACCGGGAGGGCGGCTGGTCTCCTCGGTGCAAGGCCTCGAACCGACATCCTTCGGGCGCCAGGACGTGTCGGCAAGATCGTTCCGGGTGGACGTCACCTCGGATCGCCTGCGCGTTCTGTCCGGGTGGATCGACGGCGGTGGAGTCCCGGTCTCGCTCGGGGAGGTGATGCCGCTGCGAGACGCAATCCGTGCGCACCGGAAGCTCGAGGGCCTCGAGCCGAAGGCCCCCGGGCATCTCGTCCTCCGGGTCTCCGACTGATGCACCAAGGCAAGGGACGGGACCCTCGTGTCGACCTTACGTGCGTCCGCTATAATCGCCCCCGTGGCTCGCAAGGGCGAAACTCTGTCCCAGGTCGAGACCCCATCCCGGGAGGTCGCGCGAGGGCCGCACCTCTTCCTGGAGCTCGAGTGCGAGCGCGCCCTGGCCGGCCCTGCACGCTGGCGCCTCGCGGGACTCGAGCAGGTCACCATCGGACGAGGCCCCCGGCGCAGCACACGCGCGGTCTCCTCCCGTGTGCTCGCGGTGGAGATTCCGGACGGGTGGATGTCCTCGGAGCAGGTGGTGCTTCGCCACTCCGAGGGACGGTGGACCCTCCGCGACCTCGGCTCGAAGAATGGAACGCTCGTCGATGGCCGGCGGGTGGAGCAGGCCGAGCTCGACGACGGCGCGCTCCTCCAGCTTGGACACACGCTCCTGCGCTTCCGCGAGGACGTTCCGAACGAGGGGCCGGCGGTTCGCGATTGCGACGGCGCCGAGGGGTGCATCGGGCCACTGACGACGTTCTCGCGCGCGTTCGGCCTGGTCCTGGAGCGTGCCACCAGGGTCGCTCCCAGCCGGGTGCCGGTGCTGATCGCTGGGGAGAGCGGAACGGGCAAGGAGGTGCTCGCCCGCGCCATCCACGGGCTTTCCGGCCGCCGTGGCCCGCTGGTTGCGGTCAACTGCGGCGGGATCCCTCCCACCCTGGTGGAGGGCGAGCTCTTCGGGCACAAGAAGGGCGCCTTCTCCGGCGCCGACCAGGACCGCCTCGGGCTCGTGCGGGCCTCGGATGGAGGCACTCTCTTCCTGGACGAGATCGGAGACCTCCCTCCCGCGGCACAGGCGGCGCTGCTCCGGGTGCTCCAGGAATCGGAGGTGCTGCCGATCGGCGGCCATCGCCCCCAGGCGCTCGACCTCCGCGTCCTCGCCGCCACCCATCGCGATCTCGACCGGCTGGTGCGAGAGGACAAGTTCCGTCACGACCTCCTGGCCCGGCTCGAGGGGGTCACCCTCGAGCTGCCGCCGCTGCGGGACCGGCAGGAGGACCTGGGGCTCCTCATCTCTCTGCTGCTGCGCAAGCTCGCTCCCGAGCGACCGGACGTACGGCTCACGCCGGCAGCAGCGCAGGCGCTCCTCAATTATCGCTGGCCGCTCAACGTCCGCGAGCTGGAGCAGGCGCTGTCCGGAGCCCTGGCCCTCAGCGGGGCCGGAGCGATCGACCTCGCTCACCTTCCCTCGGACGTGGTCGGCCGGGCCGGCGAGGAGCCACCCCGGGAGCTGACGCCGGACGAGTCCCGCCACCGCGACGAGCTGGTCGCGCTCCTGCGCGAGCACGGCGGGAACATGGCCGCCGTGGCGCGTGTGCTCGGCAAGGGCAGAACGCAGATCGTCCGCTGGGTCACCCGGTACGGCATCGACGTCCGGTCCCTCGGCTCGGAGTGAGGCCGTGCGATGGCCGGCTCGACGGCGTGTGGATCCAGCCCCTCGGCGGTAAGCTGGCTCGCCATCACGTTCGATCGCCTGCACTGAGCCCGTGCCGATGGACGACAGGAATCTCATCCTTGGGGTACTTGCGGCCCAGGCAGGGTTCGTCACTCCGGCGCAGGTGATGGCCGCCGCCTCGGCGCGAATGCTGGCCCGGGACGGCCGCTCGGTCCTGGACCACCTGGTCGATTCGGGAGCGCTCACTCCCGAGCGACGGGACATGGTCGTCAACCTCGCCGACGAGGCGCTGGCCGCGAGCGGAGGGACACCGGAACAGGTCCTGGAGTCGCTCCCGGGGGCTCGGGCACTCGCACGCACTCTCGGGTCGGAACTGGCCGCCGCCGCTGCGGCCGCGTCGCCCTCGCCCGGCGACGGGGACCTCGTTCCGGTCGAGCGCGAAGGACAGTATGCCCGGCTCGACGAGCTGGGCCGCGGCGGGCAGTCGGTCGTCTGGCGCGCGCTCGACCGGTTCGTCGGACGGGAGGTCGCGCTCAAGGAGCTCACCTGGCCGGGAGCGGATAAGTCCTCGGGAAGCACCCGAGCGGCCCAAGCCCGGTTCCTCCGCGAGGCGCGGCTCACGGCACAGCTCGACCATCCGGGGATTGTCGCGGTCCACGAGCTCGCGAAGCGTCCGGACGGCACGCTCTACTCGGCCCAGAAGCTGGTCCGGGGCCGGACGCTCAAGGCTGCGCTGGCCCAGTGCCGGACCTTGAGCCAGCGGCTCGAGATGCTCCCGCACCTGGTCGCGGCGGCGCAGGCGGTGGCCTATGCCCACGGCCGGTCGGTGGTGCACCGGGACCTCAAGCCCTCCAACGTGATGGTCGGGCCCTTCGGCGAGACGGTGGTCGTGGACTGGGGGCTGGCCAAGCGTCGGGGTGAGGCCGAGGCGGCGAGCCCCACGCCCACCCCCGACTCGAGTCCCGAGCTGACCCAGGCTGGCGTGGCGCTGGGCACGCCGTCGTACATGAGTCCAGAGCAGGCGCGGGGCGATCTGCAGACGATCGATGAGCGGAGCGACGTGTTCAGCCTGGGTGCGATGCTCTACGAGCTGCTCACGGGAAGGCCTCCTTTCCAGGGACTGGACAACGCACAGGTGATCGAGGCGGTGCGTTCCGGGCACATCGTCCCGGTGCGGGTGGTCTGTCCGGAAGCGCCCGCGGAGCTGGCCGCCATCGCCGAGCGCGCGCTCCGGAGAAACCCAGCCGAGCGCTATCCGGACGCGGCCGCGTTCGCCAGCGAGCTTTTGGCCTACCGGGCCGGTGCGCGAGTGGAGGCCTATTCCTACGGAAGCCTCGAGCTCGCGCGGAAGTTCGTGCAGCGGAACCCGGCGCTGAGCGTGGCCGTCGGCGCCTCGGTGCTCATCCTCATCGGCGCCGCCGTCGCAATTGCGCTCCAGCTCCGGCAAGCGCGGGTGAACCTCGCATCCGCGCTCGTCGAGCGTGCCCGGCGCGCGGAGGACGTGAGCGACTGGGCCCGCGCGGCGGCGTACTACGCCGCGAGCCGCGTCCAGCACGACACCGCGGCGGCGCGGTGGGGCATCGCTCTCGCGAAAGAGAAGATGCCGGAGCGGGGGACCGTCCTGACCGGCGAGCCTGGCGCGTTCGCCGACGTGGACGTTCTCCCCGACGGAACCGTGGTCGCCCTCGAGAAACGGCGCACCCACGTACGGTTGTACGAGGTCGCCTCGGGTCGCACTCTCTGGACGGCACCGACCGAGGAACCGATCAAGAGCGCGCGGATCTCCGGCGGAAGCGTCCGCCTCGGCGTCGGACATCTCCTACGGGTCCTCGACGAGCGGACCGGACTGGAACGCTTCAGCTCGGACCGCGATCGGGAGCGCCTCTGCTGGGTCGGCCCGGCAACGCGTCGCGCTCGCATCGGCTTTCCGGGTGTCCTCCGGGTGGAGGGGATCGAGGACCCGGGGATCGAGGTCGAGCTGGGCACTCCGTGTGCGGCCTCCCCGGCGGGGGACCGGATGGCGTTCCGCGACCGAAACGGTCTCGTGCGACTCTGGGACCTGGAGGCGCGGCGGGAGATCACCTCCCGGTCTGCGCCGGACGCGCAGGAGATCGAGTTCACCGGACATGGTGTGGCGCTGGTCCGCTCGGGGTCACTCCAGCTCTTCGGCGGCGCCGACGGGGACTTCTCCATCGAGCTTCCAGGCCGATCCACCTCCGGACGCGCGAACCCGTCAGAGGGCCGGGCCCTGGCGGTCAGCGCGGACGGTCACCGGGTGGTGGTGGACACCCCCACGCTGAACCGAGCCGACCTGGTGGACCTCCGCGACCGTTCCGTCTTCGTCAGTATCAGCCGGCCGCCGGGCAGCCCGAGCTACAGCTTCTCGCTCGACGGCTCGACGCTCTACGCGGCGGGACTCTCGGGAGACAGCATGCTGATCTCCTGGAAGCTCCGCCGCGCGGCGCCCAGAACCAGCGGGTCGTTCGGCTCACACTTCGGCCTCTGGATGGTGCGGACCCGGTTTCTCATGTACGACTCCAAGGGACTGGAGCTGCGGTCCGAGGACGGGACACTTCTCCGGACCGGTACCGACCCCGAGTTCTTTGGCGCGGGTATCTCCGATGACGGATCCACCCTGATCGTCGGACATCGTCGAGAGATCGTCGTCCAGCGGGCGCAAGATGGTCAGGAGCTCGCCAGGCTTCCGTGCGAGAAGTGCTGGGCCGCCGAACTGTCCGCCGACGGAGGTCGCGTGATGGGCATGAACAACCAGAGACGGCGTGTCTGGGACGTGCGTGGACCCTCGCTGATTCTCGACGAGCCGATGGGAAGTGACAGCACCAGGGCCTGGCACGCGTTCTCACCGGACGGAAGGCAGATCGGCCGATTCGAGGAGGGTGCGCTGGTGCTCGAGGAACTCCCCGGTGGAAGCAAGCGACGCCTTCCGGTGGCGGATTCTCCGGACAACAGCGCCGGCTTCAGTCCGGATGGTGCTCGCCTCGTCATCTCCTTCCCGGGACGGATCGGCGTCTGGAGGCTTCCCGGCCTCGAGCCGGTCTGGAACACCCCCAATCCTTCCTCCGTGAGGAAGTCCGTCGACTGGTCGGCGGATGGCTCGATCATCATCGTCACCTACGAAGGCGCAGGCGCGGCGCTGCTGGATGCGCGCACCGGCGAGGAGCTCGCCCGGATCTTCGAGGGTCGCTCGGGATCCGTGGCGCCCGAGGTGAACGTGCACCCCGGCCTCCGGTTCCGCATGTCCCGCGGAGACCGGAGCTGGGCTCTCTTCCCCCTGCCCGGGCCGGACACCAGCAGTCCGGCCGAGAGCCTCCGCCGCGCGCTCGCCGAGGGCGGGTTCCGGCTCAAGGGCGTGGAAGTCGAGGTCGTCTCGCCTTGACAGCTGGACGAGGCTGAGTCCCGGGCCGATGGACGACCGGAATTTTATGCTCGGAGTTCTCGCGGCCCAGGCGGGGTTCGTCACGCCGGCTCAAGTGATCGCGGCGGGCTCGGCACGGATGCTAGCCAGGGACGGTCGCTCGGTCCTGGACCACCTGGTCGATTCGGGAGCGCTCACTCCCGAGCGACGGGACATGGTCGTCACCCTCGCCAACGAGGCCTTGGCCGCGAGCGGGGGGATACCGGAGCGGGTCCTGGACTCGCTCCCCGGTGCCCGGGCAATCGCCCGCACTCTGGGGTCGGAGCTGCCCGCCGACGCTGGCCCGGTGCCGGCCTCGCCCGGGAATCCGGACGTCGTTCCGGTCGAGCGGGAAGGACAGTATGCCCGGCTCGACGAGCTGGGCCGTGGCGGGCAGTCGATCGTCTGGCGCGCGCTCGACCGGTTCGTGGGGCGGGAGGTCGCGCTCAAGGAGCTCACCTGGCCGGGAGCGGATAAGTCCTCGGGAAGCACTCGAGCGGCCCAGGCCCGGTTCCTCCGCGAGGCGCGGCTCACCGCCCAGCTGGACCATCCCGGCATCGCCACTGTCCTCGAGCTCGCCCGGCGTCCGGACGGCACGCTCTACTCCGCCCAGAAGCTGGTCCGGGGCCGGACGCTCAAGGCTGCGCTGACCCAGTGCCGGACGTTGAGCCAGCGGCTCGAGCTCCTCCCTCACCTCGTCAACGCAGCCCAGACGATGGCCTACGCCCATGCCCGGGCGGTGGTGCACCGGGACCTCAAGCCCTCCAACGTGATGGTGGGCCCGTACGGCGAGACCGTGGTCGTCGACTGGGGGCTAGCCAAGCGCCGCAGCGAGGCCGAGGCGCCGAGCGACACGCCCACCCCCGACCTCGGGCCGGAGCTGACCCAGGCCGGCATCGCGCTGGGCACGCCGTCGTACATGAGCCCGGAGCAAGCGCGGGGCGACCTCCAGGCCATCGACGAGCGGAGCGACGTGTTCAGCCTCGGGGCGATGCTCTACGAGCTCTTGACGGGACGGCCTCCCTTCCAGGGACTGGACAACGCACAGGTGATCGAGGCGGTGCGTTCCGGGCACATCGTCCCGGTCCGGGTGGTCTGTCCGGAAGCGCCCCCGGAGCTGGCCGCCATCGCCGAGCGCGCGCTGCGGAGAAACCCGGCCGAGCGATATCCGGATGCCGCCGCCTTCGCCAGCGAGCTCCTGGCCTACCGGGCCGGTGCGCGAGTGGAGGCCTATTCCTACGGAAGCCTCGAGCTCGTGCGGAAGTTCGTGCAGCGGAACCCGGCGCTGAGCGTGGCCATTGCTGCTTCGGTGCTCATCCTCATCGGCGCCGCCGTCGCAATTGCGCTCCAGCTCCGCCAAGCGCGGGTCAATCTCGCGTCTGCGCTGGTCGAGCGTGCCCGGCGTGCCGAGGACGTGAGCGACTGGGCGCGTGCAGCCGCGTACTACGCCGCGAGCCGCATTCAGAACGACACCGCCGCGGCGCGGTGGGGACTCGCCCTCTCCAGGGAGCGGATGCCGGAGCGGGGGAGCGCCCTCACCGGAGGGCCCGGCGCTTTCACCGACGTCGATGTCCTCCCCGACGGCACCGCGCTCGCGCTCGAGACGCGGGAAAACCTGGCGCGGCTCTACGATGCAGCCACTGGCCGGAGCCTCTGGACGGCGCAGATGGCAGAGCCGATCCAACGCGCGCGGATCACTTCCGGGACAGTCCGTCTTCTCTCCGGACATGTCGACCACATCCTGGACGAGCACACGGGCGAGGAGCTCTTCATGGTGGACGGCGACCGAGAATCGCTTTGCAGGAACGGTCCCGCCACGCGCCGCGTTCGCATCCAGCGTCCCGGCGTCCTTTACGTCGAGGGGGCGGAGGGCCCGCGCATCGAGGTCCTCGCTCGTGATCCGTGCGCCATTTCCGGGGACGGCACTCGACTGGCCATCCGGGATCTCCAGGGTCTGGTGCACCTCTGGGACCTCGACGCCCGACGGGAGATCACCTCCCGACCCGCGCCGGATGCGCAGGACATTGTCTTCACCGCGCACGGGGTGGCACTGGTCCGCTCAGGAGCCCTCCAGCTCTTCGGCGGCCCGGAGGGCGACTTCTCTGTCGAGGTCCCCGGCCGGTCGGCGTCGGGATTCGCCTTCGTGGCGGCAGGGCGCGGAGTGGCGGTCAGCCCGGATGGGCACCGGGTGGTGGTGGACAGCCCGAGCCTGAACCGCGCCGACGTGGTGGACCTTCGCGACCGTGCCGTGTTCGTGAGCGTGAGCCGCCCTCCCGGAGACCCGAGCTACGCCTTCTCACCGGATGGCAGCAAGCTCTACGCGGCAGGGCTCTCCGGAGGACGGGCGTTGATCTCCTGGAACCTGCGCCGTCCCGACGCGACGACGAGCGGCTCGGCCGGCTCCCGGGTCTACCTGCGTACCGCGCGCGACCGCTTCATGCTCGACGACATGCATCGGATGGAGCTGCGTGCGGACGACGGGACACTCCTCCGCACGATCGATGTTCCGGGAACCCACTGGGACGCGAGGATCTCGTCGGACGGATCCACGATCGCCATCGCCTATCCCGAGGAAGTCGTGGTGCACCGGGCCGATGATGGACGGGAGCTTGCCCGGCTCTCCTGCAAGCTGTGTCTGGTTGTCATGCTCTCCGAGAACGGATCTCGTGTGGTCGGCTTCTCGAGGGAGCGGCGGCGCGTCTGGGATGTGGATGGGCCCAAGCTCGTTCGGGACGAGCCTCTGGGGGGTGTCTCGTTGACCGCGCCGAAGACCCTGTCTCCCTCCGGAGACCGGATGGCCTGGTGCGAGAACGATGGCGTCGTGGTGGAGGACCTCTCGACAGGCAGTCTCACCCGGCTCGCGCTGCCCGAGACGCCGAGGTCGACCAGCATCAGCCCGGATGGGACCCGCATGGTCGTCTCCCTCCCCGCGAGCTTCGCGGTCTGGAAGCTGCCGGGTCTCGAACGGGTCTGGGCCGTGCCCAATCCCTCCTCCGTGCCGGCAGCAGTCGGATGGTCAGCGGACGGATCCATCGTCACCGTCGCTTACGAGGGGGCAGGCGCGCTCCTGCTGGACGGGCGCACCGGAGAAGCCCTGGCTCGCATCGTCGAGGGTCGCGCGGGAGCGGGAGCTTCCCAGGTCAACGTGCTGCCCAGCCTGCGCTACCGCCTCGCCCGGACCGGGCATTCCTGGTCGCTGTTCCCGCTCCCCGAGCCGGAACGCACTGCTGCGCCAGAGAGCCTCCGTCGCACGCTCGCGGAGGGTGGGTTCCGGCTCAAGGGCGTGGAACTCGAGGTCGTCTCGCCTTGATGGACGACCTCGAGCAGCTTCGGTTCTCTCGCTCGCTCAGCCGACGACGTTCGCGCCCCCGTCGACGTACACCGTGCCGCCGGTGATCCGCCGGGCGAAGGGGGTGGCCAGGTACGCGCAGGCGAAGCCCACGTCCATGATGTCCACCAGCTCGCCCAGGGGAGCCTTGTGCGCCGCCTCGTTCAGCAGCGCCTCGAAATCCTTCAGTCCGGAGGCCGCCCGCGTCTTCAGGGGCCCCGGCGAGATGGCGTGGACCCGGATGCGGGCCGGACCGAGCTCATGCGCCAGGTACCGGCAGGATGCCTCGAGCGCCGCCTTCACCGGGCCCATCACGTTGTAATTGGCGACGACGCGGTTCGCGCCGAGGTAGCTCATGGCGAACATCGTCCCGCCCTGGGTCATCAGCGGCGCCGCCAGCCGGGCCATCCGGATGAAGGAGTGGCAGGACACGTCCATCGCCCGGGCGAATCCTGCGGCCGAGCAGTCGAGCAGGCCGCCCTGGAGATCCTCCTTCGGAGCGAAGGCAATGGAGTGGATGAAGCTGTCCAGCTTGCCCCAGCGCGAGCGGAGAAGATCGAACAGAGCCTCCATCTGCCCCGAAGCTTCGACGTCGAGCGGTGCGGTGATGCTCGCGCTTAGCTCCCGCGCCAGCGGCTCCACGTGGACGCGCGCCTTCTCGTTGAGCCAGGTGATGGCCAGCTCGGCGCCGGCCTCGCGGAAGGCGCGGGCGCAGCCGTAAGCGATCGACCGGTCGTTGGCGATGCCGACGATCAGCGCGCGATGACCGGCGAGAATGGGTCGCATTCCCTCGCTCACCGGTCCAACGGGGTTCGTCGGCATTCCGTTCACTCCTAGAAGTGGAAGGCGAACCGGGCGAGCAGGTACGCGACCGTCGTCGAGACCGAGACGCCGATCAATCCCGGCACCATGAAGCTGTGGTTGAGCAGGTACTTGCCGATGTGGGTGGTTCCGGTCCGGTCCATGCTGATCGCGGCGAGATCGCTCGGATAGAAACAGAAGAAGAAGTACGCGTAGCTCGCCGGGATCAGCCCCAGTATCAGGGTCGCGGGTAGACCGAGCACGATCCCGAACGGGATCATCACCGTCAACGTGGCCGCCTGGCTCTTCACGAATGCCGAGACACAGAACATCGCGATGGCGAAGGTCCAGGGTGCCAGCTGCACCATTGCCTTGATCTTGCCGATGAGCAGCGCCTGGTTCGAGGTGACGAAGGTGTCGCTCATCCAGGCAATGCCGAGGATCGAAACCACCGCGATCATGCCCGCCTTGAAGACGCTCGCGTTCGCAACGTCAGCCGCCTTCACCTTCGCGGCGAAGAGGATCAACGCCCCGGAAGCGAGCATCACCACCTGCACCACCGTGGTCATCGGCACCGGCCTTCCGCCGACCAGCGGAAGGAGCTGCGGGAGGTGGTAGCCCGCGTTCGCGAACGTGTCGCGGAGCGCGAGCCCGACGATGAACAGCACACCGCCGAAGAAGAGCGCCACCGACAGTTTCGCGGACGCCGGCAGCTTCTTCTCGAGGGTCGTCACCGTCGTCTCGAGCTGGGCCCGCAGCGCCGGGTCTCCCATGCGCCGCTGGAACTCGGGGTCCTTCTCGAGCTCCACGCCGCGCTTCAAGCTCCAGGTCGCGGCCGCGATCACGCCGACGATCCCGGCCGGCAGCGTGATCTTGAGGATGTCGAAGATCGTGAGGGCCGCTCCCATCCTGGACGAGTAGCCGAGGAAGGTGGTCACGGCCGCGGCGACCGGGCTGGCGGTGATGCCCATCTGCGCGGCGACGCTGGAGACCGCCATCGGCCGCTCCGGGCGGATCCGCGTCTTCAGCGCAACGTCGGCGATGACGGGGAAGAGGGCGTACACCGCGTGCCCGGTGCCCACGCAGACGGTGAGAAGGAAGGTGCAGAGCGGCGCGAGGAGCGTGACGCGGTTCGGGTGCGCGCGCAGCAGCTTCTCGGTGAGCTGGACGAGATACTCGAGGCCGCCGGCGACCTGCAGCGTGGCGGAGGCGGTGACCACCGCGAGGATGATCAGCATGACCGCGACCGGTGGCTCGGAGGGCGGGGCGCGGAAGAGGAAGACGAGCAGCGCGACTCCGAGGCCGCCGATCAGCCCGAGCGCGATTCCACCCCGGCGGATGCCGAGGAGGATGGCGGTGAGCACCATCGCGAACTCGATCCAGAAGACCACCGACACTCCTTCCAGCGGTCCATGCCGGGCGCTTTCGCGCCGACCTCGTCACGGACCGAGCGCAATCTCGGGCGGTGGAGGCCTCGCCCTGAACCCTTCACGAATCTGTCGCAGCAAGCGCCGGATCCGTTACCGGCGGAGAGCGGCGGTCGCGGTGGGCAGGAGTCCCCGTCACCGCTGAACCTCGGGTCAGCATCGCGCGCTGCGGGCAGTCGAGGGCGCATCGCAGTAGGCTCGGGCAATGCGCTTCGTCCCCCGTTTCGGCTCACGGCCCCGCCGATGAACGAGGAAGTGAAGAGAGTGACCTACCTGCCGAATTTCGGACCCGCTGCAAGGTCAGAGCACGCCCTCCGGCAATTGACGGAGAGTCGATGCGCAACGGCAGTTCTCAGTCGGCCCTGAGCCGCGCGTCGATGGACGACCGGAATCTCATTCTCGGGGTCCTGGCCGCGCAGGCCGGGTTCGTCACCCCGGCGCAGGTGATGACCGCGGCCTCGATGCGCATGCTGGTGCGCGACGGCCGGTCGCTGCTCGATCACCTCGTGGACTCGGGCGCGCTGACTCCGGAGCGGCGTGACCTCGTGATGGCCCTCGCCACCGAGGCTCTGGCCGCGAACGGTGGAAGCCCGGAGCGAGTGCTGGAGTCGGTGGACGGAGCGCGGGCCCTCTCCTACACCCTCGGCGCGCTCCATGACGACTCCCAGGCGCAAGCACCTGCCTTCGAGGGCGCGGAGGTCATTCCGGTCGAGCCCGAGGGAAAGTATGTCCGGCTCGACGAGCTCGGCCGTGGCGGGCAGTCAATCGTCTGGCGCGCGCTCGACCGCGTCGTGGGACGGGAGGTCGCGCTCAAGGAGCTCACGTCTCCCGGCACAGGGGATTCTCCCGGGAGTGCGAGCGGGGCCAGGGCCCGCTTCCTCCGCGAGGCACGGCTCACCGGGCAGCTGGATCATCCGGGCATCGTGGCCGTTCACGAGCTCGCGCAGCGCCCTGATGGGAGGCTCTACTCGGCCCAGAAGCTGATCCGGGGCCGGACGCTCAAGGCGGCACTCGCCCAGTGCCGAACGCTCAGCCAGCGGCTCGAGCTGCTCCCGCATCTCGTCGACGCAGCCCAGGCCGTGGCCTACGCGCATGCACGGGCCGTGGTGCACCGGGACCTCAAGCCCTCGAACGTGATGGTCGGCCCGTACGGCGAGACGGTGGTCGTCGACTGGGGCCTGGCCAAGCGGCGTGACGAGGCCGAAGCGGCGGTCGCGACGTCCACGCCCGAGTCCAGCCCGGAGCTGACCCAGGCCGGCGTGGCACTCGGAACGCCCTCGTACATGAGTCCCGAGCAGGCGCGGGGCGATCTCGAGGCCATCGACGAGCGGAGCGACGTGTTCAGCCTCGGGGCGATGCTCTACGAGCTGCTGACCGGAAGACCGCCCTTCGAGGGGGCCGACAACGCCCAGGTCATCGAGGCGGTGCGTTCCGGGCGGCGGGTACCGGTCCGGGTGTTGTGTCCGGAAGCGCCCCCGGAGCTGGCCGCCATCGCCGAGCGCGCGCTCCGGAGCATTCCGGCCGAGCGCTATCCGGACGCCGCCGCCTTCGCCAGCGAGCTCTTGGCCTATCGGGCGGGTGGGCGGGTCGAGGCCTATGCCTACGGAACCCTCGAGCTGACGCGGAAGCTCGTGAAGCGAAACCCGGCGCTGAGCGTGGCCATCGCCGCGGCGGTCCTCATCCTGATCGTCGCTGCGGTGGCGGTGCTGGTCCAGCTCCAGCATGCCCGGGTGAATCTCGCATCCGCGTTGATCGAGCGTGCCCGGCGCGCCGAGGACGTGAGCGACTGGGCGCGCGCTGCCGCCTACTACGCCGCGAGCCGGATCGAGCACGATGCCGCCGTGGCCCGCTGGGGCAGCGCCCTGGCCATGGAGCGCATGCCGGGGCGAGGCAGCGTCCTCACCGGCCCCCCCGGCGCGTTCACCGACGTCGACGTCCTGCCCGACGGGACCTTGGTCTCGCTCGAGACCCGAGTAGACATCGCGCGTGTCTACGAGATCGCGACGGGCCGTACCCTGTGGACCGCACGGCTGGAGGAGCCGATCAACAGGGCGCGCATCACCGGTGGGGCCGTCCGCGTCACGTTCGGACATCTCACCCGCATCCTGGATCTCATCACGGGACAGGAGCGCTTCACCTCCGAACTGAAGGAGGAGTGGCTCTGCTGGAGCGGCCCCCCCACCCCTCGTGCTCGCATCAGCAAGGGTGTCCTTCTGGTGGATGGCGCCGACGCGCACCCGGAGGTCGCCCTGAACGCTCCGTGTGTCATCTCCCCGGCAGGAGACCGGCTGGCGTTCAAGGACCAGGGAGGAATCGTTCGACTCTGGGACATGGCGTCAGGGCGGGAACTGGCCTCCCGGCCCGCGCCCGATGCGGCGGAGATAGTCTTCACCGCCCATGGCGTGGCGCTGGTGCGCTCGGGCTCGCTGCAGCTCTTCGGTGGGCCCGAGGGAGACTTCTCCATGGAGCTCCCTGGCAGGTCCGCTTCCGGGTTTGGCGTGATGTCGGACGGCCGCGTCCTGGCGGTCAGCGCGGACGGGCACCGGGTGGTGGTGGACAGCCCGACGCTGAACCGCGCCGACGTGGTGGATCTCCGCGACCGTGTCGTCTTCGTCACCCTCAGCCGCCCCCCCGGCGTCCCGAGCTACGCGTTCTCGCCCGACGGGTCGAAGCTCTACGCCTCGGGGCTCTCGGGAGGGCGAACCCTAATCTCCTGGAACCTTCGCCGCCCGGCGCCGAGCACCAGCGGCTCGTTCAGCTCGCGCCTGGTCTTCCGCGCCGGGCGCGCACGGTTCCTTCTCGTCGAGAGGTGGAAGCGGGTGGAGCTACGTTCGGAGGACGGCACGCTGATCCGCGAACTCACCGACCCGACGGTCGGAGACGCAGCTCTCTCCAGCGACGGATCCACTCTGGCCCTCGCCCGTCGTCCGGACGTCGTCATCCAGAGGGCGGACGATGGACAGGAGCTGGCCCGGCTCGCGTGCGAGCAGTGCCTCACCGTCCTGCTCTCGCCCGACGGAAGTCGCCTCCTGACACGCTCCGACCAGAGGCGTCGCGTCTGGGACGTCCGCGGAGCTTCAATCCTTCTCGACGAGCCCATGGGGAGCGTTCGGCGGAACGACCACCACGCGATCGCGCCAAGCGGGGAGTGGATCGGCTGGCTGGAGTCCGATGGGTTCGTGCTGCAGCAAGTCTCCACCGGAACCAGGAGCCGCCTCCGGCTGCCGGACCGCCCCGAAACGATGGCGATCAGCCCCGATGGCTCTCGCGTCGTCATGTACGTGCCCGGGCGGATTGCCGTCTGGAGGCTCCCCGGATTCGAGACGGTCTGGAGCGCGCCCAACCCCACCTCCATCGGGTCGACGGTCGGCTGGTCCGCAGACGGTTCCGTCGTCACAGTCTCTCACGAGGGTGCGGGCGCGGTCCTGCTCGACGGGCGAACCGGAGAGGAACTAGCCCGGATCGTCGAGGGCCCCTCGGGCGCCGGGCTCTCGCAGGTGAACGTGCTCCCCAGCCTCAAATACCGCCTCGCCCGGGGAGCGCATTCGTGGGCGGTCTTTCCCATCCCCGCGCCGGACACCACGGCGCCCGTCGAGAGCCTCCGCCGTGCGCTCGACGCAGGCGGGTTCCGCCTTCGCGGTGTGGAGCTCGAGGTCGTCTCGCCCTGAGTCGAGGCGCTGCCTCTCCTCAGGTCCGGGCCTCGCGCGCGAGGCTCTCGAAGGCCTCGTCGATGGCGCGGGCCAGCACCGGCTCCACGCTCGCCTTGCCCAGCCACGGGAGCCGGACGATGCGCTCCACGAGCCGGGCGAGAAGCGTCGCCCTCGGGGAGTCCTCGGTGGCGATCCGGGTTGTCGGGATGATGGTCAGAGTGGTCACGGCTTCGGTCCTCCAAGCGTCAGTCTGTCGAGGACGACCCTCTGTTACCGCACTCCCGCGCTCCGCCACGCTCGCTGGAAACGGGCTGATGCGTCCTGTCACCGCCGCTCCCCGTGCCGGGCGTCGAGGTCGCATGTGACCTGCTGTTCGGGAGAATCCGCGGTCTCACCGCGGTCTCACCGCGCTCTTGCGACCTGATTCGCCGCCACGACGCCGTCGGCCATCTGCTCACCAAGACGGACCAGCGCCCTTTGCATCGCCGCAACGAGCGCGTCGTAGCCGGAGCCGTCGATCTGCTCCGTCACCGACGCCTCCTTCACGCCGAGCGACTCTTCCTTCCCGCCACCCTGCGTGCACAGTTCCCACCTGGCCTGCAGGACGACCGACTGACCGGGCACCCCGTCGAAACGCGAGACGCTGACCGTCATCCGGTAAGCAGGACGGCTCGACAGGACGGCCGATTTCAACGGCACGACCGCGATCTGCCGGGGTGCCAGACGATCCCGAAGCGTCGCGACCAGCGAGCCGCTGATCTGCCTGTCGAGCGAACCACCCCAGCGCTCGAACTCCGCGATGACCAGCTCGTTGGTGCCGGAGCGGGTGACGATCTGCGGGCGGTCGACGTAGTCCGGGAGCTCTACCGGTCCGACCGCCAGGGTCGCATCGGTGGCGGTCGCGCCCGGACCGTCCCCGACCTGAAGCGGCTCCAGCGTGTAGAACCGCGAAGAGCGCGAGGTCCCGAGGCAGCCCGCCAGCGCGAGGAACATCGCGCAGGCGAGGAGCGGCGGCAGGCGAAGACGCTTCGTCCCGGTCATTGCTTTCCCTTCAGGACCGCTTCGGGGTGGAGCTCGAGGTACTCGGCCAGCGTATGCACCGAGCGCGCCGCGGCATCGAGATCCCCGAGCATCCTCGTCAGGTCGTGCCCCAGCGTGCCGCTCGGTTCAGCCAGCCTCTGGTAGGTCTCCAGCGTCGAGCGCATCTGGTCGAGGGAGCCGCTGGCCTTCTTCATGGTATCGGTGAAGCTCGCCGCCATCTCCGCCGACGGGCCCTCCTTCATGGCCAGCGTCTTCTCGCCTTGCGTGAAGGCGCGGCGCGCGGCCGCCAGCGTCGACCGCGTGCTCGCGGACAGAGGCCCGACCTCCTTGGTGAACGCCCGGATCAGAGCGTCGAGGTCGCGCAGGCCGTCCTGTGCCTCGGGAGAATTGACCAGCCGTTCGATCCCGTCGGCGACGGCGATGATCTTCTCGGGGAGCTTCTGCAGCGTCTTCACGATCTCTTCTTGAAGCGAGGGGATGGTGGGGATCTCCGGATACCGGGGGTCGAGTCCGAGGAGCTGCGGGGGACCGGGGTGGAAATCCATGTTGATGTAGAGCTTCCTGGTCACGAAGCTCTCGATGTCGAGCTGCGCCTTCAGCCCCTTCTCCAGGAGGGGTTCGTAGAAGTGGTTCGTGGAGAGCACCTTCGACGCGTCCTCGTCGCCCAGGACGATCAGGCTCTTCGGGTCAACCTCGATGTAGACGGGAATGTGGACGCTCACGGCCTTCGGATCGAGCACCGCGGCGATCTTCGTGACCTGGCCGATCTTGACCCCTCTGAACTCGACGGGCGAGCCGATCGACAGCCCGGTGATCGACCCGGAGAAGTACATCACGCACGTGAAACGCTTCTGAAAGAGCCTCCCGGAACCGAAGGCGGCGATGCCCAGAACAGCCAGCGCCACGGCGCCGACGACGAACGCTCCGATGAGCGTCTTGCTCGGTTGCCTACGCATGACTCGTCCCTCCGCCCCGGGTGAGAAAAGAGAGCACTCGCGGATCCTTCGATTCGGCCAGGAGCCGCTTCGGGTTTCCCGAGGCGATCATCGCCTTGCTCTGCCCGTCGAGAAGCACGGAGTTGTCGCCGATGGCGAAGATGCTCGCGAGCTCGTGGGTCACCACGACGATCGTGGCGCCGAGGCTGTCACGCAGATCGAGGATGAGGTCGTCCAGGCGCCGCGAGGTGATCGGATCCAGACCCGCAGACGGCTCGTCGAAGAAGAGGATGTCTGGCTCCAGCGCAATCGCGCGTGCCAGACCCGCCCGCTTGGTCATGCCGCCGCTGATCTCCGCGGGGTAGTAGTCCTCGCAGCCGGCGAGACCGACCAGGGCGAGCTTGAGCGAGGCGAGCGCGGAGATCTCCTCGGCGCCGGCGACGCCGTACTCCTGCATCGGGAGGGACACGTTCTCCCCGAGGGTCATCGAGCTCCACAGGGCGCCCCCCTGGTAGAGGACTCCGAAGCGTCGCAGGAGGCGCTCTCGCTCCGGCGTCGCCATCTCCCAGAGATCGGAGCTGGTGCCCTGGTAGGAGATCGTCCCCCGGGCAGGTTCCTGCAGTCCGATGAGGTGCCGGAGCAGCGTGCTCTTCCCGCTACCGCTCCCGCCCATGATGACGAAGATCTCGCGCTCCTTCACGCTGAAGTTGAGGTCTCGAACGACCATCGAGTCGCCGTAGGCCATGGTGAGATCTCTCACCGTGATCTTCGGACCCGTCTCTCCGGTAGCGTTGCCTTCAGATTCCGAGGACATAGGCGAGAACAGTGATGATCGCAGTCGCGACCACGATGCTGACGATTCCGGTGACGACGGCGGAGGTGGTGGCCTCGCCGACGGCCGCGGCGCTGCGCCCGCTGCGGAGGCCGCGCATGCATCCGGTGAGGGCCACCAGCACTCCGAAGACGAAGCCCATGAACAATCCGAGGAACAGGTCGTTGACGTGAACCGCGTGCTTCGTCTCGAGCAGATATTGCACGGGGCTGATCCCGAGCATCGAGGCGGAGACGACGAGCCCGCCGGCGATTCCCACCAGATCGGCGTAGAGGCAGAGCAAGGGCATCATCAGGGAGAGGGCAAGCAGTCGGGGAAGGACCAGGAAGTCCATTGGCGGGATACCGAGCGTTCTCAGCGCATCGGTCTCCTGGTTTGCCTCCATCGTGGCGAGCTCCGCCGCGAAGGCCGCCCCGGTGCGACCGGTGACGATGATCCCGGTCATGATCGGCGCGATGTCCCGGAGCATGCCGATCCCCACCAGGTGCGCGACGTAGATCTGTGCTCCGAAGGTCCGAAGCTCGATCGCGCCGACGAACGCGAGGATGATTCCCACCAGGAAATTGATGAGCGCGACGATTCCAAGCGAGCGCGCGCCACAGCCCTGAAGGACGAGCAGCAAGTCCGAACGCCGGAACCGGGCCTTTCCCGTGAAGAGGCGTACCAGCGCGAGGAATGCTTCACCGATGAAGGCGAGCGTGTCCTGACACGCACGTGACCCGGTGATCGCGGCATCGCCGACGCTTGCGAGAAAGGACTCCGACGGCTGGCTTCGGGAGCTGCGCCTGGCTGGCACCGCGGTGGCGAGCGCGAGGAGCCGCTCCACCCCCTTGGGTAGCCCCTGGCGATCGACCTCGACGCCAAGCTGCATGCATCGCGACAGCACCCCCAGAAGGAACGTGAGCAGCCCGCTGTCCCAGCCGGCGAGGACACTCGTTTCGAAGACGACTCTTTGCGGAGGAGGCTGTCTCTCGATCTCTTCGAGCACACCTCGGAGCGCGGGGATTCCGCGCGTCAGCTTCCAGTCGCCGCCCAGCGCGACATGCAGGGTGCCGTCGGGTCTTCTTCCATACTCGAGATCGACCTGCTCCATGGCTTCTCGTCCCGACGTCTCGGATCTCCGCTCACGGGCTTGTGAGCGCTCTCAGCTCTTACGAATCCTGCGTCCCTCATCTCCTGATCCGGGCTGCGCGAGGCGTCCCCCGGACCCCTTCATCCAGGTGGGTGTCACGGCTGCTGCAGCTTGTTTCCGCGACACTCCAGGCCATGGGTCGCCGGCAGAGCGGCCATCGGAATGCGCCGGCGCAGGGCTGGCCTGGACGTACGGAAACATCGAGGCGCAGAGCGACACAACTCTGACGTGGCCATCACACTCACCACCGCCCAGCTCAGGGCCATCTGTCCCGGCGCACCTGCGGGCGCGGTCGCGGCACTGAACGCCATCCTGGCCCGCACCCGCAGCGTCACCGACCTGCGGGCGGCGATGCTGGTGGCGCAGCTCGCCGTCAGGTCGGACTCCTTCACTCTCCTCGAGGAGATGGACGGCTCACGCCGCGCCTTGACACCCTATTTCGGTCGAGGGTGGATCCAGCTGACCGGCCTCCGGAACTATCAAGCGGCAGGGGCGGCCCTGGCGCTCGATCTGGTGAAGCACCCCGACCTGGTGGTGCCGCACAACGCCGAGGTCACGGCCTGGTTCTGGAGTGCTCACCGGCTGCATGCCTTCTCCGACATGAGCGACGTGCACGGTTGCACCCGGGCCATCGACTGGACGGCGACGAGGCCGCGCCAGCTGGCGCTGCGCCGAGTGGTGTACGAGCAGGCCCGGTGGGTGCTCGCCGGTTCTCGCTTCGCTGCCTGAGGGCGGCTCGATCGGCGTCGCGGTCGAGTCGGTCCGTCCCGGCGTCGCGGTCTAACCTGGTGGCGCTCGAGCTCGAGCTCCCCGGCCGGTGAACCCTCCGCGGTTGCGGTGCGCCTCAATCCTGCCTCGAGTCAGGGAAACGTCGAGCTCTGCTCGAGAGTGGCGCGGAACTCGACCGAAATGGGATTGCCTTGCGGCCCTGTGAAGGTGACCCGCGTGATCCGGGAGAATCTGGCGCCATGATCCACCAGGGTTCCGGGCTCGAGAAGCAGCTCGTCCTGGTAGTCGAGCTGAGCGGAGAGCACCTCCGTCTCGGCCGGGTTCACCCCACTTCGTTCCAGGAACGTCTGCGCAGAGCGCATTGCGCGCACTGTGCCCTGCGAGCTCATCTGGTACTGAGCCGTGACCCGGGCGCACCGGGCAACCCCGCAGGGCTCGAGCCGGTCGACGCTCATCCTCTTCCGTTCGACCGCGGGGTCGGGATCGCTCGCAACCCAGGTCGATCCCGCTGCGGTCGGATGGCCCACCACGTCGCGCACCGCCATCTCGAACAGCGCGACGGCGATCTGCCTCACCTGCTCGGGGCCCATGACCGGACCGGAGGTCGCGTCGGATGCCACGGGGGCCAGGCTCGACAGGATCTGAGCGGCCCGCTCCGCGCCCCGGACCTCGAGAACCCGGGGCTCCGAGCTCACCAGGAGGTCGACCGACAATGCCTCCCTGGCGGCTCGCTCCAGGCCAGGCATCTCGGCGTCGTTGACCCGGACCGTCAACCGCTGGAGCTGGTGCGTGACCAGGGTGAGGTCCCCCTGGCGGGTGAATGCCACGTTCCACACGAATTCCTGCTCCTCTCGCTGCCGGAGCGGGCTCCCGATCACAGTGGTCTCATTCACCACCTTCACCGTCCGGACGTAGTGGGTCCCGGAGCGCGGCGCATAGGTGAACGTCGGGGCGACGGTGGGAGTGGTCGCGCACCCCGTTGCGAGCGCCGCTGCCCACAGCCACCTCACGTGCGCCATCTCGAACCTCCAGGATCGGAGCCACTGGCCCCACAGGCTGAGAGGCACCACCGGTCACGTGTGTTACCGCGGCCAGTGCAGCAACGGACCCAGGCTCGGGCGCAGTCGCCTGAGCGGAGGGGCGTGTCCGGCGAGGCAGCGCGCCTCATCCTTCACGCTCGCCCGAAGCTGGACGGCAATTTGCCGCGACGCAACGCACCGCTTTGGAAACGACTACCCGCGCGGCGGCCTGACGTTGGCCTTCACATTGCTAGGTGGGATCCGTGCAATGCGCGGAATCATCACCGGACGTGACGTGGTGCAGAACCTCGGAATCATCTACCGGGAGTTTGGCGCCCGCTGTCTCGTGCGGTGCCTCTGGGTGCTGGCGATCGGCAAGCGGACGACGTTCCTTGAAGTGATCAGCCAGCACTGACCCCGTGCACTCCGCTCCGGCACTCCCAGGCTCGTCACCGCGCTCGAGACACAGCCCCTCTGTGTCGACACCGGGCTGGGGTGCCTCCGGACGTTTCGAAGTCAGCTCTGCCGCCCGGATGGCTCTCCAGCGATGACGCCTTCCTTCCGCAGCTGGGCAACGCCGACCTTCACCAGCTCCCGCACGAAATCCTCGAGCTTGTCGGGGTTGGTGGTCTCGCTCTGCCCTGCCCAGATCAGCTTGTCCTGTTTCAGATCGAAGACGAGCGTCTCCAGCTTCACCACCGTCTCGGTGACGTAGTAGCCGCCGTAGGCGGAGCCCCACCCCCGAGTGTAGAAGGACCCGAAACCAGGGGCCGGGCCCATGTACGTGGTCGGCACGTAGCGCTGCTCCTTGTCGATCGCGATGGGCCGCACGACGAAGACCGCGACCGCGCCGGAGGACCGGATGGCGGCCTCTGCCCTCGGCCGGTCGTCGACCGCGGGCGTGGGAATGAGGGTGTACGAGGCGATGGGTCGGAGCCCGCGCTGCCGCAGCTCGTCGCCGAGCTGGTCCTCTCCGCTCCTGCGAATCGTCTCCTCCTTGCTGATCACCATGGTGACGACCACGTCACCCGGCTTCACCGAGAGCGGTGCCGCATCGGGCGCCTTCCAGGTGTTCTTGAATTCCGTGCTCGCGCAGGCCGCGAGCGCGAGCATGGTGAACGCGCTGCAGGCCCTGGCGAAAAGCTTCGGTGACATGGCGACTCCTTGCCTTCCGTGCTCGGTCGCGGCGCCACGGTCGGGTGTTTCCGCGGCGACGAGGAGTACCCTCGACAGCCGCCGAGACTTCACCACCTCGTGCGTCGCATGATCCTCGACAGCTTCCGGTACCGGGTCAGCGGATCACCGACCGCTGCCGCCGGCACCGGAAGGCTGCGGCGGGCCGTTGGGCACGCAGGCCGCCGGTTCACCGGGCGGACCGCTCCGGCAGACGCCAGCGAACGGCTCCCCTCGAGGGCCGGCGATGCCGCAAGCCGCGCCATCCTGCTGACCCTGGCAGGCCTCGAGCGCCTCGGAGGTGGACCCGGAGCGCGGCGGTTCGGGGGCGCAGGCGACGGCCCCGCCGGGCAGCTGCCGGCAGCTCCCGGTGACGCTCTGCCCCTGGTGCTGCAAGGGACAGGACGCCCCGGACTCGCGACCGACGCAGGCAGCCACCGCCTCCTGGGAGGGGGAAGGCGGCACGACCTCCTGGGCGATCGCGAGCGGGGCGATGAGGAGTGAGATGGAGAAGCAGAGGGAGGCAGCGCGAAGGCTCATCGGAGAGGAGTCGTTGCGCTCCCGCGGATTGTTTCGCCCCCCAGCCTCGGCCGAGCCTGAGCGCCCGGCCACGCCACCACTCACTGCCGCGGCACCACCAGGGTCAGCAGCGCGGCCGCCTCGGGATCGCTCCAGCTCGCGAGCGCCGCGGGGACGAGCAGGCTCACGGTCTCGTTGGCCATGGGCCCGCAGGTCCGCAGCCCGGTGTACCGCCCCGCCCCCCAGACGAGATCGAACCGGCACTCGCCGACCGTGCCGCGGATCTTCTGCGGGCTCAGCCAGACGGTCGACGGCTGCCCGCGGAGCAGGCCCGTCGCCCGGGTCTCGTCGCCATCCGGCATCAGCGTGAGATCGAAGTTGGCGCCCGCGTAGCGGCCCGTGATCTGGTTTCCCTTCGCCTGGAGATCCACCGGCAGGTCCACCCGGATGGTCCCCTGGATCCTCCCCGCGGCGCGCTTCAGGTCGACGAAAAGCCCCCGCGCGCCGGCGTCGGTCACCGTCGCCCGGTTCAGGTTGTTGTCTGTCTCCGGCAAGGACGGCGATGTTTACCGATGGCTCCTACGCCTCTAGAGCGCCTGGTCCGCGGATTCCGGTCGTCGCAGCCCGACCACCCGTGCGGCCGACGCCTCCTGAACGTGAACCCAGAGGGGTCCCTGGCCTGGCCTGCCGGTGGACAGCTCCACGATCTGCTGGCCAGGAGGCAGCGCCGGGAGCACGGTGCACAGCTCGCCTTCGCTCCGGCGCTGGACCGGGAGGTCGCCGAAGCTCGTCGACGAAGACCAGATCCGGGCGGAGAAGGCGCGGGCGGGGGGTACGGCGGCCTCCGCGGCCCGGTCGCGGACACAGAGGGTGTGGTCCTCGACCCGCGCGTCGGTGAGCGAGGAGAGCCGCAGGAGGTACCGCTGGAGGATCCGGTCGCGCCTGCCCCGAAGGATGCGCGCGAGCTCGCTCCGGGCCACTGGGCTGGTAAGGCGCGCCTCGCGGACCACCGCAGAGATGGTCTCGTCGTCGAAGCGGGCGATGATCCGCGCCATCCAGGCGCCGTCCTCCTCCACCATGTTGGAGAACGCGGGATTGGGGTATCCCGCCTTCCAGTCCTCGGCGACGAACTCCTCGTCGTTGAAGTAACCGAAGATTTTCCCGGCCGGCCCGTAGTGAGCGCGCTCCCAGGGGCGCTCCAGCGCGCCGAAGGTGAAGAAGTCGGTCGCGATCGCCCCGAAGTCGATGTAGTAGGTGTAACCGACGCGGCGGGAGAGCCTGTCCATCATGGAATTGGTGCCGCTCCCGATCTGGATCAGGCCGCCGAGGGTATCTCCCCAGTCGATCATGTAATGCTCGACGTGGCCCCGTCCGCCCCCGTCATCGGCCCAGAGCGCCAGCGTGTTCATCGAGCGCGCATCGTGATGGCTGATCCAGGCGGCGAGGAGCCGCGAGCCGCGGAGCTCTCGGCGGTCCTGGTGCGGGACCGCGTCGTTCGGGTCGTCCCCGCGCACGCCCTCGTAGAGCCAGGGCCCGATCGGCTTCCCTGGCAGGAACTCGCTGGCCAGGCCACGGAGAGTGCCATCCTGCTCGCGCGGGAGGTCCTTGAGCATGCCCTCGATGCTCTCACGGGTGAGCGGCTTCCCGTCCGAGCCTGGGGTCGGCTTTTCGGGGGCCTGAAGGTCGGCGGGACGGAAGTAGACCACGCGGTTGCACGGCGCCTGGAATCCGGCGGCGAAGTAGAGCCGGCTGCCCACCACGTCCGCCGCCGATGCCCGCTCCCACTGGCTCTTGTTGTCGAACTTCAGGAGGTACCTGGTCCCGGATCGGGTCGTGATCTGGAATCCCGGGTTGTCGCCATCGGCCTTCGCCGCCACGACCTTCCACGGCAGGTCCGCCTCGGGCGATGGCCGAGAGCAAGCGCCGCGGGCGATCTCCTCCGCTGTCATTATATGTCGCGACAGTCGATTCACGAACCAGCTCGAATCTGGGACCTCGTCGAAGGCGTTCACGTTCACTGCCGGGCGCGAGGTCTCGAGCAGAAACATGTGGGAGAGAGGCCGAAAGACGATGTGGTCGGCGCCGTCCCAGTACTTCGGGATGTACGAGGTCTCCGGGGGGCGCTCGAACGGCCGGCGGTCATCGTCTGTCCAGAGGGTAGGTGCGGCCTTGAACTGGCGCGGACCGGAGGCGCAGCCGGTGAGGATCCCCAACACGAAGAGCACCCACACGGCGACGGCCACCAGCGCGATGCGGGTGAGATCCTTAGATTCCATAGGTGACCCCGAGAGCGAAGCGGAAGGAGTTGATGCTGAAGCCCCTGGAGAACGGCTCGCTCCCCATTCCGAAGACCATCTGGAAGCTGCTCCGTCCGAAGGAGGGCTGGGTCCGGAGGCCGACCTCGAACAATCCCCGGAGCGCGTCCCAGCGGAAGTTCCTCAGGTGCTTGTCGAAGACGTTCCCGAAGCTGACCGCCACGACTCCGTCCAGGTAATCGAACACCGGCCATCGCCAGGAGAGCTGCGCCGCGGCGGCGCTCCGGTCCCGAAGCCGACCGGCCATGAACCCGGCAAAGGGCTCGGTCCCCCCCACCACGACGAGCTCGTTGAACGGGACCGGCTGGTCGCCCATCGGGTCGGAGAAGGCGGTGAACACGCCGAGGCTGAGCACCCGGCCCTTGCCGGTCACGTCCCAGGAACCCTCGACGTGCGCGCCGTAGTGGATCCAGGAGCGATCGAAACCCTGGGTGGTGTCCACGGCGGGCGCGACCGCGACTCCGATCCGAACCCCGCTGCGGTTGGTGTACCCGGTCGGTCGGGTGTCGAGCACCGCCCGCAGTCCAATCTCCGCCGCAGTGGTGTTCTGACCGTAGCCGGGGGGAGGCGCCAGCTCGCCGCGCTCGACCCGCTCGGCAACGGTGGGGTCGCCGCAGCAGTTGTAGTCGCGGAACACGGTGCGGTACACGCGGCCGTGGCTCTCCAGCCGAAGCGGGCCCACCCGGTGCACGTAGGTCAGCCGCCCCTCGATCTCGTCGGTGCCGTAGCGGGAGCGGAAATCGTCTGAGGTGTCCGGCCCGATGCCGAAGTAGACATAGTCCGGGCGGCGCTGCCACTGAGCCTGGAGCGCGATCCAGTCGCCCCCGGAGAACGTGTACCGATCCCCGAGCGCCACCCGGATCCAGTCCGAGCCGCCCCACGCGACGTCCGAGGTGAAGGTGTTCCTGGCGACGAACGTGTCGTCCCAGAAGAAGTGGGCCCCGATGGTCGGCCGGAACCCGGTGTTGAAGGAGAACGTCGGCAAGATCCCGCCGCGGTGGTTGGGGCCGAAGGCGAAGAAGTCGTAGAGGGACCCGGCCCAGTTGTTCTTCTCCGCGACGGTGCTGACCCCGCCCACCGGGGCGCGCAGCGCGTACTCGGTGACCAGATATGCCGGAAGCAGGACGACCCGGGGCACCCAGATGAGGGCGTCTCCCGCCGTGGTCGGATCGGAGTCGAGCTGACGGTAGTCCGGGACGTCACGGCGGGGCGGAAGTTCCGCGGGCGGGGTCGCCGAGCCGGATGCGGAGGCCGCCGCGTCCGAGGGCGGCGGTGCCGGCTGAGAGGGCGCGGACATCGGCTCGGAGGACGGAGGCGTCGGCTCCGGCTTCTCCTCGGCACCAAGAACGGGCACTGCCCATCCGAGCGAGACGAGGAGAAGGAGAGCTCTCCCCAGCCTCGCCCTGACCACATCGGCCCGCGGCACCGGGGCCATGCGGCGGGTTCTGGCGACGTTCGTTGTTTGCAGAGGGCTCACGGTTGTTCGTTCGGTTGCGCCCGGGCGCCGCGGTGTTTCCGGTGCACCGCCAGACCACCGCCGCGAGCGGCTCTTTCCACGGGTCTGGGCCGCTGCCGTGAAACACACGCCGCCGTCGCTAACCTCATGGGGATGCTGCAGAAATACGTCGGAGCCCTTCCGCAGCACGAGATCGGGGCCGCCGCGGCCGGTTACCTCGATCGCTTTGCCGGGCAGACCGAGCACCACAACGGGACCGCGGCGTCGCTGGCCCGCCGCTACTGCGAGCTGAACGGCCAAGGATCGGCGCTAAGGCCAACGAGGGTGAATCTGGGACCGAGAACGTCGTCGCTCAGGTCGAGGGTACCCGTGCGATCGAAGCCCGGCTGATAGCCCCCGCCAGCCACCGGTAGAAACAAAATTCTCGCCGGGTGCGTCAGTTCTTCAGAATGAAACACGGGCCATTTCCGAACAACGCGGACCTGCCCGGGACGATCCAGCGCCGGCTCCCCGAGCGGGCGCAGGACATCTTCCGGGAAGCATTCAACCACTGCTTCGACCAGCACGGGGACCAGGAGCACGCCGTCCGCATGGCGTGGGGTGCGGTGAAGCGACGGTACGAGGAGATGCCCGACCGGAACTGGGTGGCCAGCCCAGACCAGGGTCGCGGCGAGCGGGTGGCTCCCGCTCAGCAACACTGACTCAGCAGGGGACCGAAACCATGCACGGAACGATGAAGGCAGCAGTGGTCCGGAAATTCCAGGAGCCGCTGGCGATCGAGGAGATTCCCATTCCCACACCCGGACCAGGAGAGGTCCTGGTGAAGATCCGGTCGACAGGGGTCTGTCATACGGACCTCCACGCCGGGGACGGCGACTGGCCGGTCAAGCCGAGCTTGCCGTTCGTGCCCGGACACGAGGGTGCAGGCGTGGTCGCCGCCGTCGGTCCGGGCGTGAAGAACCTGAAGGAAGGCGATCCGGTCGGCATCGCCTGGCTCCACGATGCCTGCGGCGAGTGCGAGTTCTGCATCACGGGCTGGGAGACTCTCTGCGCGGCCCAGCGCAACAGCGGCTACTCGGTGAACGGAAGCTTCGCCGAGTACGCCCTCGGATCGGCTGCCTATGTGGCGCGTCTCCCGGATCGCGTCGACTTCGGAGCCATCGCGCCCATCCTCTGCGCGGGGGTCACCACCTACAAGGGCATCAAGGAGACCGAGGCACGGCCCGGCGAGTGGATCGCGATTTCCGGAGTTGGCGGGTTGGGCCACATCGCCATCCAGTATGCCCGGGCCATGGGGCTGCACGTGGCGGCGCTCGACGTGTCCGAGGAGAAGCTCGGCCTGGCGCGGACCCTGGGCGCGCAGCTGGCGGTGGACGCGCGGCGGCCAGACGCGGTGGAGCAGGTGATGAAGGCCACCGGCGGCGGAGCCCACGGTGTCCTGGTCACCGCCGTCTCGCGGGGGGCGTTCGCGCAGGCGCTCCAGCTGCCGCGGCGCAAGGGAACGGTGAGCCTCGTTGGCCTGCCCCCCGGTGATTTCCCCATGTCGATCTTCGACGTGGTCCTGAAGCGAATCACCGTCCGGGGCTCGATTGTCGGCACCCGCGAGGACCTTGCGGAGGCCCTGGCCTTCGTTGCGGACGGGAAGGTGCGGGCGCACATCCACCGCGCCAGGTTGGAGGACATCAACCGGGTCTTTGCCGATCTGAGGACCGGGCAGGTCGATGGAAGGATCGTGCTCGACATCGCGGCCTGAGGCCTACGCTCGCCGGCCGGGCCGCCGGACTGCCCTCATCGAGGGCTTCTCGCTCCACGCCGACACCTGGGCGGAGCAAGGTTGACGCCGTGCGCTCGCAAGTGACACTCAGGACGGCGTTCACCGCCTGCTTCGCGGTGGTGGCCACCGCGGGGGCGGTGCGGTTCGTCCTCGAGACCCGGGTGGCCCTCGCCTTGACCGTGGCGGCGATGATGGGAGCCATCGCGCTGGACCACGTGGTGCGGCGCATGGAGATGCGCGGGTTCAGACGCGGCTCGGCCATCGCCCTCACCATTCTGGCGGTGGCCCTGTTGACCATCGGGCTGATGCTGGTCGTCGTGCCTGCGGCCGTCCGTCAGCTCCAAGAGCTCATCGTTGCCACCCCTCGCACCCTCGACTCCCTGCGCCATTCGCCCTGGTTCGCATCCTGGAACGAGCGCTTCGGGGTGGAGGAGCGCCTCAAGGACGGGTTCTCCGGCGCCTTCGGGCGCGCCCAGAGCGCGGGGAATCCCATTCTGGGCGCGGTCACTTCGGCACTGGGCGCCGTCGCCGGGTTCGTCACCGTGCTCGCCCTGACCGTCTTCATGCTGGTCTTCGGCGGTGGACTGGTGCGGCGGCTGCTGGAGGTGGTACCGGCAGTGGACCGGCCGCGCTGGGAGGACGTGCTGGCGAAGTCGTACACCGCCGTCAGTGGCTATTTCGGCGGGATCCTCTTCATCTGCTCGATCAACGCGACTGTCACCACGGCGCTGCTGGGGCTGATCGGCGCCCCGTACTTCCTGCCGCTCGGGCTGCTGAGCGGCTTCTCCAGCCTCGTGCCCTACGCCGGGCCCATCTTCACCGGAGCATTCATCACCCTTGTCACGCTGGCCACCGGCGGAGCAGTCAAGGCGCTGATCGCCCTGGGCTACTTCCTCCTCTACGGCCAGCTGGAAGGGAACGTGCTCGGCCCCTTCGTCGTTCGCCGCACGGTGCACCTCAATCCACTGGTGACGCTGCTCGCGGTTCTCTTCCTCGCCGAGCTGCTGGGCGTGGCCGGCGCAGTCGTGGCGGTGCCGGCGGTCGCGGTGGCGCAGATCTTCGTCCGAGAGCTCCTGGCCGCGCGACGCAACCGCCTCTCGGCCAACGCCTCGGTCTTGCCACCGCTCTTCGAGCCCGAACCGTCTCCGAGGCCCGCTCCCGAAGCGACTGCCCGCGCCGCGCCCTGACCTTGGCCTCCGCATTGCTAGGTGGGATCCTCGCGATGCGCGGAATCATCACCGGACGTGACGTGGTGCAGAACCTCGGAATCATCTACCGGGAGTTCGGCGCCCGCTGTCTCGTGCGGTGCCTCTGGGTGCTGGCGATCGGTAAGCGGACGACGTTCCTGGAAGTGATCAGCCAGCACTGACCCCCGAAAGTGGCTGTCGAGCCCTCCCGGGTTGGGGTGGGCCGTCTCCGTGACTTGCACTCCGCTCCCCCACTCCCAGGCTCGTCACCACGCTCCAGACACAGCCCCTCTGTGTCGACACCGTGTTGTCCGTACAGCGGAACCTCAGCCCGCCGCGAGCTCGGGGCTGGTGACACCCGTCCATTGACACCGTCACGAGGTGACGACACGTCGCCTCGCCAGGTCGCTCCGGAGAGGGGGGACGCCCGGAGCCTGGCACACCCGATGCTCAACACTCCGAACGCGGGGACGTCCCGCGAGTCCGAAACAAGGGCGGGGCCCGGGTGAACGAGGGCCCTGGTCCGACGGAGATTCTGGAGATGCGCAAGGCAGTGCTGTGGGTGATGGTTTCTCTCGGCACGCGGGCCCTCGGAAACGAAGCTCCGAGCCGCGCGGAGAGCGAACGGGAGCGGACGCAGCTGGCCGCCGTGGCCGTGAGGCCGGCCTCGCCCCCGTCCGCCAGTCTCGTGGAGCCGGAGTACGCCGGGACTTACGTCTATGCCGGGAGCAAGACGGAACGCGCTGCGGTCAAGCTCGCGGTGGACCGGGCCACAGCAGTTCGTGGCCGGTGCGCTCCTCCAGCGCGGTCGAACCGCCGACGGGAGCGGTTCGACGGAGTTCAGGCTGCTGGCGGACGGGAACACGCTGCGGGTCACCCGGGTGAGCAGGAGCCCGAGACTGCCCAGGCCGGTCGAGTTCACGCTGACTTACCTCCGGCAGCCGGTCGCCCACTGACCTACGCCCGAAACAACGGGCGCGCCGCAGATACCCATCGATCACCATGCTCCAGCGCTACGTCGGGGCCCGGGAGGCAAGCACGTCCGAGTCGCCGCGGTCGGATCCTCGACCAACTTCAGCCCGGGCTACCACTCCGGATAGCGGTGGAAACGGTCGCACACCCGGCTGACACGAAGGAGAGGGCCCGCGGATGTGCTGGGTGCGGGCCTCTCGTCCTGGAGGTCCCACCGAATGCTTTGCCCCGTCGCCGTTCTCCGCCCCGTCCCCCACCGCCGCTGGGGGCGCTGGGTCCTGCTCCTCACCCTCGGGTACCTGGCTGCGGGAGCGCTCCTCGTCCGTGACTACGTCGTGCAGAGCCGGACGGCGACCGGGGACCGGGCGGCTCGACCCGGCGAGGTTCCGAGGTCAGCGCTCTCCACGAGTCGCTGACCGTGCGCGGAGCCGCCGAAAGGGCCGGAGTCGCTCGAGCCCGCCAATCTCCCAGGCCCGAGCCAAGCCTGGTCATGGCGGGAGCGGTCGGACCGGAGCACCCCACTCCACCCCAGCAGCCCCCACGCCGAAGGAAACGCCTTGCCCCGGTCGGGACACCTCAAGGAACAGAGAGAAGGATGTCGCCGTCATGCCCATTTCGCTCACGCCAGGCCAGCTGAAGACCATCGCCCCGGAAGCGCCCGCCAGCGCAGTCCTCACCCTGAACTCGATCCTCGCCCGGACCGGCACCGTGACCCATCTCCGCGCCGCAATGCTGGTGTCCCAGCTCGCGACCTCCTCCCGCGGTTTCCGTCTCCTGGAGGAGAAGGACGGCCGGCTCAGCCCCAGCGCGCCCTACTTCGGCCGGGGCTGGATCCAGCTCACCGGAAGGCGGGCGTACCGGAAGGCGGGCGAGGCGCTCGACCTGGACCTGGTCCGCAATCCTGATCTGGTGCTGCCCCACAACACCGAGGTCACGGCCTGGTTCTGGAACGCTCACCACCTCCACCGCTTCAGCGATGACGGTGACGTGGACGGCTGCGTGCGCGCCATCTCCGGGGACGGCGCGAGGCCAGAGACGCTTTCCGTGGCTCGTGCTCTCTACGACCGGGCCTGTTTCGTGCTCGCAGGCCCAAGCGAGCTGGCTGCCTAGTGGGTGGAGCGCCGCGGCCTGTCCGGTCACGGTCGTCGCGGCGACCATCACCGGAGCGCTGCGCATCGCCGCGGACCGCCACTGAGCCACCGACGTCCTGGCGGGCGCGGCCATCGGAGGGCTGGTGGGCTACGCGGTTCCCGCGCTCCACCTTGCTCGGCTCACGCGGATCCCAGGACCCGGCACTGAGCCCGAACGTCTCCGGAACATCGGTCGGACTGATGGTCGCCGGACGCTTCTGAAAGGCGCGGCCTCAGCTCCGGGCTCGCCCTACGGTCCCGACCCGGGCCGCAGGCCTGGATCTCAGCCGGCGATCAGCTTCCTCGTGTGCCTGGCGATCATGAGCTCCTCGTTCGTGGGGATCACATAGGCCGGAATCCGGCTGGTCGCGCCGGTGATCCTCTGACCGCCCCGGGCGTTGGCGGCGGGGTCGAGCTCGAGGCCGAGCCAAGCCGCGGCCTGGATCACCCGCTCGCGGACGGGGCTCGCATGCTCGCCGATGCCACCGGTGAAGACCAGCGCGTCCAGGCCTCCGAGAGCCGCCGCGAGGGAGCCGAGCTCCCGACCGACGCGGTACGCGAACAGCTCCACCGCGAACCGAGCGCGAGGCGCATCACTGGCGAGCAGCGAGCGCATGTCGCTGGAGGTCCCCGAGACGCCGAGCAGCCCCGACTGCTCATAGAGCAGCTTCTCGATGGACCGGGGGTCCATCCGCAGCTCGTTGAGGAGGTAGAGCACCACTCCAGGGTCGATGGACCCGGATCGCGTCCCCATGGGAAGCCCATCCAGTGCGCTGAAACCCATGGTGCTCGCGACGCTCCGACCCCCGCTGAGCGCGCACATGCTGGCGCCGTTCCCGAGATGCGCGACCACCACCCGTCCCGCCGCAGCCTTCCGATCGACGGTGGGCAAAACCCCGGCCACGAATTCCAGGGAGAGACCGTGAAATCCGTAACGGCGCACGCCGCGGGCGGTCACCTGCTCGGGCAGCGCATAGGCCTGGGCCAGCTCGGGCTGAGCGCGGTGGAACGCCGTGTCGAAGCAGGCCACCTGCGGAAGGGTGGGCATCTCCTCCAGGGCGCGTCGCGCCGGGGCGAGGTTGTGTGGCTGATGCAGAGGTGCGAGGGGAACGAATGCCTCTAGCCTCCCCAGCACCTCGGGGGTGATCCGAACCGGCTCGGAGAAGTCAGGCCCGCCGTGCACCACCCGGTGGCCAATGCCGACGAGCCGGTGCGAGCCCATGCTCCTGCGCAGGAAATCCACCAGATGGGCGATCGCGCCCTCGTGCCCGAGGGACTCTGCATTGTCCCACCGCCGCTCGGAGACGATCTTCCCCTCCGCGTCCTTGGCGGTGAAGACAGGCGTCGTGGACAGGCGCTCCGTCTGGCCATGGAGCCAGAGGTCCAGCTCCTTCCCACGCAGGAGGAACAGGGAAAACTTCACGCTCGACGAGCCGGCGTTGAGGACCAGGATGGCATCCGACATGGCTCAGCCCACCGCCCGCCGCGTACTGGTCCGCCTTGCCTCGGCCAGCAGGCTCGCCACGGCGCAGGAGGCGAGCCGCGCGACGCGCGAGTCGGCCCGGCTGGTCAGGATGATTGGCGCCTTGGCCCCGACGACGATGCCCGCCGCGTCCGCCCCGGCGAGAAAGGTCAGGCTCTTGGCGAGCATGTTGCCCGCCTCGAGGTCGGGAACGACGAGCACGTTCGCGCGTCCCGCCACCGGCGAGCTGATGTGCTTGATCCTCGCCGCCTCCAGATCGATGGCGTTGTCCAGCGCCAGTGGGCCGTCCACCAACGCTCCGGTGATCTGCCCGCGGTCCGCCATCTTGCACAGCGCCGCGGCCTCCAGCGTCGACGGCACGTCCGGATTGACGGTCTCCATGGCGGAGAGGATCGCCACCCGCACCTCCGGTACACCGAGGTCCCGCACAAGGTCGATCGCGTTCTGGACGATGTCCACCTTCTCCTTGAGCGTGGGCGCGATGTTCACCGCGGCGTCGGTGATGATGAGCGGCTCGGCGTGACCGGGGACGTCCATGATGAAGCAATGGCTGGTCCGGCGCGCCGTCCGAAGTCCGGTGTCGCGCTTGACGACCTCCGCCATCAACTCGTCGGTGTGGAGGCTCCCCTTCATCAGAACCTCCGCCTGCCCGCTCCGCACCAGCCCGACCGCCCTGGCCGCGGAGTCGTGGCTGAACGCCGAGTCGACTTGCCGGAAGGGCGACAGGTCGAGGTTGGCCCGCCCGGCGACCTCCCGGAGCCGGGATGCGGGGCCGATGAGGATCGGCTCGATGAGGCCCAGGCGTGCGGCCTCGACCGCGGCCTGCAGCGAGGACTCGTCGCAGGGATGAGCGACGGCGGTCACGGTGGGCCGGACCGCCTTCGCCCGGTTGATCAGCTCAAGGTACTTCTGGTGCTGCGTCTCCATGGTGCTGCTTCCTCCACTCGAAGAAACGCTCCGGCTCGGCGCGGGTCGCCGCTCACCAGGCCCGCAGCCGTCGCCGATCGACGATGGCGAACCTGGCGAGGAGCCTGTCGCTGTCGTAGCCCACGCCGACGCCAACCAGGTCCTGCACGCCCCCGTACCGGACGTCGCCACCGGCGAGCGCGAGCAGCTTCCGCTCGCGTGTGGCCAGGTAACCGTCCAGGTGCGTCCAGATCTCATTCCTTCCCCAGCCGCGGCGCTCGCCGAGAACGCCGAAGAGGTCCGGCGGGACGGAGACCAGCCGGAACTTCCAGGGATCGAGTCCCAGCGACTTCACGATGCTTGGGCCCCGGGTCTGGAGGAGGCGCTCGATCGCGCGGCGGGCGAGACCCCAGCGGGACTCTAGACCGAGCGCCTCGGCGAGGCCGTTCTTCCCCACCGGCGCACCTGCCGGCCCCTCCTCGAAGGTCTCGACCAGCAGGTCCTCCTCCACCAGCGGAGGGACGAAGCGCGCGCCCCCGGAGGTCAGGATCGGGCGCGTGACGAGCATCACGATCCGGTCGCGCAGCGCATCCGGCGTATCCCCGGGGAGCATCGCCCTCACGCGGGCCTCCGGGCCCGAGTTGCTCTCGAAGAACACCGGCCGCCAGAGGTAGGGAAGGAGGAACCGGAATCGCTCGCGAACGTTGTCCAGATGCTCGGCCTCGAGCCCGAGGGCGCGCGCCTTCCGCAGCGTCTCCGAATCGAAGGTGCCGGTGAGCGGCGTGGGGTCGAGCTCGGGGACCGTCTGGTCGGAGCTCGCTGCCGTCGGGCTGGCTCCGGTGGCCTCGATCCGTTCGGCGATCTTCTGCAGGGCGGAGAAGCTCCCCGAGGCAAGCGCGTCCCTCGCCTGCTGCTCCAGGTCCAGGCTCGTCCTCGGCACCGAGCTCTCGCCGAGCCGCACCGATTTGAGGGCCTCTTCCCGCTCCTGGTAGAGCCGCCGCCAGTCCGGGTCGAGGCGGGCCGCCTGGCCGAACTTGGCGGCGGTGGCGTCCCGCAGTGGTCCGAGCTCCCGCTGCTCCCGCCGCTGGAACCAGTGGAACCCCGGCGAGAACGGGTCGACGTGGATCTCATCCGTCTCGTGTAGCTTCTCGCCGAGGCTCCTCAAGAAGCCGCGGTCGTCCAGCAGCCGCTTCTTCGCCTCCAGCTCCTCGGCGAGCGCGCGAACCTCGCTCCACTTCCGGTCGTCGATGGCCTGCTGGATTTGCCCGGGTAAGGAGTGAGCGGCCTCGTCCGCCAGCTTCAAGGCCCGGTAGTCCACCGGGGAGAGCACGGCTGCGGCGAGCTGGCGCGCCCGCTCGAGATAGAGATCGGCGTAGGCGGTGTCGAGGGGAAGGAGCTCGAGGAGCAGCTCCGCCTGCTTCACCCAGGACTCGGAGGAAGGGAGTGGTTGGTTTCGGGCCATCGGCGAGGGTTCCGCAAGGTGAGTCGCTCGCCACGGCAGATCCGTTTCCCGCCGAGCGCGGGAGCGTCCGCGTGCAACGGATGGCGGGTCTGGTGCGACGAACCGTAGAACCATGATCAATGCCATCCGAAATCCCGTTCAGGAGTACCTGGTGGATGCCGCCCAGCGCTGGGTGCTGCTGCTCGACACCCTCCGCCAGCGCGGTAACCGCTCGCTCGAGGAGAGCACCAAGGTTGCCCCGCATGTGCTCGAATTCGAGTTCGAGCACCTTCTCGACGGCAAAACCCTTCCCCGGCCGACCAACTACCAGCTCGTCCGGATCATCCCGCCGCCCGGAACGCGGATTGATCCCACCCGGCCGCCCTTCATCGTGGTGGACCCGCGGGCCGGCCATGGCCCGGGCATCGGAGGGATGAAGCACGACAGCGAGATCGGCGCGGCGTTCGCCGCCGGTCACGCCTGCTACTTCATCGGGTTCCTCCGCGAGCCCGTGCCCGGTCAGACGGTGGAGGACGTCTGCCGGACGGAGGCGCGCTTTCTGGAGGAGGTCATCGCCCGTCACCCCGAGGCGGACGGCAAGCCGGTGGTGATCGCCAACTGCCAGGCCGGCTGGCAGATGATGATGACGGCCGCGCTCCGACCCGAGCTCACCGGGCCCATCCTGCTCGTCGGCTCGCCGCTGTCGTACTGGGGGGGGGTGCGCGGCACGAATCCGCTGCGCTACCTCGGGGGCCTGCTCGGTGGCACGTGGCTCACCGCGCTGGCGGGCGACATGGGAGCGGGCCGCTTCGACGGCGCGAACCTGATCGCCAACTTCGAATCGATGAACCCGGGGAACACCTACTGGAAGAAGCTCTACAACCTCTATTCGAAGATCGACGAGGAGGCGCAGCGGTACCTCGAGTTCGAGACCTGGTGGGGCACCCCGGTCCTGATGAACGCCGAGGAGATGCAGTGGATCGCCGACGAGCTCTTCATCGGCAACAAGCTGTCGACCGGCCAGCTCCGGGCGTCGGATGGGACGAGGATCGACCTGCGGAACGTCACCTCACCGATCATCGTCTTCTGCTCGTGGGGCGACGACATCACTCCGCCCCAGCAGGCGCTCGGCTGGATCACCGACCTCTACGATCACGAGAGCGAGATCGTCGCCGCCGGTCAAACCATCGTCTACACGATGCACGACTCGATCGGACACCTCGGCATCTTCGTCTCCGGGAAGGTTGCCAACAAGGAGCACACCGAGTTCGCCCAGTGCATGGAGATGATCGACCTCATGCCGCCGGGGCTCTACGAGGCGGTGATCACCGAGGAAGCGTCCGGAAGCGACGCGGGTGTCAAGAACGACAAGTACCTCCTCCGGCTGGAGGTCCGCACGCTCGAGGACATCCGCAAGCTGGGAGTGAACCCTCCGGAGGATGAGCGCCGCTTCGCGACGGTGGCCAGGGTCTCCGAGGTCAACAAGAGCCTCTACCGCACCTTCGCCGCGCCCGTGGTGCGCAGCCTCTTTCCGGAACCGGTGGCCAAGGCCGTCCAGCAGCTCCACCCCAACCGGCTGCGGTTCTCGCTCCTCTCCGACCGGAACCCTCTCCTCCGGCCGGTGAAGATGCTGGCGGATTCGGTGCGCACCCGCCGGCAGAAGGTCTCGGCGGACAATCCCCTGCTCTCGGTGGAACGGGCCGCGTCCTCGTGGATCGCCTCGGCGCTCGATGGCTGGGGCGCCATGCGGGGCAGGCTTCAGGAGGCGACCTTCCTCACTGTCTACGGGCTCCCCGCCGTCCAGGCCCTGGCCGGTTTCAGCCCCGGAGCGAGCGAGCGCCGGCACGCGGAGCGCGATCTTTCCCGCGAGATTGCCCAGGAGCGGAGCCGATCGGAGCTCCGGACGCGCTACGAGAGCGGCGGCTTCCTCGAGGCGCTGGCGAGGGCCATGGTGTACATCCGCCTCCCCGAGGGAAGGATCGACGAGCGCGGCTTCGCGATGTTGACCTCGCTCCGGGCCGAGGCCCCGGCGGAGGAACGCCGGTCGCTGACCGAGCTGAAGCAGCTCCTGAAGGAGCAGTTCTTCCTGGTCCGGCTCGACGAGGAGCGCGCGCTGGAGAGCCTCCCTACGCTGCTGCCTGCCGACCCCGAAGAGCGGCGCCATGGGCTGGACATCGTGCAGCGCATGCTGGGCGCGGAGGACGCGCTCTCCCCCGAGGGCGTGCGGCGGCTCGAACGGATCCGGGCCCTGTTCGAGCCCAGGCTACTCCTGGCGGCCTCCAGCGGGACCGGGCCGGAGCGAGGCGGCGGCGGGCGAGCCGTGGGATGACCCAAGGCAGAGGTGCTCGACGCCGAGCTCGAGTACCACGACGAGATCCTTCTGGAGCCGGGGACCCTGGTGCACCATGCCGCCAGCTTCTCTCGAATCACGCGGGTCACCTTCGGCGGGGCACAAGGCATCTACATCCCGGTCGAGTTCCGGATCACGCCCGAGCAGAGTTTGACCTTTCCCTGACGCGCCACCCGCCTCTTAGGTCACCGCCATCGCTGAGGCCCAGCAACACCATCATCGCCGACGTTACTGTCGAGGACCCGCCTGGAGTGCCTGCGCTTCCGAACGATTCACGTTTCGAGAGGGGCGTCGTGACGTTGGGTGCGCTCCACGGGATCCACCTTCTCCCCACTGAAACACTGAAGAGCGCTTCGGCGACCCATTTCAAGCAAGTCGGAGGTTGTATGAACGCCAAGCAAATCATCGACGCATTGGAACTCGCATGAGCCTGTCCGGCAAGGTCGCGCTGGTAACCGGCTCCACGAGCGGCATCGGGCTCGGCATTGCGCGCTCACTCGCGGGGGCGGGCGCGAACGTCGTGCTGAACGGCTTCGGCGACAAGGGGCTGATCGAGAAGCTCGTCGCCGAGCTCGGCTCGAAAAACAAGGTCAAAGCGTCCTACAGCGCCGCCGACATGTCGAAGCCCGCCGAGATCGCGGCGATGGTCGCGCAGGCGGCGCGCGAGCTGGGCGGCGTGGACATCCTGGTGAACAACGCGGGCATCCAGCACGTCGCGCCGGTCGACGAGTTTCCGCTCGAGAAGTGGGACGCCGTGATCGCGATCAACCTGTCGGCCGCGTTCCACGCCATCCGCGCCGCCCTGCCGCAGATGAAGGCGCGCAACTGGGGCCGGATCATCAACATCGCGTCGACCCACGGCCTCGTGGCGTCGGCGCAGAAGGCGGCTTATGTCGCGGCGAAGCACGGCATCGTTGGACTCACGAAGGTCGTCGCGCTCGAGACCGCCACCACTGGTATCACCTGCAACGCGATCTGCCCGGGCTGGGTGCTGACCCCGCTGGTGCAGAAGCAGATCGACGATCGCGCGGCGCGAGAAGATCTCTCTCCCGTCGCGGCGAAGATGAAGCTGCTCGGCGAGAAGCAGCCCTCGCTCGAGTTCGCAACGCCGGACGAGATCGGCGCCACGGCGCTCTTCCTCTGCTCACCCGCAGCGGCGCAGATCCGCGGCATTGCGCTGCCGGTCGACGGAGGCTGGACCGCCCAATGAAGACAATTCTCCTGGCGGACGCCGTGGCGATGATCCCCGACGGCGCGACCGTGATGATCGGCGGGTTCATGGGCGTGGGGACGCCCGAGCGTCTGGTGGATGAGCTGGTGCGCCAGGGCAGGCGCAACCTGACGGTGATCGCGAACGACAACGCGCTTCCCGGCGTCGGCATCGGCAAGCTCATCAGCGCCGGCGCGGTGAGAAAGACGATCGCCAGCCACATCGGTCTCAACCCCGAGACGCAGAAGAAGATGCTCGCCGGAGAGCTCGAGGTGGACCTCGTGCCCCAGGGCACGCTGATCGAGCGCATCCGCGCCGGCGGCTTCGGCCTCGGCGGCGTGCTCACCCCCACCGGCGTCGGCACCGTCGTGGAGAAAGGGAAGCAACGCATCGATCTCGCGGGCAAGCCCTACCTGCTCGAGACCGCGCTGCGTGCAGATTTCGCGCTCGTGGAGGCGTTCCTCGCGGACTACATCGGCAACCTCTACTACGCACTGACCGCGCGCAACTTCAACCCCGTGATGGCCATGGCGGCCGACACGGTGATCGTCGAAGCCGACAACATCGTGCCTGTCGGCGTGATCGCCCCCGACCAGGTGATCACGCCCGCGCCGGTCGTCGACTACATCATCTCGCACGCCTGAGACCCATGGACGCCCAGACAATCATTGCCAAGCGAATCGCGCAGGAGCTGAGGAACGGCATGCTCGTCAACCTCGGCATCGGCATTCCCACCCTGGTCTCGAAGTTCGTGCCGACCGGCATGAACGTGTACTTCCAGTCGGAAAACGGCCTGATCGGCACCGGCGCCCCGCCCGCGGAAGGCATGAACCATCCCCTGCTCACCGACGCCGGCGGAAAGCCGGTGAGCGCGCTGCCCGGCGCGTGCACCTTCGACAGCGCGATGTCGTTTGGACTGATCCGCGGCGGGCATCTCGACATGACGGTGCTCGGCGCACTCCAGGTCGATGCCTCGGGCCATCTCGCCAACTGGATGATCCCGGGCAAGATGGTGCCGGGCATGGGCGGCGCCATGGACCTCGTGACCGGCGCCAAGCGGGTCATCGTCGCCATGCAGCACACGGCGAAGGGCCAGCCGAAGATCGTCAAGCAATGCTCGCTGCCGCTCACTTCGGCGCGGGTGGTGGATCTGGTGGTCACCGAGCTCGCGGTGATCGGCTTTCCGGGCGGGCGAGCGACGCTGCTCGAGATCGCGCCCGGAGTGACCGTGGGACAGGTGAGTGAAGCCACCGAAGCCGAGCTCGCGGTTTCCGAGCACGTTTCCGCGATGGCGGTCTGAGTGCGAACCCGGCGACGCACGCTCGAGCCGTTCGGCACGGCGGGCGAGCTGATCGCGCACAAGCGCCGGCGGCTCGTCACGACCGCGCCGAGCGCCACCGCGCGCGCCGCGCTGAGCGAAATGGAGGGAAAGGACATCGGGTTCCTGCTGGTTCTGGAAGGCAAGACGCTGGTGGGCGTGGTGTCGGAACGCGACATCGCCCGCGGCGTGATCCTGCACCGCCGCATGCTGGTGCGCGAGCTCATGACCACGCGTGTGCACACCGTGGCGCCGGAAACCAAGGTGCCCGAGTGCGTGGCGCTCATGCACCGCGAGCGCATCGGCCATCTTCCGGTGGTGAGCTGCGGAGCCGTGCTTGGCGTGCTCTCGGTTCGCGACCTGACGGGCTCGCTCATCGAGCGGCACGAGCGGCTGCTGCGCAGGATGCACGACGAGCGCGTGACGCTGCTCTTTCCCTACCCGAGCAGCTATTGAGGATGCGCGCATGAGCCTCGTCATCGTCTTGCTTGCGCTGGTGCTCCTGATGTTCGTCGCGTACCGGGGCTTCAGCGTCATCCTGTTCGCACCGATCTGCGCACTGCTCGCCGTGCTGCTCACGGACCCGACGCACGTGGCACCGGTCTTCAGCGGCGTGTTCATGGACAAGATGGTGGTCTTCATCAAGTCCTACCTGCCGGTGTTCCTGCTCGGCGCGGTGTTCGGCAAGGTGATCGAGCTGTCGGGTTTCGCGCGCTCGATCGTCACGGCGGTGATCGGCCTGGTGGGGCGCACCCGCGCGAGTCTGTCGATCGTGCTGGTGTGCGCGCTCCTCACCTATGGCGGGGTGTCGCTCTTCGTCGTGGTGTTCGCGGTCTATCCGTTCGCCGCCGAGATGTTCCGGCAGGGGGGCATCCCGAAGCGGCTCATCCCCGCGACCATCGCCCTTGGCGCGTTCAGCTTCACCATGGACGCGGTGCCCGGCACGCCGCAGATCCAGAACATCATCCCCACCACCTTCTTCAAGACCAACACCTGGGCGGCGCCGTGGCTGGGCGTCATCAGCGCACTCTTCATCCTGATGAGTGGCCTCGCGTACCTCGAGTGGCGCCGCCGGCAGGCCGCCGCAGCCGGCGAAGGCTACGGTACGAAGCTCGTCAACGAGCCCGAGGCCTTCCCCGCGGAGAAGCTCCTGAACCCCTGGCTCGCCATCGCGCCGCTCGTCGTCGTCGGCGTGATGAACAAGGTGTTCACCCTGCTCATCCCGCGCGTCTACGGCGCGAGCGTTTCCACATCGCTGCCCGGGCTGGCCAAGCCGGTGGTCACGCAGGTTTCCTCGGTGGCCGCGATCTGGGCGGTGGAAGGCGCGCTGCTCCTCGGCATCCTGACGGTCGTCGTGTTCGCCTTCGAAACGCTCAAGGAACGGTTCGCCGAAGGGAGCAAGGCGGCGGTCGCCGGGGCGCTGCTCGCGGCCATCAATACCGCGTCGGAGTACGGCTTCGGCGCCGTGATCGCTGCGCTGCCGGGCTTCCTCGTGCTTTCCAACGGGCTGAAGGCGATCCCGGGGGTGCTGTTCAACGAGGCGGTCACCGTGACCGCGCTCGCCGGCATCACCGGATCGGCTTCCGGCGGGATGAGCATCGCCCTCGCCACGATGGCCGACAGGTTCGTCGCCGCCGCGCACTCGACCGGCATCCCGCTCGAAGTCCTGCACCGGATCGCGGCGATGGCGAGCGGTGGCATGGACACGCTGCCGCACAATGGCGCGGTGATCACGCTGCTGGCCGTGACCGGCCTGACGCACAAGGTCGCCTACCGCGACATCTTCGCGATCACGCTGCTCAAGACCGCCGCCGTGGCAGTGGCCATCAGCGTGTTCTACGTGACCGGGATCTATTAGGAAGCACGACGGAGATCGGCAAAGCCGCTTAGACGAAGGCGCCGAACTTCCGAGGGCGTGCGGCGACTCGAACGGATCCGGGCTTTGTTCGAGCCCCGTCCCTGTCGGGGTCACTCGCAGACAAGCCGCTCCGCCGTTCGAACGGGTGTTGCGCAGGCGAGCGCGGCGCCCGCCCGACGGATTGCCATCGCGCGTGGAGGAGCTACGAGACTCACTGCCCCGCGACGTTCACCGTCGGCGGCCGCTGGCGCGACCTGGACGGACGGCGACGGAGCGGCCTGGATAACCAACCGTCTGGGCAAAGAGCACGCGCTGGTTCTTCCCCAGCCGCAGCGCACGAGCGAGCGCGTTCCGCTGGCAGTTGTGAAACCACGCCGCGAGCCCGGTGGCCGCGGCGAACAGGTACACGTTGGCGGCGATGAGCCCGGTGTCCACGAAGTAGTACGAGCGCTGGACGACGGGATCATGCAGCCCCGGCTCCTCGAACCCCTGCGTGTGCTCGAGCCGATCCAGGTCGACCACGAAGACCAGGCGCACCGGCGCGGTGGCCCCCAGCAGGCCGTGCCCGGGGTTGAGGCAGAGGTGGCGCAGGTCTCTCGCCACGACCGGCAACAGCTCGTGGCGTGGGGCATCGTAAATGAACGCCCCCTCGGGCCGAAGCACGTACAGGTCGATCTCCTGCGAGTTGCTCGCCGAGGCCGCCGTTCTCCCGAGCGCCCCGAACGGCCCACGGCGCCGGTTGACGCCCCACGCAGCCCAGAGGAGCCCAGAGAGGACCGGGAGCGGGAGCGGGCGATCCGAGATCCCCCGGACCGTCCGCCGCGCGCGCAGGGCCCCGCCCAGAGACCTGCTGCCGGCGAGCGAAGGCCGTGGGAGCCTGAGCGTTCCGGCGAGCGCTCGCGACCTCTCTTGGCTCATGATCTCCCTCCTCGCTTCACGCTAGGCTTCTCAACCGTGCGGCTGGCCATCATCTCCGACATCCATGGAAACATCCGGGCACTCGAGGCAGTGCTCGCCCGGATCCGCGCCCTCGGCGACATCGATCGGCTGGTGGTCGCCGGGGATCTCCTCTCCGGTCCGCTCGAGCCGTCCGAGACGGCCGAGGTGCTCATGGCGCTCGAGGCGGCCATCATCCGCGGCAACCACGAGCGGCAGCTGCTCGCCTGCGCCGAGGCTCCAGGCGGCGCGAGCGACCAGTACGCGTTCGAGCACACCACCGCTGCGCAGCGCGCCTGGCTTTCCACCCTCCCCGCGACGCTGGAGCTCGCCGCCGATGTGCTCGTCTGCCACGGCACCCCGGAGACCGACCTGGTCTACCTCTGCGAGGAGCTGGACGGCGGACCGGTGAAGCTCGCCGCGGACGAGGTCATCGCCGACCGGCTCGCCGGCGCCCGGCACGCGCTCGTCCTCTCCGGGCACTCCCATCATCCGCGCACGGTGCGCCTGTCCACCGGACAGCTGGTGGTCAACGCCGGCAGCGTCGGTCTGCAGGCGTTCACCGGCGATGCGCCTCACCCCCACCAGGTCGAGAACGGGTCCCCGCACGCGCGCTTCGTGGTCTGCGAGCGGACGCCCAGCGGCTGGCAGGCCGAGCAGCACCAGATCGCCTACGACTGGGACGCGGCTTCCGCCAGCGCCGCCCGGCACGGCCGGCCCGAGTGGGCGCGCTGGCTGCGCTCCGGCCGCGTTTGACACTCTCACGCCTACGGCTCGACGCGCTTCCAGCTCGTGTCGGGATCGAAGCGCTTCAGTCCCTCGGCCGTCTTGGCGGTCTTCGGGCCGAGGTCCTTCTCGAAGACGACCCCCGACTGGTTCACCAGGAAGGTCATCACCCCCGACTTGCCGTACGCCGCCGGGTACGCGACCAGGGCGAAGCCCCGGGTGAGCTTTCCCCCATCCCGATAGTCCATCGCGCCGCCCTCGGCGTTCGGGCCCTGCGCGCCGAGAATCCGGTACAGGTAACCCCGGTAGGGCGCGCGCTGGCCGTACTTCGGCGCATAGCCCTCGCGCAGGGCGCCGCTCACCGCCGGACCCATCGGGCTCTCCGGCTCGCCGGCGGAGCTCTTCCAGTAGAGCCCATCGCGCTTGCCGGGCGAGCTCATGAGGTGGTCCGCATAGTGCGGGACGCTGGCCCCCTGCGGATTGCGCGACAGGTAGTCCCGCTGCGCGTTCACGTAGCCCAGGCACACCTGGATCGCGTCCAGCTCGTTCTGTCCCACCCGGCGCGCGAGGAGCTCCGCCTCGCCGGCCTTCACATCGAAGGTCCAGCCCGCCGACCCGTGCACCAGCGGGATCGGAAAGGGCCATGCATCCTCGCCCACCACCAGGGTCCGCGTCCGCTCGTCCGGCGCCGCCAGCGTGTGGTCGCGATCGAACAACGCCACGAACTTCTGGAGCGCGGTCCGATCGGCCACCGGATCGCCCGAGACCAGGAAGGATCTCGAACGGTCGCCCAGCACCCCCACCAGGGCGTCGACCTGGCCCGAGCGGGCCGCGGCGATCAGCGCCTCGGTCGCCGTCGCCGGGTCCGGGTACGCCTTTGCGCCGGCGGCGAGAACCGGGCCCGGGACGACCAGGAGCACGGAGAGTATCGCGCGTCGAAGGGTCATGATCGCTCAGCGCCTCCGTCCGCCACCGCGTCCACCGCCACCTCCGACGCTCGACTGGCCGCGGCTGCTCGCCGCGCGGGTCTGTGCGCCGCTGTTCATCCCCCCGCCCCACGCCGGACCTGACGGGGCCGGCTTGGCCGAGGGCGCACCCCAGCCCCGGTCACCGCCCCCGCCGTACCCGGGCGGTGTCGAGGGCATGCCCGTCGACGGACGGGGTGCACCGGCTCCAGCTCCCGGACCGGAGGGAAGCGTGCTCGGGCCTGCAGGCCTGCCTCCGGAGGCGCCCGGACCGGAGGGAAGCGTACTCGGGCCCGGGGGCCGACCTCCGGGACTGCCAGGGCCACCGGGGCCACCAGGGCTTCCAGGACCACCGGGCCCCCCGATGCCACCGGGGCCACCCGGCCCTCCCGGACCCCCTGGACCGCCCGGCCCGCCCGGGCCTCCCGGCCCACCTGCCCCCCCTGGCGGCCGTCCCCAGCCTCCGGGAGGCGGCGGACGTGGCGGATACGGAGGCCGCGGCGGGTACGGTGGATACGGCGGATAGCGCCAGTAGCTCGAGCCGATGGCGAACCCGATGGTGAAGCTGATTGCCGCGCCACCGACGACGTAGCCCGGCGGATACACCGGCGGCGGCGGATACGCCGGGTAGGCCCAGGTGCCGTAGACCACCGTCGGGCTGTAGACCGGCACGTAGACCACCTCGGGCTGGGCCGGCTCGATGTAGATGATGGTCGTCTGGGTGCCGTCGCTCGCCGTCCCGCCCTTCTCCACCTTCACCGTCTGCTGCGACGAGGACTTGAGGTTCCCGGCCTCCATCGCCCGCGACCGCATCTGCTGCACCGCGAAGAGCACCGACTCGCGCTGCGTGCGGTAGGCGGTTCCCAGATCTCGGGCCCAGTCCTGGTGCTCGCTCAGCATCTTCAGGACGTCGGGAAGCGCGGCCAGCGCCTTCACGCTCTGGTCCCAGGGTCTGTCCTTCAGCGATGCCTCCAGCTCCTTTCCCGCGAGGCTGGGGTGCGCCTTGAGGAAGGCCGAGGCCTCGGCGACCTCCTGTGGCCGGAGCGATGCCTCGAGCACCTGGCCAAGCAGCGGATCCGGGAACAGCGCGATGGGTGAGACCAGAGCCTCGAGTGCCTCCGGGGCCAAGCCGCTCTGGGTCGATGCGGGTGGCGCGGCCTGGCCAGGGGTGCCCACGGTCGGCGGCGCGGCCTGGGCTGCCGGCTGCTGGGGTGGTGGTGGAGGTGGCTGGGCCGGCTTCGAGTCCTGCTCCTTGGAGGAGCCGGCGCAAGCGCAGAACATCGCGGCGACCAGGAGAAACCGCCGGGCTGTCATGCGCGCACTCTGCCAGGAACCCCCCTGCGCGGTGGCCCGAAGCGCATGGGACCAAGGTGCAACACCGCCGTGGGGCCTCTATCGGGCGATCGCCACCCTCGGCGCCGCGTACTTCTCCTGGATGCAGCCGTGGTCCGCGTTGGACCACTGCTTCTGCAGCTGCCAGCGGGTGCTGCCGAGGGCGACGCAGCTCCCGAAGAGGAAGTTGCACTTGTCGGCGATCTCGTCGCCGGAGCGGTCCAGCCAGGCGTTCCCGTCCGGGTCGGTGAGCATCTCGATGACCTCGTGCGCGGTCACGTTGGCCAGGGCACGGGTGGGTTCGCTGAGGGCGTTGCAGCGGAAGAGGTCCCCCGGATCGCACTGCGGCGCCCCGGCCAGGTTCGGCAGGTACGCGATGTGGATCCGCTGCCCGCCCGGACAGCGGCCGCCATCGTGAAAGCCGCAGAAGTTCGATGGCTCGGGGAAGTTGTCGGTGAAGACCAGGTACAGCGCGGTGGGGCTCGGGGTTTGCTGCGCGTCAGCCAGCACCTGGCACACCTTGGAGACGAGCTCCTCGGTGGACGGCGAATGGGTGGGCGCCGGCGAGGTCTCCACGAGGTGTCCCACGAAGGTCGCCCGCGCCGGCCGCCGTACGTACTGGTCGGCGGTCGCCAGGTACCGCGATCCATCGAGTCCGGTGAGGAAGGTGTCGATCCCGGACATGGCGTCGGCGGGGAACCGCGAGGGTTCACCCCACCAGAGGGCGTAAACCGTCGCCTCGGGAATGACCGGGCCACCGAGATCCTCCAGGTCGTCCGACGACCACCGCGCGGGACCGGCCAGGCGGGTGGCCATGATGGAGGCGTGCGGCGACGAAGAGACCGCAGTCTCGGCAACGAGCGGCTCGCGGGCGTACCCCCCGGAATACCCAAAACAGCCGGTGAGGCCGAGCGAGGTGACGAGGATGCAGATGGAAGCACGCACCGGACGACCCTCCACGAGGTGCTCTCCCCGGCGCGCGATCTGGGCGCACCGGGGAGCGACCGTCAAGACGACGCCGGCTCCTCACGACGCGGTTGCCGGAAACCCAGCCGTGTCAGGTCTTTGCGGCCAGGACGTCGTGCCGCTCGATCCGGGGCGGCTCGGCCAGCAGCTCCGCCGCGTTCGCCATCAGCGCCGCGGCCACGCGCCCGGAAAGGTGGGCCTGCCGGCCTTCCTCCGAACCGAAGGTGTCGAAGATGGCGAACGTGCGCTGGTCGAAGCGCACCGCGTACCACTGCAAGGTGCCCGGCTCGGCCTGGACCAGCGCCATGCCCGAGCGGAGGAACTCCTCCACCGCCCGCTCCTTGCCCTCCTTCGCCACCAGCCGAACGAAGAGTCCCACGGTCACCTTGGACTGCGCTGCCATCGAGGCGTTCCTTTCGAGGTTTGTCCCGATGTGACGCACTGGGCGGGTTTCGTTGCAGCTCATTCGTGTGACGAATGGCCCCGGTCCGGACGACGGAGACCTGCGCCGCACGATGGTGGACACGTGGGGAGGTGCCAAGGCTCAGCCGCTGGGGTTTCCGGCGCTGCCCGCTCAGCGGAAGCCGGCCGGGCACTCCCGGCGGACCACGGCCCGGGCCTGCTCCTGGGTCGCGGGCCTGAAGCCGCGGCGCTGGTAGCCCTCGAGCTCCTCCTGCGGGAACTTCACCACCGTCCCGGAGGGGTCCACGGCGAAGTACATCGCGTCGTACTTCGTCTTCGGACACGGCTCGGCGCCCTGGGTCTGCCCGGAGGCCTCGGAGCAGCCGGACACCGGCACCGCGGCGAGCAGGGCAAGAAGAGGGAAGAGGCGAGCCGGACGCGACCTCATGATCGATGCCCAGCGTACGGGTCCGCCGGCCTGTGCGTGCAACGGAGGGTCATGTCCTCCGCGGTCGTGGGGGCGCGCAGGTCTGCGCGGGGGTCGAGAAAGCACCACGCCCTGCTCCTGGGTGTGGACGCCCGGGGCGGCGCTACCGTCCCCCAGGCGGCGGATTGCCCGGGGTGCCCGGCTGGACCTCTGCGGGCGGATTCACCGGCTGGGTGCCAGCGGGGCCAGAGCCACCGACCGACGACGGCGGCGACGGAGGCGCGGCCTGGGCGGAGGTGAGGTCGAGCGTCGCGTTGTTCCGGTCGGGCGCAGTGATGGTGTACGCCTCGAGCAACGGACGACCGTCGCTGTCGGTGATCATGTACCCGGTGACCTTGACCACCGTGTTGGGCGGGAACTGGTCGGCGACCTTGGCTCCCATCTCCTCGGGCACGTGCACCCGCTGTCCCGAGGCGAGAACGAATCCGTTCTGCTGCCCGCTGGGCCCAGTGGTGTAGTTCTGGATCCCGCCACTCACCGTCTGCTGAGGTCCACGGGCGACCGCGGGGTGTGAGGCGGCCGCGGGCTTCGAGGTGTCCGCCGTGCCAGATGGGCCGGCGGTGTTGCTGGACGCACAGCCGACCGCGAGCGCGACCGCGCCCGCAGCCAGCCAGGAGATGCTTCGCATGTTCGGACCTCCCGGGGTGTTCGAGGCGTCCAAGCTGCGCACGGACGCCCGGGGTTCACCCCCGAGGGACAGCGATGCATCCGCTGCGCAACAGCCGCGCGGCGACCACAGGGGCGTACTCCGGCCTCTGCCGCCGCCCATTGCCCGGCCGCACGGCCCGACCGTTGGATCTCGAGCGTGCGGTCGATCGCCCTGCTCGCGCTATGCCCTGCCCTGGCCCTGGGGCAAGCGACCGTGTCGGTCGACACGGCCGCGGACGTCCATCCCATCTCTCCGCTGATCTACGGGATCAACTTCGCGTCGGACTCCGAGGTGGTGGCGGCCAAGCTGGCGCTCACCCGCTGGGTCACGCTCCCCGCCCGGAGCATCGGCATGCTCGTGGTCCCGGCCCCGAGCGTTTCCTCGGATGCCGGAGTCGACGGGGGACCCTCGCCGGCCCCCGACGCCGGTGGCGGCGGCCCCGACGGTGGTGGGGATCCTGCTTCCGGGAGCGGCGCGACAGGGAACGTCGAGGGGAGCTGCAGCACGGCGGGCGGCGCTCCGCTGGCCTTCCTCGCGCTGGGGGTGACCGCGCTGGCGTTCACCCGTCGCCGTTCCTGAACACTGGACCCGGCCCCTCCATGTCCCAGTGGGGGCGTTCGACCCAGACTGGAGCTTGGCATGGACGCCCCGAGGCTGACCGAGACAGACATCCCCGCACGGCTCGACCGATTGCCCTGGTCGGCCTGGCACTGGCGGGTGGTCATCGCGCTCGGGGTCACCTGGGTGCTCGACGGCCTCGAGGTCACCCTGGTGGGGGCGGTGGCCGGTGCGCTGGTCCGGCCAGACACGCTCGCCCTCACCGAGCAGCAGATCGGTCAATCGGCGACGGCGTACCTGGGAGGCGCCATCCTCGGGGCGCTGGTCTTCGGCCGGCTCACCGACCTGGTGGGCCGGAAGCGGCTCTTCCTGGTGACGCTCTCGGTCTACCTCGTCGCCACCCTGCTCAGCGCGCTCTCCACGGGATTCGTCACCTTCGCCCTCTTCCGCGCCCTGACCGGTGCAGGCATCGGTGGGGAGTACGCCGCCATCAACTCGGCCATCGACGAGCTGTTGCCGGCGCGTGTCCGGGGGCGGGCAGATCTCGCAATCAACGGCACCTACTGGCTGGGCACGGCCCTGGGCGCGCTTTCCACCCTGGTGCTGCTCGACCCGCACGTGCTTCCGCCCTGGCTCGGGTGGCGGGTGTGCTTCGGACTCGGCGCACTGCTGGGGGTGTCCATCCTCCTCGTCCGCCGCCACGTGCCCGAGAGTCCGCGGTGGCTCTTGCTCCATGGTCACCGCCAGGAGGCCGAGCGCCTCGTCCGGGCGGTCGAGGAGGAGGTCACCGGCCGCCACGGACCGCTCGCCGCCCCGGAGCGCACCCTGCAGCTCCAGCCCGGGGCGGGCCTGGACTACCGCACCATCGCCCGCATCCTGTTCCGCCGGCACCGCCGCCGCGCGCTGCTGGGCCTGACACTGATGGTGGCGCAGGCGTTCGCCTACAACGCGGTCTTCTTCACCTACGGGCTGGTGCTGGGAAAGTTCTACGGAGTTCCGGCGGAACGCATCGGGCTCTATCTGCTGCCGTTCGCGCTGGGGAACCTCGCCGGGCCACTGCTGCTCGGCCACCTCTTCGACACCATCGGACGCCGGCGGATGATCGGCTTCACCTACGCAGCGTCGGGCCTGCTGCTGCTCGCCACCGGGTGGGCGTTCGCCAGGGGCTGGCTCACCGCGGAGACCCAGACCGTCCTCTGGTGCGCGGTGTTCTTCTTCGCCTCACCGGCGGCGAGCGCCGCCTACCTCTCGGTCTCGGAGCTCTTCCCGGTGGCGATGCGGGGGCTGGCCATCGCCCTCTTCTACGCGGTGGGCACGGCGGCAGGAGGACTGCTGGCCCCTGCGCTCTTCGGGGCGCTCATCGCCTCCGGGAGCCGGGTGCGGGTCGCGGCCGGAGATGCGCTGGGCGCAGCCCTGATGCTCGCCGCCGCGGCGGTGGCGGCGGTGCTGGGCGTTTCAGCCGAGCGACGGTCGCTGGAGGAGCTGGACACACTTCCCGACCTCGTCGACTCCTGATCGGAGGGCGCGTTGAGTGTCCGGTTGCGAGCAACGTCAGCCCGCATCACTCCGCGCCCGTCCTCCCGTCCGGGGTCGGGCTGACACACTGCCCGCGATGTCGCCGTTCTCCGAGGGGCGCCCGGGCCTCGATGCACCTCCAGCGCGTTCCAAGGCGGTGCCCGCCGTGACCGGTCCGGCCAGCGAGGTGGAGCGCCTGGCGCTCATCCTGGACACGGTCCCCGCGGCGCTCGTCTACGTGGACACCGAGGAGCGCTTCGTCTTCAGCAACCGCTACCACCAGACCCACCTCCGGCCCCGGATGCAGATCCAGGGCAAGACCGTCCGCGAGGTGATGGGCGAGGAGGGATACGCGCAGATCCGTCCACACCTCCGGGCGGCGCTCGAGGGCCGCACGGTGACCTTCGAGATGGAGGTCCCGCGCGAGGGTGCCCCCTCGATCCAGGTGCGCGCCACCTACACCCCCGACTTCGGCCCCGACGGCCGGGTGCGCGGCTTCGTCGCCCTCTCCCAGGACATCACCGGCGAGCGGGCGCTCGAGGAGACGGTGCGGAGGAGCGAGCGTCGCTTCCGCCACGCCGTCGAGGGGATGCTCGACGCCTTCGGTTTCCTCACCCCGGTGCTGGGCCCCGACGGGAAGGCGCTGGACTTCCGGGTGGAGTACGTGAACGCAGTCGCCCAGCGGTACGCGGGGCTGCCCCGCGAGCGCTACGAGGGGAGGCTCATCACCGAGGTCTTCCCCAACGCCGAGCAGAGCGGCTTCCTGGGCATGTACCGGCAGGTCTGGGAGAGCGGAGAGGCCATCGTCGAGGACGAGTACCCGTACCAGTCCGAGCAGGGGCTGTACTCCGCCGGCGTCTGGCTCGCCCTGCAGATCTCCCGCGTCGACGAGGGTGTGGCCATGGCCTGGCGGGACGTGACCGAGCAGGTGGTGGCCCGGAAGAAGGTCGAGGAGAGCGAGGCCCGGTTCCGGAACATGGCCGATCACGCGCCGGTGATGCTCTGGGTGACGGACCCCGCCGGGGCCTGCGTGTACCTCAACCGCCAGTGGTTCGAGTACACCGGGCAGGCCCGGGATGCCGGGCTCGGCCTGGGGTGGCTCGACGTGCTCCATCCGGACGACGCGGAGCGGGTCCGGAACAACTTCGTCGCCGCCAACGAGATGCAGGTCCCTTTCCGCTCCGAGTACCGGGTGCGCGGCTGGGACGGCGAGTACCGGTGGTTCATCGACTCGGCGGTGCCTCGCTTCGACGGGGCCGGCGAGTTCGTGGGCTACATCGGCAGCGTCATCGACATCGAGGACCGCCGGCGGGCGGAGGTGGCGCTCCGGGAGAGCGAGCGCCAGTTCCGGGCGGTGGTGGAGAACATTCCCGAGCTCGCCTGGAGCGCGCGCCCCGACGGATTCATCGACTACTACAACCGGCGCTGGTTCGAGTACACCGGCACGACCCCGGAGATGGTGGAGGGCTGGGGCTGGCAGGCGGTGCACGACCCCGAGGTGCTGCCCCGGGTGGTGGAGCGCTGGAAGCACAGCCTCGCCACCGGCGAACCCTTCGAGATGGAGTTCCCGCTCCGCGGGGCGGACGGCGTCTTCCGCTGGTTCCTCACCCGGGTGCAGCCACTCCGGGACTCGGAGGGCCGGATCGTCCGGTGGTTCGGGGTGAACACCAACGTGGACGAGCACCGGCGCCAGGCCGCCGCACTCCGGGATGCGCTCGCCGCCCGCGACACCTTCCTCTCGGTGGCGAGCCACGAGCTCCGGACGCCGCTCACCCCGCTGGCGCTGAAGCTGGAGATGCTCGCCCGCGAGGCGCGCACCCAGTCCGAGGCGCCCTTCGCCCGGCGAGTGCTGGAGTACACCGACGCCACCCGCCGCCAGGTCACCCGTCTGTCGAGCCTGGTCTCGGACCTGCTGGACGTCTCCCGCATCGCGGCCGGGCGCTTCACCGTCGAGCGGGAGCCGGTGGACCTGGCGGCGGTGGTTCGCGAGGTGGTCACCCGCTTCGAGCCACAGGCACAGCGCGCCGGCTCGCGGCTGACGCTCGAGGCTCCGGAGAGTCTCCCGACGCACTCCGACCGGCTCCGCATCGACCAGGTGGTGACCAACCTGGTGGACAACGCCATCAAGTACGGAAACGCCAAGCCGATCCAGGTGCGGCTGTGGTCGGAGCCGGGCTGGGCGGTGCTGACCGTGTCGGACCAGGGCATCGGGATCGAGCCGGCCAAGCTCGACGCCATCTTCGGGCGCTACGAGCGCGCGGTGTCCGAGCGCCACTACGGCGGTCTGGGGCTCGGCCTCTACATCAGCCGCAGCGTGGTGGAGCTGCTGGGCGGTAGTGTGTCCGCGGCGAGCGAGCGCGGGAGCGGCGCGACCTTCGAGGTCCGGCTCCCGATCTGATTCGCGGCGAGCGGCCTGGCGGGTGCAGCGAGCGGCGAGGGCACCGGGCGAGTCCAGTGAACGGTCCAGACGGTGCAGCGGCGCTCCGCCATGGCATCCGGGACGGTGGCGTACAAGGGCGCATTCCCGTCGTCGCGGCCGTGCATGCCGCGGGAGATTTCCGATGCGACGTCTGCTTCCCCCGTTGCTCCTGGTGCCGGCGCTGGCCTTCGCAGCCGATCCGGCCACCGTCCCCATCACCACCTCGTCCCCCGAGGCTCGCGCGCTGTACGTCGAGGGACGTGACCTCGTGGAGCGCCTCAAGGGAACCGAGGGCCACCTCCGGACCGACCAGGCGGTGAAGAAGGACCCTCAGTTCGCGCTGGCCTGGCTCCAGTGGGCCCAGACGGCCGGGACGGCCAAGGACTTCTTCGCCGGGCTGGACAAGGCCATGGCCACCGCCAGCCACGCCACCCTCGCCGAGCAGAAGTTCATCCGCGCGGCCGAGGCGGGCGCCAAGTCCCGTCCGGCGGAGCAAGATGCGCTGCTGGCCGAGCTGGCGAAGCAGTTCCCTTCGGATCCCCGGATCCACAACCAGATCGGCATCATCGCCTTCGGCCGGCAGGACTTCGACACCGCGATCCGCGAGCTGTCCCGGGCGGTGGAGATCGACCCCAAGTTCACCCTCCCCTACAACCAGCTCGGCTACGCCTACCGCGCCCAGGGCAAGCTCGCCGAGGCGGAGAAGACCTTCCAGAAATACGCCGAGCTCCTCCCCGATGATCCGAACCCGCACGACTCCTACGCCGAGCTCCTGATGCGGATGGGGCGATTCGACGAGTCGATCGGGCGCTACCGGAAGGCGCTCCAGGTGGACCCGTTCTTCCTCAGCGCGTACGTGGGCATCGCCAACGATCAGATCTACCTCGGCAAGGGCGACGAGGCGCGCGTCACGCTGAAGCAGATGCTGGGCAAGGCGCGGACCGATGGAGAGAAGCGTCAGGCGTGGTTCTGGATGGCCGAGACCTACATGCACGAGGACCGCTGGCCCGACGCGATCCGGAGCATCGAGGAGGAGAAGAAGATCGCCGACGCCAGCGGCGATCTCCTGTCCGCGTCACAGGACGTGAACTTCATCGGCAACCTGCTCCTCGGGGCCGGCAAGCCTGCCGAGGCGGCGCAGAAGTTCGAGGAGAGCATGAAGCTGGTGGACAGCTCCAAGGCCTCGGAGGCGGTGAAGGAAGCCGCGCACCGGAACCACATGTTCGACATGGCCCGGGTGGCGCTCCTCAAGGGCGACCTGGCGGGCGCCCGGGCCACCGCGACGAAGTACTCCACCGCGGTGGAGGCCAAGAAGGTCCCCTTCGAGGTGCGGCAGTCGCACGAGCTGGCGGGGATGATCGCCGTCCAGGGCAAGGAGTGGGACACCGCCCTGGCCGAGCTGGGGAAGGCCGGCGGGCAGAACCCGCGCGTCTCCTACCTCACCGGGCTGGCCTGGCAGGGCAAAGGCAACGGCAGCAAGGCGGCGGAGGCCTTCCGCGAGGCAGCGGACTACAACCAGCTGAACGGGGTGTACGGCTTCATCCGCCCGCAGGCGCGCCGGCAGCTGGCCCGCAGCTGAGCCTGGAGACGGGCCCCGGGTCGGCTCGCGCGAGCGACCCGGGGTCGGCCAAACGTCCGGCTCAGCCGCCGCCCTTCTCGATGGGCGCGCCGATCAGGTTCCCGTACTCGGTCCAGCTGCCGTCGTAGTTCTTCACGTCCTTGAAGCCGAGCAGGTACTTGAGGACGAACCAGGTGTGGCTGCTCCGCTCGCCGATGCGGCAGTAGGCGATGGTGGGCTTGCCGGGATCGAGCCGCTTCTGGTCCAGGTAGATGGCCCGGAGCTCGTCGGCGCTCTTGAAGGTGTTCTCGTTGGTGACCGCCGTGCTCCAGGGGATGCTGGTGGCGCCCGGAACGTGACCGCCGCGCTGCGCGGTCTCGGTCATCCCCGGCGGGGCGATGACCTTCCCGGTGAACTCGTCCGGGCTGCGGACGTCCACCAGGGGGGCCTTCTTTTCGCTGGCGGCGCGCACCTCCTGGACCATGGCCCGCAGCGAGGTGTCCACCGAGGGAACGCGGTACTCGCTCCGGGCGAACTTCGCGACGTCGGTGGTGAGCGGCGCGCCTTCCTCGTTGAGCCACTTGGCCCGTCCGCCGTTCATCAGGCGCACGTCCTTGTGCCCGTAGATCTTGTAGAGCCAGAACCCGTAGGCCGCGAACCAGTTACTCGCGTCGCCGTAGATGACGACGGTGTCCGCGTTTTTGATGCCTGCTTCTGAGTTCAGCTTCTCGAAGTCTTGCTTGGAGATGATGTCCCGCTTGACCTGATCGTTCAGCTGGGTGGTCCAGTCCCAGCCCACCGCCCCGGGAATGTGTCCCGCGGCGTAGAGCTTGGGGTCCACGTCCACCTCGACGATGCGGACGTTGGGAGTCTTGAGGTTCTGCTTCACCCAGTCGGTGGAGACCAGGACCTCGGGGTGTGCGTACTCGGCCATGACGGTTGCTCCTTCGCTTCTTCGTGAAACTCCATCACGGCTCGGCCTCCAGGCCGGGCACGTGCTTGAGCATGTTCGATGCGTACTTGAAGACGTCGTCGCAGAAGATCATCACCCCGTGGGGGACGGGGCTCTTCAGGGCGGTGCGCCGGGCGCCCTCGAAGATGAGGCCGGAGCTGGGGCCGGCGCGCAGCCCCTCGTGGCGGGCCAGCTCGGCGGCCACCGTGTAGGCCAGCTGGTAGTCGACCTCCAGAACCTCGTCGACCAGCTTCGGGTCGTAGAGCTGCGAGACGTCCAGCTCGGAGACGTTGCGAATGCCGGGGACGTCGTGTCCCGGACTGGGCTGGACGGCAATCACCTTCACCGCGGGGTTCTTGGCCTTGAGGAACTTGCTGAGGCCCATCACCGTGCCGCAGGTGCCGAGAGAGGTGAAAACGTGGGTCACCTGCCCTCGTGTCTGTCGCCAGATCTCCGGGCCGGTGGTGCGGACGTGCGCCTCGACGTTCTGCTGGTTGGCGTACTGGTTGGGCATCACCCAGCGGTCGGCCGAGGCCTTGGCGTGCGTCTTGGCGAGCCCGATGGTGCCGTCCTCGCTGCCGGGGAGGGGGCAGAGCGCGTCGGGCACCACCTCGACCTTCGCTCCGAAGACCTGGAGGAGGACCTTCTTCTCCGCGGGGACCTTGGAAGGCACCGCCGCGAGCATCGGGTAGCCCCGTACGCCGGCGAGGCCGGCGAGGCTCAGGCCGGTGTTGCCGCTGGTGGGCTCGACGATGCCCCGGCCGGGACGCTTCGGCCCGAGCTCCCCGCGCGCCTCGAGATCCCGGATCATCGCCCAGGCGGCCCGGTCCTTCACCGAGCCGAAGGGATTCATCCACTCCAGCTTGGCCCACAGCTGGGAGCCCTCCGGGACCAGGCGGTTGAGCCGGACGATGGGCGAGGGGTTCTCCTCGTCGGGGAGCAGCTGGGTGATGTCCTCGTAAACGCGTGCGGAATGATCCATCGGGGTCCTCTAACGGCGAGGGGACGGGACGAGAGCGGGGAGCCGAGAGCATCGCGGGGAAGCACCCCCGGCCCGTCAGCCGCTCAACGACAACAGCAACAGAGCGCCGCGACCGGGGTGGTCACCGGGGTGCTGCAGGCGCTGGCCGATGGAAGCGGCACGGTCCGCGGACGCTAACGCCGTGCCCCGCCGTACGCCAGCGGCCTCACCCGCACCGTGCAGCCGGGGTGATCTTCTCTGCTGCCTGCTTCTTGCAGAACCCCTCCGCTCCAAAGGGAGTGTCGCGAGGGATTCCGATGGGTTCGAGAACGAGTCGGGTGGGTCAAAGCGGGTGGCTGCTGTTGCTGGCGACCCTGCTCCAGGGGAGCACCGCGTGGGCCCAGGGCACCGTGTGTCACCGGGTCTGGGTGGAAGTGCGGGACAACGATCTGATGGGGAACTCGGAGATGACCGCGCCCCCGCGGATGCGGTACCCGGGCAAGTTCTGCTTCATCGTCTACGACCGGCGAACGGCGCGCTTCTCGCTCGAGCCGGACGATCCGTCGGCCAGGCCGTTCGCCTCCCTGGTGCTGAGGCGGAGCAAGCGTGACGCGGGGCCGAACCTCGTGAGCTACGGGCGCTCGTCGCCGGACTACGACGAGGACCAGCTCCGGGGGCGGAACGACTTCCTCTACCTGCGCACCTACGGCAGCGGGGAGCGGCACTACGGCGCGACGGTGACCGACCTGACCGGGAAGATCACCCTCAGCTGGAGCGCGATGGTGAGCCCGAGGGGCGCGCGGCTGGACGAGGTGCCGTCGCCGAGGGCCGCGCACACCGCGACGGCGCAGGTGTCGCCGGGCCCCGCGAGGCGACAGCCTCCCGGGCCGCAGTAGCGCCGCGGGCACGATGAGGCGCTCGCGCGCGACGGTCCGGGCCGGTTGGATGATCACCCTGCTGGCTTCCGCCGTGGGCTGTGTGAAGCCGGACCCCGCGGAGATCGTCCGTCCGCTCGAGACCATTCTCGGCGCAGCGGTGCCGGCGGCGTACTTCGCGGCGGTCTCCATGGCGGCGCTGGACGGTCGCCCGTCCCCGTGCGCCCGGGTCGTCACGCCCAGCCGATCCGGACCCGACATCCGTGTCGAGGTCAGCCTCGGTCCGGGCTGCCCGCAGATGCTGGGGCCCGACGAGCGCGGGACGGTGGTGGTCACCGGCAGCTGGACGCCCCAGGGCGCGACCTTCGTGATGGACTTCACCGGAGCGTCCTACGGCGGCCGACCGATGGTCGTGGTGGGGATCGCGACCATGACCGTCGTGCCGACGGACCCCACCCACCTCGTGATCGCCTACGGCGAGGAGGACATCCTGGTGGGGAACGGGAGGGCCACCAGTGCGGGAGTCAAGCAAGTCGCCTGGGTGGTCGCGGTCGACACGGCGGGGACGGACGATCCATCCGACGACGCCCTCGAGATCTCCAGCGGCGACCAGGTCCTGCTCGCGTCCGTCGACCCGGCTCCCGAGGGGGGTGTCACCCAGGTCGCGGTGGGCAACGCGGTCTTCAGGGCGGGGTGCCGCAAGAACCCCAGCTCAGGGGTGGCTGCCGTGCAGCGCGCCGGGACGTCAGGCGGCGGCTGGGTCCTGTTCGGATTTCACGACGCGTGCGACGGCACGGCCGACGTGTTCGCCGCACTGGCACCCTACGAGCTGCTGATCAGCGACTCGCTGCCGCTCGGGTTCCTCCAGCGCTAGCCAGCCGGGGGAGCCCGCGCGGGATTTCCGTGTTTCATCCGCCGCGACGAGTTGCCTCCGGCGCTACACCGGCCAGGGCCAACCCCTCGATCTCATGGCGTTCGAGATTGGCATCCGGCGTGCTCGTCGACCGCCATCCCATGAGCGACATCTCCGTGACGAAACTCCAGAAGGGTGCCTGGAACCACGACCTGATCGACGGAATGGCGAGGCTGGTCGCCCCGAGCTACGCGCCGGGGTGCTCCGTGCTCACCGACGAGCTCCTCCGCTGCGACCTGCTGTACCTGGCGGCCGATGCGGAGGGTCCGTGCGCCTTCCTCTTCGTCGCGCGGGTACGCCTCCCGGTCGGTGCCGAGCGCCGGGAAGCGCGGTACCTCGGGCTGAGCGGTGCCCGGGACGAGCGCAGCGCCGCGGCGGTCCTGGCGCGGTTCAGCACCGAGGCGCAGGACGAGGAGGAGGCGCGGGGCAATCGTCTCTGCCTCTTCACCACCACCGCCACGCCGCTGGCGCTCCGCGATGCCCGCGCGTTCTGGGCGGACGTGCAGCCCGCGCCCGACGGCTCGTTCCGCGAGGAGCTCCTGCCGCTGGCGGACGCCGCGCGGGCGTGGCTCGGCGCCTCGGGATGCGCGGAGCGCCCCTTCGTCCTCTCGCGCCTGGCGAGGGGTATCCGCCACTCCGCCGGCGAACGGCGGCGCATCCTCGATGCGTCCCACGGGGAGAGCGCGGAGCTGTTCCGGCGGCTGGAGATCGAGGAGGCGCACGGCGACCGGCTGCTGCTCCTCTGCTCGCTTCCGTCCAGGCGCAGGGACATGGCCGCCCAGGCGGCCTGACCTGGTGAAAAATCGGGGCCCGCCCGGCGGATTCCGGGCGGGCCCCCCGCTCACGACTTCAGCTGCAGCTGCGGCAGCGCGCCGTCGCCGAGCACGACGTGCACCTGGCCCACCTTGGCGGCGAGCTCCTTGTACGCCTCGAGCTCCTTGAGGCGGACGAGCAGCGGGTTCTCGCCGAGCACCTTGGCGGTCTGGGCCATCGACCGGGTGGCCGCGGTCTCCTCACGGCGGAGGATGACGTTGGCCTCGGCCTCCTTCTGGGCCTCGATCACCCGGTTGAGGAGGGTCTTCATCTCCCCCGGGAGCACCAGGTCCTTGACGCCGAGGTCGAGCAGCTCGAGGCCCACGCTCTGCGCGCGCTCGCGCACGCTGGGCACCAGCTGCAGGCCGAGCTGCTCCCGCGCTGCGAGCAGCTCGTCCAGGGTCCGGGTCGACACGGCCTCGCGCGCGGCGAGCTGCACCGCCACGTAGAGCACCTCCTCCGGCGCCCGGGCCACGGTGGCGAGGCGGCGGACGTCCGCCACCCGCCAGGCCGCCACGAGGTTCAGACGCAGCGACACGCGGTCGCGGGTCATCACCTCCTGCCCGTTCACCGCGAGCTGCTTCTCGCGGGTGTCGATCACCGAGAGCTGGACCTTCCGGCGCACGGTCCACGCCGCGTGACGCCCGGGGCCGAGCACGGCCTCGAGCGCGCCATCCACGTACCGGAGGACGGCAGTCCCCTCGGCCGCGGTGGCCTCGACGTAGTCGCCGGCCGGAACGAGCGCCTTGACCTCGTCGCGGAGCGGCGCGGCCTCGACACCCGACACGTCCAGCACCTCGAGGCTGACAGTCGGATCCACGGTCCAGACGAGGTGCATTCCCGCCTGGAGCCACTTCACCGGCCGCCCGCGCCGCGACAGCACCGCGCGCTGATCAGGAGTCACGATCAGTCGCGCGAGCTCCCGCTCAGGCACCAGGGCCAGCTCTTCGGGACGGAGCTCCGCCAGGAGGCGCTCGGTGTCGTAGAGACGGACCTCGAGCGCCCGCCACGGAGCCACCCGGATCCGGTGACGACCGGGCCCGAGGTAGCGCGCCGGGATCTGGTCCACGAGGACCAGGGCCCGCTGATTGACGGCGACATCGATTCGCATGACTGACGACCTCCTTCCTTCGGGGTGCTGCAACGACAGGTGTCGAAGACAAGAAAAGTGAGGCGCCGGACGCTCACGGGCGCCGTGCTCCGTCCCCCTCCGCCCAGGGACGTCCGGCGCGCGCCGAGGCGGCGAAGCGGCGGTCCATGGGATGGCTGCCGCCCGATGGCAGCGGCGGCGTCCCGGGATGGCCGGTTCACGGCATTCGTTCGCGGGCCGGTCGCCTGGTGCGGCCGGACTCCGGGCCGGCTCACGCCGGCGCCTCGGTGCGTGTCCAATGCACGTGCCCGCGGATTCGAACCGCGGGCGCTGGATTTCAAGTCCAGTGCTCCTTTCAGAGCGGGGCGAGAACCGTCAGCGGCCGTTCCCTTCGCCGAGCGGAGCCCGATGCGCGGCCAACCGCGTGTGAAATCCCGAGAGGAGAACGCCCGCGCTGTGGAACGCTGGTGCTCCCCGGAGGTCACCGCGGCGCCGCTGGGGCGCACCGCCATGTCTCGTGGAAATTCGAAGGCCGGATTCCCTCGCGAGAACTCGGCCTCCGGGAGCAGCAGCTCAGACGTTCGAGTCTGAGACTGGCTCTCCCGGAAGTCGGAGATACGCGCGGAGAACGCGACCTGACGCATGCCCGGAGGCGCTCGGCGCCCTGGACAAGCAATCGATCGAGAATTGCGTTCTCACGACGGACCTCACGAAAAGGCGGCGGTCAATAAACCTCCGCCCATTTCTTGTCAACTCGTCCCTGGTGCGCTCGTCCCTGGTGCGCCAGCGGCCATCGGAGACCCCGGCGCGATTCGATCGCTCGCCCTGCCTCGAGACCAAGATCGGACGGGCGGATCTGCCGGCAGCAGACTGCACGCCGCACCGAAGCGGCGGCCCCAGGCGGGAGCCCGCGAGCACGAGGGCGAGCCCGTCGCCCCTGGACGCACATCGTGTAACACTCTCCCCCGGGTCAATCTCTCCCCAGAGGAGATGAATGACCCGGCTCCCGTCGCCCCATCTCGCGGAACCCTCGCTCCGCGGCTCGGCCTGGCAAATGCACAGGACCAGGCTCGATGAAGGTGAAGTACCTGCCACTCCTGCTCTTGGGGCTCCTCCCCACGGGGTCATCCCCTCCTGCCGCCAGTGTTCCGCCTCGGGAGATGTCGGAAAGGGAGACAGTCGCCGGCGTGGCAGCGACCGTGGCGGTCCTGTCAGAGCAGTGTGTCGAGCTCCGGGACACCGAGGCCGCGCTGGCGGAGCAGGAGGTCCACTTGCTCGACCAGCTCGCGCAGCCGGATGCGGCCGCCTGGGAGAAGGACGCCTGGAAGCAGGAGCTGGCGTACACCCAGGACTCACTCGAGGCCCTCGACCAGGCCCTGGAGACGCACCGCTGCCCGACCCTCTGACTCGAAAGCTCCAGGAGCTGCTCGCGACCGTGGCGCTCCGCTGCGACTGCCGCTCCGCGACATCCATGGACTGAGCAAGGCGTGGAGCGAGCTCCTCTTCGGCGTGCGCAGCCTGGTGCACAGCAGCTCGTCGATCGAGATCGGCATCGTGCAACGTCCGTCCGCAAGCCTCGGCACTCGTCCGGGCCGTCGTGGCGGTGGCCGCAGCCTCAGTGGGCGTCGGTCACGCGCCAGTTCGGCGATGCGTCGCTGGCTGGGAGCCCGAGGCAGGCCTGGCAGGCAGCGGGCCGCGGCTGCGCGCGAGCTCACGCTTCTGGGTGGCAGCCTCAGTGGCCGTTCGGCTTGAACTGCACCTTCTCCGCGGGGAAGCAGTCAGCGTCCTTCTCGGGTGGACAGCCGGACGGCACTCCCGTGGACAGCAGGGCCGTCTGCGTCGTCTGGGCGAAGCCGCGAGTGCCCTCCGGGAAGCCCGATCCGGCCCTGAGCTCTCCGTTCTGGCACATGATGCTGGTCAGGGTCTTCTCCCAGACCCTGCCGCCGACGCCGTTCAAGATCTCGAACTGGGTCGGCATGGGGCTTCCGGTGGGCTGGGTGAACTCGATGAGCGTGTGACCGTGGCCCAGGGATGCGGGAGCACCGGCGGCGATCTCGACGGCGAAGAATCCGAATGCCGCATCGCCATTGGCGTTGAGACCGGCGCAGACGGCGTTCCGCGTCTGCCAGTTCACGGTCACTCGCTCGGTGCCATTGCCCAGATCACGGATGTCCACGCCGCCCTGCACCGTCGTGCCGAGCTGAAGGCCGAAGGCCGCGGCGCGCGCTCCGTAGAGATCAAAGACGAGGGTGTCGCCCGACGCAGGATCTTGCCAGGCGGCCTGCTCAAACTGCACGTCGATGAACCTGCTGAGTGGCAGGTGCTGCACCTGGGCAAGCGCAGACCGTGCCGGCATGAAGAGCGAAAGAACGACAGCCGCAACCACCATGGACTTTTTTGATGTTTTCATGATGCCTCCGAGCTTCTTCAGGAGGACGCAAGGCTCCCGAACGAAGCGAATTCTTCAAGAGAGAAGCGCCCGCGCAGGCATTCGCCGAGAGTGTCGGCGTGGACAAAGCTCTTCAAGGCGATGTCCTCTAGAAAGTCAGTCGTCTCATTGGGCACCCCCAGGAACCGCAGTGTGTCGGCGGATTGCTGCTCTCAGCGTCTGCGCTCGCAACGCCAGGCGTTGATGCGGCATACGCAGGGCCCAAAGCGAGCAGGCATAGCGATACCGCTACCGCTGCGCGGTCTAGAGGCCTCATCGGGACCCCTCCCTGCGCCCAGCGCATAGGTGATATACGCAAATTGGCAGCATTTCCCATGCCCCGAAGGCCGGACCCGCAATTTCATTGATACTTATTGGTCTTAATCGCTCGAGCCGTCGGTCGCGAAGTGCAAGAAATGCGCAAACATCAGCTCATAACCAGCTAAAACGTAGTGTCTGCGCATTTGCGCGAATCTCTTGCGGCACGGTGCGCTTCCCCGGATGCGTAGGCCTGCTGATGTGAAGGTTCACGTTGCGCTACTAGCCGAGCTGGGACTGGCCGGGGCATGGCGCCGAGATGCCCGCGGCTCAGGGCAGCCCCGCCTCCAGCACCTGGCGCAACAGCTCGGCGACGGCGATGCGGCGCGACGCGGCGGTGCGCCGCAGCCGCTTTGACAGCTCGGGGGCAGGTCACGCGCTCGGGCCCAAGCCTCGACGATCTCGGCCAGCATCCCCGTGTTCCTCAGCCCCAGCCGCCGGGCCTCTCCCTCGAACACGGGCACCGTAAAGTCGGCTCCAGGCGAAGACACGGGGGCCAGTTGCGGCACTACGCTTGGCTCTCACGGGGATCGGCTTGCCGCCGTTCCTGTAGTGGGGCTCGCAGAAGCCGAAGCCGGCCGCACCCCCTTACCCGGCACCGCGGCAGGACCCGCTCGCGATAGTGCCGGATGCAGTATTGCCGGCGCTGGATGAGGTGGTCGCAGCCCGGGACCACGCAGCGGATTGGGGGGCTCTTCTTTCTTCCCACGCGCGTCGTGGTTCGTCGTTCCAGGCGGAGGTGAGAACTACTGTCTGTCCATCCGGTAGTAGATGGGTAGCGGACCGCCGTCGAGGGTGTGCTGCTGCTCGACCCAGTCGATGTGGTTGAGGGATTGAGAGACCGTGATCGTCATCGTCAAACGAGGCTCCAGACCGCCATCAGGAAGAAAGGATGTGCCCCGGATGAACGTGCCGCCCTGGGCAGGTCCGGAGAGGAAGCCGATGGTGGCGAGGTCGTTGGCGTCCATGCCATAGGAAACGTCCAAGGCGCCCCGCACCTGCCCACCCGGCGCTCCTTGTAACTCTAGTCTAGCGAGACTGCCCTGGCCGTTGGGGTCGACCGACTGAACGCCCTGCCATTTCCCAGCGAGACTCGATTGGCCAGCGTCGGGCGAACCGCTGATTGGGGCCTCCTTGCAGGCGACAGCGAGCAGGAGCAGGCAGAGGATTCGTCTGGTCATTCGCAGCACTTGCAGAACTCCTTCTGCGCCTTGTCGTAGGCTCTTGTCCCTGCTCACCACTGCCCCAAAGAAGCTGTCAGCCGCGTAGAGGCAGCTATTGAGTACGGCGCTCAGCGATCTCGGGTCGCCGCCGGCCCTCCCGATCGCCTCAATCTGAGCTGCGAAAGCGTCCATGCAGGCAGCCCGTAGGAGTTCGTTAATCTGTCGGTCGCAGAACCCCTTGTCCCGCCTACACGTGCTGTAGCAGTAGTCGTGCTCAATGCAAGACGGCTCAAACGGAACAGGGCCGAAACGCTGCGGAATGACGGCGCGCGTGAAGACGCCCGCATCCGCTGGCCCGCAGGCGGGCGTCGTCTGTTCCGGTGGCTTTATCTGCACCCGGTCTGGACAGTCGTCGAGGTTCACGATTGGAAACTTCTGCACGACGTTTCGGTCTCGCGTGCAGCATTGATTGTCGTTGGGCGTCTCGCCACCGCAGAACGCACACGGGGTGGCCAAGTTCGGGTCCTCCGATCTGACCCAGTCTGTTGGTCCGTACCCAGGCGCATAGCGCTCACAGCAGAATCCCTTTCCGACCTGCTGAATCATGACGGTGGTTCCTGAGTACTCGGTGCACGCCGGTCCCTGAAGCTGAGTCGGGGAGGGAGACGCGGTGTAGAAGCAGCAGGCCACAGGGAAACCCGTCGTGTCGTGGCAGTCGTTTCCGATGATGTTGAGTTGGTGGCACGGCTGACTGCCCCCGTCGGGCAAGAAGAGGTCGACAATGCGGATGCCCGGCCTCTGACGTCCTCAAGCGTGAGCTCACCGTCCTGGGCCAGAGCCGATGAGCAGGCCGAGCCGGCCACTGCCGCGAACACCGCGAGGATCGCTGCACCTAGGACCTTTGCTCGCCAGTCCACGCGTCCCCCCCGGGCCCGTGGAGAAGGCGGCCTGACCGAAGTCGCTCGCTTGGGCCCTAGGCGTACAGACTAGCGGCAAGTTTCCAGCCTGTCCATACGCTCGGATCCTACGGAATTCAGAATTCACGCCGTTCCTCGCAGACCGGCAGCCCGCCCGACTAGAGGCGGAGGCGCAATCGGAGGGAGATTTCGGTGAGTGTGCTCGGCTGGGATTGCTGGGGCGGAGATACCGGCATCAAGCACGCCAACGCGGTCGAGCTAGGTGGCACACCGGAGTCGGCCATCGCACGCGTGATGGAGCGTGCGGTCCAGAAGTACGGACCCCAGGACTGGAGCGTGTGGGACTTCCGCGCCGAGCCCATCCCGAAGACCAGCGGCGCGGACGTGGTGCGTTTCGTGTGGCGTAATGGAGGGCTTCTTCGGCTGGACTCGTTCGAAGACGTTGCTTCTCACCAGTCCCCCGACTGGCTACCACTCATCGGGATCGAGGAGCTTCACGCGACGAGCAAGTTCCAGGCGAACGGTGTTGAAGAAGGCTTTCTCTGCCTTCCTCTCCTCAGGCCTGTGTAGCCCCTCTATTCCGCAGTGCCCGTCACCTCCGGGCCGCACACAATATTCGGCCTTCGGGTCTTCGACCACCCTCAGGCGATCATTCCATGGCGGCCACCGGGCTTCGAACGCGCTAGCGACCTCCGAGACATCGTCAACGCCCAACTCGAACACCTGTTGTAGCTTGTCACTGGTCCGGAACTCGATTGCCTGCTGAACGGTGGTCCGAGAGCGATCCCAGTCCGACAGACGGACTGGGTTCCCATTGGCCTTCGCATCATCAAGGTCCGCCTTGTTCGGTCTGAACATGACGGGATCCAGTACTGGACCTTCCTCTGCCTCGATCTCCGGCTTGTTGCGGAGGCGGAGGACTCTCGATCCATCGGGCAACGGCGTGCCCGAGGTACTCATCTCTGCTCAAAGAGCTTCTGAAGGTACGAGATGAAACCGAGGGGGCTCTCCTGGTCGTCACCGCTCGCAGCCTCACCTGTTCCTGGGTCTTGGAAGAACCAGTCCACTGCTGCGTTGCCACTCACGTCGATGCTGGCAAAGCGTCCACCTCGCTGCCAAGCCATGTGGATGCCGCCCTCCGGCGTCACCTGTGTCTGCGGGAGCGTGACGGTTGGAATCCACGTGCGAAGTCTCTTCCAAAACGCGAGCGCTGACCGACTTGCTTCGGCCGAAACGCCCTGGCGTTGAGGGAGCGAGTTGAGGGTGCTTTCCATCAACAAGTCGCGTTGACGCTCGCGTGAGTCTCCAGCGAACAGAGGGATCGGTGTCGGCCGATACGTCGGTAGCTCGCGCCCGATGATGCGGAACGCCGCCTCTACAGGCGAGGGCTCGGCCATCGCAAGGTTCTTGCGAAACAAGCTGATCCACTCCTCCGGCTCGCTCTTGGAGGCTTCGATGATGCGGAATGGCACCGCGGAAGGCGAAGGCTCGGCCATCGCAAGGTTCTTGCGAAACAGGTTGATCCACTCGTCCGGCTCGCTCTTGGAGGTATCGATGATGCGGAACGCCACCGCGGAAGGCGAGGGTTCGGCTGTCGCAAGGGTCTTGCGCAGCAGGTTGATCCACTCCTCCGGCTCGCTCTTGGGCGTCTCGATGATGACCACTTCCGACGGACTGCCGCCCAGCGCCAGCGAAGCAACCTCCTCGTGAGTGCGCTCTGAGGGAGCGACTCGTCGCGTGATCGAGCTCTGGATGATCCTGGCGAGCTGCTCCTGGCTCTCGGGCTCCTCGTACGTACGCGAACACGGAATCTCGACAATGCTGTCCGGCTGAGCAGCTCGTTCTGTGGAGCCTTTCATCCCGCCTTCTCCACAACCCCAGCAGGGTTCAGGCCTCCGGCTTGCCGTACCTTCTCCCAAAGCGCGACGTTCTCCGCGAGCGCTTGGAGCAAGGTCCTGCCGTGCTCATGCGGGATGAAGAGCTTCGCGACCGGAGCGAGCTTCACCGTCACGGTCGGGATGCCGTCCGGTGTCTTCGCCTTGAGTGCCTGAACACTCTCAGGGAGGTTGTTCGAATCGGCGGGAGCCGAGAAGAAGTAGACCGTGAGACCAACCTGGTCGCCCACGATGAGCGAGGTGTTGGCGTACGTGACTGGCTGGCGGATGCCATCCTCGTTGGGGAGGGTTTGAACTCGGTACGCAGAACTCGTCTCGTCTGCCATGGCGGGCTCCCCGGACAACCGACGACGGGACCTAGAAGTCCCAAGACCAGGGGCTCCTAGCCTAACCATTGCGCGGTGTGTGCGAGCTAACTACGTCACCTAGGCTGGACGAACGGCTGTTACCCCCACTGTTACCCCTGGACCCCTCTGCCCTTCTAACTCATTGGGCGCAGCAGGGTTTGAACCTGCGACCCCTGCCGTGTGAAGGCAGTGCTCTACCGCTGAGCTATACGCCCGGACTGCAAGGCGGGCATACGTGCCAGACCCCGACCTCGCCTGTCAATCACCGGCGAGGGGCGGCTTCACCATCCGGTCCACCCGCTCCTCGAACTCGCGGGTCCGCCGCTTCAGCGCCGAGAGCTGCTTCCCCATCTTCCCGAAGTCGCTCTTCGCCGCCAGCTGGAGCGCGTGCATCAGCTCCTCCTGGCCACGGTCCAGCGCCCTCTTCCCGCGTTGCATCCGCCCCAGCGCCTGGGCCACCCACTGGGCCCGCTGCTCGTCGGCCATCAGCCGCTCGAACGCCTTCTGGGACATCCCCAGCGCCCGCGCGCGCAGGCTCCGCTTGCCGCCCATGCCGCCCCTCACTCGTCGATGAACCGGGTCTCCAGCCTGGCGAGCACCCGGCTCGCGATGTCCTTGTAGCGCATCCGCTCCAGGATCGGCTGCACGTCGCCGTCCACCCGGAGCCTCCGCTCGAGGATCGCCTCCACCGGGTCCACCTCGCCGACCAGCATCCCCTTCCACACCGAGTACGGAGCGCGGATCCGGTACGCGGGCTCGAACTCGTCCAGGTCGTCGGGGTCCACCAGCACGCGCAGCTCGGCGATGCGCCCCGCGTCCGGCCGCACCCAGGCCACGAAGTGCGTGTCCAGCTTGCCCGGCTCGGCCTCGATCACCAGCCCGAAGTCGCCGGTCCAGCCCCGGCCCGCCGCCACGCTCTCCGGATCGGCGTTCACCAGCGCCATGGCCGCCTCGGCCCAGCCGCGGGAGGGGAAGACCGGCATTGGCCCTCCTCTACCTCAGTCGCGCCCGAGGATCCGGCGAATGCTCCGGAAGAGCCCGCTGTCGGTCTGCGCCGTGGCACCCACCGGGCGCGCCCGCGCGGCCTTCTCCTCGGCCAGCAGCCGCTTCAAGGTGTCCGGCGTGTCCCGGGTGGCCAGCGCCACGTGCCGCGGGCCGGTGCTCAGCTCCACCACCACTTCCAGCAGACACTCCTCGTTCAGCCGGAAGTCGATCCGCCGCCCCGCCGCCGAGGCCGGTACCTTCACCGTTCCCAGGTACTCGTTGTCCACGATGAACTCCGAGTCGCCCTGGAAGATGTCCAGCTCGATGACCGGGCTGTCCTCCCTGGGCCCCGGCAGCCGGAAGCTGGTGGTCAGGGGAATCACCGAGTTCTTGTCGATGATCTTCCGGAACTTGCCGTTGGCCATCGCGAAGCCGATCGGCATCGACAGCGCATCGAGCAGGGTGACCGCGTCGATGTTCCCCAGCGACTCGGCCAGCAGCGCCGCCCCCAGCGCCACCGACTCGTCCGGGTGCACACCCTTGCGCGGCGGCTTCCCGAAGTGCCGGGTGATCTCCTGCTGCACCAGCGGCATGCGCGACTGGCCGCCCACCAGGATGATCTCGTCGATGCTCGACTTGGAGATGCCCTTGTCCGAGAGGACGCGGTCGCAGAGGTCGAAGGTCCGGTCCACCAGGTCCCGGGTCAGCGCGTTCAGCTGCTCGCGCGACAGGGGGATGCGCAGGTCCAGCGGCTTGCCCTTCCGCTCCTCGATGTACGGCAGCTCGATCACCACGTTGGGGATGAGCGTCAGGTCGATCTTCGCCGCCTCAGCAGCGTTCTTGATCCGCTGCATGGCGATGGGGCTCTGGCTCAGGTCCACCCGGGTCTGCTGCTGGAACGTCTCCAGCACGTAGTCGATGATCCGGTTGTCGAAGTCCACGCCCCCGAGGAAGGTGTCCCCGCCGGTGGCCTGCACCTCGAACACGTTGCCGGTGATCTGCAGCACCGAGACGTCGAACGTGCCGCCGCCCAGGTCGTAGACCAGGACGTTCTGATCCAGCCCGCGGTTGAAGCCGTAGGCCAGGGCCGCCGCGGTGGGCTCGTTGACGATGCGCTTCACCTCGAAGCCCGCCATCCGCCCGGCCTCCTTCACCGCCGCCCGCTGCAGGTCGTTGTAGTAGGCGGGCACCGAGATGACCGCCTCGGGGCAGGGGCCGCCGAGGAACTGCTCGGAGATGCGCTTGGCGTGGCCGAGGATGAACGCGCCGATCTGCTCCAGCGAGTAGGTGCTCCCGCCCAGGTTCACCGCCACGTCGCCCTTGTTGCCCTCGAGGATCTGGTAGGTGAAGTACTCCTTGAGCTCCTGCACCACCCGGCTCGCGTACTGCCGCCCGATGAGCCGCTTGGTCCCGTAGATGGTGTTCTTGGGGTTCACCACCATCTGGTCCTTGGCCATCTTGCCGACCAGGAGGTCGCCCTTGTCGCTGAGCGCCACCACCGACGGGAGCACCAGATTCCCCCGGTCCGTGGGAACCACCTTGGGGATGCGGTTCCGCACCGAGGCCACCAGGGTGTTGGTGGTCCCGAGGTCGATCCCGACGATGCGCGGCTTCTCGGACATGGGGTCGAGCCCTCGACTTTACGCGGGAGGCCGTCACCCTCCAACACTCCGCCCCCGGGGGGTTTCTTGACGGCCGTCCGGCCGAGGTCACGATGCGGCGCTGCCGTGTCCCGCCTTCTCGCCGCCTGGGCTCTCCTCGTGTGCGCTGCGTGCGCCACCACCCGCTCCGGTGTTCCCCCGACCCCCGTCGCCCAGGAGCCCTCGGTCCAGGGGGACCCGGCGGCCAGTGTCGAGACCCGGTGGCGCGTGGTGGCCACCGCCCGCCGCCTCCTCGGGCGGACCTCGGTGCAGTGGCCCGGCCAGCACTTCCCGGACGACTGCAGCGGCCTGGTCCTCGGGGTGTACGCCAGCGTCGGAGTGCCGCTCACCGGCTCCGCCCGCCCCGGCGACAATGGCGTCACGGCGGTGTGGCGGTGGACCTCGGCGCGAGGACGACTCTTCCGTACCGGCCAGCCGGACCCCGGCGACCTGGTCTTCTTCCACGACACCTACGACCGGGACCACGACGGCAAGCTCGACGACGGCCTGACCCACATCGCGCTGGTGGAGAGCGTCGACGCCGACGGGACCGTCTCCATCATCCACCGGGTCCGCCGCGGCGTGATGCGCTACCGGATGAACCTCGAGCGACCCGGGCTGCGCAGCGACCCCGGCTCCGGCCGCGTGCTCAACGACTGGATCCGGGGCTCCTCGGGCACGGGCAGGGCGGTGCTCACCGGCCAGCTCTTCGCCGTCTTCGGAGCCGTGCTTCCGCCCGCGCCCGAGGGTGTCCGCTCGCCGCTCCCGGTCCTCTCGCCCCAGCCGCAGGGCGGAGACATCTGACTCAGGGCGCAGGCGCTCACCAGCGCCAGTCCCCACCTCATGGATGCCCCCTCAGGCGCGGGCAGTTCGCTCCCACGCGGCTCCCTGCGACTGTCGCAGGAATCGCCAGAAGCCGACCACGATGGCGAGGTTCATCGTCACGAAGTAGTAGGCGGCGCTCGCGACCCGGCCCACCAGGGACGGTCCGACGGCCAGGCTGCCCAGCGCCGCGAGAGCGTAGAAGCCGATCTGCGCAGCCAGGGTGAACCGGTAGAACGGCCGGTCCAGCAGCGCCACGTTCGCCGCCAGCGCCACCAGCATGAACGCCGGCGCGCACCAGCGCAGGATCTTGTGGGACCAGAAGGCGAACGCCGGGAACCCGCGGAACGGCGAGAGCAGCCCCGGCACCAGCCCCAGGCTCTGGAAGTTCCCCGCCGCGATGCGCGCCTTGCGCCCGAACTCGCGACCGTAGTCCTCCGTGGTCTCCTCGGACGCCAGCGCGGCCGGCTCGTAGAGCACCCGGTACCCCTGGTCGAGCAGCCGGAGAGGAATGACGAAGTCGTCCACGATGGTCGACGGCGGCAGCCGGGTGTAGAGCGAGCGGCGGAGGGCGTAGAGCCCGCCGTTGGCACCGACCACGGCGCCCTGCGTCCCCTCCAGCGCCTTCAGCCAGGATTCGTACTTCCAGTACGCGCTCTCCTCGTACTCGGCACGGGTCGGGTTGTAGAGCTGCAGCCGCCCACACACCGCGCCCACCTCGGGATCGTCGAAGTGGCGGACCAGCGCCCGGAGCGCGCCCGGGTCGATGCGGGTGTTGGCATCCGAGAGCACCACCACCTCGCCGCGGGCCGCCGGGATGCACCGGTTCAGGACGCTGGTCTTCCCCGCCCGGTCCGCCGGCGACAGGCGCACCCGCGGGTCCGGGTACGCCCGGACGGTGGCGTCCGTTCCGTCGGTGCTGCCATCGGATCCGATGAGCACCTCGAGCCGATCCGGCGGGTAGTCGAGCGCCAGGCTGTTCTGCAGCTTCTCGCCGATGCACCCCGCCTCGTCGTGAGCGGCCACCACCAGCGACACCATCGGCCAGACCGGCGGCTCGGGAGGTGAGAGCTGGCGCCCGGGTCTCACCCGCGCCAGGAGCAGCAGCCACAACGGGTACAGGAAATAGGTCTGTGCCAGCAGCACCGCCGCCGCCCAGAACGCCACCGTCGCCATCCACGCCCTCCCGGGCACCAGGGGGGCGGCAGCAACGCCCATGCCCCGGGGCTGGACAGGAGTTCCGGGCAGATGCGCCATCCCGCCGGGCGGCGGCTGTAACGATTACTTGGCCCGCTCCTGGTCGATGAGCGCCTGGGCGAGCACGTGCCTCGGGTTCAGCGCCACCGCCGCATCGAGCTTGGACAGCGCCTCGTCCTTGCGGCGGAGGACGAGGAGCAACCGCCCGGCCAGCACGTAGGGGCGGATGAAGGTCGAGTCGTGGGCCATGACCTCGCTCATCGACTTCACCGCCTGCTCCACGCTGTCGGGGGGCGCGTTCTTGGCGCTGAGCACGTACTCGGCGTAGGCCACCTCGCCCCAGCCGTCCTTTCCGCCGAGCTGTCGGTAGTGCTCGGCGTCGGAGATGGCCCGCTCGGCCCGACCCGCGACCCCGGCGAACAAGGCGTCGGCGCGCAGCCGTGCCCGCTCGTCGTCCGCGGTTCCCGGCGGCAGCCGGTTGAGCGCATCGCGGCTGGCGGTCAGCCTGGCCTCCAGCGCGTTCACCCCGTCCACCATCGGGTCGGTCTGCTTCCTGAGCTGATCCAGCCGCACCCGGACCGCATCGGCCTGGACCCTCCAGTCCGCGGGCGTCTTCTCCGCCTCGAAGCGGGCGAGCTGCGTCTTCAGCGCCTCGGCCTCCGAGAGGCTCCGGCGGAGCAGCGCCCGCTGGTCGTCGAGCTCCAGCGTCTGCGCCACGGTCTGCGTCGCCCGGGCTCCCACCCACTGCGGGTACCGGACGACGAGGGCGTCGAGCACCTTGAGCGCGGCCGCCCGCGACTGCGGGTCGTCGCGCCGGAGGAGTGCGAAGGCCGCGTCCCGGTCGCCCCGGACCGACTCGGGCACGGCGGACCGGCCGGTGAACCAGCTCCACCCGGCGTACACGACCCCGCCGAGCACCAGCAGCCCGAGCAGCCCCCAGACGGCGCGGCTCCTGCGCCGCCGAAGCTGCTCGGCGAGCGCCCGCTCCGCCGGGTCCAGTCGCGTGGGCCGCCCGGTGACGACGCCCTGGATCCCCAGGGGCTCGGGCCCGGTGCCCGGGAGCTCCAGCGAGGGCGTCCCGCCGGCGAGGAACTGGTCCTCGGGCATCGGCGGAAGGTCCAGCCCTTCCGGAGGGCCGGGCTCGGCAGCGGCCCCGCCGAACACCGCGGTTCGCATCGGCGATGCGGCAGGGGCACCGGCGCCCGGAGCCGCCGCGCCGCCGAACACCTGCGTGCGCATCGTCGGTGGGGGCTCGGAGGGCGCGGGAGGACGCGCCGGAGTGCCACCGAAGACCTGGGTCCGGTTGGCGGACGCATGCGGGGCCGCGCCGCCGAACACCTGCGTGCGATGTGCGGCCCCCGCCGGTGCCGGCGGCGATGGCGGGGCTGCCCCCGCGCCGAACACCTGGGTCCGCGCTCCTTCGGCCGGGCCCGACCCGAAGACCTGCGTTCGCCCCCCCCCGGGGGGAGCGGAGGAGGAATGGGCCGCAGCGGGACCGGCGCCGAACACCCGGGTGGACGGGGACGGCGGCGGACTCTGGCCGTACGCCTCGGTGCGGATCGGCCCCGCGGTCCGGGCCGCGCTCCCGAAGGGCAGCGTTCCCGAGGGCGCGGCCTGCGGCCCCTGCCCTGCCGGCGCCTCACCCCGCTGGGCGGTGAACACCAGGCCGCAGCGCGTGCACTGCACCGGCGCCCCACCGGTGGGGACCAGGCGATCGTCCAGCGCGTAGCGGGTGTGGCAGTTGGGACAGGCGATCTGCACGCGGGGCCGAGGCGAAGCGTTAGCAGGAAAGGTTTCAGGGATCGAGTTCAGTGGCCTGCTGCAACGTGCGGAGACGGGCGGGACCCACCCCCTTGACCGCGTCGACCTGCTCCCAGCTGCGGAAGGGTCGCGCCTGCACCAGCGCGTGCGCCGCCGCAGGTCCCACCCCCGGGAGCCGGGCCAGCTCGGCCTCCGCCGCCCGGTTCAGCGGGAGCCTGAGCCCGAGTGCGACCCGGACCGCGTCCGGGGGCGCCTCGCCCTGGTCGCAACGGGCGACCCCGAGCGCGCCCGCGCCCGACCAGCGGACCCGTTCCGGAGGACAGTCCAGCGCCGCAGCCGTTTCCGGCCAGCGGGTCTGGACCGCCCATCCGGCCCCGAGGGCGAACGGCAGGACGACGGCCAGCGCCGCGGTGCGCCCGTGCCTCACTGCACCTCTGCCGCCTCTGGCCGATCCAGCCCGAACGCGCTGTGCAGCGCCCGCACCGCGAGCTCGGTGTACTTGGCGGCCACCACGCACGAGACCTTGATCTCCGAGGTGGAGATCATCTGGATGTTGATGCCCTCCTTGCCGAGGACCTCGAACATCCGGGCCGCCACGCCGGAGTGGTTCCGCATGCCCACGCCCACGATGGAGATCTTCGCGATCTGATCGTCGCTCTCCACCGCCCGGAGCCCCAGCTCGGGCACCAGCCGCTCCGTCGCCTCCCTGGCGGCCGCGAAGTCCGCCCGGCCCACGGTGAAGCTCAGGTCGGCGCGGCCGTCCTGCTGCGCGGTCTGGACGATGATGTCCACCACGATGTGCCGCTCGTCGAGCGCCCCGAAGATGCGAGCCGCCACCCCGGGCCTGTCCGGTACCCCGCGCAGCACGAGCCGGGCCTCGTTCCGGTCGTAGGTGATGCCGCTGACCAGCACGTCCTCCATCGCCGCATCCTCCTCGCACACCAGGGTCCCCGGGTCGTCGGTGAAGGACGACTTCACCCACAAGGGCACCCGGTACTTCATCGCGAACTCCACCGAGCGGATCTGCAGCACCTTCGCTCCGAGCGACGCCTCCTCGAGCATCTCCTCGTAGCTGATGCGGTCCAGCTTCCGCGCCGCGGGGCAGACGTTGGGGTCGGCGGTGTAGACGCCGTCCACGTCGGTGTAGATCTCGCAGCGCTCGGCATGGAGCGCCGCCGCCAGCGCCACCGCGGTGGTGTCCGAGCCGCCGCGGCCGAGCGTGGTCACGTTTCCCGCCTCGTCGATGCCCTGGAACCCGGCGACCACCGCCACGTCCCCCCGGGCCAGCGCCGCCCGCAGCGGCTCCTCGTCGATGCGCTTGATGCGCGCCTTGCTGAACGTGCTGTCGGTCACGATGCGGCACTGGTGGGCCAGGAAGCTGCTGGCCCGCCCGCCCGCGGCCTGGATCGCCAGCGAGAGCAGGCCGATGGTCACCTGCTCCCCGGTGGCGACCACCACGTCCTGCTCACGCTCGCTCGGCCGCTCGTTCATCGCCTGGACCAGCTTGAGCAGGCGGTTGGTCTCGCCCGACATCGCCGAGACCACCACCACCAGGTCGTGCCCCGCCGCCCGCGCCTGGAGACACCGCCGTGCGACGGCCCGGATGCGCTCCGGGTCAGCGACCGACGTTCCCCCGTATTTCTGTACCCACAGTGCCACCCTGGAACGGCCCTCCTGCCCCCGCTTGCAGCAAGCGATCCACCTTAGACGCAGAGCCGCACCTCGGGGTACCTTCCGCCGCCCATGACCGACCGGCGATTGCTCCTGGACGGCGAGACGCTGACCCTGGAGGAGATCCGCGACGTGGCGCGCGGGGGAGTCCACGTCGAACTCGCGCCCGAGGCCCTGGCGCGCGTGGAACGGGCGCGCGCCCTGGTGGATCGCGTGGCGGCAGGCGAGGCCCCGGCCTACGGCATCAACACCGGCTTCGGCACCCTGGCCGAGGTGCGCATCGACCGGAAGGACCTCCGGACCCTGCAGCGGAACCTCCTGCTCTCCCACGCCGCGGGCGTCGGGACGCCCCTGCCCATCCCCGAGGCCCGGGCGCTGCTTCTCCTGAGATGCAACGTGCTGGCCAAGGGCCACTCCGGCATCCGCCCCCGCACGCTCCAGCTCGCCCTCGAGATGCTCAACCGCGGGGTCATCCCGGTCGTCCCGGAGCGCGGCAGCGTGGGCGCCTCGGGCGACCTCGCCCCGCTTGCCCACCTGGCCCTGGTGCTCATCGGCGAGGGGGAGGCCTTCGTGGGAGCCGATCGGCTCCCGGGGCGCGCCGCGCTCGCCCGCGCCGACCTCGAGCCGGTGGTGCTGGAGGCGAAGGAGGGCCTGGCGCTGGTCAACGGCACCCAGGCGATGTGCGCCGTGGGCGCGCTGGCGCTGCTCCGGGGCGAGGCGCTGGCGGAGACTGCGGACCTCGCCGGGGCGATGACGCTGGAGGGCTTGCTGGGGAGCCACCGCCCGTTCATCGCCCCCATCCAGGCGGCGCGCCCCCACCCGGGCCAGGTGGCGGTGGCCGAGCACCTGCGCGGTCTCCTGCGCGACTCGGAGATCGTCGAGAGTCACGCCGACTGTTCCAAGGTGCAGGATCCCTACTCGCTGCGCTGCATGCCACAGGTGCACGGAGCAGCCCGCGACGGGCTGCAGCACGCCAGGCGCGTCCTCTCCATCGAGGTGAACTCGGCCACCGACAACCCGCTGGTCTTCCCCGACGAGGACCTCATCGTCTCCGGTGGCAACTTCCACGGCCAGCCGGTGTCGCTCGCCCTCGACGTGCTGGCCATCGCCTGCACCCAGCTTCAGGCGATCAGCGAGCGGCGGGTGGAGCAGCTGGTGAACCCGGCGTTGAGCGGGCTCCCTCCGTTCCTGGCGAGGAACTCGGGCCTCAACTCCGGCTTCATGATCGCCCAGGTCACCTCGGCCGCGCTGGTCGCCGAGTCGCGGGTGCTGAGCCACCCCGCCTCGGTGGACTCCATCCCCTCCTCCGCCGGCCGCGAGGACCACGTGAGCATGGGCATGACCGCTGCGCTCAAGGCGCGACAGGTCATCGACTTCACCCGGACCTGCCTCGCGGTGGAGGTGCTGGTCGCCGCCCAGGCGCTCGACTTCCGGAGGCCTCTCCGTGCCGGGCGGGGCGTGGCCGCGGCCCACGCCCGGGTCCGCGAGGTGGTCCCCACCATGGAGGAGGACCGGGAGATCCACCGCGACATCGAGGCGGTCTCGGCGCTCATCGACTCGGGGGCGCTCCTGGCCGCGGCCCACGCCGCATGACCGCTCCGGAGCGAGAGGCGCCGGCCCCGCGCCCCGCCGGTTCCGGCGAGACCGAGGTCGCCGAGGTCCGGGCCCGCATCGCCGCGCTGGAGCGCGAAGCGAAGGCGCTGGAGCCGGATCCACGGAGCGCCCGGCTGTACCACGAGCTCGGTCTGCTCTGGGAGCGTCCGCTAGGGAACCTCCGCGCCGCCGCCGCCGCGTTCCAGGCCGCGTACCGGCTGGCGCCGCGCTTCGTGGAGAACCTCCGCTCGGCGCGCCGCATCTTCTCCGACGTCGGGAACTGGCCGATGGTGCTCCAGCTCCTCGACGCCGAGCTCGCCGCCACCGAGGGGGCCCGGGGACGCGCCGCGCTGCTGTTCGAGAAGGCCGAGGTGCTGGCGGACCGGCTCGACCGGTGGGACGAGGCCACCCAGGTGCTCGCCTCGGCGCTCGAGCTGGAGCCGGCGGACCTGGGCCTGCTGGTCCAGGCCGAGGGGATGCTCGCCGCGCATGGGGACGTGGCCGGGCTCCTCCGGGTCCAGGTCCTGCTCGCGCGCGCGCTGCCCGATGCGCGGCTCGCCTCGCACGCGCTCCAGACCGCCGCCACCCTGCACCAGCGGCTCGGGCAGCACCCCGAGGCGCTGGGCCGCTGGCGCGAGGCCTTCGCTCTCGACCGGAGGGACGCAGTCACGCTGGGCGCGCTGCGGCGGGCCGCCGAGGCCACCGGCGACGACGAGGCGCTCATCGCCGTGCTCGCCGCCGAGGCCGAGCTGGGCGGCCCCACCTCGGTCCCGGCGTACACCGCGCTCGCTCGGGCCTACGTCCGGCAGGAGCGGCCAGAGGACGCGGTCGCCGCGCTCAACGCCGCCCGCCACCAGAACCCTGACGACACCGCCGTCCTCACCGCGCTTGCCACCCTGCACGAGTCACTCGACCGGCCCGAGGAGCTGGCCGACGTGCTCGCCTCGCTCGCCACCTCGGTGCGCGACGAGCGCGAGTGGCTCACGGTGCAGCTGCGGCTGGCCTCGCTCCTCGAGGACACCCTCCACCGCGACCCGCAGGCAGTGCAGCGCTACGAGGCGGTGCTGGCGCGGGTGCCGGGGCATCCCGCGGCGCTCGCCGGGCTTGGACGCCTCCACGCCAAGACCCAGGACTGGCCGGCGCTGGTCGCGGTGTACGACGCCGAGCTGGCGGGGGTGGGCGACCCGCGGACCCGCGCCGAGCTCCACTTCCGCTCCGCGGAGATCCTCGACGCACGCCTGCACCGCACCGACGAGGCCCTGGCCCGGTTCCGCGAGGCGCTCCAGCTCGTTCCCGGCTATCTCCCGGCGCGGCAGGGGCTGGAGCGGGTGCTGCGGCGCGAGCAGCGCTGGGCGGAGCTCGTCGCCCTGCACGAGGAGGAGCTGCTCTCCATCACCTCGCCGGCGGACGGAGTCACCGCCCTGGGGCGCATCGCCCAGGAGGCCGAGGAGCATCTGGGGAATCTCGACCTCGCCGCCGACGCGCTCCGTCGCGCGCTGGATCTGGTCGCCGACCATCTCCCCTCCCTGGTGCACCTGGCCCGGCTGGCGGAGCGACGCGAGGCCTGGGACGAGCTGGTCCCCCTGCTCGAGCGTCAGGCCGAGCTCTCCACCGACCAGGGCCAGGCCATCGCGCTGCGGCACCGCGCGGCGCAGGTCCTCGAGGAGCGGCTGAACGACGTGGGCGCCGCCATCGCCGTCCTGGAGCGGCTGCTCACCGCCGATCCCACCTACCTCCCGGCCCTACAAGCCCTGGGGCGGCTCTACGCCCGCGAGGGTCGCTGGAACGAGCTCGGCCAGATGTACCGCCGCGAGGCCGGGCTCGCCGGGCCCGCCCGGGCCGTCCAGCTCTGGGCTCGCATCGCGGACCTCGAGGAGCTCCGGCTCACGGATCTGGACGCGGCCCGCATCGCCTGGGACGAGGTTCTCCGGCGTGACCCCGACCACGGCGCCGCGCTCCGGGCGCTCTCCCGCATCCAGCGCGGCCAGGGGGACTGGGCCGGTCTGGTGAGCACGCTCGAGCGCATGGCGCGGGCGCGGACCGACCCGCGGGCGCGCGCCGACGCGCTGTTCGAGGTCGCCACCTTGCAGCTGGACGCGCTCGCCGACCGCGAGGCCGCCGCCGCCACGCTGGAGGCGGTGCTCCGGGTGGCCCCCGACCACATCCCGGCGCTCCGCGAGCTGGAGGCGCTCTCGGGCCAGCAGGGAGGACCGGACCCGCTGCAGTCGCTCGAGCGGGCCACGGTGGCCGGGAGCAGCGCCGAGCGCGTCGCGGCGCGGCTCCGCCTCGCCCATGCGCTGCTCGCCGCCGGGCACCTCGACCGGGCCGCGGCAGTGGCCGAGTCGGCCCTCGAGCTGCATCCGGACGACGTCGGGGCACTCCTGCTCCTCGAGCACACCCGGGCCGCGGACCGGGCCCGGCGCGCCGAGGTGCGGCTGCGGCTCGCCGCGCGGGTGGGCGACCCGGGGCTGGCCGCCGCGCTGACGCTCTCGGCCGAGCTGGAGCAGGGGCGGCCGCGGCTCGACGAGCGGCTGGAACATCTCCGGCGCGCCTTCGCGGTCGACCCCGAGGACCCCCGCATCGCCTTCCAGCTCGAGCGGACACTGCGCCAGGCCGGCGACGTGGAGGGCCTGCGCGAGTTCTACGAGCGGCGCCTCGCGGTCACCCAGGCGCCTGCCGCTCGCCTCGAGCTGCACCTGCGACTGGGGCAGCTCGGGGAGGGCTCACCCCAGACGCTCCCCCTGGCGCTCGGCGCCTACCAGGCCGCGCTGGCGCTCGAGCCCGCCGAGCTGGTGGCGCTGCAGGGCGTGCGCCGCGTCCGGCTGCGGATGGAGGAGACGGAGGCCGCCGCGCTCGCCTGGGAGGCGGAGGCAGCCGCCACCCGGAGCCGGGAGGGCGCGGTCCAGGCCTGGCTCGAGGCGGGACGGTTGTGGATGGACGTGCTCGGCAAGCCCGAGCGCGCCATCGACGCCTTCGAGCGCGTGCTGGACCTGGACCCCCTGGAGGTCGAGGCCTCCGAGGCGGTGGAATCGCTCCTCGCGCGGAAGGGCGGCGCCGCGGAGCTGGCCTCGCTGAACGAGCGCCGCGGGCAGACCCGGCTGGCGTCCGGAGACCGGCCCGGCGCCGCCGACGAGTTCTTCAAGGCCGCCCAGGGCTGGCTGGACGGGGTGGGCGACCGCGGGCGGGCCCTGACCGCGCTGGGGAGGGCGCTCGAGGCCGAGCCCGAGCACGCCGACGCGCTCGAGCTGCGCGCGGTGCTGGCCACCGAGCAGGGTCGCTGGTCCGACGCCGCGGAGGCGCTGGAGGACCGGCTCCGGATCGGCGGGGACGCCGAGACGCTCGCCGCGCTCCAGCTCCGGCTGGGCATCCTCTACCAGGAGCGCCTGGATCAGCCCGCCCGCGCGGTGGCGGCCTTCAACGCCGCGCTGGCCTCCGTGGGCTCGGCCGAGCCTCTCGACCGGCTGGCCACCCTGCACCGCGCCTCGCGGAACTGGACCGGGGTGGTGGACTGCCTCCAGCAGCTGCGGGCGATGGAGACCCGTCCGGTGGACCGGGCCCGCACCTCGCTCCGGCTGGCCGAGGCGTTCAGCGAGGGCTTCGACGATGCCGAGCGCTCGGTCGCCGAGGCGAAGGAGGCGCTTCCGCTGCTGATCGAGGAGCCCCAGGCGCTGGAGCGCATCGTCCCGCTGTTCGAGCGGCGAGGACGGATGGCGATGCTGCTGCAGCTGCTCGACGAGCGCGCCCAGCCGCCCTGCCCTCCGGCCGCCGCGGCACAGATCCGGGTCCGGCTCGCCGAGCTCTACCTGCGCACCCTGGGCGACCTCACGCGGGCGGTGGCCGCCTGTCGCACCGCGGTGGAGCTGGAACCCGGCAGCGTGGAGGCCCGCACTGCGCTGGCGGACATGCTCAGCAAGGACCCGGGGTCGGCCGACATCGCCGTCGACGCGCACCGGGACGTGCTGGCGCTCGACCCGGTGCGCCTCCTGAGCCTGGAGACGCTCTACGAGATCTGGGACTCGCAGCGGCTGCTCGACCGGAGCTTCTGCTGTGCCGCAGCCAGCGCCTTTCTGAACGCGGGTCCGCCGAGGGCGATGCACCTGCACCTGGACTGGCGAGGCCGGCTTCCCTCGGAGTCCCACGCGCGGGTCGACCGGACGTCGCTGGATCTCCTGCTGCACCCCGATGCACGAAATTCGTTGACCGACGTGCTCCGGGCCGTCGGCGACCAGGTGTCGAAGCTGTACCCGCCGGACTTCGAGACCCTGGGGGTGGACCCGCGCGCGGACCGGCTGCGGTCGGACCATCCGGTGGTGCGGGCCATCCGGCTGGTGGCCGAAGGATTTGGCGTGGACCACTTCGACGTCTACCAGGCCAGGCGTGGCCTGATGGTGGCCGAGACCAGCGACCCGCCGAGCATCTGTGTCGGGCAGGACGTGGTGCGGCGGTTCAACTCGCGGGAGCAGAAATTCCTCATCGGCCGGGCGGTGTTCGCCCTGCTCGAGCGGACGGCGCTGGCCGCCAAGCTTCCCGAGTCGGAGGTCGCGGACCTGCTCGGGGACTGCATCCGTCTGGAGGTGCCGGATTTCGAGGGGCTCGGGCAGCGGGACGAGAGCCGGATCCGGACGCTGCGGAAGCTGCTGCCGAGAAAGGCGCTCCGGGCGCTCGAGGAGCCAGCGCGCGCGGTGGCCCGGGGGCCGGTTCCGGACCTCGCGAAGACGCTTCAGGGCTTGTTCGCTTCCGGGAACCGGGCGGGGTTGCTCGTCTGTGGCGACCCGGCGGTGGCGCTGACCATGGTTCTGCGCGAGGACCCGGCCTTCGCCACGTCGAAGACGCCGGAGTCGCCGGAGGGCGTGATCCGCGCGGTGCGGGAGCGGCCGGATCTGCGGGCGCTGCTCACATTCTCGGTCTCGGAGGAGCTGTTCACCTTGCGGGACCGGGTGGGGCCGACGTTGCCCGAACGGGCGGTGTGAACCCTGAGCCGGGCGCGGCTCCCGGGTCGCGGGACGGAGTCGCGTGTTTCGCATTCGGCCCGGAAGGGACGCGCGACCAGACGGGGTCACAGGCTTGGCGACCCGGACGACCCTGGCCCCGACCATGTGCGGTGGCGGGTTGTCACGTTGGAACCCGGGTTGTCACGTTGGAACCTTTTCATGGCAGGACGGGTTCCCAAGTTGAACCCCAGGAACATTTTCGGACGGTCACCCGGGTGGGGGTGCTCGAGGTCTCGTCCAGCGTCCGATCCGGTTCCTCGAACGCAACTTGAGAACCATTTTCGCGGCCCAGCTACTCGACCCGCAGGACGACGCCTTCCGGTAGCTCGCTCTGGAGCCGCGCCACCACCAGCTCGACTCGCTCGGGCTCGGCGCCCTCGACCGTCACCCGGACACGGTGGTCGGCGCCGGAGGTCACCGCGGGGTAGCTGCCGATGCCCACGTCGGGCATTCCGAGGGCCACTCGGTCCAGGGTCGCGGCGATCTCCGCCTCGCCCTGGGACAGGTAGAGCGAGCGGACGTGCACCGCCGCCTTGGGAAGGGACGAGAGCACCGTCTCCAGCTGCACCTTGAACAGCGAGGGCACCCCGGGGAGCAGGAACATCCCCTCCACCGCGAGCACCGGGTAGACCGTGCCCTCGGGCGCGAGCAGCTCGGTCCCCTCCGGGGCCTCGGCCAGACGCAGGGCCTCGGCGGGCATCGCGCCGGAGTGCGCACGGGAGAGCAGCTCGACGATGCGCGGCAGCCGCACCACCTCGCGGCCCAGCGCCAGCGCTACCCCGCGCACCGTCACGTCGTCGTGCGTCGGACCGATGCCCCCACTGGTGATGACCCATCGGGCGACCGAGCGCGCGGTCACCACCGCGCCGACGATCGCCTCGATCTCGTCCGGGACCACGAAGATCGCCCGGAGCGGGATGCCGTGCTCGCGGAGCCGGCGCACGAGGTGCGGTCCGTTGGCGTCCTCCACCTTTGCCGAGAGGACCTCGTTGCCGATGATGACCGCCGCCGCGCCCGTCCGTGCCATCCCGCTGGCCACTCTACTTCCCTGCCCCCCGGGACAGCACGGCCTCGACCCGGGTCAGGATCCCCCGGGCCACCGCGTCCGGCGCTCCCCGGCCGTCCACCCGCTTCACATGCTGCGCCCGCGCGTGCTTCTTCACCACCCGCTCGTACGCGCGGGCCACCGACCGCTGCACCTCGTCGGCGTCGAACAGCTCCGCCGATCCGCCGCGGCCGTGCCGCCGCCGAGCCGCCGTGCGGGCATCCACCGCCAGGTAGAGGGTCAGGTCCGCCGGCCGCGCCGCCGCGTTCAGCGCCTCCACCCACCGGAGCGGCAGGCGCATCCCCTGGTAGGCCAGCGACGAGAGCACGTAGCGGTCCGAGACCACCACCTTGCCCTCGGCGAGCGCAGGCTCCACCACCGAGGCGAGGTGGTCCAGCCGGTCCGCCGCGAACAGCAGCGCCAGCACCCGGTCCGACAACCCCATCAGCCTGCGGGTCAACGCCTGCCGGAGAAGCATCCCAATCGGCCCGTCCGACGGCTCGCGCGTGCTCACCACCGCGTGTCCGGCCTCGCGGAGCGCCGCGGCCAGCCGCGCCGCCTGGGTCGTGGTCCCGGAGCCGTCGATGCCCTCCAGGACGATGAACCGCCCAGCCCTGGAGCTCATCGGGGCAGCAGCGCCGCCGGATCGTCCAGGTGGAGCGCCCGGTGCACCGCCTGCAGCGAGGCGAACAGCTCCATCTCCCGGCGATGGTGTGCCAGCCCGCGCCGGTACTGCGCCCAGGCGAACACCACCAGCCCGATGGCAACCGCCGTCGACGCCACCCCCAGCACCGGGAAGCGAATCGAGTCCCAGAACAGCTTCGCCGCCGCCCCGGTGAAGATGGCGCAGGCCACCAGGGCCGCCCCCGCGCGGGCGAAGTGCGTCGTGCTCTGACGCACCGCCAGCTGGGCCTGGAGCTCGGGTAGCCGCGCCCGTGCCATCTCGGGTGACAGCTCGGTCGAAGGTTGGGTCTGCAAGCGGGGGCGCACCCTACGGCAGCCGGGCCCGGGATTGCTAGGAGCCCGTCGAGCGCAGACGGTGACCCATCCTAGCTGCGTGCGGCCGCCCAGACCTCGCAGACTATCGCCCGCCTGACGACACCCTGACCTGGACCTCGATTGCGGCCGCCCTGACCTCTAGGGCTCGGCCTCGAGCAGCGCGCCGCAGGCACCACACCGCTCCATCGACGCTGGACTGCGCTCTCCGCAGCGCTTGCAGACCCGACGCTCGGTCGAGTCCGCCCCCGCGGCCCTGGCCACCGGGGGCCGCGTCGCCCAGGGCAGCCGCATCCCGCACCGGTCACAGAAGAGCCCCGAGGTCTGGACGTTGCGGCAGTACCGGCAGGTCACCACCGAGGGTGCCACCGCCGGCGGCCCCTCGGGAGCGGCCCGCCCCGGGTCGAGGTCCGGCAGCCCCCCTGCCCGCACGTCCGGGCCCAGGCCCGCGTGCGTCATCTCCCAGCCGAGCAGCGGCTCGCCGGGCACCTCCGGCACCGGACTCGCCGCCGTCGACTCGAGACCGGGCGCCGGCTCGATGTCCAGCCCCAGCCCGTCCGGCGGCAGCTGCGTCGACTCGAGCCCCTCCAGCGGCGCCGTGAGATTGGCCGACGCCGGGGATGGCCCCACCTGCTTCCCGCACACCTCGCACATCCAGCCGGTGACCGGTGCCTCGCAGACGGGACAGGGGCGCACGCGCGGTCGCCTCAGGTCGGAAGGGGCGCCGGGGTCATCGGGACGAAGCGGACCGACAGCAGCCGCTCGCTCTGCAGCTGCCCGTCATGGCCCTTGCGCAGCCGCAGCAGCTCCTGCCCCTCGAGCTGGCCGCCGACGGGACCCACCAGCCGGCCACCCGGCGCGAGCTGCTCCACGAGGGTGACTGGCATTCGCTCGGGGGCCGCGGTCAGCACGATGGCGTCGAACGGCGCCGCCTCGGGCCAGCCGTCGAATCCGTCGCCCACGCGGAGGTGCAGCCTCGGACCCGCGAAGGGCTGGAGGTGCTCGGCCGCAGTCCGGGCCAGCCCCTCCCGGACCTCGATGCTGTACACGTCCGCCCCCAGCAGATGCAGGACCGCCGCCTGGTAGCCGGATCCGGTGCCGATCTCGAGGATCCGGTCCCCCGGCCGGACCTCCAGCGCCTCGCTCATCAGCGCAACCACGTATGGCTGGCTGATGGTCTGCGCCTCTCCGATGGGCAGGGCGTCGTCCTGCGCGGCGATGTCGCGGAGCCGGTCCGGCACGAAGTCCGCGCGCGAGAGCAAGGTCATCGCCGCGAGCACACGCTCGTCCCGGATGCCGCTCCGGCGCAACCCCAGGATGAGACGGGCGTCCTCCATGCCGATCCGAACCTAAAACGGGGACGCGGGCCTGGCTACCCCACCCTCGCCAGGGAGAGCCTCCCCTCCCACCGCTCCTCCAGGGCCCGCAGCAGCCCCCGGTGCTCGGGCCGGGTCAGCCGGGGGTCCGCCGCGGCGATGGCCTTTGCCTCCTCGGCCGCCGTCGCCGAGAGCGCCTGATCCCGGGCCAGGTTGGCCACGCTCAGCTCCGGGAGCCCGCTCTGACGGGTTCCCAGGAATTCCCCCGGTCCGCGCAATTCGAGATCTTTCTCCGCGATGACGAACCCGTCGGTGCTCTGCTCGAGAACTTCCAGCCGCGCCCGCGCGTCCGGCCCGCCCGCCGGGGACGGCAGCAGGTAGCAGAACGAGACCGCCGCCCCTCGGCCGACCCGCCCCCGCAGCTGGTGGAGCTGTGAGAGCCCGAACCGCTCGGCGTTCTGGACGACCATGACCGAGGCGTTCGCCACGTCCACCCCCACCTCGACCACCGTGGTGCAGACCAGCACGTCCACTTTCCCGGTCCGGAACGCCTCCATCACCGCATCCTTGTCCTCCTGCTTGAGGCGCCCGTGAAGCAGCTGGACCCGGCGGTGGGGCCACCTCGTCTGGAGCTCCTCGGCGCCCCGGGTCGCATCGGCGAGGTCGATCTTCTCCGACGCCTCCACCAGCGGGTACAGCACGTACGCCTGCCGACCCTTCCGCAGCTCGAGCTCCACCGCCTCCCACACCTCGGGCTGACGGGACGGCGTCGCCACCCGGGTGGTGATGGGGGTCCGGCCCGGGGGCAGCTCGTCCAGGACCGAGAGGTCGAGGTCCCCGTACAGGGTCATCGCCAGGGTGCGGGGAATCGGCGTCGCGGTCATCACCAGGACGTCCGGCCGGCGACCCTTGTGGCCCAGCGCCTGACGCTGCAGCACCCCGAACCGGTGCTGCTCGTCGATCAGCACCAGGCCCAGCCGCTCGAAGGCGATGCCCTCCTGGATGAGCGCCTGCGTGCCCACCGCGATGCGCGCCCGTCCCGTCTCCAGCGCCTCGCGCGCCCGCCGCTTCTCGCTCCCGGTCCCGCTTCCGGTGATGCGCGCGACCTCCACCCGGGTGGGCCCGAACACCCGGGCCAACGTCACGTGGTGCTGGGCGGCGAGGATCTCCGTCGGGGCCATCAGCGCCACCTGCCACCCGTCCTCCACCGCGAGCGCCGCCGCGACCGCCGCCACCGCCGTCTTGCCCGAGCCCACGTCCCCCTGGAGGAGCCGGTGCATCGGCTCGGGACGGGCCATGTCGCGGCCGATCTCCGCCACCGCGCGGGCCTGCGCTCGGGTCAAGGTGAAGGGGAGGAGCGCCCGCGCCCGGGCCAGCCGCTCACCGTCGACGTGGAAGGCGATGCCCGGCTCGTGCTTCACCCCCTGGCGGCGGAGCGCCAGGCCGAGGTGGAGCAGGAACAGCTCGTCGAACGCCAGCCGCCGGTGCGCCGGGCTGCGATGCTGCTCGAGCGCTGCCAGGTCGGCGTCCGCAGCTGGCTGGTGGATGCGGGCCAGCGCCTCGGCGAGCGGGGGGAGCGCGAGGCGCTGGCGAAGGTCGGCCGGGAGCGGGTCCTCGACCGCGCCGAGATGCGCCGCGGCCACCCGCGCCACCAGCGCCCGGACCTGTCGCTGCTCGTGGCGCTCGAAGCCGGGGTAGACCGGAACGATGCGGCCGGTGTGGAGCGAGGGGCCTTGCCCCTCGTCCGCCGGCTCGATCTCCGGATGAACCATCTCCCGGCCGCCCGGCGTCGCCCGGAGCTCGCCGGAAACAATGAGGCGCTTGCCCACCGGCACCCGCGACTTCATCCACGGGCCACTCTGGAACCAGGTGAGCGCGATGCTGCCGGTCTCGTCGGCCAGCACCGCCTGGAAGCCGCGCTTGCCGGGGCGAATCATCAGCTCCCGCGCCATCCGGATCGTGCCCACCGCCACCCCGCGCTCCCCGGGGCGGAGCTCCCGGAGGCTCGAGAGCCGACGGCGATCCTCGTACGTCCGGGGCAGCAGGAACAGGAGATCTCCCACCCGCTGGAGGCCCTTCTTGTTCAGCGCCTCGACCAGACGCGGCGGGACCCGGATCCCCGCGCCGCCGACTGGCTCGGACAGGGGTCCCCGGCTGGGAGCGGCGGCGATCGGCCGGGCCATCTCCTCGGGCTCGGGCTTCGGCGGACGTGGGCGAGCCGGGCGTCGCGTCCGACCACCGGGCGGGCGGGACTCGTCGAGCAGCAGCTGAGGCGCCCCCGTGCGGTTCCCCGCCCGCCCGGGGCTGGCCACGGGCCGGGACGTGGCGTCGGGGCGCTCCTGCTCCGACTGTCGGTCGGCCCGACCCCCCGGGGCAGTCGGCCGACCGGTTTTGGATGTGGAGGCCGCTTCCACATACCGAACCGGACGCTCACTGGGGGCGGGGGGGTCGCGCGGTGCCGTCGACACGGGCGAGTCAGAGCTCGGCGGGACCTCGGGCCGGCCGGAATCGCTGGCGGGCCGGCGGCCGCCCCGAGCGTCCGTCGACGCAGGGGGAACGGCCCGCGCTCCGGGGCCGCTCTTTGCCCCGCCGGCTGGCCGAGCGGCGCGCGCCGAGGCCACTCCGGGCGGTGGTGAGACGAGTCCCGCGTCCTGGACACGCGGGGCAAGCGCCCGCAGCGCCTGCTGCTGTGACTCGGGACCCTCGCGCTCCAGGGCCCGGGCAACGCGCTCCAGGAGCTGCACGTCGCTGCCGGAGCGGGCCGCCCGCGCGCCCTCGAGCGCCGCACGCACCAGCGCGTCGAGCCCCTTCACCGTGGACAGGCGCGCGTAGTCGCGCTGCGCGAGAAAGCGCAGCGGCGCGACCAGCGGCTGGAGGTAGGATGCGGAGGGCATCGCCACGGACGAGGGCGAGGAGCCTACTCCCGGGGTCCCCCCTACTCCTCGGCGTCGGGGTCCTCGAACAGCACCTCGACCACCTCGTACTCCCGGGGCCCGCCCGGACTCTGCACGGTTGCCAGGTCGCCCACCGCCTTCCCGATCAGCCCGCGGGCCAGCGGCGAGGTGACCGAGATGAGCCGGCGCTTGATGTCCGCCTCCAGCTCGCCGACCAGGGTGTAGGTCACTTCCTTGTCGCTATCGACGTCGAGCAGCTTCACCGTCGCCCCGAAGACCACCTTGTCGCCCGAGAGCTTGGAGACGTCGATGACCTCGGCGCGGGCGATCCAGTCGTTCAGGTCGAGAATCCGCCCCTCGATGTGCGACTGCTTCTCCTTGGCCGCGTGGTACTCGGCGTTCTCCCGGAGGTCACCGTGCGCCCGGGCGACCTCGATCTCCTTCGAGATCTTCAGCCGCTCCACGGTTTGCAGCTGCTTCAGCTCGTCCTTGAGCCGCCGGAGCCCCGAAGAAGTGATGGGAATGCGTGCGCCGCTCATCCAGGGCGGCGCACCCTAGACGAGCCGGGCTCAGCGCTTCAAGTCCAGGGCATCCTGGAGCGCCGTGACCGGAATTCTCCCGCGCACCAGCGCCTCGATCGCCCCCACCGCCATCCGGGCCGCCTGCACCGTCGTGTAGTAGGGGACGGAGTGCATCAACGCCTCGCGGCGGATGCTGAAGCTGTCGGCGATCTCCTTCTTCCCGAAGGTGGTGTTGATCACCAGATCGACCTCGCCGTCCACGATCTTGTCCACCACGTGCGGACGGCCCTCGGTGACCTTCAGGACGTGCTCGGTGGGGATGCCCTTGTTCAAGAGATACCGGTGCGTCCCGCCGGTGGCCACGATGCGGAACCCGAGGGCTCGGAGCCGCTTGGCGAGATCCACCATCGCCGGCTTGTCCTCGTCCTTCACCGAGACGAACACCGTACCCGAGGTCGGGAGGGCCGAGCCGGCCGCCAGCTCGCTCTTGGCGAAGGCCGAGTAGTAGTCGTCGGCGATGCCCATCACCTCGCCGGTGGACTTCATCTCCGGGCCGAGGATGACGTCCACTCCCGGGAAGCGGGCGAAGGGGAAGACTGACTCCTTCACCGCCACGTGCTTCATCTCGACCTCCCGCGGCACGTTCAGCTCGCGGAGCGTCTTCCCCACCATGCACAGGGCGGCGATTTTCGCCAGCTCCACGCCGGTGGCCTTGGAGATGAAGGGCACGGTGCGCGAGGCGCGGGGGTTCACCTCCAGGACGTAGATGGTCTTCCCCTGGATGGCGAACTGCACGTTCATCAGGCCGACCACGTTCAGCTCGCGGGCGAGCGCCGTGGCCTGATCCTTCATCCGCTCCACCAGCTCCGGGGAGAGCGAGTGCGGGGGCAAGGTGGCGGACGCGTCACCGGAGTGGATGCCCGCCTCCTCGATGTGCTCCAGGACGCCGCCCACCAGCACCTCGCCGGTCCGGTCGGCCACCAGGTCCAGGTCCACCTCGATGGCGTCCTTCAGGAAGCGATCGATGAGCACCGGGTGCTCGGGCGAGGCCTTCACCGCCTCTCGCATGTACCGCTCGAGGCTCTCCGAGTCGTAGACCACCTCCATCGCCCGCCCGCCGAGCACGTATGACGGCCGCACCATCACCGGGTAGCCGATCTTCTGGGCCGTCCCGTGCGCCTCCTCCGGGCTCCGGGCGACACCGTTTTCCGGCTGGCGAAGCCCGAGCTTCTCGATGAGCCTGGAGAAGCGCTCCCGATCCTCGGCGCGGTCGATGGCGTCCGGGGTGGTCCCGAGGATCGGCAGCCCGGCCTTCTCCAGCGGCACCGAGAGCCGCAGCGGCGTCTGGCCGCCGAACTGGACGATGGCCCCGATGGGCTTCTCGCGGTGGGCGATCTCCAGCACGTCCTCGAGCGTGAGGGGCTCGAAGTACAGCCGGTCCGAGGTGTCGTAGTCGGTGGAGACCGTCTCCGGGTTGCAGTTCACCATCACCGTCTCGTAGCCCGCGGCGCGCAAGGCGAAGACGGCGTGGACGCAGCAGTAGTCGAACTCGATGCCCTGGCCGATGCGGATGGGACCGCTGCCGAGGATCATCACCTTCTTCCGCTCGGTGGGCGGCGCCTCGTCCTCCTCCTCGTACGACGAATAGAGGTAGGGGGTGTAGGCCTCGAACTCGGCCGCGCAGGTGTCCACCCGCTTGTAGACCGGGCGGATGTTCCGGCGGTGCCGGTGCGCGCGGATCTCGGCCTCGGTGGTCCCGAGCAGGAAGGCCAGCACCCGGTCGGAGAAGCCGTCCGCCTTCAGGCGGCGGAGGCGCGCGTCGTCGAGGTCAGAGAGCTTCACCCCGGAGAGCGACCTGGCTTCCAGCGCCAGTTCGCGGATGTTGCGGAGGAACCAGGGGTCGATGGCCGAGAGCTGGAAAGCCTCCTCGACGCTCATCCCCTCGTGGAAGGCCTGGAAGAGCGCCTGCGGCCGCTCGGGGTGCGGGACCCGTAAGAGATCTCGCATCGCCTCGGTCCGGGCCACCGGGTCCGCCGGCAGCTCCAGGGGCTCGAAGGAGGACAGCGCGCCGGACTCGGTGCTCCGCAGCGCCTTCATGTACGCCTCGCGGAACGTCCGGCCGATGGCCATCACCTCGCCGACGCTGCGCATCGAGGTGGTGAGCGTCCGCGCCGCGCGGGGGAACTTCTCGAAGTTGAAGCGGGGAATCTTCACCACCACGTAGTCCAGCGTCGGCTCGAACGAGGCAGGGGTGTCGCGAGTGATGTCGTTCTTCAGCTCGTCCAGCCGGTAGCCCATCGCCAGCTTGGCGGCGATCTTCGCGATCGGGTAGCCGGTGGCCTTCGAGGCCAGCGCGCTGGAGCGGCTGACCCGGGGGTTCATCTCGATCACCACCATCCGCCCATCGACCGGGTTGATGCCGAACTGGATGTTGGACCCGCCGGTGTCGACGCCAATCTCCCGGATGATGGCCAGCGAGGCCTGCCGCAGCCGCTGGTACTCCTTGTCGGTCAGAGTCTGCGCCGGAGCGACGGTGATGCTGTCGCCGGTGTGCACCCCCATCGGGTCCAGGTTCTCGATGGAGCAGATGATGATCACGTTGTCCGCGCTGTCGCGGACCACCTCCAGCTCGAACTCCTTCCACCCCAGCACGCTCTCCTCGACCAGAAGGGTGGAGGTGGGGCTGGCCTTCAGGCCCTGGAGGCAGACGGTCTCGAACTCGTCCGAGTTGTAGGCCACCCCGCCCCCGGTGCCGCCGAGGGTGAAGCTCGGGCGAACGATGGCCGGGAAGCCGATGTCCTTGACGATGGCCTTCGCCTCGTCGAGCGAGGTGGCGTAGCCGCTCCTGGGGAGCGGGATGCCGATCTTCTGCATCGCCGCCTTGAACAGCTGGCGGTCCTCGGCCTTGTTGATCGCCTGGAGCGAGGCGCCGATCAGTTTCACCCCGTAGCGCTCGAGGATCCCCGCCTCGGCCAGCGCCTTGGCCAGGTTGAGGGCGGTCTGCCCGCCCATGGTGGGGAGCAGCGCGTCGGGCCGCTCGCGCTCGATGATCTGCTCGGCGGCCTCGACGGTGATCGGCTCGATGTAGGTCCGGTGGGCGAACTCCGGATCGGTCATCACCGTAGCCGGGTTACTGTTGAGGAGGACGACCTGGACGCCTTCCTCGCGGAGGGCCTTGATGGCCTGGGTGCCGGAGTAGTCGAACTCGGAGGCCTGACCAATGACGATCGGCCCGGATCCGATGACCAGGACCTTGTGGATATCGGTTCGCTTGGGCATCGGAGGCGTGCCTGTACCACGTCCGCCGGACGGATCCACCCGCCCGGGTCCGAGGAAGAAGGGCTGACCTTCGATGCCGGCGCTCAGGTCAGCGCGGCGGCAAAGTCCCGCAGGCGCTGGAGCCCCTTCCCCAGGGTGGTCCGGGACGCGGCGAACGAGAGCCGGAGGTGGCCGGGCGCCCCGAACGGTTCGCCGGGAACCGCGGCGACGAGGAGATCGTCGAGCAGGCTCTCGGAGATGTCGTGCGCCGACCCGAGCCGCTTGCCCTTCCAGCTCTTGCCGATCCAGACGCTCACGTCCGGGAATGCATAGAAGGCCCCCTCCGGCCTGGCGCAGCGAACCCCGGGAATCTGGGAGAGGCCGGCGTGCAGGAGGTCGCGGCGCTGGTGGAACTCCTTCACCATCGCCTGGATGGGTTCTTGAGGTCCGGTGAGCGCGGCGAGGGCCGCCCGCTGGGTGATGCTGTTCACGTTGGAGGTCGCCTGGTCCTGGACCAGCTGCATCCCGGTGATGAGCGCCTTCGGGCCCGCGGCGTAGCCCACCCGCCAGCCGGTCATGGCGTACGCCTTGCTCATCCCGTTCACCACCAGCGTACGGCTGCGGAGCGCGGGCGCCACCATGGGGATGTCAACGAAGGGGTGCCCGGTGTAGAGCAGCCGCTCGTAGATGTCGTCGGCGATGACCAGGACGTCCGGGTGCACGGCCATGACCGCGGCGAGCGCCAGGAGGTTCTCCCTCGGGAGCACCGCCCCGGTGGGGTTGCTCGGGCTGTTGAAGATGACCGCCCGGGTGCGCGGGGTGATGGCCCGGGCCAGCGCGTCCGGGTCGGGCTGGAAGCCGTCCTCCATCCGGGTGGGCACCACCACCGGGCGGCCGCCGGCGAGCAGCACCTGCTCCGGGTAGCTCACCCAGTACGGCGCGAACATCACCACCTCGTCGCCGTCCGAGAGCAGCGCCTGGAAGCAGTTGTAGAGCGCTTGCTTGCCGCCGTTGGTGACGATGACCTGGTCGGGCCCGAAGTCGAGCTCGTTCTCCTCCCGGAGCTTCTTGACGATGGCCGCCCGGAGCTCCGGAATGCCGGCGGTCGCGGTGTACTTGGTGAAGCCCTCGCGGAGCGCCTGGACGGCGGCCGCTTTCACGTGCTCGGGGGTGTCGAAGTCCGGCTCACCGGCCGACAGCCCGGCCACGTCCTTCCCGGCGGCGGCCAGGGCCTTCGCCCGTGCGTTCAGGGCCAGGGTGGGGGAGGGCTGGATCTCGGCAAGGCGGCGGGCAAGCTTCATGGAACCACCCGTACCAGCCCGGGCCGACGCGGCTCAAGCCGCGAACGACTGGTCCCCGGATCCGCCTGCAAACTGTTAGGCCCCGCCGATCGCGCCTCCCGGTGTTCCCCACTGCGACGGCCAGAGCGCTCCTGTCCGGCCGAGTACAGCCGCCTCATCGGACCCGAGCGCGGCGCCGTGGCTCCCGCTACAGAGCGAACGGCCATGAGCCCGATTCGCATCCTCGTCCAGTGCAGCATCCCGTTCGCCGAGGACGACTGGCACGTGGGCCGGTTCTCGGCGCTGGTCGGGACCCTCCGTGCGCTGCGCCGGTCCGACGGCACGCCTCTGGCCGAGGTCACGGCACGGAACCATCAGGCGGATGCGAACGGGCGGGACCCTGTCCTCGCCGGGCTGGACCTCCGGGACTTCGACGAGCTGTGGCTCTTCGCCGTGGACGGTGGCGAAGCGTGCAATGAGGTGGAGTGCCGCGCGATCGACGCCTTCCAGCGGTCCGGAGGCGGCGTGCTGACCGCCCGGGACCATCAGAACATGGGGCTCTGGCTGCGGAAGCTCCGGGGCGTCGGGGCGGCGCACTTCTTCCATGCCGAGTCGTGCCGGGAGCCGGATCGCTCGCGCTGGTCGCGGGACGACCGGGACACGCTCACCATCGATTTTCCGAACTACCACTCCGGCGCCAACGGAGATCCGCAGCCGGTCTTCGCGGTGGCGCCACTGCATCCGCTCTTCGCCCGAGCCGGCGGCGCTCGGGTGGAGTGGCTTCCGGCGCATCCCCACGAGGGAGCGGTCGCCCCGCCTGACGGCGACCCACCCCGGACTCGCCGGCGCAAGCGCGCAGGAGACCGACCGCTACGAGGAGCTCCTGGTCAACCCGACCGTCCTCACGCTCCTCCGACGGCGCGGAGAGATCGACTGCGGCGGTCTGGACCACGTGTGGATCCGCTACGGGAATTTTTGGACCGGTCTCTTCCCGATCCTGCACGGACATGTGAACGTGGGTCTCGAGCCGGAGGCCGTCCCCACGGAGCTCGTCGAGCGCATCCGGGCCGAGCTGCGGCGCGCGGGCCTCGGCAGCTGAGCTACCCGCCGTTCTTCGGCGGGAACTTCTCCCGCAGCGCCCGGAACACGTTGGGGGGCACCAGCTCGGCCACGTCTCCGCCCAGCGAGGCCACCTCCCGCACCAGCTGCGACGAGATGTAGAAGCTGTCCTGCCCGGTCATCATGAACACCGTCTCGAAGTCCGGGTCCAGCTTCCGGTTCATGTTGGCCAGCTGGAACTCGTACTCGAAGTCGGACACCGCCCGGAGGCCGCGGAGGATGAGGTGCACGCCCTTCCGCCGGGTGTAGTGCACCAGTAGCCCCTCGAACGCGTCCACCTCCACCCGCGGGTCCGGGAACGCCTCGCGAATGAGCTGCTTCCGGTCCTCCACGGAGAACATCGCCTGCTTCCGAGGGTTGTTCAGCACCGCGACGACCAGCCGGTCGAACATCGTGAGCCCGCGCTGGATGATGCTCAGATGCCCGTTGGTCAGCGGGTCGAAGGAGCCGGGATAGATGGCGGTGGCCACGTCGGCGGGGAGCATCTTCGCTCCGTCGCGCGACCGTCAAGGAACCGTTGCCGACCGGTACAGGCTGACCACGGTGTCGCCGAACCGCCGGGAGTCCACCCGCTCGAGGCCGGCGAGTGTGTCCGGAACGACCTCCCGCCGTCCGTGCTCCACCACCAGCGTTCCGCCGGCGGCGAGTAGCGAGCCCTCCCCCACCCCACGCACCACCTCCGCCACCGCCGCCTCGGCGTACGGCGGGTCGGCGAAGACGAGCGAGAACCGCCGGCCCTCCGCCGCCAGCCGCGGGAGGGCCCTGACCACCGGCATGCGGAGCAGCTCGATCGAGCCTTCGAGGCCCAGCGCCCGGGCGTTCTCCGCCACCAGCCGGGCCGATTCGGCGCCGGGGTCCACCAGCACCGCCCGGGTCATCCCCCGGGAGAGCGCCTCGAAGGCAAGCGCGCCCGTCCCGGCGTAGAGGTCCAGCACCTCGCCACCGTGGAAGAACTGCCCGAGCAGGTTGAACAGCGACTCGCGCACCCGGTCGGCGGTGGGACGCAGCCCGGGCCCCTTCGGGCCGACGAGCGGACGTCCCCGGTGGGTGCCGGCGACGATGCGCACGGGCGGCGCCGGACTACCCGGCTCCCGAGCCGGCGTAACCCTGACTCTCGATCTGCAGGGTGCTGTGGTCGATGCCGAACCGCTCCACCAGCGCCCGTTTCGCCGCGACCAGGATGGTGTCGTTCTCACAGGCGCTCGGTTCGTCCACCACCAGGTGCGCCGAGAGCGCCACCATCCCGCTCCCCACCGTCCAGATGTGCAGGTCGTGCACCGCGGTGACCCGGGGGATGCACTGCAGCGCCTTCTCCACCCCGTCCGCGTCCACGTGCGGCGGCACCGTCTCCAGCAGCACGTCCACCGCCTCGCGGAGCACCCGCCACCCGCCGACCACCACCACCCCCGAGATGCCGATGGAGATGACCGGGTCCACCCAGGCCCAGCCGGTGAAGGCCATCACCCCGGCGCCGACCAGCACCCCCACGCTGGAGAGCGCATCCCCGAGCACGTGCAGGAACGCCGACCGCGTGTTCAGCGAATGACCCGAGCGCAGAAAGCCCATCGCCAGGAGGTTGGCTCCCAGGCCGACGGTCGCCACCAGCGCCATCGGGCCGAGGTGCACCACCGCCGGGTGCTTCAGCCGCTCCAGGGCCTCGACGACGATGAAGACGGTGATGGCCAGCAGCAGGACACCGTTGATCAGGGCGCTCAGGATCTCCAGCCGCACGTAGCCGTAGGTCCGCCTGCGATTGGCCGGACGGCCGGCGAACCAGGCCGCGAGCAGCGCCAGCCCGAGCGCCGAGACGTCGGTCCACATGTGGCCGGCGTCCGAGAGCAGGGCCAGCGAGTGGGTGAGCCAGCCCCCGACCGCCTCGACCACCGCGATCAGGCAGGTGAGCAGCAGCGCCGCGGTCATTCGCCGGGCGTCCCGCGTCCGCCCCAGGTCCGCGGCCCGGGTGCCGGGACTGTCGCACGGCTGGGCATGGTCCGCCGGATGAGGGTGTTCCTCGAACGACGCCGGATGGGGATGGACGTGGGTCACGTGGGAGTGCTCGGTGCTCCTCGTTACACTATGGCCCGGTGAGTCGCGACGCCATGCCCTCGCCGCCCGTCCGGGGCGCTCCCAGGACCTTCCGCGTCGCGCGACCGGATGGCGCGGAGGTCCACGTCGAGGTCGAGGGGAGCGGCCGTTCGACCATGGTCCTCTGCGACGGCCTGGCCTGCGACGGCTTCGCCTGGAAGTACCTCCGCCCCGCGCTCGCCGAGCACCACCGCGTGGTCCACTGGCATTACCGCGGCCACGGCGAGTCACCGCTGCCGCCTCCGGGCGTCGCGCCCTCCATCCCCCAGTTCGCCGATGACCTCGCGGCGGTGCTCGACGCCGTGCGCGTGCGCAGCGCGGTCGTCGTCGGGCACAGCATGGGCGTGCAGCTGGCGCTCGAGTTCCACCGGCAGCACCCCGCCCGCGTCCGGGGGCTGGTGCTGGTCTCCGGCAGCTCCGGCCACCCCCTGGACACATTCCACGACACCACCCTGCTCCGCCGCGCGCTGCCGTCGCTCCGGAAGGGCGCCGAGCGATTCCCGCGCATGGCCGCCGCGCTCACCCGGGTCGGAGTCCGGAGCGGACTGGCGATGGAGGTGGCGATGTCGGTCGAGGTCAACGCCAGCCTGCTCCGACGCAGCGACCTCCAGCCCTACTTCGAGCACGTCGAGCGGATGGACCCCCGCTTCTTCCTCCGCTCCATGCAGGCCGCCGCCGAGCACGGGGCCGAGGACCACCTGTCGGCCGTGGACGTGCCCACCTTGATCGTCGCCGGAGACCGCGACCGCTTCACCCCCACCTGGCTCTCGCGGCGCATGGCCCTGGAGATCCCCTCTGCCGAGCTATTCCTGGTCCGAGGTGGGAGTCACACCGCCCTCCTGGAACGACCGGAGGAAGTGAACCGCGCTGTGCTCGACTTCCTCCACCGTCGCCTCACACCGGGCCGGCGGAGGGGCAGGTCTTGACCCCTCGCGCCGCCGAGCGTCACGCTTCAGGGCTGACGAGGCTCGCCGCACCCTCTTGAGCGACGACACCACCACCCTCCATCCCATCCCCACCACCCAGCCGCAGCCGGTGACAGCCTGGCTGGTGGTGACCACCGCCGCGATGCCGGGCACGGTGGGGCGGAGCTTCAAAATCAACGGGGAAGAGTCCATCGTCGGCCGCAGCCCGGATGCCCAGGTCCGGCTCATGGAGGAGGGCGTCTCCCGGAAGCACGCCCGCATCGTCCGCTCCCCCGAGGGAAAGTTCGAGCTCACCGATCTCGGCTCCACCAACGGGACATATCTCAACGGCACCCGGCTGGCAGGCCCGGGACGGCTGGACGAGGGAGATCGCGTCCAGCTCGGCGGCCAGTGCACCCTGCGCTTCACCTTCAAGGAGAGCTCCGACGGAGACGAGAACCTGCGCGAGGCGCTCGCCGCGGCGCAGGTGGCCACCTTCAGCCTCGACCTCCGCAACCAGGTCATCTCCTGGAACGAGACGGTGGAGCGGGTGGTGGGCGCGCCGGCCGGAACGCTCTCCCGCAACGCGATGCCGGTGATGGACTTCGTCCACGCCGACGACCGCGCGCGGGTGCACGGTGCGGTCGAGTCCGCGGTCCAGGGGCGGGGGCAGTTCGACGCCGAGTTCCGCTTCATCCGCCCCGGTGCCGAGGGCTCGCTCTGGGTGGCGGCCAAGGGCAACGTGATGCGCGACGCGGACGACACGCCGCTGCGCATCGTCGGGACGCTGATGGATGTCAGCGCCCGGAAGCAGACCGAGCAGGAGCTGCGGCGCGAGGCGTTGCTCTTCGAAAGCCTGAACGACGGCGTCATCTTCCTCGACCTGCAGGGGAACGTGGTCGACTGGAACAGCTCGGCCGAGCGGCTCTTCGGCTACTCCAAGGGCGAGGTGCTGGGGCGGGCCTGGTCCGACGTGCTGAAGCTGTCCGAGGCCAACCTCCAGGCGACGGTCCTGGCCGCGCTCCGGCGCTACGGCCGCTGGAGCCGGGAGGTGGTGGCGCTCCGGAAGGACGGCTCGGAGACCTTCTGCGAGGTGACCGTCGTCCCGCTCCGCGACGCCGAGGGGAGGCACATCGCCACCATCGCCGTGCACCGGGACATCGGCGAGCGGCGGGCAATGCAGGCCCAGCTGCTGGTCGCCAGCCGGCTGGCCTCGGTGGGTACCCTGGCCGCGGGGGTGGCGCACGAGATCAACAACCCGCTGGCCTTCGTCAACGCCAACGTCCTCTACCTGGCCGACGAGCTGGAGCAGTTCCGGAGCGCGCTCGGGCCGGCCACCGACGAGATCCTCCAGCTGGTTGCCGAGACCCGGCAGGGGGTGGAGCGGATCGGCCTCATCGTCCGCGATCTCAAGGCGTTCAGCCGGGTCGACTCGGAGGACGTCTCGGCCCTGATGGACGTACGGAAGGTGCTGGCCTTCGCCGAGAAGATGGCCGGCAAGGAGATGCGGCAGCGGGCCCGCGTCCTTCGCGACATCCAGCCGGTCCCGACGGTGAAGGCCAACGAGTCCCGGCTCGGTCAAGTGTTCCTGAACCTCCTCCTCAATGCCGCCCAGGCCATCCCCGACGGCGCCGCCGCGGAGAACGAGATCCGGATCCGCACCCGGACCGACGGGCTGGGCCGAGCGGTGGTGGAGGTGTCCGACACCGGCCGGGGCATCCCCGAGGAGCTGCGGGCCCGGGTGTTCGACCCGTTCTTCACCACCAAGCCGGTGGGCGAGGGCACGGGGCTCGGGCTGTCCATCTGTCTGGGGATCGTCCGTTCGCTCGGTGGCGAGATCCTCCTCGAGTCCGAGGTAGGCAAGGGCAGCACCTTCCGGGTGGCACTCCCGGCGCACCAGCCCGAGCGGTCGACGGTGGTCTTCCCCGCGCCCGAGCTGCCGCTGCCGACCCGGGTGAAGCTCCTGGTGGTCGACGACGAGCCGTACATCTGCACCGCCATCCAGCGCCTGCTCCGCCGCGAGCACCGGGTCACCGCCCTCACCACCGTGCGCGAGGCCCTGGCCCTGCTGGAGACCGGAGAGCGGTTCGACGTCATTCTCTCGGACCTCATGATGCCGGAGCAGAACGGCGAGGACTTCTACAAGGAGCTCCACCGGGTCGCCCCCGACCAGGCGAAGCGGATGATCTTCATGACCGGCGGCGCGTTCACCCCCCGGAGCGAGGAATTCCTCCGCAGCTCCCCGGTGCCCCAGGTGGCCAAGCCCATCAGCCTGGAGATGCTCCAGGGGGCCATTCGCCGGGTCGTCGAGTCCACGTCACGCAACTGAAGCGGGCCCTGCGGGAAGGCAAAGTTGCGGACCTGCGAGGGCACACGCTATGAGCACGCCGCGCCGCGGCAGCGCCCGGCCAGCCCTTCATGATTCCCCGCGAGAACATCCGGAACGTGGCCATCGTGGCCCACGTCGATCACGGGAAGACCACCCTGGTCGACCACATGCTGCGCCAGGCGGGCGTGTTCCGCTCCAACGAGGCCCTGGTCGAGCGGGTCATGGACTCGAACGACCTCGAGCGCGAGAAGGGCATCACCATCCTGGCCAAGAACACCGCGGTTCAGTACCGCGGGCACCAGATCAACATCATCGACACCCCGGGCCACGCCGACTTCGGGGGTGAGGTCGAGCGGGGGCTCCGGCTGGTGGACGGGGTGCTGCTCCTGGTCGACGCCGCCGAGGGCCCCCTTCCCCAGACCCGCTTCGTGCTCTCCAAGGCGCTGGCGATGGGCCTGAAGACGGTGCTGGTGATCAACAAGATCGACCGACAGGACGCCCGCCCCCGCGAGGTGCTGGACCAGGTCTACTCGCTGTACATCGACCTCGGGGCGGACGAATCGCAGATCGATTTCCCGGTGCTGTATGCCGTCGCCCGCCAGGGCCAGGCCTCTCCGTCGCTCGCCCAGCCGGGAACGGACCTCCGGCCGCTGTTCGAGTCGATCCTCTCTCACATTCCACCTCCGCCGGCCCCGGCGGAGGGCGAGGACCGGCTGCGCCTGCTGGTCGCCAACCTGGACTACGACGACTACGTGGGCCGTCTGGCCATCGGGCGGGTGCACTCGGGCCGCATCGTCTCCGGCGCGCCACTGGCGGTGGTGCGCGAGGGGAACAAGGTCGAGCAGGGCAAGGTCCTCAAGCTCTACGGCTTCAGCGGCCTGAAGCGGGTGGAGATCGACGACGCCGGGCCCGGCGAGCTGGTCAGCGTCGCCGGGATCGAGGGGGTGAGCATCGGCGACACCCTGGCCGATCCGGAGTCGCCCGTCGCTCTCCCCCGGATCACGGTGGACGAGCCCACCATGATGATGGTCTTCCGGGTCAATGACGGTCCGCTCGCCGGTCGCGAGGGGAAGTACGTCACCTCCCGAAATCTCCGCGAGCGCCTGTACCGCGAGGCGTACCGGAACGTGTCCATCCGGGTGGAGGACACCGAGACCCCGGACGCCTTCCGGGTGGTCGGCCGCGGCGAGTTGCAGCTGGCGGTCATCATCGAGACGATGCGCCGCGAGGGGTATGAGCTCACCGCCAGCAACCCGGAGCCCCTCACCCGCGAGGTGGACGGGCAGATCCACGAACCGATGGAGCTGATGGTCTGCGACGTCCCCGAGGCCTCGGTGGGCGCGGTGACCGAGCGGCTCGGACCGCGGAAGGGCCGGATGACCGACATGAGCGCGCTCGGCAGCGGCCGGACCCGGCTCACCTTCCGCATCCCGGCGCGCGGGCTGGTCGGCTTCCGGAGCGAGTTCCTCACCATCACCCGCGGCGAGGGCATCATGTCCTCGCAGTTCGACGGCTACGAGCCCTGGTTCGGATACATCCCCAAGCGCAGCAACGGGGCCATCGTCTCCGACCGGCAGGGCGACACCGTGCCCTACGCGCTGTTCTCCATCCAGGAGCGCGGCACGCTCTTCGTCGGCGCCGGTGTCCAGGTCTACGAGGGGATGATCATCGGCGAGAACGCCCACCCCTCGGACCTCAACGTCAACGCCTGCCGGGAGAAGAAGCTCACCAACATCCGTGCCGCCGGCCGCGACGAGAACGTCATCCTCACCACGCCCCGGGAGATGTCGCTCGAGCGGGCACTGGAGTGGATCGCCCCCGACGAGCTGGTCGAGGTCACGCCGAAGTCGGTCCGGATGCGCAAGCGCGTGCTGGCCACCGGCGAGCGGTACAAGGCAGACCGGGACCGGAAACGCGATCAGCTCGCCTCCGGCTGAAGGGCAATCGAGGCCCCGGTCACCCGTCCCCTGGGCACCACCGTCCCAAGGGGGTCCGCTCGCTCCTGGAGTGCGACGACTGGAACCAGTTCAGCCGCGGAAACGAGGAGCGGATGTACCTGGTCGAGGACTGGCCGAAGTTCTTCCTCGACCTTCCCGTCCAGGGCTTTCCCTCGTTCAACCCCCGGCCCGAGCAGAGCAAGTACGGGCGGAGCTTCCGGTACTGCACCGCCGGCGTCGCCACCCTGGGGTTCCTGCTCGAGCGCGCGGTGCACGAGCCGCTGGACATCCGCTCGGCATCGAGCGGCTGCAGTGGGTGCGGTCGCCGCAGCAGACGGTCCAGACCGGGGGCGGACTCAGGCTCCGGGGGCGCGACCTGCTCGCCCCGGCGCAGCTCGCCCTGGACCGGGGCCAGTGGCGCGGCGAGCGCGTGCTCGACCCGGCCTGGATCGCCGATCGACGCCTCCGGAAACGGCGGGAACAAGGTCGGCCTGGTTCCGGAGCTGGACCTGGCCTTCGCCATCACCAGCAACAACTACAACACCAAGGGCATGCACGAGCAAACCGAGCGGGTGCTGGTCCAGTCGCTGCTGGCCGCGGTCCGGCCCTGAGCCCGATCGCTGGCGCGCCCCTGCGCGCTGAACGTCAGTCGGTGCCCGCCCGCTTGAAGATCCAGGGGAAGTTCACCTTCACGATGCCGTTGCCGGCCGGCTCGGGGAACTTCCAGCGGCGGATCTTCGCCAGCATGCATTTCTCGGTGTCGGTGTTGTGCAGCGTGGTCTCCGAGACCTGGCTGTCGGCCACCGCCCCGGTGCCGTCGATGGTGAAGAGCACCGTCACCTTCCCGGCCAGCGACGGGTTCCGGTTCAGCTGCACCTCGTAGCAGTACTTGATCTCGCTCTGGTGCTCCTGGATGACCCGGGCGATCACCTCGCGCGCCAGTCCGCCCACCACCGTGGTCTGCCCGGGAACGATGCGGACCGAATCCTTCTTGCGGCCGCCCAGGTCCACCCGGCCGTAGCCGCCCGAGCCCTGGCCCATTCCCACCGTTCCGGCACCCCCGATGCCGAGCCCCTCGCCGCCGCCACCGAACCCCATTCCCCGGGCGCCCATGCCGCCAAATCCCTGCTGCGTCCCGGCCTCGGCGGTCCCCACCCGCAGCCCGCCGATGGCCTGGTTCATCCCCGTGCCCGCGGTCCCCGGCCCGAGCACGTCGGACATCGCCTGGCCCTTGAGGGCTCCGAGCAGCCCGCTCCGGAATGCCCGTGTCCGGTTCGCCTCCCGCATCTGTGGATCCACCGCGGGGCTCCCCTTCTTCGAAGCTTCCGCCTCCTTCTGCGTGGCGTCCTGCTTGCCCACCTTGCCCGCCTCGTCCGGCGCGGCCTTTCCCTCCTCTGCCCCGGCGTCCTCCTTCTTCTCCCCTGCCTTGGGGCCGGGCGGAGGCGGCGGGGGACGCCGCACCAGCGAGATCCAGTGCTGGCTGTCGGCCAGCGATTCCCACGAGCGGGGCTTCACCGGTGGCGCCGTCTGGATGGCGAAGATCAGCGTCCCGAGCAGCGCGGCGCTCCCCAGGAGCATGGTGGTGAAACGCAGCGTCTCCCAGCCGCCCGGCAGGACACCAGCACGGCGCGGGGGACGCACCCAGCGGAGCAGCAGCGACAGGCGGCCGAAGCGGATCCGCACCGATTCCCGCAGCCGCGGCAGCAGCACCTCCGAGCCAGCCGCCCCGAGCTTCAGGCGCCCCTCGTCGCGGATGTCGGCGATGGCCACCGGGTGGGTGCCGTCGAAGACGGTCCACTCCGCACCCTCGGGCACCGTGACCCGGAGCTGGCCGTGGTCCACCCGGGCCAGCTCGAACGCCTTGCCCAGGCCGGGGTGGAAGACCTGGAAGGTAGACTCCTCCGCGGCTTCGCCGACGGTGAGCGGCTGCGCAGCCGGCAGGTGCTCCACCCCGAGGAGCTGGTCCCCCCAGACCAGCGCCGCCTGGAGGATGCGGTGCTTCTCGGTGGGGGCGAGAGCGGCCGGGAGCGGGCCCAGCAGCAACCTCCAGGCGCTCGCCTCGGCGCGGGGCACCGCCGCATGCCTGACCGGCAATACCCGGGGCACGGACATCCGGTCGATCGCCAGCGCCGCGGTCCCGTGGACCCGCGGCGCCGGTGCAGGCATGGACCCGCGGGCGACGAACGGCTCGTGTCGCGGCAGCCCCGGGTGGGAGGGCACGGCCGGAGCGATGGCCGGAGCAGCCCCGAAGTAGATGGTGAGGCGCGAGCGACCGAGCCGGATCACGTCCTCGTGCCGGAGCACGCGGGGCGCCTGCAGGGGGCTGTCGCCCACCTGGGTCCCGGCCTCGCTCGCCAGGTCGATGGCCAGCAGCGCGTCGCGGTGACGCTTGAGCAACAGATGCAGGCTCGACACCGCCGGGTCGTGCACGCGGAGCCCCGCTGCTGGACCCGAGCCGAGGATCAACATCTCCTCGTTCAGGGAGACGTCCCGCACGACTCCCTCGGCCGTGGTGAGCCGGAGGGTGACCGGCACGCCATCGCTCATCGCCGCAGCCCGTCGGTGGAGGCGCGGAGCTCGCGCTCGAAGTTCGGACGTAGCCGCACCAGGCTCTCGAAGCGGGTCCGGTTGCGGTCGAGGATGTAGTTGCCCTCGGGTCGGACGATGTTGCCCTCCAGCGTCTGGTCCGCGAAGTCGATCCGGGTCTCCTTGCGGACCACCGTCCGGTCCGACTCGCGAACCACCCGGTCCTCGGCGTGCGCCGTCGCCGCCAGTCCGAGCAGGGCTCCCATCCACCATCGCCGCATCGCCGCCTCCAAGCCCCGTCCCACCACCCGTTTCCGGCCTCCGGCTGTAGAAATCACCGGCCCCCCCCCGTCTGCCCGGCCTGCTCCCTCGCGCTACGGTTGGAGCTCCCGGGGGAAGCAGGTTCCGGGCCAGCCGCCGGCGAGGCCGGGGCGCGGGCCAGGGACTCGAGCAGTGACAGCCGGCCGTCAATCCGCCGCCGCTCGGCCTCCAGGGTATCCGGCAGCCCACGGCACCTCCGGAGCAGCTTCGCGGCCTCGACCGCGGCGCTCCGGTCGTGCGCCAGGGCCCAGCCGGCGCCGCAGATGGCCTCGGGGCGGTCGGGCGACCGGGAGAGCACCTCGCGGTAGGCGGCGGCCGCGGCGGTCGCCTTCGCCGGATCGTCCCCGCCCTGCGCTGTCAGCGCCTCGGCGAGGTGGAGGCGCGAGTCCACCGACCACGGCTCGAGCACAGTCGCGCGCCGGTACGCGCGCTCGGCCCCCGCGTAGTCGCGCCACCCGAGCGCCAGCGCCCCGAGGTTGGCCCAGGCGTCCGCAGAGCCAGGGTCCAGCGCGGCCGCGCGGTCGAACTCCGCGCGGGCCCGGCCCACCTCCCCCAGGCGGTACGCCACCAGGCCGAGCGTCACGTGGGTGGAGGCACGCCGCTCGTCGAGCCGCAGGGCCGAGGCGGCGAGCAGCTGTGCCTCGCGGTCCTGTCCGCGGGCGCTCGACACCAGCGCCAGCGCCTCGTACGCACCAGGGTCCCGCCGCAGGCTCAACGCGTGCCGGGCAGCCCGCTCGGCTTCCGCGAGGTTTCCCGCCACCCGTTCGGTCATCGACAGCTGGACCCAGAGGCCGGGCTCCGAGCCGAGCACCGGCCGGCGGGTCGCTGCCTCCAGCAGCTCGGCCGCCCGCTCCGCCCGCCCGGTCTGCCGCTCGAGCCGGGCGAGATTCACCAGCGACGGCAGATGTTCCGGGTCGAGCTTCAGCGCCGCCTGGTACGCAGATCGGGCGCGGTCCGCTGCGCCGAGTCGCTCCTCGGTCAGCGCGAGGTTGAACCGGGCATCGACGTCGTCCGGGTCGCGGCGGAGGGCCTCCCGGAAGGCATCGGCCGCCCTCCGCCAGTGGCCGGTCCGGAAGGCCTCGATGCCCTCGGCCAGTGGGCCGTCGGGGCGCTGCGCGCGCTCGGAGGACGAGGCTGCCGGGGCGGCGCTTCGGGGCCGAGCGGGGGCTCCTGCGGGCTCCGGGGCCTCGGACGAGGTCGGAACCCCAGTCGCCCCGGTCCCCGGCCGGGCACCCTCGGCGGCGGTCGGTCCGCCAGCGGCGCTGGCCTGGGCAGCCCCCACGGCCGTGGACGGGCCGTCCGGACCCGCCGCGCGCGAGCCCGCGCATGCGGAGAGGAGCGCGCCCGCGAGCAGGACAGACAGGAGCCTGCGGTTCATCGCTCCGTTCCCTTTCCCACCGCCACCGGCGCGGAGCCCTCGGGGGCAGCGAGCGGAGCGGCCGGATCCGGCGCGCGGAGCGCCACCCGTGTCTTGGGCGGGTACGTCCCCGGCTGGATCGCGTTCACGTCGTCCTGCGCCTGCAGCGTCCAGTCGGTGTAGACGCCCAGCTCGTAGGCCTTGGCCAGCCCCTTCTTCAGGGTGTCGAGCGCGCGCTGCTCGAGCGGCGCCGCGAGCCGCTCCAGCTCGTCGCGGTATTTCGCCCGGTCCTCGGCGGTGAGCTCCCCGGGGGTGGGGGCCTGGCGGATCTTCGAGGCGAAGTCCGCGTACGCCTCGCCGATACGGGTGAGGGCGGCGATGCCAGCCTTGGCGTCGCCGGTGGACACCACCGCCACATACGCCTGCTCCAGCGACCTGAGCGAGGCGCGCTTCCGCGCGAGGTCGGCCTGCACGGTGCGGGTCCGGGCGAAATCGATGCGCCGGTACTGCTCGAACAGCGGCTCGGCATCGTCGAAGACCAGCTGCGCGTAGGTCGAGACCACCGCGGGGTCCTTGCGCGCCTCGGGTCCGAGCCCTGCCCAGAGCTGTCGGACCCGCTGCTGCACCGCCCTGGCCCGTCCTTGCTGCCTCGCCTTCCGCAGCACCTGGAGCTGCAGCCCCATCGCCTCGAACCGGCGGGCGGTCGCGTTCGCCGCCGCGAGGGTTCCCGCCTTCTCGTAGGCCTCCGCCGCCGTCGACAGCCGCCCAAGCGATTCCTGGAGCCGTCCCATGGCCAGTGCCACGTCCGAGGCGTCCCTCCGGGCCGGGAATCGATGGAGGTACGCCTGGTAGGCGGCGATCGCGCGCTCGGTCTTGCCCACCGCCGCCCAGTACGTCCCGGCCTCGCCCTGGGCCGGCGCCACCCAGCCCTGCGCCTCGTCGAGGAGCGCGGGGTCGATCCGCGGGCCGTCCCTGCCTGCCCGGGCCCGCTCGTAGGCGGCGACGAACGCCTCGCTCGCCTCGGCCGCCTGCCGGAAGTCGCCGAGCTGGGCCGACAGGTCCGCCAGCCCGTGCGCCAGCTTCAGCCGGAGCGGTGTGCCGGGGTACTGGGTCAGAGCACGGTGGCCCACTTCCACCGCGCGCTGCAGCTGCCCCTGCTCCTCCAAGAGCGCCATGGCGTAGGTCAGCGCCTGGGCCGCGTGGTCCGAGCGCGGGTAGTCGTCCGCGAACCGCAGGAACTCCTCGGCGGCGCGGGCGTCCTGGTGCTGCTGCTTGTGCACCACCTCGCTCACCCAGGCATAGCGGCTCGCCTCGGCGACCTTGGTCACCCGCCGGGCGAAGTCGGTCCCGGGACGGGCCAGCGCGCCGTTCCTCGCGTACTCCTGCGCCTTGGCGTTGAGCGCCAGCCAGTCGCCCTTCGCCTCGAGCACGTGCAGGGTGAGGTCCGCGGCCTGGCGCGCCCGGTCCGAGTCCGGGGCGAGGGCGATGAGCCTGGCGAACCGGTCCAGTGCCGCGGGCGTCTGGCCCCGCTCGAAGAAGACCACCGCCGCCTGGTAGCGGATGTCGAGGGCGTCCTTGCCGTCCGGGAACCGGTCGGCGTACCGGTCGCAGGCGGCGACCAGCCCACGCTCGGCCTCGGTGAGGGGCACGGCAGTGGTGGCAGCGGTGGCGGTGCGGGTGCGGAGCCCGCCCTTCCCCTCCCGGTCGTTCACCCGGGTGGGCGCGGCGTCGGCGTGGCCGTGCTCGGCGTCCACCAGCCGGTCCCAGGCGAGCACCGCGTCGTAAGCGGCCGTGGCGCGGTACCGCTGGTCGCTCACCTCGCGCGCCGTCGGCCGGTCGGGGATCCGGAACCCCACCACCCGCTCGTATTGCTCGGCCGCCGCGCGCCAGTCCCCCAAGGCCCAGGCGATCTCCGCGGCGTAGAAGCTCATGTTGAAGGCGTGGTCGGACGTCCACTCGGGGTCCGCGTCGCGGGCGAAGGCCGAGAGGTACGCCCGGTACACGTCCGCCGCGAGCCGGTAGGTCCGGGGAGAGCCGGTGCGCTGCGCTTCCTGGTGGTAGGAGGTCGCCAGCGTCCGGAGCCCCTCCTCGGCAGCCTCGAACCCCGCCCGGAGCGACTGCGGCGCTCCGGCGTTGGCCATCCACCACCGCGTCCCGGGGTGACACATCTCCGCCAGCCGCTGGGCCTCCACCCGGACCTGCTCGCGATCGTGGAGCCCGTCGTGGACCCGCACCACCGCCTGCTGCCAGCTCGCCGCCTCGGGCGCCAGCGGCTCGGCCTCCAGGGCGGCCTTGTAGACCCGCAGGGCACCCTGGAGCGCACCGGCCTCCGCCAGCGTGTTGGCCAGCCGGGTGACGAGCTTGCGCCGCTCGGCGCCCTGCGTGTTCCGCTGGAAGTAGGCGAGAGCGTCCTGGGGCCGGTCCAGCCGGACGTAGACCCGCGTCAGATCGACCAGCGCTTCGGTGCGGAGGTCGAGCATGGTCTTCGTGCCGCCGGCGCTCCCGTCCACCACCCCGGCCAGCTTCTCCCGGGCACCCTCGAACTCCCCGAGATTGAAGTCGCACCAGGCGAGCTTGTAGGTCGCGTAGTTGCGCACCCGGGCCGAGCCGATCCGGGCGGCGTGCTGGTACGCGTCCTGCGCCGCGGCGAGGTTGCCCTTGTCGAAGGCGTGGTTGCCCAGCTCGAGCCAGGCATCCGGGGCGTACCTGGACCGGGGGAAGTCGCGGATGAGCGCACGGTACCGGTCGACCGCCTCGTCGCCGCGGCCCACGTCCTCGAGATCATAGGCGAGCGAGAACAGCACCTCGTCGCGCCGCTGGTACTTCGGGAACGTCGTGAGCAGCCTGGCGTAGGCCTCCATCGCCCGGGTACGGACCGCCTCGCTGGGCCGGTGGTCGGCCTTCGTCGCGCCGCCGGCGGCCTCGGTCTCGGTGCGCCGCAGCGCCTTGCTCTTCTCCCAGTAGGCCTCGCCGAGCTGGAACAGGAGATCCGGCTTCCGGGGTGAGTCGTCGGGGAAGCGCCGCACCAAGGTCTCCAGCTGGACGATGAGCTCTTCCCGCTTGGCCTCGGTGAGCTGCTCGCGCTGGCTGTCCGACAGCTCGAGCCGGAAGACCGCCGGCCCGCTGCGCTCACCCGGTCCGGGATGCTCCGTGGCGGCGCGCGCGGCGAGGCTCCACGCCGCCGCCCACACCGCCAGCCCCATCCACGCCCCGCGCCACGCCACCGCCGTCACCCTCTCCTCCGTCCCACCCGCTCGCCTGCACGCCGGGTCTCACGGACCCACGAGCGAACAAGCTAGGACCGCGGCTCCGACCCGAGAAGGCCGCTCGGCGGTCCGGAACGTGCGTCAGCGGACGCTGGGTGTGGACTTCTGGGTGGGGCAACCGTTCTTCAGCGTCGCCCGCTCGTGGCCGATCTCGTCTGCCCACCATTCTCCGTCCACGCGCCAGCGCTCGTCCGCCGGACCCCCGGTGGGCAGCGGTGGCAACGGGCGGCTGGCGAGCAGCTTCCGCTGGTCGACGTCAGCGTCGAGCAGCTCCTTCTCGCCCTTGGTCATCTCGAAGCGGAGCACGTCCGCCTGCTCCAGGAGGTCCCGGAGCGAGGCCGAGACGTCCGAGAGCCGTGCGTGGATGGCCTGCGCCGTCGCCTGAGCGGCCTCCACGCGGACCTGATCCAGCCGCTCGAGCGCCGGACCCCTGTCGTCCACCGCGGCGAGCCGGGACCGCTCCGCGTCCAGGGTCCGGAGCAGGCGGAGGCCTGAATCGATGCGCGGCTCCCGGACCAGCGACGCTCCGAGGCCCTCGCCCAGCGATGCCCGCTGCGCGGGATCGACCAGGAGCGCCACCTCCTCCGCTGCGGAAGGGCGTCGCTCGACGAGCGCCCGCAGCCGCTCGGCGAGCGGGCGGTAGGTGGCGCTGAAGCTGTCGAGCACGCCGCGGGTCTCCGGGTAGAGGCAGGCGTGGAACAGCACCGTCGCCTCGAGGATGCGGGCCTCCGGGAGGAAGGCATCGCGGAGCTGCGGGGCCCGGGTGGCGTGCAAGGTCCCGAGCGCGCCGCCGTCGTCGCCGGCGCGGAACCGGGGGTATCCGCGCTCGAACAGCGACTCGGGCCACACCCGCGCCTCGCGCGGCACGCGGTCGTAGGCCGCCGCCGAGGCCGCGTCCTGCCGCAGCCCGTAGAGGAGCCGGGCGATGGCCAGCTGCGCCAGGGCGCGCGTCTGTGCGCCTTCCTCCCCACCGCCGCCGTAGCCCAGCACCGCCTGCAGCTCGTCGAGCGCAGCCTGCGTGCGGGGCCCGCCGGGCCGGCGCGGGTCGGAGAGGACGATGCCCAGCGCGTAACGGGAACGCGGGGCGAGCGGGGACGTCGAGGGGATGTGCCGGAGGAGGGACTCGGCCTGCTCCAGCGCTCCGGTCCGCTGCGCCTCGAGCCCCTGGAGGAGCAGCGCCCTTTCCTGGCGTTCGGGGGCAATGGGCCGGGCGTCGGGATGGGCGAGGAGGAAGGCGGGGAGGAGGAGCTGCTCGTCGAGGCGTTCCTGCGCGGCCAGGAGCGCCTCGACCGCCGGTGCCTGGCCGGGGCCGGGGACGGCAGCCGCGGTGCGCAGCGGCCCCAGCGAGGCGGCGTCCAGGTGCGCGGCCTGCAGCGCCTGGCCGAGCGCGAGCGCATCGGCGGGTGTCGCGTCAGTGGCCCGGGCCGCGGCGAGCAGCTCGGGCGACGGCCCTCCCCTCGCGCAGCCCAGGGCCCAGAGCACGGGCAGAACCGGGAGCAGCAGTCTCACAGCTCCACCCCGAAGCCCAGGTAGACGCCCACCACGTGCAGCGTGTCCGTGCCGCCCTCGTTCACCTTCGCCTGCGCGATGCCTACGTCGTTGCTCCGGTCGTAGCCGCCGGTCGTTCCCTGGAAGGCGCCCACGTTGCACTGCCCGCTGACGCCGGCGCCGGTGATCGCCCCCGCGGTGTGCTGGTCGTTGAGCGCCTGGAGGTCCGCCGCGTCGCACCCGTTGATGTGGCTGACGCTGCCCCAGTGGATGAGGTCCTGAACCTCGAGGCGCACGGTCCACCGGTCGCCGAACTGCATCCGGAACCCGGCGCCCCCGGTGGCGACCATCCGCAGCCCGGTGCTGCCATAGGTGGCGGGACCGAGCGCGTCGGCGATCTTGAGCTCGATCTCGGTCTGACCCACGCCGGCGCCGGCGAACAGCACCAGGCCGTAGCGCACCGTCCCTCCGAAGGCGGTGAACTTCCCCCGGACGGGTGCCCACTCCGGCGCGGCGACCGCCCCCCAGTGGAGCATCACCGAGCTCGCGGCGGCAGCGTCCTGGCGCACCCGGCTGAGCAGCTCGCTGGAGAAGCGCGAACGCTGCGCGTGCCACACCCAGAACGGCTGGATCCGCAGGCCCAGCCATTCGGTGGCGTGGAAGGTGTAGGTGAGGCTGGTGAGCCAGTGGGTGGTGAAGGTCGAGCCCACCTGAGGCACGAACGGCGAGAGCACCAGCTCGTGCCGGAGCGCATCCGGGAACGGCTTGGGCTCGAGCACCCGGTACTGCACGTTGGGGCTGCCGGCGAGCGGATTTGCCGCCGGCTCGGGCGGGGCGCCGAGCGCGGTGAGGAGGACCAGGGCTCCGAGGACGGACATTGGCGTGGGCCTCAGAAGAAGAAGGCGTACCCGAGGTCGACGAGCACGGTGTTGGTGAAGCCCGGGCTGGACGCGCGCTGGCCGGTGACGTTGCCCGCCTCGGCCGCGGCGCGGTCCACGCCGAGCAGGTAGTCGTCCTTCCAGACGACGTTCCGGAGCTCGAGGACCACCGCCCCGTGCGCCCCGGTGAAGAGCCGGAATCCGAGCGCCGCCGAGACCACCGGGGCGACACGGTTCTCGATGAACCAGTCGCCGCACGTGCCCTGCTCGCGCGAGGTCACGTTGCGGCAGATGACCACCGAGGTGCGGTCCAGCCATGCCGCCCCGCCCCCAAGCCAGAGGTACGCCTGGAACCGGATGGGCAGCTCCGGGCCCAGGTTGAACTTCCCGTAGACCGGCGCGAGCCGCACGCCGCCCAGGACCATCGCCTTGAGCTGCCAGAGGTCCGAGAGGTCGTCGACCGTCCCCACCGGCGGCGTCTGCAGCAGATGCTGCCCGATGCGGTCGGCGAGCCCGGTGTGGCCCGAGAGCGCGCCGGTGACCGAGGCGTCGAGCCCCAGCCACTCGTTGAAGTCCCAGCCCGCGCGGACGTCGAGCGTGCCGGTCCGGGTCAGGGTGTCGAAGACGCTGATGCCCGCCGTCGCGGCGAGCGAGAACCGGCCGGCGACCGGGTACAGCCTGGGCTGGACCGGAGGCTCGGGGCTGGCGTGAGTGCGGGCGGGGGCCAGGACAGCCGCCAGCCCGGCGAGGGCAAGCACGACGCTGACGCAGCCGCCCGGACGTCCTGGATGTCGCTTACTCGAGCATCCGCTGACCGTCGACAACGACGGCGGCTGCCCTGACCGAATGGAGGACACGTGGCCCGGCAAGCTGGCCCGTGCCCCGGCCGCTGCCAACGCCCCGTCAGTCGAAGTTCAGCCCCGAACGCCCGATGGTCGTCATTGGACGGACGGGCAATGCCCGAGTCCAGACGTTCACGACCGCCTGGTGCTCCGGACGGTCTACTTCTTCGCCTGCTGCGCGCGGAGCGAGACCTTCACCGAGGGACGCACGAAGACGATGCCGTCGCTGTGGCCCGGGACGGCGCCCTTGACCAGCAGGAGGTTCTTCTCGGCGTCCACGTCCACCACGGTGAGGTTCTGGGTGGTGACCTGCTCCACGCCGTAGTGCCCCGGCATCTTCTTGTTCGGGTACACGCGGCCCGGCGTCTTCCGCTGGCCGATGGCGCCGGGGTGGCGGCGGTACTCGTGGGTCCCGTGCGTCTGGCCGAACCCCCGGAAGTTCCAGCGCTTCATGACGCCCTGGAAGCCCCGGCCCTTGGTGATGCCGGTGACGTCGACCAGCTGGCCCTTCTCGAAGAGGCCCACGGTCACCGCCTCGCCGACGTTGAAGCCCGCGGCCTCGTCGGGGCTGATGCGGAACTCCTTGAGCACGCGGCGGGGCTCGACTCCGGCCTTCTTGAAGGAGCCCTTCTGCGCGGCGGTGAGGCGCTTCTCCTTGGCCTTGCCGAAGCCGAGCGTCACCGCCGAGTACTGGTCACGCTCCGGGGTGCGCTTGCCCACGACCGTGCAGCTGGAGGCGTCGATGACCGTGACCGGGACGAGGTTGCCGTCCGCGTCGAACACCTGGGTCATGCCGATTTTCTTGCCGATCAAGCCCTTCACGGTCGCTGCTCCTCGCTGGTACGCCTGCCCGGGCCAGGTGCCGCCCTCCTCTCCGGGCGGGGGGGTGGCCGGAAAGCGGGGCTACATAACAGCTTGCCGGGGGGCGTCAAGACGGGAGGAACCGCCGGAGCGCCGTGTCCAGGCCCGAGGCACTGTCGGTGGGGAGAGCAGCTCCCTGGAGCCAGGCCTCGGGCCGCCCGGAACGGTCGAGGCGGACGAGTGCAGGGACGGTGTGTACCGACCGCCCGAGGACCGGCCCGGGCGGCAGCGCATCCACGTCCACCTCCACCAGCCACCAGCCAGCGAGGACGGCGCGATTGCTCTCGCGGGCGAAGGCGGCGTCGAGCGCGCGGCACGGCTCGCACCACGGCGCGCCCAGCTCCACCACCACCCGTGCGCCAGACCGCGCCGCCTCCTGGGCGACGGTGCGGAGCTCGGCCCCGAGCCGGCGCGGATTCGACCTTGACCCGGCGAATCAGCGGTGCGCGCGGCGCCGCGGCCTCCGGAGCCCCCGGCGCTCCCGGTGGCAGCTCCTCGGTCAGCGGAGGCGGGCCGGCGTCCGCGGCGGCGGCCAGGAGAATCGCGAGCAGGCGAAGCATTGGCTCGAGGAGAACACGGCAGCAGAGTCAGTGCATCCTGCTGCGTCGAGGGCGCCTCGCGGGGTTCAGCGGCGGGGCGTCTCCACGGGGGCCGGAGGCGTCGTGGCCCAGCTTCCACGGGTGCGGGGCAGGTGCCGACCCGCCTTGAGGAGCCCGAGCACGAAGTGCAGGAGGGCAAGCCCCAACAAGAGATGTACCCACTGGCCGACCGCGCCTCCCGCCACGTAACCCAGCGCCCAGAGCATCAGGAGGATGCAGCCGTTGGTCCAGAGCACCGCGGCATGGTGGGTCGCAAGGGGCCATTGAGCCAGTCCTGGACGTCCCGACCCCGTGCCTCCGGACGCCGAAGTGTTCGTCAGTCGATGGGTCGTCGCGGGGGTCGAGTGGAGGCACGCACCGGCCGTCACCACGTTGGGCCCATGCCGACGCAGCGCGCAGTCATCGTCCTGGAGCTCAACGAGCTGAGTCCGGTCCTCATGCGGCGCTTCATCGACGCCGGGCAGCTGCCGAACTTCCGGCGGCTACACGACGAGGCAGGGGTGTGGATCACCGACGCGGGGGAGCGTCCGCCGCTCCTCGAGCCGTGGATCCAGTGGATCACCGTGCACTCGGGAGAGAGCTACCGCGAGCACGGGGTGTTCAACCTGGACGAGGGCCACCGGACGACCGCCCCGCGCCTGTGGGACGTGCTCTCCGCCGCCGGACTCGAGTCGTGGATCTGCGGCAGCATGAACGTGGCGGCCGGGCCAGGATTCCGGGGGTGGATGCTCCCCGACCCGTGGACGACGCACGTCCCGCCCCGGCCCGAGGCGCTCCGGGGGTACTTCGATTTCGTCCGCCGGCACGTGCTCGAGCACACCAGCGACCAGGTCCCGGTGACCGGCGCCGACCGCCTGCGCTTCTTGGGCTTCATGGCGCGCCACGGGCTGTCGGTGGCGACGGTCCAGGCCATCGCTCGGCAGCTCGCGGGCGAGTGGCTCGACCCCCGCTCGCGCTGGCGCCGGGCGGTGCTCCTCGACCGGCTGCAGTTCGACCTCTTCCGATGGCACTGGCAGCGGGCGCGACCGGCGTTCTCCACCTTCTTCCTCAACAGCACCGCCCACTTCCAGCACTTCTACTGGCGCAACCTCGCGCCGGAGCTCTTCCGGGTGAAGCCCGGTGCGGACGAGCAGCGTGCGCTCTCGGACGCGGTCCTCTTCGGCTATCGCCAGATGGACCGACTGGTGGGCGAGTGCCTGGCGATGGCCGGAGGGGACACGACGGTGGTGCTGTGCACCGCGCTCTCCCAGCAGCCGTGTCTCACCTACGAGGAGCACGGAGGCAAGGTCATCTACCGGCCGCGTGACTTCGACCGGCTGCTCTCCTTCGCCGGGGTCTCGCCGCCGCGCCAGGTGGCGCCGGTGATGGCCGAGGAGTTCCACGTCTACCTCGAGAGCGAGGCGGCCGCAGCGGAGGCGGAGCGACGCCTGGGCGCGCTCCGGGTCGGGGAGCGGCCCGCCCTCGCCGTCCGGCGCGACGGTGCCGGCCTGTTCTGCGGATGCAAGATCCACGGCGCGCTCGGCAGGGACACCGCCGTGTCCGGTCCAGCGGGCGTCGCGCCCTTCTTCGGGCTCTTCTACCAAGTGGAGGGGGTGAAGAGCGGGATGCACCACCCCGAGGGCATGCTGTGGATCCGCACCCCGGAGCGGGCACACGTCGTCCACGGCGAGACGCTTTCGCTCACCGCGGTCTTCCCGATGCTCCTGGCCATCCTCGGGGTGCCGGCCCCCCGGGCCCGGAAGGTCCGGACCGCGGCGGTGGGGGCCATCCCGGAAATTTCGACGGCCGCGGGGACGGACGTCGTCGCGCAGACGATGTGAGCCTGCGAATCCTACGAGGGGGAGATGGCACGGAAGGTGCTGGGCGGGCTCCGGCGCGCGGGGCACCCCGGCAAGGCTCGGGGCAGGGGCGGCGAGGACAGGGATGGGACGACTGTGGGTGATGGCACTGAGCGTGGGTCTGGTGAGCAATGTCGGAGCGGGGGCCAGCGAGCCGCCTACCCGGGCGATCGAGCATCGCGATCATCTCCTGGCCAAGCGCGAGGCGGAGCTGACGACGATGCGCGACCGCCTCCGGGTGCTCGAGGACGAGGAGCGCTGGTACGGCGAGGCGGATGCGCTCGGCATCCCCGAGCTGCTCAGCCGCTCGGTGCTCACCGAGCGCGCGCAGCGGCGCGTCTCCATCGCCATCGTGCGAGAGGCGGAGGCCAACGGGCTCGACCCGTTGCTGGTGGTGGCGGTCATCCGGACCGAGAGCGCGTTCAACGCCTATGCGGTCTCGGGCGTGGGAGCGATGGGCCTGATGCAGATGATGCCCACCACCGGCAGCTTCCTCGCCACCCGGCGGGGCACGACGCTCCGGCACCGGCAGACCTTGTTCGACGTCGAGCTGAACATCGAGCTGGGAACCGCCTATCTGGCCTCGCTCCTCCGGGAGTTCGGCACGGTCGAGGCGGCGCTGCTGGCGTACAACGGTGGGCCGGCCTACGCCCGGCGGTTGCTGAGGAATCCGGCGGTGCGGAAACGCTTCGCCGCCGGCTACCCGAGGGACGTGACCGAGGAGTGGCGGCGGCTCCGGGTGCGCAACGCGGAGATGGAGGCCCGGCGAGCGCTCCCCGCAGCCGGGTGGACCCTGGCGGCGGAGGGAACGCCGTCTGCGGCACAGTGAGTCCATCCACCACGCGACGTTGCCTCCGGGATCTGTCGCCCATCCGGCTGGAGGCTGACGAGCACCGATGGGTGCTGCGCCTCCGCGGCACGCTCGACGGGAGCACCGCGCACGCCGTGACCCAGGCGCTCCGCAACCTTCCCCCGGTCCCGCTGACAGTGGACTTCTCCCAGGTGCGCACCTTCGTCGACCTCTCGGTCGATGCGCTCACCCGGGCCCTCCGGGACCGACCCGTCGCCCTCACGGGGCTCGGGCGACACCAGGCACGGATGTTCCGGTATTTCGGGCTCCGGACCGACGAGCTCGAGCAGTCGGTCGAGGCGTGAGCAAGACGGCCCCGGTAGACTCCCCCGGGCACCGTGACCGCTCCTGCACTACCCCGTTCCCCCCTCGCCGCCTCCGCCGCCCACGCGCTCCTGTCCCGGGCCAGTGACGCTCTGGGCCGGGTGGTCCGCGGCAAGCGCGCCGCCGTCGAGCTGTCGCTCACCACCCTGGTCGCCGGCGGACATCTCTTGCTGGAGGACGCACCCGGGGTGGGGAAGACCACCCTCGCCGAGGGTCTGGCGCGGGTGTGCGGGCTGCGCCTGGCCCGCATCCAGTTCACCGCCGACCTCATGCCCGCCGACGTGACCGGGGTGCAGGTGTTCTCGCCCGCGAGCGGCGAATTCCAGTTCCGCCCCGGGCCGCTCTTCCACGAGCTGGTCCTGGCCGACGAGCTCAATCGCGCGCCGCCCCGGACCCAGTCGGCGCTGCTCGAGGCGATGGCCCACGCCCACGTGACAGTGGACGGGACGACGCATCTGCTGCCGCGGCCCTTCATCGTGGTGGCCACCCAGAACCCGCTCGACCTGGCCGGCACCTACCCCTTGCCGGACGCCCAGCTGGATCGCTTCCTGGTCCGGCTGACCCTGGGCCATCCGTCGCCCGAGGTGGAGGCGGAGCTGGTCACCACCCGGGGCCTCGGCGAGCCGGTGTCCGCCCTGGCGCCGGTGCTGGATCCGGAGCAGGTGCGCTCGCTCCAGGCACGCGCGGCGAGCATCCACGTCGCGCCCGAGGTGGCGCACTACCTGGTCACGCTGGCCCGCGCCACCCGCGAGTACCCGGGGCTGGAGCGCGGGGCGTCGACCCGGGCGGTGCTCTCCCTCACCGCCGCCGCGCGGGCCCGCGCTCTGTGGGAGGCGCGCGATTTCGTCATTCCCCAGGACGTGGCCGACCTCTTCGTTGCCACCCTCGCCCATCGCGTGGTGCCGCGGGGAGCGATGCTGGGGCTGGCTGCCCGCGAGGAGGCCAGCGCGCTGCTCGAGGCGGTGCTGGCATCGGTCCCCGCGCCCCGATGACCTCGCGACGGGAGCGGCTGCTGCGCGCCTGGCGGCGGTTCTGGAGACCTCCGCGGCGGCTGCGGACCACGCCGGCTGGGCGGACCTACCTGGTGCTGACTTTCGGAGTGGGCCTCGGCGCGCTGAACACCGGGAACAACCTCCTCTACCTGGTGCTCGGGCTGCAGCTGTCGATCGTGGTGGTGTCCGGCATCCTCTCCGAGCGCTGCGTGCGCCGGGTCCAGGTGCGGCGGCTGCCGCCGGCGGCGCCCCGCGCCCGGAGCCCCTTCCATCTCGCGTGGGGCCTCCGGCTGGAGAAGGGGCAGGCGTTCGCACTCGCGGTGGCCGAGGTGCACCCGGTCCTCGGAAGCGCGGTGGGCCGGCTGGCCTGGCTTCCGTCGGGGGACGAGGTGGTGGTGCGGGCACTGGCCGCGGCCCCGCGGCGGGGACCCCTGCAGCTTCAGGCCGTCCGCATCTCCACCGCCTTCCCCTTCGGGCTCTTCGTGAAGAGCCGGGATGTGGACATTCCGGGCGAGCTGCTGGTGCTCCCCGGCCGGGTCCCGGCGGCGCCCGAGCCGCCGTCGCCGAGCAGCGGCCTCGGGCTCGAGCAGCGGTCGCTCCGGGGACTCGACGGGGGCGGCGACCTCGCGCAGCTCCGGGAGCTACGGGAAGGCGAGGACGCCCGGCGCATTCACTGGCGAAAGAGCGCCCAGCTCGGAACCCTGCTCCGGGTGGAGCGCGATGCGCAGCCGCAGCCGCGCATTCTCCTGACGCTGGACGACCGCGCCCCGGCCGAGGCGCTGGACGGAGCGTGCGAGGCGCTCGCCGCCCGTGCCGAGCTGCTGCTCGCTCGCGGCGCCGAGGTGGGCCTGGAGAGCACCGGCGGGCTGAGGGTGAAGCCCGGAGCGGGTGCCCTCCAGTCGCAGGCCATCCTCCGTGCGCTCGCCCGCGCCGGCCACGAGGAGTCGCCCGGATGAACCCCCAGCGACTCCGGCTGGTGCTCCGCGACCTCGCCGCGGGCGCAGCCTTCGGGGCGATGGCCATCTCGGCGCAGGTGCCGCTGTGGACGGTGGCGCTCTTCGTCGTCGCCCTGGGGGTGGCGATCGCCGGGCGGCGCCCGCTGGCCGACGGAAGGCTGAGCGCGGTGGCGCTGCTGGTGGCGGTGGTTGTCCTCTACGCCGCGGTCATGGTGGAGCAGCTGGACCTGGTGGTGGCGGCGTGCACCACCGCGTCCCTGCTCACCACGCAGCGGATGCTCTCGCGCCCGACCGGGCGGACGACGGACCAGGTGCACCTGGCCTCCCTGCTGATGGTCGCCGGCGGCGCGGTGCTGAGCGCGGATCTCCTCTTCGCCCTCTGCCTGTTCCTCTACGCGGTGCTGGCCGTTCTCTCCCAGGGCCTCTCGGTTCTGGCCGAGGCGGGCGGCGGCGCGTTCCCCCCGGTCGGCCGGGTGCTGCGGCCGCTTGCCGTGGGGGTCGCCCTATCGATGGTGGGGGCGCTGGCCTTCTTCGTCCTCTTCCCCCGTCTGTCCTGGAACGTGGCCGCGCGCCGTGGCGGCCCGTCGCTGGGTCCAGCCACCAGCGGGTTCGCCGACGGGCTCCGGCTGGGCGGCACCGGGCTCCTCAAGGCCAACCCACGGGTGGTGTTCCGGGCGCGCATCGACCCCGATCCAGGCGCGGAGCAGCTCGACGCTTACTGGGTGGGCCGCCGCTTCGACGTCTTCGACGGCGTGCAGTGGTCGGCCGCGGGACGCCCCGGAGCTCCGGCACGACAGGTGGTGCTGGGCCCGGCCGAGCCGGACCTCGTTCGCCAGGAGATCGATCTGTTGCCCGCCTACGGGAGCCGCACCCTGGTGGCGCTCGACACCCCGGTGGTCTTCGGCGACGCCGAGTCGCACGAGGCGACCTTCAGCGTGCGCACCGAGCTGGTGCCCTCGGGCGACCGCGAGGTCTGGCTGGTGGGGCCTTCCGAGCACCTCACCTACCGGGCGTTCAGCGCCACCGATCGAGGCGCCTTCCGCGCCGCGGACGACGTCGAGCGCGCGCGCCGGCTGCAGCTGCCACCGCGGCTGGACCCGCGCATCCCGGTGCTGGCGGAGACACTCAGCGAGGGCGCAGTCGGAGATCGGGCCATCGCCCGGCAGCTCGAGCGCGCGCTGCAGACCGGGTACGCATACACGCTCGAGCTTCCTGGCCGGGTGAAGGACCCGCTGGCGGACTTCCTCTTCGACCGCCGCGCCGGACACTGCGAGGACTTCGCCACCGCCCTCGCGGTGCTGCTGCGGACCCGGCAGATCCCCGCGCGGGTGGTGGTGGGGTTCCACGGTGGGGAACGCGCCGCCGGCGAGTACCTGGTTCGGGCCGGCGACGCCCACGCCTGGGTGGAGGCCGAGGCGGACGGGCACCTCCTCCGGCTGGACGCGACCCCGCCGCAGCACCGCTCCGCGGCCGGGTCCGGCATCACCGGCTGGCTCCTCGCCCGCTGGGAAGCGCTGCAGATCCGCTGGCTCGACCGGGTGGTGGAGTACTCGCTCCAGGACCAGGCGCGGCTGACCCAGGGTTTCCACTGGAAGGGCGGCGAGAGCCCGGCACGGCGGACCACCCGGAGGCCGGACGGGAGCGTGGCCGTGGCCCTGGGAATTCTCGGCGCGGCGCTCCTGGTCGCCGTCCTGCTCGGCCGGCGCGCAGCGTCGGGAGACACCGCCGAGCTGGGCCGCGCGCTGCAGCGGCTCCTGCGCCGCCGAGGACGGCTCGGGCCTGCCGGCTGGCTGGACGGGGCCCGGCTCGACGGGGCGGAGCTGGCCCCGGTGCGCACCGGCATCGAGCGGTACCGCGAGGCCCGATTCGGACGTCGTCCGCTCGGGCCGGGCGAGGGGCGACGGCTGCTGCGGCGGGCCAGGCAGGCGCTCCGGGGCGTGCCCACCCCTTCCCCGGCGGCACCGTCACACCCAACGTCCCGGGCGTGACGACCCCGCCCGACGTTCCGCTTCCACCCGCCGTGCCCACCGACCTCCCGCCGGGCCCGGCGCCCGAGATTCGCCCGTACACCGGCACCGAGGATCGGCCTGGGCGGAGCGCACCCGAGGTGCAGCCCGGGCCCCCGCGTCCCGAGGAGCCTGAGCCGCCGCGGCCACCGGGGCGAGAGATCGAGCCGCCGCGGCACTGAAGGCTGGCGTTTCTACAGAGTCGCGGCGCGCATCCGTCCGCAACGCCCTGATTCCACCGGATTAGAGCCGCCAGGGGTGGCACTTACCTTGCTCATTGCCCCGGGGTGGTCGCAACCCCGAACCCCATGGAGACGTCCAGAATGCAGCTCGCCTCCGAGCACTCCGTCATGCCTGGTTCGCTCTCGCTCTACCTCACCGAGATCAACCGCTACTCGCTGCTCAAGGTCGAAGAGGAGCAGAAGCTGGCCCGCCGGTACGCCAAGGGAGATCTCCAGGCTGGCCACCGTCTGGTCACCGCAAATCTCAGATTCGTGGTGAAGGTCGCCTACGAGTACCGCTCCTACGGCATCCGGATGTCCGACCTCATCCAGGAGGGAAACATCGGGCTGATGAAGGCGGTGCAGAAGTTCGATGCCGACAAGGGCATCCGGCTCATCTCCTACGCGGTGTGGTGGATCCGCGCCTACATCCAGAACTACATCCTCAAGTCGTGGTCGCTGGTGAAGCTGGGGACCACCCAGGCCCAGCGGAAGCTCTTCTTCAGCCTCGCCCGGACCCGCCGGGAGCTCGAGAAGTACAACGCCGGCGACGGCGCCATCCCGGTGGAGGAGATCGCCCGGCGGCTGCGGGTGAAGCCCACCGAGGTCCGTGAGATGGAGCAGCGGATGGGCGGGCGGGACCTGTCGCTCGACGCGCCGATGGGCGAGGACGGCAGCAGCACCCACGTGGACTTCGTGGCCTCGTCCGCCGTGGGCCAGGACGAGGAGGTGGCGGACAAGGAGGAGGCGGGGATGATCAACGCCCGCGTCCGCACGGCGCTGACCCGGCTCGACCCGCGCGAGCGCTTCATCATCGAGCAGCGGGTGATGAACGAGCGTCCGATGACGCTCAAAGAATTGGGCGAGCACTTCGGCTTCAGCCGCGAGCGCGCCCGCCAGCTGGAGATCCGCGCCAAGGACAAGCTCAAGGCCGAGCTGGCGGCGCTGATGGCAGAGATGGAGCCGGAAGCCGTGGCGTAGGCCGCACGGCGGCCGGTCTGGCCTTTCCGAGGGCCCGGGGCGGCAGGCGCCACCCGGGCCCGTTTCTTTTCTGCCGTCGTCGGCTAGACAGTATGGAGCGACCGGCTCGCTCGTTCAGCGCGGATTAGCCTCGGCAACGCCGCGGCCAGAGCCGCAAACGAGGAGCCGGTCGAGTGAAAACTACAACGCTGACCGTCGGAATGGACGTGCATAAGGAGTCGATTTCCTTCTCGGTGCTGGCCGGTGACCGGGGAGGCGCTCGGCCCACGGTGAAGATCCGGAACGATGCGCTCAAGCTGAAGCGCTGCTTCGGCAGGCTCAAAAAGGAAGGGGCGGTCCGCGCCTGCTACGAGGCCGGGAGTTGCGGCTACGAGGTCTACCGGCAGCTCGCAGCGATGAAGATCCCATGCGACGTGGTCGCGCCCTCGCTCATCCCGGTGCGCGCCGGCGATCGGGTCAAGACCGACCGGCGCGACGCCGAGAAGCTCGCTCGCCTCTACCGCGCCGGCGAGCTCACTTCGATTCGCGTCCCCTCCGAGGCCGAGGAGGCGCTGCGGGATCTCGTTCGCTGCCGAGAGGATGCGCGCGAGGACGTCATCCGCGAGCGCGACCGACTCCTGAAGTTCCTCCTGCGCCACGGGCGCAGCTTTACCGAGGGCAAGAAGAACTGGTCGATGCCGCACTGGAAGTGGCTTCGCAAACAGACGTTCGAGGCCCCCATCGCACAGACGGTCTTCACCGAGTACTTGGCCCGCCTCGAGGGAACGCTCGGACGTCTCAAGGCGCTCGACCAGGAACTCGCGACAGCCGCCGAGAAGGAGCCCTATAAAACTCCCGTTGCGAAGCTCCGCTGCCTGCGCGGCATCGACACGCTCTCGGCCGTCATCCTCATCGCCGAGATCTCGCGACTTCCAGCGGTTCGAGCACCCCGACCAGTTCATGGCTTTCGTCGGCCTCGTCCCGAGCGAGCGCTCGAGCGGAGCCAAGGAGCGGCGGGGCAGCATCACCAAGACGGGCAACGGACACGCCCGGCGCGTACTGGTCGAGGCCGCCTGGCACTACCGGCGCCCGCCACGCCAGAGCGGCGTCATCAAACAGCGCTGGGAGGGCCAGGATGCAAAGGTCGTAGCCCACGCATGGAAAGCCCAGGAGCGGCTGCACCGGCGCTTCCACCGCTTCGTCTCCCGCGGCAAACCTTCGCAGGTCGCGGCCGTCGCCGTGGCTCGCGAGCTCTGCGGCTTTGTCTGGGCCATCGCCCGCGCCGCTTGAAAGGAGCAACGTACGTGCATCGCTTCGAAGCCGGCAGGCAGTGGATGAGCCAGGAACGTAGGAGGGACTCTCGACAGTTCTAAGTGGCGGCGGGCTCGACCCGCCGACCCACGCCGCTAGAGCGAGAAAGCCTCCCGACGAATCACGGTCATGCGGCGGCTCCGCCGACCCGCGAATCCTAGAGTGATCAACCGTCGCAGCTCCCTCGCTCGTCCCCTGCCTGAAGGCCTCGAAGTACGAACCACGAGGAGCTGCGAAGCGAACAGACGCATCGCCACCAACGAACGAGAGAGCTGACTTGACGGGTCGCTCCATCCTAGAACGGGCGCCCTGCCTGGATGAAAGAACCCGCCCCCGCCCGAGCGACCGCGGCGCCCGAGCCCTCCGCGCCGCTCGCCCCGATGCCGCGGGAGCTCACGGTGCGTGGCCTCCTGCTGGGCAGCGTGCTGGGGGTGATGTTCGCCGCCAGCTCGGTGTACCTGTCGGTGAAGGTCGGGCTGACCGTCTCGGCCTCCATCCCGGTGGCGGTGCTGTCCATCGCGCTCTTCCGGGTGCTGGGCCGCTCCTCGGTGCTCGAGAACTGCATGGTGCAGACCACCGGCTCGGCGGGCGAGTCGCTGGCATTCGGCATCGCCACCGCGCTCCCGGCGCTCCTGTTCATGGGCTACGACCTCGACCTGGTCCACGCCCTGCTGGTGGCGCTGCTGGGCGGGGTGCTGGGCGTGCTGATGATGATCCCCCTCCGCCACGGGCTGGTGGTCGAGGAGCACGCGGCGCTGCGCTTCCCCGAGGGAACGGCCTGTGCCGAGGTGCTCGAGGCGGGCGAGCACGGCGGGACGACCGCCCGGCTGGTGGTCGCCGGCTTCCTGATCGGCGCGGTCTACAAGGCGGCCTACGCGGGGCTGCGGCTCTGGCGGGAGATCGTCGGCGGGCTGCTGGGCTGGGTGCAGCGGCTGGCCGACGGGACGGTGGTCCGGCACGGCTTCCCCGGCGCCTCCGTCTCCATGGAGATCAGCCCCGAGCTGCTGGGGGTGGGCTACATCATCGGCCCGCGGGTGGCGGGCATCACCTTCGCCGGCGGGGTGCTCAGCTTCCTGGTGCTGATCCCGATGATCCGCTTCTTCGGCGACGGCCTCACCACCCCCCTGCTGTCGCCGGAGGGGACGCTCATCCGGGACATGGGGCCGGACGAGATCCACCGCGCCTACGTGCTGTACATCGGCGCGGGCGCGGTGGCCACCGGTGGGCTGATCAGCCTGATCCGCTCGATGCCGAGCATCATCGAGGCGTTCCGTCGCGGGCTCCGGACCTTCCTCGCCAGCCGGCGTGGACAGGCGGTGGCCATTCCCCGGACAGAGCAGGACCTGCCGATCAGCATCGTGCTCGGGGGCTCCCTCCTGCTGGTGGTGCTGATCTGGCTCGCGCCGCCCCTGCACGTGAATCTGGTATCGGCGCTGCTGATCGTGGTGGCCGGCTTCTTCTTCGTCACCGTCAGCGCGCGGATCACCGGAGAGATCGGCAGCTCCTCCAACCCCATCTCGGGGATGACCGTCGCCACCCTCCTGGTGACCTGCCTGGTCTACTTGCTGCTGGGATGGACGACCCCGGATGACCGCTTCATGGCGCTCACCACCGCGGCGATCGTCGGGATCGCCGCGAGCAACGGCGGGACGACGGCCCAGGACTTGAAGACCGCCCAGCTGGTGGGGGCGACGCCCAGCCGTCAGCAGATTGCCATCTTCGTGGGGGTGGTGACCTCGGCGCTGTTCATCGGGCCGGTGCTGGCGGCGGTGAACCGAGGAGACACGGCCAACGTGCCCGAGAGCCACCCTGGCGTGCGGGTGACGCATCCTTCCCGGGAGCAGGTGGTGCAGCGCGAGTTCCCCTTCGCCCCGGTCCGGGGCGCCTTCTCCGTGTCGACGCTGACCACAGAGGAGCTCTTCCAGCAGCTGTGGGGCCGTGGCCTCGAGCTCCGCCTCGATGCGAGCGACGCACCGGTGGCGATCCGGACCTTCCGGACTGACGTGACCCGGGCGTCACTCGGGGCCGAGGAGGTGCGGAGACGCGAGGAGCACCCGGTCGAGCCGGTGGTGAGCCGGACGCCCCTCGGCCGGCTGGGCACGATCGGCGAGCCCCGCGACCGCCACCTCCAGGTCGGCTACGTCCGCAACGACGGGCCGATCCCCACCGGCAAGTACCTGAGCGACGCCGCGGGGAACATCGAGTACGTGGTGGACCCGGGCATCGGGGGCCGAGTCTCCGAGGTGCACGGGGTGAAGCTCACCCGCTTCGAGGCGCCGAAGGCCCGTCTCTTCTCGCTGATCATCGACGGGATCCTCACTCGCAAGCTGCCCTGGGACCTGGTCCTGCTCGGGGTGGCGCTGGCGCTGATGCTGGAGATGTCGGGGGTCTCCTCGCTGCCGTTCGCCGTGGGCGTGTACCTGCCGATGTCCACCAGCGCGCCGCTGTTCGTGGGCGGGGTGGTGCGCTGGTGGGTGGATCGCCGGCGGGCCAGCGCCGAGTCCGAGGCGAGCCCGGGCACACTGCTCGCCTCCGGGTACATCGCCGGGGGCTCGCTGGCGGGGGTGGTGATCAACCTCCTGCACATCCCTGCCGGTGGAGCATGGATGGACGCACTGGACGTCCCTGCACGGCTGGCCGGACGCCCCGGCTGGCTCGCGCGGGTGGTGGAGGCGGTGGGGGACTCGCCGCAGGCGCACCCGGTGGCGTCCATCGGCCTCGGACTTGTGCTGTTCTTCCTCCTGGCGGTGTACCTGGGCCGGGTGGCGCTCGGGACCCGGGAGGCGCAAGGGCCACGTTCGGTCTAGACTCGGCCCCCGAGTTGACTGCCGCAACGGACGCCTCTCCCGCACCCGATCCGCTCACCGACCCGGAGAACCGGCAGCGGCTCGAGCTGGCGAAGGCCTTCGCCTTCCAGCTGCTCAAGGCCATCAAGCAGATCGGCATGTACCGGCACAACGAGAGCCGGTACGTGGAGTACCTCTCGAAGGCGCACGAGGCGATCCGGCAGTACACCGACCGTTTCGGTCCGCTGGTCTTCAAGGTGGAGCAGCAGAACTTCGCGCTCTTCGAGCAGCCGCTGTTCGGCGAGGACACTCCCCTGCCCTTCAAGTTCTGGCGGGACGGGATCCGTCAGTTCATCTTCCGGCCGGGATTGAGGGCGGACGAGCTGTTGACCTTCACCCTGGTCGCGCTGAGCGACGTGGAGAAGCAGGGCGAGGACACGGTCGCCCAGCTGTGGCGCTCCCCCCTGGACCACCTGGAATACGTGGTGGTGGAGGGGTTCAAGGTCGACGGGTTCACCGACGACGAGGTGCAGATCGCGGTCGACAAGATCGTCGAGTACCTCTACTCGCGGCTGCGGAGTCACTCCGACGATTTCCTCCGCTTCGCGCGGGTGAGCGCGGAGGATCTCGAGCTGAAGCTGGAGGGCGTGGAGCAGGTCCGGGGGGCGATCATCGCCGGGGTCACCGCCAGCGACGAGCTCAAGGCGAAGCTGCAGAAGGAGATCGCCGAGGAGGAGCACAGCCGGCTGTTCCCCAAGCTGGTCTCGTCCATCTTCCAGGTGGCCGAGGCGGGCGTGGACGATCCCGAGCTGCTGGAGGAGATGTTCCTCCAGCTCCTGGACGCGCTGCTGCTCCAGGAGGACTTCGCGATCCTCAACCAGATCCTCCTCAAGCTGCGGGCGATGGAGGACCGGCCGGGGATGAGCGGCATCCGCCGGCTGAAGGCCACCTTCGTGGAGAAGATGGGCGAGGAGCAGCGCCTGGTGCGGGTGGCCGACGTGCTCCGCGCGGCCCGGCCGGGGGTGCTGGCGGACATCGGCCGGTACCTGGGCTCGCTGCGGCCGAGCACCATGCCCATCCTGCTGGAGGTGCTGGAGACGCTGGATGCGCCGGAGCACCGGCTGGTGCTCTGCGACGTCCTCGCCGAGTTCTGCAAGGTGAACCCCACCGAGGTCATCCAGCGGCTGTCGTCGGACCGGCCGATGACCGTGCGGGACATGGTCTACGTGCTCGAGCGCGCCCAGCACCCGGACCGAATGCAGTTCTTCGGGCGGGTGCTGAAGCACCGGAACCTCGCGGTGCGGCTGGACGTGATGGGGACCGTCGCCCGGGGCCGGAGCAGCGAGTCACGCCGGCTGATCGCCGAGGCGCTGAAGGACGAGAACGCGCAGGTGCGGGTGCAGGCGGCGCGGCTGCTGCCGGAGTACGACCGGGAGCACGCTTACCTGGATCTGGTCACGGTGGTGAAGGGCAAGGACTTCAAGAAGCGGAGCGTCGAGGAGCAGGCGGCGTTCTACACCGCTCTGGGGAGCACCGGACTCCCCACGGCCATCTCGCTGATGACCCAGCTGCTGGCCGAGAAACCCCAGCTGTGGAACCGCGCCCGGGTGCTGGAGGAGAAGCTGCTCGCGGTGCACGGGCTGGCGGGGGTGCAGTCGATCCAGTCGTACCGGGCGCTGCAGGCGGTGGTGGAGGATCGCAGCCAGCCCTCCGAGGTGCTGGTGGCGGCCCGGCGCGCCCTGGGCGAGACGCGGCGGAAGCTCTTCGGTGACGCGGCGCCCCCGGAGGCAGGCTAGTGGCCGACAATCTCCGGATCAGCGGCACCGGCGACGACGGGATCCTCGAGTTCGGCCGGGACCACTCCGAGAAGCTGCAGCAGCTGTCGCGCTCGGTCCTCTCCACGCTCTACATGCTGGTGCGCTCGGCCAAGATGTACGACCCGGACAATGCGGTGTTCGAGCGCCCGCTGATGTCGCTGCAAGACAACCTGAACCTGATCGTCTCCCGCGAGGGGCGCTTCGACCTGGTGGGGATCAAGAGCTCGTTCTACGTCAACAACATGCTGGTGAAGGTCGAGCTCAACGCGGTGGAGAACATCCGCTACCTGCTGGAGGAAATGCGGGCCAAGGACGTGGGCGGGTTCACCCTGTCCAAGCCGGTGCAGATCGCCGAGCTCAAGAACTTCGTGTGGATCTTCGCCAAGGACGTCACCGAGACCCCGGACGACGACGGCCTGAGCAGCCGGAGGCTCCTGGCGATCAAGATCGCTCGGTGGAGCAAGCTGCGGGAGAAGCTGGAGAAGGAGAAGCTCGACGACGAGGAGAAGGTCGACCGCAAGAAGTACGCGATCACCGTCTACGCCCGCGCGGTGGTCTTCATTTCCAGATATCTGGACTCGGTGCGCAAGGGCACCCCGATGGCGGCGGTGCGGGCGCTGCGCATCGTCCAGGACCTGGTCGACATCTGCTACGACGCCAAGGTGCACTTCCTGGGCATGACCACCATGCGCCAGGAGTCCGACTATCTGGTGTTCCACCAGGTGAACACCTGCCTGCTCTCCATCGTGTTCGGGGTGGAGCTGGGACTGACCAAGGCGCAGCTCCGGGATCTGGGATTCATCGCCCTCTTCCACGATGCGGGGATGGCGACCATCCCCGACGAGCTGGCCGGGAAGCGCGGTGGTCTGACCGCCGAGGAGCGGAACCTCATCGCCCGGGCGCCGCTGATCTCGGTGCGGAACGTCCTGATGGAGAAGGGCTTCACCCGGACGACCCTGCACCGGGTGGTGACCACGCTCGAGTATAAGAGCGACTTCGGCACCGCGGTGCGTGACGCCCGCGGCAACATCCAGATGATCATCCCCAAGTCCTCGCTGGGGCTCTACGCGAAGATCATCGGCATCACCGCCGGCTTCGACGCGCTCACCAGCAAGCGGCCCTTCCGCGACGCCTACGGGCCGGAGGTGGCGATGATGCTGATGTGGAGCGAGCTGCGCCACAAGTTCGACCCCGAGCTGCTCAAGGTGTTCATGCGGGTGCTGGCCATCCCGCCGGTGAAGGTGCTCTCGCGGCGCCAGCAGGGGGCGCTGTCGGTCACCGGCCTGTGAGCGAGAGCGCGTCGATGGCCTGGGCGAGGTCTGGCGGAAGGGCGGCCTCGCACCGGACCGGCTTGCCGGTGCGTGGATGGGGGAACGCCAGCCGCCAGGCGTGCAGGGCCTGGCGCCCGAGGCGGGTCTGGACGGCCTTCACCCGTGCGTCGCCCTTGTGCGTGCCGCCGTAGAGCGCGTCGCCGAGCAGCGGATGCCCCAGCTCGGAGAGGTGGACGCGGATCTGGTGCGTGCGGCCGGTCTCCAGGCCCACCTCGAGCAGCGCCGAGTGGTGAAGCTGGGTGCGAACGCGCCAGGTGGTGACCGCGGGCTTTCCGGTCTTCGCCTTCCCGGTGAAGCGCTTCCGGTCACGCGGGTGGCGGGCGTGGAGGGTGGCGAGCCGGCCGCTGGCAAGTGGGTGCCCGTGAACGAGGGCCAGGTAGGTCTTCTCCACCGAGCGCTCCTGGAACGCGCGCTGGAGCGCCTGCAGCGCCGCGTCGTTCTTCGCCACCACCAGACAACCCGAGGTCTCCTTGTCCAGCCGGTGGACGATTCCCGGTCGGAGTACACCGCCGACACCCGAGAGCCCCGAGACGTGGTGCAGCAGCGCGTTGACCAGCGTCCCGCGCGCATGGCCCGCGGCGGGATGGACGACGAGCCCGGCGGGCTTGTCGAGGACCAGGAGGTCGCGATCCTCGTGGAGCACGGTGAGCGGCAGGTCCTCGGGCTCGGGGACCGCCGGCTCGGGAGGGGGAACGGAGACCACCAGCCTCTCACCGCCCTTGAGCCGGAGTGCCGCGCGGCCGGGGCGACCGTCCACGAGCACCCGGCCGTCCTCGAGCAGACCCTGGACCCGCGACCGGCTGAGCTCGGGCAGGCTGGAGGCGACGGCCCGGTCGAGGCGCTCGCCCCGGAGCGCTGGCCCGGCCGTGAGCCGATGGACCTGCCCGCTTGCAGCCTGGTGCCGCGCCGTCACCAGATTCTTGGATCGAACGTGCGCCTTGCCGCGGACGATGATGTCCACTACCGCCCGGTCGAAGAAGTTGGTGGTGGTGTAGACCTCCTGGCTCACCCGGCTCCGGTACAGGTCCCTGCCCTCGTCGAGCTCCTCCTTGAGCACGTCGAAGAGGTTGTCCTGCTCGATGCCCTTGATGATCTTCTGCTCGTTGTAGAGCGAGATGTCGGAGGCGATGGCCCGGGCGAGCCGCAGCGCCTTGGTTCGCTCTTCGTCGGTCATCGGTCGGTCCTCCGCAGGCCTCAAGTGGCCCGGGCGTGCGAGCGCTGGGCGGCGAGGAGATAGGTCTTGCTCACCCGCGCCGGGTCCAGCCGGAGCTCGCGCGCCAGGTTCACCAGGATCCCCCGAAGGTACACCGTCGCGGGCAGGCGGTCATAGCGGTCCGCCTCCACGTTTTCCAGATGGATGCGGGTGATGCGGGTGCGTTCGGCGACCTGCTGGAGCGACAGCCCGTAGGACTCGCGCACGCGGCGCAGCAGCTCGCCGTTGAACTCGGCATCCGGGGGGAGGTCCAGCTTGAGCCTGCTCTCGCGGGGGCGCGAGGGAAGCTCGGGCGGGCGCTCCGGAGCGGCGGCGGCCGGTGGTGGCGCCGCGGGGAACGGTGGGGGCGCGGCGGGCTCGGCGACCGGGGCGACGGGCTCGGGCTCGGGCTCGGACGACGGAGCCGGCGGGCCGGGCTTGATTCGCAGCCCCAGCGCGGGAGGAAGCGCCGTGCGCTCCGACGGACCTTCCTCCTCCGTCGACGCGCTCCCATCGGACTGCGGAGCCACCGGGCGACCCGGTGGCTCCACCGTCGCCTTCCCTTGCTGCGGTGCGGGAACGGCCGCTGCCCAGTCTCCGCTCAGCAGCAGCGCAGGGTTGCCTGCGTCCGGCCCCTCCCGATCGGAGGCCTCGGGCGGCGCGGCCCCCGCGGTCCGGCCGAAGCGGCCAGGTACCTCGGGAACCTCGAGCGCCAGGGCCTGCTGCCGCGGGGGCGGCTGGTCCTCGCGTTCCGGCTCCGCCTCGAGCTCCAGCGGGGCGGCCCGGGCGTGGGGACCCGGCTCGATGGGCGGCAGCGGCGCGGCGTCTTCCTCGTCGTCTTCGGCCCAGAGCGTCGCCGGGCCGATCCGGCCGATGGACCGGTCGTAGGTGGCCCGGCGCGCGGGGTCGAGCAGCACCGTCGCCGCCTCGTCCAGCCTCGCCCGGACCTCCTCGAGCTGGTCCTCGTCGACCAGCGCGTAGACGGCGAGGGACTCCTGGCCGTACGTCTCGCGGGCCCGCTCCACCGCCGCCCGGAGCTCGTCGAGCGAGGAGGCGGGGTCCACCTCCAGCACGTCGTACAGCGTCGGCTCCTCGGTGGCGGTCATCGCCCAGCCGACCTCGGACGGTCGAGCGCGACCAGCGCCTCGGCCACCTCCGCCAGGTTCGTCGCCACCGCCGAGGCGGCCGCGTCCACCAGGAGCGGCCGCCGCTTCCGCACCGTCTGCCAGGCGGCGTCGTCGTAGGCGATCGCCCCCAGGTAATCCATGTCCAGCCCGAAGAACTTCTTCCACGCCGCCACCACCGCGCGGCCCACGCTCTGGTCCGCCGGCGAGCGGACCTGGTTGACCACCAGCTTCACCCGGAAATCGCGCAGCGAGCGCTCCAGCTGGGCCGCTGCCTCCGGATGGCTCTCGGCCACCGCCTTCACCACCTCGGCCGGCGTCCGCATCGCGCTGCCCTGGCTGCCCAGCGCCGCCTCCGCCACCTGCGCCACCCCCAGCGCCTGGGCGGTCTGCTGCAGCCGCCGGAACAGCGCGGCCTTCAGGAACCGGTAGGCGTTCTCCACCGAGGTCGGCTCGGGGAGGAGGACCAGTACCCCGTGGTCCGCGAGGAGGAAGAAGTCGATGGTGTGGAGCGAGGTGCCGGCGCCGAGGTCCAGCACCAGGTAGTCGGTGTCGATGGTCTGCAGCTGCTCCACCAGGCGCGCCCGGGCCTGCGCCCGCGGATTCGCCGCGTCGAGCGCATCCGTGGCGCCGGAGACCAGGCTGAGATTCGCGACGCCCGTCGGCGCCGCCAGCGCCTCGATGCGGGTCCCCTTGGTCACCACGTCGGACAGCGTGCCCTGGGGCTGGTTGATGCCGAGGCAGGTGTGGAGGTTCGCCCCGCCGAGGTCGACGTCCACCAGCATGACCCGATTTCCGGCCCGGGCCAGCGCGATGCCCAGATTCGCCGAGACCAGCGACTTGCCGATGCCGCCTTTTCCTCCGCCCACGGCCACGATGCGCCGCGCCCGACGGCCTGCAGGCAGCTCGTCGGGGCGTGGCCGCTGCCGGGCCAGCTCCACCACGTTGTTCAGGCCGTAGCGCTTCACGTTCGGCGACGTCGCCGGCCGAGGATTCTAGTGGGCAGTCCGACTTACACGCCAGGAAGCGGTGCGCTCGCCGCCGCCACCGCCGCCGCGACCTGTCCCACCTCCCGGTCGTCGATGCACCGGACGTCCAGCACCAGACGCCCGTCCTCGATGCGCCCCAGCACCGACGGCTCGCCGGTGCGCAGCCGGGCGGCGAGCGCCTCGGCCTCGCCGTCGACCACGCAGGCCCAGGAGAGCGGGCGAGCCAGGGGAAGCGTCCCTCCTCCCACCTGTCCCTCCACGTGGACCACACGGGCGCTCACCCCGGCGTCGGCCAGGTGCTGCCGGAGCGCGTCGGCCCGGGCGCGGAGGACGGGCTCCGGGGCGAGCGCCAGGGCGCGGGCAGGAATCTCGTCCGCCCGACCGTCCTGGGCCATCCGGAGGGTGGCCTCGAGCGCCGCCACGGTGAGCTTGTCCACCCGGAGCGCCCTGGCCAGGGGGTGCGCCCGTAGCCGCGAGACCCAGAAGGCCCGGCCCACCACGATGCCCGCCTGCGGGCCGCCGAGCAGCTTGTCGCCGGAGAAGGCCACCAGGTCCGCCCCGGCCTCGATGTGTCCCCGCATGGTGGGCTCGCCCGGAGCCCCGGGCAGATCCAGGGGGGCGAGGAGCCCACTGCCGGCATCGACGAAGAGCGGCACGCCACGGGGCTGGCACAGCCGGGCCAGCTCCTCCACCGACGCCTCCTCGGTGAAGCCCACCAGGGCGAAGTTCGAGCGGTGCACCTTGGTCACCAGCGCGGTGGCCGGCGACAGCGCCCGCTCGTAGTCGGCGCGGCGGGTTCGGTTGGTGGTGCCGACCTCGACCAGGGTGGCGTGCGACTGCCGCATCACGTCGGGAATCCGGAACCCGCCGCCGATCTCCACCAGCTCGCCGCGGGAGACGACCACCTCCCGACCCTCGGCGAGCGCGGTGAGGACCAGGAGCGTCGCCGCCGCACAGTTGTTCACCACCACTGCGTCCTCCGCCCCGGTCAGCGCGCGGAGCGGCTCGAGCAGCGGGGCGAAGCGCGAGCCGCGCTCGCCGGTCTCGAGGTCCAGCTCGAGGTTGGAGTAGCCGAGCGCGACCGCGTCCACCCGGGCCAGCGCCTCGGGGGCCAGCGGCGCCCGGCCGAGGTTGGTGTGCAGCACCACCCCGGTGGCGTTGAGCACCGGCCGCAGCCCCGGCGTGCCGAGCGCGACCAGCGCCGGCCCGAGCGCATCCGAGGAGAAGCTGGCCGCCTCCCCCTGGAGGATCCGCGTCCGCAGCACCCCGAGCACCCGCCGGATGGCCTCCACCACCCGGGGCCGGGGGTGGATTTGCAGCGCCGCCCGCCCTGCCTCGGAGACCAGCACCGCCTCGACCGAGGGCAGCGCCCGCAGCCGCTCACGGGTCGCCGCGGGCAACCCGCCGTCGCTCATCGGTCGCGCTCCGCACGCGGCGCGGCCGGAGCCGTGGTCTTGACCACCCCGGGCAGGGGGCGTCCGCCGAGCAGGCGGTAGGTGTTCCAGCTCCGGAGCACCCGCTTGACGTAGCCCCGGGTCTCGGAGAGCGGGATCTCCTCCACCCAGCGGTCCAGCTCGGAGTCGGGGCGCGCCGCGCGCCAGCGGTTCACCGCGCCCTCCCCGGCGTTGTAGCTCGCCAGGGCCAGGGCCACGTTGCCGTCGAAGTGCTGCAGCAGGCGGGCGAGGTGCGCCGCCCCGAGCTGGATGTTGGTGGAGGGGTTCTGCAGCTGCTCGGCGTTCGGCGCCCGGATGCGCAGTGCCCTGGCCACTTCGCGCGCGGTGGGAAGCATCAGCTGGGTGAGCCCCACTGCCCCGGCCCAGGAGAGCGCGCGGGGGTCCAGCGCGCTCTCCTCGCGCATCAGGGCCTGGAGCAGCTCGGGCTCCACCGGCGAGCCCCGGGTGTACCGGACCACCAGGTCGCGGAAGGCGTCCGGGTAGGCGATGGACCACAGGTCTCGCGCGCCGGGTGCGACGGGCCCGGAGAGGTCGCGCCGGAGCGCCAGCCGCGCCACCCCGTGGGCCGACCGGACGTCGCCAGTGCGGGCGAGCGCCTCCACCACCAGGCGCTGGGCCTCGGGCGGCTGTCCGGTGCGGCGGGCGGCGAGCAGCTCGGACGAGGCGGCGTCGTTGAATCCCAGTCTCAACAGCTCCGCGCCGGCGAGGAAGTGCGGATCGTCGAGCAGGGTGCCGGCCTCGAAGTCGGTCGGCGTCACCGCCGCTGGCAGCTCCGCCAGCTGCGTGCCCACCCGTGCCGCTCTCACCGGGTCGCGCTCCGCCAGCCGCTCGCGGGCCAGCAGCCCGTAGTAGGTGCCCGGGTGCTCGAGGGCGAGCGACTCCCAGAGTCCCAGCGCCTCCTCGCCGCGCCTGGCCCGGTCCAGCACCCGCGCCCGCCAGTACCGTGCCCGCTCGACGTCGTAGCTCTCCTCGGCTGCCGCGCGCGCCGTCTCCAGCGCCTGCAGCGCGGCGAGGGCGCCGGCCTCGTCGCCGGACCCCTGGCGCAGCCAGAACACCTTGAACAGCGACTCGCCGAGCTGGTCTCCCTCCGGGTAGCGCTGGGCGATGCGCTCCAGCCGGGAAAGCGCGGCCTCGGTATCGCCATCCTGGGCCAGCAAATCCGCGGCGACGTAGAGCGCGTCGTCGGCCAAGGCGTTCTCCGGGAACTCCCTCGCCAGCGCGTCGAAGGTCTTCACCGCCGAGGCGGGGGCGACGACGGACTGCGAGGTGCCGAGCAGGTACAGCGCCCGGACGCGCAGGTCCGGATCGGCACAGGCACGCGCCACCGGCGCGAGCACCTCCTGCGCCTCGGAGTGGCGCCGCTCCTTGCGCAGCGCCCGCCCCTCCACCAGGCGCGCGCGGCAGGCGAGCGGATCGGGGACTCTCAGTCGCGGCAGCACCGGCCGCAGCACCTCGAGCCCCTGTCGGTTCCGGTGCAGCTCGACCAGGGCCTCGGCCCGGGCCACCACCGCGGGCACGGAGAGCGCCGCCTTTCCCAGCCGGCGCTCCGCCTGGGCGGCCAGCGGCGAGCGGGGGTGGCCGCTCCACAGGGCGAGCAGCGCCTGGCGCTCGGCCTCGACGTCGCGCCGGGCCCGGGCGAGGTCGGCCTGCGTCACCAGCGCCTCGGCGGCCACGTCCCGTCCCCAGAGCGGAGAGGCACCGCGGGCCAGCGGCTCGAGCGCCTCGGCGGCGAGGGCGAGCTCCCCCTGGCGGCGGAGGATGCGGGCGAGGCCGAAGCGGGCATCGGGGTAGACGCGCGAGGTGGAGGGGACGACGGCGAAGAGGCGTCTGGCGGCATCGAGCTCGCCCAGCTCCTCGCGGGCGAGCGCCGACTGGAGGCGGCACCGGTCGGCGATGGTGGGCAGCTCGCGGGCGAGCGCCTCCATCTCCGCCGCGGCCGCGGCCGCCGGCCCCACCCTGAGCTGGGCCAGGGCCCGGAGGTACCGGACGGCAGGAGTGTCCTTGGCCTTCGCCAGCAGCTGCACCGTGCGCTCGTACCGGCCGGCCTCGAACTCGGCGCGGGGAGCTGCCAGCTCACCGGTGAACACCGGGTCGAGCATCCGGAGCTCGACGCGGCGGCCAGCGGGGGCCGGGGCGGCCGCCGGGGCCGGGCCGGAAGGGAACGCCGGGTTCCAGACCTCGACCACGTCGTCGGGAACCAGCCCCTGCTCCACGTCGGGAGCGGGGTCGGTGGGGGCGGCCGGAGAGGTGTCGGGGGAGGCGACGACGAGGAGGGCGACGAGGGAGAGGAGCACGGCGGGCCAGGCGAGCCCCCGGAGTGTGAAGGGTCCGCCCACCGTGCGCAACCATTGGGGATTAGACTTGGGTCCAGGTCCTCCCATGGACATTCGCACCCAGACCTCGCTGCTCGCTTGCATCGTGGCCACGGCCCTCGGCCTGTCCATGGTGCTGCGCACCAGCCGCGCCCGGGTCCTGACCGCCTACTCGATGTTCGCCTTCGCCGCCGGCGCCTTCTACCTGGCGGACTTCCTCCGCAGCGTCTTCCTGTCCGGGGGGCTCACCGGCTGGCCGGTGCGCATCGTGGTGGGGCTCCGGCTCTTCGCCGCGGCGGTGGTGCCGTCCGCCGCGCTGGCCTTCTTCCTCGAGTTCCTCGGAGGGCAGAGCCAGGGGCGCAGGACCAGCCGCCGGGTGGCCATCTTCTCGGTCATCCTCGGGCTGGCGGTGGCGGTGACGCCCCTGGCCACGTCGGCCTGGGGACGCTCGGTGGTGGCGGTCTGGGGCTTCGGGACGATGCTGCTCTCGTTGTCCTTGCTGGTCCGGCGGGTCGGGCGGAGCGACTCGAAGACCGAGCGCGCCCGGCTCACCTACCTGGCCATCGGCGCGGCGGCGGCGCTGCTCTTCACCGCCCTGGACGGCCTGGTCACCCTGGGGCTCCCCTTCCCCACCTTGGGGCCGGTGGTGACCACGCTCTACCTCTTCTTCCTCGCCCAGACCTTGCTCCGGCTGCGGCTGATGGACCTGCACGAGCTGCTGGGGAAGGTGGCGAGCCAGACCGTGCTGGCGGTGATGCTGGCCGCGGTGTTCCTGGTGCTCACCGCCTGGGTGAAGGGGAACACCTCGCTCTACCTGTTCAACACCGTCCTCTCCGCCTTCGTGATCGGCATCCTCCTCGAGCCCCTCCGGGCGAAGGTCGAGGCGCAGGTGGTGCACATCTTCTTCCGCGAGCGGAGCGAGCTGCTCCGGTCGCTGGCCGCGCTCCGGACCCGGCTGGCCAACGTCATCGACCCGGGGGAGGCCACCGAGGTCATCCTCGACGCGCTGGAGGAGACGCGGCGGGTGACGCACGCCTCGGTGTACCTCCTGTCCGAGGACCGCCCCGGGTTCCAGCGGGCGAACTTCCGCGGCCCCGAACCGGCGGCGTTCCTCGACGCCGCGGCGGCCCGGGGCCTCCTCTCGGCGGCGGCCAGCGGGCAGAAGGCGGTTCTCCTGGAGAATCTCGAGCGCCGGATCATCGAGATGCGCACCCGGACGGCGGAGGGACGGCGGAGCCGGGAGGAGCTGAAGCGCACGCTCGACACCCGCAACGCGCTCCTCTCGGTCAAGTCCGCCTTCACCGTGCCCCTGGTGGGCGGTGACCGGGTGGTGGGCTTCCTCAACCTCTGGGACGAGCGGGTGCCGGAGGCCTTCGCCTCGGACGAGATCGCCATGGTGCTGGAGGTGGCCGAGCGGCTGGCGACCATCGTCGAGAACAGCAAGCTGTACGAGCGGATGCGGGAGCGCGACCGGCTGGCAGCCCTGGGCGAGATGGCCGCCGGCCTGGCACACGAGATCAGGAACCCGCTGGGGGCGATCAAGGGCGCCGCCCAGTGCCTCGAGCCGCGGCCCCGGGCCGGCGAGGAGGGGGAGTTCCTGGACGTCATCGTCGAGGAGGTCAACCGGCTGAACGGCGTGGTGACCCAGTTCCTCGACTACGCCCGGCCGCTGAAGCAGAGCTTCGGCACGGTGGACATCAACGAGGTGGTGGCCCGCACCATCCGGCTGATCCAGAACGAGATCCCCGGTCGGCTGGCGCTGGTGGTGGAGCTCGGCGAGTCGCTCCCCGCGGTGGAGGGCGACCCGGAGCAGCTCAAACAGGTGCTCATCAACCTGGTGCAGAACGCCATGCAGGCCCTGGGGACCGCCCCTGGCACCATCCGGGTCCGCACCCGGGGGCCCGAGCGGTTCGCGGATCTGCGCGCCGCGGGCGACTTCGTGGAGATCGACGTCGCCGACGACGGGCCGGGCATCCCACCGGAGCAGCAGCCCAACATCTTCGTCCCCTTCTTCACCACCAAGCAGAAGGGCACCGGGCTGGGGCTGGCCATCTGCCAGCGCATCGTGAAGAGTCACGGGGGCAGCATCTCGGTGCTGAGCAGGGTCGGCGAGGGGTCCACCTTCGTGGTCCGGCTGCCCGCGCTGGCCTCGGCCGGGGCACCCAGGGCCATCGAGCCCCCGCGAGAGGGCACGCCCACCCCGGGAGAGCTCGGGCTTCGCCAGAGCCGGCGCGAGCGCGCGAGAGACCGACGCCGCCGCCGCTCGTCGGTGTAGGCAGCGCGCACACCCTCGGCCTTCGCAAACTTTGCGAGGCAAAGTTTGCGTTGACCTCCGGATGAGGGACCGGGTCGCAGCAACCACCCGGGAGCACACCGCAAAACTCCGCTCCGGAGTGGCGTGTGCCTTGCTGTCGCTCCCCCTCGCGATGCGTCACCTCAAGCTCGTCTCCCAGTTCTCGGTGATGTGGGTTCTGGTGTTCGTGATGGCAGCCGGCCCGCTGCCGCTCGGCATTCCGCGCGCCCAGGCGGCGGGACCGAGCGTCACCGACCTGCCGGGCCTCCAGAACTTCTACAACCCGAAGGTCTTCATCATCTTCGACACCAGCAAGTCGATGGCCTACCGGCCCTCGGACCCGAACGACGATCCGACCGCGATCGCCGACGACTGGGACCCCAACATCCCCACGCCGGACACCGCGTGCCGCAACAAGTTCTGCATCGGCAAGCGCGCGCTCTACCGCACCTTGCCCAAGTACAGCCCGCGCATCGAGATGGGCCTGTCGGGCTACAGCCAGTACTACCAGCTCACCAGCCGCCCCTCGACCGTCGGGACGCAGTGCCGGTACGACAAGATCTCGCTCGGCTACGCGCCGTGGGGCACCTACAAGTTCGGCCCGGTGCTCGACGACCTGGACTCCACCGGCCCGGGCGGGCCCACCGGGCTGGCCGCCACCCCGTTCAGCTTCACCCCACCGGGTATCCCTGCCAGCCATCCCACCCGGAAGTGGGTCGTGGGAACCGGCCTGACCGGTGACGTCCTCAGCAAGAACGTGGGCAACGGCACCAGTGGTCTCGGCAGCCAGGTAACCATCACCCTCACGCCCGGCCAGGTCTCGCCGGGCGGGGCCACGTCCCTGAACGGCGGCACGTACACCTACGACTTTGACCACACGGTGAGCCCGGCGGGGATTGTCAGCCTGGTGAATCCCGGCGTCTGCACCAACCCGATTGTCGGCTACAACGCCGGCGTCTGCGCGGGCGATCCGTGCGACCTGACGCTCACCGGCCAGCACACGACCCCGTTCCCGCCGTTCACCTCCGGCACCGACCTGGGCGACCCGTACATCTCCGGAGGCATCACCTATTCCCGCTCCGGGCCGACGACCGTCCCGTTCACCGATCTCTGCGGCCAGACGAGCCCGTATTCGGGCGTCGGCGCCTCGTGCAACCTGGTCTTCGGCGGCTGCTCCATCGCCCAGACCGCCGGGCCGTACAACATCTTCACCGGCGGGGTCACCAACTACTACGACGGCATCTACACCCCTCCTGGGGCGTGGCAGCTGGTCGGCACCACGAGCAGCACCGTCGACGTGCTGATCACGGCGTTGGGAGTCACCTGCCCGGCGCTGAGCACGGTGGTCACCTCCAGCGCCGGCCCACCCGAATGGCAGTCGCTCGCCACCGGTGGCCCGGGCGCCGGAACGCCGAGCGCCGCGACCGGCTGTAGCGCCGCTGCCGGCTCGAGCTGCACCTGGACGATGATCAACGACTTCACCGTGGCTGGCGAGGTCAAGCAGCACTTCTGCCGGTTCCAGCGGCCCATCTACCAGTGGCGCCCGACCGCGGTCCGCTGCGACTACCAGACGCAGCAGTGGACCTACAACACGGCCCAGGGCACCGACTACTGCGACTACAAGTTCGACACCGATTTCTACAGCACGCCCAAGTACACGTACTCCTACGTTCCCAACGACGGCGACCTCCTCGGCACCACCGCCTGGACGTACACCGGCAACGACGACGTCGCTGGGTATCCGAGCGCGGTCACCTACAGCGGGGGAAGCTTCAGCAACGGGGACTGCCCCAATCTGGTGACCGGCAGCGCTGCGCACCCCCAGTGTTCGGGCGGGGTGGTGTGCAAGCTCACCTGGGACACCGACACCACCGTGGGCGTCACGAACTACCCGCTGGGCCGCTACACCGGCGTCCCGTACGGGCCGGGCGCGATGCCGTTCACCACCAACTATCTGCCGCCCTATCCCTCCGCCGAGCCGGTGGCGAGCCTGACCGATCCCCTCTTCCCGCCGAGCCCGCTCGCGTACTCGGGGGACTGGATCGCCCCCACCGGCGCCAGGGACGCTTACTGGGTCAGCCTGATGGCGAACATCTACGACCCGGCGGACACCAACCCACCGAGCCCCCCGCTCTTCGTTCCCGCGGCCTGCGGCGGCATCTGCAGTTTCCAGTACTCGTACACCGAGCCGGCGGGGCCCGTCACCAACGGCCCCCAACCCGCGGCGCCCCCTGTGCCCGACGTGAACTACGAGGTGACCGCGGCGACCTCGTCTCTCTCCCCGGCGGCGTTCAGCGCCGTCGCGGCGACGATGCCTCCCAACCGGAACAGCGGCTGGGGGCAGCTGCCAGACCAGGTGACCCCCGCCATCTCCTGGCAGGGCGTGGCGCTGAACAACGCTCTGAACGGGGCGACTCCCGCCACCGACGGACCGCTGCTCAAGATGCTGTCCAGGTACGACCCGGTGAACAACCCCACCGGGGTCCAGATGCCGGACTTCGGCGACTTCACGCCACTGACCGGCTCGCTGAAGAACGTCGCGGAGTACCTCCGGAGCTACATCGACACCGATCCGTATTCGGGCTGCGGCCGCAAGTACTACGTGCTCCTGCTCACCGATGGTGAGGAGCAGCCGGTGATCGCGGGCAACGACCCGGTCGCCGCGGTGACCGATCTGCGGAACCTGGTCTCCAACGGCGGCGTCCACGTGGACGTGAAGACCTTCGTCATCGGCTTCGGCCTGTCGTCCTCCCAGCTGAACGCGATGGCCCGCGCCGGCGGGACGGCGGTGTCGTCCACCGACGCCAGCAAGCTCGACCTGACGACTGGCGTGGCGCTCGACGGAACGGACGAGGCCCGCCTCTTCGCCTCGCTGGACATCAGCTTCGGGAAGATCCTCTCCGGCTACTTCACCCGCTCCAAGCCGGTGGTCAACGTGCTGGGCACCGAGATGTTCGTCGGGTACATGCGGATCCTGCAGGGCCTGGAATGGCAGGGGAAGCTCGACTCGATCGACATCAAGACCACCAACCTTCCCAACCTGGCCAACACCCTCACCAGCGACGGGAACTACAACTATCTCTGGCGATACGGCGACGTGATCGACGCCCAGCCCTCCCGGAAGGTCTACACCTCGCTGAATCCCAGCGCCCCACCCCCCGCCAACCGGATCTGGTTCGACTACGACAGCTGCTCCGGCGGCACGCACACCTGCGTCAGCGCCGCGGGGTGGAACAGCAACCTGTCCGCGGACCAGACCGCGCTGGAGACGCTCATCGACGGCAGCTCGCCCTCGGTGGCGAAGGAGACCATCGCCTTCCTGCTCAACAAGGGCGCGCCGACCTCACCAGAGCTCTTCGACGACGGGAAGACCGAGAAGACCTCGCGGGCCTCGGACATCTTCCACGCCGTGCCGGCGGTGGTGGAGGGCGCTTCCCAGAGCACCACCTGGCCCGACCTCACCGAGACCGGGGCCTACGCGGCGTTCCGCGCCGACCCCCTGATCGTCAATCGCGAGAAGACCGTCTACATCGGGGCCAACGACGGGATGCTCCACGCGGTGAAGGACAACGTGACGGTCAACGCCGGCGGCTTCCCGGTGGCGCAACCCGGGGCGGGCGAGGAGCGCTGGGGCTACGTCCCCCAGCAGCTTCTCCCCAAGCTGAAGAACATGCGACACGCCCACGACTACGGGGTGGACGGCAGCGTGGCGGTGGCGGACGTCTGTGGCCCCGGGTTCAGCGCCAGCCCGTGCACCGTCAAGGACGGGTGGCGGACGCTTCTGGTCGGGGCGCTCGGCAAGGGCGGCGGCGGTCTGTACGCCCTGGACATCACCGATCCTGCGGACCCCCAGCCCAAGTGGGAGGTCTCCTCCCCGCTGACCATGGTCCCCTCGCGGGCGTACGTCCCGCGCCTGGGCGAGACCTGGGGGGCACCGGTCATCGCCCGTACCGAGATCAGCACCGGGAAGCCGTGGTCGGTCTTCATCGGCGGGGGCGTGGTCCCGGGAGTGGACGCCATCCAGCCCTGGGGCAATCTGTTCTACGTGCTCGACGCCAAGACCGGCCAGGTCCTCACCGACGGGGCCAAGAGCGCCGCCTTCACCATCTGGGACGACCCGGCCGATCCGGCGCCGAACGGCGTGGCCACCCGGCCCACTCTGTTCCGTCCGGGAGACGGGGCCGTCGCTCGGAAGGTCTTCTTCGCGGACACCGAGGGGAAGATCTGGCGGATGGACTTGACCAGCTCGGACATGACCACCTGGAAGCCGGGCAACACCTCCGCCGATCCATTCTTCGATCCGGCGAGCACCAATCCCACCTGCGCGTTGAACATCAACAGCGTCCCCACGCCCATCCTCGACGCCACCACCGGCGTCCAGGTGGTGAGCGGTGTCCCGCTGACGCTCCCCCTGAGCAGCATCCCCCGCCCGAAGATCTACAATCGGCCGATGCTCGCCCTGGACACCACCGGGTCGCTGAACGTGTACGTGGGCACCGGTGACTCGGACAACCCGGGCCAGCTCGGCGCCTACGACTACCTGTACGGGCTCCAGGACACCGGGTCGGGCTGCGCCGCGCCACTGTTCGTCCTCCGCTTCGATCCGGGGGAGAAGGTGCTGGCGGATCCCGCCTTCCTGAACAACGTCATCTTCGTGACCACGTACGCGCCGGTCTCGACCGCCGGGCACATCTGCGAGGTCGGCCGCGGGTTCCTCTACGCCTTCGACGCTCGCTCGGGGCTGCCGGTGCTCGCGCTGAAGGACCCGTTCAACGGTGATGCTCCCGTCGCCAAGCTCGACCTGGGGGACAGCCGCAACGCGCAGCTGGGGCAGGGCGGTATCCCCAGCGCTCCCATCGTCCGGGGGAACAAGCTCTACGTGGCCAACGAGACCGACCCATCGCATCCCCGGCAGATCGATCTGGTGGGCTCACCGCTGACCGTGAAGGTGCGCGGATGGCAACGCGTCAAGTGAGGCGAGCAGCCCGGGGCTTCACCCTGATGGAGCTGATGGTCACCGTGGCCATCTCCGCCATCCTGGTCGCCCTGGCCGCCAATGCGCTCAGCAACGCCCGGAAGGTCTCCCGGGTGGCCGCCGAGGCCCGGCTCGTCCTCCAGCGGCTGCAGACGGTGCGCACCAACGCGGTGAGTCAGGGGGCGGCGCAAGGCTACTTCTTCGGCCCGAACGGCCCCGGAGCCGCAGGAGCCGACGCCAACCAGGGCTTCGTCTTCTACAAGCAGGACCCGACCACGGCGGTGGTCAGCTACGTCGCCCTCACGGACCGGGTGGACTACTCCCGGGACAACCTCCCCACCACCAACGGGCAGTCGCTGGTGGTCGTCACCGGGGCCGGGGTGGTGCAGCCGGCACCGTTCCAGGTGGGTTTCAACATGAACGGGCAGGTCACGGTGACCCCGGCGCCGGGCCCGTTTCCGTACTGCATCCGGGTGAGTGATTTGACCGAGCCCAGCATCGTCCGCTCGGTGATCCTCTTCAACGATGGCACGACGAGGGTACAGCGCGATGGCGAGACCTGGTGTCCTTAGGCGGAAGGGGTTCACGCTCCTGGAGGCGCTGGTCGCTGGCGCCATCTTCTTCGTCGCGGTGGTGGCGGTCTCGCTGCTGTCGGTGAAGAGCGCGACGAACGCCGCCCAGGGCATGCGCTACGCCCAGACGGCCCGCCTGGCCACCCAGGAGCTGGAGCGCTGGTCGATGATGGGGTTCACCGCTCTGCAGACCGCCACCGGAGGCGTCTCGCCGTTCAGCCCTGCGCCCTACAAGGTGACCGAGCAGCCCGACGGCGGCGGCAAGAGCTACACCGTCTCCGTCACCGTCGTGGACACTGCCGGTCCGCCGGGCGTGCCGGGTGCGCTGCCGCCGCCCGAGCTGGGCACCGGCAGCGTCGCCGTCCCCTCGTACTTCGTGACCGTGCAGGTCACCAACCAGCCGCCGAACGGGGCGAACCCCATCACCGTGAGCCAGGCGACCTATGTCAGTCCGAACTGAGCGCCGGCGCGCCTTCACCCTGCTGGAGCTGATGGTCGCCGCCGCGGTGGGACTGATCATCATCACCGCGGCGATGGCTGCGTTCGACCTCCAGAGCCAGTTTGCGCGGAACACCGAGCGGCTGCTCTCGACGCAGGCGACGGCGGGGCTCGGGCTCACCATGATGCAGCGGGACCTGGAGAACGCCGGTCTTCGGTTCCACGGCGGCGCCCAGGTGGACGGCGGCGTGTCCTACGCCGTGGTGGTCCGCCCGTACGACGATCTCGGCACGAACATCACCACGCTCCAGGACGACCTGCTGGCGTCCAGCACCATCGTCCAGGTCGCCCCTCCCCTGCCCGGCTTCATCCCCGGCACGGATGCGTTCGAGGTGCTGCAGGGCGAGCAGCAGGCCACCGCCCAACGGCTGGCCGCGCAGGTCCAGAGCCTGGTGGGGATCCCCTTGCCCAACCAGCGCACCCTCCGCATCTCCCCCAACCCGTTCATCGCCAACGAGCTGACGGCGGTGGGGAGCTTCGCCCCTCTGCTCATGTTCTGGAACGACGACATCCACTGCATGGGCCGGGTCGTCCCGCCCATCGCCGGTGGCGCGGTCGCCCAGCTCACCGTCCAGAGCGTGGACGTCAACCTGGCGCCCTCGGCGACGCCGTGGCCGGCCAACTGCCCCGGCCCTTTGATGCAGGTGGAGGTCGTCCAGCAGCGACACCGGTATCTGGTCTTCCAGACTGCGGATGCGCCCGGACGGCCCGCTCGCATCGGGCTTCACATGCAGACCAACCCACCCTGTAACCCGGTGGGGACCGGGGTCCAGGTCTGCACCACCGACCTGCTGCCCCCGATCATGGTGGCCGAGGGCGTGGATGACCTCCAGATCGCCTGGCGCGTTCCGACCGGCTGGTCCCCCGCGGGTAGCTGGTGCCAGCTTGCCGGCGGGGACCCCACCTGCGGCTTCGACCAGCCGGCGTGGACGGCGGCGATCACCCAGACCGCAGCATCGATCTACGGCGCACAGATCATGGTCGCCTCGCGCGGGCAGGAAACCCTGCGGCGCCCGGGGGAGGGGCCACCGCCGCTGCTCAACCATCTCCCGGCGACGGTGGACAACGTGGTCCGGTCCACCATGCAGACGTCGGTCCTCTTCCGCAACGCGGTGACCCCATGAGCCGAACCCCTGCCCCCCGAGGCTTTGTCCTCCTGGTCGTGCTCGCCGCGGCGGCGGTTCTCTCGCTCATCGCAGCGTTCATCTACAGCCGCACGGAGAACCAGCTGCTGATGAGCATCGCCTCCCGCGGGCAGAGCATCGCCGCCGCGCGGGCCACGCTCGCCGCCGAGCGGCAGCTGGCGGTCTACCGCTCCAACTACCCTGCGGCGCTGACGGTGTTGACCCCGGCCGCGAACTACCAGACGGCCATCCTGAACGGCTGGACGGGGGATCGCCAGATCCAGAATCTGGACAAGGCCATCTGGCCGGCGCTGGAGCTCTCCAACGGTGGCGGAGCGAACTGGTGCACCGAGACGTGGCTGATGGACCGAGGTCCCGGGATCCCGCCCTGGACCGTGGTCGAGGCGTTCGGGTTCTACGGCTACACGGTGACCACCGCCGGGGTGGACTTCGTCAACTGCGTCCCCCAGGGCAATCCCCGGATCGTCTCGTCGCGCATCACCCTGTATCTCGAGACGCCACCCTCGGCAGGCAGCGCGGTGCCTCCCTGTCCGGCCTGCGGCACCGGCGCGGTGGGCGGCTCGTAGCTAGGCGCCGCTCCGGCCCGCCATCCGCTCCCGGATGGTGCGCTCGAGGCGCTGCACCACCTCGGAGAGGGGCAGGCCCGAGCTGTCCACCCGCACCGCATCCTCGGCTGGCTTCAGCGGCGCCACCGCGCGCGAGGCGTCGTCGCGGTCGCGCTTGGTCTGGTCGGCGAGCACCGCTTCCAGCGTGCTCTCCGCTCCCTTCTGGAACAGCTCCTCGTACCGGCGACGCGCCCGCACGTCCGGGTTGGCCTCGAGGAAGAACTTGAGGTCGGCGTCGGGGAAGACCACCGTCCCGATGTCGCGGCCCTCGAGCACCGCCCCCACCGGAGCCTCGAGCGCCAGCCGCCGCTGCAGGCCCAGCAGCCCCTCGCGCACCACTGGCCGGGCGGAGACCGCGCTGGCCAGCAGCGAGATCTCCGGGGTACGGATCGCCCCCGAGACGTCCTCCCCATCGAGGTAGACCCGGTTCTCCTCGCCCACCGCCTGGAACGAGATGCGGATGCGCCCCAGGAGCGCCGACAGCCCGGCGTCGTCCCCGGTGGCGATGCGCTGCCGCCGCGCCGAGAGCGCCACCGTCCGGTAGAGCGCGCCGGTGTCCACGAAGGACAGCCCCAGCCGGCGGGCCAGCAGCTTGGAGACGGTGCTCTTCCCCGCTCCCGCCGGCCCGTCGATGGCGACGATGAAGGGGCGCACGGGTCAGCCGGAGACGAAGGGCCCCATCGCCCGGAACTTCCGGTAGCGGTCCTCGACCAGCGCCGGTCCGTCGAGAGCGAGCAGCGCGTGGAGATGCCGGCGCACCACCCGGCCCACGGCCTCCGCCGCCCGGGCCGGATCGCGGTGCGCGCCACCCTCGGGCTCGGGGATCAGCTCGTCCACCACCTTCAGCTGGAGCAGATCGCGGGCGGTGAGCCGGAGCGCGTCTGCCGCCTTCTCCGCCTTGGTGGTGTCCCGGTAGAGGATGCTGGAGCAGGACTCGGGGCTGATGACCGAGTAGATGCTGTTCTCCAGCATCAGCACCCGGTTGGCCACCGCGATGGCCAGGGCCCCTCCCGAGCCCCCCTCGCCGATGACCACGCTGATCACCGGAACGCGCAGCCGGCTCATCACCTCGAGGTTCACCGCGATGGCCTCGGCCTGCCCCCGCTCCTCGGCGCCGATGCCGGGGTAGGCGCCCGGGGTGTCGACGAAGGTGAGCACCGGACGGCCGAACCGGTCGGCGAGCTCCATCAGCCGGCGCGCCTTGCGGTAGCCCTCGGGTCTCGGCATCCCGAAGTTCCGGAGCATGTTCTCCTTGGTGTTCCGGCCCTTCTGGTGCCCCAGCAGCATCAGGGGCCGGCCGTCCAGACGGGCCCAGCCGCCGACGATGGACGGGTCCTCGCCGTACGAGCGGTCTCCGGCGAGCTCGAAGAAGTCGGTGAACAGCAGCTGCACGTAGTCCAGGAAGTAGGGCCGCTGGGGATGGCGCGACAGCTGCGTCACCTGCCAGCGGGAGAGGTCGCTGAAGATCTCCGACTGCAGCCGGCGGGCCTTCTTCTCCAGCTTCTGGATCTCGGCTGTGAAGTCGCCCGGCGCCGCGGCGGAGAGTGACTTCAGCTCGTCGATCTTCCGCTCCAGCTCGAGCAGCGGCCGCTCGAAATCGAGGGCGAACGAGGGGGCCGCCACGGCGCTCAGGCGGCCCGGGTCTTGGCCTGGGTGGCGGTGAGCGCGTACCAGGCGGTCCGGAAGGACTTGAGCTCGCGGAGCCCGGCCGGGTAACGCCCCAGTGCCGGGGCCACGGTGACCGTCAGGCCGATCTTCTTCTCCAGCGCCTTGGCCACGTTGTGCTCTTGCCGGCGGCGCTCCTCGGCGGCCGGGTCGGTGGTCTTGGGGAGGACGCGGTTCACCAGCACCCGCTCCACCGCCAGCTTCTTGCCCTGGAGCTCCTCCACGATGCGCTCGGTGCGCGCCGCCGCCAGCTCCTCGCCGCGGGTGACGACCACGAAGCGGGCCTCGGCGGGATTCACCACCGCCTCCTCGAAGCGCTTGACGTGCTTGAGCAGCGCGGCGGCCTCGTCGGCCAGCTCACCCAGCCCCTTGGCGCGGTACTTCACCAGGACCGCCAAGAGGTTGGTCAGCCAGGTCCGGGCCAGCTCCGGCACCTCGAGCAGCCGCACCCCGGTGGACGAGGCCACCGGGTCCACCACGATGCGCTTGAAGCGCTCCTGGACCAGCGCGTCGGTGAGGACGCTCACCGCCGCCAGGTCCTCGAGGCCGGCCGGGGCCACGTCGAGCAGGTTCTTGAGCACCTCGCGGTCTGTCCCCTCCTGCTTGCCGAAGGACTCGAAGACCTTCTCCGCCTTCTCCCGCCAGCGCTTGCGGAGGGCGCCGAACCACCCGGGCACGTCCAGCTCGCGCGCGTAGAGGCCCTTGGTGCCCTTCACCTGCGTCTCGGTGTCGGTGAGCCGGCTCTGCAGCACGTCCGACAGCCCGTGCGCCGGGTCGACGCTGATCAGCAGCACCGGCCCTTCCTTCTCGGTGAGCGTCACCGCCGCCGCCGCGGCGCAGGACGACTTCCCCACCCCGCCCTGGCCCACGAAGAAGATGAGCCGGGTGGGCGGCAGCGGCGGGGCGGCGATGGGCGGCATGGACGGCGCCCGCACCAGCGCGGGCGGGCCCTCGGCGGCGCTGAACTCCAGGGCCTTGGTCTCCCGGCCCCCGGCGATCTCCTTGGCGAACGGACGCAGTCCCTCCAGACCCTTCGGCGCCTCCACCCGGCGCTGCACCAGATGGACCGGGACGGTCTTGTCGAAGGTCTGGAACTTGCGGACGTGCGGCGCCTGCAGCCCACGGCGGCCCACATAGGCCGGGGAGCTGGCCCGCTCCTCCACCGCGTTGACCACGATCTCCGCGACCGGGATGCCGCGCTCGCGCAGGCCGGTGAACAGCGCCTTGGCCTGGGCCTCGCCCACCGGCTCGGCCTGCGCCACGAGGTGGAACGCGGTCCGCGCCGGGTCCTTCACCAGCGCCCAGAAGCGATCCAGCTCCGCCACCAGCTGGTCCAGCGGGGTGTCGCCCACCGGGACGGTGTCCTTCTTCTTCCCGCTGGGCTTCTCGCCCCGGGCCAGGGCCACCGCCCGGCGAAGAACGGTGGCGTGGTCGAACAGGCGCAAGGTGGGACCGGTGCCGGCCATGTCCACCACCACCCGGTCCAGCTTGCCGGACTCGAGCTGGGCCACGACGTCCAGCAGGCCGAGCAGCGGCTCGACGCCGGGCACCACGCCGGAGACCAGCTTGCCGACGTCCTCATCGGACATCAGCAGACCCTTCGCCGCTCCGGAGGCCAGGGCGGCGCGGATGGCCTCGGCCTTGGCCTGGACCGACTCGGGCTCGAACTCGTACGCCGACAGCCCGCCCTCCCCCTTGCCGGCAACCAGCCGGGTAGGCTTCCCGCCGAGCCGCCTCTTCCAAACGTCGGAGAGGGCCTTGGTGGGCTCGGAGCTGCAGAGGAGGACCGACTCCTTGGGAGCGGCGTCGGTCAGGGTCAGGGCGAAGGCAGAGGCCAGGGTGCTCTTGCCTGCGCCTCCCTTTCCTCCGAACAGGTGCAGAACGGGTCCGTCACGCATGGGGTAATGTGGGCTGTCCTTGCAGCAGCGAGCCGTAATTCCCGCAGCCGCCCGCACGACATGTAGCGGGAGGGCGGCGGCCGTTCAGGCAAACACGGGAGTGACCCCCGAGAATCCTCCGTCCGGGGGGAAAAAGTCAAGGTCGACCGGACGCGCTTGACGCGCCCCGGCATGCTGATTCTTCAACGATTCTGGGCGCTTGCCGGTTGAGTGAGCGGGGGCTGCGAGGGCCCGGCCGCCTCGGCGGCTGCAGCGGCCACACGGGCCTCGGAGGCGTAGCGGTTGAGCTTGTTGTAGAGCGTCTTCTCGCTCACCCCGAGGATCTCCGCGGTCCGCGCCTTGTTGTTCGCGTTTCGCTGGAGGCTCCCCAGGATGTACTCCTTCTCCACCGCGTCCAGGGTGAGTCCGTAGGCGATGCGGAAGACGTGTCGCTCTGGACCCTTCCCCACCATGTCGGGAGGCAGGTGGTCGCGACTGATGAGCTCGCCGTCGCAGAGAATGACTGCCCGTTCCACCGCGTTCTTCAGCTCGCGGATGTTGCCCGGCCAGTCGTACGCCCGGAGCAGCTCCATCGCCGCCGGGTGCACCCCGGTGACGTGCTTGCCCGAATCCTGGTTGAACTTCTCCACGAAGTGCTGGACCAGCATCGGCACGTCCTCGCGCCGCTCGCGCAAGGCCGGAAGGGCGATCTGGAACACGTTGAGCCGGAAGAACAGGTCCTCGCGGAAACGGCTGGCGCGGATCTCCGCCTTGAAGTCGCGGTTGGTGGCGCAGAGCACCCGGACGTCGACCTCGATCTCGGTCTTTCCCCCCAGCCGCCGCAGCCGGCCCTCCTCGAGCACCCGGAGGAGCTTGGCCTGGAGCTCGAAGGGGATCTCGCCCACCTCGTCGAGGAACAGCGTGCCGCCGTGTGCCAGCTCGAACACCCCCGGCCGCCGCTGGTCGGCCCCGGTGAACGCGCCCCGCTCGTGGCCCAGCAGCTCGCTCTCCATCAGGGTCGCCGGGATGGAGGCACAGTTGATGGCGATGAAGGGCTTGTCCCGCCGGGGCGAGAGGTTGTGGATGCTCCGGGCCACCATCTCCTTGCCCGTCCCCGACTCACCGGTGATCGCCACGCTGGCCTTCGCCGGGGCGACCTTCTCGATGAGCTCGAACACCCTCCGCATCGCCACCGAGGCGCCGATGAAGTCGGTGGCGCCCATCTGCTTCAGCTTCCGACGGAGCACCTGCACCTCGCGCAGGGTCTCCTTCTTCTCCAGCGCCCGGTCGATGCAGATCTTGAGGCGCGCAGGGTCGACCGGCTTCTCGATGAAGTCGTAGGCCCCCTCGCGAATCGCCGCCACCGCGGCGTCGATGGTGGCCCGGCCGGTGAGGAAGATGACCGGGCAGTCCGGCAGGTCGTCCTTGAGCGCGCGCAGCAGCCACAGCCCGTCGGTCTCGGGCATCGCGAGATCCGAGAGCACCACGTCCGGGCGGAACTCGGTCGCCTTCTTCAGCGCGTCGGTCCCGTCGCCAGCGGTTTCCACCTTGTGCCCCCACAGCCCGAGCATCTCCGCCAGGGCCTGGGCGGTGCTGTGCTCGTCGTCGACGGCCAGGATGCGTGCGCTGCTCACGTGGATTCCGATCTCCAGGGGTTCACGCCGGCACCTGGCCGGCTCGAAAGGAGAGCCGCAGCTGCGACCCTCGGACGTGGAACTCCGCCCCGTATTCCCTCGCCACCGCCGCCACCGCCTGCTCCACCTCGGTCTCCTCGCCCTCCTCCCGTCCTCCGTCCTGGACGTGCAGCACGACGCGTGTCCCCTCGTCCCGCACGGAGACCCGGACCTGCCCCGCCTCGGGCGTGCGCTCGATGGCCCGCAGCACCGAGGTCAGGACCAGGAAGGCGAGCCCCGAGGGGTCCATCGCCGCCACCGCCGCCTGCTGCTCTGGCACGTCGATCGCGACCTTCACCCGTGCCCGGCGGGTGGCGTGCCCCAGCACCCCCAGCGCCTCGCGGACCACCTGCGACAGGCAGAGCACCGACGAGGTACCGGGCGACGGGGCGAGGAAGCGGGCGAAGTCCCCGAGCATCCCGTTCACCCGGGCGATCTGCTCGCGCATCGCCTGGAGATTCTTCGCCTGCGCCGCAGGCACCTCTCCCCCGGCGGCGCGCGCCAGCTTCTCGTGGAGGATCTCCACGTTGATCGCCAGCGCGTTCAGGGGGTTACGTACGTCGTGGACCAGGCTGTCCATGAGCCGCACCGCGGAGGACCAGCGGACCGAGCGGATCAGCGCCGAGGTTCCGGCGCCGGACGGGGCAGCGAGCGAGGGAGTTGCCTTGGGGGACACGCGGGGGACAGGTAGGCCCCGGCGCGGGGCTGCGTCAACGCGCATCCCGTAACTTTTGCCGGTGGGGATACACCCGGGGCGGAGCGAGGGCACCCTGGTGTCCTGAGATGGACGCTGGGTGTGGCCGGGCGACCGGGCCGAGAGGTCCTGTGGTCGTCAGACGTGCTTCGGAGCGGTCGGGGCCGGGACCTCGAGACTCACCAGCTCGAGCTTCAGCTGGGCGGCGACCTCGAAGATGCGGGGGTCCCGGTAGAACTCCCCGTAGACGATCCGCACGCACCCCGAGTTGGCGACCAGCTTGAAGCACGGCCAGCACGGGCTGGCGGTGGTGTACAGGGTGGCTCCGTCGATCCGCACGCCGTTCTTCGCCGCTTGGAGGATGGCATTGGCCTCGGCGTGCACCGTCGCCACGCAATGGCCGTTCTCCATCATGTGCCCCACCTCGTCGCAGTGGGGCATCCCGCGGATGCTGCCGTTGTAGCCGGTGGAGAGGATGGTCCGGTCACGCACCAGCACCGCCCCGACGTGCTTCCGGTCGCAGGTCGCCCGGGTCGCGACCTGCCGGGCGATGTCCATGAAGTACTGGTCCCAAGAGCTCCTGGCCATCCCAGGACTTAACCACCAGGGCCCCACATGGGGGACTCCCCCCTGGGGAGTCGGCGCTCAGCTCGCGTACCGCTTGCGCACCAGGAAGAGGATCGCCTCCTTGGCGCAGACGTCGCAGTAGCCGTACCGCTCCCGCATCGTGGCCAGGGTCTGGTTCACCTGCTCCAGCTCGCGGCTGCTGAGGGTGCTCCGCTCGTCGGAGAGCGCCTTGAGCACGTTCTCCGCCCCGCGGCTGAGCGCCCGCTTGCGCTCCTCGAAGAAGTGGGCCCGGAGGCGGCGGAAGAGGTCGGGGAAGATGCGCCCGTAGTCCATCGCCCCCTCGGGGTTCTCGAGCCGGTGGGCGCCGATCTGCCCGATGAGCCCGCGGCGAAACTCGCCGGGGTCGTCCCCCCGGGGCATGACGATGCCTTCCATCTCCGCCATTCGCTTCTCGTCCGGCCGCTCCATCTCGCCGGTGAGGCGGTTGCGCATCTTCTCGTTCTTCACCCAGTGCCGGACGTGCTGCACGTAGGTCTCGAAGAGCGAGGTGTACTGCTCGTCCGACACCAGCTTCATCGATTCCCGCACCTCGGCGTCCACCGACTCGAGGTATTGCTGCTCCACGGTGCGCACGAACTCCTCGTGGTCGTGGTAGCCGTCCACCACCTCTTCCTGAAGGAACTCGTAGACGCTCTTGTCCTTGGTGAGCGCGGTCAGCTCCTCCAGCACCGCCAGGGGGCTCAAGCACGGCCGGTCCGGGTTCTGGGCGGCGTTGAGGAGCGCGGTCTTGATCTCCCGGGCCGAGGCGCCGGTGCGTCCCTCGTAGTTCGGGTACGCGTCCGACTCCTGGTAGAGCGCCGGGAGCCACTTCTTCAGCTCCCGGGCCTGCGCCAGGCTCAGCCGGTCGGGTGCGGTGCCGTCCTCGTAGAGCCACATCTTCTCCAGCGGGGTGAGGCCCTCGAGGATCTCCCGCACGTCCGCAGGGTAGCGCTCGCGGACCGGCTTCTTCAGCCGGGTGAGCACCGCCCACTGCGCCGCCACCTCGGTGGCGTGCGGAGCCACGTGCTTGCCCACCGTCCGGGTGGTGACCTGCGCGTCGTAGATCTCCTTCTCCTCCTTCCAGCGGCGCAGGTACGGCACCCGCACCAGCTCGATGCGGCCCTTGAAGCTGGCGAAGTCCGGAAGCTCCTTGAACGCCGCCAGGTGCTTCTCGTTGCTGGAGGCGACCAGCACCTCGTCGAGCTGCAGGACGAAGTGCTCCATCGGCACCTCGCCGGTCTCGCTGAACCCGAGGAGATACTTGAACGCCTCCAGCGGACGCTTGAGGAGATCGGCGTACTCCATGATGCCGCGGTTGGCATTGACCAGCGGCCCGTGCGGCTCGAAGAGCACGAGGTTCTGCAGCGCCGCGGGGAGGTTGGCCTGGCTCCGATCGGCGGAGACCTGGTGGTAGGCCGCGTCCACGCTCAGGTGCGGCTCGACCGTGACCGCCCCCACCAGGTAACGGCGCGAGAGGTAGAAGCGCCGGACCTGGACGTGACGCAGCACCCGCAGCCAGTCGCCATTGGAGGCGGCGAGGAGCGCGCTGTAGATGCGCCGGCACTTGTGGCAGAGCTCGCCGTCGACGATCCAGTCGGCCAGGACCGCCTCTCCGTCGCCGGTGCGCGCCGGGACCTTGAGCGCCTTTTCCAGGAGCTTCCGCCGCTCGCTCCGGGGCATGGCGAAGAGGGGATGGTCCCGCATCTCGCAGGTGACCCGTACCTCCACGCTCTCCTCCTCCAGGTGGGCGAAGGTGGTCAGCTCACCGCCGCCGCCCGTCCGATCGCCGAACCCGATGCTCCCCTTCACCAGCTTCTCGGAGGGGAAGATCCAGGCAATCTCGTAGAGCGCGCCCTGCGGCTCGCGCGAGTAGAGCTCCATGCCGCGCTTCAGGGCGTCCACCAGCGTGGACTTGGCCGAGCCGTTCGGCCCGTGCAGCAGGACGAGCTTGTTCACCGCCCCGGCCCGGACGAAGTTGCCGAGCAGCCGGTAGAGGGCGTTCTGCACCTCCTCCTGCCCCGCCACCCGGCCCATCCGCTCGCCGTCGGTGAGGTCGAACAGCTTGAAGCGTCGCATCGGCCCGGAGGGGTGCTGCACCGGTGCGGAGCCGAAGTGGTCCAGCACGTCATGGAGGTACTGCGCCGAGTTCCGGACCTGGGCGTGCGGGCCGTGGAGGAACAGCTCGAGGTATTCCTCGAAGGAGAGGATGCTCCGGTCCTGGAGGAAGTCGCGGCTGACCACCGCGCCCACCTCCTTGAGGAAATCCTTCGCGCTCATCCGTCGGCCGCTCCATCCGCGGACGGGCGCCCCGGCTCGCTCGCCCACATCGTCCCCGCAGTCTCCCTCGACTGCCGACCGATGCGCCAGAGTGCCCCGGACGGCAGCCTGTCTTGCTAGCGTAGGATGCCGACAAGCATGCAGAAGCCGCCCATCATCGGCATCGATCTCGGCACGACCAACTCCTGCGCGGCCATCGTGACCGAGGACGGGTCGGTCAAGCTCATCCCCTACAAGGGTGGCGACTACACCGTGCCCTCGGTGTTCGCCATCGACGAGAAGGGGAACGAGCTCATCGGCCACGAGGCCAAGCGCCAGTGGCAGCTCAACCCCCGCAACACCGTCTACGGGAGCAAGCGGCTGGTGGGGCGGAGCTGGTCGAGCGAGATCGTGGAGACGATGCGCAAGACCGTGGGCTACGAGGTCCGCCCCGGTGACCGGAACGACGTGGTCATCGACGTCGCCCGCCGCGAGTTCCACCTTCAGGAGATTGCCGCCCGCATCCTGAACAAGATCCGCGACGTCGCCTCCAACTACCTCCGGGTGCCCATCAGCCGGGCGGTGGTCACCGTGCCGGCGTACTTCAACGACCGGCAGCGGCAGGCGGTGAAGGACGCCGGCAAGCTGGTGGGCATCGAGGTGGTGCGGATCATCAACGAGCCCACCGCCGCCTCGCTGGCCTACGGGATCGGCAAGAGGCTGCACGAGACGACCCTGGTCTACGACCTGGGCGGCGGCACCTTCGACGTGAGCATCATCGAGATCCGCGACCGGGTCTTCGAGGTGAAGGCCACCGGAGGCGACATCTTCCTCGGCGGGCTGGACTTCGACAACACGATGATCCACCACGTCCTGACCGAGTTCGCGGCCAAGACCGGCATCGATCTGTCCACCGACCCGGTGGCGATGCAGCGGATCAAGGATCTGGCCGAGCGGACCAAGTGCGACCTCAGCACCCGCGAGCAGGCGCCCTTCAGCATCCCCTTCATCACCATGACCGCGCAGGGCCAGCCGCTGAACATCGAGATGACCTTCACCCGGAAGAGGCTGGAGGAGCTCACCCAACACCTGGTGGACCGGACGCTCCAGATGGTGGCCCGGGTGCTGGTGGACGCCGGGGTGAGCACCAAGCAGATCGACGAGGTGATGCTGGTCGGCGGGCAGACCCGGATGCCGATCATCCAGGAGCGGCTGACCAAGTTCTTCGGCAAGGCTCCCAGCAAGGGCGTGCACCCCGACGAGGCGGTGGCCATCGGGGCGGCGCTCTACGCCCACTCGCTGGAGGACGACACCAACCTCCGGCTCCAGCTGCTCGACGTCATCCCCATGGCCATCGGCCTGGAGAAGGCAGGCGGCAGCTTCCACGTGGTGTTCCCCAGGAACGCGGCCATCCCCAACGCCAAGCAGATCCAGGCCACCACCAGCTTCGATGGCCAGACCGAGCTGGCGATGCGCATCTACCAGGGCGACAACGAGGCGGCGAAGAAGAACGAGCTCCTCGGCGAGTTCGTCTTCTCCGGCATCAACCCCGGCAAGGCGGGCGAGGCCCAGGTCGAGGTCACCTTTGACGTGAACGTGGAGGGCATCCTCACCATGAGCGCCCTCGACCCGGCCACCGGACGGAAGATGAAGACCACCGTGCGGGTGACGCAGAGCTAGGGCGCACCGAGCGGTCCGAGGGGGGCCATGGGAGTCCGGCAGCCGGCGATGCGCCTCGCCCTGGTGGCGGTTCCGGCCTGCGCCGCAGCGGCGATCCTCGCCGACGTGACCGGGTGGATGGCAACCGGCCCCGCCCCGATCCGCCTGCTGGGAGTCGAGCTTCCGGCCGGGCGGTTCGAGGCCGAGACCTCGCTGGCCGCGCTCCTGGCGGTGGTGGCGCTCGCGCTGGCAGGAGGGCTCCGCAAGCGGGGAGGCCCACCGCTCGCGGTGGCCGGTCTCACCCTGGCCGTCCTGCTGGCCAACACCCTGCCCATCGGGTCCGGGGACACGGTCCCGGCGACCTTCCTCCCCTTCGTGCTCCTGCGCGACGGACGGCTCACCTTCGAGAAGTCCGGTCTCGACGAGCCCCTCGGGGTGCACGGCGAGCCGCTGCCCTACTACCTGATCCGCGCCGGTCCCCGGCTCGCCTCGAAGTACTCGCCGGCGATGGGCGTCCTCGCCGTGCTGGTGTACCTCCCGGCGGCGCTCGGCCGGTTCGACCCCCACCTCTCACCGGTTCTCCATCTGGGAAAGCTGGCCGCGGCACTGCTGACCGCGCTGGGGACCGGGTGTCTGTTCATCGCCGCCCGGAGCCTGGTGGGCACCCGCTGGGCCTGGGCCACCATCGGTCTCTACGTGCTCGCCACGCCCGTGCTCGCGGTGCTCGGGCAGGCGCTGTGGCAGCACACCGGCGCCGCGCTCGGCTTCGCGGTGGCGCTGATGGCGCTCACCTTCCGGACCGCGCCGGACCGCCGGGTCGGTGTGCTGGTCGGTCTGGGGCTCGGGGTGGCGATGGCCTGCCGGCCGGTGGACCTGGTGCTCGCCGCCGGGCTGGCGACCGCGCTCCTGGGGACGAGGCCTCGCGCCCTCCCGTGGATGGCCTGCGCTGCCGCCATCCCGGTCGCGCTTCTCGCCTGGTACCAGTGGCGGGTGTTCGGCTCTCCGCTGGGCACCGGCTACGGTGCGGAGGCCCGCGAGGGTTGGACCACCCCGTTCCACGAGGGCGTCCCCGGGCTCCTCGTCAGTCCGGCCCGCGGACTCCTCCTCCACTCACCGGTGCTCCTGGTCGCCGCCGGGGCGCTGCTGCCCGGGTCGCGGGCGCCACGATGGTTGATCGCACCGGTCGTCGGTCTCGCGCTCTTCATCGGGGTGATGGGCCACTGGTGGTGCTGGAACGGGGGGTACTCCGCCGGGAACCGGATGCTGGCCGACGGCTTGCCCATTCTCGGCCTGGCGCTGGCGCTCGGCCTTCCGGCGGTGTGGGCTCGGCGCCACCTCCGCGCTCCGGTGGTCGCGCTGGCGGCGGTCTCCGTCGCCACCTTCGCCGTGCTCACCTTCGTCCGGCCGAGCCCGGAGTTCAGGGCGCGCGTCCTGGAGCTCGCCCGGGGCCCGTGGGACCCCGGTAGCCATCCGCTGGTGGCAATGGCCGAGCAGTGGCTCGGGCGATGACCGCTAGGCGGTCTTCTTTTCCTTCTCCAGCACCAGCTGCGGCGGCTCGTGCTTGGTCACCACTTCCTGGGTGATCTTGCACTCCCGCACGCCTTCCCGGTACGGGACGTCGTACATGATGTCCAGCATCGCGTCCTCCATGATCGCGCGGAGGCCGCGGGCGCCGGAGCTCCGCCGCATCGCCTCGCGGGCGATGGCACGGAGCGCTTCCTTGCTGAAGCTCAGCTTCACCTTCTCGATCTCGAAGAGCTTCTGGTACTGCTTCACCAGCGCGTTCTTCGGCTGGGTGAGGATGGTGACCAGGTCGTCCTCGCGCAGGTCGTTGAGGGTCGCCACCACCGGGAGCCGGCCCACGAACTCGGGGATCATCCCGAACTTCATGAGGTCCTCGGGCTCCACCAGCTTCAGCAGCTCGCCCACGGTGCGCTCGTCCTTGTGGACGATCTTCGCCCCGAAGCCCAGGCCCTTCTCTCCCACCCGGCGGCGGATGATCGAGTCGATGCCGTGGAAGGCCCCGCCGCAGATGAAGAGGATGTTCGAGGTGTCGACCTGGACGTATTCCTGTTGATTGTACTTCTTGCCCCCCCGGGGGGTGACGTTGGCCCGGGTGCCCTCGATGATCTTGAGCAGGGCCTGCTGCACCCCCTCGCCGCCGACGTCGCGGGTGACGCTGGGGGTGTCTCCCTTGCGGGCGATCTTGTCGATCTCGTCGATGTAGACGATGCCCCGGGCGGCCTTCTCCACGTCGTAGTCGGCGTTGTGGAGCAGGTTCTGGATGATGTTCTCCACGTCCTCGCCCACGTAGCCGGCCTCGGTGAGGCTGGTGGCGTCGGCGATGGTGAAGGGGACGTTGAGGAAGCGGGCCAGGCTCTGGGCCAGCAGGGTCTTGCCGCTGCCGGTGGGGCCGATGAGGAGGATGTTGCTCTTGCTGAGCTCGACGTCCTCGTGGCCGGCGGCCTTCACCCCGGGGCGCGGCCGGGCGGGAGGCTTCTTCTGGTAGATGCGCTTGTAGTGGTTGTAGACCGCGACCGCGAGGACCTTCTTGGCGTGGTCCTGGCCGATGACGTAGTCGTCGAGGAAGGACTTGATCTCCGTCGGGGTGGGCAAGGAGACCTGGGGCTTGCCCTCCTCGCGGTCATGCTCCTCGGCGATGATGTCGTTGCAGAGCTTGATGCACTCGTCGCAGATGTAGACCGTCGGTCCGGCGATGAGCTTGCGCACCTCGCGCTGTGACTTCCCGCAGAACGAGCAGGACAGGTTGACGGTGTGCTCCTTCTTCACGCCTTCTCTGACCTCCAGGGCACTGGCCCTGACCGACTTCCTCGACTCCAGCACAGACCCCGATGCCCGCGCCACCTCCGACGCTGCCGCGAGATCGGGGCCCTTGTCCAATATAAGTCCCGAGTTCCGAGCAGGGCAGACGACTGATCGGCAACGTCGGCGGCAGGACTGCTCTCGGGAGGCGGCGGGCTCAGCTCTGGCCGCGGTCGACGGCCAGGGACTCCACGGCGGCGGCGAGGTCGTCGGCCTGGGTCCGGACCGACGCTGGAACCCCGCGGCACACCCGGAGCTCCTCGGCGAGGCGGCGGGCGGTGCGTGCCAGCTGACCCAGGCGCACCTGCGTCGGCGGCGGCTCGGGGGCCGGCCGGGGAAAGCGCTCGCTCAGCTCTCGGCGCACCGCGGCGACGGGGCGCTGCGGGTCCCAGATGGAGTCGCGGATGCTCCGGTACTCCTGGGCGTCCAGCGCCCCGCGCTCCTCCGCCTCCGCGAGGACCTCCACCACCTCGAGCCCCGGAGCGGGCCGGGCATCGGGTGCGTCCGGCCTCCAGCTCCGCTCGTGCCGATCGAGGAAGCTCCACGAGCGGGTGAGCTTCAGCGCCGTGGCCTTCCGGATGCGGAGCTCCTTGCTGCAGTAAGCCTCGAAGCTCGGGAATCCCCAGCTTTCCCACAGCGCCTCGTCGCGCACCCGGGTCAGCACCTTCGCCAGACCGGTCCAGGACGCCTTGAAGGCCCGCGCCGCCCCGCGCACCTCCTCCCGGAACGCGTCGCCACTCGCCGCCACCTCGATCACCGGGGCGCGCACCATCACCCCGCTCCCCGCCCGATGGTGAACGACAGGCCCACCGTGGCCTGCTGGCCCTCGTACGGCCGGAACGGCCAGCGCTGCAGCTCCTTGAAGATGCACTCTTGAAGCGCACCCTCGGCGAACCTCGGGTGGTCCACCCACAGCTTCTTCACCTGGCCATCGTTGCCGATGACGAACTCGATGGGGATGCGCTCGGCGAGCCCGGGTGAGCGCTTCGCCTCCTCGGCGAAGCAGGGGTAGAGCGCCCGCTGCCGCTGGGCGATCACCGTCTGGATTGCCCCCCGGTCGAACTTCGCCTCGATGCTCACGTCGTCCGATTCACCCTCCGGGGCCCCTTGCCCGGAGCGGGTCCCGAGGCCCGCGGGGCGGGTGCCGGTGGCCCCGGTCGGCCTCCGCCCGCCCTTGTCCAGCGGGTAGTCGAGCATCTCGTCCTGCTGCCTCCGCGCCCTGGCCAGCCGGATGACCGGCGGCTCCACGGCGATGGCCGCCTCCTCGGTGCGGGTGTCGAACGTGCCGTGCACTGCCATGTAGCGCGCCACCGCACCCGCGGCGCCGGCCACCACCAGGGCCACCCCGGCGAGCATCGTCAGCCGGACGTTCCGCTGGCGGCGGGCCCGATCGCGCACCCGCCGTTCCAGCGCGTCCACCCGCCACTTCGCCTCGGCCTTGGCGAGGTGGATCCGGAGCGCCTCCACCTGGGTGACGCGCTCGAAGTCCTCGCCCACCAGGGCGACCTCGGTCTGGCCGTTGATGTCCCCTGCGTACAGCCGATCGAGCAGCTGCGCGCCCTGGACCGGCCCGAGCACCAGCTCTCCCTTGCGGTACAGCCACTCTCCCCCGAGCGGGTGCTCGGCGTGGTCGACGTTGCGCGAATCCATGGCGTGGGAGGGAAATAGTCTACCCTGAGCCCGGACCGGTGAAGCGACGTCGTCTGGCGCTGTGGGTGTGGTACCGGGGCGACCGGTTCCAGGGCTGGCAGTCCCAGCGGACCGGTCTGTCCGTACAGGAGACGCTCGAGGCGGCGCTCGCCGCGCGCGGCGTCGCGGGGCGTCCCATGGCCGCCGGACGCACCGACCGCGGGGTCCACGCCCGCTGCCAGCCGGTGAGCGTGCGCGTGAGCGCGGCGACGTCGCCCGCGGCGCTGCTGGCGCTCGGAGGCGACGGCTGGGGAGTGGCGGCGGCCGTGGACGCGCCCGACGGCTTCCACGCGCAGTGGTCCTGCGCCTCGAAGGAGTACCGCTACCGGCTCGCGACGGATGCGGTGCCTGCGCGCTGGAGTGGCCTGGTGTGGGACACCACCGTCCATCCCCGCCTCGCCGGCCGTACCATCGACCTGGGAAGGATGCGGCGGGCGCTCCAGCGTGCGGTGGGCACACGCGACTTCTCGGCGCTGCACGCGGCCTCGAGCGTGCGCCGCCCCCGGACCTTGCACGGCGTCTCGTGGTGGGAGCACGACGGACTGGTGGAGGTGGGCCTGCGCGGCGATGCCTTCGGCCGCTACGGCGTGCGGCTCCTCGTCGGAGGTGCGGTGCTGGTGGGGGCGGGGCTCGTGGACGATGGCACCTGGGAGCGCGCGCTCGACCTGGGGACGGCGTTCGAGGGGCTCCGCGCGCCGGCGGCCGGGCTCACGCTCTGGTCCGTCGGCTACCCCGGGGCGCTCGATCCATTCGCCGGGGTCACCCCGCGGCTGCCCGGCGAGCCTCCCTTCGTGCCGCTGGATCAGGCCTGAGGCGACACGCCGTACGGAACCGTGGGCGCCTCGTGCTTCGCCAGCACGTCGGCGATGGCCTCGCGCAGGTACTCGCTCTGACGGATGCGGGTGGCGCGCGAGAGCTTCTTCAGCGCCTCCAGCCGGTCCCGGGTGAGCCGGAACACGACGGAGGTGAGGCGGGGCGTGGGGTGGGAGATGGTCATACCTTGATGCACATCGTCCTACGTCTCGGCCACGGGTCAACTTCTTCGCCGGCCGCTCACTCGAAGATGTACGTGCGGAGCTGGATGCCGCCGACCAGGGCCGCGGCGATGCGGATGCCCTGCCCGGCGGTCACCTCGGCCGCCCCGCCCAGGTAGAGGCCAAAGACGGGGAACAGCTCGTACTGGATGCCGACGCCGAGCCGCGGTCCGGCGGTCACGTTGGGGGTGACGTGCAGCGCGAGCTCGGCGGTGAGGTAGGTCTTGAAGCGCTCCTCTCCGAAGTACGCCCGGAGCCCGCCGGCGACGGCCACGTCCACCGAGGGGCCGCCGAAGCCGGTACGCGCCCCGAGGGTCCACTCGTTCCCCGACACGCCGAGCGGAAAGGTGAGCAGCGTCTCGAGCAGCGCCCGGCGGCCCTCCTCGGTGTCCCCACCCGACTTCACCTCACGCTTGAAGTCGATGCCTCCGCCGACCAGCAGCCCGAGCGCGCCGCGATGGTCGAACCGCTCCTCCTCCTCGGCCCGGGCACGGCGCGGATCGACGAGCATCCCCAGGGCGAGCGCGAGGCACCACGGGCGCGCCCCGGGCACGGCGCGACCGATGGCTCTCAGGTGTGTGCTCCGGCGGAGGGCAGCCCCACTGCCTCGTTCAGCCGGCCCGACCGGAACGGCTCCAGGTCCAGCGCCACGTAGGTGAAGCCCCGGGCCCGGAGCGCCTGGTGGATGCGCACGCGGAACTCGGGGTCGGCGAAGCGGTGCTGCTCGTCGGCCGCCACCTCCAGCCGGGCGATGTCCCCGTGGTACCGGACCCGGAAGTTGCGCAGCCCCGCCGCGCGCAGGTCCGACTCGGCGTTGCCGATCTGCACCAGCCGCTCGGCCGTGACCGCCGTTCCGTAAGGAATGCGCGACGCCAGACAGGGCATCTGCGGCTTGTCCCAGGTGCGCAGCCCGAGCGCGCGGGAGTGGGCGCGGATCTCGTCCTTGGTCAGCCCCACCTCGGCCAGCGGCGAGCGGATCGCCTGCTCGGCCGCCGCCTGGTGCCCCGGCCGGTGGTCGCGCAGGTCGTCGGCGTTGAACCCGTCGACGATGGCCGCCAGCCCCAGCTGCCGCGCCCACCCGGTGCACAGCGTGTACAGCTCGCTCTTGCAGAAGTAGCAGCGGTTGGTGGGGTTGGCGGCGTAGCGGGGATCGCTCACCTCGTCGGAGTCGACCGAGAGGTGGCGGACACCCATCTCCGCCGCCAGCGCCTCCGCCTCGCGCTTCTCTTCCGGGGCGACGCTCGCCGAGATGGCGGTCAACGCCACCGCCCGCTCGGCGAGCTCGTCCCGGGCGATGCGCAGGACGAAGGTGCTGTCCACTCCGCCGGAGAACGCAACCAGCGCCGAGCCGAGCCCCCGCAGCTCCTCGCGGAGCCGGACGAGCTTCGGCGCGCTCCGCTCGACCAGCGACTGCCACTGCGCGGACGTCAGCACGGCTGCCGGACTCCGCCCGCGGTCAGCGCTTGCCCTTGCCGGCCTTGCGCGGCTTGGCGACCCGGGCCGCCCGGGCGACCGGCCGCGCGCGCGCGCCCTTTCGCGCCGGCGGGCTCGCCTTCATCCGCTTGCCGGTGATGACCCTCAGCTCCTCCGGGGTGACGTTCCCCATGTCCAGCAGCGCCTGGAAGATGCGGAGCGCTCCCGACTCCACCGACTCCACGTCCGAGCGAATGGTGACCTCCGGCGAGGAGGGCGGCTCGTAGGGCTCGGTGATCCCCACGAAGTTGGGAATCTCCCCGGCGAGCGCCTTCTTGTACTTGCCGGTCGAGTCGCGCTGGATGAGCTTCTCGGTGGGGCAATCGACGTAGACCTCGAGGTAGCGGCCGATGAGACGCCGGTTCTCCTCGCGCGCAGCCTTGTACGGACTGACCGAGGCCACCAGGGTCGCGACCTGGTTGCGAGTCAGGAGGTTGGCCACGAGGCCCATCCGGCGCACGCCGATGTTCCGCTCCTCCTTGGTGTCCGCGGTGCCGCCCCAGAGGTCCTCGGCGAGGTCGTTCTCGTCCAGCACCTCCACCGAACGCGCCACCTGGCGGAGCCGGGCGGCGATGTAGTCGACCAGGGTCGTTTTCCCGGCGCCGGACATACCGGTCAGCCAGAGCGTGAAGCCTTGGTTCGGGGCCATGAACACTCCGCGGGTGGCGAGCAAGTTTCGTACCAGCGCATGAAAACCCAGGCGCTGCGCAGGCTTGTGTGTACACGAAGTCGGCTTCCTTGACAATTCGAACCGCGGAAATCGACTGTCGGCGGACGACCGCAAGCGCTTGGAATCGTTCAGGTTCGGCGCGGCAGCGGACAGTCGGTCTCGAGGAAGTCACCATCGGCCCACACGGCCCAGCAGCCGCCCCGTGGTTGGCCGTTCTCGAAGGCCACGACGAGGTGCGCCACGCCCGGCAGGAGCGGCTGGCCGCCGGGTGCTGCCCACCGCCGGTCCTCGGCCGAGAAGCGCCTGCTGCCATCGGGATGCGAGTGGGCAATCGCCAGGACACGCTCACCGGTCCGGTCGACCTTCCGGAGCAGCGCCAGCCAGGCGCGCGGGTCGAGGCTGAACGCGTGGCGTGCGGAGCGCGGAAACGTCTCCGGATCGCGCGCGTGGTGGGCGGCCTGGGCGTTCTGCATCGGCACGAGGCGGACGGCCTCCTCCCGCCCCAGCAGCACCGCGCACCCCTCGTCCGGCAGCGCGGCCGTGAGGTGGGCGACGAGCTCGGCGAGCACCGGCTCCGGGACGAGCGGCGGCCGGTGCGTGCAGGCGGGAGCGACGAGCGTGGAGAGGGCGCCGGACGCGTCCACCCGGAGCCCCTCGATCGCCGGCGCGAGTCCGAGCGCGCGCCGCTGCACCAGCAGCGCGACCAGGGTGCCGAGCTGGACGCTCGCGAAGTTCTCCTGGGCGGGCGGAGCGAGGCCGCGGGTGGCGCCACGCAGACAGCCCGGGCAAGCATCCTCGCCGATCGACCACAGCACCTGTGCGGCGCCCTGGGCACCAAGCACCACGCCCCCGCGCTCCGGCGCACCCGGAGCGGCGAGGGCCTGGAGGCGGTCGACCGGCGCGGAGGCGAGCAGGGGCGCGGTGCGGGCCCAGGCGGGTGCGCCCTCGGAAGCGAGCTGGACCTCGGTGCCGCCGGCGCGGAGGTACGCGGCCGCGGCGCTCGCCACGTCGTGGGGGAGCTCGACGGCGACGCCGACCGCCCCCAGCGCCTGCTGGCCACGCTCGCCGACGTCGCGGAGCAGCACCTGCCGGGCGTAGCGCTGGATCTGCGGCTCGGTCAGCACCTGCCGCCCTCGCGGCGGAGGAGGAGCCGCCAGGTTCCGTCCCCGAGCGGCTCGAGCCCGAGCACGGTGTGCCCCTGGTCCCGGGCGCTGTGGGGGACGTTCCGCAGCGGCTCGTCTCCCTTCAGCCGGACCTCGAGGACGCCGCCGACCGGCAGCCGTTCGAGGGCAATCTTGGTGCGCACGAAGGTCATCGGGCAGACCTCGGCGGTGATGTCGATGCGCGCGTCCGGTGTCATGCCCGTGCTCCACATCCCGAGCAGCCGGGCACGCGCCGGATGGTGAGCGTCCGGAACCGCAGGCTCCGTCCGTCGACCACGTGCAGGGTGCTCCGTCCGGCGGGTGACGGTGGTCCGAGCGCCAGGGAAGCCTGGAGCGCGCCGAGAACGCCGGCCACCGAGCCGAGCACACCGGCCCGGGCGCAGGTGGGGACCTCGTCCTCGCGTGGGGGGGTGCCGTAGAGACACCGCAGACAGGCGCCACCGGGGTCGATGCGCATCGCCTGGCCGCCCCACTGGACCACCCCGCCCGAGACGAGCGGCGTTCCGGTGCGGGCCACCGCGTCGGACATCTGGAATTTGGCCTCGACCGAGTCGGTGCCGTCGATGCCCAGGGCGTGCCGGGACAGGAGCGCCTCCGCCTCGGCCGGACCGACCCGCTGGACCCAGGTCTCGACCTCCAGGCCCGGGTACGCCCGGGCGAGCCGCTCCCGGGCGACGTGAACCTTGAATCGACCGACGTCCTCGGGCCCGTACAGGGGCTGTCGGTGGAGGTTCGAGCTCTCGACGCGGTCGGGGTCGACGAGCGTGAGCCGGCGCGCTCCGGCCCCGGCGAGCGCCACCGCCGCCGGACACCCGAGCCCCCCCATGCCGATGATCACCGTCGCCCCGAGCATCGGTCGACTAGGGTACGTCACATGCGCCCTGCCCTGCTCCCGGTCCTGCTCCTCGCCGCGGCCGCATGTCGTCCGTCGACCTCGCACGAAGCGAGCGCGCCCCCTCCACCCGCGACCGCTCCCCCTGCAGCTCGACCGTCACCGACGCCCGAGCGCTCCGCCGCTTCCGCTCCGACGCCGGCACCGCGCATCCAGCTCGACGCCAAGCAGACCGACTGCGTGGAGAAGTGGCTGAACGGGCACGGCCTGGACCCCTACGGGAACCCGACCGGGACCATGTATGCCGGCGGGACCCCCACCTTCGACGAGACGACGGGCAAGTCGGTGGACCGCTGGACCCTGGTGGCGAAGAACCGGCCAGAGGCTCTGCAGAGCTGCGCGGTTCCGGTTCCTCCCTGAGGAGCACCGGGAGCGCCGCGACCGTCGGGGCCTGGGGACCGCTCACGCGGTCGCCGGAGTCCCGACCCGGCGCTCGAGCGCGGTGATGACGTCGTCCAGGTGCCGCCACACCTGGCGCTCGTGCTGGATGACCTCCTCGATCCGTCCCTCGGGCGAAACGATGAAGGTCACCCGGCGGTTGATGCGGACCAGGGGCCAGAGCACGCCGAACTTCTCGCTGATCTTCCGGTCGCTGTCGCCCAGGAGCGGATACTCGATCTTCTCGCTCCGCGCGAAATCGCATTGCACCTCGGGCTTGTCCACCGAGACTCCGATCAGCTCGCCGCCGAGGCCGCGGATGCGGGCCTGGTTGTCGCGGAAGTGGCGGATCTCCTCGGTGCACCCGGCGGTGAAGGCCTTGGGGAAGAAGAAGAGGACCAGCCGCCTGCCTCGGTAGTCTCCGAGGCGAACGGCCCGACCCTGACAGTCGCGCGCCTCGAACTCCGGCGCCGTGTCACCCACCCCGAGCATGGACAACCTCCGGAAGGACCCATTTGCCACGAAACGGGCGCGGTGGCACCTCCGGGACCGGTACAGCGCCCGTCAGTGGACGCCCATGACAGTCCAGCTGATCCAGTGCGCGAAGGCCGGTGACACCAGCCGTCTGGTCCGGTCCCGGAGAAGGCCGAACACCAGTCCGAACGCGGTCTTCGCGAGGAACCCCCAGGCCCGAACCGCAGATGGTAGGCGGCGAAGACCAGGGCGGTGAGGAGCAGGCCGGCTCCCGGCCGAGCATGCGCTGGAGTGTCGGCTGGAGGTAACCCCGGAACGGCGTTTCCTCTGTCAGAGCAGCCTCGACCCCGACGAGCACGGTGAGGAGCCGCTCCAGCGGCGGCACGGCCCACCAGCCCTCGAGGACCTCGGACGCGCTCGCCCCCGCGGCCATCTGGAAGAGGAGCACGATGCCGCAGCAGGCGGCGCCTCCGAGCAGCCCGCGCGCGAGGTCCGGCCCGAGCCGAGCCGTGCTCCACCCGAGCTCACCGAGCGACAACCGGCCCCAGACGAGGAGCCCCAGCCCGATGATCCCGCCCACCGAGAGCACGCTGGCCACGAGGAGCGCGGCGAAGGTCCAGGCGTCGATCGTCTCCAGATCGCCCCGTCCGGTCAGTCGCGCGAGCACCACGAAGCCGGCGACGCGCGTCAGCGCCAGCAGGACGGCCAGGAGCAGCGCATGACCCAGCCGCGGCGCGCTCCCCATGGGCCACCGGGCAGACTTCACGGATCCGGAGGGTAACCCGAACGAAAGGGCGCACGAGCGCAGTTCGTCGGACGTTCCGATCGCCCCGTCGGCGGACTCGGTCTCCGCCGCGATGGACGCCTCGCTTACCGCCCCGGTGGGGTGCCCCCGTCCGGCGAGCCGATGCTCGGAGCGATGGGCGCGACCACGCCCACCGGCCTCCCCAGCTGCTGACGGGCGTACGTCACTCCCTCGATGTACGCCATCGCGGCACCGCCTGACAGCACGCTCGCCGGCGGACCCCGTGGAGTCACGGGCTTGTCCACGCTCGACGGCGCACCGGGTGTGCACGCCCGCGCGCACGGGTGTGACCGGAAGATCGCGCCGGCGCGGTCGAACGATCACATCGTCTCGGCTCCGCAGCGCCCTCTCGAGGGCAAGGGCGATCGCCGACACGTCCAGCGATGACAACCGGCACTCGAAAGAGTGAGGCCGCCCCCGCGCGACCACGGGGACGGCCTCGTTCACTGCTCGGTGACGCCGGGCGCTCAGCCCGCGCTGGATGTGGTGCCGAGCGGGGGCAACGCCGTCTCCGGCGGCAGCATCGGCCCGTCGTCATGGGCCGCCCCCAGCTCCGCCTCGAGATGGCTGATCTCGTCGGCCGGGCTCTCCACCTCGAGGTCGAGGTGCTTGTACTGCGGCAGCCCGGTCCCGGCGGGGATCAGCCGGCCCATGATGACGTTCTCCTTGAGGCCCCGGAGGTAGTCCACCTTGCCGTTGATCGCCGCCTCGGTGAGCACCTTGGTGGTCTCCTGGAACGACGAGGCGGAGATGAACGACTCGGTGGAGAGCGAGGCCTTGGTGATCCCCAGGAGCAACGGCTCGCCGGCGGCCGGCTTGTCGCCCCGGGCCATCACCTTCTCGTTCTCCTCCTCGAACACCCAGCGCTCCACCTGCTCGTCGATCAGGAAGCTGGTGTCGCCCACGTCGGTGACGCGCACCCGGCGCAGCATCTGCCGGACGATCGTCTCGATGTGCTTGTCGTTGATCTTCACGCCCTGCAGCCGGTAGACCTCCTGCACCTCGTCCACCAGGTAGCGGGCCAGCTCCTTCTCGCCCAGCACCTTGAGGATGTCGTGCGGGTTGGCCGCGCCGTCCATCATCGGCTCACCGGCCCGCACCCGGTCTCCGGAGTGCACGCTGATGTGCTTGCCCTTGGAGATCAGGTACTCCTTGGCCAGGTCGGTCCGCTGCTCGCCGCTCACCTCGGGGGTGATGATCAGCTTCCGCTTCCCCTTGGTGTCCTTGCCGAAGGAGACCACCCCGTCGATCTCCGCGATGATCGCGTGATCCTTCGGCTTGCGAGCCTCGAACAGCTCGGCCACCCGGGGGAGACCGCCGGTGATGTCCTTGGTCTTGGTGGTCTCGCGCGGCGCCTTGGCGATCACCTCGCCAGCGGTGATGGCGTCACCGTCGTTCACGGTGATGATCGAGCCCTGCGACAGGTAGTAGCTGGCCGGCTGTCCGGAGGTGGGCAGGGTCAGCACCTCACCGTCCTCTCCGCGCAGGGTGATGCGCGGCCGAGCGTCGGGGTCCTTGGACTCGATGATCGTCTTCCGCGACAGGCCGGTGACCTCGTCGAGGGTCTCGGACATGGTGACGCCCTCGATGATGTCGTCGAACCGGACGACACCGCCGACCTCGGTGAGGAGCGGAACGGCGAAGGGGTCCCACTCGGCGAGGAGCGTCTGGCCGTCCAGCTTCTGGCCGTCCTTCACCAGGAGCTTGGCGCCGTAGATGACCTGGTAGCGCTCGCGCTCGCGGCCCGAGTCGTCCACCAGGAGCACCTCGCCGTTGCGGTTCATCACCACCGCCGTGCCGTCGGAGCGCTTCACGGTGTTCAGGTTGTTGAACTTCACCGTGCCCGCGTTGCGGTTCTCCAGGGAGGACTGCTCCGCCCGCCGGGTGGCCGCGCCGCCGATGTGGAAGGTCCGCATCGTCAGCTGGGTGCCGGGCTCGCCGATGGACTGGGCGGCGATGACCCCCACCGCCTCGCCGATGGAGACCTTCCGGCCTCGGGCGAGGTCGCGTCCGTAGCATTCGACGCAGATGCCGCGCCGGGCCTGACAGGTGAGCACCGAGCGGATCTTCACCTTGTCCAGACCGGAGTTCTCGATCTTGCTGACCTTGCCCTCGTCGATCTCCTCGTTGGCTCGGACCAGCACCTCGCCGGTGACCGGATCGTGGATGTCGTCCAGGGCCACCCGGCCCAGGATGCGCTCACCGAGGGCCTCGATGATCTCTCCGCCCTCGACCAGGGCCCCGATGATCAGGCCGTCCATCGTGCCGCAGTCGTACTCGGTGATGATCGCGTCCTGCGCCACGTCCACCAGACGGCGGGTCAGGTAGCCGGAGTTGGCGGTCTTCAGGGCGGTGTCGGCCAGACCCTTCCGGGCTCCGTGGGTGGAGATGAAGTACTGGAGCACCGAGAGACCCTCGCGGAAGTTCGCGGTGATCGGCGTCTCGATGATCTCGCCCGACGGCTTGGCCATCAGGCCCCGCATTCCGGCCAGCTGACGGATCTGCTGGGCGGAGCCGCGGGCTCCCGAGTCGGCCATGATGTAGATCGGGTTGAAGGACGGCTGCTTGCGCGTCTCGCGCTTGCCGGCCGCGTTCTCGCCCGAGGCCTCCTCCTCGGAGATCTGCTGCATCATCTCCCCGGCCACCTTCTCGGTGACCTCGGCCCAGATGTCGATCACCTTGTTGTACCGCTCGCCGTCGGTGATCAGGCCCTCGAGGTACTGGTTCTCGATCTCCGCCACTTCCTTCCGTGCGTAGTCGAGGAACTCCTGCTTCCGAGGCGGGATCTTCATGTCCTTGAGGGCGATGGAGACGCCGGCCCGGGTGGCATTGGTGTACCCGAGGCTCCGGATGCGATCAGCGAGGAGGACAGTCTCCTTCTCCCCGGTGAGCCGGTAGCAGGTGTCGATCAGCGCCCCGAGCTCCTTCTTCCCCAGGACCTTGTTGATCGCGTCGAAGCCCACCTTCCGGGGAACGATGTCCCAGAGGAGGACCCGACCCACGGTGGTCTCCTTGCGGACCCCGTCGATGCGGCAGACGATCTTCGCCTGCAGCGCCACCTCGCCGTGGTCGTACGCGGCGCGGACCTCCTCCGGAGAGGCGAAGACCCGGCCCTCACCCTTGGCGAACTCGCGGGGGCGGGTCATGTAGTAGATCCCCAGCACCATGTCCTGGGTAGGGACGATGATCGGCTTGCCGTTAGCCGGGCTGAGGATGTTGTTGGTGGACATCATCAGCACCCGCGCCTCCATCTGAGCCTCGACGGAGAGCGGGACGTGGACCGCCATCTGGTCGCCGTCGAAGTCGGCGTTGAACGCGGCGCACACCAGGGGATGGAGCTGGATCGCCTTGCCCTCGATCAGCACCGGCTCGAAGGCCTGGATGCCGAGACGATGTAGGGTGGGCGCGCGGTTCAGCAGAACCGGGTGCTCACGGATGACCTCCTCCAGGATGTCCCAGACCTCGGGGCGCTCACGCTCCACCATCTTCTTCGCGCTCTTGATGGTGGTGACGTACCCCTTCTCCTCGAGCTTGTTGTAGATGAAGGGCTTGAACAGCTCGAGGGCCATGATCTTCGGCAGGCCGCACTGGTGGAGCTTCAGCTCCGGGCCGACGACGATCACCGAGCGGCCGGAGTAGTCCACCCGCTTGCCCAGGAGATTTTGCCGGAAGCGGCCCTGCTTGCCCTTCAGCATGTCCGAGAGCGACTTCAGCGGCCGCTTGTTGGGGCCGGTGATGGTCTTGCCGCGGCGGCCGTTGTCGAACAGCGCGTCCACCGCCTCCTGCAGCATCCGCTTCTCGTTGCGGATGATGATGTCCGGAGCGTTGAGCTCCTGGAGCCGCTTCAGCCGGTTGTTCCGGTTGATCACCCGGCGGTAGAGGTCGTTCAGGTCCGAGGTGGCGAACCGGCCACCGTCGAGCGGGACCAGCGGACGGAGGTCGGGGGGGATGACCGGGATGACGTCGAGCATCATCCACTCCGGCCGGTTGCCGGAGATGCGGAAGGCCTCGACGACCTTGAGCCGCTTGGCGATCTTCTTCCGCTTGGCCTCGGAGTTGGTCTCCCGCATCTCGCGGCGGAGCTCCTCCGACAGCTTGTGGACGTCAATGCCTCGGAGCATCTCCCGGACCGCCTCGCCGCCCATCCCGGCCGAGAAGCTGTCCTCACCGTGCTCCTGGTAGAGCCGGTGCAGCTTCTCCTCCGAGACCAGCTCGCCCTTCACCAGCGGCGTCGCCTTGGGGTCGATGATGATGTAGCTCTCGCAGTAGAGGACCTTTTCCAGGTCCTTCAGGGTGATGTCGAGCAGGTTGCCGATGCGGCTCGGCAGGCTCTTGAGGAACCAGATGTGGGCCACCGGGGTGGCCAGGGTGATGTGCCCCAGCCGCTCGCGGCGGACCTTGGACTGGATGACCTCCACCCCGCACTTCTCGCAAACCACCCCGCGGTGCTTCATGCGCTTGTACTTGCCGCAGTTGCACTCGTAGTCCTTCACCGGGCCGAAGATGCGGGCGCAGAAGAGCCCGTCCCGCTCCGGCTTGAAGGTGCGGTAGTTGATCGTCTCTGGCTTCTTCACCTCGCCGTGGGACCACTGCCGGATCTTGTCCGGACTGGCCAGGGCGACGCGGATCGCCTGGAACGACAGCGGGTCCTTCGGCTTCTCGAAGAAGTTGAAGATGTCCTTCACGTTGCCTCCAAAAACATAAGGGTTGTGCGGGGGCGCCGGCTGATCAGGCGTCCGTCCCACTCTTGCGGGGCTCGCCGTCGTACCCGTCACCGAGCGACCGCTGCCGCTCGGGTGGGGCGGTCTCCAGCAGCTCCACGTCCATGGCCAGCGACTGGAGCTCCTTGAGGAGCACGTTGAACGACTCGGGCAGGCCCGACTCGAGCACGTTGTCTCCCTTGACGATGGCCTCGTACATCCGGGTCCGGCCCACCACGTCGTCGGACTTCACGGTGAGGAATTCTTGAAGGGTGTAGGCCGCTCCGTAGGCCTCCATCGCCCAGACCTCCATCTCTCCCAGCCGCTGTCCGCCGAACTGCGCCTTGCCGCCCAGCGGCTGCTGGGTGACCAGGCTGTAGGGCCCGATGCTCCGGGCGTGGATCTTCTCGTCCACCAGGTGGTGCAGCTTGAGCATGTACATCACACCCACGGTGACGTTCTGGTCGAAGGGATCACCGGTGCGCCCGTCGAAGAGCACCATCTGGCCCGAGCGCGGGAGGTCCGCCTCGTCGAGCAGCGCGTGGATCTCGTTCTCCCGCGCGCCGTCGAACACCGGGGTGGCCACGTGGATGCCCTTCCGCAGCCGCTGGCAGAGGGTGACCACCTCCTTGTCGGGCAGCGAGTCGATGAACTCCCCGAAGGCCCGATCGTCGTAGATCTTCTTCAGCTCCTTCTTCAGCTGCTCGCCGCTCCACCGCTCCTCGATGAACTTCTGGAGCCGCTCGCCCACGCCGCGCGCCGCCCATCCGAGGTGCGTCTCGAGGATCTGCCCGATGTTCATCCGGCTCGGAACGCCCAGCGGGTTGAGCACGATGTCCACCGGACGGCCGTCCTCGAGGTACGGCATGTCCTCCTCGGGGAGGACGCGGCTGACCACGCCCTTGTTCCCGTGGCGGCCGGCCATCTTGTCGCCCACCGCCAGCTTGCGCTTGATGGCCACGTACACCTTGACCATCTTGATCACGCCTGGCGGCAGCTCGTCGCCCTTCTTGATGCGGGCGATCTTCTCCCCGAAGACCAGCTTCACCGCCTCCTTCTGCTCCTCGAGGCTCTTGAGGATGTCCCGCACCTTCGAGTCCAGCGGCTCGCCGACGCTGACCTCGTTCCAGTACCGGTAGGGCACGGTGGAGAGCAGCGCGTCGTCGAGGACGTCGCCCTTCTTGAGCAGGACCTTGCCCTTGTCGTCGATCAGCCGGCCCTCGACCTCCTTGCCGGTGAGCATCTTCCGCAGCCGGGCGAACGCCGAGTCCTGGATGACCTTGATCTCGTCGTTCTGGTCCTTGAGGAGCTTGGCCTCGTCGGCGGACTCGATCTGCTTGGCCCGCTCGTCCTTCTCCACGCCCTTCCGGCTGAACACCTTGGCCCCGATGATGGTGCCGGTGACGCCGGGGGGAACGCGGAGCGAACTGTCACGCACGTCGCCCGCCTTCTCGCCGAAGATGGCCCGGAGGAGCTTCTCCTCGGGGGACAGCTGGGTCTCGCCCTTGGGGGTGATCTTTCCCACCAGGACGTCGCCCGGCTTCACCTCGGCGCCGATGCGGATGATGCCCGACTCGTCGAGGTCCTTGAGGGCCTCCTCGCCGACGTTGGGGATGTCGCGGGTGATCTCTTCCTTCCCGAGCTTGGTGTCCCGGGCGATGCACTCGAACTCCTCGATGTGGATCGAGGTGAAGATGTCGTCCTTGAGGAGCCGCTCGGACAGCAGGATCGAGTCCTCGAAGTTGTAGCCCTGCCAGGGCATGAAGGCGACCACCACGTTCGCCCCCAGCGCCAGTTCACCGGTCTCGGTGGCGGGCCCGTCGGCGATGACGTCGCCCTTCCTCACCCGGTCGCCCTTCTTCACGATCGGCTTCTGGTTGAGGCAGGTGTTCTGGTTGCTCCGCTGGTACTTGAGCAGGTTGTAGATGTCGACCTCGGACCCGACGTCCGAGACGTTGCCCACGTCGGCCTTGACCACGATGCGGCTGGCATCCACCGCCTCCACCACGCCGTCACGGCGCGCCACGCAGGTGACGCCCGAGTCGCGGGCCACCACCGCCTCCATGCCCGTGCCCACCAGCGGCGACTGGGTGCGGAGCAACGGCACCGCCTGGCGCTGCATGTTGCTGCCCATCAGCGCGCGGTTGGCGTCGTCATTTTCGAGAAATGGGATCAGGGAGGCGGCGACCGAGACCAGCTGGTTCGGCGAGACGTCCATCAGATCCACGTCCTCCGGCTTGGCCTGGACGAACTCGCCTCCGCGCCGGCTGGACACCAGCTCGCTGACGAACTTGCCCCGCTTGTCGAACTCGGCGTTCGCCTGGGCGATGGTGTGCTTCTCCTCCTCCAGCGCCGAGTAGAAGGCGGTCTCCCCGGTGACCCCGCCTTCCTCGACCTTGCGGTACGGGGTCTCGACGAAGCCGAACTCGTTGACCCGGGCGAAGGTGGACAGCGAGGCGATGAGGCCGATGTTCGGACCTTCCGGCGTCTCGATGGGGCAGATCCGGCCGTAGTGGGTGGGGTGCACGTCGCGCACCTCGAACCCGGCGCGCTCGCGGGTCAGACCGCCCGGGCCCAGGGCCGAGAGACGCCGCTTGTGCGTGACCTCGGACAGGGGGTTGGTCTGATCCATGAACTGGCTGAGCTGGCTCGAGCCGAAGAACTCCTTGATCACCGCCGTCACCGGCTTGGCGTTGATCAAGTCGTGCGGCATGAGGGTCTCGATTTCCTGGAGACTCATCCGCTCCTTGATCGCCCGCTCCATGCGCACCAGGCCGATGCGGTACTGGTTCTCCAGCAGCTCTCCCACCGCGCGGACGCGGCGGTTGCCGAGGTGGTCGATGTCGTCGATGGTGCCGCGGCCGTTCTTGAGGTCAATCAGGTAGCGGATGACCTCGAGGATGTCGCGCTTGGTGAGGATCTGCCCGTCGAGCGGCTCCTCCAGACCGAACTTGAAGTTCAGCTTGAGGCGGCCGACCTTGGACAGGTCGTAGCGCTCGGGGTTGAAGAAGAGGTTGGTGAAGAGGTTGATCGCCGTCTCCGGCGTCGGGGGATCGCCGGGGCGGAGCCGCCGGTAGATCTCCATGATCGCCTGCTCGGGCGAGTCGATCTTGTCCAGCATCAACGTCTCACGCAGGTACGGACCCACGTTGAGGTTGTCGATGAAGAGGACCTTGAACTCCTTGATGCCGCGCTTGAGGAGCTCGTCCACCTTCTCCTGGCTGACCTCCTCGTTGCACTCCAGGATCACTTCCCCGGTGGCCTCGTCCACCACGTCGTAGGCCGAGACCTTGGTGAACAGCTCGTCGGCGTCGATGGGCAGGGTGCGCATCTTCGCCGCCTCGAGCTTCTTGATCGCCCCGCGGGTGAACTTCCGGTTCTTCTTGACGATCACCTCGCCGGACTTGGTCTTGATGTCGCGGGTGGCGCGCTGGCCGGGGAGCAGCTCCAGCTCCACCGACTTCTCGAACTCGCCCGCCGAGTGGAGGTAGATGGTCTCGGTGGCGTAGTAGTAGTTGAGGATCTCCTCGGTGGTGCCGCGAAACTCGATGGGATTCTTCTTCGCCGTGTCCGGCACGGCGCCCAGGGCGCGGATCAGCACCGTGGCCGGCAGCTTCCGGCGCCGGTCGATGCGAACGTAGAGCAGGTCCTTGTGGTCGAACTCGAAGTCGATCCACGAGCCCCGGTAGGGGATGATACGGGCGTTGTAGAGCAGCTTGCCCGAGCTGTGGCTCTTGCCCTTGTCGTGGTCGAAGAAGGCGCCGGGGCTGCGGTGCAGCTGGCTGACCACCACCCGCTCGGTCCCGTTGATGATGAAGGTCCCGTTCTGGGTCATCAGCGGGATCTCGCCGAAGTAGACCTCCTGCTCCTTGACGTCGCGGATGCTCTGCGCGCCGGTCTCCTCGTCCTTGTCCCAAACCACCAGGCGAACCACGACCTTGATCGGCGCCGAGTAGGTCATCCCCCGCTGGTGGCACTCGTCGACGTCGTACTTCGGCCGTTCGAGGTTGTAGCTCACGAACTCCAGCGAGCTGGTCTCGTTGAAGTCCCGGATGGGGAACACCGACTTGAAGACGCCCTGCAGTCCAACGTCCTCGCGCTTGTCCGGTGCGACATCCGCCTGGAGGAACTTCTCGTACGACTGCTTCTGGATGTTGATGAGGTTGGGGATGTCGATGATCTTCTGGATCTTCGCGAAGCTCTTCCGGGTACGGAAGTTGTTCTGGACGCTGGCGGGCATTCGGTCTTCCTGACGGCGGGAAGCAGGTTTCTCAAAAGGGCGATGCCGGCGTCCCTCCAGGATGGAGGAGAACGCCGGCACGCCAAGCGGAACAGAGCGCGGAGCGAGGGCGCCGGGGGACGTGGGCCCCGGCGCGCGCGCGAACGGCGCAGGCGACTACTTGACCTCGACGGTGGCGCCAGCGGCGGTGAGCTGGTCCTTGATCTTCTTGGCGTCGTCCTTGTTGACGCCTTCCTTCACCGTCTTCGGAGCACCCTCGACCAGGTCCTTGGCCTCCTTCAGGCCCAGCCCGGTGATGGCGCGGATCTCCTTGATGACGTTGATCTTGTTGGCACCGGCGTTGGCGAGGACGACCGTGAACTCGGTCTTCTCCTCGGCGGGAGCAGCAGCGGCGGCACCCCCACCAGCGCCGGGCGCCGCAACGGCGACGGCGGCGGCGGACACGCCCCACTTCTCCTCGAGCTTCTTCACGAGCTCGGCGGCCTCCATCACCGTGAGGGAGGACAGCGAGTCGACGATCTGATTCAGGTCTGCCATGGCGAAATTCAGCCTCTTAACGGGACTTGACTCTGCGCAGCAGAGCCGTTCCCAGTGAGTGGGTTATAAATCTTATCGCTGCTATGAACTTTGCTTCTCCAAGGCCTCTGCCCGGGCCTTGATCAGGCGGGCGAGGCGGCTTCCTGGCTCGGCCACCGTCCGGGCGAGCTTGCCCGCCGGCTGGTTGAGCATCCCGAGGATCTTCGCCCGGAGCTCGGGCAGCCCGGGCATCTTCGCCAGTGCGGCCACGCCTGCGGCGTTGACCTTCTTGCCCTCGACGACGGCGCTCCGGACCTTGATGGTCTCGAGGTCCTTGATGAACTCCTGGAGGATCTTCGCCGGGACGACCACGTCGTCGTACCCGATGGCGATCGCCACAGGACCGGTGAAGTCGTCGCTCACCACCTCGACAGGCGTGCCCTTGGCCGCCCGCTTGGCGAGCGTGTTCTTCAGAACCTTGTAGTCCACCCCCGAGTCGCGGAACTTCTTCCGCAGCCGGGTGACGGTCTCCACGTTGAGCTTCGAGAACTCCGCCACGATGGCCGTCCGGGCCCGGGCGAACTTCTCGTTCAGCTCCTTGATCATCACTTCCTTCTCGCTCTTCTCCACTCTGTCTCACCTCCCATCGTGCCGGGCCGTGCGGGCCTGGCGTGCTGCCCTGAGCCAGAGTGGCAAGAGCGAGAGGGACGCCTCACGGCGCCCGTCTTGTGCGAGGCTGGACCTCGCGTCCCGGGTCCCTGCGTCCAGGGCCCAGCGCTCCCTTCGTCTCGGCAGGGCCGGAGGTCGTGGCCGTCGCCAGCCTCCATTTCGACGGGAGTCGCACCCGTCCCTGCGGTCTTGGACCAGGGGGTTGCCGGGGTTTAGCCCGGCGGAACCGGCGCATCTAGCAAGGGGTGGGCCGGATGTCAAAGCCCGCCCGGGCGGTCGGTCCGGCAGGGGGACACGCACGCCACCGTGTAGCGTAAGACAGCCGACGCGCCACGCAAGGCGCTCGACGACGTCTCAGGGAACTCGTTTCTCCGGATCAGCAGCCGCCCCTGAGCTCTTCCAGGCGAGCAGCCATGCCCACGCTCATTCGCCGGCCGGCCCTCGACGATGTCTTAGCGCTCTTCGGGGGTTCGGCTCCCTGCGTGACCGGAGGGGGATCTCGCGCGTACTCCTTTCATCATGCGCCCCGCCCTGATCATCCCCCTCGCCGCAGCGTTCGTTCTTGCCATCCTATTTCGAGGACCGCTGGCCGCCGGATCCGAGAAGCGGGTCGTTCCCCTGCCCGTCGGCACCAATCCGGGCGGGGCCGGGGCCGGCACACCGCTGAAGCCGGCCCCTGGCCACCAGCTGGCGATCTTCGCCCAGGGCTGCTTCTGGGGGACCGAGTACCGGTTCCGCCAGGTCCCGGGCGTGGTCGCGACCGCGGTCGGCTACAGCGGCGGGCACACCGCCAACCCGACGTACGAGCAGGTCGGCGACCACGGGACGGGGCACGCCGAGTCCGTCCTCGTCGAGTTCGACCCGGCGAAGGTGAGCTACGCGCGGCTGCTCGAGATCTTCTGGAGCTCGCACGACTCGACGAGCGGCAACCGGCAGGGACCGGACGTGGGCTCGCAGTACCGCTCCGCGATCTTTTATTTTGGCCAGGAGCAGCAGGCCCAGGCGCTCGCCTCCCGCGATGCGGAGCAGAAGAAGCTCGTGGACAAGATCACCACCGAGATCGTCCCCGCCGCCCCGTTCTGGAAGGCCGAGGATTACCACCAGCAGTGGGACGAGAAGCACGGGTACGAGTCGTGCCCCCTGCCCCGGCATGCCAAGACCCGGAGCGGGACGTGAGCGTCTCCCGTCGCGATCTGCTCGGGCGCGCGCTCGCGCTCGGAGCGTTCGGAGTGCTCGGGCTCGTCCGGCGAAGCCATGCTGCCTCGCCGGCGAAATCCGGCAAGCGGTTCGAGGTCGAGAAGACCGATGCGGAGTGGAAGGCGATCCTCTCTCCCGCTGCCTACGAGGTCCTGCGGCACGATGGCACCGAGCGGGCCGGGACGAGCACGTTGCTCGGTGAGCACCGCGGGGGAACGTTCCTCTGCGCGGGCTGTGCCCTGCCCCTGTTCTCCTCGAAGACCAAGTACGACAGCCACACCGGGTGGCCGAGCTTCTACGCGCCGCTGCCGGACGCCGTGGGGACCACCGAGGACCGCAGCTTCCTGATGGTCCGCACCGAGGTGCATTGCCGCCGCTGCGGAGGGCACCTGGGCCACGTGTTCGAGGACGGGCCGCCGCCGACGGGACTGCGCTACTGCATGAACGGGGTCGCGCTCACCTTCCGGCCCGCCTGATCCGGGGCCCTTCCTTGGGGACGTGGGGGAATCTCTCGGGGGCGCGCTCCATCGTGAACGGGAGGGCGGTGGGACCGGTGGAGGCGGTGGTGCTCCCGCCTGATGGGCTCCGGGCCTTGCTCCTGGCCGAGGTCGAGCTGGGCGAGCGAATCCTGCGAGCGCTCATGCTCCGGCGCGTCGGTGCCCAGGCTCTCGGAATCGGCGGGCCGGTGCTCGTCGGCTCGGCCTCCCATCCCCGGGTGCGGCGGCTTCAAGAATTCCTGCTTCGTAGCGGGTACCCTCACCGGCTGCTCGACCCCGAGACGAGCGCCGAGGCCCTGGCGCTGGCGGGCCGCCATGTCTCGCGGCCCGAGGATCTTCCGCTCGCGATCTGCCCGGATGGATCGGTTCTGAAGAACCCGGGCGACATCGCCCTCAGCCGGTACCTCGACGTCTTGCCCAACTCGGTGCAGGAACACGGTTACGACGTGGCAGTCGTGGAGGCGGGCCCGGTTGGCCGAGCAGAAGCTCGGGGTCGAGATCCCGATGGCTCAACGGTAGCTGAGCTTCCGCTCCGCCTGATCCGGCCTCTCGGGACTCGAGCGCCGTGCCTCGGCCCGGACAGGACGCAGGGCGGGGCGAGTCTCCGCGCCGTGCCGCTCCCCGCTGGCCTCGAGCCTCGCGCCGCGGGCGGGTTGTCACAGGGGGCCGTCGCACGCGAGTCCGGCGGCGCGGACAGCCCTACTCTCGAGAGCCCGGAAATCCCCGCGTCGGGTGACAATGCGGAACGTGGAATTGCATGAGGCGTTCCGAAACGATCTGTCCCTTGGGCAGGGGGGTCGGGCGGGAGCGCACTTCTCGTACGTGGAAGGGTCCGCTTCGGAACGTGGAATTGCACTGGGCATCCCCAAATCGGATTCCACGTTCCCGGGCCCGCACTTCGCGACCTGAGAGGACCGCTGCCCGCGACCCCCTCCGGGCTGAGAGATTGTTTCGGGACCTGGAATGCAATCCAGCGTTCCCGCGTCGCGCCCTCGCGCCTGCTTCGGGTCTACGCGGACGAGGCGGAACTCCGCGCAGTCCACCGTTTGGGACGCAACTCGCACCGACCCGTTGCAACCCGCCACGGGCCGGGGTGAGGCCAGCGCGATTAAGGCAATGCCGCCCGACCCGTCGCCCCGCCGTCTCCTATGGGCCGAATGACGCCGGACGGGACCCGCGCCTCAGCGTGTTACCGGTACCGCGCCCCGATCTCCTGCACGTCCAGCTTGATGCCGGGGGTCATCGTCGCGCTGATGGTCGCGCCCTTCAGGTACACGCCCTTGGCCGTCGACGGCTTGAGCTTCATCACCAGCTCCATGAGCGCGTTGAAGTTCTCGGCCAGCTTCTCGGCCGGAAACGACGCCTTGCCCACCGGAGCGTGCACGATGCCCGCCTTCTCGGCGCGGAACTCCACCTTGCCGCCCTTGGCCTCGCGGATCGCCTTGCCCACGTCCGCGGTCACCGTTCCCACCTTCGGGTTCGGCATCAGGCCCCGGGGACCGAGCACCTTTCCCAGCCGCCCCACCACCCCCATCATGTCCGGGGTGGCGATGACGGTGTCGAAGTCCATGAAGCCTTCTTCGATCCGCTTGGCCAGGTCGGCCTCGCCCACCACGTCGGCGCCGGCGTCCTGGGCCTCGCGCTGCTTCTCGCCCTTGGCGAACACCGCCACCCGCACCGTCTTGCCGATGCCGTTGGGGAGCACCACCGCGCCACGCACCATCTGGTCGGCGTGCTTGGGGTCCACCCCGAGGTTGATCGCCACGTCCACCGTCTGGTCGAACTTCACCCCGCGCTTGCTCACCGTCTCCTTGAGCAGCTTGAAGGCCTCGTCCACGGTGTAGCGCTTGTTGCGGTCCACCAGCTCGGCCGCGGCACGGAACTTCTTCGCAGTCTTGGTCGTCATGTCAGGAGTCTCCGGGCGGGCCGTCAGTCGACGATGTCGATGCCCATCGAGCGGGCGGTTCCAGCGATGGTGTTCATCGCCGCCTCGAGCGAGCCGGCGGTCATGTCCGGCATCTTCAGCCGGGCGATGTCCTCCAGCTGCTTGCGCTTCACCTGGCCCACCTTCTCCTTGCCCGGCTTGTGCGCCCCCGAGCCCTTCTTCTTCTCGGTGTGCAGCCCCGCCGCCTTCTTCAGCAGCACCGCCGCCGGAGGCGTCTTCAGCACGAAGGTGAACGAGCGGTCCTGATACACGGTGATGATCACCGGGATGATCAGGCCCTCCTTCGCCTGCGCCTGGGTCTGGGCGTTGAACTGCTTGCAGAACTCCATGATGTTGACGCCCTGCTGGCCGAGCGCCGGCCCGATGGGCGGGGCCGGGTTGGCCTTGCCCGCAGGGATCTGCAGCTTCACCTGTCCGGTGACCTTCTTCATCGTCTCACCTCACCGTGGTGCATGCGGGCGGGCTGCCCTCCCACGGCCGAACACTGTCCCGGAGCAACGCGCCCCGGACGGCCCACTTCACTTCCACGAGCTACGTGCTCGTCTTCTCCACCTGCATGAAGTCCAGCTCCACCGGGGTCGCCCGGCCGAAGATGGACACCAGCACCTTCACCCGGCCCTTGTCCGGGTTCACCTCTTCCACCGTCCCGTTGAAGTTGCTGAACGGGCCGTCGATCACCCGGACGGTGTCGCCCTCCTCGAACTGCACCTTGGGCTTGGGCTTGAGCGTCCCCTCGGAGATCTGCGTCGTCAGCCGCTCCATCTCCCGGTCGGGAATGGGCGGCGGCTGCTCGTTGGCCGCGGCCCCGATGAACCCCGTCACCTTGGGGGTGTTCTTCACCAGGTGCCAGGTCCGGTCGTTCATCTCCATCTGGACCAGGATGTAGCCGGGGAGGAACTTCCGCTTGGAGGTCTTCTTCTCCCCCTTCACCATCTCCACCACCTGCTCCACCGGGATCAGGATCTCCCCGAACGAGTCCTGGAGCCCCTCCAGCCGGATCTTCTCCTCCAGGCTCTTCTTCGCCTTGTTCTCGAAGCCCGAGTAGGTATGGACCGCGTACCAGCGCTTCTCGCCCATCACAGCTTCCCCCACAGGGCGGGCAGCCACTCCACCATCAGCTTGTAGCTCAGCGTGTCTATGGCGAAGAGCACCACCCCGGCCACCAGCGAGGCCACCACCACCGCCACCGTCGACACCTTCGTCTCCCCGATGCTGGGCCAGGTCACCCGCATCAGCTCGGAGGCCGTCTCCAGCGCCAGGTGCCGGATCCGCGGGCTCGCCCAGGCCCCGCCCAGCAGCCCCACGGCGATCACGATCGCCACCAGCGAGCTGTAGGTCCACTCCTCCGCACCCTCGATCAGCGGCCGGTCGGGCAGACCCACCGCCACCCAGACCGGCGCGATGACGTGCTTCAGCCACAGCACCAGCACGATGCCCAGGAAGAGGGTGAAGATGACCACCAGACGCTCGGGGGTCATCGCGCTGCGGTTGGCGACCGTGGTGGCGTCGTTGGATGCCATGGCGTTCTCGAGAGGGCTGCTGCAGGCCAGGAGGGATTCGAACCCCCAACACGCGGTTTTGGAGACCGCTGCTCTACCGTTGGAGCTACTGGCCTAGAACTGCGCTCGTCAGACCTTCCCTTCCTTGTGGTCCGTATGCTTGCGGCACCAGGGGCAGAACTTGCTCAGCTCGAGCTTGTCCTGGCTCTTCCGCCGGTTCTTGGTCGTCGAGTAGTTCCGGCGCTTACACACCGGACACTCGAGCGAGATGATGCTCCTGTTTCCCTTCGGCATGACTTTCTCGTTCTCCTGAACGGCACAGAGGGGAGCGCTGCGTGACGGCAGCCCTCCCCTCCGCGACACCCCGAATCCTACTCCTACTCCAGGACCTCGGCGACGACCCCGGCGCCGACGGTGCGGCCACCCTCACGGATGGCGAACCGCAGCTCCTTCTCCATGGCGATGGGGGTGATCAGCTCCACCTCGATCGCGATGTTGTCCCCCGGCATCACCATCTCCACGTTGTCCGGGAGCTTCACCGTCCCGGTCACGTCGGTGGTGCGGAAGTAGAACTGCGGCCGGTAGCCCTTGAAGAACGGGGTATGGCGCCCGCCCTCCTCCTTGGTCAGCACGTAGATCTGCGCCTTGAACTTGGTGTGCGGGGTGATGCTGCCCGGCTTGGCCAGCACCTGTCCGCGCTCCACGTCCTCGCGCTTCAGACCGCGGAGCAGCGCGCCGATGTTGTCCCCGGCCAGGCCCTCGTCGAGCAGCTTCCGGAACATCTCCACGCCGGTCACCACCGTCTTCTGTGGTCGGGCGCAGGCCGACGATCTCCACCTCCTCGCCCACCTTGACCTTGCCGCGCTCCACGCGGCCGGTGGCCACCGTGCCGCGGCCGGCGATGGAGAACACGTCCTCCACCGGCATCAGGAACGGCTTGTCCGTCTGCCGCTCCGGGGTGGGGATGTAGGTGTCGAGCGCGTCCATCAGCTTCATGATGGAGCCCTCGCCCATCTCGCTGGGGTCGCCCTCCAGCGCCTTCAGCGCGCTGCCGGCGATGATCGGGGTCTTGTCGCCCGGGAACTCGTACTTCTTGAGCAGATCCCGGATCTCCATCTCCACCAGCTCGCGGAGCTCGGGGTCGTCGAGCATGTCCACCTTGTTCAGGTAGACCACGATGTAGGGCACGCCCACCTGACGGGCGAGCAGGATGTGCTCGCGGGTCTGCGGCATCGGGCCGTCGGCGGCGCTCACCACCAGGATCGCCCCGTCCATCTGGGCGGCGCCGGTGATCATGTTCTTCACGTAGTCGGCGTGACCCGGGCAGTCCACGTGGGCGTAGTGCCGGTTCTTGGTCTCGTACTCCACGTGCGCCGTGGAGATGGTGATGCCGCGCTCCCGCTCCTCGGGGGCCTTGTCGATCTGATCGTAGGCCAGCGCCTGGGCTCCGCCCTGCTTGGCCAGCACCTTGGTGATGGCCGCGGTCAGCGTGGTCTTCCCGTGGTCAACGTGCCCGATGGTCCCCACGTTCACGTGGGGCTTGGTGCGCGCAAACTTTTCCTTGCTCATCTTGCTCCTCTATCTCGAACCTCGAATGGAGCCCTGATCCAGGATTGAACTGGAGACCTCATCCTTACCAAGGATGCGCTCTACCAACTGAGCTATCAGGGCTTGCTGCTGGTCTTCGCTCCACGACTTCGTGTTGGAGCGGGAAACGGGATTCGAACCCGCGACATTCAGCTTGGAAGGCTGACGCTCTACCAACTGAGCTATTCCCGCCTGCTGCTCCTCGTGCCTGGTTGGAGGGGGTTGGATTCGAACCAACGAAGGCGTAGAGCCGGCAGATTTACAGTCTGCTCCCTTTGGCCGCTTGGGTACCCCTCCATGACGTGTGCTTCGTTCTGGGGCTGCCTGCCTTCCTCTTCTTCTACGCCGTCCTCGGGTTCGCCTCCTGGCCGGCGGCGGGGGTCGAACCCGCGACCTACTGATTACAAATCAGTTGCTCTACCTGCTGAGCTACACCGGCAAGCAGCTCGCCGTGGCCCCCAGGGTACACTTCGCCAGGGCCCCGGAAGGGCTGGGCCTTTTATGGGACGGACTTGGCCGGAGTCAAGGCGAACGCCCCCGCCGCCGCCCGCTGCCTGGCCACCTCGTACAGCACCAGCGCCGCCGAGACGGAGGCGTTGAGAGACCCCACCCGTCCCGCCATGGGGATGCGAAGCCGGAGGTCGCAGTGCTTCAGCACCCCGGGGCGGACCCCCACCCCCTCGCCCCCGATGACCACCGCCAGCGGCCCGTCCAGCCGGGCTTCCCAGAGCACCTGGTCCCCCCCGGGGTCCGCGGCCGCCACCCAGAGCCCGGCGGCCTTCAGCTCCTCGAGCGCCCGGGAGACGTTGGTCACCCTTGCCACCGGCACGTGCTCCACCGCTCCGGCCGAGGCCCGCGCCACCGTCGCGGTCACCCCCACCGAGCGGTCCCTGGGGAGCACCACCCCGTGGACCCCGAGCGCATCGGCCGAACGGATGACCGCCCCGAGGTTCTGCGGATCCTGAAGGCCGTCGAGCACCACCACCAGCGGTGGGCGCCCCGAGGCGGTCGCCCCGGCGAGCACCTCCTCGAGCCCGGCGTAGGCGAACTCGCGCAGCCGGGCGGCCACGCCCTGGTGCACCCCGCCCTCCACCAGCGCCTGCAGGCGTTCCCGCGGGACGCGCTCCACCGTGATCCGGAAGTCGCGGGCCCGGCTGAGGATCTCCGCGGCGGCGCGCGGGGGCACGCTGCCCTCCAGCACGTACACCCGCTCCACGTCGCCGGGGTGCGCCCGCAGCGCCTCGAGCACCGGGTGGATGCCGTGCACCGTCCGGCTCTCCCCCGGCATCGGCGGCGCTACTCCACCGTCACCGGGACGGAGAGCGTCTTCTGCTGCCGCAGACAGAGCTGCTCGGTGCAGACGAAGAAGGTCATCTTCGCCTCGACCGCGCCCGCGCCCTTGCCCTGCGCCACGAAGGGAACCTCGAAGCGCGGGTCCGGGTACTTCACCGAAGGCGAGGCCTTCCGCACCGAGTCGCCGTAGACCAGCTGGGTCTTCTCCGGAACCACCGCCCCCGTGCCGGAGAGCTGGATCCGCAACGGGGCCTCATCCGAGACGTGCGCGCCCTTCAGGCTCTGGATCTCCAGCACCAGGGTGCCCTTCTTCCCGGGCGCGACCTTGGCCGTCGTGCCCTCGGTGCTGAGCTTGTACAGTGTGGTGGGATCCACCTCGGCGGCCAGGGCCAGCGAGGCGAACAGCAGTGCAGGGAGGGGAACCAGGCTCCAGAGGCGCATCGAGCCCCCAACCTAACAAGAAGCCCGGACCCGCTTCAGCGCTCTCGGCGCGGGGCGCGGACGCCGGGACAGCGCCGGGAGCGGCGAGGGGTCGAGCGCCGGGGGCCGCTCGCGGGCGATCTGCTCGGCACGGACCACCACGGGGGTGGCGAGGTCCTCACCCACCGCCTTCTCCATCTCCGCGAGGCCGGGGCTGGAGTGCACCTCGAACACCTTGGGGTGGCCGTGGACGTCGAGCATGTCCACCGCCGCCACTTCCAGCCCGATGAGCCGCGCCGCCTCGACCGCGGCCCGCCGCTGGGCCTCGGTCAGCCGGATGCGCTCGAAGAGTGCGCCCCGGTTCAGGGTGTGGGCCAGTCGGTTCATTCGCGGCCGGCGCCGCACCGCGGCCAGCGCCTTGCCCCCCACCACCAGCACCCGCACGTCCCGGCCAGCCTTCCGGACGTACTCCTGGATCAGGAGGTTGTGGCCCAGCCCGAGGATGGCCTCCAGCGCCGCCGCGAGCGAGTTCAGCGTCTCGCAGACCATCACCCCGCGCTCGTCCGTGCCGCCGAGCAGCTTCACCAGCACCGGCACCCCGCCCACCAGCCGCACCATGGCCTTGAGGTCCCCGGCGCTCCTGGCCATCACCGTCGCGGGGACCGAGATGCCGTGTGCCGAGAGCAGCTGCAGGCAGCGCATCTTGTTGCGCGCCTGGGCGATGGCGGAGGCGGTGTTCATCACCGGCACCCCCAGCATCCCGAACTGGTTCACCACCGCCAGCCCGTAGCTGGTGATCGATTGCGCCACGCGCGGGAGGACCACGTCCGGCAGCGCCAGCTTCCGGCGCCGGTAGAGGAGCTGCCCCCGGGTGCCGTCGAGGTGCATCTCCACCTGCACCGGGTCGAGCACCCGCACCGAGTGCCCCCGCGCCCGGGCCGCCGCCACCAGCCGGGCGGTGGAGGGGACCGACAGGGACCGCGAGAGGAGGGTGAGTCGCACGGGCCGGAGGACCGTATGACCAGCCCCCGGCGCGGGCAAGCTGCCCGGGGGCGAGGAGTCCAGGCTCAGAGGACCTTCAGGATCCGGATCTGCACGTTCACCGGGTTCGCCGCGGTCGATGCCTTGAGCTGCTCGCAGGTCGGCTTCCCGGCGACGAACTCGACCGCGGGCCCGGGCTGCCCGGTCACCGAGGTGGTCGACCCCGGCGGGACGTAGACCCAGGTGTCCGCGCCAGGCTGGATGGCGGTGTCGTTCACCAGCACGCTCAGCAGAGACACGTCGGTGGGAACCTCGGTGAGCGGCCGCTCGCAGACTCCCGCCACCGGCGCGGTGATCTGCTTCAGTACATCGCCGAGGCTCGAGGCGTCGTTGGCCTGGTAGTACTGCTTGGTGCACCGGCCGGTCGCCAGGTCACAGGGGTTGTCCGCGCTGCACGGCTGGTTCGGCGGGCTGCCGGGGCACACCCGGGGGTACCGCGCGTTACCCGCGACTGCGATCCGCTGCAGGGTGTCGCGGGCAGTGGCCGTCCCCGCCTCCGCACCGAACCCGACCACGTAGGTCTGGACCTTCTTCCCCGCGAGGAACTGCACCGCCTTCACCGAGTTGTCGACGTCGAGGCATCCTGCACCCGGGAACGGAGGGATCTGCGGGCTGCAGTCGTCGAGCGCCGGGCCGAAGGTGCACTGGCACGCGACCGTGCCCGCGAGGTCCGCCAGCGCCGCGTCGCAGTTCGGTAGGCCGTCGGTGAAGAGGATGACGATCTGGTCGCGGCTGTTGTCCGTGGTCAGCTCGCCCACTGTCCCCAGGAAGGCGAGGCTCGCCGCGGTGGGCGTGCCGCCGCCGGTGCAGTACTTGCCGGGCGTCGCCAACGTTCCGCAGCTGGTCACCTTGTCCAGCTCGGTCTTGGTCAGGTCCGCCGCAGCCTGCAGGGTGGCATCGTCGTCCGAGCTGGTGGTCGGCAGCGCGCTCCTCTGCTCCGTCGTGGGCCCGCAGCCGCCGTTGCTCTCGGGCTCGGGGAACAGCGAGAGTCCGTAACGACCGATGAGCGGGTACTGGGTGATGTAGTTGTCGAGGGCCTTGCTGAGCTCGCTCCAGCGCGTGGGGCACACCGGTCCGAGCATCGGATCGAGATTGCAGGGGTTCACCTTCCCCGGATCCCCGCACAGCGGGCCGTTGATCCCGCCCACGTGACAAGCGGCCAGGGTCGGGTCCACCGGCTGGTCCATCGAGCCCGACTTGTCGACCAGCAGCATGAAGTTCGGCTTGTTGGCCACCGCCTGCACGTCCTCGCTGGTCTGGGTCTGCCCGATCGACAGCGGCTTCACCGGCTCGAAGTCGTAGGTCTGGCAGGCGCTTGCCGAGAGCGTGAGCGCGAGGACGGCGGCACCACGAAGGACGTGCGAGGCGGGCATGCGCGGGGGCCGAGCATACCTGCTCGGGGGGCCAGCGGCCCCATTTCGGATCACCCATCCCACATCCGCCGACCGGACGTTCAGGCGCGCCCCACGGCGCGTGCTCACAGCACCCGGAGGATGCGCAGGTCGAGCTGCACCGGGTTCTGCGCGGTCGAGCTCTCGATCGCCGTGCACAGCGCGCCCAGGAACCGGATCGCCGGGCCGCCGTCGGCCGGAGGAACGTAGTGCCAGGTGTCCGGGCCCGGCGGATACTTCGTGCCGTCGAGCGTCAGGAGGATGAGGTCCTCGGAGGTCGGGGCGGGGGTGATCGCTCGCAGGCAGGGTTCCCGGTCCAGGCTGGCGGTGATCTCCGCCAGCGCCGTCCCGAGCTCGCGGCTGTCCTGCGCCTGGTAGTACTGCCGGAGGCAGACCCCGCCCTGGCACGGGTTCGCCGGGCCGCACCGCTGATCGTGCTGCGGCCCGGGACAGAGGCGTGGATAGGTGCCGGCCAGCGCCATTTCTTGAAGCACGATGGGCGCCTGAACCCCACCGTCGGTGCTGGCACGCGTCTCGTCGCCGAAGCCGATGACCACCACGTGCACCCCGCGTGCGGCCAGGTCCTGCACCGCCTGCACCGTGCGGTCCTTGTCCAGACAGTCGTAGCTCGCGCTGAGCTGCGGTGGGCAGCGGTCCGCGGTCGCGGTGCAGACGCAGCTGTCGCTGGGAATGCTGCCGTTGCAGTTGGGCAACCCGTCGGTGAGGAGCAGCACCAGCTCGAGCCGCAGCGGGTCCAGCAGCGGGCCGTAGTCCGAGAAGAAGGCCAGGCTCGGGCCGGTCGGCGTCGCGCCGCCGGTGCCGGTCGGGCCGGCAGGGTTCTGGCTCTTCACCGACGTCAGCGCCGTACGCGCGGCGAGGGACAGCGCCGAGAGCGTGGCCGGCGAGTCGTCCTCGGCGTCGGCCGGGAGGTCCACCCGCGCCGACGAGGTGGGCACGCAGTTCGGCTGCTCCGCCCCCGACACCGGCTCGGGGAAGAAGGACAGACCGAAGCGCACGGTCTGGGCCTGCACCTGGAGGAACGGGTCGAGCGCCAGGTTCAGCTCGCTCCAGCGCGTGGGGCAGACGTTGACGTTGCAGGGGTTGCTCTTGGCGCTGGTGCCGGTCCCGCAGAGGGTCCCGGCCTGCGTGCACCCGGGAAGGCTCGGGTCGGCGGGCTGATCCATCGAGCCGGACTTGTCGACCAGCACCATGACGTTCGGCTTGAACTTCTTGATCACGATGGGCGTGCTGCTCTCCTCCTGGGAGATCGACAGCGGCTCCACCGGGATGAAGTCGTAGCTCTGGCAGGCGAGCCCGATGACCAGGAGCAGTGCGGACAGGGTGAACGGGCGGGAACGCATCCGGGACCGAGCGGGCAGACTACCAGGCACCCGAGTGGTGTCAGAAGGTGAGCACGCGGGCGTCCTCGGTGAGGCGCCACAGCGCCGCCAGTCCGAGCACCTCGTCCAGCACCCGCTCGGCCTCGGTGATCGAGACGCCGGCGAGCTTGAGCATCGTGTCGCAAGCGACGCAGCGGGCCCCGAGCCCGCGCGCCTCCGCCAGCAGCTGCGCCGGCGGCGGCACGCCCACCCCCTCTGCCCGGGCGCCCTCGGCGAGCTCGCGGTCGGACTGGGCGCGACCGAAGTCGCCGCGACAGAGCTGGCGCAGGGCCTCGAAGGCGAAGACGAACACCACCTCGTCCCCCAGCGCCGCCGCGGTGATGCCCATCGACGCCGCCTGGTAGGCCGGCTCGTAGCCGCCGCGCTGCACGATGAACAGTACCCGTCCGGCCATGTCTCGCCTCGAGGGTACACTCCGCCGCCGTCTCATGTCCCGGCTCGGCCTCGCCCTGGTGCTCGCCTCTCTTTGCTCCGTCGCCTGCACCCGATCGGTTGGCCCTGCACGCACCAGCGAGGAGGCGCGGGCACGGGTGACCGCCCTGCTCGGCGCGCCGGACGCCGGCGCGACCGAGTTCGCCGCCATCGGCGCCGAGGCCGTGCCCGCGCTGCAGGCCGAGCTGCTCGACCCCCAGGCGACCGACACCCGCCGGCTCGCCGCCGCCCGTGCCCTGGCCGGGCTCCCCGGGCGGGCGGGGCTCGGCGTTCTCGGCGATGCCGTCGCCTCTCCGCGGCTCTCGCCGGGCCTGCGCGACTCGGTCGCCGAGGAGCTCGGCTCGCACGACCGGGAGGAGGCGGTGGCCCGGCTCGGGCCCCTGCTCGGGGCGACGGACCCGGCTGTCCGCTCCGCCGCCGCGCGTGGTCTGGGGCGGGCCGGCGGCGCCGCGGCTCGCAAGTCGCTCGAGGACCGGTTAGAGCGCGAGGAGGACCCCGGGGTGCGCGAGCGTCTCCAGGCGTCCCTGGCCCAGGCCCAACCCTGAACATGCGACCCACCGTCCTCCTCTTCGATGTCGATGGCACCCTGGTCACCACCGGTGGCGTCGGCCGCCGCGCGCTGGAGATCGCCTTCCAGCGCTCCTTCGGCCGGCGCGATGCCTGTCGCAGCTTCCGGCTCGACGGGATGACCGACCGGGCCATCGTGCGCGCGGGGATGCAGGCCATCGAGGTCGAGCCCACCGAGGCCCTCATCCACCAGGTCCTGGTGGACTATCTGCTGGTGCTCGCCGAGGAGGTGGCCGCCGCGCCCACCGCGACCTACCGCGTCCATGCCGGAATGGCCGAGACCATCGAGGCGGCCGGCGCGCACCGCGAGGTCGCGCTGGGGCTCGGGACCGGCAACATCCGCGAGGGAGCGCGCATCAAGCTGGAGCGCGTCGGCATCTACCACCGCTTCCCGTTCGGCGGATTCGGCTGCGACGCCGAGGACAGGAACGCGCTCATCCGGCGAGGCGCCGAGCGCGGGGCGTCCCTGCTGGGCGCGCCGCTCGACGAGTGCCGGGTGGTGGTCATCGGCGACACCCCGAAGGACATCGCGGCGGCACGGGCGATCGGCGCCGAGTCCATCGGCGTCGGCACGGGCAGCTTCTCCTCCGAGCAGCTGCAGGCTGCCGGGGCGACCCGCGCCTTCGCCAGCCTTGCCTCCCCGGGCGCAATGGAGGCGGTGCTCGGAGCGCTGCGCTGAGCTCCGCACCACCCTCGCCCCGCGCTGCCTGGAGCCTCCTCGGGAACGTGGAGGGGCTCGCCACCCGCCTGCGCGCTGCCGCCGATGCGCTCGGTGGCACGGCCCAGGTCGAGGCTGGCTGGCTTCGCGGCGCGGCGGAGCTGCTCGACCGGGGCAAGGCGCAGCGGAGCTCGGCCCGGGCCTCCGCGGTGTGGCTCGAGGAGCTGGCCCCGGAGGCCCGGGCGCGCAAGGCCGCGCTGCTGTCGGCCTGGGTGGACGCGGCCGAGGCCCTCCGCTCGGCCATCCAGGCGCAGGAGTCGGAACGCGGACCGCTGGTGGAAGCGCTCTTCCCGGACTGGCGCGGACCGTCGCTGCGCCGGCACGTCGACCAGGCGCTGGCCGCGGAGGCCGAGCTGCAGCGCCGCCTCTCCTCCAGTTACGCCGCGCGGCGCCTCGGGGAGGCCCGGACGGAGGCGGCGCTCCGCCCCTGGATCGAGACCCTCGCCGCCGCGCGCTCGACCTGGGCCGAGGAACGCGAGCTCCCGGCCCTCCCCGGTCCGGAGGCCGAGGAGGTGCGGGCCCGCCTTCTCGCCGTCGCGCGGCAGACCGCGCAGCTGCTGGACCGTGTTCGATGGGTCGTCCGCGCTTCCCTGATCGACAGGCCCGACCTGGCCGAGCAGGTGTTCCCGCGGCGCGCCCGACCCTCCGAGGTCCCGGCGCCTGCTCCAACTCCGGTCCTCGGCCGCACCCGCCGAGCGGGGAAGGCGCGGCCGGCGCGACGGAGCTGAGCATGGCGCTCTCGCCGCTTCCGATCGATCCCCTCCTCCCGTCGGTGGTGGAGGCGGTGAGGACGCGGGGCACGCTCGTGCTCCAGGCGGCGCCCGGGGCGGGCAAGACCACCCGGGTCCCGCGCGCGCTCCTCGACGCCGGGGCGTTCGAGGGCGAGCTGTGGGTCCTCGAGCCGCGCCGGCTGGCGACGCGACTGGCCGCGGCCCGGGTGGCGGAGGAGCTCGGCGAGCCGGTGGGCCGCCGGATCGGTTACCAGATTCGCTTCGACGAAGTCTCGTCGGCCGCGACCCGGGTGCGCTTCGTCACCGAGGGCGTGCTCACCCGCCGGCTTCTCTCCGACCCCCAGCTCCGGGGCGTGGGCGCGGTGGTGCTCGACGAGTTCCACGAGCGCCACCTCCCCACCGACCTCGGGCTCGCGCTGCTCCGGTGCCTCCGCGAGCGGCGACCCGAGCTCCGGCTGGTGGTCATGTCGGCCACCTTCGATCCCGGGCCGGTGGCCCGGTTCCTCGCCGACGCCCCGGTGCTCACCTCCGAGGGGCGCGTCTTTCCGGTGGACCTCGAGCACCTCCCGGCTGCCGACAGCCGTCCGCTCGAGGTCCAGGTGCTCGCCGGCCTGAAGCGGCTCGGTCAGCGAGACATCGACGGTCACCTCCTGGTGTTCCTTCCCGGCGCCGCCGAGATCCGCCGCGCCCAGGAGGCCTGCGCCGAGTACGCCGAGCGCCACGGGCTCCGCGTCCTGCCCCTCCATGGCGATCTACCCCCCGACGCGCAGGACCGGGCGGTGCGGCCGTCGAGGGAGCGCAAGCTCATCCTCTCCACCAACGTGGCCGAGACCTCGGTCACCATCGACGGCGTGGACGCGGTCATCGATTCCGGGCTGGCCCGGATGGCCACCCACTCGCCCTGGAGCGGGCTGCCCTCGCTCCGGGTACAGCCCATCAGCCGGGCCAGCGCGGCGCAGCGCGCCGGTCGCGCCGGCCGCACCCGCGCCGGAATCTGCCTCCGCCTCTACACGCAAGCGGACCTGGAGCGCCGCCCCGAGCGCGATGCGCCGGAGATCGCCCGCGCCGACCTCGCCGAGACCGTGCTCGCGCTCGCCGGGGCCGGCGCCCCCGACCCGCGGGCGTTCGGGTGGTTCGAGCCGCCCCCGCCCGCGGCGCTCCAGGCCGCCGAGGATCTCCTGTCCCAGCTCGGTGCCCGCGCGCCCGACGGAACGCTCACCGAGCTGGGGCGACGGCTCCTCTCCTTTCCGGTGCATCCGCGGCTGGGACGCATCCTGCTCGAGGGCGAGCGCCGGGGCGTCGGCCCCGAGAGCGCCCGGGCCGCGGCAGTCCTCTCGGAGCGCCCGGCGCGGCAAGGGCCGGGGCTGGGCGGGGCGCGCCGCACCGGTCCGACCTGGAGCGGCAGGTCCGACGTCCTGGAGCAGATGGAGGCGCTCGGCCGGGGAGAGCAGGCCCGCAGCGGCGCCGCGCAGGCCGTCGACCGCACTGCCCGGCAGCTCGCGCGCGCTCTCCACGGCCGTCACCGAGCCCCTCCGGCCGAGCGGGAGGAAGCGCTGCTGATCGCCTTGCTCGCCGGGTTTCCCGACCGGGTGGCGCGGCGCCGCAGGCCGCACGCGCCGGAGCTGGTCCTGTCGGCGGGGGGAAGCGCGGTGCTGGATCCCTCGAGCGTGGTCCAGGAGCCCATGCTCCTCCTCGCCCTCGACGCCGAGCAGCGCCAGGGCCCCCGCGGCCCGGAGGTGCGCGTCCGGGTGGCGAGCGCCATCGAGGCCGAATGGCTCCTCGATCTCTTCCCCGGGGGGCTCACCGACGAGGACCGGCTGGTCTTCTCCGAGGAGGCCGGGCGGGTGGAGCGCATCAGCCGGCTGGCGTACGGCGCGGTGATCCTCGAGGAGCGGCGCACCCCCGCCGAGCCGTCCGAGCAGACCGAGGCGGTCCTCGCCGAGGCCATCCGGGCCCGTGGGCTGGGCAACGTCGTCGACACCGGCAGGCTGGAGGCGCTCCGGGCCCGCCTGGAGCTCGCCCGCACCCTCTTTCCCGAGCATCACTGGCCCGAGCTGGACGAGGCCGGCCTCGGCGCGGTGCTCAGCCGCGGTCGCAGGAGCCTCGCCGAGGTCCGGGAGGCAGAATCCCGCCGGGGAGCTGCTCGGCGCGCTCTCGCCGGAGGCGGCCCGTCTGCTGGCCCGCGAGCTGCCGGAGCGGATGACGCTCCCCGGAGGCCGCTCGGTCCAGGTCCATTACCAACCTGGACAGCCACCGTGGATCGCCTCCCGGCTCCAGGACTTCTTCGGGCTGCGCGAGGGGCCGGCGCTCGCCCGCGGCCGGATCCCGCTGGTGCTTCACCTGCTCGCGCCCAACCAGCGGGCCGTCCAGGTAACCCAGGACCTCGCCGGATTCTGGAGCCGGCACTACCCTTCCCTCCGGCGCGAGCTGGGACGCCGGTACCCCCGGCACGCCTGGCCGGAGGACCCGCTCCACGCCTCGCCCCCCGCGTCCCGGCGCGGCTGAGGAGAGTGAAGCAGGTTGGAGCATCGATGCGCGTGGAACTGGCGACCGTCGGCGCGGAATGTTAGTGCCCCGCTGCCTGCACCGGGATCCCCGATGACCCGCCGCGTCCTCCTCGCTTCGCTCAACGCCGGAGGCGGTCACCATGCGCTCCGCGACTCGTTCGCCGCGGCGCTGGCCCGCGTCGACCCCGAGCACCAGCGGCTCGCTCCGGTGGTGTGGAGCTCGGCGGACAAGCTCATCGACCGGTTCTACTCGGTGTGCGTGCGCTTCCTTCCCCGCTTCCAGGGAAAGATCGTCGAGCTGAGCGCCCAGCCCTGGGCGCTCAGGACCGCGATGGCGCTGAGCCCGCAGCTGCACACCGAGGCAGTGACGCTGCTCGGGCAGGAGCCGTTGGATCTCCTGGTGACCACCCATCCGATGCAGTCGATGGCCTTCGCCAGGGTACGCCGAGAGCTCGAGCTTTCGACGCCGCTGGTCCTTGCGGTGCCCGACTACGGTGTCCCGGCCACGGGGTACCACCCGCCCCTGCCCTTGCTCCGCTCGGACGCGCTCATCGTGATGGAGGAGACCACGCTCGAGCACTACCGCGCACTGGGCGTGCCCGAGGCCCGGCTGCACCTCTCCGGGTTCCTCACCCGCGAGCCCTTCGTGCGCGTCGGGGCGCGGCTCCGCTCCGAGGGCCGGGGCACCGCGCGCGCCGCGCTGAAGGGCGAGGTGACGGCCGCGCATCCCGAGTTCGCGGGCTTCGACCTCTCACGCCCCACCCTGCTCTTTCTCGGCGGCTCGGCGTGGACCGTCAAGACCGAGCCGGTGCTCGACGCCGTGCTCGCCGATCCCGCGCTGCGCGAGGCGGCGAACGTGGTGGTGGTCGCCGGACGAGATCGCACCTTCGAGGCCCGGGTCCGTGCGCGGGCCCGCGACGGCTTTCACCTCTTTGGCTTCGTGGCCTCCGAGGTGCTCGCCGCGCTGATGGGGCTCGCCGACGTGCCGGTGCTGGGAAGCCTCGCGCCGGCGACGCTCCAGGAATTGCTCGAGGTGGGTCTCGGCCCGCTGCTCCTCTTCCACTTCATCCCCGGAAGCGAGCGAGCCCACGTGGGTTACATCCAGACCCAGCGGCTCGGCCTCTACGCCCCGCGAACGCAGGAGATGCTGCAGCGCATCCGCGAGGTGCTGGATCTGCAGCCAGCGTCGGAGCAGCTGGCGCTCGCCTGCGATGGATTCCGCGAGCGCGCCCGGCTGCTGCGGACCCGGAGCGTGGAGCGCGCGCTGCAGCTGCCACGCTTTCTGGAGCGGATGGTGGAGAGCCCCCGCAAGACCCGCGGCGAGGCCCGCGCGGTCGGCTGACGCTTCACTCCGGAATCTACAGTCGCTTGCGGGCCTCGACGTGGTCGATGCCCGCCTCCTCGAAGACCGCGCCCACCGGCCGGTAGCCGTGGCGCTCGTAGAATCCCAGTGCGTACAGCTGCGCGTGCACCAGGACACCGGCCAACCCCCGGCGGCGGGCCTCCCCCTCCAGCTCGGCGAGGAGCTGATTGCCCACCCCGTGCTTGCGCTCCGACTGGAGCACCGCCATCCGACCAATCTGCCCCCAGGTGCCCTTCTCGCTCTCGGGGGCCGCGGGCAGCACCACCAGGCGTCCGGTGCCGATGGCGTGGCCCTCGGCAAAGGCGAGCAGGTGGTAGGCGCGTGCGTCCTCCGCGTCCCGCTCGATCGTCTCGGGAACGTGCTGCTCCTCGATGAAGACGACCTCGCGGATGGCCAGCGCCTGGAAGAGCTCGGCCTCGTTCTTCACCTGGGCGATGACGAGCTTGGTGTCGGGGGCCGTCATTCCGGGGCCGGAACCTACCGCATCCGACTGTCGTGCCAACCCCTCGGCAGCCTGGGGCACGCGCGGCAGCCCGGTGCGAAATGACCTGCGCAGGTAGGTGCGCGCGCGACGCGCACACCGCGCGTGGACTGCGGCTCGTGTTCGGTCTCCACAGCTCACGGCCCGGACGGTCGTCCCGCTCGAGGGACCCCCGGGCGGACCCGCTCCCGGGGGCGGAACCCCGGCACGAACCTTGTTTCACCCGCGCCGCATGCAGCCCGAACGCGTCGATCCACCACCGAGTGAACGGCCCAACGCTCCGGGGCGAAAGCGCTTCGAGGAGCTGCTCCGGGCACGGACCGACCGCCCGGTCCGCAAGCCGCCGGCCCCGCCGCGCCGGCAAAGGACGGTGACCCCGTCCCGCACGTCGGTCGAGCCGCGTGTCGCGCTGGCCACGGGCGAGCTGCGCGGTGCGGCCCGCAAGGAGATGGACGCCTCCGCGCGCCGGCGCCTGTCCGACGGGGCGGTCGCCACTGCCAAGGCAACCGGACGGCTGGAGGCGCGGGCGGCCGAGCTGCTCCACACCGCGCTCCGGACCGAGGCGGCCACCCGCACGGAGACCCTCGCCGGAGTGGCACGCGTGGAGGGGCCACCTCCGGGACGCACCGCCAATCCGCTCGCGGCTGGAGCGGGAATGAGCGCCACCGCCGCGCCCACGGGCGCCGGAGGGGGCGCATCCCTCTCGGGGTCGGCGGGTCGGGTGGAGCGGGCGCTCGCGCTGGTGGAGCGCATCGAGCAGTTCGTCCGGAGTGGCCGGCCATCGCTCGCGCTCACCCTCCGGGGCCGGCTCCCGGGCCAGCTCGAGCTGCAGCGCGTGGCACCGGGGGCGATCGCCATCCGGCTGTCCTCGAGCCGGCCACCGTCGGCGCGCGAGCTGGGCGATCTCCGTCAGGCTCTCGAGGCCCGCGGACTCTCGGTCCGGAGCCTCGAGGCCCGAGGGCTCACAGCTTCAGCAACGGACGCTTGTTCTCCTTGTCCTTGAACTCCTCGGCCTCGGGCAGGGGATCCTTCTTCTGCGAGATGTTGGGCAAGGTCTTCGAGGACGTGGCGTTGATCTCCTTGTACTCCGCCCACTTCTCCGGGAGGTCCGACTCGGGGAAGATCGCCTTGGTCGGACACACCGGCTCGCAGGCGCCACAGTCGATGCACTCGTCCGGGTGGATGACCAGTATGTTCTCCCCCTCGTAGAAGCAGTTGACGGGGCAGACCTCCACGCAGTCGGTGTACTTGCACTTCACGCAAGGGTCGGCGACGACGTAAGCCATGGCGGCGAATCTCCGCTTGTGAGGCGCTCGATCCGGGTCGGGAGCGCGCGGGCACCAACTGAGCGCATCCGCTCCTCCGGGGCAAGCATGGAAAGAGGCCTACTTGCCGAGGAACCCTCTGGCGCGCATCAGCTCGGCGACCAGCACTGCGCCCTTGGCGGCGCCCATCTTGGTGTTGTGCGAGACCAGCACCAGCTTCACCCCGTGCTCGAGGACGGAGTCCTCCCGGAGGCGGCCCACGCTGGTGGCCATCCCTCCGTGCGTGTCCCGGTCGAGCCGGGGCTGGGGGCGGTCCTGGGCCTCGAGCACCTCGATCCACCGGGGAGCCGACGAGGGCAGGTCGCGAGCCTCGGGGCTACCCTCCCAGCTCCGGAGCGCGTCCTTGACCTCGTCGAGGCTCGCCGGCCGGCCGAGGCCCACCGAGACCACCTCGGTGTGTCCGTCCTGAACCGCGACCCGGGTGCAGGTGGCGCTCATCTTGAGGGAGAGCGCCTCGACGCTCGAGGCGCCCGGAGCCCAGCGGCCGAGGATCTTCCGCGTCTCCGCCTCGACCTTGCCCTCCTCCTTGGCGATGTAGGGGACGACGTTGTCCAGGATGTCCAGGGCGGCCACGCCGGGAGAGCGCCCCGCGCCCGACACGGCCTGGAGCGAGGTCATCACCACCGAGCGGATGCCGAAGCGCTCGGCGAGCGGGGCCAGCACCACCGCCAGCCCGGTGGCGGTGCAGTTGGGAATGGGAGCGACCGAGCCGCGCCAGCCCCGGGCGCGCTGGGCGGCGAGGAGTCCCACATGCGCCGCATTCACCGGAGGGATGAGCAGCGGCACGTCCGGCTCCATCCGGAAGGTGCTGGCGGCGCTGATGACCGGAAGCTCGGCGGCGAGTCGCGGCTCGAGCTCCTTCGCCACGTCGGACTCCACGGCGGAGAAGACCAGGTCCACCCCGCGCGGCGTCGCGCCGGGATCCAGGAGACGGAGGGCGGCGATCTCCGGAGGGATGGGCTCGGAGAGGAACCACGCCCCTGCCACGGCCTCGTCGTAGCGTCGTCCAGCGTTGCGCGGGGACGCGGCGATGGCGCCGATCTCGAACCACGGATGGTCGCGGAGTGCGGAGACGAACTGCTGACCGGCGATGCCGGTGGCGCCCACCAGGAAGGCGCGGAGCTTGGCCATGGGAGTTATTCTGCCATTCCTTGACCGGTACAGCGGCCGTGCCCTACAAACCCGCGGTCGCTTCGGGCGCCATCGCCAAGTGGTAAGGCAAGGGTCTGCAAAACCCTCATTCCCCGGTTCGAATCCGGGTGGCGCCTCTTCCCTGACGTGACTCGGCTGCGCGGGACAGGTGTCGTTTCACCGTGGCTCCTCGCCCTCACCTGTGCGGCCTGCGCGGCGTCGCGCCTCCCGCCACCTGCCCCGCCGGCGCCGGTGGTGACAGTGGCCCCGGCCGCCGAACCGCCCGACGCAGGCCCGCCGCCGCTGGACGTTCCGCCCCCGCCGTCGTCCCGACGGCTGGACGTCCGGGCAGGCGAGCCCACCGTCCCGGTGCGGCTGATGGAGAACCGACGGGAGGTGGCGTTCGTCCCCGGCGGTCGGGTGCGGCTGGTGCTTCCCGGCGAGCCGGAGAAGCTGGTCGAGGCACCGGCCGGTACGCCGCTGGTCGTCCGCTGGCTGGACGGCACCCCCGCGGACCGGCGGTTCCGGCTTCAGACGTCCGAGCTCGCCTGGGCCGACAAGGAGGGCATCGCGGCCGAGCGCGCCGTCTGGGAAGGCCGCGGGTTCCAGGTGCGGCTCGAGCAGCTGGGGCAGGTCTACGGCATCGTGGGGAAAATCCTCGACAACCGGAAGGTGCTGGTGCTCCTCGACCCCGCGCTACCTTCCTCGGAGGCCTCGGCGCGGCAGGCCGAGCTGCTGCGGACCTGGGCCGCGCGCACCACGCTCGCCGAGGAGGTGCGCACGGCCGCGCAGATGCGGCTCCGGCTGGACATGGCCGACGGCACGGTGCTCGGCACCAGCGAGGGGCCCATCCGTGCCGAGACGCCGGGCGGCGAGGGCTTCGAGGTGCGCTCGGTGGAGTTCGCGGTGGGCTACCCGAACCATGGATTCGAGACCCGGAGCTACCGCGGCGCTCTCACCTTTGCCGCCGATGGCGCGGGCACCATCGCGGTGGTCAACCTGGTCTCGCTCGAGGACCTCCTCCGGGGGCTCGTGCCGGCGGAGATCTTCGCCGCCGCCCCCGCCGAGGCTCTGAAGGCGCAGGCGGTCACCGCCCGCGGCGAGGTGCTGGCCAAGGTGGGCACCCGCCACCTGGCGGACCCCTACCTCCTCTGCTCCGAGCAGCACTGCGCGGTGTACCGGGGCCGCACCGGCGAGACGCCATCCACCAACGCGGCGGTGGAGGCGACGCGGGGCCTGGCGCTCTTCTCCACCGAGGGTCGGCTGGTGGACTCGGTGTACAGCGCGGTGTGTGGTGGACACACCGAGGACAACGAGGCGGTCTGGGGCGGCGTGCCCGATCCGAGCCTGCGGGGACGGCCGGACGTGCTGGAGCCCGTGCTGGGGATGCCCGATCCACGCCGCTCGCCGGAGCGTTTCCTCGCCTTCGACCTGCCCGCTGCCTGTCGCCGGGGCCGGTTCGCCCAGCCCACCCGGTACCGGTGGGAGAAGCGCTTCACCGCGCATCAGCTGGATGCGCTCATCGAGCCCCTGGGCGTGGGGTCGGTCCGGCATCTCCAGCCGCTCGAGCGCGGCGCCTCGGGACGGGTGCGGCTTCTGCTGGTCTCCGGGACCCGCGGGGCGACCGAGCTTCGCGGGGAGCTGACCATCCGCAGGCAGCTCGGGATGCTCAACAGCGCGCTCTTCACCGTGACCGAGGAGCACGACGCACGGGGCAACCCGGTGGGTTTCGTCTTCCGCGGCGGGGGCTGGGGGCACGGGGTCGGCCTGTGCCAGACCGGGGCGATTGGCCGCGCGGAGGCCGGGCAGGACTACCGGGCCATCCTCCGGCATTATTTCAACGGCGCCGAGGTGGCGCGCATCTACGAGTAGGGATGGACCCGGCCATTGGCCCAAGGGCGCATGGGTGCCTACCTGGCTGGAACAGCCCTCCCTCTCCGGGGTTATGTCAGGGCCGCGGCGGTCGGTGGCGCAGGAGCCCCGGCGTCGAGTAGGTCGGGGCCGCGGCTTCCAGTTATGTAAGACCGTCACGTGAGCCCTCTTGGCGCCAGCCCCCGACGACGTCGCCGCCGTCCGGCGACGACCGCGCTCCTCGCGGCGCTGCTGGCGCTGCTGTTCCATGCCGGCGTCCTCGGGCTGCTGCTGGTCATGAACTTCGTGTCGGTGAAGTGGCCCGGCGGGGACCGCCAGCGCCCCAAGCCGCAGGCGGTGACCCTGCGGAACATCGACCCCCGCGCCTGGGCGAAGAACCGCGGCCAGCCCCGGGAGCAGGAGCGTCCCGAGCCGCAGCGCCGCGCGGAGGCCAAGAAGCCCGAGCCCAAGGAGGAGAAGAACCCCCGGGGCCAGGTGGTCGACGTGGCGCCGGGCAACGAGCAGGAGTCCCCGGACGCGAAGTACCTGGCGGAGAAGAACAACCGGGTGGACAAGGAGAGCAAGGCCCGGGACCAGACGCCCTTCTACCGGAACGCCATGCCGCGGCAGACCGCCACCGAGGAGCGGAAGACCACCGGAAAGGACGAGGCCGCACAGCTGGTGGTCCAGGGCAACAACGGCACCGGCCAGGACGCGCGCCCGGCGCAGAAGGGCGGCGGCCAGCGGCCGGTGTTCGACGTCCCGAGCATCCAGCAGCGGGACCGCATCGCTCTCAAGGAGCAGACGAACAAGGGCCCCGGGGCGAGCGTCCGGAACCAGGGGGAGAGCGCGCCGCTGCAGGGCAATTCCGACCGGTTGCGCGTCGATCCCGGGAAGCCCGGCGAGGAGGGCGACCAGGGCAGCGCCGGCAAGGCGGGTCTTCCCACCCTGTCGCAGCTGATGCCGAGCAGCGCCGCCCTGGACAAGATCATCGGCGCCGCCCCCAATGATCACCTCCAGGACGTCGACCAGGGCGAGGGCACGTTCCTCAACACCCGGGAGTGGAAGTACGCGACGTTCTTCAACCGGGTGAAGCAGGCGGTGGGCCGCAACTGGGACCCCAACGAGCCGCTCCGCCAGCGGGACCCGACCGGGGAGATCTACGGCGGGCGCGACCGCTACACCATCCTCGACGTCACGCTGGGCGGTGACGGGCTGGTGAAGGACATCAAGGTGCAGCGCTCGAGCGGCGTCGACTTCCTCGACGAGGCGGCCATCGTCAGCTTCCGCCGCGCCCAGCCCTTCCCCAACCCGCCGCCGGGGCTGATGGGCAAGGATGGGACGGTCACCTTCCCCTTCGGCTTCTACCTCGAGACCGGTGGCCGGCCGCTGATGCGCATCTTCCGGAACAACTGACGTCCGCCCCTAGGCGTAGTCCTCGACCGGCGGACAGCTGCACATGAGCTTCCGGTCGCCGAGCACGTTGTTCAGCCGCCCCACCGCCGGCCAGAACTTGCTCGACCGGACGAACGCCGAGGGGAACGCTGCGAGCTGACGCGAGTACGGCCGGTCCCAGGTGTCGCGGGTGACGACCTCGGCGGTGTGCGGGGCGTGCTTGAGCACGTTGCCTTCGCGCGGCTGCCGTCCTGCCTCCACCTCGGCGATCTCCCGGCGGATGGCGACCATCGCCTCGCAGAAGCGGTCCAGCTCCGCCTTGCTCTCGCTCTCGGTCGGCTCGACCATCACCGTGCCCGCCACCGGGAAGGACACGGTGGGCGCGTGGAAGCCGTAGTCGATGAGGCGCTTGGCCACGTCGTCCACCTCGATGGCCGCCGATTTCTTCAACGCGCGCAGATCCAGGATGCACTCGTGCGCCACCCGGCCGCGCGCGCCCCGGTACAGCACCGGGAACTGCTCGGCCAGCCGGTCGGCGACGTAGTTGGCGTTGAGGATGGCCACCTCGGTCGCCCGGGTCAGCCCCTCGGGACCCATCATCCGGATATAGGCGTAGGAGATGACCAGGATGCTCGCGCTGCCCCATGGTGCCGCCGAGACCGGGCCGGTGGCCTGCGGCCCTCCCGTCTTCATCAGCGGGTGCCCGGGGAGGAACGGCGCCAGGTGCGGGGCCACGCAGATCGGCCCCATGCCCGGGCCGCCCCCCCCGTGCGGGATGCAGAAGGTCTTGTGGAGATTCAGATGGCAGACGTCCGCGCCGAAGTCACCGGGCCGGCAGAGCCCCACTTGGGCGTTCATGTTCGCCCCGTCCATGTAGACCTGCCCGCCGTGCCCGTGGACGATGTCGCAGATCTTCCGGATCTCCTCCTCGAAGACGCCGTGGGTCGACGGGTAGGTCACCATCAGCGCGCCGAGGCGGGAGGCGTGCTGGGTGGACTTGGCCTCGAGGTCGGCGAGGTCGATGCTTCCGTCCTCGTCGCTCTTCACCACCACCACCTCGAAGCCGGCCATCACCGCGCTGGCCGGGTTGGTGCCGTGCGCCGAGGCGGGGATGAGGCACACCCTGCGGTCCTTGTCGCCGCGGCTCTCGTGCCACTTGCGGATGACCAGCAGGCCGGCGTACTCGCCCTGGCTCCCGGCATTGGGCTGCAGCGACACCGCGGCGAAGCCGGTGACCTCCGCCAGCATCCGCTCCAGCTCGTGGAAGAGCTGCTGGTACCCTTCCGTCTGCTCCACCGGGGCAAAGGGGTGCAGCCGGGAGAAGCCGGCGAACGTCACCGGGATCATCTCCGCGGTGGCGTTCAGCTTCATGGTGCAGCTGCCCAGCGGAATCATCGCGTAGGTCAGGCTCAGGTCCCTGCCCTCGAGCCGCTTGATGTAGCGGAGCATCTCGGTCTCGGACCGGTGCCGGTGGAAGACTGGGTGGGTGAGGTACGCGCTCTTCCGGGTCAGCGCCGGGTTCCAGACCGGCGTCAGCGGCGCGGCCAGGACCTCGGCGGCGAAGTCCACCGCCTTGCCCCCGGCAAACACGCTCCACAGCGCCTCCACCTCCTCGGGCCGGGTGGTCTCGTCGAGCGAGATGCCGATGCTCCGCGGGTCGATGCGCCGGAGGTTCATCCGCCGGTCGCGGGCCCGGGCCATCGCCCGGTCGGCCTCGGCGGGCTCCATCTCCAGGCGGAGGGTGTCGAACACGCTGGTGTGCTTCACCTTCACCCCGAGCTTGCCCAGCCCCCGCGCCAGGCGGACGGTGAGCCCGTGCACCCGGGTGGCGATGGCCTTGAGCCCTTCCGGGCCGTGCCAGGCGGCGTAGAACCCCGCCATCACCGCCAGCAGGGCCTGGGCGGTGCAGATGTTGCTGGTCGCCTTCTCGCGCCGGATGTGCTGCTCGCGGGTCTGCAGCGCCATGCGCAGCGCGCGGTGCCCGTTCGCGTCCTCCGACACGCCGATGATCCGGCCGGGGAGGAGCCGGGTGAACTCCTGCTTCACCGCGAAGAAGGCCGCGTGGGGGCCGCCGAACCCCATCGGCACGCCGAATCGCTGCGCGCTGCCCACCGCCACGTCCGCGCCGAGCTCGCCCGGCGGGGTGAGAACGGTGAGCGCGAGCAGATCGGTCGCCACCACCGCGTACGCGCCCTCGGCGTGCACCCGGTCGAAGAACGAGGCGTGGTCCTCCACCAGCCCGTCGGTCGCCGGGAACTGCACCAGGGCGCCGAAGATCTTGGTGGAGAAGTCGAAGGTCCGGGGGTCGCCGACCAGCACCGGGATGCCCAGCGCACCGGCGCGGGTCCGCACCACCTCCAGGGTCTGGGGGTGGACCCTGTCCGAGACGAAGAAGGCGTCATGCCCGGGCCTGGCCAGAGCGTGCAGCATGTGCATCGCCTCGGCCGCCGCGGTGGCCTCGTCGAGCAACGAGGCGTTGGCCACCGGAAGCCCGGTGAGGTCGATGACCATCGTCTGGAAGTTGAGCAGCGCCTCCAGCCGTCCCTGGGAGATCTCCGGCTGGTACGGCGTGTACTGCGTGTACCAGCCGGGGTTCTGGAAGACGTTCCGGAGGATGACCGGCGGAACGAAGGTGTCGTAGTAGCCCTCGCCGATGAAGGACTGGAAGACCTGGTTCCTCGCCGCCAGGGCCTCGAGGTCCTCCAGGAGCCGGGCCTCGTCCACCGCCGGCGGCAGGTCCAGCGCGCGCCGGAGCCGGATGCTGGCGGGCAGCGTCTGGTCCACCAGTGCCTGGAGGGACGGTACGCCTACCACGCGGAGCATCTCGGTCACGTCGGCGGCGTCGGGGCCGATGTGGCGGCGGGAAAAGGAGTCGGTCTCCGAGGGGGTCCGGGAGTCAGGCATCGAAGCGGGGTTCCTGGCGGGAGGGCGGGCGAGCCAGCGCCTCCGACGGCAATTTGTGAAGACGCCCGTTTAACAGGACCGGACCACGCTGGCTCGGTCACGGTGGCCGCCTCCGGGATTCACGGCGGATTGCTCCCCAGGCCCGCAGTCGGGGACGCAAGGCGGCCACAAGGCAGGGTCGGAGGCCCGGTGGCGTTCGGACCGGGGTGAGGCGGCCTCGACCCGTTTCTGCTGTCAGGTCGCGGCCTTCGCCAGCAGGTCGTTGTAGGCGTCGGCGTCCATCAGCCCCTCGAGCTGGGACGGGTCCGACGGCTCGACCTCGACGATCCACCCCGCCCCGTACGGGTCCGAGTTGATGGTGGACGGCTCGTCGGAGAGCGCGGTGTTCACCCGGGTCACCTTGCCGGAGATGGGAGCGAACAGCTCGCTCACCGCCTTGGTGGACTCGACCACCCCGAACGGCTTCCCGGCGGTCACGGTGTCGCCCACCTTCGGCAGCTCGACATACACCACGTCCCCCAGCGCCTCCTGAGCATGGGCAGTCACCCCCACCACCACCGCGCCGCCGTCGCGCCGGGCCCACTCGTGCTCCTTGGTGTAGCGGAGGTTCTTCGGATTGTCGGCCATTGCTCTCGTTCCCTAGCGCTTGAACGGCGTCTTCACCACCTCGGCGCGGACCGGGCGGCCGCGGATCTCGATCTCCAGCGGCGTCCCCTCGGCGGCCAGGGGTGGGGGCACATACCCGATGCCGATGGCCTTCTTCACCGTCGGACCCTGGGTTCCGGAGGTCACCTCCCCCACCCGCTTACCGTCCTGGAGGATGGGGTAGCCGTGGCGAGGGATGCCGGGCTCGCGCATCTCGAAACCGACCAGCTTGCGCGGGACGCCGGCCGCCTTCTGCTCGGCGATCGCCCCGCGTCCCACGAACTCGCCCTTGTCCCACTTGACGATCCACCCCAGGGCTGCCTCGAGCGGGGTGTGGGCGTCGTCGATGTCGTTCCCGTAGAGCGCGTACTTCATCTCGGTGCGCAGGGTGTCCCGGGCCCCGAGCCCGGCGGGGACCAGGCCCGCCGGCCGCCCCGCCTCGAGCAGCGCGTTCCAGAGGTGCTCGGCCCGCTCGGGTGGGCAGTAGAGCTCGAAGCCGTCCTCGCCGGTGTAACCGGTGCGGGAGACGATGCACGGCACCCCGGCCACCGTCCCCTCGCGGAAGCGGTAGGTGGCGATGGACTGCAGCGGCAGGTCGGTCAAGGTCTGCACGATGCCCGCTGCCTTCGGCCCCTGGATGGCGAGCTGGGCGAAGTCGTCGCTCCGGTTGACCGGCTGCACCCGGGGGGTGTTCTCGGTCATCCAGGCGAAGTCCTTCTCCCGGTTGCTGGCGTTCACGCAGATCAGGACGTGCTCGGGCGAGAAGCGGTAGGCCACCACGTCGTCGACGAAGCCACCCTGGTGGTTCAGCAGCCCGGCGTACACCGCCTGCCCGTCGGTGGCCTTCCCCAGGTCATTGGTGATGAGCGCGTTGGCGCTCTCCAGCGCCCCCTCGCCGCGGAACTCGATCTCCCCCATGTGGGAGACGTCGAACAGGCCGGCCCGGGAGCGCACCGCCTCGTGCTCGGCCACCACCCCGGTGTACTGGACCGGCATGTCCCAGCCGGCGAAGTCGACCATCCGCGCACCGAGCGCGCGGTGAACCCGGTTGAGTGGCGTCTGTCGGGGCATGGGTCGAGCTCGGGCGGCCCGGACTACCCCACACCGCGGAGGGGGATCAAGGCTGAGCTAGAGTGTCCCTTCAAGGCGCGATGAAGATCCGCAACCGGCTCAACCCCTCGGACCCCTGCTTCTCCTTCGAATTCTTCCCCCCAGGACCGAGGAGGGCCGGCGCGCGCTCCTCCGCACGGTGGAGGACCTCCGCCCGCTGGACCCGGGCTTCGTCTCGGTCACCTACGGCGCCGGGGGAAGCACCCGGGACCGCACCGTGGAGCTGGTGCGGGAGATCCGCGCCACCGGGCTCGAGACGATGGCCCACCTCACCTGCGTAGGCCACTCCCGCGAGGAGCTGGGGGCGCTGGTGGAGGAATTTCTACAGATGGGGGTGGAGAACATCCTCGCGCTCCGGGGCGATCCGCCCGTCGGCGAGCGCGAGTTCCACGCCGCACCCGGCGGCTTCCGCTACGCCGCCGAGCTGGTGCGTTTCATCCGCGAGCGCGATCACCACCTCTGCATCGGCGGGGCGGGCTATCCGGAGGGGCACGTGGAGACGCCGCTCCGGGACGACGATCTGCGGCACCTCAAGGCGAAGGTGGACGCCGGGCTGGACTTCGTCATCACCCAGCTCTTCTTCGACAACGCCTTCTACTTCGACTTCGTGGAGCGGGCCCGCCGGGTGGGCATCAACGTGCCCATCGTCCCGGGCATCATGCCCATCACCAACATCGAGCAGCTGGAGCGCTTCGTCCGGCTGTGCGGGGCGACGGTGCCGATGCGGCTGGTGCTGCAGCTGGAGCGGTACAAGGACGACCCGGACGCGGTGGTGCAGCTGGGCGTCGCACACGCCACGGTGCAGTGCATGGAGCTTCTCGCCCGCGGCGTCCCGGGCATCCACTTCTACACCTTGAACAAGAGCCCCGCGACGCGGCTCATCGTCAGCGCACTCCGCGGACGCGGCGCCGCGCCGGCTGAGGTCCCGAGCGCTCCGCCCTAGCCTGCGCGGCTCTCGCCGATCGGGGAATTCACGGCAGGCTGCTCGGTGGCGGCAGACTGGGGGCGTGCCCGCCGAGCGGTGAGGAGCAGGTAAACGCCGGCCGCGGCGAGCACCGGGGTGATCCACTGCGCCGGGGTGAGGCCCAGGATGCGCCCGTCGACGAACGGCAGATCCTGGGCCCGGAGGAAGTCGAGGAAGAAGCGCGGGACCGAGTAGGAGATGGCGAGCACGCCCATGATCACCCCCTCGGGACGCTTCCGGCGCGCCAGGAGGTAGAGCACGACGGTGATGACGGTGAGCACCACGAGGTCCACGAGCCCCATGTCCAGCCGGGGCCCGTCCGGGAAGGCCACGGCGAACCAGGCATTGCTCCGCACCCCCGGGTGGTCGTGCACCACCGCGCAGCCGATGCGGGCGATGGCCCAGCCCGGGGCGGTGCCGAGGGCCAGGGCGTCCCAGTAGGGGCGGATCCGCAGCCCCTTCCGCCAGAAGTAGGCGGCGATGCCCGCCATCCCGCCGAGGACTCCGCCCATCGAGGAGACCCCGTCCCAGATCTTGAGCAGCACCAGTGGTCCCTGCGTGCGGAGCAGCTCGGGGTGGTAGCCGAGGACGTGGAGCAGGTGCGCGCCGAGGAGCCCCCCGAGGAGGGCCCAGGTGAAGACCTCCGACAGCGACTTGGTGTCCCCCGGCCCGTACACCCGCCCCGCACGGACGGTGAGCACCGCGCCGGCGTAGACGCCGATGGCGGCGAAGATGCCGAAGGGGTGAATGGTGAGACCGAAGAGGTGGAGATCCGGCAGCTCCACGTAAGGGAGCAGGAGCGCGAGCATGTCGGCCCTCCTCATAGCAGCCTGCGGACTCGCCGACAGGCTGGGCGGCGGAGAGCACCCTACGGGTGGTCATCGGCGAGCTTCTTGGTCTCCATTCGCAGCCGCTCTGCATTTCGGGCGAAGAAGTCGGCGAGGACGGCCAGCGCTTGGTCGGAATAGAGCTGGTAGAGGCGCTCCAATGAGCGCTGACTCGATGCGAACCGGCGGCGGGCCTCGTTCAGGCGCTGCGGAATCGGTTCCACGAGCACGCGCCGCCGGTGGGCTTGCCCGCGCACCCGACGGACGAGCCCCGCGCGGCGACTCAGCTGCCGGTCTGGGCGACGTTCAGTGCCGGGAGCTCCGAGAGGTTCGGCTGGAGCACGATCTCAATCCGGCGGTTCAGCGCCCGGTTCTCGGTGGAGTCGTTCGCCGCCACCGGGGAGAACTCGCCGTAACCGGACGCTGCCAGGACCTCGGGCTTCATCCCGTTTGCCACCAGGAAGTTGACCACCTCGACCGCCCGCGCGGTGGAGAGCTCCCAGTTCGAGGGGAAGCGCGCGCTGTGGATGGGGACGTTGTCGGTGTGGCCGGCCACCACGAACTCGCGGTCTGGAATCGCGGAGAGCGCCTGGGCCACCTGGGCGAGCGCGGCTTTGCCCGCCGGCTTGATGTCCACCCGGCCTGAATCGAAGAGCACGTCGTTGGGCAGGTCGATCAGCATCTGACCGTTGCGGATCACCACCTTGAGCTGACCCGAGTCGATCATCGCGTGGAGCCGCTGCACCAGCGCGCGGAAGGTGGTCGCGCGGGCCTCTGCCGCCGCCTCCTGCTTTCGCAGCTCGTCCAGCCGGAGCTTCGCGTCGGCGAGGGTGGTCGAGAGCTGGCCCTTCTCGCCAGCGAGACGGTCCACGTTCTGTCCGAGCTTCTCCAGCTTCTGCTTCAGCTGGCCCACCAGGGCGGTGCTGTCGTCGAGCTGCTTTCTGAGCGCGTCGCGCTCCGCAGTGGCCTCGCCGAGCGCCTTCTCCGTCTCGGCGAGGGTGGCAGACTGTTTCTGCAGCTCGGAAACCTTCTTCTCGTACTCGCCGGACGAGACGCAGCCGAGGAGCAGGGACACACCGAGGACGACGGGGAGCAACGCGCGCATGGTGACCTCCGTGGTTTCCTGGCGAAGGTACCGAATCGGGCCACGCGCGCGGCAACGATCCCGCGGCCCCGAGGTGCGGAACGGTGCGCCGCTCGGCGCTCACTGCTCCCGGGGTGGGCGATCCCCGGAGAGCGCCGCCACCAGGCCCTCGAGCCCCGAGACCAGGTGGAGATCCCGCTGAGGGAAGGCGATCACCAGCTCCGCCTCCCTGAAGGCCCGGTCGATGGCGAAGCGGAGATCGCTGGTGATGACGAACTCGAGCTGAGGAGTGTCGATCCACACCGCGAGATCGAAGATCAGGGCACTGTCGCCGAACTCCTTGAAGAACACGGTGGGCGTGGGCTCGCGCAGGACCCGGGTGTCGCCGGCAGCCACCGCCAGGAGCGTCCGCCGGACCCTCTCGGTGTCACTCCCGTAGGCCACCCCCACCGTGACCCGGACCCGCGACCGCGTCGTGGGCGCGCTCCGGTTGACCACCCGCCCCGAGACCAGCTCGCTGTTGGGGACGATGATCTGCACACCATCCCGGGTGAGGATCCGAGTCGCGCGCATGGCGATGTCCTCCACCGTTCCGACGGTGTCGCCGACGTTGATGAAGTCTCCCTTCTGCACGGGCCGCTCGATCAGGAGGATGATGCCGCTGGCGAAGTTCTGAGCGATGTTCTGCAGCCCGAACCCGATCCCCACCGCCACCACCGCCCCGGCGGCGGCGAGCGACTTGATCGAGAACCCCACGGTGTCGAGGGCCATCATGACCCCCAGGGTCACCACCAGGTACTGGAGGATGCGACCCAGGGCGTAGGCCATCCCCTCCTGGGCGCTCCCGCCTCGGCGGAGGAAGAACCTGCTCACCGCGCGACGGGCGAGCTGGCCCAGGACGACCGCGAGCGCCACCGTCCCGAGGAAGATCAGGAGCGAGAGCGGCGTGACCTCGGTTCCCGACAGTCGGAGGAGGACCCGGTGGAGGATCGCGTCGAGCTGGTCCATCCCGCCGCCTCAGCCCCCGAGCAACGCCCGGGCGTTGCGGAGCGTGTTGGAGAGCAGCATGGCGATGGTCATCGGCCCCACCCCGCCCGGCACCGGGGTGATGAACGAGGCGCGCTCGGCAGCGGCGGCGAACTCCACGTCCCCCACCAGCTTGCCGGTGGGAAGACGGTTGACGCCCACGTCGATGACCACCGCCCCGGGCTTCACCCAGGCGCCCTTGATCAGCTCCGGGACGCCCACCGCGGCGACCAGGATGTCCGCCCGGGCCACCTCCTCGGGGAGGTTGCTCTTGCGGTGACAGACCGTCACCGTGGCGTCGGCGTTCAGGAGCAACAGCGCCATGGGCCGGCCCACCAGGATGCTGCGGCCCACCACCACCGCGCGCTTGCCGGCGGGCTTGCAGCCGATCTCCTGGAGCATCCGCATCACGCCCCACGGGGTGCAGGCAACGGTGGCCTCCCGTCCCTGGGCGAGGAGACCGGCGTTCATCGGGTGAAGGCCGTCGGCGTCCTTCTCCGGGCGGAGGAGCCGGAGCAGCAGGTCCGAGTTCACCTGCTTCGGGACCGGCAGCTGGACCAGGATGCCGTGGACGGCCGGGTCGGCGTTGAGCGCCTCGAGCCGGGCCTGCACCTCGGCATGGGTCGCGGTCTCCGGGAAGTGGTGCTCGCTGGAATCGAAGCCGACCTCGGCCGCGGCCTTCTGCTTGCCCGTCACGTAGATCTTGCTCGCCGGATCCTCGCCCACCCGGATGACCGCCAGTCCGGGGACCCGGCCGGTCCGCGCCTTGAGCGCGCGGGTGCCCTCGGCCACCTCCTGCCGGACCTTCTGGGCGATGGCCTTGCCGTCGATGAGTGTCGCCGCCATGTCGCGGCACACTACACGAGCCGGCCGGGCCTGGTAGCCTCGGGAGGGCCATGGCCCGCGAGCTCATCGACCTGCACATCCACGTGGGCGGAGCGGTGGCCCCGCACGTGCTCTGGTCGCTGGCCCACAGCCAGGGCTTCAAGCTTCCGACCAAGAACTACTTCGAGTTCGTGGAGATGATCACCGCCCGGCCGGAGAACGTCTCCAACCTCGACGACTACCTCCACATCATGCACACCTGGACCGAGAAGATTCAGAGCTCGCCCATGGCCATCGAGCGGAGCGTCTACGAGGTCATCGGGAAGGAGTTCCGCGGCAGCCGGGTGACCCAGATCGAGCTGCGCTTCAACCCGATGAAGCGCAACCTCGACTCCACCCTGGACCTGGACCACATCATCCACGCCGCGCTGCGGGGGATGGATCGGGCCACGCTCGAGTACGGCGTCCGGGCGGGGCTGATCTTCTGTCTGGCCCGAGAGTTCGACCACCGGCTCAACTCCATCATCCTGGAAAAGGCGATCCGCTACCGGCATCGGGGGGTGGTGGGCATCGACCTCGCCGGGACCGAGACCCGGGCCCTCGAGCTCGACCGCGACCAGGTCGGCGTCTACGAGGACCTGTTCCAGCGCGCCCGGGCGGCGGGCCTGAAGACGACGGTCCACACCGGTGAGACCCACGGCACCGGGGCCGAAGGGGTGATGGCGGTGGTGGACCGGCTCCGGCCGCACCGCATCGGCCACGGCATCCGCGCCGCCTACGACGAGTCGGCGATGAAGCTGCTCCGGGAGCAGGACGTGGTGCTGGAGCTCTGCCCGACCTCCAACCTCCACACCCACGCGGTGAGCGGAGTGGAGGAGCTGAGGCAGATCGTCCAGACCTTCCTCGACCGACGGGTGAAGGTGACCTTGAACACCGACGGCCCCTATCTCCTCGAGACCGACATGCAGTCCGAGGTGGCGCTGGTGGAGAAGCACGGGATCATGACCCCGGCGCAGGTCGACCAGGCTCTGGCCTGGGCGCGCGAGTACTCCTTCATCCCCTGAAGCGTGGTAGTCGCCGAGGGCGCGTGTACGGACTCCTCAAGCGCGGGCTGTTCCTCCTCCCTCCCGAGCGCGCCCATGCGCTCGGGATGGCCGCGCTCCGGGTGCTGGGGACGGTCCGCTCCGCTCCCTCGCTCCCCGCCGGCGGACCCGACCTGTCGGTGACCAGCGCGGGGCTCCGCTTCGAGCATCCCGTGGTGCTCGCCGCCGGGTTCGACAAGGACGCCGAGGCCGTGGCCGGCTTCTTCGGCGCGGGGTTCGCCGGGGTCGAGGTCGGAACGGTGACGCCGCGGCCGCAGCCCGGGAATCCGGCGCCTCGGCTGTTCCGCATTCCCGAGGCCCGAGCGCTGGTCAACCGGATGGGGTTCAACAACCACGGCGCCGAGGCGATGGCGGCCCGGCTCCGCGGCGCTCGGCCGCCGGGCCGGGCCGGTGGGGGTGAACCTGGGAAAGAACAAGGACACCCCGCTGGAGCGCGCGGTGGACGACTACCTGGCCGGCGTCGAGGCGCTCGGGCCGCTCGCCGACTACGTGGTCGTCAACGCCAGCTCACCCAACACGCCCGGGCTCCGGCAACTTCAGCAATCGGAGCCGCTGCGCGCGCTGCTCTGGGCCGTCAAGGCGCGGCTCGAGGCGGTCGCGCCCGGAAAGCCGCTTCTCCTGAAAGTTGCGCCCGACCTCGCGCCGGAGGAGGTCGACGCCATCGTCGACGTGGCGGTCGAGGTGGGCATCGCGGGCCTCATCTGCACCAACACCACGCTGGCCCGTCCGGGCCTCACCGGTCCGCTGGCTGCCGAGGCGGGTGGTCTCTCGGGCGCCCCGCTCGCCCCCCTGGCGCTGGAGACGCTTCGCCGGGCAGCGGCGCGGGCCCGGGGCCGGCTCGCGCTCTGGGCGTCCGGCGGCGTCTTCACTGCCGACGACGTGCTCGAGCGGCTCGAGGCCGGCGCGGACCTGGTCCAGATCTACACCGCATTCGTCTACGAGGGCCCGTTCCTCGTCCCCAGGCTGCTCGCGGAGCTCCGGGCCCGGCTGAGGGTCCGCGGCCTCGGTTCGCTCTCCGCCCTGCGATCCCGCTCCTCGTCGCGCGGCGGCTCACCGACCATGGGTGCCACCCCATCCTCCATCTCGGGCGAGGTCTCCAGGTCGTAGAGGCTCTCTCCGCGGACCACCAGCATCGCTCACCCCACCCCGATCTCCTGGCCGGTCCAGCGCGCGGCGCGCGGCGGCGCCTGCTCCCGGGCCTCCTCCGCGAGCCTGGCGGACATCCGTCCCCAGCTCCGCCGTCCCCACACCCAGCCGGTGAGCAGCGCCCAGGCGCCGCCGAGCACCGTCAGCTGCAAGGTCGCGTCGGCCGCCAGGCGCGGAGCTCCGTGCCGCTCCACCAGCGCGAGGCCGAAGCATCCCGCGGCCGCCAGCAGCCCGCAGGCGCGCCAGAGCGAGAACCGCCGCCCGAGGCTCGACGGTCCGAAGCGCCCCAGGCTCACCACCGCCGCCGCCCCGCTCAGCGCCGCCGCCAGAGCGACCAGCCCCAGCGCCGCGGCGTGGACGAAGGATTCGCCGTCCTCCGCGAGATCCAGGCCGAGCGCCACCGCGGCCAGCGCCGCCGGCGCGAGCGTCTCTCCCCATTCCTTCCACCGCCCACCGATCGCCATCACCCACCCCACGAGGTCGCCATCGCCGGTCGGGCGGGCCCGGACTCGAGGAGCTCCTCCCGCGCCGCCACCCGCTCGGTCGCCCCTGCCAGCCCGAAGAGAACGAAGAGCTGCGGCGCGGCGAGCGAGCCCGAGAAGCAATTGCAGAGCAGGAAACCGGCCACGCTCGCCCCGATGCCCCGCGCGAGCCAGCCGATGCCCGGGTCCTGCCCGGCGCGGAACACCGCGCCCGTGGCGCTCCCGGCGAAGCTCAGGAAGAGGAAGAACCCCACCCAGCCCAGCTCGCCCAGCGTGTCGAGGAAGATGTTGTGGGCCACCAGCGGGTGCTCGCGGACCTCGGGCGGCGCGTACAGAGGCCAGGCCTCCCGGAACGCGCCGCCGCCCACGCCCCGGAGCGGGTGGTCGAGGTTGGCCGACGAGGCCACCTGCCAGGCATAGACCCGCCCCAGCGCCGATGGGTCCTGCTCGAACTCCTCGAGGGTGTCGTTCCGCTCCCAGTAGGTCGCCGGGGCGAAGATGGCCACCCCCACCGCCAGGGCCGCCGAGAGCGCCAGCGCCTTGGCGCGCTGCGCGCGCTCGCGCAGGGCCCACACCAGACCGCCGAAGACGAGGCCCAGAAAGCCACCGCGGGAGAAGGTGAGGACGATGCAGATGACGGCCAGGAGCAGCGCCAGGGCGCAGAGCAGTCGGATCCACGGCCCCATCGCTGGCCGGGCGACGAAGGCCCCCGCCAGCGGGACGGTGAGGGCTAGGTACTCGGCCAGGTAGTTCGGGTCGCCGTAGACGCCCAGCCAGAGCGTCCGGAACCCCTGGGAGAGCTCCTCGCCCGACAGGTAGCGGAGAATGCCGCCGATGGAGGTGACCAGGGAGCCGGCCACCAGGCAGAGGCAGAGGATGGCCAGCCGCCGCGGCGTGGTTGCGAGGTTGACCACCAGGAGCCAGGCCAGCGCCACCTTGACCAGCACGACCAGCCAGGCCTCCGTCTCGTGTGGAGCGATGCTCCACAGGCGCGAGGACGCAGCCCAGACCAGGAAGGCCGCCAGCGCGGCGCCCCGCACCCCGTCCCAGTGCAGGGGGAGACGGCGCCCTGCGTGCTCCAGCAAGAGCAGCCCCAGCGCCCCGAAGCTCAGCGACAGCGCCAGCCGCAGCGGGGCCACCGCGGGGATCCACTCGGCGGGCGCCGCGTAGATCTGCACGCAGAAGGCCGCCAGGAGCAGGAACGCCCAGCGGTCACGACGCTCCGCGAGCGCCCACGCCCGGGACTCCCCCTCCCCCTCCGGCCGTCGGGTCCGCATCATCGGGAGGCGCGGGAGCAGCGCATGTGCCAGTCCCAGCGCCGCGAAATTGCTCGCGCGCCCGCGGCGACCAGACGGTCGAGGCTGTCGTTTCTACAGCCGATCCGCCCAGGGCAAGGTCGTCTGGGTCTCGACGGGAAGCGGGCCAGCAAGCAGGGCCTCGCCGATCTCGTCTGCCAGCCGCTCGAGCACCTGCCGGGCCAACCGGGGCGCCTCGTCGCCCGGCTCCACAGACGCGAGGGTTGTCCCGGCCCGCTGGACCGCCTCGGGCCGCACCGTCCGGGGCGCTCCTGAGGCGAGGAAGACGCGGCCGAGCTCCTGTGTACGGCCGGCCGGCACGGGCGCGATGCGGGGGCTGCCGTCGAGGAGCACGTGGGCCACCGCGGCCGCGAGCAGCGCCGGCGTGCCCCCTGCTGGCCAGGCCGGGCCGAGGCCCCCCAGCGCCGCGCGGGCGCGCTCCTCGGTCCCTCCGAGCAGCGCCGCGAGGAGCGCCTGCTGCTGCTCGGCGCGAGAGAGCTCCTGTTCCGCCTGCCGGATCTCCGCCACCGACCGGAACGGCACCGACTCGGCGCCCTCGACCGGCAGCGCCCGCATCGGGCGCGCGCGCCGGAGCGCGGTGAGCACTGCGGCTTGCTCCGGCCAGAGCATCCATTGGCCGTCCACCCGGGCCAGGGGACGGGCCGCGAGCCGGTCGGCGCGGTGACGGAGCCGGAGCCCGAGGGAGAAGCCGGTCTGGAACACCTGGCGGAACGGCGTCTCGCGCACCACCGCAGGCGCCCGGCGCGGGTCTCCCCCGGTCAGGTACTCCAGGCCCAGGTTCAGGGTGTCGCGCGCCCGCTCGGCGGCGGCGCGAAAGGCGTCGAGATCCCCGGGGTCGGCCCCGTCCGCCACCAGCGCGGCGTTGAAGACGCCACGCAGCTCCTCCAGGGCGTTCTCCGCCTCCACCGGGTCGAGGCCCTCGAGCGCCGCCTGGACGAAGTCGACCTGCCGCCCGCCGCGCTCGGCCAGCTGGCCGGACGCGCTCGACGCCGGGGCCGGGGGCAACCGGACCGCCGCGTACAGCCCCGCGGCCGCCTCGGGATCGGGAAAGCCGAGATCGGCCAGCCGCGCCCAGCGGAAGCGCAGCGCCCCCTCCTCGAGCTCGGTCGGCAGTTCCCAGCGGATGGCCTCCATCAGCCGGCTGAAGGCGAAGGGGTCCTCGCCCATGAGATCCATCAGCAGCGCGCGGAGCGCCGCCTGCTCGGCGCCTTCGACTTTCAGCTCGATGCGGTAACGCCCGTCCGCGGAGTCGAGGGTGACGCCCTCCACCGGAGGATCCGGCGTCTCCTCGAGGTCGTGCACCACGGTGAAGGCCCGGAGCATCGACTCGAGCAGCTCGAGGTCGATTCCGTGCACCTTGCGCAGGAAGGCCTCGGTGTCGTCGCCCCGGGCCGCCCCCAGCCACTCCAGCAGCCCGTGCGGATCGAGCGTGTCGCGCTTCCAGGCCCCCAGGTCCACCAGCGACTGGAACTGTCCGGGTGAGGCGAGCTGGACGAGCTCGGCCGCGTCGGCGAGCCCCACCTCGGCCACCGTGGCGTAGAGCTGCTCGGGAGGAAGCGCCCGGACGAGCGCTGCGGCGTCCCGGGAGGCGAGCAGCGCATCCAGCCGGGCACGGGCCGGAAGCGCGGCGATGCGCTGGACCGCCGCGGTGCGCTCGGCGTGCACGTCCCGTCCGTTTCCTCCGGAGGCCACGGCCGCCGTGCCTTGCACAGCGGGCGGCAACTGCGCAACCCCCGCGGTCAGAGGGCGGAGTTCGGCGTCAGGGCAGAATCCACCCCTCGAGCTACTGGAGCGGGGTCAGGCACTTCGAGGTGACGTTGAAGCTCCGGAGGGTCGGCTGGCTCGTTCCGTCCTTGCTGGTGAGGAGGAACTTCAACAACAGATATTTGAACTGGGGCACCGGCCCCGGGGCCGCCTGGAGATTCGCCGGGGTGGAGGTGAACGGTCCGTATTCCTGCGACACGGTGAAGTCGAGGTTGTTCGACCCCCGGACGAAGAGCACCACCGAGGTGTTCGGCGGGGTGATGGCATCCCAGCTGACCGTGTCCCACTCGGCGTAGCGCGAGCAGCCGGAGACCGTCTGGCTGAAGCTGCCCTGGTTCAGGGTGATGTGGCGCAGCTGGTACCCGGTGAAGTCCGAGTAGGTGTAGAGCGCGCCGGCCTGGTTGGCCGAGGTGATGACCCCGCCGGTCGCCCGGTCGATTCGCATCACGTTGCCGGTGGAGTTGTTGACCCAGAGGTTCTTGTTCTGGTCGAGGCCGATGCCGATGCTGGTCTTGCTCCAGACCGAGGTGGCGTCGACCAGGCCGGTGGGCGTCCCGGCGCTGGGGAACATCCGTACCCCGCCGTCGTTGACGTCCGCGCCCCACACCAGCGCCGCCGAGCCGGCGTTGTTCCGGTCCCCGCTGAACCAGACGAAGCCGTCGTCGTCCACCGTCACCCCGCGGCCCTGGCCGACCTTGGTACCGCTCGGCGAGGTGAGGCCGCCGTAGTTGAAGACGTCCCAGGTGCCGGCGTCGATGGGCCCGCTCGTCGGCGGGGTGTACCGGGTGGCCGTCGGGCCCGAGCCCCAGTTGGGCACCCAGACCCGCCCCTGCTTGTCCACCGCGATGCCATAGCCACCGCGGGGGATGCCGGAGGGCGGGGAGATGGCCCCGGCGAGCAGCGAGGCGGTGTTGGTGTCGATCACCGCCACCGTGTTCTGCACCCGGTGCGCCACCCAGAGCCGGTTCTTGGCGTCCACCGCCGACCCGTACGGCTCGATCGACGGCACCGAGATGTACTGCCCGCCGCCGTCCGGCAGCGAGCCGACGTTGGTTCCCGCGGGGATGGCCTTGGGGACGCCGGTGAACGGATCGAGCCGCCACATGCGCCGGTCGATCCAGGTGCCGACCCACACGTCGCCCGGGCCTCCCTCGGGCGCGGCGGCGATGGAGATGGAGCCCTCGCCGAAGGCGCCGTTGGGGTTGATGTTGCCGAGCTCCTGGGTGAAGAGCACGCACTCGTCGTAGAGCAGCGGGTTGTTGGGGTCGCTCGGGTTCAGGTACTCGCTGGGCTGGATGACGCCGTAGTTCGCCACGTCCGCCGGGTCGTCCGCGCTGGTGTCGATCTTCCCGTTGCCGTTCCGGTCGACGCAGTTGAAGAGGCTGCCGGCGACCTTGGTGACGCTGAAGTACTGGTTGGCGTGGGAGGCGAAGTTGGCCACCCACATGTCGCCATTGATGTCGATCGCGGTGCGGCTCGGGTCGTAGACGCTGGCCGAGGAGCTGTGGTTGCGCCGGCCGAGCCCATCGAGGGGGAACACGCTGATGTAGCGGCCCACCTCGTGGATGCCGCCGTCCGGGAGCAGGTTCTTGGTGTCGAACTTCGACACGGTGCCCATCTTCCAGTTGGCGATCCAGGCGAAGTTGATCTCGATGTCCTGGCTGTTGAGGGTGATGTTCCCGTTGGGATCCACCGTCACCCCGTCACCGCTGGTGCCCACCCCGCCGTCGAGGTTGAAGCCGCCGTCCGGCGGGAAGTCGATGGTCCCGCTGAAGCCACCGTCCACCACCGGCGGGCAGACGATGATCTGGCAGGGATCGATCACGTTCTGGCCGCCGTCGTCGCCCCCGTCGCCGCCGTCGGGCTTGCCGCCCCCGCCGCCGCCATCGGGCGGGGTGGTCACCACCGGGAAACGCGACACGTCACCGCTGCAAGTACAGCCGGAGACCGTGGCGATCGCGGCGGCGACCATCAGAAACGGCAGCGCCCGGCGGGTCATCGAAGCTGTCTCCACGAGCGGCGGCACGGGCCCGGCAGCCCGGTGAGCAGACGAAGGGCCTTCAAGCAGGGAATCATCGGGCGGCCTCCCCGGTCGGTCAACACTCGAGCACCCTTCATGACGTCGCGATCCAGAGCGACTCCCACACTTCAGGCGTGCCCAGCTTTTCCGTTGCCGAGAAACCCAGCACGGTGTCACGCGGGACCGACAGCCGCTCGGCGATCGCCGACAGGCGTGGCTTGCGCTGCGCCTTCCCGAGCCGGTCGAGCTTGGTCGCTGCCACCAGCACCCGCCGGCCGGTGGCGACGAGGTAGGCCAGTGTGCGGACGTCGTCCTCGGTGGCCCCGACCTCCGCGTCCACGATGGCGACCACGCCCCGGAGCGATGCACGGCGCTCGAGGTAGGTGGTGATCATCCGTTCCCAGCTCGCCCGCTCCGCCTTGGACACCTTGGCAAAGCCGTAACCGGGGAGGTCGGCGAGCCGGACGGCGCGGCGCGCCTGGTCGCGCTCGAGCACCACGTCGAAGAAGTTCAGGGTGCGCGTCCGCCCGGGCGTGTTCGAGACCCGGACCAGCTTTCGCCGGCCGGTGAGGGCGTTGATCATCGACGACTTGCCCACGTTGCTGCGGCCGACGAAGGCGATCTCCGGGACCTCCGCGGAGGGCCAGCCGGCCTCCTCCACCGCGGTGGTGAGGAAGCGGGCATCGAGGACGCGAATCACCGCTCGGCGCGGGGGGACGGCGAGCCGCGCTTCTGTCGCTCCACGCTCCAGTGATCCATCGCCTTCAGCTTCTCGGTGAACTGGAAGGGACGCAGGGAGGGCGAGCTGGGCTCGTGACAGCTCCGGCAGGACTTCTCCGACGGGTCCACCAGCCCCACCAGCCGGGCCAGCTCCGCGTCCCTCATCACGTAGGCCGGGGCGTAGTACTGCCCACCGCCGTGGCAGGTCTCGCACCCGATGCCGGCCATGCCCTGATCGGTGAGGTTCGGCGCGTGGCAGGTGGTACAGCGGGCGTCGCGCTGCTGATCGACGGTGAGCGACTCCATGGACCGGGCGTGCTTGGACGACCTCCAGGCCGCGTAGGCGTCGGGGTGACAGCCCTTGCAGCTCTCGGAGCCCAGGAAGTCGGCGCCGACCGCCACCGCGGAGCACAACACGGCAAGCGCCAGCGCCCAGCGGGTTGCGCGTCGGAGGGTCATCGAGCACCGGGCAGATACGAGATTGGCCCGCCCCCTGGCAAGCGGCAGAAGGTTGAGGGGTCCGGCCGCTCGGGGTAGACCAGGGCAGACGACGATGCGTTGCCCGGCACCGAGGCGCCTCCTCCTGGTCACGCTGCTCCTCGTGGCGGTGGTGGCCCGGGCCAAGGCCTGGAACGGGATCGAGCCTGGCGTCACCCGCCGGGACGAGGTGGTGAAGCGGTTCGGGGCTCCGAGCAAGACGGTCACCGTCTCTGGCAAGGAGGTCCTCGCCTACACCGACTCGGCGGCGATGAAGGGCACCTCGCAGGCGCAGTTCCGGGTGGACCCGTCGACCGGGGTGGTTCAGCGCATCGACGTCTTCCCGGCCACGGTCATCGACCACGACACGGTGGAGGCCACCTTCGGCCCGGCCTGCCCAAAGGCCTCCGCGCCCCAGCCGGCGGCCTGCTTCCAGAAGAAGCTGACCGACGACTTCCGCACCTACTACGTCTACCCGCGCCTCGGCCTGGCGGTGTTCTTCGACGAGACCGACGACCGGGTTCAGTCCTTCGTCTACACCTCGCCCCGCCCCGCCCCCGCACCGGCTCCGGCGCCGGCCGCGGCGGCGCCTCCGCACTGATGCGGGTGGTGGGGCTCACCGGCGGGATCGGCTCGGGGAAGAGTACCGTCAGCGAGATGTTCCGCGCCCTCGGCGCCCAGGTCATCGACGCCGACCAGGTGGCCCGTGAGGTGGTCGAGCCCGGCACCCCGGGGCTGCAGGAGGTGGCCCGGCGCTTCCCTGGCGTGGTGGACGCCTCGGGACGGCTCGACCGGACGGAGCTCGGGCGGCGCATCTTCGCCGACCCCGGCGAGCGGAGGGCGCTGGAGGCCATCGTCCACCCGCGCATCCGCGAGGAGGTGGCGCGCCGGACCGAGGCGCTGGCCCGGGCGGGCGTCCAGGTGGTGCTCTACGACGCCGCGCTGCTCATCGAGAACGGGCTCCACCGCGGGATGGACGGGGTCATCCTGGTGGCGGCGCCCGAGGCGGTGCAGCGGGCCCGCCTCGCCGAGCGTGACGGGCTCGACGAGGCGGCCATCTCTGCGCGGCTGGCGGCGCAGCTGCCCCTGGCCGACAAGCGGGCGCACGCCACCTGGGTGGTGGAGAACGGCGGCTCGCTGGAAGAAGCGCAGGCCCAGGTCCAGCGAATCTGGGAGGAGATCCGCGGGAGCGGCTAAGGTCCCTTCCCCATGCCCTCGAGCGACGGCGCCACGCTGGTCACCGGCTATCCGGGCTTCATCGGGAAGCGGCTGGTGGAACGTCTCGCGCAGCAGGGCACGGGGCGCATCCTCGCCCTGGTGCAGCCCCGCCACCTCGACGAGGCCCGGGGCCTGGCCGCGCGGGTGCGGGGCGCGCCGGTGGAGGTGCTGGACGGCGACGTGACCGATCTGCACCTCGGGCTGTCGGGCGAGGAGGTGGAGCGGGTCGCCGGGAGCGTGACCCGCATCTTCCACCTCGCGGCGCTGAACCAGCTCACCGTCTCCCGCGAGCTGGCCTGGCGCACCAACGTGGACGGCACGCGCAACGTGCTGGAGCTGGCGAGCGAGTGCCGGCGGCTGGAGCGGCTGGTGCACTTCAGCAGCTGCCACGTCGCCGGGGCACGCGAGGGGGTCATCGCCGAGGACGAGCTGGACAAGGGACAGGAGTTCCGCAACGCCTGGGAGGAGACCAAGTTCCAGGCGGAGAAGGCGGTGGCCCGCGCGGCCGAAACGCTCCCCATCACCATCGTCCGTCCGTCCACCGTGGTGGGCGACTCGCGGACCGGGGAGATCGACCGCTTCGAGGGACCGTATGCGCTCGGCATCCTCCTGGTGGCGAGCCCGCTGGTGGTGCCGCTCCCCTTGCCGGGCAACGGCATCGCCCCGCTGAACGTCGTCCCGGTGGACTTCGTGGTGCGGGCCGCGGTGCACCTCGCCGGCGACCCTGCGGCGAAGGGACGGACGTTTCACCTGGTGGACCCCAACCCCATGAGCGTGGCCCGGGTCTACGAGCTCATCGCCGAGCGCGCCCACCGGCGCATCCCGAAGCTCACCTTCCCCGCTCGCGCCGCCGAGGCCGTCCTCCGGCTGCCGCTGCTGGAGCGCGTGACCCGGCCGCAGCGCGCGGCGCTGGGGTACATCAACCAGCTGGCCTGGTACACCAGCGCCAACACCCTGGAGCTGCTGGACGGCACGGACATCCGCTGTCCCCGGCTGTCCACGTACCTGGACACGCTCATCGCCTATGTCCGCGAGGACTACGCCCGCCGGCAGGCCGCCGAGGCGGAGATGCTGGTCGAGGACCCGCTGGACGAGGGCGTGAAGGCGAACGCGTGAGGCTCGAGGTGGGACAGACCTTCTCGCTCGAGCGCGAGTGCGATCGCTACCGCTCGTTCTATTACGCGGGCGCGAGCGGCGACTTCAATCCGATCCACATCGACCCGGAGGTCGGTCAGGCCGCAGGGCTCGGTGGGGTCATCTTGCAGGGACTCTGCACCCTGGCCTGGGGAGTGGACGCGTTCGCGCGCTTCCTCGGCGACCCTGGGCTGGTGACCTCGGTGAAGGCGCGGTTCAGCAAGCCGGTGCGGCCCGAAGACACGGTCCGCTTCGAAGGCACGCTCACCGAGGTCGCGGGCGGGACGGTGAAGGCCAGCGTCGTCGCCCGGAACCAGGCCGGGGACGAGGTGCTGAAGAACGTCCGGGTCGAGGGGCGGGAGCGACCGCCCGGGCCGGCCTCCGTCGGTGACGTGCCGGGCATGACGCGCGAGGTGGCCCAGGCGGTCGAAGTGCTCCGGATGTCGCGCCCGGAGCTGCTCGAGGAGGCGCGCCTGCCGCCACCGCCCGGGCCCGCGTCGCCGGCAGCTCGAGGAGCGACGGCTGCCCACGGTCCAGGCCGCACCGCGATCGGCCGGAGCTGGGGCCCGTTCCGTTACGTGGTGGGCGCGGAGAAGATGCGCGAGTACGCGGTGGCCATCTCCGGCGGCGTGCCCTCGTACGTCTCGACCGGGCTCCCGGCGGACCTCCACCCGGTGCTCCACGACGAGGCGGCAGGGGCCCGGTCGCCGTGGGGCTCGATGATCGCCTTCCCGATGTTCGCGGTGCTGTTCTCCATCGCCCCGGCCCAGGCCGCCGTGCTCGACCCGGCGATGGAGGTGGACGTCTTCCGGGTGCTGCACGGCGAGCAGGAGTTCGAGTTCCGCGAGGTGCTCCGGCCAGGGGACGTGCTGCAGACCACCGGGACGCTCGAGTCCCACTCCACACGGGGGGGCAACGAGCTGTTCGTCGTCCGCACCGACTCGGTGAACCAGCACGGCCGGCTGGCGGTGCGGGGGAGGTTCACCGCCTTCGTCCGCGGCTGAGGCGCAGGATTGACCACCTGGCGGACCCGAGGCGCTGCGGATACGCTCCTCCTCCCCAGGGAACCCCACGCTGCAGGACCGCGCCGACCACCTCGCCAACCTCGATCTGCTGCGCGCGGGTGCGGTGCTCGCCGTCTATTTCGGGCACCTGGCGCAACTCTGCAACGTGGACCGGGTGGGCTTTTTCTCGTTCAGGTCCCTGGCCCAGGGCGGGGTGGCAGTCTTCTTCGTCCACACCAGCTGCGTGCTGATGCGAACGCTGGCCCGCCTTCCCGAGCAGGATCGCGCCCTGCGGTTCTACGTCCGGCGCATCTTCCGCATCTATCCGCTGAGCGTGCTGGTGGTGTGCCTGGTGGTGATGGCGGGCATCCCCGCGTTTCCCACCCGCCCGTACCAGTGGCCCGGGTGGTCCGAGCTCGCCGCCAACCTGGCGCTGGTCCAGAACCTCACCCTCGCCCCGTCGGTGCTCGATCCACTCTGGAGCCTGCCCTACGAGGTGCAGATGTACCTGGTCCTGCCCCCGCTGTTCCTGTGGGTGACACACCCTCGGGCGCCTGCGCCGATTCTCGTCTGGCTCCTCGCGCTGATGCTGGCCTTGATCCAGGAGACCATCCCAACCGCCGGGCTGGACCTCTTGCGCTACGCCCCGTGCTTCGTCGCCGGAGTGGTGGCCTTTGCGATGGAAGGAAGAACCGAGGTGCGCTTCCACTGGGTCGGATGGCCGCTGGTCATCGCGCTGGCCTTGGGACTCCGGCAACTCGGGCTCGATGCGGGCTGGCTGGGCTGCCTGGTCCTCGGAATGATGGTGGGCCGCTTTCGCCAGGTCGACGTGGCATGGATCCGGAAGTCCGCGGAGTGGATCGCCCGGTACTCGTACGGGATCTACCTCTCCCACCTCATCGTCTTCTGGGTCGCCTTCGTCCGGCTGGGTAGCGCACCGCCGGGGACGCGGATCGTGATCTGCGCGGCGCTCTCGGTGGTGGCACCGGTGCTGCTCTACCACGGGGTGGAGGCGCCGATGATCGGCTGGGGGGCGGCGCTGGTGGGACAGCGGCGGCGGCCGGAGCTCACCCTCGGCTGAGCTCGGCGCCCCAAGCCCTCGACGCCGGCGGCGTCTCAGCTCACGATGACCCGCTGGTCCAGCAGCTGGGCGAGGATCCGCGCCGTGTCCAGCCGCGACATTCCCGACACCGAAAAGAGATCTTCGAAGCTGAGCGTCCCGTCGATCTGCGCCAGCATGAACCCGGCGCGGTGGTCGAGGTTCAGCCAGATGACCTCGTCCTCCTTCAAGCGCACCCGGGGGACGGCGCTGAGCTTGCCGATCTTCGACTCGTAGATGGTCTGGAGCTTGGTCTCGCTGCGGGCCAGCGCCTCCGACAGCCCGGTCAGCTCCGGGAAGAGCGCCTGCGCCTGCAGCAGCAGCTCCCGCGCGCCGCTGTGGTCGTCCATCTTCTGCAGCTCCCGGGCACGCTCGAGCATCCGCACCGCCTCGGCCTGCGGGTCCCGCAGCACCGGCAGCGGAGTGAGCCCAGAGATGGTGCGCGGCTCGGCCAGCAGCTCGAGGGCCGCCGCCGGCCCCTCGGGGGCGAGCAGTGTGGGTCCATCGCCCTCCCCGCCCCAGGCGTCGTTCCCGGCCCCCTGGCCAGCAGCGGCCGGTGGAGCGGCGGCGAAGGTGGCGGCTGGCGCCGGCGGGGGCGCGGCCGGGCTCCGCGGGTAAGGCGGCGCGGCGCCCGAGGCCCCGGGAAGCGGGACCGGGCCCATCGGGGGCGGATGCACGCTCGGGGGCATCGCCCAGGGCAGTGGATCGAGGGACGGCGAGGGGCCAGCAGAGATGGGGCCCGACGGTTCCCCGGCCGCCGGGAGCGGGACGACCACGTGGCTCTCCAGCGTGGACGAGGGCTTCGGCCCGGGCGCGGGAGGTGGCCACCCACCGGGCGCCGGCGCAGGGGTCGCGTGGACCAGGGCCACCGCCGGCGGCAGCGGGACCGGGCCCGTGCTCCGTGGCGGCTCGGACCAGGCACTCGGTCCGGCCAGGGGAGCGAGGGGCGAAGGCGTCAGGTGCAGCGGGGCCACTGCCGGCGGCAGCGGGATGGCCCCGGTGGTCGCGGGTCGCGGCTCGCCAGCCTGGGCGACCGGAGCCGGGCCCGGCACGGGGCTGGTCGAGCCCGGGAAGGGAGGCAGCGGAATCGCCCCGGTCGTCCGGGAAGCCACCGGCGCAAGGGGCTCGTTCGCCGGCGGGAGCGGGATGGCCCCCGTGGTCCGGGACGGTTCGGTGGGCGCGGGCTCCGGCGGCGGCGGACGCACGGGCTTCGGCCCCGACCGGCCCAGCGGCGACGGCGTCCCCTCCGACAGCTCGAGGCCGAAGTCGTCCCCACTCTCGCCGAAGTCGTCCCCCTGGAAGTCGTCCGCGGCGCCCGTCGTCGCCGGCACCTGGGGCGGCGGCGAGCGGGGCGGCAGCGGCGAGGGCCCCCAGGGGATGGTGTGCGTGGACGAGGGCGCCTCGCCCGATGCTCCCGGCTGGGTGGTCCGGACGAAGAAGCGCGCGGTGTTCCCCATGTCCGAGGGCGGCGCGTTCCACCACTCCTCGGGCATCGCCGCCGGGGCGGGCGGCTCGTCCTGGAACAGCCGGGGCAGCGGCACGGAGAAGAGGTCGGTCCGGGTGGCGGGAACGTCGCGGAGCTCCTCCGGCACGGCCTCGGCCTCAGGCAGCGAGGGCCCCAGCAGCTCGCGGGCCCGGATGCTGTCGGGATCGAGCTTGAGCGCCTGCTCGAAGAGCCGGCGCGCACCGTCGAGGTCGCCGCTCATCTTCAGCCACAGCCCGGCCTCGAGCAGCTGGTTGATCCGCGCGCTCACGGCGGTCTGGCCCCCAGCCGCTCGAGCACGCCCACGAAGAGCACCCGCGTCCGTTCCAGCTGGTCCACCCAGTCGGTCAGGGCGGCCAGGTCCTCGCCCTGGGCGGCGGCGCGGGCGGAGACGATGACCTCCTCGGCCCGGCGGAGCGCCTCGCGCCCGAACTCGCTGCTCCCGGTGAGCTGCCGCACCCGGGGGATGAGCGCCGAGACCTCGGCCGCGGCGCTGGTGAGCGCGTTCCGCTTCTGCTCCACCTCGGAGGAGATGCGCGCCTCGAGCATGCTGTCCGCCTGCTGCTCGAGGATGTTCTTCAGCTCCTCCGGGGTGAGACCGCCGGAGGCGGTGACGGTGATGGACTGCTCGAGCCCGGTCTCCTTGTCGCGGGCCGAGACCGAGACGATGCCCTCGGAGTTGATCTCGAAGGTGACCTCGATCTCCACCTCGCCCCGGGGCGCCAGCCGGAGCCCGGAGAGGATGAACTCGCCCAGCAGCTCGTTCTGGTGGGCCAGCTCGCTCTCTCCCTGCAGGACCATGATCTTCACCGTGGTCTGCCCGTCGCGGCTGGTGTGGAAGGTCTCGGTCACCGAGGTGGGGACGGTGGTGTTCTTGGGGATGAGCACCCGGTCGTAGCCGCCGGCGATGGCCACGCCGAGGCTCTGGGGCGTGACGTCCAGGAGCAGCACCTGGCTGGAAGGCTGCATCAGCGCGTCCGCCTGCAGCGCCGCGCCGAGCGCCACCACCTCCTCGGGGTGCACGCCCTTGGACGGGTCACGCTGGAAGTGCCGGCGTACCGCCTTCTGCACCGCGGGCATGCGCGTCATCCCGCCGACCAGGACGATCTCCCTGAGCTCGTCAGGGTGCACCTGGGCCTCGGAGAGCACCTTGTCGGCGATCTCCACCGTGCGCTCCACCAGGTCCTGGGTCAGCTCCTCGAAGCGGCTCCGGCTGAGGCTGGCCTGCAGGTGGATGGCGGAGGTGCCGCCGGGCGGGGTGTAGAGGAAGGGCAGGTTGATGTTGGTGTCCTGCAGCTCCGACAGCTCGATCTTCGCCCGCTCGGAGGCGTCCTTGAGCCGCTGCAGCGCCATGCGCTCCTTGCGCAGGTCGACCCCGTGCTCCTTGGCGAAGTTCATCACCAGCATCTCGATGATCCGGCCGTCGAAGTCCTCTCCGCCCAGATAGGTGTCGCCCCCGGTGGCCACCACGTCGAAGACGCCCTTGGCGACCTCGAGCACGCTGACGTCCAGGGTGCCGCCGCCGAGGTCGAACACCGCGATCTTCCCGGTCACCTGCTTGCCGAACCCGTAGGCCAGGGCCGCCGCGGTGGGCTCGTTGAGGATCCGGAGGACGTCCAGTCCGGCGATGCGGCCCGCGTCCTTGGTCGCCTGGCGCTGCCCGTCGTTGAAGTAGGCGGGGACGGTCACCACCGCCTTGCTCACCGGCCGGCCGAGGAACGCCTCGGCGTCGAGCTTCAGCTCCCGGAGCACCGCGGCGGAGATCTCCGGAAGGGAGACCGCCTTGTCGCCCATCTGGACCCGGACGTCGTCGTGCTCGCCGCAGACGATGCGGTAGGGCAGCGACTCACGCGCCCGGCGCACCTGGTCCGAGCTGAACTTCCGGCCGATGAGCCGCTTGCTGGCGTAGACCGTGTTCTCGGGATTGGTGATGGCCTGGCGCTTGGCCAGCTGGCCCACCAGCCGCTTCCCGACGCTGGTCACTGCCACCACCGAGGGGGTCAGGGCCTGGCCGGTCCGGTTGCGGATGACGTGGGGCTGCCCGCCCTGGACGATGGCCACCACGCTGTTGGTGGTGCCGAGGTCGATGCCGATGACGGGCTCTTGTTCTGCCATCCTCGGGGGCTAGCGTACCTGACGAAGCATCGCCTTGGCCTCGGCGTTCCGGGGATCGAGCTTCAGCGCCGCCTCGAGATGTCGGCGGGCCACCGAGCCCATCCCCATCCGGAGGCAGATCTCCGCCAGAAGCAGCTGGGACGGCAGGTGGTCAGTCCGGAGCGACACCGCGCGCTGGGCGAACCCTCGGGCCTCGGCCAGGGGGTGCCCGGCCTTCATCATCCAGCGGGCCGCCTCGTACGCTGCGTCTGCCCGCGCCGGGTCGAGGTTGGAGGCGCGGGAATAGGCGTGTGCGGCCGCGGCGGCGTCATGGTCGTGCGCGGCGGCGCTCCCCGCCTGCATCTCGTCCTCGGCGCGCTTGCTGGCCAGGTGCTGCTTGGCCTCGGTCTCCAGCGCCGGCGCGCGCTCCTTCCCCGCGACCCCGCCCAGGGCCTTGGCCTTCTCGAGCAGCCGGAGCGCCTTGTCCGGGGAGGTCTTGAGCTGGCGCTGCGCCTCGTCCACCAGCGTGGCGGCCCGGGCCTTCGTCGCCAGATAGGGGTGCCGGGCCAGCCGGGCCCGGCGCTCGTCGGCGCGGGGGTCGGCGGTCGAATGGCTCCCGGCGGTGCTCCCCCGTCCGACCCGGGTCGCGCCAGCCCCCGACGGGGGTGCATGGCGCAGCGCCTCGGTGAGCGCCTCGTGCGCCTCGCTCAGCCGCTGGAAGATCCGGTCCAGCCGGGCGCGGTAGCTGCCCAGGTTCTTCCCGTAGTACCGGTCCGGGTGAAAGATGCGGCTCGCATCGAAGTAGGCCAGCTTCACCGCCTCGGCCGTCGCCCCGGGCTTGATGCCCAGCACCGTCCAGTGATCGCGGTCGAGCAGCGCCTCGCGGGCGAGGATCTCCCGCTTGCGGTCCATCGGGAGGTCCACCGCTTCGTCGAGGGCGTCGTGCTGGGTGCGATCCGTGTCGCTGGGCAAACCTTCGCTCCCCACTGGACGCGAGATCCTCGACGCTACCTGCGCTGTGGGAGGTGGTCAAACCTACGACCCGCGTGGGGCAAGACCGACCACGGCCTCCTCGAGGATCCGCAGCCCCTCGTCCAACTCGTCGAGGGTGACGATGTACGGGGGGGCGAACCGGACGGTGCGCTCACCGGCGAGGTTGCACAGCATCCCCCGCTCGCGGCAGCGGGTGACCACCGGGCCGGCGTCGTAGGACAGCTCGACGCCGAGAAGCAGTCCGCGGCCGCGCACGTCCTTTACCAGGGTCGGGTGGCGGGCCTGCATCGCCCGCGCCCCGTCGACGAAGTGCTCGCCTCTTTCCAGGTTTCCGGAGAGTACCCGGGGGTCACTGGCGAGGCGGACGGTGGCGATGGCCGCCGCGGCGGCCACCGGATTGCCGCCGAAGGTGCTCCCGTGCGTCCCGGGCGCGAGCGCCTTCCCCGCCTCCTCGGTGCACACCATGGCCCCGATGGGGAGGCCGTTGGCCAGGCCCTTGGCGAGGCTGAAACCGTCGGGCCGGATGCCCTCGTGCTGGAAGGCGAACATCTTCCCGGTGCGGCCCATCCCGGTCTGCACCTCGTCGACCAGGAGGAGAACCCCGGTGTCGTCGGCCAGGGTGCGCAGCGCGCGGAGGAAACCCTCGGGCGCGGCGCGCACGCCCCCCTCGCCTTGCACCGGCTCGACGAGGATGGCGGCGGTGCGCGGGCCCACCGCCTTCCGCACCGCTTCCGAGATCTCCGTAGGGAACGTGGACCACGCCGGGCAGGAGCGGCTCGAAGCCCTTCTGGTACCTGGGCTGGCCGGTGGCGGTCACCGTCGCCAGGGTCCGGCCGTGGAAGCTGGTCTCGAAGCAGACGAACTCGAACCGGCCCGGCTGTCCCCGCCCGTGCTGCGCCTTCCGGGCCAGCTTGAGGAGCGCCTCGTTGGCCTCTGCGCCCGAGTTGCAGAAGAAGGCCCGGTCCAGCCCCGAGAGCGAGGTCAGCAGCTCGGCCAGGGTGATCTGCGGCTCGGTGTAGAAGACGTTGGAGGTGTGCCACAGACGGTCCAGCTGGGCCTTGGCCGCGGCGGTGATCTCCGGGTGGCAGTGGCCGAAGGGCAAGGTGGCGATTCCGCCGAGCAGGTCCAGGTAGACGTTGCCGTCGGCGTCCCAGACCCGTGTGCCCTCCCCGCGCTCGAGCACGATGGGCTGCTGCCTGTAGTTCTGGAGCAGATGGGCGCGCGCCCGGTCCATCACCGCTCGGTTCCTGGAGGGCAGTGGTCGCTCGACACCGGGCACGGCGGTCTGCGGGATGGGCATGGCGGTCGATCAGAGAATATAGCGAGAGAGGTCCTCGTCCTCGACGACCTCCCGCAGACGACTCTTCACCACCGCGGCGTCGATCACCTCGTCGCGGGAGCGGCCGGCATCGCTGGCCTCGAACGAGACCGGGTCCAGCAGCCGCTCGAGGACGGTGTGCAGGCGGCGGGCGCCGATGTCCTGGGTGCGCGCGTTGACCAGCGCGGCGATGCGCGCCACCTCGGCCACCGCGTCGTCGGTGAAGTGGAGCGACACGCCCTCGGTCTCCAGCAGCGCCGTGTACTGGCGGATGAGCGAGTTCTTCGGCTCGCGGAGGATGCGGACCAGGTCCTCCTGCCGGAGCGGCTCCAGCTCCACCCGGATGGGGAAGCGGCCCTGGAGCTCGGGGATGAGGTCGGAGGGCTTGCTGACGTGGAAGGCGCCGGCGGCGATGAACAGCACGTGGTCGGTCTTCACCGGGCCGTACTTGGTGGTGACGGTGCTCCCCTCGACGATGGGGAGGATGTCGCGCTGGACGCCCTCGCGCGACACGTCGGGGCCGCCGCCCCGCGCCGCGCCCTCGCGGCTGGCGATCTTGTCGATCTCGTCGATGAAGATGATGCCGCTGGACTCGGCGCGGATCAGCGCCTCGCGGTTGACCCGGTCCGGGTCCACCAGGCGCCCGGCCTCCTCCTGGGCGAGGAGCTCGAGGGCCTCGGGAACGGTCACGCTCCGGCGGCGGGTACGGGAGAGCCCTGGCATGGAGCGAAAGAGGTCCGAGAGGTTGACGCCGATCTCCTCCATCCCCTGGCCGGAGAAGTTGCGGAGGAAGGTGGGGCCGGCGTCGGCGACCTCGACCTCCACCATCCGGTCGTCCAGGGTGCCGGCCCGGAGCTGGGCGCGGAGCTTCTCCCGCTCGGCGTCGCCGAGGCGGCCCGGCGGGGGCGGCGGCGGAGCGAAGCCCATCGTGCCCTGCCGCGGCGGGGGTGGGACGCCATGGGCGAGCAGCTCGACCAGCCGGTCCTCGGCGGCCTCGCGGGCGCGGGTCCGGACCTTGGACGTCTCCTCCTCCCGGACCAGGGAGATGGAAGCCTCGACCAGGTCGCGGACCATCGACTCGACGTCGCGCCCCACGTAGCCCACCTCGGTGAACTTGCTGGCCTCGACCTTGACGAACGGCGCCTGCGCCAGCCGGGCCAGACGGCGGGCGATCTCCGTCTTCCCCACGCCAGTGGGGCCGATGAGGATGATGTTCTTGGGGGTGATCTCGTCCTTGAGGTCACCGGTGACGCGCTGGCGGCGCCAGCGGTTCCGCAGCGCGATGGCCACCGCGCGCTTCGCCGCGGACTGGCCGACGATGTAGCGGTCGAGCTCGGAGACGATCTCCCGGGGTGTCAGGTTGGCGCCGCCCGCGGGCATCGCTGTCACAGCTCCTCGAAGGTGAGATTCTTGTTGGTGTAGATGCAGGTGTCGGCGGCGATGCCGAGCGAGACCTCGGCGATCTGCCGGGCGCTCAGCGTCGAGTGATCGAGCAGGGCGCGGGCGGCGGCCAGCGCGTAGGGCCCGCCCGACCCCACCGCCGCGGCCCCGAAGTCGGGCTCGATGACGTCCCCTGCCCCGCTGAGGACGAAGGTCCGCTCGATGTCGGCGACGACTAGGAGTGCCTCCAGCCGGCGGAGGAAACGGTCGGTGCGCCAGTCCTTCCCCAGCTCCACGCAGGCCCGGGCGAGGTTGCGCTGGTATTCTTGAAGTTTCGCCTCGAAGCGCTCGAACAGGGTGAAGGCGTCGGCGGTGCTCCCGGCGAACCCGGCGAGGACCCGGCCGTCGCCGAGCCGGCGCACCTTCCGGGCGCTGGCCTTCATCACCGTCTTGTCGAGCGTCACCTGCCCATCGCCGCCGAGCACCACCCGGCCGTCGCGCCGGACGCAGAGAATAGTCGTTCCATGGAACATCGGCCGGTTGCTGCCGGGTGTAACAGCCAGGTGGCCGTCGTTCCATCCCCGCGTGCGGATTCGTCGTCCAGGGGCGATTGGGGAGCCGCCCCTCAGGCGTGCGGATGTGTCCGGTCGTACACCGCCTGGAGCTGCTCGATGCTCACCTGGGTGTACCTCTGCGTCGTCGACAGGCTGGCGTGTCCGAGGAGCTCCTGGATGACGCGCACGTCCGCTCCTCCGGCGAGCAGGTGGGTGGCGAACGAGTGCCGCAGCGCGTGCGGGCTCACCTTCCGCTGCAGGGCGAGCTGGAACACGGTGCGGTCCAGGTGCCGGGCGACGCTGCGGGCGGTGAGCCGGCCGCCGCGGTGGTTGAGGAAGAGCGCCGACGGGTCCTGACCCGGGGCCGGCCGGGCGAGGAGCTCGCCGCGGCGCTCGAGCCAGCGACGGAGCGCGGCCACGCATCCCGGGTTCATCGGGCAGAGGCGCTCCTTGCGGCCCTTGCCGAGCACCCGGACGGTGCGCGCGCGCAACTCGAGGTCGTCCATGTCCAGCCCACAGGCCTCGCTGACCCGGAGGCCCGAGCCGTAGAGCAGCTCGAAGAGCGCCCGGTCGCGGAGGCCGAGCGGCCCGTCCTTGCCCGGAACGGCGAGCACCGCGAACACCTCGTCCACCGGGAGCACCCGCGGCAGCCGCGTGGGGAGCCTGGGGCTGCGGACGGTGCGGGCAGGGTTCGACGCCACCCGGCCGGTGACCACCAGATACCGGTACAGGGCGCGGACCGAGGCGAGCGCGCGGGCGCGGCTGCGCGCGGCATGGTCGACGGCCAGTGTCCCGAGCCAGCCACGGATGGTGCCGTGGTCGGCGGTGGCCAGGTCGCGGCCGGCGCCCTCGAGGTACCGGGCGAAGGCCCGGACGTCGCTGAGGTACGCCTTCACCGTGTGGGGGGAGCTGCCCCGGGCGTGGGCCAGGGACTCGCCGAACGCGTCGATCCAGGCGTGCTGCATCGCTGCCCGGAGCCTAGGACCGTCGCCGGAGCGGGGCGAGATTCCGGCACCCGGCGCGGGCGACGGGGGTCTCAGGGGACCTGATCGCACACGTAGAGACCCGACCGCTCGCCCTGCGAGACGAGGTACACGACCCTGCTCCCCTCGGGGTCGGCGAAGAGCGCGGGGAGGAGAATGCGCTCCTCCAGGGTGACCCGGGTGCCGGTCTTCAGATTGAGGACGGCGACGTCGTACGTCTCCGCGTCGGTCCGGGCGTAGGTGACCAGCATCCGGTTCCCGGCCTCGCTGGGGCGAAATCCGAAGATGCCCTCGAGAACGGGCGTGGGCTTGCCACCGGGGATGCTCGGGTCGAGCCGCTCCAGGGTGCAGGCCCGGGCCTCGCGGATGCATTCCGACCGAAGGTACAGCGCGCCGCCCGGGCCAAAATCGTAGCCGTAGACGTTGGCCATGACCGCGGAAGCCGGCAGCTTCCCCCGCCTGTACAGCCACAGGTCCACCGAGGGCAACGGCTGGAAGATGCGAAGGTTGAAGGCGAGGTGCGCGTTGTCCGGGCTCCAGACCCAGGTGGTGACCCGCTTGCCGAGCTCCACCGGCTCGCCATCGGGGAACGGCGCGTAGATGAGCCGGCCCCATCTCTGCTGCTCGTCGTAGTTGGCCAGCGCGGCGATGGCCTTCCCGTCCGGGGCGAAGGAGAAGTCGCCCACCCGCTCGGCGATCTTTCGCCCGCTGCTCCCTGCGGAGGGGCCCACCACGAGATTTCCGATGGACGAGGCCTTCTCTCGCTCGATGCGCGCCAGCTGCACCCCATCCGGGGAGAAGGCGAACGGCCCGGTGCCGGTGGCCACCCGAGCGGGTTTCCCGTCGGGGAGAGGCGCCACCCACAGGTCGCGGCCGTCGCGCACCAGGCTGCTCTTCACCGCGAACGCCACCCGCTTGCCGTCCGGGGCGAGGGTCCAGTCGCCCACCGAATCGCCGAGCCGGACCGACGGCCGGTTGCCGTCGACCGCGACCCGCTCCAGCGTCCCACCGGCGGAGGCGCGGTGGTGCACGAGCAGCAGCGAGCCGTCGGGGGTGAACTGGGCGGTGGAGACCTCCGTGGCGACGGCGCGGGCGCTGCTGCCGGCCTGGAGCGGGGCGACCCGCAGGACCCCGTCGTCGACGAAGGCGAAGGCGTTGCCGGTGGGGCTGACGGCGACGAAGGAGACGGCGCGGCCGCGGAGCTCGGGCTCGGCCGCGGACCCGAGCTGCAAGGTGTGCAGGGTGCCGGACTCGGCCGCGGTGTTGTAGCCGTCCACGAAGAACAGCCAGTGCGCGTCGGGGCTGAACAGGACGCTGCCCGGCCGGTTGGAGACGCCCTGGCCCACGAAGCGGACCACTCCGTCCCTCAAGGAGGCGACTCCGAGCTCGCCCAGGGCCATCAGCGGCGACACGCCCTGGATGGCAGGGCGCCGGGGGTTGCGGAGGAACGTGGCGTGGGCGCCGTCCTTGGTGAGCTTGAGGTCCGCGACCGGTCCCGCGGCGAGCCGCTTGCCGAGGCCGCCCACCAGCGGCTTCTCCACCTGGGCCGGCTGTCCGCTCTTGCTGCAGCCCGCCAGGGCGCAGGCCAGCGCCACGAGCCCGAGGGTCCCCCGCGTGACCGCCCTCACCGGGCCACCACCGCCGGGTCCGCCCCTGCGGTCCAAGAGCGAAGGGCGGCGCGGGCGCGCGCGGCGTGGGCCTCGCGGCGTCCGGACTTCGGGACGCGGCCAGGCAGGGGCGGAAACAGCCCGAACGTCACGTTCGACGGCTGGTACTCGGTGCCGGGTGGGTGCGCCGCCCCCGTCACATGCCGGTAGAGCGCGCCCAGCGCCGTCTCCGCTGGCGGCGGAGCGAAGGGTCTACCCTGCCGACGGGCCGACCACCGCCAGAGCCACGAGAAACCCCGAGGCCGCCGATTCCACGTAGCCCTCCACCCCGGAGATCTGCCCCGCGAACCACACCCGCGGCTCGGCCCGGAGCGACAGGTCGGACCCGAGGAGCCGCGGCGCGTCGATGAACGTGTTCCGGTGGATCTGTCCCATGCGCAGGAACTCGGCGTTGCCGAGGCCGGGCAGGGTCCGGAACACCCGCCGCTGCTCCGGCCAGGTCAGCCGGGTCTGGAACCCCACCAGGTTGTACGCGGTGCCCCCCAGGTCCTCCTGACGGAGCTGCACCACCGCGTACGGGCGGCGCCCGGTCCGTGGATCCTCCAGCCCCACCGGCTTCATCGGGCCATGCGCCAGCGTCTCTTCCCCGCGCTCCGCCATCACCTCGATGGGAAGACAGCCCTCGAAGTACCGGGGCTCCTCGAAGGCGTGCGGCACCACCTTCTCCGCCGTGAGCAGCGAGCGCACGAAGGCCCGGTACTCCGACTCGCCGAGGGGCAGGTTGAGGTAGTCCGCACCATCGCCTCTCCCCCAGCGGCTCGCCCGGAAGGCGACCGCCTCGTCCACCGAGTCCGCGGCCACGATGGGGGCGATCGAGTCGTAGAAGTAGAGCTTGTCGCCCGTCCGGCCGGAGAGCGCCCGGGTCAGCGCCTCGGAGGTCAGCGGGCCGGTGGCCACCACCACGTCGCCTGCCGGCAGCAACTCCACCTCGCCCACCACCCGCTCGAGTCCCGCGGCGGAGGCGAGCGCCCGCTCCACTCCGGCCGAGAACCGCTCGCGGTCGACGGCCAGGGCTTCCCCCGCCGGCACCCGGGCCTGGTCCGCCTCGGCGAGGATGACCGAGCCGAGGCGGCGGAGCTCGGCGTGGAGCAGCCCGATGGGCGTGTCCGGACTGTCCGAGCGGAAGCTGTTGCTGCACACCAGCTCCGCCGGCCCGTCGGTGCGGTGGGCGGGGCTCCGGCGCAGGGGCTTCATCTCCCACAGCCGGACGGGGACGCCCCGGCGGGCGAGCTGCACCGCGCATTCGCTCCCGGCGAGCCCCGCGCCAACGACCGTGACCGGTTCCATGCCTGCTCTCCTGACCCAACGGGGCGCTCGCTGCAACCCCCACGGGGGGTTTCACCCCCGGAGGCCGGACTTACCTTGGTCGGCCATGGACCGTTTCGCCGCCGACGACGAGCTGCACCGGATGCTGACCGAACGCCGCCGGGTGCTGCTCGAGACGCAGCAGGTGGAGCAGGACGAGCTGCGGGCCCTCCATTCCCAGGACCGCCAGCCCGAGTACGAGGAGGGCGCGCAGAACAAGCTCGCCGACGACGTGCTCACCACCCTGTCGGAAAGCGCCCGCCGCGAGGTGATCCAGATCGACGCCGCGATCGGTCGGATGGACGCCGGCCGGTACGGCAAGTGCGTCGACTGCGGCCAGGACATCCCCATCGAGCGGCTCCGTGCCCTGCCCTTCACCCTCCGCTGCCAGGAGGACGAGGAGCTTCGGGAGCTGTCGCTGCGCGGGAACGCCCCCCGACCTTCCCTGTGAGCCGCTGAGCCCCGGGTTACCCGCTCTCGCTGCCCTCGCCCTTCTGGAGCACCACGAACCGGTAGTTCTCCAGCTCGGCCTGACCGGCGGTGTAGAGCACGGTCAGCAGCAGGTCGTAGGGAATCTTCCGGTCACCGATGACCGACAGCTCGCGGCTGAACGGGGCGGAGGGGTTTCGCGAGGCGATGAGCTTCAGCTTCTCCACCTCGCGGCGAAGCGCATTGTCCAGCGGAACCACCAGCCGCCCCTGGAGCATCGAGGCGGGAATCTGCCCATTCTCGAGGGGCACGACCACTCGGTCACCGACCAGGATGTCCCGGGGGGTGATGGTCACTGCCACCGTGTCCTTCGGTACCGCCCGGGTGCTGGAGATGGGGGGCTTCACGTCCTCGCTCTGGGTCAGCGAGATGGCGGAGGCGGCGTAGGACTTGAGGAGGAACACCAGGATGATGGTCATCATGTCCATCATCGCGGTGATGTTGAGCTCGTGGATCTCGCCGGCGATCTCGCGCTCCATGCGCTTCTTGCGCGTCAGCGCCTTGCGGAACATCAGCCGCTGCAGCGTCTCCTCGTCCAGCTCCGGGGCGCGGGGGACCGGCGCGGCCATCAGATCGCCCCCAGGGTGACGTCGGTGAAGAGCAGCTTGCGCTCCCGGCCAGGCGTCTCGCGGACCGCGTCCATGGTCTGGACCAGGACCTCGTAGGGAATGTCGCCCTCGGCGCCGACGATGACCTTCGACTCGGAGGGGAACTCCTTCTTCACGTTCACCATCGACTCGGTGAGCGCGGTGTAGTCGTAGCTGCCGTCGGCCTTCTTGGGGATGCTGGGCGGGGCCTCGGCCGGGTTGGGCTGTCCCGGCTGCTGCTGCTGCCCGACCACCCCGCCGGTCGCCGCGACGTAGAACCCCTTCTTGGAGATGAGTACGGTGAGCAGCAGCTTCGGCTTGTCCCCCTCCTCGGTCACCTGGGTGCTCGGGCCGCCGTAATTCGGCGCGTTCACGTTCAGGATGCCGAACGCCGACAGACCGGTGATCGACAGGAGCATGAACATGATCAGGTTCATGAGGATGTCGAGGTAGGGGACGATGTTGAGCTCTTGGCCCTCCTCGCGGCCCCGGACCCGAAGCTTGCGCTTGCTGTAGAAGAAGGCCATCGGCCAGGGACCCTCGGACCCGCCCTTACGCCGAGCGCTCGAAGTCCATCGCCGAGGTCTCTCCGGCCGCGCGCCGCGACAGGAGGTTCTCCAGCTTCAGGGCACTGAGCTCCACCGACTCCACCATTTTCTTGGCGTACGCGGTCAGGAAGAGGTGGGAGATGATGCAGGACACCGCGATGCCCAGACCGAAGGCGGTGTTGTTCATCGCCTCCGAGATGCCGTTGGAGAGGATGGCCTGCTTCTGATCCGCGGGCACGTTGCCCAGCGATTGGAAGGTGATGATCAGACCGCTGATGGTGCCGAGGAGCCCCACCAGGGTGGCGATGTTGGCCAGCGACCAGAGCCAGGGGATGCGCGTCTGGATGGGCGGGGTGTGCTCGAGGATGGCCTCCTCCACGCTCTTGGCCACCTCCATCTCGCCCCGGTTGGCGCGGGTCAGTCCGGCGCGGATCACCCGGGCCAGCGGCGAGTTCGGCGCCGCGCCGCAGAGCTTCACCGCCCGGTCCACGTTGCCGGTGAGCACCAGCTTGGTGATCTGCTCCATGAACGGCTCGGCGTTCAGGTTGTAGCGGAACATCAGCGTGACGACGCGCTCGACCACCACCGCGATCGCGCACGCCATCCAGAAGAGGTTCACGTACATGAACGGGCCACCCTCCTTGAAGAACCGAACGATCGAGTCCATCGCCCCACCTTTCACGGCAGGTGCAGCGGCCAGGACGGCCTCGATCAGGTGGCTCATCGACGTGCTCATGGACGGGTGAATCCTTTCCGGTGCGCCTGTGCAGCGGGCCGGCGCGTTGGAGTCTCTCGAGAAAGGCGGGGAGAGCGGTGCTTCACGGCGAAGACCGGAGAAACATCGTCCCTTTGCGCCCCCCGGGGTGTCAAGAACGGCACGGTGGTGCTGCGCCACCGCGGCCCGCCCGCGCCTCTGTCCCCGGGGACAGTGTCGCACCGCCTCGCAGATCCGCTGACCGGCCCCCCGGACACGGGGGGCGGCGAGGAGCGCTCGCTGACTGCGGCCGCCCGGACCTCGCCGACTGCAGCCCACCTGACGACACCCTGACCCGGATCTCGACGGCGGCCGCCCTGACCTAGGCAGCGCTGGGCGGCGCCACCGGGCCGCCCTCGTCCACCGGGCGGGTGTAGCCGCACTCCTTGTTCGGACAGACGATCCGCGCGCCGTCGCGCTTGCTGTACTTCTGCAGCAGGTACGGCGAGGCGCACTGCGGGCAGGCCTGGGGCAGCGGGCGGTCCCAGGCGGCGAAGGTGCAGTCCGGGTACCGGTTGCAACCGAAGAACACCTTCCCCCGGCGGCTCCGGCGCTCGGTGAGGTAGCCCACCTTGCAGGTGGGGCAGGCCACGCCGATGGACAGGGGCTTGCTGGTCTTGCACTCCGGGTACCCCGAGCAGGCCATGAAGCGCCCGAAGCGGCCCCGCTTGATGACCATGGGCCGACCGCACTTCTCGCAGGTCTCGTCGGTGGGCTCCTCCTCCACCGGGACGACCTTGCCGTCGACCTCCTTGAAGTCCTTGGTGTTCTTGCAGTCGGGGTAGCCGGTGCAGGCGAGGAAGCGGCCCATCTTCCCCCACTTGATGGCCATCATCTTCCCGCACTTCTCGCAGTTGACGTCGGTGGGGATCTCTTCCCGCTTGACGTCGCGCATCTCCTGCTCGGCCCTGGCCAGGGTGACCTGGAAGGGGCCGTAGAAGTCACGAAGCACGCGTCGCCAGTCGGAGTCCCCGTCGGAGATCTGGTCGAGCTGCTCCTCCATGCTCGCGGTGAAGGTCACGTCCATCTCGTGGGGGAAGTGCTTCACCAGCTCCTCGGTGGTGATCTTCCCCAGCTCGGTGGGATGGAAGCGGCCCTCGAGCTTCTCCACGTACTTCTTGTCCTGGATCACCGAGAGGATCGAGGCATAGGTCGAGGGGCGCCCGATCCCGTCCTCCTCCAGCTCCTTGACCAGCGAGGCCTCGGTGAACCGGGGTGGCGGCTGGGTGAAGTGCTGCTCGGAGAGCAGCCCCTGCCCCACCAGCCTCAACCGGTCGCCCTCGGCGAGCTCGGGCAGCTGCACGCTGGCCTCTTCCGGCTTCGGCTCGTCGGCGCCGCTCTTCTCCCGCTCGGACTCCTCGTCCGCGGTGGGGGCCATCCCGTACACCGCCAGGTAGCCGGCGAACCTGAGGATCGATCCTGCGGCGCGGAAGGTGGCCCGACCGGCGGAGATCTCCACCGTGGTCTGGTCGTACACCGCAGGCTTCATCTGGCAGGCGACGAACCGGTTCCAGATGAGCTCGTAGAGCCGCGCCATGTCGGGCTCGAGGAAGGGCCTCACCCGCTCGGGCGTCCACTCCATCGACACCGGGCGGATGGCCTCGTGCGCGTCCTGGGCGCTCTTCCGGCTCCGGTAGACCAGCGGCTCGTCGGGGAGGGCGTCCTTCCCGTAGGTCTCGGCGATGTACCCGCGCGCCGCGGCCACTGCGTCGTCCGAGAGACGCACCGAGTCGGTGCGCATGTAGGTGATGAGCGCGGTCTGCCCCTCCTCGCCGAGCTCCACGCCCTCGTACAACCGCTGGGCGAGGGTCATGGTCTTCTTGGCGGTGAAGTGCAGCCGGTTCGCGGCCTCCTGCTGCAGCTTGCTGGTGATGAACGGCGCCGGGGCGTTGCGCCGGCGCTCGCGTCGCTCCACGGTCTCGACCCGGTAGTCGGCTCCCCGCAGCTCCTCCAGGAGCGCATCGGCGGTGGCCCGGTCGGGGACCTCGGCCTTCTTCCCGTCCAGCTTCGCCAGCCGTGCCCGGAACGAGGGCGGAGCCTTTCCCTCCAGCTCGGCCTCCAGCGTCCAGTACTCCACCGGGACGAAGGCCTTGATCAGCTGCTCACGCTCGACGATCAGCCGTACCGCCACCGACTGCACCCGGCCGGCAGAGAGCCCGCGCCGCACCTTCTTCCAGAGCAGCGGGCTGATCTGGTAGCCCACCAGTCGGTCGAGGATGCGCCGCGTCTGCTGCGAGTCGTACTTCGCCTGATCCAGCGACCGCGGGTGGGCGATGGCCTCCTGGATCGCCTTCTTGGTGATCTCGTTGAACAGCACCCGCACGGCGTTGGGGTGCCGTAGCTCCTCGTTCAGGTGCCAGGCAATGGCCTCCCCTTCCCGGTCGGGGTCGGTGGCGAGGAACACCTGCTCGGCCCCTGCCGCCGCCTTCTTCAGCTCGCCGAGTGCTTTCTCCTTGCTGGGAATGACGTGGTACTCGGGCGTGAAGTCGTGCTCCACGTCGATGCCCATCTTGCTCTTGGGCAGGTCCTTGACGTGGCCCACGGACGCCTTCACCGCGTAGCCCGAGCCCAGGTACTTCTTGATGGTCTTCGCCTTGGCCGGCGACTCGACCACCACCAGGTACCGGCCGCCGCGGCGTGGGGCGGGCGTGCTGTCGGCGTGAACCACGGCGAGGGTCCGCTTCTTCGCGGCGGTCTTCGCCGGGGCGGCCTTCCTGGCCTTCATCGCCGGGGGAGCCTTACGGGCAGGAGGCTTCTTCGCCTTCTCGGCCGGGGAACCCCCCGCGTCGGCCTTCTTGGTCCGTGTCGTCGGCATCGTCTCCCTCACACCCGTTGGTACCTTCTTCCCGGGGCCTGCACCGCAAGTCCCAGGAGCTCCAGCTCGCACAGCGCGCTCACTGCAGCGCCCGGATCCAGCCCGGAGCCTTCCTCCAGCTCCTCCACCGGACGCGGCTCGGACCCCAGCAGCGCGTAGATGCGCGCCGCGGCCTGGGACATGCCTGGCATCTGCCCGGGCTCGATGGTCCCCGGCGGCGGCGTCCCGTCCAGCCCCACCACCCTCAGTGCGTCCCGTGGCCCGATGCACAGCTGCGCCAGGCCACGCGCCACCAGGAGGTTGCAGCCCCGGGCCGCCTCGGCCCACGTCTCCCCAGGACAGGCGAGGATGGGCCGGCCCTGGACCCGCGCCGCGGCGACCGTGTGCATCGCGCCGCTCCTCTCGCCCGCCCGGAGCACCAGAACCGCATCGGATGCGCCGGAGATGAGTCGGTTTCGCCGGGGGAACGTCTGCTTGCTCGCCCGGATCCCCGGCGGCAGCTCGCTGAACACGGCGCCCCCGCCGTCGAGGATGGCCGGCACCAGCCGCGCCTGGGCGGGGTCCACCGCGTCGAGCGCCGAGCCGAGGAACGCCCAGGTCTCGCCGCCCATGTCGAGCGCGCCGAGGTGACAGGCTCGATCCACGCCGGCGGCCGCCCCGGACACCACGCCGGCGCCGCCGCCCGCCACCGCCGCGGCGAAAGCCCGCGCATGCCGGAGGAAGCCCTGCTCGGGGTGGCGGGTGCCGACGAGCGCCAGCCTCCGCCGGGGACGACCCACGGTGCCGCGCACGAAGAGCACCGGGGGCGCGTCACGCACCTCGGCCAGCCGCTCGGGGTAGCCGGGGTCTCCCCTGTGGAGCACCTCCATCCGGCCCCGGGTCGCGCGCTCGCGCACCTCCTCGGCCACCGCGCGGAGCGACCCCGCCGCCCGGAGCCGCGCCCGCACCAGGTCGCTCGCCGGCAGTCCATCGACCCAGTCGCGGGCCGGGGTGTCCAGGAGGTCGGCCCACCGTCCGGCGGCCCACACGCGCATGCCGCCGAGGCCGATGCTCCCGATGCCGGGAACGGCCCAGAGGGCGAGAAGCGCATCGCGTTCGGCGCTGGGGAGCGGACGGGTGTCCATCACGGGGTACGCCCCTGCCAGTCCCGGGCCACCTATATAGAAGTGGGGAGACCGGCCGGAAAGCGGCGGCGAGACATAAGCGCCCGCACCCACCGGGTCAAGCGAGGGCCCCCCGGACAGCCCGCGGGTTCAGCGACTTGAGCCAGTGAATCCGGCCGTTTGCGGCCCGCCGGCGCGCAGCTCGACCCGGTCTCCGGCCACCACCTCGCGGAAGGAGCGGAGGAGCAGGCAGGTGGTCACGGTCTCGCGGACGTCCACCGCCATGCACCGGCCAACCTCCTCCAGGGGCAGGGTGCTGTCCTGGTTCTCGCTGGGATCGACTCCGACCCCGGAGGTGATGGGGTCCACCTGGCGGATGACGGTGAAGACGTTTCCGACCTGGACACCCTGGGCGCTGCCAGCATCCACCAGAACCCGGACCTGCTCGCCGGCCATGGTGAGCGACGGCTCGAGCTGCGCCACGACGGTGAGGTTCTGCAAGGTCACGGAGCTGGGGACTGGAGCCACGGTCTCGTACAGCCGCTCGCGCGCCGGGCCGATGCGGTCGCCGCGGCGGATCTCGTCCAGCGCGCGGTCGAGGACCGCCCGGACCTTGGGCTCGCTGGTGCGGTTCACCTTCACCGTGCCAAGGATCTGGGTCTGGTAGCCCAGGAACTTGCCCGTGTGGGGGTGATGGATTTCCCCCACGGTGCGGTAGACGAGGTAGCTGGCGCCGACCTGGACCGCGCTCCGGTCCTTGAAGTCCAGGTAGACCACGTCGGGCGGCGACAGCATCTCGGACTCGGCATAGCTGCCGACCAGCGTGCCCGCGGCCTCGATCTCCCGCGGGGTCACGAAGCCATCCTTCAGGACGATCTCCCGGGTCTTGGTCTCCACCGGAAGACGGACCACCTGGACCTCGTCCTCGCCCTGGATGGCCTCGCCGGCCTGCAGCTCGTCCTCGTCACCGACGACCTGCTCGGCCCTGGCCGGCGTCTCCTCTCCGTTGCCGGGGAAGAAGCGCACCTGGTTGCCGGGGTAGATCCAGTGGGGGTTGGCGATCTGCGGGTTGTACGACCAGACCTTCGGCCAGTACCAGGGGCTGCCGAGGTACTTGCTCGACAGGTCCCACAGGGTGTCGCCCTTCTCCACGGTGTGCACCTGCGAGGGGCCCTCCGGCGGGGCCACTTGCACCTGGCCCTGGTCGGCAGGGCGCGGCGGCTGCTTCACCTCGGTGCCCTCGACCTCGGAGCTTCCGCCGGCGGGCGCCTGGGCCCGGACGACGGAGGCGACAAGGCACAACGACAGGAGCGACGCTCTCATCAAGGTGTCCTCGGCATTCGGGCCAGGCGCGCCTGGGCCTCGGCGGCCGCCGGCGTGCCCGGGAAGGTGGTCGCCAGCCGCGCGAGCAGCGCACGCGCCTCGGCGGGCTGCTTGAGGCGCATCCGGCACTCGGCGAGCTTGAGCATCGCCTGCTGCACCACGTCTCCAGCCGGATACCGCTGGAGCGCGGTCTCGAGCAGCTTGGCGGCGCGGGCCGGCTCGTCCTGTCCCAGCTCGCCCAGCGCGGCGAGGTAGAGGGCGTCGTCGGCGCGCGGATCCTTCGGGTGCGCCTCGGCGAAGCGGGTCATCCGCTCCACGCCTCCGCCGAGATTTCCGGTGCGGAGCGACTCCTGCGCCTGGGCGAACTCGCCGTCGATCTGGGTCGCATCCGGCGCCTCGGAGACCGGGTTGGTGGGCCTGGCGAGCGCGGCCACCAGCTCGGCGTCGGGCTCCTGCACCGGGGTGCGCACGTCGATGGACGGAGCCCGGTCGGCGCGTGGCCTGAGCTTCACCACCGCCAGGGTGGGCACCTCGCTGCCGGTGGGGGTGGAGGGCGCCGCGGCCAGCAGCGGGCCCAGCGGCTGCTGCGCGGCCCGGGCCACCGCACGCTCCGTCTCCAGCGCCTGGACGCGCTCCAAGAGCCTCATGTTCTCGTCCTGCAGCTGCTTCACCGAGGCCTGGAGCGTGCGCACCTCGCTCTTGCTCGCCGCGTCCGAGGCACAGCCCACCACACAGGGGACGAGGGCCGTCAGGACGTACGCGGGGGAGATGCGAGGCACGGGAACACGAGGGATTCCGTGGGAGTGTACGGACCCGCTTCGAGAGGGGTCAAGAAAGGCGGCCGGGGGCGATGAACGCCAGGTGCCGCCCCGTCCCACCTCGGTCCCTGCGGTGCGAGAAGAAGCGCCCGGGGTCGCAGGCGTTGCACCCCGGGACGTCCTCGACGTGGGCCTCCCGGAGGCCGGCCTGGACGAGGGTGCGGCGCACCGCGAGCCGAAGGTCCAGGTGGGGCCGGGGCCCGCCGCGGCGGACGACCTCCGCACCGAAGGCGTCGGCGAAACGCCCGGCCAGCTCCTCGCTCACCTCGTAGCAGCAGACCCCGATCGCGGGCCCGATGGCCGCGCGCAAGGTCTCGGCGGGGGCTCCGGGCCCGGCCAGGGTGGCCACCGCCGCAGCACCGATGCGGGCCACCGTTCCTCGCCACCCGGAGTGCACGGCGGCGACCCGGGCGCCGTCCTCGCTGCAGAGGAGCACCGGGACGCAGTCCGCGGTCCGGATGCCGATCCAGGTGTCCCGCTCATCCGTCCACAGCGCGTCAGCCTCGGAGAGCACTCCGGGCCGGGCGCGGACCACGGCCGTGCCGTGGACCTGCTCGGCCAGGGCGAGCCGTCCGGGCGGAAGACCCGCGGCCCGCGCCACCCGCGCTCGGTTCTCCTGCACGTCGGCGCCGGTGTCCCCGGCCGGCCCGAGGTCGAGTGAGGCGCGCTTGCCCTCGCTCACCCCTCCGGAGCGCAGGGTGAAGCCGTGTCGGACCGGAAGGCCCCTGGCGACGAGGAAGAGCGCGCTGTCCACGACAGTCCTCGAGCCTACCCCGGAACCCACCCTGCTCCTGAGCGGCGGCGGGTCAGGCTCCGGGGATGGTGAGCGCGCGCAGAAGCGTGCTCTCCTCGCGGTTGGGCACGCGCACCTGCACCCGGAGCAGGATGGTGCTTCCGGGCTTGGCCTCCTTGAGGACGCGAGAGAGATCGTCGGCCGAGGCGACCTTCTTCCCCGCTGCCTCGGTGACCACCATGCCCGGCGCCAGCTCGGCGGCGTCCGCAGGCGAGCCCGGCTGCACCTCGGTGATGACCGCGCCCTTGGTGGGCAGGCCATTGGCCTCGGCGGTGCGGGGATCGATGCTCTGGAGCGTCAGCCCGATGCGCTGCCGGTTGCTCTCGTCCTTCTGGGTCTTGCCGCCGCCGGGGCGAGGTCCGCGCGCATCCCCCAGCCGGTCCAGGTCTCCCGGCCGGGAGGTCAAGGTCACCTTGACGTCCTGGGGCTTGCCGCTGCGGATCACCCCGAGGTTCACGGTGGATCCGGGCGGGCGCAGGGCCACGGTGCGCGACAGCCCGGAGCTGCTCTCCACCTTCTTGCCGTCGATCGAGACCACCACGTCGTCCGCCTTGAGGCCCGCCTTGTCGCCCGGGCTGTTCCTGGTGACCTCGTTGATCAGGGCGCCCGAGGGCTGGGGCACGTTCAGCCCCTTGGCCAGCTCGGGGGTGAGGTTCTGCAGCTTCACCCCGATGTAGCCCCGGGTGACGGAGCCGTTCTTCTCCAGCTGCGGGATGATCGCCTTGGCCAGGTTGCTCGGCACGGCGAAGCCGATGCCCGCTCCGCCGCTGACGATGGCGGTGTTCATCCCGATGACCTCGCCCCGGAGGTTGAACAGCGGACCGCCCGAGTTGCCGGGGTTGATGGCGGCGTCGGTCTGCAAGAAATCATCGTACTGCGTGGCGCCGATCTCCCGTGCCTTGGCGCTGAGGATGCCCGCGCTCACGCTGGAGGCGAGCCCGAAGGGGTTCCCGATCGCCACCACCCAGTCGCCGACGCGCATCGCGTCCGAGTCACCGAGCTTGACGAAGGGGATGTTCGGGGGCGGATTCTTGAGCTTGATCAGGGCGACGTCGGTCAGCGGGTCGCGACCGAGCACCTCGGCCTCGAGCGCGCGGCCGTCCTCGAACTTCACCCGGATGTTGAACGCCCCTTCGACCACGTGGTTGTTGGTCAGGATGTAGCCGCGCGGATCGATGACGAAGCCGCTCCCCGCGCCCTGGCGAACCTGTGGCCGCTGCCGCCCGCGGCCGAAGAACTGCTCGAACGGGTCGTCCCCCCCGCCGCCGTCGTCGCGCTCCACCCGCGAAGTGACGTCCACGTTCACCACCGCGGCCTTCACGCTGTCCACCAGCGGCGCGAGCGAGGGAAGCGCGCCCCCCTGCGGGACGGCCTGGTGGGGCACGGTGGCCTGTCCGGGCGGGGGCTGGGGCGCGGGCGAGGTTTGCGCCCGTGCTGGAACGCCGTGGAGCAGCGGCACGGCAAGGAGACCGGAGGCGAGGAGCGCCGCCGGCGCGAGGAAGCGACGAAGGTTCATGTCGAGACCCAACGTAAAAGGCGCCGGACCCGGCGCAAGCAAGATTGCATGTTCTGGGCCTTGGCTTGAACAGCCCGGGGCCGCAGGTTCTTCCAACGGAGCCGGGCGTTCAGGGAGGCCCTCACTCCCGGAACGCGTCGAGGGTGAGGTCCGGGAAGAGCGCATCGCGCTGCTGGAGCTGTTGAAGCCGCAGCGGATCCACCGTTCCGGTGCGCACCGCACGCACCAGCTCCAGGAACGCCGAGAGGTGAGCCTGCACACGGGCACGGGCATAGGCGGTCACGGTGCCGCTCCGGAGGATGAAGGCGAAGTCCGACGACTGGGCGAGGAGCAGCTCCCGGAGGGCCTGCACCAGCGCGCGCCCCTCCACCCCCGACACACGCCCCAGACGGGCGAACGGGGCCAGCATCTGCGCGCACCCGAAGAGCGCCTGGGGAATCCAGTCGTTCACCGGGTCGAGCCACATCGAGGCGTGTCCGTGCTCGCCCCAGCTGCTCTCCACCGGCGAGACGACCTGCGCCTCGGGCCAGGCCTGGAGGTCGTCCGCCGGGGTCACCACCACCAGACCCGCGGCGGCGGCCTCGCGGAACAGCGCCTCGAGGAACGCCGGGCCCTCGAACCACCAGTGACCGAAGAGCTCGGCGTCGTAGGGGGCGACCACCAGCGGATCGCGCTCCATCCGTCCGACCAGCGCCCGGGTGCGCTCCAGGACCCGGCCCACGAAGTGCCGGGCGTGCTCGCGGGCCCGGGCCAACGCTGGCTCGGGGGCCCAGATGGCCTTCTCGGCTCCGCCCCCGGTGATGCGGTGGTACTTGAAGCCCGTCGCCCGCCGTGGCCGCCCCGGCCCCACCACCGGAACCAGCGCGTCCTCGGGCAGGTCCCAGCCGATGTCCCGGTAGAAGTCGCGGTACACCGGGTCCGCCGGGTAGCCCACCTCCGCGCTCCACACCTGCTCGGAGGCCTCGGGGTCGCGCGCGTACACCGCCACGCCCGAGGGCGTGAACGCCGGAGCATGCACCGAGAGCAGCGGGCGCGGCTCGGCGTCGGTCAGGCCGTGGGCGTCGAGGAAGGTGAAGCGGAGCTCCTCCTCCGCCAGCACGCGCTCGAGGCCCGGGTAATAGCCGCACTCGGGGAGCCAGAAACCGCTGGGGGGTCGGCCGAACGCGCGCGCGTGCTCGGCGGCGCCGACGGACACCTGTGCCCGGACCGCCTGGGGGGCAGGGCGAAGGAGGGGGAGAAAGCCGTGCGTCGCCCCGGAGGCGACCAGCTCCACCAGGCCGCGATCCCGCAGCGCGGCGAAGGCCGGGACGAGCTCACCCCGGTACCGCGCGCTCCACCGCTGCTCCAGGCGGTCGAGGCGCGCCTGGTAGAAGCGCGCCACGGCGTGCACGGCGGGGTCTCCCCGCGTGCGGCGCACCTCGCGCTCGGCCAGCGCGCGCTGCCGGTCGATGCGGCGGCCGATGCGCGCGCGGAGCAGGGGGTCCTCGAGCATCGCCACCAGCGTGGGGGTGAGCGACAGGGTGAGCCGCACCGGCACGCCCTCGTCGCCGAGCCGCTCCAGCAGCTCGAGCAACGGGAGGTAGCACTCGAGCACCGCCTCGTGGAGCCACTCCTCCTCGAGGTGGTCCTCGTCGTCCGGGTGGCGGACGTACGGGAGGTGGGCGTGGAGCACCAGCATCAGCGCGCCCCGCGGCTGCAGCATCGGCCGGCCGCCTCAGTTCCGCCCGGAGCGAGGGGCGCCGGACGGACCCGGACCGCCTGCCGGACCCCGCGCCCCGGGGCTGGTGGGCAGCGGGACCCGGCGCGGCGAGTCCAGCGGCTCGTGCCGCGAAGACGAGGGCGGCGACGGCGCAGGCACTCCCGACAGAGGCTCGGACCAGGGTAGCCGGAGCGTCCGCACCTCGAGCTGCCCCGAGACACGGCCCGGCGGCAGGCGGCGGACCGCGCTTCGCGAGCCCACCGGGCGGGTCCAGCCGTCGCGGCCCAGGAGCAGCACCTCGGCGGTGTACTCCTGCCCGGAGGTGAGTCCGGTCACGTACGTGCTCCGCGCGGTGAGCGGAAGCTCGAGGCTCCGGTCCAGGTCTGCTCCCCGGTAGAGGCGAATGAGCAGCTTCGGATCGCGCAGACCCAGCGCCGCGCCCCGTTCGAGCTCGCGGCGGAAGTCCCAGAAGACGAAGAGGGTGGTGGGGTCGCGCACCAGGAGCAGCGGCGCGTCGGTGCCTACCTCGCGGGGGGAGGCGAAGGGCTCGCGCTCGAGCGGCCCGCTGGGCGCAGGCGCACGACGCGGACGCCGGGGCTCGGCCGGCGCCTCGAAGAAGCCCTCTTCCACCGGGGCCTCGACCCGCGGAGCGGAATCCACCGCCCCTGTGCGGCGGGGCGGCGAGCTCCCGGCGTCGAGGCGTCCCTCCACCGGAGCCGTCCGGGTGCGCCGCACCGCGCGCGCGATGGCCGCCGTGCCGGCCCCGGCGTCCCGCTGCGCCGGTGCTCCGGCGCCCCCGTTCCCGCCGGGCGCCGCACCGCGGACGGCCGGCTGGGAGGTGCGGTCGCGGGGCGCCGGCTCTGCCCGCCGCTGGCCGGCGGCTGCCGGGGCGCGGGTGGGCGCGGGCCGCGCGGAACCCGGAGGTCTGGACGGCGTGGACGCCTCGGGCCCGGTGCGTTCGGCGCGCACACGTCCCTTTCGACCCGGGGGAAAGTCGACCACCCGGACCTCGGCCTTCACCGCCGGAACCACCGACTCGGCGACATCGCGCAGGCGCGCCAGCGGCTCGCGCACCACCTCCTTGAGCGCCTCGAGCAGCTGGGCCCTGGTGCGGAGTCGGCTGTGACCCTTGCCCAGGTGCTTCCGCGCGAGCTCTCGGAGCCGCTCCACGCTGAGCTTCTTCAAGTCGTCCATCACCCTTCCGAAGGCCCCGCCGGTTTCGCGCCGCGGTGGAAGCACCCCACCGCCCTGAACCGCCGCTTACGCGTCGGTGACGCCTCCGGTCAACGTCTCGGCAAGATGTGTCATCCTCCGCCCCGCTGCCCGTGATGACCGACGTCCCAGCCATCCTGCTTGCCGGGTTCGAGGTATGGCCCGGGCCGTCGGCGTGGGCCCGTCGGATGACGGAGGGCGTGCGGGGGAGCGCGAACCGGTATCGGGTCGTCACCCTCTCGCTTCGCGGTCCGGGGCTGGCCCACACCGAGTCGCTCCACGGGGCCCGCGTGCTCCGGGTGCCGCCCGGGCCCGGCCAGCTGCTGGAGCAAGTGGAGGCCTTCGGCCGCGCGGTGTCCCGGCAGCTGGACTCGGACGCGTACGCCCTGGTGCACACCGCCGACCCCCTGGTGGGCGCCGCGGTGCTCACCCACCCACGCCGGCCGCCGCTCCTCTACGAGGCCCGGCGTCTCCCCTCCTCCGAGCTGCCGATGCTGCTCGGCAGAGGCCGCGAGGGCGCGGTGCTCGACCTGGCGCTGCGGCGCTCGGAGGACCGGTGCCTGGGCCAGGCCGACGCGGTGGTCGTCACCACCCGGACCCGCGCCGAGGAGGTCGGGGCCCGGGGCCGACGGACGGCCATGCACCTCGTCCCCGACGGCGTGGAGCCAGGTGAGCCGCTCCCCCGAGGTCCCGGACCGTTGCGCATCCGACACGTGGGCTGGGACCTGTCGAGCGCCGGACTCCGGCTCCTCCTCGAGGCGGTCCGGCCGCTGGGTCAACGGGCCCGGCTTCACCTCGCCCAGCCGCGCAGCAAGCCCTGGGACGCGGCGCTGCAGCGGGAGGTGAGCGCGGCGGCGCGTCTGGCCGGGGTGACATCCGGGCCTCCGGGCGCGCTCCCCCGGGCCTGGGCCGACGTGGAGGTTCTCTCCGGCTTCGGTCCCGACGCACGCATCCCTGCCGTCCTCTCCGAGGCGCTCGAGGCGTACGCCCGCGGGCGGACGGTGCTGGCGCCGGACTCGGAGGCGGCACGGGCGGACTTGCCGGCCGGCTGCACCGTCTTCTTCCCCGGCGCGGACGCCGAGGCCCTCGGGGACGCGCTCCTGGCGCTCACCTCCACGCCGGAGCTGCTCGAGCAGTCCGGCGCCGAGGCACGGGCCTACGTGGACCGGCGGCACGACGGTGCGCGGGTCCGGGGACTGCTCCGGGACCTCTACCGGGCGCACGGCGCGGCTCCCGCGGCCTGGACTGTCGGGTCCGGACCCTCGCGACCCTCGCCCTTTCCGGCGTGGAGCGGGTCTCCCCGGCCGCGGGACGGGCGAGCGCCAGAGGGCACCGACCCCGGCACGCCCACCGGGGGCTTCGGGTAAGCTCTGCCCCCCTTGATGGAGCGTCGAGTCCTCATCGTCGAGAGTCAGAACGAGTTCGCCCTGAGCATGGCCTCCGTGCTCCGGTCGGCGGGTTTCCAGACCGCCACGGCCGACAACGCCGCCGATGCCCAGCGCGAGCTCGAGCTGCGGCGCCCGGACCTGGTAGTGCTCCGCGCCGAGTTGCCGGACCAGTCCGGCTTCGTGCTCTGCGGGCAGATCAAGAAGGGCCGCTTCGGCCAGAACCTCCCGGTCCTCCTGCTCTCGTCCGACGTGGGGCAGGAGGGCCTAGCCCAGCACTCGCAGGGGCCGAACGCCGCCGACGGCTACCTCACCATTCCCTTCGAGATGGGCGAGCTGGCGCAGATGACCCACGGCATCCTGCCGCCCCCGCCCGCGGGCGACGACATGGACCGCTCGCTCGAGGAGGCGCTCACCGGCGAGGCCCGGCCCACCCCCACCCGGGAGATGCCGGTGCCGCCACCGCTCCGGGCGCCGCCTCCGGGGAGCCCCCCACGGTTGCCACGGCGCGAGCGGCGGAGCGCGTTCACCGAGGAGGACCGGGCGTTCCTCGACCGGACCTTCGCCTCCATCGCCGACCGGAAGGCCGAGCTGCTCGCCGAGTCCCAGAAGCTGCGGCGGACACCGCCGCGCCGCGAGGCGATGGGCACGCCGGAGGGGAAGATCCAGATTCCTCCGCGACGAGCTGAAGCTCCGCGAGGCCCAGCTGGCCCGCATCTCGGAGATCTGGACCGTCCGCGAGCGCGAGCTGCTCAGCGTCGAGGACCGGCTGCACGAGAAGGACGTCGAGCTGCAGGGGCTGAAGATGCAGGTGGACGACCTGCTCCGCCGCTTCAACGAGGCCCAGGCGGCGATGCTGCAGAAGGAGCGGGAGCACGGGGCGACCGTCGATGACCTGCTGCTCCAGAAATTCGCCACCGAGAAGGACCTCATCGAGGTGGTGGCCTCCAAGGAGAAGGACCTCAACCACACCCGCCGCGAGCTCACCGCGCGCGAGGAGGAGCTCCGGGAGAAGGTCCAGGCCGTGGAGCGAGGACTGGCCGAGGCCGAGCGGCTGGAGCGCGCGCTGGGGGTGGCGACGCTCGAGTTCGAGGTGAAGGAGCAGACGCTCTCCAGCGGACTGGCGACCATGACCGCCCGTGCCGAGGCCGCCGAGCGCGACCTGGCGGCGACGCGGGAGGCGCTCGAGCGCACCACCCAGGAGCGAGACAGCCACGACGCGGAGAGCGCCCGGCGCATCGCCGAGCTGGAGAGGACGCTGGCCGAGACGCGCAGCGAGCGCGAATCGACCGTGGCCTCGCTGGAGGCCCGGGCGCTGAAGGGCGAGGGGCGGGCGGACAAGGCGGAGGCCGAGGTCGTCCGGCTGGTGGAGGAGCGCGAGCAGGCCGAAGCGCGCAACACCGCCCAGGTGCAGGGGCTGGAGCAACGCCTGTTCGCCGCCGAGACGGCGGGCGAGAACCTCAAGCTGGAGCTGGAGCACCTCGGCAAGCAGATGGCGGACCGGCTCGCCGAGCGCGACGCCCGGACCGCGGCGCTGGAGCGGGAGCTCGCGCAGGCGCACGAGCAGCGGGAGAGCGTCGAAGCCGAGATGCACTCCCAGGTCCAGGCGAAGCTCGAGCGCATCGGGGAGCTGGAGGGCGAGCTCGAGGCCACCCGCGCCCAGCTCGAGGAGCGCGAGACCGAGCTCACCAGGCAGGTGAAGGGCCTGACCACGAGGCTGGCCGAGACCGCCGCGGCGCTGGAGGCCGAACGGAGCGCGCGGGCGCAGGTGGAGGCCGAGCGGACGAGGCTCCAGGCCGACCTGGCCCGGACCGAGGACGCCCTGGCCACCGCGCAGGAGCAGCTCGCCGAGCGCGCCCAGCAGGCCCAGGAGTTCGTCCGGGAACTGGAGGAGGCGGACGTCCAGCTGCGCGAGGCGCGGGCCCGCGGCTCCGAGCTGGAGGCCAGCCTCGCGGCGGTGGAGGCGGAGAAGCTCGCGCTGCAGGGCGAGCTGGCTGCCACCCAGCAGCTGCTGGCCGACAGCCAGGCTTCGCTCGACCGGGCCGAGCGCCTGGTGGTGGACACCCGGGGCCAGCTTGAGGCGACCACGTCCGAGCTGGGCCAGGAGCGCGCGCACCACGCGGCGACCCGCGGCGAGCTCGAGGCCACCTCCCGGGCGCGCGCCGCGCTGGACCTGGACCTGGCCCAGCACAAGGACGAGCTGGCGGACCACGTGGAGCTCCTCTCCCTCACCAAGCAGGAGCTGGGCACGCGGGTGGGCGAGGTGACCCGGCTGTCGGGCCAGCTCGCGCAGACCGAGGACGCCCGGGCAGACCTCGAGGAGAGGCTGCGCGAATTCCAGGATGCCGCAGCCCGGCAGGAGGAGTTGCTCCGCGGCGACCTGGCCGGGCTCACCACCCAGCTCGAGGAGGCCCGGGCGCGGCTGGCCGAGGCCAACGCCGAGCGGGCGCGTGAGCGGGAGGCGGCCGCCCGGGACGCGCAGGCCCGGGGCGAGCAGCTCAAGCAGGCCGAGGCGCGCTTCAAGGAGTTCACCGAGGCCGCGGGACGCCGACAGACCGAGCTCTCGCAGAAGCTCGCCACCGCGACCCGCGAGACGCTGACCCTCAAGACCGAGCTCGGAGGGCGGGTGGATCAGCTCTCGGCGCAGCTCGCCCAGGCGCAGACCGAGCGCGACAGGGCGCGGACCGAGCTCGGGGCCGAGGTCGAGTCCCTCCGCACCCGCGGCGCCGAGCTCGAGGCAGTGCTGTCCAGCGAGCGCGCCGAGGCTGCGGGCCGGGAGCAGGCGCTGCTGGAGCGTGCCGAGGCGGCCGAGGCGCAGGCGCAGGAGACGGCCGCCCAGCTGGGCGCCCGGGTGGCGGAGCTCGAGGAGGCGGGCGCACGGGCGGAGGCCGAGCGGGAGGAGGCCGTGCAGCGGGCGGCCGCGCTGCAGGCCGAGGCGCGCAGCGCGGTGGCGGAGCGCACGCGGATCGAGCGCGAGCTCGGGGGCCGGGTCCAGGCGGCGGAGGCGCGGGCCGCGGATGCCGCCGGACGGCTCGCGGCGGCGGAGAAGGCACGCAAGGAGATCGAGGCCCGGGCCCTCGGCGAGCGCGAGGAGCTGGTGGCGAAGCAGCGGGCGGAGCTCGAGCGGCGGGACGCGGCGAAGGCGCAGGAGGTGGCCCGTCTCCAGCAGTCGGTGCAGGAGCGCGCCCGGGCGCTGAAGGTCGCCGAGCTCGAGCTGGCCCGGCTCAAGGCACGCGCCGCGCCGGCGCCGTCGACTCCCTCCGGGGCGAACGTGGTGGTCCAGCGCACTGCCCCGGCGGCGGCGCCGAAGCAGACACCGCCCAACGACGGCGACGAGGCCTGGCAGAAGCTGGTCGACGAGCTCGACAAGCCCTGAAGCCAGGTCTTCGGACCGGGGGCTACAGAGAGCCCCGGGCCTCCCGCAGCACGTCGCGAATGCGCACCTGCGACACCGCCTGACACACCTGCCACACCGGTTGCCACGCATTGGACGGCTCACCGATGGACGCCGTCTCCAGTCGGATCCGGGCACTGGCCCGGGTCAGGGCGCGGACGAGCACCCATCCCATCAGCAAGAGAAGTCCGCCAGGGAGCAGCAGCGCCACCAGTCCCAGCCACATCTTGACCCCGGGCGACCTCACGTTCACACCTCTCGGAGCCCTCGGCCTGGCCCCGTCCACCGAGCCCTTTGCACGCACCGGACCACCGTTCGTGCCCGGCCGCCGCACCTCTGATATCCACGGGATGCGCGTCGGCCCGGCGGCCGGCAAGAAACAGGGACGGCAACTCACTGTGGAAAATTCGGTCACACCGTCGACCTCTCCGACAGGGGTGCTGCCAGGGTTCACCTCCGTGACAGACGCCCGGGACCGCCTTCAGGCGACCGGGTATCTGGCGTCGACCGAGATCGCCACCGCCGCCTTCCTCGCCGATCGGCTGGAGAAGCCCGTCCTGGTGGAGGGGCCGGCGGGGGTGGGGAAGACCGAGTTCGCCCGGGCCATGGCCCAGGCCCTGGGGCGGCAGCTGTTCCGGCTGCAGTGCTACGAGGGGCTGGACGAGGCGAAGGCGCTGTACGAGTGGGAGTACGCCAAGCAGCTGCTGTACACGCAGATCCTCAGGGACAAGCTAGGAGAGTCGCTCGCCGGCGCGGCGACGCTTGCCGAGGCGGCGGACCGCATCGCGGCATCCGACGCGGTGTTCTTCTCCGAGCGCTTCCTGCTCCCGCGGCCCGTGCTCCGCGCCCTGCTCTCGCCCACTCCCGCGCTGCTGCTCGTGGACGAGGTGGACAAGGCGGACCCGGAGTTCGAGGCCTTCCTCCTGGAGGTGCTGGCCGACGCCGCGGTCACCATCCCGGAGCTGGGGACGCTCCGGGCCAAGTCGTCTCCCCGGGCGGTGCTGACCTCCAATGCGGCGCGTGAGCTGTCCGACGCCCTCAAGCGCCGCTGCCTGCACCTCCACATCGACTTCCCCGACCGCGAGCGGGAGCTGCGCATCGTCCGCACCCGGGCGCCCGAGGTGCCGGCGACCCTCGCGGCCCAGGTGGTGGGGGCGGTGGAGCGCATCCGGAGCATCGAGCTGAAGAAGCCACCTTCCATCAGCGAGACGCTGGACTGGGCGAGGAGCCTGGTGCTGCTCAACGCCGAGTCCCTCTCGCCCGAGCTGGTCGCCGCGACGCTGAACGTGCTCCTCAAGCACGCCTCCGACGTGGAGAAGGTGCGGACCCAGCTGGGGCAGATCGCCACGCCGTGACCGCCGCGGGTCCGGGCACGCTCGGGCTGGCCGAGCGCACCGGGCGGGAGCTCGAGGCGCTGGCGGCCCGGCTCGGGGAGCGCCAAGCCGCCGCGCTGGTGGACGCCATCCGGCGCACCGGAGAGGTGGACGGAGTCACCCGCGGGCTGCTCCGCATCCAGGAGGCCCTGGTACAGGCGCCGGGGGCGGAGGCCCTCGCCGCCCGCCTGGTGCTGGCCAGCGAGTCGATGCAGCGGTTGCTGCAGCGAAGGCCGGGGCTGCTGCGCTGGGTGCACCGGAGCGCGAGCACCGGGGTGCAACTCGGTGTCGCAGAGCTGGAGGCAGGCCTGGCCTCGGTCCTCCGTCGCGCCGGGAACGGGGGAGCGGAGGAGCTGGTCCGGCGGCTCCGGCGATTCAAGGCGCGGCAGGCGCTCCGGCTCGCCGCCCGCGACGTGTGGCTCGGGATGCCGATGGAGACCCTGGGGCGGGAGCAGACGGCGCTCGCCGAGGCGCTGCTCCGGGCCGCCTTGCCCCGGCTCGAGGCGCGGCTCCAGGACCGCTACGGCGCGCCGGTCCCCGAGGGCTTCGTGGTGCTCGGGCTGGGCAAGCTCGGGGGCGAGGACCTCAACTGGAGCTCGGACATCGACCTGGTCCTCGTGCACCGCGGCGACGGCACCACCAGCGGCGGGAGCGCCGGCGCGGTGCCCACCGTCACCTACTATACCCGGCTCGCCGAGGCGCTGACCCGGGCGATGTCCACCGTCACCGAGGACGGCTTCTGCTTCCGGGTGGATCTGGATCTGCGGCCGCAGGGGCGCGCCGGCGCGGCGGTCTTCTCGCTCCCGGCGATGCTGCAGTACTACGAGCAGCAGGGGCGGACCTGGGAACGGGCGGCGTGGATCAAGGCCCGGCCGGTGGCCGGAGACCTGGCGCTGGGGCAAGAGCTGCTCGAGGGACTGGGGCCCTTCGTCTGGCGGCGGACGCTCGACCTCGCCGCGGTGGAGGCGCTCCGCGACCTCAAGATGCAGATCGATCTGCGCAGCACCACCCGCGAGAACGACGTGAAGCTGGGTCCCGGCGGCATCCGCGAGGTGGAGTTCGTGGCCGCGGCGCTGCAGCTCCTTCACGGCGGCCGGAATGCGGTCCTCCGGGTCCGCTCCACCCAGCGGGCGCTGCGGCGGCTGGTGGAGGCGGGGCTGCTGTCGCAGGCCGACGCCGACCGGCTGCTCGAGGCCTATGCCTTCCTCCGCCGGGTGGAGAACCGGCTGCAGATGGTGGACGAGCGGCAAACACAGGCGGTGCCGCCGCCCGGACCGGAGCGGGACCGGCTGGCGCACGCGCTGGGATTCGTGGACGCGGCCGGCCTCGAGGTCGAGCTGGCCCGGCACCGTACCTACGTGGCACAGGCCTTCCACGTCCTCCTCGGCCCGGAGGCCCGGGGCGAGTTGCCGCACGACCCCGATCTGGTGGTCGCGCTCGACGAGGACGTGGACGACGCCACCCGGGCGGAGGCGTTCGCCCGTCGCGGCTTCGACGACGGGCTGGCCGCGCTCGCCTCCGTCCAGCGGCTCCGGCGGGTACTGGGGGCGGCCCGGCTGGAGGAGGGCCCCGGGCCGTCGGGCATCGCGCTCCAGCTGCTCCAGGGGGCGGCGCGGAGCCCGGACCCGGACCAGGCGCTGTTCTACCTCGCCGAGTTCGCCTCCGCGCTCTCGGTCCCGGCGGGCTACCTGCGCCTCCTCCAGCAGCGGCCGGCCGTCGCCCGGCGCCTGCTCGACCTCTTCGGACAGAGCGCGTACCTGAGCGCGGAGCTGGTCCGCACGCCCGAGCTGCTCGACCAGCTGGTCTCCTGGGACGCCGAGGCGCTGCACAAGCCGCCGGAGCGGATCCGGGCCGAGCTGGACGGTCGGGCGGCCCGGGCCACCGACGACCCGGAGCAGCTGCTGGGCGCGCTCCGCCGCTTCAAGAACGAGGAGGTGCTCCGGGTGGGCCTGGGCGACATCGCCGGCGAGCTGGAGGTGCCGGAGGTGGCCCGGCAGCTCACCGCGCTCGCCGACGGGCTGCTGGATCACGCGGTGCTGCTCGCCGCCGAGCACGCCCGGTCCCGGTGGGGAATTCCCCGGATGCGGGACGGACGGCGGGCGCCGCTGGCGGTGCTGGGGATGGGGAAGCTCGGCGGGCGCGAGCTCGGCTACCACTCCGACCTGGACCTCCTCTTCGTCTATGGCTCCAGCGCCGACGAGGAGACCACCGGCGGCACCCAGGGACGCCTCGGCCACCACGAGTACTTCGCCCGGATGGTGCAACGGCTTCTCTCGCTCCTCACGCTCCAGTACCGGGAGGGGAGGCTGTACCAGGTCGACACCCGGCTCCGTCCCTCGGGGAACCAGGGGCCGCTGGTGGTGAGCGAGGAGGCGTTGCTGGAGCACCACGCGCGGCGCGCGCAGCTCTGGGAGCGGCAGGCGCTGGTGAAGGCCAGGGCGGTGGCCGGGGAGGTGGCCTACGGGGAGCGGCTGCTCGGCACTGCGCTCGCCCCGCTGGTCTGGGAGCGCCCGCTGCCCGAGGGTGCGGCCGAGGAGATCCACCGGCTCCGGATGCGGATGGAGCGCGAGGTGGCGGGCGAGTCGGTGGACCGGCTGAACCCCAAGACCGGGCAGGGAGGCCTGGTGGACGTGGAGTTCGCCACCCAGTACCTCCAGCTGCTGCACGGGGCGGCAGTGCCCGCGGTGCGCCAGCCAGGAACGCTCGAGGCACTGGCGGCGCTCGCCGCGTGCGGAAAGCTCCGCCGGGAGGACGCGGCCCAGCTGCGGGAGGGCTACCTCTTTCTCCGCCGGGTGGAGAGCCGGCAGCGTCTGGTGCACGGAAGACCGCTGCAGCACCTCCCCACCCGCGGGCGGCCGCTGCTGCTGCTGGCGCGGCGGCTGGGGTACGGAGGTCCGGACGCCGGTGGTGCGTTCCTGTCGGAGTACAGGGCGATGGCAGCCACCGTGCGGGCGGCCTACGTCCGTGTCCTCCAGCAGTGAGCATGGTAGGAAGAGCGTTCAGGTGGCCCCGACGGACCCCGTCCACGTGCTGGTGGTCGACGACGACCGCAACGTCCAGCGCATGCTGGCCGATGCGCTCACCCGGCAGGGCTTCCGGGTCACGGTGGAGCGCGACGGCGAGGCGGCCCTGGCGGCGTTCGAGCGACACCCGTTCGACGTGGTGCTCCTGGACGTGCTCCTTCCAGTCTTGAACGGCTACGAGGTCGCCCGGCGCATCAAGAGCACCCCGCGCGGCGAGCGGACTCCGGTGCTGATGCTCTCCGGCATCTACAAGACGAAGATCCACCAGGCACAGGCGGTGGAGCGCCACGGCGCGGCCGGATTCGTGGAGAAGCCGTTCAAGCTCACCCAGCTGTTCGGGAAGCTGGAGGGCGTCCTCGGAGACCGCTTCCCCCAGCCGCCGCCCGCCCCACCCTCCAACGGCGCGCCCGAGCCGGCCTCCGAGCCGCTGGCCGATCCGCGGGCGGAGGCCGAGGCCTCCCTGGTGGAGTCCACCGCAGCCGATTCCACCTCCGCCGAGACGGGTTCCGGCACGGGCCCGGCGCCCGCCCCGGGCTCGGCGCCGGCGGACCGGGGCGACTTCCAGACCCGCGCCTTCCCCCAGCTGCTGGCCGATCTCCATCGCCGCCGCGCCACCGGAGGGCTCCTGCTCCGGCGGGACAAGGTGAAGAAGATCGTCTTCTTCCGCGGCGGGGCGCCGGAGAGCGTCAAGAGCAACCGGCTGTCGGAGTGCCTCGGGCGGGTGATGGTCCGCGAGCGGATGATCTCCGAGGCGGACTGCGAGGAGTCGCTGCGGCGGATGAAGGTCGAGGGACGCCAGCAAGGAACGGTGCTGATCGAGATGGGGTGCATCAGCCCCCACAACCTCCGCTACGCGCTGGAGCTGCAGCTGCGGCTCAAGCTGCTCGAGGTGTTCGGCTGGGCACGGGGCGAGTTCCAGTTCAACTCCAGGGCCCAGCCACCGGCGGAGACGGTGCGCCTGCAGATGTCAACCGCAGCCATCGTCTACGAGGGAGTGAAGCGGAGCTACGACTCCGCCCGCCTGCTGACCGCGCTCGGCGACGTCGCCGGGAAGTACGTCCACCCGGCGGAGGACCCGCTGTTCGCGGCGCAGGACATGTCGCTCGGCGAGGAGGAGTCCGGCCTCCTCGCGCTCATGGACGGTAGCCGCACCGTGCGCGAGCTCCGGCGCCGGGGGCCGCTGTCCCCGCTGGACACCGACCGGTTCCTCTACGCCCTGCTGGCCTCCCAGATGGTGGAGCTGCGTGCCGAGCGCCGGATGAGGCCGCCCCCGCCCACGCCGATCAAGGCCGCGGTCGCGCCGGGCCCGGGCGATCGTCCCTGGGACGACGACGAGGAGGTCCTGGAGCTGGAGGACGAGGTCCCGGCCGGCGACGACGAGGGGCACCTCCGCGAGCGGCTGCTCGGCACGCTCGCCGCCATGCGCCGGATGGACTACTTCGAGCTGCTGGGCATCCGGCCGGACGCTCCACCGGAGGCGGTGCGGTTCGCGGCAGTGGAGCTGCTGCGCGAGTACCGGCTGGACGGCCCCGCCGGCTCACCCGAGGTGCAGGTGCTCGGGCAGCAGATAGCCGAGCTGGTCGGGCAGGCGCACGACACCCTGGTGGACCCGGAAGCCCGCGCCCGGTATCGGGCCGAGCTCCGCGAGGGCGGGGTGAAGCACGAGGTGGGCGAGGCGGTGGGGCGGATGCTCGAGGCGGAGAGCGCCTTCCGCCGGGGTGAGCAGCTGCTGGCCGCCGACGACACCGCGGGCGCGCACGCGGCGTTCACCGAGGCGGTGCGGCTGCAGCCCGAGGAGGGGGAGTTCCTGGCGCTGCTCGGCTGGGCCACCCACGCTCGCGCCCCGGCCGATGCCGCCGCCGGCCGGCAGGCGCTGACCTTGCTCGGCGAGGCGGTGGAGCGCAGCCCGACCCTGGACCGGGCGCACCTCTACAAGGGCCACGTGCACAAGGCGCTGGGCCAGACGATGGAAGCGCAGGGCGAGTACGAGAAGGCGGTGGAATGCAACCCGGGCTGCACCGAGGCGCTCCGGGAGCTGAGCATCCTGACCTGGGCGGCGCGTCTGGCGCAGCAGAAGACGTTCTGAAGCCTTTGACTGCGGGGGCCGCGGCGTGCGGTGGTTCGGCCCCGAGATGAGCTCGACCTCCAACGCGGTCCTCACCGCAGACAGCATCTGGCTCGACGGGAAGATCGTCCCCTGGGCGCAGGGTCAGGTGCCGATCATGACCCACGCCCTGCACTACGGGCTGGGGGTGTTCGAGGGCATCCGGGCGTACCGGACCCATGATGGGCGGCTGGCGGTGTTCCGGCTCCGCGAGCACATGAAGCGCTTCGCGGACTCGTGTCACATCATCCAGCTCGCCCTGCCCTTCACCGAGGACCAGCTCTGCGAGGCCTGCCTGGAGGTGGTGCGGGTGCAGCGGCAGCGCTTCGCCAACGGCGCCTACCTGCGACCGATCGCCTTCATGGGTGACGGGGCGATGGGGCTCGGCGCGGTGAACCCCACCCGGGTGGCGATCACCGCCTGGGACTGGGGCGCGTACCTGGGCGACAAGGGGATGCGCGACGGCATCCGGGCCAAGGTGTCGAGCTTCACCCGCATGCACGTGAACGTGAACATGGTCCGGGGGAAGATCACCGGGCAGTACATCAACGGCATCCTCGCCAAGCGCGAGGTGGTGCAGGCCGGTTACGACGAGGCGATCCTCCTCGACATGACCGGCTTCGTGGCCGAGGCGTCGGGCGAGAACATCTTCATGGTGAACAAGAAGGACATCGTGCGGACGCCCCCGCTGTCCTCGCCGATCCTGGCCGGAATCACCCGGCGCACGGTGCTGCGCATGCTGAAGGACATGGGGCACCCGGTGGAGGAGGTCACCTTCACCCGCGACGCGCTGTACATCTCCAACGAGGTGTTCTTCACCGGCACCGCGGCGGAGATCACCCCGGTCCGTGAGGTGGACAACCGGCGGATCGGCGCCGGCGTGCCGGGGCCGGTGGTGCGGAAGGTCCAGGAGGCGTACTTCCGGGTGGTGCGCGGGCAGGAAGCGCGGTACGCAGAGTGGCTGACCTATGTGTGAGCGCTCGCGCCTGGACGGGCGAACGGGCCTTGCGCGCTGCGTCTGGCCCGATTAGCCTCCCCCGCCCTCCGCTGCGCCCCGCCCCCCCTTGAAGGAACGTTACCAGGACATCGACGACAAGAACGACGCGCTGCGGGAGCTCCTCGGGGAGCATCCCAAGGCGCCGGAGTTCATGGCGCGTTTCGAGCGGGCGTGGGTCTATCACGACAACGCGCTGGAGGGCGTGGTGTACAACGAGCAGGAGCTGGCTGCCGGTCTCGACCCGAGCGGCGCCCCGCCCGAGGCCTCGCTGCTTCCGGCGGTGCTCGACATCCGCAACCACAAGGGGGCCATCGACTACATCCGCGAGGAGGCCCGCACCTCGGGGCGCAAGGCCTCCGCCGTGCCGATGGCGACGGTGAAGCGAGTCCACGACCTCCTGCTCGGCAACACGCCCGAGGCGCAGGCGATGCGGGCGCAGCTCGAGCGCCGCGAGCGGACGGAGAAGGAGCTGGCCAAGGAGCGGGAGCGGGCGGGGCTGCGGAAGGACATGCCGCTGCACCGGACCTACTTCCACGACATCGCCCAGCCGGCGAAGATCCAGGGGCTGCTCGACAAGCTGATCGAGTTCACCGGGACGACCGAGTTTCGCGAGTACCACCCGATCAAGCAGGCAGCGACCTTCCAGTTCCAGTTTCTGCAAGTATTTCCCTTCAGCGAGCACTCGGGGAAGGTGGCGCGGATGACGTCCAACCTCATCCTCGCCCGGCACGGATACCTGCCGTGCATCATCCACTCCATCGACCGGCAGCGGTACTACGAGTCGTTCCGGGGGACGCCGGCCTCGTTCCGGGTGCTGATGATGGACGCGATGGAGAACTCGCTGGACAACGGGCTGAAGTTCTTCCGCGATCAGGCGCGGCGTTACCGGGCGATCAACTGATCCAGGTGGTGTGAGGCTCGGGGCGCACGAATCGGTCGCCGGCGGGGTGTCGCTTGCCTTCGGGCGTGCCGCCGGGCACGGGGCGCGCTCGGTGCAGATCTTCACCCGTTCGGCGCGGGGTTGGTCGTCCCCGCCGCTCGATCCCGAGGAGAGACGGGCGTTCCGCAGAGCGGCCCGGGCGGCAGCCCTCCCGGCGATCGCCCACGGAAGCTACCTGGTCAACCTGGCCTCGGAGGATCCGCTCATCCGATCCAGGAGCCTGGAAGCGGTGCGCGAGGAGCTCCTCCGCTGCGAGGCGCTGGGGATCCGCTCGCTGGTGTTCCATCCGGGCTCGCATCCGTCGCCTCGACGCGGGCTCCGGCTGGTGGCACGGGCGCTGGACGAGGTCCACCGGGCGCTGCCCGGACTGGCGGTCCGGGTCTGCCTGGAGGTGACGGCCGGCCAGGGCAACTGCCTGGGGCACCGGCTGGAGCACCTGGAGGAGATTCTGTCGTGGGTGGATGCGCCCGGACGGGTCGGCGTCTGCCTGGACACCTGCCACCTCTTCAGCGCGGGATACGACCTCACCACCGAAGCCGGCACCGGAGCGGTGGTGGACGAGGCCGTCCGGAGGTTCGGCCAGGGGCGGATCCGCTGCTTCCACCTGAACGACAGCCTGCGTCCGCGCGGGGCGCGGGTGGACCGGCACGCGGAGATCGGCCGAGGCACGATGGGCCTGCCGGCGTTCAGATTCCTGGTGAACGACGGGCGGTTCCAGGGCACACCGGCGGTCCTGGAAACCCCGAATCCGGGCCATTATGCAAGAGGGCTCCGGCTTCTCCATTCGTTGATCCGGAAGTAAAAGGCCCCGCATGCCGTCAGTTTCATCCTCCTCGAGCCGGTCGAAGACCGAGGACCCTCCCAGTCCGGAACGCGTGCTCGCCGAGCTGCCGATCCGGAGCAAGCTCGACGAGCTGCTGAAGCTGGCGCGGGGGCGCCAGCGGGTGCTGGTGCTGACCCACGACAATCCGGATCCCGACAGCATCGCCTCGGCGGTGGCGCTGGCCTTCCTGCTGGAGAAGCGCGCGGGCGTGGAGGCGCGGGTGGTGTACGGGGGCATCATCGGCCGATCCGAGAACCTGGCCCTGGTGAAGGTGCTGAAGCTGCCGATCATCCCGGTGAGCCAGGTGGTGTTCGACGAGCACGATCTCCTGGCGCTGGTGGACACCCAGCCCCCGGTGGGGAACCACTCGGTGCCCGCGCAGTACCCGGTGGAGGTGGTGCTCGACCATCATCCACTCCGGGACGAGAGCCTGGGGGCGCCGTTCGCCGACGTGGGCGGCGAGTACGGGGCGACCTCGACGATGGTGGTGGAGTACCTGCGGGCGGCGAAGCTCGAGCCCTCGGTGGAGGTGGCCACCGCGCTGTTCTACGGCATCAAGACCGACAGCCGGGACCTTGGACGGCAGACGACGCCGGCGGACATCGACGCGTACCTCTGGCTCTTCCCCCGGGTGGACAAGTATCTGCTCGGCCGCATCGAGCACCCGGATCTGCCGGCGGAGTACTTCCGGCTGTACCACTCGGCGATCGGGCGGGCGCGGCTGTACGGGCAGACGGTGGTGACGGTGGACCTGGGCGAAGTGTACTCGCCGGACATGGTCGCCGAGGTGGCCGAGCGCCTGAGCTTCCTCGAAGGAATGAAGTGGTCGCTGGCGATGGGGACCTTCCGCGGGCAGCTCTACGTGTCGCTGCGGGTGCGTGACCGGCGGATGAACGCCGGGAAGCTGATCCGCGACATCTGCGAGGACCGCGGCGGATCGGCCGGCGGGCACGGGAGCATGGCCGGAGCGCGGTTGCCCTTGCCGCCCGGGCGGGCGGCAGCGGCGCTGCGGCGCGTGCTGACCCGTGCGTTCCTGGAGGCGTTCGGGGTGAAGGGGGAACGGCCGCGGTCGCTCCTGCTCGTCGGGAAGAGCGCCGCCCTCGAGCGGTGACCTACCTCGACCACAACGCCGGCACGCCGCTGTTCCCCGAGGTGGCGGAGTTCCTCGCCGCGGCGTTTCGCCGGGAGCGGGCGGGCAATCCGAGCAGTGTGCATGGCGCGGGGCGGGCGGCGCGGGCCCGGCTGGACGCGGCGCGAGCGCGGGTGGCCCGGGTGCTGGGCCGTCCGGCGCACGAGGTGCTATTCACCGCCTCCGGCTCCGAGGCCTGCGCCACGGCGGTGCTCGGGCTGGGCCGGGGCGGCACCCTCGTGACCAGCGCGATCGAGCACCCCTGCGTGCTGCTGGCGGCCGAGCGGCGGGGGACCTCGGTGGTGCAGCTGCATCCGGGCGGCGATGGGCGGGTTCCGGCGGGAGGCTACGAGGCGGCCCTCGGCGCGCCTGGCGTGGCGCTGTGCGCGCTGCAGGCGGCGAACAACGAGACCGGGGTGGTGCAGCCGGCGGACGAGGTGGCGGCCCTGGCCCGGGCGCGGGGGGTGGTGAGCTTCGTGGATGCGGTGCAGGCGCCGGGGCGACTGAGGCCTTCGTTCGAGGCGGACGTGGTGGCGTACTCGGCGCACAAGTTCGGCGGGCCGGCGGGGGTGGGCATCCTGGCGGTGCGGCGCTCTGTGCGGCTCGAGCCGCTGGTGCCAGGGCACCAGGAAGGCGGTCTCCGAGGGGGTACTCCGGCGGTGGTGCTCTGCGAGGCGGCCGCCCTGGCGCTGGAGCTGGCAGAGGCCGGGAGGGCCGCGGAAGTGGCGCGGGTGACGGCGCTGCGTGACGGGTTCGAGCGGGCGCTGCGGGCGGGACCGTGGAAGGCGCGGGTACACGGGGCGGGGGTGTCGCGGCTGGCCAACACCACGAGCGTGTGCTTCCCGGGGGTGGATGCGGAGACGCTGCTCATCGCGCTGGACCTGGAGGGGTTCGCGGTGTCGGTGGGCGCGGCGTGCGCGTCGGGGACGATGCGGCCATCGCCGGTGCTGCTGGCGATGGGGGTGTCGGTGGAGGATGCCCGGAGCTCGATCCGCATCTCGTTCGGGCGCGAGACGACGCAGGCCGACGTGACCTCCCTCCTCCAGGCGCTCGATCGACTTCTCTCCAGACGCCGTCCGACCTAGCCGGCGGTCCCGAACAGTCCGCGAACCAGCGCGGCGATCGCCAGCGGGGTGCCGATGCGCTCGTCACAGTGCGGCTCCAGCGCCCCAGCGAAGTCGGCCGCCGTCGGGAACCGCGCACGGGGGTCCTTGGCCAGAGCGCGGTCGACCACCGCCTCCAGGCCCGCGGTCACCTCCGGCCGACGCTCCCGGACTCCAGCCCTCCGTCCCGCGCGGATTGCCCCGAACACCTCCTGGGGGCTGCTGCCCTGGAAGGGCCGCTCCAGCGTCAGAAGCTCGAACAGCACCACCGCCGTCGCCCAGAGATCCACCGCCTGCGTGACCTCGCCCGCCGTCGCCTCGGGAGAGAGGTAGTACGGCTTCCCGGCGATCACCGCGTCCCGTACCCCGGACTTCACCCGCACCCGCGCCACGCCGAAGTCGCCCAGCTTCACCTCGCCCACCCGGGAGATGAAGACGTTCGAGGGCGAGACGTCGCAGTGCACCAGGTGCAGCGACGTCCCGCTCGCGCTCTCCGCCCGGTGCGCATAGTCCAGCGCCTCGAGCAACACCCGCGCCAGGTACACCGCGAAGTCGATCGGCAGGGCGATGGTCTGCTTCCGGCAGCGGCGCAGCACCTGGCCCAGGTCGCGCCCGTCGACCCACTCCATCGCCAGATACGCCACCCCTCCGATGGCCCCCACGTCCAGCGTCTGGACGATGTTGGGATGGCGCAAGGCGATGGACAGCTCGGCTTCCTTGGCGAACAGCTGTACGTACTCGGGTGCCCGTGCCAGCTGTGGCAGCAACCGCTTGATGGCGACCTCGGTCCCTGCCCACGGCCCATCGAGCGTGCGCGCCCGCACCACCTCGGCCATGCCGCCCTTTCCCAGCGGCGCGAGGATCTCGTAGTGGCCGAACCGCGCACCCGACGACCAGAGCACGACCTCGGACTGCTTCACCGTCGTCGCTCCTCGTTGCTCTTGGTCCGGACGAGCAGTGCCGAGAACCGTGGATCGCCGCGGAGCGGCGCCAGGTCCGGGTCCTGCAGCAGGTCCTCCGAGGCCGCGAAGCCGCGGTCGATCGAGTCGCTCAGGCTGGCCAGCGCCTCGTCGATGTGCCCCAGTCGCGCCTGCGCACAGGCCAGGTTGTAGGAAAGCAGCACCCCCGGGGCGAACGCCCTCGCCTTCTCGTACGCCGCCACCGCGCCCGCAGCGTCGCCGAGCAGCACCGAGGCGAGCCCCATCCCCAGCCACGCCTTCCCCGGGTCCTCCCTCGCCGCGAGCGCCCTCTGGAACTCGGCCTGGGCCGCCTTTCCCCGGCGCAGCTGGAGCAGCTTCTCGCCGGCCTCGAGGTGATGGGTGAGCGGTCGACGGCCGGGCGGCTCGGCAATGGGCGCCAGGACCAGTCGTCCGCGCTCCAGGCCCGGCGAGTCACACCCGGGGATCAGCGGAACATCCGCCACCACCGTTCCGTTCGCGGCGACATGCACTCCGAGGTACGGCACCGTCCGCTCGCCACAGGCTGTGCAGAGCGTCAGCCTCCCCACGAGCACATCCCCTTCCCAGGCGGCGTCCACCACCGCACGGCCCGCCTCGAAGCCGCAGGGGTTCGATTCCCCGGCTCTCCCCAGTACGTGGTCGTTCACTGCCTGCCAGCTCAGAACACCCTTCGCACCCCACCGCGCACGCGACGCCAGCAGCGGCACGGCCCCCAGCGCCGGTCCGGCACCGAGCACGGCACAGAGCGTGGTGGCGAGCAGGAGCCGGGGCACGGGACGGGGCTGGATCCAAGGGATGCTGGCACGAGCGGAGCGGCCGATGCCAGCCAGTGCAACGGAACACACCGCCCAGGTTCCCTTGACCCCCCTCCGGGCCGTCCTTATTGTCGGAGCCGTCCGGTCGGAGGCCGGAAACCCCTTGCAAGGTTGTCCCCTGCGGGGTGCGTGATGTGCAGCAGAAATTCGAACCGATACGTCCATTCCGGGAGCCGTACCGGGGTTCCATGCGTCACGCCCGGGGCAGCCGGCGCTCGCCGACGACCCGGGAGACCTACGGTACCTCACCTCGGCTCCCACCTGGCTCAACTGGGTTCAATGGACGCTGCGCACACGGCCCAGCGGCGGGGGACGTTTTTTTCAGGAGAGGTGAGAGGCTGGCGACGAACGGGCGTGAGATGGGAACGGACGAGGGGGCACTGCGCAAGGCCACACTCCGCGAGCAGCTCACCGCCCGTCGGAAGGCGCTCAGCGCCGAGCTGGTCGACACCCGGGGTCTGAAGATCCAGGCGCGTTTCCTGGCCACCCCCTACTACCACCACGCACGCACGGTGGCGCTCTATGCACCGATTCGCGGCGAGGTGCCCACGCGGGACATCCTCACCGCCGGCCTCGCCGACGGGAAGGTGATCTGCTACCCGCTGAGCCACGTCCGGGGACGCGTGCTCTCCTTCCGCGCGGTGCGGAACGAGACCGAGCTGGAGCCCGGCCGGCTCGGCGTCCGCGAGCCCGCGGACGCTGCGGAGCTCATCCCGGTGGAGCAGATCGACCTCTTCGTCGTGCCTGGTCTCGGCTTCACGCCGGACGGCAAGCGCCTGGGCCGAGGGGGCGGGTATTACGACGCCACCCTCAAGGCAGGCGGTGCGTCCAGCCGGCGGGTGGGGCTGGCCTTCGCCGAGCAGATCGTCGACGATCTCCCGACCAACGAGGACGACGTGGACGTCGACCTGGTGGTCACCGAGAACGAGGTCTTCCGGGGCCTGTCCCGCCCGCCCGATTTCGCGCCCACGTGATCGTCCTGTTCATGGGTGACGTGGTGGGCAAGCCGGGGGTGCTCGCCGTCCGCACTCTCCTGCCCCGCCTGATCGCCCGGCACGAGGCGGACCTCGTCGTCGCCAACGCCGAGAACTCCGAGGGCGGCGCCGGAATCTCCGCCGAATCCGCCGAGGCGCTCCTCTCGGCGGAGGTGAACCTGCTCACCTCGGGCAACCATTTCTGGACCAAGCGCCAGATCCTCCCCTGGGTGGAGAACCATCCCGAGCTGCTGCTCCGCCCCGCCAACTACCCCGAGGGCAGCCCCGGCCGGGGACACACCGTGATCCGCACCCCGGACGGACGGGCGCTGGGAGTCCTGAACCTCGAGGGTCGGGTGTTCATGAAGAACCTGGACGATCCGTTCCGGGTCGGCGAGCGGCTGGTCGCGGAGCTCCGGCGCACCACGGCGTGCATCCTGGTGGACATGCACTGCGAGGCATCCAGCGAAAAGAACGCCATGGGGGCCTGGCTCGACGGAAAGGTCTCCGCCGTCGTCGGCACCCACACCCACGTGCAGACCGCGGACGAGCGAATCCTCCCGGCGGGCACCGCGTTCATCACCGACGTGGGCATGTGCGGCCCCCTCGACTCGGTCATCGGGATCAAGAAGGAACAGAGCATCGAGCGGTTCCTGACCCAGCGACCCAATCAGTACGAGGTGGCCAAGGCCCTGGTCTACCTCCAGGGCGTGGTCATCGACATCGACGACGCCACCGGAAAGGCGCGGAGCATCATCCGGGTGCGCGAGCACCTCCCCGGAACGTGACCGCTCCCCGCCGGCCTGGTAGGTGGAGCCGATGTCGCTCCTTCGCCGAGCCACCCCCGACGAGCAATTCGCCGAGGTCACCCGCGCCACCATCGACCTCCAGGTGCCGGACGAGCTCCGCTCCAAGCTCCGGCGCTCCTACGAGCGCGAGCAGCCGCTGATCGTCAAGGCCGGCTTCGACCCGAACCGCCCGGACCTCCACCTCGGTCACACGCTGCTCCTCACCCGCATGCGGCGGTTCCAGGACTTCGGCCATGAGGTGGTCTTCCTCATCGGCGACTTCACCGCGATCATCGGCGACCCCTCGGGGAAGAACGTCACCCGCCCCGCCCTGAGCCGCGAAGAGGTGCTGGCCAACGCCGAGACCTACAAGGCCCAGGTGTTCAAGGTTCTGGACCCGGAGCGAACCAGGGTCCGGTTCAATTCCGAGTGGCTGGATGCGCTCGGCACCGAGGGAACTGTGCGGCTGGCGGCGCACTGGCCCCTGGCGCGGATGCTGGAGCGGGACGATTTCAAGACCCGTTTCCGGGAGGGCAGGAGCATCTCGATGCACGAGCTGCTCTACCCGCTGTTCCAGGGCTACGACTCGGTAGCCCTGAAGGCGGATGTGGAGCTCGGGAGCACCGACCAGCTGTTCAATCTGCTGGTCGGCAGAACACTGATGCGTGAGTACGGCCTCGAGCCGCAGGTCATCCTCACCGGACCGATCCTCGAAGGGCTGGATGCACGGATGGAGGACGGGCGGATCGTCGGGGAGAAGATGTCCAAGTCGCTCGACAACTACGTCGGGGTGGCCGAGCCCCCGTCCGAGATGTTCGGGAAGCTGATGAGCATCTCCGACGACCTCATGTGGCGGTACGCCGAGCTGCTCTCGGGCCGTCCGCTCGAGGCCATTCGCTCCGAGCGGGATCGGGTGGCGCGTGGCGAGCTTCATCCGAAGGAAGTCAAGGTGGCATTCGCCCGGGAGATGGTCGAGCGCTTCCACGGAGCGGCGGCAGCGGCGGGCGCGGCGGAGGAGTTCGAGCGGCGCTTCTCGCGTCGCGAGGTGGACCCCGAGAAGTTCCCCGAGGTGGTGGTCGGAACGGGCGGCGTACCCGTGCCGCTGGTCCGGGCGTTGCTCGACGCACAGCTGGTGGCCTCGACCTCCGACGGCCGTCGGCTCATCACCCAGGGAGCGGTGAAGGTGGATGCCGAACGCATCGCCGATCCGAAGGCCGAGCTCGCGCCGGGGACCCACCTGGTCCAGGTCGGGAAGCTGCGCGCAGCAAGACTGACCGTGCGTTGACCCTGTCGACTCGTCAGAGCGGTCGGTCAGAGTTCGACCCGGGGGCCCGTGTGAGACACCGGCGCACCGCCGCACACGACATCGTTACGCGGACGCGCTCGGCTGGGCGGTTGCTCGGTTTGCGAGCGAGTTCCTCGGGGCCTAGCGTCGAGCGGATGGGGCGTTCCGTCATCGCCGCGGGAACTCTTCTCGGGCTGTCTGCCTTCCACCTCTCAGCGTGCGCCCACGAGGTCTACCGGCCGGCTCCGGCCCGGGTGGAGGCCCCGCCGGGTTCCCTCAGCTTCGACGACTGCGAGCTCGGGGACGGGAGCAGCGTGCCGGCGGATTTCCCGAAAGGCTCCCTCGCGCCGGCCGGCGCCCCCGAGCGCGCGCTGGCGTGCGGGCTCTCGAGCCAGCTCGTCGCGCTGGGGGAGCCCGCGCTCTTTCCCCTCCCGCAGACCACCGAGGTGGTCCGGTTGCTGTGGATCCGCTCCGGAGCGCACCCGGTCAGCGTGCGCTTCGAGCGACAGGACACCACCGGACAGCTTCGCGGCGCCCAGACCTCCGGCAAGGGCCTCGCTCCCCCCGGCGACCCGCTCGAGGAGTCGAGCGCCACCGCCACGGCCGAACAGGTCCGAGATCTCGTGGCCCGCATCGAGGCCGCGCACCTCTGGACCCCGTCCGCTCCACCCGCCGCTCTGCCCAGGATCGACTCCGGCTCGCTCTGGCTCTTCGAGGGCGCCCGCGCCGGCGAGTACCGGGTGCGCATCCTCCAGCGCGACACCCTCGCCCGGGACCCGGCGTTCAACGCGCTGGCGCGGACGCTGGTGGGCATGTCCGGGCTCCACATCCAGGGCGCGGTCTACTGAGCCGGGCAGCGGTTGCGAGCACGGCCCGGCGAACGATGGGCTCCCGAGCGCCTGCGAGACGACCCTTCCCCTCCACCGCTCAGGAGGATGGCACCCGGAGCCAGAGCCCGACCAGGTAGACCTCGACGCTGGCCGAGCGGGTGGCCTCGGGCCGCACCACCTTGACCTCGCGGTACACCTCGCGCAGCCGTCCGCGAAAGGCCTCGAAGTCCCCTCCCATGAAGAGCTTCGCCACGAAGCTCGACCCGGGCTTGCCCAGCGCCCGGGCCAGCTCCAGCGCACGCTCCGCCAGCCGGAGCGAGCGTGCCTCGTCGGTCCCGCGCACTCCGGTGGTCTTCGGCGCCATGTCCGAGAGCACCGCGTCGTACGGCCCCGGGGAGACCGCCTCCACCTGCGCCTGGGCGTCGTCGGCCAGCACGTCCACCACTGCGGTCCGGACCCATGCCTCGCTGAACGGCCGGAGCGGCACCAGGTCCACCCCGACCGCGAGGCCGGATGGACCCACCACGCGCGCGATGACCTGCAGAAAGCCTCCCGGCGCCGCGCCCAGGTCCAGCACGCGCGCCCCGGGCCGCAGAAGTCCGAAGCGCTGCACCAGCTCCTCGAGCTTGAACGCGCTTCGCGCCCGGAATCCTCGCTGCTTGGCGCGTTGGAAGTAATGATCCTTCGGTCGGTACGGCTTGCCCATGCGTCGGACACTCTCCATACCATCGGCCAGAGAGATGCGATGAGACGGGGCGTGCTCCTGGCATGGGCGTGGACGGTGCTGTCGATCGCCGCGGCGGCCCTGTCCACCGTGCGGATGCAGCCGCTCCGGCAGCAGTCGGACGCCCTGCTGGTCCGCTCCCGGGCCCATGCCGATGCGTTTGCCAGCTCTTTCGACGGGCAGTTCGCGGACCAGCAGCTCGACACCTTCCAGCAGCGGAGGGACGTCGTGTCACGGGTCCAGTCCTGGCAGCGGCTGCAGCTGCTCGGCGCGCTGGGCACGCTGGGCGGACTGTTCGCCGTGTGGCTCCTGTGGATGCTGGGCCGCCTCCACGCCGACCTTGCGATGGGCGAACCACACCAGGAGCGCGGCTCCCCAGTGGGCTGAGCGGAGCTCGAACATTCCCCCTCCGGGTGCCCGGTTGCTCCCCGGTAGTCTATTCTACGGCCCATGCCCGGGTGCGCCTGGTGCGGCAGTCGCCTCGATGTGGTGGGAAACGCAGTGGGTCGCAGGGACAGCTGTCCGCGCTGCGAACATGATCTCCATGCCTGCCGGCAGTGCCGGCACTTCGATCCCGCCGTCGCCAAGGCCTGCAAGGAGCCCTTCGCCGAGGTCCCGGCGGACAAGGACCAGGCGAACTTCTGCGAGTTCTTCCAGCTCGGCGAGGGCGGGCACACCGACGAGGACCCGCTCCGGGCCGCGCGCGAGGCCGCGGACGCGCTCTTCAAGCACTAGCCCGAGGAGCGACTGAGTTGCAGGGGGCCCCGGATGAGCGAGCGGACCTACAGCCCCTCGAGCTTGACGATGATCTCCTTCATGATCTCGCTCGTGCCACCACCGATGGTGATCAGCCGGACGTCGCGCCAGGCACGGGCCACCGCGGTCTCGTCGACGTAGCCCATCCCGCCGTAGATCTGCTGGCAGTCGTAGGCCACCCGCTGCGCCAGATCGCCCGCCACGAGCTTGGCCATGCTGATCTCCTTCACCGGATCCAGGCCGGCGTCGAACAGCGCGGTCGCGTGGTAGGTGAGCCGCTTCGCCGCCTCCACCGAGGCCAGGTGCTCGGCGAACCTGTGGCGCCAGACCTGGAAGCCGATCAGCGGCCTCCCGAAGGCCTGGCGCTCGCGGGCGTAGTGGATGGCGTCCTGGAGCATCATCTCCATGCCGGACACCGCGATGACCGCCGCCACCAGCCGCTCGCCCTGGAAGTTGATCATGATGTAGGCGAAGCCAGCGTTCTCCTCGCCGAGGAGGTAGCGGGCCGGGATGCGGCAGTCCTCGAAGTAGAGCACCGCAGTGTCACTGGAGAGGTTGCCGACCTTGTCGAGCTTCTTGCTCACGCTGAAGCCACGCACGTCGGTGGGGAAGGTGACCAGCGAGACCCCTTCGTGGCCCGGGCCACCGGTCCGCACCGCGAGGGTGATGAAGTCGGCGCGGGTCCCGTTGGTGATCCACATCTTGCTGCCGTTGATCACGTACTCGTCGCCCACCTTGCGCGCCGTGGTGCGGATGCTCGCCACGTCCGAGCCGCATCCAGGCTCGCTCACCCCCAGGGCCCCGATGCGATCTCCGGCGAGCGCCGGCGCCAGGAACTCGCGCTTCTGCTCGTCGGTGCCGAGGGTGCCGATCACCGGCGTGGCGATCTGCGCCTGGACCAGGAGCGCCATGTTCACCCCGGCGTTCTGGCTCCGGGCGAGCTCCTCGGTGAGCGCGATGACGAACCAGTAGTCGCCCCCCGAGCCCCCCCACTTCGGATCGTGGTTCGCGCCGAGGAAGCCGAGCTCGCCGGCGCGCTTGAAGACCTCGCGCGGAAAGATCCCGGCGCGGTCCCACTCCAGGGCGTGGGGGGTCAGCTCCTTCTCCACCCACGCGCGGACGCTCCTCCGGAACGCCTCGTGCTCCTCGGTGAACGGATTCTGGTTCGTCGCCACCCGGACCTCCAACGGATTGATTCTTGAGTCAATGACAGCCGCCCGAGGCGCGCAAGCCCAGCGTCGGCTTCCGGTCAGCCCGAGGTCCCAGCTGGCTGGAGCGTCGGGGAGCCCCGCGGGTCGAGCGTGCGGGCGAGCCGGGCAAACGCGTAAGGACCCGTAAGCGCCTGGAACGACTGCCCAACCGGTCGGGGTCAGGGGACGAGGGCGTCGATCTCGGCCGGGGTGAGTCCCGCCTCGGTCAGGACCTCGCGGGTGTGCTCGCCCAGACGCGGGGCCGGCGCCGCAGCGGGTGGGCCGAGCCGGAGCGGAGTCGCCAGCACGCCCGGGCGGGGAAACAGGCCACGGTCCGCGAGGTGCGCGTCGCGGCAGACCTCGTCGGGCAGCAGCACCGGCTCCACGCAGGCATCGAGCCCTGCCAGACGCTGCTGCCACGCCGCGAGCGGCGCGCCGGCGAAGGTCCGCGCCAGCACCCGGCGCACGCGCTCGGGCCCCTCGCCACCGCCATACGCCTCGGCGGTCAGGTCGCCGAGCCCGAGCCGTTCACAGAGCGCGGCGAAGAACCTGGGCTCGAGCGCCGCCACCGCCAGCCAGCGGTCGTCCGCCGTGCGGTACAGACCGTACGAGGGGAGTCCCCCGTCGAGCGCCCCCTCCCCCGCGGGGGGCACCGGCACGCCGAGCAGCGCTGGCCCGAGGTGCAACGTGGCGAAGGAGGTCGCCGACTCCACCAGCGACACGTCGACCAGGCGACCACGCCCCGTGGCCGCCCGCCCGAGCAGCGCCGCCAGGATGCCGCTCACCGCCACCCAGGCTCCGCCGATGTCCGCGACCTGGGGGCCCGGAATTGCCGGCTCGCCCCCCCGGCCGCCCATCGTCAGGAGCCCCGCCCGCGCCACGTACCCCAGGTCGTGCCCCGCTCGCCCCCGGTCTGGCCCCGTCTGCCCGAAGCCCGAGAGCGCACAGACCACCAGCCGCGGGAAGGCGTCGAGGAGCGCCGCGTGTCCGAGGCCCAGGCGGTCCATGACCCCAGGCCGGAATCCCTCCACCAGCACGTCGCAGCGCCGGAGCAATGCCCGCACTGCGCCGACCGCCCCGGGCTGCTTGAGGTCCAGAACCAGCGAGCGCTTGCCCCGGTTCAGCGCCGCGAAGAGCTCGCCCGCCCCTCCGGGTGGCATGAGGCGCGTGCCGTCCCCCTCGGGCGGCTCGAGCTTCACCACGTCGGCGCCGAGGTCTGCCAGGACCAGCGTGGCGTACGGTCCCGGCGCCAGGCGCGTCAGGTCGAGCACCCGGACGCCCGAGAGCGGCAGGTTCGGAGCGCCAACGACCTCTGCGGAGCGGCTCAGGTCAGCAGCTTTCCGAGCTTCATCGCCAGGCCCATGTCCATGGGCTTGAACTTCAGCTTGCCCTGCATCGCGGCCATCTGCGCGTTCAGCTGCTTGTTGCGGATCTTCACGAAGTCCTGGTCGCTCACCGTGACCGTCATCTTCGGCGTGCCCTCCGCACCACTCCTCACCCAGTCGGAGGCCTTGGTGGCGTCCAGGGTCCAGGTCCCGCCCTGGTCCCCGGTGATGACGAAGTGAACGACCGCGTTCAGCTCCTTCGCCAGCTCGGGCTTGGCCGACAGAAGCTCGGGGATGTGCTGCTCCAGGATGCTCTTCGGGGTATCCGACATGTGCCGTCTCCTGCGGGGGCTCGCGCTGATTGGCGAATCAAAAAGGACGCGCGGACCGTAGCGACCGGCCACGCGACGCGTCAAGGCGTCCGGGAGGGAAGCGCTTGCCGGACGGCCGAGAGCAGCTCGGTCAGCTCGAACGGCTTGGCCAGCCAGCCCAGGGCACCGATCTCCTTCGCCTTGGAAGACACGTTGCGGTCGGCGCTGAGGACGATGATCGGAGGGCGAGCGCCCGGTGAGAGGCTGCGCGCAAACTCCCAGCCATCCATCACCGGCATCATGAGGTCGAGCAGGACCAGGTCGGGAAGTCCCTGCTCGAGCTGCTGCAGCGCCTCGCGCCCGTTGCGGGCCCGCTGCACCTCGTAGCCCTCGACCTCGAGGATCTCGCTGAGCGCGTCGAGGATGTCCGGGTCGTCGTCGACGACCAGGACCCGTCGCGGATCTCCCTGCGCGTGTCTGGAGGGCTTTCCGACCATCGCTCCGATCCGCTGCCCGGATTTCAACGGATTGTGCATCGGGCCGAGGTGAACCTCGCACAAGAGTACATCGCCGGAGTGTCGCGCCGTTGGCCCGTGGACGCCCGGAAGCCGCGGCCCTGCTGCTCTCGCCGCGCTGGGCGCTCGACGAGCGCGCGCGCGGCCCGCGGTGGAGGTGATGCTCCGCAACGTGGACCGAGCGCTCAGCGGCTGGGAGTTCCTGGCTGGTGCAAGCCCATGGCGGTCGGGCCCGGGTGGGCATCGCGTGGGGTGCCGACCGTCAGCCAGGCCAGGCGCTTGCGTGAGCGTTAGGGATGGTGTCTACCCTCGTACTGTCCCACCACAAGGTTGGTCTATGTTCGGTCTCAAGATGGGTGAGCTGCTGATCATCTTCCTGGTCATTCTGGTCCTCTTCGGAGGCACCAAGCTGCCCCAGCTCGGCTCCTCGCTCGGCCAGGCCATCCGGAACTTCAAGAAGGGATTCGGCGGGGATCAAGAAGCCCAGGCCGACGCGCAGCGCCAGGACGCCCTCAGCACCGGTGGCCCGGATGCGAACAAGACCGGGACCCGCGCGCCCGCATCCGCCAGCAAGGATGCCTGAGCCACCCCCGGCCGACCGCCCTTCGTCGTTCACCACCGCATTCCCGCCGTGCGCCGTCGCACCGAACGGGTGTCACGACGGGTGCCTTCGCCGGACCCGGGCCGCGCGCCGTCAGTCGGCGATCTTCTCGCCGTCGTAGAGCCCGTCGAGGAGCGGCTGGTAACGCTGGGTGCAGGCCTTCCGCTTCACCTTGAGGGTGGGCGTCAGCTCGCCCGAGTCCTGGGTGAAGTCGTGGTCCATGACGTGGAAGCGCTTGAGCTGGTTGTAGGGCGGCTCGTGCGCGTTGAACGTGTCCAGCACCTTCTGCACCGCGGCGACGATCTCCGGCCGCGCCGCCACCTCGGCGTACGCGGCCGGCGGGGTGATGCCCGACTCCTGGAGCAGCTTCCGCGCCGCCTCCTCGTTCACTGCGATCAGCACCGAGAGGTACTTCCGCTTGTCGCCGTGCACCATGGCCTGGCTGATCAGGGGGAAGGTCTTGAGGCTGTTCTCGAGGTTCTGCGGGGCGACGTTCTTTCCGCCGGCGGTGACGATGATGTCCTTCTTCCGGTCGGTGATCCGCACGAAGCCCACGGGGTCGATCTCCCCGATGTCGCCGGAGTGCAACCACCCGTCCGGCTCCAGGATCTCCCGGGTCGCTTCGGGTGCGTTGTAGTAGCCCTTCATCACGTTCGGTCCCCGCATGAGGATCTCCCCGTCCGAGGCGATCTTCAGCTCGCAGCCCGGCATCGGCGGCCCCACCGTCCCGATCCGCGCCCGGCCCGGCGGATTGACCGTCGCCGCCCCGGTGGTCTCGGTCAGCCCGTAGCCCTCGAGGACCTCGAAGCCGAGCATGTCGAAGAAGAAGGCGATCTTCCGTGAGAGCGGCGCGCCGCCCGAGACGAACAGCCGCATCCGCCCGCCGAGCTTCTGGTCCAGGGTGGCCTTCACCTTGCTGAACACCAGCTTCCTCGCCAGCGTCAGCGAGAGCGAGTCGTAGCTCCGGCCCTGCAGCCGGGCGTCGACCGACTCCTCGAACAGCCGCATCGCCCAGCGGAACAGCTTCCCCGCCACCCCAGGCTTGGACATGCCTCCGGAGACGACGGCGTTGTAGATCTTCTCGAAGATCCGCGGCACCGCCGGGAGGATGGTCGGCGAGGTCTCGCCGATGTCGGCGAGCAGGGTGTCCGTGCTCTGGGCGAAGATCATCCGGTAGCCGAGCCCGATCCAGGCCGCCTTCACGTCCTGGGCGAAGCTGTGCGCCAGCGGCAGGAAGAGCATCACCGCGTCGTCCGGACGCAAGACTTGAAGTGTGGTGAGCGCCTTCGCCTCGTACCCCAGGTTCCCGTGCGTCAGCATCACGCCCTTGGGCGCGCCGGTGGTGCCCGAGGTGTAGATGAAGCAGCACGGGTCATCCATCCGCAGCGCGCCGACCCGCTCCTCGAACTTCCGGGGATCCTTTTGATCGAGCGCGGTGCCCTCGGCCAGCAGCTTGGCCATCGACACCTCGGCCCCCGTCCCTTCCTCCTCCATCGTCACCATCGTCCGCACCGACGGGCTGTCGGAGAGGATCGACCTGGCCCGGGTGAAGCGTCCGGGCTGCTTCCCGCTGCTCCGGTCGTGGTCGACGAAGAGCATCACCGAGCCCGAGTGCTGCAGCACGTACTTCACCTCGTCCGGCGTGTTCGAGGCGTAGATGGGGACGGTGATCGCCCGGGAAGCGCAGATCGCCAGGTCCACCACGCACCACGGCAGCGAGCTGTCGGCGAAGATCGCCACCCGGTCGCCGGGCTGGATGCCGCGTGCGACCAGCGCGGCCGACAGATGACGGACGTCGCCGAGGATGGTCTCCCAGTCGACGTGGGTCCACTTGCCGAACTTCTTGTGGGTCGCCGCCTCCTGCTTGGGGGTCCGCGCCGCACGCTCCTGGAGCAGATGCAGCAGCGTTCCGCCCTTGGACGCCGGGCTCGCCACCTGGCTCTCGGCTCTCATCGTGCACCCTCCTTGTCCATCTGCGCGGCAATCTTCCGCGCGATGGATTTGACCCGCGCCTCCTCGGCCGGGTCGCCGGGAACGTGACCTTCCTCCACCTTCGCCAGCTGAGCCCGGGCGCCGGCAACGTCACCATCGCGCCAGAGCGTCTCCGCGAGCCAGGCCGTGGCCCGCAGATTGTTCGGATCGAGGGCCAGCGCCTTGCGGTACCAGTTGGCCGACTTGCCAAGGTTCCGCTTCGGCCAGGGCAGCTCGAAGTAGTACCGGCCCTTGGCGATGAGCGGCATCTCGTGCTGGAACCGCGGATCGATCTCGATCGCCTTGTCCAGCCGCTCGTTGAACTTGCTCTCCAGGCCTTCGCCGAGCGCTTTGAGAATTCCCACCGCCTGGCTGTAGATCCCGATGCCCGCGGCCGCGTAGTAGTGCCCGCCGACCCAGGCGGGCCTCGCCTTCACGATCCGGTCACCGACCTCCCAGACCTCCCGGCCGAGCTTCTGCTTGCGGTCGTTGTTCTCCTCGCCGTCGCCCACCCAGAGGGTGGCGCGGGCGAGCCGGAACATCCGCTCGACGTCGTCCGGTTTCGCCGCCACCGCAGCGCTTGCCTGGCGAATGCCCTCCTCGGCCTTCGCCGGGTCTCCCCGTTCGTGCCACAGGGCGTCGAGGGCAGCCAGGGTGGGGTCACCCGAGGTCGAGGGACTTCCGGCGTCTGCACCGTCAGCGGCCAGACACAACACTGGACAGATCAACGAGACGAGCAGACACGTCCAGCGCATGGAACGGCCCGCGTAACACGCGGCCGTCCGCACTCGCAAGGAAGCAGCAGGGCGCTGCCGCGCTGCGTCAACCCCTGTGCGACACCCCGACGACCGGGGCGCTGTCTCAGGCCGCGTCGGCCTCCGCCGGCATGTCGAGCTGCTCCTCGTCCTGGTTGAACGCGGAGAGGTACCGGGCGAGGAAGTGCTTCGTCTTCAGCTCCACCTGCCGCACCCGCTCACGGCTGACGCCCCACCGCTGGCCCAGCTCCTCGAGGGTCCGCGGCTTGTCCTGGGTGAGCCGCTCCTGGACGATGTCCCAGCCGAGGTCGCCGATGCGCTTGCGCACCTTGGCGAGGGCCTCCTGCACGTCGGCGTCCTGCTCCTTGCCGAGGAAGGTGTCCTGGGGGCCCTGGCCGGGCTCCTCGAGCCGGTCGAGGAAGGTGGTGTCGCCGTCCTCGTCGATGGCCGTATCGAGGCTGAAGTCCACCATCGAGCCGCGCTCGGACTCGCCACCGCGCACCTGGCTGCGGTTGTCCTTCAGGAACCGGGTGATGTACGCGCGGATCCACCACACCGCGTAGGTGGCGAAGCGGACGTTCTTCTTCGGGTCGAAGTGCTCGATGGCCTTCATCAGGCCGACGTTGCCCTCCTGGACCAGGTCATCCAGCCGGGCCCCGCGGTGAGCGAACTTCTTGGCGACCGCCACCACGAAGGGGAGGTTCGAGAGGGCGAGCGTGTCCCGGGCCGAGGCGTCACCCTTTCGGGCGCGCCGGGCGAGCTCGTACTCCTGCTCCCGGGTGAGCTGGGGGCGGCCGCCAATCTGGCGGAGGTACGAGGAAAGACTTTCGGAACGGGTTGCTGAGGCCATGGTCTCAAACCTCCTTTCGTCGGATTTGCTGGAGGGATTCGGACCCCGTGGGGGTCTTCACACGCCCTCCTTGGACGCACGAAGACCTCCAAGGTTTCGCCGCGCCACGACAGCTGGGAACCTCACCATTCCTCCCGCTTACGCAAGGAATCGGGTTCGCTTGCCTCTCCCCCGTGCCCCGGCGCTGACACCCGGAGGAGCCCGGAACTGCTCGGGATCTTCGGCCCCTCCGGTGGCCCGAGGGCTCCGAACCGAGTTCTCCGAGACGTCCCTGGGGCGCCCGAGCCCGCTCTCGAGTGTCGCCGGGGCGGCGGGGCGTTTCAGTCGGGCAGGAACTTGCCCGGGTTCAGGAGCCCCTCGGGGTCGAACAGCTGCTTGAGCTTCCGCTGGAGCGCCAGGACACCCGGCGCCTGCTCGAGCGGCAGCAGGTCACGCTTGGCGATGCCGACCCCGTGCTCGCCGGTGATGGTCCCCCCGAGCTCGATGGCCACGACCGCCATCTGGCGGAGGGCCTCGTCCACCTTCGGCCGCTCGTCGGCGGAGTCGAAGAGGATGTTGGCGTGGAGGTTTCCATCGCCGGCATGCCCGTACGTCGCCACGGTCAGGCCCAGTGCCTGGCCGATGGCCTTGCACCGGTCGATCATCTCCGGGATGCGCGAGCGGGGGACCACCAGGTCCTCCGAGAGCTTGTGCTTGGCCAGGCCTCGCAGCGCGATGCTCACCGTCCGGCGGGCGGCCCAGAGTCTCTCTCGCTGCGACGCGTCCTGGGCGAGCCAGGTCTCCTTGGCCCCGTGCTCCTCGGCGATCTCCCCGAGCCTCGCCAGCTCGCCGAACACCGCCTCGGGCACGTTCCCGTCCACCTCCGCCAGCACACAGGCCCCGGTCCCGGGCGGGAAGTTGAAGCCCTTGCCGTCCACCGCCTTCACCGCCAGGTCGTCCATCAGCTCGAGCGTGCGGGGGAACACGCCCGCCGCCAGCACCGCGCTCACCGCCCGCGCCGCGGCGCGCACGTCGGCGAACACCAGCAGCGCGGTCTGCACCTCGCGCGGCAGGGGGAGCAGCTGGAGGGTGATCTCGGTGGCGATGCCAAGGGTCCCCTCGCTGCCCACCAGCAGCCCCACCAGGTCGTAGCCGGCCACGCCCTTGATGGTCCGCCGGCCGACGCGGAGCACCTCGCCGTCGGGCATCACCCACTCCATGCCCAGCACGTAGTCCCGGGTGACGCCGTACTTGAACGCTCTCGGCCCCCCGGCGTTCTCGGCGATGTTGCCGCCGATCGTGCACCACTCCCACGAGTTCGGGTCGGGCGGGTAGAAGAGCCCCTTCGCCTCCACCGCCTTCATGAGGTCCCCGGTGATGACACCCGGCTCGACCACCGCCACCAGGTCCTCGGTGGAGATGGAGCGGATGGTGTTCATCCGCTCCACACTCAGCACGACGCCTCCGTGGACCGGCATCGAGCCGCCGCTCTTCCCGCTCCGCGCCCCGCAGGGCGTCACCGGGACCCGGTGCTCGCGGGCGATCCGCAGGACGGCCGAGACCTCCGCCGTGGTCCGGGGCAGCACCACCAGGTCGGCGGGGGTCGTGCCCAGGTCCGACTCGTCGTGGCCGTAGTCCGAGAGCGCGTCGGGGTCGGTCTTCAGCGCCGACGCCCCGAGCGCCTCCACCAGCGCGGTACGGCACGACTCCAGCTGCTGCTTGGAAGGGCGGTTCATCCGAACATCTCCACCAGGCTCCCGCTCATTGCCAGCGGAGCTTCGACGCAGAGGAAGGTCACCACCCGCGCCACCTCGGCGGGCGTCATCTCGGGCTCCCAGCCGGAGCCCCTCAGCATCTCGGTGTCGGTGCTGCCGGGGAGCACCGCGGCGACCAGCACGTTGCGCTCCTTCACCTCGGCGGCGAGCGCCTGGGTGAAGCCGTTGAGCCCCCACTTGCTCGCGCAGTACGCCGCCATCCCTGCCGTTCCCACCCGGCCGCTGATCGACGAGACGTTCACCACCCTTCCCCAGCGTCGCTCGGCCATTCCGGGCACGCAGCGCCGGGCGAGGTAGAAGGGCCCGTGCAGGTTGACCGCCAGCACGCGGTCCCAGTCGGCGTCGCTCATCTCCGTCACCGGGCGGCGCAGCGCGATGCCCGCGTCGTTCACCAGGACGTCCACCGGGCCGAGGCCTCGCTCCACCGTGGCCACCGCCTGGTCCAGGGCCCGCGCGTCCGCCACGTCGGCGGCGATGGCCAGCGCCCTGGCTCCGCGCGCCCGCAGCGCGTCGGCCACCGCCTGGCTCCCGGCCTCGGTCGTGGACAGGACCGCCACCGCGGCGCCCGCCGCCGCCAGCTGCTCGGCGACCGATCTGCCGATGCCCCGCGAGCCGCCGGTCACCAGGGCGACCCGTTCGGCGAGCCCGCTCACCACCCGGCTCCGGCCGCCGCGATGCGGGCCCAGAGCTCGCGCCGGAGCATGCCGTCCTTGCGCAGAACCCCCTCGTAGGCCTCGGCATGGGTGACCGCGTCCCGCTGTTCCTCGCCACGCACGCGCAGGCAGGCCTGCTGCGCCTCGACGATGCACGCGGCGCCGGGGCTCTCCAGCCCGCGCGCGAGCGAGCGAGCCACCCCCCGCGCCAGGTGCTCCTGGAGGATGAGCCGGTGGGCCCAGGTGTCCAGCAGTGCCGCCAGCCGCCCGAACCCCACCACGTACGCGCCAGGCACGTAGGCGAGGTGGGCCCGCCCCTCGACGGGAAGGAGGTGGTGCGGGCACATCGAGTGGAAGCGAAGGCCGGTGACCACCACCAGCTCGCCCCGGGAGCCGTCCGGAACGGGGATGCGCTCGGCGAGCACCGTGTCCGGATCGCGGCCGTACCCGTCGAGGAAGTGCTGGGCCCAGGCCTCGGCGACGCGGGCCGGCGTCTCTCGCAGCTCTGGGTCGTCGGGCGACAGGCCGGACGCCTCGAGGAAGGCCTGCACCGCGCGCCGCATGGCCTCGGGGTCGGGAGCGGCGCGGGAGCGCCGTGCGCCCGGGCTCAGTCCGCGCTGTACGTGACGCAGTACTCGGGCGTTTCCCACAGGCGGAGCTCCTTGAGCTGGGGAAGCTGGGGCTTCAGCCGATCCCAGATCCAGACGATCACGTTCTCCGCGGTGGGATTGTCGAGGAAGTCGTTCAGGGTGTGGTGATCGCACTGGTTGAGCGCGAGCTCCCAGGTCTTCTTCCGGATCTCCTCGAAGTCGATGATCATCCCATCGCGCGGGTTGGGCTTGCCGGTCACCGAGACTTGAAGGCGGTAATTGTGCCCGTGCATCCGGAAGCAAGGGCCGTCGTAGTAGGGCAGCCGGTGCGCGGCGCAGAAGTGGAAGTCGACCGAGAGATCCATCGGCATTTGACCGTCGTAATCCCGAACTCCCCGAGCTGCAATCGCCGGCCGCTCGCGGGGGGCACGGGCTCGAGGGAACTACGCCCGGGCCGGACCACCGGAGAGGGTGAGCCGGTTGCGCGCCGCCGACAGCTGCTGGCGGAGAGAGTTGACTTGACGTTGCACGTCCTCGAACCCGCGGGTGCCGGCCTGGTCGGCCAGCTCGCGGGCACGGGCCACCAGGGCGTCGAGCTCCACCGCGGCCGCGGCCAGGCTCTCGGGGCTGGTCTGCCCCTCGAAGGCTCCGGCGACCCGGTGCGTCTCCTGCCCGAGCTGGCCGAGCGAGTCCATCAGCAGCTGCAGCTCGGCGCTCCGGGCCTGCAGCTCAAGTGCCCGGGCATGGGCCCGGCCGGTGAGGTCCTCCTGCATCCGCCGGCTCCGGTCGATGGCCCCGACCAGCGCCCGGGCGTGGACGCCAATCTCGGCCTCCAGGGGTGCGAGCGCGGTGAGCGCGGCGGCCGTGCGCTCGATGTGCTTCCGGGTGGTGAGCGACCCGTGCAACGCGCGCTCCACCAGCTCGCGGAGGCGCCGGAGCGTGCCCTCCAGCGCGGTGGCGGCGCTGACCAGATCGAGCTCGTCGGGTGATTGGGTCATGGGTACCCCGGGCCCAGCTCAGCGCCGGACACCGGCCCGGGTGCAGAAAACTTCCCGCTGACTGTCAGGAGCTGGAACAATTCTCCCCGCCCCGCGGCGGGCGCCTTCCGCGTTCCAGCACGGCCGCCAGCACCTCCACCCCGCGGCGGATCTCCTCGGGCCTCACCGCGGCGAAGCCGAGGAGCAGTCCCTCGCGCCGGAAGCGCCCCCGCCACTCCCGCCCCAGCGCGGTGACCTCCACGTCCTGCTCGGCCGCGGCGCGCACCACCGCCTCGGCGCGCACCCCCGGGCCGAGCAGCGCGGAGGTCTGAAGCCCCGCCTCCACCGGGGAGAGCGCCAGGGCCCCCCCGAGCAGCCGGGCAGCGGAGTCGACCAGCACCGCCCGCCGCTCGGCGTACACCTCGCGCATCCGCCGCACGTGCCGCCCGAGGTGCCCCTCCTCGATGAACGCGGCGAGGAACGCCTGGTCGAGCACCGGTGGATGTCGCACCGTGGACGAGCGCAGCGCGGCCACCCGCTCCACCAGAGGGCCGGGGAGGACCAGGTACCCGAGCCGCAGCGCCGGGAAGAGCACCTTCCCGAAGCTCCCGGCGAGCAGCACCGGTGCGTCCGGCTCCAGCCCCTGCAGCGCCGGGATGGGGCGGCCCTGGTAGCGGAACTCGCCGTCGTAGTCGTCCTCGAACAGCACCGCGCCGTTCGCCCGCGCCCAGCGCAGCAGGGCCAGCCTGCGCGCCACGCTCATCGTCACCCCGAGTGGGTACTGGTGCGCCGGCGTGGTGTAGACCAGCCGGGCCCCGGCGAGCCTCCGCCGATCGATCACCAGTCCCTCGCCGTCCACCGGCACCGGGACGAGCCGTGCACCCAGCGCACCGAAGGCGCGGGCGGCGCCGCCGTAGCCCGGGTCCTCGAGGCACACCCGGTCGCCCGGGTCGACCAGCATCCGCGCCGCGAGGTCCAGCGCTTCCTGCACGCCGGAGACGATGGCGATCTGGTCCGCCTCGCAGCGCGCGCCGCGGGTCGCACGCAGGTGCGCCGCGATGGCGGCCCGGAGCGGCCGGTGCCCCAGCGGCTCGCACCCCAGCAGCAGGCGGGTGGAGGCCCCGCGAAGGACGCGGCCGGTCACCTGCGCCCAGAGCGAGGCCGGGAACAGCTCCAGCGCAGGGAGGTCGGTGCGGAAGGCCCGGGTCCTCCGTGGCTCGAGCACCGGGAAGGGTCGCACCCGCCGCGCGAACCGCGACTGGCGGACGTGGAGCGCGCGGGAGGGAGGGCCTGCCCGCCCCGGTGGCCCGCCCAGACCGAGCAGCGTGTCCGGGGGCACCTCCCCGACGAACGTCCCGGAGCCCACGGTGGACCGGACGTAGCCCTCGGCCCGGAGCTGGGAGAAGGCGGCGACGACGGTGCCCCGGGCGAGCCCGTGCTGGCGCGCGAGGTCACGGGTGGCCGGGAGCCGGGCCCCGGCCCGGAGCCGGCCGCCGAGGATGGCGGAGCGGAGCGCCTCGTACACCCAGCGCTGCGCGGGCTGTCCGCGCGCCCGGGGCGCGAGGACCAGCTCGAAGGTGCCGGTGCGACGAGGCATGAAAGTGGACCAATCAAAGGAACCTAATTGGGCGTTTCCGGCTGGTCCAGGCCGCCGATACCTCTCTGACCATGCACCTTCCTGACTGGCTCGCCCGGGCGGCCCCCCGCTACGCCCGGCTGGCGCTCGGCGCCGCCTTTCTCTCCGGCATCGCCAGCCGGTTCGGCCTCTGGGGCAAGGGCGTGGGGTACGGCAGCTTCGAGCGCTTCGAGCAATACACCGCCGAGGTGAACGCCTTCATGCCCCGCGCCACCATCCCCTTCCTGGCCTGGACCGCCACCGCCGCCGAGCTCGGGCTCGGCCTCGCACTCGTGCTCGGGGTCTGGCCCCGGGTGGTCTCGGCGGCGTCGGCGGCGCTGCTCGCCGTGTTCGGCCTGGCGATGGCAATCTCCCTGGGAATCAAATCGCCGCTCGATTACTCGGTGTTCTCCGCCTCGGCGGCCGCGTTGCTCCTGGCCGCGCGGGGCCCGGACACCGAGCACTCCTGACCGGACACCATGCGCGCCTCGCTCGACGTCTCCCCCGCTCCACCGGCTCCGGTGGCCGCCCCGGCCGAACCACCCACCCGGCCTCACGGCGCGGACTGGCTTCTCCTCCTCGGTCCCGGTCTCATCTGGGGCGCCTCGTTCCTCTTCATCGCCGAGGGACTGGAGTCGATCGCACCCAATGGCCTGACCTTCACCCGCATCCTGGTGGGCTTCGTCACCCTCGGGCTGGTCCCCAGCGCGCGGGGGCCCCTCGCCCGCGAGGACCGCGGAAAGGTGGTGCTGCTCGGGCTCATCTGGCTCGCGCTGCCGCTGAGCATGTTCCCCTTCGCCGAGCAGCGGGTCTCCTCGGCGCTCACCGGGATGCTGAACGGGGCCAACCCGCTCTTCGTGGCCATCGTCGCCGCGGGCCTCTCGCGCCGGCTGCCGGGCCGGGACGTGCTGGTCGGCCTGGCGGTGGGCCTCGCCGGCACCGTGCTGGTGGCGTGGCCGAGCCTTCGCCTGGGCGGGAGCAGCATCGACGGCGTGCTGCTCGTGCTCGCCGGTGTGAGCTGTTACGGCTTCGCGCTCAACCTGGCCCGTCCGCTGCAGCAGCGCAGCGGAGCGCTCCCGGTCATCTGGCGCGCGCAGGGCTGGGCCCTCCTGATGACCGCGCCGCTCGGCGTCCCGGAGCTCGTGCGCGCGCACTGGACCCTCGGGCCGCTGCTCTCGGTCCTGGCGCTCGGCGCGCTGGGGACCGGCGTGGCCTATGTGCTGCTCGCGGTGGCGGCGGGCCGGGTGGGCGCCACCCGGGCCTCGGCGACCACCTTCCTCATCCCCGGCGTGGCCCTGGTCCTCGGATGGTTGATCCGGGGCGAGCACGTGGCCCTGCTGTCGATCCTCGGCGGGGCGGTGTGCGTCGCGGGCGCGTGGCTGATGCGCCGCGCGCAGCTCGCCGCCCACTGACCCCCGAGCGGTGATGCTGGGGACTTCCCTGCCGACCAGGGGATGAGGTCTCCTCTGGCGCAGCACCTCCCATGTCCCGACCCGAGCCCGAGCAGCGGACGGCGTACCACTACTTCCGGCGCATCCCGACGCGCTGGATGGACAACGACGTCTACGGGCACGTCAACAACGTCGTGTACTACTCGTACTTCGACACGGTGGTGAACGCGTTCCTGGTGAACGAGGGCGGCCTGGACATCGAGTCGAGTCCGGTCATCGGGCTCTGCGTCGAGTCCCAGTGCCGATACCTCTCCTCGCTCGCCTTTCCCGACCTGCTCGATGCGGGGTTGAGGGTTGCGAGGCTCGGCCGATCGAGCGTCCGCTACGAGGTGGGCATCTTTCGCGCTGGCGAGGAGGCCGCGGCCGCCCAGGGCCACTTCGTGCACGTCTTCGTGGACCGGACGACGCGCAGGCCGGTGGACCTCCCGGAGAAGATGCGTTCGGCCCTGACCCGGCTCGCTTGAGCCGGGTCGAGTCGAAGAGCATCCCATGGGCTGCGCGCCTTGGAACGAGCCTCCCCGCGTCACTTCACCGCGGCCGAGATGCGCTTGAACTCCGGCGTGTCGGCGACCCCGAGGAGATCGAACAGCACTGCCTCGACCGAGGAGAGCGTCGCCCCGGCCGCGCGCGCCAGCTCCAGCCCGGCGTCGCGGTCCACCGAGGTCCGACTCAGCACCGCGTCCATGCACACCGTGGGGTGCCTTCCCTCGAGCACCAGGTCCCGGACGGTCTGGTACACGCAGACGTGCGTCTCCATCCCGGCAACCACCACGTGCCGCCGCCCGGAGAGGCGCGCCCGGACTTTGTCGTCCAGCGCCGAGAATCGGAGCTTCTCCACGATCGGGACGTCCCCCAGCCGCTGGCGAATGGTGGGCACCGTGTGCCCGAGCCCCTTCGGGTACTGCTCGGTGACGGCGATCGGCAGCCCGAGCACCCGCGCACCCTCGATGAGGGCCCCGAGGCGGGCGAGCATCCGCGCCACCGCCTCCGGCTCCATCGCCGCGGCCAGCCGCTCCTGGACATCCACCACCAGGAGCGCGGTGTCCTCGCGCTTCAGCTGCTGCGGCTTCATACCGCGTACCCCATCGCCCCCGAGGTGGCGGGGGCCTGTGGATCGAGCATCACGTTCACGCAGGCCACGGTGCCGGCGGCGAGCGCCCGCTCCAGCGCCGGGCGGATCTGCGCGGGCTCGGTGACCAGCTCCCCCCAGCCGCCGAACGCCTTGACGACCTCGTCGTACCGGGTGGGCGCGAGCAAGGTGGCCGGCGACTTCTCCGGTCCGAACATCCCGACCTGCGGCAGGCGGATCTGCCCCCAGGCGGCGTCGTTGCCCACCACGCAGATCATCGGGAGCTTGAAGCGGACTGCGGTCTCGAAGTCCATGCCGTTGAGCCCGAACGATCCATCGCCCTGCACCACCCAAACCTGCCGCTCGGGGTGGAGCAGCTTGGCCGCGATGGCGAAGGGCGCTCCCACGCCAAGGCAGCCGAGCGGGCCGGGGTCGAGCCAGCGGCCCGGCGCCTTGAGCGTGAGCACCTTCGCCGCCAGCGCCACCCAGTTCCCGCCGTCGGCGATGAACATCGGGTCGCGGTCGCCGGCGTTGGCGACGGTCGACAGCTCCTTCGCCAGCCGGTAGTGGTGGATGGGTACGGCGTCGCTCCGCGTCCACTCCTCCATCGCCGCAAGCTTCTTCTGCTCGGCGGCCCGCAGCTCCTGGATGTACGCGGTGCGCGCCGCCTTCTTCGCTCCGTCGGCGAAGCTCGCCAGCGCCGAGCGGCTGTCGGCCACGATCCCCACGTCCACCGGACGGTTCCGGCCCACCTCGGTCGCATCGATGTCCACCTGGACGATCTTCGAGGCGGAGCTGAAGGTGGGCTCGGCCCCGTAGTTGAGGCGGAAGTCGAACGGCGTCCCGATCACGAACACCACGTCCGCCCCGGTGAGGGCCTCCTTGCGGGTGTGCTGGAAGAACATCGGGTGGTCGGGCGGCAGGCAGCCCCGGCCGGCGCCGTTGAGGTAGGTGGGGATCTGGGCGCGCTCCACGAAGGCCCGGAGCGCGTCGGTCGCGTCGTCCCACCAGATGCTGGAGCCGGCGATCATCGCCGGACGCTCGGCGGCGGCGAGCAGCACCAGCGCCTCGTCCACCCCGGCCGGGTCCGGAGCCAGCCTGGCGCGGGTCCGGTAGAGGCGGGGAATCTGCAAGGCGCCCTCGTCGACACCGTTGCACAGCACGTCCCAGGCCAGCTCGAGGAACACCGGCCCGGGCCGCCCACTCAGCGCCACCCGGAAGGCCTTCGCCATGTAGAGCGGGACCAGGTCGGGCGAGGGGACCCGGTCGGACCACTTGGAGATCCGGTGGAACAGGTCGACCTGCTCCATTTCTTGAAGACTGCCGCGGCTCTGGTTGAAGAGCGGCGCGGCGCCCCCGAGGAGGACGAGCGGCGAGTTGGCCGCGTTGGCGTTGGCGACGCCGGTCAGCGCGTCGGTGACCCCCGGGCCGGCGGTGACCACCGCCACCCCCACCCCACGGGTGATGCGGGCGTAAGCGTCGGCGGCGTGGGCCGCGGCCTGCTCGTGCCGGGTGTCGACCACCTCGATGCCCTCCTCCACCAGGCCGGCGTAGATCGGAGCGACGTGCAGTCCCGAGAGAGTGAAGACGTGACGGACCCGCTCCTCCTTGAGCATGCGCGCCACCAGCTGCCCGCCGGTCACCATCCCCATGCGTTCGTCTCCCGCCTGGCGCCGGAGCGCAGGCCGTCGTAGGACTGCGGGCTGTCGTTTATCTCCCGTGAAAGATCCTTTCCAGGACCTCCGCCCGCTCGCCGGCGCCTATGCGACGGCGCTCGCCCGGGAGGCGTTCGCCCGCGGCCTGGTCACCACCGCCCCGGACGGGACGCAGAAGGCCATCACTCCGGGCGCGACGCCGGTGGTGCTTCCCGCCCGGGTCATCGCCGATCGCCACGTGCTGGCCTGCACGCTCGCTCGTGCCGGGTTCCGGATGGCGCAGGCGACGGTGCAGGGCCCTTCGCGTGAGCTGCTGCTGGGCGCGCTCTCCCCACTGGAGCGCCGGCTGGTCGAGCGCTCCGCACCGGCCGCGCGGCAGCTGGCCATCGCCCGGATCGACTTCCTGATCTCGAAGCGTCCCGCGGCGCTGGAGCTAAACGCCACCATCCCGGCGATGCCGGGCTACTCGGACATGGCCGCTGGCGCTTTCCTCCACGCCGTCGGTCAAGCCGTGGGGCTGGCGGGGGCGGCGATCCGGACGCTGGAGCGGGACAACGGGAGCAACGTCGAGGCGCTGTACCAGGGGTTGCTCGCCGCCTTCGTCAAGGAAAGACGCCGCCCCCCGGAACGGATCGCGGTGCTATGCCGGCGCGCGGACAGCCAGCTCTCCGAGGTGGACCATCTGGTGAGCCGCTTCGGCGAGCTGGGGACCGAGACCCACCGCGTCTACCCGGACGAGGCCAGCGGCGACGCGCTCTTCACCGCGCAGGGGAAGACCTTCGACTTCGTCTACCGCCACCTCTTCGTCCATCGGCTCAGCGAGACAGCGAGCCCCTTCCTGGAATCGTTCTTCGCTGGCCAGGCCGCCCCCGGCTCGCTGCTCCTGAACCGCCCGGCGGCGCACGTGGAGGCCAAGAGCAACTTCGCCCTGCTCTCGCGCGCCCTGGAGGAGCCCGCCCTGGCCAGGGCGGCCGGGCTCGGTCCCGAGGAGCTCGAGGCGATCCGCCAGGCGGTGCCCTGGACGCGGGTACTCGCGCCGGGGCCGGTCCGCGGTCCCGGCGGGAGGGCGCTGAGCGACCTGGTGGCCCACGTCGCCGCGCACCCCGAGTCGTTCGTCCTGAAGCGCGCCTGGGACTACGGCGGGAAGGCGGTCTTCGTCGGTCCGGCCGCCGAGGAGCCCGGCTTCGCGACCCGCTCCGAGGCCGCCTTCGGCAAGCGCCTGTCCTGGTCGGAACTGGTCCGGCACGCGGCGCTGGACACCCGGGGGGGTGGGTTCGTCGTCCAGTCCGTGGTGGACGTCCCGCGCGAGCGGCACCTCTTCGCCACCCCCACCGGCCCAGTGGAGGCGGAGGTCTTCGTCGACTACTCGGCCTTCGCCTCGGTGGGCGTGGACCCGGAGCCACGGTGGGGCGGCGTTGTGCGGGCCTCGGCCTCTCGCATCGTCAACATCCAGGGGGGTGGCGGGGTGCTCCCGTTGCTGGAGGAGCGGGTCTGGGCGCGGCTCCGGGGTGCACTCCAGGCGGAATCCTGACCGGTTTCCCGCTGTTGTGGTCGACGCTGGCCACCGACCCACGCTGCGTTATGAGAGGACGCACCAGGGGCGGTGCCCCTCAAGGAGAAGGCGAAAATGGCCTGGGAATTCGATGCACGCAGGGCGGCGCGCGATGGCCGCGACCTCGGCGAGACGGGCGGCTTCGGCCGGGCCCGCGAGCTCAGCGGCGCGACAGCGGCGAGCTTCATGGCCGGCGTCTACCGCTGGATGACGCTGGGCCTGGCGGTCACCGCCGGCGTGGCGCTGTACACCGCGAGCAACGTCCAGCTGGCGATGACGGTGGCCCGGAACATCTGGCCGCTGGTGATCGTCCAGTTCCTGGTCGTGCTCGGGCTCTCGTTCATGGCCCAGAGGATCAGCGGACCGGTGGCAGCGTTGCTGTTCCTCGTCTACGCCGGCCTCACCGGCCTGACCCTCAGCGGCATCTTCTTCGTTTACTCCGTGGGATCGATCGGAACGGCCTTCCTCATCACCGCCGGTTCCTTCTTTGCCCTGAGCATGTACGGCACGGTCACCAAGCGCGACCTGAGCGCCTGGAGGACGTTCCTCTTCATGGGGCTGATCGGCGTGGTGCTGGCCAGCTTGGTGCAGTTCTTCTGGAGCAGCCCGGCGTTCAGCTTTGCGCTGTCCTGCGCCACGGTGATCGTCTTCGCCGGCCTGACGGCCTACGACACGCAGAAGCTCCGGGCGCTCGGGGCGCAGTACGCGGGAGGCGGCCTGACGTCGATCACCATCGTCGGCGCGCTGAACCTCTACCTCGACTTCATCAACCTGTTCCTGGCGCTGCTCCGGCTGTTCGGCGACCGGCGCCGGTAGCTCGCGGGGAGCGCCGACCGTCCCGGCATCTCGGGCCGCACCCCGGCCCGAGCGCGCCCGGCGACACATGGACTGCGGGTGGGCTCAGGTCTTCTTCGCCGCCCAGCTCAGGCAGCTGCCCTCGGGGTTGACCGCTCCGGCGAAGAGCTTGCAGCCGCCGCACTCCTTGTACTTCCCCGCCTCGAACTGGGCGCAGTTGGAGCACTTCTTCCCGGGCTGTTCCGACTTCTCCTTGTACTGGAGATTGCGCCGGACTTGCATCGCGGCCGGGTCCACCGGGATCTTGGTCTTGCAGTTGAGGGCGGCCTCCGCGTGCGCCTCCGTGCTGGCCAACGCGAGCACGCCGCTCGCCGCGCCGAGCCCTGCCCCGAGGATTTGGAGCGCCCGCCGACGGTTGAAGCGCATCGTCTCGTCGTCGTGTCCGTTCACCTGTGTGCCTCCTGTCGACAGAAAGCGAGTTCGAAGGTACCGCCCGCCCCACGGCGGGGCTGGGCACTCTCGAAGACGCCCGTTCGCGAGTCAATACGGTAGTTTCGCCGGACCCAGCCAGATCGGGCGTTCGACCTGCGGCGCTCCGCAGCGAGCCACTCCGTCGAGTGTCCCGCGGTAGACCGGTGCGGCTCGACGCCACTCGACGCTCCGCCGTGCTGGACCCAAATCATCCGAAGTCCTAGATCCGACGATCCGCTCGCAGATCGCGCGTAGGTAGGAGGTCGCCCTTGGCCGAACCGTCCGCCGCACCGTCCCCGGTCGTGCACCCGCCCCCCATCCGCTGGGCCCAGCTGGTCCTTGGCGTCCTCAGCATGGTGATGATCGCCAACCTCCAGTACGGGTGGACGCTGTTCGTCGGGCCGATCGACCAGACCTTTCACTGGGGGAAGCCAGCGATCCAGGTGGCCTTCACCCTGTTCGTGCTGACCGAGACCTGGCTGGTCCCGGTCGAGGGGTACCTGATCGACCGCTTCGGTCCGCGCATCGTGCTGCTCGTCGGGGGGCTCCTGGTCGGCATCGCCTGGGTGTTGAACTCGATGGTCACCACCCTCCCCGGCCTCTACACCGCGGCGATCATCGGCGGGACGGGCGCGGGCGCGGTGTACGGCACCGCGGTGGGGAACTCGCTGAAGTGGTTCACCGACAAGCGCGGGCTGGCGGCCGGGCTGACCGCGGCGGGCTTCGGGATGGGGTCGGCACTCACCGTGGAGCCCATCGCCAACCTGATCCATAGCAGCGGATACCAGGCGGCGTTCTTCCGGTTCGGCATCCTGCAGGGCGCGGTGGTGATGCTCTGTGCGCTCTTCCTCCGGGCGCCGCGCCCCGGCGAGGTCCCGGCAATCACCATCCAACCGAAGAACAAGCAGACCGCACGTGACTACACGCCGCGCGAGTCGCTGAAGACGCCGATGTTCTGGGTCATGTACGTGATGTTCGTGGCGGTGGCGACCGGAGGGCTGATGGCGGTGGCACAGCTCGCACCCATTGCCAAGGACTACAAGGTCGCCACCGTGCCAGTGTCGCTGCTCGGCTTCACGATGCCGGCGCTGATCTTCGCCCTGAAGATCGACCGGATCATGAACGGCATCACCCGGCCCTTCTTCGGGTGGGTGTCGGACCATCTGGGGCGAGAAAACACGATGTTCGGCGCGTTCTTCGTCGAGGGGCTGGGCATCCTGTTGCTTCTGAAGTTCGCCGCCAATCCGGTCCTCTTCGTGATCCTCACCGGCCTGGTGTTCTTCGCCTGGGGCGAGATCTTCAGCCTGTTCCCGGCCACCACCGCGGACATCTACGGCCGGAAGTACTGCACCACCATCTACGGGATGCTCTACACGGCGAAGGGTACGGCCGCGCTGCTGGTGCCGGTGGGGAGCATCATCGCCCAGCGCTCGGGCTGGTCCAGCGTGTTCATCATCTCCGCGGTGCTGAACTTCCTCGCCGCAATCCTGGCGCTCTTCGTCCTCAAGCCGATGCGCCACCGGAAGATGACCGAGGAGCTCATCCCCGACGCGCTCGGAATCAGCCGCGTCTAGAGTCCAGGGTCCCGATGCCACACGCATCGATCGCCGCGCTCCTCGAGGCAGCCCCTGCCGACGCTCCGGCCATCGGGGCGCCCGAGGACGTGAAGTGGCTGTCGTACCGGGACCTGGGGGCGCTGGCCCGGGGTACCGTCGAGACCCTGAACGCCCTCGGCATCGGCCGCGGAGACCGGGTGGCGATCGTGCTCCCCAACGGGCCGGAGATGGCGAGCGCGTTCATCGCCATCGCGGCGGGCGCGGCGACGGCGCCGCTGAACCCGGCCTACCGCGCCGAGGAGCTGGAGTTCTACCTGGGAGATCTCAAGGCCAGGGCGCTGGTGCTCGAGGCGGGCGCTGACTCGCCGGCCCGGGCCACCGCGAGGAAGATGTCCATCCCGGTCCTCGAGCTGACCGGTGATCGCTCCCGCGGCGCGGGGTGGTTCACCCTCTCCTCCGCCGGGAGGGCGCCAGGCAAGGCCGCGCACCGCGGGATGGGCGAGCAGGACGACCCCGCGCTGTTCCTCCACACCTCCGGCACGACCTCGCGGCCGAAGCTGGTCCCGCTGCTCCAGCGCAATCTCCTGGCCAGCGCCGAGCACATCGGCCGCGCGATCGGCCTGACCCGGGACGACGTCTGCCTGAACATCATGCCGCTGTTTCACATCCACGGGCTCCTCGCGGCGACGCTGTCCTCGCTGGCAGCCGGTGGATCGGTCTCGTGCGCGCCCGGGTTCAACGCCCTCAAGTTCTTCGGTTGGCTCGATGAGGTGCGCCCAACCTGGTACACGGCGGTCCCGACCATGCATCAGGCGATCCTCGCCCGGGCGGATCGCAACAAGGAGATCATCGCCCGGAGCCGGCTGCGCCTCATCCGCTCGTCCTCGGCGTCGCTGCCGGCGCCGGTGATGGTGGAGATGGAGAAGGTGTTCGGTGTGCCGGTCATCGAGAGCTACGGGATGACCGAGGCCTCGCACCAGATGGCGTCGAATCCACTTCCCCCGCGGCCGCGCAAGCCTGGGTCGGTGGGAGTGGCCGCCGGGCCCGAGGTGGCGATCCTCGACGAGAAGGGAAACCAGGTCCCGCGCGGCGAGATCGGCGAGGTCTGCATCCGCGGCCCGAACGTGACCCCGGGGTACGAGGCCAATCCCGGCGCGAACGCCAAGGCGTTCACCGACGGCTGGTTCCGCACCGGTGACCAGGGCCTGCTCGACGAGGAGGGATATCTGCGCCTCACCGGACGGCTGAAGGAGCTCATCAACCGCGGGGGGGAGAAGATCTCCCCACTGGAAGTGGACGACGTGCTGTCCTCTCATCCGGCGGTGGCGCAGGCGCTGACCTTCGCCATGCCCCACGACAAGCTCGGGGAAGAGGTCGCGGCGGCGGTGGTCCTCCGCGAGGGCGCGACGGCCACCGAGCGCGAGCTGCGCGACTTCTGCGCCGGCCGGCTGGCGGACTTCAAGGTGCCGCGCAAGGTGGTGGTCCTGGCCGAGATCCCCAAGGGCGCCACCGGCAAGCTCCAGCGCATCGGCCTGGCCCAGAAGCTGGGACTCGCCTCGTGACATGAAGATCTGCGTCGTCGGCGCCGGAGCCATCGGCGGGCTGGTCGCGGCGAAGCTGGCCGCGATCGGTCACAAGATCAGCGTGGTGGTGCGTGGACCCCATCTCACAGCGATCCGCGAGCGGGGGCTGACGCTCCAGTCCGACGGGACCGAGCGGATCTTCCCGGTACGCGCCACGGACAGGATGGCCGAGCTCGGCACGCAGGATCTGGTCATCATCGGCCTGAAGGCCCACCAGGTCGCCGGGGTGGCGGCGGACATCCGGGGGCTCTGCGGGCCGACGACGACCGTGGTGACCGCGCAGAACGGGATCCCCTGGTGGTACTTCTTCAAGAGCGGCGGGCGGTACGAGGGTACGGTGCTCGAGAGCGTGGACCCGGGCGGGGTCATCGCGAAGAACATCGACGTGGACCGCGTCCTCGGGTCGATCATCTACCCGGCGGCGGACATCGTCTCCCCGGGCGTCATCCGCCACGTCGAGGGCGACCGCATCTCGCTGGGGGAGATCGACAACTCCGACACCGAGCGGCTGCGGAGCACGGCGAAGCTGCTGCGGGAGGCGGGCTTCAAGGTGCGCGTCTCGACCGACCTGCGCTCCGAGCTGTGGGTGAAGCTCTGGGGCAACTGCACCTTCAATCCCATCAGCGCGCTCACCCACGCGACCCTGGTGGACATCTGCCAGTTCCCACCCACGCGGGCGCTCGCCGAGCGGATGATGCGCGAGGCCCAGGAGATTGGCGAGAAGCTCGGGGTCCGGTTCCCGGTGTCGCTCGAGAAGCGCATCGCCGGCGCCGAGGCCGTCGGGAAGCACAAGACCTCGATGCTCCAGGACGTGGAGACCGGCCGCCCGCTGGAGCTCGATGCGCTGGTCGGCTCGGTGCTGGAACTGGGGCGGATCACCGGCGTGCCGACGCCGAACCTGACCGCGATCCACGCCTGCGTCGCGCTGCTGGCGAAGACGCTCCGTGAAACGAACGGGCGGCTGCGGATCGAGGCCGCGCGCTGACCGACCATCGCCGGCACGCTCGGCGTCAAGGACGCCCGCCAGGGCCTAGCGTTCGCCCGGATCGACGCGCTTGATCTTGGGGGACTCGAAGTGCCCCTTCAGCCGGAGCCGCTCCACCGGCCGGCCCCCGATGATGTGGGACTGCAGAATCTCGTCCACGTCCTCCACCTTGACCCGGCCGTACCAGACCCCATCGGGGTAGACGACCACCGTCACCCCGAAGGCGCAGGCGTCCATGCACCCGGCCTGGTTGGCCCGGACCTCCCCCTTGAGCCCGAGCTTCGCCACCTGCTCCTTGAAGCGGGCGTGCACCGCCTCGCTCCCCTTCTCGCCGCACGAGCCCTTGGGATTGCCGTCCGGCCGCCGGTTGATGCAGGTGAAGATGTGGAGTCGATACGGAGGCACGCCGGATGCTCTAGCACCGTGCCGCCGGCGCAGTCAGGACCCCGGCACCGCAGCTTTCTCCTGGGCGCCGGTCCGCCGTCTCGGGCACGCTGCGGACGATGGACGCACTCCCAGAGACACTCCGCTCCGCCTACGACCCCGAGCGCTTCCGCCGCGACGGCCACGCCCTGGTCGACCAGCTCGCCGACTACCTGCGGGCCGTGACCCAGCGCCAGGGTCCCGTCCTTCCCTGGGTCGACCCGGAGACCAACCTCGGACGCTGGCCGGAGAGCTTGCCGGAGGAACCCGGCACCTCGCTCGGCGAGCTCATGACCCGGGTGCTCGCCGGGTCCAACCACCTCCACCATCCGCGCTACGTGGGGCACCAGGTCACCGCACCCCTGCCGTCCTCGGCGCTGCTCCACCTCGCCTCGGCGCTGCTCAACAACGGCACGGCGGTGTACGAGATGGGGCCCGTCTCGGCGCCGCTCGAGCGACGGGCGCTGGCCTGGATGGCGCAGCAGGCCGGGCTTCCCGCAGGCGCGGACGGCGTTCTCACCTCGGGTGGCTCGGTCGGGAACCTGACCGCGCTCCTCGCCGCGCGTCAGGCGGTGACCGGCCGCGACATCTGGGAGGAGGGGCTCGCCGGGGGCAGGCCGCTCGCCATCCTGGTGCCGGACGAGACCCACTACTGCGTGAAGCGCGCCGCGCAGATCCTCGGCCTCGGCAAGGCGGGCATCTTCTCCATCCCCGTCGACGAGCGATTCAAGCTCCGGCCCGAGGCGCTGCCCGAGACGTTCGCCACGGCCGAGCGCGCCGGGCGGCAGGTCTTCGCCGTCGTCGCCAGCGCCGGCTCGACCTCCACCGGCGCCTTCGATCCGCTCGAGTCGGTGGCCGAGTTCTGCCGCGCCCGTGGCCTCTGGTTCCACGTGGATGGCGCGCACGGCGCCTCCGCGGTGCTTTCGCCGAAATACGCCCACCTCGCCGCGGGCCTCGGGCGGGCCGACTCCCTCGTCTGGGACGCGCACAAGATGATGCTGCTTCCGGCGCTGCTCACCGCGGTGCTCTTCCGCGATGGTCGGCGCTCGTACGAGGCGTTCTCGCAGCGGGCCGACTACCTCCTCCGCCAGCACGCCCAGGGCGAGTGGTGGAACCCGGCGCACCGCACGCTGGAATGCACCAAGCGGATGATGGGCCTCGAGCTCTGGGGGGCGCTCGCCCTCCATGGCACGCGGATGTTCTCCGAGTACGTGACCCGGATGTTCGACCTCGGCCGGACCTTCGGCAGGATGCTCGACGACGCCGATGACTTCGAGCTGGCCGTCGCGCCGGACTGCAACATCGTCTGCTTCCGTCACGTGCCGGCGGACTTCCAGGATCTCGACGGACACCAAGAACGCGTTCGGGCGCGGCTCCTCGCCGAGGGCAGCTTCTACCTGGTGCAGACCCGGCTCCGCGGCCACGTGCACCTCCGGGTGACGTTGATCAACCCGCTGACCACCGAGGATGACCTCGAGGCGCTGCTGGCCGCCATCCGCCGGGTCGCGGAGGTCTGAGACCCCCGAGGCAGCCGCGCAACCCGCGCCGCCGGCAGGTGCCCGGCCCCGGGGCGACCGGTTTTGTGCGTGGAAGGGCGCTCCACATACAGAATCGGTCGGTCACCCCGGGGCGGCTGCTCGGGAGCGATCCTGAGGCCAGCCAGAACGCCTGCGGTGCACCTGGACAGGGCCGCCCCCGCCCGGTCCTGGGACGCCCCCGCCCGGAGACGGTCACCTCGCACCGGCCCGGCGCCCGTCACGCCGCTCGCTCCGCACACTTCGGGGAGCCAACCGGTGGCCTGGTCGGTGCAAGCTCCCCGGACCATGCCGACCCGGCCGCCCTTCCTCGTCTCCGCTGCCGACGTGCCCGAGACCCGTCACCGCTATCCGAACAGCGAGGAGGAGATGGGGCCTACCCGCGCCATCGGGCGTGCGGCGGGACTGCGCCGGGTCGGACTGCATCTACAGCGGCTCCCTCCGGGAACGCGCACCTCCTGGCCGCACGCCGAGTCCTCGGAGGAGGAGTTCGTCTACGTCATCGCCGGAGAGGTCGACGCCTGGATCGACGGGGAGCTCCACCGGATGAGGGCCGGCGACCTCGCCGCGTTTCCGTCGGGAACGGGCATCTGCCACGCCGTCCTCAACGATGGCGAGCACGAGGCGCTGCTGCTCGTCGGAGGTGAGGCGGACAAGGACGAGAACCGCATCGTCTATCCACTCAACCCGAGCCGCCGGACCGACCTCCCTCCGAGTCGCTGGTGGAGCGATGCTCCCCGGCGCCCGCTGGGTCCGCACGACGGCAGGCCGCGCCGGCGCTGAACCATGAGCACCCTGCTCCACGACCTCCGCTACGGACTGCGAAGTCTCCGAAACCGCCCCGGTTTCGCGGCGGTGGCCATCCTCACCCTCTCGCTGGGGATCGGCCTCAACTCCGCGGTGTTCACCGTTGTGGACGCGGCGCTCCTCCGCAACGTGCCCTACGCCGAGCCGGAGCGACTGGTCCACCTGTGGCAGGTTCAGGACGACGCCGAGCGGAGGCGGTTTCCCTTCGCCTGGCAGACCCTGCGGGAGCTGCAGGCCTCGGCGGACCTGTTCGCCTCGGTTGCCGGGTACTCCACGGCCCCCATCGCCTGGACCGGCCGAGCCGAACCCGAGGAGCTGCCGGCGCTGCTGGTGTCCGCCAACTTCTTCGACGTGCTCGGCGTTCGCCCGGCGCTCGGGCGCACCTTTCTCCCCGGGGAGGACGAGCTCGGAGGTCCCCGGGCCGTCATCCTGAGCGACGCGTTCTGGAGGACGCGGCTCGGAGCGGATCGAGACGTCGTGGGAAAGACGCTCACTCTTGGCGGCGAGCCCACCACCGTGGTGGGCGTGCTTTCGCCGGGGTTCCCCTTCGCGCCGGGGCTCGATGCGCGGGTGGTCGTCGCCGTGCAGCCACGCGGTGACCGGGCCACCCGGCGGAGCCTCAACTGGATCAAACCCATCGCCCGGCTCCGCGACGGGGTGACCGTGGCGCAGGCCCGGAAGCACCTCGCCTCGTTCGAGGACGCGCTGCGGGAACGCTTCCCCGACGCGCTGGGAGGCGTGCTGACCGACGTGGTCCCGCTCCGCGACGAGCTGGTCGGTCGGGTCGAGCCGGTGCTGGTGCTCCTCTTCGTCTGCGTGAGCCTCGTCCTGCTGGTGGCGTGCGTGAACGTGGCGAATCTCCTCCTGGCCCGGGCGACGGGCCGGCAGAAGGAGATCTCCCTCCGCATCGCGCTCGGCGCAGGGCGCGGACGGCTGGTGCGGCAGCTGCTCACCGAGAGCGCCCTGCTGGCGGGCGCCGGCGGAGCGCTCGGGCTGCTCGCGGCACGGTTCAGCCTGCCACTGCTCCTGGCAGGCATCCCCGCGAAGAACCGCGCCGGGATGCCGTTCCTCGAGCACCTGGAGGTGGATGGTCGCGTGCTCGGATACGGCGCGGCGGTGGTGGTGCTCACCACGCTGCTCTTCGGCCTGCTGCCGGCGCTCCGCGCCTCCCGGCCCGAGATCCAGGGCACCCTGAAGGACGTCGCTCCCCGTCCATCGGGGACGGTCCGCCACGGGCTCGGAGACCTCCTGGTCGTGGTGGAGATCGCGCTGGCGGTCATGCTCCTCGGCTCGGCAGGTCTGATGGGGAAGAGCCTTCTCCGGGTGCTCTCCGCGGATCCGGGGTATCGCCCGGGGGGACTGCTCGGGCTCGAGCTCTCGCTGGCCAGTCCGGGCGCGCAGGAACCAGGGGCCATCGCCGCGCTGAAGGCGAAGGTGCAGGAGGCCATCGAGGGCATCCCCGGCGTCGCGCTGGTCGCCCGGGTGAACTGGATGCCGGGCACCGGCAGCGCAGGCTCGCACAGCTTCGTCCGTCCCGACCGCCCCCGGCCCAGCGGACCCGAGCCGGAGGCGTACTACCGGGAGGTGAGCCCAGGCTACTTCCGCACCCTCGGCATTCCCCTGCTGGGAGGGCGGGATTTCGGGCCCGAGGACACCCGCGGTGGGGCTCCGGTGGTCATCGTCAACCGCGCACTGCAGCGGCGGTACTTCCCCGGGGAGGACGCCATCGGGAAGACGATTCGACCCATCTACTCCACCACCGGCGCGGCGCTCACCATCGTCGGTGTGGTCGGAGACCAGACCCTGGGGGGCCTCGACGAGGGGCGGCCGGCGGTCCTCTACTACCCCGACGCGCAAGCCGCCTCGCAGCGCTGGACGGTGGTGGTCCGCTCGGATCGGCCGGGCGTGGCCGAGGAGCTGCGGAAGGCCATCCGCGGCGCCGCACCGGGTCTGGTGGTGGGACCTGCCCGGCAGCTCGGCGCGGTGCTGGAGGAGGCACCGACGATGTTCCTCCGCCGCTACCCGGTGTTCCTGCTCGGCGTCTTCGCCGGCGTCGCGCTGGTGCTGGCGTGCGTGGGCATCTTCGGGGTGGTCTCGTTCGGCGTGGCTGGGCGCACCCGGGAGTTCGGGATCCGGATGGCGGTGGGCGCCGTGGGGCGCGACATCGTGGGGCTCGTGCTGCGCGGCAGCAGCGCGCCCATCGTCGCTGGAGCGCTGGCCGGGCTGGCGGGCTCGGTGGCGCTGGCCACCGTCTTCCGCGGACTTCTGTTCGGGGTGACGAGCGCCGATCCCGCCGTGCTGGCCGCAGTCGCCGGGGTGCTGGGGACGGTCGCGGTTGGCAGCGCGCTCGTTCCCGCGCTCCGCGCATCGCGGGTCGACCCGGCGGTGGCGCTCCGCTCACTCTGAGCGCCGGCGGCTGGGCCGTCCCAGCTCTGGAGCGGGCGTCCCGGAAGCGGGATCGTCCGCGGCGCGGCCTCTGCGCCGCCCCTCCGCGCAAGGGGGCCGACCATGCGGCGTGCGCCTTGCACGATGGCCAGGACGGAGGAGCACGCGATGCAGGGTGAGCAGACGACTCTCGGACGCGCGGAGGACCGTTCCCCCGGGGCGCTGTCCGGGCTGAGGCGCGACGTCCGGTACGCGCTGCGCCAGCTCGGGCGGGCCCCCGGGTTCAGCGCCGCCGCGGTGGGGACCCTCGCCCTCGGCATCGGGGCCACCAGCGCCATCTTCAGCCTGGTCTGGGCGGTGGTGCTCAAGCCCCTTCCTGGCGTGGACCCGCAGCGGACCGTGACCGTCGAATCCCTCCTCAACGGCCAGCCCGGAGGCGTCTCCGCCGGCAACTTCGTCGACTGGCAGGCGCGTGCGACGCAGTTCGACCAGCTCACCGCGGTGGACGGGGCGAGCTTCAACCTGAGCGAGGCCGGGCCCCCGGAGCGGGTCGCGGCCACCCGCGTCTCGACGGGCTTCTTCGACGTCTTCCGGAGCGCGCCGCGACTGGGCCGGACGTTCCTGCCGTCGGAGGACGCCCCGGGGGAGAACGTGGTGGTGCTCGGCGAGGGGCTGTGGCGTCGGCGGTTCGGCGGAGATCCCGCGGTGCTGGGGCGGGCGATCCGCCTCGGCGGGGACGCGTACACCGTGGTGGGCGTCATGCCCGCCGGCTTCGATCCGCTCCTCGACCACACCCAGCTCTGGGTCCCGCTGGCGCTGACCCCGGAGCAGCGGGCGATGCACGACGAGCACTACCTCCAGGTGTTCGGGACGTTGAAGCGCGGCACGATCCGGGCCGCGGCCCAGCGAGAGATGGACTCCATCACCGCCCAGCTGGCCCGGGAGTATCCCCAGAACGAGTTCGGGCGCACCGCGCGGGTCACTCCCGTGGGCGTCTTCCTGGTCGGTGACACCGCCCAGCAGCTGTGGATGCTCCTCGGCGCGGTGCTGCTGGTCCTGGTCATCGCCTGCCTCAACGTGGGAAATCTCTTGCTCGCCCGGGGGACCGCGCGGACACGAGAGCTGGCCGTCCGTGCCGCCCTCGGCGCCGGACGCCGGCGCATCGTCCGGCAGCTGCTCACCGAGAGCATGGTGCTTTCCGTTCTCGGGGGCGCGGTGGGGGTCGCCCTGGCGGCGGCCCTCGTGCAGGTGCTCCGTGCCTCGGCGCCGGCGGACGTTCCCCGGCTCGGCGAGGCGGAGCTGGACGGGGTGGTGCTCGCCTTCACCCTGGTGGTCACCCTCGGCAGCAGCGTTCTCTTCGGGGTGGTGCCAGCACTCCGGGCCGCGCGGACCGACCTGCACGGGACGCTCCAGCGCGCGGCCACCGCCCAGTCCGGCGGAGGACGGGACAGGCTGCGGGGCGGGTTGATCGTCATCGAGGTGGCCCTCTCCGCGACGCTGCTGGTCGGCGCGGGGCTCCTGGTCCGGACCGCGCTCTACCTCGGAACGGTGGAGCCAGGGTTCCGTCCGCACGGGCTCCTCAGCGCCCGCCTGTCTCTGCCTCCCGGGGTCTACGACGGCCCGGAGGCCCTGGCCGCTTCCTTCTCCCGGGTCGTCGAGTCGCTTCAGGCGATGCCCGGGGTGGACGCTGCGGCGGTGGTGACGTCGGTCCCGCTCGGCTCCGCGCAGTCGAGCAACGGGCTCATCCCCGAGGGAAAGTCGTTCGACCCCGAGAACCGGATCAACTCGCTCCTCCGGGTGACCACGCCCGGATATCTCGAATCGATGGGGCTTCGCCTGCTGCAAGGACGCTTCATCGCCCCCAGCGACGTCGCCGGATCCGAGCGGGTGATGGTCATCTCCCGCGCGCTCGCCCGGGCAGCGTTCCCGGGTCAGGATCCCATCGGCAAGCGCATCGACTGCTGCGAGGGCGGGCCCGAGCACATCGTCTGGAAGACGGTGGTGGGCGTGGTGGACGACGTGCACACCGAGGGGCCTGCGGGCCAGCTCCACCCGGAGTTCTACCTGCCGCTCACCCAGGCGCCGCCGCTGTCGTGGCGCTGGAACCAGCAGTCGATGAGCGTGGTGGCGCGCACCGACCAGGGCGACGCGAGTCGGCTGGTCCCGGTGATGCGGGCCGCCGTGGCGCAGCTCGACCCCTCGTTGCCGCTCTACGACGTGGCCACGATGGAGACCCGGCTGCGTGACTCGACCGCGGTGTACCGGTTCCTCCTCCGGCTGCTCGGCGCGCTCGGGCTGGCCGGGCTCCTCCTCGCCGCCATCGGCGTCTACGGGGTGGTGGCCTACGCGGTCGCCCAGCGGCGCCGGGAGATTGGGATCCGGATGGCGCTGGGGGCCACCGCACGCGAGGTCCTGGCCATGGCCGCCCGGACCGGGCTCGCTCCGGTGGCGATCGGCCTGCTGGTCGGGGTCGTGCTCTCGCTGGTGCTCGGGCGCGCGCTCGCCGGGGTGGTGCGTGGGGTCGGGACGAGCGACGTCCTCACCTTCGGCTGCGCCGCCGTGCTGCTCCTCGCCGCCTCGGTCGCCGCGGTGGTGGTGCCGTCGCGACGGGCAGCGCGGGTGAGCCCGTCGGAGGCTCTCGCCGCGGAGTGAGCGGCGCCAGAGCGGTGCCTGACGCGATGCCGACGGCAAAGGCACCATCGCCACCGCTGTCAGACCCCCGAGGGATGTTCGATCCCTGCCTCCGGACTCCTCGGAGGCGAGCCGAATCGCCCAGGGGACGCCATGACCGTGCAGCACAGGGGAGACACGGTGCACCTCAACACGTTGAGTGTTGGCGAACAGAGCCCCCCTACAGGTTGAGCTTTTGAGCGGTCAGGCGCTTGACAGCCTGTTCGCTCCGCGGTTTCATCGGTTCCACGCACGGCGGCGCCTCCGAAGCGCCGAAAAAGAGAACGAGAAGTCGTCTCGCCGCCGCTCCCATCCCACCCCATCCGCAACGGGTTCCGGCCGCTCCCATGAGGGGGCGAACGGCCGAGATCCGTGCGCCTTCAACGGTTAGTTTCAGGAGAGTCCATGGAGCGTGAGCTGAAGTCCCCGGCATCGAAGGAGCGGAAGCAGGCGAAGGAGCGCAGGGCGGCGGTGCGCGGTGGCGGCCTGGTCATTCCGCGCTTCTTCACCACCCCGGGGGTGGACCCGGCCGACGAGATGGCCTGGGAGTACCGGACCGCCGGCATCACCGGCGAGGACGGGAAGGTGGTCTTCGAGCAGAAGAACATCGAGGTCCCCAAGTCCTGGTCGATGCTCGCCACCAACGTGGTCGCCTCGAAGTACTTCCGGGGCACCCCGGGCACGCCCGAGCGCGAGAGCAGCGTCAGGAAGCTGGTCGCCCGGGTGGTGGACACCCTCACCCGCTGGGGCCAGGAGGGCGGCTACTTCGCCACCGAGACCGACCGGCTGACCTTCCACGCCGAGCTCACCCATCTGCTGCTGCGCCAGAAGGCGGCCTTCAACTCACCGGTCTGGTTCAACGTGGGCGTGGAGTCCCACCCGCAGTGCTCGGCCTGCTTCATCAATTCGGTCGAGGACTCGATGGAGAGCATCCTCGGGCTGGCCAAGACCGAGGGGATGCTCTTCAAGTACGGCAGCGGCACCGGCAGCAACCTGTCGCCCATCCGCTCCAGCAAGGAGTTGCTGGCGGGCGGCGGCACCGCCTCCGGTCCGGTGTCGTTCATGAAGGGCTTCGACGCCTTCGCCGGGGTGATCAAGAGCGGGGGGAAGACCCGGCGCGCGGCGAAGATGGTCATCCTCAACGCCGACCACCCGGACATCCTCGAGTTCATCCGCTGCAAGGCGGAGGAGGAGAAGAAGGCCTGGGCGCTCATCGACGCCGGTTACGACGGCAGGTTCACCGGCGAGGCCTACGGCTCGATCTTCTTCCAGAACTCGAACAACTCGGTCCGGGTGACGGACGGCTTCATGAAGGCGGTGGTGGAGGACCAGGCGTGGCAAACGCATGCGGTCCGCGACGGCCGGCCCATGGAGACCTACCGGGCGAGGGATCTCTTCCGGGAGATCTCCGGGGCGGCGTGGCTCTGCGGTGACCCGGGGCTGCAGTTCGACACCACGGTGAACGAGTGGCACACCTGCCCCAACACCGCGCGGATCAACGCCAGCAATCCCTGCTCCGAGTACATGTTCCTCGACGACTCGGCCTGCAACCTGGCGTCGCTCAACCTCATGCTCTTCCGCAGCCCGCTCGACGGCAGCTTCGACGTCGAGGCGTTCAAGCACGCGGTGGACGTGGTGCTCCTGGCGCAGGAGATCATCGTCGGGTTCAGCAAGTACCCCACCCAGAAGATCGAGGTGAACAGCCACGCCTACCGGCCCCTGGGGCTCGGCTACGCCAACCTCGGCGCGCTGCTCATGGCCTCTGGTCTGCCGTACGACTCGGACCAGGGCCGGAACTACGCCGCGGCGGTCACCTCCTTGATGTGCGGCGAGGCGTACCGGATGTCGGCGAAGATGGCGGAGAAGATGGGGGCGTTCAGCGGCTACGCCAAGAACGCCGAGCCCATGCTCCACGTCATCGGCAAGCACCGCCGGGCCGCCTACCAGGTCGCGCCGGAGGGCGTGGCCAAGGAGCTCTTCGCCGCCCAGCGGGCGGTGTGGGACGAGGCGTTCGCCGTGGGGAGCGAGTTCGGCTACCGGAACAGCCAGGTCACGGTGCTCGCCCCCACCGGCACCATCGGCTTCATGATGGACTGCGACACCACCGGCATCGAGCCGGACATCGCGCTCATCAAGTACAAGAAGCTGGTCGGCGGGGGGATGCTGAAGATCGTCAACAACACCGTCCCGCTCGCGCTGCAGCGGCTCGGCTACAGCACCACCGAGGCCCAGTCGATCGTCCAGTTCCTCGACCAGCGGGAGACCATCGAGGGCGCCCCGGGGCTGAAGCCGGAGCACCTCCCGGTGTTCGACTGCGCCTTCAAGCCGGCCAAGGGCGAGCGGAGCATCCACTACCTCGGCCACCTCCGGATGATGGGAGCCACCCAGCCCTTCCTCTCCGGCGCGATCAGCAAGACGGTGAACCTGCCCAACGCGGCCACGGTGCAGGACATCGAGGAGGCATACCTCGAGGCCTGGAAGCTCGGGCTGAAGGCGGTGGCGGTGTACCGCGACGGCTGCAAGCGCAGCCAGCCGCTCAACACCTCCAAGAAGGAGGAGGCGAAGGTCGAGGCCACCCCGCCCGAGGCCACCCGCGCGGTGCGCCGGCGGCTCCCGGACGAGCGCCGGAGCATCACCCACAAGTTCAGCATCGGCGGCCACGAGGGCTATCTGACGGTGGGGATGTACGACGACGGCACGCCGGGCGAGCTGTTCGTGGTGATGGCCAAGGAGGGCTCGGTGGTGTCGGGGCTGATGGACAGCTTCGCCACCGCGATCTCGCTCTCCCTGCAGTACGGGGTGCCCCTTCAAGTCCTGGCGGACAAGTTCAGCCACACCCGCTTCGAGCCGTCCGGCTTTACCGGCAACCCGGACATCCCCATCGCCAAGTCGATCACCGACTACATCTTCCGCTGGCTGTCGTTGAAGTTCGACAAGCCGGCGCTGGAGGAGGGGGTGGACGCCGACGCCGCGCCGGAGGTCCGGGCCCTGCCCACCCCGGCGCCGGAGCGGACTCCCGACCCGGTGGAAGCCGCGCCGCGGCAGGCGTTCCTCAACCAGCAGGACGCACCGCCGTGCCACACGTGCGGGGCGATCATGTACCGGAGCGGCGCCTGCTACAAATGCAACAACTGCGGCGCCACCAGCGGTTGCAGCTGAGCTCCCAGCCGCCGAGGGAGTGATCGTTCATCGGACGCACGTTCGACCAATCTTCCATTGCAGGGCCTACTTCGGCGCGGGGCTCGCCGCCACCGAGGCGAGCACCTTCTTCCACCGCGCGACCTCGCTCTCCACCAGCTTGGCCAGCCCCTCGGGAGTCTGGGCGGCGGTGTTGGAGAGGTCCGCGCCGAGCTCGAGGAGGCGCTTCCGGGTGCCCTCGTCGGCCAGTGCCTTGCGGAGCGCCCCGCTGAGCTTGCTCACCACCTCGGGCGGCGTGCCCTTCGGGGCGAAGATGGCGTTCCACGCCGACACCTGGAACTCGGGGAGCCCGGCCTCCTTGGTGGTGGGGACGTCGGGCAGGGCGGGCGAGCGCTGGGGCAGGGCCACCGCGTAGGCCTTGATGGTGCCGGCCTGGATCTGCGGCACCAGGTTCACGATCTGGTCGCACATGTAGTCGACCTGGCCGGAGACCAGGTCGTTCAGCGCCGGCCCGGTGCCGCGGTACACGACCCGGGTGGGCTTCGCGCCGAGCAGCGAGTTGAGGAGGGCACAGGTGGTGAACGAGACCGAGCCCACCCCAGCGTGGGCCTCGTTCAGCTTCGCCGAGTTGGCCTTCACGTAAGCGACGAACTCCTTGAGGTCCTTCGCCGGGAAGCTCTTCTTGGCCACGATCACGATTGGCGTGCCCGCCGCCAGGCCGATGGGCTGGAAGCTCTTCACCGGGTCGTACTTGAGGTTCGGGTACACCGCGGGCGCCGCACCGTGGGTCCCCATGTGGCCCATGATCAGCGTGTAGCCGTCCGGCGTGGCCTGCGCCGCTCGCGTCGCTCCGGTGGTTCCCCCGGCCCCGGCGACGTTCTCCACCACCACTTGCTGGCCGAGCGTCTTCGACATGTTCTCGCCCACGATGCGCGCCACCACGTCCGTCGGGCCTCCGGCGGCGAAGGGGACGATCAGGGTGATGGGACGTTCCGGGTATGCCGCCCTCCCGGACAGGGGGACGGCGAGCACTGCGGCGAGCATCAGCAGACGAAGCTTCATGACGTCACCTCCAGATGAGAAGGGCTTACTCCACGAATACCTCTTCCCGACGCGCGCGGATGTTGGGAAGCACGGCCACCACCAGGACGATCAGCCCGGTGAAGAGGAGCCAGGCGCTCACCGGGCGGGTGACGAAGACGGTCAGGTCGCCGCGGGAGATGGCCAGCGCGCGCCGGAGGTTCTCCTCCAGCAGTCGCCCGAGCACGAATCCCAGGAGCAACGGCGCGCTCTCGAACCCCAGCCGCGATGCGGCGTAGCCGAAGAGGGCGACGAAGGCGGTGAGGAGCACGTCTCCCGCCGAGTTGTTCACCGAGTAGATGCCCACGCAGCAGACGATGACGATGGCCGGGAACATCAAACGGTACGGCACCTTGAGGAACCGGACCCAGACGCCGATCAGCGGGAGGTTGATGACCAGGAGCATGAGATTGCCGAGCCACATGCTGGCGATGACGCCCCAGAACAGGCCGGGGTTCCGGGTCATCACCAGCGGCCCGGGGACGATGCCGTGGATGGTCATCGCTCCGACCATCAGGGCCATCACCGCGTTGGGCGGGATGCCGAGAGTGAGCAGCGGGATGAAGGAGGTCTGGGCGCCGGCGTTGTTGGCCGACTCCGGCCCCGCCACTCCCTCGATGGCCCCCCGGCCGAAGCGGCTGGGGTCGCGGGCGAGCTTCTTCTCCAGGGCGTACGAGGCGAACGGTCCGAGCACCGCGCCGTTGCCCGGAAGGATGCCCAGCAACGCCCCGAGGAAGGTCCCGCGGACGATCGGCGCCGCGGACTGGCGGAGGTCCGCGACTCCGGGCAGGAGCCGGCCGATGGCGCCGTGCACCACGTCGCGGGACTGCTCCATCGTCAAGTTGCGCATCACCTCGGCGAACCCGAACAGCCCCATCGCCAGCACCGCGAAGTCGAAGCCGTCCGACAGCGAGGTGATCCCGAAGGTCATCCGCTCGGCCCCGGTCTCGAGATCGTCCCCCACCGTGGAGAGAAGCAGCCCCAGGACCACCATGGCGATCGACTTGAGAATCGATCCGCGGGCGAGGACCACCGCGAACGCCAGGCCGGTGGTCATCAGCGCCGCGTACTCCGCCGGCCCGAAGAGCAGCGCCACCCGGGTGAGGGGGACCGCGAGCGCAGCGATGATCAGGGTCGCCACGCATCCGGCGAAGAACGAGCCGAGCGCGGCGATGCCCAGCGCCACCCCGGCCCGGCCCTGGCGCGCCATCTGGTGGCCGTCGAGCGTGGTGACCACCGAGGTCACCTCGCCTGGGATATTGACCAGAATTGCGGTGGTGGAGCCCCCGTACTGCGCGCCGTAATAGATGCCGGCGAGCATGATCAACGCTCCCACCGGCGGCAGCCCGAAGGTCACCGGGAGCAGCATGGTGATGGTGGCGATCGGCCCGATGCCCGGGAGCACACCGATCAGCGTGCCGACCAGACACCCCAGGAAGCACAGCCCGAGGTTGTGCAGGGTGAAGGCCACCGAGAATCCCAGCGAAAGGTTGGTGAGGAGGGTGCTCATCGGCGGGCGCGCGCTAGAAGGTGAACTTTCCGGGAATCACCAAGATGGGGATCGGCAGGTGGAGCAGCGAGCGGAAGAGCCCGATGCAGACCGCGGTCACCGCCACCGAGAAGATCGCCAGCTCCCGCCAGCGGGTCTCCGGCGAGGCGGCGCCCGAGACCAGCATCGCCAGCGGGCCGGCCACCGCCAGCCCCGGGACCCGGATGGTGAGCGCGAAGGCCATCACCGCCAGGCAGATCAGGAGCGGCCCGCGCAGCGGCCATCGCCCCAGCGGCTCACCAGCCCGGACCAGCGACAGCACGCAGAGGGAGAGGCCACAGGCGCCGAGCAGGACCGCCAGCACCCGCGGCAGGAGCCCGGGGCCAGGCGCGCCGAGCCGGCCGGTGGCGAGCGGCGCGGCCGCCCAGAGCGCGAACAGGGACACCGCCACCAGGCTCGCACCGGCCACCAGATCCTGGGGGGCACGGACCCGCACCTTGCCCATCTCCCCTCCCCGCGACGAACGACGGCCCGGACATCAAGGAGGACACCGGCGAGGGCTGTCAAGCAATCCCGCCTGGGGTAGAGGGAACGGTCCATGACCCCCTGGCCCCGGGTGATCCTCCTCATGGCCCCGCTCCTCTCCGCACCGGCCCCGGCGGCCGAGGCTCGACCCTCCCCTGCCCTGGCGACGCTGCTTGCCGAGGACTGGCAGCATCACCTCTCGCGAAGCCCGACCTACGCCTCCATCCTCGGCGATCGGCGCTGGAACGACCGGTGGGACGACCTGTCGGCGGCAGGCATCGAGGCCGACCACCAGCACGACGTGGCCTTTCTGGACAAGCTCGCCAAGGCGACTCGGGGCAAGCTGTCCGAGGCCGACCGGCTCGACGCCGAGCTCATCGGCCGCGAGCACCGTGAGCGCATCGAGGCCCACGCGCTCGGGCTGCACCTCCTCCCGCTGAACCACATGCGTGGCCTTCCCGAGGGCACCGGGGAGTTCCCAGGGGTGCAGAACGCGGGAGAGCTCGCGGGACAGCTGCGCTTCACCACCCTCGAGGACTACCGGGACTGGATGGCTCGGCTGGACGGGTTCGGCGCCTACGTCGACCAGACCATCGCCCTCCTCCAGGAAGGTGTTCGTCGCAACATGGTGTGGCCGAAGGTGACGCTGGAACGCATTCCGCCGCAGCTCGATGCGCTCCTCGCCGCCGCCCCGGTGGCGACCTCCTTCTACGCGCCCTTCGCCCACATGCCGGCCTCGCTCCCCGAGGCCGAGCGGAAGACGCTTGCCCAGACCGCCGAGCGACTGATCCGGGAACGGGTCCAGCCGGCATACGGGCGCCTCCGGGACTTCGTGGTCGGGACATACCTCCCCGCTGCGCCGGCAGAGGTTGGCGTGGGCCGCTGGCCCAACGGGCAGCGCATCTACCAGTGGTCGGTGCAGCACTACACGACCACCGCCATCACCGCGGAGCAGGCGCACCAGCTGGGGCTGGCGGAGGTGGCCCGCATCCGGGCCGCGATGGAGGCGGTGAAGGCGAGGGCGGGCTTCAAGGGAACCCTGGCCGAGTACTTCCAGCATCTGCGCACCGACCCGCGCTATTTCTTCAAGACCGGCGCCGAGCTGCTCCTGCACTCGCGCGACCTGGCCAAGCGCATCGACCCCAAGCTGGTGCGGCTGTTCGGGACGTTGCCCCGCGCGCCGTACGGCGTGGAGCCCACACCGGCGGCGATGGCGCCGGACGCGCCGACCGGCTTCTACTACGCAGGCGCCGAGGACGGGTCTCGCGCCGGCACCTACTGGGTGAACACCTACCACCCGGAGACGCGTCCCCGCTGGGAGATGGTCCCGCTCACCCTGCACGAGGCGGTGCCCGGCCACCATCTGCAGACCGCCCTCGCCGCGGAGCAGCGGGATCTGCCCACCTTCCGACGACACCTGTACCACTCGGCGTTCGGTGAGGGCTGGGCCCTCTACTCGGAGACCCTGGCCAGCGAGCTCGGCCTGGTCGACGAGCCCACCGACGAGTTCGGGCAGCTGGTGTACGAGATGTGGCGGGCGGTGCGACTGGTGGTGGACACCGGAATGCACGTCAAGAGCTGGAGCCGCGCCCGCGCCATCCAGTACTTCCTGGAGAACACCCCGCGACCGGAGCTGGACGTCACCAACGAGGTGGACCGGTACATCGTCTACCCGGGTCAGGCGCTGGCCTACAAGATCGGGCAGCTGAAGATTCGCGAGCTCCGCACCCGGGCGGAGAAGGCGCTCGGCCCCCGGTTCGACGTGCGCGCGTTCCACGATGCGGTGCTGCTCCAGGGCTCGCTGCCCCTGGACGTGCTCGAGCGGCGCATCGACGCCTGGATCGCCGGGCAGAACGCGCGCTGAGGACTCCTCGCACCACCGAGCTCTTCGCGATCGCCGCGGCCCGGCGACCCTCAGTCGGGGGCTGCCACTCCGAGCATCCGGAACAGGTCCTGGATCTCGGCGCGGTGGCTCGCGTCGTGCTCGTCCATGAGCTCCGCCAGCCGGGCAAGGGTGATGGTCCCGTGGACCCCGAAGTTCGCCGTCCGTCCGAGCGCCCGGGCATCGAGCCCCGAGAGCACGGCGAGGTTCCGGCTCCGGGCGCCGGCAAAGGCCTGGAGCGCCGCCGCCAGATCCTGGGCGGGGTAGGCACGGCCAGCGGCCACCGTCCCGCCGTCGAAGTCGTCGAGCACCGGAGCCTGCTCGCGCATCATCCGGCGGATCCGGAGCGAATACCCCTCCTCCTCGAGGTCACGCAGGTGGCAGCAGTGCTCGACCAGCGAGAACAGCCCCGGAGACGGCTGGCGCGTCCAGTCGGACCGCGGCAGACGGTCCGCACAGGCCTGCAACAGACGGGGCATCGCGGCAAGCCGCTCGACCAGGCCACCGGGGAGCATCAGGACTCCGCTTCCGCCCGCTCGGCGGGGCCGCCGCCGCTCGGCCCGCCCGAGGCCCCCGGACGACTGAACCGCGAGCTGCGAACCACCTCGGCGACGTCCATCTCGTAGAACTCGTACCAGCGCTCCCGGCCCCGGCGCTGCGCCTCGAGGTGGCGCGGCAGCATCTTCCAGGTCCGGAGGGATTCCTGGTCGCGGAACCAGACCAGGGTCAGCCGCTCTCCATCAGCGGCCTCGTAGTACTTGTGAGACACATACCCCGGCTGGGTGAGCACCAGGTGCTCCAGCTCGGCGCCGAGCGCCTGGTAATCCTCGCCGGCCTCGGGCGTCAGCCGGGAGCGAAAGACGATCACCACCATGCCCGGAAGGGTACAGGCCCGGGGGCGGTCCACGACAGGTACAGAGTCTGCCTCCTCGAGCCAGTTCGCCCGAGGCTGCCGGCCGGGGCCGGAACTCCTCGCGAGGGCTAGGTCAGGGCGGCCGCAGTCGAGGTCCGGGTCAGGGTGTCGTCGGGTGGGCTGCAGTCGGCGCAGTCCGGGCGGCCGCAGTCAGCGATGGCCGACAGGCTCCCAGGCCCTTCTCGCCTCCAGCCTCACCGGGCCAGTGGCGAGCTGGATCTCGCCCGCGGCACGGGAAGCCCGGCGAGGCGGCGAGGTCAGGGCGGCCGCAGTCAGCGATGGCCGACAGGCTCCCAGGCCCTTCTCGCCTCCAGCCTCACCGGGCCAGTGGCGACCTGGATCTCGCCCGCGGCACGGGAAGCCCGGCGCCTGTCGGTCCCTGGCTCGCCCGGTCCGAACAGACCGAGGCGGACAGACCCGCCGGCGGTCTGCTCGAGCTCGAGCAAGGTGGCGATCCGCACCAGCTCGGCCACGCCGGAGACACGGACCTTCCGGAGGATCTGCGCCCGGTAGCCCTTCACCGTCCGCTCGGCGATGCCGAGCTCCGCCCGACCTGCTTGTTCAGCAGCCCCCGCACCAGAAGCGAGGTGACCTCCCGCTCCCTGGGGGTGAGATGGTCGAGCTTGGCCCGCAGCTCGGAGATCCGCCGGGCGCGCGCCCGCGCATCCGTGGCCCGGAGCAGCGCCTCGTGGACCGCCCGCTGCACGCGCGCCGGCTCGACCGGCTTGTGGAGCACGTCGACCGCCCCTGCCTTGAGCAGCTGCACCACCCTCGGCAGCGACAGCGCTCGCCCGATCGCCACGGCCGGGACGCCAGCCCCCAGCTCCGCGAGGAGCGCGTCCAGACCGCGGGAGGTCGTCGTCCAGTCCTCGGCGGAGACGAGCAGACACCCAAGCTGCGGGTTCCCGCGAAGAGTCGAACCATCCTCCAGGCGAGCGTGCCCCTGGACCATCACCCCCAGTGCGGTCACCGCCTCCACCAGACGGGCCCGGTCGATCGGATCCGGGTCCACGACCTCCACGAACCACGAACCGAGGATGGTCCCCATGACACCCCCCTTCGTACGGTGAACACTCTGCCCCGCAGCCTGAGGCCGCTTCTACCCGGGGGCCAGGGAGTGCCGATCAGTGAACGTTGTCCAAAGTTTCCTCTGGAGCGTCCGTGTCAGGCCGGCCTCAGGCCTCTGACGTCTCGGCAACGCCGCCGAGGATGACGTGCTCGAGCAGCGCCTTCTGCACGTGCATCCGGTTCTCGGCCTCCTGGAAGACCCGCGACTGCGGTCCCTCGAGCACCTCGTCGGTGATCTCCTCGCCCCGGTGAGCAGGTAGACAGTGGAGGACGATCGCACCCGGACGTGCGGCGGCGAGCAGCGCCGCGTCCACCGTGAAGCCCTGGAAGGCCTTCAGCCGCGCCGCGGCCTCCGCCTCCTGGCCCATGCTGGTCCACACGTCGGTCACCACCACGTCGGCACCTGCCACCGCCGCCCGCGGATCGCCGGAGATCAGGAGGTGACTCCCGGCGGGCTGGGCCTCCGCGGCGGGCGGGCGGAACTCCGGTGGAGACCCGAGCTGCAGGGTGAAGTCCAGCAGCGGGGCCGCCTCCAGGAAGGAGCGGGCCATGTTGCCCGAGCCGTCGCCGACGAAGGCGATCCGCTTGCCGGCCAGCGCACCGACCGACTCCTCCACGGTGAACAGGTCGGTCAGCACCTGGACCGGGTGTCCGCCGTCGGTGAGCCCGTTGATGACCGGCACCGAGCTCCAGCGGACGAACTCGGCGAGTCGCGCATCGGCGGTGGTGCGCATCACCACCGCGTCGGCGTACGACGAGACGACCCGAGCGGTGTCGGACAGGGGCTCGCCGCGGGCGAGCTGGCTGGTGCTGGCGGTCAGCTCGATCGCGTGGCCGCCGAGCTGGAACGCGGCGGCGGCGAACGAGAGCCGGGTCCGGGTGCTGGCCTTCTCCATCAGGAGCACCACCGTCCTGCCGGCCAGCGAGTCGTCAAGGTGCCCCTCTCGCCGGCGCCGCTTCAACTGGGCGGCACGGGCGAAGAGGCGGCGGATCTCCCCGCGTCCGAGGTCGGCCATCCGCAGGAAGTGTCTCACCGGCCGCCCCCGGCGAGCGTGGTGAAGAGCTGAGCGAGGCGCGGAACGGCCGAGGCGGTGGCGCGGGCGTCGGAGGCAGCCTGGCGGAGCACGGCGATCTGCCGCTCCACCTCGGCCGGCCCGGTCGAGCCCGCGCTGCGCTTGCCGGCCACGGAGGCCCGCACGTCACCGACCGAGGCCAGCGCGGTGGCGAGCTCCGGGTCGAGGGCCTGGGCGAGGTCCTGGGCCTGCAGAAGCCCCAGCCCGGCCGCTTGCGCCCTGCGGACCAGCGTGCCCACGCGGCGGTATGCCGAGCGGAAGGGGACGCCCACCCGGACCAGCGCCTCGGCGACGTCCGTCGCCTGGGTGTAGTCGCGCTCCAGCGCTGCGCGGCAGCGGTCGGCGTCGAAGCGGATGCGGGGGATGGACACGCGGAGCGCGGCGAGCACCGCCAGCACGTTCGACGCGGTTCCCAGCAGCGGGGCCCGGTCCTCCTGGAGGTCCCGGTTGTAGCCCCCGGGAAGTCCCTTGAGGGTGGTGAAGAGCTGGACCAGGGCGCCGATGCCCTGCCCACTCCGGCCGCGCACCAGCTCGAAGACGTCGGGGTTCTTCTTCTGGGGCATGAGGCTCGAGCCGCAAGCGATGGCGTCGTCGAGCACCAGGAAGCCGAACTCGCTGGAGGCGAAGTCCACCACGTCGGTGGCCAGCCGCGAGGCATGGAGCAGCACCCGGCTGGCGGCGTAGACGAAGTCCAGCGCAAAGTCCCGGTCGCCCACCGTGTCCAGACCGTTGAGGGTGAGCCGGGAGAAGTCGAGCAGCTCCTGGGGGATGCGCCGGTCGGTGGGGAGCGAGGTTCCGGCGATGGCACCCACCCCCAGCGGCGAGGCGTCCACCTGGGCCAGGGCGAAGCGCATCGCCTCCACGTCCCGGGCAAACATCGCTCCGTACGCGGCCCACCAGTAGCCGGCGCTCACCGGCTGGGCTCGCTGGCGATGGGTGTAGGCGGGGAAGAGGACCTCGCGGTCCGACTCGGCCCGGCCGGCCAGCAGAGCGAGCAGCTCGGAGAGGCCGGTCAGCACGTCGGCGCACCGCTCCCGGACGAAGAGGCGCAGGTCGAGCGCCACCTGGTCGTTCCGCGAGCGGCCGGTGTGGAGGAAGCCGGCGACGTCGCCCAGACGGCGCGTCAGCTCGGCCTCCACCGCCATGTGCACGTCCTCCTCGCCCGCGGGCACGAAGGCGCCCGACTCGGCGTCGCGCCACAGCGCCACCAGGCCGTCGTGGATGGTGCGCGCCGCCTCGGCGGGCACGATGCCCTGGCGACTGAGCATCGCCAGATGGGCCATCGAGCCCACCAGGTCCTCGCGCAGCAGCGCCCGGTCCTGCTCCAGCGAGCTGGAGAAGGCGAGCACCTCCGGAAGAAGCCCCGGTCCGCCGGCAGCGTCGGTCTTGGCGATCAAGCCCCTCCCCCGTGCAGACGGCTGTACTCCTGGAGCTGGAGCCCGAGCAAGTTGATGAAGCCCTCGGCGGCCCGGTGGTCGAACTTGTCCTCGCGGCCGTAGGTGGAGAGCAGCTTGTTGTACACGCCGAACTCGGACTTGCGGCCGACGACGCGGAGCGAGGCCTTGTGCAGCTTCAAGGTCACCTCGCCGGTGACGTACTTGTCGTTCTCGTCGTTGAAGGCCTGGATCGCCCGCCGGAGCGGCGAGAACCAGAAGCCGTCATAGGTGAGCTGGGCGAAGGTGGTGTCGAGCTGCGCCTTGGTCCTCGCCGACAGGCCCAGGGTGGTGAACCGCTCGAGGTCCTGGTGGGCGGCGATGAGCGCCACCGCGGCCGGACACTCGTAGGTCTCCCGGCTCTTGATGCCCACCACCCGGTTCTCCATGAGGTCGATGCGGCCCACGCCGTGCAGACCGGCGAACTCGCCCACCTTGGTGATGAGCCTGGCGGGGGACAGCCGCTCGCTGTTGACCGACACTGGATATCCAGCCTCGAAGCCGATGCGGATGAGCCCCGGCTCGGCCGGCGCGTCCTTCCACGACCTCGTCCAGGCGAAGGCCTCCTCGGGGGGCTCGGTGGCCGGATCCTCCAGTACCCCGCCCTCGATGCTGCGCCCCCAGAGGTTCTCGTCGATGCTGAACGGGCTCTTCCGGGTGGTGGGCACCGCGATGCCGTGCTTGGCGGCGTAGTCCATCGCCTCGTCGCGGCTGATGTTCCGCTCGCGCTGGGGGGCGATGATCTTCAGCGCCGGGTCGAGACCCTTCACCGCCAGGTCGAACCGTACCTGGTCGTTGCCCTTGCCGGTCGCGCCGTGGGCCACCGCGGTGGCTCCGTAATTGTGGGCGATGTCCACCAGGTGCTTGGCGATCAGCGGGCGGCTGAGCGCGGCCGAGAGCGGATACACGCCCTCGTAGAGCGCGTTGGCCTGCAGCGCCGGGAAGCAGAAGTCCTTGGCGAACTCCTCCTTGGCGTCCACCATCTCCATGGCGATCGCCCCGGCGGCCTTGGCCCGCTCGGTGAGCGCCTTGGCGTCGCGCGCCTCGCCCACGTCGGCGTGGCAGCACACCACGTCGTAGCCATAATCCTCGGTGAGGATGCGGACCAGGACCGACGTGTCCAGGCCTCCGGAGTACGCGAGGACGATCTTCTCTCTCTTCATGACCTTCTTCCCTTCTGTAGGAGTCCCTGGAGGACCCTGGTGAGCCTCGACGCCGAGGCAGCCTGCGCCGGGGCGACGAACACCGTGTCGTCGCCGGCAATCGTTCCCAGCACCTCCGGCAAGCGCGCCTGGTCCAGCGCCAGGGCGACCGCCGGGGCCGCGCCGGGAGTGGTGTGCACCACCACCAGCGCACCGTTGTCTCGCACTCCGCGGACGAGGGGGTCGAGCGCCTCGAGGAGCCCGGGGGCGGGAACCGAGGACCCCTCGGGGGGAAGCTCGTAGACCGTGCCCCCCTCTAATCCGGCAGCCCGCCGGGCGCCCAGCCGGGCCAGGTCGCGAGAGAGCGTGCCCTGGGTCACCTCGAAGCCCTGGTCGGCCAGGAGCGAGCGGAGATCCTCCTGGGTCGCGACCTTCCGGCCACGGATGAGGCGACGGATCGCCTCGCGGCGGGCCTCGGTGGTCTGCTCCTCGCGGGGCCTCATCCGGCGGTCACCAGCGTGCCGACGCCGTGGTCGGTGAAGAGCTCGGCGATGGTGGCGTGGGCCAGCCGGCCGTCGAGCACGTGGACCCGCTCCACTCCACCGGCGAGCGCGCGGAGGATGGCGTGCACCAGCGGCTTGCTCTGCGCAGGCACGGCGCCGTCGGCGAGCTGGCGCTCGAGGTCGGTGACCGTCAGCTGGTTGCGGACCTCGCCGCCCGCGACCAGGCCCTTGGCGTCCTGGAGGAGGATGAGCTTCGGCGCCCCGAGCGCGATGGCCACCTCGGCGGCGGCACCCTCCGGGGACAGGTGCAGCGTCTCGCCCCCCGGCCCGATCCCCACCGGGGCGATGACCGGGAGGTAGTCCTTCTCCATCAACATCTCGAGGAACCCGCGGTTCACCTCGCGGACCTCGCCCCTGCGCTCGCCCAGGGCGGCGGCGTCGGACGCCGAAGGAACGGCGCGGAGCAGCGGCCCGTCCTTGCCCGAGACGCCCACTGCGCGGCCACCCCCGGCGTTGAGCAGCGCCACCAGGTCCCCGGTGATTCGTCCGGTGAGGACCATCTCCAGCACGTCGGGATCCACCGGGGGCATCCCCTCCTCCGGCGGGACGGCACCGTGCACAACCACCGGCCGGAGCCCCACCGAGCGGAGGAGCACCACGTCCTCGCAGAAGCTCGCCCGGTTCGAGCTCTTGCGGAGCCCCTCCCCGCCGTAGCCCAGCACGCAGGTGGTCCCGGAGAAGCGGGAGATGTACTTGAGCGCCTCGACCAGCAGCGTCTGCTTGAAGCCCGGGCTGTACCGGGTGAGCCGGTCCTCGCGCCGCACCGAGCCGTCCGCCTGGGGGACGATGAGCGAGGTGTAGTCGGCGTTGATCTTCACGTAGTCGTAGCTGAAGTCGCAGCCCCAGGCGGTCGCCGAATCCTTGCCGGCGGCCAGCGCCACCTCCACCACCACCTCCGGCTCGCGCATGCGCGCCCGGAGCGTCTCCGGGTCGTGCGGCTGCGGCGCGCCGTCGCCGAACACCCGTACACCCTGGATCCGGACCTCGGCCTGCTCGGGGTCGATGGGGTAGTCCTGGCTCCCGGCGCGCGCGCCGACGGTGGCCAGCACCCGGCCCCAGTTGGGATCGGCGCCGAAGAGCGCGGTCTTCACCAGGGGCGAGACGGCGATGGCCTTGCTGATGTCCCGGGCGATCGCCGCGCTCGGCGCCTGGGTGATCTCCACCGTGAGCAGCTTGGTGGCGCCCTCACCGTCGGCGGCGATGTCGCGGGCGAGCTCGGCGCAGACGTCGGTCAGCGCGGCGCAGAAGCTCTCGTAGTCCGGGCCTGCCTCGCCGACCGGGGCGTTCGCCGCCATCCCGTTGGCCAGGGCGAACACGCAGTCGTTGGTGCTCATGTCGCCGTCGACGACCACGGCGTGGAAGCTCGCGTCGACCGCGCTCCGGAGCGCCCGGGCGAGGACCGGAGGAGGAATCGCCGCATCGGTGCACACGACGGCGATCATCGTCGCCATCTGGGGGGCGATCATCCCCGAGCCCTTGGCGAACCCGAGGATGCTCACCTCCCGCCCACCGAGGTGGAGCGACCGGCGCGCCACCTTGGGGTGAGTGTCGGTGGTCAGGATCGCCTCGGCGGCGGGCTCGCAGCTCGGGCCCAGGGACTCGACGAGGCGGCCGAGCCCGTGGGTGATCTTCTCCACCGGGAGCCGGACGCCGATGACGCCGGTGCTGGCGGTGAACGTCGACTCGGGCGGCACGCGAAGGACCGCGCCGAGCGCCCGCCGGACCTGGGCCACGTCCTTGCGGCCTTCCTCGCCGGTGAGGGCGTTGGCGTTGCCGCTGTTGACCAGGATGGCACGGACCCCGGTCGCGGGGAGCCGGGGTTGGGCGTCCTGCACCGGGGCGGCCTGAGCGCGGTTGATGGTGAAGCAGCCGGCGCCCGAGGCGGGCACGTCGCTCACCACCAGCGCCAGGTCCTTCTTCGCCGGCTTGATGCCTGCATGGAGCCCGGCGAACCGGAAGCCCTGCACCATCATGAGCGGACTCCGGGGCTCGGCTCGAGCGCGGTGCGCTCGGGGAGCCCGAGCACGAGGTTGAGGTTCTGCACCGCCTGGCTCGCGGCACCCTTGAGGAGGTTGTCGATGGAGGAGACGACCACCACCCGGCCCGGGTCGAAGCCCGACTCGGCGGCGGAGACGGCCACCGCGGCGCGCGGCGTGCCGACGACCCTGGCGATGGACACCTGCTCCGGCGTCTCGAGCATCTCCACCAGGGGCTCGTCCCGGTAGGCGGCGCGGAGCACCTCGGCCAGCGCGCCAGGGGCCGCGCCCGGGGCGAGCCGCGCCGAGGCGGTGGAGAGGATGCCTCGCCTGATGGGAAGCAGGTGCGGGGTGAACGTGAGGCGCACGGCCCTGCCCGCCCCGCGGGCGAGCGACTGGGCGATCTCGGGGGTGTGCTGGTGCCGGAGGACCTTGTACGGCCGGACGTCGTCGGCGACCTCGCAGAAGCTGTAAGCCTCGGAGGCCTGCCGCCCGGCTCCGGAGACGCCCGACGCGGCGTCGATGACGATGGACTCGTCGGCGAGGAGCCCCGCCCGGAGCAGCGGCACGAGGGCCAGGGCCGCGGCGGTGGGGTAACAGCCGGGGTTGGCCACCAGCCGCGCCGAGGCGATGGCCTTGCGGTCCACGAGCTCCGGCAGCCCGTACACCGCCGACTCCAGCAGCGCCGGAAGCCGGTGCTCGAAGCCGTAGTGCCGCGGGTAGGCAGCGGCGTCGGCGAGCCGGAAGGCGCCCGAGAGGTCGATGACCTTCACCCCGCGCTCGAGCAGGGCCGGCGCCAGCTCCAGCGACGCCTCGGCCGGGGTGGCCAGCAGCACCGCCGCGCAGCCCTCCGAGGCCTTCAACGCCTGGACGTTCGGAACGTAGGCCAGGGCGCCGACGGGCCCGCCGAGGCCGGTCTTCGCCCGGACGGTGGCGCCCTCCCACCGGTCGCTGGCGACGAAGCGGACCTCCACCCCCGGGTGGGCGGCGAGGACGCGGCAGAGCTCGATGCCGGAGTAGCCGGAGGCCCCGACCACCCCGATGGCATACTTATGCATTGAGCCTGCATATCTATACGCACGCGCACCGGCGCGCAAGTGACGGTTTCGCTGCTTCTCTCGTCAGGCGCCGGGGCGTCCGATCACCCGTGCCCGGAGGGCTTCACCGCAGGTCCTCTCCTCCCCTGAGCAGGGGTCGGCTCGAGCACCCGCAGCGCCACCTCCGCCGCCGCTTCCAGCTCGGCGCGGCGCACGCCGGCGCGGGCCAGCACCGCCAGCCCGTGCCCCTCGGCGGCGAAGAAGCGCGCCAGGGTCCGCACATTCTCCCGGGCCGCCAGCTCGGGATCGCGCACCAGCGCCTCGTGGAGGCGCTCGGTCGACGCCCGCACGCCGGCAACCACCCGTTCCATCAGCGGCTCGGGCACCGTGGTGCAGCCGGTCAGCGTGTTCAGCATCAGGCAGCCTCGCGGGCCGCCCGGCTGGGTCGCCTTCTCGATCAGCACCTTGAACCAGGCCCGGACCCCCTCCGCTCCGGTCGCCGGAGCGGCGAGCACCTCCGTCAGCGCGCCGTTGACCCGCTCGCCGTAGCGGTGGAGCACCGCCTCGAAGAGCTGGGCCTTGTCTCCGAAGGTGGCGTAGAGGCTGGCGCGGTTGACGCCGAGCGCGTCGACGAGATCCTGAACGCTGGTCGCCTCGTAGCCCCGGGTCCAGAAGAGCTCCGTCGCCCGGTCGAGCACCTCGTCGAGGTCGAATTCACGCGGCCTGGCCATGACGCCCGGATTGTAACTCCCGGATATCCGGGCGGCAGCTCTCGTCACACAGATGTTTCGGAACGCTCGTTCCAATATCCGCATCCAAGACGCCGCATCCGGTCCCGGGGCCTTTCGCTCCGGGGGGTGACGAGGGAGCACAGGTCATGAAGCGCTTCAATTCCAAGGTGGTGCTGGTGCTGGGCGGAAACGCTGGCATCGGCCGGGCGGCGGCGGAGGCATTCGCCCGCGAGGGGGCCACGGTGGTGGTCTCGGCCCGGCGAGAGGACCAGGGCGTGGCGGTGGTGCAGGGCATCCAGAAGGCCGGCGGGACGGCGAAGTTCATCCGCGCCGACGTGGCGAAGGAGGCCGACGTCCAGGCGGCCATCGACGGAACGGTCAAGGAGTACGGACGGCTGGACGTGCTGTTCAACAACGCGGGCATCGAGGGCAAGAACGGCCCCATCGCCGGGCTGAGTGCCGCCGACTTCGACGAGACCTTCGGGGTCAACGTCCGCGGCGCCTGGCTGGCGATGAAGCACGCCCTCCCCCACCTGGCGAAGACCAAGGGAAACATCGTCAACAACAGCTCGGTGGCCGCCGAGGCCGGCTTTCCGAACTTCAGCATCTATTCGGGGAGCAAGGGCGCGGTGAGCGCGCTCACCCGCGCGGCGGCGATGGAGTTCATCCCCCAGGGAATCCGGGTGAATGCGGTGGCTCCCGGGCCCATCGAGACCGACATGGCGGCGCGGGCATTCGGCTCGCTGGAGGCCCTCCGGGAGGTCACCAAGGCGACGGTGCCGGCGGGCACCCCCGGGGCGGTGGAGGACGTCGCCGAGGCCGTGCTCTACCTGGCCTCACCCGAGGCGCGCTTCGTCGTGGGGCAGGTCCTGACGGTGGACGGAGGCTTCACGGCGCGCTGATCACACCGGAGAGAACGGCCGTTCCCGCGTGGGCACCGCCGCGGGAGCGGCGCCAGTTGGACCGAGGGCGTACACCCGCCGGCAGCCCCGCGAGGCGGCGGCCTGCGTGCGGACCGGGTGTACGGTCGAGCTCATGCCGAACCTTTCCCTGGTCAGGCTGAAGGAACTCTCGTCCTTCCGGAAGATCGCGCTCGGCACGTGGGAGACGGCGTACGACCCCTCCATCTACGGCACGCTCCTCCTCCGCATGGACCGGGCGCTCGATTACATCGCCCGGTTTCGGGCGTGCACCGGTCGTCGGCTCACCGTCAGCCATCTGATGGCCAAGGCCTCGGCGATGGCGCTCCAGGCCTGCCCCGAGGCGAACGCCATCCTCCGCTGGAACCGCATCTACCTGCGGCAACGCATCGGCGTGTTCTTCCAGGTGCTGATGACGGATGAAGGCGAGGGCAAGGCGGATCTCTCCGGCGCGACGCTGTACGACGTCGAGCAGAAGTCGCTGCTGGAGATCGTCGACGAGTTCGAGACCAAGGTGAGGCTGGTCCGCGAACGGAAAGATCCTGCGCTGGAGAAGACGCGCGGAACGTTCCAGCGGATCCCGTTCCTCCTCCTGAACGCGTTTCTCAAGGTGCTCTCGTTCCTCAGCTTCACCTTGAACCTGGATCTACGCGCTCTGGGGATCGCCTCGGATCCCTTCGGGAGCCTGATGATCACCAATGTCGGGAGCCTGGGCCTCGACACGGCCTATGCGCCGCTGGTCCCGTTCTCGCGCGTGCCCATGCTCTTCGCCCTCGGCGAGGCCAGGGAGCACGTGCTGGTGGAGAACGGTGTGCCTGCCGTCCGGATGGCGATGAGCGTGAACGCGACCATCGATCACCGCGTCATCGACGGGGTCCATGCCGCCCGGATCGCCAAGGTGCTGCGCGAATGGATGGAGGACCCGGACGCGCACTTCGACACCCTCGCGCTGAGAGCGATCCCGACCTAGCGCTGGGGCCGGAGCAGGGCGCGGGCGATGGTGATCGGATGCGGGTCGACCTGGCGCGCCGTCAGAGCGACTTGAGGTACTCGGCGAGGTCGCTCCTCTCGGCGGAAGACAGCCCGAGCGAGAAACGCGCGTCGTAGTGCGCCAGCACGTCACGGAGCGTCGCGAACCGACCGTCGTGGTAGAACCCGCGCCGCATGTGGGTCCACAGCCCCTTGAGCGGCGTCGTCCGGTAGCGCGCGTCGGGTGCGCGGTTCGCCTGGAAGTCGTCGATGCCCATCTCCTCCGGGGTGTGGAGGTTCCACCCCGGCTCGGTGAACAGCGGCGGAACGTGGCACTCCGAGCACCGTGCACGTCCGGTGAACAGCGTCTTCCCGCGCACCGCCGCGGATGCATCGAAGCTGGATGCAGGAGGAGGGGGAGCCTCGATGGCCAGCTGGTAGAGGTGCAAGGCACCGAGCTTGGGGGTGATGAGATCCGGATCGTTCCGGACGTGCCCGAAACCGTTCTTCGCCCCGACGGGGAACCGGGTCGGGTCGTCGATCCGGGGGTCGAAGAAGGTCCCCTTCCCGTGCATCTCGAGATTGGCGACGAACGCGTTCCAGTGCGTCACCGAACCCCACCCGGTCCAGGTGTGGAGGTTCACTCCGGCGAGACCGAACGCCGGGGGAATGAGGGTGGCTGCGGATCGTCCGTCGGGACGGAATCCCTTCCCATCCAGGAAGACCTCGGCGTCGAACTTGCCTGGTCCCCAACCCAGGAGCACCTGGCGCACGGTGTCCTCGGGCACGCCGAGGAGCGCGGCCACGGAGCTGAGATCCGGCGAGAGGTTGACGATGGCGCCGACGTTCAGATCCTGGTTGGGCCAGCCGTCCAGCCGGTGGCCGATGCCAGGGGCGAGCGAGTCGTCGACCGTCGAATGACACAGCGCGCACTGGATGCCGATGGACCGGAGCCCGCCCTTTCCATCCGGAAATCCGGTGACGCCCAGGACGGCGTTGCTGGTGAGGAGCGCCACGGTCACCGCGGGATCGTCGAGGTCCACCGTTCCCGCCTTCAACGCGCGAATGGTTGCGCGTGGCAGCGCGTCGACGTCCACCTTCAGGCCGACCGCGAGCGCTGCCTTCGGGCCCACGCCCGCGCCGACCCCGCCCAGGCGGGCACCCTCGATCGCTTCGTGAATCCGGAGCTGCCCGCCCCAGAAGTCCTCGTCGCCGAAGGTGTCGAAGCGGAACGTGCGCCGCCCTTCCCGGAGGGTCCCGATCGCATCCCGGAACAGGCCATCGAGCCGGCCGTTCCCATCCTTGTCGTTCGCTCCCGACGCGTCGTGCTCTTGCTCCTCGCTCCGGGCAGAGGCCAGGGTGGCAGGGTCCACGCTTGCTCGACCGCTGCATCCCATCCACCAGAAGGCCGCGATCAGGAATCCTCCGAGAACCACCACCCTCGTCCACCCGGCACGCATGTCCGCTCCAGTTCGGCCCCGTGGGATGAAGCCGCCCGAAGTGATGACCGGGAGTGGGTGGAGGTGACGCGGCCCCTTCGAGAGCCCGTTTGCTTGTCATTCAGGGTGACGGCACCTGCCGGAGTAACCCCTCCGCGGGGGTGGGCGTACTCACCGGCAGGAGGCCGCTCGGATGACCCCCCACCTGCTCGACCCGCGACGCGGACAACGGATCCAGACCCTCGGAGACGCCATGCTCCGCATCGGCCTGGCCTTCCTCCTCGCCCTCTTCGGCACCTTCAAGTTCTTCCAGTTCGAGGCCGACGCCATCCAGCCACTGGTGAGTCACTCGCCGCTGGTGGGCTGGCTGTACGCGTTGTTCAGCATCCGGGCCGCCTCGGCGCTCATCGGCGTGGTGGAGCTGGCCGCGGCGCTCGGGCTGCTGCTGGCGCCCTGGTGGCCACGGCTGGGGGCCATCGGGGGACTCGTCGCCACCGGGACCTTCCTGACCACCTTGTCCTTCCTCGCCAGCACGCCCGGGCTCCTCGCCCCCGACAACGACGGCGCAGGGTTCATCCTCAAGGACGTGGTGCTCCTCGGCGCTGCGCTGCACGTCGCGGGCACGTCGATCCTGGCTCTCCGGGCGCCCCGGAGGCAGTCGCCGACCGTGACGGCCGCCGCCGTCCAGTAGCTCACTTACCGATAATGTATAGGCTGACTCCTATTTCTCCTATTGAATATCCGAGCTGCCGGCGCAATATGCGGTTTCCATGGACGACGTGGACGCCGGCATCGTGGACCTGCTCCAGGCGGATGCGCGGCTCACCCAGGCGCAGATCGCCAAGAAGGTGGGGCTCTCGCAGCCCTCGGTGGCTGACCGCATCCGCAAGCTCGAGGAGCAGCGGATCATCACCGGCTACACGGCCAAGGTGGACCCCCGGAAGCTCGGCAAGGACATCACCGCCTTCATCGGGGTGGGCATCGAGCACCCCAGGTACTTCGACGGCTTCGCCAAGAAGGTGATGGGGCTGGAAGAGGTCCTCGAGTGCCATCGGGTGGCTGGCCAGGACAGCTACCTCCTCAAGGTGCGCACCGAGAACACCGGAACGCTCGACCGTCTGCTGACGGAGGAGCTGCGCACGTTGCCCGGAGTCACCCGGACCTACACCACCATCGTCCTCTGCTCGGTGAAGGAAGAGACCCACGTCGCGCCGAGGAAGGAGTCGGCGCCATGAGCATCGAGACTGCGAGGCGAATGCGGGGTGTGGTGCCCTCGGCGGTCCGGGAGATCCTCAAGGTGGCCGAGCGGCCCGACGTGCTGTCCTTCGCTGGAGGCCTGCCGGCGCCGGAGCTCTTTCCCGCCGAGGCGCTGAGCCAGGCCTACCAGGCGGCGCTGCGGAAGAACCCCGGCGCTGCGCTGCAGTACGGCATCACCGAGGGATTCCTCCCGCTGCGGGAGTGGCTGGCGGCGCGGCTCCGCGGCCAGGGCATCCCGGCGACGGCCGAGAGCGTGATGGTGGTGAGCGGCAGCCAGCAGGGCATCGACCTCGTGTCCCGCGTGCTCCTCGACCCCGGCGCCACGGTGCTGGTCGAGAACCCTACCTACCTCGCCGCCCTTCAGGCGTTCGCCGCCTGCGAGGCCAAGGTCGTGGCGCTCCCGGGGGACGACGACGGCCTTCGCACCGAGCTGCTGGAGGAGGCCGTGCGCGCGCACCGGCCCGCGCTCATTTACCTGGTGCCCGAGTTCCAGAACCCCAGGGGCACCACGCTCGCCGAGAGCCGCCGGCGCGAGCTCACCCGGGTGGCCACCCGCCACGGCGTCCCGGTACTCGAGGACGACCCCTATGGCGCCCTGCGGTTCCGCGGAACGTCCTCCACGCCCATCGCCGCGCTCGCCGACGGGCTCACCTTCTACCTCGGCACCTTCTCCAAGACCCTCGCCCCCGGGCTGCGGCTCGGCTGGATCCACGGACCCAAGGCGCTCATTCGCACCCTGACCATTGCCAAGCAGGCCTGCGATCTGCACACCGCCACCCTGACCCAGCACGCGGTGGTCGAGCTGCTGGAGACCTTCGACTACCAGGCACATCTCGAGGCCATCCGCGCCGAGTACCGCCGGCGCTGCGACGCGATGCTCCGCGCCCTGGAGCGCAGCATGCCGGCCGGCACGCGGTGGTCGAGACCGGACGGCGGCCTCTTTCTCTGGCTCGAGCTGCCATCAGGCCTGCGCGACGACGAGGTGTTCCTCGCGGCGATCGAGCACGCGGTGGCCGTGGTCCCCGGAAGCGGCTTCTTCGTCGGCCCGCCCGAGCACGGCTTCCTGCGACTCAACTTCTCCAACCAGAGCGTCGCCAACATCGAGCTCGGCATGGCCCGGCTGGGGCAGACGCTGGCCGAGCTGCGGTCCACCCCCGCGGCGCTGCGCACGAGCCGCGACGAGCGCCGGGCCTCACCGCCGAGCCCCTGAGGGTCTCATCCCTCCTTCGGGCGCCGCGACAGGACTCTCGGCATCAGCACTGCGGGAGAGGAGGGCGCCCCCGAGGTAAGGGGGAGGACGAAGGCGATGGTCGTGCCCGACCCGGGCTTGCTCTCGATCGACGTCCTTCCGCCATGCGCCTCGACGATGCCCTTGACGATCGAGAGGCCCAGCCCCGTGCCCTTCCCCGTGGCTCCACTCCAGTACGGCTCGAAGACCTGATCGAGCTCCTCCGGCTCGATGCCGGGGCCATCATCCGAGATGAAGCAATGCGCCCACCCGTCGATCACCGTCGCCCTGGCGGTGATGTGCCCCTCGGGCGGAGCGAACTTGCTGGCGTTGCCCAGGAGATTGGAAAGGACCTGAAGCAGGCGCTCCCGGTCTGCATTCACCTGGATGACCGGCGGCACCTCGAGCCTGAGGGTCTGTGACTTCTCCTCCAGCAGTGGCCGGAGAGTCTCTGCGGCGTCGTTGATCAGCGCGCTCAGATCCTGTGGCTCGCGGACCAGCGACAGGTGGCCGGTGCGAATCGTCGCCGCATCCAGGAGATTGGTGATCAGCGATTCCATCCGCTGGGCACACCTGGCGATGAACTCGCCTTGCTTGCGCGCAGCGGGACCGAGCTCGGAGGAGGGCCGCTTCAGGAGATTCCGGGCGGTGATTCGCAGGGCTCCCAGCGGGTTCTTCATGTCATGGGAAACGATGGCCAGGATCTCCTTCTCCGCCTTCAGGGCTTCCAGACGCTCCGCGCTGGTTGCCGCCAGCACGAGGGTGGTGAGGGCTGCCACTGCCATGAAGAGCTGGAGCTTCAGGAGGCTCGAGCCCAGCGTCTGGCCGACGAATGGACCGTGGCCGACGAGCGTCCCCCAGATCGCGAAGACGGAGATGATCAGAATGGTCGCCGTTCCGCCCCTCGGTCCAAAGCGGATCGCCGCCCAGATCAGGACCGGGAACAGCATGTAGACCTGTCGGAAAGGAGCCGGATCCAGAGGTGGACCGACCAGGAACAGGAAGCAGCTCAGCCCCACCGAAGCCACCGCCAGCGCCACCGCCTCGAGGAGCCGTCGAGGTGAGAGGGTCATCCCACCCAGGGCGCTCCAGGTCAGCAGGACCGGAGCCACGACCAGATCGCCCAGAGCGTCTCCCACCCACCACGCTCGCCAGGTGTCGCCGACATGGCCGGGCTGGACGATGCCCCCCGCCCGGAGCGCCAGCACCCCGAGCGACGCGCTGACGATGGTGCTCAGGCCGGCAGCGAGGGTGACCAGCGCGACGACGTCGCCCAGGCGGTCCAGGCCAAGACGAAAGCCCGTGAAGCGCTTGAGGAGGGATACCGCCAGAACCGCCTCCAGCGTGTTCCCGATCCCGATCCCCAATGCCACCCAGAAGCTGGCTCCGGTCAAGACGTTGGCCACGACGGCTCCGAGCGTCACCGCCGGCCAGACGCGGACGCCCCGGAGGAGCAAGGCGGCCAGGGCGATCCCGGTCGGTGGCCAGACCAGCGCGGCGAACCCGCTCACCGGGCCCAGCGACAGCCCCAGCCGCGCCGAGATGACGTAGACCACCCCGAGGACCAGCAGCTCGGAGGTGTGGGCGAGCGCCCCGACCTTCACCGCCCCTGCTCCGGGGCCCGACTTGGCTGTGTCGCCGAACGACCTCACGCCCTGGGCCCCCTGACCCGAAGGCGGCCGAGCGTACCTCAAGCGGACCGCGCTCGGCCCTCGACCGAGGGACGCTCGCCCGTCCCCCGGTAGCGCCCCTCTCGCCGCTCAGTACGCGTTGCGCGACAGGAACCCGCCCAGCGCCGTGCGGACCAGAATCTTCAGGTCCAGCAGCAGCGACCAGTTCTCGATGTAGTAGAGGTCGTACTCGATCCGCTTCTGGATCGACGTCTGCCCCCGGAGCCCGTTGATCTGCGCCCAGCCGGTGATGCCGGCCTTCACCTTGTGGCGCAGGTGGTACTTGGGGATCTGCCGCTTGAACTCCTCGATGAAGACCGGCCGCTCGGGGCGTGGACCGACCAGGCTCATGTCCCCGCGCAGCACGTTGAACAGCTGCGGCAGCTCGTCGAGCGAGGTCCGGCGGAGAAAGGCCCCCACCGGGGTGCGCCGGTCGTCCCCGGCGGTGGCCATCCGCGGCCCCGCCGGCTCGGAGTCCGTCCGCATGGTGCGGAACTTGAGGATGGAGAACACCGCTCCGTCCATGCCCATCCGCTCTTGCCGGTAGAGCATCGGCCCGCGGCTGGTCAGCTTCACCGCCAGGACGACCCCGAGCATCACCGGTGAGACCAGCAGCAGCGCCACCGCCGAGAACAGGACGTCGAAGGCGCGCTTGGCCACCAGGTTCCAGCCCTCGAGCGGCCCGCCCTGCAGGCTGACGATGGGCAGCCCGCCGAACTCCTCCAGCCCGCCATAGAGCGTCACGTACTGGAAGAGGTCGGGGACGATCTTCACGTCCACCGTGTGCAGCGCCAGCCGTTCCATCAGCGACTTCATCAGCGACATGTCCTCCGACGGCAGGGCGAGGATGACCTGATCCACGCTCTGCTGGCCGAGCACCCGCTCCAGCTCGTCCGTGGTGCCGATCACCGGCGCGCCCCGCACCGTGGTCCCGGGGAGCAGGAGGTCCCGGGAGAGCACCCCCGTCACCCGGAAGCCGAGCTCTCGGTGGTGCTCGATGGTCTCCACCACCCGCTCCCCCAGCTCCCCCGCCCCCACCAGAAGGATGGACTTGAGGTTCAGGCCCTTCCGGCGCAGCGACTCGAGCCACATCCGGAAGGCGACCCGCGTCGCCGCCACCAGGACGAAAGAGTAGCCGGCGAAGAAGAACAGGGTGAGCCGCGAGTACCGCTCGCGACCGAAGTAGGTGAGGGCGACCAGGACCAGGCTCCCGGTGATGGTGGCCTTGAAGAGCTCGAAGACCTCCTCCAGGTGCGTCCGCACCCGGTTGGTGGCGTAGAGGCGGGACTGGCGGTAGGCCACCGGGAACAGCACCAGGACCAGCGCCAGGGTCACCAGCGTCTCGCGCAGCGGCGGCCTCGTCGCGGTGAAGGCGTCGAAGCGCGTCGCGTATGCCAGGGCGAACGCGAGGGTGAGCATCGCGACGTCGATGGCGACCTTGATCGATGTCCAGAACCGCTGCAGCCGGTTGAACACGTCCCTGCCCTACCACGGAACTCGCGTGGGCAGGTCGGGACGACCCGCGAACAGCGCGTCCACCCTCGAACGGATGGCCGCCCGGAAGCGCTCCTCGGAGAAGAGCCCGGCGCGCTCACGGGCGGCCGCGGGCTCGAAGCCGCGCTCGAACGCCTCGAACCGCCCCAGCGCGTCGACCAGGGCCTCCGGCGTCGGGCCGTCGAAGAACAGTCCCGTCTCGGGGGTGAGGGTCTCCAGGGCCCCGCCCCGGCCGAGGGCGATGACCGGGCGGCCGGAGGCGAGCGCCTCGAGCGGGGCGATGCCGAAGTCCTCCTCGCCCGGGAAGACCAGCGCCCGCGCTCCTCGGTACAGCTCCGGCACCTCGGCGTCGGGCACCTTCCCGAGCCAGCGGACGTTGGGGGGGAGCCCCGAGCGGAGCAGCCGCGCGTCCTGCCCGTCGCCGGCGATCCACAGCGCCTGCCCCGTCCGGCGGAAGGCCTCCACCGCGAGGTCCACCCGCTTGTAGGGCGCGAGCGCCCCGAGCCAGAGGAAGTACCCGCCCCGGCCCGCTGCGGGGGACCGAGTCCCGAAGCGGGCGAGGTCCACCGGCGGGTGGATGACCTCCGCCTCGCGGCCCCAGAACCGCGCGATGCGCCGGGCGACGTGGTGGCTGTTGGCCACCAGCACATCCGGGTCGGCCGCGGTGCGCCGGTCCCAGGCCTGCAGCGCCGGACGGCTCACCGCCGCCGCGAGCCTGACCGGGAGGCTCGCCCGGCCGGGACCGAAGTAGACGTCGAACTGGTCCCACATGTAACGCATGGGCGAGTGGACGTAGGCCAGGTGCGGCGTCCCCGGCGCCACCCGCGCCCCCTTGGCCACGCAGTGGCTGGAGGAGACGACCAGGTCGAACCCGCGGGTGTCGAGGAAGCGCAGCGCCGCCGGCATCAGGGGCAGCGCGGCCCGGTAGCGGTGCGCGATTCCGGGCAGCCGCTGCAGCGGCGAGGTGTGGATCGGCCGCGACTCCACGTCCGGCCCGACGCTCCCCGGCACGTGCAGCAGGGTGAAGATCTCCGAGTCGGGGAAGAGCCGCACCAGCTGGGCGAGCACCAGCTCTCCGCCGCGGCGCCCGGTGAGCCAGTCATGGACGAGAGCGACGCGCATCAGGAAGGGCGTTCGGGCCGATGGGGTGTAGCATGCCCCGGCGGCTCTAGATGGCCTCCCGGGTGCTCATCGATCTTCGGATGGTGTCCGGCCGGCTGCACGGCATCGCCCGGTACGCGCTGGAGCTGGCCCGGGTGCTCCCCGCGCTCGCGCCAGATTCTGGCATTCGAGGGCCTCGGTCCGCCAGGCGGCCTGCCGGACCTCGGACCGCTCGCCCCGGGCTTTCCGGTGCACGCCTCCCCCGCCGGGTTCCTCTCCCCGCTCGAGCAGCCCGCGCTCGCCGCCGTCCTGCGCCGGCTCCGGCCGGACCTCTTCCATGCGACCTCGTTCTCGGTGCCGCTCCTCTGGCACGGGCCGCTGGTGGCGACCCTGCACGACGCCGCCCACCTCGTCAGGAGCGAGGAGTTCGGGCGACTCACCGCCCTGTACTACCGGGTGGTGGTGCGCCCGACGGTGCGCCGCGCCCGGGGGCTGCTCACCGTGTCCGAGTTCGCGCGCGGCGAGCTCGCCAGACGGCTGGCGGTCCCCGAGTCGCGCTGGACCGTCGTCCCTCCCGGGGTGGACGCGCGCTTCCGGCCCCCCTCCGCCGAGGAGCGGCTCCAGATCCGGGCACGGCTGGGCTTGCCGCCGCGCTACCTCCTGGCGGTGGGCAACCCCAAGCCGCACAAGAACCTCGCCCTCCTGGTGCGCATCGCCACCCGGCTCCCCGTCCCGCTGGTGCTGCTGGCCGGCGACGCTGCTGCGCGCGTCTTCCCCCGGCCCACCCGGGTGCTCACCGGGGTGGACGAGGCGCACCTGCCGGCGCTCTACGGCGGGGCCGAGGCCCTGCTGCTCCCCTCGCGCCACGAGGGCTTCGGACTGCCCGCGCTCGAGGCGATGGCCACTGGCACGCCGGTCCTCGCCGCCAGCGCCGGCGCCCTTCCCGAGGTGACCGGCGGTGCCGCCGAGCTGCTGGATCCCGACGTCCCCGAGGCGTGGATCGCCGCGAGCAACGCCCTCGTCGGTGACCCGCTGCTACGCGCCCGCTGGGCCTCCGCCGGCCGCGAGCGCGCCCGGGCCTTCACCTGGGACCGCTGCGCCCGCCATACCCTCGCGCTCTACCGATCGGCCCTGTGAGCCGGGGCGCACCAGGCCCACGCCCCAGACGAGCGCGAACCCGAGGGCCGCACTGGGGTGGAACGGCAGGTAGTGGGCGATGCCCAGGGTCTGGTACCCCACCCAGGAGAGCGCCGCTCCCAGGGCCACCGTGTTCCCGCCGCGTGCCCGGAGGAGCAGCACGCGAAGGAGCGCGGCGTGGAGCAGCACCCACAGCATGAGGCCGGGGAGCCCCGTCTCCGCCCAGACGGTGAGGGCGATGGAGTGCGCGTCCCGCGAGAGCATGTCGGTGATGCCGGTGACCTCCCGCCGGGCGAGCGCCGCCGTCCGGTAGTTGCCGTAGCCCACCCCCAGCCACGGGTGCTGGTGGACCAGGTCCCACCCCGCGGCCCGCGCCAGCGCCCGCTCCCCTCCGACGAAGTTCTCGGCCCCCTGGCCCAGCCGGACGTGCCAACCCGGGCTCGCCAGCGCCGCCACCGCCACCGCGAGCACCAGCGCGCCCACCGCGGTCCGGACGCGTGCGCTCCGGGTGACCACCACTCCGGCCAGGAGCACGAGCAGGACCGCGGTGAGGAGCGCCGCCCGGGCGTAGGCGAAGACGATGCACCCCACGCAGGCGAACGCCAGCGCAGCGGCCAGCGCCCGGGTCCGGGCCGCAGCGGGACGGAGCGCGGTGGCCACTGCCGGGCCGAGCGCGGCAATGGAGGCGTGGGCCAGCCGGAGACGGTGGAAGAAGAACCCGCCCGCCGCGTAACGGTCCTCGCCGCCGAACGTCTCGTGCACCCGGTCGACGGGAAGCCGCAGGAACCGCGGGACGGGGACGGACCAGCGGACGAGGTGCTGCACCGCCGAGAGCCCGAGCGAGAGCAAACCCCCGGCGAGGAAGAGCGCCTCGGGCCAGGTCCAGCGGACGACCTGCGCCGAGAGGAGCGCCGCGGCGGCGAGGGCGGCGGTGTCGAGGCAGTGCAGCCACAGCGCGGCCGGGGGGAACGCCGGGGCGCCGAACGCACGCGCCACGAGCGGCGAGAGTGCCTGCCACCCGGCGAGCCCGAGCGCCGCACCGGCCGGAAGCCTGGCCTCGCCCGGAAGGGATGCGCCGCGGAGGACGAGCACCGCCGAGGCGACCAGCGCGACGTCCGCCACCGCCTGGAGCAGCCCCTCCGCCAGCCAGAACGCGGCGGCCCAGCCGGCCACCAGCACCGTGGCGACCCGCGCCGGGCTCACGCCCGCGCCCCGGACCACCCTCCCCGCCGGAGGACCCGCCGACCTGCTCCGGGGGGGACCCAGAGCAGCGCCACCAGGGCCAGGCTGAGCGCGAGCAGCGGAACCGCGGCGGCGAACAGCGGGGCGATGCGTCCGGCGTTCACCAGCGCCCGGGCGATGACCGTGAGGCCCCACAGGCCCATGGTGACCGCCAGCCCCTCCACCAGCGCTCCGGTCAGCGAGCCGCCGCGGCCGGGGCGCATCGCGAGCACCAGGGCCAGCAGCGCCGCTGGAACGCCGGCCAGCGGGTAGGTGAAGCGATTGCCCAGCGCCAGGAGATACAGCCGGTCGGAGAGGCCCACCTCCCGCCGCGCGCGGATCTGCTGCCGGAGGACGGGGACCCGCATCTGCTCGGGCCGCCCCGGCCGGATGCCCAGCAGCGCCCGGGTGATGCCCAGGTCCAGCGTCTCCTCCGGGAGCGTGGTCAGCTTCAGGCCACCCCGCCGGTCGAACACCCGCCGCGTCACCCCCACCAGCCGCCACCGGGTGCCGCCGGCGTGCTCCATCCGCTGCGCGTCCACCCGCTCGGCGAGGTCGAAGTCCGGGGTGAGGCGGAGCACGGTGACGCCCCGGAAGCCCGACTCCACGTCCCCGCCCTCGAGGTGGAGGATGCGGTCGTCGTGCCGGAACCACTGCTTGCGCTCGTAGAACGACCGCCAGTCGCCCCAGCGATGGAAGCGGAGCGCGGTGATCTCGTCCACCCGCCGGCTGGCATGCCCCACCACGAACTCGTCGAGCAACCCGAGCACCAGCGCCGCGACGAGCGCCACCGCCGCCACCGGCAGGAAGAGCACCCTCCGCCCGAACCCCAGGGCGAGGATGGCGGTGAGCTCCCCGCGGCGCCGGAGCAGCGAGACCAGCGCGGCGCTGGCCAGCAGCAGGGCAGCCGGGGCGAGCTGGTGCGCCGCCACCACCGACTTCCACCCGTAGAGCTCGGCCACGTCCCGCACCCAGTTGGGCCCCGTGTACGAGCGGGCGCGGTCGACGAAGTCCGCCACCAGGAAGACCACCAGCAGGCCCGCCAGCACCGCGCCGACGATGACCAGGTAGCGGACCAGCAGATGTCGCGCCAGGAGCCCGCGCATCAGGCCACCAGCCCCTTGCGGGTGAGCCGGACGAAGAGCCAGGTGCCGAAGGCGCCGAACACCAGATTGGGTGCCATTCCGGAGAGCCACGGCACGAGCCGTCCCGCGGTGCCGAGGTTCTCGAAGCTGCGCTCCACGATGTAGTAGGCGACGTAGACCCCCAGGGCGAGGAGATAGCCTCGCGTCCTGGCTGCGCGCGAGGACATGGCCAGCGGCACCCCGAACAGGGCGAAGGCCAGCGGGGTCAGCCCCTGGGCCAGCCGGACGTGGAACGCGGTCAGGAACGGGGCCGCGCTCCTCCCCCCGCCGCGCGCCTCGTCGGCCGCGGCGAGCAGCTCTCGCGGGGTGAGCTCCTCCTTCGGCGAGCGGAAGTGGTTCTTCCGGAGGATGGAGTCCTCGACGCCCACCGAGAGGTTGCCGTCGCGAAAGGTGAGGATGGCGTAGTCGGTCCCGGTCTGCTCGGCCCGGTGCACCTCGCCCGCCCGGAGGCCCACCGACAGCGAGGCACCCCGGCCGGAGGGGTTCACCGTCCCCTCGTGCGCCAGCACCAGCAGTGGTGCCCGCGGGTCCCGGTCGTCGTGGACCAGCACGTGGGTCCAGACCCCGCGCTCCCGGTCCACCTCCTGGGCGTAGAGGGTGAGATTGGTCAGGTCCTCGTAGAAGACACCCGGGCGGACGTCGCCGAGCACGTTTCGCTTGATGACCTCGCTCACCTGCACCTTCACCTGCTTCAGCCCCCACGGCTCGGCGGTCGAGGCGAGCAGCAGGACCAGCACCCCCAGCGCCCCACCCACCGCGAGCGGCACCCGCGCCAGCTGCCAGGGCGTGGCCCCCAGCGAGAGCAGGGCCAGCAGCTCGCGGTCCTCCCCGAGGCGGCCGAGCCCGAGCAAGATGGCCAGCAGGAAGCCCACCGGCAGCGACATGACGAGCAGGTGCGGGCTCAGGTGCACCACCAGCCTGACGAAGTCCCAGGGCGTCATCGCCGAGCCGAGCAGCACCTCGGTGCCCCGGAGGAACTGCATCACGAAGAGCAGCAGGAAGAGGAACACCACCCACAGCGAGAGCGGGACCAGCAGCTCGCGGAGCAGATACCGGACGAGCAGGGGGAGCTCGGGCCACCTCACGCGCGCGAACCGAGCCCCTTGCTGCCGATGTCCCGCCGGAACTGCATTCCCTCGAAGGAGATGCGGCTCACCGCCCCGTAGGCGTTGGCCCGCGCCTCGGCCAGCGTCGGCCCGCGGGCGCACACGGTGAGCACCCGGCCGCCGGCGGTCACCAGCGCCCCGTCACGCAGCGCGGTGCCGGCGTGGAAGACCTGGCAGCTGCCGCCGATGCGGTCCACCCCCGAGATGCGGGCACCGGTCACCGGGGCCGCCGGATAGCCCGGGCTGGCCAGCACCACGCCCACCGAGGCGCCGGGCAGCACCGCCAGCGGCCGGGGCACGAGCGTGCCGCGGGCGCAGGCGTCGAGCCAGGGCAGCAGGTCCTCCCCCAGCGACATCGCCACCACCTGTGCCTCCGGGTCCCCGAAGCGGGCGTTGAACTCGAGCACCGCCGGGCCGCCCTCCCCCACCATCAGGCCGGCGTACAGCGCGCCCCGGAACGGCGTCCCGCGTGCGGTCATGGTCCGGAGCACCGGGGCGATGACCTCCTCGCCCACCCGGGCGAGCGCCACCGCGTCGAGCACCGGCGCCGGACAGTAGGCGCCCATGCCCCCGGTGTTGGGGCCCTGGTCCCCGTCGAGGAGCCGCTTGTGGTCCTGGGCCGGCGGGAGCAGCACGTACCGGGCGCCGTCGCACAGCGCGATGACACTCACCTCCTCGCCGTCCAGCACCTCCTCGAGCACCAGGGTGCGCCCCGCCTCGCCCAGCGCGGCGAGCGCGCGCACCGCCTCCACCGCCTCGTCCACGCCGCGGGCGACGATGACGCCCTTGCCTGCCGCGAGCCCGTCCGCCTTCACCACCACCGAACCGCGGAGGCGGGCCCAGGCTTCCGCCTCCTGCGCCGAGGCGAACGCCCGCCCGGCGGCCGTGCGGACTCCCGAGGCGAGCATCACCTCCTTGGCGAACGCCTTGCTGCCTTCGAGCCGCGCAGCTGCGGCGTCGGGACCGAAGACCGAGATCCCCGCGGCCCGGAGCGCGTCGGCCACGCCAGCGACCAGCGGGGCCTCCGGACCGACCACCACCAGGTCCGCACGGACATCCCGGGCGAGCCCCACCACGGCCTCGGGACGCTCGGCGGCCACCGGCCAGTTCTCGGCGATGGAGGCCGTGCCCGGATTGCCCGGAGCGCAGATCAGCGCCGAGAGCCTCGGGCTCTGCGCCAGCTTCCAGGCGAGCGCGTGCTCCCGCCCACCACTTCCCAGGACCAGAACCCGCATCGGCGTTCGATCAACCCTCTGGCGGCAGAAGGTACAAGGCCCGCCGGGCCGAGGCGTACTCCGGATCGAGCACGATGACACGCTGGAGTCGTTCCCGGGCGGACACGATTGCCCCCAGGCGAGCCTCCACCTCGGCGAGCCGCACCTGGGCCGCGAGCAACCCTGGGCTCAGGGTCTGGGCCTCGCGAAGTGCGCGCTGGGCGCCCTCGAGGTCGCCCGTGGCGAGGAGCGCCGAGCCCAGCGCGTACTGGGCGAAGCCGCTGGTGCGCCCCCCCGCCGCGACCGCTTCCTGGGCGCGGGCGAGCGCCCCGGCGGTGTCTCCCCGCGCGGCCACGAGGATGGACTTCCACCCCAGCACCACCGCCTGGGTGGTGCCGGTCTTCAGGATGCGATCGATGAGGGCCTCGGCGGCCGGCGCGTCTCCCTGGTGCACCCGAAGCACGGCCTCCGCCAGCAAGGGCTGTCCGTCGCGGTCCTCCTTGCTGAGCAGCACCAGTCGCTCGGCGGCGCCCTTGAGCCCGTCGCCGGGCCAGAGCGGCGGAACACCGGGGCCATCGCGGAAAGGGTCCGCCTGGAGCGCCGGGGCCACGCTCTGGAGCGCCCGCTCGCGCGTCCCGGTCATGGCCCACGCGGCACCGGCCCAGAGCCGAGCGTCGGTGCGGCGGGCGTCCGTCGAGGCGGCGCGGTCGAAGGCCTCGGCGGCGGGCTGCCAGCGCTGCTGGGCCGCCCGGACCCTTCCCTCGAGCAGCGCGGCCAGCCCGGCATCGCCGAGGTGGTCGACGACCGGGCCGAGGTGCGCGCTGGCGCGGTCCGCCTCTCCCCGGTCCAGATCGACCAGCAGTGCCTGGAGGTGCGCCTGCACATCGTCGGGGGCGATCGCCAGGGCCGCGGTGACCGCCTGCACCGCCACCGGAAGGTCGCCCGCGGCACGGGCCACCCGGGCCAGGCAGAGCTGCGCCCGGAGCAGGTCCGAGCCCTCCAGCCGCCCGCGCTGCAACGCGTGCTGGACGAGCTTCACCGCCTCGGCGGGGGCCCGCTCGGCGCCGGCCCGCAGCGCGGCCATCTCGATGACCGCCGGCCCGTCCTGGGTCGCCGGGTTCGCCTGCAGCCGCTCGTAGAGGCGCCGCGCCTGCGCCGTCTCGCCCACCTGCCCCCAGAGCCGGGCCAGTGCCCGCGCGGTACGCGGCTCGTCGGGGTCCACTGCCAGGCGCGACTGGAGGTCCCCCCCGGCCGCGCGCGGCGACCCCGCAGCCTCGTGCGTCACCGCGCGGACGTTGAACACCCGTCTCTGGCCCGGGTCTCGCTGCTGGACCTCCTGCAGGAGGGAGAGCGCGAGCGCGGCCGACGAGGGCGCGTAGGCCTCCGCCAGCACCAGCCGGGCGCGGGTTCCCCAGACGGCCGGCGGGCCAGCGGTGGGGCTCGGCGGTGGCGGCGTCCCCGGCGGAGGAGACGGCGGCGGTCGAGTGGCGTCCACCGCGGCCTGTCCCAGGGTCCGGGCACGCTCGATGTCCTGGGCAGCGCCCCGCACCAGCAACAGGCTGGCCAGCCCGACCTGGAGCGGAGGACGCCGGCCCAGCCGCTCCAGCGCGCTCTCGCCGAGCCGCACCAGCGCATCGAGCTCGCCCGCGGCGAGGTGACTTCCCCGTCCACGAGCGATGGCCTCCATCCACAGGCCGAGCGCCTCCGGGTTGCGGGGCTCCTGGAGGAGGGCCGACTCCAGGGTGTGCTCGGCGGAGAGCTCGGAGACCTCGGTGTCCTTCGCCAGGTCGAGCTGGGCCGAGCCGAGGAGGTCGGGGACAGGGCGGGGCTCGGCCGGCGCCTTCCAGGATGCCAGCCGCACCTCCAGCCCCTCGGGAAGCCGGGCCTCGGTGGGGGGCTTCCTCTTGCCCGGACGGGGAAGGACCTCGGCCACGCGCTCCAGATCCGCCGGGTCCGGCCGCACGCGCAGGTACCAGAGCACCGCGGAGACGGCAGCGGCAATGCCCAGCACCCCGAGCAGGATCCAGACCCGACCTCGTCGCTCCGGCTCGGGCATGGTCCGGAAGGCACGGCGCGGGCGCGCCGAGGGCGCGGGGGTGCGCCCGGTGAGGTCCACCGTGACCGGCTCGGACATGGCCGGGGGCTTCGATCCGGCCGGGGTGACCGGACCGTAGACCGGCAGACCCCGGCCGAGCGCGGCGGCAGTGCGGGCCCGGCACGCGCCGCAGACTCCGCTGGCCAGGTCATCGGCGTCGACCAGCTTCCCGCCGCAGGCGCCACACGGCTCGGCAGACGCGACCGGCACCGGGGCTGGACCCGCCGGGGTGCCGCCGGCGGTGGGCGTCATCGCCGGGCCCGGAGCCGGGCGGGGCGTGGTGGGAGCGAGGTCAGACGGCGATGGTGCGCCGGTCGGGGTGGTGGCCGGGACGGCGGGGGCCGGCTGCACCGGGCGGTGCTGTCCCTGGGTGCTCCGCGCCGCAGGCGAGAGGGGCTGCTGCAGGGGGGGAAGCGGCGTGGTCCTCCATGGATCCGACCGCTCGGTCTCCGGCCACGCGTCCGCTTCTGGCCCGCTCCGCGCGGCGCCGGGCGTCGCCCCGTCCTCCTCGATGTGGATGTCGCTGAAGTCGATGGGCGCGGAGCTCGGGGCCTGGAGCGGGCCTGGAGCGCTCCCGCCCGGCTGGCTCACCGGAGGAACGCTCGGAGGCGCGGCAGGCGGGAACTCCTCGAACTGGACGTGGCTCCGGCCCACCACGAACTCGAGCTCGCTGTCCGTCTCCCACTCCAGCTCACCGAAGAGCTCCTCCTCCTGCGGGGGCTGGGGAGTGGGCTCGACGGGGAGGGTGGTCAGCACCACCCGGCCGATGTGGCTCTTGCCCCCCGGTGGCGTGCTGAGCGGCACGCCCCCAGGCCCCAGGGCCTGCGCGTGCTTGCACCGCGGACAGCGGGCGCGCGTCGCCCGGGCGACCGACTCGTCCGGCAGCGAGTACTCGGTACCGCACTGTTCACATCGGAGGCGCATTCGGGGCGGCGCGTCAGTGCCGGAAGTGCCGCACGCCGGTGAAGACCATTGCCACGTCGTGCTCATCGGCAGCGGCGATGACCTCGGCATCCCGGACGCTGCCTCCGGGCTGGGCCACCGCCCGGGCGCCGGCCTGGGCCAGCGCGTCCATGCCGTCCCGGAAGGGGAAGAAGGCGTCGGACGCCACCGCGCTCCCGCGGAGCGCCTCGCCCCCACGGGCGGCAGCGATCTTCACTGACTCCACCCGGCTGGTCTGGCCGCCGCCCACGGCGAGGATCCGCTCGGCGGTGGAGAAGACGATGGCGTTGCTCTTCACGTGCTTGCACACCCGCCATCCGAAGCGCAGGGCGGCGAGCTCGGCGGCGGTGGGCGAACGCCGGGTCACCACCTTCCATTCAGTGGAAGGCTCGACCGCGTCGCGGTCCTGCACCAGCAGCCCTCCGGAGATGCTCCGCAGCTCGAACGAGGCGAAGGGGCGGGCCACCGGGGCCCAGGCCTTCCGGGCGTCGAGCAACCGGAGATTCTTCTTGCCCCCGAGCACCGCGCGGGCGGCGTCCGAGTACCCCGGCGCGATCACCGCCTCGAGGAAGGTCTCGGCCATCGCCCGGGCGGTGGGCTCGTCCACCTCGCGGTTGCAGGCGACGATCCCCCCGAAGGCCGAAACCTCGTCCACTGCGCGCGCGACCCGGTAGGCCTTCTCCAGCACCTCGTCCTGTGCCACGCCGCAGGGGGTGTTGTGCTTGATGATGACCGCCGCCGGTCGCTCCGGGAACTCCAGCGCCAGGGCCAGCGCGGCGTCCAGATCGAGCAGGTTGTTGTACGAGAGCTCCTTGCCCTGCAGCACCTCGGCGAAGGAGACCGAAGGACCGGGCGGCTCGCGGTAGCCGCGGTACCAGGCGCCGCGCTGGTGCGGGTTCTCGCCGTAGCGCAGCTCCTGGACCTTCCGGAACCCGAGCGCCAGCTCGTCTGGGAAGGGGACCCCGTCTCGCTCCGCCATCCACCCGGCGATGCTCGCGTCGTAGGCCGCGGTGTGGGCGTAGGCCTTGCGCTGGAGGCGGCGACGGGTCTCCGGCGAGGTGCCACCCCGGCGCAGCTCCTCCAGCACCGCCGGGTAATCCTCGGGGTCGACGACCACCGTGACCGAGGCGGCGTTCTTGGCCCCGGCGCGGATCATCGCCGGCCCCCCGATGTCGATGTTCTCCAGGATCTCCTGCTCCCCGAGTCCCTTGGCCACCGTCTCGCGGAACGGGTAGAGGTTCACCGCCAGGACCGAGATGGGGGCGATGCCCCCGGCCTCCATCTCTGCGCGGTCCGACGCGAGGTCCGGGCGCCCGAGCAGCCCGCCGTGGATCCGGGGATGGAGCGTCTTCACCCGGCCGCCGAGGATCTCCGGGCTTCCGGTGTGCTCGGACACCTTGCCCGCAGGGAGCCCCGCCTCTTTCAGTGCCTGCAGGGTTCCGCCGGTGCTGAGGAGCTGGAATCCGAGGTCGACCAGACCACGGGCGAAGGGAACGAGTCCCCGCTTGTCGGAGACGCTGAGAAGGGCGATCACGGGTCCTGGGGAGTGCGGCGGGAGGGCACCGGGACGAAACACCGCAGCCCTCCCGAGTGTCAACGAACGAGCGCTGCCCGGCGGCACCGGGGGGTCCACCCTGCCCCGGCCCCGGCGCAGGCGGCCCGCGGCACGGGGCCCAGCCGCGCTTCAGCGCTCCGCATGCAGAAGAACGGCATGGGCTGCTGGTCAGTCCTCGGTGGCCTCGCGCAGCTTGGCGAGGCCGCGGGTCTCCACCTGGCGGATGCGCTCGCGGGTGAGATTCATGATCTCCCCCACCTCCTCGAGGGTGATGCCGCCCTTCTCCGCCACGTCCAGTGCGCAGGTGTGCTCGAGCTCCCAGATCTCCTTGTCCGGAAAGTTGAGCTTGATGGACCCGGTTTCCGGGTTCACGTCCAGGTAGAGGTTGTGCTTGCAGGAGACGAAGAGGCAGGGGCGCGGGCCGTTGATGCAGTCCGCCCGGGTGCGAGGCCGGTTGTCCTCGACGCTCCGGAGCAGCTCTTGCTCCTCGGGGTCCACCTCGCCGGAGAGGCGGCGCCGGCGCAGCTCGCGAGCCATCTCCTTCCGGGACATGGTCTTGGAGCGGCGGCGCTCCGCAGGCGCCGCGGGAGCGCCCTGTGGCTCCCCGCCGGGTTCCGCCGTCCACTCGGGCTTGGCCTCACTCATTGCTTCCCTCCTCCGGACCGCTCGACGGCGAACTGGTCGCCAGTGGTGTCACGACAGATCGCTCCGCTCGAGGGAGCCGAGGGCCCGCTGCGCGGTGAGCGCGCTACCGACCCGTGAGAGGTCGGCCACCAGATCCTCGGCGCGCCGGCGCAGGCCGGTGAGCTCTCCCTGCAGGCTCCGCTTCTGAGCGGTGGCCAGGGCCCGCTCGCCGAGCTCGGACTCGAGCCCGCTCAGCGTCTCGTCCAGGCTGCGCTCCACCTGGTCGATGTGGTTCTTCACCCCGACGAAGGAGCGGCGGATCTCCTCCAGGGTGAGGCCGGCAGCCATCATCTTCTTGATGGCGTTGATCCGCCGCACCGACTCGACGGGGTAGAGCCCGTGGCTGCCGCGGTGCTTGCCCTTGCGGCCCACCCGGCGACTGCGGGGCAGGAGGCCCGCCTGCACGTACTTGCGGAAGGTGGCCTCGGAGAGGCGAACGCCCTTGGGGCGGAAGATCTCGACGATCGCCCCGGCGGACAGGCCGCGGGCGAACTCGCTCTCGATGCGCGCCAGCTCTCCCGGGTCGAGATAATCCATTGAATGATGGATTGAGAATATCTGCTACTGACAAGATGGTATTGAGTGGTTTCTACTCCCGTCAAGGGGGGTCGGCCGTTCAGGATGGTGTGCGCTGGTCGGAGCACGCGCTCAGCGATCGCCGGGCGGATGCTCGAGCGTGGCCGTGCGGCCCTGGACGAGCTGCACCGTGTAGGTGCCGGCGACGCCGTCGGGCCCGGTGAGCTCGACCAGGTGACGCCCGGCCGGGAGCCGCACCGTCCTGGAGCCCTGCACGTACCCCGCGCGCCTTCCGTCGACCCGGAGCTCGGCCCACGGCTTGGCGCGGATGACCAGGCGCGCCCGGACCACGGCGGAGCCCGGCACCCCTCCCCCGCTCCGCGCGGCGGCATCCGGCTCGGTCGACGCAGCCCGGGGAGTGGGGGGCGCGGGCGCCGCCGTCGCCGGCTGCGTGGCGGAGGCTGTCGTCGCTTCAGGGGGCGCCGGCTGCCCGGTCTCGGCGCTGGTCACCGCCGGCAGGACGGCCGGAGCCGCTGCGGCGGGGACGGGCGTCTCCTGCCCGCGCCAGCGGGCCACCAGCCCCGGTCCGGAGCGCACCCCGAGGATCGTCGCCGCGGCGATCGCCCCGAGGGCGAGCAGCACCGCCGGCCAAGGCCGGGGCGTCCGCGCGGCGCCGGGGATGACCTCGGTCTCCACGGGCTCGACCGCCGCGGGCGTAGCGAGCTCCGTCGGCTGTGCCACGGACTCGCCCGGAGCGCGCTCGGGGGTGGGGGCGCCCGGCGGGGCCGAGACGGACAGCGAGATGGGGATCGACGTCGTGCCAGCCACCGGCTCGGCCACCCCGGCTTCCTCGGGGAACATCCGCCGAAGGAAGGCGCCGACGTCGGTGTCCTCCAGCGAGCGGGCCCCGGTGAGGAGGACCTCGGCGAGGGCGCGCTCCAGCCCGTGCGCGGTGGGCCAGCGGCGGGTGCGGTTCCGCTCCAGCGCACGCATCACCGCGGCGTCGAGCTGCGCGGCGACCGCCGGGTTGAGCCTGGCGGGCGGGACGATGAGGCGCTCCTGCACCGCGCGCAGCACCGCCACGTCGCCGTCGCCCTCGAACAGCCGGGCACCGGTGAGCAGCTCCCACAGCGTGACCCCGAGGGCGAAGACGTCGGTGCGGGCATCCACCACGTCGCCCCGTGCCTGCTCCGGCGACATGTAGGCGAACTTCCCCTTCAGCATCCCCGAGGTGGTGACGCGACCACCGGCCTTGGCAATGCCGAAGTCGGTGAGCTTCACCGCGCCGTCGAAGCTGAGGAGGACGTTGTGCGGGGTGACGTCCCGGTGGACGAGGTTCAGGCTGTGTCCGTTGTCGCTCAGCCGGTGGGCGTAGGCGAGCCCGCGCGCGACCTCCATGCCGATCTGGGCGACGAGGATCGGCGGGATGGCCACGCCGCGTTCCTGGCACCGGCGGCGCAGCTCCCAGAGCGAGTGGCCGCGCACGTACTCCATCGCCAGGTAGTAGGTGTCCTCGTGCTTGTCGAAGTCGAAGATGTGGACCAGGTTGGCGTGGTTGAGCCGGCTGGCCACCCTCGCCTCGGCGATGAACATCCGCACGAAGTCCGGATCGCCGGCCAGCCCGGGGCGGACGCGCTTGATGACCACGTCCTTCTCGAACCCCTCGGGGCCGAGCGCCGCGGCGAGGTAGATCTCCGCCATTCCGCCCTCGGCGAGCTTGCGCCGGACGACGTACTTGCCGATGGGCGTCCCGGCGGCGAGCGTCATCGCGAAGGTCGTGGCACGGGTTGGCGAAGCGAGCTGCCTACGGTACCGGCGGCGTTCTTCGGGGGTCAAACGGGCGGGCCCTGCCGACCCACACCGACGCACCAGCCTGGAGGGGCCCCACCCCGCCCCCTTCCGTCCATGCGCTCAACGTTAGCTCAGCCACAGCCTCGGGTGTAGCTGACCTTGATCTCGGCGCCCGGCGGCGGCGGGGCGGCGAAGACCACCGTGTTGGATGCCGCGTCGTAGACCCAGCCGGCGGCGGGAGTGCCGTTCACCGTCACCGTCACCCCCGCCGCGTCCGGCGTTCCGCTCAGCGGGAACCGGGTCTGCGGCGAGAAGGCGCGGCCCACCACGTCCTGCAGCAGCGGCCCGAAGTCGGAGGCGCAGATCGACTCGATCGCCCCGCCGCTCCGGCTCGCGGCCTCGGCGTAGCGCAGGCCCTGCCCGGAGGCGCTGGGACAGCTCTGCCCCGAGGGGACGATGGCGTAGAGCGACGCACGCCCGGCGGCCCCTGCCCCCTTGAGCTGCTGCAGGAAGCGGACGTAAGTCGCCACCGCGTCCGGTGAGGTGTCGTCGTCATCGCTCACCACCACGACCGCCAGGGAGGCCGTGTCTCGGTAGAAACCCGCGTTCCCATCCGAGGAGAGCGAGGTGAGCGGGTCGTCCGCCTGGTTCACCAGCGGTGGGGTGAGCGCGCGTCGCATGGCCTCCAGCCCCTGCTGCTCGAAGCCGCACTCGCCCACCTGCACCGCTTGCTGGAGCGCCTGGCCCAGGTTGGGCGTGGCCGAGGTGAAGAGGCGAGGCGCGCTGTTGTTCGCCGGGAACAGCCGTCCCGCTTCCCCGCCGCCCGCGCCTCCTGGGCACGCCGGGTTGGTGGGGTCGATGCCGGTGGTGGTCACGCCGATGTGCACGTCGGTCCCGGTGGCCAGCGCGGCGCTCGCGAAGGCCGGCATTGCGCCCACCAGTCTCGGGCTCTCCTCCAGCATCGAGGCTGTGTTGTCGACGACGAAGAGCACGTCCACCTGGCTGGGGTTCCCCTGGAGGAAGCGATCGGTCTGGACGGCCGTCGCGCTCGATTCCCCCACCAGCGAGACCAGCAAGGGCGGGGCGAAGAGCGAGTTGTCGATCAGCAGCGGAGAGACGTTCAGCCCGGACACCTTGGCCAGGTACTTCACCTCCAGCGTGAGCTGGCTCCCCGGGGCCAGGCTCTGAGGAACGGGCGGCGCGACGGCGAAGAGGAACTCCCCGTCGGTGCTCCCGGCTCCGATCACCGCCGAGTTGACGGTCACTGCCGCCGAGCAGCCGTTGGTGACGCTGATCTGTCGCGTGGAGGCCGGACAGGCCGGGCTGGCCACGCCGAAGTCGACGTACCCGGGATTCGCCACCAGGCAGCTACTCTGCGTGGTCGCCTCGAGTGGGACGTCGATGTCTGCCTGTCCGTTGCCCCGCACCCGCAGGTTTCCGGTGAAGCTCCCCGCTGTTTGTGGGGCCGAGAACTGCACCTCGCTGGTGAAGTAGGAGCCGGGCCCCATGGTGAACGCGACCAGGCTGCCCGCGGGGAGGCCGAACACGTTGCCTCCGGTGTCGGTCAGGGTCAGCTGATTGAGCACGCAGACGTCCGGGCCGGGATTGAGGACCTTGACCCCCAGGAGCGCCTGAGCGCCGGGGACCACGGTCCCGAAGTCCAGGGTGCCCGGCGAGACCTCGAGGTTACACGGCGAGGAGGCGGCGGCGGTGCTCTGCAGCTGCACCACCGCGGTTCCGCCCGCCAGTGAGCTGGTGATCTGCAGCTGCGCCGCGACCGGGTCCTTGGCGACGGTGGGAACGAAGCTCACCGGGATGTCCACCGAGTCCACCGGTCCACCCTGCGTCAAGGTCACCGGGAAAGGCACGGCGCCGATCTGGAACTGGCTCGTGTCTCCGGAGACGAGCGTGGCGGAGTTCACCGTGAAGACGTCACCCGGCGCCCCGCAGTTGCGCACCGTCACCGAGGCATCGGTCCGGGTGCCGATCGCATGCTGGCCGTACTCGAGGAGCAGCGGGGCGACGCACAGCTTCGAGCCGCCGCCGGTGCCGGTCAGCGGGACGTCGAGCGTGTTGGGGTGGCCCAGGGTCATGGTGGAGAAGCGGACGTTGCCCTGCAGCTGCGGGAGCTGCGTGCTGGTGAAGCTCAGGTCCACCGTGGCCGTGGCCCCGCCGGCGAGGGTGAACGGTACCGGAGTTCCCCCGGCGGCGAAGTTCCCGGCCGGCCCGGTCACGGCCAGTGCCTCCACCGTCACCGGTTCGGTGGAGAGGTTCTGGAGCAGGACCGGTTGGGTGAGGGTGTAGTCGGTCGGCACGAGCCCGAAGTCGAGCGTCGCAGGGATGGCGACCAGCGCCCGTTCCAGGCCCTCGCCTCCGAGCGTCACCAGAAGGTCGCCGCACCCCTTGCAGGGAGTGATGGCCAGCGCGCTCCGCTTCACCCCCGCTCGCTGGGGATGAAAGCTCACGTCCTGTAGACGGGTCTCGCCCGGGGCGAGGGTCACGGCGTCCATCGAGAACTCGTCGGCGCCGGCGCCCACCACGCGCGCGCTCACCTGCACCGGCAGCGCGGAGGGGTTGGAGAGGCTGAGGGGGAGCCGCTTGTCGGCCCCGACCTCGATCTTCCCGAAGTCGAGCGCCTCCTCCTTGACCGCCGCCTCCGCCTCGATGCCTTCTCCCTTCAGGGCGACGGTGCCCTGGGGAGAAAGGGCACTGTCGGTGGTGACGAGGAGCGTCCCGGTGACCGGTCCCGCTGCAGCGGGCTGGAACGCGACGGAGCCCTGGACCGTCTGTCCCGGGAGGACGGCCGTGCCGTCGGGGACGTCGACGCGCCAGCTCGTCCCCGAAGCGCCCTGGATGCTGATTCCGGTGAGGTCCAGCCGTCCGCGACCGCGGTTGCGGAGGGTGACCGGCAAGGTGCGCTGGTCGTGGACCGCGACCTGCTGAAAGTCGAGCGTGCCCGGAGCGAGCTCCAGGGCCCCGTCCACACTCACCGTGTTCCGATCCCCGCAAGCGGCGAGCACACACACCAGCACCCAGCACGTGCGCCGAAGTACCCTCCCCATTCCTCGTGTCGACCTCCGGGCAGAAAGCTAGACACCCCACCCCGCCGCGGCAGGACCGAGCCGTCCAGCAGATGTCAGTTGACCCCGGACCGAGCCGCGGGCTGTCATGGCCGCCGTGCACGAGACGACATCCGCGCGCCCAATCGCCGCCGGCCGCGCGCAACGGCACCGCAGCTTTCTCGCTCCCCTGATCGCCTTCGCGATGGCCGCCTGCGCCTCGGGCCGGAGCGAGTCGGCGGGGGCGTCGGCCACCAGCCCGGGCGCGGCGCCAGCCTTCGTCCGCACCGATGGGCCCTGCTGGGTGGGCGGCCGCATCACGCTCGACCAGTCTCTGCGCGCCCAGTCGACGGCCGACGAGCTGGCGAGCATCGGCTGCGACAATGTGGTGCTGGTGATGAAGACCGACGACGGGAGCACCAAGCTGGTGCACGCCGACGGGGTGCTCGCCGGCGGCTGGGGTGAGTGCCACTACCAGGTCACCGACGTCCCGCCCGGCGGCGCCACTTTCTCCGGCAAGGTGGTGGCCCTCTCCATCCCCGACTACCGCTACGCGCTGGTCTCGAAGGTCGAGTTCAACGCGGTGAAGTGCGGCGGGTCGCTCGCCTCGCTGAACCAGCAGCTCGACTTCGTGCTCACGGTGCCGGACGTGCGGGGTCGGTGACGGTGACCTTCTTCCGCTCCGCCCAGGGCGTGAGCCAGTAGACCATCCCGTTCAGGTCCGAGATCGACAGGGCCACAAAGAGGTCGCTGAACCCCGAGAGCTGCCGGACGCCCACCGAGAGGCCCAGCCGATCCTGGAGGACCGCCACCCCCACCTCGCCGCCCCAGTCCGCGCCACCGTTCCAGTGCACCGCGAGGCGCGGGCCCACCGAGACCGTCAGACCGCCGACGTGGAGCGCGGGGCGCACACCAATCGTACTGCTGGTCCGATTCCCGAACTCGATGTCCACCAGCTGCAAGGTGGAGAGCACCGAGAAGTGCGGCCCGAGCCGGAGCGCGGGCTCGACCCACGACAGTGCGAGCCCTCCGCGCGCCACGTCCACCGCCGCCCGGTACGGCAGCACGTGCGCCGCCCAGATCGCCCACTCCGGGCCGTCGGCCAGGGGAACGGTGGGGATGGTCGAGGGGTCGAAGGTGAGGCGCACCGACGAGCCGCTCACGTCGCCGCGGGTCCAGACCTCCCCGGCGGAGAGCGCGAAGAGGATGCCTTTGCTCTGGCCCGTCTCGGACGGTCCCGAGGTGAGCTCGATGGTGGTCGCACGGTCGAGCACCCGCTGCACGGTCTCGCGCCAGAACTGTTTCGGGTCCTCGACTGCCAGCCGCATGGCGCGAGACTCGGGCTGGTAGCCCGCCCGGGCGAGCGCGGTGAGGAACTGGTCGAAGGTGAGGTCCGAGATGCAGAGCGCCTCTCGGTCGTGCTCGGTGCAGGGGGACTTCGGCGAGAGCAGCACCTGGCCCACGATGCCCAGCGAGCCGAGCGAGCGCGGATCTCGCGGCGGACCGAGCCAGCTCCATTCCGGCCGGGCCAGCTCCTTCTCGGCCTGGGCGCTGCTCCCGAGCGAGGCCCCGAGCTCGGCCCGGGCGAGCCAGGCGACGATCGCCGACGCCTTCTCGGAGCTCGGGATGCCGAGCATCGCCGCGACCTGCCCCATCGCCGCGCCCACGCACCGCTGGGTCTCGAGCTGAGAGGGGTCCAGATCCCAGCTGTTCGGCAGCCGGACCGGCGCCGGCCGCGTCGGCTCGGCCGGGTCCTGCTCCCGGCAAACGAACAGCGCCGCCGAATGGAGGCCGTCGTAGATTCCGGCGTAGTAGTCGAACTCGCGCAGCGGCTGGTCGAGGAAGCCGGCGAAGTTGGCCAGCTGCGCGCCGGCGAGCGGGCTGAAGCGGGTGGACAGAGCGAGCGTCCGCTCCGCGGTGCCCTCGGAGAGCAGGGCCCGGGCGTCCTGGGCCACCGGCACCGTGTCCGCCGCCAGGCTCTGGAGCCGCGGCCGCAGCTGCACCAGCCGGTCGAGCCGCTGCCAGGCGTGGAGCAACGGGGTGTCGATCTGCGACGGTTGCAGCTCGTCGAGCGCGGTGAGCAGCGGGAGCAGCCTGCGAGATGCCGAACAGCGTCCCCGGCGGCTCGGAGCGGACCTCGGCCAGCACCCGCCGCGCCTCGGCGGGGATGGTCCCGGGCCCGGAGCGCCCGGCCAGGGCCAGCAGCGCCTCCTCGAGCTGGGCCGTCGCGACCCGTGCCGAGGAGGGCCCGAGCGCCTCCGCCTGGGTCAGGGACCCGAGCACGTCCCGCCGGAGCTGCAGCAGGCGCGCCTCCGGCAGCTCGCCGTGGCTCAGGAAGCCCAGCTGCTCGGCGAGGTAGATCTCGAACAGCGAGACGATCTCCAGCCGGTCGGCGAGCGTGCGCCCCATCTCGATGCGCGTCCGCGGGGGGGTCGAGGCGTCGAGCATCTTCCGCTCCGCGCTCTCCCGGGCAGGGCTGCTCGGGTTTCCAAAAGTCTTGCTGACCAGCGCCACCAGGTCGACGAGCTCCGTCTCGGACAGCGGCTCGGTCGCCCGGGCCCGGAGCACCGGGTCGGCCTGGAGCGGGTCGGCCACCGCCTCGCCCCGGAAGATAGCCGGCGCACTGCCGTCCGAGCGCATCGGACGAGGCGTCGAGCGGGCGCGGGGCAAGCCGGACCAGACAGCTCTGCAGGGTCCGCGCGAACCGGGCCCTCTCCGGTGGCGTTCCGCGCAGGGCCGGGGGAAGCGCCGGGCTCGGCGGCGGACCGTCGAGGTCGAGCAGCTCGCCGAGCAGCTGGAGGTAGTCGCGGATGTGGCCCGAGGTGGTGAGCAGCAGCCGCCGTGTGGTGCGATTCCAGCGGCCCGCCTGCGCCGCGCGGGACAGCTCGCGATTGCGCGCGGTCTGTACCAGGTCGGCGGCGAAGGTGGTGAAGGCTCCGGTGCCCCGGACCGGGTCCTCCTCCGCCCGTCGCTTGAACGGCTGGAGCCGCCGGATGTCGGGGTCGACGAAGAGCGCGGTGAGCGGCTTCAGCACCCCGGGGCGCCAGAAGGCCTCGGACTGCTCGAGCGCCAGCCCGACCGGTGCGTTGTCGAAGACGCCGCCGTCCACGAACCGACGCATGCAGATCTTCAGCGCCCGCCCACCCTGGGCCGCGGAGTGCGCCTGGCACGACAGCCCGGTGAGCGGCGTGCCCTGCGGCCCGGGGCAGGTGCCCTCGGGCGCCTCCGGGTCCAGACCGCAGTCGGTGGCACACTCGCAGAGCACGCGAGGGCGGAAGGCGACGGGAAAGGCCGCGGAGGCGAGCAGCGACTGGAGCACCACCTCGGGGTGCACGCCCAACCTTCCCATCTCGGCGAAGTCGGCCAGCGCCAGCCGGCTGTCGGTCGCTTCGGGCGCTCCGGGGAGTGGCTGGCGCTCGAAGTGGACCTTCCCCGCGGCGCCGGTGTCGAACAGCAGGGGCAACACCGCCCGCTGGGAGGTGACCCGGAGCCCGCCCACGTCCTGCTCCAGCGGACGGACGCGCGTGACGGTCAGGCCCATCGGGAGCCGGCAGCGCGGGCGGAACTTCATCCCCCCGTCGAAGAGCGCGTTTCGGACCTCGACCACCACCGGCTCGAGCGCGGCCGAGGCCAGCACCGCGTCGTCGGGCCTGTAGGCGCGCGGGTCCTCGGGGAGGAGCGAGTCCAGCCCGACGTGCAGCCACGCGCTCCTCAGGAGGTTGTCGTCGACGCTGGAGCGGGCGGCGGACTCATCGGTCTCGCAGTACAGGGCGGCAACCAGCAGGGCGTTGATGCTTCCGGCCGACGCGCCGGTGACCCCCACCAGCTGTGGCCGGCGCCGCAGCAGCATCTCCCCCATCCGGGCGCGGAACAGGCGCACCAGCGTCCAGTTCAGCCCGGCCTCGTAGCTTCCGAGGCTCACCCCTCCGCTGAGCGTGAGCGCGTAGCCATCCTCCAGCCGGGCCTCGTCCTGCGGAGCGGAGGCGGTGGTGACGAGGACCAGGGCCAGGGGAAGCATCATCGCGGGCGAGGGTAGGCCTTCCAGGAAGTCCGAGGGTTCGGCATTCGACGCTTGCCGCCGTCACACGGCCGCCACATTCTGGCAGACTCGTGGTGCAGGTCGAGCCGGGGGTGTGGTGAAGCACGCAGTGAGGTGGATCGAGCTGGTGACGCTCTTCGGCGCGGTTCCCGCCGCGCTCGCGGGCTGGGCCCGCGGGCTGTCACTCCCCTTCCTCTTCGTGACCGCCTGGGTCTGCCTGGTGGTGCTCTGGCGTGACCCCACCTTCCAGCGGGACCAGCTCTGGCGGCGGGAGCAGCTCTGGACCTGGCTGCGAGGCCCGCTCGCGCTGGCGCTCGGGGTGTGCACCCTGCTCGCCGTGGGCCTGTACCTGCTCGAGCCCCGGCACCTCTTCGACCTGCCGCGCGATGCGCCCTGGCGCTGGCTGCTGGTGATGGTGCTCTACCCCACGCTCTCCGTCGTCCCCCAGGAGCTGGTGTTCCGCACCTTCTTCTTCCACCGTTACGGCCGCCTCTTCGGTGGCCCGTGGGTGGCGACGGCGGCCAGCGCGCTGGCGTTCTCCTGGGCGCACGTGGTGCTGCTCAACGGCCTGGCGGTGGTGCTCACCTTGCTCGGTGGATGGCTGTTCGCCCGCACGTACCTGCGCACCCGCTCCTTGGTCGCCACCGCGGTGGAGCACGCTGCCTACGGGTGCCTGCTGTTCACCGTGGGCCTGGGGCGCTGGTTCGTCACCGGCGTCTGACCGAGACGTCACAGGTCCACGTCCCGTTCCGTCACGCGCGTGGCGGAAGCTCCTCCTCCCGAGGCGAGCCCTCGGACCGTCCCGGGCAGAGGACCTCGCCGCGGTAGGCCCGCCCGGGACGAGCGTTCGAACGACCCTTGAGCACCCCAGCCGGTCGGATCCTCTACCTCGCCCTGGCCGATGCACGTGGGCACCTGATGCGCGCCAACCTCCTCTCGCGCGCGCTCGGCGAGGCAGGCCTCAGCGTGGACGTCGTCACCACCGCCCGGGATGGGGTCCGCTTCCTCGAGTCCATGGGCGTGCGCTCCCGGCTCCTCTCCGAGCACTTTCGGGTGGAGTTCGGCGAGAGGCACGACATGTCACGGGCCCGAACCGACGCCCGCATCTTCAATTACCTGGTCCTCCCCTGGCGCGCGCTGGCCGACCTGCGACGGCTCGAGCTGCTCGCCCGAGGCGCGGACCTGGTGGTGAACGACTCGCTCCACCCCGCGCTCCTGCTCGCGCCGGCGCTCGGGTTTCCTCATCCGGTGGTGCAGCTCTACGGCGAGAACCTCTGGCGGGCCACGGAGGAGAACCTGGACCACCGCGTGCCCGACTGGGTCGCCCACCGGTACCGCCGCGCCATCCGGGCGGTGCTGGAGCGCGCCTTCGCCCGGATCATCCACACCCTGGGGAGCACCGAGCCCGACCCGGGCAGCGCGCCGCGGACCTACCGCCTCGCCCCGGTCATCGCCCGGCCGGCGCGGACCCGGGCGCAGGTGCGCGCCGAGCTCGACGTCCCCGAGGGCGTGCCCCTGGCGGCGGTGTACCTGAACCCGCACTTCAAGGACCCGGTGATCGCCCTGGCGCTCGAGGACGGGCTGGGCCACCGCGGGTTCCACGTCCACGCGGTGGGCGAGGGCTACCACGGGCGCCCGGGCTGGGTCGGGACCGACGGCCGCTTCGGCGACGTGGTGCACGCCGCCGAGCTCTTCGTCTCCGGCGCGGGAATGGGCGCGCTCGAGCTGGCGCGCAGCTCGGGAACGCCGCTGCTGGTGTTGCTCGGCGATCAGCCCGAGCAGGAGCGGAACGTCGCCGAGCTGATGCGTCGCTCGCCCGAGCTCGCGCTGCGCTCGGTGCTGGTGGGGGACCCGGACCTGGCATCGGCCATCGCCGTCGCGGCCGGCGAGCTCACCGCCCGTGGCCGGACATCCCCGCCCCCGCGGACCGGCGGCGAGCAGCTCTGGGTCAAGGCGTTCGAGGAGCTGGTTCGCGCCGCGCGGGTTCCGGCGAGTGCCCGGCAGCGATCCCTCCCCCGCCCGCACCCGGCCTTCCGACCCGGGGTGCCGTAGGCACCTCCACCACCGCGAGCACCACACCCCCTCACCCGTCCTCGCCGGCTGGCACGGGTGGTGCTCCGTGAACGGGGCGTGAGCGCCCGTCCCGGTCCCATCCTGGTCGTCGACGCGTCTGCAGAGCGGCTCCGCGCCACGGTGGCGGTGCTCCGGCACGCCTTTGGACCCGCCTCGGTTCGAGGCACGACGGAACCCGAGGACGCCGCGGGCTGGATCGCGTGCGAGCGGCCCCCCGTGCTGGTCATACCGGCCGACACCGCGAGCGCCGCGGGTGCGTCTCTGCTGGACGAGTTGCGCGGTCGCTGGGGACCCGTGCCCGTGGTGCTGACCCACGGCCCCGGGTGCAATGCGCTGCCTCCTCCCGTGGCCCACCTCCCCGCCCCGGTCGATCCGGTGCGGCTCCGCATGGAGGTCGGCCGCTGGGTTCCGGGCGCCGGCGCGGGCACCATCGCCACCACGTTGCTGTCCGACGTGCTGTCGCTGTACGCCCGCGCCGGCAGGACCGGGGTGCTGGACGTCCGGGCCCCGGCGCGCACCGGCTCGGTCTGGTTCGAGGACGGCGACCTGGTGCACGCAGCCTGCGGCAGCCGCACCGGAGCGAGCGCGCTGTTCGAGGTGCTCTGCTGGAACGAGGGCCGCTTCGCCTTCCGGGGTGGCCCGCCGCCGGCCCGGTCGCTCTCGGGCAGCGTCCCGGAGCTGCTCGCCCAGGCCGACGCCGTCCCCTGATTGAGCGCTACCGCTTTCCCTGCACCATGGCCTCGGAGATGGGGAAGGTCATCGCGCCCTTCTCCACCCACCAGCTGAGCACCTCGACCTCGAGCCGGCCCGCCTTGACCGCCGGGTCGTCCTGGGCCAGACGCCGCGCCTCCTCGAGCGAGGCACGGTACAGGCACAGCCCGCGCATCCTCGGGTCGGTCTGATCGTCGAACGGGCCGGCGACGACCAGCTTCCCCGCCCGGGCCATGGCCGTCAGGTGTCCGAGGTGCTGGCGCTGGAGCGCCTCGGGGTCTGCCACCTTCGCTCCGCCGTTCGCCGGGCGCTTGAGGATGACCAGGCTGTAGCGCTCCATCGATGGAGGCGGGTCCGCGCCGCCGTCCAGAGACGCTGGCGCGGCGCCGAGCATCAGGGTCGAGAGGGCGACTCCCCACCACGCCTGTGGCTTCATCCCGTGTCCTCCCCGGTGCTGGTTCCACCACACATCCACCGGTCCGCGCACCCTTGCCGAAACATCGTGCAGCGAAGGGCGACCATTCTCGGGGCGAATGGCGAGGGTGGTACGGTCCGCCGCTCCCCCGGGTGGAGGGTCTGGCGATGGTTCGACGGTGCTGTCTGCTGGTGGCGGCGCTCGGCGCCGGGTGCGCAACGACCTCGGCGGTCGCCCCGACGTTCACCTACGCGCCCCCGTCCGGGACCCGGTTCGTGCGCACGGTCAAGCTGGTGAGCGAGACCCGGCTCGTCGGCAGCCCCTTCCGGCAGCGCGAGGAGCAGGAGTTCGTGTGGAACGTGGGGTTCACCCGGGAGGGGGACCGCACCGTGGTGAGCCACCAGCTGCAGCGGGTGGCGCTCCGGATCAACGGCGCCGACGTCCTCGACGGCGAGCGGGTGCCGGGGAGCGGGCTGTCGGTGGACCTGGTGGTGAGCGCCGAGCCGCGGGTGGTCGAGGTGCGGGGCGCCGAGCGGGCTGCGGAGGTCCTCTCCGCGCTCCTGGTTCCAGGCGCCGAGGGGGGCTCGGCATCGATGGTCAGCACCGAGCAGGTGAAGGACCTGGCGGTCGCGCGCTTCGAGATGCTGGTCCGCGACGTGGTGGGCCATCCGACCGCGCCCGGGTCGACCTGGCCGGCCGGCGAGCCGGATTCGACGGGGACCCGGAAGACGATGACCGTGGACCGGATCGAGCCCTGCGGGGCTACGCGGTGCGCCCGGGTCAGCGCGCACTACGAGGTGAACCCACGGGCGGCCGCGCGCCGGGCGATGCACAGGGCAGCGGCGTTCCTCGCCCGGAACGGGGTGAACCCGGCCGAGGCGGAGGTGATCGACGCCAGCATGGACTACCGCGACGAGCTGCTGGTCGAGCCGGGGACCCTGGTGGACCACGCGGCGAGCTTCTCGCAGACGGCGAAGGTCACCTTCGCCGGGGCGCGGGGAGATCCCATCCCAGTGGAGTTCCAGAGCACGCTGGAGCAGAGCTCCACCTTCCCCTGACCAGGACCGCCTAGACTGGCCGGCCTGGTGCGGCGCGAGGACCGGTTACCGCTCATCCTGCTCGGGGTCGACCTGGTCGCCCTGGTCATCTCCGGCATCGGGCCGAAGGACCGCCTGACCTGGTGGATGGAGGTGGCGCCGTTCCTGCTCGTGCTCCCCTTCCTGCTCGCGACCTACCGGCGGTTCCGCTTCACCGACCTGGTCTACGTGCTGATCGCGGTGCACGCCTGCGTGCTCTTCCTCGGGGGGCATTACACCTATGCCGAGGTCCCGCTGGGGTACTGGGCGCAGCGGGTGCTCGGGCTGGCGCGCAACGACTACGACCGGGTGGGCCACTTCTTCCAGGGCTTCGTCCCCGCGCTGGTCACCCGGGAGGTGCTCCTCCGGATGACCCCGCTTCGTCGGGGTGGATGGCTGGCGGTGCTCGTCCTCTCGGTGTGCCTGGCCATCAGCGCGCTCTACGAGCTGGTCGAATGGGGCGCGGCGGTGACGCTGCACCAGGGCGCCGAGGCGTTCCTCGGGACGCAGGGAGACCCCTGGGACACCCAGGAGGACATGGCCACCTGCCTGGTGGGGGCGATCGCTGCGCTGGTCCTGCTGTCGCGGTGGCACGATCGGCAGCTCGCGGCCGTCGGCGTCGCCCCCACCGGGAGCGCCCCCGGCCTCGCCGCCCCGGGCTGAGCACGATTCCCGGCGTGGGAGGTCCGATCCGCTGCACCGCCGCAGCGAGCGGTCGTTTCGGGCTGGCCGGGTGCGCGACCAACGGAGCCCGACCTGCCCCTGCCACCGGCGGAGCGCGAGTGCTGTCGCTCGATTCCGCCGAGGGCCTCACGCTCGTACATGCGCGCGCCGAGCCCGTGACCCACGCGGGACGAAGCGGGATCCGGCTCCAGGCGCTCGACGAGGTCGGACCCGAGGACGTGGCTCTGGCCATCGTCTCCGGCCTGGAGTTCCGGGACGGGGAGATCGAGCTCGAGTTAGCCGGTGCGCCCCGCCCAGGCGCGGATCCAGAGATGCGTGGCTTCATTGGCCTGTCCTTCCACGTGTCGCCGGACGGAGTGAGGTCGGAGGACGTCTACCTGAGACCGGCGAATGGCCGCGCCGACGACCAGCTCCGGCGCAACCACGCGGTGCAGTACCAATCCTCCCCGGAGTTCGGGTGGAAGCGGCTTCGCGACGAGAGCCCCGGGCAGTACGAGTCCTATGCCGATCTGCAGCCAGGCGTCTGGACGCGAATGCGGGTGAAGGTCTCGGGCGCCGGCGCCGAGCTCTACCTCAACGGCGCAGAGCAGCCGGTGCTCATCGTCCGGGATCTCAAACTCGGGGCGGTGAGCGGCGGAGTGGCGCTCTGGGCCCACCGCACGACCGAGGCCTACTTTCGTGACCTCACGGTGCGGGCAGGCATGCCCGGGCCGTGAGCAGCCCGGGCGCCACTCAGCGCTCGCTCGACTTCTGGGCTGCGACCCCCTCGAGGGGACGGCCGAGTTCTCAGGTCGCCCAGGGGACGCGGTGGCGGGATTCCAGGTGGTGGAGGCCGAGCCCGGCCGGCGGCTCGAGCTGCGCGGGCGCCACCGATTCTCGGATTACGCCTTGACCTTCATCCTCGATGATGGCGCGCCTGCGCGCGCAGACGCATGCACGGTTCCCGGCCTCCTGGGCCGCCTATACCGCGCCGCGGTCATCGGAAGCGGCGGCCACGGGCTCGTGACCCGACGCCTGCTGCGGCAGGTCGCTCGCGCGACATGATCCGGCTCACACCACCGTCCTCGCCGAGATGCTGGTCGGGAGCCGGCGCATGTCTTCCACCACCTGCGCCGCCACGTCCGAATCCAGGTCCATGATCAGGTAGCCGATCGACGCGTTGGTGGAGAGGACCTGGGCGTGGATGTTGGCCTCGCGGTCGGAGACGATCTTGTTCACGTCGCGCATCACGCCGGGAACGTTCTGGTGGACGTTGATCACCCGCCAGGTGTCCGGCGTACGCGCGAGCTCCACCTGGGGGAAGTTCACCGAGCCCACGGTCGTCCCGGTGTGAGCGAAGCGGGCGAGGCTGGCCGAGACCTCCCGGCCGATCGCCTCCTGGGCCTCCGCCGTGGAGCCGCCGACGTGCGGGGTGAGGATGACGTTGGACAGGCCCCGCAGCGGCGTCTCGAAGCCCTCGGCGTTGTTGGCCTCGGGCTCCTCCGGGTAGACGTCCAGCGCCGCGCCGTCCAGCCTCTTCTCTTGCAAGGCATGGGCGAGCGCGTCGAGGTCCACCACCGTCCCGCGGCTGGCGTTGATCAGGCAGGCGCCCTTCTTCATCCGGGCGAGCTGGGCGGCACCGATCATCCCCTTGGTCTGCGGCGTCTCGGGGACGTGGAGGGTCACGAAGTCGCTCTGCTCGAGGAGGGCATCCAGCGACTTCACCGGCTGCGAGTTGCCCAGGGGCAGCTTGGCCGAGGTGTCGAAGAAGATGACCCGCATTCCGAGATCTTCGGCGAGAATCGACACCTGGCTGCCGATGTGGCCGTAGCCGACGACGCCCAGCGTCTTGGCCCGCACCTCACGCGAGCCGGTGGCCACTTTCTTCCAGACCCCGTGGTGCATCTCGCGCGACCGGTCACCGAGATGGCGGGAGAGCATGATGATCTCCGCGATGACCATCTCTGCGACGCTGCGGGTGTTGGAGAACGGCGCGTTGAAGACGGCCACTCCACGCTTCATGGCGTGGTCGAGCGCGATCTGGTTGGTGCCGATGCAGAACGCCCCGATGCCGACCAGCGAATCCGCCGCATCGAGGACCCGGCGGGTGACCTGGGTCTTGCTGCGGATGCCGAGCAGGTGGAAGCCCTTCAGACGCTCGGAGAGCTGGTCCTCCTTGAGGGCACCGTCGGCACGGTGGACCTCGAAGCCCTCGGACTCGAGCAGCCCATCGGCCACCGGGTGGATCGACTCCAGCAGCAAGATCTTCAGCTTCGACATGAGACGGCGGAGACTAACCGCCAGGGTGACGTTTCGACACCAATCCGGAGCTGTTCTTCACCGGCTGTCTCGTCGGAGGCGCCGACGAGCCGTTTCTTCGGCCGAGCGGCAGGAGGACGTGCGACGGATCCACCCCGAGCCGGTGGAGAGTGAGCCGGTCGGGAAAGCCGGTGGCAGCGAGCCCCTGCGAGTCCTGGAAGCGACCCAGCGCAGGCCAGACCGTGGGCGGGCGGGGCGTCCGCTCGGCGAGGAGCCCCTTCTCGGCGAGCACCGCTCCGACGATCTCCACCGCCTCCCCGGTGAGCGCCTCCTCGGGTCGGACGACCAGACGCGGGTGATCGGGCAGCGTCCTCGGTGGAGGAATCTCCAGCGTGGCCTCCTCGTCTCCACCGCTGCTCTGCCCGGTCGACTCCTCGATCAGACCGGGAGCGGGGGGCTTCCGTGAGGCTCTCCTCCCCGGGGGCCGCCCGCGTCCGGCTGCTTCAGCGCGCAGTACGCCTCGCCGCGCTCTTCTTGGGCATCTCTCTCCTCGCGCTCGACGGAATGGCTGTCCTGGGCCACTCGGTCAATGTTCTGCATTGGGACGACTGGGCCGCCTTGGATCCCGGTGGGCTCAACTCAGACCTGGATCTCAAATGGCTCTTTTCTTTCCACAACGTTCATCGAACCGTCTGGACCAACTTATCAATTTGGACGCTCTATCGGGTCTGCGCCTGGAACATCAACGTTCACGTGGCACTGAATTTCACCCTCTTCGTCCTTACTATAATGAGCATGATCCGATGGCTCGAGAGCGCCTTTGCCATCAGGCTTGCTCATCTGCTCCCCTTATTTGCCACATCGATTCCGGCGGAAGTTCATCTTCACGCAAGCAACGGGCAGTGGACGTTTGGTCTTCTGTTCTCGATGCTTGCCTTGGCGTTCGAGTTGAAGGCTGGTGGCATTGGTCGCCTCGCGCCATTTTTTGCGCTTGCGGCAACCTATGCCATGGGAATGGGCCTGATTCTCTCGCTGTCGTACCCGATCCTGCTGGCCTTCGTCGCTGCATGGCGCCCTGAGAGCCGACGGCGCGCTGCCACCCATGCCATCATTTATCTACTCGGAGTCTCTCTCTGGTTTGTTGGCTATCCCGGTCAGCGTGAAGAGGTGACGTCCCTCACCTCTTCACTCTTCTGGGATCATTATGGTTCCTTGGTCGCAGGAGGGCTGGGGATCGGCGCTTCGACGCCACGACCAATGATAGGCTGGGCTGCGCTGGTTCTCCTTCTTGGGGTTGGCTGCCTCGAGGCAAGGAGGCTCAAGGCGGCGGGGGCCCCCGAGAGGCTCCATTCGGTGGCTCTTCTCTCCTGGACGTCCTGTCTGTTGCTCGCTCTGGGCTCGATCAGTCACGCCCGGGCTTGGGCCGGAGTTGGTGGTGCTCTGAGCGGCAGATACTTGTACGTCGCTACTTTCCTGGTCCTGCCGCTTTGTCTGCTTGTATGGAGGAATCTCCTCACTCGCCTCCCGTCACGCTTTTCTGGCGTTGCTGCCGTGGCTCTCTACCTGACGCTCCTGGGTCCGTTCTTGACGCACTACGATTATGACTCGGCGTACGGTGCCGAAGAACGACGCCGTGCTCTGGGTCTACGTTGTCTGCAGAATGCTGCAATGCAGGGTCGAGCGCAGTTTTGCCCCACGATACAGTACGACGCCTCCATGGCCGCGTTCCACGAAGGTCGTGCGATCACGCTGAGGCTCAGCTACGTTCCGCAGTTTCTATTTCCGTGAGAAGTATTCTGATTCTCCGGCTGAAGGCGCTGCACTTCGCTGCGGTCGCAGCCCCGCTGACGGACTTCTTGACGTAGCCCCTGGACGACGCCGGCCCGGCTGAGTAAGTGCCCGCCCTCCGGTGTGCCTGAGCAAGTCGCCGATGGACATCGCCTCGAGCTCGGGGGTGAGAGGAGCGAAGGGGGTCGTCGTGAGCGGTAGCTTGCTGAGATCGTCGACGATCCTCGTGATTCCGAGCGACGTGATCTGGTCGTATGGTGTCGGCGGAGTTGTTCTTGCGATTTGGTTCGTTGCCACTCTTCTTCGTCACGACTGGTCAAGAGCGCGGGGAGCCGAAAAGCTGCTTCTCGTGGGGCCACTGTTTTTCGCAGCGCCACTCGCGGCATTTGGCACAGAACACTTCACGCGGACGGATGCCATCGCATCCATCGTACCGGCGTGGATTCCGTGGCATGAATTCTGGGCGTACTTCGTGGGTGCTTGCTTCATTGCCGCCGCGCTGAGCCTGGTGACAAGGATTCAGGCACGGCTTGCGGCAGCCTTGCTTGCCTTGACGTTCTTTTGTTTCGTGGTGCTGATGGACGTCCCAGCCTGGGCACAAGACCCGCGAGACCGGTTTGCGCTCACGCTCGCGCTGCGTGAACTCTCCTTCAGCGGTGGTGCCCTGGCGCTGGCAGCCAGCCTCACGGCACCGTGGCGCGGCAGGGACGTCCTCGGGACAATTGGGCGATACTTCGTCGCCCTACCCGTGCTGGTCTTCAGCCTCGAACAATTCATGCACGGCGATCACCTTCCCGGCGTTCCGCTGAACCGCTTGACTCCGCACTACGTCTACGGACACGCCATTTGGACCTATCTGACCGCCGTGGTTTACGCATGCGCTGGTTCCCTCTTGCTTGTTGGCAAGAAGGCCCGCGCAGCCGCAACGTGGCTTGGCTTGACCGTGCTCTTGCTGGTGCTGGTCGTCTATGTGCCGATCGGAGTGGTCCATCGCGCGAGCCTCGACGACGGCCTCAATTACCTCGCAGATACGCTGATGTTTTGTGGCGCCGTTCTCCTACTCGCGAGCGCCATGCCCCGCGAAGCGTGGCGGCGCGAATCATCGCCGAGTTCGTTGCCGCGTGCGGCTCCAGGCTAGGTTCGAGAATCTGCTACCCTAGGCTTGTACCCTTCCTGGCCCGGGCGTAAGCGCAGCCTGTTTCTTCGGGGCTCGGCGTTTCGAGCCCGCCCGGCAGCCCTTGGGTTTGCGGAGGTGACCATGATCACTTTCTCCGTCTCGGACGTCCAGACCCCGGGTGACCCGTTACAAGCTGAGCGAGGTCTCCGGAGGTCCCTGGGTGACCGGTTGGATCAACGTCCTCTTTCCGTATCTCCAGCAGGATGGGTGGCAGCGAAACGCCTACGTCGAGAGCTGGCGCGAGATGCACGAGCAGCAGTTTGGTGAGGGGCCCAAGGCCACTGACTTCCCCTCCGGGCTGTCCCGGGTGGGCTTCACCTGGCAGTACCTGACCGAGAGCACCGCGATGGAACTGCTCGGCGGATTCGTCGGCGTTTCGCAGGACCGGGCGACGCTGGGCCTGCGGCCTGCGATTGGCTGGGCCGTTCGCGACGTGCGCACCACCTCGGTCTAGTCGGCGCGCACGAGCGCTCCGGCGACCGCAGCTGCACCGGCGGGGTCGGCGCGGCCGCTCCGGGTCACGCGCACGCGGATGCAGGACGCCCCCTGGGTCAAGTAGACGTCGTTCGCTGCGCTCCAGACCGGGGTGCCGAGGCTCAGGGACTGCACCGCTCCGTCGCCCGCGAGCCCGCGGCACTGGACCTCGGCCTCGGCGCCATTGAACCCGGTGCGCACGTCGAAGCGGAGCTCGGTGTCCCCGCCGGCGAGCGTCCATCGGGTGGAGCTGCCGAGCTCAGCCCCCGCGGGTCCGACGAGGGCGACCCCGAGGGCAGTCTCGAGCGCGAACCGGTCGAGCTGGAGCGCACGGCTTGGAGCCCAGGGGCCGGGGGTCTCGAGCGCGTCGCTGGGGGGCGTGTCCTCCGGGACCGGCTGCGCGTTCGAGGGCGATCGGGACGGCGCTGTCGTCCCTGTGCCGCAGGCGATGACCACTGCCGAGGCCGCGACCAGCGCGGGAACGGTGCTCCACCAGCCGTTCACGATCGCCTCACCGGGTGCTGCGGCTGCCGGAAGGCGCGATCACGTTCACCTTGCCGGTCTTGCCGTCGAAGCTCGTCGAGTCGGCCGGGTCGAAGACTTCCCAGATCCCGGACTCGAACGTGAGCTGGACCTCGTCGACGAGCCTGCCATCGACGCTCTTCTCGTTGAGGCCCACGACCATCACGTTCAGGAGCGTGATCCTGTAGGTGACAGCGCTCTTGCCATCGGGCTGCTGGGCGGAGAAGTCGACGAACACCTTCGCGATGGCCTGACCGGAGAGCAGCGCCTTCAGGAGCTTGATGCTGGCCGCTCCCTGGGCCTTCTCGAAGACCACCGGACCGAGGGTCGGCTTGCCGACGCCGCCGCCTGCTCCGCCCGTGGCCACCGCCAGGCGAAAGGTTTGGGAGAAGTTCGAGGCCTCGATCTGGCCCTCGTGCCCCGTCCGCGTGGATTCGCCCTGGACTCCATCGACGGTGACGAAGGTCAGGCCGGAATCGTCGGCGAGTGCCGTGGAGCCGTGGACCAAGCTGAGCAGCAGAACCGCCGAAACGAACGACCGCTTCATGCGTGCGTGACCTCCGCCACTCCGGAACCTTCCGACGTCGAACGTTGCAGGCCAGATCGCGCGGACAGCCTGGTACTCACGACGGTTGTCACGACTGCCGTGGATGTGTCCGACCCTCCCTCTGGTGAGCGTAGCTGCAGGGTCAACTTCGTCCGGAAGTTCGTGGAACGGACCACCGTGCCCGGTCTCCGCTAATAAGGTCGTTGCATGTCACCTCAGGTGTTTCTGCCCGGCGCTGGTGGAACCGCGTCCTTCTGGCGCCCTGTCGCCGATAGATTGGCTGACCTCGGTCGCAACCACGTGTTCGGCTATCCGGGCTTTGGCGACTGCCCGGTCGATCCCACGATCGAGTCACTGGACGATCTCTTCAGGTGGCTCGTGGAGCAGCTGCCAGTCGAACCGAGCGCCGTCATTGCGCAGTCGATGGGCGGAGTCCTTGCCGTGCGCATGGCGCTCGAGCGACCGGGGTGATGCCGGCGCTCAGCGTGCAGTACCGCCTGGACAGGAAGGGGGTCACGGGCCCGCGGTCCTTCTCATCTGGGCGCCCGCGTGCTCTCCTTCACACGCGATGCGCTGGGTTGCTCTGCTCCTTCTGCTCTGCCCCGGCCTGGGACTCGCCGAGGAGGCTGCACGCGAGCCCGTCCGTGCAGCCGGACAGGTCGCCAGACTCGCCTCACTCTGGGCCGAGCGCAGGGACCCGGCGAAGGCCGACGAAGCGCTGCGCCTGGCGACGGCTGCGCTCGCCGAGCGCCCCGACGCTCCGGAGCGCATGTTCTGGAAGGCGCGGTTCGCACTCTGGGTCGGTGACAGCGTCACCGACCCCAAGGAAAGGAAGCGGCTCGGCCGCGAGGCTTGGGATGTCGGGGACCAGCTCTCGCGAGCAAAGCCCGAGTGGGTCGCCGGACACTACTTCGCCGCCGTGGGCATCGGCCTGTACTGCAGCGGGGCCGGAATCCTGAGCGCGCTCGGCGAGGGGCTCGACTCCAAGTTCAACGAGCGCCTCGAGCGGGCGCTCGCGCTCGACCCCCGGTTCGAGCACCAGGGGCCCCGCCTGGCAAAGGGCCGCTACTTCTTCGAGATGCCCTGGCCGAAGCGGAGCCTGGCGAAGTCGGCCGCCTGGTACCAGCACGCCCTCGCTGATGACCCGCGGAACCTCCGCGCGATGGCCTGGCTCGCCGAGACGCTGTGGCGCGAAGGCAACGTCGCCGCCGCCCTCACCGAGCTGGAGCGCGTCCGCGAAGGACACATCGATGGCGATTGTCCCGAGGAGGAACGGGTGAAGGCCATCGCGCTCCAGGTCGCCCGCGACATGGAGGCGAGCGGCGCGCAGTGAGCACAGCCGTCCTGCACCGCGCCCCCGAGCAGGTGGCGCTCGGGGGCTGTGCGCTCCGCGCCGTGGCTCAGCGACTCCGAGAGCGTACTCCTCTCGCACGCTCCTGGTGAGGTGCCGGCCCCCCGCTCCGCGACACCTGGATGCTTTCGAGCTGCAGGACGTCGAGCGCGGTGTCCGGGACGGCCTCCTCCTCGAGGACGCCGCGCGCACGCATGTAAGTGGGGTTTCAAGCACGCTCAACTCTGCCCTCATCTGCCATGTATCTCGTGCAATTGATTGCACGGGTGTGCAGTGCCTCGCACGAGGGGACGGCGGCTACGCGCAGACTACGGAGTCCGCCTTGCGGTCCATTGAATGCAACATGAAGCTGTTCAGAATTTCGTGCGGCATTCTTCGAGGACCGCCGCGTCGAACCAAGGGGGTGAGTCATGGGTGTCGACGGAGATGTTGAACACGACTGTCGAACGTCGTCCTCGGTGATGGCGAGAGCGGTGTGCATTGCGGGGGTGATGCTCTTGACCCTGGGCAACTCCGGCTGCTCGTACGCCTTCGTTCACGGACCTCATTCAGCCGAGATCTCCGCCCACGAGACAGAGCAGCCGGAGCCGACGAAGCTGGAGTGCACGTCCTCCAATGCCGTCCCGGCTGTCGACACCTTTCTCGCGGTTCCTCTTATCGGGGTTGGCGTGCTTGGGATCGTGGCAGGTGCAGCCAGCGGGAGCTGCACCGGTTGGTGCGTCGGCCCGAGCTCAGGAGAGGCAATCGCGATCGGGGCGACAATGACCGCCTTGGGGACTCTGGCCCTCAGTTCGGCGATCACCGGGTACGGGCGAACGGCCGATTGTCGCCGGGCCCAGGAGGCGCTCCCCACGGGCCCTCACGCAGGACGATACCTTGACGATGTGAGAGCGATCGCCGAGGCGCGCGCTCGAGACGAGCGGGAGAAGCCCTGAGTGCGAGTCGGACAGGATTCGACCCCAGGGAAGATTGGACAACGGACCTGGCTTTCCGGCCGCTGTACCGAGAGAGGGATTCGAACCCTCACTTGCTGGTGTCTGAGACCAGTGCCTCTACCGGTTGGGCTACCTCGGCTCTGATGTACCGGACCAGGGAATCAAACCCTGCGCCTCCGCCGTGTGAGAGCGGCATCACCTTCAGGTGAACTGTCCGGCATATCGTGGCGGCAGGAGTCGAACCTGCGATCGGCGGTTCATGAGACCGCTGCCTTCCCACCTGGCGACGCCACGCGAAGCACCCCCAGAACGAATCGAACGCTCTCATCACGGTTCGTAGCCGCGAGTCCGGTTCCACCGATGGGGGCCGGCAGTACCCCGTGACCGAGTCGAACGGTCTCGCTCGCCTTCGGAGAGCGGGGTCCAGATCCGCTGGACGGGGCAGCAACGTAGAACGACGTGTGGACCGCCCGGGAATCGAACCCGGCACGCTCGGTGTGCGAGACCGAGCTGCACCCCAGTGACACACGGCCCAGCGCCCCGTACGGGAATCGAACCCGTCTCGTCCGGTAGACAGCCGGAGACCTTCACCAGAGGGACAACGAGGCATCAGGGCGGTCGAGGAGAATCGAACTCCTTCGGGGCTCTCGCCCCACGGGGTCACAACCCGCTGATCGGCCATTGATTGTCGGCCGCCATGAGCAGCGCCGGGGGGAATCGAACCCTCCGTTCCCAGATCGAGAGTCTGGTGGCCTGACCACTGGCCGACGGCGCCTTCACTTTGCTTCAGATTGCTGGGGCGGGAGGAGTCGAACCTCCCTCGCTGGGGTCAGAGCCCAGGGTCCTGCCGACTAGACGACGCCCCATCAGAGCGGATGGAGGGGAGCAAGCCAGGGCAGACGGGTAGCCCGAATGTCGCTTCTATTGTTCGATGTCACAGAACAGCGCCGTCAGGCTTCAGAGCCCCTGCAGGGACGGGGGCGTGCAGGCCGTGAAGGAATCGAACCCTCGTCGGCAGGCTTTGGAGACCCACCTGCGCCCAGCGCGCGGCCTATTCGGTGGGGTGTCCAGGAAAGAAAAAGGCCGGGGACCCCTGATGGTCACCCGGCCTCCTGAGCCCCGATCCGATGTTCCGGATCAGCGACGCATGAAGTCGGGTGTGCCGCGATCGCCTCCGCGCTGGCTCATCGCCAGTGCGAGTTCGATCGAGGGCACGGCGGACGACACCCACCCGCACGAGCGCGAGCCGATCCGCCGGTGGGCATTGACCACCGCGGCGACTGCCAGCACTTGGGTTCGAGTGTTCATCGTCTGCGCTGCTCCGACTTCGATTGCGGTGAGGTAGGTACGCCCGTCACCACGTGGAGTCAAGACGGGGTGGGGAGCTCGGCGATGAGAATCGCTGGGGAATGGCCGCCCCTGTGGCGAAATGCCCAGGAAACCAAGTGCCGCCACGCCAGCTGGGCCGCGGCCTTGTCGTAGCGAGGCGTGATTGTCGTTGTCGAAACCATGGTGGTCCGCTCGGCCACCAGCATGGGCACGTCCGCCTTGCTGGCCCGACGGATGAGCGAGTCGCCCTCGACGTCAGGCAGCTTGAGGTAGCCATCCTCGTTCAGGTTGCCCAGCACCAGCGAGGCGATGCGTCTCTCGGCGTCAGCGGAGAGCCGAGTGAGGTTCCTCTTCAGCTCACCCGTCCCCTGCCCGGATGCTATCGGACCATCACCAGCAATCCCGGATAGGCGATATCCGTGGAGAACGGCAGCTCCGCCCGGACCTGAAACCCGTGGAGATGGTAGAACCGGCGCGCACCGGCGTTGGTCCGGAGCACGTCGAGCCAGAGGCAAGGCAGTCGGGCGCGCCTCTACGACCTGAACACCGCGCTGTTCGGAGGTTGGGTCCGTTCGCTCCACGGCAAGCTCCTCGAGCCCGGCATCAGACTAGAGCCTTTCGGTCCTGAAGCGCTTGCTCCAGTGCAGAACTTCAAAGCTTTGGCGCAGGCCGCAGGTGAAGAACGGGTTCGATTTCATCAATTCCATCACTGCAGCCTTTGACTCTGCCTCGACGATCCAAAGCCCTCCCTTGGGCACTTCCTGTGGCTCGGCACGAAGCGAACCAGCCACGAGAATGAGGTCCTGGTGCTCGGCTATCCACCGAATGTGCGCATCGAGAATGCTCGGCTCTGAGTTCGGCACGATCTGTCTTGTCGGTGAAGAGCACGGCGAAGAGCATGACGGTCCACGAGGAGAGGAAGGGATGGTAGCGGCCGCGAGTTCGATGCCTAAGCCACAGGAGCTGCTCGGGCACGCGACCATCGAGATGACGACGCGCTACTCGCACCTGTCTCCGGACAGCCGGCGAGAGGCAGTGGCGGCGCTGGATCAGCACTGGACCGCGGAGGGCTCGGAGTCAGGGTCAACGAGGGGTCAATCGACCACCGGCTCCGAGATTTGCTCTGCAGTTCCGAGGGACTGAGAGTGCCCAGGGCGGGATTCGAACCCGCACACCTTTCGGCGCCACCCCCTCAAGATGGTGTGTCTACCAGTTCCACCACCTGGGCTTGAAAGAGGACGGTCTACGTATCAGGGAGCCCCGGCGCTTTCCAGTCCCCCCATGACCAGCCACACCGCGAGCGGGACCAGGAGGTTGTCCGTCGCCCGGGGCGCCACCGCCTCCGCGACCGCCGCCGCCAGACTGGCCGCGAGAACCCGGCTCGCGCTCAGCGGCACCTCGAACAGCAGCCCCGCCATCCCCGTCCCGAGCGCTGCGAGCATCGCCACCGCCACCGAACCCTCGACGCTCTTCAGCTTCGCCCACGGCACCCGGTAACGGTGCTTCCCCCACAGCCGGCCCACCAGACCGCCGATTCCGTCGCCGAGCGCGAGCGCGAGCAGCCCGGCCGCGGCGGGGAACGGCGCGTTGAAAAAGAACGCCACCGCGGTGAGCCCCGCGGCCGAGAGCCCGTACAGGACCAGTCCCGACCAGGCCTCGTCCTCGCCGGAGACCGCCCGCTCGAGCGCCCGTGCCGCCGCGATCTGTCGCCCGAGCAGCGGCACCACGAGCAGCAGCCCGAATCCCGTCAGCGCCACCAGCACCGGCGCCCACGGCGAGTGCCAGGCCTTCCACCCGAGGGGCCACGCCCCGGCCCCGACGTGCAGCACGTCGCGCACGTACGTCCGCGGCAGCCCGCGATCCGAGAGCCATAGACAGGCGCCGAGACCCCCGGCGAACACCGCTGACCAGAGGACGACGAGCAGGCCGTCGTGCACGGCCCGGGAACTGGCTCCCTACTTCTGCGCGGGAGCGGGAGTGGGAGCGGCCGCCGGGGTCGCCGGGGCAGTCTCGGCGTCGCTCGCCTTCGGCGCCACGTCCGGAGCCGCCGAGCTCCCCGGGGCAGGAGTCGCCGGGGCCGGCTTCGCCGCCGCCTTCGACGTCACGCTGGTCGCCACCGAAGCCCGCACGCCCACCAACGACAGCCCCAGCGACGTCAGGAAGAACAGCCCCGCGCACACCGCGGTCAGCTTGCTCAGGAAGGTCACCGCCCCGCGGCCGCCGAACGCCGAGGTCGCTGCACCGCCGCCGAGCGCCGCACCCATCCCGGCGTCCTTCCCCGGCTGGAGGAGGATCACGAAGATCATGAAGACGCACAGCAGGACGTGGACGATGGTGAAGAAGACGACCATGAGGGGGCGCGAAACCTAACCCGCCGCTGCCACGATCGCCAGGAATTCCTGGGCCTTGAGGCTCGCCCCACCCACCAGCGCGCCGTCCACGTCCGCCTGCCCGAGCAGCTCCGCGGCGTTGTCCGCCTTCACCGACCCGCCGTAGAGGATCCGCACCATCTCCCCCACCGGGCGGCCGAACAGCCGGACCAGCATCTCGCGGAGGTGCGCGTGGACCTCCTGCGCCTGCGCGGGCGTCGCGTTCCGCCCCGTCCCGATGGCCCAGACCGGCTCGTAGGCCAGCGCCAGGTGCGACATCTCCTCGACCGCCACCCCGGCCAGGCTTCCGGTCAGCTGGTGGGTGCACACCTCGAGCGTCTTCCCGCCGTCGCGGTCGGCCAGGGTCTCGCCGATGCACACCACCGGGCGCATCCCCGCGTGCAGCACCGCCCGCGCCTTCTTGCTCACCCAGGCGTCCGTCTCGCAGAAGAGCTGCCGCCGCTCGGAGTGGCCGACGATGACGTGGGTCACCCCCAGCGCCTTCAGCATCCCCACCGAGATCTCCCCGGTGAACGCGCCCTGCGGCTCCCAGTGCACGTTCTGGGCGCCGAGCGCGATTCCGCTCCCCTCGAGCGCCCGCGATGCGGCCTCCAGCGCGGTGAACGGGGGGGCGACCATCACCTCCGCGCGCACGCGCGGAAGGCCATCGCGGAGCTGCTGGATCAGCTCCACCGCCTCCGGTCCCGTCCGGTGCATCTTCCAGTTGCCGGCCACCAGCGGCCGGCGGCGTGGCGAGGTCATCCGCCCTCCCCGCTCAGGACTCGAGCGCCTTCACTCCGGGCAGCTCCTTCCCCTCGAGAAATTCGAGCGAGGCGCCACCACCCGTCGACACGTGCGACATCTTCTTCGCCAGCCCGAACTCCTGCACCGCCGCGGCGCTGTCCCCGCCACCCACCACGGTGGTCGCGTGGGGCAGCCCGGCGATCGTCTCGGCCACCGCCCGCGTCCCGGCGGCGAACGCCGGCAGCTCGAACATCCCCATCGGCCCGTTCCAGAGCACGGTGTGTGCAGGGCGCAGGTGCTCGGCAAAAAGCGACCGGGTCCGCGGCCCGATGTCCAGCCCCATCAGCTCCGGCGGCAACGCCCGCTCCTTCACCTCGCGGATCGGCGTCTTCCCGGTCGCATCGGTGCTGGCGATGTGATCGATCGGCAGCACCAGGGGCTTCCCCAGCCGGTCCGCCGCCTCGAGCGCCCGCCGGGCCACGTCCAGCTTGTCCGCCTCGACCCGGCTCTTCCCCACCTCGATGCCCTGCGCCTTGAGGAAGGTGTACGCCATCGCCCCGCCGACCAGGAGCGAGCTCACCCGGGGCAGCAGATTCTCGATGACCTTGATCTTGTCCGAGACCTTCGCTCCGCCGAGCACCGCCACGTAGGGCATCGACGGCGACCTGAGCAGCCTTCCCAGGAACTCGAGCTCCTTCACCATCAAATACCCGGCGGCCCGCTCCTTCACGAACGCGGCCATCCCGGCGGTCGAGGCATGGGCCCGGTGCGCGGTGCCGAACGCGTCCATCACCCACACGTCGGCGTTCTCCGCCAGCGCCCGGGCGAAGGCCGGATCGTTCGCCTCCTCCTCCTTGTGGAAGCGCAGGTTCTCCAGGACCACCACCTGGGTCGGCGTCTGGTCCTTCACCATCTTCCGTACGCCGTCGCCCACGCAATCGTCGGCGAGCAGGACCTCGTATGGCTTTCCGAGCAGGTCCGACAGCACGCGCGCCGCCGGCTCGAGCGACAGCTTGGGGTCCACCCCCTTCGGCCGCCCCAGGTGCGAGGCCACGATGAGCTTGCCGCCCATCTGCAACACCCGCTTCAAGGTGGGCACCGCCTCGCGGATGCGGGTGTCGTCGGTCACCTTCTGCTGCTCGTCGAGCGGGACGTTGAAGTCCACCCGGACGAAGACCCGCTTCCCGGTCAGCTGCAGATCGTCGATGGAGCGGAAGGACATGGGCTCCTCCCCTGGCGCTAGCCCTTGGCGATCACGAGCCTGGTCAGGTCCACCATGCGGTTGCTGAAGCCCCACTCGTTGTCGTACCAGGCCATCACCTTGGCCAGGTTGCCGTCGACCACGAAGGTGTTGGTCGCGTCGAGGATCGCCGAGTGCGCGTTGCCGTTGTAGTCCACCGAGACCGTCTGGGCCTCGCTGTACTCCAGCACGCCCTTCAGCGCGCCCTCGGCCGCCTTCCGGTACGCGGCGTTGATCTCCTCCGCGGTGACCTTCTTGCCCAGCACGACCGTCAGGTCCACCAGGCTCACGTTCGGGGTCGGCACGCGGACGCTCACCCCGTGCATCTTGCCCTTGAGCGCCGGGAGCACGTCGCCGATCGCCTTCGCCGCCCCGGTGCTGGTGGGAATCATCGACAGCGCTGCCGCCCGGGCCCGCCGGAGATCCTTGTGGGTCAGGTCCAGGATGCGCTGGTCGTTGGTGTAGCTGTGCACAGTGGTCATCAGGCCCTTCTCGATGCCGAAGGTGTCGAGCAGGACCTTCGCCGTCGGAGCGAGGCAGTTGGTGGTGCAGGATGCGGCGGAGAGGATCTGGTGCTTGGCCGGATCGTACGCCTCGGAGTTCACGCCGAACGCCAGGGTCACGTCCGGCCCTTTCGCCGGCGCAGAGATGATCACCTTCTTCGCCCCCGCGGCCAGGTGGTGGCTGGCGCCCTCACGGTCGGCGAACCGGCCGGTGCACTCCAGGACGAGATCGACGCCCATCGCCTTCCAGGGCAGCTTGGTCGGATCCTTCTCGGCGGTGAAGGCGATGGTCTTCCCGTCCACGGTCATCGATTTGTCGGTCGCCGACACCGCGCCCGGCCAGGTGCGGTGCACCGAGTCGTACTTGAAGAGGTGGGCCATGGTCGCTGCCGGGTCGAGGTCGTTGATGGCGACGAAGTCGATGTTCTCCTTCCGCGCCAGCGCCGCCCGGAGGATGCAGCGCCCGATCCGACCAAAACCGTTGATCGCAACTTTCATGGTGGCCATGAGGCGGTCCTCTAGGAGAAGCGGGCCTGGAATTCAACGCTCCGGAGGGGACGCGTTGACTGCTTCCCTGCCACGGACTCACTCTGTGCCGCTCGCTCCATGACCGCGCCGGTCCCAGTCCCCCTCCGCAAGCCGCCCTACCCGCCCCGGCGGGGTGAGGGCTTCTGGGCGTCGGCCCGCCACGCCTGGAACGGTCTGGTCCACACGGTGGTGCACCAGCCGAACATGAAGGTCCACGTCGTCTCCGCCATCCTGGTGGGCCTGGTGGGGAGCGGGCTGCCGCTCGGCCTGGCGGAGAAGGTCACGCTCATCTTCTGCGTGCTGCTGGTGTTCTTCGCCGAGATCCTCAACAGCGCGCTGGAGACGTTGGTCGATCTGGCCACCCAGGAGTTCGACGAGAAGGCCCGGGTCACCAAGGACGCCGCCGCCGCCGCGGTGCTGGTCCTCTCCATCGGCTCAGCGGTCATCTTCGCCGCGCTGGTGGTGCACAACTGGGGCACGGTGGTGGCCAACGTCCCCCGCATCCAGCGACAGGTGGCGTTTGGCCTGCCACTGGCCGGCTGCGCGGCACTCTTGATGCGCGATCGTCCACGGCCCTGGATCCAGGACGCGCTGGCCTTCGCCGCGGGCCTCGGGCTGGCCGGGGTGATGGCGACCTGGACCACCAGCGCGGTGTTCAGCGCGATGACGGTGGGGCTCCTGGTCCTGGCTCTCGCTGCCGCACGGGAGCGGGCCCTGGCGCGCGCTGCGACCGGGCAAGCCGGGAACAACCGGGCAACAAAAAACCCTGCGGCCACGTGACGGCTGCAGGGTCACCTTCCAAAAACTGCTTCCTCTCGCCCGGGCCTATGCCCCGGAACCGGTCCGGAACGCGCGCGTCCGGTCGAGGGAAACCTTCAAAAGCTTAACGCACCACCCGCCGATGTCTAGCCGGCCAGGCGGCTCTCCTCCGAAGTTGTCGAGGGGGCAACCGGGGCCTTGTCTGCATCCCGGATGTCCGTGGCGACGAGGTCGATCAACTCCGTCGCCACTGCAATCACCTGCGTCGGGGTGTAACCGCTCGAACGCAGCTGGTTGAAGAACGTCCTGGCGAGGATCTTGGTGGCCTTGGCGTCTGTGCTCACGGGCGAATGCAGGCTGCCACACCCGTGCCACCGTGGGCCATCATTGTAACCACTTGGAAACACGCAAAAGGTGCGCGGAACCAGGGCCGCGGGGGTGCGAAGGACGCTGCGCACTGCCAACCGGGTGCGCCGGACCCCAGAGGATTGCTTCCACCCACCTTCGCCTCTAACACCATGGGCTTGTCCTACAGGATTCACAACGTTCCGCTCTGGCTCGGCGAGCCGGAGACGCTTCTTCGCCGCCGGGCGGCCGAGTCGCTCGGCGTCCGCCCCGAGGACCTGGCCACCGTCCGGGCCGTTCGCTCGGTGCTCGATGCCCGGAAGAAGGGGGCACCGCGGTTCATCCACACCATCGAGGTGACGTTCGTCGAGGGCCGGGCGCCGGTCCGGCTCCCGGCGGGAGTGACCGAGACCGAGCCCGACCCTCCCCCTCCGGTGAAGGTCCGACCCCCCGAGCGCCGACCGATCATCGTGGGCACGGGTCCGGCGGGCCTGTTCTGCGCGCTGGGGCTGCTCGAGCGCGGCGTCCCCTCCGTCCTCCTCGAGCGCGGTCGCGAGGTGGTGCAGCGGCGCAAGGACGTGGCGCGCCTGATGCGCGACGGGAGCCTCGACCCCGAGAGCAACATGAACTTCGGCGAGGGCGGCGCGGGCGCCTACACCGACGGAAAGCTCAGCACCCGCATCAACCACCCGCTGGTCCGCAAGGTGATCGAGACCTTCGCCCGCTACGGCGCGCCGGAGCGCATCCTGGTGGACGGCAAGCCGCACATCGGCTCGGACCTCCTGCCCTTCGCCGTGGCCCGGCTCCGCGACGAGCTGGTCGCCGCCGGGTGCGAGGTCCGGTTCGAGACCCGGGTGGAGGACGTGCTCTCCACCGAGGGCCGGGCGGCCGGCGTCCTCCTGCACGACGGCACGCGGCTCGACAGCGACCGGGTGGTGCTCGCGCCGGGGAACAGCGCCCGCGAGCTCTTCGAGCGCTTCGCCCGGGACAACCGGGTGGCCATCGAGCCCAAGCCGTTCGCCATCGGCTTTCGTGCCGAGCACCCGCAGGGCCTCATCGACGCCATCCAGTACGGCGCCGCATCGCAGCATCCGGAGCTGCCCCCGGCCGACTACAAGCTGGCCGAGAACTTCGAGGCCGGCGGGGAGATGCGCGGCGTCTACTCCTTCTGCATGTGCCCGGGCGGCCTCGTGGTGCCCACGCCCACCGAGGAGGGGCTGCAGTGCACCAACGGGATGAGCAACAGCCGCCGCAACGCCCGGTTCGCCAACGCCGGCATCGTGGTCTCGGTCTCCCCTGCCGACTTCGCCCGCGCCGGGTTCCACGGACCGCTCGCCGGGCTGGAGTTCCAGCGGCACTGGGAGCAGCAGGCGTACCGGCTCGGCGGGGGTCGCTTCTTCGCCCCGGCGCAGACCATCCCCGACTACCTCGCCGGCCGGAAGGGAACCCCGCCCGGCGCGACGAGCTACCGCCCCGGGCTCACCCACGCCGACCTGAACGTGCTCTTCCCCCCCGAGCTGACCCTCGCCATCAAGGCGGCGCTCCGCCGGTTCGACCAGAAGATGCGCGGCTTCGTCAGCGCCGAGGGCAAGCTCATCGGCATCGAGAGCCGCACCAGCTCCCCGGTGCGGCTGCCCCGGGACGAACGTCTGCAATCGGTGTCGGTAGGTGGCCTCTACCCCTCGGGCGAGGGATGCGGGTATGCCGGGGGCATCGTGAGCTCCGCCATCGATGGGCTGCGCATCGCCGAGCAGATTGCGAAGGAGCTCGGGTGAGCTACCGCATCCGCACTCCGGAGGGCGAGCTGGAGTTCGCCTCGCTGTACGAGATCGCCAACGCGCTCCGCCACGGGCTGGTCGGTGGCGAGGACGAGCTGCTCGTCCCCGGGCAGACCGCCTGGGTCCGGGTGGCGGAGCACTCGGCGCTGAAGGCCCACGTCCGGCCCGCCGCCGGGCTCCGGCCGGGCAGCGTCCTCGGTGGCCTCGAGCTGGGGGCGACGCTCGCCTCGGCGCTGGTGGCGGTCACCGGCATCTTCTCCGGCTGGAGCTACTGGGTGGTGGGTGTCGCCCTCCTGGTCGCGGTGTGGCTGTCGACCCGGCTGGCGCTCCGGGCGGCGCGGGTGCGCTCGTCGAACCGGGTAGACTCCCGCCGTCGATGAGCCGCCGTCTCCTCCGCTCCGCCGCGCTGGCGCTGGTGCTGCACGCCGCGACCGCGCACGCCGACGACGTGTACGTCTGGACCGACTCCTCGGGCGAGGCGCACTACACCAACGACATCGCCAGTATCCCGGAGAAGGCCCGGCGCACCGTCCGGAAGCTCGAGGGCGGAACCCCGGACGCCGTCGCCCCGCGCAGCGCGATCCCCGGCGTCGAGGTCGACCGCCCGGGGGCCAAGCCGGGCGAGCCGGAACCCCCGGAGGGGAAGAGGCCCCCTGCCGATCCGCAGCCTCCACCGCCCCAGCCGATCGAGGAGACGATCCGGGCTCCCCGCGAGGACGAGAAGGTCACCGAGGAGCAGTGGCGGACGATGTTTCGCAAGGCCAACGAGAAGGTGAAGCGGGCCGAGCGCAAGACGCAGCGGACCCGCGAGGCGCTGGCGAAGCTCCCGGGTCAGGACCTCACCTCCTACGACTACGCGGGGAACGTGGTGGTGGACAGCCGCTACACCTCCCTCAAGGTCCAGCTCGAGGAGGATGAGTACGCCCTCGGGGCGGCGCGGGAGGAGCTGCAGGACCTGGAGCGCGCCGCGGCCCGCGAAGCGATCCCGCTCGAGTGGCGCCGCTGACAACCCGCGACTGCGGCGCCTTGACTTATGTCCACAGCCCGCGCGGCGGGCGGGTCGTCCAGTCGCGCTGTGGCCGTGGCCCCCGGTCCTTCCTCAGCAACACCGCCAGGGCCATCCCCACCACGAACCCACCGACGTGCGCCCACCAGGCGACTCCGGCCGCCGCAGCCCCTGCCCCCGGGGACAGTGAGGCGGATCCGTTCAGGAGCTGGCTGACGAACCACAGCCCGAGCAGGACCACCGCGGGCAGCTCGACGGGGAAGATGACGACCAGGGTCAGCACCCGGGCTCCGGGGTAGAGCACCAGATAGGCCCCGAGCACGCCGGCGATCGCGCCCGAGGCGCCCAGGGCCGGGACGCTGGACGTGGGGAGCACCAGGCCCTGGATCAGCATCGAGCAGGCGCCGCAGAACAGATAGAAGAAGAGGAAGCGGAGGTGGCCGAACGCGTCCTCGACGTTGTCGCCGAAGACGCCCAGGAACCACATGTTGCCGAGGATGTGGAGCCAGCCACCGTGCAGGAAGTTCGCGGTGAGCAGGGGCACGAAGCGCCAGGGATCGAGCGACGCACCGCCCGCCTGCTCCCAACCGAAGAAGCGCAGCGGGATGAAACCGAACACCTCGATGAAGGCGTCGAGCTGTCTGCCCAGGCTCAGCTCGTGGAGAAACACCAGCACGTTGACGACGATGAGCCCCCACACCACCACGGGTGCGGTGCTCGACCGGACGCTGTCGCGGAGCGGGAGGATCAACCTCCGGACTTCCTAACTCGCCAGACCCCCGGTGCGCACGGGTCTGGTAGGGTCCGCCCTCCCGTGACCCCGAACGACGTGAGCTCCAGCGAGACAGCACCCGGCGACGAGGTGGTGCGCAAGGTCTACGTGCGCGACCTGCGCGACAAGCAGCCGGTCCACACCGTGTTCAAGGTCACCCGGAAGGCGCGCGCCACCGCCCGGAGCGGAAAGGCCTTCCTGGTGGTGGGCCTCGGGGACCGGACCGGCGAGGTGGACGCCCGGGTGTTCGACCAGGTCGACGCGGTCGAGCCCACGTTCCAGGCCGGAGATCTGGTCCTGGTTCGCGGTCACGTGACCCATTTCCAGGGCAAGCCGCAGATCCTCCTCGAGCACGTGGACCGGCTCGACCCCGAGCCGATCGACCCGGCGGAGTTCGAGGTTCCCCCACCGCCTCCTCCGCCCCCGAGCCCCCCGGCCGCGAGCACGGCCCACCCCGCCGCTCCCGCCCCCACGCGGCCCGGGCACGAATCGCCCCGGCCGACGGCGGACGGTGCCCGCGCGGTGGGGCAGATCCGCGAGCTGGTGGAGCGGGTGGGCGATCCGCACGTGAAGGCGCTCCTCCTCGCCTTCCTCGACGATCCGGTGGTCGCCCAGCGGCTCCCTGCAGCCCCGGCGGCCAAGGGGATCCACCACGCACACCGCGGCGGTCTCGCCGAGCACATCCTCTCGGTCATGCGCCTGGGCCATCGCGTGGCGGATCACTACCCGATGCTGGATCGAGATCTGGTGGTCGCCGGGGCGCTGCTCCACGACATCGGCAAGGTGCACGAGCTCGCCTGGGACGGCGGCAACACCCGCTACACCGACGAGGGTCGGCTGGTCGGGCACATCGTCCTCACCGCGCAGGACATTCGCGCGAAGGCCGCCCGCATCCCGGACTTCCCGCCGCTGCTCGAGGCCCACCTCACGCACGGGGTCCTCGCCCACCATGGGCAGCTCGAGTACGGCTCGCCCAAGGTGCCGATGACCCTCGAGGCGTTCGTGGTCCATGCCATCGACTCGCTCGACTCGCGCATCGACAGCTGGCTCGATCTCATGGCCCGTGATCCGGGCGAGACCTGGACCGAGCAGACCAAGCTCTACGACCGGCACCTCTGGAAGGGCCCGGCGCCCACCGCCCGCGGGCGCTCGCCGGTGGAGGGACGGGGGCGGCGCACCGAGAAGCGCAAGCGGCAGCGCGGACCCGCTCCGTCGACGACGCCGCCGCCGGCCACCGGGGCCAAGCTGAGCTTCAAGCCCCTCGAGACCCTCACTGGAGAGACCGCCCCACCCACGAGCCAGGCCCCACCGTCCGAGTCGGCCGAGACCCCCGTGTCGGAACGACCTCCGGATGGGTGAAAGAAACCAGGGGGGCGGCAATTCTTCCTTCGGGCTGGATCCGGCAGAATCCCTGACAATCAAGGATGAGCCCGAAGCTCGGAGATCGCCTCGTCGCCGCCGGCCTGGTGTCGCGCGAGGCCGTGGAGCAAGCGCTGGAGCAGCAGCGCCTGACCGGCCACCGACTCGGTGACTCGCTGGTGGAGATGGGGCTGCTCGGTGAGGCCGCGCTCCTGCGCTTCCTCGCCTCGGAGCTGAAGACCCGCTACGTCTCGGCGGAGAAGCTCTCCCGGGCGCAGATCCCCAGCGAGCTGCTGGACAGGGTCCCCGTCCGCCTCGCCGAGGCCCACCACTTCCTGCCGCTGGCGGTGGACGACGAGCGACGCATCCTCTCCATCGTCGCCGCCGAGCCCCAGAACGAGAAGCTCCTGCGGGACGTGGCCTCGATCGCCGACGTGGACGAGGTCTACGCGTACATCGCGCTGCGCAGCGTGGTGCGCGCCGGCATCCAGAAGCACTACTACGCCGACAACACCGCCTTCGCCTCGCTCACCACCGGGCCGCGGGCGAGCCGGGCCGACCTCGCGGGCATCGCCGCAGCGTACGAGTCGGCCGGCAGCAGCCGGCAGGTTCCGCCCGTCCCGCTGCGGCTTCGAGGCGAGAGCAGCCAGGCCCGCACACCGGCCGGCCGGAGCAGCCGCCCCACCACCGGCGAGAGCGGGCTGGTCGCTGGCCGCGGCGCCGTGGACCAGAACGATTATCTGGAAACCCTCCGGGTGCTGGTGGACCAGCTCGAGCGGAGCCGCGGGGAGATGCGGGGCCACTCGGCACAGCTGGCCCGTCAGGCCTCTCTGGTGGCGATGCGCCTGGCGCTTCCGGGCCGCGAGGTCACCTGCGTGGCTCTGGCTGCGTTCCTCCACGACCTGGGCAAGGGAGCGGTGCACCTCACCCTGGCCGGCACCGCGCGAAACCCCGAGTGGAAGGCCGAGGCCAAGAAGCTGGCGCTGGCGCCGGTGCACATGTTCGAGTCGGTGCACCTCCCCGCGCAGGTCGGCGCGACCCTGGCCCAGCTCTACGAGGCCTGGGACGGCTCGGGGACGCCGCAGGGCGCGCACGGCGAGGACATCGCCGTCGGGGCGCGGATCCTCGCCGCGGTGGACAGCTGGCTGGACCTCACCCGGAACCCGGGGAACGGCTTCGGCCGGCTCTTCACCCGCGAGCAGGCGCTCAGCTACATGGCCGAGCAGGCCGGAAAGCTGTTCGACCCCCGGGTGGTGGAGATGCTCGAGCTGCTCCACTCGGGCGAGCTGCTGCGCCGGCGGCTGGAGAGCGACGGACGGCAGGTCCTGGTCGCCGACCCGGAGCCAGCACGCCGCGACGCAGTGGTGCACGCGCTGGGGAGGAAGGGGCTGGTGGTGCACGCCACCAGCACACTGGACGGGGCGGTGGAGGCAGCCCCGGGGACGGACCTGTGGCTGTTCTCGGTGGCGCTCGGCCTCCCCGAGCTGGCGGACGCGGCGGTGCAGCTGCGATCCGATCCGCGACTCGCAGGGACGCCGCTCCTCGTCACTGGGCCGGTGGACGAGGCCGGCTCGGAGCGGCTGCTCCAGTCCGGGGTCAGCGCGCTGCTGGGGATGGACGAGCCGCCCGACCTCGCCGCCCGCGTCGTCGAGGCCCTCCGGGAGAGGATCGATCGGGGGGCGCCGGCGCGCATCGTCCAGGGCACCGCCGACGAGCTGCCGCCCCGGGACGTCCTCCGCATCCTGGGGAGTGGACGCAAGTCGGGGCGCCTCGTGCTCCGCGCCGACGGGACCGAGGGACTGCTCCAGTTCGAGCGCGGGCGGGTGGTGTGGGCTGGAGCCGACGAGGGCCGTGGCGAGGAGGCGTTGACGCAGATCCTCCGGGCCCGGGCGACGGAGTTCGTCTACGATCCGGACGCCCTCCTGATGGAGCTGCCCCACCTGGACACGGACCTCGAGCTGGTGGTGCGGGCGCTCGAGCCCGCGTGAATCGAGCGCTGCGGGCGAGCGCGGCACTTCTCCCGCCGCTCGCCGTGTTCATCGCCGTTCGACTCCTGTTCCGGGAGGCCGCGGCGGCGGTCGGGTTCGACGCCGGGCGGCCCGGGAGCTGGTCCCGGTGGGACAGCGGTCACTACCTGGCGATCGCCACGACGGGATACGAGTACTTCTCCTGCGCACGGATCGGCGGACGACCGGAGGACGTCTGCGGGAACGCGGCATGGTTTCCGCTGTACCCGTGGATGCTGAGGCCGTGGATCGCGCTCGGGGTCGCGCCGGCCACGGCAGGCGTCTGGGTGTCGGGGCTGGGCGCGCTGGGGATGCTGGTGGCGCTGTGGAACGGGTTCCTGCGCTCCCGTGGGGCGCGCGGGTGGCTGGTACTCGGAATGGCGGCGGCGTTCCCGGGCGCGGTGTACCAGCACGCAATCTTCCCCACCTCGCTGGCGTTGTTGTGTCTGGTGCTGGTGGGGGTCTGCATCGCGCGCGAGCGATGGGCGCTCGCCGGGCTGTTCGGCGCAGGGGTCGCGCTGTCCTACGTCACCGGCGTGCTGGTGTCTGGCCCGAATGCAGTGGCGGCGTGGCTGCGGACGCGCGCGCTCCGCCCGGCGGTGGTCGCCGGGGGCATCGCCGCCTGCGGGCTCCTGCTGGTGCTGGTGGTGCACCAGCTCCTGCTCGGGCGCTGGGATGCGTTCTACTGGGTGCACAGGAAGGGCTTCCCGGCGATGGCGCGGCCGCTGGAGGCGTTCCTCGGGGTGGTCAGACCGGCGTTCGATCCCGCGTCCGACCCGCGGGCGAGAACGCTCGGAGCCCAGACGCTCACCGTCGCCGGGCTGGTGCTGCTCGGGCTCGGGAGCGGGGTGGCGATGCGCCGCCGTGCGGGTGCCGTCCGGTGCTGGGCGGGGCTGGCAGCGCTGGTGTCCTGGATCTTCCCGCTGGTGGTGGGCCGGGGCGTGAGCCTCTACCGCTCGGACGCGCTGGTGCTGCCGGTGCTGCTCCTCTTGATCGACCTGCCGGTCTGGGTGCTGGGGCCGCTGCTGGTCTGGCTCGCGGTGCTGGCCGAGGAGATGGGACGGCTGTTCTTCACCGGTTATCTGGTCTGAGCGCCGACCCCGCTTCCCCGGAGGCGGCCTGCCCCTGCCTCATGCACCCGGCAGCTGGAACCGGTACGCGCGCGCGGCGTTGATGCTCGTCGCCTCCGCGAGCTGCTCCAGGGGCAGGCCCTTCAGCTCGGCGACCCGCCGGGCGGTCTCGACCACGTAGGCCGGCTGGTTCTTCTTCCCCCGGTACGGAACCGGCGCCAGGTACGGCGAGTCCGTCTCCACCAGGAGCCGCTCCAGCGGGGCGAACCGCACCGCCTCGGCGAGGGCCTCGGTCTTCTTGTAGGTCACCACCCCGGAGATGGAGAGGTGGAAGCCGAGGTCGAGGTACGTCCGCGCCGCCGCGAGGTCCCCGGTGAAGCAGTGGATGACCCCCGCCGTGGGGCGCTCGGCGCGGAGGATCTCCGCACATTCCACGTGCGCGTCACGGACGTGGACCACCAGCGGCTTGCCGACCGCGACCGACAGCGCGCACTGCCGCCGGAACACCCTGTCCTGCACCTCCCGCGGTGAGCGGTCGTAATAGAAGTCGAGCCCTGCCTCCCCCACCGCGTGCACCCCGGGCCGGGCGCACGCGCGCTCCAGGAAGGCGAAGTCCGCCTCGGTGGCCCGCGCCGCCTCGTGGGGGTGGATCCCCAGCGTCGCGGTCAGCCGCTCCGGATGCGCAGCGGCGATCGCGACCGCGTGCCCGAAGTCACCGGGCGCCTGAAACTGACCGACCACCACCGCGTGCACCACCCCCGCCGACACCATCCGGGCCACGACCTCGCCCACCTCCGGGTAGTCGTCCGGCTCGAGGTGGCAGTGCCCATCCACCAGGCGCATCACTTCACCGGGCTGCCGGGGGGAAGGTCACCGGGATCGACGAGCTTCAACGACGCGCCACCGCTCCCGGCCGCGAGCAGCATGCCCCGCGACTCGATGCCCCGGAGCGCGCGCGGCTTGAGGTTCGCCACCACCACCACCTTCCGTCCCACCAGCGCCTCGGGCGCATAGGCCTCGGCGATCCCCGCCACCACGGTGCGGGGGCTGCCCTCGCCCACGTCCACCGTGAGCTTCAGGAGCTTGTCCGCCTTGGGCACCCGCTCGGCCGCCAGCACCTGGCCCACCCGCAGCGCGACCCGGGCGAAGGCGTCGATGTCGATCTCCCCGGGCTCCGCCTCCGCCGCCGGGGCGGGTGCCGGTTCGCGCGCGGGTGCCAGCGTCCGGGGCTTCAGGGCCCACTCCCCAGCCATGCGGGCGAGCTCCTCGGCCGGCACGAGCCTGTTCACCTGCGCCTCCTCGAGCCGCGGCAGCAGCGGAGCCGGGGTCCCCAGCGCCCGGCCGCGCGGGAGCAGTGGCACCCGCGCCGTCGCCAGGTCGGCGAAGGTCAGAGGCGCCGTCCCCAGCTGGGCGAAGAGCTTCTCGGTCAGCGAGGGAACGATGGGCGTCAGGAACGTCGCCAGCAGCGCCACCACGTCCGACACGTCGGAGAGATCGGCCCGCGCCACCTCGGGGTCGGTCTTCACCTTCGCCCACGGCGCCCGCGCCTGGAGGAACTGGTTCGCCGACTGCGAGACCTCCACCGTCGTCCGGATGACCGCGCGGAGGTCGAGCGCCTCGTAGGCCTCGACCACCTCGGGGACGCGGGCCAGGGCGGCCTCGAGCAACGACCTGCCGGCCTCGCCCGGCGCCGGGGCGAGCTTGCCGCCCAGCGGTCCGGCGAGCAGCGACAGCGTCCGGTTGGCGAGGTTGCCGACGTTGTTGACCAGCTCGCCGTTCACCCGGGCCCGGAACTCGGGGAGCGACAGGTCGAAGTCCTCGGGGCCCGGCCCCAGGTTGGCGGCAAAGAAGTAGCGCAGGTACGCCGGGTCGAACGCCTCGACCGCCGTTCGCGCGGAGATCAGCGTCCCGCGCGACTTCGACATCTTCTCGCCATTGAGGGTCAGGTGTCCGTGGACGTGCAACTTCGCCGGCCGCTTGAACCGCGCGACCTTGAGCACCGTCGGCCAGAACAGCGCATGGAAGTAGACGATGTCCTTCCCGATGAAGTGGCGGATCTCGGTGTCCGAGTCCTCTGCCCAGAGATCCATCGCCGAGCCCGCCCGGCCCGAATCCTTGGCCCACTTCTCGGTCGCCGCGATGTAGCCGATCGGCGCGTCCAGCCAGACGTAGAAGAACTTGTCCTTCTCTCCCGGGATGGGAAAGCCGAAGTACGGGGCGTCGCGGCTGATGTCCCAGTCTTGAAGTCCCTGGTCGAAGAAGGCCTGGAGCTGGTTGGCCACCGCCGGGTGCAGGAACCCGGGGCTCCGCACCACGTCCTGGAGCCACGGCTGGTGCCGGGAGAGCGCGAAGAAGAGGTGCTCGCTCTGGCGCGTGATCGGCGGGGTGCCGCAGATCGCGCAGCGGGGGGAGATCAGCTCGTCGGGGCGGTAGGTCTTCCCGCACACCTCGCAGGCGTCACCGTACTGGTCCGGACTCTTGCAGTTCGGACAGGTCCCGCGCACGAACCGGTCCGGCAGGAACCGCCGGTCCACCTCGCAGTAGGTCTGCCGGATCGGACGGCGCAGGATGTCCCCGGCCTCCTTCAGCCGCCCGTAGATCAGCTCGGAGTAGTGCTTGCTCTCGGGGCTGTTGGTGGAGTGGAAGGTGTCGAGCGAGATGCCGAAGTCGCGGAAGTCCGCCCGGTGCTTCTCCCACATCTCCCCCACGAACGCCTCGGGGCTCACCCCCTGCTTGGCAGCGCTCAGCTCGACGGGGGTGCCGTGGGTGTCATCCGCGCAGACGAACACCACCTCGTGCCCGGCCGAGCGCAGATAGCGTACGAAGGCGTCGGTCAGCACGTACTCCACCGTGTGGCCGATGTGGAGCGGGCCGTTGGCGTAGGGCAGCGCTGAAGTGACGAGATACTTCTTCTTCCCGGGCATCGAGGCGTTGCTTCCGGAGGTGCAGCGAGGGGCCGGGCACTCTAGCGGCTCGGAACTCCTCCTGCACGGCTCCGGTCACCGCCTCGACGGGCGGAACTGCCCGGACGACACCGTCACTGCATGTCGTCCGGCTCTCCCCGCGGACCGCCACGCCCACCGTGCATCATGCCGCGCATCGTCCCGCCCATCCGGGCGATGGCCAGCGCCAGCTTGGCCTTCTTCTGCGGGGGCAGCCCCTGGGAGAGCTGCTGGAACATGGTCTGGTCGATTTGGTGCATCTGGTTGCGGAGGGCGATGATCTTCTGGATCGCCTGGTCCACCTGGCCGTAGGCGGTGGTGTCACCCTTCGCGGCGCGGCGGAGCACCTGGGCCAGATCGAACATCTGCTGACGCAGCGGCGCCCGCTGGGCCTCCCACTGGGCGACCGTCTGCCGCAGCTTCAACGTCGCGGCGTCGTCGAGCTCCAGCGCGTCGGCGAGCTGCAGGGTCACCATCATCTGAACGCGCTGGTCCAGCTGCTCGCGCCGCGCGGCGGAGTCCGGGTCGTCCGCCCTCTTCGGGCTGGCCGCCTGGGCCACACCCGCCAGCGACACCATCCCGAGCACCATCCAGGTCTTCATCGTCCTGCTCCTCCTCGGCCTATCCATCCAGATTTCCGAACAGCCCCGGGCCCTCGAGCGACAGCGCGTCGTCTTCCACCGTGTCCACGGTCTCGTCGACGCCGTCGGCGTCGGCGCTCATCTCCGGGAAGAGCTCCTGCGTGTCCCCGGCGGGCAGCACCTCGGCCGGGGGCGCCACCGCGGTCGCGGTCTGCTCGACGCCCGGGGCGAGCCGGCGCGGTGCCGGGCGGACCGAGATGGTCAGGGCCGCCGCCGCCGCGGCCGCCAGCACCACCGCAGGCAACCGCCACCCCGTGCTCTTCGGCCTCCGACGGGCGGGCCCGCCGAGCCGCCGGGACCGGAGCACCTCGAGCTCCGCGGCGCCGATGGGCGGCAGCTCCACCGCCGCCAGCACCGCCTCCAGGCCTCGCGCCTCCTCCCGGCACCGGGCACAGCCGGCCAGGTGGTCCTCGAGCGCCTGCGCCCGTTCCGGCGACAGCTCGCCGCGGTGGCGCTCGGAGAGCAGCGCTCCCAGCATCTCGCAGTCCGTGGTCATTCCCCGCCCTCCCCGCCCAGCCGCTCCCGCAGCCTCCGCACCGCATGGTGAAAGTGGACCTTGGCGTTGTTCTCGGTGATGTCCAGCACCCGGGCCACCTCGGCGAAGGGCAGCTCGGCGTCCACCCGGAGCGCGAACACCTCCCGCTGCCGCCGGGTGAGCGTGTCGAGCGCGGCCCGCACCATCCGGCGGCGCTGCTCGGTCTCGAGGCGTTCGGTCACCCCGGTACCGTCGGTGGCCGGGAGGTCCATCGAGTCCACCGGTTCGAGCCGCCAGCGGTGGCGGTCCCGGGCGTGGTTCTTGCCGACGTTCACCGCCACCCGGAGCAGCCAGGCCCGGAACGCGCCCTCCTCGCCCAGCCGCATCCGCGGAAAGACCCGCCCCGCCGCGGCGAAGGCCCGCAGGAACGCCTGCTGGACCAGGTCCGCGGACTCCTCCGGCGAGCGCGTGTAGCGCCGCACCAGGGCCAGTACCAGCCGCTGGTGTCGCTGCACCAGCGCGCCGAAGGCAGCCGGATCTCCGTCCAGATGGGCCCGGACCAGGGCCTCGTCGCTCGGCGCGCGCGGCCCCACCAGTGTCAGCTGCGGCGCCTGCCGGGGTCGTCCACTCTGGGTCATCGACAGCGCGAGCACACCGGGGAGAACCCGGAAGTGTGAGGGGAGGTTAAGCCGGGCCTCGGACGGGGGGACACACGGTCCACAACAGCCGCTCGAGCACCAGCTTCCCCGCCCCGGACGATTTGAGGGCCACGTCGGCCTCGGCACAGGCGAGCAACCCTCGACGGAGCGCCGGGCGTCCGTAGCGCGCCGCGGCCTGCATCCCCAGGAAGGCAGCCCAGGGGTGCGGCACGCGCTGGCCGTGCTGTCGCGCCTCGCGCTCCACCCCGGGAAAGATACGAGACTTGAACTCGTCGAAGCTGCGGGGCGGCTGCCCGCGGCCGAGCTGCGTCATCCGCTCGTGGGACTCGATCAACCCCCGGACCACGCTGGCCACCGCTCCGAGGATCATCAGCGGGGCGGCCCCGTGCTCCAGGGCCTCGTCCACGTAGTGGAGCGCCGCGGCGAGGTCTCTCTTCTGCAGCGCGTCCGACAGCTCGAGGAACTCCTCCTCCCGCACCCGGGCGACCACCTGCTCCACGTCCTCGCGCCGGATGACCGGCTCCTGCACGTAGGCCACCAGCTTCTCCAGCTCGGACTGGAGCAGGCGCATCTGCCCCCCGAGCCGGTCGCGCAAGGCCTCCTCCGCGCCGGGACCGAGGCGCTTCCCCGTTCCGTCGAGGAAGCTCCGGGCCGCCCCGCTGAGGTCGAGGTCCCGGAGCCGCCCGCCCACCTTCCTTTCCACCACCGCGCCCTGCTTCTGCGCGGCCTTGAGGAGCGGATGGCGCGGGTCCACGTCGGTGGCGGCGATGATCAGCGCGTGCCCCTCGGGCAACCCCCGCTCCAGCGCCGAGAGGAGAGGGGACACGTCCGACTCGGGTGCGGTCACCCGCTCCTCACGGATGAAGGCGGCCATCTCGCGAAGCCAGTCGAGGTCGGCGTCGGCCAGGGCGATGCCCAGCTCCTCCCTCCACGCCTCGGGCGAAGGGGCTCCGGGTACCGACGGGTCGACCTCGGCCGGGCCCCAGCCCGCCCGGGCGACGAGCGCCAGCAGCCGGCGGGCGGACTCCTTTCGCCTTCCGGCCTTCCACGCCTCGCGCACCTTGCCCAGGGCGTCCACCCGGCCCTTCTTCGGGGCGAGGAACTCCGGGTCGCGCACCAGGGCCACCTTCCGGCCGGGAAAGAGCGGCAGGGTGAGGAGCTCGGCGGCGATCTCCCGTGGCGAGGCCGCATCCAGCACCGCGAAGTTCAGGCCTGCCGCGGCCTCGGGGACCAGGGCGTGGGCCAGGGCCTCGGCATCGCGCCGCACCAGGAACTCCTCGCCCCAGCAGAGGTACAGCGGCCGCACCGTCCCGGCCTTCACCGCGGCGAGCAGCGGGGCGAGGGAATCGCTCATCCCTCCATCTCCAGCAGCATGCGCTCGAGCTGCAGCCGCGGGGAGGCGTTCCGCTGGCGAATGGCCACCATCGCGTCGTCGAGCAGGCGGAAGCGGCGGTGCAGCGCGTCGTCGTCCAGACTGCTGGCCACCCGCTCGGCCAGCGGCCTCAGCTCGGGGTGGAACAGGCTGTCACCCCCGGCACGGGCCACCGCCACGTCGCGCACCCAGACGGTGAGCAGGGCGAGCGTCGCCTCGGCCTCCTCCCGGCTGTTCCCGGCCTCGTCGGCGAAGCGCAGCACCGTCCGGAGGTCCTTGCCGGTCACCGCCTCGAAGCGCTCGATGCGCCCGCGCCGGTCCGCCAGGCGGTCGGCGTCGAGCGAGAGCGCGCGCTCGAGGCTCCCGTCGGCCAGTGAGGCCACCGCCTCGGCCACCTCGTCGGTGACCTCGAGGCGGCGTTGGACCTCCCCCGCGCACGAAGGCGTGGGGCAGGGGCCCGAACGCCACCCGGACGCACCGGCTCCGCAGGGTGGGGAGGAGCCGGTCCGGCGCGGCGGAGACCAGCAGCAGCACCGTGTCCGGCGGTGGTTCCTCGAGCGTCTTGAGGAAGGCGTTCTGCGCCTGGGGGTTCATCGCCTCGGCGGGTAGCAGAAGAACCACCTTGCGGGGCGCCTCGAGCGGGCGGAGGGCGAGCCTCTCTTGAAGCCGCCGCACCTGGTCCACGCGGATCTCCCTCGACGGCACGTGGTCGAAGTCGCTCCGGGCAGCGAGCTTCCGCCGGACGGCCTCCTCCTCGGGCATCAGCCACAGCACGTCCGGGTGATGGAAGTGGGAGACCCGGGTACAGGCCGGGCACTTCCCGCAGCCGACCAGCGGGGAGACGGGACAGACCAGCGCCTGGGCCATGCCCAGCGCCGCCAGCTCCTTGCCCACCCCCGAGGGCCCGGTCAGCAGCCACGCATGGGGCACCGTGCCGTGCGCCAGAGCGGCCTGGAGCGCGTGGACGGCACGGGGCTGTCCCTGGACGTCGGAGAGGGTCATCGGAAGCACTTCTCACATGCTCTCTGCCCGCTGCCTTCGTCAACCTTGACGGGGCTACCGAGCGACCCGCATCCTCCGCCCCGCGCTTGGTGCTCCAACTGCTCCAGAGCAATGGGCTGTTCACCGCCTGCGCGGGGCTCGTGGTCACTCTCATCGGGCTCCAGGCGCTCAGTGCAGACCCGCAGTTCAAGCGCGACCTGCGCGGCGCGGCCTCGCTCCTGGCCGGGTACCTCATCCTGCGCACGGTGGACCTCTACCGGGGGACCCAGCTGCCCCGGGGCCTCCACCAGGTGCTCGAGCTGGCGTGGATGCTGGCCCTCACTTTCGGTTTCATCCGGCTCGCCGTCTCGGTGCTGCTGAAGCTGGCCCGGCTGCGCTCGCGGCCCACGCCGAAGATCCTCCGGGACGTGCTGGACGGCACGCTGTACCTGGTCGCGACGTTGATCATCGTCCAGCGCGAGTTCCGCATCGACCTCTCCAGCCTGCTCGCCGGCTCGGCCATCGTCTCGGTGGTCATCGGTCTGGCGCTCCAGGAGACGCTGGGGAACCTGTTCGCCGGCCTGGCCATCCAGCTCGAGCGTCCATTCCAGGTGGGCGACGTCGTCGGGGTGGGCACCGACGTCTTCGGGCGCATCGTGCAGATCGGCTGGCGCGCCACCCGGGTGGAGAACAAGCGCCGGGAGATCATCTCCATCCCCAACACCACCTTCAGCAAGCAGGGGGTGAAGAACTTCTCGCGTGGCGGCGAACCGGTGGGCTTCGACACCTTCCTGGTCCTCAGCTACGACACCCCGCCGAACCGGGTGAAAGCCGTGCTGCGCGAGACGCTGGCCGAGGTGCCGCTCATCCTCGCCGAGCCGGCGGCCCGGGTGCGGACCTGGTCCTACGACAGCTCGGGCATCAAGTACCGGATCCGCTTCTACGTGTCGGACGTGTCGCGCGGGAACGGGGTGCGCGACGAGATCCTGACCCGGCTCTGGTACCGGCTGCGGCGCGAGGGCATCGAGGTGCCCTACGACCAGCAGGTGGTCCACCATCGCTTCCCGGAACAAACGACGGCGGAATTCCCGGTGTCGAGCCGGATCGCGCTGCTCGACGAGGTTGACCTCTTCCGGGTGCTCGGCCCGGGCGAGCGCGAGCGGGTGGCGCACGAGATGGTGCCGCGCCGGTTCGGCCGCGGAGAGCGGGTCATCGAGCAGGGCGCGCCCGGCCAGACATTCTACGTGGTGGCCTCGGGAAGCGTCTCCATCCTCACCGCACGCGGGGTGGAGGTGACCCGGCTGGGGCGGGGGCAGTACTTCGGCGAGATGTCGCTCCTCACCGGCGAGCCGCGGTCGGCGACGGTGGTCGCCGCAGAAGACGCGGTGCTGTTCGAATTGGACCGGCCGACGTTCGCCCAGCTGTTCGACGAGCAGCCGGCGCTGGCGGGGCTCCTCTCCGAGGCCCTGGCGCGACGCCGGGGCCAGCTGCGGGCGGTGGCCGAGGCGAACGGGACGGTGGTCGAGGTGCGGGAAGCCAACTGGATCCTCGATCGCCTCCGGTCGATCTTCGGGCTCCGCGCCTGACGGTCCCCGGCCGGGCGCTGGCTCCTCACGGTGCGAGCAGGGCCAGCCGTCCAGCGGCGAGCGCGGCGCCGTCGACCACGCCCCGCTCGGTCACCAGCGACGTCACCAGCGCCGCCGGGGTGACGTCGAACGCGGGATTGAACACCGGCGCCCCGGCCGGGGCCCACTGGAGTCCGCGGGCGCCGCGCACCTCGTCCGCCGCACGTTGCTCGATGGGAATCGCCTCTCCGGTGGGGCAGTCGAGGTCGACCGTCGACCACGGGGCCACCACGTGGAACGGCACGCCGTGGGCGCGGGCGAGCACCGCCACCGCGTAGGTTCCGATCTTGTTCGCCACGTCGCCGTTGCGGGCGACCCGGTCCGCGCCGACCACGACGCGGTTCACCTTTCCTGCCCGGAAGAGCGTCCCCGCCATGCCGTCGGTGACCAGGGTGTACGGAACTCCCAGCCGACCCAGCTCCCAGGCGGTGAGCCGGGCCCCCTGGAGCATCGGGCGGGTCTCGTCCACCCACACGTGAATGTCGAGGCCGCGGGCGTGCGCGCGATGGATGACGCCCAGGGCGCTGCCGATTCCCGCGGTGGCCAGCGCCCCGGCGTTGCAGTGGGTGAGCAGCTGCTCACCGGGACTCACCAGGGCGGCGCCGAGCTCGCCCATCCGCGCGCACGCGGCGACGTCCTCGGCGTGGATCGCCTCCGCCTCGTGGACCAGGTCCCCCGCGCTCCCACCGGCGTCGAGCACCGCCCGCAGCCGGTCCATGGCCGACGCCAGATTCACCGCCGTGGGGCGCGCCTCGCGGAGCCGGGCCACCGCGCTCCGGAGCGAGGTCCCGTCCGCCCCCCGCTCGGCAGCGGCCGCCACGCTCAGGGCCGCGGCGACGCCGATGAGCGGCGCTCCCCGGACCGAGAGCCGCTGGATGTGGCCCACCATCGCCCCGGGCTCGCTCCCGTCGAGCCACACCTCGGCGTCCGGAAGCCTGGTCTGGTCCAGGACCTCGAGACGCGTCCCGTCGCAGCGGAGCGCGACGCCGCCCTCGATGCGCTTCACAGGAGCCTCGGGCCGATGCGCGCCCGGAGCACCCGGAGCTCCTCCAGCTCCAGCGGCGGCAGCGGCGTCGCCCCCCCGAGCTCCTCCGCAGACTTGAGGATGAGCGCGCTGTGCTCCACGCGCTCGATGCCGTTGATCGCCTCCTCCATCGACTCCCCCCAGGCGAGCGCACCGTGGCGCGCGAGCAGCAGCAGCCGGTGCGCCGGGAGGAACGGCAGGAGAACCGTCCCCATCTCCTCGGTGCCGGGGCGCGCATAGGGGGCAACCGGTACCCGCCCGGCGGCGAGGAGCAGCTCGGGAAGTGCGTCCGTCGGCAGCTCGGTCAGCTCGGGCCGGGCGAGCGTCCAGGCGATCGCGGTGGGCGGGTGGGCGTGGACGACGACCCGTGCGTCGGGGCAGGTGCGGTAGATGGCGAGGTGCATCGCCCGCTCGGTGGAGGGCGTTCCTTCGAGGATGCGCCCGTCGAGCGTGATCCGGGCGAGCGACCCCGGACGGAGCCGTGCCTTGTTCACTCCCGCCGGGGTGAGGAGGATGCTGTCGTCCGGCAACCGCAGGCTGACGTTTCCGTCCGCCGCGGCGAGCAACCCGCGGGCGTGCAGGTGCGCGCAGGCGTCACGGATCTCCTCGAAGTGTTGCTCGGGCATCGCCATCCCGGGGGGGGCACGGGGCAACGTGCCACGGCCCCGCCCTCGAGGACAACGCCCGGATCGTCAGCGGGTGATGCATCACCGGTGCCGAACCCTGCGAGAATGCTGCGATCCGACAGCAACGATGAGCACCCCACAGGCGATCGCCCGCACCATCCTGGACGGTTTCGAGAAGCGCTGGGCGCAGTTCCGGGCGCAGAGCGCTGCGGCCAAGGCCTGCTTCGAGAGGGGCGACCGCGAGGGGGCTCACGCGCTGAACCGGCTGTGGATCGGGACCTACGACGCGCGGGTCCGCGAGTCCGTGGAGTCGGTCCTGCGGCTCCATCCGGACGCGCGCACCGACGAGACCCTGTGGCCGCAGGTGAAGCAGGCGCTCATTGGCCTCCTCTACGAGCACAAGCGGCCGGAGTGCGCCGAGACCTTCTACAACTCCGTCGCCTGCCGGGTGCTCGACCGCACCTACTACCGGAACGAGTACATCTTCTGGCGCCAGGCGGTGGCCACCGAGTTCATCGAGGCGGACGAGGTGACCTGGAGGTCCTGGTACCCCACGGCCAGGAACCTGTTGTCCACCTTCACCGCCATCGCCCGGAGCCTGGGGCTGTCGGTCCCCTTCGAGAACCTGCGGCGCGACCTCCGCAAGGTGCTGATCACCTTCCGCGAGCATCTGCCCGGCCAGCGCGAGCGCCAGCTCAACTTCCAGGTGCAGCTGCTGTCCTCGCTCTTCTTCCGCGACGTGGGAGCGTACGTGGTGGGGCGGCTGCTGAACGGAAACCACCAGACGCCGTTCGTGGCCTGCATCCGGCATGCGCCGTCGGGTGCCGGGCTGTACGTGGACGCGCTGCTGCTCAAGGGCGAGCACCTGGCCGCGCTGTTCAGCCTCTCCCGGGCCTACTTCATCGTCGACATGGACGTGCCCGCCGAGTACGTCGCCTTCCTCAACCAGCTGATGCCGGGGAAGTCCAAGGCCGAGCTGTACACCTCGGTGGGGCTGCAGAAGCAGGGCAAGACCCTCTTCTACCGAGATCTCATATCGAACCTGAAGCACTCCACCGACGCCTTCGTGCCGGCGCCGGGCGCGCGCGGGATGGTGATGATGGTCTTCACCCTCCCCTCGTTCCCCTGGGTGTTCAAGGTCATCCGGGACGAGTTCCCCCCGCCGAAGCAGGTCACCCACGAGGAGGTCCGGGCGAAGTATCTGCTGGTGAAGTACCACGACCGGGTGGGGCGGCTCCCCGACGCCCTGGAGTACTCGGACGTGCTGTTCCCTGCCGAGCGCATGCACCCCGCGGTCATCGAGGAGCTGGAGCGCTCCTGCGCCCTCAACGTGGAGCGCGAGGGGGATCGACTGGTGCTGAAGCACCTGTACGTCGAGCGCCGGATGACGCCGCTCGACCTCTGGCTCGACCACGCGGACCCGGCGCAGCAGAGCCACGGGGTACGCGAGTTCGGCCGGGCGATCCACGACCTCGCCGAGGCGAACATCTTCCCCGGAGATCTCCTGCTCAAGAACTTCGGGATGACCGGGCGCGGGCGGGTGGTCTTTTACGACTACGACGAGATCTCGCTCTTGACCGAGGTCAACTTCCGCCGGATGCCCACCGCGCGCGACGACGCCGAGGAGTCGTCCGCCGAGCCCTGGTTCCACGTGGGGGTGCGGGACGTGTTCCCCGAGGAGTTCCTGCGCTTCCTCTTCCCGCCGGGGCGGCTGCGCGAGCTGTTCGTGGAGATGCACGGCGAGCTGCTCGACCCGGCGTGGTGGATCGCCCGGCAGGAGGACATCCGCGCCGGGCGGCAGCCGGACCCCATCCCCTACCCCGACGACGTGCGGCTGGGGCGCGTCCTGGACTAGGTCAGGGCGGCCGCAGTCGAGATCCGGGTCAGGGTGTCGCCAAGTAGGCCGCAGTCGGCGAGGTCCGGGCGGCCGCAGTCAGCTATGAGCTACAGGCTCCTAGCGGCGCGCTGGGCCGGCTACTTCGGGGTGAACGTCGCCTGGGTGCAACTCGAGGCGCAGGAGCCCGCGGTGATGTCCGCGCAGCTCGTGCTGTTCAGGCATCCGGCACAGGTGTCATCCGGGCTGCCGCAGCTCGCATCGCACGACAGACCGGACGAGTTCAGGCTGCACGATTGAAGCTTGTCGCAGGCGTCCTTGCAGTTCGCCCCGGAGCCACATCCAGCCAGCGCGACGGCGAGCGCCGCGACACTTCCAATCCACCAGCTCTTCACTGGCTCTCCCCTTTCGCTCGCACTTCGCGACCGTGGGGACCGGCCTTCCCCCGTTCTCGAGTAGACCTGCCCGCGCCGAGGCGTTGCATCCACACTCCTCCCCACCGGTGGGCCCGTGTGAGCGAGGACGAGGCGAAACGGACCCACTCCTCGTGCGGGAGCGGGCAGTGGCAAAGTCCGCCGCTCCGTCGCCGGCGTCGGTCGACGTGTGGGGGTCTCGAATGAAGAGAATGCTCGCCTCGGCGGTCATCGCGCTCGCTCTGGTCCACACTTCCGCTGCACGCGCGCACGATCGCGACGATGTCCAGTCGGGCCCGTTCTTCGTCACCGTCGACGGAGTGACCGGCGAGTCCAGGGTCAAGGGCCACGAGGGCCAGATCGAGGGGTTCAACTTCTCGGAGACCTGGCGACAGTCGGCGACGACCGGCGGTGGCAGTGGCGGCGGCACCGGGAAGGCGACCCTTGGACCGGTGGTCTTCAACAAGGTCCAGGGACCGTCCAGCCTCAAGCTGCTCAAGGCACTGCTGACCGGCGAGCACATCAAGACGGTGGTGATCGAGTTCTCCGACCAGGCTCAGGACGGCAAAGGCGTCCTCGGCTACCGCATCACGCTCCAGGGGGTGATCGTGGTGGGCCTCAACGAGCGGAGCCTCGACACGCGGCTGGTCGACGAGGTCCAGCTCATCTTCGAGTCCGTCCGCTGGGAGGTCTTCGATCCGGCGGACTCGGTCACCTTCGACGTCAAGTCCAACAAGGTGAACGTCATCTCGCCGTCCGCCGGCCGTAACGCTCGGTGAGATGGCTCGCCGCCTGACCGCAGGGCGCAGTCCCATCCTGGTCGCCACGCTGGCGCTCGTCCTGGCCTGCGGCTCGGGCACGGACGCTCCCTCCACCTCGCCCACCACGACCGACGACCCGGGAAGCGGAGTCGACCCGTCCCCGGGCACCCAGGCCGTGCTTCCCGGACCCTGGGCGCCGAGCCGGGCGCTGGCGCTCGACCGCTTCGCGCTCGAGACCGCACTCGGCGTCGCCCTCGCGGAACCCGCCGGGGCCGAGCTCAGCGCGTCCACCGTCTGGACCTTGAACGGAGCGGGGGTCGAGCTGCGACTGGAGATCCGCACCTGGCTGGACCGCGGAGAGGCCGAGATGCAGTGCACCGCCGCGGCGGGCGTTCCGGTGTCGCTGGCGCTCGGAGCTCCCAGCTGGACCACCGCCGACGCGGTCTACGTCACCCGGGGCGACGCCTGCGTCAAGGTGAGCGTCCTCCAGGGAACGGAGCCGGACGTCGCGGGCGCCGGTGCGGTCGCGGCAGCGCTGCTCACCGGAGCCTAGCCCCGAGCCGGGGCCGAGCCCGGGGTGAGCCTGCGCCCCACGCTGCACTCCGGCTGGAGCACGCACCGGGCACACAGCTCTGCCCGCGCGCGCGGTGGGCACGCCCCGCTCATCCCGTGGTGGCAGAGCACGAAGTCGAAGCGGACCGGGTCCTCGGGATCGATGACCTCGAGGTTACGGGTGATGTCCTCGGCCGCGGCCCAGCCCATCGTCCTCCGCCGCACCAGGCCCAGCCGCCAGGCCAGCCGGGCGACGTGGGTGTCCAGCGGCACCAGGAGCGCGCTCGGCGGCACCTTCTTCCAGATGCCCAGGTCGATTCCGTCCGGCCCCCGCACCATCCAGCGGAGGTAGAGGTGCAGCCGCTTCGCGGCGCCAGCCCCCAGAGCGACTGGCAACAGATGATCGAGCCCTCGCGTCTTCCCCAACGCTCGCTCGATGGCCCGCAGGTCCACCTCGCGGAGCTCGCCGACGAACCCGGAGAGCGCACAGTGCAGGTCGCCACCCGACGCCTGGCGCGCCGCCACGAACCCGGCCTCGAGCGAGCCCCGGCGCGCGAGCATCCGCCCCATTCCCAGGAGCAGCACCGCCACGTCCGCGCCGACGTTGAAGCGGTAGACGAAGCCGGAGAGCAGCGCGCGCGCTCCCGCCACGTCCAGCGCCCGGACGAACGCCGCCGGTGACGGCGCCATCCCCTCCAGCAGCCGGGAAACCCTGGGCAGGAACAGGTCCGCCCGCCCATAGGCCAGCGAGGCCGCGAGCAGCCCGGCGACCTCCACGTCCCGCGGGTCCGAGTAGCGATGCGGGAGCGACACCGGGTCGAGCGGCAACCGCCGTCGGGGAGGAGACGTCCGCTCCAGCCGGTCGAGCGCCAGGCGCAACCGTGCCGCCCGCTCGGTCGACAGCCGGTGCGTGCGTCCACGCCGCATTCCCGGGCTACCGGCTCAGCTCGCGCACGGCGTGCCCCAGTTCGGGGAGGATGAGCCGGTCCAGCGCCAGCCGGACCGCGTTGGGGCTTCCGGGGAGCACGAAGACCAGCGCTCCGCGGACCGTTCCGGCCAGTGCCCGCGAGAGCCAGGCCGCGCTGCCGACCTCCTCGTAGGAGAGCATCCGGAACAGCTCGCCGAAGCCGGGGATCTCCTTCTCCAGCAGGGGGCGGATTGCCTCCACCGTCTGGTCGCGCCGGGTGATGCCGGTGCCCCCGGTGACGAGCACTGCCCGGGCCCCGCCCTCGAGCCCACGCTCCACCGCGGCGCGGATGGCCTCCGGCTCGTCCCGGACCACCGTCTGGCCCACCACGGTATGGCCGGCCGCCTCCAGGCCTTCGCGCAGTGCCCGCCCGCTCACGTCGTCGGCCTGGGCCCGCGAGTCCGAGCAGGTCAGGACGAAGCAGGCGACGTGCGTGGGGGCAGCGCTCCGGTGCTCGCGGGCGGAGCTCTCACCGTGCGCCGGGACGCCGTGCCCCGAAGCGTGCCCGCCGTGGTGTCCCTGCCGATGCTTGGGGTCGTGCCCGTGGCCCATCAGGAACCCTCCTCCAGGTCCAGGAGCAGCCGTCCGGCCTCCACCGTCACCTGCGCGGTGGGCTGGTCGTCACAGACGCCCGGGGAGGTGGCGTTGGCGCCGGTGTCGAGGTCGAACCCAACCTCATGGCACGGGCAGACGACCAGGTTGCCCTCCACCCGGCCGCCGGAGAGCAGGCATCCTGCATGGTTGCACCAGTCGTCCAGGGCCTTGTACCGCCCGTTCACGCGCGCGACGCAGACCGCGCGCTTGCCCAGGTCGTACCCCCGCAGCTCCCCTTCTTCCAGGTCCGCCGCTCCGAGCTCGATTCGCATCTGTCGGCCCCGGACATTAACAAGAGAGTCTCCCGAGACATGGATCCTCTGAGCATCGCCCGGGCCCTGCGCGAGGTGTCGCAATACCTCCAGCTGAAGGGCGACGATTTCTACAAGTCACGCGCCTACGACCTCGGCGCCGACCGGATGGCCGGCTTCAGCGGCGATCTCGACGCGCTGGTGCGCGAGCGCCGCCTCACCGAGCTGCCCAACATCGGCCCGGCGCTGGCGGAGAAGATCTCCGAGCTGCACCGCACCGGGTCCCTGCCGCTCCTCGAGCAGCTCCGCGCCGAGTTCCCGCCGGGCATCCTGGAGCTGCTCCGGCTCCCGGACCTGGGGGCCAGGAAGGCCGCCGCCCTTCACCGGGCCCTCGGCATCGGGAGCATCGAACAGCTCGAGCAGGCCTGCCACGACCAGCGGGTGCGTGGGCTGAAGGGCTTCGGGGAGCGGAGCGAGCAGAAGATCCTCGCTGGCATCGAGCAGTACCGCTCGGCCCACGCCCGTCACCGCCTCGGGGAGGTGCTCCCGGTGGCCCAGGCGCTCCTCTCCGAGGTCCGGGCGGCCCCAGGCGTGGTCCGGGCCGAGATGGCCGGCAGCGTCCGCCGGTGGTGCGAGCTGGTGTCCGACGTGGACATCGTCGCCTCGGCACCCGAGGCCGGGCCCGTCCTCGCGGTGCTCGCCCGCCAGTCCGGCGTGCGCGAGGTCCTCGGCCAGGGAGACAGCAAGTGCTCGGTCCGGCTCGAGGACGGACTTCAAGTGGACCTGCGCGTGCTCCCGGACGAGGACTACGTCACGGCGCTGCACCACTTCACCGGGTCCAAGACGCACCACGTCCGGCTGCGCGGTCGGGCCCGCGACCTCGGGCTCACCATCAGCGAGTGGGGGGTGTTCCGGGGGGAGGAGAAGCTGCCGGTCCCCACCGAGGAGGCGCTCTACGCGCTTCTGGGGATGACCTACGTTCCGCCGGAGCTGCGGGAGGACCTGGGCGAGTTCGAGGCCGCGCTGTCCGGCACCCTGCCGGCGGACGTCCTGCAGCCGTCCGCCGTCCAGGGAGTGGTGCACAGCCACACCACCTGGAGCGACGGCAAGTCCAGCCTCGAGGACATGGCCCGCGCCGCCGCGGCGATGGGGCTTCGCTACCTGACGGTCACCGACCACAGCGCGGCCGCGGCCTACGCCGGGGGGCTGGACGAGGGCCGGGTCCGCTCGCAGTGGGAGGAGATCGCCCGGGTCCAGGAGGCAGTGCCCCAGATCCGCCTCTTCCGGGGGCTCGAGGTCGACATCCTCGAGGACGGAGCGCTGGACCTCTCGGACCGGCTCCTGGCCGAGCTCGACGTGGTGATTGCCTCGGTGCACGTCCGCCACGGCCAGGACGAGGCGGCGATGACCGCCCGGGTCCTGAAGGCCCTGGATCACCCTTGCACCGACGTGCTCGGACATCCCACCGGCCGCCTCCTCCAGCGGCGCGACCCGTCGCCGCTCAACATGCCGGCGGTGGTGGAGCGGGCGGCGAAGCGGGGCGTTCTGCTGGAGGTGAACGGCAACCCGGAGCGGATGGACCTCTCGGCGGAGCACGTGCGCCTGGCGCTCCAGGCGGGGGCGCGCCTGGTGGTCTCGGCGGACGCCCACAGCACGCTGGCCCTCCACAACGTGGCGTTTGCCATCCACACCGCGCGCAAGGGTGGCGCCCGGACCTCGGACGTGCTGAACACCCGCGGGCCCGACGAGTTCCTGGCGGAGATTCGACGCCGCCGCGCCGGCTGAGCAAGGTCGCTGGCGCGCCACTGCGCGCTTCCTCAGGCGTCCCCCTGGTGCGGGGGGCTGAGCAAGGTCGCTGGCGCGCCATCCGCCAGGCCGCACTCCGATCGCTTTGCACCTGTCGTCCGGGCATGGGACATTTTCGGTTCGTTCCCCCCGATGGCCTCGACCCCTGCGACCAGCGCGCCCGACCCTCTCCTGGGCACCACGGTGGGCAGCTTCCGCCTGGTCCGGCGGATTGGCCATGGCGGGATGGGCTCGGTCTACCTGGGCGAGCAGGCGCTCATCGGGAGCAAGGTCGCGGTGAAGGTGCTCCACGAGCACCTCGCCTCGGACGCCTCGCTGGTCCAGCGGTTCTACGCCGAGGCGCGGGCGGTCAACCTCATCGGCCACCCGAACATCGTCAACATCTTCGACATGAACGTGGTGCCGCCGAGGCGGTACTACCTGATCATGGAATACCTGGAGGGCGAGCCGCTCTCCGCTGCACCGCCCGGGCCGATGCCGCCGGAGCGCGCGCTGCCGATCCTCATCCAGGTCTGCCAGGCGCTGCAGGCGGCCCACGCCCGCGGGGTGGTGCACCGGGACCTCAAGCCCGAGAACATCTTCCTCTGCCGCCGCGACGGCCCACCGTTCGTGAAGATCCTCGACTTCGGCATCGCCAAGCTCTTCGGCGGCGAGACCCAGGAGGGCCAGACCCACGCCGGGTGGATTGTCGGCACGCCCGAGTACATGGCCCCGGAGCAGGGAGCGGGCGAGACGCTGGACGGCCGCGCCGACCTGTACGCGCTGGGGGTCATCGCCTACCGCCTGGCCACCGGCCGGTTGCCCTTCACCGGGGGCGGGGTCACCGGCATCCTGCTCGCCCACCGCGACACGCCGCCCGTTCCCCCGCGCGAGCTGAACCCGCGCCTGAGCGCCGCCTGGTCCGACGCCATCCTCGGCGCGCTGGCCAAGCGGCGCGAGGATCGCTTCCCGGACGCCGACGCGTTCCGGGCCACGCTGGAGCGCGCCCTCACCCGCACTGCCGCGAGCAGCGGCCCGGTCGCCGCGGAGCCTGGAGCCGTCGCCACCGGCCCCACCCCCCGTGTCCCCACGCCCCACGTCACACACGCCCCCGCGCCGTCGAGCCCCGCGCCGACGCCGGTGACGTTCCGCGGGACGCTCATCCTCGACGGCGCGGCACGCACGGTGGACCTCCGGGACCTCTCGCGCGCCGGCGTGTACGCCTGCGTTCCGGAGCCGCTCCCGGCGCTCTTCACTCGCGTCCAGGTGTCGCTGGAGAACCCGCCCGGGGCGCTGACCCGTGCCGAGGTGGTGCGGCAGGTCCCCGAGCTGCAGGCCCGGGCCTGGGGCTTCGCCGCCGGCGTGGCGCTGCAGTTCCTCGAGCCGGCACCGCCGTTCAAGGAGGCCGTGTCGCGGCGGATGAGGGGCCTCGCCCCGCTCACCCCCAAGGGCGCCGGTGACCCGGAAGCCGAACGCATCCTCGGTCGCGCGCGCACTGCTCCCAGCGATCCGTACGCACGCCTCGGGCTTCCCCAGGACGCCGAGTTCGACGACATCCGCTCGCGGTGGCGCGAGCTGCGGACCGAGCTCGAGGGCATCCAGGCCCGGGGTGCCACGCCCGGGCAGCAAGACGAGGCGAGGCGTCTGCTGGCCAGGCTCGCCGAGTCCGTGGAGCGTATCGCCACGCCGGCGCGACGGGTCGAGGTCGACGCCGAGGCGGGGAACTTCCGCGGGGTGGCCCGCTGCATCTCCGCCGGTCTCACCGTCACCGTGCTGGAGCAACACCGGGCGCGCTTCCTCGCCACCCACCCCGGCGCCGAGGCCCGGGCGCACGTGCAGGCGGCGGCGGCGCGCGGCTTCGAGTCCAGCGGGCAGCGCTCCCAGGCGCTCGAGGCGTACGAGCGGGCGCTGGAGATGGATCCGCTCAATCTAGGATTGCAGCAGCGGTTCTGGGCGCTGCGCCAGCGGGGGGGCGCCGGCGGATGAAGAGCTTCCTCCTCTCCACCTTGCTGCCCGAGCTGGACCTGCGCGACGAGGCGGCCTTCGCCCGCGCCCACCCGCACCCGTGGCTGCTGCGCGAGCCGACCGCCTGGCACGCCACGCACCCGGACGGGAACCAGACCCTGCTCATGCCGGCCGCGGTCGCCGCGCCCCTGGAGGGCTCGGCGCTGGCCATCGCGCTCGAGCCGGTGGTGCGCGACGCCACGCAGGTCACCCTCGGCCGGAGCCCTTCCTGTGACCTGGTGATCGAGGAGGGGACGGTCAGCCAGGTCCACCTCGTCTTCCGGCAAGCGGACGATGCGTGGACGGTGGAGGACACCGGGTCCACCAACGGCACCTGGCTGGACGGGGTGCGCATGGAGAAGGCCATCCCCCACCGGCTGTCCGACGGAGCGCGGCTGCAGACCGCGCAGGTGCTGTTCACCTTCGCCTCCTCGTCGGGCGTGTGGCGCCGGCTGGAAGCCGAGGCGCTGCGGCATTGAGCCCGCCGCTGGTCGCCGTGCTCACGGCACTCGCCTTCGGCGAGTTGGCCGCGTCGCCGCCCCCGTCCTCGAGCGCGCTCCGCCGCGCCGCGGAGACCGGTGGGCGGGCGTGGGTCCGGGTGCTGGGAAGCGGCACCGGCCCCGGGGTGCTGGTGGGAGCCGAGGGACAGGTCCTCACGCTGCAGGCCCTGGTGCACGGCACGGCGGCGCTGGTGGAGCTCGGCGAATCGCGGCGAACGGCCCGGGTGGTGGAGCGGCTGAGTTCGCTCGGCCTGGTGCTGCTGGCCATCGACGGTGAGGGGCCCTTCCCGGCCCCGGCGGCCCGGTTCGAACCGCTCCTTCCCGGAGAGTGGGTGGTGGGCATCGGCGAGGACGGGAAGTCGCCGCAGCTGGGGAAGGTGAGGCGCGGTGCGGGCGGCGGGGCCTGGTTCGAGGTCTCGCTGCGGCTGCCGCCGGGGAGCCCGGTGCTGGACCCTCAGGCGCGGCTGGTGGGGGTGGTCACCGCCCGCCGGGCCTCCTCCTCGCGGGTGGCGGCGCTCTCCTCGGTGCGGGCCCAGCTGGGGCGTGCGCCGTGAGCCCGGAGCGCGTCCTCCGGCAGGCGCTGCTGCTTTGGGCGGTCGCCTTCGCGGCCATCGTGGTGGTCTCGCTGCTCGCGCCACCGCCCTGGGCCAAGGTGACGGCGGTGGTGGCCTTCCTCTACCTCCCGCTGGCGGCGATGCGTGGGACGGGGGAGGACGCGCGCGACTACGGGGTCACCCTGGCCCGCTGGCGCACTGACCTCTTTCTCGCGCTCGGCCTGTTCGCGGTGGTCGCCCCGCTCTTCGTGCTCGGGTACGAGGCGTGGCTCGGTCATCTGCTGGCCCGCGCGCCCGGGGGGCCCCCCCCGGGGCTCGCCTTTCGCCCCCGGCTGCCACCGGGCTACGGGTGGACCAACGTGGTGGACGAGGTCTTCGTGACCGCGCTGCCCGAGGAGTTCTTCTACCGGGGCTGGCTGCAGGCGCGGCTGAAGCGCGTGTGGCCGGGCGGCGCGCGCGTCGCGGGGGTGGTGGTGGGTCCGGCCTTCCTCCTCACCGCCGCGCTCTTCGCCGTGGGGCACCTCGCCATCTTCCAGGCGTCCCGGCTGGCGGTGTTCTTCCCCGCGTTGCTCTTCGGCTGGCTGCGGGAGCGCACCGGGACCGTGGTGGGCAGCACCCTGTTCCACGCCGCGTGCAACATCCTGTCGAAGGTGGTGGCTGCCTCGGTCAGCCCCCTGTGGGAGGTCCGGTAGGTCAGAGCAGCTCTGGCTCGAGGCTCGGCCCCACCCCGAGCGCTCCGCCGTCCGGGATCGGCAGCCAGTGCGCCCCTGGCCCGAGGGGGACGGAGGTGACGGCCACCGAGCGGGAGCGGAGGTGGGCCCGGACCAGGGCCCGCGACTTGGAGTGCTCGTCCACTCCGCACCGCCGGCACCGGCCCTCGCCCTCCAGCAGGCGCATCTGCGCCGGCAGGTCGCCGGTGCGAGCCGCGAGCAGCACCCTTCCGTCGGTGGCCATCATCAGCAGACGGGCGGCGCGCGCGGCCCCCTCCGCGGCCGAGCGGTGGGCGAGGACCCGGGCCACCTGCCCCAGCATCCGCGCGCCGTCTCGCGCCGCGAGCGGTCGGTTCTGGTCCGCCGGAGGCAGCCCCCCGAGGAAGAGGGCGAAGCTCGCCGCGGCCACGGTGCGCGTCCCCACCGCGCGGACCAGGTGCGGCGGCAGCTCCGCATCGAGCCAGGCCTGAACGCGGGGGAAGGCCTCCAGCTCCCCCTCGCAAGAGAAGATCCAGCTGCCGTGCCGGAGCGGCTGGACGTCCTCGTCGAGCGAGGCCCCCGGTCCGAACGTCTGCCCGCGGAGGAGCAGCGCCGAGGCCGGAGCGGCGAGCTCCGGATCGGCGAGCGAGCGCGGGGCCACCCGGGCCGCCCAGCGGCGCAGGAGGGTCTCGCCCGCGGACACGGCGCCGAGCCCCACCAGGGTGGTCGAGTGTGTGCTGTTGCCCAGCTGGACCTGTGCGTCGAGCCGGAGGAGCTGGCACCCGAGGAGGTCCGGGTGCGAGGTGAGAATACCGAAGCTTCCGCCCATCTGGTTCCGTCGTGCCTCCAGCATAGAAGGTAACATCCGAGTCCGCCGCGAACCGGGGGGCCACGGGTGGCTGCCCGCCCGTGCGCCCGATGCCCGGCCTCGCGTCAGGCCTGGAACAGGAGAGTGCATGGCGGATGACATCGCGATCGGCATCGACCTCGGGACGTCGTATTCCTGCGTGTCCATTGTCGAGAACGGTGAGCCGGTGGTCCTCCCCAACGAGTGGGGAGAGGTCAACCATGCCTCGGTGGTCTCGTTCCTCGAGGACGGGACGGTGCTGGTGGGCAACACCGCCAAGCGCAACATCATCACCCGCGCCGAGAGCACCGTGTACTCGGCCAAGCGCTTGATCGGCCGCTACTTCTTCTCCGACGAGGTGAAGAAGGCGATGGCGGTCATGCCGTACCGCATCGTCGAGGGCGAGAACAACTCGGTGCGCATCCAGGTGCGCGACCAGCTCTATTCCCTGCCCGAGATCTCCGCCCTGGTGCTCAAGGAGATGAAGGCCATCGCCGAGCAGTACCTCGGCCGGCCGGTCAGCAAGGCAGTCATCACCGTCCCGGCGTACTTCAACGACAACCAGCGCCAGGCGACCAAGGACGCGGGGCGCATCGCCGGCCTCAACGTGCTGCGCATCCTGAACGAGCCCACGGCCGCGGCACTGGCCTACGGCTTCGGGCGCGACGTCAACCAGCGGGTGGCGATCTACGACCTGGGCGGCGGCACCTTCGACGTCTCGATCCTGGAAATCGGCAAGGACGTGTTCGAGGTGCTCTCCACCGCCGGCGACACCTACCTGGGCGGCGACGACTTCGACGACCGGATCATGACCTGGCTCGCGGACGACTTCCTCGCCCGCACCCGGCTCGATCTCCGCCAGTCCAAGTACTGCCTGCAGATGCTGAAGGAGGCCGCGGAGCAGGCGAAGATCGACGTGGGGCAGAACGGCACCGCGGAGATCCTCTGCCAGCACATCTGCCAGGACGCCTCCGGGCACGTGATGGACCTCCAGGCGACGCTCAGCGCCGACCAGTTCAACCGGATGGTGATGGATCTGGTCCAGCGCACCTTCAAGGTCTGCGACGAGGCGCTGCAGAGCGCGCGGCTCACCGCGGCGAACGTGGACGCGGTCATCCTGGTGGGCGGGCCGACCCGGCTGCCCATCGTCCAGAGCTCGGTCCGCCACTACTTCCAGAAGGAGCCCCTGGAGGGCATCAACCCGGACCAGGTGGTGGCGATGGGCGCGGCGCTCCAGGCCCACGCCCTGATGGACGCCAAGACCGAGACCTTCCTGGTCGACGTCACCCCGCTCACCCTCCGCATCGGCACGGTGGGCGGCTTCACCGAGCGGATCATCGAGAAGAACACCCCGGTGCCCATCGACCGGAGCAAGACCTTCACCACCAGCCGGGATGGGCAGGAGCGGGTGAAGATCCGCGTCTACCAGGGCGAGTCGAACCGGGCGGACGAGTGCGAGATGCTGGGGGAGTTCGAGTTCGCCGGCTTCCGGGTGGGCTACCGCGGCGAGGTGAAGATCGAGGTCACCTTCGAGATCAACACCGACGGCATCGTGAACGTCTCGGCCGCCGACGTCGAGACCGGCCAGAAGACGTCCACCACCATCTCCCTCTCCTCGGGCCTGAGCGAGACCGACATCCAGCGGTCCATCCAGCTGAACCGCCAGACGCGGCTGGCCCGCGGCATGGTGCACCCGATCCCGCCCGGCACCTCGCGCGACGTCCTGCCCGAGCTGCCGAGCTCCCTGGAGGGATGAGCGAGCGTCCGTGAGTGACCCCTCCGACAAGCCGGGCTCCGTTCCCCCGGTGACCCCGGGCGGGCCGCTGCGTCCGACCACCACCCAGCCCCTGGCCCCGGTGGAGCCGGCCGAGGTGGAGGACGCTGCGTTCGAGACCACCGGCTCGTTCCGGACGGAGGCCCCGGGGGTACCGGTCCTCGACGCGCCCTTTCCCTCCACCCCGCCGCCCGTCGCGCCGGTGCATGCGCTGCCCCCCGGGGCCAGCCCCGCTCCCGGGCCGACGTCCCCAGTGCCTCCGAGGACGCGCCCGGCCTCCCAGAGCCCACGGGTGCCGACCCCGGGTGGCGGTGCGCCGGCCCGGAGCCCGACCGGCGCCTCGCTTCCGGGCGCTCGGCGGGCAGCGGCCGGAGCCGCCCCGGCTTCGGCGGCACCACGCCCTCCCACGCGCGAGCAGCCCGCGGCTCCAGCGCCGCGCGCCGCCCCGCTCGGCTCGCCCACCGGTGAGTTCCTCACCGAGCAGGCGCGGGCTGGTGGTCCGCCGCCTCAGCCAGGGGTGGTACCGGCGCGGGTGTTCCGGCCTGCGCCCAACGCGCCCGCGAACCCGCCCCTTCCCTCGCTGGGCGTGCGGATCGCACCGCTCATACCCCCGCTCGCCCCGGTGACGGAGGCGGCGGCCCGCGCCCAGCCGGCTGCCCAGGCTCCCCGCGTCCCGCGCCGGCCGACCCGGGATCCGATGAGCGAGACGAGCCTCGGCATCCCGGTGATGCCTCCGCTGCCGCCGGTGGAGGCCGGGCCACTGCCTCCGCTCGACGTCCGGGTCGCGCCGCTGGTTCCACCCGTGGCCCCGGTCTCCCGCGCTCCTGCGGCGCCGGCGGACCCCGAGGCCCGGCTGGCATGGAAGGCCGAGCGGCTGGACGCCCTGGACTACTTCGAGCTGCTCGGCGTGCCCACCACCGCGAGCGCGCCCGAGGTGAAGCGGGCCTTCTACCGGGAGAGCCGCGCCTACCACCCGGACCGCTTCTTCCACCTCACCGACGAGGCGTTCAAGACGCAGGTCCACGAGGTCTACAAGCGGGTCACCGAGGCGTACTACGTGCTGCGCGACGACGTGCGCCGGCGCAAGTACCTGGCCGACGTCAGCGGTCCGGACCGCGCCCGGAAGCTGCGGTTCGACGAGCTGGCCGAGCAGGAGACGAAGGCGGCGGTGAAGCAGCAGGCCGCCGAGCAGATCGGCATCAACCCCAGGGCGCGGCAGCTATTCCAGACCGCGATGGCCGAGCTGGAGAAGGGCAACCTCGTCGCTGCCGAACGCGACCTCAAGATGGCGCTCACCTACGAGCGAGAGAACGCCCTCTACAAGGAAAAGCTCACCCTGGTGCAGAACCAGCTGTACGAGCAACACCGGAGCGAGACCTTCAAGATCACATGACCGTCGACCTGGTGGTGCTCGCGCTGGTGGCGGTGGGGGCGGTGTTCGGCGCCCGGGCCGGCGCCTCCCGCCAGCTCGCCAGCTGGGGCGCTCTGGTCCTGGCCGCCCTCGCCGCCCGCCCGGGAGGCGCGCTGCTCGGCGCGACGTTTGGAAGGTTCTTCCACACCTCGGAGGCCCTGGGCTCGGTCGCGGCGAGCTTCGCCACCTTCATCGTGGTCGCGGTGGTGGTGCGGCTGGTGGGCACCCTGCTGCTCCAGGGGGTGCTGGGGGGGAGCGACCCGGCCGAGCGGGGGACCGACCGGGCCCTGGGCGCGCTCCTGGGCGGCAGCAAGGTGGTCGCGGTGGCCTGGGTGGCGCTGTCGGCGCTGGCCTTCGTGGAGGCAAACGTCCAGGTCGCCGGCAAGGGGCTCGGGCTGTCGCCGAAGGACTCGACCGCCTTCGCCATCGCCCGGCGGTGGAACCTGTTCTCGGCGCCCTTCTTCTCCAGGGCGGCGGACCTGGCGGCGGCGCAACAAGTCTTCCGCTCCCCGGAGCTGTTCCAGCAGGTGGCGGAGAACCCGGCGGTGGGCGCGCTGCAGAGGAACGCCCACTTTCGGGCGGTATTCGCCGACCCCGAGGTGAAGAAGGCCCTGGACGACGGGGACACGGTGGCGCTTCTGCGGAACACGTCGGTCCACCGGTTGCTGGAGGACCCGGAGGCGCTGGCGCAGCTGGCCAGGCTCCGGGAGGTGGTGGAGCAGGTGCAACAGCGCGGCCCCACGAATCCGGTTGCCCCCCGGCCACCGCGGGTTAAGTGAGCGCCCCATGGCGATGCCCGACGTCGGCGACAAGGCCCCCGCGTTCAGCCTCGAGGACCAGTCCGGGAAGACGGTGAAGCTCTCCGACTTCAAGGGCAAGAAGGTCGTCCTGTACTTCTACCCGAAGGACGACACCCCGGGCTGTACCCGGGAGGCGTGCGCCTTCCGGGACGAGCACTCGGCGCTGCTGAAGGCGGGGGCGGTGGTGCTGGGCATCAGCCCGGACTCGGAGGCGAGCCACGCGAAGTTTGCAGGGAAGTACAAGCTTCCCTTTCCCCTCCTCGCCGACGCCGATCACTCGGTCTCCGAGAAGTACGGAGCGTGGGGCGAGAAGTCGCTCTACGGGCGGAAGTTCATGGGCATCACCCGCTCCACCTTCCTCATCGACGGCTCGGGGAAGGTGGCCCGGGTGTGGCCCAAGGTGAAGGTGGACGGGCACGTGGACCAGGTGCTCGAGGCGATCCGGGAGAGCTGAGCGTCACATCCATGTTTCCCCGTTCCCCTGGGAGCGGAGTTGACGGGCCCGTGTGTTTCTCTATTGTGCGCGGACTCCCCGTGAAGGAATGCAAGACGGGGGCCGCCCCCCGGAGGTCCTGACTTCACGATGCCCACCTCACCCCCGCAACCCTGGACCCTGGCCGATGCCTTCGAGACGTACGGCGTCCGCAGCTGGGGCGCGGGGTACTTCGGCATCAACGAGAAGGGCAACGTCACCGTCCACGCGGACGGCAATGGCCACTCGATGGACCTCAAGGAGCTGGTGGAGGAGGTCCGCCGGCGGGGCATCGGGTTGCCGCTGCTCATCCGCTTCACCGACGTGCTGCGGAACCGGGTGGTGCACCTCAACGAGGCGTTCCGCCGGGCGATCGCCGAGCACAGCTACCGGGGCACGTACAAGGGCGTGTACCCCATCAAGGTGAACCAGCACCGGTACGTGGCCGAGACCATCGTCGACGCCGGCAGGCCGTACGCCTACGGGCTGGAGGCGGGCAGCAAGCCCGAGCTGCTGGCGGTGATGGCGCTCCTCGACAGCGAGGAGGCCCTGATCGTCTGCAACGGGTACAAGGACGAGGAGTACATCGAGACTGCGCTCTACGCCTCGCGGCTCGGCCGGCGGGTGGTGCTGGTGGTGGAGAAGCCCAGCGAGATCCCGCTCATCGCCGAGGTGGCGCGCCGGGTGGGCATCCGCCCGCGGATCGGCATCCGGGTGAAGCTGTCCACGCGCGGGGCCGGGAAGTGGGAGGCCTCCGGCGGCGACCGGAGCAAGTTCGGCCTCTCCTCGAGCGAGCTGGTCGACTCGATGGAGTTCATGAAGAAGGTGGGCATCCTCGACTGCTTCGAGCTGCTGCACTTCCACCTCGGGAGCCAGGTCTCCAACATCCGCAACTTCAAGAACGCGCTGCGCGAGGCGAGCCGCTTCTACGTCGAGGTGGCGCAGGCCGGCGCCCCGCTCAGGTACCTCGACGTCGGCGGCGGCCTGGGCGTGGACTACGACGGGAGCCAGACCAACTTCACCTCGTCGATGAACTACACCACCCAGGAGTACGCCAACGACGTGGTGTTCAGCGTGCTCGAGGCCTGCAACGAGGCCAAGGTGGAGCACCCCACGCTGGTCTCCGAGTCGGGGCGCGCGGTGGTGGCCCACCACGCGGTGCTGGTGACCGAGGTGCTGGGGATCAGCGAGTTCGACGCCCAGGGCGTCCCGGAGGCGCTCCCCGAGGAGGCCTCGCCGGTGGTGCGGAAGCTCTGGGCCACCTACCGCGAGCTCACCCGGAAGAACGTGCTCGAGGCCTACCACGACGCCACCGAGTACAAGGAGGAGTGCCTCACCCTCTTCTCGCTCGGGCACCTCACGCTCGCCGACCGGGTGGCGGCCGAGAACCTGTTCTGGGCGGTGTGCCAGAAGGTCCTCCGCACCGCGCGCGAGCTGGACGAGATGCCCGAGGAGCTGGAGACCCTGGAGCGGCAGCTGGCCGACACCTACTTCTGCAACTTCTCGGTGTTCCAGTCGCTGCCGGACAGCTGGGCCATCGACCAGCTGTTCCCGATCATGCCGATCCACCGGCTGACCGAGCGACCGACACGGCGGGCAGTGCTGGCGGACATCACCTGCGACTCGGACGGGAAGATCGAGCACTTCATCGACCGCCGCGACGTGAAGGACGTGCTCGAGCTGCACCCCATCAACCAGGACGACTACTACATCGGCATCTTCCTGGTGGGCGCCTACCAGGAGATCCTCGGCGACCTGCACAACCTCTTCGGCGACACCAATGCGGTGCAGGTCTCGCTGGGCCCGACCGGCGGATACCTGATCGACCACGTGGTGTCCGGGGACACGGTGACCGAGGTCCTGAACTACGTCAGCTACTCCAAGGACGACCTGGTGGCGCGGGTGCGCCGCTTCGCCGAGGAGGCGCTGCGCAAGGGGAGCATGACCCTCGACCAGTCGCGCCAGCTGCTCCGGGCCTACGAGGACGGGCTCGCCGGGTACACCTACCTGGAGCGCGAGGTGGATGCGCCGGCGCTGGCGGCCACGGGCCAGCTCCGGCTGGTGGAGAAGGTCGAGACCGGCCGGTCCTCCACCGGGACGTGACAGCCGGGCATCCGGTGCGTCCGGTCGCGCGGCGCGACGCGGCGGCAGTGGCCAGGCTCCGGGCGTTGTGCCTCGCGTTCCCCGACGCGCTGGAGAAGCGCTCCCACGGAGAACCCACCTGGTTCGCGGGCAAGGGCAAGGTCTTCGCCATGCTCGACAACCACCACCACGGCGCGAAGCACCTCTCGGTGTGGCTGCCGGTGCCTCCGGGGGTCCAGGAGTCGCTGGTGGCCCTCGACCCGGCACGCTGCTTTCGTCCGCCGTACGTCGGCCCTGCGGGGTGGATCGGCGTGGTGCTCGACACCCGGCCCGACTGGGAGCTGGTGGCGAAGCTGCTCCGCGAGGCGTTCCTCCATGTCGCCGGCGCGCGACTCCGGGAGCGGTTGCTCGCCGTGGCGAGAACCCCCCGGAGCTGACCCGGCCAATCGGCTGAGCGTCCTCATGGCGCGCGGACGCTAGGCGCTCTGGTCGACGGGAACGTCGTCGGCACAGGTCCCGGACCCTCCCCGGGGTTTCTCTGGAGCACCGGACTGGTACATTGCCACCGGATTGTCTTCGGGGGCGCGGGCGGATGGATGACGGGGTGGAATTGACCGAGCTCCTGGGACGCGCCCAGGCCGGTGACACCGCGGCGGCCGAGGCTCTCTTCCGGGCGACCTACGACGAGCTGCGGTACATCGCCCACGTCCGGCTCGGCTCGGGTCGCCGCAACACCCTCCTCGACACGACTGCACTGGTCCACGAGTGGTTTCTCCGCTTCGCCCGGACCCACCGGTTGCACATCGAGGACCGGCGCCACTTCATGCGCTACGCCGCGCGCGCGATGCGCACCATCATCGTCGACTTCGCCCGGGAACGGAGGGCGGCGCGCCGCGGCGGCGGCGCGCCCAGCCTCCCTCTCCTCGGGAGCGAGGCGATGCCTGCGCAGGGCCCGGAGGAGATCCTCACCGTGCACCGGGCGCTGGAGGGGCTGGCCAGCCGGGATGCCCGGATGGCCGAGGTGGTCGAGCTCCGCTACTTCGGAGGCCTCTCCGAGCCCGAGACCGCGGAGGCGCTCGGCGTCACCGACCGGACCGTCCGTCGCGACTGGGAGAAGGCCCGCCTCTGGCTGGCCGCCGCGCTGAAGTCCTAGAGTGCGGACCCGCAAGCTCCAGCGTCAAGGGGAGCCCGGTGGAACCGAACGAGGTCAGCCAGGAGACGTGGTCACGGGTCGACCGGCTGCTCGACCAGGCCCTGGACGTCCCTGAGCCGGAGCGCGAGGCCTGGCTGGCAGGCCTCGCTCCGGAGCACGGGCGCGACCTCCCCCTCCTGCGGAAGCTGCTCTCACCCGCGAGCCCCTCGATCCTCGAGGAGCTCCCGCGGCTACCGACGCCGGTCTCGATCCGGGCGGCCCGGACATCACCGCGGAGCATCGGTCCGTACCAGCTGATCCGCCGGCTGGGCGAGGGGGGGATGGGCACCGTCTGGCTGGCCGAGCGATCCGACGTGATGACGCGCCGGCCGGTGGCCCTCAAGCTCCCGCGCGTCTCCTGGCTGGCGGCGCCGCTCCGCCAGCGGCTGGAGCGCGAGCGCGAGATCCTCGCCACCCTCGCCCACCCCAACATCGCGCGGCTGCTCGACGCGGGCGTCGCTCCCGGCGGAGAGCCCTACCTCGCCCTCGAGTACGTGGAGGGCCGGCCGATCGACGTGCACGCCCGGGAGGCCGGGCTCGGGATCAAGGCCCGTCTGGAGCTGTTCCTTCAGGTCCTCGCCGCGGTGGCCCACGCGCACGGGCGGCTGGTCGTGCACCGGGATCTGAAGCCCTCCAACGTGCTGGTGACGGCGGAGGGCCAGGTCCGGCTGCTCGACTTCGGCATCGCCAAGCTGCTCGAGGAGAGCGACCGGAGCGATCTCACCGACCTGTCCGGTCCGGCGTTCACCCCCGACCATGCCTCGCCCGAGCAGCTCGCCGGAGAGCACATCGGGGTGGCCAGCGACATCTACTCCCTGGGCGTCCTGCTCTACGAGCTCCTCGCCGAGGTGCCGCCGTACCGTCTCCGGCGGAGCCCGGAGCGGCCATATCTGGAGCAGCTCCGCGTCGTCACCATCCCTGCCCCGAGCGACGTGGCCGCGGCCTCCGTGCGGAGGAGCCTCGCCGGCGACCTCGACACCGTGGTTCTGAAGGCGATGCGCTTCTCGCCCGAGGAGCGTTACCCGACCGCCGCCGCGTTCGCCGACGACCTCACGCGTCATCTCACTGGCCATCCGGTCCAGGCGCGACCCGACAGCCTCGGGTACCGCGCTCGGAAGTTCGTCCTCCGGCACCGGGCAGCCACCGGGGCAGCGATGGCCATCCTGGCTGCGGTGACGGCCGGAACCACGGCGGCACTGTGGCAGGCCCGCAGGGCCGCCGCGGAACAGCGGCGTGCCGAGGAGGTCAAGGACTACCTCGCTGGCATCTTCCGCGAGGCAAGCCCCTACGCTGCCGGGGGCCACTCGCTCTCCGCGGTGGAGCTCCTCAAGCGCGCCTACGCCGATCTGGAGCGAATCGGAGAGCGTCGCCCCGAGCTGCGGGTGGAGCTGCTGAACCTTCTGGGATCGACCTTGCTCGACATGGGCGAGGCCGACTCGGGCGAGCGGGTGGCAGCCCAGGCGCTCCAGGAATCCGCGGCGCTGCCCGCGAATCACCCGCAGCGGCTCCGGGCGCGCCTGCTCACGACCGACGTTCTCCTCGCACGCGGGCGGGGCAAGGAGCTGCACGCGGAGCTGGATTGGCTGCTGCCTCAGCTCCGCAAGGACGCAGCCACCCGCCCCGCCGACCTGGTCCGGGCACTCGAGAACAGCTCCAGGCTGGCGATCGAGGAGGTACGGCGCGAGGACGCCATCCGCGACGCTCGCAGCGCGTTCGAGCTCGCCCGGAAGGGCCTCGGCGACCGCGACCCACGGACCGTGTTCGCCGCGGTGCTCCTCGCCGAGGCCCACCAGTACGGCGACCGCGACGTCAAGCAGTCGCTGCTGGAGGCGGAGCGCGGACTGCGCTTCGCCCTCGAGGCCTACGGGGGGCAGACTACCCATCCGCACGTGATTTACGCCCGCGACGTGCACGGCCGGGCGCTGTGCCATGCGGGACAGACCGACCGCTCCTACGCGGAGATGACACAGGCGCTGGAGGACGCCAGGCGGGTCCTCGGGCCGACCAGCCCGCTGGTGGGCCAGATCTCCGTCAACCGGGTGACCTGTGGCCGGCGCCTCGGGTACCTGCGCGAGTCCCTCGAGGACAACACCCGCGGCATCGAGGTCCGCGCGGCCTCGATGGAGCGCGACTCGCGTGGCTGGGGCAACACCCACCTCTCGCGTGGGATGACGCTTCTCGCCCTGCGCCGTCCGCGCGCGGCGCTGGCTGATCTCGCTCCGGCGGTGGAGTCGCTGGAGCGCTCCGTCGGACGCACCCACCGCTTCACGCTCACCGCGCGCCTGATGCGGATGGTGGCGCTCGCGTACGTGGGCCGGACCGCGGAGGCGCTGGCCGAGGCCGCTGCGCTGGGGGCGATGCCCGAGGCGCAGCACCCGAGCCTTTCCTACGACACCCTCGCCGGGACGGTGTACCGCCTCGCGGGACGCCCCCTGGAGGCATTCGAGGCGCAGCAGCGAGCCCTCCATCGCATTCCCGATGATCCGGTCGAGCGCTGGTACCTGATGCGCATCCTGATCGAGCGCGGGCTGACGGAGCTCGACCTCGACCTGGTGGAGCAGGCCCAGGCCTCGATGGAGGAGGCGCTGGCACTCTCGGAGACCGAGCTGCGCCGGGACACGCCGATGCGGGCCGATGCCTGGCTGGGCCTCGGACGCGCGCTGCTCGCGCGGCAGCGGCTCGACGAGGCCGCGCAGTCCCTCGGACGGGCCGATGCCTTCTGGCGCAGCTTCGATCCGGAGAACCCGGCGGGGGCCGACGCGGCGCAGTGGCTGGCCCGAGTGGACCGCCGGCTCGGGCGGCGCCGGGATGCGGCGGAGGCCGAGGCCCGCACCCGCCGGCTCCGCGGGCCGGCCCCGGAGCATCCCGGTCCCCTGGACCGCTGACGACGCTCACCCCCGATCTGCGCTGAAGCACCGTGCAGGGCGGCCCGGGGAGAGCGGACCGTCCCGTGTCCGGATTCCTTCGCGGTTTCCGTCCTCGCTTCAGACTCGGAGGACACGCCCCCATGTGGAACACCCCCGTCGCCCGACGTTGTCGGAGCGCATGTGTCACACCGTTTCTCGGTCTCTTCCTGACCAGCGCGGCGGCGCTCGCGCAGCCGGCGCCTCCGAATCCGACGCTGGCGACCGGAAGCAGCGGATTCCTCAAGCTCGGAAGCGATCTGCCCCAACCCCCGGGCGCTCTCACCCGGATGAACGTCAACGTGCCGATCTCGGTCCACAAGCTGAACTGGGGTCTGGTGCTCTTCAGGGTCGACGCGTGCAACGTCGCCGGGTGCTCCTCATCCGCCAGCCTCACCCCTTCGGCCAGCCGTGACGCGATCGGCTACGTGAAGGCGGCAACCGTCGGCAGCAACGCTCAGTTCGGCCGATCGATCGCCCTGAGCACCAATGGAGACACTCTCGCCGTCGGGGCGTTCGGAGACTCCAGCGACGAGGGCGTGGTCCGGGTGTTCGTCCGGAACGGCGTGACGGGAGTCCCGGGGAGCACCGGGAGCATCAACAGCGGCGCGGCGTACCTCTTCGTCCCCGACTCGACCCGAGCCTGGGTCCAGACCGCCTACCTCAAGAGCCCGGCCCCGGACGCGTACGACCAGTTCGGCGTCTCCGTCGCGCACGGCACTAGCGGAGAGACCATCGCCGTCGGCGCCCAGGGCGAGGACGGGTCGACTCCGGGAATCAACAGCAACAGCGCGGCCAACAACGCCGCGAGCTCCGCTGGTGCGGTCTACCTCTACTGAATCGGCCCAGCTCCCATCGAGAGGTGACGCATGAAGCGCAGACGAAAGCGGGCACCCGCGGGCTGGTTCTGGGCAGCCGCAGGGATTCTTTCCTCCATGTGCGCCTGTGCGCGCTCCGAGGCGGCAGGAAGCCAACCCCGCCGCTTCTCGCAGTCCCGGAACCTCCCCGGGGAGCGGTTCCTCGTGCGGCCCGACGGAACCGCTCTGGACCAACGGACCGGGTCGATCTGGCAGCGCTGCCCCCTCGGCACGGCCCTCGATGACGGTGGAAGTCCCGAGCAGCTCGAGGACGACCGATGCCTGCCGTCCGCCGGCGCTCCGCAGACCCTGACGTGGAAGGCGGCGCTCGCGGCGGCCCGGCAGCTCGATGAGAGCGGCGGCTTCGCCGGGCATTCGGACTGGCGAGTCCCTGGGCAGAAGGATCTCCTCTCGGTGGTCGAGGCCCGCTGGAGGGAGCCGCGGATCGTCGGACGGGTCTTTCCCGTCACCCCACCCGACCCCTTCCTCGCCTCGACTGTCTATTCGGCAGTCGAGACGCTGTCCTGGGAGGCCCATTCCCGTCGCGGCGGGACCCCGGCGATGCGGGTGCGGCTGGTCCGGTGACGGGGTGGCCCGCCGGCGCGAGGGAAGCGAAGGTGTTTGACACTGACGGATCCCCACTTCTCATGCGAGCAGTAGGGGTGGTGGACTGCCAAGAGCGTCCCGGAGGGGGGCGAGGAGTATGTTGAGGACGAGCATCCCGGCACGGAAGACGGAGAGCACCCGTCGGTCTTTGATGGTGTTGGCCTGAAGCCCGCGGACGAGGCCTATCTTCTCGGCGTGCTCGCCCATCGCCCTGCAGACCTTCGCGGCGATGGCGCCGATGAGCCACAGGACGCGTACCCGAGGGAGCGAGCGTGAGGCGGAGCCGGCGAAACCCATGCCGAGGCGTGGGTTCTTGATGTCTCGGAAGGTCTCCTCGATGGCCATGCGCATCGAGTAGAGCTGCCGAATCCTCTCGGCGCCGTCCGGCAGGGACGTGAGCAGCACCCACGGTTCCCGCCACGAGGAGGCGTAGTGACGGCTCCGTCGCCACTTCCGGACACGGCCCAGTCGGTCCTTCGCTTTGCGTCCCTTCCGCCGCGTCCGGAAGAGCACGAGTTGGCGGCACACGAAGGCTTTGCTACCTCGACAAACCTGTGCCGGGCCGAGCGACGCTGCCGTTGGCCTTGCGCGACGGCGGAGTTCCTTCAGCCGGAAGCTCTCACCGGTGCGCTTGAGCAGGACGTAGGGGCGGCCACGTAGACGGACGACGAAGTCCCAGCCGCGGGAAGCCAGCTGCTTGAGAAAGGGCACCCGAAAGCCAGCATCGGCCACGAAGATGACTCGCCTGCACGGAGGCAGAATCCGCTCGAGCTCTCGCAGGAAGGTCTCCCGTGCTCGGACCGAGTCGTACTCTCCCTTGCCGAAGACGGCGTCGTAGAGCGGGATGGCTCTGCCAGCGGCGGCGAGGGACGCACTGAGCACCCACCACTGCTTGCCGTCGTTGGCGCCCGTCCAGTCGATGAGGAGGACGATGCGGCCCTTCGCGGGAAGGGCGGCCAGCGCTGCCCAACACGCCGCCAGCTTCAGGTGCAACCTGTTGTTCCCGAGGAGCCGGTCGATGCGCTTCACTGAGTGCTTGCGAAGCGCTGGTCCGGGAAGCCATCGCCCCAGGGACGTCAGCGTCAGCTGGGCGCCCATGCAGGCCGCCGTCACTGCGACCGTCAGCGCGCTGACGAGCCGGGTGTCGAGGACTGCTTGCAGAGGGCTGGTGAAACGCGCGACAAGAAGCGCGGCGCGGGCCGCGTCTACTGATCCTGGTTTTCTCACAAGAACAAGCGTGACGTGTCGCGGCCACGCGCCGTTCAAGCTCCCGACTTTCCTCGCGCTCTGCCTCACGAGAAGTGGGGATTCGTCAGTGTTTGACACCTCGATGTCGGGCCGACCTGTCGGACGTTCACATCCGATCGCCCACCTCCGCGGCACTGCCGGAATCGGGCTCATCCCGTCGCCCTGAAATCGTCCATCGAGCCCGGGATGTCCGGGTTTAGGACCGGTTTCCGTCCTTGCCTGGCGAGGTGGCGCATGGACGAAGCAATGTCTCGCAGGTGGGTGGTCGCCGTTTCTGCAGTCCTCGTCGTCTGCGGCTGCGGAGGTGCGGACCGTCCGCCGGGGCAAACATCTGGATCTGGCATCGGTCCGGCGGGAGGGACGGTGACCGGACCGTCCGGGGCCCAGGTGGTGATTCCGCCCGGGGCACTCTCGGCAGTCACACCGATCGCCATCACCCAGACGAGTAGCGGATTACCGGTATTGCCGGCGGGCGTCGTGCCCTTCGGCCCCATGTTCGCGTTCACGCCCCACGGAACGAGCTTCTCCGTGCCCGTGACGATCACCGTTCCGTTCGACCCGGCCCTGGTTCCTCCGGGGACCCAGCCGGTGCTCTACAAGACCAACGCAGCAATGACCGGCTGGGCCGCGGTGACCTCCGGGACGGCGAGCGGGGCGAAGATGATGGGCACCGTCCGGAGCTTCTCGGGCCTCGATGTGGGATCGCCCCCAACGCCGCCGCTCGAGAAGGGGACTCCCTTCAAGAGCTGGGATGCGCGGGACTACCGTCGAGACCACGCCCCGGTGCTCCCGTTTCGCGACCAGAACCAGCAGGACGGCGGGGTTCTGGAGCGGGACTACGACTTCGGTCCCGGGACGATGCTTGATCCCGGAGTTCCCTTGCCGGACCTCCTGCCGCGCGAGTTCCGCTCGAGCGGTCGAATCTTCTCGAGTCCGGGCGGCGGAATCTACGGCGTCTACGCCGAGGCGCCGATCGGCCATCAGGCGCAAGACCTGGGCGGGAATTTTCTGAACTACCACCAGACGCAGAGCTATCGAAAGGGGACCACGGACGCGAAACTACACATGCTGATTACCCAGGCACGCATCGAAGCATACGACGACGGTTCAACCGAGCTGCTGCCCTGCGACTTTCGCGATCCGGAGTGCGCCGGGGAGATGAATGCGTCCATCGACTTCACGCTTGCGGCCCACAGCACGCGCCTTCCGAAGCTCTTCCGGGGGGCCGGAAGTCTCAGGTTGAGAGGTTGGCGCAGCCACTGGATTCCCGACACCAAGCTCCATGCCTTGCCCCTGCCCGATGGAGGGATAGACGCGGAACCCCTCTGGAACGACGATGGCGTGGCTTTCGCTCCCGATCTCGGCCTCGAGGAGGGAAGCCAGGCTCGACTGAGCTTGAAGACGCAACTGCTCATCCCGATCGACCTTTCGAATGTCGACGTCGGCGAGGAGTTCACCGTCCATGTGGACGTCTCCACGTACGTCTTCGATGGCCGGACGAAAGGAGAGTTCAGCTACCTCGGCGCGTTCTTCCGCGACCCGACCCGAATCGATGGCGATCCGCAGCTGATCGCCGAAGGGCTTGAGCCGACGGATCGTCCGGAACCTCTTCCGCCGTCGGACGATCCGAGCCTACCAGCCGAGTGCCGCGGCTTGCCTTCCGCAGGAGCGCTGGAGTTCTTCTCGCCGAGCTACGAGGTTTTCGAGGGCGCCGGGGCTGCGGGAGTCGACCTCCTCGTCCTGCGCATCGGCGGCAGTAGCGGGCAGGTGGGCGCCAAGGTGACGACCAGCGACGGCACGGCGACGGCGCCCGGCGACTATCAGAGCGTCCAGACCACCGTCACCTTCGAGGACGGCGACACCAGCCCGAAGCTCATCAAGGTGCCGCTCGTGTACAGCCCCGCCGCCGAGGGGGACGAGACGTTCACGGTCAATCTGACCGAACCGACCGGATGCGCAACGCTGGGCCAGGCGAGCAGCGCCGTGACGATCATCGACGATACCCACCCGCTGCCCCAGAGCTTCACTCTCGGCGGGACGGTGACTGGACTGCTCGGCACCGGACTCGTGCTTCGCGACGTGCTCGAACAGCAAACGGTGGCAGTGGGCAGCAACGGGACATTCGTCTTTCCGACGGCGCGCCTCGACGGGAGGAGCTACGACGTCCGGGTCGACACCCAGCCGGGCAATCCCCTTCAGGCGTGCACGGTCGCGAACGGCACTGGCACGGTGAGCGGTACGAACGTCACGAACATCTCAGTCACCTGCACCACGCCCACGCCGCCGGGGGGCCTCGATCCGTCGTTCGGCGACGGCGGCCGTGCGGTCACCAGCGTGGGTTACTCGCCCAGCCTCCTCGGCGCTCGCATCGGCATGGCGCTGCAGAGCGACGGGAGGATCTTGCTGGTCGGTGGCCTGAAGCTACTGCGGTTGAATGCCGATGGCTCGATGGACACGACATTCGGCACCGCAGGCGTGGTCAACGTGGTGTTCGACAACGGCGTGCTCGACACCGCGATGGACGTCGCGGTGCAGGCCGATGGCAAGATCGTCGTGGCCGGCACCGGCAGCACCAGCACCGTTGTCGTCGGCTCTGACAACTTTGCCCTGACCCGGTTCAACCCCGACGGTTCGCTGGACACCACCTTCGGAAGTGGTGGCCACGTGACCACTGACTTCTTCGGCAGCACCGATCAGGTGCGACGCATGCGCCTCCAGCCCGACGGGAAGATCCTCGTGGTCGGGTTCGCCGTGCAACCCATCTCCGCGACCTCGAGCTCCGTCGCCTTCGCTATCGCTCGGTACGACGCGGACGGGACGCCCGATCTCACCTTCTCCCTCGACGGCAAGACCACCGACTCACCGGGCAATTCCTTCAGCATCGCCAATGGGCTCGCCATTCAGAGCGACGGGAAGATCGTGGTGGCGGGGAGCACCGCGCCGAACGGCGCCGAGGACCCCGACACGGGCTTCGTGCGTTACCTCGGCGACGGCCAGGTGCAGCTTCCCGGCACGCGTGATGACACGTTCGGCCCCGTGAACAACGGCACCGTCGACGCGGTGATGCCCGGGCACGATGAGGCCGTGGACGTGGTCGTCCTGGGCGACGGAACCATCCTCGGCGCCATTCGCTTCGCTGCCGGAGCGACCACCGGCGGCATCGCCTTCGGCTTTGGACTGGCACACGTTCCGGCGAACGGTGTGCCCCCGCCCCGGGTACCGCAGCCGGTCATCACCTTCACCACCGAATCCGACAGCCCGCGCTCGATGCTCGTGCAGGCGGACGGGAAGATCGTCGTGGTGGGTCAATCAGCGAATCTGGGGAGCAACCCCGACATGGCCATCGCGCGCTTCAACGACACCGGGCTCGCACTCGACGCAAGCTTCGGCGCGGAGGGGAAGCTGACCGTCGACTTCTTCGGCGGCCGGGACGGCGCCGAGGCCGTCGTGCAGCAGGCGGACGGGAAGCTGGTGGTGGGCGGATTCGCCCGTTCTGGCGGAACGACCGTTCTCGCGCTGGCGCGACTGAGTCCGTGAGTCCTGGCCTGCACGGTGCGCCGCTCAGCGCGCCGGGCCGAGCTGCTCGGCGATCAGTAGTGGAACCGCAGATCGATCTTCACGTCGGGATGGAGACTCCGGGCGACCGGGCAGGTGTGCGCGATCCGCTCCATCTGCTCTCTCCTGTCCTCTGGCAGCTCGGCCGGCATCCATGCGTCGACCACCAGCATGCCGATCCGCCGCGGCACCCCGGTCATGTGCTTCTCGACCCGGCCGCGAAACTTCCCCCAGGGAATGTTCTCCCGCTTCGCGACGATGCTCATGGTGGTGAGCATGCAATCCAGGAACCCGGTCGCGACCAGGTCCGTCGGCGAGAAGCCCGAGCCGTCGCCGCCGTTGTCCTTCGGCGCGTCGGTCCCGAAGCTCGCCCCGCTCGGTCCGTGGGCGACACGAACGTGCAACCCGCCGACGGACTCGGCGGTGATCTCGACGAAGTAGGGCTGCTCGGCCATGTGGGGGACCTCCGGAGAGCGAATCTCCACCACGCTAACCGGCGGCGAAGGACGCTTCAGCCGGATCGTGCGCTCCCGCCTGCGACTGCCCGCGTCAGGACGGCGGGGCAGGCCCCGCGCGCCCGAGCCGCCCCGGGCGTCCGGAGTCCCTCGGCGCCATCGGTCCGATTCCTCAGCGCACGGAAGGATCAGCCAGAATCGGGCGGCGTCGCTGAAGCCGGCGCCGTGCTCAGCGGACGACCATCTCGTGCGTGCCCTTCGTCGGGGGGGCGGTGTCCGGACTCCAGTCGATCGTCGCCAGGAGCTTCTTCTTGCGCCGGGCGACGTCCCGGTCGAGGAAGGCGACGGCATCGCTCATCCGGTCCATCAGCCGCATCGGCGCCCGCTTCGCCCCGGTGGAGAACAGGGCGTGGGTGAGCCAGGGGAACACCGCGGTGACGTCGGTGTGCACGTAGACGGAGCCCGTCTCCACCGCTTCCACCGACACCTTGCCCCAGGTGTGGCCCTCCCCCGCCGGACAGCTGGACAGCGCGCCGTTGTCCACCGGGTCGACGCAGAACTGCACGTCGATGTCGAACCCGGTGGTGGGCACCGAGAGGATCTGGTCGAGCAGCGGCTCGCCCTGCAGGGTGTAGTTCTTCGGCACCCCGCCCCCGAGGATCCAGATCGCCAGCTTGTTGCTCCCACGGTGCCGGCAGAAGTGCTGCATCGCGGCCATGGAGTAGACGTCGTCGTTGATGTCCAGCTCGAACCGGAACTCGGGCCCGAGCAGCCGCTTCAGCTTCACCACGTTGAGGAAGATGCTCCCGTCCTGCACCGCGCCCACCCAGATCGGCACCGCGTGCTTGTAGGCGGTGGCGAGAAGCGAGGGCTGCTTCACTCCGAGGGAGCGCTCGATGCCGTGCACCGCCTTGCCGAGCAGATGGTGGAACTCCGGGGTGGTCATCTTCCGCTGGAACTCGGGGCGGCGGATGACCGCGCTGAAGAGCCGGTCGGTGTCGAGCAGTGCCTCCTCCCAGAACCCGAGGTCGTAGATACGAATGATGCGGGCCAACCGCATCTGGAGGTCCCCGGCGTTGGGGTTCACCTCGCGGATGGCGTGCCCGATGATGCGGTGGGCGTCGTGGTACAGGTTGGCGCCGGTGGTGGTGAGCGCGCTGACGATGCCCCGCTCGATGAGCGGGATGAGGCAGCTCTGGTGCAGCCCCGCCGGGGTCATCGCCCCGGACAGGGTGAGGAAGATGCTGCAGTCCTCGGTCACGCTCCGCTGCATCAGCTCGAAGGCGGTGCGCTCCTGGCGCCCCACGTAGGCACCGAAGGCGGTGGCCAGAAGGTCCGCCGGCTTCTCCCGCCCGGTGATGGGCCGGGGATCGACGCTCCGGGACTTCGCATACTCGGCCCGCAGGCCGCGGCGCTGGGAGGGCTTGGGCATGGCGGGGCCGACTATCACGAATGGCTTTGCTCCGGGTCTTCGGATGCGGAACCATCGCGCCCTTTTCGGGAGGGTGGGACATGCCGGTTCGTCGCGGGTGGGTGCTGCTTCTGTCACTGGTCTGTCGCGCGGGGCTGGCCGCCGACCCGGCACCGGCCCCGCAGCCGGTGACGGTCATCAAGGCCGGGGTCCTGATCGACGGGGTCTCCGGTTCACCGAAGACGAACCAGGTCATCGTCGTCGGGGGCAACCGGATCGAGAGCGTCGGCGGCGGTGGCATTCCGGCGGGGGCGAAGGTCATCGACCTCTCCGGGGCGACGGTGCTCCCCGGCCTCATCGATTCGCACACCCACATCCTGCTCCACGGCGAGGAGGCCTCCGAGGGCGGCTACGACGCGCAGCTCCTCAAGGAGCCCATCGCCTACCGGGCCGCGCGGGCGACCGTGGCGGTGCGGCGCGCGCTCGAGCAGGGCTTCACCACGCTCCGCGACGTGGACACCGAGGGGGCCGGCTACGGCGACGTGGGCATCAAGCGGGCCATCGACGAGGGGCTCATCCCCGGCCCGCGCCTGTTCGTCGCGACCCGGGCCATCTCCAGCACCGGCGGGTACATGCTCGAGGGATATGCCCCCGAGGTGACGGTGCCGAAGGGGGTGCAGATCGTCGACGGACCGTGGGAGGCGCGGAAGGCCGCCCGCGAGCAGCTCGATCACGGGGCCGACTGGATCAAGGTCTACATGACCCACCGCTCCTGGGTGGACAGGGCCGGCAATCTGGTCTCTCAGCCAGCGCTCACCCTGGAGGAGCTGAAGGCAATCGTGGACGAGGTGCACGGCTGGGGGAAGAAGGTCGCCTGCCACGCCTACGGGGGGATCGGGATGAAGCGCGCGCTCGACGGCGGGTGCGACTCCATCGAGCACGGGCTGGAGCTGGACGACGCCGCGGTGGCCCAGATGGTGAAGCAGGGCACCTGGCTCTGCCCGACGATCGAGGCCTACTACCACTCGTGGGAGCCCGAGGGGACGCCGGACGGGAAGCGGGACCGAAAGCGCGTCGAGGTGCACGGGCCCTCCTTCCGCCGGGCGCTGAAGGCCGGGGTGAAGATCGCCTTCGGAAGCGACGTGGGCGGCTTCTCCTGGAAGGAGCCGATCGCCCGGGAGTTCTCGCGGATGGTCGAGTTCGGGATGACGCCGATGCAGGCCATCCAGTCCGCGACCTCGAAGGCATCCGAGATGCTGGGGATGAAGGGGCAGATCGGCGTCGTGGCTCCGCGCGCCTACGCGGACATCGTCGCGGTGAAGGGCGACCCGCTGAAGGACGTGCGGGTGCTGGAGCAGGTTGGGTTCGTGATGAAGGACGGGAAGGTCTTCAAGGACGCGGTGACTGCCCGTTGAGCTCGCCCCACGCGGTAGCACCGCCCGACGGCCAGGCCAGCGACCAGCGCTCGGCCCGCGTCCGGGCACCTGGCCCCAGAGACCCCACGTCCTCGGGGCCCACGGCGGCCCTGCCTCGAACCTTCGTGTCGGGGCCCGGCTCCGCGCGCCTCAGGGTGGCAGGCGCGTCAACCGCCGGCGCGGCCCGATGCGGCGGCGGATCTCCTGCGGCACGCGGTGGAGAATGTCCCGGTGCTCGCGCAGCCCGACACACTCGCGCTGGACCAGGAGCATCCACAGCCGCTCGGCGGTGAGGTCGCGGAGCTCGGTGCGCCGAGCGACCTGCGCCTCGATCGACGACAGCGGCGGGAGCTCCCCCGCCTCCAGCGCCTCCCACACTTCCAGCGCCTTCTCGAACAGGTCGCTGATCCGCGCCAGGGCGGAGGCACGCTCGGCCTGGAGGTCGCGCTCCAGCGCCTGCATCGGGTCACGGATCACCGAAGCGCTCCCTACGCCCCCGCCGCCGCGGCCGGGGGTGTGGGCACCACCGTCAGGTCCCCGGGCTTCAGCTCGGCCATGGCCAGCTGGTCCAGGGTGGCGGTGCGGTACACGTCGAGCATCCGCTCCTGCCCGCGCTTCCAGACGCCGTAGAGCGTGCAGCCGCGCGACAGGCGGCACGCGTCGTGTCCGTCCTGGCAGAGGTTCACCACCACCGGCCCCTCGACCGCCTCGATGACCTCGAGGAAGGAGATCTCCCGCGCCGGACGGCCGAGGCGGTACCCACCGCGGGCGCCCCGGGTGCTCACCGCCAGCTGGCGGGTGACGAGCTGCTTGAGGATCTTGGCCAGGAAGTCCTGGGGGACATTCATCCGCCGGGCGATCTCGCGAAAGGGCATCACCCTGCCCTCCGGCTGGGCAGCCAGGCACACCATGGCCCGGAGGCCATACTCGATGCGCCGGGAGATCTGGAGGGGGTGCTGCATGGGGGGCGGAATCCGCTTGAGATTTCGAGCGGTTGAGAGATTATAGGCCTCGCCGGTCCACATTTCAACGCAATGGGCTGTCCCCTGATGATTGACCTGCATTCGCACACCACGGCCAGCGACGGAGAGCACTCGCCGGAGGACCTGCTCGCCCGGGCACGGGCGGCGGGGGTGACGACCCTGGCGGTGACCGACCACGACACGGTGAAGGGCCTCGCCCGGGCTCAGGCGGCGGCGGAGGTGCAGGGAATCCGGCTGGTGCCGGGAATCGAGGTTTCCACGGAGGCGGAGGGCCGGGAAGTCCACGTCCTCGGCCACTTCGTGAACCCGGTGGAGCCGGGGCTAGCCAGCTTCTCTGACCGGCTCCGTGACGAGCGCGCCGAGCGCATGGGGCGGATGGTGGAGCGGATGAACGCCCTGGGTTTCCCGATCACGTTCGAGGAGGTGGAGCGCATCGCCGCGGGAGCGCACCTCGGACGCCCCCACCTCGCCCTGGCGCTGCTCACCCGCGGGTACGTGACGTCGATCCGAGAGGCGTTCGACCGTTTCCTCGGCGACGGCAAGCCCGCGTACGTGGACCGCTTCCGGCTCCCGGCCGAGGAGGCCATCGCCATGCTCCATGGGGCGGGCGGAACCGCCACCATCGCCCACCCGGGCTCGAGCAAGGTCTCGAGCTTCACCCTGGAGCGACTGGCGAAGGCGGGCCTGGACGGGCTGGAGATCTTCCACCCGGACCACGTGCCCAGCCAGCGCGAGGCGTTCCTCCGCCAGGCGGACGCCCTCGGCCTGGTGCCCACCGCCGGGAGCGACTACCACGGACCGCGGGTGACCCCGGACCGGCGGCTCGGGATGGTGTCGCTCGACCCCTCACACTTCGCACGACTGGAGGCCCGGGCTGCTTCCCGGCGTTGACACCCCGCGATGCCCCGTCGTTGTATGCGCCCGCCCCGATGACCCCCGACGCAGCCCTCGCCCCCTACGGACCGTTGCTCGCGGTGCTGCTCATCGCCGGAGGCATGGGTGCCGTGGTCAGCTTCATGTCGGCCCTCCTCGGCCCCCATCGCCCCTCGGTCGTGAAGTCGACCATCTTCGAGGCGGGGAGCGAGCCCTCGCCCGGCACCGCGCGCCAGCGCTTCGCGGTGAAGTTCTACGTGGTCGCCCTGCTCTTCATCGTCTTCGACGTGGAGACGGTGTTCCTCTACCCCTGGGCGGTGAACTTCAAGGCGCTCGGCTGGTTCGGGTACATGGAGATGCTGGTCTTCGCCGTCACCCTGGTCATCGGACTGGCTTACGTGTGGAAGAAGGGCGCGCTGGACTGGGAGAGTTAAGAGACGACCATGGCCGACGCGGACATCGCCCCAGTCATCACCACCCGTCGCGACGACGCGATGGGTTTCCTCGAGCGCATGCTCAGCAAGGGGCTGGGCTGGGCGCGCAAGTACTCGCTCTTCACCTACCCCTTCGCCACCGCGTGCTGCGGCATGGAGTACATGTCGGTCGCCGCCAGCCGCTACGACATCGCGAGGTTCGGCGCCGAGTTCCCGCGCTTCTCGCCGCGCCAGGCGGACATGCTGATGGTGGTGGGGACCATCAACCTCAAGCAGGCGCCCATCCTCAAGCGGGTCTACGAGCAGATGGCCGAGCCGAAGTGGGTGGTCAGCTTCGGGGTATGCGCGTCCTCGGGCGGTTTCTACGACAACTACGCCGTGCTCCAGGGCATCGACCGGATTCTCCCGGTGGACGTGTACATCCCCGGGTGCCCGCCGCGGCCCGAGCAGGTGCTCGACGGGCTGATGCTGCTCCAGGACAAGATCCAGCGGCAGGTGCACCGCATCGGGGGCACCGGTCCCAGCGAGCCGGAGGTCGGGCTCGACGTGACGAAGACGTACCCGCACGAGAAGGGTCTCTGGTCGGGCAAGCGCTGAGTGCGAGACGAGCGCCGATCCGGAGCCGGTGTGCGACCGCGTCCACTCCAACGCGGGTGTTAACCTCGAGGGCCTGCGCCTCGTCCAGCGATCTCCACGACCTCGGTTGAAGAGGGCCTGCGCCGTGGCCCTGCTCGGGCTCGGCTGCGCGACCTCGTCACCCACCACCGTCGCTCCTTCCCGGGCGGCCCCCGCCGGGGCGGCGGACGTCACCTATCGCCTCCTCGAGGGACGATTCGATTCGGCGGATCAGGCGCGCAGCTCGCCGGGGTACCAGGCCATGCAGCTCGTGGCCTGTCCGGCGGACGTGCCGGCGCTCGGCCCTCGGGTGCTCTATGTCGAGCAGGCCCGGCTCGACGCGCTCGCCGCCCCCATCCGCCAGCGGGTGTACGCCCTCGAGCCGGGAGAGCCGATCGAGTCCGCGGCCGTGTCGCGGGTGTTCGAGCTCGAGAACCCGCGCTCTGCGGTCGGCGCCTGTGGCCGGAGCACGCCGCCGCGCTTCGCCCGGGACGAGCTGGTGGAGCGGGTGGGCTGTGCGGTCGCGCTGCGCGCCGAGGGGAGGGTCCTTCGCGGCGCCACCAGTGGCCGGGGGTGTCCCAGCACGCAGGGAGGCGCGACCTACGCCACCAGCGAGGTGATGCTCGACGACGTGGGCCTGCGCTTCTGGGAACGGGGATTCGACCCCACCGGGGCGCAGAGATGGGGCAACGACGCCGTGCCCTACGTGTTCGTGCGTCGCACCCCGCTGGCCTCCCGCTGAGCGGTCCGGATCCGCCCGACCAGGTCCTTCTCCGATTCGTCTCCGTCCTGCGCTAGCCTGCCGCCTCCCCGGCAGCCGACCGCTGCCGGAGCTGCGGAGGGGACGGATGCGCGCGACGCGGTGTGCGGCTCTGCTCGGGGCGCTGCTGGTGGTCGGCTCGGGGAAGGCTCAGACCTTCCGCTATGCCTCGACCGGAGATCTCCTGACTTTGGATCCCCACTCGGCGGACGAGGCGCTCTCCAACTCGTTCAAGAACAACCTTTACGAGGGGCTGGTCCGGTTCAACGAGAAGCTCGAGCCCGAGCCGGCCCTGGCGGTGAGCTGGATGGCGGTGAACCCGACGACCTGGCGCTTCCGGCTGCGCAAGGGGGTGACCTTCCACGATGGCACGCCGTTCACCGCCGACGACGTGGTCTTCTCCTACGGTCGGCAGCACTCGAAGAACTCGGTGATGGCCTCGCACGTCTCGTCGATCAAGAGCGTGCGGAAGATCGACGACTACACCATCGAGTACGTCACCGACGGCCCGGATCCCATCCTGCTCCGGAACCTCACCGAGCACTTCATCATGTCGAAGAAGTGGTCGGAGCAGCACGCCACCACCGAGCCGGTGGCCGGCCTGAGCGAGGAGACCTACGCCACCCGCCACGAGAACGGCACCGGTCCCTTCCAGGTCGTGGAGCGCGTCCCCGACACCCGCACCGTGCTGGTCCCCTTCCCCAAATGGTGGGACCTCTCGAACAGGAAGTACGCCATCACCCGGGCCGAGTTTCGCCCGATCGCCAACGCCGCCACCCGGCTGGCGGCGCTCATCTCCGGCGAGGTCGACCTGGCCTACCCGGTGGCGCCGCAGGACGTGGCGCGGGTCGAGAACCAGAAGGGGTTCCGGATCATCAAGCGGCCCGAGCTCCGGGTCGTCTTTTTGGGCATGGACCAGTGGCGGGACGAGTCGCTGGACATGCCGGGCTCGAAGAAGAACCCCTTCCGGGACGTCCGCGTGCGGCGCGCGGTGTACCAGGCCATCGACGAGGAGGCGATCCGCGCAAAGGTGATGCGGGGCATGGCTGCGCCCACCGGGCTGATCATCCCCGAGGGGACCGAGGGGTACGACCCCAAGCTGCGCGAGCGCTACCCGTACGATCCGGCGGCCTCGCGGAAGCTGCTCGCCGAGGCTGGCTACCCCGACGGATTCCCGGTGACGCTCGATTGCCCCAACGACCGCTACATCAACGACGAGGCGATCTGCCAGTCGCTGGTACCGATGCTCGCCCGGGTGGGCGTCAAGGTCACCCTGAACGCCCAGACCAAGTCGAAGCACTTCGACAAGATCCTCAAGAAGTCGAACAACAACACCAGCTTCTTCCTGCTCGGGTTCAGCCCCGAGACCGCGGACGCCATGGCCACCCTGCTTCCGGTCATGACCATGAAGCTCGAGGGTAGCGGCGCCTGGAACGGTGGCCGGTACACCAATCCCAGGGTCGAGGAGCTGGTGACCCAGATCCGCGTGGAGATGGACCCCGAGAAGCGGAGGAAGCTGATCTCCGAGGCGCTGCGGATCCACAAGGAGGACTTTGGCCACCTCCCGCTCCACGAGCAGCTGGTGATCTGGGGAGCGCGCGATGCCGTGGAGGTGGTCCCCGATCCGCGCGACCGGGTGCAGCTCCGCTTCGTGAAGATGCGCCAGTGATCGCCGGGATCCTCACCCGCCTCCTTCAAGGGCTGGGCGTGATGCTGGTGGTGGGCCTGCTGGCGTTCGCGGTCTCCACCAAGCTCGGCGACCCGGTGAACAACATGCTCGGGCAGAACGCCACCAGCGAGGAGCGGGAGGCGATGCGCCAGCAGCTGGGGCTCGACCGGCCCTTCGTGGTGCAGTACGGGCGGTACCTGGGGCGTGTCACCCGCGGACAGCTCGGCGTTTCCTATCGGTTGGGCATCCCGGTGGGAGAGCTCCTCGCCGAGCGGCTCCCGGCGAGCGTGGAGCTGTCCGGGGTGGCGATGCTGCTCACGCTCCTGCTCGGGGTGCCGATGGGGATCTACACCGCGCTCCGGCGTGGCTCCGTGCTGAGCAAGGTCATCCTCGGGGGCTCGCTGGCGGGGCTCTCGGTCCCCACGTTCCTGATCGGCCTTCTCTTGATCTTCCTCTTTGCCGTCCAGCTGCAGTGGCTCCCCTCGTCCGGACGGGGCCAGGTGGTGTCGGTCGGGCCCTGGACCACGGGCCTGTTGACCGCGAGCGGGCTGCGCTCGGTACTCCTCCCGTCCATCACCCTGGCCCTCTACTCGCTGGCGCTGCTGCTCCGGCTGGTCCGGGGAGAGCTCCTGGACGTGCTCCACTCCGACCACGTCCGCTTCGCCCGGGCGCGGGGGCTGCCCGAGCGGTCGATCCACTTCCGGCACGGGCTCCGGAACGCACTGCTCCCGGTGATCACCGTGGCCGCCTTGCAGCTGGGGAACCTCCTGGCCTTCTCGGTGGTGACCGAGACGGTGTTCCAGTGGCCCGGGATGGGTTTGCTGTTCCTGCAGGCCGTGCAGTTCGTCGACGTGCCGGTCATCTCCAGCTACCTGCTTCTGGCGGCGGTGGCCTTCGTCCTCATCAACCTGGTGGTCGACCTGAGCTACCGGGTGCTGGACCCGCGCGTCCGGTCGACGATGGGCGGAGCGTAAGGAGCGCCGGCGGATGCACCTGCTGGCAGGCACACGGCGGGGGACGCGCATCGCGCTGGCGGTGATCGCCGGCTACGTGCTCCTCGCCGCCGGAGCGCGCTGGGTCGCGCCGCAGCCGGTCTCGGATCTGCGGACGCTGGACCTCATGAACGCCTCACTCCCGCCGGCCTGGCAGCCGGAGGGCAGCCGCGCGTTCCTGCTCGGGACCGACGAGCAGGGTCGGGACGTCCTCTCCGGGGTCCTCTTCGGCCTGCGACTCTCCATGGGGGTCGGCTTCGCCGCGGTGGCCCTGGCCATGCTGCTCGGGCTCGCCGCGGGCCTGGTCAGCGGGTACCGCGGGGGCTGGCTCGATGCGCTCCTGATGCGGGCAGCCGACGCGCAGCTCACCTTCCCGGCGATCCTGGTCGCGATGCTGCTCGATGGCGTGGCGCGGAGCGTGCTCCCCCGTTCGGCGCACGAGACCCTCGGCGTCCCGGTGGTGATCGGCGCCATCGCCCTCGCCCAGTGGGTGCCCTTCGCCCGCGCGGCGCGGGTGGGCACGCTGGTCGAGCGAGAGAAGGGCTACGTGCAGGCGGCACAGGTCATGGCCCGGCCCGGGTGGGCAATTCTCCTCTCGCATGTGCTGCCCAACGTGATGGGCCCGATCGTGGTGATCGCCACCGTCGGGCTGGGGAACGCCATCCTCACCGAGGCCACCCTGTCGTTTCTCGGCGTGGGCATCCCACCGACCTCGCCCTCGCTGGGGACGCTGGTTCGCAACGGCAGCGCCTACCTTCCATCCGGAGCGTGGTGGATGGTGGTGTTCCCGGGCCTGGCGCTCGCCGGGCTGGTGCTGGCGGTCAACGTCGCCGGCGACGGGCTCCGGGACGGGCTGGACCCGAAGCAGCGGGGCGCCGTCTCGTGAGCGGGGGCATCACACTCGAGGGGCTGCAGATCCAGCTGGCCAGGCCGGACGGCCCCGTCCCGCTGGTCCAGGACCTGTCGCTGCGGATCGAGCCCGCCCGGGTGCTCGGACTGGTCGGCGAGTCAGGCGCCGGAAAGTCCCTCACCGCCGCGGCCCTGATCGGGCTCGTCTCGGCGCCGGTCAGAATCACCGCCGGCCGCCTGGGCGTGCGTGGGCGGGAGGTGAACCTCGCGGACGAGGATGCGGTCCGTCCGCTGCGGGGGAAGGAGGTCGGCTTCGTCCCGCAGGATCCGTTCACCAGCCTCGACCCCCTGTTCCGCGTGGGCGACCAGCTCGTGGAGACCCTCCGGGCGCATCTGCCACTGGACCGGCCCGCGGCGCGCGAGCGGGCCATCCAGCTCCTCGCCGACGTGGGGCTGCCCTCGCCGGCGGAGCGCTTCGAGCACTATCCGCACCAGCTCTCCGGAGGGATGCGGCAGCGGGTGGCGATCGCGCTTGCGCTGTGCGCCGAGCCGCCGCTGGTGGTGGCCGACGAGTGCACCACCGCGCTCGACGTGTCGACGCAGGCGCAGATCGTCGCGCTCCTGGCGCGCCTGGTCGAGGAGCATGGCACCTCGGTGCTCCTGATCACGCACGATCTGGGCGTGGTGGCCGAGCTGGCGAACGAGGTGGCCATGATGTACGCGGGGCGCATCGTCGAGCGGGCGCCGGTCGCCCGGCTGCTGCGGGAGCCGGGCCACCCCTACACCCGGGCGCTCCTGGATGCGGTGCCGCGGATCCGCGCCGAGGGGAACGGTGCGCTCCCGGCGATCCCCGGCACGATGCCGCGGCCGGGCGAGCTGCCTGATGGGTGCGCGTTCCACCCCCGCTGCCCGCGCGCCTCCGACCGGTGCCGCATCGAGCGACCGCCACTGGAGCGCGGCGGAGACTCCGAGCTGGCCTGCTGGCACCCGCTCGAGACCAGGAGGAGCGATGGCTGAGGGTGCGGCCCCGTTCCTCGAGCTGCGGGGATTGACCAAGCACTTCGTGGTGCCGCGGCCGCTGCTCGGCCGGTTGTCCGGTGCGCCTCCGGCCCTGGTGCGCGCGGTCGAGGGGGTGAGCGTCACGCTCCGGGGCGGCGAGACGCTCGGGGTGGTGGGAGAGTCCGGGTGCGGGAAGACGACACTCGGGCGACTGCTGGTCGGGCTCGAGGTCCCGACCGCCGGGGAGATCCGCCTCCGGGGCCAGCTGCTCGCCGGGGGCGCGCATCGGCGGCCGCGGGCGTTCCAGCGGCGGATCCAGATGGTGTTCCAGGACCCATACGCCTCGCTGGACCCCCGGTGGCGGGTCCGGGACATCGTCACCGAACCGGTGCTCGGCACGCTGTCGGTGGGGGAGCGGCGCGCGCGGGCGGTCCAGCTCCTGGGGCAGGTGGGGCTCTCGGAGGCCGACCTCGACAAGCACCCGCACCAGTTCTCGGGCGGGCAGCGGCAGCGGCTGGCCATCGCCCGGGCGCTGTGCGCCGAGCCGGAGCTGGTGGTCTGCGACGAGCCGACCTCGGCGCTGGACGTCTCGGTCCAGGCGCAGGTGCTGAATCTGTTGAAGTTGACGCAGGCCCGGCTCGGCCTGTCGCTGGTCTTCATCAGCCACGACCTGGCGGTGGTCTCCCACGTCTCGACCAGCGTGGCGGTGATGTACCTGGGCCGGCTGGTGGAGTGGGCGCCGAAGGCAGTGCTGTTCGGCGCGCCGGCGCACCCGTACACCCGGGCGCTGCTGGAGACCATTCCCGACGTGGGCCGGCCCGGGCGGCGGCGGGCGGCGATTCCCGGCGAGGTGCCCAGCGCGCTCGCCCCGCCATCCGGGTGCGCGTTCCATCCCCGGTGCCCGCTGGCCGAGGCGCGCTGCCGGGTGGAGCGGCCGGAGCTTCGGCCGCTCGGGAATGGGACCCTTGTGGCCTGTCACGTCGTGGGCGCAGGCGCCTCGACCGGGGAGAGCGGGAGCTGAGGAGTCGGCCTCCGGCCAGCTCTCAGGCGTCCACCCCCGCGGTCGGTTCGTCCGCGCTCCTCGACGGCGATCGGCGGCATCCCCCGGGAGAGCGCTTGCGCACGGTCCTTGCTGAGGCCTCCGGAACGCCGTGACCACGAACGGTCGCGGCACGGGGGGAGCCTCACATGAGCCGGGTGCAGTCCGCGGGCGCAGCGCCGCCATTCGATCCGCATGTCCAGGACCACGAGGAGCAGGCGTCCGCATCGACGCACAGTCGGCGCTTCGAGCCGGGGGACCCGGATCGGATCGAATTCGACGACCTCCAGCCGAGGCCCTCGCCCGGGCGTGCCGGTGCCACCAGTGTCGAGACCGGCCACCTCACCTTCCACGGCGGGAAGGTCCTTCGCTCCCCGGACGTGGTCCCGGTGTACGTGGGCGCGTACTGGCAGACGCTCCAGGGCAAGCGCGACCGCGCGCGGAACGACGCGGCGATGGCCGCGCTGGTGAAGGACCCAGGGCAGACGGGCATCTGGCGGGAGTACGGCGGTGGGCCCGGGACGACCTCCCCGTCGAAGGTGCTGGGGGGCGTGTCGCGGCGGGACTTCTCGAAGGAGGACGTCGAGGCGCTGGTCCAGGCGCAGGTGCGCTCGGGCGCCTTCGACGCGTCGGACCCCGAGCGGGTCTTCACCGTGGTGCTCCCGCCGGGGGTCACGCTTCACGACGGCGAGGCCAGCTCGCGCTCGGGCCTCGGCGGGTTTCACGGCAGCGTGACCGCCAGCGACGGGCACCCCGTCTACTACGCGGTGGTGGTCTATTCGCAGCGCACCGGCTCGCAGGTGAACGGCATCGACTTCACCGGGGCGCCCATCGACAACATCACCGTGACCGAGAGCCACGAGGTGACCGAGGCGGTGACCGACCCGGACGTCGGCCTCGCCATCGAGACGGGAGATCCGCACTACCTCGGCTGGTACGACGACACGACACCGGTCCGCCGGCGCGACGGGTCGGCGGTGCTCGACGAGCTGGGGCGACCGATGCGCGGCAAGGGCGAGATCGGCGACATCCCGGTGCTCAACGCGGAGCTGGAGGGGGATTCGGCGCTGAAGAGCGTGTGGGGCCGCCGGAACGGCTTCGCCTTCCAGACCGAGTGGAGCAATCGGGACGGGAAGGCCGAGCTGTCACACCGGGCGACTGAGGCGGCGAGGTCAGCCTCCGGCGACGCGGGTCATCCCGTCCGCGCTCCAGTCCTCGCTCCCCACCCCATGGTGGACGATGAACAGACCGCCGGGGTCGTACTTCTTCTTCACCGCGCGGAGCCGGGGGTAGTTCCTCCCCCAGAATGCCCGCTGCCACTTCGGCTCGAAGTAGCTGGTCTCGAGCACGTATGAGCCCGGCTCGGGCACCACCTTCCGCAGCTCCACCATCGCCCGGTGGATTGCCTGCGCGTCGTTGCGTGCCTCGACTGGATCGGGCTCGTGCCCCGACACGCCCGGGTACACCGGCGGACCGCTCCCGGCGATGATCGCCAGGGCGAACGCGTCGAGCGCCGCGGGGTTGATGCAGGTGTCTCGCGCGGCGGTGACCGCCTCGGACGGCGCTCCGGCCAGGCCTTTGTTGAAGTGCAGCCCCACCGTCCAATGCCGCGAGGCGGCGAAGAGGGCCGCGGCGAGCGCCTCCTGGCGTGCGGGCGAAAGCAGAGATGCGGGAAGCCAGGTGGACTCGTACCCGTGCCAGTACGCCCCGAGCTCCTCCTCGTTGCTCGCCCACCAGAGGTTCTTGAACGGCGGGGCGGAGGGCCGGTCGTCGAACCTGACGTACGGCCCGAGGTTCGTCTTGAGGAACTCGGGGTTCCAGAAGTCACGCGCCGGCACGCTGACGATGGTCCGGTCGGCGCCGATGTTGACACCGCTCCCCGGCTTGGCCGCCTCGGCGAGGAATGGCCGCCAGACCTCCTCCGCCTGGGCGGTGTCCAGCCCCTCGAAGAGCATCTGGACCGCCATCCGGTTCCGGGAGTACAGCCGGACCTGCTCACCCCAGTGCGGGTTCATCAGCGTGCTGCCGTAGAAAGCGACGAACCGCCGGATCAGCCGCTTGAAGGCTGCATCTGAGTCGGCCTGGAGGGTCAGCAGCACCGCACCGAAGGTCGCTGGCAGCGCGTGGGTCTTCAGCGTCAGGCGGGTGACGACGCCGAAGCTGGGGCCGCCACCTCCCTTCAGCGCCCAGAAGAGGTCCGGATGGGTGCAGGCATTGGCGATCCGGACGACGCCGTCGGCGGTCACGACCTCGGCCTCCAGCAGGCTCGCGGCCGCCATCCCGAACCGCTTGGAGAAGCTCCCGAACCCGCCCCCCTGCACCAGGCCCGCGACTCCCACCGTCGCGCATCCGCCCCCCTGCACGTACCGGCCGCCCCGGGTGGTCACCGCGTCGTACGCGTGAAACCAGAGGGCACCCGCGCCCACGCTCACCGCCGGCACCGGGTGGAGCATCCCCTCGCACCCGCGCGGGACGAAGGCGTCGTGCAGGGTGACGTCCTCCACGGCCCGGGTCCAGACGAGGAGCGAGTCGGGCGCGTTGGAGGTGCCGTGGTAGCTGTGTCCCCCGCCCTTCACCACCAGCCGGAGCCGGTGCGAGCGGGCGAAGTCGACCGCGGCCGACACGTCCGCGGCGTTCCTCGCCGTGACCGCGTAGGCGCTCGGGCTCGAGGTCCACGCACCTGCCCATCCCGTGCTCTGGGTGCCCCAGACCTGGTCCCCGATGAAGTACGGGTTGTGCATCTGCTTCACCAGGTCCGGCCTGGCCGTCTCCAGCGGCGAGTCGACGCGGAGCAGTCGTCCCTGCACCGTGTCGGAGAGCGCCTTCCACGCCGCCTCGTCGGGCCAGCCGGATTCTCCGGGGCGAACCCGGCGGGCGATGGCGGCCGCGCGGGCATCGCCGGACCGCGCCCCGAGCGCCCCCAGGGCGGCGCCACCCGCCAGGATCTCGAGGAAACGTCGCCGTCTCATCCTGGGTCCAGGCACGTCCGCGGTCACCAGCGGTAATAGGCGGGATGCCCCGGCTTCACCGCGACGAACGTCCCGCGACAGGTGGCGGTCACCTTGCCGTCCGCGCTCAGCGTCGCCTCGACGGTGGCCCGGTCTCCCTGGATCTCCACCGCCTTCGCCCACAGCGACAGCTCCGGGCCCATCGGCGTCGGCCGCCTGAGGGTCACCGCGAAGTCGGAGGTCACCGTGCAGGGAGGCGACCCGACCTTCTGGGTATGCATCAGCGCTACCGTGGCCGCCCAGTTGGAGTGACAGTCGAGCAGCGCGCCGACGATGCCCCCGTTCAGCACTCCGGGGAACGCCTGGTGGTGCTCCTCGGGGCGCCAGCGGGCGACCAGGTGGTCACCTTCCTCGAAGCTCCGGATCCGCAGGCCCTTGGAGTTCGCCGGGCCGCACCCGAAGCAGGCATTGTGGGGAGCGAACCGTTCCTGGACGCTTGGACCTTCCATGGGCGTCCACCCTACTCCCACGCCGGCACCTGCCGCTTCGCCTGCTCAGCTCGGTAAGTGCCCCAACTTCTTCGGGGTTGTCCGTTGACGTGCCCCGCGGCGGGCCAGTAGAACCCGCGGCGCCGCTCGGCACGCTTCCCGTCGTCCCGGAAAGGCCGTCCCGACCCCCGTGAGCCTCCGCGCCCTGACCCTCGTGCACGAGAAGTACCCCGACGCCTTCGTCGAGCAGTACACCGACCGGACCGGGGGGAGCTGGGGCGTGGTCAAGGCCGAGTCGCTCCGGCAGGTCCTCTCCCACGTCAAGGACGACCCGCAGCTCGACTTCAAGCTCTTCCTCTCCATCGACGCGGTGGACCGGCTGCAGCTCACCGACAGCATCCCGCGGTTCGAGGTGGTCTACTTCCTCTACTCGGTGACCTGGAACGAGCACCTCCGCCTCAAGGTGCGGGTCGGCGAGGAGCACCCCGAGGTCCCGAGCGTCACCTCCATCTTCCAGGGCGCGAACTGGTGGGAGCGCTTCGTCTGGGATTTCTACGGCATCCGCTTCGCCGGGCACCCCGATCTGCGCCGGATCCTCATGTACGAGGAGTTCAAGGGGCACCCGCTCCGCAAGGACTATCCCCTCCGGGAGCGGCAGCCCCTCATCCCCGAGAAGCCCATCCGCGACATCTTCCGCGGCCCCGGCACCTCGGGCACAGCCTGACCCGACCCATGGCCCACGCCGACGAACGACAGATCGAGGACCCCACCCAGGACGAGGAGTCGGAGCTCGAGGCACATCTGCAAACCAAGCGGATGATGATCAACCTGGGTCCCTCCCATCCGGCGATGCACGGCACCGTGCGGATGAAGGTGGAGCTCGAGGGCGAGACCATCATCCGCGCCGATCCGGAGATCGGTTTCCTCCACCGCGGGTTCCAGAAGAGCTGCGAGAACGTCACCTGGAACCAGTGTCTGCCCTACACCGATCGCCTGAACTACGTGTCGGCGATCATGAACAACCTCGGGTTTCTCAAGGCGGTGGAGAAGCTCGTCGGCCTGGAGATCCCCGAGCGGGCCCAGTACATCCGGGTGGCCTCCTCCGAGCTGCACCGGATGCATGACCACCTCACCTGCGTCGGCGCCATCGGGCTCGAGCTGGGCGGCTTCTCCGCCTTTCTTTACGCCATCGAGGCCCGTGAGCTGATCATGGACCGGGTGAGCGAGCTCACCGGGGCGCGGCTCACCACCTCGTTCGGTCGGGTGGGCGGCCTGAACCGCGACCTCCCCGAGGGCTGGACCGAGCGGGTCCACAAGACCCTGGACAAGATTCACGAGCTGCTGGGCGAGGTGGACGGCCTCCTCACCAAGAACCGGATCTTCGTGGACCGGATGCGGGGTACCGGGGTCATCACCGCCCAGGACGCCCTGGACTTCGGCTTCACCGGCCCCTGCCTTCGCGCCAACGGCATCAACTACGACGTCCGCAAGGCACGCCCGTACTGGGTCTACGACCGGATGAACTTCGATGTCCCGATCGGTCAGAACGGCGACAACTACGACCGATATCTCATGAGGATGGAGGAGCTGAGGCAGTCCGAGGCCATCGTCCGGCAGTCGCTCCGGGAGATTCCTCCGGGCCCGATCATCGTCGACGACTGGCGGATCGCGCTCCCGCCCAAGGCCGAGGTCTACGGCACCATCGAGGGCGTCATCGCCCACTTCAAGCTGGTGATGGAGGGCATCCCGGTGCCTGCGGGCGAGGTCTACGACTCCACCGAGGCGGCCAACGGCGAGCTGGGCTGGTACCTGGTGAGCGACGGGTCGGGCCGACCGTACAAGGTCCACGTCCGCGCGCCGGGGTTCGCGATCCTCTCGGGGGTCCCGCGGATGATCGAGGGGAGGATGCTGGCCGACCTGATCCCCACGTTCGACACCATCAACATGATCGGCGGCGAGGTGGAGCAGTGAGCGCGAGCGACGGCAAGAAGCCCACCGGGGACACCCAGTCGCCCGCGGCCAAGCCACCGATCCCGCCGCCGACCCCCGGCGGAAAGCCCGCCCCGAAGCACCCTGGATTCGTCACCGTGACCGTCGACGGCAAGGAGCTGGTGGCCAAGCCGGGCGCGAACATGGTGGACGCGGTGAAGGACGTCGGCTCCGATATCCCGTACTACTGCTACCACCACCGCCTGAGCATCGCGGCCAACTGCCGGATGTGCCTGGTGGAGGTGAGCAACTCGCCGAAGCTGGTCCCCGCCTGCCAGACCCCGATGGCCGAGGGCATGGTCATCCAGACCCGGAGCCCCCGGGTCCAGGAGAGCCAGCGGGCGGTGATGGAGTTCCTGCTCCTCAACCACCCGGTGGACTGCGCCATCTGCGACCAGGCCGGGGAGTGCAAGCTCGAGGACTACTACCAGCGCTACGACTTCCGCTCCTCGCGGCTGGAGGGCGAGAAGCTGATGAAGGCCAAGCGCAAGGTGCTCGGGCCGCTGGTGGTACTGGACCAGGAGCGCTGCATCCTCTGCACCCGCTGCGTGCGCTTCATGACCGAGGTGGCGAAGGAGCCGCAGCTCGGCGTCTTCGGGCGGGGCAGCGCCGAGCTCATCGACACCTTCCCGGGCAAGCAGCTGGACAGCAACTACTCCGGAAACACCGTCGACATCTGCCCGGTGGGGGCGCTCCTCGACCGGGACTTCCGCTTCCGCGTCCGGAGCTGGTTCCTCTCCGCCGCGCCCAGCGTCTGCACCGGCTGCTCGCGCGGGTGCACCACCTTCGTGGACTTCATGGGGCAGGACACCTACCGCTACCGTCCCCGGGAGAACGAGGCGATCAACAAGAGCTGGATGTGCGACCAGGGCCGGCTCTCGTACAAGTACGTCAACCACCCGCGGCTCGCGGTGGCGATGCTGGGCAGGGGCGAGGACCGGCGCGAGGCCACGGTGCCGGAGGCGCTCAAGTCCGTCGCCGAGCAGTTCAAGGCGCTGGCCGGGACCGAGGGGCTCGCGGTGCTCGCCTCACCGCTGGCCTCGAACGAGGATCTGCTCGCCTCGCTGGCCTTCGCCCGTGACGCGCTCGGCGTCCGGTCGGTGTACGTCGGTGGCCGGCCGGACGGCGCCGGTGACCACTACCTCATGACGCCGGACAAGAACCCCAACCGACGAGGACTGGAGTGGGTGGCACGGGGGCTCGAGCTCACGCTCAGGCCCTTCGCCGAGCTCACCCAGAAGATTGCGGGAGGAGCCGTGAAGGCCCTCTACGCGATCGGCGGCGAGGTCCCGGTGGATGCGACCGTGGCGGCAGAGACGTTCGGAAGGTTGGAATACTTCGTCCTGCAGGCCTCGAACGAGTCGGCGGTGACGACCCGGGCGCACGTGCTCCTGCCGGCGGCGGTCCACGTCGAGGACGAGGGCACCTTCACCAACCTCGACGGCATCACCCAGCGCTTCCGGCGTGCCTACCCGCCGCGCGCGGACATCAAGGGGCACTGGGGCTGGGCGGTGGCCCTGGCTCAGGAGTTCGGGTTCCCCTGGATCCAGACCGGCGCCCGGGACGTGTTCCGCGAGTGGGGCCCCAGGGTGGCCGAGCTCGCCAGCTTCGACTGGGACGGGGCAGCGCCGCCGGTGAAGGTCACCCGCGGGCTCAAACCGATCCCCACCGGCGCGGACGGACGCCCGCCCGGCTACCGCGAGTTCGGCCCGCCGCGCGTCCGGGGGATCTGACGCCATGAAAGCCCTCTCGGTCCTCACTGCCATCGGCGTCATCATCGGAGCGGTCTTCTTCTTCAGTGCGGTGGCCTACTGGATCGGTGGGCTGCTGGGTTCCTGGGCCTGGGTGAGCAACCTGATCATCCTCGTCCTCGTCTTCGTGATGGTCATTGCCACGTTCCTCACGCTCGCCGAGCGGAAGTGGAGCGCGATGATGCAGGACCGGATCGGTCCGAACCGCGCGACGATCAACGTTCCCCTGCTCCGCGGCCGTCCACTCGGGGGGGTGTTCCACGTCGCGACCGACGCCCTGAAGATGCTCTTCAAGGAGGACTTCCGGCCGAAGACCGCCGACCCGCTGCTCTTCAACCTCGGACCGATCCTCGCGTTCGCTCCGGTGCTCGCGCTCTTCGCCGTCGTCCCGGTGGGACCCCAGGTGCTGGTGAAGGTGCCATTCACGAACATCGTGAACCGTGTTGGTCTGCAAGTGGCGAACCCGGACTTCGGGCTGCTCTGGGTCTTCGCCATCGCCTCCCTGGCGGTGTACGGGACCTCGCTCGCCGGCTGGGCCAGCAACAACAAGTTCGCCCTGCTCGGCGGCGTCCGGGCCTCCTCCCAGATGATCTCCTACGAGGTCGCGCTGGGGCTCGGCCTGGTGGGGGTGATGATGGCGTTCTCTAGCGTGCGGCTCCCGGACATCATCGCCGGTCAGGCGATGCATCTGTGGGGGAGCGGCGAGGAGCTCGGAGTCCTGGGGAAGGTCGGGATCCCGGCCTGGGGAATCTTCCTGCAGCCGGTCGGCTTCATCTGCTTCTTCGCCGCGGCGTTCGCCGAGACCAAGCGGGCCCCGTTCGACGTGCCCGAGGGCGAGAGCGAGATCATCGGGTACTTCGTCGAGTACTCGGGGATGAAGTTCGGCCTGTTCATGATCTCCGAGTTCGCGGAGGTGGTGATCCTCTCCGCGATCACCACCGCGGTCTTTCTCGGCGGCTGGCAGCTCGGCTTCGCCTTCGATTCCAGCCTGAACCGCGCGCTCGCCGACCACGGCATCCTGCTCGGCGCGGTCTACTCGACCATCTTCTGGGTCAAGGCCCTCATCCTCTGCTACATCCAGCTCGCCATCCGCTGGACGTTCCCTCGGTTCCGGTACGACCAGATCCAGACCCTGGGCTGGAAGATCCTCCTCCCCCAGGCGCTGGCAAACGTCTTCATCACCGGCGCGCTCCTCCTCCTCGACCCGTCGCTCCGGACCCTGGCCGTCGTCGGCGTCCTGGAGATCGGCTTCGTCCTCGCCCTCGCCCTGAGGCGGAGCGACAAGGAGGTCGGCCACGGGGCCGATGACGCCCACCTCCCCACGGACACGCATGGGCACGGCTCCGCAGCGCTCCCCGGAGCCACAGCCGCCTCGCACCACTGAAAGCCTGGGACCCTCGAATGGCCTACAAGGCGAGCAAGAATCCGACTGACGACCTGCGGGAGAGGCTCTATCTCCCCGAGCTGCTCCGCGGGCTGGCCATCACCACCCGGCACTTCCTCCGGAACCTCTTCAACCCCCGGGACATCAACACCGAGGTCCAGGACCGGAAGGGCAGGAACCTGGTCTCCACGGTCAGCTATCCCGAGGAGAAGACGCCCTACCCGCCCGGGTACCGCGGCCTGCACCGGCTGGTGCCACGCGAGGACGGCAAGCCGCGCTGCGTGGCCTGCTACATGTGCGCCACCATCTGCCCGGCGCAGTGCATCTACATCGAGGCCGGCGAGTACGAGACGACGGACCCGGTGGCCGAGGACCGGGTGATCGAGAAGTACCCCACCCAGTTCGTCATCGACGAGCTTCGGTGCATCGTCTGCGGGCTGTGTGTGGACGCCTGCCCCAAGGACGCGATCCGGATGGACACCGGACTGCATGCGCCGTCGGAGTACAACCGCTCCGGCTTCGTCTGGGACATTCCCAAGCTGCTCCAGGGTCCCCCGGTCAGCCACCCCTCGGACCCCTGGAACAAGCGGACCTCCTCCGCGCCACCCACGCACCAGCACACCGAGCCGCACACGCGGATCGGCGAGGGCCTCGTCCCGCTGAAGCTTCCCGCGGGCGAGCCCCACAAGCGCACCGAGGTGACCGATCAGCCGATCCCGGTCACCCGGTTCCTGAAGGACTGATCGCCCCGCCGCCGGCGGCGAGCTGGTCGCGCACCTCCGCCAGCAGCACGTAGGAGCGCAGTCGCGCCGGATGGTCGTGGATCTGCGCGGAGACGATGAGCTCGTCGGCCGCGGTCTGGGCGAGGAACTCCTCCAGCCCCCGGCGCACGGTGCCCGGCGCCCCGACGAACGCGCAGGCCAGCGCCTCCTCCAGGAGCGCCCGCTCGAGATCGGTCAGGCTCTCCTGGAAGCCCGTCCGTGGCGGCGGCAACCGCCCGGGGCGGTTGCTCCGCAGATTCAGGAACGCCTGCTGCAGCGACGAGAAGTGGAAGCGGGCCTCGTCGTCGCTCGGGGCGACGACCACGGTCGAGCCCACCATGACCCGCGGCGCCGTGAGCCACCTCGAGGGCTGAAACTTGCTCCGGTAGAGGCCGATGGCCTGGCTCAGGAGTGCCGGAGCGAAGTGCGAGGCGAAGGCGAACGGGAGTCCCAGCGCCGCGGCGAGCGAGGCGCCGTACAGGCTGGAGCCGAGGATCCACACCGGCACCTCGGTCCCCTCGCCGGGGATGGCGTGAACCCGCTGCCCCGAGCGTGGCGTGCCGAGGTAGCTCAGCAGCTCGACCACATCCTCGGGGAACGTGTCCTCGTCCCCGCCGCTCAGGGCGCGCCGGAGCGCGTAGGCGGTCCGGGCATCGGTCCCGGGTGCGCGCCCGATGCCCAGGTCGATCCGTCCCGGGAAGAGGGCGGCCAGGGTCCCGAACTGCTCGGCGATGACCAGCGGGGCATGGTTGGGCAGCATGATCCCGCCGGCGCCCACGCGGATCCGGGAAGTGCCCGCGGCGACGTGGCCGATGACCACCGAGGTCGCCGAGCTGGCGATGCCGGGCATGTTGTGGTGCTCGGCCAGCCAGTAGCGGGCGTAGCCGAGCCGCTCGGCGTGGCGCGCCAGGTCGAGCGAGTTCCGGAGCGTCTGTGCGGCGTCGCCGCCCTCGCAGATCGGCGCGAGGTCCAGGACCGAGAAGGGGATGTCGGTGCGAGCCATCGCCCCGGACCTAACCATCGGGGAAGGTCGATGCAGCGCCGCACGATCCCGGTGGCGCTACACCTGGCGGCTGCAGGGGTGCCAGAGGAAGACCTGCTCCTCGCCACCGAGCACCAGCGAGCGCCTCTCGAGCAGGAGCGGGGCGGCGCGGCCGGTCCTGGAGACCGAGAGTCTCTCCTCGCCCACTCCGAGGTCACAGTCCGGCCAGGCACAGGGCAGCATCCGGTCCAGCGCACCGGGGTGATGTTGACGATCGTGGAGGCACGGTCCGAAGCTGCTCACAGAGCCCACCGCGAGTGCGGTCAGCGACACGGTGCCCCGCGCTGTGCCTGGGGGAGGCGAAGGAGCGACCAGAGCCACCGGCTGTGATGGCCGAGACGTTCCTCGCCGAACCGGACCATCCCCGAGGAGGCGAGCTGCTCCAGCAGCGGCCGGAGCTGGGTGGTGGAGAGCCCGGTGGTGTGGACGAGCTGGAGGGTGGTCTTTCCGCCGTCGCTCATCTCGTGAAGGACCCGGTGCACCCGCCGCTGGAGCTCTTCCCGCTCGGACCGCTCCTCCATCTCCCGCAGCCGCGCCGGGCCGACGCAATCCACGCACTCGTGGGTGTCCACCAGGCGGTCCGTGCAGCGATGACGGGCGCAGAGCAGGCCCTGGTAGATCAGCGGGAAGGACGAACGCGTCATCGTGGCCAGCCTTGGGCGGCGGCGGGGATCGCTCGGCCGGTACGTCAACCTGACACTTCGGGACCGTCCACACAAGCTCAGGCGGCGCCGAGGGCCCGGGCGAGATGGAAGGTCACCACCGCGCCCAGGTAGGCGAGCGCGGTCATGGAGACGAAGGCGAACACCGGCGCCCGGGAGCTCCCGGTCTCCTTGCGCATCACCGCCAGGGTCGAGGCGCACTGGAGCGACAGGGCGTAGAACACCAGCAGCGCCAGCGCGGCCGCCAGACCCATGCCTCCGAGCTGGAGCTGGGTCGAGAGCTGGCCCAGGTGCGTGCCGGCGTCCTCGAGGCCGTTCAGGGTGCCCATCGTCCCCACGAAGGTCTCCCGGGCCACGAAGGAGGTCAGGATCCCCACGCCCGACTTCCAGTCCGCGCCCATGGGCCGGAACACCGGCTCGAACAGCCGACCGAGCCCCGCCAGCCACGACTCATCGAGGTGCCCGGCGCCCTTGGGGAAGTAGCCGAAGAACCAGATGATCAGCACCACGGTGAAGATGATCGGCGCCGCCCGGCGGACGAAGCTCCACGACCGGGAGGCCGCGGCGACGACGATGGGCTTGACGCTCGGCACGCGGTACGGGGGAAGCTCGACGACGAAAGGTGCGTCCGCCAGCCGGCCGCCGAGCCTCTTCCGCGTGAGACGGTCCAGCACCGCCGCAGCGAGGAGCGCGTTCAGGATGCCGAACGCGTAGACCCCGGCGAAGACCACGCCCTGCAGCCCGAGCAGACCGGCGACCAGGGTGCGGGCGGGCACGAAGCCGCCGATCAGGAGCGCGTAGATGGGCAGGCGCGCCGAGCAGGAGGTGAAGGGAATCACCATCACGGTGATCAGCCGCCGGCGTGGCGACTCGATGGTCCTCGCGGCCATCATCGCCGGGATGGCGCAGGCGTGTCCCGAGAGGAGCGGGAGGAAGCTCCGCCCCGAGAGCCCGAACCATCCCAGCGGACGGTGGAGCATGACCGCGGCGCGGGCGAGGTAGCCCGAGTCCTCCAGGGCGCCGATGACCAGGAAGAGGATGAAGATCTGCGGAACGAAGGTGAGGAAGGCGCCGATGCCGGCGAACAGCGCGTCCTGGACGAAGTCGTGCGCGATGCCGGCCGGGAGCAGGCCGCCGACGAACGCCCCCGCGGCGGCGATTCCGTCCTTGACCAGGGACATCAGCGGCGCCGCCCAGGTGAAGATGGCCTGGAAGAGCACCGCCATCACCACCGCGAAGACCGGAAGCCCGAGCCAGGTGGAGAGAAAGAGCCGGTCGAGCCGCTCCTGCGACCTGAGCAGCACGTCGTCTCGCGGGCCATAGGCGCGGGTGAGCCGGCGGGCGATGCCCTTCCGGTCCTCGATCGACCCCGGGTCGACGCACCGCTCGTCCCAGGGCGCCTCGCGGTCCAGGTGGTGGAGCGTGGCTCGCAGCGCCTCGAGCCCCTGGCCGGTCTTGGCCGAGACGCCGATGAAGTGGCAGCCCAGGGACGCGCTCAGGCCGGCGAGGTCCAGCCGGGCGCTCGGGCCGACCAGCTCGTCGATGATGTTGACCGCGGCGATGACCGGGACGTGAACGGCGCCCGCCCGTGGCAGCAGCTCGAGGAGGAGGTAGAGGCTGCGCTCGAGCCGGGTGGCGTCGAGCACGCAGACGATGGCCTTGGTGCCGGGATCGGCGAGCGCCTTCTCCAGCCGCTCGATGGCCACCCGCTCGTCGAGGGTGAGCGGCTCGAGGGAGTAGATGCCCGGGTAGTCGTGAATGACCAGACCGCCGGCGTGGCCGGAGCGGACCTCGGTGGTCACGCCCGGATAGTTGGCGACTTTCTGGGCGAGGCCGGTGAGCCGGGTGAAGAGGAGGCTCTTGCCGGAGTTCGGATTGCCGACGAGGAGGACGTCGGCGCGCTCAGCGCCCGCCGTCATCGCCGTCCGCCGGGCCGAGCCTCACCTGGGCCGCGACGTCCATCTCCAGCGCGAAGGCGGCCCCGGACACCGCGTAGACCCGCGGGCCGCCGAACGGCGCCCGGCGCACGCAGCGCACCACGTTGCCGTCCACGAAGCCCAGCTCGCGCAGCCGCCGCCCCACCTCCGGGCGGAGCGCCGACCCGAAGCCGTCGATGCGCGCACGGGCGCCGGGCGGGAGCTGCGCGAGGTTCCTCATGGCCCCTTTATATTGAGACTGATTCTCAAAGTCGAGTGCTGATTGGCCAGCTCCTGGCTCGTGCAAGCTACTGGAATACCTGGGGTCTACGTCCTTTGGAGCGGGCGCAAGGCCTGCGCCATCCACGATGCTGATGGGTCCGTGCAGCGTCCCTCCCCGCGGGGCTGAGCCCCGACCGTTCGGAGCCGATGACGGTCGGCGGGCCGGAGCCGCTGAACGGCCTCTCCCCAGGACCCCGGATCAGCCCTTCCTGCTCGTCCCGAACGCAGCGCACGGCGCCGGCTCGATTGGGAAGAGCAGCCACTGACAGGCCTGGCCGTCGGCTTCGACGGACGGCCCTGGCCGGGGACGGAGATGAGATCGGCCCCAGGAAGGCATCAGCGCTCTCCCTCTCGCTCGCACATCGCCTCGCTCGGGAACCCTTACCTAGTCAAGCGGGGGTTCGCCGCACCTGGGCGAGCCTCGAGCACCAGGTGGAGCGCGGGATACTCCCGGACGTCCGCTTGCCCAGCAGTCCGGCGCGGGGGACGATCGGCGTCTGACCACCGCTCCTTCCAGCGCCGTGGCTGGCACGCGTCGCGAGCACCTTGCCCGAGCCGCGGAGCGGCTCGCCCGGCAGCGGCACCTCATAGCGGTGCGCGATGGCGTCGTCAGCGCGCTGCCGCTGGTCCTCGTGGGCTCGCTGTTCCTCCTCCTCGCCCAGCCGCCGTGGCCCGCGTTGCAGCAGCTGGTCGCGCCGTACTCGGCGAAGCTCCTCCTTCCCTACCGGGCCCTCGGCGGCTGCATCGCGCTCTGGGTCACCTTCGCCGCCGCGCAGGCGCTGGCCCGGAGCTACGCGCTAGACGCCACCGCTGCCGGGCTCATCGCCGCTTCGGGCTACGTCCTCGCCGCGCTCCAGCCGGGGGCCCCGGGACAGCCGCTCTCGCTGCTCCTCTCGCGGCTTGGCGCGGGCGGCATCTTCGCCGGGCTGCTCCTCGCCGTCTCCAGCGTCGAGCTCACTCGGGCGCTCGTCGCGCGGCGCTGGACGCTGCGGCTGCCAGGCGGCCCCCCCGAGGTCGTCGTCCGGAGCTTCGTCGCGCTCGTCCCCGCGGCACTGGTGCTGGGCGGCGTGTTCGTCGCGGTCCACGTCGCCGGCCTCGACCTCATCACCCTGCTCGAGCGCGCGGTCGCCCCACTGATCCACGCCGCGGACTCGTTCGGAGGCGTGGTCACCCTGGTCGTGCTGGACAGCGTCCTGTGGTTCCTCGGCGTCCACCCCGCGGCGCTCACTGCCGCGATGCGTCCGGTCTGGGAGGCGATGCTGGTCGCCAACATGGAAGCCGTGGCCGCGCACGCTGCCCCTCCGCACGTCGCCCCGCTCCACTTCTTCCTCTGGTTCGTCTGGCAGGGCGGCTCGGGCACGGCGCTGGCGCTGGGACTCCTCCTGCTCCGCTGCCGCTCTACGCAGCTCCGGGCCGTGGGCCGCGCCGGCATCGTCCCGGCGCTCTGCAACATCAACGAGCCGCTGCTCTTCGGCGTGCCCGTGGTCTTGAACCCGCGGCTCGCGGTCCCCTTCGTCCTCGCCCCCTTGCTCTCGGCCTCGGTCGCCTGGGGAGCCATCCGCCTCGGCTGGGTCCACCCCCCGTACCTCGAGACGCTCTGGACCTTGCCGGCGCCGGTCGGGGCCTGGCTGACCACCGGCGGTGACCCGCGCGCCGTCGTGCTCCAGCTCGTCACCCTGGGCCTGGCCATCGCGGTCTACTGGCCCTTCGTTCGCCGCGAGGACCGGCGACTCACCACCGAGGAGCAAACGGCCGGACGGGCCTCTCTTCCTCCCGCCGCCCCGACGCCGTAAGACTGGTTTCCCCGTGCCCACCTACCGCGTCTCCATCTGCAAGGGGCCGGACTGCCGTCGCAACGGCGCCGAGCGCGTGGCCGCCGCGGCGCAGGACGCGGTGAAGGAGCTGGAGCTGCGCGGCCGGTGCACGCTCGCCCGCGGCGGCTGCTACGGGCTCTGCCACCTCGGGGCCAATGTGGTCGTCCGCGAGGAGCGCCCTCGTCCCTCGGATCCATTCCGCCAGGAGGACTTTCAGCTGATGGGCTGGGAGGACGAGGTGCACTACGGCCGGATGACCCCCGAGGGCATCCGCCGCGTCCTCGTCGAGCACGTGGGGCAGGACCACCCCGTCGAGGCGCTCAAAGGCCCCCGCGAGGACTGAGGCGAGTGGCGCAAGCCGCGGGCCGCGCCGTTGCCCGTCGAACCCTGCGTGCTCACCTTCGCCGAACGGCGGTGGAGGAAAGCTTCATGCGAAGGTGGACAGCAGGAGCGCTGGTGGCGTTCGGCTGGGCCTGTGCCGGTGCACCGCCGCTCCCGGCGGAGCGGCTCGCCCAGGCGGAGGCCGAGGTCCGGGCAGCCCAGGAGATTGGCGCCGAGCGCGCGCCTCAGGCGAAGCTCCACCTCCAGGAGGCCCGCGACTCCATCGCCTCCGCCAAGGAAGTGAACAAGGAAGACCCGGAGGCCGCGGCCCGCAAGCTGGAGATCGCCCGCGCCCAGGCCGAGCTGGCCAACGCCCTGGCCCGCGAGCAGCTCGCCCGGTCCGAGGCGGAGCAGGCCCACGCGCAGCTCGATGCGCTCCGCAAGGGCGGCGGCCCCGCCGAGGCGGGAGGCTCCCAGTGAGGATCGCCACCCCGCTCGCCCTGGCGACGGCGCTCTCCGCCGGATGCGTCCACCTCCAGCGGACCGACCGGCTCGACGAGGCGCGTGCGGCCTACCAGAAGGCTCTCGACGGACCGGCGGCCGAGGCGAGCCCGGCCGACCTCGCCACGGCAAAGAAATGGCTGGACCTCGCCGAGAAGGGCCTCGAGACGGGCGAGCCCAAGGTGGTCGACGACCGGGCAGTGGTCGCGATGCTGAAGATCCAGGCCGCCGAAGCACTGGGCCGGACGCACGAGCTCGCCGCCGAGCGCGACCGGACGCTGCAGGCCGTCCGGATCACCAAGCAGCAGCTCCTCGACGAGGCACAGCAGAAGCTGATGCTGACCCAGGTCGAGCTGGAGAAGGAGAAGGCCGCCCACGACGCCGCCGAGGCCCGCCTCGCCCAGAGCAGGGCGGTGCTCGCGCAGAAGGCGGAGATTCGCGACCTTCCCCAGGGGACGGTCATCACCCTCCCCGGAGGACAGCTGTTCGACCGCGGGCGCGCCGATCTTCTCCCCGGAGGGCGCGACCGGCTCAGCCAGGTGGCGGAGTACCTCAAGAGCGCCAGCCGCACCGCGCGGGTCGAGGCCCGTCCACCGAGCCGTGGCTCTCGCAAGGCGGCGCTCGCGCTCTCCGGCAAGCGCGCCGAGCGCGTCCGGGACTTCCTGGTGGCCGAAGGGGTGACGGCGAACCAGAATCCGCACCTCGCCCGCGAGCGACGCCCCGCCGCGGCGGCTCCCCAACTCACCTGAGCTCGCGGTGAACGGCGCGGTGCACATCGTCCTCGAGCCGCCCAGGACCGGCACCGGCGGGACAGCAACGAGCCAGGCTCAGCCCTGAGCGCGCTTCAGTTGCTCTCGACCAGCGCCGCGAGCTTGCCCAGCGACATCCGCCACCCGAGCTCGTTGTCGGCGACCGACAGCCCCGGCGGGAGTCCCTCGTGCACCCCGACGCGCTCAGGCTCCCCGCCGGAGGTCCCCCCGCCCATCCCAGTCCGGGGGCGGCGGGTGCGCCAGATACCCGCGTACCCGCTCGGCCCAGCGCGCCGAGACCGGATCGACGGCCGCGTGCTGCGCGAAGAACGCCAGGGCGCCGCCGAAGTCGCGCCGGCGCACCCGGGCCAGCGCCTCCGGCCAGCCCTGGAGGATGGGGACCAGCGCGGAGGGCACCTCACCGCGGCGGCACAGCAGCTCGTAGAGCGTCTGCGACCCGGCGCCCACGGTCACCACGTCCAGCTCGCGGAACACGAACTCCTCCCCAGCCAGGCGCCGCGTCTCGCCGGAGACCAGCAGCTCCGTCCCGTAGAGCCGGTTGGCCCGCTCCAGCCGCTCCGCGGTCGTCACCGGGTCGCCCAGCACGGTGTAGTTCGACTTCAGCGCACTGCCCATGTCGCCGGCGACCACCTCGCCCGAGTGGATCGCCATCCGGGCGTGCACCTCCACCCCGAAGCGCCGCTGCCACTCGGGGCGGAGCCGGACCAGCTCGGAGCGGATGGCCAGCGCCGTCCGGCAGGCCACCGGGCCGTGCCGGTCCAGGCGCACCGGCGCACCCCAGAACGCGATGAGCGCATCGCCCACGTACTCGACGTGGCCGCCGGTCTGCCGCACGAGGTGGGTGAGCTCACCGAAGTAGGTGTTGAGCAGGTCGACCAGCACCTCCGGGGGGAGCAGCTGGTGGAGGCGGCGGAACCCGTCCACATCCGCGAAGCACAGCGTCACCTCGCGCCGCTGCGGCCGCATCAGGGCCACGTTCCGGAACACCTGATCGGCGATGTCCGGGCTCACGTAGCGCCCCAGCGCCCCGTAGACGAAGTCGCGCATCTGCCGCTCGGTCCGCAGCGCGTACCGGCCGGTGATGAGCCAGGCGAGCCCGAAGGCGACGAGCGGCCCACCGGCCGCCAGCCACACCCCGTCCACCACCATCAGCCGCCGGACCCAGAAGAGCCAGCCCACCACCACCGCCGCCGCCGCCAGCACGTAGAGGAGCGCGCCGATGGCCGAGCGGAACAGCCCGCTGAACCCGAGCGCCACGAAGCCGCCGGCGAACGCCAGGGCGAAGGTGGCGAGGACATCGGTCCGCACCGGGGCCCGGGTGATGCCCACCCCGTCGATCCAGTTCTCCAGCGACTGCCCCACCACGGCGGCGTGCGAGACGCCGTCCCCCAGCGGCGTGGAGGGCCACGCCCCCGCGGTGCGGAACGTCTCCGCCAGCACCACCGCCCGGCGCTGCACATCGTTGCGGGCGTGCGCGGGCACTCCCTCCTGGGCATCGAAGTGGTTCTGGAGGAAGCGCCACCCGGAGATGGCTCGCTCCAGCGAGCCCCGGCCGTCGCGTCCCCCCTCCGCCGCATCCCAGCGGAGCAGCGCGTAGCCGGTCCGGTCCGCCGGCACGCCCTTTCCGCCCACCACCAGCAGCCGCCCCCCGCTCCACACCACCTGCCGGCTGTTCGCCCGGGCCAGCGCCCCGGCCAGCGCCAGTGAGGGGAGCACGCTCACCCGGCCCTGCGGCGACACCCAGCGCACGAGGTGCTGGATGCCGCGCACTTTCCCGTCCTGATCGACGGCCAGCGCGGTGTGCCCGTACCTGCTGCGCGCGCCCAGCAGCACCGGGGCCGGCACGTCGAGCGACCGCGCCAGTGGCAAGTCCTCCAGCTCGAGCCCTTGAACCTCCACCGCCGCAAGGCGCACCAGGAGGTCCTCCGGAGTGACCTGGAACGCCCGATCCGCCGCGCCGTAGTCGCGGACCAGCGCCGTCCCTCCGACCCCGAGGCGCCGCGCCAGCTGCCGCCCCTCCTCCTCCGTGCTCACCCCGGCCCAGACCCGCACCCGGTTCCCGTCGGGCACGGCGAAGGCCGGCGCGTGGCTGGCCAGCACCCGCCGGATCAGCTCGTTCACCGCCGGCCCGTCGCTCTCCTGGGTGCCCAGCAACACCAGCGACGGCCGGAGCGGGCGGATGACCGCCGGCGGAGGCGCGGCCGACAGCGAGAAGCCGAGCACCGTGGCCGGCGTCGCATCGAGCGCGCGGCGGAACTGCTCGTCGTCGGAGAGCTCCCCTCCGGCCCGCGGGCTGCCCCTGTCCAGCGCCCAGTCGAGCAACACCGGGGATGCGCCCTCGCGCCCGAGCTGACCGACGAGCCCTCCCAGCAGCGCCCGCGGCCAGGGCCAGACGCTCAGGTCCGGGTGCGTGTTCTCGCGGGCGTTGGCCAGCGTCTCGTCGTCCACCCCCACCAGCACCACGTCGCGCGCCGGCTCGCTCTGTCTCCCCAGCTCATGCAGCCGCCAGTCGAGCAGGGAGCGCTCCAGCGCGTCGATGGGAGTGCCGATGAGGGTGCGGAACCGGAATCGCCGGGGGGGCTCCTCGTCCCGGAAGCCGGAAGTCGGTGGAACCCGCGCGCTGACGATCGCGCCCACCGCGCTGCCGAGCACGGCGGCCTGGAAGAGGCTGAAACCGAGCACGCGCAGGAAGCGGCGCCCGGCGGACGGGAAACGCGGTGACAGGGGGCCGGCATGTTGCCGTCACCCCCCGGGCCGGACAAGCCCGATGTGCCCCCGCGCCGGCTCCGGCTCAGGGAACGGAGCGGGTCGAGGCGCCTGCGCTCGAGGTCGCACCCTTGAGCTGATCCGGCAGGGCATCCTGCGCGGAGCGGAGCTTGTCCCGAAGGTCGTTGCGCAGCTCGACGCCCGGCTTGGGCGCGAGCAGCAGGCCCACCCCGACGCCGACCAGGAGCCCCACGCCCAGCGCGGTCAGCGCCGGAGCCACCCAGTCGCTCGAGCTCGCCCGCTGCAGGCCCACCAGGTCCAGGAGGTCGTCCCGGTCCAGCTTCTTGAGATCCTTCAGGCTCAGCATCGTGGTTCTCCTCTCAGGACGGCGAGCCGACGTCGTCTCTGCCGCCGGTGAATCCAGACACTGCGGCCTCGGCTAGGCCGAGCAGCTGGTTCTTCACCAGCGGGACTGCCGCCAGCCGCATTCCGAGGCCGACCACCCGGAAGGTGAGCGCACTGAAGAGGCCACCCCCGAGCACGTACCCCACGCCGAGGGCCGCGGCAACCATCGCGTAGGGATGCCGCTGCACGCGTCCGCGGAGGTCGATGACCTGGCCGAGGTCCTCGAAGGTGCTCTTCGCCTCCTCGAGGAGCTGGTGGGCGCTGTCGTTCAGGTGGCCCACCCGGCCGACGAAACCCTGCGTCTGGTGCTGTCCGTTACCGGAAGGGGGATTGGTGGCCATGCGTGGGGTCCGGTTCGGGGTTCAGCGAGAGGCGATCCGCCCGATGACGAATCCCGCGGCCAGGGCGATGGCCAGCGAGGCGATGGGGCGCTCCTTGATGAACCCTGCCACCCGCTGGTTCAGCGAGTCCAGCTCTCGCCGCGCCTCTTCGAGCTGGGGGCCCACCCGGTTCTGGATGTCGCGGGCCGTGTCGGACAGCGTGTCGGTGGTGGGCATTGGTTCGTCTCCGGTGTGGTCGGTGTTCCGAGTGTTGGGTCAGCGGCGCCGGATGCCCAGCCACAGACCGGTGGCAAAGGCGATCCCCAGGGTGAGGCCTGGGCGGCGGGCCACCCAGTAGCGAACGTCCCAGATGTCGTGCAGCTGGCGTCTCAGCGCCTGGGCGGTGTCCACCACCTGGGTCCGCGCGCGCGCGATCTCCTCGCGGAGCTCGGCCTCGGTCGTCGGCGCTCCGTGGCGGGCGATGGTCATGGCCGGCGCTCCAGCGCGGGGTGGCCGTTGGCCCCGGACCGATGCGGGGCGAGCGCCTGGGCGGTGCGCTCCAGCTCGTGCACCGACTCGTCGAGCTTGGGTCGGCGCAAGCCGCGCGCGGCGAGGACGACGCCCAGCGTGCCCCCGGCGACGTTGAGCAGGCCCACCAGGGCCACTGCCCCGGCCAGGGGGAGCCAGCGGCCGAGCGCCAGGGCCAGCGCGGCGTTCAAGAAGGCGTAGCCCACCAGCACCAGCGGGGCGCAGGCGGCGATCTGTGCCACGCTCACCCCCGTGCGGCGGGCGGTCTCGCCGAGCTCGAGCCTGGCCAGGGCGATGTGCTGGGCCACGAGGTGCCCGAGGTCGGCGGCCAGCTGTACCATCAGCTCGGTCGCCCCTGGCCGGTCGTCCCTCGTCCTGTGCGTGCGCCCGTTCACGTGGAAAACGCTACACCCTTCATGCACGGCGGGGCGAGCGGCCGAGCCAGGAACGCCCGACGCGGATGGCGACCCGGAGCGCCTCCACCGGCAGTCGCGCCAGCTCCCGCCCCGCCGCCCGGAGCTGGCGCGCCGCCTCCCCCACCCCGCGCACCGAGCGGTCGACCTGGTCGCGGAACGCCCCGATGAGCTCGGCGGGGGTCTCGGCCAGGACCTGCTCCGCCGCGGGCGGAAGCTCCGCCGAGGGCATCGCCCCCAGCGGCGGCGTCTCGTCCCGCTCGACGGCGCGCTCGGCCTTGCGGCGGTGGCGGCGCTTGCCGGAGGCTCTCTGGCGCATCCCCGGCATCCCCACCTCGCTGGCGACGGCGCCGGACGCGGGCGGGCCGGAGCTCGGGGTGACCTGTTGCTCGGTGGATCCAAGGTGCAGGTCCGGCGTCTCGGCCGAATCCTGCGGCTCGACCGCGGCGCGCTCCTCGGCACGTGCCCTGAGGATGGCCTCGGTCTCGGCGAACTTCTTGCCGTAGCGGATGTCGGTCTCGCCGTGGGGGGCGGCCGACTGGCCGGCGACCTCCTGCTTGTCCCGGCGGGCCAGGTCCCGGTCGGCATCGGACGTCGGGACGGTGAAATGGTCGAATCTGTCGCTGCGGGGCATGGTGCCGCCGAAGCTAGGAACGAAGTGTCAGGGAGGGAACCAGCGCCCCGCGGGGGCGCCGCCCAGGGGACCCGCTCACTGCGTGGAGCCGTTCAGGGCGTGGCGGATGTGGCCGGTGCGGGCGTACTCCACGAGCTGCTCGGCCAGCTGGTTGGCGCAGGCGAGCTGTCCCTCCTCGGTGGACGCCCCGATGTGGGGGGTGCAGAGGAAGTTCTCCAGCGACAGTAAGGGGTGGTCCGCCGGCACCGGCTCGGTGGCGAACACGTCCATCGCCGCCCCGGCCAGGGTGCCGTCCCGGAGTGCCTCGACCAGCGCCGCCTCGTCCACGATGCCACCCCGGGCGCAGTTGACGAGGTAGCTGCCCTTCCTCATCGACCCGAGCAGCCTCTTGCCCACCAGCTTGCGGGTGTTCTCCATCAGCGGCAGGTGCAGCGAGACGATGTCCGCGCGCCGGAACAGCTCCTGGAGGGGGACGATCTGCACTCCCAGCCGTCGCGACGCCTCGACCGGGTGCGGATCATAGGCGATGACCGTGGTGCCGAAGGCGATGCACCGCTGGGCGACCAGCTGCCCGATGCTGCCGAAGCCCACCAGGCCCACCGTCTTGCGGAACAGCTCGTGGCCCGTGGCGAACCTCTTCTTCTCCCACTTGCCGGACTTGGTCGCGCCGATCGCCGGCACCAATTCCCGGAGAAGGGCGAGCATCAGACCGATGGTCAGCTCGGCCACCGCCACCGAGTTCCCGCCGGGGGTGTTCATCACCACCACGCCCTTCCGGGTGGCGGCCTCGATGTCGATGTTGTCCACTCCCACCCCGGCGCGGCCGATGATCTTCAGTCGGCCCGGGTTCTCGAGCACCTCGGCGGTGACCCGGGTGGCGCTGCGGACCGCGAGCACGTCGTAGTCGCCGAGGATGGCCTTGAGCTCGGCCGGCTTCAGCCCGGTCCGCACCTCCACAGTCAGCTCGGGGGCGCTGCGCAGCGTCTCCAGACCTTCCGCCGACAGCTCGTCCGCGACCAGCACCTTCATCGTCGTCGTGCTCCCCTTCCACCGTGGCCGGGCCAGGGGCCTACCATCGACGCCAGGAGCGCTTCCAGCGCCACGCGACCCGGGCCTCACTGTCCGGCCACGGGCAGCCGTCGCGCTTGCTCCCACCGCCCGTACACCGCCGGCCTGGGTGCACCGTCGTAGGTCCGCAGCCCCATGGCTCCGAAGGCTTTCATCATGAGCTCGCCCTGGATCTGGGTGTCGACCGTACCGCTCGGGGGAGGTCCCCGGAAGAGGTCCCGCACCGCGCACCACTCCGAGCTCTGGTGGCATCCGCAGTCGGTCATCAAGGGGGCGACCAGCAGATCGCGATCGGAGATCCACGTCACCAGCTCCATCCCCGCGCGCTCCGCGTCGCTCAGGAGGCGATCCAGGTACGCCGTGGCGAAGCTCTCGTCGCTGCTGAGCGCGGTGACGCATTGCCCGCTCGCGCTCTGGACCACCAGCGGGGTGGAGAGCCATCCGGCCTCGGCGATGAGCGGCCGCTCGCCGCCTCGCGCCGCGGCCCGGGTGAACCAGTCCGCAGGAAGCGCCTCGAGCGACGGCACCGCCCCCAGGTAGGGGTAGGAGGAGATGGCGAACCGGTCCCGCTTCAGGCGGGCCAGATGCCCGTAGGCGGTCTCGTAGCACTGGGCGGGCGCCGCGCCTGCCGGACAGCTGCCCGGTGCCAGCCCGTAGAGCGCGTCGATCTGGATCGATGGAAAGACGCGTGCCGCGGGCCGGCGCTGCTTCGCCCCGTCGTAGGCCGCGTTCACCACGTCCACCATCCCCTCCCAGGCCGACGGGCACTGGACGTCCCAGAGGTTGATCTCGATGCCGACGTTCAGGAACTCCGGCTGGAAGAGGTCGACCATCCACTGGACGTAGCGGACGTAGGCGTCACGCCAGGTGGTGCCATCGGACGCGGCCCGGAAGTCCCAGCACCGGGGGGCCCAGCCGCTCTCCATGACCTCGACCCCATTCGTCACCCGGATGCGAGGCGCCAGCGAGGTCCGGCTGCCGTCCAGGGGGGAGAGTGAGAGGAAGACCTGCTTGCCCGCCCCGCGGGCGAATCCGGCGAGGTCGGCCATCGCGGTGGCCCAGCCGGGAGGAGCGGGCTGCGTCGCGGCAAAGGCGTCCCAGGGCACGCCGTAGAACTCCTGGTGAATGGCGACCACCTCCACGTCCTCTGCCAGGTTCGCCTGGGTGAGCCGGAAGCCGGTGGCCGGTCCCGTCACCACCAGCTGGGTCCCGGAGGCTGCGAGCCAGTAGCTGCGGGTGCCTCCGGGGCCGGAGTCGCCGCATCCCGTGCAGAGCAGGCCGAGGGCGAGGCCGACGAAGCTCGGTCGCATTGCCCCCAAGCATCGGTCGGGCGAGCTGTCGCACACCAGACACCCCCCCGTGTTGAAGACCCGCTGGGCGCGTGCGACCAGCGGGGACCGCTCAGACGCTCACTTGCGCGTCGTCTGCCACAGTCCGAGCGCCGCGCCGGTGGGGTCGGCGATGATGCTGAACTTCCCCATGTCCGCGACCGGGGTGCTGTCGACCAGCACCTTCGCCCCCAGCTCCTTCGCCTTCCGGGTGGCCGAGGCGAGGTCGGGGACGTCCACGTAGGCCAGCCACTGGGACGGCCCGCCCGGATTGGGGCTGGCCATCATTCCGCCGCCGGTCCCCTCCCCGACGCCGATCATCGTGTAGGTGCCGAAACCGGGTACCGGCGCGTCCTCGAGCTTCCAGTCGAACAGCCGGGCATAGAAGTCGCGGGCCTTCTTGAGATCAGTGGTCTGCAGCTCGACGTGGACGAAGGGATTGGCCATGTCAGTCCTCCTGTGACGGGGGAGCGGGATCAGCCCGCTCCGCAGGCCGAGGGTCAATCACCGCTCGCTGCTCGTCACCCCCGCTTCACTGGGAGGCTGCCTGGCCGGATGGCCAGGGTGATCAGCGAGGCGGCGGTGCAGAACGAGGTGCTGGTGATGCAGTGGTCGCCACGCCAGGTCCCGTCCTCGCGCTGGATGCCCGCGAGCCGGGTGCGGATCGACGTGCTCCACCGCGTCCAGTCCTCCCCACCGCCCCGGGCGAAGGCCTCGGTGGAGAGGAGGTACGAGACGTGCTCCTCGCCACCGTAGCTGCCGAAGCCGCGGACGAATGCCTCGTCCGCGAGGTGCGCCCGGGCCGCCTGGGCCGGCGCCTCGGCGAGCTTGCCCGCGCGGGCTGCGGCGTCGAGCGAGCCCGCCGCCTGGTACAGCGCCACCCCCGCCGCGTCGTCGGTCCGGAACGCCTTCCGCTCCCGGTCGTAGCCATGGAGCATGTACTCCTCGGAGCGCGCCAGGGCGCGGTTCTCGACCTTGGCGCCGACCTCCTTGGCCACGTGGAGGCCATTGGCGGCGAAGGCGCTGGAGAGCACCGGTGCCCAGCCGTCCTTGGAGAAGCTGCCGTCCTCCCGCTGCAGCGCCTGGATCTTCGCCACGCAGAGATCGAGCGCGGCACGGGTGCGATCGCGCTCCGGCCCGGCGGGGAGCGAGCGCAGCCCCTCTCCGAGGAACTGCGCGGCGAGGAAGGTGTCGATTCCCCGGCCGAGCTTGCGCTGCGGCTGCGTCCCCTCTGCCTGGATGTACGCGGACGGCTCCGGCGCACGCTCGACGGCCCGGATGACGTAGCGCAGAGCGCGGCGGGTGGGTTCCGAGAGCCCCTGCCCATCCTGTCCCAGCCGGAGCAGGGCGATGCCGGAGAGGCTGGTGGTGGCCACGTCCGCCGGGGCGCCGGCCTCCGGCCCCCAGCCTCCGTCCTGCCCTTGCGCCTGGAGCAGCCACCGCAAAGGCCGGGCGATGTCTGGCTCGGCGTGGGCCTGCCGGCCGGGCGGTGGGCGGGACGGCGGAGTATCGGACGACGAGAGCACGACGAGCGCGGAGAGCAGCAGCGCGGGGACGTTCGGCATGGAAGGCTCCTGGAAGGGTTCCGCGCCTCGAACGCAGGAGGCCCGCCGATGGATCTCCGCAGGGGACCCTTCGTCCTCGCCTGCCCTGCCCGGCCGCGGTAGCGTCCGGACGCGGGAGGGTGCGCACATGACGCGGTGGGTCCTCGCAGGGTTCTGTGTGCTGGCCGCAGGGGGATGGGTGGCTGCCCACGCGCAGCAGCAAGGCGCTTCCGCCCCGGTGGTGATGCCTGCCGATCGCGTCCCCAGCGACGCCGAGGCCAAGCTCGCCGACCGGATGAGTCGGCACGGCGCCGACCTGCTCGCCCTCACCCACGCGGTGACCGTCGTCGACCGGAAGGCCATCGCCGAGACCGCCGACCGCATCCGGCTGGACACCGCGCTCACCCTGAAGGTGGACGGCGGGGTGGTGAAGGACACCCGCTTCCAGCAGCTCGATCAGCAACTTCGAGAAAGGGTCACCGAGCTGGCCACCGCCGCGCGCAAGTACGACGACACGGCGCTGGCCCCGGCGTTCGGCCGGACGATGGAGACGTGCGTCCGCTGCCACGTCTCGTACTTGAAGAAGGGCACCAACCCCCGGTAAGGGCGCTCGCTACGGCGCCGGGACCGCGACGCGGTTGGCCGACGCGAGCGAGAGGTCGTGCGCGGTGAACGCCAGCTGCTGCGCGTTCATGTCGGCGATGAGGTTCGGGATGCCGGTGTCGGCCTGCGAGGTGGAATAGGGAAGGTCGCCCCACAGCCCGATCGCATACGGCTCGTGCTCCTCGTGCCCGTCCTCGGACCACTCGTCGTCGTCGCGACCGCCGAACCCACCGGCTTGCGCGGCGGTACTGGTCAGCGCCAGAAGCGCCGAGGCTGCGAACCACATCCACGTCCGGGACGACGTCGGGTTGCCCATGCGTGCTGCCTCCTTGGAGAGGGGGCGCATCCAGCACGCAAGAGCGCGGGCGGACGATGGCGCCGGGGTGACGCCTCGGTGAGTTCGTCGGCCGCTTTCCCCGCGGGCAGACGAACGCCTCCACGTTGCGTCTGCAAATTCCGGCGAGAACGCGGTATTGGTCTTCGACCTTGCGCAGACCCGCAGCGCTCCTCGCGTTCCTCGCTTCCGTCGCTGCCGCTGCTGCACCCTCGATCGAGCTGGTGCCGCCGCGCCTGAAGCCGGGAGACCCGGTCCTGATCGTCGTCCGCGGGGTGAAGGGCGTCCCCGAGGGAACGGTCGGCGGTCGGTCCGCGCCGTTCTACGTCCGCGAGGACCACGCCGAGGCGCTGGTCGGCATCCCGGTGGAGCAGGAGCCCGGCATCCTTCTGGTCAGGGTGACCGCCGGCGCGGTGACCCTCGATGCGCCGCTGGAGGTCGTCCCGCCCGAGTTCCCCGAGCGCCAGCTCACCGTCGCCAGCAAGTTCGTCAAGGTTCCTGCCTCGGCCCGGGCGCGCATCAAGGCGGACCAGGCGGCGTTCCAGAAGGCCTGGGACCGGCCGCACCACCCTCGCACCTTCGGCGACAACTTCCAGAAGCCGCGCGAGGCGGAGATCACCGCCCGCTTCGGGGACAAGCGCACGCTCAACGGGAAGAAGACCACCCAGCACTACGGCCTCGATCTCGAGGGCTCCACCGGGGACGAGGTCCGCGCCGCCAACGACGGGCGGGTGGTGATGGTGCGTGACTGCTACACCTCGGGGAACACCGTCCTCGTCGACCACGGCGCGGGACTCATCACCGCCTACTTCCACTTCTCGAAGTTCCTGGTGAAGGCGGGACAGGACGTGCGGCGGGGGGAGCTCCTCGGTCTGGTGGGGAAGACGGGCCGGGTCACCGGTCCGCACCTCCACTTCGGCGCGCACATCGGGACCCTGTGGGTGAATCCGCAAGCGCTGCTCGCCCTTCCCTTCCCGGGCGCGGTGTCGCCTCCGGCCACCTTCCCCCCGCCCGAGCTCCCGGACGGCGGAACACCGGACGGTGGCCTGGGAGGCGTCGCCCCTCCCCCGGACGCAGGCCCGGCCCTTCCCACGGGACAGGCGCGCTGAGGCGCCCGCACACGTTCCGCAACACGGGACCCATCCAGGCTTCGCGTCGTCGGGGGAGAACCGGCCGCCATGAACCGACCGACGCATTCCCTCGGACTCGCCCTCTCCCTCTTCATCGCCCCGCTCGCGCCCGCCCAGGAGCACGCGCCTTCTCCCCCCCAGGAGGCGGTCGATGCCTGCGCGGGTCGCGAGGCCGGGGCGGCCTGCAGCTTCCAGCTCGGCGACCACGCGGTGTCCGGCATCTGTCGCGCGGCGCCGGACTCGACCACCAGTGCCTGCGCCCCGGCGCACGCCTTCCGGGGTCCACCCCCCGAGGCCCTCGCTGCCTGCCAGGGTCAGCAGGATGGGGCGAGCTGTCAGTTCGCCGGGCCCGGGGGAGAGGAGGTCGATGGGCTCTGCCGCAGCGGACCCAGAGGTGAGCCTCCCGCCTGCGCTCCGAGGAATGCGCCCCGTCCCCCTGCCGCCAGGCAGAACAACGGATGAGGCGACCCCACTCGTCTCCCCCGCACGCCGCGGGCTACCAGACCTGCGGCAGCGAGAGCGCGCGCCGGGCCTCGTCGGGGCTCATCGGCTCGCGGCCGACGTCCCGGGCCATCCGCACCGCCTTCTCCACCAGCGGCCCGTTGCCCTTCGCCATCTGGGTTCCGGCGGCGTCCAGGTAGAAGTTGTCCTCGAGCCCCACCCGCACGTTGCCGCCGAGGGCCAGCGCTGCGCCGATCAGCCGCCACTGCCCCCGGCCGATGCCGATGATCTCCCAGGTGTCCTCGGGCCCGATGGAGCGGGCCATCGCGGCCATCGTCTCGGCCGACGGTGGCGCGCCGCCCAGCACCCCGAGGATGAAGCTGTACTGGAGCGGCCGCCTCAGCGCGCCCATCTCCAGAAGCGGCTGGGCGTTGGCCACGTGCCCGAGGTCGAAGCATTCCAGCTCCGGCTTCACCCCACCCGCGCGCATGGCGGCAGCGGCGAGGAGGATGTCCCCGAACGGGTTGGGGAACACCAGGTCGAAGACGAACGCCTTCCTCCCCGCCGAGTACTTGGCGTAGTTCATCGACCCCATGTTGAGCGCGGCCATCTCCGGCTGCGTCGTCCGCACGTAGGAAAGCCGCTCGGCCTTCTCCGCCTCGCCGTCGGCGCCCATGTTGAAGCCGCCGGTGGAGAAGTTGACGATGATCGGCGAGCGCGCCTGCACCTCCCGCTTGATCTCGGCGTAGGTCTCGCTCGACCAGGTGGGGCCGCCGTCGGGTGCCCGGCCGTGGATGTGCACCACCGCCGCACCCGCCTCGTAGGCCCGCCGGGCCTCCTCGCCGATCTCCGCCGGGGTGTAGGGGAGGTAGGGACACTGCTCGCGGGTGGCGAGCACGCCGGTCAGAGCGGCGGTGACGACGACCCTTTCCGGTGGCGTGCCCATGGTCAGCGATCCTTCCAGCGGGGAGGACGGCGCTCGAGGAAGGCCGTGATGCCCTCCGCGGCGTCCTCGGTGCCCAGGTTGAGCGAGAGCTGCCCGGCGAGGAAGTCCATCGCCTCGGGGACGGACATGCCGTCCGCGCTCCGGAAGGCGGCCTTGCCGAGCGCGAGGACGGCCCGGCTCTTCCCCGCCACCCGGGCGGCGAGGGCGCGGGTGGCCGCGTCCAGCTCGGCCCGCGGCACGACGCGGTTGACCAGCCCCCAGCGCAGCGCCTCGTCGGCCTTCAGCCGGTCGCCGGTGAGGAGCAGCTCCAGCGCCCGCTTGCGCCCGACGTGCCGCTGGAGCCAGGCGAGCACCATCATCGGGAAGAGCCCGACATCCACCTCCGGGGTGCCCAGCTCCGCCGTGTCCACCGCCACCGCCAGGTCGCAGGCCAGCACCAGGCCGAGACCACCCGCGAGCGCGTGACCGTTCACCCGGGCCACGGTGGGGAGCACCGAGGCGGCCAGCGCCTCGAGGAGGGCCCCGTAGGCCCGCCGCAGCGCGTGGCCGGCGAGGGCTCCGCCCTCCGGCATGGCCGACAGATCGCCGCCGGCGGAGAAGACCCGGTCCCCCGCCCCGGTGAGGACCACCACCCGGACCGAGGGATCGGCCTCGGCGCGGGACAGCGCGGCCCGCAGCCCCTCCACCACCTCGGGGGAGAGCGCGTTACGTGCCGCCGGACGGTCGATGGTCAGGAGCGCTTGACCGTCTTCAACTTCGGACCGGACCGGTCCTTCTTCCATCGGGCGTCCTCCGGAGCCGCACGGGCGCCGTCCAGGAACAGGGAGCTGAGCTGCTCCTGCGCGTGGGCGAGCAGACCGGCCTGCTTCGGGTCGAGCAGCCCCATCACGAAGCCAGTGAGGCTCATCTCCACCGAGCCGAAGAGCATCGCCGCGCAGAGCGCCGGCTCGAGCCCGGCCCGGAGCTCGCCACGGGCACGGGCGCGCTCGAACATCCGGGTGATGACCCCCAGCACCTCGGCGAAGGCGGTGCGCCGGTTGGCCTCTCCGGCGCTGGGGCTGCGGGCGAACTCCAGCACCAGGACCCGCACTCCCCGCGGGTCGATGCGGTAGGCCTCGAAGGCGACCTGGGCGATGCGGTGGATCTTCTGCTCCAGCGGCGCGCTGGCCTCCGCGGCGTCGCGGATGCGCGCCAGGAAGCCGCCCCACCCGGCCTCGAACACCAGCTGGAGCAGCTCCTCCTTGTTCCGGAAGTAGTGGTAGACGAGGCCGTACGCGACGCCCGCCTCCCGGGCCACGTCGGCGATGCGGCACCCGTGGTAGCCCTTGCGCGCGAACACCTCCACCGCAGCCCGGAGGATGGTCTTCCGGCGGTCCCGGTCGCGTTCCTCTGCCGCGGTGCTGGCCTTGGTTCCCGCCACCGGTGTCTCCCCCTCGGTTGACTCGAAAGTCAGCGCCGGGACGCTAGGGGGCGCCGTCCGGGCGGTCAAGCGAGGGCGATGGCAGCCGACCCGCTCAGACGGTGCTGGCCTGGGTGGCGAACATGGCCCGGGCCACGCCGAGCAGCTTCTCCACGTCCCGGCTGTCCAGGTGCCGTGACCGGACGAACTCGGAGATGGGGCGGAGGAGCTCCTCGCCATTGGTTCCCTGGGGGGTGGGCTCGACGAACAGCTCCGCCAGGCTCACTCCCAGTGCCTCTGCGAGGGAGGCCAGCGTCTCGACGTGCGCCACGCGTTCACCGCGCTCGATCATCGAGAGGAACGACACGCTGATCTTCGCCCGCTCGGCCAGGTCCTCCTGCGTCCAGCGGTCTTGCCGCTGGGTGCGGAGGTCGCGAATTCTTCGACCAATGCGCTTGCCGATGTCAGACACGGTGTGCCTCGAAAGTCTGGAAAATCCAGTTCTGCAACGACGATGGGAGCTTCCGGCTCGGACTCTGAGCAAAGCTCCTGCAAAGCCGCTCCGTTGTCCAGCGGCACACTCCGGGAACTAGCTCGCGCCGAACGTGCCGAAGTTCTGGATCGTCAGCAGAAAGATGAGGTCGGGAAATCGCCAGTTGAAGGTGCTCCGCACGTAGGGCCCCCCCGGGGGGTCCTGGACGTACTGCCCGAACGGGGGCGGCAGCCGGCCGATGACGTCCAGCCGCCAGCAGTTGCACGCCGGGGCGAAGGAGATCCCGAAGTTCTGCTGCCCGAGCAGGCTGTAGCTCCCGGTGACCTTCCTGGCCTCGCCGTTCGGCGCGTCGATGAGGGCGCCGGTGGCATCACGAAGCGTCCAGGTCGCCCCGGGGTAGAGGGTGCCCGAGTAGGTGAGTCCCAGCCCGAAGACCAGGTTCACGTGCGCCTCGAGGGTGATGGCGCTCTGGCGCTGGCCATTCTGGAATCCGGCGGGCACCGGAGAGCCCACGAGCGCGTCGATCCCCTGGCGCATGTTGCCCGCGCCGCCCCAGCGTCCCAGGTCCTCCCCGGAGATCGCCGCCGCGGGCAGGTTCTGCGCGAAGGCCCCATAGACATCCCGGTCGAAGAACTGCACCGGGACGAACAGCTGGTCGAAGCGGAGGGTGGTGCCGAACCGGGGAATCTGGAACGAGGCGAAGGCCGCCCAGAGGGCCGGGGAGCTGCGCTGGCTGTCGTAGCGGAAGGTGAGTCCCGCGCTGAAGGGCGCGTACGCCGCGCGGGCGCTGACCACCGTGTCGCCGAGGCCATTGTCCTGGTGGAAGTCGAACTCCTGGGCGATCTCCACCCGGAGCAGCTCCTGCATCACCGCTCCGGTCCGGCGGCTCAGCGTCTGCGTGAGCCGGGCCACGCCTTGCCGCAACCGCACGTCCATCAGCGCCCCGTCCAGCTCGTCGTAGAAGCGGTTCTCGACCGGCTGGTTGGGGCCGGTGGGCCGGTTGCCCGGCACGGCGCCCCATTGGCCGGGAATCTCCCGGTACTCGAGGCTCGGCTGGATGGCATGGCGGAGCCCGTTGGCGAAGGTGCGGGAGAGCTCGCTGGAGACGAGCACGTCGCCCACCACATAGCCGCGCTGGTCGGTGGTGCGGGTGACCTCGCCGAGATAGAGGTCCTGGCGGATCCACACGCTCGGGCGGATCCGCAGCCAGTCCCCCACCCCGACGTTCCCCGAGAGGCGCGGCACGAGGTCGAGCCGCAGGCGTGCCTCGCGCTCCCCGCACTGCCAAACGCGGTCACCTTGGGTGAGGAGGTCGCTGCGGGTGTTGCCCGGGCACACCGCGTTTGGCTGGCCAGTCGTGGGGTCGACCAGCGTCGGCGGCGGCTGTCCCCGGCCACCGAGCTGATACAGCCCGTCGACGCCCTCGTCTCCCGAGTGGCCGTTGAACGGCGCGAGGCGGGTGAAGTCCGCGCTCAGCGACCAGTCGAGGTGCTCCCCGAGCGGCCGGGTCGGCAGATCGAGATGGACGGTGGGCAGCCGTTGCAACGTCGCCGGGCCGCGGAGCCACTGGCCGCGGGTGAGACTGGGATCCACCGAGTCCGGCTGGTGCGTCGAGTTGTCCTGGTGCGGATCGAGCCCGGTCGTCGGGTAGGGCCAGGTGTCGTTGTCGAACGCCGAGAACCCGCCCCAGGCGATGTCCTGCCGCGCGGTCACTTCGAACGAGAGGATGCTGTCCGGGGTGCGGCGGCTCAGAACGGCGGAGCTCCGCAGGTACTGGTTCGCCTGCTGGGCCACGTCGGTGGTGGTGTCCTTCACCAGCGCAGCGTCCGAGACCATGTTGAGGTCCAGTCGCGCCGACCAGCTCGCCCCGAAGTTCTGGAGCACTGCACCGTTGAGGCTCCCCCGGAAGCTGCGGGCCTCCTTGAGCACGTCGCCCGAGAGCGATGGGGATTCTGGCGTGGCACCCCAGTAGACGAGGGTCCGTGGGTCCCGGAGGAACTGCCGGTCATCGAGCAGGAACAGCTCGATGTCCCCCTTCGTGTCCCGCGAGTGCGCCCAGCGGACCTCGGTGTCGAGGCTCGGACCCTTCACCCCCAGCGCGGCATTGCCGACGGTTGGCTGCGTCGACGACCCCCAGGTGTACCCGGGCGTCACGGTGAGGTCCCAGTTGGAGGCCAGCGCGAAGTACACCGGCTGCGTCACCTGCCAGCCGTTCTGGGCGCTGTGGGCCGGCGTGGTGACCAGCAGCCCGCTCTTCTGCGGCTTCAGCGGCACGTCCAGCACTGGCAAGGGGAGGATGGGCACGCCATAGATGTAGACGACCGGGAGGAAGAGCCACGCCCGCTCCCCCGGGTGCACGTCCGCCGCGGTGGCCTTGATGCTCCAGTGCGGCTCGAGCGGGTTGCAGTCGCAAGGGGTGAAGTCGAGCCCGTTCACCTTGAGGTGCCCCGGGCCCACGCGCTCCACCCGCTCCACCCGGGCGGCGAGCGTGGTGCGTCCGGTGGCGATGAGCTGCTCGGGGGTGGAGGTCTGGAGGAGCGCCTCGGGGGCCACGTCCGCCTTGATGAAGAAGCGGCCGTTCTGCAGCTGGAGCCAGTTCCCGTCCAGGTCGAGGGTGAGCCCGTCGGCGACCGCGCCCGCGAGCCCGCTCACCGCATAGCAGTGGCCAGTGGCGGTCACGATGCGGGTCTGCTGGTCGTAGTCGATGCGGTCCGCCTGGACGCGGGCGGTGTCGGTGCGCAGCTCGGCCTTGCCCTGGAGGTGGAGCACGTCGCCGTGTCCGTCCGACGTCCCCCGCTCGGCCTGGTAGCGGACCGGCTCGCCCTCCGCCGGGAGCGGCGTGGTCGAGGCTTGTGCCAGCAGGACGAGAACGAGGCCGAGCGGGGTCATCGCGGGGCGTGAAACGCCCCGACCGGCTCAGGGCGCGAACTGCAACGAGACCTCGTTGCCGTCCTGCCGGGCTTGATACTCCACTTTGTCCCGCAAGGTGACGGCGACCCGCACCGTCTTGCCACTCGCTGGACTGGGGGCGATCTGCACCACCGGCCCGCCGAAGTACCGGGTGTCGAGCAGCCGGCGGTCGTTGCTGCGGTGGAAGGTGGTGTTCTCCAGTTCCAGGACCACGGTGCGGTCGTCCGCCCGGGAGACGGTGTACCGCACGGGCTCGCTGGTCCGGACGAAGACCCGCGACTTGTCCGGGACGAAGCCGACCAGCATCACCGTCTTCCGGCGGCTGCTCACCTCGGCCCCACCGCTGGTCGGCGCGGCGGGGCGGGCGTCGCTCACCTCGCGGGCCGCCGGCCTCGGGGTCTCGGCCTGGGCGACCACCGTCCTGCTCGACTCGGCCTGCGCCCGCCGCTGCGCTTCGGCCCGGGCCGCGTCCTCCTGGGCCCGCCGCTGCGCCTCCGCCCGCGCCGCCTCCTCCTGGGTCCGCCGCTGCGCCTCTGCCCGCGCCGCGTCCTCCTGGGCCCGCCGCTGTGCGTCCGCGCGCGCCGCGTCCTCCTGGGCCCGCCGCTGTGCCTCCACCCGGGCCGCGTCCTCCTGGGCCTTCTTCTGCGCCGCCGCACTGGCCGCCGCCACCCGCGCCGCGTCCTGCTGGGCCTTGCGATCCGCCTCCGCCCGGGCCGCCTCCTCTTGCGCCCGGCGCTGCGCCTCGGCCCGCGCCGCGTCCTCCTGCGCCTTCTTCTGCGCCGCAGCACTGGCCGCCGCCACCCGCGCCGCCTGCTCCTGGGCCTTGCGATCCGCCTCCGCCCGGGCGGCCGCGGCCCGTGCGGCGTCCTCTTGCGCCTTGCGCTCCGCCTCGGCGCGCGCGGCCGCCGCCCGCGAGGCGTCGTCCTGCGCCTTCTTCTGCGCCGCCGCCGCCCGCGCCGCCTCCTCCTGCGCCTTCCGGTCCGCCTCGGCGCGCGCCTGCGCCTCGGCCAGGGCCTTCTGCTGGGCGGCGCGCTCCTGGTCCGCCCGGGCCCGTGCCTCACGCTCGGCCTGCTCGCGGGCCTTCCTCTCGGTGTCCGCGGCGGCGATCGCCTCGCGCTGACGGGCGAGCTCCGCCTGACGCTGCTGCTCGGCGAGCGCCGCGGCCTCCGCCGCCTTGCGGTCGGCCTCCGCCTTGGCGTTGGCCCGCGCCAGGGCCTCGCGTGCGGCCTGATCATCCGGCTTGGCCTGGGGCGCGGTGACAGCCGCGGCCAGTGCCCGGCCCTGCGCCAGGGCGCTGTCGGGCGGTGCGGGTGCGGGCGCCGGCACCGCGCGCGAGGCCACCGACGGCGCAGTCCCGGTGCCCACCTTCACCACCAGGGTGTTGCCGCTGGCCTGGACGTCGGGCTCGACGTCCCGGTCGAACCCGATGACCACCCGGGCGATCGCGCTCGCGTCGTTGCCGTAGCTGGCGGTCTTGATCGCCGTGATGCGGCCGGTGCCCGGGACCGGCACGTCCTCGGGCACCCCGGAGAACACCGCCTCGCTGATGTCGACGACGAAGCGCGGCGGGTCGCTCATCGGGAAGGTGGTGAAGCTCGGCTTCTGGGTGCCGACGATCTCCACCGTCCCACCCTTCACCGAGACCTTCTTGATGGTGTTGACCTGGGGGTCCGCCGCGCGGGTCGCTCCGCCGGCGAGGATCACCAGGGCGAGCACTCCGAGCGCGCCGTTCCTCACGGTCCGGATGCTAGCCCCGCCGACGCGGTCGGTCCAAAGAAGCCCAGGGACGACGCACACCTACAGCGGGTTCAGGAGTGCAGCCGAGGGAGCGACGGGCCGCGGGTCCGGTGCGTGCGCGCGTACTCCACCAGATTCTTCACGTCGTAGCAGATCTGCCGGATGTCGTGCCCCATCGTCAGCTCGATGTGGCTGTTGCCCTTCACCGGCCGCCAGAGGAGGTACTCGCTCCGGGCGGCGCGGTACACGCTGCGCGTGGACTCCACCGAGGCGAGCGGATCCATGTCCCCGAAGATGATTGCCATCGGGATGGCGATGTTGGTGAAGCCCTGCTTGTAGTCGTAGCCGGTCCGGTAGCAGACCAGCTCCCCCCGGCGGACCCAGCGCGCGAACTGCTCGAGCACCTTGCGGGGCTCGCGCTCGCCGCCCTCGCGCAGCAGCCAGCGGATGTCCGCCCCGCTCACCCGGCTGGGGTTGCTGAGCCAGTTCACCCGCCGGGCGAGCGCGTCGTAGACCGGGTGCACCTCCGCCCGGGCGATGAGCTTTTCCAGCAGCTTCAGCCACTCGTCGACCGGGACGTAGTTGAACCGGACCAGCGCGTCGACGATGGGCTCCAGCTCGTCTCCTGCGGGCAGCCGGGCGAAGGCCGCGGCCCGCGCCCGGAGCAGCCGGGCCAGGGCGAGCATCCGGCGCTGGAGGTTGACTGCCAGCAGCCCCGCGTCGATGAGCGCGCCGGTGAGCGGGCTGGTGAGAGCCAGGAGACGGAGCAGGGGGAATCCCCGTCCGAGGTCCGCCGGAGCCCCGATGGTGATCAGCCCTTCCAGGTCGTCGTGCAACCCGGCGTACCCGTAGCCGAGCATTCCCCCCATGGAGTGTCCGCAGTAGAAGATGCGCCGCCGCCCGGTCTTCTCCTTCACCGCCCCCACCGTCGCCGGCAGGTCGTGCAGCAGGTAGCTGTCGAGGTCCCAGCCGTAGTCGAGGTCCGAGGGCAGGGGCCGACCGGTCAGTTCCGAGCGCTCGCGCTGGAGCTGCTGGCTGCTCTTGCCGTGGCCCCGCAGCTCGACGATGTGGATGTCGAGGCCGAAGTACAGGAGGTTCTTCACGAATTCACCGCTGGTCCAGGTGTGGCGGTTCTGCGAGAAGCCGGGCACCAGCAGCAGCGGCTCGCCGAGCAGCGGCTGGTGGAAGGGCTGCGGCTCGGCCTGGTAGCGGGTGACGATCAGCGTCCAGCCATCGGACGTCTCCACCCCGTACTCGGACTTCCGGTACAGGTCCCGGAACGCAACCTCGTCGACCGTGGGGGGGACGACCGGCACGTGCGTTCGGGGGAGACGCATCCGGGCCTTGACTTTAGGGTCGGTGCTGCGCCGCGCCAAGCACCATGCGTGCCCCCGGGGCTCACCGGGCCGGGTTGGATTCCAGGAGGGCCTTCACCGCGCCCACCAGGTACAGCGACCCTGCAACCAGCACCCACCCGTCCGGCCCCGCCAGGGTACGCGCCCGGGCGAGGGCCGCTTCCGGCGAGGGAGTGACGCCCACCACCGGGCAGAGCGAGCGCGCCAGGGCGAGGACCCCGTCCGGATCGAGCGTCCGGGGCGTCGGCACCCGGGTGAGCGTCGCGGAGGCGCACCGGGGCAGCAGCACCCGGAGCATCGGCTCGACCCGCTTGTCCGAGACCACCCCGAAGACCAGGTGCATCGGACGGCCGGCGTAGGGTGGAGCATCGAGCGCCGCCACCAGCGCCGCCACGCCATCCTCGTTGTGCGCTCCATCGAGCAGCAGAGGCGGATGGCCGGGGATCTGCTCCAGCCGCCCGGGCCAGCGCGTCCGCTGCAGCCCGGTGCGGATCGCCTCGGCGCCCACCGCCAGCCCCTGACGCACCAGGAGATTCGCGCAGGTCACGGCCACCGCGGCGTTGTGGTGCTGGTGCTCGCCGTGAAGGCCGAGCGCCAGCCCGTCCAGAGCTCGCTCCGCCCCGCGGTACCGGCCGAGCTCGTCGAGCGAGAAATCACGGCCCTCCACCCACAACGGCGCGCCCACGGTGGTGGCGGTGGCCTCGATGACCGCGAGCGGCTCCGGCCGCTGCTCGCTCACCACCGCCGGCACGCCGGGGCGGAAGATGGCCGCCTTCTCCCGGGCGATGGCCTGGAGGGTGTCACCGAGGAACTCCATGTGATCCAACCCCACCCGGGTGAGGGCGGTGAGCCGGGGGCGCGCGGCGGTGGTGGCGTCGAGCCGGCCTCCGAGCCCGACCTCCAGCACCGCGACCTCCACTGCCTCGCGGGCGAAGTGCTCCAGCGCCACCAGCGTCCCGAGCTCGAAGTACGTCGCCTCTCGCGCCGCCGGCGACCTCTGGAGCACCTCGACGATGCGGGTGCCGAGCGCCTGGTCGTCGATCGCCACCCCACCCACCACGAACCGCTCGTTCACCCGGACGAGGTGCGGCGAGGTGTAGAGCCCCACCCGGTGCCCCGCGGCGCGGAGGATGGACTCGAGGAAGGCGCAGGTGCTCCCTTTCCCGTTGGTGCCCCCGACCTGCACCGAACGGAGCCGTGACTCGGGATTCCCCAGCTCCTCCAGCGCCTGCTGCATGCGCTGCAGGCCCAGCACCACCGTCGACGGCGAGCGGGAGGCGAGGAACTGGAGCCCCTCCTCGGCCGTCCGCGGGGTGTCCATCTCAGCCCATCAGGCCCAGCAGGGACCCGAGCTTCGCCCGCAGCTCCTTGCGGGGGACGATGGCGTCCACCATCCCGTGCTCGAGCAAGAACTCCGAGCGCTGGAACCCGTCGGGGAGCTTCTGGCGGATGGTCTGCTCGATGACCCGGGGACCGGCGAAGCCGATCAGGGCCTTGGGCTCGGCGAGGATGACGTCCCCGAGCCAGGCGAAGCTCGCCGCCACTCCGCCGGTGGTCGGGTGGAGCATCACCGAGACGTACGGCTTCCTCACCTCACGGAAGCGAGCGATCGCCGCGGAGGTCTTCGCCATCTGCATCAGCGAGAAGATGCCCTCCTGCATCCGCGCGCCACCGGAGGCGCTGAAGACCACCGCGGCGCACCGGCGGGCGGTGGCACGCTCGAACAGCCGGGTCACCTTCTCGCCCACCACCGAGCCCATCGAGCCGCCCATGAACTCGAAGACGAAGCCCCCCACCGAGACGGGGTGACCCTCGATCCGCCCCATGCCGCCGATGAAGGCGTCGTTCTCGTCCAGCGCCCGGCGGGTGGCGCGGAGCCGATCGCGGTACCGCTTGCTGTCGGTGAAGCCCAGCGGGTCGGTGGGCTCGAGCTCCCGGTCCGCCTCCTCGAACGTCCCCTCGTCGAGGAGCGCCTGCAGCCGGGCGCGCGCCGGCCAGGGCATGTGGTGGCCGCAGAGCGGGCAGACGTTGAGGTTCTTCTCGATCTCCGCCCGGTAGATGATCTCGTCGCACTCCTCGCACTTGGCCCACAGCCCCTGCATCCGGGAGGGCTGCTGCCGGAGGCTGTCCACCTCCTCGGGCTTGACCGGGGCGATGCGCGGCTTCTTGCTGAACCAGGTGGCCATCGTGCCGGCCGTCCGCGTAACGGAGTGCCCGCCGGCCGTCAACAACCCCGTCACGGTGGTCCCGATGGCTACACCGACGACTTCGCCTGCCACTGCACCTCGAGTTAGAGGTCGAAGCTGTCGCCCAGCTCGAGCACCCGGACCGGCAGGTTCGCCACCTGCCGCTTCAGCTCGGCCACGAAGGCGGGCTTCAGGTGGTACAGCAGGACGTCGGTCCCGTTTCGCCGGAACTTCGCCAGCTCGCCGCGCAGCGTCCTCGGGGTGAGGTGGCCGGAGATGTCCGCCAGATCCTGGAGCTCGTCGGGGAAGCTGGTCTCCAGCAGCAGCACCCGGAGGTTGGGCGTCTGGTTCAGAACCTCCCAGAGCTGGTGGGTGGGGCCGGTGTCTCCGCTGATCCCCAGCGCGACGCCGTTACGCTGCACCACGAAGCCGCAGGACTCGACCGGGTGGCTCACCAGCACCGAGCGCACGGTGTACGGCCCGGGCTGGAACGTCTCGCCGGGCGTGAAGCTCCGGAGCCGGAACACCGGCTGCTCCGGTGACGGGATGCGGGTGAAGTCCGGCCAGAGCGCGCCGTTGAACATGTTGTCCCGCAGCGTCCGGGTGCAGTCGTGGCTCGCCCAGATGGTGATCGGGGTCTTCCGCCAGCCGACCACCAGGTCGGAGAGAAGCGGCAGGTCCTTCACGTGGTCGAAGTGGCTGTGGGTGAGGACGATGTGATCGACGCTGGCCAGGGCCGGCAGGTCGAGCGAGGCGGTCAGCGCGCCGGCGTCCAGCGCCAGCGAGCCGTCGACCAGGAAGCAGGTGCTCCGGCATCCGGGAAGCTCACCGCCGTGGCAGCCGAGGACCCGGAGGTTCATGGCTCGGCGAACTTCCAGCGCAGAGCGAGGAAGTCCAAGTAATCTTGCAGGCGCGCCGGGTCCCGCACCAGGAGCCGGTCGCCGGTGCGCTCCACCAGCCCACTGCGCTCCATGCGCTGGAGCTCGGCCCGGATGCCAGGCTCGCCCACCCCGGTCAGCCGCGGCAGCTCCCGGACGTTGAGGTCGATCTCCACGCCCTCCTCCAGCGGCCGGCCGCGGCTCTGGCAGGCGTGGAGGATCTGGTGCACCACCCGGCTGCCCGGGTCGGCGAGCAGGAGGTTCTCGATCTGTGCATCCGCCTCGTCGAGCCGCTCGGCGAGCTTCTTGATCATCCGGACGGCGATCTCCGAGTTGCCGCGGATCATCCCCTCGAAGGTCTTGGGGTCGATGACCAGGAGCCGCGCCGGCTCCTCCACCGTGGCGGTCGCGTTCCTCGGCTTGTTGGAGATCAGCGCCATCTCGCCGAAGAACTCGCCGGGCCCGAGCGTGGCCAGGGTCTTCACCGTGTCCCGGACGGTGCGAGTGATGACCACCCTGCCCGACTGGAGGACGAACATCTCCTTCCCGGTCTCGCCCTCGTGGAAGAGCACGGTTCCCTTGGGAAACTCCTTCCCGAACCGCTGGAAGAGCGTGTCTTCGGCAGTGGGCATGTGGGCAGGTGCGTCGAGAGGGAAGTCAATCAACTGGCACCGAAGGGCGCAACTTTCCTGGGCGTGCGACAGGCCTGGAAGAGCGCGCCCTACACCGTCGAGGTCCGCGCCTCGGACAGGTACCGGCGCGCGACGCGGTCGTCCGGATGCGCGGCGAGCACCGCCTGGAACCCGGCCTCGGCCTCCTGCACCCGCCGGGCGGCGAGCGCATCCACCGCCTCCTCGAACCGGGCGATGGTCGCCTGCTCCTCCGCGGTGGGGCGCCGGAGCGCGAGCAGCTCCCAGACCCGCACCGGCTCGGACCGCCCGCGCAGCCGCAGCGAGCCCAGCCGGCGCCCGGTGGCCTCGGTGGCGATGCGACGCCAGGTCTCCTCGGACACCATGATGCTGGTCTGGAAGAGCTTGTTCGCACCCTCCAGCCGTGAGGCCATGTTCACCGCGTCGCCCATCACCGTGTAGTCGAAGCGCAGGTCCGACCCCATGTTTCCCACCACCATGGACCCACTGTTGATGCCCACGCCGATCTCGATCTCCGGCAGCCCCTCGGCTCTCCAGCCCTTGCGAAGCTGCTCCAGCTCCTCGAGGAAGCGGAGCGCGGTCCGGCAGGCGCGCAGCGCGTGGTCCTCCTGGGGGATCGGCGCGCCCCAGAACGCCATCAGCGCGTCGCCGATGTACTTGTCCAGCGTCCCGCCCTCCTCCAGCACGATGCGGGTCATGGGCGACAGATAGCCATTGATGAACTTCACCAGCGCCTCGGGGGCCATGGTCTCGCTGAGCGCGGTGAAGCCGCGGATGTCGCTGAAGAGCACGGTGCAGTCGCGCTTCTCGCCGCCCAGCCGCAGCAGTTCGGGGTGGTCGAGCATCTCGGTCATCACGCTCTCGGCGACGTAGTACCGGAAGGTGCGCCGGAGCCGGATCTTCTCCCGGTCGGTGACGAGGTAGCCGACGAAGACCACCGCGAAGGCCGCGAGGAACACGTTCGCCAGGGGAAGGGCCGAGGCCAGCACCACCCCGCGCCGGAGCGCGAGCTGCACCACCGCCACCCACCCCAGCGCCAGCGCCAGGGGGACCGCGGCCTTGAGCCACGGCGAGGCTCGGGGGAGCACCAGCCCCAGGAGGAGCCCCGCGCCGAGGATGAAGATCAGCTCGGCCAGCACCGCTCCCGTCCCGCGCTGGAGGAAGCGGCCGGAGAGGATGCTGGAGAGCATCGCCGCGTGGGCGTAGATGCCCGCTTCCAGGTTCCGGAAGGGGGTCACCACCTGGTCGTACTGGCCCACCAGCGTCACCCCGACCAGCACCACCTTCCCCCGCAGCGCCTCGGGCGGCAGCTTGCGGTCCACCACGTCGGCGAGGGCGACGGTGTGGAAGACCTCCGCCGGACCGGGGTAGTCGATGCGGGCCCGGGGGCGCTTGAGGGCGAGGGGAACGGTGCGGACCACCTGGCCGTCGCGCCGGAGCCGCGCCGCCACCAGCTGGCCGAGCTCCGGGTCCCAGACCGGCTCCACCGTGGCCTCCAGCGCCGTGGCCGCCGTCTGCAGCTCGAGCGAGGGGAGGAGCCCCGGGGGATGCTCCAGCTGCACGAAGGGCGGGGTGAGTCGCACCACCCCGTCATCGTCCCGCAGCACGTTGAAGTGGCCCAGCGGCTGGGCAGGCGGAAGCAGCCCGGGGAGCGGCACCTGGGCCGAGACGAAGCGCTCGGCGATGCTCCGGTCCAGCGGTACCTCGAAGAAGGACCTCCCGGACGGACCCGGGAAGTGGGTCAGCATCCGCGAGCGGAGCAGCGACTCGGCCATCTCGCGCTGCTCGAGGTAATCGTGAGCCTCGCCGCTGCCGTAGGCCGACACGCCCTGCACCACCTCCGGCGCGTCGGCCAGCGCCCGGGCGAGCGCGGCGTCACCGCTACCCGAGGCCCGCGCCTTCAGGGTGGCCAGCACCGGGCTGAACGCCAGGCGAGAGGACTCGGGGAGGTCCCCCAGGGCCTGGCCGAGCGCCTCCGCCGCCTCGCTCATCACCGCGGCGTCCGAGCCCCGGTCCTCGTCGGTGAAGGTGATGTCCAGCCCGATGGCCGCCGGTCCGGCCTCGTGGAGCCGGGCAACGGCGCGGGCGAGCTGGTCGCGGCTCCAGGGCCAGCGCCCATAGCGCTGCACAGAGCGCTCGTCGACCGCCGCCACCACCACGTCCGGGTGCGGCGCGCGGACGCCCCGCGCCCAGATCTGGAGGTCGGAGGCCCGGCCCTCGAGCGCGGAGAGGATGCGCAGCACCGCCGCCCGGGGGCCGGTGCCGGCGCCCGCCTGCCGCCCGTCCGTGGCCCAGTGGAGCAGCGCCATGGCCACGGCGACGGCGAGCCCCACCAGCTCGTAGCGGCGACGGCTCACCCAGCGGAGGCGCTCGGGCAGCAAGCGCCGACAAGCCTACGACCGGGCGGGGGGCATGGGGCAAGTGGAGGACGCTCGTCGCCGTGGGTCAGATCGCGTAGAAAGCGCCGGGCCCCATGGGACTCACCTACAAGGACGCCGGCGTCGACATCGAGGCGGGCGACGCGCTGGTTGAGCGCATCAAGCCGTTCGCCGCGCGCACCCTGCGCCCGGAGGTGGTCTCCGGGGTGGGCGGCTTCGGCGGGCTCTTCGCCATCCCTCCGGGGAAGTACCGCGAGCCGGTGCTGGTCTCGGGCACCGACGGGGTGGGGACGAAGCTGAAGATTGCCCTGGCCGCCGGAAGGCACGACACGGTGGGCATCGACCTGGTGGCGATGAGCGTCAACGACGTGCTCACCTCGGGGGCCGAGCCGCTCTTCTTCCTCGACTACCTCGCCACCGGCCGACTCGACGTGGACCAGGCCACCGAGGTGGTGAAGGGCGTCGCCGAGGGCTGTCTCCGTGCCGGCTGCACCTTGCTCGGGGGCGAGACCGCCGAGCACCCCGGCGCGGACGGGAACGAGTACGACCTCGCCGGCTTCTGCGTGGGCATCGTGGAGCGGTCCCGCATCCTCACCGGAGCGAGCATCCGGCCCGGGGATGCGCTGGTGGGCCTGGCGAGCAGCGGGGTGCACTCCAACGGGTTCAGCCTGGTCCGCCGCATCCTCGCCGATGCGCAGGTGGCGCTCGATGCGCGGCCTCCCGAGCTCGGGGGAAGGACGGTCGCCGAGGTGCTGCTGGAGCCCACCCGCATCTACGTCAAGGACGTGCTGGCGCTCCTCGAGTCGGTGGAGGTGAAGGGGCTCGCCCACGTGACGGGGAGCGGCCTGCCGGGAAACGTCCCGCGCTGCTTGCCGGACGGCACGCGGGCGGTGCTGGAGGCGAGGGCGTGGCCGCGGCCGGCGGTGTTCGACTGGCTGCAGCGGCTGGGCGCCGTGTCGGACGCGGAGATGGACTCCACCTTCAACATGGGGCTGGGGATGGTGGCGGTGATGCCTCGAGCGGCGGTTCAGCCCGCCCTCGCGCTGCTCTCGGCACGCGGCGTGCCGGGGTGGGAGGTGGGCCGGATCGAGGCGTCCAGCGGCGAGCCGACGGCGGTCATCGTCCGGTGAGCCCCGCGCCCGTCGCGGTGCTCGTCTCGGGGTCGGGCACCAACCTCCAGTCCCTGCTCGATGCGGCCGCCGTGCCGGGGTACCCCGCCCGCATCGCGGTGGTGGTGTCGAATGTCGCCGGCGTCCGGGCGCTGGAGCGGGCGGCGCTGGCGGGGGTGCCGACGCGGGTGCTGTCCCACCAGGGGTACCCGGACCGCGCCGCGTATGACCGGGCGCTGGTCGAGGCCATCGCTCCCTTCGGATGCGCCATCGCCTGCCTCGCCGGCTTCATGCGGCTGGTGGGCCCGACGTTCCTCCGCGCCTTCCCCGGCGGGGTGCTCAACGTCCACCCTGCCCTGCTGCCCAGCTTCCCGGGCCTGCACGCGCACCGCCAGGCGCTGGAGCACGGGGTGAAGGTGACCGGCTGCAGCGTGCACCTCGTCGACGAGGGCACCGACACCGGCCCCATCGTGGCGCAGGCGGCGGTGCCGGTGCTCGACGGTGACACCGAGGAGTCGCTCCAGAAGCGCATCCAGGAGCAGGAGCACCGTCTCTTCCCGCTCGCGCTCGGGCTGCTGGCCGCGGGCCGGCTCCGGGTGGAGGGCCGGCGGGTGCACGTGGCCGGCGGTGCCCCCGAGACGGCAGGGCTCTCGCTGGTCAACCCAGGAAGCTTGTAGAAGTGCCGACGCTTCCCCCACGACCGCGCATCGCGCCGGGGCCCTCGCGCCACGTCTACGACGTGCTGGTGCTCGGGGCCGAGCTCGGCGGGGCGCTGGCCGGGGCGCTGCTCGCCAAGCGGGGACTCCGCGTGCTGTGGGCCGAGCACGCCCACCTCGCGCCGGGGTACGAGCACGACGGATTCCTCTTCTCCTCCCCGCCGTACGTCGTCCCGCCGTTCCGGCTGTGGCCGATGGTGGAGAGCTGCTTCACCGAGCTCGGGCTCACCACTGGCTTCCAGCGGGCGCTGAAGCCCGCCGGGCCGTGGCAGATCGTCCTCCCCCGTCACCGGCTGGAGCTACCGGTGGAGTCGCCCCGGCGGCTGGCCGAGCTGCAGCGCGAGTTCGGCAACGGGGGCAGCCGGGTGGCCGAGACGCTGGCCACGCTCACCGCGATGCCGGAGGCCTCCGACCCCTTCTTCCGCTTCCTGGACGACTTCACGCCCGGCGGCTGGCTCGAGCGGATCCGCCTGCGCCGGCGGGCGGCGCGGGTGGAGGGGCTCACCCGGCCCTCGCCGCTGTCCGCCGACGAGCCGCTGGAGGCGCTGCTGACCGGCGCGGTGCCACTCCTGGTGCAGCAGGAGCCGCCCGGGCCGCTCGCCGTCACCCGGGTCCTGGCCCAGCTGCTGAAGACGCCGCTGCGCCTGCCCGGCGGACGCGAGGGACTCAGGGAGACGCTGGGGCGGCGCTTCACCGAGCTGGGGGGGACGTTGCTGAACCAGGAGGGCCTCGCCGGGCGCGCGGTGGAAGGCATCGACTTCGAGGGGCCTCAGGTGACCCTCCGGGTACGCGGCGCCGAGGCGGTGTACCGGGCGCCGTGGCTGGTGGCGGCGATGGATCCGGGGCTGCTGGCCGGGCTCCTCGCCGACGAGGGTCCGGGGACGAAGCTGGCGGAGCACCTGGTGGGCCTGGTTCCGAAGCGGCTGGTGCTCACTGTCCACTGGGTGGTTCCGGAGAAGGTGCTCCCCCGCGGGATGGGCGACCTGGTCCTGATGGATGGCGGGCAGACCGGACCGGTGTGGATCCAGGTGCACGCCACGCGGCGGGCGGGAGCGCGCGGCGACGAGGAGTCGCTGCGCACGGTGAGCGCCTCGGCGCTGGTGGGGGCAGGTGTCCGGGACGCGGGCGAATCCGGCCTGCGGCTCCCGGCGGCGGGGGTGGAGCGGGCCCTGGAGGCGCTGATGCCGTTCTCGGTGGCGGAGCGGGTGGCGCGCTCGGTTCCGCTGGTGGACGGGCCGGGGGCGCTGGGCGGCGCCGGCCCGCAGGTCATCTATGGCGCGGTGGAGGGGTCGGCGACCGGTGTGGAAGGACTGGGCGTCCGCACCCCGGCCAGGCACGTGCTCTTCGCCGGCCGGGAGGCGGTCCTGGGGGTGGGGCTGGAGGGAGAGCTGCTGGCGGCGGCCCGGGCGGCGGGGCTGGTGCACGAGCAGGTCCGGAAGCGAGATCCGCTCAAGCGGTAGCGGGGTTGGGCACTCCGGCTGGCGCTCGGGCCGGGTTTCGGCTACACAGCCCCGCTTCGTCCGTCTCGGGAGTCCCTGGCAATGGCCTGGAAGTGCGACATCTGTGGCAAGCGCCCGCTGGTCGGGAACAAGGTGAGCCACGCCAACAACAAGTCCAAGACGCGGTCGCTGCCCAATCTGCAGAAGCTCCGGGCGACCGTGGATGGGCGCACCCAGCGCGTCCTGGCCTGCACCCGCTGCATCAAGGCGGGCAAGGTCACCAAGGCCGCCTGAGTCGAGGACGCGCCCCGGTGCGCGTCGCGCTGCTCTTCATCGACGGCGTCGGGGTCGGCGCCCGGGACCCGCAGTTCAACCCCCTCGCCCGGGGTGAGTGGCTCCTCTCGCAGTTCGAGGATGGGAGCGGCACCGTGTTGCCTGGCGGCGCGCGAACGCTCCTGGAGACGACCTTCGGGGTGCCCGGCCGGCCCCAGTCGGCGACGAACCAGACGGCGATCCTGACCGGTGAACCGGCCCCCCGGCTGCTGGGCCGGCATGTGCTGGGGTTCCCGGACGCAGCGCTGCGGGAGATTCTCCTCCGCGCCTCGGTGGTGAAGCGGCTGGTCGGCGCCGGCCGTCGCGCGACGTTCGTGAACGGGTACCCGGGGGCGTACCTGGCGGCGCTGGGGTTGCCGCACGCGCCGGCGCGCGAGCCCGAGGTGGAGATTCCCGCCCGGGCGCGGCGGCGGCTCAAGCCGTCGTCCACCACTCTGGCGTTCGCGGCGGCGGAGGTGCCGCTGCGAACCCTGGACCAGCTCCGGGCAGGAGAAGCGCTGTCGCACGACGTGACGGGTGCTCGCGGCCGCGCGCGTGGGTTCGACGTGCCGCTGCGGACGCCGGATGAGGCGGCGGAGATCTTCTGGCGGGCGGCGGAGGGCACGGACTTCACCCTCTTCGAGCACTTCCTCGCGGACGAGGCGGGGCACGCCAAGGACATGGCGCTGGCGGAGTCGGCGCTGGAGACGTTCGATGCCTTCGCCCGAGCGGTGCTGCGGCGGCGGCCGGCGGACGTGCGTGTCCTGGTGTGCAGCGACCACGGGAACGTGGAGGACCTCCGGACGCGGAACCACACCCTGGCGCCGGTGGCGCTGCTGTCCTTTCCGCCCCTCGAGGATCAGGCGCCGGAGAATGTGGCCGATGTGGCGGGGCTCATCGCCGGAGCCGCGGGGTGATTGGAGCGCGCGGGCTCGCGGTCCTGCTGGCGATGCTCTCGGTCGGCACGATCAGCTGCGGGGCGCACCGGGCCAGCGGCGGCGAGGTGGTGCTGACCGAGACCGGGACGATCCGGCTCGAGTTCGTGGAGTGGAACGAGGAGATCGCAGGGCTCCTCCGCACGACAGTTCCGGGGGCGGCGAACGTGCTCTCCCGATGGGGTGGGCTTCCGGAGCCAGTGACGATCACCGTGGTGAACTCGCACCGGGAGCTCGAGGAGGCGGTGGGCCGTCCGCTGCCGGGCATCTCCGCCTGGGCACGGAGGAACCAGGTGGTTCTCTGGGACCCGCGCTGGTGGCCGCTTCCGCCCGGTGTGGCGGAGCATCCGGCGCTGGCCGCTCAGGTCCGAAGGACGCAGGTGATCGATCTCCTCAAGCACGAGCTCACGCACTCTCTGATGTTCCAGCGGGCGGGCGGGTCGCCGTCGGACCCGCGCGAACGGATTCCCTTCTGGTTCCGGGAGGGGATGGCGACGGTGACCGCCGGGGAGGGAGCGCAGTGGCCGCCGCCCGAGTCGCTGGCACAGTGGCTCGCGGCGCATCCCGGAGTCGATCTGCTGCGCGGGACGGGGAAGATCGTGCGGACGGACCCGGCGATCGCCTACGGCGCCGCGTACCATGCCTTCGACTTCCTGGACCGGCGCTACGGGGACGCGACGGCGCTGCGGATCCTCGACCGGATGCGCGTCCGGAAGGGCTTCCTCGAGGCCTTCCAGGAGGCGGTCGGGATCAGCGTCGAGTCCTTCGCCACCGACTTCCGGCGTTACCTGAGCTGGCGAGGCTTCCAGCCGGCGCTGACCTCCGAACACTGATCATGAGGCGGGTCCAGCGCGAGGGCTGCGGCCCGCACCGGCACCGGCATTCGGACCTCAAGGAACCTGCGCCCGCTGCGGCGGCTCGGTGGCCGGGCTGGGGAGGAGCGGCGGCCGGTCGCGGCCTTCCACCACCCGCTGCAGCTCGATCTCCCGGAGCAAGGTCGCCGGGGCGACGGTGGACACCGGAACGTTCCCGCTCTCCGCCCCGCAGAAGCCGTTGAACACGCCCTGGGTCTTCCCGGTGGCGACGATCTTGCTCACCGCCGACAGCGGAGTCCCCACCACCTCGACCCCGCGGACCAGGGTCTCCTTCCCGTCGCGCGCGTCCACCCGGTACACCAGCCGGGGGATGCCCTTGAACGCCTGGTACCCGAAGCTGGAGGTGTTGGTGTTCCCGCCCTGGATGTCGCGGATGATGAGCCCGTAGGGCTTTCCCTGCCGCTTCGCCTCGGCGATCAGCATCCGCTTCAGCTCGGCGTCACTGACCTGCTTGGTGGACGAGGCGATGAGGTTGGCCATCCGCGCCACCGGTCTCCGGTTCGCCTGCGCTCGCCCGTGCCCGTTGCTGTGGAGGAACCCGTCCACCGGGTGCCGGGAGACCAGGAAGTTCCGCAGCACCCCTGCGTCGACCAGGGTGACGCGCTGGGCGGGGATGCCCTCGTCGTCGTACCGGTAGAAGCCGTTGAGCGACTTGCCCCCCAGGGTGGCCAGGGTGGGGTCGTCGACGATGGTGATGAAGGACGGGAGCACCGCGCGCCCGATCTGCCCCTTGTAGGTCTTGCCCTCCGCGTCGTTGTCCATCCGGTCGCCTTCCAGCCGGTGCCCCACCGCCTCGTGGAAGAGCACCCCGGCGGCCTCGGCCTCGAGGATGGCCGGCCCGGTGTACGGGTCGATGGCCGGGGCGGCACGGAGCGCGAGCAGTTCCTGGATGAGCGACTCGGCGTCCTTCATCAGCCGCTCGTCGCTCGGCAGCTCCGACTCGCGGAAGCCGTAGTAGTCGCGCGAGTCGTCGAGCAGCTGGCCGTCGTCGGCCCGGGTCACCGCGTAGAGGTGGACCCCGTAGAAGGTCATCTCGGTGAGGATGCGCGACCCCTCCGAGTTGACGAAGTACCGGACCTCCTTGTCGGCGGTGACGCGGACGTCGGTGTCGAAGATCTTCCCCGCCTCGTTGAAGCGGGCCGACACCTTGCGCACCAGCGCAGTCCACCGCGGCCGGTCGAAGGTGTAGGTGGCCGGCGGCTGGATGAAGCTGCTGGGCTGCTCGCGGCTGAAGGAGGGCGGCTTCTTCGGGTCGTCCACCACGTAGACGGCCTCGCCCTTCTTCTTCAAGAGATTGAACAGCCCCCCCTTGTACTTCTCGTCGGTGATGAGCCAGAGCGCGGTGCGCAGCGCGGTGAGGTCGTCGTCGAGCGGCGCCTCCTTGCGGGTGGTGTAGCTGGTTCCCTTCAGCGAGAAGTTGAAGTCGAACTCCTCGTTGACCGAGTTGTCGAGCTCGTGGCTCCCCACCCGCACGTCGGCGAACACCCGCCGGTCGCGGTTGGTGGAGTCGTCGAACAGCGCGCCGTACCGCGCGGCGACGTAGGACTGGGTGAGGTCCTTCACCGCGTAGCTGATGAAGTACGGGGGCGGGTTCTCGCCCAGCTTCAGCCGGGTGCGGTTGCGTTCCAGCTCCTCCTTCATCGCATCGAGGATGGACAGGCGGGGGTCGACGGAGGACGGAGCCGCGCTGAGCGCGGTGGCGAGGACGGAGGCGAGGAGGAGCGACATGGAGGAGACCTTCGAGCCTAGCAGGCGAGTCACCCCTCCTGCTGCGACCCCTGGAACATCGACGCGCCCGGGTCGGCCCCGGACAGTGCCTCTCCCCACCACTCGATCGGCCAGCCGCGCCGCTCGGCCTCCGGGCGGAGCCTCGGGTCCGGATTCACCACCACCGGATGGCCGAGGCGCTCCAGGACCGGAAGGTCCGAGTAGCTGTCAGTGTAGAACCAGCAGTCGGAGAGCGACACCCCCCGCTGCCTGGCGTACGCCTCGGCATACCCCAGCTTTCCGGCGCCGAAGCACAGGCTGCCCACCGGCCGGCCGGTGTGGGTGCCCCCCGCGTCCACCTCGAAGCGGTTGCAGAGCACGTCGTCGAAGCCGAGCTCCTCGGCCACCAGCTCGGAGAGGTACAGCGAGGAGGCGGTCAAGAGCACGATGGCGTCGCCGCGGGCCCGGTGTCGCTCCAGCGCCGGCCGGGCACCGGTGCGGTAGAGCATCCGAACCTCGGTCTCGTAGAAGGCGCGGGTGCGGGCGCGGAGCGCCTGCTCGGTCTGGCCGCGCAGCGAGCCGATGGCGGTCCGGAGCGCATCGTCCATCGAGGCCCAGCCCAGCTTGTAGCGGAGCATCCACACCGCGGCGCGGAGGAACTGGGAGTGGGAGATGTTCCCCTCCTTCAGCTCGCGGCGGATCCACAGCCGGCCGGAGTTGCCGACGATGAGGGTCTCGTCGAAGTCGAAGAAGGCGATCGCCGCCATCACCCGCCCCCTCGACGGCGCAGTCCGGCGAGCGCCAGGGTGAGGATCGCGAACGGTCCGGTGGGCGCGACGGTGCACGAGCCGGCGGCGTTGGTGAGGTCGAGCGGCGTGCCGTCGCAGTCCAGGGTCGGACCGCCCGCAGGGTACGCGGTGCAGACGAACTCGACGCTGCCGTCGTCCAGCACCCGCTTCGAGGTCTCCCCCAGCTCGGCCCCGGCGAACATGGTGGAGTGTGGATCGGGCGAGTGGGCGAGCCCCAGCGCGTGGCCGAACTCGTGGGTGACGGTGTTCTGCACGTCGGTGGACACGCAGCCGATCATGTCCAAGCCGCTGCAGGGCGGCGCGTCCACGGTGGTGAAGCGGTGGACGCTGGCGTTCATCTCCAGATCTGCGTCGTAGAGCCGGCCGGTGCGGGTGTTGTACGTGGTGGTGGTGATGGCCAGCGTCCCGGATGCGAAGTCCCAGCAGTCGTGCACGTTGGAGCAGGTCCCGTCGGCGAGGCAGGGGTCACCAGGCCGGACCACCTGGCTGCACAGCCGGGTGCGAAAGAGCAGCACGTTCTCGTTGACCGCGCCCTGGGTGTCGTCGAAGCCGGTGGTGCGGGTGGTGATCCTCGGGCCCATGCTCAATGTGAGATTGCCGCAGGCATCCATCTGTGTCGCCCACGTCCCGAGCGAACGTTCCATGGCGGTGAAACCGGCCTCTCCGGCATCCGGGGCGCTGTCGACATTCTCACGGAACTCGACCGTTCCTGCCGGCCAGCCCAGGCAGTGTCCACCGTCGGGAGCGTTCCGGTCCGTCCGGCTGCGCACGTAGGGGATGGTCGAGCCGGTGACCAGGGCCGCGACGGCGGCGACGAGGACGGCGAGAACTCTCACGTCCTCGCACGCGTAGCACGGGAACCCCTGTGCGTGCGTTGACCCCCCGGGGGCGGCGCTGTTAATCCCGCGGGCTCCGCATGGCCACACCCCCCCGAGTCCGGTTCGCCCCCTCGCCCACCGGCTACCTGCACATCGGCGGCGCACGCACCGCGCTCTTCAACTGGCTGGAGGCCCGGCGCGAGCACGGCCGCTTCGTCCTGAGGGTCGAGGACACGGACCGCGAGCGGTCGACCGTCGAGTCGGTGCAGGCGATCCTCGACGGCCTGCGGTGGCTGGGGCTCGACTGGGACGAGGGTCCCGAGGTGGGCGGACCCTATGCACCCTACTTCCAGACCGAGCGGCTGGCGACGTACCGGGCGGCGGCGGACCGGCTGGTCGCCGAGAAGAAGGCGTACCTCTGCTACTGCACCAAGGAGGAGCTGGAGGAGCGGCGGAAGGTCTTCGAACGGCAGAAGCGGCCCTACAAGTACGAGGGGACTTGCCGGAACCGGACGGAGCCGGTACCGGGCCGCACCGCGGTGGTGCGCTTCCGGATGCCGGACGCGGACGAGACGCTGACCTTCGAGGACCGGGTCATCGGGAGGATCTCCAAGCAGACCAGCGACCTGGACGACTTCGTGATGCTCCGGGCCGACGGCATCCCGCTCTACAACTTCGGCGCGGTGGTGGACGACCACGCGATGGAGATCACCCTGGTCATCCGGGGCCAGGAGCACATCAACTCCACCTTTCCGCAGCTCCTGGTCTACCGGGCGCTGGGCTGGAAGACGCCGGACTTCGCGCACCTACCGCTGATCCTCGGCCCGGACCGCGAGAAGCTCAGCAAGCGCCGCCACCCCGAGGCGGACGTGATGCTGCACAAGAAGAACGGCATCCTCCCCGAGGCGCTGCTGAACTTCATCGTGCGGCTGGGGTGGAGCCATGGGAACGAGGAGATCATCTCCCGCGAGCAGATGGTCCAGTGGTTCGGCTTCGACCACGTGGGAAGCACCTCGGGGGTGTGGAACCCCGAGAAGCTGCTCTGGCTCAACCAGCACTACCTCAAGACCTTGCCCGAGGCGGACGTGGCGCAGCGGCTGGTCCCGTTCCTGGCGGAGCGCGGGGTGAACGCCGCCGGGGACCCGCGGCTTCCGCGCGTCGTCGTCGCGCTGCGCGAGCGAAGCAAGACTCTGGTGGAGATGGCGGAGCTGGCACGGCCGTTCTTCGTCCGTGCGGAGATGGACCCCAAGGCCGTGGCCAAGCATCTGGACGACGCGGGAAAGGCGCTGCTCCGGAAGGCTCGGGAGGCGCTCGCTCCGCTGAGTCCGTGGGCCGCGTCGGCCATCGACCCGGTGCTCAAGTCACTGGCCGAGTCGGCGGGGGTGGGACTGGGCAAGGTGGCCCAGCCGATCCGGGTGGCTGTCACGGGGTCGACCGTCAGCCCGCCGATCGGAGAGACGCTGGAGCTGCTCGGCAAGGACGAGGCGCTGGGTCGGATCGACGTGGCGCTGCGCTAGATTCGGGGGTTCCCGTGGCTCGTCTTGACACCCCAAAAGTCGGTTCCTATAAGCCGCTCTCCGCGTGGGCGGCGGTGGCCGTGGCGGTGCTGATGCTGGCCGGCACGGCACGGGCGGAGCTCCTGGACGGCGTGCAGCTGCCGGACAAGTCCTCCAAGGTGGGCGAGCGGCGGTACCGGGTTCCGCAGGACTGGGAAAACACGCTGAAGTACTTCAAGACGGTCTACCCGACGGCGACGCACCCCCGCCGGCTGATCGTCAACCAGCCGGGGGTGAAGGCGATCCACATCGCCAACCCGGCTGGCAAGGGTTGGGCGGGCCTCAACGTCTACGAGGCCAACGAGGAAGTCAGGGTGTACGTCGTTCCGCCGGAAGGTGTCCCGGCGAAGGCGCCGAAGAAGAAGCAGGCACCGAAGAAGTAGTGGTCTTGGGGAATCGTCTAACGGCAGGACGGCAGACTCTGGATCTGTCTATCTAGGTTCGAATCCTAGTTCCCCAGCTTTTTCAATAAATAATTCAGCAACTTACAAAGTTTGATTCGATCATGTTGCGCCTATGTTGCGCTGGCTGGTCTCGGCGGTGACGGGCGGCTCTTCGACGGGATTAGATGTGCACCGGTCAGCTCGCGGGTGGCTTTGATCTCGTGTGGAGATGACGCTCGAGCCTCCACACCCCAGACACACCCAGACGACGCATGTCGCCCCCCGGAGTGGCAGCCGCTCTGCCGACCGCCTACGGCCCGGGCCCGGGCCTCGCCAGGCGCGCCCGCACGTGCGCCAGGAGCGACCGGAGGTGCGGCGCGGTCCCGTCGGGTGCGAGGAGCTTCGCGGCTGCCTCCACACGCGCGCGCGCCTCACCGATGCGCCCGAGCGCCGCCAGGCACTCGGCATGGAGCAGCCACGCCCGCGCCAGCAGCGGGCTTCCGGGCGAGAACAGCTCCGCCTCGCTCGCCGCGGCGCGTGCCAGCAGCGGCTCCCCCTCCTGCGCCCGCCCGGATCGGCAGAGGCTCGTCCCCTTCGCCTCGACCACCGTCGCCTGCAGCAGCGGGATCTGGCTCAACGACGGCTCGGCGGCGAAGGTTCCCGCGCGATCGGCGGCCGCCCGCGCCGCGTCTCCGTCCCCGACGAGCTGTGCCGCGGTGGCCAGGCCGGCATACGCCAGCGCGCGACGGGAGAGGTCTCCGCGCGTCCGCGTGGCCGACAGCGTGACGGCCCGCTCCAGCTCGGTCCGGGCGACGGCTGCATCCTCCTCGTCGAGCGCGACCAGGCCCTTGGTGAGGTGGACCTCGGCGACCGGAAGCCACGAGACGTGTGCCCGATCGCGACGCACCGCGAGCGCCTCGTCCAGCAGCGCTCGCGCCTCCTGGTACCGGCCGCGCTCCGCACGGGCGACGGCCAGGTACACGGTGGGGCCGGTCCGAACGAGGTCGTCGTGGCGCGTTCCAAGGAGCGTGCGCGCCTCCTCGAGCAGCGGATCCGCCCGCTCGAAGCTGCCGACGAGGACGTAGGCGATCCCGAGCCGCTCCACCGCCGCCGCGTGGGTGTTGCTGCCGGTGCGCGTCTTCGCCAGCAACGCAGTGGACGTCTCGATCATCTGCAGTCCGCGGTCCCGTTGACCCATCTCAAGCAGGGTCATCCCGTGCAGTCCGGCGTTCTGCAGGGTGAGGAAATGCGCGTCGCCGACGCTCTTCTCGTAAAAAGTGGTCGCCGCCGCATAGTCGGTGTCCGCCCCACGGAGGTCGCCGTTGCTCTCCCGGATCGCCGCCCTGAGCGAGTACGCATTCGGGATGTCGAAGCCCGGCATCTTCGACTCTCCCGCCAGGGCGACCGCCTCGTCGGCAATTGCCTCCGCGCGGTCCGCCGCATCGACCGACCGCAGAGTCTGGGCCAGATAGAACAGCGCGCCCAGCCTTCCTTCATCATGCGGGTAGCGCGTCCGGAAGAGCGCCGCCGATCGCTCGAGCAGCACCGTCGCACTCTGGAAGTCGGGCGCCGGACCGCGCCGGAGGAGGTTGCCACGGAGCTTCAGTGCACTGGCGAAGGCGCGCGACGTCGTGTCGCCCAGCGCCCGAAAGACTGACTCGGCCCGGTCGAGCCAGCGCCCCGACTCCTCGGACCGGCCGGCGAACATCTCGATGTTGGCGATCTCCATCAGGAAGCGCGCCTGGTTCGGATGAGGGACGCCGTCGTGACGCTCCGACAGGGCGAGCGCATCACGGAGCAAGGCGGCGCTCCGTTCGTTCTTGTCCAGCGACTCGTAGACGGATGACAGAGCTTCGAGGACCGCCATCTTCGCCTCCGGCTGGTCCGCGAGCGCTGATCCGATCCGGCCGGTGGCGCCGTCGATCGCCTCCTGCAGCGTGATCTGTCCCGGAGGCTTCCCACTCGTCCCCGCCGGGTCCGCGACCCCGAGGAACTCCACGAGGAAGTCCTTCACGGCCGTCGCCTTGCGGGCCTCCTCCTGGGCAACGCGCTGCTGTTCGGTCGCACGATGCGCCTGCGCCAGGGCGATGGCCGTCGCGGCGATCAGCGCCGACGCGGCGCCGGCGCCGATGACCACTGGCCAGCGGTTCCGGCCCACGAACTTGCGCAGCCGGTACCAGGCCGAAGGCCGCTGTGCGAGGACCGGCAGACCGCGCAGGTGGCGCTCCAGGTCCTCGGCCAGCGCCAGCGCGGTCGCGTACCGGGCGGCGGGCGCCTTGGCCAGCGCCTTGAGAACGATCGTGTCCAGGTCCCCGGCGAGCTGTTTCGCCAGACGGCTCGGCGACACTCCACGCGATGCCGCGGCCGCGTCGGTCACGCTCGCGCTCGGCCGGAGCGGGTCCGCTGCGAGAATGGCCTCTTCCAGCTGGGCGGCCGATTCGATCTTCAGCCGGTACGGGCGCGATCCGACCAGGACCTCGAAGAGGACGACCCCCAGCGAGTAGACGTCGCTGGCGATCGTCAGCGCCTCTCCCCGCATCTGCTCGGGGCTCGCGTACTCCGGGGTCAACGCCCGACCACTCGACCGGGTCAGCTGGGTCTCCGGAGCGCGCTCCTCGTCAACGGCGAGCAGCTTGGCAATTCCGAAGTCGAGGAGACGGACCTGGCCGTCGTCCGTGACCAGGATGTTCGACGGTTTGAGGTCCCGGTGGATGACGAGGTTGGCGTGCGCGAACTGCACCGCGGAGAGCACCTGAGCGAAGAGCTGGATCCGGGCCGCCAGGTCCACCCGGTGCTCGTCGCACCAGGTCGTGATTGGACGTCCGTCCACGTACTCCATTGCGAGGTATGGCAGCCCGTCGGTGCTGACGCCGGCGTCGTAGAAGCGGGCGATGTGCGGATGCTCGAGGCGGGCGAGGATGTCCCGCTCACGGGCGAAGCGGACAGCGAGATCCCGCCGGAGCCGGCTCACCAGCGGCAGCTTGAGCGCGACCTCCCGGGCGAACGCGCCGTCGTCCCGCTCCGCGAGCCACACGTCCGCCATGCCGCCGGAGCCGAGCGGCCTCAGCAGACGGTACGGTCCCACGCGATCGCCGGCCCCGAGGCCGTTCTCCTCGCCGGGCATGCTCGCCGCGAAGGGCGCGGCCGGCGAGCTCCCGAGCACGTCCGTCTTCTCGCCCGAGGCATGGGCCTCGAGCAGCCGGACCAGGGTCGGCACGAGTGTGGGCTGCGTCCGGGCCACTCCCTCGAGCCACGCCGCCCGTCCGTCCGGAGCGAGGTCCAGCGCCTGGTCGAGCAGGCTCGAGAGGCTGTGCCAGGTTTCGGGCGATACGTTCATCGGACTCCCGCCTCGTCCTCCCACGTACGGAACGCGGCTCCGGAAACGGCCAGATTGCTAGGGCTGGAGACTGACCAGCAGGAAGGCCCGGGCCTTCTCCCACTGCCGTCGCACCGTGCGCTCGGACGAGCCCAGCAGCTCGGCGATCTCGACCTCGGTGTATCCGGCAAAGTACCTCATCTCCACGACCTGGGTGAGGAGGGGGTCCACCTTCGCCAGCTCGAGGAGAGCGTCGTTGATGCGGATGAGCGTGACGTCCCCGTCGCCCGAGCGGACCGTGCCCGCGAGCGTCGGGGTGAGTTCCAGCGTGGGCTGGCCACCCCCACGGCGCTCGGCGAGCTGCTCGCGCGCGAAGTCGACGATGATGTTCCGCATCGTCTTCGCCGCATAGGTGAAGAAGTGCTTGCGGCCAGTGACCGCGAGCCGCTGCGCCTCCACGAAACGCAGGAAGCTCTCGTGGACGAGGGCGGTCGTCTCGAGGTGCGCGACGCCGCCCTGTGATTGGAGCCGGGCGTGCGCGATCTGCCGCAGCTCCGGGTAGAGGACGGCAAAGACCTTGTCCAGCGCACCCGGTTCACCGCGGGCGGCGAGCTGAAGGAGATCGGTCAGCGGTGCGTCGGCGTTGTCCACGGCCGGTTCGGCAGGTTCCAGGGTGCAGCGTCCCGCCGAAGTATGGCGGGATTTCAACGCTCCGTCTGCCCGGCTGGCCGGTCCTGTCGGCACCTTCCGTACGTGCCCTGTGGGGATGCCGGCGCGGAGGGGACCCGTCATGAGGGTCGTCGAGGCGTTGTTCCTGGGAGCTGCCGTCGCCTGGGCTGGAGCGGCACTCTCGGGATGCGGCTCGAAGGACGCAAGGGGCACGCCGCCGCCCGGGGGGACGGAGATCCGAACGCCGCCTTGACCGCCCCGCGGGTGCAGGCGTGCTCGAGGGTGGTGCTAGTTCCCGCCATCACCAGCTCCGGAGCGCGATCGCCGTCGACGTCGGCCGCCACCAGCGAGGTTGCACCCTGCTGGACCGGGTACCGGATGGCGCTGCCGACCGTGCCGTCCGACCCGCCCGGGAAGACGACGAACGCTCCGCCCGCAGCGGCGATCACCTCGTTGTGGCCGTCCCCGTTCAGGTCCGCGACGGTGATCCACCAGTCAGCGTCCCAGCGTCGGCGCCAGGGCGGTCCAGAGCGTACCCGACGCGACGCCCGGCCAGAACCTAGGAATGGCCGCTTTTCCGGACTGATTCCGTACGGGGATCAGAGACCTCTCCCTCCACACTGCGAGCGTTCAAATGGGAATCCCTGGCCGACCTCTCGTCCGGACTCACTTTGGCTGTCCAACGGCGGCGGCGCTCCTCTTGCTCAGCGCCGCCGGGTGCGGGGTCATCGATCCTGCGGCAGCGCCCGGAGCGACAGCTCGGCAGGAGCCCGCCTCCGCGCCGACCTCACCAGCCCGCACCGGGCACGGCGGCCTGGTTGCCGATGCCCTGTCCCCCTGCGCCGGCGTTTCGCTGGACGCGCGGCGCACCTACCACCCCAAGAGCTGGACTGACGGCGATGTCACCTTTGTTGGGGGTTCCCTCACCTTCCCCATCCCCTCCGAGATCCCGGTGACCGCCGGCGCCTCCGCGAAAGGCCGAGCGCAGCTGAGCTTCAGTAGCGGAGGCGGCTCCTTTACGACCTGTGTCTACCGCGGCAACGGTGACTTCGGCTCCGGCGGGCTGCTGTACGTGTTCAAGAAGTGCAGGTTGGGCGCTGAACCCGCGGACGATGACGATGCCAACGAAAGCGATGGGCCGGCCGATCCGCTTCCCGTCGCAGGCAGCATCGTGACTGCGGACACATTTCATCTTCACGTGCAGCGTGGTGACAAGCATCTTCCAACGACCGAGATTCACCTGGGCCTCCCCGGTCCCGTCCAAAGTGACGACAACGCCTGCACGACGGATACGTGCGATCTGGTCACCGGCGTCGTCATTCACACCCCCATCGCGCTCGACGACGGTAACGAATGCACCACCGATTCGTGCGACGTGGCTGCGGGTCCCTCCCACACTCCGATCGACAGCGTGTTCTGCCGCGGCAAGGCGAACTTCCACGATCGCACCCTCGCCGGACTGGACGGCAACGGGCGCGCCTGCGCCGACTGCCACATGCCCTCAGAGAGATTTCAGCTGACGCCCGAGGCGGCCCTGGCGCGGTTCAACGAGATGACCACTTCAGGGGAGGACGACCCGCTCTTCCGCCCGATCGACGCCAACGACTTCCGCATCAATGGCGCGGCCGCCCACGACTACACGAATCTGACCGTGAACGGTCTGATTCGAGTGACCATTCCTCTGCCGCCAAACGTGAAGCTGCTCGATTGCGGGTCGACCGTTCCTTGTCCCGCGACGGCACGGCCGACCTCCGAGACCGTTGCCGACGTCTGGCGCTCCGTTCCGTCAATCCTCAACGTCAACATCACCGGTCCCGACGGCCTCGCTCCGGTATCGCTCCGCGGGCCGAATCGGAGCGGGGGCTACCAGCTCGACGGCCGGATCGACACTTTGCAGAACCAGGCGCTGGCTGCGCTCCGGTCCCACGCGGCGATCAAAGTGGACCCACCGGTGAGCTTCCTGGACGACGTGGCAGACTTCCAGAGCACCCAGTTTTCCTCGCCTGGCGTGGAGATCCTTTCCGACGCGATGGCGGCGGGCACCGTTCCCCTGCCGGATCCCGATCCCGAGTTGGACGCGCTCGAAACTGCGGGCAAGGCAGTCTTCAACCGGTCCTGCGGGCAATGCCACGGCAACCAGGGTGGCCACCCGAGCGGCAGCACGCCGATCCTTCAAGGGACGGAAGGAACGCCCACTGCCCTCATCCGCTACCACTCCATCTTTTCCCCGTGCCCGCGTCCGGTCGATACGGTGTCTCCGCCCCGCTTCCTGTTCAAGCCGTGCAGCCCCAGCCAGATGGCGAACGTGCGGACCTACGAGATCACCAACAGCGGTGTGCCGCCGAGCGGAACTGCGTGCGGAGGGCCTGCGCCCCAGCCTCCCTGCGTCACGCGCGTCACGACGTCGGATCCGGGCCGGATGCTCCTCACCGGCTACCCGGTGCCCGGCGGCCCCGGCGACATCGAGCACTTCGACAACCCGAACCTGCGCGGAATCAGCAAGACCGCGCCCTACTTCGTCAGCAACACCGCCGCCACGCTCGAAGAGGTGCTCGACCATTACAAGGCGTTCTTCCAACGCGTCGCGATCCAAGCGCCGACAGCGCCGTTACTCACCACCCAGCCGGGCGTCGTACCTCCGGTGCAAGACCGTCCGTTCACGGACGCCGAGGTTCCCGCTCTGCTCGCGTACCTCCGAAAGATCTGACCGACCCAACCTGCTCGGTCGATGGCCGGTCGCCTGCGAACTCGCAGACGGCCGGCTCAAGACGTCACTGCTAGTCGATGCCGACCGACCGGCCAATCGACGGCGCGACTGCGGGTACCACGGTAGGCCGGCTCAGCAACCGCAGTGGTGCCCGTTGGGCTGCTGGCCACTCCGATCGGGTCCAAGATTCTCATCTCCCGAGTCATGTTGCGCCAGTGTTGCGCTCGGCCGTTCAACAGGGCGAAACCCAGCTCGACCTGTCCCAAGCAACTCGAGTCGAAGCATTCCGCGGGCTTGGCCCGTAACCACTTGGAGTCACTTGGGCTTCTTGGACTTGTTTCTATTTTCGAATCCTAGTTCCCCAGCTCGATTCCCCACGTAACTGGCATCGGTCATCGCTCGCGCGAAGCGGTCGATGCGTTCAGGGATCACCTCGGTTACCCGCGTTTTCTCGCGGCACGATGGGCTTCTCGAGCATCAACCTCGTAGAAGACCCCCGTCGAGTCCTTCCGGCGGAGGCGCGTGCGCTCCAGGAGCGCGATGGACATGTCCGCGACGGTCGGCACCTCGGAGGCCGTTCCGTAGGTCCCGTTCAGGAGCGCCGTCCGAAGGTCGCGCTCTTATTACCGGCGCACATGTGAGCTCCCATAGACGGCGTCCAGGTGACTGGACGGCGCGTGCAGCGCGGCCCCGCCGTCGTCTCCTGGCGCGGCGCCTGCACGAGGGCCTGCGGCGGTGGCGCGGCGGGCGGGGGCTGCGGGCGACGGGGAGCGCGAGACCATTCTCGGGCCAGAGGGGAAGCGGGCGCTCGGGGCGGTCGACCATCGCCGCGACGTCGAGGGCACCGTCTTGCACCAGGTGGTGCGCGGCCACCTCGCCAGCTTTCTCCCAGGCGGCCGACCGGGGCGGTCTCCCGCGCTTCGTGGAGCGGGACTTCAGCCGGTACCTTGGCTGCGGAGTGCTGGCCCACGGCTTCGCCCGGCTGGCCTGCGCTGCGTGCCGGAGCGAGGTGCTGGTCCCCTTCTCGTGCAAGTCCCGAGGGGTGTGTCCCTCCTGCAACGCGCGCCGGGCGCACGGCCATCCACCTCGTGGAGCGGGTGCTTCCACGGGCTCCGTACCGCCAGTGGACGCTGTCGCTGCCCATGCCGGTGCGCTTCTGTCTGGCCAGGGACGCCCGGCTTCTGTCCGAGGTGCTGAGGCTCTTCGTCCGGGCGCTCCTCACCTTCCAGCGCCGGGCGGCCCGGCGGCTCGGGGTGGCCCGACCGCTGACTGGAGCGGTCGCCTTCGTCCAGCGCTTCGGCTCGGCGCTGCAGCTGACGCCCCACTTCCACGTCCTCGTCCCCGAGGCCGTCTTCGAGGAACTGGACGGGGCGGAATGCGTCTCCACCCGCTGCCTCGGCCCACCCACGCCGAGGTGGAGGCACTCGCCGTCACCGTGGCCCGTCGTGTCCTTCGCCTGCTCCACGCTCGAGGCGCCCTCGAGGAGCAGGCCGTGCCGGATGGAGCGCTCGATGTCCTCCAGCTCGAAGGCATCCGGGTTCCACGGAGCGGGCCGCGTCCTCCCGCGCGCCGGTCTGCCCGCCGCTGTGCCTTCGCCCGAGGGCTTCTCGCTCCACGCCGACACCTGGCTTCACGAGAATGACGTCGTCGGCCTCGAGCGGCTGTGCAACTGCGGCGCCCGCGGGCCCCTGTCGCTGGAGCGACTCTCGGCCTTGCCTGACGGCCGGCTCGCCTACCGGATGAAGCGGGCCTCCCCCACCGGAGAGACGCACCTCGTCCTGGCTCCGGTGGCCTTCCTCCGCCCCGGTGGCCGCGCTCGTCCCGCCCCCCAGGGCCAACCCGCGTCCGCTACTTCGGGGTCTTCGCCCCCAACGCCCGGGTGCGTCCCCGCGTCGTGCCCGCGCCTCCTCCCCCCGCGGCGCTCATCGAGGCAGCTTCCTGCCCCCTGGCGCCGGAGCCTGTCCGGTCCCCTCGGCCTCGCCACCCCATCCCCTGGGCCGAGCTCCTCAAGCGGACCTTCCAGACCGACGTCCTCGCCTGCCCTCGCTGCGGGGGCACCCGCCGCGTCGTGGCAGTCGTTCTCCGTTCCTCGGGCGGCCCGGGCCATCCTCGAGCACCTGCGGCTCCCCTCCAGGCCGCTTCCCCTTGCCCCGGCCACCTCCCCGCCCCAGCTCGGCCTCTGGTGAGTGCCGTCCGACGTTCGAGACTCGCCCCCGCCTGACCACCGCCCCGGGACTGCTCTACCCTCCGACGGGTCACCACCTCCGCCGAGCCCTTTCCGGCAGCCTCGTCCTGCCCCCTCCGGCCCGGCGACTCGGGTCCCCTGCCCGGGCCTCCGCCACGAAGGCCCCGTTTGTTCTTCCTTGGACCTCCTCGAGGGACTGGAGAAGGTGTACGGGGCGGGACGGCTGGTGACGGAGATGCGGACCCCCTGAACGGAGGACGTATGTGGCCGCACATGATCCGTGCGTGGCCGGTGTGGAACGCTGGGCTGGCGGCCGGCCGCGAGGCGCTCGGGCAGGCGGGGGAGTTCATCCGCCGCCACGGGTGAGATTGGCTTCGTGGTAGCACTCGGGGAAAGGAGCCCGTGATGAGCACCTCGTACAGCGCCCAGGTCGGGACGGTTCCTCCGCGCGCGAAGACGTTTCCCGGCGACCCGGACGCAGGGGCGGCGCTCATGAGCGCGCGGCGCTGGGTCGAGGATCAGGCCCGGGAGTTCCTCGAGGAGCACTCGCTGCCCAGGAACCCCTGGGAGGCCGGAAGCATCTTCGCCGGCGAGGTGGCGGGCGCGTCCGGGAAGCCCGTGGCCGGGCTGGTCGTGTACACGTCCGAGGACGAATACGTCTTCGCGTGGGACGACCAGGGCTGAATCAGCACCCGGGGAAACACGCAGTGCCCATCCGCCGAGCAGCCTGGGTGCGCGCGGCGGCGGCGATCTCGAGAACCTTCCCCACGGTGCTCCTCGCCGCGTCCTGGAGGTCTCGACGGCCCAGGCCATCCTCGAGCACTTGCGGCTCCCCTCCAGGCCGCTTCCGCTCGCTCCGGCCAACCTCCCCGCCCCAGCTCGGCCTCTGGTAGGTGCCGTCCGAGGTTCGAGACTCGCCCCGGCCCGACCACGGCCCTGGGACTGCTCTACCCTCCAACGGGTGAGCGCCCCGCCGCACCCTTCCCGGCAGCCTCGTCCTGCCCACTCCGGCCCGGCGACTCGGACCCCTGCCCGGGCCTCCGCCACGAAAGCCCGGTTTGTTCTTCCTTGGACCTGACTTTGGCCAGTTGCCCGGCCGAGGCGAATCCATTGAGGTACCAGACCTCCTTCGAGCCGGTCAGCGACTCGATGCCCAGGTACGGACGCGGGACCCCGAGGCCAATGCACACGCGCGCGCCTTCGGCTTCGATCCGGTTCAGCTGGGCGTCATGACCCGGCTTCCAGAACTCACGAGAGACGTACAGGATTCGTGGCGTCCAGTATCCATCCATGGCTGCAGTCGATCCTTACACCCAGGGCAATCGGGATCGCTCCGACCAGTAACGCTCCGCGGGCTCGGCCAGACGTCCCAGGCGTGCCTGCAACCAGTCGTCGACCACGACATCCAGGGCCGCCAGGTTGCTGACGAGCTGCTCGGGCGTGACGGCTCCACTGAGGACGACGTCCGACCAGGGCTGATTGAGCACGGCCGCCAGAGCAATCACGTCCGGGGCGACCTCGAGCTCGCGGGCCACGTCGAACAGTGCTCGTTCCTCGCCAGCCGCCGTCAGCCGCCCGTTGGCGAGCGCCTCCTTGATGACGACGCCCACTCCCGCCGCGTGTGCCCGCTCGAGCGCGTGGGTGGCCGAGCACTCCAGAAGGTTCCAGGTGACCTGCACCGTGTCGAACAAACCAACGGCGAGCGCGCGCTCGATGGTCTCGGATTGACGCGGACCCGTGACAGTCAATCCAATCGCCAGGCCCGTTTCTTTGATCCGCCGGAGCTCGGCTAGAACGGAGGCATCCTCCAGGACGCGGCTTTCGAGCGTGGCCGAGTGGACCTGGTACAGCCGTAGATGATCTCCCAGCAGGGCTCGCGATTCGGCAAACTGGCGGCGGAGATTGTCGACGCTCAAATCCTTCACCTCCTGAACCTTCACGTCGAGGCGCCAGTCGCCGGTGTAGCGATAACCCCACTTGGAGCCGACGGTCACCGCCCCAGGCACGTCGTGTGTCGAGAGAGACTCAGCGAGGAATTCCTCGGCGCGACCATAGGAGCGTGCCACGTCCACGTAGCGAACCCCGGCTGCGTATGCCGCATCGAGCAGTGCGTGCGACCGGGTTCGCATTGCCGCGACGGTCCGGTCTGCGCCCAGATCGGTCGAGCGGCCCAGTGTGATGTACGCGGGGCGCCCCACCGCGGCGAGCCCAAGCCCCATTCGGCTGACGGCGAGTCCGGTGCGCCCGAGCTCTCGGGTCGGAGCGCTCGTCACTCCGGTATTTCCAACCAGGAGAGTCCTTGCAGTCCCACCCGATAGCGTCCGCCGCCATGAACGACGACCATCAGAACCCCGTGACAGCGGTTGCAGCGAAGAACCGCACCTGGCGAGAGGGGGAACATGTACAGCTCCTGTGCGCCCATCTGCGCGATCGACCCGCAGGAGGCGCAGGCACCGCGCGAAACGGTCATCTCGTGCACGAACAGCTCTCGGAAGATCCCGGCCGCCGCGTTGCCGTCCAACCTCAGCTGAGTCTCGTCCATCCCTAACCTCCAGTGGGTCCGAACCTCTCCGTTTTCACACGGTCTGGCCGGTGGCCCAGCTCCACCAACGTGCTGGCGACTGCCTCCACGAGCGGGGTTGGCCCACAGACCATGCACAGCGGGAGTTGCTCGGCCCCAAAACCGACCTCGGCGAGCATGGCGCGATCGATCCGTCTGGAGCCGCCACGCCAGCCAGGTGGCTGGCTCCGGGTCAATGTGTAGAAAACCTCGAGGCCATCGGCGCGCTCAGCCAGCTGGTCGAGCTCTTGCTTGTAAATGATCTCTTCCAGCGAACGTGCTGAGTACAACAGACGCGTTGGCACATGGCTTCCCCGCGCTGCGCGCTGCCGGATCATGGCCATGAGGGGGCAAACGCCCGAGCCGCCGGCAATCAGGGACAGCGGCCCGCCCGACTCTGTCGACCAGACGAAGTAGCCGCCAATGGGTCCGCGCAGCTCCAGTTGCTCACCCTCCGCGAGCACGTCGGTCAGGTACGGCGAAACCTCTCCGTTCTCGATGCGCTCGACGGTCAGTGACAGCTGGTCGTGGTCGTCGGGCGGCGATGCGATGGAGTAGCTGCGTTGAGCTTGATAGCCATCGGCCGCGGTGAGGCGGACGTCCACGTGTTGGCCTGCCATGTGGCCCGGCCAGCCGGGCACATCCAGGACCAGAGTCTTCGCGCGTGGCGTCTCATCCAGACGCCTGCTGAGTCGTGCCTGGAGCCAGGTCAGTCGCCGCTGTAGCGTTGCTCCCGCCATGGGTCCCCGTACATGTGGTAGCCGTACATCTCCCAAAATCCAGGTTCGTCTCGGGCCATGAAGCGGAGTCCGCGCAACCATTTGGCGCTCTTCCAGAAGTAGAGGTGCGGCACCAGAAGTCGCGCGGGGCCACCATGTTCCGGAGCGAGCGGAGAACCACCGAACGCGAAGGCCACCCAGGCCTTTCCGTCCATCACGTCCGCCAGTGGTAGATTCGTCGTGTAGCCACCGTCGGAGAACGCCATCAGGTACCCGGCAGTCGTGTTGATCCCCTTCAACAACGTGTCCACGGGCACGCCTTCCCACACCGTGTCGAACTTGCTCCACTTGGTCACGCAGTGAATGTCTCGCGTGATCGTCTCGCTGGGCAGCTTGTGGAACTCTTCCCAGGTCCACTGCTTTGGCTTCGCAATCTCTCCGCTGATCGAGAACGTCCAATCTGCAAGCGCCGTTCGAGGCGTGGGGCCGGCCGACAAGACAGGAAAGTCTCGAGTCACGTACTGGCCAGGCGGAAGGCGATCCGCTGCTGCCTGGTCGCGGGGCCGTCCTTGGAACACAGGTGGCGACATGAGTGTACTCCTCGCACGGGCTGGAATGACCCCTTAGATCGATGAAGGCGCGGAAGCACGCTTCAGCGCGCTTGACGGCGGGCAGGGCGACTGTTCTCGGTCCGGGGGGTGGCGGCCGGCTAGGCCTGAGCACGGCTACCGGCTATTGCCCGGCATTCTCGTGCGCAGGGGTTCCTCGGCGATTTCACCCGAGGCCTTCGGGGGGTTCGCGCTCCGTCTGGACCGCCCGGAGGACGCCGTGCCGCCCGTAGGGGTCAGCCGGCGGAATGCTGGGATGGGGTGGTCGCGACTGGCCTGCATTGTACGCAGTCGCACAGTGTCACGCCGCGCGGTTGTGCCTCGTCGCAGGGAGGGCATACCGACCCGCGCCGGGGGCAACCGGGCCGCCCGGTCGTCTCGGCGCTGGAGAAAGGTCTCAAGCGATGGCTCACGGCACGAAGCAAGCTGGTAGCGACACCACCGATATTCGTCCCTTTCCTGTTCCCATCTTTTCCAGAAGAGGAGATCACCGAGCTGCGCAGCCGTATCAGGGCAACGAGGTGGCCGGAGCGCGAAACGGTCACTGATTTGTCGCAAGGCTCGCAGCGTGCGACGATCCAGAAGCTCGCCCGCTACTGGGCGACAGAATACGACTGGTGCAGATGCCAAGCTCCACTCAAGTCACTGCCGCATTTCATTACCGAGATCGATGGGTTAGACATTCATTACATTCATGCTCGCTCGAAGCATGAGAATGCGCTGCCGCTCATCGTCACACATGGGTGGCCGGGTTCGTTCATCGAGCAGCTGAAGATCATCGATCCGTTGACCAATCCGACGGCACATGGTGCAAGCGCATCGGACTCCTTCGACGTGGTGATTCCCTCGATGCCGGGCTCGGATTTTCGGGCAAGCCGACTACGACCGGATGGGATCCTGTCCGCATCGCCCGTGCCTGGATCGTTCTCATGAAGCGCCTGGGGTACGTGCAGTTCGTGGCGCAAAGCGGTGACTGGGGCGCGGTGGTCACAGATCTGATCGGTGCAGAGGCGCCGCCGGAACTGCTCGGAATTCACACCAACATGCCGGGGGGAGTCCCGGTCGAGATCTTGAAGGCGGCACTCTTCGGTGGAGAACCACCGCCAGCAGGTCTCCCCGCCGACGAGCGAAAGGCCTGCGAACAGCTCGTCACGTTCGCCAAACACCTGGGCTACGCAATCTTGATGGGGACCCGGCCGCAAACGTTGGCCGGACTTGCGGATTCACCCGTCGGCTTCTCACGGACGAACGCGGATGATCGTCTTCCCCTTGCGTCGCCCGGTCGGGTTGAAGGCGGCGACGGCATCGTCGAGGGCAGCCACGTTGCCGATGTTTGTCCGCAGCCCACCATCCCGGACCCGCCGGACGATCTCACTCAGTTGGGCGCGATCGGGTACGACGACGAAGTCGATAGTCAGGCCGTCAGCGGGCCGCGCCTCGGTCGGGCCGGCGATGGTCACCAGCGTTCCTCCGGCGCGAATCACGCCCGCAGACCGCTTCCCGATGTCGCCGCCGAGGACATCGAAAACCAGATCGACCCCGCCGACATCTTCTAGGGCGTCGTTGTCGAGGTCGACGAACTCCTGCGCGCCGAAGTCGAGAGCCGTCTGACGGCCGCCAGCGCGTCCGGTGCCGATGACGTACGCGCCGGCCTCACGTGCGAGCTGGGTCGCCATCGAACCGACTACGCCGGCCGCACCGTGCACGAGGACGCTCTGCCCCGCACGAAGGCGGCCGTGCTCGAACAGCCCCTGCCACGCGGTCAGGCCCGGCATCACAAGGGCCGCGCCCACCGTGAAGTCAACGTCGCCCGGCAGCGGCGCGAGGTTGCGTGCCTCGACGGCTACATACTCCGCCAGTGTTCCGTCGCGAGTCCAGTCCGTGAGGCCGAACACCCGCTGTCCCACCGACAGCCCCGTCGTTCCATGGCTGAGGGCGGTGACCACTCCGGCCAGCTCGTGCCCGGGGATCGAAGGCGTCCGGTCACGGCCGAGGCGGTCGATCCAGGTCGAGGGCCACGACAGCTCATCCCCGGTGAATCCCGACGCATGAACCTGAACAACGACATCGCCGTAATTCGCGCCCGAGAGGCTGGCGAGCGCCGCCCCCTGCGGCTCGGGCCGCTCCACCAGCTTCATCCCGGCCGTTCCCGCAGCCTGATCCGTCACCACGATCGCTTTCATCGGTCACCTCAATGTGTCGAGTTCTTGCCTGCAAGGTAGCCGCTCCATCCTTTGTCCCAGGACGGGTTATCGGACAGGAACGGATCGATCAAAATCTTGGCCGCGCCCGCCTCGATGCGAAATGCGGAATGGCCGTGCCAAGTCAGTTTCATAGGAATTGACTCCTCAGTCATTTGTCTCCTCACTGGAATATAAGCTATTAGTTTCATGCTCGATTCAGAAGCTTATCCAACGTGAATCTGTCAGGCTCACAGAACGCCAGCAAGAATGCTGCAGCGGCCGCCGAGAACACCGAATAGTCGAATGGCGTCTTGATGCCAAGACCTGTGACCATGCCCATAGCAAATGACAAAAGGAGAAGACCGGAGAGGACGGAGGCCATTCGTATTTTGAAGCCTGCGATGAGCAATATTCCAAAGAGTGTCTCCCCGACGGTAGCTGCCCATGCAAACGACACCGTCAATGAACTGGGGAAGAGAGACGTCACCGCGCCCGCGTACTCCACGAAATGAGCGAAATCTCCCCAGGATACGTTCTTTGCTCCATATGGGCCCCATAAGCCAAAACGATCAGCCACAGCGGATAGAAAGGAAGCTCCTAGCGCAAGCCGTGCGAACAGACGGACAATCTCTGTCCAATTCTCGGTGAGTTGCGCGGTTTTTGAATTCATACGTGCCTCCGCGTAAGTAATATTGCCTTAGGCACAATGGTTTCATCGGGGAATAAAATGCTCGCGTCCGAAGCTAGTGAACTGGAGTGAGAATCGGTGCTCCTTCAGTTTTGACAAAAAATACGACGAACTTCGCTGGTTTCGTCTTACTCGCGTTACGGCTTATGGTATGAACGTCTTCAGGTGATTCGTAAAATACCTGCCCGGGACCAAGCCGCTGAAGCGTGCCTCCACGAACCTGCATCTCAACTTCCCCTTCGAGAACATAGACAACCGCATGCGCATCATGCCGGTGGATCGCATCGACGGCTCCTGGGGCGTAATTGACAGTAATGACTTCAATCTCTTTACCCGGTGCTTCCGGCAGCTTTTTCGTAAGGAGTGTATTCACTTGCTGGCCATGCGCTGCCGCGGCAAAGCCGAAGGTAAAGAGAAATACGGAGAGGATGAGCTTCATCATGTTATGCACCGCTTCTTAGTTTTCGGGATGATGTGCTGCGATAACCGGCTTAACCGAGCTTGTGTGGCTGATGCTCTCCTGGCCAGCTCCAATCTCGTCTTCACGACATTTCTTTTTCCACGGTCAGGCTGCCGTGGAACCTGGTGGCCCGCTGCCTGCCCTGTCAGCATTCGACGGGCCCCAGGACGGCCGACGAGTTCGTCCGGTTCTTCCCCGAGTCCCTTTCGAGTCGGCTCCTGGGTCTGCCCGCACCCCTTGGTTCTCTGTTGGTCCAGGCGCGTTGAGTCCTTGCCCGATGGACCCCGGCAGTGACACGCTGTACTGAGTCACTGGTGGTACGAGGCGGGACTCACAATCCGGCTGTCCGGCATCGACGCACCCGAGGAGCACTACGTCGGCTCGCGCTTCAAGCCAGAGGGCGTCGAGCACTCCCTGAAACCCGGTCAGCATGAGCGTTCGCAGCCCCTTTGGAAGCCGGCGACGGACTATCTCCTGAACACCGCTGCAGGAGACGGGATATGGCCTCGTCGAGCTTGACCGCGACATCCTAGACAATCACGGCCGCGTGCCCGGCTACGTGTGGGAGTCCGACAAGTCCGCCGACAAGGGGAAGATGCTCTCCCTCGAGCTCGTGCGCCGGGGCCTCGCGTTCCCGTTCCTATTCGAGAGCGCCGGTGACTAGATCCCGCAAATCCTCACCGCGGCGCGTTCTGCGATCGACGGTAAGAAGGGCGTCTGGAAGCACTACCAAGACGGGCCGCTGACGTTCGCGGAGACGTACGACAAGCCCAAGAGCTACACGACCCCGGCGGACCCGGTCCAGGACGCCAAGCCCCTCAACATGCCCGTGATCTTCCGACGCGTCGTCGATGCCGAGGAGCTCGAGGACCTGACGCTCCCTGAGGACCTCCGCAAGTACGACGTCATCGATTACGAGACCGGGAACCTCGTGACGGGCGATCGTTCACCGAGATCGACATCAAGAACCGGGTACGCCCTGAATCTTGGAACGGCGGTCAGCTTCTTCAGCCTCACCGTCCGGGAGGTCGCCGATGCGCTCCAGGTGTGCCGGGCGACGGTGTACCGGATCGTGGCGCAGGGCGAGTTCCCGTCGGTCAGGGTGAGCAACGCCATCCGGGTCCGGGCACACCAGTCCCGCCTAGAGCATCAGAACCGGCCTCGGAACGGCGAGAGCGCGAGACCGGAATGGCATGCGCTCAGAGAGCAGCCGCGGTGGCCTCAGACCTTGAGGACCCAGTCGTTCCGACTGCTCGCGGTCACCACGACGCTGGGAACCACTGGTACCCTGACCCCCAGGTCATTGAATGCAAGGCGGATGCGGGCTGCGTGGATGGCTTCAACACACGCAATCCCAGCTTCCAGCTCTCTCAGCGCGGGGGACTTCAATTGCATGGTGTCGGATACGTATCCTGCCGCTGCACCAACCTCCAGAGCCAGCGCGAGCTTGGCAATGTTGATGTCGCTATCGAGATTTCCTAGTCCCTTGCCGATCAAACTAGAAAGGTCATATTCCCTTTCCATTTTGACCGGAGTGCCGCCCAAACTAATAATTGCGTTGCCGACGAGATCTTGATGAGCCTCGTGATCGGCTCGGTTTTGAGCGGCAAGTGCCAGTACGGCCCGGCCGACCTCTGAAGTACTAAGTTTGTCGGCCGCGAAGCGATACGCCCACACGCCCTGGTTCTCGAAAAAGAGAGCTCTGTTTAGAATCTCGATATCACTGAGTTTGTCCTGTTCAGACATTCCCTGAAACGTGGGCATGACATCATCCTCCGTGCGAGTGCGCCCTGCGCGCACCGAGCAGCCGCAAGGGCAGCCGCAAGGGCAGCCGAGGTGGTGCCCATAACGCATCCGCGCCGTCAAGGCTGGCCGTGCGGCCGGGCGCATCTTCATTGCGCAGGGCAGGAATCGACCACCCATCCGGCTGCTCTGCCGAGCGCTTTCTCGGGATATGCCTACGCGCTTGCTGTCCATAGCCATTCGTCCCCGCAACCCGAGGGCCGAACCCCGAGGGATCTGCGCGTCTCACGCGTGGGTCGAGCAGGGCTTCTCCCTCCACCCCGACACCTGGCTTCACGAGAATGACGTCGTCGGCCTCGAGCGGCTCTGCAACTACGGCGCCCGTGGGCCACCGACACCATCTACCTGGGCTCGTCGTGGAAGACGCTGAAGTCGTTCATCCTCGGGTCCCGCTACCGCTACTCGCCGGTGAGCCCGCTCTACGCGCTGGAGCGGTTCCAAGACCTCGCCGGGCAGAAGGCGCGGCAATCGATCCACCAGCGCAACCACATCCGGATGTGGCTCACGCCGCTGGAGTACCAGGGGACCCCATCACAACCTGACCGGCGATCCGTACTTTACCGATGGCCTGCGCGCGGTCCTGGTGTTCGAGCGGCGGCCGGTGGCGCTGGACGAGATCGAGCTGTTCGAGTGGGAGCGTGCGGCCGTCGCGGTGAGCGCTCCCCCGCTCTCCGGCGTTTGCCTCGCCTCCGGCACCTGATTCGAGTGAGGCGCGCCAAGGCAAAGCCCGAGGCAAGGTCGGCGGTTACCCGGGGCGCACTTGCAGGACCCGCTTTCCGCGGCCGTGCCCGCGCAATCCGTCCTCGAACGCCTCCCGAGCCTTCTCGAGCGGGTAGACTCCTCCGACAATGGGCCGTACCTTTCCAGCCTCGACGAGATTCGCGATCTCCAGCAGCTGCGAACGGATGGGCTTCACGATGAAGTCCACGCCCCGGACGTGATGGCGCGCGGCGTCCTGTGGAGACGCCGCACCCACGATGGTGACCAGGACCCCATGTCGGCGGACTACCCCCCAGGACCGCTCGCGGGTCTCGCCGCCGACCGTGTCCAGGACAACATCGACCTCACGCACGTGCCGCTCGAAGGGGACGGCGGTGTAGTCGATGAATTCGTCCACCCCGAGCTCGCGCACCAGACCCTCGTTCTCGGCACCAGCGGTCGCAATCACCCTGGCCCCGCACCAACGCGCCAGCTGAACCGCGTAGGTTCCGACTCCGCCGGCCGCGGCGTGGATCAGCACCCTCTGGCCTTGGGTGAGACCAGCGTGGTCGAACAGGGCTTGCCAGGCGGTCAAGGCCGAGAGCGGAACGGATGCGGCCTGGACATGGCTCAGCGAGGGAGGCTTTGGCGCCAGATCGTCCGCGTGGACGAGAACGTATTCGGCCGCTGCTCCATCGCGGTTGAAGTCGGTGAGCCCGAAGACGGCCTCTCCCACTCCTGGGGCGGCGACGCCGTCACCGAGCGCCTCGACCACCCCAGAGACCTCGTAGCCCGGGATCGTCGGGAGGCGCTCGGCGCCGTCCCTGGTGGTGTAGGTCTCGCTCCAGCTCAGCTCGGTGGGGGTGATGGCGCAGGCGTCGACCCGCACCAGCGCGTCACCGTCTGACGGCACCGGCTTGGGCACCTCCTCGTAGACCAGGAGCTCCGGCCCCCCGCGGGTGTGCATCCGAATTGCCTTCATGGCGGACCTCCGAACTGGCAGCTCCTTACCGCGGCTCGCGCACCCGGGGCGGTCGGCTGGCCTTCCTGTCGTCCCCCGATGAACAGGCGCGACGGCTCCTGCCGGAGAGACGATCAGGAGGAGCAGCGAGAGGTCGCTCGGCTGAAGCCGGTGAGGGCAATCGGACTACGCCGTTCTCCGTACGCCCCCACTCTGCTCTCTGCAACCAACTTGCCCGGAGGGCCAGACTCGCGCTGCATTGTCCAGATTCGTGCGGGCGTGCTTCGTCGGTGACGGGTCGACATCGTAGGCGGCCGCCAGTGCGTGAACTTCCCAGAACCCGTACGAGCACGTCAGATCGAGGTCAGTCCATCGGCTCTCGTCATTCTCGAGTACCCGCTTGCAGCCCAGCGCACCCTGGTAGGTGATCAGCTCAAGCAGCCCCACGGTCGCGCGGCCCAAGGTCGCCGACCCCGAGGCATATCCGCGAAGCCGCTCCTGGCTCTCCCCTGGGATGGCGTCCCGGGCCGATCGTTCGAGCGTCTCGTCGAGGGCGTTCCGTTTCCGCGCAGGACTGGGGCTACTGCCGGACCGCACCGGCAGGATCGCGATGATGGTCCTTCATCACCGACTCCTTCTGGAGAGGATCTCAATTGCCTTCCGTGCCCACTCTTGCTCTTGCTCGCGCGACGTGGCGCATTGGGCGATCATCTCTAGAGTCTCGCGGGCATCCTGCAGCTTCGCCAGGAGCGCGTTGACCGACTCCACCTTGTAGGTCGCGTCGTAGGACGCTTCGCATCATGTTGCGCCAGTGTTCGCAACCATGTGCAACTCGAGTCCAAGCGTTCCGCAGGCTTGGCCGTCAAGCATCAGAACTCACGTAGGCTTCTTGGACAGCGCCACGTTGCGCCTATGTTGCGCTGGCCCGCCCAAGCCGCTCGCTCCTCGAAAGAGTTCGTGCGGCCAGGTCCCGATACCAGTCCACGATGTCGTAGAGGGCCGTCTCGTATTCGCTCGACTCGATGGGTGACCCCTCGAGATCTCGGGCCCGCCCGACACCGTACTGCTGGATCACGGCCCAGACGCGTTCGGGCCATCTCCGAGCGCCCGGCCTCCCGAGGGCCATGCCTTCGAAGATGAAACGCAGGCAGGCGCGGGTGGCCGCTCGATACGCATCGGCACGCTGGGCGTCGGTTGCGCCGTTCACCTCCGACGGCACAGGCAGGGTCGGATAGGCGCGCTCCCAGCTCTGGAGCTCCCAGTGCGACTGCTCGAGGGCTGCCCGTCCTTCGCCGCGCCAGTCGCTCCTCACCGCCTCGATGCTTTGCATACGACTCCCTCGATTCCTCGTCAGCATACGTACGTTCGTGGATACCTGACAACGTAGGTCGTGGTATTCGTACGTGCCTGTCGGTATGCTACAGTGTTTCCGGGAGGTTAGGGAATGGTCGGACGAGCGAAGCCATTGGCCGAGCAGGGGGCGGACCCCACTGAGGCCATCGTGACGACGACGGTTCGCATCAGACGCCGGCACTGGGCGGCGCTTCACCGGGCGGCGATGGAGTTGGCTGCCCAACGCGGCAGTGGTCGCCAGGATGCTTCGGAGGTGCTCCGCGACATCCTGGACAGCTGGATCGCCTCGCTGGAATAGGATGCCCCGATGAAGCTCGCCCTGTCAGATCTGCACGCCGGGTCCTGGCTCAAGTGCGTTCAGGCCTTCAGCGCGCACCCAGAGGGTGCGCCGACCGAATCGACGAGGGTGTCGGTGGGGTCGCTCTGGCAGGTCTCTGCGGTGGAGAGCGAGAGCGTTCTTCTCGACGCCCAGAGCAGTCCTCGGACCATCAGGGTCCACAAGGACAGGCTGGACCACCTGGTCCGGCACTAGGCCGGCACGCTCTCACGACTGTCTCCGGTACGCGCAGTGGCATCCTGCATCTGCGGGGGTCACCCGGAAACGAGGTCTCGTCGCCGCATCGGCCATCGGGGTGGGAAGCGGCCCCGAGGCCGGCGCGACGAGCGGGTGTCGGCTCAGGCGGCAGGGGCCATGAGCTGTCCCTTGTCGACCACGGTCTTCCCGTCGATGGTCACCGTCGCCGCGGGGACGAAGCCGATGAAGTTCCACGAGCTCACGTCGGAACCGCCGGCCCAGCTGGTGTCGCCGGTCATGATGCTCACCATCCCCCAGACTGGCGTGGCGTTGAGCCTGCTCCCGGCCGGTGCCCGGAGGTTGGGATTGGTCCCGATGTTCACCACCCCGACTGCATCCTTCGCGCCACCCGAGCCCTCGTAGGCGCGCTTGAACTGCTCCACGGGGCCACTCTTGGCCTGCATCTCGACCACCTTCCCGCCCTTGATCGTCAGCGTCAGCCCGTCGATGGGCTTCTCGTGGTACCAGAAGCGGTCCACCACCACCGTTCCCTCCGCAGTGCCGGGGACCGCCACCAGGTAGACGTCACCCGCGGGCAGCCAGGCGATGAGGGTCTGCCCCTTCCTTGCCATCTCCGGATTCACCTGCCCGTCGCTGAAGACCACCGGCCGGCCCTCGATGGACATCGACACCCTCGTGCCGTTGGCAGCGGTGACCGTGAGGCGTTTCCCGGCGAGCCCGCGGATGATCGGATCTGCGGCCTCCTTCAGCTTGGCCGGTTCGACGTTGATCCCGTTCCAGTAGAGAGAGGAGAGCTGTGCCGGCGTGATGCCAAAGCGCTTCGCTCGCCAGTCGGCAGGCTCCATCCGGTTCCCGAGGTTGATGGCCTTGATGCCGCCCTTGGTGTAGGCGGCGTTCGCTTCCTGGAAGGCCTTGCCGCGCGCTGCGAGCCGCGCGGGATCGACGTCGCTGCACAGCCGGGGATCGCTACCAGGTGAGACGGAGATGTCCGCGGTCATCGCGGCGATGAGCTTCAGGGTGGCGGACGCGTTCCCCGCGTCGCGCTCGGCGGGAACCTCGTGACAGATGCGGCGAACCGACTCGTCGCTGCTGAGCGCGAAGAAGCTCGTGGCGCCGGCCTTCTCCACCTCGACGGCGATCGCCGTGAGAAGCGGCAGATCCTTCGTACTTCCCGAGACCCGCACCAGATCGCCTTGGGCGATGGCCGTGCTCCGGACGAGCCGCCTGGCGACCTCCTCAGGAGTTGGCGGGCTCGCCAGCGCGACTGCGCCCCACAGGCACAGAGCAAGCGGCAGACTGTTTCGATTCATGGATTCACTTTCTTGGGGTTGATTGCAGGACCACAGGGCAACCCTTTGACGAGGAGAGTCAAGCAACCAACGAATACGAGATATTGGGAAAGGAGATTCCTGAATCGAGGACGAGCGGAACACCGTCGACCCAGATTGGCGCGATCAGGCGGCGGCTGTGCAAGCCGCACGAGCTCGTCCCACCGACTCTAGGGGGCGGCTGACTCGAGCACGGTCCCGACGGGCAGGTCGATGGTGAAGATACAGCCCTTCCCGGGCAAGCTGAGCGAGCGAATCTCGCCCCCGTTCGCGACCACCGCCCTCCGACTGATCGAGAGCCCGAGCCCCAGCCCTGAGCGATCGCGGGCTCGCCGGTCTCCGTAGGCGCGAAACTGGTCGTCGGTCTCCGGCATACCGCCGCACTGGTCCTCGACCTCGATCAGGATGTGGCCCGGCTCACTCCGGGTCCTGAGCACCACGCGCCCGGCGAGCTGGGTGTACTTGAAGGCGTTGTGCAGCAGGTTCATCAGTGCGGACGTGAGGAGCTGCGGATCCACATTGATGACCAGCGCCGGATCGACGCTGTCCACCACCAGCTCGACCTTCCGGGAATCGGCGTGCAGCTGCGCGGCCACGGCGATCTCGCCCACGAACCCTCGCAGGGACACCCGATCACGGTGGTGAACGCCGGCCTCGAGCCGAACCTCCGCCAGCGCGCTGTCGATGAGGTCCCTCAGCGCCACGACGCTGCGGGCCAGCACCGCACCCGTGCTCCCGCCGATGCCGACTGCGCCACTCTGCAAGGCTTCGAGCGAGAGGTGCGCGACGTGGATCTGGTTCCGAAGCTCATGAGCGAGTCGGCCCAGACGGAGCACCTCCTCACGCCCGCTCGCTTCCTGCTGGAGGCGAGCGTGTTCGGTGACGGCCTCGGCGATGGCCGTGTCCAGGCAGCGATTCAGGGTGTGAAAGTCCTCGGCACTGATGAGCGCGTTGCGCTCGATCGCCAGCTCGGTGATCGCTTGGCAGATGTCCCCGTAGTCGTGGACAACCTGCGCCACGGTGAACCCCATTCCCAGCAGCTCCTGCCCATGCTTCGCTGCGGCTGACCCGATCTCGTTGGGTGGGAAGGGGGAGCCCGTCTTCTCGCGCCGGAGCGTCTCCGCCAGCTGACTGAGGAAGAGGGGGACCCCGTATTCGATCTCCCGGAGCTCCCTCGACTCGAATGGCCGCGAGGCGGCCTTCTCGCTCGTGCGCGCGACCAGCTCGTCGCGGTTCAGCTCGATGAAGTCGTGGAGCACGAGAACGGCTCAGCCACTCTGAGCAGCGGGACGTCGAGGGTGTAGCACCGCTGCGAGAAGTCCGCTCGTCAGTCCAACGCTGGGCGGATCGCCGTACCTCCACCAGATGTCCTCGCTGGATCATTCCTTGTACGGCCAGGCATCAGGCTCTGTACGGCCAGGCATCAGGCTCTCGGACCATCGATGCTCTCATGCAGCCGGCCTCCTTCCGCGCTGCGCGGCAGGGAGCAGCTCCTCGAGCGCATCGGCGGCGGCCGATGGTCCCGCTGCGGAGAATGCGGCCGCGATACGCATCACGCCGGCCTTGCACCCGATCGCCCTCCGGATGGCCCCCAGCAATCGTTCGGGACCGAGCCGCGACGCCGGCAACCGTGTGCCGGCGCCCGCGAGCTCCACTCTCCGCGCGACCTCCGGCTGGTCGCGTCCGAAGGGAACGACGCACACCGGCACCCCGGCGGCGAGCGCTTTCTGCGTGACCGTCCCGTTGCTGATGACAATCTCCACCCGCCGGTTGTTCGAGCGGTTCTCGGAGGTGTTGTTGTCCACGATCGGCCGGCTCGAACCCAGACCGATGGCGCTGATCTTCGCCGGGTCCACTCCGCGGGCGACCAGGTAGTCGCGCACCGCGTTCGCCCGGTTGACCGACAGCGGCTGGTTGATGGCATCCGAACCCCGGCTGTCGGTGTGCCCTTCGACCACCGATCGCTTGTCGGCGTCCTGTGCAATCAGCGCGCTGGCCACCTGATCGAGCCTGGCCATGGCGGTGTTCAGGAGTGCGTACTGCCCCGAGGCGAAGAGGCCGCTCCCAGAGAGGGAGACGACCACTCCGCGGGTCCCCTCCTTGACCGTCGCGACCGTGGCCAGGTCCTTCATCGCTCTCACGGAGCTCCCTTTGACTTGACGGCGTTCAGGTCCTCTGTGGCCTTCAGCGCCTCGTTGTGCATGGTGGCCTCCCGGGCGAGCCCGAGCGCCAGCTCGGCGTCGGCTTCGGACCGGGCGAAGAGCGCCTCGGACCGTGGGTCCCCGCCAGCAGCGAGCTTCTTTGCTTCGGTGCTCTCGTCACGGGCCAGCTGCAGGTGGAGCTTGGCCGCAGGAACGCCCGAGGCGCCGACCTCCTCCGCCCCGCGCACGCTCAATTCGGAGCTGGCCAGCTTCTCGCTGTTGATTGGTGACGAGGCACCCGCTCCGAGGACGAGCGCGGCCAGAGACAGTAGGAATGTCGTCTGGCTGGTAGTACCTCGGGTGAGGGAAGGGGAGGCCAGGAAAGGGCCGCGCCGGGACATGAACCGGAGGAGGACGACCACCGCCGCCATGACCAGGAGGAGGTAGATTAGTCCCCCCATCGTGTACGAGGTGACTATCCCCAGGAGCCACAAGGCAGCGAGGACGCCTGCAATTGTCCAGAGCACGGTTGCCTTTCGCGCACCGAAGGACGCGCAGGATGCGCGGCCATCTCCAGCGCCCTGAGGCCCCGAGGGTGGTGCACCACACTGGAGAGCACCTTCCGGGCCAGGCGACGCCGATGAGCAACGGCGCACACTTGAAGCTGGAGGTGCGGAGCGTCCTGGCCTTCCCCATCGTTCTGACGTACCGGTCGCTCATTTCGATGGAGAGGGGCGACTGATGCGTGCCGACGAGCTCCACCACAGGGAGTTGCTCGAGCTGGATCCGGAAGGAGGAGTTATCCGCTTCGCCGGTCAGCGGGCGCTGCTCCTCGACGCGGTGGCAATGGGACTCCTCCGCAAGTACCTGGTCGAGAACTTCGGCCTGACCGCCGCGCGCACCGTGCTCACCCAGTTCGGCTTCGCCCACGGCTGGCGGATGGCCGAAGCCATGCATTCAGAGTTCAAATGGGAGTCCGAAGAGGATTGGCTCCGCGCCGGCACACACATCGCCTCCCTGGAAGGACTCTTTCGGCTGGGACCAGGAAGTACCGGACCCCTCTCCGACGACGGAGTGATGCTCGACGCCTCCTACGAGGCCGAGCAGCACCTCCTACACTTCGGTCGATTGGACGTTCCGGTGTGCTGGACCATCGGTGGGCTGACCAGCGGATACCTCAGCCGGAGCAGCGGAAGGGTGATCTCGGTGCTCGAGAATCGTTGCGTGGGAAAGGGCGACGCTGCCTGTCACCTCTTCGGCCGGACCCGGGAGGAGTGGGGCGAGGCGCGAGCCGACGAGCTGCACTTCTTCGAGCCCAAGCGGCTGAAGGAGTGCCTCGACGTCTCGCTCCATCGCGTCACCGAAACACTCAAGGCGGCTGAGCGGAAGCTCCGCGAGCGCCGACGGGCGCTGGTCCGGGTGGCCCGCGACGACGTCGAGCCGCTGGGCATCGTCGCCCGGAGCCGGATGATGCAACAGGTGGTGGACCTGGCGCGCAGGGTTGCCAGGGTCGACTCCACGGTGCTGATCACCGGCGAGAGCGGGTCGGGGAAGGAGCGGATCGCCCAGCTGGTCCACGACGAGTCCACCCGAGCGCTCGGTCCGTTCATCGCGGTCAACTGCGGGGCAATCGCCGAGACGCTCCTCGAATCAGAGCTCTTCGGTCACGCCCGCGGCGCCTTCACCGGAGCGACGGCCGACCGTCCAGGTCTCTTCGAGGCGGCCAGCAGCGGCACCCTGCTCCTGGACGAGGTGGGGGAGGTCTCGCCGGGGATGCAGGTCAAGCTCCTGCGCGTCCTTCAGGAGAGGGAGATCCGTCGAGTCGGGGAGAACAAGAACCGACGGGTCGACGTGCGGGTCCTGGCGGCCACCAACCGCGACCTGGCCAGCGGGGTCGCCGGAGGCAACTTTCGGCAGGACCTCTACTACCGGCTGAAGGTCGTCGAGCTCCACGTGCCACCGCTCCGTGAGCGCCGGGATGATGTCCTGCCCCTGGCCCGGGTCCTGCTGGCGGACGCCGCACTGAGGATGAAGCGGAAGGTCTCCGGACTGGCGATGGGCGCAGCCGACCAGCTCCTCCGGTACGACTGGCCGGGAAACGTTCGCGAGCTGGAGAACGCCATGGAGCGAGCCGTGGCGCTGGCGCCGGGGAGCAGGGTGGAGGCGGAGGACCTGCCGGAGGAGGTCCGACGGGCCATCCCCAGACCCACGGTCAGCGAGGGAGCGGTGCGGGCCCTGGCGGACGTCGAGAAGGAGTACATCCTCGCCGCGCTGAAGCTGAACGGCGGGAACCAGACCCACACCGCCAGCCAGCTCCACATTGGGTCGGCCACCTTGTACCGGAAGCTCAAGGCTTACGGTGTGGTCGGCGGAAAGCGCCCGCTCGCCGGACCCCCACACCGGGAGGAGCGTTCGTAGTCGCCACCCGCGCAACTCAGCCGAGGGTTGCTTCAACGAATGGCAGCAACATCATGCGCGACACCGGTGCGAAGGACAGGTCGGGCATCGTCCCCGCCGACCTCGGCGCCCCGTCCCCCGGGCCGAGCTCCTCGGGCGGACGTTCCGCACCGACGTCCTCGCCTGCCCACGCTGCGGGGGCAGGCGGCGCACGCCCTCAGAACTTGTAGCCGATCGCAAAGCTCAGGTTGAAGGTGGTGAACGAAACCTCCACGGGCAGCGGAGTCACCGCCAGCCCCCCCACGCCGACGGTGGTATCGGCCGTTCCCCGCTCGTAGCCCAAGCTGATCGACCCGGAGACCCCTTGCCGGGCGGTGAAGGAGACTCCGCCCCGGAACCCTGCGAAATCCGCCTTCTGGAAGAGACCGTTGACTGCGGTGCTCACCGGAGAGGGGTCGACGTAGAACCCGCCGTGGAACGTGACCAGGTCGCTGAGCCGGAGCCGGAGCCCGACGCTGCCGCTCCACACCTTGCGGGTGGCAAAGGAAATCGACGCGAACTGCTGCTCGGTCACCACCGGCGCTTGCCCGGGCAGCTGGGTGCTGATTTGGATCGGCACCGAGGTGGCGAGCAGGGTGTACGTCGCGCTGGCCGGGTACCAGCGGATGTCTCCCTCCAGCTCGATCTTCCAGAACCGCACTCCGATGCCCAGGGTGGCCTTGAAGGTCTTGCGGAGGTCGAACTCGGAGTTGCTGTCGTCGAGCAGGGCCAGCTGGTGGGTCTGGAGCGTGGAGGTCTGGGCCTCGTAGCGAACCGAGCCTCCGCGGAGCAGGGCAATTCCCGGGGTCTGGAGCACCAGTCCCAGCGACAGCCAGGGCAAGGGCTCGGCCTGGGCACCGAGCGTGGCCATGAGGTGGAGTGTGTTCCCGCTGAAATCCAGCGACTGGATCACCGTCTGCAGCGCGGTTCCGTCCTGGGTGTCCCCCGAGGTCTGCCCGATGTCACCGGTCTCGGTGTAGTCGAAGAGCAGCGCGGCGCCGAAGCGGTAGCGGGGATCGAGCGCCCACCCGCCTCCGGCAGTGAAGACGGTCGAGCGAAACAAGGACTTCATCACGTAGCTCACGCGGGTGTCCGGGCTGGGGTTGCTCTCGATACGCACCGCGGCGTCCCAGTTGGCCTGGTTGTAGATCCCCAGTCCCAGGCGCATCCCGTGCCACTCGAGGACCTCCCTTCCGAAGGCAACGCCCAGAGCGCTGGGGATGGGCTGGAAGCTGGCCGTCCGCGTGAACTCGGCGGGCGCGTTGTCGCTCCCCAGCTTGGTGAGCTGGTACGCGGCAGAGCTGACGTTGAACGTGGTCCGCTCGGACAGCGCGAGGCCGGCAGGGTTGTACCAGGTGGCGGAAGCATCCCGAACCCGGGCTACCACCGCGCCCGCTTCGCTGAACTCGTAGAGGCCGGGGAAGATCCGGTCGCGGTTGCTCACAGCCAGCGTCTGCGGAAGCACGAATTGCTGCGCCCGCGCGGACTGGAGTCCGGCCATGCAGCCCAGGAGGACCACGCCCCGCCTCCAGACCCGAGCCATCGCCCCTCGCTCCTCAGTGACGGTCCCGGGGGACATTCAGACCAGGGACGGGCCCTTGCCGCAATGAAACTCGACTCGCCGGGCGGCGTGCGCTCCCTCCGACCCGGGTTCCTATTCAAAGCGCCTCGGCGACGAACCGCCAGAGCGCCATGAACTCGCGCCGGGCGAACCCCGCGCCCGACTTGAAGATGGTCGTGTTCCAGCGCCACTCGAAATGCCCGATCACGTCGAGGTGGTCGGCGAGGACGAGCCGCTCGGCGCTGCTGGTGAGCGTCTGCGACGACGCCGGTACGATCCCGTCGTTGGCCCGGGGAGCGTCTTCCACCGCTGCGCGCTCGGTGCCGGGCGGGCGCGCTGCGATCCAGGGTCCGTCGGGGAAGCGGTCCGGCCGGAACGCCTCGCTGGCGGTGGCGGCGTAGCAGAGCGCGTACGCCGCCCGGCGGTCCAGCCCGTGGAGGCCGCCCCAGAGCGTCGGACGCGGCGCGACGGTCACGATCTGGACGAGCCGCTCCAGGTCACCTTCGCCGATGCGCGCGTTCAGCTGCGCCATTCGCTCCGGTGCGAGGTCGTGCAGGAGCCGCGTGTCGGACATGACCATCCCGCGGAAGCGGGAGATCTGGCGCGCCGTCTCCTCGTCCATGCCAGCGAGCAGCGCCATGGCGGGAAGGTTCACGTTGCGCCTGGGCGCGACTGCCTCGATGAGGGTCACGAGGAAGCTCAAGCCCGGGAGCCCCAACCGTCTCCGGAGCTGCCCCGCGGCGGCCAGGATGGTCGCGAGCGACATCCCTTCGAGCACGAGGTGGGAGAGCCCGTGCACCAAGCTGCCCGCGATGGGCGTGCCGTGATGGGGGGCCGAGAGGGTCACCACCGTGCCGACGCGCTCGGCGAGCCGCTCGCGCAGCGCGGGGTCCTCGCCCTTGAAGTGGTAGCGCAGGTTCAGGAGCAGGCGCGCGTCGAGCCCGCCCGTGGAGTGACCGATGATGTGGATGCGCGGGTGGCCGCGGCGGGACTCGCCGCGCAAGAGGGCGCCGCCGAGGAGCTGCAGCAGGGCGTCCTGCAGGCTCCGGACGCGCACCTCGAGCGACCCTATCGGCGGCGGCTCGTGGACGTGGATCCGCCCGCGCAACTCGCGCCGGGCGGACACGAGCGCCTTCATCACGCGGTCGAAGTAGACGATGCGCGGCCCGCCCGGCTGGCCGAAGCTCCCGAACCCGAAGAAGCCGGGCACCAGCAGGACGTGGTCCGCACGGCGCATTGCCGGCAGGATACCCCCTGCAGGCGCGGGGGACCTCCGGCTCGGCTCGGGCGAGATGCCTGGCGAGACGCTCGACGCCCAGCTGGGGAACTGACTCTGGGCGCAGAATCTGCGCTCCTCCCCCCGGGCCGAGCGAAGAAGGCCTGGCTCAATTCGGATCGAGGCCGCGGTCCGAGAAATGCTTCCCGTGGTTCGAACCGCATGGATTGCACTGCGATGACCGCCGCGCCGATACGGTTGGGTATTCTCCAACGAAGACGCTGAAACATTGGGCTTGGACGGCATTCTCCATCGCCGCGTTGGGGTGCGCCCACTCCACTCCAGTGGAGACGAGCGTCCCCGCGAAGGGAACGTCGCGGCCACCCTCGCACAGTCTCGAGAAGCGCTATGCCGGAACGTACGTGTACGCTGGAACCGATGCAGAACGCGCAGCCGTTCAAGCGGCGGTCGATAGAGCCACGGACGGGATGGGCATCGCCACGGGGTTCGCTCGTAGTGCACTGATGAAGCGGTCGGAAATCCGTCCGACCTACACCATCAGCTTCGACGGCAAGGGAGATGTGAGCGTCGATACGCCCGGCTATCCACCAGAGTTTTCGCCGACCAGTGGCACGGAAGTGAAGCACACGAACAAGTATGGAGACGAGAGCCAGAACAGCCAGCACTTCGTCGGAGGCGCGCTTCTGCAACAGGGCCGGACGGACGATGGGAGCGGTTCAACGCAGTTCAAGCTGCAGCCCGACGGCAAGACGCTGATCGTGACGCGCGTCATGAAGAGCCCGAAACTGCCCGGACCCGTGGAGTTCACGCTGACATACGTCCGCCAGCATGCGACCCACTAGATGGGCTCATGCGAAGCCCACCGCCCGCGCGGAGCGCAGGACCGTCGTGCCTAGACAACCCAAGTCGAGAGCCCGGCTCGTCCCCTCACTTCTGCTGGGTCTTGAGCGGGGTCGCCTCCGGCTTGGCCTGATCGGGCTGCTTCCCCGGCGGCCCGGAGTAAGCCCGCTTGAGACATTCCTGCATCCCGAGGAGGAACCCGTTCTCGATGGTCTTCTCCAGCACCGGCGCGAGCTGCAGCGAAGGGTCACGGAAGTCGTCGCTCACCGCAATGCGGCCCGAGGAGCTTGTCCCCTCCGTCGGGCCGGAGACGCTCAGGCTGATCTTGCCCAGGAGTACCTTCAGCTTGCTGCCGAGATCCTCGTCGGCGGACTGGATCTTCGTTCCGGTGAGGTGGGGATCGATGGTTCCGGTCAGCCGACCGTTCCTGGAGGCAAAGCTCATCCGCATCGAGAACGCCCCCGGCGTGAGTTCTACCCCCTTCGTCGCCGCGATGTAGGGGTTCATCTGGGAGAGGTCCAGGTTCTCAGCGACGGCTTCCCCGGCGAAGACGAGCGGCGTGGCGTACGGCTGGGCGGTGACGGTGACCCGCATCGTCCCCTGTCTGGCGAACTGGCCCCGCGCGGCGAGCACCAGCGGCCCCTCGGTGAGCCCGGGCCGCGACCCGAGGTTCTCGAGCGTCGCTTCGATCTCGTGAAACCAGAGGGTGGGCTGGTTTTCCTCCCGCACCCAGGCGTAGAGCACCTCCCCCTTCGTCAGCTGGAGCCGCTCGACGACCGCGGCCACGGGCACGAGGTCCGACGGAGAGGGCAGTCGGAGCTTCGCACCTGGCTTCGGTTGCTCGATGACCATCTTCACCCCGCGGGCGTCGATGCTGCCGATGAGGCGGCCCCGGAAGAGGCTCGCCCAGCGGAGATCCACCGCCACGCTCTCGGCATAGAAGAACGGTTCCTGCACTCGAGTCTCTAGATTTCGGATCTTGAGGTGGGTCACCGTGTAGCGGAGCGGGAAGAGCGACAGTCGGGCGTCGAGGAACTCCCCATGCGCGCCCTCGAGGCGGTCGAGCGCCGCGCGGGTCCTGCTCCGAGCGAGCGGGTGAAGCGACACCGCCACGACGACGACCAGCAACGCCAGCGAGGCCGGCACCAGGAACGACGCCCGAAGGAGCGCCGGGCCACGAGGGCGTGACGACCTCTTCCCTCGGTGGGTGAATCCGCGCATCGGCAGAAGTGTACGCCTCCGCCGGCGGGGACATCGCGCGTCCCTGACGTCCTGCGACGCTCCAGCCCCACCGGACCCCTGCTCCGGCCCTCGTTGAGAGCGCTCACTCCACTCGCTGCGCCCCGAGACCCCGCGAAGTAAGAGGAGTGGGCTCGAGCGGAGACATCTACTCGCCGGCCTCGCGAATTCTGGCGTTGAACGGCCTGGCAAGCCAACGCTTGAGCATCGACGGCGTCACCACCGTCGTGACGATGCCAACCACCAGCAACGCGGAAAACAGTTCCTGATCAACTAGACCCTCTCGATAAGCGATGCTCACCACCACCATCTCCATAACGCCGCGCGCGTTCATGATGATCGCAACGCCGAGCGATTCGTTCGTCGGCAAGTGCTTCATGCGTGCTGCCGCATAACCGCCAACGCTTGGATCAGGACGGCCCGGGCACACCCCGACGCTCCCTGACCTCACCCGGCCCACGCATTCCTGAGGCGGAGGACGCGGACCTCCAGGTTCACCACTGAGGTTCAGGAGGAGGCGCACTTCCCGCAGAGCGCTTCCCGGAACTTCTTCTGGCGGAACATATTGAAGACGGCGTTCTCGAGAGCCCGGTTCACCGTCTGCTGATAGCTTTCCGTGCTCCCCACCTTGCCGTAGTTGTTCCCCTGGCCCGTGATCTCGCCCTTCCAGCAGGGAGTCGAAGAGTTCGCCCCGCTGACGACGACCTCGAGTGTCACGCCGCCCGAGAACTCGGCGTTCACGTAGGTCTTCTCTTCGAGATACAGATCGTCCAGCGTGACTGCGAGCTTGGTCGCGGTGGGTCCGGGCCCGGGATTGCCGGCCCGCTTGAGAATGCCCTCGAGGGCGCTCTGCACGAAGGCTGCGTTGTCCCCCGTCATCTTGATGGGGTAGTCGGTGGCCGGCTTCTGTTCCTCGAAGCGTCGACCCGCCTCACTGGGGTTGTCCCGACCGTCCGCCACCGTCACCGCGATCGGTCCAGCGCAAGCTGGGACGGTCCGCGGCAGGGGGCCCGAGGCATAGTACTTGGGGGGAAACGACGCGCCTTCGTTGAGTGAGGCTGCGCAACCGAGAGCTGCGAGCGGCAGAAGAACGGGCGCCCAGAATCTCACGATGAACCTCCGGCGGTGAGGAGTTCTCGTCAGGCCCGGCTCCCTAGCGGAGTAACGTTGCTCTGGCAAGAGACTGGGTAGCCATGCCAAGGCATGGCGCGAGGCGTACGCGCGCCTTCCGTCCCCACGCGAGCGATTCCAAGGGCATGGACGTGAGCCGGACTCGAGCCGCTGACCCGGGCCGCGGCGGAGGACCGGCTGCTGCTTGCGCCGGAACGGGGGAACGCCGGAACGTCGAACGTCCGCCGGGAGGGCGGCCAGGGCGACCGACCTCGAGCGGACGTCCTTCGGGCGGCCCCTCGAGGTGAGCGTCGACCGTGCCGAGCCGCCCCATCAAGTGGCCCTCTTCGGCGACGAAGTCGCGCGAGCGTCTCCGTCGGGAGAGCCGCATCTCGTCCAGGAGCCCGTGGCCTTCCTCCGTCGCCTCGCTGCGAGCTGCTCGAGGTGGAAACCGTGACCGAGCGCCACGGCTTCCTCGGCGTCGAGCCGAGGAGAGGAGACAATGACGCCCGGCGCAATCAATGCGCCGCGCCCGCAAGTGATGCGTCGAACGCGACTCTCCTACGACCTACAGAGGCCGCCTTCCGGCCTGTGTGCCTCCCCTTCCCGAATTTGGGTGACGGACGGCACACATCGTGCCTGCCTGCCTCTCGGCTCGCATCACCGTGGGCCTCTGGACCAGCGTAGGAGACGAAAATGGGCGAGTTCACTGACAAGGCCAAAGGCATCATCAAGGAAGTCGTAGGTGACGTGACGGGCAACAAGGGGCTCAAGCGAGAGGGCGAGAGGGACCAGGTCAAGGGCCAAGTCGAACGTACCGTCAAGGACGTGAAGAACGCGGTGAAGGATACGACGGAGGACGTGAAGAACGCGGTGAAGGACACAACGGAGGCCATCAAGGAATCCGCGAAGAAATAGCGACAGACAACACCACCCCCGGGTTCGGCGGGGGCGGTGGCTACTACTGGAGCAGACGAGGCCGGTAGGGAGGAGGCCCGATGTCGAGTCCGTGTGGAACGGAGTTCCCGGCTCGCGGCCCAACAAGAGGAGCGATGGTCATGTCTCACCTGAACGATCTCAAGAACCTCGACGCAGACACCATCCTTGGCGCCCTCGGGGTTCAGCGTAAGCGAACTGCGGACTGGGTCGCCCCCGCGGTCGGTGGCCTGGTGTTCGGCGCCATGGTGGGCGCCGTGGTCGCGCTGCTCTTCACGAAAACGTCGGGGGCCGAGCGGCGGCAGGGTCTCGCGCGCCGCGTGGACAAAGTGCTCCACCCCCCGCCATCCGCTTCGCCCTCCCCGTCGATGTCACCCGAAGCAGCTGGCCAGTTTCGCCCGGGAAAGTCGCCCAGCGTCTAGTTCGTGGGGCGCGCGCCAGAAAGACGTACAAGGCGCAGGACAGGCCGACAAGAAGGCCGCGAAGGCTGACGCCATCCCGGCCCGCGCTGAACGCCGACCGAGTTCGCTGCCACCGTGAGGACGAACGGGATCGAGAGAGGCGCCACCTCGCGGGTTCGCTCAGCAGCGATCCACCTTGCATCTTCTCACGAGCCTCGAGTCTTGGAGTGACGCTCGCGAGGAGGGCCACTCGCCGCGGAGCCGGACGCAACGCTCACGCTGCGTTCGGAGCCAGAGAATGAGACGAGCGTCCTGGAACGTTCGCCACCCCGCATCACTGGGCCACCTCGGGAAGAGAATTCGTCCTCGCTGGAATTCCGTCGATTCCGGTCGTTCCGATTGACTCCACGGCCATAAAAGCTCGACAAGCGTGTGGAACGTCCCCTCGGGGCCGTCTCGGTCGCTGGACTCTGGTCGTCACACACAGCCCATCGCAGTGGACGTCCCCTTGGCGGCTCGACTGGCCGGCGCAGGGGCGTGGCTCGGAGGGTGTGATGACGAAGACCCGAGCGCGGGCGCAGAGGAAGTCGACCTCCATCCGTCCGAACGTGCCGTTTCCCGTCGTCGGCGTGGGCGCCTCTGCCGGGGGGCTCGAAGCCTTGACGCAGCTCCTCGCGGAGCTGCCGTCCGACACGGGAATGGCGTTCGTGGTCATCCAGCATCTCGACCCGACACATCCCAGTTTCCTGGCCGATGCCCTGGCCAGGGCGACGAAGATGGTGGTCGGGCAGGCCAAGGACGGCGAGCGCGTCGTTCCCGACCGCGTCTACGTCATCCCTCCGGACGCCGACGTCGCAATCCGGTCCGGCGTCCTGAGGCTCGTGACCCGGAAGACCGAAGCGCGCAAACTACACCTGCCCGTGGACTACTTCCTCGCGTCTCTCGCGGAGGAGCTGGGGAAGCAGGCGATTGGTGTCGTACTCTCCGGGACGGGCTCGGACGGCACCGAAGGGTTGAGGGCCATCAAGCGGGAAGACGGGATCACCTTCGCGCAGGATCCCAAGTCGGCGAAGTTCGATGGCATGCCGCGCAGCGCCATCGAAGCGGGCGTCGTCGACTACGTCTCACCAGTCCCCGAGATCGCGCGTGAGCTCCATCGCCTGAGCCGCCATCCGTACCTTTCGGGGGCGGCCTCAAGGCCATCTGCCAGCGACGACAACGCCGTCAACGAGATCTTCGGCCTGGTGCGGAGCGCGCTCGGCGTCGACTTCGGCGAGTACAAGGCTTCGTCGCTCCAGCGGCGGCTCGCGCGCCGGATGGCCTTGCTGCGGATCGAGAATCTGCGCGACTACCTCGCGCTGCTCCGCGACCACCCCGAGGAAGCCGGTCGTCTATACGAGGAGGTTCTCATCCATGTCACCTCGTTCTTTCGGGATCCAGACGTCTTCGAGAGTCTGAAGTCCGCGGTCTTTCCGGACATCCTGAAGACCAAAGCGCCCGGAGACCCCATCCGCCTCTGGGTCGCCGGGTGCTCGACCGGGGAAGAGCTCTACTCGCTCGCCATCGCTCTGCTCGAGTTCCTGGACGACTCGGCCCGACACCATCCCATCCAGATCTTCGGCTCGGACATCAGCGAGCGCGCCGTCCAGAGCGCCCGCAAGGGCGCCTACTCCGATGCGGTCATGCGCGACGTCAGCGAGGAGCGGCGCCGGCGCTTCTTCACCAAGGTCGAGTCGGGGTATCGCATCAACAAGAACGTCCGAGAGCTGTGCGTCTTCGTCCGGCACGATCTCGCCCGGGACCCGCCGTTCTCGAAGCTCGATCTCGTGTCCTGCCGGAACGTACTCATCTACTTCGGACAAGCGCTCCAGCGTCGGGTCCTGCCGACCTTGCACTACGCCTTGCGGCAGGGTGGGTTCCTTCTCCTCGGCCGCGCGGAGAGCCTCCCCGGCTTCAGACAGCACTTCTCCCCGATCGACAAGAACAACAAGATCTTCGTCCGGACCACGGCGGTGAGCACGCTCCACTTCGCTCCCCGGACCGAGGTGCATCCGGTCACCTCCCGAACGAACGCCTCCCCCGGCACAACGCCTCCCGTGCGCGCCGTCGACGTGGCCAGGCACCTCGATCGGCTGCTCCTGACGCGCTACGCGCCGCCTGGCGTTCTCGTCGACGAGAGGATGCAGATCCTCCAGTTCGTCGGCAACACGGGGCGGTATCTCCAGGACCCGCCCGGCGACCCTCAGCACAACCTCCTGAAGATGGCGCGGGGGGGGTTGCTGAGCGCGCTGCGCACGACCATCGCGAAAGCGAAGCGGGGGCGGGAGCCGGTCAGGACCAAGGGAGTCGAGGTCGAAGTCGAGCGCGGCGCGGCCCCCGGCACCTGTGACGTCGTCGTCGTGCCCTTCGCGGTACCGCCCGAGGCCAAGGAGCAGCTCTTCGCCGTTCTGTTCGAGGAGATCGCCGGACGGCCGAGCGCGTCGAAGCTGCAGAGGACGTCCCGCCGCTCGACGGTCGGCGCGGGGCGACACCGGGTCCTCAAGCTCGAAAGCGAGCTGGAGGCGACCCAGCAGTACCTGCACTCGCTCATCGACGAGCGAGAACGCACCAACGACGATCTCAACGCGGCCAACGAGGAGCTGGTCTCGGGCAACGAAGAGCTCCAGAGCATGAACGAGGAGCTGGAGACGGCCAAGGAAGAGCTCCAGTCGACCAACGAGGAGCTGACGACCGTCAACGATGAGCTCAACACCCGGAATCAGGAGGTCCGGGAGATCAATAGCGATCTGATGAACATCCTCGCCACCGTCGACGTGCCGATCCTGATCCTTGACCGGGAACGCCGGATCCGGCGCTTCACGCCAAAGGCGCGGACCATCCTGAACGTCCTCCCCACGGATCTCGGGCGGCCGCTGGAGGACATCAAGTCGAATCTCCGGCTGGACAACCTGGACGAGCAGATCTCCGAGGTCATCGAGACCAACCAGATGCACGAGTCCGAGGTGCAGGACAGGAGCGGACGCTGGTACCGCATGCAGATCCGGCCCTACAAGACGATCGAGAACAAGATCGACGGCGCCACGCTGTCGCTGATCGACATCGACGCGCTGAAGCACCACGTCAACGAGGCCGAGCGGGCACGGGGCGAGGCCGAGCGAGCCAATCTGGCGAAGGACGAGTTCCTCGCGACGCTGTCGCACGAGATCCGGACGCCGCTTTCCTCGATGTTGATGCATGCCCAGCTGCTGGGACGGGGAAGCCTTGACCCGGTGAAGATCAAGCGTGCGGCCGACGCCATCGAGCGGGGCACGAGGATGCAGGTCAGGCTCGTCGACGACCTCCTCGACGTCTCGCGCATCGTGAGTGGCAAGCTCAAGCTCGACCAGGGGCCCGTCGACCTCTGCGCGGTCGTCCGGGCGGCGGTGGAGGGGGTCGCAGGAGTCGCCGAGGCGAAGGCGGTGACCTTCCACGTCGTGCTCGATGAGACCGTCGGGCCCGTCTCGGGCGACCAGACGCGCCTCCAGCAGGTGGTGACCAATCTGCTGGCCAATGCCGTCAAGTTCAGCTTCGAGAACGAGAAGGTGACGGTTCTCCTGGACAGGCATGACGGACACGCCCGCCTTCGGGTCGGGGACACCGGGGTCGGGATCGAGCCCGAGTTCCTCCCGCACGTCTTCCGGCGATTCGCCCAGGAAGATGGAACGACCGTCCGGAAGCACGGCGGGCTCGGTCTGGGACTGGCCATCGTCCGCGATCTCGTCGAGGCGCACGGTGGGACCGTGTGCGGTGAGAGCGGGGGCAAGGGAAAAGGTTCGACCTTTTCGGTCTTCCTTCCGATCAGGGACGCCGCGTCCGACGCAGCCGAGGGCGCATCGACCTCCTCCGGAAACCCAGCGTCGAAGTCTGGGTCCACTAGGGCCAGGTCGAGAGACGTGTTGCGCGGCGTGCGAGTCCTGGTGGTCGAGGACGATCCGGGAAGCCGTGAGGCGGTGGTCGAGATGCTGAGCGTGATGGGAGCGGAGGTTCGAGCGTCCGGTTCCGCCAGCGACGCCCTGCTGACCCTCGAGGAGTTTCGTCCGGAGGTCCTCGTGTGCGACATCGCGATGCCCGGAGAGGACGGGTACTCGCTGATTCGCCGGGTGAGAGCCCTGGGCGCGGAGCGAGGAGGCGATGTTCCTGCCGTCGCCCTCACGGCGCTGGCCAGGGTCGGAGACCGGCGACACGCACTCGCCGCCGGGTTCCAGAATTACCTCACGAAGCCCGTCGACATCGATGACCTCGCCCAGGCCGTGGCCGAACTCTCGTGCTGGGCGCCCGCGGCGCCCGCCGCGTTCTCGGACTGAAGCCGCCGAGAAGCAGGAGCAGGTCACCGCTGATGTCGGGCGCAACTCCCAGGGCCGGGCAGGATCGGAGCCGCAGGTTACTTCTCGGGCGACACGTCGCTCGCCGCCTTCTTCGCAGCATCCTCGGTCTTCGAGGCCGCCTTCGTGGTCGCATGCGCGGCCTTCTCGCTCGCGTCCGCGCCGCCCGAGCCGGCCTTCTTGGTGGCGGTGGAGACGTCGCTCACCACCTTCTTGCTCCCGTCTGCGGTCTCGCTCGCCGCTTTCTTGCTTCCGTCTGCGATGTCCCTTGCCGCCTTCTTCACGACCCCTTTGGTGGCATGAGCCGCCTTGTCGATGTCTGCGCCCGCACTCTTCATCGTATCCTCAGCGAAGACATCGGTTCCGGTGATCAGCAGCACGGCACAGAGCAGCTTCATCATGAATGCTTCCTCGAGAAGCAATCATATGACGGTTCTTGCGCACGCGCTTGCCCGAGAGGCCAAGGGCGTGGTCGAGCTGATTGCCGGTCGGGCCCAGGAGAAGATGCCGGGCGGCGTCCTCGGCCGAGCCGAAGTAGGCTGTCTCTTCTCAGCCCGGTCGAATCAAAGACAGCATCGCGAGCGAATGACTGACTCTTCCACACCCTTGGCTTCGCAGCTCAACTCGAGGTTGGACGCCGTCGTGCGGCTGGACGTGTTCGACTCCGCTGGTCGAGCGCCAGGAGATCCCCGCGCGCTGGCCGAAGAATTTGTCTCCCGACTCCGTGCCGGCGATTTCGGTCCAGGCGAAGTCCTCGCCGTGGCCCTCCCCAATGGCCCGGAGTTCGCCGCCTCCTTCATCGCCTGTGTTCGACTCGGGGTCACGTTCGCTGCGATCAATCCGTGTCTCGCACCATCCGCGCTCCACGACAGGGTCAGGGCGGCGGACGCGACCGGGGTCCTCTCGGCGGGCGGATCCCTCGTTCGCCGACGGCCGAACCGCCAGCCAGGTGGCCCGTGGCCAACCCTCGTCCTCTTCACCAGCGGAACATCGGGAGGTGCACGAGCGATTGCGCTCGGCGAGCGCGGCCTCTTGAGCGTCGTGGACAGCCACCACGCTGCGCTCGGCTATCCCAAGGGGACCCGGATCCTGGGCTGTCTCCCCTGGACGCACGCGTTCGGGTTCACGCTCGAATTCCTGATGGGCGTATTGAACGGGGCCCGTCTGCGCTCGGTTCCCCCCGCATCGTTCCATGAGATTCTGACCGCCGACCGTCCGGAGGTCCTCTTTGGCGTCCCCCGGACGCTGTCTGTCATTCCGGATCCAGTTCTGACCTCTCTTCACGGAGGGATTGTTGGTGGCGCTCCCGTCAGAGGGCTGCTGCGAGAGAGGCTGAAGCGCACCAGGCTGTGCGTAGGCTACGGCCAGACCGAATGCTCACCGGGAGTGACCCTCGGCAGGCCCGGAGAGTGGGAGTGCGACGACTTCCTCGGTCGACCACTGGGGTGCGAGGTGATGCTCGGAGCGCCCGACGATGACGGTGAAACGGAGCTGCTGGTCCGCGGGAAGAACACCGCCCTGGGCCAGCTCTCCGAGGGAAGCGTGAGACCGGTGGTGAATGCACAGGGCTGGCTCGCGACGGGTGACCTGGCGATCCCGACGGATGACGGCGGCTTCGTCTTCCAGGGCCGCTCCGACGAGCGCTTCAAGCTCGACAACGGGCGCATGGTGAACCCCGTTCCTTTGGAGCTATCCTTCGGTGACCGAGTCCTTCTCATCGGGACAGGACAATCGATGGTCCAGCCCCTGGTCCGCGGAGACATTCCACCCGACTTCCACCTGCCCGTTCCTCACCGACCGCCGCGGACCATGCCCGAGAGCTTCTGGGTCGCGTGCACGACTCCTTCTGGGAAGGTGTCACGCCGGCGCGCCGAGGAACTCTTCCAATCCTCGTGACCTCTCCGAGCCCCTCCCTCAACCTGGTCGTGGACGCCGAGCGCGTCCTTGCTCCGGTGGATCTCGAAGCGGCAGAACGGCCGCTGGGCGTCGCCCTCTCCGATGCTGCCCGGTCCGCGGTCATCCGCTGCGCCGAGTTCGTCCGTGCACTCATCGTCAGCGGACGGCCCGTGTATGGAATGTCCACGGGCTTCGGACCCCTGGTGACCCACGGAGCGGCCGCCGACCTCGAGACGCACGGGCTCGGGCTGCTCAACCATCTGCGCGCGGGACAGGGAGAGCTTCTTGCTCCACGCGTGGTCAGGGCAATGCTTCTCGCCCGGCTCTGGACCCTGGCCAAGGGCCATTCCGGGATCAGCCCCGAGGTGCTCGATCTCCTCGCGGCCTCACTCGGCACGAGCTTCGCTCCGGCGGTTCCAGAGTGGGGGTCGGTCGGAGCCAGCGGGGATCTCGCTCCGCTGGCGCACGCCATCGGAGCGCTCTGCGGTGAGGGCGAGGCCTTTTGCGACGGGGAGCGACTTCCGGCGCCCACCGCCCTCCACCGGGCCGGCCTCCGTCCCTTGCGTCTCCGCGGGCGGGATGCGCTCGCTCTGGTCAACGGGACCTCGCTCAGCGCCGCAGCGGCCGGCCTCGCGGTCAACTCCGCGCGCGCCTCGGTCGAGCTTGCGCTCGAGCTGACCGGACTCCTGGTGGAGCTCCTGGGAGCATCCAGCGAGTTCACCTCGCCCGAGCTGCTGCGCCTCTCAGGCCACGCGTCCGCTCACGCGACGGCAAGAACGCTCTCCGCACTTCTGAGCGGCTCGACCGCCGGGACCGGCCGGCCACTGCAAGAGGCTTACACCCTTCGCTGTGTGCCCCAGCTGGTCGGAGCAGTCGAGGAGACCGTGGGGCACGTCGAGCGCGTGGTGACGGCGGAGCTCAATGGAGTGAGCGACAATCCGGTGTTCTTCCCCGACAAGGGACAGGTGGTTCACGGCGGGAACTTCTTCGGGCAGCAGGTGGCGTTTGCGAGCGATTCCCTGAATCTCGCCCTGACCCAGCTGGCCAATCTCGCCGAACGCCAGCTGGATCTCTTGATGGACCCGAACCGGAACGGCGGGCGTTCGCCGATGCTCTCTGCGCAGCCCGGGGCGCAGTCGGGGCTCGCAGGGGTGAACCTGGCCGCGACCTCCATCGTCGCCTCGATGCGACGCTACGCCGCGCCGGCCAGCACACAGAGCCTGCCGACCAACGGACACAATCAGGACATCGTTCCGTTTGGCACCCAGGCAGCCCTGGAGGCGCTCCGGCAGAGCGAGAGGCTCGCGCTGGTCCAGGCCTCGCTCGCGCTTGGGCTCCGGCAGGCCGCTTCGCTCGGAGGCCCGGCGCCCAGCTCCGCGGCGGGGTCTGCCCTTCTGGACTTCCTGTGTGAGCAGGTGACCCCGGTGAACCCGGACCGTTCGCTCGCCGAGGAGGTCCAGCACCTCGCTAGGCAGCTTCCCCGGTGGCGAACTGCGTCTGCGACACCAGCGGCGGAGGCGACGCGTCCCAGAAATCGTAGAAGTTGAACCACTGGTAGGGGTACTGCCTCACCAGAGACTCGAGCAAGGACACGTACTGCCGGACCCAGGCCGCGAGCTGGGTCGCTCGGTCCTGGCCCGCGCTGAAGCTCAGATGCTGGGGCTCCTGGGCGAAGAAGCGGTACTCCGCTGGTCCCACCTGCAGCGAGAAGGTGGCGATCAGCGGAGCACCACTGACCGCGGCCAGCAGGAAGGGGCCGATGGGAAAGCGCGCTTCCCGGCCCAGAAAAGGAATGGACACCGTTTGCTCGCCGATGGCGCGGTCTCCATGCACCGCGAGTAAGGTCCCTCCACGGAGCTCCCGGATCATCTCCAGCGTTGCGAGCACGTCGCGCCCGACGTCGATGACCCTGAGGTCGGGGCCGCCGGAACGCCTCATGAACTGAGCGATGGCCTCCCGCTCCCCCTGGTAAGCGGCGACCGCCAGCTTCTCCCCGAGGTCGCCGCTCAACAGCCCTGCGGCAAGTTCCCAGTTGCCCACGTGGGCCGTCAGGAGGACGGCACCCCTTCCCTCCGAGGCCGCCTGGTGAATGTGGTGCAGGCCTTGCTCGACGTACCGGAAGGCGGTCTTCCCACGCGTTCGCAGCAGTGCCCGATCCACCATCGTCCGGGCGAAGGCCAGAAGGTGGCGATAGGAGCGGGCCATCGAACCCCACCATCCGGTCGGACCCACGGCCCGATCGAGGAACTGGCGCGAGGCGGTCCTCGCCGCGGGGGCGGCGAAGAGGAAGTAGAGCGTGACCGGGTAGAGGACCCAGTAGGCCACCGACCTGCCGAACGCGCGGGTGAGGGTGAGGAAGAACCAGTGTCCGAAGACGCCGCCCCGGCTCCTTCCCGTCCAGCCCGTGGGCCTCGCCCGCCTCGGCGCCCGCGCCAGCTCTCCGACTCCGAAGGCGACACAGCACCCCACCACCAAGACGGTGCTCCAGACCGGCGAGACCTGCTTCCCCAGAAGCCAGCGGTATCCATGGGTCGCGAGCAGCGCGGGGAGGGCGCCGATCCCCGCCACCGCGCAGGTCGCCCAGGCGAGCGCCCCGGAGTGAGTCCCGGCGAATGAGCCGGCGCCCAGGATTCCCGCCAGCGCAGCCAGACCACGCCAGAGGGGTCCGGAGCCGCCCAGCCAGGCCCACCTTCGGATCTCGAACAGAGACCATCCGGGGCGGCGTGGGACGCGGAACAACGACTTCCCGAGCGGGAGCGGCAGCGGATGCCGGAGGACTGCAACCGTGTTCAAGGCCACGATCCGGACGTTGTCGAGGACCAGCCGGAAATGCGAAGTCCGGTTCGCCGAGTACAGAACCGTGATCGGCCGGGAGCGGATTGGGATGCCTGCCCACGCCGCCCGGAGCAGCACGTCGGTCTCGAATTCGTAGCGGCGGTGTCCTGCCCCGAGCTCGCTCACCTCCGGGACCGGGTATCCGCGGAATCCGGACTGGGTGTCGGGCAGGTGGAGTCCCGTTTCGAACCAGATCCACCAGTTCGAACAGCGCCGACCGAATTCGCTCGAGGGCGGGGCTCCGGCAGCCACGAGGTCCCTCACTCCCAGCACCATCGAGCCGGGTTCGTCGATGAGCGCGGCGGCGAGCACCGGAAGGTCGCCGGGGAGGTGCTGGCCATCGGCGTCCATCGAGATCGCATGACGGAACCCTTGCCGGTGCGCCTCGGCCAGCAGGGTCCGCAGCGCGACACCCTTGCCTTCGTTTCGCGGATGCCGGAGGACCATCGCCCCCGCCGCCTCGGCAACGTCCCCCGAGCCGTCCGTCGAGCCGTCGTCGCAGACCAGCACCGCGGAGCAGTGGCCGAGCACGCCCCGCACCACGTCTCCGACGGTGGAGACGTTGTTGTAGACTGGGATGATGACGCAAGCCCGTGCTTCGTCGCACAGGAGTGGGACAGGTGGCTGGGCCACGCTTGGGTGATGCCGAATCGATGCCCGGACGTCAACCAGCCGGGTCTGGCGCGACCGCCTCTCGGTGTGCTCCGTGGTCGCAGGTCACGGAGCGTGCTCGCGCACTGGGCGGAGCGCTGCGAACCTCGACCCGTCGCCTCATCCACGAACACACCGACCCCGTCCAGCTGGGTGTGGCGGTGGGCCTCGGGGTCTTGATTGGCTGCAGCCCTTTCTTGGGGGTCCAGACCCTGGTCGGGCTCGGGCTCGCGTGGATCCTCCGCCTCAACCGCGTGGCGGTGCTGCTCGGGCTCCAGGTCTCGGTGCCGCCCCTCACTGCGTTCGTGCTCTTCGCCGATGCCCAGGTGGGCGCCCTGTCGCTCCGTGGCCGGTGGCTTCCACTGTCCGTGGAGGCGATGCGCGCGGTCCGGAGCTTCAGAGAGGTCGCCGACCTCCTCGGCGTGCTGGTGCTCGGTGGGGCAATCGTCGGCGCTGTCCTGGCCGTCGTGACCGGACTGGCGACGACCTTCGTGATTCGTCGATGGCGTCGGGCGCCCCGACCGGCCTAGCGATGGATGCCGACGTTCTCATCATCGGAGCGGGCCCGGCAGGGAGTGTTGCCGGCGCGCTGCTCGCGCGGAAGGGCCGGCGTGTCATCACCCTGGAGGCGGGCACCTTGCCTCGCTTTCAGATTGGCGAGTCGCTCCTTCCTCGATGCAACGACCTCCTTGCCGCGGCGGGGCTGCTCGATGCGGTGGTCGCTCGAGGGTACCAGCCCAAGAGAGGAGCTCTCTTCCTCGCGGGCGAGCGCCACGAGCGGTTCTGCTTTGCCGACGTCTTCCCCGGGCAAGCGACCCAGACCTACCAGGTTCCGCGAGACGACTTCGATCAGACCCTCTCCACCGCGGCCCGGAGCCAGGGGGTGGAGGTTCGCTACAATCATCGGGTCGAAGCGGTCGATCTTCGTCCTGACTCGGTCTCCTTGACCGTCCTGGACGTGGAGGCCGAGCGCCGGCTCGAGTTGCGGGCGTCCTTCGTGCTCGACTGCAGCGGGTACGGTCGCGTCTTGCCCCGTCTCCTCTCGCTGGAGAAGCCCTCCGAGGTCCCCCCGAGAATGGCGCTTTTCACCTGGGTCGAGGGGGACGCACGCCCGACTGGAGACCTGGAGGGGGATATCTGGATCTGCATCCATCCCCGCGGGTCCTGGGCCTGGATCATCCCGTTCTCCAACGGGCGCACCTCGGTGGGCCTGGTCATGCCGCAGAGTGACTACGAGAGCGTTGGCGGATCCGACCGCGAACGCCTCTTTGCCTTGCTTCATGAGGACCCGAACGTCCACCGAAGGCTGCGGAGCGCGACCCCGGTGCTGAGGACCGGCAAGCTCTCCGGTTGGGCCGCAGCCGTGACGCGGTTCCATGGGCCACGCTGGGCAGTGGCCGGAAACGCCTCCGAGTTTCTGGATCCGGTCTTATCCTCCGGGGTCACGCTCGCGCTCGAGTCCTCAAGCATTGCGGCGTCGCTGATTGATCGTTCGCTCTCCGGAGAGTCGGTCGACTGGGATCGCGAGTACGATGGCCCGGTCGGTCGAGCCGTTGGCGTCTTCAAGGCCTTCGTCCGGAGTTGGTATGCGGGAGAGCTGCCGCGTCTCATCTTCGGTCCGAAGAGGAACGCCGAGATCAGACAGGCCATCACTGCGGTGCTCGGTGGATACGTGACCGACCAGGGCAACCCTTTCGTCCGGGAGCCCGAGAAGACGCTCGCTGCACTCGTCAAGATGGTGTGAGCAGCTGGTCGAGCGTTACCAGCTGAAGCCCCTGTCGCTTCAATGTGCGGAGCAGCTCGGGAAGGTGCTGCACCGTTTGCTCCCGAAGCGTCGAGCGAGCGGAGAGGGCCCCATCGTGCAAGGCCAGGATGCTCCCCGGTCCCGCCCGAGCAGCGAGCCGCTCGGCCCTTCTTCCGTTCAGGGCAAGGAGGCCGTCACGGGCAGAATGGGTCCAGGTGACGATCTCCAGTCCAACCTCGCGCGCCGCACGGTGAACGACTGGGTTCCGGATACCCACCGCCGGCCTGTAGTAGCGTGGGGGCGCCGAGCCGATCCCGACGAGCGTGTCCTGACACCGCTGCAGGTCGGCACGGAGCAAGTCGGCATGAAAGAGGTGGCGCCCGGTGTCGTGCGAGAAGGTGTGGTTCTGCAGCGCATGGCCGGCCCGGTGGAGCTCGCGGGCGATGCGTGGATTCTGCTCGATGCACCTTCCCACACAGAAGAAGGTCGCCGGCACCCCTTCCTTGGCCAGAATCTCGGCGATCCGTTCCGTGTACTCCGGATGCGGACCATCATCGAACGTCAGGGCCGCCCAAGGCCGATCTCGAAGGCCTCGCCACAACACCGGACCGAACAGGGTCGATCGAGGGTGAAACACGGCCCACGTGCCAGTCAGCGCCGCCAGTCCCCCCAGACCAAGCAAGCCGCTGCCGACGAAGGCCTCAGGAGTCACGCCGCAGGACCGTGATGGACTGAGCACCGCCGAGGGCGAGCCCGTGCAGAACGCACGCCGACGCGCCAGGGCTCGTCAGTAGATGACGCGCCGCCAGGACACTGCGCACCAGCCCAGCCGAGGGATGAAAGGTCACCTCGCCCGGAGCGACCTGGTCCTGAAGGATCTGAGCTTGGCGACCGACCAGTGCCCGTTCGTTGCGCTCGACATCGCCCGTGGGAGCAGCGATCGAGACCACCCGGCTGCGCGAGCTGGTGAGCGCCGCGGCGAGCCGAGGTCCGAAGCGGATCGGCGACGCAAAGCGACGTACCGAGGTGGGATGCGAGAACAGCTCGCATCGCTCGATCCAGAGTGGCCCTTCGCCGCGGCCGAGCAGGATGGCGCTCGCCCCTTCTCCGGCCCGGAACAGCCCGCCGAACGCGCGGTATGCCGCCTCGAGCACGGCGGTCTTCTCGTCGGCAGCGACGACCAGCACGAACTCAAAGCGGTCCAGCAGGGTGAGTCCGACCCGCAGCGCTGCTTCGCCGGAGAGTTCCCGCTGTGAGACGGTGAGGACCGGACCGCGGATCCCGAGCAGGAGAGAGAGCTGTCCGGCCGGGGAGTGATGGACGGACTGGTGAAATGCGGTCGCGCTCCCGTGAGCCATCCCCCGGGAGGCGATGCTCTGGAGGAAGGCCTCCGTGGCCGCCAACCCTCCGTATCCGGTCCCGAAGACGAGGGCGAGTGAGTCGGGAAGGGATCGCCCACCGAGGGCCTCTCGCACCGCGGCGAACGCCATGCGCTCCAGACGCGGAAGTCGGTTGACCCGTGGATCCATGTCCGTCCTGGGCGCGTCCGCCGTGCCCAGGCCGTGGACAGTGGGCTTCATGCAGCCGTCCGAGAAAGAACGAGGACCGCGTTGTTTCCCCCGAATCCGAAGGAGTTGGAGACCACGACCGACAGAGGTCGGTTCACCCCTCCCGGTGGAACGTGCCGGAGGTGAATCTCGGGGTCGGGCTGTTCCAGTCCGGTGGTGGCCGGGACGAAACCGCCGGAGAGCGCCGCCAGGCTCAGCACCGCCTCGATCGCACCGGCAGCGCCGAGGGTGTGCCCGGTCAGCCCCTTGGTCGAGCTGGTCAGCGGAGGCCTTGCTCCGAACACCCGTTCCAGGGCCAGTCCTTCCGCGAGATTGTTGGCCGCCGTCGCCGTCCCATGGGCGTTCACGTAATCCACCTGCGCCGGGTCCAGTCCCGCGTCGGCCAGAGCAGAAAGCGAGGCCGCCGCGGCACCCTCACCCCGGGGGTGAGGGGCGGTTGGATGGTGAGCGTCGGAGGTGCTGCCCCATCCTCTCACGAAGCCGAGGATGGGCGTTCCCCGTCGGCGAGCCTCTGCTTCCGGTTCGAGCAAGAGGAACGCGGCACCCTCGCCCAGCGACACACCGCGGCGGTTCAGGTCGAACGGGCGGCAGGGCGCGCTCGCCAGCAGCTTGAGCGCGTGGAACCCGCAATAGGTGATGCGAGAGAGCGAATCCACCCCACCCACGAGGGCCCACGTGCCCTCCCGCTCCACCATCGACGCCCCGAAGCCGATGGCATTGGCGCTGGATGAACAGGCGGTGGAGAACGTGTGCTGCGAAGGGGAAAGCCGCAGGGCCCGGCTCAAGACCCCCGTCACTGCGCCGATCGGGTGGTGAAGAAGGAGATCCCTGTCCTCCGCACCCACGCCTCCCCGGTGCTTCAAGTAATGGGCCTCCGACTCGAAGATGCCTCCGGTGGTCGTGCCGACGGAGAGCACACCCTCGCCCTCGAGCCTGCGCCCGGCCAGCGCCTGACGAGCCGCAAGCAGGGCCAGACGGATGCAGCGAGGACCGCGGCTCCTCGGGACGAGCCCGGCGGCGACCTCGCCGACCGGGGGCCCACCCAGATCCTCGGCAGGAAACAGGGTGAGTGGCCTCAGGCCCGACCTTCCTTCCCGCAGTCCCGCCAGATGAGCGGCGAAACCAGAACCCAGCGCCGAGACGATGCCAACGCCGGTGATCGCAACCCCACGCACGGCTCAGGTCCGAGCGGACGCCACGAACGTGGCGAGCGTGGAGATGGACTCGAAGTGCTCACGTGCCGAGCCATCGTCCCCGAACCGAACCTTGTAGGTGAACTCGATTGCCGAGAGCAGCTCGAGCGCGGCCAGGGAATCGAGCCCCAGCCGAGCGTCGGGAGAGAACAGAGGTTCGGTGTCACCGATGTCCTCGGGACGGACGTTCTCCAGTCGAAGGGTGGTCACCAGGAGCTGCTTGAGCTCCTCCCGAAGCGTCCGCAGCGCGTCTTCGGTCGAGGGGTCGGTGGGGGCGGGCGCGGGCACGGGCCGATCTAACCCAGCCCGATCACCATTGAAAAGGACTGGGCGGTGATGAAGCCGGCCTGGTCGTCGCACAGCATTTCCACGAGGGCGGCAACCTCGGAGGACGTCGCCTTCCGCTGGGTGGGCACGACAGACGATGTCATGAGGGTGACCACGTTGAGGGTGATACCCAGGGGGGCCAGGCGCCGCGCCGTCTCCTGGAGCACCCCGAGCGTCCCGGCCAGCTCGAAGGTCGCCATCGCTGCGGCTGCTGACGAGAACTTGGTCGTGGCCGGGTCCGGGGCCGCCCGGAGATGGACGATTCGACCGAACCCCACGAGCTCCATGGACCGCGCGGCATGCTCGATCACCCTGAACGACGCCCGTGCCTCGAGCAAGGGTTGATCCGGGTCGACGAGCCCCGGAGAGCGCGCGAGGCTCGCATCCAGGTGGACGAGGATCTCGGCGTCGAGCTCGGCCGCGGCAGCGCCCGCCTCCAGCTGGGTGACCCTGTGCCCGGCGCTGGCGAGGCGCTCGGTGATGACCCGCTGTAGATCACTCACGCCCCCCAGCACCACGGCCTTCCGTCCCCCGCCCATCACGCGCGCTCCGCGCTACCAGCGCGCTGCCCACTCCAGGCACTCCGCCCCGCCGGAACGACGGAGAGGCGGACGGACTCGCCGGTCCCGGACGAGGCGCTGACCGGTCCGCCCTCGTTGCTGCAGAGCGCGAGGACCAGCCGTTCCATGCTCGACCGCAACGAGCCGGGGCTCGGAGGGCTCGTGGTGTCGAAGGTGAATTCCCAGCCCGACAGCCGAGGGACCGCGATGTCTGACCGGGCGGGCTCGAGCAGGAACAGGGCGATGACGTCCGAGTCCGAGCCACAAACGTCCATCGCCCCGCAGAGGCAGGCTGCAGAACGACCGGCGGCGACCGCTCCCGCTTCGAGCGCCACTGCGAGCAGGCCACTGGCCTCACCGTTGCTCACGGTGGAGAGGCCCCCCCGACAGCCCAGAGCGAGCGAGACGTCGGCAAGGGCGGCAGTCGAGAGGGTGTAGACGAAGAGCGACGGTGAGCCGAGGGACTCGCCGCGCTCGGCCAGACTCTCGAGAAATGCGAGATCGTTCTCTCTGGAGCCGCTCATCGTTCCAAGCCTCACGCCGATCAGGGGCGGCAACTCGGGGAGGGAGCCCACGCGACGAGCGGCCAGGACCTGCCGAGCGAGCGAAACGAGTGCAGAGGCGCTCGCGGGAACAGGCAGTCCGCGGGCACCAGGGGTCGAAGGTGGGCGTTCCGGCCAGAGGCCCAACCCGGCGCCCGCCCCGGGGGCGGGCGCCGCGTTGATGGAGACGCCACCTGCGTTCCAGATCGCCCAGGAGGTGACCCCGACCTCCGAGATCATGCGCTTCCCTCAGCGGTACGGAGAACGAGAGCGGCGTTGATGCCGCCGAAGCCGGCGCTGGCCATCAGGATCCGGCTTCCGGTGAGCGGCTTCGGCCCTCCGATGACTGCAGGGACGTGCGCCCGCGGATCCAGCGTCCTCAGATTGGTGACCGGCGGTACGGTCCCGGCCCGCAGGATGAGAGCGCAGACGAGCGCATCGAGTGCACCTGCCGCGCCGAGCGTGTGCCCCAGGGAACCCTTGATCGCCGAGACGGTCACCGCGCGCCCGGAGAACAGCCCGGCGAAGACCGTGGCCTCCATCCGGTCGTTCTGGACCGTACCGGTGCCGTGTGCGTGGTAGCCATCGACCTCGTTCGCCGTGACGCCTGCGCTGGCGAGGGCCATCCGGCTGGCAGCGAGCAACCCACGTCCGCCGGGCTCAGGTGCGACCTGGTCATGCGCATCACTGCTTGCACCGAAGCCCTCCAGCACTGCGATCGGTCGACGACCGTGTCGTCTCGCATGAGCGATGGACTCGGTGATCAGGACCGCCGCACCCTCGCCGAGCGAGAGCCCACTGCGCGCGGCGTCGAAAGGCATCGCCGGTCGCGGAGAGAGGGCACGCAGCGCGTGAAAGCCGCGGTAGACGAAGGCATGGAGCGCCTCGGTCCCCCCCACCAGAATCTCATCACAGATCCCGTCCTCGATCAGAGCCAGCGCCTCACCGAGCGCCGCTGCGCCCGACGAGCACGCAGCGCTGATGCCCAGGGTCGGGCCACGCGCGTGGGCTGCGCCGGCCAGCGCGCGGGCGGGAGCCCCGAGGAGGTCATCGCTTCCTGTCCGGCGTCCGAGGCGCTCGAAAGCTCCCTTGGTGGTTCCGACGAGCACCCCACGGCGCGGCGATGCCTCGAGCTCCCGGCCTTCCAGGGCCTCGGCGGCGGCCGCCAGGAGAAGGCGGGTGGCCCGGTCCTCCGCTGGCCCCTGGTGAAGCCCCGAGGAGGCCGCCTCCAGCTCCTCGTCCACGGGGGCCTCGGCAGCCAAGGTGCTGCACAGGCCGTCGACAGGGAAACGAGAGACCGAGCGGATCGCCGTGTCGCCGCGAAGCAGCGCCGAGAAGAGCTTGGCGCATCCGATCCCGTGTCCGGTGACGGCGCCCACGGAGGTGATGACTGCAGGCACGTGATTCCCTGACCACGTTTCTTCCCATGTCCAGGAGAAGCAAGTCCAGTCGTTGGCCTACGATGCTCCTGCGCCAGCGTGATAGCCTCGCGCTCCGATGGACCTGCTTGCCGTGCTCCTGCCGGTGGTCCTCTCTGCCAGTCCCGCACCGAAAGGCGTGCCTCCGGAGCTGGCTCCGCTTCGCGAGTCCCTGCAGCGTACCCGGTCGCTCTCGGCGCGCTTCGAACAGACGAAGCACCTCAAGGCACTCCGGGACACGCTGGTGACCACCGGGCGACTTAGCTACCACCGCGGCGGTCGACTCGTCTGGCACACCGACCCACCGAGCGAGAGCGAGCTCGTCCTCCAGGGAACGACCGCCACGCTGACGATGTCCGGCATGTCGTCGCCCCAGAGCTTCGACCTCACGTCCGAGCCCGGCATGGGGAAGGTCTTCGAGACCCTCCGGGCCGTGCTCGAAGCAGATCTCGAACGTCTCACACCGCTGTTCGAGCTGAGGATTGATCGAGCCCGGCCACTCAGGGTCTCTCTGAAGCCGCGCTCCGAAGGGCTCTCTCACTCGATCCAGGCAATCGATCTCGACTTCGATCTGGAGTACCGCTTGCGGCACGTTTCCCTACAGGAGCCCGATGGCGATCGGACCGACATCGCCTTCCGTGACCACGTCATCGAAAAAGACGGGCGCTGAGATGCAGGGGCAGCCTGGTCTGACACGGCTTCAGCTCTGGCTGACCTCGCATCTCGCTCTCTCCTTGGCTCTTTCTCTCTGTTTCCTGACCACCGGCCTCTGGCTGGCGAGGAGCACGGTCGTCGAGCAGGACATCGGGGCCATGCTTCCGGAGGGGCCTGGCTCTCCGCGCGAGGCGGCCAAGCTTCTGGAGGAGTTTGGTGCCCTCAATGTGCTGCTCCTGGATCTGGAGATCCCCGGTGCGAGCCCGGCGGAGCTCGCCCGGGCGGGTGAGGCGCTGGCAACCCGTCTTCGGTCCTCCGGAGCGTTCTCCGAGATCGTCGCCGGACAGACCACCGAGGAGATGATGAAGGTGGGGCGAGTCCTCTTCCCCCGTCGGTTCTATCTACTCGAGGACCCACGCGCCGCGATCGAGGACCGCCTCTCTGCCTCCCGGCTCCCAGGGTTGCTGGCCACCCTCAGGGCCAAGCTCTCCGCCCCACAGGCGATCGTGACCAAGAGCGACCTGCTCCAGGACCCGCTCGATCTCGACGAAGAGATCCTCTCGGGGTTGAGCGGTACGGTCAGTGTGAAGTCCTACGCCGGTCAGCTCCTCTCTCCGGACCAGACGCATCTTTTGCTGATCGGGGTCACGAAGGCATCGGCCCTGGAGACCGAAGCCTCGGCCTCGCTCCTCGCTCGGCTCGAAGACGACGCGACGAAGCTTCCCCTGGAGGCCGGTCGAGTGGCCAGGTTGCAGGTGGTCGGCGGACCACGGTTCGCATCCGAGAGCGCCGCAACCGTCAAGCGAGACATCCTCGTGACGATGGTCACCTCGGTCGCCGCCCTAGTGGCGATCTTCATGCTCAGGTTCCGAAGCCTCCGCTTGCTCGCGCTGGCGTCTGTCACGTTGGCTTTCGGGATGGTGGGCGGATTGCTGTCGGTCGCTTCGATCCAGGGTCGAATCCACCCCCTGACCTTCGCCTTTGGGTCGGTGCTGGTCGGGATTGCGATCGACTATCCGATGTATCTGCTCAACGCGTCCTCCGTGCACGCAGGCTCGCCACTCGAGCGCCTCGCCGCTGGACTGAGGGAGAGCCGTCGTTCTCTCTGGCTCGGGTTTCTCACCACGATGATGGCGTTCGCCCTGATGCTCTTCTCGCGGTTCCCCGGGCTTCGTGAGCTCGCCCTGTTTGCAGGAACAGGGATCGCCTTCGCGTTCGCCGCCACACTGACCCTGGTCGTGGCACTCGGTGCCCGCTGGGGGCTACGGGATTTCTCGCCGATTCCTCGCTGGATGCTCAGCCTTCAGGCGTTGCGGCTTCCACCCCTTCTCGCCTGGAGCATCGTCATCCTGGTGGTCGCCGTCTCGGCGGTGTCCTTGTCGCGACTTCGGTTCGACGGCGAGCTTCGCCACCTCGACGCACAGCGACCGGCGACGCTCGCCGAGTACGAGGAGGTCCGGAAGCGTTTCGGTCTGCAGAGCTCCGACTCCCTCGTGGTGGCCCGCGCGGCGACGGTGGAGGATGCACTGCGCCTTTCGGATGCCGTCGGAAGCGTTCTCCATCGAGCCCAGCGCGTGGGTGAGGTGTCGCATGTCCTGAGCCTGAGCTCGTTCCTGCCTTCCTCGATGACTCAGAAGGAGCGGCAGAAGCGTCTTCAAGACCTCGACGTCTCTGCCGGCAGGACGGCGCTGAAGGACGCCGCCGGGAGATTCGGATTCGCCGAGAACGCGTTCGAACCGTTCTGGCGTGGTGTCGAGGCGGCTCGTTCAGGCGAGACTTCTCCCCTGGAACCGGGGGATCTGGCTCAGACCTCACTGGGCCCCCTGGTGCGCCGGCTGCTGCGCTGCTCCAGCTCGGGCTGCATCGCCGTCACCCCCTTCGATCCAGCCCGTCCCTCGGTCATTCCCGAGCTCAAGAGTCGCCTCCCTCCCGAGGTCACGGTCATCGACGGAGGAGCGCTGGCGGCGGAGACGGTCGCCGCGATCCCGAGACAAATGACTTTGCTCAGTGGTGTCGGTTTGCTGTCGAATCTGGTGCTGCTGGTGTTCGCCTTTCGATCTGCGAGATTGGCTCTGCTCGCCTGCGCCCCGGGGGCACTCGGGTTGCTGGGGACCCTCACCATCCTGTCTCTGACGCACGTTCCCTTGAACCTCGTCTCAGCCAGCGCGCTGGTGCTGATCCTCGGCTGCGGCGTCGATTACGGAATCTTTGCGGTGCAAGGACTGACCAACCCGACGCGGACCTCGGGTGTCGAGTTCACTGGAGTGCTGCTGACGTCGAGCACGACTCTGGCCGGATTCGGTACGCTCTCGCTCGCCTCGTATCGAGCCATTCAGACGATGGGTGTCGCGGTGGGTCTGGGCATCGGCATCAGTGCCCTCGTCGCTCTGTTTCTCGTTCCCCGCCTCCGGTCGCCCACGCACGGAGTGGCGAGCACGCCCGGATGAGAGCGCATCACACCTCAATGCTCTGCGCGCTGGTCGCTGCCGCGGGCTGTGCGACCACCTCCAACGTGCCCACGCCTCCTTCTTCGGCGGAAGCGGCGTCCCTGCAGCTGAAGCGGCTGGATTCGGCCGCGCCGGAGACGTTCAAGATGCTCCATCAGGTGGTTGCCCGGTTCCAGGGACGGAGCTTCCCGATGACCGGGTACCTCCTGGGACGCCGCGATGGCTCGTTCCGTGTGTCGGCGAACACCCCGGTGGGACCGAAGCTCTTCGACGTCGCGAGACTTTCTGGTCACTGGGAGTCGAGGATCTACCTACCGGACGTTGCCGCACGGGTCGACCCCCTCGGAGATCGGTCGCTCGGTCGAGCGGATCTACTTCCTCGAGGGACGAGGGCCGCTGAAGTTCTCGGAGGGTGCCTGGGTGAGTCGACGATCTCTGGACGAGGAGGACGTCGATGCGGTCGAGGTCTGGCATGACGTCGACGATCTCGCCGTCTTCCGGAAACGCTTCTTCCGCAAGGACCGGCTGGTGCTGGAGATCGTCTATGACCAGCGGCAGGTCATGCAGGGCCAGCTCATCGCCCGCCGGGTCGTTCTGACCGACGTGCGAGGGTTCAGCCTCGAGCTCGCCGTCACGGACTATCAGCCTGGATTCGCGGTCCCCGACGAGCTGCTCGAGCTCGGACGGTGATCAAGGTCCGGAGCCCTTCACGGCGAACCTCCAGCGTCGGGGGGGCTCGCGCGGGGGTCCGCGCTGTATCCAAGCAGCGTTGCACGGGCGACCTGCCGGGTGGCGGTCCTGACTTCCCCCACCCCCTTCGCCATTCCGAATCGCTGTTCCCCCACGCGGAGGTCGAATCTCACTTCGACTCCGAACCCGACGGGAGACCGAAAGCGGGCGTGGTCGATCCCAACGAGAAAGATCTCCCGGGACGGATGATGAAACAACGAGTGATAGGCCATCGCCTGGGCGAGGCCTTCGATGAGCACCACTCCCGGTACCACGGGGCGACCAGGAAAGTGCCCGAGGAAGAAGGGCTCATCGGGGTGAAAGGTCCGAACCGCGACCACCCTCTCCTCGGTGAGCTCGACGACCTGCTCGATGAACAGGAACGGTGCCCGGTGCGGAAGGACGTTGGAGACCGGCGGAAACGCACCCGGGTGTTCGGTCATGAGGTCTGGAGGGCCATCCCGCCATCGACGTGAAAGATCTGCCCGGTCAGGCAGCCCGACTCCTCGCTGCAGAGGTACCGGATGACGTGGGCCACCTCCGCGGGACGACCGAGCCTTCGGGCGGGGACGCCGTCGAGGAGCTGCTCGATCGGAGCTCCTCGAAGCATCTCCGTGTCCACGAGCCCCGGCGCGACGACGTTGACGGTGATGCCCCGTGGCGCAAGTTCTCTGGCCAGAGAGAGCGCTGCCGAGTTCAGTCCGCCCTTCGTGGATGCGTAGGCGACCTGTCCGGCGTTTCCGATGTGTGCGACCACCGAGGAGACCACGACGATCCGACCGGCACGAACACGGAGCATCGACTTGACGATTGGCCGCCCGACGGCGAGCAGTCCACCCAGATTCGTCGCGATGACCTCATCCCATTCCTTGTCGGAGGTGAAGGCGAAGAGCGCGTTGTGCGTGACCCCGGCGGCGAGGACGAGCGCGTCCGGGGCTCCGTGCTGCTCGGTCAAAGCTTGCACTGCCTCGCTCGTGGCCTTCCGATCGGCGAGGTCGAAGCGAACGAGAATGGGCTCTGGCCCTCCCCTCTCGACGATGGTTCGGGCCACCTGTTGGGCAGCGTCCTCGCGCGCACGGTAGTGAAGCCACACTCGAAACCCGCTCTGGGCCAGAGCGATTGCGGCCGCAGCTCCGATCCCTCGACTCGCTCCGGTGACCAGGGCCTGTTTCACGGACACGGTGGCTCCTCGAAAGGGAGTACAGCTTACCTCTGTCCCCTTGGCCGCCAGACCCTGCCGCGCATCGATTGCGCCTGGAAGCGACGTTCTGCCGCAACCTCGCCCGGCTCACATCCATCCCCTCGCAATTGTTCGTGTGGCATTCGCCGGACGACGCTGTCAGGGACGCAGCTTGCGCGTGCGGACGGAACGCCTCGCGCCGCGCTCTCGCATGGCTACGTTAGGAGAGGGCGCGGAAGTCTTCAGGCCCTGAGGTGTGAACATGACGCTCGAGACATTCCTGCTGTGGGTTGCCATCGGAGCCGTTGCCGGGTACCTCGCTTCCCTCGTCGCCGGCGGTGGCCTGGGGCTCGTTGGCGACATCGTGATCGGCGTGGCGGGTGCGTTCATCGGAGGATTGCTCTTCCGCTCACTCGGCTGGCACGCGCCATTCGCCGGAATCGCCGGGACGATCACCGTGGCGTTCGTGGGAGCAGTGCTCCTGCTCGCCCTGCTACGGGTGGTGCGCTCGGGCCGCCATCGCCCCGCCTGAGACTGCTCCCCACGGCACGCCCGTGGCGCCGCACTAAGTGCGCTCGGTCACCGCCGTGCGGATGACTCTTTGCGTTGCGCGTTCCGTAGTCGCTCGCGCGGCGTTCGAGAGGGAGGCCTGCAGGCACGTTCGATGCAACCGTGACCACTGAAGGAGTCGATGGACGGCATTACGTTCACCGATGCGACGCGCTGAAACAACTGGAGGGTCGAGTCATGGGCAATCTCTTGTGGGTCCTGGCGATCGTCTTCGCCGCCCTGTGGGTGCTGGGGCTGGTGGCCAATGTCACGGTCGGCGGCTTCATCCATGTGCTCCTGGTGCTGGCGGTCATCGCTGTCCTGGTCCGGATCATCTCCGGCCGCCGGATCGCCTGAGCGACACGGGTTGAGGGCGCGGGAGGACCTGCCCTCCGTGGTACCCCGTCGTGCCGAGCCGGCACGAACGGAGAGCCTTGGTCGAGAACCCCTGGTGACGCAGGCTCCCGCGCGCCCCCGGGCGTGTTACGACGCCAGCGCTGGACCCGCTCGAAGCCCCCGGGGTCGCTCGATCGCAGCGGCGATTGCCAGTCGGTGATCGCCTGGCACATGTCACCGTAGTCGTTCACCACCTGCGCCACGGTGAAGCCCATTCCCAGCAGCTCCTGGCCATGCTTCGCCGCGGCCGATCCGATCGCGTTCGGTGGGAAGGGCGAGCCCGTCTTCTCGCGTCGGAGCGTCTCCGTGAGCTGGCTCAGGAACAGGGGGACCCCAAATTCGATCTCCCGGGGCTCCCTCGATTCGAACGGGCGCGAGGCGACCTTTCCGCTCCTGCGCGCGATCAGCTCGTCGCGATTCAGCTCGATGAAATCGTGGAGCACGAGACGCCTCAGCCAGCCAGGACCATGGAAGGTGTAGCACCATGGGCAGGGTGCTGCTCGGAGACATGCTCGCTGGATCATTCCTCGCGGAGACCGGCGAGCGAAGGACCCGGGGCGTCCGCGCCGCAAGATCGGAGATCGACGACTCGGAAGGGTCGAGTCCGTGCGCGACGTTGGCCCTTGGTCCCATGTCGCCGCGAGGCAACAGATGGGGGATTGTCGGGAGAATGCGGCTTGAGACTGGAGCCTCGACCCCCCACAGTCCCCCCCTGATGGCCGCGCCTCGCAACATCGCCCTCGCATTGCCCGTCACGGGCGAGTGCTGAGGCCGAGCCGTCGCATGGCCTGGGGGACACTGCTCGGCGGGTTCTCGCGCCATCGCGGGCGGTCTGACCTTCTCTCCGGCCCGATCCGGGGCGAGCTGCTCGGGGCCGAGGGGCTCGCCGACCACGCCCGCTCCGTCGCCCGTCACCAGCACCTCCGGCCTCGCCGCCGCATCGGGCGCATCGGCCCGCTGCTGAGCCGGCTGGACGGCACGCTCTCCATCCTCGAGGACGCGCACGCCCGCATCGCCGCCCAGTCGTCGGCGCTCGACATCGGTCCGGCAGGGGAATGGCTGCTCGACAACTTCTACGTCGTCCGGGATCACATCGCCGACGTCCGCCAGAATCTTCCGCGCGGGTACTACGGGGAGCTGCCCGACCTGTCGGACGGCCCGCTCGCCGGCTACCCCAGGGTGTACGACCTGGCGATCGGCCTCATCTCCCACTCCGAGGGCCGGCTCGACGCGGAGAACATCGGCGCCTTCACCACCGCGTTTCAGGAAGTGACGCCGCTCGCGATCGGCGAGCTGTGGGCGCTGCCGGCGATGTTCCGGCTCGGGCTGGTGGAGAACGTGCGGCGCATGACCCTGCGCACCGTCCAGCGCCTCGAGCAGCTCGCGCTGGCCGACGACTGGGCAAGCCGCCTCCACGCTGCCGACGCCGCGGGGCCGGTGGAGCTGGTCGCCGCGTTCGAGGGCTTCATCGGCGACCACCCTGCCCTGACCGCCGAACTCGTCTCCCGGCTGCGCGCCCAGCTCCGGCAGCTCGGCGGCAGCGCCACCGCGATGACCTGGCTCGACCGCTGGCTCGACGACGAGGGTCACGGCGCCGAGGAGTCCACCGCCCGCGCCACCCAAAGGCTCGCCCTCACCCAGGTGATGATGGCCAACAGCATCACCAGCCTCCGCACCCTGGGCGGGATGGACTGGCCCGAGTTCGTCGAAGCGCAGAGCGTGCTCGAGGCAGCGCTCCGCAAGGACCCGGCGGAGATCTATTCCCGGATGACGTTCGAGACGCGCGACCAGTACCGACACGTGGTCGAGCGTCTCGCTCGCAGGACCGGACGGCCCGAGGAGCAGGTCGCGAGGGCCGCGGTGGAACTCGCCCAGCGCCTGCCGCAAGAAAGGCCGCCTGCCAGTGCCCACGTGGGCTTCTTCCTGCTCGGAGCCGGCCGGACGACGCTCGAGGAGGCCGTCGGTTACCGGCCTCCGCTGGGCGAGCGCTTGCTCCGGGCCGCCCGCCGCCACCCGGACCTGGCGCTGGCCGGAAGCGCGATGCTCGGCACCGTCGCAGCCCTGATGGCAGTCCTGTGGATGGCCGGAGCGCAGGCCCGCCCCGCCTGGCCCCTGCTCGTCCTCATCGCCCTGCTCCCGGGCAACGAGGTCGCGCTCAACGTCATCCAGCAACTGCTCACCAGCTTCCTCCGGCCGCAGCGCCTGCCCAAGCTCGACTTTCGCAAGAGCGGCGTCCCCGCCGAGTCACGCACCGCGGTGGTGATCCCCACGCTCCTGGCGAGCGTCGAGTCGGTGGAGCACGCCCTGGAGAACCTCGAGGTCCAGTTCCTCGCCAACCGGGGAGCGAACCTCCACTTCGTCGTGCTGGGGGACTTCACCGACGCGCCCACGGAGGTAGGGGAGGACGACGCCGCCATCGTGCAGGCCGCAGTCGTCGGAGTGAAAGCCCTCAACGCGCGCTACGGCCCGGGCGAGAACGCCTTCTACCTTCTCCACCGCCCCCGACGCTTCAACCCCCAGCAAGGGGTGTGGATGGGCTGGGAACGGAAGCGGGGAAAGCTCGCCGACTTCAATCACCTCGTGCGGGGAGGCGCGGAGGGCGCGTTCTCGGTCGTGCTGGGGGACCTCGCGGTGCTGCGGGATGTCCGGTATGTCATCACCCTCGACGCCGACACCGTCCTCCCCCCGGAGACCGCCCCGCTCCTGGTGGGGGCCATGGCCCACCCCCTCAACCGACCCGGCTTCGATGCGGCCGGCGCGCGAGTTGCGCGTGGCTACGGCATCCTCCAGCCGCGCGTCGGGGTCTCGCTGCCCAGCGCCAACCGCACCCGCTTCGCCGCCATCTACTCCGGCCACCCGGGCGTGGATCCCTACACCACCGCGGTCTCGGACATGTACCAGGACCTCTACGGCGAGGGCAGCTTCACCGGGAAGGGCATCTACGACGTCGACGCCTTCGAGCGCGCGATCCACGGTCGATTCCCGCCCAACACCCTCCTCTCGCACGATCTGATCGAGGGCTGCTTCGCGCGCGCCGGGCTGGCGACCGACATCCAGGTGTACGACGACTATCCGTCGAGCTACCTCACCTGGACCCGGCGCAAGCACCGGTGGATCCGCGGCGACTGGCAGCTCCTTCCCTGGACCCGGCGCACCATCCCCGGTCCCGGCGGCCCGTCGCCCAACCCGCTCCCGGCAATCTCGCTGTGGAAGGTCATCGACAACCTGCGCCGCAGCGTGGTCGAGCTCGCCCAGCTGGCGTTCCTGGTCGCGGGCTGGACGGTGGTCCCAGGCTCTCCCCTGCGCTGGACGGCGCTGTGGATCCTGGCCGTCGCTGCGCCGTGGATCGTCACCCTCCTCCTCGGCGCGCTCCGCCCGCCGCTCGACCGCTCCTGGCGGGCCTACTACGCGGCCATCGGCCGTGACGCGGTGACCAGCGCGCGGCAGCTGGGCCTGGCGCTGGTCTTTCTTCCCCACCAGGCGTGGATCTCCGCCGACGCCATCATCCGGACGCTGTGGCGGATGGGGATCTCCCGGCGGCACCTGCTCGAATGGCAAACCGCGTTTCAGTCCGAGCGCTTTCGCTCGGGCTCGGCGCGCGCCGTCTGGCGGGCCATGTGGCCCTCGGTGCTCCTCTCGGCAGGGCTCTTCCTCGCCTTGCTCCTCCGTCACCCCTTCGGGCAGGTGGGAGAGACTGGCCCACAGCGCTGGGCCTGGATCCTGGCGTGCAGCGTGCTCACCGGGGCGTGGATCTGCGCGCCCCAGGTCGCCCACTGGCTCGACCAGTCTCCGAGGCGTCGCGAGCGCAGGCTCGCCCCCGCGCTGAGGGCCGATGCGCTCCGGTACGCACTCCTGCACTGGAGGTTCTTCGAGCGCTTCGTCACCGCCGAGACGCACTGGCTGGCGCCCGACAACGTCCAGGAAGGCCCGTGGCCGGTGGTGGCGATGCGCACCTCGCCCACCAACATCGGCCTGCAGCTCCTGGCGGTCACCAGCGCCCATGACCTGGGCTTTCTTCCGCTCGAGGAGATGATCTCCCAGCTCGAGCGGGTCTTCGCCACGCTCGAGCGCCTGCCCCGGTTTCGGGGCCACTTCTACAACTGGTACGATCTCCGCGATCTCCGGGAGCTCACCCCGGCGTACGTCTCGACGGTCGACAGCGGCAACCTGGCCGGTCTGCTCATCGCCGTGCGCCAGGCTTGTCTGGCCATCCCCGACGAGCCGGTCTTCGATCGCCGCGCGTGGCGGGCCGCCGAGACCGCCCTGGGCATGGTTGGAACGACCGCCAGCGCCAGGATCGAGCCGAAGCTCCGCCAGGCTCGCTCGGCCCTGGCGGCGGCGGAGCGGGTGAGTCATGTCGCGGCCGGGCTCGATGTCGTCCTCGCACGGCTGGACGAGCTGGAGCAAGCGATTGCAGGGGTGGCCGAGCGGCGCGTGCCGCTGGGTGAGGCGAGGGAGTGGACGGCCTGGACGCGCCGGCTTGTCGGCGAGCAGCGCCGCCGGGTGGAAGGGCTCGAGACGCGGGCGGGCGTCGGCCGGCTGGGCGAAGCGACCCGCATCTTCCCGACGCTTCGCGAGCTCTCGTCCAGCACGCCACGGGCCGCGGAGCTGATCGCTCGCCTCGAGGCGCTGGCTGCCACCGCCAGCCGCCACGCGAGCGCGATGGACTTCAGCTTCCTCTACGACCGGCAGCGCGCGCTCTTCTCCATCGGATACCAGCTGACCAGTCACACCCTGGACCCGTCGTACTACGACCTCCTGGCCTCCGAGGCGCGGCTGGCCAGCTACGTGGCCATCGCCAAGGACGACGTCCCGGTCGACCACTGGTTCCATCTCGGACGCGAGCTGTCGCGTGTCGCCGGAGAGACCGCCCTGATGTCCTGGAGCGGGACGATGTTTGAGTACCTGATGCCGCTTCTCTTGATGCGCTCGTTCCCCGAAACGCTCCTCGACCAGACCTACCGGGGAGCGGTCCGGCGTCAGATGACCTACGCAGCGGGCCACGCGGTGCCCTGGGGGATCAGCGAGAGCGCCTACAACGTCCGCGATCGCTTCGGGACGTACCAGTACCGGGCCTTCGGGGTGCCCGACCTGGCGCTCAAGCGGGGCCTGGACAGCGATCTGGTCATCGCCCCTTACGCCTCGGCGCTGGCGGCGATGGTCGATCCGAAACGCGCGCTGGCGAACTTGCGTTCGCTGGAACGCAGGGGCGCGCTCGGGCCATACGGCCTCCGGGACGCCCTGGACTACACCCGGCCGGAACCGGGGAAGGCCTGCTCGGTGGTGGAGACCTTCATGGCCCACCACCTCGGCATGGGCCTCGGTGCGCTCACCAACGCCCTGAGCGGCCTGATCTGGCAGCGCCGCTTCCACGCCGATCCGCTGGTGCGCGCTGCGGAGCTCCTGCTCTACGAGCGCATCCCGCGCCGGCTCATGCTCCAGGAGCCGCAGACCGCGCGCCCCGAGGCCTCGCTCCCCAACCCCGAGCTGGAGGCGCCGGCGGTGCGAGAGCTCGACACCCCGTTCACCCCGCAGCCCCGGGTGGCGCTGCTGGGGCGGCTCCCGTACACGGTGATGCTCACCAACGGCGGCTCGGGTTACAGCCGGTACGAGGACCTCGCCGTCACCCGCTGGCGCGCCGATGGGACCGCCGATTCCACGGGGCAGCACTGCTACGTGAAGGACGTGACGCGTGGGCGCATCTGGTCCACCGCCCACCAGCCCGTCTGCGCGCGGGCCGACACCTACCACGTCTCCCTGGCCACCGACCGGGCCGTCTTCCACCGGACCGACGGCCCGATCGAGACCCGGACCGAGATCACCACCGTCCCCGACGATGCGGCGGAGGTGCGGCGGGTGACCGTCACCAACAACGGCGGCGCTCCCTGCGAGATCGAGCTCACCAGCTACGGCGAGCTGGTCCTGGCTCCGCCCGGCGCCGACCGCGCCCACCCCGCCTTCGGGAGCCTCTTCGTCGAGACCGCGTGGCATGCCTGGTGCTCGGCGGTCACCGGAACGCGGCGGCCCCGTGCTCCCTCCGAGCAGCGGGTGTGGTGCACCCACGTCCTGGCGACCGGGGAGGAACGCGTGGGTGAGATCACCTGCGAGACCGATCGGAGCCGGTTCCTCGGGCGGGGCCGGTCCACCCGCGCTCCGGCGGCGCTCGACCATGGTGCGGAGCTGAGCGGGAGCACGGGGGCGGTGATCGACCCCATCTTCGCGCTCCGCTGCCGCCTCCGGGTGGAGCCCGGACGCTCGGCCTCGGCGGCCTTCACCACCTTGGTCACCACCAGCGCCGAGCGAGCCTTCGAGCTGGCCGACCGCTATCGCGATCCCCGCTCGGCGCACCGTGCCCTGGATCTCGCCTGGACGGCGGCGCAGATCGAGCTGCGCGAGCTGAACACCTCGTCGGTGGACGCAGGCGTCTTCCAGCAGCTCGCGGGCGCGCTCTTCTTCTCCGATCCCCAGCTGCGCGCGCCGGAGGCGGAGCTCCTCGCCAACCAGGGTTCCCAGCCCATGCTCTGGGCCGTCGGGCTCTCGGGGGACTGGCCGATTCTCTTGGCCACGATCGACTCGACGGAGGGGCTGCCCACCCTGCGGCAGCTCCTCTCCGCGCACCAGTACTGGCGCCGGCGCGGGATGATGGTGGACCTGGTCATCCTGAACACCCGGGCCTCCTCCTATCTGGAGGCCCTCGGCGACCAGGTGACGGCGACCGTTCTCTCCTCCAGCGAGGCGGGAATGGTCGACCGTCCGGGCGGGGTCTTCGTCCGCCGCCGCGATCTCCTCGGCCCGGCCGAGCTACGCATGCTCCGCGCCACTGCGCGGGTGCACCTGCCCTGCGACGGCCGTCGCCTCGGGCCGATCCTGGAATCGCTGACCGATGCCACCGAGGAGGTGAAGGAGCTCCGGCTTCCTCCGCGCCGGCCCCTGCAGCGCACCTTCGCCGGTCTGGTGGAACGGCTGCGCGTCCCAACGCCGGTGGCGAGCGTCGGACGGGCGCCCGCGCGAGCCGGGCCCGTGGACCTGGCGGCGGCGGGCGAGGATGCGCCGGCCCCCACGCCCCTGCTTCTGGACAACGGGCTCGGGAGCCTGGACGCCGAGGGGAGATACCGGATCCGCCTTCGTGGCTCGGCCCTCCCCCCGGCGCCGTGGGCAAACGTGGTGGCCAGTCCGGAAGGAGGTTTCCTCGTCTCGGAACGGGGAGCCGGCTTCACCTGGGCCGGTAGCAGCTTCTTCTACCGGTTGACGCCCTGGCACAACGACCCGGTCACGGACCCGGTGAGTGACGTCCTCTACCTCCGGGACGAGGAGACGGGCGAGCTGTGGACCCCGACTCCCGCGCCCATCCGTCACGCCTCGGCCTACCTCATCCGCCACGACGCCGGCGCGTCCACCTTCGAGCACCGGCACTCCGACGTGGAGAGCCTCCTGACGGTGGGCCTTGCCGACGGCTCGGCGACGCGGATCTCGCGACTGCGCCTGACCAACCACAGCCCCCGGACGCGCCGCATCGGGGTGACCAGCTACGTCGAGTGGACGCTGGGGAGCCAGCGCGAGCACACCCAGCATCAGATCCGGACCGAATTCGACGTCGCCCGGGGGACGCTCTTCGCGCGGAACACCTTCGACCCCCAGTTCGCCGGCTGGGTGGCGTTCTGTGCGCTCGCCCCCGAGGTGCAGGGCCACACGGCCGATCGGCGCGAGTTCCTCGGCCGCCATGGGAGCATCGAGGCTCCGGCGGGCATCGGGCGCCTCAGCGGTCGCACGGGTGCAGCGCTCGACCCGTGCGCGGCGCTCCACTGCGCGCTGACCATCGGGCCCGGAGAGAGCCGGGAGGTGGTGGTTCTCCTCGGGGCGGCGCCGTCGGCGCAGCGGGCGCGGGGGACGGTGGATGGGCTCCGCGATCCGGCGCGGGCGGCGGCGGCGATCCACCAGACGGTGGACGGCTGGGAGCAGCGGCTTTCGATCGTCCAGGTGCACACGCCTGAGCCTGCCTTCGACGCCCTGCTGAACCGCTGGCTCCTGTACCAGGCGCTTTCTTGCCGGATGTGGGGCCGCTCGGCCCTGTACCAGAGCAGCGGGGCCTACGGCTTTCGCGATCAGCTCCAGGATTCGATGGCCTTCCTCCACGCCGCCCCGGACGTCGCACGGGCCCACCTCCTCCGTGCTGCCAGCAGGCAGTTCGTGGAGGGTGACGTGCAGCACTGGTGGCATCCGGAGAGCGGTCGGGGCGTGCGCACGCGGTTCTCCGACGATCTCGCCTGGCTGCCCTTCGCGGTGGACCACTACGTGAACGTCACCGGCGACCGCGGGGTGCTCGACGAGCCGGTGCCGTTCCTGACCATGCGCACGCTCCAGCCGGGCGAGCAGGAGGCGTACGACCTGCCACAGACCTCCGCCGAGGTGGGGAGCCTCTACGAGCACTGTCTCCGCGCGCTCAGGAAGGCCAGCACCCGGGGCGTTCACGGGATCCCGCTGATCGGCGGGGGTGACTGGAACGACGGGATGAACCGGGTGGGCGCGGAGGGCCGGGGAGAGAGCGTCTGGCTGGCCTGGTTCCTGGCGGCGACGCTCCGGTCGTTCGCGGAGCAGGCCGCGGGGCGAGGCGACGGCACGGTCGCCTCCGAGCTCCGGGAGCACGCGGAGGGCTACCTCGCCGCGGTCGAGGAGCACGGCTGGGACGGCGCCTGGTACCGGCGGGCATATGACGACGCCGGTGTGCCGCTCGGGTCCAGCACCAGCGAGGAGTGCCGCATCGATTCCATCGCCCAGAGCTGGAGCGTCATCGGCGGCGGCGGACGACCCGAGCGGCGGCTGCAGGCGATGCGCTCCCTGGAGGAGCACCTGGTGGATAGAGAGGCTCGGCTGGTGCGCCTGCTCGCGCCGCCCTTCGACCACGGGCCGCAGGATCCGGGCTACATCAAGGGTTACCTCCCCGGGGTGCGCGAGAACGGCGCGCAGTACACCCACGCCGCGGTGTGGGCGGTGCTCGCCCGGGCGATGGCCGGCGACGGGGAGGGGGCGCTGGAGCTCTTCCAGATGCTCAACCCGCTGAACCACGCACGGACCGCGGCGGAAGTAGCGACGTACAAGGTGGAGCCCTACGTGGTGGCGGCGGACGTGTACACCGCGGAGGGCCAGCGCGGGCGCGGGGGGTGGACCTGGTACACCGGCTCGGCGAGCTGGATGTACCGCGTGGGCCTCGAGGCCATCCTGGGATTCACCCGGCGGGGAGACTCGCTCCAGCTGCTCCCCTGTGTTCCAGCCGCGTGGCGTGAATACGCCATCGACTACCGCTTCGGGGGAAGCCTTTATTCACTTCGCGTCGAGCGGGGCGGCGGCGCGCCGGGCATCACGCTCGATGGAGGCAGCATCGAGGGCAGCGCGATTCCCCTTGTGGACGACGGCCGTCCGCACACCGCGGTGTTCCGCATCCGGTGAACGTTCGGCCAGCGGCTCCCTCGAGGTGAGGCCAGTCGCGCCGCGCAGCGAGCCGAAGACCCCGAACGCATCGGCTCGACTCGGCTGGCCACGTTTGCCGCGTCCCGTCGGAGGTGTTAAACGAAAAGAGACTTCCCGACCCGGTTGCCGGGCAACCCGAGGTCTGGGAGTTCAAATGTCCGGTTCCGATGCTTCAGCGTCCTTGTGGGGGCGCGATGCGGTGCATTGTGCTCATCTCCGGCAGCGGCACCCGCTCCACGACCAAGCGCTCCTCATCTGTGCCTGGCCCGGGTGTCCCGAGGGGACGCGGAATGGCGTGATCCAGGTGCCCGTCGCCGACGACTTCGGCAGTGCGCCTGTACTGGCTCGCTTCAAGCGCGAGACCCTGCAACAGGGGGCACGCCTGTCCTTCCGCTGGAAGAGCGCAGCGTGACGGAGCCCGCGCGCCGGATCGTTTGTAGCCAACTCACCGCTGGAGACCTCGGGCTGAAATTGCTCCTCTGCGAGACCGCGGACGGAAGTGACGGCCACGTCTCGTTCCACCCGATTGTAGCCTGGGCCACCCTCACCGAATCGGTCGAGGGAGCGCCCGAGACAGCCACCTCGAGCTGGGAACCGGTCGTGCTCTTCGAGCACGCGCTGCGGCTCGGACGCGCCGTCCCCCACTACCGGGGAACGGTGGCCAAGGACGTCATCGGAAAGGTCGCCCTCGGCCTGGTGAAGTCCCGATTCATCACCGCGCGCGACGAGCGGCGCTCGCACAGCCCGATCTGGAGCAGCAATCTCAGCGGGCTCTGAAGAAGACCGGCGGGTCCTGTCTGGAGGACGTGGCAGTCCCAAGCTGCCGCCGTTGCACGGAAGCGCGGCGGGTGATTCCCCGGAGCGAGGATCGCGAGAGACTTTCAAGCGTTTGCTGGCGCTTCCACTCGGGGTGGCGTCCTCGAGCCAGCTTGCAAGGGACGGCCTCTCGTGCTCGTCAGAACCTCCCGCTCGGAGCAGGACCATCTCGACGCTCGTGGTTCTCAGACGGTCCCCCGCGCTGCCCAGGTGACTGCCCTGATGGCAAAAGGCCCCTCCCCTAAGATGGCGCGACATCGGTCCCGGATGGTTGATAGTCGCGCTTCGCCGACCCGTTGAGCGTACGCGCCTGCCGGGCCTACGCCGCGAGTGAACGGCTGCCACCATTCCTCGAACTTCTCGAAGGAGATGATCAGTGAGATTTCCGTGAACTCAATTTCACGCAGCCCAGCGGTCCGAAACAGCTCGGAGAGGTGCTCGCGCCGAGCACCGGGCAGCAAGGACTCGCCCTGCACGGTTGCATCGAGCTCGCGCGCAACGGTCCAGAAGATGGAGACCGGCGCGCGTCCCCCTGCGAAGTCCCAAACACATGCCGCGACGATTCCATCCTTCCGGGTGACGCGCGCCATTTCGCGTACTCCCGCGATGGGATCGCCCAAGAAATGGAAGACGAGCTGCGCCAGCGTGACATCGAACGTTGCTGGCTCAAACGGCAGTCGCTCGACCGTTCCTTTGCGTACGTCTACCCCGGGAAGCCGAGCTCGAGCGGCAACAACGAACGACTCTGAAGGGTCCACTGCCGCTACCGCCTTCGTCCCTAACCGGCGAACGAGCTCGGAGGTTAGAGCTCCGGGACCGCACCCAACATCCAGCACCGTCTGCCCCGCGCGCACCCCACCGAAGTCGGCGAAGCCTGGCGCAAGCAACGCCGAATACCGACCCATGAAGGAGTCGTATGCGTCCGCGGCGACGTCAAAGCTCATGACGATACTCTCCCTCCGAACCTCCTAACATCGCACTGAGGAGCGCAGGCGGGATTTGGTCGGATCTTCGAAATCCTACGCCACGCCATCCACGAGCTGCCTCACGTCCTGGTGTTCGACAACAGCGACCTGGCCCACCCGTTCCGAAAGGTGGCTGAGTTCGAGAATGGGAAGCCCGTCGAGTTGAGCTCTGGCGTTGCCGAGGTGGGTGCCGTGGAGGACACGGCGCGCGAGGCGTTAAGACGCTCCGCGGATGCGCACTGCAAGACCGAGGGGCGCTCCTGACCAGCCTCGCCACCGGGAACGCCTCGTCACGGCTCGTCGAGGCCTTACCGCCTCCACCCGAACGCCATCAAGGCGCTCGCGCCGCAATGGCGCGAGCCTCGGCCGTCTATCTTCCAGTCTGGGCGTCAGCAGCCTGCTTCCTGCACCAGCCCTCGTCCTGCTTGTCGCAGGCGAACTGGATGTCCCCGACCTTCACGACGACGTCACCCTTCCCGCTCTTGCCACCAGCTCGCGTTGCGTGACACTGCCGACTGCCGTCCGCAGGGCAGTAGAAGCAGCCGTTTCGCGTGCACCCGCCAAGCCCCTTGTCGTCCGCCACGTAGTTACAGCTGCCGGGTTTCTTCTCACCCATCTTGTCGCAGGCGGCCACTACCTCTTCAACGCTCGCTGCACGGGACCCCGCCATCAAGGCGCTGGCCCGGTGCGGCCAGGGGGACTCGTTCTCGGACGAGGGCCTCGCGCCGGTCGCCTACCCCCTGCTACCCCCCGGTGGAGCTCACCTTTTCTCCGACGGGGAGAAAGCGCAGCGCGGGAGCTTTGTCGCCGCCGAGGCCAGGGAGTGCCCAGCCGCCAACTTGGTACTCTTTCCGGCCATGCGCCTACTCTCCGTACTCCTGCTGCTTTCCGCCGCCGCCGCGTCCGCCCAAACCTCCCGCTGGGCATCCGCCGACGACAAGACCGCCGTCTGGATGATTTCGCAGGAGCGCCGTTGGGCGGAAAGCGCCTGTGACGGCAACGACGTCGTGCATACGCTCCTCGCCGACGACTTCCAGGGCACCAGCCCCTCCGGCAAGCGCTATTCGAAGCCGACCACGGCGGAGAAGCCCTCCGCGCGCGACTGCAAGCTCGGAGAGGTGAAGATCCGCTTCTTCGGAGACAAACTCGCCATCGCCTACGGCAGCGAAAGCCAGGTAAAGACCTCCAAGGACGGCATGGATTACGTCGAGACCCTCATCTGGACTGACACCTGGCTCAAGCGCAACGGACGGTGGCAGATCATCGCGGCCGAAGATCTCATCCCAGCAAAGTAGCCCGAGTCCCCAACGCCAGGGTGCTCGCGTCCTGGCAGAGCAAACTCGGCACTGAGCTCGACACGCCTCCCACGGGGGCTGGACGGCCACCCGCGTCCGACGCTCGAAGCGTTCGGGAGACCGTCAGGAGCAGCCCTCCCCACTGGGGCAGTCTCACCGCGGAGGCCTCCTCACTCCACTCACGTCCCCTACAAGCAACACCGCCACCGGGTCCACACGCCTCGCACGACCCCTGGGTCCCTCGACCGGGGCCATCGAGAGCAAACGTCGCCACCGCTTGCTCTGTACAGCCTACCGGACGCCGCGGCTTCGACATGCGCTGCTGGCCGTCCGGCCTTGCAGTTGCCCGTTTCGGCGGCCCTGCCGATGGCTCTCGATAAGACGCAGTAGCTGGTCGCCCCGGTGCATCTGAGCGGACCAGGTTTGCGAACTCACGCTGCTGCGCAAGGAAGGGGCGCTCCCACCGAGCGCGCTATTCCTCTACTCGCGTCCTCTACGAGCAACCTCGGGCACTGCGGTGGACACGCCTCCCGCGAGGGCTGGACGGCCACCCGCCTTCGCCGAAGCTCAAAGCGTTTGGAAGGCAGTCGGGAGAAGCCTTCGATGAGAGGCGAGGGCCCGGTCCGGCCAGGGATCCTCGCTCTCGGACGAAGGCCTCGCCCTGGCGGGGCTGAGGCTGCACGAGACGCTCGTGGGGGGGTTACTCAGTCCATGCCCGAACACGGCCACCGCGCACCAATTATCCGCAGACGCGAGCCTGCAACCGCGCGCAAGCGCCGTGTCTGATGAAAGAACACCCCCCGGGAGAGGACGATGAAAGCAGACCCAAGAGCGGAGCTCGTCGAGATTCACAGCAGTGAGGCAGCCCTGACCAACGCGAAGCACGCCATGACCTCGTCAGCGGAACACGCCAGCTTCCGGCGTAGGGTGCTCGAGAGCAAAGCTCCAGCAGCGACGTTCCTGATCCGCTTTGCCGTCGCGATCGTGTTCGTGTCGGAGGGCATCCAAAAGTTCCTCTATCCGGCCGCACTCGGCGCCGGCCGGTTTGCGAAGATCGGCATTCCCGCGCCCGGAGTGATGGGGCCATTCGTCGGGGCCGTGGAGGTCGTCTGCGGGCTGCTTATCCTGGCCGGGCTCTTCACCCGTCTCGCGGCGGTGCTGCTCGTCATCGACATGCTCGTCGCAATCGCGTCGACGAAGGTGCCGATCCTGATTGGCCGCGGCTACTTTCTCTTCGCAAGTCCGTCGGGCACCAAGACCGGGCTGTGGAGCATGCTGCACGAAGCGAGAACCGACTTTTCGATGCTCCTTGCCGCGGCGTTCTTGTTGCTGGTCGGTGCGGGCGTCAAATCGGCTGATGTGCTCCTGGAACGTCGCCTCAGGACCGGATGAATCGCCGGCGCCCCTCGGGTTGATAGCCGACGACACGGCGGCCTTCTGTCTCGTCCTCCGCACTCGGCCTTCCTCGCGGAGGGCTCTTCGCCGCGGGCGACGCCGCGGCCAGGGGGACTCCTCTCGGACGAGGAGCCTCGCGCCGGTGGCGTACCCACTGATGCCGCCGCCGGAACGTCGCTGCCGTACCCCAAGGCTTCTTGGTCGAGGCGATGCGTCGACGCCACCGGTGCCCGCGACGGGGCTCCGACAGCCGCCCTAGAATGCGATCGCATGGACGCGCCCGTGGAGCCAGGTCCGTAGCCATCGGCGATGCGCCGGCTCTCCATCGGGCTGGGCCTGGTTGGCCTCTGGTTTCTCCCCACGTTCGTGATCCTCGAGGTGGTCGGAAAGGACCAACGAATCCTTGCAAGATTCTGTCGCCACGGGCGGAAGAACGGCGGGCACTCGATTGCCTGCACCCCATCGCCATCAACGCCCCTGTTCGCTGCGGAACGGCACCACCCAGTGTGTCGGCGAACTTGCAGCCACCCCTCGAACTCTCTCATCAGGGTCTCTCCTGAGGAGTTCGAGGATGTCGGGTGGAGTCTTCGGATTCGTCGCCACGTCTCGCCTCACGTGCCACTGGGAGTCGCGTGCCAGCTGGCGGAGCTCATCTGGTGGCGTGCTCGGGTTCCTGGCCACGTTGGAACGAATGTACTCATCCGGGCTCCCCGAGAGTCGCGACAGCGCCCACGGGGGAGTCTTCGGGTTGAGAGCCACGCCCCAGCTCACCATCCGCTCTTCTCGCCCGAGGAGGCGGGCCAAGGCCTCCTCGGGCAGTTTTGAGTTCATCGCCACGTCTCCCAACACGGCGGGGTCCGGGCTCCGGGACAGAATCTCCAAGGTTTCCCCGTCGACGTGAGGATTCCTCGCCACGAGGCGCATGACCGCCAACCCGTGCGTGTTGGTGCCCATCACGTCGTAGATGCTCCCGAGCTTCCGGTGCAGCTCCGGGTCGGAACGGGAGGCAATCTGTCGAAGAATGTCCGCGCTGGCTCGCTCGTTTCCGGCCACCGCGGCGAGAACGAAGAGGTTGCGTCCGAACAGTCGTGAATCGAGGACTCCTCGAAGCTGAGGCTCGTCCATTCTACCCACCCGCCGGACCTCGGCACCGACGACGATCCCGGTGACCACCTCGAGGGCGAGCCGGCCGCCAACCGCGAGCAGGACGAGCCCGGCGACCAAGGTACCTGTCCCTCTCCAGCCCCAACCTGCTCGACGGGCGGCCACCAAGTACCCGGTGCAGAATCCAATCAGCCCGCCCTGGATGCCCCAAAGAAGAGCCACGATGGGTAGCTCGAAGATGAGGCCCACGGCCGCCGTTGAAATCGTCGAGCGGCTGATGGCGGTGTAGTCGAGCACTGCCCCCACCCCGGCCGCCAGGAGGCAGCCCACAAATCCCCCCCACATCCCGGTTCGCCTCGGACCGGGCCACGCGCCTTCAGGCTCCCCAGTTGTAGACCTCACCCCCACAGTGGGCTTCCGGTCCGCTTGACCAGCAGGGTGGTCGCCACTGCGAATAGCGCCGCGGGGTGGGCGAGGGGGCTGAGCGTGACCACCAGCCCCGCCAAGCAGACGGCGAGCAGGAGCCCGTTCACCAGGTTGCGGGCAGGTTCCGACGGCATCGTCGTCCCTCCTTCGAGGCGCGCCGCGCGAGATGGCCGGCGCACCCTGCGACCCTGGTCCACACCGTCGTTTCGGTCCAGGAACTAAGAGGCTCAAGATTGATAATTTCCAGTAAAGGCACTGCCGCGAGCACGCCGGTGCAGAATGAGCAACGGGCCAGCTCGACCAGTCGTCTGTCTACGGTTCGAGGATTCTCGCGTCATGCCGGGGCCGCATTGTTCCGGCATCTGGTGCGTTGATTGCCGCAATGAGTCTCCGCGCGTCCTCGAGCACGAAAGGCTCCTGCGGCGTGCCGGTGATTTGACGCAACTGCATCAGTGCCTCGCACGTCCTGCCGACGATGGCGAGCTCGGTGGCCAGCCGGAGCCGAATGGTCTGTGCGTAAGGGAACGACGGGAAGTGCTCCAGGAACGCCACCATCTGCTCGATGCCCTCGTCGAGCTCGTGACCTTCAAGCACCTGGTAGAGCCCTGAGGTGGCCTGACACGTGCGGAGACGCAGGCTTGGCCCCGTAGCGCAAGCCAGGGCACATGCGCCGCAGCATCGGATCTGACATGAGAAGTTCGCCAGCTCCCAGCCCTTCGTTGCACCCGTTTCAGCAGGAGCCTAATGTCCCGCTGGCTCCTCCAGACGCACGAGCACGAGGGATCTCATGCTGCCGCTGCTCTGCACTCTGGCCATTGCGCAGACGCTGGCGGTGACCTCAACCCCGGCGGGTGCGCTGGATGACCCCCGAGCCGTCGTGCGCGAAGCGACGCGAGCCATCGAGAACGACGGCGGGGCGGGACTGCGAGGGCTCTGGCAGGAGAGGCTCGCGCGCGACTCCACGAACCGGGGAGCCTTTCTCGGTCTCGCCACGCTCTCGCGACTCACCTACGACTATCCGAACGCGGAGGCCCTCTATCGCCGCCTGAGTGATCCCACCTCCTCTCCGGCGGACGGCTTTGCGATCTATGCCCGTCTTGGCCAGGCCTGGGCACTCGAGGAGCGCGGGTTCAGCAACGGCGCCGAAGCGGAGTTCGAAGCTGTCCGGAAGGCAGCGCACGCGGCGCGCGACAGAGCCGCGGAGGCAGAGGCGCTGATCGCTCTGTCCTTCGTCGCCGGGCGAGTGAGCGGCGTGCCGGCTGGCCTGGCACTCCTGGATCGGGCGCTGCAATTGATCCCGGAGGGCGCGCTCGATTTGCATTCGCATCTGTTGAGTCATCGTGCGGGCCTCCGTGGTGTTTCCGGCGCTCCGGAAGCAATGGCGGACGCGGAGGCGAGCATTGCCATCGCGCGCCGGGCGGGCGACTTGAGGGCCGAGGCGCAGGCGCTGCGCTCTGCGGCGAAGGTGCACTTCTACCGCTCGGAGTACCCGTCGGCGGTCGCCTTCTTCCGGCAGGCAGAGGAGAGATTCCGCAGAGCGCGCGACGTCAGCTGGCTCGCGGTCACCATCACCGACCGCGCGGGAGCTCATCTGTCGTATGGCGATTTCGGAGAGGCGTTGGAAGCACTGCGCGTGGGGCTCGCAGAGGCCGAGAGGTCGCACAACCTATTCGCCATCGCCGGAGCCCACAACGGGCTTGCCGACGTCGCGATGCACGTCAACGACCTGGCGACTGCCCGAGAACACCTGGAGCGCTCCGTGGCCATGTACGAGGCCCAGGGCGATCCGTCCAGCACAACCATCCCCCGCAGGTACCTGGCCTTCCTCTCGCTGGCCGCCGGAAAGCCGGAAGAGGCGAGGCGCCAGGTGCTCGAGGTCCTGGAGTTCTACCGCTCCACCCGCGAGGCGACCGACGTCTTCGAGCTTCACCGCATGCTCGCCGCCATCGACATGCGCGAGGCCGACTGGGCAGCCGCCGCCCGGGCGCTCGGTGATGCCGAGCAGCTCGCCCACCGGCTTCGGATGCAGCGGTGGACCGACCAGCTCAAGCTCGATTTCGGGCTTCTCGCGCTTTTTCGCGGCGATCTGGCCGAAGCCGAATCCTCCCTGAAGTCATACCTGGCCACTGCTGACGCATCCCAGCCCGTCGCGCGCTACGAGACGCGCCTCAGGCTCGCCGAAATTCATGCCCTCCGCGGGGAGGTCGGTGGCGCCGAGCAGGAGGCGATGTCCGCCTGGGATGACCTGGATCGCTGGAGAGCCGGCCTCGGCGACCGCGAGCTGCGGCTACTCGCCTTTCAGACCTCCCCAGCGGAGCTGAAGACGGTTGGCAAGAGCGATCAGGACGCCAGCGTGGCGCGCTTGCTGGGATTGCTCGCGGCGGGTGGTCGGGCCGCCTCCGCCTTCGAGCTTGCGGAACGCCGCCGCGCTCGCGAGCTGATGGAAGCGCTGCTCCAGGCCGAGGCGCTGCGTATCGGCGCCAAGGCCGACGCGAAGTCGCTGCAAGCGCGGGGTTCCGGCCCGGTCACCGCGGACGCCATCGCCACCTCGATCCCCGACGAGAGGACTGCCTTGCTCGAGTACATCGTCGGCAACCAGGATGGTCCGGCGACGCTGTTCGTGGTCCAGCGCTCCGGCTTGCAGGTCCACTCCCTGGAGGTGCCGAAGGAGTTGTCGACCCAGGTGGCGCGCTTCGTCGCGCTCCTGGAAGGCGGGGCCGACGCCGGCGAGCTTGCAGGTGCCCTCGGAGAGGCCTTGCTCCAGCCGGCGCTCGCGGGCCTTGGCCCCAACGTCACCCGACTGGTGATCGTCCCGGACGGCCCGTTGCATCGCCTACCCTGGGACGCCCTCCGCCTGGCCGATGGCCGGCACGTCGTTCAGCATTATTCGGTGAGCGTCGCGCCCTCTGCGGCAGTGGTGTCGGCGCTCTGGCGAAGATCTCGCGAGGCTGGCACCTCTGCCCGTCCGATGCGGCTTCTCGCTTTCGGGGATCCCACCTTCCCCCGCGCTGGCGAGGGTGGCGAGGTCCCGTCGGCGAACGACGACGCAGAGGTCTTCCGATCCGCATTCAAGGTCAGCGGTGGACTACCGCGTCTTCAGGCCAGTGCTCGCGAGATCCAGCTCGTCGCAGGCTACGCGCCGGAGGCCGAGGTCAGGCTCCGCGAGGCGGCAAGCGCGGCCTATCTGAAGCATGCCGACCTCGCTCGATTCCGGATTCTGCACTTCGCCACGCATGCCCTGGTGGACGAGGGCACCGCTGCGCGCACTGCCCTTGCGCTCGCGCCCGGCGAGGGCGAGAGCGGCTTCGTCAGTCCCGGAGAGCTGGCCGCGCTCCGTCTCGACGCGGACCTGGTGGTGCTTTCGGCGTGCCGCACCGCGCGGGGCGTAGTGGTGGAAGGAGAGGGGGTGATGGGCCTCACCGCCCCGCTCTTGCAGGCCGGCGCGCGCTCCGTGGTCGCGACCAGCTGGCGGATCCGCGACCAGGCCACGGTCGCATTCGTGAAATCGTTCTACGATGCACTCGCACGAGATCTGCCGGTCGCGGATGCGCTGCGCGCGGCGAAGCTCGATGCGCTTGGGCGGGGCGCTGCACCGAATGAATGGGCGGTGTTCACGGCAGTGGGCGACCCTCTCGTCCGCGTCCCGCTGCGGACGCCGCTGGTGGCTTCCGGGTGGGTGGGCTTGCTCCTGGCGCTTCCGGTGGTGGCCGCAGCGGGTGCGGCGGCCTATTTCATCCGGATGCGCAAGCTCCGGACCGCGGACGCCCGCTGATTGCCCGAGGCGGTCGTGGTTCGCACCCACCAGCGGTAGCTCTTGCCGGGCACCATCAAGACAGGACCGGACATGGTCACTGAGGTCTCGGTCGTCTTCGCGCCCCAGACGACGGCGCCCTTCTCGTCGAGCACCTCGAGCTCGTAGCTCTGTGCGCCGGGCACGGGCTTCCAGGTGAACGTCGGAGAAGTCCCCGCCGCGATCTCGGCCGGCGGCCCGAGGAGCGTGACCCCGTCCATGCTTCCGCGTTCGACATCGGTGCCCTCCGGCGACCTGAGCCGTTGCCCGACCGTGACCAGCAGGATGAGTGAGGCGGCCAGAGCGAGGGGGACCGCAATCCGCCGAGGAATCTGCAGGACTGCGGGCCTCGCCCGCTCCGCTGTCCCGGCGCCGGCCTGCTCCATCGAGCGCAGCAGCTCGAACTCGGAGCGGCACGCACCGCAGCCCATCACGTGGTCGAGCGCCTCCAGCCGCTGCTCCTCGGCGCCCTCGCCCCTCAGCAGCGACACCATCGCCTCCGGGGCCACGCAGGGCTCCCGGCTGCTGACCCGGCGCGCTTCGAGCGCCCGCTGGTACGCCTCTCGCAGTGCCTCGTCGGTCACGGTCTGGTCTCCCATCCGATGCCCATTTCTGTCAGTCGCTCACGCAGATCCGCGAGCCCGCGGTAGAGCAGGTTGCGGGTCTTCGGCTCGGACCACCCCATCACCTTGGCGACCTCCTCACCGGAGTAGCCGGCGAGGTACATCCGAACCACCGGACGGCGCGAGGGCGTGATCGCCTCGATCGCCCGGGCCAGCTGCGCTGACAGCTCGGCCTGCTCGACCGATCGGGCCGGATCCGAGTGGTCGGCGACGAGCTCCTCCGTTTCGTCCAAAGCCACAGTTTGCTCCGCGCCACGGGCACGCCGACGGCGCAGGAGATCCACCGCCGCCGACACCGCTACCCGATACACGTAGGACGCAGAGACCTGCTCGGTTCTCTCACTTTGCGGGCGAGAACGCGCGCGCCAGAGGCGAATCCGGACCTCCTGAAGCACATCCTCTAGGTCCGCCTCGGACAGCCGATGCTTGAGCCCGACCCGACGGACCAGCGCCGCGAACCTTCCCACCGCCGCTTCCAGCTCGGAGGAGAACCTGTCCAGTGCTGAAGACATGGAATCAAGCGGTGCTCAACGTACGCGGCGGGCCAGGCGAAGACAACGCACTTCCCTGCCGGCCTCTCCGGAAGCGCCTGGTGAGAAACCGCGCCGGCTTCGTGCGTATCACCATCGGCGCCTCCTTGGGCGCTGCTTCAGTGGGCTTCGGGAGGTCTCGAGTGAGGAAAGTTCTTCAGCGGTGCGCGGTCCTGGGCGTGCTGGCGTTCGCGCCCTGTCACGCAGTGGCAGCTGGCGGCCAGGAGTGGTCGGTGGTGACCGGGGAGACAGTCGGCGGAGGAGCAACGTCCGTTCACGTGCAGGCGGCCTGGCCGGGACTCTCAATCAGCGTGCTTCACGGCGGCAGTCCCAACTTCGATTTCGGCGGGGTCTTCACCTTCAACTACAACTACGAGGGCGATGTCAGGGCCTCCTACAAGGGCATCAAGCTGCTGGCCTACCTCAAGGGCACGCTGCTGAAGACCCCGCGGTACAACCTCGGCCTCTGGTTCGCGCCGGGGATGCTCACGTATTTCTTGGGTCAGTCGTTCTGTATGCCCGTGATCTTGGGTACGCACACCGTCGATGTCAGCGTCTATTCCGCCGCCAACGTCTGCAGCAGTGTCGGAGGGACGCAGTTCGGCATTGCATTTCCCGCCGGTCTGGTCTTCGGCGTAGCGGTGGCGGGAAATTTCAATGTTGCCCTCAATCTGGATCTCCCTGTGTTCGTGACCTTTGGCGACTACGGCACCCTGACTGTTCCCATCCTCTTCGGCGCAGGGGTCGAGTATTTTCTGGACAGGTCCCTGGCGGTGACCTTCAACCTTCGCACCGGGCCGATGATCTTTACCAAGTATGGAACCGATTTTACGTTTCAAGCCCTGCTTGGTCTTGCCTACAAGTTCGGATGAGTACCCAGCCTGAATGTCGCGCGCAGCGTTCGATGACTACGACCTTGACGGGGTCGTCCATGTTCCGAGCATTCCTCCTGCTGTTGATGGTTGCCGCTCTATCCGGCTGCGGTGGTGGTGACCCCGTCTCTGCGTGCAAGGACGCCACCAACGCCCTGTGTGACAAGTCCTTCCAGTGTTTTCCGACGGAATCGCAGCACATCTATGGAAGCTTGTCGGACTGCAAGACGCTCGTGTCGAACCAGAGCTGCACGCTCGCCCTGACCACCTGCCCCGGAGGACGGAGCTTCAGCTCGGGCAATGCCAGCCAGTGCGTCGACGGCTACAGGAACGAGTCCTGCGACGACCTATTGAACGGAAGCCATCCCGCGATCTGCAACCAGACCTGCATCTGAGTCGCTGTCGGATGGCCGAATTTCGAGGGGACAACCAGATGGAGTGGGCGGTGACGCCGAACGAGCTCAGGCCAGTGACGATTGATGATGTAATTTCGCCAGTCTCGAATGAGGTCAGACTGTGCTTGTCAGGATTTCATCCGAGGACCAGGGTTCCGGACCAACGTCAGCACCTGCCCTCGCTGGGGCAAATTCCCCGCCCCAGCTGACCTCGAGACCCCCCACAGCGACGAGCACCTACGGCCAGAGCGGGTGCGAATCCTGGTCAACGAATTCCCGCACGTTGCGCAGATCTCGCTCGGCGGCGAGCTCACTGCGGATGGCGTCGACTTCCTTCTTCAGCTCCTGGATCTGTTGCTCCCCCTGCTTCGTCTCGGCGGCGCCGCGCACGGTGTCCGCGGTCGCCTCGCTGGTGGTCTTGAAGGCGACGGTGTCCTGCGCCTGCGCGATCGGCACCACCGCCAGCGAAAGAATCGGGATCCACTTCTTCATCCAGCTGTTCATCTTCGTTCTCCACTTGGACGAGCCGTCATTGGCCCGCGCCCACGGTAGATGGAGTTCCGCTCAAGTTTATTCCGTGAGAGCAGCTCCAATAGGTGAACTGGCACGTGCCAGTCGGACCATTCCCGCTACGGAAGATCGCATCCGGGGGATTCCGCCTGGAGCTCTGCTGCCACGGCGAGCCCCCGGACGGGCCGGGAGAGCAGGCACCACGCCGGGCCCATCACCGGCGCGAGCTTTCGCACCTGCCTGGGCGTTCGCGGCCGTGCCCACGACTCCGAGGGGGCCCTGGTCTCGTCCGGTGACCCGTCCATGGTCCTGAACCGAACATCGGAGCGCCGTCGTGTGCCTCGGAAACACGCCCCTTTGCCCAGAGCGTGGCGGCTCCACGGCCCGATGGAATAGCGGACCTCCGACCCGGTCTACCCACCGAGAAGCGAGCTCATCCCCGGAGGTCCGAAGGACATGCGTGCTCATCCAGTGACAGCAATCGGGCGCCCCATGGTGCTGGCACTCCTGCTGGGAGCCGCCCTGGTTGCATCGGCAGGCGAGGCCTCCCATCACCCTGGAACGTCCGCTGCCTCCGCCGATCGGCAGCTCGCCGAATCCAATGAGCTCTCGTCCCATCACCGAAGATGAACTCCACGCCTTCGTCGACGACGCGCTCGATCCTGCCCGGCGAGTTGCGGTGTCCGACTATCTCCTGGCGCACCCGGAGGAGGCCAAGCGCATCGAGGGGTACCGGGCGCAGCGAGAGGCGCTGCGAGCGGCCCTGAGGCCAATCGCCGAGGAACCCCTGCCTCCCGAGCTCTATCTCCCCCGGATGATCGAGGCACGGCGTCGCTCGCCCGTGTGGCGGATGGCCGCTGCCGCCGCTGTGCTGGTGTGCATCGGAGGCGCAGGTGGCTGGTCCCTCCACGCGACGACGGAGCCGGGACGCAGAGGGATCGTCGCGCTCGCCCGCGAAGCGACCGACAGCTACGAGGTCTATGCACCCGATCGCATCCGGCCCGTCGAGCTTCGCGCCAATGATCAACCGGCGCTGGTTCAGTGGGCTTCAGAACGGGTAGGACGTCACGTCACGGTCCCGGACCTCTCCGCGTCGGGATATCGCTTCATGGGGGGACGGGTGGTGGCGACGTCTCATGGCCCGGCCGTGCTCTTCATGTACGACGACGATCACGGCGTGCGCCTGGTCCTCCTCAGCCGCCCGATGGCGGTCGGCGAGAACGCGCCGATGGCGCCGCATTCGCATGGGTCGGTCCGGGGCTTCACCTGGGCGGACAAGGGAGTCGGCTACAGCCTGGTCGGGCCGGCCCCGCCGGAAGTCCTCCACCCGCTCGCCGATGAGGTGCGCCGGCAGGTTTCCACCAGCCTCTAGGTCAGGGCGGCCGCAGTCGAGGTCCGGGTCAAGGTGTCGTTAGGTGGGCTGCAGTCGGCGAGGTCCGGGCGGCCGCAGTCAGCGCCGGCGAGCTACGACCTTCCTCCCGGCAGGATCTCCCGCACCGTCGGAACGCCTTGAACCAGGCTGGCGACGAACACCCGCCGGGTCAGCCCGACGAAGAGCCCGTTCTCCAGCGTGCCGGGAATCATCCTCAGCTCCCGTTCCAGCCTCGCCGGGTCGGGGATGGCGGCGAACCGGACGTCGATCACCAGATTCCCCTGGTCGGTGACCACCGGACCCGCCTTTCTCACCGCCATTCGCACGGTGGGCTCTCCCCCGAGCCGCGCGATGGCCCGGGAGACCGGAGCGACGGCGAAGGGAAGGACCTCGACCGGGACCGGGTAACGCGACCCGAGGCGATCGACCAGCTTGGTCTCGTCGACCACGACGCTGAAGTCATCGGCGAGGGCGGCGATGATCTTCTCCCGCGTCTGCGCCGCGCCGCCGCCCTTGATGAGCGTCAGGTCGGGACCCACCTCGTCTGCGCCGTCGATGGCGAGGTCGATGCGCTCGATCTCCTCCAGCCCCACCAGGGGGATGCCCAGCTCGCGGGCCAGCATGGTGGACTGGTACGAGGTGGGGACGCCACGGATGTCGCGGAGCTCGCCGGCACGCAGGCGTCGAGCGAGGAAGGGGACGGCATGGATCGCCGTCGAGCCCGTCCCCAGGCCCACCACCATGCCCGAGGTCACCCGCTGCGCCGCAGCCTCGGCCGCGACCCGCTTCAGCTCGTCGCCCTGAGTCGTGGTCATGAACGACCGGGCATCGTGCGAGGCAACGCCCTGGCGCGCAAGCCCATCGTTCGCGAGGTCGCGAGCCCCGCGCATCAGCGGGGGATGACGCCGCAGGCGATGCGGTCCCCGGAATCGCCCGCCGGCTGGGTCCGGTAGTCGTCCGCCTTGGCGTGGATCACCAGCGCCGTGCCGTCCGGGTCGAGGACGCTCTCGGGACCCGCGCCCAGGGTGAGCCCAGGCGCGAAGAGCTCGAACTCGAGCTTGCCGCTCACCGGAACGACCAGGTTGGGCAAGTCCCCCGCGTGGCTCCCGCCCGGATCGAGCACGCCGTGCGCCTTCTTCTCCGGATTGAAGTGCCCTCCGGCGGTCTTGAACGGAGGTTCGCACTTCCCGGTCTCGTGGAAATGAATGGCGTGGGTGCCAGGGGGAACCCCGGTGAGCGCACCGTGAACGAGCAACCCGTGCGGAGCCTCCAGCAGCCTCACCGTCCCCACGGTCTTGCCCTTGACGTCGCGGAGCTCGACGACCTTCTGCTGCACCCCCTGCGCATCGGGCTCCTGGGCGATGGCCGCCGTGGCCGTGGCGACGAGGACGGTGGCGAAGGTCGAACGGGCGAGATGGAGCACGATGGTCGTCCCTCCAGCTGCTCACGCTAGCGACGAGGACCCGGTCGCGCCAGGGCGCGCCGGGGGCCGATGCTCACTTCAGGCGTCGAAGATCCGTCTCGGTGAGGCTCGTGTCCTCGCCCTCGAAGTCGATGGGCTTCATCTCCGCCCAGACGACGAACCTTCCTGGCTCGCGCGCCGATCGGCGGACGAGGCGGAACAGCAGAATCGCGTGCGCGGGTGCGCCACGACGAGGACCGCGCAGGGTTCAAGCTCGGCATCGGTACGACTCCGGGGACCTAAGCTCAGGACACCGGACACGGGTTGCGTTGCGCCGCTGACGCCCGTGTCCGGTGCCCCGCCCCGTCAGCGGAGGACGTCGAGTTGCTCCTGCGTGAGGCTCGTGTCCTCGCCCTCGAAATCGATCGGCCTCATCTCGGCCCAGCGCATCGCCGGCCGCCCGGCCACGGCCAGGCTCCGGAAGGCCCGGAGAAGGCGGGAAAGGACGTCGCCGCCACGCTGAGGGGATGAGGGAGAGACGGACCCGGTGACCTGCATTGCTGTGGCTCCTTCGCGCCGACATCACGCGGCGGTCGGGAGGGATGCACCGGGCGAACCAGGTCCCGGTCCGAGTGATTTCGAAACCTTGGAGATCGCGGGTGTGGCGCGGGCGGTGAACCGGAGGGCGCGTGTTGCGTCCCCCGCCACGGTGGAAACTCCGCACATTCCGAGGAGATGTGCGGGCGCCCGCCGGCCCGGCCGGGCGTCTCGGGCATCCAACCGCCCCGCGCCGGCCTCGGCGGCTCAACCCTGCCGCGCGACGGGCGCCGTGCGGCGGGCTGCCAGCGCACCGCTGCCGAGCACCAGCCCGGCGCCCACGGCGATCACGCCCGGGAGCCAGCCCGAGACGGCGAGCCCCTCCGCCGCATCGAGCGAGTATGCGCCCGGACCGGTGAAGGCCAGCGCGGCCACCGCCGCCATGATGACCAGGTTGTACTCGAAGCCACCGTCGCTCACGAAGAAGCCCTTCGGCAGGTGCACGCTTCCGATGGCGGCCACCATCACCGCGATCACCAGTGCCGCGCCGACCTGCGTGAACAGCCCGAGCGCGATCAACAGCCCGCCCAGGAGCTCTGCGCTGCCCGACAGCGCGGCATGCACGCGGCCGGGGCGGAACCCGAGGCTCTCCATGAAGCCGCCGGTGCCAGCGAGGCCGTACCCGCCGAACCACCCGAACAGCTTCTGACCGCCGTGCGCGGCCATCGTCAGACCCACTGCCAGTCGCAACACCAGAAGTCCGATGTCCATGTCGTCTCCTCCGCACCCTCACCTGGCCATCAGGCACGGCTCTGGCCGCGCAACACACCGTTCCGACGGCAGCCAGGCGGGCGTGCGAGCTCAGCCCGGGAGTGAACGCATGCGAGTGGACTTGGAGTCGACAGGCGGACGGTCGGACCTTCGGCAGCGGCCGGGCGCTCAGCGTGCAGGTCCGGTCCGGCTCGCGCTGGCCGGTACCCCGGTGAAGTGGAGGAGCTGCACCTGCCCCCCGTCGGCCTGTTCGGGCCCCGGCTCGTTGCTCACCGGCATCACCGCTCCGACCACCGGCGTCCCGTCCGGCATCAGGAGCAGCGTTCCGGCGCCGTATCCGCCCAGCACCGGCGCGATGACCGTCCCGCCCGATGGGCGGATGGCGCGGAGGGACACGCCGCCATCGGCACCGGTGGAGACCACCACCGGGACGTTCTCCGCGAGCTGCAGTCCCACCGGGGCGCCGGGGATGGGCTCGCTGAGCGCGGAGCCACCAGGCGCGCCGTCGGCATCCAGGAGCGACCAGCCTCCGTCGCCGAGCGAGAACACCGGCACCGCTACCCCGACCTGGACCTTGCTGAGCGGGTCGTATTGCCATTCGCTGGCTGCCACCACCACCCCTCCGTCGCTGCGCGCTCCCACCCGTGGGGTGTGGAAGAGGAGCCCTTGGGCCACGGGCGATGGCAACTCCAGGTCCGTCCAGCCGCCATCGGTCCAGCGAACCGCGTGCAGCGTGCCGAAGCTGCCCGGCGACGCCGCCTCGGAGAACGCGACCAGCGGCGCTCCGTCCGGCGCGAGGGCCAGGTCGGGCTCGCTCACCCCAGCCTCATGCACCAGGGGCGGCACGGCCGTCGCCCATCCGCCGGCGCCGAGGACGAAGACGTCGAGCTCCCGGCCCGTCGACAGCGCGAGCCGCACCTGTCCATCGGCGCCCTGGCCCAGGGCGACGCCGCTCAGGTTCGGTGCGGTCAGGGGCACCGGGAGCGGCTGCCACGACATGCCATCGAAGGCCCAGGTCTGGAGCGGGAAGATGCCGATCGTGGCGCCCGGGCCCGAGTCGCCGAAGGCGAGCACCGGACGGCCGCTCTGCTGCGTGGCAAGCCGTACCCAGAGCGGGGCGCTGTACGGGAGCCGCTGGGTCGAGCTGGCCACCGTGCCGCCGAGAGGCTCCCACGCCGACCCGGACCACCGCACCACGTGCAGCTCGGTCGCGACGATGCCGGGAGACTCGACCAGCTCGACATAGGCGACCAGCGGGGCGCCCGAGGCGTCCAGCGCCATCGCCGGGAAGACCTGCGCCTCGTGGCCGAGCGGCGGCCCGAGCAGCTCCCACGTCCCTGCCCAGCCCCCGTCGGGGACACCGCTGTCGACGGGGCCGCCATCGCTCTCCCCGGCATCGCCCGGGCCGGCGTCTGCGGGTCCCGCGTCGGTGACCGAACCGGCGTCCGCTGGTCCCGCGTCTGTGACCGGACCGGCGTCCGCTGGATGCGACCGCGACAGCCACACCGTGTCCGAGCAGGCCACGCTCAGCACCAGCCCCACCGCCATCCCCCACGCCCAACGCACGCAACAGACCTCCGACGCCCGGGGTCCGCCCGGCGACACGCAACACATTGGGCGCCCAGCCCTCCGCGGAGAAGTGCCCGAAAGAACGCCGTACTCGGAGAGGGCGCTTGGCGCACACGGGGACCGTGCGCACCTCCCCTCTGTCCTGGTCCGAGGAGGCAACCATGCCCGTGCTCCCCACCCATCCCCGCGCCCCCCGCGGCAGAGGCAAGAGCGTGACCGTCCGGCTGTCCCCGGAGCTGGAGGAGCGCCTCCGGGCACGGGTCGAAGAGAGCGGGCTCCGGAAGTCCGAGGCCATCGCGCGGCTGCTCACGTTCGCCCTGGAGCTGGAGTCCGACCTGCGGGACCTGGAGCCCGAGCTGTCCTGCCACGCCTCCAACCGGGGAGTCCCCATCGCCCGGGCCCTGGTGCAACTGGCCGGCCGGAGTCTCGGCATCGAGCCAGTGGAGGTCTACGCCCCCGTCTCGGCCCGTGCGTGAGCCATCGACCGTCCGGATGTCAGACCGACACGGCATTGTCATGGGAACGTTCACCCGCTATCTCCCGCCGCGAAGGGAGCTGCTCCGTGAAGCGCACAGACCTGGTGGAGATGGAGAACCTCGGGCCCGTGTACTACTGGCAAGGCATCCCGCACCCGGTGCGGGCGACCCGCTTCCGGGACCCCCGCAGCCTCCGGCTCATCGAGACGCGCGAGCCCGCCGACACCGCCGAGGCCGAGGCATGGCGAGAGCTCGCACCCGACGCGCCGCCGCCACCGGCCGACGCGTTCTGGCACCCCTTCGACGCCTGACGGTCAACGGGCTCAGGTCGGCGTCACGTGCACCGGCGTGCCGCTGAAGGCCGCCGTTCCCAGGAGCGCGTCCACCGCACGGTCGTCGGTGAGGTCGTTGAGGCTCACACCGGCGTGGGTCGAGGCCACCCTGAGCTGGACACCGGGGCGGCCATGTCCCCACCCATGCGGCAGGCTCACCACGCCGGGCATCACCGCGTCGGTGAGCTCGAGCCGCACCGGGACGCTGCCCACCCGCGAGCGTATCTGGACCGTCTGACCCGTGCTCAGGCCGCGTGCTCGGGCGTCGTCGGGGTGCATGAGGAGGGTGCAGCGCTCCGGTCCCTTCACCAGGCGCTGGCTGTTGTGCATCCAGGAGTTGTTGCTGCGGAGATCTCGGCGGCCGATGAGCAGCAGCTCACCGTTCCGCGCGGGCGGGGAGACGAGCAGCTCGGACTCGACCCGGGCCAGGTCCCGGACCAGCAGCTCCGGGGCGAGCTGGATGCGCTTGCCGGGGGTCATGAGCCGCCCGGGCATCGAGGGCTCCAGCGGACCGAGGTCCAGCCCGTGCGGGTGCCTCTCCAGCTTGCCCACCGAGAGCCGGTGGGGCGAGCGCATGCCGTACGGGCCGGTGCGCAGGGCGAAGTCGATGAGTCGGCGTGGCGTGGCGAGGCGATCCACCACCGCGCGGATCGGGCGGAGGAGCCGACTCGAGCCGCGTGACTTCAGCCTTCGGGTGAGCGCCTGGAGAATCTCCCAGTCGTGCTTCGCCCCGGGCGCAGGGCGGAACAGCGCCGGCGACCACTTGGCGGTATTCCGCACCGCGAGCAGGTGGAAGACGACGTCGTAGTGCTCGCGCTCCAGCGCGGTGGTCGGGGGAAGCAGCACGTGGGCGTGGCGGGTGGTCTCGTTGAGGTAGGGGTCCACCGCCACCATGAAGTCCAGCGTCCCCAGCGCTCGCTCCAGCTGCGCGCCGTTGGGCGAGGAGAGCACGGGGTTGCCGCCGACCACGACCAGCGCACGGATGCGGCCGGGCCCGTCGGTGAGGATCTCCTCGGCGAGCGCAGCCACCGGGAACTCGCCGCCGAACGATGGCAGCTTGCGGACCCGGGTGTGGTGGCGCGCATATCCGCCTCGCGGGGTGAGCCCCATCGGGTTCACCGCGGGCCGGGTGAAGAGCGCGCCGCCCGGGCGGTCCAGGTTGCCGGTGATGGCGTTGAGAACTTGAAGGAGCCACTGGGCGACGCCGCCATAGGCCTGGGTGGAGAGGCCGACCCGCCCGTAGGCCACGGCCGACTCGGCGCGGGCGAACTCCCGGGCGAGCGTGCGGATCTGCTCGGCGGAGATGCCGGTGGGGCCGGTGACCCGCTCGGGCGCGAACGGGGCGACGGCGGTACGGACCTGCTCGAGCCCGTCCATGAACTCGGCGAGGCGGCCCGGCCGCTCGAGCTTCTCCTCGAGGACGGCGCGCACCAGCGCGGCGACCAGGAGGGCGTCGGTCCCGGGACGGATGAAGAGGTGCGTGTCGGCGACCTCGGCGGTCTCGGTGCGGCGCGGGTCCACGACCACCAGCCGTCCGCCGCGGGCCTTCAGCGCCTTGAGCCGAATCGGCATGCCGGGCGCGGTCATCATGCTGCCGTTGGAGGCCAGCGGATTGGCGCCGAGCGCGAGGAAGAAGGCCGTCCGGTCGATGTCGGGGACGGGCAGTAGCAGCATGTGCCCGAACATCGTGGTGGCCGCGAGGTGATGCGGCAGCTGATCGACCGAGGTCGCCGAGTAGCGGTTGTGGGTCCGGAGCGCGCGGATGAATGGGACCCCGTGGGTCAACGCGCCGAGGCTGTGGACGTTGGGGTTGCCGAGGTAGATGGCCACCGCGTCGGACCCGTGGCGCGCCTGGATGTCGGCGATGCGGTCCGCCACCGCATCCAGCGCCTCGTCCCAGCCGATGCGCGCCCATGCCTCGCCGGTGCGGCGGAGTGGATGCTTCTGGCGGTCCGGGTCGAGATGCACGTCCTCCAGCGCGGTGGCCTTCGGGCAGAGGAACCCCTTGCTGAACGGGTCGTCCGGGTCGCCGCGGATGGACCGGATGGCGTCGCCTTCCACCTCGATGCGAAGGCCGCACATGGCCTCGCAGAGGTTGCACGCGCGGTGATGGACCCGGGTCTCGGCCATGGCGGGGCGGACCCTAACAGCGGCGCGGGGTTGCCGCGGCCGTTGACGGCTGCCCTCTACTGAACGCATGTTCCGGTCATGGACCGGGCCCGGCTCATGGCGATGGTCGAGATGCTGGGGACGACCTTCGCCGCCCGCGAGATGAAGCGGCACGTGGAAGAGCTGCGCGTGTACTGGCTCGGCCTGGCGAAGGGGCTCGTGCCCGCTGGTCGGAAGGTGGACGTGGGCTGGAGCGAGTCGCTGGTCGTCGAGTGGTTCCGCGTGCTGCGGCTCCCTCCGCACCAGTGGGATTACCCGGTGCGTCCGCCGTCGAGCCCGTGCTCGCGCTGCCCGGCAACGGAGGGGCATGCGGTGGAGGTGAAGACGGGGCTCACCTTCCCCGAGGGCCGAAAGGCGGTGTGCACGGTCTGCGGGTATGCCTGGCTGGAGCTCGACGCCGACGTTCAGCCCGCCTCCGTTGACGTCCGACGGAAGGCTCGCTAGAGAAGCGCGCTCCGCGGCAAAGGACGGCCCTGTCGTCTAGTGGTCAGGACGGTGCCCTCTCACGGCACAAACTCGGGTTCGAATCCCGGCAGGGTCATTTTCGTCAATATCTCAAGCAGCTTAGCGGATTGGCGACGGAGCTGACGGAATTCCGCTCCTCGATTCGATCTCACGACCGCCCGCGGTCGCAGCTCCCGGCCCGGCTGACCGGTCCTGGCTGCCCACCCGGCAGCCACTGTTCGAGGAGGTCTGGCCGAGCGGATGGTCACGCTGACGGCCTCACCAGCAGGTGACCTGCCCCACGAAAACTCGACCCGCCGAAGCGGGAATCCTTCGATGATGGCCTCCGAGGATGGGATGGAAAGGAAGTCGCAGTTCACGCAGGAGCAGATCGTCGAGCGCTCCAGGAGGTCGACGGCGGAGCGAAGCCGAAGGAGGTCTGCCGGCAGTTCGGTGTCTGCGACACGACCTTCTACCACTGGAGGTCGAATTACGCTCCCGTCCATCCGAAGACTGAGCTCGGGCGCGCGCTGGGCTCTCAATGCTTCGCGAAGCTCGTCGGTGCCCGTCTTCCTCAAGCTGAGAACCGTCCAGTGTTGGGAGGGAAGTCACGACGAGGGCCACCCTGAGGCGGTGAAGGTCCCACGGAAAGGATCATGACATAGCGGACCCAACGTCCGAGAGAATGACGGTCACCCCGCGTTTCCCGACCGCGCACTCCACATATCCGATGAAGGGCTGTCCGTTGCGGTGAGTCACAACCGCCGATCTCGGCGCCTTGTGAGCACTCGGATGGAGCTGGACGACGTTGATGTATTGCAGCAGTCCGGCTATAAGTTCGGTGCCCGCCTTTGTTGCTCTTTCGTTTGCGTTGCTCACCGCAAGCGCGAGCCCGAGCAGAATCCCACCGAGGAACCACGTCACCTTGTCGAACTCGACGGTACCCTTCGACGAGGGGGCGACGGCGATAAACAGTCCATTCTGGATCGCGAGCCCAAACGAGAGCTCGAGTGTGACCCACGGGTCTGGGAAGTTCGCCAAGCGCTGGCGGAAAACCGCTCGGACAAAGATTCGCGGCAGGGGCTCGTCGCTCAACCCTACCGAAAGGATGTTCGAATCGTTAAGATTGCTGGACCAGTAGGTGTCCGTGCGGTTGGCGATCGCAAGGATGACCTGCTGTCGCAGGACAGCCAACAAGTTGATCAGTTCCACCTCGTCACACGTAGATGTGTCCACGTTCACGGTGACGTGACCCAGGGTCTTGCGGGCAGCCCCGGATTTGGCTGACAGGGTATAGCTGGCGGTCACTGCCGGATTGACGACAGCCTGGCCCACGGCGGTCACCTGGGTGTTGTTCAGCAGGATCTGTACCCGCGGCCTGACCCCATTGACATGCCAGGACAGAACGCTGTGGTCGAAGGGTCCGATCGCGGTTGGATTCGCGGTGAAGTGTTCGAGCGTCACGTCCTCGAGTTCGTCGACGCCTCCGCTTCCGTCCCCACCTCCGTTTGTCCCGATTGGTGCTGGCGGCATGTTGTCGCCTCCTGCGAGCTGACACCATGCTGGCGACGTGCGAGCTAGAGAAACCACTACGGGAAGCGCTGGGTCGCCAAGTACCAGAGGCTAAGCCCGTGGTCGAAGGGGACCTGCAAGCGAGCGCACGAGCCTCTAATCTGGAAGGCTGTTCCGGGCAGCGGAGCGGTGCCGACGGGCTTCCCGTGAGGCCGCGAAGGCGAGACTCGAAGCACGCTGACGGCAGGATCTTCTCGGTCGTTCCGAGGCCGCTGATCACCGCTCCGGGGTCTGGTCAAGCCGCACCAAGTGGGCCGAAGACGCCGGTTGCTGAGGCTCTGACGAGCACACCGCGGATCCTTTTTCTCCGACCGCGCCGCGGAACAGCACCGCGTCACGGCCGCCGGCGGTCGCTCCCGACCAGACCTGACGCTGGAATAGCTCCAGGCCCGCTTTCCTCGTCGCCGCTCCCCGCGCCCGGTGAGGAGCGGCGCCTCGTCGCTCCCGTTCCACGGAGCGACCGATGTCGAGACCAGCCGAAGCAGTCCCGCCCACAGAGCTCACCGCGTGCCCCCGATGCGCGCGCCTGTACCATCCCCCTACTATTTTCCTCGAGTCGTTCTGGGGGCACCCCGATGAGGGCTGACCGGCTCAAATCGACAATGCTCTCCGATTCACCTCGGATGCGTCAGCCTTCGCCCGCGGCGCGGATCGTCCCGAGGTGGGGGGCATGGCGGAGGTGTACCGAGCCAAGGACACCCGCCTCGGTCGCGAGGTGGCCATCAAGGTCGTCTCTGAGGCCCTCGGGGGTGACGGAGCTTCGCTCGAACGATTCGAGCGCGAGGCGAAGGTCGCCGGCTCCCTGAACCACCCCAACATCGTCGCCCTGCGCGACGTCGGGCTCTACGACGGGAAATCCTACTTCGTCACAGAGTTGCTCCAGGGCGAGACGCCCGCCAGCGGCTGGCGAAGGGCCCCGTGCCCATGGCCACGGCACTGGATTGGGCGGCGCAGATGGCCAGGGGGCTGGCCGCGGCGCACGGGACGGGCACGTGAAGCTGCTCGACTTCGGGATTGCGAAGTTCGTGGAGGGTAGTTGCATGCGGTCGGGACGGAGACCTTGAGCTTCTTCGCCAGCCCGCTGACGGTCACTTTTCCCGACTCGACCCGCTTCCGGAAGACCTTCAGCTCGTCGTGCGCACGCGATGGGATTCCAATTCCGGACCATGGACTCACTCCGCTCTTTGGTCAGCGTAGAATACGACTGAAGGAACCGTCCTGACGGAGGAGTTGATGAGAGCCGGTATCGGGCCGATATTCCTGATCGTGGTGCTGTTCGGGTGCCATTCGAAGACGAAGGCAACCGCGGATCTTCTCGCCAGCTCGGATGCCGAACTCTCGCGAACCGAGGTCGAAGTACAGAAGTGTCTGAGAGCCCTGGACGAGCGAAGTGAACTCCTTGCTCGCAAGCTCTCGCTTCTCCACGACACTCACCAGAGAGCGATGTTTCGAAACTACGCGAACGTCGTTCCTCTCGTACGTGCCGAAAGTAGCGCGCGCAAGAGCTTCGATGCCTTCCTCGATCAGCGCCGTCGCTGTCAAGAGTTGGATAGTCACGGCATCGCCGTGAGGGAGCGGCTAGTCGCAACCATCACCGTGAATGTCGGGTCGGTCCCGCAAGCATGGTTGGCACGGTCGGCATGGTTCGAGAAGGATCTTGTCGAAGCGAAGTCCCGTGCCAGTGACTTAACCGTCGACGTCACGAAGCTTCTCAGCCAAGCCGACTCTGAGTTTGACCAGGTGAACATGCTCCGTCGTCGGGGCTGTATCATCCTTAAGAACTGCGCCGAGATTCAGCGAGCCGATGTCTTGGTCGCCGCCGAGGGAGAGACCGGGACAGTGGCCACTTTACCCGCCAAAGGACCGTGACCTCCGGCCCGCCGGGTTTCTGCTCTGGTGGGCCGCCATTCTGGCCGAAGTACCCGAACGGCCGTCCTTTCGGGGAGATTCGAGGGGCGGAGTCGACGGCCGCGTCACCGGTGACGACCTACGCTCCGCTTCCCGTCCGTGCGTCTGACGCCGGGCACCCGGGCGAGTCACCCGACCTTTCGCGGTGAGACCTTCCGGGTCGCCGCGAGAATCCCCTGGAGGATGGCCACCGGGCGTGGCGGACATCCCGGGACCGTGACGTCCACCGGGATCACCTTGCCCACCCCTCCCAGGCTGGCGTAGCTCTCGCCGAAGACTCCACCGCACGCCCCGCAGTCCCCCACCGCCACCACCAGCTTCGGGTCCGGGGTGGCGGCGTAGGTGCGGCGAAGCGCCTCCTCCATGTTCACCGAGACCGGACCGGTCACCAGGAGGAGATCCGCGTGCCGGGGACTGGCGACGAAGCGGATCCCCGCTCCCTCGAGGTTGTAATAGGGGTTGTTCAGCGCGTGGATCTCCAGCTCGCAGCCGTTGCACGATCCGGCGTCGACGTGGCGAATGGAGAGCGCACGGCCGAGCACCGCCAGCAGCTCATCTTGCAGCCGGCGCTCGTCGACCGGCAGCTCGGCCGGCACAGGGAGCGGCTCACTCAGCACCCCGGTGCGAAAGATGCGCCTCAGGAGATCGAGCATCGATCACCTCACCCGTCGTGCCCGCTGTAGGAGAGGTTGAACGACTTGTTGATCAGCGGGAAGTCCGGGACGATGTTGTCCAGGATGGCGTGCTCCAGGAGCGGCCAGTTCTGCCACGAGGGGTCGTGGGCGTGGCAGCGCCGGATCGTCCCCTCCGCGCCGGAATGAAGCGCGATCAGCACCGGCCCGCGCCAGCCCTCGATCATCCCCAGTCCCAGACGATCCGGCGGTGCGACCGGAACCTCGACGCGGACCGCACCGTCGGGGAGCTCCTCCAGCAGCGCCCGGCAGAGCCGGACCGATTCCAGCAGCTCGCCGAATCTCACCAGCACCCGCGCAGCCACGTCGCCCCGGGCCTCGACGACCAGCCTCGGACCCAGCCGGTCATACGGCGCCCAGGGCATGTCGAGCCGGAGGTCACGCCGGATGCCCGAGGCGCGCGCCGCCAGCCCCACGGCGCCGAGCTTCTCCGCCAGCTGCCCGTCCAGTCGACCCGCGTCGCGAAAGCGGTCCTGGAGCCCGGGATGCTCGTCGTAGAGGGCACGCAATCCGGCGACGGCAACTTCCAGCTCGAAGGACTGCTGCACCAGCACGCGCGGGCTGTCCGCGCCGAGGTCCATCGCCACGCCGCCCGGGACGACCGAGATCGAGCAGATAGCGCGCCCCCAGCGCGGTGGCATTGGCCCGGAGCAGGTCCTCCTTGAGCCGGGAGAACTGGGCGAGGCCGAAGGCGAACCCGGCGTCGTTGCCCAGCGCTCCCAGGTCTCCGAGGTGGTTGGCGATCCGCTCGCGCTCCAGCGCCAGGGCTCGAAGCGCGGCGGCGCGCGGGGGCACCTGGGTGCCGGTGATGGCCTCCAGCGCCGCGCAGTACGCCCAGGAGAAGGCGACCGCCGAGTCCCCGGAGACGCGCGCCGCCAGCTGCTGCCCCTCTGACTGCGACCGCTCCTCGAAGCGCTTGGCGACGCCCTTGTGCGTGTAGCCCAGTCGCTCCTCCAGGCGGAGCACCTTCTCCCCCACCACGGAGAAGCGAAAGTTCCCCGGCTCGATGGTCCCGGCATGGACTGGACCGACCGGGATCTCGTGCACCCCGTCGCCCACCACCGCCACGAACGGGTACGCGGCCGGGGACGGTGGGAAGCGCGCGGTCGGTGCGCTGTCTCTCCGGAGAGGGAAGAACGTCTCGGGCCAGCCGCCGTGCCGCAGCCATCCCCGCTCGTCGCCTCCCTCGGCTCGCAAGCCCAGGAGATCCGCCACCGCCCGCTCCAGCCGGCCCGCCACCGGGAAGAGCGGCGCCAGGCTGGGGTAGGTCGTGGCCCCGCCAGGCAGCGGATGCTCGACCAGCACCACCTCGGCCGAGAGCAGATATGTCGCGTGGATCCGGAAATGCCCGTCACGGTCGCGGTCGTCGGTGCCCCACAAGGCCAGGAGCCCTGCCCCCCCGGCCTTCATCGACTCGGCCATGCCGCTCCACTGCGCCCGCTCGGAAGCGAGCAGGCGCCTGCCCCGGACGTTGGCCAGAAGCGGCATTCCCTTCACCGCTGAGGTCGCGGGAGCCATCGCTCAGCCGATCAACCGCGCCGCCAGGCGGTACCACTCGGCCAGGGCCGGCGGCATGTAGAGACCGAGGAGCAGCACCAGTGCCAGGTGGACGAACACCGGGAGCAGCGCCGGGGAGTGCGGCAGGGGCCGGCCGTGCGTCTCCCCGAAGACCATCGGCTGGACCCGGCCGAAGATCGCCGCGAAGGCCACTCCCAGCGCAGCGAGAAGGATCGGTGTCGCCCAGGGATGATCGCGCATCGCGGTGGTGAGGATCAGGAACTCGCTGGCGAAGACCCCGAACGGCGGGAGCCCGAGGATCGCCAGCGCCCCGAGCATCAAGCCCCAGCCGATGGTGGGGCTGAGCACGAGCAGACCGCGGATGCCGTCCATCCGCTGGGTGCCGGCGGTCTGCGTGGCGTGACCGGCGGCGAAGAAGATCGCCGACTTGGTCAGCGAGTGCACCGTCATGTGGAGGAGCGCCGCGAAGTTCGCGACCGGGCCGCCCATCCCGAAGGCGAAGGTCACGATTCCCATGTGCTCGATCGAGGAGTAGGCGAAGAGCCGCTTGATGTCCCGCTGCCGCCAGAGGAAGAACGCCGCCAGGATCGCCGAGAGCAGCCCGAAGCCCATCAGCATCCGGCCGGGGAGCTGGTGGAGGGACCCTTCGGCCAGCACCTTGCAGCGGATGACCGCGTAGAGCGCCACGTTGAGCAGCAGCCCCGAGAGCACCGCCGAGACCGGGGTCGGACCCTCGGCGTGGGCGTCGGGCAACCAGTTGTGCAGCGGCGCCAGACCGACCTTCGTCCCGTAGCCCACCAGGAGGAACACGAAGGCCAGCGCGATCACCGTCGGTTCGAGGTGCCCCTTCACCGCGTCGAGATGGGTCCAGAGGAGAGCCGTCATCCCTTCTCTGCCCAGCAGCCCCTCCGCGGCGAAGTAGAGAAGGATGGTCCCGAAGAGCGCCTGCGCGATCCCCACCCCGCAGAGGATGAAGTACTTCCAGGCCGCCTCCAGGCTGGCCCGGGTCCGGTAGAGCGAGACCAGGAGGACGGTGGAGAGCGTCGCGGCCTCCATCGCCACCCAGAGGATGCCCATGTTGTTGGTCAGCAGCGCCAGCAGCATCGCCGCCATGAAGAGCTGGTACATGCTGTGGTACAGCCGCAGCCGCCGCGGGGTGATCCGACCCTTGTGCTCCTCGATGCGCATGTAGGGACGGGAGAAGAGCGCGGTGGTGAAGCCCACGAAGGCGGTGAGCGCCACCAGGAAGACGTTGAAGGGGTCGATGAAGAACTGCTCGCGCCAGACCAGCATCGGCCCGTGGCGGATGACCCGGAGGACGAGCATCGCCGCCGCCCCCAGCGTGGCCAGGCTCATCCCCGCGTTCACCTCGGCCGCATGACGGCGTGCGCCGACCACCGCGAGCACCGCAGCGCCGAGCAGGGGAATCCCGAGGACCAGGAGTAGCTCCACCTCAATCCTCCTTGAGCTTCTCGAGGTGGTGCAGATCGAGGCTCTCGAACTGCTCCCGGATCTGGAAGAAGAAGATGCCCAGGATGAAGACGCCCACCAGGACGTCGAGGGCGATGCCCAGCTCCACCACCATCGGCATCCCGTAGGTGGCGCTGGTCGCGGCGAAGAACAGGCCGTTCTCCATGGAGAGGAACCCCATCACCTGGGTGACCGCCTTGCGCCGGGTGATCATCATCACGAAGGCCAGGAAGATGATCGCCAGCGCGATGCCCAGCGTGTTCCGGGTGATGGTGGTGGCCAGGGCGCTGATCGGCTGGGCCAGGCCGAAGGCGAAGATCACCAGCCCCACCCCGATGAGCATGGTGGTGGGGATCTTGAGCAGCGGCTCGGTGTCCCACTGCGCCCCCAGCCGGTCGACCAGACGGAGGAGGATCCAGGGCAGGAACAATACCTTGAGGACCAGGGTGAGCCACGCCGAGTAGTAGAGGTGATGGAGCCCGGCGCTGTAGGCCACCAGGGTGGTGGAGGCGGTGAGGATCGTCCCCTGCAAGGCGAAGAGCGCGATGAGTCGCCGCGTCCTTCGCTGGGAAAGCATGGCGAAGGAGATCAGGAGCAAGCCGGCGGCGAAGAGATTCAGCAGCTGCGCGGTGAGGCTCGGCGGCGGCACGTTCAGGCTCCCAGCATGAGGTGAACCAGCAGCCCGAGAACGGCGAGGAGAAACGCCATCGCCAGGAACTCGGGCGCACGGAAGATGCGCAGCTTGGCGGAGACCGTCTCCACCAGGGCGAGCACCGCGCCCGCCGCGCCCAGCTTGAGGAGCAGCGCCAGGACGGCCACCACCAGCGCCCCCGGCCCGGCGCCCCTGGTGGCCACGCCCCAGGGAACGAAGAGGGCGAAGCCGAGGCAGGCGTAGTTGAAGAGCTTGAGCGCCGATGCCCACTCGATCAGCGCCAGGTGGCGGGCCGAGTACTCCAGCACCATCGCCTCGTGGATCATCGTCAACTCCAGATGCGTCGCCGGGTTGTCGATGGGCAGCCGCCCGTTCTCGGCGAGGAGCACCATCACGAAGGCCACTCCGGCGAAGGCCAGGCTCGGATAGATGATGAAGGGCGGCGCGGCCAGGCGCTCGACGACGCTGGGCAAGGCCGTGCTCCCGGAGATCAGGAAGGCGTTGAAGAAGACCATCAGCAGCGCCGGCTCGGCCAGAAAGCCGATCATCATCTCCCGCCGCGCGCCGAGGCTTCCGAAGGCGGTGCCGATGTCCATCGCCGCGAGCGCGACGAACACCCGAGCAGTGGCGAACAGACCCACCAGGGCGATGGCGTCGGCCACGAAGGCGAAGGGGAGATCGATCGCCACCGAGGGGATGATGGCCGTGGCCAGGACCATCGTTCCGAACAGGACGTAGGGTGTCAGCCGGAACAGCGGCGAGGCATTCTCTGCCAGCGCGGCGTCCTTCCAGAAGAGCTTGCGGAGCAGGCGCCAGGGCTGCAGCAGCGGCGGCGCGGACCGGTTCTGGAGCCAGGCCCGGCACTGGGCGATCCACCCCATGAAGAAGGGGGCCAGGGCGATGGCCAGCACCACCTCGCCCGTCTGGCGGAGGACGGCCGAGGTGGTCACAGCACGAACACCAGCAGAGCGACGAGGGTGAGGAAGGCGTACAGGAGGTAGACGGCCAGCCGCCCGCCCTGGATGACCGCCACCGCGTCGGCCAGTCGCTGGACGCCGCGACCGAGTGGGAGGTAGAGCGCGCGCCAGATCCGGTCCTCGATGTGGACGCGGTAGCGCGGCGAGCTGTCCCAGGCCGAGGGCAGCTCCCGCTCGATCCGGAACGCCGAGCCGAAGATGTGGCGAATCGGCTGCCCGAAACCCTCCGCGGTGTCCTGCATCCGAGGCGTCAGCCACGGGTAGCCGCAGTCCCAGGGGGCCGTCCGGCGCACCCGCCCGTGGTACAGACGCCGGACGAAGACGAAGGTCAGCGCGAAGACGCCGACGATTCCGGCCAGGAAGAGCACCCCGCTGTAGGAGGCCTGTTCCGGCGCCAGCGGGGCGATGAAGAGCCAGGAGCCCGGCCGCACCGCCTCCCCCACCGCGCCGCGGGTGATCCCGGCAGTGGCGGTCAGGGCCAGCTGGGGGAAGACGCCCAGCACCACGCACCCGGCCGCCAGCCATCCCAGTCCCAGCCGCTGGAGCCACCCCGCAGAATGGGCCTTCACCAGCGAAGGCTCCCGGGGCTGCCCGAGGAAGATCACCCCGTAGAACTTCACCATCACGTAGGCGGCGAGCGCAGCGGTCAGGGCGAGGGCCGCCGCGCCGAGCGGGACCAGCATGTTGACGAAGGTCTGCGGAATGCGCGGGGTGACCAGGAACGCCTGGAGCAGGAGCCACTCGGAGACGAAGCCGTTGAGCGGCGGCAGCCCGGCGATGGCCAGCGTTCCGATGAGGGCCAGGACCGCCACCCAGGGCATCCCGTGGATCAGCCCCCCGAGCTTTCCGAGGTTCCGCTCCCCGGTCGCGTGGAGCACCGAGCCGGTGGCGAGGAAGAGCAGGCTCTTGAAGAAGGCGTGGTTGAGCGAATGGATCAGCGCGGCGCTCAGAGCCAGCGCGGCGAAGAGCCGGAGATCGAAGGCCCGGAAGAGAATCGCCAGGCCGATCCCGCAGAAGATCATCCCCACGTTCTCGATCGAGGAATAGGCCAGCAGCCTCTTCATGTCGGTCTGGACCGCGGCGAACACCACCCCCAGCAGTCCGGTGAAGAGCCCGATGCCCAGAGTCAGCGCCCCCCACCACCAGAAGCCGGTGTGGAGCAGGTCGAAGGTCACCCGCAGCACGCCGTACACGGCGGTCTTGAGCATCAGGCCGCTCATCATCGCCGAGACCGGCGAGGGCGCGGCGGGATGCGCCTCGGGCAGCCACACGTGGAGGGGGACCAGTCCGGCCTTGGCTCCGAACCCGAGCAAGGCCAGAAGGAAGGCAATGGTCGCCCGGTCCGGCGAGAGCGTCGGCCCTCGCATCGCATCGAAGGTGAACTTCCAGCTGCCACCCTGGAGGACCCCGAAGCAGAGGAGGATGCTGAGCGCGCCGACGTGGGCGATGAGCAGGTAGAGAAAACCCGCCCGTCGAATCTCGGGGATGCGGTGCTGGGTGGTGACCAGGAAGTACGAGCTGAGGGCCATGGTCTCCCACGCCACCATGAAGAGGTAGGCGTCGTTGGCCACCACCACCAGGACCATGCTGGCGAAGAAGACGTGGTACTGCAGGCAGAGCAATCCCGGTGCGGTTCCCTCGCCGGCGCGGAAGTAGCCCGCGGCGAAGATGGAGATGCCCGCTCCGGCCGCTCCGAGCAGCAGCAGGAAGAACCCCGAGAGAGCATCGAGCCGCAGGTGAAACGGAAGGTCGGGGAGGCCGAGCGGGAGCACCAGCTGCTCTGCCGGTTGGTCCGGTCGCAGCGCACCGAGACCGATCAGCGCGACCCCGAGGGCGATCAGCGCGCCCAGCGGGAAGAGGACCCGACCGACGAAGCCGAGCGCGTGCGGACGGATCAGCCCTGCCAGGCCCAGCGCGAACCAGCCGACGATCAGCGCCAGAAGAACGGAGAGGGATGGCGCCGAACCCATGATCATCGTATTATCATCAGAATCGTCTCCAGTGTCACTCCCATGAACGTCTGATGCCAATCGAGGATCGCACCGCCCGGCTCACCATCCTGATCGATCCGCGGAAGAAGGCGGTCTTCGAGCAGCTCTGCGCCGAGGAGGACGTGACTCCGTCGCAGGTGGTGCGCCGGCTCATCCGCGAGTACATCGAGCGGAAGCGCGGCGTTCCCTGGAAACCGGAAGACCCTTCCGGATCGGGCGCTTCTGCCTCGAAGACGCCGCGCCGCCCGCGCGGCTAGGAGGCTTCAGGCCGACGGGGGCTGGGGCTGGCTCGAGTGGTGGATCCGGGCAGGCGCGCCGAACAACTGAGCCCGGCGGCGGTCACTGCATGTGCTGGCCGCCGTTGATCGCGATGTTCGCTCCGGTGACGAACGCCGCCTCGTCCGAGCACAGATAGATGATCAGCCCCGCCACCTCCTCGGGCTTGCCCAGCCGGCCGATGGGAATCTGGGGGATGATCTTCGTCTCCAGCACTTCCTTGGGGATGGCCATCACCATCTTGGTGCCGATGTAACCCGGGCTGATGGTGTTCACCGTCACCCCCTTCTTCGCCACCTCGAGCGCCAGCGACTTGGTGAAGCCGTGGATGGCGGCCTTGGACGCGGCGTAGTTGGTCTGCCCGAACGCACCCTTGCTCCCGTTGACCGAGCTCACGTTGATCACCCGGCCCCAGCCCCGGTCCACCATGCCGTCGATGACCGGCTTGGTCATGTTGAACATGCTGTCGAGGTTGGTCCGCATCACCACGTCCCAGTCCGCCTTGGTCATCTTGCGGAAGGTCATGTCGCGGGTGATGCCGGCGTTGTTGATCAGGATGTCGATGTGGCCGACGTCCTTCTGGATGTCCGCCACGCAGCGCTGGCACGAGTCGAAGTCCGCGACGTCCACCGGGTAGGCGTGGAACTCGTGGCCCCTCGCCTTCATGTCGGCCAGCGTCTCCTTGATGGTGGTGTTGTTCGGCGAATGCGTCAGCACCACCCGGTACCCCTTCTCGTGGAGCTTGGTGCAGATGCTGTACCCCAGGCCGCCGGCGCCCCCGGTGACCAGCGCGATGCGATCGGAAGACATGGCTCTGGTTCCTCCTCGCGGAAACCGGGGCCGATCTCGACCCGGGAGCGGGTCACTGTCCAGAGCGCAGGGCTTGCGCGCCCATCCTCGTCGCCTGCTCGGTCCCGCCTCCGCCCGGGAGAGCTTCGAGGTCGAGCCGGCCTTGCCCGTTTCGACACGATGCGTCGAAGACCTCTCGCCGCGCCTTCAGGCGGCCAGAGGCAGCTCGATGCAGGCGGTGGTTCCACCCCCGTCGAGCGAGCGGAGCTCCAGGGTTCCCGCCATCTCCGCGACCAGCTCCCGGCAGAGCGGGAGCCCGAGGCCGGTTCCCATCCCGGGGGGCTTGGTGGTGACGAGCAGATCCTCCTCGGCGTCCGCGACTCGTGGAGGCAGCCCGGGCCCATCGTCGACGATCTCGATCCGTGCGCGCCTGCCACGCGGCGCCCAGATGATCTGGACGCGCCCCACGTCGGTCCGCTCCATCGCGCCCACCGCCTGGCCCGCGTTCACCACCAGGTTGATCAGCACCTGTGTGAGGCGGAGCGGGCTGGCGCACACGTCGAGCGGGCCCCCGTGGGCCGAGAGCAACGCCTTGCCCTGGAGCTCCGGTCGCACCAGCCGCGTGACCTGTTGCACCACCGCGGCCACGTCGCACCGTTCGATCGGCGCCTCGTCCCGGAGCTGCCGGGTCAGGCCGCGTGACAGCTGGCGCAGGTGCTCCGCGCCGGCCTCGACGTCCTGGGCGATCTCCGAGAGATCCTGGAGCTGTTCCAGCACTCGCGGGTCCGGGCGGATCCGCGCCACCCGCCGCACGTACCTCGCCACCCCGGCCAGCTCCTTCCGCAGCGCTGCGGCGTTCTGGGCGATGTACCCCGCCGGCCCGGACAGCTCGTGCGCCAGCCCCGCGCTCACCCGTCCGAGGGTGGCGAGCCGCTCGGAGGTCTCCAGGCGGACCCGCATCGTGCGCAGCAGCGAGCGCAGCTCGAAGATCCGCACCGCGTCCTCGAGCGCCGCACCGACCTCGGACGCAACCCAGGGCTTCACGAAGCAGCGCTTGGCAGCGCCCCGCTCGACCGCGGCCCGGGCCTGGGAGAGCTCCCCGGTCCGGGCCACCAGGAGCCGCTCGGTGTCGGGCAGCACCACCGGCGCGGCCTCGAGCAGCCCGCGGCCCGAACCATGATCCGCCAGCAGCGCCGCCACCGGTGCCATGCTCCCCACCCGGTCGAGGAGCTCCTCCCCGGAGGCGGAGAGCGTCACCCGGTAGCGTCTGCCGAATTGCGTCTCGAACAGCCGGAGCTGTCCTGGATCGGCGTCCACGTAGACCACCGTGGGGGCCGGGCTCTCAGCGGGAGGCGACTCGCGCATCAGGGCCCCCGGCATCGCACCTCTACCGATGCCTTCGCAAGGTCTCGCCGACCCCACGACCAAGGGTGCACCCCGGCCCTCACTCAGGAACCCAGCGGCATTGCTGGGCGTCCGCGCTGGCCCGGGGCTTGTACAGGCCACCGGTCGGGACAGAGGAGCCTGAGAATGGCCATCTCCAGCCGGACCGTGTTGATCGTCGCCGGGGACGCTCGCAGCGCCGACGCGTTCCACCACAGCCTCGACCACGAGGCCCATCGCCTCTACGAGGTCTCCTGCCTCAAGGATGCGCTGGCCATCGTCGCCCGCGAACCAGTCGACGTCGTGGTGGCCGACACCGCGCTGCCGGACGGTACCGGGCTGGCGCTCCTCCTCGAGGTTCGGCGCATCCAGCCGGCCACCATGCGGGTCCTGCTCACCTCTCCTGCGGGCGTGGGAACCGCGCTCCAGGCCATGGAGCACGGCGACGTCTACCGCTTCCTGGTGAAGCCCTGGGACGGGGTCGAGCTCCGGGGCGTGGTCCGGGCCGCCGTGGACCGGCTCTACCGCGAGCGCGAGAACTCGCAGCTGCTCGACCGGGTGAAGGGCGAGATTCGCCAGGCCATCGCCAGCGCGAACCCCGAGCTGAACGTCATCCGTGACGCCACCGGCTCGATCCTGCTCGACGACACCGAGGAGCGGGCCGCAGCCGCGGTCGCGGTCGGCTGAACCCCGGCCTCTCGATGGAGCCGACCCTGCCGGTCCTCGTCGTCGGCCCCGACGCGCCCCCACCGGCGCTGCTCGACGAGCTCCGTGCGGGCGGGCTCGATCCCCGGCCCTGTACCCCGGACGAGGTCCTCAGCCTGCTCGGAGCGGGCGTGGCGGAGGCCGTGCTCGCCCGACCGGTCCCGTTCTGGCGCCTCCTGCTCTCCCGCGTCGTCGCCTCCGGCGCCACCGCCCTCCTCCACGTGGGCGAGGGCCCGGCCCCCCGCGCGCTTCCCGCCGGGGTGGTCGCCGTCACCCGCACCGACGAGGTGGCACCAGCCCTCCGCGAGGCCCGCGCCCGCCGCGGGCTGGACACTGCTCCGGCCCAGGTGGCGCCCACGCTGGAGCAGCGACTGTCCGAGGCGGAGCGATTCTCCTCGGAGGTGCAGGCGCTCCACCTCTTGCCCACCCCGGAGAAGATCGCCTGGGAGGCGGTGCGCCGCGTCCGGCGGCTGGTGCAGGCCGATCGGGTGCTCTGCTGGCGCATCGGTGAGCAGGTCACCCTGACCCTTGGGGCGGCCGACCCGGCGCTGCCCGCTCCCCCTGCGTCGATGGCCATCGGCGAGCTGCTCGCCGGAGCCTGCGCCGCCGAACCCGCGCTGCTCTGCCACGCCGAGGGCGAGCTGCCCGAACCGTGGCGTGAGGCGGTACGTCGCCGTGACGGTGCCGAACCCGGGGCGATGCTCGCCGTCCCCTTGGTCCGCGCCGGAGAGCTGGTGGGCGTGCTGGAGGCGGTTCGTCGCCCGGGGCGCTCGGCGTTCTCCGACGCCGACCGCCAGCGCTTCTCGGCCTGGGGCTCACAGGTGGCAACCGCGCTCGCCGGTGCGCTCAACACCGCCCGGCTCCACGAGGTACAGAGCGAGATCCTCGCCGCCAACGCCGCGCTGGAGGCGAAGATCGAGCTCCGCACCCGGGCGGTGGTGCACGCCAAGCGCGAGTGGGAGCGCACCTTCGACGCCATCCGCGAGCCCATCGCCCTCCAGGACGGCTTCGTCATCCGCCGGGCGAACCTCGCCTACGCCGACGCGGCGGGCCTTCCGATCACCCAGGTGCCGGGGAAGACCTGTCATCAGCTGCTCGCCGGACGGGTGGCGCCGTGCGTGGGCTGCCCGCTCGCCACCGGTGCGCCGGACCTCACCGCGGAGATCTCCCTGCCCCGCGGCCGGAAGGTGCGCTTCAGCGGCTTCCGGACCGAGGCCGCCGGGGACCCGGATCTGGTGGTCGTCCACTACCGCGACGTGACCGCCCAGCGCGGGCTGGAAGCACGGCTGCGGGAGCAGGAGCGCCTGGCCTCGCTCGGGCAGCTGGCGCAGGGCGCCGCTCACGAGATCCAGACGCCTCTCGGGGCGATGCTGGACAGCCTCTCGGCACTGCGCGGCGTGGCCGCCGAGCTCGAGTCCGGCGCCGACTCCATCGAGCGGGCGGCGCGCCTCGGCGGGCAGGGCGACGCCGCGGCCGCGGTCCGGGCGCTCACCGAGGTGCAGATCCGCGATCTCGCCGCGAGCCTCCGCGAGCTCTTCCAGGACGTGGAGGGCGGCGCGCAGCGCATCGGCGCCATCGTCAAGGGGCTGCGCGAGCTCGCCCGGCAAGATGTGACCCGGCCCGAGGCCGTGGACCCCAACGACTGCGTGGTCAAGGTCCTCCGCGGCGAGCTCGGGGAGGCCGGGGCCGAGATGCTGCGGGCCGAGAGCTCCGCGCGGGTGATGGTGACCCCGGGGCAGCTGGAGCAAGCGCTGGTCCAGCTCATCCGGAACGCGCGGCTCGCTGCGCCCTCGGGCACGCTCCGTGTCCGGACGCACGACGAGCAGGGCGCGGTGGTGATCGAGGTGCAGGACGAGGGACCGGGTATCCCCGCGGCGCACCTGTCGCGCATCTTCGAGCCGTTCTTCACCACCCGCGGCGGCACCCAGGGCATCGGGCTCGGGCTGACCCTGGTGTGGAGCATCGTCCAGCGCGCCGGCGGAACGCTCGAGGTCGCGTCCGAGCCGGGACCGGGGACCACGTTCCGGATCTTGCTGCCGGCGCTGGCCGCGCCCGCCACGCCCGGCCGCTCGGGCGACGTCGCGGCCTGAATCGCTCGGTCACTCAACCTGGACGAGCGCAGGCCTCTGAAGACGCGATTTGTGCGTAAGCGCCCCGGGGGACGCGGAGCCCCGGGTGTTGGAGGGCAGTGCTCAGACCAGGGGGACGGCCGTTCGAGGCGCGCGCGTCCGGGCCCCGAGAGCTAGACAGTATGGAGCGACCGGCTCGCTCGTTCAGCGCGGATTAGCCTCGGCAACGCCGCGGCCAGAGCCGCAAACGAGGAGCCGGTCGAGTGAAAACTACAACGCTGACCGTCGGAATGGACGTGCATAAGGAGTCGATTTCCTTCTCGGTGCTGGCCGGTGACCGGGGAGGCGCTCGGCCCACGGTGAAGATCCGGAACGATGCGCTCGAGCTGAAGCGCTGCTTCGGCAGGCTCAAAAAGGAAGGGGCGGTCCGCGCCTGCTACGAGGCCGGGAGTTGCGGCTACGAGGTCTACCGGCAGCTCGCAGCGATGAAGATCCCATGCGACGTGGTCGCGCCCTCGCTCATCCCGGTGCGCGCCGGCGATCGGGTCAAGACCGACCGGCGCGACGCCGAGAAGCTCGCTCGCCTCTACCGCGCCGGCGAGCTCACTTCGATTCGCGTCCCCTCCGAGGCCGAGGAGGCGCTGCGGGATCTCGTTCGCTGCCGAGAGGATGCGCGCGAGGACGTCATCCGCGAGCGCGACCGACTCCTGAAGTTCCTCCTGCGCCACGGGCGCAGCTTTACCGAGGGCAAGAAGAACTGGTCGATGCCGCACTGGAAGTGGCTTCGCAAACAGACGTTCGAGGCCCCCATCGCACAGACGGTCTTCACCGAGTACTTGGCCCGCCTCGAGGGAACGCTCGGACGTCTCAAGGCGCTCGACCAGGAACTCGCGACAGCCGCCGAGAAGGAGCCCTATAAAACTCCCGTTGCGAAGCTCCGCTGCCTGCGCGGCATCGACACGCTCTCGGCCGTCATCCTCATCGCCGAGATTCTGCGACTTCCAGCGGTTCGAGCACCCCGACCAGTTCATGGCTTTCGTCGGCCTCGTCCCGAGCGAGCGCTCGAGCGGAGCCAAGGAGCGGCGGGGCAGCATCACCAAGACGGGCAACGGACACGCCCGGCGCGTACTGGTCGAGGCCGCCTGGCACTACCGGCGCCCGCCACGCCAGAGCGGCGTCATCAAACAGCGCTGGGAGGGCCAGGATGCAAAGGTCGTAGCCCACGCATGGAAAGCCCAGGAGCGGCTGCACCGGCGCTTCCACCGCTTCGTCTCCCGCGGCAAACCTTCGCAGGTCGCGGCCGTCGCCGTGGCTCGCGAGCTCTGCGGCTTTGTCTGGGCCATCGCCCGCGCCGCTTGAAAGGAGCAACGTACGTGCATCGCTTCGAAGCCGGCAGGCAGTGGATGAGCCAGGAACGTAGGAGGGACTCTCGACAGTTCTAAGTGGCGGCGGGCTCGACCCGCCGACCCACGCCGCTAGAGCGAGAAAGCCTCCCGACGAATCACGGTCATGCGGCGGCTCCGCCGACCCGCGAATCCTAGAGTGATCAACCGTCGCAGCTCCCTCGCTCGTCCCCTGCCTGAAGGCCTCGAAGTACGAACCACGAGGAGCTGCGAAGCGAACAGACGCATCGCCACCAACGAACGAGAGAGCTGACTTGACGGGTCGCTCCATCCTAGAACAGCAACCGGGTCGGCTGCTCGAGCAGCGCCTTCACTTCCTGCAGGTACTGGGCCCCGAGTGCGCCGTCGACGATCCGGTGGTCCCCGCTGAACGTCGCGGACATCGTCTTGCGTACCACCACCTTGCCGTCGCGCACCACCGCCCGCTCCGCCACCGCGCCCACCGCCACGATCGACGCCTGCGGCGGGTTGATGACCGCGATGAACGAGTCCACACCGAACATTCCTAGATTCGACACGGTGATCGAGCCGCCCGAGTACTCCTCGGGCTTGAGTGCCTTGCGCCGGGCCCGCTCGGCCAGCTCGCGCGCCTCGGCGGCGATGGTTCCCAGCGACTTCAGATCCGCGTCCCGGATGACCGGGGTGATGAGGCCATCCTCGATCGCCACCGCGATGCCCACGTCCGCGGTGTGGAACTGGAGCAGCCGGTCCCCTTGCAGCGAGACGTTGACCTTCGGTTGACGGCGGAGCGCCATCGCCGCGGCCTTCACGATGAGGTCGTTGATCGAGACCTTCACCTCCGCGGCCTTGGCCTGCTCCCGGACCTTGACCGCCTCCTCCATGTCGATGTCGACCGTGACGTAGAAGTGCGGGACGCCCGGCTTCACCTCGGCCATGCGCTGGGCGATGATCTTCCGCATCCCGGAGATCGGGAGGACCTCCGGCTCGCGCCGGCCGAAGACCGGGGAAGGTGCCGGCGCGGGCCCGGGACGCGGGGCGGGCGCCGGAGCGGCGGTGGCCGCCTGTCCCTGGCCCATCGCCGCCTCCACGTCGCGCTTCACGATGCGGCCGCTGGGACCGGAGCCCTGGACGCCGGCAAGGTCGAGACCCTCCTCACGGGCCATCCGCCTGGCGAGCGGCGAGGCGCGGAGGCGGCCGTCATCGGACACCGGCGCCGGGGCCGCTTCCTCGGTCCGGCGGATCGGCACCACCTGCGCCGGAGCACCCGGTCGCTGGCCGCGTTCTTCCGGCTGTGGCTGCTCGCGGCGGGCCTCGGGCGCGGCGACGGGCTTCGGGGCCGCGGGCTTCGGAGCGGGCGCGGGAGCTTGGGCCTTCGCCGCCGGTGCGGCCACCTCGACCTTCTCGCCCTTGGCGCCGATCACCGCGATGGGCGCGCCGACCGCGCCGGTCTCGCCCTCCTTGACCAGGATCTTCAAGAGCACGCCGTCGTCGAACGACTCCACCTCGAGGTTTGACTTGTCGGTCTCGACCTCGGCGATGGCCTCACCGGAGGACACGCTGTCGCCCTCCTTCTTGAGCCACTTCACGATCTTCCCCTCGGTCATCGTCGGGGAGAGCGCCGGAAGCTGCACCTCGATGGCCATCGTCAGGTCCCCTCTTCCCGGTACATGACCTTCTTCACCGCGGTGACGATCCGCTCCGCCGACACCTCGGTCGCCTTCTCCAGCACCGCCGCGTAGCTGCGATTCACGTCCAGGCCGGTGACCCGCTCCACCGGCGCGTCGAGGTCGTCGAAGGCCTTCGACTGGAGGAGGTCGGCGATCTGCGCGCCCACCCCGCAGAAGCTCCAGCCCTCCTCGACCACCACCACCCGGTTGGTCTTCCGCACCGAGGCCAGGATGGCCTCCTCGTCCAGCGGCTTGAGCGTTCGCAGGTCGAGCAGGTCCACGTGGATCCCTTCCTTCTCCAGCTGCTGCGCCGCCTGCTCGGCGAGGTAGTACATCCGCGACCAGGTGATGACCGTCGCGTCTTCCCCCTCCCGCTTGAGGTCCGCCTTCCCGATGGGCAGCACGTGCTCACCCGAGGGGACCTCGCCCTTCACCCCGTAGAGCAGCTCGGCCTCCAGGAAGATGATCGGATTGTCGTCGCGGATCGCCGCCTTGAGCAGCCCCTTGGCGTCGGCCGGCGTCGAAGGGGCGAGGATCTTCAGTCCCGGGAAGTGGGCGTAGTTCGCCTCCAGCGACTGGCTGTGCTGCGACGAGAGCCGACCACCGGCGCCGTTCGGTCCGCGGAAGACGATCGGACAGCGCAGCTGCCCGCCGGACATGTGGCGGAGCTTGGCCGCGTTGTTGACGATCTGGTCCATCGCCAGGATCGCGAAGTTCCAGGTCATCATCTCGATCACCGGCCGCAACCCCACCATCGCCGCGCCCACGCCCAGGCCGGCGAACCCCAGCTCGCTGATCGGCGCGTCCACCACCCGGGCACTGCCGAACTTGTCCAGCAGCCCCTGGCTGACCTTGTACGCCCCGTTGTAGCGCGCGACCTCCTCTCCCATCAGGAAGACGTTGACGTCGCGTTCCATCTCCTCGGAGAGCGCCTGATTCAGCGCCTCGCGCCACGCAATCTCAGCCATCGATCGATCGTCCCTCGTCGCTCGCTGTCTCAGGCCCGGGCCGGCTGCTTCAGGCCGGCCTGCTGCTCCGCCACCTCGGCCTGCTCGCGCGGCTCGAGGTCCCAGGTCACCCGGTAGTCCTTCGGCCCGGGGTGGTGCGGCCACTCGACCTTCATCCCCAGCACCCGCTCGCGTGGCTTCACGTCCGGCTCGCTCGGCTCGACGAAGATGTCCTCGTGGAGCTCGTCCAGCGACGGCTCCGGCGACTGCTCGGCGAACTTCACCGCCGCGTCCACAGTGGCCTTCACCTCGGCGTCGATCTTCTCGAACTCGGACTCGGAGATCTTCAGGCTCTCCACCGCCCACTGCCGGAGCTTGGGGATGGGGTCTCCCTTCCGTTCCGCCTCCAGCTCGGTCTTGGTCCGGTAAGTCGCCGGGTCCGACATCGAGTGGCCGCGGTAGCGGTAGGTGTTGGCCTCCAGCAGCACCGGCCCCTTCCCGGCACGGGCGTGGGCGGCGCAGTCCTTGACGGCCTCGTAAGTCTTGAGGACGTCCATCCCGTCCACCGGCTCGCCGCGGATGCCGTAGGCCGCGGCGCGCTTGTAGACCTCGGGCATCGGGGAGACACGGGCGAAGGCAGTCCCCATCCCGTAGCGGTTGTTCTCGCAGAGGAAGATGACCGGCAGCGACCATTTGGCCGCCATGTTCAGCGTCTCGTGGAACGCGCCCTGGTTCGCCGCGGCCTCACCGAAGTAGCAGACCGTGACCCGGCCATCGTTGCGGTAGCGGGAGGCGAACCCCAGCCCGGCCGCAAGTGGAATCTGCCCGCCGACGATGCCGTAGCCGCCGAGCACGTAATGCTCGACGTCGAAGATGTGCATCGAGCCGCCCTTGCCCTTGCAGTAGCCGGTGGCCTTGCCGAACAGCTCGGCCATGATCATCCCCGGCTCGGCCCCGCGGGTCAGCGGATAGCCGTGATCGCGGTACGCGCCGAGCTGGTAGTCGTCGGGACGCAGCGCCTCGGTGGTGCCCACCGCGACCGCCTCCTGACCGATGTAGAGGTGGCAGAAGCCGTTGATCTTGCCCTGGGTGTAGGCCTGCGCTGCCCGTTCCTCGAACCGGCGGATCAGGTACATCTTCCGGTACATCGAGAGGATCAGGTCCTTGGGGTACGGAGGTGCCATGCCGGGCCGCTGCATATCCACTCGAGGCCCGATTTTCCAAGCGTTCGCCCCATGCCGCGTCGCGGCGCCCCCTTCACAGGTTTTCTGGCGCCTCCCCCTCCAGCGCGAGGTGCGGAACCACGCGCACCCGTGGGGCGAGCGTTGACACACGGCCCGAGTGGCCGGTCGCGACCAGCACCACCTCCGCCTCGGGGAAGGTCGTCCGGAAGTCGTTCACGTGACCCGGCTCGTTGTCGAAGGCGGCCACCAGCCGCCCCAGCGAGCCCAGCCGCGCGTGGGCGGAGCGCTTGAAGGCATCGTCCCCCACGGAGGGATCGTCCGGTTTCATCCACAGCAGGACCCCCGGACCGGGGAGCGGGAAGCCGAAGCGCCGGAGGACCTCCTCGGTCCCGGGTCGCATCCGCTCCGGGCGGGCCGTCAGGTAGACCAGCTGGACCCCCGTGGCATGCGCGCGGCGGGCGTACCCGGCCGCCCCCCGGATGGGAATGTCGTGAAGGCACGCCTCGGAGGTGAAGAAGCGCTCCACCCAGTGCTTGCGGAGGTCCGGCAGCCATCGGGCGACGGAGTCGGGATCCAGCCCGGCTCTGCCCAGCGCCTCCCGGGTGTCGAATCCAGTGACCAGGTGCTCGGGCTGGAATCCCTCCAGGGCCGGGATGCCGTGCAGGCGCGCGAAGTCGCGCACGATGGCCGCCTGACGGGGGCGGTTGTCCAGCAAGGTCGAGTCGAGGTCGAAGACGATGACGCCGGCCGGACCCACCGCCTGCGCGGCCACGAGGATGTCGGCGAGGATGCTCTGCCACTCCGGCTGGGGCGCGAACTGCATGCCCGGCCCCTCTACCGCCGGGGACCCGGGTACGTCGACACCCCTGACTCAGCTCGCCAGGACGCGGGCACGCCGGCGAACCGCCGCGTCGTGCTCGTCGAGCAGCGTGGCCAGCTCCTCCAGCTCCTCGGGCGTCATGCTGTCCAGCGCGCGGAGCACGTCCTCCATCCGCAAGTCCGGGTCGAGCCGGATGGCACCGACGAGGTCGAGCACCGGGACGGGACGGGGGCTGGCGGGATCGGCCATGCCTCCTGCCACTGCACCGGCCGGGCCGGCCGCAAGGTCCGGGAATTCTGGAGTGGGGGGTGGGTCAGCGCGCCCCGGTGGGGGTCGTGACCACCCCCGGGGCGAGGAAGCGGGCAACCAGGATCTCCGTCTTCGCGTCCTCGACCTCGCCGCTCCGGCACGCCTCCAGGAGGGTCTCGATGGGCCACCAGTGGAGTGTCGCGCCCTCCTCGAGCGGCGAGCCGTCGCCGTGGGGCTCTCCCTGCGCCCGACCGGTGACCTCCACGGCGGCGGGGTGGATCTTCTCGGAGAGGATTCCGGGGGCGAGGAAGAAGCTCCCCCGAGAGACGTCACCTCGTCCGGCGAGACGCGGAAGCCCGCCTCCTCGAGCGTTTCCTCCGCCGCGCGACGGCGCACGCCGGCCTCACCCTGGTCCTCGGGCTCGAGGACGCCGGCCACCAGCTCCTCCAGCAGCAGATACAGGCGCGGATCCGGGACCGGAAGCCTCAGGGTGGCACGGAAGTGCGCCGCCGGCCGGAGCGTCCTCCGGGTCAGCACCTCCACCCCTCTGGGAGCCCGCCGCCAGATGAGCACCGCCACCGCGTCCGGGACGGGCCGGTCCACCACGTCCACCCGGTAGTCGCGGGAGGCGGAGCCGTCGGCGTGGCGGTTCCGGCACACCAGCCGCTTCAGGTGGAGGAATCCCTCGTCGCAGCGCGAGCGCGCAGTCACGTCCTCCACCACCTCGATGCCGGTCACCACGTCGGGGGGCGAACCATCCATTGTCCTGCGGAGGATGCCACGCGAGCGGCGCGGCCGCTGCCCTTGCTACCGTCCGGATGTGCACCTGGTGGCGACCGTTCTGCAGCCGAGGGACGTCGAGGCGGCGGTCTCGGCGCTGGTGGCCGCCGCGGGCATGCCGGCTGCCGAGGCGAGGATGCGCCTCGCGCCCGAGCCGCCCGCCCTGCTCGCCCGCTTCCCGCCCGATCGCGCCGAGTCGCTCGTCCGGGCGCTCGAGGCCGCTGGGCTGGCCGCGCTTTCGATCGAGGAGGCCGTTCCCACCGACGCGGACCGGTTCCAGGCACGGAGCTTCGCCTTCCAGCCGGAGGGGATGCGGGTCACTGCACGGAGCGGGTCGACGCTCACCGTCCGGTGGGACGCGGTGCGGCTCGTGCTGCGGGGAGTCCGAGCGAGCCAGACCACCACCGAGCACACCGAGACCTCCCGGAAGTTCGCGCCGGGCCGGGCGATCCTCACCGGCGGCCTGGTGATGACCAGGAAGACGACCTCGACCGTGCAGGACAGGCAGGATGCGTCCGAGCAGTTCGTCCTGGTCCACGCCGAGGACGGCGAGCGGGTCCTCCTCGCCGAGCACGCGCTCGAGTTCTCCGGGCTCGGTCCGCTGCTCCAGCCGGCGCGGGCGGCCAACATGGGGACCATCGCGCAGGAGCTGAAGCGACACGCTCCCCGCGCCTTTCACGACGACCGGCTGCTCCGGCTGGGCCGGCGCACCCTGCCGTTCGTGCTCGGCGGGGCACAGGTGGCCCGGGCCGGGGGCGCCGAGGTGCGGCGCAGCGACACCCGAGGCTCGGTGGACGTGCTCGCCGAGGTGCTGGACCGCGCGGTGCGAGCGGGATTGCTCCGCTGAGCTGCCACGCCCGGAGGGTGGCAGGATGCCCGCATGCCCGTCAGGCGCTGGCCGTCATCCGGACCACCTCGGCGAAGGCGGTCTGGCCGGCGGCGAGCTTCCGGACAGCGGCTTCTCGAAGGGTCCGCATCCCCACCTTGCGCGCGAGCGCGACCAGTTCTGGCGTGTTCGCGCCGTGGGCGATGGCCTCCCGGATCTCCGGCGTCACCGGCATGATCTCGAACACGCCGGTCCGGCCGTAGAAGCCCGTTCCCCGGCAGTGCACGCAGCCGGCGCCCTGGAGGATCTGCACTCCGCCCGGGAGCAGCGGCAGCGGCGCGCCGAGGGCCAGAAGCTCGTCCTGGGTCAGGTTCTGCTCCTGGGCGCAGCGGCTGCACACCCGGCGCAGCAGACGCTGGGCCATCACCCCCAGCAGACAGCTGGAGAGGAGGAACGGCGGCACCCCCAGGTCCTTCATCCGGCTCACCGCCCCGACCGCGTCGTTGGTGTGCAGGGTGGAGAGCACCAGGTGACCGGTGAGCGCGGCCTGGATCGCGTTCTCCGCCGTCTCCGGGTCCCGGATCTCGCCCACCATGATCACATCCGGATCCTGGCGGAGGATGTGGCGGAGGGCGTTGGCGAAGTCGAGCTCGATCTTCGGCTGCACCTGCACCTGGTTGAAGCCGTCCCACACCATCTCGATGGGATCCTCGATGGTGGTGACGTTCACCTCGGGACCGGCCAGCGCCTTGAGCGCCGAGTAGAGCGTGGTCGTCTTCCCGCTGCCGGTGGGGCCGGTCACCAGGATCAGTCCGTGCGGCTCGTCGATCCACGACTCGAAGAGCCCCTTCTCGTCCTCGTCGAACCCGAGCTGGGCGATGTCCTGCACCAGCGTCTCGGGGTCGAAGATGCGGATCACCACCTTCTCCCCGAAGGCCGTGGGCAAGGTCGATACCCGGAGCTCGATCTCCCGGCCGTCCCGCTCGGTCTTGATCCGCCCGTCCTGGGGCCGGCGCTTCTCCGAGATGTCGATGCGGGAGAGCATCTTCACCCGGCTCACGATCGGCGGGTGGACCCCGGTGGGCAGGGTGTAGACCGGGTGCAGCACGCCATCGATCCGCAGGCGCACCACGGTGCTGTCCCGCTTCGGCTCGATGTGGATGTCCGAGGCCCGGTTGTCGTAGGCGTAGCGGAGCAGGTAGTCCACCGCCTGGACGATGGGCTTGTCCGAGGCGTCCAGCTCCGTGCTGCCGGAGAGCGAGACCAGCTGCTCGAAGTTCTGGATCTGCGGACCCGTCGGCTGGGCGAAGTCCGTCGCCGCCTGCGCCAGGGTCCGCTTGAAGCCATAGATGTCGGCGATGGCCTTGAGGATGTCCGCCTTCGCCGAGAGCACCGGCTCGATAGGCATCCCCGCCAGACGGTGGAGGTTCTCCAGCAGCTCGCGGTCGAAGGGGTTGGCGACCGCCACCACCAGCGCGCCGGCCTCGGTCCGCTCCAGCGGTAGCAGCACGTGCTTCTGCGCGTACGGCTTGGAGACCGTCCGTGTCGCCAGCGCCATGTCCAGCTTCAGCGGGTCGATCTTCTTGTAGCCCACCCCGGCCGCTGCGGCGACGGCCTCGGAGATCTTGTCCTGGTCCAGCGCCCGTCCACCGGCCAGCGGGACCTGGAACGCCGCCACCACCTCGACGGGGGAGACGGTGTAGCGGGCCTCGTCCTTGTCCGCGCCCACCGACTTCAAGACGCGCGCGCGTGCGGCCTGCTCCTTGGAGCGCACGTCCTGGGCCTGGCTGGGGGTGAGCAGCCTGGCCTGGACCAGCGCGTTGAGGACGAAGCTCAGCGTGAAATCGGCGCTGGTGCGCGCCACGGCGGCCTGGGTCATGGGGCGAGCCGGGAGTCTACCCCTCGACGGCCCGCACCGCCGCTTCCACCCACTCCGGAGGCCTCGGCGCGGTGGCAATCGCCGCCGGCTCCCACCCTCGGGCCCGCAGCGCCGCGGCCGTGGTGGGCCCCACCGCCACCGCCCGCACCACCGGGACCAGCGCCTCCGCCCCGGGGAGAGAGAGGAACGCCTCCACCGTGCGTGGAGACCCGAAGAGCACGCACCGGGGCGGACGCGCGACCACCTCCGCCCAGCCCTGTGGCGCCGAGCCGGCCGGGCTCGCCCGGTACGCGGCCACCCGCTCCACCGTCACCCCCGCCGCCGCCAGCCCCTCCTCGAGCGCCCGCTGCCCCTGCTCCGCCGCCGGGAGCAACACCGCCTCCCCGGCCTGGAGCCGCGGCAGCAGCGCCTGGGCCAGCCCCTCCCCGGTCGACACCGTCGCCACCAGCGCCGGCTCTAGCCCGTGAACGCTGAGCGCCGCCGCCGTCGCCGGGCCGACCGCAGCGAGCTTTCGCGTCCGGAGCACGTCCACCGTCCCCGCCGTCCGCGCCGCCTCCACCAGCGCGGTCACCGCGCGCTCGCTGGCGAAGGCCACCCAGGCGAAGCGGCGCAGCAGCTCCGCCGCGGCCCGCAGCGGGCGAGCGTCGGTGGGTGGCTCCAGCTCGAGCAGCGGCAGGGCCAGCACCTCCGCTCCCTCGTCCTCGAGCAGGAAGCAGAGCGGCTCGGCCCGCTCGCGCGGGCGGGGGACCAGGACGCGCATCCCGGCCAGCCGCCGAGCGTCACCCACCGGAGCGCGCTCCGGCGTGCGCCTCGAGCAGCGCCCGGGCGCCACGGCGGAGCAGCTCCTCGGCGAGCTCCTGGCCCAGCGCGCGGGCAGCCGGTGCGGGACCGCGCCGCTCGGCGCGCACCACCTCGCTCCCGTCCGGCGCGCCGACCAGCCCCCGTACCCAGAGCTGGTCGCCCTGGAGGATGGCATGCGCGGCCAGCGGGACGGTACAGCCGCCCTCGAGCAGCTCGAGGAAGGCCCGCTCGGCGTCGATGGGCTGGCGCGTCGGCCGGTGCTCGAGCGACTCCACCAGCCCCCGGTGAGCGCTGTCCGCCGCGCACTCCAGCGCCAGCGCCCCCTGCCCCACCGCGGGCAGCATCACCTCCGGCGGAAGCAGCTCGGTCACCCGGTCCTCCAGCCCGAGGCGCCGGAGCCCCGCCAGCGCGAGAATGGAGCCGGCCAGCCCCAGCTCCTCGGTCTTCCGCAGCCGCGTCCCCACGTTGCCCCGCAGCGGCACGACCTCCACGTCCGTCCGGAGCGACCGGAGCTGACAGGCCCGCCGGAGCGAGGACGTGCCGACCCGCCCGCCCCGGGGAAGGTCGGCGAAGCGGATGCCCCGCGGGCTCACCCACGCGTCGCGCGGGTCCTCGCGCTCCGGCACCGCGGCCAGCACCAGGCCCGGGGGGAAGCTGCTGGTCACATCCTTGAGGCTATGGACCGCGAGGTCGGCGCGGCCGTCGAGCAGCGCGGCCTCGATCTCCTTGACGAACAGGCTCTTGCCGCCGATCCGCGACAGGGGGACCTCCAGAATCCGGTCGCCCTCCGTGGACAGCTCGACCAGCACCACCTCGGTGTCGGGCGAGCAGGCCCGGAGAAGTCCGGCCACGTGCTGCGCCTGCCAGAGCGCGAGCGGGACTCTTGCGGGTGGCGATCCGGAGCGGGGGCATGGCGCCGTGGCGAGCCCCTTCCTCAGCCCTCACCGGCCTTGCGGCCCACGCCGTCCAGCCCGAACAGCTCGGCGGCGGCGTCGACCAGCTCGCTGTCCCGCGCCTGAACCGCGCGCAGCTTGGCCGTCGGCTGGTGGAGCATCTTGTTGATGATGGCCGAGGTCATGGCCTCGATGACCTTTTCCTGTGCCGGGCTGAGCGGGACCGGGAGGTTTCCGATGGCGCGCTCGAGCTCGGCCCGGCGGATCTGCTCGGCCCGTGCCCGCAGCTGGGCCAGCACCGGGACCTGCTCGCGCACCGCGCGCTCGCGGATGTACCGGGCGACCTCCTCGGCCACCAGCACCTCGGCCTTGGCCGCGGCGGCGACGCGCGCCGCCTGGTTCTCGTCGATCACCCGCTGGATGTCGTCGACGTCGTAGGAGTAGACGCCGTCCAGGGTGTGTACGTCGGGGTCCACGTCACGGGGCACGGCGAGATCGACCAGGAACAGCGGCCGGTGTCTCCTCGGCTTCAGGACCCGGGCGACCTTCTCCCGGGTGATGACCGGCGTGGGCGAGGCGGTGGAGCAGACCACGACGTCGGCCAGCACCAGGCTCTCCTCCATCCGGTCGAACGGGACCGCCTGTCCCTGGAGCGTCACCGCCAGCGCCTCGGCGTGCTCGAAGGTGCGGTTGGCGACCATGACCTTCGATGCTCCGGCCGAGACCAGGTGACGACCGGCCAGCTCGGCCATCTCCCCTGCCCCGACCAGGAGCACCGTCTTGCCGTCGAGCCCGTCGAAGATGTGCCGGGCCATCGCCACCGCGGCCGAGGCCATGGAGGTGGCGGCACGGCCGAGCTCGGTCTCGGTGCGGACCCGCTTGGCGCTCCCGAAGGCCGCGGCGCAGATGCGGGCCAGCTCGCCCCGCGCGGCGCCCAGCCGCTGCGCCTGCTCGAAGGCGTCCTTCACCTGGCCGAGGACCTGCGGCTCGCCGAGCACCATCGAGTCCAGGCTTGCCGCCACCCGGAAGAGGTGGAGCACCGCCGCCTCGCCGTGGTGGGAATAGAGGTACGGGACCAGGTCCTGGCCGGCGACGCTCGCCAGCGCAATCCGCGTCCGGTCCTGGAGGTCCGCCCCCGGGCCGATGACGTAGAGCTCGACCCGATTGCAGGTGGAGACCAGCAGCGCCTCGGCCGGGGCCTGGGCCATCGCCTGGAGGAGCTCGGTCTGCCGTTCGTCGGGAAGGGCCAGCCGCTCCCGCACGTCCACCGGAGCGGTGTGGTGCGAGAGCCCCACGCAGACCAGGGGTGGGCTCATCGACTCACCCACGGGCCGTAGCGGGTGACGAACGAGACCACCAGCACCGCGAAGCCGGCCATGGTGAGGAGGGCCACCCGCCGCCCACGCCAGCCGGCGAAGATGCGGGCCTGGAGCAGCACCCCGAAGGCGAGCCAGGCCACCACCACCGCCAGCTCGGCAGGGCTCCAGCGCTCCTCGGGCCGCAGCCGGGCCTGAACCCAGGCGCCGGTGAGGAGCGTGAGCGACAGGGCGATGAAGCCCCAGGCGACGAGCCGCCGGTTGAGATCGTCCAGCAGCTCGAGCGACGGCACGCGCTTGAAGAAGGGGCCGAAGCGCTTGCCCTTCAGCATCCGCTCGGCGGCGAGGTACACCCCGGCCACGGCGGTGGCCACGCCGAACACCGCCAGTCCGGCCAGGGCGACGGCGATGTGGACAGGAAGGAGCGGCTGGCGCAGGCCCTCGGTCAGCTCGGGGCCCGGGGCGCGCATCCACAGCGAAGGGACGAGCACCGCCACCGCAGCCGGCGAGAGGAAGGCCCCGAGGAGCGCCGCGCGTGCCCGCAGGTCCACCACCAGGAAGACCGCGACGAGCAGGAACGCGAGCAGGCTCACCGTCTGACCGAACCCGCTCGGCAGCCATCGTTGCGTGGACAGCAGCATCACCAGCCCGATGCCGTGCAGCACCCACCCGAAAAGGGTCAGCCCTCGCGCCACCCAGGCCAGCCCCTTCCAGCCCTGCGCCAGGACCGCCAGGTAGGCCAGGGCGCCCAGGGCGTAGGCGTGGAAGGCGAGCGTGAAGCAGGTGCGGACCATGTCAGAGTCTTGTTCAGGAGGTAGTCGGCGAGAAGGGCGGTCTCGGTGGGAGCGGAGGCGTCGGGCACCTGCACCACATAGCCGCTCTCCACATCGTATGCGCTCTCCCCGGCGACGACGGAATCCGCCAGGCGCTCGGCCCCGAGCTCCGTCAGCTGCGCATCCGTCTTCACCTTGCGGAGCAGGTGGTGCTCGTCCGGACCCGACACCAGAGCCCGGACGTGGACCGCCGGTTCCACCGGGTACCTCACGGATTCCCCGGTGAGGACCAGCGCATCCTCGCGGACATCGGCCCGCTCGCTGCTGGCCCACTCCTCGAGGGTGGTCTGCGGAAGAAAAAGCTTCACGCGTGTCGGCACCTTAGCAAACCGAGGCGTGCGCGCCGGGGAGGTCCGTTGTACATCCAGGCCTGTCAGCCCGCAGTGCGATGGAGAGTCCTCGGCGGGTGTATTAGGAGGATAAATGGCTGGGGTAGATACGTTCAACGTCTCTGATGCTGAGTTCAAGGTCACGGTCCTCGAGTCGCAGGAGCCGGTGCTGGTGGACTTCTGGGCTCCGTGGTGCGGGCCGTGCAAGGCGATCGCCCCGGCGCTGGACGAGCTGGCCACCCGCTACAAGGGGAAGATGAAGGTCGCCAAGCTCAACGTGGACGAGAACCAGGAGACGGCCCAGAACTACGGCGTCCGCAGCATCCCCATGCTGCTGGTCTTCAAGGGCGGGAAGGTCGTGGACCAGATTCTCGGCGCGGTCCCCAAGAGCAAGCTCGAGGAGAGCTTCAAGAAGCACGTCTGACCCGGGGCGGCGCGCCCGCTACTTGGCAAACCGCCAGGGGTCGTTGGGCGAGGTGACCTTCAGCAGCTCCCAGGCAGCGAGCGCGTCCACCACCCGGTCCAGCTCCGAGCTGAGCGAGCGCGCCCGCGCGGAGGAGAGGTAGCCCTCGGCGAACTTCCGCAGCTGCTCGCCGAGGAAGAGCCGGGCCAGGGTGACCTCGGTCTGGCGGAAGAACTCCAGGAAGCGGAGGCCCATCCCGGTCCGGCCGGTGCGGTCTGCTTCCGTCTCCTGGCGCAGGACGTCCACCCGGGCCTCGACCGCGGGCCCGGTTGGCTCCACCTGGAAGCGGACCAGCATCTCGGTTCCCACCGGGAGGAAGAAGCTGCTCCTGAGGAAGGCCCCGCTCACGCTGACGTTCGTCGAGAGCAGGGTGGCCGAGAAGCGCCGGGAGTCGCCTTCGCCGATCCACAGCACGAAGGGCACGGCGAGCTTGGCGCGGGGAAAGGCGCGGTGCTCCGGGCCGTCGTCCTGCGTGTCGAGCTCTATGCGCGGGCCGACCAGGTCCGGCCGGTGGAGTGCGGTGGAGAGTCCCTCCCGGGACCCCGGTCCCTTGGACACTGCCGCGGAGCGACTACGGGTCCCGTCGTTCGCTTTGGCCATGGCTTGTGCCCCGCTTTCATATCACCATGCCGCCCCGGCACACCCTCGAAGGCGGGACTCGAGACAGCGATGCTCGGCAATCTTCTGAAGCCGGAGTTCGAGGAGCTGATCCAGGCGAAGGACTACGCCACGATCCGCGAGGCGTTCTCCGAGATGGACCCAGCCGACATCGCGGAGGTCATCGAGGACCTTCCACCCGAGGACTCGGGGGTCATCTTCCGCGTCCTTCCGCGTGACACCGCGACACAGGTGTTCGAGTACCTCCCGGTGGATCAGCAGACCGAGGTCGTGGACGCGCTCGGCACCGGGCAGATGGCCGGGGTCTTCAACGGGATGGCTCCGGACGACCGGACCCGTCTCTTCGAGGAGCTCCCCGCCGAGGTGACCAAGCGTGCGCTGAGCACGCTCACTCCGGACCAGCTGAAGATCGCCCGGCAGCTCCTCGGCTATCCCGAGGGCAGCGCCGGGCGCTTCATGACGCCCAAGTACGTCGCGGTCCGGCCGGAGTGGACCGCGCGCGAGGCGCTCGACTACATCCGCGAGCACGGCACGGACGTCGAGACCCTCAACGTCATCTACGTCACCGACGACAAGGGCGTGCTGCTCGACGACCTTCGGCTGCCGATCCTGGTCCTGGCCAAGCCGGAGCAGAAGGTCTCGGAGCTGAACGACGCCACCCTGGTCAGCATCCCGGCGACCGCGACCCGCGACGAGGTGGTGGCGACCTTCGAGAAGTACGACCGGGTCGCGCTCCCGGTGACCGATTCCCGCGGCGTGCTGGTGGGGATGATCACCGTCGACGACGTCCTCGACGTCGCCGAGCAGAAGGCCACCGAGGAGATCCAGGGACTCGGCGGCGTGGAGGCCCTCGAGGCCCCATACTTCGACGTGGGCTTCGCCTCGATGGTGAAGAAGCGCGGCGGCTGGCTGTCGGCGCTGTTCCTCGGGGAGATGCTCACCGCCACGGCAATGAGCGCCTTCGAGGACGAGATCGCCAAGGCGGTGGTCCTCTCGCTCTTCCTGCCGCTGATCATCTCCTCCGGCGGCAACTCCGGCTCGCAGGCCACGTCGATCATCATCCGCTCGCTCGCGCTCCGCGAGGTGAAGCTCCGCGACTGGTGGCGGGTGGCGAGCCGGGAGGTCGCCTCCGGCCTAGCGCTGGGGTGTCTCCTGGGAACCATCGGGCTTCTCCGCATCGTGATCTGGGCGAAGGTGTTTCACCTCTACGGCGAGCACTACCTCCTGGTGGCGATCACCGTCGGTCTGAGCCTGGTGGGCGTGGTGCTCTACGGGAACCTGGTCGGCTCGATGCTGCCGTTCCTGCTCCGGCGGCTGGGGTTCGATCCGGCGAAGGCCTCGGCGCCGTTCGTGGCCACCCTGGTCGACGTCAGCGGGCTGATCATCTACTTCACGGTGGCGAGCATGATCCTCCGCGGGGCGCTGCTGTAGGCGGGGGCGGCGCGGACGGTTCCGGCGGGCCCTCGTCGAGGGAGGACGCCCATGGGTGAGTACACCGCAGATGGCCCGATTCACGACCAGGTGCTCGACTGGACCGACCTGCGCGTCTACGGGCTCGACGCCCCCGGTCGAAATCACGGGATCTTGATCGGAACCCGGTGCTGGTCGCCGCCGGATCCCTGAACGAGGGCGACCGATGATCTTCGTCCTGCTGGTGGGCGCCGTGGCCGTCGTCGCGGGGGCGATCGCCTCGGTCGCCGGATTCGGCATCGGGAGCGTGCTCACACCGCTCGTCGCCTGGCGATACGGGATGAAGACCGCAGTGGTCCTGGTGGCGATCCCTCATTTCGCGGCCACGCTCCTCCGGGCATGGCGACTGCGGCACGAGGTGGACCGCACCGTCCTCGTCCGCTTCGGGATCGCCAGCGCAGCGGGTGGCCTCACGGGTGCGCTCCTCCACAACCAGGTGCGGAGCAGCGGCCTCGCCGTCGTGTTCGGGTGCCTGCTGGTCTTCGCCGGGCTCCTGGGCGTCAGCAGGCTCTCGGAGCGGATCCGGTTCGGCCGGACCACCGCGTGGGTGGCCGGCGTCCTCTCCGGTGGACTCGGGGGACTGGTCGGAAACCAGGGAGGGATCCGATCGGCCGCGCTCATGGGCTTCGACATCCGGAAGGAGGCGTTCGTCGCCACCGGGACCGCGATCGGGCTGATCGTGGATGCGGTGCGCCTTCCCGTGTACCTGGGGCTGGAGTGGCACGAGCTCCTTCCTCCAGCGTGGGTTCTCGTCGCCGTGGCGACCGCAGGCACGCTGGCTGGAACCCTTGCCGGTGAGCGCGTCCTCCGACGCATTCCCGAGCGGGTCTTCAGGACCATCGTCTCGCTGCTCATCCTCGGGCTGGGGGTGGCGGTCCTCGGAGGCGTCGGCCGCTCGTGACCCGCGGGCATTCCGCCCCCGGCGCACCTCCTTAGATGTACTGGCTTAGATGTACTGGGCGATGCTCCTGGGGTGCGCCAGCTTGTACCGCCGGTACACGCTGCACGCGGGCACCAGCACCGCCACCACCACCGCCGCCGACAGGTACGTCGTTCCCAGGCCGGCCTTGCCGTGCATCCCCAGGGCGTACGAGGCCACCGCCAGCAGATGAACGTGCAGAAGGTAGAAGAAGAACGCGCTCTGCCCGAGCGGCCGGAGCACCGCGTCCGCCCAGGCCGGGGGCCGCCAGACCAGGAAGAGCGCCAGCAGCAGCCAGCCGATGCCCAGCTCGAGGCCGTCGTAGGCCACCGAGGGCGGGTACTTCGAGACGTGCAGCCACTGCACGAGCGAGCCATCCTCCCGGAACAGCCCCATGTTGCCCCAGCCGTTCAGCCCCCGGACCAGGAAGAAGATCGCCAGGGCGACGATACCGGCGACCGCGATTCGCCGCGGGAAGCGGTCCGGCGCCAATCGCGCCACCTCGGCCGCCCCCCACCCCATCATCATGATCGCCAGCCAGGGGATGAGCGGATAGCCCACAAGGAAGGGCTTCGCCGGCCCGGCCGCCACCAGCAGCGTACCCACATACTGCACGACGCCCGTCGTCTGCCGGACCAGGGCCTGCAACGGCTCGGACAGGAAGACCAGGAGCACCCCGACGACTCCGACGGTGAGCGGAGGCAGCTTCCGCAGGAAGGCCATCATCACGAAGCTCATCCCGATCGCGTAGAGGACCTGGAGCACGATGCCACCCCCCGGCGGCCGGAACACCAGGTGCATCCAGAGGGGGTCCAGCGCGGCGATGATCAGCCCGCGGGTGACGATGAAGCGGGTGATGCTCCCCTCGGACTCGCCCAGCTCCCGCCGGCGCCGCACGCTCAGCTGCATGACGTAGCCCGCGAGGAAGACGAAGGTGGGCGCGCAGAGGTGGGTGATCCACCGGGTCAGGAACTGGTCCTGCGGCAGCGGCGTGCCGGCCTGGTAGAGGAACGTCGCGTCGGTGAAGAGCCGGCCGGCGTTGAACTCGCCCGAGGCGTGGTCGATGGTCATCAGCACCATCACCAGCCCCCTCAGCCAGTCGAAGGGGAGCTGCCGGCCCGACTCGGTGGGGACCGCGACGGGACTGGGCGCGACGGTGATCGACTCGGCCCTCAAGGGAACCTCCGGGAAGCGAGTGCCTGGATCAGAGTGCTCCGGTCAGCAGGTCCCCCACCAGCACAGTCTGCCCCGCCGGCAGCCGCTTCAGCCAGCGCAAGATCCGCCGGGAGCACCCGCGGTGCGGGTCAGAACATGTGCCGCCGCATGGCGATGCTCGCCAGGAGCCCCAGCGCCAGGAGCACGCTCATCATCGACGAGCCGCCGTAGCTCATCAGCGGCAAGGTGATGCCGGTCACCGGGAGCAATCCCACCACCATCCCGATGTTCTCGAAGACCTGCCAGAAGATCATCGCCGCCACGCCCACCGCCACGAACGCCCCGAAGCGGTCCCGGGCCTGCATCGCCACCCCCAGCGCGAAGGCGAAGATCAGCCCGTAGAGCCCGAGCAGCAGCAGCGAGGCGAGGAACCCGTGCTCCTCGGCCCACACCGAGAAGATGAAGTCGGTGTGCTGCTCGGGGAGGAAGAACAGGCCGGTCTGCGTCCCCTGACGCCAGCCCTTCCCCAGCAGCCCGCCGGAGCCCACCGCGATCTTCGACTGCGCGGCGTGGTAGCCCGAGCCCTTGAGGTCCGACTCCGGCGAGAGCCACCCGGCGATGCGCTGGCTCTGGTGCCGCTTCAAGACCTGCCGGATGACGGTCGGGTGACCGTCGGAGGGGTCCCGCACGTAGTCGTTCCAGATGATCAGCGACACCGCCGCCAGCCCGGCCACGCCCACGCCCAGCACCCACAGCCTCAGCCGGGAGAAGACCAGGATGGTGCAGGCGGTGAGGAGGATCATCATCGTGTTCCCGAGGTCCGGGAGCACCAGCCCCGCCGCGAGGAGCGCCAGGAGAATCGGCTTCCACAGCCGAACCGGCCCGTAGGGCGCCTCGCCCTCGCGGTAGTCGTCGTGGAAGAAGCGGGCCAGGGCGATGATCAGCGCCAGCTTCATGAACTCCGCCGGCTCGATCCGCAGCGGCCCGAGCGCCAGCCAGCTCGCCTCGCCCTTCGCCCGGTGCCCGACCAGCTTGAGCGCCATCAGCGCCGCCGCGTTCACCCCGTAGATGGGCCAGGCCATCCGCTGGATGAACCGGTAGTCCATCAGGCAGACCGCGACCCCGGCAGCCACGCCCACCCCGAGGTTCAGCAGCTGCCGTGCCCAGAGGGGGGTGTGGGGCGGCCGAGAGGCCGAGGCCAGGTTCCAGATGCCGAGCAGCGCGATGGCCAGGGTCACCGCCACCAGGCCCCAGGGGATCTTCAGCACCATCCGGCGCTCGATCCGCAGCATCATCAGCGCGCGCCCTCCGAGGGGGCTGCCGGCACCTGGGCCACCGACGGCGCGGCGGCCGGGGCCGGAGGGGCCTCCTCCGGGACCGGAGGTGGGCGTGGTGCTGGTGGCGGCGGCACCGGCCGCACCGGCATGACCGGAAGGGCGGTGGACGCAGCAATCGTGGCGTTGGCGTCCTCGCGCTTGAGCTCGAAGTACTTCTTGAACAGCGCGGTCGCGGTGGGCGCGGCATCCATGCCCCCGTGCCCGCCGTGCTCGTTGAGCACCACCACCGCGATCTCCGGGTCCTCGGCCGGGGCGAAGGAGGCGAACCAGGCGTGGTCCCGCTGCCAGTAGGTCATCGCCTCCTTCTTCAACCGCGTCTTGCCGATGGCGATCACCTGCGCCGTCCCGGTCTTCCCGGCGATCTTCACGTCCGGGAGCCGGGCCCGGTACGCGGTTCCGCCGGGCTCGTTCACCACCGCCGTCAGCGCGTCGACCACCAGCAGCCGCGCACCAGGGTCGAGATCCAGCTCACGGACCAGCTCGGGCTGGAACTCCTGGAGGGTCCGCCCGTCCGGGCTTTCCAGACGGCGGACCAGCTGTGGCCGGTACAGATGACCACCGTTGGCGATCGTCGCGTAGACCATCGCCAGCTGCAGCGGCGTCACGTTCACGTCGCCCTGTCCGATGACGCTGTTGAGCGCCAGGCCCTTGGTGTAACCGCCCGGCGTGACCCGATCGTGGTACACGGTGTCGGGCATGATGCCCGGTACCTCGGCGAGAACCGCGATCCCGGTGGGCGCGCCGAGCCCGAAGCTCCGAGCCATCCGGGCGATCGGGTCGAGCCCCAGGGTGTCACCCACCCGGTAGAACCAGGTGTCACACGATTCCCGGAGCGCGCGCCGCGCGTCCACGTACCCGTGGCCTGCCGGCTTCCAGCATCTCCAGACCCGGGCTCCGAGGTGGTAGCCCCCGGCACAGCTGACCGAGCTGTGGGCGTTGAAGCTGCCGCTCTCCAGCGCGGCGAACATGCTCACTGCCTTGAAGGTCGACCCGGGGCTGTAGTGCTGCTGCGCGGGGCGGAAGATCATCGGCTGCAGCGGGTCCTTGTTCAGCGCCGTGAGCTGCGCTGGCGTCACCCGGCCGGTGAGCACGTTGGGGTCGAACCCCGGGCGCGACACCATGGCCAGGATGAACCCGGTGCGGACCTCCATCGCCACCACCGCCCCGGCAGTCCCGGGGAACGCCCGCTCGGCCTCGGCCTGCAGCCGCATGTCGATGCTCAGGACCACGTTGTCGCCCGGCGTGCTGGAGACCGTGGCCTCCCCGGTGATGAGGTCGCTCAGCTCCTGGATACTCTCGCCGCGGGCGTTGACCACCTCCTTGCGGCTCCCGTCCTTGCCGCGGAGGCGGCGCTCGAAGAAGCGCTCCACCCCGCGCCGGCCGATGAAGTCGCCGAGCGCGTAGCCCTCACCCTGGGCGTTGAGCCGGTCGAGCTCGTCCTGGGTGATCTCGTTCATGTACCCCACCACGTGGGGGAGCACGGTACCGGTGCGGTAATTGCGGTGGGGGACCGCCGGCCAGTCCACCCCCGCCAGCTCCAGCTTGTGGGCGTTCAGCGTGTCCAGCTCGTCCCGGTTGAGGTCCAGCTGCACCGGCACCGGCTGGAACGGTGCGGTCCGCCGCGCGGCGCGGAGCAGCTGCTCCACGTGCTTCACTTGCTCCTCGTCCCAGGCGAGCCACCCGGAGAGGCGCGGGAGCACCTCCTCGGTGCAGCGCTCGCAGAACGCCGGGGTGATGAAGACGTCGAACGAGGGACGGCTGTCGACCAGGATCTCCCCGCGGCGATCCTTGATGATTCCCCGATCCGCCTTGACCCGGATCTCCTTCACGAAGTTGGCGACCGACTTCGCCGCATACTCGTCGCCGCGGGCGATCTGCAGCCGGTACAGCCGTCCGGCCAGGAGCAGCAGGCCGGCGATCATCACCAGGCCCAGCCACAGGTAGCGCGCCTTGAGGTCCTTCCCCGCGCTGTTCTGCCCGAGCGTCATGGAGAGAGCAGCCCCGGTTCACGCTTCTCGGCGCCGAGCCCGAAGCGCTTCAGCAACGGATAGAGGAGCAGCGCAGCCAGCCCGGTGAGGAGCACCTCCGCCGGGAGCCCGGACAGCCCGGAGAGCGCCATCTGCTTGCTGCTCACCGAGCCAATGCCCCAGGCCAGGAGCCCGTGGGTGGCGTCGGCGGCCATGGCGAACAGGGCGAAGGACTTCCCGCTCCGCACGTCCACCAGCGAGGCGGCGATGCGCCCGAGCAGGAAGGTGACCACCGCCAGCAAGGTGTAGAGGCCGGTGGGGCGGCCGGTCATGAGGTCGAGCAGGTAGCCCACCCCGTACGAAGCCACGGCGCCCTCGAGCAGCCCGGCGCGCAGCGAGAGGAAGGCCACGATTGCCACTGTGACGTCGATGCGGGCCACCCCGAGGCCCAGGTACTTCACGGCCACCGACTCCAGCGCGAGGAAGAGCAGGGTCAGCACCAGGGTCAGCGCGAGCCTCATCGGCGCCCCTGGCTGTCGGTTCGGGTGGGAAACGCGGCCGCGGGCTGGGGCGCGAGCACCAGCACCTCCTCCACCTTGCCGAAGTTCACCGCCGGGAGGATGCCGGCATTGAGGAACATGCCGCTGGTCTGCCGCTGCACGCCGGTGACCCGGCCGACGACCAGACCGGGCGGGTACACCCCGTCGGTCCCGGCGGTCACCACCAGATCTCCCTCCTCCAGGTCCTCGGTCCGCAGCAGGTACTCGAGCTTCAGCGCCTGATCATCGCCGGCGCCGGAGATGCCCACCCGGGCCCGCGTCCGCTGGATGCGGCCGCCCAGCCGGCAGTTGGGGTCGAACACCACCAGCACGTCGGCGGCGCTGGCCGTCGCCCGGAGCACCTGGCCCACCACCCCGTCCGCGGTCACCACCGCCTGTCCGCGCCGCACCCCATCCCCTTCCCCCCGGTCGATGCGCAAGGTGAGCCGATTGGGGTCGGGGTTGATGCCCAGGACGCGGGCCAATACTTTGGGTCCGGGATTGCTCTCGTCGTAGTGCACCAGCCGGCGGAGCCGCTCGTTCTCCGCCCGCGCCTCGGCGAGGCCCACCACGTCGGCTCGCAGCTTCGAGTTCTCATCCAGCAGACGCGCGTTGTCGCGCCGCACGTTCCGCAGCGACACGTACTGCTGCCACGCGTTCACCGTGCCATCGATGGTGGCCACCGCGGCCTGCTGCACCGGCGCGGTCACCGCGAGCGCGATCCGATCGACGAGGTTGGGCTCCCGCACCCGGCGGCTCGAGCCGAGGAACATCCCCAGCGCGTGCGCGAGGATGATGCAGACCAGCAGTGGCTCACGGTGACGCCGGAGAAAAGACAGCACTTGGTCGGGGGGTCCTTCTCATTGCTGCCGAAGCGCTTGTATTTTCACAGTCGCTCCCCTAGAGGGTCAAGGATGCTTCCCGAGGCTGGCCGGCCTCTTGCTGCCACGGGAAAGCACCCTTCCAGACACGCTCCATGAGCTCCGGATTCGACGCCCGCCGCTTCTTCTCCTACCTCTTCATCTTCGCCATCGCCCTGGTCTTCATCCTCCAGTTCGGTCCGGGGAGCCGTGGCTGCAACGCGCCGCTCACTCCCTCGGTGAAGGACGCGGCCGCCCGGGTCAACGGCCAGGAGATCTCGCTGACCGAGTTCCGCCGGGCCTACGCCCTCCGGCTGGAGGCCCTCCGCCAGCGCGGGGGCAGCGACCTCCCCGAGGCCCTGGCCCGCCAGTTCGGCATCCCGGGCCGCGTCCTGGACGAGCTCATCACCACCGAGCTGCTCGAGCAGGCCGCCGAGTCCCACGGCATCACCGTGTCGGACCCCGATCTGCTCGAGTACCTGCGCAAGGACCCGAGCTTCCAGAAGAACGGGCAGTTCGACCCGGAGACCTACACCCAGGTGCTCCAGACCTACCTGCGCAAGACCGCGCCGGACTACGAGGCCGGGCTGCGCCGGCGGCTCGCGGCCGGACGGCTCCTGGCCATGGTGGCCGACACCGCCGAGGTCTCCGAGGACGAGGTCCGGACCCGGTTCCAGCGCGAGGGCGACACGGTGAGCCTCTCCCTGGTCCGGTTCGACCCGGCCGCTTACGCCGGGAAGATCAAGCAACCCACCCCGGCCGAGGTCTCGGCCTGGGAGAAGGCCCACGGCCTTGAGATCGCCGCCTACTACAGCGCCAACAAGCGCACCTATTCCAAGGGGGAGCAGGTGCGGGTCCGTCACATCCTGGTCCGCATGGGGAGGAGCCCCGGCGAGGACGAGAAGTCCAGGGCGCACGCACGGGCGCTCGAGCTCCGCAAGCAGATCCAGGACGGGAAGGACTTCGCGCAGGTGGCCAGGGAGTCCTCGGACGACCCCGGCAGCAAGCTCCAGGGCGGTGAGCTGGGCTGGAACGAGCGGAGCAGCTTCGTGCCCGCGTTCGCCCAGGCGGCGTTCAACCTCAAGATCGGCGAGCTGTCCGAGCCGGTGCTGACCCCCTTCGGGTGGCACCTGATCCAGGTGGAGGAGAAGAAGGCCCCCGAGGAGAAGCCGCTGGCCTCGGTTTCGGGCGAGATTGCCCAGGTGCTGGTGAAGCGGCAGCGCGCCGCCGCCCTCGCCGAGGCGGACGCGAGGAAGGCGGCCCTGGCGCTGCAGAAGGGGACCTCGCTGGCCACCCAGTTCCCGGACAAGAAGGACAAGGACGCCCAGTCGGTCGACCCCGGAGACCAGCCCCGGGCCATCGACACCGGCAGCTTCCCGAAGAGCGCCGCGTCCATCCCGCGCCTGGGGCCCGCACCCGACCTCCAGGCCGCCGCGTTCGCCATGGACCGGCCCGGCCCGCTGCCCGGAACGTACCGGGCAGCAGACGCCTTCGTGGTCGCCGAGCTCACCGCGCGGGAGAAGGCCGACGAGGCGCAGTACCAGGCAAAGAAGGCCGAGCTCCGCGAGGAGGCCCTCCGCCAGCGTCAGGGCCAGATCCAGGAGTCCTACGTCGCCGCGCTGAAGAAGTCGGCGAACATCGTCAAGAACGAGGAGCTGATCGCCCCGACCAGCGCAGAGGGCTGAGTCGGCGCCACCGGCCTCGGAGGCGCCTGCGACGGCTCAGCCGGGCGCGACCGCGAGCCCGTCCCGGCCGCGCGCCTTCACCAGGTACATCGCCCGGTCGGCGGCCTCGATGAGCTCGGTGGACTGCGAGGCGTGCTCGGGACAGGCGGCAATCCCCACGCTGGCCGTCACCCTCAGGTCCAGACCGGAGGGCTTGCCGAAGCGGTGCATACGAAAGCGCCCCAGCAGCCGCTCCGCGGTCTGCACCGCACTGCGGGTATCCACCTCGACCAGCATCACCGCGAACTCGTCTCCGCCGTAGCGAAACGCCGCGTCCACCGGGCGCAGCTCCTCGCGCAGCAGCCCTCCTACCTCGCGGAGCAGCGCGCTGCCCACCAGGTGTCCGTGGCTGTCGTTCACCGTCTTGAAGTGGTCCAGGTCGAGGAAGAGCAGCGACAATGGATGGCCAAGGCTCCGGGCGCGGGTCACCTCGGCGTCGAGCTGCTTCCGCAGCGAGCGCACGTTGCCCAGGCCGGTGTGCTCGTCCACCAGGGTGAGCTCCTGGACCCGCTGGAAGTCGCGGGCGTTCTGGATGGCGATGGCGGCGAAGTCGGCGATGGCCATCACCGCCGCCAGGTCCTCCTCGGTGAAGCGCGGGTCTCCTTCCCCGTTCACCAGCTCGATGACCCCCAGCGCCCGTCCGCGGAAGATGAGCGGCACCGCGAGCACCGACCCGGTCCGGAAGTCGGTGAGGGCATCGAAACGGGGCGAGAAGTCGGGCGCGACGCGCACGTCGTCCACCAGCCGGGGCTTCCCGCTGCGGAACGCCGTCCCCACGATCCCCTCGCCCACCGTGATGCGCTCGCTGCGCAGCCGGTCGGCCCCGGCCCCCACCGCGATCTCGAAGTAGAGGCTGTCGGAGGCCTCGTCGTGCAGCAGCAACGACCAGTTGGCCGGCCGGAGCAGCACCGACACCTTCTGCATCACCAGCCCCAGAACCTCCCGGCTCTCGAGCGTGGAGGTCAGCGCCTTGGCCAGCTCGTTGAACGCGGCGAGCTGCTCCACCGTCCGGCGCAGCGCTGATAGCAGATCTGTGGCTCTCATCTCCGAGGGCTCCAGTTCACCGGTTCGTCCGGCCAGAACACCGGACTCCGGCCATTCCTGCCGCCGCCCAGGCTCGGGAGCCATCGTACAGGGACGCACACCATGTACGGTATAGGTGGGTGCGCGATGCCCCCGTCCCCCGCCCTGGTGCTGGCCTCCGCCAGCCCGCGCCGCCGCGTGCTGCTCGAGCAGCTGGGGATTCCCCTGCGCGTGGATCCGGCCCACATCGACGAGAGCGTTCGAGAGAGAGAACCGGCGGAGCGCTACGTGCTGCGGCTCGCCCGCGGCAAGGCCGAGGCGGTGCATGCCCGCCATCCCCACGCCACGGTCCTCGCCGCCGACACCAGCGTGGTGCTCCAGGGGGTCGTGCTGGGAAAGCCCGCCACCGCGGACGAGGCGCTGGCGATGCTCCGGACGCTGTCCGGCCGCACCCATCACGTCCTGACCGCCGTGGCCGTTGCCGGCGCCGGGGAACGGCTCGTCACCGCCGCGGTCACCTTCGCCGGGGCCACCGAGGCGGCGCTCCGCTGGTACGTCTCCACCGGTGAGCCGATGGACAAGGCAGGGGCCTACGCCGTCCAGGGCATCGGCGGCTTCCTGGTGGAGCGCATCGAGGGCTCGCACAGCGCGGTGGTGGGGCTGCCCTTGGTCGAGACGCTCGCGCTCCTCCGAGAGGCCGGCTACATCCTCCCCTGGGAGCAGCGATGACCGACGTGGCGGCCAGCTGGAGCGCGGTGCTGGATCGGGTCCGGGCCGCGGCGGCGAGGGCCGGGCGTCCCGAGCAGTCGGTGGAGGTGGTGGCGGTCAGCAAGCTGCAGCCACCCGAAGCCATCCGCGCCGCGTACGCCGCTGGCGCCCGCGCCTTCGGGGAAAACTACGCCCAGGAGCTCCGGGACAAGGCGGAGGCGCTCTCCGACCTCCCCGGTCTACGCTGGCACGCTATCGGCCCGCTGCAGACCAACAAGGCGCGGTACGTGGCGCGCTCGGCGCACGTCTTCCATGCGCTCGACCGGGTGGAGGTCGCGCAGGAGCTCTCCCGTCGTCGCACCGGCACGCCGCTGGCGGTGTACGTGGAGGTGAACGTGGCCGGAGAGGCGTCGAAGAGCGGCGTCGCACCGGAGGCACTCGGCCCCCTCCTGGAAGCGGTGCGCCCGTTGCCCGGTCTGGCGCTGGTGGGCCTCATGACCATGCCCCCGCTCGCCCCCGCGGACGAGGTGCGCCCGCTCTTCCGCGCGCTCGCCGCCCTCGGACGCGCGCATGGGTTGCCCGGCCTGTCGATGGGGAGCACCCACGACTTCGAGGTGGCCATCGAGGAGGGGGCGACGGTGGTCCGGGTGGGGACCGCCATCTTCGGAGAGCGCCCGACGCCGGCCTAGCCGACTGCAGCCCACCTGGCGATACCCTGACCCGGACCTCGACTGCGGCCGCCCGGACTACCCGACTGCGGCCGCCCGGACCTCGCCGACTGCAGCCCACCTGGCGATACCCTGACCCGGACCTCGACTGCGGCCGCCCGGACTGACCCCCCGACTGCAGCCCACCTGGCGATACCCTGACCCGGACCTCGACTGCGGCCGCCCTGACCTACAGCTCCTTCAGCCGGAGCCGTCCGTCGCCGGTGATGCGCACCTTGTACTCGGTGCCACAGTAGTTGCACCGCGTCTCGTCGCCGTCCCGGAGCGCCATCTCGGTGGGATTGTTGGCGTTGCATGAGGGGCAGTCGTAGTCGGTGTACGCCCGCCGCCCGCGCTCCTCGCGCAGATCCTCTTCCTCTGCATTCTTGTCGATCGGCATCGCTGGACACACCGGAGCTTACGCCGAACCGGCGCTCGAGCACCGGCCCGCCAGGGCGCGGTGCCGCAGCGGGCCGAGCATCCGTCCCCGGGCGCAGCTAGACTTCACTGCGTGTCCGCCGTGGTCCTCGCCCTGATGCTCGCCGCCCCGACCTCGTCGCCGGGCGCCCTCGGTCCGGGGGAGCAGATCACCTACCGGGTGAGCTGGCTGGGGCTCCCTGCCGGGACGGCCGATGTCAGTGTGGGCGCGGAGTCCCCCGCGCGACCCGGCAGCCTTCCCATCGTCACCAACGGGCGGTGCGACCTGGTCGTCTACCCGATGCGGAACAAGATCATCTCCTGGTGGGACCCGGCCAGCGGTCGTTCCCGGGGCCTGGAGATGTACTCCGACGAGAACCGGAAGCGGCGGCGGTTGAAGATCGAGTTCGACGCCGGCGCGGGGAAGGCCCACGTCTTCCGCCAGACCGAGGGCGAGTCCCCCCGCGAGGCGCAGGTCGAGGTGCCGCCCGGCGCGGTCGACGTCGCCTCGGCGGTGTTCCTCATCCGCACCGCCCGGCTCCAGGATGGCGACGAACTGTCCATCCCCATCTTCACCGGCTCGAAGCTGTTCAGGGGCATTGCCCAGGTCGAGGGCCGCGGGCCGGTGGAGACCCCGCTCGGCGAGAGGCAGGCCGTCCGGGTGCGGCTCCGGACCGAGTTCTCCGGCAAGCTCTCCGCCCGCACCTTGCACATCTGGTTCAGCGACGACGACGCCCACGTCCCGATGCGAATGGAGGCGGACTTTGCGCTCGGACCAGTCGTCGCCGAGTGGACGGAATACAAGCCCGGTCGCCTGATCGACCTCTCCACGCTCGCCCGCGGCCGCTAGACACGCCTCCGGCGTGTCCCCGCTCCCCGTCCTCGTGCTCGTCGCGCTCGTCGCGCCTCCCCGGCTGGTCCCGGTGCCGGCGCTGGCCAAGGTACGGCCCGGGCGCCCGCTCGAGGTGCTCGGGGCGGCAAAGCTCAGGGCCGCGCGCGGCGAGTGCGAGGGACTCCAGATCTACGTCGCGCCCCCGGCCGAGGTCCTGTCGGCCGAGGTCGCGCCGCTGCGCGGGCCCGCAGCCGACGAGCTCCGCGTACGCGTCTATCGCGAGGTCTGGATGGAGCTCACCCGGTCGACGGAAGGCGGGGGGGCAGCCGGTCCGTGGCCGGATCCACTGCTCCCCGTGCACCGCGCCCGCGGCGGCACGAACCCGGCCGTCCTCCCGGCGCGCTCGACCGCGGAGCGGCCGCTGGTGCTCTATCTCGAGGCCTGCGTCCCGGCCGGGGTGGAGCCCGGGGGCTACCGGGGTCAGCTCGCGGTGACCTTCCGGGAGGGCCCTGGCGCGACCTTGCCGCTCGAGCTCGCCGTCGCCCCGGTGAACATCCCGGCGACCTCCACCTTGAAGAACACCTGGGGCCTCGGGGTGTACGTGCTGGCGCACGGCTTCGGCGTGCCCCGGGACTCGCCGGAGGGCGTGGCGCTGCTCCGGGCCGCCGGTCGCGCCCTGCTCGAGCACCGGCTGAGCGGTTTCCAGATGGGCATCGACCCGTTGCCGTCGCGGCCCGGGCCCGGTAGCACGCGGGTGGTGGACTTCGGCGGATACGACGCCGAGATGGCGGACGTGCTCGGCGGCACCGCGCTGCCGTCCGGGGCACGCTTCACCACCGCCGAGGTCCGCGACGACCCGCGACTCAGCCGCGCCGAGCGCGTCGCCTACTTCCGCGCCTGGCAGGCCCACTTCGCCGCGCGAGGGTGGCCACAGCTCCTCTGGTACTACGCGAAGGACGAGCCAGCGCCGGCCGATGACGCGCTGGTTCGGGCACAGTCGGCGCTCACCCACGCCGTCGGCAACCTGCCGATCCTCGTGACCTCGTTCCGCTCCAGCCTGTGGGACGCGGCGGACATCGTCGCCCCGGTGCTGGTGTGCCTCTTCCCGCGTCCGGGGCGCCCGCTCTGCCCCGGTGCGCAGCCGGTGTCCGGCGTCCGGCCACGCCTCCCCCCGGGCAAGCAGCTGTGGTGGTACCAGAGCTGCATGACGCACGGTTGTGACGGGCCACCCCAGGACCGGAAGCTCGCGGCCTCGATGACCGGGTGGGCGTCGTACATGATCGACCACTCCGGTCCGCGGAACCGCGCAATGGGAGTCCTCGCCTTTCTGGAGCGGATCGACGGCGAGCTGTACTTCGACACCTTGACGGCCTGGGAGAAGGACGGTCAGCCGTGGCGTGACGTGTGGCGCTTCGGTGGCAACGGGGACGGAACCTTTTTTTATCCCGGCACGCGCGCGCAGGTGGGGGACGAGGCGCCCCTGCTCGTCCCCTCGCTCCGGCTGAAGACGGTGCGCGATGGGCTCGAGGACTACGAGCTGCTCACCCTCGTCGCCGCGCGGCGTGGTCGGGCGGCAGCCGAGGCGCTCGGGCGGCGGCTTGCCCGGAGCGGGTGGGAGATCACCGAGGACGGTGCGACCTGGACGGAGGTCCATGATGCACTGCTCGATCTTGCAGCCTCGGACGCTCCGCCCGGCAACCGTCCAGCCAGGGACGGTGCTCCGGCCGGGACTCGCACAGAATCCCGGGCGCGCTAGAGTCGTCGGTGCTCCCATGAGCAGTGTCCTCGGCAGCACCGCGGAGTGGCTCCGTCGGGCCACCGCGCGCTCCACAGCCCGCGAACGTCCTTCCCACCGAGACCTGTTCACCACCGCGTTCTGGCTGGGCTGCGTGGGGTTCGGGGGCGGCATCAGCGTGCTGTCGCAGATCGACGGCGAGGTGGTGAAGAAGCGCGGCTGGCTCACCGAGCGTGAGTTCTCCAACACCATGACCGTGTCGCAGATGCTGCCGGGCGGGGCCGCGGCGAATGCGCTGGCCTACATCGGGATGCGCTTCGGCGGCTGGGCCGGAGCGCTGGCCGGATACGTGGGCTTCGTGCTTCCCGGAGCGCTGGCGGTGGGGGTGCTCTCCTGGGTGTACGTGCGCTTCGGGACCGTGCCGTCCGCGGACCGGCTGCTGGCGGGCTTCAACGCCGCGGTGGTGGGCATCATCTGCGCCATCACCCTGAAGATGGTCCGTACCGGGGTGAACCAGCTGTGGCAGATGGGCGTCGCCGCGGGCGCGTTGCTGCTCTCGGTGCTGGGGAGCGCCTCCCCCGCCGAGGTGGTGCTGCTGGCCATCTGCTCCGGGCTTGCCGTCGACCTCGGCGCGCGGCGGGCGCTGGCCCGGGCGCGCGGGCTCGTCACGCGGCGGCCACCGGTGGCGCTGCCCGAGGAAGGCACGCCGCTGGATCCGCCGCGGCACACCGACCGCCCCTCCGCTCCGCCGTCGGCTCCGTCCACCGAGTCCACCACCCTCCACACCCCGCTGCTGATCGGAACCCTGGGGACGGTCGCCGCGGTGGTACACGCCACCGGGCTCGACGCCAAGCTCATCGAGATGGCGGTGGTGTACTTCCGCACCGGGCTCGGCGCGTACGGCGGCGGGTTCGCGATCATCCCCCACCTGCGGCAGATGGTGCACATCCACAACTGGATCACCGATCGCCAGTTCGCCGATGCGGTGGCCATCGCGAAGATCACCCCCGGCCCGGTGCTCCTGATGGCAACCTTCATCGGGTACCTGCAGCACGGCTGGCTGGGGGCCGTGGTGGCCACGGTGGCCATCTTCTCAGGGCCGTTCGCACTGGTGGGGCTGCTCGGGACCTGGCTCGATCGCGTCCGCTCGCGGCGCTGGGTGCGCGCGGCGCTGCGCGGGCTCACTCCGGCGGTGGTGGGGCTGATGGCGGGGGCGGCCATCACCCTGGGCGGGAGCTTCGACGCGAAGGTCGAGGTGGGCATCGCCGCGGCGACCGCCCTCACCGCGGTGCGCTTCGATCTGAACCCCGCGTGGCTGCTGGTGGTCGGGGGCCTGGCCCGGCTGGGGCTGTCGTTCGCCGGTCTGTAAGCTGCTACGCCGGCTCGGGCCGGACCCGGAGCTGCGCCGCGGCCTGACCCAGCCGGCGGCGGAGCGAGGTCAGCGTCTCCTCCAGCGAGAGCAGCGCGGCCTGGGCGCGGGCATCGTCCGCCGCCTCGACCAGGGCGAGCGGCGTGGGGCGCGGCTCGAGAAGCGTGGACACGAGATCCTCGAGGTGGGCGTGCAGCGCCTCGAGACCGGTCAGCGCCGAGCGCAGATCCTCCTCGACCTGCGTGGAGAGCACGCCGCCGATGGCCGAGGAGGCCAGGGCGCGGCGGAGCGCATCACCCGCGGTCCGCGAGAGCGACTCGAGAGAATTTCCGGGAGAGATCGAGGGCGCGAGCTCGGAGCTGGACACGGAGGCGAACGGTAGACGGCTGGCCTGACGGGTCAATTTTCGAGTCGCGCGCGGTGAACCGCGGACGCTCGCGCGCACCCGCACGTCGGGCGCGGGAGATTCCGGCAGCGGCGCGGGAAGCCATGTCGGGGGAGGTGCGTGCCAGGGGGGTCTGCGCGCTCGCCGGGCCGGAGCGCCCGCGCGTCAGATCAGCCCGCGGGCGCGGCGGATCTGCTCGACCGTCTTGTTGTACTCGATGTCGAAGGCGCTGGTGCCTTCCTGCAGGTGCTTCAGTCGGGCACGGGCCTCGCGATCGATCTCCTCGTCCACGTCGAGGTGCTTCTTCATCACCGCGAAGATCTTCTGCCGGAGCACGTTGTCGGCGGCGAAGACCTCCTCGACGTTCCGGCTGATGAGAAGGAACTCGATCATCTGGTTGATGACGTATTCGATCCCCTCGTCGCCCATCTTGAAGCCGCGGACGTCCGCCATCTCGCGCTTCACCTGGTTGAACTTGCTGTAGTCGTAGCCCCGGCGCTCGAGCGCCTCCCTGGTTGCCTGGTTCACGCGCTCCTCGTTGGTGAGGTACTCACGCATGATGGCCGAGAGGTCCATCTCGGCGTCGGCGATCCGCATCGGCTCGACCTCGATGTCCCCGTCCTGCATCAGCAGCTGGATCGTCTCGCGGGAGATGACGGGAATCACCTTGGGATAAAGCCTCATAAGCCTTCCTGGGTACCGGCGGTGCCCCCGAAGATTGACTGCCGGCGTCGCTCGTGGAAGCCCCCGCTATACATCAGGGCGGGGTCCGCGCCGCAACGAAATCAGGGACTTTTTTCGCGCGCATCAGCAGGCGGCCGGGCGACCAACTGGGCCCGGGAGCGACCGCCCGCCCTTCAGTGGACGTCGCTTCCGTCCGTGGCGTGCGGCTCGCGCCGATCCGGGTCCTCCGGGGGCTGGGGGCGCGGCGGCGCATCCGACACGCGGGCCTCGGTCGGCATCCCACCCGAGTGGCCGGGGGGCGGCCTCTCCTCGAGGTCTAGGTACTTCTTCATCACCGCGAGGACTTTCGGGCGGAGGACGTCGTCGCCGGCGAAGACCTCCTCGACGTTGCGGCTGAGGAGGAGGAACTCGATCATCTGGTTGACCACGTGCGCGACGCCCTCGTCGCCCATCTTGAAGCCGCGGGCGTCGGCCATCTCCCGCCTTACCTGGTCGAACCTGCTCTGGTCGTAACCCCGGCGCTCCAGGGCCTCGCGGGTCGCCTGATTCACCCGCTCCTCGTTGGTGAGGTACTCGCGCATGATGGCCGAGAGGTCCATCTCCGCGTCGGCGACGCGCATCGGCTCGACCTCGATGTCCCCATCCTGCATCAGCTGTTGGATCGTTTCGCGAGAAATGGCGGGAATGACCCTCGGGGCAAGTCGCACGCGATACCTCCGGCCTCCGCAGCAGCGTAGCCCTCAGGCACCGCGTCCGGGGGACGATTCGGCCGCCGCAGCGTCTTCCAGCGAGGCTTCACGAACGGCGTCCCCGTCCACCTGTCCCTCGGCCACCTCCCGGCGCAGCTCGGCGTCGGTGGCGTGCAGATGGGCGTGGATCCGCTCGGCAAGCGTCGTCCCCACCCCGGCCTCGGAGGCCAGCTCCTCGATGCTCGCCTCCCGGATGCGCTTGAGCGACCCGAAGGCCCGGAGCAGAGCCTTCTTCCGGCCCTCGCCCACGCCGGGGACGTCCTCCAGCACGCTCTTGAAATTCCGCCGGCGCATCAGCTTCTGCTGGTAGGTGATGGCGAAGCGGTGCGCCTCGTCGCGGAGCCGCACCAGGAGGAACAGCTCGGGGGAGTTTTGCGGCAGCACGATGGGGTCCCTCCGGTCCACCAGGAAGACCCGCTCGGGGCTCCGGGCCACCGCGCCGGCCTGGTCATCCGAGTCCAGCTCGCGGGACTTGGCCAGCCCGACCACGTCGACCCTGACCCCGACGTCCTTCATCGCCGCCCGCGCCGAGGCCAGCTGCCCCTTCCCGCCGTCGATGACCAGGAGGTCCGGGAGATCGCCCGCCTCCTGCCCCCGCCGCAGCCGCCGGCTCACCACCTCGTACATCGAGGCGAAGTCGTCCTGCGCCTGCACGCTCTTGATCCGGAAGCGCCGGTAGCGCGACCGGTCCAGCTCGCCCTCGGTCATCGCCACCTGGCTGGCCACGATGCTGCTGCCCTGGAAGTGTGAGATGTCGAAGCACTCCATCCGGCGGGGCAACGCCGTGAGGTGGAGTCGGTCCTCGAGGCGATCCAGGACCTTCTCCAGCTCGTCCTTGCTCCGCCGCTGGTCGAGCAGCGCCTGCCGGGCGTTGGCCGCGCTCATCTCCACCAGCCGCAGCTTCTCGCCCCGCTGGGGCACCACCACCCGCACGCGGCGTCCACGCTTCTCGGTGAGAAGCTCGGCCAGCGGCTCCACGCCGCCTTCCGGCCGGAGCGGGAGCAGCACCTCGTCCGGCAGCACGTTGTCCTCGCCGTAGTAGAGGTTGACGAAGCTCCCGATGAGCTCCTCGTCCGGGAACTCCTGCCCGGTGAACGGGAAGGCCTGGCCGCCGTTGAGCCGCCCCTGCCGGACGTACAGGACGTAGACCACCAGCCGGTCCGCCTCGCGGTGGTAGCCGAACACGTCCTGGTCGATGGGCTCGGTGGTGGCGACCTTCTGCCGCTCCAGCGATCGCTCGATGGCGAAGAGCTGGTCGCGGAGCCGCGCCGCCTGCTCGAAGCGGAGGGCGTCCGCAGCCGCCTTCATCCGCGCCCGGAGCGCACCGAGCAGCTCCCCACCCTTCCCTTCCAGGAACAGCGCCACCTCCCGGACCGATTCGGCGTACTCCTGCTGCGAGACGTCGTACACGCACGGCGCCGGGCATCGGCCGATCTGGTACAGAAGGCAGGGCCGCTTCCGGTGGTGGAGCACGTGGTCCGAGCAGGTCCGCAGCTGGAAGTAGCGATTGATGATCCGCAAGGTCTCCCGGATGCTGCTCGCGCTCGCGTAGGGACCGAAGTACATCGCCCCGTCGCGCTTGAACCGGCGCACCACCTCCAGCCGTGGCCACTCGCCGCCCGGGTCCAGCCGCAGGCAGATGAAGTTCTTGTCGTCCTTGAGGAGGACGTTGAACCGCGGCTGGTGCCGCTTGATGAGCTCGTTCTCGAGGAGGAGCGCCTCCTTCTCGTTGCTCACCACCACCGTGTCCACGTCGGCGAGCCACGAATCGAGGAAGGGGATGAAGGCCCGGGTGTCGCTGCTCCGCCCGAAGTACGAGCGTACGCGGGAGCGGAGGTTCACCGCCTTGCCGACGTAGATGACCTCTCCCCGGGCGTCCTTCATGAGGTAGACGCCAGGGGCGGTGGGGAGCCGCTCCAGCTTCTCCTCGAGCGCTGCCGAGGGCATCAGTGCCGCTTCCTGCCCCGCCCGGCGGCCCTCCAGCCTCCCTGGGGCTGAGCCCGCTCGACGCCCGCGCCCCGGCGCCGGCCCCGCGGCCGTCCCCCGGGGGCAGCGGACCGTTCCTCGCTCTGAGCCCCGGTCTCCAGCAGCGAGCGCGAGGGCGGCTTCAGGCCGAGGTCCATGTCCTTGAGCACGAGCACCTTGTCCCGGAGCGCCGCCGCGCGCTCGAACTCCATCTCGTCCGCCGCGCGGTGCATCTCCGCCGAGTACTCGCGCGTCAGCCGGCCAATCTCCTCGGCGGTGAGCAGCTCGTCCTCGGCGGCCTTCGGCAGGGACAGGCCATCCGACCGGTACAGCACCTCGCTCAGGTCGAGGATGGCCTTCTTCACCCCCTGGGGCGTGATGCCGTGCGCGCGGTTCCAGGCCTCTTGCAGCTCGCGCCGCCGCTGGGTCTCGTCGAGCGCCCGCTGCATCGACTCGGTCACCTGGTCGGCGTACATCAGCACCCGCCCGCCGACGTGGCGGGCCGCCCGACCGATGGTCTGGATGAGGCTCACCTGGCTGCGGAGGAAGCCCTCCTTGTCCGCATCGAGGATGGCGACCAGAGACACCTCGGGGATGTCCAGCCCCTCGCGGAGGAGGTTGATCCCCACCAGCACGTCGAATTCGCCGCGGCGGAGGTCGCGGATGATCGCCGTGCGCTCCAGCGCGTCGATGTCCGAGTGCAGGTAGCGGACGCGCACGCCCACGTCGGCGAAGTACTCGGTGAGGTCCTCCGCCATCCGCTTGGTGAGCGTCGTCACCAGCACCCGCTCCTTGGCCGCCGCCCGCTGGCGCACCTCTTCCAGGAGGTCCTCCACCTGGTTCCGCGCCGGCCGCACCTCGACCAGCGGGTCGGTGAGGCCGGTGGGGCGGATCACCTGCTCCACCACCACCCCGTGGCTCCGCTGCAGCTCGTACTCCCCCGGCGTCGCGCTGACGTAGACGGCCTGCGGGACCATGGCCTCGAACTCGTCGAACTTCAGCGGGCGGTTGTCCATCGCGCTGGGGAGCCGGAAGCCGTACTCGGCCAGGGTCTCCTTGCGGCTCCGGTCGCCCCGGTACATCGCGCCGATCTGGGGCACCGTCTGGTGGCTCTCGTCGAGGAAGACCAGGAGGTTCTTGGGGTAGTAGTCGAGGAGACAGGGCGGGGGCTCGCCGGCGGCGCGGCCGGAGAGGTGCCGGCTGTAGTTCTCGATGCCGTTGCAGAAGCCGACCTGCTCCATCATCTCCAGGTCGTACATCGTGCGCTCCTCGAGGCGCTGGGCCTCGAGCAGCTTGCCGTGGGCCCGGAACCACTGCAGCCGCTCGCGCAGCTCGTCCCGGATGTCGCGGATGGCCCGGGCCCTCTGCTCCTCCTCGGTGACGTAGTGGCTGGCGGGGAAGATGACGATCTTCTCCACCTCGGACAGCGACTGCCCGCGCAGGGGGTCGAACTCGGCGATGCGCTCCACCGTGTCGCCGAAGAACTCGATCCGCACCGCCCGCTCCTCCTCGTAGGCGGGAAAGACCTCCACCGTGTCGCCCCGCACCCGGAAGGTGCCCCGGTGGAAGTCCAGGTCGCTGCGCGTGTACTGCGCGTCGACCAGCCGGCGCATCAGCACGTCACGCCCCAGCTCGGCGCCCTTCTGCGCCGTCGCGGCCAGCGCCATGTAGCTCCGGGCCGTGCCCAGGCCGTAGATGCAGGACACCGAGGCCACGATGAGCACGTCGTCGCGGGTCCGGAGCGAGTGCGTCGCCGAGTGCCGCATCCGCTCGATCTCGTCGTTGATGAACGAGTCCTTCTCGATGTACGTGTCCGAGGAAGGGATGTAGGCCTCGGGCTGGTAGTAGTCGTAATAGCTGATGAAGTACTCGACGGCGTTCCGAGGGAAGAGCTCCTTGAACTCCCCGTAGAGCTGCGCCGCCAGGGTCTTGTTGTGGGCGATGACCAGGGTGGGCCGCTGCACCTGGGCCACCACCTGCGCCATGGTGAAGGTCTTCCCCGAACCGGTCACCCCGAGGAGGGTCTGGTGCAGGTCGCCCCGGACGACGCCCTCCACCAGCTCGGCGATCGCCCGCGGCTGATCTCCCTGCGGCTTGTAATCGGTGACGAGCTCGAACCCGGCCATGGCAAGCGATGGAACCTAACGCGCCGGCTCACCGTCCGCTGGCCGGCGTGGCGCCCGGCGGATGCTGCCGGACCGCCTCCAGGGAGCGTTGCCGGGGTGCCTCGAACTCGTCCCCCTTTGTCCAGGCAGGCAGGGCCGTGGCCTGGGCGACGCTGTATCCGAGCGCGAACTGCAGACGGGCGTCCTCCACCGCGCCGGCGAGATCCCAGTCAGGGGTCAGCTCATCCGACGGCTGGTGGTAACGGGTCTCCTCCCATGCCTCGCGCTTCTCCCGGCCCCAGCCAGGCGGGCGGCCGCGGTAGTCGAGCCCACTCTCGAAGTACGCCGAAGGGACCCCCGCCCGGGCGAAGCTGAACTGATCGCTCCGGTAGAAGTACCCGCGGTCCGGAAGCTGGTCGCTCCGGAGCACCCGACCCTGCGCCCGGGCGAGGGCGCCGAGGGTGACGTCCAGGTCGGTCTTCCCCAGCCCGATGACGGTGACGTCCCGGGTACGGCCGAAGACGTTCGCCCCGTCGATGTTGATGTCCACCGCGATCCGGCCGAGCAGCACCGGCGGGTGGCGGGCCAGGTACTCCGAGCCGAGCAGCCCCTGCTCCTCGGCGGCCACCGCGGCGAAGAGGATGCTCCGCCGCGGGGCGACCGGCAGCGCGGCGTAGGCGCGGGCGATGGAGAGCATCAGGGCTACCCCGGAGGCGTTGTCCTCGGCGCCGTTGTAGATGGCGTCCTCCCCGGGGGCGGCACCGGTCCGCATGCCGAGATGGTCGTGGTGTGCGGTGTAGAGGACCACCTCCGAGGACAGGCGCCGGTCGCTCCCGGGCAGCAGGGCCAGCACGTTCGCCGTCCGGGTGCGCTCGACCCGGCTATCGAACGCGGTGCTGACGGTGATGCCCAGCGGGACCGGCTGGAACTCGCGTCGGTTCGCCGAGCGCACCAGCTCCTCCAGGCTTCTCCCCGCGAGCGCAGCGAGCTCGCGGCAGGCGTCCTCCGCCACCCAGCCTCGCAGCGGCACGCGGCGCTCGCTCGTCGGCACCGAGTACTGCGGGCCGGTCCAGGAGCTGCGCACCACCTGCCAGGGGTAGCCCGCGCTGTGCGGGGTGTGGAAGATGATGGCTCCTGCCGCGCCGACCTTGGCCGCCATCTCGAACTTGTAGTCCCAGCGTCCGTACCAGAGACGCGTCCGGCCGGCGAACAGCGCCGGGTCATCCTCGGGATCGCTGTTGAGGATCAGCAGCACCTTGCCCCGGAGGTCGCGCCCCTTGAAATCGTCCCAGCCGTACTCGGGGGCGCGGATGCCGTAGCCCACGAAGACCAGCTCCGCCCGCTCGAGCGCGGTGTGCGCGGCAGCGTCTCCTGCCACGACGATCACCTCGTCGGGATGGCGGAGCACGAGGGACTCCCGGCCGCGGGTGAACTGCACCGTCTCGGCGTGGCCGTCCACGCCCACGATGTCGAACGGCTGGAGGAAGCCCTGCGTGCCGGCGGGCCGCAGCCCGAGCGCCTCGAGCTGCGCGGCGATGTACCCCTGGGCGAGCGCGTCGCCCCGGGTACCCGGTCCTCGACCTTCCAGGAGATCCGAGGCCAGGAAGCGGACGTGGGCGCGAATGGCGTCGGCGGTGATCGCCCGCTCGGCGACCGCGGAGGTCCGGGCGGGGGGCGCGGCGGCGAGCGCCAGCGCGAGGGCGGCAGTGACCATACCCGGTCCGTTCTGCCCCGGGGCGAGGGCCTGCGTCCACACCCGGGGACGGCTGGACAGCGCGAGCGGACTTCACCATCCGCATCACGCAGGGACGCTGAGCCCGTTCAGGAGCGGACCTTCCACCGCGTCCCGGCCGGTCCGTCGCGCAGCTCGACCCCCAGTGCCAGGAGCTCGTCGCGGATGGCGTCCGAGCGGGCGAAATCCTTGGCCTTCCGGGCCGAAGTGCGCTCGGCGAGCTTCGCCTCGATGCTCTCCCGGTCGAGCCCGCGCTGGCGCACCAGCCGGTCGCGCCGCCGCTCGAGCCAGGACGCGGGCGGACTCCCGAGGACGCCCAGCACACCGCCCAGGGTCGGGACCACCGCCCGGAGGGCCACCAGGGTGCGGGCCACGGTGGCGCGATCGGACACCGGGGGATGGTCGAGGAGCTCGTTCATCTCCCCGAACAGACCCGAGAGCGCCGCCAGCGCGCCGGCGGTGTTGAAGTCGTCGTCCATCGATTGCTCGAAGGCGCGGAGGTGCGCACCCGGATCGCCGTGGACCGGGCCCGGCTTCACCTCCCGGCCGCCCAGCCGCTCGTCGACGCGCTGGAGGGTCTCGTAGAAGTACTCCATGCGCTTCTCCCAGACGCCGATCGCCTCGTCGGAGAAGTCGAGGTTGTTGCGGTACTGGCTGGAGAGGAAGAAGAGCCGGAGCGCCTCCCCGTCCACCTTGGCCAGCGCGTCCCGGAGCCTCACCACGTTCCCCAGGCTCTTGGACATCTTCGCCCCCTCGAGCTCGAGGAACCCGGCGTGCATCCACACCCGGGCCAGTGGCGCGTGGTGCGCCGCCTCCGACTGGGCGATCTCGTTCTCGTGGTGGGGGAAGATGAGGTCCAGGCCTCCGCCGTGGATGTCGAAGGTCTGGCCGAGGTACTTCTCGCTCATCGCCGAGCACTCGATGTGCCACCCCGGACGGCCGCGGCCCCAGGGGGCGTCCCACGCTGGCTCGCCCGGCTTCTCCCCCTTCCACAGCGCGAAGTCGAGCGGCTCCCGCTTGTGCTCGCCCGGGGTCACCCGCTCGCCGGCGCGAAGGTCCTCCAGGTTGCGTCGAGAGAGCTTGGCGTACTCGGGCCACTTCGAGACCTGGAAGTACACGTCGCCCCCCGCGGTGTAGGCCACCCCCTGGTCCAGGAGGGTCTGGACGAGGGCGCGGATCTCCGGGATGACCTCGGTGACCCGGGGGGCGATGTCCGGCGGGAGCAGCCCCAGGCCGCGGGCATCCTCCTCGAACGCCTGGACGTAGCGGTCGGCGAGCGCGGCCGGGTCCTCGCCGGCCTCCCGCGCGGCGTTGATGATCTTGTCGTCCACGTCCGTGTAGTTCCGGACGTACGAAACCCTGTATCCGCGGTGACGCAGATAACGCACCACGACGTCAAAGATGGTGAACGTTCGGGCGTTCCCGATGTGCACCCACGAGTAGACGGTGGGACCACACACGTACAGACGCACTTCACCCGGGTGGAGCGGCTCCAGGGGCTCCTTGCGACGGGTCAGCGTGTTGTAGACGCACGGCGCGGGGGGGCTCGGGGCAGCGGGCACGGGAGTGGCGCGGGGATTCAAGGAACGTGACATCATTGCACGGGCGAGGGATGAGGGACCCCGCGAACGAGCATGGCGCCATCCAACCCCAAGCGACCTCCGCGGCGACCTCCCCCCGAGGATGGCACGAAGGACTCCGAGGACACGGGCGAGCTCCCGTTCGACGAGCGCGAGGCGACGCCTCTGAACGCGGACGACCCCGCGCCGCAGCGGGTGACGACCTATCCGGTCCGGCCGGGTCGCAAGCGTCGCGCAGGGCGGGACACCATCGGAGCGGCGTCGATGGTCTCCACCGTCGCCGGGCCGGGCAACCAGGAGATCTTCCTCTACGCTGAGCACGGACCCGGCACCGGCCAGCTGCTCCCCATCAGCGAGGGCGCGCTCATCCTCGGCCGCTCGAGCAGCTGCGACCTCCGGTTGCCGCACGCCTCCATCAGCCGGCGCCACGCCCGGCTCACCCGCCGGGGCGAGCGACTGTTCCTCGAGGACCTGGGCAGCCAGAACGGCACCTTCCTCGACGACGAGCGGCTCGCTGGACCCTGCGAGCTTCAGATAGGCCAGCGGATCCACATCGGTCCGGCAGTCCTGAGGCTCCGGGTGCCCGGCGGAAACGCGCGGACGGATCGCCCCCGCCGCCGGTCGACCAGGCCGGAGCGCGACACCGCCGTGCGTCCCGTGCGGGTCGCGGTGCTCGCGGCCACCGCCGGGTTCCTCCTGGCCACCGCGCTGGCGCTCTGGACGGTCCAGACCCATCCGGCCTGGCTGCGCATCTCGCCTCCGGCGTCCCAGGCGCCGCCGCGCTGAGCCGCCGCGACCGGTCGGCGCCCTCTTCGAACCCTCAGACGGAGTGCAGATTGGGCCGGCGACGGGCCGCGCGATCCTGGAGGATCGCCTGCGCGCCGCGGACGGCGAGCACGGCATTCAGCCCGGCGAAGCCGAGCAGCACCAGGGCGATGATCAGCGGGCCCCGGTCCTCCCCGGGCCGTTCGCCCTCGCGGAGCACCCAGAGTCGTCCGTCCACCGGCCGGAGTCCCTGAAGTCCGCGGAGCTGCGGCGCCGAGTCCCGGTAGCCGGCGACGTCCTCCAGCGGGAGCAGCCGCCCGCGCACGCCGAACGGCCGCGGATCGGGAGGCGGAGGGCGCTTGCCGGGAACCCAGTCCTCGCTGGGGAGGACCGGCCGGCGCACCAGCAGCGGCGTGTCCTGCATCGGGACCAGCACGACGCGCGCCCCACGCTCCACACCGTAGAACGCGGTGCCCAGCGGCACCCCGTGCACCTGGGCGAACACGTTCGGCCGCAGGCGGTCGAGGTGGTAGCTCCCCTCGCTGCCGAGGGTGATGGGCTCGCGGCTGGCGAAGACGTAGGCCACGTCCGGCGCCTCGCGCGCGAGCAGGAAGAGCGCTCCGGTGAAGCACAGCACCGCCACCGGGAGCTGGACGCCAGTCACCCGGCGGCGGGTGCTCCGCTCGAGCTGGCGGATCCGCTCGTCACGGGCTTCCTCGGCCGAATTCGGGGGGCGCGCCAAGGGGCCCTCCCTCGACCTAGGTGATGCTGAAGATCTTCCGGAGGTCGGCCTCGATCTCGTCCTCGGTGCACTCCTTGGCGAGGCTGAGCTCCTTGATCAGCAGGGCCCGGGCGGTGTCGAGCATCTTCCGCTCCCCGAAGGACAGGTCCTTGTCGCCCTTGAGGAGGTACAGGTCGCGGAGCACCTCGGCGATCTCGAAGACCGAACCGGTCTTGATCTTCTCCATGTACTCCCGGTACCGCCGGTTCCAGGTGGTGGAGTCGACCGAGATGTCCTTCTCCCGGAGGATGGCGTAGACCTGCTTCACGTCGTCCTCGCTGATGATCTCCCGCAGGCCGACCGAGCCGACCTTGTTGATCGGGATCATGATCCGCATCCCGTTCTCCAGGATGCGGAGGACGTAGAACGACTGGCGCTGGCCGGCGACCTCGGTGTGCTCGATGCCCATCACCTCGCCCACGCCCTGGCCGGGGTACACGGCCTTGTCGCCCGTCTTGAAGCTGGTCTGCACTTGGGAGCTGCCTCCTCGCGGCCTCGAACGCCGCAAAGTCCAACAATTTAGCACGGATTCTCGCTTTGTGCAATGCGTCGTCTTGACCCGGCGGTGCAGCCCCGACTAGGCTGTCGCGCCATTTTTGTCAGGGCGGCCGCAGACGTATCGACAGAGAGGATGCGCGGGGTTGCAGTCGGACCCGCCAGGCGGCCGCAATCACGGGGCGGGCGGCCGCAGACGGATCGACAGAGAGGATGCGCGGGGTTGCAGTCGGACCCGCCAGGCGGCCGCAATCACGGGGCGGGCGGCTGCAGACGGATCGACAGAGAGGATGCGCGGGGTTGCAGTCGGACCCGCCAGGCGGCCGCAATCACGGGGCGGGCGGCCGCAGACGGATCGACAGAGAGGATGCGCGGGGTTGCAGTCGGACCCGCCAGGCGGCCGCAATCACGGGGCGGGCGGCCGCAGACGGATCGACAGAGAGGATGCGCGGGGTTGCAGTCGGACCCGCCAGGCGGCCGCAATCACGGGGCGGGCGGCCGCAGACGGATCGACAGAGAGGATTGCCCGGCTTTTGCAGTAGGACCCGCCCAGGAGGCTGCAATCACGGTTCTGGGCGGGGCTGGACGGGGGGCGGGGGATGGGCTGCTGGCGCTGGAAAGACCTGGGGATCCGCCCGCTCCTCTTTCCCGTCCTCGCGCTCGGACTGGGCAGTGCCCTGCCTGCCCTGGCCCGTCCGGCTCCCGCTGTGATCGCTTGCCTGGCTGCTGCCCTGGCAACCATTGCGTTCGCCCTGCGGGCCCGAGAGGGGGCGCACCTCGCGCTTCTCGCCTCCGCGATCCTCACCGGCGCGGTGCTCGCCGCGCGGGCGGAACGCTCCACCCCACTCCCCGTCGGAAGACCGGTTCTGCTGGAGGGCCGCCTCGCCTCGGCGGAGGCCCACGCGCGCGGGGGGCGGGGCGTCCTCGAGGTCTCCCGCGTCGACGACCAGACCGCGAGGGCGCGGACGCGCTTGTGGTGGAGCGACCCCGAGAGTCATCCCTGGGCCGGACAGCGGGTCAGGCTCCGGACCCAGCTCCGGGCCGACGTCGGGCCGGAGTCGTGGGGCCAGCCCGACCTGGGCGCTGCAGCGCGGGCCCGGGGGCTTCTGACCTCCGGCCGGATCCTCCCTGGCTCCCTGGTGCCGCTCTCGGCGCCCGACGACTGGCGGCGCTGGGTGTCGGAGCGCCGGGAGGCCTTCGGGCGGTGGACGCGCGGGCGCCTCGCCGACGCCGATGCCGCGGCGCTGGTCTGCGCGCTCGCCGCGGGGCTGCGCTCGGAGCTCGCGCCCGAGTGGGAGGACCGCTTCGCCCGCAGCGGGCTGGCCCACGTGCTGAGCGTGAGCGGGCTGCACGTGGCCGCGCTCGCGCTGGTGCTCGCCGCGCTGCTCGCGGGGATGCTGCGGGGGGTGCCGGCCCTGGTCCTGCGGCTCGACGCGCGCCGGCCGGCGGCCCTCGCCGCGCTGCCGCTCGTCTGGGGCTACGTCGTCTTCACCGGCAACCAGCCTCCTGCGGTCCGTTCGGCGCTGATGCTCGCCCTGGTCCTCGCCGGTCGAGCGCTGCAGCGCCACACCGACGCCCTGAACGCGCTGGCGCTGGCCGCCGGCCTCCTCCTCGTCGCCGACCCGGCGTCGGTCCGGGACCTCTCGCTCCAGCTCAGCTTCACCGCCGTCCTGGCGCTGGTGCTGCTCGCCCCCCGGCTCCGCGCCCTGGTCCCGGTGCGACCGCCGGACCCCCGGTGCCCCCATCGCTGGCGCCGGGCGGTGGAGCAGGTCCGCGAGGCGTTGCTCGGCGTCTTCACCGCGAGCGCTGCGGTCACCCTGGCCTCCGTTCCCCTGGTCGCGACCGCCTTCCATCGCATCTCGCTGGTGGGCTGCGTGGTGAACGTGCTGGCCCTCCCCGTCGCCTCCGTCCTCACCCTCGCCTGCGCGGTGACCGCCGGCGCGTTCTGCCTCTCCCCGGCGCTCGCTGCCGCGCCGCTGCTGGTCGCGTCCCTGGCGGCCCGGGCGCTGCTGGCCCTGGTGGGCGCCGGTGCGGCGGTGCCGCTCGGGGTGCTCCCCTCGCCGTCGTTCTCCTGGCCGGCGGGGGCGGCCTTCGCGCTCGGGCTCCTCGGCGTGGCGCTGGGCGTGCGACGCTCAGGGTGGGTCGTCGCCCTGGCGGTGGCTGCCGTGCTCGCCCGACCCCTCGTCGAGCCCCGAGCGCCCCTCGAGCTCACCGTGCTCCCGGTGGGTCACGGCGACGCGCTCCTCGCCTCCTCTGCCGGGACGAACCTCCTGGTGGACGGCGGAGGCGTGCCCGATGGCATCGACCCGGGTGCACGGGTGGTGCTGCCCTACCTCCGCGAGCGGGGCATCCGGCGGCTCGATGTGGTGGCGCTGTCCCATCCGCATCCGGACCACGCGCTCGGGCTCCTCGCCGTGCTGCGCGAGCTCCCGGTGGACCGGCTCTGGCTCCCGGCCGGGGTGGAGCGCGGGCCACTGGTGGATGCGCTGCTGGCCGCGGCCGGACCCGCGCGGGTGGAGTGGCTCGCGGCGGGCGAGGTCCGGACGCTCGGCGGAGCGACGGTGCGGGTCCTCTCTCCACCCCGGGACACGGGCGTTCTCCGGACGGTCAACGACCGCAGCCTGGTGCTCCACCTGAGCGCCGCGGGCCGCTCCGTGCTGCTCCCGGGCGATGCCGGGGCCGCGGCCGAGGAGGCGCTTCCGCCACTGGAGAGCACGGTGGTGAAGGTGCCCCACCACGGCTCGCGCTCCTCGAGCACGCCCCGACTCGTCTCCGTGAGCCAGGCGTGGCTGGCGCTGTTCTCCGACGGGCGCGCCAACCGCTTCGGCCTCCCCGCGCCGGAAGTGGTGGCGCGCTGGCGGGAGAGCGGGGCGGTGATCCTCCGCACCGACGTCGACGGGGCCATCCGCGTCGTGCTCGATCGGCGCAGCGTTCGGTGGGAGACGTTCCGGGGGCGTGCCGGTCGGCTCGTGGCCCGGCCGCTTGCCGGCGCGGGCGCCCCGAGTACACCGTCGCACAGATGATCCCCGAGGACCTCGACCTCGCCGCCCTCAGCCGGGACCTCCACCGCGCGCTCGGCCCGGGCGAGCCAGTGGGATACCTGCGTGGCAAGTCGATGATGCGCGACGCGCTCGTGGACCTGCACGGCTTCAGCCAGCTGGAGGCCGAGTCGGTGGTCGATACCCTGGAGCTCCAGGGCTACCTCCACTTCCTGGGCGACCCGCGCGCGCCGAGCGAGGCCGAGAGCCGGTGGGATTTCCGGACCGGGTGAGTCGGCTGCTCAGCCGCCGTCGAAGACGAGCCAGGCGAATCGGTCGACGGCGTGGAAGTCGCCGACGAACAGCGGGGAGAACGCCTGCCCCTGGGCGTGCTTCCGGTCGGGGAGCTCGAGCCGGTACAGGTTGAACCGCCACCGGTCGCCCGGACGCGGCGGCAGGTGCGGCACGGCGTGGAGCCGGGCGAACGGAATGCGCATCTCCACCGTCCAGCCCTGGTCACGGTCCGAGGCATCGTCGAGCGTCCCGGAGACCTTCACCGCGCTCTGCAGCCCCGAGTCCCACGACAGGTCCATGCCCTGGCGGCGTGCCGGGAAGTAGGCGTCGAAGACGACGTTGTGGGGGCTCACCTCGATCTCGTCGTAGGTCCGTCCGTCGGCGTCGGCGTCGAGGAAGATCTCCACCACCTCCTGCGTGTAGAGCGGCTCGTCGCGCTTGCTGAACGTGCCCCAGACGTCCGGGTCCTCGCACTCGAACGCCACGTACAGCGCCTCGTCGTCCCACGCGAGGCGTGCGGTCGTCCGAAACGGCGCCGGCCGGCCGTCGAGGCTGTCCACCAGGGTGAACGGCGTCGCGCCCTGCCAGGCGGCATCGTCGAGCACGCCGTCGAGCCTCGGAGGGACGGACGTCCGGCGGACGTGCGCCTCGGGCACGGGGGGACCGCCACCGATGACCGGTCCGCGCATCCGCTGCTGTCCGTCCTGCGCCGCGGGCTGATCCACCGGGAGCCGCTGGTCGTCGTGCCAGAACCCGAGCAGGACCTGGATCTCCGGCGCGCCAGGCGGCAGCACGAGGACCTGTACGTCCTGCACCGGCTGCCCCACCGGCCACTGCTCGAGCGGCATCGGCGGGGGGTGGTCTGCGTTGGCCAGCATCTGCCCGGTCCGGGCGTCCACCAGGTGGACGAAGATCTGCCACCCGGGCTCGAGCCGCCGGGTCGCCTCGAACCGGTGGGTGAGGCGAACCGCGTCCTGACCGTGCTCGTTCCGTCCGCGCTCCACCCGCGTGCCGAGGTACTTGATGGCCCCGCCGGCCCAGGTGCCCTGCACCGCGCCCGGCGCCTCCGCCGCCGCGGACGCCGGCGCCCGTGCCCGCGGACGGGGGCCGGCCTGCTCGTCGCGACAGGCCGGGACGAGGAGCGCCACGCAGAGGAGGGTCGTCGAAGGGAAACGACTCACGCGGCGCACCCTACTCGCTCGACGGCTCACGCTGGCACGTCCGTTGCGACCGAGGCCTGCCATGCACGTCCGGTTCGAGGCACGCGGAATGGGCTCGGAGCTCGCGCTGGAGCCCGGGACCTGGACGGTGGGCGGCGGTGACGACGACGGCATCCGCTTCCCGGGATTGCCGCCGCGCCTTCTGGAGCTGGACCTCGCCGACGACCGCGTCTGGGTGCGGTGCGCCGAACCCCGACGGGTGGGCCGCGCGGTGCTCGATGCCGGCCTCCGCCGCTGGCTCCTCCCCGGCGAGCGGGTGCGGCTGTCCAGGGAGGCCCAGCTCTGGATCGAGCCCCCGCTCGCGGCGGCGGGCACGGTGGCACTGGTTCGCGCGCTGCTCGCGCCCGGGGATGCCTGGGCGTGCTCGGCGGCCGCGGCGCTCCTTTGCGTGACGGGCGTGGACGCCGGCGCCGTCTTCCCTCTGGCGGGCCCGGCGCCCGAGCTCGGGCGGCTCCCGGCCTGCTCGGTGCAGCTCCACGACGGCGCGGTCTCGCGGCGGCATCTCCAGCTCGTGCGCGAAGGCGACCGGCACCGGGTGCGGGACCTCGGCGGACGAAACCGCGCGCGGTGCAACGGACGGTGGCTCCGACCGGGGAGCCTCCTCACGGACGGCGACCTCCTCGGCGTCGGTCGCTCGCTGCTGCACTACCGCGCTGGCTCCGGAGCGGCGCCCCTCACTCCCCCGCACCAGGGGGACGCCTGCGGAGCCGCGCAGGGGCGCGGCGCGTCCATGCTCAGCGCATCGGCGACAGACCCGCCCGCTCCACCAGCAGCTCCATCAGACGCCGATGCTGGGTGAAGAAGCTCGTGAAGTGCATCCCCCGCCCCCGGCCCCGGACCGCGTAGACCGTCACCGGACCGGGAAGGATGTCGACCTTCAGGATGTCCCGGAAGGCGAAGTAGTCGGTCCGGACCAGGCCGCGGTAGGTCACTCCGCCGCCGTCGACCACGATGGCGGTCCGCGCGTAGTAGGTCAGCGAGACGCCGAAGAAGACGACGAAGAAGATGGCGGAGATGAACGTCTTCGCCGGCACGCCCTCGAATTGCATGAGGTAGACGAGGACGAACAGCCAGAGCAGCGCGGCGATGCCCATCGCCGCGGCAAGCACCGGCCGCGGCCGGAAGACCTCGGGCGCTGTGGCCGGGCGGAAGTCCACCCTTCTAGGCTAGTGCCTCCGTGGGTCGCGTGCCACGCGACCTGGGGCCAGGAAGTGTCGGCCGCGGTGCGCTCGGGCTCACCTCCGGGGGCCTTGCTCCACCCGCTCCACCAGCATGGTGATGCCCATCCCGTAGCCGATGCAGAGGGTGACCGCTCCCCGGCGGAGCGAGCGGCGCTCCAGCGCCCCGAGGAGCGTCCCCAGGAGCATCGCCCCGGTGGCGCCCAGGGGGTGGCCGAGGGCGATGGCGCCCCCCTGCACGTTGATCCGGTCCAGCGGAATTCCCAGCTCCTGGCCGACTACGATGGGCACCGGGGCGAAGGCCTCGTTGATCTCCCAGAGGTCCACGTCATCCACCGTCCAGCCAGCCCGCTGCAGCGCCAGCCGGCTGGAGGGGATGGGACCGGTGAGCATCAAGACGGGGTCGGAGCCGACCACCGCCGTGGTGACGATGCGCCCCCGGGGCCGGAGCCCGAGCTCCCGGGCCGCCTCGGCCGAGGCGACCACCACCGCCGCCGCCCCGTCCACGATGCCCGAGGCGTTTCCGGCGTGGATGACGCCGTCCTCGCGGAAGCTGGGCTTCAGCGCCGCCAGGGTCTCGACGGTCGTGCCCGGGCGGGGGTGCTCGTCGTCCGCGAAGAGCCGCGTGCTGCCGCCGGCGTCCTGGACCGGAACCGGGACGATCTCCTGACGGAACCAGCCGGCGGTCCGCGCGGCCACTGCCTTGCCCTGGGAGGCGGCAGCGAACTCGTCCAGCTGTCCGCGCGACAGCGACCACGTCCGGGCGATGAGCTCCGCCGAAGTCCCCTGGTGGGTGAGGTCCGGGAAGCGCTCGGCGAGCCGCGGTGACGTGGGCCCCTCGCCGAATCCCGCATCCGAGCCCATGGGGATGCGGGTCATCGACTCGACTCCGCCGCCGATCCCCAGCTGGATCTGCCCGGCGACGATCCCGTTCGCGACGTCCGCCACCGCCGTGAGACCGCTCCCGCACAGCCGGTTCACCGTCTTGCCCGGCACCGAGACGGGCAGCCCGGCGGCGAGCACCGCCCCTCGGGCCACATCGAAGGCCTGCTCACCGATCTGGGTGACGCAACCGAGCACCACGTCCTCGACCCGCGCCGCCGGCACGCCCGTGCGCTCGAGCGCCGCGTTCAGGACGTGGGCGGCCAGGTCCACCGCATGAATCCCCGCCAGGCTCCCCTTCCGCTTGCCGCGGGGAGTCCTGACCGTATCGATGATGAAGGCCTCTGCCATGAGGGGAGGACACGACGGGATTGACCCGAAAGTCAACCGGGCGTCTCGCCCCGGGCTGGGTGCTCGTCGCCGCGGAGGACCGGTGACATCGAGGATCCTGCCGCCGCAGCCGTCGTCTGTGGCACTCCGGGCGTTAGTGGAGGCGGGTCACTGAAGGAACCGGGCGAACCTGGCCACCATGCGGTTCAGCCGACCGCTGTACGGCGGCGCGAGCAGCCGCGCCAGCGGGTTTCCCTGTTGCCGCATCACCGCCCGTTCGTGGCTGAAGGCCTTGAATCCGGCGCGCCCGTGGTAGTTCCCGATCCCGCTCGGGCCAACGCCGCCGAACGGCAGCCCTGGGTTTGCGAGGTGGATGAGCGTGTTGTTCACACAGACCCCGCCGGAGGTCGTTCCCTCCAGGGTCGCCTCCACCGTGCTGCCCGATCGCGAGAAGAGATACAGCGCCAGCGGCTTGGGTCTCCTCCGCACGTACTCCAGCGCTTCCTCGAGGGTCCGGTAGGTCACGACCGGGAGCAGCGGGCCGAAGATCTCCTCCTGGAGCAACGGCGCCTCGTCGGGCACGTCCACCAGCACGGTGGGCGCGAGATACCGCTCCGCGGCATTCGCCTCGCCTCCGATAGGGACCTTCGCCCCGCGCCGGACCGCGTCGTCTATGAGCCCCTTCACCCTGGCGAAGGCGCCCGGGTCGACCAGCCGCGCGAAGTCGGAGTTGGTCGCCCAGCCCGACTCGGGTCCATAGCTGCGTTCGATCGCGCTCCGGAGCGCGTCGAGAAGCGTCTGCCGCTGCCCCTCCTGCACCAGGACGTAGTCCGGAGCGATGCAGGTCTGACCGGCGTTGACGAAGGCTCCCCAGGCGATGGCCTGGGCCGCGCGGGCGACGTTCGCATCGGGGGCGACGATGGCAGGCGACTTTCCCCCGAGCTCGAGCGTCACCGAGGCGAGGTGCTTGGCCGCCGCGACCATGACCAGCTTTCCCACCCGCGTGCTGCCGGTGAAGAAGATGTGATCGAACGGGAGGTCCAGCAGGGCCTCGGCCACTGGGGCGTCGCCCTCCACCATTGCCACCTCGGTCTCGGGGAAGGCGTCGGTCAGGAGCGCGCGCAGCGCACGATTCGTCTCGGGGACCTTCTCCGAGGGCTTCACCATCACCACGTTCCCCGCGGCGATCGCTCCGGCCAGGGGGCCGAGGACGAGGTAGACGGGGTAGTTCCACGGCGAGAGCACCAGAACCTGCCCCTTCGCCTCCCAGCGGATCTCGCTTGCGGTGTCGGCGAGCAGCAGCGGCGCCTCCACGGGCTCGGGGCGCATCCACTCGCCCAGGTGGGCGATGGCGTGGTTCAGTTCCTCGAAGACGGGGTGGAACTCGATGAACTCCGACTCCTCCGGCGGACGGCCGAAGTCGCGACGGATGCCCTCCGCCAGTGCCGGGCGGTGCTTGTGCAGCGCGTCCTTGAGGCGCTGGAGCTTCTTGCGTCGTTCCGCGGCGCTGGAGCGCGACACCGTCCAGCGCGACGCGGCCTGCACATCAAACAGCCGGCGAATCTCTCCTCGCCAGTCCTGCGCCGAACCGATCTCCAGGGCCTGTCTCATGCGTGCACCTGCTCTCGAATCGAGCCCGGGAACGACCGCCGCCCCGGGCTCGGTCCCCTCATATCCGTTCTCGCGCGACCGCGTCAGCGGCGGGTCGCCTGCTCGAACGGATTGCTGAGGAGGATGGTCTCTCCCCGGTCGGCGCCCACCGAGATGCAGACCACCGGAACCCCTGCCACCTCCTCGACGCGGCGGACGTAGGCCCGGGCGGCCGCGGGGAGCTGATCGACGCTTCGCACACCGGCGAGGCGCTCGTCCCAGCCGGGCAGCGTCTCGTACACGGGGGAGACCTGGGCGAGGTCGTCGATGTCCGACGGAAAGTCCGCCGTCCGGGCACCGCCCAGCGAGTAGGCGGTGCAGAGCTTCAGCTCCGGAAGGCCGGACAGCACGTCCAGCTTGGTCAGGGCGAGCCCCGACAGCCCGTTCACCCGGGCCGCGTAGCGGAGCACCACACCGTCGAGCCAACCACAGCGCCGCGGCCGGCCGGTCACCGAGCCGAACTCGTCGCCCACCTTGCGGAGCCGCTCGCCCACCGCATCTTGGAGTTCGGTGGGGAACGGGCCACCGCCGACCCGCGTGGTGTACGCCTTGCTGATTCCCACCACCCGATCGATCTCGGTGGGGCCCAGCCCGGAGCCCACTGCCGCATTCCCGGCGACGCAGTTGCTGCTGGTCACGAAGGGATAGGTGCCGTGGTCGACGTCGAGGAGCGTGCCCTGCGCACCCTCGAAGAGGATGCGCGCCCCGGCCCGGGCCTCCCCGTGCAGATAGAGCGAGGCGTCGCGGACGTGGGGCCGCAGCCGGACTCCGAAGGCGGCGTACTCGCGGGCGATCGCCGCCGCGTCCAGCGGCGGCAGCTCGGTCCCTGCAAGCCTGGCGAGCAGCCGGAGCTCCTCGAGCGCCCCGGTGAGGCGCTGCTCGACCTTGCGCCCCAGGCGCCCGGCGTCGAGCAGGTCCCGCACCCGGATCCCCCGGCGCGCCACCTTGTCCTCGTAGGCCGGGCCGATGCCCCGCCCCGTCGTCCCGATGGGCGAGGCCCCGCGCGCCTTTTCCCGGAGGGCATCGAGGTGCTTGTGCCAGGGAAAGATGACGTGTGCCGACTCGGAGACGATGAGCTGCGCCTCGGAGCGGATGACTCCCCGTGCGCGGAGCTTGTCGATCTCCGCCACCAGCACCGAGGGATCCAGCACCACCCCGTTGCCGATGACGCAGGTCTTCCCCGCGTGGAGGATGCCGCTGGGGATGAGGGTGAGGATGGTCTTCTCCCCGCCCACCACCAGGGTGTGTCCGGCGTTGTTCCCGCCCTGGAACCGGACCACCACCTGGGCGTGCTGGGTGAGCAGGTCGACGACCTTGCCCTTCCCTTCATCGCCCCACTGGGCACCCACCACCACGACGTTCGGCATGGCCGGACCTCGAGCCTATAGCCCGCGCTCCCCCGGGTGACAACGAGGGACGAAGCCGCAGCCCAGCGCCTCGCATCCGGAGCGTTCCAGTCCCTCGGCCAGCGCCGACCCGAGCGCGAGCGCCGCCGTCAGCCGCGCGTCGATCTCCGCGGTGCTCAGCGGGGGCGCGGACACCCAGCGCAGCTTCTCCTCGTCCCCGTCCACGGCGAACAGCGCGGCCCGGACCTGCCGGGCACCGCCGGTCCGGGCCCGGAGCGCCTCGAGCAGCACCGTCGCGCTCGCGCCCAGCGCGGCCCGCGAGCCTCCCACCAGGCGCACCACCGCCTCGCCTGGCGGCCCCACCAGATGCAGGTCGAACGCGCCCTGCACCGAGGCCGCTCCCAGCGGCAACCGGAACGGCACCCCGCTCGCCCAGGTGAACCCCGCGGTGAAGCCGCGGAGCGCCCGCCCGAGCCGCCGCAGCGGCGCGGCCAGCCGCAGCGCCTCGGCCTCGGCGAGCGTGAGGCCGACTCGCCCCGCCGCCGCCCCCAGCGCCTCGTCCGGAACCCCGGCGCCCCACGCGGTGACCGGAATCCCTGCGACCAGCCTCCGGAGCACGTCGAGCCGGCCGTCCCGGTGCCTCGGGGAGCGCACCTCTGTCCTCGCGCCAGCGCCGGGCTCCCGGTGGCCCTCGAGCGCGCGGAGCTGGAACCGGCGCGGGCAGCCCTCGAGCGCCTCCAGCGCCTCGAGGGGGACCAGGCCCGGAGCTCGTCTCGCCAGGGGCTCGAGCCGGGCGAGCGCGGCGCGCACCCGCCCGGGCTCGACCTCGACGGGTGGCAGAGGAGCACGCGGGGGCAGCGCGGGACAGGCTCCGTCGTCGAGGCGACGCACCCGCGCACGCACTTCCGGCGCATCCAGCACCGGGTCGATCCAGCCGGCCCAGGTGCGGGGCCCTCCCCGTCCCTGGATGCCCGAGAGCACGAGGTGATCCCGGGCCCGGGTCATCGCCACGTAGAGCACGCGGCGACTCTCGGCGACGTCCCGGCTGGCGAGGATGTCGGCGAGCGCCACCGAGCGGGGCGTGGGGTGCGGATCCGCGCTCCAGGGCACGGTGGGGCGGAACGCCAGCCCGTTTCGCGGGTCGACCAGCAATCGGCCCGTCGAGGGAGGCCGGCTCGCCCCGAGATCGGCGATGCACACCACAGGCCACTCCAGGCCCTTCGCCGCGTGGACGGTGAGCAGCTGGACCGCCGGACCGCCACGGGCGTCCTCCACCTCCTCGAGCCCGATGCGAGGGTCGCGGTCGGCGAGGTCGAGCAGCCGCCGGGCGAAGGCCGCCGGATCCGAGCGACCGCGGGAGTCCCAGCGCGCCCCGAGCTGCCGCACCACCTCCAGATTCCCGAGCTGCTCCTCCCCGTGCGGCGAGGCGGCGAGCGCCGTGCGGGTGCCGAGCGCGTCCCAGGCGTCCTCGAGTAGGTCGACCAGCGAGCACCGGTCCAGGCGGGCGCGCAGTTGCCGGGCGACGGCGACGAACCGCGCCCACCGTCCGGCCTCGCCGGAGAGCGCCTCCGGGGGGAGCCCGCCGGCGAGCACCCGGGCGTCGAGTCGCCCGCGGGGGAGCGCCAGCCGCACCAGGGTCGCGTCGGAGAGTCCGACCGCCGGACCGCGCAGGCACGCGGCGAGGTGCACCGGGTTCCGGGGATCGGTCAGGAAGCCGAGCAGCGCGGCCACGTCCCGCACCTCGGGCGAGGCGAAGATGCCCCGGCCGCGCAGGACCCGATGGGGCACGTGGTGACGGGCGAGCGCCTCGGTGTAGGTCGCCACCTCGACGAACGAGCGCAGCAGGATCGCCACGTCCCCACCGCGCACCGGTCGGAGGCCGGCGCCGTCGGGGATGCGGGCCTCCGACCCGGGCGCCAGGAGGTGCGCGAGGCGCCGGGCGAGGAGATCGGCCTCGGCCTGTCGGCGCTCCTCCGCGCGGTCCTCCTCCGCGACGGCCACCAGCCGCTCCACGCACCCCGGGGGGCCGATCTGCGGCCGCCAGGGCTCGAGGTCGTCCTCGCCAGGGCGGAACGGCACCTCCCACGGCGCGGCCGGCGTCTGCCCGAGGATGGGACCGAGCAGCCCGTTGAGCACGCTCACCAGCCCGGGCTGCGCGCGCCGGCTCACCCGAAGGAACCTCCGCTCACCACCTCCCGTCTCCACGGCGCGGGCGAGCTCCTCGAACACCTCCACGTCGGCACCCCGGAAGTCGTAGATGGACTGCTTGCGGTCCCCGACCGCGCAGAGGAACCCGGGCTCGAGCGGCAGCCCGCGCGACCCGTCGCTCCCCAGCGGCCGCGGCGCCCCGTCGCGGGCCTCCGCCAGGAGGAAGGTGAGCTCCAGCTGGAGCAGGTTGGTGTCCTGGAACTCGTCGAGCAGGAGCGCGCCGATGCGGGCCTGCTCGCGACCCCGCACGGCCGGATCGCCGGCGAGCAGGTCGCGCGCCCGGATGAGCAGCTCGGCGAAATCGAGGGCCCCGGCCTCGTCGAAGGCCGCCCGCTGCCGCTCCGCGAGCGCGACCAGCAGCGCCCGCCAGGTCTCCTCGTGGGGCCGGGCCAGCAGCAGCGCCGCCGCTCCGAGTGGAGAGTCGCCCCCGCTCAGCGCCTCCCGCGCAGCTCGCACCGCCGCCCCGAGCCCGTTCTTCCCTCCTCTTCCCGGCAGGGCATCGCGCAGGTCCGCCAGGCGAGCCGCACGCTCCAGCGCGGTGTCGGGTCCCCAGCCGACGAGCAGGTCGGTGATCGCCGCCAGCACCGGCTCGCACGCGCCGCCCTCGGCCCGGGCGCGGCGGAGCGCGTCCTGCACCAGCGCGCGGACCCGGGCGGCGCTCTGGTCGAGCGCCTGGCGGACGTCCTCGGGCCGGGTGATGGCCAGCCCCCCCGGGGCGTGGCCGTGGTCTCGCACCCGCCGGGCCTGGTCCACCAGCAGCTCGACCAGTCCGCTCCGGCGCAGCCCGCGGAGGTCGAGGTCCGCGCACAGCGCCTCGACCGCCGCGTCCCCTGCCTCGAGGCGCTCGAGCACCAGCCGCTCGGCGAGCTCCTCCAGCAGGTCCAGGGACTCCTCCTCGTCGAGGAGCACGAAGTCGGCCGGGGTCCCGGTTCCGGCCGGAGCGCGACGGAGGAGCCCGGCACAGAAGCCGTGGAATGTGGCGATGGTTGCGCCGGAGAGCCGGGTCTGCAGCCGCCTCCACTCCGAGGCGGGTGGGAACGGGCGGCCCGAGGCCAGGAAGGCCGCGGCCAGCTCGGGCTCGGAGGACTCGCCCGCCGCCAGTGCCGCCACGCGGGAGGCGAGCCGCCCCCGCATCTCCGCCGCCGCCTTCTCGGTGAAGGTGAGCAGGCACAGCCTGGCGGGGGGAAGTGGCTCGTCGCGATCCGCGCCGCCGAGGAGGCGCAGGCACTCGGTGACGAGGCCGTGCGTCTTCCCGGTTCCGGCACCGGCGAAGACGCAGGCGCTGGGGCGGACCGCGCTCATCCCTCGACTCCCTGCGGCGCCCGGCGCTCCGAGATGCGGCACACCGAGCCGAGCGGGCAGAAGCCACACTCGCGCGGACGCACCGGGAAGAGCCCCTCCCGCGGCTCGGCGAGCAGCGCGTGCACGGCGGAGGCGAGGTTCGGGCCGGTGGTGGAGGCGCGGGTCGCGGCGTCGGTGGCGAGGAAGGTGTCCAGCGGGCCGGTGCGGTCCGGATCGAGCGGGAGGAACTCCAGCGTCCGGAGCGAGAGCCAGCCCGCCTGGAACGGGGGGCGCTCGCCGCGGGCCTTGAGCGCGAGGAGATAGAGGGGAAGCTGGAAGTCCGTGACCAGCACCTCCGCCCGGGCGCGGTCGCGCCGCTTGCTGCTCTTGTAGTCGACGACCCCGGTGCCGCCCTCGCCGCGGTCGATCCGGTCCAGCGAGCCGCGGAAGTAGACCGGGCGCTCGCCGGGGAGCGCGGCCGGCAGCTCGAGGTCGGGGCCGAAGCGCTCCTCGGCGGCGACCGGTCGCAGTCCGGGAAAGGGGTAAAGCTTTCCCGAGCGCAGCAGCCGTTCCAGCGTCCGGCGCGCGCGGGCCTGGGCGAGCGCCCAGAGGCGCGGGTGGCCGGTCGGCGCCTGCCGGGCGTGCTCCCGGGCCGCGGCCTCGACCGCCGCCGGGACCAGGTCCTCGGGCAACGTGGCCGGATCCGCCGCGGTCAGCCCGAGCTCGAGGAGCCGCTTCACCAGCTGCTCGAGCGCCTCGTGCAGGAACTGCCCCCGGCCGCGCGCGTCCAGCTCCTCGGCGCCGTCCTCCGGCGGATCGAGCCCGAGCACCTTGCGCGACAGTCCCTGGAACGGGCAGTTGGCGAGCGCGGTGAGGCTGGTGGACGAGAGCGGCCCCTCGGGGGAGCCGCCGAGCCGGGCCTCGACGGCAGCGACCACGTCCGGTGCGGGACCCAGCCGTCCGCTGTGCGCTCCGGGTCCGAGCAGTCCCGCGCAGACTTGAAGCCGTTCCGCGTCGATGGCGGCGACTGCCCGGGCTTCCTCGAGCCACGGCGCACCCTCCACCTCCCCGAGCGCGGCGCGGGCCACCGGGTCGGCCGCATCGTTGCGAAGGTCGGGCGCCACCGTCGCCTCGAGCGCGAGCCGGACGCGCGCCCAGGCCGGACCCGGGGCCTCCACGAGCAGGGGGACGGACTCCGAAGAGAGGTCACGCTCGGCCGTTCCGGTGACGGCGAGCAATCGCTGCACGATGTCCGCGGGGGCACCTGCTCCCCCACGGCGGCGGGCGACGGCGACCCGTCCGGCGGAGGCCAGCGCCCGGCCGAGGCGCCAGCGGTCCACCGCCTCGTCCATCGCGCTCCGCGCCTCTCCGCTCCCCACGAACGAGGGCAGCGCCGCCCGACCCAGGATTCCGTGGATGGCCTGGCGCTCTTCGTCTCCCAGGAGCGAGGGCTCGGCGCGCCGGGGAAAGCTCGCCGCGTCCAGCCCCGCCACGCCGAGGAAGTCGAGCGGTCGTCCGTCCAGCGACTCGAGGGGGAGGACGTCCACCCCACCCGCCATCCCTGGAGCCAGCTCGACCGGGAGCGTGGCCGCGGCATCCGCGAGCCAGCGCGCGAACGCGGGGCGGTCCATCTCCGGGCCCTGGGTCCGTGCCGCCTTCCACCCCGCGCGGGTGTCGCGGACGAAGGCGCGCCAGACCTCCACCGCGGCGGCCTCGCGGGCAGCGGCCCGGCGAGCGGCCGGGTCGCTCTCGAGCGGTTCGTGCTCGAGCGCGGCCCAGAATCCCCCGGACTCGAGCCCGGCGCGCCAGGCCTCGAGCAGGTCGGCCAGCCGTGCGCGGCGCGGGATGCGGTCGGCCAGGCCGAGGAGCGCTCCGGCGCTCCGGAGCAGCCGTTCGGCCGCCTCCGCGTCGTGATCGTTCCCCGCGGCGCGGCTCCGGGTGGCGAATGCCGCGAGCCGGACCTGGTAGGCGCTGGTGCTGCCCTCGGAGCCCAGCGTCCCGTCGCGCACCCCGGCACGGCGGAGGAGCGGCAGTGGATCCAGGCGTACGTCGACGCGCAGCGCGGGCAGCAGCCGCTGCCTGAGGAGCCAGGCCACGTCCTCGGCCGGCGTCCCACGGGCGGCGAGCCCCGCCCAGAGGAGACCTACCCTGCCGGCCACCGTGGTGCCGAGCGGGACGGGAGCGCGGCGGCCGACCCGGAAGCCCGCATCCTCCAGCCCGCGCACCAGCTCTGCGGCGTCCTCCGGGGCGACCACAGTGAGGGCGCAGCGCTCCGGCGGGGCTCCGGCCTCCACGGCGCGGCGGAGCGCGTCCACCAGCGCCGCGACCTCTCGCCTCGGACCCGGCGACAGCACCGCCTCCAGCGCCGTGGCCGGGACGCTCCCGGGGGCGGCGATGGCGAGCCGTCGCACGGGCTCGGCCAGCGCGCCCTCGGGGAGCTCCGGCAGCAGCTCGACCCCGGGCAGATCCGGTCCGGCCTCGAACGCCTGGAGGAGCGGCTCGAGCGCGGCGTCGAGGCCAGCCTCTCCGGTCAGCGGAACGTGGAGCGCCAGGGCACGGCCGGCGGCCGACGCGGCCCGGGCCAGGGCGGCGAGGAACCCCACCACTCCGGGCGGGAACGGCGGAGCGAGGGCCAATGCGAGTTGGTCGACCGGGAGCTCGGCAGGCCACCCCGGCGCCAGCACCGCGCTCGCGGCCACCCAGCGCGTGGACGCGAGCTCCACCCGGGCGGCCGCCATCCGCGCCAGGGAGGCCTCGACCAGACGCGCGAGGTGGGTGAGCCGGGTGCCGGAAGGAGCCATCCGCTCCGCCGCCTCGGCGAGCGTGGCCGCGGACACGCTGCCCAGGGCGAGCTCGTCGAGGAGCGCCTCCAGACCACGGAGGAACGAGGGGGTCCGGGCCAGCGCGCCGAAGGGTCCGGGACCCACGGTCTCGACCGCCGCGGAGAGGAGGCCGTGGAGGGCCGGCCCGCTGCACGTCCGGAGTCCCGACGCCGGCACGACGACGTCGCGCAGCCGCTCGAGCGTCCAGCCCTCGTCGTGGCCCAGGCCTTCCATGGCGGACCGACCACCCTACGCCTGGGCGATGACATGGCCGGGCAAGAGGCCAGACCCTCCACGGACAGGCGAGCGAGCTCTCCCCGGTGAGGCTCGCCCTCGAGGGAAGTCAGCGTTCCTGAGCTCCTCCGCGGAGCTGCTCTGCGCAGCGGGTCGCCGTGCGTCCCAGCGCATCGGACGCCGGTCGCGTCCTCGCCTCGGCCACCACCGCCCGGCACCCGGCGGCGCCGGACACGGCCAGCGCCTCCGCCGACCGCTGACGGACGACCGCATCCCGGTCACGGAGGAACGGGGTGAGGAACCCCACGGCCTCGACGCCGAGCACGGCCGGCGCCGCGTCCACCGCCGCCGAGCGCAGGAGCGGCGGGTTCGCGGGGTCCGAGGCGAGTTGGCGGACCAGCGGTGCGGCGGCCGCGGGCTGCACCACGCCCAGCGCGGCCAGGGCCCGCGCCCGCCAGGTGGGAAGCGCCAGCGCATCGCGGGCCACGCCCTCGAGCACCGGGGCGGCGCCCGGGCCCAGCCCGCGCCACTCGGCCACCGTGACCGCCCGGTAGGCTCCGAGCAGCCCCTCGACCCGGGCCCGCACCTGGGGGTCGGTCGGCGCACCGTGCGCCACTCCCCAGAGGAGAACGGCGGCGACCACCGGAAGGCCCGCGAAGCGCGCGGTCACAGCGGGCGCACCAGCGGATTCATCCGCATCACTTGCCCTTCCTGCGGCGAGAGGTTCCCGCGCGACACGTCCGTGAGCTGCCAGAACATCAGGTAGTCCCCACCACCGCACGATTGGGTCCCCTGGGTGCAGTTCGAGCCGTCCACCACGGTGGGCTGCGCAGGCGCGCCCGGCTGATCGGCGCAGCTGCTCCGGGCGCTGGCGCTCACACACAGCGCGCACAGACACTGCGGGGTGTCGGTGAGCGGGTCGAAGTCCTCACCCGACGCTCCCTGACTCTCGGTGGGATGGAACAGGCCCAGGGCGTGACCGACCTCGTGTGCCGCCGTCTCCCCGACCACGTCCGGGCCGCAGCTGGTGCTGAACACGTTCCCGCATCCGGAGGTGGTGGCGATGTCTCCGGACGAGACGATGGCGCCGCCCGCGGTGGTGCCGTTGAAGGTGGAGACCCCGGGGATTGCCCCGTCGTAGCCGATCAGCCGGCTCCCGGCGGGCGCGTTGGGCTCGGTGATCTGATCGAGGAAGAAGAGGCTCACCGTGTTCCCTGGCCGGGCGAGGGTCAGCAGCTGTCGGTACTCGCTGCACGGCTCGGCGGCGGCCGCCGGGCTGACTTGCACCAGGGCCCAGCGGCTGCGGGCCCACGACGGCACGTCGTAGTAGGTGACCGTCTGCAGACAGATGCCGGCCCGGGCGAAGTCGCCGGTCATCCGCTGCACCATCCGCTGGTAGTGGGGATCGCCGAGCGCGGCGGCCGCCGAGACGCCCCCGACCAGGTAGATGGCCAGGTCCAGTCCGCCGCGCTCGGGGATGCCGCCCGACCGGGTGAGGACGGTGACGTCGTAGCGATTGGCGGTGGAGCCCGACGCGGGGTCGCCACAGCCGAGCTGCGGCGACGCGCACTCGTGCAGCAGGTCGCTGACGGTCAGATTCCAGGTCCCGGGCGTCAACCCTTGCGATGCCTTCTGCAACCCCGCGGTGCCGTTGGGAAAGGTGACCGCCGCGGTCACCGGGGAAATGGGGGACCAGGTCAGCGTGCGATCGGACGGGGCCTGATCGAACGAGGTCGGATAGTCGAAGAACGTCGCGTTCGGCTCCTGGATGGGGGTCGGCAGCGGCGAGTTCGGCAGAACACCTCCGAAGACGCTCACCCTGGGGACGTTGGTCGACTGCCCCTGCGAGACCACGGTGAAGCCGCTCGTTCCGGGCGGCAGCTGGAACTCGACCTTCTCTCCCACCTGGTGGACGCCCAGCGGCAAGGTCGCCCCGACCGCCGGGGGCGCGGGGGCGTAGCTGCTCTGCACGATGGGCTGCACGCACCCGGTGACCTCCGGGACGTCGATCATCCCGCCGTTGCTGACCGCCGGCGTGCCGATGGGACAGCCCGTCACCGCGGTGGCGGGCGCCGCCGCCGGAGCCAGGCACACCTGCCCGGCACTGCCAGCGTTACCGCAGACCAGACCCATGGGGCAGCCGTCACCCGAGGCGCAGGTCGGCAGGCAGAACTGCCCGGTGGACAGCTGCACGCACGTGCTGCCCGCGCTGCAAGTCCCCCCGCTGGAGCAGAAGGAGGTGCAGACGCCCCCGGGAAAGTCGGCGTTGTCGACGCAGGTCAGCCCCTCCGCGCAGTGCGGGCTGCAGCTGGCCGAGCCGAGGTCGGGGACGGTCCCGGTGCACGCAGCACCGAGCGCGGCGAACACCAAGAGGAGAGACGACGTTGGAGTCCGCACGCAGGGTGGAAGCGTAGCAGGACGTTCCCGCCGCGAGGTCAGGGGACGCTCCGTGCCGTCGTGCCGCGCGAGGCGCCCCACGGCTGGGCGGTCGTCCAGGACACATGTCCGTCGATTCCCCACCCTGCCCGCACTACCTGGCCTCGGCTCCACTCCATCCAGAGCACCGCACCTTCCGGCTCGGCCGCCTCGTCGAGACAGGCTACCCGCGTCTGCACCCCTCCGGCGTGGTGCAAGGTCGCGGCGAAGCGCTCGTGCGAATGTCCGCAGAGGAGCCACGGCGGCTGCACCTCATCCACCAGCGCCCGGGTCAACGGATTGCCCATCCATGGGCGGACCGGCTTCCCCGGAGTCCGGGCGAACAGCCCCCGCGGCCACTCATGGGTGAGGAGGAGATCGACGTGCTGGCCACGGAGCCGCTCGAGCTCACCCCGGCGGAAGTAGCCCGCCTGCTTGCGGGTGGCCGCGCTGGAGGGCGCCTGCAGCGGGGTGTCCAGCCACTTCGGGGCGTAGATGCCGGAGAGCCAGCCCACGCGCACGCCGGCGATGGTCGCAGTCCCCACCCGGCCGAGGTAGTGGACTCCGGGCGCGACCTCGCCGCCCTCTGGCAACGCGTGCAGGCTCTCGAAGTCCTCGTTGTTTCCACCGATGAAGTAGAAGGGACGGGGTATCCGTGACTCGCCGGCTGCGAAGGCGGCGAACTCGGCGGGCATGGTGCGCTTGGCAGCCTTGCGCCGATGGTCGTCGGCGGTGGCGAAGGCCTCCACGTCTCCCACTGCCAGGACCGCGTCCACCGGTCGGCCCATCGCGTGCTCGAGGGCATCCAGCCAGGTCCGCACCCGGTGGAAACGCCCGTGGATGTCACCCACTCCCACGATGAGAGCGGTGTGGCTCATGTCCCGTGCCCTCGGCTCGGGCGGGGTGTTAACAAGGTTGGCTGCGCATGTCCGAGCCCGACGTCATCTCCATCCGGGGCGCCTCCGAGCACAACCTCAAATCCGTCTCCCTCGACGTTCCGAAGAAGGCGCTGGTGGTCTTCAGCGGGGTGAGCGGGAGCGGGAAGAGCTCGCTGGCCTTCGACACGCTCTACGCCGAGGGACAGCGGCGCTACGTGGAGAGCCTGTCGGCCTACGCCCGGCAGTTCCTCGGTCAGATGGAGAAGCCGAAGTACGAGACCCTCCGGGGCCTCTCGCCCACCATCTCCATCGAGCAGAAGGCGGCCAGCAACAACCCCCGCTCGACGGTGGGGACGGTGACCGAGGTCCACGACTACCTGCGTGTGCTCTACGCCTCCATCGGGGTGCAGCACTGCTGGAAGTGCGGGCGGCGGGTGGGCCGCCAGTCGGCGCAGCAGATCGTCGACGAGATCCTCCGGATGCCAGCGGGCACGAAGCTGATGGTGCTCGCTCCCCTGGTCCAGGAGCGGAAGGGCGAGCACCGCGAGCTGCTCGCCGACGCGCAGAAGCGCGGCTTCGCCCGGGCCCGCATCGACGGCCGGGTGCGGGGGCTGGAGGAGCCCATCACCCTGGACAAGAAGTCCAAGCACAGCATCGAGGTGGTGGTGGACCGGCTGGTGCTCAAGCCCGACCTCCGGTCGCGGCTCACCGACTCGGTGGAGACCGCGCTCCGCGAGGGCAAGGGCGTGCTGCTCCTCACCGACGAGGCCGGCGGGAACCCGCGGGTACTGAGCGAGCTGAACGCCTGCCATCACTGCGGCCTGTCGTTTGGCGAGCTGACCCCGGCGCACTTCAGCTTCAACAACCCGCTGGGGATGTGCCCGGACTGCAACGGCCTGGGGACGAAGCCGGAGATGGATCCGGACCTCATCGTCCCCGACCCCTCGCGCACCATCCGGGAGGGCGCGGTGGAGCCGTGGAGCAGCGGGATGGTGCGGGGCGAGGGGTGGACCGCGGAGTTCGTCGAGCAGCTGGCAAAGGCGTTCGACATCGATCTGGACGTCCCCTGGTCGAAGCTGAGCAAGCGCGAGCGGGACGTGGTGCTCTACGGGACCGGCGGCAAGGAGTTCACCGTCAAGTGGGGCTCGGGTGGGAAGTGGACCATGGAGTGGGAGGGGATGGTCCACAAGCTGCTTCGCTCCTTCCGGACCACCCAGAGCGAGGCGATGCGGAAGTACTACGCGCGCTTCTTCTCCCCGCAGCCCTGCCCCACCTGCCACGGCGAGCGGCTGAAGCCCGAGGTCCGCGCGGTGAAGGTTCACGGCAAGAGCATCGTCGAGCTCTCGCGGCTGACCATCTCCGAGGCCCGCGAGTTCCTGGCGAGGATGCCGCTCACCGCGGCCGAGGAGCCGGTGGCGCGGGAGCTGCTCAAGGAGATCCAGAGCCGGCTGGGGTTCCTGCTCGACGTGGGGCTGGGCTACCTGACCCTGGACCGGAGCGCAGCCACGCTCTCGGGTGGGGAGAGCCAGCGCATCCGGCTCGCCTCCCAGATGGGGAGCGAGCTCACCGGGGTGGTCTACATTCTCGACGAGCCGAGCATCGGGCTGCACCAGCGGGACAACGGAAAGCTCCTGGCCACGCTCAAGCGGCTGCGCGATCTGGGGAACTCGGTCATCGTCGTCGAGCATGACGAGGAGACGATGCAGGCGGCCGACTGGATCGTCGACTTCGGTCCCGGAGCGGGCGAGCTCGGGGGGCGGATCGTCGCCCAGGGGACGCCCGCCCAGGTGATGGCAAACCCCGACAGCCTGACCGGCGCGTACCTCAGCGGGCGGGAGATGATCGACGTGCCGCGCCACCGTCGCGAGCCCGGGAAGGCGCGGCTGGTGGTCGAGGGCGCCAAGGAGAACAACCTCCAGAACATCACCGTGGAGTTCCCGCTGGGGCTGCTGGTGGCGGTCACCGGGGTGAGCGGGGCCGGGAAGTCCACCCTGGTGAACGAGATCCTCTACCCCGCGCTGTCCCAGCGGCTGAGCGAGACCCGGGTGGTGCCGGGGCGGCACAAGGCGGTCAAGGGCGCAGAGCACCTGGACAAGGTGATCGACATCGATCAGAGGCCCATCGGCCGGACTCCGCGGAGCAACCCGGCGACGTACACCAAGGTGTTCGACTCCATCCGCGAGGTGTTCGCGCTGACGCAGGAGGCGCGGGCCTTCGGCTACGACGCCGGCCGGTTCAGCTTCAACGTCAAGGGCGGCCGGTGCGAGTCGTGCGAGGGCGACGGGGTGAGGCTGGTGGAGATGCACTTCCTCGCCGACGTGTACGTGCCCTGCGAGGTCTGCGGCGGTAAGCGCTTCAACGAGGCGACGTTGCGGGTCCGATACAAGGGGAAGAACATCGCCGAGGTGCTGGAGATGAGCATCCACGAGGCGAAGGAGCACTTCGGTGTGCACCGGGACATCGTGAGGGTGCTGCAGACCCTGGAGGACGTGGGGCTCGGATATCTCAAACTCGGTCAGAGCTCGCCCACGCTGTCCGGCGGCGAGGCCCAGCGCATCAAGCTGAGCCGGGAGCTGGCGCGGGTGGCGACCGGGAAGACGCTCTACATCCTGGACGAGCCGACGACCGGGCTGCACTTCGACGACATCCGCAAGCTGCTCCGCGTCCTGGAGCGGCTGGTCGAAGCGGGGAACACCGTGGTCGTCATCGAGCACAACCTGGACGTCATCAAGAGCGCGGACTGGGTCATCGACCTGGGACCCGAGGGCGGCGCTGGCGGTGGACGGGTGCTGGCCACCGGCACGCCCGAGCAGGTGGCCGGGGTGGAGGCGAGCCACACCGGTCTGTACCTGCGTCAGGTCCTGGAGCGCGGGCGAGTCGCGCGGCCCAGCCGGTCGGTGGAGGCTCCGGGGCAGGCGGCTGCGGCGCAGTGATCGGGACGCTCCAGTCCGTCATCTACGACCTGGACGGGCTGCTGATCGACTCGGAGCCCTGCTGGATGACCGCGGAGATGGAGGTGCTCGGCGCGATCGGGGTGCCGCTCACCCCCGAACGGTGCCTGGAGACCACAGGCCTCCGGATGGACGAGGCGGTGGGGTACTGGGCCGCCCGTCACCCGTGGAGGGGTGTGTCGCCCGAGGAAGTGGTGGAACGCATCCTCCGGCGCGTGCTGGCCCTGCTCGCGGAGCGCGCGCCGCTCAAGCCTGGAGTGCGCGAGAGCCTCGCGGTGGTGCAGGGCGCGGGGTTGCGCGTCGCACTGGCCTCGTCGTCCCCGCTGGCGCTGATCGAGGGCGTGCTCGAGCGCGTTGGGCTGCGCGGGATGTTCGAGGCGGTGGTGTCCGCCGAGGGTGAGCGGTTCGGCAAGCCACATCCGGGCGTGTACCTGACCACTGCCGCACGGCTCGGCGTCCCGCCCGCGGAGTGCGTGGCGCTGGAGGACTCGGTGAACGGCGTCCTCGCGGCGACCTCGGCCGGCATGCGATGCATCGCCGTGCCGGAGCGCTGGCCGGTGGAGGATGCGCGGTTCGGCGCCGCGGATGCCGTCGTTCGCTCGCTGCTCGAGGTGGACACCGGGCTGCTCGGACGAGTCGCGGCGGGGAGCGGGCCATGATCCCCATCGGCATTGTGCCGTCCAAGCCGGGAGAGATGCGCGTGGCCCGTGTGAGCGCTGGGGCGGTCCTGGTATCGATGCTGCTCGTGGGCGCGGCGCCGGCCGCAGCTGGCTGGCGCGAGATCCGCGCTCCGCACGTCGTCCTCCGGACGAACCTCGAGTCCGCCGCGGCGAAGGAAGCAGCGCTCACCGTCGAGCGCATTCGCGAGGGCCCCCCGGCCATGGCCGCACCGACCGAAGTTGGCCACTGACCACCCGCGGCCCTCCGCCGGCACAGGTCCAGTTCACGGTGGGGAATGCGGACCAGCTCTTCACCTCCGCCCCCGATGCGGCGGTGTTCCCCACTCTGGCCGGTCCACTGGGCGACTTCCAGCTCCCGAGCGGCACGTTCGACTGGGGAATGCCGTTCTTCTACGGACGAAGCGTCTTCGTCCTGTTCGAGGGCAGGTCGGCGGGGTCCATCACCGGGCCGGCGGTGGGTTTCTAGCCGCGGCCGACGCCTACTCCTGCTGCCCGGGTGGTGGGGCGAGCGAATTTCCGCACTGCGTGGTGGACACCGCCGGGCAGTAGGTGGCGTCGATGCTGCCGTTGAGTGTGTCCGCTCCGAACTTCAGCCCGTTCAGGTTGGCCTTGAAGTGAGTCCCGCTGGTGTTGCCAGTCTGGGTCACGCTGACCGTGCCGCCGGTGGCAAAGGACACGGTGGCCACCGTGCAAGCGGCGGTGACCGTCTCGAATCCTCCATACCAGTAGCGTCCGGCGGTGGTGGGAAACGTCATGCCCCCCAGATCGAAGAACGCGTAGTCGCCGGTGACGTGGCCGTTGACCGTCGCCGGGGGAACGAAGTTGGCCAGGGAGAGGTACAGCGCGGTGGTCGTGCCGGGCAAGGTCGTTCCACCCAGAAGAGCACACATGTTCGCCTGGTCGGAGATGACGACCAGGACCGCGTTGTCCTCGAGACTGAACACCGCGTCCTTCACGCTCAAGGGCTGTCCACCCACCGTTCCGCTGATCGACCCTGGCCCCGAGCTACCGGAGTCGCTTCCGCACGCGCAGGCGAGCAGACCCAGCACCATCCATCGTCTCATCGCTCTACCCTCCCTCGTTTCGCCCCGGCTCCGTCAGCAGTCCGCGGATGAGGCATCGTAGCGCGGGTTGCAGCGAATTCCGCAGTTTTGCGCGGACCAAAGGTCGTCCCCAGGACCAGCGCACCGACGAAGGCCTGCACTGCACCGGCATCCTGCTGGCTTTCAGAGGCCTAGGGACCGCTCGCCGCCACCGCGCGCTCGATCGCGCGGCCTCGGCAGGCGGGCTCCCCGGAGCGCGAGGGCCCCACCAGAGCTCGCCACTGCGTCACCAGCACCGCGGACACGATCAGGGCGGTGGCCAGCGCCGTCCGCCACCCCAGCCGGTCGTCCCCCACCGACGAGCCGAGCAGAAGGGCGATCACCGGATTGACGAACGCGTAGGTCCCCACCGCCGCGGGACTGGTGATCCGCAGGAGCCAGGTATACGAGGCCAGCCCGAGGGCGGTTCCGCACACGATCAGGAAGCCCAGTGACGCCGTCCCCCGGCGAGTGAGCCGGATCCCTGACCACGGCTCGAAGGCCGCGCTCACCGCGAGCACGAGCACCGCCCCGGTCGCCAGCTGCATCGCCGTCGACTGCGTGGCGGACGCGGGCCGGGGCCCGTGGCGCGCGAGCAGGGACCCCAGCGCCCAGGCGAATGCGCAGGCGAGCAGGGCGGCATGGTCGCGGGCGCGCTCGGGGTGCAGCCCATCTCCGCCGGAGAGCACCGCCACCCCCGCGGCGCCCAGGCCGAGACCGATCGCCACCGCGAGCGCGGGGCGCCGGCGGGCCCGGACTCCAAGCCAGGCGAACAGCAACACCGCGCCGCCCGCGCAGCGGAGGCCGATGGTGAGGAGGGGCGGGGAGATCGGCCACCGCGTACCGGATGGCGAGGAACGTCCCGCCCCAGAAGAGGTAGACGGCCCCGAATGCGCCGAGCAGGCCCAGCCGGGAGGTGCGATTCATCGCCAGGCGAGCCCGTCGGCGTGCACCAGGTCGAAGTGGCGTACCGCCTCGCCACGCCGGAGCAGGAAGCGGTCATCCTCGGGGTAGAAGCGCGCCCGCGAGGGCTCCGGACCGGCGAAGGCCCGGATCGCCGCCTCCGACTCCCACAGCGTGAGGAGGAGGAAGCGGGCCTCCCGAGGGCCCTCCCGCCGCAAGGCGATCACCCCCCGATTGCCCGGCGTGTCCCGGTAGCCGGGGAAGCCCGTCCGGCCGAGATAGGCCAGGTACGCCTCTGCATCCCGGGAGCGGGTGCTTCCTTCCCAGACGCGAGCGATCCGCCGAGGGAGTGTCCCCATGTTTGACACCTCCAAATGTCGTTTAAGAGGTGTCAACTCTGTCGGGGGTACTGACACCTGTCAAGCGCATTTAGACGGTGTTACAGTTCCCTCGTGCCCGGATCGGCCCACCCCTCCCCGGCCCCCTTCAAGTTCATCGGCGGCAACCTCGCGCTCGACCTGGTGAACACCGTCGACTGGACGGAGCATGGCCTCGCCCAGGAGCGGCTGAGCGACTATCCACGTCTCCTCGCCTGGGCCGAGCGCGCCGGGGTGATCGGGACATCGGAGGCGGCGGCGCTGCGCCGTCGCGCGGCGCTCGAGCCATCCGAGGCGGCGCGGGCTCTGGGATTCGCCCGGCGGGCGCGGGCTGCCATCCAGGCCTGCGCCGCGGCGCTCTCGCGAGGGAAGGACCCCGGCGCGGCGCTCCACCTCCTGGATGCGTTGCTGCCCAGGGCGCTGTCGCATCTGTGCCTCGAGACCGACCGGACCGAAGGTGGTCCCGGGGTTCGCCTCGGATGGCAGGGGTCGGAGGCCGCGCTCGACTCTCCGCTGTGGCCGGTGCTGTGGAGCGCCGTCCAGCTCCTCACCTCGCCCGAGTCAGCCCGGGTTCGGGTGTGCGGCGGCGAATCGTGCGGCTGGACCTACGTGGACCGCAGCCGCAACGGACTGCGCCGCTGGTGCCAGATGTCGACCTGCGGAACGACGGCCAAGAACCGGCGGCGCGGGCGGCAGGCGCGGCCCGACCTGGCCTGACCGTCAGGCCAGCTGGACCGCTCCGTGATCGTCGCCGTGCGAGCCGTCGGGGTGGTGAAGATGCCCAGCCACGGCCTGCACGGCGAGCGGTCAGAGGTGAATCTTGATCTCCTGCAGCCTTTGGCGCGTGTCGCCCGAGTACCAGATCTCGACGAACTCCCGGATCGATGGTCCTTCCGTGCGCTGGATCTCCTCCAGCACGGGCTGTCGCAGCAGCAGCTTGATGCTGCGGAATGCCGCCAGCGGCTTGTCGGCATGCTCGTGGAGCCGTCGTCGGGCCTCGTCGAGGACGGTGAACTCCGGGACGCTGGCGTCCACCAGGCCGAGCGAAAGCGCCTGGTCCGCGGTGTAGAGCGTCCCTCCGTAGACCACCTCCTGCGCCCTCCGCCCGCCGATCCAGAAGCGCAGCATCGCCAGGCTGCCGGCGAAGAGCGACGAGCCGAAGCCAATCTCGTTGAGGCCGATCTTGGCGGTCTCCCTGGCCATGACCCGAGCGTCACAGGCGGTGGCGAGCATGCACCCTCCGGCGACCGCATGACCGTTGATCGCCGCGACGACCGGCTTTGGGTGGGCGAAGAGGTCGCGGTAGAGCGCGGTGAACTTCTCGACGTACCTGGCGAACGCCTCCTTCGAGACCCCCATGAACTCCGGGACGTCGAAGCCGAAGGAGAAGAACTTGCCGGTACCGGTGAGGAGGATGCCTCGCACCCGGGAGTCATCGGCCAGATCGCGGAAGCAGCCCGAGAGCTCGTCCACCACCTGCTCGTTCAGCGCGTTGACCTTGCCTCGCTCGAGCCGAACCTCGGCGATGCCACCCTGGATGTTCTGCCGGATGAAGACCATGGACGCGCTCCTCCGCCGGGCTACTGGGCCGTCTTGGTCTTGATCTCCGGGCGGAGGAACACCACCGGGACGTCCTTCGGCACGCTGAACGGAGTCGCCGACTTCGGATCGGGGTCGAACTTGGAAAACGTCTTCGGGTTGTCCTGAAAGTGCTTCTTCAGCGTGGTGATCCGCGTCGTGTTCGCCGGATGGTCCGACAGCAGCTGCGGGATCTGCCTGAGATCGGCGTTCTGGAAGTCCTGGAACAGCCAGACCAGGCCGTAGGGGTTGTACCCGGCCTCGGCACAGATGTCGGACCCCGTGATGTCGGCCTTCGACTCGGCCTCGCGCGAATACCCCAGCGAGCGGAGGTGACCCAGCAGGGCCAGGGCGATGATCTCCGCCCGGGTCGCTCCCACCAGGACCGCGGTGGCGACCTCTCCCGCCTCGAGGAGCTTCTTCTTCTTCATCAACGTCACCGCGTCGCGGTGAATGGTGTGCGAGACCTCGTGGCAGAGCGTTCCCGCGAGCTGCTCGGTGTTCTTGGCGAAGTAGAGGAGCGAGTCGACGACGTAGACGTTTCCCCCCGGCGTGGCGAAGGCGTTCGGCTGCGCCTCGTGGACCAGGTAGAACTTGAAGGGGTGCGGGTACCGGGACTGGGACACCCGGCTGATCGCCTCCGCCACCGGCTTGAGCGTGTCGTAGAGCGGCGAGGACTCGATGATCTCCGCCTTGGCCCTCAGCTGGTCGTACACCGCCTTGCCCAGCTCGGTCTCCTGGTCCGTGACCGGCTCGGGCACCGGAGCCTGGGCCAGTGACGAGGTCCCGAGGAGGAGCGAAAGGACCAGGGCGATCCGACCGCCACGGGTGTACCGAGTCATCCGCTTCATCGCCTTCCCTCCTCAGCAGGCCAGCGCCGTCGGCTATAGCACCGGCTAGCGCCCCGTCAGCGAAAGGACAAGCCCACCCCCCAGCGTCCTGAGGGTGTTCCCCCCGTCCCGGTTGACCGAGAAGAAGAGCTCCGCCCCGAGGCCGAGCCCGAAGGCCGGGTGCAACAGCCATTCCTTGCCCAGAAGAACCTTCAACCCGAAGCCGATGTTGGAGCTGGCGTACTCGACGTAGTCCCCGGCATCGGTGATCGCCAGCCGGGTCCCGGAGACGACCACCGTGGCGAAGAGATTCGCCGGAACGACGTAGCGGGTGACGTTCAGCCCGAGCGCTTGCAGCTCGACGGAGGTGTTCGACCCCAGTCCGCTCGAGGAGAGTGCTTTCCAGTCCCAGACCTCGAGCGCGAGCGCCCACTCCTCGCTGGGAGCCCAGCCGACCGCGGCAGCGAAGCCCAGCGCCACGCCCTCGCCGGCGAAGGTCGACCCGCTCTTCGAACCGGTCGTGCGGAGATACGAGACGCCGAGGTCCACGTGGCCGAAGAGTCCCCCAGGTGCCGCTCCAGCGCCTGTTCCTGGGCTGGCGCAGGACCGACGTGTTGCGGCGCCGGGGTGGGCGGCATCGTCCGCGGTGGCTCCACGGCCGGGGGCGCGGGCTGCGACGGCGACGGTTGCTGAACCTGGGCCTCCTGGGCACGGGCTCCCGTGGCCAGAACGACCAGCCAGAGCGCGACGAGTCGCGAACGCACCCGGAACCCTCCCTCGACGCCGTCGCTACGCCGAGCGTAGGCGAGCTCCGGCCCGTCGCGAAGCAGGGCAGGCCGCTGCATCACGGTTGCTCCGGCACCGGGCGGCACCCATGCTGCCGCCCCATGCCCTGGAGCCTCATCGGTCGGAACCGCCCGCTCGGTCCTCGCGGATGGATGATCCTCCTCACGCTCGCGGGTGTCGCCGCCGGCTGCGGCCATCCGGCCGCAACCGCCGCTGCCTCCCCGGAGCCCGCTCGCTCGGAGGCGCCCGTGCCCACCCCGGATCAGGCGTTCGCCGCGCTCTCGCAGCGCTACCTCGACGGCTATTTCCAGCGCTCGCCGGAGGACGCGACCCTCAACGGCGATCACCGGTACGACGGACGATGGTCCGACTTCAGCGCCGCGGGCGAGGCGGAATACCGGAAGTTCCTCGAGGACACCCTGGCGCAGCTCGGTCGAATTCCTCGTGAAGCACTGAGCACCGACAACCAGGTCGACGCGGGCATCCTCGAGAACCAGCTTCGCTTCGGGCTCTTTGCCCTCGCCGAGCTGAGGAGCGCCGAGCTCGAGCCGGTGTCGTACACCCAGACCATCGGCGCCGGGCTCGACCCCTTCATCACCCGGAACTTCGGAACGCGGGAATCCCGGATGGCCGGCCTCGTCTCCCGGCTGGAGGGCATCCCGGCCATCGTCGCCGTGGCCAAGCAGCGCCTCGGGCGGCCGGCGAAGGTCCAGACCGAGACCGCCATGCAGCAGAACACGGGCCTGATCGCCCTCACCGAGCGCGAGCTCCCTGCGCAGCTCAAGGACGTCCCGGGCCTCGCCGCCGCTGCCGGACGCGCCGCCGCCGCCCTGCGCGACCTCCAGGGCTTCCTGAAGGAGGAGCTGCTCGCGCGCTCGGACGGCTCCTTCCGCCTCGGCCGTGAGAAGTTCAGGACCAAGCTGGCCTTCGTGCTCTCCGAGGACGTGGACATCGACGCGCTGGCGTCGTCGGCCCGCCAGCTCCTCACCCGCACGCAGCAGGAGATGGTCGACACCGCCAAGCAGGTCTGGGCGCAGGACCGGATGGGAAAGCTCCCCCGGCTCGACACGGCCGGACAGCAGCGGGCCTTCGTCCGCCGGGTGCTCGATGCGCTGGCCAGGGACCGACCGACCAGCGCCTCCATCCTCCAGGACGCGAAGCTCTGGCTGGACCGGGCGACCACGTTCGTGCGGGAGAAGGACCTGGTCCAGGTTCCCGACGAGCCGGTGGCGGTCATCGAGATGCCCGAGTATCGCCGAGGGGTCTCGGTGGCGTACTGCGACTCCTCGGGGCCGCTGGAGCCCAAACCCGAGACCTTCTTCGCCATCTCCCCGCCTCCCGCGGACTGGCCGCCGAAGCGCGTGGAGTCGTTCTTCCGCGAGTACAACCACTCGATGCTCGCCGACCTCACCGTCCACGAGGCAATGCCCGGGCACTACCTGCAGCTGATGCACAACAACCAGTTCCCCTCCAAGCTCCGGGCGGTGCTCGGCAGCGGTCCCTTCATCGAGGGGTGGGCCGTCTACAGCGAGTGGCTGATGGCGGAGAAGGGCTTCGGCGGTCCGAAGGTCAAGCTCCAGCGCCAGAAGATGGTGCTGCGGATGAGCGCCAACGCGCTCCTGGACCATGGCATCCACGCCGGCACGATGGAGGAGAAGGAGGCACTCGCCTTGATGATGGACCAGGCGTTCCAGGAGGAGGGCGAGGCGGTTGGCAAGTGGCGGCGAGCGCGTCTCACCAGCGCGCAGCTGACCACCTACTTCTTCGGCTTCACCGAGATGTACAAGCTGCGGCAGGCCTCGCAGGTGAAGCCCGGCTTCTCCGAGCGCGCGTTCCACGACCGGCTGCTCTCCTGGGGCTCGCCGGGGCTGAAGTTCGTTCGGCGGCTGATGGAGGCGACGAACTAGGAAGACGAAGAGACCGAGGCCGCGTGTGCGCAGCGCGCTCCTCCCCTCACATCTCTCTACAGACACCGCGGTCGATCAACATAGGGCGCTCTCGACCCGGGTCGAGTGACGCGCTGCCTCGGACATACGATGGGTCCAGTACCTCCGGGAGGCAGCTCGCATCATGACCCATGCAATCGCGCACAAGCCGGGGACCGATCTCGCCGGGCGTTACCGCTTCATCGGAGAGATCGGCCGCGGAGGAATGGCCAACGTCTATCTCACGGCCACCCGAGGCGCGCTCGGCGGCTTCCAGAAGCTGGTGGTGATCAAGCTGCTCCGGGCCGACCTCGCCGAGGAGCAGGAGTTCCGCGAGATGTTCCTCGCCGAGGCGCGGCTCGCCGCGCGGCTCAATCACCCCCACGTGGTGCAGACCTACGACGTGGGCGAGGACAACGGCCGCTACTACCTGGCGATGGAGTACGTCGACGGTCAGAGCCTGGAGGCCGTGCGCCGTTCTCCCGAGGCGGTCCACTTCTTCCCTCCCCGCATGCAGCTCCAAGTCCTGGTGCACGTGCTGGCCGGTCTCCACTACGCCCACGAGCTGACCGGCTACGACGGCAAGCCGCTGAACGTGGTGCACCGGGACGTCACGCCGAGCAACATCCTCATCGGGTACGACGGCCGGGTGAAGCTGGTCGACTTCGGGGTGGCCAAGGCGCTCGACTCCGGGACCCAGACCCGGGCCGGGGTGGTGAAGGGCAAGACCGGCTACATGGCCCCCGAGGCGTTCACCGACAGCGGCCACGTCGACCGCCGGGCCGACATCTACTCGGTGGGAGTGCTGCTCTGGGAGACGCTGGTCGGGCGGAGGATGTGGAAGCACCTCAATTCGACCGACCGGCTCCAGCGCGCCATCGAGGGAGAGATCGAGCCGCTGCGCCCGCTGATCCCGGACCTCCCGCCCACGCTGGAGCAGATCTGCCTGCAGGCGCTCCAGCTGAAGCCCGAGGATCGCTACGCCACCGCGGCGGAGCTGCAGGCGGATCTGGAGGCCTACCTCGAGCGGCATCCTCCGCGGCTGAGCGAGCGCGAGATCGGCGCCGTGCTGAGCGAGGCCTTCGCCGAGCAGCGCCAGCGGATCACCGCGGTCATCGAGCACCAGCTGAAGAACGACGCCGACGTCCAGACGCTGCCCGACCTCAGCCCCCACGGCTCGAATCTGGTGACCGGCTTCGGATCGACCGCGAGCCGCTTCAGCCTCGGTCCCTCGCGCAAGCCCAAGGCGAAGGGCCGCGGATCCCAGCTCCCGATCGGCGCCGGTCTGCTGGTCGTGGCCCTGGCGCTCGGCGCGGGGCTGGCCTGGCTGGCCCGATCCTCGGACGCCAAGCTGCCCTTGACCACCACGGGCACCTCCTCCGCCGCGGGGCACCCGGCGCAAGCGGTCAGAGGAGTGACCGACACCGAGGTCCTGATGGGGATGAGCTCCGCCTTCTCCGGCCCCGCCCAGCAGCTCGGGACACGGATGAAGCTGGGGATCGACACTGGCTTCGCGCAGATCAACGACGCCGGGGGGGTCGCCGGGCGCCAGCTGAAGCTGGTGGCGCTCGACGACGGATACGAGGGAACCAGGGCCCTGGAGAACGTGACGGAGCTCCTGGAGCAGCGGAAGGTCTTCGGGGTGATCGGTAACGTGGGCACCCCCACCGCCCAGCAGGCGCTCCCCTACGTGTTGAAGAACCGCACCCTCTTCTTCGGAGCGTTCACCGGAGCCGGCCTGCTCCGCAAGGATCCGCCCGATCGCCACGTCTTCAACTACCGCGCCAGCTACCAGGACGAGACGGCGAAGATGATCCACTACCTGCTGAACGTGAAGCGGATGGACCCGCACCGGATCGTCGTCTTCGCCCAGCACGACTCCTACGGCGATGCCGGGTACGACGGGGCAGCGAAGACGCTCCGCAAGGCCGGCCACGGCGACGTCGAGCTGCCCCGGCTGAACTTTGAGCGCAACACGGTGGACGTCGACGCGGCGGTGAAGGCGCTGGTGAGCTACGACGCGGCGATCAGCACCACCCGGCAGCGAAACGGGCAGGAGAGCGTTCGCCAGAAGCATCCGGTGGAGGCGGTGATCATGGTCTCCACCTACAAGGCGGCCGCCAAGTTCATCCAGAAGGTGCGCGACGAGAAGATCAACCCGATCTTCCTCAACGTCTCCTTTGTGGGGAGCAACGCGCTGGCGGAGGGGCTGAAGGAACTCGGTCCCCGGTACGCCGAGGGGGTCATCGTCACCCAGGTGGTGCCGAACTACGAGTCGGACGCGACCGGTGTCATTCGCTACCGTGAGATGCTCCGGAAGTACCACCCCGACCAGCACCCGGACTTCATCTCTCTCGAGGGCTACGTGGTCTCGCAGCTCTTCGCCGAGGGGCTGCGCCGCGCCGGCCGGGACCTGACCACCGAGAAGCTGGTGGACGCCCTCGAGTCGATCCACGACTACGACCTGGGCATCGGATCGGTGATGAGCTTCGGCCTGTCCGAGCACCAGGCGTCGCACAAGGTGTGGGGCACGATGATCGACGCCCAGGGGCAGCTCCGCACGCTGGACATGGACTAGTGCCCCGGATCAGAAGTTCGGCAGCACGCCCTGCGAGGTCAGTGTTCGACTGCAGAACCGGTTGATGCTCGCCAGGATGTCGCCGGCGGACTTCGTCCAGAGGTAGGGACGGGGTTCGTCGTTGCTTGCGGCGATGAACTCATAGATCGCCTTTTCCAGTTCGACCGTGCTCCGCTGCACGCCGCGCTTGAGCGCTTTCTGCTCCAGGAGCGCGAACCAGCGCTCGACCTGATTCAGCCACGAGCTGTAGGTCGGTGTGAAATGGACGTGGAAGCGAGGGTGACGGAGGAACCAGCGGTGCACCGCTGGAGTCTTGTGCGTCGACAGGTTGTCGAGGACGACGTGGACGTCGAGATCGGCGGGCACCGACGCATCGATCTGGTGCAGGAACTTGAGGAACTCTGTTGCGCGGTGGCGTCGTCGGCACTGTCCGATGACCCTGCCGGTCGCGACGTCCAAGGCAGCAAAGAGTGCCGTCGTGCCGTTGCGAACGTACGTATGGGTTTGGAGTTCGGGCCGGCCGCTCATCATCGGCAGCGCCGGTTGCATCCGGTTGAGCGCCTGGACCTGCGATTTCTCGTCCACGCAGAGGACGACGGCGCTTTCCGGCGGGTTGAGGTACAGGCCGACGATGTCTCGGACCTTCTCGACGAAGAGAGGGTCGTTGGACAGCTGGAAGGTTTCCGAGCGGTGCGGCTGGAGTCCGAAGGCTCGCCAGATTCGGCCGATTGTCGAATGGCTCAGCCCGGAATGCTTCGCCATGTCGCGAGTACTCCAGTGCGTCGCCCCCTTGGGCGTCGACTCCAGCGTCTCGACGATGACCCGCTCGACCGTCTCGTCGGAGATCGACCGTGGAGCTCCGGGCCGCGGCTCATCATGGAGCCCCTCGAGCCGCAGTTCATGGAACCGTTTCCGCCAGCGCGCAACGGTCCCACGGTTGAGCTTCATCTCGGCGGCGATGGCCGTGTTCTCGCCGCCCTCTGCGCAACGCAGGACGATCCGGGCCCTCAGCGCGAGCGCCTGCGCCGTCGTCCGTCGTCGCGCATACCCGTCGAGCACCTGCCGCTCTTCATCGGTGATCTCGATGCTTGCCGCTCGTTTGCCCATGCCTGAGCGGATCACACCGCTCTGACGCTCGCGGACTTCTGGTCCGGGGCACTAGGGGCCGGAAGCGCGTCAGGAGGCGGTTGCCGGACCGGACGCCGCTCCGGCGAGCTCGGGGGAGACGTCCTCGGCGCCGTGGGTCATCCGGTGGAGCACCGGGCCGAGCGCGAAGAGGATCGCGCCCGCAGCCGCCGAGCCCAGGGCGATGCCCAGGAACACCGCCGCGTCCCCATGCCCCTCGGCCAGCGCGCCGATGGAGCCGGCGAGCTTGTTTCCAGCGGCGTTGGAGAGGAACCACACCCCCATCAGGGCCGACGCGTAGCGGGCCGGTGCGAGCTTGGTGACCATCGAGAGCCCGACCGGCGACAGCATCAGCTCACCCACGGTCTGGAAGAAGTACGCCCCCACCATCCACAACATCCCCGCCCTCCCCACCACCTCCGCCTGGCGCGCCGCCAGGAAGAGGAGGACGAAGCTGACCGCCAGCGCCAGCAGCCCGCCGGCCATCTTCCGACCCGTGGACGGCTCTTTCCCCCCCTCGGCCAGGCGAGTCCACAGCGCGGCGAACGCCGGCGCCAGCAGGAAGATGAACCCCGAGTTCACCGCCTGGAACCAGGTGGTGGGGATCTCGTGCCCCAGCAGAGACCGATCGGTGGACCGATCGGTGAAGAGGTTCATCAGGCCCCCGCCCTGCTCGTACCCGGCCCAGAAGATGGCGACGAAGAAGGTCAGCACGAAGATGACGATGATCCGGTCCCGCTCCTCGCGAGTGAGCGGCCCCCCCGGCCCCCGGCCCCCCGTCGCTCGCCTGGGCTCGCGGGGAGGCGGGGCGCCCACCTCGGGCGGAAGCAGCCGGCCCCGGAGGAGCACGAACAGGAGCACGCCCAGCCCCATCCCCAGCCCGGCGCTCGCGAACCCCAGCGACCAGTCCACCTTCTCGGCCAGGGTCCCGCACAGGAGCGGACCCACCGCAGCCCCGAGGTTGATGCCCACGTAGAAGATGGTGAAGCCGCCGTCCCGACGCGGGTCGCCGGGCCGGTAGAGCTGCCCCACCATGGTGGAGATGTTGGCCTTGAACAGGCCGTTCCCGCCGACGAGCAGCGCGCCACCCGCGTAGAGCAGCGGCTCGGCCTTCAGCGCGCACAGGAACTGCCCCAGCATCATCACCGTTCCGCCGATGACCACCGCGCGGCGTTGGCCGAGGAAGCGGTCCGCCGCCCAGCCCCCGGCCACCGTGCTCAGGTAGGTGAGCCCCGTGTACCAGCCGTACAGCGAGAGAGCGCGCGCCTCGTTCCATCCCAGCCCGTGCACCCGGTCCACCAGGAAGAGGACCAGGAAGGCCCGCATCCCGTAGTACTGGACGCGCTCCCAGGCCTCGGTGGCGAAGAGCAAGAAGAGGCCACGCGGATGTCCGAGCAGCGTCCGCTCCCGCGCGCCGGCGGTGGTCACTGGCGATCCCGGCACCTTCCACGGCGCTGGAAGTCACGCCGCAAGGCGGTTAAGCGAGGAGGAGAAGGAGTCACGCCGGCATGCCTTTCACGCCCGCCCCCGCAGAGCTCGAGTCGGCGATCCGCACGCTGAAGAGGGAGCTCGACGCGGTCATCCTCGCCCACTACTACCAGGAGAGCGAGATCCAGGACGTGGCCGACTTCATCGGGGACAGCCTGGCCCTGGCACAGGAGGCGGCGCGCACCGAGGCGAAGGTCATCGTCTTCTGCGGCGTGCACTTCATGGCCGAGACCGCGAAGATCCTGAATCCCACCCGCCAGGTGCTTCTTCCCGACCTCCAGGCCGGCTGCAGCCTCGCCGACCGGACGCCTCCCGCCGCCTTCGCCGCCTTCAAGGCCCGGCACCCGGGGGCCTTCGTCGTCACCTACGTGAACAGCTCCGCCGAGGTGAAGGCGATGAGCGACGTGATCTGCACCTCGTCCAACGCGGTGAAGATGGTGGAGAAGGCCCCGAAGGACCGACCGATCATCTTCGCTCCCGACCAGCACCTCGGCCGCTGGGTGCAGAAGCAGACCGGGCGGGAGCTCATCCTCTGGCCGGGGAGCTGCATCGTCCACGAGATCTTCAGCGAGAAGCTCCTGGTCCAACTTCAGCATGCGCATCCCGAGGCCGAGGTGGTGGCGCATCCGGAGTGCCTGGAACGGGTGCTCCAGCACGCCGATTACATCGGGTCCACCAAGGGCATCCTGGAGCACGTGCTGAAGAGCCCCAGGCGCGAGTTCATCGTGGTCACCGAGGCGGGAATCCTGCACCAGATGAAGACCCGGGCTCCCCAGAAGACCTTCATCCCCGCCCCTCCGGAGAACGGGTGCAGCTGCAACGAGTGCCCCTACATGAAGTTGAACACCATGGAGAAGCTCTGGCGGTGCATGGCCGAGCGGTCTCCGGAGCTGGTCATGCCCGAGGCGCTCCGGCTCGCGGCCTACAAGCCCCTGAAGCGGATGCTGGACTGGTCCTGAACGTCCCGCTTGCGCCGCGCCTTTGCCCCGACACCCGCGGCTGGTAAACCGTTCTCAAGATCGTGGGCATCCGCTTCTTCTCCATCCCCAGCCATCGGTTGGTGGCGCCACCCCAGCTGCTTCCCGCGGAGGCGCTGGTCGAGCCCGAGCTTCCGGCGGCCGCGGGGCTGATGGATCGCGCGCTGGCGGGCATCGAGTTCCGGAACCAGCGGGTGCGGGACCGGCTGGCGCAGATGTTCTCCACCGAGGGGCTGCAGCGGATGGGAGCACCGGGCCCGCAGGCCTCTCCCTCGGTGGTCTTCGCCAAGCCGCCCCAGGACCTCCCGGCGCTCCTCCGGATGGCGGACCAGCTCGAGGCGATCGCTGCTGCCGAGGAGGGCGAGCGGGCCCTGGTCTGGAGATGCCAGCGCTGCGCCACCCGCTACGCGGTTCCGCTCGGCCTGGTGCGCGACGTCAGCATCCGCTGCGAGCGGTGCGGCGAGCCGGTCTCGCTCCGCCGCGAGCGCAGCACCGGCGAGGAGGCGCTGGTCGACCCGATGCAGGGTGCGGTCAACGTCGCTCGCCGGCGGCTGGCCGCGTTCCTCCGTGAGTCGATGGCCAGCGGCTGGCCGGTTCTGGTCGCGCAGCAATCGGGGACGTGACCGCGGGCGACCCGAGGGTGGCTCGCGCAGCCTTCGCCCTGGCGCTGCTGGCCGGCGTGGTTCCGCTCTGGTGCGCGCGGCAGCTCCCGATGGTCGACCTGCCCCAGCACCTGCACCTCATCTCGGCCCTCCACCGGCTGGGCGATCCCACCACCCTCTATCCTCAGGTATTCGCCGCCCGCGCCGAGCTCACCCCGTACCTCGGCTACTACCTCACGGTGGATCTGCTCTCCTGGCTGGTGCCGCTCGAGCTGGCCAACCGGCTGTTCCTCAGCGCGATGGTGCTCGGGCTCCCGCTGGCGGTGGCGTTCCTGCTCCGCTCGCTCGGGCGCCCGCGCTGGCCGGCGGTGCTCACCGTGCCCTTCGCCTACGGGGACAGCTTCGGCTGGGGTTTCGTGAACTCCAGCGCCTCGTTCGTGCTCGCACTGCTCGCCGCGGGCCTCTTCGTCCGTGCGCTCACCGACGCGCCCCGCCGGCGACGCTGGGCGGCGGCCCACGCCGTGGCGCTGGTAGCGGTGGTGCTGATGCACGTGCAGGGCTTCCTCTTCCTCGGCCTCGCCCTCCCCTTCCTCCTCCTCACCACCCGCGTGCCGGAGGACGGTCCAGTCCGGCCGAGGCTCCCCGCGGTGCTCTCCAGCATCCCGGCGGTGGCGCTGTTCGGAGTCTGGGGGGCCGGCCGGCTGCTCGCCCCGGCGGAGGTGGAGGAGGGGGCGCCGTGGAAGGCGTGGGGCCCGCTCCTCTCGGAGCGAAACCTCTCCTTCAAGCCATTCCGGCAGAACCTGGAGGAGCTCCCCGACCTGCTCGCGAATCTGCTGAAGGACGGCGGCGACCGCTGGGGCCTCCGCGCGGCGACCCTGGTCGCCCTGGTCGGGCTGGGGCTGTGGATCGCCGGCCAGCGGTCGACCCCCCGCGAGGGACCGGTGGAGCGGTGGCGCCTTCCGGGGCTGGCGCTCCTGGCAGGGCTCCTCTTCTTCCTCCTGCCCTTCGACATCCGCGGCGCGGTCTACTACCTGAACACCCGGTACGCGCACCTGCTCGCGCCGCTCGCCGTCGCCTCGGTGCCGGCCCTCGCTGGCCGGATCCGTCCGCTGCTCCTCCTCGGAGGGCTGGTGGCGGGGCTGGTCCTGGCGGTGCCGCTGGGACGGGGGTTCCACGCCTTCGACCTCGAGGCGGCGCCGCTGCTGCGCTTCGCCGAGGAGACGCCGCCCCGCCCACGCATCATGGGGCTCATCTTCGACCCGGGGTCGCGGGTGGTGCGGCATCCGGTGTTCCTCCACGCCGCCGCGGTCCCGGCGAGGCTCCGCGGGGGCATCACCAACTTCAGCTTCGCCCGGACGCCCCACTCGCCCGTCCGGTACCGCGGACCGCCGCCGCCCACCTTCCCCAGCGAGTGGCGTCCCGACGGGTTCCGGTGGGACACCATGGGTCCGGCGTACAGCCACTTCCTGGTGCGGGGTGTCGACCCTCGGGCGGTGTTCGGCCCGCGGTTCGGCACCGAGGTGACCCCGATCGACGTGGCCGGTGGTATGGCGTGGCTGGAGAACCGCAGCCGATGAACGTCGACGAGCTGGCCGAGGCGCTGCGCGCCGGAGAGAGCGCACCCGAGAGCGTGCTGGGCGAGGACTGGGAGCGTGCCCGGGCGCTGCTCGAGGGTGGGGATGCGGACGGAACGGACCTTCCGGCGGAGCTGGCGCTGGCGGTGCTCGAGGCCGCGGTGGCATTGCGGCGGGCGGCCCCCGCCGAGAAGCTGGCGATGCACCCCGATCGCGAGGTGGCCAAGGCGGCGCGGCGGGCGCTCTACCAGCTGCGTTCCGCAGGGGTCCAGGTGGCCGAGCGCGGCCGCGCACCCGAGGCGCCACCTCCGGCCGCCCCCGCTGCCCCCGAGGCGCTGCAGGCCTTCGCCAGCCTGCCCGACGGAACCGGACAGCGGGCCCTGCTGATCGCCCGCCCGGTGCGCGGTGGAGTGGAGGTGGCGGAGGCGCTGGTCTCCGACGAGCTGGGCCTGCTCTCGATCAGCCTCGCCGAGATGAGCCGCAGCGCCTGGCGGAAGCTCGCCCGGACCCTGGAGATGGAGCGGCTGCTGCCGCTGTCCGCCGGGGACGCGCGCGCGCTCCTCGCCGAGGCGGTGCGGCGCAACCTCGCCAGCCATACCCCCTTCCCCACCGACAGCGACGTCGCCCTCCGTCACCTCGGGGTGGAGGTGGCAACCGGCGAGCTGCCTCCGCTGCCGCCCCCCGAGGACAGCGATGCGGCCCTGACGGTGGAGAGCGGGGCGCTGCACCGCGAGCCCGAGCTCGCCGGGTGGCTCCCACCCGAGTCCGAGCTGAAGCGGCTCGCGCTGCGCGTGGACGAGCTGCGCACCAGCCCGCTGGCGCTGAGCCCGGAGCAGCAGGCGGAGGCCCTCCGCGAGCGCATCCGGAGCCAGGCCGAGGAGTTCTTCGATCCGCCTCACCGGCGGCTGTACGCGCGGCGGCTGTGGACCGTGGCCGAGGCGCTGGAGCGGCGTGGCGCCGAGCACCTGGCCAGAGTCGCGCGGGCGACCGCGCGGCGACTGTTCCACGGCAGCCCCGGCCTCTTCCCTCCGTTCGCCGAGCAGCTCTTCGGCAAGGTGCTGGCCCTGATGGGGCGGCAGCCCGGAGCGCGCGGATCCGGCGCGCCGGCCACGGGCGAAGAGCGCGGCGGCGACGCCACCGGCCCCGGGGCTCCCCCGGGCGAGCGGCGAAGCCCGGGCGGGCTCATCCTTCCCTGAGGTGGCCTCTATCCGACCCGGGCGCGGAGCAACAGGTCGAGGTTCTCGTTCTCCCAGGCCTGGGCCCGATGGAAGTCGTGGAACCGGCGCTCGTGGTCCACGAACTCCGGGGGGTGCACGCAGCGGCGCCCGTCGTCTCCGCGGCGGGCGCGGTACACGTGGTGCAGCATCTCGTGGAACACGATCCACTCCACGAAGTACCGCGGCACCTTCGGCTGATCGAGCGCAGGGTGGATCCGGATGACGCGCGAGTCCGCGGAGTAGCTGCCCATCTTGATGCTCTTTCGCGGGCGGCGGCTTCGAGGCGCCGGACCGAAGGTGATGGTGGCGGCGATCCGGCCGGCGAAGTAGCGCCGGTTGAGCCCGGCGAAGATGGTGGACAGGTCGTGGTGGCGACCCACCGGCTCGATGCGCAGCCGGCGCCGGAGCTGCGCCGGCGAGACGCGACGGATGAAGGCCTTGCTCCGCTCGATGAACCGGTCGAGCACGGCCGAGCTCCGCGCGTCCGCCGAGCGCACGAATTCCGCCAGCGCGGTCACGACCTCCTCGGGCGCGGCCAGGAACATGTGATGGACCCGGATCCGCCACCCACGCCGGACCCGCTCGAACGTCACCATGGTGTGGGTGTTGTCGTGCACCTCGACGGTCACCTCGGCCCGGAGCCGCGCGCGGAGCCGCCGCTCGAGCACGCGCCTCCACACCCGCAGCAACCGCTGCGGCTCGGGCAGCCGGTTCCGGGCCACCACGAGCCGGGCAGAGGTGTAAGTCCCTTTCTTGACGATGTTTTTTGCCTTCCGCGGACCTGCCATCCCGCCGGCGATTGTACGTTCCGCCCCGGGAGGGTGCCAAACGGAGGATTCCGTTCATTTCGTTCATCAATTCAACGGGTTAGACGTGACGAGACGTGACATGCAGGCACCGCTGGCCCGGACCGGGACGGAGCGTCGGCCGTCATTCCAGGCGCTTGTGTGGTGTCCATCCCGCGCGGACACTCCCTTCCCCCATGCGCCACCCCTTCCTCGAGGGACTCCGCCCCACGCTGCACATCGCCCACCGCGGCGGCGCGCTGCTCGCTCCCGAGAACACCCTGGCCGCGTTCGGCGCCGCGGTGGAGCGCTGGCGCACCGACATGCTCGAGCTGGACGTGCATGCCACGCGCGACGGCGAGCTGGTGGTTTCCCACGACCCGACCCTGCAGCGCTGCACCGATGGCGACGGGCGCATCGCCGACCACACCCTCGCCCAGCTCCGGCGGCTCGACGCCGGGTTCCACTTCACCACCGACGCCGGACGCACCTACCCCTTCCGTGGACAGGGCGTGCGGATCCCCACCTTCCGCGAGGTGCTCCGCGCCTTCCCCGCGCTCCGGCTCAACGTGGAGCTCAAGGCCGAGGCGCCCGGGGCAGAGGCGGCGATCGCCGGCCTGCTCCGGGCCGAGCGGGCCACGCAGCGGGTGTGCGTCGGGAGCGAGCTGGACTCCCTGGCCGAGCGCCTGGTCGAGGCGGCCCCCGAGGTCTGCGCCTTCTATCCCCGCGATGCGCTCACCCAGCTGGTGCTGGCCATCAAGTCCGGCGCCGAGCCGCCCGACGATCCGCGATATCAGGTCCTGGACATGCCGCTGGACTACGGCGAGGTCCGCCTGGTGGATCCGCCGTTCCTCGAGGCCACCACGCGGCTGGGGCGCTGGGTGAACGTCTGGACCATCGACGAGCCGGAAACCATGCGCGCGCTGGTGGCGATCGGCGTCGGAGGCATCATGACCGACAGACCGGATCTGCTCCGCGACGTGCTGGGGTAGAGAGCCCCTCCACCATGGAGCCCAAGAGCCCCAGAGAGAGCATCGCGGTCATGACGCAGATGATCCTCCCCTCCGACGCCAACCCCTTGAACGCCGCCTTTGGCGGACGGGTGCTGGAGTGGATCGAGACTAGGTGGAGAAGGACGTGCCGCAGCCGCACGTGCTCTTGGCGTTGGGGTTCTCGAACTTGAACCCCGCCGCGGTGGTTCCGACCACGTAGTCCACCTCGGTACCGGCCAGGTACTGCTGGCTGAGCGCGTCGGTGACCAGCCGGATGCCGTCCTGCTCGCCGACCACGTCGTTCGCCGAGATGTCCTTGACCAGATTCAGGTCGTAGCCGAAGCCGCTGCAGCCGGCCGGGACGACCCGGACCGACAGGTAGTAGCCCTCGAAGCCCTGCTGCTTCTGCACCGCCTTCACCTGCTCGACCGCCCGGGCGGTGAGCTTCAGCGGGAAGGCCGGAGTCGCGGCGGGGGCGGGGGCCGCAGGGGTGGCGGTGGAGGTATCCATGCCTCCTGTATATCCACGCCGGGACGGGGTTTCCACGGGCGGGCCGGAGAACGGGGCCTCAGCGACTCCCCCGCACCCGGCCCCCGTCCACCGCCACCACCTGTCCGGTGATGAAATCCGGACCGTTCACCAGGAAGCGCACGGTGTCGGCGACGTCCCGGGGCGTGCCGAAGCGCTGCAGGGGGACGCGGCGACGGAGCTGCTCGCGCTCCTCCGGCCCGAGCGACTCGGGTGGGAGTACGGTGCCCGGCGCCACCCCGTTCACCCGGACGTGGGGGGCGAGCTCGAGGGCCAGTACCTGAGTCAGCATGTGCAGCGCCGCCTTGCTCATGCAGTACGCGGAGTACGAGGGCCAGGGGACCAGCGCGCCGCCGATGTCGAGCACGTTGACCACCACCCCTTCCCGCCGCTCCACCATCCCCCGCGCCGCCGCGCGGGTGAGCAGGAAGGGGGCCCGGGCGTTGAGCCGCCACTCGGCGTCGAGCATCGCCGCGTCGGTGTCGAGAAATGCCGCGCGCGTGAACCGCGCGGCGCTGTTCACCAGGACCTGGACCGGCCCCAGCGCGCGCTCCACCTCGGGCACCAGGGACGCCAGCTGGGCGTCGTCGGTGAGGTCGGCCCGGAAGGCCTGCGCACGCCGGCCCGCGCTCCGGAGCTCGGACACCAGCGCTTCGGCTGCCTCGCCCGAGCCGTGGTGGTGTACGGCGAGGGTGGCGCCCTCCGCGGCGAGCGCCTGGACAATGGCCCGCCCGAGCCGGATGGCTCCCCCGGTCACCAGCACCACCCGTCCGTCGAGCGTCATTCTCCCCAGGCCTCCTGGCCGTTGCCGCCGGGTCTGTTATACGCACTCGACCCCCGATGCCCACCTTCCGTCAGCTGCTCGAGCAGGCCCGCGCCGTCGTCCCGGAGGTCAGCCCCGAGACGGTCGCCGCACGGCTGGGGACCTCCGAGGTGCCGGTCCTGCTCGACGTGCGCGAGCCGGACGAGACCGCCGAGGGTCATCTCCCCGGCGCGCTGCTGGTGCCGCGCGGGAACCTCGAGCTCGGCATCGAGCGGATGGTGAGCCGCGAGCGGGAGGTGGTGGTGTACTGCGCCAGCGGCGTTCGCTCGCTGCTCGCCGGACGCACCCTGCTCGAGCTCGGGTACGCCCGGGTGTCCTCACTGGCGGGCGGGTTCGGGCGGTGGAGCGATCTCGGCTTTCCTCGGGCAAAACCCATCCAGCTCCGCGCCGACCAGAAGGCCCGGTACCGGCGCCACACCACCTTGCCCGAGGTGGGCGAGGCCGGGCAGGCACGGCTCTTCGGCTCGCGGGTGCTGGTGCTCGGAGCGGGTGGGCTGGGCTCCCCGGCGGCGCTGTACCTCGCCGCCGCGGGGGTGGGCACCCTGGGCATCGTCGACTCCGACGTGGTCGAGGTGAGCAATCTGCAGCGCCAGGTCCTGCACCGCACCGCCGACGCCGGCCGGCCGAAGACCGACAGCGCGCGGGAGGCGCTCACCGCGCTCAACCCCGACCTGAGAGTTCTCACCTTCGCCGAGCGGCTCACCGCCGCCAACGTGGTGCGCATCGTGCGCGACTTCGAGGTGGTGGTGGACGGCGGAGACAACTTCCCCACCCGCTACCTGCTCAACGACGCCTGCGTGCAGGAGGGAATCCCCCTGGTGCACGGCAGCGTGTACCGCTTCGAGGGCCAGGCGACGACCTTGCTGCCGGGGGTCGGTCCCTGCTACCGCTGCCTGTACCCCACACCGCCGCCTCCGGAGCTGGCCCCGTCGTGCGCCGAGGCCGGGGTGCTCGGGGTGCTGCCGGGGCTCATCGGGCTGGTGCAGGCGAACGAGGTGCTGAAGCTGCTGCTCGGCATCGGAACGCCCCTGGTGGGCCGGCTGCTGACCTTCGACGCGCTGGGGACGCGGTTCTCCGAGCTGTCGCTGCGGCGCGACCCGGGCTGTCCCACCTGCCGTCCGGGTGCGACCATCACCCTGTCGGACGGGCTCCCCGGCTGCGAGGTGCCCGATGCCCGTGCGTGAGGTGAGCGCGCGCGAGCTGGCCCGGGCGCTCCAGGGCCCCGAGGTCGAGCGTCCGGTCATCGTCGACGTACGAGACGCGGAGGAGCTGCGCGTGGCATCCATCCCCGGCTCGCTCCACGTGCCGCTCCACGAGCTTCCGGCGCGCGTCGACGAGCTGCGCGAGGTGGCCGGCCAGCCCCTGGTGGTCCTCTGCCACCTGGGCGTCCGCAGCTACCACGCTGCCGCCTTCCTCGACTCGGTGGGCATTCCCGCGGCCTCGCTGCGGGGGGCATCGAGGCCTGGGCGGTGGACGTGGACCCCCGCATGCCCAGGTACTGACGCCCGTGCCGCGCCCATCTCCCGGCCGACGAGGCGAGCGTCGCCCGCCCGCCTCCGGTGGGCAGGTCCGGGCCGGGAAACTTGCGGCGCAGCGCCGGCCTGGACGCGACGCCGCCGGGTCGGCCGGCCGGGGCGAGCTTCCCGACCGACCGCTCCGCGAGGATCTCGTCACCCAGGCCGGGCTGGAGGCGTACGGCGCCGTCCGCCACGAGGGTTGGCTCGCCGATCGCGCGCTCGACCACGTCCTCCGGGTGAAGCGCCATCTCTACTCGAACGAGCGCCGGGCGGTCGCCGAGCGGGTCTACGCCCTGCTCCGTCGCCAGCGGACGGTCGACGCGCTGCTCGATCGGACGGGGGCGCAGCTCGCCCGCCGCTCCACCACCGAGCAGGACCTGCTCCGGCTGACCACCTCGCGCGTGCTCCACGGCGAGTCCGCCGAGCGCGTGGCCCGGACCAGCGGGCTCCGTCCCGACGAGTCGAGGCTGCTCGAGGCCCTGCCCGCGGCTGCCGCCGCGCTCCAGGCCCTTCCCCGCCCCGAGCGCTTCGCCCTGGACGCCTCGCTCCCGGACTTTCTCGCCGTGAGACTTCTCCGTCAGTTCGGTGAGCGCGCCGAGGCCGAGGCGGCGGCGATGAACGAGCGCGCCCCGCTCACCGCCCGGGTCAATCTGCTGAAGACCACCCGCGAGGAGCTCCAGGAAAGGCTCCGCACCGAGGGTGTCGAGGCGCGGGAGACCCCGCTCTCGCCGCTCGGCCTGTTCCTCGAGACCCGGTTGAACGCCTTCGCCCTCCCCAGCTTCCGCGAGGGGCTGTTCGAGCTGCAGGACGAAGGCAGCCAGCTCCTGGGGCTCCTGGTCGACGCGCCGCCCACCCGGGTGGTGGACGCGTGCGCGGGCGCCGGTGGGAAGACGCTCCAGCTCGCGGCACAGATGCGCAACCGCGGCGAGCTCTTCGCCCTGGACGTCGATGCCCGCCGGCTGGAGGAGCTGAAGCGGCGTGCCCGCCGCGCCGGGGTGCACAACGCCCGCATCCGGACGCTCCCTGCCAGCGGTCCCGAGGTCGCAACGGCGCTCGCCGACCTCACCGACCGGGCGGACCGGGTGCTGGTCGATGCTCCATGCAGCGGCACCGGGACCTTCCGCCGCAAGCCCGACGCGCGCTACCGCCTCACCGAGGAGATGCTCGCCCAGCACGTGGAGCGACAGCATCTGCTGCTGGCCCAGTTCGCCCCGCTGGTCCGCCCCGGGGGCCGCCTGGTCTACGGCACGTGCAGCCTCCTCGAGGAAGAGAACGAGGCGGTGGTGGGGTGGTTCCTCGAGCGCCACCCCCAGTTCCGCACCGTACCGCCCGCGGACCGTCTCGGCCCGGAGCTCGGGGCCAGGGTCAGCTCCGGCGACTTCCTCCGACTCTCCCCGGGTCTCCACGGCACCGACGGCTTCTTCGGGGCGATACTCCTCCGAGCGCGCTGAGCCGGACCGGCGCGGGGTGTCGGCCGGCGGGCACCCCCGGCGCAGCGCCGGCTCGACGCCGGCCCACCGGAGATGTGACGCTCCCCCGGGGACGATGGGTGAGCTCGAGGCGAAGCTGGGGCGGATGCGGACCGTGCTCCGGAACGGAGGCTTCGGAGCCCTCCGGCTGCGCGGCGTCGACTGGTTCGCCTGGGCCACGTGCGGCGGCTCGAACCGGGTCCTGCTCGCCGCCGAGACCGGGGTCGCCGAGCTGCTGGTCACTGCCGGGGGGGCGTTCGTCCTGACCGACGCCATCGAGGCCGAGCGGATTGCCGCCGAGGAGGTGTCCGGGGCGTGGTCGGTGGTGGCCCATCCGTGGGAGCGCCCGGAGGCCCGCGAGCGCCTGGTGCGGGAGCGCGCCGGCGAGGGGCCCATCGCCTCGGACCGCCCAGCGCCGGAGGAGCGACCGCTCCCCGAGGACTTCGTGCGGAGCCGGTGGGCGCTCCTGCCCGAGGAGCAGGACCGCCTCCGGGCGCTCGGGACCGAGGCTGCGGCAGTGCTCACCGACGCGCTCGCGGTTGCCGAGCCGACCTGGACCGGGCATCGGCTCTCGGCGTCCATCCATGCCGGCCTGGTCGATCAGGGGATGGACCCGGCGCTGGTCCTGGTCGGAGATGCCGGGCGGCTGTGGCGGTGGCGGCATCCCACCGCCTCGGACCGGGTGCTCGGGCGCCGGGCCATGGCGGTCGTCTGCGCCCGGCGCGCCGGGCTCTATGCCTGCTGTACGCGACTGGTCGCGTTCGGCGCACCGACGGCCGAGGACCTGACCGCCGATGCCGCCGTCCTGGAGGTCGAGGCCGCGGCACTCGATGCGAGCCGTCCGGGCGCGACCCTGGGCACGGTGCTGGAGCACATCCGGGCGGCGTATGCGCGGGTGGGCCGGCCCGAGGCCTGGCGAGAGCACCACCAGGGCGGTCCCACCGGCTACCTGGCCCGCGAGCGCGTGGCCACACCGTCGGACGGCTCCACCGTCCCCGCGGGGGGCGCGGTCGCCTGGAACCCGTCGCTCCCCGGCGCCAAGTCCGAGGACACGGTGCTGGTGCATCCCGACGGCACTCTGGAGGTCGTCACCCTGGACCCGCGGTGGCCCACCATCCCCGTCGGCGGCAGGGCCCGGCCGGCGGTGTGGGTCCGCTAGTTTCTGCTAGAGGGAGGCGCATGCCCGAAGCGGTTCGCTACCGCGTCTCGATGAGTCGGCCCCACTCGCACCTGTTCGAGGTCGAGGCCCAGTTCCCCGCCACCGACGTGCTCGATCTCCTCTTGCCGGTCTGGACCCCGGGCAGCTACCTCGTCCGGGAGTTCGCGCGGCACGTCCAGGAGCTCTCCGCCTCCGACGAGCGCGGAGATCGCGTGCCGGTGGAGCGGGTGGACAAGCGAACGTGGAGGATGCGGTCCCATGGCCGGCCGGTGCGGGTTCGCTACTGCGTGTACGCCAACGAGCTCACCGTGCGGACCAGCCATCTCGACGGGACACACGGCTTCTTCAACGGCGCCACGCTGTTCCTGTACGCCGAGGCGCTTCGCGACAAGCCGCACCACCTCGCGGTCGACGCGCCGCCGGGCTGGAGCGTCTTCACCGCCCTGGAGCGCACCGACGGGGGGTGGCAGGCGCCGAGCTACGACGTCCTGGTGGACAGCCCGGTGGAGGTCGGCCCCCACCGACCCATCCGCTTCGAGGCGGGGGGCGTGCCGCACGAGGTGGTGGTCTGGGGAGGCACGGTGGACGCGAGCAAGCTCGCCGCCGATCTCGCCGCGGTGTGCGATGCCGAGGCCGCGCTCTGGGGCGGGCTCCCGATGCCGCGGTACCTCTTCCTGCTGTACCTGGTGGACAAGGGGCGCGGTGGCCTGGAGCACGCGGCCTCGACCGCGCTCATCTACCCCCGGGCGCAGATCTCCACCCCCAAGGGCTGGGAGGACTTCCTCACCCTCGCCTCGCACGAGTACTTCCACCTCTGGAACGTGAAGCGGCTGAAGCCCCGGGCCTTCGTCCCCTTCGACTACGCCGGCGAGAATTACACCCGGCTGCTCTGGGCCTTCGAGGGCATCACCTCGTACTACGACAATCTCCTGGTGCGCCGCGCGGGCCGGATGAGCCCGGCGCGGTACCTGGTCCGTCTGGGCGAGGCGTTCTCCGCACTCGCCGCGACGCCGGGGCGCCGGGTGCAGACGCTCGAGGAGGCCTCGCTCACCGCCTGGGTGAAGTACTACCGGCAGGACGAGCACACGCCCAACAGCGCGGTCTCGTACTACCTGAAGGGCGAGCTGGCGGCGCTGTGCCTGGACCTCGAGATCCGGCGCCGCACCCGGGACGCGCGAAGCCTGGACGACGTGCTGCGGCTGCTCTGGAGCCGGTACGGGGACGGGAAGGGCGTTCCGGAGGACGGCGTCGAGGCCGCGGCCTCCGAGGTGGCGGGCTTGGATCTCAAGCCCTTCTTCGATCGTGTGCTCCGCAGCACCGACGAGCTGGACACCTCGATGCTGGAGCACGTGGGCCTGCGCCTCCGCACCCGCATCCGCGAGTCGGTGGGCGACAAGGGCGGGACGCCCCCGCGCCTCAAGGAGGGCGACACCCGCCCCCGCGGCTGGACCGGCATCGTCGCCCGTGGCAACGCCATCGGTAGCGTCCTCGACGGGTCTCCGGCGCAGGCGGCCGGGCTCTACCCGGACGACGAGGTCATCGCCATCGATGGGATGAAGGGCGATGCTGCGGCGCTGGTGTCGCGGGCCGACGATCGGATCCCGGGCGACGTGCTCCGGGTCTCGGTGTTCCGGCGCGAGCTCCTGCTCGAGGTGCCGGTGACCCTCGAGCGTCGTCCCGAGGACGCAGGCTGGCTCGCTCCGGTCGAGTCCCCCAGCGATGCGCAGCGCGCCGCGTTCGAGCGCTGGGCCGGGGCGCCGCTCGACGGGCCCGCCTGAAGGCGCCTCCCTCCTGTCGGCCAGGTCGGTCCACCGGCACCCCGAGACACTTCCAGGCTGTCGGTCCACGCGTGTAGCGTTCTCCCCCGTCACGATGTCCGATCTCGAGCGGTTCCTCGCCCAGTCCATCGGCCAGCTCCGGGAGCGGTTCCTCATCCGGGGCCGGCCGGTGCCCGAAGGGCTCCTCGAGGCCCTGGAGCACGACGAGCGGCGCGCGGCCCGGGAGCTGGCGCGTGCCATCCGCGGCCGACGGGAGAAGAACCGCTCGGAGGGCCAGCGGCTCCGCAACCTGCTCCGCTTCGAGGTCGAGCTGTGGGAGGAGGGGCACCTGCACGTGGCCGGCGTCGACGAGGCCGGGATGGCGCCCCTGGCCGGGCCGGTGGTGGCGGCGGCGGTCATCCTGCCCCGGAGCTACAAGCTGCGCGGCATCGACGACAGCAAGGTGCTCGACGCCGAGACCCGCGAGCGCATGGCAGGCGAGCTGAAGCGGGACGCGGTGGCCTGGGCGGTGGGGGTCGCGGAGGTCGAGGAGATCGACCGGCTCAACATCTACCACGCCGGGCTCCTCGCGCTCCGCCGCGCGCTGCTCGCGCTGTCTCCGTCGCCGAGCTTCGTCCTGGTGGACGCCCGCCGGATCCCCGAGTGCCCCGTTCCGCAGAAGGGGATCATCCATGGCGACGCGCTCTCCTTGACCATCGCCGCAGCCTCGATCATCGCCAAGACGACGCGCGACGCGCACATGGCGGATCTCGACGCGCGGTATCCGGGCTACGGCTTTGCGACGCACAAGGGCTACCCCACGCCGCAGCACGAGGCCGCGCTGCGCGCGCTCGGCGCCTGCCCCGTCCACCGCCGGAGCTTCGCCCCGGTACGCCAGGCGCTCGGGCTCGAGCCCATCCAGGAGCTGCTCTTCGAGCCTCCGCCGGTTCCTCCGGAACCGTCGGGCCGGTGAGCCAGGACGTCGACATCGACGCCTGGCTGTCGGCCGAGGGTTTCGATCTGCCCGATGCCCGGACGCGCGCCCGCGAGGTGCTGGAGCGGGTGGGCCTGACCCGCGCCGGCAAGGCGCGGATGAGCGCGGCGAAGGAGGAGCGGGCCCGGGCGGCGCTCGAGGAACGGCTGTTCAAGCACTGCGCGACGCCGGCCTGTGTCGACGCCGCGGCGCGCTCGGGACGGACGGCGGTGCGCACCGCCCACCGGGCCGCCTGCGCGTCCTGCGCCGGCTCCGACAACCGCCGGGCCGAGGAAGCGCTGGTGTCGGCATGTCAGCGCGCCGGCATCGGCCGGCTGACCGTCGTCGGCGGCTCACCCTCGGTGCGCGAGGAGCTGCGCGATGCGCTCTCCGGCCGGCTCGAGCTCCGGCTGGTCGACGGTACCGAGCGGCGCACGCTCTCCCAGGCCCGGCTGGACCTCGAGTGGGCGGATCTCGTTCTGCTCTGGGGCGGCTCGGAGCTCGACCACCGGGTCAGCACCCTCTACACCGGCGCGCCGCCCCCGCTCCGGCGGAAGCTGGTCCACACCTCGAAGCGGGGCATCGCCGCGCTGCTGGAGGCGGCAGTGGTGCACCTCGACCGCCATGGCTGAGCATCGGCTCCCGGTGCTGGCGCTGGGGCTGCTGGCGACCCTCGCCGGCTGCAAGCCGAGCTGGCCGCGGTACGAGGCGCCGGACGGGACGTTCAGCGCCGAGCTGCCGCCTCCGCTCCGTGTCGAGGCCGAGCGCACCGAGGGGAACCAGCGGCTGCTCTCGATCGAGTCCCGGGGCAACGAGGACCAGGGCTTCCTGGTGCAGCGTCGGCGTCCCGCTCCCGGGCGGCGGCTCGAGCCGATGGGAGTCCTGGACGGCTTCTGCGGCGAGTTCGCACGCGCGCGGGGGTACGAGGTCGCCGCCGACGCCCGGGGAACGCGTGGCGACGGTCGAACGGCCCAGAGCTGTGCCTTCCATGCGCAGGGGCTGGAGATCCGGATCCAGGTCGTCGCCGCCGGCCAGTGCGTGTACACGTTGATGGCCATGTGGCGTGGAAGGGCCCCGGACGTGGACCGGTTCCTCGACGGGTTCCGGGTGGCGAAGGACTGCGAGGCCGAGGAACGGCCCTGAGGGCGGCCGCCCCGCCCCGCTCTACTCCTCGTCCTTTCTCAGCGCCGCGAGGACGTTGAGGTCCTCGAGCGTGGTGGTGTCGCCGGTCGACTGCCGACCGGCGGCGACGTCCCGCAGCAGCCGGCGCATGATCTTCCCCGATCGGGTCTTGGGGAGACCCTCGGCGAAGCGGATCTCGTCCGGACGGGCGATGGCCCCGATCTCCTTCGCCACGTGGGCCGACAGCGCCTGCTTGATCGCCGCCGTCGGCTCGATGCCCTTCTTCAGGGTCACGAACGCGACCAGCGACGTGCCCTTGAGCTCGTCCGGCCGGCCCACCACCGCCGCCTCGGCCACCCGGCCTTCCGACACCAGCGCGCTCTCCACCTCGGCGGTGCCCAGGCGGTGACCGGCGACGTTCACCACGTCGTCGACCCGGCCCATCACCCAGAGATAGCCGTCCTTGTCGATTCGCGCGCCGTCACCGGTGAAGTAGATGCCCGGGATCTCGCTGAAGTACGTCTTCGCGTACCGGTCGGGGTCTCCATACAGGGTGCGCAGCATCGCGGGCCACGGCCGGGTGATGAACAGCTTCCCGCCCGAGCCGAGCGGCACCGGCTTGCCGTCCTTGTCGAGGACCTTGGCATCGATCCCCGGCAGCGGCAGGGTTGCGCTCCCGGGCTTGGTCGGCGTGGCACCGGGGAGCGGGGTCACCATGATCCCGCCGGTCTCGGTTTGCCACCAGGTGTCGACGATGGGGCAGCGCTCTCCCCCGATGACCTCGCGGTACCAGATCCAGGCCTCGGGGTTGATCGGCTCACCCACCGTGCCCAGCAGCCGCAGGCTCGACATGTCGTGCTTCTTCGGATGCTCGTCCCCGAGCCGCATGAAGGCGCGGATCGCCGTCGGCGCGGTGTAGAGGATGGTGATCTTGTTCCGCTCGATCATGTCCCAGAACCGATCCGGTCCTGGCGTGGTGGGGGCGCCCTCGTACATGAAGGCCGTCGCGTGGTTCATCAACGGGCCGTAGACCACGTAGCTGTGCCCGGTGACCCAGCCCACGTCCGCGGTGCACCAGTAGGTGTCCGAGTCCTTCAGGTCGAACACCCAGCGGGTGCTCAGCGAGACGTACACCGCGTAGCCGCCGGTGGTGTGGAGCACGCCCTTCGGCTTCCCGGTCGACCCCGAGGTGTAGAGAATGAACAGCGGGTGCTCGGCGTCCACCCATTCGGGCTCGCAGGTCGCGGACTGACCTGACACCAGCTCGTTCCAGAGGATGTCCTTGGGCCCCTTCGCCGGCGCCGTCTTCGCGGTGCGCTGGGCCACGATGACCTTCTCCACGGTGGGCATCTCCGGGAGCGCCTCGTCGACGTTGCCCTTCAGCGGCACCGCCGCGCCCTTCCGCCATCCGCCGTCCGAGGTGATCACCAGCTTCGCCCCGGCGTCGTTCATCCGTTCCCGGAGTGCCTCGGACGAGAATCCGCCGAACACCACCGAGTGCACCGCGCCGATCCGTGCGCAGGCCAGCATGGCGATGGCGACCTCGGGGATCATCGGCAGGTAGATGCCGACCCGGTCCCCCTTCTTGACGCCGAGCGACTTGAGCCCGTTCGCCAGCTTGCAGACCTCGGCATGCATCTCCCGGTAGCTGATGCGCCGCTGGTCGCCGGGCTCGCCCTCGAAGATCAGCGCCGTCTTGTCACCGTGGGTGGCGAGGTGCCGGTCGAGGCAGTTGTACGAGAGGTTGGTGGTCCCGCCGACGAACCACTTGGCGAACGGCGGCTTCCACTCCAGGACCTTCTGGAACGGCGTCTTCCAGAAGATCTCCTCCTTGCCGCGCGCACCCCAGTACCCCTCCGGATCGCGCTCGGCCTGCGCGGCCAGCTCGCGGTACTGCTCCATCGACTTGATGTGCGCCCGCTTCGAGAACTCGGGTGGGGGCGGGAAGACGCGGCCCTCGGTGAGGACCGAGGTGATCTCCGGGGAGGCTGAGTCGGCCATGCTGACGCTCCTCTTTCTCGTTCAGGGACAGACGCTTGCGGTATTGCTCAGATTGGCCTGGTACTCGAACCAGGCCTGACAGATGCACGTCTCGGGTCTGGGAGTCGAGGTGGTGATGCGGATGACACCCGTGAAGCGGGACGGATCGAAGGTGTCGGTGGTGGCGTCCAGGTGCACGTCCACCAGCTGGAGCTGGCAGGACTGGCCCGCGATGGGCAGCAGGATGTTCGCCGCCGTTCCGTCGGCGCTGAACGCCTCCTCGCCGTAGGCGAACTGGCCGGCCATCGAGACGTCGAGCAGCTCGCCCTGGCTCGGGGTGGAGAAGCGGAAGTCGAGCTCCACCACGTTCCCCGACAGGGTCAGCCGCGCTCCGAGGTTGGCAGCGGCGTCGGCGAGTAGCTGGCACTCGTCGCGGATGATTCCTGAGGGCCGCACGGGAGTCAGGGCATAGCACCCTTCCTCCTGGTCGTGTGTCCGTCCACCACAGCCGATGACGGAAGCGGCGAGAACCGTGAGTGCCATCCGTGCGTTCATCCGAGTGGGCTGGCAAGTCTAGAGACGAAGGGGCGGGGCTTCAATCGGCTGTCCCGCCCGGCCGGCCTCGCTGGTACGCTTCCCCCGACCCATGCGCGCCCTCCTCGCGCTGCTCGCCCTGGGCGTGCTGCTGACGGCCCACGAGCTGGCGCACCTCCTCGCGGCGCGCGTCTTCGGGACCCGGGCGGTCGTCTTCTCCTTCGGGATCGGCCCCCCGCTGTTCGGCTTCCGCGCCCTCGGTCAGCGGTGGACCCTGGGGGCGATTCCCTTCGGGGGGTGGCTCAGACTCGAGGGAGAGAACCCTCACGACGCGGCGCGTGCATCCGGGGTCCCGTTCGCCGCGCTCTCGCGCCGGGCGCCGGATGGCCATCTTCGCCGCCGGGCCGCTGGGGAGCTGGGCCCTGGCGGTGCTCCTCCTCGCCGGCCTCTTCGGCACCGGAACCCACCAGCCGGTGGGCACGGTCGTGGGTGCAGTGGAGCCGGGCTCGCTGGCCGCACGCGCCGGCTTCCGCCCGGGCGATCGCATCGTCTCGGTGGACGAGGAGCCGGTCCAGGGGTGGGCCGAGCTGGTCGACGCCCTGACTCATGCCGCGGGGGCACCCGCAGCGGTCACCGTCGCCCGCGGCCTCGGGACGCTCACCCTGGAGGTCCAGCCCGAGCTCGATGCGGATGGACGGGCCCGCATCGGCCTCCGGCAGCTCTACGCGTTCGAGCGCCTCCCGCCCGGTCAGGCCCTGTGGCGGGCGGTGCTGCACACCGGCGTGGTCGCGCAGCGGATTCTACGCGAGGCCGGCGAGCTGCTCGCCCAGCCGTGGGGCGGGTCGGCACGGAACCACACCGCGGGCGCGCTGGTGTGGAGGGCCGCCGAGGCCGCGGGCACCAGCGCCGACGCGCTGATCCGCAGCCTGGCCGCGCTCTCGCTCGCGCTGGGCCTCTTCTTCCTCCTGCCGCTCCCTGCGCTCGATGGGGGTCGGATTCTGCTCACCCTCTGGGAGGCTGCGATGGGGCGCCCCGTCGACGGACGGGTCCAGACCCTGCTGCAGACGGTGAGCCTGCTGGCCGGGGTGACGGCGGTGGCATGGCTCACCTACGGCGAGGTCCGCCAGGTGCTGTCGATGACGCTCGGGCGCTGAACGCCCACGGGGCCAGGGCACCGTTGTGTGCTCGATTCGACCGTGCCATGCCAGGGGCTGGCCGCCGCACGCGGAACGGAGGACCCCGTCGTGACCGACGCCGCACCCCGCTTTCCGCCGCAGATCCGGTACATCATCGGAAACGAGGCCGCCGAGCGCTTCAGCTTCTACGGGATGCGGAACGTCCTCACGGTGTTCCTCGTCGACTACCTCCTGACCCGCCACACCGGGAACCGGTCCGATCAGGCGCAGGCGGTGTTCCACACCTTCGTGATGGGGGTGTTCCTCTTCCCCTTGCTCGGGGGAGTGCTCGCCGACTGGTGGTGGGGGAAGTACCGCACGGTGCTCTGGCTCAGCCTGGTGTACGTGGCCGGGCACGCGTGCCTGGCCTTCTTCGAGGACAGCGAGCGCGGCTTCTATACCGGGCTCTTCCTCATCGCCCTCGGCTCGGGTGGCATCAAACCGTGCGTCGCGTCCTTCGTCGGCGACCAGTTCACCGTCGCCAACCGTTCACTCGTGCCCAAGGTGTTCGGCTGGTTCTACTGGTCGATCAACCTCGGCAGCTTCTTCGCCTCGGCCACCATCCCCAAGGTGCTGGAGCACTTCGGTCCGCGCGTCGCCTTCGGCATCCCCGGGGTGCTGATGGCCATCGCCACGCTGGTGTTCTGGGCGGGCCGCAAGCTCTACGTGCGGGTGCCGCCCCGCGAGCCGGACCGGCACGCGTTCCTCTTCGTCCTGCTCTCCGGGCTCTTCGGGAAGGCGCCTGGCGGCTTCTGGGCACGGGCCCGGGCCGCGCATCCCGAGGAGGCCGTGGACGGGGCGCGGGCCGTGCTGGGGGTGGCGAGCATCTTCGCGATGATCCCCTTCTTCTGGGCCTGCTTCGACCAGAAGGCCTCGCTGTGGGTGCTGCAGGCGCGGAACCTGGACCTCCAGGTGGGGTCGCTGACGCTCGCCCCCAGCCAGCTCCAGGCGGTGAACCCGCTGCTGATCCTCATCCTCATCCCCCTGACCACCTACGCGCTCTACCCCTGGCTCGAGCGCCGCGGCATCCGCTTCACCCCGCTGTGGCGGATGGGCACCGGGCTGGTGCTCACCGCGACCTCCTTCGTCGGGGTGGCGCTCATCCAGCGGGCGCTGGAGAGCGGGAGCCGTCCCTCGGTGCTCTGGCAGGTGGGGCCGTACCTGGTGCTCACCCTCTCCGAGGTCCTGGTGTCCACCACCGGGCTCGAGTTCGCGTACACCCAGGCGCCGGTCCGGATGAAGGGGACCATCATGAGCCTCTGGCTGCTCACCACCTTCGTGGGGAACTTCGTGGTGGTGCTGGTGAAGAAGCTGGGCCTGGTCCACGGCACGGCCGAGTTCCTCTTCTGGTCCGGCCTCACCTACCTGGCCGCCCTGGGCTTCGCGCTCATCGCCCGGCGCTACGTGGTGCGGGACCACTACCTGCCGGACTCGGCGCAACCGGCATCGGCCGCCTCGGTGCCGGCAACCTCGGCGCGACTGGCGTAGGGCTGGGTTCTTTCAGAAGCTCACCCCGATCGCCGCCACGAAGAACTGGTCGATGCCTCCCGGCTGGAACCAGTACGCGGTGAGGTCGAGCTTCCAGAAGTTCACCCCGAGCAGGGGGCCGAGCACCACCTCGCGGGCAGTGTGGAAGACACGCGTGCGCTGGACGACCATTCCCGCGCGGAGCCACTCCCATGGTCGGACGTCGAGCTCGGACCAGACGTAGACGAAGCCCCCGGTGCCCTCCTGGACGTCCCACACCGATTCCAGTTGCGAGCTGAACGAGAGCGGGCCCCAGCCGACCGCGAGCTCCAGTCCGAGGATCGGCCCGCCCACGTCGCCGAACATGCAGCCCACGATGGGGGTGAGCTCGAGCTTGACCGTCTCTCCGAACTCGAAGTTCCAGCCGACGAAGGTCGAGGCGGTCTTCAGCGCCTCGTAGTTGTAACGGGCTTCCAGATGCACCGGTCCGTGATTCGCGGTGGCGGTGACCACCCCGAAGTTCTTCTGGTCCCGGACGAAGTACCAGGAGAGCGAGGCGCCGAGGCTCCAGGGCCTCTCCTCGTTCTCGGGGACCTCGCTCTGTGCCCAGGATGCGCTGCAGACGAGCAAGGTGGGCGCGAGCAGCCAGGTGGCGGTGCTGCGCGGGCTCATCCGCCGAGCGCCATCACCAGGACGACGAGGACCACTCCGATGCCGAGCACCACCAGGCCCATGCGCAGGGGCCCGAGCCCCGAGTACCTGCCCACCGCGTAGCCGCTGAGGAAGAGGAGCAGGAGCGCCAGCCCCCGCGAGACGGCCTTCGCCACCGCCAGGTCGCGGAACAGCAGGAAGGGAAGCGACACCGGGAAGGTGGCGGCCACGACCAGCAGGAACACGCCGGCTCCGCCGAGCAGGTCTTCGCCGTGCACCCGCGGCGGCTCGGGGAGCTCCGGGTGGGCAACGACCTTCCTCCGCAGCGCCTCCAGCTCGGCGGCGTTCAGCGTCTCCACGAACGGCTCCGGGAGGACTTCGGCAAGGAGGTCCGGGACGGAGGCCACGTCGACCCCCTCCCGGAGGCCCCGGGCAACCAGAGCGCGGCGTCCTCGGGCGAGCACCCCGTTGAGGACGTACATGACCGCGTCCACCAGCCCCCAGGCGATGTTGCACGCCAGGGTGCTGACGAAGAGCGCCCGCGTCTCGCTCTCCGTCGGCTGCGCGACTTCCAGCGCCCCGGTGACGGTCAGGGCCATGATCACGCCGAACAGCACCTCGGAAGCCCGGTCGAGCGGGGTCAGCACGCCTCGGACGAGCTGCCCGGGGGGCTTCTGGCGCATCGGAGGGGTCATTCCCACCCACGCGGCTCCCCCGCTCCATTGGACCTTGGTCCGATGGCCCCGCGATTGACTGTTGGATCAACGTGCAGGTCCCGGCACGACGGAGGGGAAGAAGCCCATGAAGCTTGAATCTGCGGTTCTCGTGGCGGTGGGGCTCAGCGCCGCGCTGGCGCTGGCACAGGCGCCACCACCCGCTGCCCCGGCCAAGCCCGCGCCTGCCCCGGCCGGCGCCGCCGCGCCGACGGCCGCTCCTGCCGCGGCCGCACCGGCACCCGCAGCCGCACCCGCCGGAGCTCCAGCCGCCCCACCTCCGGTCATCGCCGTGAAGACCGACTCGCCCTGCAAGGCGGACGTCGAGGCGTTCTGCGCCGGGGTCCAGCCAGGGGGCGGCCGCCTCTACCGCTGTCTCTACGAGCACGAGGGTGAGCTGTCCAACAGCTGCCGCGCGCGTCTCACGGAGCTCCGGGCGTCCGGAGGCGGCGAGTGCAAGGAGGACATCCAGAAGCTCTGCGCCTCGGTGCCCCACACGAGGGGGATGCTCGCCAGGTGCCTCGAGGAGCACCAGGCCGAGCTGAGTGAGGGGTGCAAGGCGCTGTCTACACACGCGCGCGCAGCCGCCGCGGCCGCCGCTCCGGCGGCTGCCCCAGCCCCCGCCGCGGCCGACCCCGCTCCTGCCGCAAAGCCCGCCGCACCGGCAGCCGCGCCCGCGCCAGCTCCGGCAACAGCGCCGACCCCGGACAAGAAATGACGGGGAACTAGGGCCCCAGGCCGACCCACTCTTCGCCGTCCTCGAACCGCTCCTTCTTCCAGATGGGGACGTCGGCCTTGAGCCGCTCGATGGCATGGCGGCAGCCCTCGAAGGCCGCCGCACGATGCGGGGCGGACACCGCGATCACCACCGCCGCGTCGCCGGGGACGAGCGTTCCCACCCGGTGCACGATGGCCGCACGGCTGCCCGGCCAGCGCGACTCGATCTCCCGGCCGATCGCCGCCATCGCGCGCTCGGCCATCCCCGGGTAGGCCTCGTAGCTCAGCGCTCGGACCCGGCGGCCCCGGGTCTCGGAGCGCACCGTGCCGGTGAAGGTGACCAGCCCTCCGCGCTCGGGTCCGCCGACGGCGCGCACCACCTCCTCCAGCACCAGGGGCTCATCCGACAGCCGGAAGCAGTCCGACCCGCCCGCCACCGGAGGCACCAGCGCCACCTCGGCCCGGTCCGGGACCGGCGCGTCCAGCGACTGGAACTCCTGGTTCACCGCCACCCGGAGATGGGGGAGCAGCGGCCGCAGCTCCGGGTGGCGGACAGCGAGCTGCTCGAGCAGCTGCCGCACCGGCCCGCCGGTCCAGTCCACCGTCTCCTGCGCCGTTCCGGCGCGTTCCCGGGCCGCGGCGAAGTAGAGGACGGTGAGCGCCACGCTAGAACTCGAAGCCGAGCCCGAAGGTGAACCAGCGGGCCGAGAGGTTCAGGTTGTTCTTCCCGAAGTCCGTCAGTTGATCCAGATTGTACTCGGCGAAGATGTAGGTGTGGCGGATGCCCGTGTTCGTCGTCATGTCCTTGGCCATCTGCGCGGAGAGCACGTCGAGCACGAAGGCCACGCCCCCGGTGAAGCCATACCCCCACTTGAGACCGGAACCGGTCTGGCCGTTCACCACCTCGGTGGTGCCGCCCTTGGTCACCCGCCAGGGCGTCGCCAGCAGCGCGACCTTGAAGTAGGGCACGAGGGGGATCCGCCACCGGGACCAGGTGACGTCGAAGCGGTATGCCACCGGGAGCCGGAGCGGGAAGATGATCAGCGCGGTCTTCTCGGTGGACGGCTGCCCGTTCGTCTGGTCGTTGGTGACCAGCAGCGCCGGGGCGTACTTCTCGGCGTAGCCGGCAGCGAAGCCGACGGTCACCGCGCCGTAGCCGTGCCAGGCGATGAAGTCGACCTCGCCGCCGCCGTACAGCATGCTCTTGTTGCCGAAGATGGTCTGGTAGGGGTTCGAGCTGAGGCCCTGCTCGTCGCCGACACGGGGGATCAGCGTCCCCATCTTCAGCTCGAACAGGACTCCCACCTGGGGCTCGGCGGGAGGTTCCTGCTTGATCTGCACCACCGTCTGGGCGGACGCCTCCCAGGCCGCCAGCAGGACCAGGAGCGCCGCGACTCTCATCGGCGCCTCCGGAGCAGAGCGGCGATCACCGCCAGCGCGCCCACCAGCGAGGGCACCGTCGCACCTGCGGCGTTGCAGCCACCGAGCTCGTGCCCGCCGGCGGCCTTGTACTCGCCCCAGAACCCGTTGGAGGCCTCGGGCGTCGCGGGCTGCTCGGCCGTGTACGCCGAGATGTTGTTAACCTGGTCCACCGACCGGGCTCGCACGAGGTACGTCTGGCCGTTGGTGAGGCCGGAGATCGTCTGGCTGGTCTTCGTCGCCAACAGATCGGGGACGGAGAGCCAGAGGATGCCGGCATCGCCCGAGAGCTCCGGGTGATACTCGACCCGGTAGACCGACAGGTTCGATTCTCCATTGGGATCGAGCTGGACGACGATCTTCGAGTCCTGCGGCAGCAGGTTCATGCCCGGTGGCTGCGGCGGCTTCGCGTCGTAGTTCAGCGAGATGCTGGTGGCGCTGCCCAGCGGGCTGCAGCTCGTCGCACCCGTCGCCCGGTAGTTCACGGAGGCGCAGACCGCGTTTGTGACGTCGACCCCATCGGGGCAGTTGCCTCCGAGCCCCGGCATGTCCCGGAAGCGCTGGCTGTCCAGGGTCCCGGTACCGGTCGCGAGATCGCTGATCCCCACCGTCCCGATGATGATGTCTCCGGTCCCGCCGTCCGTGGTGGACGTGGCCGGCGTCTCGGGGCAGCTGGTCGAGTTGGTGACGAAGATCTGCAAGTTATTGCAGACGTTGCCCGAAACCAGGTTGCTCGCGGTCCACGTCACACGGTACGCAGTGTTGCCGTTGCAGTCCCCCTGGTTGACGGACTGGGTGGTGGCGGTGGTCCCGGAGAACGCCAGGGACACCGTCTGGGCCACGGCCGGGCTCGCGAGCACGAGGAGCACCAGCCCCGCGCGAAGTCGTGTGGGCATCCGCCCGAGGGATAGCAAGGGCGGGGCCAGCTGTCGCGCCCCGCAACCAGGGGGTGGGGGCGAGCACCGGAACGTCAACGCGACAGGCCTCCGTGGCCCCACCTGTCAATTTGTCACAGCCGACCCGGTCACCAGCGCGGCCACCTCGAGGCAGAGCCGGGCGGTGGCGCCGGCGTTGTCGACGGCCGCGACCAGCTCCAGCGCGTCGGTGCTGCCAGCGAAGGAGCGGATCCGCCCGACGTGGATGGCGTCGTCCGCGGTCACGAGCATCGGCATCGGGTAGACCCGCTCGGCCGGGGCGTCGAGCACCTTGAGCCCCGGCGCGGCCTGGAGCAGCTGCCGTGCCTCCGCCGGCGTCATCGCCCGTCCCAGGCGGACGTGCATCACGACCAGGTCTCCGTAGAACGTCGGCACCCACACCGCCGTGCCGTCGAGCACCGGGGCTGCGCGCCCCCAGAGCAGTCCTGTCTCGGCGCGCCACGACAGCTCCTCCAGCGTCGACCCGCTCCCCTCGCTGAAGGGCCCCACCTGGGGCACGAGGTTGAAGCCCAGCCGGTGCGGGAAGTGTGTCGGCTCGAGCTCGCGGCCCGCGAGGAGCGCTGCGGTCTGCCCTTCCAGCTCGGCGACACCGTCCCTCCCCGCCGCGGAGGCGCAGATGAAGGCCGAGCAGTGCACCTCGCGGAGACCGGCCGCGGCGCGGAGCGGCTCGAGGCAGCCGAGGAGCGCCTGACTCACCGGCCCGGGCACCCGGAAGCGCCGTGCGCCCGGCGCTCGGCCCAGGCCTGCTCCCGGCACCCGGGGGAACACCACCGGAGTCTTGAGGTCCGAGACGAAGGCCCGGCTCGTGTCCACCACCACCGCTCCGGCCGCCTCCGCCACCTGGGCCAGGGTGCGCGACACGTCCGCCGGGGTGGCGAGGAAGACCAGCCGCGCGCCGCGGAGGGTGTCGGCGCGGGCGACCTCCACCTCGAGCGTCTCGTCGCCGAACGGAAGCTCCTCGCCCGCGGAACGCTCCGAGGCCAGCAGCCGCACCCGGTCGGCCGGATGTCCAGACTGGGCCAGGACTCCCACCAGCTCGCGCCCCACCACGCCCGTGGCGCCCACCACGGCGATCTCCCAGCTCCGCTCCATCCCCTCAGCCCTCCTCGCCGCGGATGCGTGCCGCCGGTGCCGGGCCGGGCAGCGGTGGAAATTTCGGATTGCGCTCGGCCTCCGAGGCACGGACGTAGTGCGGCTCGAGCGCGGAGAGAGCCTGCACGTCGAAGGGCGGCAGCTCGCCGGCGAGCCTCGCCACCGCCCACGCCGAGGGCACGTCGGGCGTCTCGAGCAGGCGGGAGGCCGGAACACCCGCTGCCAGCAGCGCCTGGCGGACCTCGTGAACGGCGGGGCCGAGCACGCGCGCGGTGGGCTCGGACACCAGCCAGCGCGCGACGTCCCCCTCGGTGCAGGCCAGCTCGGGCGCGAGCGCCTCGACCTGCCCGCCCGTGCGAAGGTAGCGGCCGAGGTAGAGCTCCCCGCGGCGCGCGACCGCCACCGCGGCGAGCGGGATGCTCTCCGGTCCCTCCAGCGCCAGCGCGGCGAGCGATGACGCACCGGTCGCCGGAAGCCGGCGGGCGTACGCCAGGCCCTTCACCGTGGCCAGCCCGATCCGCAGCCCGGTGAAGCTGCCCGGACCGAGCCCCACCACGAAGCCGCGCACGTCCGCCAGGGTGAGCCCCGCCCGGGCGAGGAGATCCAGGAGCGCCCCGGGCAGCAGGTCGCTCATCCTCGCGGGCGGACCGAGGCGCTCGACCCGCAGCGGCGCGGGCTCACCGGCCCGCCCCACGGCGAGGGAGAGCGTGAGCGTGGAGCTGTCCAGAGCGACGATCATCCCAGGGGCGGTGCTTTGCGCTCTCCGCCTGTCGGACGCAAGCCGGGGATCTGCCCGCGGAGGTGTCTGACACCTCGATTTGTCTTCTGGATCCAGAGGTTTAGGTGGGCACCTCGGAGCCGGGCGCGTCCAGATCCGCGCTCCCGGCGCAGCGGTCGAGGCGAACGCGGGTGACGCCTCGGCCGTGCATTCCCAGGGCCCGGGCCGCCGCCTCGGACACGTCGACGATCCGGTTTCCCGCGTACGGCCCCCGATCGTTCACCCGCACCTCCACCGCCCGCCCGTTCTCGAGGTTGGTGACCCGCAGGCACGTGCCAAAGGGCAAGGTGCGGTGCGCGGCGGTGAGCGTTCCCGGCCGCAGCACCTCGCCGCTGGCCGTCTTTCGCCCGTAGAGGCCTGGGCCGTACCACGAGGCCTCGCCCTCCTCACCGGCTCCCTCGGACCGGAGGTTCCTCGCGCATCCCACCACCAGCAGCAGGAGCAGCAAACCCCGCCGCACCCCTCCGCGGCGGGCGGTCGCAGCTGCGGAGGACGTGCTGCGTCGCTCCCGGACGGACAACGAGGGGACCTCAGCGCGTGAGGTCGTTCACGCAGACCAGGACCATGAGCACGATGAGCGCCACGATCCCCACCGCGTTGGCGATCTCCCGCGCACGCATCGGGATCGGCCGGCGCCGCACCGCCTCCCACGCCGCCGAGAGCAGCTGGAAGCCGTCCAGGGCGGGGATAGGAACCAGGTTGATGAGCCCCAGGTTCACCGAGATGATCGCCATGAGGTTCAGGAAGTAGTCGAGCCCCGCCTGCGCCGCCTTCCCGGCGATGCCGTAGATCATGATCGGCCCGCCGACGTTCTTGAAGGACACCTGGCCGGTCAGCAGCTTCGCCAGCCCGGCCGCGGTGTCCGCGATCGCCTCCCCGAGGCGGTGGGCCGCGGTCACCAGTGCCAGCCCGGGGCTCACCCGCACCTTGGCATCGGACCCCTTGTCCCCGGGCGTCCCCGACTCGAAGCGGATGCCGAGCTCGAACGCCTCCGCCTCGCCGCCGGCGCCGTCACCGCTGGCCTTCGCGGGCCGCATCCGCAGCTCCGCCTCGCGCGAGGCGCCGTCGTGGACCCAGGTGAGCCGGAACGGCCGGTCCTTCAGCTCGGCGAGCCGGCGGAACAGCTGCTCGCGCGAGCGGATCTGCTTCCCGTCGATCGCCTCCAGGCGGTCGCCCCGGACGAAGCCCGCATCGGCAGCAGCGCTCCCGGGAAGCACCCGGCCCACGTAGAGCAGGGAGTAGACGTCCGCCGGCTCGAGGCCGAACGCAGCCATCGCTGTGCCGTCTTGCCGCGGTACCTGCACCGTCTCCACCCTGGGCACGCTCGCCTCGAGCCCCGGCACCTCGGCCGGCACGCGGCGGATGATCTGCAGGGTGAGCTCCGGGCCGGTCGCGCTCGCGACCTCACGCTCGAGCGCCGGGAGATCCGCCACCGGGCGGCCGTTCACCGACAGCACGCGGTCCAGCGTCTGGACCCCGGCCCGCTCGGCGGGGCCTCCCCGCCGCACCCCGACCACCGGGGGGGCCCGGTTCGGGGCGATGCCGATGAGCCCGCGGTTGCGGGTGGCTCCCTCGGCCGACGGGGTCACCACCAGCCGGACCGGCTGCCCGTCGCGCTGGACCACCACCGGGATACGCCGGCCGGCCTTGCCGACCAGCGCCCACTGCATCTCCTCCAGGGAGCGAACCGGCCGGCCGTCGACCTCGGTCACCACGTCGCCCACCCGGATGCCTGCCTCGGCCGCCGGCATGCCGGGGATGACCCGCAGCACCGCGGTGGACGGCTGGGGGTAGCTGACGATCACCACGAAGAAGATCAGCAGTGGGAAGATGAGGTTGAACGCCGGGCCGGCGACGACGATCAGCATCCGCTTCCACGGCGGCTGCGCCAGGTAGCTCCGGGCCTCGTCCTCGGGCGTGGCGTCCTCGCCCGGCACCTCCCCCGCCATCTTCACGTACCCGCCCAGCGGGAGCGCGGCGATGCGGTACTCGGTCTCTCCGCGGGTGAAGCTGAACAGCGGCGGGCCGAAGCCGATGGAGAAGCGCAGGACCTTCACCCCCACCGCCTTGGCGACGAGGAAATGCCCGAGCTCGTGGACGAAGACGAGCGCCCCGAGCAGGAGCACGAACGCGGCCAGATTCTGAAGGTCCATCCCTTGGAGCCGGAAGTTAACCGCCGATCGCCCCGGTCACAATGTGCCCGGAGGGGATCCGACCAGGAGTCCGCGAACGGCCACCACGTAGAGGTACACCGCGGGCGCATTGAACAGCAGGGCGTCCACCCGGTCGAGGAGCCCCCCGTGCCCGGGGATCAGCGTGCCGGAGTCCTTCACCCCGTGGGCGCGCTTGAGCAGCGACTCGCAGAGATCTCCCAGCGGGCCGAGGACCGCGCCGAGCAGGCCCAGCGCCAGGCAGTCGACGGGGGTCAGCGCGGGGAAGGCCACCCAGCGGGTGATGAACATCCCCGCCACCGAGCCCACCACGCCCCCGGCGAAGCCCTCCCAGGTCTTGTTGGGGCTGACCGCGGGGTGGAGCTTGTGCCGCCCGAAGAGCCGCCCGGCGAAGTAGGCGCAGGTGTCGTTCGCCCAGGTGATGACCAGCGCGGAGATCACCCACTGCAGCCCCGCCGGACCCACCCGGAGCGCGGCGATGGGACCGAGACCCAGCCCGCCGTACAGGCATCCGGCGACCGCATGCGCGGCGCGGGCCGGTGCGCGCTCCCGGTCGGAAGAGAAGAGCCCCTGCACCGAGGCAGCGACGAACACCCCCCACAGGACCCAGGAGGCGATGGCGGTGAAGTCGAGGGGGCGCGCCGCGGCGACCAGGGGGATCAGCGCCGCCCCGAGCACCGCCAGCAGCTCGGCCGGGCCCAGGCGGCCCTGGGTGATGAGCTGGTACTCCAGCGCGCAGGCGCCGGCGGCGGCGGAGACCAGCGCCGCGGTCCACCAGCCGCCCAGCACCAGCAGCGCCAGCACCGCCGGGAGGAGGAGCAGCGCGGTGGCGATGCGGACGACGAGGTTTCGGTTCTTCTCGTTCACTTGGGAAGCTGTGCCGAGGTGAGCCCGAACCGGCGCTCGCGATGCTGGTACTCCAGCACGGCTTCCAGGAATTGCCGAGCGCGGAACTCGGGCCACAGCGTGTCCACGAAGATGAATTCGGCGTAGGCCGATTGCCACAGCATGAAGTTGCTCACCCGCGTCTCGCCGCTGGTGCGGATGACCAGGTCCACCGGGGGCAGGCGGCCGGTCCAGAGCGCCGAGGCGAAGGTCTCCACGTCGACCGGGCCGGGCGGCAGCGTCCCGGCTCGGGCGCGGCGGACGAGCGCATCGGCCGCGGCGGCGATCTCCTCCTGTCCGCCGTAGCTCAGGGCCAGGGTGAGCACCATGCCCCGGTTCCGCGCCGAGGCCTCCCGCACCGCCTCCAGCGGGGCCCGGACGAAGCGGGGGAGCCGGTCCAGCTCGCCCACCGCCTCGAGGCGGATGCCGTTCTCGAGGATCTCCTGCCGCTCCGATTCGAGGTACTCGCGGAGCAGGTCCATCAGCCCGGCCACCTCGTCCGCCGGGCGCGACCAGTTCTGCGCCGAGAAGGCGTAGAGCGTCAGCGCCTGCACTCCGATGCGGCGCGCGGTCCGGGTCACCTCGCGCACGCTGTTGCTCCCTTCCCGGTGACCCTCCAGCCGGGGCAGACCCCTCTCCTCCGCCCAGCGGCCATTGCCATCCATGATGATGCCCACGTGCGCAGGCACGGGCCGCTCCCGGATCTGCATCTCCAGCGGGTCGCGCTCCACGGCCGGCGCCATCACAGCGGCGCACCGTATGCGAGCAGGGCCGGAGCGTCCACGCGCAGCGTCATGCTCCGCCCGGGTCTCTCCAGAGCGCGATGCCACCGAGCAGCCCGGCGATGTTCGCCACCAGATGCACCTCGGGCGGCAGGTCGATCTCGATGTGCTTGGCGTTTCCACCCCCGAGGTAGAGGCGGCGCGGATTGAAGATCGGCAACACCTGGCCCACCACCCGGGCGACCCGGCGGTTCCACCGCTTCTTCCCCACCGCCGCGAGCGCGCGGGCACCCACGTAGTCCTCGTACGTCTTTCCTTTCCGGAACGGGTGGTGGGCCAGCTCGAGGTTCGGCACGTAGACCCCCTCGTTGAACAGCGCGCAGCCCATCCCGGTACCGAAGGTCAGGAGCATCTCCACGCCGCGGCCCTCCACCACTCCGTACCCCTGCATCCCCGCGTCATTGAGGACCCGGGTCGGACGACGGACGCGGTCTTGCAGTGCCCGCGCCAGCGGGAAGGCGGTCCAGTCCGGGTGGAGGTTGGGCGCCGTCTTGACGACGCCGTCCACCACCACCCCGGGGAACCCCACCGACGCCCGCTCGAAGGGGCCCAGCGGCTCGAGCAGGGCCCAGATCGCCTGGAGGACCCGCCTGGGAGTGGCCGGGCGTGGAGTCTCCACCCGGACCCGCTCCGTCACCGGCTCGCCGGCGGTGTCGAGCACCAGCGCCTTGACCCCCGTCCCGCCGATGTCGATGCAAAGTGTCCGCGGAGTGCGGGGTTTCGGCAGCTCAGCTGTGGCACGGGGCATGGACCCCGACTCTAATGCTTCCCGGATGCCACCCAAGGTCATCGGCCCCTACCGCGTCCTCGATACGCTCGGCAGTGGAGGCGCGGGGACGGTGTACCGCGCGCTCGACCGCCGCACCGGTGAGCCCGTGGCGTTGAAGCTCCTCTCCACCGGTCCGGCGCTGGATCCGCGCGCGGCGCGGCGGCTGGCCCGCGAGTTCGAGACGCTGGCCGAGCTGTCACACCCCAACGTGGTGAAGGTCTTCGACACCGGGGTGCACCACGGCTACCCGTATCTGGCCATGGAGCTGGTGGAGGGGCTCACCCTGCGGAACTACCTCGAGCTCGACCTCAGCGGCTCTCCGGCGATCGGCCTCCCCGGCCGGAGGCGCGACGAGCCCAGCCTCCCCTGGCACGACACCGATACCGGGGAGTGGGCGCCACAGACCTTCACCTTGAGCGCCTTCGCCCAGGAGCCACCCAGCGAGGAGGTCTCGTACTCCAGCGGCCCGGAGAGCGTGCGCGCCCTGGCCGACGCCGCGGACGAGCCCGACACCCAGGAGTCCCGCGAGGTGAGCGTGAGCGAGACCCCGAGCGCGCCACCCGTGGAGCGCCCCCATGCCGAGCCCGCGCCCCGCGCTCCGGACCTGACCGCGCTGAACCGGCCCGAGCGGACCGGCCGACTGAAGGACGCGATGACCCAGCTGGCGAGCGCGCTGAGCTACATCCATGGCCACGGCCTGGTTCACCGCGACCTCAAGCCGAGCAACGTGATGGTCGACGAGGACCGGCTGGTGCGCCTGATGGACTTCGGGCTGGCCAAGTTCCTCGCCGACGACGGGGCGGTCACCGCCGACGGCCGGCTGGTGGGCACGTTCCGCTACATGGCCCCGGAGCAGATCCTCGGCGAGGGCCTCGACGCCCGCGCCGATCTCTACTCGCTGGGGGTCATCCTCTACGAGATGCTCACCGGCCGCACCCCCTTCGACGCCCGGACGCCGCACGAGCTCTGGCAGAAGGTGCTGGAAACCGACGCGGCCGCGGTGAGCTCTCTCAACCCCGGCGCCGACGCGGCCCTGGCGCGCATCGCGCATCGCCTCCTGCGGAAGGAGCCGGCCGAGCGGTTCCAGACCGCGGAGGAGGTCGCCGAGGCGCTCGCCGAGTGAGCGCCGGGCGAAGGAGCCTGGAGGTCCCCCCGGACGCCGCGGGGCTGCGGGTCGACGTCTGGCTGGCGGGTGCCCTGGCGCTGCCGCGGGCGCGGGTGAAGGAGCTGCTCGATCGCGGCGCGGTGCGAATCGGGGGCCGGCCTCCACGCAAGGGGGACCGCACCGTGGCGGGGGCGACGGTGGAGGTGACCCTGGAGCGCGAGGACCCGCGCCCGGTCCCCCAGCCGGAGCTTCCACTTTCGATATTGCACCTCGACCCGCAGCTGGTGGCGATGGACAAGCCGGCAGGCATGCCGAGCCACCCACTCGAGCCCGGCGAGCGGGGCACGGTGGTGAACGCGCTGGTGGCGCGCCACCCCGAATGCGTGGACGCCTCGGCCGACCCGCGCGAGGGCGGTCTGGTGCACCGGCTGGACTCGCTCACCTCGGGCGTGCTGCTCGCTGCGCGGACACCCGAGGCCTGGCGGACCGTCCGCGAGGCCTTCACCGGGCGGCGGGTCGACAAGCGTTACCTCGCCGTGGTGACCGGCCCCGTGGCGGACGACGGCGAGATCGACCTGCCGCTCCGCCACCGCGGCGACCACGTCGAGCCGGCTCTGTCCGGAGGCGGGCGGGAGGCGCGGAGCGCGTTCCAGGTCCTCGCGCGCTCCGCGGACGCGGCGCTGCTCGAGGTACGGATCCACACCGGGGTGCTCCACCAGATCCGCGCCCATCTGGCCGCCATTGGCGCACCGGTCCTGGGCGACACGTCGTACGGCGGACGCGCCCACCCCGGGCTCGACCGGTTCTTCCTCCACGCCGCACGGCTGGGGCTCGTGCATCCAGTCAGCAAATCGCCGCTCTCGATCTCGTCCCCGCTGCCGCCCCAGCTCCAGCGCGTGCTCGGCGAGCTCGGCCTGCCGAGCGGTGTCGACTGACGGACACCGGCCGGCTGGCACGCGCCCTGCGCCCGTCAAGTCTCCACGCCCTGGAACTCCGCCCCTACCCTGGTCTGCAGGGAGGTTCGACGTGGACGATGCGCGACGGTTCGGGCGCTACATCCGCCGGCTCCGCGAGGACCACCGGCTCACCCAGGCTGAGCTGGCGACCCGGGCCGGTCTGGCGGTGGACAGCGTGCGACGCATCGAGCGAGGTCAGCTCAGCCCTTCGCTGAGGAGCGTGGCCAAGCTCGCTGCGGGCATGGAGATCTCGTTGCACTCGCTCTTCGGCGGGTACGAGGCGCCTGGTTCCTTCCTCGCCGACCGGATCTGCGACCTGCTCGCCCGGCGGCCCAACGAGGACGTGGCCTGCGCGCACCGGGTGATCGTCGCCCTCCTCGGCGCGTAGGCTCCCCGGGGCCAGGGATGGGTCCGCCGCGGTAGGGTGCCCACCGCATGCGGGCCATCCTCCACGTGGACATGGACGCCTTCTACGCGTCCGTCGAGCAACGCGACCGGCCCGAGCTCCGCGGCCGGCCGGTCATCGTGGGGGGCCATCCCCGCCGCGGGGTGGTGCTGGCCGCGAGCTACGAGGTGCGGCCCTTCGGCGTCCGGAGCGCGATTCCGATGGCCCGGGCGCTGGTGCTCGCGCCGGGGGCCGTCGTCGTGCCCCCCCGCTTCTCGGCCTACGCCGAGGCCAGCGAGCAGGTGTTCTCGATCCTCGAACGCTACACTCCACTCATCGAGCCGCTCTCGCTCGACGAGGCCTTCCTGGACGTGACCGCCTCCCAGGGTCTCTTCGGGCCACCCGGGGAGATCGCCGGGCGGCTCCGTCGGGAGATCGCCGCCGAGGTCGGGCTGCCGGCCTCTGCGGGCATCGCCAGCTGCAAGTTCGTGGCGAAGATCGCCTCGGACGTCGCCAAGCCCAACGGCCAGCGGGAGGTCCGACCCGAGGAGACGCGGAGCTTCCTGGCGGGTCTCAGCGTCGGCAGGCTCTGGGGCGTGGGGCCCAAGCTCGAGGCCCGGCTGCACCAGCTCGGGGTCCGACGCGTCGGCGACCTCGCGGACCGCGACCCCGGGTGGCTCGCCGCACGGCTCGGCGACACGGGCACGCACCTCGCCGGACTCGCCCGCGGAGAGGACGACCGGCCGGTGGTCCCGGACCGGAGCAGCAAGAGCATCGGGGCCGAGGATACCTTCGAGGAGGATGTGTCGGACCCCGAGGTCCTCCGGCCGCGGCTGCACGCACAGGCGCTCCGGGTCGGCCGGCGGCTGCGGAAGGCCGGGCTGCGCACCCGGGTGGTGCAGCTGAAGCTGAAGCTCGACGACTTCACCCTGCAGACGCGCCGCTGCACGCTCGACCGTTCCACCGACGATGGCCAGGAGCTCTACCGCCGGGCGCTCGAGCTGCTCGAGCGGGTGCCCCTGCAGCGGCCAGTGCGCCTGACCGGCGTGTCCGCCCAGGAGCTCGACGGCGCCGGGGATGCGCAGCTGGGGCTGTTCGGCGAGCCACCCCGGCGCTCGGAGGCGCTGAACCGGGCGCTCGACGCCATCGTCCTCCGCTTCGGTCGGGGTGCGGTGGCGCCGGCCGACGTCCTCTCGCTGGAGGAGGACGACCCGCTGGAGGAGGTCCGGGCCCGGGCGGGCGCCTCGCGCCTCGACCTGCCGGAGTGATCAGCCCCCGCACCAGGGGGAGGCTTGCGGAGCGGCGCAGGAGCGCCGCGCGTCCATGCTCACGCGCGCAGGAGCGCGCCAGCGACCAGGCTCAGCGGGGGCCGAGCGGGCCCTTCACCCCGAAGCGGGTGCGGAGCTCCTCCAGCCACTCGTCCTTGTGCCGGTACCGGTGCCGCACCGTGTGCGCCCCCCGGGTCTCCATCCGGTACCGCTCGGTCACCGTGCTCCGTCCCCACGGTCGCGCCAGGGTGAAGACGGTGTGGTTGGTGAACGGGGAGTCGGGGCTGGTCTGGTGAAAGTGGAACATGCCCGAGAACTCGCCCAGTGCCCGCGGCCGCAGCGACACCCGGTACAGCGGCCGCCAGTGGCCGGCCACGGAGTGGTCGAGCTGCAGCTCGCCCCCGTCGGGGAAGAGCCGGTAGGCGCCGCTCACGTCGCTCCGCTCCGCGGAGGGGAGCGGCAGCGGGGTGCGGAACGAGTCGCCGTAGCCCACGTCCACCAGGTAGTCCCCACCGTCGATCCGCACGTGAAGCGCGAGGTGGTCATACTCCGGGCCCCAGGTCCGCGTCGGCTTCCGCCACACCTTGCCCGAGAGCAGCGCCACGTCGAAGCCCAGCCGCTCCAGCACCCAACCGAAGAGGCCGTTCAGCTCGTAACAGAAGCCGCCGCGCCGGCGCCGGACGACCTTCTCCCAGGCTCGCCCGACGTCGAGCGCGATCGGCACCCGCCAGTGGATGTCCAGGTTCTCGAAGGCCACCGTGGTGAGGCACCGTCGCTGCAGCCGCCGCAGGAACGGCAGCGACGGTCGCTCACGGCGTACGGCGAGCAGCTCGAGGAACGCGCCGAGCTCCGCCTCCCCGAGCGCGCTCGGCACGGTCCCGGGCACCGCCCGAGAAGGCCCGAGGGAGGCTTCGAGGAAGGAGGGATTCAGCACGCGAGACGCTCCAATTGGCGCGGAACGGCGCCCGGCGCAACTTCAAGGCGTTGACTCGTGGCGTCACGCCCCGGGCCCGCCGCCTCCCTCGCTGGAGGGCGGACCGGGGCGGGGTCCCCTCCTCCGACGTCGGCGACGGCGGCGACCTCCCTCGGGCGGCGTCCCGCCGGCCGGGGGAACGGGCGCGCCGCCACCCTTCCATGCCTCCAGCGCCTCCCGGTGCTCGCCGGTCGCCTCGACCGAGAGCTCGAAGACGGTGAGCGCCTCGCCGAACAGCGGATGGCGCCGGAAGCTCGCCAGGCCGCCCCGGCGGCGCCGCTTCCCCGAGAGGGTCGCCTGAGCCAGGAGAATCATCCGGCACCGCTCGGCGATGCGCCTGGGAAGGCGCGCGGTGCGCACCAATTCTTGAAGCAGGTCCTCGATCGCCGGGGGAACCAACGGCCCAGCCTCCTCGGCGGGAGCACCCGAGGCGATGGCCGGAACCTCGTCCGGTCCGGTGCTCGGTCGGGACGACGGACCGGGGGCCGAGCGCAGCAGCGGGAGCAGGAGCGTGGCCAGGAGCACCGCGTCCTCGAGCACCGCACCCGAGCGCACCCGTGCATCCAGCCGCTCGGCGTGCGCCCGCATCAGCGCCTCTCCCTCGGGGCCGCGCTCCTTCAGCCACGCGTCCACCGGGGGGAGCAGGAACTTCAGGGCGTCCAGCGCCGACAAGAGATTCAGCCCACCGGCGCTGACCCCGCCGCGGAGAATGCGGAAGGTGTCCTCCAGGAGCCGGGGGGGCGCGCAGCGCGGGAGGTCCTCCACCGCGCCCTCCATCGCCGCGTAGGTCCGCGACTCGATGTCGAACTCCAGGCGGCAGGCGAAGCGGACCGCGCGCAGGATGCGGACCGGATCCTCGCGCAGGCGGATCTCGGGATCGCCGATGGTGCGCACGTCCCGGGCCTTCAGATCGCGGAGCCCGCCGACGAAGTCGATCACCCGGCCCTGGGCCACGTCGTAGAAGAGGCCGTTGATGGTGAAGTCGCGACGGCGGGCGTCCTGCTCGGCGCTGCCGAACACGTTGTCGTCGCTGATCAGGAGGTCGTCCTTCTCCTCGCCCTCGCCGCTCTCCGGGGGGTCCTCCAGCTCGCTGGGGTTGGCGCGGAAGGTGGACACCTCCACGATCTTTCCGCCCTTGAAGTACACGTGGGCGAGCCGGAACCGCCGGCCGATGAGCCGGCAGTTGCGGAAGATGCCACGCACCTCGCTCGGCACCGCGCTGGTCGCCACGTCGAAGTCCTTGGGGGTCCGGCCCACCAGGAGATCGCGCACGCACCCGCCGACGAGGTAGGCCTGGTGCCCGTACTGCAAGAGCCGGTTCACCACCTTGAGCGCGTCCGGGTCCAGCTTCTCCGGGTCGATGTCCGGGGTGTGATCTCTGGGGACCGGGGCGGTGGGATCGAGGTGGTCCGCGTCGCTCTCCCACAGCGCGGGAGGGACCGGCTCGGGCTCCTTCTGGTCGTGCGGCGGAGGCGGCTCGGGAACCGGCCCGGCGAGCGGATCCGCCGCCTCGTCGTCTTCCGCCTCCTCGTCGTCCTCCAGCTCGTCGGCCTCGAGCCCGGCCTCCGGCTCCGGGTCCCCGGGCTCCTCGCCGAGCGCGTCCTGAGGGCGTGCGGAGGCAACGGGTGTTTCGGGGGCGTTGGGATCGTCCGTCATCAGCGATTGACGCCCCGGGTCGGAGCGGGCTTTGAAGGGCACGCGTCTATACCATGCGAACGCTCCTGACGGGCGCCACCGGACTCATCGGAGCAAACCTGGTCCGTACCCTCCTCCGGGCCGGGGAGCGTCCGCGCGTGCTGCTCGCACCGGGTTCCGACGCCCGACCCCTCGCCGGGCTGGACGTGGAGCGGGTGTCGGGGGACGTGCGCGACGCGCACTCGCTGGCCAAGGCAATGAACGGGGTGCAGCGGGTGTTCCACGCCGCCGGACACGTCCGCTTCGACGATGCGGGGCGGCTGCTGCTCTGGACCATCAACGTCGAGGGCACGCGGCAGGTGCTCCAGGCGGCACGCAGCGCCGGGGTACGCCGGCTGGTGCACGTCTCCTCCAGCGTCGCGGTGGGGCACGGAACGCTCGACCGTCCCGCCACCGAGGAGGGGCCGCCACCGGAGAGCAGCACGCCCTACGCCGAGAGCAAGCGCGCCGCGGAGGAGATCGCGCTCGGCGACTGGGGAGGCCTCGAGGTCGTCGTCTGCAATCCCACCTTCGTCGTCGGCGCCTACGGGACGGGCGCCACCAGCGCCGAGGTGGTCCGGCTGGTCGCCTCGGGCGTGGTGCTGGCCTACCCGCCCGGTGGGGCGAACTTCGTGAACGCGGACGACGTGGCCGGTGGCCTGGTGCTGGCCATGCGGGCCGGCCGGTCGCGGACGCGCTACATCCTCGGAGGCGAGAACCTCACCCACCGCGAGTTCCTCGCCCAGGTCGCGGAGGAGTGCGGTCAGCGCGCACCCGCCGTCTCTCTCCCCCGCTGGGCGGCGCGGGCCCTGGGGCGCACCGGCGACGTGCTGGGAGTCCTCTCCTCCGCGCGACTCGGCTGGGTGAACACGCCGTTTCTGCGGCAGCTCTTCGAGCCCACCTACGTGAGCTCTGCCCGCGCAGAGCGCACGCTGGGCTACCGCCCGCGCCCGGTGCGCCACGGCATCCGCGACGCGCTCCGGTGGTACCAGGAAGAGCAGCTGCTGCCGCGCGACCGGCCCCTCACCCCGCGCGGGGTGCTGGTCAGAAGCTGACCGGCCGCCGCACCACGTCCACGGTCGCGGTCGTTCCGTCGGCACGGCGGATCTCGAGCCGGACGACGGTCCCCTCCTCGCCCCGGAGGCGCTGGATGGCGTCGACGAAGCCGAGCTCGGCGATTGCCTGCCCGTCGACCCGGAGCACGACATCACCCTGGTGGAGCCCCGCCGCCGCCGCCCCACCCGAGGCCATCAGATTCCCGAGCACCAGCCCGTCGTCGACCCGTTTCACCACCGCCCCGATGCCCACCAGGTCCGTGGTCGGCGTCTGATCCATGGCCAGGGGCCGCAAGGCGACCTCGACCTCGGTCCTGCCGCGGGCCAGGGTGACGATGCGGCGGTTGTAGTGGTCCGCCTCGACCGAGATGCTCACCGGCGCGTCGGGCAACCCTTCGAGCTCGAACCTCCCGTCGGGGGTGGTGAACGCGCCGGTGCGGACCAGGACCGACTCCTCGCCGGGCGAGGCCTCGATCGCCACGTGGGCGCCGGCCACCGCGGCGCGGCTGCTCCCGTCCCGGACCACGCCCACCAGTCGCCGGCCGGCGCGCAACCGGAGCTCCTTCTCCACCCGGGCGCCGGGGCTGGCCGGGAGCTCGACCCGCACCCGCTCCGAGGGACCACTGTCGGCGGCGAGCGCCTGCAGCTCCCACGCCCCCGCGCCGAGGCCCCGCACCTCCCAGCGCCCCTCGGGGTCGACGATGGAGAGCGTCCGCACCGGCTCGGCCCGCCGCAGCCGCACCAGCTGCAGCGCGAACGCCGTCGCCGGTCGCCCGTCCGCGTGCAGGACGCGACCGGCGAGCACGCCGCCGGGCCGCACGGTGAGGACCACCTCGGCGTCGCCCGGCTCGACGGCCATCCGCTCCGAGAGGAGCTCACCGGCCCAGGCCTGCGCCCACCCGACCTGCGCCGGGACTGACTGGAACCGGAAGCGGCCCTCGGCATCCGTCCTCACCGGTGCGGGCAGGAGTGCGCCGCCGCCCCGTCCTTTCCCGCGCCCCCCGCCGAGCGCCACCACCGCTTCGGGCACCGGCGCGCCGCTCGGCTCCACCACCTGCCCGGCGAGGCTCTTCTCCGGCGCGGCGTCCTCGGGCGCGGGCTTGAGCCGGAGGGTGACGGTCCGGAGGCGGCCGCCGCCGCGGAGCGCCTCGGTGGCCGGGGCGAACCCGGGCGCGTGGGCCACCAGCACGGCCTCGGCCGGCGCCGCGCCCGAGAACGCTCCCTGCGCGTCGGTGGTCCACTGTCGCTCCGGGCTCAGCAGCCCCGGCTGGGTACCCGGGACGCGGAGCACCACGGTCGCTCCGGCGATCGGCGATCCACCCTCGGCGGCCTCCACCCGGCCGGTCAGCTGCACCTCGGGCTCGAGCGGCACGACGAGCTCCGGCGTGCCGGCTGGCGCGGGCGCGACCAGCCGGATGGGGCTCTGCCCCCACTCCGGGCCGAACGGAACGTAGCCCTCGGCGATCACCGCCGCGAGCTGGTGCGGGCCGGGGCGGGAGGGGACGAGCCGGAAGCGACCGTCCGGCCCCGAGCGCACCGAAGTGGCACCCTCGGGGGCGAAGAAGGTCACCTCGGCCCCGACCACCGGCCGACCGTCGTCGGCGGAGACGACACGGCCGGTGAACGGGGGCAATGCGGGCCTGGGCTCCACCGCCACGGCGCCCGGGGAGGCCGAGGTGTCGGGACTCCGCGGAACGGCTTGACCGGCGGAGGTCGAAGGTCGGTCGGAAGGCGCAGGCCGGCCGTTCGCCTCGCCCTCGGGTGTGGGCGCCTCGTGGCGGAGAAGGACGAAGAGCACGGCGACGAGCCCCACCAGCACGACCAGCCAGGGCCAGCGACGCTCTTTGCGGGTCGGGGGGGGCGTGGGCATGACGATGGAACCCGCAACGGAGCGTGCCTCTGCCCGGCTGGGCCGCTCAAGTCCGGGTCACGACGACCTCTTCCGCGGGCGGTGGGTCCTGGGGCGCGCGTCGTCGAGCACGCTCAGGTAGTCGATGGGGCGCGCCTCCGGCGGCGGCGGGGTGGCGCCGAGCGCGGCCACCCGGCGGGTGAAGGCCTTGACGATGTCCGGCAGCGGCCGGAAGGCCTGGAGCACCGCCTCCGGCCCCTGCAGCGCCCCCTCCAGCGCCTGGAGCAGCGGCGCCGCCACGGCCTGGATGGGGAGCCCGCGGCGGACGAGGTCCTGGAACGAGTTGCTGAGGGTGAGGAGGTTGTGCCCGGCGGTCTGGACCATCTCCACCGCCACCCGGGCGACCTGGCCGGGGTTGAGCTCCCCGTCGGCGAGGAGCACCAGGGCCGCCTGGAAGTAGTTGAACACCGGCACCACCCGGGGCCCGTAGCGCGCGAAGTACGCCGGCGGGGTGAGCCGGTCGAGGTGGATGAAGATGCGTCGCACCGGGTCCGCCCGGGGCACTGCGCGCCAGGCGGCCACGATGCGCGCGCGGTCGTCCGGGTAGACCTGCGCCGCCTCGAGCACCTGCCCGAGCACCGCCTCGTCCACCCGGCCGGCGATGAGGTCGGCGTAGAGGGAGTAGATGAAGGCGTCGGCCTCGGCGTCGTCGCCGAAGAGCACCTCCTCGGCCTCCACCGGGGCGTGGATCCGGCTCTCCAGAAGGACCGGGAGCTTGTAGCCGACCTGCCCTCGCAGCGCGCGGAAGCGGCCCCGGAGCAGGTTGCGAACGTTGTCCTTGAGTACCAGCTCGTCCCACTCCACACCGTCGAGCTTGAGCTTGGCCTCGAGCACGTTCCGCATCTGTGTGGGGCTGCCGGAGATGATGCACAGCCGGGTGTCGCCCTGGGCGCGGAGCTCGCGGATGAGGGCCGCCGCGCCGGGCACCGCCTGCTTCTCGCTCGCCTTCTGCAGCGCGGTCCGGACCAGCTGGCTGAAGGTGTCGAACTCGGTCTGGAGGTACGTCTTGTCCAGGTCCCAGCGGTAGATGCGACGGGGCGGCCGCGGGTCGATGCGGTCCGGGAGAGCCATCGGTCAGGAGCCGGCCGGCGACAGCCCCTCCCGGATGGCTTGGGCGAGGTCCGAGGTCACGGCCTTGGCGGCGACCTTTCCCGCGTTGGCGATGGCCCGCGCCTTCGAGCGACCGTGGGCCTTGATGAACAACCGATCGAATCCCAGCACCGGCGCCCCGCCGTACTGCTGCCAGTCGGTGACGTCCTTCAGCTGCTTCAGGCCGTTGCTCAGCATGGCCAGACCGACCTTCCAGCGCAGAGCGGAGTGGTAGGCGTAGTTGGCCAGCTCCACCACCGTCTCGGCCACGCCCTCCAGCATCTTCAGGCAGATGTTGCCCACGAAGCCGTCGCAGACGATGACGTCGGCGGTTCCCTTGGGGATATCCACTCCCTCGACGTTTCCCACGAAGCGGATGCCCGGGTGCCGGGCCAGCCTGGCATGGGCCTCCACCACCCGCGGCGGGCCCTTGGTGGCCTCGGTCCCATTGGAGAGCAGGGCGACCGAGGGGTTGGGGTTCTTGCTGATGATGCGCGCGTAGGCCGAGCCCATCACCGCGAAGGTGACCGAGATCGTCGGCGGTGGCGTCGACCGTCGCCCCCACGTCGAGGATGAGGCTGAACGGATCCTGCTTGGCGCCGTGCCAGGCGCGGGTGGGGTAGACGCTGGCCAGCGCCGCACGCCGCACGCCGGGGATGAGGCGAAAGGTCCGGGCGCAGGCGAGCACTCCGGCTCCGGTGTTCCCCGCGGTGACCACCGCGTCCGCCTCTCCCTCGGCCACCAGCTGGGTGGCCACGACGATGGAGGCGTTCGGGGCACGCCCCAATGCCTCGGAGGGCTTCTCGTGCATCCCGACGAAGTCCGGCGCGTGGTGCACGCTGATGCGCTCGCCGCTGTGGCGGGTCTCGGCGAGGATCTGGTCGATCTGCTGTGCGTCGCCCACCAGCAGGGCGTGGACGTGCGGGGCCTCCAGCGAGAGCGCGGCCGCGCCCCGCACCACCTCGGCCGGGCCGTGGTCACTGCCCATGACGTCGAAGGCGATGGTGGTGGCGCGGGGAGGCATCGGAGGAGCGGACTGGCCATCCTAGCGGAGTCCGGGGCTCGCGCCTGCCGCCTCCGGGCAGCGGGGCGACGGTAGAGTGCGGCGCCGTGCAACCGCCTGGCGTGGATCCTCGCTGGCAGCGTCTCCGGGAGAGGAGCTGGACCTGCACCTCGTGCGGTGAAGTCCACCGGGGCATCCCCGAGCTGGGGTGCGACGAGCCAGCGCAGTGGCCCGGAGGCCTCGAGCGGGTGGCGAACTCGATGGTGCGCTCGTCGGGGCATTTCCTCTCCGCCGACTTCTGCGTCCTCCACGGGGAGCACTTCTTCGTTCGCTGCGTGCTGGCGATCCCTATACTTGGGACCGGGGGCCAAAGCTTCGGGTACGGCGTCTGGTCCACCCTCTCAGAGAAGAACTTTCGGTCCTATGCGGAGACGTTCGACTCGGGAAACCAGGGTGAACTGGGTCCGTGGTTCGGCTGGTTCTCGAACCGGCTCCCGGGGTACCCGGACACGCTCAACCTCAAATGTCAGGTCCACCCGCGGACGGGCCCGGCGCGCCCGTGGCTCGAGCTCGAGCCCACCGAACACCCGCTGGCACGGGAGCAGCGCGACGGAATCGGGCTGGACCGGCTCCTCGAGATCTACGCCCTCAACGGACACGACCTCGCACGGGCCATCGCCGACTGAACGCTGCCCGGCGGGGCGGGAGTGACGGGAGGAGCTACTTCGCCGCCGGCGCGGTCGCCTCGGAGACGTTCTGGTTCGCCGTCTTCCGCTCGATGCAGCCCTTGGTGAGCGTGTAGGAGTACGTGCCCAGCTCGTCGCGCCAGAACTCGCCCTGGAAGGGCCAGTAGAGCTGGTCGTCGTTGACCGCCACCGAGTACCGGTACTTCTTGATGATCGCCCGGCGCCCACCGGCCTGGAGCTGCTCCTCGAGGAACTCCTTCTCCTTGGTGGTGGTCTCGAACTTGATGCGCTCGCCGTTGCCCAGCAGGGTGCGGAGCTCGCTCTGCTCCTGCTCCAGCTTCGCCTTGGCCATCAGGCCGGCCTTCTGGATCAGCCCGGTGCGCTGCGTCTTCAACGAGTCCTGGAGGTGCTTCGCCAGCTCGGTGTTGTTCAGGCTGGGGTGGCTCTTCTCCGAATCCAGCTCGTTCTCCAGCTCGAGGATGGACTCGTTGGTGTTCTTGAGGTCCTTGTCGCTCAGCGCCAGCTTCAGCACCCGCTCCAGGATGAGATCAGGGCTCTGGCCGGCGTTCTTCGCTGCCCGGTTCTTCTTCTGGATGTCGGCGAGGACCGCGTAGTAGTCGGCCGCCTCCATGTTCTTCTTGGTCAGGTTGTCGAGCGCGTCGTAGACCGGCTTGTACCGCCGCTCGAACTCCTGGACGATCGCCGTCGACTCGGCGTAGCGGCAGTTCTCGTAATAGATGACCGCCTTGAGGATCAGCGCCTCGGGGAAGTACTCGTCGCGGAAGAACGGGCTGGAGAGGGTGATCAGGTTTCCCAGCGCCTGCTCGTACTGCCCGATGCGGTAGTTGGCCCAGGCCCCCTCGAACAGCGCCTCGAGCCACTGCGGCTTCCCGCGCTCGATCTTCCCATAATAGTAGAGGGCGTACCGGTTCTGGCGCGCACCGTAGTGGATGCGCGCCAGCTGCATGAAGGCCAGATCGCGCGTGGCATCCGCCACCCTGGCGTCGGCAGGCGTCCGGTCACCGGAGGGCCGGGTGACCCGGACCACTTCCTTCATCGCCTCCAGCGCCATGGGCATCTTCCCGTCACGGAACCAGGTGAGCCCCTCGAGGTACCTGGCCTGGGCGTAGAAGCGAGAGCTCGGGGGGACGGTGAGGGCGAGCTTCCGGGCTTCCTCGAAGCTCTTCGCCGCCTCGGCCTTCTGCTCCACCGTGTCCAGCGCCCGGCCGCGGACGAAGTGGTAGCGGGCCAGCAGGTAGTGGAACTCGTCCTGGTAACGCTCCGGCCATTCGGCGTTGGCGTAGCGCGCGACCTCGTCGAGGATGACTGACTCGTTGACCGTCTTGTGGCTGATGAAGAAGAGCCACTCCAGCGACTTGCTGAAGAACTTGGTGTCCTTGCCCTTGGCCAGGATCTGGCTGAACTCGCCCAGGGCCGCGTGGTACTGGCCCATGCGGTAGAGCGTCTTCCCGAGCAGGTACTGCGACTCGAGCTGGAGCGGCGCCATCTTCGGGTCGTTGATCAGCTCCCACGCCGCCAGCGCCGCCTTGTCGTACTCCCCGCGGTTGAACGAGGCGTTGGCTGCCTCCAGCCGCTGGCGGTCCGCGGTACGGCCGGTGACGTCCAGCGCCTCGAAGGTGGTGGTGGGCGCCTTGCCCTTCTTCGAGGGCGGCGGCGGCATGGGCATGGGCTTGGGCGCCTGCTGCGGAGCAGGGGTGGACAGGTCCAGCCCCAGGTCCTGGGCCACCTGCGAGGGGGTGGCCGGCGGGGCCGATGGGGCCGGCGTCGAGGCGCTCGACTTCGACGAGGCCGGCTTGGTGGAGGAGCTGCTCTTCTTCGCCTTCTTCTTCGGCGGGGGCGGCGAGTCCAGGCCCTGGAAGGCCTGCCCCAGCGCGCCGCCGGCGAGCAGCAGCGGAAGGAGAAGGGCGACGGGGCGGAGCGATCGGAACATGTCGACGAGCCCTCCCTACCCCTCGGTGAAGTTGTTGGGGAAGAAGAACGACAGCCCGATATCGAAGAACAGCTGGTTCCGGACCTGGTACGAGGCCCCGGTGGTCTCGGTGGCGCCCTTGGTCTTCTCCCGGTAGACGGCGTCCCGCAGCTCGAAGCGCAGCGCCATCCAGCGGTTGAAGACGAAGCGCATCCCCAGCCCGGCCTCGCCCCCCACGGACCAGGCCGCCTCGCTGCCCGGGGCGTTGGCGTCCTTCGGCGCCTGGTACTGGATCGCCACCGGGCCGCCGATCAGGTACAGGTTGAAGTGGGCGAAGCCCTCGGCGAAGAGGGAGATCTTCCCGTAGAGCGGCGCCCACTCGAAGTCGAGCGCGGTGATCAGCTTGATCTGCCCCGGCCCCTTCCCGTCCAGCTCCTCGGTGGTGGGTTTGCGGCAGGCCTCGCTGGGCGGGCAGATCTGCGCCGAGCTGCTGATCGCGGTGAAGGCGTAACCCCCGCGCAGCGCGAGGGCGAGGGTCTCGGTGAAGTGGTACGTGGCGGTGGCGCCGATCACGTACTTGCTCCAGAAGGCGTCGCGGAAGCTGAGGCTGAAGGTGGGGGCGATCTCGAAGCGCCGGGCCATCAGGAAGGTGTGCCCGGTCACCGGGGGGACGCGGTCCTTGAGCGGCCCGATGTCGCGGTCCAGCGCGGCGGTGTCCCCGGCCTCGCTGGAGGGGGCCAGGTCCTGCGCCCGGACGACCGGAGCGAGCGCGAGCACGAGTACCAGTACGAGCCGGGCGTTCACTCGGACTCCCTCCCGGTGCTGCGGAAGGGGAAGAACAGCGAGATGCCCGCGTTCAGGGCCAGGATGTTCTGGATCGATCCCTTGTTGGTGCCCGCCGGCTGGTCCACGTAGCTGGTGTCGATCAGGGCGAGGTTCACGCTCAGCCAGTCGGTGGTCATGAAACGGAAGCCGATCCCGAACTCCGCGGCGATGTTCGGTCCGCGGGTGGGGCCGGCTGGGTTCTTGGAGTCGAGCGGGGTGGACGAGGTGTCGCTCCACAGCGCGCCCAGCCCGGCGAGGATGAATCCGTCGAAGTGGATGATGGTGTTGAAGATGGTGGCCTTGCCGTAGATCGGGCTCCACTCCACCGCCCCCAGCACCGACCACTTGGGCACCGAGTAGAAGATGCGGCTCTGGAAGTTCGCCTTGGCCGTCTTCACGTCGTCGGTGGGGAGCAGGTCGTAGATCGACGCGTGCACCGCCACCGCCAGGGTGTCGGAGAGGAAGAAGGAGCCCCGCAGGCTGCCGCCCCACTTCGAGTAGTAGGGGTCGTTGACCGAGACGAAGATGGTGGGCAGCAGCTCGAAGCGGTGGGTCTTGAGGAAGACCTTGCGCTGGATGCTCTTCACCCGGTCGTCCTCGACCAGCGACTGCTCGTCGAGCACCGGCGCGTCCGACTTCACCTTGTCGCTGGGGAGGGCCACCGTCGACGGCGCCGGCTTCTTCGCCTCCTCGGTGAGGTCCAGCCCCAGCCCCTCGGTGGTGGGCTCGGGCGGCTTCTCCGGGCTGCTCGGGGCGGGCGCCGGTTGAGGCGGGGGCGGTGACGGGGCCTGCGCCCGTGCGGCGGGCGCGGACAGCACGAGGAGCAGGCACGTGACCGCTGCCAGAGGTCGCGTCAAAGGGAAGAGTCTCCGTCGGGGGCTACGTTGCGGCGTACTCGCATCCGTCGTTGGCAACGCAGCCGCCGACTCTACCATCGTTCCGCTCTCGGCAAAGTGCGTGACGCCGCACCAAAGGTGGGACGTTCGTAGACACGAGACCCACCGCGCGAAGCGTGAAGCTGACCTCCGGAACTGTTGTGCTACCGTGCCGGGGCGAATGGTTGCATCCCTCCGCGCGCGCTCGTTTCTGGTCGTCGCCGCAGCCGCTCTCTCGATGATGGCGTGCAAGGCCGACACCGATCTCGGAAAGCCAGGCTGCCATCTGCTCAAGGCCCTGCCGGACGGCGGCGCGACCAACGTGATCGTGGCCGAGCTCAGCGCCGGCAAGGACTTCCTCAGCTTCGGCTCGGTGGAGTGCGAGGACCTGATCTGCGTGCTCGATCAGAACGGGGTGGCCAGCGTGCTGGCGCAGGCCACCGCCAACCCCGCGGTGCTGGCCGATCCCGCCATGGGGTACTGCAGCCACGCCTGCGCACAGGGCAGCACCAGCGGCTGTACGCCACAGTTCCAGGATCTCCAGAACGATCCCACCCTGGTGATGAGCTGCCGGCCGCTGGTGCTGGACAACGACACCATCGCCGAGATCTGCAAGGACCCGGTGAAGTGCCAGCAGTACTTCAACAACAGCCGCTCGGCCTTCTTCTGCGCCCGCGGCGGCGACGGCGGGAGCTGATCCCCGGCACGGCGCTCAGGGCTGTCCCGGTCGGCCCTTGAGCGCGCCCTCCAGATCGACGGTGGACCCGGCCCGCACCCCGTTGCGGGACGTCCAGCCACCCGGGACCTCGAGCACGTAGAGCGAGGGCTTGCCCACGGTCCGGGAGGTGAGCGTCTTCGGCTCGGCCCACTGCACCACCCCGACGATCCGCAGGTGCCGGTCGATGAACACCATGTCCAGGGGGATGAGCGTGTTGCGCATCCAGAAGCTCTGGACCACCTCGGCGGGGAAGATGAACAGCATCCCGGTGCCCTCGGGCAGCTCGGAGCGCCACATCAGCCCGCGGGTGCGCAGCGGGCTGGTGTCGGCGATCTCCACCGTGAGCCGGTGTGCGCCGCCGAACGCGTCCCGGACCAGCAGCGCGCCGCGGTCCGGAAGCGGCCCGTCGTAGGTCTCGGTGGTGGGGTCCACCGCCGTCGAGCGTGGCACCGAGCGCTCCGCGGCCGCGGGCAGCGCTGCCAGGAGGGCCACCGCCAGCAACGCCCTCAACGAGTACCTCGAGGCACTAGGCCCCCACCTTGTTCAGCAGCCTGAGCGTCAGCTCCCGCCCGAGGCTGTCGCTCATCAGCCGCTCCACCACGTCCTCGAAGGTGAAGCGCTGGGTGTCGTCGACGTAGACGAAGCGGATCCCCATGCCCGCATCGTCGCCCTCGGCGGCGCTCCAGGCCACCTCGCCCAGCAGCTCGAACGGCTCCTCCCGGCCGGGAATGGACAGCTTGAAGAGGAAGCGCGTCCCCACCGGCAGCGGCTTGCGTGTCTTGATGAACGTGCCGCCCTTGCTGATGTTCCGGGTGTAGTCGGCGAAGAAGCTGTTCAGCTTCTTGTAGTCGACCTTGAGCTCGATCGGCGCCCGCGGGTGGGTGCGCCCTTCGGTCTTCGTTTCCGTCACGGGAGCCAAGGGAGAGTATACGGACATCCGATGTCGCCCGTCGTGCGCACGACCCGCGATCTGCTCCGACGACCTGCCGGGTGGGTCCCCTGGGTCGTGGTGGCGGTCGGGGGGGCGCTGCTCGTCCTCCTCCCGCTCTTCGAGCTCCCCGGCCTCGAGCTGGGGCTGGCGGTCTCGGCGCTGTGCGCCCTGGTCGGCGGGTGGATGGGAGCAGGCGCCGCCGACGAGCTGCGCAAGGTTCCCCGCCCGAGCGTGCCCCGCATCCTCCCGCCGGGGCCGGGCACCGCCGCCGCCCGCGCCGTCGGAGCGGCGACGCTCGCCCTGTGGGCCGCGGCCGCCATCCCCTTCGGCGCCGCGGTGCTCCGGGCGACGCTCACCACCCGGTGCAACCCGTTCGCCCAGGCTGCCTTCTTTCCGTTGCTGGTGTTGCCGGGCGCGCTCCTCGCCGCCGCGGCGGGCGTGTTCTGCCGCACCGCGTTCCCTGCCTGGGGCCAGGCCATCGCCCTGTACGCCCTGCTCTTCCTGGCGTCGGTGGCCTGGACCATCTGGCCGCTGGTGTTCGGGCCACAGGTCTTCGCCTTCAACTTCTTCCTCGGGTTCTTCCCCGGGCCGCTCTACGACGAGGCGCTGCGCGTTCCATCATCGCTCGCCTGGTTCCGGGTGGAGACGGTGCTCTGGGCGGCGGTGGTCGGTACCTGCACTGCGGCGATCTTCTCCGCACCGGGGGGCGCGCATCAGAGCCACCGCACGCGGGTGCTGACCACCCTGGCGCTGCTCGCGTTGGCCATCACCGCGCTGGAGATGGGTGCGGTGCCGCTCGGATTCCGCAGCTCCGACGCGGCGATCCGGGGCCTGCTCGGAGGGCGGACCGAGACCGAGCACGCGGAGATCCTCTATCCCCGCGAGAAATCCTCCGAGGAGGTGGAGCGGCTGCGCCGCGACGTCGAGTTCCGGCTCTCGCAGCTCGCGCGCTTCTTCGGGGCCCCGCCGCCGAGCGTACGGGTGGTCGTCTTCCGCTCGGCGGTGGAGAAGCAGCGCTGGGTGGGCGCGGGAGGAACGCAGTTTGCCAAGCCCTGGCTCGGCAGCGTGTTCCTCAACGACGCTCCGTTCCCTCACCCCACCTTGAAGCACGAGCTGGCGCACCTCGCCGCGGCCTCGTTCGGCAGCGGGCCCTTCCGGGTCCCCTCGCGCTGGGGGTTGCCGGTGATGGGAGTGGTGGAAGGGGTGGCCGTCGCCGCGGACAACCCCACCGGCGAGCTGACCCTTCACGCCTGGGCCGCCGGGATGCGACGTCTGGGGCTGATGCCGGACCTTCGCCGGCTGCTCGGCCCCACCGGGTTCTGGAGCGCCGCTCCCGCCCGCGCGTACACCGCATCCGGCAGCTTCCTGCGCTGGCTCCAGGAATCACAGGGGACGGAGCGGCTGCAGCGGCTGCTCGCCCACGCCGACTTCGCCCGCACCTACGGCCGCAGCCTGGACACCCTGGTGTCCGAGTGGGAGCGGATGCTGGACGCGCTCCCGCTGGAGGAGAGTGAGGTGAACCGCGCCTTCGCCCGTTTCCGCCAGCCGAGCCTCTTCCGCCGTCCGTGCGTGCGCGAGGTGGCGGTGCTGGCCGAGGAGGCGCGCGCGGCGGCGAGCACCAACCCCTGGCGCGCGCTGCAGCTGCTCCGCGCCTGCGCTCGCCTGCAGCCGGAGGAGCCGGATTTCCCGCTCACCGAGGCGAGCCTCCTGCGCCGCATGGAACGCCCGGCCGAGGCCGCCGAGGCGCTGGAGCGCGCCGACGCGCTGGTCGGCGGTCGCCCGGCACTCGAGGCCCAGGTGGCGCTGGCCCGGGCCGACCTGGCCTGGAGCCAGGACGACCTCCAGTCCGCGGGCGCCGCCCTGCAGCTGGCCAGCTCGCTGCGCCCCGGGCGGGACCTGGAGCGCGAGGCGGAGGTGAAGCAGGCGGCGCTCGCCGATGCGGGCATCCGTCCCATGCTCCACGCCTTCTTCTTCGCCAGCACCGACGAGCTGCGGGTCTGGGCGCTGGAACGCGCCCGGGAGGTCGCACCGGAGAGCGGGGTGGTGAACTACCTCCTCGGCCGGCGATTGCTGGGGCTCGGGATCTCCGCGGAAGCGGCCGAGGCGCTCGGCCGCGCGCTGTCCGCCACGCTGCCCGAGCAGGTCAGCCGCGAGGCCTGGCGGCTGCTCGTGTCCGCGCACTACCGGGCCGGTGACTGCGCCGCGGTCCGCTCCGACCTGGGCCGAATGCCGGATCTGTCCGACGCCCTGCGGACCGAGGTGACAGAATGGCAAGCACGCTGCACCTTCGAGGAGCGGACGTTCAACGGTCCCCTGGTGCCGCGGGGGCCTTTCCGATAAGCCGCAGCGCCGCGATGCGCTTCGAAAAGCGGCAGTTCCTGGACGGAACCGTGGACGAGGTCGAGCGGGCCATGCTGGACCCGCGGTACCTGGACTACCTCTTGCAACACCACGGGGTGCTGCTGGAGGTGCAGGCACTGGAGCGCACCGAGGAGGGTCCACTCGTCCGCCGGCGGGTCCGGTACCGCCCCCGTCCGGTCATCCCGTCGGTGGGGCCCAAGCAGGTCCCCCCGGAGTGGTTCGCCTTCGTGGAGCAGTCCACCTACGACCGGAACCGCAAGGAGATGACCTTCAGCAACGTGCCCACCAGCCAGGCCATCTCCAGGATGCTGGTGAACACCGGGACCCTCCGGCTGCGGCCGGCGGGCGGACGCACCGAGCGCACCCTGGACGGGGAGATCAAGCTGCAGCTGCCCTTCCTGCTCAAGCCGCTGGCGATCATCGGCGAGCGGCTCATCCATTCCGAGGGCCTGAAGATCCTCGACGCCGAGGCCCCGGTGCTCAACCGGTACCTGGCCGAGCTCCAGGCGGGGCGGGCGTGAGGAGCGCGCTTCTCTCCTTCCTGGTGCTGCTCAGCGGCGCCGGATGTGGTGCGCACCGCATCCCCGGGACCGATCTCGAGGACACCGGCGACACCCGGGCGATCATCGACACCATCTCCAGGTACAACGCCGCGCTGGAGGCCCGCGATGCCAACGGCATCCTGGCCGTGGTGGACCCTGCGTTTCGCGACAACGCCGGCACCCTCGCCCCGGAAGACGACATCGACATCCAGCGGCTCAAGACCGTGCTGCCCCAGAGGCTGGCGAAGCTTCAGGACGTGGCGGTGCGCATCGAGATCAAGACCATCGACGTGAAGGGAGACCGGGCGAACGCGGTCTACACCTGGGTCTCGCAGTTCAAGCTCGGCGGCAAGCCGATGACCGAGTCGGACATCAAGCGCATGGAGCTCAAGCGCGAGGCCGACGGGTGGAAGATCCTCAGCGGCATCTAACCGGCAAGGTGAGCACTAGGAGCCTGTAGCTCATAGCTGACTGCGGCCGCCCTGACCTAGCGGACCGCCTCGAGGTGCGCGCGCACCACGCGCCAGGTCCCCTGCTCGTCGGCGAACGTCGCCTCCACGGCGCGCTGTCCCAGGTCCATCCCGCCCGCGGTGCGTCCGAGCAGCAGCCGACCGGTGAAGTGTACCTCGCCCGGGGCCATCGCCTCGGCGCGTGCCTCCAGGACTCGCACCTCCAACACCCCGCCGCGGAGCAGCTCGGCCAGCAGGTAGGAGCGCAGCTCGGGCTTGCCGCCCAACTCGGGGGACTGGAACCGCTCGGAGACGTGGGCCAGCACGCCCGCCGCATCGTGCTCGCGCGCCGCCCGGGCCATCGAGTCCACCGCCGCACGGACCTGCGCCTCGGGCGAGGCCGGCGCGGACCGGAGCATCCACACCGCCGCGCCCACCGCGGCCAGCCCGGCCAGCACCAGCGCGATCGTCGACACCCGCATGGAAGCTCCTCGACCCGGGGAGCCGGGCGCGGCAATCTCCCATCCCCACGACCATGCCCGCCACCTCCAGGACCGCCCGCCAGATTGCCCGGAAGCGCAAGTCCCCCCGCCGCCGGAAGGCGACGGCTGCCCAGCGCGGACTCTCGCCCGCCGACACGGCGGAGAACCTCCCCGACGCGGCGCGCTCACTCGCCGCCGAGGTGGAGGCCGATGGCGGACGGGTGCTCGCCACCTACCGCGAGCCGCTCGGCGGGCATGCGGTGCTCTTCGCCGCGCTCCCGGTGGACCAGGTGCAGCCCACCCCCTACCAGCGCGACCTCTCCGAGCCCCACGTGAAGCGGCTGGTCTCGGCGATGGAGCGGGTGGACCGCTTCCTCGATCCGCTGATCGCCGTCCGGCACGAGGGGAGCTACTGGACGCCCAACGGCAACCACCGGCTCGCGGCCATCCGCGCGCTCGGGGGGAAGACGGTGCTGGCGCTGCTGCTGCCCGAGCCGGAGGTGGCGTTCCAGATCCTCGCCCTGAACACCGAGAAGGCCCACAACCTGAAGGAGCGCTCGCTGGAGGTCATCCGGATGCTGCGTGGTCTGGTGGAGACGCGGAAAGGGACCGAGCTGGACGTCGCCCCGCTGCTCGAGGAGCCGGCCTTCGCCACCCTCGGCGCCGCCTACGAGAAGCGGGCGCGGCTCTCCGGCGGCGCGTACCACCCCATCGTCAGGCGCATTGACGGGTTCCTGGACGAGCCACTGGCCGAGGCGCTGGCCATCCGAGAGGAGCGCGCCCGGGCGGTGCTGGGCCTGGACGACGCGGTCACCGCCGCGGTGGACCGTCTCAAGGCCCGGGGGATGACCAGCCCCTACCTCAAGCCCTTCGTGGTGGCGCGCATCAACTACCTGCGCTTCCTGAAGCCCGGCTCGACGCCGCCGGAGTTCGACACCACGATGGAGAAGCTCACCCGGTCGGCGGAGAAGTTCAACGCCGAGAAGGTGAAGGAGTCCGACATCCAGCGGGTGGGCGGACCGATGGAGCCCGAGGCCGAGTGAGCCCCCGGTGATCGGGGGCTAGGGTGACTGCGCGCAGTTGAGCGAGGTGTCCGAGCAGAGCAGGAGCGAGGGACGCTGCGTCGCCGTCTGGCCCGGAACTCCGATGAGGTAGAGCGTGTAGACGCCGGTGTCGGACACGTTGTTGAAGGTGCCGGCCGCCCACGGCGCCTGCGAGCTGGAGTCGCGCGCGGCAAGCGCCGCCTGCACGTTGGTGGACCCGGGGGTGATGCTGACCGTCTGGTAGCCGGACGCGCTCCCGAACGACACGCCGGTGGCGAAGGTCTGGAAGAGCTGCCCGGACACCACGCCCACGTCCTGGGCGGTGGACCCCGGGGCCGCGTTCATCGCCCGGAGCGACACGCCGCCGCTCGGGGTGCCCGCCGTCCGGTCGTCGATCTGCCTCACCTCGACCGAGGGAGTGCCGGTGCCGGTCAGCCGACCGGTGAGCGCCAGGGTCTGCGTCGCATCCGCACCCAGCACCAGGCCGGTCTTGTCCCCCAGGCCGTTGAGCGAGGTCGCGCAGCTGCTGGAACCGCCGGGGACCAGCCGGACCGAGTACGTGCCAGCATCGACCACGGCGCGGGTCGAGAGCGACGGGTACGCCAGCCCCGTGCCCCCGACGAACGGGGTGCCGAAGGCCGCCACGCCATCGGGCTTGAGACAGACATCGACTGCCGGCGCATCCGGGACGAGGTGGGCGATCCGCACCTGCGCCGGCCCGGGCGATCCGGAGTCGCAGGCGAGGCCCAGGGCGAGAACGAGCAGGGAGGAGACGAGGACGAGGCGCAGCAGCATGCGAGCGGTGCTCCGGTGGGGACGTGAGTCAGGCGGCACTCTCGCAGGCCTGTGCACCCCGCGGAAAGAAAACACCGGCGCCCGCGGCCAGGGGAATACCCGCCCACGCACCGGGTTCCTCGCCGAGCGACCGAGGGTGGCAGTCGCCCCGCGGGAGAGCTGCCCTCCAGCGCGCCGGCGACTCTGCGCTACACTCGTCCCTCTCCCGATGTCCGCCACCACCGTTCTCGTCGTCGACGACGACCGCGCCAACCTCGAGTCGGTGGCGCGCATCTTCCAGCACGAGGGCTGGAACCCCCTCACCGCCTCCGAGGGAGCCGCGGCGCTGGAGCTGCTCCGCCGCCCCGAGGTGGCGGTGCTCCTCACGGATCTGATGATGCCGGGGATGGACGGCCAGGAGCTGCTGGCCACCGCGCGCGCGCTGCGTCCCGACGTGGAGGTGGTGCTGATGACCGCCTATGGCACGGTGGAGGCGGCGGTCAGCGCGATGAAGGACGGCGCCTACGATTTCCTCACCAAGCCGCTCAAGCGGCACGTCCTGGTGAAGACGGTGGAGAAGGCGCTCGAGCGCCACGCGCTCAAGGCCGAGAACCAGGAGCTCAAGGCCCGCCTGGCAGACCTGGGGGCCCAGCGGAGCCTGGTCGGTCAGTCGCCCGCGTTCCGCTCGTTCCTCGACACCTTGAAGCAGGCCGCCCCTTCCACCGCCACGGTGCTACTCCTCGGCGAGTCGGGCACCGGCAAGGAGCTGGCCGCACGGGCGCTTCACGAGCTCTCCGGCCGCGCCGCCGGCCCGTTCGTCGCCGTCAACTGCGGCGCCTTCCCCGAGACCCTGCTCGAGGCCGAGCTGTTCGGTGTGGAGAAGGGCGCCTTCACCGGGGCGACGGCGCGGCGACCAGGGCGCTTCGAGCGGGCGAACGATGGCACCCTGTTCCTCGACGAGGTGGGGGAGATGCCGGTCGGGGCGCAGGTGAAGCTGCTGCGGGCGCTGCAGGAGGGGGAGATTGAGCGGCTCGGGGGAACCCAGACGGTGAAGGTGGACGTGCGGCTGGTGGCGGCAACCTCCAAGGACCTCGGCCGCGAGGTGGCCGAGGGGCGCTTCCGCGAGGACCTCTACTACCGGCTGAACGTGGTGGAGATCCGGCTGCCGCCGCTGTCCTGGCGCCGCGAGGACATCCCGCTGCTCGCCGACCATTTCCTCCGGCGGTTTGCGGTGAAGAACGCCAAGTCGGTGCGGGGGTTCAGCCCCGAGGCGCTCGCCGCGCTCGAGGACTACGCCTGGCCGGGCAACGTGCGCGAGCTGGAGCACGCGGTGGAGCGCGCGGTGGTGCTCGCCCGCGGCGAGGTGCTGGACGTGGGTGACCTTCCGGACACCGTCCGCAAGGGCCCGCGCGGAGCCGCCGGGCACGTGGTCATCCCCATCGGGACGCCGCTGGAGGAGGTGGAGCGGCGGGTGCTCCACGAGACGCTCCGCCACACCGGGGGCGACAAGAGCATGGCCGCCCGCCTTCTGGGCATCGCCACCCGGACCATCTACCGGAAGCTGGAGCGCGACGGCACCCGCCGAGACGAGGACGGGCCAGGCGAGGGCTGAGCAAGCGGGGGGCTGAGGGTGCGTTGACGTTCCGCCCCGCCTCCCGGACCGGCGGAGTGACATTTTGTCTCAGCGACCCTCGGCCGGGGCGCGGGGGCGTCGCCGGGCGGGAATCTTGCGGGGAATCCCGCTGTCCTGGGGCCTTTCGCCGCTGGCATCGGGCTTGCTGTACGTCGCCTGGCCCCGCCGCGGGCAACGTGCATGGAACTCGTCATCCGGAAGTATTTCTGGGCGGTCAACCTCTGCTTCGTGGCGCTGGTGGCGCTCCTCGCGGCGAAGACGGTCAACCTCTTCCTCGAGGCTGCCATCGCCCCTGCGCCGTCCGCGCCCGCCCGGGGGACCACCCGGACCGCCCAGTCCGAGCCGGCGGCGACGCTCGACCTGGCCAAGCTCGCCCAGCTCGTCAATCTGCCGCTCCCCAGCGCCGAGGTGCCGGAGGAGCAGAAGCCGGACATGAGCGCCGAGCCGGTGCGCACCTCCCTCCGGGTGAAGCTGCTCGGGACGCTGGTGAGCATCGCACCCGGGTGGTCGATCGGCTCCATCCTCGACCTCGGCAACCAGAAGTCCTCCACGGTGATGGTGGGCGACCGGGTGCAGAGCGCCGAGGTGCTGAGCATCGAGCGCGACCGGATCATCATCGCCAACAACGGGCGGCGGGAGTTCATCGGCGCCGAGCCCGGTGACGGCGCGCCACCCCCGCCACCCATCGCCACCACCCGCCCGGTGACCGAGCCGGGCCAGCCGTACGGCGCGGGGATCAAGGCCCTGGACGAGAACAACTACGAGGTCCCGCGCACCGAGGTGGACCGGGCCCTGGCCAACCTCAATGACCTGGCGATGCAGGCCCGCATCGTGCCGGCGTTCAAGGACGGGCAGGCCGAGGGTTTCAAGCTCTTCTCCATCCGCCCCGACTCGCTGTACTCCAAGATCGGGATCGTCAACGGGGACGTCATCAAGCGCATCAACGGCTTCGAGATGAACAGCCCCGAGAAGGCGCTGGAGGTCTACACCAAGCTCAAGGACACCAACCGCATCGACATCGAGCTCGACCGGAACGGCACCACGCTTCGCAAGACGTACAACGTCCGCTGACCCATGATCGCTCTCCTGCCCTGCATTGCGCTTGGCCTGCTCGCCCAGGCCGGCCCGCCGCCGCAGCCTTCCCCGGGGGCGCCCGGCCGTCCGATGCGCCTGCCCAACGCCGCACCCGTGGCACCGCCCGCGCAGCCCACGCCGACGCAGGCGACCACCCCTCCGCCGGCGGCCCCGGTGCAGGCGCCGGGGCGGCAGGCGACGCCACCCTCGATGCCGCCCGCCGGTGAAGGCACCACCTCGGCCGTCACTCCCGACTGCTCCGAGGTGCGAAGGAAGGCGCGGTTCAACGTCTACTTCGACAAGGTGGACGTCGAGAAGCTGGTCCAGACCGTCTCCAACGCCACCTGCCGCACCTTCATCCTCGGGGACAACGTCCGGGGGAAGATCTCCATCATCGGCCCGGACAACGGGAAGGTGGACGTGAGCGCGGAGGAGTTCTACGCCGCGTTCCTTGCCGCGCTCGACGCCAACCAGCTGGCGGTGGTGCCCTACGGCCGGTTCTCGAAGATCGTGGAGAAGGCCAAGGCCAAGCAGAGCAACATCCCGCTGGTCGGCTCGGACGAGCCCTTCACCACCAACGAGCAGATGCTCACCCGGATCTTCAAGATCCGCTACGCCGACCTGGAGCCGCTGCGGGGCGTGGTGCAGCAGCTGGTCAGCCAGAACGGCGACACCATCCCCTTCCAGCCGGACACGCTGATCGTCAACGACATCGGCTCGAACATGCACCGGCTGGAGAGGATCATCGAGCAGCTCGACAGCCGCTCCAGCTCCGACGAGATGCGGGTCATCCAGGTCCGGTACGCCAACGCCCAGGACCTGGCCACCACCATCCAGAAGCTGTTCGACGCCAAGGCCAACCGCCCCGGCGCCCGGCCCGGGCTCGCCGTGAGCCCGCAGCTGCTGCCCGGAGCTCCGCCGCAGCCCGGCGGCCCTCCACATGCGGCCGTCCAGCCGGGGGCGCCACCGTCAGGCGGCCCGGCCACGGTCACCACCCTCATCGCCGACGAGCGCACCAACAAGCTGGTGGTGGTGGCCACCCCGGCGGCCAACGAGCGGATCGACTCCCTGCTCAAGGAGATCGACGTGCCGATCAGCGGCGAGGGGCGGATCAACGTCTACGCGCTGCAGAACGCGAACGCCGAGGACATCGCCGCCACGCTCCAGGCGCTGGCCCAGGGCACCGCCAACCGGCCCCGCGCCACCGGTCCGGGCGGTGCGCCGCCACCGAACATCCCCGGCGTACCACCGCCCCGTCCTGCCGTCCCGGGCGGGGTCACCGCCGCCGAGCTCTTCCAGGGGGAGGTGAAGATCTCGCCGGACAAGGCGACCAACTCGCTGGTGGTGGTGGCGAGCCAGTCGGACTTCCGGAACCTGGTCCGGGTCATCGAGAAGCTCGACATCGCCCGCCGGCAGGTCTTCATCGAGGCGGTGATCATGGAGGTCGATCTCGACCGGCAGAGCCAGTTCGGCATCAGCCTCCACCAGGGCTACACGGTGAACACCTCGCAGGGGCAGGCGGTGGGCATCGTCGGGACGAAGTACACCACCAGCGGCGTCCCACCGTCGTTCTCTCTCACCAATCTGGCCTCCTACGGAGGCTTTCTCGCCGGGCTACAGGGGCCGACCATCCCCGCCTTCGAGAAGCTGGGGCTGTCCATCCCCTCGTTCGGCATCGTGCTCCATGCGTTGCAGATGAGCTCGGACGTGAACGTGCTGAGCACGCCGCACGTTCTCACCAGCGACAACGAGGAGGCGGAGATTACCGTGGGGCAGAACGTGCCCTTCCAGGCCGGGTTCGCCCCCCAGCTCCCCACCGGCACTGGGACCACCCTCGCCGCCGGCTCGCTGGCCACCACCGGTTCGCTGCTCGGTGGCATCGGCTCGTACTACGCCCCGATCAACCGGCAGAACGTCGAGCTGAAGCTGAACATCAAGCCGCAGATCAACGCCAGCGACTACATCCGGATGGTGATCAACGAGAGCGCCGAGGAGATCGTCTCGCAGGACCCGACGCTCGGCCCCACCACCAGCAAGCGCACCGCCAAGACCACCGTGGTCGCCAAGGACCAGGAGACCGTGGTCATCGGCGGCATCATGCAGGAGCGGAACATCAAGTCGGTGAACAAGGTGCCGGTGCTCGGCGACATCCCGCTGCTCGGCTACCTCTTCCGCGAGACCACCGACCACAAGGTGAAGACCAACCTCCTTTTGTTCCTCACCCCGTACATCATCCGTGACGCCTCGGACTTCCGGCGCATCTTCGAGAAGAAGATGGCCGAACGGCAGCGCTTCGTGGAGGAGTTCTACGGGCAGGTGCCGGGCTACGACGTGCCCATCGACTTCGGCCGCAAGCAGGGACCGCTGGCGAAGATGAACCAGATCGTCATGCGGGAGGAGCTGAAGGTCGAGAACGGCGGACCCGGTCTGCCCGGCGAGCAGGTGTTCCGGCCCGGGACCCTCGGCCCGGCCGCCGCCCCCGCGCCGGGACCGAGCCCCACCGCGCCGGCCGACATCGGGCGGCAGATGCTCCAGCCCGGCCAGCCACCACCGGCCGAGACGCCCGCGCCAGCACCCGCAGGACCGCTCGGCCCGCTCGGCCCCGCGGGGACAGTGACCTCTCCGCCCGGACAGCCGCCAGCGAGCAGCGCCCCTCAGTCCGAGCCGCAGCCGGGCACCGTGCAGCAGCCTCCACCGCCGGCGGAGACCCCGCCCCCGCCGGCCCAGACCACGCCCCCGCCGCCCACGGATGACCGCCTCAAGGTTCAGCCCGGTGGCCAGGCCCGTTAGATCGAACTCGCATGCGTGACCCCGTCGAACTTTACCCCGTGCCGTCCGCCGGCCAGCCCGCGCTGGTCGGCCGCCCGCTGGGGGAAATCCTCCGCGCCACCGCCGGCCTGAGCGAGGCCGCGCTCGAGGAGGCGCTGCGCGCCCAGGCCGACGAGGGCGGACGGCTCGGCGAGGTGCTGGTGGCCCGCAAGGTGGTCTCGGCCGACGACGTGGCCAAGGCGCTCGCCCTGCAGCTGGACCTTCCCTTCCACGCGCAGGTCTCGCTGGACGCGGTGGACGCCGAGCTGGTGCGGCAGGTCCCGATCAACTTCGCCAAGCAGGCGCTGATCCTCCCACTGGGGCTGGAGGGCGAGTCGGTGGCGCTCCTGGTGGCCGACCCGCTGGACACCACGGTGCTGGACCACGCGCGGATGCTGCTGCAGCGCAACGTCTCGCCGCACGTGGCCACCGGGGGGGTGATCGTCGATGCGATCAACGGCGTCTACGACCGGGCGGTGAACGAGGCCGAGCAGCTGGTGGGCGAGATGGAGGCCCAGGACCTCCAGAGCCTGGCCCACGAGCTGGAGGAGCCCCAGGATCTCCTCGATACCGACGACGAGGCGCCGATCATCCGGCTGGTGAACTCGCTGCTCTTCCGCGCGGCGAAGGAGCGGGCGAGCGACATCCACATCGAGCCGATGGAGCGCGAGCTGCTGGTGCGCTTCCGGATCGACGGCGTGCTGCAAGAGATCATCAAGCCGCCCAAGCGCTACCAGAACAGCATCGTCAGCCGGGTGAAGGTGATGGGGCAGCTGAACATCGCCGAGAAGCGGCTTCCGCAAGACGGGCGCATCCGCATCAAGCTGGCCGGCCGCGACATCGACATCCGACTGTCGACCATCCCTTGCACCTTCGGCGAGCGGATCGTCATGCGGCTCCTGGACAAGAACACCACCCTGCTCGACCTGACGGACATCGGCATGTCCCAGGACACGATGCACGGGATGGATCAGGTGATCCGCCGCTCGCACGGCATCATCCTGGTCACCGGACCCACCGGCTCCGGCAAGACCACCACCCTCTACGCGGCGCTGAGCCGGATCAACACCCCCGACCTCAACATCCTCACCGTCGAGGACCCGGTCGAGTACCAGCTCCAGGGCATCGGGCAGATGGCGATCAACCCCAAGATCGGGCTGACCTTCGCCGCCGGGCTGCGCAGCTTCCTCCGGCAGGACCCGGACGTGATCATGGTGGGCGAGATCCGCGACCGGGAGACGGCGGAGATCGCCATCCAGGCCTCGCTCACCGGCCACCTGGTCTTCTCCACCGTCCACACCAACGACGCGGCCAGCGCCATCACCCGTCTGGTGGACATGGGCGTCGAGCCGTTCCTGGTGGCCTCCTCCCTCACCGCGGTGATGGCCCAGCGGCTGGTGCGCCGGGTGTGCCGCGACTGCCGGGAGGTGTACCAGCCCACTGCCGAGGAGCTGAAGGAGGTGGGGCTCACCCCGGAAGCGGTGGCCAGGGCGGGCAATCCCCCCATCTACCGGGCCCGGGGCTGCGACGCGTGCGGCCGCAACGGCTACCGCGGCCGGACGGGCATCTACGAGATGCTGATGGTGGACGACGACATCCGCCAGCTGGCGCTGAAGAACGTGGACTCGAGCACCATCAAGCGGGCCGGGGTACAGCGGGGCATGCGCACCCTGCTGGACGACGGGGCCCGCAAGGTCCTGGCCGGAGAGACCACCCTAGCCGAGGTGCTGAGCGTCACCCAGGAAGACATCTGACGTCCCATGCCGGTGTTCGAATACAGAGGTCTCACCCCCGCGGGGAAGCAGGTCAAGGGCCTGCTCGAGGCGGACAGCAGCCGCTCGCTGCGCCAGCAGCTCAAGCGCTCGGGGGTGTTCCTCACCGACGTGCTGGCCGAGCGGGAGTCGGTCCCGGGCCGGGGCAAGCAGAACGGGAGCGGGGTCGCCCAGCCGAAGCAATCGCTGGCGAGCCGCGAGGTCCAGGTGGGGAAGCTGCTCCGCGGCCGGGTCAGCCCGGACGACGTGGCCATCTTCACCCGCCAGCTCTCCACCCTGCTCCACGCCGGGGTGACCCTGGTGGAGGCGCTCACCGCCCTGGTGGACCAGACCGAGAAGGAGCGGCTCAAGCGCATCGTCTCCGACGTGAAGACCCGGGTGAACGAGGGCAGCTCGCTGGCGGACGCGCTCGGCCAGCACGGGAAGGTGTTCGGCTCCCTCTACGTGAACATGGTGCGGGCCGGCGAGGCCTCGGGCGCCCTGGACGCGGTGCTGGCCCGGCTGGCGGACTTCACCGAGGGCCAGGCGAAGCTCCGCCAGAAAGTGCTGGGCACCCTCATCTACCCGGTGATCATGACCATCATCGGCTCGGGCATCCTCGCCCTGCTGATGACGGTGGTGGTCCCGAAGGTCACCAAGATCTTCGAGAGCATGAAGGTGACCCTGCCCTGGACCACCCGGCTGCTCATCTTCACCAGCAACACCCTGGCCGACTGGTGGTGGCTGCTCTTCCCGCTGCTCGGCGCCGCCATCTACGGCTTCTTCCGCTGGAAGGCGAGCCGCAGGGGCCGGCCGGTGTGGGACCGCTTCGTCCTGCGGGCCCCGGTGTTCGGGAGCCTGGTGCGGATGCTGGCCATCGCCCGCTTCAGCCGGACCTTGGCCACCCTGCTCCGGAGCGGGGTCCCGCTGCTGACGGCGATGGACATCACCAAGAACGTGATCAGCAACGGGGTGCTCTCCGCAGTGGTGGAGAACGCCCGGGACGCCATCCGCGAGGGAGAGAGCATCGCCGGGCCGCTGAAGCGCTCGGGCGAGTTCCCTCCGCTGGTGCACCACATGATCGCCATCGGCGAGCGCTCCGGGCAGCTGGAGGAGATGCTGCTCAACGTCGCCGACAGCTACGAGACCCAGGTCAGCGTGCGGATCGGCGCGCTGACCGCGCTGATGGAGCCGCTGATCATCGTCGCCATGGGCGTGGCGGTGGCCTTCGTCGCCTTCAGCATCCTGATGCCGATCCTCCAGCTCAACACCTCCATCCGATGAACCCGGCGAGCTCCAGCTTCGAGAAGTGGGTCACGCGGCTGACCGCGGTGACGGTGCTCGCGGTCGTCGTGGCGCTGCTCGGGCTGGGCATCGCCTTCTACGGGCCCGGCGCACAGACGCGGGCCCTCCATTCTCAGATCCGCCCGGTGGCGGAGGGAGTCACTCCATGAAGCGCAAGCTCAAGGGACGCCGCGCCCCACACGGCATGACGCTGATCGAGATCATGGTGGTGCTGGTGATCCTCGGTCTCATCGCCTCGGCTGTGGTGATCGCGGTGTTCCCGCAGCTCCAGAAGGCGCGTGTCGATCGGACCACCCTGGACATCGGGAACCTCGACTCGGCGCTGAAGCTTTACAACGCCCGGAAGGGCAAGTTCCCCGACACCACCACGGGCTTCAAGGCGCTGGTGGATCTCGAAATCATCGACAAGCTGCCCAAGGACGCCTGGGGCAACGACTACGTGTACACGCTCGAGAACGGCCGACCGATCATCACCTCCTACGGTGCCGACGGCACGCCGGGGGGCGATGGGCCGAACGCGGACCTCACCAACCGTCCGGCGGCGACCGCCACGAAGCCATGAGGAGTGTTGGCCGAGCCCGCTCCACCGAGGTCTCCACCCGCTGATGCCCCGCCACGCCGCAAGAGGCTTCACCCTGATCGAGCTCACGGTGGCCATCGCCATCGCCGCGGGACTCTTTGCCGCGCTCGTGCTGGGCCTCGGCGCGCTCACCGGGGCGCGGGCCCGCGAGGCGATGGGCGAGCTGGGGGCGGCGGCGCGGTCGCTCTACGACACCGCGGCGCTGAGCGGAAACACCTGCCGGCTGGTGCTCCTGTTGCCGAAGGACGACTCGGCCGAGTTCGCCTACCGCGCCGAGTGCGCCAGCGGGCCCGTCACCTCGGCCATGGACCGCGACCAGGAGATCCGCGACGCGACCAAGGCCGCGGTGGAGGCGTACCGGAAGAAGAGCCGCGGCAGTGCCCGGGATGCGCCCCCACCTCCCCCCGGCCCCAGCTCCTACGGCGCGTACGGCTCCAGCTCCTCCGGCTCCACCCTGCTCGACGTGCTCGACTCGGAGAAGGCCCGGGTGGAGAAGGCGGCCCAGTTCTCCGCCTTCACCACGGCGGAGATCGAGCCGCGAAAGATGAGCGGAGTCCGGGTCTCGGTCTGGACCTCCCACCAGCGGGCGAAGATCGACCGCGGCCTCGCCTACCTCTACTTCTTCCCCCAGGGTTACACCGAACGGGCCCAGGTCACTGTCCGCCAGGGGAAGAACGTCTGGACCCTGCTGGTCTCGCCGATCACCGGCAAGACCTCCATCGTCGACGGCGAGCCGGAGATCCCGAAGCCATGAGGCGCGGCTTCACCCTCCTGGAGGTGGTGGTGGCCCTGGCCATCCTCGGGCTGGCGCTGCTGGCCATCTTCGACCTCAACGCCGGGGCGGTGGCCAGCCACGCCTACGCCAAGCGGCTCACCATCGCCACCATGCTCGCCCGTTCGAAGATGACCGACATCGAGCAGGAGCTCTACGACAAGGGCTTCGACAACGACGACCAGGAGATCGCATGGCGACTTCCGCGCCGAGGGCTGGGAGGCCTACACCTGGCAGGCGCAGATCCTCGCCCCGCGCACCACGGAGGTGTCGCCGGACAAGCTGCTCGAGGCCCTCTTCAACATTCCCCCGGGCACGGACGGCCTCTCCGGCCTGGCCGCGCTCCTCGGCGGAGGGCGCGACGGAGGGGTGGGGAACCTCGCGCAGCTCCAGCAGAGCTACGGCAACCTTGCCCAGCAGGCGGCCGGGCCCAGCCTCGGCGCGCTTCCGCCCGGCGCCACCGCCGCCTCCGGACTCTCTGCCCTCGGCCCCTTCGCCGCACTCGCCCAGACCCAGATGCAGCAGCTCCTCCAGCAGATCCAGAAGGGGGTGCGCGAGGTGCACCTCACCGTCAGCTGGAAGGAGGGCAGACGGACCGAGAGCATCGACCTGGTGAACGACGTGTTTTCGCTGCGGCAGGGCTCGGATCGGAACGGGACCCCCGGCGCGGCGCTGTCCACCGCCCCGGGCACCCCCGGCGTTCCCGGCGCCCCGGGGCAGCAGCCCTTCTCCGGCGGTATCCCCGGCCTCAACCCCGGCGGTCAGCCGACCTTCGGTCCCATCCGCGGCAACACGCCCCCGGGCACGCCGCTCGACCCCAGCGGACGGCCCATCCGATGAGACGCGCACCTGGATTCACTCTGCTGGAGGTGGTCATCGCGGTGGCCATCACCGCGATGATGGGCGGGCTCATCGCCGCCGCCTTCCAGAGCGGCTACCGGGCCAAGGAGCTGGTGGAGGCCGAGCAGGACCGCTACCGCGCGCTGCGCACCGGGACCGACCGGATGGTGCGCGAGATCTCCGGCGCCTTCGTCAGCGACCACTACGACACCCGCCGCTACCGCGACCAGAACGACCGGCCCACCAACTTCATCGGCACCCGCGACCGGCTGCTCTTCACCACCATGGCCCACCAGCGGCTCTACTCCGACGCCAAGGAGTCCGACCAGATGGTGGTGGAGTACTACGCCAAGTCCACTCCCGCGCCCGGCGGCCAGTCGCGGATGAACCTGATTCGCCGCGAGGACTCGCTCCTCGACGACCGCCTCGACCGCGGCGGCACCGAGGACGTGCTGGTGGAGAGCATCAAGCGGATCGACTTCGCCTACTGGGACTCGGACAAGAAGGACTGGGTGGACGAATGGGACACCCGGCGGATCGAGAAGAAGTCCATCCTCCCGGTGCGAGTGCGCATCTCCATCTCCGCCCTGGACGAGAACGGACGCGAGGCGCGGTACGTGACCCAGGCCCGCATCGTGCTCAACACCGAGATCCCGAGGTTCTGATGCGACGGCGCGGTCGGAGCGGCAGGGAGCAGCGGGGCGTCGCGCTCCTGATGGTCACGGTCTCCATCGCCATCCTCACCGCGGTGGCGGCGGAGTTCGCCTTCCAGACACGGGTCGATCTGGAGCTTGCCACCCACCAGCGCGACGCCCTCCGCGCCGAGTACCTGGCCAAGAGCAGCATCGGGCTGGCCCGCATGCTGCTCCTCTTCCAGAAGCAGCTCGACCGGACCACCGCCTCCCTGCCCGGGGCCGCGCAGGGCATCAACCTCCAGCTCTGGCGGATGGCCAAGCTCGACTGCCACCTTCTCGAGAGCGTGGTGCCCCAGGCCGGAGCAGGACGGCGCGGAAAGTTCTCCATCACCGGCGCCGGGGGGGTCGACGAGCAGGGCCGCATCGAGTACGGCGGTTTCGCCGGCTGCTTCGACGCCCGCATCGAGGACGAGCAGGAGAAGCTGAACGTGAACGCCCTGGCCGGGCTCCAGACCGGCACCGCCCAGGGCGCGGTGCAGCGGCTCTACAACCTGGTCTCCGACAAGCGGTTCGAGTTCGTCTTCGACCGGGAAGACGCCAATCGCATCCGGGCCAACCCCAACGACGTGCTGATCGCCCTCAAGGACTGGGTCGACGACGACGACACCCAGTCCGCCCTCAGCGTGACCGCCGTGGGGCAGGTGACGCTGCAGAATGGCTTCTCCGACGAGGCCGGCCTCTACACCCGCTATACCCCGCGGTACCGGCCGAAGAACGCCTGGTTCGATTCTCTCGGCGAGCTGTATCTGGTCAACGGGGTCACCGACCGCTTCATGGCCGCCTTCGGCGACCGGCTCACCGTTTACCCCGACCCGAACGCCCCCCTGAACGTGAACAGCGACGATCCCCTGCTCATCGCCCTCGCCATCCGCAGCATCGGCGATCCCGCGCGCCCCGACCCGCGGCTCAACGACCCCGTCTTCCTCGACGGCATCGTCCAGAAGGTCCGTGCCGCCAAGGCGATGATGCCGATGGGCTTCTCGGTGCAGGACTTCACCACGGTGGTTCAGGCCGCGGGCATCGCGGTGAATCCCCAGGTCACCCAGCGGCAGGGCGCCGGGGGCACCACCGCCAACAGCTTCCTCGGCGACAAGAGCGACACCTTCCGCATCGTGGCCACCGGCAACGCCGGAGACGTCGAGCGGCGGGTGACGGCGGTCATCCGCCTCTCGGACCCGCAGCGGGACGGCCTGGGACGGGTGCTGTACTGGAGGGCAGACTGATGGCGCGGGTACTGGGGCTGGACCTCGGGAGTCACTCGCTGAAGGGCGTGCTGCTCGAGGCGACCGGACGAGGCACGTCGGTGCTCCACTACGCCGAGACGCGCCGGGCGGAGGAGGCGCCGCTCGACGAGGCCTTGGCATTGTTCCTGGCCGAGAACGCCTGGGCACCGGACCGGTTGGTGGTGGCGCTGCCCGGTCAGTCGCTCGCCACCCACGCCTTCACCCTCCCCTTCACCGACGCCAAGCGCATCGCCGCCACCCTGCCCTTCGAGGTCGAGGGCGAGCTGCCCTTCGAGCTGTCGCAGGTGGTGTTCGACCACCAAACAACCCGCCGGCGGGCGAACGCGACCGACCTCATCGTTGGCCTGGTCCGGCGCGAGGAGCTGGCCGAGCTGCTCAGGACGCTCGCCGCCCGCGGGCTCGACCCACGGGTGGTGACCCACCCCGCCATCGCCTACCAGAGTCTGCTGGTCGCCGCGCCGGAGCGGTTCGAGGTTGCCCCGGGGGCCGCGGTGGCGGTCATCGACATCGGCCACCAGCGGACCAGCATCGCGGTGGGGCGGCCGGCGGAGGGGCTGCTCTTCGCCCGCACCTTCCCTGGCGGAGGCCGTGACCTCTCGCGCGCCCTGGCCGCCGAGTTCCAGGTGCCGCTCTCCGAGGCCGAGGTGTGGAAGGAGCGCGACGGCTCGCTCGCCGCCGGCGGCGGACCGGAGCACGAGCGCGCGCGGGCGGTGCTCGTCCGCGCCCTGGCCCCTCTCGTCCGCGAGACCCGGGCCACCTTGAAGGCGGCCTCGGGGCGAGAGCACCTGCCGGTGGCGCGCCTGCTGCTCGCCGGCGGTACCGCCCGGCTCCCCGGCCTGGTCGAGCACCTGGGCACGGAGCTGGGGCTGCCCGCGGACGTGCTCCTGCTCCCGGCCACCGCCGCGGCGGTCGTGCCGCCCGAGGTCCAGCCGCGCGCCGCCGAGGCGTACGCGCTGTCGCTCCGGGGCGCGATGTCCAGCGGCCGCGCGCCGCGCTTCAACCTCCGCCAGGGCGAGTTCGCCTTCCGGGGCCACGTGGATTACCTGCGCGAGCGCCTGGTCCGGGTGGCGGCGTTCGCCGGGGTGCTCGCGCTCTTGCTCTGCGTCTTCAACATCACCCGGGGCATCCTGCTCGGCCGGCGCGAGGCGGCGGTGGACGCCCGGCTCTGCGCGCTCACCCAGCGGGTCCTGGGGAGCTGCGAGAAGAACTACGACCGGGCGCTGAATCTCCTCCGGGGTCAGCAGAGCCCGGCCAGCGCCGTGCCCCCCGTCTCGGCCACCGGGCTCCTCGCCGAGGTGGCCCAGCGGGTCCCCCCCGAGATGACGGTTGTCTTCACCCAGATGGTGTTCGACCTCGACCAGCTGCACCTGAAGGGGGAGACCGACTCCGCCCGCAGCATCGACAAGCTCGCCGCGGCGCTGAAGACCTACCGCTGCTTCCGGGAGGTGAGGGAGGGCAAGGTGGAGCGGGCGCGCGACTCGTCGCGGGTGCAGTTCACGCTCGACGTCCAGGTGGAGTGCGGCGACGCCGTGGTCAGCGCGGGGAGCGGCTCATGATGGAGCGCCTCCGCCTCCTCTGGAGCGACCTCCAGGCCTGGTTCCTCCGGCTCAACCCACGCGAGCGGGTGATGGTCACCAGCGCCGGCGGTGCAGCGGTGGTGGTGATCACCTTCCTCGTCCTCTTCCTGCTCTCGACCTCGGCCGATGCCACCCGGCGCCGGACCGAGAGCAAGCTCCACCGGCTGGCCGAGGCCGAGCAGCTCGCCGCCGGATACGCCGAGGCCGAGCGAGCACGCAAGCAGGCCGAGGCCGCGCTCACCGCCAGCGAGGTGAGCCTCCTCACCTACGTCAACGAGAAGGGGACCAAGGCCGGCCTCGACATCCCCTCGCTGAACCCAAAGAACGACATCCCGGTGGGCGATGGGCGGATCATCGGGAGCAGCGTGGAGTTCAACCTCACCGACGTGTCGCTGCCCAAGCTGGTGGACTTCCTCGGTTCCCTGGAGCAGGGTCCAGGCGTGGTGCGGGTGACCTTCCTGCGCATCGAGCCCAGGCCCAAGGACGGCGTGCTCACCGCCTGGACCGCCGTCACCTCGTACCGACTCAAGGCGGGGCCCTGATGCAGGTGGCCGAGCTGACCGAGCGACTTCGCGCCATCAAGTTGCCGCGGCTCGTCGGCTGGGAGCGCACCGCGGCCTGGGCCGGCCTGGGAGTGTTCCTCTTCGCGCTGTTCCTCGCGCTCACCTTCCCCTACGACGCGGTCCGGGCGCGCATCGCGTCCGAGGCCGATGCCGCGGGTCTGTGGGTACGCATCGAGTCGATGGGCCCGGCGTTCCTCGGGGTGAGCGCCCGCGGGGTACGGGTGGGCGAGCGTCCCGATGGCCTCGGGCCACCGGCGCAGACCGTGCGACTCGACCGCCTCACGCTCCGGCCCTCCCTCTTCCCCTGGGGTGTGGGTTTCTCCGCCGCGCTCTTCGGCGGCGACGCCGGGGGGGCCATCGGGACGGGAAGCACGTCGAAGCTCCGCCTCCACTTCGACCACCTGTCTCTGGCCAGGGCGGGTGTGGCCGGGCTCACCGGCGTGGACGCGGTGGGTACGATCGACGGCCAGCTCTCGCTCGACATCCCCGCCAGCGGGCCGCAGGGTGGGCAGCCCGACCTCTCGCAGGCCTCGGGACGCCTGCGGCTCACCGGCAACGGGCTGGAGGTGAAGGGCGGCACGGTGACCGTCCCCCTCATGGGGCAGATGACTCCGGTGGACCTCCCGCCGGTCAACTTCGGGAAGCTCGAGGCCGAGCTACCCATCGAGCGCGGCACCGGAACGCTGAAGACGCTGCGGCTCGAGGGGCCCGAGCTGGACATCCAGGCTTCGGGGACGGTGCGGCTGGCGCGCGCGCTCCCCTACTCCGAGCCAGACCTCAGCTTGCGGATCCGCCCCACCGCGGACTTCCTCCGCCGGATGGGGATCATCGCCGCCGGATTCACCCAGCTTCCGGTGGACCCGCAGGACTCGGCGTACCGGAACGCGAAGCTCACCGGTTACCTCGGAAAGCCGAACCTCCGGCCCGGCCGCTGAGGGGAGCGCACCCCGGGTGACGACGTTGAACTCCTGGCGGGCCCGCTGGTAGCGTGGGGTACTACGTACGGGGGGGCCGTCGGATGCCGGAACTGGTGTTTTTGCGGCGTGGCGAGGAGGTACTCCGCTTCACGCTGGATCGCCCGAGGATTGTCCTCGGTCGCGGGGATCGCTGTGACGTGGTCATCCCCGATCCGGAGGTGAGCAGGCAACAGGTGGCGGTCGTCGTCTCCGGCGATTCCGCCACCGTCGAGGACCTCTCGGGCAAGGGGACGGTGGTCGGAGGCGCGCGTGCGCCCCGAGCTCCGCTGACCGACGGCGCAGAGATCGTGCTCGGGCAATGGCGGGCCATCTTCCGGGCGCACGCGGCGAGCACCGACGCGGCGCCCGAGACCGAGGTACGGGGCACGGTCGCACAACCCCGGGCCGAGGGGGTCTCCGAGCGGTGGCAGGCGGCGCAGATCCGTCTGCGGCACGCCGGCACCGAGTCGGTCCACCGCCTCGTCGGGGAGGGAGCGACGATTGGGAAGGACCCCGGCAACGACCTGGTCCTCGACGACCGCTTCACCTCCGGCAAGCACCTCCGCATCACCCGCCGCGGCGCCCGCTTCCTGGTGCTCGACCACGCCAGCACCAACGGCACCTGGCTCGGCGCGGCACGGCTGTTCGAGGCCGAGGTGCCGCTGCACACCCAGCTGCGCATCGGCGAGACCGACGTGCTGCTCGAGCCGGCCACGTCGGCGCGCAGGGACGCTCCTGTCACCTGGGAGGGGCTGGTGGGCGAGGACCCGGCGATGCGGCTGCTGATCGACCTCATCGAGCGGGTCGCGCCCTCGGCGGCCGCGGTCACCATCCTCGGCGAGTCCGGGACGGGCAAGGAGCTGGTCGCCCGCGCCATCCACGCCCGGAGCCCACGCGCCGAGCGGCCCTTCGTCCCGGTGAACTGCGCGGCGATCAGCAAGGAGCTCATCGAGAGCGAGCTGTTCGGCCACGAGAAGGGCGCCTTCACCGGAGCGATCGGCGCCCACAAGGGGGCCTTCGAGGAGGCGGACGGGGGAACGCTGTTCCTCGACGAGATCGGCGACCTTCCGCTGGATCTCCAAGCCAAGCTGCTGCGCGCGCTGGAGTCGGGCGAGATCAAGCGGGTGGGATCGAGCCGTCCGAGCCACGTGGACGTACGGGTGGTGGCGGCGACCAACCGCGACCTCCTCGCCGCGAGCCGGACGGGCCAGTTCCGCGACGACCTGTACTACCGCCTCTGTGTCGTCCCCCTCACCCTTCCCCCGCTCCGCAATCGACGGGGGGACATCCCCGCGCTGGCCGAATTCCTCCTGGCGCAGTTCTCGCCCCGTGGGCAGACGGTGCGGTTCACCCCGGCCGCCCTGGCCCGGCTGGAGGCCCACCACTGGCCGGGCAATGTCCGCGAGCTGCGCAACGTCGTCCATCGGGCACTGCTCCTGCGCCGCGGGGCGGCGATCGACGAGGCGGACCTCTCCTTCGACCCCGACCCCTCTCCCAGGCAACGGAACGGGAGCACGCTCGCCGGGCAGTACATCCCCGGTCGCAAGCTCGAGGAGCTGCTCGAGCTCGCCGAGCGGCAGATCGTCGAGTCGGCGCTGCGACAGTTCAACAACAACCGCGAGCGGGTAGCGAAGGAGCTCGGGGTCGCGCGCTCGACGCTCTTCAAGCGTCTCAAGGACTGGGGCATGACCCGCCAAGACGAGAGCGAGCAGGCGCTGGACCAGGCGTAGGACCGCACGGGAGACGCCGTTCCGCCGGTGGCTCGGGCGAGCGTGCCTGCACCGACCGAGCAGACCGCCGGCCCGGTTCCGCATCCACGGGGGAGGCCCCAGCTTGGGGGTCTCAGGAGGGCGACGACCGCCCTCCGTCACAGGAGTGTTCATCCATGCAGAACAGTTGGTGGAAGCGGTTGGCGGTGGTGTCGATGCTGGCGGCGGGCGCTGCCTTCGCGCAATCCGGAGGCTCGACGACGCCGCCGGACAAGAGCAGCGCTGGGACGACGAGCGGAACCACGGACCCGATGCACTCGGGCTCCAGCACGGGCGGATCCGGATCGACGACCGAGAAGAGCAGCAAGTCCAGCACGACCAGCACCAAGGAGAAGGAGAAGAAGAAGGGCGACACGTCCACCAGCACCGGCGGCTCGGGCTCGACCGACACGAGCGGTACGGGCAAGTAGTCGTTCCGCGGGTGCCCCCGGTCTCCTCACCCTTTCTCGGGTCGGGAAGGCCGGGGGAGTGGCGGCCCGAGGAGGGTCGACCGTGAAATAGACAGCGGGCCTGGAACGTCCTGACGATGGGACCTTTCCGTGCCCGAACTCCTCCGCCCTCGCTCCGGCCTCGACGCCGGGCGACTCGTCGTGCTGGCCGTCCTGGTGCTGGCCGGCCTCTTCTTCTGGAGCGCCCCGTGGCTGGCGCCGCTCCGGCTCCTGGTGGTGCTGGTCCACGAGACGGGCCACGCCCTGGCAACGCTGCTCCTCGGCGGGCGGGTGGAGCGCATCGTCGTCGGCGCCGACGAGTCGGGCCAGTGTCTCTCCGCTCTCCCCGTGGGCTGGCTTCCGCAGATCGCGGTCTATTCGGCGGGATACGTGGGCAGCGCCCTGTCCGGCGCCCTCCAGCTGGTGCTCGCCTTCCGTTTCCGGCTGCACCGGGCGGTGCTCTACGCCATGGGCGTCTGGGTGACGGCGATGGGGCTGATCTACGCCGGCAATGCCTTCACCGTCGGCTACTGCCTGGTGATGGGGGCGGTGCTGCTGGTGCTGGCCCGGGTCCTGCCCGCCGGAGCGGTGCGAGCTCTGGTGATGGTCATCGCCGTCTTCACCGGGCTCTACGCGCTCTTCGACCTGCGCGACGACCTCTGGCGTCCGGGGGGCGGGGGGCCGAGCGACGCGGTGCTCCTGGCGGCACAGACGCACGTCCCGGCGCTGATCTGGTCCTTGCTCTGGTCCGCGGCCTCGGTGGCGGTGCTCGCCCTGGCCGCCGCCGTCTCGCTCCGCAGAGCGACACCCGGGCCGACGGACGCGCTGGAGGCGGTCAGGTCCGCGGCCGCATCCGGTATGCGACGAACGACGCCGAATCCTTGAGCTGGAAGTAGGGATTGCGGGATGCCTCGCGCTCCAGCGAGGAGACCGGGACGTCTCCGTAGTCGTGCCCCGGGAAGAGGCGGGTACCACCGGGCAGCTTGCGCAACGTCTGGTACAGCGTGGCGTACATCTGTCCCGGGTCACCACCGCGCAGGTCGCAGCGGCCGCAGCCGTTGACGAACAGGGTGTCGCCGGAGAGGAGCGCGTCCGCGGCGTACAGGCACTGGGAGCCGGGAGTGTGGCCGGGGGTATGGATGACCTTCGCGCTGACCCCGCCGAGCGGGACCGGGTCCCCGGGAGTGAGCGGCTGGAGGGCGCCGGCAAAGGACCGGAGATCCTCCGAGAACTCGATCTCGGTCCGGTTGGCATAGACCGGGAGGTCGCGCCGGGCGAGCAGCTCCCCCACCCCGTTGGTGTGGTCCTTGTGTGAGTGGGTGAGGAGAATCCCGCACAGCCGCTTGCCGTGGATGACGCAGGTCTTCTCGATCGCGTCGACGTCCCAGGCCGGATCGATCACCACCACATCGCGCTGCCCCTCGGTCCCGACCAGGTACACGAAGTTCTGCATCGGCCCGAGCTGGAGCTGGTGCAGGAAGAGCTGAGCGGGCATGGACCGGCCGACGACCTCCGGGGAGGCATTGTGCCACCACCCGTGGTCGCCGCGCCCTCCCCGCCCCGGTTTCCTGCCGGTCGACGGTTAACCGACAATGCCCTCGCGGGTACCAGGATTCGGGGAGGCCCTCCGATGCGACTGCCGACGAAGCTGTTCGGGGGTGGCCGATGGCTCGTTCCACTGGCGCTGGCCGGGTGCATGGCCAGCACCGCCGACAGCGGGATTCCAGCGATGCGTGGGTGTCCCGGGCGCGGGAGCGCCTCCGGCGTTACCTCCCCGGCCGAGGAGAAACACGGATGGTGGCACCGAGGATCCTGATGGTGACGACGTCGCACGCGGTGATGGGGGACACGGAGAAGCCCACCGGCCTGTGGCTGGAGGAGCTCGCGGTCCCTTACCTGCGATTCGCGAATGCCGGCGCCGAGGTGAGCGTGGCCTCGATCCAGGGCGGGAAGATTCCGGTGGATCCGCGCTCGACCCCTCCCACTGGTCCCGAGGCGCCCGCGGTGGAGCGGTTCCTGGCGGATCCGGCCGCAGCGCGGACGCTCACCCGCTCGGTCCCGATCGAGTCGGTGGACTCGACCCGCTTCGACGCGGTCTTCCTTCCCGGTGGCCACGGCACGATGTTCGACTTCCCGATCAGCCTCGCCCTGGCCAGCGCCGTCTCGCGGGCCTGGACTTCCGGGCGCGTGGTGGCCGCCGTGTGCCACGGTCCGGCCGGACTGTTGCGCGCCGTGGACTCGGATCGGCGCCCGGTGGTGGCCGGCCGCCGGGTGACCGCGTTCAGCAACGCCGAGGAGGAGGCCGTGGGGCTGACCAGGGCGGTGCCCTTCCTCCTCCAGACCCGGCTCGAGTCGCTGGGCGCCAAGGTCGAGACCGGGCCGAGCTTCCAGCCGTTCGCCATCGCCGACGGGCGGCTGGTCACGGGACAGAACCCCGCCTCCTCCGGGAAGGCGGCGGATCTCACCTTGATGGCCATCGCCAACGTCCGCGAGAGGCTCTGACCTCCGTTCTGCGAGCTCTCGCGGCAGCCGGAGCTCAGAAGAGCTCCCCGAAGTCGAGATGGAACGTGGATCGGCCCCACGTCGGAGTCGCCCAGGCGGGCCCAGACCCGGCCTGCATCGAGCGCGAGCACGGTGCCGAGCTCGAATTCGCCCACGTTCACGAAGTGCGAGGGCGGGGCCGGCGTTTCACCGTTCGCAGCCGCTGACGTTGCCTGGCCTCAGGCCTGCCGGGGCTCGAGAGTGCGCCGCATGTTCTGGTGCGGAATTCCGACCTCGACGTATGGCATTCCAAAGGACACGTACCCCAGCCGGGCGTAGAACCCGACCGCGGTGTCCCGCGCGTGGAGAGTGATCTCCCGGAAGCCACGCGCGCGGACCTCGTCCTCGAGGGCGCGGACCAGGCGCGTTCCGAGCCCCCTCCCCTGCCGGTCGGGCTCGACGGCCATCTGGAAGAGGCGACCGGTCGCGGGCCCCTCGGGGTGGAACAGCACGCAGCCGACGACCCTCCCCGCATCGAGCGCCACCAGATGGAGGCTCTCGGCCTCGAAGGGGAAGGCCACCGCGTCGCGCTCCTGGCCGAGCGGCATCCGCAGCATCCGCCACCTCAGATCGTGCTCCTGGGCGTACTCGGGTGCGTCCAGGCCGATCAGCGCCAGCCGCTCACCGCTCAGATGTCCAGCTCCTCGCCCTCGACCTCGCGCGCCCGCTCCATGATGAACTTGAACCGTGCGGAGACGTCCTTGCCCAGCAGGTCGTTGATCACCCGGTCGGTCTCGAGCTCGTTGGCAATGCTCACCCGGAGCGACTGGCGGCGCCGGGGATCGAGGGTGGTGGCCTTGAGATCCCCGGCCGGCATCTCGCCCAGTCCCTTGAACCGGGTGATGCTCGGCTTGGCGTTTCCCTTGGCCTTCTCCTTGAGGATCCGGTCCCGGTCCGCCTCGTCGATGGCCCAGTAGGTCTCCTTGCCGATGTCGATCCGGTACAGCGGCGGCTGGGCGATGTGGACCACGCCGTTCTGGATGAGGGGACGCAGGTGCCGGTAGAAGAACGTCAGGAGCAAGGTGGCGATGTGGTGCCCGTCGCTGTCGGCGTCCATCAAGAGAAATACCCGCCCGTAGCGGAGCTTCTCCAGATTCAGGTCCGGGCCGATGCCGCAGCCGAGGGCGCTGACGATGTCCTGCAGCTCCTTGTTGCTGGCCACCTTGTCGGTGGAAGCCTGCTCGGCGTTCAGCACCTTGCCCCGGAGGGGGAGGATGGCCTGGGTCCGCCGATCCCGCCCCTGCTTGGCGGAGCCGCCGGCCGAGTCACCCTCGACGATGAACAGCTCGCTCTCGTTGGGATTGGTCGACGCGCAGTCGGCCAGCTTCCCGGGGAGGTTCAGCTTGTGACTCACCGCGCTCTTGCGGGTGACCTCCTGGGACGCCGCGCGGCTCGCCTCGCGGGCCCTCGCCGCCAGGGTGATGCGGGCCACCACCGACTCGGCCACCGACTGGTTGTCGTTGAGCCACTTCTCCAGCGCCGGCCGCACGGCGTTGTCCACCAGCCCGGCCATCTCCGGGTTGTTCAGCCGTCCCTTGGTCTGGCCCTGGAACTGCGGCTCGATCACGTAGGTGGAGAGGATGGCCACCATCCCCTCGCGGATGTCCTCCGCGGTGAGCGTCACGCCCTTGGGCGTCAGCTCGTGGGTCTCGATGTAGTTCCGGACCGCCTTCACCAGGCCCGAGCGCAGTCCCGCCTCGTGCGTCCCGCCGTTCGCGGTGGGAATGCCGTTGACGTAGCTCCGGACGTGCTCGTCAGTGGCCTCGGTCCAGGCCACCGCCAGCTCCAGCCGCGGGTCCTCGCGCGAGACGTAGAACGGGGCCGCTCCCGCGGGCACCTGCGCCTTGCCCCGCTCGACCACCACCTTGCCCAGGTACTCCTCGATGCCTCCGTCGTGCCGGTAGCTGACCTCGGTGGCCGGCGAGGCGGTCTGGTCGCGGAAGATCACCTCCATGCCCTTGTGGAGGTAGCTCTTGGCCTCGAGCCGATCGCGGATCAGCTCGGGGTCGAACCGGACCTTCTCGCCGAAGATGTCGTGGTCCGGAGTGAAGGTGATCGCCGTGCCCGTCCCGCGCGCCGGCCCCGTCGACTTCAGCGAGGACGTCGGCTTGCCGCGGGAGAATGTCTGGACCCATCGCTTCGATTCGCGCTTGACCTCCGCGACCAGCTTGCTGGACAGCGCGTTGACCACCGAGCTGCCCACCCCGTGCAGGCCGCCGGAGTGCAGGTAGTTGCCCTGCTCGAACTTTCCGCCGGAGTGCAGGGTGGTGAGGATGATCTCCAGCGCCGGCTTGCGGTAGCGCGGGTGCACGTCCACCGGGATGCCCCGGCCGTCGTCGGTGACGGTGACCGTCTTCCCGTCCTTGTGGAGCGTCACCTCGATCCGCTCGGCGTAGCCGTTGATCACCTCGTCGACGCTGTTGTCGACGATCTCCCAGAGAAGGTGGTGGTACCCGCTGAGGTCGGTTCCGCCGATGTACATCGCCGGCCGCTTGCGGACCGGCTCCAGGCCCTCCAGGACCTGGATGTCGCTGGCGCTGTAGCTCCCGCCGCGGGCAGTGGCCTTCTTCGCGGTCGCCATGGTCAGCGCTCCTCCTTCTTCTCTTCCGGCAGCGGCGTCCACTGCGGCGGCACCGGCAGGAGCTTCACCGTCTCCTTCCGTGCCATCTCCCGGCCCCGGCCGCCCCGCGCGCTGACCTCGTACCTCGCCGGCGAGAGCACCAGCTTCTTGCCCTTGCTGGTCTCCAGCTCCAGGCGAGCCTCCCTGTCCGCGGTGCAGAGGAAGGCCAGCACCCGGTCGTCCGGCTCGACCTTGATCACCGTGACCCCCCGCCCGGGGCCGGCGAGCTCGTTGACCTCGCTCGCCTTGGTCACCAGCGCCCGGGCGTGCTCGGTCACCACCGCCAGGAGGTCACGCGGGCCGACCGGAACCACGCCCACCAGCTCGTCGCCCTCGCCCGGCCGGGCGTAGCGGCGTCCCGAGCGGGTGGAGGCCTCGGTGTGCGGCGCGAGCGGGAACCGGAGCCCGTACCCGCGCCGGCTCACCCCGATGAGCAGCTCGGGCCGGGGCAGCCGCGGGTCGAGCGACAGGGCTCCGACCACCCGTTCGCCGTCGTCGAACTTGAACAGCTTCTGCACCGGATCGCCGTAGCCCGTGGAGGCGGGCACGTCGTTGAAGCGCATCACGTAGGCCGAGCCGAAGTTGGAGAGGAATACGAGATTGCTCTTCAGCGATCCGGCGATGACCGCCATCACCTCGTCCCCCTCGCGGAGCCGGGTGGTGCTCGGGTCCTTCATCTCCCGTACCCGCTTCACCCACCCGTCGCGGGTGAGCACCACGTGGGCGTCCTCGTCGGCGATGAACGCCTCCTCCGAGTATTCCACGTCGTCGCCACCGCCGCCGATCTTGGTGCGCCGGGCGTCGGCGTACCTCGCCTTGACCTGGGCCAGCTCGTCGGTGACCACCGCCCAGCGCTTCCTCGCGTCCTTGAGCACGCCGGCCAGCCGCGCGGCCTCGGCCCGCTTCTCCTTGGCCTCCTTCTGGATGACCAGGATCTCCAGCCGGGCGAGCTTGTAGAGCTTCAGCTCGAGGATCGCGTCCACCTGCTCCGCGTCCAGCTCGAACCGCTTCATCAGCTTGCCCGCGGCATCCTGCTTGCCGTCCGACTTGCGGATGATGCGGATCATCTCGTCGAGCGCGTCGTAGACCTTCTCGAAGCCCTCGAGGACGTGGAGCCGCTTCCTGACCTGCGCGAGCTCGAACTCGTGCCGCTTGGTCACCACCTCGAAGCGGAAGTCGAGGAAGTGCTGGAGCATCGCCTTGAGATCCAGCCGCTGCGGCGTGCCGACCTCCGGGTCCTCCCCCGGGACCAGGGCGGTCATGTTCACGTTGAAGTTGGTCTGTAGCGGGGTGTGCTTGTACAGGTACGCCATGATCATCTCGGCGCCGGCGTCCCGCTTGATCTCCAGCACGATGCGCACGTCGCCGGTACTCTCGTCCCGGACGTCGGTGAGCGGGGCCAGCTTCCGCTCGCGGACCAGGTCGCCGATCTTCGCGACCAGGTTCGCCTTGTTCACCGTGTAGGGGATGGAGGTGATGACGATCTGCTGGCCGCCGCGAGGCAGCTGCTCGAGCTTCCACTCCCCCCGCACCCGCACCGAGCCCTGGCCGCTCTCGTAGATCTCCCGGAGCTCCTTCTTGCTGTTGAGCACCTGGGCCCCGGTGGGGAAGTCCGGACCCTTGATGAACTTCAAGAGATCCTTGGTCTCGAGCTCGGGGTCCTTGACCAGCGCGGTGAGCGCCTCGCACAGCTCGGTCAGGTTGTGCGGCGGGATGTTGGTGGCCATGCCCACCGCGATCCCGGTGGTGCCGTTCATCAGCAGCTGCGGGACCAGGGCCGGGAGCACGACCGGCTCGGATCTCGTTCCGGTGTAGTTGGGCCTGAACGGGACGGTCTCGCTGGAGATCTCTCGAACGAGATCGGTGGCGATCGCCGTCATCCGGCACTCGGTGTACCGGTAGGCGGCGGCGGCATCACCGTCGAGCGAGCCGAAGTTTCCGTGCCCGTCGACCAGGGGGTACCGCAGCGAGAAGTCCTGCGCCATCCGGACCAGCGCGTCGTAGATGGCCTGGTCCCCGTGTGGGTGGTAGCGGCCCATGATCTGGCCGCAGACCTCGGCGCACTTCTGGTACTTCGCATCGGGCGTGAGCCGGAAGTCGGCGTACATGCCGTAGACGATCCGGCGCTGCACCGGCTTCAGCCCGTCGCGCACGTCGGGAAGCGCGCGCGAGGTGATGACGCTCAGCGCGTAGTTGAGGTACCGCCGGCGCGCTTCCTCGTGGAGCGCCGCGGGCGTGTCGCTCCCGCCGCCTCCGCCGAGGGCCAGCTCACCGTTTCCGCCTGGGGGCGCCTTGCCGCGCCCCTTCACTGCCGTGCTCTGTCGTGCCATCGCCTCGCTCCGGGCGCCCGCCTGCCGAGGAAGAAGGCGAGGAAATCCGCGTAGTTCTCCCCTGTAGCACCCTGCAGCAGCGAGGGCATCCTAACGGCGGGGGCCCACCTGGCAAGAAACGGTGGGCGGCCGAGCACTGTCGGACCGGCTGCCAGCCGCCGCATTGTTGCTGCCGGGAACCCCGGACCTGGAGGAAGCAGTGGGGGTGACTCGCCCGATCGTCGCCCTCGTCCTCCTGCTCGTTCCCGGCCTGGTGTACGCCCAGGCCTCGGCCATCGGCGAGCTCCGCCCGACCCTTCCGCCCACCAACGCCGCGCTGGCCGACGAGGTCACCGCTCCCGAGGTGAACCCCGCGGGCCTCCAGTTCATCGGCGGCCCGATGCTCATCTACCAGCACGAGCGAAACCTCCACCTGGACTCCATCGTCGACGGCCTCTACTTCGGTAGCACCTTCTTCGACTGGGTGGGCTTCGGCGTCGGGCTGGACTGGGTGCGCGGGCCCTACGCGGGGACGGAGCGCAGCGGCTACCGGAAGACCTCGTACACCTTCTCCGTCGGCGGGCAGTGGCTGAGCGCCGGGACGAGCTTCAACGTCTACACCCCCAACCTCGGCAGCGCGCCTGGACCGAACACCTGGGACCTCGGCCTCTCCAGCCGGCCGATGCGTTCGCTGGCACTCGGCCTGGCTCTGAAGGACATCGGCGACGAGGCGCACACCCGCACGTGGGAGCTGGCCTTCGGCCTCCGTCCCTGGGGCGACTGGCTGACCCTGGGCGCGAACTGGCAGTTCCCGGGGTTCAACTCCCTCGACCAGAGCCGCATCGGGGCGGTGGTCCAGGCCGAGGTGGTGAGAGGCGTGGTGCTGGGGACCTCGGTGACCAAGAGCTGGCGCGAGGCGGGCGAGCCATGGTTCTGGCAGGTGTCCCTCACCCTGAACGGCGCGTACGCCGGCGCGGGCTACGCGCTCGGTGGAGGACCGAACGGGACGGACCACCTCGTCTCCGCACGCCTCTCGGCCTCGCGCTACCGCGGGGTGGAGCTGTTCGGCGGCCGGGTGGGGCTCATCGACCTCGATGACGCTCTGGCCGGGGGTGACTCGGCGCTGGGGCTGCTCGGCATCCGTGGCGAGGATCCGTACCTGAGATTGCTCCGCCGCCTGGAGCGCGCGGGCGAGGACCGCACCCTGGCGGGCCTGGTGGTGAAGATCGAGCGGCTGCCCGTGGGGATGGCCCAGGCCGAGGAGCTCCGCGCCGCGCTGGTCCGGCTCCGGCAGCGGGGCAAGCGCGTGGCGGTGATGCTGCTCTCCGCAGGGGACAAAGAGTACCTGATCGCCACCGGCGCCGACCGCATCTGGGTGTCGCCGCAATCGTTCCTCGAGGTGAACGGCCTCTCGGCGACCGCCATCTTCCTCGGGGAGACGATGCAGAAGCTGGGCATCAAGTGGGACGTCGCGCGGGTGGGACCCTACAAGGACGCGCCCGACGCGCTCACCCGATCGAGCATGAGCCGCGAGCAGCGCGAGTCGCTGGACGCCTTCCTCGACGCCGAGTCCCGCCGCTACGAGGGCCTGGTCGCCCAGTCCCGCACCTTGCCCGCGGAGCGCTTTCGCAAGGTGCTCGAGGAGGGGCTGCTACCGCCTCGGATGGCAGTGCGGGAGAAGCTCGCCGACGACGTGGTGGACCCGGCGCAGCTCGATCGCGCCGGCGCCGCGCTGGTGCCGGACGGCCGCTGGGTGGGCACCTACTGGCCGCCTCCGCCCGAGCGTCGCTGGGGAGAGCCGCGGCGCGTCGCGGTGGTCCCGGTCATCGGCACCATCACCGCCGGCCGGAGCCGCAGCGACCCGTTCGGCTTCTCCCGGTCTGCCGGCGCCGAGACCGTCCAGCGGGCGCTCCGGGATGCGGAGAGCGACCCGCGGGTCGCGGCGATCGTGGTCCGGGTGGACAGCGGCGGCGGCGACGGGCTCGCCTCGGACATCATGTACCGGGCGGTGCTGCGTGCCCGGGCGCGGAAGCCGGTGGTGGCGACCATGGGCAGCGCCGCGGCGTCGGGCGGCTACTACGCGGCGATGGGCGCCGACTGGGTGCTGGCCGAGCCGACGACGCTCACCGGGAGCATCGGCGTCTTCGTCCTCAAGCCCGGCCTGGAAGGGCTGGGAAAGAAGATCGGGGTCAACGTCGAGACGCTGAAGCGCGGGCCGCTCGCGGACATCCTCGGGCTGTACCGCCCGTGGACGCCGGCGGAGCAGGCGGCGGCGCAGCGCTGGGTGGACGCCTTCTACGAGGACTTCGTGAACGAGGTGGCGCGGAGCCGGAAGATGGATCCGGCGCGCGTGGACGCGGTGGCGCGCGGCCGCATCTGGTCCGGCGAGGACGCCCGCGCCCGCGGCCTGGTCGACGCGCTCGGGGGGCTGCCCGAGGCGGTGGCCGAGGCCCGGCGCCGCGCGGGCGTGCCGGAGGGCGAGGACTTGCAGCTCGTGACCTACGGCGGGCCGGTGGGCCTGTTCGCGGCGCTGGCCGCAGAGAACGGAGTTCTCACGCAGCTCGGCATCGGCGGAGAGCGGGCAGCCCCGGAACCCGATGCGTTGCAACGCCTGGCCCGGGAAGTCGGGCTTCCCTCGCTCTTCCTCCTCGAGCCGGGGATGAAGGCGGCGCTGCCGTTCGAGCTGCGGGTGCAGTAGCGGCTTCGGCTGCAGCCCGGGCGCATCCCTGCTATAAGGATGGCGTCTCCGTCGGGTCGGGCCCACTTCCCGGGCTGGCCGATGGGGACCCACTCCGGGGCTTGCCGGAACGATCGGGGCTCGTGAGCGCATCCGTGCTCTCGCCCTGTCCTCCGCCTCGCCTCTCACCCCCCGTGAGCACTGGATGAGCAACGACAACGACACCCTCGACAGCCTCCCCGCCCCGGCCGGTGCGCCCGAGGCTCCCGAAGCCGACGGAGACGACGGCGCGGACGACGGTCCCGACGAGCCCGAGACGGCTCCTGGCGCGACCGCCGGCCCGGGCGGAGGTCCCGCCCCGGTTCCTGGCCAGGGGCCCGGCCCCGGCCGCCGCCGCCGCCGCCGCCGCCGCCGCGGACGCGGCGCTCCGGTCCTCTTCACTCCCGAGGGCCAGGCCTACCGGATGCTCACCGGCCCGGACGGCCAGCAGAACCAGGTCTTCCTCACCCCTCAGGAGCTGCAGCAGTGGCAGGCGCGCCAGCAGCAGCAGCCACAGCCCGGGCAGCAGGCGCCGGCCGGCGCCCCCCGGCCGCCTCCGGTCCAGGCCCAGCCGAATCTGGTGGCCGTGGAGGGCGTGCTCGACACCGAGGCCAAGGGCCCCAACGCGTTCCTGCGGCAGATCCGCCGGAACCTCCTGCCCGGTCCCGAGGACGCCGAGCTCCCCAAGAACCTGGTGCAAAAGCTCCGGCTCCGGCAGGGCCAGTACGTGACTGCCATGGCCCAGATGCGCGGACAGAAGGGCCTGGTCCAGCGCGTGGAGACCGTCGACGGCCGCCCGGTGGAGGGTGCGCCGCGGCTCCCCCACTTCAACGACCTCACCAGCATCGACCCGGTGGAGCGCATCCGGCTCGAGCACGGGCCCAAGGAGATGGTGACCCGGGTGCTGGACCTCATCGCCCCGCTGGGCAAGGGCCAGCGGGCGCTGATCGTCTCCCCGCCCAAGGCCGGCAAGACCATCATGCTCCAGCGCATTGCCCAGGCGGTGCTCACCAACCATCCCGAGATGCACGTGATGGTGCTCCTGGTCGACGAGCGTCCCGAGGAGGTCACCGACATGCGCCGGAGCATCAAGGCCGAGGTGCTGGCCTCGAGCAACGACCGGCCCACCGGTGACCATCTGAAGGTGGCCGAGCTGGCGCTGGAGCGGGCCCGCCGCATGGTGGAGAGCGGAAAGGACGTGATGATCCTCCTCGACTCCATCACCCGGCTGGCGCGGGCCTTCAACAAGGAGGTCGACAGCTCGGGCCGCACCCTCACCGGCGGCGTGGACAGCCGTGCCCTGGAGCGCCCCAAGCGCATCTTCGGCGCCGCGCGGGCCACCGAGGAGGCTGGCTCGCTGACCATCGTCGGCACCGCGCTCATCGACACCGGAAGCCGGATGGACGAGGTGATCTTCGAGGAGTTCAAGGGCACCGGGAACAGCGAGATCACCCTCGACCGGCTCCTGGCCGAGAAGCGCATCTTCCCGGCGATCAACATCCCCCAGTCGGGTACGCGGAAGGAGGAGAAGCTCTTCACCCAGAAGGAGTACGAGAAGGTGAAGAAGCTCCGGCAGATGCTCTTCAGCGTGAAGCCGGTGGAGGCGATGGAGGCGCTGGTGAAGCGGCTGTCGCGCTACACCTACAACGACGAGTTCCTCGACGAGCTGTAGCCCTGGAGGGAGGGCGATGCCCGCGCTGCCGATCATGCCGTTCGTCGTGGTGGTGCTGCTGGCCCTTCCGGTCCGGCTCGCTCCGCGTTCGCTCGGATGGCTCGCCTTCGGACTGTGGATGCTCGGTGGGCTGGTGCTGCTGTCGCTCGGCACCGCGCGCCTGCTCCAGGCGTCCAGGGGAGCGTCGGCATCCACCCTGGTGGCCGCCCTGGCGATCGCGGCGCTGGCGCTGGGCGTGGCCAAGGGCCGGTTCATCCTTCGCAAGACCGCACGGCGCAACGTCGACCGGCTCGCCGCGCTGACCGAGGACCGCCGGCCCATCCACGTCTACGGGATGCGGAGCTGGGTGGTGATCGGGCTGATGACCGCCTTGAGCCTCGGGATGACGCTCGGGGGTGTGCCGCCGCTGTGGCGGGGAATGGTCAACCTCGCGATCGGAGCCGCGCTGGCCGTGAGCAGCCTGAACTACCTCCCGCCGCTGCGGGCGGGAGTGCTGCGAGTCTGAGCCGACAGGGACGGGCCGAACCTCAGCCTCGAGGAGAGGGGGTACGCCATCGAGCCGAGGCGACGCTCAGCCGATCCCCTGCACCCCACCGCTCGGATGCGCCTCGAGCAGCTGCTCCTCGCGCCGGAGCCGCCGACTCCGTGCTTCTTCTTCCCGCCGCTCGATCAGCCGTTCCAGCACTGCCAGGCTGGCCTCGGCGCGCTCCAGGGCATCGTGCGCCTCGTCCCTCCGGGTCGATCGCATGGTGAGCTCCCGGCGTGCCACGTCCCGCCCGAAGGCGAGGGTCTCCAGCTCCTTGCGAAGCCGTGACTCGTGCCGGGCGTGGAGAACCGCGCTCCCCGCAGCCTCCCCCGCCCCGAGCACCGAGAGCCGTGCCTCGGCACGGCCGGTGACACGGTCCCGCTGCGATTGCCACCGTGCGGTCGCCCGCCGCAGCAGCTCCTCGGCGAGGCGCAGCTCCGAGAGCCGGCGGGCGAAGGCCTCCTGGGTACCGTCGCGCGCCTCCGTCCTGATCCGCCGGAGCGTACGCAGGGCACTCATCCCTCCACCGCCTTCCGCATCCGCTCCAGCAGCTTCCCGGCCGGCTCGTTCCGTCCCTGCGCCAGGAACGCCTCCAGCGCCGGCTGACGGGCGATGGCCTCGTCGGTCAGCGGATCCCTCCCGGGCGCGTAGGCGCCGAGGAGGATGAGGTCCCGCCGTTGCTCATAGGCCGCGAGCAGTTCCCGGAACCGCGCCGCGAGCCGCCGGTGCTCCTCGGTGGTGACCTGCGGCATGACCCGCGACAGCGAGGCGAGCACGTCCACTGCCGGCCAGCGCCCGCGCTCGGCGATGCGCCGATCGAGCACCACGTGCCCGTCGAGGATGCCGCGCACCTCGTCGGCGATGGGGTCCTCCATGTCGTCGCCCGCGACCAGGCAGGCGTAGAGCGCGGTGCAGTGTCCGCCGGCCGAGTTTCCCGTCCGTTCGAGGAGCCGCGGGAGCATCGAGAAGACGGACGGCGGGTAGCCCTGCCGTGCGGGCGGCTCGCCGGCCGCGAGACCCACCTCGCGCTGCGCCCGGGCCAGCCGGGTCACCGAGTCGAGGAGGAAGAGCACGTTGCCTCCCTGCTCGCGGAACCACTCGGCGATCGCCGTGGCGACGAAGCCCGCGCGGAGCCGTACCAGCGCCGGCGCGTCCGAGGTCGCGCACACCACCACGCTGCGCGCGAGGCCCCGAGGACCGAGGGCGTCCTCCACGAACTCGCGGAGCTCGCGCCCACGCTCGCCGACGAGCGCCACCACCGTCACCTCCGCCCGGGTGTGCCGCACCATCTGGCCCAGGAGGGTGGACTTCCCCACCCCTGCACCGGCGAACAGACCGAGCCGCTGCCCGCGCCCCACCGTGCACAACCCGTCGATGGCGCGGACCCCGAGCGGGAGCGGCAGGTCCACCCGAGCACGGCGAAACGGCTCGGGGCACGGCCGGTCCACCGACCAGTGCACCAGGCCGGGAGGCGGAGGCTTGCCATCCATGGGGCGGCCGAGGCCGTCGAGCACCCGCCCCACGAGCCCCGGTCCCACTCCGATGGTGAGCGCCTCCCCCCGGCTCGCCACCTCCGCGCCCTCGCCCAGGCCGGTGGCGCTGCCGAGCGGGAGGAGCTGGACCCGCGAGCCCGCGAACCCCACCACCTCGGCGAGCACGTGCGTCCGGGCATCGGTGATGGTCGCCACCTCTCCGACCCGGGCGCCCGGAAGCGTGGCCTCGAGGAGCAGGCCGCGCACCAGCTCCACCCGGCCGGTCAGCCGGAAGGGCCGGACCGAGCGCACCGCGTCGACGGGCGTCGGCGCGGTCATCCGGGCTCCTCGAGCCCGAGCGGGCCGCGGAAGGCCGCCAGCATCGTCGAGAGCCGGCCGTCCACCCGGCCACAGCTGGAGATGGCGACGCAGCCCGCCTCGCCGATCGCCGGGTCCTCGGCCACCTCCACCGTGCCCGCGGCGATCTCCGTCGACAGCCGCTCCCGGACGGCCGGGGCATCCGCCGGCGCCACCCGGAGCGAGAGGGCCGCCGAACGACGGAGCGGGGCCGCAACCTCGAGCACCGCACGGATCCACGGGCCCGGCTCCGCCTCCCAGGCGTCACCGAGGACACGGCGGGTCATCGCCAGGGCCAGCTCGGACACGCTGCGGCCCAGCGCCTCCCCCTCCAGGGTCCGCAGCCGCGCTTGCTGGATCTCGACCAGAAGTCGCTGCGCGTAGCCGAGCCCCTCGTCGCGCCCAGCCTCGCGCGCGGCGCTCCGGATGGACTCGGCCTCGTGCTCCGCCTCGGCGATCAGCTCCGCCGCTCGGGCCTGGGCAACGCCCAGGACGTCCCGGGCCTGGTCACGTGCGTCCATGACCGGCGCCGGGAGGATGCGCGCCGGCGGTCGGGCCGAGGTCCAGGGTGTCTCCACCGTTCACCTCCTGACCCGAGGGAGGCGGCAGCGCGGCCCCGGGTTCCTATGTTCCGGGGGGCAGTGCAGAGACCGTGCCCGAGAGGAGGAAGCCCGATGACCGCCCGCTTGCTGCTGACCGCGCTTTGCGTCTCCGGCCTGGCGACCGCGGAGCCGGACGGAGGTCCACGCCGGGCGACCCCCGACGCGGGGACGAAGACGACGACGAAGGGGACGACTGTCCCGGACCGGCCTGCCCCACCACCGACCGGAGCCGGGCTCCCTGCGCCGAGGACACAAACCACCGCCCCGGTGGGAACGGGGAGCGAGACGCCACCGTCGACGCGCTCCCCCGAGACCCCCAGCCCTCCGCCGCGGCCCGATCTTCCGCCGACCACGCAACCACCCCGCCCAACGCCACACTGACCCCTGGCTGCCATGCACGGGCGACGGTCCCAGGGCCTCCGATGAGGCTCGCCGTTCGACCGGGCTGCCGGCGCACTCACGAGCACGGCACGCCCGATCGCCCGCCCGCCGACCTGAAGCAGCCGCGCCCGCGCCCGACGGCGAGGGGAGCCTGCCTTCTGGAAAAAATGATTGCTTCCTGCATGCAAGCAGTTCCGGAGAGTATTTGCTTCCCGGAAGCAAACTTCTGATTTTTGGGAAGCCTCCGCGCCAGCTCGCTCCAACCCCTGAGCGTCGGGGCCGCGCAGGCCGGCCGGGTGCGCCCCGGCTGGCATGAACCGTTGCGACCGTCGTCCCACGGAGGCACCGGGCGCCCCACGTGCCTTCACCAAACTTCACGCGCCTGCAACGTGACTCTGCTGCGAGAGGACCTCCCCACGACTCTCGTTGACGCGAGACGTCGCGCCCGGTAGCACCGTTCCTCGGCGCGAGGAGCACCGTGAGCGAGCCAATCGTCCGCATCGTCGACGTGGTCAAGGAGTACCAGCTGGGGACCACCGTGGTCCCGGCCCTCCGGGGTGTGTCGCTGGACGTTCACACCGGCGAGTTCATCTCCATCGCTGGTCCATCCGGCAGCGGAAAGACCACGCTGCTGAACCTCATCGGCTGCGTGGACGTGGCGACGCGGGGCACGGTGTGGGTGGCAGGCCACGACACCGCCGCGCTGAGCGAGCGAGAGCTGACCCGGCTCCGGCTCGACACCATCGGCTTCATCTTCCAGAGCTTCAACCTGGTGGGCGTGCTCAGCGTCTTCCAGAACGTCGAGTTCCCGCTCCTGCTCCAGGGACGTCTCCGGGGGCACGAGCGGCGCGCCCGGGTCATGACCCTCCTCGAGCAGGTGGGACTGGCCGACCACGCCCGCCATCGCCCCAACGAGCTCTCGGGCGGGCAGCGGCAGCGGGTGGCGGTGGCGCGGGCGCTGGTGGGAAACCCGCAGATCGTCCTGGCCGACGAGCCCACCGCGAACCTGGACTCCGAGACCGGCGAGCGGATCATCGACCTCATGAAGGAGATGAACCAGCGCGACGGGACCACCTTCATCTTCTCCACCCACGACGCCAAGGTCATGTCCCATGCCGACGCGGTGGTGAGGCTGGCCGACGGCCGGATCGTCGGGCGCGAGCTGGCGGGCACCGCCATGGCCGTGTCCGGAGGGCATTGAGGTGCTCGCCCGGCTCGGCATTCTGGTGGCCATCGCGGGCCGCAACCTGTTCCGGTCGCGGATCAACCTCCTCATCGGCTCGGTGATCCTCGGGGGCACGCTGCTGGTGGTGGTGGGAGGCGCGCTGCTCAACAGCGTCGTCAGCTCGATGAGCCGGAGCATCATCGGGAGCGTCGCCGGGCACATCCAGGTCTACAGCGCCGCGAGCAAGGAGGAGTTCGCCATCTGGCCGATGGGGGGCAACGACCCCGACCTGAGCCCGATGGTGGACTGGGAGCGGAAGCAGCGGCTGCTGGAATCGGTCCCCAACGTCAAGGCGGTCATCCCGATGGGGATCAACGCCGCGCTGATCACCAGCGGGAACACCATCGACCTCACGCTGGAGGAGCTGCGCTCGGTGGTGCGCGAGGCGAAGGAGCGCGGCAACACCCCCGAGCTGGAGGCTCGACGTGCCTCGCTGAAGGAGCACGTCCGGCAGATCGCCCGCGTGCTCCGGGCCGACCTCCTCCGGATGGAGGACATCAACACCGCCGAGGCGCTCGATCCGGAGGCCCGTGCCGCCATCGACCGGGCGTCGTCCGACGCGTTCTGGGACGGCTTCGACCGTGATCCGTACGCTGCCCTGGAGTTCCTGGAGAACCGCCTGGCCCCGCAGCTGTCCGACGCCGACCTGGTCCCGCTCCGGTACGTCGGCACCGACCTCGACGCCTTCCAGAAGAACTTCGATCGGATGGAGATCGTCGACGGCCAGGCAGTCCCTCCCGGCCACCGCGGCTTCCTGATGTCCAAGTTCGTCTACGAGGACCGGCTCAAGCTCCGGACCGCGCGGCGTCTGGACAAGATCAAGGACGCCCTGGACCTGAAGGGGAAGATCGCCCGCGACGAGACGCTGCAGAGGTACGTTCACGAGAACCGGACCCAGACCCGGGAGATCCTCCTCCAGCTGGATCGCCTGAAGACCGAGAAGGCCGTGGCCCTCCTGCAGCGCACCCTGGCCTCGTCGGAGACGGACCTGGACAAGCTCCTCAACGCCTTCTTCGACACCGACGACAACAACTTCTACGAGCGATACCGGATCTTCTACCGGGACCTCGCTCCGCTCCTGCAGCTCTACCGGCTCAAGGTTGGCGACATCCTGACCATCACCGCCTTCACCCGGAGCGGCTACGTCCAGAGCCTCAATCTCAAGGTCTGGGGAACGTTCCAGTTCCGGGGACTGGAGAAGTCGGCGCTGTCCGGGAACATCAATCTCATGGACATCGTGAGCTTCCGGGAGCTCTACGGCTACCTCAGCGCGGACCGGAAGGCGGAGATCGAGGCGATCAAGAAGGAGGGCGGTGCACGGGAGATCGATCGCAGCCGCGCAGAGGAGGAGCTGTTCGGCCAGTCCAGCCGGAAGATCGTCGCCGAAGCCACGCCGGGCATCATCGACGAGAAGGAGCGGTTCAAGGGCACCGGCGCAGCGCTCCGCCGGGAGGAGCTCGTCCGGCGGGTCTACGATCCGGCGGAGATCGGTCGAGGAGTGGTGCTCGATGCGGCGATCGTGCTCGAGGACCCTCGCCAGCTCGGGAAGACCCTGGCCGACATCCGCGCACTCTCCGAGCGGGAGCAGCTGGGGCTGAGGGTCCTCTCCTGGCGCGAGGCGGCCGGATTCCTCGGGCAGTTCATCCTCCTGGCCAACGTCGTGCTCCTGCTCGCGGTGGCGATCATCTTCATCGTCGCCATGGTCATCATCAACAACTCGGTGATGATGGCCACCCTCCAGCGCACGCCTGAGGTGGGGACGATGCGCGCCATCGGGGCGCCGCGGGGGTTCATCCTCGGGATGGTGCTGGTGGAGACCTTGACCCTGGGGCTGATCTTCGGAGGAGCCGGGGCCGCGCTCGGGTCGGGGGTGATCGCGCTCCTCCACTGGTGGGGAATCCCCGCGCAGAACGATACGCTCTATTTCTTCTTCTCCGGACCCCGGCTCTTCCCCACCCTCAGCCCGTGGAACATCGTGGTGGCGCTGGTCATCGTGATTCTGGTGACCGTCCTCTCCACCCTCTACCCGGCTTTCCTGGCCACCCACGTCGCCCCGGTCCGGGCGATGCAGACCGACGAGTGAACGAGATGGGCCAGCTCTTCCTGATTGCGGTCCGAAATCTCATCACCCACGGCCGCCGCACCCTGCTGCTGGGTGGCGCCATCATGGGGGTGACCACCCTCCTGGTGCTGCTCCTGGGGGTGCTGAACGGGATCCGCTCCACCATCCTCGAGTCGGCCACCACCCTGATGACCGGGCACGTGAACGTGGGCGGCTTCTTCAAGGTGACCGCCGGTGCCGGCGCCCCGGTCGTGACGCACTACCCGGAGATCCTGGCGATCGTCCGGAAGGAGGTGCCCGAGCTCGACTACGTCGCCCAGCGAGGACGTGGCTGGGCCAAGGTGGTCAGCGACACGGGCTCGCTGCAGTCCGGGATCGAAGGAATCGACATCCTCCACGAGCCCAGGTTCAGGCAAGTGATCCAGCTGAAGGAGGGGTCCTTCGACGCGCTGGCCGAGCCGGGGACCATCCTCATCTTCGACCAGCAGGCGGAGAAGCTGGGCGTCCGGGTCGGGGATCAGCTGACCCTCTCCGCCTACACGCTCCGCGGGGTGGCCAACACCGTCGACGTCCGGATTGCCGCCATCGCGCGCAACGTGGGGCTCCTCAGCAGCTGGAACACCTTCGTCCCCGACTCCACCCTCCGTGGCCTCTACCAGATGAACGACCAGGCCACCGGCGCGCTGTTCCTCTACCTCAAGGACGTGAAGGACGTGCCGCGGGTCCAGGAGCGGCTCCGCAGGGTGCTCGCTGCCGCCGGCTACCAGTTGATGGACCCCGACCCGCGCGCGTTCTGGTTCAAATTCGAGACGGTCAACCGCGAGGGCTGGACCGGCCAGAAGCTCGACGTGACCACCTGGGAGGACGAGATCTCGTTCATCCAGTGGACCGTCACCGCGATCACCTGGCTCTCCTACACTCTGATCGGGATCCTGCTGGTGATCATCGTGGTGGGCCTGATGAACACCATGTGGATCTCCATCCGGGAACGCACCCGCGAGATCGGAACCCTCCGGGCCATCGGGATGCAGCGGACGCGGGTGCTGGCCATGTTCATGACCGAGGCCTTCACCCTCGCCCTCACCGCCACCCTGGCCGGCACCGCGCTGGGCCTGGGCCTCTGCGCGCTCCTCAACCTCGCCCACCTCCATGCCCCGCTGGCGCTGCAGCTCTTCCTGATGCGCGAGGAGTTCCACCTCCTGGTGAAGCCCTCGGCGGTCGCCGGCGCCATCGGGCTGATCGCCGGCTCCACCACCGCGATCGCCCTCTTCCCCTCGTTCCTTGCCGCCCGGCTTCAGCCGGTCACGGCGATGCACCGCGTGGGCTGAGCCCAGACACATGAATCCCGCCACGATCTCTCGAGGGCTGCTTCTGGCCGGGCTGATCGCCGCCACGTCCACCGCAGGGGCGCATCCCCTCGATCACGACGGGCTGATGAAGGTGGTGCGCACCATCGACGACCGGCAGCGGAACTCCGGCGACTACCGCTCGCTGGCGTATCTGGAGCAGAAGGAGCGCGACAAGACCGACACCGCGCGCGAGGCCATCGTCTATCGCCGCAGCCAGGATCAGAAGCTGATGATTCTCTTCACCAAGCCCAAGGGCGAGGCGGGGAAGGGTTACCTGCGGCTGGACAAGAACCTCTGGAGCTACGATCCCACCACCGGGAAGTGGGAGCGCCGGACCGAGCGGGAGCGGATCGCCGGCACCGACAGCCGGCGCGCCGACTTCGACGAGTCGCGGCTCGCCGAGGAGTACGACTCCACCTTCACCGGGGAGACCAAGCTGGGCAGCTTCGACACCTGGGTGATCGAGTGCAAGGTCAAGCCCGGGGTGGACGTGGCCTACCCGGTGGTGAAGCTCTGGGTGGACCAGGCCACCGGCAACGTCCTCAAGCGGCAGGAGTTCGCGCTCTCCGGGCGCCTGATGCGAACCCTGTACTACCCGAGCTGGAAGAAGCTCTACAGCGAGTCGAAGGGCGCCGACGTCTGGTACCCGGGGGAGATCCGCATCTACGACGAGGTGGAGAAGGCCAACAGCACCATCGTGGTGCTGAAATCGGTGGACCTCAGACCGCTGGAGGCCAACATCTTCACCAAGGCGTGGCTGGAGTCGAAGAGCCGATGAGCCGCTGGGCGGTGGTGGCCGCGCTCGCGCTGTCGCTCTCCGCCCGGGCCCAGCGGCCAGACGAGGACGCGCTGTTCGGGGGCGCGCCCGACGGGGGAACCCCGGCGCCCCGGCCGGGCGAGGAGTCGCTGTTCGGCGGAGCGCCCGATGCCGGCGCGCTGGGCGCCCAGGAGTCACGGGGCCTGGACCTGACCCCTTCGTCCGATGCCTTCGCCACCGGACGCGTCCAGGAGGACCCGCTGAAGATCGGCGGGCTGTTCTACACCCGCGCCTTCCTCCAGGTGTCCCAGGACCAGCCGTTCGACGAGTCACGCGTCTCGCTGCCCACCCTGGTGGACGTGTACCTCGACGCTCGCCCCACCGAGCGGCTGCGGGCCTTCGTGCTCGGGCGGCTGACCTACGACCCGTTCCTCTCCACCACCGTGGGTGGAACCGCGCTGCCGGGCATCCCGGCGTCGACCACCGCGAGCAACCCCGCGGTGCTGCTCGATCAGGCGTGGCTCGCCTTCGACATCGCGCACAGGGTGTTCGTCACCGCCGGGCGGCAGCACGTGAAGTGGGGCGTGGCCCGGTTCTTCTCCCCCACCGACTTCCTCGCTTCCCAGCCACGCGACCCGCTGGCGCTCTTCGACGCCCGCCTCGGCGTCACCATGCTGCGGGCGCAGGTTCCCTGGGAAGCGGCGGGGTGGAACTTCACCGCGGTGGCGCTCTTCGAGCCGACGCAGAACGTGGGCGGCGGCTACTCGGGCAGCTCCTCGGTGGAGAATCCCGGCGGCTCCGGCATCAACCCCACCGGCACCACCGGGACCACGCTACGCGACGTGGGCGGCGCGGCCCGGGCCGAGTTCGCGTTCAAGAACGGGGCGTTCGGTCTCGATGGCCTCGTGCAGCGAAACCGCGCCGCGCGAGCGGGCGCCGACGTGACGATGTCTCTCGGCGACATCGACGTCTACGGCGAGGTGGCCTGGAAGGAGTACTCCGATGCCCCGACCAGCAGGGATTTCACTCTCACCACCCAGGTCGACCCGTCCACGATTCCGGGCGTTCCGCCGGGCACCTTTCCCCCGGGGACCATTCCAGTCACCAGCCAGGCGCACGTGGAGGTACCGGGGCGTGGCAGGCCGGTGGTCCAGGCCGCCGGAGGCGTGACGTACGCGATCAACTTCGAGGGGAACAAGAGCATCACCCTCGGCGCCGAGTACTTCTTCAACTCCGCCAGCTACTCCCGGGACGAGTATCTGCCGCTGCTCATCGTGGGAGGCTTCCAGCCGTTCTACGTCGGCAAGCACTACCTGGCCCTCAGCGCGACCCTGCTCGACACCACCGCCAAGACGACCTGGATCCTCTCCGGGATCAGCAACCTGAGCGACAGCAGCTATCTGGCGCGCCTGGATTTCGTGGTCACGGTGCTCAGCTACCTCTCCGTCGAGAGCTACGTCGCGGGGCACTTCGGGCGCACGGGGGGCGAGCTCCGGCTCGGCTTCCCCCGGACCGATCTCTCCACGGTCGCCGGCGTCACCGGACTTCCCGGTGGGACGTTCTTCGGCCCGCTGAACGCTCCCATCCTCGACGTGGGGGTGGGCCTCCGGCTCAGCATCTGACACGCCCGTCCTGCTCGGGCGGGCAGGAGACGTTGCAAACCGGCCGGGAGGCGAGCACTCGTTGTGGCGATGCACGCCGGCGGAGGTCTTCCGATGGATGAGCAACGCAGGGCCGAGCGAAGCGAGCAGCGGCGCAACCAGACGTTCGCCGCCTTCATGACTTACCTGCGGCGGGTGGGATCGATCTCCGAGGAGCGGGCCGAGCAGTCCGCGGTGGCAGTGCTCTGCGCCCTCGAGCGACGAATTCTCCCCGAGGAGGCGAAGGACCTCGAGGCCCAGCTCCCGGCGAAGCTGCGGGATCTGATCACCCGCTGCGACCGTCACGCCGGCCTCAAGAAGCACGCCATCGACCGGACCGAGTTCGTGGGCATGGTCGCCGACGAGCTCGGCGTGCCGCCTCCGGCTGCCGAGCGCCTGATCCTGGCCGTCTTCCACGCGCTCCGCGCCCAGGTGAGCGAGGGTGAAGCCAGGCAGGTCGAGTCGCAGCTGCCAGCCGACCTCAAGGTGCTCTGGGAGCGCTCGCTTTCCACCCACGCCTGACGCACCCCGCCAGAGGCGGCCACCGTGGCGTTCCGGCGGCCGCGACGATGCCCTCTGCCCGCCGGAGGAGCCACGTGCCTTCTCGGTGGCCAGAACGGACATAGCAGGCTGGAATTCCTAAGTTTTTCGAGGTGTCAGACACCTCCGCAAGCTGCCGACAGCCCAGCTCATCCGACCCGGCAGCTGCGCGCATCGGCCCACATTTGAGCCGGGTCAGCCACTTCCCGTACGCTGTGCATTTGCCGCTGTGCGGCAGACCGGTCGGTCGGGAGGTCTTGGATGCCCCTGCCCTCGAGGCACGGACTGTACGAGCCCACGATGGAGCACGACGCCTGCGGGCTGGGCTTCGTGGCCCACCTGCGTGGCGAGAAGTCCCGCTCCATCGTGGAGCAGGGCCTGGACATCCTGGTGCGCCTGTCACATCGCGCCGCGACCGGCGCGGACCCCCAGACCGGCGACGGCGCCGGCATCCTGCTGCAGCTGCCGGACGCGTTCTTCCGCAAGGAGGGCACCCGGCTCGGCTTCGAGATGCCCCAGCCCCGCTGCTACGCGGTGGGCCAGGTCTTCCTCCCTGCCGATCCGGCCGCGCGCGCAGCGTGCGAGCGGGTGTTCACCGAGATCACCGAGCGCGAGGGGCAGCGCATCCTCGGCTGGCGTGACGTCCCGGTGGACGCCTCGCGGCTGGGCTGGCTGGCCCGGCGCTCGATGCCGGTGCTCCGGCAGGTCTACATCGCCCGCCGCCGGGTGGTGCCCTCGGCGTTCGACCGCAAGCTGTTCGTCATCCGCAAGCTGGTGGAGAACCACATCCGCGCCGAGGGGCTGGACCCCGAGCGCCGGTTCCACGTTCCCAGCCTCAGCTCCGAGACCATCGTCTACAAGGGTCTGATGCTCCCGGCGCAGCTGGCGAGCTTTTACCAGGATCTCCAGGACGAGGACGTCCAGAGCGGGCTGGCGCTGGTCCACTCTCGCTTCAGCACCAACACCTTCCCCACCTGGGAGCTGGCCCAGCCCTTCCGGTTCATCGGCCACAACGGGGAGATCAACACCCTGCGGGGGAACCGGAACCATCTCAACGCCCGCCGCAGCCAGCTGTCGTCCGCCAAGTTCGGCGGCAGCCTCGACCGGCTCTTCCCCATCGTCCAGCCCGAGCAGTCCGACTCGGCGCAGTTCGACAACATGCTCGAGCTGCTGGTGCTCGGCGGTCGAAGCCTCCCCCACGCGATGATGCTGATGATCCCCGAGGCCTGGGAGAAGCACACCGGGATGGAGGAGAACCGGCGGGCCTTCTACGAGTACAGCAGCGCCCTGCTCGAGCCCTGGGACGGACCGGCGGCCATCGCCTTCACCGACGGGGCGCTGATCGGCGCCACCCTCGACCGCAACGGCCTGCGCCCGGCGCGCTGGCTGGTCACCGAGGACGACCGGGTCATCCTCGCCTCCGAGACCGGAGTCATCGACGTGCCGGCGGATCGCATCCGGAAGAAGGGCCGGCTGCAGCCGGGCCGGATGTTCCTGGTGGACACCGTCGAGGGCCGCATCCTCGAGGACGAGGAGGTGAAGCGCGACATCACCGGACGCTGGCCCTACCGCCAGTGGCTCAACCGGAACGTCTTCACCTTCGACGAGCTGCCCCGCGTCCCCGCCCCGCCGCGCCTCGGGGAGCACGAACTGCGCCTCACCCAGCGGGCGTTCGGCTGGACCGACGAGGACGTGAAGCAGCTGGTCATCCCCATGGCCGAGACCGGCCACGAGCCCACCGGCTCGATGGGGAAGGACAGCCCTCTGGCGGTGCTGAGCGACCAAGCCCCGAGCCTGTTCCGCTACTTCCACCAGCTGTTCGCCCAGGTCACCAACCCGGCCATCGATCCCCACCGCGAGGCGCTGGTGATGAGCCTGGCCACCGCCACCGGGCCCGACGGGAACACGCTGGAGGAGACGCCGGACCAGTGTCACCGGCTCACCCTGCCCGGACCGGTGCTCACCAGCGGGCAGCTGGCGCGTCTGTCCGAGAGCCACCACGAAGGCATGTTCCTCCCCCGGCGGCTCGAGGCCCTGTTCGACCTCGACGGCGGCGAGGGCGCGCTTCAGTCGGCGGTGGAGCGGCTGTGCCAGGAGGCGGTGGAAGCGGTGGACGAGGGCTGCGGGCTCCTCATCCTCAGCGACCGGGGCGTCGACGCGCGGCGGGCGCCCATTCCCGCGCTGCTCGCGCTCTCCGCGGTGCACCAGCGCCTCACCCGCGACGGCATCCGGATGCAGACCGGGCTGCTGGTGGAGACCGGCGAGGCACGCGAGGTGCACGACTTCGCCGCGCTCTTCGGCTTCGGCGCCGCGGCGGTGAATCCGTATCTCGCACTGGACACCGTGCGGGCCCTCGCCGACTCGGCGGAGATCCCGCTCGACGAGACCGAGGCCCAGTCGCGCTACATCAAGGCCATCGAGGAGGGGCTGCTCAAGGTGATGTCCAAGATGGGCATCTCCACCCTCCAGTCGTACCGCGGGGCGCAGATCTTCGAGGCGGTGGGCCTCGACCGGGCGTTGATCGATCGGCACTTCACCGGCACGCCCTCGCGGCTGGGCGGGGTGGGGTTCGAAGAGCTGCAGCGCGAGGCGGAGGAGCGCCACGCTCGGGGGTACGGGTCTCCGGAAGGACCGGCGCTCCCCATCGGCGGCCTGTACCAGTGGCGCCGCCAGGGAGAGCAGCACCGCTGGAACCCCTCCACGGTGGCGCTGCTCCAGGCGGCGGTGCAGGGCGCCGACTGGGACGCGTTCCGCAAGTTCAGCGCCGCGGCCGACGACGAGACCCGCGGGGGAGGGACACTGCGGGGGCAGCTCGAGCTCACGGTGGCGAAGGAGCCTGTCCCGCTCGAGGAGGTCGAGCCGCTCGAGTCCATCGTCAAGCGCTTCGTCACCGGGGCGATGAGCTTCGGGAGCATCAGCGCCGAGGCGCACGAGACGCTGGCCATTGCCATGAACCGCCTCGGGGCCCGGAGCAACTCGGGCGAGGGCGGCGAGGAGTCGCGCCGTTACGTCCCCGACGCCAACGGCGACCTGCGCCGGAGCGCGATCAAGCAGGTGGCCAGCGCCCGCTTCGGGGTCAGCGCCGAGTACCTGGTCAACGCCGACGAGCTGCAGATCAAGATCGCCCAGGGCGCCAAGCCCGGCGAGGGCGGGCAGCTGCCGGGCCACAAGGTGGACGACCGCATCGCCCGGGTCCGCTGCTCCACCCCGGGGGTGACGCTGATCTCTCCCCCGCCCCACCACGACATCTACAGCATCGAGGACCTCTCCCAGCTCATCTACGACCTCCAGTCGGTGAATCCCCAGGCCCGCATCGGAGTGAAGCTGGTGAGCGAGGTGGGGGTGGGCACGGTCGCCGCCGGCGTCACCAAGGCTGGCGCGGGGTGCATCGTCATCGCCGGGTACGAGGGCGGCACCGGCGCCTCGCCGATCTCCAGCATCCAGCACGCTGGGCTCCCCTGGGAGCTCGGCGTGGCCGAGGCCCACCAGACGCTGGTGGAGAACGGGATGCGGGGGCGGGTGCGGCTGCAGACCGACGGAGGGATGCGGACCGGCCGCGACGTGGTGGTGGCGGCGCTCCTGGGGGCCGAGGAGTACGGGATGGCCACCGCGTCGCTCATCGCGATGGGCTGCGTGATGCTCCGCAAGTGCCACCTCAACACCTGCTCGGTGGGAATCGCCACCCAGGACCCGGTGCTCCGGGAGAGGTTCGCTGGCACGCCGGAGGGGGTGGTCCACTTCTTCCTCTTCGTCGCCCGCGAGGTGCGCGAGCTGCTCGCCCGGCTGGGCGCCCGGAGCCTGGACGAGATCATCGGCCGGCGAGACCTCCTCCGCCGGCGTCAGGACGTGCAGCACTGGAAGGCCCGGCGGCTGGAACTCGGCCCGATGCTGGTGATGCCCCGCGCTCCGGCGGACACCCCCCGGCACTGTCTCGAGACCCAGAAGAAGGACGTCTCGGACCATCTGGACCGCGTCCTCCTCCAGCGGGCGAGGCCCACGCTCGAGGGCGGGCCGCCGAGCCTGATCGTCGTTCCCGTGCGCAACGCGCACCGCGCGGTGGGAGCGATGCTCTCGGGTGAGATCGCCCGGGTGCGAGGCGCGGCCGGTCTGCCGGACGACAGCATCCGGGTCCGGCTCCAGGGGTCGGCCGGGCAGAGCTTCGGGGCCTTCCTCGCCTCCGGGGTCACCCTGGAGCTCGAGGGCGACGCCAACGACTACGTGGGCAAGGGCCTCTCTGGGGGCCGGGTCATCGTCCGGCCGCCGGCCGGCGCGCGCTTCCCGCCCGAGGAGAACGTGATCGTCGGGAACACCGTGCTCTACGGCGCCACCGGCGGCGAGTTCTACGCCTCGGGGCTCGCCGGCGAACGGTTCGCGGTGCGGAACAGCGGGGCCTCGGCGGTGGTCGAGGGGGTGGGCGACCACGGCTGCGAGTACATGACCGGCGGGGTGGTGGTGGTGCTCGGGCCCACCGGCAGGAACTTCGGAGCGGGCATGAGCGGCGGGATGGCCTTCGTGCTCGACCGCGAGCGGCGCTTCCGCGAACGCTGCAATCCGGACATGGTGGAGCTGGAGTCTCTGATGGACGAGTCGGACATCTGGCTGGTCTACGGGCTGGTGGAGAACCACCTCCGGCACACCGGCAGCCAGGTGGCCCGCCGGGTGCTCGACCACTGGACGCACCTCGTTCCGCAGATCGTGAAGGTGATGCCCACCGACTACAAGCGGGTGCTGCAGGCCCGGCGCGCGGCCCAGCGGCCGCCCACACCCGCCCCGGCGCGTGCGCGGCTCCGGGCGGTGGAGGGTTAAGCGGAGCACTCATGGGCAAGACCACCGGATTCCTGGAGTGGCAGCGCGAGGCGCCCCCCAAGCGGCCGAAGTCGGAGCGGGTGCACGACACCCGGGAGTTCATCCTTCCCCAGTCCAGCGAGCAGAGCCGGCGCCAGGCGGGGCGGTGCATGGACTGCGGCATCCCGTTCTGTCACCAGGGCTGTCCGCTTGGAAACCTCATCCCCGACTTCAACGACCTGGTCTGGCGCGGGCGCTGGGAGGAGGCCTGGGCCACGCTCTCCTCCACCAACGACTTCCCCGAGTTCACCGGCCGGCTCTGCCCCGCCCCGTGCGAGGCGGCGTGCGTGCTGGCCATCGACCAGGCGCCGGTGACCATCGAGCAGATCGAGAAGGAGATCGCCGACCGCGCCTTCCGGGAGGGCTGGGTGCGCCCGCATCCCCCGGCATCCCGCACCGGCAGGACGGTGGGGGTGGTGGGCAGCGGGCCGGCGGGGCTGGCCGCGGCGGCGGGGCTGAACCGCGCCGGCCACACGGTCATCGTCTACGAGCGCGCCCCGGCCCCGGGAGGGCTGCTCCGGTTCGGCATCCCCGACTTCAAGCTGGAGAAGTCGCTGGTCGAGCGGCGGGTGAAGCTGCTCGAGGCCGAGGGGGTGACCTTCCGCTGCGGCGTGGACGTGGGCATGGCGCCGGGATTCGACCAGCTCGCCGCCGAGCACGACGCCCTGGTGCTGGCGCTCGGCGCCCGGCGGCCCCGCGACCTGGTCGTCCCCGGGCGCGAGCTCCCCGGCGTCGTCTGGGCGATGGACTATCTCGAGGCGCAGAACCGGCACGTCGGCGGCGCACCGCTGCCACCCGAGCTGTCCGCCTACGGCAAGCGGGTGGTCATCCTCGGCGGTGGCGACACCGGGTCGGACTGTCTGGGCACCGCGCACCGACAGGGCGCGGCGCACGTCGAGCAGATCGAGCTGCTCCCCGCGCCTCCCAAGAGCCGCGCGCCGGGGAACTGGTGGCCGGACTGGCCGGTGGTGTTCCGCACCTCCTCCAGCCAGGAGGAGGGGGGAGACCGCGAGTTCGGGCTCTCCACCACCCGGCTCCTCGGGCGGAACGGGTGGCTGGCGGAGATGGAGCTGGCCCGGGTGCGGCTGGAGACGGACGAGGCCGGCCGCGGGCGCATCGTCCCCGTCGCCGGCTCCGAGACCACCCGCCAGGTGGATCTGCTGTTGCTGGCGATGGGCTTTCTCGGGCCGGAGACCGCCGCGCTGGAATCCCAGCTCGGGCTCGCGCTCGACGCCCGCGGCAACCTCCGGGTGGACGGAAGGTTCCGGACCTCGCGTCCCGGCATCTGGGCGGTGGGCGACGCGCGGCGCGGGGCGAGCCTCATCGTCTGGGCCATCGCCGACGGCCGCGAGGCCGCGCGGGACATCGACTCCGTGCTCACCGGCGCCCCGTCGCGGCTGCCCACGCGCGGAAACGATCTGCCGTTCACCGCGGCGACCTAGAAGCCCTGGGGCGATGGGGCCGGGCCGGTCGCGGGGTAGCGTCCCAGGGGGCTCTCCAGCTGCGAGCTCCCGGCCGAGGTGGCGACCCTCTTCGCCGAGACCGACGAGACGCCGCGGTGCTGCACCGGGCGGGGATGCTCTAGCCACCCGCCGCCACCCTCACTGCGGAGTCTGGGTTGGAGTGAGCTCGCCGGCAATTTCCCGCGACAGTCGCTCGATGGCCCGGCTGAGCGCGGGCGCGATGTCGGCCGGAGACCCCGACCCGGCGTTCTCGGTCAGGCTCGTCCGGTGTGTGCGCTCCGGCTGGTCCGTCCCCGCGGGCAGCACGAACCACACCGCGTCCATGAGCACCTGGCTCGAGAGGTCCAGCCGGTTCACCGCGACCACCACCGTCCGCTCGGCGGCGAGCCCCGGCACGGCGTCCCCGAGCACCTGGGCGTCCGGCAGCAGCGCCCCGAGGTCCAGCACCAGCGTGTTCCGGAGCAGCGCATCGAGCGGCTCGACCCACCGGTCGTACTCGTCCACCACCACCGTGTTCTCGCCCGTGCGGCGCACCAGCTGCGGACGGTCCACGCCCTCGGGCAACGTCACCGGCGCGACCCGGACGCGGAACGCCGGCCCACCCCCCCCGCCGCCCTGCCCCGCGTGCGGAGACAGGGTGGACAGGGTGTAGAACCGCGACGCGGGCGAGCTCCCGAGACAGCCCGCGAGTGCCGCGAGCGCCGCGAGCGCAAGGGGCAGCTTGACCCGGGCGCTCACGGTCGCTTCCCCTGGACCAGCGCCTCCGGGTGCCGCTCGAGGTAGTCGGTGAGCAGCCGCACCGAGCGCGAGGCCTCGCGCAGGTCGCGCAGCGCCCGCGGCAGCTCGCCCGACCCGGTGGTGGTGTTCCCGAGCAGCCCCGAGGTCGCCGAGAGCGTCCGCTCCAGCTGCTTCGACGCCGCCTGCAGGCTCTGCATCGTCGGCCCGATGTGGGTGCTTGCCTCGCGGGTGAGCACGTCGAGGCTCTTGAGGGTCCTCGCCAGCTCCGGCGAGCGGAGCACCTCGTTGGCCCCCTGCACCATCTGCCGGGCATCCGCCAGGAGCCGGTTCGCGGACTCGGTGATGTCGTCGAACCCGTTTCCCGGCACCGTGGGGAGCTCCGGTTGGCGTCCGCCGAAGGTCAGTCGCGCCCGCGGAGCGTGCGGATGGAAGGCGAGTGCCACCACCTTGTGGCCGGTCAGGAGGCTCGCCGTCTCCAGCTCGGCGCGCAGCCCGCGGGCGACCAGCAGCGCCATCTGGGCGTCCGTCGACTGCTGCAGCTGCTGGCCTTCCGCGGGCAGCTCGCCCTGGTGGAGGAGCACCCGCTCGGGATCCAGCGTCAACGTCACCGGCACCCGGAGCCGCCCCGCATCCCCCTCGAGCCGGACGTCGCTCACCTGCCCCACGCGGATGCCGAGCAGCTCCACCGGCGTCCCCACGTCCACGCCCCGGACCGATCCACCGAAATGGACCAGGTACGAAACCTGGGGGCCATAGGGCGTGTCCTGGGCGGAGTCCTTGTCCGGATAGAGCTCGAACTCGCTGTCCTTCGGGCTGGGCGGCTCGGTCGCTCCCTCGGGGCGGGTGTCAAAGGCGATGCCGCCGATGATGACCGCCTGCAGCGACTCGGCCCGCGCCTTGAAGCCCGCCCCCCCGGTGCTGACCTCGATGCCCGACGCATTCCAGAAGCGGGTCTCCGGCCGGACCAGCTGGTCGTGCGGGGCACGGACGAAGACGTTGACCCCCACGCTCTGGGCGTCCTGGGCAAGCGTCGCCCCGAGCACCTCGCCCACCGGCACGCCCCGGTAGTACACCGGCGAGCCGCGGCTCAGCGAGCCGAGGCTCTTGGCCCGCAGCACGAACGTCTTCCCATCGCCCGACGGCGGGAGCACCGGGGGCTCCTCGAGGCCCTTGAACCGCTCGGTCCGCCTTCCTCCCCCCGTTCCCGGCTCCATCTCGATGTACACCCCGGAGAAGAGCGTTCCCAGACCCGACACCCCGCCCACCCCGAGCCTCGGCCGCACCACCCAGAAGCGGCTCCCGGTGGTCAGGTGGTCCGAGAGGTCGCTGCGCATCCGGGCGTGCACCTCGACGTGGCCGAGGTCGCGGCTCAGATCGAGGAACTCCACCAGGCCCACCTCGACGTTGCGGAGCATGATCCGGGTGCGGCCCGCCTCGATGCCCTCGGCGCTGGCGAAGGTGATGGTGATGAGCGGCCCGCGCTGGCCGTAGGTCTTGAACCCCAGCCAGCCGGCGATCACCACCGCGGTGATGGGCACCAGCCAGATGGGGGCGAACCGACGGCGCTGGACTCGCGCCTCGCGAATCTCGGTCATTCGCACCTCTCCTCGACCGCGTCCCACATCAGCCGGGGGTCGAAGGCCTCGGCAGCGAACATGGTGATGACCACCACCGCGGCAAACGCCACCGCCCCCGCCTTCGCCTCCACCGTGGCCAGCACCCCGAACTGCACCAGGGCCACCAGGAGGGAGATCATGAAGACGTCGATGTTGGACCAGCGGCCGATTCCGTCGACCACGCGGTAGAGCCGGGTCCGGAATGCAAGCGCCCATCGCCACCGCTGCCGGACGGAGACCACGAACCATGTCAGGCTCACCAGCTTCACCACCGGGACCAGCACGCTGGCGAAGAGGACGATGATCGCCAGCGGCCAGTAGCCGCGCCGCACCAGCTCCCCGATGCCGGTGAGGATGGTGTCGGGGTTGGGCCGCCCCAGCCGGCCGACGGCCATGATCGGCAAGATGTTGGCCGGCAGGTAGAGCGCCGCGCCGGCGATGACCAGGGCGACGGTGCGTTCCAGGCTGCTTCGCTTGCGGCGCCACAGTGGGGTCCGGCAGCGTGGACAGCGCTCACCCTCGGACCGGGTGGTCACGAGGTCACACTGCGGGCAAGCCAGGGTGGGCCCGGGCGGCACGGGGCGCGGGGCCTGGATCGCGTCCCAGACGTGCCGGCGATCCAGGACCTGGTCGACCAGGAAGGTGAGGAAGGCCGTCGCGGCGATCGCCCAGCCGCCGGTGCCGATCGACACCCGGCCCAGCTCCTCCAGGCGGGTGAAGGCCACGAAGCCTCCGACCACGTACACCTCGGTCATCGCCCACGGGCGGACCCGCTCCGCGAGCCGGAACAGCGGCCCCAGCTCGGGGGACCGGGTCCCGGCCCGGACGTGGAGCAGCACGTACGAGACCGACCCCAGCCACAGCAGCGGGAAGACGATGGAGAAGGCGGCGACCAGGAGGGCCAGGCCAGGGAAGTGATCGGTGATCAGCGCCCGTGGCCCGCTCACCAGGACGTTGCTCCGCGTCCGCCCGGCGAGGCTCACCTGGAGAATGGGGTAGGCATTGGCCAGCAGGCCACAGACGAGCCCGGCGACCGCCAGCGCCAGCGGGGTCGCATCCGGCGGCTCGCGGACGTCGAGCACCGCGCCGCAGCGCCAGCACCGCGCCAGGGCGTGCGGGCCCAGCGGCGGCAGGGCCTGGACCTGCGCGCAATCGTGACAGGCGACCTCCTCGGCCGCCCCGGGTGCCTCGACGGACGTGTCCACGCGAGGCTCAGGAGGTAGGTCGTCCGCTCGCTTCTGCCGACCCCCGGTCGGAGGTCGACGTCGACCAGCCGACGGGTGGCTGAAGCTTCCAGCGCCGGTGCAGCCATAGCCACTGCTCGGGCGCCTCGCGGATGATGCGCTCCAGCGCCGCGGTCACCCTGGCGGTGTGGTCGCGGAGATCGCGCTGGCGATCTCCGGTGTCCGACACCTCGAAGGGCCCCTCGACCCTGAACCTGAGACGCCCGCCCTCACGGAGGGCGACCACCACCAGCGTCGGCGCGCCGGTGCGGAGCGCGGCCATCGACAGTGCAGGGGTAGTCGCCGCCGGCCGGCCAAAGAAGGGCACGAAGAGCGCGTGCTTCCCTCCGATGGCCTGGTCCACCAGCATGGCCACGACCTCGTTCTTCCGGAGCGCGGCCACGGTGCCGGACAGGGCGCCGCGCCCGGGAATCAGGCGCAGACCGGCCCGCTCCCGCGCCTCCACCAGCCGGGCGTTCAGACCGCCGCGCAGCGGCCGGACGACCGCGTGGAGCGGAACGCGCTGGGCCATCGCCGCGCCGAACAGCTCCCAGCTGCCCAGGTGCGCGGTCGCCACCAGGAGCCCCTTGCCGCGGGCCAGCGCCCGCTCCACCGGCCCGAAGTCGTCCACCTGCACCTCGGCCAGGAGTTGCGCCCGCGGCGCCCCGAGCGTGCGGAGCGCGTCCACCACTACCCGGGCCATGTTGGCGTAGGCCGCACGGGCGATGGCCCGGCGCTCCCCCTCGCCGAGCTGGGGGAGGGCCCGGGCCAGGTTGTCGAGCGTCACTCTCCGGCGGATGCCCAGCGCGTACGCGCACGCCGCCACCCTGCGGGCGAGCGCGTCGACGGCACCGGACGGGAGCGCCTGGAGAAGACGGACCAGCCCCCCCGCAGCCGCCCGGGAAAGGACAGTCGATCGCACGAGGGCGGGCCTCTCCACCACCTTGCCTGCTAACACGGGACACCCCCGTGCTGGAGGCGTCCTGGCCGTGGCAGAGGAGCGCGTCGACGTGGTGGTGGTGGGAGCCGGGGCGGCAGGGCTGGCGGCGGCCGACGCCCTGGCCCGGCGCGGGCGAACGGTGCGGGTGCTCGAGGCCCGCCCGCGCATCGGCGGCCGCATCGACACCCAGTCTCCTCCGGGCTGGCCGGTGCCGGTCGAGCTCGGGGCGGAGTTCGTCCAGGGCAAGGCACGCACCCTGCTCGCCCTGGCACGGAAGGCGCGACGGAGCGTCGTTCCCACCGGGCAGAGGCATCTCACGCTCCAGGAAGGCCGGCTGGTCGACGCCGGGCCGCTGCTGGAGGAGGCCCTGGCCGCCGTGGCGGAGCTGCACGGGGACCTCCCGGTGGACGAGGCCCTGGAGGCGCTGGTGCGGGCGGGCCATCTCACCCCCGAGGAGCGGGTGCTCGCCCGGCAATACATCGAGGGGTACTACGCCGCCGACGTCACCCGGGCCAGCGCCGAGGCCATCGGCGCCCTGGAGCGGGCCTCGCGTGCCCTCCAGGCCGACCGGGCCGCGCGCATCGAGGGCGGGTTCGTCTCGGTGCTCGAACGCGTGCTCGCCTCGGTGCTGAAGCGCGTCCCCGATGCGCTGCGGCTCTCGGCCGTGGTCACCGAAGTCCTCTGGTCCGCCGGGCAGGTGCTGGTCCACGCCCGGAAGTGCACTGGCCACGTGCTCGCCCCGGTGCGGGCACGAGCCGCCATCGTCACCGTGCCGCTTGGCGTGCTCCGGGCCCCGGTGGGGGCGACCGGCGCGATCCGCTTCGCCCCGCGGGTGCACGACGTGGAGCGCGCCGCCGGCGCGCTGGTGCAGGGGCCGCTCTTCAAGCTGCTGCTCCGCTTCCGCGAGGACTTCTGGACGTCGGGTACTCCCACCGCGCATCACGCCCGGCTGCGCGGGTTCGGCTTCGCCCACCTGCCCGGGGGACCGGTCCCGACCTGGTGGACCACCGCCCCGGTCGAGTCCGGAGTGCTCACCGGATGGGCCGGCGGGCCGCTGGCCCAGGAGCTGTCGGCGCTCGCACCCGACGCCCGCCGTGACCGCGCGCTGGCGAGCCTCGAGGGGCTGTTCGGAGTTCCGCGCGGCCGGCTGGAGGAGCTGCTCGACGACGAGCGGTACCACGACTGGCAAGCCGACCCCTTCGCCCGCGGCGGCTACGCGGTGACGCCGGTGGGAGCGCTCGGAGCCCCGCAGGTGCTCGCGCGGGCGGTGGCCGACACGCTTTTCTTCGCCGGCGAGCACACCCACACCGAGGGACAGGCCGGCACGGTGCACGGAGCGCTGGAGACGGGGGAGCAGGCAGCGCGGGCGTGCCTGGACGCGCTCCAGGAACGCACCCGGGTGGCCTCCTGAGGCGGAGCCCCTGCGCTCGCGCCGTCGCCCGGACTGCCTCCGCGTTAGAGTCCTGCCGATGACCGGCTTCTTCCTTCTCTCCGCTCTGCTGGCGGCCCCGGATGCCGGAGCTCCAGGCCGGGCCCCGGCCGCGCCGCACGGTGCCCCGCAGGCGGCGCGCGCCGCCGACGCTGGCCCTCGCCCTGCCGGCCCGGACGCGGGCGTCCTCCGGGGGGACGCTCAGCGGCCGGCCACCGACGCTGGACGGCCGGCCAGCGCCTCGCGCGATGGCGGCGTGCGGTCCGCAGCCGACGGCGCCCCGGAGCCATCCACCCGCATCTCGGTGCAGGAGCCGGCACCGCCGGACGCAGGGACGTCGCACAGGAAGAAGGCCCGCGCCGACCGGACGGATGGTCAGCCGAATCCCTACATGGAGGAGCTGGTCGAGCAGTCGCGTGCCCAGACCGAGGCCCTCCAGCAGATCGCCGCCCAGCAGCGCGCGGCGGAGGACGCGCGCATCGCCGAGCAGCAGGCCCGGACGCAGCGCGCGACGCAGATGGACGGTGCCCGCAGCTCGATCGACGGGACCGTGCAGTCCTTGCAAGCCTACGGCGACTGGGACCCGGCGGCGCTGCAGTCGACCCGCGTCGCCCTCCAGCAGACGGCTGCGGCGGCGAACGCGGCCAACTCTCCGGCGGAGGCCAGCCGCGCGGCCGAGGCGGCGCGCCTGGTCGGGGCCGCGGAGGCGGCGCTCGCCCAGAAGAACGCACAGCAGGCGCAGTACTACCTCCTGCAGGCGAACCAGCTGCTGGGCGGGCAAAACGTGCGCTACTAGTGCTCCACCCGGAGCGCGCGACGCACGGCGGCACCGGAGCATCTGGCAGTCAGAGGGGATAGATTGGCCGGACGATGAATCCGGGACTCCCTTTCGCTGGCGTCGCCGAGTCCGCTCCCAAGGCGGGCGCGGAGGACATCGTCCAGCTCGACCAGAACCACCCCGGCTTTCGCGATCCGGAGTACCGCTCGCGGCGGAACCACATCGCGCAGCAGGCGCTCCGCTGGCGCCAGGGCGACCCGGTGCCCGAGGTCCAGTACACCGACACCGAGCAGGGGGTGTGGCGCACCGTCTGGGAGCACCTCGCGCCGCTGCACAGCAAGCACGCCTCCGCCGAGTACAAGGTCTGCTCGGCACAGGTCTCCTTCTCCCGTCAGCGCATCCCGCAGCTCCGCGAGGTGAACCAGAGGCTGGCCTCCAGTCCGACCGGCTTCCAGATGGTCCCCGTCGCGGGCCTGGTCACCTCGCGCACCTTCCTGGGCAACCTGCGCTTCGACCAGTTCCTCTCCACCCAGTACATCCGCCACCACACGGTGCCGCTGTACACGCCGGAGCCGGACATCGTGCACGAGCTGGTGGGCCACGCCGCCACCCTCGCCGATCCGGGGTTCGCCGAGCTCAATCGCGCCTTCGGTCGCGCCGCGGAGCGGGTGAGCGACGACGTGCTGAAGCAGATCGAGCGGGTCTACTGGTACACGCTCGAGTTCGGGGTGGCGAAGGAAGGGGACCGGCTCAAGGCCTACGGTGCCGGGCTCCTCTCCTCCTTCGGGGAGCTGGAGCGGTTCCAGACGCACGCCAGGCTCGTCCCCCTCAACATCGAGGCGATGACCGCCCGTCCGTACGACCCGACCGTCTACCAGGAGGTCCTCTTCGTGGCCCCCTCCTTCCAGGACGCCGTCCATACGGTCACCGGCTGGCTGGACAGTGTGGCGAAGTGAGGACATGCCTGAAATCGCAGGGGATTCCTGCCGACCGGCCGCGTCGTGAATCCTTTTGTCACTGACACGGCAGTGGCATCAGTTTGCGTGATGCGTTGGCCGCGTTAGGTTGTTCAGCCACTGGAAATCCGGCCCGTTCGGCAGTACAGGGCCGCCGCCCGTTTCAGCAGGGAGCGGGCACCCCCTCCAGCAGTCCAGAGGAAGCAGACACACATCATGGCGTCCAACTTTCCCATCGAACGCGTTCGCAACATCGGCATCTCGGCCCACATCGACAGTGGGAAGACCACGCTGACCGAGCGCATCCTCTATTACACCGGCCGGATCCACGAGATTCACGAGGTCCGGGGCAAGGACGGTGTCGGCGCCAAGATGGACTCGATGGACCTGGAGCGTGAGAAGGGGATCACCATCCAGTCCGCGGCGACGTTCTGCCTGTGGAAGGACATCAACATCAACATCATCGACACCCCGGGCCACGTGGACTTCACCATCGAGGTGGAGCGCGCGCTGCGGGTGCTCGACGGGGCGATCCTCGTCCTCTGCTCGGTGTCCGGCGTGCAGTCCCAGTCGATCACCGTCGACCGGCAGATGCGCCGCTACAAGGTTCCCCGCATCGCCTTCGTCAACAAGATGGACCGGGCCGGGGCGAACTACGCCCGCGTGGCCGCTCAGCTCAAGGAGAAGCTGAACCACCACCCGGTGATGCTGCAGATCCCGATCGGCAACGAGGACCGGTTCCAGGGCATCGTCGACCCGATCGTGGGCAAGGCCTACTACTTCGACGGCGAGAACGGCGAGCACGTCCGCGAGGAGGAGATCCCCGCCGAGCTGGTCGAGCAGGCCAAGCAGGCCCGACACGACATCATCGAGGGCGTGGCCAACGTGGACGACCACCTGGCCGAGCTCTTCATCGGCGACAAGCCCGTCTCCAACGACGAGCTGAAGGCCGCCATCCGCCGCGCCACCCTGGCGCTGAAGATGACGCCGGTGATGTGCGGCTCGGCCTACAAGAACAAGGGCGTGCAGCTGCTCCTGGACGCGGTCCGCGACTACCTCCCCAACCCGGCGGAGGTGGTGAACGAGGCTCTCGACCAGAAGAACGACGAGGCGAAGATCGTCCTCGAGTCCAACCCGGACAAGCCGTTCGTCGGGCTGGCCTTCAAGCTCGAGGACGGGCGCTACGGGCAGCTGACCTACATTCGGATCTACCAGGGGCGCATCGCCAAGGGCGACTTCATCTTCAACCAGTCGAACCAGAGAAAGGTGAAGATCCCCCGCATCGTCCGGATGCACAGCAACGAGATGAACGACGTCGGCGAGGCCAGCGCCGGGGACATCGTCGCCCTCTTTGGCGTGGAGTGCGCCTCGGGCGACACCTTCACCGACGGCCGGCTGTCGGTGACCATGACCTCGATGCACGTTCCGGATGCGGTGATCGACCTCGCCGTGGCGCCGAAGGAGCGGACCGGGCAGGCCAACTTCTCCAAGGCCCTGAACCGGTTCACCAAGGAGGACCCGACGTTCCGGGTCCACCGCGACGAGGAGTCTGCCCAGACCATCATCAGCGGCATGGGCGAGCTGCACCTCGAGATCTACATCGAGCGGATGAAGCGCGAGTACAACTGCGAGGTGGTGGCCGGGAAGCCCCAGGTGGCCTACCGCGAAACCATCACCCAGCGGGGCGACTTCGCCTACACCCACAAGAAGCAGACCGGCGGCTCGGGTCAGTTCGGCCGTGTCATCGGGTACCTCGAGCCGCTGCCGGCGGACGCGGTGGAGAACTACGAGTTCGTGGACGACATCGTGGGCGGCGCGATTCCCCGCGAGTTCATTCCCGCGGTGGACAAGGGCTTCCGCGAGGCGCTCAAGAAGGGCTCGTTGATCGGCTTCCCGGTGGTGGGGGTGCGCGCGGTCATCAACGACGGCGACAGCCACGACGTGGACAGCTCCGAGCAGGCGTTCAAGACCGCGGCGATCATGGGCTTCCGCGAGGGCTACGAGGCGGCCAAGCCGACCATCCTCGAGCCGATCATGAAGGTCGAGGTGCAGGCGCCCGAGGAGTTCCAGGGCTCCGTCGTCGGCCAGCTGAACCAGCGCCGCGGGACCATCCTCAGCACCGAGAACCAGGAGGGCTACGTGGTGGCGGTGGCCGAGGTGCCGCTGAACAGCATGTTCGGCTACAGCACCGACCTCCGCTCGGCGACCCAGGGCAAGGGCGAGTTCACCATGGAGTTCGCCAAGTACGCCCCGGTGCCGCGGCTCGAGCAGGAAGAGATGATGAAGGCCTACCGCGAGAAGCAGGCCGCCGAGCGGCGGTAGTCGCTTCCCCAGGGCTCGCCCCCCTCACTTCTGCAGCGGGCCGGCGTCGGGCGGCCCCTTCGACTTGGAGCTCTTGCTGCTCCCCTTGGCGGGGGGTGGCGCCGCGGGGGTGGCGATCTCCTTCTGCAACCGCGCGGTGGCCACGTCGAGCGAGGCGCCGCTGCCGGCCACGCTGGTCTTCTTCTTCTTGGGCTTCTTCTTGGTCTTGGCGGGCGCGGGCGGCGGAGTCTGGGGCACCGAGGCCAGCGGCGGGGTGAGCTCGGGCTTGAAGAGATCCTCGGGGGTCACCTTGCGCGGCGGTGGGGGTGGCATCGGCGAATCGTCCACCTTGGCGGTCATCTCCGGCTCCAGCGCGGCCCGGAACGCCAGCCGGTTGCGCGGGTCGTCCTGCTCCTCGCGTACCTCGACGCGGAGGTGGACCACCAGCCGGAGGCCCCGCTGGGCCTGGAACTCGACCTTGCCGGGGACCCGGTAGCTGAACGACCCATCCCAGGGGTAGGCGCCGGTCTTCGAGCCCCGGTAGGCGAACTGCGCGGCGAGGACGTGGTTCCCCGGGACCACCGGGCCCCGGAAGAATTCCCTTCCCCACCCCGGCTCGACGGGCCCGGGGAGCGGACGGCCGTCGAGCTCAACCTTGGCCTCGAGCAGCTGGAACCGGACCGGGTCGGGACCATCGGTCACCACCACCAGCTCGGGCTCCGGAATCGAGACTTGTTTTGCGAGCTCCGCCTCGAGCTCCTCGGCCGGAGAGCGCGAGGGCGTGCTGGCCGCCAACGCCAGCGCCGGCAGCATCCAGCAGGCCAGGGGAACGAAGGCTCGCTTCACCCGGCCGAGGATGCCACTCTAGAGGTCGATCTGCATCCCCAGCTCCACCACCCGCCCCGGGGGGATGGAGAAGAAGTCCGTGGTGGCCCGGGCATTCCGGGAAATGAACCGAAACAGCACCTTGCGCCAGTAGGCCATCTCGCTCCGTCCCCGGGGCAGGACGGTCTCCCGCCCCACGTAGAAGCTGGTGGTTTCCGGCTTGGTCAGAAGCCCCAGCGAGCGCGCCCGGCGAAGGATCTCCGGCACCCGTGGGCTCTGGCGGTACCCGTACTTGGCCGCCACCCGGTAGAAGCCGAGGCTCAGGGGCTCCACCGAGACCCGCTCTTCCGGGGGAACCTCGGGCACGTTCAGGGGTAGGACCGAGAGAAGAAGGACCTGCTCGTGCAGTACCTGGTTGTGCTTCAGGTGGTGGAGCAGCACCGGGGACACCAGGTTGGTGGAGGAGCTGAGGAACACCGCCGTCCCGCGGACCCGGGTGACCGGGCTCCTGGCCAGGTCCTGGAGCAGATCATCCACGGTGAGGGCGCTCGAGGCGAAGCGCTCGGCCAGCTCGGCCCGGCCGCGCTTCCAGGTGGTGAAGGCGGCGAAGATGGCGATGGCGATGACCACCGGGACCCACCCGCCCTGCACGAACTTGATCACGTTGGCGGCGAAGTAGGGGATGTCGATGGCCAGGAAGAACAGGGTCACCGACAGCGCCTTCCACAGCGGCCACCGCCAGGCGTGCACGGTGATGAAATAGAAGACCAGGGTGGTGATGAGCATCGTCCCGGTGACCGCGATGCCGTACGCCGAGGCCAGCCGGCTGGAGTGCTGGAACGCGAGCACCAGCCCGATGCAGGACACCATCAGGAACTGGTTCACCGCCGGCAGGTAGATCTGCCCCTCGTTCTCCCGGCTGGTGTGGACGATGTTCAGCCGTGGGACGTAGCCCAGCTGCACCGCCTGCCGAGTGAGCGAGAACGCCCCGGAGATGAGCGCCTGGCTGGCAATGATGGTGGCCGCCGTCGCCAGGACCACCGAAGGAACCACCAGCGGTCGGGGGACCAGCGCGTAGAAGGGGTTGGCCCGCGCGGCGGTGTCGGTGAGGAGCAGCGCCCCCTGCCCGCAGTAGTTGAGGAGGAGCGCGGGAAACACCACGCTGAACCAGCTCACCCGGATGGGGTGGCGGCCGAAGTGGCCCATGTCGGCGTAGAGCGCCTCGGCGCCGGTGATGGCCAGCACCGCCGACCCGAGCACCTCGAAGCCGCGAAACCCGTTGGCCCGGAAGAAGCGCACCGCGTGCCAGGGGTTGACCGCAGCCAGCACGCCGGGGACCTTCACGATCTCCACCAGGCCGACCACCGCGATGAAGAGGAACCACACCAGCATCACCGGACCGAAGATGCCGCCGATTCGGGCGGTGCCACGGCGCTGCACGACGAAGAGCAGGAAGAGGATGACGCAGGTGACGGGGACCACCAGCGGCTCGGCAGCGCGGGTGGCCACGCTCAGACCCTCCACCGCCGAGAGCACCGAGATTGCCGGGGTGATGACCCCGTCGCCATAGAGGAGCGCGGCCCCGAACAGCGCCAGCAGGACCACCACGGTGCGCTGCCGCATCTCCCAGCGGTCCTCGGCGCGGGGGATGAGCGCCAGCAGGGCGAAGATCCCGCCCTCGCCCTGGTTGTCGGCCCGCATGATGAAGCCAAGGTACTTCACCGCCACGACCAGGGTGAGCGACCAGAGCATCAGGGACAGCACCCCGAGCACGTTCTCGGCGGTGGGGACGACTCCGTGCTCCGCGAAACACTCCCGCATCGCGTAGAGCGGGCTGGTCCCGATGTCTCCGAACACCACGCCCAGCGCGGCGATGGCGAGCTGCGCGCCGGGCCACCGCCTGGGCACGGGTTCACCAGGACTGGACATGGGCCGGAGGACCCTAGCAGCGTCCGGTGGGGACGTAGCCCCGATGAAGACCAATGCCGCCAGGCTCCTGGACACACTGAACATCCGCTACGAGTTGCGGGCGTACGCGGTGGATCCGGACGATCTTTCGGCCGCCCGGGTGGCGGAGAAGCTCGGGCTCCCGGCCGGGCAGCTGTTCAAGACCCTGGTCTGCCGCGGGGAGCGGACCGGCGTGTGCCTGGCGGTGGTCCCCGGGGACCAGGAGCTCGATCTCAAGGCACTGGCGCGCGCCCGGGGGGACCGGCGCTGCGAGACGGTGGCGTTGAAGGAGGTCCAGCCGCTCACCGGGTACGTCCGCGGTGGGGTGACCGCGCTCGGCGGCAAACGGAGCTACCCGGTGGTGCTCGATGCCTCGGCGCTCCGGTGGCCCGTCATCTCGGTGTCGGCGGGCATCCGGGGTGCACAGCTGCTGCTCGCACCGGCGGATTACCAGCGGGTCACCGGGGCCTCCATCGCCCCGCTGGCACGCGGGACCATCGCCTGATCGAGGCCATCACCCGCGCGCCCAGGAGTCAGCACGGTGTACTTGGGGACCGCGGTCGCGGATCTCCGCGATGCGCGGAGCAGCTGGCGACGCTGCAGATGTGCCACGGCCCGCTGGACCGCCGGACGGCAACTCGTTCGTCATCGGCGAGTCGTGATCTCCCCGACGCAGGGGAAGCTCCGCCATCGGCCGCTCCCCCCGCCCCGGAGCCCTCCCGCTAGGCGGAAGGCATCTTCGCCGCCTTCTCCGCGGCCTCATGGGCAGCAATCTCCGCCCGCACCTTTTCCATGTCCAGCGCCTTGGCCTGGGCCACCACGTCGGCCAGCGCCGCGGGAGGAAGCGCGCCCGCCTGGCGGAAGAGCAGGACCTTGTCCCGGAAGATCATCAGGGTGGGGATGCTCTGGATCTCGAAGGCGGCGGCGAGCTGCTGCTCCTCGTCGGTGTTGATCTTCCCGAAGACCACGTCGGGGTTGTCGCCCGCGGCCTTCTCGAAGGTCGGCGCGAACCCACGGCAGGGGCCACACCAGGGGGCCCAGAAGTCGAGGATGACGATGCCTCCAGCCTCGACGGTCTCCCGGAAGTTCTGGGCGGTGATGGTGCGGGCAATGGTCATGGACCGAGAGCTAACCCATGCGACACGGGCTTGCAGCGAGCGGCCGACGGCCCGACGCAGAGGCCGATTTGACTCACTGCGTAAGAGTCTCGAATCGGCCCAATTCGCTTGGCGCATGGGTGGAAACCATCTACAAACGGCCCTGATTTCCGAGTCAGTGGCCGCGGCTCGGACGGCCCTTGCGGAGGGGGTTTCCAGATGAAGAGGTTGCTGCTTCTCGCGCTCGCGGTGGCGTTCGCCGCGTGCAGCCCTGACATTCCGATCGGGCCGAACAACTCCACCAAGTACGTGGAGGCGGAGTTCGATCCGGCCCACAGCGTCATCCCGCTCCCCAACGACCTGGTCTTCCTCGACGCCAACGGGCAGCCGGACGTCTTCCTCCATGCGCCCGAGACCGGCGGGACCGAAGCCCAGAACGAGTTCAACCGGGACTACCTGAACCTGCTCGACGGGTTCCCGATGGAGTCGACGGCCACGGCGCTGTTCGACAAGCCCATCGACCCGACCTCGATCCAGCTCTTCACCCCGACCGCCGGGGGCAACCTGGCGGTGTTCGACATCAGCACCGCCAACCCGCTCCCGGTCACCGACGTGAACATCACCACCGCACCCACGGCGGAGGGGGGCATGGCCCTCAACATCCTGCCCAAGAGCGGCTACTGGAAACGCCGCGGTCCGACCAGCGGCCACTACGCGGTGATGATCCTCGGCGGTGCCAACGGCATCAAGGGCGCCAGCAGCGGCCAGACGGTGACCGGATCGGCCACCTGGGCGCTGGTCATCAGCCCCACGCCGCTGGTGACCTGTGACGCCACCGGGAACAACTGCGTCGTCCAGACCAGCGCCATCCCCACCACCGAGAAGGATCCGGCCAAGGCGTACCAGCAGCAAGTCGCGCTGGCCAAGCAGCTCGAGGCGCTCCGGCTGAACTACAAGCCGATCATCGACGGCGCGCTGGCCACCGTCCCTGGCCTGGACAGGAGCGACATCGCGCTGGCCTGGACCTTCACCATCACCAGCGCGGCCGAGGTCACGTTCGATCCGGCCCACAGCATCATTCCCTTCCCCAATGACATCCTGCTCGGCAGCGACGGCGGCGTGCAGTTCCCCAAGGGGGTCGGGCTACCTGACGCGCTGGTCGACGGCCTCAACACTCTGGACGGGTTCTCCAACAGCGCGCCCGTCGTCAGCGAGAACGGAACCAGCACCGCCGCGCTGATCCAGGGCACGCTGCCCGGGACCCCGTACACCCTGGGCCCGAGCAGTCCCATCAACATGCTCGCGGTCCCCGGGAGCAGCAGGGGTGCTGGCACCGGCGCACCGCTCAACGCGTTCGGCTGCGTGAACTGCACCGTCAGCCCGACGCTGCTCGACGGCGGCGTCAAGCCCGAGACGCTGGAGATCGTCCCGCGGCTCCCGCTCACCGAGCGCACCCGGTACGCGATCTACATCACCACCGATCTCGTCGACAGCTCGGGGAAGACCGTCATCCCCAGTCCGGCCTTCGCGCTGGCGCGCTCCTCGGCGCCGCTCTATGCGAACGGCAAGAGCACGGTGAGCCTGCTCACCGATGACCAGGCGCAGCAGCTCGAGCAGCTGCGGGCCGGGCTCGAGCCGCTGTTCAACAACTTCGCTCAGAACGGGCTGCCGCGAAAGAAGGTCGCCCTCGCCTGGGCCTTCACCACCCAGAGTACGGTCTCCACGCTCTCGCAGCTCCACGCAGCGCCGACCCTGGCCAACGTGCCTGCCGCCCCGCTGTGGATCGTCGATGCCACCGCCGCGGTGGTTCCGGGGCTCGACGCCCAGGGTGTCCCGCACGCTGCGATCAGCGCGTTCTGGGCCGGAGAGAGCGTAGACCTCTGGGCCCTGAACACTGGCCACTTCACCCCGGGCCTGGCCGATGCCACTGGCCGGCCGATCCCGTTCATCCTCACCATCCCCGCGGGGACCGCGCCGGCGAACGGATGGCCGGTGACGATCTTCGGCCACGGGCTGGCCAGCAACAAGACCGCGGGCTACGCCGTCGCCAACGCCCTCGCCGCGGCCGGCCGGGCGATGATCGCCATCGACCTGCCCTGGCACGGCGACCGGAACAGCTGCACCGGCTTCGGCAACTTCCTGAACCTCGCCACCGGACAGACCACCTTTACCGACGCCGCAATCTGCACCAACCCTGCCACCCAGACGTGCAATGCCGTGGGCCGCTGCCAGCTCACCAACCGCACCGGGCCCGCGGCCTGCGCCTTCGGCACCGCGACAGCGGATCTCGGCTGCTTCGCTTTCGGTCAGGGCGCCTGCGCCCCGGACAGCAAATGCGAGGGAACCGGCGCCGGGTTCGCCAGCAGCATCACCCTCGGGCCCGGGGTGAGCATCCCGACCTCCGGCTGGAACTTCCTCAACCTGGTCGACCTCTTCGCCTCGCGTGACAACGCGCGGCAGCAGACCATCTCCCTCGCCCAGCTGGCGCGGGTGATCCAGGCTACCGGCCCCACCGGCTTCACCCTGAGCACGCCGCCGGGGACGTCGGTCAAGCTCGATCCCACGAAGATGAGCTACGTTTCCCAGAGCCTGGGCAGCTTCCTCGGGACGCTGTACCTGGCCGTGGCTCCGGAGATTGGCACCGCGGGACTGAACGTCGCCGGCTCCGACTACATCTTCAACCTGCTCTTCTCCCCGAGCTTCGCCGGGCAGAAGAACGCCTTCGTCGCCGGGCTTGCTGCGGAAGGCGTCGCCCAGAACTCGCCCACCTACGATCAGTTCCTCGGCATCGCCAAGTGGATCATCGACCCGGCCGACCCGGTGAACGCCTCCTACTACCTGACCCACTCGGCTAGCCTTCCCGCCCCGCTGCCCCCGAACATCGACCCGACGAAGCGCCGCGCGTTCGTCCAGTGGATCGTCGGCGACCAGGTGGTGCTGAACCAGACCACGGTCGAGCTGGTGCAGGCGGCGCTGGGGGACTCGACGGCCGACGGGGTCAAGGTCGCGGTGACCAACGATGCCCCCTTCTGGTCCTACCAGTTCAATGGCAGCTCCACCCCGTTCGCCTTCGACACCAACGCCCTGCCAGCGTGCTCCGACCCGAGCAACCACCCCGGGAACCGGCACCCGTTCCTGCTCCGGCCGCCCAGCGCGACCTGCGGCGGTGCCCCGGACCTCACCAACGGATTGCAGCTGACCACCGACGCTCAGATGCAGATGGCCGGGTTCGTCGCCGGCGCCCCGCCGTTCCCTTGATCACCTCGTGCACCAGGAAAGGCACATGCACATGAAGAAGCTCATGTTCGCAGTGATGGGCCTCGCCGCGGTGGCCGGGGGCTCCGCCCGGGCAGCGGGCATCGCGGTCGACCTGCAGTCGGCGCGCGGGGTGGGAATGGCTGGGTCGCTGATCGGCGCGGTGGACGACGCCTCGGGCATCTACTTCAACCCCGCGGGCATCGCCCAGGGTCAGGGGCTGGAGGTCATGATCGGAGTGGCGCCGATCATCCCCGCCTTCACGGTGCACAATCCGGCCGGGCAGGAGATCAACGGCGTCTCCAACCTCATCACCCCGGCGCACCTCTACGCGACCTGGGGGATCAGCGACGAGTGGACGGTGGGCCTCGGGGTGATGACCCCTTACGGGCTGAAGGTCGAGTGGGAACCGGACTGGGAGGCACGGGAGATCATCAAGAAGGCGGATCTCAAGGTCTACGACATCAACCCCACGGTGGCCTACCGCAACGGCCCGTTCCGGATCGGCGGCGGCATCCAGATCGTCCGCGCCACCGTCGAGCTGACCAAGGACGTCATCCTCCCCGAAGGCGATGTCGGCGTCGACCTCGGGGCCGGCGCCTGGGGCGTGGGGGGGAACGTCGGGATCCAGTACGAGGCCATCGAGAAGGTCCTCACCCTCGGCGCCACCTACCGCAGCTCGGTAAACCTCAACTTCGACGGCAACGCGCACTTCGAGAACGTGCCCCCGTCGTACGCCGGCACCTTCAAGGACCAGGCGGCGCACACCAGCCTCAAGCTGCCCGACACCTTCGGGTTCGGGGTGGCGGTGCGTCCCATCCCCGAGCTGGTCCTCGACGTGGACCTGAACTACTTCGCCTGGCAGCAGCTCCAGGCGATCGAGATCAAGTTCGACGATCCCCAGCTCAACACCTACGAAGCCAAGCAGTGGCACCACAGCTGGAACTACCGCATCGGGGCCGAGTACACGTTCAACGAGCACCTCCAGCTCCGGACCGGCATCCTCTACGACAAGACGCCGAGCCCGACCCTGACCCTGCTGCCGGACATCCCGGACACCGACCGGATCAACATCGGGCTCGGCGGCACCTACCGGTTCGGCGCATTCCGGTTCGAGCTCGCGTACCAGTTCATCAAGTTCCTCGGGGAGACCAGCACCTACCCGAACCCGAAGTACCGTTACGACTACAGCGCGACCGCGCACGTCATCGCCCTGACCTTCGGGTTCAAGATCTAGCGGGCCGCAGTTCCGCTCCCGCGCCGGGGCGTGCTTGAAGGGGAGCCGTGAGCGAGCCTCCGGTTCCCCTTCCCTTTCCGGATAGCCTCTGCCACCGCTGCGCGGCGCCGCCGAGGTACGTCCGCACCGCACGGAGCACGTTCATCCTCTGCCCGCTGGTGCCGGAGAGGTACCCTCCCCAGCCGGTGCGCGAATGCCCGTACTTCCGGCCCAGGGAATCCGAGGGCGGGCAGCGCTGAAGAGCGCGGAGACGCCCCCCTATCCGCCGGCCAGCCGGTCCCGGACGCGCGCCGCCCATCCGGGGTCGAGCTCGATGCAGGCCACGTCCCGTCGGAGCCGCGTCGCCGCCGCGGGGATGCTGCCGCTCCCGGCGAAGCAGTCGAGGATCAGCTCCTCCGGACGCGACCAGGTCCGGATCAGCGGCTCGAGCACGCCGAACGGCTTGTGGTTGGGGTGGCTGCCCCAGCGCGCTGCCTCGCCCTCGTCGTCGTAGCCCGCCACCACCGCCCACGGTCGGGCGGCATCCCCCGGCGCCGGAGGGGGGAGAAGCTCCCGGCGCAGCACCAGCGCGACCTCGTACACCCGCGCCAGCCGCTCGTTTCCCCCGCCGTCGGTGGTCAGCTTCGCCCAGACGAACTCGCCGGCGAGCACCGGGAAGCCCGCCTCCGCGGCGACGGCGAGGATCGGCTGCCTGCCAAGGAAGTTGGTCCAGATGGCCAGGGTGCCACCGTCGTCCACCTCACGGGCAGCAGCCGGAAGCCACTCCGCGGTGAAGCGGCGGTAGGCGCGCACGTCCTCGAAGCGATGGATGGGGTCCTCGTCGATCTTCCGGCCGGCCCGCCGCTCGCGCTCGTCGCCGCCCTTCCGCCGCCGGGTGAGCAGGCAGTACGGCGGGTCGGTGAGGAGCAGCGACGGTGCGCGGCCGAGGAGGACCTTCGCCAGCACGGCGGGGTCCCGGGCGTCGCCGGTGAGGCACGCGCCGCTCAGGGCGCAGCCTCCATCGCGGGCGTTCCAGGGTGCAGCTCGCCAACGAGCTGCCCGACCGTCACCACGGCGGCGTCGCGCTGCCCCGGCCTGCCGACATGTGGATGGCCCGCGCCGCCGTCCAGGCTCAAAGCTGGAAACCGATCCGTCCGCCGAACGTCGCTCCGTTGTTGAGGTACGACACCTCGCCGCCCAGGAGCAGCCGACCGAAGCGCAGCCCGGCTCCCATTCCTACGTGGATGCGGGCCACGTCGCCCTTGAAGAAGAACCAGGGGCCCACGAACCCATCGACGTACACCCGCCCCACGTCCACCCGGACCTTGAAGTCGATCGGGATGCCGGCAGGGATGTCACCCGAGGTGGTCAGGAAGAACCCCGGCTTGAAGCCGAGTTGGAACCCGGGTGCCACGCGCCAGAGCGTGTCCAGCCCGAAGGAGAAGATCCCCATCCCCGGGGACTGGGTCCAGTAGTCCGCCCCGGCGTCGAGGTCGAACTCCTGCGCCTCCGCGGCCCGGGGCGCCGCGGCCAGCGCGCCCAGCAGCCCGAGGAGCAACCACCACCGTCTTCCGTGTCTCACGTCGCCTCCATCCGGCCCGGCCGAGGGGAGTTAGGCCCTCGGGGCGGGCGGGGCAACCTACATCCTGCTCCCCACGCGCCTGGAGGCCTCCGCGCGTGCTGTCGTAAAAATTCCACTCTCTCCCCCGTGCCGCGCCTCGCTCTCCTGACGTTGCTGGTCTCCCTCGGCGCGGCCGCGCAGGAGGACGCCGTTCACCAGGTGGCGCGCTCCTACCTGGACGCGCTCACCGGCACCGGTGACGACGCCGCCCGGGAGTCGTTGCTCGGTGGGGTGACGATGAACGCCTCCATCGCCACGATTGGAAGCTGGCGGATCATCGCCGAGGACCCGGTGCGCCGGGAGACGGCCCAGCTGCTGATCGCCGCGGAGATGATGACGGACCTCGACAAGGCGGGCCGGGCCACCCTGGCCAGCCTCCTCAACCAGTCCGGCGCGCTCGGCAACGAGCTTCAAGTCAGGGAGCTGTCGGAGGCCGAGGCGAACAAGCTGCTCGCCCCCACCCGGGAGCGGGCGAGCCGCTTCAACCGCGCGCTGCCCGTCTTCGCGTACATCGCCCGGGTCAGCAAGCCCGTCTACTGGCACCCGAAGAACCCGATTCGCCCGCTGCTGGCGCAGGCAGGAACCGACGGCACGTACACCCTCGAGGTCCACCGCATGACCATCGAGAGCCTCGAGGGCCCGCGGAAGGAAGTGCGCCGCTGGCCGCTGCGGATCTTGCGCTTCACCACGTCGCGGGGCCTGGACACGGGGTGGAAGATCCTGCCGGCCTCCGACTGGAACGGGGACTAACGGCAGGAGCTCCCGGGCGCCCGTCCCCGACGTCCGGGACGGCCGGCTGGCCGCTTCCGTGGCGCGGTTTCCGTTACGAAACCGCTGTCTTCTTCGGCCTTGTTGATTATCGAGTCAGTCGCATAGGGTGCGCCCGACACGGCGCGTCAGCGCGCGCAGGGAGACACTCCGATGAGCCTCATCCGAAAGGTCGCGGTCCTCGGTTCCGGCGTCATGGGCAGCGGCATCGCCGCCCACGTGGCCAACGCCGGCATCCCCGTCCTGATGCTGGACCTCGTCCCGCCGGAGGCCGGTCCGGGCGAGGACCGGAGCAAGAAGGCCTTCCGGAACAAGTTCGCGCTCGCGGGGCTGGCGAACATGAAGAAGCTCCGGCCGGCTCCGCTCTTCACTCCCGCCGCGCTCGACCTCATCGAGGTGGGGAACTTCGAGGACGACCTGCAGCGCATCGCCGAGTGCGACTGGGTGGTGGAGGTGGTGAAGGAGGACATGGCGGTCAAGCAGGCGCTCTTCGCCAGGGTCGAGCCGCACCTCAAGCCGGGAGCGGTCATCAGCTCCAACACCTCGGGCCTGTCGGTCACCGGGATGCTCCAGGGACGGGGGCCCGCGTTCCGGAAGAGCTTCCTGGTCACCCACTTCTTCAACCCCGTCCGGTACATGAAGCTGCTGGAGCTGGTGGCCGGTCCGGACACCGACCCGGGCGTCCTGGCCCGCATGGCCCGCTTCGGCGAGGAGACGCTGGGCAAGGGCATCGTCTGGGCGAAGGACTCGACCAACTTCATCGCCAACCGCATCGGCACCTACGGGATGCTGCGGGTGCTCAGCGACATGCCGAAGGCGGAGCTCACCGTCGAGGAGGTGGACAAGATCTTCGGCCCGGCGATGGGACGGCCGAAGAGCGCGGTGTTCCGCACCACCGACATCGTCGGCCTGGACACCTTCGTCCACGTGGCCCAGAACTGCTACGACACTCTGACCCAGGACGAGGAGCGCGACACGTTCCTCGTCCCCGAGTTCGTCAAGAAGATGGTCGCGGCGAAGATGCTCGGGGACAAGACGGGCGGCGGCTTCTACAAGAAGGTGAAGGGCAAGGACGGGGAGAGCGAGATCCAGGCCCTCGACCTCGCCACCCTCACCTACCGGCCACAGCAGAAGGTCCGCTTCGACTCGCTCGGCGCGGCGAAGGGCATCGACGACGTCGCCGAGCGCATCCGCACCGTGCTCACCGGGACCGACAAGGCGGCACGGTTCGCCGAGCGGGTGACCCTGGAGACGCTGGCCTACGCCAGCCGCCGCATCCCGGAGATCTCCGACGACCTGGTGAACATCGACCGCGCGCTCCGCTGGGGCTTCGCCTGGGACCTCGGGCCCTTCCAGGTGTGGGACGCGTACGGCGTGCGCAAGGGCGTGGAGCGGATGAAGGAGCTAGGGCTGAAGCCAGCGGCCTGGGTGGAGCAGATGCTCGCCTCGGGCCGGGAGAGCTTCTACGGCGTCGAGGGGACGAAGGACACCGCCTGGGACATCCCGGCCAGGAAGCCGGCCCCGGTGAGCGAGAATCCGCGCACCCTGCGCGTCGAGCACCTCCGCCGCGCGAACCGGCGGCTGGACGGGAACGAGAGCGCGACGCTCTGGGACATGGGCGACCGGGCCCTGCTGCTCGAGTTCCACACCAAGATGAACTCCATCGACGACGGCATCGTCGCGATGATGAACCGGGCCCTCGACCGCGCCGAGGCCTCCGCCAGCGGCCTGGTCATCGGCAACGACGGGGCGAACTTCTCGGCCGGCGCCAACATCATGGCCCTGCTGATGGCCATCAAGAGCGAGGACCTGGCCTCGGTGGAGAAGCTGGTCAGTGACTTCCAGGCCACGAACCAGCGGATGCGCTACAGCCCCATTCCGGTGGTGGCCGCCCCGTTCGGCCTCACCCTGGGCGGCGGCGCCGAGGTCACGATGGGAGCCAACGCCATCCAGGCCGCGGCCGAGCTCTACATGGGCCTGGTCGAGGTGGGGGTGGGACTCATCCCCGGCGGCGGCGGAAACCTCATGCTGCTCCGGAACCTCTACGGCCCGTTCGCCACCGACCGCGACTTCGATCCGCTGCCTTTCTTGAAGAAGCTGTTCCTCACCATCGGCACGGCGAAGGTGGCCACCTCGGCGGAGGAGGCCCGGGAGATGGGCTTCCTCGGCCGCGCCGACGGGATCAGCCTCAACCGCGACTTCCTCCTCGGTGACGCCAAGGCGCGGGTGCTGGGAATGGCAGAGTCGGGATTCCGGCCGCCGCGGCCCACGCACTTCCGGCTCCCCGGCCGGAGCGGCGCGGCGACGGTGGACATGATGCTGTACGACATGCAGGTGAACAATCAGATCTCCGGGTACGACCGTCACATCGGCCAGAAGCTGGCGCACGTCATCACCGGCGGCGACGTCTCGGCGTTCACCCCGGTGAGCGAGCAGCACCTGCTCGACCTCGAGCGCGAGGCCTTCCTCTCGCTCTGTGGCGAGGAGAAGACCCAGGACCGGATCGCCGCGCATGCTGGAGACCGGCAAGCCGCTCCGGAACTAGTCGGTTAGGAGAACGAGACCATGGCTTCCCGAGTCGTCATCGCCAGCGCCGTCCGCACCCCCTTCACCCGCGCCCTCAAGGGCGAGTTCAAGGACACCCGTCCCGACACCCTGGCCGCCGCGGCCATCCGCGCCGCGGTCTCCGCCGTGCCCGGGCTCCAGCCCTCGGCGGTGGACGACGTGGTGCTCGGCTGCGCGATGCCCGAGGCCGAGCAGGGCATGAACGTCGCCCGCCAGGCGGCGCTCCTCGCCGGGCTGCCGGACAGCGTGCCGGCCATGACCATCAACCGCTTCTGCAGCTCGGGCGTGCAGTCCATCGCTCAGGTCGCCCAGTCCATCGCCGCGGGGATGTACGACGTCGCGGTGGCCGGCGGCACCGAGTCGATGAGCATGGTGCCGATGGGCGGGAACAAGGTCTCCGCCAATCCGGAGCTCATGGAGAAGCAGCCGGAGATCTACACCTCGATGGGCGCCACCGCGGAGAACGTGGCCCGGCGCCTCGAGGTCTCCCGGGCCGACCAGGACGCCTTCGCATACGAGAGCCAGCGGCGCGCCGCCGAGGCCCGCAAGAAAGGCATCTTCAAGGAGGAGATCATCCCGGTGAAGACCGAGGTGTTCGACGACGGCGGGACGCCGCACGAGGTGACCGTCAGCGAGGACACCATCCTCCGGCCGGACACCACGCTGGAGGGCCTGGCCAAGCTGAAGCCAGCCTTCAACCCCCGGGGGACGGTCACCGCCGGCAACGCCTCGCCCTTGACCGACGGCGCCGGGGCGGCGGTGGTGATGTCCGAGGAGAAGGCCAGGGCGCTGGGGGTCAAGCCGCTGGGCTACTTCATCGACTTCCAGGTGGCCGGCGTGCCTCCGGAGATCATGGGCATCGGCCCGGTCCCGGCGGTGCGGAAGCTGCTGGCGAAGAACAAGCTCGAGGTGAAGGACATCGACCTCTTCGAGCTGAACGAGGCCTTCGCCGCGCAGGCGCTGTACTGCATCCGCGAGCTGGGCATCGATCGGTCGAAGGTGAACCCCAACGGCGGGGCCATCGCCCTCGGGCATCCGCTGGGCGTCTCCGGGACGCGGCTGACCGCGACCCTGCTCCGGGAGCTCAAGCGGCGCGGCGGCCGTTACGGCGTGGTGACGATGTGCATCGGAGGCGGGATGGGCGCGGCGGCACTCTTCGAGGCAGCCTGACGCAGCGGCTGCGGAAGGGGCGCCTCAGGCCGCTTCGTGCCCGCCGCGCCGCCCCGACGGCAGCGCCGGGATGTCGAGCTGCCGGACCAGCGACTCGACCGGCTCGAGCCGGGGGATGTCCGACTCGCCCCCGGCGCCCAGCTCCCGGAACTTGCGGGCAGTGACCAGGGCGCGTGCCTCGAGCGAGCTGATCGCCGAGTTGTAGGCGTCCACCGAGCCCCCGAGCCGCTGCCCGAGCGTGGCCAGGTGCTTCACCACCGTCTGCAGCCGGTCGTGCAGCTCGCGGCCCAGGGCCTGGATGTCCCGGGCGTTCCTCGCCACCTGCTCCTGCCGCCAGCCGTAGGCCACCGCCCGGAGGAGCGCGATGAGGGTGGTGGGCGTGGCCAGGATGACGTTCTGGGCGGCACCGAACTCGATCAGCTCGGGGTCCTTCTCCAGCGCGGCGAAGAGGAAGGCCTCCCCGGGCATGAACATCACCACGAACTCGGGAGCGGACTCGAACTGGGCGGCGTAGCTCTTCTCGCTCAGCTTCCGCACGTGCCGACGCACGTCGGCGGCGTGGGCCGCGAGCCGCGATTGCTTGGTGGCCTCCTCCGCGGCCTGGTGCGCGTCCAGGTACGCCTGGAGCGGCACCTTGCTGTCCACCACCACCTGCTTCTCGCCCGGGAGGTGCACCACGAGATCGGGCCGGAGCGTCCCCCCCTCGACCTCCACCCGCGTCTGCTCGGTGAAGTCGCAGCGGTCCACCATGCCCGCGAGCTCGACGACCCGCCGGAGCTGCACCTCGCCCCAGCGGCCGCGGGTGTTCGGAGCCCGGAGGGCGCCGACGAGGCGCTCGGTCTGCTGGCGGAGCGCATCCTGCGACTCGGCGAGGGCCCGGAGCTGCGCCCCCAGCGCACCCTGTGCCCGCTCGCGGGACTGATCCAGCTCGGCCAGCTTGCCGTCCACCTTCTCCAGCGCCTCACGGATGGGCGCGACGAGCACGTCGATGGCGGTCGACCGGGCATCCAGCTCGACCTTGGCGACTTCCTGGGTCTTCTCCAGCTGGGTCCTGGCGTACTCGAGGAAGCTCTGGGCGTTCGCCTGGAGCGCGTCGTGGGAGAGCGCCTTGAAGCGCTCGGTCAGCTGCTCCTGGGTCGCCTGAACGAGGCGCAGCTTCTCATCCATGGCCCGCTGCTCCTCGGCCCGCGCGGCCCGCTCGGCGGCGATCTCGGCCAGTGCGCGCGAACGCGCCTCCTCCAGCGCCTCCGCCCGGGCGGTCGCAGTGGCGATGGCGCGCGCCTGCTCCTGGAGGTCCACCTCCCGGGCCCGCACCCGCTCCGCCAGCACCTGGTGGGCGGCCTCGAGCGCCGCCCGCTCGCGGGCCTGGATGGCCGCAAGCCGCGCCCGGCCGAGCACCCAGCCGAGCGCCGCCGCCGCGGCCACCAGCACGCCCGTCCCCGCCACCCAGGACACGTCCATCGCACGTCGCTCCTCACCCTGCAGCCGCCCTGGACGGGCGATCAGCGGGTTCCCACCGTACGGGCGTGGGCTGACGTTCCTCGCGCCCTGTTCGTGCTTTTCGAAACCGCAGGTGGGTAGATGAAGACATGCGCCCCTTCCCCCCGGGGTGTCCACGGCGTTATGGGGCGCGCATGAGAACCAAGCGCGCCCTTTCCCTTTCCGATGCCCGCCGGATGATCGACGCTGCCCGCGCCGAGGCCGAGCAGCGACGGTGGAACGTCAGCATCGCGGTGGTGGATGACGGCGGATTCCTGCTCCTGCTCGAGCGGATGGACGGCGCTCCACTTCCGAGCGCGGAGATCGCCACCCGGAAGGCCTGGACGGCAGCGATGCTGCGGCTTCCCACCAAGGCCCTCGAGGAGGTGGTGAAGGAACGGCCCGCCCTGGTCGCCTTCCCCGGGCAGCTCCGGGTGCAGGGCGGCCTTCCCATCCAGGTGGAGGGCGAGTGCGTCGGCGCGGTGGGAGTCTCCGGCGTCGCCTCGCACGAGGACGAGCAGGTCGCCCGCGCAGGAATTGCGGCCCTCGGCTGAGTCGCCATCGGACGCCGGCTTCCGCGCCGGCCCCCTCAGGCCTCCCCCGCTCCGCTGGCTGAACCCGGAGCCGGTCTCCGGGACGGGACCCACACCGCGGAGGCGACCGCCGCGGCGAGACAGAGGCCTGCGCAGAGCACCGTCGCCCGGTGAAAGCCGACGGTCAGCTCCTCCGGGTCGAGCATCCGCCCCGGTCCGGATAGCCCCGCCGCCCAGGGCACCGCCGCCACCCCGAGCAGCCCCGCCAGCCGGGCGATTGCGTTGTTCACCCCCGAGGCAATCCCCGCCCGTTCCGGACCCACCGCGTCGAGCACCGCGACCGTCAGCGGAGCCACCGCCAGGGACAGCCCGAGGCCGAGGAGCACCCCGCCCGGCAGGACAGTGGTCCATCGGGCCCCGGGAGCGAGCAGCAGGAAGGCCAGGAAGCCGAGCGCGGCGATGAGCGCTCCCAGCGCCATGGGCCAGCGCCCGCCGTGCGTCTGTCCCCAGCGGCCGGAGAGTGGGGAGAGCACGAGCATCAGCACGGTGGCCGGCAGCAAGGTCAGACCCGCGCTCAGCGGCGCGAGCCCCATCCCGATCTGCAGCTCCAGCATCAAGAGGAAGATGGCGCAGCCCAGTGCTGCATAGAGGAGCAAGGTCACGCCGTTGGCCGCGGCGAACACCGGGCTCCGGAAGAGGGACAGTGGCATCATTGCGTCCGGCCGCCGCTCGAGGCGCAGGAAGGCGACCAGGGCCGCTGCGCCGACGGCCGCCGAGGCGAGTGCCGGCGCGGTCCAGCCGTGCGCCGGTCCCTCGATCAGGGCGTAGGTCATCCCCCCCACGGCGACCACTCCGGTCACCGCGCCGGCCAGGTCCAGCGGCTTGCCCTCCCGGGCCCGGGTCGCGTCGGGCAGGTAGCGCCTCGCTGCCCACAGCGCGACCACTGCCAGAGGCAGGTTGAGGAGGAAGATGGAGCGCCACCCCACCGCCTCCACCAGCCAGCCGCCGACCAGGGGGCCTGCCGCGGAGGTGACCCCCGACAGGCCGGTCCAGAGCCCCAGCGCCGCGCCCTGGTCCGACTCGTCGATGCCTCCCCGCACCAGTGCGAGGCTCAAGGGAACGAGGAGCGCCGCCGCCAGCCCCTGGAGCGCGCGGGCCAGGGCCAGCGCGAGGACGCCGGGCGCCAGCGCGCAAAGCAGGGAGGCGACGGCGAACCCCAGCACCCCGAGCTCGAACATCGGCTTTCGTCCCAGCCGATCGCCCAGGCTGCCGCCGGTCAGCAGGAAGGCGCAGAGGGTCAGAAGATAGGCATCGAGCGTCCACTGCAACCCGGCGAGGTCCGCTCCCAGCGACCGCGCCAGCGTCGGCAGAGCGACGTTGACCACCGTCGAGTCCAGGAACGCCATCCCCGAGCCGACGATGGAGGCCAGGAGCACGCCGCGCCCCTGCGAGCTCGACAGCGGAACAGTCATCCCGGTTCGTCCGGCCGGAGGCGGAGGCCGCGCGGGACCACCAGCCGCTCCACGCCGTCGAACGCGGCCTCCACCGCCAGTGCCAGCGCCGCCGCCGGCAGCGCGCCCTCGAGGAGCAGCCCGGTGTCGGCCAGGCGGATGCCGGTGAGGATGGGCTGCCCGAAGCCGCCCGCCCCCACCAGCGCCCCCAGCGTCGCCGTCCCCACCGCGATGACCGCCGACGTCTTCACCCCAGCGAGGATGGAGGGTGAGGCCAGAGGAAGCTCCACCCGGAGCAGCCGGAACATCCCGGGGAGCCCCAGCGCCTCGGCCGACTCGCGCAGGTCCGGGGCGATGCCCACCAGCCCCGCATGGGTGTTCCGGACGATGGGAAGGAGCCCGTAAAGGAAGAGCGCGGCAATTGCCGGCCGCGTCCCGATGCCGAGGAGCGGGATCATCAGCACCAGCAGGGCCAGCGAGGGGATGGTCTGCACCACACCCACCGTGGCCAGCACCACCTGCCCGACCCGGCGCCGGCGCGCGGCGAGGACGCCCAGGGGCACCGCGACCGCGAGCGACAGGGCGAGCGATACCCCCACCAGGGTCAGGTGCTCTCCGAGCCGGGCGAGGATGCGGCGGGCGCGACCAGGCGCCGCGGCCGTGGCCCTGCTCGAGCCGCCCTCGCCCAGCCGGTCCCGGAGAAACGCCGCGGCCACCTCCGGCTCTGGCACCCGCTGCAGCCGTGCCCGGGCGTTCATGGCGATCATCGCCGGCGCGTCGATCTGGTCCCGGAGCACCTCCAGCGCGGCGCTGGCTCCCGGCACGCGGCGCTCGAGGTCGGCACGCACCAGCAGCACCGCCCGGTACTCGGGAAAGTGATGCCGGTCGTCTTCGAGCACCCGCAGGTGCTCGGCCTGGATCTCCGGGTCGGTCGAGTAGAGGTCCACCACGTCGAGCGCCCCGGTCCGGAGGCCGCGGTAGGCGAGCTCATGATCCAGCCCGCGGACGTTCCGCTGGGGCAGCCCGTACGCCCGCTCCAGCGCACGCCAGCCGTCTGCGCGATCGAGGAACTCGCTGCTGAAGCCGAGCCGGAGCTCCGGGTGAGTGCGGAGGTCGGAGATCCGCCGGATGCCGAGCGCCTCCGCGCGGTCCTCGCGCATCCCCAGCGCGTACCCGTCCTCGAACCCCAACGGTGGTCCGAGCTCGATGCCTTGCGCGGCCAGGGCCGGCCCGAGCGCGTCCGGGCGCACCTTCCCGCCGAAGATCTCCTGGGCGAGCGTCCCCGTGTACTCCGGGTAGACGTCCACGTCGCCGCGCACCAGCGCGTCCCAGACCACCCGCGTTCCCCCCAGGCCGCGGACGTGCTCGGCGCGCAGTCCGCGGCGCTGGAGCACCCCGGTCGCGAGGTCGCCGACGATCACCGACTCGGTGAAGGCCTTGCTCCCCACCCGCACCGGTCCGTCGGGCGCCGCGGCGGCGAGGGCGAGAAGGACGAGCGTCTTCACCGCTCCATCCTTCCGTGCCATCCGGCGAGGAAGCGCGCCACCCAGGGATCCGCCGGATGGGCAGCGAGCTCCTCCACCGGGCCCACCTGGACCAGCCTCCCCTCGTGCATCAAGGCCACCCGATCTCCGAGCAACGCGGCCTCGTCGAGATCATGGGTGACCAGCACCACCGTCGTCCCCAGCGAGCGAAACACCTGTCGCAGCTCCTGCTGCAGCTCGGCGCGGGTGACCGGGTCCAGCGCCCCGAGCGGCTCGTCGAGCAGCACCACTGCCGGCACGAGCATCAGCGCGCGCATCAGGCTGACCCGCTGCCGCTGTCCACCGGAGAGCTGCACCGGCCAGCGGGCGAGGACGTCGGGTTCGAGCCGCACCAGCCCGGTGAGCTGGCCGAGCCGCCGCTCCCGCCACTCGGCCGGTCGGCGGAGCGCCCGGGCGAGGAGGGTGACGTTGTCCGCTGCGGTCAGGTGCGGAAAGAGCCCGCCGGATTGCAGCCCGAATCCCATCCGGCGGCGGAGCTCCGGCCCGGTCCGGGGCGTCACCGGGGCGCCCTCCAAGAGGATCTCCCCCGAGTCCGGCGCCAGGAGCCCCGCCATCAGCCGGAGCAGGGTGCTCTTGCCACTGCCGCTCTCGCCCAGGAGGACAGTGGTCCTCTCGCGCGGGACCTCGAGCGAGACTCCGCGGACGGCCAGCCGCCCACCGAACCCCCGGGTCACCTCCCGCAGCACCAGCACCGGCGTGGAGTCCGGGCGGGGTGGTGCTCCTTCGTGTGCTGCGCTCGGGACTCGCACCGGCGAGGACTCTACGCGCCGGCCTGGCCCGGCGCCGCTCGGAATGGCGCAACCTGTTGCGGCGCGCTAGTTCCTAGTCACCGCATGGGCACCGAGCAGCCTCATCACCTGGTCGAGGTCGCGTCCCGGGTGAGGGGAGGCCTGGTGCGGGCGCTCCGGCTCGCGGGCGCGTGGGGTGAGCCGATGCGAACGGTGGAGAGCGCCATCGCCGAGGCCGAGCGCGGCTTCGTGGGCGACCGGTTGCCGTAGCCGACGGAGGCGCCGGCGACGCTCGCACGACGGGCCCGGGTCAGTGCGCGGACCGCTCCACGAACTGCAGCATGAAGCGGCGGTCCTGCTCGACCAGGGTGATGAACCGGACGCCGAAGCCGGAGGGCTTGGACGGGTCCCCACCGCTGTTCTCCAGGATCACCCGGCCGCGCGAGCGCACCTCCCGGTGCTCCTCGTCGAAGCGGAAGATGACGTCCACCAGGGTCCCCAGCGGGAGTGACTTGGCGCAGGCGAGGAAGAAGCCGTCGGTCTTGAGGTTCGCCAGTGGATGGTCGGTGAACATCCGGCTGTTCCGGGCGGTGACCCGGATGGTGACCTCGACCCGGTCGTCGCGCCGCTCGAAGCCCACGAACTCATGCGGCTGGTAGCTGAACGCTCCCTCGTGCGCGGGCGAGGAGAACGGTCCCGGACGGGGCAGCGGGGTCATGCTCCGGGGGACCACGCTGAGCGGGCGCGCGGTCTGGGGCGGCGGGGCGGGGATGGGCGTGAGCGGCTCGTCATCCATCGGTGTCGGGGGAGGCGCTGCCCGGACGAGAACCGGCAGCGGGGAGACCGGGACGCCCGCCGTGAGGTCCTTCTCGATGTGCACCATCAGGCGGCTGAGGAACTGGAAGGCGTCGGCGTAGGCCTTGCGCAGGTCCGGGTGGGCCTGCGCCCGCACCCGGTCCGGATAGAAGCGCTTCACCAGCTTGAAGAAGGCGTTCCGGTACGCGTCCACCGAGGCGTTGCGGTCGAGCCGGAAGATCTCGTGCGGCGGCCGTCCCTGCATCGCCCGGAGCTGCTCGCGCACCCGCGCCGCTTCCTGCCGCTCGGACTGCAGCAGCGCGTCGGGCGACGGCGCGTTGAGCAGCAGCGCCATCACCTCGGGGAAGCCGGCCGGGGTGCCCCAGTTCCGGCCATCGCGGGAGACCCGGGTGATCTCGGTCAGACGCCCGGTGTTCACCAGGTCCTGGACCACGTCCAGGCTCACCGGCCCGAGCACCCGTCCTTCCGCGTCTCCGATCCAGTACTCGGACATCTGGAAGGTCCCCGAGCGTCTCCTCAGGCCGCCAGCGCACGCTCCACCGCAGAGGCGATCTCCACCGGGTGGAATGGCTTGGTGATGTAGCCGGAAGCCCCTGCGGCGAGAGCCTCGTCCACCAGGCGGTCACTGTCCATCGAGCTGATGACCAGCACCGGCGTCCCGGGCCAGCGATCGCGAATGAGCGCCAGGGCCTCCATCCCGCTCATCTCCGGCATCAGGAGATCCAGCAGGACGATCCGGGGGGGCGGACCCTCGAGGCCCAGCGCCTCGTGGCCGTTCTCGGCCTCCCGGAGCGGGTGACCCTGGTCGGCAAGCATCTCGCGGAGCAACGTCCGCACGAACGCATCGTCGTCGACGATCAGGATCGGGCCCTCGGACATGATCTTTGAAACGTGCCCGCCGCTCGCGTGAGACGTCAACCCCCGGTGCACCTACCCGGTCCCACCGGACGGGGCGTGCGAGGCCACGGATTCGGACGGCCCCACCCGGCCGTGGGGGTGGGGCTGGATTCCGAGCCGCCGCACCACCAGCTCATGCACGCCGTACACGGCCGGGGTCAGGCCCACGGCGATGACCAGCTTGATGAGGTACTCGCCGACCGATTTGCTGGTGACCCACCCCAGGGGCCGGGGCTGGGCGTTCCCCACCGACGGGAAGACGTACCAGAAGAGGAAGTTGATGACGAAGGTGTCCACCACCTGACTGGCGATGGTAGACCCGGTCGCCCGCAGCCACAGGTGCCTCGACTGGGTCAACGCCTTCCAGAAGGCGAAGACGTGGATGTCGAGGAACTGCCCGCAGAGGTAGGCGATGATCGAGGCGACGAAGAGCTTCCCGCCCACCCCGAAGACCTTGTTGAACTCGGCGTCGGTGTAATAGCTGTTCGGGTCCGCGGCGGGCAGCTGCGAGACGTTCAGCACGATGAAGCTGAACACCGCCATCCACATCCCCAGCAAGGTCAGGAAGCGCGCGCCCTTCGTCCCGTAGAACTCGTTGACGATGTCGGTGAGGAGGAAGGTGATCGGGAAGGCGAAGAGCCCCACCGAGACCGGCTGGCGGTAGTGCACGCCGAACAGCTGGACGTCGATGCCGAACGCCTTGCCGCCGGTGAGGTCGCCCAGCAGCAGCGCGGCGACGAAGATGCCGCTGAGGTAGGTGTAGAGCTGCTGCTGGCGGGTCAGCACCATGCGGGGGAGTCCGCCTTCCTAGCCTCACCGGGCGGCCCGCGCACCACCTCGATTCGATCCAGCCCCCCGCGCCCGCTCAGCGCTGTGCGTGCGCCCGGCGACGCCGTGCGTAGCGCTCGGTGACCTGGTCCACGTAGGCCCGGGTCTCCTCGGGCCACGCCGCCCCATCCCCCACGGCGCCGGGCCCGGCGTTGTACGCGGCGATGGCCAGCCGGACCGACCGGAAGCGCCGCAGCTGCTGGGCCAGGTACCGCGCGCTGCCGTCCACACCCTCCTCCGAGTCGAAGGGATCGCCCACCCCGAGCAGCCGTGCGGTGGAGGGGAGCAGCTGGCCCGGGCCAACCGCCCCCGTCCCGGAGATGCTGTGGACGCGGCCGCCGCTCTCCACCTCCACCAGCGCCTCGAGCAGACCGGGGGGGAGCCCATGGCGCCGTTCGGCCGCGGACACCACCGGGGTCAGCGGCGGGTGGGCCCGGAACGCGCACCGCGGACGGTGCAGCGCGTAGAGCCCCAGCGCCCGGACCCGCGCCCGTAGGTGCCAGGGCGAGAGGAGAAACACGTCGGCCCCTCCGATGGCGTTGACCGCGCCGTTGATCAGCGCCACCACCACCCCCACCAGCAGCGCCGCCCGGGCCAGGGCTCGGCGGGCGCCTGGCGGCAGGGCGGACCACGCGCGGGCCAGCGCTCCGGGGGCGCGGGCGGTCAGTCCTCGAGCTCGCCGTGCCAGTAGGCCACGTCCCGGAGGAACTTGCGCCAGGACAGAGGCATCCCCGGCTCGTAGGTGAAGGTCAGGTGGAACGTCTCGGGGAGCTTCTTCGGCTTCACCGGCGTGCTGAGCAGCGCCATCCCGGCCTGCGGGGGCGTGCGCCCTCCCTTCCGCTGGTTGCAGCGGAAGCAGCAGATCACCACGTTCTCCCAGGTGGTGTGGCCGCCCTGAGCGCGCGGGACCACGTGATCATACGTGGCGTCCTGGCGGCTGACCCGCTCGGCGCAGTACTGGCACTTCCCGTGGTCGCGGGCAAAGACGTTCTCGCGGCTGAACTTGATGGCCCGCTTCCGGTTGCGCACTGCGCGCAGGAAGCGGATGACCGAGGGCATCTTCACCGCAAACGTCACCGAGCGAACCAGCCGGTCCTCGTACTCCTCGACCACCTCCACCTTGCCGAGGAACAAGAGATTGATGGCCCGCTGCCACGAGACACGGGCGACGGGCTCGTATCCCGTGCTGAGAACCAGGGTCTCCATGGGCGCGGCATTGTAACCGCTCGGCGGAACGACCGCTCTATGGTGCGGCCTCGACGCCTCCATGGCGGGAGGCCCGAGGAGAACGCATGGCCCAGACGAGCCGGGTGGTGGTGCTGGTCCGCCACGGGGAGACCGAGTGGACGAGGTCCAAGCAGCACACCGGGAGGCAGGACATCCCGCTGACCGCCGAGGGACGTCGGGAGGCCGAGCTCCTCCGCCACCGGCTGGCTGCCTGGCCCTTCACGCGGGTGTTCGTCAGCCCGCTGTCACGGGCCCGTGACACGTGCATCCTCGCCGGCCTGGGCGACCGGGCCGAGGCTCGCCCCGACCTGATGGAGTGGGACTACGGCGCGTACGAGGGCCGGACCCGGGCGGACATCCTCCGCGAGCGATCCGAGTGGAGCCTCTGGCGCGACGGGTGCCCGCAGGGGGAGACTGCGGAGCAGGTCGGCGTCCGCGCGGATCGGGTGATCTCGGAGGTACGCGGCGTCGAGGGGGACGTGGTGATCTTCGCCCATGGACATCTGTTGAGGGTGCTGGCGGTGCGGTGGATCCAGGCGCCAGCCGCGTTCGGAGAGCGGCTGGCGCTGAGCACCGCGTCGGTCAGCGTGCTCGGCCGCGAGCACGCCTCCGAGGTCATCTGGCTCTGGAACGACCTGAGCCACCTCGCCCCACCATGATGCACGCCGCGCTCATCGCCGGGACCCTCCTGGCCACGGTCCCCGACGCACCCGCGCTGGGGGCTCCTTCCGCGTCCGAGCGGGCACCGGACCTCCTCGCCCGCGTCCGTCCGGCCGGGGCTGCCCCGGCGACGTTCCCGCTGGTCGGGGTGGACACCACCATCGCTCCGCCTGCTCCAGCACAAACAGGACTGCTCCTGCTGGGCGGGGCGGCGGCGCTGGCCGGGCTCGCGCTCACTCTGCCGGCAGTCACCCACCGGGGCTGCGCCCTGTCCGGCCAGTGCGCCGACGGCACCCAGGCGCTGGTCGCGGGCGGACTGTTTCTCGTCGGGGCAGGGCTGGCCGCGGCCGGGGGAGGCTCCGCCTCAGGTCCGGCCGGAGGTGTGCGGCTGGCCGGGCTCACCGGGACAGAGCTGCGCGAGCGGCTCGGGCTCGACGTTCCGCTCGGCGCTCCCGGACCGGGGCGCACCGTCCTGCGCTGGTCGCCCTTCCGGCTGCGGCGGGGCGGTGGGGTGCGCGTGGGCGTGGCGTTCTAGCCACGGCGAGCTCAGTGCACCGTACGCGGGGATGGGTGCCGCGGCACCGCGGAACCGAGCTGCGCCTCGAGCGCGCTGCGGAGCTCGGTCATCTCCAGCGGCTTCTGCAACCGGGCGACGATGCGCTTGCTGTCCAGCGCGATGCGCTCCAGCACGCCGTGCCCGGAGACGAGCATCACCCGGACATCGGTGGTCTCCGCACGCCGGTCGAGCGCGTGCAGGAACTCGACGCCGTTCATCACCGGCATCATGAGATCCAGGAGCACCACGCACGGACTCGGCGCGGCCTGCAACAGCTCCAGCGCCTCGGCACCGTTCTCCGCGGACACCACATCGTACCCCTCCGAGCGGAGCCGGTCCTGGATCGACCGGCGGAACAGCGCCTGGTCGTCGACCACCATCACCGTCAGGGGAGCAGCACGGGCCACGGGGGGATTCCTACTCGGACTGCGGGCGAGCTGGCGAGGGGCCCCCGGCACCTTCCGCTGCCAGCGGTTTCAAGGTGACCAGGGTCACCCCCCACCCGCCCCGGCCCTCGTCGGCCACCGAGTGGCGGAGCACGTCGCCGCGGCGGTCGAGGAGGGCCCGGACTCGCCGGCCCAGGGCACCCGTCCCCTTCCCGTGGACGATTTCCAGCTGGAGCACCCCGGCGGCGCGGCACTCGCCGAGGTAGGCGTCGAGCAGCGCGGGGAGCTCGCGGGGGTGGAAGAGGTGCAAGTCCAGCCGGCCGTCGAGGGGCAACGGGACCGGTGCGTCCTCATCCACCGCCGGCTCCGGCCCGGGCGGCCAGGAAGCGCGCCAGCGCCTCGGCCTTGGGCACCAGGGTCTCCACCTCGATCTGCTCGTCCACGGTGTGGAAGCCCTTCCCGCGGGGGCCGAGCCCATCGATGGAAGCGATGCCCATCGAGGACGAGGTGCTGGCATCGCTGGCCCCGCCGATGAGCGGCGCCTCCACCGCGCCCAGCCCCGCGGCGCGGGCCGCGCGGGCGTACTCCTCCATCAGCGCGACGTTGGCCGGGGTGCGCTCGAGCGGGTCGCGGTTCACGCCCCCCGACAGCTCGAGGCGTGTTCCGGGGACCGAGGCCGCCGCGCGCTCCGCCGCCTCCCGCAGGCGCTGCACCAGTGCCTCGCCGTCGGCGCGGGTGAGGTAGCGGATGTCGGCGTGGGCCTCGGCGTGCTCGGGCACGGTGTTCTTGCCGATCCCGCCGGAGATCGTCCCCACGTTGACGCTGATGCCGCGCGGGTAGTCGGTGAGCTGCTGGGCCGCGTCCACCCACCGGGCGATGGCCCAGATGGCGTTCTTCCCCTCGGCGTGTGCGTTGCCGGCATGGGCCGCCTTGCCGTGGCCGATGGCGCTCACGTTCCCGGTGCCCTTGCGCCGGGTGATGATCGCGTCCTGCGCCCGGCCCGACTCGAACACCAGCGCGGCGTCGCTGCCGGCGATGGCCTCGCGGATGACGCCCGCGCCCTCCGGGGAGCCCACCTCCTCGTCGGAGACCACCACGATGCGCAGCGGGGGGAGGGCCTCCAGGCCGCCCGGATAGCTCTCGGCGAGCCCGCGCAGCGCGAAGGCCACCACCACCAGGCCGCCCTTCATGTCGAGCACGCCCGGCCCGCGGCGGAGGGGACCGTCCACCCGGTACCCCTCGAAGGTGCCGGGGGGAAAGACGGTGTCCAGGTGGCCGATGAGCGCGATCGGCGGGAGCCGCGGATTCCCCCGGGTGCGGAACACCCGGTGGTCGGCGTACTGCGTGCTGGCGACGGCGCGAGCCTCCACGCCGGGGAGGCGGAGCTGCTCGCTCAGGCGCCGGCCCACCTCGAGGCCTCCCTCGCGGTTGGCGGTGAAGGAGTTGACCTCCACCAGGGCCCGTAGCGCCTCCTCGAAGGCGTCCTGCCGCCCACGCCACCACCCGGTCCAGCTGTCGGAGCTCATCACGCGTCCGATCTAGCCGAACCGCGCGGTGGCGTCCTGCAGCTCCTCGGCGCTGATACCCAGCAGGTACAGGATGGCGTCCAGCCCGGTGGCGGAGAGCGAGGTGTCGGCGCGCTCGCGGAGCGTCTTCTTCGCCCGGAAGGCGATGCCCAGCCCGGCCTTCTCCAGCATCGGGACGTCGTTGGCCCCGTCTCCCACGGCGATGGTCTGGTCGAGCAACACGCCCTCGGCCTGGGCGATGACCTCCAGCAGCTCGGCCTTGCGCTTGCCGTTGACGATGGGGCCGAGGACCCGGCCGGTGAGCTTCCCGCCCGCGACCTCCAGGGTGTTCGAGTATGCGTAGTCGATTCCCAGCCGCGCCTTGAGCGCCTCGGCGGCGATGGAGAACCCGCCGGAGATGACTGCGGTGCGGTACCCGAGCCGCTTGAGCACCTCGATCAGCTTCTCGGCGCCCTCGGTGAGGGGCAGCTCGGCGGCGATCCGCCGGAGCACCGAGACATCGAGGCCCTCCAGCAGCCCCAGCCGCTGGCGGAGCGACTCGTCGTAGTCCATCTCCCCCTGCATCGCCCGCTCGGTGATGGCCGCCACCCGCTCCGCGACGCCGTGCGCCCGGGCCAGCTCGTCGATGACCTCGATGCGGATGAGGGTGCTGTCCATGTCCATCACCACCAGCCGCTTGCTCCTGCGGAACAGGCCCTCACGCTGCAGCGCGACGTCGAAGCTCTCCTGCATCCCCAGCTCGAGCAACGCCCGCTTGAGGGGCTCGGGGTCGGCTCCCGCGGGCAGGCCGAGGAGGATCTCCACCGAACCCAGCTCACCCTTCGAGAGCTGATGGATGCGCTCGATGTTCCCCTCGTGGTCGGCGAGGGTGCTGGCGACCGCGTGCAGCTCGCGTGCGCCGAGCGATCGCCCGATGGCGGTCACCACGAAGCGCTGGGGCTCCCGGGCAGCACCCGGCTCGTCGGGGTCGACCGGCGCGAAGTCCAGCTCGACGCCCAGCGACTTGGCGGCGAAGAGGAGGTCCTTGAGCAGCCCGTCGTCGTCGTCGAGGGCGAGGAGGAGCGCGAGCGTCAGCTGCCCCTGCACCACCACCTGCTCGATGTCCAGGAGCGAGGCGGTGCTGGTGGCGATGATTCCGGTGAGCCGGGCGGTGATACCCGGCTGGTCCGGGCCGGTGACGGTCACCAGGACGTGCGAGCGAGCCATGGGCGAGCCTGGGAATTACCATGCTCTGCTAGCGTGGAGAGGATTTGATGAGCGACGTGGTCACCAGCACCTCCGGCGAGCTCGAGGTGCACGTGGTGCAGCCAGAGGCCGGTGCCCGGCCACCGCTGCTGGTGGTGTTCAATCACGGGTACGGGGCCTCGGGAGAGGACCTGGTGCCTTTCGTCCCCGAGCTGCTGGAGCGTGAGCCGCGGCTCGCCCCGGTGCGCTTCGCCTTCCCCGCGGCGCCGATCAGCATGGGCCAGGCCTCGTGGGGAGATTCGCGGGCCTGGTGGCCGATCGACTGGATGAAGCTGTCGACGCTGTCCACGACCCCCGGCGGCCGCGCGCGCCTCCGGAACGAGGCACCCGAGGGACTGGCCTCCGCGCGGAGGAAGCTTCAAGGGAGCATCGAGGCGTTGCTCGCTGGCTCGGGGCTCGGTCCAGAGCGGGTGGTGCTCGGGGGCTTCAGCCAGGGCGGGATGCTGGCCACCGACCTGGCGCTGCACTGGGAGCACCGGCCGGCGGCGCTGGTCGGATTGAGCACGGTGCCGGTCACCGCCGACACCTGGCGGAAGCTGGCACCCCGCCGCGCAGGCCTCCCGGTCATCCTCTCGCACGGGCGGCAGGACCAGGTCCTCCCCTACTCCGAAGGCGAGGCGCTGCGGGAGCTGCTGACCGAGGGGGGGCTGGCGGTGGAGTTCATCCCCTTCGACGGTCCCCACACCGTGCACCCGGACGCGCTGGACCGCGTGGCCCACCTCCTCGGGAACCTGCTCCCCCCTGACTCCCCATGCCCATCGCCTTCAAGCGCTTCACCGGCACCGACCGCTACCTGACCAATCCCGCGCTGCAGGCCGCGGTGAACTGCGCGCTTGCCCTCGAGCGGCCGCTGCTGGTCAAGGGCGAGCCAGGCACCGGCAAGACCCTGCTCGCCGAGGCCATCGCCACCGCACTGCGGCTGCCGCTCCTCACCTGGCACGTGAAGAGCACCACCCGCGCCCAGGACGGCCTCTACGTCTACGACACCGTGCAGCGCCTGCACGACAGCCGCTTCGGCGAGGGCGACGTGAAGGACGTGGCCCACTACATCCGCTGGGGGCCGCTCGGACAGGCGTTCCGCTCCATGAGCCGGGTGGTGCTGCTCATCGACGAGGTGGACAAGGCGGACCTCGAGTTCCCCAACGACCTGCTCCACGAGCTGGACCGGATGCGGTTCCGGGTGATGGAGACCGAGGAGGAGATCGTCGCTGCCGAGCGGCCGGTGGTGGTCATCACCAGCAACAACGAGAAGGAGCTGCCGGACGCCTTCCTCCGCCGATGCGTGTTCCACTTCATCGACTTCCCGGACAGCGAGCTGATGAAGCGCATCGTCCGGGTGCACCACCCCTCGCTGGAGGACGACCTGGTCGACCAGGCGCTGGAGGTCTTCTTCCAGCTGCGCGCGCTGACCCGCCTCCGCAAGCGCCCGAGCACCAGCGAGCTGGTGGACTGGCTGGCCGTGCTCCAGGCCGCGGGGGTGAAGAGCGTGAAGCTCGAGGCGCAGCTGCCCTTCGTGGGCGCGCTGCTCAAGAAGGAGCAGGACCTCGAGGCCTTCGCCGAGGCGGCCGGAGCGCGCCGGGCGCGGGGGTGAGCCAGTGCTCCGACCTGGGTGTGGTGAGCACAGCGAGGTGGCCGAGACCGGAGCGAGACGGCGCACCCGAGGAACGAGCATCGGAGGCGTACCTCGAGGTACGTCGAGCGGCGGAGCGACGAGGCTGCGCTTCGCAGCGAGAGGATCGGCCGCCGCAGCGATCAGCACACCCCGGTCGGAGCACTAGATAGATGTTCGTCGGATTCCTCTACGAGCTGAGGCGGCGAAAGGTCCCGGTGGGGGCCCAGGAGGCGCTGGCGCTGGCCCGGGCCCTGGAGGTCGGCCTGCACGACAGCTCGCTGGAAGGTTTCTACGACGTCGCCCGGGCGCTCTGCGTCCACACCGAGGCGCATCTGGATGCCTTCGACCAGGCGTTCCTCGCGCACTTCAAGGGCATCGAGGAGAAGGGAGAGGCGCTGGCAGAGGAACTCCTCCAGTGGCTCCAGGATGCGGCGGGCAAGCCTCCCCGGGAGCGCACCGCGGAGGAGTCGGCGGCGCTGGACGCGCTCGACGTGGCGACCCTGCAGGCGCTGTTCGAGCAGCGGATGCGCGAGCAGCGCGAGCGACACGACGGCGGCAACCGGTGGATCGGCACCCGGGGGACGTCGCCCTTCGGCCACTCCGGGAAGCCAGGCGCACCCCAGGGGTTCCGCATCGAGGGTGAGGGCGGCGGCCGGAGCGCGCTGAAGACCGCCGATGCGCGGCTCTACCGCGGCTACCGGGACGACCAGGTGCTGGATACCCGGGCGATGGGGATGGCGCTGCGGAAGCTCCGGGCCTTCACCCGCGAGGGCGCCCCGGACGAGCTGGACCTGGAGGAGACCATCGACGCCACGGCCCGGAACGCGGGCGAGCTGGAGGTGGTGCTGCGGCCTCCGCGGCGACCGGACACCCGGGTGCTGCTCCTTCTCGACGTGGGCGGGTCGATGACCCCGTACGCCCACGTCGTGGACCGGCTCTTCAGCGCGGCCAGGCAGGCCACGCACTTCAAGGAGCTGCGGACCTACTACTTCCACAACTGCGTCTACGGCCGGGTGTACCGGACCGAGCGCTTCTCCGACCCCATCCCGCTGCCGAGCCTGCTCGCCGACTGCGGCCCGCACTGGAAGCTGGTGCTGGTGGGCGACGCGCTGATGGCGCCCTACGAGCTGATGCTGCGCTCGAGCGGCGCGGACCTGTTCGACCCCGATGGGCCGGAGGGCATCGTCTGGCTGATGCAGCTGGCCGAGCACTTCCACCGGCACGCCTGGCTGAATCCCGAGCCGCAGAGCGCCTGGTGGGCGCAGACGGTCCGCACCATCCGGAGGGTGTTCCCGATGTTCCCGCTGACGCTCGGCGGCCTGGGCGAGGCAGTGACCCACCTGGCGCGGCGGGGAGCGGCGCCGGCCTGAAGACATCGCGGGCGCGCGCCTGGCTTGCAGGCGTCCGCGGCCCTGCAGAAAGCGCTTTCCTCGGCTCCCCCGGCGGAGTCTTCTCCGGATGCCCCGGAAAGGAGCGTCCATGTCACTGGCCCGGACGGTGGCACCTCCCGCGGTCCTGAACATCGCCGACCTGCGGCGCGCGGCGACGCGACGCCTGCCTCGCGTCGTCTTCGACTACGTCGATGGCGGCGCCGATGCGGAGGCCACGCTCCGCGCAAACAGCTCCGTCTTCGACGAGGTCCTCTTCCGTCCCCGGGGCGCGGTGGCCTCCCCGCGGGCGAGCCTGGAGACCACGGTGCTGGGGCAGCGGTTCTCGCTGCCGTTCCTCCTCGCCCCGGTGGGGAGCACCCGTCTGCTCTACCCGAAGGGCGAGGTCGAGGCCGCGCGTGCCGCGGGCGCGGCGGGCACGGGCTACATCCTCTCCACCCTCGCCGGGACGTCGCTGGAGGAGGTCAAGGCCGGGAGCACCGGGGTGTGCTGGTATCAGGTGTACCTGGTCGGAGGCCGGGAGGTGGCGAGCGCCGCGATCGAGCGTGCGCGGCGGGCGGGCTACGGCGCGCTGGTGCTCACCGTGGACACCGCCATCTCCGGACTCCGCGAGCGCGACTACCGAAACGGCATCGCCCAGCTCCTCGCGGCCAACCCGTTCCGGAAGCTGCCCTACGTCTGGCAGATCCTCTCTCGACCGGGATGGCTCCTGGGCTACCTCGGCGATGGCGGGCTCATGTCCTTTCCCAACGTGGCGCTGCCGGACGGGCCGATGCGCTACGCGGCGGTGGCCGCGGCGCTCGAGCAATCGGTGGTTTCCTGGGAGGACCTCCGTTGGATCCGGGAGATCTGGAAGGGGCCCATCGTCATCAAGGGAATCCTCACCGCCGAGGACGCCCAGCGGGCGGTGGACGAGGGGGTGGCGGCGGTCATCGTCTCCAACCACGGAGGCCGGCAGCTCGACGGCGTCCTGCCCAGCCTGCGGGCCCTCCCGGAGGTGGTGGCCGCGGTCCGGGGCCGCACCGAGGTGCTGATGGATGGAGGCATCCGGCGGGGAAGCGACATCGTGAAGGCCCTGCTCCTCGGGGCGCGCGCGGTGCTCATCGGCCGGGCGTACGCCTACGGGCTGGGGGCGGCCGGGAGCGCCGGGGTGAGCCGGGCGATCGAGATCCTCACCGCCGACCTCCATCGCACGCTGCGGCTGCTGGGCTGCGGCTCGCTGTCCGAGCTCGATCCGTCGATGCTCGAGCTGCCGGTGGACTTCGGGCGGGGACGCCGGCGGCTCTCCGGGCTGGCCGACACAGGCGAGGGAGCGGAGCCGGAGGGTAACGGACGCGCGCCGGTCAGCGACGTCCACTGAGCGGCGTCACCGCTTCACCCGCCGAGCTCGAGGGCGGTGCGCGCCGGGCTGGACCTGGGCTCCGGCTCGGGCATGCTCCGGTTCACAGGGAGTGACCCATGACTCGTACCTTCGCGCTGACCTGCCTCCTTCTCGCCGCCGCGCCAGGCGTGGCCGGAGCGGCCGAGGCGAACGAGGCCACCGGGGCGCAGGCGGCCGACGCGTGGCTGAAGCTCATCGACGCCGGCCAGTACGGTGCGTCGTGGGACGAGGCCTCGGCGATGTTCCGGAAGGCCGTCTCCCGGCCGGCGTGGGAGCAGCAGGCCCGGGCGGCCCGTGAGCCGCTGGGCAAGGTCATGGCGCGGAAGCTCGCCTCGAAGCAGCTCACCCACGAGCTGCCGGGCGCGCCCGACGGGACCTACGTCGTGCTCGTCTACGACACTCGCTTCGAGCACAAGGAGCGGGGCCACGAGACGGTGACCGTGATGCTGGATGGTGGGCGATTCCGTGGTGCCGGCTACTTCATCCGCTGAGGGAGGGCTCCGGCTCGGTCCCGACTCCGCGCTCCTGGTTCTCACCGGCGCGGGGGTCTCGGCCGAGAGCGGGCTGCCCACCTACCGGGGCTCGGGCGGACTGTGGCGTTCGCACGCCTTCGAGCGGCTCGCCTCGCCGGAGGGCTTCCATTCCGACCCGGCGCTGGTGTGGCGCTTCTACTCGGAGCGGCGCGAGGTCGCGCTGTCTGCCCGGCCCAATGCCGGGCACCGGGCGCTCGCGGAGGCAGAGCGGCGGATGGGCGAGCGGTTCCTGCTCGTGACCCAGAACGTGGACGGACTGCACCGGCGCGCCGGCAGCCAGCGACTGATCGAGATCCACGGCCGGCTGCTCGGCACCCGCTGCTCCGGGTGCGACCGGCCCGAGACGCCGGACGAGACGGCCTACCCGGAAGGAACGGTGCCGCGGTGCGAGCGTTGCCGCGCGCCGCTCCGGCCGGCGGTGGTGTGGTTCGGGGAGGCTCTGGATCCCACGCACCTCGAGGCCGTGGACGACTTCCTCGAGCGCTGGCGGAGAGGGCGCCTGGTGTTCCTCGCCGCGGGGACGTCCGGCGCGGTGTGGCCGGCGGCGGGATTCGTCGACGTGGCTCGCTCCCGGGGAGCGGAGACCTGGCTGGTGAACGCCGAGCGGGCCGACAACGCCGGCCGGTTCGACCATGTCCGGGAAGGCCCGAGCGGGACGTTGCTTCCGGCCTTTCTCGGAGTGTGAAGGATGGCGGTCAGCCCCGGGAGCCCGGGGCGCCGCGACAGACCGGGGTTGTCAGCCGAGCCCGCCGGGCGGATGCCCGACGCGCACGCTGTTCGCCCCCACTGCCACGTGCGAACGCGAGAGCCAGTGGCAATGCGCGCAGTAGCTGTAGCTGGTGCCAGGAGTCATCCGCACGGCCAGCTCCCCACCGCACAGCGGACAGCCGGTGGGGAGGGTGAAGTCGGCGGTCTCCTCCTGACGATCGAAAGTGCCGTTCAACATGATTGAAAGAGGTAACGCACCGGTGGGGGCGCGCAACCCGATGGAAGGATTGAAGTTCCCAGCACCCGGCTCAGGGCTCAGTCCTTGCGGAACCTCACCGGCGTGAACTCGGCCTGAAACGCCTGCGTCGAGTCGATGATCCCGTTCGACTCCAGCTTCTGGATGAGGTTCCGGATCTTGTGCTGCCATGCGGGCGTGACCCGGCCCTTCTCGTACATGAAGTGGTAGCGCACCGGGTTGGGGATGATGGTCGCCAGGAAGGCTGCCTGCTGCACGCCGAGGTTCCGCGGGTTCACCCCGAAGTAGTGCCGCGACGCCTCTCCGAGACCGTAGATGCCCGGGCCCCACTCGATGATGTTCAGGTAGATCTCCATCAGCCGCGACTTGGGCAGCGAGGCCTCCAGCGCCACGGTGAACAGCGCCTCGCGGACCTTCCGGGCGAAGGTGCGCTCGCGCGAGAGGAACAGGTTCTTCGCCAGCTGCTGGGTGAGCGTGGACGCCCCGCGGACCCGGCTGCCCTCGGCGGCGTCGATGATGCTCTCCTTCATCTCGTCGAAGTCGAAGCCGGAGTGGAACCAGAATCCGGCATCCTCGCTGGTGGTGACCGCGCGCGACACGTACCGGGGCAGGTCCGAGATCGGGACGAAGTTCGGGTTCTGCGGGCCCACCCAGAATCTCGCGGCTGTGCCCCGCCGCATCCACCGGCCGGTAGATGAAGGGGCCCCGGAGGAAGAATGGCGTCGTCTTGGAGGCGGCGCGCAGGCCGGCCAGGTCCAGCTTCACGTCGAGGAGCCACTGCTCGGGATCGCGCACCGGCCCCGAGACTCGGACCCGCGCATCGAGCAGCCCGGGGATCCGCGGCGCCTCGTCTCCGAGGCTGAACTGCGGGGGCAACGCATCGACTGCGTCCTGGTACCGGAGCTGGTCCACCCGCGCCTCGGCCCGGAACCGGGGCGCCCGCGTGCCCTCGTACACGCCTTCGAGGTTGACCCGGAGCGAGTCGTTCTCGCCGAAGCCGATGTGGCCGTCGCGGAGCCGCACCTCGCGCGCCCCTCTGTCCCAGTCCACCGTGCCCGCGCCCGACAGTCGCCACGGCCCAACGGGCTCGGTGGCCAGACGGGTGCCCTCGAGGAAGAGGCCGTCGATGCGGCCGGAGACCTCCAGCTCGCCGCGCTTGAGATCTGCGGGCAACAGCCCCTTGATGCGCCCGGTGACCGAGCCGGCGGTGGCGCGCACTCCCACCCTTTGACCGATCAGCTCGATGAGCGGACGGAGCGGCATCCCCTCGAGTGCGGCCTCGACCTGGAAGGGCTGCTCCCGGGCCCAGCGCACGGTGGAGCGTGCTTCGCCTCCGCCGTCGCGCTGCACCGCCACCTCGAGCACCCGGCCCGAGGCCCCACCGGAGATCTCCACCTGCGCGTCCCACGCCCCGAGATCGAGCGGATGGCCGTCCTGGCTGGACACCAGCTCGACGCGCAGGTCCTGGACCTCCAGCCGCGGCAGACGCGCTCCACCGACGGCCGAGGCAGGGGTCTCCTTGCCGGGAGCAGCGGGCTTCGACTGCAGGCGCCTGGCGAGCGCGCGGAGGCCCTCGAGCTGGGTGCCCGGGCGCACCACCACCGTGCGCAGCTGGACCAGGCCTGGCTCGAGCCGGCCGGCGAGCAGCGCCGTCCACCGCGGGCGCACGCGCACCCGCTCCATCTCCAGCACCACCGGGGCGCCCGGCTCGGGAGAGATGCGCACCGGCCCGAAGCTGAGACGCAGACCCCAGTCCACGTCGCTGTGGCTGCCCAGCTCCGCCCCGCCGAGGCGCGCCGCCAGCGCCGCCTCGACCTTGTCCCGGAGGCGCGAGCGCACCATCGACGAGTTGAGGACCGAGTGGAGGACGGTGATGGCGCTGAGGAGCGCGAGTGCGACCACCGCCGCGCGCTGCATCCACCGGCGACGGCGCGCGCGCCGCCGGGCGCGGGGCGGACGCGGCACGGGTGTGCGCGCCCACGCTGAGCGCGTCGGCGTGGAAGGGGCAGGTCGCATCGGCAACGGGTACGAGCGGAATCCTAATGTCCCGAAGGGACTTGCGTCTGCTTGCCCGCCCGATGGGGACGCACACCCCCGTCCGAAAGTTCGCTTGCGCGTGCGCACATGGTGGGCGTTAGGGTGTCGCCATGACGACCCGCGCCCCCATCGCCCTCATGGCCGCCGTGGGACTGTTCGCCCTGGCTGGTTGCAACCAGTACGACCAGCTGATCGCCAAGGACCAGGTCTGTGACGCCAGGTGGGCGGACTACCAGGCACAGCTGCAGCGCCGGGCGGACCTGGTGCCCAATCTCGTGGCCACGGTGAAGGCCTCGGCCCAGCACGAGGAGAAGACGCTCGCCGAGGTGACCGAGGCCCGGGCCCGTGCGACCGGCATCACGCTCAGCGCCGAGGACCTTCAGGACCCGGAGAAGGTTGCTGCCTTCCAGAAGGCACAGGATCAGCTCCGGGGCGCGCTCTCCCGATTGCTGGTGGCCAACGAGGCCTACCCCGACCTCAAGGCCAACGCACAGTTCCACGACCTTCAAGTACAGCTCGAGGGAACCGAGAACCGCATCTTGCGGGCGCGCGAGCAGTACAATGAGGCCGTGCGTGACTACAACACCGAGCTCGGGAAGATCCGGGGCGCGGTGGTCAAGCGGGCGACGGGCGGCACGTTCAAGCCTCGGGTCTACTTCCAGGCTTCGTCGGACGCGCAGCAGGCGCCCAAGGTGACCTTCTGATGCAAGGGCGGGCCTGGGGCCCGCTCTGCGCGACCCTGCTCTTCCTCGCCGCCGGTTCCGCCCGGGCGTTCAACGTCCCGAAGCAGACCGACTACGTCACCGACCTGACCGGCACGCTGACGGCCGCCGAGCTCGCCGACCTCGACAACCGCCTCGGTGAGTACGAGCGGCAGTCCACCAACCAGATCTTCGTGCTGGTGACCCCCTCGCTGGAGGGCGAGCCGATCGAGGACGTGGGCTACCAGCTCATCCAGACCTGGCACCCCGGGCAGAAGGGCAAGGACAACGGGGTGGTGCTGATCATCGCCACCGGTGAGCGTCGCATCCGCATCGAGACCGGCAAGGGCGTGGGCGGGGACCTGACCGATCTCCAGTCCAACGACATCATTCGCCGGCGCATCGCCCCGCTGATGCGCGAGGGTCGGCTCCACGACGCCATCGCCGCGGGCATCGACGGCATCACCGCGGCGCTCTCCGGTACGGCCACCACTGCCAGGCAGCCCGGGCAGCACCCGGCCGACTGGCAGAGACCGCCCGTGGTCCTCCCGCACTGGTTCGACGTCTGCTTCTGGGGCTTCATCCTCTTCGTGGTGCTGATGCTGCTCCTTCGCGCCAGCCGGCACCCCCGGCGGCGGACCTACTGGGGTGGACCCCCGTGGATCGGCGGAGGCTGGGGCGGGGGCGGGGGAGGCGGAGGCGGAGGCGGAGGCGGCTGGGACGGGGGTGGAGGCGGAAGCGGCTTCGGTGGCGGCGGCGGGGGTGAGGGCGGCGGCGGCGGCTCGAGCGACAGCTACTGAGCCCCCAAAAAAGACGAGGCGCCGTGGGGAGGGGAGAGTGAACCCACGGCGCCCCGTGGCCCCAGGACGGCAGGCCGCCTCGACCTCTCGCCCAGCCGAGTGCAGTCGGCATGCCGGGTCCGGGGCGGCGATTTGCCTGGGACAACGGTACCAGCGGGGCCGGGTGCAACACGTTGCACCCTGGAGCAGGTGTTGCACCGCCGGGTGTTGCACCCCCTCGGGTCAGGCCGCGCGGAAGCTCGCCGGGTCCAGGTGGAACCGCCGGCACCACCGCTGGATCTGCATCCGCGCCACCCCCATCTGACGCGCGACCGCGCTCACGTTTCCGCGGTGGGCGCGGAGCAGCTCGATGAGCTCGGTCCGGCGGGTGACATCCGCCTCGCTCAGCGGGCGCATCGTGCGGCCGGCCATCGGATCCGCACGGGCTTCGGGGGCGGTGCGCACCGGCTCGGGGAGATGGACCAGCTCGATCCGTCCGTGTCCCGACAGCGCCACCGCCAGCGCCAGCGCCTTCTCCAGCTCGCGGACGTTGTGCGGCCAGCTCCAGCGGAACAGCGCCCGACCCGCCTCGCGCGAGAAGCGCACGCCGGGGTCCGCCCCGGCGCGTCGAAGCAAGGTGGGGATCAGCAGGCCCAGGTCGGCCCGCCGGTCCCGGAGCGGCGGCAGCTCCACCTCGAGCCCGGTGAGCCGGGCGAAGAGGTCCCCGCGGAAGGTTCCCTCCTCCACCAGCGCCGCGAGGTCCCGGTGCGTGGCGGTAACGACGCGCAGGTCGACCCGGACCGGCTGTGCCGCACCCAGCGGCTGCACCTCGTTCTCCTGGAGCACCCGGAGCAGCTTCACTTGCAGACCGGCCGGCAGCTCGCCCACCTCGTCCAGCAGCAGCGTGCCGCCGCTCGAGGCGCGGATCAGGCCCGGTCGATCCTCCACCGCACCGGTGAAGGCGCCGCGCCGCACGCCGAAGAGCTCGCTCTCGGCCAGCTGCTCCGGAAGCGCCCCGCAGTTCACCGCCACGAAGGGCCCGGCGCGGCCGGACCAGACGTGGAGAGCGCGCGCGGCGAGCTCCTTTCCGGTGCCCGTCTCGCCCTGCAGCATCACCAGCACCCGGGTGGGCGCCACCCGGGCCAGCGCCGACCAGGCGGCGAGCAGGTCCGGCTGGAAGCTCTGGCAGCCGAGCTCTGCGGCCCCGGCGGGAAGCGACTGCGGGGGCTCGTCGGCGGCTGCGTGCTCCTCGAAGACCAGGAAGGTCTGGCCGCACTCGATGACGTCCCCGGGGTTGAGGACCGCGCGGCGCTGCTGCGTCCCCTGGACGCGCAGGCCGTTCTTGCTCCCGGCGTCCTCGATGACCCAGCGCCCGAGGACCCGCCGGAGCCGTGCGTGGAGCGCCGACATCCGGTCGTCCGCGAAGCTGAGCCTGATCACTCCGGACGGCGCGTCGGGTGGGGCACGGCCCAGCCACACCTCGGCGGTTGGGGGCAGCTCGACCGCGCGCGGCGCATCGAGTGGCCGGTCACAGGAGAGCGCGACCACCAGCTGGCTGGTCCGGGCAGGGCGAGACGACGGCCGGCCATCGGTCTCGGACCTCGTGGCGTTGGAGCGGGACACGTCAGGGAGCGAAATCGGTGGGCTTGACATCCTCCGCCGGCACGAGCTTGAGCTCGTTCAACCGCGTCCCGATGTAATGGCTGGGCTTGTCGATCCGACCTTCGCGGTCCGTGATCCAGTCGTTCACGGCCTCCCGGAGCTCGAGCACGGTCGTATCGTGATCCGACAGCGCATCGAGCGCCGCCTTGCTCTCGCGCGCCAGGTTCAGCGCACGGTTTTGTGCCGGCTCGGCGTCACTCGAGTTCCAGATCGCCTGGGCGAGCACGAACCGCGTCTCCGCGATCTCCGGCGGGCTCCGTCTGTTGCGGACCTGCTGATTCAGGCGGCGTTCGATCGCCGCGATGGTCTGACTCGAGGGATCCAAGTAGTCCGGCCCCGAGCCGCCCACGGAAGCGCTGGAGGCGATCTGGAGTGGAGCGGTGCCGGTGGCGGGCGCGCCGGTGGACGGAGCGTTCGCCCCGCTCCCCGGAGTGGGCGAGAGCGCGAGGAGCGGGCCAGCGGTGCCCTCCCGCGGCTCGGTGAGCGCGCGGTACAACGCCTGGACCAGTCCGCGGAGCTCCGCCAGGCGATCGACGTCGAGCCCCGAGGCAGGCGACGGCGGGGCGGCGACCCCGGGCTCCTCGGCACGGCGGCCAATCGTCAGCACCTCCGGGCCGCGCACCGGCGCCGCGGACCAGCTCGCCCGCGGTGCAGCCAGGCTGAACTCCGCGCCCCGGCCGGGCGACTTGCCCTCGCGGGCCCCGGCGCCGCTCGGACCAGGCAGCGGGTTGCCCGAGCGCCCTGGCAATATTTCCGGCGCTGGCTCCACACCCCCGGCCTGGAACTCGTACGCCGGGGGAAGCCAGGTCGCCGCCTCGGCGGTGGCAACCGGGGCGGCGCTTCCCCGGATCATCGCCAGGAGCAGCAGCCCCAGCGAGACGGCGACCGCGCCGAATCCACCCAGCGTGCCCCTGGCCTGCACCCCGGGCGCGCCGAGCGCATCGATGAGTGGCGCGAGCGAGGGCGGACGCTGCGCGCGGTCCGGGTTCAGCGAGGCAGCGAGGGCCCGGCGGAGCCGTGGCGGAATGGCGGACGACCGCGGCACCTCCACCCCCGGGCCACGCGCCAGCCGCGCCTCGAGCGCCTCGCGTGAGGCGCCCCGGCTTCCATACGGCCGGTGACCCACCAGGGCCTCGTAGATCGCCACCGCCAGGCTGAACTGGTCGGCGCGGGCATCGAGCGGTTCGCCCCGGTGCTGCTCCAGCGGCATGTACCCGGGCGTGCCGGGGCGGAGCGTCTCGCGGGCGGGCGCAGACCCGGCGCTTCCGGCGGTGATGGCCAGCCCGAGATCCGCCACCCGGACCCGTCCGTCGCGGCCCAGCAGGAGGTTCTCGGGCTTCACGTCCCGGTGCACCAGCCCGGCCTCGTGGATGGCCTGCAGTCCGCGTGCGGCCTGGAGGAACATCCCCCGGATCTCCGCCGGGCTCCGGGGAGCGCGATCGAGCCAGCTCCGGAGCGTTTCGCCCTCCACGTGCTCCAGCGCGAGGTAGACCTCCTCCTCCCAGGTGCCGACGTCGTGGACCGCCAGCACGTTGGGATGGGACACCCGGGCGAGCGCCTGCGCCTCGGAGACCAGCCGCTCGCGCCGGGTTTCCGGGTCCTTCCCCGAGGCGCGGAGGAGCTTCAGCGAGACGCGCCGGTCGAGTGTGAAGTCGTGGGCTCGGTAGACGACGCCCATGCCGCCGCTGCCCAGGCAGTCCAGCACGACATAGCGGCCGAGGGTGGCCCCACGGGGAAGGCGCGGAACCGGCCCTCCCACCCCGTCGTCAGGCGTGGCGCTCGCGGTGCGTCCCTGGATGGGCGCCTGGCGACACACCTCTCCTGGTGGGGCCTCGCGAGCCATTGCTGTCTCCCGGAGGAAACGGCCGGGCAAGATTAGCGCGCGCGGCTCGGGGGCGGCAAACCGGCCCGTTCACCGTCCAACGACCGGATCAGGCCGGCTCGCTGCATTCCGCGCACCCGGCGAGGGGTCGGTCGCGTCCGGGACCGCTGCTAGGGTGCTGAAACCCCGTGCTCAACGGCATCTTCTTCGTCCTCATCGCGGGCTCCGTCCTCACGGCAGCCTTTCGCGGCACCATGCCCCAGGTGACCGAGGCCTCGCTCACCGCGGCCAAGGCCTCGGTGGATCTCGCCCTGGGTCTCATCGGCCAGATGGCCCTCTGGCTGGGGATGATGGCCATCGTTCGCGAGGGTGGACTGATGCGGTCCATCGCCCGGGGGCTGCGACCGCTCATGCGCCGGCTGTTCCCGGAGGTCCCCGAGGATCACCCCGCGATGGGCTCGATGATTCTCAACCTCGCGGCGAACATGCTCGGGCTCGGAAACGCCGCCACTCCCTTCGGGCTCAAGGCGATGACCGAGCTCAACACCCTCAACCGGTACCCGGGCGTGGCGACGAACTCGATGGCGCTGTTCCTGGCCATCAACGCCGCGGGCGTCGCCATCCTCCCCCTGGGAGCGGTGGCGGTCCGGGCAGCCCTCGGGTCGAAGGACCCGGCGGGCATCGTCCTGCCCTCCTTCCTCTCCACGTTCTCGGCGGCGATCACCGCGGTGATCGTCGCCAAGCTGCTCGAGCGCAGCCCGCGGTTCCGCCCCGAGCGCTACGCGGCCGAGTCGCCGCGGGAGACCGGAACCGCACCGAAGGGTCCGGACGCGGCGGCCCTGGCCAGCGCCGAGAAGCTGGCGGTGGACCACGCCCCGGCGAGCCCCGGCTGGCGGGCCTTCGCCCTGGGTCTGCTGGCGCTGTTCGTGGTCGCACTCGTCCGGGAGGTGGTGCGGCTGCGTGCCGATCACCCCGGCTTCGAGCTCCTCCGGAGGCTGATGAGCGAGTGGACCCTCCCCACCATCATGCTGGCCATCGTCCTCTTCGGGGTCGCCCGACGGGTGAAGATCTACGAGGTCTTCATCGCCGGAGCGAAGGAGGGCTTCCAGATCGCCATCGTCATCATCCCCTTCCTGGTGGCGATCCTGGTGGGAATCGCGATGTTTCGCTCCTCCGGGGCGATGGACGCGCTGATCGGCGTGCTCTCCCCGGTGACCTCGCGGCTCGGCTTCCCGGCCGAGGCGCTGCCGATGGCGCTGATCAAGCCACTGTCCGGCAGCGGGGCGCTGGGGGTGATGAGCGAGACGATGAAGACGCACGGCCCCGACTCGTTCATCGGCTACCTGGTGTGCCTGCTCAATGCCGGGACCGAGACCACCTTCTACGTCCTCGCGGTGTACTTCGGCAGCGTGCAGGTCCGGGTCCTGCGCCACACCCTGTTGGCCTGCCTGACGGCGGACCTCGCCGGCTACGTGGCGGCCACCAGCCTCTGCCACCTGTTCTTCGGCTGGGCGCCGCGCTGAGCGCGGGGCTAACGGAGCACCCGCTCGACGGCGGCGAAGGTCTCTTCCGGAGCGTCGACGTGAAGCCAGTGGCCCGCGCCGGGGATCTCTTCCAGCGTCACGATGGGGGCGAGCGCCGCGAGTCGCTCGCGCGCCGCGCCCTCGACCACCCCCGAGCGGCCACCCACCACGAACCCCAGCCGGTGCCCCGGCGGAACCGAGTCGACGACGTCCCAGTCGTCCTCGGAGAGGACGCTCCGGAAGAGCGACTCGAGCCCGGGCAGGTCCAGAGGGAGCACGAAACCGCGCTCACCGGGCTGGAGGGCCATCGCCAGCCACTGGGCGATGGGCCGGGGCTGGCCGCCGGCCTCGACCGCGGCCACGAAGTCGGTGCGCGTCGCATACGTGCGCGGGAGCCGCGCGAGGAGCGCGAGCACGTCCCGGCTCTGCTCGGACCCCAGCCCGTCGGGCCGCGCGGCGGGGGAGGCATCGAGCACCACCGCGCGCGGGAAACGCTGACCGCTCGCGCGCTGGATGGCCAGGACCACCTTTCCCCCGAGCGAGTGTCCCACCAGGGCCTCCACCGGACCGGGGAGCGCGGGAACGAGCGCGAGCACGTCGTCGGCCGCGGCGCGAACGGTGTGCGGCGGAGCAAAGCCCGTGCGGGAGTCGCCGTGGAGACGCAGATCCACCAGCGCCGCACCCCAGGTCGGGTGTTTCTCCACCCACCTCCTGCCGAAGGAGCGCCAGTTTCCGCCCCGGCCGAGGAGCCCATGAAGGAACACCACCCAGCGCTCCGGGGTGCGCGGACCCTGCGTCAACTCGGTGTGCGCGAGGGTGGCCATGGCGCCCCGGGAACTAGCACGGAGGGGCTGGCCTGCTAAGGTGATGCCCCCGTGTCGACAACTGCCGAGTTCGAGGCGGAGTGGCGCCGTTCTCGACCTTCCAAGCTTCCCTGGATCCTCCTCGTCGCGGCGATCGTCGTGGCCGGCTGGAGCTCCTGCACCCTCAAGGGCGCCAAGGACGAGGCCGAGGTCGCGCTCCGCAAGGAGAGCGAGCGGTCCGCCGCGCTCGAGGGCAAGGTGAAGGAGCTGGCGAAGACCCAGGCCGCGCTGGAGCTGAAGATCCGCGACCTGGAGCGCGAGAAAGCGCTGCTCGCCGAGCGGAAGGTCGAGCCAGTGAAGGTGGAGGACCCGAAGAAGAAGCCGGCGCCCACTCCCGCCAAGACCACCACCTCCTCGAAGAAGACCACCAGCAAGAAGGGGCACCGCTAGGCGCGGCGGTCAAGGAGCCTGTAGGGCATCGCTGACTGCGGCCGCCCTGACCTAGCTAGCGCGCTGCCGCGGCTCGTCTCCCAGGATTGCCCGGATGACCGGCCCGGTCGCGGTGCCTGCCCGCGCCACCTCAGGCGGTGAGCCCTGGGCCACGATGCGTCCCCCGGCCTCGCCGCCCTCGGGGCCCAGCTCCACCACGTGGTCCGCCGCGGCGATGACCACCGGGTGGTGCTCGATGACCACCAGCGTGTCGCCCCGGGCGACGAGCTGATCGAGCACCCGGAGGAGCTTCGCCACGTCGGCGAGGTGCAGTCCGGTGGTGGGCTCGTCCAGCACGTAGAGCGTGGGCTCGTGCCGGGCGGTGGCAGTGAGCTCGGCGGCGAGCTTCAGCCGCTGCGCCTCGCCCCCGGAGAGGGTGTGGCTCCCCTGGCCCAGCTGGAGGTAGCCCACGCCGAGCTCCGACAGGCAGCGCAGCGGGCCCGCCACCCGCGGCAGCGCGGAGAACGCCTCCAGCGCCTCGTCGACGGTGAGCCGCAGCGTCTCGCCGACGTTGAGTCCCCGCCAGCGCACCTCCAGGGTGGACGGCTCGAACCGCGCTCCGCCGCAGGCCTCGCAGGGCGTGGTGACGTCGGGGAGGAACGACATCTCGTGGCTGATGCTCCCCTGCCCCGCGCAGGCCGGGCAGCGTCCTCCACCGGCCGAGTTGAAGGAGAAGCGGGCCGGACCGTAGCCCCGGGCCCGCGCCTCGGGAGTGCCGGCGTACACCCGCCGCAGCTCGTCCCAGATGCCGAGGAAGGTGGCGGGAACGCTGCGGGGCGTCCGGCCGATGGGAGACTGGTCCACCGCCAGCACCCGGCGGAGCGCCCCCAGCCCGGACAGCCGGCGGAACGGACCGGGAGGTGGCGTGGTGCGGCCGAGCGCCTCGCGTACCGCGGGGAACAGCACCCGTCGGACCAGGGTGCTCTTGCCCGATCCGGACACGCCGGCCACCACCGTCATCCGTCCGAGGGGAAGGGCGAGGTCCACCCCGCGCAGGTTGTGGCACCGGGCTCCGTCGAGGCGGAGCCAGTCGCGGGCGGGCGGACGGATCGGCCGGAGGCCACGCACCGGCAGCTGGAGCGCGCGTGCCGTCGGCGACGCGTCCGAGGCCAGGACGTCCGCGGGAGTCCCGGACGCCACGATGCGGCCTCCGAGCCGGCCACCCCCGGGGCCGAGGTCGACCAGGTGGTCGGCGGCGCGGAGCGTGTCCAGGTCGTGCTCCACCACCAGCACCGTGCTCCCGGTGTCGACCAGCGCGCGCAGGTTCTGCAGCAGCCGCGCGGTGTCGCGCGGGTGGAGCCCGATGGTGGGCTCGTCCAGGACGTAGAGCGCGCCGGTGAGCCCCGCGCCGGCCTGGGCCGAGAGCCGGAGCCGCTGCATCTCTCCCCCGCTGAGCGTGGCCGCGGCGCGGTCGAGCGACAGGTAGCCCAGGCCCACCCGCTCGAGGAACTCCAGCCGGCGCACCAGCTCACCCAGCGCCGCCCCCCCGATGCGGGCCGCATCTCCGGAGAACGACCAGCGGCGGACCTGCTCCAGGGCGCGCACCACCGGCTGCTGCACCACCTCGGGGTAACGGCGACCGAAGAGGCGCACCCCGCGCGGCACCGGCTGGAGCCGCGTCCCGAGACAGGAATGGCACGGCTCGGTGGACTCGCCCTCGACCCCGGCGCCCTCCAGGCCGGTGCCCTCGCAGTGCTCGCAGCGCCCCTGCGCGGTGTTGAAGGAGAACCACCGCGGGTCCAGCTCGGGGACGGCGGTGCCGCACCGGGGGCAGCTGCGCTCGGACGAGAGCAGCTTCTCGCGTCCGGCGCGCAGCACCTTCACCGCCTCCTGGCCCCAGCGCAGCGCTCGCTCGAAAGGCCTCCTCGGGGATCTCCGGGGCAGGTCCCGTCCAGACCACCAGGTCGATGGTGTGCTCCCGGCTCCTGGCCAGCTTCGGGGGTGCGTCGGTAGAGACCCGCTCGCCGTCGCAGAGGGCCTCCTTCACCCCGGCGCGGGCCGCGGCGGTGAAGACGTCGAGGTAGGTGCCCTTCCGCGCCCGCACCACCGGCGCGAGGAGCTCGACGGTGCCCCGCAGGGCGCGGGCTTCGGCCAGGAGCTGCTCGATGGAGCGCGGGGCGATGGGGGTGTCGTCATGGGGGCAGTGAGGAGTCCCCAGCTTGGCGAAGAGAAGCCGCAGGTAGTGGGCCACCTCGGTCACGGTGGCGACGGTGCTGGTGGCACCGGCACGCGCGGTGCGCTGCTCGAGAGCGACCGCTGGAGGCAGCCCGCGGATCCGCTCCACGTCCGGCCGGGGCAAGGTGGGGAGGAACTGGCGCGCGTACGGGCTCAGCGTCTCGGTGAAGCGGCGCTGCGCCTCGGCGAAGATCACGTCGAAGGCGAGCGTCGACTTGCCGGAGCCACTGGGCCCGGTCAGCACGACGAGCTTGCCGAGCGGGATGCGACAGCTCACGTCGGCGAGGTTGTGCTCGCGGGCGTGCTCCACCTCTAGCCAGTGCGCGACGTCGCCGGGCCCGGGGAGCGCCGCCGGTGCGTGGGCCGACCCGGTCGCCCGGAGCGCCTCGCCGGTCCGGGTCGTCCCCCGGGCCACGATCCTCGGGCGGCCCTTCCACCACCACCCGTCCGCCTTCGCGCCCGCCGCCGGGGCCCAGCTCGACCAGCCAGTCGGAGGCGCGGAGGAGGTCCAGGTCGTGGTCGACGACCAGCACGCTCGCCCCGGCGTCCACCAGCCCGTGCAGCGCCTCGAGCACCCGCGCCACGTCCTCCCCGTGGAGCCCGGCGCTGGGCTCGTCGAGCACGTAGAGCACGCCCTGCTGCGCACCGCCGAGCGCGCGGGCGAGCTTCACCCGCTGCGCCTCACCGCCCGAGAGCGTGGACAGCGGCTGGCCGATGGGCAGGTACCCCAGTCCGAGCTGGTGCAGCGGTCCCAGCGCTTCGACGATGGCCCGCTCGTCCCCGAAGGCCGACAGGGCCTGGTCGACGGTCATCGCCAGCACCTCCGAGACGGCATGTCCCTTCAGCCGCACCTCGAGCACCTCGGGCTTGAAGCGCCGGCCCCGGCAGCTCGGGCAGGTGAGCGCCACGTCGGCGAGGAACTGCATCTCCACCGTCTCGCTCCCCTCCCCGGAGCAGGCCTCGCAGCGCCCGCCGTCGACGTTGAACGAGAAGTGGGCGGGGCCGAAGCCGCGGAGCACCGCGTCTGGCTCGGCGGCGAAGCGCTTCCGGAACGCGTCCCAGGCCTTGGTGTAGGTCGCCGCGTTCCCGCGCGAGGTGCGGCCGAGCGGCGCCTGATCGACCAGGACCACCCGGGCGAGCGGCAGCCCCGCGCGCACGGAGCGGACTTTCCCCGGGGGCTCGACGTCGGCCTGCCCGAGCGCGCGGGCCAGGCTCCGGTGGACGACCTCCTCGGCGAGCGTGCTCTTTCCCGAGCCGCTCGGTCCGCAGACCGCCGCCAGGACGCCGAGCGGAAGGCGGACGTCGAGCCCGGCCAGGTTGTTGGCGGAGGCGCCGCGGACGTCGATCCATCCCGCGGGCGGGCGGCGCGAACGGGGATGGGCGCGCATTCCGGCGAGGATCCGCCCGGTGGCCAAGTCGCTGCGACGCTCGAGCGCGGCAGGCGTCCCGTCGAAGCACAGCCGGCCGCCCTCGGGCCCCGCGCCGGGGCCGAGCTCCAGGACCCGGTCGCTGGCCCGGACGAGCGCCGGGTCGTGCTCGAGGACCAGCACCGCGTTGCCGCGCCGGGCGAGCTCCCCCAGCGCGGTGGTGAGCGGCGGGAAGGTCCGAGGGGTGCAGCCCGACCGTCGGTTCGTCGAGCACGAACAGCGCGCCGGTGAGCCCGGTACCGAGCGCGGCGGTGAGCGAGACGCGCTGCGCCTCGCCTCCGGAGAGGGTGCGGCTCTGTCGGTCGAGGCCGAGGTAGCCGAGGCCCACCCGGACCAGCCATCCCAGCCGGTTCACCAGCTCGCGGCGGGCCAGCTCTCCTTGCCCGGTGCGCGTGGACAGCGACTCGAGGCGGTGGTGCGCCTCCGCCACCTCCAGCCGGTGCCAAGCGGCGAGGTCGAGGCCGCCCACGCGGTAGCGGAGCGCGTGGGGGTTGAGCCGGGCACCCATGCACGTCGTGCACACGGTGTACGCGCGGTAGCGGCTGAGAAGCACGCGCACGTGCATCTTGTAGGTGCGCGACTCCATCCAGCGAAACCAGGCCCGCAACCCGGGATACCGGCCGCCGCGGTACTCGCCCTCGCCCTCGAGCACCGCCTCGCGCTGCTCGGGCCGGAGGTCTCGCCACGGCACGTCGAGCGGGATGCGGTTCGACTTCGCGAACCGGACCAGCTGCCCGCGCTCCCACTCGCTCGAGCGCCCGTTCCAGGGGCGCAGCGCTCCACCCTCGATGCTCAGCGCCACGTCGGGGATGACCTTCGCCCAGTCGATGTCCAGGGTACGGCCGAAGCCGCGGCAGGCGGGACAGGCCCCCACCGGGGACTGGTAGCTGAACAGGCCGGGACGGGCCGGCTCGAAGCCGCGCGCGCAGACCGGGCAGACCAGTCCCTGCCTCACCGCGCGCCGCTGCGCGGCGCTCCAGAGATGCGCCTCGCCGTGCCCCTCGGCCCACGCCTGCTCGAGCGAGGCGGCGAGACGCCCCCGGGTGCTCCTCGACAGGGTGAGCCGATCGACGACCACGTCCGCCTGGCCCGCGGCGCCCATCGCCTCCGCCGGGCGAAGCTCCTCCAGCGGGCGCACCTCGCCAGCGAGGAGCAGCCGTCGGAACCCATCCCCGAGGAGCCGCGCCCGCACGCCGATGAACGTCTCGGTGTCGGGCACCCGGACCGGGAAGGTCAGGATCACCGGAGCCCCGGCGTGCTCCTTCACCAGCGCCTCGGCGGCGGAGTCCGGGTCGCGGCGAACGGCCTCCACCCGGTGGTCGGGGCACAGTGGAAGCGCCTCGCGGGTGAAGAGCGCCGAGAAGTAGGCCTCGAGGTCGGCCAGGGTGGCGACGGTGGAGCGTGAGCTCTTCACGCTGGTGCGGCGGTCGACGGCGATGCCGGCGGCCACCGGCTCGAGCCGGTCCATGGGTGGCCGCTCGAGCCGCTCCAGGAACTGACGGGCGTAGGGGCTGAAGCTCTCGACGAAGCGCCGCTGTCCTTCGGCGTACAGGGTATCCACCGCGAGGCTGCTCTTGCCGCTGCCGGACACACCGGTGACGGCGGTGAGCTCTCCGGCCAGCAGCTCGACGCTGACGCCCGCGAGGTTGTGGGTGCGGGCACCCTCGAGGTGGATCCGATGCATGGGGGAGCGGCCGGTGCTAACAGGACGACAGGCCCTCTGCACCCCCTGGCCGCCTCTCCTCGTCGTTCCGGAGCAGGCAGGCGAGTTCCTGGTACACCGAAGGCCGGCATGGAGCCTCACCCTCAGGATGCACGTCGCGCGGCAGCACGGGCGGCGCTCGCGCTGGACGACGCAGCCCTGCTCGGCACCTGCGAGGTCTCCACCTTCGTCGGCAGCGGTCCCGGCGGCCAGCATCGCAACAAGACCGCCTCCGCCGTCCGCCTGGTCCACCCGCCGACGGGAGTGACCGTCACCGCGACCGAGCGCCGCAGCCAGGCCCGGAACCGCGGCGCCGCGCTCGAGCGGCTGCGTGCCGCCCTGGTCGGCCTCACCCGGGTGAACAAGCCGAGACGGCCCACCCGACCGTCCCGGGGGGCGAAGGAGCGTCGGCTCGAGGCCAAGAAGCGGCTCGGGCGGCGGAAGGCGGAGCGCCGGGGACCGGACCACTGGTGAGCGGGAGGGCCTGGCCCGGGAGGGTCGCCCGCCTGACTCCCCGAGCGTCGCTCAGCGCCCGGCGACAACCGGCTCGGTCCGGAACCGGGTGCGGATCCGGTGCTTCACCGTCTCCAGGGCGTCCGCGACCGACACGCCCGCCCTCTCTCCGAAGACCACCACGAACTCCTGCCGCTCGAGGTCGGCCAGCTTGCGGCGCTCCTGGACCGGCCGGCGCGTCTGCTGGAGCCGCACCGCGTCCGCGGGGACCGGGATCCCGTGGCGCTCGAGCACGTCGGCCCAGAATCGCCGCTTGAGCTGGCCCACCGTCATGCGCTCGACCTGCACCGGGAGCAGCTGGACCGAGACCGACGCCGAACCCATCCGGAAGCTCCACTCGGAGAGCAATTCCAGATCCAGGAACGCGGTGTTGAGCACCGACTGGACGTCCTTGCCGCGGGGCAGAAAGTAGCTCCGGACCAGGTGACCGCACCGAGGACAGGCGCTGGCGTGCAGGTCGTCCAGTCCGCGGAGCCGGTAGAGGGGGATGGCGAAGATCTCCTGCCGGCACTCGGCGCAGCCGGTGCGCTCGCCGAGGGTGGCCAGCACCCGCCGGAACTCGACACGGAGCCCGTGCTTGCGGAGCGCGAGCGGCACCGCGTCGCGCAGCAGCGCGCTCCGGAACCGGAGCCCGCTCTGCACCAGCCGCTCGCCAGCCCGGCGGATCCCGAACTCGACCAGCTCCGCCCCTTCCACCAGCGCGCGCTCCAGCGTCCGGTGCTCCTCTTCGCGCGTTTCCAGCTGCTCGAACCGGAGCGCGAGGTCCTCGTAGGTCCGAAGCCCGTCCAGCGGATGCGGCACCAGCTCGCTTGCGTAGGCAAACAGGACCAGGCGCGCGGCCGCCGGGGAGGTCCGGGCCAGCTCGACGATCCGCTCCGCGGCTGCCCTGCTCTCCGGAGCGGCCCGGGCCCCCTCCAGGGCCTCGAGCGACAGGCGAACGAGCCGCTGGCGCCCGAGTGGGTCGAAGGCCCGGTCCAGAGACTTCCTCCCCTCGGTGGCCAGCGACCGTCGGTTTGCTCGTCTCACCGCATCCTCCAGCGCCCCCGCAGCGTCGCGCACGTCGCCGAGCGCCACCTCGCACCGCGAGGCCAGCTCGGCGCGAAGCGCGTCGAAGAAGTCATGTCCATTCCCACCGGCCTCGCGCGACCGACGGAGGAGCTCGGCCGTGGCGCAGCCGCGGAGCGAGGCGAGCTCGAGCTGCAGCCCATCCCGCGCCGACTCGAAGCGTGCCCGCCGCTCCTCCAGCAGCCGGACCTCCTCCTCGAGCGAGACCGCGGGCTCTGGCAGCTCCGAGCCGAGCGCCTGGTCGGCGAGCGCCTCCAGCCCCGCTCGGTCACCTGCCCGGTACAGGGCGTTGATCCGCGCCATCAGTGCGGCGTGACGAACCTGCTCCTCCTCGCTCCGGGCGAGGTCCGGATGGAAGCGGCGCGCGAGCCGCCGGTAGAGGGACTTCAGCTCCGCCGGGGCCGAGGGCTCCGGGGCCGCGCCCTCATCCGCAGGCTCGGGCTCCGCCGACTCCTGGTGCAGTTCGCGGGTGCGCTGCCGCTCCACCCGGCGGGCGCGGGCGGCGCGCTCGCGCGGCTGGGCCTCCTCGAGCATCTCTGCCCAGCGCTCGAGCTGACGCACCACGGAGCCGATCCGGTGGAAGAGGCGCTGCTGGTCGGCGAGCTCGGCCCGGTGCCGGACCTCGAAGGCCGCCAGCTTCCCGCGGAGCGTCTCGCACTCCAGCTCGAGCTGGGCCACCTCGTCGCGAAGCGCGTCCAGCTCGGCGAGCAGGCGCTGGAGGCGCTCGCGGAGGGGAGAGGCGGCGAGGACGATGGAGGCGGGTCGGGCGCGAGGCACTGGCTCGGGTGCCGGAGTCTACAGGACTTCTTGCGACCGCCGTCCGCCGGGCGCGAGCCTCGAGGCGACGCGCGCTCAGCGCTCGTGTGGGTCCGGATGGCCCTTGCGCTCCTCGGGATCGTCCTTCGCCGGAGGGTGCGGGCGGGTCCGCACGGCCTCGACGCGCGGTGGGACCTGAGTGCTGGGCGGCCGTGCCGCGGGCGCAGCGCTCTGGACCGGAGGCGCCGCAGGGCGTGCACTCGGCGCCCCACTCTGGACCGGTGGACGCGGCGTGCCCTCGGTCCGTGGAACGGGGCGAAGCACCGGCCCCTCGTTGCCCGATCGATCGGCGCCGTTCGACCACGGCCGTGGCTCGCCCCGGTCGCCGCCCATCGTCCCGGGCTTGAGCACGGGCTGCACCACCGGCTGCCCCGGCGACGGGGGCGGAAGTGGGCGCACCGAGACGGTGCTGGTGCTCGGCGGGGGCGGGACCGGGGTGTTCACCGGCGTCCCCCCGACCGTGGGCGGTTCCCGGTTCGGGAACGGAGCCGGGCCCGGCGACGGCTGGCTCACCCGGTTTGGCGGACCACCCGCTGGGACCCAGGCGCTCCGGACCGGAGGCGGCGGGGCGACGACCACCGGATGCACCGAGGCCGCGTCGTGGGCGACGACTGGCGCCTGTGCGGTCACCGGCCGCCCCTCGCGGGTCACGCCGGCGGGAGCGACCACCTCGACGACCCCGCCGCGCGACACCGGACGGACCACCATTCCCGGCCGGACGACGGGCGGAGCGCTGAGCACCACCGCGGGCGGCGTGCCCACCGGCGCGGGGACGATGACCCCGGGCTGCGAGCCGGGCGGCGGCGGGACGAAGACGCCGTGCGGGCCGATTGGCCGCGCGTAGCCGACGTGCACCACCCTCACCTGGACGAGCGGGACGTAAAGCGTCGGAGGCGGCGGGACGAAGACCCTCGCCACCGGCCGCCAGAACCCGCCGACGAAGACCACCGCGTCGCCGCGGTACTCGTAGTAGGGCTCGGAGTAGACCCACCCGTACCTGGGCGGACGGGCCCAGTGCCCGCGTGCCCAGACCCACTCACCGTTCCACCAGGTCCAGTGCCCGCCGACCCACACCGCGTCGAACCACGGACGCACGGGCGGCGGATCCCAGAGCATCGGCGGAGGTGCCCAGGGGATGGCCACCGGCGCCGGCTGCTCGACCGGAGGCTCGATGGAGACGGCCTCCCAGCCGGGGTCCTGCTCGACCACCTGGGGCGGCGGCGGGGGCAGCGGCTCACGGTAGGCCACCGGCGGCGGCGGCGCCTCGCGGTAGACCACGGGCGGCGGCGGTGCCTCACGGTACTCGCGGACCACGCAGCCCCAGGCGAGCACCGTGCATCCGATGAAGAGCATCCTGCCCATCGTCGCTTTCCGTCCTTCCCTTGCCTGCTGGCGAGACGCCGTGCCGTGCGCCGCTATTCACCAGGGCACCGGGCTGGGCGGAGGACTAGGCTACCGCTCGATGGCGACCCGCATCCGCTGCAATGGTGTCGAGCTCGCGGTCGAGGACTCGGGTGGAGGCGGTGCGGCGGTGCTGTTCTCCCACGGCCTGCTCTATTCTCTGCGGATGTGGGACGCGCAGATCGCCGCGCTGCGCACCCGCTTCCGCTGCATCGCCTACGACCACCGCGGCCAGGGCCAGAGCGAGACGCCGGCCAGCGGCCTCGACATGGACACCTTGACCGACGACGCGGTGGCGCTCATCGAGTCGCTGCGCATCGGCCCGCTGCACTTCGTGGGACAGTCGATGGGCGGCTTCGTGGGAATGCGCCTGGCGGCGCGGCGTCCCGAGTTGGTGCGGTCGCTCGCGCTGCTCGACACTTCGGCCGGCCCGGAGCCTCCGGAGAACCTGCCGCGCTACCGCCGGCTGGAGTGGGTCGCGCGCTGGATCGGGGTGCGGCCCGTGGTGGGCCGGGTGATGGCGATCATGCACGGCGAGAGCGCCCGCCGCGATCCGGCCTGCGCTGCGGACCTGCGACGATGGCGCGAGCATCTGCTGTCGCTCGACCGGGTGGCGATGCCGCGCGCGGTGGAGGGCGTGCTCCGCCGCGAGGGCGTCATGCCGCTGCTCCCCCGCATCCGTTGCCCGACGCTGGTGATGGTGGGCGAGGAGGACACGGCGGCGGTGCCCGCCCGGGCCGCGGAGGTGGCGGCCGGCATCACCGGCGCGCGACTGGTGCGCATCCCCCGCGCCGGCCACATGTCGCCCATCGACGCGCCGGAGGCGGTCACCAGCGAGCTGCGTGCCTTCCTCGAGGCGCAGGGATGAGACGGGTCAGCTCGCGGTGGCGGGCGAACGCGCCGAGCGGGTGACGGCGACGAAGAAGGCCACCACCAGCGGCCCGGCGACCAGCCCCACTGCTCCGAACGCTGCCAGCCCACCGAGCAGGGCGAAGAACACCACCGCCCCGTGCATCTCCACCCCGCCCTTGATGAGCAGCGGCTTCACCACGTTGTCGATGAGCCCGACCACCAGGATGCCCCAGAGCAGCATGAAGATGCCCCATCCGATGCGGCCCTGGGCGAAGAGCACCACCGAGACCAGCACCGGCACACTTCCCGCGCCCACCGAGGGAATGAACGACATGAAGAACGTCACCAGGGTGAAAAAGAGAGCGTTGGGGACCCGGGCGATGAGGTAGCCCACCAGCGCTGCCGCGGCCTGTACCGCCCCGGTGCCGACCGTGGAGATGACCACCGCCCGGGACACGGCCCGGAACTCGCTCAAGAAGCTGCGGAAGCGCCCGCGCGGGAGCGGCGCCGCGCGCTCGAGCCAGACCACCAGCCGCTGGCCGTCGAGCAGCAGGAAGTAGAAGGCGATGAGCATCAGCACTGCCTCGACCAGAGCCCGCGAGGTCGCGGAAAGGAATGCGGTGGCCGCGGTGGCCGCCTTCCCGCTCTGCGCCTGCACCATCCGCACCCACCCCTCGCCGCCGCCCGCCGCCTGCAGCGCGCGCTCGGCCAGCCACCGCAATGGCCCGGGGAGCCGCTCCACGAGGCCCGAGACGCCGCTCTCCTGGAGGCTCGAGCGCAGCGAGTCGATCACCTGGATGATCTCCTTGGTGAGCACCCCCACGATCCCGCCGAACGGGAGCACGATGGCCAGGAGCACCAGCAGGGTCAGCAGCCCTGCGGCGAGCCCCGCGTGGCCTCCGACTTTCCTCGTCAGCCGCTGCTGCAGTCCGGAGAAGACGCCGGCCAGTACCGCCGCCAGCAACAGCGCGGACCAGAACGGCCGGAGGATGGCCCAGAGCAGCACCAGGGCCAGCCCCACCAGGAGCCAGGAGAAGATCTGCGCGCCGTCGAGTCTCGTCCGGTCCATGGGGCGGCGGAGCCTAGTCCGCGCCGCCGGCCCGGCCAGCGCGCGCTACTTCTTCCCGTAGTTGGCGGAGAGGTAATCGACAATCTTCGCCACCTCTCCAGGCTCCATCGGCGCGCCCAGCACCTTCACCATCTTGTTGACCTCGGCCTCCCAGCCCTTGCGGTCCAGGAACGGCGAGTTCATCGGGATGTAGTCCTGGCTGTGGCAGGCGGCGCAGCGACCGAGAACCAGGTTCCGGTCCGGTCCTTCCTTCAGCTGGACCCGGTTCTCGTCGGGGTAGCCCGGCGCCGCGGCGAGGAGGGCAAGGACGATCAGCGAGCTCATCGGCGTGCCCCTATCCGACCCGGACCGTGACCCGGGAGATGACGTTGTTGTGGTACCCGGCGGGATTGAAGATCAGGTCCGAGACCTGCGAGGCCCCCATCCGGTTGGTGGCCTTGGCCATGACCGTCACCTCGCCCTTGGCACCGGCCTTGAGCCGGTGGTGGAAGCCGCGGAACGAGTAACGGCCCATGTCCTGGTCGAGCGTCGCGCTCTGCCAGCTCTTGCCGCCGTCGGCGGAGATCTCTACCCCCTGGATCCCGCTCCCGTTGTCCCAGGCGATCCCCTTCACCTCGACCGGCTGTCCGGGGCGAACGCGCTGCCCCTGGCGGGGACTGGTGAGCAACGAGTTCACCACGATGTCGGTGATCGGCGTGTTGACGTCCGTCTCCTGGGAGAGGAACCGGTCCACCACCGGGAACTTGCCCTTGGGGATCCGGTAGGCGGTCGTCATCCAGAAGTTCTTGAACGGCTGGGACACCACCTGGATCGAGACGATGTGCTTCATCCAGTAGGTGGAGGTCCACCCGGGGACGATCATCCGGACCGGCGCCCCGTTGAAGTGGGGCAGCGGCTCGCCATTCATCTGCCAGACGAGCAGCGTGTTCTCGTCCATCGCCTTCCAGATCGGGATGCACTTCATGAAGTCCGGGGTGGCCTCGATCGCAGGGTGGTCGGTGCCGTTCGACACGACCTCCAGGGCCTCCTTCTTCACCCCCGCCTTGGCCAGCACGTCCTTGAGGCGAACGCCCTTCCAGCGGGCGTTGCCCATGGCCCCGATGCCCCATTCGACGCCCGCCACGTGCGGTTCGGACAGGCCGCGGCGGTTGCCCGAGCACTGGCAGACAGCCACGAGCTCGACCTGCTCGAAGTCACGCTGGAGCGAGGGGAGGTCCAGGGTGAACGGCTTCTCCACCGAGTCGCCGCCGATCTGCAGCTTCCACTCCGTAGCCGAGACCTGGGGGATCTGCGAGAGGTGGTAACGGACGAAGAAGGCATCGTTGGGGGTGAGGATCTGATCGAAGACCTCCAGCGGCGTCTCGAAGTTCGGCGGCCGGTAGGTTCGCTTGATGAGGGGCCGCTTCCCGGGAAGCGCCTCCAGGAACGAGGTCTCGAGGGTCCCCGCCGGTAGCCCTGCCGGACCGGCCGGAAGCCCCTCCGGGACGGGAGATGTTGCGGCGCCCAGCGGCGAGGGGAGCAGCGCACCGGATCCGAGCAGCGCCGCTCCGCCTGCCAGCTCCTTCAGGAATTGCCGCCTGCTTCTCATGTCCGCACCTCCCCGGGGTGACGAGTGCAGCAAGGGGGGACGCAGAGTTCCGGAGGCGGACCGGCGTGTCAATGAGAGACCGCTGCCCGCGGAGGATCGTTGCTCGGGCAACAGACCGGGGGCTGCTCAGCGGGACGCCAGCAGCACTGGCCCGAGCGAGGGGAGGAAGGCCACCAGCGCGAGTGCAGCCGCGAGGACGCCGATCCGCGCCACCTCCAGCCCCACCGCCCAGCGCCGCCCCTCGAGCAGCGCCGCCCCGGCCACCAGCGAGACCAGCACCCAGGCCACCGCGGTCACCAGCGCGGGGATGGACAGTGCCTGGTGCCAGGTGAGGAGCGCGAAGGCGACCACGACGACCGGCACCAGCTGCGCCGCGACGTAGCCGAGGCGCCGGCGGCCAGGATGCACGTCGAACTTGGGGAGGGCCTCCGGGTCGACGCCGCGAAGGGGCGGGACTGGCCCCAGCCACGCGGGGTGCCAGGCCGGCGAGGCGAACAGGAACCGGATCGCCTCGCGAGCCGTCGGCGCCTGCCGGACCGCCTCCACCAGCGCCCACAGCGGCTGCACCTGCGCCCAGACGGGGTCGAAGCTCCGCAGCGGATGGCTCACGCCGTACACCACCGGGGCCTCCTCACGGCGGAGGGTTCCAAACAGCTGATCCCAGCAGATGAAGGTCGCGGCGTAGTTGCGATCGAGGTACTCCGGGTTGACGCCGTGGTGCACCCGGTGGAGCGAGGGGGTGTTGATCACCTGCTCCAGGAATCCCAGCCGCTCCACCAGCTCGGTATGGATCCAGAACTGGTACAGCGTGCTCAGCGCGTTGACGAGGTAGAACACAGTCAGCGGGACGCCGAGCACCGCCAGCGGCAGATAGAACGGCAGCACGGTCACCGGCGAGAGCACCGCCTGCCGGAGCGCCACCGCGAGGTTGTAGTCCTCGCTCTGATGGTGGACGACGTGCACGGCCCAGAGGAGGTTCACCTCGTGGGACAGCCGGTGCCACCAGTAGTAGCCGAGGTCCACCCCGACGATGGCGATGAGCCATGGCCAGACGCTGCCCGGGGCGAAGGTCCAGAGCCGCGCGTGCGCATGCACCAGCGCGTAGACGCCGAGCAGCGAAACCTCGAAGAGCAGCAGGACCACCCGCTGGGTCACGCCGCAGCCCAGGTCGGCGAAGCTGTCGGTGAAGCGGTAGACGCGCCGGCGACGGGCGCGCGCGACGAGCAGCTCGAGCCCGATGAGAAGGAAGAAGACCGGAACGGACAGCGCGATGGGGTCCAGCGTCATACGACTCACCCGGAAGTCTAACCCGGTTGACTCGGCCCCTGGAGGATGCCCACCGTTCCCCACGGTGCCATGAGCAAGGCGTTCACCCGTGAGGACGATTCCCTGCCGTCACCGGAGCCCGTGCGCCGGGGTCCGGTGGGACCGCGTCCGCTCACGGCGGACGGGCACGCCAGGTTGCTGCGTGAACGTTCGGCGCTGAAGGGTTCGGACGCCCCGGGGGCGGAGGAGCGCCGCCGCGCGCTCGATGCGCTGCTGGAGCGGGCCGTTCCGGCGGCGGCGGACGCGGGCGCCGATGGCCGGGCGGTGCTCGGGGCATTCCTGGAGGTGGAGGGCGCCGACGGAGCGCGCCGCGAGCTCCGACTGGTCGGCGGGGACGAGGCGGACGCAGCACGCGGATGGGTGCGGGTGGATTCGCCCCTCGGAGCGGCCCTCCTTGGACGCCGCGCGGGGGATGCCGTGGTCGTGGAGCGTCCGCGCGACTCGCTCGAGCTCCGGGTGCTCCGGGTGTTCTCCGGTTCGGCCGACCGAGGAACGTCCGCTCCGGGCGATCACCGCCGCTGAGACACCGGTTCTCGCGACCGGGTGACCTTGCGTGCGCCTCGCCCGGGTGAGGCAGACCCTGGTTTCGCGCTCTTGCGAGTCCAAGCAACTTAAGTTGACGCTGACTACATCATGGAGTTACCACCAGCCACATTCAGGAGGTCGGCCATGTCCTTCCGCCGTGTCGCGCTGCTGGTCCTCGGTCTCGTCTCGCTCCTGGTCGGCTGCGCCCGGCCGGCGCCTCCCCCTGCTGCCCCCGCACCCATCGCCGTGCGCACCGCGCCGGTGGTGCGGGAGAAGGTGCTCCGGCCGATCCGCGCGGCAGGGCGACTCGGGGGCAAGCAGGAGATGGCGCTCGCCTTCCGGAGCAGTGGCACCGTGGACCGGATCCTGGTCCGCGAAGGCCAGGCGGTCCGTCGCGGCCAGGTGCTGGCCACCCTCGACACCCTCGACGCCGACGCCGCGCTGGTCCAGGCGACCGCTTCCTACGAGAAGGCCGAGCGGGACCGGGCGCGCATCGCGGGGCTGGCGACCGCCGGGGCCGTCGCCCGGGTCAGCCTCCAGGACGCCGAGACCTCGGTCGAGGTCGCGCGCGCCGCCCTCCGCCAGGCGCGCCATGCCCGGGTGGTCTCCGAGCTGCGTGCCCCCGACGACGGACAGGTGCAGCGCCGGCTGGTGGAGGCCCACGAGCAGGTCGGCGCGGGCACCCCGGTGCTGCTGGTCCGCGGCGCGACCCGCGGCTGGGTGGTGAAGCTGGGCCTCAGCGATCGGGACGCGGTCCAGGTCCGACTGGGTGACCCGGCGACGGTCCGCTTCGACGCCTTCCCCGACCGGACCTTCTCCGCACGGGTGACCGAGATCGCCGGCGGGGCATCACCGCAGACCGGGACCTTCGAGGTCGAGGTGGCGGTGAACCCCGCCGGGGCGAGCCTCCTGTCGGGCCTGGTGGCCAAGGTGGAGATCGTCCCCGGGGCGCCGCCCGAGGTCTGGGCCGTGCCGGTCGAGGCGCTGGTCGAGGGCAGCGGGCGCACCGCGGCGGTGTACACGGTCTCTGCCGGCGACAGCCGCGCCCGCAGGGTGCCGGTCACCATCGGCTTCATCGAGGGACCGCGCGTCGCAGTGCTCCAGGGGCTCGACCAGGTCACCGAGGTGGTGACCGACGGCGCCCCCTATCTCCGGCCGGGTCTGCCCGTGGCGCGGGTGCAGCGAGGCCAGCCATGAACCTCGCCGCGTTCTCCGTCCGTCGCTGGCAGTTCACGGTGGTGGTCTTCGGGATGCTCGCCGCCCTCGGCGGGTCGTCCCTGCTCAGCATCCCCAAGGCCGAGGACCCGAGCTTCCCCTACCCCAACTTCTCCATCGCCGTGGTCTACCCGGGGGCGGTGCCCACCGACCTCGAGAAGCTGGTGGTCGATCCCATCGAGGCCAAGCTCAAGGCGCTCGACGACGTGAAGACGCTCAGGTCGGAGATGAGCGACGGGCTGGCGGTCCTGAACATCGAGTTCAACGCCGGGACCGATCCCGACCGGAAGTACGACGACGTGCTGCGCGAGCTGAACGCCCTCCGCCCCACCCTTCCCGCCGATCTCCAGAGCATCGAGGTCAAGAAGTTCAACGCCTCCAACGTGAACATCCTCCAGGTGGCGCTGGTCTCGGACACCGCCTCGTACCTGAGCCTCCAGCAAATGGCCGACCGGCTGAAGAAGCGCCTGGACACGGTCCCGGGCACCAAGGACGCCGCGCGCTGGGCGTACCCGGTCCAGGAGGTCCGGGTGGCGCTGGACCTCGAGCGGCTGGCGGCACTGGGCATCGCCCCGCTGCAAGTCGTCGGCGCGATCCAGGCGACCAACGCCAACATCCCCGCCGGAAGCGTCGACGTGGGCAAGCGCAAGTTCAACGTGAAGACCAGCGGCGACTACGCCTCCATCGCCCAGGTGGAGGACACGGTGGTGGCGGCGCGGGGCGAGGCGCTGGTCCGGCTGCGCGACGTGGCGCACGTGGAGCTCCGGGACTCGGAGGCCACGCACCTCGGTCGCTTCGACGGCCGGCGCGCGGTGTTCGTCACCGTCGCCCAGCGGGACGGGCAGAACGTCTTCCAGACCCGGAAGGGGCTGGAGAAGCAGCTGGCCGACTTCCGGCGCGACCTCCCCCCGTCGGTGCAGCTGGAGGTGGGGTTCGATCAGGCGCGTAACGTCGCCCACCGGCTGGACGGATTCGTCCGCGACTTCGGGCTGGCCATCGCGCTGGTCCTGCTCACCCTGCTGCCCCTGGGGTGGCGGGCGGCGCTGGTGGTGATGATCTCCATCCCGCTCTCGCTGGCGATCGGGGTGGCGGCGCTGCACGCTGCTGGGTTGAGCATCAACCAGCTGAGCATCGTGGGCTTCGTCATCGCCCTCGGGTTGCTGGTCGACGACTCGATCGTGGTGGTGGAGAACATCACCCGCTTCCTGCGCGAGGGGCACTCGCGGACCGAGGCCGCGGTGGAGGCCACCCGGCAGATCGGCGTCTCGGTGCTCGGTTGCACCGCGACCCTGGTCTTCGCCTTCCTCCCCCTGCTCTTCCTCCCCGGAGCGCCCGGGCTCTTCATCCGCAGCATGCTGATGGCGGTGGTGTTCACCGTGCTGGCCTCGCTGTTCGTCTCGCTGACCATCATCCCCTTCCTGGCCAGCCTGATGCTTCGCAGGGAGGAGCACCCGGAGGGCAACTGGTTCCTCCGCACGCTCAACCGCGCGGTGGACCTGTCCTACCGGCGGGTGCTGCACCGGGCGCTGGCCCGTCCCTGGCTCACGGTGGGAGTCGCCACGGCGCTCTTCGCCGGGAGCGTGGCCCTGGTCCCGCTGATCGGCTTCAGCCTCTTCCCCAAGGCTGGGTTGCCGCAGTTCATGGTGATGGTGGAGACACCCGACGGGAGCAACCTCGGGGCCACGGATCAGGCGGTGCGTTTCGTGGAGGACCAGCTGGCCGCCCGGCGCGAGGTGCGAGCGGTGATGGCCAACGTGGGCGAGGGCAACCCGCGCAATTATTACAACGTCTCTCCGAAGAACCAGAAGTCGAACATCGCCGAGGTCTTCGTCACCACCGCCGACCTCCACCCCGCGGAGATGGCCCGGCTCGTCGCAGAGCTACGCGGCCGGTTCTCCCGGTACCCCGGGGCGAAGATCGAGCTCAAGGAGTTCGAGAACGGCCCCCCGCTCGACGCCCCGGTCGCGGTGCGGGTCATCGGGGAGCGCTTCGAGGTCCTCGAGCCGCTGGCGGCCGAGGTGGAGAAGCTCTTGCTGGAGGTTCCGGGGACGACCTACGTCCGGAACCCCAGCACCGAGCGGAAGGCGGACCTCCGGGTGTCCATCGACCGGGACAAGGCCGGGCTCCAGGGCGTGGCCCTGGTCGACCTCGACCGGAGCGTCCGGATGGGGCTGGCGGGGATCGAGGTGGGTCGCTACCGGGCCGAGGGGCAGGTGGACGAGGCGTACAAGATCAACGTGATGCTCCCCCGCGCCGAGGCGCGGCCGAGCCTCGACGCGCTGGACCGGGTCTACGTCCCGAGTGCGCTGGGGGGCCAGGTGCCGCTGGGCCAGCTCTCGCGTCTCGAGCTCGAGGGCTCGCCCACCACGATCAACCACTACAACAAGGAGCGGAGCATCACCCTCACCTCGGACGTGCAGCCCGGGTACAACACCGACAAGGTGACCCGGGCGGTGCTGGCCAAGGTGGCGGGCCTGAAGCTCCCCCCGGGCTACCGCATCGTCCCCGCGGGCGAATACGAGAGCCGGCAGGAGAGCTTCGGCGGGCTGGGCTCGGCGATCATCGTCGCCGCCTTCGGAGTGCTGGCGGTGCTGGTGCTCGAGTTCCGGACCTTCAAGAGCACGGCGATCGTCGCCTCGGTGATCCCGCTGGGCATCATCGGCGGGGTGCTGGCGCTCGGGCTCACCGGCAACACCCTGAGCTTCACCGCGGCGATCGGCTTCATCGCCCTGATCGGCATCGAGGTGAAGAACTCCATCCTCCTGGTGGACTTCACCAACCAGCTCCGGGCGAAGGGCATGGGGCTTCGCGAGGCGATCCAGGAGGCGGGGAAGACGCGCTTCATCCCCATCCTCCTCACCACCGCCACGGCCCTGGGCGGCCTCCTCCCGCTGGCGCTGGAGAACTCGTCGCTCTACTCCCCGCTGGCCTGGGTCATCATCGGCGGCCTGCTCAGCTCGACCATCCTCACCCGGCTGGTGACGCCGGTGGTCTACGAGCTGCTCGCCCCGGAGGTGGAGCGCGAGCCGGCGGTTGCGGCCACGCCCGCCCCCGGACCGTTCCCCTCGCGGGTCGCCGCCTGAACTGTGATGGCCGGCGGGACGCCGGACGTGCGACGGTCGGACCATGGCCGACCTGACCCTGTGGGTGGATGCGTTCTGGATCAGTCCCTACGCCTTCTCGTCCTTCGTGGCGCTGGAGGAGAAGAAGCTCGCCTACGACGTGGAGGAGGTGGCGATGCACCGGGCGGAGTTCCGCGCTCCGGAGTACGCCCGCCGCTCGCTGACTGGGCGGGTGCCGATGCTCCGCCACCGCGACTTCCACCTCTCGGAGTCGAGCGCCATCGCCGAGTACCTCGAGGAGGCGTTTCCCGGATCGCCGCGGCTCCTCCCCGAGGATGTCCAGCAGCGTGCCCGCGCCCGGCAGGTCATGGCCTGGGTACGCAGCGATCTGATGCCGATCCGCGAGGAGCGGTCCGCGGAGACCATCTTCTACCAGCCGGCGACCCAGCCGCTGTCGGAGAAGGCGCAGCAGGCCGCGGCCAAGCTCCTCACCGTCGCTAACGCGCTCGTTGCGCCGGGGGCGACGTCGCTGTTCGGGAGGTTCAGCCTCGCCGACGCAGACCTGACGTTCATGCTGCAGCGCCTGGGAAGGAGCGGTCACCCGCTGGGGGACAAGGTGCAGCGCTTCGCGGACGCGGTCTGGTCGCGCCCGAGCGTGCGGAAGTGGGTGGACCGGAAGCGGACCCCGTTCGTCCCGTACTGAAGAAGCTTCCCCGGGGGCCTCGCAGAATCGTCACCCGGGTGGGCGCCTCCGTGGTGTTGGATCCCCCCTGGCAGGGGCCGGGTCGCGGTGTGCCTGAACGAGCACGCGCCGGAATTGAGCGAGGAGTGCAAGGCGGCGCTGGCGGCGAGACCCCCTCCGGGCAAGTAGCTGTCGGGGTGCTCAAGCCTCAGGGGCGGGGCGCTCGCCCTCGAAGGGGCCGTGCAGCTTCACCGGTGCCGCCTGCCGCGCGCGGAGCTTGAGGTTCAGCAGCTCCACCCCGAGCGAGAAGGCCATCGCGAAGTACACGTAGCCCTTGGGGATGTGCTGGCCCGTCCCGTCGGCGACGAGCACCACGCCGATCAGGATCAGGAACGACAGGGCGAGGATCTTGAGACTCGGGTGGCGCTCGACGAAGGCGCTGATCGGTCCGGCGAAGACGAGCATCACCAGCACCGCGATGACCACCGCCGCCACCATGATCGACAGCGACCGGGCCATCCCCACCGCGGTGATGACCGAGTCGATGGAGAACACCAGGTCCAGGAGCACGATCTGCGTCACCACCGTCCCGAACGAGGCGTGTGGCTTCCGGCGCGCCTCGGACGAATGGTCGACCTCCATCCGGTCGAAGATCTCGTGCGTCGCCTTCCCCACCAGGAACAGCCCGCCGCCGATGAGGATCAGATCGCGCCCGCTGAACCCCTCTCCGAACACGGTGAAGAGATTTCTCTCCAGCGTCACCAGCCACGACATCGCGAGCAGCAGCAGGACCCGCATCACCAGCGCCAGGCCGAGCCCCAGCCGGCGCGCCAGCGGTTGACGCTCCGCGGGGAGCTTCCCGGTCATGATCGAGAGGAAGACCAGGTTGTCGATGCCCAGCACCACCTCCAGGGCGGTGAGGGTCAGCAGGCTGATCCAGCCGTCGAGCCGCAGGAACGGTGCGAGGTCGAACACGTGAACGTCCAGGGTGAGGCGAGGCTCAGAACTGCTCCTCTTCCGGAGAAGGTGGCTCCTCCTCGGCTCCGCCGCCAGCACCCTGGCGCGCTTGCTCGGCCTCGATGGCTGCCAGCAGCGCCCGCTCCTTGTCGTGGAAGCGGGCCTTGCCCGGGTCCGCCAGGGTGCGGCGCGCCCCGGTGGCGTAGAATTCGAGGTCCTGCGCGCTCGCTCCGCGGATGGGCATGCCCCGACTGCGCCCGTACGGAGGGAAGACCGCCGGCGGCTCGCCTGGAGCCCCGGAGGCCGCACGCCGCGACGGAGCGGCACGGGCGGCGCCCTCGCCCCCGATGGTGAGCTCGGCCAGACGCACGCTGAACCCGTCCCCGCGGCGCACGGCGGTTCCGACCTGCACCTGCTCGACGGTGCCATCGGCACGCGTGAGCGACACCGTGACCGGCATCTCGTTCTCGCGCATGCCCCGTGGCATCCCACCCTCGGGAAGCCGCTGTCAACGCCGCACGGGGGTCAGGCGGCCCGCGCCCGGACCACGTTTCCCAGCCGCTCCAGGGCCCGCTCGACGACCTCCATCGACGGACCAAATGAAAAGCGCGCGTGCCCACGGAACCGGGAGACCCGCCCGCGCCGGCGCTTCCCGGGATTGATGTCGAAGAACTCGCCGGGCACGGTGATGACCCGCTGCTCCAGTGCCGCGCGGAACAGCCCCATCCCGTCGTTGAGCGGCGCCGGCAGCCCTGCGAGATCGCCCCAGACGTAGAACGTCCCTTCCGGCGCACGGTCCACCCGGATGCCGAGCGCCTGCAACCCCTGCAGCAGCCGATCGCGCTTGGGCCGAAACGCGTCGTGGATCGCCTGCAGCTCGCGCCGCACCAGGCCCGGCTCGAAGAGCGGCAGCGCCGCCCGCTGCAGCGGCTTGCTCCCCCCACCGTCGAGGAACGAGCCGGCGCTGCTCACCGCGTCGATCACCGGACGCGGCCCCACCGTCCACGTGACCCGCCACCCCGGGTAGCGCCAGTTCTTGGTGAGCCCGTCGAAGAGGATGACCGGGTCCCGGTTCACGTCCCGCACGTGCGCCGCGGCGCTCACCGGGGCCGGCGCCCGCGGGTCGGTGCTCCAGACGTAGTGCGAGTAGAACTCGTCGATCAGCAGCGCGCAGTCCAGCCCGCGCGCCAGCTCGACCCAGGCCTCCATCTCCGCGCCCTGCACCACCTTGCCGGTGGGGTTGGAGGGATTGGAGAGCAGCACCGCCGAGAGGCCCAGGCCGAGAATCTCCTTCTTCAGCGCGTCGGGCCCGAAGGCGTAGCCCCGCTCCGGGTCGAGGAGGATGGGGATCGCGGTGAATGCCTTGAAGACGTCGAGCAGCTCCTCGTAGGCGGTGTAGTCCGGCAGGAAGTGCCCCAGGTTGATCAGCCCCAGGCTCGCCGCGGCGCGGGTCAGCGAGGTTCGCCCGCCGCCCGACACGCTCACGTTCTCCGCCGAGTACTGCGAGGGGAGCCCCCGTCGGTAGGTGCGGTTGTAGTGCGCGGCGATGGCCTCCCGGAGCTCCCACAGGCCGGCGACCGGCGCGTACTCCTGGTCCGCCGGGTCCACCGCGACGGTGTGAATCCGCGCCGGCGCACCCGGTAGCTCGCCCGTCTCCGGCTGGCCCTGGCCGAGGTTGCACCAATCCGGGTTCGCCGGGTCGAAGCCGCGCTTCTGGGCCTCGGTGGTGACGAAGATGACGCCGGTGCGGGGCACCGGTCGGAACGCCTGCGGGGCGCTCTCGCTGCTCGACATGAAGGGCCGGGAGTCTACACCACAACCCAGCTGCAGCACCGCCGTGGGAGCTGACAGGCCGGTCAACAGGAGGCACGATGCTGGCCCTTTTCACCGGCAGGGGGGACCCATGGCCAGCACTTTCGACCGCAGGACGATCCTTCGCAGCATCGTGGTGCTCGGCGCTGCCTCGGCCTTCACCGGCTGCGGGGACGAGGGAGAGACGACCGGCGGCGCTGACGAGACCGCCCGGCGGTTCCCCCAGGGCGTGGCCTCGGGAGATCCTCGCCAGGCGACGGTCATCCTCTGGACCCGGGCGCTGAACCCCGGAAGCACCGGGGACCTCGCGCTCCGTCTCGAGGTCGCGCTGGACAGCGCCTTCAGCCGACTGGTGGTCCAGAAGGACGGGCTCACCGCCACCGCCGCGCACGACGGCTGCATCAAGGTGCGGGTGAAGGGACTGACCGCGGCGACGACCTACTACTACCGCTTCAGCTACGCGGTGAGCGGCACCCGGTACCGTTCGACCGCCGGTCGTACCCGAACCGCTCCCGAGGCCTCGTCCGACGTGCAGGTCCGCTTCGCGGTCGCCAACTGCCAGGACTACGGGGGCCGCTACTGGAACAGCTACCAGCACCTGCTCACCGCGGCCCCGGAGGACCTCGACTTCTTCGTCGCCATCGGGGACTACATCTACGAGACCACCGCCCCCACCGGCACGCCGATCGCCGCCCGCACGGTGGCATTCACTGCTCCTTCGGAGGCGATCGACCTCGGGGGCGGGGACCTGGCGGCGAAGAGCGTGGGCAACTACCGCGACCTCTACCGCCTCTACCGGAGCGACCCCTTGCTGCAGCAGGTCCACGCCCGCTGGCCGGTGATCGTCACCTGGGACGACCACGAGTACTCCGACGACTGCTGGGCCTCGGTGGCCACCTACTTCGACGGTCGGAGGGACGAGAAGGACGACGAGCGGCGCCGGAACGCCGAGCAGGCCTTCTTCGAGTACCTGCCGGTGGACGAGGGCAACCCGGGCACCGATCCGCAGACCGACGTGGTGACCACGGAGCGGGCCGAGCTCTACCCGAACCAGAAGCTCTGGCGGAGCTTCGTGTTCGGCAAGCACCTCGAGCTGGTGATGACCGACTACCGCAGCTTCCGCCCGGACCACCCGGTCCCCGAGGACGCGTTCCCCGGAACGGTGGTGGCGGACCAGGCCACCCTCATCCAGGTGCTCACGCAACCGATCTTCGACGCCAGCTTCCCGGTGGGCGTCGCCGAGTACATCGACGTGGACCCGCCCTCGCAGGCGCAGCTCAAAGGCACGCTCGTCGCGGTCACCACGGCCGGAGCCGTACAGGCGGGGCTCTCGCAGACCGACGCCGCCGCCTACGCCCAGCGGGTGGTGCAGGGAAAGCTCGGGCTGCTGGTGGTCAATCAGCTGCTCGCGGCGGCAAGCCAGTCACCCATTCCGCCCACCGGGCTCGAGCGGGGGCTGTTCTACGCGCTGGTGGGCAAGCAGTCCTTCTTCACCGCCTTCGGATCCCGCTACGTGGCGGTCAAGGACGCCTACGACCTCTACACCGCGCTGCTCTACGCGCAGACGGCGAAGGCCAGCGAGAACGCCTTCGGAAACGAGCAGGAGAGCTTCGTCCTGACCCGGCTCACCCAGTCCACCGCGACCCACAAGGTGCTGGTGAGCAGCGTCTCGCTCATCTCCATGCAGCTGAACCTCACCGGCGCCACGGGTGTCCCGGCGCAGTACGCCCGAAACTTCTACTTCGACGTGGACCAGTGGGACGGCTTCCCCAACAAGCGGGCCGAGCTCTTCGCCCAGCTGTCGGGTGTGAGCAACCTCATCGGTCTCTCCGGTGACATCCATGGCTCGTTTGCCGGGAACGAGAAGCCGACCGGGGGGAAGATCGCCCTGCTCACTTCCCCCGCCATCAGCTCCCAGACCATCGGCCAGCAGGTCGGCGAGGCAGTGACCACGTTCAGCTCCGACCCCGCGTTCCAGCCCGGAGGCGCGGTGTACAACGCACTGGTCAATCTGCTGCCCCAGCTCTTTCAGGCGAGCTCCGGCGGGGCGAGCCAGTACGTGAACACCTCCGCACACGGCTACCTGACCCTGGCCATCGACGCCACCAAGGCGCGCGCCACCTTCACCCTCATCCCGCAGGGCGAGGTGACGGTGGACTACTCGAGCAACCTCTCCGGGCTGCTGGCCAAGGTCACCACGGTGAAGTTCGACGTGGCGGGTGGGACGCTGACCTCGGTTCCGTAGTTCCCGCCCATCCGCTCAGGCGCTGCTGGCACGCGGAAGCGGCGGCTCGGGCCACTCTCCCTCGAGGGCCGGATGGCCCGGCTCACCGGAGGGACGGAGCCGCAGCCCACCGGCGGAGAAGCTCGGACCGGGCCGGGCACCGCGGGCGAGCCGCTCGACCAGGCTCCAGCACAGTCCCACCGCCTCGGACTCGGCCTCGGCCGGCACCCGATGGACACGGAGGTCGGGCCGACCGAACTTCCGCAGCCCACGCGTCTCCACCAGCCCCTTCCGCGCCCGGACCGACACGTGCGCCCGCACCGATGGACGTACCCCGGTGAGGACCTCGCCGCGGAAGCCGGCCGGCGTCCACCAGCGCTGCGCCTCGACGTCGAGCACCGCCGCTCCCCCGGCCTCGAGGAGCACCGCGAGCACCGACTCGGCATCGCGCAGGTGAGCAAGGTCGGGCGGATCGGCCCGCTGTCCCCGGAGCACCGCGAAGTCGGGTGCGCCGCGCACCAGATCAGCGAGCGCCGGCTGCCCGTCCTCTCCGGCGTCAGTGGCCGCCACCAGGGGCTCGACCCACAGCCGCGCCTCGCCCTGCGGGTGGACGGTGAGCGACAGGCCCGAGGGCGTGGGCGGGAGCCGCACCAGCCCGAGCTCTCCGAAGACCAGGTAGAAGAGCGAAGCGTCCCCGCCGCCTGGCTCGAACGCCGGCCTCGACCAGTCTTCCTTCGCGACGGCCATCAGCCAAGCCTCTCGTCGTCTGAACCCCAGGCGGGGAGGGATGCTGGTGGGTACCGGAAGCGCTCGACGGGGCGCGCACGGGCCGGTGAACTCCGGGTGCCCGTCCTGTGTCGGAGTGCCCGGGGGCCCCGGCGGCAAGGGGCGCGGCCCGTCCGCCTCACTCCGGAGGGTGCAGTCTGGACAGGCACGCCCGGTGGTGGCGGAGCACGTTCCGGGCATAGGCCCCCGTGCTGTAGCCACGCCGCAGCTTGGGGCTCTTCAGCTGCAGCTCGGGGACGGTCGCGCCAGGAAGGGGGCTCCCGAGCCGTTCCCGGTGGATGCGCCTGAGCGCGAGGTAGCTGGGGGTCTCCTCGAACCCCTGCGCCTTGCCCTTCTCGAGGTCCTGCCGGAGCCGCGCCTCGGGGAGCGTGGGGACGAAGCGCTCGCGGAAGACCCGGAACACCCGGAGCGTCTCGCTGTCCTCGCCGGTGGGGCGTCCGTCGGGCCCGTAGACCAGGAGGTCGCCGTCGGCAGCGAGGGGGAGGTCGGTGAGCTGGGCCAGGGCACGCTGCACCGCGGCGTTCCGCGAGGCGTACTGGCCGGCGTTGTAGTCGGCGAACCGGTACAGCACGTCCGCGTCCGTCAGCGGGTACCCCCAGAGGCGGGGCACGCCGAACCGGAGGCCACCGGCCCGGGTGTAGAGGGCGTCCCGCACCGTCTGCTCGTCGTCGGGCCAGCCACGGCTCCGGGCGTAGTCCACCGCCCAGCGGACGCTCACCTGCATCGACCCGGCGGTGGTGACCGGGTTCAGGTCCTCGAGCCGGCGGCCGCGGAACAAGGTGTCGAGCAGGTTGGCGGTGGCGAGCATCGCCGGGTGCTCGCGGCGCTCGGCCTCGAGCATGTCGCGGAACAGGACGTCGAGCTCGCGCTCGGTCCGCAGCCGCCGGATGCGCTGCTCGAAGGTCCGCTTGTCGCCCGGGGCGCGGTCGGCCAGGAGCCGCTCCATCGCTGCGGGTCCCAGGGGTCCGAACCGCTCCGCCTCCTCGTTGAGCCGGCCTCGGACCAGGACGCCCAGGTTGGCGACCGGCGGGTCGGCCTGGAACCCGGACTCCTGCTGCAGCACTGCCACCACCGCGCAGACGCGGGCGGCGTCCGGGACCAGCCCCGCGTCGGCGAAGGCGGCGAGGACGTCCTTCGCCCAGCCGCCCGGCTCGCCCACGCCCTCGGGGAACGCGGCACGGACCTGCGCAGGGGTGAGGGGGGGCGGCGGACGCGCCGAGGGTGGAGGCGGGGCCGGCGCCTCGTGGCACCCCGTCGCTGCCGCGAGCAGCAGGGCGGTCATCCACCCCGGGGGGTGAAACACCGGCGGGCCTCTGGGGGGAATACAGCGAGCGGCGCTCGACATCGCTGGTGGCGGACGTTACCCCCGCTCCTTTCGTCGGCTTCTTCCATGACCTGGCGTGCGCTCAATCCCTGGTCGGACCTGGCGGGTCTTCCCCGTGACAGCTGGCTGCTCGCCCTGGCCACCCTGGTGAACCGCGCCGGGACGATGGTCATCCCGTTCCTGGCGCTCCACTTCACCCGGAACCTCCGGTTCTCCGCCGCCGACGCGGGGCTGGCGCTCGCGGTGTACGGCATCGTCTCGCTCCTCACCTCCCCCTTCGCGGGGCGGCTCGCGGACCGGATCGGCTCCCAGCGCATCCTCACCGTGTCGCTGCTCCTCGGGGGCCTCGGGTTCTGGGCCTTGCCACTCCTCCGGACGCTGCCCCAGGTGCTGGCGGGGATGCTGGTGCTCTCGGCGGTGTCCGAGGCGATGCGCCCGGCCACCCTCGCCCTGGTGAGCGATCTGGCCCCCGCGGGTCAACGACGGCAGGCCTATGCGCTCAACCGGCTGGCCATCAACCTGGGAATGAGCGTGGGCCCGGCGCTCGGGGGCTTCCTCGCCGCGCACTCGTTCCAGATGCTCTTCTGGGTCGACGGGGCGACGTCGATCGCCGCCGCGGCGGTGCTGCTCCTGTTCCCGCTCCGGGTGCACTCGCTCGAGGCCCACCCCGGGGCGCCGAGGTCGCTGGGGGCCATCGCGGACCGCCGGCTGCGCTACGTGATCCTCTGGCTCCTGCCGGTCCTGCTGGTCTTCTTCCAGCACGACGGGGCGTTGCCGGTGTGGATGGTGGAGCAGCTCGGGTTCTCCACCGGGAGCTTCGGACTGCTGTTCACCGTGAACACCTTGCTCATCGTCTTCCTCGAGGTGCGGCTGAACGCGATGAGCGCGCACTGGAGCCCGGCGCGCTCGCTCTCGGTGGGCTCTCTGCTGTGCACGGTGGGCTTTGGCGCCCTGGCGTTTCTGACCGGCTACCTGGGCATCGTGGCCACGGTGGTGATCTGGACGTTCGGGGAGATGATCCTCTTCCCCGCCACGGCAGCGTACGTCTCGGAGCTCGCGCCGCCGTCCCGGCGCGGCGAGTACATGGGCTTCTACTCGATGACCTTCGGCATCGGGTTCACCCTCGGGCCGTGGGCGGGGCTGAGCGTCCTCGGAGCCGCGGGCGCGCCGACGCTCTGGATCTCCTGCCTGGCGATGGGCGGGCTGTCGACCGTGCTGCTGGCACGGATCCGCTCCGAGGCACACAGCGGAGACCGGGCTGGTCGGCCGGATGATCGCGCCGAAGTCGCGGTCGAGGCCTAGGAGCGAGGAGGGAGCGAGGCTCGAGCCTCGTGACCGACGAGCGACGCCGGGATCGGCCGCGAGGGCAAGCGAGGACCGATCGACCGGCCCGGTTTCCGCTGTCAGGCTCCCCCGTGACCGGCGGCATCGTCTCCCCGGGGTGACGACCTCAGGCGACCGCGTGTGCCGCGGCCCGTGGGTCCGGCTCGGTTCCGGCAGGGAGCTCCGAGCCCGGCGGAGCGGGGACCTCCGGCCGGATGGCGCGGCCCCTGGCCCGTTGCACCAGGGCGCGGGCCTGCCGGAGCAGCTCGGAGAACCCGGCGAGCTCTGCCTCGAACTCGATCTGCGACGTCTCCGTGCTGTCCAGAAACCGCCGGAGCGTGAGCGGCGAGTCCCCGCGCCGGTTCATTCCCGGATCGCACGTCGTCGCGCTCTCCACCTGGGCCTCCTCCAGCCAGGGCAGGTGCGAGGGGCGGAAGTACCCGCTGGGGTAGCAGAAGTGGCGGAGCGGGCGCCCGGTGACCGGCGCCAGCACCGCGCGGTTGTCGCGCAGCTCGCGGAGCGCCAGCTCGCGTGCCGCGGGGAATCGGTGGCGGTGGCTGTGCAGCTGCACGTCCAGCCCCTCGTGCGCCGCGGCCCGTAGCTCCTCGGTGCTGGCCAGCGACAGCCAGCGCCCCTCCCGCACCGGCCCGAGGTCCACGCCGAGGGCCGCGGCGATGCGGTCGGCCAGCGCCTGCCGCTCCGGCTCGGACAGCCGCTCCTCGGCGTGGCGGATCAGCCGCCACATCGCCTCGGTGCGCTCCGCACCCGGCACCATCCGCACCGCGCCCACCATCCCCAGCCCGAGCCGTGAGACGTCCAGCACCGGCTGCCTGCTCTTCTGGAAGGCCCACTGGACCAGGAGGCGAAACACCGGCGTGCCGCTCTGCACGTGGTAGGTGGTGGCGTACAGCGTCGCCGGGAAGCCGTGCCGCTGCAGCGCGGGCCAGGTGTGGCGGAGCGTCCCGAAGAAGCCATCGTCGATGGTCAGGGCGACGGCGGCTGGAGGGAGGGTGCCGGCACGGAGCCGCCGGAGGGCCTCCTCGAGCGGCAAGACAGGGTAGCGGTGCAGCGCGAGGAGCCGGCGCTCCAGGTCGTCGGGCGAGAGGAACAGCCCCGGGAAGACCCGGTGCTCCTCGGCGAGCGACGTGCCGTGCCAGCAGACGATGCGCAGCGCGTCGCGGGTCAGCAGGCGCGAGAGCCGGAAGAGCCCCGCCGCCCGCACGCCGGCGTACAGCGACTGCTTGAGCCTGGGGCGCATCCGCCGGGCCAGCGTGGCTCCGCTCTCGTGCGCCCAGCGCACGGCCTCGCGCACCACCAGCTGACGGTCTCCCGGGAACCAGAGGTCCGAGTGGATGCGCGGGTCGAGCGAGAGGGTTGCGAAGCGCGCCACGGTTCGGAGCTTGGCCCGCCGTGACACCGCGCCGTCCCGGAGCACGCTCCACACGTGCCTCAGCTCTCCGGGCACCGTCTGCCGGCACTGCACACCGGCGCGCCAGCTCGGCTCGGGCTCGCGGCCGCCGAGCCAGCAGTCGATGAGCAGCCGCGGGAAGTCGACGCCGGCGGCCAGCGCCAGGTGCAGCGAGCCCCAGAAGCGCGCGTTCAGCTCCAGCAGCCGGAAATCACCGGTGGCCGGGTCACGGCGGTACTCGAGCATCGCCACGCCGTTCCAGCCGATCCGCCGCAGCACGGAGAGCGCGTGGGCCTCCAGGTCGGGGACCCGCACGCTCTCGCGAAAGGAGGACACCCCGCCGGTGTGCGGCACCTCGTGGATCCGCCGATGCGCGAAGCGGGCCCTTGGATGTCCGTTCACCATCAAGAGAAACACGCCCACGCCCACCCCCGGCGCGTGGCCCTGCACCAGCGCCCGCCGGTAGTGCGGCAGCCAGCGTCCCAGCTCGGCGCGGGCCTCGGCCGCCCCCTCGACCCGGAGCACGCGGCTCGGCGCGCCGGCCCGCCCGTGTACCCCGTCGGCCTTCAGCCACAGTGGGCGACCGAGGCGGTCGAGCTGCTCCAGGGATGGCACCTCGCCCTCGACCACCAGGCTCGGCGGAAGGCGCGGATCCCCCTCCAGGGCCGAGACCGAGATCCGCCTTGCTGAAGGCCAGCTCGAGCAGCGACGGGTCGAAGAACGGCAAGAGGTGCCGGAACTCGCCGAGCGCGGGACGGAGCCCGAGGAGGAAGGACTCGGAGGGCACGATGGCGCCGATGCCGAGCGCCCGCACCGTATCGCGGACCCAGGGGACGAACTCCGGCGAGGCAGGGGGCGGCTGGACCCGTGCGCTGCGCACGAAGCGCGAGTGGAGGCCGAGCGCGCCAGCGGACTCGGCGCAGGCATGCACGGGGTAGCCCGCACGCCCGAGCGATCGAATGACCGCGACCGACCCGAGTGACCCCGCCTGGGGAACGAGGACCGGGACGCCCTCGCGGTCAACCCTCCGCACGCCCGAGCTCCACGGTCTGGATCAGCGCTTCCACCGCCTCGTCGATGCAGCCGAAGCAGGTGTCGAAGTACGCGTCCGGGAGGCCGTAGGGATCGGCGAGCACCGGGCGCGGGGAGCGGCACCAGAGGCCGAGCAGGGCGACCTGGGCCCGCGGATGCGCCCGCTTCAGCGCCCGGGCCTGGTGCGGCTCCATCGCCACCAGGAGGTCGCCCGCGGTCGGTCGGACGTCCTTCGCCTGGCGCGAGGCGCGCGGGAGCAGCTCGATCCCCCGGCGCCGGGCGGCGCGTACCGCCGCGGCATCTGGCGGCGACCGCCCATCCGCGCTCAGCCCGAACGAGCCGGACTCGAACCCCAGCGCCCTGGCGCGCGCCTCGGCGTACCGGCTCCGGCACACGTTCCCGGCACAGACGAACACCAGGCGGAGCACGCGGCTGGCATCGAAGATCCGGAGGTCGGAGTAGAGGCCGAGCCGGTGCAGCCAGGACGTCGCCTGATGACGGACCCAGGCCTGCTTCCGTCCATGCTGCTGTGCCATGCCCCTCGACCAGACCGTCAGCACGCCCGTCACGCTGCGCCAAGCTAGGTCGGCCGGGCCGTGCGGCAAGGCCCCCGGAGCACGGGCTGTCAGCCGGCGGACCGTGCCCCGGCACGGACGCTGGGTGCTCCCTAGGTTGGTGCACCCGTGGACAGCCTCCTCTGCGTCGCGAACTTCCCGGCCAGCACCGGGTACGCGTGGACCTTCATCGGCCGGATGTTCGCCGAGGTGGCCAACGCGCTTGCCCCGGCCGGCATCCGCACCCGCGTCGCCTACCCGGTCCTCGACACCCGCCCCGAGGCGCTGGTCGGGAGCGCGGCCGAGCCGGTGGGCCTCGAACTGTCGCTCGCCACGGCCCGGTCGGTCCGCGCCGCGGTGGACCTCGTCCGGCGGGAGCACGTGCGCGCGGTGTGGCTCATCGACCGTCCCGTGGTCTCGCCGGCATACGCCCTGCTGCACGCTGCCGGGGTGCGCCGGGTGGTGGTGCACGATCACAGCTCCGGCGCCCGGCAGGTGCGGCGGGGGGTGGGCGGCCAGGCCAAGCGGCTCGCGACGCGGCTGCCGTGGGCGGCGGCGGATGCGGTGGTGGCAGTGAGCGCGTACGTCGCCGGCCGCCAGCGCACCGCGGGCGGCGTTCCTTCCTCCCGCATCCACCTGGTGCCGAATCCGGTGTCGATTCCCGAGGCGCTGCGGCCGCGGGGCGAGGTGCGCGCGAGGCTCGGCCTGTTGCCCGGACGGCGACTGGTCGCCGCCGCGGGGCGCCTCACGGAGGAGAAGGGGTTCGTCGATCTCCTCGAGGCGGCGGACGCGTTGCCCGGCGACGTGGACGTGCTCGTCTTCGGTGACGGACCGGAGCGGCCACGGCTCGAGGCGCTGCGGGGACGGCTCCGGACGGGTGCGCGGGTTCGACTCGCCGGACCGCGCCCGGATGCCGCCGAGTGCGTCGCCGCCGCCGACGTGTGCGTCGTGCCGTCGCGCTGGGAGGAGGCCTTCTGTCTCGCTGCTGCCGAACCGCTGGCGCGCGGGCGGCCAGTGGTGGCGACGCGGGTCGGTGCCATCCCGGAGCTGGTGCGCGACGGGGTGACCGGCCTCCTGGTGCCGCCTGCGTCGCCGGCGGCGCTGGCCATGGCCATCCAGCGGCTGCTCGAGACACCGGAGCTCGCTGCCTCGCTCGGACAGGCCGGACGCGCCCACCTGGTCGCCGCGCACGGTTGGCCACGGGCCGTCGCCGGCATGGTGTCGGTGCTCGCGCCCGCGTTCGGCGCCCGGTTCCGTGTGGGAAGCGGCGCACCCGTGCCCAAACGTTGACGCGGGTGCCGAAAGGCGGTGTCGTCGGGTCTCCCCCCGAACGAGAGACCGAATGCGCATCCCGCTCGTGGTGTTCCTTGCCCCCGTTGCCCTCGCCATCGCCTGCACCGACGAGGGGCCCATCCAGAACGTCGGCCCGAAGCTCACCATCTCCCCGGCGACGGTGAGCGTGGAGACGGGCGCGGACCGGATCACCCTCCAGGCCGTGCCCCAGAACGGCGACCTGACCGGGAGCGTCGCCTGGGCCGTGCTCAGCGGCGACGCGGGGGTGCTCGGCCCGAGCAGCGGGTCGACGGTGACCTTCGCCCCGTTCGATCTCGGGACCGGAGGCGGGAACGTGGTCATCACCGCCACGGCCACCGTGGCAGGAACGACCCAGCCCGCCACTGCCGCAATACAAGTGTTGCCGTCGACGCACGGCCGCATCGCCATGGGCATCGACCCCGGAGGGGCGGTCGGCTCGGTGGCCATCACCGACCCCACCGCGGGAAACACGGTGACCTTTGTCGCCAGCGGCCCCACGAAGCTTCACAGCAAGATCATCGACGCGGGCACCTACCTCATCACCGCCGACGCGGGCATCGCCGTCCCGGGCACCATCGTGGACGGGATCTGGGACGGGACGGTGGTGTTCGACGGGGGCACCCCGGCTCGCTCGGTCCAGGTCCCGGTGCGGCCCAACCAGGAGACGATCGTCACCGTGACCTTCGCCCTCCGCGGTGGGCTGGGGCGGCTCTGGCTGCCGGCCGATGGTGCAATCCGCAGCTACACCGAGAACCAGCTGCTGGTGGACCGCGCGAGCGAGAACGGGCTGAGCGTCGGGGGGGCACGCGCCGTCGCCTTCGACGCCGACGGGAACCTCTGGGCCACCTTCTCCGACGGGGTGCGGATGTTCACCCCGGACACGCTGGCCAGCGACGGCAGCACCGCGGCGCGGACCGTCGCCCTGAATGACGCCACCGGCATCGCCATCCGGGGCGACACCATCGCCGTGGCGAGCTGCAGCGGGAACTCGGTCTCGACCTTCTCGCGCAGCAACGCCAACCCCACGCCTTCCCCGATCATCACCAGCGTGACCTGTCCCTGGGGCATCAGCTTCGACGGCGGGGACACCGGGAAGCTGTGGGTGACCCAGAAGCAGGCCGGGGCGAACGGCCACGTCTTCCGCTTCCCGGCCGGTGGCGGCACCGCCGAGAACGGAGTGGGCGCATCAGTGGCCGACGCCTACGGCGTGGTCGTGGACGCGAGCAACCCGCCCAAGGTGTGGGTGAGCAGCTGCAGCGGGAACTTCATCCAGCAGATCAGCCCGACGCTGGAGAGTGCGCTCGCACTGCCAGACTTCGCCTGTCCGGGAGGGATGGCCGTCGACAAGCTGGGCAACCTGTGGGTGGTCTCGGCCGGCAACCAGACCAACCCCAGCGGAAACCTGGTCCAGGTGTCGGGCGGGGACGGCACCGTGCAGCTCAACTCCTTGACCCAGGTCACCTTCGGCGGGCTGGCGTTCAACCCGGGCGCGGCGGGCCTCCCCGTGCACCAGTAGCTGTGCGGTCCGCTCCCCGCTCCGTGCTGCTCGCGGGACCGCGGGCCACGCCGCCCTGTCTTCCGGACGACAGGGCGCTTGCCGACCGGCGCGTCAAGGCGCACCTCAGCACCATGCTCGACAAGCCGATCGCCGAGAAGCGATGACCCGCGGCCTGCGGCTGTGGAAACGCCCGCTCGCGCTGGCGCTGTCGCTGATGGCCGTCTGGGCGATCTGGTCCGGGCTGGTGAAGGCCCAGAACGTCCTCCTGCTCGGCCTCCTGGCGATCCTCCTTGCCGCGATGTTCTCCTTCCCGGTGGCCTGGCTCTCCCGGGTGATGCCCCGGGCGCTGGCGGTGGTGCTCACCGTGCTGCTTGCTCTTGGCTTGGTGGGCGGAATGGTGGCGCTCGCCGCGCCGGTGGTGGTCGAACAGGGCAAGCAGCTGCTGGACGGCCTCCCAGACGCGACGCGGAAGGCGGAGGCGTGGCTCCGTCGGGCGCAGCGGGACAAGACCGTGCGCCAGCTCACCAACGGCAAGGACGTGGCCGGGATGGTGAAGGAGAAGGTGCCGCGGGCGGTGGAGACGGTGGCGACGCTCACCCCGATGGCGGCGGGCCATCTGGTGGAGCTGATCTCCACCTTCGTCCTCCTGGTCGTCCTCGCGGCCTTCCTCGTCTACTGCCCGTCGCTCTACGAACGGGGGATCCGCTCGATGCTCCCCCGCAGCTTCGAGCCTGCCTTCGAGGAGCTCTGGACACGGCTCGGGCGGGGGCTCCGCGGATGGGTGGGGGGGACGGCGGTGGCGATGGTCCTGATGGGCTCGGTGACGGCCGTGGGCCTGTTCTTCGCCGGGATCGAGGGCTGGGCGCTGCTCGGGCTGTTGACCTTCTTCGGGACGTTCGTTCCCTACGTGGGCGCGGTGTCGAGCTCGGTGCCGGGACTCCTCATCGGGCTCTCGCAGTCACCGCACCATTTCCTGCTGGCGCTGGGGGTCTACGTCGGGGTGCACGTCATCGAGGGCTACCTGGTGCAGCCTTACGTGATGCGGCGCGCGGTGGAGGCGAACCCCGCGCTGCTGCTGTTCTTCCAGGCGATCATGGGGGCGCTGTTCGGGCTTCTGGGGCTGATCGTTGCGACTCCGCTGCTGACGGTGATCCAGATCACCGTGACCACTCTCTGGATCGAGGGCCGGCTGCACAAGACGCCACCCACGGAGGAGCCGCCCGCGGCGGAGCGAAACCCACCGACCGACGCGACCGCCGCAGCGCTGCACTGACGCGCGTCTAGCGCGCCCGCGAGCCGCCGGAGGGCGTGCGGGAAGGTTGGACCCGGAAGCGCACCCTGTACTGCTGCGCGCACGGGGTCGAGCAGAACCATCCGGCGACGGGATCGAGCACGGCTCCGGCGAGGAACAGCTCCTCGCTCGTCGTCGCGGGAATGATGGTCCGGCACCACTGGCAGGTGGTGCCCTCCTTCTCCTCGTCGCGCGCCGATCGGCGCCTCAGGAAGCCAAGCATTCCGCGGTTGTAACTTGCCCGCCGGAACGGCAGGAGGGCGGGGGGCCATGCCTGCTCAGCGGTCGACGGTGGTCTGGTCCCCCGGGTCACTGACGGAACGAGAGCGAGCCCAGGCCACCACCGCCCGGACGCAGACCGCCCCGAGGAAGAAGGCGAAGAGGCCGCGGGCGAACGGTCCGCGCGGGAGCAGCACCACGGCGAGGAGGCCCAGGAGGAGGAGCGCCCCGGCGAACCTGGACGGGACCCCTGACCAGGCAATTCCCTCGCGGGCGGCGACCTCCCGGGCGAGGGCCTCGCCGAGGGCCCGCTGCTGCTGCTGGAGCTTCCGCGCTGCCTCGAGCTCCTCTTCTCGCGTGCGCTTCCGCTCCGCCTCGTGCCCGGCGAGCTCCGCACGGTGCGCGTCCCAGAGCGCGGTGTTGAACGCCACCGCCTCCAGCGTGTCCAGCGCGGCTCCGCACGGGCAGCGCCGGGAACCGAGCGGGGAGTCCACCTTGCAGACCGGGCAACGGACGAAGGGCTGCGCGTCCGAGCGGGGCCGAAGCTCGAGCGGGGCCTCGACCGGTGGGGCGAATCGCTCCAGCCCTGCCGGCTGGACGTCGGGCAGCGGCGCGGTCGGCTCGATGGCCTGGAAGCGGTCTCCGGTGGAGGGGCGGGGCGCGCCGTCCCGGGCGCGTGAGCGCTCGAGGCGCTGGAACCGGGTGAGGAACTTCACCGGGCCACCGCGCGGGAGGCGGGTCGGGTCCGGTCACGGGCCCAGTCGCGGATCCGCGAGATCTCCTCGCGCAAGGTGACTGCCAGCGGGACGGTCTCGGAGATGGCCTGGGCGAGGTGGACGTCGCCCAGCTGGGTGCGGGCGTGAAACGCAGCGTGAAGGCCCTCGACCACCGCCTGCTCCAGCTCGGCGCCGCTGAACTGCTCGGCGTGGGCCGCGAGCCCGGCGAGGTCGAATGACTCGGGGGCGCGGCCGCGTCGCGCGAGGTGGATGCGGAGGATCTCCTGCCGCTCGGTGGCGTCGGGCAGGTCGATGAAGAAGATCTCGTCGAAGCGTCCCTTGCGGAGCAGCTCCGGCGGCAGCCCCTCGACGCGGTTGGCGGTGGCGACGACGAAGACCGGCGCGGTCTTCTCCTGGAGCCAGGTGAGGAAGGTGCCCAGCACCCGGGCGGTGGTGCCTCCGTCGCTGACGTTCGACGACCCCGAGCCGGAGAGCGCCTTGTCGATCTCGTCCAGCCACAACACCGCCGGCGCGGCGCTCTCCGCGACCCGGATGGCGCGGCGGAGGTTCTCCTCGCTCGAGCCCACCAGGCCGCTGAACACCCGGCCCATGTCCAGCCGGAGCAGCGGGAGCGCCCACTGGGAGGCGATGGCCTTGGCGGTGAGGCTCTTCCCGCAGCCCTGGACGCCGAGGAGGAGGAGGCCCTTCGGCTCGGGAAGCCCGAAGGCGTGGGCCTCGGCGGTGAAGGCGCGGGCGCGGCGGTGCAGCCAGTCCTTGAGGCTCTGTAGCCCGCCCACCGCGGCCAGTGACTGGTCCACCGGGTAGTACTCGAGGAGCCCGCTCTTGCGGATGACCTGCCGCTTCTCGTCCATCACCCGCTGGATGTCGCTGGCGTCGAGCCGGTCGTCGTCGGCGATGGCCTTGGCGAAGGCGTTCTCGGCCTCCTGCAAGGTGAGTCCCAGGGCCGCCTTGATCAGCTGCTCGCCCTCCTCGCGCTTGAGGTCCACGGCGACGCGGCCGGCCTTGCGGAGCACGCCCACGATGTCCCGGAGCAGGTCGGCCAGCTCGGTGAAGGTGGGCAGGGGGACGTCGAGGACCGCGATCTCCTTCTCCAGCTCGATGGGGAGCTGGAGCACCGGGGCGAGGACGATGACGGTGGTGTAGCTGCTCTTCAGCGACTGGCCGAGCTCGCGAAGCGAACGGACGAGGCGGCGGTCATCGAGCCAGGCGTGGAGGTCCTTGAGGACGACCAGCGCTGGCTCTTGAAGCCCGCGGAGGGCCTGGAGCGCGGCGAATGGCTCCTCGGTCTGGTCGGGGAGCGCGACGCCCCGGGTCTCGTCGAGGCGGTGGAGCCCGCGGACGGCCGACCATCCGATGAGTGACTTGCCGTGGCCGGTGGCGATGCCGCGGAGCAGCTCGTCGACCCGCGCCTCCTCGGAGGAGACGAGGTAGACCAGCGGGTACCGGGCGCGGATGAGCGTGTCCAGCTCGCCGACGAACCGGGGGCGGCGAGGTGACTGGACGGGACGCTCGGCGGTCTGGGGCACGGTGTTCCCGCAGCATAGACGACGGACATCCGTTGGACAGGTTGCGGGCCCATGCAGAGACGCTTGAGCAGGCGACCACATCTCGCTACCTGGGGTGGGTCCAACAATGGAGACCGAGATCCTCATCGTGGGTGCGGGTCCTTCGGGCGCCGCGGCGGCGGTGCAGCTGGGCCAGCTGGGAATCAAGGACGTGCTGCTGGTGGACCGGGACCAGTTCCCGCGCAACAAGACCTGCGGCTCGGGGCTGTCGCCGAGCGCGCTGCACCTGGCCGAGGCGCTGGGCATCGGACCGGAGCTTCGAAAGCGGGCCAATCCAGTATTGACGGTGCGCTTCGTGACCCCGTCCGGAGAGGAGCTGCGGGTCCCGGCGAACTCGGCGGCGGTGATTCTCCTCCGCAAGGAGTTCGACAACCTCCTGGTGGAGCGGGCGAAATCGCTGGGGGTGCGGTTCCGCGGCGGGTTCCGGGTGACGGAGGCGCTGGAGGAGGGCTGTCGGGTGGTCGGTGTGCGAGGGCTGGACGGGAGCGAGATCCGCGCAGGGTGGACGCTGTTCGCGGACGGGGCCCACAGCCTGTTCTCGCGAGACGACCGGGAGCGCCGGCACATCGACGCGCTGATGGGCTGGTGGGAAGGGCCGAACTTCGAGCCTGGGCGGCTGGACATGGTTTTCGACCGGGAGCTGTCGCCGCTCTACGGCTGGTTGTTTCCGGAGACGCCGACGCGGGTGAACATCGGCATCTGCATCGACGCCCAGGACGAATACGGGCGGAAGGTGCCGCACGATCTGCGGGCGCTTTTCCAGCGGTTCCTGGACCGGCACTATGCAGATCTGCTGTCGACCGCGAAGCAGGTCGGCGAGTGGAAGGGCCATCCCATCGTGCACACCACCTGGATCGCCAACGTGACCCGGCCGGGGGCGCTGCTGATCGGCGAGGCGGCGCGGCTGACGCACCACGGGACGGGCGAGGGCATCAGCCAGGCGATGCAGTCGGGCATCTACGGCGCGGACGCGGTGGCGCGGGTGGTCCGGGGCGAGGCGACCGAGCGGGTGGCGTGGCGGGGGTACCTGCGCGCGCTGCGGCGGAGGTTCACGCTGGGGTTTGCCGCTGGGTACCTGCTGCGGGACATGATCTCGTCGGGAGCCATGGACGCCCTCGCCCGGACGTACAACAGCGTCTCCTTCCAGCGGGCGATCCACTGGATCGTGGGCGCAGCGCTGACCGGGTCTACCTCGCAGGAGGCGCCTGCCGCGTATGCCGAGTCCCGGGATCGAGCAGCGGAGCCGCCGCGCGGCGAGTCGCGGGTGGCGTGAGGCTGTCTGTGTCGTGGCGCTGGTGCTCGGGGTGGAGGCCCGGGCCGGCGAGACGTGGGTGATCGAGCACGCGCGGATCCTTCCCTCGGCGACCGGTGCGGCGATCGAGGACGGGACCGTGGTGATACGGGACGGTCGAGTGGCTGCGCTCGGCCGGTCGACGTCGGTCCGCGTGCCCACCGGAGCCCACCGGGTCGACGGTCACGGCGGGACGGTGCTTCCGGGGTTCTGGAACGTGCATGTCCACTTCACCGAACCGCGCTTCGCGAACGCGGCCATTCGCCCCGCCGAGGCGCTGAGTCGAGCGTGCGCGGAGATGCTCACTTCACGCGGGTTCACCACCGTGATCGATCTGAGCTCGGATCCGGGGAACACCGTCGTCCTGCGGGAGCGGGCATCGCACCTGGACTGCCCGCGCATCCTCACCACCGGGATCTCGATGTTCCCGGTCGACCAGGTGCCCATCTACGTCCGGAAGGCGCTTGGCGACGAGAGGGCGGCGCAGCTCGCGCAGCCCCGAACTGCCGAGGAAGCGGCGGAATTCGTCCGCACGAGCGTCCAGCTCGGGGCGCGCGGGGTGAAGCTCTTCGTGGGGACCTGGCTGGGAGGTGGGAAGACCGGGCTGATGGCGCTGGACGTGGTCCGGGGCGCCGCGACCGAAGCCCACCGCCATGGCCTGTTGGTCTTCGCCCATCCGCAGTCGGCCGAAGGAGTCGCGACCTCGATCGACGGCGGGGTGGACGTGCTCGCCCACACCGCGCCCGACGCCGGCCCGTGGACGCCCGAGCTGATTGCGCGCATCCGCGGGAAGGCGATGGGGCTCGTGCCGACCTTGAGCCTCTGGCGGGTGGAGATGCAGCGCGCGGGGGCGCCCGACGAGGTCCGCGAGCGGTTCGTCCGGGCGGGCGCCGAGCAGCTCCGGGCGTTCGCCGCTGCCGGCGGTGAGGTGCTCTTCGGCACCGACGTCGGCTACATCCCGGAGAAGGACGCCGACGAGGAGGTGGGACGGATGGCGGGCGCGGGGATGGACTGGCGGGCCATCCTGGTGTCCCTGACCTCGGCCCCGGCGAGGCGGATGAAGGACGGGACACGCGGCAGCCTGGCCGTGGGCGGCCCGGCGGACCTGGTCCTGGTGGACGGGAACCCTGAAGTAGACGTGCAGGCCCTGACGCGGATCCGGCAGACCTGGGTGGCGGGGAAATCGGTCTTCGCCCGCTAGTCCATTCCCAACCCCTGAAAACTGCAGCCGAAAAATTGGGGGTGTCGCTACAGACCGGTAGTCTGCTGGTGGGCGATGTACGGGAGGAGCAGGTAGTGGACGACCTCGACAGGGCCAGGCTTCAGGACTTCTACGACGAGCTGGAGCGCTTCCGCGCGGTGTTCAGCAAGGCGCAGGCGCTGGTCGCGCCGTTGGTCGGCGAGGACGCCGGCCGGCTCGAGGCGATGGGGAAGGCGATCCGGAAGCTGTACGGGCCCGCGGTCGAGCCGCTGATGGCGCACGTGGACGAGGTGCTGGGCCACGCAAAGCGGATGGTGGAGCCGCTGCCGGAGAATCCGCTGCAACGCGCGTTCGAGCGGCGAACGGGCGGCGGAGACCGCCGCAAGTCCGACCGCGCGCTGCTCGGTCCGTCGTTCCGCGCACCGGCGGGGGTGACGACCAAGCCGATGGTGGAGTCGGTCCCCCTGCCCGCCCCGGATCGGCGCTTCGACGACGCGGACCTCCCGACCGTGCGAACGCGCGCGCTGCGGCCCCGCGAGATTCCGGTGGTACCGCCACGGAACGGGACGAGCGTCTCTCAACCCGCCGAGGAGGAGAGCCCGGCACGCGCCGCGATCCGCGGATTCGCCGCGACCAACAACCCCGAACCCCGTCCGCCGCGTCCACCGACGGTCGCACAGACCCAGGTGCCCAACGTCCGCCGCGAGGTCCCCCGCCCTCCGCCAGAGTCGGACATCCGCATCACCTACGAGGACCCCGGCGGCTGGGGCGTGCTCTAGACAGTCAGCCGTCCCGACGCGGGCTTCAGTGGACGATCGGCCGGTCCACCAGATTGGGCGCGAGCGGCCCGTTCAGCACGTCGTGGAACGGCTGCTGGAGCACAGGATTGCCCGGCACTCCCATCACCGACGAATTGCCCCGCTGGGTCTCGTCCCACCAGGAGAAGCCGTCCGCCCCAGCCTCCAATGCATTCGTGTCGCGCTCAACACCCCTCCACGGGACGGGACGAAACTGTGGCGTTCCGGTCGCAGCCGCCACCTCGCTCGTTGTGCGCGAGGCCATTTGAGACCACGGGCGGCGGCCGATTTCCGCTCCGAGACAGCGGGCATGTCCCGGGGTCGGACGAGTTTGCCGGCGCGGTCTCGTCCGTTGCGCTACACACCCGGCTCCTGCCGTTCACGGAGGTTGCAAAGTGAAGGTTCTGGTCGTCGTCCAGGCGCGCACCGGCTCGACCCGGCTCCCCGGCAAGGTGCTGATGCCGCTCGCCGGCAAGCCGCTGCTGGTCCGGATGCTGGAGCGGCTCCACGCGGCCCGGACCCCTGCACAGATCGTCGTCGCCACCACCACCGCTGCCTCGGACGACCCGGTGGTCGAGCTGGCGAAGCAGGCCGGCGTCGCCTGCGTCCGCGGCCACCCCACCGACCTGCTCGATCGGCACATCGCCGCCGCGCGTACCACCGACTGCGACGCCGTCTCCAAGATCCCCTCCGACTGCCCGCTCATCGATCCGGCGGTGGTCGACCGGATCATCGGCGCATTCCTCGAGGACCCGTCATACGACTACGTGTCCAACCTCCACCCCGCCACCTGGCCGGACGGCTACGACGTGGAGGTCATGCGGCGCGACACCCTGGAGACCGCCTGGCGCGAGGCCAAGCTCCCGATGGAGCGCGAGCACACCACTCCGTTCATCTGGGAGCGCCCCGAGCGGTTCAAGCTCAAGAACGTCGTCTGGGACCGTGACCTCCAGATGACGCACCGGCTGACCATCGACTACGCCGAGGACTACGAGCTCATCCGCCGCGTGTACGACGCGCTGTATTCCGAGGGGAAGCCGCCGTTCGGTCTGCAGGCCATCCTGGACTACCTGGAAGCCCACCCCGAGGTCTTCGCCCTCAACCAGAAGTTCGCCGGGGTGAACTGGTACCGGCACCACCTGGGCGAGCTGAAGACGGTGGACGCCTCGCGCACCCGGGTTCCCGAGCACGAGCGCAAGGCGCCCCCCAAGTAACCCGCGTCTCAGGCCAGCCGGGCGAAGCCGGTGTGCTTCACCGGCCCGAGCAGCCGCGAGCGCACGTCGCCCTTGGCCCGAGCATCGGCAATGCGGCCGAAGGCCACCTCGACCGCGTCCAGGTACGCCGAGACGTGCTGCTCCTCGTGCCGCACCGTCGGGTAGAAGCGGTCCGAGGCGAGGAAGCCGCGGCCCAGCATCTCCTGGATGAAGAGCGTCATCAGGGCCGGGGCGTCCTTGTCCTGGAAACCGAAGCTCGCCAGCGCGGGAATTCCGGTCACGGTGAGCGGCACGCCGGTGCGCTCGGCGGCCTTCTTCCAGCCTTCCTGGACCCGGGTACCGATCTCGGTGAGCGTCTTGCCGGCATCGATGCGGCGGTGCTTGGTCGTCGAGGCGAGCGCCGCCGCCGGGCCGACCCGCTCGGTGAAGTAGGCGCTGGAGATGAAGGTCTTCTGCACCGCCTCCATCACCGGCCGCCGGCCGACGATGGCCGCCATGGCGAAGCCGTTGGAGAGGGCCTTGGCGTAGGTCGCCATGTCCGGCTCGATGCCGTAGACAAGGTGCACGCCCCCGGTGTTCATCCGGAAGCCGGCGGTGATCTCGTCGAACAGCAGCACCGAGCCGTTCTTGGTCGCGATCTCCCGTGCGCCCTCGAGGAAGCCAGGGATGCGCCCCGCCCCGCGGACCGGCTCCATCACGATGGCGGCGAGCTTGTTCCCCCGGGCCTCGACGATCTTCCGGAGCGCGTCCAGGTCCCCGTAGGCGAAGGGATGGGTGGTTCCGGCCAGCCCCTTCGGGACGCCGTTGGGCTCGAGCCCTGGCAGGAGGTGCCCCTGCAGCCCGTCCCCGCCGCCCAGGTTCACCGACAGGTACCAGTCGTGCCAGCCGTGGTAGCCGCAGAAGGCGACCTCGTCGCGGCCGGTGGCCGCACGGGCGATGCGCACCGCCTTGGCCATCACCTCGCCGCCGCTCCGGGCGTAGCTCACCATGTCCGCCCAGGGGTGGAGCTCGAGCAGCAGCTCGGCCAGCGACACGTCCTCGGGCGGGTTGAGGGTGCACATCGGGCCGGACTTCACCGCGTCGATGACCGCTTTCTCCACGTCGGGATCGGCGTAGCCGAGCGTCGAGGCGCCGATGCCCACCATGGTGAAGTCCAGGTAGTGCCGGCCGTCGAGGTCCCACACCTCGCAGCCCGAGGCGCGCGCGTAGTACGCCGGCCACAGCTCCGGGAGGTACATCTCGGCACGCTTGCCGAGCAGCTGCGCGCCGCCGGGGAGGATCTCCTTCGCCCGCGCGTACAGACGCTGGCCGGTGCCGTTCTTGAAGTCCTCGATGCCCATCGTTTTCCGTTTCTCCGTCAAGACGCGATCCGCTGCGCGCCGGTTCCGACCTCCGGCGCCCGACCCCGGGCGCGGAGGACGTCCCGTATCACGTCGGCAATCTCGGCGGCAGCGCGCCGGTTCTGTACCGGCAGCAGCGCCTCGACCTGTTCCAGGGGGAGGTTGGTGTGGACCTCCTTGCCCAGAGCCAGACCGCAGAAGGTGAGCGAGCTGTGCTCGGTGATCAAGACCTCGCAGTTGGCCACCATCTCCTCGGCGTTCCCGCCGGCAAAGACCAGCGCCTTCGGGGCGATGGCCAGGATCTCCCGGGTGGCCCGCTCCACGTTCTCGTTGGGGTGGAGCTTGAAGATCAACTGCCGGCCCGCAGCGATCTGCACGGATCGCCTGAGCAGCGCGGGACGGTCGACCGCCATCATCGTCTCCCGCCCATCGCTGGTACAGACCAGCACGTGGCCGTGGTGAGGGAAGTCGTTGTCCCGGAAGCGGGCGAAGTCGTCGAAGTTGGGGATGCCGGTGACCACCAGCTTCCCCGACGGGATGCCCTCGGCCGCGAACTGCTTCCGGTACCCCTCGCTGGCCACGCAAAACTTCTCGTACCGCTGGGTGAGCCCGAACACGGCCGTGGTGGCGAGCGGCCTCGGCATCAGCCGCGTGTTCCGCCAGACCCAGGTGCGCCAGTTGGGCTGCTCCATGATGCCTTCCTGCACCAGCACCATCGGAGTTCGGGCGAGCCCGCGCGGAAGCGCGGCGTCGTTGGGGCAGACCCAGAGATCGTATTCATTGCGCTCCGCGCCGAGGTCGATCCGGAGCCCGTGCCCGTTCAGCTCGTCGGCGCAGATGCCCCGGCGCTTGTGGCCGTTGATCGCCGGCTCGAGCGATCCAAGCTTGAGCAGCATCACGTGGTGCGGCCAGTCCGAGTAGTACGGGGAGAACCAGGCCTCCACCTCCGGGAGCGCCCGGGCGATCTGCAGCATCTGTCTGGTCTGGTTGGGCGAGCCCCCGATGAAGAGCACGCGGGGCACCCGCCCGAGGGGCGTCTTGCGATGGCGGGGCATCATTCGCATCGCTCCAGGGCCGACCTGCAACATCCGCGCGGCCGTCCAGGTGGCCAGCACCGCGCCGAGCGCGACCCCGGCCGCGAGCGCGAGCCCGATTTCACCCGGAGCGAAGGCCGATGCCACTGCGCCACCGACGCCCAGTCCGAACGCCGCGATCGCCCAGAACAGGAGCGTCCGCAGCCCGTGCCGGAGCGACGCCGGCTTTCCGGTGATGCCGGCCCAGCGCTCGGGGTCGCGCGGGTAGATCCGCGGACGGTCGTATTCCGGGGTACGGACCCAGGCCGCCACGGCCACCACTCCAGCGAGCGCTGCGACTAGGAGGAACGGGACGGTCATCGGATGGAGATGACACCCCTTTCACCGGCAACGAGCCCCACGTCAAGTCGACATCCAGGCGAGCCGGGCGGTTGGTGCGAAAAAAGCTGCGCAGCGCCTCTTCCGCTGATAACTCCAGACGGTTTGCTCCCAACGGTCCTCATCGTTCTCTGGGCGCTTCTGATGGTCGCCCTCGAGCGGCGGTTCCCGTACGAGCCGCAGCCCTTCCTGCGCCGCGAGTTCTGGACCGACCTGCTCTGGTTCAGCACCGTCTTCTCGGTGCTCATGGGGTTCCTGGCGGCCAGGTTCGTCATCCCCGGGATCGACCATCTCACCGGCTGGAGCCAGACACGGGGAATCCGCGAGTGGCCTCTCTGGTCACAGATCGTGGTCTCCCTCTTCACCCACGACCTGTTCATCTACCTCTTTCACCGTGCGATGCACGTGAACAAGTACCTGTGGCGCATCCACGAGGCCCACCACTCGACACCGGCCGTCGACTGGGTGGGGGGTTCGCGCGGTCACGTGATCGAGAACATGATCACCGGGACGGCAGAGCTGGCGCCCATCGTGCTGTTCATGTCCCCCGAGGTGGCGGCCATCAAGTCGGTCATCGATGCCTGCTGGGGGATGTGGATCCACTCCAACATCGACTGGGACATGGGGAAGCTGAAGTACCTGGTCAACGGGCCGTACATGCACCGCTGGCACCATGCCCGCGAGGTTCATGACGTCAACTTCGCCACGAAGTTCGCGTTCTGGGACTGGCTGCTCCGGACCGCCTATCTGCCTGACCGGAAGCCGGAGAGCTACGGGCTGGACGTGAGCTGGCCGCAGAACATCGTCGTACAGCAGGCATTCGCCTTCCGGAAGTTCCAGCCCAAGGCGGTGGTCCGTCCCCGGGGGCCCGCGGAGGCGGCCAGGTTGCACCACGGCGATCCGAAGTTCGTCGCGCCGGCCGAGGAGTACAGGCGCCGGATTCAGGACCGACCGACCGACCGGCAGGCCGCGCCGGGCATCGCGGCGTAGCGCGTGCTCAGGGCGGATGCAGGGAGACCGTGACGGTCGTCAGTCCCGCTCCGGCGAAGCGGAACGTCTTCTCGCCGAACGGCTGTCCCGGCTGTGGCACGCAGTCCAGCGGGTAGTCGCAGTAGGTCTGGAAGGGGTCCGCCTCGCCATCATCGAGCCATTCCACGAGCTGCCAGGTCTCGTCGGCTCCCGGACTGAACCGTGAGCGGTCCAGAGCGCATCGGTCCGCAGCGTGGACGGGGACGACAGCGCGGTAGAGTCCGCGGCACCGGACGGCTCTCATGACACCTGACCTGTACGTCGCGGTGGTGGGCAGCGGCGCCAGCGAGCGGCGGCTCGACCTCGCCGCGGAGGAGGTGGGACGTCTCGTCGCCGCCCGAGGCGCGCTCGTGGTCTGCGGCGGTCTGGGCGGGGTGATGGAGGCGGCCTGCCGGGGGGCGAAGGCCGCCGGCGGCAGGACGGTCGGCATCCTCCCGGGGCTCGACCGGCGCGCGGCGAATCCGTGGGTCGACGTCGCGATACCCACCGGGCTCGGCGAGGCACGGAACGCGCTCGTGGTCCGCACCGCCGACGTGCTCATCGCCATCGGCGGCGAGTTCGGGACGCTCTCGGAGATAGCGCTCGCGCTGAAGACCGGCAAACCCGTGGTGGGCATCGACACCTGGGAGCTGGCGAGGCGAGGCGTGCCGGCAACGGAGATCGTCCGGGCGAGCACTCCGGCCGAGGCCGTGGAGCGCGCGCTCGGGCTGGTCGCCGATCAGTGAACCAGGCCCAGCCGGTTCGCCCGCGAGAATCGCCTCGGCGAGCCACCGCCTCGTCCCCTCCCCCGGAACCTGGTCGATTGCGCCGAGGTCGCACGCACCGTGTAACGCCTGGGACGGAAGCCACGCGTGCTGGAAGCACCGTCGCTGCGTCGGGCTGCGGCAAGCACACGCGCCTTGCAGGCCAAGTGCCCGAGGGGTGAAGTACGTGGCGCACCCGAGGAGGGAACATGCCCTACCAGCTGGAAGGAAAGCTCCTCGAAGTCTGCACCTGCAAGATCCTCTGTCCCTGCTGGGTGGGCGAGGATCCCGACGGGGACGGCACGTGCCTGTCGGTCAACTCCTGGCACATCGACAAGGGCACCATCGACGGCGTCGACGTGGCCGACCTGACCATCGCCGGCGTCAACCGCATCCCCGGCAACGTGCTCAAGGGCAACTGGAAGGTCATCTATTTCGTCGACGATCGCGCCAGCCCGCCCCAGCATGAGGCCGTGGTCCGGGTCTGGACCGGGAAGGCGGCCGGGCCGGTGAAGGACCTCGTCGGGCTCTACGGCGAGATCCTCGCAGTGGAGAAGGCGCCGATTCGCTTCGACATGGTCGAGGGCCGGGGGACCCTTCAGATCGGCAAGCGCATCGAGGCGAGGATGGCCCCCTTCACCGGTGCAACCGGCAAGGTCACCAAGCTGCTCGACACCGCGTTCTCCACCATCCCCGGTGCACCCGCCTTCGTGAGCAAGGCCGAGTACTACCGCGCCAAGGAACCGCGGCTCGACTTCGACATCGACCTGCGTGGCCACAACGCCATCCAGGGTGAGTTCACCTTCCTCGGGTAGAGATGGGCCGCGACCACCGACTGCTCGTCACCCTGCTCGTGGCAGTCAGCGCAATCGCGTGGTTCGTGCTCTGGCACTGGGGGCACTCGCCCTACCTCCACTACGTCCACCACGCCCACCAGCACGCGCCGCCGAGCGGTAGCGGGTTCGTCGCCGCGATGATCTTCGTTTCCGGGTGGACCCTGATGACCGTGGCGATGATGTTGCCCACGAGCATTCCGCTGCTGGGCGTGTTCTCGACCGTGGCGCGAGAACGGCGCGACCGCACGTTGCTCGTCGCGCTGGTGGTCGCCGGCTACCTTGCGACGTGGGCGGCATTTGGCGCACTCGCCTACGCCGGCGCGGTCTCGTTCCGGGAGGCGACCGCGCGCACCCCCTGGCTGTCGGAGAACGCATGGCTCCTCGGTGCGGCCACTCTCCTCGTGGCCGGCGGCTATCAGTTCACCCGGCTCAAGTACCGGTGTCTCGACAAGTGTCGGTCGCCGTTCAGCTTCGTCACCGAGCACTGGACTGGGCAGCGCCACCGGCGGCAGGCGCTCCGGCTCGGCGTCGACCACGGCCTGTTCTGCGTGGGCTGCTGCTGGTCGTTGATGCTGCTCATGTTCCCGCTGGGCGCCGGGAACCTCGGATGGATGCTGCTCCTCGGCGCAGTCATGGCGGTCGAGAAGAACGTTTCCTGGGGCAGAGCGCTGGCCAGGCCGGTGGGCGGCGTGCTCATCGTCCTCGGGTTGGCCGTCACGTTGCGCGTGGACTCGCAGCTCTGGTAGCCGAGAGGACCGGCCGATCTGCCAATACCTTGTGGAGGCGGCCGGAATCGAACCCGCTGATCAGCACGCAGCATCTCCTGTATCAGACGAGACGCTGCAGTCGCTCACCCGCGATGCGCGCGGCGCCAAGGCACATGAGGAGGGACCATGACGACCGCTCCATCGGTTCCTCGTGTCGTGACCCCGCCCCCCAGCCAGGTCGCGCCCCTGTGGCACACTGTGCTGCTGGTAGCCATCCTCCTCTTGCTCGCCCTCGGCGGCGCGCGCCTGCAGAGCCGGTCTTCCTCGGCTCCGGGGGTGATTGCGCAGCACCAGGGGCTGATCGCCATCTACCTCTCGACCCTGGTCTTCGAGTGGGCGCTGGTGGGCTACGTCTGGCTGGGAATACGGCGACGAACTCGCTTGCGCGACCTGGTGAGCGGGCACTGGAACCGGCTTCGCGACGTGATGCGCGATCTCGTCATCGCCGTCCTCTTTTGGGGAGTCTTCGAGGCGACCGCCTGGCTCATGCACCTCCTGCTTGGCCCCGACACCGCCAGGTCCATCTCCGTCCTCTTGCCGAAAGGAGCCCTTGAAATCGGGCTCTGGGTACTCGGAGTTGGTCTTTCGGGGCTATCTCCAGCGTCAGTTCCATGCCTTCAGCCGGAGCGCCCTGGTCGCCGCCCTGGCGCAGGCCGCCGTCTTCGGCATCTCTCACGGGTACCAGGGAGGGAGGCAGGTGGTGACCATCACGGCCCTGGGGCTGCTCTACGGTTTATTGGCCTGGTGGCGTCGCAGCCTCCGCCCGGGCATGTTGTCCCATGCCTGGAGCGACGTCTTCAGCGGGATTCTGTCTCCGCTCCTCTGAACCTTGAGGGACCGAGCTATTCCACGGCGATCCAGCGAGGGCGCGACGTCCTCGCCTGCCCTCGCTGCGGGGGCACCTGCCGCGTCGTGGCAGTCGTTCTCCGTTCCTCGACGGCCCAGACCATCCTCAAGCACTTGCGGCTCCCCTCCAGGCCGCTTCCCCTTGCCCCGGCCACTTCCCCGCCCCAGCTCGGCCTCTGGTGAGTGCCGTCCGACGTTCGAGACTCGCCCCGGCCTGACCACCGCCCCGGGACTGCTCTACCCTCCGACGGGTCACCACCTCCGCCGAGCCCTTTCCGGCAGCCTCGTCCTGCCCCCTCCGGCCCGGCGACTCGGGTCCCCTGCCCGGGCCTCCGCCACGAAAGCCCCGTTTGTTCTTCCTTGGACCTTACCGGCGGAGGCGCTGGCAGACTGTCGCCCTCCCTCGCCCGCGCTGATGGAGGTCGTCCGACGAGGCTCGCCGCGATGGTGCTGATGCTCGGCGCTCTGACGGTGCTCCGCCCCGCGCGGACGCACGAACTGCGTTTCGTGCATCAGCGAACGCAGCACGAGCGCATGAAATCGGACGGGTGACGACGAGCTAGGCCGTGTAATCGGCTCAAGAAATGCAGGTTCTAGTGCGACACGAGGGAGGTTGCCATGCTCCGTCATCGCGCGAATCGGCAGTTCGTCGTTGCTGTGGTGGTTGGTCTTGCGCTCGGGACCACGCATTGCGGCTCGTCAAGCTCGGAAGCGCCTCCGCCTCCCGCCGCAGGGACGTTTGCCTCCACGGGGAGCCTGGCCACAGGGCGCTTTGTCCCCACGGCGACGTTGCTGCCCAGCGGGAAGGTACTCATCGCCGGAGGCTATTCCGGCCCCCAGGGCTACCTCGCGAGCGCAGAGCTGTACGACCCGGCCACAGGGACGTTCACGCTCACGGGGAACCTGGCCACGGCGCGGGAACATCCCACGGCGACGTTGCTGACAAACGGCAAGGTGCTCATCGCGGGTGGGAACCAGGGGAGTCCGCTCGCGAGCGCAGAGCTGTACGACCCAGCGACGGGGGCGTTCACGTCCACCGGGAGCATGGCCACGGCCCGGTACGAGCACACGGCGACGTTGCTGCCCAACGGGAAGGTGCTGGTGGCAGGCGGAGTCGACACCAGCGCCGAGCTGTACGACCCGGCCACAGGGAAGTTCACGCCCACGGGGACCCTGGCCATGGCGCGCGCCAGTCACACGGCGACGTTGCTGCCCAACGGTAGGGTGCTGGTGGCAGGCGGAGTCGACACCAGCGCCGAGCTGTACGACCCGGCCACAGGGAAGTTCACGCCAACGGGGAGCCTGGCCACGGCGCGCGCCAGTCACACGGCGACGTTGCTGCCCAGCGGGAAGGTGCTCATCGCAGGAGGATTTGACTTGAACTCCTTTCCGAGCTCGGACTTTGCGAGCGCAGAGCTGTACGACCCAGCGACGGGGACGTTCACGGCCACCGGGAGCATGGCCACGGCCCGGTACGGTCACACGGCGGCGCTGCTGCCCAGCGGGAAGGTACTTATCGCTGGAGGTAAGGACCAGGGCTACCTCGCCAGCGCGGAGCTGTACGACCCCGCCACAGGAACGTTCACGGCCACCGGCAGCCTCGCTACGGCGCGGGCGTTTCACACGGCAACGTTGTTACCCAGCGGGAAAGTGCTCGTCGCCGGGGGGCAGCCGGGGGGGCTCGCGAGCGCGGAGCTGTACAACTAGGCGACAGGAAGGTTCACCCGCGTATCGGGAATGCCGGCGCTTCGGGCCGGAGCGCTCGATGTCCTCCAGCTCGAAGGCATCCGGGTGCCACGGAGCAGGCCGCGTTCTCCCGCGCGCCGGTCTGCCCGCCGCTGTGCCTTCGTCGAGGGCTTCTCGCTCCACGCCGACACCTGGCTTCACGAGAATGACGTCGTCGGCCTCGAGCAGCTGTGCAACTACGGCGCCCACGGGCCCGTGTCGCTGGAGCGGCTCTCGGCCTTGCCTGACGGCCGGCTCGCCTACCGGCTGAAGCGGGCCTCCCCCACCGGAGAGACGCACCTCGTCCTGGCTCCGGTGGCCTTCCTCCGCCCCGGTGGCCACGCTCGTCCCGCCCCCAGGGCCAACCCGCGTCCGCTACGCCGCTTCCCCTTGCCCCGGCCACCTCCCCGCCCCAGCTCGGCCTCTGGTGAGTGCCGTCCGACGTTCGAGACTCGCCCCGGCCTGACCACCGCCCCGGGACTGCTCTACCCTCCGACGGGTCACCACCTCCGCCGAGCCCTTTCCGGCAGCCTCGTCCTGCCCCCTCCGGCCCGGCGACTCGGGTCCCCTGCACGGGCCTCCGCCACGAAAGCCCCGTTTGTTCTTCCTTGGACCTCTGAATTCCTGCAGCCGCGCTCCAGGGGCTTACGGCGCGCAGGTAGCAGGATGGAGGATCCACATCCGCCATGCAGCGCGCAGTGGAACGGCCCCGGAGAGAGCTCGGCGGCGTTGCAGCCCGCGGTGGCCTACGGGATGCAACTCACCGTCTCGCCGGCCTCCAAAAGGAGGTTCCATGGGGTTTTGTGCTGATCGGAGTGAATCCGACGGCAGGTCTTGCGCCCGCCTTGGCCCAGGCCGCAAGCATTGCCGGACCCTCTGGTTGCCGGCGGCGTTCGGGTGTCGCCGCGGTGCAGAGTGGTGCTTCGGCGCCGGGACGCAGGGAATGCGATGCAAGAGGAGACTCCGTGCGGCCCCGCAAGACCGTGCCCTCTGAGCGCGCTTCTCGAGGGACTCTGCGCTTCACGAGCCGGTATGTCCGACGCGGCAAGGGTCGCGCCATCAACGACCTGGCCCACGCGCTGCACAAGGCGCAGACGACGGCCGCAATGGGTTCGGCGATCGCCCGGGCGATGGACGAGCGGATCGGGATCTCGACGGGGACCTTCATGCGCATCTCCGGACCTGTCGTCTCAGCGGACGACTTCTACGCCAATGGCTCGCGCCTGAGTCCGGCTGAGGGACGAGCCCGGGCAGGGCTGCTCCAACACCTCGATCGCGAGTTCATGCCACTGCCGTCCTTCTTCGCCTCCAAGCCGAAGAGCTTCGATCTCACATCCCGGATCGAGGCCGCGCACCGGAGCGAGGTGTTCAACACCTTCTGGCAGCCGATGGCGGTCGAACGGCAGCTCATCGGACTGCTCGGGACGGCGAAGGCGCCGCGCGGATTCGTCTGCGCTGCGCGGGCCGCGAACGAATCGCCGTTCACCGCTCGCGATCTTCATGAACTCGAGGTGATCCGGGCCAGAATCGACCGTTCGCTGTCGACCCAACGGCAGCTTGGCGTGGGGAAGCTCGAGGACACACTCGCAATTCTTGCCCGAGCGACGCCCGCAGCATGGTTCCTCTTCGACTCCGCCGGCAGACTCCTCTGGCTCACCGACGAAGCCGCCTCCCGGCTCTCCGGCGACGCACTCCGGGTGGGTAGCTCGCTCATGCTCCGGCACAGCGGCGCGCTCGAGCAGCTTCAGACCTGGGTGCGCGCGTGGGCGCGTGAACGGAGTCCGGGCGCGGCGCAGCCACCCGATTTCTGCCCGATCAGAACGGCGGGCGAGGAATTCATGATGCGCCGCTTCGAAACGAACTCTGGGCGGCCTCTGTTCCTGGTCGGCCTCGCCAAGCAAACATCCGGTGCGCTGCGAGCCCCAGGTGAGGATGCCGCGGCCGACATCTTGCCCGGCCCAACGGACGGGCCGCCGTGGCGGGGGCGTCGGCGACCGGCCGAAGTGGGTGAGTCGATGGGGGAGACGGCGCTGGGCGAGCGCGCCGGACACGAAACCGTGGGCCTCGGCTCTGGCAGCGACGCTCTCTGCAGGTCCGCACCCGGCTCGGATCACGCGCAGCAATTCCGCGTTGGGGAGGTCCTCGGAATGCGGTTCACGGTTCTCCGCCTCATCGCCCGAGGGGGCATGGGCGCCGTTTACCAGGCCAACGACGCAATGCTCCGCGCGCCAGTTGCCCTCAAGGTCTTGGAACCACGAATCCGACCCGACGCCGCGGCGATGGAGAGGTTTCGGAGAGAGGTTCTGCTCGCCCGCCGGGTGAGCCACCACAGCGTGTGCCGTGTCTACGAGCTCTACGAGGCGACCACCGCGAGCGGGACGCGCGTCAACTTTCTCTCGATGGAATTCCTCGAGGGTGAAACACTTGCCGCGCGGATCCGCCGGGCGGGGCGGCTGACGACTGCCGAAGCGCTGCCCCTGGTGCGGCAGATGTGCGACGGGCTCGCCGCCGCGCACGCCGAGGGTGTCATCCACCGGGACTTCAAGAGCTCGAACGTCATCCTCGTGCCGAACAGCGGCGAGGAGGCTCATGGCGCGGCGCGAGTGGTTATCACCGACTTCGGTGTCGCTCGGGCGCTGGAGCAGCGGGGCGCGCCCGGCGAGGACGCGATCACCGAAGGCGCCGGCATCATCGGCACGCCCGAGTACATGGCACCCGAGCAGGTGACCGGCAGCAAGATCTCGCAGGCGACCGACCTCTATGCGCTCGGCGTGGTGATGTACGAGATGGTAACGGGGCGATTGCCCTTCGCCGGCGAGACGCCGCTGGTCACGGCCGTCTGCCACGTCGAGCAGGCGCCGCCGAGGCCGGAGTTGCTCGTTCCCGGCCTGGACCCGCGGTGGAGTCGTACCATCCTCCGCTGTCTCGACCGCGACCCCAGGCGGCGCTTCCAACGTGCCGGGGACGTGGCCGCGGCGCTCATCGAGAGTCGAACCGGGCGGCACTGGTTTCTTCAGGCGGCGCTGGTCGGAGCGCTCCTTCTCGCCATCGGGAGTGGCCTGATCGCTCGGGGCTGCTCGGAGCGTCCCCGGCCCGAGCTCGGCGAGCGCGTCCGCAGATGAACGGTCGGTGGTGAGAGGAGGTCGCGTCCGGCGCTCTGTTGCTCGAGCTTCGAGCAACCCTGGGCCGGCCGTAGAGGTACGCCGCGGCCCGGTCGGACGCGGCCAAGGCGATCTCGAGGTCTTCGTGGCCAGCCCCCGGAGGAGCGAGCATGGACGGAATCGGGCCGGCTTCGGCACCCGCGGGTCCTAGGTTCGGTGGGCAACGCCGCGCGTGGCCGACCCGGTGCGGAGCGGCTCGAAGATGGATCCCCTTCGCGTCACGCCTGGCGAGCAGCACACCAGAAGCACAACGATCTGTGGAGGGATCAGTTTTGAGAGGAAGGAAGCCGACGCAAGTTCAGCTTCTTCATCTTGCTTTGCAGCGTCGACGGCTTGAGCCCGAGGATCTCCGCGGCCCCGTCGAGCCCGTAGATGCGCCCCCGGGTGGCCTGGAGAACGCGGGTGATGTGCTGGCGGGTGGCATCGGCCAGCGTGGCGAGCTCCCCTTCGCGGAGACGGCTCTCGCGGCGCCTGCGGCCGGGCAGGTCGATGACCTCGGGGCCCAGCTCCTACCCGGGGCGAGGATGAGCGCGCCCTCGAGCACGTTGGCCAGCTCGCGCACGTTGCCCGGCCAGTCGTGCGCCTCGAGCCGGGCCACCACGTGCTCGCCACGTCGCCGTGACGTCGCGTCGCGCCCAGGAGGACCAGACGGAGTACGAGGCACCCTCGACCTTCACGAGACTCCTGCTCGACACCGAGACGCCGGGGACACACCGGGCAGCGCCGAACGGCGCGGTGGGGAGCGGCTGCATCGCCTGCCGCTCCACCTCGAAGCGCTCGCAGGGCCGCATCGAGCCGCGCCAGCAGCGCTGCGCCCACCGTCGCCAGCGGATGCCCTTCCCTCGAGCCTCGACGCCGCCCTTGTCGTGCCCGGTGTGGGGCCGGGCGAAGCTGGCCTCGAGGAGGTAGTGCCCGGCGAGAGTCAGAAAGCGCGGCTGCAGCTCGCGCTCGCTGCCGAGCAGCATCTTCCGGACGGCGGCCTTGAGATTGTCGTACGCGAGCCGGTGCGGGACGACGCCGAGGTGGTGGAACGCCCGGACGTGCCCGTCGAGGAAGCACGTCTGGTCTTGCCGCGGGTAGAGCCAGGCGAAGTCCCGGCCCGAGTGCATCAACCGAGCAGGAACATGTGCGCCTTGCGTCGCTCGCCCGCGATGTCGACCAGCACCTCGAAGAAGTCGACCTCGGCCAAGTCACCCGGCCGGTAGACGAGCGGGACAAAGACTTCCTGCCGCTCCCGCTTCCACTCCCGCACCAGCTGCTTGACGACGGAGTAGCCCACGACGAGGCCCTCCTGCAGCAGCAGCTGGTGGAGGCATGCGGCGGTGAGCCTCTGCTCGCCGGCGGTCCAGCGCGGGGCCTCCTGGAACAGCTCCAGGGCACGCCCTGCGACTCGGTCGCGGATGGGCGCGCCCCGGAGGTCCCGTGGCTTGCCGACACCGGGCGGCGCTCCCCTCACGTACCGACGGACCGTGTTGCGCGAGATTCCCGTCTCGCGGGCGACTCGGCGGATCGAGTGGTGGTCCACGAGCACCCGGCGGCGGAGGACGACGGCCTCTTCCATGATGAGCACCCTCCCAGCGGACGCCCGGCTCCTGACGGGCCGAGCGGCAAGGGTGTGGGTCGGTCTTGGAATGGCGGGATCACCAAGGATTCTTTACGTCGAGCGGAAGGCGGGCGCGGGCGAGGCCTGGATCGGCCGCGTGTCCTTCTCGAAGACGGGACGGACGCTCTACTACCGTGGCAAGTCGTTCCGCTCGCTCGGAGGCACAGGCATCAGGGGTAACTACGTCGAGGTTGAGTCGGGCGAGGAGTACTGGATCAGCGGCTGCAAACGGAACGGCGCCGACAGGCTTCGGTCGCGATTCCCGGTGCACATCGACGACGTTGCCGAGGAATACTGGGCAACGATTCGGGGCTCGCCCGTACGAGCCAAGCGGGAGCTACGGGCCGGGTCCGCCAACTCTGCAGACTCCGGCGCCAAGTAGTTTGGAGGCGGCGGGAATCGAAGCCATGCTGGCGAAGACTCTTCGGTGAGCACGTGCGCGCAGAAGCCCGCAACAGCGCCCGGTTGCTGCCCCCAGAGCGCGCAGGAGCACGCGTTCGGCCGCACCGCGTGTAGTACGGAAGTAGCGGCCCCTGGCGAGGCCGACTCGGTGAGCATGGCACTCGCGGAGGTCGCTGCGCGGTGGCGGGCGCTGCGGAGCCCGGAGCAGCTTCGTCAGTCCCTCCTGAAGTTGCTCCTTCTGATGGAGCGCATCCGACTCCCGCGCTCTCCAGACGCCACGCGTGACGACGGCTGACGCTGGCCAGTGTTACCCGTGTGCCCGCTCTAAAACGTCACCCATCAGCCCGCTTGCACAGTCAGTCAACCGGCAGGTTCATCTTCTTCAGCAGCGCCGGGTAGCGCGGATCACCCCGGATCTTGCGCAGGAGCGGGTCGAACTTGATCCGCCCAATATTCGAGTCGCGCTCGCGCCAGGCGCGCTCCAGCCACTCGAAGGCGTGGTCGGCATCTCCTCGCCAAGCGTATACTTGCGCAATCCCGTGCGGGTAGGCGCCCGTAAACTTCGAGGTCAGCTCCTCGAGCGCCTTGTTCGACTCGGCGGCATGACCCAGATCGTTCTCCGCTAGGGCAATGCCCCACAGGCGGGCGCGCGGGCGGGTAAAGCGTTGGGCGGCGGAGAGCGCCGCTTCGGGGTTGCCTTCCAGCAGGTGGAGCAGCACCTCCATGGAGCGGGCTTGGTCGGCATGGTCGGGGTTGACCTCGAGCCAGTGGTCGATGGCGCTCCGTGCCAGGGACAGCTCGCCGCTCGCCAGGTAGAGGTGGCAGAGGCGACTCAGGGGGCGCTCCCACAGAGGATCGAGCTCCAGCGCCCGGCGCGTGAGGGCAATGGATTCCGTCACCCTTCCGAACACCGACATCCACTCGCCCAGGTAATTGAGCGCGTGGGAATCGTTCGGACGGAGGGCGAGGGCGCGGTCGAGGTCCGCTCGTGAGCCCGCCCAGTCGAAGTACGCCCCCCGCAGAAAGCCGCGCGCTGCGTACCCGTCCGCGAGGGAGGGGGCCAGGGCGACCGCCTTCTCGGCCGCGGCCAGCGACTGCTGCCGGACGTCCTCCACCTCCGCGGCCGTGCTCGTCCCGCCCCACGCCCAGACGTTGAAGATGGCGATCGCCAGGGCTGCCTGGGCCGGTGCATTGCCGGGGTCGAGGGCGAGCGCCTTCTCGAGCGCCGCCCTGGCCCGCCGGATTCCTTCGAGCGTTCCTTGTCGTTCGTGATGAAGGCCCAACAAGTAGTAGCTGTAGGAGTCCGGGTTGGTCGCTCGCCCTTCGCCACCGCCCGGGCCCTTGCCGGGCACGAGCTTCACCTTGAGCGCCTCGACCACGGCCTTGGCGATGTCGTCCTGCACCTCGAAGATGCCGGTGATCTGGCGGCTGTAGCTCTCCGACCACACGCGGTAACCGTCGGCCACGTTGACCACCTGGGCGGTGACGCGCACCCGGTCGCCTTCCCGCCGCACGCTGCCCTCCAGGACGGCGCGGACGTTGAGCTGTCGGCCGATCTCCTGGATCTGGACGCTTCTCCCCTTGAACGAGAACGACGAGGTGCGGCCGACGACGCGCAGGCCCTCGACGTGGGAGAGCGCGCTCAGGATCTCCTCCGCGACGCCGTCGGCGAAGTACTCCTGGTCCTTCCCGGGCGAGAGGTCGGCGAATGGCAGCACGGCCACGGAGGGCAGGGCAGCGGGAGCGCTTGCGAGTTCGGCGGTGCCGGTCGCCTGTACGGCCACCACCGGTCGTGCTGAGAGCGCGGCAGCAGCGCGCAGTGAGCGGAGCCGGGCCACGAGCGGGACGACCGACACCGCGGCCGCTAGCGCGAGGCCCATGGCGACCAGCCGCCGGCGCGAGAGACGCCGCGGCGGGCGCGCCTTCCCCTCCAGCGCTTGCCGGATGGCCGCGGCGGTCTGCGGACGCTGCGCGGGATTGCTCGCCAGACACCATCGAACGACCTTGCCCCAGCGCTTGCTCAGGGCCGGAGTCGAGGCGCGCGGGTCGGGCGCTTCGGCACCGAGGCGCCGGTAAGCGATCTCCCTCGGACTCTCACCGGTGAAGGGGAGCGTGCCGGTGGTGATCTCGTACATGAGCACGCCGAGGCAGTAGAGGTCGGTCGCCGGGGTCACCGCTCCGCCCGTCACCTGCTCCGGGGCCATATACGCCGGCGTTCCGAGGGGTCCCTCCAGGGTCGCCGTCGCATCCGAGAGCGCTCCGGCCGCATGGGCGATGCCGAAGTCGGTGACGACGGCCCGCTGACGGCCCCCGTGGTCCGGGACGAGCATCACGTTGCTCGCCTTGAGATCTCGGTGGACGACTCCTTCCGCGTGCGCGGCCCCGAGCGCGGAGGCGATCTGCAGGACGATTCCCCGCGCCACGCCCTCGTCGAGGCGGCCCTCCCTCCGCAGCCGCTGGGCGAGCGTCTCGCCCTCGAGCAGCTCCATGCTCAGGAAGAGGGGCGGCTCACCGAATCCGCCGACGTGCAGCTCGAAGACCTTGCACACGTTCGGGTGAGCGATCTTCCGGGCCAGGAGGATCTCACGTCGGAAACGATGGAGCGCGTTCTCGTTCGCCGCCTGTTCGAGGCGGACCGTCTTCACCGCGACGCGGGTCCCGAGCGCCACGTCGACCGCTTCGTAGACGTCGCCCATCCCGCCTTGGCCGAGCATCTGGACGATGCGGAAGCGCCCCTCGAGTTGAGCTCCGGCTTCGAGCTGCTGACCCGCGGCCAGCGGCGCCGCCAGCGGCTCCGTCCCGTACATCTGCGGAGACGCCTCCAGCTCGGTCGGTGCGTCCCTGCTCGGTGGGCGCTCTGGCTGCATTCGCACCCCTTGCTGGAGGGTAACTTAGTCCTCCAACGACCCACCGAGCTCTGCCAATCGCCGAGCCACGGACAGCGAGGATGGCAGCTGATGACGCTCATCAGCGGGTCCAATGACAGTTGCGCCGCTCAGGCTCAGGGCACGAGCTTGAGGTAGTTCTCGTAGCGGGTCTGGATCTCCGAGACGTACCGGACCGGCTCGGTGCCCGCAGGTACCCGTGCCGCGCCTGGGCGTGGTACGCCGGCTGCTGGAGCATCAGCGTCGCCCGCTTCACGCTCTTGAACCACTTGTCGTGCTGGGGCTCTTCGTCCGGGCGCTCTCCGCCTTCCATCGTCGGACTGCACGGCGGCTCGGAGTGTCCCGGCCACTGACCGGCTTCGCCCCTGCAGCACGGCGCGACACGCTTCAATGCAGCGTGTTGCACGGCCGGTCACTCCGGCCCGAGGGCTTCTCTGCATTTCCGGTGACTTGCGAGTGGTCCCGGTGATGCAGGAGGGGCGGGCGGGCTGGCAACGAGGACTTCTCCCCGGGGCCACCCGAAAGGAGGCCGTTATGTCCACCCTCACCCCTTCGCTCTTCTCGTCGTCGGTCAAGAACCGGGGCCTCGGCCTCATCGTCGCCGGCATCGTCCTCTTTCTGGTCGGTGTCGGTGGGTCCGGCGCGCTCTATGGCAGCTACGTTCAGAGCGCCTCGGCGCAGGTCCCCACCGTCTCGTGGGCCAGGGTCTAGCGTCCAGGGCTGCCCCGGCCTCGCCCTGGTTGCGGACTGCGAACCCGCGTTCTGAGCGGGCGGCTCCTCGCCGTTCCAGCCACCGTTCCCTTGGTCGCGGTGATCGTCACCGGTCCTTTTGAGCGGGCTGCGTCCGCCTCGCCCGCCCGCGGGGCCACCCCCGCGCCTTCATCGAGGGCTTCTCGCTCCACGCCGACACCTGGCTTCACGAGAATGACGTCGTCGGCCTCGAGCGGCTCTGCAACTACGGCGCCCGCCCGCGGGGCGCCGTAGTTACGGAGTAGACCAGGCCCGTTCGCGACTGACTGGAGTTCGTGCGGTCGCATGAAGCAAGCGAGGTGACGAGGTTCCGAAATGGCTTGCTGCTCGTTCCTTGACCCCTCGAATTCCGCTCCGGACGTGTTCACCTGCATCCCCAGGAGGACCAGGCGGAGCGCGGCCGCATCCTTCGACGAGGCGGGTCCCCGAATCTCGATCCGGGTGTCGTCGGTTCGCTCAGTCGCGAGGCGATCACCAACGTCCCGGCCCGGCCCAGCGCGCGGCGTACGGCGACCGGCCCGTCGAGGTGCTGGAGATCGATGGGTCGCCGTGGAAGTCCTTGAACTCGGTCAGCGCATCGGTCTGCACGGTGAGACCTAGGAGGGTGAAGGTGCCGGTCACCGCGTCGGTGCCCCGACGGGGGCGTCTGACCGTTTCCGTCACTCCCCAAGGCGGAGGTCACAGCGAGCGCAGCGTAGTTGCCGGGAAGCTCCGGACGCTGCTCCAGGCCCTGGAACGCTGAAAACCAGCTCCCGCAATCGATTGCGGGACCGCCATCTTCGAACTCGAAATGGCTCTCGAATGCGCTCGGAAATACGCTCCACAAGACGCTCCTGGATCGGGCGCATTGTCGGGCCGCTTCCCGGGCGGGATGCAGGGCGGATTCGAGCAGCCGTCGTCCGGCATGTCGCGCCCTTCCGCCCTCGCCCACCCCGGTTCGGCTGCATCATCGGGAGTCCCCCTGCGTTTCCCGTCCACGCCCTCGCAACGATGAGATGAGGGCGTGGACGGGAAACTTGGGGGTACCCCTGAAATTCGACGGGGTGGGCGAGGGCGAAGAGACCTCATCAGTGGAGTCCGGATGAGTGTGAAGGCAAAGAGGAGATGGGAAGGAGTGTATGAGTTGGAGAATGGGCGGGCGAGGGTACGGACGGTACGGACCGGATACATGGGTGACAGATCAGACCGGGGACATAGGTGACAGCAGAGCCGCGGGATGGGTGACCGAAGGCCGGCGGGGTAGTGACTGCGGAGTCGCGAGATGGGTGAGCAGGGCTGACTGTCCGCCAGTGGAGCCAGTTAAGTTGGTCGAGCTGGGACTCGGAGCGACGACGGAGAAGGCCACCGGGCACGACGCCGCTGGCCCCTGGTCCGCGGCGGGAGGCGCGAGCTGGAGCTCCGTTGCCACCCCTCGGTCGAGTTTTAAGTGCATCCCATGTTGGACTCTTGTGCGATGCTCTTGCTCATGGCCAAGACACCGATGCCTGCAGACCAGGAGATGCGTCAGCTGAACGTCAAGGTTCCCCCCGAGGACGCCCACTTCGTCCAGGAGGTTCTCCGTCCCGCCCTCGGCTTCCCCTACAATGCCGAGGCGGTCCGGGAAGTCATCTCCCAGCTCCGCACGTGGTTCCGGCTGCCGGCCTACGTCGTCGAACTGCTCAAGCGGGACGCCGCCGCCCAGCGTCTCAACATCCTCGAGTACCTGCAGGTGCTCCTGCATAGGCGCTACGAGGAGCTGGCCTCCAGTGCGCGCAGGCAGGGCAAGAGCCCCGGGCTCTCTCGCCCGACGACCGCCGCTCACCCCAGGCCAGGCAGGCGTTGACCTCCGCCCGGCTCACCCCTGTCGGCAGCGTTCGATGGGCCACCTTGTCGCCGCTCGGGTCTTTTGTTAGTCTCATGTGAGTCTCAATAAGGTTCCTAGCCTCGATGACGCCGGCCCCGCCCAGCGAGGATGCCGTCCAGCTCGCCCTTCAGCTCGTCCTGGAGCGGATGCGGCAGGTGGTGCGAGAGGAGCTCGCGCTTCGGACGACCCCACCCGACCCGCTCCAACTGCTGTCTCTCGACGACGCGGCGGCGCTGGCGGGCGTCTCGAAATCCACGCTCGGCCGCTGGGCGAACCGAGGCCTCCTCAGAATCTCCGGCGTGCGGCGCACGCGCCGTGTCGTCCGACGTGAGCTGGAACAACTGCTCCTCACCGTGAGCTCCGACGGGCGCTCTGTGAGGACGACCGAGGAACGGGCCCGTGACATCATCCAGCGCCGTGTCGTCGACAGGCGGCGGCTGTAGTGGGGGTGCACCGATAACGAGGACCGCGAAGGGCACCGTCTACCGCAGGGGGCAGAAGCTGTGGATTGGCTTCAAGGCGCCTGATGGACGCTGGACGTACTCGGCCACAGGGCTTCCCATTGGTCAGGAGGCAGAAGCGCGCCGGCTCCTGGAGCAGGTGAAGGTGCGAGCCCGAGGCCTTCCGCGGCTCCGCCCCTCCGAGCTGACGGTGGGCGGCTACTTCGAGCGCTGGATTGAGGGGCGGCGCGCCGAGGGCATCCGGTCCGTCGACGACGAGGCGAGCCGGCTGTCCAAGCACGTGCTCCCGCTGCTCGGCACTCTCAGGCTCACCGAGGTCCAGTCGAGCCACGTGCGAGAGCTTCTCATCCAGCTCAAGCACCGGGTCGGCCCCGGGCGGCACGAGCTCGCCCCGAGAACCGTCCGCCACGTGTACAACACGTTGAAGAGCCTGTTCTTCGCCGCCGAGGAGGAAGGGCTGGTCGCTGCCAACCCCTGCACCTTCCGCAGGAAGACGGGACTCCTCCCCAAGAAGCGCGACAAGGATCCGCTCTGGCGCAAGACGGCGTTCTTCGAGCCCCACGAGGTGCGGGCTTTCTTGGAAGACACCCGCATTCCAGAGGACCGCCGCGTCCTCTACGCGCTGGCCTTCTTCACCGGGATGCGATTCGGAGAGCTCTCCGCGCTCACCTGGAGCGCCTACCAGTCAACCATGAAGCCCTTGGGCAGGCTCCTGGTGGGCTACTCGTACGACACCAAGGCGCACGGGGTGAAGGAAGTGAAGACCGAAAACCCGCGCGACGTCCCGGTCCACCCGCGACTCGCGGCGCTCCTCGCCGAGTGGCGGGCTCAGGGTTGGAAGCGGATGCTCGGCCGAGACCCCACCGAGGCGGACCTGCTCATCCCGTCGCGCGAGGCCAAGCACCGCACGACGAGCCAGGCCCTCAAGCGCTTCCACGAGGACTCGGACCGGCTCGGCGTCCGTCGCCGCCGCTTCCACGACACCCGCCGGACGTTTCGCACCCTCTGCCTGGCAAGGGGGGCACAGGAGCGCTTCCTCGACTGGATTACCCACGGTCCGCCTGAGCACAGCGACGCGCGCGGGGGGTACTTCAGCGCCACCTGGCCATCGCTCTGCAGCACTGTCCTGCTCCTGGCCTTGGAGGACGCCCCGACACCACCGCTGGCACGACTGCCGAGCCCAACCGCGCCCGAGGCGAACGTCGAGCTCTTACTACAGCCCGTACTACAGTCGACCGCGCAGGTGACCGACCTCGAGGAGTTTCGAGGGCTTCACGCGAAAAACAACCATGGAGGCGGCGGGAATCGAACCCGCGTCCGGAAGCCTTCCACCCCGAGACCCTACGTGCGTAGTCCGCGATTTGGAGTCGGGCGGAGGACGGGCACGGACACCCTTCCATCTACCCCATCCCGGAACAGTCTCGCCGTCCAGGGTCCGGGCCCTCCCGGACGGCCAGCCCGCATTCTGACGGTCATTCCCGAGCCCACGGGCGGAGACCCGGATGACCGCGCACTAGGACTGTTTAAGCAGCCAGCGCGAGCTCAACGTTGTCGTTGGCTTTTGTGTCGTTGCCTTCGTGATTTACGAGTGTCAGGCCCACTCGGCACGCGTCCAAGGGCTTCTGTGCCCCCGTCGAAACCAGGGCGCCCCCTTCAGCAGCATTCACACTAACCGCTGGCCTGCCGGGGTCAACCGGAGGTGGGTGTCACGCCCACCAAGCAAGTGGCCGTTTTTTCGGGAAGTGCGTCGAGTTGCGGTAACCCTTGGCTGGAATGAGGGGCGCCGCGCTCACGGCCGGACTCGTCGCCATCCTGCTGGCGGCGCCCGCGGCTGCCCAGCTGCCGGATCCCTTCGTGCGCGGGTTCGACGCCGTACCCCAGAAGGCAAGTCCGCTGTCGCTGTCGGCCTTCGTCGTGGAGGGCGCGCGGGCGGCCCCGGCCGGCAGCTGGCACGCTGAGCTGCTCCTGGACTGGAACGTGCAGATCCTCGCCTACCGGGACGGAGACCAGAAGAAGGGCAACTTCATCCCCTGGCGAGTGGACGGGCACCTGCTCGGCGCCTGGACGCTGCTCCCGTTCCTCGAGCTTGGCGGCGACTTCCAGGTCACCTTTGCCCAGGGCGACAACTTCGAGGCCATCGCCGGCGCGTTCGGGCCTCCGGTGTCCACACCAGTCTCGGGCGGCCTCGGGGACATCCGCCTCGTCCCCCGTCTCTTCACCCCGGCGAGCTGGAAGTGGCCCGTCGACGTCGCCATCGTCCCCGAGCTGCGCTTCCCCACCGGGAGCGCCGACAGCTTCCTCGGCGGACGGGACTTCATCTTCGCGCCGCGGGCCAACCTCGAGCACGCCTTCGGCCCGGTACGCCTGCTGCTCAACCTCGGGCTCCGATACCGGACCACCGCCCGCTTCCTCCAGCTCATCGTCGAGAACGAGCTCACCGGCGGCGGCGCCGTCATCTGGACCCTGCCCACCGGCAGCGTCTTCCGGCGACCCGAGCTCATCGTCGAGACCACCTTCTCCACCCCGCTCTCCCAGCCGTTCGCCAGCAACGTCGGGACCACCAGCGCCTCCGCCACCACGCCCTGGGAGTGGCTCCTCGGGGCGCGCACGCTGTTCGGCAAGCACTGGGGCGGGGAGGTCGCCGTGGGGCGGGGCGTGGCCAGCACCGCCGGCTACGGCCGCGAGGCGTTCCGGATGCTCGCCTCGGTGCGCTACGAGGTCGAGCCCGAGCCGCCGCCGGTGCCGCTCAAGGACCGCGACCACGACGGGGTGCCGGACGAGCGGGACCGCTGCCCGGACGAGCCCGGCGACGGACCCGACGGCTGCCCCGACCTGGACTGGGACAAGGACGGCATCCCCAACGTCGACGATCGCTGCCCGCGCGAGCCGGGCACCATGGAGCTCGACGGATGCCCCGACCGCGACCTGGACGGCATCCCCGACCCCGAGGACAAGTGCCCCGATCAGCCCGGCCCGGCCGAGAACGACGGCTGTCCGGTGACCGGTCCGCTGGTGACGCTGGAGTCGGATCGCGTCCGGCTGCGCGGCAGCGTCCACTTCGACACCGACAAGGCGATCATCAAGCCCGAGTCCTTCCCGCTGCTCGACGAGGTGGTGGGCGTTCTCTCCAAGAACCCGCAGCTGAAGCACGTGCAGGTCGAGGGGCACACCGACAACCGCGGGACGGCGCCGTACAACCTCGACCTCTCGCGCCGGCGCGCCGCCTCGGTGGTCGAGTACCTGGTCCAGCATGGCATCGCCCGCAAGCGGCTGCTCAGCGCCGGCTACGGCTTCGAGCGGCCGATCGCCGACAACGCCACCGCGCTCGGACGGGCGAAGAACCGCCGGGTCGAGTTCCGGCTGGTCGAGGACGAACCGGCCGCCAAGCCGACGAAGTGATGCTGCGCGGCCCCGGGCCGCGTTATGCCGGGAGGGCTTCCCGCTGGAGGTTCGCCATGCCCGACGCTGCTCCCCGCCTCGACGACTACGTGCTCCTCGGCCGCAGTGGCCTGCGCGTCTCCCGCCTCTGCCTCGGAACGATGACCTTCGGCACCGAGTGGGGCTGGGGGTCGCCGGAGTCGGCGGCCCGGGAGATCTTCGACCGCTACCTCGACGCGGGCGGGAACTTCGTCGACACCGCGGACGGCTACACCGGGGGGACGAGCGAGACGCTGGTGGGGAAGTTCATCCGCGACCGGGGGAACCGGGACCGGGTGGTGCTGGCGACGAAGTTCACCTTTGGCGCCGAGCCGGGGAACCCCAACGCCGGTGGAAACGGTCGGAAGAACATCCACCGCGCGCTCGATGCCTCGCTCCGGCGGCTCCAGACCGACTGCATCGACCTGTACTGGATGCATGCCTGGGACGGGCTGACCCCGATGGAGGAGGTGCTGTCCACGCTCGACGCCCTGGTGCGCGCGGGGAAGATCCGGGCGGTGGGCTTCTCCGACGTGCCGGCCTGGTACCTGGCCCGCGCCCAGACCATCGCCGAGTTCCGCGGCTGGGAGCCGGTCTGCGCGCTGCAGCTGGAGTACTCGCTGGTGGAGCGCAACATCGAGCGCGAGCACGTGCCGGCGGCGCTCGCCCTCGGAGTGGGCATCTGCCCGTGGAGCCCGCTGGCGAGCGGGATGCTCAGTGGCAAGTACCGGCGCGACCGGTCGCTCGAGGGCCAGGGCCGGCTCGGAGCCGTGCAGCAGTCCGGGAACCCCGGCTTTCTGAAGCTCTTCACCGAGCGGAACTGGCAGATCGTCGACGTGCTGGTGGCGGTGGCGGCCGAGGTCGGGCGGTCGCCGGCGCAGGTGGCGCTGAACTGGGTCGCGCACCGTCCCGGGGTGGCCTCGACCATCATCGGGGCGAGCAAGCCGTCCCAGCTCGAGGACAACCTCGCCGCGCTCTCCTTCGAGCTGCCCGAGCCGCTCCGCAGGAAGCTCGACGAGGTGACCCGCCCCGAGACCGTGCACCCCTACCACTTCTTCGAGCCCGGGATGCGGCAGATGATGACCGGCGGGACGCGGGTCTCGGCGCTCTAGCTCTCAGTCCCGGGCCAGCACCGCCTCGATCCGGGCGCGCCAGGTGCGCTCGCTCGCCGCGCCCAGGTAGCTCGCGTGGAGCTGCCCCTTGCGATCGATGAGCACCATCGTGGGGATGGCCGAGACCGAGTAGGCGTCCGCGGTGCCGTCGTCGGCGAAGGCGGCGTAACGGGACAGTGACGGGGCCCGCTGGTCGATGAACATCCCCACCTGAACCTTGGCGACGCTCGGGTCGTCGCGGCTGGCGGCCAGGAACACCACGCCGCGGGGCTCGTACTCGGATGCGAGCTTCAGCAGGGTGGGCATCTCGGCGATGCACGGCCCGCACCAGGTCGCCCAGAAGTCGAGCATCACCACCTTGCCCCGGAGCTCGGAGGAGCTGATCGATCCACCCCCGAAGCGCTCCAGGCGGAAGGGCGGAGCCACCCGCTGCCCCGCCTCGACCGGGCGGGAGCTGCGCGCCTCCTGGATGCCGGACCAGAGCAGCCCGGCGATGCCGAGGGCGAGCAACACCACCGGGAGCACCGGGAAGCGCCGCGGGACCGGCCCTGCCAGCTCGCCCGCGGTCTCCTCCGATCCTCCGTCCGTCGTCACGCGATCCTCCGCACCAGCGCGTCCAGCCTCCGCCGCACCCAGGCCCGGGTGCGGGGGCGATGCTCGAGCCACCGCACCACCCAGGGTGAGCACCGGTCGTAACACGCGACGGCGGCCCGGCCCATCCTCGTCGGCAGCAGCACCTCGTCGCGCCAGGTCCGCAGGACGTCCAGCTCCACCGCACCCACGCCGTAGGCCTGCGTGGCGATCCAGCACGGGCCGGTCCGGCGGCGCCACAGCGTCCGGCCCGAGGAGAGGTTGGTGACGCCCCGCAGCACCGGGCCCTCGGTGTAGAGGAAGGCGAGGAGGTCCCCACGGGCGGCGTGGAACGGCTCCGGGGAGCCGTCGTCGAACTCCACCCGCGAGCCGCCGCCGCCGAGCGGCTCGAGGCGGAAGGAGAGCCGGCGTCCGAACGGGGCAGCCATCGAGCGGACCTCGCGCGACTCGGCCAGGTAGGCGGAGAAGGGCTGCCGGCAACGGACGCAGGTGAAGGCGTGCAGCGCGTAGCTCGGCGGGAAGCTGACCTCCTGCTCGGCGCGGCAGCCGGTGTGGGCACAGGCGATGCGGGCGCGCACCGTGGGTGCCGGCCGCGGGTCGTAGCGGGAGAGCCGCCGCTGGGGGTCCCACACCGGCCGTTCCAGCTCGTCCTCCCGCACCCAGGCCCGGCGGCGGGTGCGGCTGTCCCGCTCGAGGAGGCTGGCGCGGGCCCAGGCCTCCTCCGCCTGCGCGATGCGCCCCTCGGTGGTGGCGGCCAGCGCCTCGGCGTGCGCCTGGACCGCGCGGACCAGCGGCAGGTCGGCGTCCGCGAGCCGGGAGGCGTGCTGGAGCGCCAAGCCGCGCCCGAGCAGGCCGATCCCCTCCTCGAGTAGCTCCGCCGCGCGGGCCCGCGCCGGATCTCCCGCGCGGGGATAGAGCGGGGGCTCGGGAATGCGGGCCAGCCACTCGGTGCTCTCGCTGCGGAAGGCGTCCAGCGGCCCGGAACCGGGCGGGGGCGGGCCCAGCGCGCGGGCCCGATCCAGTGCTGCGGCGAAGGCCTGGTCCGGGGTCACGAGCGCCCTGTCACTGCCCGATTCGCCGGCCCCGGGGAAGGGGTCCCGCGCCGAGCTCCCCGGGGAGCCCCGGGTCCCTGCTGCCCGCCACCCGGATGCGTCAACTCCCTGGAGTTCCTCCGGAAACGAAGCACCAGTCCCGGGGTCTGTGATCGGGGAAGACGTGGATGGACGGTTCTTTGTGGGCTGAAGTATGTCGATGTAAGACACTCGCCGGGAGGTTCCCATGGGCTTCATTCGGTCCTGCGTGTGGACGGCGACGGCGGTGGGGCTGGGCGTCGGGCTGGCGACGGTGGAGATCGGGGGAAGGACGCCCCTGGCGTATGCCCGGACAGCGTGGGCGAGGAGCGAGGCGGGCGACTGGCTCCGCGACCGGGCGGACGATGCCGTGGACCATGCGCGCGGTGCACTGGGGCAGCCACAGAAGCCACGGGAGCGGCACAGCGACGAGGATCGCGCCGCGCTGGACCGGATCATCGCCAAGCGCAGCAGCCACTGAACACCCGGGGCTACCGCCGCCGTCCACTCCACCCTACGTTCGTGGGGAGGGCGGCGGTCGGGGGCAGGCGATGGGTCGGGCGTGGGCGGTGTGGATGACCGCATGGGTGCTGCTGGCAACACCAGCGACCGCGCGGGCGGCAGCGCACGAGGCGAAGCAGCGGCGGATCAGCGCGGAGCGATTGGCCCTGGTCCAGGTGGCCCGGGCGGCGATCCCCGCGGTCGTCTCCATCACCACCCAGGAGCAGCCCGACCCCTCCGGTGAGCCGCAACGGGGCATCGGCTCCGGCTTCATCATCTCGCCCGACGGCTACGTGCTGACCGCGGCGCACGTCATCGAGGATGCCAGGAGCTTCACCGTCACCCTGCTCGACCCGCGTGGCTGGCCCGAGGAGGTCCCGGCCACGCTGGTGGGCTCGGACCCGCAGACCGACTGCGCGCTGCTCAAGCTGAACACGCACCGCAGGCTCCCCAGCCTCGCCCTTGGCAGCGCCGACGACGTCGAGATTGCCGACTGGGTGGTGGTCATCGGCAGCCCGTACGGACTGGACCGGTCGGTCTCGGTGGGCGTGGTGAGCGCCAAGGGACGCACCGACATCATCCCCGGGGCGCGCACCGGCTTCGTGGACTTCATCCAGACCGACGCCGCGATCAATCCCGGCAACTCGGGCGGGCCGGTGCTGGGCATCGACGGCAAGGTGGTGGGCATCGCCAACGCGGTGAACACCACTGGCCAGGGCATCGGCTTCGCCATTCCCGTGGACGTGGCCCGGGCGGTGGTCGACGAGCTCCGGCTCCACGGGCAGGTCCGGCGAGGCTGGCTCGGGCTGTCGGTCGTCGACCTCACGCCCGACGTGGCGAAGAGCCTCGGGCGCCCGAGCTACAGCGGGGTCATGGTCTCGGACGTCGTCGCCGGCAGCCCCGCGCAGCGCGCCGGCCTCCGCACCGGGGACATCATCCTCGAGGTGAACCGCACCCCCGTGCAACGGGCGCAGGCGCTCCGGTGGAAGGTGGCGCAGACCGGGCCCGGCGGCGCGCTCCGCGTGCGCATCACCCGGGCGGGCCATCCGGTGCTGGTGGCCATCACCCCGATCTCCACGCCCACCCTCACCGCGGTGTCGCCGCACGGCACGCTCCCCCCCGCCGGATCGACCGGACCAGCGGCGGCCAGCGCCGAGGCGAGCACCGGCCCCAGCTCCGGAAGCGAGGCGAGCGGGAACGGCAAGGGCGGCGGGAGACCCTGAGCTCGCCTCGCCGCCGCCAGGCCCGTTCAGGCCGGCGGGAGCAGCCGGCTGGGAGTCCCGGGAGACACGAGCCACAGCTGCCAGGAGGCGCGGGTGACCGCGACGTGCAGACGCCGTCGCCCGTCGTCCGAGAGGGGCCACGCGGACTCGACCACATCGGGGACCACCACGTAGTCCCACTCCAGCCCCTTCACGCTGTCCACGTCGGTGACGTCGAGCCCGGGCTCGAAGCTGAACCGGCCGTCGAGCACCAGGCGGCTCGCGGGAAGCTCGGAGACCACGCCGGCGACACGCCGCGCGGTACCGGCATCGTGGCAGATGACCGCCACCGCGGCGTGCGGCTCGGCCTCGAGCAGCTCGCGCAGCACCCCGGCGAGGAAGAGGTGCGCCTGGGGCTCCCCGGGGAACGAGGACCGGCCCACCGGCGCTCCGTCGCGGGCGGCGCGGACGGGCTGCGGCGGAGCGAGCGGCCCGAGGATGGCCCGGGCCAGGTCGGCGATGGGCTTCGGGCAGCGGTAGGAGACCGGAAGCCGCACCCGGGCGGCGCCGGAAGCCCCGAGCGTCTCCAGCGCCCGGTCCCACCCGGCGAAGCTCGGCGAGGTCTGCTGCGCCTCGTCCCCGGCCACCGTCACCGAGCGGGTGCCGCGCAGCAGGCTGGCCAGCGCCTCGAGGTCGAAGAGCGAGAAGTCCTCGGCCTCGTCGGCGACCAGATGCGAGGCCTGGGGCAAGGAGAGCTGGCCGCGCCAGGCAGCGATGGCGAGCAGCAGCGGCAGGTCCTCGACGTCGAGCGTCCCGGCGAGCGCGTCGTCCGTCCCCTCGTCGATGGGGCGCCCGTCCACCGCCTCCTTCCGGGATTCGTCGGTGATGGAGGCCAGCAGCCGGCTGGTGGGATCCGCGAGCTGGCGCAGGGTGTGGCGAACCGTCTCCTCCACCACGGTCCGGGGCAGCGTGCCGGCAGCGCGGGCGACGACGCCCTCGAGGAAGGTGCGGTCGGTGAGAGGAACGGACAGCTCGCGCTGGAGCCGCCTCCAGCTCGGAGCGCCGCTGCCACGCCGACGGCCGAGCCGCGAACGGAGCGCGTCGTACAGCGCGGGGTGGCGCTTCACCGCGGTCACCAGCGCCGGCGGGTCGTCGACGATGCGCGGGAGCGGACCGAACACCCGCCGGCCGAGCTCGAGAAACGCCGCGTCGAGCGTCTGGACCCGCGCCGCACCTCCGCCGAGCGGAGCCAGCAGCCGGGCCGAGAGCCGCGCCAGTCCCTCCTCGGGGACGACGACCCGCGCCTTGCCCAGAGGGACGCGCCCGGGCTCGGCGGCGGCGAGGCGTGCCAGCCGGTGGAGGGCGACGGTGGTCTTCCCGCTGCCCGCGCTGCCGAGGACCACCAGCGGCTCGTCGGCGGGCGCGCGCACCGCCGCGTACTGGTCCGCGTCCAGGAGTGCCGTCACATCCGCACGCGTCCCGCGCTCCTCGGTGCCGATCCCCAGCCCCAGGTGCCCCGCCCTCGGGGCAGTGCCTGCGCCGCCCGCCACCAGGACCTCGCTGCCACCGATGGCCCAGCTGTCGTCCGGCCGGCGCCGCGCCTGGAATCCCTCGCCCAGGACCTGGAGGAGGCGCCCCCGGTGCACGACCAGGACCCGCCGGGCCTCCACCACCCCGCTCGCCTCGCGGCCGGGGAACGACTCCTCGAACGTGTCGCCTTCGCGGTAGCGGTAGAACAGCTGGGCGACGGGAGCCACGCGCCAGTCCACCACCCAGACGTCCGCCTCCGGGTCGACGAAGGTGGCATGCCCGAGCAGGTAGTCCCGGCGGCGCCCCTGCTCGTTGACGGCCAGGTGCGCGACGTAGGGCGAGGCCGGGTCCGGCAGCACCGGAGGGGCCCGGCCGCCGAGCTGGTGTTGGACGGCGAGCTCGTGCAGGAGCGGCGCGGCGTCCTCCTCGTGGGCGCTCGCCGCGTCCTCGCGGAGCGCCTGGAGCGTCTCGCGGCTCGGCCCCGCGGCCCGGGCGCGGCGGGTCTGCGCCGAGCCCAGCGCGGTCCGGACGCGCTCTAGGAGCGCCTCCTCCTCGGCGATGGCCCGCTGTGGATCGACCGCTGACATCGTGGGCGGAGGGGCGGATGTGTCGGTCCCGCCCGGCGGTGTCAACCCTTTTGGGGGCAGCTCCTACTCGCTTGCAGCACGTGCCACCGTCCCGCTATGGAGCGGCGAATGCCTGCCACCACCACCGAGAAGAAGGGCTGGGACCGCCGCGCCAAGGGTAGGCCGGAGAACGCCTGCAGCGTCGAGGGGTGCAAGCGCCCCTACCGCGCGAAGGGCTACTGCTACTTCCACTTCAAGAAGTGGCGGCAAGGCGAGCTGCCGCACAGCCGATACCGGACATGTAGCAAGGCCGACTGCCGCAGCAAGGCGGTGCGCCACGGCCTGTGCGAGAAGCACGAGGCCGAGACCTACGGGGCCAAGGGCGGCCAGTCCGCCGGCTGATCCGAGGCCCGATGTCTCCCGTCCCGGAGCTGCACACCCCTCGCGCGCGGCTCCGTGAGGTTCGCCTCGAGGACGCCGAGGCGCTGCTCGACATCTACGGCGACGCCCAGGGAGTGCGTTACCTCGGACGCCCGGTACAGACCCTGGAGCAGGTGCAGACGCGCCTGGTGCGCATGCGCGAGGACATCGAGCGCGGCGAGGCGGCGTTCTGGGTGATGACCGATCCCGGAGCCGACCGCGCGCTGGCGTACCTCGGATTCTTCCGCTGGGACGTCCCGCACCAGTCCGCCGAGCTGGGCTACGTGCTGGCGCCGGCGCGCTGGGGGCAGGGTCTGATGCGCGAGGTCCTGCCAGTCCTCGTCCGGCACGGGTTCGAGGCGCTCGAGCTGCACCGGATGGAGGCGCGCATCGACCCGGGGAACGTGGCCTCGCTCCGGCTCGCCGAACGGCTCGGTTTCCGCCTGGAGGGCAGGCTCCGCGACCGGACGCTCAACGAGGATGGAAGCCGCGAGGAATTGCTCGTTTTTGGCCTGTTGCGGCCCGAGTTCGAGCGTTCGCGATGACGGTGATTCCTTTTTTTGCCAGAGCCAGTTGCAAGATTACGATCCCGTTGTCATCTCGTCCGCTGGTCGAGGCGGGTCGGGGGTCTGCAATGGATGGTGCGACGCTGTCGTTCGTGATCTTCTGGTCGGCCGTGTCGAGCGCCACGCTGGGGGTGCTCGTCGCGCGGCGATTCCGCCGGAGGTCCGTCTGAGCAGCCACCCCGCTAGGAGCCTGTAGGGCGTAGCCGCTCTCGTTGGCGCGGGCGCCGTCGGTGGCTGACTGGCGGCCCGTCGGCGCTACGCGGGCATGAGTGCCGGGAGCCAGGCCTCCCGGAAGAGCTTCAGGAGGTTGTGGGTGAGGCAAACGAGGCCCCACTCGCCCGCTGCCTTCTGCCTGCCCCGCATCGAGAGGCGACGGAAGCCGCGGACTGCCTTCATCTGCCCGAAGACAGGCTCGACGATGGCCTTCCGGCGCGCGTACACGGCTCTGCCCTCCTCCGACTCGAGCTTCAGCCGCATCGCGTCCTTCGCCGGAGTCGTTCGTGGGTCGGTGATGCGCCCGTCGTGCGCGTCGCGACCGACGGAGATGTAGGCCGAGATGCCCAAGGAGTCGCACGCCGCGACGTTCTCCGCCGAGAAGTAGCCCGAATCCGCAGAGGCCTTCTCCGGTGACGCCCCGCAGTTGGCGACAGCGGCCCTCAGCAGTGGCTCGAGGTACTCGACGTCGGGCGGCTGGTTGGACAGGCCGTGCGCGAGAATGACTTGGTGGGCTTCGTCCACCACGACTTGGGCGTTGTATGCCTGCAGAAAGCTGCCGTTCTTCTCCATGATGCGGCTGTCGGGGTCGGTGAAGTTCCGCTGTGCCTTCGACTTCGGAGTGCCGTCGACGTGAGCCCTCACCCGATGGGTGGGTAGGCCGGTGGCACCGCCTGAGGGCGGGTCGTCATCGTCGTCCTTTCGTCCGCCGTCGAGCAGGTCCGCTTGAGCGGCGCTCCGCTTGGCGAGGGTGGCTGCTGTCTTGCGCTGGCGGGCGGGTAGTTGGGCGTTCAGCGCGTCCGCCTCGAGCCCCTCGGCGTTCTCTCGAAGTCTCCGGGCCCGTGCTGCGCGGGCCTCCTCTTCGAGCGCTGCCTTGGCCTGCCGAATGCGCTCGAGCCGCGTCTCGCGACGCTGCAACTCGGCCGGCAAGTCGTCGGGGGCAATGCCTCTGCCGTAGCGGGCGTCCTCGGCTTCGTCCACCGCGTCGGCTTGGGTGAGCAGGCTCTCCACTTCTCCTCGCAGCCGCGTCTCGTCCTTCTTCATCCGCTCGTAGCTCATCGCCTTGTGCTTGCTCGCATTGGCCAGCAGCTTCGTCCCGTCCAGCGCCACGTGTCCCAGCTTCACCAACCCGGCTCGACGGCAGAGCTCCAGCACCTGCACGAAGAGGCCGGCGATGGCCGTCCGGTGCACCAGCCGGAATTGGTTGATGGTGGTGAAGTGCGGATGCTCTTCCCCCGCCAGCACCCGAAGCGCCACGTCCTCGTACGTCCCGCGCGCCAGCCTCCGCGAGGAAAACAGGCCCACGCAGTAGCCGTACATGAGCAGCCCAGCAACATCCGCGGCGAGTACGGGCGCTCCCCACGCGGGTCCTTCTGGGAAATGGCTCGCTCGATGGCGGCGACGTCGAGCTGGTCCACCACCTCGAGCACGAAATAGGCGAGGTGCCCCTCCGGGAGCCAGTCCGCCGGCGACGGCGGGAGCAGGTACGACTGCAGCGGCGCCCACGGGCGGCAGGTCTTCATGCCGCCCAGCGGATCACGCCGCCCTGACCTCTACGCCCTACAGGCTCCTAGTCGCCCGGCGCTCCGGCGGCGCGTGCCACCTGCTTCCAGGCCGCCGCCCACAGCTCCGCCTCGCGCCGGGACAGCTGCGCCCGGTCCAGCGCCCTGAGCATCTCGTCGAGCACCGGCAGGGGTGACTGGGGATTCAGGCCGTCCGCCGCGCGCAGGGCCCGCTCCATCCGCCGACGGAGCACCGCGCGCAGCGCCTGGGGTGCACCCGGGTCAGGAGTGACCGCCGGCGGCGGGGCCTCGTCCGTCCGCGACGCGAGGTAGAGAAGCACCGCCGCGGCCTGGGCCACGTTCAACGACGGCTGGGGTCCGGGCGCCGGGATGCAGGCCACGTCCTGACAGAGCGCGAGCTCCTCGTCGGACAGCCCCCGCCGCTCTCCGCCGAGCACCAGCGCCACGGGGCCCCGCGCCGCCGCCGCCTGCAGACGTGCGACCCCCTCCTCGGGGCCCACCGGCGTCCGGCCACGGAGCGCGTCACGCCCACTTGTTCCGAGCACGTAGACCGCGTCCGCCACCGCGTCCTCGAGTCGGGACAGCCGCTCGGCCGACTCCAGCACGTGCCCTGCGTGCACCGCGGTACGTTGCGCCGCCGCGGTGTCCTCCAGCCGTGGGTCGGACAGCCGGAGCACCGGAAACTCGAAGTTGGCCAGCAGCCGGGCCACCGCGCCAAGATTCTCGGCCGACTGGATCTGATGCAGCACGACGCGTAGCTGGCGACGGAGCAACATGCCGGTGGCGCCCTCCACTCGTGACTTTCCCCCTCAATCGGCACGTTGGTAAGGTGGTTGGCCGCCTTCCCGCGATGAGACGAATCGCCCTGCTCCTGCCCTGCCTTCTGCTCGCCGCCTGTGGCGAGGTGGGTATGGGTGCGCCTCCGCCGAGCCTGCCCTCGGTCCGGCAGGTGCTGCTCGAGCCTCCGGAGCAGATCGAGGCGCTCAGCGTCCAGGCGCGGGCCGAGCTGTTCCACTCTCTCCTCCGGGCGAGCGGCGCTGGCACCCCGGATGGCCTGCTGGCGCTCTTCCCCCTCGTCCAGGATGGGGAAGTGCGGGCGGCGCCTCCGCTGGAGGGACGGCTCGACCTCCTCGACGTCGCCGACGGCGGTGACCCGCTGGTCCTCAACCTGGACGCCGCGCTGTCGGACCGGTGGCCCAGCGAGCGCCGGGAGGCCCTTCAGGGGCTCAGCGAGCGCGAGGCGGCGGAGATGGTCGCCCGGTCACTCGCCACGCGCTGGGGTCTGCGGCCGCGGGCCGCGCTCCGCGTCGAGCGCGCCGCGGGCGCTCCCTACGCGGCGGCCTATGCGGAGGGCGTCCTCCGGCTGAATCCCGCCCTCCTCTACCTCGCGGCGGCTCCGGCCGACGCGCGCTGAGGCATCCCGACTTGGCGGATCCCGTCCTCTCCGAGCAGCTCGGGCACACCCTGGCCGAAACCCACCTCGACGCCCTCGGTGAGCGCTACCGCGGCAAGGTGCGCGACGTGTACCGCCAGCGCGACCGGCTGTTCCTCGTCGCCACCGACCGGCTCAGCGCCTTCGACCGCGTGCTCACCACCATTCCCTTCAAGGGTGAGGTGCTCAACCGCATCGCCCAGTTCTGGTTCGAGAAGACGAAGGACGTGGTGCGCAACCACGTGCTGGACACACCCGACCCCAACGTCACCGTCGCCCGGGCGACCAAGCCCTACCCGGTCGAGGTGGTGGTCCGCGGCTACCTGACCGGGAGCCTCTGGCGCGACGTGCAGAAGGGGGCTCACACCGCCTACGGCCTCGACATCCCGCCGGACATGAGGAAGGACGCCCCGTTCCCCGAGCCCATCCTCACCCCGTCGACCAAGGCGCCGGTGGGCGAGCACGACGAGCCGCTCTCGGAGGCCGAGGTCGTTCGCCGTGGCATCGTGCCCGCACGCGAGTGGGCTCGCATCCGCGAGGCGGCGCTGGCCCTGTTCCGGGCCGGACAGGCGTGGTGCCTCAGCCGCGGGCTGCTGCTCGTGGACACCAAGTACGAGTTCGGGGCAGTGGGGGACACGCTCTACGTCATCGACGAGATGCACACCCCGGACAGCTCGCGGTTCTGGCGGGCCGCCAGCTACGAGGAGCGGTTCGCCTCCGGCGCCGACCAGGCGATGCTCGACAAGGAGAATGTCCGCCAGTGGCTGATCCGCGAGAAGGGCTTCAGCGGTCACGGCCCGCTCCCGGTCATCCCCGAGGACGTGCGGGTGAAGACCGCCGAGCTGTACCTGGGTGCCTACGCGGAGATCACCGGGACGGCGCTGAAGCCGGTCGCGGGCGACGTCGAGGCCCGCATCCAGAAGAACTTACAGATGCACGGCTACCTCTGAACACTCGCCCATCTGCGCGCCCACTGGGTCATTCCCAGACACCGTCAGGTGAAACGGACCCGGCAATCCGGACACCTTTGGGCAGGACGGGCTGCTCCTCGTAGCGAACCCCGCGGAACTCCGTAGTCCGAGCCCTGGCCCGCCGATTGCTTAGGAGAAGGGACGGTTGGTTCGGAGGTGTTCGGAGAGATGCGCGGCGTCATCACCAATCGAGACGTGGTTCGCCACCTCGGGCTCATCTACCGGGAGTTCGGCACCCGCTGCGTCTTCCGCTGCCTCTGGGTCCTGGCCACCCGCCGAACCACGACCTTCCTCGACGTGGTGAATCAGCGCGCCTAGGAGCCTGTAGGGCGTAGCCGCTCTCGTTGGCGCGGGCGCCGTCGGTGGCTGACTGGCGGCCCGTCGGCGCTACGCGGGCATGAGTGCCGGGAGCCAGGCCTCCCGGAAGAGCTTCAGGAGGTTGTGGGTGAGGCAAACGAGGCCCCACTCGCCCGCTGCCTTCTGCCTGCCCCGCATCGAGAGGCGACGGAAGCCGCGGACTGCCTTCATCTGCCCGAAGACAGGCTCGACGATGGCCTTCCGGCGCGCGTACACGGCTCTGCCCTCCTCCGACTCGAGCTTCAGCCGCATCGCGTCCTTCGCCGGAGTCGTTCGTGGGTCGGTGATGCGCCCGTCGTGCGCGTCGCGACCGACGGAGATGTAGGCCGAGATGCCCAAGGAGTCGCACGCCGCGACGTTCTCCGCCGAGAAGTAGCCCGAATCCGCAGAGGCCTTCTCCGGTGACGCCCCGCAGTTGGCGACAGCGGCCCTCAGCAGTGGCTCGAGGTACTCGACGTCGGGCGGCTGGTTGGACAGGCCGTGCGCGAGAATGACTTGGTGGGCTTCGTCCACCACGACTTGGGCGTTGTATGCCTGCAGAAAGCTGCCGTTCTTCTCCATGATGCGGCTGTCGGGGTCGGTGAAGTTCCGCTGTGCCTTCGACTTCGGAGTGCCGTCGACGTGAGCCCTCACCCGATGGGTGGGTAGGCCGGTGGCACCGCCTGAGGGCGGGTCGTCATCGTCGTCCTTTCGTCCGCCGTCGAGCAGGTCCGCTTGAGCGGCGCTCCGCTTGGCGAGGGTGGCTGCTGTCTTGCGCTGGCGGGCGGGTAGTTGGGCGTTCAGCGCGTCCGCCTCGAGCCCCTCGGCGTTCTCTCGAAGTCTCCGGGCCCGTGCTGCGCGGGCCTCCTCTTCGAGCGCTGCCTTGGCCTGCCGAATGCGCTCGAGCCGCGTCTCGCGACGCTGCAACTCGGCCGGCAAGTCGTCGGGGGCAATGCCTCTGCCGTAGCGGGCGTCCTCGGCTTCGTCCACCGCGTCGGCTTGGGTGAGCAGGCTCTCCACTTCTCCTCGCAGCCGCGTCTCGTCCTTCTTCATCCGCTCGTAGCTCATCGCCTTGTGCTTGCTCGCATTGGCCAGCAGCTTCGTCCCGTCCAGCGCCACGTGTCCCAGCTTCACCAACCCGGCTCGACGGCAGAGCTCCAGCACCTGCACGAAGAGGCCGGCGATGGCCGTCCGGTGCACCAGCCGGAATTGGTTGATGGTGGTGAAGTGCGGATGCTCTTCCCCCGCCAGCACCCGAAGCGCCACGTCCTCGTACGTCCCGCGCGCCAGCCTCCGCGAGGAAAACAGGCCCACGCAGTAGCCGTACATGAGCAGCCCCAGCAACATCCGCGGCGAGTACGGGCGCTCCCCACGCGGGTCCTTCTGGGAAATGGCTCGCTCGATGGCGGCGACGTCGAGCTGGTCCACCACCTCGAGCACGAAATAGGCGAGGTGCCCCTCCGGGAGCCAGTCCGCCGGCGACGGCGGGAGCAGGTACGACTGCAGCGGCGCCCACGGGCGGCAGGTCTTCATGCCGCCCAGCGGATCACGCCGCCCTGACCTCTACGCCCTACAGGCTCCTAGCTGCGCGCCTCCGCCCCGAAGACCCGGTCGAAGATGGCGTCCACGTGACGCAGATGTTCTTCCAGGGAGAAGCAGGCGGCGAGCTCCTCGGGTGTCAGGAGCTTGGCGAGCTCCTTGTCCTGCGAGAGCGCCGTCCGGAAGTCCACACCCTCCTCGTAGACCCGCGTCGCGCTGCGCTGGACGATGACGTACGCCGCCTGACGGTCGACCCCCCGGCGAGCCAGCTCGAGCAGCACACGCTGGCTGTGCACCATCCCCCCCAACAGGGCGAGATTCTTGCGCATCTGCTCGGGGGAGACCCGCAGCTGCTCCACCAGCCCGGCGAAGCGGTGCAGCATGAAGTCGAGTGTCACCGTGGCGTCCGGGCCGATGACACGTTCGACACTGGAGTGTGAGATGTCACGCTCGTGCCAGAGTGGCACGTCCTCGAACGCGGAGAGCGCGTAACCTCGCATCAGCCGTGCGAGACCGCTCAGGTTCTCGGCCAGGATGGGGTTGCGCTTGTGGGGCATCGCCGAGCTACCCTTCTGGCCGGCGCCGAACGGTTCCTCCACCTCGCGGACCTCGGTGCGCTGCAGGTGCCGGATCTCCACAGCGAACTTCTCGATGCTGGTGGCCAGGAGCGCCAGCGCGGCGAAGTACTCGGCGTGCCGGTCGCGCTGGATGACCTGGCTCGAGGCCGGGGCTGGCAGCAGGCCGAGCACCCGGCAGGCGTGCTCCTCCACCGCCGGAGGGAGGTGCGCGAAGGTGCCCACCGCGCCGGAGATCTTCCCCACCGCGATGGCCGCCCGGGCTCGGACCAGCCGCTCACGGCCACGGCGCAGCTCGTCGTACCAGATGGCGAGCTTGTGCCCGAACGACATCGGCTCGGCGTGGATGCCGTGGCTGCGGCCCATCATCACCGTGCGCCGGTGCTCGAAGGCACGCGTCTTCACCGCCGCCATCGCTCGGTCCACGCCGCCGAGGAGGAGGTCGGCCGCGTCGCGGAGGATCATCCCCAGCGAGGTGTCGAGCACGTCGGAGGAGGTCATCCCGAAGTGCAGCCACCGGGCGGCGGGGCCGATGCGCTCTTCCATGAAGGTCAGGAAGGCGATGACGTCGTGCCGGGTGGTGCGCTCGATCTCCTCGATGCGGGCCGCGTCGCCGTCGTCGAAGTCGCCCGCGCGGGCGCGGCACTGGGCGAGGGCCTCCGCGGGGGCGATGCCGGCCTTCACCATGCCCTCGAGCGCGGCGAGCTCCACGTCGCGCCAGCGTCGGAACCGGGCGGGGCCAGTCCACAGGGCCACCATCTCCGGGCGTGAGTAGCGGGGAATCATTCCTTCAGAGGCTTTATCCGACCCGGCACCAGCCGCGCCAGCGTCGGCCGGGGTGCGGTCCGCCCTGTCGTTCCCGTCAGTTCTTCGGCGCGGGGGCCTGCGCGGGGTTCGCCTCGGAGATGCGCTCGGTCTGGGGTCGCGGCGGCTTGGTGAGCACCTTCATCAGGCTCCACCCGCCCAGCATTCCGATGATCAGCCCGCCCGCGGCGAGGAGCGCCATCCGCATCCCGGCGCGGCCGGCCTCGTGACGAAGCGCCGGAAGGTCGCCGTCGTCGTTCGCCGCGGCGACGGAGACGGTGACCGGCCCGCCCGGCTCGGCCGCCAGCCGCACCGCCACCTCGTCGAGGGAGATGGGCTGGGTGGCGTCGAGCGGCACCGGCTCCCAGGTGGTCCCCCGGGGCAGTCCCGCCCTGCGTTCCTCGGCCTGGACCTCGGCGATGACCTGGGCAAGCAGCTCCGCAGGGCTCCAGCTCCCTGCGCTGCGTGCCGGGACGGAGACCTGCGCCGGACCGAGGGCCTCCAACGGTGGCGGGGGCGCCACCACCTTCTCCTGGCGCGTGGGCGCCGGCTCGGGGACGACCGAGATGGGCGTCGGTGCAGCGGAGGTGGCAGCGACCTGCCCCACCGGCGACAGCCGCGCCACGGTGGAGAGCAGTGGTGGGATGCTGGGCGGCGGGGGCAGCACGCTCCGCGCCGCGACCGCCGGTGCATCCGCCAGCGAGGCGGCCGGGGCGGCCGTGGGCGCCGGACGGGGATGGAGGACCGGCGTCTCGCGCGTCTCGCGGCGGTAGGGAGCGGGCTTCGGCTCGGTGGCCCAGGACCGTGAGTCGGGAACGAGCCGGGGCACCTCACGAACGGCCGGCGCGGCGGGTGACGGGGCCGGCTGCTCGGGCATGGGTACCAGTCCGGACGGCTGTCCGCCGGACGCGGTGCGTTCCGGCACCGGCTCGTCGCCGTCCACCACCAGGTCGACACCGAGCGCCTCGGCCAGGAGCGGCTCGTCACCACCCTCCTCGGCCACCAGCTCGGATGCCTCCTCCACCTCGGTCAGGCCGGCCACGGCCCGCTCGGCCTCGTCCTCGGACGGCTCCAGCGCGTCCGCGGGCGGCGGCGGAGCGCTGCCCAGCAAGGCGAGGGCCGGCTCGGTGTTCAGCGGAAGCTCGGGTCCGGTGGCCTCGGCCGCGACGGCAGGTCCGGGCGGTGGCGCGGGCTCGGCCAGCGCGGGGGGGTGCTCCTGCGGGTCGGACTCGGCATCCCAGAGCTTGAGCGAGCGCCAGCGATCCGAGCCGGACCGGTCGGCCGGCGGTTGCGGCGCCGGGCTGGAGGCGCCCGTCCACTCGGGCGGCTCGAGCGCCACCACCTCGCGGGTGTGCCTCGGGCCTTCCCAGGCTTGCCCCTCGAACCGGGGCAGAGCCGCGGCGGCGATGGGCTCGGCTCTGGCAGACGGCGCCCCGGGCTGCGCGGCAATGGGCTCGTGGGAGTCGGCGATGGGCTCGAGGTCCTCCACCAGCGCCTCGACGGCCTGGTCCTCGGCCGCGGCCCCGGCAGTCGCCTCCGCCGACGGCGCGACGGCCGGCGCGGACTCCACGGCCGGTGTCGCGACGGCCTCGGCGCCCGGACGGCTGGCAAGCACCGCCAGCGACCCGGCCCCGGGGGCGAGCAGTGTGACGAACTCCTCGTACAGCTCGCGGACGCTGCGGAAGCGGGCCTCGGGGCGCTCGTTCAGCGCCTTGCGGTAGAAGCCCTCCACCGCCTCGGGTAGCTCGGGGGCGGTGAGCCGGAGCTCGGGGATGTCCTCGTCCGGGGTGAGGCCGGTGAGCATCTCTCCCACCAGCACGCCGAGGGCGTAGAGGTCCGCCCGCGGGTCCGGCTCGGCGCCGGCCACCATCTCGGGCGCGAGGTAGCGGTGGGCGGATTTCTGCTTCTGCGCCTGGACGAACGGGAGCCGTGGCAGGCCCCGCGCCAGACCCCAGTCCACCACCCGGAGCATGTCCGGGAGGATGACCACGTTCTCCGGCTTGAGGTCGGCGTGCGCGCCCAGCGGGTGCGCGGCCTCGAGCGCCGCGGCGAGCTGCCCGAGGAACGGCTCGACCTCCTCGAGGGTGAAGGTCTGCCCCTTCGCCAGCCGCGAGTCGATCATCCGCCGCAGGGTGAGCCCGTCGAGGAAGCTGTAGCTGACGTATGGCCAGCCCTGGTCCACGCCCAGGTCGTGCACCCGCGCCAGCGACGGCTGCATGAACCTGCGCGCCGGCTCCACGGCCCGGGCGAACGCCTCGCGCTCCTCGGCGGTCTGCACGAAGCGGGGATGGATCATCTTCACCGCGACGTCGATGCCCTGCTTCTCGTCGCTGGCACGGAAGACGTAGCCGAGCGGGCCGATGCCGATCGCATCCTTCACCACGTAGCGCTCGCCCATCCGATCGCCGACGCGGTACGGCGCGCCCGCGAGCAGCGTCGGCGAGAGGCGGCGGCGGATGGCGGTGGTGCTCGGCATGCGCGCCGTGCCCACCTGGCGCTGGCCACAGGTGTTGCAGCGTTCGGCCGAGTCGGGAACGTGGCTGCCGCAGCGATAGCAGAGCAAGTGCGCGGGCTCCTACGAGACCAGGCGGGAGAAACGAGCGCGGAGGAGTGTACCAGGCAGCGCTGCAGCGCCGAAGCGCGTGGCTGCTCAGCGTCCGGTGCTTCCGAAGCCGCCCTCGCCGCGGACGGAGGTGGGAAGTGTGTCCACCTCCTCCAGCTGGGCACGAACCACCGGCGCGACCACGAGTTGCGCGATGCGCTCTCCGCGGCGAAGCGTGAACGGCTCGCTGGAGAGGTTCACCAGCAGGACCTGGATCTCACCCCTGTAGTCGGAATCGATGGTGCCGGGCGCGTTGACGCAGGTGATCCCATGTCGGAGAGCCAGCCCCGATCTCGGACGTACCTGGCCCTCGAATCCCCCGGGCAGGGCGATGGCGATGCCGCTGGGAACGGCGCGACGGGCGAGCGGCGCGAGGGTCCACTCGCCGTCGATGTCGGCGCAGAGGTCGAGTCCGGCCGCTCCCTCGGTCTGGTACCGGGGAAGGGGCAGCGGGGTCGCGTGGGACCGCACCCGCCGCACCTGGATCCGCATCGTGGTCACGCCTCACCTCCTGACGTCGAGAGGTGTCATAGCCGAGACCACCCTGGCCGGCCGAGAGGATACAAGGACCGATCAACCAGGGTGGTTTCGGCGATCAGGCCTTCGCCTTGGGCGCCTCGTCCGCGGACGTCCCCTGGGCCGGAGGGACCTGGGTCCCGGCCCGCTCGGCGAGCGCCTCCTTGCGCGAGAGGCGAATCTTCCCGCTCCGGTCGATGGAGATGACCTTCACCATCACCTCGTCGCCCTCCTTGAGGACGTCGGAGACGCTCTTCACCCGCTTGTCCGAGAGCTCGGAGATGTGGATCAGCCCGTCGGTTCCCGGGAACAGCTCCACGAAGGCCCCGAACTCGGCGATCTTCCGCACCGTGCCCAGGTAGATTTTCCCCACCTCGGCCTCGCGGGTGAGCGCCTGGATCATGGTGATGGCCTGCTGCACCGCCTCGGAGTTGTTGGAGGCGATGTCCACCCGGCCCGAGTCCTCGATGTTGATGGAGGCCCCGGTGCGGGCGATGATGTCCTTGATCACCTTGCCGCCCGGCCCGATGACGTTCTTGATGAACTCCGGCCGGATCATGATGGTGGTGATGCGCGGCGCGTAGCGGCTGATCTCCTTGCGGGGCGCGTCCAGGGCCTTCAGCATCTCCCCCAGGATGTGCAGCCGGCCGCGGCGGGCCTGCTCCAGCGCCCGGGACATGATCTCGGTGGTGAGGCCGGTGATCTTGATGTCCATCTGGATGCTGGTGATGCCGTTCTTGGTGCCACAGACCTTGAAGTCCATGTCCCCGAGGTGGTCCTCGTCACCCAGGATGTCGGAGAGGATGGCGATCTTCTCCCCCTCCTTCACCAGGCCCATGGCGATGCCGGCCACCGGCGCCTTGATCGGCACGCCGGCGTCCATGAGGCTCAGGGTGCCGCCGCACACCGATGCCATCGAGCTCGAACCGTTGGACTCCAGGATGTCGGAGACGATCCGCACGGTGTAGGGGAAGTCCTCGGACCTGGGCAGCATCCCGCGGAGCGCCCGCTCGGCGAGCGCGCCGTGGCCGATCTCCCGGCGGCCCGGGCCGCGGAGCGGCTTGGTCTCGCCCACGCTGAACGGCGGGAAGTTGTAGTGGAGCATGAACCGCTTGAAGGTCATGCCCGAGAGCAGCTCGAGCCGCTGCTCGTCCTCGCTGGTACCGAGGGTGACCGCGACCAGGGCCTGGGTCTCGCCGCGGGTGAAGAGCGCCGAGCCGTGGACGCGCGGGAGCAGCCCCACCTCGCTGGTGATGGGGCGGACCACGTCGTGCGGACGGCCGCCGATACGCCCACCGTTCACGGTGAGCTCACGCATGTGCTCGTACTTGAGGTCCTCGACCACCGCCTTGGCCAGCTTCTCGGTCTGCGGGGTGAAGGACTCGCCCATCGACTCCTTGAGCCGGGCGATGACCTCCTTCTTCACCGTCGAGAGCGCGAAGTAGCGGTCGTGCTTCTCGTGGATGCCGTAGCCGGAGGCGATGCCCGGCATCGCCAGCGCGCGGACCTTCTCCCGGAGCGCCTCGTCGGCGGCAGGGGCCTTGTCGTACACGCGGACCGCCACCCCCAGCTCGCGGCGCATCGATTCCTGAAGCTCGAGCACCGGGGCCACCGCGGCCTTGCCGAACTCGAGGGCGGCCACCATGTCCGCCTCGGAGACCTCGCTCGCCCCGCCCTCGACCATGACGATGGCGTCCTTGCTGCACGCCATGACCAGATCCAGGTCCGACTGCTCGCGCTGCTTGGCGCTGGGGTTGGCGATGAGCTGCCCACCCACGCGGCCCACCCGGATGCCGGCGATGGGACCGTTAAAGGGGATGTCGGAGACCATCAGCGCCGCCGAGGCGCCGGTGATGCCGTGCACGTCGCCCTCGTTCTCCGAGTCGGAGGAGATGACCGAGGCGATGACCTGGGTCTCGTAGGCGTAGCCCTCGGGGAACAGCGGGCGGCAGCTTCTGTCCACCAGACGGGAGGTCAGCGTCTCCTTCTCGGTCAGCCGGCCCTCGCGCCGGAAGTAGCTCCCGGGGATCCGGCCGGCGGAGTACAGCTTCTCCTGGTACTCGACCGTGAGGGGGAGGAAGTCGACGTCCTTCTTCTCCTTCGCGCTGACCGCGGTGACCAGGATGATGGTGTCGCCGTAGCGCACCGTGACCGATCCGTCGGCCTGCTTGGCCAGCTTCCCGGTCTCGAGAACCAGCTCCTGCTCGCCGACGCGGACGCTCTTCTTCAGATGCATGTGACTCGTTCCTTGCTCTCGGGCACGGGCCGATGTGGCGTGGGTTGGCCCCGGCGCCCTGGCGGCAAAGGAACTTTCAGTCTCTGACCGCAGCCGCCGACCCTCCGGAACTGTCGTCGGCGGCTCCGAACGGAAACCGGAAACTCCTCTCCGCGTGGGGACGGGAGGCACCGGCGCTCCGTGCAGCGCCGGCGCAGAGTCTGTCAAACAGCCATTGCTACTTCCGGATGCCCAGGCCCTCGATGAGCTTCCGGTACCGCGCGTTGTCCTTGGTCTTGAGGTAGTCGAGCAGCCGGCGACGCTGGCCGACGAGCTTCAGCAGCCCCCGCCGGCTGTGGAAGTCCTTCTTGTGCGTCTTGAAGTGCTCGGTGAGCATGTTGATGCGCTCGGAGAGCAGCGCCACCTGCACCTCGGGAGAGCCGGTGTCGGTCTCGTGGGTGCGGTACTGCTGGACGACAGCCGCCTTGCGCTCGCTGAGAACTGCCATGATCGGTGAAGCTCCGTCCCGCTCCTGAGGATGGTCCTGGAATCGCCCCCGAGGGCCGTTGTCGGACGTCCGCGGAGGGGTGCAGGCGCCGGACCCGGGGGTCGCGGGCTTATAGGCCCCCCGACGCGGGATTGCAATCGCGCGGAACGCCTGGCGAAAACCGGAGGGAATCCGTCCGTCTGTCGTCGTTCTGAGGGGACCTACCGCCCTGCACCCACCGGCTCCGCCGAGCCAGGGGCGGCGAACAGCCACACCCGCACCCCGTCACGTGAACCGCGGAGCAGCGGGCGAGGCTCGAACACCACCGTCAGCTGCTGCCGGCGGGGACGGGTCTCGCTGGCCATCGCCGAGCGCAGCTTCGGGTAGAGAGTGAGCAAGGTCTGGAGCACCTCGCCCACTCCGGCGCCGGCCGGCACCCCGAGGTCGAGCTTCTGCTTGCCGTCCACCGCCGAGCGGAGCGTCAAGGGGACGAGGACAGTGACGTTCACCGGGGGGCCACCACCCGGACGTAGCCGAGCCGACCCTCGTGGACCTCGCCCACGGCGAGCAGCGCACCATCGGGCCCGAGCACCCGGACCCGTCCTGCGGGCACCGACGGCTCGAGCACCAGTGGAACGCCGTGCACCACCCGGCTGACGTCGCTCTCGGAGACACGGACCACCGGGAACTCCGGCAGCGCGTCGGCCATGGGGATGATGCGGGCCTCGAGCTGGGCGCGGCCCCCCGGACCGGCGACGCCGAGCGCCTCCACCTGCGAGAGAGGCAGCGACCGGTCGAGGGCGAAGGGCCCGCTCGCCGTCCGCCGGAGGCTCTTCAGCGTGCCGCCGCACCCCAGCGCGCGCCCGAGCTCCTCGGCCAGGGTGCGCACGAAGAACCCCTTCGAGCAACGGACCGAGAGCGTGCACTCCGAGGCCGAGAAGTCGCGGAGCACCAGCGCGTACACCGTCACCCGCCGCGGCGTGCGCTCGACGGACTCACCGGCCCGCGCGCGCTCGTAGAGCCGCTTCCCCTTCACCTTCACCGCCGAGTACATCGGCGGCACCTGCGAGAAGGTGCCACGGAACTTCTCGAGCGCCGCCTCGAGCAGCTCGGTGGACAGGGGCGGGACCGGATGGGTCTCCACCACGGTGCCGGTGACGTCCTGAGTATCGGTCACCACCCCGAGACGCACCACCGCGTCGTAGGCCTTGTCGCCCTCGGTCAGCAGGCCCGCCAGCTTGGTGGCCTCGCCGAGGCAGACCGGGAGGACGCCGGTGGCCATCGGATCCAGCGTCCCGGTGTGCCCGGCCCGCTTCAGGCCGAGCGCCGAACGGACCCGGCGCACGACCTCGAAGGACGTGGGGCCTTGCGGCTTGTCGATGACCAGAACGCCGTGCATGCAGGAGGGGGCAAACCCCAGAGCATGAGTGTAACGCTCCAGCCGGGGCTCACCATCCCTCTTTCGTCTTCACTTCCCGGAGGAGACGGTCGATCTTGTCTCCTTCCCCCACGCTTTTGTCGAAAACGAAGAAGACCTCCGGCGAGACGCGGAGCTTGACCCGGGCGGTCACCTCGCGGCGAACGAAGCCCTTGGCCGCGTCCAGCCCGGCCTGGGTCTCGGTGCGCTCGGCTTCCGTCCCGAGCGACGACCAGTAGACCCGGGCCACCTGGAGGTCGGGGCTCATCTTCACCCCGGTGATGGTGATGTAGCCAATGCGGGGGTCGCGCAGGTCTCCACGGCTGAGTAGCTCACCCACCGCGGCCTGGATCTCCGCCCCCACCCGCTCGGGGCGTCCGGGAACGCTCATGTCTTTTCCCAGTCGCGCTTGTTGCGCAGCTTGCGGGCCCGGGCACGGGCCTCGGTCAGGGAGAGGTCTCCTCCGCCCCGTGAGCCCGGACGGCCCTGGACCAGCGCTCCGGGCCGCCGGTCCCACTCGGCCATGCCCTCGGCCTCGGCAAGGCTCCGATCCTCCCGGGCGAAGGGCAGCTCCAGCGTGCTCCCGTCATCCGGGGGGCTATTGCCGCCGAAGAGCTGGTCGCCGAAGGCGAGGATCTCCAGCTCGCGGCTCACCAGGGGAGCGACGTACATCTCCTCGACGAAGTGGATCATCTTCTGCACCTGCTCGTCCACGTGCCGGCGGTCCGCGCTCACCACCGCCAGGGCGATGGTGGCCCGCTGCCAGAGGTCCTGGTCCTCCACCTCGGCGACCGAGACGTTGAAGCGGGCCTTGAGCCGATCGGTGATCCGTCGGAGCACCTGCCGCTTCGACTTCAGCGAGCCGGAGTCCGCGATCTGCAGAGTGAGGCGTGCGACGCCGACGAACATGGCTGCACCTCCCCTCGGGTTCGAGGGGCAGCCCGGCCCTAGAACAGACTGGGCCGGGTCTCCTCGATCTCGAAGGCCTCGATGATGTCGAGGTTCTTGAAGTCGGTGTAGCCCTCCACACCGACGCCACACTCGAACCCCTTCTCCACCTCGCGCACGTCTTCCTTGAAGCGCTTCAGGCTGGTCACCTTGCCCGCTCCCATCTGCTTGCCTTCGCGGAGGATGCGCACCTGCGCCCCGCGGCGCATCAGGCCGTCAAGCACCGCCACACCGGCGATGGTCCCCAGCCGCGGGACGTTGAAGGTGTTGCGCACCTCGGCCCGGCCGAGCTTCTTCTCCGTCCGGATGGGCTCGAGCAGGCCGGTCATGGCCGCCTTCACCCCGTCGATGAGCTCGTAGATGATCGAGTAGGTGTAGATGCCCACGCCCTGGGCCTTGGCCGCGGCCTCGGCGCCGCTCTCGGGCTTGACGTTGAAGCCCACCACCATGCCCTTGCTGGCCGCGGCGAGCATCACGTCGGACTCGGTCATCGCCCCGACGCCCTTGTGGATGATGTCCACGCCCACCTTGGGACCAGCGAGCTTGTTCACCGCCTGGGCGACGGCCTCGACCGAGCCCTGGACGTCGCCCTTCAGCACCAGCCGGAGCTCCTTGGCCTCGCCGGTGCGCGCCCGTTGAAGCAAGGTCTCCAGCGACTCCTTGACGTTCTTGCCAAGCTCGACCTGCCGCTCCTTGAGGGCGCGGTGGTCGGCGATCTCCTTGGCCGCCTTCTCGTCCTCCACCACGTTGAGTACGTCGCCCGCGGTCGGCACACCGGACAGGCCCACCACCTCGGCGGGATAGCCCGGCGTGACCTCCTTCACCGGCTGGCCGCGACCGTCCTTCATCGCCCGGAGACGGCCGTAGTGAATCCCGCTGACGATGGCGTCGCCGGTACGGAGCGTGCCCTCCCGGACCAGGACGGTGGCCACGGGGCCCCGGCCCTTCTCCAGCTTGGCCTCGATGATCGCCCCCACCGCGGGGCGGTTGGGGTTCGCGGTGAGCTCGAGCACCTCGGCCTGCAGCGCCACGTTCTCCAGCAGAAGGTCGATGCCCTCCTTCGTCCGCGCGGAGACGTTCACCATGATGGTGTCGCCCCCCCACTCCTCGGGCACCAGCTCCTGGCTGGCGAGATCCTTCTTCACCCGGTCGGGATTGGCCCCAGCGACGTCGATCTTGTTGATCGCCACCACGATCGGGACCTTGGCCGCCTTGGCGTGGTTGATGGCCTCGATGGTCTGGGGCATCACCCCGTCGTCCGCGGCCACGACCAGGATGACCAGGTCGGTCACGTTGGCCCCGCGGGCGCGCATGGCGGTGAACGCCTCGTGGCCCGGGGTGTCCAGGAAGGTGATGTCGCCCTTGGGCGTCGCCACCGAGTAGGCCCCGATGTGCTGGGTGATGCCGCCGGCCTCGCCCTCGGCCACGTTCGCCTTGCGGATGGCGTCGAGCAGCGAAGTCTTCCCGTGGTCCACGTGGCCCATCACCGTCACCACCGGCGGGCGCGGACGCTCGTCCTCGGGACGCTCCTGCACCTCGGGGAGGTGGTCCTCCACCTCGAAGCCGACCTTCTCGATCTTCCAGCCATAGTCGGCGGCGATGATGCCCGCGGTGTCCGCGTCCACCAGCTGGTTGGCGGTGGCCATGGTGCCGCCGACCATCAGCTTGCGGATGATCTCCGTCGTCTTCACGCCCATCCGCTGACCGAGGTCGGAGACGCTGATCCCCTCCTCCAGCCGGATGATCTTCTTCTCTTCGGCCATTTCGGTGATCTGGGTTTTCTGACCCTTCTTGGTCGGCTTCTTCTTCTTGCCGCGGACGGGGATCTGGACCCGCCCCCAGAGCAAGGTGTCCATCTCCTGCTTGACCTGGGCGCCGTCACGCTCGGTGGCGCGCTTCTTCCCGCGCTGGGTGTCGTCCTTCTTCTTGGTGACGTCGACGAACTCGCGGCCCCGGCCGAGGTGATCGGGGACCACCTTGAACTCCCGCACCTCGCCGATGGCCTTGCGGCCTGGAGCGACCGGGATGTTCTTGTGCGCCGTGGACGACGGCGTCACCCGCCGGAAGGGAACCGCCGGACGGCTGATGACCACCGCCTGGGTGGCGGTGGGCCGCATCGCGCGCGGATCCGCGGGAGGCCCACCGGAAGGCTGGGCGCCAGCACCGGACGGACCGCCCGGACGACCGCCAGGGCCGGGACGAGGCGGTAACCCCCCCGGTCGAGCCTGGACCCCCGGACGCGAGCCGCCCGGACGACCCTGCACCCCGGCCTGGGAGCCGGAGGCACGCGGCGGCATCGCGCCGGAGCGCATGCCGCCCGGGCCCGAGCCCGGACGGAGGCCCGGGGCCGACGCCGAGCCGGGGCGCATGCCCTGCGCCGGCGGCTTGGAGATGATCTGTGCCGGACGGAACCCAGGCGTGGAGGCACGGAGCGGCGGGCGCCCCGAGGCAGGCTGGGCTCCTGCGGGCAGATGGGGCGCGGATGGTACGGACTCGACGGCCGCGGCCGCCTCGGGGGCGGGCGGCGGACCGGCCTGCGGCTCGGGCGAGGACTGGACGTGCACGGGCTCGGGGGCAGGCGTCGCGTCGACCGGCTCGGGAGCAGCCGGCCGGGCCTGGATCTCCGGGGCGGGCGGCACCGGCTCCGGGGCGGAGGTGAGCTCCTGGGGCTCGGGGGCGTGCACCACCTGCGGCGCCTCTGGCTCGTGGGCGGGCGCGGCGGATTCCGGCTGGTGCCCGTTGGTGTGCGGCGCCTCCGCCCCCGGCGCGCGGCGGCGGACCACGAAGCCCTTGGCGGTCGCCGGCGGCGGGGCCGCCCGCGGCTTCCGTTTCTCGACGATCCGCTGGACCGCGGACGTGGCCTGGTCGTCCTCGAGCGAGCTCGAGTGGCTCTTCACGTCGTAGCCGAGAGCGGCCAGCTCGGTGACGACCTCCTTGTTGTCGAGATCGATCCCGAAGGCCTTCAGCTCCTTGGCGATCTCGTGAACCCGCTTCTTCGACATCCAGACCCCTTCGAAACAGCGACTGCCTTCTACTCCACCTGCGCCCGGGACTTAACCCTCGGAGGCGATCAGCTCCCGCTGCACCGCCTCGAGCCCGCCGGTCATCCGCCCCCGGAAGGCCCGCCCCAGCGACTTCCGCTTCACCGCCGCGGTCAGACAGCCTGCCCCGCAGAGGTAAGCGCCCCGTCCTGGCGCTCGTCGGTCTCGGTCCCACAAGAGCTCGCCCTCGCTCGACAGGCAGAGCCGCCTCAATTCACGCTGGGGACGCCTGGTCCCGCACCCGATGCACGTTCGTCCGGGCTCCCTGCTCAGGGCGCTTTCGCCTCCTCGGCTGGCGGGAAGAGGACCATCAGGCGGCCCCCGGCTCTGGGGTGGCGGCGCCCATCGCCGCACGCTCGGCATCGAGCTCCGCGCGCAACTTTGCTTCCTCTAACAGATAGCTCTCGGCGGCGCTCTTGATCTGCCGGGCCTTCTTGATGCCCACCCCCGGGACGTCCCCGAGCTTTGTGATGTCGGTCTCCTTGGCCAGCTCCTCCGGCGTCTTGTAGCCCGAGAGGGCGAGCGCCTCGACCGTCTTCTCGCTCATCCCCCGGACGCGCATCATCCGCTCGGCCGGCGACAGCTCGTCCGGGTGGCGGCGGGCCTCGATGGCCCGCGCCTGCTCGCGCTCCATCTCCAGGCGGCGGAGCTCGATCTCGTCGTCCACCATCTGCTTCTTGGCCTGCTCCTGCATCGCCGGGATGCGCGCCGGGTCGAGGCCGGGGATCTGCGCCAGCACCTCCGGGGAGGCCTCGGCCACGTCGCGCGACTGGCGGAAGCCGTGGGCGTACAGCGTCTCCACCAGCATCTCGGTCACCCCGGGAAGCGCGCCGAGAGAGCGGTTGGCGAACTCCCGCATCTCGCGGACCCGGGTCTCGCTGTTGATGTCCAGCTTCCACCCGGTGAGCTGGGCCGCCAGACGCACGTTCTGCCCGCGGCGGCCGATGGCCAGCGACAGCTGGTCGTCGGGGACGATGAGCTCCATGGCATGGTTGGCCTCGTCGATGATGACCCGGGCCACCTCGGCCGGGGCGAGGGCCGCGCAGACGAAGCGGGCCGGGTCCTCGTCCCAGGGCACGATGTCGATCTTCTCGCCGCGGAGCTCCTGGACCACCGCCTGGACCCGGCTGCCCTTCATGCCCACGCAGGCACCGACCGGGTCCACGTCCGGGTCCCGGCTGCTGACGGCGATCTTCGCCCGGCCGCCCGGTTCGCGCGCCGCGGCCTCGATGACCACGATGCCCTCGGCGATCTCCGGGACCTCCATCTCGAACAGCTTGGTGAGGAGGTTCACGCTCGCCCGGGAGAGGATGATCTGCGGGCCCTTCGACTCCCGCAGCACGTCGAGCACGTAGGCCTGGACCCGGTCCCCCGCGCGGTACGTCTCCCGCGGCACCTGCTCGCGCACCGGGAGCACCGCCTCGGCCCGCCCCAGGTCGACGATGATGTTCCCCCGCTCGAACCGCCGGGCGATGCCGGTGACGATCTCGTTCTTGCGGTCCTTGTACTCGTTGTAGACGTTCTCCCGCTCGGCATCGCGGGTCCGCTGGAGAATGACCTGCTTGGCGGTCTGGGCGGCGATGCGTCCGAAGCCGTGCCGGAAGGTCCTGAGCTTCAGGATGTCGCCGTACTGGTCGTCCTGGGCCTTGGCCTCGGCGGCGTCCTCGTCCCGGTAGAAGATCTGGAAGACCAGCTCGTCACCGGGCTCGACCTCCATCCCCTTCTTCCGCGCCTCGTCCAGCGTGAGCTGGTTCACCGCCTGGATCGGGTCGGTGATCGCCTCGACCACCGTCACCGCCTGGAAGAGCTCCACCACGCCCTTGTCGGTGTCGTACTTGGCCTCGAGGTTCCGGTCCTGGCCGAAGTGCTTCTTGGCGGCGGTCTGCATCGCGTCCTCGAGGGTCGCGACGAGCACGCTCTTGTCGATGCCCTTGTCCTTGGCCACCTGCTCCAGGACCAGGTTGAGATTGACGGACGGAGTGCTGGGCGTCGCCATGGGGTTCGTTCCGGTTCCTCGGGATGTCTGTCAGAACTCGAAGTCGAGGTTCGCCTTGGCGATGTCGCGGAGGGGGATGTGAAAGTCCCCGCCGCCCTCGACCTGCACGGTGATGTCGGAGCTGCTCGACTGGAGCAGGACACCAGAAAAGCTCCTTCGCGGCGGCTGTCCCACGGGTCCGTAGGTCTTCACCTTGACCCGCTTCCCCACCACGTTCGCGAAGTGTTCCGGCCGCCGCAGAGGCCGGTTGATGCCGGGGCTGCTGACCTCGAGCGCGTAGGCGTGGGGGACGAGGTCCTCCACCTCCAGCGCGGTCTCCACCGCGTGCGAGACCTGCGCGCACTCGTCGAGCCCGACCCCGCCCTGCTTCGACATCGGGTCACGCCCCGGGCGATCGATGAACAGCCGCAGCACCCAGCCCGCCGGTTCGCGCACGTACTCCAGCTCGACCAGCTCGAAGCCCTCCGCGCCGACGATGGGCTCCACCAGCGCCTCGGCGCGGGACACGACGTCCTGTCGGTGGGTGCTCTCGGCCATGGTGAGCCCTAGAAACGAAAAAAGCGGGCGCGGGGCCCACTTTTCGAGGTGCTGCAGCGTCGAAAAATGTCGCCGAGGTCCCTACCACGCGGGGGCGCACCGGCGCAAGGCGACCGGGGCCAGCCCGGCAGCGGAAGCACGCGGACTTCGGGCATATTCCACGGGTGGGCGGGCGGGTCAGAACTCCAGCGGCGGCTGGGGGCCCGGCACGATGCCGGCGATGTCCGGGTCCACGCCCTCCGCGGGCGCCGGACGCTCGGCCTTTTCCCGCTTCCGCTGCTCGCGCTTCTCGGCCTTCTCGCGCTGCTTCTGCTGCCGGGCGAGCTCTTTCAGCCGTTTGGTGGCTCCAGGTGCAGCGATGGCGAAACCTCCGGAAAAAGTCATCACATGCCCGGTCGGGCCGGGGCGTGTCAAACCCGCGAGATGCCTCCTGAGCGACCAGCCGACCGTACTGTAACGCTCAGACACGCCCCGGTTCCGGGCCGGCCCCGGGTGGGTGGCCCGGGCGTTTCGCGCCGTCCACACCGGCGTGCTACGCGTGACCCCGGCATGCTGATCGCCGCAGTGCAGATGGCGTCCGGCCCTGACCGCTCCCGGAACCTGGACGTCGCGACCGGCCTGGTGCGTCGGGCCGCCGAGCGCGGCGCTGCCCTGGTGGGCCTGCCGGAGAACGTCGCCTGGATGGGGTCCGAGAAGGACCGACCGTCCGCCGCCGAGCCACTCGACGGCCCGACCCTGACGCGCTTCGCCGAGCTCGCCCGGCAGCTCCGGATCTTCCTGCTGGCCGGCTCGGTGCTCGAGGCCGGTGCCCCGGGCGGTCGGGTCCACAACACCAGCGTCCTGTTCGGGCCCGACGGTGGGCGGCTCGCCGTGTACCGGAAGATCCACCTCTTCGACGCCGAGGTGGGCGACGGCGCGAGCTACCGCGAGTCCGACGCCGTGGCCCCCGGCGAGGGTCCGGTGACCGCCGAGACCCCGCTGGGCACGGTGGGCTTGAGCATCTGCTACGACCTGCGCTTTCCCGAGCTGTACCGCGCCCTGTCCGCCGCCGGCGCGACGCTCCTCACCGTCCCTTCGGCCTTCACCCTGATGACCGGCAAGGACCACTGGGAGGTGCTCCTCCGGGCCCGGGCCATCGAGAACCAGGCCTACGTTCTCGCACCTGCGCAGGGCGGTCGGCACACGGATCAGCGGGTCACCTACGGCCAGGCGATGGTGGTGGACCCCTGGGGGCTGGTCGTCGCCCGGGCCTCGGACGGCGAGGGGCTCGCCCTGGCCGAGCTGGACCCGGAGCTGCTGGCCCGGGTGCGACGGAACCTCCCGGCCCTGCGGCACCGGCGGCTGGGGCCCTGAGCCTGGACGAGGCAGGCTGAAGTACACTCGAAGCAGGGAAGTGTTCGCCCACTGGATTCCGATGGCGTTGTGCCTGTCGCTGCTCGTGTGCGCTCCGGCCTGTCGCCGTGACGCCAAGGCTCCGCCCGCACCGGCGCCGAAGCAGTCGGTCCGGGCGACGCTCGCCGAGGTGTCGGGCTCGGTGTCGGTGAAGCGGTCCGCCGGGGACGAATGGCAGGCGGCGGTGAACGGCACCGCGCTCTACGACGACGACAAGCTGCGCACCGAGCGCGGCGGCTCGGCCGAGCTGCGCTTCCCCTCGGGGACGGTGGTGGTCGTCTCCGAGGACACGCTGCTCGGCATCGCCGAGACGCGCGCCGCCCCCGGACGGCCGCAGGCGGACGTCACGGTGCTCCGCGGCGCCGTCGACGCCACCCTCGACCGTCCGGCGAACCAGTCCCTCACCGTCGGCACCCCGGCAGCCACCGTGCGTGCTGGGCGGGAGATCGTCTTCCAGTGAGCCCCGCCCTCGCAGCCGCGCTCGCGCTCCTCACCTCGGCGGCCACCACCCCGCTCTCGGGGGAGACCGTCGTCCGCCCCGGGGAGTCGCTGGCCCAGCTCGCCGCGCGCACGCTGGGCAGCGAAGGCGCCGGCCCCGAGCTGCTCGCCTTCAACCACCTCCAGGGAACTCCGGCCGCTGGCACCCGGGTGCTCGTCCCCGGGCCCGAGCGCGCCCGGGCGGTGGCAGCCATCGGCTCGGCCCGGAGCGCGGTGGGGCAGGCCCCCGCGGGTAGCGCCCGGACCGAGGCCGAGGCCCGGCTCGCGGAGGCCGAGGCGCTGCTCGCCCGCGCCAGGTATGCCGAGGCGGCGGCGCAGGCCGACGGAGCATGGAAGCTGCTCGCCGAGGCCCGCGAGGAGCGCTCGCATTTCGCGGTGGCGGTGGAACCCGACGGGCGCACCCGGGTGGCGGTGCGCGAGGGAGTGCCGGTGCGGGTGGAGGCCCAGGGCCGGGCCCGGGCGGTGCGCGCCGGCGAGACGCTCACCGTCATCCGGGGTGAGCCGCCAGGGGCCCCGCAGCTCGAGTCGGCGGCGAGCGCCGTCGCCGGCGAGCCGCCGATTCTCCTCTCGCCCGAGCCGGGCCTGAAGCTGGCGCTCGAGCCCGCGCCGGGCGGGCTCGGCCCGGTGCGCTTCGCCTGGAAGCCGGTGGCCGAGGCAACGGGGTACGTGCTGGAGCTGGCGGGCCCACGCAGCCAGAGCATCCGCACCGCACAGCCGGTGGTGACGGTGCCCGCGCTGCCGGCGGGCAAGTACCGCTGGACGGTGCGGGCGGTGCAGTCGGACGGGACGCTCGGGCCGGGGGCGACCCGGGCGGTCCAGCTCGTCCCGGGTCGCATCAAGCTCGAGGTGAAGGAGACTCCCTGGCAGTGAGGCTCTTCACCGCCATCTTCCTCTTGATGCTCGGGGTGGCCCTGGTGTCCACGGGCCTGGTGGGACTGCTCGTGCTCTCCGACACCCGCGAGCTCCTCACCCGCGACGCCCAGGAGCTGGCCGCCGAGCGCGTGGGTCAGGTCTCGCTGAAGGCCACCATGGCGCTCGAGGCGCCGGTGCGCGCGGCCACCGCGCTGGCCCGGGTGCCGGGGTTCTTCTCCCTCCCACCGGCCGAGCAGCGGGCGCACCTGGCGGCGGTGCTCACCGAGCGACGCGACCTGACCGCGATCACCGTCTTCTCCGCCCGCGGCGAGCGCCTCCCGGGGCTGCAGGCGTTCGCGGTGAAGGACCTGCCGCCCACCGAGGTCGCCGAGCACGAGGCCCGCGCCCGGGCGCTGCTCGGGCCCGGACCGGAGGCGGTGCGCTGGAGCCCGGCCACCATCCTCCCCGGGCGCCCGCCGAGCCTCACCTTCGCCTTCCCGCTCGGCGAACCGGCGCGCGGGTACGTGGCGGCCGAGCTGTCGCTGTCGGCGCTGGGCCACGCACTGGAGGCCGAGCACGTGGGCAGCACCGGCTTCGCCTACGTGGTGGACGCCGCGGGGCGACTCCTCGCCGGCGCGCCCGACCACGTCCGTGCCGGCGAGGACGCCTCGGCACGCCCGGCGGTGACCCCGGCGCTGAGGATGCTGAAGGGCTCACCCGAGCGCGAGGTCACCTGGGTGGGCAACTTCGGCGAAGGCGAGGGGCGGGTGGTCGCCGCCTCGGCGGTCATCCCCGGCCCCGGCTGGGCGGTGGTGAGCGAGCAGCCGCTCGACGCGGCGTACACCCAGGTGCACCTGATGCAGCGGCGCATCGGGCTGGGACTGGTGGCCGCGGCGGGCGTGGCGCTCCTGCTGGCGCTGGTCTTCTCCCGCGGCCTCACCCGGCCGCTGAAGGGCTTCACCCGGGGGGCGCTGGAGATCGCCCGCGGGCAGTTCGGGACGCAGGTGCAGGTGCAAACGCGGAACGAGCTGGGTGAGCTGGCCCAGACCTTCAACTACATGAGCCAGCAGCTGCTCGCCTACGACAAGGAGAACCGCGGGCTCTACGAGTCGCTGGAGCGCGGGTACCTCGAGACCATCCTCGCTCTGGCCAACAGCATCGACAGCAAGGACGCGTATACCCGGGGCCACAGTCAGCGGGTCGGGGACATGGCGGCGGAGATCGGCCGCGAGCTCGGGCTGAGCGAACGCGAGGTGAAGCAGCTCCGCTACGGGGGGATCCTCCACGACATCGGGAAGATCGGCATCGCCGAGAACATCCTCTGCAAGCAGACCCAGCTCACGCCGGACGAGATGAGCATCATGCGCGAGCACCCCAGCATCGGCGCCTCCATCGTCGGGCCGGTGAGCTTCCTCGGGACAGCGCGGGACGCGGTGCGGAGCCACCACGAGAAGTGGAACGGGACGGGCTACCCCGAGGGGCTTCGTGGCTCGGCCATCCCGCTCATCGCCCGGGTGGTCGCCTGCGCCGACACCTGGGACGCGTGCACCTCCACCCGGCCTTACCAGCGGGCCATGGGGACACACGCGGCGATGGAGGTGATGAACCGGCTGCGCGGCGTGTCGCTGGACCCCGAGGTGGTGGACGCACTGGCCCGGGTCCTGGAGAAGAAGGGGGCCTTCGCCGAGGCGCCCGCGCGGTCGGCGGTGCCGCTTGCATCGTGAGCGGTGAACAGGCGATGGGAACGGCCATGAGCTTCTGGGACAAGCTGAAGCCGGCGCCGCCGGCGCCGCCCACCGCCATACACATGGACGTGACCCGCGACGGGAAGGTCCTCCGGCTGCACTGGGAGGACGGCAAGCGTACCGCCTCCACCGCGCGCTCGCTCCGCCTGGCCTGTCCGTGCGCCGGATGCGTGGACGAGTGGACCAGCGCGCGGACGGTGGACCCGGCCAGCGTGCCCGAGACGCTCACCATCCGGGAGGTCACGCCGGTGGGGAACTACGCGCTGCAGATCACCTTCAGCGACCAGCACGCGACCGGAATCTTCCCCTGGGCGGTGCTGCGCGAGGTGACGGAGCGCGCGCCCGCCCCCAGCTGAGCCGCCGCCGACGATGAGCCAGCCCCCCGACGAGGACGAGGATCGAATCTTCTCCGGCAAGGCGCTGGGAGAGGATGGCGCGCTCCGGCCCGCCAAGCCCATCCCGCTCCTCCACGAGGTCACGGTGCCGCAGGAGGACTCGCTTCTCCGCGATCCCGCCTACGAGCCGACCATCATCTCCCTGCCGCCACCGGTCCGCACGGTTGCCGATCGGCCGGAGCGGGTGGAGCTGGCCGAGCGGGCGCCGCCGCCGATGGTGTCGGACTTCGCCCCGATCCCGCCGGAGAAGCCGATCCGGTACGGCATGCCGGACATCCGCTGGGGACGGTGGATCCTCCGCGCCGCGGTGCTCGGGGTCGCGGTGGCCGGCGTCTGGGTGGTGACGACGGGCAAGCTCACCGGCTGGAAGGGATTCTCCTTCGACCTCCTCCGGACCGAGCCGAAGAAGGATGCGGAGGTGAAGGAGAAGCGGGTGGGCACGCCCGCACCCACGCTGCTGGTCCTCAGCGAGCCCTCCGGGGCCACGGTGCTGGTCGGCGGAACGGAGGTCGGCATCACGCCCTGGGCCGGGGACAACGTCTGGCCGAGGGAGCCGCTCCGGGTCGAGGTGCGGAAGGCTGGCTACAGGCCGTGGGTGGGCCTCACCATGGGCGGGCAGCAGGCAACGCTGGAGGCGAACCTGCGCCGGCGGTAGGTCGCACGGACGGAACGGCTGCCCCGAGGAGACAGCGGCTCCCGGGTCCGTGAGGTTCGGGCGGGACGGCGCTGGCCTCGGCCCCGCGCGTGCCCGGGTTATCACGGTCGACCCTGCGATCCCCGGATCGACTGCACTTCGGGAACGCCAAGTCGCACTCCACGTTCCGAACATGGTCCGCAGCCCCGGACGTCTGCCCGCGCGCCGTCAGAGCGCCAGGAGTCGCGCAGGCCGCCGGGGATTCGTACCGCGGCCGCGTTCCCGGGCCAGCCGTGACCGCCGGGGTCCTCCGCTCACTCCGGAACCCGTCGACACGGTGACGGAGCCTCCGCTGGGCTCAGAGGCGGATCGGCCACCACGTCCGCGGCGAGAACCGGGCGGATTCCCCGAGAAACCCCTGCTGGAGCTTCAGCGACCCCGCGTCGTCATCTCCCGCAGGCCACCGTCCCGCCCGCTCGGGAAACACCAGGCCGGTCACCGCGAGAAATACCGGCTGCCCCTCGGCCCCGAACCGGCGGACGTCGACGAGGAACTCCCGGGTCCGCGTGCCCTGCGGGTTCACGTTGGCGATCCAGCCATCGCCGCGGCGGAACTCGGTCCGGCAGCGTTCTGCCGCCGGCGAGGACGATGGGTCCCGGCAGCGGTAGTCGAAGTCCCGCGTCCGGGTACATGCGCTCCCATTCGCGCAGCGGTACTCGCCCGTCCCCAGCGCAGCCGAGACATGCAGCACCCACACCCGGTCCCCCGAGCCCAGCAGCAGGGTGGAGATGCCCGGCGCCTCGAGCTCGACCGCGACCGCGAGCACCTCGCCCCGCCGGCCGAGGCGCACCCGCATCCCGTCGGCACGGACCTCGCGGGCGCCCACCCACTCGGCAGCATCGAGGTGCCCGTCGGGCGTCACCTCGCGGGCGAGGAAGGGGACCTCCGACGGGAGCGTCGGCGCGCCGGGCAGCAGGGTGCAGACGAGCGCAGCCCACATCGCTGGCCGGTGCTCCTACGACTTGATGAGCTTGAGGTGCGCCCTGCCGGGGGGCGCCTCTCCGCCCTCGTCCTCACCGGATTTGCGCTCGCCGTTCACCTCGCGGAGCCCGACTGGCCTCGCCTCCAGCGGCCGATGGGCGGTGGCCGCGGCGCGCAAGGTGGGCGGCGGGATCTGCGTCAGCTCGGCCGGCATGTCCTCGGGGAACATCCAGAACTCGTGCGTCACCTTGCTGGTGATGGCGAAGAGCGCGCTCCACGGAAGCGCCACGGTGAAGCGCCGACCGCTGAAGCTCAGGGTGCTGCGGATGCCCCATTCACCCACCGCCAGGTCCGGTGGGACGAACTTGTAACTGAGGTGCAAGCGGAGGTGGGACTCGCAGCGAAGCTCGGGTGGGACCAGCACCCCCGGGCGGCGGGCGTCCAGATGGACCATGACCAGTCCCCGCTCCAGGGCGGCAAGCAGGCGGTCCTTCTTCTCCGAGGCTCGATCGTCCATGCCCGTCCCAGCGTCCAGCGTCTAACGTCGGCGCAGTGCGCGATCCATTTCCCGTCGAGTGTCGCGCTCCTTGATGTCCTCGCGTCGGTCCTCGTGGGTCTTACCCCGGACCAGCCCCAGCTGGACCTTGGCCTTCCCGTGTTTGAAGTAAAGCACGAGCGGGACGATGGAATAACCCCGTTCGCGCACCTTGGCTCCCCAGCTGTCCAGCTCGGCACGGTGCAGCAGAAGCTTGCGGGGGCGGACCGGGTCGTGGGGAAAGGCCGCCGCGGCCCCGTATGGGGCGATCCGCAGGGAGTGAAGGTACAGCTCCCCCCGCGCGGCTGGGCGAAGGCGTCGGCCATCTGGACCGCCCCTGCCCGGAGGCTCTTCACCTCGCTGCCCAGCAGGGCCAGCCCTGCCTCGAGCGTGTCCTCGACGGTGTAGGAAGCCCGTGCCTTTCGGTTCGTGGCGACCACCAGCTCGCCGGGGGCTTCCTTGTGCGCCATGGGGGTTCGGGCCCCTCTCAGCCGACGGGGGTGTTGTCGATCAGCCGGGTGGCGCCCACGAAGGCGGCGACCAGGAGGCGGGCGTCGGGCCGCTCCGCCCGCTTCAGGGGCTCGAGCGTGGCGGGTTCCACCAGCTCGACGTAGTCCTCGCGGACCTCCGCCGCCCGGAGCTCGGCCCGGACCGCGTCCCGGAGCGCCTCCACCCCCTGCTCGCCCGCCGACCACCGGCCCCGGGCCGCCAGCAGGCCGCGGCTCAGCGCCAGGGCCCGCGCCCGCTCGGACGGGGAGAGGTAGGCGTTCCGCGAGCTCATCGCCAGCCCGTCCGCCTCGCGCACGATGGGCATCCCCACCACCTCCACCCCGAGGTGCAAGTCCACCGCGAGGCGCCGGACGATCTGCAGCTGCTGCCAGTCCTTCTCGCCGAACACTGCCAGGTGCGGCCGGGCCAGCGTGAAGAGCTGGGTCACCACCGTGGCCACACCCCGGAAGTGGCCTGGCCGCCGTGCACCGCACAGACCATCTTGAAGGCCCGTCACCTCGACGTACGTCCTGTGCCCAGGGGGGTACATCGCCCCGGCGTCGGGCGCGAACATCGCGTCCATCCGCGCCTCCCGGCACTGGTGGAGGTCGCCCTCGAGATCACGGGGGTAGCGCGCCAGGTCCTCGTTCGGCCCGAACTGGGTCGGATTCACGAAGATGCTCACCACCGTGCTGTCGGCGCGCTCAGCCGAGGCCTCCATCAGGCTCAGGTGCCCCCGGTGGAGGAACCCCATCGTCGGCACCAGACCCACCCGCCGGCCGTGGCGCCGCGCCGTCTCCGTCCACTCGGCGAGCTCGGCCGGGGTGCGGAGAACGCGCATCACACCGGGACACCGTAGATGGGCCCGACCTTCTCCAGCTCACCCGACGGGCCCGATGAGGCCTGGCCCTGCCCAGGTAGCAGGCGGAGCGGAACCTTGCTGGTGAAGGAGTGCTCGTCGCCGGGGAACGTCCCGCCTCGCACCTCGGCGCAGAACGCCTCGGCCGCCCCGCGGAGCACGCCGTACCCATCGACGAACCGCTTCACGAACTTGGGCTTGAAGTCGGGGTTGAAGCCGAAGAGGTCGTAGCAGACCAGCACCTGGCCGTCGCAGTCGATGCCGGCGCCGATGCCGATGGTGGGAATGCGCAGGGAGGCGGTGATGTCCCGCGCCAGCTCCTTCGGCATGCCCTCGAGCACCAGCGCGTAGCAGCCCGCCCGCTCCAGCGCCTGCGCGTCGCGGAAGATGGCCTTCGCCTGCTCCTCCTCCCGACCCTGCACGACGAAGCCGCCCATCCGGTGTACCGACTGCGGCGTCAGCCCCAGGTGTCCCATGACCGGGATGCCCGCACGGACGATGGCCTCGATGGTCTCGGCGAACTCCGCGCCGCCCTCGAGCTTCACGCTGCTCACTCCGCCCTCGGCGAGGAGCCGGCCGGCGTTCTTCACCGCCTCGGGCACGGATGCCTGGTAGCTGAGGAACGGCAGGTCGCCCACCACGTGGGCCCGCTTCGTCCCGCGGCTCACAGCGCGGCAGTGGTAGACCATCTGGTCCATGGTGACGGGCAGGGTCGACTCGTGACCCTGCACCACCATGCCCAGGCTGTCCCCGACCAGGAGCACGTCGGCTCCGGCGTCGTCCACAATGCGGGCGAAGGTGGCGTCGTAGGCCGTGACCATGGTGATTCTCTGGCCGGCCTGCTTCAGGCGCTTCAGCGTGTGGATGGTGACCTTGTCCACGGGTTCACCTCCGTCTGAGGACTGCGGGTTGTGTTCGTTCCGACCTGTGTTCCCCCTGCTTCGACGTCGGTTCACCGGCCTCACGGCTCGGCGACCCCGGGGGACGGGTAATCTATCGTCACCGGAGGGCTCCCGTGCCACTGGAAACTACTTTTTCAGGGGCAGGTAGTGGTGGACGCCCTTGCGCATCTTCCGGACCACCGAGACCAGGTTGTCCAGGTCGGCGGCGTTGTGGACGAAGTCGATGTCGCTGGTGTTGATGACCAGCAGCGGCGTGTCGGCGTAGTGGAAGAAGAAGTCGTTGTACGCGCGGGAGAGCGCCTCGAGGTAGTCGGGGTCGAAGTGCCGCTCGAAGTCCCGGCCCCGCCGCTTGATGCGCTGGAGCAGGACCTCCAGCCGGCACTGGAGGAAGATGACCAGGTCCGGCTGCGGCACCCGGGGGCCCAGCGCGTCGTAGACCCGGTCGTACAGCGCCAGCTCCGCCGGCTGCAGGGTCAGGGTGGCGAAGATGCGGTCCTTGGCGAAGACGTAGTCGCTCACCGTGGCTGCGGCGAACAGGTCGGTCTGGAGCAGCTTCTGCTGCTGCTGCCAGCGGCTCAGGAGGAAGAAGAGCTGGGTCTGGAAGGCCCAGCTGCTCCGGTCCTGGTAGAAGCGGGCGAGGAAAGGATTGTCCTCCACCTCTTCCAGCACCAGACGGCCCCCCAGGCGCTCGGCGAGGAGGCGCGCCAGGCTGCTCTTCCCCACCCCGATGGGCCCCTCGACGGCGATGTAGCGCTGGTCCAAGCCGGCGCCAGTCAACCACGCCCCGGTGGCTGCCTCAACGCCCCGGCCAGACGTGCGAACTCGGCCACGGCGAGCGTCTCGGCGCGGCGCGCGGGCTCGATGTCCGCGGCGGCGAGCGCGGCGCGAATGCGGGCAGCGTCTCCCAGCTCGCGGTCGGACTGGAGCGCGTTGAGGAGCGTCTTCCGTCGCTGCGAGAACGCCGCCTTCACCACCTTGCGAAAGAAGGCCTCGTCCGCCACCTCCGCCCGCGGCACCGCCCGGTGCTCGAGCAGCAGCACCGCCGAGTCCACCTTCGGCGGCGGATGGAAGGCGGCGGCCGGGACCGTCCGGACGATGGAGGCGTCGAACCAGACCCCGAGCAGGACCGTGAGCAGCCCTCCGTTCCGCGTGCCCTCCCCCGCCGCCACCCGCTCGGCGACCTCCCGCTGCACGGTGAAAACGCAGCGCAGGAGATCCCCGTGCTGCTCCAGCGCCTCGAAGAGGATGGACGAGGTCAGGTGGTACGGCAGGTTTCCCACCAGGGTCAGCGGACGCGTCCCCGCCACCCTCGCGAGGTCCAGGCGGGCGGCGTTGGCGGCGAGCACCGTGAGCCGCTCGGCCTTCCAGCCCTCGAGGATCTGCAGCAGATCTCGGTCGCGCTCCACGGCCACCACCCGCGCCCCGGTGTCGAGCAGCGCCCGGGTGAGGTGCCCCAGGCCCGCTCCGAGCTCGACCACCACCGAGTCCGGGCCGAGCCGGGCGGCATGGACGATGTCGGCCAGCACCGCCGGGTCGTCGAGGAAGTTCTGGCCCCAGGCGTGCTTCGGCCGGAGTCCGTGCTGCTGCAGCATCCTCCGGGGCGAGTCCACCGGAAGCGACTCCTATGGCGTCCAGCCCGCGTCGACGACCGGAGCTCCGTCGCCCCGCTCGCCGCGGCGCCAGGCCTCGGTGCCGGCAACGGCGATCATCGCCCCGTTGTCGGTGCAGAGCGCGGGTGGGGGCAGGTGCACCCGGATGTCCCGCTCGCCGGCGCGCTCGAGGGTGAGCGCCCGGAGGCGCGAGTTCGCCGCCACCCCACCACAGAGCACCACGTCCTTCTGCCCCAGCGCGCGTGCTGCCGTCACCAGCTTGCGCGAGAGCGAGTCCGCCACCGCCTCCTGGAACGAGGCACAGGTGTCCGCCAGTGCCTGCCCCTGTGGCACCCCGTGCACGCGCACGTGGTTTCGCACCGCGGTCTTCAGCCCGCTGAAGCTCCAGTCGTAGACGCCGGGCACGTTCAGCGCGCGGGGGAAGCGGATGGCGCGTGGGTCACCGGTTTGCGCCAGCCGGTCGATGGGGAGCCCGCCGGGGTACGGGAGCCCCAGGAGCCGGGCCACCTTGTCGTAGGCCTCCCCGGCGGCATCGTCCCGGGTGCTGCCCACCCGTGCGTACTGCCCGAACTCCCGGACCGCATAGAGGCTGGTGTGCCCACCCGAGACGACCAGGGCGAGGAAGGGTGGCTCGGGCGGCGTGGGCAGCAGTCGCGCGGCGAGCAGGTGCCCCTCGAGGTGGTTGACCCCCACCAGGGGAACGCCAGTGGCGGCCGACAGCGACTTGCCGAGCTGCACCCCCACCAGCAGCGCTCCGAGCAGCCCGGGCCCGCGGGTGACGGCGATGAGATCCAGGTCCTCCAGGGTGCACCCCGCGCGCCGGAGCGCCTCATCCACCACCGGGATGATCTGGACCACGTGGTTCCGGCTCGCGAGCTCGGGCACCACCCCGCCCCAGCGGCGGTGGATGTCCACCTGGGTGGAGACCACGTCGGAGAGCGCCCGGCGGCCGTCCTCCACCACGGCAGCCGCCGTCTCGTCGCACGAGGTCTCGAGGCCGAGGACGCGCACCGCCCTGCTCTACCGCCCCGGGCGCCGCTGCGCCACGCTCCGGTCCAGCTCGCGCACCACCGCCCGCACGTCGGAGGCGACGGGGCCCTGCGGTACCAGCTCCAGGTAGCGCCGGTAGGCCTCGACGGCCGGGCCGGGTCGGGCGCCGAGCTGGCGGGCCATTCCCAGCACCAGCCAGGCCCGGGAGCGCCCGGCGTCCGCGGTGACGACCTCGGCCAGGAGCCGCTCGGCCTCGAGGTAGCTGCCGGTGCGGCCGGAGCTCTTCACGATGGCCGCGCCCAGGCCCTCCTTCGCCTCCAGCGAGGCGGGACGGACCGCGAGCGCCCGACGGTACTCCTCGGCCTCGAGCTCCCACTTGCTCGCCGCGTTCGCCTGGCGCGCGGCCTGAACCGCGGCCTGGTAATCCGCCTCGCCCGGCTCCTCCGCCGACGGCGTGTCCTGCTGCGGAGAGCCCCCGAGCGGGGGCACGGTCGGCTCGGGGGCGCTTGCCACCGGGGCGGGCTCGGCCGGCGCCGGCACAACGGACCCCAGCAGCCAGACGCCCAGCCCGATGACTGCGGCGACGGCAACGGCGACCACCATCCAGCGGCCGCTCCGTCTCGGCGTGTGCGCGGCGAAGAGCGTCGGCTCCGGAGACTCGGACTCCGCGGGGTCGGCCTGCGCCGGTGGATCGGGCTCCTCTGCGGCCCCGCCGAACAGCGGTTCCCGGAGCGGCGGGCTCGCCGGCGACGCGACGGCGGGGGGCGGAGGAGGCGGCGGGTGACCCCAGTCGGTCAGCGCCTTGGCCTGCGCCTGCTCCACCGCCCGCGCCGCCGGAGGGGGCGCCACGAGGAACGCCGAGCCCGGTAGCCGCGCCGGCATCGCGTCCGGACGCGGGGAGAAGAGGAGCACGTCCGCCGAGCCCGGCGCCGAGCCCGGCCGCAGCGCCACCGCACCCTCGGGCGGGGGGGTGCCGAGGAGCGCATGCATCTCGGGCTCGGCGCTCGCCACCTCCGCGGCGATGGCAGCTGGCAGCGGCGCCAGCACGCCGGCGGCATCCGCATGCAGGGTCTCGGCCGGGTCCGGAGCGGGCGCGAGCGGCTCGTCCGGAGTGCCCGCGCTGCCCGGCGCGGCCGTGCCGTTCACCGCCTCCGCCGGAGCGAGGGGCGCCCCATTGGTCACTGGCACCGCGCGGGCCGCCGCCTCCTCGGCCGATAGCGGCGCCACGGTGGGCACCGCGCCCGGAGGCGGAGTGTGCGCCGCCGGATTCCGCCTGGACCGCGACCGGCCCCGACCACACCGCCGGCGGTGGCGTGCCGTCCAGCCAGCCGCCGAGGGCCCGCGACTCGCGCGCGCCGAACGGAGGCGTCCCGCCGGCCTCGCGCACCAGCCCCTCGAAGTACAGCTTGGAGATGATGCCCAGGGCGGCCAGGTCCTCGAAATCGGAGTCGTCCACCACCCGCGCCAGCGAGCGGCGACCGTCGAAGAGCCGGAGCAGCCCGTTCACCTCGTCGGGGATCTCGCTCAGCCGCTCCGCCAGCTGCCGGTAGTCGATCTCGAACACCGTCTCCAGCGGGGGGAGCTGCTCGAGCATCCGGCCCCACTCGTCCAGCCGGCGCATTCCCTCCAGCAGCAAGCCCTGGGTGGAGACCTCGATGCGCTCCGGGCGGTCCACGGGGACGAACTGCACCTCGAAGTTTCCCTCGAAGGTGTTGAGCATCCGGTAGAACGCGTTCTCGCCGGCGAGCCGACCGAGCTCGGCGTCGATGACCCGGCCGTCGCGGAAGTAGATGGTGCCCGACCGCTCACCATCGAGGTGGATCAGCCCCGTCTTCCGGCCCACCTCGAAGGTCTGCACCAGGTCCACCACCCCGAGGTCGCTCAAACTTCCGGAAAAGCCGCCCCGCGTCTCGCGCCGCTCGAAGCGCTCCTTCTCCGCCTTCTGGAGAATCATCCGCGCCCGGGTGACGATCTCCTTGATGTAGATCGGCTTGGTCAGGTAGTCCTCGCCGCCCATCTCCAGGCCGCGGACCTTGAATTCCACGGCTTTCTGGCTGGTGAGGAAGACGAAGGGGATGTGCTTCAGCCGCTCGTCGGACTTCAGCCGGCGACAGAGCTCGAACCCATCCAGCTCCGAGAGCCTGGTGTCCGAAAGCACCAGGTCCGGGGGGCTGATCTGGATCTTCTCGATCGCATCCTTGCCGTCCGTGGCAGTGGTGACGGAGAAGCCCGCCTTCTTCAGGCTGACCTCCATCACGCGGAGACTCTTCGGGTCGCCGTCGACGAGCAGGAGATGCTGCTTGGCCATGGGCTCCGGCAAAGGCTATCAGTAAGCTACCTTTCCGTGCTCACCCACGAGGACAAGCGCCGACACGCGCGTCGGACACTCTCGGTGGAGTTCCGCGCCGGTGGGATGGATGGGCTGGGCGCGCTGGATCTGTCCGGCGCGGACCTGTCCGCGGGCGGCGCGTTCCTCGTATCAGACCTGTTGCTCGAGCCGGGCGAGACGCTGTCGCTGGAGTTCCAGATCGCCGGACGCTCCACGCCGGTGCAGGCACAGGCCCGGGTGGCCTGGGTCCGGCGCTTCCCCGGGCCCGAGCAGCCGGCGGGGATGGGGATCGAGTTCGTGCGCCTGGGCAAAGAGGAGCGCGCGGCGCTCGACGCCTGGGTCCGCGAAGCGCCCTGACTACCGCTTGCGCGGGCGGCGCCGCATCTCTAGCAACCGCAGCTCCTGGGCGGCCTCGGGATGGCGGGGGTTGCTGCGCACCGCCTCGCGGAAGTGCTTCTCGGCGCGGTCCGCGTCCCCTTCCACCCGGGCGATGACCCCGAGCTGGTAGTGGGCGCGATCGCAGTCCGGGTCGGCCTTGAGCGCGTCCACCATCATCGCCCGGGCCTGCGCGGCCTCGGCCCGCCGCGAGGGATCCATGTAGATCGCCCAGGCCGCGGCGGCGAGCGTGGCCGGGCGCGGATCGGCCTCGTGGGCCTGGCGGAAGAGGGCCTCGGCCTGGGCGTACTCCCGCCGGCGCATCGCCATCTCCCCGGCCACCAGGGCCTCGGCGGCGGCGGCCGGATCGCTCGCGTACGCCGGGCCGCCCTGGGCATGGACGGCGGCGTGCTCGGCGCGCCGCACGTCGTCCAGCAGGAACTCCTGCGCCTCGCGGATGGCGTCGAACACCCGCGCCGCCTTGGGCTGGAGCATGTGCAGCGAGCGCGGGAGCCGGTCGGGGTGGAACGCCTTCGCCAGCTCGATGAAGGCGCGCTTCACGTCATCGCGGCCGGCCCCGGGCGACAGACCCAGCACCGCGAACCGGTCGGGGTCGCGCGTCAGCGCCGCGTGACGGGCCTCGATTGCATCGGCGAGCTCGGCGTCCTCCAGCGAGCGGGGCGGGGGGGTGGGGATGCTGGCCACCGGCTCCCGCTCGGCCGCGGCCCGGGCCTGGCGGAGCAGCTCCTGGCGGCGGGCGGCGGACAGCTCCGGCGGCTCGGGGCTCACCGCGGTGGGGGGAGGGGGCCCCGGCAGCGGCGTCCCGCTCAGCGCGGCCAGCCCGATGCGGCCGGTGTCCCGGTTGGTGTCCTTGTCCGGGATCGGCGGCGCCATCGTCCACTCGCCGGACTCGAACGAGGCCCTGACCAGGGCGTCGAGGTCGGTGGTGGCGAGGGGGACGGTGCTGGGGTTGTCGGGGTCGGTCGGCGCGCGCAGGCCGGCCAGCGCCTCGAGCTGCCCGTCGACCTGGCGGAGCGCCGCCTCGAACGAGCCAGGCTGCTCGGCCCGCGCACCGCTCATCAGCTTCCAGAGATCGGCGTCGGACTCGCTCGACTCGGGGCCGAGCCGCAGCGGGGTTCGCTCCGCGGGCTTGCTCCCCACCGCCTCGGTGCTCGGCGCCTGGAAGAGGTCCGGGGGCGCATCCGAACCGGCGCGCCGGAGCGCCTCGCTGAGCTCGGCGACCAGCGTCCCCGCGGCCGGGGTGGGCGCGTGCTCCGCCTCGGAGAGGATGAGCGCCTCGGGCTCGAGCACCAGCTCCTCGGACTCGAGCATGATGCCACCGGGCGGGGTCCTGGCCTCGTCGGTGCCCGCCGGCGGGGTGGGCGTCGCCGCCGCCGGAGGGAAGGCGAACGGCTGCGAGGGAGGCGTGGGCAGCTCATCGGTGCCCTGCGCCGGCGTGTGGCGCGGCAACGCTTGGGCGTAGGGGTCCGTCTGGCGGACCTCCGGCGGGACGCCCGGCGCGTACGGGTCGGTCCCCGACCGGGGCGGGGGCGGAGGCGGCGGCTCGCCACGGCCGGGTGGCGGGGCGGGCGGCATCGGCGCGAACGGGTCGGTGTGACCGCGCGCCTGCTCCATCGCCCGGACCAGGGTGTCCTCGTCCCCGAACGAGGAGGCCACCGGCGGCAGTCCCATCGGGTCGGTGCTCGGCACCGGCGACTCGAAGGGCGCGAGCGTGGTGCGGGTGAGCACCGGAACCGCCGGCTCGTCGACGGCCTCCGGGGGCGGCTCGAGCGGAGGCATGTCCTCGGAGAGCGCGTGGAACTCCACCGCGGTGGTCCGGGCGGGGGGCTCCCCAAATGGGAACTCGTGAGGAGTGCCGAGCACCGGAGGGCCGGGGAACTCGCGCTCGGTGGTGTGCACCACCGGCCCGCCGGTCTCGCCGCTGCCGTTCTCGTCGCGGGCCCGGCGCCACGAGGCCTCCGCCGCCTTCGCCGCCTCGAGGGCGCGGCGGGCCGCGTCGGCGCGCTCGCGCATCTCTGCCTGGCGGCGGTCCTCCGCCGCGCGGGCTGCCTCGAGCGCGTGGCGCGCCGCCTCCCGGCGAGACTCCTCCTCGGCCCGGCGCGCGGCCTCGGCCCGCTCGGCGTCCTCGCGCGCTTCCCATTCCTCGGGAGAGAGGATCTCCACCAGGCCCGCCTGTTCCAGCGCGCGGAGCAGCGCCGACTGCGCGGTCGGCAGCCCGTCGGCGCTGCGGAACTCGGCGAACGAGGCGAGGAAGGTGCGCTCGTCGGCCGTGGCGAGGAAGGGCTCGGCGGCGGACAGGTCGCGGCATCGCACCCACGACGTCGGCGGCACCGGCGGCAGCGCCTCGAAGGCGGCCCGCACCGCCCGAGCTCCCCGGACGCGGGGGAAGGTGACCTCCACCAGCGCGGGCATGAAGCTCGCCTCCTCGGCGAGGGTCGCCACCCGGCGCACCGAGGCCAGCGCCCGGGTCTCCGAGAGGACGGTGGGATCCACCCCAGAGGCCTCGCAGACCCGCGCCGGGTCGCCAAGCTGACTCCGCGACCAGAGGAGATCGAGCGCCGGAGGAACGAGCGCGCCCGAGGCGAGCAGGGCCTGGGCGTCGGTCTGGTGGCCGAAGCCGAGGCGGGCGCCGACCAGGTCTCCGTGCTGGAGGTAGAGCTTCGCCTCCCGCCCTCTGCAGAGGAGCGTGAGCCAGCCGGTGCTCCTGTCCTGGTGCGCGCGGAAGAGCGCCTCGGCCGCTGGCGGGAGGGAAGGGCGAGCCATCGTCGGTGGGCCCTCTACTCTACCCGGATCCGCCGGAGCGCTTCGTAGACCCCGATCCCCACGGCGGTCGAGAGGTTGAGCGAGCGGACGCCCGACACCATGGGGATGGCCACCGGGGTCCCCTCACCTCCCCCGAGGATGTAGGGCGGCAGGCCCCCCGGCTCCGACCCGAACACCAGGTGGTCACCGGGAGTGAAGGGCGCGCCCCAGTGCATCAGGTCCGCGTGGCCGGTGAAGAGCCAGCGCCGGGCGCCGACGCTCGAGGCGAGGTAGGCCTCCCAGTCGGCGTGCAGGGCCAGGAACACCCTGTCCCAGTAGTCGAGCCCGGCGCGCCTGAGGTCGCGGTCGGCGATGGAGAAGCCCAGCGGCTCCACCAGCTCGAGCCGGCAGCCGGTGACCGCGCACAGCCGGGCGACGTTCCCGGTGTTCGGCGGGATGCGTGGCGAGACCAGCACCACGTGCAATGGAGGATCGACAGAGCGGAGCAGCGCCATGCGTCGTGCCTCGATGAGTTTTTGATCCATCGCTCCGGGCTTTGCTAGCGTCCACGATTCTCCCGTGATGCGCATCGAGGTCGCAGGCAAGAGCCACGTCGGCATGAAGCGCAACATCAACGAGGACAGCTTCCTCGTGATGCCGGAGCAGCAGCTCTACTGCGTGGCCGACGGCATGGGCGGGCACTTCGCCGGCGAGATCGCCAGCCGGATCGCCATCGACGAGCTGGCGGAGTTCTTCCGCCTCACCTCCACCGACCGGGACGTGACCTGGCCGTTCAAGATGGACAAGACCCGGAACTACGACGAGAACCGGCTGGCCACCGGAATCAAGCTCGCCAACGCCCGCATCTACGAGGCCGCGAGCGGTGACCCGAACTATCGGGGGATGGGGACCACCATCGCCACGGTGCACTTTGCAGCGGCGTCCGTCTACGTGGGTCACGTGGGGGATAGCCGGGTGTACCGCTTCCGGGCGGGGAAGCTGGAGCTGGTCACCGAGGACCACTCGCTGCTCAACGACTACCTGAAGGCCAAGAAGCTGTCGCCGGAGGAGATCGAGGCCTTCCCGCACAAGAACGTCATCGTCCGTGCGCTGGGAATGAAGGACACGGTTCAGGTGGACGTGGGGCGGTTCGAGCTCCAGGACGGCGACCTGTTCCTGCTCTGCTCCGACGGGCTGTCGGGCATGGTGGCCGACACCGAGATGGAGCAGCTGCTCGGTGAGACCGCAGATCTGGAGGAGGCCTGCACCAAGCTCATCGAGCGAGCCAACGCCGCCGGCGGCAACGACAACGTCACCTGCATCCTGGCCCGCTGCCGGCTCGAGTGAACGACCTCGCCGCCGCCCGTGCGCAGACGGGGCCCGGACTGCTGGAGAAGCTGGGCATCGCCGCCGCAGCGATGTGCATCAACGCGGTGCTGTACCTGGTTCCCAACCATCTCCAGCTCGTCGAGCCGCGCCAGCTCTGGTGGACGCGGGTGGACGCCTCGGTGCCATTCCTGCCGGAGACGGTGTGGATCTACTTCACCGACTACCTGCTGGTGTCCCTGGCCTTTCTGGTCTCGGAGAGCTGGGACGAGGTGAAGCGGTTCGTCCGCGCCTACTTCGTCCTGCTGGCGATCGGCGCGGCCATCCACTTCGCCTGGCCCACGGTGTTCCCGCGGGACGCCTTTCCCATCAGCGGGCACGGGCTGAGCGGGAGGGCCCTGTCCTCGCTCCGCGGGGTGGACGCGCCCACCAGCTGCCTCCCCAGCATGCACGTCGCAGGCTCGTACCTGGCGGCGTTCTCGCTCTGGCATCGCCGGCGATCGCTCTTCGCGGGCTACGTGGCGTGGGCGACCGCGGTGGCGGTGTCCACGCTCACCACCAAGCAGCACTACCTGGTGGACGTGGTCTCCGGGCTCGGTCTGGCCGTGGCGCTGACCGGGGTGTTCTTCTGGATTCCCGAATACCGCGGAGGTCCGCGCAACGGCTGGGGCCTGCCCGCCGCCCCTCGAATGCGCTGACTGCGCCCTGTCGGCCATAGGTGACTGCGGCCGCCCTGACCTAGCGGAGCGGGTGGGCCACTGCCTCCAGCACGCGATGATCGTCCACCTGAACTTCCCAGAAGCCCGGGCGCTCGGTGGAGCTGCCGCCGGCGATGAGGTGCGGCCGGCCGTACCGGGCCCGGTGCCAGAAGCGGTGGTGCGAATGCCCGTGGAGGAGCACCACCGGGCGGTGGCGGATGGCGCGCAGCAGGGCCCCGGCGTCGATCAGCCCCGACTCGTTCCAGTCGAAGGCGCCCGAAGGCCCGGCGGGCCCGTGGTGCGCCAGCAGGAGCACCGTGCGCCTGTCGAGTGCCGGATGCTCCAGGACCCGGGCCAGCGCGCGGAGCTGGCTCTGGCCGAGGCGGCCGACGACGTAGTGGCTCCAGCCCTGGACCCGGGTGCTGTCCAGGCCCACCAGGGCGTGGCGCTCGCCCACCAGCTTCACGAATGGATAGCCACGGGCATCGGCGAGCTCGGGGAGGTCGCTGGTCAGGAGGTCGGCGAAGACCAGCTCGAACGCGCTCGAGCGGGCATCGGTGTAGCGGTCGTGGTTGCCAGGGACGACCACCAGCAGGCCTGCGGCGATGAACGGCTCGAGCAGCGCCCGGGCGTGGCGCAGCTCGGACACGTCGCCCAGGGCGGTCAGGTCGCCGGTGAGGATGACCCGGTCGGGGGCGAGCGTGAGCACCTGCTCGACCAGTCGCTGGATGCGCTGCTCGACGCCGAGGAAGCGCCGGAGGCGGCCGAGCGCGTGCAGCTCGAAGCGTCCCGGGACTCCGCGCCACCCCGAGCTCCAGAGCGAGCGCCTCCGCCAGTCGATCTGGTGATGGAGGTCGCTGAGGTGGGCGAGGCGTAGCACGGCTGCACTGCAGACAATGGGTCCGCGATCCGACGCCGGCAACCAAATGGAGACCGGTACGTCGTGAATGTTACCGCCGCGTCACGGCTCCGATGCGCCGGCAGTCCGCCGGTACACACCCTCCATGAACTTGACCCAGCTCTTGCCGCCGTCGAACGAGTTCTGGATCGAGAACGCGTAACGGTCGTCGCGGTGGAAGCGGTAGGTGTAGCGCCCTCCTCAGCTCGCCCTGAGCGCCTGCCCGGACCAGCGGATCTCGTCCACCACCTTCTCGCCCGGCCGGATGACGGCCCCGGCGAGCAGCGCGCTCCGGCGGACGTGCGCCCCGGCCGGAACCTCGACACCGGCGGCCACGAACACGTCGGGAGCGAGGTCGGCGCCGGCGTGGACGTGCGCGCCGGGCTCGACCAGCGCCTCCGGATCCGTCCTTCCGGCGAGCGGCGAGCCCGGGCCGAGCGGGTCCGGAACGTGGCCGAGGAGCAGGTCGGACTGCGCCTCGAGGTACGTCGCCGGCGAGCCGAGGTCCGACCAGGGCGCGTTCACTGCGATGCCTCGCACCGCACCGGAGGCGAACAGGCGCGGGTAGACGTCGTGGTTGATGTCCTCGGGCCCCTCCGGCGTCATCAGTTCGAAGACCCGTGGAGAGAGCAGGTGCACCCCGCTGAAGTGCCACGCGCTGCAGCCGGGCAGCGGCGCGCGGTTCGCGGGGCCGATGCGCTGGACCCGGCCCGACGCGTCGACCTCCACCACCCCGTAGCTCCGGCCCGGAGGCATCGGCAGGAGCACCAGGGTGGCCGCGGCGCCCGAGGCCCGGTGCGCCTCGAGCAGCGACGCCAGGTCAGGGGCGAAGAGGATGTCGCCGTTCCAGGCGATGACCACGTCCTCACCCGGGAGCGCCCGGGCGAGGCCCCGCAGCCCGCCGGCGGTCCCCTGGATGACGGGCTCGTGCACCGTGGTCACGGCGAGGCCCCGACCTGCGCCCTCCTCGTGGGCCACCCGCCCCATGTGCTCCGGCAGGTGGTGGGTGTTCAGCGCGACGCGGTCCACCCCGGCCCGGGCGAGCACCGCGAAGGTGCGCCGGAGTAGCGGCGCGCCGAGCAGGGGCACCGCCGGCTTCGGGTAGGTGTCGGTCAGCGGGCGCAGGCGCGTGCCCAGCCCCGCGGCGAGGACGAAGGCTCGGTGGCCCGGCGGCATCAGCGCAGCTCGGGGACGTAGCGCACCGCCACCTCGCGGAGCGCGACCACGTCCGGGTCGTCCGCGAGCCGCTCCATCGCCGCCCGTGCGTAGCGAAGCGAGGCGGGGATGGAGGGGAGGAAGCTCTTGTTCTTCTTCACCCGGTGGATGAACTCGAACCGCGCGGCGTCCTTCAGCTTCCGCTGCACGGTGAGCAGGTCGAAGAAGCGCCGGAACTCGCGGGGCTCCGGGGTGCGTCCCGACGCCCGGGCATAGGTGGCGAGCCAGCGGTCGATCATCGCCTCCACCAGCCCGGGCTCGAGCTCGACGTAGCTGTCGCGCAGCAGGGCCACCAGATCGTACTGCCACGGTCCCTGGAGCGCGTCCTGGAAGTCGATGAGGACCAGGTCGCCGTGCGCCACCATGAGATTCCGGCTCTGGTAGTCGCGGTGGGTGAAGCCTCGCGGCGCAGCGGCCAGCCGGCCGGCAATTCCGGCGAAGGCACGCTCGAGCTGCGCGCGCTCGACCTCGGTCGGGACCCTCCCGCTCCAGGCCTCGAGGCCGTACTCGCGGAAGTGGTGGAGCTCCCAGACGTAGAGCTCCTCGTCGAACGCGCGGGAGAAGGCGAGGCAGTGAGGATCGGGCCGGGCCTCCGCCGTCGCCCGCATCCGGGCGAGCAGGTCGATGGCGCGTCCGTAGAGCGCCTCGCGCGGAGCGCCGTCGAGGGCCCGCTCGAAGGTGAGGTCACCCAGGTCCTCGAGGACCATCATCGCCGCCCCCGGATCGTAGCGGAGGATGCGCGGGACACGGACGCCCAGCCCGTCGAGGTAGCGGTGCACGTTCACGAACGGCAGCTCGACCGGCGGACCACCCTTGCTGGCCTCCTCGCTCTTCGGGGCCCCCGGCGGCATCACCATCACCACGTGGCTGTCCGGCCAGCGTCCGACCCGGAGGTAGGAGCGGTTGCTCGCGTCACCCTTCAGCTGGAGGATTGGGGCGCCGTCCTGGGGACGACCGGTGGCCAGAGCCACCTGGTCGCGCAGGGCCTGCTCGCTGTGCATTGCTCCGAAGGGTAGCAGACCCGTCGTGGCCCGGCGCGTTAGGGTCCCGGGGATGAGCCGGTCCAGCGTCGCGACCGCCGCCGCCCCTGCCTCCGTGGGCAATGTGGGCGTGGGCTTCGACATCCTCGGTCACGCCATCGTGGGGCCGGTCGATCGGGTCACCGTGCAACGGATCGAAGCGCACGAGGTCCGCATCGCCGCCATCGAGGGCGTGGTGACGGGACTGCCGCTGGAGGCGGAGAAGAACACTGCCGGCCGGGGGCTGCTCGCGCTCCGGGGACGGCTGGGGCTCACCCACGGCTTCGAGGTGCGGATCGACAAGGGAATCCCGCTCGGCTCGGGGATGGGCGGCTCGGCGGCCTCGTGCGTCGCGGCCCTGGTCGCGGCGAACGCGGTGATCGACCGGCCCGCACCGATGGACGTCCTCTACCACTGCGCGATGATCGGCGAGTCGGCGGCGAGCGGGGCCGAGCACGGCGACAACGTCGGGCCGATGCTCCTCGGGGGCCTGGCGCTGGCCACGCACGACCGCCTGATCGCCATCCCGGTTCCGGAGGGGCTGACCTGCGTCCTCGTCCATCCCCATCAGATCCTGGAGACCAAGACCGCGCGCGCGGTGCTGAGACTCCCTTTCGAGCTGCCCCAGATCGTGGAGCAGACCGCGAACCTGGCCAAGGTGATCGCCGGCTGCTACCGGAGCGATCTCGATCTCATCCGCGCCGGTTTGCGCGACGTGCTGGTCGAGCCGCTGCGTGCGCCCCTGGTGGGCGGCTTCGCGCCGGTGAAGGCCGCCGCGCTCGAGCAGGGGGCGCTGGGGGCGAGCATCTCCGGGGGCGGCCCGAGCGTCTTCGCCTGGTGTACGCGGGACCGGGCGGACCGGATCGCCCGGGCGATGGAGGAGGCCTTCCGCGCCGAGTACATCGGGTGCGACGTGTGGATCTCGCCGGTGGCTGCACCGGCGGCGAAGGTGGTGGGGTGAACGTCGGCAGCACGCGGGGCGGCGCGCCGGACCTGCCGCTCGCCGATGCTCTTCTCCGCGGCACCGCGCCGGACGGCGGGCTGTTCGTCCCGGCGCGGCTCCCGCGAGGAGAGGTGGGCGGGCCACGAGGCCCTTCCCTGCCCGGGTCGGCGCTGGCGGTGCTCGCACCGTTCTTCGGCGGGGACCGGCTGGAGCCCGAGCTGCAGGCGATGGTGACCGAGGCCTTCACCTTTCCGGCACCGCTCGTCCCGCTGCGCGGCCGCGGCGACTTCGTGCTGGAGCTGTTCCATGGTCCGACCGCGGCCTTCAAGGACTTCGGGGCTGGCTTCCTCGCAGCCTGCGTCCGGCGGCTGCATCCTGCCGGCGACGGGCAGCGGACGGTGCTGGTGGCCACGTCGGGCGACACCGGTGGCGCGGTGGCCGCGGCGTTTCACCGGATGCCGGGGGTGCGGGTGGTGCTGCTCTACCCGGACGGACGGGTCTCCCCGCGGCAGGCACACCAGCTCGGAGCCTTCGGCGACAACGTGTCGGCCCTTCGGGTCCCCGGCGCGTTCGACGATTGCCAGAGAATGGTGAAGGCAGCGTTTGCCGATCCCGAGCTCGAAGGGCTCCGGCTCACCTCGGCGAACAGCATCAGCCTCGGCCGGCTCCTGCCGCAGCTGGCCTACCACGCCCACGCAGCGTGGAGCTCCGGGGGGACGCTAAGTCTAGTGGTCCCCACCGGGAACCTGGGCAATGCGCTCGCTGCGGTGTGGGCCCGCGAGCTCGGCGCGCCGATCGGCGAGATCGTGCTGGCGACCAACGCCAACCGGACCCTGGTCGAGTTCTTCGAGTCCGGTCTGTACCGGGGGCGTCCGAGCGTGGCGACGCTGGCCAACGCGATGGACGTCGGGGACCCGAGCAACTTCGAGCGGCTGGTCTGGACGTTCCAGGACCCGGAGATGCTGCGGAGGCGACTCCGTGTCCGGGCGGTCTCGGACGCGCACATCTCCCGGACCATCCAGCAGGGCGAGCGCCGGCACGGACAGGTGTTCTGTCCGCACACGGCGGCGGGGATTCACGTTCTGGAGCAGCTCCGCACCGAGGGAACCGGGGGCAGCTGGGCGGTCGCGGCGACGGCGCACCCGGCGAAGTTCGAGAGCGTCGTCGAGCCGCTGGTCGGCCACTCGGTCGCGGTACCGGCGCCCCTGGCCGAGCTTCTGGCCCGGCCCTCACACGCCGAGGCCGTTGCCGCCGACCCGGTCGCGCTCCGGCGGTGGCTCCTGGAGCACTCGGGCGGGTGACCCCGCGGTGCGGGCGGGCGCCCCGGGCGCCGGCGGTGCTATGAGCGAGAGCGCCATGAACGTGCACTCCACCATCCTCTCGGCCATCGGCCACACCCCGCTGGTCCGTCTCAACAAGCTGGTCGGCCCGAACGACGCCACCGTCTACGCGAAGTGCGAGTTCATGAACCCCGGCGGGTCGATCAAGGACCGGATGGCGCTGCACATCATCGAGAAGGCGGAGCGCGAGGGGAAGCTGAGGCCGGGCGGAACCATCGTCGAGAACACCTCCGGCAACACCGGCATGGGGGTGGCACTCGCCGCGGCGGTGAAGGGCTACCGCTGCATCTTCACCATGCCGGACAAGATGTCGGCGGAGAAGATCAACCGCCTGAAGGCGCTCGGAGCGCAGGTGGTGGTGACGCCGACCAACGTCCCGGCGGACTCGCCGCAGAGCTACTACGAGACGGCGAAGCGCATCGCCCGCGAGACCCCGGGCAGCTTCTACCTGAACCAGTACCACAACCCCGACAACGGCGAGGCGCACTACCTCACCACCGCGCCGGAGATCTGGGAGCAGCTCGAGGGACGGCTGGACGTCTTCATCACCGGGCTCGGCACCGGCGGGACGATGACCGGCGTCGGCAAGTTCCTGAAGGAGAAGAACCCCGCCATCCGCAACGTGGGCGTCGACCCGGTGGGCAGCGTGTACCAGGGCTATTTCCAGACCGGGAAGCTCCCCGAGCCGCACGTCTACAAGGTCGAGGGCATCGGCGAGGACATGCTCTGCAAGGCGCTCGACTTCTCGGTGATCGACGAGATCCGCCAGGTGGACGACCAGCAGTGCTTCAACGTCGCCCGGCGGCTGGCGCGCGAGGAGGGCCTCTTCGGCGGCGGCAGCTCCGGAGGCGCGGCGCACATCGCGGTGGAAATCGCGCGTGAGCTGGGCAAGGGCAAGGTGGTGGTGGTGGTCCTGACCGACACCGGCAACAGCTACATCAGCAAGTTCTTCAGCGACGAGTGGATGAAGGACAACGGCTTCGCGGTGGACGAGAAGTCGCCCGGCCGGGTGAAGGACCTCATCGGCTCGCGCAAGCAGCACGTGCTCTTCGCCGACAAGGGCCAGCGCATCGACGCGGTGGTGGAGCAGATGCGCAAGCACGGCATCAGCCAGATGCCGGTCCGTGACCCGCACGGCAGCACGGTGGGGATGATTCACGAGTACGACCTGCTCAACGCGCTGGTCTCGAAGAAGCAAGGGTTCCATGACCCGATCGACCCGCTGATCGCCCCGCTGCAAGGCGTGGTGAGCCCGGAGGCCACCCTGAACCGGCTGCGGGAGGTCTTCGCCCAGGACAACGTCGCGGTGGTGAAGGAGCACGAGCAGGTCATCGGCATCGTCACCAAGATCGACCTCATCGAGTACCTCGCGGGGCGCATGTGAGCGGCCGGGCCAACGCGGTGTACCGGGTGACGATCGAGGTGGCGCCCGAGGCCGAGCAGGCCTGGGCAGGCTGGCACGCGGCCGAGCACATGCCGGACGTGCTCCGGCAGCCCGGTTTTCTGGGCGCAACGCGGTGGAAGGACCGGGAGCGCTCGGCCGACGGGTGGGCACGGTACGTGGCCCACTACCGGGCGGAGAGCGTGGCGGCGATCGAGGCGTACCAGAGCTCGGCCGAGGCCGTGCGCATCCGGGACGCTCACACCGCCCGCTACGGGACGGTGACCCGCCTCACCCGGTCGTTGCTCGCCGAGCCGATCTTCGTCGGACCGGAACGCTGAGGCTCTGCGCATGCGGGTCCCAGGCCGGGTGCGTCCTCAGCGCCCTCCGCCGCCGAGACCGCCTCCGGGCTGCCTCGCCCTCGTTCCGCACGCCAGGAGAGCGTCGGCGACGAGCCGTTCCAGCCTGGGCGTCCCGGTCCGGGGCACGCCGGCTCGCCGGGCGAGCACGCAGCGTGCATCGCCTTCGTCAGCCCGAAGCGCCGCCAGCTGATCACCTGGGTGGTGTCGAAGGTGCAGAGGATGTCCTCACTCGCCCCCGCCGCCATCCCGTAGCCGCCGCTGCTGGTGGTGTGGAACACGTACTGGGCGACGTTGGAGAACTTCGCCCCGCTGGTGGCCGCGGGGAACACGTCCATGACGAGGTTCAGCCTGGTGCCGTCGGTCGAGGTCCAGGCAAAGACGTCGTTGATGTCGGTGGCGGGGTCGGTGAGCACGGCCGCCCCGTCCTGGTGGTCGGCGGCGAGCGCCGCGGTGGCGATGAGCGCGGCCGCGAGCCACGTGGCCCGGCCGGAACTGATGCGTGACATCCAGCTTCCTCCCGTGTGGGTACTCCAGCTGCCCCCACTACGGACGAGGTCGCAGACTGGATGTCAGCCCTCGGGCTCAGCCGGCGAGGAGCTCGGCCAGCCGCTGCAGGCCGAGACGGACGCGGGTCTTCACCGTGCCCAGCGGGTCGCCGGTCTCGCGGGAGATCTCGCTCTGGGAGAGCCCCTCCCAGTAGGCGAGCTCGAGGGCCCGGCGCTGCTCGGGCGGCAACGTCCCCAGCGCCCGGCGGAGACGGGTCTGGGCGTGGACGTCCGGAGGATCAGACGGCGGAGCGGCGGCGGGGGCGAGCTGCTCGGCCTGCTTCACCAGCCGGAGTCGCGCCCCGCGAGTCCGGATGCGGTCGATGGCCCTGCTTCGGGCGATGGTGATGAGCCAGGCCTCGACGGAGCCGCGGGACGGCGCGTACTCCGCCGCGCGCTTCCAGACGTCGACGAAGGTCTCCTGGAGGATCTCCTCGGAGTCGGCGGTCTCCCGGAGCATCCGGAGCAGGAGCGCGTAGAGTCTCGGCGAGTGCCGGCGGTACAGCTCCTCGAGGGCCCGCGCATCACCGCGCCGGACCGAATCGAGCACGGTTCCGTCCTCGGCGGGGCGGCTCATGGGGAGGCGAGCGCTCCGGTGAGGATGACGGGACCCTTCGGGGCGTCACGCTCCCCACCCTTCTGCTCGACCGAGACGGCGAAGGCCGCCGGTCGGCCGCCCGCGAGGAGCTCGGGCCGGATGTCAGCCAGGATGCTCCCGTCAGGGCCGGGCGGCAGCAGGCCGGCCGCGACCGGCTTCCCGCCCCGGATCAGCCACAGCTCGTAGTCGCGCGTGGGCTGCGCGGGGAGGCTCCGGCCGAGGAACAGGGCCCGGCCGCGCGCATTGAAGAGCACGACGCCCGAGCCCGCGGCCAGCGGGCCCTGCGCCGCGGGCGATGGCTTGAGGGAGACGAGCTGCGTCCCCGGCTCGGTGAGGAGCTTGAGAGCGTCCTCCTTCCGGAGCAGGTCGACGCGGGCCTCGGCGAGATCGCGCGCGCACTCGGCGGAGGAAGCGGTGGCCAGCGCGGCGGAGCGGCGCGCCTCCCGGACGTTGAGCCCGCTCACGATGAGGACGAGGACTGCGGCCGCGGCGAGCGCGGAGGCCCAGGCCGCCACCCGGCGGCCGGGTGGCGGCTTCGGCGGCTGGATGGGGGCGGTTTTCGCCGCTTCGCGCGGGGCGGGGTCCGCCGGCTGGGAGATGGAACGGGCGACCGCCTCCCAGACGCGCGGCGGTGGAGCTACAGGCGTCAGATCGGTGGCGAGTGTGGCGACGGCTTCGCGCGCGCGGGCGAGCGCCGCCTCGCACAGGGGATGCGGACCCTCGCTGGCCAGATGGGACTCGAGGGCGCGCGCCTCGGCGGGCTCGAGCGCACCGAGGGCATACGCGTCGACCTGATCGAGGAACTCCTGGTGCGTCACTGGGCGGCGGTTCTTTCAGACGCCGGGGTGCGCCTGCAAGCACCACACGGCCCCGCATCCGATCTCCGCCTTGCATCCGTACCCTCCCGATCCGCTTCCGGGTTCGCGAAGCAAGCCCCGTGCGCGACCACAGCGCGCCAGGTCGCGGAGACCGTCGCCGAGCGCCCGCAGCGCCGCGAGACGACCCGTCTCAGCGGGCGCGTCGATCGAGCGCCGTCGCGACTTCGCCGAGACCGAGGCCGAGCGCCCGAAGCGCCACGGTGAGGTGGTAGACGACGTCCGCCGCCTCCTCCGTGGCGCGCTCACGATCTCCATCGGCACAGGCAGTCACCAGCTCGGCCATCTCCTCCCCCAGCTTCTTGAGGCGAAGATTCCGGTCCACGAGCAGCTTCCGGGTGTAGCTCTTCTCGTCGCCCGACTCCGCCCTGGAGCGCACCACCGCGTCGAGCCGCGCGAACGCACCCGAGGCCTCGCCCGGCTCGCGAAAGCACGACACCGTTCCGTTGTGACAGGCGGGTCCCGCGGAAATCACATCGGCGAGCACCGCGTCCGAGTCGCAGTCCGCCGTGAGCCGCACCACCTTCTGCACGTTCCCGCTGGTCTCGCCCTTCCGCCACAGCCCCCGGGTCCGCGAGGTGTAGTGCATCTCGCCCGTCGCCTCGGTCCGGGCGATGGCCTCGCGGTCGGCGTGGGCCACCATCAGCACCGCACCGGTCCGCGCGTCGCGCGTCACCACCGTGACCCGGCCGCCGCCCTTCTCGAAGTCGAGGGTCATCCCGGGCCTCCGAGCGCCGCGCGCACCTCGGCCGCCAGCGCCGCGTTGCTCGCCACCGCGTTGCCTCCGAACGCCGTGCGCCGGCCGCTCCAGTCGGTGAACACTCCGCCGGCCTCCTCGATGATCGGCTGCAGCGCCGCCGCATCCCACGGCGCCATCAGCGCATCGGCCATCGCCTCTGCGCGTCCGGTGGCGATGAGCAGATAGCCGTAGCAGTCCCCCCAGGTCCGGACGAGCCCCGCCCGGGCGCAGAGCCCGTCGAGGGCGCGCACTTGCTCCGCTGTGCCCATCCGCGCGTCGGTGGTCAGCACCACCGCCTCGGACAGCCGCGACACGCTCGAGACGCGCGCCGGCTTGCCATTCCAGAAGCAGCCCCCGCCCTGGGCGGCGACGACCAGCTCGTCCACCGCGGGAAAGTACGCCGCTCCGGCGAGCACCGTCTCGCCCTCGGCGAGCGCCACCAGCGTCCCCCACAGTGGCACCCGGCGGACGAAGGTCTTCGTCCCGTCGATCGGGTCGAGGATCCACCGGCGTCGGGCCTCGGGCCGGGTGGTCCCCAGCTCCTCGCCGAGGATGCCGTCCTCGGGGCAGCGCTTCTCCAGCCAGCGGCGAGCGGCCTCCTCCGCCTCCCGGTCCGCCACCGAGACCGGAGTCCCGTCGCCCTTGGTCTCCACCGTGACCCCTCGGTGGTAGTGGCGCAGCGCCACCTCTCCCGCCACCCGGGCCACCGCCTCCGCCGCCTCCATCCACGACCGTACCTCGCTCATCACGCCTCGCCACGCACCGGCACCCCGGCCCGGGAGAGCGCCTGCTTCAGCGCCCGGACCGTGGTCGTGCCGTCATGAAGGATTCCCGCCACCAGCGCCGCATCCGCCCCGGCGTCCTGGAGCACGGCCCGGAGGTGCTCCGCCTCCCCCGCCCCGCCCGAGGCCACCACCGGCACCTTCACCGCGCTGACAACCGCCCGGGTCAGCGCGAGGTCGTACCCGGTCCGGGCCCCGTCGCGGTCGATGCTGGTGAGGAGGATCTCCCCCGCCCCCCGCCGCTCGGCCTCGCGCGCCCACTCCACGGCATCCAGATCCACGGCGTGCCGCCCCCCGCCGACCACCACCTGCCACCGGTCTCCCGAGCGCCGCGCATCGATGCTCGCCACCACACACTGGGCCCCGAAGCGGCGGGCGCACTCGGAGAACAGCTCCGGCGCACGCACCGGCGCCGAGTTGAGCGCCACCTTGTCCGCCCCCGCCCGCAGGGCCCGCTCCACGTCCTCGGCCGCGCGCATCCCGCCACCCACCGTCAGGGGGACGAAGAGCCGCTCCGCGGTACGCCGGACCACGTCCAGCAGCGGCGCCCGCTGCTCGGGCGTGGCCGAGATGTCGAGGAACGTGACCTCGTCCGCCCCGTCCCGCCCGTAGGCCTCGGCCAGCTCCACCGGGTCTCCCTGGTCGCGGAGGTCGACGAACTTCGTCCCCTTCACCACCCGGCCCGCGGTGACGTCGAGGCAGGCCACGATGCGCGGCGCCAGCATCAGCCCTCCGTGACCTTCACCGAGCCCTTGAGGCTGAACACCGAGCCGCCCTCGGCCAGCGCGTCGCGGATCGCCAGGCCCAGCGCCTTGAAGGCGCACTCGACGACGTGGTGGCGGTTGCGGCCGCGCAGTACGCGCAGGTGCAGCGTGGCCCCGGCGTTCTCGGCGAAGCTGCGCATCCAGTGCTCGTAGAGCGCGTTGGGGAGCTTGCCCCGGTAGTAGGAGCGCCCGCCCAGGTCCACCGCTGCCTGCACCAGCGCATCGTCCATCGGCACGGTACGCTCGCCGAAGCGGGCTGCGGTCGCCGGAACCATCCTCCGGAACGCCAGGCCCACGGTGATCGCCACGTCCTCCATCAGGTGGTGCGTCAGGTCGCCCCGGGCGCGCACCCCCAGGCTCAGGCCCGCGTACCTGGCGAACGTAAAGAGCATGTGGTCGAAGAACGGCTTCCCGGTCTCGATCCGCGCCGGATCCGTCCCCGGGCCGATCTCCACCTCGACCCGGGATTCCTTCGTCTCTCGCACCAGCCGGACGGTCACGGGAACTCTTTCGCCGCGGCCCTGGCGTCGATCTTCCCGGTGTAGAGCGCCATCCCCAGGATGGCCCCGGCCACCCCGGCGCCGGCCAGCTTGCGCAGCTCGTCCATCGAGGCGATGCCGCCCGAGGCCAGGAGCGGATGGCTGGTGGTCTCCACCAGCTCGGACATCAATTTCAGATCCGTGCCGCCCTCCAGGCCCTCGACGTGCACCGCGGTGACCATCACCGCAGCCAGCGGCAGGGCATCCACCCCGGCGATCAGCGCCCCCACGTCCTGGGTCAGGGTACGGGTCCAGCCCCGGGTCACCACCTGCCGCCCGCGCGCGTCGGCGGCGAGCACCAGCCTCCCCGGGAACTTGAAGGCCACCTCCTCGAGCCAGCGGGGGTCCTCGAGCGCCCGGGTGCCCACGATGACCCGGTTGGCGCCGAGGTCGAGCACGCGCTGGATCCCCTCCTCGTCGCGCACGCCGCCCCCCACCTCGGCCTCGAGCCCGGTGGCATCGAGGATGGCCTCGATGACCGAGGCGTTCGAGCCGGTGCCCAGGGCGGCGTCGAGGTCCACCAGGTGAAGCACCTTGAATCCCGCCGCCTTCCAGCGGTTCGCCACCTCCACCGGGTCGGGGAGGCGGATCTTCTCCGCATCGGGCACGCCGCCCACCCACTGGACGCAGGCGCCCCCGCGCAGGTCGATCGCCGGAAAGACCCTCATGTGCCGACCTCCTCGAGCACCGCGGCCAGGAAGGCCAGACCGGGTGCACCGCTCTTCTCGGGGTGGAACTGCACGCCCACCATCCCCCTGGACCGAATCATCGCCGGAAACCTGACGCCTGCGTGCTCCGTCGTGGCCCGGACTGCCTCAGGATTCACTGGTCGGCAGACGAAGCTGTGGGCGTAGTAGGCCGTCCGGAGGCCGGAACGGGTCAGGAGGGGGTCGTCCCCCTCGAGCTGGTTCCATCCCATGTGAGGGACGCGGGGAGCCTCCAGTCTCACCACCCGGCCTGGAACGACCCCCAGCCCGGCCCCGGGGCCCTCCTCGCTGTCGTCCAGCAGCAGCTGCATCCCGAGGCAGATGCCCAGGCAAGGAGCCCCCCCGAGCAGGCGTTCGCGGACCGCCTGCCGGGCTTCCCGGAAGAGGGTGGTGGCGGCCGGGTATGCCCCGACGCCCGGGAGGACCAGCAGGGGGGCGTCCAGGCAGGCCTCCGGACGCGACTCGAGGCGCGGCGCTCCCCCTGCTGCAGTCAGCGCCTTGAGCAGGGAGTGGACGTTCCCCACCCGGGTGTCGAGGACCGCCACCCTCACCGCAGCACCTCGCGCAGCGCGCTCAGCAGCCGCTCCATCTGCTCCCACGGTCCCACGCCCATGCGGATCGCGTCGCCGACCCCGGGCAGCGCGCGGAGCACCCGGACCTTGATGCCGCGGCAGAGCAGCGCCTTCCCCAGCGCCGCCGAGTCGGGCACCGGGACGCAGAGGAAGTTCGCCGCCGACGGCAGCGGGCGAAGGCCGACCGCCTCGAGCGCGGTGCGGAGCCGGTCACGGATTCCCAGCGCCTCCTCGACGTGGCGACGCACCCAGCCGAGGTCCTCGCGGAGCGCGGCCAGCGCCACCCGCTCGCCGAGGGCGTTCACCTTGTAGGGACCCCGGACCTTCTCCAGCACCTGCACCACCTCCGGCGCGGCCAGACCGTACCCGACGCGGAGGCCGGCGAGGCCGAACGCCTTGGACAGCGTGCGGGTGACGAGCAGCTGCGGGGCCCTGCCGAGAAGCGGGACGGCGGTCTGCCCTGCGTACTCGCCGTATGCCTCGTCGACCAGCACCAGCCCCTCGGCGCGGGAGACGACCCGCTCGATCGCCGCGGGAGAGGCGCCGGCCCCGGTGGGGTTGTTGGGGCTGCAGACGTAGGTGATGGCCGCGCGCTCGGCGAGGAGCGTGTCCGGGTCGATGTCCCCCCCGGTGCGGAACGGAACGGGCGCGGGCTCCAGCCCGTTCACCCGGGTGAAGTTGACCAGCATCGAGAAGCTCGGGGCCGAGTAGGCCACCTTCTCGCCGGGCGCGGCGAAGGCCCGGAGCGCGCCGTCGATGACGTCGTCCGAGCCGCAGCCGGTGATGACCTGCGCCGGGCTCACCCCTGCGTAGCGGGCCAGCGCCTCGCGGAGCTCCACCGGATCCGAGTGGGGATAGACGCTGGGGTGGGCGGCGAGCGGGTCCCGGAGCGCCCGTTCCGCGGCGGGCGGCACGCCCCACAGGTTCACGTTGTCGCTGAGGTCGAGCTCCACCGGGCTCGGGTCCGGCGCGTACAGTGGCACGGTGGCCAGGACCGGCCGGGGGCGGGCCGGGCTCACGGCGCGCTCCAGGCCCGGGCAGCGGCGGCGTGCGCGTGCAGCCCCTCGGCGGTGGCGAACACGTCGGTGTCGGCGGACAGCCCGGCCGCGCCCTCGCGCGAAACCGTCTGGACGGTGGTCCAGCGCACGAAGTCCAGGGTGGACAGGCCCGACCAGGCCCGCGCCGCTCCGGCGGTGGGGAGCACGTGGTTGGCGCCGGTGAGGTAGTCACCGAAGGCGCCCGAGCTGGAGGTGCCGACGAAGATGGTCCCCGCGCTGCGCACCCGGCGGGCGAGCTCGGGCGCCCCCTTGACGGCCACCATGAGGTGCTCGGGGGCCCACCGCTCGGCGAAGTCGACCGCCTCCTTCTGCGTGCGCGCCACCACCACCGCCCCGCGGCTGGCGAGCGCCGCGCGGATGATGTCCGCCCGCGCTGCCGTGGGCACCAGCGCCGCCACGCGCTCGAGCAGGCGCCGCGCGGTCGCGTCGTCGAGGGCCACCGCCACCACCGCCGCCTCGGGGTCGTGCTCGGCCTGGGCGAGCAGCTCGCGGGCCACCGCCTCCACGTCCGAGGTGCCGTCGAGCAGGACCAGCAGCTCGGAGGGCCCGGCCGGGGAGTCGATGGGAACGCGCGAGGAGATCTGGAGCTTCGCCTCCGCGACCCAGGCGTTGCCCGGGCCGACGATGCGGTCCACGGCCGGCACCGACTCCGTCCCGTACGCCAGCGCGGCGATGGCGCCGGCGCCGCCGAGCGCGAACACCCGGTCCACCTCGGCCACTGCGGCCGCGGCGAGCACCACGTCGGAGGGAAGGCCTTCCGGCCCCGGCGGCGAGCAGAGGACCACCTCCCGCACGCCGGCCACCCGCGCCGGCACCGCGCCCATGAGGACGCTGCTCGGGTACGCGGCACGCCCGCCCGGCGCGTAGACACCAACGCGGCCCAGCGGATCGGGGCGCCGCTCCACGACGACCCCGGGCTCGACCTCCACCCGGCTCGCCTGCGGACGGAACGCGGAGTGGACGCGGGCCACGTTCCGGGCCGACCGCTCCATGGTCCGGCGCAGCGCCGGCGGCTGGCGGTCCAGCGCGGCGCGCACCGTCTCCCGCGGCACCTCCAGCGTGCTCAGGATGACGCGGTCGAACCGGCGCGCGAAGTCTCGCAGGGCCGCATCGCCGCGCGTCCTCACCTCGGCCACCAGCTCGGCGACCTCCTCCCGCAGCTCCCGCGCCCCCGAGTCGGCCTGGCCGCGCGAGAGCAGGGCGCGCAACGCCTCCGGGCCGAGCGCGGACAGCGAGCCGGTCCAGCGCACCGGCGCGGTCATGGCAGGAGCCTCTCGATGCGGGTGACCAGGATGCCCTCGGCGCCGAGTGCCTTCAGCGCGGCCACCGTCCGGTAGAGCGAGGCCTCGGCCACCACCGCGTGCACGGCGACCAGCGGACCGGCGCCGTACAGCTCGATGACGGTGGGCCCGCTGAGCCCGGGGAGCACCTCGCGGACCGCCTCCAGCTTCGCCCGCGGCACGTTGGCCATGAGGTAGCGCTTGCCACGCGCCCGGAGCACCGAGCCGAGCGCGTCCTCGAGCTCGCACAGGGCCCGTGTCCGGTCGGGCCCCAGCCCAGGCCGGGCGATGAGCCGCGCGCTGGACTCGAGGAGGGTGCAGACCTCCTTGAGCCCGTTGGTGCGGAGCGTGCTTCCGGTGGTCGTCAGGTCGATCACCACGTCGGCGATGCCGAGGTGAGGCGCGACCTCCGCCGCGCCGGAGACGGGAACCACCTCCACCGCGAGCCCCTTCTCGGCGAAGAAGGACCGGGCGAGCCGGGGAAAGACCGTCGCCGCCCGGGAGCCGGCCGGAAGCTGCTCCGGGCGCTCGATGCCCGAGTCCTCGCGCGCGGCGAGCACCAGCCGGCACCGGCCGAACTCGAGATCCAGCCGGACGTCCACGGGCTTGCCGGTCTCGCAGACCAGGTCCCACCCGGTGACGCCGGCGTCGGCCACGCCATCGGAGACCAGCTCGGGGATGTCCTGGCTCCGGACGAAGATGGCCTCGAACTCGCCTCCCAGGGACGCGGTGAGGGCCCGCTCGCCGCGGGCGCGGATCTCCAGGCCCGCGTCGGCGAAGACGCCTCGGACGTCCTCGGCCAGCCTGCCCTTGTTCGGTAGTGCGATGCGCAGCATGAACGGCCTCCAGAAACGGGAAGTGGGCCCTCGAGGCACGCCGCAAGGATGCGGCGCCCTGGAGGGCCCGGTCGGGAACTTTCGGTGTCAGCGGGGGCGGGTCAGCTCAAGGACACACCGCCATGCGCGTGCACCGACCCGACGGGCCCGTGCGGATGGTGCGCATGGTGATGGAGCTGGACGACCACGACTGGAGAGGTAGTCCAGTCGGGGGGCGCCGCGCAAGCCATCGGCGGGTCGCCGGCGGAAGTTCCTGGAATCAGGCCTGGGCGAACGCCTGGGACAGGTCCTCGATCAGGTCCGCGACGTCCTCGATGCCCACCGAGAGGCGGATGAACCCGTCGGAGATGCCCAGCGCCGCACGGGTCTCGGGAGGCACCGAGGCGTGGGTCATGATCGCCGGATGCTCGATGAGGCTCTCCACGCCGCCGAGCGACTCGGCGCAGGCGAAGACCTTGGTCGCCTTGAGGAACTTCCTTGCCGCCGGAAGACCGCCCTGGATCTCGAAGGTGAGCATCCCGCCGAAGCCCTTCATCTGCTTCCGGGCGAGCGCGTGCTGCGGGTGGCTCGGCAGGCCCGGGTAGACGACGTGGCCGGCCTTGGGGTGCTGCATCAGGAACTCGGCGACCTTCATCGCGTTCTGCTCGTGGCGCGCCATCCGGACGCCGAGCGTCTTCACCCCCCGCAGGACGAGAAAGCTGTCCATCGCCGAGGGCACACCGCCCACCGCGTTCTGGAGGAAGTAGATGCGCTGGGCGAGCTCCTCGTTGCTGGTGGCGATGAAGCCGCCCACCGTGTCGCTGTGCCCGTTGATGTACTTGGTGGTGGAGTGCACCACCACGTCGATGCCGTGCTCGAGCGGGCGCTGGAAGTACGGCGAGAGGAAGGTGTTGTCGCAGACGGTGACGATCTTCCGGGCCCGGCAGGTCTCGGCGCACCGGGCGAGGTCCACCAGCTTCAAGGTCGGGTTGGTGGGCGTCTCCAGCCACACCATCCTCGTCCGGGGGGTGAGCGCCGCCTCGAGGGTCCCGGGCTTCGACAGGTCCACGAAGCTGAAGGACAGACCCAGCCGCTTGAACACCTTGTCGAAGAGCCGGAAGGTGCCGCCGTAGACGTCGTCCGAGCAGACGACGTGGTCTCCGCTGTCGAGCAGGTGGATCAGAGCGTCGGTGGCCGCGCAGCCCGAGGCGAAGGCCGCGCCGAACCGTGCACCTTCCAACGCCGCGAGGCAGGCCTCGAGCGCGGTGCGGGTGGGGTTCCTGGTACGGCTGTATTCGTAGCCCTTGTGCTCGCCGGGACCGGCCTGCACGTAGGTCGACGAGAGATAGACCGGCGTCATGATCGCGCCGGTGGTCGGGTCCGGCTCCTGGCCGGCGTGGATGGCGAGGGTGTCGAAGCGCATGGCGGCGAGGACCATTGCATGAAAGACCTGGTCAGTCTGCCGGCCCGGGCCGGCGACGCTGTGCTGGTGGTGGTGGAAACTCCGGCCGGCGCGAAGGTGAAGCTCAAGTTCGACCCGCAGCTGAGGCACATGTCGGTGAGCCGGCCGCTCCCGCTCGGGCTCCACTACCCATTCGACTGGGGATTCGTCCCCTCCACCCGGGCGGAGGACGGAGACCCCCTGGACGCGATGCTCTACGGCACGGGACCGGGGCAGCCAGGCATCGTGGTTCCGGCCCGCCTGCTCGGGGCCCTGAAGGTGGAGCAGAACCGGAAGGAGGGCCCGGGCCGGCAACGGAATGACCGGCTGTTCCTGATTCCAGTCGAGGCCGCGCACGGCGACGACCCGACGGACGTCTTCGCCTTCCCGGAGCGGCTCCGGTCCGAGCTGGAGGATTTCTTCGTCTGGTCCACGCGCTGGGAGAAGAAGGACTTGCGATTCCTCGGGTGGGGCGGCATCGACGAGGCGGAGGCGATTCTCTCCGCCGCCGAGCGCACCGCCCGCGGCTGACCTGAAAGGACACCCGCGATGCCCAGCGAACTCCCCGCCGCCGCAGCAGGCTCGATGACCCTCGGAGGTGATCTCGTCGTCCGCCGGATGGGGTTCGGCGCGATGCGGCTCACCGGCCAGGGCATCTGGGGCGACCCTCCCGATCGCGCCCGGGCGCACGCTGTGCTCCGTCGGGCCGTCGAGCTCGGGGTCAACCTCATCGACACCGCGGATTCCTACGGGCCCGAGGTGAGCGAGAACATCATCGCCGAGGCCCTGCATCCCTACCCCGCCGGGCTGGTCATCGCCACCAAGGGTGGGCTGACCCGCAGCGGGCCGGGCCAGTGGCACCGGAATGGCCGGCCGGAGCATCTGCGCAAGGCTTGCGAGGGGAGCCTGCGGCGGTTGCGGGTGGAGCGGATCGACCTGTACCAGCTGCACGCCATCGACCCCAGCGTGCCGATGGAGGAGTCGCTCGGCGAGCTGATCAAGCTCCGGGCGGAGGGGAAGATTCGCCACCTCGGCCTGTCCAACGTCAGTGTCGAGCAGCTGCAGCGGGCCAGGAAGCTGGTCCCCATCGTCTCCGTGCAGAACCGCTACAACCTGAGCGACCGCGGCTCCGAGGACGTCCTGCAGCTCTGCGGGCGCGAGGGTCTGGGGTTCCTGCCCTGGTACCCGGTGGCGGCCGGAGAGCTGGCCAGGCCGGGGGGGCCGCTGGACCGAGTGGCGAAGGCGCACGCGGTGACCGCCGCCCAGGTGGCGCTGGCGTGGCTGCTGCTCCACTCGCCGGTGATGCTCCCCATCCCCGGGACCTCGTCGGTGCAGCACCTGGAGGAGAACGTGGCAGCGGCGGCGCTCGCCCTGGACGACGCGGAGATGCTCGCCCTCGAAAGGGGTTGAGGTAAGGAAGCGGCTGCCGATGGCCAAGCCCACCCCCGTCCGCGGTCTCCAGGCCTCCACTCCCATGCCGAAGGCGGCGCGGGCGCTCGTCGCCGGGCGGGTGGCCGACCTCCGGCGGTATCTCGGAAAGCTCGGGCCGCGCCTCGGCTCCGAGCAGGTGCACGATGCGCGGGTGGCGAGCCGGCGGCTCCGGGCGGCGCTGACGCTCTTCGGCGAGGAGAAGCGGGCAAGACGGGCCGATCGCGAGGTCCGCGCGCTGCAAGATGCCCTCGGGGAAGTGCGAGACCTGCACGTCCAGCTCGACGGGCTCGCCAAGCTGGGCGACGAGGCCGCGCCGCTCGAGCGCACCGCCCTCCGGCACGTCCGGGAACGGATTGCCGGTGGCCTCCCCGAGAAGGTGGAGGCGCTGCGCGCCGCCCTCGACCGGTGGAAGAAGCGCGGGCCGGAGGCCCTCGGCCGGCTGGTCGGGCTCGAACCCCGGGGGAAGCTCGGAGGGCACCGTCTCCGTGATCGGCTCGTCTCCGACCTCGAGGAGCTCGAGGCGCGGGTCATCGACGCCCAGCAGGACCCCTCCCCCACCCCGATGCACGAGCTCCGGAAATCGGTGAAGCGGTTTCGCTACGCGCTCGAGCTGCTCGAGCCTGCCATGCCGGCCGAGGTGAAGCAGATCCTCGAGAGCCTCGTCCCACTCCAGGAAGCGATCGGAACCCTGCACGACACCGACGTGCGTATCCAGCTGGTGGACAGCCACGGGGATGCGAGCACGCAAGGCACGGACACGGTCCTCCAGCGGCTCCGGGCGGATCGCGACCGGCAGGCGCAGGACGTCCTGCGAGCACTCGAGGCCTGGGAGGACGAGGCAGTCGCCCTCAGGACCCAGGTGCTGCTGAGCGCGTCTCCGCTGAAGCGAGGAGGCGGGCCACGGGCCGGAGGTCGCGGATGAACGCCTCCATCGCCTCCGCGCGCGCCGCCTCGTCGGGCGCCCTGAGGATAAAGGATGGGTGCACGGTGGCGAGCACGTGCGGCGCCAGCGGCGAGGGGACCCACTCCCCCCGGTGCACCGTCACCCGGAAGCTGCGGCCGAGCAGCGCCTGGGCCGCGGTGGAGCCGAGGCACACCAGCACCCTGGGCTGAAGCACCGAGAGCTCCGCTTCGAGCCAGGGCCGGCAGGCCTGGATCTCCAGCTGGTTCGGCTTGGCGTGGATCCGGCGCTTTCCAGAGCCGCGCTCCCACTTGAAGTGCTTCACCGCGTTGGTGACGTAGACGTGGTGGCGGTCGATCCCCACAGCCTCCAGCGCCTCGTCCAGGACCCGCCCCGCCGGTCCGACGAACGGGTGCCCGGCGAGATCCTCCTTGTCCCCGGGCTGCTCCCCGACCAGCACCACGTCGGCGCGCGGAGGGCCCTCGCCGAAGACGGTCTGGGTGGCGTTTCGCCAGAGGTCGCATCCGCGGCACGCGCGGGCGGCCTGCTGGAGCGCGGCCAGCCCGCCGTGGTCGGGCACCCAGGGTGCAGCGGTCGTCTTGGGCGTGCGCGGCGGCATGCTCGAAGGATAAGCACTGCGGCGCCCATGTCCTCGGCCTTTCGTGACCGCCTGCGCAAGAACGCTCGGCATCTCGGCCGGTGGGCAGCACGCGCCGGGGTGACGGCCTGGCGGGTCTACGACCGCGACATCCCGGAATTTCCGTTCGTCGTCGAGCGCTACGGGCCGGCAGTTCACCTGGTGGAATACCCGCGCCGCGCCCAGCGTGCTGCCGGTGGGCATCCCGATCGAGAGGCGGTGCTCGCCGCGGTGGTGGAGGTGCTCGAGGTGGACCCCGGCCTGGTCTTCACCAAGACCCATGCCCCCCAGCCCTGGGGCCGGCCGCGTTACGCGCGGCTCGCCGATACCGGCGCCGAGTTCGAGGTCCAGGAGGGGGCGATGCGCTTCATCGTCAACCTCTCGGACCGCCTGGACACCGGGCTCTTCCTCGATCACCGGAACAGCCGGGCCCGGGTGCGCGCCGAGAGCAGTGGCCAGCGCATGCTCAACCTCTTCGCCTACACCGGCAGCTTCAGCGTGGCGGCGGCGACCGGGGGGGCCAGGAGCACGACCAGCGTGGACCTCTCGGCGACCTATCTGGACTGGGCTGGACGCAACCTCGCGCTGAACGGAGTGCCGGGCGGCGACCACCAGCTCCTGCGGGCCGACTGTCTGCGCTGGATGGACGACGCCCACGGGCAATGGGACCTGGTGGTGCTCGACCCGCCGCCGCACTCCACCAGCAAGGGCATGCGGGGCGACTTCAACGTCCAGCGGGACCAGCGGCGACTGCTCGGGCGCGCCCTGGCCCTTCTCGCCCCGGGCGGAGTGCTGTACTTCTCGACCAACTACAAGGGATTCCGGCTGGAGCCGGAGGGTCTGCCGGCCCGCTTCGAGGAGCTGACCCCGCGCAGCCTTCCACCGGACTTCCACCAGCACGACGCCCACCGCTGCTGGCGCATCGAGGGTACCTGAGACATGCCGCCGCCGAGCCGTCCCCACCGCGCCGCCCAGCGCCCGCCCCGCCGCGGTCCACGCCCCCAGCGCCCGCTGCCGCCTCCGCCGGCCATCGGGCCGGACGGCACGCCACAAGTCGGGCTTTCCCCGCGCGGAACCGAGCGCTGGCAGTCGGGCCACCCGTGGATCTACCGGGCAGATCTCGCGGCGGTTCCCGAGCTCGCGGGCGGCGAGGCGGTCCGGGTGGTGGACCCGCGCGGCTGGTTTGTGGGCAAGGCGTTCTACTCGTCGACGTCGAAGATCGCGCTGCGCTGGATGTCGTTCGAGGACGTCGCGGTGGGTCCCGAGCTGCTCGCTGCCCGCATCGCGCAGGCCGATGCGCTCCGGCGGGCCCTCTACCCGGACGAGACCACCTACCGCGTCGTGCACGGCGAGGCGGATCTGCTCCCCGGCCTGGTGGTGGACCGCTATGGCGACATCCTCTCGGTTCAGTTCCTCGTCCAGGCCACCGAGGCGCGGCGGGAGCTGTTGACCGACCTCCTGGTCGCGCACTTCCGGCCCCGTGGGGTGATGGATCGCTCCGACGTGAACGTCCGCACCCTGGAGGGGCTCGAGCCCCGGCGGGCAGTGCTGCGGGGCGAGGTCCCCGAGCGGGTGGAGTACTCCGAGGGCCTGGTACGCGTGTCCGCCGACGTGCAGGCCGGGCAGAAGACCGGCGCATTCCTGGACCAGCGAGAGAACCACCAGCTCGCGGCGACGTACGCCCGCGGAGAGGCGCTGGACTGCTTCTCGTACCTCGGCGGCTTTGCGCTGCAGCTCGCCACCCGGGCCACCCGGGTCACCGCGGTGGAGATCTCCGAGCAAGCCTGCGCGGCGCTGCGCCACAACGTGGAGCGGAACGGGTTCCAGAACGTCGAGGTGGTGACCGCCAACGCCTTCGACTTCCTCCGCGACGCGGTGGACGAGGGGCGCCGCTTCGACACCATCGTGCTCGACCCACCTTCGTTCGCGAAGAACAAGGACGCCATCGAGTCCGCGGTCCGCGGCTACAAGGAGATCAACCTCCGCGCGCTCCAGCTGCTCGCCCGCGGGGGCATCCTCATGACCGCGAGCTGCACCTACCACGTGGACGAGGAGCGCTTCGAGGCGATGCTGGCGTCCGCAGCGGCGGACGCGCGACGACGGGTGCAGATCGTCGAGCGCCGGGGGGCCGCCCGGGACCATCCGGTCCTCACCGCGCTGCGCGAGACCCGATACCTCAAGCTCTACGTGCTGCGGGTTGTGGACTGACGCCCCACGGAGCGCTATCGATCCGGGCGAGCGCCCTGGCCGCGGGGGACCCGTGCGGAGCTGGCTGATGGCTGTGTGGTTGCTCGGAATCGCTGGCGCCGGCTGCGGCAGTCCGTGCGAGTCGCCTGCGCCCCTTTCCTGTTGCGAAGGTGGATGCATCGGAGACGTCTTCACCCCCGCTCTCTGTGGGCCCGGGGGCTGGACCTGTCCGGCTGGTTCGGTCGCGCCGGGCCAGTGCCCCTCGGGGAGGCCCTTCTGCAGCGGCATCGCTCCCGATGGAGGCTCGCCATGACCGGGGACTGGAGTCCAGAGCGCGCCCGGCAGGCCCATGCGGAGCGCACCGCCGCGCGGTCGCTGGAGACGGTCTACCGGCAGGCGGACGGTGCCTGGTCGGGCTTCCGCTGCCCGGCCACCGCCGGGTGCTGCCAGCTTGCGAAGCGCGGACGCGAGCCCTGGCTGTGGGGCGTGGAGTGGGAGGCGATCCGGCGCGCGGTGCCGGCGCTCCCCCAGCCGAGGCCGGACGGAGGCTGCCGGTTCCTCGACGCCGCGGGACGGCGGTGCACGGCGTACGCCTCGCGACCGCTCGGCTGCCGGACCTACTTCTGTCATCGCGCCACTGGCCCCGGGCGGGAGCCGGCGGAGGAGATGGACCGTCTGCAGCGGCGGCTGGAGGCGATCGCCCGTTCGGTCCGCCCCGACGAGCGCGGACCGCGGCCGCTCAGCACGTGGCTCGAGGAGGCCGAGCGATGACCCGGCCCGTGTCCCTCCTCGTCGTGGCTGCGCTGGTCGGCTCGACCCTGGGGTGCTCGAGCTCCAAGGCCGACGGCGCGCTGGCCCTCGCCCTCTACGGGATGATCGGCTCGCTCTTCAGCCGCGCCGCCGGGGGCTGCTTCGCGGTGTGCGAGGGCATCAACCAGGTGTGCAACCCCGACACCGGCTTCTGCGAGCACAACCCCTGCGGGCCGGGTTGTGGATCGAGCCGTCATTGCGACACTCGCGGCCCGGTGCCACGCTGCGTGGAGGACTCGGTCCCGGCCGACCTCTACCGGCCACCCCCGCCGCCGCCCAGCCTGCCCGTCATCGCACCTGCCCCGTGACCGTTCGCATCCTCGTCGCCCCACTGGAGTTCAAGGGCAGTCTCACCGCCGGCCAGGCCGCCCGCGCGATGGAGGCCGGCGTCCGGGCCGGCTGGCCGGAGGCTGATCTCCGCGTCCTTCCGCTGGCCGACGGGGGACCGGGGACTGCCGACGCACTGGTGGACGCGCTCGGCGGCACCTGGCGCACGGCCTGGGCGCACGACGCGCTCGGGCGCCCGCTCCAGGCCCAGTGGGCGAGCTGGGCCGGGGGTGGGGTGGTGGAGATGGCGCGCGCCTCGGGGCTCTCGCTCCTGGACCCCTCGGAGCGCGATGCGCGGGTCGCCACCACCGTGGGAACGGGCGAGCTCATCGCCGACGCGCTCGAGTCCGGCTTCCGCACGCTCCTGGTGGGTGTCGGGGGGAGCGCGACGAACGACGGCGGCGCCGGGGCGCTCCAGGCGCTGGGGTACCGGTTCCTCGACGCCTCCGGCCGCTCGCTGCCGCCCGGGGGTGCAGCGCTCCGGAAGCTGGCCCGCATCGTGGCCGACGGCGTGCTCCCCGCGGTGCGCGAGGCCGAGCTGACGGTGATGACCGACGTGCTCAACCCGCTCTGCGGTCCGACCGGGGCAAGCCATGTCTACGGGCCGCAGAAGGGCGCCTCGCCCGAGGACGTGGAGATCCTCGACGCGGCGCTGGCGCACTTCGCCGAGATGGTGGAGCGGGACCTGGGGATCGACGCGGCCCACCTTCCCGGCACCGGAGCCGCGGGAGGCCTCTCCTACGGGCTGCTGGTCGGCTGCGGCGCGCGGATCCGCCGCGGGTTCGAGCACCTGGCCAAGCTGCTGGGGCTCGACGCAAAGCTGCAGGGCGTCGACTGGGTCCTCACCGGCGAGGGACGGCTCGACACCCAGACCCTGAGCGGGAAGGGACCGCTCGAGCTGGCGCGGCGGGCGCGGCTCTCCGGCGCCCGGGTGGTGGCCTTCGCCGGACGGATCGATTCCCAGGCGCTCGCCGCCGACCACCCCTTCGAGGAAGCCATCCAGGTCAGCGCGCCCGGGTGGAGCGAGTCGGATCCGGCGCACCGCGCCGGGGCGGCGGCCACGCTCACCTCCGCGGTCGAGCAGTGGGCCCGCCGCACGGCGGGCAGCTCCTAGCGCGCTCGCAGGCCGAGGAGCGAGAGCATGGTGTTCACCCGCTCGGACGGGTCTCCGAACTCCTTCGCGTAATCGGCCTGGCTCCGGCGGACCATCTCCTGGGCCTCGGCGCGATCGTAGACCTCGGGGATCTCCACCGGGCGCTTCTCCCCCGGCATCTGCTTGTAGGTGAGGAAGTAGTGGCGGAACCGGTCGAGCATGCCGTGCGGCAGCTCGCTCACGTCGCCGAGGTGGCCGAAGGCGGTGTCCCCTGCGAGCACGGCGATGATCTTGTCGTCGGCCTGGTTGCCGTCGATCATCCGCAGTCCGCCGATGGGGCGCGCCCGGAGCAGCACGCCGGAGTGGCTGACGTCGCGCTCGCTCAGCACGCAGATGTCCATCGGATCGCCGTCGCCCTCCACGTGCGCGCGGCCGGTGCGCTCGGCGCAGCGCGCGCCCACCGACTCGCCGCAGAACGTCTGGGGGATGAAGCCGTACAGCGTGGGGGAGAAGCTGGAGTACAGCTGTGGACGGTCGATGCGGAGATGCCCGCTGGCCTTGTCCAGCTCGTACTTGATCGCGTCGGTGGGGACGATCTCCACGTAGACCGTCACCTCCTCCGGCGCGCCCTTGCCGATGGGAACTCCGTGCCAGGGGTGCGCGGCGAACCGCATCTCCAGCAGCCGCTCGAGGGTCTCTCTGTCCTTGCCGGTGCTCATGACCGAAGCATCGCCTCCACCCGCTGGTTCCCGTCCTCGAGGAGCGCGGCCACCGCATCGTGCGCCTGCTGGGTGAGGGTGTCACGGTCGGCGCGGGTCAGCCCGGTGGTGGGAATTGGCTTTCCAACGCGGAGCACCAGCGGCCGGCCGGAGTGCACCAACAACCCGCCCTTGGGAGTGATCTCGTGCGCGCCGGCCACCGCCAGCGGGACGATCGGCACCTGGGCGTCGATGGCCAGGATCGCCGCCCCCTTCTTGAAGGGCCGGAGCTTCCCGTCGATGCTGCGCGTCCCCTCGGCGAAGAAGAGGATGCTGGTCCGGGTCCGGACCTGCTCGACTGCGGCCCGGATGGCCTGATGGTCGGCGTCGCTCCCCCCGGTGCGCTCGACCCGGATGTTGCCCATCGCCTTCACCGCCGCGCCGAAGATGGGGATCCGGTACAGCTCTTGCTTGGCGACGAAGCGGATGTGCTTCGGCAGCCGGGCGAAGACGAACGGCGCGTCGAAGTTCGACTGGTGGTTGCAGACGAACACGCACGTCCCCGAGGGGAGATTCTCCAGCCCCCGGATGTCCTCCCGCACCCTCGCTGCGCCGAGCACGGCGTTGCACCAGGCACGGATGACCGGATCGGCGCGCTCGGGATGCCCCGGCGAGAGAGCGATGACCACCGGGCCCACGAGGGCGCTGCTCCCCACTGCCGTGTACGTCACCACCGTGTGCAGAAGCTCTCGCCCTCTCATGGGAACGCGTGCACCGGGAAGAGCAGCACGTCCTCGATGCGCTCGGCCCCGAGGAGGAGCATCAGGACCCGGTCCAGGCCGATCGCCACCCCGCCCGACGGGGGCATCCGGCCCACCGCCTCGAGGAACGGCTCGTCCAGCGGATAGGCGGGTCGGCCCCGGGCGAGGCGGAAGGCGCGCTCCTCCTCCAGCCGGCGCCGCTGCTCCACCGCGTCGGTCAGCTCGGAGAACCCGTTGGCCAGCTCGAGCCCGTGGGCATAGAGCTCGAAGCGCTCGGCGACCGAGGGGTCCTGAGGGCTGAGCCGGGCGAGGGCGGCCATCGACGCCGGATAGTCGATCAGGAACGCCGGCCGGTCACGTCCAAGTCGCGGTTCCAGCCGTTCCAGAAAAAGGCGAAAGAAGACGTCGTCGAACCCGTCCCCGGGCTCGGTCCGCACTCCGGCCCGGAGGGCGGCCTCGGCGAGCGCCGGGGCGTCCGGCGCCGCGCGGAGATCGATGCCGGTCTCGCGGAGCAGCGCCTCGCGCACCGTGACCCGCTCGTAAGGTCGTAGCGCGAAGGGGTCGGACCGGCCGAGCGCGGTCGCCGCCGCGGCGAGGGTCGCCTCGAGGTCGTCCATGATCCCCCGGTAGTCGGTGTGGGGGTGGTACAGCTCGAGCATCGTGAACTCGGGGTTATGCGTCGGGCTGACCTCCCCGTTCCGGAACACCTTGCAGATCTGGAAGATGGGCCCCGACCCATCCGCGAGGAGCCGCTTCATCGCGTACTCGGGGCTGGTGTGCAGGTACAGGGTACGCGGCCGGCCGAGGTCGGTCTCGGGTACGAACGGCACCTCGAAGGCCCGGATGTGGGGCTCCATCCCCGGCGCGGGCACGAGCAGCGGCGTCTCCACCTCGTGGTACCCCAGCGCCTCGAGCTGCTGGCGGATCGCGCGCTGGAGGAGCTGGCGGGCACGTGCCGCGGCCCACTGCGAAGGATTGGGCATCCCGGCCTGCGACGGTACAGTTCGCCCCTTCATGCGTCCACGGCTCTCGCACGTCCTCCCCGCGCTCTTCCTCTCCGCCTGTGCAGGCCAGCCCGTCGCTCCGGATGCTCCGGCCGCCTCTCCGACCGTCACCTCGGAGCGCGATGCGCTGGCGCCGGCGGTGGCCGACCTCTCCTCGAAGGCGGAGGCGCTCCTCCGGGGTCAGGACGAGGTGGTGTGGAAGTACTGGATCGAGGGTGTGCCGGCGGACCTGGCGAAGAGCTACGTGGGGACCGAGGCCTGGCTCACCCCCGACGCGGTGGCCAAGGTGACCCGGATGCGTGCGCTGACCACCGACGGCCGCGAGCGCCGGGCGCTCGACCACCTCCACGCCTACCTCGCCGGGGAGTGGATGGCGCAGCAGCTCGCGGACGTGTCCGACGCCATCGCCACCCTCGAGCAGTCGCTGACCTTCAAGGTCGCGGGCACCGATCGGCCCTACCGGAACCTCGAGTCCATTCTCGCCGCAGAGAAGAGCGCGCTCCGGAGGAGACAGATCTACGAGGCAGCCACCCCGGCGGTGGTGAAGGTGTCCGCGCTGCTGGAGCGCCGCGGGGCGAGGGCTGCCGAGCTTCTCCCCACGCTCAACCTCGAGCCCGGTGCCTGGGCCACGGAGCTGCGCGAGGCGACGCCCGACCAGCTCGGCGCGCTCGCCGACGCGGTGCTGAGCCGGACCCAGGACGCCTGGACCGCCACCTTGACCCGGCTGGCCCAGCGTGAGCTCCAGGTGCCTCTGGACCGCGTCGGGCGGCAGGACCTCCCGCGGCTGGTACGGCTTCCCCCGACCGAGGGCTTCAAGCGCGCCGAGGTGGTGTGGCGAATCCGGGCCACTCTCGAACCGTTGCAGCTCGACCCGGCGGCGCTGAAGTCGGTCACCCTCGACGCGGGAGATTCTCCGAAGAAGAACCCGCGCGGCCTGGTGCTGGGGGTGGTGATCCCCACCGACGTGCGCATCTCGCTCAAGCCGGTGGGCGGCGCCCGGGATCAGCGCAGCGCCCTCCACGAGTTCGGCCACGCGGTGCACGATGCATTCACCGAGGAGCGCCGGTTCGAGCTGGCGAAGCTCGGCAACCGCACCAACGCCGAGGCCTTCGCCGCGCTGCTCGAGTCGCTCACCACCGAGCCGGCATGGCTCGAGCAGGCCGGGCTCTCGCCCGACGCGAGCCGGACCTGGGTCCAGGGGGTCGCGGTGCAGGAGCTGTTCCTGGTCCGCCGTGCGGCGGGGAAGGTGCTGTTCAACATCGCGGCGAGCCGACCCGGAGCCGACCCCCACGCCACGTACCGGACGACGATGGACCGGGCCTACGGCCTGCCCGGGACCGCGCAGGACGAGGCCCGCATCACCCTGGACGAGGAGGCGACGCTGGGGGCGGCGGACTACCTGCGGGGGTGGCTGCTGGGGGCGCAGCTCCGCGCGGCCCTGGTCCGGAAGTTCGGCCCGAGCTGGTGGCGGGACCCGGCCGCCGGCGCGTTCCTGAAGCCGCTGCTCGCCCCGGGGAACGGGCTCGACCCGGATGGGCTCGCCCGGGCTCTCGGGGACCCAGGGGTGGCCCCGGACGCGTTCGTCGCCACGGTGCTGCCGCGCTTGTCGGGGACGGGAGCCGAGGCGCCGGGCTCGGGGCCCTCGGCGAAGCCGCCGGCGGCGCCGTCTCCCCCTGCGCCCGCCCCGCCAGTGAGCGCAGCCAGCGCCGACACGGCTCCGGTGGGCATTGCTCCCGCGGCCGCTCCGGCCGTGACCCCGGCCGCAGCACGAGTCGAGGGAGCTCCCGACGCGGGGACGGCGGCGGCTGCACCCTCGGCCCCGGGGACCGGTGCGGCGACGAAGTGAGGGTCGCCGACGTGCGCCTCGAGGAACGCCTCGGCCGCGGTCAGCCCGTGACCGGCTTCCCGCAGTTCCCGCAGAACTTCGCGCTCGGGCCCAGGTCCGAGCCGCACTCGGTGCACTTGCGCACCACCGGCGCCAGCGGCTCGCCACAGTTGCCACAGAACTTCCCGGTCCCGACCGTTCCGCACTTCGGGCACGGGGTCCCCGCTGCTGCCATCGGCGCCGGAGCGACAGGCGCCGCCGGGGGACGCTGCTGCCCCTGCTGGAACGCCTGCGCCATCCCGAATCCGATGCCCAGCCCCGCACCCTGGAGTGCGCTCCCGCCGCCCTCCCCGCCCTTGGCCATGCCCTCGGCCGCGCCGAGCATCGCCTGTCCTTGCGCGTACTGCTGGAAGCCGCCGGCGAGCTTGCTGTACGCGGTGTCCTTGGTCAGCCGCTTCAGGGTCGCCTCGTCCTCGTCCTTGATGGACACGGTGAAGTTGCCCATCCGGACGATGGTGAGGCCGTAGCCGTCGACGTGCGGCTTGAACCCGGCGATCACGTCCTGCTCAATCTCCTCGGTGTACGCCCCCGAGGTCACGTCGAGCAGCGGCCACTTCTTCTTCACCAGCAGCTCGGCGATCTGGTCGCGCACCACCTTGAGCACCTGGCTCTTGAACCAGGCCAGGAACTCCTCGTTGCTCGTCCGCCGCAGACCGACCAGGCCGAGGATGAGCTTCTCGGGCTCGGTCACCTTCACCGAGAAGTCGCCGTAGACCATGGTCCCGATGCCCAGGCCGGTTTCTGGATCCCGCACGTCGCCGATCGGTCCGCCGAACTTCACCCCGGGGAACTCGCGCAGGCCGACGAAGTAGATCTCGGCAACGAAGAGGTTCCCCCCGGTGAAGGCCTCGATGAACCGGCCGAGGAAGGGGATGTTCTGCGTGTCCAGGGTGTGGCGCCCCGGCCCGAGCTTCCCCTGCACCTGGCCGTCCTTGACGAAGATGGCCACCTCGTCCGCGCCGACCGTGAGCTGGGTCATCATCCGGACGTTTCGCTCCGGATAGGCGTAGAGGATGTCGTTCTTCGCCGCGTCGGAGCGGGCGATGAAGTTGCGCTGCGCTTCACCCTTCAGACCGTCGAACAGACCCAAGGCGAACCTCCCGGGAGGGGCTTTCGTCGCTGATCACGGGGCAACGGCGGCAGGATTGCTCCTTGCGCCTTCCGTGCCACGAGGATCGCACAGGAGCACGCGGCGTTGCGAGTCCAGGGGTGCGCACCGCCCCGGGCAGGAATTTCAGATCCAGCGGCTGACGAGGCGCTCGCGGTCGAAGAGGCGGACGCTCGCCCGGACGAGCAGGATGTCGAGCACCAGCACCACCGCGCCCTGCACGGCGTAGTAGCCCGTGCCCGCGCGGATCCATCCCGCGAGCTGCCCGCCGACCAGCCCCATCAGGGGAAGCACCACCAGTGCCGAAAGCTGCTGCGCCAGACGCGCCTCTCCGACCCGTGCCGACACCAGGACCGCCAGCCCGTTGCCGAGGAAGGCGAACAGTGGCGCCACCACGCCGACGCCGAACAGCCACATGCCGTTGGGGAGCACCGGCCCCTGCACCAGCGGCCAGGCCACGGCGTCCACCGCGCCGACGAACACCGCGAACGACAGCCAGGTGATCGCCACCGCCGGGACCACCGAGGCCAGGCTCTTGCCCAGCACCAGCTCGGCGGCGCTCACCGGCGCGGCGAGGAGCGGCTCGAGCGTGCGCCGCTCCTTCTCCCCGGCCACGCTCTGCGAGGAGATGAGGATCGGCACGAATACCGGCATCAGGAGGAAGATGCCGAACCAGTCCGCCACCAGCTTGTCGACCATGAAGCGCACCGGGTTCACGTTCAGGGGGAGCGTGGGGTCGTAGTACTGCGCCATCGTCCGGAACGAGACCTCGTCCGGATGGCCGAGCCACGCCCACACCACCCCGGTGGGGACGAGAACCAGCACCGCCGGGAGCGCGAGCATGCTCGCCAGCAGCCCCGGGTTCTTCCGGAGGTCGAGCGCCTCCTTCCAGGTGACTGCCAGCGCGCGGTGGAGCCGGAAGCTCACGTGACCTCGGTCTCGGTGCCGCGGGTGAGCTCGAGGTACACGTCCTCCAGCGCGCGCTGGGCCGGGAGCACCGCATGGATGCGGACCCGGGCCTGGGCCAGCAGGGCGACCACATCGGGAATGCCCACCCCGGCGGCGAGGGTGACCCGCAGCGCATGGCCCTCGGCGACCCAGACGCACGGGGGGACGATGGAGCCCAGCGCCTCGCCTGCCGCCCCCGCGCTTCCCTCGACGTGGATCTCCACCACCCCGGTCTGACGCCGGAGCTCGGGCACGGTGCCCACCGCCAGGAGCCGCCCCTTCACCACCGCCACCCGGGCACAGAGCCGCTCCACCTCGGACATGTTGTGCGAGCAGAGCACCACCGTGCGGCCCTCGGCGGCGAGCTCGCCCACCGCCTCGCGGACCGCCCGTGCCGACTCGGGGTCGAGCCCGCTGGTGGGCTCGTCGAGGAACAGCGCCTGTGGGTCGTGGAGCAGCGCCCGGATCAGGGCCAGCTTCTGCCGCATCCCCTTGCTGAAGGTGCCGCAGCGGTCCTCCTCCCTGCCACCCAGCCCGAAGCGCTGCATCCAGCGGCGTGCCGCGTCCCAGGCCTCGGGGGTGTCCCGGTGGTGCAGCTTGAGAAAGAAGCGCAGGTTCTCGCGGGCGGTGAGCCGGTCGTACAGACCCGGCTGCTCGGTGAGCAACCCCACCCGGGAGCGGAGCGCCTCGCCGTCGCCGTCCAGGGGAACGCCGCACACCGTCGCTCCACCGGACGAGGGGCGCAGCAGCCCGGTCAGCATGCGCACCGTGGTGGTCTTTCCCGCTCCGTTGGGGCCGAGGAGGCCGAAGACCTCTCCCGCGGCGACGTCGAAGTCGAGCCCCTCCACCGCGGTGCGCGGACCGAATTGCTTGGAGAGCGAGCGGACCTCGATGCGGCTCAATCGATGGTGACCAGCACGAACTTCACGTTGAGATCCCGGTCAATCTGCTCGATGCGGTGCTCCGGGCCAATCGCCTGGCGGAGCAGTCCGAGGCGCGGGTGCTCGACCAGCGCCCACTTGCGGCCCGGCAGGTTGGCGAACGCGGCCATGCGGGCGGGGCTGTCCTTGATCTGCTTGACGGTGTTCTTGCTGTAGAAGGTCTCTCCCTTCCAGTCCATCATATAGGCGACGATGGGCTCACCGGGGGCTCGCCGATCGTAGTAGCGCCAGAAGAGGTCGCGCTGCGTCCAGTGGTGGCTCAGGTCCACCCAGTGGCTCCAGCTGAACCACAGCGCGAATCCGAGCGCCAGCGCACCGAGGCTCCCCACCAGGCCCGTCCGGGATCCCCGCAGGGCGCCGAGCGCTGCCGCCACCCCACCGATGGTGAAGGCCCAGATCATCCCCATCTTCACGTTGACCGGGGTTCGGAGGTTGAGCGCCAGCGCGCTCGCCCGAGGAACCAGCACCGCAACGGCGATCAGCACCGCGCCGACGACGGCCCCGACCGCCGCGACCTCGATGGCCGAGCGTCGGTGCGGGCTCGGAGCGCTCAGCGCCCCCCAGAGCACCAGCGCCGCGGCCCCGAGGACCAGGAAGCCGAGCAAGGTCAGCGGGCTGGTCAGGGATGGAATGCTGGTGGTGGCGAGCGCGGCCAGCCCCACCGCTGCCACCAGGAGGCCGGGCATCCGGGTCCGGAGACGGTCGGCACGGTCCTGTCCTCCCGCGCCCACCGTCATCCAGGCGCCGACCGCCAGCAGCACCGCCGCGACCAGGTCACCGGTCATCAGCGGCCGGCGCGACCAGCCGAAGACCACGGCCCGCGTGTCCAGCTCGTGCGGATAGGCGCGCTCGTAGTTGTAGACGAAGAGGTCGGTGAAGTCCTTGGGGGTGGTGGCGAGGTCCTTGCCCACCAGGAAGAAGAGCACCGCGCCCAGCAGCAGCGGAACGGCGTGCGCGGCCGGTCCGTCCTCCCAGAGCCGGTCGAGGAACAGCGCGACCAGGATCGCCACCCCGGGCAGAACGGGCAGCACGTAGTGGTGGAACTTGGTCGCCGAGGCGTCCATCAGCAGGAAGCTGAAGAGGGCCCACACCAGGGCAATGAACGCCACCCTGCTCCGGACGTCGAGCTTGCGGAGGCGGAGCGGCGACACCACCGCCAGGGCTCCAGGCAAGAGCGCCACCCAGGGGAAGACGGCGTAGCCCCCCTGCTCGATGAAGTAGACGAAGCTACCCCCCGGAGTGGTGGTGTGAACGCCCTCGAAGAGCCGGTTCAGGTGGTCGTGGATGAAGAACCGGTAGAAGAACGTCTTCCCTTCGTTGTCCACCGCCGGGAAGGCGCACATCACGGCGAACCAGGGCCCGGCGACCGCGAGGAACACCGCGATCCCGGTGAGGAGCCGCATGCGCGCCATCTCGGCGAAGAGCACGGGCATCGGCTCCTTCCCGAGGGCGACCTCCTTCCGGTACGCCGGGCTGGTCAACCAGCGCCAGTGGGCGGTGCGTCCGGCCTCGTCCCACGGAAAGACGCAGGCCAGCGCGTAGCAGAGGAGGATGACGGCGGGCAACCCAACGCCCAGGAGCCCCTTCGCCAGGGTGGACAGGCCGCAGAAGACGTAGAACGCCATCCACCAGGCGGTGCGGTGCGTCGTCTTCTCGTCGAACAGACCGATGATCGCGCAGGCCATCGCCGCGATGAGGGTGGCGACGAACGGCGTGTCGGTGACCGCCTGTCGGGTGATGAGGAAGAAGAGGGGCATGGTGGCGAGCACCACGGTGCTGGCCATCCCCACCCGGCGGTTCACCGTCCGGCCCAGCGCCAGGGCGAGGAGCGCCAGCGAGGCGAGCACCAGGAGCACGATGGGCATCCGCATGCCCCACTCGGTGTACAGGGCCAGCTTGCCGCTGGTTCGGTTGGTCCCGACCAGGGCCATGCCCAGCACGTCCATCCACATGGTGAGCGGTGGCTTGGAGAAGAACCAGCTGCTCTCCCAGTAGGGATGCACGTAGTCGTTCCGGGCGATCATCTCCCGGGCGACCTCGGCATAGTGGGACTCCCAGGGGTCCCAGAGCCCGACGGCGCCGACGTAGGGAACGAACACCAGTGCTCCGACCAGCAACGACATCGCGACCAGGCGGAGCTCGGCGTCGAGTGCGAGCAGACGGCGGACCAGCGGATTGCGGACGACGCGGTCTCCGAACAGAGCCTCGGCGATGCCCGGCCGGAGCGCCTCACCTTCCCTCACGTTCATGCGGCCGCGCCTTGTAGCATGGGCCTGGCGCCGGGGAGGGGCCTGGTGGACCCATGAAGCTGGTGATCGAAGACGACGAGGGGCACCGGCGGGAGGTTCCCCTCGACCGCGACGAGATCACCATCGGTCGGGGACAGGACAACCTGGTCCATCTCCCGGAGAGAAACGTCTCTCGCCTGCACGCCCGGCTACTCCGCAGGGACGGGGGGGTGCTCCTCGAGGACCTGCGCAGCGCCAACGGCACCCGGGTGAACGGGATCCGCATCACCGAGCCGGTCCCGCTCGGCGACGGAGATCTGGTGGCGATCGGCGACTACGGGGTGGCCCTCCGCCCGGACGAGGTGCCGCTCGACGTCCCCCTGCCCCGGACCACGGTACCCGAGCCTGCAGCCGTTCTCATCGGAGACGTCCTGGCCGACACCGCACCCCATCCGCTGCTGCTCGCCACGGGGGAGCAGGCCGGGGGGCCGGTCGCCGAGCTCGAAGCTCCCGTCCGACGTTCCCGTCGGGCGCTGGGCGTGGTGGTGATGGGACTGGTGCTGGGGCTCGGCGGCGCGCTCCTGCTCCGCGTGCGCGACGGCGACGCGTCCCGGGCCCGGAGCGCGGTTCCGCCCCCGCCCACTCCCGAGGTGGTGGGCGAGGTTCCCCCGCCCTCACCGGCCGAGCCACCCCCCCTGGAGCTGACGCCGCCCACCGTGCCCGCGACCCGACCGAGCACTGCCACCGAGTGGATGGCCGCGGCGCGCGCGGCCGCCGAGGCCCGTGAGTTCGAGCGAGCCCTGCGGCTCCTCGCCTCGGTGCGCGACCGCGCCTTCCAGGCGGAGGCGCAAGGTTTGCGGCGGACCTGGCGGGTGGAGGCGGCGGCCGGCCGGGCGGTGAAGAGCGCGCGGAGGGAGCTCGACCAGGGCAGACCGTCCGCGGCGCTCAGGAAACTGGAGGCGGCACGGAGCAGCCGGGCCTGGGCTCCGGAGGTGGCCGAGCTCCGGGTGGCCATCGCCGCCGCCCTCAAGAACCCGCGCAAGGCGCAGCAGCTTCGGGCTGCGAGCGCCGCGGACGTGGAGCGCGTCTACCGGGAGGGGAAGACGCTCTACGACGGTGGGAACGTGGGCGAAGCCGCAGGGCGATTCGAGCGCTGCCTCGCGCTGGACCGCAACCACCCCCGGTGCCACCTGATGCTGGCCACCTCCTACGCCCGGGGCGGGGACACCGGCCGGGCCGAAACCCACTACCGACGGTTCCTCGAGCTGGCCTCGGCCGACGACCCGGCCGTGCCCAGGGTGAAGAAATTCCTTGAGGATTCGGACGCCCAGAAGAAGGCTAGGGCCTCCAGCGCGATGCCGCAGCGCTAGGAGGGGCGATGCAAATCCGCATCCTGGTGGTCGACGACGAGAAGGAGACCGGCGACTACCTCCAGCTGTTGCTCACCAAGGCCGGGTACGAGGTCGTGGCGCTGACCGACCCGACACAGGTGATGGATCGGCTGCGCGCGGAGGACTTCCACCTGGTCATCCTGGACATGATGATGCCGCAGATGTCCGGCACCGAGCTGCTGGAAAAGATCCGCGGCTACGACTCGGACATCGCGGTCATCGTGGCCACGGCGCACCCGGCGGTGGAGACCGCCGTCGCCTCGCTCAAGGCGCAGGCGTCGGACTACGTGAAGAAGCCGGTCGAGCCCGAGGAACTGCTGGCGGCGGTGGAGTCGGCGCTGGCGAAGAAGGGGCTCTCCAAGGACCCGGAGGCCGAGCTGCACCGCGCCATCGGGCGCACCATCCGCGAGGCCCGCAAGTCGCAGGAGCTGACCCTGAAGCAGCTCGCCCGCCGGACAGGCCTCTCGGTGTCGCTCCTGAGCCAGATCGAGCGGGCGGAGTCGAGCGCTTCGATCAGCTCGCTGTACAAGATCGCCTCGGCGCTGCGGCTGCGGATGGCCGAGCTGTTCGGCGGCGCCTGAACGCCGGGGAGGTGGAGGGTGGAGCCCTGGGAGGGACCGACCCCGGACCTGACGGATCCGGCGGTGGTGGCGCTCTACGACGAGCTGCCGCTGTGGTCCGCCCCGTTCGGGCTGGCGCTGCTGAACGCGGTGGAGCTCCGCCCCGGGATGACGGTCCTGGACGTGGGTTGCGGGACGGGGTTCCCGCTGCTCGAGCTGGCCGAGCGGCTCGGACCGGGTGCGCGCCTGCACGGCGTGGACCCGTGGGCGCCGGCGATGGAGCGACTCCGCAGCAAGGTCTCGGCGTGGGGTCTCGAGCAATCGGTCACCCTGCACGTGACGACCGTGGAGGCGCTCCGGCTGCCGCCTGCCTCGGTGGACCTGATCGTCTCCAACAACGGACTGAACAACGTCGCGGACCTGCCCGCGGCGCTCGACGTCTGTGCGCGCCTGGCCCGCCCCGGCGCCCAGCTGGTGTTCACCGCCAACCTGCCCGGGACGATGGCCGGGTTCTACGAGGCGCTCGGCCGTGCGCTGGACGAGACGGGCGTAGAGGACGGTCAGCGCCGCATCGCGGAGCACATCCGGGTCCGGCGACGGCCAGCGGCGGAGCTGGTCGAGCTGACCCGCGCCGCCGGGTTCGAGCTCGAGGACGAAGGCATCCACATGTTCCGCTGGCCGTTCACCAGCGCAGAGGCGCTGTTCCGGCACCACTTCATCCGGCTGGGATTCCTCGAGGCCTGGCGGGCGGTGGTCCCGGACGAGGCGCGGCAGGCGGTGTTCCGGGCGCTGGTCGGGTTGCTGGACCCGGAGGCGCTCCGTCTCCAGGTACCGTTCACCTGCATCCGTGCGCGAAGACGGTAGGAGGGGTGCGGCGGGACCCGGCGGCGGTCAAGCGCAGAGTCCAGCAGGCGCCGGGTGAGCGCTGGTGATGCAGCCCCGAGGGGACGGCGGCGCGCGGGGAGACGGGTGCTGTGCCCTCATCGCGGCGGCCTGCGCGGACCTCGAGCGCTCCCGGGAAACGCGGGCCTTGAACCAGACGAGGAGCTCCCGGGGGGAGGGCTGGGGGAGACCCCCGTCCGCCGGAGCCCCGGAGCGCGGTTTCGCCGGTAGCCGGGTCTCAGCAACCTCGCCAGCGCGGGGGGCGCTTCTCGCGGAGGGCCGTGCGCGCCTCGTTTGCATCCTCGGAGGCGAAGGCCTCGGAGCGGAGCGCCTCGAGCTGCTCGCGCTCGGCCGGATCGATCGGCGCGTGTCCGAGAGCCCGCAGGGTCCGGCGCAGCCCGGCCATCGCCAGCGGGGCGCCCGAGGCGAGGGTCGCCGCCAGCGCATGCGCCCGTGCCGTCGCGTCCTCGGCCACGGCGTCCAGCAGCCCCCAGCCCAGGGCCTCCTCGGCGCCGACCTCGGCCGCAGTGAGGAACATCCACCGGGCATGCTGGAGGCCGGCGAGCCGGGCCACCCGCCACACGCCTTCGGGCGCGTACACCACGCCGAGCCGCACCGGCGGCATGCAGACCACCGTGTCCGGAGTCCCGATGCGGAAGTCGCAGGCGCAGGCCAGCTCGCAGCCGGCGCCGAACGCCGCGCCGTGCACCACCGCCACGCTCGGGGCCGGATGGGCCTCGAGCATGGCCAGGACCTCCTGGATGCGGGCATCGGGCGAGCGAGCCGCGGCGGCGTCCTCCCCGAGCTGCGCCAGGTCGTAGCCGGCGCAGAAGGCCGGACCCCGCGCCTCGATCACCAGTGCCCGCACCTCCGTGTCCGGGGCCAGCGCCTCGGCCAGCGCGTCGAGGAGGAACGGTGTGAGCGCGTTGCGACGGTGCGGCCGTTCCAGCGTGAGCACCCGGACGCCTCCGGGCAGCCACGAGCGCTCGAGCCGGCCGTCGGAGGTCACGGCGCGAGCACGACCAGCACGTCGCCCTCGTTCACCGGCTGGTTTGGCTGGCAGCGGACCTCCTTCACCGTGCCGGCCTCCGGCGCCTCGACGGGCATCTCCATCTTCATCGACTCGAGGATGACCAGCACCTCGCCGGCCTGCACGACCTGGCCGACCGAGACCTCGACCTTCCACACGGTGCCGGTGATGTGGGCGGGGACGTCCATCGTGGGGCGCTCCTCATGCCATCAGGGTTTGGCGTGGTGCTCCAGGAAGTGGGTGTCGAGCGCGCCGTCCTGGAACGCGCGATCGCGCACGATCCGCAGGTGCAGGGGCAGGTTGCTCTTGAGCCCCTGGATGTCGAACCGCTGCAGCGCCTCCTCGGCGCGCTGGATGGCCTGGTTCCGGTCCTCGCCGGAGACGATGAGCTTGGCCAGGAGCGGGTCGTAGTAGGGCGTGACCACCCCGCCCTCGGCGTAGCCCGCGTCGACCCGGATGCCTTCACCCTCGGGCGGGCGGAAGACATTCAGCGGCCCCGGGCTGGGGAGGAAGCGGACCGGGTCCTCGGCGTAGATGCGGAACTCGAGCGCATGCCCATGGCGGTGGATGTCCTGCTGCCTCACGCTGAGGCGCTCACCGGCGGCGATGCGCAGCTGCCAGCCGATGAGGTCCACGCCGGTCGTCAGCTCGGTCACCGGGTGCTCCACCTGGAGCCGGGCGTTCATCTCGATGAAGAAGAACTCGCCGTCGGACACCAGGAACTCCACCGTCCCGGCGTTGGCGTAGCCGAAGGCGTGCGCGGCGGCGAGCGCTGCCTGGTTCATCCGCTGCAACAGCTCGGGGCTCCTCCCTTCGAGGAACAGCGGGCTTCCGGCCTCCTCGAGGACCTTTTGATGGCGCCTCTGGATGCTGCACTCCCGCTCCAGCACGTGGAGGAGCGTGCCGTGGGTGTCCCCCAGGATCTGCACCTCGATGTGCCGCGGCGCCGGGAAGTAGCGCTCGAGGTAGACCGCGTCGCGTCCGAACGCGGCGCGGGCCCGGTCGGCGCAGGCGCGGAACGCCTTCTCCAGCTCGGCCTGGGAACCGGCGACCGCCATCCCGATGCCGCCACCGCCGCCCGCCGCCTTCACCAGGACGGGGAAGCCGATGCGCTCGGCGGCCTCGCTCGCCCCGCGAAGGTCGGCAACCACCCCATCGCTCCCCGGCACCACGGGCACGCCGGCTCCGGCGGCGAGCGCCCGGGCCTGGGCCTTGTCCTTCATTCGCGCCATCGACTCGGGCGGAGGGCCGACGAAGACGATGCCCGCCTCGGTGCAGGCGCGGGCGAACTCGGCATTCTCGGAGACGAAGCCGTAGCCAGGATGGACCGCCTCGGCGCCGGTCTCCTTCGCCGCCCGGACCAGCGCCTCCACGTTCAGATAGCTTTCTCTCGGAGGTGGGGGGCCGAGCCGCACCGCCTGATCGGCCTCCTGGACGAAGGGCGCCTGGGCGTCGGCGTCCGAGTACACGGCGACGGTGCGCAGCCCCATCGACCGCGCCACGGTTCCGATGCGGCGGGCGATCTCTCCCCGGTTGGCGATGAGCAGCGAGCGGAACATGTCGGCGTCGGGCGGCGCACGCTGCCACGCCCGCCCGCGGCGGGGCAAGCATCAGGGTGGCACGCTGAGGCGCCGGATGACATGGTCCGCCCCGCGCAATGAAAGTCCTGACCGTCTACCTCCGCATCTACGCCGACGCGTTCCGGCAGGCCCTGACCGGCATCCGCAAGAACGCCTGGACGCTGCTGCTGCCCATCGGGCTGCTGGAGGCCAACCAGCTCGCCACCGGGCTGGTCCTCGGTGCGCTGGGGCGGCTCGGCTCGTTCGTCGTCTGGGCGGTCTGGGCCGCGGCGGTGAGCTGCTACCTCTACTTCCTCGGGGAGGTGGTCTCGAAGTCGCGGGTGAAGCTGGACGAGTTCGGTCGGAGCATCGGTGCCTACTTCTGGTCGGTGGCCAATCTCTTCTTCGTGTACTGGATCGCCTCGCTGGTGATCGAGCTGATGGTCCCCGGGCCCCAGCGGGCGGTGTTCTCGCAGCTGCTGTTCCTCGCCGCGGTCATCCTCCTCAACGCCGCTCCCGAGGTCATCTACCAGCGCGGCAGCCACGGTGGGCTGGAGACCGTGCAGCGATCGGTCCGCTTCCTCCAGGCGAACTGGATCGAGTGGGGCATCCCGAATCTCCTGGTGCTCGCCGCCTGGTACTACCTCCCGCGCTATCCCCTGGCGGAACTCGGGCTGCTGGGTTCGATCATCACCAACGTCGTGGAAGGAGCCCTCGTCCACCTGGTGATGGTGTTCCGCGGCCACCTGTTCGCTGCCCTGGACGGCACCAGCCACCGACAGCGGATGTACCGCTGGCGGTCGAGCGGCACGGTCTGAGCCGCGGGCGCCTGCAACGTGGATCCCTCGGCCTCCGAGGCGTCCTAGAAGTCGCCCTGTCCCTGGCGTCGGAGGAAGGTGGGGATGTCGAACTGATCCTCGTCCAGCGGGAGCGATTTTTCCTGGAGGTGGCGGGGCGCGAGCGGCCGCGGCTCCGGTGCTGTGCTGCGGGCGCGGACCGGGCCGTGCACGGCCGGTTCGGCTGGAGCGGTGGCCGGACGGGTCGCTACCTGCCCCGGTGTGGCCCCGGGCCGGCGCGCCTCGGCGCCACGGTGCTGGAAGCCGGTGGCGATGATGGTGATCTTCACCTCGTCCGAGACGTTCTCGTCGATCAGGCTGCCGAAGATGATCTCCGCCTCCTCGTCGGCGGCGTCGTGCACCAGGGTCAACGCCTCGTTGACCTCCTGGAGGGTCATGTCACGGCCGCCGGTGATGTTGATCAGCAGGCCGGTGGCCCCGTCGATCTGCACGTCCTCGAGCAGCGGCGAGCTGATCGCCTGCTGCATCGCGGTCACCGCTCGCTTCTCGCCCGAGGCCCGGCCGGTACCCATGAGCGCGTGGCCGCGGTCACTCATGATGGTCTTCACGTCTGCGAAGTCGACGTTGATGTACCCGTGGTACTGGATGAGGTCGCTGATGCCCTGCACCGCGTTGAGCAGCACCTCGTCGGCGAGCTTGAAGGTCTCCAGCAGCGGCATGGACTGACCGCTCAGCCCGAGAAGCCGCTGGTTGGGGATGGTGATCAGCGTGTCCACCGAGGCCTTGAGGTCGATCAGCCCCGCCTCGGCCTGCTTCCGCCGCTTGTTTCCCTCGAAATGGAAGGGTTTCGTCACCACCGCCACGGTGAGCGCCCCGAGCGAGCGGGCGATTTCGGCGATCACCGGGGCGGCACCGGTGCCCGTCCCGCCGCCCATCCCCGCGGTGACGAACACCATGTCCGCGCCCTCCAGCGCGTGGGCGATCTCGTCCTTGCTCTCCAGCGCCGCCTGGCGTCCCACCTCGGGATTGGCGCCGGCGCCGAGCCCCTTGGTCAGGGTCTCGCCGATCTGGATCTTGATCGCCGCGTGGCTCGCCGCCAGCGCCTGGATGTCGGTGTTGGCGGCGACGAAGTTCACCCGGTCGAGCGCGGCGGCGATCATGGTGTTGATCGCGTTGCAGCCCGCCCCACCCACGCCCACCACCCGGATCTTCGCGGTCTGCTTGCTCGAATCGAAGTTGTCCATTCGCCCTCGTCCGCGGCCTCACGGCCTGATCCGGGCATCATCGGCCCGGACCCCGCCCTCGCAAGTTTTCGACACACCCCTGTAGCGGGGGCGTGTTTCCCCTAGAAGATCTCCTCCAGCCACTCCCGCATCCGGCCGCGGACCTTCCGGTAGACGTTGTCCTCGCGGATCCGGAACAGGCGTCGATCGGTGTGGCGGGCGCCGTAGACCACCAGGCCCACACCGGTGGCGTACATCGGGCTCTTCACCACGTCGACCAGACCTCCGATGCCCCGCGGCATCCCGCGGCGGACCGGAAGCCCGAGCACCTCCTCGGCCAGCTCGGGCATGCCGGCGAGCAAGGTGGAGCCGCCGGTGATCACCACCCCGCTGGCGAGCAGGTCCTCGAAGCCGCACTTCTGGATCTCGCGGTGCACGAGCTGGAAGATCTCCTCCACCCGCGGCTCGAGAATCTCGCAGAGGATCTGCCGGCCGATGACCCGGGGTTGCCGTCCGCCCACCGAGGGCACCTCGATGGTCTCGTCCTTGTCCACCATCGAGGCCATTGCGCAGCCGTAGCGCTGCTTGATGCGCTCGGCCTCGTGGGCCGGGGTACGGAGCCCGATGGCGATGTCCGAGGTGAGGTTGTTCCCGCCCAGGGCGATGACCGCGGTATGGGCGATGCTTCCCCCGGAGAAGATGGCGATGTCGGTGGTGCCGCCGCCGATGTCCACCAGGCAGACGCCCAGCTCCTTCTCGTCCTCCCCCAGCACCGCCTCGCTGGAAGCGAGGGGCTGGAGCACGATGTCCGCGACGTTGAGCCCGGTGCGGTTGGCGCACTTGACGATGTTCTGGGCGCTGGACACCGCGCCGGTCACGATGTGGACCTTGGCCTCCAGCCGCACGCCGGCCATCCCCAGCGGCTCCTTGATGCCGCCCTGGTCGTCGATGATGAACTCCTGAGGAAGGACGTGGATCACCTCCCGGTCCATGGGGATGGCCACTGCCTTGGCCGCGTCGATGACCCGGGTGATGTCCGCCTCGCGGACCTCCTTGTCCTTCACCGCCACGATCCCCTGGCTGTTGAAGCCCTTGATGTGGCCACCGGCGATGCCGGTGTAGACGGTGGTGATCTCGCAGCCGGCCATCAGCTCGGCTTCCTCGACCGCGCGGCGAATGGAGGCCACGGTGGCCTCGATGTTCACCACCACGCCCTTGCGCAGGCCCTTCGAGGGATGGCTGCCGATGCCGATGATGTCGATGCCGTTCTCGGTGAGCTCGCCCACGATGGCGCAGATCTTCGTCGTGCCGATGTCCAGGCCGACGACGATCTCTCCACCCTTCTGCTTGGCCATGACTTCCGTCCCTTCTCGCTCGTGGCTAAGGCGCCTTCGCGCCGGGCTGGACCTTCACCGCGACCCAGCCGGGCCGGACGCGGTTCTCGAGGTGAATGGCGGCGGCGAGCAGGCCCCGCTGCTGTAGCTCGTCCTTGACGCGGCGAAGCCGGCGGAGCTGGCCGTCCAGATCGTCACGCCCGAGCACCACCCGGACGCCGTCGGCGGTGACCAGGTCGAAGCCCGCCTCGCCGAGCTGGACCTCGGACAGCCATGGCCGCTCGAAGGCGCGCTGATAGGCCTCGAGGACGCCGAGGCCCTCGCGGAGGCGGGCGGCGGTACCGGCGGGGTCCTTCTCTGCGGCCTCGCGGGCGAGCCCGGTGAGCAGCGGGAGATCGAGCGCATCGGCGGGCGAGAGGCGCTTGAACGGGGCGCCGTTGGCGTCGACCACGTACAGGTCCCCCAGCGAGGCGAGGGCCACGGGGGCACGCTCCTCCACACGTAGCTGGAGGGTGTCCGGCAGGCTCCGGCTGACCTCGACGGTCCGGACCCAGGGATGGGCGCCCATCGCCTGGGCGACGGCGGCCGCATCGAGCGACCAGAGGTTCATCCCCGGGGCCACGCCTGCGAGCCGGAGCAGCTCCTTCTCGGTGGCCCGCCGGAGCCCCTGGACCCTCACCGTCCGCAGCGCGAACCGGGGCGAGCTGGCGGCCCAGCCGTCGAGCTGGAGCCCGACCCAGGCCAGCGAGGCGAAGATCGCCAGCAGCCCCAGGCCGCGCAGGACCGCCCGTCCACCGGGGGCACGGGAAGCTGCGCCGTCGGCGCGGCGGCGCCGGTTCCTGGAGGCGAGGACTCCGGGCATCTGATCCGGCGCATGCTCGACCCGGATCAGCGCCCGCGCCAGTTTTCGGCCACAGGCCTGTAACGGCGCCTCTGCCCGGGTCGAGTGCGGCAACGGGCCCCGGCCAGCGCCATCAGCGTGCTGGCTGCCATCGGCCAGCCGTTGCCCGGGGTGAGGTAGAGGCCTGCGGTCGCGCTGGGCGAGGTCACGCCTGCAGCAGCGCGCCAAGCAAGATGCGCTCGCACAGCTGGGGGTAGTCGATGCCCCTGCCCGCGGCGATCTTCGGGAGCAGGCTGGTGGGCGTCATCCCGGGAATGGTGTTCAGCTCCAGCAGCTGCACTCCGCCCTCCGGGGTGACGATGACGTCGGAGCGGGTCGCGCCGCGGCACCCCAGGGCCCGGTGCGCCGCCAGACAGACCTCGTTCACCCGGGCGTACTGGTCCGGCGGCAGCGGCGCGGGGAAGAGGTACTTCGTCCCGCTGCCGGCCGCGTACTTCGCCTCGTAGTCGTAGAATTCGTGCGCGGGGACGATCTCGATCGCCCCGAGCGAGGCATCATCGAGCACCGCGCCCTGCACCTCCCGCCCGGGAACGAATTGTTCCACCAGGATGGAGCCGGCGAGCGTCGCCGCGTCCTCGACCGCCGCGGGATACGCGTCCTCGGTGCGCACGATGTGGACCCCGACGCTCGAGCCCTCCCGCGAGGGCTTCACCACCACCGGGAAGGGGAAGGGAAGCGACTCCACGCCGGCGAGCGCGTGCTCGGCGCCGTCGAATGCACGGTAGGCCGGCGTGGGAATGCCGTGGGCGAGGAAGACCTGCTTGGCGAAGACCTTCTCCATCCCCACCGAGGAGGCGAGCACGCCCGAGCCGGTGTAGGGGATGAACATCGACTCCAGCAGCCCCTGGATGCACCCGTCCTCGCCGTAGCGGCCGTGCAGGGCGATGAAGGCCACCTCGACACGCTCGGCGCGGAGCCGCTCGGCCACGTCCTTCTGCACGTCGACCTCCACCACGGTGTAGCCGAGGCTCCGGAGCGCGGCGGCGACGCCGGCCCCGGTGCGTAGACTGACCTCCCGCTCGACGGAGAGGCCGCCCATCAGCACCCCGATCCGCTTGTCCTTCATGCGAAGACTCCCACCCGCTTCACCTCCGGGACGAGCACGATGCCCGTCGCCTCGCGCACCCGCGCTCGCGCGCGCTCGATCAGCCCCACCACGTCCGCGGCCCGGGCCCCGCCGAGGTTGACGATCCAGTTGGCGTGAAGCGTCGAGATCTGCGCCCCGCCGAGGACGCTCCCCTTGAGGCCGACCGACTCGATGAGGCGGCCGGCGTGGTCTCCAGGGGGATTCTGGAAGACGCTGCCGCAGTTCGGCTGGCTGAGCGGCTGGGTGCGCTTCCGGTACGCCAGGTCGGCGTCCATCGCCGCGCGCGAGGTCTCGATGTCGCCCGCAGGGAGGCGAAAGCGCGCCCGGGTGAGCACCGCCCCGCCGGGGAGCTCGGTGTACCGGTAACGGATGGTGAGCGCGGCCCGAGGAACCCAGCCGATGCCGTCTGCGGTGGCGAGCTCGACGGCGTCCAGGACCCGCTCGCACTCGCCATGCTTGGTCCCGGCGTTCATCGCCACCGCACCGCCGATGGTCCCCGGGATGCCGGCGAGGAACTCCGCGCCCACCCACCCGCGGGCCCGCATCGCGTTGACCAGCCGGACGATGGCCGCACCGGCCCCGAGCGTCACCAGCCCACCGCCGGAGCGGGCGGGCTGGACCTCCTCGGCGAAGAGGTCGCCCGGCAGCTTGAGGGTGATGCCGGGGATGCCGAGGTCGCCGACCAGGGTGTTGGCGCCACCGCCGAGCACGTGGACCGGAACCCCCTCCGCCCGGGCGCGGGCGAGCAGGGCCAGGAGCGCGTCGGGGGTGCGGGGTCGGACCAGCAGCTCGGCCGGGCCGCCCACCCGCAGGCTGGTCCACGGCGCGAGGGACTCCCCCGGCGTCGCATCCGCGGCGAGGCCGGTGAGGAGGGCGGCGCCGGCCGACGGGGTGGAAGGGGCGGTCAAGAGCCCCTTCTGAGAACCAGATGGAGGCGCCGGACGCAGAATCCCGGCGGGTTCTCCTGGACGGGTGCGCCGGGGTGGGACCAGCATGCCTCCGTGCCCCTCCTCCGAAGCGTCCTGGTGGCGTTCGTCGCGCTCGAGCACGTGGGGTTCCTGATCCTGGAGATGTTCCTCTTCAAGAGCCCTGCCGGCCGGCGCATCTTCGGGACCACCCCCGAGTTCGCGGCCCAGGCCGCGCCGCTCGCTGCGAACCAGGGGCTGTACAACGGGTTTCTCGCCGCGGGGCTCGTCTGGAGCCTGGTGGCCGCCGAGTCGCTGGCTGGACAGCTGCGGCTCTTCTTCCTCGTCTGCGTCCTCATCGCCGCGGTGTTCGGAGCGGCGACGGCCTCCCGCCGGATCCTGGTCGTCCAGGGACTGCCCGCGCTGCTCGCCCTCGGCGTGAGCCTCGCCGCGTGAGGCATCAGCCCTCACCACCCGGGTCCTCGGCTCGGGCGATCTCCCGCATCCAGCGGGCGAACTTCTCCGCGGCCGTGCTGAGGCGTACCCCCCGGGGGGGACGCACCAGCCAGTAGCTCGACCCGAGAGGCAGGCGGGTCGGAAAGGGCTGGACCAGCGCCCCGGTCCGCAGCTGGCCCGCGGCGAGACGGCGCCGGCTCAGCGCCACGCCCTGTCCCGCGCGTGCAGCCTGGAGCACCAGGGCGCCGTCGGCGAGCCGGGGACCGCGGGAGGCCCAGCGCGGATGTCCCAGTCCCGCGACCTCCAGCCAGGCGGGCCAGGACACGCGCGGGTCCTCGTCATGGAGCAGGGTCACCTGCGCCAGGTCCTCCGGAGCGCGGAGCCGGGCGGCGACCGAGGGCGCGCACACCGCGACCACCGCGTCGTCCATCAGCGGCTCGGCCCGAGCCCCGGGCCACGGCCCGCGCCCGAGGCGGATCGCCAGCTCCGGCCCGCCGGGCTGTCCGAGGGGGACGAGCTCCCGGCTCTCGGAGACCCACACCTCGATGCCCGGGTGCTGGGCGCGGAACGAGGCCAGCCGGGGGATGAGCCACAGCGCCGCGACCGACCCGGTGGTGCTCACCCGCACCAGGTCCGGGCTCTCCGAATCCGTCGCCTGCATGGCCTCCGTGCCTCGCTCGACGGCGTCCAGCGCCGCGGAGAGGGCGAACGCGTACCGCGCAGCCGCGGGCGTCGGGAGGAGACGGGCCCCACCCCGCTCGAAGAGCGGAACGCCGAGCCAGCTCTCCAGCACCGCAATCTGCTTGCTCACCGCGCCGTGCGTCACTCCCAGCTCGGCCGCGGCCGCCACGGTCGAGCCGAGACGGGCGCAGGCCTCGAAGGCCCGCGCTGCATTGAGCGGAGGGAGGCGCCGCCGGCGGGTCGTCCTGTGAGAGGAGCTCACAGCACGGGAGAAGTACGACCTCGACGCTCGGCCGTCCAGCGCACAGGGAAAGGACATGACACCCCTCCCTCCCCTCCTCCCCGCCATCCTGGCCCGGCGGAGCCACGAACGGTTCGACTCCGCGCGTCACCTCTCCCCCGAGCAGGCCCTCGCTCTCCTCGGAGCCGCCCAGCTGGCCCCCTCCAGCTACAACCTGCAGCCCTGGCGCTTCGCCTGGGCGCTGCGAGGGGACGCCGCCTTCCCGCGGATCCTCGAGGCGCTCGATCCCCCCAACGCGGCCTGGGCGAAGGACGCCTCGGGGCTGGTGGTCGGATTCTTCACGCGCCACGGCCGTGGCGGCCGGCCGAACCGCTGGGCGGAGCACGACCTCGGCCTGGCGACCGCCCAGCTGGCGCTCCAGGCCGTCTTCTCCGGCCTCGCCGTCCACTCGATGGCGGGCTTCGACCCCGGACGGCTCCGCGATGCCCTCGCCGCTCCCCCCGGTCTCGAGCCCATGACGGTGACCGCGGTGGGCTGGCCGCTGGAGGAGCCTCTCCCGCCACAGACCCGCCGCCCACTCGAGGAGACGGCCTTCCGCGGCGGCTGGCGTCGAGACGCCGAGCGATGATCGCCCTCGGTCCCTGGCTGGCCTTCGTCGCTCTCTCCGCGATCGCCGTCCTCACTCCCGGCCCCACCATGCTCGCCATCGTCGGGCACGCCATCGCGCGCGGCGTGCGGGCCACCCTTCCGATGGTGCTCGGCAACGCCCTGGGCATCGCGGCGATGGTGGCCACGGCGATGGCCGGGGTCGGCAGCGCACTGTCCCGGGCACCCGCGCTCCTGGTCGGGATGCAGCTCGCCGGAGCCGTCTACCTGGGCTGGAGCGGCGTCCAGCTCTGGCGCGAGAGAGCCACCGCGCCGCATGCCAGCGCCGGACCGCCCAGGGTCGGCCCGTTCGGCCGGGGGTTCCTCCTGGTCTGGACGAATCCGAAGGCGATCCTCTTCTTCGGTGCGGTGCTTCCGCAGTTCGTCCATCCGGGCCGCTCGGTGCCAGTGCAGCTTGGCATCCTGGCATCGACGTTCATCACCCTCGAGCTCGGGGTCACGACCTCGGCGGCCATGGTCGCCGGCCGGCGGGTCCGGGCCGAGCGCGCGGCGACCCTCCGCACCTTGCGAGGGCTGGGAGGCTTGCTCCTCCTGGCCGCGGCGATGCTGCTCGGACTCGCGGCGGCGAGGTCGATCGTCAAGTGACGCTCGCTCCTCCGGGGTGAGCCGCGCCGACGCCCCCGCCAGGGCGTCGACAATGCCCGGCCAGCCGAACTCGTCCGCGTTCTCGTCCCGAGCGGGCGTGAAGCGCAGCGCCGCCGTCGACCGCGCTCAGAAGTCAATGCGGACGATCTGCCCGTTGGTCCCGACCAGCCAGCCCGTCCGCTCGCTGCCGAAGTCCACGGCCCACAGCCCGGCGAGGCCAGCGATGGTCGTCCAGCTCCGGCCCTCGTCGGGCGACCAGGCGGTTCCGGTGGGCGCGGTGGCGACCACGCGGATGGACCCGCTGCCGCCGTGTCCCTTGCCATGCTCGTTCTCGCCTTCGTCGTCGTCGTGCCCGCCGCCCTCGCCCTTCCCGTTGCCAGCGTAGGCCAGCCCGTAGATCGCGCCGGGGATGGGGGCGCTCGTCCCGGCCACCCAGGTCCGTCCGCCGTCGCTCGAGCGGGCGATGTTGTCCACGATGACTCCGTCGCCCGCGGCGAGATCCCCGCCGCCGAGGATCCCGTGCCGCGCATCCCGGAAGGCGATGCTGAACCCCCCGCCTGCCGCCTGGGTGCCGGCGGTGATCGGCGCGGTGGTCGCGCCCCAGGTCTGGCCGCGGTCGGTGCTGTAGAAGACCCGCGTGATGCCGGTGCCACCGGTGGTGAGCCAGGCGCGCCGGTGCCCCTGGGTGGCGGCGCAGGTCCCGCTGGAAGCGAATCCGGCCTCTCCGGGGAGCGGAGCCGGCACCCGGTCACCGATGTCGCGCCAGGTCTTGCCGCCGTCGAATGTCCGGATGACCGGGAACTCGCCATTGAGGGAGTCGGCCATGGTGAGGCCGCTCGAGGGCTCCCAGAACGCGAAGCAGTCGTAGAAATAGCTGACGTCTGGCGCCTCGAACTGGATCTTCCACGTCTTCCCGCCGTCGACCGTCTTGTAGATGCGAGGCGCGACCGTCGCAGTCGGCAGCGAGAGGAGGTACGCCACCTTCTCGCTCACCGCCTCCACGTCCCGGAACTGGAGCGCCTCGGCTCCGGGCACCACGCCGGGGTGCCAGGTCTTCCCGCCGTCGGTGGTGATCACGTAGGTCCCGAACCGCCCGACCGCCCATGCCACCCGCGCGTTCACCGCGCTGATGGCGATGAGCCCGGCGGTGGTCCCGCTGGTCTGCGGCGTCACCGTCGGCGTGGCGCTGCTCTTCAGGGCCTCCCGGTCGGAGGCCACCGCGTCGGAGTGCGTCGTCGCGCTCGTCCAATCGGCGCCAGCGCCACAGCTGGCCAGGGCCAGCATCGCGCACCCGGCGAATACTCGCGTCACCCTCGACCTCTCGCTCATGGCACCCTCCTTCATCCCCTCCTGCGGGGGCGGGTGTTGTGCCGTCCGATGGCGGAAGGGTCAAGCACCGCCTTGGCGACAGCGTCCAGCCGTGACCGGAAGGCCGCTCAGCGCTCGACGAGCCTGCGGAGCCGACCCAGGGCGGCATCCCAATCGCGGGAGATCTGCTCCAGGGCGCGCCGGGCCTCGTCGAGCTGCCCGGGTGCGAGCGCCCAGAGTCGCTCACGGCCGGCTCGCTCGCTCTCCACCAGCCCGGCACGGGCGAGCACGCCGAGGTGCTTGGTCACGGCCTGTCGCGAGATGCGCGTGCCCACGGTGAGCGCGGTGACCGAGAGCGCCCCCTCGGCAGACAGGCGCCGGACGAGCGCCATGCGGGTCGGGTCCCCCAGCGCGGCGAAGACCGGGCTCGGGTCAGGCCCGCGGTGACGGGTGCTCAGTGACATGCCGTTCGATGTTCTTGAGCTGGATGTCCCAACCACCGGAGTTCGCCTCGTGCGCTGGGCCTCGCCGGGCCACCGGGAGTCGCTGGAAGCCCGTCTCGGTCACCGTGAGCAGCGTTCCCTCCGGGACCTCCTCGAGCCGGAACTCGACGGTGGTGGTCGGCTCCTTCGAGTAGTCCACTCCGCGCTCGATGGCGAACGGATGCCAGCGAAAGGAGAACAGTGCTTCCGGCTCCATGCGCTCCACCCAGGCCTCCATCGTGAGGTATTCGTAGCCAGGTTTGGTGACCGGTCCAGCGATGCGCTGCCCGGCGCGGAACTCCCCTGCGAGGGCCACGCGGAACCACTGGTTGAACTCCCGGGCGTCGGTCAGGGCCTTCCAGACGCGGGAGCGGGGCGCGCGAAGGACGATCTTCTTCTCGATGCGGTCAGGGATGGTGTCTGTCATGTGCAACCTCCTGGTTGCCCCAATATGCACACCCGACCGCCGGTATGCAACCCCAAGGTTGCGCGTTCAGCCGATCGACGGTCCCCGGCTCACGCCGAGCCGGCCTCACCGTGAGCCGGCTCGAGCAGCTGGAGCAGCTCCGGGCCGACCTGCGTCACGTCTCCGGCGCCAAGCGTCAGGACCAGGTCTCCCTCGCGCAGCCGGGGAAGGAGCGCCGCGGCAGCGTCGGCCCGGCGTTCCACGTAGGTCACGTCCCGGTGCCCGTGGCTCCGGATGGCCTGGGCCAGCGCGTCCCCCGAGATGCCCGGGATGGGGTCCTCGCTCGCCGCGTAGATGCCGAGCACCACGAGGGCGTCGGCGTCGTTGAAGGCGGTGGCGAACTCGGACAGGAGATCGCGAGTGCGCGTGTACCGGTGCGGCTGGAAGATCACCACCAGCCGCCGACCGAAGGCCCGGCGCGCGCCCGCCAGCGTGGCCATCACCTCGGCGGGGTGGTGCCCGTAGTCGTCCACCACCATGATGCCCCGCGCCTCGCCCCGCACCGTGAACCGCCTCTGGACGCCCGCAAATTCGGCCAGCGCCGGGCGAACGACGGACAGTGGAATCTCCATCTCCTCGGCGACCGCAATGACCGCCAGCGCGTTCATCGCGTTGTGGGCGCCCACCATCCGTACCGTGAACTCGCCGAGCGCCTGCTCGTGGCGGAAGGCGTGGAACCGGGTGGAGAACCCGTCGAGCGTCACGCCCTCCAGCCGGTAGTCCGCGGTGTGGGAGCTCCCGTAGGTCACGACCCGCTTGCCGATCTGTGGCAGCAGCGCCTGCACGTTCGGGTGATCGAGACACAGCACGTTGAGCCCGTAGAAAGGGACCCGGTTGCAAAACTCGACGAAGGCGTTCCGGAGCGCCTCCAGGCTCCCGAAGTGGTCCAGGTGCTCGGGGTCGATGTTGGTCACCACCGCGATGCTGGGGTGAAGCTTGAGGAAGCTCCCATCGGACTCGTCGGCCTCCACCACCATGAGATCCGACTTGCCCAGCTTGGCATTGCTGCCCAGCACGTTGACCTTGCCCCCCACCACCGCGGTGGGGTCCAGACCGGCGGCGTTCATCACCGTGGCCACCATCGAGGTGGTGGTGGTCTTCCCGTGGCTGCCGGCGACGGCGACCGCGTACTTGAGCCGCATCAGCTCGGCCAGCATCTCGGCCCGGGGAATGACCGGGATCTTCCGCGCCTGCGCGGCGAGCACCTCGGGGTTGTCCCGCCGGATCGCCGAGGAGATGACCACCACGTCGGCGTGAACCAGGTTCTCCTCACGGTGGCCGATCTCCAGCCTCGCCCCCAGGCGCTGGAGGCGCCGCGTGGTCTCGGATTCGCGCAGGTCCGAGCCGCTGATCCGGTACCCAAGGTTGATCAGCACCTCGGCGATGCCGCTCATCCCGATTCCGCCGATGCCCACGAAGTGCACCCGCGCCGCGTGACGGGTCTTGAAGAGGCTCACCACCGGCGCGCGCCGGGTCATCGGGGGACCACCTGCCCGCGGCCCGCGGGTGGGCCCATCAGCTCGGCGCAGAGGTCCACCAGCTCGCGCGCGGCCTCCGGCCGGCCGAGGTGGCCTGCCGCGCGCTCCATCCGCTGTAGCGTCTCCGGCTCGCCCGCCAGCCGCCGGAGCTCCCTGGCCAGCATCTCGCCGGTGAGCTCCGCCTCGCGGAACATCAGCGCCGCCCCGGCCTCCACCAGCGCCGTGGCGTTGATCGCTTGGTGGTCCCCGGTGGCAAAGGGGAAGGGAACGAGGATCGACGCCTTCTTGCAGATGGTCAGCTCGGCCACCGTCGTCGCCCCTGCGCGGCAGAGCACCAGGGACGCACGGGCGTAGGCGGCGGACATGTCGTCGACGAAGGGCACCACCTCCGCGGCCACCCCCGCGGCGGCATAGAGCGCCTTCACCCTCTCCAGATCCGCCATTCCGGTCTGGTGCACGATGTCGATCCGCTCACCAAGGTCCCCGAGGTGCGGCAGCGCCTCCAGCATCCGGGTGTTCAGCCCCCGGGCCCCCAGCGAACCACCGACCACCAGCAGCCGGAAGCGCCCGTCGGACACCGTGGGTCGGCTGCGGAGGTAGTTGTCCATCAGCTTGCGTCGGACTGGATTGCCCACCAGGAACGTCTTCCGGGGCGGAAACGCGGCGCGCGCCTGCTCGAAGGCGATGAACACCGCGCGGACGAGCCGCCCCAGTACCCGGTTGGTGAAACCCGGCAGCGCATTCTGCTCCTGGATCGCGGTGGCGATCCCGCGCATCCACGCGGCGAGCACCACCGGGCCGGAGGCATAGCCGCCCACGCCCACCACCACGTCCGGCCGGAAGCGGCCGACGATGCGCCAGCTGTCGAGGAAGGAGAAGGGGAGCAGGAGGAGGGCCTGGAGGCTCCGGAGGAGCCCCATCCCCTTCAATCCGCGCACCTGGATTGTCTCCAGCTGGAAGCCCGCCGCGGGGACCACCCGCGCCTCGAGCCCACGGGTGGTGCCCACGAAGAGCACCCGGTTGTCCGGATGCCGGGTGGTGACCTCCTCCGCCAGGGCGATGCCGGGAAACAGATGCCCTCCAGTCCCGCCGCCGGCGATCAGCATCCTCACGCAAGCGCCTCCTGCATGCGGCGAACACGCGAGGACCCGGGATTGCGCAACGGCGCGGACGAGGCGCTCAGCGACAGGAGCACGCCGGCGGCGGCCATGGAGATGACCAGCGAGCAGCCGCCATAGGAGACGAAGGGCAAGGTCAGCCCCTTGGTGGGCAGCATTCCCATCGCCACGCTCATGTTCACCGCGGCCTGGAAGCCGAGCATCGCGGTCAGCCCCAGGCCGAGGTAGGTGCCGAAGGTCTCGCTGGCCCGGAGCGCCGCCCGCGTCCCCCGCCAGACCACGATGCCGTAGAGGACGATGGTGGCCACCGCGCCGAGGAGGCCCAGCTCCTCGCCGATGATGCTGAAGATGAAGTCGGTGTGCGCCTCGGGGAGGAAGAACAGCTTCTGGCGGCTCTCGCCCAGGCCGAGCCCGAAGACGCCGCCCGAGCCCACCGAGATGAGCGACTGCGCCACCTGATACCCGATGTCGTGCCGGTGCGCCCACGGGTCGAGGAAGGCGGTGATGCGCTTCAGCCGGTACGGCGAGTGGGCGATGGCGCCGTAGGCGAGCGGCAGGGCCAGCAGCACCGAGCCCACCAGGTACGAGAGCCGGGTGCCCGCGGCGAAGAGGAGGATGAAGAGCAGCACCAGCAGCTCCACCGAGCTGCCGAAGTCGGGCTCGGCCATGCACAGGGCCACCAGCAGCCCGGCGAGCAGCAGATGCGGCAGGAACCCGATGGAGAACGTGGCCACCTTTTCCCGCTTCTTTGCCAGCGAGTACGCCAGGTACACCACCCAGGTGAACTTGGCGATCTCCGCCGGCTGGAGGCTGAGTCCCGGCAGCCGCAGCCACCGCCGTGCGCCGCCCACCATGGTTCCCACGCCTGGGATCGAGCACCAGCACCAGGAGCACGATGCTCAGCAGCAGCATCGGGTAGGCCAGCCGGGCGAGCCGCCGGTAGCCCACCCGGACGGCCGCAGCCATCACCACCAGCCCCACCCCGGCGGCGAGCACCTGCCGCTCGAGGAAGTAGAATCCGTTGCCCTGCTTCTCGGCCGCGGTCACCGCGCTCGCCGAGTACACCATCACCAGCCCGAGCGAGACGAGGGCCAGCACCGCCCCGAGCAGCACCGGATCGACGGCCACCCGGACCGGCTCGGAGCGGCCGTCGGGCAGCGCCGGCGACGGCGGCGTGTTCCGGCGCGAGGTCACGTGAGCGCCTCCACCAGCGCGCGGAAGGTGTCGCCGCGGTGCTCGAAGTTCTTGTACTGGTCGTAGGAAGCGCAGGCCGGCGAGAGCAGGACCACGTCCCCCGGGCGGGCGACGACCCGCGCGCGGGCGACGGCGCGCTCGAGCGTCTCGCAGGCGTGGACAGGGAGCACGGCGAAGAACTCCGATTCGAGGAGAGGGGCATCCTGCCCAACCGTGAGCACCCCCGCGACTTTTCCGACCGAGGCCTCCACCAGGGGGGCGTAGGGCGCGCCCTTCCCCTTCCCGCCGGCGATCAGCCACAGCCGCTGCCCCGGAGGGAACGCGGCGAGGGCGGTGAGGACCGCGTCCACGTTGGTGGCCTTCGAGTCGTTGATCCACTCGACCCCGTCGAGCGTCCGGATCGACTCCAGCCGGTGTGGAAGCCCGGGGAAGGTGTCCAGGCCGATCTGCAGCGCCTCGGGACCGACCCCGGCGTGGAAGGCGAGGAGCGTGGCGGCCATCGCGTTGGCCAGGTTGTGGCCGCCCCGGAGCGCGCGGTTGGCGAGCCGGAGGCGCAGGCCGGCGAAGCCGAGCTGGAACCCGCCCGCGATCGGCTCGGCCAGCCCGACCACTCCCGCGGGCGGGGAGAGGCCTGGCCGGAGCGTGAAGCCGAAGCGCCGCGCACGGGCGCCGCTGAGCATCGCCGCTGCCCAGGGGTCGTCGGCGTTCACCACCGCCACGTCGGCGGGCTCCTGGCTCTGGAAGATGCGCGCCTTGGCCCGGGCGTAGTCCTCCATCGCCGGGTAACGGTCGAGGTGGTCGGGGGTGAGGTTCAGCACCGCGGCGGCGTGGACACGGACGGTGTCCATCCCCTCGAGCTGGAAGCTGGACAGCTCGAGCGCGTAGGTGCGCCGCGGCGCCTCGAGCGCTGCCCGGGAGAGCGGAGTCCCGAGGTTGCCGCCGACGAAGGGCTGGAGCCCTCCCGCCTCGCACAGGGCGCCGAGGAGGGCGGTGGTGGTGCTCTTGCCGTTGGTGCCGGTGACGCCGAGCACCGCCGCGCCGGGCGGGAGGAATCGCGCGGCGAGCTCGATCTCCCCCCAGACCGGGACGCCCTCCTGGCGGGCGCGGACGATGGATGGAAGCCCCAGCGGCACTCCCGGGCTCACCACCACCAGGTCTGGCCGGTCGAGATCGGCGGCGTCCAGCGGAGCGCCTCCGCGGACGGCCACGCCCCGCGCGCCGAGGCCCTCCGCCCCGAGAGATGCCGCTGGCCGCTCGTCCCAGAGCGTCACCCGGGCGCCGCGCGACAGCAGCAGCTGGGACGCGGCGAGCCCGCTCTTGCCCGCTCCCAGCACCGACACCGTCCGGTCCCGGAGGTCCACGGGCCGTCAGCGCAGCTTGAGGGTCATCAGCGCCACCGCGCCGCAGACGATGGAGACGATCCAGAAGCGCACGATGATCTTCGGCTCGGACAGACCCTTGAGCTCGAAGTGGTGGTGCACCGGCGCCATCCGAAACACCCGGCGGCCCGTCATCTTGAACGAGGCCACCTGGATCATCACCGACAGCGCCTCGGCCAGGAACACGCCATGGATGATGGCCGAGGCGATCTCGTTCTTGCTCAGCACCGCCAGGCCGCCCAGACCGCCCCCCAGCGCCAGCGAGCCGATGTCTCCCATGAAGACGCTCGCCGGGTAGGCGTTGAACCAGAGGAACGACAGGCCCGCGCCGACGATCGCGGCGCAGAACACCGCCAGCTCGGCGCCTCCGGCCACCGGGAGGATTCCCAGGTAGCGCCACAGTGGGGTGCTCACCAGCCGCTGTTGCCCGGCGACCTCCTGGACGTCGGCGATGTGGAGCCCGCTGCCGGCCACGTAGCAGAGGATGGCGAAGGTGGTGGCGGCCACGATGGTGGGCACGATGGCCAGCCCGTCGAGCCCGTCGGTCAGGTTCACCGCGTTCGAGGTGCCGACCACCACCACCCAGCCGAAGAACACGTAGAGCCAGCCCAGGTCGGGATTGAAGTGCCGGGTGGGGACGAAGGGGACGGTGATCCGGGTCTCGATCAGGAGGTGCGGCACCCCGCCCTTCCAGGTGCAGAGGATGCCGAAGATGCCCACCGCGTAGAACAGCGTCTGCAGCAAGAGCTTCTTTCGGCCGGCGAGCCCCTTGCTGTTCCGCTTCGACAGCTTCAGCCAGTCATCGAGGAATCCGATGAAGCCGTAGCCGAACGTCCAGAGCAGCGCCACCCACACCACACGGGACGAGAGGTCGGCGAAGAGCAACGTCGCCAGGCCGATGCAGACCAGGATCAGCGTGCCGCCCATGGTCGGCGTGCCCTTCTTGGACTGGTGGCGGTCCGGCGTGTCCTCGCGCACGTTGCTCTGCCCGTGCTGGGTGAGGCGCAGCTGCTCGATGAAGCGCCGCCCCCAGAACAGGCCGATCAGCAGCGCCGCGATCCCCGCCGCGACGATGCGGAAGGTGGGGTAACGGAGGAAGTTGAAGAACCGCTGTGCCTGGGAGTCCCGCAGCAGTCCGTAGAGGAGGAAGAGCACCTGTCAGATTCGCTAGTGTCCCCCGGAAGCCGCCGCTCCGGTCAGTTTTTCCACCATCCGCTCCAGCCGCATGCCGCGGCTGCCCTTCACCAGGACGAGGTCACCCGGCCGCAACCTGGGGCCGAGCCACTTCCAGGCAGCTTCCACCTCCAGGAAGTGTGCCGACTCGATGCCCCGCGCCGCCCCGGCGCTCCAGACGCTCCGGGGGCCGAGGAACGCGGCCAGGGCCGCCACCTGCGACACGCGCGCACCCAGCGCCACGTGCTCCGCCTGCTCGCCAGGCCCGAGCTCCAGCATGTCGCCGAGGACGGCGACCACCCGGGAGCCGGCGGCGAGCGTGCGGGCGGTGTCGAGCGCGGCCGCCATCGAGGCCGGGTTGGCGTTGTAGCAGTCGTCCACCACCGTCCAGCCGCCGGCGGCCTCCACCACGTTGAGCCGCCGGGCGTAGGGGCGGGCCGCCTCCAGGCCCTGGACACACTCCTCGGGGCGGTACCCGAGCGCGGTGGCCAGGGCGAAGGCGCCGGTGGCGTTGAGCGCGTTGTGCTCACCCACGAAGCCGAGCGACACCGGCCAGCGCCGGCCGGTCACCTCGATGACCAGGCCGAGGCCGCTCTTCCCCCGCGCGGTCGCCTCGACCAGCCGCACCACCGCGCCAGAGGCCCGGCCGAAGCCGATCCGGGGACCGCGGGCACGCGCGCTCTGACGCGCCACGTGGGGGTCGTCGAGGTTGACCACCGCGGTCGCCACCTCCGACAGGCCGGCGAAGAGCTCTCCCTCGGCCTGGGCCACGCCCTCGATGCTGCCCAGCCCCTCGAGGTGCTCGGGCTGGATGGTGGTGATGAGCGCGGCGTCCGGCTCGGCGACGGAGGCCAGGCGGATCATCTCCCCGGGGTGGTTCATCCCCAGCTCGACCACCGCCGCCACGTGCTCGGGGCGGAGCCGGAGCAGGGTCAGCGGCAGCCCCACCTCGTTGTTGAGGTTCCCCTCGGTCTTCAGCGAGGGGCCGCGCACCGCGAGGATGGCGCCGACCATCTCCTTGGTGGTCGTCTTGCCGTTGCTCCCCCCCACCGCCCCGACCGGCAGCCGGAAGCGTCGGCGGTGGAGCCGCCCCAGCCCTCCGAGCGCCTGCAGGGTGTCGGACACCTCGTAGAGGGGAAATCCAGGCGGAACCGCGGAGCGCGGGTGCCCGGCCTGGATGACCGCGCCCGCCGCGCCCCGGGCGGCGACGTCGGCCAGGAAGGCGTGGCCGTCGAAGCGCTCACCCCGGAGCGCGACGAAGAGCGCACCCGGGGTCAGCGTCCGGGAATCGGTGGACACGCCCTCGAAGGCAGCCGCCGGGGTCGCGGTCGGACGGGCTCCGGTGGCATTGACGACCTCGGTGTGGGTGAACCGCGGCTCGGCGGCCATCGGCGGCGGCGTCAGGCCCCTCCGGCCTTGCCCAGTGCGGCGCGGGCCTCGGCCACGTCGTCGAAGGGCCGCTTCTCGGTTCCGACGATCTGGTACCCCTCGTGGCCCTTGCCCGCCACCAGCATCACGTCGCCGTCCTTCAAGAGCGATGCGCCGAGCTCGATGGCCGCCCGCCTGTCGGCGTCGACCAGGTAGCCGCGCTCGCCGCTCTTGGCCTTGCCGGCGCTCATCCGCCGCAGGCCACCCTTCTCCACCCCGGCGGTGATCTGGGAGATGATCTCGTCCGGGTCCTCGGTGCGCGGGTTGTCGCTGGTGACCACCACCAGATCTACGTTCTCCGCGGCCGCCTGGCCCATCAGCGGCCGCTTGCCCTTGTCCCGGTCGCCGCCGCAGCCGAACACCACCACCACCCGCCCGCGGGCGAGGGTGCGCGCGGCCTCGAGCGAGCGGCGGAGCGCGTCGTCGCTGTGGGCGTAGTCGATCAGGGCCACCCGGCCCTCGGACTCGATCCGCTCCATCCGGCCCGGGACGCCCTTCATCCGGGCGATCCCCTCCTTCACGTCCTGGCGGCTGAAGCCCGCCCCCAGCGCCATGCCGGCCGCAGCGAGGATGTTCTCGAGGTTGTGCGGGCCCACCAGCGCCGACTGGATGGCGATGTCCCCCGCGGGAGTCTTGAGCGTCGCCTTGATTCCGGCGATGGAATACTCGACCCCGGCGGCGGAGATCTCCCCGCCGTTGCGGCTGAACTTCCAGGCCATCCGCTTGCTGGAGCGGACCTCGTTGTAGAGCCGCGCGGCGTAGGTGTCGTCGCCGTTCACCACCGCCACCCCGCCGGGGCTCAGGTTCTCGCTGAACAGCTTCCGCTTGGCCTGGAAGTAGGCCTCCATGTCCGGGTGGTAGTCGAGATGGTCCCGGCTCAGGTTGGTGAAGCCCGCCGCCCGGAAGATGAGGCCATGCACCCGGTCCTGGTCCAGCGCGTGGCTGCTGACCTCCATCACCACCGTGTCGGTGCCGGCGTCCACCATCTCCCGGAACAGCCCGTGCAGAGCCAGTGCGTCCGGCGTGGTGTGGGTGGGCTCGAGCGAGCGGCCGGCGAACCGGGTGTCGATGGTGCCGATCCGCCCGGTGGCCGCGCCGCCAGCGGCGCAGATCGCCTCCAGCAGCCAGGTGGTGGTCGTCTTCCCGTTGGTCCCGGTGACCCCGAGCAGCATCAGCTCGCCGGCCGGCTTCCGGTAGAAGTTCGCCGCGATCAGCGCCAGGGCCTGACGGGCATTGGCCACCTGGAACACCGGGCCGTCCGCCTGGACCGCGCGCTGCGCCACCACCGCGGCGGCGCCCTTCTGCTTGGCCTCGGCGATGAAGGTCGCACCATCCACCGAGGCACCCGGCATGGCCACGAAGAGGTCGCCCGGTTTCACCTTCCGCGAGTCGTGCGCCACGCCCGACACCTCGAGCGACGCCCGCGAGCCGGACTGCTGCTCGGCACCAATCCCTGCCAACACTTCGGTCAACTTCATGTACGCCTTGTCCTTGCTCAGGGTGCGGCGCCCAGCTCGAGCGTCACTCTCGCCCCACGCGCCACGTGCGCGCCCGGGGCGGGCGACTGCGCCATCACCCGTCCACTTCCACGAAGCCTGGGTTCCAGGGCGGTCGCCAGCAGACGCGCCACGGCATCACGACCGACCTGTCCTTGCACGTTCGGGACCGACACACTCCCCTGCTCCAGCCGCTCGGTGACCGGCTGGGCCGCGGCGGGCTCCTCCTTTACCTGCATCGGGGGTGTGATGGGAACCTTCTTGGAGCTGGCAAGCGCGGAAAGCGACGGTGGGACGCCCAGGTAGGGAAGGGCCGCGGTGGCGACCTCCTTGAACGCCGGGGCGGCGACCAGGCCGCCATACACGTCGGTCTTCGGCTCGTCGACGACCACATAGATGACCAGCCGCGGATCGTCGGCGGGGACGACGCCGGCGAAGCTGGCGATGCGCTTGTCGGAGTACCCCCGTGCGACCGGGTCGGGTTTTTGCGCCGTGCCGGTCTTTCCGGCCGCCCGGTACGACTCGAGCGCGGCGCGCGGAGCGGTGCCGTCCTTCTGGACCACACCCTCCAGCATCTGGAGGACCTGACGGGCCGTCCGCTCGCTGACCGCCTGGCGCACCCGGGTGGGCTGGTTCTCCAGCAGCACCACGCCGTCCGGGTCGGTCACCCGGGCCACGAGGTACGGACGCATCAGCACGCCCTTGTTGGCCAGCGCCCCGTAGGCCGCTGCCACCTGGACCGCGGTGGCGCTCAGCCCCTGCCCGAAGGCCTGCGTGGCCAGGGTCACGTCGGCCTTGGGGTAGGGGACGCTGCCCCGGCCCTCGCCAGGGAGCGCGAGCCCGGTCTTCTCGCCGAAGCCGAAGCGCCGGGCGGTCCGCATCATTCCCTCGCGCCCCAGCCGCTGGGCCACCTTCGCGGCGCCGATGTTGGAGGAGACGGCGAGGATGCGGGCGAGGGTCAGCGTGCCGTGCGGGTGGGTGTCGTGGATGACGTGGCGTCCCACCTCCCAGCTGCCGCCCTCGCAGTCGAAGGTGTCCTCGGGGCGGACGGCGCGGTTCTCGAGCGCCGCCGCAGCGACGAAGGCCTTGTAGGTGCTCCCCGGCTCGAACAGGTCCAGCGCCGGCCGGTCCCGGAGGGCACCGGCGGCGATGCCCGGCGCCGGAGCGTTGGGGTTGAAGCGAGGCGACTGGGCCATGGCCAGCAGCTCGCCGCTCCGCGGGTCGAGCACCACCAGCATCCCGCCGATGGCCCTGCTGTCCTCCACCGCGCGGTCCAGCGCCTTCTCCGCCACGTACTGCAGCTGGCGATCCAGGGTGAGGGTGACGGTCGCGCCCTGGCGGCCCACCGCCTCCGGCGCTCCCTGGAGGAGGAGGTTCCGTCCGCGGGCGTCGCGGGTCCCCTCCACCTTCTCGCTCTGGCCGGACAGCTCGTCCTCGAACGCCAGCTCGAGCCCCTCGAGCCCGTGCCCATCGGTGCCCACCACGCCCAGCACCTGCGCCCCGAGCTCGCGCTGAGGGTAGAAGCGCTTGGGCTCCTTGGCCACGCCGAGCCCGGGAATCTCCAGCCGCTGGGCCGCGGCGACTTCCTGGGGTGTCACCTGGCGCTTCACCCAGGCGAAGCGGCGGCCGCGGGACAGCCGGGCCTCGAGCTCGGACGGATCGAGGTGCAGCGCCCGGGCGAGGTCACGCGCCGCGCGGCGGAGATCGGCCACCATCGACGGGTCCAGCCAGAGCGAGTCGACCTCCACGCTCTGGGCCAGGGGGATGCCACGGCGGTCGTAGATGTCGCCACGGCGGGCGGGGATCTCCATCTCCCGCACCGTCTGATCGGTCGCCATCGACGCCAGGCGGGCGCGCTGGACGACCTGAAGGCTGATGGCCCGCACCATCGCTGCCCCCAGGGCGGCCATGAGCAGCCCGCCCATGATGAGCACCCGGGCGCGGGTCCAGCGGGTCAGCTCCGCGGGAGGACGGCCACGCTCGGTGGACCGCCGGGGAATCATCGCGGCGAGCGGCGATCGGCCAGGGTGCGCCGGCCCTCGGCCGCAAAGGTCGATACCGGGGCGGGGCGGGCGGCGACCGAGTCGACCACCGACGCGTCCGCCGGTCCCATCCCCAGCTGCCCCCGGGCCAGCGCTTCGAGGCGCGCCGGGCGCTTCAGGGTTGCCAGCTCCAGCTTCAGCCGGTCGTTGGCCAGCGACAGGGTGCGGCTCTCCGCCTCGAGCGCGGACAGCCGGTAGGCGGCGTCCACCACCTGGCTTCGCGAGGCGACGTGGAGAATGCCCACCCCTCCGAGCAGCCCGAAGCACAGGACCACCGGAAGCATCTGTTCCAGCACCGCGCCGATCGACACCCGGCGCCCCTTGCCCGATCTCCGGCTCATGCCACCCTCTCCACGGCCCGGAGGCGCGCGCTGCGCGCCCGGGGATTGCGCTCGATCTCGGCGTCCGACGCCTGCACTGCCCGGCGGGTCAGGACCTTGAACGTGCCCTGCGCACCGCAGGCGCACACCGGCAGCCCGGGCGGACAGGTGCAGCGGCCCTCGAGCGCCCGGAACGCCTGCTTCACCGCGCGGTCCTCGAGGCTGTGAAAGGCGATGACCGCCGCCCGGCCACCGATGCGGAGCAGCCGCGGCAGCGAGGCGAGCACGCGATCCAGCTCGCCCAGCTCGTCGTTCACCCGGATGCGCAGCGCCTGGAAGGTCCGGGTGGCCACGTGGACCCTCGAGGGCCAGGCCCGGCGCGGCACCGCGCGCTTCACCGACTCGACCGCGGCGAGCGTGGTGGTGGGCAGGTCCGCCTTCAGCGCCCGGGCGATGGGCCTGGCGAAGGGCTCCTCGCCGAGGTCCCGGAGCACGGCGGCCAGCTCGGACTCGGGCAGCCGGGCGATCAGCTCGGCCGCGGTCTCGCCGGTGTGGCCCATGCGCATGTCCAGCGGGCCCTCGGCCTGGAAGCTGAAGCCGCGCTCGGGCGTGTCCAGCTGCGGGCTGCTCACCCCGAGGTCGAGCAGCACCCCGTCCACCGGGAGCAGACCCATGGGCCCGAGCAGGGCCTCCAGCTCCCCGGCGCGTCCCTCGAGGGCCCGGAACCGCTCGGAGCCCGCGAGCCGGGTGCGCGCCGCGGCGATGGCGGACGGATCGCGATCGACGCCGATGACCTCGGCCCCGGCGGCGAGCAGGGCCTCGGCGTGCCCCCCACCACCGAGCGTCGCGTCCACCAGGCGGATTCCCGAATCTCGGCTTCAAGAGCTGCACCACCTCGTCCTGGAGGACGGTTGCGTGGACGAACGGCAAGGGACGGCAGGCTGCCTCAGTGCAGCCAGGCGTTGTGGCCCTGGCTGAGGGCCTCCCGGGCGTCACCGGCGTCCGGGTAGATCTCGAAGGCGTCGTGGGCACCCGCGGCACGGAGGATGGCCAGCAGGTAGCGCGACACGCCAGCGAGCTTCACGTCGCCGCCGCGGCGCCGGTACTCCTCCGCCTGGGAGACGAGCCAGGGGACGCCCCGGTAGTCCATGTGGCTGCAGTCGGTGAGGTCCAGCACCAGCCACACACAGCCCTGATCCAGCAGACGCACCATCCGGTCGCGGATGGCCCGCAGCGCGTCGCGGTCCAGCTCGCCCATGCAGGACAGGGTGGTGTGCTTCAGCCTGAGCGACGGCTCGGTCTCGACCGCCGTCGCCTTCTTCGCCGCCTTGGTCACGATTGCTCCCTTCCGTGGCGCAGCTCGGTGAGCACGCGCATGACGTCGGCCGAGTCGGCGGCACCACGCGCGTCCTCCTGCGCCTTGCGCCAGCCGTCCCGGCTCCACAGCTCGATGACCTTCACCATCCCCGCCCAGACCACGTCCTTCTCCAGGCCGGCGTGGGCGCGCAGGCTGGGCGGGATCAGCAGCCGCCCCAGCTTGTCCAGCGGGCACTCCTGGGCCGGGGCCACGTAGAGCCGCATCAAGGTCTTCACCCCGGGCTCCATCGGGTTGCGCGTGGCCAGGGCCGCCTCGAGCTGCTCCCACTCGCGCACCGGGTAGGCGTGCAGGCAGGGGTCGAGAGCGCTGGTGACGATGAGCCGCTCGTCGTAGGCGCCCACCAGCGTCTCCCGGAGCTTCGCCGGGAGGCTGGTCCGCCCTTTCGCGTCGATCTGGTGCTCGTAGACGCCCCGGAACACAAAGTTGCCTGCTGCTGGAGATCCCTGCTGATCCACTCCATACCACTTCTTTCCACGATCAAGCCAGAAAGGTGGGCCGCCTTACCCCTGCGGGGCTTGTGGGCACCTCGACTTTCCGGGAACTTTGTCGTTCGCCGATGAACGTTCCGGCCGCCCCGCATTCCCTCCAGCCGGTCCGGCTTCGGATCTCGTACCGGAGCCCTGAGTCGCTGCTGCAGGCGTTCACCAAGAGCGTCGGCAAGGGCGGGGTGTCGCTGCCGAGCCAGCGGCCGCTGGAACGAGGAACGAAGTTCCTCTTCGAGCTCACCGCCGAGTCGGTCTCCCATCCGGTCGAGGTGATGGGCGAGGTGGTGGACGTGCGTCGCGCTGCCTCGGGCGAGTACTTCCTGAACATCCGGTACGTGCCCGGCAGGAGCCGGAAGGGTCTCGACGCCGCCCTGCTCCGGCTCTTCGAGGCGCACCGCCACGAGAAATCCCGCCGGTACCCGCGGGTCCCGGTGCACCTCAAGGCGCAGGGCACCACCCAGGCGTGGAGCGTGCGAGACCTCTCGCGCGGGGGCGCCGGCGTGGAGCTCGAATCGGGCGAGCTGCCAAAGGATGCCCGGCTCGGCGTGCCGGTGCTGCTCGAGCTGCAGCTCGCCAGCGGACGTCTCCTGCTGCACGGCGCGACGGTGTGGTTGACGGGCGGCACGTCTCGCCCCAGGACTCCCCCGGCGCTGGGGGTCGAGTTCGGCAGGCTCGGGCTGGAGACGCTCCGAGCGCTCGACCGGGTGCTGGTGCTGGACGGGTTCCCGGCGGGACCCTGGCAGGCGGAGCTGACCTTTGGAATGGATGCGGTGGGGAGGATGCCGTAGCGCGCTCGCCGGGCTGCTCCTGCTCGGAGCCTGCGCCCCGACGATGCGCGTCGCCCGGCCCGCCCCCGCGGTGGTGGACCTGGGGCCGCGGGCGCGCGTGCTCTCTCTGGTTCGAGTGGACGGGCCGGACGACTCGCCAGGCGTCGTCGTCCACACGCTGAACGGCCGGTCCGCGCGGCAGGGCTTCTTCCAGGTCGAGGCCTGGAAGCCGGGCGACCCGGTGGACGCGAGCGGGCGACGGGCCTACGTCTCCCTGGACGTGGCCCAGTGGAGCTTCGCCTCCCCGCGGAGCAAGGAGGGCGACGCCGAGCCACAGGCCCGGGTGCGGCTGCTGACCCGGGTGTCCCGCTCGCCCGAAGGTCCCTGGAGCGAGCCGTACGAGACCGGTGGTCTGGTGGAGGGGACCGAGAGCCCGACCGACGTCTCCCGCGCCGCTCGAGAGCAGCTCCTGCTGGAGTCGAGTCTCCGCGCCGTCGACGACCTGCTGCGGGCGCTCGCGCCCCGGCCGCGGGTGGAGGAGGTCGAGCTGGACGTGGACAGCCCCCTGCTCCAGCCCGGAGCGACCGCCGCGGCCCGTGGGGATCTGGAGGAGGCGCGGGCGTCGTTCGAGTCGGTGCACGTCCGCCATCCGGAGCTCGCCGCCGCCGCATACGACCTCGGCCTGGTGCTGGAGGCACTCGGCTACTGGGAGGCGGCCGAGCCGCTCTACGCTGAGGCGGTGTCGCGGAAGGACGACCGGCTGTACCGGGATGCGCTGGACAGCGTGCGGGCGCGGCTGAGGAGCCCGGCCAGCGGCTATGCCCCGTAGCTCAGGGCCTGCGGTGCAGAACCCCCGTCCACGCTGGTGGATCTCGCCGGGCTCTCCGCGAGTCGGTGAGGACACCGCCCGGGCCCGCGCAAGCGCCGACCACGGACGGCCGTAACCGCTCCAGACCGGCGTCGTTCTCCCGGTCGTGGATGGCTGCTTCCTGCCCAGTGCCGCCGGACGTGCCCCTGTCGATCCAGGAGTGCCTGGACGGCATCCGCCGAGGCGAGAACGCCGCGGCCGAGCAGCTGGTCCGCCACTGCGAGCCGCTGGTCCGGCGCCTGGTGTGCGCGCACCGGCCCCGGGCGGTCCCGGAAGACGACCTGGTCCAGGAGGTCTTCCTTGCGGTGTTCACCCGGCTCGACCGGTACCAGGCGCGGGACGGGATTCCCTTCGAGCACTGGCTGTCGCGGCTGACGATCAATCTCTGCCGGGACGCGCTGCGGGCGGAGAGCCGCCGGGTGCACAGGCCACCGCTGTCGGCCGCGGCGGTCGAGTGGGTCACCGCGCTGATCGTCGACCCGACGCCGCGCGTGGACGACGTGCTCGCCGCGCGGGCGGCAGTGGAGGCGCTCCTGGCCGAGCTCCCCGCCGAGGATCGCCTGCTCCTCACCTTGCTCTCGCTCGAGGAGCGGCCTCTGGAGGAGGTGTCGGCGCTCACCGGTCGAAGCCGGACCGTGCTCAAGGTCAGGGCGTTCCGCGCCCGCCGCCGACTCCAGGACGCGGGCCGCAGGCTGCTGTCGGTTCCGGCGCGCGAGGGGGAGCCCGGCGATGAGTGAGCTCGAGCGGCGGTGGAACCGGCTGGTGGATGCGGCACGACGCGCTCCGGCGCCGGCGACCGCTCCCGCAACCCTGGCCTGGGTCGAGCGCGTCGCCCGGCGGGGTCTCGTCGCCCGGTCCGCGGATCGCCGGCCAGCACCGGAGCCCTTCGCCGGGGCGGGTCTGGCGGCGTTCGCGGTGGCCGCGACCGTCACGGTCCTCCTCTGGCCGGCGCCGATTGCCTCCACCGTGGAGGCGCTCGGCGCCCGCATCGTGTCGCTTCCACGCGAGGTCCCGCACGCCCCGCGGCTCCCGTCTGCCCCCGTCCCTCCGCGCCCCGCCCTCCCGGAGCTCCGTTCCGCGCTCGCCGCGGTCTCCCGCTGGCCGGAGCAGCTGCCCGACTTCCCCTTCACCCCCCGCAGGACCGAGACGCCATGATCCTCGCCGACATCCTCTTCTGGTTTCTGATGGTCGCCGGGGCCTACCTGGCCCTGAACGCCTACTGGCTGGCTGCGGTGGCACTGTTCCGGCCCACGGTGGAGCGCGCGCACGAGACCTACGCCACCCGCCCGGTGGCCGCGACGCTCGCCGGGCTGGGCGCGCTGGTACCGGTGGTCGGCGTGTTCCTGGTCTTCGCCCGTGCCGCGCATCCAGGGGTGAAGCTCGTCACCGGGGCGATGCTCATGGTTCCGCTGCTCCTGGCCCTCGTCGGCTCCGCCGGTCTGGCGGACCGCATCGGTGCCGGGCTCGCGACGCCGGTGGATCGCCAGCAGCCGTGGCGGCGCGTGCTCCGCGGTGGAGCAGTGCTCGCGCTGCTGTTCGTCGTCCCGCTGCTCGGGTGGTTCGCGCTGTTCCCGCTGACCCTCGCCAGCGGCCTGGGGGCGATGCTGCTCCCCCGCCGCCCCGTGTCCCTGCCCGAGCAACCGAGGCCGCGGCTGGGGAGACCGCCGGTGCAGGTCGAGAGCTGAGCCGCGCTCGCTCCGGGGAGCAGACCCATGACCTTGACCAGACGCGGCGTGCTGGCGGGCGGGAGCGCGGCGGTCTTCTCCGTGGCAGTGCTGGGCCACGCGCCGCGAGCGGCCCCGGAGAACCGGGAGGTGGACCTGGTCGAGCACGTGCTCTCCCGCTGCGGCTTCGGCGCGGCCCCTGGTGACCGCGAGCGCCTCCGGGCGCTCGCGCTCCGGGTGGAAGACGCGGTGGACCGATGGGTCGAGCAGCAGCTCCAGCCCACCGGCGAGGAGGGTGCCGAGCTGCGACGGAGCCTGGGCCGGCTCGCCTCCCTCGGCCAGCCGGTGGGCGAGCTGTACGAGTGGAAGCCGGAGGTGCTGCTCCGTGAGCTCTCCTCGGCGGCGTTGCTCCGCGCCGTCGGCTCTCGCTGGCAGCTGCGGGAGGCGATGGTCGACTTCTGGAGCGACCACCTCAACATCGACGCCAGCAAGGGCGAGTGTGCCTGGCTCAAGGCCGCCGACGACCGCGAGGTGGTCCGCCGCCACGCGCTCGGCCGTTTCCGGGACCTGATCGGGGCCTCGGCGCTGAGCCCGGCGATGCTCTGGTACCTTGACGGGCGGAGCAACCGCCGCGCGAGCGCGAGCGAGCGGCCCAACGAGAACTACGCCCGCGAGCTGCTGGAGCTGCACACCCTGGGAGTGGACGGCGGCTACACGCAAGCCGACGTGATGGAGGCCGCGCGGTGCCTGACCGGGTGGACCGTGCGCGACCGGCACCGGTACCGGAAGGGACGGGTGGAGTTCGATCCCGCGCTGCACGACGACGGCGAGAAGCGCGTGCTCGGCCATCGCCTCGCCGCCGGAGGCGGGGCCGGAGATCTCGAAGGTGCTGCTCGACATCGTCGCCGCGCACCGCGCGACCGCCAGGCACGTCGCAACGAAGCTCTGCCGTCGCTTCATCGCCGACACTCCGCCCGCGGAGGCGGTGGAGACGGTCGCGGCGGCGTTCCGGGAGAGCGAGGGTGACCTCCGCGTCACGCTCCGCGCGCTCTTCCGCACCCAGGCCTTCCGCTCTCCCGAGGCACGAAGGGCCAAACTGAAGCGGCCCTTCCAGGCCGTGGCCTCGGCGCTGCGGGCCACCGGGGCACGGACCGACGGTGGAGCGCCGTTGCTCGAGCTGCTGCAGCACATGGGGCAAGCGCCGTTCCAGTACCCCACGCCCGAGGGCGCGCCCGAGCTCGCCACGGCATGGACGGGCACCTTGCTGTGGCGCTGGCGGCTGTCGATGGCGCTGGCCGGCGGAGAGCTCACCGGGACCTCGCTCGACGTCCAGGCGCTCGTGGCCGGCGCCGGAGGGGTGGACCGTCTTGCCGCCCATCTGCTCGGGCGCGCGCCGGACCTGGTGGGGCGGACGGCGCTCGCCGCGAGCCCACGACCCCTGGCGGTGATCCTCGCCTCCCCGGCCTTCCAGAGGTGCTGAACCGATGACCACGATCGGCCTGGGCCAGTCTCCCGACGAGGAGCGGGTGCTGGTGGCGGTGTTCCTGCGGGGGGGCGCCGATGGGCTGGCCCTCGTCCCACCGGTCGGAGACGACGGCTACCACCGCGCCCGGCCACGCCTCGGCGTTCCTGCATCGCGTGCGCTCCGGCTGGACGGTCGGTTCGGGCTTGCGCCGGAGCTGGCCGAGCTCCACCCCTGGTTCCTCTCGGGCCAGCTGGCAGTGGTGCATGCAGTCGGGTCGGACGACGACAGCCGCTCGCACTTCGTGGCCCAGGAGCTGATGGAGCGCGGTGGAGCGTCGGCCTCCGGGGGGTGGCTCGGGCGCTGGCTTCGGGCACGGGGGATGAACGGGGCGCTCACCGCGGCCACCACCGGCCCGGAAATCCCCGACAGTCTCCGCGGCGCACCGTCGGCCACCGCCCTCGCCGGCCTGATGGAGCTCGCGCCCGGTCCGGAGTGGAGCGCTCTGTGCGCGTCGCTGGGCGGGCTCTACGCACGAGACGAACGGCTCGGGGCACCGGCACGCGACGCGCTCGCAGCGGCGGAGCGTGTCTCCAGGCTCCGGACGGAGGGGGTGCGCCCGGAGCACGGGGCCCGGTACGCGGAGCCGCGCGAGGGCGAGGTGGCCCACGCCTTCGGCCGGCAGCTCGCCCAACTCGCGGCACTGATCCGGGCACGCATCGGGCTGGTCGCGGCCTGCGTGGACCTCCCGGGCTGGGACAGCCACTTCGCGCAGGAGACGAGCGTCGCGCCGCGGATGCGTGCCCTGGCGCTCGGGCTGTCGGCCTTCGCCACCGACCTCGGGCCGGCGCTCGGACGGGTCACGGTGGTGGTGATGTCCGAGTTCGGGCGGCGGGTGGCGGAGAACGCGAGCCTCGGGACGGACCACGGCCGTGGGGGCGTGATGCTCATCCTCGGGGGCGGAACGCCGGGCGGGATGCACTGCCGCTGGCCCGGACTGGACGCGGACCGGCTCGAGGGCCCCGGCGACCTCCCCGTGGTGCACGATTTCCGGGACGTCCTTGCTGCGGTGCTCGCGCGACACGGGGCGGTGCCGCCGTCTACCGTCTTCCCTGGATACGACGCCCGGCCGCTCGGGGTCTGAAGGGCACACTGGCGGGGGGGCGCCGCCTCCAAAAAACGAATCATTGCTTCCAGCAAGCAAGTGGTTTCGAAAACTGTTTGCTTGCAGGAAGCAAACATCTGTTTTCGGGGAGGGCCGGCCCCGGCCGTGCGTGAGCCGCGGCAGCATGAGCGCACCGACGCGCTCAAGCGTCCGCGCGCCTGGACGCCCCGCCTCGCCCGCTTCCGGCGCCCCGCGGGGGACCGTGACAACCCGCCACGGTCCGAAGCCGAGGCCAGGCGACTCGACTGTGACGAGCGGAGCATTCGCTGCCGCCCCTCCACGGCGTGGTCGACCCTTCGTTGTCGGTCTCCTCGAAGTCTCGCCGCCGCCCTGATCACAAAGTTACGAGTCGAGCACCGAACTTCTCGAATTTGGCGCCGATGTGCACCTTGTCCCGGGCGGGTGCGGCGTGACATCCCCGGACGGGATGGAACATGCACGGGCACCCATCGCCTGCATCGTCGTTCTGCTCTGCCTCGGATGTCAGGGCGTGGTCGAGCTTTCGAACGGTGAGTCTCCCGACGGCGGCCCGTCCTCCTGCACGCCGCTGGCCTCCTGCCCACAAGGAAAGAACTGCGGCACGCTCCCCGACGGCTGCGGGGGCAGTGTGGGCTGCGGCGCCTGCGGCTCGGGCCAGACCTGCGGCGGCGGAGGCGCTCCCAACGTCTGCGGGACCGGCACCTGCACCCCCACCACCTGCGCCGCCCAGGGCAAGAATTGCGGGACCATCAGCGACGGCTGCGGCGCGACACTCTCGTGCGGGACCTGCGGCCAGGGACAATCGTGTGGCGGTGGAGGCACTCCCAACGTCTGCGGCGCCAGCGCCTGTATCCCGACCACCTGCGCCGCCCAGGGCAAGAACTGCGGGACCATCAGCGACGGCTGCGGCACGACGCTCTCGTGCGGGACCTGCGGCCAGGGCCAATCGTGTGGTGGCGGAGGCACGCCAAACGTCTGCGGCGCCGGCAGCTGCACCCCCACGACGTGCGCGGCCCAGGGCAAGAACTGCGGGGCGATCAGCGACGGCTGCGGCAGCTCGCTCCAGTGCGGCTCCTGCACCGGCTCCGACACCTGCGGCGGAGGCGGCGTGGCCAACGTCTGCGGCGCCGGGAGCTCGGTCGACCAGTCCATCATCCCCGATGCGTTCCGCACGGCCTGGAATCCTGGCATCCCGGGCGGCATCCCCACGGACAACGACCCAGTCCATCCGGCGTCGGTCTGGCTGCCGCAGGGAGACCCCTACGGGGGGTACTCGGTTGACCCGAGCCTCACCGGACAACCCAAGGCGGTCCAGTTCACATCCGCGATGCAGGCGGCAATCAACTCGGCGGGGGCGGTCGCCACGCCGAGCATGCGGAAGATTGTCAAGCTCAAGGCGGGCACCTACTTCGTCAATCCGCAGCAGCTGCCCAACGCGGGGGGGCAAGTCGGCCTCTACGTGCGTGTGGACAACGTCACCATCCGCGGCGAGGGCGCTGACACCACCCGGATCGTGGCCAATGGCACCATCCCCGACTACGGCGCGGTCATCCTCTTTGGCCATCGCAGCGGGACCGGGGACGCGAGCTTCGGGGTCCAGGCGCTGACCGCGGACGCCGGCCGCGGGACGACGACCCTCAAGGTGGGCAACGGCAGCGCCTTCGCCGTCGGCGACGTGGTCACCATCGACATGCTCGATGGGCCGGCGACGAAGGTAGGAAGCGTCTACCTCAACGACGGCTATCTCTGGTTCTACGACGGCCAGTACTTCAAGCGTCAGCCGACGTACGGCTGGAGCGGCCCGTCGACCGGGGCGCCGGCGATCAACGTCTCCGACATCTCCTCGGCCAACGCCGCCGCCCAGAGCGCCGTCCCTTCGTGGCGCTCGCGGATGCAGACCGACGAGGTCGTCGCCATCAGCGGGAACACTCTGACCCTCAAGGACCCGCTCCACCTCGACTTCCTGGTCTCGAGGACCGCCCAGGTCTGGAAGACGATCCCGGCGAACACCTCCGCGGGTCAGCTCGGGAATCGCTGGTCGGGGATCGAGAACATCGCCGTCGCGGGCGGCAACAACCAGTGGGGCTTCCCCGGGGGGACCATCAACTTCAGCTACATGGCCTACTGCTGGGCGAAGAACGTCGAGGCGGATGGCGAGCGGAGGAGCGGCGACCCGGTGAACCATCCGGGCAAGTACGGGTACAACATCGGGATCGGTCGGAGCTACCGCTGCGTCATCCGCGATTCCTACGCGCACGGCTCGGCGGACGAGAATCCTGGCGGCCAGGCCTACGGCATCGTGGTCGGCGCCGGCTCCTCCGCCTGCCTGGTGGAGAACAACGTCACCGTGGAGAACAACAAGCCCATCGCCCTCAACTCCACCGGTGGTGGGAACGTCATTGCCTACAACTACGTGGACGAGGCGGTGCTCTGGAACAGCCCGGGGTGGCAGGAGAACGCCATCGACGAGTGCCACGCCAACTTCACCCACCACGACCTCATCGAGGGGAACTGGACACCCAACATCGGCGCCGACACCACCCACGGGAACTCGGCGTGGCACACCCACCTTCGCAACTACTGCAGCGGGCGAAACTCCTCGGGGAACACCAACGCCAACCTGCGGGCGGTCGGCATGGACGGCTACACCCACGACCACGCCTACGTGGGCAACGTGCTCAAGGGCGGCGCGGTGTACCAGGCCACGCCCTCCTCCCAGGGCGGCACCCCCATCTACCGGCTGGGCGACAACACCAACGGCCTCGGATGGGACAACGGGTATTCGCTGGCCCACATCTTCCGCGACGGGAACTGGGACAACGTCAGCAACGGCGTGGTCTGGGCGAACGGGGCGAAGACCATCCCCAACTCGTTCTACTTGACCGCGAAGCCTGCGTTCTTCGGCAACAACCCCTGGCCGTGGGTGAACCCGCTCACCGGACAGACGACGACGTTGCCGGCGAAGGCGCGGTACGACGCCCACACGCCGAACGTTGTCCCCTGACCGCGTCCGCTCAGACGATCGGCAGCGGGTAGCCGCCGGCGGCCTCCGCGGCACGGACCACGGTCTCGCGCAGCGCCGCCGGATCGAATGGCCGGAAGGTGAACAGCGGGGCGATGCGCTGGAGGTGCGTGTCCAGCGCGCTCCCCTCGCTCGAGGGGCAGAGGGCGCGCCGGGCCCGCTCGCCGCTCCGGGCGATGGCATCCGCGGCGTAGTTCACGGTCATCGCACTGCGGACCGGATCCAGTCCCGAGGTGGAGGCTGCCTGGCGCGTGCGGGCCACCATGGAGTCCACCGCGTAGGCGTCCATCACCACATCGGCGATGGCGGCCATCACCTCCTGGTGCTTCTCGATCTCCGTCCCGAAGCGCGCGGTGGCCACCTTCAGGGCGTAGAGCGCCGCGAGCTTCAGCGCCTCGGCATCGCGCGCGGCGCCGGCCACCGGGTCGCCGCCCTGGACCGCCGGCAGCTGCTTCTCCGCCAGCGCCCGCTCGACCGCGTCGGCCTGGGCGAAGAGCGGCAGGGTCCCCTTCACCGCGCGCTTGAGCAGCATCCCGGTGACCAGCATCCGGTTGATCTCGTTGGTCCCCTCGAAGATGCGGTTGATCCGCGCATCGCGGTACGCACGCTCCACCGGGTACTCCTGGATGAAGCCCGCCCCGCCGTGGATCTGCACCGCGTCGTCCACCAGGACCCCGAGCGCCTCGCTTCCCATCACCTTCACGATCGAGGCCTCGATGGCGAACTCCTCGAAGGCGGCGATGGTCCTGGCCTCGTCGTCGGCGCTGGCCTTCTGGCTGGCCAGGAGTGCGTCGATGAGCCCGGTGGTCCGGTAGGTCATCGTCTCGATGGCGTGGATCGTCCCCGCCATCCGGGCCAGCTTCTCCCGGATGAGCGGAAACTGCGCCACCGGGGTCCGGAACTGCTTGCGCTCCTCGGCGAACTTCAGCGCGTTCGCCAGCTGGAGCTTCATTCCTCCGAGCACGGCCGCCCCGAGCTTCAGCCGCCCGAGGTTCAGGATGTTGAAGGCGATCTTGTGGCCCTTGCCGATCTCCCCGAGGAGATTTTCCACCGGGATCCGCGCATCCTCGAAGTAGAGTGGGCAGGTCGACGAGCCGCGGATCCCCATCTTGTGCTCCTCGGGCCCCACCGTCAGGCCGGGGGTTCCCTTCTCCACCACGAACCCGGTGAAGTGCTCACCGTCGACCTTGGCGAAGACCACGAACACGTCGGCAAACTCGGCGTTGGTGATGTAGAGCTTGCTCCCGTTCAGGACCCAGGACTTGCCGTCGGGGCTCTTCACTGCCCGGGTCTTGGCCCCGAGCGCGTCGCTCCCGCTGCCCTGCTCGGTGAGGGCGTACGCCGCGATCAGCTCCCCGGTGGCCAGCTTCGGCAACCAGCGTGCCTTCTGGGCCTCGGTCCCGAACCAGGCGATGGGAAGCGTGCCGATCCCGGTGTGCGCGGCGAAGGTCACGCTCCAGCTGCCCATCAGGGAGTTGGCCTCGGCCACCAGGAGCGAGGTGGTCTTGTCTCCGCCGAGCCCACCGAAGCGCTCGGGGATGTCCACCATCAACAGCCCCAGCTCACCTGCCTTGCCCAGGAGCGAACGGAGCAGGCCCGGCGTCTTGGCCTCGATGGCGTCCGCCTGGGAAAGGACCTGCTCCCGACAGAACTGCAACGCCGTCTTGTGGAGCAGCCGCTGCTCCTCGGTGAACGACTCCGGTGTGGTGATGCGCGTCTTCCCGGCCTCCTGGAAGAGGAAGCCCCCTCCCTGGGGAACGGTGGCGGGGTGGGTGGGCTGGAGCACGGCGGCCATGGAGGCACCTCGGGAGGACTGATTCTGCAATCAACGGATAACCGAGGCGGGCCGAGCTTTCCAGCTCAGCGCCGGGGGGCACCGGGCCTCGGATAGACCAGGCACACCCGCTCGAACAGCGGGTCCTTGGGGCCGGACCAGAACGCGGAGAGCACCGTCCCCACCGCACGCAGCTCGGTCCCGAACGAGGGCACCAGGCAGGCGTCGGGCGCATGAAATCTCTTCTCCAGCCGTTGCAGCCCCTCCCGGGTGGTCGCCACGTCGAGCCGGCCGCCACGCACCGGCACTGTCGGCCCGTTCGGGTCCGTGCCGGGGAGCTTTCCGATGCCGCTCACCAGCTCGAGCCCGTCCTGCCGCTGGATGATCCGGATCTTCCCCGGCTTCGGCTCGTCCAGCCAGGCGTCGAACGCGGGCTCGTCGCGGAGATCGACCTGGAAGGCGACCGCTCCCCCCGGATGGAGGATCCAGGTGGGCACCTTCGCGTCGTCGAGCGCGGCGAGCAGCGGCGCCAGCTCGGCCATGTAGACCTCGTCGTCCGGAACCAGCAGCACCGGGCCTTTCCCGATTGGCCCGAGAAGCACCGAGACGCCTGCGTCGGCGCCGAGCGACACCACGCTGGCGCCCGCCTGCGCCTGTCCCTTGCGGAACGTCACCCGCACCGCCCCTGCGGGGAGGGGAGCACCCCACACCGGTGCGGTGGCCAGTCGGTGTGGATCGGGCCCCGCGTCCGTCCCTGCTGCACCGAGCGGCTGCAACGGCGCGGGCGCCAGCGAGGACAGCGGCGGCGCGCTCCGCTCCTCGCACCCGGAGCCCGCGACGCACACCCATGAAATGACGAGAGAGATCGCGCGACGCACGGAGCGGCCGCGCAGCATGCACCATGTTACCTTTCCTCTCCAGACGTGCCCTCTCCGGTCCCGCCCCAGTTTGGCAAGTACCAGCTGCTGGAGCGACTCGCCGTCGGCGGGATGGCCGAGCTGTACCGCGCGCGCTTCGACGCGATGGCGGGCGTGAGCAAGCCGGTGGTGATCAAGAAGATCCTCCCTGCGTTCGCCGGCAGCGAGGCCTTCGTCCGGATGTTCGTCAACGAGGCGCGCATCGCGGTGTCGCTGAGCCACGGGAACATCGCCCAGGTCTTCGACTTCGGGGAGATCGACGGCGACTACTTCCTGGCGATGGAGTACGTGCACGGCCAGCCGCTGAGCCGCGTGCTCCGGCGGGCCCACGCGCTGCAGTTCCCGTTCCTCCCCGAGCCCATCGCCCTGCAGATCGGGATCGGGATGTGCCGCGGGCTGCATTACGCCCACACCCGGGTCGACGAGCGCGGGCGGTCGCTGCAGATCGTCCACCGTGACGTCTCGCCGCAGAACGTGCTGCTCGGCTACGCGGGCGAGGTGAAGATCGTCGACTTCGGCATCGCCCGGGCGCGCAACGCCACCGACGCGGCGATGCAGGCCAGCGGGGTGAAGGGGAAGTACCCCTACTTCTCGCCGGAGCAGGCCCGCGGCGAGCCGGTGGACTTCCGCACCGACCTCTACGCCACCGGAGCGGTACTCTACCAGCTGCTCTGCGGCCGGCTGCCCCACCTCGGGAAGGTGGTGCAGGCGATGCGGAGCATCATCCGCGGAGAGTTCCCCGCCCCGAGGAGCCTGAATCCACGCCTCTCGCCCGGGCTCGAGGCCACCCTGCTCCGGGCGATGGCCCACGCGCCCGAGGATCGCTTCGCCTCGGCGCAGGAGATGGAGCACGCCCTCTCCGATGCGCTGCACGCGCTCGGTCCTCGGCCTCCGCCGCTGAGCGATTTCATGTCCTTTCTCTTCGAGCCCGAGCTGCTCGCCGAGGGGCAGGAGGTGAAGCTTCCCCGGGCAGTTCTCGAGGCCGTGCCCGAGTGGCGGAAGGGAACACGGGCCGAGGAGCCGCTCGAGGCGGTGCCCTCGGTGACCACCGCGGCGGTCCGGCCGCCGGAACCTGCCCGCACCCGGCCCTGGAAGCTGGTGGCCATGCTCGGGGTGGCGCTCCTGCTCGGGACCGTGCTGGCCTTGGTGCTGGGAACGGTGCCGACCTTCGAGCTCGAGCTGCTCTCCGAGCCCACCGGGGCGCGCGTCGAAGTGGATGGCACGCCGGTGCCAGGGGCCACGCCGCTGCGCATCACCCACCTCGGCGCCGACCAGCCGCACCAGCTCCGGGTGATGCTGCCGGGGCGGTCCGACTGGACCGGGGAGATCAGCGGCCGATCGGGGACCACCGTGCACCTGCGCGCCGAGCTCCCGCCGGCACAGGTCGGCGGGGACTCACCCCTCCCGCGCTGACCGGGCCGCCGCGCGCGGAACCCCCCGTCCGCTGCTGCGATTCTGGGCTGGCCCCGCCTTCGCAATCCGAGGGGCACATGCGCCGGACACGGGTCCTGGTGGTCGATGACGAGCCGCTGGTGGCGAGCGCCGCCCGGCGTCTTCTGGCCCGGGCGCACGAGGTCCAGGTGGCGCACAGCGGGCCGGCAGCGCTGGCGATGCTCGACGCCGGTCCGTTCGACGCCGTGCTCTGCGACATCATGATGCCGCACATGACCGGCCTGGAGCTCCACGCCCGGCTCTCCGAGACGCGGCCCGAGGTCGCGGCCCGGATGGTCTTCCTGACCGGGGGCGTGTTCGACGCCCGCGCGGAAGGCTTCCTCCGCGAGCACGCCCGCTGGTGCATGGGGAAGCCCTTCGACCCGCGGGCCCTGCTGGTCCTCGTGGCCGAGCGCATTGCGACCGCCGATGCTCTCGCGCCCTGCCGCCGGATGGTGTAGGCCCTCGCCCTCGACATGGCCGAGACAGCTCAGGCCCTGACGCTCGCCGTCGGGGACCGCGTCGTCTATCCGAATCAGGGCGTGTGCCGCGTGACCAGCGTGGAGTCGAAGGAGGTCGCCGGGCAGACGCTCACCTTCGTCACCATGAAGCGCGAGGAGGACGGCGCGGTGGTGATGGTGCCCGAGGCGAAGGTTCGCTCCATCGGGTTGCGGAAGGTGGCCACCCGACCCGAGGTGGAGCGGGTCTTCTCCTTCCTCCGCTCGGACAGCGACAAGGCCAACCTCGACTGGAAGCAGCGGGCCCGGACCAACGTGGAGCGGATGAGCCAGGGCGGGTTGATGGGGCTGGCGGAGGTGGTGAAGGGGCTGCAAGTGCTGTCCGAGCTGCGACCGCTGCCCACCAAGGAGCGCGAGCTCTACGACAACGCCCGTCACCTCCTGGTGGCCGAGCTGGCGGCGAGCCTGAACGTCGCCGAGGTGGACGCCGAGGACTCGGTGGACGTGGTGCTCTTCCCGCCGGGCCGCGAGCGGCCGAAGCGGACCGCCGAGGAGTTCCGGACCGGCAGCGGTGAGGAGGAGGGGATGGAGCTCGGCGACGATCTGCTCGAGCTCGGCGGGGAGATGGAACTCGGCGGCGAGCCGGAGCCCCCGGCAGAGGAGGCCGAGGTCGAGGAGCCGGTCGAGCCCGCGGCGAAGGCCAAGCCCGGCGCCAAGGCGAAGGGTGAGACGAAGGCCCGGGCGGAGAAGAAGCCCGTGGCGAAGAAGAGGCCCCCGCAGAAGAAGGCGGCCAAGGAGAAGAAGCCGCCGGGGAAGCACGAGAAGAAGCCCGCCCCGAAGGCGAAGGCCGCGGCGAAGCCGACCGGCAAGGCAAGGCCCGCCGCGAAGTCGGCGAAGAAGAAGTAGCCCGAGGAGAGAACACCCCCGTGATCCGACTGGTGACCCTCGACCCGTACGACCCGAAGGTCGTCGACCGGCTGTGCAAGGTGCTCTACACCGCGTTTGGCGTGGGCTGCGAGCACGCGGGCGACATGCCGCTGCCCCCGGGGCAGAGCGAGCCGTTCGACGCCCTGGAGCTGCTGAAAGCGCTACCCTCGCCGCGGGCGTACGCCGACGACAAGATTCTCTACCTGACCTCGCGCAAGCTGAAGCCACGCTCGCTCCTCTCCGGCGACGTGCCCTGCTCGGGGTTCGCAGACCAGAACGGGCCCCGGGCCCTGGTCTCGAGCGCGGGGGTGAAGGACCCCGAGGCGGGGCTCAAGCAGATTGCCCGTCACGCGATGCACCAGCTCGGACACAGCTGGGAGCTGCACCACTGCCTGGACCCGCGGTGCGCGATGTATCCGCCGTGGACGCTGAACTACGACGCGGGCGACACCTTCTTCGAAACCTTCTGTCGGGACAAGAGCGAGCAGAAGATCCGGCTCGCGAAGTCCTGACGCCCGTCTCAGGCAGCGGACGCCATCTGCTGCGCCGGCTCCGTCGCAAGGCGCTCGGCGATCTGCTCCGCGACGTAGCGTGCATCGCGACCCACACCGTGGATCATCGTGGAGGACATCGCGTACAGGAAGTCCAGCCCCACGAAGTAGAGACCCGGCTCCTCGCACACCACCCCGCGGTACTGGCGCGGCTCGCCACGCTCGTCGAAGACCGGGAGGTTCACCCAGGAGAAGCCGGGGTGGTACCCGGTGCACCAGATCACGTTCGTCGCGTCGAGCGCCGTGCCGTCCTCCAGCACCGGCCGGCCGCCCTGCACGCCGGCCACCCGGCCCACGCGCTCGACGCCGGCCGCCGCCAGGTGCCTGGGCAACGTGCGGATGAGGGGGGTGGCCTGCCCGTTGTGCCCGCGCTTCGCCTTCCGGCCCAGCGGCGTCGACTCGCTGAGGAGGCGGTGGAAAATGCCTCGGAACAGCAGCGGCATGAACAGCCGCTGGGAGACCGGGTGGTGGAACCAGGGCGGAATGTTGCCCACGTCGCGGCCGGACATCACCACCGGATGCCCCGCCTTGCGTAGCTCGATCGCGATCTCCGCGCCCGAGTTCCCCGCGCCGACGAGCAGCACCTTCCCGGGCCGGAGCTGCGCGGGGCTCCGGTACGCGCTCGAGTGCAGCTGCACGATGCTCGGGTCCAGCTCGGTGGCGAACGCCGGGACCTTCGGCTTCTGGTAGGTGGCCATCGCCACCACCACCTCGCGGGCCAGGAAGCGCTGGTGACTGGCGGCGACCACGTATTGGTCGCCGGAGCGCGAGAGACCGTCCACCCGGACGCCGTTGCGCACCGGCAGGTTGAAGTGCCGGGCATACTCCTCGAGGTAGTCCGCCATCTCGTCCTTGGTGGGGTAGCTGAACGGCGGCGCGGGGAAGGGCATCCCGTCGAGCGAGTCGTACTTCGCCGGAGTGAAGACTCGGAGCGAGTCCCACCGCTGGCGCCACGGATCCCCCACCCGAGCGTTGGCATCGAGGAGGAGAAAGTTCCGCACCCCCTGCCGCAGGAGGTGGTACCCCACCGAGAGTCCCGCCTGGCCGGCGCCGATGACCAGCACGTCCACCTCCATCTCGACGCGGAAGCGGCTCCGGGGGCGCGGCTCCAGCGTCTCGAGCGCCTGCCCCTCCTCCACCATCACCGACGAGCTTCCACCGACCGACTCTTCGCTGCGCATGACCATCCTCCGGCTCGAATTCACGGGCGGGATGTACGCGCTCGCCCCGGGCGTCCGCGTCGGGAGAACCCTGCATTTTGGTGAAGGCGCCGGATGGGGGATTTCCCCCACGCCGCGGCTAGACGAGCTTGTGGGTGAAGGCGTACGCGGTGGCCGCCGCCCGCGAGGAGACCCCGAGCTTGAGAAAGATGTTGCTCAGGTGACGGTCGACCGTCTTCTCGCTCAGGAACAGCTCCCCGGCGATCACCTTGTTCGTCTTGCCGGCGGCCACGAGGCCGAGGACCTCCAGCTCGCGCGTGGTCAGCCCATCGGGACGCTGGCTCCGGTGGTCGACCGCCGGCGGCGGAAGCCGCGCGAGGTCCGGCTTGGCCCCGAGCTCCTCGAACACCTTGCGGGCGGCAGTGAGCTCCAGGGCCGCCCATTCCTCGTCGCCGAGGGCGCGACAGGCGAGACCGACCGACACCCGGACCCGCGCGGCCAGGTACGGCGCGACGAGCCGCTGCCACACGTCGAGCGCGGGGCGGAGTGCATCGAGCGCCCGCTGTGGTTCTCCCCTGGCGAGGAGCACCGTTCCGCGCGCGTGGGCGGCGATCGCGGCCAGGACCTCGGATTCGAACCGCTCCGAGAGCTGCTCGAGCTCCGCGCTCGCCGTCGAGGCTCCCTCGACGTCGCCGGCTGCAAGGGCGATCTCCACCATCGCCGGCAGGAGCCGCGCCCGCTGGAGCGGTTCCCCCGGGGCAGCGAGCGCGCGACGGATCGACGCCAGGGCGGCCTCTCCCCGCCCCTGTGCCAGCCGGAGGAGCGACATGCCCGGCTGCGGCTCCCGTCCCAGGCGGTGCGCTTCGAGGTATGCCGCCTCCGCCTCCTCGAGCTCTCCCCGGAGGCGGTGCATCTCCGCCTTCTGGTAGTGGGCCGCGGGAGTGGCGAATGGGTCGGGTGTCTGCGCGAGTCGCTGGCAGGCGCGCCGGGCCTCCTCGAGGGCCACCTCCCACTGGCCGTTCATCTCCATCACCTCGACCCGGTGCACCATGCAGACGCCGTTGAAGGCCACCAGCTGTGGCTGTGACTCGCACCAGCTCGACAGCACGGCGGTCCACTCCCGGCAGCGGTCGAGGGCGTACACCTGACGGCATCCCTCGATGAGGATGCAGTACACGATCGCCGGGACGATGGGCGCCCCGCCGTCGGTCTTGACCGTCACCATCGCCTCGTCGAGCAGCGCGAGTCCCTCGCGGATGCTGCCCTGCCGCAGGCGCGCGCGTCCCTGGAGGCTCCTGGCCAGCGCCACCAGATCCGGCTCGGCGAACTCCTCGCCGATCCGCGCAGCCTCCGCCGCGGAGGCGAACGCCTCGTCGCACTCGTTCTGGGCCAGGTGGTGCATCGTCTCCGGGATCCGGAGGTACCCCCGGACGGCGCACGGCTTCCCCTCACGCTCCAGCAGCCGCTCCACCCGGGCGAACCAGCCGCTCGCCTGTCCGAACTCGCCCAGCCCGGTGAGCCGGTAACCCAGCCAGAATCCGACCCGCGCAGCGAGCATCGGGTCGCCCTCTTCCAGCAGGAGGTGATGCAGGCGCTCCAGGATGGCGAGCAGCTCACGGTCCCGTCCGCTCAGCCCCGCGGCCCAGGAATACTTCGCCAGGTCGTCGGCCTCGAGCGCGGACACCTGGTCGAGCGCGGAGAAGAGGTGGTACGCGTCCTCCCACGCTCGACGCGCGTAAGCCTCTCGCGCCTGGCCGAGCTCGGGCGAGCTCTCTGGGGTGCCACCGGACATCTCAGCGCCTTTCACTGTCAAGAGGAATGTCCCAGGTCAAGCCAAGGCGCACCTCGAATACCCCCGTTCCGGACACGGTGCCCCCGCGCACGGCGGCATCGGCCGAGACCCGAGGCGACAGGCGCCAGACGACACCCGTGAGCGCGGAGACCGTCACCGAGGGTTGCCCGCGCTCTGCCTCCACGTAGAGCTCGCCGACTGGACGCACCACCCAGGCGGATGGACCCTCGACGATGAACCCGGCGAGCCCCGCGAAGCGGTGCGCCCGCGACCAGGATGGAACCAGGTTCAGGTGCACCGTCAGCGCCGGCCACCGCTGGGAGACGATGAGCCCTGCCGAGACCCCGAACCCGGATGGGTCGGCGGTCGCGGGCAGCAGCAGCTCGGGCTCGATCGCCACGCTGGGGCCCTCAGCGTCCTGGAGGCTCCCCTGCCGCAGCACGCCCTTGAACGCCACCCCGGCCTCGAACTGCGCGACCTCGCCCGGCTCACGCGGACCCGCCACGGTGCCGCTTCCCGAGGCGTCGACGACCAGCTCCCATCGCGGAAGGACGCCGACGTTGAAGATGAACGTGGGGACGAGCGCGGTGCGTCCCCCTGCCCACTGGAGCTGCGTCGGCCCCAGCTCGAGCTCGATCAGGTGGGGTTCGGCCACGTCGGCGTCGGTCTGGTCGAAGGGGCGATAGGCCAGGGCCCCCGGGGCGAACGCGACGGAGAGCATCAGGATCAGCCGCCGACAGCGATGCTTCACCGTGGACGATCCGGGGCGTCTGCGTAGAGGAGGACGCGACCTCCGCGTGGATCACACACCAGCATGTGGCCAGCATCGTCAGCCGCCACGCAGTGCGCCTCCTTGGGCGCAGCAGCGCGCCAGAGACGCCGGAGCGAGCCGTCTGCCGTGACCTCATATGCCTCGAGTGTCGCAGCCTTGCCCGCCGGGACGTAGAGCCGTCGCGTCGCCCTCTGGTAGGCGATGATGTCCACACCCGCCCCGGTGGTCGCCTGGCCGGCGAGCCGCCCCTTCCCGGAGGTGTCGATCACCGTCACCCGCCCCTCCGCGCAGCCGACGAAGAGGAGGCCGCGGGCGGGGTCGGCGTCGAGACCCCGGGCATCCGTGCAGCCGTTGCTCCACTGCCCGAGGACGGCACGCTCCCGGAGGCCGATCGCCAGTGTCCGGTCGTGCCAGGTGCTGGTGAAGGCACGGCCGTGCGCCGCGTCGATCACCAGCGATTCGGGGCCGTCGGGCACGGCGATTCGTCCGGCGCGGACCAGGGCTGGATTCCCCCGCGGGTCAAACTTGAAGATCTTGATCGCCGCGGCGTCCGGCTCGGTGACCCACACCTCGCTGGTGGTCTCCACCCAGCGCACGTAGTCAGGACCCGATTCGAGCACCGCTTCCGCGGCCGTTCCCTTCCCGCCGAGTGCGACGGCCACCAGGCGTCTCGCGGTCCGGTCACCGGCGAAGACCGTGTCCGCTCGGGCATCGGCCGAAGTCGCACTCTGCCCGTGCCCGCCGCTCCACGAGGGGAGCTTGCTCAGCGTGCCCACCGCTTCCAGCCGTCGTGTGGCCGGATCGAGGAGAAAGACGCGTCCGGTGCGGCCACCCGGGACGATGAACCGTCGCAGCGGCGTTGAGTAAAGCAGGTCGTCGAACCCGATTCCCCCTTCCCCGCCCGGGAGGGGAACGGTCACCGGCTCGGCGATCAGCACTCCAGCGATGATCAGAGCGAGCACGGAACAGACCTCCCAGGCCCGGGATGCTAAAGCGTCTGCCGCCGGAGTGAACGAGACGGTCCACAGATTGCGCACCGCCGCGCCCGCGCTGGCCCTGGTGCTCGTGGCGCTGCTCGGCCTCGGGTTCCAGCTCCGACTGCCCGCTGCCTTCCCCTCCGACGCCGACTACCGCGCGGTGGCGGCCATCCTGGCGAAGGAACGCGCGCCGGCGGACGTGGTGCTGCTGCATCCCTGGTGGACGGAGCGCGCCCGGCTGTTCCTCCCCGCCGAGCTCCCGGTGGTGGGCTACCTCGGAGACACCGCCGACGACCTGGTCGCCCACCCGCGCATCTGGGTGCTGGCGAACGAGCGGCTTCCCCGGACGCCCGACCGGGACTTTCGCGAGCACTTCCTGCCCGACCGCACTCCAGTCGGCGAGGCGCGCGACTTCGGGCCGCTCACCCTCACCCCGTACCGCAACGGCCGGGCGCGTACCGTCGTCCTCTCCGCCGTGGACGCGTTCGACCGGCTGGAGGTCTCGGTCGAGGGAGCGGGCACGCCCCCGCAGCCCTGCCGGCGCAGCGGGGCGCGGGTGCTCTGCCCATTCGATGCCTCGGTGGAGGTGGCCTGGCACGAGGTCCTGTACCAGCCGGTGCGCTGCTTGTTCCTCATCCCCCCGAGCGGCGGACGCACGCTCTCCATCCGGCTGCCCGATGCGCCCGCCGCCGACGCGTTGTTGCTCGAGGCCGGCATCACCTGGGAGCACGCCTGGATCGCGGATCGCTCCGACGTACAGCTCCGGCTGGACAGTCCGGCGGGCGCGCTCCACCTCCGCATCCCGGCGGCGCACGAGGGGTTCGTCCACGGTGAGTCACCCTCTGCCGCGCCCGGACCCTGGAGCCTTCAAGTCAAGACCTCCAATCCCCAGGACCGCCAGATCTGCGTCCGGCTGCGGGGACTGGGGGCGTCCCCGTGAGCCGCGCGCCTACCCCGACGGACCGGCGCATCGCGCTCGGGCTGGGGCTGCTGACCTTCTTGGTGCTCTGGGCCACGGAGCGCCCGGTGGGCTTCGTTCGCGACGAGAGCGTCTACTTCGCCGCGGCCGAGCAGTTCTCGCGCTGGTGGGCCCTGCTCTTCCATCGCCCGGCAACGGCGCTGAGCGATGCGGTCATCACCCAGGCGTTCGACTTCAACCACGAGCACCCGATGCTGATGAAGTCGCTGTTCGGGTGGTCGCACCTGCTCTTCCACTCGACGCTGGGGTGGGTCCGTCCCGCCGCCGGCTTCCGCCTCCCGGCGTTCGCGGTGGCGGCGCTCATCCCTGCGCTGCTGCACGCCTGGGGTTCGGCGCTCTGGGGCCGCCGGGCCGGGCTGTTCGCCGCGCTGTGCTTCTTCGTGGTCCCCCGGCACTTCTTCCATGCCCACCTCAGCTGCTTCGACATGCCGGTGGCCGCGATGTGGGTCCTGGTGGTCTACCTGTTCTGGCGGGCGCAGGAGGACGTGCGGCTCGCGCCGTGGACCGGCCTGGCCTTCGGTCTGGCCCTCGCCACCAAGCACAACGCCTTCTTCCTCCCGCTGGTGCTGACCCCCTTCGGAGTGCTCGCCTCCTGGCGCGCGGCTGCCGGGGAGGGCCGCCGGATACTGGTGCGCATGGGCCAGGTGGCGCTCGCGTTCGTCGCCTACCTCGGGTTGCTGCTCGCGGTGAACGGCCGGGATGGCCTGGTGCGTTCGTGGCAGCTGCTCTCACCCCAGACGTTTGGGATGGTGGCGCTGGTGGTCGCCCTGACCGGGCTCGCAGTGCAGCTGCGCCGGCGTGATGCGGCGGCGTTCGTCCGACTCGCGCCGCTGGTGGCGATGGGGCTCCTCGGTCCGCTCGTCTTCTACGTCCACTGGCCGTACCTCTGGTACCACCCGGTGGACCGGCTGGCCTGGTACTTCGAATTCCAGCTGACGCATGTCCACTACGCCTGGACGTACTTCGGCGAGGTGCTGCGTGCCCCGCCGTTCCCCTTGGCCTACGTCTTCGTCGTCACTGCGCTCACCCTGCCCGTCTCGCTGCTCCTTCCGATGGGCGTGGGCCTGCTGCGTGCCGGCGCGCGGACGCTCGGAGATCTGATACCCGTGCTCGGCCGACGCTTCGGTCGCGGCGGCGAGACGGAGTGGCTGCTGGGAGTGAACGCGCTCTTTTCCATCCTCCTCATCAGCCTCCCCGACGTGCCGCACTTCGGCGGGGTCAAGCACTGGCTGCCCTCGATGCCGTTCCTCGCGCTGCTCGCCGGCCGGGAGTTCGACCGTGCGGCCGCCGGGCTGAGCTCGGCACTCGCGCTCGCGCCGCGGCGCGGCATCAGCGCGAGCGTGGCGCTCGGTACAGTGGTGCTTCTCCCTGCGCTCACGCTCACCGTCCATGTGCACCCTTACGGCACGTCTGCTTACGGGGAGCTGGCTGGTGGCATCCCGGGGGCCGCCAGCCTCGGGCTCCAGCGTCAGTACTGGAGCAACAATGTCACCGGCGTGCTGCCGTGGATCGACGCCAACGCCCAGCCGGGGACGCGGCTGTGGCTGCACGAAGTGAACGGACTCTCCTTCCGGGACTACCAGCGCAATGACATGCTGAGAAAGGACGTCACACCGGTGGGCGGCCCCGAGGACGCGGACCTCGCTGCCATCCAGTACCACCAGGAGTTCCGCGAGCAGGAGGTCCTTGTCTGGCAGGCCTTCGGGACCCAGGTTCCCGCCACTGGCCTGTACCTCGACGAGACACCGCAGGTGGTCGTCTACCGGCGCTCCACGCGCCAGGGCGGCCCCTGACGGGAAAGGGGAGAGCCGTGAACAGTCGTCAGGTCCTGGCCGGGGTGGCGCTGGCGCTGCTCGCCGGGTGTACCCGCTCCAGTGCGCCCGCGCACCGTGTGGAGCTCAGGCGGATCTCCGGGGACACCGTCCAGCTCGTCCCCAGCGAAGGGCAGATGCCGTACTGCCTGGCGCTCACCCACTCCGAGAAGGGCGTCGTCCGACAGCTCACGATGAGCAAGAACAACGTCTCGGTGAAGTGTCCAGCCGGCGAGCCGGTGCTCGGACAGGCGTACCGGATCCCCGCCGAGGAGGGCCCGGTGAAGATTCACATCTTCTTCTCGGACCAGCGGCTCGAGGCGGCCAGCGTGGCCAACCAGCTCAATGAGATGGCGAACCCGAGCTTCAGTCCGATCGACTTCCGATTGCCGGGCAACGTGGTCGTGGAGACGATCGACTTCATCCCCAGTGAGACCAACGAGCCCACGCCGGGGACGCTGGTCCCGGGGCCCTCGGCACCGGCGGCAACCAGCCGGCCCGGGGGGTGAGGGCAACCCGACCAAGCATCCACGGGCTGGCCCTCAGAGCGCCGCGCGGGCGATCTCCAGCAGGTCCACCTCGGTGGTCGGCCGGGGGTTTCCCTGGTGTGAGGCGTCCCGGAAGGCGAGCGCGGCGACGCGCTCCAGGTCCGCTGCCTTCACCCCCGGCAGCCGACAACGTCGTGGGCAACCCCACCTCCGCCACCAGCGCGCGCACGCGCTCGATGGCCAGCCCGGCGAGCACCTCCTCCGACGCCCCGGAGGGCTCTCCCATCGCCACCGCCACCCGGGCGAGCCTGGCCCGCGCCGCGCCCCGGTTGAAGGCCATCACCGAGGGCAGCACCACCGCGTTGGCCAGCCCGTGGTGGAGCCCGGCGACCGGAGTGAGCGCGTGGGCCAGCGCGTGGGCGTTGCCCAGCCCCTTCTGGAACGCCATCGCCCCCTCCATGGCGGCGATCATCATGTCCAGACGGCCTTGCATGTGGGTGGCCTCCTGCATCACCACGGGCAGCGAGCGCGCCACCCGCCCGATGCCGTCGATGGCGACCGCGTCGGCGAGGGGATGAAAGCCGTTGCTCAGGTACGCCTCGAGGCAGTGGGTGAAGGCGTCGAGACCCGTGGCCGCGGTGGCACGCGGTGGAAGGCCGTAGGTCAGCTCGGGGTCGCAGATTGCGGCCCGGGGAAGGAGGGCCGGGGCGAAGATGACCGTCTTCCGTCCGGTGTCCTGGAGGAAGGCCACGCCGCTCCGGCTCACCTCGCTGCCGGTCCCGGCGGTGGTGGGAATGGCGATGAGGGGCGGAAGCGGATGGGTGACGAACCGGTCTCCGCCGGTCGCGTCGTCGTACTGGCTCAGCGGCGGCGCGTGGCTGGTGAGCAGCTGCACCAGCTTCGCCGCGTCCAGGGGACTGCCGCCGCCCAGCGCGATGATGCCGTCGCAGCCGGCCGCCCGGTATGCCTCGAGGCCGGCGAACACGTCGCGCTCCGTGGGATCGGGCGTCACCCGCTCGAAGAGGACGTGGACGATCCCTGCCTCGCCGAGCACCGCCATCACCCGGTCGGCGAGCCCGGCCTTCACCACCCCGGCGTCGGTCACCAGCAACGGGCGCTGCAGCCCGAGCCGGCCCACCTCCTCCGGCAGCCGTTTCAGCGCACCCGGCCCGAGGAGGACCCGGGTGGGCCAGGAGAGCACGGTGATGCGAGGCGTGGCGGGCAGGTCGAAGAAGGGGTTGTCCATGGGTCAGGCCAGCTCGAAGTAGCGCTCCAGCTCCCAGCTGGTGACGGCCCGCTCGTACTGCCGGACCTCCCAGGTGCGGGTGCGGAGATAGTGGTCGACGAACTCCTCGCCGAGGATCTCCCGGACGACGGTGCTCCGATCCATCAGGGCGATGGCGTCGCGCAGGTTGCGGGGCAGCGGCGCGGCGTCGCTCCGGTAGGCGTTGCCCGTCACCGGATCCCCCGGCTCGACCTCGTGCTCGATGCCCCACAGCCCGGCGGCGAGCGAGGCGGCCATCCCCACGTAGGGGTTCATGTCCGCGCCGAGCAGACGGAACTCCACCCGCATGCTCTTCGGATCGGTGCCGATGACCCGGAGCGCGCAGGTGCGGTTCTCGCGGCCCCAGGTCGCCGAGGTCGGGGCCCAGGTGTTCTCCACACTGCGCTTGTAGCTGTTGATGGTGGGCCAGTAGAGCGCGGTCATCTCGGGCATCAGCCTGAGCTGGCCCCCGAGGTAGCGACGCAGGGTGCTCGACATCCCGGCCGCGGCGCGCGGGTCGTGGAAACCGTTGCTCGCGCCATCGAGCGTCCATAGCGACTGGTGGACGTGCCCCGAGCACCCCGGCAGCCGCGCGCTCGGCTTGGACATGAAGCAGGCGGTGAGCCCGTGGCGGGCGCAGATCTCCTTCACCGCGGACTTGAAGAGCACCGACTTGTCCGCCGCCGGCTCGAGCACGTCGTAGCGGATGGCCGTCTCGTACACCCCGGGCCCGGTCTCGGTGTGGAAGCCCTCCACCTCCAGCCCGAAGGCGTTGCAGCCATCGAGGATCGCGTGGACCAGGTCCGAGCTCTGCGAGGTGCGGAGCCACGAGTAGCCGAACATCCCCGGGTCCAGCGTCTCGAGGTTCTGGAACCCCTTGGCCCGGAGCGAGCTCGGGGTCTCCTTGAAGATGAAGAATTCGTACTCGCTTCCGAACTTGGGGAGGAAGCCCATCGCCCGGGCCTTCTGGCCCACCCGCCGGAGCAGCGCCCGTGGGCTGGGGGCGTAGTCCGACCCGTCCGGCATCACGAAGTCGAGGAGGAAGGCGGCGGTGGCTGGCTCCCAGGGGATCATCCGCGCCGTGGAGAGGTCCACGCGGGCCTGGAGATCCGGGTACCCGGTGTGCCAGCCGGTGACCCGGGCATTGTCGTACAGCTCGTCGGCGAGGTCCCAGCCGAAGACCACGTCGCAGAACCCGAGCCCGCCCCGGGCTGCGGAGGCGAACTTGTCCAGGCTGACGTACTTGCCCCGGAGCACGCCGTCGAGGTCGACCCCGGCGATCTTCACCTGGGTCGCCCCGTGGTCCGAGAGCCAGCGGAGGGCGGATTCCACGGGATCGGTCTTGCTGCGCACCTGCTTCGAGGCGCGGGGAGCGGCTCGAGTGACTCGGGCGCCGGCGCGGGGCATGGCTTCAGACCTCCGGGAGGTGGGTCCAGACCGTCTTCAGCTGGGTGTAGTTCTCGAGTGCGTGCGCGGACAGGTCGCGGCCCCAGCCGGACTCCTTGTAGCCGCCGAAGGGCGCCGCGTCGTCGAACTCGTTGAAGCAGTTGATCCACACCACCCCGGCCTGGATCCTCTTCGCCAGCGCGTGCGCGCGGGCCACGTCGCGGGTCCAGATGCTCGCCGCCAGCCCGTAGCTGGTCCCGTTGGCCATCCTCAGCGCCTGCCCCTCGTCCTGGAAGCGCATCACCGAGAGCACCGGGCCGAAGATCTCCTCCTGGGCGATGCGCATGTGGGGCTGCACATCGGTGAAGACGGTGGGCTTGAGGAAGTTGCCCTTCGCCTTCACCCCCTCGGCGTCCCGCTCCCCCCCGCAGGCCAGGGTCGCGCCCTCGCTCTTTCCCGAGTCGATGTAGCGGAGGATGTTCTCCAGCTGGTGGGTGCTCACCTGCGCCCCCATCTCGGTCCGGGAATCGAGCGGGTCGCCGACCACCATCTGCCGCGCCCGGCTGACCAGCGTCTCCACGAAGGCGTCGTGCGCCCGCGCGTGCACCAGGACCCGGCTTCCGGCGTTGCAGACCTCGCCTTTGTTCCCGAAGATGCCCCAGAAGCAGGCCTCGACGGCGCGGCCCATGTCGGCGTCGGCGAAGACGACCTGGGGGCTCTTCCCGCCCAGCTCCAGGGTGAGCTTCTTCAGATTGGTGTCCGCCGAGGCGTGCAGGAGCCGCCGCGCGGTCCGGATCGAGCCGGTGAAGGCAATCTTGTCCACCCCGGGGTGCCGGGCCAGCGCCTCCCCGGTGGGCGCGCCGTAGCCCGGGAGCACGCTGAGCACGCCCGGCGGAAAGCCCACCTCGCGCGCCAGCTCGCCGAGCTTCATCGCGGTGAGGGGGGTCAGCTCGCTGGGCTTGAGGATGACGGTGCAGCCGGTGGCCAGGGCCGGCCCGAGCTTCCAGCAGGCGAGGCAGGTCGGGTAGTTCCAGGGGACGATTGCCGCGACCACGCCGACCGGCTCGCGGAGCACGTAGGTGAGGAAGCTCCCGTCGACCGGAAGCACCTCGCCGGCGAGCTTGTTGGACCACTCCGAGGCGTAGGCGAGGGTGGCGCTCCCCGGGGCAACGTCGCCGCGGATGGCCTCGCGGAAGGTCTTCCCGTTCTCCAGCGAGCCGACCAGGGCGAACTCCTCTCGCCGCTCCCAGAGCGCCTCGGCCAGCGTGCGCACCAGCTTGCCGCGGGCGCTGGGGTTCATCCGCGACCAGGGCCCGGACTCGAAGGCGCGGCGGGCAGCGTGGACGGCCTTGTCCACGTCGGACACCCCGGCCGCCGGCGCATGGAAGAACGTCTCGCCGGTGGCGGGGTTGGTGATCGGGATGGTGCCTCCCTCCGCGGGGGCGACGGACTCGCCGTCGACGAGGAGCTTGGGCTCGGGGAGCCGGGGGTTCAGGCTGCGGGCATCGGGCATGGGGCGATCTGTCCCATCGCACGGGCGACCGGCGCAAGCGCTCCCCGCGTGACGTGCAGGAAACGGGCTCGCCGGGCTGGACGCCGGCCGCGGCGCTGGTCACGCTCGGTTGTCCCTGGCCCCCACCTTCATGTCGCTGGCGATCGGAGGCATGGTGCTGGTCATGCAGGCGCGTGGGATTGGCCAGGGCATCGGTCTGGCCGTGACGATGGTGGGTGTCGCGGTGGTGAGCGCCGCGCTGCTCCTTGCGTTCCTCGTGCAGATCGAGCAGCCGTCGGGGGCGGCCTCATGAGCGGCCGCTGGGACCGCATCCTCGACCAGAAGCCGGTGCCGCTGGAGCAGCATCTGGCGGACGAGGCGGCGCGCCTTCTCCTGGACGAGCTGGGACGCTGGCCGCTGCCAGTCCAGGAGATTGACGCTCGCACCGGCGGCGAGATGGTGGATCTCCTCGCGCCCGACGCTGCGCGCCCCTCTCCCGCGGTCTTCCCCGCGGCCCTCCGGCTGGTGCGCTGGGAGCTCGGCCGGGAGCACGAGGCCTACGACGACTACATGCGCAACCGCCGCTATCAGGAGGTGGGCATCCTGGAGCGGGAGCGGCCGGCGCTGCTCCTCGTCTCCCGCTGGGTGCTCGAGCAGCTCCTCTCGCTCTCGGAGGCGACCGAGGGTCGGGTGGACCGCCGAGCGCTGCTCGGGGTGGTCGAACGGCTGGAACGTGGCCTCGCCCGCGCCGGAGAGGCGGGTTGACGGTGCGGCTGGCTCTGGTGACCGGCGGTGCATCGGGGCTCGGGCTCGCAGTGGCCGCGAGGCTTCTGGACGAGGGCTGGTCGGTCGAGCTGTGGGACCTCGATGCTCCCCGGCTCGAGTCCGCGCTGGCCGGGCGGTCGGGAGTGACCCGGGGGGTGGTGGACGTGCGCTCGGCCGACGAGGTCGCTCGCGGGTTCGATGCCCTGAGCGGACCGCCGACGCTGGTCTTCCACTCCGCGGGCGTGTGCCACGTCGGCGACCTCGACGCGCTCCGGGTGGAAGAGTGCCGGCTGGACATGGAGGTCAACTACCTGGGGACGGTCCACGTGGTGAAGGCGGCGGCGTCGCGACTGCGCCCGGGGAGCCACCTCGTCTGCGTGGCCAGCGTGGCCGGGCTCAAGGGACTGCCGGAGTTCGCCGGGTACGGAGCGTCGAAGTTCGCGGTGCTCGGATTCTGCGAGGCCATCGCGGGCGATCTCCGGCGACGGGGGATCACGCTCTCGGTGCTCTGCCCACCCGCGGTCGACACTCCGATGGTGCGAAACCTCCCCTACCACCCGGCGCTGTACTCGCTCTTCGCCTTCGCCGACGAGCGGGCGGTGGTGGAGACGGTGATGCGCAGCCTGCGTTCGCGGAGCTTCCTCCTGCTGGTCGACACCGGGACCCGCGCGCTGAGGCTGGTGGACCGCGCCGCACCGCGACTGCTGGCGCGCTTCCTGGAATGGCGCGTGCAGCGGCACCGCGCGCTCGGCTCCGGAGGCTCGGGAGCCGGTCCCCGGAGCTGATGGCGACACTGGGCCACGTGGCGGTGGGCGTCGTCGTGGCGCGCTGGCGTGAGTCGCGGCCGGGGGCGGGCCCGTTCGCGGAGACGGCGCTCGGACTGTCGGCCTCTCGGTGCTGCTGACCGAGGCCGTGCTCTTCCTCCCCGCGTGGCTGTACGCCTGGTGGCATCCGCGCCCGGCGCGGGGACTCGCGAAGCTGGGGGAGCGTTTCGCGGACAGTCCGGCACGCCGGGGCATCCCGTGTCCTTCGAGCCAGGAGGGGCGAGCGAGGGTTCACGCCAGGCTGGTGAATCGCTCGGCGGAGGGCGAGGCTCTCAGGCCACGTCCATGACTCCTCGCACACCCGCGTCCGGGCTCCTCCTCGCAGGGCTGCTCTGCTCGCCGGTCGTCCTCGCGGCGCCCGAGATGACCATCACCGAGGCCATCCGTACCGCCTGGACCCACGATGCCCGTCTGCAGGCATCCTCGGCCCAGGCCAACTCCGCCTCTCGCAGCGCCGAGGCCGCAGACTGGGCCCTCGGCCCCACCGTCGTCCTCGGCGCCCAGGGCACCGTCACCTCGCAGCCCTCGCACCACTTCGCGTTGCTGCTCGACCAGGGCCAGCTGACCACGGCCGACTTCGACCCGGCGCGGCTGAACACGCCCTCGGCCCGCGGCAGCCTCGGCCTCTCCGCGGTGCTGGAGCAGCCGCTCATCGACCCGGCGCTCTGGGCTGCGCGGCGGAGGGCCCACGCCGGCGCCGAGGCTGAGGACGCCGGCCGGGCGGTGATGCAGACGCAGGTGGCGCTGGAAACGGTGCGCGCCTACTTCTCGGTCCGCGCCGCCGAGGAGGCGCTGGTCTACGCCGAGGATGCGCTCCGGGTGGCCCGCGACACCGAGGTCTTCGTCCACGCCCGGGTGGCGCAACAGTTGCTCCTCGCCTCCGAGGGCTCCCGGAGCACGGCCTACCGCGCCCAGGCCGAGGCCGAGCGGGCGGCGGCGGTGCGGCAGCTCGCCCTGGCCAGGACCGGCTTCGCGCTCCTCGTCGGTCAGGAGCCGGCGCCCGGGATGCTCGTCACCCCGCTCCTGCAGCCCGAGGGCGAGGTGAGCACGGAGGTCCAGGAGCGCCCCGAGGCCCGGGCCGCGCGGGCCGCGGTGGACGCTCAGGTCGCCGCGGCGGACGAGGCGCACGGGCGGCTCTGGCCAACCCTGCTGTTGCAGGGCGGCGTGGCGACCGAGCGCGCCAGTCTCTCGGAGGGGACCACCTGGGGAATGGGTTTCCTGATCTTCCGGTGGCGCGGCTCGGTCGCCGGATTCAAGGCCGCCGACGCCGCCGAGTCCACCCGGGTGGCCGCCGAGGCCCGCCGCCTCGAGCAGGACCGGATCCTCGCCGCCGAGCTGCAGCAGGCCCGGGCCTCGCTGACCGCGTCGGCCGCTGCGCTGGAGGCGGCGCGCACCGCGGTCTCCGCCTCCGAGCAGACCCGCACCCTTCGTCAGGCCCGCCACCGCCAGGGCCTCATCCCCCTCACCGAGCTGCTCGACGCCGAGACCGGCCTGACCTCGGCACGAGCCCTGCTGCTCCGGAGCGCGCTCCAGGCCCGCTTCGCCCGCGCCGAGCTGGAGCATGCCTCGGGACAACCCGTGGAAGGAGTCCATCCGTGAAGCGCAGCGTCGTCCTTCTCCTCGTCGCCGGCTGCAGCGCGAGCCATTCGCCCGCTGCACCCGAGGCTCCGCCCGCCAGGGTGCGACTGGTTCCGGCCGAGGAGGTCGGCGAGCGGGCCTGGGTGCCGGCCACGGTGAGCGCGGTGGACCACGCGGTGCTCGCCACCCGCGTGTCGGCCCGGGTGACCGAGCTGTCGGTGGCCGAGGGTGCCCGGGTGAAGCGCGGCGAGGTGCTGGTCCGCCTGTCGGGCGACGACGTCCAGGCCACGCTCCGGGCCGCCGAGAGCCAGCGGGAGGTGGCCGAGTCCCAGGTGCGGCGCATCCAGGCGCTCCGGGCGGCGAACGCCGCGACCGCCACCGAGCTCGACGCGGCGATGACCGCCCGTGCGGAGGCGATGGCCCGGGTGGAGGCCGCGCGGGCCACGCTGGCGGACACGGTCATCCGCGCACCGTTCGACGCGGCGGTGCAACGCAAGTGGGTGAGCCGGGGGCAGCTGGTCGGCCCGGGCGCCCCGCTGCTCGAGCTGGACGGCACCGCGCTCGAGCTCACCGGGACCTTCTCCGAGGGCGAGGCAGCCGGGCTGGCGGTCGGGGCCGAGGTCCCATTCCGGGTCGGCGCCGTTCAGGGCTCGGCGACGCTGGTGGCGCTCTCGTCCGGCGGGGACCCCCTCTCCCACCGGAGCGCCTTCCGGGCCCGTCCGACCAAGGACGCGCCCGCGCTGCGGAGCGGGGACTTCGCGCGCATCGGGGTGAAGGGGGCGGGCGGTCCGCGGCAGGCGGTACCGCGCACCGCGGTGGTGCAGCGGGGAGACCTGAGCGGCGTCTTCGTCCTCGCCGACGGGCGAGCGACGCTCCGCTGGCTCCGGTTCGGAGAGCAGGAGGGGGACCGGATTCCCGTACTCGCCGGGCTCGGACCAGGGGAGCGGGTCATCGACGCTCCAGCGAGCCTCCGGGACGGAGAGCGGGTGGAGGTGGCCGGTGAGTGAGCCTCGGGCGGGTCTGGCCGGCCGGCTGGCCGCGAGGACCATCCACTCGAGATTGACGGTCCTCGGCATCGCCGCCGCGCTGGTCGTGGGCGTGGTGTCGGTGCTCACCACCCCGCGCGAGGAGGAGCCGCAGATCATCGTCCCGATGGTCGACGTCTTCGTTCCCCTGCCCGGCGCCTCGCCGCAGGAGGTGGAGGCCGAGGTCACCACCGGGCTCGAGCACCGGCTCTGGGGCATCCCCGGGGTGGAGTACGTCTACTCGAGCAGCGCCCGCGACGGGGCGTTGCTCACCGCCCGTTTCCGGGTGAACGAGCCGCTCGAGCCCAGCCTGGTGAAGGTGCGCCAGGAGATCGAGGCCCATCCGGAGCTCTTGTCTCGCCGCGCCGGGCGCCCGACGGTGTCGCTGGTCGCCATCGACGACGTGCCGGTGGTGACGGTCACGCTCCACGGCGGCGGGCTGGCGCCGGGGGTGCTACGGCAGCTCGGCCAGGAGGTGGCGCGGGAGCTGTCGAGCATCCCCGAGGCCGCGCAGGTGCAGGTCCTCGGTGGCGCGCGACGGGTGGTCCGCGTCGAGCCGGATCCCCGCCGGCTCCGCGAGCTGGACCTCTCGCTGGGGGAGATCCGCCAGGCGCTCCTGTCCGCCGACGCCGAGGCACCCGCCGGGGACCTGGTGGACCAGAACCGGCGGGTGGAGCTCTCGGCGAGCAGCGCGGTCACTGGCCCCGATGCCCTCCGGCGCCTGGTGGTCGCCCGGCGCGGGGGAAGGCCCATCCTGCTCGGGGACGTGGCGCAGGTCGCCGACGGGCCCGAGCGGGACCCGGCAGTCGTCCTCACCGCGAGCAAGGAGCACCCGGAGTTCGAGCAGGCGGTCTCGGTGGACGTGGCCAAGCGGCGGGGCGCCAATGCCACCGTGCTGGCCGATCGGGTGAAGGCCAAGCTGGCCACGCTCCGCGGGGGGCTCACCCCTTCCACGGTCCAGGTCGAGCTGACCCGGAACTCGGGCGAGACCGCGCGCGAGCGGTCGGACGAGCTCATCCGCCACCTCCTCATCGCCACGCTCTCGGTGGTGGCGCTGGTGGGTCTGGCGATGGGCTGGCGCTCGGCGCTGGTGGTGGGGATCGCCGTCCCGGTGACCCTGTCGCTGACCCTGCTCATCAACCAGCTGCTGGGCAACACCCTGAACCGCATCACCCTCTTCGCGCTCATCTTCTCCATCGGCATCCTGGTGGACGACGCGATCGTGGTGATGGAGAACGTCCACCGCCACCTGCACGCCCCCGGGCGGAAGACGGGTCTGGCGCGGACGGTGCTCGATGCGGTGGACGAGGTGGGAAACCCCACCATCCTCGCCACCTTCGCGGTCATCGCCGCCATCCTCCCCATGGCCTTCGTCCGCGGGCTGATGGGGCCGTACATGCGGCCCATCCCCGTCGGCGGGAGCCTGGCGATGCTGTTCTCGCTGGCGGTGGCCTTCGTGGTCGCGCCCTGGGCGGCGATGCGGCTGCTCGGCCACGACCACAAGGTCGCCGCGGACGAGAGCCGGGAGACCTGGTCCACGCGGACGTACCGGCGGATCATCCGTACCCTCCTGCACTCCGGTCGGGCTCGGCTCCGATTCCTGGCGCTGATCGTGGCGCTCTTCGCCGGAGCGGTGGCGCTGGTCGGAACCGGGTTCGTGCGGGTGAAGATGCTTCCCTTCGACAACAAGTCGGAGTTCCAGGTGTTCGTGGATCTCCCTGCCGGGGCCACCCGGGAGCAGTCGCTGGCGGTGGGTCAGCAGCTGGGGCACGCGTTGCTCGAGGATCCGGACGTGCAAGCCGTCCAGGTGCACTCGCTCGCCCCGGTCCCGATGACCTTCGTCGGCATGGTGCGGCACACCTTCCTCCGCGGTGCGCCCGAGCAGGTGGACCTCGCGGTCCAGCTGGTGAGCAAGCACGCGCGAAAGCGATCGAGCCATCAGATCGCCACCACGCTCCGGCCGAAGCTCACGAAGATCACCGCGCCGCTCGGGGCGCGGCTGCGGCTGGTGGAGATCCCGCCCGGTCCGCCGGTGCTCGCCACACTGGTGGCGGAGATCTACGGGCCGACCGCTGCCGAGCGCGACGGCTACGCCGGCCAGGTGCGCCAGGCCTTCCGCACCACCCCGGGGGTGGTGGACATCGACTCCTCGCTCGAGCCGGTGACCCCGAGGACGGTGCTCCAGGTCGACCGGGAGCGGGCGGCGCTGCAGGGGGTGAGCCCGGCCAGCGTCGTGCAGGCGCTGGCGCTCACCCAGCCCGCGACCGAGCTGGGCACGCTGCGCCTCGATCGGGGGACGACCCGGGTGCCCATCGTGCTCGGGCTCGCGCCGGCGCAGCGCGACCGGCTCACCGACCTCCTCCAGATCCCGGTCCAGGGCGAGCGGGGAGCCGTGCCGCTGGAGACGCTGGTCCGTCCGGCGGAGGTGGGAGGCCCCCCCATCTTCCACAAGAACCTCGAGCCGGTGAGCTACGTCTTCGGCGAGCTGTCCGGCAGCGAGGAGAGCCCGGTCTACGCGCTGATGGCGCTGAACCGGAAGCTGGACGCGCTCCGGCCGCACGGCGAGGGGGTGCCGCGGTTCGGCCTGTCCATGCCCGCCGACACCGAGCGGCTGGCGATGAAGTGGGACGGCGAGTGGCACATCACGCTCGAGGTGTTCCGGGACCTGGGGCTCGCCTTCGCCGCGGTGCTGGTGCTGATCTACGTGCTGGTCGTGGGCTGGTTCGACAGCTTCATCATCCCCCTGGTGGTGCTGCTGCCGATTCCCCTGAGCCTGATCGGCATCCTTCCGGCGCACGGGCTGCTGGGGGCCTTCTTCACCGCCACCAGCATGATCGGCTTCATCGCCGGCGCGGGCATCATCGTGCGCAACAGCATCATCCTGGTGGACTTCATCCAGCTCAAAGTCGCGGAGGGAATGCCGCTGGAGGTCGCGGTGGAGGAAGCCGGGGTGGTGCGCTTCCGCCCGATGCTGCTCACTGCCGCGGCGGTGGTGGTGGGGAGCGCGGTGATGCTGGCCGACCCCATCTTCCAGGGCCTGGCGATCAGCATGATGGCCGGCGAGGTCGCCGCGACGTTGCTCTCACGCATCGCGGTTCCGGTCCTGTACACCGTGCTGGCGCGCAGGTTCGCCGTGGGACCGGGCGCACCGGTGGCGGTGATGGAATCCCCGCCCGCTCCCCCCGGGCACGGAGCGCTGACCGCGAAGCCGACCTGATGGCCGAAACCACCCCGGGGTGAACGGTCCTCGCTAGCCCTGGCGGCCGATCGCCGCACGAGGGAGCGGAGCCAGGTCCATGCCGTCGCGGCCACGAACCCACGCCTCGATCTGGCGGGCCTGCACCCGCCCGACCCGCCGTCCCCGCTCCTGGCCCGCGGCGAAGAGCACGAGGGTGGGGACCGCGAGGACCCCGTAGGCCTCGCAGGCCTCGGGGTTCTCCTCGACGTCGAGCCGCAGAACCACGGCCTCGCCCGCGAGCCGGTGGCTCACCGCGTCCACCACCACTGCCGAGGTGAGGCACGGCTCGCACTCCGGCGCCCAGAACTCGACCAGCAGCGGGACCGGAGCCGAGCGGACCGCCTCACGGAGGGAGGACAGCGCGACCGGCTGGGGTGCTCCCTGCTCGGACACCGCTCCCCCGCATCGGGCGCAGCCGTGAACATTGGGGGCTTCGACCTCCAGCCTGAGGAACAGGCCGCAGCCCGAGCAGCGGAAGACGTCCAGGGGCCATCACCTCCGGCCGATGAGAGCCTCGCGGCGGCGCCAGAGGTTCGGGCTACAGCTGGGCCACCGCGTCCTTGTAGAGCTCGTCGAGGAGGGCCTGATACTTGCGCTCCACCATCTGGCGCTTGAGCTTCAGGCTCGGGGTCAGCTCCCCTGTCTCTACCGTCAGGTCCTGGGGAAGGATGATGAACTTCTTGATGGTCTCGAAGCTCGCCAGCTGGCCGTTGAGCGCGGTCACGCACTGCTCGACCAGCGAGAAGACCTCCGGCAAGCGCACCAGCTCCTCGTAACTCTTCTGCTCGTGTCCGTGCGCGCCGGCCCAGGCGCGAAGCGCCTCGGGGTCGAGGGAGATGAGCGCGGAGACGAAGTGACGGTTGTTCCCGTGCACCAGGACCTGGCTCGCATGCGGGCAGGCGATCCTCAGCTTCAGCTCCAGCTCCGCCGGTGCGATGTACTTGCCGTTGGAAGTCTTGAGGAGGTCTTTCTTGCGCCCGGTCACCACCAGGAAGCCATCGTCGATCTGCCCGAGGTCTCCGCTGTGGAGCCATCCGTCCGGATCCAGGGCCTCCGCCGTCGCCTCGGGGAGTCGGTGGTATCCCCGCATCACCCCTCGTCCCCGGATGAGGATCTCCCCGTCCTCGCCGATCTTCAGCTCGGTTCCCGGCAAGGGGGGGCCCACCGTTCCGAACCGGTACCGCGTGGGGAGGTTCACGCAGTTGGCGGCGCTGCTCTCGGTCAACCCGTAGCCCTCGAGGATCAGGATGTCGGCCGCGTGGAAGAACTCGGCAACCGTCCGGGAGAGGGGGGCGCTGCCGGAAACGAAGAACCGCAGCCGCCCGCCGAAGCGCGCCTGGAGCTTGGAGAAGACCAGCCGGCTGGCGACGGCGTGCTTCGCCGCCAGCAGTCCCCTTGGGGCCTGGCCCGCCTGGCGCAGCCGGGAGACCTCGGCCCCGACTCCGAACGCCCACTTGAAGATGGCGTAGGTCACCCCGCCCGCGTCCCGGCCGGTGCCGATCACCCGGTTGTAGATCTTCTCGAAGATGCGAGGGACGGCGGCGATGAAGGTTGGGCGGATCTTCGGGAGGTTGTCCACCAGCCGGTCCACCCTCCCTTCGATCGCCGTGGGGAAGCCGATCCGGAGCTGCGCCACCTCGAGCACCTTGCCGAAGATGTGCGCCAGGGGCAGCCAGAGGTACTGGAGGTCGTCGACGCTCAGAATCTCCAGGGCGTCGATCGCCTCCGCCTGGGAGATCCACGCGTCGTGGGTCAGCTCCACTCCCTTGGGTCTACCAGTTGTGCCGGAGGTGTAGATCAGCGTCGCCAGGTCCCCCGGCCGCACCGCCCGGGCGATGGCCTCGAACGAGGCCGGCTCGCGGGCATCGCTCGCCCGTCCGAGGTCGATCAATTGCTGAAGGCTCATCACCCAACCATCGGCCGAGGATGCTCCGTCGAAGACGATGACCTTCTTCACCGTCTTGAGCTCGCTCCTGCGAGGGGACAGCTTCTGCACCTGTTCCTCGTTCTCGGCGAACAGGAAGACCGCCTCCGAGTTGTTGATGATGTAGACGCAGTCGTCTGCGGTGTTGGACGGATAGATGGTGGTGGTCGCCCCACCGGCGCAGAGGGTCGCCAGGTCCGCCACGATCCAGTCCAGCCGGGTTCCGGAGAGCAGGGCGCAGCGCTCCTCCATCCGGAGCCCCAGCGCCCGGAGCCCGCATGCCACGGCCCGTACCCGTTCCCCGAGCTCGGCCCAGGAGAGGGTGCTCCAGGAATCCCCCTGGGGGTAGAGAAACGCCCTCGCCGTGGGCGTTGCGGCCACCCGCTCCAGAAGCAGCTCGGGAATCGTATGGGCCGCACGGGTCCCGACTCCCCGGACCGAGGTCCTCGGCTCCATCGTTTCCGCGGTCACCCCTCTCCTCCTTCCCCCCGACCGGTCTGCCCGAGGTGTGGCTTACGCCGGTCCGGGAAAGGCTTCCAGCCCCGCTCAGCCGTGCACCGCCACCCGGAGCGCGTGTCGCACCCGGGCCCGGACCTCGGGGGGGACGCCGCCCCCGGGGATCGCCCGGCAGAGTGACACCGACCGCTTCAGCTCCTCGCAGGCCGGGCCGCAGCGCGGACACCGCTCGAGGTGCTGCTGCAGCCGCGCACAGGCTGCCTGGTCAAGCTCCTCCTCGTCGTGGGCGAGCAGCTCGCGGGCCAGGTCGGGGCACGCCGCCGGGTGTCCGGAGTCGGCACCGAGCAGCCCGGCGATCCGATCTTGAAGTCCCAGGCGCGCCCGGTGGAGCCGGCTCTTGAGCGCCGGGACGTCGATGCCCACCACCCGGGCGGCCTCCTCGGCGGTGAGCCCCTCCACGTCCCGGAGGAGCACCACCTCCCGTTGCGAATCGGGGAGCGCCAGCAGCGCCTCCTGGAGCACCCGGGCCATCTCACGGGCGTGCGCGCGATCGTCGGGCCCCGAGGCCGGGACACTCACCGCGCGCGCCGCTGCGCCCTCGATCGGCTCGTGTCGTGCGGGCTCACCAGCCCCTCGCCGGCGCGCCTTGGTGCAGAAGCTCCGCGCCACCTGGTAGAGCCAGGTCGAGAGCTGGGCGTCACCCCGGAACTGCCGGACGCCCTTGAACGCGGCGAGCAACGTTTCTTGAAGGACGTCGCGGGCGTCCTCCTCGTTGCCGCACATCCGTAGCCCGAAGCGGAAGATCTGACGTTCGTGCCGGGCAAGCAGCGCCTCCAGCGCCTCGTCGTCGCCCGCCCGCGCCGCCTGCAGCAGCTCCTCGTCGGTGCGCGCCATGCATGAGCAATGTAACCGAACCCTGGACGTGACACCCTGGCTCTCAGCCCGAAAGGGTGTTCGCGGAGGATTCCATGTGCTTCGCCGAATGGATGGCCACGCCGCTCGGACGCGTGCTGCGCGTGGTGGCAGGGGGAGCGCTGATCTACCTGGGACTCTCTGTGGTGCAGGGGCTTGCCGGGACGATCCTCGCCGCGGTGGGTGTGGTTCCCATCGCCACCGGCCTCGTGAACGTCTGCCTGATCGGCCCTCTGATCGGCGCGCCGCTGAAGGGCGGGACGAGGACGCTTCCCAGGAGCTGAGCCCCGGCTCTCGTCGCTGCTACGCCACCCGGGGGGTGGAGGCCTCCGCCCCCACGCTCCGCAGCCATGCTTCGAGCGCGGGCGCCGGTTGCACGCCCATCCGTCGCTCCTTCTCCTTTCCCCCGAGGAAGAGCACCGCGGTGGGGATGGCGCGGATCTGATGCTGTGCTGCGGCGTCCGGGTTGGCCTCGGTGTCGACCTTCAGCACCACCGCCTCGCCCGCGAGCTTGTGGGCGACCTGGTCGAAGATCGGCGCCGCCACCTTGCACGGCCCGCACCACGGCGCCCAGAAGTCGACCAGCAGCGGGACCGGTGAGGCGGCGATGGCCCGGGCGAGCCCCGCGCTGTCCACATCCTGGGGAGCGCCGGTGGTGGGAATCGGCTGCTTGCAGCGGCCGCACACCGGCGTCCCGCTCCCGGACCCGACCCGGTTGAAGGCCCCACAGCTCGGACATCGGTAGGTGGCCATGACTCGCTCCTCAGCGCAGGCGGGTGACCAGCACCCGCTCCTCGGTCAGCTCGTCCATCGCGTACCGCACCCCCTCGCGGCCGAGTCCGCTGCGCTTCACGCCCCCGTAGGGCATGTTGTCGCTCCGGAGGTTGGGCGCGTCGTTGACGATGACCCCGCCCACCTCGAGCCCATGGAACGCCTGCCGTACGCGGGCGAGGTCACGGGTGAACACGCCCGCCTGCAGCCCGTACTGCCCGGAGTTCACCGCGCGGAGGCCCGCCTCCCAGTCCGGCACCGGCCACACGGCGACCACCGGGCCGAAGATCTCCTCCCGGGCCGCCTTCGATTCCTCGGGGACGCCGGCGAGCACGGTGGGCTGCAAGAGCCGTCCCTCGCGCCGGTGCCCGGTGAGGACGCGCGCCCCACCGGCCACCGCCTCGTCGACCCACGCGGTGATGCGCTCGGCGGAACGGTCGTCGATCACCGGCCCGCTCACGGTGCGCTCGTCGGCGGGATCTCCAGTGGGAACGGACCTCGTCCGGGCGAGGAACCTGTCCAGGAAGGCCGCATGTGCCACCGCCTCGACGTAGACCCGCTGCACCTTGATGCAGACCTGTCCCGCGTAGCCGAATCCCGCGGCCACGCAGCGCTCGGCGGCCCAGTCCAGGTCGGCGTCCGCACCGACCAGCGCCGCCGCGTTGCCCCCGAGCTCGAGCAGCACCTGGCCCGGCGCCTTCTGCTTCAGCGCCCAGCCCACTGCGGCGCTCCCGGTGAAGGAGAGGATCCGCACCCGCGGATCGGTGGCCAGCCGCTCGGCGACGGCGTTGTCGCAGGTGACGACTTGCAGCGCCGCGGGGTCCGCGCCGGCCTGCTGGGCGATCTCCGCCAGGAGCAGCTGCGCGCTGGGCGCCTGCGGCGGCGGCTTGACCACGATCGGCGCGCCCACCGCGAGCGCCGGAGCGACCTTGTGGGCCCCGAGGTTCAAGGGAAAGTTGAAGGGGACGATCCCCACCACCACCCCGGCCGGGAAGCGGCGGACCTCGCACTCCACGCCCTCGGTGCCGGCGTCCAGGTCCACCGGAATGGCGGATCCTCCGAATCGACCGAGCTCGGCCGCGGCGAGCCGGAACACCTCGATGGCGCGCCGGACCTCCACCCGGGCCAGGGTGATGGGCTTCCCCGCCTCGTGGCAGATGCACTGCGCCATCTCCTCGCCCCGGGCCCGCAGCCCGGTCCCGATGCCCTCGAGCACCTCGCGCCGCTTCCCCGTGCTCTGCCGCTGCAGCCGCTCCCGGGCACCGAAGGCGACGGACACCGCCTGCTCCGCCTGCGCGGCGGAGGCCTGCGCCACCCGGCGGAGGAGTCGGCTGTCCCAGGGCGCGCGCACCTCGGACTGGTGCTCACCGTGTACCCAGGTCCCGTCGATCCACAGCCGTCCGTCCGCCATGCGCAAGCGACGTACTCCTCTGGCGTCCGGGTCGCCAGCGGACCCGGCCGCCCGGGCTGCCGCTCGCTCCGGGATTGAACGGCCGGCAACGCTGTGGCAAGCGTGCCCGGGCCCGGATGCCGGACGCTCCCCCACTCTCCTTCCGCCGCCGCGCCACCGTCCTGGTCCTGCTCTGGGTGGCGCTGGCGCTGGTTCCGATCGTCTTTCCGGCGGCGATCCTCCCCTTCGCCGGCTCGGCGCTCATCGCCTACCTGGTCGCGCCCATCCTCGACTGGCTGACCGGGCAGAAGGTCGCCGGGCGCGCCATCCCCCGCTGGGTGGCGATCCTCCTGCTCTACGCCGTCTTCTTCCTGCTCAGCTACCTGTTCATCATCGGCATCGTCCCGCAGCTGTACCGGGAGCTGGTGCGGATCTCGTCCAACGCCTTCACCTTCGCCCGCTCGCTCACCCCCGAGCGGGTGCAGGAGATCGCCCGCCAGATGGAGGACTGGCTCAATTCGCATGGGGTCCCGGTCGCCCTCTCCTCCCGCTCGCTCGAGGGCTCGGACGCGGTCGAGGCCTACACCGGCCGGCCCAGCTGGAGCCTGTCGATGGACCTGGAGCGGCTGATCCACGACGCCGCGGGTCGCTTCTCGGGCATCGCCACCGCCAACGTCACCCGCCTGGTGACCTTCACCCGGGAGCTCATCACCGGGGTGCTCAAGGGCGTCTTCACCCTCTTCCTGATGCTGATGGTGGCGGCGTTCATCTCCATCGACGCCTCGGGCATCCGGGGCTACTTCCGGTCGCTGGTTCCTCCCGAGTGGGCTGCCGACGCCTCGGCGCTGGTCCGCCGGATCGACCGCTCGCTGGCCGGCGTGGTTCGCGGGCAGGTCACCATCTGCATCGTGAACGGGGTGCTCACCTTCGCCGGGCTGGTGCTCTTCGGGGTGAAGTTCGCCTTCCTGCTCGCCACCATCGCCACCTTCTTCAGCCTCATCCCCATCTTCGGGACCTTCATCAGCTCGTTCCCCATCGTCATCATGGGCCTGGCGCAGAGCTGGCGGGCCGGCCTGGGGATGCTGTTCTGGATCATCGGCATCCACGCGCTGGAGGCGTACTTCCTCAATCCGAAGATCATGGGCAACGCGGCGCGGATGCACCCGGTGGTGGTGGTGTTCGCCCTCATCGCCGGCGAGCGTACCTACGGGCTGCTGGGGGCGCTGTTCGCCGTGCCGGTGGCGGCCGTGCTGGTGGCCTGCTTCGAGTTCGTCCGCCGCAAGGCGCAGCCCGTGCCGCTGGAGGTCGCCGAGCGCTAAATCCCCAGGGGCCCGGTGCGGCTCAGCAACCCATCCCGGAGGTCACCGCCACCGCGCAGTGGAAGCTGGAGTCGCAGGTCACCAGTCCGCACCCGTTCCGGACGTAGAGGCTGTAGGGATCCTGGCCATTGCTGCAGGTGGCAGGACAGCTCGGGCGCTGGCTGGCCGCGACCGCGTTCACTCCAGTCCCGCAGCAGCCGTCCGACGCGCAGTCCGCATCGCTGGTGCAGGGCGCGCCCACCACTCCACCACCGCCGTCGTCCATCGGGCCGCAGGCGGCGAGCGCGAGCAGCGCTCCGGCAAGGGCTCCCCCGACTGTCCGCATCATCCTCGTCACTCCCGGTGCTGGTCGACCCGCCCTCCCATGGACGGATGCGTCCCCCGAATCTTCACCGGTTCATCGAGCCGAGGAAGTCCGCGTTCGACTTGGTGGGCCGCATGTGCTTGAGAACGAACTCCATCGCGTCGATCGGCGTGAAGGGATGCAACACTTGCCGGAGCGCCGTGACCCGGATGAGGTCCTCGGGCTTGAGGAGGAGCTCCTCCTTCCGCGTCCCGGACTTGTTGATGTCGAGACAGGGGAAGATGCGCTTCTCCATCAGCTTCCGGTCGAGGACGATCTCCGAGTTTCCGGTGCCCTTGAACTCCTCGAAGATGACCTCGTCCATGCGGCTGCCGGTGTCGATGAGCGCGGTGCCGATGATGGTCAGGCTCCCGCCCTCCTCGATGTTCCGGGCCGCACCGAAGAACCGCTTGGGCTTGTGGAGCGCGTTGGAATCGACACCACCCGAAAGGATCTTCCCCGAGGGCGGAACCACGGTGTTGTAGGCCCGGGCCAGACGGGTGATGGAGTCGAGCAGGATGCACACGTCGTGCTTCTGCTCGACCAGGCGCTTGGCCTTGTCGATGACCATCTCCGCCACCTGCACGTGACGGGTGGCCGGCTCGTCGAAGGTGCTGCTCACCACCTCGCCCCGGACGCTGCGCTCCATGTCCGTCACCTCCTCCGGCCGCTCGTCGACGAGGAGCACGATGAGGAAGATGTCCGGGTGGTTCTGGGCGATGGCGTGGGCGATGTTCTGGAGGAGCACCGTCTTGCCCGCCTTGGGCGGGGCGACGATCAGGCAGCGCTGGCCGAGGCCGATGGGGGTGAAGAGGTCGATGATGCGGGTCGTCATCTCCGACCCGTCGAACTCGAGGTTCAGCTTCCGGGTGGGGTAGAGGGGGGTGAGGTTGTCGAAGAGGATCCGCTCCTTCGCCTCGCTGCTGGTGGGGTCGACGAAGTTGACCTTGTCGACCTTCTGCAGGGCGAAGAACCGCTCGCCCTCGCGGGGCTGGCGGATGGGCCCGTAGACCGTGTCACCGGGGCGGAGGTTGAAGCGCCGCACCTGGCTGGGGCTGACGTAGATGTCGTCCGGGCTGGGCTGGTAGTCGCTGTCGGCGCTGCGGAGGAAGCCGAAGCCGTCGGACTGCAGCTCCATCACTCCCTCGGCGTGCACCTCGAACTTCTTGTCCGCGATCCCGGACAGCAGGGCGAAGATGAGGTCCTGCTTCTTGAGCCCCTGCGTCCCCTCGACCCCGAAGTCCTGGGCCATGTGGGACAGCTCGGTGATCTTCATCCGCTTCAGGTCGTTGAGGCGGAGCACCTGCATCGGCGTTCCGTCCGCGCCAGTGACCACCGTGGGCCCGGCCTCGGAGACCGGCTCGGGGCGCTCGGCGACCACCGGCGGGGCGGACGGGTCCTCGGGGACGGCGTTCAGCTCGTCGTCCCGGACCGGGCGGGAGATGGCGGTGAGCACCGGCCGGAGCGGGGTCTGCCCCTCCTCGGCGGCCTCGACGCCATTGCTCTCGCCGTCGGTGGCCTCGGGGTCCCGCCGGCGGCGGCCACCCTTTCGGCGGGGGGCGGACTCGGTGGACTCCTCGGGAGCCACCTCGAGGTCCGCGGGCTTCTCTTTGCTGGAACGGGCTTTGCGCATGGGGAACGTGCACCCCGCCCCACGGAGAGGGGACAGGGGACCTGAGCCGACCCGGCAGCCGCTCGGCGCCTCGGCAGCAGCGAGAGGCGCTCACTTCAAGGTGCGGTGGCCGGTGCGGAGTTGAGGGTCCGATGGGCGGTGGACTTCCACGTCACCCACGGATGAGAAGGACGTTATTGACCGACTCCTCCAGTGTCAAGAAGACCTGAGGCGGGGTGCATACACCGCAACGCGCATCCGTGAGTGCCGACACCGCCCGAACCCGAGCCGAGCAGCTCAAGGCGCAGATCGCCCGGGCCGACCACCGCTACTACGTCCTGGACGACCCGGAGCTGACCGACGCCGAGTACGACGCGCTGGTGCGCGAGCTCCAGGGGCTGGAGGCCGAGTTCCCGGAGCTCCGGACCCCCGACTCCCCCACCGCACGGGTCGCCGGGGCCCCCTCCGAGAGGTTCCGCTCGGTGACCCACCGGGTCCCGATGCTGAGCCTCTCCAACGCCTTCACCGACGAGGAACTCCTGGAATTCGACACCCGGGTGCACAAGGTGCTCGGGCCGGAGGCGGTCACCTACGTGTGCGAGCCGAAGCTCGATGGGCTGGCGGTGGAGCTGACGTACGTCGACGGCCAGCTGGTCGAGGGAGCGACGCGGGGCGACGGCTCGGTGGGGGAGGACGTCACCGCCAACCTCCGCACCATCCGGGTGGTGCCGCTCGCACTGAGGCGTCCGGAAGCGGGACCGGCGATTCCCTCCCGGGTGGAGATCCGGGGAGAGGTGTTCCTCCGCCGGGCCGACTTCGCCCGCCTCAACGCCCGTCGCGAGGCGGAGGGCGAGCCCCTCTACGTCAACCCCCGCAACACCGCCGCGGGCTCGCTCCGGCAGCTCGACCCGGCGATCACCGCCTCGCGCCCTCTGTCCTTCTTCGCCTACGAGCTCGGCGGCTGGGGTGAGTCGGCCGGCGCGGCGCCCTTCCCGCTCCACTCCGAGAAGCTGGCCTGGCTCGCCTCCATCGGATTTCCGGTCAACCCCGAGAACCGGACGGTGACCGGGCTCGAGGAGGTCCGGACGGCGCACGCCGGCCTGCTCGCCCGCCGCCACGCGCTGGCCTACGAGGTGGACGGGATGGTGGTGAAGCTCGACGCCGAGGACGCGCGCCGCCGGCTCGGGCAGGTCTCGAGGAGCCCGCGGTGGGCCGTGGCCTACAAGTTCGCCCCCGAGGAGGCCCGGACCAAGGTCGAGGCCATCGAGGTGAACGTCGGCCGCACCGGCGCGCTCACCCCGGTGGCCTTCCTCACCCCGGTGCAGGTGGGTGGGGTCACCGTGTCGCGGGCCACGCTGCACAACCCGCTGGAGCTGAAGCGCAAGGACGTGCGCGTCGGGGACCAGGTGTTCGTCCGGCGCGCCGGCGACGTCATCCCGGAGATCGTCAAGGTCATCGACTCGGTCCGCACCGGGGCCGAGCAGCCCTACGCGTTCCCCGAGCGCTGCCCGGTCTGCGGTGCGGCGGCGGTGATGGACGAGGATGGGGCCATCCTCCGCTGCACCGGCCTCGACTGCCCGGCGCAGCTCCAGGCCCGGCTCCAGCACTTCGCCAGCCGCGGGGGGATGGACATCGAGGGGCTGGGGGACAAGCTCGCCGCGCAGCTGGTCGAGTCCGGCCTGGTGAGGCGCGCCGCCGACCTCTACCGGCTCGAGCTCGGTACGCTCACCGGGCTCGAGCGGATGGGAGAGAAGAGTGCCCAGAACTTCCTCGCCGCGCTCGAGCGCAGCAAGCCCCCCCCGCTGCGGCGTTTCCTCTATGCCCTCGGCATCCGGCACGTCGGCGAGGCCACCGCCCGCGCCCTGGCCGACCACTTCAAGGACGTGCGGGCCCTGTACCAGGCCGACGCCGAGGCGCTCACCCGGGTCAAGGACGTGGGCCCGGAGATGGCCAAGGTCATCGCCGGGTTCTTCGCCGAACCGCAGAACCGGGAGGGCATCGAGGCGCTCCTCGCCGCCGGGGTGGCGCCCCAGCCTCCCGAGGACACTTCGAAGGGCCCCTTTACCGGCAAGACGGTGGTGCTCACCGGCACCCTGGCCGTGCTCACCCGCGAGCAGGCGAAGGAGGAGGTGGAGCGGCGCGGAGGGAAGGTCTCGGGGAGCGTGTCGAGGAAGACCGACTTCGTCGTGGCCGGCGAGGAGGCGGGGAGCAAGCTGAAGAAGGCGACCGAGCTCGGGGTGAAGGTGCTCGATGAGCGGGCCTTCCTGGATCTCCTCGGCGCGGCGTCGTAGAGGAGCGTTCTCGGGATGGAGCGCTCCGCCGTACACCTGGTCGTCGTGGGACGCGTGCAGGGCGTGGCCTTCCGCGCCCGGGCCGTGGAGGAGGCCAACCGGCTCGGCCTCTCGGGCTGGGTCCGGAACCGGATGGACGGGACGGTGGAGGCGCGTGCCGAGGGCAGGCCGGAGGCGGTGGAGACGTTCGTCGCCTGGTGCAAGAGAGGCCCGCCGGCGGCCAGGGTGGAGGAAGTCCAGGTGATGGCGGTGTCCGCGAACGGGCTGGACCGAGGCTTTCAGGTGGGGACCACCGGGTGAGCCTCTCCAACGTGCTCGGCATCCGGGCGGGCTCCAAGGTGTCGGTCGTGAACCCGCCGCCCGGCTTCGTCGCCCTCCTGAACCCGCTCCCGGTCGGGGTGGAGTTCCTGGTCACCGCCCAGACCGGGCTCGACGTGGTGCTCTTCTTCACCCGGACGGCGGGGGAGCTGCTCACCCGGCTCCCGGCGCTGGCGCGCTCCATCGCCCTCCCCGGCCGCATCTGGGTGGCCTGGGAGCAGGGCACCACCGCCCTGGACGAGGACATGGTCCGCCAGGCAGGGCTCGACCTCGGACTGGTCGACGACAAGCGGGCGAACCTCGGGGAGGGCTGGACGGGGCTGCGCCTCAAGCGCGAGTCGCGGGCCCGGCCCAGCCGACCGGGAAGCCGCCAGCCGTCGATCGCCGACGCCTGACGAGCAGCCCGGAGAGCGGCCCGAGGCTCACTCCGCCCACTCGCCCCGGAAAGTGGTCGCCTGGCGCGCGCCAGCTCAGGGTTCCGCACACTTTGCGGGATCCCTTGCGCCGCGGCCCCCTTCTCTGCAAGTATAAGGACTGAAAGGGATTTTTTGACGGGACCTGCGTCCCTGGGACGCCGCAAGCGTGCGGCGCACCACCCCGGGCGCTCGAGGCCGCCGGCGACTCCACACCAGGAGCCACCCCACCGGCCCCGGCGACCCCCAACCCGGGGCGACTGGCCGCAGGAAAGCAGCACCAGAGCACTTCGAGGGAGTCCTGACTCTCGTGAACCCCCTGCGTTTGATGACCGAGCACCGCCCAGGCGGCCCCCGGTCTGCGCCGGTCGGCTCACCCGGGACCCTCTCCTTCACGCGCGCTCCTGAACCGCTCGATTCCGCCGCCACCCGTCCGGCGGACGGCGAGTCCGGATGCGCGCGCACGGGGTTTCCCCATGGGCAGCATCCTCTTGATCAACGCGGCCGGCCGCGAGACGCGCGTGGCGCTCGTGGAGCAGGGCCACATCGCGGAGTTCTATCTCGAGCGTAAGAAGGACAAGGGCGTCGTCGGCAACATCTACAAGGGCCGGGTGGTCCGGGTGCTCCCGGGCATGCAGGCGGCCTTCGTGGACATCGGGCTGGACAAGGCGGCCTTCCTCTACGTCTCAGACGTCGTCTACGACCCCGACTTCGCCCGCGCCCAGTTCGAGCTGACCGAGGGCGAGCACGAGGACGCCCCGGAGGTCCCGGACGAGCTCGAGGAGACGGGGGTCGCCGTCGCCGGGACCGCGCCCGAGCTGCCCTCGCTCCACGCCGAGGTCGAGCACGTCGACGCCCATGCCGACGCCCTGCACGAGGCGGCGCACGCCGAGGCCTTCAGCGAGGGCGGCGCCGGGGGACTGGACCCGGCCGACGATGGCACCGACGACGAGCTGCCCGACCTCGCGGGCGCGATGGACGCCTCCGCGGACGAGACCGACGGGCTGACGGTCGACGATGCATCCGACGTGCTCGGCGCCGGCGAGGCGTCGGTGCCCACCAGCGTGTCCGGCACAGACGCTGCGGCGGAGCAGGAGTCACAACGCCCCGGGCCGGAGGATGCGCAGGAACCCCTCTCGCTCTCCGGAGAGGCCACCGCTCCTGGCGCGCCGATCGAGTCGTCGATGGCGGCCCCGGTCTCGCCGGCCGCGCCCGAGCTGGCGGTGCTCCCTTCCGCGGCACCTCTCGACGGTCCGCCCCCGGTCTCGAGCACGGCCTCCGTCGCAGCGCCCGATGGGTCCGCGGCGCCGACCTCCGCCGGAGCAGCCGCCCCGGCCCGGGAGCGCCGGGGCGAGCAGGGCGCCCGCCGCGCCCCGCGCGAGCTCCGTGAGCGGCAGCAACAAGAACGTGGCCGGGGACGGAACGGGCACGGCAAGGGAGACCGCCGCGAGGACCGGCCCAGGCCGCGCAAGGAGGTCCGCATCGAGGACCTCCTGAAGGTGGGCCAGGAGGTCGTGGTGCAGATCTCCAAGGACCCCATCGGCAGCAAGGGCGCCCGGCTCACCTCGCACATCAGCATTCCCGGCCGGCATCTGGTGTTCATGCCCACCGTCGACCACGTGGGCATCAGCCGTCGCATCTCCAACGAGAAGGAGCGGCGGCGCCTCCGGGAGATTGTCGACCGGCTCCGGCCGCCCGGCACCGGGTTCATCGTCCGCACGGTCGCCGAGAACGTCCCCCAGGCCAAGCTGGAGAGCGACATCCGGTTCCTGATCGAGATCTGGAACCAGGTGGTACGAAAGAACGAGAAGCGCGGGGGGCCCGGGCTGATGCACCCCGACCTGGACCTCATCCTCCGCGCCACCCGCGACCTCTTCGCCGCCGACGTGGAGAAGCTGGTGGTGGACGACCGCGAGGAGTACGAGCGGATCCTCGGCTTCGTCACCGCCCAGGATCCGGCGCTCGCCCAGCGGGTGGTGCTCCACGACACCGACGAGCCCATCTTCGACAGCTACGGCATCGAGCAGGAGATCCGACGGGCCACCCAGCGCAAGGTGTGGCTGAAGAGCGGTGGCTACCTGATCATCGACCAGGCCGAGGCGCTCGTCGCCATCGACGTCAACTCCGGGCGCTACGTGGGGAAGAAGAGCCTCGAGGAGACGATCACCAAGATCAACATGGAGGCGGCCAAGGAGATCGTCTACCAGCTCCGGCTGCGCAACATCGGCGGGATCATCATCTGCGACTTCATCGACATGGAGAAGCCGCAGAACCGGGACAAGGTCTTCAAGGCGCTGCAGGAAGCCCTGGGACGCGACAAGGCCAAGACCAACGTGCTGCGGATCAGCGAGCTGGGCCTGGTGGAGATGACCCGCAAGCGGGTGCGCGAGTCCATCGGGCGGATGCTGCACGAGGACTGTGGATATTGCGGCGGGCAGGGCTTCGTGAAGACCGCCACCACCGTGGCCTACGAGATCTTCCGCGAGGTGCGCCGCGAGGCGCCGAACTTCAAGGACCCGACCCTGGTGGTGAACTGCAACGTCGAGGTGGCCCGGCTCCTCCAGACCGAGGAGCGCCAGGAGCTGCGCCATCTGATGGACCGCTACAACAAGACCATCCAGGTCCGGCCACAGAACAACTACCACCGCGAGCAGTACGACCTCTACGGCCGCAGCGCGCACGGCGAGGACCACAAGGTCGCCACCTCGTCCTCCACCCTCCGCGCCCCGGAGGGGGTCGGTCTGCCGATGGAGCGGAGCGAGCCAGTGGCGCGCGAACGGGATCGCGACCGCGATCGCGGGCACCGGGGCGGGCGCAACCGCCGCGGCGGACGCGACCGGGACCGCGACCGTGACCGTGACCGTGACCGCCGCGAGGGTGGAGGTGGCGCCCAGGGCACGCCCACCCCGCCGCCGAGCGCGGGCGCGGACAAGGTGCCGGGGGCCTAGGGACCATGGGGGTGACGGCCGCGGCCCTCACCACCCGCCGGTCCGGCGAGGCCGCCCGGCGCATCCGGTGGGTCTTCTCGGGATACCGCGGCGAGCAGCTCAGTCTGCGCGCCGCCGCGCTCACCTACGTCAGCATCTTCTCGCTCGTCCCCCTGGCGGTGGTGGGCCTGTTCCTGCTCCACCAGCTCGGGGAGGAGACCTTCGAGCGGCGGATGGAAGTCTTGGTACTGCGGCTCCTCGCCCCGGGGCTGGCCGAGAGCGCCCTGGCCACGCTCCGCGGCATCCTCACCGACGCCTCCTCCAAGGTGGCCGGCGGCCTGGGCTTCGCGGCCCTGGTCATCGCGGCCATTCCCCTCGTCCGGATGCTCGACCATGCGCTGAACGAGGTCTGGAACGTCCGCGAGAACCGGCCCTGGCCGGTGCGGATCCTGGTCTGGCTGGCGGCGCTGGTGGCGGTGCCGCTCCTACTCGGCACCGCGGTCTCGGCGAACTCGATGCTCCGGCGGCTCCTCCAGGAGTCGGGCATGCCGTTCAGCGGAGAGATCCTCTCCGTCGTCGCCATTCTCACCGCCATCGGTTCGCTCACCCTGCTCTACGTCGTCACCCCCAACTGTCGGGTTCGCTGGGTGTTTGCCTTCGTCGGGGCGGCGGTGGCCGGCCTGTTGTGGACGTTGCTCCGGGCGGGATACGCGAGCTTCGCCGCCCAGACCTTCCGCTATGGCGTGCTCTACGGCTCGCTCGGCGCCATCCCGCTCTTCCTGCTCTGGCTCTACGTGAGCTGGTTCATCGTGCTGGCCGGGGCCCGGCTGGCCTACGCGCTCCAGAACGCCCGGTTCCAGTCGGTGTGGCCCGCGCTGGTGGGGCATCCGCGGGGCCGCGAGCTGGCGGCGGTGCGCATCGTCCAGCACCTCACCCGGGCGTGGGTCGAGCAGCAACGGGCGCCCGACCAGGCCTCGCTCGCCCGGGAGATCGAGCTGCCCGAGGACGTGGTCCAGCCCATCCTCGAGGCGCTCCGCGACGCGGACCTCGTCCACGAGGGGCGGCACTCGGGGTGGAGCCCGGCCCGGGACCCGACCTACCTGACCCTGGGGCAGGTGACCGCGGCGCTCGGCGGGCACGGCCTCGGCGCTCCGTCCGGACTCGACCCCTCGCTCCCTGCCCCGGACCTGGCGGAGATCGACGCCGTGCTCATGGCCGCAGACGCCGAGGCCTCGCAGCGGCTGGAGAAGTGGAGCTGGGTCGAGCTGGCCGACCTCGAGCGCCGGCCACCTACACCAAATTCCTGAGGCATTGCCGCAGCTTGTCGCAGCCGTCCGCTTGCATGCGGCCCAGGATTCTGCAAGTGTCCAGAACCACTGGTGGGTTCGCCGACCTGCCAAGGGAGCGTCCCGGCGATGCTGAAGAGCGACCTCATCAACATCCTCGTGTCGAAGCGCGGAATCACCCAGAAGCAGGCTGAGGCGACCGTCGAGACGATCTTCGAAGCGATGAAGGACGCTCTCTGCCGTGGGGAAAACATCGAGATCCGCGGGCTTGGCGCCTTTCATGTGAAGCACTACGACGGGTACCAGGGCCGCAATCCCAAGACGGGACAGGTCATCCCGGTGAAGCCGAAGCGCGGGCTGCTCTTCCGGACCGGCAAGGAGCTCCGCGACCGCGTGAACCGGGCAACGCCCACCACGACCCGCGTGGACGGCTCGAGCTCGTCGACGGACGAGGACGCGGCCTGAGGGCTAGGCAGAGAGCCTTCCCAGCGGCTTGACCCGGAGCGCCGGGTCGAGCTCGGCATAGGCCAGCACCGCGACCTCCGGAAACGCGCCCTCGCACAGCGCCCGGAGCGGGCGGCGGACGTCGCCCGAGGCGAGGAGCACCGCTCGGCCGTCCTCGACCAGCCCCGCCACCGCCTCGAGCAGCGCCTGGACCCGTTCGGGCTCGAGCGCCGGCGCGCCGTCCACGGTGCGGGTGCGGAGGGTTTCCTCGAGCGCCGGGTCCACCAGCCAGGCGAAGAGCGCTCCCGAGGGAGCGTGCCGGTGGCTGATCCACCGCGCCAGCGCCTGGCGGCACCGCTCGGCCAGGGTCGCGGCGTCGCCGTCGATGCCCGGCGAGGCGAGCGTCTCCAGCACCCCCCGGAGGTTCCGGACGCTGACCCCCTCGTGCAGGAGGCGGCGGAGCACGTCCGTCAGCACGGGCAAGGTCACCTTCTCCAGCACCGGGTGGACCAGCGCCGGGCACCGAGCCTCGAGCCCGTCGAGCAGCAGCTGCACGTCCTGGAGCCCCAGCAGCGCCGGTGCGTGGCGACGGGCCACGCTCGCCAGGTGTTCGACCACCACCTCGGCCGGAGCGCGCGGCGCGAGCCCGGCGAGCTCCAGCCGCTCCCGCGCCGGCTCAGGCACCCGCGCCAGCGGCCGGCCGGTGAGCGGGTCCTCCAGCGGCTCCGCCTCGACCGAGAGGAAGCCCAGCTCTGCCGCGGCGCTCCGGACCAGCACCCCCGAGGTGGGGAGACGGCCGGCGGCGGCAGGAACCTCGTCCACCAGGATGCGGTAGGCCCCCTCGGGGAGTGCGGCGCCGGCGCGGACGTGGACCCCGGGCATCCGGAATCCGAGCTCGGCCTCGAGCGCCGCGCGCATCCGCCGGAGCGCGTCCTGGAACGGGCGCGCGCCCGACGACCCCTCGGTCCATCCCGGCGCGAGCTCGAGCGCGAGCGGCGACACGCCCATTGCGGGCTCGGCCTGTTCGGCCGGGCTCCCCGGAGTCGCGGGCGGGCCCACCGGCTCCCCGGGAGCCTCGGGAGAAGACGCCTCGCCGGGCCGCCACCAGCGCCCGAGCACGAGCAGCGCGCCGGCGAGGCCGAGGAATGTGAGATGCGGCATCCCTGGCACCAGCGAGAGCGCACCGGCGACCCCGGCCAGGAGCCAGGGCGCGCCCGGGCTACCGAGGAGCTGCAGCCCGATGTCCTCGCCGAGCCCCTGCCCCTCCTCGCCCGGCGCGACGCGGGTCACCACCAGCCCTGCGGCCACCGCGATGCAGAGCGAGGGCACCTGGCTCGCCAGCCCGTCGCCGATGGCGATGAGCGCGTAGCGGGCCAGGGCCCCCTGGGCGTCGAGCCCGCGCTGGAGCACGCCCACCAGCACCCCGCCGACGAGGTTCACCAGCACGATGACCAGACCGGCGAGCACGTCGCCCTTCACGAACTTCATCGCCCCGTCCATCGCCCCGAACATCTGCGACTCGCGCTCCAGGCTCCGCCGGCGCTCGCGCGCGGCGGTCTGGTCGATGAGGCCAGCCCGGAGGTCGGCGTCGATGGCCATCTGCTTGCCCGGCATGGCATCGAGGGTGAAGCGCGCCGCGACCTCGCTCACCCGCTCGGCGCCCTTGGCCACCACCAGGAACTGCACCAGGGTCACCACGGCGAACACCACGCCACCCACCACGTAGTCGCCCTGCACCACGAACTCGCCGAACGCCTGGATGACCGCCCCGGCGTGTCCGTCGGCCAGGGCGAGCCGGGTGGAGGAGACGTTCAGCGCCAGCCGGAAGAGCGTGGTCACCAGGAGCAGGGTGGGAAAGGCGCTCAGCTCCAGCGGCCCCCCGGCGCGCAGCGCCGCCACCAGCAGCGCCGCGGCGGCAACCAGATTCAGCGCCAGGCCCAGGTCCAGCAGCCAGCTCGGCAGCGGCACCACCAGCGCGCCGAGGATGGCGGCCACCAGGCAGGGCAGCAGCAGCGCCCGGTGGCGGAGCGCCGCGGCGAGCACATTCCGGAGGCGCGCCTTCATGGTGTGCCCTCGGTGCGATCGAGCGCGTGCTGCAGAACCACCGCCGCCGCGCGGTAGAGCTCCTCCGGCACCTCCTCGCCCACGTCGTAGTGGACCAGCCCCCGGGCGAGCGCGAGGTCACGGACGATGGGAATGCCCAGGGCGAGTGCCTCGGCGCGGATGGCGCGCGCCTCGTCCGCCCGCCCCCGGGCGACCAGGTAGGGCGCGTCGCACTCCTCCGGGGCCCAGCGCAGAGCGACGGCGACGTGGATCGGGTTCACCACCACCACCGACGCGGCCTTCACCCCGCGCACCCGCCCGGCGAGCAGCAGCTGCCGGTGCGCGGCCCGCCGGTGGGCCCGATGGCGTGGGTCTCCCTCCTGCTCGCGGTGCTCGCGCCGCACCTCGTCCCGGCTCATCCGCAGCGCACGGCGATGCCTCCTCCGGGCGAGGAGGAGGTCGAGCACGCCCACCGCCAGGGCGAGCAGCAGCGCCTCGGTCCAGACGCGCAGCGCCCCGGGGCGGAGCAGGACCAGGCCCGCCGCCGGTCTCGCGACGCCCGGCAGCCGCAACGCCGACGGAAGGAGGGTCCAGGCCCCGGCGGCGAGCACGGCGAGGAGCAGCGCAGCGAACAGCAGGCTCCGGCTGAGCTCGGAGAATGTCCGCCAGCTGAAGAGGCGCTTCAGTCCGGCCAGCGGGTCGAGCCGTTCCAGCCGCGGCACGAGCACCGCGCTGGAGGGAGCCCAGCCGGAAACGAGGAGACCGGCCAGGCCCGCGGCGAGCATCGCGCCGGCGAGCGCCGGGGCACAGGCGCGGACGAGCAGCCAGAGGGACTGGTGCAGGGCCGCGGGGACCGCCGTGCCCTGGACCAGCAGCAGCACCGTCCAGGTGCGGAGCGCGTCGGTGGCGCCGGCCAGTCCCATCGCCGCGCCAGTGCTTCCCCCGGCGAGCACCAGGCTCCCCGAGAAGAGCCGGCTCCGTGGCACCTGGCCCCGCTCCCGGGCCTGGCGGAGCCGGCGCGGGGTGGGCTCCTCGCTGCGGTCGCCGCTCATCGCCCCAGCACTCCCGGGAGCCAGCCGTCCGATGCGAGCGCGAGCAGCCGGTCCGCCACCAGCCCGAGCGAGAGCCAGAGCACCGTCGCCCCGCCGAGGATGCGCACCGGGGTGGCCAGCTCGGTCGCAGGCAGGCCCGGCGCGGCGCGCAGCACGAGGCCGACCGCGGCGTCCGTTGCCCAGCTCAGCGCGACGACGGGCGCCGCCACCGAGAGCCCGGTGGCGAGCGCCGCGCCCACCAGCCCGGCCAGCGCGAGGGCGCCGTCGGTTCTCCCGCCGCCGCTGCCGAGCGGGACGAGGACGTAGCTCCTGGCGAGCGCCCGGACCATGACCGGAAGCACCCCCGCAGCCAGCGCGAGCGACACCAGCAGCTGGTGCAGCACGTCGCCCGTCGCCGACTCGCGGTGGCCAGCCACGGGCAGAGCCGCCTCCGCCGAGGTGCCACGCACCAGGTCGACCAGTCGGCCCCCGATGCGCGCAGCGTCGAAGGGGAGCGCGGCCCCCAGGCCGACGAGGAGACCCACTGCGGCCTCCCGACCACAGCGGGCGAAGAAGTCGAGCGAGGCCTCCGTGACCGGGCCGGCGAGCGGGCGGAGCGTGAGCGCGAGGGAGCCCGCCACGGCAAGCCGCACCGGGGCGGAGACCAGCTGTCCGCCGAGCACCGGGCAGAACAGTGTCACCGGCAGCACCCGCATCGACGCCAGCGCCCAGCCCAGCAGCTCGGGCCTGGCTGCCTCCGCCAGCGCGGCGAGGGCGCGGATCACCGGACGGACCCCGCCGCCTGGAGGAGAGCGGCGGTGAAGCGGAGCAGCTGTCCGCCGATCCAGGGGAAGGCGACGGCCAGCGCGAGCAGCGCCGCGCAGAGGCGCGGAACGACCGAGAGCGTCGCCTCCTGCACCTGGGTGACCGCCTGGAGCAGCCCCATGCCAACACCCACCACCAGCCCCGCGAGCACCGGCGGCAGGGAGGCGAGGACCATCAGGACCAGCGCCTCGCGCCCGACGGCCAGGAGCGCCTCGATGCTCATCCCCGGTACCCCTGGACGAGGCTCCGGGCCAGCAGCGCCCAGCCGTCCACGGCAACGAAGAGGAGGACCTTGAACGGGAGGCTCACCTGCGACGGCGACAGCGACTGCATCCCCAGCGCGAGCAGGACGTTGGCCACCACCATGTCCACCACCAGGAACGGAAGGAAGACCAGGAAGCCGATCTGGAAGGCTTGCTTGAGCTCGGAGAGCACGAAGGCCGGAGCCACCACCGCCAGGTCGCTCTCCGACACCTCCGCGCCGCCGTGGAGCTCACGGGAGAGCGCGGCGAACTCGGCCCGGAGCTCGGGGCTGCCCTGCTCGACGAGGAAGGCACGCAGCGGCTCGGCGGCGCTCTGGACGACCCGGAGCAGCTCCGGGCCCGGGACCGAGGGCAGCCGCTCGCCGTGAATGCGGGCGAGCATCGCCTCGGCGACGGGGCTCATCACCACCAGCGAGAGCACCGCGGCGAGCCCGGTCAGCACCACCGTGGGCGGGGCCTGCTGCGTCCCCAGCGCCGAGCGGGTGAGCGAGAGAACGACGCTGATCTTGGTGAAGCTGGTGGCCATCACCATCAGGAAGGGGAGGAGGCTCATCCCCGCGAGCAGCAGCAGCAGCGACACCGGGTTCGCCCCCGGCTCGGGAAGCGGGATGGGCGCGGCGAGGAGCGGGCTCACGGCGGCCCCTCCAGCGGCAGCGGGGTCACCGTGGCTCCGGTGGTGACGAGGTAACGGCGCCCTGCGGTCTCGACCAGCACCACCGTGAGGCGTGGTCCGAGCTGCAGCCGCTCGAGGACGCGCAACGGTCGGGGCTCCGCGGGGGAGGACACGCCGGGCCGAAGCCGCATCGCCAGGGTCGCCGAAGCAGCGAGCAGCGCGGCCGCGCCACCGCGGAGGTTCGGCCCCAGCACCAGGAGCATGAGGGCCGCGCCACCGAGGGGGGCGAGCAGCGCGATGGGGCGGCGGACATGGACGGCCAGACTCAAGGCACGAGCTCCAGGACGCGGGCGGCGACCTCGCCCTCCACCTCCACCAGCTCGGCCCGGGCGATACGGCGGTCTCCGGCGCGGAGGAACACCGGATCGCCGGCGCTCACCCGGAGCGGGACCACCGCACCGGGCTGGAGGGCAGAGACCTCGGCGAGGGACAGCGCAACGCGCGCGAGCTCCACCTCGAGCTCGACCGGCAGTTCGGACAGTGCGGGATCCACGTGGGTGACCTCCAGAGAAGGCGGGAGCAGCTCGGCGCCGGAGTGGCGAAAGCCCTCGCCGGAGAGCGCGCCGCGGAGGACGGCTCCGGGCCGCACCAGCGCCAGCGGCCCGTGCAACGCTCCGTCCACCAGCCGCGCGCCGGGGAGCACCACCGCCGAGCCGGCGAGGGAAGCGAGCTGGTGCGCCCAGACCACCCCGCAGCGAGCGCGCGGCGAGAACAGGATGCGCACCCGCGAGGCGACCGGACCCGGCGGGGCGACAGGCCCGGGGACCGCCAGGGCCACGGCACGCAGGGCCAGCTCGGAGAGGAGGAGCACGGCGCGCCCGCGAAGCGCGGCACACTCCACTCCCAGCTCGACGACGAGCGACGGACCGGAGCCCAGGCGCCGCTCGGCCTCGGCGCGGGCCGCGCCGACCTCGACCAGACGCGGGCGCCACCGGGACTCCGGCTCCCGGACCTCCCGCAGCGCCGCGAGCAGCCGGAGCAGCAGCTCCGCCAGGAGCGCGCGCTCGAAGCGCGTCGCCGCGAGCACCGGGACCTCGGGAGCCGGGGCCCCGGTGCGCCGGGCCGCGAGCCCGGCGGCGAGCCTGGGGTCCAGCTCCAGCACCGCCTCGACGCCGGGCCCCCCGAGCGCCACCACGCAGAAGAGCGCCGCGTGTCCGAGCGCACGCGCGGGCACCACCGGCGTGTCCGCCATCCGCGCGGTGAGCTGGACCTCGGTGCCCAGCGCGTCGGTCACGGCGTGGGCGGCCGCCGCCCGGAGCGCCTCGAGCTCGGCCAGCAGCGCGGGGCGTCGGTCGACGAGCAGACGTGCGCGGCCCAGCTTCCGGGTGGTGAGCCGGACGAGCGGCCAGCGGGTGCTCGGGGCGGAGAGCGCGCGCATCGAACCCGCCGCCATTGCGAGTCACGGGCCAGACGCGGCGAGAGGGAGCGCTCCGGCGCTCGGGTCCGGGCCGCGAGACTGACCGGCGATACCCCGGGACGGTCGAGGTGCGCATCCACCGGTGGCTCCGGACCGTGCTCTCGCGTCGCCGGAACGCGTCGCCGCTCGCGTCCTGCATCGGGCGTCGGCGTACATGCAGCCCGCGCTCGGGGGTCACCCCCGTGCGCGCATCGTTGGGTCAGCGCCTGCGTCCACAGCGCATCCCCGGCGCTGGAGTGACCCCCGACTCGCGCCGGCCCGGCGGGAGCGCAGCTCGACCCGGCATCGTCGGGGCACGCTCCAGCTCGAGCGCCACGCGCCGGGACCAGCGCACCATGGCCTCCGGACCGGAGGCCGCGGTGGGAGCGGCTCCGGGAGCGAGCTGGTTCCGCACCTCGGCTCCGAGCAGACCGGGGATGGCGTCGACCGGCGCGCGTCCCGTGCACCGGGGCACAAAGGCGCTCGCCAGGGCGGCGTGACGGTCGGCCCGACTGCTCCGCTCGATGCACGCCAGCAGCCTGAGCGCCTGCGGGCGGAGCGTCTCGGCGAGGCCCGAGAGCAGGGCAGTGGCTCGTTCAGCGTCGAGCGCTGAGACCATCCGCACCAGGTCCTCCAGTCCGTCAGCCCCGGCCGGGGCTCCCGCCCGGGACTCGCTCCCGGCACGCCCCCGACTCTCCGCGGCAGCGGCACCCGGCGAGCGCCGACCCTCGACCTGCATCCCCCGACGGCTCAACCGGCCTCCCGGCGCACGAGCGGCGCCTGGACCACCGGCCGGAGCGCAAGCCCCGTGGGCCCGGGCGGCTGCACGCCCCGGCGCCGGGCGCGACGCCGCAACCAGAGCGCGCCTCCGCCGGCCGCTCCACCGAGCACGAGCACGCCGGCGCCGAGCAGGGCCGGCGCCCACGCCGACCGCACCGGCGCTGGCGCGCGCCGCGGCACGGTGGAGACGACCTCGGAGACGACCAGGGTCACCGCCGCCGGCTCGAGCGCCTCGACCGAGCCGGCCACCAGCGCCCGGAGCTCGTCCTTCATCGACTCGATCTTCGCCGTCGCCACGGGCTGGGCCCGGAGGTAGACCGCCGCCTTGGTCGGCGCGCTGGGCACCCCATTTCGAGAAAGCTGAGGACGGACCAGATGCACCCGGGCGGACACCACCCCGTCCACGGCCTCGAGCGTCCGCTCCAGCTCGCCGGACTGCGCCTCGAGGAGCAGCGCGTGCTGCTCCACCGGGTCCGGGACGAGCCCCGGCTTCAGGAGCTCGCGCACTCCTGCAGGCCGGGCGCGCGGCAGCCCCTGCTCGGCGAGCACCCGCACCGCGTCGGCAGCGTCGGCCGCCTCCACCTCCACCGCCCAGGTCGGAGGCCGGCCATCCTCCACCACCTTCCGCGCCCGGAAGCCGCGCTCCACCAGCACGGTCTGAATCTCGTTGGCCTGCCGCTCGTCGAGCCCGTGCTGCACCCGCGTGGAGCAGCCCATCTCCGGCAGCAGCAGCAGCACCGCGAGCAGTGGCCGGCGCACCGTCACACCTGCGTCTGGAGCAGCGCCTTCACTCCGCCGCTGATCCGGTCGAGCAGCTTGCCCGCGAGGTCCACCGTCTGGCTGGCCTCGGCCACGCCGGCCTGCAGCGAAAGGAGCTCCGCGGGCGAGAAGGTCCGCCCGGACGCGGCCAGGGCGAGGATGCGGTCCATCCGGGCCTGCGCCGCGGCGACCCGGCCCAGCCAGGCACCGGGGTCCACCCGGGGCGGCTGGGCCGGGACCAGCCGGCGCGGCTGGATCTCCAGTCGGGGCACCGAGGCCGGACGCTCCCGGAGCCGCGCCTCGAACCGGACCGGCGCGGCACCCCGCGTCCGCTCCGGCGAGGGCACGACCCCCGCTGTCCCGATGCGCTCGATGGCCATGGCTAGCGGATGTTGTTGATCGCTGCCTTCGCCGAGTCCGACCTGACCTTGAGGATGTTGGACACGGCGGTGAACTGTTGCGCCTCCGCCTGCATGTACTGCTGGATGCGCAGGTAGTCCTGGCTGCTCAACTCCCCGGGCTGCGACAGGAGCGCCAGGAGATCGGCGTCGGAGCGGATGGGCTGTGGCGCACTCCCGCCGCCGGCGATGGCGGAGACCGCCGAGGCGAGCCCCGAGACGATGCCCCCCACCAGCGCCGCCGGCGGCGAGAGCACCGAGATCGCGCTGCCGGCCCCACGGGCGAACCCGCCCAGCGCCGACCCGAGGATGTCCCCGAAGCCCTTCTTCTGTGGCGGCTGCGCGCCCACAGCTCCCGTGATGACTGGCGTGTCCATCCCGTCCTCCTCCCCCGGTGGGGACCTGACCCCGGCCGATTCACGGATCGTGCCCGGCACGGGCCCGGGGGAGAACGGGCCGGCCGAGGCTCCGGGACCCGGGACGGACCGCCCGGCACGCGAGACGCGCCGAGGCGACGCGCGGTCGGGTCCGCACGAGGGTCCCCCAGGAAGTTGCCCGGCCGCCGAACCTCCCTCACACTCGGGCCCTGAAGGACGTCCACGCTCCGAGCCACGCGATGCCGGACACACCCGATCTCGGATCCATCCGCGAACGCCAGCATCCGCGCGTCGCCGCCCACCTGCCGGTCGAGGTCCGCGGGCCGGGTCTGCTCCGTCAGGCGGTGGCCGAGGACATCTCGCTCGCGGGCCTCCGCGTTCTCGGGCTCCGGGCGCCGGTGGGCCAGTCGCTGATCGTGGCCCTACCACTCCCCGGTGACCGGGCGCTGCAGCTGCGCTGCTCGGTGGTGCGCCAGGACTCCACCGGGGTGGCGCTGGAGTTCGACGGGCTGGACTGGGACGACCTCTTCGCCCTCGCCCGCTTCCTCCACCCCCGTCTCCCCTAGCCTTCCCCCGTCCGCAGCCGCTCCACCAGCTCCATCAGCTCGGAGCCGCGGAACGGCTTGTGGATGTACCCGTTCGCCCCGGCGGCCAGCGCCGCCTCGAGGTCGCTCCGCCGCGTCTTGGCGGTCAGCATGTAGAGCGGAACCGGGGCGGTGGTCGGGTCCGCCTTGAGCATCCGGCAGACCGTGAGCCCGTCCATCCCGGGGAGCACCACGTCCAGCAGCACCAGGTCGAAGCGAGACTCGCGGGCCCGCCGGAGTCCCTCGGTGCCGTTGCCCGCGGTCTCCACCACCACCTGCCCGTCGTCGAGCATGCTCCGCACGAGCTCCCGGATGACGGGCTCGTCCTCCACGACCAGGATCCGGAACGGAGAGCGGGGGTCCACGAGGGGTCGGAGGAGGAGGTGTAGCATGTCCTCTCCGACCGCAAGGGCCCTCAGCGCAGGGGGGACACCCCCGCGGGATCCGTCCATCCCTCGAGACCGTTGGGGAGGCGCACGCGGACGAAGTCCCCCGAGCGGTCGAGCATCCGGAGCTTCACCCCGGGGTGGAGCTCGAAGGACACCTTGCTCCGCGCCTCGGGGACCTCGTGCACGGGGAGCGTCCGGGCGAGCACCACCCCCTCCCGCACCGCCTCCTGGGTATAGAGGTGGGCGGCGAGGACCGCCCCGGCCGGGGCGCTGAGCGCCAGCGCCGAGACTGCCCCACCGACCAGCCAGCCCCGCCAGCGCCTCATGACCACCCGGGCGGCGAGCAGCAGGAACCCCAGGGCCCACAGCCCGGCGAAGAGCCCGCCCGCCAGGGCCGGAGAGGTGGCCACGGCGACGCGCTCGACGAAGGGCTCCTCGCCCTGCGCGCCCACCAGCTGATCGAGCTGCTTGCCGCGGGCGATGGTGAGGTTGGCATCGACGTCCGAGCCGCCCCCCGCCCGGCGCGCCTGCTCGAGCGCGTACACCGCCTCCCCGATCTTTCCCTGTGCCAGCGCGGTGGTGCCGAGGTTGTAGAGGACGTCGGGGCCGTCGTGGCCCCGCTCGACGAGCGTGCGGAATGCGTCCTCGGCGGCGGCCACGTCGCCCCGGCCATAGGCCTGCAGACCCTGCTGGAAGAGCAGCTGGGAGTCGCCGGCCATCAGGCCTCCTCCCAGCCGCCGGCCAGCGCCTCGGTGTCGGCGAGCACCAGCGCGCGGTCCATCCGCGCGGCGCCGGGCGCGAAGCGGACCTCGTCGCAAGCATCCTGGACCCGTGCCACCCGGGCCTGGAGCTCGGGCGAAGCGCCCGCCCCGGCGAGCCGCGCCCGCAGCGCCTCCCGCGTCAGCCCGGTGACCGGCATCCCCAGCCGCAGCGAGAGTAGGTCGGTCACCGCCGCGTCCACCTCGGCCGAGAACGCCGCGTCGTCCACCTCGGGTCCCGACGTCCGGAGCGCGGCCAGCCGTCCGCGCGCACGCTGCTCCCGGCGCCGTCGCTCTCCGCGTGGGTCCGATCGCGCCCGGTGTCGCTGCACCGCCTGTCCGGCCAGCGCCCCGACGAGGGCCAGCGGCGGCAGCCCGAGCAGCGCCAGGAACCACCCCCCGCGCCATGGCGGCGGCGGCCGGTCCAGCACCGCCGAGACGCGAAGCGGCCGCAGCGCGCTCGCGTTCAGCACGTTGCGGGCCGTGGGCTCGTCGCTCCGGCCGGGCGTGGCGGCCACCGCGCTGGCCCCGGCACCGGGCACCACGGCGAGGGTGAGCGGCGCGGTCCGGGTGCGCTCGTACCGCTGGCTCTCCGGGTCGAAGTAGGCCAGCTCCAGCGGGGGAATCTCGAACGTGCCGGTCTGCTGCGGCAGGACGAGAAACTCCTGCGTCCGGCGTCCCTGGATCCGCCCCCGGACGGTGGAGGTCTTGTCGGTGCTGGTGGGCTCGTAGAGCTTGAGCGCGGGCGGCAGCACCGGCCGCGGCAACACCAGATCCTTCACGTTGCCGCGCCCCTCCACGGTCAGACGGAGGGTCACCGGCGTGCCCAGCTCGGTGCGGCCGGAGGTCAGCTCGGCGGTGAGCGCCCAGGACCCCACCGCGCTGGACTGGAACCCGGGCGGCGCGCCTGCAGGCAGCGGCTTCACCTTCAAGGTGAGCGGCTGCGAGGCACGGTGCTCGCGGCGGCCGGCGAACAGGAAGCCGGTGGTGATGTCCGCCTCGACCGGGCCGATCTCCCGCGCACCGGATTTCACCGGGAACAGGGCCAGCCGCCTCAGGAGATAGGCGCGGTAGGCCACCCCGTCCACGGTGCGGGTCTCGCCGGTGAGCTCCTTCGGCGTGTCCACGTCCTCGGTCCAGAACCCGTCCAGCCTGGGCATGGTGACCGCGTCCACCCGGCTCAGGTCGACGCGGGCGTAGATCCACAGGGACAAGGTGGCCTGCTCGCCCTGGTAGACCTCCTTCTTGTCCAGCTCGCCGCGGAGGAAGAGGTCTCGCTCGCCTGCGGCCTGCTGGCGTCGACGGAACACGTCGAATGGGTTGTCGTCGTCGCTTCCACCGAAGGGGCTCATCCCCAGCGGGTCCGGCCGCGGCCGCGCCCCACCGTTCGGATCCGGCACATGGCCGGCCTTGACCTGCATCGTGACGGACTGCGACTTGAACACCCCGCTGGAGGCGTGGAGCTCCGCCGGAGGAAGCACCAGCTTGCCGGGCTTGAGCGCGCGCATCCGGACCCGGAGCGTGGAGATCTGCTGCACCCGGGGGCCTCCGCCGCCGAACCGGACGCTGCTCTCCACGCCCCGGCTGGTACCGATGGTCTCCACCGACGGGGTGTCCGGCAGCTGGAGCGAGGAGCCCGAGGGCGCGTCGACGGCCCGCACGGTGAGGACGAAGATGTCGTCGGTCCCCACCTCGGTGCGGTCCACCTCCTGGGTGACCACCGGCGCGTCCGCAGCCAGGGCGGAGCCGGCGAGCAGCAGGGCGACGGCGGTGGCGAGGTGGCTACCAGTCCTTCTCATTGGGCTTTCTTTGCCTCTTCTTCTGCTGGAACCGCCAGAGCTGCAGATTCCTTTCGTTCTGTCGCATGGCATCGAGCAGCCGCTCGGCCTCGCTCCGGTCGAACCCTCCGGCCCTGCCCACCCCACCGTCCCGGAGCGCCTCCGGCTCCGGCGCGCCGCCGTCGGGCTCCTCCGGGCGCTGGCCCGCGTCCGGTCCCCCATCCTGCCCGCCGCCTCGGGCGCGCTGCTGCTCCGCCCGGGAGCCGCCATCGGCCTGCCCGCCGTCGCCACCCCCGCGCGTCCCGGCATCACCGCGCTGCGTCCCGCCGTCCCCGCTCTGCCCTCCGTCGCCCTGTCCGCCGTCCGAGCCTCCGTCCTGGGGCCCACCATCCGGACGCCCGCCGTCCGTCCCTCCATCACCGGACTGTGACTTCGGTGGCGGAATCTTCCGGAGCAGCACCTCGAGGTTGTGCCGGGCCGCCTCGTCGCGCGGCTCGAGCACCAGCGCCTTCCGGTAGGCGGTGATGGCGCCCTGGGTGTCACCGAGCTGCGCCAGGGCGTTGCCCATGTTGTACAGGTCTCGTTCCTTGAGCGACGTACCCGCGGCCTCGGCCGCCCGCCGGTACGCCTCTCTCGCCTCGTCGTACCGCCCCAGCCGGTACAGCGCGTTGCCCCGGTTGTACTCCAGCGCGGGGTGCCCGGGCGCCTCCTGTTCGGCAGCGGTGAACGCGCGCAGCGCGTCCTCGAAGCGGCCGTCGTCGTAGGCCTTGAGCCCCCGCTCCACCCCGGGGGGGTTGGCCTCGAACGGGCCGAGCGCCCGCGCCGGCGGGGCGAGAAGCAACAGCGCTGCGCCGAGCAGCCCGCCCGTGCCACGCCGCCGCCACGGTGCGCCCGCGAGCATGGCCAGGACCAGGAGCACCAGCCCGGGGAGGAGGAATGCCTGGAACCGCTCGTCGTAGCGGATGGTGATTCGGCTCTCGAGCTCGGTCTTCTGGAGCCGGTCGATGCGGGCGGCGACCTCGGGGACGGCCACCGCGCCGCTCCGGTGGAAGTACTCGCCGCCGGTGGCCTGGGCGATGGACTCGAGGCCGGCCTCGTCCAGCTTGCTCAGCACCGTCTGACCCGTCGTCGGGTCCTTCATGTACCCCGCGCGCTCGCCCTGCTTGTCGAGCACCGGGATGGGCTCGCCGGTGGTGCTTCCGATGCCGACGGTGAAGACCTTGATCCCCGCCGCCTTGAGGGCCTCGATGGCCTCGCCCACCTCGCCCGAGAGGTCCTCGCCGTCCGAGAGCAGCACCACCACCCGGTCCTTCGCCCCCCGGTCGGCGCCTTCCAAGACACGCAGCGCGGTGAGCAGCGCTGCCCCGATGTTGGTCCCGCCCTCCTGCATCTGCTCGGGGTCGATGGCCTTGAGAAAGAGCTTGGCCGCGGCGTAGTCCGAGGTGAGCGGACACTGCACGAAGGCGTCCCCGGCGAAGGCCACGATGGCCACCCGGTCGCCCTTCAGCTCGTCGAGCAGGGTGGACAGCTCCAGCTTGGCCCGCTCCAGCCGGCTGGGGAGCACGTCGCGCGCGCGCATCGACTTGCTGGCGTCGAGCGCCACCACCACGTCGATGCCCCGCTTCCTGGTCAGCTCGGCGCGGCTCCCGCACTGCGGCTGGGCCAGCGCCAGGGAGAAGAGGAGGAGCGACAGGCCGGTGGAGAGCGCCCGCACCACCGGCCGGGCCACCTCCACCCCGGGGGCGAGGCTGTCCCCCAGCCGCTCGCCGAGGAGCCGCCGCACCCGCGCGCGCCGCCGGACGGCCGCCGCCGCCGCCAGCCCTCCCACCACCAGTGCCACCAGGCCGAGCAGGAGCCACTCCGGGGCGCCCAGCCCCACCGGGTACCCGAGCACGGTGAGGTGCCAGGCGGTGGGTGCGCTCACGGGAACACCCGGAGCACGGTGGAACGCAGCAGCAGCTCCAGCCCCGCGCAGACGAAGGCGGCGAGCAGGAAGGGGGGGAACTCCTCCTTGGAGTTGGCGGACGCTCCGCCCTCGAGGAGCTTGCTCTTGTCCAGCCGGTCGAGGACGGCGCTCAGGCCAGCGCGGAGCGATTCACGGTCGGTCGCCCGGTAGTACTCGGCGCCGGTGGTTCTGGAGATCTGCTGGAGCAGCCTGGGGTTGATGGCGATCTCCAGCTCCCGGTAGCTGGTGTTCCCGAACAGGTCGGTGCCGTCGGGGAAGGGCACCTTTCCGCCCTTGCCCACCAGGATGGTGAACACCGGGATGTGCAGCGCCCTGGCCATCCCCGCGGCGTCGAGCGGAGAGATGCGCCCGGCGTTGTTGTCGCCGTCGGTGATGAGAATCACCACCTTGCTCTTCGCATCCGAGTCGCGGAGGCGGTTGAGCGAGACCGCCAGCGCGTCGCCGATCGCCGTTCCGTCCTCGAGGACCCGGGTCCGGAGCTGCTTCACCACCTCGCGGAGCACGCCGTAGTCGAGGGTGAGCGGCGCCTGGGTGTAAGCCGCGCCGGCGAAGACCACCAGGCCGATGCGGTCGTTCACCCGCCTGGAGAGGACCTCGTTCAAGGTCTCCTTGGCCACGAAGATCCGGTTGTTCGGCCGGAAGTCGGCGGCCTCCATCGAGGTGGAGAGGTCGAGGGCGATCATGATGTCGATGCCCTCCACCGAGAGGTCCCTCACCCGGGCCCCCACCGACTGCGGTCTGGCCAGCGCGACCACGGCCAGGGCGACCGCCGCCATCCGGAGGAGCGGGAGGCCCTGGCGGAGGATGCCCCGGAACCCCGGGCCTCCCGCGGCCAGGGCCCGGGCGACCGGGTAGCGCAGCGCCGCCAGACGCTGCCGGGCGGCCCACACCGAGCAGGCGCCCACCAGCGGCACCAGCAGCAGGAGCCAGAACGCCTCCGGGCTCTTCCAGGTGAACGCCGTCACGCCGGCGCGACCTCCGGCGCTGGCGGCGGGCCGGGAGCCGTGGGCGGGGGCCGCAGGCGGGTGGCCTCGACCAGCGCCCGGGCGAACGCCAGCGCGCCGGCGCAGGCCGGGACCGGGACCTCCCCCCGCGCGTACCGGGCGACGTCGCACTGATCCACGAAGCGCCGGAGCCCATCCGGGTCCACGCCGGGCAGCCCGCGCCGCTCCACCTCACGGAGCAGCTCGCCGCTGGTGCACTCCAGCGCGTCGAAGGCGAAGCGTTCGCCGAGGTAGGCACGGACCAGCGCGTTGAGCCGGAAGTGGAACTCCCGCTGCAGCCCGCGCTGGGGAAGCCCCTCCGCCTCCAGCGCGCCCAGCGCCTGCAGCGTCCGCTCCTCCAGCGGGAGCAGCGGCGCGGCGGGAGCGGCCCGCCTCGGCCGGGAGAGCCAGGCGCGGCGGGCAAACCAGAGGAGGGCGGCGAGCGCCGCTGCGCCGGCGAGCCACCACAGCAGTCGCAGACTGCGGACCGGCACGTCCTCGTTGGGCTTGATGTCCTCCAGCTTCGCGCCGAGCTGGTCGGCGTCCTTGGGAAGGCTGCTCTTCCCCTCGATGTCCGGGCCGTCGATACGGGCGACCCCGGCGCCCGAGGCGTCCACCACGTCGAAGGTCAGGGTGGGGAGCACGTGGCTGCCGAGCTCGAAGAGCGCCATCTTCAGCAAGTAGGTGGTGGTGCTCTCGGTCTTGGCGTCGGAGCGCGTGCGGCTCTGCTCCAGGACCTCGTAGCCGCCGAGGTCGCGCGGGGTCCGCAATTCCCAGCGCTGCCCGGGTGGATGGTGAACGGTGAGCCGGTAGACGAACGGCTCGCCCAGCCGCACCGTCTCGGGGATGACCTGGCGGTCCACCGAGAGCGGCTGCACCGTGCGCTCCGGGCCGGCGTCCTGCGCCCCGGCGACGGGAGCGCCCGGCGCCGGCTGTGCCAGCAGCGGCAGCGGAGCGGCGAGGAGGAGCAGCGCGCCGAGGCCCATCGCCCCGCGCAGAGCGGCCGGGGCCGGAGCGCTCGCGCCCGGATGGCGTGCCCCGGAACGTCGCCCCGCGCTCACGCCGCCAGCCTCCGGGCCCGGGCGCGGAAGAAGCGGACCAGCGCCTCCCCGTGGTCCTCGCCGGCGCGGAGCTCCACCGAGTCCAGCTCGAGCTTGCGGAACACCCGGGTGCGCTCGGCCCGGGCGTGGGCCACCGCCGCCTGGAACGCCCTCTGGACTGCGGGAGAGGCGCTGTCCACCAGCGCGCGCTCGCCCGTCTCGGGGTCCTCCACCTCCACCAGCCCCAGCGCGGGGAAGGCCTCCTCCATCGGGTCGCGCAACACCACCGGGACCACGTCGTGCTTCATCCGCGCGGTGCGCAGCGGGGCCTCTACGCCCTCGAGCAGGAAGTCGGAGACGACGAAGAGCACCGTCCGCCGTTTCGTCACCCGCGACAGCCAGCCCAGGGCCAGCGACAGGTCGGTCCCCTTCCCCTCGGGCCGGAAGGAGAGGATGTCGCTCACCAGCCGCAGCACGTGCTTTCTGCCCTTGCGCGGGGGAATCACCTTCTCCACCCGGTCGCTGAAGAGCAGCAGGCCCACCCGGTCGTTGTTGGCGATGGCCGAGAAGGCGATCTGGGCCGCGACCTCGGCCGCCATCTCCGACTTGCGCGTCCCCCGCGAGCCGAACTCCTCCGAGGCCGACACGTCGACCAGGAGGACCACGGTGAGCTCGCGCTCCTCGGTGAAGACCTTCACGTGCGGGGCGCTGGTGCGCGCGGTCACGTTCCAGTCGATCGATCGGATGTCGTCGCCCGGCTGGTAGGGCCTCACCTCGCTGAACGCCATCCCCCGCCCCTTGAAGACGGAGTGGTACTGGCCGGCCAGGAGCGCGGAGACGACCTGGCGGGTGGCGATCTCCAGGCGGCGGATCCGCCGGATGAGCTCCCGGGGAAGCATCTAGTGCCTCGACCCGGCCGTACTGACCGCGGCGATGGCCGATCCTCTCGCTTCGACGCGCAGACTCGGCTCTGCGCTGCTCGACGTCCCCGGCACCAGGGGGAGGCTCGCGGGGCCGCGCAGGGGCGCGGCGCGTCCAGGCTCACTGCCACGAGGCACGCCTCCGCTGCTCATGCCTCGTGTGCGCCGTCTCGCTTCGGTCTCTGCCATCTCGCTGTGCTCACTACAGCCGGGTCGAGGCACTCGGCTGCTCTACGGGACCTCGACCTTGTCGAAGACCCGCTGCACCACCTGCTCCGGCGTCAGCTCCTCGGCCTCGGCCTCGTAGGTCAAGGTCACCCGGTGCCGCAGCACGTCCATGCCCACCGCCTTCACGTCCTCGGGGGTGACGAAGCCGCGGTGGCGGAGGAAGGCGTGCGCCCGCGCGGCCAGGGAGAGGAACAGGGTGGCCCGGGGGCTCGCCCCGAAGTCGATGGCGTCGGCGAGGTCGGACAGGCCGAAGCGCCCCGGCTCGCGGGTGGCCCAGACGATGTCCAGGATGTAGTCCTTCACCTTGTCGTCGACGTAGATCTGGTGGACGACCTCGCGGGCTGCGGCGATCTGCTCCGGCGTCACCACCGGCGTCGCCCGCGGGGGCTCCACTCCGGACATCCGGTCCATGATCACCCGCTCCTCCTCGCGGGTCGGGTAGCTCACCACCACCTTGAGCATGAAGCGGTCCACCTGGGCCTCGGGCAGGGGGTAGGTGCCCTCCTGCTCGATGGGGTTCTGGGTGGCGAGCACGATGAAAGGGCTGGGCAGCGCGTAGCTGTGCTCGCCGATGGTGACCTGTCGCTCCTGCATCGCCTCGAGCAGCGCGGACTGCACCTTGGCCGGGGCGCGGTTGATCTCGTCGGCGAGGATGACGTTGGCGAAGATCGGCCCGTGGCGGACGGTGAACTCGCCGGACTGCTGGTTGTAGATCATCGTCCCCACCAGGTCGGCGGGCAGCAGATCCGGCGTGAACTGGATGCGCTGGAAGCGGGCGCTGATCCCGTCGGCGAAGGTACGGACGGTGAGCGTCTTGGCCAGGCCCGGCACGCCCTCGAGCAGCACGTGCCCGTTGGAGAGCAGGCCGATCAGCACCCGCTCCACCATCTGACGTTGACCCACGATCACCTTCCCAGCCTCGGCGGAGAGCAGGTCCACGAACGCGCTCTCTTCCCGGACCCGCTCGGTCAGGGCACGGATGTCGATGTTCAGAAGTCGCTCCTGGGCTTGTGCGGGCGGCGGACTCTAAGTTCCTCGCCTCGGGCCCCGCAACACTTGGGACTCACTGACATTCCGCGCGTCCCTGCCGCACGCCGCACTGCAGGAGTGGTTCACTGGGGGTACGTCCGTTGACAACCCACGCCCCCGAAGTGGTCTGCTCTCCCCTGCTGTGCCCAAGGGGAGGTTCCTGTCGTGATGACATCGTCGCGCGCCGAGGCGCTGATGCTCCTGCCGGACTGGGCCCGACGGCTCTCCGCGAAGGGGGCGGTGGATTTCACCGAGACCCTGCAGGGCACCTGGCGCCGCGATGGCGAGGCGCTGGATCGGCCGATCGAGCTGGTGTTGCGGCACACCGCAGCCAGCGCGCGCCGGCTGCTCGAGTCGGGCGCGATGGAGACCGAGGGCGAGGTATCGCTCGATGGTCTGACCTCCCCGGTCCGCGGAACGCGACGCGTGTCCTGGCGTACGGGGCGGGTGGACATCGACCTGGCCTCGGAGGGATTTCGTTTCATCGGCGGGCTCCACAACCTCCTCTGGAGAGGAGAGCCCCACCGTTTCCGGATCGAGACGCGCGCCGGAGCGCCGGTGGGGGATGCCATCCTCCGCCCGTACCGGCCGGCCGTGTCCGAGGTGCGCCCCGCCGAGTCGACGGCACCCTAACCGGCCGACCGTCTCAGTCCTCGTCGTCCAGGTCGTCGTGCAGGTCGTCGTGCGCCGTCCCCTGTCCGGACGGGTCCGGAGTCTCGACGTCGAAGTCGGGCGCCCGCCGGTCGGCGAGCGCTTCGCCGCCGAGCCCGGGCTCGTAGCCGCGGAGGAAGGGCGCCCCGGCGGAACTGCCCACCACCGCTGCGGCGAGCCCGGCGAGCAGCTGCCGCCCCCGCGCATCGGTGGCCAGCGCGCGTTCGAGGAACCCGGGAACACGTCGTTCAGCGCGTGTCGCCGCGCGCATCAGCACCGCCGGGTCGGCAGGGACGACCTCCCCTGGCTCGAGCACCGAGAGCGCCGCGCGCAGCCGCTGCAGCACCTCGGCCCGGGGATTGTCCCCGACCGCAGCCAGCCCATCGGCGTGGGCAGCCGACAGCGCCTCCGGAGGCGTGGTGGCGAGCAGGTACCGCCACCTGGCGACCGCCTCGGCCCCGGTGAACTGAGCAGCCGGACCGGACCCGGGCGAGCTGCCGCGGCCCCGAAGGAGCCGGCGGAGAATTCCCATGTCGTCTCCTGGCGGGAGGAGCCCGCAGCGGGGGATGAAACACCGCCGGCCGCCCCGCGCACCAGGGCTCCCGCGCGGTCGGCGTGGTGACGGCCCGACCCGGGGGGAGGCGCGTTGGCCTCCTCCGGGCTTCCCACTAGTGTCCCGCCTCTCGCCGGAGGAAGACCCCATCCGTCCTGCCCATCACCTCGCCGGTCAAGGGGAGCCGGGCCCCGCTGCCCAGGCTTCGACGATGCTCTCCCTCGTCACCGCCGCCCGACCGGAGTGGTGGCGGGAGGTCGTCCTCCGCTCGACGCTCGCGCTGCTGCCCTGCCTGGTGCTGGTGTTTCACCTCCAACCGGTGCTCGGGCACGGTGCCGGCTCCTGGGTGGTGCCCCTGGCGATGGGCTTCAGCAGCGCGATGCTGATCGTCTCGGTCGCCCGCGAGGCGCTCCGCGGACGGAGCTTCCTGGTGGTCTGGGGGCTGTACGGCCTCACCTGGACCGTCGTGGCCTGGCACGGCTCGCACTTCCATCTCCCTCCGCGCCCCGGGGCGCTCTTCATGAACCTCGAGGAGATCTCCGAGGTCCCGCTGCCGGGCTGGCACGAGGTCCCCTGGGGCATTGCGGCGGCGGTGTTCGCCCTCGGCTGGCTGGCCCGCGGGCCCTCGCCTCGAGGGCGTGACCTGCGCCTGGCGACGCTGGCCGCCGCCGGGCTCTTCGCCCTGCTCCAGGGCCGGTCGTTCCTCCGTTACCAGACCCGGGACATGCTCCGCTTCTCCGAGTATCGCGACCTGGTCCGGACCCACGGCCTGGAGACCGCGGCCACGCTCGACGGGCTGGAGCTGCTGCGCGGAGGCAACAGGGCAGCCGTGCTCGCCGAGCTGCGCCGGGACGCGGCGGAGAACGCTGCCGCGGCGATCCCGCTGGACCCCGTGGTCGTCGACCGGCTGCTCATCATCCAGATGGAGAGCCTGGACGTGGAGGCCCTCCGGCCAGAGGTCGCTCCGGTGCTCCTCCGGCTGTGGGAGACGACCACCCGCGGTCGGCTCAACTCCCAGCGCACGTCGGTGTCCGGGAGCTCGAGCGCCGACTTCCAGCTCCTCACCGGGCTGCGTCCACTCTCCGGCGCCCCGGTCTACCGGGTCGGCTGGGACCACCGCTCGGAGACCCTGCCGGTGCACGCTGCCGCGCGGGGCTTCGCCTTCCACGCCTACCACGGCAACGACCCCAACTTCTGGAACCGGGGACCCTTCTTCTCCTCACTCGGGGCGGACTTCCATACCTCCGAATCCATTCCCGAGACGGAGTTCTCTCGCTGGGGACGGGCCGACGGCGACCTCTTTCGCTACGTCGCCGCGCGCATCCCGGCGGAGCGGAGGGCGGTGCACTTCCTCATCACCCTGTCCACCCACGCGCCCTACGATCTGGTCATCCCCGGCGGGCCATTGGAAAGCGCGCCGGTGATGACACGGTACCTCCACTCGGTGGGCTACGCCGACGCCGCCCTGGGCACGTTCCTCCGGGCGTTGCCCCGCGACGCGACGACCCTGGTGGCGCTCTACAGCGACCATCCCTCGGACCTGTTCGACTCGGGCGACGGCGCGGAGGAACACGCGGTCCCGATGCTCCTCGGCGTGCTCGCTGCGGACGGGGCCCTCGCGCCGCTCACCCGGGAAGGCCGTCCGGTGCAGGCGCTGCCCGGCACCTACGAACTCCCGGCGCTGCACCGGTTCCTCGAGGACTGCCTCGATGCGTCGGCGCGTTGAGCGCGCGCTTCTCCTCGCCATCCTGGTGGTCGCGACCGGCTGGGCGCTGAGGCCGGCCCTGCGGAGCGCGCGGTGGATGGTCCAGGGCACCTGGGAGCTCACCAGGCTCCCCCCCGCACCCCCGGCACTGCACATCGCAGCGCCCGCCCGCATCGCACACGCCGGCGGAGCCCTCGGCGCTCTGCGCTACACCAATGCCCTGGAGGCGCTAGATCAGAACTACGCCCGCGGCGTTCGCTGGTTCGAGATGGACTTCCTCCCGGACTCCGACGGCGAGTGGTGGGCGGTCCACGACTGGCAGCAGGCCCACCAAGTCGCGGGCGTCCCCCTGGACGCGATCGGCCGCGGCCTCCCGCGAGGCCAGCCGGCGGACACGCCCTTCCGCGTGCCGACCCTCGACCAGGTGCTGGTCTGGTTCGGTCGTCACGGCGACGCCCGGCTGATCACCGACACCAAGGGAGAGAACGCCATCCTCCTCCGGCGGCTCGGAGCGGCTCCGCAGCCGCTGCGAGAGCATATCCATCCTCAGATCTACCGGCTCGACGAGTACGGGCCGGCACGGGCAGGCGGATTTGCCGCGCCCATCTTCACCACCTATCGGAGCGGCTACCCCTGGTGGATTCTGCGCCGGTTCGCCGGCCGCGCCTCGCTGCTTGCCCTGACCGTCACCCGGGCCGAGGTGATGGAAGCCTGCGCCGCGTTGTGCGGACAAGTCCCGCTCCTCACCCACACCATCAACGATCCCGCCGAAGCGGCGGCCCTGGGGGCCGAGGGGATCGCCGGCGTATACACCGACGAACTGCTGCCTTGACCCGCCCCGGCTAAGCTGGAGCCTCGATGGCCCGCCGCCCCCCGCCGCCGGAGATCCCCACCGGCGAGCAGTTCCACGTCCCGGGCGCCCGGGTCTACGCCGAGCCGCTCGGGCCGGCGATCAACAAGCGCTCCGGAGCGATGGCCCGCGTGGTGTACAACGCGGTGCACGAGAACCGCGCTTTCCCCGAGGGTGAGGAGCGGCGGGGGCACGGCAGAGACCACGCCACCTGGGTGTTCTCGGAGGAGGCTGGGCTCGAGGAGGGCCTGTTCCACGGCGGCCTGGAGCTGATGATCGACGCCCGGCTCGAGCCCGGTGCGGCCATCGGGCTTCACCGGCACGCGGCGACCGAGGAGGTCTACTACGTGCTCGAGGGGCAACTGAGGATGACCACGGTGCTGGGGGATGGTCGCGAGGTCACCGCCACGCTCCTCCCCGGGGATGCCCATGGGGTGCGGCTCGGCGAGGCACACTGGGGACGCGCCGGCGCCGAGGGTTGTCGGTTCCTCGCCGTCGGCTTCCGCAAGCGCTGAGCACCCGGGCCCGGCCGGGCCCCGAGGGGGGAGCGACAACTCCCGGCTGTGACGGCCGCGGCGGGAACGTCGCCGGAGTGAGATGCTCCGCCGGACCTCGAGACGGGTGTCCGGCTTTTCGGGTTTCGGGGCCTCGGACGGCGCATGCCTATTCCTGCCTGGACGGCCGACCAGTGGATCGCCCTCGTGGCGTGCACCGGCGAGTTCCTGGCCGCCGGCGTGGCGCTGACCCGGCGCGATCCGGATCGGCTTGCCACGCTCGCCGGGGTGCTCAGCCTCGGCCTCGGCACCTGGACGTTCGCCGAGTTCGCGTACTCGGTCTCGGGCCAGCTCACCTGGCACTGGCTCGGTGCCAGCGCCTCTCCCTGGACGGCTGCCCTGGCGCTGGCGTTCGTGGTCACCTTCGTCGGCCAGCGGAGGAGGCTCCGTCGCTGGCTGCGCGTGGCCTACGCCGGCTCCGGCCTGCTCTCCTCCCTGGGCGTCCTGGCCTTCTTCCTCCAGCCGGTGCGCATCCTGGTGCTCGGTCCGTGGTGGTCGGCGACCTTCCTGGTCCTCCTCGTGCCGGCCATCGCCGCCCTCCTCGGGCTGCTCCTCACCTACCTGCGGCGCCTGCCGCGCGGCGTGGAACGGGACCGGACGCTCATGCTCACCGCCGGACTCGGCGTGGCCTGCGCGGGAGGTCTCACCGGTCTGCTCGCCGGGGCGGGCGCAACGATGCCGCGCCTGGCGACGCTGGGGATGCTCGCCGGGAATGGCGTGCTGCTGGTGGTGGCGCTCCGGCTCCGCCTGCTGGACGAGGCCCCGCCCACCCAGCGAACCCTGGTCGCGATCGTTCTCGCGCTGGTGGCGACCGCGGTGCTCGTCTCCGCCTTCCGCGCGCTCCCGCCCCGTCCGGCGGTACAGCTCTTCGCCTCGCTCGCCGCCATCACCTTGATCCTGGGCCTCGCTCTCCCGCTCTGGCGCAGGGGGCAGCGCGCGGCCCGGCAGCTCGTCCCGCTCGTCACCCTGGGGCGGATGTCGGATCAGCTCGCGCACGACCTCCTGAATCCGCTGGCAGCGCTGGACGGCACGGTGGACCTCCTCCGCCACGACCTGGCTCCGGGAGCGGTGGTCCTCGAGCGCCACAGCCAGCAGCTCGAGCGGCTGGGGCTTCAAGTGCAGCGAATGAAGGCGGTGATCGGTCGCTACCGACGGCTGGGGGGGATGAAGCTCGAGCCGAGGCTGGTCGACACCCGCGCGCTCCTCGAGCGGGAGCTGCCAGCCGACCATCTCGCGAGACAGCAGATCGAGCTGCGGACCCTGCTCGGCGCCGGCCCGTTCGAGGCCCTGCTGGACGAGGAGGTCTTCTCGGTCATCGTGCACAACCTCGTCCGGAACGCGATCGAGGCGATGCCCGGAGGCGGCACGCTCACCATCCGGAACGAGGCGGTCCAGACCCCGGCTCCGGGCGTGCGCATCCAGATCGAGGATACCGGGCACGGCATGGAGGCCCGGGTCCTCGACCGGGCCTTCGAGGAGCACTTCACGACCAAGCCCGGAGGGACCGGGCTGGGCCTGGCGTTCGTGCGCCAGGCGGTCGAGGCCCATCACGGGACCGTCCACCTCCACAGCCGCGCGGGTCAGGGCACGCGGGTCGAGCTCTTCTTCCCGGGGAGCGGACGGAAACCGTGAGCGGGGACCCAGGGCCTGGCGCCATCCGTCACTCGTCCCTGAACAGACCGAGATCGACGGCCTCGCCCATCGCGCGGTGCCCGGCGGCGTTGGGGTGCAGGTGGTCGCCGCTGTCGTGGGCGGGGCGGAGCCGCGTCGGATGGTCCGGGTCCCGGGTGATGGCCTCGAAGTCGATGACCGCGTCGGGCTCGCCGGAGGTCCGGATCCAGGCGTTCACCGCCTGCCGTGCTCGCTCCTTGTCCGGAGCGAAAAACCCCGGGCTGTCGGTACCCTCGAACGGAAGAAGCGTGCCGACGTAGACCTTCACCCCGACCGCGTGGGCACGGGCGATGAGCTGGCGATGGGCAGCGATGAGCTCCTCCGCGGTCACCCGGGGGGCGTCCGGCTCGACGCCGCCAGGAAAGCCGAGGTCGTTGATGCCGGCGAGAACCGTGACCCAGCGCACGCCCGGGCGGGCCAGGACGTCGCGCTCGAACCGGGCGAGCCCGCTCTCGCCGTAGCCGTCGCGGAGGAGACGGTTGCCACCGATCCCGGCGTTGACCACCGTGACCGGGCGCTGGCCACCGCGGGCCCGTAGCCGCCGGGCGAGCACCTCCGGCCAGGGATGGGTGAACCCGGAGCCCTCGGTCAGCGAGTCACCGAAGGTGACCACCACCGCGGCAGTGCTGCGTGCTCCGGCGCCCACGCCCGCGACATACCGGGCCAGGGCGCCGCCCACCAGGGCGAGGACGAGCAGGGCGAGGACGGGCCGCATGGATCGCATCGAGTCCCGGGCAGGCATCCGGGACAGCCTCGCATGCCGCGCCCCGTTTCCGCGTCACATCTCCAGCGCGACCGCCGCCCCGTGGAAGGTGGCGGCGATGCGGACCGCGTCGTTGACGTGGTCCTCGGTCAACCCGCCCTCGAGGACCACCCGCTCGTGCGAGCGGATGCAGCTCTCGCAGCCGTTGATCGCGCTCACCGCGAGGCAGAAGAGCTCGAAGTCGGTCTTGTTGGTGGCCACCTGCGCCAGCCGCTGCATCCGCAGCCGGGCAGGCTTCTGGGCGTACTCGTCCCGGCCCACCATGTGCCGGAAGCGGTAGTACACGTTGTTCATCCCCATCAGCGCCGCGGCGGCCTTCCCGTCCTCCACCACCTCGGCGGAGACGTGGGTCAGCGCATCCTCCAGCGTGGCCTGGCGCAGCTGCGGATTCCGGCTGGCGATGGCGCAGGCCACCGCCGTGCCCCAGATCTGCTCCTTGGTCAGCGTCCCCGGCTGCAGGACGCCGCCCAGGTTCAGCCGGAGATCCTTCGCCGCGTCGGGGATGGCGTTGCGGAGGGACTCCAGCGCATTCATCAGCTGGCCTTCTTCAGCTTCTGGCTGAGGGTCTCGTCGCCCTGCTTCCAGTTGCAGGGGCAGAGCTCGTCGGTCTGCAGGCCGTCGAGCACGCGGAGCACCTCGGGGACGCTCCGGCCCACGCTGAGGTCGTTCACGCTCGCCCAGCGGATGATGCCCTCGGGATCGACGATGAAGGTCGCCCGGAGCGGCACGCCGTCGGTCTTGTGGAGGATGCCCAGCTGGGTCGACAGCTCGCGCCTGGTGTCCGCCAGCATCGGGAAGGGGAGGTTCCGGAGATCCGGATGGTCCTTCCGCCAGGCGAGGTGGACGAAGTGGGTGTCGGTGCTCGCGCCGAGGACCTGAGCGTCGCGCTCGAGGAACTGGCCGTTCTGCTTTCCGAACTCGGCGATCTCCGTCGGACAGATGAACGTGAAGTCCATCGGCCAGAAGAAGACGACCTTCCACTTGCCCGGGGAGTCCTTGTGGGTGATGTCCTTGAACTCCTTCCCCTTCTCCAGGCTCACCACCGCCTTGAGGTTGTACTCGGGAAACTTGTCTCCAACGGTCAGCATTGTCCTTGTGCTCCTTCGTGGTCTTTCGGTTGTTCGATGGCCTGGAAGCCGGCTGGCGCCAGCCAACCCCATCTTGATGCGGTGCGTGATGTCAAAACGCAAGCAAATCATCTACTTGCCCACTTTACTAAGGCCCATGACCACCGTAATATCGGTACCGACGGCGGCGGCAGAGGGGCGAATTCACCGGCACATCGGTGGTCGACCGGTTAGAGTCGGCCCATGACCGCGGCCGCTTCCCTTCAGCCGGTGGATCTCGCCCGCGACCTCCAGGAGCTGGCCACGCTGGTGGGCTCCGAGCAGGCCGTGGACGAGGTGCTCCGCCGCGGCCTCGACTGGCTGGCCCGTGTGGCACCGTACGATCTGGCAACGGTGTTCGTGCTCGAGCAGGGCCGGCTGGTGGTGCGGGCCGCCCGTGGTCCCCTCGCCGACGATCGCGTCCGCCACCACGCGCTCCAGCTCGAGGAGTTCCCTTCGATCCGCGAGGCGCTGGAGACGAGACGGGCGCGCACGTTTCTCGAGGCAGACCATCGCCACGGCGATGGAGACCCGTTCGACCACGTGCTGGACCTTCCGCCGGGACACGCCTGCCTGGTGGCTCCCCTCGTGGCCGGAGATCAGACGCTGGGCGTGCTCACCCTGGACCGCAGCGTGTGCGAGGTCTACCCGCCGCCGGTGGTCAACCTGGTCGAGGTCTACGCGCAGCTCCTGGCGATGGCCATCCAGGGGGCGGGCAAGACGGTCACCCTGGAGCGGCTCCACCAGCAGGACCACGCCCACGCCAAGCTGCTCGAGGAGGAGCTCGGCGGCCGACGGGAGCTGGATGCCAGGCTGCGCAGCCCTGCGATGCACGCTCTGCTGCGCCGCGCGCGCCAGGTGGCCCGGGCGCAGACCCCGGTGCTCATCCGCGGCGAGCCGGGGAGCGGCAAGGAGCGCCTGGCCCGCGCCATCCACGCCTGGTCGGCCCGGGCCGACCACCCCTTCGTCTCCCTGAGCTGCGCCCCGGTCCCGGAGGGCGCGCTGGAGCTCGAGCTGTTCGGCCACGTGGAGGGAGCGTTCGCCGGCGCCGGCCGCGCCCGTCCTGGACGGCTGGTGGTGGCCAATGGCGGCACGCTGTTCCTCGACGAGGTCTCGGAGCTGCCCCCGGCCCTCCAGACCCGGCTGCTCCGGGTGCTGCAGGACGGCGAGTTCGAGCCGGTGGGGAGCGACCGCGCCGTCCGGGTGGACGTGCGCGTGCTGGCCGCGACCCATGCCGACCTCGAGGCCGCGGTGGCAGCCGGGCGGTTCCGCGAGGACCTCTTCTACCTGCTCGACGTGTTTCCACTGGAGCTGCCGCCCTTGCGCGAGCGCCGCGAGGACGTGGCGCCGCTCGCCGAGGGATTGCTCGAGGGTCTGGCCCGGCGCACCGGGAAGACGGTGCGGCGGCTCACCCCCGAGGCGCTGGCGCGGCTCGAGGCCCATGACTGGCCGGGGAACGTGCGCGAGCTGGCCAACGTCCTCGAGCGCGCGCTGATCCTTGCCGCGGGTGAGGAGCTCGGCCCCGAGGTCATCGACCTGCCGGGACGGAGGCGCCGCGAGGGCCGGCCGCGGGACGGCGACTTGCCCACCCTGGCGGAGGCCACCCGCCAGCACATCACCCGCGTGCTCCAGGCGACGCGGGGGCGGATCTACGGGCCGGGCGGTGCGGCGGAGGTCCTCGGGCTGAAGCCGTCCACCCTGCAGAGCAAGATGAAGAAGCTGAACTTGCGTCGGCTTCCTCCCTCCCAAGACTGAGCCGTCACGGATCGTTGTGCTCCTGGTGTGCTGCTCGCCAGGCGTGACGCACGCGGAGCATTGCGCGGCACCCCCAATCAGTCGCTCGCTCCCGCGCGCATCTCGGGCGCGCTGGGCGGAGGAACCGCCGTGGGCAAGTGCGTGGTCAGCAACTCGCCCTCCTCCCTCTCCGCGCCCAGGTAACCCTCCAGGGGCCGGACGCTCTGCTCCACGACCTCCCCCTCCGGAAGAATCGCGCTCCGGTCGAGGTAGGAGCGGGTCATCACTGGACGGGGATCGATCCCCAGCTCGTGGATCGAGGACGCGACCGGATGGGAGTCACCGAGCTGCAAGGACGACCCACCGGTACCGAGCGCCGTGCGGACGATGGTTGACTGGGGGATCGTGGTCCGGAGAAGCGCCCCGTCCTTCACCGAGTAGGTGATGAGCGGGCGTCTGTCCGGCAGCGGGGGCCCGCGCTTCACCACCCGAAGCGTGAGGATGTGCTTTCCGCCCTCATCCAGACGGCACTCCTGGAACTCGGGGTTGCTCTGGAACCGCATGTCGGCGACGAACTTGGCGTAGCCCCAGTAGGCACGCCCGCCGTCTCGCGTCAGGCGGGTGGTCACCGGCAAATGCAGGATCACGGCTCCGAAGCCTGGCCACCGGCCCTCGAACACCGAGGGAAGCAGCGGCGGAGGACGCCGCCCGTACACCGCCGGGACGGCCACCGCCACCTCCCCGTAGGGACCGACGCTCGTGTCGAGGTAGTCGTAGCAGCCGATGTAGACCAGCCCGCGACCCGGCGTGGAATGTGGCACGGGGTACAGCTTCTGGCTCGGCATCGCCGCCCGGAGCCGCGCGAGGTCGGCGGTGAACAGGGCACCAAACGAGTCATCGCGGAAATACAGGACGGGCAGCTCGAACTCGGCGGTGCCAGCACCGACGACGCGCCCGGGCCGGGTTCCTTCGAAGAATGGACGCATGGCCTTCTCCTTGTTCAGGCGTTGCGCTCGCGAGGACGCATGAAGAGGGGCTGCACTGGCCGTGCCGCTTGCGACGAGGACCGCGCTCGGTGACGAGGTTGCAAATGAGCAATCAGGAAGCCGGAGGCACCATTGCCCTCCCGCTCCGTCGCATGACCTGTCCTTCATTGCGTGGCCATGGATCCGACAGCTCTGGCACAGCCATCGCAGCAATTCCGCTTGTCGCTCACGTGCACGGAGAGAGCGAGAGACTCGGTCAGACCAGCTGGGGCTGGAAACGCCGGAGCATGGAATGCGCGCAAGAAATGCGCTCACCTCGGACGCGGGCTGCCGAAGCAGGAGTCTCCAGCCATCGGCATGGCTCGCGCGATGCACGTTTGCTCCGGCACGGAGGCGCGCCGATGCCCTATGCCAGCAACGAAGATCTCCCGGCCGGGGTCCGAGCTCATCTCCCGGAGCATGCTCAGGACATCTACCGGGCCGCGTTCAACCACGCCTGGGAGCGGTGGGGCGAGGACGCGATGTCGCACCGCATCGCCTGGGCGGCGGTGAAGCGTTCCTACGTCAAGAGCGACGGGGCGTGGGTGCCGAGGACCGGACCCACGACGGAACCGTGGTCTCTCGGGGACTGACATCGGAGACGGAAGCGAGCGTGGAGACCGCGCCGCGAGACCGCGAGCTCGGACGGAGACTTCTGGCCGCCGCGGTCCTGATCCCTCCGGTCATCGGGCTGGTCTGGCTGGGAGGTCTTCCCTTCGCAATCGGCGTGGCGATTGTCGCCGCTCTGGCGTCCTTCGAGTTCTTCCGGCTCGCGCTTGGACGGCTCGGGCCCGACGCGTGGCTCGCCGTCATCGCCAGCGCCGCCCTCCCGGTGCTCCCCTCCTCTGCTCCACGCTGGGGCATCGCCGCGGCGCTGGTCCTGGGCATCTCGATCCTGAGCTGGTCCTGGAACGTCCTGCGCGGCGATGCGGCCCAGGGCGCGCAGAGAGCATCGGCCCTGGTCTCGGGGACGGTGTTCTGCGGTGGGTCTCTGCTGGCGCTGCCTGCACTGCGCGAGCTGGAGCAAGGGCGGGGGTGGGTGCTCTGCCTGCTGGCGGCAGCGGCGACCAACGATGCCGCTGCCTATTTCGGAGGGCGCCGCTTCGGGCGGCACCACCTCGCACCGCGGGTCAGCCCTGGCAAGACCTGGGAAGGCTGGTGGTGCGGTTTCGTCGGGGCGCTGGCCGTCGCCGAGGCCGCGTGTCTTGCCCGCCTGGTGCAACTCTCCTGGAAGGACGCCGCGGTCGTGGCCATCCTCACCTCCGTGTTCGGTCCACTGGGAGACCTGAGCAAGTCACTGCTCAAGCGCGCGCGGGGCGTGAAGACCTCCGGCCATCTCATCCCGGGGCATGGAGGAGTGCTCGACCGGGTGGACTCGGTGCTCTTCACCGGGCCGCTGGTGCTCCTCTACGCGACCTTCCGGTGGGGCTGAGCCCATGGCCGCGGACCATCGCTTCGAGGAGCACACCGGCGAGGTCCGGCTGGTGCTGAGCGCGTCGTCCCTCGAGGAGCTCTTCGTCGAGGCCGGACGGGCTCTGGCGGAGATCATGCTGGGAGAGCTCCCGGCCACGACCACCCCGGGGGCCGAGCAGCGGCTCTCGGTGCGGGCGCGAGATCGAGCGGCGCTCCTGGTGGAGTGGCTCAACGAGCTCATCTTCCTCTCGGAAACCTCGAAGCAGGTCTTCACCCGCTTTCGCGTGGAGCGGGTCGGCAAAGACGAGATGCAGGCGGCGGTCGCCGGCGTGTCTCCCGAGGGGCTCCGGACTCAGGTGAAGGCCGCGACGCTCCACGGCCTCTTCGTGGAGAACCGCGGCGGCACCTGGCAGGCGAGCGTCGTGCTCGACGTGTGAGGAACGACCGATGGATCCGCTCCCCGTTCAGATCTCCGAGGTGGTCTTCGAGATCCCCAAGGGGGCCGCTCCGGGGATGCACGTTCCGGCGCGGATCATCGCCGACCGGGAGCTGATGACCCAGATCGCGCGCGACCAGAGCCTGCACCAGCTCATCAACGTCACCACCTTGCCCGGGACCTGGGGCCGAGCGGTCGGCATGCCGGACATGCACGAGGGGTACGGCTTCCCGGTCGGAGGCGTCGCGGCCACCTTGATCCCCGATGGGGTCATCTCTCCTGGAGGCATCGGCTTCGACATCAACTGCGGCGTCCGTCTCCTGGCCTCCCGGCTGACCCGGGCGCAGATCGGCGCCCGGCTGGAGACGTTCGTCCACGAGCTGAGCAGGAGCATTCCCACTGGCTACGGCCGGCATGGACGGCTCTCCCTGTCGGACCAGGAGCTCGATCGGGTCCTCAGCGACGGTTGTCCGTACGTCGTCGGCTCGCTCGGCCTGGGGACGCGGGAGGACCTGGAGCGGATCGAATCCGGAGGCCGGCTGGCCGCTGCAGATCCTTCCGCCGTCTCTGCCCGGGCCAGGGAGCGCGGGCGTGACCAGCTGGGAACCCTGGGAGGCGGCAACCACTTCCTCGAGGTCGAGGAGGTGGAGACGGTGTTCGACGACAAAGCGGCCGCGGCCCTCGGCCTCTTCGCGGGCCAGATGACGATCCTCATCCACACCGGCTCCCGAGGTCTCGGGCATCAGGTCTGCACCGACGCGGTGCGCACGATGGACGCCTCGCTCGCGCGGTTCGGCATCGAGCTGCCGGATCGTCAGCTGGCGTGCGCGCCGCTCTCCTCTCCGGAAGGGCAGAGCTACTTCGCGGCGATGTGCGCCGCGGCCAACTTCGCCTGGTCCAATCGCCAGGTGCTCAGCCACCGAGCGCGGACGGTCGCCGAGCGGATCCTCGGCGGCTGTGGAGACGCCCGGATGGAGCTCGTCTACGACGTGGCGCACAACATCGCCAAGCTCGAGGAGCACGCCGGCCGGCGTCTCTGCGTCCACAGGAAGGGAGCCACCCGCGCCTTCGGGCCGGGCAACCCCGAGCTGCCGGCGCGCTACCAGGGCGTGGGTCAGCCGGTCTTCGTTCCCGGGAGCATGGGGACGCGGACCTTCGTGCTGGTGGGGACGGCCGGCTCGGACGAGGTCTCGTTTGGCAGCTGCTGCCACGGAGCGGGGCGCGCGCTCAGCCGCCACGCGGCGAAGCGGCGCGTGGAAGGCCACGCCCTGCGCAAGGAGCTCGAAGCGCAGGGTATCGTGGTCCGCTGCCCTTCGAATGCCGAGCTCGCCGAGGAGGCGCCGCTGGCGTACAAGGACGTGGAGCGGGTGGTGGACGTCGTCGCGCGGGCGGGCATCGCACGCAAGGTCGCCCGTCTGCGACCGTGGGGCGTGCTCAAGGGGTGACGGAAGGACACGTCACCCCTTCGAAGCCAAGCACCGTCAGCGTCCCGTTCCAGTCGCCCGGGCGCCTGCTCAGATCAGACCGTGGCGCCTGGCCGGTCCGTGTGCTCCACGCGGGACTTGGCGATGAACATGGCCACCACTGCACCCACGAGGGCAGCGGCCAGCGCCAACCCGTCGAAGACCGCCCCGGCCGGGAAGACGAACCGAGCGATCAACCCGCCCACCACTCCGCCGACCCCGCCGATCGCGGTCCCCCAGGCCAGGGTAAGTCCTCGTTCCTTCCAGACTGTCGCGAGCACCGCTCCGAGCACCGCTCCGAGCACGATCCAGCTCAGGAATGCGAACATGGTCATGGCGACACCTTCTTCCTCCGCACATGAATGCATCAGGCATGCGCGGCAAGTGCTGGAGACCAGGCGCAGTCTGCGAATCCTGTGCGCAAGACTTGCGTGGAGCGCGATCCTATCTGCTCACTTGCGCGGGTGGGCTCACGCGGCGCTTAGCCGAGGCGCTTCTGGAACAAGGCGACGGACGCAGCGAAGGTGATGGCGCCGATTGCTAAGCGCGAGGACGAATCACCTTCGCTGCCAGGAAAGATCTGTCGTCGAGTCAGTCGGGTCACAGATCTCGGCCAGTGAACCGTCTCCACCGGACGGGACATCACCTCGCCAACCGGGATCTCCCAGAGTGCCCTGCCGGCGAAGCGGCCGGCCATGCAGATGTCGCGACCGGTGATGATCCCATCTACCCCGACCATCCGACTCGACGATGATGCACCCCACGTCGTGCCCCACATGATTCGAGCCGCGCGATCGAGCATGTCGCTCGCCGAGCAGGTGCGTACCGGATGGGACATGAGCTGTTCGACCCTCATGGGTATCTCCTTGCCGGGCATGAGCCCGAGTCCTTGCGGCTCAGGGTCGAATCCGGATCTCGTCGCGCACCTCGGAAATTCCTTCCGCCGCCCAGGCAGCGAGCTCTGCGTCTTCCCGCTCCGCCCAGGAGTGAACCTCACCGCGTAGGGTGACCGTTCGGCCCTCCACGTCGACGATGATTTGCCGGGCATCACGGACTGCCCGCCGCTGAAGTGCCGATTCGATCTTCGACCGGACCTCCTTTGCGGTGAGGTTCGGCTTGATCGTGATCTGATTGCTGACCCCGACGACACCGGTCAGCTTCCGTACGTTCTCCTCGGCCGCCTTCCTCTGGAAATACCAGTTCACCTCACCCTTGAGCGTCACGAACCCGTTCTGTACCTCCAACGTGAGACGCTTTTCTGGGACCTGCACGTCCCAGGCAAACGCCTTCAGCGCTGCCTCGGCGATCTCCGAGTCCGAGCGCCGACTCTCTCCGGGCAGCTTTACAGTGAGATCCTTGGCCAGCGCACGCACGCCGGCGACGCGCTCTGCCGCCCTCTCGGCCGCCAACTTGCTGGTGTAATCAGGAACCGTCCCGAAGAGGGTGACAATCCCATTCTTGACCGTGACCCCGATGTCGGTGGCGACGATGGTCGGCTCGAACGAGAGCTCCTCTTGCACTGCCCTCTGCAGGTCTGCATCGGTTCTCATGTCGGTGTCCCTTTCTCGGTTAGCGATTCGCCACCCTGAAGAGCATCACCCATGCCAGAGAGCCGGTTCATCCGTGGTGACGGCTCACGCAAAGCCTGCGCGTTCGAGCGGAGGGTTTCAGCAACGCGTGACTTGCCCGCCACGCGGCGCTGGATGAAGCCCGGACGCGGCACGGCCTTCGCACCAGGGAGACCCAACGCCACTCCTCTTGGAGAGAGCCTTGGTCTGGTCCCCGGTTGCGGTCTTGATGCTTCTCTCTGTTGCCGCAGAGGCATCGGAGGCCTGGCTCGACGTGGAGCGTGCCTACATTCGGCAGTCGCCGAGTGCGACCAGCCCGGTCATCGGGCTGCTGGAGCGGGGAGAGCGGGTGCAGGTGGCCGAGGAGAGCGGGGCACCCGAGGGCTGGACTCTGCTTCACCCCTTCGGGGCGGTGCGCAGCCGATATTTGGCGGCGGCCCCCCCGGAGGGCACCGGGGAGCCCTTCGACTATCTCTACGGGCGCGTCATTGCCCGCTCGGCGGAGGTTCACTCCAGCGCGTCAAGCGAGGCCAGAGTCGTCGGTCACCATGCCCGGGGACATGTCCTCGCCTTCAAGCCTCCCACGGCCGGTCCGAGCGAATGGTTGGAACGCCCGGATGGGACCTTCCTTGCTCGAGCGGATGTGAAGCTCCTTGTCGGAAGCGCCCTTGAAGGAGTCTCCGAGCCGCCCCCGGAGCTGGCGTGGGTGCTGCGCCGAGTTCGGGTGCACGCGCCAGACGATCCGAAGGGAGCCACGGTGGTGCTGGAGCGCTACACGGCGCTCGAGGTGATCTCCATCGGCTCCAAGGTCCAGACGTCTCGCGGAACCCTCCCCCGAGACGCGGTTCGCCTTTCGCATGCGCATCCGCGACCTGCCGGCATCGGCCCACAGGAACGCTGGGTGCACGTGGACGCGCTCGAGCAGGTGCTCACCGCGTATGAGGGTGACCACCTCGTCTTCGCGACCCTGGTGTCCACCGGGAAGCGGGGCTGGGAAACGCCGACCGGGCTCTTCCGGGTCTGGCTGAAGCTCCGGCACGGGGAGATGCGCGGCCGCCGAGCCGCCTACCTGGTGGAAGAGGTTCCCCACTCCCTCTTTTTTGGTGAAGAGACCGCACTCCATGGAGCCAACTGGCACGATCGCTTCGGGACCGCGGTCTCTCACGGCTGCATCAATCTCTCGCCCGCGGATGCCGCCTGGCTCTTCCGCTGGGCACCGCCCGAGTTGCCCGAGGGCTGGCACGGGATTCTGCCTGGACCCGCAGGGCTCCAGGCACTGTGGGTCTACATCGAGCGTGGAGACGCCGGCCCGGCGGCCGCCGCGAGAGCGACCACGAGGAGCGCTCGGAACGCCCTTGCTGCGGAGTGCTCCGGGGCTGACGGAGAACGCCGCAACCCGAGCCGGAACTGCGGGATGGCGACTGCTGAACAGGGAGGGGGCGCCGGGAGACCCGGACCGCGCCTCGCTCCCCTCGCAGCTACTCGGTGAGCGGCGCCTTCTCCTCGTCCTTCTTGGAGCGGACTTCGGTCATGGTCCCCTCGGCCAAGAGGAGCACGCCGGCGGTGGAAACCGCGTTCTCCAGCGCGACCCGGAGCACCTTGGTGGCGTCGATGACCCCGGCCTCGGTGAGGTCGACGTACGCTCCTCGGGAGGCATCCAGTCCGAAGCTCCCCGTCCCGCTGCGCATCCGGTCCACCACCACGCCCGGGTCCATTCCAGAGTTCTGGGCAATCTGCCGGGTGATGATCTCCAGCGCCGTCCCGAGGATCCGCACCGCGGTGCGCCGGTCTCCCTCGAGCTTCGGCTCCTCCTTCGACAGGAGTTCGCGGGCTCGGAGGAAGGCCAGCCCTGCCCCGGGGACAATCCCCTCCGCCACCGCGGCGCGGGTGGAGTTGATCGCGTCATCGAAAGCGTCCTTCCGGCTCTTCAGCTCGGTCTCGGAGGCAGCGCCCACCCGGATGACCGCCACCCCGCCGGCGAGCTTACCCAGCCGTTCCTGGAGCTTCTCCTTGTCGTAGTCGGAGGTGGTTCGTTTGATCTCCCGGCGAAGCTGTTCCAGTCGGGCCTGGATCGCCTGCTTGTCCCCGGCCCCGCCCACGAGCGTGGTGTGCTCCCGGTCCAGCACCACGCGCTGGACCCTCCCGAGCATGGAGAGGTTGACCGTCTCCAGCTTCACGCCCAGCTCCTCCGCCAGCACCTGGCCGCCGGTGAGAACGGCCATGTCCTCGAGCAGGGCCTTCCGCCGGTCGCCGAAGCCCGGGGCCTTCACCGCCGCGCAGTGCAGCGTCCCCCGGACCTTGTTCACCACCAGCGTGGCCAGCGCCTCGCCGTCCACGTCCTCGGCCACGACCAGCAGAGACCGACCGGTCTTCACCACCTGCTCCAGGACCGGGACCAAGCCCTCGAGGGTGGAGATCCGCTTGCCGTAGAGGAGCACCATCGCGTCCTGGAGCACGCACTCCATCCGCTCGGCATCGGTCACGAAGTAGGGTGAGAGGTAGCCCTGGTCGAACTGCATTCCCTCCACCACCTCGAGTGCGGTCTCCGTCCCCTTCGCCTCCTCCACCGAGATCACGCCCTCCCCGCCCACCTTCTCGATCGCGTCAGCAACCAGGTTGCCGATGGTCGTATCGCCGTGCGCGGAGATGGTCGCGACCTGCGCCTTCTCCTTCCGGCTCTGGACCGGGCGAGACACACCCTTCAGCCCGGCCACCACCAGGGCCAGCCCGTGCTCGAGGCCACGCTTCAGCTCGATCGCGCTCGCCCCGGCGACCACGTTGCGCCAGCCTTCGGCAACCAGGGCATGGGTCAGGAGGGTGGCGGTGGTCGTTCCGTCCCCCACCGCCGCCTGGGTGCGCTCCGCAGGCTCTCGGCCCAGCTGGACGCCCAGGTTCTCCTCCGGGTCCTCGAGCTCGAACTCCTTGGCAATGGTCACCCCGTCATCACTCACCAGCGGCCGTCCCCACTTTCGCTCGATGAGGATGGCCTTGGCCGTGGGTCCGAGGGTGACCCGGACCGCGTCGGCCAGCTGGGAGAGGCCTCGGAGGACCTTCTCCTGGGCAGTGGTCCGGAAGAGGAGATGTTTGGCCGTCATGATTCACACCTGGTCACGACTCCGGTGCGGGGGAGAAGAAACGCAATCTCTGCAGAAAATAACCCCTTCCTCCGCAGGGTTTGCGGTCGCAGGACCCGCTGGAGCTGCACCGTTGACGCTGCATGCGGGAGGCCAACCGATGGCGGAGCAGTACACCCGCTTGACGACCGGAAAAGGAGGTCCGTCATGCGCGTTGAGGAGATCATGAGCAAGCGACTGGTCACGTGCCGGCCGGAGGATTCGCTGCAACAGGCTGCGAAAGAAGATGTGGGAACAGGACATCCCGGTGGTCGACGGCACGGGAGCCCTGAAGGGAATCGTCACCGTGAACGATCTCGCGCATCGCCTCCGGAGCAGCAAGACCGTCAACGGGGTCACGCCCGAGGAAGTGGCGGGGACGGTTGCAGCAATCAGCGCACCGCGGTCGAGCGTGCCGACACCTCGCCCGAGCGCCTGAGGCCCCGGAGCTGCTCGTCGCCGAGGGCCGGGCCGGTTCATCCGGTTGCGGCCGAGTGACAGAGAGGAATCACCATGCAAGCGCAGAAATGCGAGGTCTGCAGGAACGACTACGACAAGGCCTTCCAGGTCGTCGTCCAGGGGAAAACTCACACCTTTGACTCGTTCGAGTGCGCCATCGAAGCGCTCGCTCCGCGGTGCGCCCACTGCCACGTCCGGATCCTCGGCCACGGCATGGAGAAGGGCACCCAGATGTTCTGCTCTGCCCATTGCGCTTCGGCCGAGGGAATCCGCGAGATGCGCGACCGGGCGTGACGCCGGGACGAATGCGTCGTCTGGACTTCGTCAGAAGGTGTCGCGGCGGATGGCAGAGGCGACGATCGGAGCGAGCGGCACGGCGATCTCCGGAAAGGGGAGCGCCCTGGGGGGTACGGAATCTGAGTGGATGAGACACCTGATCCCGGTCCTCCGGAGACGGTCGACTGCATCGCCCACGAGCAAGGCATGCGTTGCCAGAACCGTGACACTCGGTTCGCACTGGGCCTGACGCAGCGCCGTGGTCGCCGCCTCGATCGTCCCTCCGGTGGAGATGAGGTCGTCGACGATGAGAACGGCACGACCTCGCACGTCTCCCAGAACCTGGTGGACCACCACCCCTCGTTCGCCTCGAGTCTTGTGAACGATCGCAAGCGGTCTTTCGAGGCGCTTTGCCACCCGCTCCGCCCGCTTCGCCCCTCCGAGGTCCGGTGAGACCACGACTGAGGCCGAGGGCAACGACGCGCGCAGCGACTCGGCCAGGTCGGTCACCACGCTCAGGTGCTGCAGCGGTGCTCGGAACCAGCCCAGGGCCGCGTCGGAGTGAAGGTCGACGGCGAGGATCCGGTCGAAACCCGCTCTGGAGACGAGCCCCGCCAGCACCTCTCCACCGAGCGCCTCGCCGTCTCGGGTACACCGATCCTGCCGCGCGTAGGCAAAGTACGGGAGGAACAACGTCAGACTGCTGGCGCGCGCGCGCCGACAGGCGTCGGCAAGCAGGCTCAGCTCGATGAGCCGCTCCCCCGCTGGTGAAACGAGGGACTGGACCAGGAACACCTCGTGTCCAGCCACCCGCTCGGGCAAGACGACGTGCAGCTCCCCGTCAGGGAAATGTTCGACCATCGCCTGACAGAGTGGCTCGCCGAGCTCACGGGCGAGTGCCGAACCCATGTGGGCCATCTCCGGCCCACAGACGATGCTCTTCCTCATCAGCGCTCCGAGTTCGTCGAGGTGTACCTCCCGACCGGTCCCCTACACTCCTCTTCCTCAGGCCTTGGCCGCCTGCTCCGCCTTGATCTCGACCTTCTTGGTCTTGATCTCCGGATTCTTCGGAACGCTGATGGTCAGGACGCCTGCCTTCAGATCCGCGTGGATGTGTTCCACGTCGCTTCCCTCCGGCAGGCTGAAGGAACGGGTGAAGCTTCCGTAGCTGCGCTCGCAGGCGTAGAAGCTCTCGCCGCGTTCCTCCTTCGCCTCCTCGCGCTTCCCGCTCACCGTGAGTCGATTGCCGGTCACGGAGATCTCGAGATTCGCTTGCTCCACGCCCGGGACGTCGGCCGTGAACAGATAGCCTTCCTTGGTCTCCTTGATCTCGAAGGCTGGAACGAACGAGACGAACCGAAAGTCGCCGAAGGGTGCGAGGGCCAGCCGCTTGAACGGCTCGATGAGGTCGCGAATCGGGCTGAAGAAATCGGGCGTGGAGACGACGGGGGCCGGATGCTTCGCGCCGCCTTCCCGGCGCACAGTGATGCTGGACATAAATCACTCCTTGTGAGGCCCGTGCCAATCCGGGCAATCAGCGAGGAGCAACGATCGTTCCAACTTGGACGCGTGAGCGATGCCTCCGTCTGCAGCGGCAGAGCTGAATTCGACCCCGAATCCTCCCGTGCTGTTCGCGCAATCTCTGCGGGCAGACTTCATCGGCGCATCCGGTGTTCCGGCGCGCCCCATGCACGCGTCAGCTCTGAAGGTCGACCGATGCTCTACAGGAGTCTCACCGAGGTCTACTCCCGGATCGAGAGCACTGGCTCCCGGCTGCAGGTCACCGCCGAGCTGGCGCGCCTCCTCGCCCACACACCGGCTCGGGTCATCGCCAAGGTCGTCTTCCTGATTCAGGGCAAGCTGAGGCCCGACTGGGAAGGAGTGGAACTCGGGCTGGGCGAGAAGCTGGCGCTCCGGGCAGTGGCGGCAGCTGCGGGGACCTCGGACCTGGCGGTCTCCCGTGAGGCTCGGCGCCGGGGAGATCTGGGCGACGCCGCCCAGCACTTGATGCAAGCCCACCAGGCCGTTGCCCCGCCGCTCTCGGTCGAGGAGGTCTACGGGTCCTTCGAGCGCATCGCACTGCTGGCCGGAAAGGGCTCCCAGTCGCTGAAGCTGGATCTCCTGCGCGCGCTTCTCACCAGAGCCACCCCTCTGGAGGCGCGCTATCTGCTGCGGACGGTGACCGGGCGGCTCCGGATCGGCGTGGGCGATGCCACCGTGCTCGAGGGTCTGGTCGAGGCCTTCGGTGCACCGCCGGCGAACGCGGAGCGGGCCTACAACTTGACCGCAGAATCTCGCCTCCGCGGCGAGGGCCCTTGCGGAGCGGGGGCCACGGGCGCTGGAGGAGATCCGAGCCACGGTCGACAAGCCCATCCGTCCGATGCTCGCCGAGCGCCTGTACAGCGTGGAGGACATCGTCGCCAAGCTCGGCAATCGCTGCATTGCCGAGTACAAGTACGACGGCGAACGGCTCCAGATCCATCGCAACGGCGAGCACGTCGAGCTCATCTCCCGACGTCTGGAGAGGGTCACCGAGCAGTACCCGGACGTCGTGGATGCGGCCCGCCGCTCACTTGGAGCGAGACAGCTGATCGTCGAGGGCGAGGTCGTGGCCGTCGACCGGAAGACGGGGAGGTTGCTCCCCTTCCAGCAGCTGATGCCGCGGCGACGGAAGCATGGCGTCGCCGAGGCCGTGGAGCGGATCCCGACGGTCTTGTTCCTCTTCGACGTGCTGCTGGTCGACGGCAAGGACCTCACCTCGAGTCCGCTCCGGATCCGGCGTAGAGAGCTCGAGCGTCTGCTGGTCCTCGGGAATGAGGTTCGCCTCGCCACCAGCCGCGAGGCTCACACGCCCGAGGAGCTCGACGCGTTCTTTCATCAAGCGCTCCGCGCTGGATGTGAAGGCCTGGTCTGCAAGGACGCCGAGGGGACGTACCGCGCCGGGGCCCGGGGCTGGCAGTGGATCAAGCTCAAGCGGGAATACCGGGCCGAGATGAAGGAACCGCTCGACCTGGTGGTGGTGGGGGCACTCCACGGGAAGGGTCGACGAGCCGGCACGTACGGTGCACTTCTCCTGGCCTCCTACGATCCGCGAAGCGACGTCTTTCGCACGGTCTGCAAGTGCGGAACAGGGTTCAGCGACGAGGAGCTGGCCGCGCTTCCGCGACGGATGCGCCGATACGAGCGAGCGGAACCCGATCCTCGATTGGACTGGAGCTTGAAGGCCGACGTCTGGTTCGAACCGGTGGTGGTTCTGGAGGTGCTCGGCGGGGAGATCACCCGCAGCCCGACACACACCGCGGGCCGGGCGGAGCTTCCCGAGGGGATGGGGCTCGCCCTGCGGTTCCCGCGCTTCACCGGCCGCTGGCGCCCGGACAAGGGGCCGCAGGACGCGACCACGGATGAGGAGATCCTCGAGATGTACCGGCAGCGAGCAGGGAGGGCGCGGCACTCCGGCCAGCGCGCGCAGCACTCATCAGGGAATCCCCCGCCCCATCGTCGACCCGCTCCGGGAGTCAGGCCTCCTACGCGGCCCACGCCCCTCCAGCGGGACCCGGACCATCAGCCTTCTGGCCGGCAACGTGAGCAGCGGGGTGGAACCCCTCTTCGACCTGGCGAACAGAAAGGGCCTCAAGGGGTGCACCCTCTTCCCCTCGAAGGCTCTGCGGGGCGCCGTGCTCACCCGATGAAGTGATGACGGGCGGTGGCCGCTGGCGCGCCGCGCTGGGGCGATGTGGAGGCTCGCTTCAGCTCCCCGGTTCATCCCCGGGCGCGTGGGCCTCCCCCGCCAGCTGAACCGAGCTCGCTTGTGGACCCTTCTCACCGGGCTCCTCGGAGAACCGAACCTCGCTCCCGACGGTGAGCCGATCGAATCCACCGCCCAGCACGCTGGCACGATGGAAGTAGATCTCGCGCCCGTCGGCAGTCTCCAGAAACCCGAAGCCCTCTTCGGGATGCAGCCGCGCCACTCGGGCATGCGGAGGCCGGATGCTGGCCTTCACGTCGCCACGTTGCAGGCGCGCGTAATCCTGGAGCTGCCGGCGCATCTCGTGAAAGGCCTCGCTCGTCGCCAGGTACACATCCTCGTTGGGCCGATGAGCCGCCGGGTCCCGGGAGACGACGAGCTTCTTGCTGGGAACGGAGAGCTCGATGCGCACCCGAAAGTGCGCGCCCTTGCCTCTTCGATGGTGCTGACCGGGGTGCTCGATCCAGACATGGCAGCCGGTAATGCGTGGATAGAACTGCTCCAGCTCGGCCGCTCGCTCCCGGATGAGCTTGTCGAGTGGTTCCGAGGGAGCAGCGTGAAGATGACTGATTTGGAGAGGCACCTGCATTGCGGACCTCCCGGGTGAGGGTTCCGTCGGAAGACGTGCAAGAAACCCTCCCCGGCGAGCTGAGCCGTCGAGGGCGGTACCCTGCGCAGATCCTGCACTGCCACTCCACTGACCGGGACCCGCATCCGGATGGTGCCGTGTTTGCAGGGCCGAGAGATGGAGGCCTCCGTCGATGGAGAACGCCGACGTTGCCCAGGTCCTCGCCGAGGTGGCCGATCTGCTCGAGCTGACCGGCGGAAACGCTTTCAAGGCACGCGCGTATCGGCAGGCCGCACAGATCGTGGATCTCCTCCCCACCCCCGTCTCCGAGCTGTGGCGAGAGGGGAAGCTGACCGAGCTTCCCTCGATCGGCGAACGCATCGCCGCGCACATCGAGGAGCTGCTGAGCACCGGTCGCTTTCGCGAGCACGACCAGCTGCTGGCGAAGGTCCCCCCGGGGGTGCTGGAGCTCTTGAGGGTGGAGGGAATCGGTCCGAAGACGGCTTCTCTGGCCTGGAAGCGACTGCACGTGAAGGAGCTCGCGGCCCTGGAGAAGGCGTGCCGGGACGGGTCGATGGAGAGGCTTCCCCGGATGGGAGCCAAGAGGGTGGCGGCGATCCTGCTCGCGCTGGGTCGATACCAGGCACGCAAGGGCAGAGTTCCCCTCCATCGAGCGCTGGCGACCGCGGAGTCGATTGCGGAGCGGCTGCGCAAGGTGCCGCACGTCCGCGCCGCCGAGGTGGCCGGCAGCATCCGTCGCAGACGGGAGACGATCGGAGACATCGATCTCCTGGTCTCGGCCGCGAGCGCGGACGAGGTCATCCGCGCGTTCCGGGACGCGCCCGAAGTGGAGGCACTGACCGCGACTGGCCCGACCAAGTGCACCGCCCGTCTCAAGAGCGGGCTCCAGGCCGATCTGCGGATCCTGCCACCCGAGTCGTTCGGAGCTGCGTTGCACTACTTCACCGGCAGCAAGGCCCACAACATCGAGCTTCGGACCCGGGCCATGCGGCGTGGCCTCAAGCTCAGCGAGTACGGCGTCTTCGACCGCCAAGGGAAGCGGCTCGGAGGCGAAACCGAACAGGACGTCTACCGGGCGGTGGGGCTGCCCTGGATTCCGCCCGAGCTGCGTGAAGGCGCGGGCGAGCTCGAGGCCGCGGAGGAGGGACGCCTGCCCCGGCTGATCGAGGAGAAGGACGTCCGAGGAGACCTGCACGTCCACTCCGAGGCCTCCTCCGATGGCCACTCGTCTCTCGAGGAGCTCTGCAAGGAGGCAGGACGCCTCGGGCGGGAGTACCTGGCGATCACCGATCACTCGAAGTCGCGGCCGCTCGGTCTCGGCCCTGCCCAGATGCGCGCACACGCGCTCGCGATCAAGCGCTTCGGTCTGCAACGAAAGGATGCGCCTGGCCTGCTGACCGGGGTCGAGGTGGACATCCTCCAGGACGGAACGCTGGACCTGCCGCTCGACGTCCTGCGCGGGCTCGACTGCGTCGTGGCCAGCATCCATTCTCATTTCACCGACCCACCCAGGAAGATCACCCAGCGGATGATCGCCGCGATGCGCTCGGGGGTCGTCGACGTGCTCGGGCACCCCAGCGGACGTCAGCTCGGGCTGCGGGACGCCTATGCCTTCGACTTCGAGAAGGTGCTGGAGGTCGCCCGCGAGCAACGGGTGGCGCTCGAAGTCAACGCCATGCCGGAGCGACTGGACCTCGATGACAAGCATTGCCGGCTGGCCAAGGAGGCGGGTGTCGCCATGGTCATTTCCACCGACGCCCACCACGCCAGCCAGCTGGGCAACCTACGCTATGGGGTCTGGATGGCTCGCCGCGGGTGGCTCGAGCGCGGAGACGTCCTGAACACGCTTGGTCTGCGACAGCTCGAGGGGAGGCTGCACGGGCACCGTCACCTCGGCACGCCCAACGAGCTCAGAGCGTCGCTCTGAGACCGAGATCAGGCATGAACACCAGACCTGCATCGGGCGGCTTCCCAGAGCGCCGGTCACGCGCCCTGCTCCTCTGTCTCGCCCTGCTCTGTCTCTGGGCCGCTTCCTGTGCAGCTGGCCCCAACGCGGGACTCGGCACCGTGGGCGCGCCGGGGGAGGAAGAGCGCGTCCCGCGCCGCGCGCGCCAGCTCGATTCGAGCCGCAACCGTTTCCAGGCAAGACCTGCGCCACGGACCAGCACTCGCTGGGGTCACTCCGCGCGGCCTCTCAGAGGGATCACTAGACGCGCAAGCTTTGCGCGGCCAGTCACATCCCCGCTGGGCCGCTCAGCGCAGGGATGGGTCCTTGTCTTGCACTCGGAGAACACCATGGCAGCCACGATGAAGGTCGAGAGCCTGATGTCGACCGCGCTGGTCACTGTTCGCGACAGCGATTCGGTCGGTGCCGCCGAGGCGGAGATGAAGCTGGGGGGGATGCGGCACGTCCCCGTCGTCGACGAGAAGGGCAACCTCGTCGGGATCCTGTCGGCGCGGGACGTGCTCCAGGCATTGGCGAAGGGCAAGAAACGGGTGCGCGTCGGCGAGTACATGACCAGGAAGCTGGTCACGGTCACGGCTGACACACCGGCCCATACCGCGATCGACCTGCTTCTGGACAACCAGATCGGGTCGCTCCCCGTCGTTGGCAGCGATGGGCACTTGATGGGCATCGTGACCGAAACGGATTTTCTCCGCGCATCCCGTCAGGCGTTTGGACCGTGACCGGCAGCGAACCACCAGGCAAAGAAACGAGCGGGCTCCAAGAACCGGCCCTGGACGGGTCGCGACGGCGCTGGTCCTGGAAGATCGGCCGACCCTTTGGCATCACCCTCTATGTTCATGCCACGTTCTTCCTCCTGCTGCTCTGGGTGGGGCTCACCTCACTGCTGCAGGGGGGAGTCCAGGCGGCGCTTCGCGGTCTGGGCCTCATCGTGGCCGTCTTCGGCACCGTCGTCCTCCACGAGCTCAGCCATGCGCTGACCGCTCGTCGGTTCGGCATCCGGACTCGAGAGATCATCCTGCTGCCGATCGGTGGGGTTTCGAGCCTAGAGAGACTGCCCGAGAAGCCAGGTCAAGAGCTGCTGGTGGCCCTCGCCGGTCCGTTCACCAACCTGGTCATCGCTCTGGGCCTATTCGGCATCCTCCGCGCCACGGGCGGCCCGGTGGGGTTTTCGGGCGCGTCAGCGGGCGGCGGTCCCTTCCTCACGACCTTCATGTGGATCAACGTCTCGCTGGCCGTCTTCAACCTGATCCCGGCCTTCCCCATGGATGGAGGACGGGTCCTTCGAGCAGCCCTTGCTCTGCGGATGCCCTACGCCCGGGCAACCGAGGTGGCGGCTCGGTTGGGACAGGCCATCGCGCTGGTCTTCGGGCTGCTCGGATTGCTGTTCAATCCGGTGCTGGTCTTGATTGCGCTCTTCGTCTGGATGGGCGCACAGCATGAGTCCTCGCTCGTCCAGCTGAGATCGGCCCTCGCTGGCGTGCCCGTCCAGAACGCGATGATCACCGACTTTCAGGTCGTCGGACGTCGGGAGCCTCTCTCCAGAGCCGTGGAGCTGACCCTGGCTGGGTTCCAGCAGGACTTTCCAGTCGTCGAGGAGCATCGAGCAGTCGGGGTCCTGACCCGAGCCGATCTCGTCCGTGGCCTGGCCGAGGCCGGGAAGACCGCTCCCGTCGAGGACTTCATGCACCGTGACTTCGGAACGGCCGAGCCCGGAGAGATGCTCGAACGCGCGCTGAGCAGGTTCGGCCAGCACGAGCCGTCCACCCTCGTGGTCACGGTGGACAAGGAAGTCCTCGGAATCGTCACCCCGGAGAACATCGGCGAGCTGGTGATGTTCGAGACCGCGGTTCGCCAGGGGCGACGAACGCAGCGCCAGCCGTTCCGCTCCCGGGAAGCACTCCGGCAGTCGGAGCCCTGAACCTCGGGCAAACGATGGAAGAGTCGGGCAGCCTCGCTCAGACCGGCGGCGTTCCCAGGTGCTCCACGAACCAATCCCCCGCGAGGCGAGCCACCGTTTCCAGAGCACCGGGTTCCTCGAAGAGATGGGTCGCTCCCGGAATCACCGTGAGCTGCTTGGGCCCCGGGATCCGCGCCAGCGCCTCGCGGTTCAGCTCGAGCACCGTCGTGTCCGCGCCACCGACGATGAGCAGCGTTGGTGCGCGGACGCGAGCGAGTGCCTCAATGGCGAGGTCTGGCCGACCACCCCGGGAGACGACGGCACCGATGTCGCGGGGGCGCTCTGCCGCCGCGATCAATGCTGCCGCTGCACCGGTGCTCGCCCCGAAGTAACCGATGGAAAGCTCCCTGCCGGGACCAGACTGTCGCATCCGGTCCGTGACCTCACCGAGGCGGCTCGCGAGCAGCGGGATGTCGAAGCGCAGGTGGGCATCGATGGCGTCTCGCCTCTCCTCGGCGGCGGTCAAGAGGTCGAAGAGCAGGGTTCCGAGCTCTCGTTCGCGGAGCACCTGCGCCACAAACCGATTCCTCGTGCTCTTGCGGCTGCTGCCACTTCCGTGAGCGAACAGGACGAGCCCGCGCGCACCGTCAGGAATCGTCAGGTCGCCTTCGACCTCCACTCCGCCGGCAGGGATGACCAGGCTCTCCTTGCGGGCTCCGCTCTCAGGCGACGGCATCCTGGGCCTCGGTCTGGTCCCGCCGAGCGCGGTCGAGGAGACGGGCTACCTGGTCATCCGAGACCTGGCTGAAGTTCACGTACCAGACGCCGATGGCGTAGAGGTCAGGGGGCATTCGCAAGCAAACGAGACCGTCCACTTCGCGTCCGAGCACTTCGACCACCTCGGGACTGGCCACCGGCACCGCGAGCACGATCGCCTTCGGCCCCTGCGCGCGGATCGACCGAATCGCGGCGTGCACCGTGCCACCGGTCGCGATCCCGTCGTCGACCACGATGACCGTTCGGTCGCGAAGGACTGGCGGCGGGTGATCCCCCCGGAACAGCCGCACCCGCTCTTGGACCTCGCGCTGCTTGCTCTGGACGATCTTGGCGAGCTCTGCCTCCGAAAGCCCGATGTGCTCGAGGACGTCCTGGTTGAGATGGACGTATCCTCCTTCGGCCACGGCGCCGGCGCCGAGCTCGGGATGCCAGGGAACCCCGACCTTCCTGACCACCCACACGTCGAGCGGTGCATGCAGCGCCCGGGCAATCTCGTAACCCACCGGAACGCCCCCTCGGGGAAGAGCCAGAACGATGGGACGCTCGGCCGCGTAGGAGCTGAGCTGCGCCGCCAGCCTGCGGCCCGCGTCTTCGCGATCGACGAAACCGTTCACGACTACCTCGGGAACAAGGGTGGACGCTGGGAGCGCGCCACTCGGCGAATCGGCTTCCACTTGGAGCCGTGTTGCGGCTTGAACCGGGAGCTGGCAGTGGGCGAGAGCTGGGTCTGCCTGCCCAGGAGCTCCAGCACGTCCGTCACGGTGACGATCCCTTCGAGCTCGCCATCCTCGACGATGGGCAGGCAGCCGATGTTCCGAGCGCGGAGCAGATTCGCCGCCTGACGAACGGTCGTCGTCGGAGAGGCGGTGATGGCCTGGCCCGACATCAGCTCGCCCACGGTCTTGCCAGCGCGCACTCCGCTGCCGCGCGACCCACCGACGTCCCGTTCCGAGAGCACGCCCACCACCCGGCGTCCGTTCATCACGACGAGATGCCGGATTCGCCCATTACGCATTCGCTGGAACGCCTTCTCCGCATCTTCCGTCGCCGAGGCGGTCCGCACGTCCGTGGTCATGATTTCCATCAGCCTCATGGCGACCTCCGAGAGCGAAGCGCGAAGTGAAGCCATGATTTGCATCGGATGGACCACCGACGCAGGCTCCGCGATGGCGGACCGGGCGTGCCATCGCCCAACCGGACCGAGTGCGCAGGACATGCGTCGCCGCCTGCTTGCATGCGCAAGCTCTGCCGTCCGTCGCGGTTCGCACGGGTAGTTTCTTCAGCTGGCGTGGTTCTTGCCCGACGTCCTTCGTGAAAGGGTGGCGACGTAGGTGAGGACTCCAGACTCCTCCATCGAGAGTCAAATCTGGCGACAGCTCGAGTCCGAGCACCACCAGCTACGCGTCGCCCTGGTCGACGTCGGGACGCTCGCCGCCGCTGGCTCGTTCGAGACGGCCAGGAAGCGGTTCGGGGCGTACCGGGTCAGGCTGGAGCGACATCTGGTCGCGGACTGGAAGTTGCTGGTGCTCTGCGAGGACAACCGGGAGCTCGAGAAGTTCCTCGGTCGGGTTCGCCGGAACCGCGAGAGGATTCTGGAGCAGACCGAGGGGGTCTGGGCGCAGCTCTGCCACGAGAAGTCGACCTACCTTCCCCGGATGCTGGGTCGGCTGGCGAGACTGGTCGCCGAGAACGAGGAAGCTCAGCGCCGGTTGATCCTCGCCGATCTCCCGCTCAGCTCCGAGCGCCGACGATTACACCGAGAGCTGCTCCTTCAGCTCGGCGCAATTTGACCCTGGTCGGTGACTGCTCGGAGTCAGCACCGGAGCGTTCATCCCTAGCAGGTGAGGTGGAGGATGGCGTTGGTCCGGGCGGAGCCGTGGGCGAGCAGCTCGAGTGCTTTCTCCGTGGGTAGGGCGATCAGCTCGACGTGCCGCCGTTTCGCCTCGCGGCGGACCTCGTCCATGATCGGCAACGCCCCCCCGCCGGTCCCGACCACCAGGCGCTTGCACTTCCAGGGGATGTCCTCGTCGAGCGACAGCGGCGTGTGGCCGTAGAGCGATCGGTATTTCTTCGACGGGCGCTTGTCCCGCTCCCGGACCTCGCCGCGGTCGATGATGAGGTCGTGGTCGTACTCGTCCCCGTCGACACGGAGCGTGCCGAAGGAGTAGCGGGTGAACTTCATGGTTCCCTCCTTCCCTTCGAGGCGACTGGAAGGCCCTCACCCCACGAACTTTCCCTCTGGCTGCCGGGCTTGGCCAGGCCCAGGGGCCGCATGGTTCGGGATAGCCCGCCATCGCTTCCCGAGAGTCGACGCGCTCCCGCCGCCAGGTGCGGCAGGTCTCCTGGGCCGCCGAGCGCGGACCGGGTTCCCCGGGAGGCGGGCGCGCAGCGCGGGGTCACGACGAGCACCCGGTCCCGCGCGATCCTGCTTCTGCTCGTCACGAAAGTACTCCGCCATCGTCAGCGCGGAGAGCGCCACGCGGAAACGGGCACCGGGCGGCTCGCTCATCCGGCCGAAGATCAGCACCGCGCGCTCCAGGACGCCGGACCTTTGCGTCTCCAGCCAGAGGTCGTTCCCTTCCCGCGTTCGCTCTCCGATGCCCCCGAAGACCGACACCCCGCGGTGTTCGATCCCGATGTTCCGGATGAGCTCCATGACGATCACCGTCTTCCCGACGCCGGCTCCCCCGAAGAGGGCGATCTTCCCGCCGCGCGAGAATTCGCCTGGCAAGCCCCTGGCGAGAGCGCCAAGTCTGGCGGTGCGGAGCGGGAACACTGCTGCCAGTCCGGGCAGGTGGAGTGTTGACTGCCGGAGCCGATCTCGCCTCGAGACGCATACTCTGTCGCGCACCGGACAGGGTTCCGGCACCGGGCAGATGTGTCTGATCGCACCAGGACGCAAAGTCCGCCGGCTCCGTGCGCCCACCTCCGGACATCCTCATCGTCGACGACGAGCTGCTGCTGCGGGACTCGCTCCAGGAGGCGCTCGAGGCCGCGGGTTACCGGGCGGCGGTCGCCCGCACCGGCTCCGAGGCCCTGGCGACGCTCGACCGGTTGACCCGGCCGGCGCTCATCCTGCTGGACCTCCAGATGCCGATGATGGACGGCTTGACGTTCCTCGCCGAGCTGCGGAAGCGGCCGGACCGTGCCGACTTCGAGGTCCTGGCGATGTCCGCCATGGTCGATGGCGAGTGGCTCGAGCGCATCCCGGACGTTCGGCGCACCCTCCGCAAGCCGTTCGAGGCGAAGGAGCTGCTCTCCGAGGTCGCGGCGTTCGAGGCGCGCCACGCCACGTCGGCGGGCTCGGTCGCCACCGCCACCGAGCAGGCGACCCCGGTGCTCGGTCCCGAGACCAAGGCGGCCGGCCCTGAGTCGGACTGACCCCTCGGAGCCGAAGGCGAGGCTGGCCGCCTTCACCCCTCAGGCCAGCTTGGCGATCATCGCCTCGAAGCGCGGATCGCCTCGGATGGGGTCGTAGTCGGGATCGTTCTTCACCCAGTCACCCTTTCCGTACCCACGCCCGAAGCTTTTCTCCAGGCAGGCCAGCGCCTCCTCCTTCATCCCTACGCGCAGGTACATGCACCCGGCGTTGATCAGCGTGGCCGGGTCGTCCGGGGCCAGCTCCAGCGCGCGCGCCGCCCACTCGAATCCGCGGTCCGGCTGACCTTCCGAGACCAGGCTGATGGCGCCGAGGATCAGCGCCCGTGGATCCCAGGGATCCAGCTCCAGGTTCCGCTCGATCCGGCGGAGGGCCTCCCGGCGTGCCTCCCCGGCCTCCTCGAACCGATGGAGCGCCAGCAGTGGGAGCTCGACGATCGCCATGCACTGGTAGTCCTCGGGGCGGAGCTCGGCCCCGCGCAGGAAGAGCTCCAGGGCCCGCTCGAACTTTCCGGCGGGAACGCAGGCCCGCGCGTAGAGGTAGTGCGCCTCGAACGAGCGAGGATTGAGACGGAGCGCTTCCTGGTACGCCTGCTCTGCTCCCTCGTAGTCGTGCACGCTCGCCAGGAACGCTCCCCGGGCGATGTGGGACTCCGCCAGCTCGGGACCGAGCTCGAGCGCACGGCGGCTTGCACGATCTGCTGCCTCCTGCGCGCCGGCGCCGCGGCCGAGCCATTCGACCTGCCACATGTAGACCTGTGCCAGGCCGGAGAAGGCGGGCGCATAGCCGGGATCGATCTCGATCGCCCGCTGGAATTCCCGCTCCGCGTGCCCGAACGAGGTGCTGGTCTGGTTGTGGAGGAGCTGTCGGCCGCGGAGGAAGTGCTCGTACGCCTCGACCCGCGCCTCGGGCCGCCGCAGCGCCTCACGCTCTTCGCTGCTCAGCATTCCCCGCAGCGCGGTGGCGACACTGGTGGCGATCTGGTCCTGGATCTCGAACACCTGGTCCAGCGTCCCCTCGAAGCGGTGTGCCCAGCGAGGGGAACCGTCGGCGACGTCCACCAGCTGCACTGTGACGCGGAGGCGATTCCCCGCCTTCCGGACCCCGCCCTCGAGCACCGCGTCCACCCCGAGCCGTCGGCCCACGCTGCGAGCGTCGGCGTCGGGCGCGCGGAGGGCGAACGCGCTGCTCCGCGCCGCCACCCGGAGCCCCTGGAGCGAGGTGAGGGTGTTGATCAGCTCCTCGGCGATGCCCTCGCAGATGTACGCTTGGTCTCGTCCCGCGCTCATGTCATGGAACGGGAGCACTGCGACCGAGGAGGGGACCGCGCGCGCGCCGGCCACCGCCGGCTGATCCCGCGCCGGGATGCTGCTCGCCGCGACGGTGGCGGAGAGCAAGGGTCCCGAGGTGGAGCCGAGGGCCGTCAGCTCCGCCCACGCCTCGCACCCGTCGGACGGGCGGCGGTGGGGGTCCTTGTCCAGCATCCGCGCGACCAGGTCTTCGAGCCGGGGCGCCACCTGCACGAACTCGCCCACCAGAGGCACCGGTCCGTGGATCACCGCCGCCAGGAGCCCCTCGCGGGCATCCGCCTCGAAGGGTGGCCGGCCGGTGAGGCAATGGAAGAGGAGCGCTCCGAGCGCGTAGACGTCGGCGCGGGCGTCGATCTCCCGCTCTCCACGGGCCTGCTCGGGTGCCATGTACGCCGGCGTCCCGACCACCATCCCCAGCTCGGTGAGGGTCGATGCAGCGCCGTGGCGGGCGATCCCGCAGTCGAGCAGCTTGACCCGATCGAGGCGCCAGTCGGCGAGGAAGACGTTGGACGGCTTGATGTCCCGGTGGACGACTCCCTGGGCGTGGGCAGCGGCCAGGGCGGAGGCAACCTGGACTCCGACGCCAACCGCCTCGTCGACGGTCACCAGGGCGCCCGTCAGCCGCGCCCCGAGGTCCTCGCCTTCCAGCCACTCCATCACCAGATAGAGCTCGTCCCCGGCACAGCCGTGGCCGAGATAGGCCACGATGCCCGGGTGGTGCAGGCTCGAGAGCACCTGCACCTCGCGCCGGAAGCGCTCGGCCCCCTCCACTCCGCGAAGCGTCTTCACCGCGACCAGCGTGCCGGTGTGACGATCCATCGCCCGGAAGACCACGCCCATCCCGCCAGCTGCAACCGTGCGGCCGAGCTCGAACCGGTCGTCCAGGATGTCGCCTTCTCGCATCGGCATGGCGCACCTGACTGTCGCACGGAATCTCGGTGGGCCGAACGAGCGCGCGCACGCGCCAGCTGTACCCGCAACGAGGACCGGTCAGCGTGTCGTGGTCGCCGGGTGCGGCAGGTCCCCGTCCTCGGGCGCCTGCCTGCTCGCACGTCTACGACGGGCGACCTCGAGCAGTTGCTGCACCCACCACACCCCGACCGCGCGCGCGAGGATTCGCCGCTCGGGTCGGCTCGGCGGTGTCTCCGCGGGGGACGACGGGTCGGTCGGCATGGCGGACATCCTCCGCCTCACCGAACACGGGCCACCCCCCCGGGTTATCCCGTCCGGGGCGCATGGCGGCCATGCCTTCACGACAGGAAACGAAACGACACCTGCTGCTCACCGCCTGGAGCCGCTGGCGCAACCGCGCGGCGTTCTCCGGGCGCGTTGAGGCCTGCTCAGGCGACGCGCTGCTCCGGCTCGCTGGGCGCGCTGAGCACGTGGAGCGCCCACTGCGCCATCGTCTCGGCGCTCGGGTCCCAGGTGGAGAGCCGGGCATCGAGGCGGGCCCACAGCTGGGCCTTCATCGCCTGGCGCTCCTCGGGCGTGTCGCGCTCGGTACCCTTCAGCTCACGGCGCGCGCGACATGCGACCAGAGCCTGGACGACGGCGTTGGCGTGAGGGGAGGGCTTCATGCCCTCCGGTGCCTTTCACGTCCCGGGCCAGCGACGCTCTGCCAGAGAAGCCGTGCATTCCCGAGGGGATGCGCCGCCCCATGCCAGCCGACAGCTGGGACGGGGTGGGTCAGCCGTGAGCAGCGGGCCCGGCCCGACCCTGGGGCTCAGGCCGCCGGCCCCCGGGGCACGAGCGGGACCCCGTCCTGCTCCACCCGAGCGTGTGGCAGCCACGCCGGCGTCCGCCGCAGGAAGGTGATGAGCCGCTCCCGGACGAGGCAGCGGAAGTCGAAGAGGGTGTCCACGTAGCCCCCGACCAGGACCCGGAGGTGCATCGTCCGCTCGGTGGAGTCCACCACCTGGACGTTCGCCAGCTTCCCATCCCACATGCCCTTGCCCTCGGTGGCGAGCACCCGGGCCAGCTCCTTGCGGACCGCGTCCACGTCGGTGGTCCAGTCGACCTGGAGGACCACCGGCCCGAGCATCTCCACCCCACCCTTGCTCCAGTTCTGGAAGGGCTTCTCCAGGAACTGGGCCACCGGGATGAGCAGCCGTCGCAGGTCCCAGGTGCGGACCACCAAGAAGGTGAGGCTGATCTCCTCGACCGTGCCGAACTCGCCCTCGACGATCACCGAGTCGCCGATGCGGACGGGCTGGGTGATGGAGAGCTGGATCCCGGCGAGCAGCGCGCCGATGGACTTCTGGGCCGCGATGCCCAGCACCACGCCCGCCACGCCGGCGGAGGCGAGCAGCGAGACCCCCACCGTCCGCACCACGGTGAACTGCATCAGCAGCGCGGCGGTGGCGAAGATCCACACCACCGCCACCAGCACCCGGCGCAGCACCGCCAGCTGGGTGCGCACCGCGCGGGCGTTGGCCACGTTCTCGTGCGCCTTGGCCACCCGGCTCTCCACCACGCCCGAGGCGAGGTCGAGGAAGCGCAGCGCGAACCAGGCCGTGGTGATGACCAGCAGCGACCGGTTGAGCACGCTGATGCCGTGGGCCCACACCGGCGGGAGCAGAAGCGGCGCAGTGGCCACGCTCAGTACGAAGGCCCAGAGGGGCAGCCGCAGCGGCCCGCGCGCCGACTGCACCAGCTGGTCGTCCCAGCCCACGCGGGTCATCCGCGCCACGCGCCCGAGAGCCGCCAGCCCCAGCTGCTCCAGCAACCACCCGAAGAGGAGCGCCGCGACGAAGGCGAGGATGAGACCCACCCATTGCCAGAGCTCGAGCCCTGCCAGCGCCTTGGAGAAGAGCACCTCGGGCAGCATCTCTCCCAGGGGCGGGCCGTAGGCTTCGTAGAGCGCATCCACCGCGCGCACGGTGACCGTGCTGAAGAGCCAGACGGGTTTGCCGTCGACCTCGTACTTGCTCACCCGGATGGGGACGTTCTGCTTGTCCAGCCGGATGGTGCCGAGCTGGTCGTAACCGGCCTTCGCCGGGTCCCCTTGCGGGTCCTTGCTGACCGCCCCGAGGTCGATGAACAGCTTCCGGTCGAGCACGAACCGGAGCCGGCGCGCCAGCCGCGGCCCCTCGGTCTTCTGCTTCTCCCGGGCGAGCCAGTCCAGCGCCAGGTAGTAGGCCGCGGTTCCGTAGTCCCCATGGTGGGCAGCGGTCAGGAAACCCTGCACCGTGGCCAGGGGAGAGTCCCGATCCAGCTCCTGCTGCGGGGGGCCGAGACCATCGTTCAGCGCGCGCGCAGGCGCTGCGAGCAGCAGCAGCCCCGCGGTGAAGGTGAGGGCGAGCGGTCGCATCATGGGCAGCCCCAAACGATGAACATGCCGGGCTCCGGAGGCCAGGGGCGTTCCCGGCCTCAGGTCCGGCCGCGAACCTTGAGCCGTTTCACCTTGCGGGCCAGGGTGTTCCGGTCCACGCCGAGGAAGGAGGCGGCTGCCGAGAGCTGGCCCTCGCTGCGCTCCAGCGCCTGGCGGAGCACGGCCCGGTCCACCTGGTCCAGGAGCACGCGGTACAGCTCCGGCACCTTCCGGCCATGGAGCTGGTCGAGGAACTCTCCCAGACGCAGGTAGAGCAGCTCCTCGAGCGGAAGCTTCATCGGATCTGCAGGGGGCGGCGCCAAGGGCCCCGCTCAAACCAATTCCCTCGGCGGTCTGTCAACGACTCGCGTGCGTCCAGCCCGCAGTGGTAGACGGGGCCGTCCCTGCGCGGACGGAACTTTGCAGCTCCGCTCGGTCTTCATTGCAGCCACACTGCTCGTCGCCTGTACCCGGGGAGGACCGGGAGGCCCTCCGGCGCCCGCGGCCGGGGGATCACCGGCCGCCACGCGGTTCGCGATCTTCGTCACCGCGGACGTGCGGGGGCAGATCGCCCCCTGCGGATGCAGCGAGGCGATGCGCGGCGGGCTGGGAAAGACCGCCGCGGTCATCGGGAAGACGCGGGCCTCCGGGCTGCCGGCGCTCTTCGTCGACGCGGGGGATGCCCTGTTCGAGCGCACCGGCTTCGCTGCCGACGAGGCGGTGGGCGAGCGGCGGCGGGCCCAGGCCATCGCCGCCTCGTACCGCGCGATGCGGATCGGCGCGCTGTTCGCCGGGCCGCTGGACGACGCGCTGGGGCCGGACTTCCGCCGCACGCTCGGGCTGCCCGAGCTCGGTCCCGGCCAAACGCGGCTGCTCGATGCCGGGCGGTGGAAGGTGGGCGTGGTGTCAGCCACCACCACCGCCGAGCTGACCGAGGGCGCGGTGAAGACCCGGGGCGCGGGCGCCCGCTTCGTGCTCGGGCTCTTCGGCGGCGCTCCGGGCGAGGTGCACACCGGCGAGGGCGTGGACCTGGTCGTCGCCGCCCAGGCCCCGGAGACCATCGGGGCAGAGTGGGAGGACGGCCGGCTGCTCCGGGGCTCGGTCCCGGTGGCCCAGGTCCAAAGCCGCGGCCGTTCCATCCTCCGGGTGGACGCGAGCCCCGGCCCGGACGGCGCCGCCCTCCAGCTCGCGCGCGGACAGGGCGACATCGAGCGGGAGTTCAACGCGCAGGGGCAGCGGCTGGAGCTGCTCCGGCGCGAGCTGGGGACGCTCGGCCTATCGCCCGAGCGCAAGCGGCTCCTCGACGCCCGGCTCCACGAGCTGGTGCTGCGGCGCGAGCAGCTCGCCTCCCAGGCCCAGGCAACCGCGCTCCAGCCCGGGACGTTCACCGTGCGCTTCGTCCCGGTGGAGGCGGCGCTGCCCGAGGACCCCGGAGTGCAGAAGATCATCGCCGACTACGACCGGGACGTGGCCCAGCTCAACCTCGCCTGGGCGAAGGAGCACGGCCAGCCCTGCCCTCCCCCTGCCCGGGGTGAGGCAGCGTACGTCGGCAACGAAGCGTGCCGGAGCTGCCATCCGGACCCGTTCGCGGTCTACGACAAGACCGGGCACGCCCGGGCGTACGCCACGCTCGAGTCGGTCCAGAAGCAGTACCGGCTGGACTGCGTCGCCTGCCACGTCATCGGCTTCCAGCAGTCCGGGGGTGTGTGCCGGGTGGACCAGGTGGAAGACCGCAAGAACGTGGGCTGCGAGAACTGCCACGGCCCGGGTTCGATCCACGTCCTCGACGGCACCGAGAAGTCCGTGCTGCGCCCCAGGCCGGGTCCCAGCGTGTGTGTGGGATGCCACACCGCCGAGAACAGCATTCATTTCGATTATCCGACCTACCTTCCCCGGGTGCTCGGTCCGGGACACGGCGCCGCCCCCAGCACCGCGACGCGGCGTTGACCCCTCTCCGGCGGCCCGCCTACCATTCGAGGTTCGTTTGTCGCTCCCCTTCGTCCTTCTGATGCTCAGCAGCGGCGCGGCCGCCCCCGAGGCGTCGCCGACCGCGCCGCCGCGCGCACCGGCGCAGGCGGTGAACCCCGGACGTACCTCCGACGACATCGACGCCGACGACGAGCCGGCCTCGGAGGAGCTGGAGGAGATGCGGGCCCTCGAGGACGCGGTCCTCGATCCGGCGGCGAAGCCCAGCCCCGAGGTGCTGCGCTCGGTCCGCGCCCTCGGCACCGCCAGCCCCCTCCGGGCCCGCCTCGAGGACGGCGCGGAGGAGCTCTCCGCCGGCGAGCCGGTGGTGAACCTGGGGCTGGTCACCGACCTCTCCACCTTCGACGTGGGCGCCATCGCCCCCGAGTACGACATCCCCATCGAGATGCAGCCCACGGTGGCCCAGTACATCCAGTTCTTCCAGGGCCCGGGCCGCAAGTGGTTCCGCAAGTGGATGTCCCGCTCCACGCGGTACATCCCGATGATGACCCCGCTGCTCGAGCGCGGCGGGCTCCCGCGGGACACGGTCTATCTGGCGATGATTGAGAGCGGCTTCTCCCCCGGCGCCACCTCCTGGGCCCGGGCCGCCGGGCCCTGGCAGTTCATCTCCAGCACCGGCCGCCGCTTCGGTCTCAAGCAGGACTTCTGGGTGGACGAGCGGCGCGACCCGCTGAAGGCTACCGTGGCCGCGGGCCGCTACCTGACCGAGCTCCACGGAGCGCTGGGCCACTGGTACCTCGCCTGGGCCGGTTACAACGCCGGCGGCGAGAAGCTCCGTCGGACGATGGAGCGCCGAGGGACCCGCGACTTCTGGGCGCTCAGCGACGGCAAGGGGCTGGCCAAGGAGACCAAGCACTACGTCCCCAAGCTCATCGCCTGCGCGCTGGTGGCCAAGCACCCCCGTGCGTTCGGGTTCAGCGAGGACGAGTTCGAGTTCCAGCAGCCGCTCGAGTTCGACGAGGTGCCGGTGGTGGAACCCACCGACCTCGACGTGGTGGCCCGGGCCGCGGGGACCAGCACCGAGACCATCCGGGAGCTGAATCCCGAGCTGCGCCGCTGGTGCACTCCCCCCGCCTCCGCTGCCCGCCCCTACCTGGTCCGCGTCCCGCGGGGGACCCGGGACACGGTGATCGCCGGACTGGCGCGCATCCCCGCCGGCGAGCGGCTCACCTACCGCATCCACCACGTGCGCAAGGGCGACACGCTCTCGCGCATCGCGCTGCAGTACCACTCGGCCCCCGAGGCCATCCTCCAGTTCAACCGGCTCCGCAGCGCGAAGACCCTGCGGATCAACAGCGAGCTGGCCGTCCCGGTGCCCTCCGCCCGCGCGCTGGCCGACGCCGGGCACGGCCTGGAGCGGCAGGTGGCCCGGGCTCGCGCCCAGGGGTACGTCGCGCCGGCGCCCGAGGAGGAGGTCCCCGCCGGCACGCGCATCGGTCCACCCCGCCTGCTGGCGCAGGGGACGGTCAAGACCGAGGTCGTGGACGGCAAGACCCGCGTCCAGTACGGGGTCCAGAGCGGCGACTCGCTGTGGACCATCGCCCAGCGATTCGGCGTGACGGTGGACCAGGTCCAGGCCTGGAACACGCTCGGAAGGAAGGCCCGGAGAGGGCTCCAGGTCGGCACCGTGCTGACCGTCTGGCCCGGCCCCGGCGCCGCGCCGGCCGAGGCTTCCCCGGCGAAGCTGGTGGCCCAGGCCGACGCTCCTCCCACTGCCGTGCATCCTCCGGTGGCGTCCACCCCTGCGCCACCTGCCGGCGCAAAGCCCGGGATGCACCAGCTCGCCGAGGGCGAGACGCTGTGGAGCGTGGCCCAGCAGTACGGCGTCAGCGTGGACGACCTGAAGCGCTGGAACCGCATCCGCCACGCCCGCTCCCTCCGTCCGGGGCTCAACCTCCGGGTCGGGGGACCCGCGGACTGACGGACATTCGGCGGTTGCGCGCTGGGCAGGTCGTGCCAGAGTGCGCGCCCTTCATGAGCTTCCGCCTCCCGATCCTCCTCGGTGCACTGCTGCTGGCGGCCTGCGCGGCCGACCGCGGCACCGCGCCGCGCGCGCCCACGGCCCAGCCCCAGGCAGTGGCCACTCCCCCGCCCCCGCCCCCGCTCGTGGCGCCGGACGGCATCCGGCTCCCGCGCACCTTCCGCCCCTCGAGCCAGCGGGTGTCCCTCACCGTGCTTCCCTCGGCCCCGGGCTTCTCCGGACGCACCGAGATCGACGGCACGCTGGACGCGGCCAGTGACGTGGTGTGGCTCAACACCGATGCGCTGGAGGTCACCTCGGCGGGCGCCCGGGTCGGCACCGACGAGGTGCGGGCCGAGCCGGTGGTGCGCGACGACCAGCGGGTCGCGCTGCGCTTTCCGCGGCAGCTCCCCCCGGGTCCCCTCACCCTGGTGCTCGAGTTCCGGGGCACGCAGTTCACCCAGGAGGACTCGGGCATCTTCCGCCAGCAGAGCGGCGGGGACTGGTACGCCTTCACCCAGTTCGAGTCCACGGATGCCCGCCGGGCGTTTCCGTGCGTGGACGAGCCGTCGGCGAAGATTCCCTGGGAGCTGACCCTGCGGGTCCCGGTGGGGCTGACCGCGGTCTCCAACACGCCGGTGGCCAGCGAGACCCCGGTGGGCGAGGGCCTCAAGGAGGTGCGGTTCCGCCCGACGCGGCCGCTACCCTCGTACCTGGTGGCCTTCGGGGTGGGTCCCTTCGAGATGGAGGAAGCGCGCCCCGCGGGCAAGAGACGGGTTCCAGTCCGGATCATCGCCCCGCGGGGACGGGCACACGAGGCGGCGTGGGCGGCCCGGGTGACCCCGGAGATCCTCGAGGGCCTCGAAGACTACTTCGGCATTTCCTACCCCTACGAGAAGCTCGACGTGCTCGCGATCCCCTTCACCGTCCAGTTCGGAGCGATGGAGAACGTGGGGCTGGTCACCTTCCGCGAGACGCTCGTGCTCACCCGACCCGGGCAGGACCGGGTGGAGCGGCGGCGCATCTACGCCAAGGTGGCGGCGCACGAGTTCGCGCACCAATGGTTCGGAGACCTGGTCACCGCCGCGTGGTGGGACGACATCTGGCTCAACGAGGCCTTCGCCACCTGGATGGAGACCAAGGTCATCGAGCAGTGGGCGCCGGCGTGGGGCATGGCCGCGGAGCGGGTCGACCAGCGGAACGTGGCGGCGGAGACCGACGCCCTGGTGAGCGCCCGGGTCGTTCGCCAGCCGGTCCACAGCTACGACGACGTGAAGAACGCCTTCGACTCCATCACCTACGAGAAGGGCGCGGCGGTGCTCCGGATGTTCGAGCAGTGGGTGGGCCCGGAGACCTTCCGGCGCGGCATCCAGCGGTACGTGCGGACGCACGCCGATGGAAACGCCACCGCCCACGACTTCCTCCGCGCCATCTCCGAGGCCGCCGGACGCGACGTGGCGCCGGCGTTCGACACCTTCCTGGACCACCCGGGGGTTCCGCGGATCCAGGCCACCGTGCGCTGCGGCGCCCAGGGGGCGGTGCTGCAGCTGGCGCAGGATCGATGGCTGCCCGCGGGCTCCACCGGGACACGGGCCGGGGTGTGGCAGATCCCCGTCTGCACCCGCTGGAGCACGGGAGGAAAGGAGCAGACCCGCTGCACCCTGCTCGACACCCCGAGCGCAGAGATGACGCTCGAGCCGCGGGCCTGTCCCGACTGGGTGCTCCCCAACGCCGGGTACGCCGGGTACTACCGCCTCCAGCTCGACCCCGCCTGGCGCGCCCGGCTGGTCCGCTCGGGCAAGCTGGACGACGCCGAGCGGGTGGGGTTGCTCGGGGACACCGAGGCGCTGGTGCGGGGCGGAGCCATCTCGCGCGCCGAGGGGCTGCAGCTGGCCGCCCGCCACGCCGCCGCCCGTGAGCACCACGTGGTCGAGGCGGCCATCAAGCTGGCCACGGTGCGCGAGGACTTCCTCGCCGGGCGGCTCGGCCCGGCGTACGCGGCCTGGGTCCGCCGGGTGTTCGGGCCACGGGCGCGGGCGCTCGGGTTCCGCAGCAAGCCGGCCGAGGACGACGAGGTGCAGCTCACCCGGCCCCAGACCACCAGCTTCGTGGCCCGGCGGGGCGAGGACCCACAGCTGGTGGCCGAGGCCCGCGCGCTGGCCGAGGCCTGGCTCTCGCGGCCGCGGGCGGTCGCCCCGGAGATGGTGTCGCCGGTGCTGCAGACGGCCGGAAGGTTCGGCGGGCGTGACCTCCACCAGGCCCTGGTGCAGCGGCTGGACCGCACCCGGGACATCGACACCCGGGACTGGCTCCTCGAGGGCCTCGCCAGCACCCGTGCCCCGGAGCTGCTCGACCAGAACGTGGCGCTGGCCACCTCCGGGCGTCTGGACCCCCGGGAGATCGCCCAGCTGCTGGTGGGTGAAAAGTGGAAGAAGAGCCAGCCGCCGACCGACTCGCCCGTCGGCCGCTCCCGGACGCTCGCCGGAATCGACCGCTCCTGGGACGCGCTGGTGGCCCTGATGCCTCGCGGTGGACTGAGCCGGTTCTTCACCCTGGCCGGCGAGTCGTGCAGCGCGGACGAGCGCGCCGAGGCCGAGCGGGTGTTCGGACATCGCGTCACGTCGGTCCTCGGCGGGCCGCGGCGGTTCGCCCTGGCGCTGGAGAAGCTGGACCTCTGCATCGCGCAGCGGACGCGAGAGGTGCCGGAGCTGGAGCGGTTCTTCGCCGCTCCCCGCCCGACGCGTGCGGCCACCGGTGGATGACGCCGCTCGGCCCCCGGACAGTGCTCAGCGTTCCTCGAGCAGCATCTTCAGCTCGCGGATGCGCCGGGTGACGGTGTCCCGCTCCATCGTCCGGTAGACCTCGGGCAACAGCTCCCGGCTGGTGCACTCCTGCACCGCGGCCAGGTTCTGCAGCTCGATCTCCAGCGGGTACGACGGAGGCACGAAGTCCGAAACCACGGCCCGCACGTCCTCCTCGGTGGGCTCCTCGCGCCCATGCGCCAGGGCGCGGAACTTGGAGCGAACCAGCACCGCCTCGATGTCCGCCCCGGACATCTGCGCCCCGGCGGGGAGCAGCGCGGCGAATGACGGGAGCTGCAGGGCAACCTTCACCTTCTTCGAGACCACCCTGGCCAGCTCGTCACGCTCGGCGTCGTTCTGCGGGTAGAAGAGCGCCAGGTGCTCCTCGGCCCTCCCCTGGCGCTTGAGGTCCACCGGCAAGAGATCCGGCCGGGCGGTGAGGAGGAACCAGACGATCTTCCCCCGGTACTCGGTGTTCCCCATGAACGAGGCGATGGAGGCGAACACCCGGCTGGAGGTCCCGGAGTCGCCCGAGGCCTCGCGGTTGCCGAGGAAGGCGTCCGCCTCGTCCACCATCACCGCCACCGGCCAGAGCGCCTTGAGGAGGTTGAAGATCTTCTCCACGTTGGCCTCGGTCACCCCCTGCCACTGGCTGCGGAAGTTGAGGAACTTCACGCAGGGGATGCCGATCTCCCCGGCGAAGCAGGTGGCGAGGAACGTCTTCCCCGTCCCCACCGGACCGGAGACCAGGTAGCCCATGGGGAGCACCTCGATGCGCCCCTTCCTCAGCGCCGCCGCCGCCTGCCGGAGCATCTCCTTGGCCCGGGCGTGGCCGGCCACCGAGTCCAGGGTGTGGGCGGGCTCGATGAACTCGAGCAACCCATGACATTCGGCCTGGATCAGCTCCTTCTTCTTCTCCTTCAGGAGCTCCGGGGTGATCCGCACCTCCCGCTCCACCGCCTCGGTGAGGATCCGGTCGAGGTTGATGCGGGACAGCCCGGCGCTCATCTTGGCCAGCGCCGGCGCAGCAATCTCGGACACCGAGGCCAGCCGCTTGCCCTGCAGCTTCCACTGCACGTAGTCCTGCCGCTCCTCCTCGGTCGGCAACGGCAGCTCGATGCCGGCCACGTAGGGGTTGCGCGACAGCCGCCCGGAGATCTCCGCCAGGTTCTCCACCAGCAGCACGATGGAGAGGTCGCCGGCGAGGAACTGCGGATCGCTCGCCCACTTCACCAGGGTGGCGAGGGCGAAGCGGTCCTCGCCGGAGAGGCTGCCCATCTCCCCGCCCGGGGCCAGCGTCTCGGCGAAGTCGATGACCAGCGCCAGCGACCGCCCGTCGGAGAGGCGCATCCGCAGGTAGTTCTCGAGGATCTGCAACGCCCGGCCTGGGTCGCGGGGCAGCACCTTGGCGTAATCCGTTCCGTAGAGCGTGTCGTAGGCGCTCAGGGTCCGCGTGAAGTCCTTCTGCGAGTCCGGCGTGGCGGCGCGGATGCCGCTGGAGCGGTCGTAGTGCAGCACGTGGCTCCGCCCCCCGAAGAGCTCCTCGGTGAGGAACTGCTTCAGTGGGCCGTACGAGCGGTCGTCCGGGGGGCCGAGCGGCTGAAGATCTCGCACCGCGCCGTGGAGCAGGAAGGTGCTGACGGTCTTGGTGTAGTAGGCTTGGGCCAGCTTCTGCGCCCAGGGCGGCAGGTCGGCCAGCGGGTCGGTGGCCTTGCGGGTGCGGGGAGCCATCGGGGGCCCGACTCTAACGGATGCCGCGGCCCTGACCTACCCGACGCCGGGGCTCCTGACGATACCGAACGCCGCGGCCCTGACCTAACGGATGCCGCGGCCCCGACCTACCCGACGCCGGGGCTCCTGACGGTACCGAACGCCGCGGCCCTGACCTAACGGATGCCGCGGCCCCGACCTACCCGACGCCGGGGCTCCTGACGGTACCGAACGCCGCGGCCCTGACCTAACGGATGCCGCGGCCCCGACCTACCCGACGCCGGGGCTCCTGACGGTACCGAGCGCCGCGGCCTTGACCCAACGGATGCCGCGGCCCTGACCTACCGAACGCCGCGGCCCTGACCTAACGGGAGCCGCGGCCCTGACCTACCGAACGCCGCGGCCCTGACCTAACGGATGCCGCGGCCCTGACCTAACGGCAGCCGGGCACCTTGCGCAGCGCCGCCCGGACCGGGATCCGGGCTCCCGGCTCCGCCGGCAGGCGCAGCGGCACCTGCGCCGTCTCGAAGCAGCGCTTGCGGATGGTGAGCGCCGAGGCGGTGGCCGGGACGCGGGTGGCGAGCGGGGTCACGCCGAGCAGCCTCTCGCCGCTGAAGACGACCGCGCCCGGCGGCGCCGAGGTGACCAGGAGAGGGAACTCCAAAGGCTCGAGCGTGGTGCGCAGCTCCACCGGCTCCTCCGCGCTCCGTGCGCTCACCCTGGTGTCCACCGGCTTGTAGCCGGCGCGGCGGATCTGGAGGCTGTGCTCGACGCCGGGCACCAGCTCGCCGACGAAGAGACCGTGGGAGCCGGAACGCTTCACCACCTGCCCGTCGAGCCGCACCTCGGCGTCGTCGGGCTCGGGGAGCACGGTGAAGCGGGCTACCGTGGCCGCGCGCTGCAGGGCCACCAGCACCGACGTCGGGGCCTCGCCACGTCCGACGGTGGCCTCCACCAGCGCTGGCTTGAACCCGTCCGCCGAGGCGAGGATCTCCACCTTCCCCGACGGGGCAGGCTGCACCACCGGCCAGTGCGTCGGGACACCGAGGTCGGTGCCGGCCACGGTGAGCCGCACCCGGCCCCGCGCCTCGGGCGGGCTCACGTCGAGCACCACCCGGCCCCTGGGGGGCTCGCGCACCAGCGCCCAGGCGGCACAGATTGCAGCGAGCGCCGCGATGGCGGCCGCGGCCCAGGGCCACACCTGCCGGCGCGCCCGGGGTGCGCCCAGTGCGGCGGCAACGTCCGCGGCCTCGAGCTCGGCCGCGGGGGTGGGGGCCGTCGCCCCGGCCTGGGCCCCAAGCTGTGGGACCTCGGCCGTTGCGGCAGGCACCACGGTGTCGCCTGCGGGGGCCACCACCGGCACCGAGTCGCTCGGCGCCTCAGGCGGCGGCGAGGCCGGGGGGGTGGGCCCGGTGAGCGTCGCCAGGACGGGAAGCCCACCGACGGTCTCCTCCGGAGCCTGAGCCGGCGCCGGCGGCGGCAGCGGCGCCGCCTCGGCCACCGGCGCGGCCGGCTGCGGCCTCGGCGGAAGCGGCGGGGGAACCACGGCGGACGCGTGCCCGGACGGCACCGGGGTCGGAGCGCCGGGGCGAAGGCGGACGATGGTCTCGTCCACCGGCGAGACCGGAGGGTCCCCGGACTCGCCCGCACCGGCGGCGCGCTCCGGGTCGGTCTGGGGCTCGGAGCCGGCAATGGGGTGCACCACCGGCCGCGCCGCCTCCACCGAGGCGAGCACCTCGCTGCCGTCGACCAGCAGGGTGCCCTCGTCCTCCCGAGGCTGGGACACCGGGGAAGCGGCGGTCAGCCGGGGGAGCGAGGCACTCTTCACAACCGCCGGCGTGGACGGCGGCGTCGGCACCGCGGCGAGGATGGGCCCGGTGTTCCGGGGCAGCACCGGCACGCCCAGGCCGCCCTCGCCGAGCATGCCCTCCGGAGCCTTGATGTCGGCGTACTCCGCCACCCGGGCGCGTTCGCGCTCCACCTCCTCGGCGAAGGTGGACTTCATGTACTGCATCAGGTCCTTGCGGCTGAAGATGCTGTCCGAGGTGATCAGGAAGCGCTGCAGCTCGTCGGCGAGCTCGCTCGCGTACTGGAAGCGGTCCGTCGGGTCCTTGGCCAGCGCCTTGAGCACGATGCGCTCCAGCGCCTCGGGAATCTTCCGGTTGTAGGTGGAGGGCGGGAGCACCTCCGCCTTCCGCACCTTCTCCAGCACCTGGAAGTCGCTCTCCCCGACGAACAGCCGCTCACCGGTGAGGAGCTCGTACAGGCACACCCCGATGGCGAAGACGTCGCTGCGCCGGTCCAGCGGCAGCCCGCGGATCTGCTCCGGGCTCATGTAGCCGAACTTGCCCTTGAGGATGCCGGCCTGGGTCTTGGTCACCTTGCCCGCGGCCTTGGCGATGCCGAAGTCGATGACCTTCACCTCGCCCTCGAAGGAGATGAGGACGTTCTGGGGCGAGATGTCGCGATGGACCACGTTCAGGTCCCGGCCGTGCTGATCCTTCTTTCGATGGGCGTAGTCCAGGCCCTCGCACAGCTTGCCGATCACGTAGCAGACCAGCGGCACCGGAGGGGGCTCACCCTTCTTCCGGGCCCGCTCGAAGATGGAGCGGAGGTCCTTGCCCGGCACGTACTCCATCGCGATGTAGAGGCTGGGGCCGAGCCGGTTCAGCTCGTAGATCTGACAGATGTTGGCGTGGGTCAGCTGGACGCTGATCTTCGCCTCGTCCTGGAACATGGAGATGAACTCTTCGTCCTCCGCGATGTTCGGCAGGATGCGCTTGATCGCCACCAGGCGCTCGAAGCCGCCGGCGCCGAACACCTTCCCCCGCCAGACCTCGGCCATGCCGCCGATGTTGATCCGGTCGAGGAGCAGGTACCGTCCGAAGGGGATCGGCTGCTTCTTCGGCGAGGGGCTGGTCAAGGGAGGCGTTTGTTCGGGGAGCGACCGCGGGCAGCAAGCCTAGCGACCGGCCGAGCGGAGGGTCAACGAGGCGACGGTGTGCGTCTTGCTCCCCCGCACCGGGCTTTTCCCTTCTGTCACTCGCCCTTGAACGCGGGCGGCCGCTTTTCCAGAAATGCCGCCACACCTTCCTGGAAATCCGCCGAGGCGAGCAGCTTCAGCTGCCCTCGCACCTCTCCCTCCAGGGCCTCATCGAGGGTCCCGTGGCTCGCCGCTGCCACCGCGGCCTTCACCGCGCGGTGCACCAGCGGCGGGCCGGCGGCGAGGGTCCGGGCGAACTCCCATGCCGCGGATTCGAGCTGCGGCGCGGGGAAGACCCGGTTGGCCAGCCCGATGCGGTGCGCCTCGGCGGCGTCCACCAGGTCTCCGGTGAGCATCAGCTCCAGCGCCCGTCCCAGCCCGATGAGCCTGGGGAGCATCCAGGTGCCGCCTCCGTCGGGCATGAGCCCCCGCTTGACGAAGATCTCCCCGAAGCGCGCCCGGTCCGACACCAGCCGGAGGTCACAGGCCAGCGCCAGGTCGCAGCCGAAGCCGGCCGCCGGACCGTCCACCACGGCGACGGTGGGCAGCGGACAGGCGCGGATGGCCCGGATGAGCCCGTGGAAGTGGGTGCGCATGCGCAGCTCGATGCGCTCGGGGTCCACGCCCTCCTCGGCCGCGACCCTCAGGTCGAGGCCCGAGCTGAACGCTCCTCCGGCCCCGTTGAGCACCACCACCCGCGCCCCGGCAGTGGGCGCCGAGGTGACGGCCGCGCGGACCGCGTCGTTCACCTGCGTGGTGAGCGCGTTCCGCGTCTCGGGGCGGTTGAGGGTGATCCACCGCACCCTCGCTTCGTCTGTCGTCAGGACCTCGGCCATGGCGGGCCGGGACTCTACACGGCCTCCGAGACCAACACGCTGCTCGGGGTGCGCGTCCGGTGCACCGCCGGGGGGCCGAATCCCGCCCGCCGAAGCAGGCTGGAGAGCTCACCCACCGACCGCTGCCGGCCTCCGTCGGTGACCGTCAGCATCTGGAGGTCCACCAGCGAGGCCAGCGCCTCTACCGGGCCTCCCTCGTGGAGGAGCTCGACGACCAGCAGCCGCGCTCCGGCGGGCATCGCCCGGCGGACGACCTCGAGGAGCGCCAGCGCCCGGGCGTCGTCCCAGTCGTGGAGCACGTCCTTCAGCACGTACGCCGGGAGACCCTCCGGCACCCCGGCGAAGACGTCCGCCGGCTCGAGCCGGACCCGCCCGAGGAGACCGGCGCGCTCGAACCGGGCTCGCGCGAGCTGTACCACGCCCGGCGCGTCGACCAGCACGCCCCGGAGCCGCGGATGCGCCCCGAGCGCCACCTCGAGGAGCGCGCCCGTGCCGCCGGCCACGTCGCACAGCGCCTCCAGCCCGGAGAATCCCGGCGTCCGGACGACCGCCCCGGCGTCGAGGCGGGTGACCGCCTCCATCGCCCGGGCGAACCGCGCACCCTCCTCCTCGGACGAGGCGAGGTGCTCCCAGACGCCGTGGCCGTGGGCGCGGCGGAAGGGCACCTCGCCGGCGCGCACCGCCTCCGGAAAGCGGCTCCAGGCACCCAGGTTCGACTCGGAGGCGAAGTAGACGGCCAGCGCTCCGAGCGAGCGCGGTCCGTCCAGGTGCAGCACCCGTGTGAGGCGGTTGCGCCGGAACCCCTTGTCGGTGCGCTCGAGCAGCCCCAGCGCGGCCGCGCCTCGGAGGATACGCTCGGCGGTGTCACGCTCCCGCACCCCGTCCCCCGCCAGCTCGCGGGCGGAGCGGGGGGTGTCATCGAGCCGCTCGGCCAGGCCGCTCGAGACCAGCACCCCGGCCAGCGCGGTGCGTTCCACCCCGGTGATGCTCTCGGAGAGCAACAGCTCCGGCGGCGCGAGTCGGTCCACCACATCCCGGAGCCGCTGGTGCGCCCAGACGCCGATCCGCGCCGCGAGGGCCGCGGGGCTCATCCCCGCACCCGGGTGCGCCGTCCCGCCGAGGCGCCCGGCTCCTCGGTGACGTCGAGGAACTGCTCCAGCTCGCGCACCGTCTTCTCGGTGGCGCTCACCTCCGCGGCCAGCGCGTCCAGCATCCCGGTCACCGCCGCGGGGTCCCGGATGGAGATGGACTGCTCGTGGGTGAGCCTCACCAGATCCTCGATGCTCGCCAGCTGGTGACTCACCACCGCCCTGCTCTCCTCGGCCTGGGCGAAGCGCTCCAGCCGGCGGCGGAGGATGTCCGCCCGCTTCTCCTGAACCTCCCGGAGCCGAACGTTGTCCTGTGCTCCCAGCTCCGACTCGAGCAGGGTGAGCTCCCGGCGGAGCGCCTCGCGATCGGCGATGCCCAGATAGCGGCGGTGATCGTTGAGCGTGGACAGCAGCCGGAGGAAGGCGGTGAGCAGCGCTGCCAGCTGCGACTCGCTGGAGGCGGCCAGCACCCCGCCAGCGGGGAGCTTCCGGTAGTTCTCGAGGATGGAGTCGCGCAGATCCCGGAGCACGAAGTAGTGCTCGCGCTGGCTCTCGGCCAGCTCGGCGAGAAGCCGCTCCACCTCCTCGTCCTCGGGCCGGCTGGGCCGGGAGCCCACCGCACGCCGGAGCGAGGGAACGAGACCCACGGCCGCGAGGTAGAACGCCTCCGCGCCCAGCGCCACGAGGGCCGGCAGCGAGTGTCCGGTGAGGAGCGCCGCCCCGCCGGCGGTGGCCAGCCCGACGACGTTGGCCGGGGCGGCCAGCGCGGCCCACAAGACGTTCCATCTCCGGCTCACGGGCGCGCCTCCCCGAGGCTCCGGAGCACCGTGAGATCTCGGGTGTCCTCCGCCGCCGGAGGCGGAGGCGACTTCCCCAGCCGCGCCTCGAGGGCCGCCGCGCTCTGGAACAGCTCGTCGTAGGTGACCGGCGCCTGCCCGGCGATGCCGAAGAACGCGAGATTCTCGCGGAGGGTGGCCGGCGGCTCGACGTGCACCGCCTCGCGCGGGTCGCCGAGCGACGGAGCCACCTCGCCGAGCAGACGCGCCGCGGGCATCGGGTCGCGGGCGGTGGCCGCCGCCGCCTCGAGCAGTCCGCGGAGGATCCGGCGCACGCCGTCCGGGTAGCGGGCGGCGAACTCGCCCCTCACCACCAGCACCGTGGCCACCAGATGCGGAGCGTCGGCGGTGGTGGCCAGCACCTTGCCGCCGCGATCGGCGGTGGCGGCCTCGACGTCCCCCCGCAGCCCGACGATGGCGTCGGCCCGCCCCTCGCGCAGCGCCAGCCCCGCGTCCAGGGCGGAGGGGAGATCGACCCAGCGCACGTCCGGCATGCCCAGTCCGGCACGCATCAGGAGCCACAGCGCGAAGTACTGCCCCGGCCCCGCGGTGGCCACCGCCAGCCGGCGGCCCTTGAGCTCGGCCAGGCTGGAGACGCCCACCGCCCCGAGGGCGTCTGCTCCCTGGCTCCGGGCGAGGAGAAGCACCACCCGCGGGGCGGCGTCGCGGAGGGGGTGGATCCAGCTCGCCACCCGGTCCACGGTGAGCGCGGCCATGTCCACCCCGCCCCGCTCGGCGCCATCCTGCAGCGCCTTGCGCAGCTCGGCCGGGCGGGCGAACACCACCGCCCGGGCGTCGAGCGCGTAGCCGGTCCGGAGCAGCCCGGCCTTGCCCTGAGCGTCGGCGCCCACCCCTCCGGTGGCGAGGAGCAGCGCGGCGGCGGAGCCGCGGGGATTGAAGCCCACCAGCGTGGGCCGGAGCGGGACCGAGGCGATGTCTCCGCCCGGGGCAGTGACCCCGGCCGGGAAGTCACCCGGGGAGAGCGTCCCGATCTTCTCCAGCGCGGGGAAGAGTCGGCGGCTGGCCCGGTCGAGCAGCCCGCCCCGGCTCGCCGCGACCCAGCCACCGGCGACGAGGAGCAGCAACAGGAAGAGATACAGCCCCGTCTTGCGCCGCCAGGCCATCGCCGGGAGTGGCTTACTTCACCTCCACCTTCTTGCCGATGGTCTTCTCGGGTGCCTCGCCGGTCTCGGACACCGGTGCGGGCGAGACCAGCCCCATCTCCATCTTGAACTGCTTCACCAGCTCCTGGGCCTGCAGCTTCTCGGCGTCCTCCTCGATCTGCAGCGCCTGGTGGTCCACCGACTCCAGCGCCATCGACATCCGGGCCTCGTTCACCGCGGTCTGCTCCTCCACCTTGCGAAGCATCTCGTCGTGGGTGGCGTCGATGCCGGCGACCTCGAAGGACTCCATCGCGTCGGCCACCTTGGACTGCCACTGCGCCCGGCGCGCGTCGCGGATGGCGTTCATCGCCTCCTGGGTCTTCTTCTCCTTCTCGCGCATGAACATCTTCTTGACGTTCATCGCCTTCTCGTAGGCGGCCTTCGCAGTGGTGAGCTGCTGGATGTTGCGCTCCAGCGCCTGCTTCTCCATCTGGAGCCGGGTGGCGTAGGAGGCGGCGAGGTCGTCGCGGTTGGCCTGGATCGCGGCCTTCACCTTGGCGGTGAGGTCGTTCACCTCGGTCTGGTACTTCTGGTTCTCCTTCTCCAGCAGGGTGAGGTTCGCCCGGACCATGGCGATCGACTCGTTCATCCGCGGGACCTGATCGTTCAGGTCACGGATGTTCTGCTCCAGGATCAGCTCCGGGTTCTCGATGCCCGAGACGAAGAAGCCGAAGAAGCTGCGCATTGCTCGCTTGAAGCGTTTCCACATGGGTCAGGTCACCCTCTGGAGGTGGCGGCTTACCATACGTCCCGCGAAGGAGGGGGATTGCGCCGCTCCAGTGATTCCGAGCGGAACGCGTTGGGGAGCAGCGCACCGAGGCGGTGCTCGGCCGTGCGGCCCTGGAGCGTGAGCGAGCGCACCGGAACGTCGGCGGCGCCGTGCTCGGCGAGCACCTGGCGGCAGCCCCCGCAGGGGGTGGTGGGCTCGGCAGCGTCGGTGAGGACGAGCACCGCGCACACCGCCCCGTGACCACCCGCGATCCCGGCGGCCACCGCGGCGCGCTCCGCGCACATGCTCAGAGGGTAGGACGCGTTCTCCACGTTCACGCCGGGGAGCACGGTGCCGTCGGCGAAGAGGATGGCCGCGGCCACCCCGAAGCGCGAGTAGGGCGCGTACGCCCGCGGAAGCGCGGCCCGGGCCGCGGTCTCCATCGCTGACCAGTCAGGCTCCATCCGGTGGACCACAACTCCCACGGCCACGCCGCTACTCCCAGCCGATGCCCACCTCGTCGATGTAGCGGGCGATCTTCAGCTCGTCGTCGGTGCCGAGCGCGGTGAAGCGGATGTGGAGGCCGGCGTCGCGCCGGCCGACGATCTGGCCGCGGGCGCAGATCTCGCTGTGCTCGCCCGGCAGCACCACCCGCACCTCCACCTCCGGGCCGTGCGGGGCGTGACTCGTCCCCCAGAAGACACCCCCGATGCTGAGATCTCCCCGGGTCTCCTCGAACGCCTCGCCGTCGACGGCGCAGCGGGCGAGAAAGCGGAAGGGCACGCGCGGCGAGTCGCGCCGGTCGTGCGGCCGCCGCTGGGGGGGGTGAGCGGTCTGTTCCTGTTCCATGGAAGCGGCCTCCATCCAGACCGGAAGCTTACATGGAGAGCAGACGGGCAAGGAAGGTTCGTCGGCGCTGGCCCCCGCCAAGGTGGGGTGGGCGCTCACCCCGGTCCGGACGACCCCGCCAGCACTCCAAGGAAACCCCGGAGGATGCGCACTCCGCTTTCCTCCGCCTCGTGTGCCGTCGCCTCCACCTCGGCGTGCGAGAGGGCACCGCCGAGCCCCGCCGCGGCGTTGGTGATGCAGCTGAGGCAGGCGACCCGGGCGCCCATGTGCACCGCGGCGATGACCTCGGGCACCGTGCTCATGCCCACTGCGTCCGCGCCGAGCGCCTGGAGCATGCGGATCTCCGCCGGGGTCTCGTAGGACGGCCCGGACATCATCGCGTAGACGCCCTGCTGGACCGCCACCCCGGCGGTATCCGCGGCGTGGAGGAGGAGCGCGCGCAGGCGCGGGTCGTAGGCGCGGGAGAGGTCCGGGAAGCGAGGCCCCAGCCTCGGGTCGTTGGGACCCTCGAGCGGATTCGTCCCCGAGAGGTTCAGGTGGTCGGTCACCACCATCCACGCGCCGGAGGCCAGCCCGGGGCGCACCCCGCCCGAGGCGTTGGTGAGCACCACCACCCGCGCGCCGAGGGTGATGAGGAGCCGCACCGGAAAGACGGTCTGGGCGGCGGTCCAGCCCTCGTAGGTGTGGAGACGGCCCTGGAGGACGCCCACGCGCACCGGGCCCACCCGGCCGAAGGCGAGCCGGCCCGGGTGGCCGGAGACGCTCGGCGTGGGCGCGTGGGGGACGTCGGCGAGGGGGATGACCCCGGGCGAATCCAGCAGGCGCACCGCACCGGCGAGTCCGCTGCCCAGCACCAGGGCCACCTCGGGAGCAGCCTCCGGCAGCCGTGCGCGCACCGCCGCGGCCGCTTCCTGGAGGTGGTCGAACAGCGAGCTCATGGCCGACGTGCCTCCACCCGGGCCAGGAGCAAGGGGGGCGCGGGCTCGACGGTGTCGCCGATGCGGAACGCCGCGGCCAGCCGCCGGCACACCTCGGCCACGTCCTGACCCGGCCGGTGGTGCACCGTCACCAGCGGCTCGCCCTGGGTCACCCGCTCGCCGGGGTGCCGGTGCACGGTGAAGCCCACGCCGGGATCGATCGCCTCGTCGCTGCGCGTGCGGCCGGCGCCGAGCACCACCGCCGCCAGGCCGACCGCCAGCGTGTCCACGCTGGCGAGGTGGCCCGAGCGAGGCGCGCGCACCAGGGTGCCCTCCAGCGGCCCGAGCAGCCGGTCCGGCCTGTCGAGCACGCCGGGGTCGCCGCCCTGCGCACGCACCAGCGCACCGAAGCGCTCCAGCCCCGAGCCATCGGCGATGGCCCGGGCGAGTCGCCGCTCGGCCTCGGGCACGCTCGCTTCGGCCTTGCCGAGCACCAGCATCTCCGCCCCCAACCGCAGGGTGAGCGCGCGCACGTCCTGGGGGCCCCCGCCGCGCAGCACCTCCACCGCCTCGAGCAGCTCGCTGGCGTTGCCCACCGCCGCCCCCAGCGGAGCGTCCATCGAGGTGAGCCAGGCCACCGCGGGACAGCCCAGGTCGGCGGCGAGATCCACCAGCGTGAGCGCGAGGCGCTCGGCATCCTGCAGGCTGCGCATGAAGGCGCCCGAGCCCACCTTGACGTCGAGCACCAGGCCATCCAGCTCCTCGGCGAGCTTCTTGCTCAGGATGCTCGCGGCGATGAGCGGGATGGAGTCCACCGTGGCGGTGACGTCGCGGAGCGCATACAGCCGCCGGTCCGCCGGAGCCAGCTCCTCGGTCTGTCCGAGCATGCACAACCCGAGCTGGCCGAGGATGCGCTCCGCCTCGGACAACGAGAGGTCGGTGCGGAACCCGGGGATGGCGGCGAGCTTGTCCAGCGTGCCCCCGGTGTGGCCGAGCCCCCGGCCGCTCACCATCGGCACCGCGACCCCGCAGGCGGCCACCAGCGGGGCGAGGCAGAGCGAGACCTTGTCCCCCACCCCGCCGGTGGAGTGCTTGTCCACCCGTGCAGGCGAGCCGACCGGGCGCCGGAAGGTGGCCCCCGAGCGGAGCATGGCCAGGGTCCAGGTGCGTAGCTCGGCGGGGTCGAGTCCCCGGAAGAAGATGGCCATGCACAGCGCAGCCATCTGGTAGTCCGGGACGTCCCCGCAGCCGTACGCGGTCACGAAGTCGCGCAGCGCCTCGGCCGGCAGGCTGCCGCCGTCGCGCTTGGCCCGGATGAGCTCGTACGGGGTCATCCGGGCGTCATCTCACCACGACCTGGCCGGCCGCTACATCTTGTACGCCACGCCGAACAGCGCGTTGAAGGCGAAGTTCGTGTCGCCGAAGTCGCCGAAGCCGATGTCCGGGCCGAGCTTCAGCTTGAAGGTCAGGGCGAGGTTCGGCTCGAGCAGGTACTCGACCCCGCCGCCGAAGAGCAGCGGCATGTGGAAGGTGGAGAAGCTGCCGAACGTCACCCAGAACGCGATGTCGAACGAGCCGTTGATGATGACCTTGCTGTCGATGGGGATGCCCAGCTGGGCACCGACCGGGAAGGTGAGGCCGCTGGTGGTCCCGCCGGCGGAGTAGAGGAGGAACCCCGGATTGAAGGTCCCGGCCAGCTTGAACTTGCCGGTGTCCATGAACTGCTTGCGCAGGGTCGCCTGGATCTTCCACTCGAAGTGGGTGGCGTTGGTGATGCCCTCGATGGCGTAGTTCAGCCACATTCGACCGCCGATGTCGAAGGTGGGGTCCAGGCCGTGGATGAAATCGCCGACGAAGCCCGGAAAGCCCACCTGGCCCCGGAGAACGTTCACCCCGGTTCCCACCGTGTCACCCGAGTCCACCGTCCAGCGGTTGCCTGCGTGGGCACCGGTGACGGTGGGCTCGCTCTGCGCGCGGGCCAGGCCGGCGTGGCACAGCGCGAACACCGCGGTCCAGCAGACTGCACTCAGTTTCGCAGCTCTCACGTGTCCTCCCTGACGTCAGCGCGGTCACCAACCGTCCGGGCCTTGCCGGGCCCGAGGTCCCGGCCGGGAAGTCCCAAGGCCGGCACCAGCCCCCGTCGGTTGTGGCCGAGACGGTAGGCCGCCCCGGGGAGCACGTACAGTTTAAACGCGGGTCACGACACGCTTGTCCGCTGCATCGGTCGGCGAACTCCCGACCCGATGGGAAAAGGCACACCTCGGGGATGCCGAGGTCAGAACTTGTAGGCGACGCCGCCCAGCAGATACAGCGTGAACGAGGTCGGGAAGCCGTTGGTCCCGAAGGTTGGGCCTACCTTGATCTTTCCAGTGATCGCGATGTGTGGCTCGAGCAGGTACTCGATGCCCCCGCCGAAGAGCAGGGGAATGTAGAAAGCGTTGAAGTCGCCAAAGGTGAAGAACATCGGGAGATCGAGCGAGCCGTTGAGGATGATCTTCTGGTTGAGGGGGAAGCCCATCTCGACGCCGATCGGGATCTTGATCCCGAACTCCCCCGGGGACGCGGCCACGAGGATTCCTGGGTCGAAGTGCCCGGCGAGCTTCATGTTCCCCCCGAAGGTCAGCAGCTCCTTCCGGATGCCCACCTGGGCGGTGAACTCGAACCGCGTGCCCCGGGTGATCCCCTCGAAGGCGTAGTTGATGCCGACGCGCGCGTTTACGTCGGTGGTGGCATCCAGCCCATGGAACAGCCGGAGATCCAGCCCCGGGTACCCCACTGCGGCGGCGGCGACGTTGGCTCCGGCGCCGACGGTCTCTCCCGAATCCACGGTCCAGCGCTGTGAGCCGGTCGCCGGCGTCACCTCTGTCTGCGCTCCCACGGCACCCGCCGCGCACATCGTCAGCACCGCGCTCCAGCAGACTGCGTTCCGCATCGAAGCTCGCACGAGTCGTTCCTTTCCCCAGTTGAAGACCGTCCTCACACCCGTGGCTGGCCACGTGCCTGCGCCAGGGCCAGGAAGTCGCGCTCGAGCTCGGCGAGCCGCTGCTCGCCCCGGGCGCGCGCGGTCGGCACGTCCTCACCGGCGGAGAGCCGCTCGGGCAGCTCGAAGTAGTACTTGATCTTCGGCTCGGTCCCGGACGGCCGCAAGGTCACCTGCGCGCCACCGGTGAGGCCGTAGGCGAGGACGTTCGACGGCGGGAGCGAGAGCGGCTCGGTCCGTCCGTGCGCGGTGCGGGTCCGCGCCAGGTAGTCCTTCACCCAGTCCACCGCCCGGGCGCCGACCTGCGTCGGTGGGTCTCGGCGGAAGGCGTCCATCACCCGGGCGATGGTCTCCGCGCCGCTGGCACCGGGCAGGGTGAAGCTTCGCTGCTTCGAGACGTAGACCCCGAACTCGCGCTGGATCTCCTCGAGGTAGCCCAGCACGGTGGTCCCGCGGGCGGCCACCCAGCCGGCCATGTCCGCCGTCACCAGCGCCGCGCCGATCCCGTCCTTGTCGCGGACCAGGGTGCCCACGGTGTAGCCGAGGGCCTCCTCGTAGGCGAAGACCAGCTCGGCGCCGTCCCTGGCCGCCCGCTCGATCGCGCGGTTGGCGATCCACTTGAAGCCGGTGAGCGTCTCGTCGTAGAGCGCGCCCAGCCGCGGGGCCATCGCCCCCAGCTGCGTCGAGCTGACGATGGTGGTCATCACCAGCGGCCGCTCCCGCCTCGGCCCCTGGGTGAGGGTGTAGTGGCCCAGCAGCACGCCGAGCTCGTTCCCGGTGAGGGCGCGCAGCTCCCCCGAGGACCCCCGGGTGAGCACCGCCAGTCGGTCCGCGTCGGGGTCGTTGGCCAGGACCAGGTCTGCCCGGGTGCGCTCGGCCAGTGCGCGCGAGAGGTCCATCGCCCCGGGCTCCTCGGGATTGGGGAAGCGGACCGTGGGGAAGGCCGGGTCAGGGTGCAGCTGCTCGGGGACGGCGTGCACCCGCGAGAACCCCGCGCGCCGCAGAGCCTCCAGCGCCAGCGGGCCTCCCACCCCGTGCATCGGCGTGTAGACGATCGTCAGATCCGTGCCCTCGCTGGGATGCAGGCGGAGCGCGAGGAGCCCGTCCAGGTACGCCTGTTCCAGCTCGGGCCCGATCTCCCGGACGAGCCCACGCGCCCGGGCCTCCCCGAGGTCGGCGAGCGGAATCTCCCGGGCAGGCCCCACACGGGCGATGGCCTCGGCGATGGCCACGTCGTGGGGAGGGATGATCTGCGCGGCGTTGCCCCAGTACACCTTGTAGCCGTTGTACTCGGGGGGGTTGTGGCTGGCGGTCACCATCACCCCCGCCGAGGCACCGAGGCGCGACACCAGGAACGCGGCGAGCGGCGTGGGGGTGAACCCCTCGCGCACCAGCGCCGGGATACCGGCCGCGGCGAGGACCGCCGCGGTGTCCTCGGCGAACTCCTTGCTCATCCGCCGCCCGTCCCGGGCGACCACCACCCCGCGTCGGGTCGCGTCGGGTACGGTGGCCAGAAGATGCGCGGCCAGGCCCGCGGTGGCGCGGCGAACCACTGCCCGGTTCATCCGGTTCGGCCCGGCCCCGACGACGCCCCGCAGCCCCGCGGTCCCGAACTCGAGCGTCCCGGCGAACCGATCCTCCAGCTCGGCGAAGTCCCCGGCAGTGAGCAGCTGCTGCAGCTCGGCGCGGGTGGTCTCGTCGGGGTCGGCAGCGCTCCAGGCATCCACCCGGCGGATGAGCTCGGTGCGGTCGGTCATCGGAAGTCCGTCAGGCCTCGTCGGGTGGGCCCGCGCTGCGGCCCGTCGCGCTTGCCCTGGCAGCCGACGCAGAGCTCGGCGTAGGGCATGGCCTTCAGCCGGCCCCATGGGATGTCCTCGCCGCACTCCTCGCAGCTGCCGGCCTCGTCCGGGGCACTGTCCAGCTTCTCCAGGGCGCGCTGGGCCCGTCCCAGGGCATCCCCTGACGCACGATTCCGGTCAGAGGCGATGGCCTGGAGCATCTCGTTGAGCGGCTGCTCGTCCTCGTCACCGCCCACCTTCGTCTCGTCGGTCCGGTTGGGGGCGATGCGCTGGGAACCCTTCGCCGACACCTGGCTCACCAGGGCCTGCAGCGCCCGGCGGAGTGTCTTCTTTTGAGCGGCCGTCAGCCCCATCGAACCCCCGCGCTCCGGCTTCTAGCGCGCCCGGGCGGCAGGTCCAGCACCGAAGTGGGCTCACGCCGGCGTTCGTCCGGTGCGTCCCCGGATGAATCCGATGACGAACAGCACCACCGCCGCCACCAGCAGCAGGTGGATGGCCCCCACGGTGACCTTGAGCGCGAGGCTCGCCAGCCAGACGACCAGCAGAATCGCTCCGATGGCGAAGAGCATGGAACACCTCCCTCCGAGTGTTCCGGCCAACCTGTGCTCGCCCCCGCGGGGCAGCAACCGCCTGGGTCTCGACCGGGGTGCGCGGGCGTTCAGCTCGCCTCACCACCCAGCAGCTCCAGCGAGGAAGAGGCACCGAGCCTGCTCGCCCCGGCGGCCACCAGCGCCCGGGCCTGCGCGGCGGTGCGAATCCCTCCCGAGGCCTTCACCCCCAGCTGAGGGCCGACCACCGTGCGGAGCAGCGCCACGTCCTCGGGACGGGCGCCCGGGCCATTGAATCCGGTCGAGGTCTTCACCGCGTCGCAGCCGGCGGCGAGCGCGAGCCCCGCCCCGAGCACCACTGCCCGGGGAGGGAGCAGCCCGGTCTCGAGGATGACGCGCACCGGCACCGGCGCGAGCGCGGACACCAGCGCCCGGAGCTCGGAGAGCACCGCCTCGACCTCACCGGCCTTCAGCCGCCCGAGCGGGGCAACCACGTCCACGGCGCGGGCGCCCTCGTCGGCCGCGCGCCGCGCCTCCAGCAGCTTGATCTCGGTCAGGTGCGCGCCGTGGGGGAACCCGACCACCGAGACCGGTTCCACCGCGGCGTCGCCCAGCGCGCGCACCAGCGTGGCGACGTGCACCGGATGCACGCACGCCCCACCGAGCCCGTGCGCACGGGCCTCGGCGGCGAGGAGCTCGACCTCCCGCTCGGTCGCGTCGGGCCGGAGCAAGGTGTGGTCGATGTACGGGGCAAGCGCCGCCGGATCGCCGAGGGCCGCCGCGGCCGCCCGTCCCCACGGGAGCTGTCGGGCAGGCCCACCCGGTCGGACCAGTCCCACGGCCCCGGCCACCGGTGGCGCGCCGGCGCCCGCCCAGGCCTGCACGACCTCCAGCCACGCGATGACGACCGGCGACGCCATCAGAGCGCCGCGGTGAGGACCAGGGGGATCTCCACCTCGACGTCCTCTCCCTCGAAGGACGGGAACACCAGCCGCCTGGCGCGCGACTTGAGGCAGCTGCCGAGGTCGGAGAGATCGATCTCCTTCCGATCGAGACGTGCCTGCTTGACGGTGCCCGACGCCCCGACCGTGGCGACGAGATTCACCTTGCCGCCGCGAAAGTTGGGCGTGCGCCTCAGCTGCTGCTCGATGCAGGACTGGAATGCCGGACCGCTCTGGGCGACCACCTTCGCCAGGGCCTGCTGGTTGGGCCCGCCACCGCTCGCCGGGGGGCCCCCGGCACGGGCGAAGCTCGGGACGGCGGTGGGCCCGACGTCGGCCTTCCGGGTGTCGCCGTAGAGCTTCTTCAGCTCGGGCGAGGGGGGAGGCTCCGGCTTCGGGGCGGGGGCGGGAGCCGGGGCGGGCTTGGGAGCAGGCGCGCGCACCTCGCGGGGCGGTGGGGCCGAGGGCGGCTTGCTGCCCAGCAGGAGCGCCTTGAGCCCGCGAACCCCCTTGGCCGAGAAGATCGGCTCCTTGACCGAAGCCCCGGTTGCCGGGTCGACCTGCGGAATCTCGAGCGGGAATACTTGAAGACTGGACAGCGCGTACAGCCCCGCCACCGGCACGGCGAGGATGAGGACCACCGCCAGCACGACCTTCCAGGGGGAGCTGCGCCGGGCGAGCCCCGAGGCCTCGAGGTCCTCGTCGTCCTCCGCCCGGCGGGACCTCCGGGTGGCGGTGCTCACGGTGGGGGTGCTGCGGGTGGCGCTGCGGACAGGGGCGGTGACCGGCTCCGCCAGCGCCGCCTTGGGCGCGCGGGAGCCCGAGAGCATCTGCTCCACCGCCCGTGCGTCCATCGGGCGGGACACCGTCAGGTCGAGATCGCTGAAGAGTTGCGACAGATCGGCGGTGGAGGCCGGTTTCGGGGGCCGGGTGGCCGCCAGCGGCTGGGCCAGCTGGGGCAGGGTCTCCGCCCTGCGCCACTCGGCCATCCCCTCGCACCACACGAACGACTTGCCGGTGACCTCACCCGCCCGGATGAGCTGCTCGAGCGGGCCCTGGGGCATGGGACCCACCTGCGAGCCGCGCACCATGGCGAACCAGCTCAGCTCCAGCGGCTCGTCGCCGGCCGGGAGGGGGACCTCGACCGTCGCCTGGCAGCTCGGGCACGAGACTCTGAGTCCGGGGGAGGGGTCGCCCTCGAGCAGCAGGGGCTGCCCACAGCTGTCGCAGAAGAAGGTCAAGGCCGCAGAAGGGGCATCGTACGGTGTTCCAGCGTTGACTTGGGAGGCACCGGACGCCTACATCGCCGCCTCGTTTCCCCCTCTCCCGCGAAGGAACAGGTGAGTCGATGCCGGCGAAGGACCTCGGGACCAAGCACGTCTGCTTCAAGTGCGGGACCAAGTTCTACGACCTGAGAAAGCCCGAGGCGGTCTGCCCCAAGTGCGGGGCGGACCAGAAGGACAGCCCGGCCAACCGTCCAGCACCGGAGCCACGCCGGGGCCGCCTGGCCGCGGTGCCCCGGCCGGTGGAGCCCGCGCCGCCCGAGCCCGAGGCCGAGGAGCCCGAGGAGGCCGAGGACCTCGACAGCTTCGACGACGACGAGGCCGTCACTCCGGACGACGAGGACTGAGCTCGCCCGGGGTTCCTGGCCCGGGTACCCGGCGCGCGAGCCAGTCCCGCACCGCGTGCCCGGTGCCGAAGGGCCATGGGCGCAGCTTCTCGGGACGGACCCGCTTCATCCCGGCGAGCTCCTCCCCCAGCCGCACCTCGCCCCGGGCCTCGACGTGGTAGGCGAGGATGAGCTCGTTGCGCTCGGGGAAGGTGTACACCCCGATGGGCGCCACCACCTTCCCTTCCAGCCCCAGCTCCTCGCGGAGCTCGCGGAGGACGGCCGCTTCCGGCTCCTCGTCTCGCTCCAGGAATCCGGTGACCAGGCCGTACCAGGACTCGGGCCACCCCACCGAGCGGACCAGGAGCACCTCCCCCTCGTGCTCCACCAGCCCGGCCACGACCGGCAGCGGGTTGTCGTAGAAGACGAAACCGCACCCTTCCCCCGGACAGGCCTGCCGCTCGCGCCCGCCCGTCTGGCGCCGTTCCAGCGGCGTGGCACATCGCGGACAGAAACGCATCTCCGTCCAATTAGCAGACCCAAGGGCGTTGGCACTGCGAACGCTTCGTTGCTACAAGGCGCGCGGCGCCAGCTCCGGCGGCAGGAGGCAGCTCAGCTTTGCAGGAACGATTGAAGGCCCTGGCCGATCTCCAGAAGGTGGATCTGGAGATCGTGGCGCTTCGCAAGTCGGCCGAGGTGTACCCCAGGCAGATGGGAGAGCTGGAGCGCGAGCTGTCCCTGGCCAAGGGTGAGGTGGAGGCCGAGCGGGCCAAGCTGCTCGACGTGGAGCGGCAACGGCGGACCCTGGAGCAGAACATCGCCGAGGAGAAGGAGAAGGTCCGCAAGTGGGAGTCGCGGCTCTCCGAGCAGCGTTCCACCCGCGAGTACGCCGCGCTGGCCCGCGAGATCGACATCGCGAAGAAGGCCAACGCCACCATGGCCGAGGAGCTGGTGGAGCTGGGGAAGATCCAGGCCCAGCTCCGCGAGGTGGTGAAGGCCAAGGAGCAGCAGTACGCCGCCAAGGTCGCCGAGATCGGGGCGAAGCTGAACGAGCTCCGGGCCAAGATCGCCGGCTTCGAGGGCCAGCTGAAGGAGCTCGAGGCGAAGCGCGCCGAGGTGGCCAAGGCCGTCCACCCGCCGCTGCTCGCGCGCTACGAGACGGTGCGCAAGCGCCGGACCCCCGCGCTGGTCACGGTGGTCGCCGGAACGTGCCAGGGCTGCAACATGAGCGTGCCGCCGCAGCTCTACAACACGCTGAAGACCACGCTGGAGACGGACATCTGTCCGTCGTGTCACCGCATCATCTGCGCGCCGGAGGCCATCGAGCCGCCCCCGGCGAAGAAGGGATGAGCGGGCAGCGCCCGTCGCTTCCCGAGCTCCTCCGGGTCATCGCCGAGGAGGAGGGGCTGGACCGTACCCTGGCGCGGTTTCCGGGGCTGTCGAGGACGGACCTGGTGGGGGTGCTGCTCGGCCTGCCGGCCCCGACGCACCCGGCGCCTCAGGTGAACCCCCATGGGCCGCCGCACTCGGTCCAGGCGCATCGGAAGCTCCGGGTGGCCTCGGACGGGGCCGCCCGGGGGAACCCCGGTCCTGCGGGGGCCGGCGCGGTGATCTACGACGTGGACGGGCACGTCCTGGAGCGCCTGGGGAAGTTCCTCGGCCGCCAGACCAACAACGTCGCCGAGTACCAGGCCCTGCTGCTCGGGCTGCGGCGGGCACACGAGCTCGGGGCCGAGGAGCTGGAGGTGATCGCCGACAGCGAGCTGATGATTCGCCAGCTCTCCGGTACCTACCAGGTCCGGTCCCCGGCGCTGCGCGAGCTGCACAGCGAGGCGCTCAGCCTGCTGAAGGCATTCCGGAAGGTGAAGCTGGTGCACGTCCCCCGGGCGCAGAACGCCGAGGCGGACGAGATGAGCAACCGGGCCATCGACGAGCGGATGCCCTGACGGTCCGGACCGGGCCGGCGCAAGGTCTGGTCGAGCTCCCGTCCAGGTTCGGAGACGGGACGACGAAAAGCGCGCAGCGGGCGCGTTGAGCTTCCATACTTCGGTCTTCCCGCAGCGCGCTCTTCCCAGGGCCGGCCGCGGCGGGACGGGTGTTCACGCGTGCACCCTCGAGGGGGGACCGATGAAGGGGCTCGTGAGACTGGTCGTGGTGCTGCTGGGTATGCCTTCGGTGGCCTCACCCGCGGCCGAGGGCACCGCGGAGATCGTGCCGCCGGCGTCGCAGGAGTCGCTCCTTCCCCTGCACGCAGTGGGCGTGGGCTTCGGCCTCGGCGTCGAGCTCACGCCCGAGGGCTGGAACGGCAGCGCGTCCGGTACCAACGGGCTGCTGCGATTGCAGATTGCCTGGTCTCCGCTCGACTGGCTCGAGGTGTCGTTCCTGATGCCAGGGGCGAGCGTGCTCCTCGGGAAGCGCCTCCGGGACGAGGTGGTGCTCGGCGCGGGCATCGACGGCATCGGGTACGGGTCGGTCGAGCGATTCATCGTCGTCCTGTCGGTCGGTGCCGGGTACCGGCACTGGTTCTCCGGCACGACGAGCCTGGGCGTGAGCGGAAGCTGGCGGGGGCAGTACAGCCAGGTGTCACCCGTGCTGGAGCTCGGCGGGAGCGTGTTCTTCACACACACCCTCCCAGGGGCTGGTCTCGTTCAACGTCACGCTCGGTGCTGTCGGCTGGCCATCCGACGCCCTCGCGCTGACACTCGGCTCGGGGCGCCTGGGGCTCCGGTATCTGCCGCTGGTCCGGTTTCACCTCTCCCCCGTGTGGTCCTTGGATCTCGACGCACGGCTGATCCTCCGCCTACATCCCGAGACGCTGGTTGCACAGCAGTACCTGGTCGGCTTCACCGCCGTCTGGTGAGGCGCAGCAGCGACCCTATCCTCCGCCTCCCGGGCCGTCGCAGCGCGAGCCGCTCGCTGTAATCAGGAGTCATGCAACACGCTCGCGGGGAGAGTTCGATGCAATGCCCGGCCGGGAGGAGCGTCAGGCGAGCAAGCACGAACTTCGATTCATGTTCTCCCGATTCCGCCAGCTCGTCCGCGCGCACCCGGTGGCCGCCTTCTACGCGCTCACCTTTCCCCTCTCGTGGCGCGCCTACCTGGTTGCGCTCGTCCATCCCGGGGGCGAGCTGGGGCTGGACCCGTACGGCCCGCTCCTCGCGGCAGTGGTGGTCACCGCCCTGGTGGGTGGCGGCCGTGGGATGAAGGCGTGGGCCCGGACGCTGCTCCGCTGGCGCGCCGCGCCCTCGCTGTACGCCTTCGCCCTGCTCTTCCCGCTGGGGGCCACGCTGCTGGGGATCGGGGCCAACGTGGCGCTCGGAGCGGTGCCCCCCACGCCGGAGCGGTGGAGCGCGTGGCCGGGGCTCCTGGTCGCGTTCCCGCTGGTGATGGTCCTCGGCGGCCCCCTGGGCGAGGAACCCGCGTGGCGCGGGTTCGCCCTGGCCCGGGTCTCGGAGCGCCGGTCGATGCTGCAGGCCAGCCTTCTGGTCGGCGTGGTGTGGTTCGCCTGGCACCTGCCGCTGTTGCTCGCCCGGACCGGCGAGGTTGCCCCGGGCTTCGTCGGCATCCTTTCCGCGTCGGTGGTCTTCGGCTGGCTGTACCAGCGGTCCGGGGGGGTCGTGCTCCTGCCATTGCTGATGCACACCGCCCAGAACACGTTCGGTGGCGAGTTCGCGGGCCCGATGTTCAGTGGAGCCGATGGGACGCGGATGGCCTGGCTCCGCGGAGGCTTCTATCTGGCGACGGCGCTGGTCCTCGTTCTCCGCGATCCGCGGTTCCGGACCGGCATCATCCACACCTCCAGCCGGGGGCAAGGTGGCGTCGCGACCCCCGGCGCGATAAGTCCCCGGTTGCCGGAGTGGCCCGGGTGAACGCCGGCTGCCGCAGAATCGGGCAGCGGGAGGAAAGTCCGAGCTCCACAGGGCAGGGTGCTGGCTAACGGCCAGTCGGCGCGAGTCGAAGGACAGTGCCACAGAAAACAGACCGCCACGGGACGCCGGCAACGGCGCCACGGGGCAAGGGTGAAACGGTGCGGTAAGAGCGCACCGCGGCCAGGGTGACCTGACCGGCACGGCAAACCCCACCCGGAGCAAGAGCCAGCAGGGAGCGTTCCGCTTCACGGCGGAACAGGGGCTGCCCGCCCCAGCCTCCCGGGTCGCTCGCTGACGAGGCCCTGGGTAACCAGGGCCCTAGAGGAATGTTCACCGCCCTCGCGGGGGAGACTCCGCGAGGGGAACAGAACTCGGCTTACAGGGCCACTCCGGCTTTTTTCTGTTGCTCAGCCCACGACCGGCAACTGCACCAGGAGCACCCGGTCGTTGCCATCGGTGCGGACCGCCTCGGGGTTCCGGACCTTCATCCGTGCGTTGGTCGACGGCAGCCACAGACCGACGAAGACGTTCACCGCCCGCGACTTCCACCCCGGCGGCAGGGTGACGACGAATTCGTCCTGCACCACCTCCCCGGCCTTCCACCGGCTGGTCGGGTTGCGCAGCGGGTGGTCGGCGTTCAGCCGCTCCCCGCGCCCTTCGGCGTCCTCGACGTGCACGAACACCTGCCAGTCGTCCGTCGTGGGCTTGATGGTCCGAAAGACCAGCACCACCCGCGTCCCGTCGCTCGTCGACATCGAGGGTGGGGCGAAGGTGGCGCCCACCAGCTCGGCGAGGTCGCCCAGCACCGCGCCGTTCTTCACGGGCACGGGCTTGACCTGCCCGCGCGCGGACTGCGCCGCACCGCCCGATTTCTCGGAGGTGGGCGCCTCGACGATGCAGGCCGGGAGGATGCTGAGCAGGGAGACGAGGGCGAACGCGCGGCGCATGCTGGGGGGCGACTCTTAGCGCACACACCGGGTGTCGACGAAAGCGTCAGTTGACGTAAGAGGGGCGCCTCATGTCGCCGTTCCAGCTGCTGGCTCAGGTTCCCGCCCCACCTCCCGAGCTGTTCTTCGGTCTCGATCTTCACCAGATCGAGCTGTTGGGGGGAGGTCTCCTCGTGGTCGTCGCGGCGTCGGCCGCGCTCGCCCTGCGGGCCCGGGCACGTCGGCGGGCGGAGGCACCGCCCCCTGCCCCACCCGAGCTGCCGGCCCCGCCGCCGGTCCGGCCGGAGATCGTCCCCGGCCCGGACGAGGCCCGCGCCCGCGAGGAGGTTACCGCTGCCCGGGCCCGCGCCGACGCCCTCGCCCGCGAGCGGCGCGAGCTGCAAGAGAAGGCCCGCGCCGAGGCCGAGGCTGCCGAGCGCGGCCGCCTGGAAGCCGAGGCCCGCGCGCTCAAGGAGCGCGAGGAGGAGGCCAAGCGCGAGGAGTACCGGGCAAAGAAGGCGGCCGAGGCCGAGGCCCGCGAGCGCCGCGCCCGCGGGGAGGCGGAGGCCCGCCGGCTGCGCGAGGAGGAGGAGGCGCGGGCGCGGGAGGCTGCCGAGGCCGAGCGGCTCCGTGCCGAGCAGGAGGCCCGGGCGCGTGCCGAGGCCGAGGCGGGGCGCACCCTTGCCGCCGGACTGGAGCGGACGCGAGGCGAGGGCTTCATGGCCCGGCTGAACGGGCTCTTCTCCCGTGGCGCGGCGGTGGACGACAGCGTGCTCGCCCAGCTGGAGGAGATCCTCTTCACCGCCGACATCGGCGTCCGCACCGCCTCCGAGCTGGTGGATGCCGCGCGCGATCGCCTGAAGAAGCGGGAGCTCGGCGACGTGGGCCGGGTGAAGGGGCTGATCCGCTCCGAGGTGGAGCGGATGGTCTCGCTCCCCCGCCCCGCCTCGCTCCAGGGGGGCGGGCCGCCCCACGTGACGATGGTGGTGGGGGTGAACGGCAGCGGGAAGACCACCACCATCGGGAAGCTGGCGGCGAAGCTGACCCGGGAAGGCAAGAAGGTGGTCATCGCCGCCGGCGACACCTTCCGCGCCGCGGCCACCGAGCAGCTGGACGTCTGGGCGGAGCGCGCCCACGCCACCCTGGTTCGCGGACCCGACGGCTCCGACCCCGGGGCAGTGGTGTTCGATGCGGTCAAGCGGGCCGTGGACGAGGGTGCCGACGCGGTGCTGGTGGACACCGCCGGCCGCCTCCACACCAAGGTCCCGCTGATGGAGGAGCTGAAGAAGGTCAGGCGGGTGCTGGCCAAGGCGCTGCCCGGCGCTCCGCACGAGGTGCTCCTGGTCCTCGACGCCACCGTGGGCCAGAACGCCATCGCCCAGGCCAAGCAGTTCCAGGAGGCGGTGGGCGTGACCGGCATCGCGCTCACCAAGCTCGACGGCACTGCCAAGGGGGGCGTGGTCATTGGCATCAGCGACGAGCTGAAGATCCCCGTCACCTGGGTGGGCGTGGGCGAGAAGATCGCGGACCTGCGCCCCTTCGATCCCCACGAGTTCGTGGAGGCGCTGTTCGAGGCGGCCTGATGCGGCGGCCCGTCGTCATCTTCGCCGGAAGCGGACTGGCCCTGCTCGCCGCCTGCGCAGCCCCTCCGCCGCCCCCACCCGCGACGCCGGCTGCCCGCATGCTCCCCGAGGGCTGCGGGGACGACTTCTCCGGACGGTGGGTCCTGGCCTCCGACCGGAGCTGGGGCTACCGCGCGACCGACGACGGAGGCACGGTGGTGCTCGACGTCGAGCGCCACTGGGCGGACGGCGGCACGCCCGAGCGGAGGAGCAGCGCCCGGGTGGTGCTCCGGCGCACGCCGAGCGGCCTCAGCGGCGAGACGCGGGCCCCGCGGATGGGCGCCTCGGGCCCGGGCTGCGAGGCAAGCCTGCCCGTGGAGCTCACCGGCTGCCCCGACGGCGGGCTCCTCCTTCGCACCGTGGAGCGGATGCGGGTCGACGACCAGTGCACGGCGGTGGACGCCTCCCCGCCCGAGACACGGAGCTACCTCTTGATCCGAGCGCCCATCGACGGAGGGACGTGAGCGAGAGCCGCGAATGTCCCGCGGAGGATGTGACGATGGCAGACGCGTCGTCGTCAGCCTTCAGGTCGCACCGGTCGGCCGGGCCAGTGGGGGCAGCGCAAATTCGCCCGTGTCGGCCGGGGACCCGTGCTCGCTGCCATGCACGGGCCGCTTCTCGATTCGCATCCGGCCCGGCCGCGGACGAACGGCGTCCAGCGACCCGTGGCCCGCATTGGCCTGAACGGAGGCGCGCCCGCGCGCTCAGGCCACGCGCTGGGCGGACGGCGCGGGTGCGACGGCGGTGGCCAGCGCGCGCCGGTCGATGGACCGGCCCTGGAACAGGCTCATCGTCCCCACGTAGAGGAACCCCACCTGGAACAGCACCAGGAACGGCACCGAGGTCCAGATCCCGGCGTCGATCGCGAACCAGAGCGCGCCGGAGAAGTACAGGCCGAACGCCAGCTCGATCAGCGGCATCATCGTCCGGGCGCCGAGATAGCTCCGCTTCACCGAGGACCGGATGCTCTTGCCCTCGCTGCCGGTCTTCGGCGTCCGGGCGAACGCGCTCTGTTGGTTGAGCAGCGCCTCGATGACCGCCTCGGCGTTGTTGATCGCCAGCCCGATGCCGAGCGACATGATGAACGGCAGGTACTTCACCCGTCGCCAGCCGGTGAGCCCGAGCTCCGTCTGGGTCGCCACGTAGAAGAAGCAGACCGACGCGGTGGCCGCCAGGCAGAACGGCAGGTCGAGGAACAGCGTCGAGTACAGGCCGTGGTTGAAGCGCACCACCATCGACAGCGGCATCAGCACCGACAGCAGCACCATCAAGAGATAGGCGATGTTGTTGGTGAGATGGAAGAACGCCTCGCGCTTCACCGCGAACGGCTGGTTCGAGCGGAGGATGGTGGGAAGCAGCTTGCGCGCGGTCTGGATCGAACCCTTGGCCCAGCGGTGTTGCTGGCTCTTGAAGGCGTTCATGTCCACCGGAACTTCGGCCGGGGACACCACCTCGGGGAGGAAGACGAACTGCCAGCCCTTCAGCTGCGCGCGATAGCTGAGGTCAAGGTCCTCGGTGAGCGTGTCGTGCTGCCAGCCGCCCGCATCGGCGATGACCGTGCGCCGCCAGATGCCGGCCGTGCCATTGAAGTTGAAGAAGCAGCCCGAGCGGTTCCGCGCCGTGTGCTCGATGATGAAGTGGCCGTCGAGGAAGATGCTCTGGGCCTGGGTGAGGATGGAGAACTCGCGGTTCAGGTGGCCCCAGCGGACCTGGACCATGCCCACCTTCGGATCGGCGAAGAACGGCACGGTGCGCTGGAGGAAGTCCGGCGCGGGCACGAAGTCCGCGTCGAACACCGCGACGTACTCGCCCTTCGCGGTGCGCAGCCCGTTCTCCAGGGCACCTGCCTTGAAGCCCTGGCGGTTGGTCCGGTGAATGTAGGTGATGTCCTGGCCGGCCCGGCGGCGGCGCTCGACCACGGCGCGGGCGATGGCGCAGGTCTCGTCGGTGGAGTCGTCCAGGACCTGGATTTCCAGGAGCTCGCACGGGTACTCGATGCGGCAGACCGCCTCGATGAGGCGCTCCACCACGTACATCTCGTTGAACACCGGGAGCTGGATGGTGACCCGCGGCAGCTGCGTGAGCGTGCCGCTGGGGGTTGGAATCTTGAACTTGTGCCGGTAGTACAGGAACGCCATCCGGTAGCGGTGCGACCCGTAGACGGCAAGGACGCACAGGACGGCGAAGTACACGCCCAGGAACACGATCTCGACGCTGGTCATCTCTGGCGCTGGCCCTCGTCCCCACGCCCGAGCGTCCGGTTCCGGGGGCGCGGCAGATTAAGAATCTGTCACAGAGGTGTCAAACGATTCCGACCACTTACAAACACCTCGGTGGCGCCTGACACGCCGTGTCAGTAACCGCAGGAACTTGCGACCGCATCGGCTGGACGAGGCGCCCCGGGGCTCACCAGTGGTGGAGGATGGTGTACCGGGCCGCGGGCCGGTCCTTGCCCACCCGGACCTCCGCCACCAGGTCGGGGTCGAGCTGCGCGTAGTCGCGCTGACAGGCGAGGTAGACCGCCCCACGCTGCGCGTCGAACGGCGCGTCCTCCACGTGCCCGAGCACCGCCCCGCTGGCGAGGGAGCGAAGCGTGACCTCCACCGAGGCACCCGGCTCGAGCGCGAGGCCTCCGAGCACGTGCACGGCGAGGTCGGCGTTCTTCGGAAAGTGAAAGTCGCAGGTCTGGCCGGGAGCGATGGGGTTTTCCAGGATGCGGACCCCACGTCTGAACATCTCCGCCAGCCGCTCCGGGCGGACGACGGGCGGCACCATGGTGCGGAGCGCTTCCGCGGTCGCCGCCACCCGCCGCGCGACGGCGGAGCAGACGTCGCACCCGAGCAGATGCTCCTCCACGGACGATGTCGCCGCCTCGTCGAGGTCGGCGGCCCACCAGTCCACGAGGGTCTCCCAGGAGAGTGGCATGGCGCAGCTCATGCGGCCCCCCTGGGAGCGTCGAGGCAGGCGCGGAGCGCGGCCAGGGCGCGATGACGGATGACGCGCACGTTGCCACGGGAGAGCGCGAGCCGGCTGGCGACCTCCGCGCTCTCCAGCTCCTCGTGAAACGAGAGCTCGAGCACCCTGCGCGCACGGTCCCCGAGCGATCCGAGGCACCGGAGCAGCACCGCCGCGTTCATGGGGTCGCGCGGCGCCTCGCCGCCGGCGGCAGCGACCAGCACCTCGTCGGTCGCCGGCTGCGCCCGTCCCTCCAGCTCCCGCAGGCGCAGGACCGCGTTTCGGCAGGTTCCGAGGACGAAGCGGACCAGCTGCTCGGGCTCGCGCACCCGTCCTTCCCGCGAGGCCTCGAGCACGCCGAGGAGCACGGTCTGCACCAGGTCGCGGCCCCGGTCCTCGTCCCGGAGATGACGGAGTCCGTAGAGCCGGATCCGCGGCGCGTACCGGCGGCAGAGCGCGCGCTCGGCCTCGCGGCGGCCCGCGCCTCCAGCGGCGATTGCCGCGAGAAGCGCGCTGTCGGTCGCCTCGCCCATCATCGACCCGAGACGGTACCACCGCGAGGGGACGACCGTGTCAGACGCCGAGAGCATCGGCCAGGGCAACCAGCGCCCGCCCGCCGTCCCCCTGGAAGGAGCTTCCGTGCATGAGGCCCAGGACTCCTGGCTCGAGCCGGGCGAGCTTCTCCAGCAGCGGGCGCACGTGGGGGCCCCGGACCAGGTACGGGGTGGTCTCGTGCATCGCCATCGCCGGCCCGATGACGTCGGTGGAGCTGAGCGGCGGCACGTCGGCGCCGCCCGCCGTGAACAGGTCACCGCAGAGGAGCGTCCGGCTGCCGGCCTCGAAGAGGAGGCCGCTCTCCCACCCGTGCGGGAGGTGCGGGGTGTCGATCCACCGCACGGACCGCCGCCCCAGCGAGAGCTCCTCGCCGTCCGCCAGCGCGCGGGGTGGACGAGCGGCCTGGTCGTTCACCGAGACCAGGGCCGCGGTCACGCTGCACACCGGCTCGGCCCGGGGCGCCACCTCGAGCCAGGCGTTGAGCGCCCCGGACTCGTCGGCCTCCCAGTGGGAGAACGACACGTACCGGAGCCGGCCGGCGTCACCGAGGACGTGGCCCACCGCCTCGCGGACGAGCGGGAACATCCCCCGCAGCCCGGTGTGGAAGAGGAGCGGCGCCTCGTCCTCGACGAGGAACTGGTTGAAGGTGAAGCCACCGGGGATGAGGCTGGTGGGAGTGCTGATGCGGTAGATGCCGTCGGCGATCTCGTCGACGCGCGTGCCGGATTCGGTGTTGGTGATGCCCATGTGAGTGCGGTCCCTCCGCCTCGACGTACGCCGTGGGCCCGGGGCGTTACATCAGCGAGTGGCGGCGGCCTTCTGCCCAGGCGCACGAGCCCGGGCGTGGAGGAACTCCAGCGCCGCGCGGAGCTGCGGATCGCTGGTCTTCTGGCTCACCTCCCAGGCCGGCTGAGGCGGGAGCCGGCGCGCGGTCTCGGCGGTGCCGGCGTCGGGGTTCCGGAAATGCCGGCGAAGGTCCTTCTCCCGGAGCTCGCGGGCGGTGGCCTCGGCCGGGACCAGAAAGTCGGGCTCGATCCCCCGCTCCTGGATGCTCCGTCCCTTCGGCGTGTAGTAGCGGGCGATGGTGAGCTTGAGGCCACTGCCATCCTCGAGCTCGATGACGGTCTGCACCGAGCCCTTCCCGAAGGTCTGGGTTCCGAGCACCGTGGCCCGGCCGTGGTCCTGCAGCGCACCGGCCACCACCTCCGAGGCCGAGGCGCTCCCGGCGTTGACCAGGACCACCATCGGGTAGTCGGGCTCGGTGCCGGGGTCTCGGCTCTTCTCCTCGGTGAGGCTCCGGCCGGCGCGCCCCCGGGTGGTCACGATGGTGAGCCGACCCGGGAGGAACCGATCGCTCACCGCGACCGCCTGGTCGAGCAGCCCACCGGGGTTGTTGCGCAGGTCGAGCACCACGCCCGACAGCTCCCGGCCGCCGTTCTCGGTGCGGAGCCGGTCCAGCTCCCGCTTGAGGCTGGCGTCGGTGCGCTCCTGGAAGTTCTTCAGCCGCACCCAGCCGATGCCGCCGTAGAGCGCTCCCTGCACCGAGACGATGCGGACGTGGTCGCGGAGCAGGACGATGTCCTGCGGTTGCTGGAAGCCGGCACGCATCAGGGTCAGCGTCACCCGCTGCCCGGCGGGCCCGCGCATCCTGGCGGTCGCCCGGGCCACGTCCATCCCCTGGGTGCTCTCTCCGTCGATGGCCAGGATCTCGTCTCCGGGCTGGATGCCGGCCCGCGCCGCCGGGGTGTCGTCCAGGGGTGAGACCACCACCAGGGCGTCGCCGCGCTTCACGACGTCCATCCCCAGGCCACCGAACTCGCCCGAGGTGTCGATCTTCATCTCCTTGAAGATCTCGGGCGGCATGAAGACGGTGTGCGGGTCGAGGGTCTCCAGCATCCCGCGGATCGCGCCGTAGACCAGCTGCCGCTCGTCCACCTTCTCCACGTAGTTGTTCTGCACGTACGAGAGCACCCGGGCGAAGAGCTCCAGCTGCCGGTAGGTGGCGTCCTCCGGCGGAGGCGCCGGGGCGGGGGCAGCGGCCAGGGTGGCGAGGAGGAGGAGCGGGGAGAGAACGGTCACGGGTGCGTCCGGCGAGCGTATCCCGGCCCGGCCCGCCGAGGCGAATCTCGCCTGGCGCGCTTGCACTAATTACGAGTTCGTACTATCCGAATCCGTCATGAGAGGGCGCCTCCAGCTGATTCCCTTCGTCCACCGCACCACCCACCGCATCGGCCTGTACCTCGACGCCGCGGACCCACCGCTCGGCCTCTCCCAGGGCGAGGCGCACCTCCTCGCCCACCTCGCCGAGGCCGGCCCGTCCTCGGTGGCGGAGCTCCACCGGGCGTTCGCCCACAAGCGCTCCACCCTCACCAGCTACCTCGATCGGCTGGAGGCCCGGGGCGACGTGACCCGGGACGTGCGCCCCGAGGACCGCCGCTCCTTCACCGTGCGGCTCACCCGGAACGGGGTGCGCGCCGCGGCCCGGGTGCACCAGCACCTCGCCGGGCTGGAGGAGCGTGCGCTGGCCCGCCTCACCGAGCGCGACCTGCGAGGTTTCCAGGCCGTGCTCCACGCCCTGTCCGAGACCATCGACGGCGACGACGCGCCACAGTCCAGGAGGAAGTCCCCATGAGCCTCGTTCCCCTCGTCTCCGTGGCGCTCGCCGCCGCTCCCCCGGGCCTGCCGGAGCGGGTGAGCCATGTCTACGAGCAGCACCTCGAGGCGGCGCCGGACCGGGTGCTGCCCCTGCTCACGCCGCTGGGCGAGCGCGCCTGGGCGCACGGCTGGGAGCCCGAGATGCGCTGGGAGCCGCCGGGGGGCGGTGCGGGGACGCTGTTCGTCGTCCGGCACCCCGGGCACCCAGAGACGGTCTGGCTCCTCGACACCTGGGAGCCTGCCGCGGGGCACGTCCACTACGTCCACGTCACCCCCGGCTCGGACGTGACCGAGATCGACATCCAGCTCCGTCCGGACGGAAAGGCCCGGAGCATCGCCACCGTCCGCTACACCTGGACCGCGCTCGGCAGTCCCGGCGTGGCCCTGGTGCGGAGCAAGACGCCCGAGGCCTACCTCCGCGCGATGCGCGAATGGGAGCAGGCGCTCAACCACTTCCTCACCACGGGGCAGACCCTCCGGCCCGCGCACTGAAGGGCCGAGCCGCCGAGGCTCGGGCTACTGCGCCGTCCCTCGGGCGTCCCCCGGGCGCGGCGTGCTGACCGCCACCAGCCCGACCTCCTCGGCGAAGCCCCGGAGCCGCTGCACCAGCTCGCGCGGCCGCTCCATCTGCGGCACGTGGCCGAAGCCCGGCACCACCTCGATGCGCGCCCCGGATGGCAGGTGAGCGCGGTACCAGTCGAGCTGCTCGCGGGGGAGCAACTTCTCGCTCGCCCCCCAGAGCAGCAGCGTGGGCGCCCGCAGGCCGAGGAGGAGCTCCGGCGGGATGTGGTGACGCTCCTGGGCGTGGGTGCGCAGCGCGCGCACCGCAGGCGTGGCGTGCATCTTCTTCAGCTCCGGGGCGAAGAGGATCGCCACCAGCGGTGCGCGGTGGAAGAGGCGCCGGGTGAGCCGGACCGCATCGGCGGTGGTGCGGACGTCGAGCGCGCGCATCAGCTCGGCCATGGACTCGGGGGTCATCTGGCCCCCGGCTGGCGAGACCAGACCCAGGGCGGCGACGTCCTCGGGGTGCACCGCGGCGAGGATGAGCGACAGCGCCCCGCCCAGGGAGTTCCCGACCACGAACGCCGGCGCCTTCACCACCTCCTGGCAGAAGGCGTGCAGCACGCCGAGCTGCTCCTCGAGGGTGAGCGGCCCCGAGGCAGGCAGCGGCGAGAAGCCGTTCCCCGGAAGGTCCAGCGCGTAGACGGCGGAAAAGTCGCGGGCGAGCGGACGGAGCACGCGGACCCACCCGTTCGCGCTTCCGCCCAGTCCATGCACCAGCAGCACCGGCGGCCCCTCGCCCCTCCCCGGAACCCGGTAAGCGTGCACCGAGTGGCCGGCCACGGGGTGCAGGTCCGAGGCGACGCCGGCGGCCATGAGCCGCCTCCGCACGTACCCCTGCACGGTCGCGAGGAGGTCCACGACCGGAACCTAAGCACCGTGCCGCGGTGCGTCAAGCGCGGCGCTCACGGGGCCCGGGCCATCGCCGCCCCGACCCAGGGCAGCGGGTCCACCGCCAGTCCGCGCCGGCGAACCTCGAAGTACAGGTACGCCCCCTTCAGCGAGCCGGTGTCCCCGACCGTCCCCACCACCTCGCCGGGGAAGACGCGTGCCCCCAGCGGGCGGAGCACCTCGGCCAGGTGGGCGTAGATGGTGTGGTACCCGTCGCCCTGGTCGAGCACCAGGAGATTGCCGTAGCCGCCCAGCCAGCCGGTCCAGGCCACCGTTGCGGGGGCGAGCGCACGCACCGGGGCACCCGGCGCCGCGCGGATGTCGAGCCCCTTCTGCACCGTCACGGTGTTGAACCTGGGGTGGACCAGCCGGCCGAACGCCACCTCCACGTGCCCTGGCACGGGCAGCGGCAGCTTCCCGCGGAGCGCGCCGAACCCGGTGGGCTCCGGCTCCTCGAGCACCGCCGCCACCGCCTGGAGCTGGGCCCGCGAACGGCCGAGCTCGGCCAGCACCGAGCCCGCGGCACGCGCCTTGGCCTGGAGCAGCTGCAGCGCCTCGCCGAGCTCGGTCTGCTGCACGGCCGCCTCCTCGGCCTCCGCGCGCAGCTCGGCGAGCCGGCTGCCCATCTGCCGCTTCCAGGCGTCGAGCTGCTCGAGCCGCGAGCGCTGGAAGAGCGCCACCGAGCGCATCTCGTCGAGTGCGGCGAGGTCGCTCCGGACCAGCGAGGAGAGGGCCCGCGCCCGCCAGGCGAAGGTGGCCACGTCCTCGGCGGGCAGCAGCACCTCCAGCGGGCTGCGCTGGGTGATGCGGTACAGGGACAGAAGCCGCGGCCGGAGCCGCTCCATGCGCGATTCGAGCACCGCGCGGGCGAGCGCCTCCTCGGCCTCGGCGGCTGCGAGGCGACTACCGAGCACCCGCATCTGGGCGGAGAGCGCCGCCGCCCGCGCCGCCGACACCCGCGCCAGCCCGGCGTACACGCCGAACGCGGCCTCGGCGTTCCCCGACTGCGCCCGGAGCGCCTGCACCAGCGCACGCTGGGCCTCCAGCGGGTCGGACTCGGCCTCGGCCGCGGCCGCGGTGGTCCCGAGGAGCAGCGAGGCCAGGACCGCGGCCGTGGCTCTCATGCGCGGAGGAACCGGTGCACGGCGAGGTAGCTCCCGGACAGGCCCAGCGCCGCCCCGGCGAGCCCCAGCTCCAGGACCTCCATCCACGGCCGCGCGTCGGCGGCGACGCCAGGGAGCCGGAGGAAGGAGAGGAGCGTGGCGAGCTGGGGCGACAGCGTCTGCCGGAAGGCGACCAGCGCGGCGATGGCCAGTGCCGCCCCGGCGAGCCCCTGGAGCGCCCCCTCCAGCAGGAACGGCGCCTGGACGAAGCGGTCGGTCGCGCCCACCAGCTTCTGGATCTCCACCTCCTCGCGCCGGGCGTAGATGGCGAGCTGGAGGGTGGCGGAGACGATGATCAGGGTGGCGCCCACCAGGACGACGAAGGCCACCCAGCCCGCCCAGCGCACCGCGCGGGCGATGGCCGAGAGCCGCTCCACCGCCTGCTCGCCGTAGTCGACCCCTGTCACCGCCGCCGTCCCGCGCAGCTCGGCGGCGAGCGTCCGCAGCGCCTCGGGAGCACGCATCCGTTCCGGGACCCGGACCTCGAGCGACGGCGGAAGCGGATCCTCGGACAGCCCACGCAGCGACTCGGCGGCGGGACCGAGCTCCCGCAACAGCCGCTCCAGCGCCGCCCGCGGGCTCACCTCGTCGACCGCCATGCTGCGCCCGCGCAAGGTGGTCACCACCGCGGCGCGGGCCTCGGGCGAGGCGCGGGGGTCCAGATACACCGTCACCCGCACCTCGCCGCCGAGGCTCCCCACCAGCCGGTCCAGCTCGTGCGCCGCCGAGCGCGCCAGCCCCAGGGTGAACAGGGCGATGGCCAGGGTCACCGTCGAGACGGCGTGGACGAACGGCTGGTGCCGGATGCCCTCCACCGCCGAACGCCAGAACGTCTGCGCCTTCGCGACCGCGCTCAAGCAGGCCTCCGCCCTACCCCACCCGCCGGACCACCGCCGGCCCGCTCGGGTCGGAGACGATGCGGCCCTTCTCCAGCCGGACCACGCGCTTGCCGGAGCGCTCCACCGTCGCCAGGTCGTGCGTGGCCACCACCACCGTCGTCCCGCGCACGTTGGCGTCCGAGAGCAGGCTCATGATCTCCTGGGTGAGCCCGGGGTCGAGGTTTCCGGTGGGCTCGTCGGCGAGGAGCAGGGCCGGCTCGTTCACCAGCGCGCGGGCGATGACCACCCGCTGCTGCTCTCCGCCGCTGAGCTTGAGGGGCAGGCTCTGGGTCTTGTGCTGCAGCCCCACCAGCTTGAGCATCCGGTTCGCGCGCTGGCGGGCCTCGTCGCGGGCCACGCCCAGCACGTCGAGCGCGAGCGCCACGTTGTCCAGCACCGTCCGGTGCGGCAGCAGCTTGAAGTCCTGGAACACCACCCCGATGTTCCGCCGGAGGAACGGGATGCTCGCCTGGCGGATGCGCGCCACGTTCCGGCCGCCGACCAGGATCTGCCCGCGGGTGGCCGGCTCGGCGCAGAAGACGAGTCGGAGAAGCGTCGTCTTTCCCGCACCCGAGGGGCCGGTGAGGAACACGAACTCACCTTTCTCCACCGTCAGGTTCACGTCGACCAGCGCCGGCGGGTCGCCCGGGTACGCCTTGGTGACGTGGAACATCTGGATCATCGGCAGTCGGTGCGACTGGATTGTTGCAGAACCGGGCTCACTCGGCCACGGGGCGAGCTTTCCGTGCCAGACTCGGGGGGTAAGAGTCCCTCGATGAGCGACGACTTCCAGTTTCCTGAACCCGAGCCCGAGGCCGAGCACACGCCGGCGCCGCTGCCGAAGCAGCGCTCGCCGCTCGTGCTCCCGTGGATGGTGGGCGGGCTGGCGGTGATCGCGCTGGCGGTGGTGTCGCTCTACGCAAAAAGGCTGATCGACGACCAGACCGCCCGCGCCTACCAGGCCATGCGCATGGCCGACGAGTACGCCTCCCGGGCCAACAAGCTCGAGGCGGACCAAAAGGACGCCCGGCGCCAGGCCATCACCTCCTCGGAGAAGGGCGACGAGCTCCGGGCCGCCAACGCCCGCCTCACCGAGCAGGTGACCGACAAGGACTCGGCCCTGGCCCACCTGAAGGATCGTCACCGGCAGCTGGTGACCGATGTCCGCGCCGCGCTGCGCAGCAGCAAGGGCAAGGCTCTCTCCAAGCGCATCGACCGGATCCTCGCCCACGACGCGGCGAGGGAGCGGGCCGAGGCGCCCCAGGCGCTCACCAGCCAGTCCCCGGACGGGGGCCTCCGACGGCGCTAGGTCAGGGCGGCCGGAGTCGAGGTCCGGGTCCCGGTGCCGTCAGCCGGGCCGCAGTCGGCGAGATCAGGGCGACCGCAGTCAGCTAGGGCGGCCCGGGCCCCGTCGGTCACCCCTTCTTCGGAAGGACCTGCTCGACCTTGCTGGTCAGCTCGGGCGACATCGGCTCGACCCGGCTGTCGAAGTGCTCGATGACCTTCCCGTCCGGGGCGACGAGGAATTTGTTGAAGTTCCAGGTGATGGCTCCGCCCTGCTTCCCGGGCAGGCCGCTCAGGTACTTGTAGAGCGGATCGGCGTCCGGGCCCTTCACCGGGATCTTCGAGAAGAGGGGGAAGGTGGTCCGGTAGCGGAGCTGGCAGAACTTCTTGATCTCCGCGTTGCTCCCGGGCTCCTGCCCGCCGAAATCGTTGGAGGGGAAGCCGAGGACGGTGAAGCCGCGGTCGCGGTACTTCTCGTACAGCGCCTCGAGCCCGGCGTACTGGGGTGTGTACCCGCACTCCGAGGCGGTGTTGACGATGAGGAGCGCCTTCCCCTTGTAGTCGGCCAGGGAGGCCTCCTTGCCGTCGATGGTCTTCACCTTGAAATCGTGAACCGACATGGGCGTGCCTCCCGAGGCCAGAGTGGTGAGGGCGAGCACGGCAGCGACGAGGTGCATGGTCCCCGATTAACATGGGAGATGGCCGGCGCGCCCGAGGACGAGCGACCGTTCGCTGCGGCCCGTTCCCCCGGGCGTCCGTGGCCGGTGACAGCGGTGTGTCTGGCCGGGGCGTTGCTCCTGCTCGCGACCTGGTTGCACGCCGCGACCAGCGGGCAGGGCCGGGCGTTTGGACCGGGGTACGTGCCGTACGTCGTCGGTACCACCGGGGCCCTGACCCTGGCGCTCTGGGGCCTGTGGAGGATGCGGCCCTGGGCCTTCTGGGCGCTGCCGGCGGCGATGGCGCTCGACGATGCGGTGGTGTGGGCGATGGGCGAGCTCAGGCCCGGGGTGGTGGTGGCGCAGACCGGGGTGGTGCTCCTGGTCCTGCTGTACCGCCCCCGGGGCACCGGCTGGCTCTGAGCGGCCCTCCCGGCGCTCGACCTCCGGGGCGGCGTGGATGTCGGGCCCCCAAGATGGGAGGCTCCCGGGGCCGATGTCGGCCGCGTTCGCCGTCACCTCCCTCCACAAGCGCTTCCGCACCCGGTTCGGCCGCACCGAGTCCGTGGCACTCGATGGGGTGGACCTCGAGGTGCCGCGCGGCGAGGCATTCGGCCTCATCGGTCCCAACGGGGCGGGGAAAACCACCTTCATCAAGTGCCTGCTCGCCATCGCCCACCCCGACTCGGGCGCGGTGGAGCTGCTCGGCGGTCGTCCGGAGGATCCTCGCTCGCGGGCGCGCGTCGGTTACCTCCCGGAGCGGCTCACCTTGCCTGGCGCCTGGACCCCGCGGGCCTTCCTGGCGAGCGTGGCGCGGCTGAAGGGGCTGCGCCCCCAGCGCGCCGGCCTGGACGCTCTCCTCCAGCGGCTGGGCATTGCCGAGGCCGGGGACAGGAGAATTCGCGGCTTCAGCAAGGGCATGCGCCAGCGGCTGGGGCTGGCCGCAGCGCTGGTGGGTGCGCCGGATCTGCTGGTGCTCGACGAGCCCACCGACGGGGTGGACCCGCTGGGACGGGTGGAGATCCGCCAGCTTCTCGCAGCCGAGCTCGCCCGCGGCGCCACCTTGTTCATCAACTCGCACCTGCTCTCGGAGACCGAGCGCATCTGCACCCGCATCGGCATCCTCTGCCGGGGGCGGTTGGTCCGCTCCGGGCCGCTGGAGGCGCTCACCCGGGTCCAGCAACGCTGGCGGGTGCGCTTCGCCCCCGGGCTGCCCCCGGCCACCGAGGCGCTGCTGACGCTGGGGTTCGAGCCGGCGGAGAACGGGACGTGGGAGATCGCCGCACCGGACGCCGCGGCGCTGAACGGAGCGCTGGACGGTGCCCGGGCGACGGGGGCGCTCCTGGTCGGGCTGGAGCGTGCCTCGCGCGACCTCGAGGACGTGCTCACCGAGGCGCTGGCCGCGGGGGTGGCATGACCTCGCTCGCGGTGGCCCTGGATCTCCTGCGGGAGGCGGCAGCGAGGCGGTGGTTCCTCGCGCTGGGTCTGGCGCTCACTGGCCTGCTGCTGCTCTTGCTGACCAGCCTTCGCCTCGAGGTGGTGGACGGCGCGCTCGCCGCGACCCGCCTCTTCGGTCAGCCGCTGGTCCACAGCATCCAGGCGGCCGACGTGGCGCTCCGGCCGGTGTTCCTCGTGGCCAGCCAGATCGTCTTCTGGGGAGGGCTGTGCTTCGGCGTGCTCTGCTGTGCCGACTTCGCTCCGGCATTGCTCTCGCCGGGCCGCATCGAGCATCTGCTCTCGCTGCCGGTGCGCCGCTGGGAGCTTCTCGCCGGCACTTTCCTGGGCGTGCTGGCGCTCGCTCTGGCCGGCGCGGTGTACGCCTCGGCCGGACTGGTGATGGTGCTGGGAGCCAAGACCGGGGTGTGGACCGGCTGGCCGGTGGTGTCGGCGGTGCTGGCGGCGCTGTCGTTCGGCAGCGTGTACGCCGGCATGCTGGCGGTGACCGTCTGGGTGCGCAGCGCTGCGCTCTCGGCCGCCGCCGGCGCCTCGCTGGTCTTTCTCGGGCTGCTGGCAACCCACCGGACGGCGCTGCTCGACGTGATGGGCGCGGGTGTGGGCCGCACGTTCTTCGCCGGGCTGACTGCGGTGGTGCCGCCGCTGGGCAAGCTGGCCGACGCCGCTGGCGCCCTCGCCTCCAGCGCGCCGCTGGCTCCGGGGGGCCTCTTGCGGCTGCTGGCCGGCACGCTGGCCTTCGCCGCGGCGCTGCTCGCGGTGGCGGCCTGGCGCCTCGAGCGGAGGGACTTCTGATGGAGCGCCGCTGGCTCTGGCTGCTCGCCGCCGCCCTCCTGGTCATCGCCGCCGCGTGGCTGGTGCACCTCCCCGAGGCGCGCGCGCCCATTGCCCGGCCAGAGGTGGAGATGCCCCGTCACCTCCGGCCGGAGGAGCGGCAGCGGATGCTATCCCGGCTCACGCGCCCGCCCGCCGACGCCGGCACGCCGCGAACCGAGGTGCACGACCCGATGCTCGCCGCGCTCTCTGCGGGCGGGGCGGGATCCGGAGTGGTGGTGGAGGTCAATGCCCTCCGGAACTCCCCCCTGGGCGAGCTCCTCCTGAAATGCCTCGCCGCCCGCGAGGGGCGGGGGAACGCGCTGGAGGCGCTGCAGCGGATGGGCATCGACCCGCTCCGCGATCTGGACCGGGTGGGCATCACCGAGCACGGCATCGTCGTCTCGGGCGACTTTCGCCGGGCGAACTGGGAGGGGCTGCTCGGGACCGCCACCGGGGCGCCCTACGGCGACCGGGGGCAGATCACCACGGTCGACCCGCGCGCCGAGGGCGGCAGCACGCTCGTCGCCACCCGCTGGGGCGACTCGCTGCTCCACCTCGGCGACTCGGAGGAGGACGGGCGCCGCGTCCTCGACGCCGTCGAGGGCCGGGGACCCGCCCCCCGGCCGCTGCTCTCGCCCGAGCAGAGCTACGGCGAGCTCTACGGGGTCGTGTCGGGTCCGGACCTGGCCAGGACCCTGGGAGGGAACGAGGCCTGGGCCACGGCGCTGGTGGAGGCGGCCTCGCGGGTGGAGGTGCACCTCGACGCCCGGCGCGACGTGGCGCTGGTGGCGGACGTGTCGGGCGAGGACGCGCGCAAGCTCGAGGACCTGGGCAAGACGCTCGGCGGCGCGCTGGCCATGGCGAGGGTGCAGGCCCGCGCGGGAGGAGACGACGAGGCGGCGGAGCTGCTGAGCTTCGCCCGGGTCTCCCCGACCCACGGCAACGCGCTCTCGCTCGAGGTGGCGCTGCCGCTGGAAGTGGTGGCGAAGCGGCTCGCCTTCTGCCGCGGGGACGCCGACGCGGGCGTTCGCTGACCGGATCAGCTCTCGGTCTCGCCGGCGAGGTAGCTGAGGATGACCTCGTCGAGGCTCTTCTCGCTGATGAGGTCCTCGCCGAAGAGCGTCTGCGCGCCGCTGTCGTTCATCGGCGGTGGTGTGCTCAGCGCCCGCGCGGCCTCCACCTCGGGTGGAAGTGGTGCGCGCGGCGGCGCGACTTTGGCGCCCTTCTTGCCCTCGGCGGCCGGCGCGAGCTGTCCCGGCTGGTAGGCGCGCGCCGCCGAGTCGAGGTTGTCGTAGACCCCGTTCACCACGTTCCGGAGCATCTGCTTGTGCTGGTCCTCCATCAGCTGGCGCACCAGCTCGTGGAGGTTCTCGGCCTTGAGCAGCTCGGCGTACGAGGTCTTCTTGCTGGCGAGGATGTTCCCGCCGACGAAGAGGTGGGTGATGATGTTCGGGTTGTTCACCCCCGAGTCTTCCGTCTGCACGTGGAAGACCCGACCGGCGTGGGTGATGTTGTGGTTGAAGCCCGAGACGGCCCGATCGAACGGTTTCACCATCGCCACGCTGAGCTCTCGGACGGTAGCAGTGGCCACTCGCACGGCGCAAGGAAACCGCCCGCAGTGACCGGCACTTAGGATTCCGGATCGGGTGGGGCGTCCACCCACGTCGCCACGTCCGACGGAAGGTTCAGGCTGAGCACCGCGCGGGTGTCGCCGGTCGCCTCGCGCAGCACCGACTCGGGCAGGGTGCGTCCGCGGAGCCCACTCCACAGCGCCCGGAAGGACGCGCCCCCACCGGCGAGCGCCATGGCCCAGCGCGGGGCCAGAGCGCTCCGGTACAGCGCGGCGAGCGGCTCGAGCCGACCCGAGACGGTGTAGGCCACCGCGTCCACCGCGTCGGTGCGTGCCTCGAGCAGCGGGAGCACCGCGCGCCCGTCCAGGAACGGCATGTCCCCGGCCACCGCCAGCACCCAGGGCGCGCGTGCCTGCGCCATCGCCGCCTGCACCCCACCCGGCGCGCCGCGCCCCGGCACCACGTCCTCCACCCGGCGGAGCCCGGCATCCGGAAGTCGCGGATCGGGCGAGACGAGCAGCACCTCGTCGGCCAGGGTGCGGAGCCCGAGCAGCCGCTCCAGCACCATGCGGCCGCGGACCCGGAGCAACGGCTTGCACGCCCCGCCGAGCCGGCTGGCGCTTCCGCCGGCGACGATGGCCAGGCTCACCCCGAACGACAGCGGGCGCAGCAGGACATCGTCGGTCTGGACGCCGCTGCCGAGCTGGAACGGCTGGGTCCCCACCCGGCGAAAGCCGTGCTTGGCGTAGAAGGCCTGCGCGCGGCCGTTGTGCTCCCAGACCGCGAGCCACATCGCCTCGGCGTCGAGCGCCCGGACCCGGGCGAGCACGGCCATCATCAGCGCCGGCGCCGCGTCGCCGCCCTGCAGCGCCGGGTCCACGTAGAACCGGCGAATCTCCACCTCGCGCCCGGAGGGGGCCGGGGCGAGCGGTGCACGGCTGGCGAGCTCCGCCCGCCGCGGGGCGGAGGTGCCGGCGACGAGCAGCGCCCAGCCGACCGGCACCGACCGTTCCTCGAGGACGAGCACCTCGACTCCGGGGGTCGCCAGCAGCCGCGACAGCGCCGCCTCGGTGAAGTGCTCGGCGAGGTAGGCCCGCATGTCCCCGGGCGTGTTGTCCCGGCCGAAAGCCTGCTGGAACAGCCGGCCGCCGAGCTCGGCCAGCATCGCCGCGTCGGCGGGCAATCCGGACCGGACGTCCAGCGACTACCTCCGCAGCTCGACGCCCGAGGCGATGAGGCGGACCTCGCGCTGCGCCCCGGCGGCCATCGACCCGCCCTCGGCGCGCAGATGCTCGGCCTGGGCCGCCGAGAGCTGTGCCACTTTCAGCGTTCCCTGCACCCGCGCCCGCGCGCCGGCGGAGTCGGTGGGGACGAAGAAGCCGTAGTCCTTGAAGGTGACGCGCACGCCCGGGCCGCCCTCGGCAGGGGCGAGCTCCATCCAGCACCCCATCTGGGTGCACGCCCGGCGAACCACCCCCTCCACCAGCACCTTCCGCCCGTCCTCCGGCTTGCTCAGCACCGACGACAGCGGAAGCGGAGCCTGGCCCTTGGGCAACGCCTCGCCGCGCACCAGCACTGCGCCCGGCTTCAGGGTGGCGGCAGCGGACGCGCCTGCGGCCTGGGCGTGGTCATCGTCGCAGCCCGCCCCGGCCTTCTCGTCGTGCGCGAGCGCGGGGGTGGCGAGTGAAACAACCAGCAGGCTGCCGAACACAGTTCTGTACATGCACCCCAGCATGCCAGCCAGGGCCCCCTCCGTTCCAGCCGCCGAGTCGAGGCGTGAATTGCCGGACCGCGGTCTCGTCCACAACTTGCAAGGCAGGAGGAAGCAGATGGCTGCGGGTCGACATCTGGCGCGGAAATTCATCCTGTACGGGTGCGCTGGCTGGGTGCTCGAGGTGCTCTTCACCGGCACCAAGGCCGCGCTTTCACGGGACAAGAAGCTGCCCGCCCGGACCTACCTCTGGATGCACCCCATCTACGGGGCGGCGGCGCTGGCGCTGGAGGGTGTGCACACCCGGCTGGCGCGACGGTCGCGCCTGACCCGGGCAGCTGCGTCTCTCGGTGTCATCTATGCCACCGAGTACGCCGCGGGGGCCGGGCTGCGCCGCGTGCTCGGCGACTGCCCCTGGCGGTACCGCGAGGGCATGCACCTGCACGGACTGGTGCGGCTGGATTACGCGCCGTTCTGGCTCGCCGCCGCGCTCGGCTTCGAGTGGGTCCGCGACGCGCTGCACGCTCCCTTGGCTCGCACCGCCGTCGGCCCGGCGGTAGCGTGCCCCACGTGTGGAACCGAGGAACCGTCGAGCGACCCTATCGCCGCGTGACCGCCGGAGCGGCCGCGGCGGCACGGGCCGACGTGGTCGCCGTCGAGGAGCCGCTGCAGATTCGCCTTGCCGGCGACACCGTGGCCATCACCATGCGCACCCCCGGGGCGGACCACGCGCTCGCCGCGGGCTTCCTCCTCTCCGAGGGAATCATCCGCTCGGTGGACGACCTGGGGACGCTCAGCCACTGCGGTCGTACCGACGAGGAGGGCTACGGGAACGCGCTGGACGTCCTGCCCGCCCCGGGAGTGCAGCTGGTCTGGGAGCGAGTGACGGCCAGCAAGCGAGGCACGCTCACCTCGGCGGCGTGCGGCGTCTGCGGCCGCGAGCAGATCGACGACCTGCTGGCGCGCATCGACCCACTGGGCGACGCGCCCCCGGTGGACGCCGCGCTGGTGGCCTCCGCCCCGGACCGGCTCCGCGCCGCGCAGCAGGCCTTCGAGCGCACTGGCGGCACCCATGCGGCGATGGTGCTCGCCGCGGACGGCACGGTGCTGGCGGTGCACGAGGATGTCGGCCGCCACAACGCGGTGGACAAGGTGGTCGGAGCACTGGTCCTGGCGGGCGCCATCGGTCCGTGTCGCACCCCGGCTCCCGGTCCGCGACCGGCCCTCCTGGTCGTCAGCGGCCGGAGCAGCTTCGAGATGGTCCAGAAGGCGGCAATGGCTCGCATTCCCGTCCTGGCGTCGGTGGGGGCGGCCAGCAGTCTGGCAGTGGACCTCGCCGAGCGCGCGGGCGTCGCCCTGGCCACATTCGTCCGAGGCGGAAGTTTCAACCTGTATACACACCCGCGGCGAATCCGCGGGACCGCGCCGACCGTAGAGGGGCAGACCGGCGGCGGGGCCCTCCTGTAACCTTCACGACATCCGGGCATCTCGTTCTGCAGGGGCGAGAGGAGTCCTGATGGCGCAAGGCGAGCGGCAACCCAGCAAGGCCCTTCGACGGCTCGACTGGACAAGCCTGCTCTCCTACGCCGCCCTGGCTTGCTGGCTCGCCATCCGCCTCGCGCCCTTCGTCCCGGAGCGGCCCTGGGTGGTCCTCACCGCGGCGCTTCTCGGCTACCTCGCCGCGGACCTGGTCTCGGGCGTGGTCCACTGGGCAGCGGACACCTGGGGGTCGCCCGACCTGCCGGTCATCGGCCCGGCGGTGCTCGGACCGTTCCGGGAGCACCACCGGGACCCGCTGGCCATCACCCGGCACGACTTCGTCGAGACCAACGGCAACAACTGTCTGATCAGCCTCCCCGCCCTGGGACTGGCGATCTGGCTCGTTCCGGAACGCGGGGAAGCGGGCAGCCTCTTTCTCTCGTCCTTCCTCGGAGCGCTGGTCGTCTGGGTGCTGCTCACCAACCAGTTCCACAAGTGGGCCCACCTGCCCGCGCCGTCTCCGCTCATCGCCGCGCTCCAGCGCTGGCACCTCATCCTCCCGCCGGCGCACCACCAGCTGCACCACAGCCGGCCGTTCACCTCGCACTACTGCATCACCACCGGCTGGCTGAACTGGCCACTCGGATGGACGCGAGCATTCCCGCTCCTCGAGTGGTGCATCACCGCCTGCACCGGTGCGCTCCCCCGGCGCGACGACCTGGGGACCGCGGCCGCTGCCCAGGTGATGGCGGAGACGATGCCGCTGCCTCCGCCCACCCCGGTCGACTCCCGGGTCAAGCTCTAGGTCAGGGCGGCCGCAGTCGAGGTCCGGGTAAAGGGGTCCTCAGGCGCCATCGTCGGCGGGTCAGGGCGGCCGCAGTCGGCTAGGAGCTTGTAGGCCATCGCTGACTGCGGCCGCCCGGACCTCGCCGACTGCAGCCCACGCGACGACACCCTGACCCGGACCTCGACTGCGGCCGCCCTGACTACCCGACTGCGGCCGCCCGGACCTCGCCGACTGCAGCCCACGCGACGACACCCTGACCCGGACCTCGACTGCGGCCGACCTGACTACCCGACTGCGGCCGCCCTGACTACCCGACTGCGGCCGCCCTGACCTCGCCGACTGCAGCCCACGCGACGACACCCTGACCCGGACCTCGACTGCGGCCGCCCTGACTACCCGACTGCGGCCGCCCGGACCTCGCCGACTGCAGCCCACGCGACGACACCCTGACCCGGACCTCGACTGCGGCCGCCCTGACCTACCCGGCCTGGATGTCCACGTGCTCGGCCCGCTCCACCCGCTCACCCAGAAAGCGGGTGCTCAGCTCCGGGATGCGATCCGGCGTGTCGGTCACGAAGACTTGCAGCCCGCCGGGTCCGCGTGCCGGCGCGCGCAGGGCCACGCCGCGGTCGAGCAGGGCTTCCACCTCGTCCGCGGTGGTGTCGGCCGAGTCGACCAGGGTGACAGCCGGGCCCAGCTCGTCGGCCAGTACGCCCCGGAGCAGCGGGTAGTGTGTGCAGCCAAGCACCAGGGTGTCGATGCCGGCCTGCTGCATCGGTGCGAGGTAGGCGCGGGCGACCAGCCGCGGCACGTCGCCCTGCACCCACCCTTCCTCGGCCAGGGGCACGAACAGCGGACAGGCCTGGACCTGGATGCGGATGCCCGGACGCTCGGCGGCGAGCACCCGCTGGTACGCGCCGGAGGCGATGGTGCCCGGCGTCCCGACCACGCCCACGTGGCCCGCCGGGCTCATCCGGGCTGCGGCGCGGGCGCCGGGCTCGATGACACCCACCACCGGAATGCCCAGCGCGGCCCGGAGCGCTGGCAGCGCGACGGACGAGGCAGTGTTGCAGGCCACCACCAGCAGCTTCACGTCCTGGGAGGTGAGGAACGCGGCGTTCCGGAGCGAGTAGCGCGTCACCACCTCGGCGGATTTGGTGCCGTAGGGGACGCGCGCGGTGTCGCCCAGGTAGACCATGGACTCGTCCGGGAAGCGCGCCCGGAGTGCGCGGAGGACCGTGAGCCCTCCCACCCCGGAGTCGAAGACGCCGATCGGCCGCGGATCCGTGAGCCCCATGCTGGCTGGGGCCTACCACGAACCGTGCCAGTGGCTCACCGGGGCTCAGGGGAACAGCGGAACGAAGACCGGGGTGTCCTGGGGCGAGGAGAAGTGACCGGCGACGACGGTGACGGTCTGGGGCACGTTCTGGTCGTCCTGGAAGTAGAGAAGGGCGCCGCCGCTGCTGTACCCCGCGACGAAGGGCAGCCAGGTCCCCACCGGCGCGTTGTCGAGCAGTGCACCCGAGCTGCAGGTGAAGCCCGAGAACTGCTCCCCGTTGCTGGGGTTGTTCGGGTCGGCGAGGAACAGCTCGACCGTCGCGATCTGGGTGGAGACGCAGGTGAGGGGCTGGTTGCGGTTGGCCTGGTACGAGGCGAGGTCCGGGTACGCGGCCCAGCTCATCGCCAGTCCGCCGACCTGCCAGTGCATGGTGAGCGACTGGGCGGTGGCCTGACCGGTCACGAAGTTCACGTTGATCGGGTCGGTGCTGGCGAAGGGAAAGTCGATTCCGTCGACCCCGTTGAAGGCCAGCAGCTGGAGCACGTGCGTCCCGGGCGAAAGGTAGGGAGTGATCACCTGGTTCACCCCGAGCCCGTCGCCACAGTTGTAGGCCAGGCCGGTGTCCACGTTGTCGATGAAGATGCCCACGTAGTCCATGCGCTGTCCCGGGCCGCACTGGGGCGCCGGCCCCGTGGAGGGGTCGAAGCTCCAGGAAAGGTAGGCGACCGCGTTCTGGCCGGAGACGGGCTGAAGGTCGACCTGCACGCTCACGTCGCCGTCCACTCGCATCGACTTGCTTCCGGTCCAGGTGACGGCCTGGGAGGCGTCCAGCCCCTGGACGGTGACGTTGTACGTGCCGGGGTAGAAGTTGCTGAAGGTCGCCAGACCGCTCCGGCAGTCGAAGATGTCCTGGTCCAGCGGCTCGCCGGCGATGGCGATGCGCACCTGCTCCACCGCGGCGCCGGAGCAGCTGCCCCCGGCGAAGGTCCAGGAGACGGTGATTGCTCCGACTCGTCCCCCCGAGTCACACGCCGTCAGTCCGCCCAGCAGAGCCAGCCACAGGGTGAGCCCACGGATGCGCATGTCGGACTTCCTCCGGTGAAGAACGAGCGGCCCTTCAGCCCGTCTGTCCCTCGCTCCAGGACGCCGCTACGGACGTCAGTATTCACCTCGAACGGAGCATGGGGATTGCGCCAGGCTCCCCGAGCGTTGACGGCAGTCGGACCTGCCTGCTACCGGTTCCCGCAGATCCCCCTATGCACACCCTCCCCGTCGCCCTGGCGGCGATCGACTATCTCTCCATCGTCCGACAGAGCTCGCCGGTGGAGCTGTCGGTGCTCGCCCTGCTGGTGGCCGTCTCGATCGTCTCCTGGGCGCTGATCGCGGTGAAGGCCGTGCAGCTGAACCGGGCCCGTGACCAGTCCATCACCTTCCTGGACACCTTCTGGAAGGGGTCGCGGCTGGATGCCATCTACCAGTCCGCCCGGAACCTCCCCAGCTCGCCCATCTCCCGGGTCTTCTGCGCCGGGTACGAGGAGCTGTCCAAGCTCGCCCAGAGCAAGGACGGCCACGAGAACGCGATGAGCGAGCGGCTGGGGGGCATCGAGAACGTCGAGCGGGCGCTCAACCGGGCCAGCACCTCGCAGATCACCGAGCTCGAGTCGCGGGTGAGCTTCCTCGGCACCGTGGGCGCCACCGCCCCCTTCGTGGGGTTGTTCGGGACGGTGATGGGCATCCTCTCGGCCTTCAACGAGATCGCCGAGAAGGGCAACGCCTCGCTGTCCACCGTGGCGGCTCCCATCGGTAACGCGCTGGTGGCCACCGCCGCCGGCCTGTTTGCCGCCATCCCCGCGGTGGTGGCGTACAATTCGTTCGTCAGCCGGATCAAGGTGTTCGACACCGAGATGGCCAACTTCTCCTCGGACTTCCTCAACATCATCAAGCGGCACTTCTTCAAGTAGGGAGCAGAGAGGCAGCGACCAGTCATGGCGATGTCCGCCGGCAAGGGTGCCCCCGGGCGCACCACGATGAGCGAGATCAACGTCACGCCCATGGTGGACGTGATGCTGGTGCTGCTCATCATCTTCATGGTGACCGCGCCGCTCATCCAGAAGGGCGTGAAGGTCGACCTGCCCGAGGCCAAGGCCGCCCCGGTCGAGTCCAGCGAGAAGAAGCTGGTCCTCTCGGTGGACAGCAAGCAGCGGGTGTTCCTGGGCGACGTGGAGGTCCCCCTCGACGAGCTGGAGGACAAGCTCCGGACCAACGCCAAGGCGCAGGCCGACAAGGAGATCTACCTCCACGCCGACAAGGCGCTGCCTTACGGGGTGGTGGTCGAGGTGATGGCCGCCGCACAGCGGGCCGGGATCGGAAATCTGGGAATGATCACCGACCCGGTCTCGCCGGGGCGGAAGAAGGGTGTGCCCGGCCGATGACCGCAGTCGCCTCACCGGCTCCGGTGTCCTTGCTCGCCCGGCGCCCGGAAGGGCCGCTGCTCAAGTTCCTCTTCTGGTCGGCGCTGGTGCACCTGGTGCTCGGGTCGCTGGCCCTGGTCTGGGCCAAGCTCCACGAGGACCCGGCCATCGATCTGGACCAGAAGCCGATCAAGGCCACCCTGGTCCGTCAGGGCACGCCGCGAGACGAGAAGCTGCTCCCCCGCATCGAGCAGCCTCCTCCACCGCCGGTGGAGCAGAAGGCGCCCGAGCCCGTCGCCGCGCCCGAGCCGCCCCGGCCGGCGGTTCCCTCCCCGGTGGCCGCGCCGCCGCCGCCGAAGACGAGGCAGGCCGGGGAGAAGAAGGCCGACCCCCGCCAGAAGCTGATGGGCGCCTTCGACCGGATGAGCAAGTCGAAGCCCGCGGACACCACCGGCGCCGCCGACGGCGATCCCAACGGCGACTCGGCGGTGGCCGAGGGCGAGGCCTACTACGCCCGGCTCAGGTCGCAGATCACCCGCTTCTACGATGTCTCCGACACCATCCCCGATTCCGAGCGCATCCGGCTCGTCGCCCAGGTGGCGGTGGTCATCTCCCCCGCCGGGCAGCTGGAGCGCGCCCGGCTGGCGAAGTCCAGCGGGAACGACCTGTTCGACTCCGCGGTGATGGGCGCGGTGAAGCGCGCCGCGCCCTTCGCTCCCCCACCGACCCACCTCCGGGACGCCCTCAGCAAGTACGGGGTCGTCCTCCAGTTCCGTCCCTGACCCGACGAGGAGTGACACACGACCGATGCGCACCCTGGTCCTGAGCCTGTTGCTCTGCCCCCTGATCGCCCTGGCCCAAGCGCCGGTGATCGAGATCTCCGGGGCGAACTTCCGGCCGCTGCCGATCGCCGTCCCCCTGCCGCAGGCGCTCAACGACGGCGCGCGGACGGTCTCGCCCGAGTTCGACGACGCCTTCTTCTTCGACTGCAGCGCCGCGGGCATCTTCCAGGTGCTGGACCGCAAGAGCTACCTCGCCGATGCGCGCGAGGGCTTCACCGCCTCGACCATCACCTTCTCCCGCTGGGCGGACGTGGGCGCGGAGGCGCTGGTGAAGGTCCAGCTCTCGGCCGACGGGCCCAACCTGCGCGGTGAGATGCGGCTGTTCACCGTCTCCAGCGGCAGGGAGGAGCTCCGGCTGGTGCACGTGGAGCCGCTGGACCGGCCCCGGAAGCTGGCCCACTTCTTCGCCGACGCGCTCTACAAGCAGTTCACCCGCGAGCCCGGACCCTTCCAGTCGCACCTCGCCTTCGTGCGGCGGGTGGGCAAGGGCAAGGACGTCTACCTCGGCGACTGGGACGGCAAGCGCGCGGTGCCCATCGCCCAGGGGAGCATCAACCTCTTGCCGGTGGTGGGTCCGCAGGGCGACGCGGTGGCCTTCACCAGCTACCGCTCGGGGAAGCCGTCCCTCTATTTGCAGAAGGCCGGCGGCGCTCCGACTCCGCTGGTGAACACCGGCGCGATGGTCACCGGCGCGGCGTTCTCGCCCGACGGGCGGCGCATCGCCTACAGCATGGCCCAGGGCGAGGGCGCGCAGCTCTACGTCGCCGACGCGAGCGGCAGCAATCCGCAGCCGCTCACCGACACTCCCTACTTCATCAACTCCAGCCCCACCTGGAGTCCGGACGGCAAGCGCATCGCCTTCGTCAGCAACCGGGCCGGGACACCGCAGCTCTACGTGCTCACCGTCGCCAACCCCAAGGACGTCCGCCGGCTCACCTTCCAGGGCAACTACAACCAGACGCCGGACTGGTCCCCGCGCGGGGACCTCATCGCCTTCACCGCCCGGGACGAGCGGAACGCCTTCGACCTCTTCACGGTGAACGTGGAGAGCGGCAAGGTGACCCGCCTCACCCAGGATCAGGGCAACAACCAGGAGCCGTCGTTCTCGCCCAACGGGCGGCTGATCGTCTTCAACAGCAACCGGACGGGGGGCTCGATGATCTGGGTGATGACCGCCGAGGGCCAGAATCAGAAGATGCTCCCCCTGGAGAAGGGCGACTACAGCACCCCGGACTGGGGTCCCTGAGCCAGGCTCACCGTCCGGGCAGGTCGATCAGCACCAGGTCCGAGTGCTCCCGGGTCTGCTGCAGCACCAGGGAGCGGCCGTCGGGCGAGGGATCGAAGTCGCGGAGGTCGAAGTCGGGATCGACCTCGGTGACCTGCTGTTCGTGTCCCGTGTCCAGGTCCAGGCGCCAGAGGTTCTTGTGGCCGATCTCCCCGCGCAGCACGAGCACCGAGTGCGTCCCGGGCAGGAAGGCGAGGTGACGCGCGCCGCGAGTCAGCGTCAGTGACAACGGATGCGGGCTCCCATCGGCGTTCACCGCCTTCAACGGGAAGGTCGTCCCCACGTCGGCGCCAGAGAACACCAGCAGGTCGCCGGCGGAGGACCAAAGCGGGTCGATCGAGTGGTCCTTGACCAGCTGGACTGGAACCCCACCGTCGAGCGGCACCGTGAACAGGCGAGGCACGTCGTCCACCCGCGCGGCGACGGTCAGGCTCCGGCCATCGGGCGACCAGGCGGCCGTGCCCTGGACGTCGAGGGCTCTGGACAAGGTCCGCGTCCCCGTCCCGTCGGAGCTCACCAGGGTCAGTGCTCCACGTCCCTCTCGGCGAACCGAGAACGCGATGCGCTGGCCACCGGGCTCCAGCGCAGGGGCACCGACGATGCGTGCCTCGGAGCTGCTCCAGAGCTCGGTGGCAACCCCGTTCTGGAGCTTCCACAGCCCATCGCCGTTGCCGGTGGAGGACACGTAGAAGAGGGCATCGGCTTCCAGCCTCGGGAAGGAGGCGTTTCCGGTGGTGAGCGGGATGCGCTCTGCGCTGGCCGTGTCCGCCCGGATTCCGTCGAGTGGCACTCGCCAGAGGGTGGTCTTGGGTGTGGCGCGCGTCGCCACCAGCCGTCGACCGTCGGCGCTGGCCGAGAGTGAGGTGAACCGATCCAGGCCCGACGTGAGCCGCCGTTCGACGCCGGTCTCCAGATCCAGGCTCTGGATCCACGGTCCCGAGCCGTCCGGGTCGGTGACCAGGTAGAACAACATCTGCCCGTCGACGAACAACGGATGGCTGACCTGGGCATCGTGGTGGGTGAGGCGCTCGGGTTTCCCTCCCGTCGGCCGGATCCGCCACAGGTCCAGTCGATCGGGGAGCGCCCCGTGGACGAAGACGAGAAAGGTCTGGTCCGGAGACCAAAGGGGGAAGTGCGAGTGGAGGCCCTCCGGCGCAGTGAGGAGGTGCCGCGGCTCCGCGCTCCCGCGCTCACGCACGAACGTCGGATCGCCGGGGCCCGGAGTGTGGTACGCGAGCCGGGCCCCGTCACCCGACCAGTCGAACTCGGCCACTCCCTCGAGGTAGGGCCGCGGTGTGCCGCCGAGGAGCGGCACCGACCAGATGGAGATCTCGGCGAGCCCCGGACCTCCCCTGCGCGCCCAGAACGTCACCAGGCTTCCATCCGGTGAAAACCCGAGCGTGCGCACCGAGGGGTTCACCAGCTCCGGCATGGTGCCACGGGTCAGATTCGAGAACTGACCCGTGCCCACCTGGGTCAGCCAGACGTCCATCCGGCCTTCCCGATCGGAAAGGAAGGCCACGAATCGCCCGTCGCGAGAGATGGCAGCGGCCTGCTCGACCCCCTCGAAGTCGGTCAGCGGCTGGAACCGTGCACCCCACAGTGGAGCCTCGAGCGCGCGGACGCGCCCCTGGACGAACCAGATGCCCAGGGCGACCACCAGCACGGCGGAGAGCAGACCGACCGCGAGGAACGACCGGAGGCGACCCACCGGCACCACCGGCACCGGCTCGACGATCGAAGCCTTTTCCTCGACCGCGTGGCCCTCGCTGCCAGCATCGGCGAGAGTGCGGCGCCTGGCCCAAGCATCGAGCTCGGCCCGGGAGGCGTAGACCGATCCCAGTCGGTCGTGGACGTGCCGGTGCACCGGCATGCCCTCGCGCTTTTCCCAGCGCTGGACGGTGGTCACGTCGCGCCGGAGATAGGTGGCAATCTCCTTCCACGAGTCCAGGCGGTCGGACGGGGGGGGACCGCCAGCCGCCGCGGCCCCGCGGGACGGGGGCTCAGTCATGGGTGTCCGGCGAGGTGTAGCCCCACCCGAGGGGGCGCGGCAAACGACGGCATCGAACGGCGAACAGCGGCACCCACCTGTCGCAGTGGATCGCCCGTTGAGCCCCAGCGCGCACCCGGGAACCTTCCAGCCGACTCCCGACGGGGGGTCCACGGAGGAAAACAACCATGCGGAAGTCACTGAGGTGGATGCTGCTGCTCTCTGCAACGATGCTCGGGGGGACCGGACATGCGACGGACGCCAAGGACTTCAAGGGCACGACCCTTGCCTCGGGCCCGTTCGACGACCTGGATCTGTGGAACCACTGGGTCCTCGAGCTGCCCTCGGGCAGGCACAAGAAGCACGATGACGGGCGGTTCCTCTGGTACGCGCACGTCAGGACGCGGGGGCCGTCGGACCTCTACGTGCAGGACAACACCTGGCAGCCGGGGGGAACGACCGGATGGCACACCCACCCGGGCGCGAGCCTGATCATCGTCACCCAGGGAACGGTGACCGCGTACGAGGGGGACGACCCGGACTGCACCCCTCACGTCTACACGGTGGGGCAAACCCTGGTGGACGCGGGCGGGGGCCACGTGCACCTCATCCGCAACGAGACCGACGCCGTGGCGAAGACGGTGGCCGTCCAGCTGGTGCCCCACGGGCCAATGCGGCGGATCGACGCCCCGTCCCCCGGGAACTGCCCCTTCTGAGCGCGCAGGCTCGAGGCGGCGAGAGGAGCACAGTCCGGTTCGGGTCCGGGACCCCAGGGGCGGGCGCCCGCGCGGTCTGATATCTCCGCCGCGCCATGTCCGATTTCGAGGTCCAGGTCCGTCCAGCGCGGCCGGACGACGTCCCTGCGCTGGTGCAGCTGTTCGAGCAGCTGGGCTACACCACCGACGAAAAGACGCTCCGCGGGCAGCTGGAGCAGTTCGGCCGGGGCTTCGCGCACGCCCTCGTGGCCGAGCTCAGCACCCACCGGATCGCCGGCCTCGCCACGGTGGCCATCCATCCGCGCCTCTACAGCCGACACCCCTCGGCGCAGCTCACCGCACTGGTGACCGATCGCGCCGCGCGCCGCCACGGCGTAGGCGGTGCCCTGACGCGGGCGGCGGCGGAGATGGCGCGGGCGGCGGGGTGCGAGAAGCTCTACGTGCGCACCAACCGGCGCCGGGAGGAGTCGCCCCCGTTCTACCGGAGCCTGGGCTTCGAGGAGACGCACTTCACCTTCGACCTCCCGCTGGTCCCGCCCGGGGGAGCCCGCCGGTGAGGCGGCCCGAGCCCCCGCCGCTCGCCACCCACTGGACACTCGACCCCGGAGTCACCTTCCTCAACCACGGCGCGTTCGGGGCCTGCCCGCGCGAGGTGCTCGCGCTCCAGTCCGAGCTCCGGGCGCGGATGGAGCGAGACCCGATCGACTTCCTAGTGCGCGCCATCGAGCCGCTGCTCGACGAGGCCCGGTCCCGGCTGGCCGCCTTCCTCCGCGCCGACCCCGAGGACCTGGCCTTCGTGGACAACGCGACCGCCGGGGTGAACACCGTGCTGCGCTCGCTGGCGTTCAGGCCCGGTGACGAGCTGCTGACCACCGACCACGCGTACAACGCCTGCGCCAATGCGCTCCACGCCGTGGCCGACCGCGCCGGCGCGCGGGTGGTCGTCGCCCCGGTGCCGTTCCCGCTCCGGGGGCCTTCGGAGGTCTCGGAGCCGGTGCTCGGAGCGGTGACGGGGCGCACCCGGCTGGTGCTCCTGGATCACGTCACCAGCGCCACCGGGGTGGTGTTTCCGGTCGAGGCGCTGGTGCCGGCTCTCCGGGCGCGCGGCGTCGACGTGCTGGTGGACGGCGCCCACGCTCCGGGCATGGTGCCCCTCGACGTCGGGGCGCTCGGTGCGGCGTACTACACTGGGAACTGCCACAAGTGGCTCTGCGCCCCCAAGGGGGCCGGCTTCCTCCACGTCCGCCGCGACCGCCAGGCCGGCATCCGCCCGCTGGTCATCAGCCATGGTGCCAACTCGCCGCGCACCGACCGCTCACGCTTCCGGCTGGAGTTCGACTGGACCGGGACGCGCGACCCCTCGGCGCTGCTGTGCGTGGGCCGGGCCATCGAGGTGGTGGGCGGGCTGCTGCCCGGGGGCTGGGACGAGGTGCGCGCCCGGAACGGCGCGCTGGCCCGCCGCGCGAGGACGCTGGTCTGCGAGGCGCTGGGCGTGGAGCCTCCGTGCCCGGAGGCGATGCTCGGCGCGCTGGCCGCGGTGGCCCTCCCGGAGGACCCGCGCTGGCCGCCTGCGAGACCGAACGCGCTCGATCCGCTGCAAGACTGGCTCTTCGAGCGCCACCGCATCGAGGTGCCGGTGTACGGCTGGCCGGTTCCACACCGGCGGTGGATCCGGGTGTCGCCGCATCTCCACAATTCCGAGGCGCAGTACGTCTTCCTGGCCTCGGCACTCCGGGAGGCCATGGCCTGACGGCCTCTGCTGTGCCGGCCGGGTCGGGTAAGGTCGGCCGCGCATGGCCGGGCCCGACACCGCGCTCCTCGTCATCGACGTGCAACGCAACATCCTGCTCGGCAAGGGCGGGCCCGACGTCCAGGCGGCGCTGGACGGGACGGTGGAGCGGATCACCGGGCTGCTCGACCGGGCGCGCCGGCGCGCCTTCCCGGTCATCCATGTCCAGCACGACGGAGACCTCGGGCACCGGCTGGAGCGTGGAACGCCCGGCTGGGAGCTCCGGCCCGAGGTGGCGCCGCGGGGCAACGAGCCGGTGGTCCACAAGCGGAGCTCCGACGCGTTCTTCGAGACCAGGCTGGCAGAGATCCTCAACGCCCAGCAGATCCGGCGGCTGGTCGTCGCCGGTTGCATGACCGAGTACTGCGTCGACACCACCTGCCGGCGCGCGGTGTCACTCTTCCGGGACGTGGTGCTCGCCGCGGATGGCCACACCACCGGCGACTCGGGCGAGCTGTCGTTCCGGCAGATCGTCGCCCACCACAACCGGGTGCTGGACGGCTTCTCCGCCGGCCGGTGGAGCATCCAGGTGGTGCCCTCGGCGGACATCGCCTGGTCGCTCGCATGAGCCGGCTGGCGGCGGTGGACGTGGGCACCAACTCGGTGCTGCTGCTCGTCGCCGAGCGTGCGGGCGACGGGGTGGTGCGGCCGGTGCGCGAGGAGGCGGAGATCACCCGGCTGGGGCGGGGAGTGGACCGTTCGGGGGTGCTCTCCCCCGAGGGGATGGCGGCGACCCTCGAGGTGCTGGAGCGGTACGCGGACATCGCCCGGGCCTCCGGGGCCCGGGCGCTGGTGGTGACCGCCACCTCCGCGGCGCGCGACGCCCGGAACGGCGCCGAGTTCCTCGCCCTGGCGCGCGAGCGCACCGGTGGAAACGTGGAGATCCTCTCCGGGGACGAGGAGGCCCGGCTCTCGTACTTGGCCGTGGCCCGGGACTTCGCCGCCGGCGCCGGGGAGGCGGGGCTGCTGGTCGTCGACGTCGGTGGTGGCTCCACCGAGCTCGTCCATGGCCTCGGGTCGACGGTGCTCTTCCGGACGAGCCTGGACATCGGCTCGGTCCGGTTGACCGAGCGCTGCGTGCGTTCCGACCCGCCGAGCCCGGCGGAGCAGGAGGCGGTCCGGGCAGCCGTGCGCGAGGCGCTCTCCGCGCTGCCTGCCTTTCCGCGCGAGGTACGGGTGGTGGGCGTGGCCGGCACCGTCACCAGCCTCTACGCCATCGCGCACGGCATCGAGCCCTACGACCCGGCGCGGGTACACGGCGGCTGGCTGTCGCTGGAGGAGGTGGCCGCGGTGCGGGACCGATTGTGCACCGTGCCGCTCGACGTCCGGCGCACCCTGCCCGGGATGCAGCCCAGACGGGCCGATGTCCTTCCCGCGGGAGCGCTGCTCTTCGAGACCGCGCTCCGGCACCTCGGCGCCGCCGGTGCGCGGCGTGTCGGACCGGGGGCTCCGCTGGGGCGTGCTGATCGATCGATGGGAGGCGCTCGGGTGACCGCGACCGCACCGCTGCCAGCATCGGGAACACCCCGTGTCCGCTCCGCTCTTCCGGGCGCGGGCTACGCGCTGGGCGTCCTCACCTTCATCAACCTCCTCAACTACCTCGACCGCTACCTCGTGGCCGGAGTGCTGCCGCGCATCGAGGAGAGCCTGCACATCGATCACGCCCAGGCGGGAACGCTCCAGTCGGTCTTCATCGTGGTCTACATGCTGGTGGCCCCGCTGGGCGGCTACTTCGGTGACCGCTATTCGCGACGGTGGGTGCTGGCGGTCAGCATCCTCATCTGGAGCTTCGCCACCCTGGGGGCGGGGCTCGCCGGGACCTACCTGGCGCTGCTCGTGACCCGGGCCATCGTGGGGGTGGGCGAGGCAGGGTACGGCACCGTCTCGCCCGGGCTCATCGCCGACTTCTATCCCTTTCACCAGCGAACCCGCGCCCTCTCGGTCTTCTACGTGGCGATCCCCGTGGGCTCGGCCCTGGGCTACGTGGTGGGCGGGTGGATCGGGAACACCTGGTCCTGGCACGCGGCGTTCTTCGTCGGCGGGCTTCCGGGGCTCCTGGCGGCGTTCCTCGCGCTCCGGATGCACGAGCCGGCCCGAGGAGCGACGGAGGAAGGCGGCGCCTCCACCGAGACCAAGATGCCGTTCCTCGCCGGGCTGCGGGGACTGCGCTCCAACGCCTTCTACTGGGTGAGCGTGGCCGGGCTGACCCTGATGACCTTCTCCATCGGCGGGCTGGCGGTGTTCATGCCCACCTTCCTGGAGCGGGAGCGCGGGGTCCCGCCGAAGGAGGCGGCGATCGTGTTCGGGGCGCTGCTCTGCGTCTCCGGCCTGGTGGGGACCCTGGTCGGCGGCGTGGTCGGAGACCGGGCGGAGCGGAAGTCGGTGACCGGCGGGCTGTGGATCTCGGGATGGGGAATGCTCCTCGCGGCCCCGTTCATGGTCTGGACCGCCTATGCCGCCTCGGTGCCCATCATCTTCGCCGCCGCCTTCATCGCGATGTTCCTGGTGTTCCTGAACAACGGACCGCTGAACAACGCCATCGTGAGCGCCGTGCCCCCGCTCTTCCGCAGCTTCGCGGTGGGATTGAGCGTGCTCTGCTACCACGCGCTGGGAGACGCCATCTCCCCGCCGATCATCGGCTGGCTCGGCGACCGGCTGAGCCTCGGCACCGCCATTGCCCTGAACGCCATCCCCGTGGCCGTGGGGGGGCTGTTGCTGATCGTGGGCGCCCGTCTGCTCCACGGGCCGCCGGGGTCCAGGGTCGCGACCTGAACGCGTCACACGCTCGGTGTTGCGTCCATGCCCGGGGGTCTATTAGGCCCGGGCGACGATGAGGTCTCCGTCTGGACCGTGGGTGCGCAGCGTGGGCACGGCGCTGCCCTCCAACTGGGTGGACCAGGAGACGCTGATCTGCATCTTCCGCGAGCACTGGGCGCGGGAGCACTTCAACGTGGAGCGAATCGAGGAGCTGCACCGCTCGGTGCAGGTGGGGGGCCGCTACCTCGCCCTCCCCATCGCCGAGTACCTTCCCCTGACCCGCTTCTCCCAGCGCAACGATGCCTTCAATCAGGTGTCGCTGGAGGTGGGCGAGCAGGCCGTCCGGCGCGCCCTCGATGCGGCGGGGTTGCAGCCGCGCGACATCGACCACCTCTTCTTCGTCACCGTGACCGGGATCGGCACACCGTCGCTGGATGCGCGGCTCGTCAACCGCCTCGGGCTCCGCTCCGACGTGAAGCGCACGCCCATCTTCGGTCTGGGGTGCGTGGCGGGCGCGGCGGGCACCGCGCGGGCGAGCGACGTACTCCAGGCCTTCCCGGGCCAAGTGGCCGTGCTGCTCTCGGTGGAGCTGTGCTCGCTCACGCTGCAACGCGAGGACGTGAGCATCGCCAACGTCATCGCCAGCGGCCTCTTCGGGGACGGCGCCGCGGCGATGGTGCTCTCCGGCTCGGACCGGCCGCCACCCGGCGCCGCGCCTCGGGTGATTGCGACCCGCAGCATCTTCTATAGGGACACCGAGCGGATCATGGGCTGGGACGTGGTGGAGGGCGGCTTCAAGGTCGTCCTCAGCGCGAAGGTACCGAGCATCGTCACCGAGCACGTCCGCGGTGACGTGGACGGATTCCTCGCCGAGCAGGGCCTACGCCGTGGAGACATCCGCCACTGGATCGCCCACACCGGGGGGCCCAGGGTGCTGCAGGCCTTCGAGTCGGCGCTGGAGCTCCCTGCCGAGGCGCTCCGTCGGTCGTGGGATTCGCTGCGGAGCACGGGAAACCTGTCCTCGGCATCGGTCCTGTTCGTCCTCTCCGAGCTGCTGGCCTCGGGTGAGCCGCGTCCGGGCGATTTCGGACTGCTGATGGCGATGGGGCCGGGGTTCTGCGCCGAGCTGGTGCTCCTCCGATGGTGACCTCGGTCCAGCTCTACCTCGGGCTGCTCGTCGCCGTGGCGCTCGAGCGGGGGGTGGAGCTCGGGCTGTCGGCACGGAATGCCCGGGTCGCCCGTGCCCGCGGCGGCGTCGAGAGCGGGCAGGGCCACTACCCGGCGATGGCGGTGTTCCACGGTCTGTTCCTGGTGGCCTGTGCACTGGAGGTGGTGCTGATGCGCCGCCCCTTCCCCGGGGCGGTGGGCTGGATCGCGCTGGCGGTGGTGCTCGGCGCCCAGGCGCTTCGCTACTGGGCCATCGCCACCCTGGGCTGGCGCTGGAACACCCGCATCGTCGTGGTTCCCGACACCGCACCGGTGACCGCCGGCCCCTACCGCTTCGTCCGCCACCCCAACTACGTGGCGGTCATCGCCGAGATGGTGGCGCTCCCCGCCGTCCATGGCGCCTGGCTCACCGCGGTGGCCTTCTCGCTGGGGAACGCCTGGCTGCTCCGGGTGCGGATCCGTGCCGAGGAGCAGGCCCTGGGCGAGCCCTGGCAGCATGCCTTCGCCGGACGTCCCCGCTTCGTCCCCGGAGGGCACGGTGGCCACTGAGCTGGAGGTGCTGGAGACCATCCGGACCATCGCTCGCACCGAGCTGGAGATGGAGCGCCCCATCGCGCCCGAGGACGACCTGCTCCGCGATCTGGCGCTGGACAGCCTGGGGCTCACGGTGCTCGCGGTGGGTCTGGAGAACCGGTTCCGGGTGAAGCTCAGCGAGGAGGACGCGGCCGGGGTGCAGACCGTGGGCGACCTCGCCCGGCACGTGGCCGCCCGCAGCCAGGAGGCGGCCAGATGAGGTCCGCCCGTCTCCAGGGCGCTCCCCAGCCGCGGCCGCGGCACGCGAGCCTGAACGAGGCGCTGGAGCGCGCTGCCGTCTCGGGCCGCCGGGGGCTCACCTTCGTCGCCGCGGACGAGAGCGAGACCTCGCTGGGATGGGACGCGGTGCGGACACGGGCGTCGCAGGTGGCAGGGGCGCTGGTGGCGCTCGGAGTTCGACCGGGGGAGCGGGTGGCCATGGTGCTCCCCACCGGGCACGACTTCATGGATGCGTTCTTCGGCACGCTGCTCGCCGGCGCGGTGCCGGTGCCGCTCTATCCGCCGGTGCGGCTGGGGCGTCTGCCCGAGTACCACGCCGCGACCGGCCGGATGCTGCACCTGTCGGGCGCGGTGGCGCTGCTCTCCGACGGTCGGGTCGGACGGCTCCTCGGCGAGGCGGTGCGGCGGGCCGGTCCGCGGTTCGGGCTGAAGAACGTCGCCGCGCTCCGGGAGTCCGGGGCGGCCCCGGTCGCGCGTTCGGCCGATTCGGGCGCGCTGGCGCTGGTGCAGTTCTCCTCCGGGAGCACGGTGGATCCGAAGCCGGTGGCGCTCTCGCATCGGGCGGTGCTCGCCCAGACCGACGCGCTCCGGGCGCTGATGCCCGACGACACGCCCGAGGATCCTCAGCTCGGGGTCAGCTGGCTCCCACTGTACCACGACATGGGGCTCATCGGCTGTCTGCTCAGCGCGATGACCTACCCGGGGCCGCTGGTGCTGCTTCCGCCCGAGGTGTTCCTCGGCCGACCGGCGCTCTGGCTGCGCGCGCTCTCGCGACACGGGGGCACCATGTCGGTCGCCCCCAGCTTCGCCTACGCGGTCTGCGCGCGGCGGGTGAAGGACGAGGAGATGGAGGGCGCCGACCTCTCGCGCTGGCGGCTGGCGCTCAACGGGGCCGAGCAGGTCTCGGTGGACGCTGCGCGGCGGTTCTCCGAGAGGTTCGCGCGATGGGGGTTCCGCCCTGCGGCGCTGATGCCGGTCTATGGCCTGGCCGAGGCGACCTTGGCCGTCACCTTCTCTCCGCCGCGGAGTCCCCTCCGGACGGTGCCGGTCGATCCGCTGCAGCTCGCCCGCGAGGGGCGGGTCCGCACCGGGTCGCGGGTACTGGCCAGCGTGGGCCTGGCGCTGCCCGGGGTGACCGTCGAGGTCCGGGACGAGGCGGGCTCGGTGGTGCAGGAGGGCGTGGTGGGGCGCATCCACGCCCGGGGGCCGTCGATCATGGAGGGCTACCTCGGCCAGCCGGAGGCGACCTGTGCCGCGCTCGACGCCGGCTGGCTGGACACCGGTGACCTGGGCTTCGTGAAGGACGCCGAGCTGGTGGTCTGTGGCCGGGCGAAGGACGTGGTGGTGCTGCGCGGAGCGAACCACGCACCCCAGGAGTTCGAGGACGCGCTCGACGGCCTGAAGGGGGTGCGCACCGGGTGCGCGGTGGGCCTGGGCTTCGTGCCGCCGGGCGGAGACGGCGAGGAGCTGCTGCTGCTGGTGGAGACGACGCCCGATGCAGGGCCGGATCTGGTGGATCGCATCCGCGCCGTGGTGGCCGAGCGCACCGGCATCCGGCCCCACACCATCCAGCTGCTGGCGCCCGGGACCATCCCCCGGACATCGAGCGGGAAGCTGCGCCGCTCCGAGGCACTGACGAGGTGGTGCAGCGGCGCGCTGCATCCGCCCGCCCGGGTGAACGCGGTCCGGCTCGTCGCGGAGATGCTGAGGTCGGCTCTGGCGCTGGCCCGGGCCCGGCCCCGGACGCATCCGGAGCCCGAGACGTGAGCGAGTCCCCGGTCGACGTCGCGGTCGTGGGCGGTGGCCCGGCGGGTCTCGCGCTGGCGGCGATGGCTGCCCGGCGGGGACTGTCGGTGATCCTGCTGGAGCGGGCGGCTCTCCCCCACGACAAGGCCTGTGGCGAGGGGGTGATGCCGGCCGGTCTGGCGGTGCTCGCCCGGCTCGGCGTGCTGGACCGGATTGCTCCCGGTGACTCGGGGCCGATCCGCGGCGTGCGCTACGTCCAGGAGGACGGGAGCGTGCTCGAGGGAGCACTGCCCGGCACGGGCGGTCTCGGGATCCGGAGGACCGCCCTTTCCGCTGCGCTCCTCGAGGCCGCCCGCGACGCCGGGGCCGACGTCCGCGCGCGGACGGCTCTCCGCTCGCACCGGCGAACGGCGGAGGCGATGGTGCTCGACACCGATGCGGGTGCGCTGGCGGCGCAGGTCCTGGTCGCCGCGGACGGGCTGCACTCGCCGCTCCGCCGGGCCGAGGGGCTGGAGGCGCCGGTGCGCGGCCCGCGGCGGTTCGGGCTGAGGCAGCACTTCGTCGTTTCTCCGTGGACCGACCGGGTGGAGGTTCACCTGTCGGCCGAGGCCGAGGCCTACGTGACGCCGTGCGGGCCAGCGCGGGTGGGGGTGGTCTTCCTCTGGTCCGACGGACGGCTGCAGACGGCTGCGTCCATCGCCTCGCTGCTCCAGCGCTTTCCCTTCCTGGCCCGCCGGCTATCGGGCGCCGAACCGGACTCCGGGCCTCGGGGGGCCGGCCCGTTCCTGCAGCGCGCGCGCCGACGGGTGGCGGAGCGGTTCGCGCTCCTGGGCGACGCGGGCGGCTACGTCGACGCCATCACCGGCGAGGGGATGTCGGTGGCGCTGGTGTGCGCCGAGTCGCTCGCGGCCTGCCTCCCGGACGTGGTGCAGCGCGGCGGGGACGTTCACGCGTTCCGGGCCTACGAGGCGACGGCGCGCCGCGCGTTCCGGACGTACGCCTGGACTGCCCGGGCGGTGCTCGGCCTGGCACGGAGGCCGGGGTTACGGCGAGGCGTGGTGGCGACGCTCGCCCGGCGTCCGCGTTCGTTCGAGTGGTTGCTGGCACGGACCGTCGGCTGAGGTGGCCCCACTGCTCAGGGCGGCGGATCCGGTACAGCACATGTCGCCGGAGCGGGTCCCCGGCCGGAATCCTGGGGTGGTCGAAGTCGTCCGCCGGGGAGCAGCAGCCGTTCCGTGCGCCGTTGCGGAACGGTCATGCGAACCCCGGCGGATGGGCCTCGGTCATCTTCATCGCCCCCTCGAGCGCCATCCCCACCGAGCAGAGCGTGCCCTCGTCCCAGAGGTGCCCGATGAGCGACACCCCGGAGGGCATCTTGCGGGGCGGCGAGACCGCGGGGTGCTGCTGGCCGGGCGGAGGGAGCCAGTCGCTGCGGATCCGGTCGACCATCACCCAGCCGGCCGGCACCACCAGGCAGGGGTGGCCGGTGGAGTTGGTGGCCAGCGGCTCGTCGCGGAGCGAGGGGGTGAGGAGCACGTCCACCCTCGCCATCTGCTCGGCCCACACCTTCGCCACGTGCCGGCGCAGCCGGTCCGCCTGCACGTAGTCCACCGCGGAGATGAAGCGCGACTGCCGGAACAGATTCGGCCAGGCGTCGCGCACCTGCATCCGCAGCTGAGCGTCGTCGCCCGAGAGCGTCAGCCGCTCGAAGGACGCGGCCGAGTCGGCGAGCACCAGCGACTGCAACGCCGCCCAGGGCAGGTCGGGGAAGGAGAGGTCCATCCGCTTCATCCCCAGCTGCTCCAGCGCCTTCACCGCCTGGGGCTCGACGTCGCTCGCCGCCGGTCCGCCCATCCAGGCGGGCACCACCCCGAGCTTCAGCCCCTTCACCGACCGGGTGGCGTCGAAGGCGAACCTGCTCGGCAAGGACGAGAGGTCCGCCGGGTCGGGTCCGGAGATGGCGGCGAGCACCAGCGCCGCGTCCTCCGCCGAGCGGGTGATGGGCCCCAGCTTGTCGTGACTCCAGGAGAGCGTCATCGCTCCGGCCCGCGGCACCCGCCCGAAGGTCGGCCGGAGCCCCGTCGTCCCACATCGCATGCAGGGGTCGACGATGCTCCCGAACGTCTCGCTTCCGATGGCGAACGGGACCAGTCCCGCCGAGACCGCCGCCGCGGAGCCGGCGCTCGAGCCGCCCGAGCCCTCCTCGAGGAACCAGGGGTTGCTGGTCCGCCCTCCGAACCAGACGTCGTTCAGCGCCAGGGCGCCCAGCGACAGCTTGGCCACCAGGACGGCGCCCGCGGCACGCAGCCGGGCGATGACCGTGGCGTCCTCCTTCGGTACCCGATCGCGGAAGGGCTCCGCGCCCCAGGTGGTGCGGATGCCGGCGGTGTCCAGCAGATCCTTGGCCCCGTAGGGGATGCCGTGCAGCGGGCCGCGGTACCTTCCCCGGGCAATTTCCCGGTCCGCCGCCTCGGCCTCGGCCAGCGCCGGCTCGCGGACAAGAGTGATGGTGCAGTTGAGCTGGGGCTGGTAGCGCTCCAGCCGCGCCAGCGCCAGCTCGGTCAGCCGCACCGAGGTGACCTGGCGGCCCTGCACCCAGCGGCTGAGCACGTGCACCGGGGCGAACGCCAGCTCCTCGTCCCCGGCCGGTTTCCGGGGCGTCCATCCGGAGCGCACCACCCGGCTCTTCTTCGGCATCCGTCCGGTGCCGTGTAGCGCCGGGTTCCACACCATGCCCGGGGACTCGTCGCCCAGCGGGAAGTCGCGCCGGGCGAAGAACGGGCCGAGGTTGAGGTTCCACGAGTCGGCGGCCAGCGCGCGCTGCTCGGGCGTCATGCTCACCCGCATCAGCTTCTCGGCGTGGGCGAAGGTCTCGGCGGTGATGGCCGGCCCCGACGGGCCCGCGGCCTCCCCGGGCGTCCCGGAGAAGATGCTGCCCGTGCCCGGTTTCGTCCCGGCATCGGGCACGGCGCTCGCGCTGCCAGGCGTCCCCGCGGCCACGCCTGCCAGCGCCAGCGCGCCCTCGGCCAGGAACCGCCGCCGTGACTTCCGTTCCGCCATGGTGCCTCCTCATCCGACGACAGATCAGAACAGACCGACGCTGAATTGAATCGCAAAGATGGGCTCGTTCAGCCGATCGTCGGGCGAGAGGTTGAACCCCACGTCCAGCGCCAGAGGACCCACCGGCGTGACGTAGCGCACCCCGGCGCCGGCCACCGGTCGGAGGTCCAGCGGCTTCCAGGCCGCCGCCGAGTACCAGAGGTTGCCCGCCTCGAAGAACACCCCGAGCTCGAAGTCCCCCGCCAGCGCGAACCGCAGCTCGGCCTTCGCCAGCTCGAACAGGGTCCCGCCTTCCGACGGCAGGGTTCCCCCATTCCGGAGCGCCAGGCCGCGGCTGGTGCACCCGCCGGTCCAGGCCAGCGCGTCGCAGTAGACCCGCTCGCGGGCGTACTCGTTCCGGACGTCCTGCGGGATGACCGCGTCGTCGCGGAAGCCCCGCAGCGTCGTCGCCCCGCCGAGGAAGAAACGCTTGGGGGTGATGACCAGGCTGTCCGGCTCCAGGGGGAAGATCTTCCCGCCCCGGAGCGAGAGGGCGACCACCGCCCGCGGCCCGAGCGGCGCGTAGCCGGTGATTCCCATGGCGGTCTTGAAGGTGAAGATCCGCGCCGGGACGGGATTGTCACCGTTGACGTCGGTGGTCTCCGCGCTGATGTCCTTGGTCACCTCGCCCGTCGCGCCGATCAGCACGCCCGAGCGGGGGTTCACCGGGTCGTCCCGGAAGTCGAAGGAGAGCGTCGCTCCCAGGGTCTGCATGAAGAAGTTGCCGGTGGGGAAGCGCAGCCGCTCGGCATCGGTCCGGTTGGGCTGGAGGAGGTCGCCGACCCCGGGCTGGGCGCGCACCAGCACGTTCTCCAGGAGGTAGTTCCCGGTGAGCTGTAGCCACCGGGTGATGGCCCAGTCCACGCCCAGCAGGGCGGCGACGCGTCCGAAGAAGTACGTCGGCCGGTGCACCCGCTCGGCGCTCAGGTTCAGCCGCGCGCTCACCTGGGCGGGCAGGAACTGGTAGATGCGCGGCTGCGACAGGCCGGCGTTGACGTTGAAGTCCAGGCCGTTGAGCCCCTGGAGGTTGGAGCCGTCGACGTAGCTCTGCAGTGGCAGCGCGCTGGCGCCGACGTAGTTGAGCTTGCCGCGAAGGTTGAAGTTGATCCCCTGCCCGAAGACGTTGGGGTACGCGAGGTCGCCGATGATCCGCGGCCCGTCCTCGAGCGAGTAGCCCACCCCGATGCTCCCCGACAGCCGGGGACGCTCCCGCAGCTCGACCACCACGTCCTTTACCGGCTCGGGCGTGTCCGGGGAGATGAGCCGCACCGACACCGTCCGGAAGAGCCCGAGCAGGAGGAGCTCACGCTGGCTCTGGAACAGCGCCTCCGGATCCAGCGGGGTGCCGGGGGCCATCTTGAGGTTCGCCCGCACCAGCGCCTCATCGGTGCGCTGCAGCCCCCGCACCACCACCTGACCCACGCGCACCGCCGGGCCCGGGGTGACCTCCAGCACCGGCTCGGCGGAGGTCCGGTCGGCGGAGAAGCCCGGCCGGGCGGTCACCTGGGCGAAGAGGTAGCTGCCGCGCCCGAGCCGCCGCACGGTGGTGGTGACCGCCTCGTCCAGCCGCGACTGGCTGAAGGGCTGGCCCGGGGCGAGCATCGGGAGATCCGGCGTGGGGAACCCGGGCGGCAACCCCTCGAACCGCACCGCGCGGACGAAGGTCCGGACCCCCTCGACGATCTGGAACCGGGCGTCCAGCGTGCCGGAGGCGACGTCCTCGGTGGCCCCGACCAGCGAGACCTGGGCGTCCACCCACCCCAGCTCGCGGTAGAGCCGCTGCATGGTGTCCGCGGCGTCGCGCCAGGCCTCCTCGACGAAGACCTCCGACGGCGGCGGGTCCGGGGCGTCGGGACGCTCGCTGGCGGCCACCCGCCCGTCCAGGTGCAGCGGGTCGGACTCGAGGCGCTGGTCGCTCGGCTCGGGGGTTCGATCGCGCACCACGCGCTCCAGCACCGTGCGGAGCTCCGCCTCGGGGAGGTCGGCCCGGCCCCGGAACTCGACCGTGCGCACCCTGACCTGTCGTCCCTCGGAGACGTGGAACACCACCACCGCCCGGCTGCCGTCGGGGCTCGTCACCTCGCGCGGCTCCACCCGCACCTCGCGGAACCCGCGGTAGCGGTAGAAGGCCTCCAGCCGCCGCGCCTCGCGTTCCAGCACCGAGCGGTCCAGCGTCTCGGCGGGATCGATCGCCAGAGCGGAGCGGAGCCAGGCGGACGGGTAGCGTCGGTTCCCCTCGAAGCGGAGGGTGAACGCCGGGCCAGCGTCCACCGGGACGGTCACCACCGCGCCGGTGCCCTCCAGGGTCACCCGCGGCGCGCCCACCCGGGCCCGGGCGTGGCCGGTCTCGCGGTACAGCGCGCGCAGCGCCTCGGCGCCGGGGTCCAGGCGGGTCCGGTCGAGGATGTCGCCCACCCGCAGGCCGAAGGCCGAGGCGAGCCGCGTGGGGGAAAGCCCGGGCTGGCCGTCGAAATGCAGCGCGCTCACCCGGGTGGGCTCCCCCTCGTGGATCTCCAGCTGGACCACGACCTCGTCGCCGGACGGCTGCGCAGTGGCGGAGATCTGGCACTGGTTCCAGCCGCGCCGGGCGTAGGCGGCGAGCAGACCGGTCCGCGCCTCGTCCAGCCGTTCGGGCCAGAACTCGGTGCCGGCCTGGAGCCGGGCCGCGGCGAGCACCTCGTCCCGCCCCAGCGCCTTCGCTCCGGTCACGTCGATCCGCGCAATGCGCACCACCGGCGCCAGCTCGAAGGTCACCACCAGGCCGTCCGGCCCCTCGTCGCCCCGGGCCACCACGTCCGAGAAGCGCCCGGTGGAGAAGAGGCGCTCGATGCTCCGCCGCACCGCGCGGCCGGAGAGGGGCGCTCCCGGGGTCACCGCCACCAGACCCCGGAGGTCCGGCGGGACCTTGCCGCCGCCCCGCATCACCAGCCGCACCGAGGCGACGGGGCGGCCCTCGGCCGAGCCGGACGGCCCCTGCGCCCACACCGGCGCCGCGGCCAGGAGCAGCACGACCCCCAGGGCTACTCGACGTTCCAACGGAGCTTGAGATCGACCCCCAGGTTCCCGATCGGAACGTCGTTGTACACGTTGTCCCACTGGATCTGGGCGGAGACGCGATCGTCGAACCGGTACTCGGCGAGGGCGCGCGTCCCCTTTCCGGACACCGGCTGGGAGAGGCCGAGCTTAAGCTGGTCGGTGAGGAACTTCGACTCCAATTGCACCGTCGGCTCCACCAGGCCGTTGGCGTCGTTGTAGAGGGTGGAGACGTGGAAGCTCAGGTCGCGGATGACCGAGTTGCTGGGGAGGAACTTCTGCACCTGCCGGTCGAGCCCCGAGGCCTGGTACAGCGCCTCGGCGGCGATGCCCGCCCCGGTGGTGGTGGTGTTGCTGTTGGCCCGGTCGCGCGAGGTCACCCCCAGGGTGAGCAGGGAGATGATGTCTCCCTCGGGGAGGCTGGGCTCGCTGGAGAGCAAGACTTGAGGTTGGCTGGTCTTCCCGAAGGCGTGCAGCCGGATGAGGTACTCGCGCACCGTCGATTCGGCGCGCACGTCGAACACGCCCTCCAGGCTCCGGCGGTCCTTGAAGTCCACCGCGCCCTGGGTGACGTTGAACGTCGTCCCGCGGAAGAAGGCCTGGCTGCCCTGCCCCGCCTCCATCGCCCCGATGAGGCCGGGGTGGAGGTTGCTCCCGGTGAGCCGCAAATCCCCGACGATGCGCGCCCGGGCGAGGTTGTTCTCCACCGCCGCGTCCTTGAGGTGCAGAGCCACGTCGAGCTGGAGCCACTCGCTGGGCGCCTCGCCGGGGCTGCCGGGGCGGTTGCCCCGCGCCAGGAGATTCTCGAACCCGAATGGTCGGCGGTAGCGGAGCCGCTGCACGTCCAGGTCGCCGGTGAGGAAGAAGGAGCCCGGGCGCCCGGTCAGGGTCAGCTCGCCAGTGGCGGCGAAGGGCGCGTCCTCCACCACCCGCACCGAGACCTGGTCCAGCTGCAGCGCCACCTCGAGCTGCTCGGGCCGGAAGCGCCGCCAGCGCACGTCGCCGCGGCTGCCGAGCCGCCCGTCGTTGGCCTGCCCCTCGAGGTCGCTCCAGAGGATGCGCGACTCGCTGAAGTCCAGCTTGCCCTTGAGCCCCCGTAGCTCCAGCGGCTGGCCCCGGACCCGGAACCCGGCGTCGACCAGGGTTGCGGTGCCGACGATCTGCGGGTCGCCAGGCTCGCCGCGTGCGGTGCCGAGCAGCTCCAGTCGCCCGGAGGCTCGTTCCAGCGAAGGGACGAAGGACTCGAGCAGTCGCAGGTCGACGGCGCCCGAGACCGCGACGTCCATCCCCGACTCCTCCAGGTACCCCGAGGCAACGAGCTCGGTCTCGGGCCCCTTGAGCCGGAGCCCCTCGCTGCTCACCCGTCCACCCCGGAACCGCACCTCCCATGGCCCATCGCTCTCGGCGCGGAACTCGCCCCGCTGTAGCTTGAGGCTGTCGAGGTGGAGCAGGCCACGGGACGTCTCGGGCTCGGACAGCGTGCCGCTCGCGGTCAGCACTCCGGTCGCCGCGCCGTTGAGCCCCTGCGCGGCGGCGGTGTCGGGGAGCAGCGCCCGGATGTCGGTCAGCGCGAGCTTCAGGGTGGCCTCGTACGGGTAGGGCCTGTGGATCCGCGCGGTCATCGAGAGGTCCGTGTCGGCCACCGGCCGGCCCTTGAGCTCCAGCTGCTCGCCGACGGCGCGGGCCTCGAGCGCCATCGCGCCGAGCGCCCGGCCCGAGAGGTAGATTTGCGGCCCGCCCAGGGTCAGCGCCACGTCGGGCACCTGGTCGGTGCCTCCCACCGTCCCGGCGAGGGTGAGCGTCCCCCGGGCCCGGAGCCGCCTTGCCAGCTCGGTCCCCATCAGCTCCTCCAGCTGCAGCCCGTCCACCCGGAACTTCGCCCGCAGTGGGCCGTCGAAGTCCCAGCGGCCGTCTGCCTTCGACGTCCCCAGCGGTCCCCGCAGGGCCACCGAGTCGAGGACGATGGCGTTCCCCCGGTCGAGACGGGCATGCAGCGCGCCGTCCCCGAGGCGTCGCCCCGAGAGGCTCACCTCGGACAGATCCAGGTCGAACCGCCCCTCCATCGTCTCCGCAGGCCCCTCGAGCGTCACCGCGCCGCGGGCGCTCCCCAGCAGGATGCGGCGCAGGGGCTGCAGCGCCGGGGAGACCGGCGCGAGCAGCTCGACCAGGTCCTCCACCCGCCCGTTGGGGACGTTCGCCGCCACATGCACGTCGGGCGAGTCCCCACGGAAGTCGAGCGCTGCGCGGCCCTGGTAGGCGGTGCGCCCCTTCATCCCCGTGGCCTCGGGGAAGGAGAGGACGCCGTCGCGCACCGTGATGGCCGAGGAGAGGTTGCCCAGGGCGAAGCCGCGGAAGCTCGAGTCTTGAAGCGCCAGCTCGCCGTCGAGCTGCACCAACCCCGGCGGAGGAATCCGGATCGAGACCCGCGCCGCGCCCACCCCGCCGATCGGGATGTCGGCCAGCTTGCCCACGTCCTCCAGCACCAGCGGCTCGGCGGTGGTGTCGATGGTGATGGGCCCGCGGCCGCCATAGGGGATGACCACGTTGGCCAGCGCGCGGGCGCCTCCCACCTTCACCTTGCCGTTGCCGAGCTCCACCCGGTCGGGGTGGATGCCCAGGTCGAGCGTCACCTCGCCCGCGGGGATGGAGAGGATGGGCGGGCCGGGCAGCTTTCGGTCCACCGGATGGCCCCAGGTGACGAACCGGGCCACCTTGAGGTCGGCCTGGCCCTGCAGCTCGGGCGCGGGGGCGAGCTTGCCCTGGACGTTGACCGGGCCGGTGGCGAGGAGGTCCACCCAGGCGCCCGACAACCCCACCCGCTCGAACACCTGGAACAGGCTCACCTGGTCCAGCTCGGCCTTCGCCCGCAGCGGCATTCCGGGGACGAGCCGCAGCTCCCCGCTGGCGCGGACCGAGCCCTGGCCCACCGGCACCGTGAGCTCGCCGATGGTGACGTCCTGCCCGGCCAGCGCCGCCCGGACGCTGAAGTCGCCCGGGCGGAGCCCACCGAGGGCGACGCCCTTGCCCAGCAGCTCGCCAGTGACGCGAACGTCGGGCAGCCGCCCGGAAAGCGTGGCCTGCGCCCACAGGTGACCGGAGGTCTCGCCGAGCGGCACCACCCGGGCCAGCATCCGCATGGGCAGGAAGAGCTGCGCGTCCACGGCCAGTGCCGGGCGGCAGAGGTCGTCCACCCTGCCGGCGAACGACAGCTGCGCATCGTCGATGGACAGCTCGCCCCGGCTCACCTCGAGCTCGCGGCCTCCGGGTCCGAGCGCGCCCTCCACCGCCAGACCGGCCACCGCCAGCGGCGGGCGGCCGTTCGCCAGGTCCAGCAGACCCTGCGAGGTGCGGAGGGTGAACTCGGCATCGCGGCGGCGGGTGCGCCAGCTGAGCTCCACGCCGGCCACTTCCACCTTTCGCCCCGCCGGGAGCGCCACCCGGAACTCGGCGCCGCGCACCTCGAGCGCGTCCACCAGCACGTGCTCCAGGGTCCGGAGCGGGCATCCCTCGGCCTTCGGCGTCGGCGACCGGGGCCGCGAGAGGTCGAGCCAGATGCGCGGCCGGATGACGCGCACCCGCTCCAGCTCCAGTCGCCCCGAGAGCGGCTGGACGCCGGCGACTGTGACCTCCACCTCGTCGGCGCTGAAGATGGGGCGCTCGTTGTCCGGGGCGGCCGCGGACAGACCGTAGATGCGGACGGTGCGCCCGGCGGGGTCCACCTCGCAGCGCCCGAGCCCCACGTCCGCGCCGAGCAGCCCGGGGAGCTGCCGGCGGGCCAGGGTGCAGGCCTTGTCCCAGGCGAAGCGTGAGCGGCCCACCAGGAGGAAGGTGAGCCCGCCGGCCACCAGCGCGAGCAGCAGACCCACGCCCAGGAGCCGTCGCCGGCGGCTGGCGCCGCTCCAACGCATGGCGCTAGCTCTTCAGGCTCTCGAGGTAGCGGTCCACCTCGGAGAGATCCACGTTTCCGGCCGGGGCCGCGAGGGCCCGAGTGCCGTTGCCGCCGGGCGCCTCCACCGCGGCGAGCGCGAGGTTCCGGGCAATCTCCTCGATGCGCGGGGCGTCCACCGTCGTCTGCTGCCCCAGGTAGGCCTCGAAGAGCGCGTTGTCACAGAGGGTGTTGATGATGCGCGGCGAGCCGCCGGACAGCCGGTGGAGCACCTCGATCGCCTCCGGGGTGAACGGATTGCTGATGCCGCCGGCGGTGCGGAGGCGGTGCTCGATGTAGGAGCGCGTGCTCTCCGCGTTCAGGGGCTCGAGCCGGTAGCGCATCGCCACCCGCTGCGCCAGCGGGGGGTCCAGACGGAGGTTGCGCTCGATCTCCGGCAGCCCGAAGAAGACGAAGGAGATCAGCTTTCGCTCCGGCACCTCGAGGTTGAGCAGACCGCGGAACTCCTCCATCAGCTCGCGGGTCTCGAGCATCTGGGCCTCGTCGATGAGAACCACCGCCTTCCGGCCCTGCTCGTGGATCTGAACCAGCCGCTGGTAGAGCTGGCTGAGGAGCGCGAGCTTCTCCTGCGCGGGGTTCTCCACACCGAGCTGGAGCGCGATGCGCCGGAGCAGCCAGGAGGCGGTGACCCCGGAGTGGATGATGACGAACAGCGCCGCCTCGTACTCCTCCTCGGGCAGAGCATCGAGCAGCCGCCGCGCCAGCGTCGTCTTCCCCGCGCCGATGTCCCCCACCAGCACCGAGAGTCCGCGCATGCGCGAGACGGCGTGGGTGAGGCGGACCAGCGCCTGCTGATGCTGGGGTGACTCGAAGTAGAAGCGGCTGACCGGCGCGTTGGAGAAGGGCTCCTCGGTCAGTCCGAAGTGTTCCAGGTAGCTCATCGTCGAAGGGGGCCTTCTACAAGTACCCCACCTTGCGAGTCTTCGCCGGCACCGTCGGCGCAGGCTCGGGTGGGGACGGCCGGGTGGGCGCCGGCCGGCCGGAAGCGGGCGCGGCGGCGGTGGGTCGCAGGGGTCCGTCATCTTCGGGGCGCGCCGTGGCCGACAGCCTGCGCACTCGGTCCGCGACGTCGCGGTGGCCGGGCTCGGCCTTCTGCACCGCCAGGAACTGCCCCAGCGCCTTTCCGGCGGCGCCCGCTGCCTCGTGCGCCAGGCCGAGCTCGTAGCGCAGGCTCACCTCCCGTGGGCCCGCGTGGGGGATGGCCAGTGCCTCGCGGAACGAGGCCACCGCCCGCTCGGGCTCGCCGCGCATGCCGTGGAGCAGGCCGATCATGGTGAGGCAGTCCACCTCCTTCGGCTGCCCCTGGCACCCCTGGCGGGCGACCTCGAAGACCTGCACCGCGTCGTCGAGCAACCCCATCTCCTTGTAGGCGATGCCCAGGTCGTAGTGGGTGTCGACGTCGGTGCTCTGCACGACACGCTCCAGCCCCTTCTTGAACTCGGTGAACACCTCCTCCACCGAGTACTGGAGGTCGCCCCCCGCCGCGGCCGGCGGCTCCTCCTCCGGGGCAGGGCCGAGCTCCTGGAGCTCGTCCGCCAGCTCCTCGGCGAGGTTGTACGAGCCGCTGTGCAGCGGAACCGCCTCGACGCCCGGGGGAGCGGCCCGGGGCGCGGGCGGCGGCGTGGGGGTGGAGGGCTGCGCGGTCCTCGCCGCCTCGAGCGCGGCCAGCCGGTCACGCAGCGCCGCCGTCCGGGGGAGGCCGGGGCGGACCAGCTCCACGGTGTCCAGCACCTCGCGTGCCTCGGCGAGCAGCCCCTGGTCGAGGAAGAAGCCCGCCTCGTTCAGCTCCTCGCTGACCGGCCCACTCTCCTCGGGGCTGGTCCTGCCCGGAACCCGGGCCGGCGCGCGCTCGACTGGAGGAGGCGGGGGCCGGACCGGGGCGGGCGGCGGCGGCACCACGACCGATGCGGGCGCAGCGCGGCTGAACAAACCGTTGGTTCCAGCAGGTGCAGGGGAACGGGCGACCACGCCGTTCGTAGCCGTGGGAAGGGCACGGGCCGCGGGGGCCGAGGGAGCCGGGGGCGCAGTGGCGGGCGCGGGACGCTTGTACGCGGCCTGGGTCCATGCAGTCCGCGCGGCGGCCGCAGGGGGTGGAGCGGGCGGGGTCGCCCGGGCGACGGGAGCCGGGCGCGAAGGCGGGGCCCGGGGCGGCGCAGGGGTGAGCACCACCTCCTCGTCCGGAGGCAGCTCCACGGCGCTCTCGACGCCCGCCTCGTAGGGGCCGAGCGCATCGTTCATCTCGGTGCGGTCGGCGCCCCCCTCTCCGTAGGGCATCGCGTCGCCGTAGTCCTCCACGCCGGGCGGCGGCGGCACCAGCACCCCGGGCCCGTGACGCGGCGCGAGCGGCTCGTCGGCGGCGGCGGACATCGGCTCGGGCTCGTCCACCAGCATCGCCTCGTCGTCCTCGGCGAGCAGCTCGTCGTCCCCGCCCGGGGTGGCGTTCCTCAGCGCCAGGTCGTCGGAGGAGCTGTCCAGGCCGTCTTCGGCGAGGAGCACCTCCTCGTCGTCGCCGGCGCCCACCAGCGCCGGATCCGGCCGACCCCGCACCGACTCGGGACGGAGCACGGCGAGGAAGGCCGGCATCTCCGGGTGGCCGGGCGCCTCGGAGAGCAAGGTGTCCAGGTACGGCTGGGCGCGCTTCCGTTCCAGGCCTCGGGTGCACAGCCGGAGCACGTTGAGTAGCTGCTCGGTGGCCTGCGCCCCCTGCCCCGCCGAGCGGTAGATGACGTACGCCTTCTCGTGCGCGTCGAGGTTCTCGGGATCGACGGCGAAGATGCGACGCAGGTGTTCCAGCGCCTTGTCGTGCAGCCCGTACTTCACGTAGACGTCGGTCTCGGCGAGCAGCTTGTGGATCTGATCGCGGCTGAGCGTCACCGGCACCGGAGTGGGCTGTGGCGGAGGCGGAGGGGGCTGGGCTGCCTGGACCGCGGCGATGGCCTGGGACACCGAGGTGCGCGCCGGGCGGGGCGCCGCGGGCTGCGGGGCGGGCGCCGGCCGGTGGCTCGCCTTCCACGCCAGGAGGTCCGGATCGGAGGGGTCGATCCGCTCGATCTTCCCCCAGGCCTCGCGCGACTCGGCGTGCTGGTTGCGCTCGGCGTGGAGCTTGGCCAGCTCCTTGTAGACGCTCAGCGTCTTGCTGGTGTGGTTGAGCGCGGTGAACGCCTGCGCGAGCAGGACCAGGGTGGGGATGTCGCGCGGATCGGCCTTGAAGCACAGCTGCAGCTTGGCCAGGGCGCGCTTGTGGTCTCCCCGCGCCAGGTAGTCGTGGGCCAGGCTCCGGGCGAGCTGCACGTTGTCCGGCTCGAGCGCAGCGATGCGCTCCAGGACCCGGAGCCGCTCGTCGGGGCGGTTGTTGCGCTCCAGCCAGTCGGCGGCGCGCTTGAACTCCGCCAGCGCCTCTCCGCCCATCTGCTCGCGGGCGTAGAGCTCGGCGAGCTTGAGGCGGCTGGAGACGTTCTCCGGGTCCAGGTCCACCATCTTCTTCAGGGTGGCGAAGGTGGCCTTCGAGTCGCCCTTCCGCTCGTGGTGGGCGACCACCACCTGGAAGAAGGCCATCGCCTCGGTCATCAGGCCGAGGTGCTGGTGCAGCTCGGCCAGCTTGACGTTCACCTCGACCAGGTCCGGGTTGAGCTTGAGGACCTGCTTGTAGAGGGCCACCGCCTTCAGGAAGAACCCGTCCTGGGCGTACACCTCGGCGACGCGGGTGAAGAAGGAGGCGGCCTGCGGGTTGTCGCCCTTCTTCTGGTACAGCTCGCCCATCTTCTGCAGCGTGCGGACGTCGCGCGGATCGAGGTCGAGCACCTTCTGGTACTCGCGGATGGCCTTGTCGAAGGCTCCCTTGGCGACGAGCTTGGCCGCGCCCTCGATGATCTTGGTCTTGTCCATCGACGCGCACCGGCGCCGCAGTCCCGAGGGGGGTCGGGACCAAGGCAAGCCGGGGAGTCTCCACCTCGGACGGTAGCGTGGCGGACGCGCGACCGTCAAGGAACGTGCCGAGGCGTTCCTCAGAGAGTCCGGGGGGTTACGGGGTTTCCTCGATGGCCTGCCGCAGGCGTCGGCTGCCGACCTCCGAGGCGAGCAGCCGCTCCACCAGCCGGGTGTCGTACTGCCCCGAGGTGAAGGCGTCGTCGGCCAGGGCGGTCCGATGGAAGGGGATGTTGGTGCGGATGCCCTCGATCACGTACTCGCCGAGGGCCCGCTGGAGCCGGGCGATGGCCAGGGGCCGATCCTCGGCGTGGACGATGACCTTGGCCAGCAGCGAGTCGTAGTGAGGGAGGACGGTGTAGTTCTCGTACGCAGCCGAGTCCACACGGACGCCATAGCCGCCGGGGACGCTGTAGCCGGTGATCTTCCCCGGCCAGGGCGCGAAGGTGACCGGGTCCTCGGCGTTGACCCGGGCCTCGATGGCCGCGCCGCGCAGCTGGATGTCCTCCTGCTTCCTCTGCAGTGGCTCGCCCGAGGCGAGGAGGATCTGCTCCCGGACCAGGTCGATTCCGGTCACTGCCTCGGTGACCGGATGCTCCACCTGGATGCGGGTGTTCATCTCCATGAAGTAGAACTCGCCGCGCTCGTCGAGCAGGTACTCGATGGTCCCCAGGTTGTTGTACCCGATGCGCTCCATCGCCCGGACGCTCACCTCTCCCATCCGGCGACGCAGCTCGGGAGAGACCGCCGGGGAGGGACTCTCCTCGATGAGCTTCTGGTGGCGCCGCTGCACCGAGCACTCGCGCTCGCCGAGGTGGAGGACCTTGCCGTGCTCGTCGGCGAGGATCTGGATCTCGACGTGGCGCGGCTTCTCCACGTACCGCTCGACGTACATGTCACCGTTGCTGAACGCCGAGGCAGCCTCGGCCGAGGCGGTGGCGAAGGCGGCGGTGACCGCGTCGCGGCCGCGGACGATCTTCATCCCTCTCCCTCCGCCGCCGGCCGCCGCCTTGAGGATGACCGGATAGCCGATGCGGTCCGCCTCGGCCTGTGCCTCGACCGGACCCCGCAGAACGCCAGCCGAGCCCGGGAGCAGCGGGATGCCCCGCCTCCTTCGCCGCCTCGCGGGCCCGCACCTTGTTGCCCATCAGGCGCAGCATCTCGGCGCGGGGGCCGATGAAGCGGATCTTGCAGTTCTCGCACACCTCGGCGAAGTCGGCGTTCTCGGAGAGGAAGCCGTAGCCGGGGTGGATGGCGTCGGCGCGGGTGATCTCCGCCGCGGAGAGGATCGCCGGGATGTTGAGGTAGCTCTCGCGTGACGGGGGCGGACCGATGCACACCGCCTCGTCGGCGAACCGGACGTGGAGCGCGGTGGCGTCCGCGGTGGAGTGCACCGCCACGGTGCGGATGCCCAGCTCGCGGCAGGCGCGGATGACCCGGAGGGCGATCTCCCCGCGGTTGGCGATGAGGATCTTCTTGAACATCGGGCCTAGGTGGGCTCGATCCGGAACAGCGGCTGTCCGAACTCCACCGGCTGCCCGTTCTCGACGAAGATCTCGATGATCTTCCCGGGCTCGTCGGCCTCGATCTCGTTCATCAGCTTCATCGCCTCGATGATGCAGAGGGCCTGACCCTTCTTCACCACCGAGCCCAGCTCGACGAAGGCCGGCTGATCGGGCGCGGGCGTACGGTAGAAGGTGCCGACGAAGGGCGAGTTGACCAGATGGCCCTTCTTCTCCCCCTCGGCCGCGGCGGGGGGAGCCGGCTGCGCGGCGGAGGCCTCGGCGGCGTTCACCCGGGGACCCAGCGACACCGGCTGCATCGGCGGGAGCGGGGCCGGCGGGGTGCCGGGCGAGACCTGGACGATGGGGGCCGGGCCGTGGCCGCGGGTGATCAGCAGCCGTTCCGGTCCGCGGCGCCAGGAGAGCCGGGTGATCTCGGTGGTCTCCAGCAGCTCCACGATGCGGCGGAGCGCGTCCACGTCGAGGAGCGAGCTGGCCGGCCCCTCGTCGCGAGCCTCGGTCTCGTCCCCTCGCTTCTTGCTCGCCATGGTCAGGCGGCGGCCACGCGGGTGAGGTACTTGCCGTCGCGGGTGTCGATCTTCAGCACGTCGCCCTCGTTGATGAACAGGGGGACGTTGACCACGTAGCCGGTCTCGAGCTCCGCGGGCTTGGTGGCGCCGCTCACCGTGTCGCCGCGGATGCCCGGGTCGCACTTGGTGACCCGGAGGTCCACCGAGTTGGGCAGCGACACCCCGATCGCCTTGCCATTGTAGAAGAGCACCGAGGCCTCGATGTTCTCCTTGAGGTAGTTGCGCGACTCGCCGAGCACCTTCTCCCCCAGGAAGGTCTGCTCGTAGTTCCGGGTGTCCATGAAGTAATAGTCGTCGCCCTGCTGGTAGAGGTACTGCATCTGCCGTTCCTCGATGTCCGGCTTGCCCACCTTGTCGCCGCTCTTGAAGGTGGGCTGCAGCACCCGGCCGGACAAGAGACTTTTGATGCTGGTCCGCACGAACGCCGAGCCCTTGCCGGGCTTCACGTGCTGGAACTCGATGATCTCGAAGGGCTCTCCGTCGACCTCGATCTTCAGGCCCTTGCGGAACTCGGACGTATCGATGACACCGGCCATGGCCGGTGCCCCTTACCCCGAGGCCGCCCGGCTGGGAAGGGCCTACAGATCCCGGAGCGCTACAGCTCGGCGCGGATGCGCGGTGCGGCGATCCGCAGCGCGTACCGGCCCTTGCCGTAGTTGCCGGAGGCCTTGAGGGCGAGGACGACGAAGTACTCGTCGGTGACCAGGCGCATGACGGTCAGCACCTGGTCGGAGTTGATGCTCACCTCGTTGACTGCTCCGGTCTTGAGCAGCTGGGCGGCGTTCTTCACCTGCCCGAGCACCGCCGCGTACTCGATCAGAGTGGACTGCACGTCCAGGTCCGAGGCGCCGTCCACCTGGAAGTTCTCCACCGCGATGCCGTCGAAGCCCATGACCGAGCAGGCCAGGGCCCCGTCCACCGAGCGGACCACTTCCTCGAGGAGGGGAAGGAAGGCCATCGTGCGCGGAGGCTATGAAGACGGGATGCACTGCACCGGTGCGTCACGCCCAGGCACGTTGCAAGGTCCCGTGGCGAGGATGGTCCCGGTGGGACAGACCAGCGTGGTGGTGTCGCTCTTGTAGACGGTCAGCGGGAACGAGACCTGGTTGCTGTGCTTGGAGCTGCCGGAGGCCACCTTCCCGAAGACCTGGAAGGTGACCAAGAGCGTTTGCCCGGCGGGCCCCAGCGAGCCATTCAGGGCCGCGGCGGCCTGGGGCTGGATCAGGTCGGCGTTCATCCGGTTCTTGTCCGGCCGTCCCTCCCGCGCCGATGACCGCCCGGACGTTCTGGGTCTCCGAGGCGAGGGCGACGTTCGGATCCGAGTACTGGTACTCGTAGACGATGGTGTCGGCGATGAAATCGTTGCCGCCGCCCGGATCGACCACCTGACCGTTCACGGTGATGGGCTGCGCCTGGAGCTGGTTCTCCCAGGAGAATTGCTGGAAGTAGTAGCTCGCTGACCCCGGTGTTGCCACCCGCATCCTGCCATGGGCGGAAGTCGAGGGTTCCACGCATCGTGTACAGCGTGGCGTCATTGAAGTCGCACTTGTCCCCCGGCGCTCGGGCGTTGAGGATGATGATGTTCAGTGGATCGGCCGAGCAGCCTGAGAGCAGCAGGCCGGCCGAGACCGCCAGCAGAAGCGGCGGGACAGCCATTCGACGACTCATGGGTTGCCTCCAGGGGCGGCGCTCGCCGACGCGACCGGGCGGGCCCCCGCTTGGGTCACGATGCGCGGGGTGATGAAGATCAGCAGCTCCTGCCGGTTCTCCGAGACGGTGTTGGTCTTGAAGAAGAAGCCCAGGATGGGGATCTTCATCAGCCAGGGGACACCGGCCTCGTTGGTCGAGCCGCGCCGGACGTAGATGCCGCCGATGACGGTCGTGTCGCCATCCTTCACCAGGACCTGGGTCTCCGCCTCCTTCTTCTGGATGGCGGGCTGACCATTGGCGCCGGTATTGGACGGGTCGGGCTGGTTGTTGGTCGCCTTGATCGCCATCAGCACGCTGCCGTCCGAGGTGATGTGCGGCGTGACGTCGAGCTGGAGCCGGGCCTCGACGAAGGTGGTGTTCACGCCCTGCGCGGACACCTGGCTGAAGGGAATGGACACGCCCTGGCTGATGGTGGCCTTCTGGTTCTGCAAGGTGGTGACCTTGGGCGCGCTGATGGTCTTGATCGTGCCGTTGCTCTCCGCCGCCGAGAGCCGGAGATTCAGATTCAACGCCCCGTTCGCCGAACCGAAGGTGAGCCCGAGCGCACCGCCGGCACCGGCGCCCACCGCGGCCGGGCAGGTTGACCGCGAAGTTGGGTGGCGCCGGAGACGCCCGTGGCCGACGCCGTGCCGAGGTCCGAGCCGCCGGTCACCCGGACGGTGTTGGGGAAGCTCAGGCCGGTGGCGTTGCCGGTGGCGGGGGCGGCCTGTCCGAAGCCGCCCCACTGAACACCGATCGATCGCGAGAAGCTGGTGCTGGCCTCGACGATCCGGCTCTCGATGAGAACCTGAGGGGTGATGGTGTCGAGCTTCTCGACCAGCGCCCGCGCCTTCCCGATGTTGCTCCCGATGTCCCGGACCACCAGGGTGTTGGTGCGCGAGTCCACCGCAACCGTGCCACGCTCGCTGAGCACGTCCTTCACCCGGGAGGACATTTCGCTGGCTGCGGCGTAGTTGACGGGGATCAGCTGCACCACCAGGTCCTCCTGGCGGCGCAGGGCCTTCTTGCGCTCCTCGCGCGAGCGGGCCTCCTCCTCCAGCGTCTTCAGCGGCGCCACCCGGATGATGTCACCGACCTCCTCCTTCCCCAGGCCCTTGCTCGACAGGATGATGTCCAGCGCCTGGTCCCAGGGGACGTTCCGGAGACGGATGGTGATCTTCCCGGTCACGTCGTCGGCGACCACGATGTTCTTCTTGCTCACCTCGGCGATGACCCGGAGCAGGTTGTGGATGTCGATGTCCTTGAACTCGAAGGAGACCTTCTTGCCCACGTAGCGGGTGCGGCCGGTGGCGGTCTGCGCGGCCACCACCGAGGGCTCGGTGGTGAAGCCCGCCGACCGGTTGGAGACCGCGACCTCCTCGGTCTTGGTTCCCTTGGCCTCCAGGTACCAGACCAGACCGTCGGCGGTGCGCTCCGCGCGCTCGTTGAGCGCCCCATCGGCGGCGACCACCACCCGCACCCGCTGGGCATCGCCCGGGACCGCGAAGGTGCTGATCATCTTGATCGGCGTCTCCAGCGCCGAGGTGTCCAGGCTGCGCTCGAGGCGCTTGGGGAGCTTCACGCCGCTGAGGAGCAGGATCGCCCCGCGGTCGTCCGGGCGCTCCACCTGGAACTGGGCGGCGCGGCTGAGCTTGATCTGGATCCGGCCCCCTCGTGACGACTCGACGAAGCCCAGATCGAGCATCTCCGCCACGCTCTGGGTCGGCCCGGGGGCAGTGACCACCCGGCGCCCGTCGATCTCCACCTCGCCGTCCTGGAGATCGGTCTTGGCGTGCCCTGGCGCGGCGGCGGGCGCGGACACGGCGGCGACGGCGGAGGGGGACGGGACGGAGACGGTCCAGCGGAGCCCGTTCCGGGTGAAGCTCACCCGCCCCTCGAGCACGGCATCGGCCTCGACCACCAGCCGCACCTTGTCCGGGTGGGACCCGGCTCGGAGCGTGGAGAACGGTCCACCGGCCGCCTTGCGGACCGGAGTGGAGAGCTTCACCCCGGTCACGTCCAGCGCCAGGCGGTTCGGCTGGGTGAGCCGGAGCAGCTCGTAGCCGCGAACCTCGCCGTCGAACGAGAGCTGGAGGGAGTCTCCCTGGGCCCGCATCGCGGTGAGTCGCCGGGCCGGGCTCTTCACCTGGCGGGACTCGCGAGCGACCGAGACCACGTCCGCGCCGTTGCCGGCCGGAGGCGGGCTGGACGCCCCCGGTGCCACTGCGGCAGCCGGTACCGGCGTTGCAGCTCCTGCCGGCGCGGGCGGCGGCGCCGTCCCGGCAAGGGGGGCGGACGCCGCGCCCTGTCCGAGGACGGAGATCAGCAAGACGTTTCCCTCCGCCTTGACGTCGTAGCTCTTCGCCTCCCGGAGCGTGACCAGCACGCGGCCCACGCTGCTGGAGGAATCGGTGAACTGCGACACGTTGATGCCGCCGATGGGCCCGCGCCCCTCGCGGGCACCACGGACGGCGGTCGCGTCCGCCGAGGTCACGTCCACCACCAGCCGGTCCGGGCCCCCGAGCCGGAAGACGGTGAAGACGGGCGGGCGGCTGCCGGTCACCACCACCCGTGCCCCGGAGGAGGTGGCCTCCAGCCGCACCTCACGGAGCACGTTGGGCTCGGCGGCAACGGATGGCACTGCGGTGGTCACCGCCAGCCAGCCGATCAGGGTCACTGCGCTCTGGGTGCGCATCACAGGGCTCTCCGCTCGGGCCTCAATAGGTCTTCCCCGTCGCCAGGTCGGTCTCCTGCTCGGGGATCTTCTCGGACTTGATGGCCAGGGTGACCGGGTTGGCGGTCGTCTTGCCGTCGGGGGTGGTGAAGTACTCGGTGACCACCACTGCGTCGCTCATGATCTGCGTGACCTTCCCGCCCTGCCGCCCCACGCGGGTGTTGCGGCGCACGAAGTACCCTCGGCCCTGTGGGTCCTGGACCATCGCCAGGGGGTTCGCATCGCCGCTCACCACCGCCACCAGCGTGAGCTGGTCCAGGTCGAACCGGCACAGCGGCTCGGTGCAGGCGGTGTTGGCCAGGGCCGCTTGCGCCGCGGGCTCGCTCTCGGGGCTGCGGAAGGGATCCCGCTTCCCGACCGGGTTGTACACGTAGACCGGCGCGCCCGGTGCCACGGCTTCCTGGGGCGGAGGCGGCTTGGCGACCGCGGCCTTGGCGCCGGCCTGAGCAGCAGGAGGAGGAGCCGAGGAGGTTCCGCCGCACGCCGCTGCCAGGGCCAGGAGCCCCAGCGCGCAGCCCAGTGGAAGCGTGGCGCGCGAGCTCATCGGGGAGTCGCCTTCTTCTTGTCGCCCGCAGCCTTGGGGTCAAGGAAGCGGAAGGTGGTGGCCACGAAGGAAGTGCTGAGGACGACCTTCTCCGACTTCAGCGTGGGCGACCCGAGCTGGATGTTGTTCACGTTGACGATGCGCCGCAGGTTCGAGAGCGACTGCAGGAACATGGCGATCTCGTGGTAGTTGCCGGTGAGCGCCATCTTGATCGGGATCTTCACGTAGATCTGCGCCGGTTCCTCGGGCGCGGGCTCGACCGTGGAGATCTCCAGTCCGCTCTTTCGGCCGATCTCGTTCAGCTGTGCCAGCAGCTCGTCCAGGTCTGCCGCCTCGGGCAGCTCGGAGAGAGCCTCGTCCAGCTTCTGCTGGAGGACGTCCATCTCCCGGCGCCGCTCGTTGAGGTTCTGGGCGATCTCGGACTTTTCCTGAAGCTGCGAGTCGAGCTGTCGCTGCTGCGACGCCTGCCGCTCGAGGGCGTCCAGCTCCGGGCGCACCATCAGGAAGAAGTTGGCGATGGTGAGCAGCACCAGGATGCCGGCCAGCCCGCCCCACCGCTGCAGGGGAGGCGCCTTCAGGACCTTGTCGATGATCTCGTCCATGGTGGTCCTAGATGGCGTAGTTCGAGTTCATGTTGATCTCGAACTCGACGATGCGCGCCGGCGGCGGCTCCGCTTCCGGCCGTCTTCGACTCGGCCCTCTTCAGATCGACCCGGGTGAAGAAGTTGGCGATGGACTTGGTGGGGAAGTCCTCCACCGCGCCCTCGCCACCCACCAGCTCGACCCGGGCGGTGGCCGCGTCGCGCCGCTGCTCGACGAGCCGCCCCATCCCCCGCGGAGTCCAGACGATGCTCTGCAGCCCGCGCATGAACTCGGCCACGTCCTCGTGACTGGCGGCGCGCCCGGTCATCTTCACCGCGCTCGACTTCTCCTCGAAGCCGGTGAGCCAGACTTTCTTGGGGATGGCGGTGGACAGCGCGTCCAGCATCCGCACCGGGCCGGTGCGCTGCTTGCGGAGGTCGGCGAGGATCGCCAGCTTCGCCTGGACGTCCTTCTTCCGGGCGTTGATCTTGTCCACCTCGCCGATGACCTTCTCCAGCTCGGCGATGCGGGCCTGGGTGGCGGCCATCCGCTGGGCGTTCTTCTTCTCCTCGGAGGCCAGCCCGTCGTACCAGAGCCAGTTGCCGAGCAGGGTGACGAACAGGGCCCCGCCGACGGCGACCAGGAATTGCCGCCCGACCTCGCGCTTCTTCTCCTGCCGGACGGGGAGGAGGTTGATGTGGATCATCATCGCCGCACCCTCCTCACGTCAGCTTGTCCCCGGGCCGGCGCAGGGCCAGCCCCACCGCCACCGCCGCCATCGGCGCGACGTCCATGATGAAGCCTGGATCGAACCGCCGGCTGTCGATGACCACGTTCTTGAACGGGTTGGCGATCTCCACCGGGACGCCCACCCGGGCCTCGATGGTCTTGAACAGCGCGGGGATCTTCGCCGTCCCACCCGAGAGGTAGACCTTGGCGAACCGGGTGTCGGCCGCGGTCCCGGCGTAGAAGTCCAGCGAGCGCTGGATCTCTCCGGCCACCTGCTCGGCCACTCCGGCCATCACCCGCTCGACCTCCTGGGGCACCACCGCGTCGGACTCGCTCCGCCCGCCGCCGATCTTCAGCGCCTCGGCCTCCTCGTAGGAGACGTTGAGCTGCTTCTGGATCTCCTCGGTGAACTGGTTTCCGCCGATGGTGACGTCGCGGGTGAAGACGGTCACCCCGCGATCGAGGATGTTGATGTTCACCACCGACGCGCCGGCGTTGATCAGCACCACCGTGTCCGCGTCCGCGGTCTCGTAGTTGGCGCTGAACATGTTCTGGACCGCGAAGGAGTCGATGTCCACCACCACCGGAAGCAGCCCGGCCTCGCTGACCACGGTGGTGTAGTCGTTGATCATGTCCTTCTTCGCCGCGACCAGGAGCACGTCCATCTGGCCGGTGGCCGCCGAACCCTCGGTGGAGAGGATCTGGGTGTCGATGTTCACGTCCTTGACGTCGAAGGGGATGTACTGCTCCGCCTCCCACTGGATGGACTCCTCCAGCTCCGCGGAGGACATCTGCGGCATCTGGATCTTCTTGATGATCACCGAGTGACCGGAGACGCTGATCGCCGTCTCCTTCTGCTTGATCCGGAGCTCGCCGATCAGCTCCTGGATGGCCTGAACGATGGCCGTGGAGTTCATCAGCGCGTTGTCGACGATGGCCTCGGGAGGCAGTGGCTTCATCCCGAAGTTCTGCAGCGAGTACACCACCTCGCCGCGGCGCCGCGTCTCCTTGAGCTGGATCATCTTCACCGACGTCGAGCCGATGTCGAGGCCGATGGCGAGCTTTCCCTTCGCCATCACCGGGCTCCTTCCGCGTTGCCTTCGGGGAAGACCTTGCGGCGGTCCTCCACCCGGAAGCCCAGGGCGAGGATGATCTTTCGTTTGGTGTCCACCCGGCACTCCGCCCCGCGCTCGACGCGGTCGATGGTGAGCACCGAGACGCCCGCGCGGCGGGCCAGCTCGGCCTTGGACATCAGCTGTTCCTCACGCAGACGCTGGACGTCGTTGCGCTTGCCGCGCGCCATCGCGCCCTCCGGAATTGCACCGCGAGCGACGAGTATCCCCGCGAAAAGCGGAAGGGCGCAATTCGTGGGTTCGGCTCTTACATCCCTGTTTGATGCGTCATTGAGGGGTCTGTGTGTGCCCTCGCCGGTGGGTGAGATCGACCTCATCCCAGCTCGCCCTCGGCATCGGCGTCGATGCCGTACTCCTTGATCTTGTAGAGGAGCGCGCGGTGGCTGATCTCCAGCAGCTCCGAGGCCCGGGTGCGGTTCCCCCGGGTGCGACGGAGTGCTGCACGGATGTAGCGCTCCTCGAGCGAGCGCATGGCCCGCTTGAGCGAGAGGTCCTCGTGGCTCGCGACCTCCGGCGGCGGAGCGGCGCCGGGGGGCGGATGGGGGGTGGACCAGATCCGCTCGGGGAGGTTCTGCACCAGCACCAGGCTGCCCTCGGCGAGGAGCACCGCCCGCTCGATGGCGTTCTCCAGCTCGCGCACGTTGCCCGGCCAGGAGTACGAGACCAGCAGCTCCTCGGCACCCGCCTCGAACCCGGTGACCGGCACCTGGCGGTTGAGCTCGCGGTTGAAGCGCAGGAGGAACGCCCGGGCCAGCTGCAGCACGTCCTCCCGCCGCGCCCGGAGCGGGGGGATGGTGAGGTTCACCACGTTGAGCCGGTAGTACAGGTCCTCCCGGAACTCGCCGCGCTCCACCAGCTTGCCCAGGTCGCGGTGGGTGGCGGCCAGCACCCGGACGTCCACCCGCTCGGAGCGGTTCTCGCCCACGGCTCGAATCTCCCCCTCCTGGAGGAAGCGCAGCAGCTTGATCTGCGCCGGTGGGGGCAGCTCGCCGGCCTCGTCGAGCAGGAGAGTGCCTCCGTCGGCCTCGGCGAACAGCCCGCGCTTGGCGTGGCGGGCATCGGTGAAGGCGCCCCGGGCGTGGCCGAAGAGCTCCGACTCCACCAGCCCCGGGGGGATGGCGCCGCAGTTCACCGGGACGAAGGGCATGGCGGCACGGGGCGACAGCTCGTGCAGGGCCCGGGCGACCAGCTCCTTGCCGGTCCCGCTCTCGCCGGTGATGAGCACGGTGGTGGAGACCGGGGCCACCTTGAGGATCTGCTTGTGCAGCTGCTTCACCGCCTCGGAGCTGCCCACGATGCGGTCCAGGGGGCCGCGGTCGGCGCCCGAGCGCCGGAGCCGGCGGTTCTCGGTGACCAGCCGCCGCCGCTCCTCGGCCTTCTTCAGGACGAGGACGACCTCCTCGGGCTTGAAGGGCTTGCTGACGTAGTCGAAGGCGCCGGCGGCCACGGCCTCCAGCGCGGCGTCGGGCTGACCATAGGCGCTCATCACCACGAAGGTCGAGATCCGGCTGGCGGACCAGCGCCTTCTTCAGCACCGTGAGCCCGTCCACCCGCGGCATCCGCACGTCGGAGATGACCGCGTCGTAGTCGCGCGCCTCGAGCTCGGCGAGCGCCTCCTCGCCGTTGCTCACCGAGCGCACCTCGTACCCCTGGCCCTGGAGGACCAGCGTGAGAACGTGGCGGAGCGACGCCTCGTCGTCCGCGACGAGGACCGAACGGAGAATGGACATCGGGGTGCGCCCGGCATTCTCCCATGCCGGAGCGCCGAGGCGAGTCCCGGAACCGGGGATCAGGCCGCCGGCAAGCTGACGGTAAATTTTCCTCCGCCGTGCGGTGCCTCACCCACGGCGATGTCTCCCGACATCACCCGCATCAGGTGCTGGCTCACCGCGAGACCCAGGCCGGTGCCCTTCCCGCCCGACTTGGTGGTGAAGAACGGCTCGAAGATGCGCTCCCGCAGCTCGGGCGGGACCCCTGGACCGGAGTCCAGGACGTCGATGCGCACCCGCCCACCCTCCGCCGCACCCAGCACCCGGATGGTCCCGGGGCCACCGATGGCCTGCGCGGCGTTGATCAGGAGGTTGATGACCACCTGGCTCAGCGGCCCGGGGTCGGCCAGGGCGACCAGCCCCGGGTCGATGTCGGTCTCCACCGTGACCTCCCGGAACTCGGGGCCCGAGCCCACCAGCCGCGCCGCGGTCCGCACCAGCTCGGCGACCGACACCGGGCCGACCTGGGTGCGGACCGGGCGGCCCAGGTCCAGGAGGCTCCGGACGATGCCATCGATGCGCCGCACCTCGGCCTCCATCTCGCGGAGGTAGCCGGAGAGCTCGGGGTCCGCGGCGCTCCGCGTCTGGGCCACGCTCAGCCAGCCCAGGACGCCCGAGAGCGGGTTGCCGATCTCGTGTGCCACGCCCGCCGCCAGCCGGCCCACGGTCGCCAGCCGCTCGCTGGCCACCAGGCCGGCCTGCGCCCGGGTGAGCCGCTCGTTGGCCGCGGCGAGGTCCTCCAGCTGGCGGCGGGTGAGCGCGCGCTCGGAAGCGAGCGCGGCCGCGGTCCGGCGCAGGCTGGCCTGGAACCGGCTCAGGAGCGGGCCCCCCGACCTCTCCTCGGGGGCCCAGTCCAGCCGCTCGAGGCCCTGCATCTCGCGCTCCACCGCGCCCGAGCGGCCGCACCACGGTGAAGTAGAGGACGCCGAAGGCCACCAGCACCAGGATCAGCAGATCGAGGCCGAGGTAGAGCGGCAGGAACTCCTGCGCCGTCTCCAGCACGTGCCGCGACGGCGCTCCCGGCCGGCGCCGCCACCCGCAGCGCCTCCACCAGGCGCAGCACCACCGGCTGGAACGACAGCCAGGTGATGCCGGTGGCCAGCACCGCGAGGAGGAAGGCGATGGCCGCGATGCGCAGCTTCACGGCGGCGGCGCCCACGGCTGCCCGGTGACCAGCATCACCAGGGGAGAAGGAAAGGCCCCGGCCAGCCACGGCCCCAGAAGGAAGATCTCCAGCGCAGCCAGGGCGATCCACGGCCCGAAGGGCAGCGCCGTCGCCTCGGGCTCCCAGCCGTCCTCGGTGGCCGGTGAGCCCGGCGCCGGCGGCTCCGAGCCCGCGCGCCCGTGGAGCAAGAGGAGCGTCGTGCCGACCACCGCTCCCTGCAGGGCACCGAGGAGAAAGACCCCGAACAGCGCCCGCCATCCCAGATAGCTGCCCACGAGCAGCAGGAGCCACTTGTCCCCGGCGCCGAGCGCCTCGGTGGGATCCGGCTCGGGCTCGGGGGGCTCGGCGCCGGTCGCCCTGCTCAGCGCGCGCCGGAGCGCCCGGAGCGGCGGCCGGATGACCTTCACCACCAGCACCAGGGCCACGCGCTCCAGGGCCCAGATGACGAGGAAGCCCGCCGCGGCGCCGATGGCACAATCCAGGAGCACGACGCGACCGAGCGGAAGCGCGCTGGCCAGGCCGGCGACGGTCCCGAGCACTGTGACGCCCACCGGGACGATCCAGTGCTCGAGGTCGATGAGCGCCAGCGGCACGAGGAAGCCCACCAGGAGCAGCCCACGAAGCAGCTCCCAGGTCGGCCCGAAGGCCCAGCCGGCGGCGAGGAAGAGCAGTCCGGTGAGGAGCTCCACCGCCGGGTAGCGGATGGAGATAGGCGCCTTGCAGCTCCGGCAGCGACCGCGGAGCACCGCCCACGAGACGAGCGGGACGTTCTCGTACCAGGAGAGAACCTGGCCGCACCGGGGACACCGCGAGCCCGGCCGGACGATGGAGAGCCCGTGCGGCACCCGGGCGATGACCACGTTGAGGAAGCTCCCCACCAGGAGCCCGAACACGAAGAGCGAGGGCAGCAACAAGGCCTCGGGACCGGTCACTGCGGCAGACCCTCCCACAAGGTGCGCTCGACCAGCTCGACGATCACCAGATCCGGCCTCTCCCCGGCGAGGAGCGCCCGATCGAGGACCGGAGTGAGACGCCAGACCGAGCGCTCGAATGCCGGAGCGAGCGCCGGGAGCATGGCGACCATCATCGAGTCGTGGAGGATGAGCCCCCGGCGGATGGGCGCACCCCGGCACTCCAGGATCTGCGCCTTCACCAGCGGAACCTCGGGACCGGTACGCCTCGGCGCACCGAGCGGATTGAACACGCAGGAGGCCGAACGCACCCGTGCCCGGACCTGGACCTCGCTCGAGCTGTCCTGGAGCCCCTCCATGCGCGCCAGATCGCCCCCCGCGGTCTCGACCGTCTGGACGTCCACTTCGTCGTCCGCCGGGACGCGCACCCGGGGGAACCAGGTGGAGAGCTGCGCGAGCATCGGACGCGCCGCGACCAGGGCTCCCAGCTCGTTCCAGTGCGTGTCGGTGCGGTGGTACAGCGACCAGCGAGAGAACGGAGAGGTTGCCCCACGCGCCTCACGGAGTGCGGGACGGAGATCGACCACCTCCACCCCGTCAGCCCGGAGCCGCGCGGTGAGCGCGTCGAGTCTGCTCACCGGCCGCGCTGGCGGCGACCCCGCGGGGAGGAGCTCGGGGTAAACGGTTTCCTTGTCCGGGACGACGACGAAGAGGTAGCGCGCCCCGGCCTCGGTGACCGCACGGTGCTGGGAGCTCAACGTGTGGACCCAGCGGTCGAGCACCTCGGGCTCGAAGGGCAGCTCGGGGCGGGTGCCCTGGGTGCCGCGATGCACGCGGTAAAACAGCCACCCCTCCCGGCCGTGGGCGACTGGCGAGCCGACGCTCTCGCTCAGGCCGAGCGCACGCTTCAGCCGCGCGTCCCAGCCGATGAGCGTTTGCCGGAGCCCGAAGGTGGCGTCGAGATAGACCACCGTCCCCTTCAGGAAGCCGCCGACTCCCCCGGCGCGCGACAGCGAGGGAGGAGGCACCGTGGCCTCGCCGTTGCGTTCGCGCTCCCGGGCGCTCTGGCCGCCGAGGCCCACCAGCCCCGGGAGACTGACGAACGCCAGGAACACCAGCACCAGCGCCGTGCCCGGGGGGGCCACCCTCGCGGGTCGAGCGACCGCTGTGGAGACGGCGGGCATCATCAGAAGCGGAAGTAGATGAACGGATTGTAGGAGCCGGAGGCCACCTGCATCGCCGAGCACGAGCAGGAGCCCCACGCATCGCGCAGTCCGCTGGCCAGACGCCCAGACCGGCACGCCGCGGTCACCGGTCGCCGAGCGCCAGCGGCGAGCGAGGTCGGCCAGCACCGGGGTGGAGCCGATGGTGCCCGTGGTGAGCGCCAGCACCACTGCCGGCGTGGCCAGCGACATCGACGTCGAGCGGAGCCGCGCCGACTGGAACCGCCGGCGAGCGCCCGGAGGAAGGCCGAGCGCGTGGCTGACGGACGGCGGCGCGGAAGAACACCCAGCCCACGCATCACCCAGAGCAGCGTCTGGAGATGCTGCGACGGCGGGCAGGCAGCCGCGCCAGCACCCGCCCCCACCCCGCGCGTTCGGCGACGAGCCACAGCCCGTGGAACAGCGCCCCAGACGACGAAGGTCCAGCTCGCGCCGTGCCACAGCCCGCAGAGCAGGAAGACCACGCGACGAGATTGACGTAGGTCCGCAGCCGCCGACAGCCGGTTCCCGCCCAGCGGAAGGTAGAGGTAGTCGCGGAACCAGCGCGACAGCGAGATGTGCCACCGCCGCCAGAACTCGCTGCACCGAGCGGGACGACGTAGGGGTAGTCGAAGTTCTCCAGGAAGTGGAAGCCGAACATCCGGGCCAGGCCGATGGCCATGTCCGAGTAGCCGGAGAAGTCGAAGTAGATCTGCAGGGTGTAGCAGACCAGCGCCGAGCCAGGCGGACGCCGCGCCGAGCTGCGCCGGGTCGATGCCGAACACCTGGTCGGCGACCGAGGCCACGTGTTCGCCACCAGCATCTTCTTGGCGAAGCCCACCGCGAACCGCCGGACGCCCGGAAGCGAACGTCTCGAGCGTCGACCGGCCGGCGACACGAGCTCGTCGGCGATGTCGTGGTAGCGGACGATCGGACCGGCGATGAGCTGGGGGAAGAAGAGGATGTAGAGCAGCAGAGTCCAGCGGATCCTTCCGGACCTCCGCCGTGCCGCGCCACACGTCGACCTTGTAGGAGATCTTGTGGAAGGTGAAGAAGCTGATCCCCAGAGGAAGGAGAATCTCGGGGATGGCGGCGCCGGTCAGCCCGAGACTGGCGAGGGTCCGCACCGCGAAGCCTGCGTACTTGAAGTAGGCAAGCAGGGCGAGATCGACAACCAGCCCGAGCGCGAGCAGCAGCGCGGCCCGGCGCTGCCCCCGCCAGGCGTCGATTCCCCGGGCCACGGCATAGGTCACCGCGGTCGAGCCGAGCAGCCAGCCGACGAACGCCCACTCTCCCACCGCGTAGAAGAGAAAGCTCGCCAGGGTGAGGACGAGGTTCCTCAGGCGCGCCGGCGCGAGGTGGTAGGCCGCCAGGGTGCCGGGGAGGAAGTAGAAAAGGAACGCCGGCTCGGTGAAGGGCATGGCGCGCCGGCCCCCGTTCGCCTCAGCGGAAGTCTCGCCGCTGGAACACCATCACCGCCGCGACGAGCGCAGCCGCGGAATAGGCGAGGGCGAAGAGCACCACGGCGAGCAGGGTGGAACCGGGCACCGTCAGGTCGTACGTGGCGTGGTACTTGAAGTTGAAACGGTCGAGGTTCGGAACCAGGTAGTACAGCGCCTCGCCCACCACCCGGCGCGGCCCTTCGGACTTTCTCACCACCCGCAGGAACTCGGTGGAGAGGTGCCCGGAGAGCCACACCGCCGCGCAGATGAACGCGGAGATGAACGAGGTGGTGAAGGTGGAGCAGAGCAGCGCCACGGCCCCGAGGACCATGACCTCGAGCAGCACTCCCGAGGTAGCCGAGGAAGATGCCGGCGCGGATCTCGGTCCGGTAGCCCTTCATGACCAGCAGCAGTCCGATGAACATCATCACCGAGGTGGCGAGGATGATCCCCAGCAGCCCGAGGTACTTGCCGAGGATGTAGCTGGTGCGGCTCACCGGTTTGGCGAGCACCGTGTAGATGCTCCGCCGGTCGATCTCCCGGTTGATGATCCCCACTCCGGTGAAGACGGTGAGGGCGAGGGCAAAGACGTTGATCGCCGCGAGGCCCGGTGTCCTTCAGCATGCGGTCCATCGTGGTGGAGGTCACCTCGGTGAAGATGATCGAGCTGAGCACGACCACCAGCGCGAAGAGGAAGAGTGAGTAGAAGACGCGGTTTCGGCGCGCCTCGGTGAAGGTCTGTGCGGCAACGGTGAGGACGTTCATCGCGTGGATTCCCGGTCTCAAGCAGCGGCGCGGTCCTGCTCCAGCAGGCGGACGACCAGGTTCTCCAGCCCCTCGCGCCGAGGGTTCACCGACACCAGCCTGCCGCGGCGCTGAAGGACCTCGGAGACGAATCGCCCCAGCGCCTCGTTGGAGGGCACCAGGTAGAGCTTCTGGGCGCCGACGCTCGAGACCTCCGACGCCAGGCCACCCTCGAACGCCCCGGAGACGTTCTCCACCACCACCTCGATGGACCGGGCCTCCCCCGCGTCGAGCAGCTCGCTGACGGTGCCCTCGGCCACCATCCGTCCACGGTTGATGAGGCCGACGCGGTCGCAGATCAGCTCCACGTCCGGGATGATGTGCGTGGAGAAGAACACCGTCTTCCCGCGGCGCTTGAGGTCCAGGATCAGGTCCCGGACCTCGGCGCGCCCGATCGGGTCGAGCCCGCTCATCGGCTCGTCGAGGATGACCAGCTCTGGATCGTGAAGCAGGGCCTGGGCGATTCCTACCCGCTGGTTCATTCCCTTCGAGTACCGGCGGATCTGGAGGTCAGCCGCATGGGCGAGGCCCACCTGCTCGAGCAGCCGGTCCGGAGCGTTCGCGCAGCTCGGCGCCGCGGAGTCCGCAGAGCCGGCCGCAGAAGGCCAGGAACTCGCGACCGGTCAGGTGTTCGTAGAAGGTCGGAGACTCGGGCAGGTATCCGATCTGCTGCCGGGTCTCTCCCCGGGCCGGTTCGGCACCGAAGATGGTGGCGGTCCCGCTGTCCTGCCGGAGGAGCGAGACCAGAATCTTGATCGAGGTGGTCTTCCCCGCCCCGTTGGGACCAAGGAAGCCGTAGATCTCCCCCGGGCGCACCGAGAGCGACAGTCCGTCCAGCGCCCGTCGGCGGCCCAACTGCATGCTGAGCCTGAAGTCCTTCCGCAGTTCGTCGAGTTCGATGGCGTGGCTCATTGGGCTGCTCGCATCGGGGCTTCCTTGGGATGCTCGTGAACCACCAGTCGGCTGACGGTGGGAGCGATGACGGTGCCGTTCTCCAGGCGTGCTCCCTCGGGGAGGGCTGGACCGGGGTTGAAGATGGCCAGTTCCTCGAGACCCGAGGGCCAGCGGCCATTGACGTCCCGGAAGCGCTTGGCGGCCGCTTCGACCTCCCGGAAGCGACCCTCCAGCTCGATGTCCTTCAGCCGGTTCTCCAGACGGACCCTCTCCTCTGGGTCCTCGGTGATGGAGAGCATCTGTTCGGTGAAGGCCTTGGCCCGCTCGAGCTCACCGCTGACCGAGAAGAGGCGGGCAGCAAAGCGCTTCAAGTACCGGGGAGCACCGGGGAGCGGTGCGGCGATGGCGTACTGCTCGGCGGCCCTGGCCGAGTCCCCCGCGAAGTTGAGCAGGTAGAAGCCAAGGTACAGCCGCAGCTCCCAGTTCTTGGGGAAGCGCTTCGTTCCCCGCTCGAGGAAGCCGATCGCCCGGTCCGTGTTCGCGAATCTCAGGCGCCCGGTGTCGTAGGGCATGGCGATGCCGGCGAACTTGTAGACGTACTCGAAGTCGGGATCGATGCCGACGATCACGTCGAGGAAATCGCCCAGGTTGCGATACTGGTTCAGCTCGTTCGCCGGCTCGACGAAGTACTGCTGCGCACGCACCCAGTACCAGTCTGCGACCAGCTGCTCGAACCCCAGCGACATCAGCCGAGCGGTGGTGGGGCTCGGCAGGTAGATCAGCTCGCGGGCAGCGACCGTGGCGCTTCGGTCGCTACGCAGATCGGCGTACCGGCCGGCCTGGTAGCTGACCCCCACCAGCGTCGCGATCACGAGGAGCCCCGCTGTCGTGCTCAGGGTTCGTCGCATGGATCGGGTGGGAGGCACGGGATCGGCCGATGCTAGACCGGTCAGCGCGTCATGGGCAGTTGACGTCATTGTAGGTGTTCTTCGGCTCTCCACCAGGAGCTTGCCGATCGATACCCACCAGGGCGGGGCAAACACCGGTGGTGATTGACGAGAGGCTCGAGACGTACCAGAGGTCCAGATCGGGGCCGGAATCGATGTCCCCGTGCGCGGCAACGCCGAAGGAGCCCGCCGGGTCGGCGGTCGCCGGGACCACGCCGACCAGATCGTTTTGCCACACGATGGTCGAGCCCGCGGGGGGCGACGGTGTGTAGGCTGGCGCCGGCTTCGCGGCGTTGGCGGCGGTGATCCCAACGCCGTTCCCGTGCTTGAAGGTGTCTGCGAGGACGTCCCCGTCCGTCCCGAGGCTCGCTCCGGCGGCCGTCGAGCGATCTTCTGCGGTGTTGCAGGTCTCGTCGGTGCGCAAGGTCGTATTCAGGGTGTAGCGGTAGCGGTTTCCCCGCTCCGGTGAAAAGCCGATCTTGTTCAGGCAGCTGCTGAAGAAGGAGTGTTCCGAGTAGTAGGCGCGTTCCGCGGTGAATGCCGCGCGCAGGTTGGCCTTCGGCTCCGCCTGCTTGGAGCGCGCCTGGAAACGGATGAAGTTGGGGATGGCGAGCGCTGCGAGAATCCCGATCACGCCGACCACGATCATGAGCTCGACGAGGGTGAACCCGGTGGACCGGCGGTACATGATCAGGGAGCAGGGTCGCTTCGTGGCGAGAAAAGCCCCACCGCGGGCGTACCGCGGTGGGGCGGGTAGAGACGGCTCGGCTGACCCGGACTACGGGCAGTTCACGTCGTTGTAGGTGTTCTTCGGCTCGCCACCAGGAGAGTTCTGGTCGACGCCGGCCAGCACCGGGCAGATGCCGGCCGTGGTGCTCGACAGGCTGGAGATGTACCAGAGGTCCAGGTTCACGTCGCTGTCGATGTCTCCCTGACCCGCACCGCCAAACGAGCCGGCCGGATCCGGAGCGGCCGGAGTCACGCCCACGAGGTTCGCGACGGCGACGATGCCGGAACCCAGCGGGCGCGACGGGAGCGTAGGCGACCGCAACAGCGCCGTTCGCAGCGGTGATCCCTGCGCCGGTCCCATGCTTGAAGGTATCCGCCAGGACCGCGCCATCCGTGGCGGTCGTTCACGCCAGCGGCGGTCGCCCGCGCTTCGGGGGTGTTACAAGCTTCATTGTTCGCCGTGTTGTTCACGACGTAGTGGTAGCGATTTCCACGCTCCGGGTTGAAACCGATCTTCTTGATGCACTCGGAGTACATATCGTGCTCCTGGTAGTAGGAGCGCTCGGCGGTGAAGAGTGACTTGAGGTTCGCCTTCACTTCGCTCTGCTTCGAGCGAGCCTGGAAGCGGATGAAGTTGGGGATGGCGAGGGCGGCGAGGATTCCGATGATGGCAACCACGATCATCAGCTCGATGAGCGTGAAGCCCTTCTGCAGCTTCTTCATGTGTGGACGTGACTCCTGATTCGGGTGATGAGCGGCCGCCCCGGGGGGAGGGGCAGCTCGGCGGGGGGCATGTGCACGGAGCGTTCCAGGCCCTCCGGCGCTGCAAGTCCCCGGATCCCCGTCCTGCACCGCCCTGACCATGACCCGGCGTGACGAAATTCGTCAGCCGGTTTGGCCCAGCCACGTCACCTGGAGGGGTCGGCCTCCTCCACACCTTCCCCCAGCCCGTGCTTCGCAAGCCGGTAGCGGAAGCTGCGGAAGGTGAGCCCGAGCAGCTCGGCGGCGCGGGTCTTCACCCCGTTCGCCCGGCGGAGCGCGGCGAGCAGGTAGCGCCGCTCGGCCTCGTCGAGGTGCTTCTCGAGTGAGAAGGCCTCGCCCAGCTCCACCGCGTCGGTGCCCGGAGGCGCGCTGGGCTGCTCACCCCTGAGTGGAGGTGGCAGGGTCTCGGGTCCGAGGACGTCCGATTCGGCGAGCGTCGCCGCGCGCTCGACGATGTTCTGCAGCTGCCGGACGTTCCCGGGAAACGGGTACGAGCGGAGGACCCCGAGCGCCTCGGGCGAGAAGCCCAGGCCGGGGCGCCCGAGGTCCTCGGCCAGCCGGGAGAGGAAGAACTCCGCCAGCTCGGGGATGTCCTCCGCCCGCTCGCGAAGCGCGGGGAGCTCGATGGTGATGACGTTCATCCGGTAGAAGAGGTCCTCGCGGAAGCGGCCGGCGCGCACCTCCTGGTCGAGCCGTTTGTTGGTCGCCGCGAGCAGCCGGGCCTCGAACTGCACCTCGACGGTGCTGCCCACCGGCTTCACCTTTCTTTCTTGAAGGACCCGAAGCAGCTTCACCTGGGTGGCGGGCAGCATCTCGCCGATCTCGTCGAGGAAGACGGTCCCCTCCCCCGCCGAGACCAGGAGCCCCGCTCGGTCGGTGTTGGCCCCGGTGAAGGCTCCCTTCACGTGCCCGAACAGCTCCGACTCGAGCACCCCCTCGGCCAGCGCGGCGCAGTTCACCGGGAGGAAGGGCCTGCCCGGCCGCGGGCTGGCGAGGTGGATGGCCCGCGCCACCAGCTCCTTGCCGGTGCCACTCTCGCCCACGATGAGCACGGTCGAGCGGCTCGCCGCCACCTTGCGCACCAGGGAGCGAACGCCCTCCATCGCCGCGCTCCGGCCCACCATGGAGAGGCTGTGCTCGGAGAGCGACTGCCAGAGCTGCTGGTTCTCCTGCCGGAGGTTCCGCTTCTCCAGCGCCTTCTGCACCAGGAGCTTGAGCTCCTCGTTGTCGAAGGGCTTGCAGATGTAGTCATACGCGCCCTGCCGCATCGCCTCCACCGCGGAGGCCGGTGTGCCGTAGGCGGTGATCAGGATGACCTCGGGCGGCGACTCCCGCGACCGGGCGTGCTTCAGCACCTCCAGGCCGCTGTCCTTCCCCAGGCGCATGTCCGAGACGACGAGGTCCACCTGGCCCGTCCCCAGGAGCTCGCGGGCCTGCGCCAGGCCCGGCGCGGTCACCACCTCGTAGCCGGCGCGGCTCAGCAGCACCTCGAGGTACTGGCGCATGCTCGGCTCGTCGTCCACCACCAGGATCTTCACGCTCGCCGGACCTCGCCCGCTGCAGCGGCGAACCCCACCACGAACTCGGTGCCTTCGCCAGGGGACGAGCTGACCTCGATCTCCCCCCCGTGTGCGCGGACGATGGAGTGCACCGTGGAGAGCCCGAGCCCGGTGCCCCCGGCGCGCTTGGAGAAGAACGGCTCGAAGATGCGCGGCAGGTCGGCGGTGGCGATGCTCCCCCCCGAGTCCCAGACATGGATCCGCACCTGCCCGTCCACCCGGCTGAAGAACGTCCGGACCCGTCCGCCCCTGCCCGCCGCGGCCAGAGCGTTCCGGAGCAGGTTGAGCAGCACCTGTCGCACCTGGTCCGGGTCCACCTCCGCCTGCAGCCCGCCGCGCTCGACGTCGATGGTCACGCCCGAGGCGAGCGGATCCGAGGAGACCAGCTCGATGGTCTGGCGGACCAGCTCGTCGAGCTCGCAGGGCTGCAGCACCGGGGCCGGCGGGCGGGCGAAGACCAGGAAGTCGGTCACCAGCTCCCCGAGCCGGTCCGCCTCGCGGGTGAGGATGCCGACCAGCCGCTCGGTGTCCGGGTCCGCGCCCGGTGAGAGCAGCTGGGCCGAGCCACGCATGGCGGCCAGCGGGTTCCGGATCTCGTGCGCCAGCTGGGCCGAGAGCGCGCCCAGCTCGGCCAGCCGGTCCGAGCGGCGCAGCTCCTGCTCGGCGCGGCGCAGGTCGGTCAGGTCCTGGAAGACGACCAGGAGCGGCGCCGGGGGGGGGCCCAGGGCCGACACGGTGAGGCCGAGGATGCGGCGGCCCGCGGGGGTGGTCACCGTCACCTCGGAGCGCGGCCGTCCGGTGAAGAGCGTCCGGACTCCGGGGATGAGGTCCTCCACGCCACCCGGGGTCCCGCCCGGATCGAGGCCGAGGATCTGCTGCGCCGCCCGGTTCACGTAGGTGATGCGGCCCTCCACGTCGCAGGTGAGCAGCCCCGAGGGCATGGCGGCGAGGATCTGCTGCTGCAGCCGGGTCAGCTCGCGCAGGTCCCGCTCGCGCGCCGACAGCCGACCCCCGGCGGTGGTCAGCTGCCGGGCAAGGAAGCCGCTGAGCACCGCGGTGAGGAACTGCGCGAGCACGTTGCTCGTGCAGAGAAAGGCCAGCCGCCCCACCGGGAGCGTGGTGACCGCGACCGGCGGGTGAAGAGTCCCGGTGGAGATCGCCGCGGCGAGCACCAGGAAGGACGCCGAGCACGCGGCCGCCGCCGCCAGCGCGCCCCACTGCCCGAGCAGGATGGAGGCGCCCACCACGGTGAGGAGGTAGGTGAAGGTGAAGGGGCTCTCCGCTCCACCGGTGATGAAGACCAGCACCGTGGCGATGGCCACGTCACCAGCCACGTGCACCAAAGCGCTGCGAGCCCCCGGCTTGCTGTTCCGGAGGAAGAGCGCCTGCACCAGCACCAGGAGGTAGATGCTCCCCACCATCCACAGGGAGAGGAGATCCTCGCCGGCGAGGGCCTCGGCGACGGGACGGGAGAGGAGCCGGACGCCGTAGACCGCCAGCAGCAGCGTGGCCGCGGCAGTGCGGAACGCCGTGACCCAGACCAGCCTGGGACGAAGGGAGCTGCTGGCGTCGGGCGCCTCGGCTGCGCTACTTGATGGCACCGGCGATCGAGAAGATCGGAAGGTACATCGCGATGAGGAAGCCGCCCACCACCGCGCCGAGGAAGACCATCAACAGCGGCTCGATCATCGCGGTGAGACCCGCAACGGCGGTGTCGACCTCGTCGTCGTAGAAATCGGCGATCTTGTTGAGCATGGCGTCCATCGCGCCCGTGGCCTCGCCGACGCCGATCATCTGCACCACCATCGGGGGGAAGACCTTGGTCTCCAGCAACGGGCCCGCGATGCTCTTGCCCTCGGAGATCTTCCCTCGCACGTAATAGATGCCCTGCTCGATGGTGCGATTGCCCGCGGTCTTCGCCGTGACGTCCAGCGCGTCGAGGATCGGCACACCGGAGCTGATCATGGTACCCAGGGTCCGGGTGAAGCGCGCCACCGCGATCTTGCGGATCACCGGGCCGATGATCGGGGCCTGCAGGACTGCGGCGTCGAAGATCTTCCGGCCCTTGGGGTTTCGATAGAACGCGATGAAGGCCGCCGCGAAGGCGATGGCACCGCCCACGATGTACAGGAAGTTCTTCTGGAGCCAGGCCGACAGGTCGATGACGAACTGGGTCGGCGCGGGCATGGCCGATCCGAAGTCGGTGAACATCTTGGCGAACACGGGCGTGACCTTCAGGAGGAGGATCGCCGTCACGCCGATCGCCACGGTGATGACGATGATCGGGTAGATCATCGCCCCCTTCACCTTTCGCTTCAGCTTCTCGGCCTTCTCCCGGTAGTTCGCCAGCCGGTTGAGGATGGTGTCGAGGATGCCGCCCACCTCGCCCGCGGCGCAGAGCTGCACGAACAGCTCGTCGAACACCTTGGGGTGGTCCTTCAGCGCGTCGGCGAAGGTCGACCCCGACTCGACCTTCGACTTGATGGCCAGCAGGACCTTCTTGAAGGCCGCGTTGTCCATCTGATTGGCGAGGATGTCCAGGCACTGCACCAGCGGCAGGCCCGCGTCGATCATCGTCGCGAACTGCTTGGTGAAGACCAGGATGTCCTTGCCGCTCACCCCGCTGCCGATCGTCGGGAGCCGGAGCTCGGCCGGCTTCTTCTTGACCTTGACCGGCGACAGCCCCAGGGCCTTGAGGCGGGTGTCCACCGCCGCGGCGTCCAGGGCCTCCATCTCGCCCTTCTTCACCTCGCCGGCCCGGGTCCTCGCCTCCCACACCCACTGCCTGGGCTTGGGCGCGGTCTTGTTCTTCAGAGCGGTGGCGGAGACGGCCATGAGGTTGAAATCCTAGCTCAGGAGCGAGAGGGCATGGGCCGGCCGGTCACGGGTGGGGCGGTGTGACCGGGCAGCACACCCGCTGCCCCGCTGGCCATGATGTTCTTCAGCTCCTCCGGGTCCGACGAGCGCCCGAAGGCCTCATCCTGGGTGATCATTCGCCGGGTGAGGAGCTGGGCGAGGCTCTGGTTGAAGGTCTGCATCCCGAACTTGGCCTGGCCCACCTGCATCGCCGAGTAGATCTGGTGGACCTTGTCCTCGCGGATCAGGTTCCGGATGGCCGGGTTGGGGACCATGATCTCCAGTGCCAGGCAGCGGCCGCCGCCCACCTTCTGGAGCAGGGCCTGGCTGAGCACCCCCTCGATGACGAAGGACAGCTGGGCGCGGATCTGGGGTTGCTGGAAGGGAGGGAAGACGTCCAGCACCCGGTTGATGGTCTGCACGCAGCTGTTGGTGTGCAGCGTGCCGAAGCAGACGTGCCCTGTCTCGGCGATCACCAGCGCCGCCTCGATGGTCTCGAGGTCCCGCATCTCGCCCACCAGCACCACGTCCGGGTCCTGCCGGAGGATGTACTTGAGCGCGGTCTTGAAGCTTCTCGTATCTGCCCCGATCTCCCGCTGGTTGATCAGGCAGTTCTTGTGCGGGTGGAGGTACTCGATGGGGTCCTCGATCGTCATGATGTGCTCGTGACGATCGGTGTTGATCTTGTCGATGATGCTGGCCAGGGTGGTGCTCTTCCCGGAGCCGGTCGGGCCGGTCACCAGCACCAGCCCCCGCGGCTTCTTGGAGAGGTCGGTCACCACCGGCGGCAGCCCCAGCTCCTGGAAAGAGAGGATCTTGAAGGGAATGGTCCGGAACGCCCCGGCCACCGCCCCGCGCTGCATGTAGAGGTTGGCCCGGAAGCGGCTCAGCGCCTTCACCCCAAAGGAGAGATCCAGCTCGTGGTCCTCCTCGAACTTGGCCTTCTGGGCGTCGGTGAGCACCGAGTAGCAGAATCTGCTTGGTCTCCACCGGTGAGAGCGGGGCGGCCTTCAGCGGCACCAGCTCGCCGTCGATCCGGAGCTGGGGCGGGCTGCCGGTGGTGATGTGCAGGTCGGAAGCATTCTTCTCGACCATCGCCTTCAACAGCTGATGGAGGTTGGCCACGGCCTGTTCTTTCTAGAAGCGATCCGGCGCGGTGTTGCCCACCACCTCTTCGAGCGTGGTCACTCCGCCCATCATCTTTCCCAGCGCGGCCATCCGCAGGGTCTGCATCCCCAGGCGGATGGCCTCCTGCTTCAGCTCCGCCGCCGAGGCGCCGTTGATCACCAATTCTTTTAGCCCGTCCCAGAAGGGCATGACCTCGTAGATGGCGACCCGGCCGCGGTAGCCGCGGTCGTTGCACTCGCGGCACCCCGCCCTCTCGTAGACGGTGAAGCTGCCGATCTTGTCCGGCGGCACCCCTGCGTCGAGCAGCGCCTGCTCCTCCACGGTCTTCGACGGTCGCTTGCAGGCGGAGCAGAGCTTCCGGGCGAGCCGCTGGGCGAGGATGAGGTTCAGGGATGCGGTCACCAGGAACGGCTCGATGCCCATGTTCAAGAGCCGGCTCACCGTGCCCGGGGCGTCGTTGGTGTGCAGGGTGCTGAGGACCAGGTGCCCGGTGAGGGCAGCCTTGACCCCGATCTCCGCGGTTTCGAAGTCGCGGATCTCGCCGATCATGATGATGTCCGGGTCCTGGCGGAGGAAGCTCCGGAGCGCGGCGGCGAAGTTCAGGCCGATGTCGTCGTGCATCTGCACCTGGTTGATGCCGGCGAAGTTGAACTCCACCGGATCCTCCGCGGTGCTGATGTTCACGTCCGCGGTGTTGAGCGAGGTCAGCGCCGAGTACAGGGTGGTGGTCTTCCCCGAGCCGGTGGGCCCGGTCACCAGCACCATGCCGTAGGGCCGGTCGATGGCCTCCTTGAACCACCGCAGCGGCTCGGCGTCGAACCCCAGCTTGGTCATGTCCAGCTGGAGGTTGGACTTGTCCAGCAGCCGGAGCACCACCTTCTCCCCGAAGAGCGTGGGGCAGACGCTGACCCGGAAGTCCATCTCCTTGCCGGTGGTCTTGATCTTGATCCGCCCGTCCTGAGGAAGCCGCCGCTCGCTGATGTCCAGCTGGGCCATGATCTTCAGGCGGCTGATGATCGCGTTCTTCAGCTTCATCGGCGGCTTCATCACGTCGTACAGCACGCCATCGATGCGGAACCGGACCCGGAAATCCTTCTCGTAGGGCTCGACGTGGATGTCGCTGGCACCCTTGCGGATGGCGTCCACCAGGACGAGGTTGACCAGCTTGACGACCGGAGCGTCCTCGGCCGCCTTGACGTCGAACTCGTCCTCCTCCTCCTCGGCGACGTCCACCTGCTCGTCCGCTGCGCCGAGGATCTCGTCCAGCGAGGGGCCCCTCTCGGCGTAGTAACGCTCGATGGCCTCGCGGATGCTCGGCTCGGAGGCCACCACCGGCTCGATGTTGTAGCCGGTGGTGAACTTGAGGTCGTCCACCGCGTAGATGTTGGAGGGGTCGCTCATCGCCACGATCAGCGACTGGCCCGCCCGGTTCACCGGGATGACCAGGTGCTTCTGGGCGACCTCCTTCTTCACCAGCTTGACGATCTCCGGGTCGATCTCGAAGTCCTTCAGGTTGATGGCCGGGACGCCGTACTGCTTGCTGAGGAAGTCGGTGAGCTTGTGCTCCTCGATGGCCCCGACCTTGATCAGCGCCGAGCCGATGCGGGTTCCGTTCTTCTGCTGCTCCTCCTGAGCCCTGCGGAGCTGCTGGACGGAGATCAGGTTCTCCCGGACGAGCAATTCACCGAGTCGGCCGGCAGACATGCGTTCGCTCTCACCTCTTTGATGCGGGGCGTGGACGGTCACGGGCTGCTGCGACCCCGAGCAACGTGTGCCGCACCGCCGTGGGGAATCGATCTAAGGGGCCGGAAAAAAAGGTGTCAAGGAAGCGCCGAGGTGCGTGCAAGCACCACCCGCGCTTCCTCGACGTCCCGCTGGATCTGCGCGGTGAGCTCGGACACCGAGGCGAAGCGCCGCTCGGCCCGGAGCCGGTCCAGGAACTCGACCCGGACTTCCTGTCCGTACAGGTCGCCCGACCAGTCCAGGAGGTGCACCTCCACCGTCACCGCCGACCCACCGAAGGTGGGCTTGGTCCCGATGTTCGCCGCCCCGGCGTGCCACCCGTCGGGGGTGCGCACCCGGACCGCGTACACCCCGGAGGCCGGGAGCAGCTCGCCGTGGGTGTCCACGTTGGCGGTGGGCCAGCCGATGCTCCGCCCGCGCCCGTCGCCCTTCACCACCAGCCCGTCCAGGTCGAAGGGGCGGCCGAGGAGGGCCCGCGCCGCCCCTACCCGGCCCTCGAGGATGTACTCGCGGATGCGCGAGGACGAGGCCACCACCCCCCCCACCGTGACCGGCTCGACCACCGCCACCACCGCCGCGCGCGCCGTCGCCGCCTCCGCCAGGGCGGTCACCGTCCCGGTCCGCTGCGCTCCATAGGTGTAGTCCCGCCCGACGGCCACCGCCTTGATCCGCACCCGGTCGAACAGCATCGCCTCGAAGTCCCGCGCCGGGGTGCGGGCGAAGGCCAGGGTGAAGGGGAGCACCACCACCACGTCCAGGCCCGAGGCCTCCAGCAGCTGGAGCTTCCGCGGCAAGGGGGTGATGAGCCGCGGCGCGAGATCCGGCTGGAGCACCTTCCCCGGATGCGGGTCGAAGGTCAGCGCACCCGGTCGGCCGTGCTCGGCCGCCTCCTTGAACAGCGCCCGGTGACCCACGTGCACCCCGTCGAAGTTGCCCAGCGCCAGCGCCACGCCGGCCAGGGCACGTGCATCCTCGAGCGCGTGCAGCACCTTCATGTGGCCCGACCTGTAGCACGTGGTAGACGGCCGGGTCTCCGCCATCTCTCCCCGATGACCCGCGGTCCACTCCTTCGCCCCGAACCGGCCGGCGCCGAGTTCCTGACCCTGCTGACCCCGCCGGACTGGACCGCCGTCTTCGGCAGCCCGGGGGCCCTCGAGCTGGAGATCGGCTCCGGGGGCGGGGCCTTCGCGCTGGGCCACGCTGCCCGCCACCCCGAGGTCCGGTACGTCGCGATCGAATGCCGGAAGAAGTACGCCCGCGAGCTGGAGCACCGGGCCCGCGCCCGCGGTCTGACCAACCTCCGGGTGGTCGAGGCCGACGCCCGGGCGGTCATCCCCCGCCTCTTCGCCCCGGCCAGCCTCTCGGCCATCCACCTCCAGTTCCCGGACCCGTGGTGGAAACGCGCGCACCGCAAGCGAGCCATCCTCACCCCCGGCTTCGCCACCCTGCTGCTGCGACTCGCCGCCCCCGGCGCCGTCTTCGACCTCCGCACGGACGTCCGCTCGCGGGCCGAGGAGATGCTCGCCACCCTGGAGGCCGCCGGGTGGCACAACCCGCTCGGCACCGGCGCCTTCCACCCTCCCGACCCCGAGGAGGTGCCCAGCAGCCGGGAGCGCCGGTACCTCGTCAGCGGGGAGCCGGTGTTCCGGGCCCGGATGATCAAGCGCTGAACCCGCTCTCCCTCCGGGCGTTTTGACGCTTGTGCCCGGGCCGCACCTGCCGGACGATGCGCCCCCGCCGTGCCCCGCCTTCTCCTCTTGCTGCTCCTGGCCAGCGCCGGTTGCCACCGCTACCCGGACGACACCCCGGCGGACGCCTACCGCAGCCTGCTCTCGGCGGTGCAGCGCGAGGACGACGCGCGCACCCTGGGCCTGCTCTCCGAGAGGAGCCGCACCGCGCTCACTGCCCGCTCCGAGGAGCTGGCGAAGGCCAGCGGTGGCTCGCTCCGGCCGACGCCAGTGGACCTCCTCCAGGCTGACCCGAGGCCACCCGCGGCGGGGCAGGTCTCGGTGCGCACCGACGACGGGCGCACCGCGGTGCTGGCGGTGAGCGGGCACGGCGCCGTGCAGGAGGTGCACCTGGTGAACGAGGCAGGGCACTGGCGCGTCAGCATTCCCCCCCTGGAGAAGCCCGGGGATGGCTGACCGCAAGAGCCGGCGTCCGCCGATGGTGGAGGTGGTCCGGCGCCCCGCGCCTGCCACGCCGTCCCCATCCCCCACGCCCACCGCCACGCCCGCGCCGACGCCGACGCCTGGGCCGACATCGGCGCCGGTGCGGCCCACCGGCACCGCGCCGCGCCCCCCGCGTCCGCCGCTCCGCCCCGGAGGTGCTCCGCACGGCCGTCCGGCCCCCCGGGGCCCGGCCACGCCACCGACGCCCGAGGCCATCAACGCGCTCGCCGCCCGGGAGCACGTCCCGGCCCGCATCGCCAAGGGCGAGCTGGAGGGGAAGATGCGCGCCCGGGTGTGGCGGAAGCTCCACCAGGAGGAGGCCAAGCGGTTCGATCAGGCCTACGCGCTGATGGCCCAGCATGCGGGGGTCGACCTCGCCGAGGCGTTCGGGCTGCTCCAGTCGGGGCTGACGCTCGAGCAGTTCCGGGCCCGCCAGGCCCGGACCCGCGCCAAGGCCACGGTGAAGGAGGCGCGCAGCGCGGTGTCCGCGGAGCGGGTGGACGGCTGGCTCTCCGAGTCGGCCGCGGCGAAGGTGCCGCTGGCCTTCGTCCTGGCGGACCGGACCTTGCTCGACGTGCTGCTGAACACACACCCGGTGGCCTTCGTGCTGGAGCGCTCGGGACGGGTGGAGAAGCTCTCGGTGTGCGCGGTGGCGCGCCGGGCGACCTGGGACGTGCTGCTTCCCCGGCTGCCGCGGGACGCCCGGCTGGCCCAGAAGCCCGTGCCGGTGGCGCGGGAGCCCGACCGGCGGCCGCACTCGGACCCCCGGCCCTTCCTCCCCGCGGTCGGACAGCGGGTCCGGCTCGGGCTCCGCAACGGGTTCACCCTCGAGGACACGCTCCTCTCGGTGGGCCCGTACGATCTGCTCCTCGGTGCGGAGGGCACCGAGGTGCTGGTCCCGCTGCACGCGCTCCTCTCCTGGGAGCAGATCCCCGAGGAGGCCGCTCCGGGCCCTTGAGGGCGCCCGGTGGTTCCTGCTCAGCGCCCGAGCCGCACCGCCAGCCGGTGATGCACCCGCCGCAGCCCCTCCGTCTGGTCGGGCGCGCCCAGCGCCGAGGCCACCGCCTCGAAGGTTGCCTCGTCCTCGGCGCGGAGCGTCTTGACCAGCGACGAGGCGGCGTCGAACAGCTCCCGCAGCTCGTCACCGTCGCGCAGGCCATGGCGCGGCACCTCCCTCCGCCCTTCCCCCAGGTCGCTCAGCAGCCGGCGCACCCGGAACACCGGCCCGGCGATGCGGTGGGTGAGGACGATGCCCAGCAGCAGCACCGCCAGGGCGAACACCGCGACCGAGAAGAACACCAGCCAGGTGATGCGTCCGGACTCGCGCACCACGTCGCGCCGCTGCTCGGCCACCTGGGCCTGCTCGGCCTGGTACGCGGCGTCGATGGCCCGCGACTGCCGCTCGAGCTGGGCGGTGAACGCCGGGTCGTTGAACCGCTCCAGCAGCGTCTTCGACAGCGAGGCGTTCCCCAGCTCGTGGCTGGCCTGCGCCGCTGCCGCGCGGGCCTCCACCGCCCGCTCGGCCTGCTCGGAGAGCCGGTTCAGCGCCCGGGCGAGGAAGATGCCGAGGAGCCCCGCTCCCAGCAGGGTGGCCAGCACCAGCACCGCGGTGAAGCGCAGCTGCAGCGGCGCGTCGAGCAGGTAGTTCCGCAGCCGTCTCTGCCGTGGGGCCATCGTGGTCTCCATCAGGGAGTCAGTTCCCACTCGAAGGTGCTCGCCGCGTCCTGGATGAGCCGGGGCACGAGCGCGCGGATGAGGTCCATGGGCGTGCCGCCGGTGCCCTTCACCCGGACCTCGCCGAGGATCTGCTTGCTCGGCCAGGTGAGGCACACCGCCGCCAGGACCAGCGCCCCGCCGTCCCCCCGGAGCAAGGCGGGCTGGAGGAGGAACGCCGGCGTGTCGCGGCTGGCCTTCAGCGCCGACTCCACCGCATCGCTTCGCGCCCCGGACCAGGTCAGCCGCTTCACCAGCCGGGTCCGGGCCTCGCCGCAGAGCACCTCGCCGAGCGGCGGGCTGGAGCGGTCGCGCACCGGACCCACCCAGACGTCCACCGCCGGCGCGCGCTCCTTCACGTTCTGTAGAAGGGCAAGGGCCCGGCGGATCTCCCCCTGTGAGTCGGGGGAGGTGTCGGCGGCGTGCGCGGTGAGGCAGTCCAGGGCGCCGAGATCATGCAGTTCCGGAAGCGAGCGGGCGGCCGCGGCGCGGACCAGCGGCACCGGGTCCGCCAGCGCGCCGCACAGAGGGCCGAGCGCCTCCGGGGCCTCGGTCGTGCCGAGGGTGAGGGCGGCCTGGGCCCGGACGCGAGGATCGGTCGCCGTGCCCAGCTGGCGGGCAAGGAAGACGATCCGGGGGTCTGCGTCGGCCCGCACCGGCCCTCCGAGGAGCACCGCCCCGAGCGCCACCGTGCGGAACAGCCGGGCGGGAGGAGCGAGGGGGTGGGCGCACACGGCGTGAGGCCGGAAGCCTAGCAGACGTTATATGCAGGGCTTCCATGGTCCGCACCGCTGCACAGGTCCGCGAAGCGTTCCTCTCCTACTTCGAGAGCCGGGGTCATCGCCGCGTGGCCAGCAGCTCGCTCGTCCCGGCGGACGACCCCAGCCTGCTGTTCACCAACGCCGGCATGGTGCAATTCAAGGACGTCTTCACCGGGCGCGAGTCCCGTCCGTACAAGCGCGCCACATCGTCGCAGAAGTCCGTGCGCGCCGGCGGCAAGCACAACGACCTGGACAACGTCGGCTTCACCGGGCGCCACCACACCTTCTTCGAGATGCTGGGGAACTTCTCCTTCGGCGACTACTTCAAGGAGGACGCCGTCGCCTTCGCCTGGGAGTTCGTCACCCGGGAGCTGGGCATCGCCCCGGCGCGGCTGGCCGCCACCGTCTTCAACGGCGAGAAGGGCATCCCCTGGGACGAGGAGGCGGCGCGGCTCTGGAAGCGCATCGGCCTGCCCGAGTCGCGCATCCACCGGCTCGGGTACAGGGACAACTTCTGGGCCATGGGTGACACCGGGCCCTGCGGTCCGTGCTCCGAGATCCACTACCACCAGGGCGACGACCTCCCCTGCCCCGAGGAGGCCGCCGGCCGCCCCTGCCTGGGTGTGGCCTGCGAGTGCGACCGCTGGCTGGAGATCTGGAACCTGGTCTTCATGCAGTTCGAGCGGAAGGAGAAGGACAGCCCGCTCGAGCCGCTGCCGCGTCCGTCCATCGACACCGGGGCTGGGCTGGAGCGGATGACCGCGGTGGTGCAGGGCAAGCGGAGCAACTACGACACCGACCTCTTCGTCCCGCTGCTGGCGAGGGCCAGCGAGCTGTCGGGCAAGACCTACGGGCGCGACCCGGCGGACGATGCCTCGATGCGCGTCATCGCCGACCATGCCCGGGCCACGGCCTTCCTGGTCTCCGATGGCGTGCAGCCCTCCAACGAGGGCCGCGGCTACGTCCTCCGTCGCATCATGCGCCGGGCCATCCGCCACGGCTCGAGGCTCGGGCTGGAGGAGCCGTTCCTGCACGCGGTCGTCAAGGTGGTCGTCCAGCAGATGCGGGACGCCTACCCGGAGCTGCAAGAGAACGAGGCCTTCGTCCTCGAGGCCACCCGGCACGAGGAGGAGTCCTTCCGCCGGACGCTCGCCCGGGGCCTGCGCCTCATCGACGAGGAGATCGCCCGGGCGAAGGGAACGAAGGTCCTCTCCGGCGACGTGGTGTTCCTCCTCCACGACACGCACGGATTCCCCTGGGACCTCACCCAGATCATCGCCCGCGAGCGGGGGTTCGACGTGGACCTGGACCGCTACGAGGAGCTGATGGAGGCCCAGCGGCAGCGGGGCACCTTCGGCGGCTCGGGCGAGAAGGCGGTGGCGGACCTCTGGCCGGCGCTCCACGGCCGGCTCGGGGACACGGTGTTCCTCGGCTACGAGGGCGAGGGCCACGAGGGCGAGGGGACGATCGTCGCGCTGGTGAAGGACGGGCGCGAGGTGCCCGAGCTCCGCACGGGCGACACCGGCGAGGTCCTGAGCGACCGGACCCCGTTCTACGGCGAGTCGGGTGGGCAGGTGGGCGACACCGGGGGCATCGTCGGCCACGGCGGCAAGGCCGAGGCCCAGGTGGTGGACACCAAGCGACCGGTGCCCGGCCTCGTGGTCCACGAGGCGCAGGTGACCAGCGGGACCCTGCGCGTCGGGGACATGGTCCAACTCTCGGTCGACGGGGAACGGCGGAACGCCATCCGGGCCAACCATTCGGCCACCCACCTGCTGCACCGGGCGCTGAAGATCGTGCTCGGGGAGCACGTGAAGCAGGCCGGTTCGGTGGTCGCCCCGGATTACCTGAGGTTCGACTACTCGCACTTCTCGCCGCCCACGCCCGAGCAGCTGGAGCAGGTGGAGGACATGGTCAACCGGTGGATCCTCGAGAACGAGGACGCCGAGACCCGGGTGATGGCGCTCGACGAGGCGAAGAAGGCCGGCGCGGTGGCGCTGTTCGGGGAGAAGTACGGCGAGCGGGTCCGGGTGGTGAGCGTGCACCCGCAGTCCACCGAGCTCTGCGGTGGGACGCACGTCCGCCGGACCGGGGACATCGGCCTGTTCAAGATCACCTCCGAGGGCGGCATTGCCTCGGGCGTCCGGCGCATCGTGGCCCTGACCGGACTGGGGGCGGTGGCCTGGGTCCGCGAGCTGGAGCACGAGGTCCGGCGCGCCGCCGAGCTGCTCCGCACCTCGCCCAAGGAGCTCGTCCGCCGGGTGGAGGCGACGCAGAAGCGGGTCAAGGAGCTGGAGAAGGAAGTAGAGACCGCCGCCCGGCGCGCGTCCGCCGCGAGCAGCAAGGACGTCCTCTCCGAGGCCCGCGAGGTGAACGGGGTCAAGGTGCTGGCGCACCGGGTGGACCCCGCCGATGCCAAGGCCTACCGCGCCCTCGCGGACCAGTTCCGGGACAAGCTCCAGTCCGGGGTGGTCGTGGTCTGGGGTGAGAAGGACGGCAAGGGCCTGGTCCTGGTGGGGGCGACCAAGGACATCGTCGCCCGCGGGTTCAGCGCCGCCGAGGCCATCCGGGAGGTGGCCAGGGTGGCTGGCGGCTCGGGGGGCGGGAAGCCGGACCTGGCCCAGGCCGGCGGTGCGGACCCGGCGCTCCTGGGTGCCGCGGTGGAGAAGCTCGTGGCCTCGGTCCGGGCCTAGGATTTGGGAAGCGCGCGGATTCGGGGCATCTTTGAGCCCTTCCATGTCCGCGCCGACGCCGCTCCGCGTCCGGCTGCCCTTCCGCAGCGAGGACGAGTTCGTCGCCCACTACGGCGCCCACGTGGGCCGTGACGGCTTCTTCCTCGCGACGAAGGCGCCGAAGCCCGTGGGCGCCCAGCTCCTGTTCGACCTGATCCTCGCCGACGGCCGGTCGCTCCTCCGCGGCGAGGGTGTGGTGGTCCGGTCCAACGCCTCCGGCGAACGGCCCGGGATGACCTTGCGCTTCGTCCGCCTGGAGGCCGCGGGCAAGGCGCTGGTGGAGCGCATCCTCTCCGGCCGCGCGGCAACGGGCAGTGCGCCGCCCGAGACCCACGCCCACCCGAGCGCCTGGGCCGCGCCGGCCGGACCGAGCGCCGCCCGGGTCACCCCGCCCCGCGACGCCGTTTCCCGGCCGGCCCATCCCGAGGCTTGGGCGCCGCCCGCCGCACCGGCGCGCCCGGGGCCCTCCGCGCCAGCCCGCCCCGGCCCCGTTCCCGAGTCACGGACCGAGGAGCCCGAGGAGGTCTCGCCGGAGGAGGTGTCCGAGGCGCCGGCCAAGACCGCCGAGGCCCCGCCCGAGACCGCCGAGGTCCCGGCCGAGGCCGCCGAGGCGCCGGCCGAAACCGTCGAGGCGGCGCCCGAGACCGCCGAGGTCCCGGCCGAGGCCGCCGAGGCGCCGGCCGAAACCGTCGAGGCGGCGCCCGAAACCGCCGAGGTCCCGGCCGAGGCCGCCGAGGCGCCGGCCGAAACCGTCGAGGCGGCGCCCGAGACCGCCGAGGTCCCGGCCGAGGCCGCCGAGATGCCGGCCGAAACCGTCGAGGCGGCGCCCGAGACCGCCGAGGTCCCGGCCGAGGCCGCCGAGATGCCGGCCGAAACCGTCGAGGCGGCGCCCGAGACCGCCGAGGTCCCGGCCGAGGCCGCCGAGATGCCGGCCGAAACCGTCGAGGTCCCGGCCGAGGCCGCCGAGGGCCCGGCCGAGGCCGCCGAGGGCCCGGCCGAGGCCGCCGAGGGCCCGGCCGAGGCCGCCGAGGGCCCGGCCGAGGCCGCCGAGGGCCCGGCCGAGGCCGCCGAGATGCCGGCCGAAACCGTCGAGGGCCCGGCCGAGGCCGCCGAGGGCCCGGCGGAGACAGAAGAGGCGACGGGGTCGGACGTCTCTGGAGCGCCGGCGGAGCTTCCTCCTGCACCACCGGGCGAGCCGAGCATGGAGCCCGCCACGCGCCTGTCGGCCCACGCTGACGAGGCACCCACCCCTCCGAGCTCGGACGAGGGGGCCGGCACGCTCGAGGACACCTCGCTGGAGGCGTGGTCCGCCGCGAGGGACCGGGCGAGGGCCGCCGAGACGTTCGACACCGCGGATTCACAGGATGGGGTGACGGCTGAAGCCGAGTCACCGCCCGAGACATCCGCAGCCGTGTCGGTCTCCACCCCCGCTCCGGCGCCGCCGCGCACGGGCATCGCCGGGCCCCATCCTCCGCTCGACGACCTGGAGGTGCCGGAGCTGGTCGTCACCGAGTTCACCGGCCCGGGCCCGCGCCGCCCGGCGGGGCTCGAGCACACCCGCGCCTCGGCCGACGTCCACGCCGCCATCACCCCGCCGGCGGGGACGCTGATCGTCACCGAGCTCGACGAACCGCCACCCGAGCCGCCGCCGCGGTTCCAGCTCGATGCGCCGGTGCGCGAGGACGAGCCTCTGCACGTTCCCGAGTCGTCGTTCCACGACGTCGCCCGCTCGCTGGCAGAATCCGCGTCGATCCACGACCGGCCCACCGCCCCCATCCCGCTCCTCCCGTCGATGGAGACCGCCGGACCGGAGGAGGTGCCGGTCCCTCCACCGCCACCCCCGCTGGACGAGGCCCCCATCCCCGAGGAGGGGGCAGTGCGGATCGAGCCCGGCGCCGAACTTCCGCACGCCGCGGCGCCCGAGCCCGCCCCGCCGGGCTCACCGCTCTCGCTCGTGCCACCGACGGAGGCATCCGCCGCGGTCGCTCCGCTCGAGGCACGCGGAGCCATGGCTGCGCCCACGGCGACTCCGGCGCTCCCGACCGCTCCCGCCCCCGTGCGCACGGCGCCAGCCGGCACCACCGAGCTCGGGATCGAGATCAACCCCGAGTCGGTCCGCGTCTCCTGGTTCCACGACGGCCGCGCCGAGCCACTCCTCCTGGACCAGGCCCGGGGAAGTCCCGAGGTCCTCGTCCGGCTGGTGCGCGAGCCCGGCGCGCCGCCGAGGATGCTCCCCCCCGAGGCGCCCGACGTGCCGCTCTGGGTGGGGGCCCCGGTGCCGTTCCTCGGAACCCGGGCGGACTCCGACGCCTCGCGCACCGTCGCCCGGCGCTGGCCGGCGGCGCTGGTGCCCGACGACCGTGGCGAGTCCGCCTTCGCGCTCGAGGGAGGAACGGTGGGCGCGACCGAGCTCGTCGCCACCCTGCTCCGCTGGGTGCGTCATCGCGCCGAGGAGCTCACCTCGCACCAGCCGGGACGGGTGGTGCTCACCGTCCCCGTGGCCTTCAACACCCTCCAGCGAGAGCGCCTCCGGGAGGCCGCCGAGCGCGCCGGCTTCGAGGGCGTGCGGCTGGTGCAGGCACCCACCGCGGCCACGATGGCCTTCGCCCACGGGCGGGGGCTGGCGCGCCGCCGCATCCTGGTCTTCCGGATGGGCGCGAGCACCTGCGACATCGCCGTGCTCGCCGCCTCCGGCGACGACCTGGACATGGTGGCCTGCGGCGGGGACGCCTCGCTCGGGTCGGTGAACTTCGACGAGCAGATCGCGCTCGCCCTGGACAAGGGCGCGCGTGCGGATGCCGGGGTGCTCCGCAAGCGCATCGGCGAGGCGGCGCACCTGAGAACGCAGCTCGAGGATGCCTCGGTCGCCGAGGCGAGCGCAGAGGGGGTCCGGCTGAGCCGCGCCGAGCTGGAGGCCCGGACCACGGCACTGGTCGAGCGCGGGGTGCTGCTTGCCCGCGAGGTGCTCCGCTCGGCCTCGCTGGCCCCGGAGTCGCTCGACGAGCTGGTGCTGGTGGGGCCCCCCACCCGGCTTCCGCACGTGCGGCGGATGATCGAGGAGGCGATGGGGCGGCCCGCGCGCACCGACGTCGACGGGGGCGCGGCGGTGTCGACCGGCGCGGCCACCCTCGCCCACCTCCTGATGGCCGCAGGGCCCAAGAGCGCCTCGCGCACCGCGCTGCACGAGGTGCTCGGGCTGCCGCTGGAGATCATCGCCCCCGAGCTGGGGCAGGTCCGGGTGCTGGACCGCAACACCCGGCTTCCCGCGGAGAAGACGCTCACCCTCACCCTGGGGCTGGGCGCGCCGCTGGAAATACAGGTCTTCCAGGGCAGCGCCCGCGCCCCGGATCCCCGGAGCTTCCTCGGGCTGCTGCGCGCTCCGGCCGATCGCGCCGGGGACTGGACGCTCCACCTGTCACTCGACACCGACGGTGTGCTCCGCGCCGCGGCGACGAACCCGGCCGGGAAACGGCAGCAGCTGGAGCTGCAGATGCCGGCCCCGACGGCCGAGGCGGAGACCCCGCCTCCGCAGCGGGTGCCGTCGGAACCCGAGACGCCCGCGGCACCGCCGAAGCAGGAGACCGGCGTGCTCGGTGGGCTGAAGCGGCTCTTCGGGCGGCGCTAGGGGAGTCGAGGGAGACGCGCCTACTGAGGCAGGAGCCTGAACCGGGCCAGCAGCCGGGCCGGCGAGGTCTCTTCCTTCGCCGCGTCCAGCACGTCCTCGGCCGGCGACCGGCCCGACCGGGCACGGGCCTCGAGCGGCTCGAGCAGCGGCACGTCCTCGGGGTCGAGGCGCTGCAGGCCCGAGCCCGCCAGCCGCAACATCTCCAGGGCCAGCGCGCCGATCGGCGTCCCGCGGAGCTTCCCCCGCAGACCACGCCGCTGCGCCTCCTCGTGGAACGCCAGCTGCTCGGCGAAGGACAGCCGCGGCACCAGCCCCAGCGCCGCGTCGAGCGAGGCCTCGTCGTACAGCAACCCCCGCCACAGCGCCGGTAGCCCGGCGGTCATCTCCAGCGACACCGAGTCCGCCGCCCGCACCTCCATCACCCGCTTGATGCGCACCTCGGGGAAGAGCGTGGAGAGGTGATCGATCCAGTCCGAGCGGCGCGCCGGCCGTTCCTCGTAGCCGCGCTCCAGCAGCTCGCCGAAGGTCATCGCCGGGGTGACGTAACCGCCGTTGCGGCGGAGGAAGAGGAGCGGCGCCTTCAGCGCCCAGTCCACGTAGGCGCGGTAGTCGAACGTGCCGTCGAGCATCCGCGGGAAGTACCCGCAGCGCGTCGGGTCCACGTCGCTCCACACGTGGCTCCGGTAGCTCATCCACCCGCTGGGCCTTCCTTGCACCAGGGGGCTGTTTGCGAACAGCGCGACCAGCAGCGGGGTGAGGCGCGCGGTCGCGGTCACCTTCCGCGCGCAGTCCGCTTCCGAGGCCCAGTCCAGCGAGACCTGCCCGGTGCAGGTCATCAGCATCATGTCCAGCGCTAGCTTCCCGCGCGCCGGAAGCGTCTGCCGCATCACCTGGTAGCGCTTCTTGGGCATCCAGGGGATGTCGGCGGTGGTTCCCCACGGCCGGTACCCGAGCGCCACCGGCATCAGCCCCAGCTGCTGCGCCGCCTCGGCGAGCATCCGGGCGTGTGCCACGTTCTCGGCGTGCACCGCCCGCGCGGTCCGCGCCGGCGAGCCCGACAGCTCGAACTGTCCGCCCGGCTCGAGCGACAGCGTGTGGTCGTCCTCGACCAGCGCAATCGCCGGGGCGTCCGGTGCGTCTCGGAAGGGTGTGTATCCCCGCGCCTCGAGCAGCTTCAGCAGCGCCCCGATGCCCCGGGGGCCCTCGTACGGGACCGGCGTGGGCGGGTCCTCCACCGGATAGAGGAACTTCTCGTGCTCCAGCCCCAGGCGGTGCTCGGACCGCGGCGTCTCGGCCGAGCGGAAGACGTCGAGGAGCGCGTCGACGGAGGTGACGGCGTCGTCTTCGGTCGGAGCGCGGTCGAGCGACATGCAGGGCCGCGTCTATAACAATGGTTGCGGGGCTTGCCCGCCCCCTCGCATGGAAGACACGCCCGACCTGCCGCGCCAGAGTGGTCCACTCGACCTCCTCCGGGGGGCGACCTTCCCCCTGCGGGCCGCCCAGCTGGTGCTGCGCGTCCCGCGGTTGCGGCGGCTCGCGGCCCTCTGCGCCGCCTATACCCTGCTCATCTTCGTGCTCTGGGGCTGGGCGCTCTGGGTCTGGCTCCCCGGCCTCCTCGAGCGGGTGTGGCCGCATCCGGGCGGACCGGTGGGCTGGCTGTGGCAGCTCACGCTCGTCGTCGCGGGTGCAGTGGGGTGGCTCGTCGGCGCGCTGACCCTCCCCCTGCTCGCGCTGGCGCCACTCGAGGACACCCTGGTGGCAGCCACCGAGTCGGCAGTGGGCGCACCGCCCGCCCCCCCGGCTGGCCTCGCCGGCACCCTGGGTCAGGCAGTCTCCGCCGTGGCTCGCACCGCGATGCGGGTCATGCTCCTCCTCCTCGGCCAGGCGCTGCTGCTCGTGCTCCAGCTCACCTTGCCCGCAGCGGCGCCGCTCTGGGCGGTGGCCGGGGTGGGCTGGACCGCGCTGTTCGCCTGCGCCGAGTACCTCGACCCACCAGTGGCCCGCCGCGGCGGAGCCTTTGTCGAGGTGCGGCGGGTGCTTGCGCGGCGCACCGCGCTCGCCCTGGGCTTCGGGCTGTCAATCACCGTGCTCCTGTGGGTGCCGCTCCTGAACCTGTTCCTGCTGCCCGTGGCCGTCGTCGCCGGGACTCTCCTCCACCGTTCGCTGGTTTCGGCAGGAACCCTGTCTTGAAGGCCCCATACCCGGTGGTTAGAGTCGAATCTTCCCCATGCCCCGCTTGATGCGCCGTTCGCTCCTGGTCCTCGCTCTCCTCGGGGCCTGGGCTCTCCTCGCGCGTGACCACGCGCCGCTCCCCTTCACCGTCGGCGAGGCCGTCGCCGGTCCCGCCGCTCGCGGCGAGGGCTCCTCCGACGTCGTCCGCAACGGAGATCGTCCGCCGCACGACCTGTCGGCGCTCAAGATCTTCAACAAGGTCGTCATCTACGTGAAGGACGCGTACGTCGACCCCAAGCGGATCAACCCCCGCGAGATGATGGTGGCCTCGCTGGAGCAGGTGGAGCGCACCGTCCCGGACGTGATGGTGGAGGCGGACAAGGAGCGCCAGAAGCTCCAGGTCAACGTGAACGGCAAGACCCGCGATTTCGACATCAGCCACGTCGACTCGCTGTGGAAGATGTCCTTCCAGATGAAGGACGTCTTCGACTTCATCGGCAGCAACCTGCGCCCCAGCGAGGACACCCGGGACGTCGAGTACGCCGCGGTGAACGGGATGCTCTCCACGCTCGACCCGCACTCGGTGCTGCTCAAGCCCGAGTACTACCGGGAGATGCGCCTCACCACCAAGGGTGAGTTCGGGGGCCTGGGCTTCGTCATCCAGATGAAGGAGAGCAACCTCACCGTGGTACGGGTGCTCCCCAAGACGCCGGCCGCGCGGGCGGGCATCAAGAAGGACGACCAGATCAAGAAGATCGGCGAGGAGTCCACGGTCAACATGGACCTCAACGAGGCCGTGTCCAAGCTGCGCGGCCCCGTGGACAGCCGGGTCACCATCACCGTCGAGCGCAAGGGCCAGGACAAGCCGATGGTGCTCACCCTCGCCCGGGCCACCATCTCCATCGAGTCGGTGCAGTCCAAGCTGCTCGCCGGCAACGTGGGCTACATCCGGCTCAAGAACTTCCAGGGCAACACCACCCGGGACATGCAGACCGCCCTGGGCAAGCTGCAGAGCGACGCCGAGGCGAGCGGCGGCCTGAAGGGCCTGGTGCTCGACCTGCGCGGCAACCCCGGTGGCCTCCTGGAGCAGGCGATCCAGGTCTCGGACCTCTTCCTCAGCCAGGGCACCATCGTCACCACCGTCTCGCTGAGCGAGCGGCAGCGCGAGGAGAAGCGCGCCCACGCCGACGACGGCGACAACAAGTACCCCCTGGCGGTGCTGGTGAATCCAGGCAGCGCCTCGGCCTCGGAGATCGTGGCCGGCGCGCTGAAGAACCTGAACCGCGCGGTGATCATCGGCCAGCAGACGTTCGGCAAGGGCTCGGTGCAGGTGCTCTACGAGTTCGGCTCCCCGAGCGGGAACCCCAACGACGAGAGCGCGCTCAAGCTGACCATCGCCAAGTACCTCACCCCCGGAGACGTGAGCATCCAGGAGGTGGGCATCGAGCCGGACATCGAGCTCGTCCCCACCCGCGTCACGGCGGACCGGGTGAACGTCTTCGCCCCCCGCAAGACCCTGGGTGAGGCGGACCTCGAACACCACTTCGGCAACTCCGCCAACAATCCCGCCGCCACCAAGCGCGAGGAGGTCCTCGGCAAGGAGAAGCCCTTCGTCAGCATCAAGTACCTGAAGGAGGACGCGAAGCAGAAGGACGCCGCGGCCCGCCAGCAGAAGGCGGAGGAAGGCAAGGACCCCAAGCTCTCCAAGTCGGACAAGCCCTCGGACAAGCTGGTGAAGCCCGCCGGCAAGGGGAAGGACGCCGCTCACCCGGCAGACACCGACCCCAACAAGCTGGACGAGGACCTCTACGACCAGCTCGATGCCGAGGCGCAGGACGAGGTGAAGGAGGACTTCGAGGTCCTCTTCGCGCGCGACTTCGTGCTCAAGGAGCCGTACGTCCAGCGCGACCGGATGCTCCAGTCCGGCAAGTCGTACCTGAACGACCGGGGGCTTCAGGAAGCGGAGCGGATCAACACCGCCATCGCGGCACTGGGCATCGACTGGACGCCCGGACCCACCCCCAAGGCGCCGCAGCTGGTGGCCACCCTCCGCCCCGGACCGGAGAAGCGGCTCGCGCCGGGTGAGAGCTTCGACCTCGAGGTCACGGTCGAGAACCGGGGCACCGAGCCGCTGTCGCGGATCCGCGCCTGGAGCGAGAGCGAGGACCCGCTCCTCGACCGCCGCGAGTTCGTCTTCGGCACCCTGAAGCCCGGCGAGAAGCGCACCTGGAAGGCGCCGGTGAAGGTGCCGAAAGACATGTACAGCCGTCGCGACGACGTGACGTTGAAGTTCTTCGACGACCAGGGCGCGCTGCCGCAGCAGCTGGTGGCCGAGGTGAATTTCGGCGAGCTGCCCCGCCCGGCCTTCGCGCTCAACTGGCAGGTGGTGGACGACTGCGCCCAGTGCAACGGAGACGGGGTCGCCCAGCGCGGCGAGAGCGTCACCCTGCTGGTGGACGTCACCAACCAGGGCACCGGGAAGGCGCTGGATGCGGTGGGCTCGATCAAGAACGCCGCCGACCAGAACGTCTTCATCGAGAAGGGCCGGTTCCACCTCGGGGAGATCGCCCCCGGCGAGACCAAGACCGCCCGCTTCCAGCTCGAGGTGAAGAAGGGCTACGTGGGCGACAGCTTCCCCTTGAAGCTGGCGATCATCGACGAACCGCTGGAGGAGTTCTCCACCGAGCGGCTGAACCTGCCGCTGGCCGACAAGCCGTTCACCCTCGAGGCCCGCAAGGGCGCCGTCCGGGTCGAGACCGGCGCGCCGGTGCTCGCCGGGCCCGACGACCGCGCGCCGGTGGTGGCCAGGGTGAAGAAGGCCGGCGTGCTCCCGGTGCTCGCCCGGGTGAACGGGCTGACCAAGGTCGAGACCGAGAAGGGCCGCTTCGGCTTCCTCCGCGCCTCCGACGCGCACGAGGCGCGCAACGCGAAGGCCGCCGCGCCCGAGCTGACGGCGGTGCCGTACCGGGAGCCGCCGCAGATCGCGCTACAGGTCGATCAGAGCCAGGGCGGCGTGGTCGCTCCGTCGGATCGCTTCACCCTCTCCGGCACGGTGTCCGAGCCCAGGGGGCTCCTGGACATGTACGTCCTGGTCAACGACCAGAAGGTGTTCTTCCGCACCTCCGACAGCCCGAAGAACGAGCCCACCAAGCTGAAGTTCAGCGCCGACTTCCCGCTCAAGGAGGGCGCGAACAGCGTGATGGTGGTCGCGCGGCAGACGCAGGACTTCGCCTCGCGCAAGGTGCTCATCATCCGCCGCCGTCCGGCCGCGGTGGCGCAGGCTCTGGCCAGGGCCCAGGGCGAGCCCACCCTCCGGCCCTAGCTGGAGCGGCCGAGCTCCGCCCGGAGCGCTCCCGGGCGGTTGGTGATGCAGGCGTCCACGCCCCAGGCCCGGAGCCTCCGGGCAACCTCGGGGTCGTCCACCGTCCAGACCGCGACCTCCCGCCCCCTGGCATGCCAGTGGCGCACGTCCGCCTCGGTGACCTGACCGGCCTCGGGGTGCACGGCATCGCGGCCGAGCAGCGGGAGAAGAAGATGGCGCTGGACGCGCTGGGACCGCTCCGGATCCAGCAGCAGCCCTCGCTTCAGCCGGGGATGGGCGAGCGCCAGCCGCAGCAGGCAGCGGGCGTCGAACGACGAGACGACGACGTGGTCCTCGTGCCGCCCCGCCGCGAGCAGTGCGCCCGCCGCCTCGGCCACCCGGGTTCCGGTCCAGTCCTCGCTCTTCAGCTCCACGTTGACCAACGCGGTGCGCGGGAGCGCCTCCAGCACCTCCGAGAGCAGCGGGATGCGTCCGGGGCCTGCGCCGGCCGGGCCCGCCCGCACCTCCAGCCGGGCCAGGGTGGACCAGGGCGTGTCCGCCACCCGTCCGGTCGCACCGGTGAGCCGCTCGAGGCGCGGGTCGTGGAAGACGACCACCTCGCCCGAGCCGCAGAGCCGGGCGTCGAGCTCGACCCCGTCCGCGCCCTGGTCGAGCGCGCGCTGGAATGCGACCAGCGTGTTCTCCGGCGCGTCGCTGCTCGCGCCCCGGTGACCGAGGATGCGCACGGCGCCACCGAGCGTCCGACCCGGGGCCCGGCGAGGTCAAGCCGCTTGCACGCATCGGCCTCGCGGGCGATGTTCCGCACCGCGCCATGCCTCACCTGGGATTCGGAGAGCTGCTGGTCATCTGCTTCGTGCTGCTGGTGGTGTTCTCCGCCTCGCGCATGGCATCGCTCGGAAACGCGCTCGGGAAGTTCGTCTACTCGTTCAAGAAGGCGTCCCGGGGCCAGGGCTTCATCGACGTCAAGCCGGAGCGGACCCTGAAGTCCTCTCCCGAGCGGAAGACCGACGGCGACTCCGGGCAGGCCTGACTCGCACCGCGCAGCGGGGCCTGGCGCTCTCAGCGCTCGACGCTGGCGGTCACCTTGAGCCGGAGACCGGAGAGGTCCCGCGGAGCCTCGTCGAGCAGCACCAGGAAGTCCGCCTCTTGCCCGTCCGGGAGGGGGGTGGCTGCCGCGAGCAGCCGCGCGCGCAGCGTCTCGACGTCGGCCTGGGTGGCGGCGCGCCACAGCTCCTCGGGAGTGGCGATGGCTCCGGCCAGCGTCTCGCCGGTCTTCACCTCCTGCGCTCCGTCCCAGACCTCGGCCCGGACCCGGACCCGCGCCGACGGCGCCCCGCGGTTGAGGACTCGCCCGCGCACGTAGAGCAGCGAACGCCCCGAGCGGGTCTCGTAGGTGCCGGGCGTCACCTCGACCGGCGTGACGCCACTGCCGGGGCGCAGCGCCTGGAGCAGACGGCGCGGCGAGAGCGCCGACCCGTCCAACCGGCCCGCGGTGGCCCAGCTCGAGACCAGGCCCACCACCACCAGCACGAGCAGCGCGGCCAGGCCCACGTTGAGGACGACCGCGCTCACCCGCCGCGCCGTCCCCGGGTGCTCGCGCTCCTGGAGCCCGAGCCGCACCCTGCTGGGTGGCTTGGAGATGGTGGGAACCGGTCCGGAGGTCGCGGGTGAGGCCGCCGCCACCGGTGGCTCCTCGGCCTCGGGGATGTCGGGGAGCAGGGCGCCGGAGGGCGCAAGGACGGCTGGAGCCGGAGCCCCGGCAGACATCTCGAAGAAGCCGTGGTCGGGCGAGCCCGGGTCGGGCGGTGGCGCCTCGTCCAGCACCACCGAGGTGGCGGGAGCAGACGTGCGCGGCGTGGGCACTGCCGGCTCGGGCTCGGGCGACGGAGCCGGGCGCATCGGCGGTGGCGGCGCGTCGAACGGGTCGTCCCAGGCGAGGCCGGGCGACGCCACCGCCGGGGCAGGCGAGGCGGTCGGCGGCGACCAGACGGGTGCAGATGAAGCGGGCTCCGGAGGCGGTCGGCGGTCGAGCTCGACCGTCGGGAGATCGGGCTCGAGCTCGATCTGCATCCCGCCGTGTCCGGCGAGCGAGGCACCCGTCCATGCGCGGCTGTCGTTGCCCGGGTCGAGCTCCAGCTCGCCGTGCGCGGGAAGGCTCGGCGGCGCGAGCGAGGGTAGGTCGTCCAGCACCATCCCGGCGCCGCCGAACTGGGGCGCCGGCGGGGGCGACTCGGGCTCCACGGCCGGGGCGAGGCTCGGCACGTGGCTGGAGACGATGCCCTCGACCGAGAGCGCCCGGACCGGCGCCGCCACGCCCCAGGCCGGGGTGAAGCCAGCCAGGGCAGCGAGCTTGGGCCCGTCGCCGGGAGGCGAAGCGGGAGGAGCCGGCGCGGCCCCGGGCTCGTCCGCTTCCGCGGGCTGCTCCTCGAAGAGGCGCGCCAGGGTCGAGCCGACCGCCGCTGGCTCTGCGGGGAGAGGACGCACGGGGACCGGCGCCCGGTCAGGCATCTCGAATGCGTCGAACGAGGTGTCGCCGAGCGAGGCGTCCGACACCCTGCTGGGGGCGGGCTCCTCGAAGAGGCCCGCCAGGGTCGAGCCGACCGCCTCGGGCTCCGGGGGGAGGGGACGGACCGGGAGCGGCGCCCACGCCGCGGGCTCGGGCGGCGGGTCGGCAGGCTGGGCCTGGAGCGCGACCGCCGCTCCGGCCGCGAGCGCCGGACGGGAGGGGGCGGGAGGGAAGTTCCAGGCCGGCTCGGTGCTCGGGGGCTCGACGCCGGAGACGTCCACGTCGAAGTCCTCGGCCTCCCGGACCGGTCCCATCCCGGCGAGGAGCTTCGAGACGGCCGCGCCGCGCGCCGGCGTCTTCTCCATGTCCGACGTGCCCTCCGGGCCGAAGGCCTGGAACGGGTCCGGCCCGCTCGGACGCGCTGCGGCAGGCGTGGGCGCGACCCCGTGCTCGACAGCCGAGTCGGGGTAGATGCGGAAGGTGTGCCCGCAGCGCGAGCAGCGGACCTTCAGCCCCCGAGCGGTGACCTTGCCGTCCGGCACCTTGAAGCGCGTGTGACACTGCGTGCAGGCGATGATCACGGGGGTCGAGCCACAGGTGGGCTGGAACCTGCGAGAATACCAGGGGAAGCCCGCCCGCCCCCCGTGTAGGTGCCGCCCCTCCACCTTGTTGCACCGAGCCAAACCGTGCTGCTATCCAGCCGGAACCTGGCGGTCTCTCCAGGGAGGCGCTGCAGCGCGGCATGGCCGGGTAGAAGCGGGCCCACCGTTCACGACGGCGACACACGATCCATGACTGAACCCGAACAGCTCCATCCCCCCCAGGACGAGGCTCCCCGCGAGCCGAAGGTCATCAAGCGCTACACGAACCGGAAGCTCTACGACACCGTGGAGAGTCGGTACGTCACGCTCGACGAGATCGCCGAGATGATCAAGCAGGGCGCGGAGGTGAAGATCGTCGACAACCGCACCAAGGACGATCTCACCTCGGTCACCCTCGCGCAGATCATCTTCGAGGAGGAGAAGAAGAAGAACCAGATGCCGCTCAGCGTGTTGCGGGAGATCATCCGCCGCCCGGGCGACGCGCTCTCCGGCTTTATCCAGAAGGAGGTCAGCCCGCGGGTGGCCTCGATCCGCGAGGAGGCCGAGACCCGACTCGACCGGCTGCTCCGCCGCGAGGAAGGCGGCACCGGCGAGCTGAAGGAGGACCTCCTCCGGGCCGGACAGCGCACCATCGAGGACTGGCAGCGCCGCGCCGACGACCGGGTGAAGGCGCTGGTGGAGAGCGTGACCGGGAACCTGCCCGCGCTCGGCTCCGACCTGGGCCAGCTCTCCCGCCGGTTGGAGGAGCTGGAGCGACGGCTGGACGGGCTGGAGAAGAAGCCGGCGCCTCCGCAGGACGGGACCTAGCTGCCGGCGCCGAGAGCCCACACCGCCTCGGCGACCGCGGTCATCATCTGCGCCCCGCGGCTCCTGGGCGCGTAGTCCCACACCGTCTTCCCGTGGCTCTGCGCCTCGTCGATGGCGACGTTGATTCCCAGCGGCGGAGTCACCCGTCCCGGGAAGTACGCCTCGAGCCGCTCGCGCACCGCCTCGGCCAGGGCGGTGCGCCGGTGCATCATCGGCACCACCGCGGTGACCCGGAGCCCCGGCCGGTGGTGCTCCTCCGCGACCCGCTCCACCGTGCGGGCCACCTCTGCGCATCCGTCGAGCGCGAGGTAGGTGAGCGCGACCGGCAGCACCACCTCGGTCGCGGCCAGCAGCATCGCCGTGACGCTGAGCCCCAGCGAGGGGGGGCCGTCCAGCACCACCACGTCCTGCTCCGAGGAGAACTCGTCCAGCCGCTCCCGCAGCCGGTCCGCCGCATCGGTCGAGGTGCCGAGCGCCGCGGCCAGGCCGGCCATCTGCTTGTAGGCCGGCACGACCGAGAGGCCGGGGACCTCGGTGGCGTGGCGCACCTGGGCCAGCCCGACGGAGCGGTCGGTCAGGAAGTGAAAGACGTTGGGCTGGATCTCCCGAACGTCGAGCCCGAGCGTCTTCCCGGCGTGCCCCTGGGTGTCCAGGTCCACCAGGAGCACGCGCAGGTTCCGGGAGCGGGCGATCCACGCGGCGACGTGGACCGCCAGGGTGGTCTTCCCGGTGCCACCCTTCTCGTTGACGAAGGCGATCCTTCGCACGGCGCGCCGGGGCTCAGCGAGGCTGCTCCGGAACCTTCTCCAGCTTGGACTCGATCCGGCCGAGGGTGGCGTCGAGGTCGGCGATCTTCCGGCGCAGCGACTCGACGTCCTCGGTGGAGGGGAGGTTCATCGCCGCCAGCGCCGAGCGGAGGCTCTTGTCGAGCAGGCCCTTGGCGGTCAGCGTCCGCTGGATCAGGCTCTGGATCGCCACCACGAAGCGCTCGTTGGAGAGCAGCGCCTGGGCGAGCTTCCCGACCCGCTCCTCGCCCGTCTCGACCAGCTTCTTGACCACCGGATTGTTCTTCAGCATGGCGCCTTCCGTCCGCCCCGGACTTCGCAGCCGGGCCCGGACCTGTCAAGCACGCTGGCACATCCCGTTGACAGGCCGCGGAGGTGCTCCCTACGGTCCGGCGCTCCCTCCTGACCTCCATGTCCGGTCTGCTCGACAGGCGTCTCCTGCTGGTGACCGGGAAGGGAGGCGTGGGCAAGAGCACCGTCGCCGCGTCGCTCGCGCTGCGCCTGGCCTCGGCCGGCCTGCGCACGCTGCTCTGCGAGGTGAATGCCGGCCGGCGCCTGGGCCGGATGCTCGGCCACCCCGAGGTGGGCCCGGACGTGACCCTGGTGGAGCCCAACCTCTCCATGGTGGACCTCGAGCCCGACGCCTCGATGCGCGAGTACGTCCTGTCGAAGATCCGGCTCGAGCGCGTCTACCGGGCGGTGTTCGAGAACCGGATGGTCCGCTATTTCCTGCGCTTCATCCCCGCGCTGGCCGAGACGGTGATGCTGGGGAAGGTGATGTGGCATCTCCGCCAGTGGCCGGACGCGCCGGGAGGGTTCGACCGGATCGTCCTGGACCTCCCCGCCACCGGGCACGCGCTCACCCTGCTCGGCGTACCGCACAGCCTCACCTCCGCCCTCCCCTCCGGACCGATGTCCACCGAGGCCGGCTGGATGCTCGACCTCATCACCGACCCGGTGATGACTTCCGCGGTGCTGGTGAGCCTTCCGGAGGAGCTGCCGGTGAACGAGACGCTGGAGCTCGCCCAGGCGCTCCGTGGCCGGCTGAGGATCCGGGTGGGGGCAGTGGTGCTCAACCAGTCGGTGCAGTCGCGGTTCGGCGCGGCGGACCGGTCCGCCCTCGCCGGACGTCCCGGCCTGAGCGCGCTGGTGGAAGCCTACGAGGAGGACGCGCAGCGGACGGAGGAGTCCGCCGAGCGGCTGCGCCCCATCGATGCGCCGCTGGTGCAGCTGCCCCGTCTGGTGACTCCCCAGCTGGATCGCGGCGAGCTGGTGTCGCTCGGCGACATGCTGGCGGAGGGGCTCCGGTGAGCGGCCCCTCGCTCGAGGAGGTGCTGCGGCGTCGGCGGGTGCTGGTGTGCGTGGGCGCCGGGGGCGTGGGGAAGACCACCCTCGCCGCGGCGGTGGCGATGCGGGCAGCGGCGCTGGGGCGCAGCGCGCTGGTCTGCACCATCGATCCGGCGCGCCGGCTGGCCAACGCGCTCGGTCTGACCTGGCTGGGGAATACGCCCACCGAGGTCAGCGACGAGGTGCTCCGCGGGGCAGGCATCACGCTGCGGGCGCCGCTGCAGGCGATGATGCTGGACCTCAAGGCCAGCTGGGACGAGTTGATCCAGCGGCAGGCCCCGCCGGCACAGCGGGAGCGCATCCTCCAGAACCGGTTCTACCAGACGCTCTCCACCGCGCTGGCCGGCTCGCAGGAGTACATCGCGCTGGAGCGGCTGGGGCAGCTGCGCGAGCGGTCGCAAGTCGAGCTCATCGTCCTCGACACCCCACCCACCGCCCACGCGCTGGACTTTCTGGACGCCCCGTCGCGGATCCTCGACTTCCTGGACAACGAGGCGGCGCGGTGGCTGCTCGACCCCGCGCTCCGCGCCAGCCGGATCTCTCTGAGGCTGGCGCTCTGGGGAGGTGGGGTGGCGGCGAAGACCATCGGCCGCATCATCGGGGGCGACACGCTGGAGGAGCTCGCGGCCTTTCTGGGCGCGGTGAGCGGGATGAACGAGAGCTTCCGTGAGCGGGCGCGGGCGGTGCGGGGGCTGCTCTCGTCGCCGGAGACGGGCTTCCTCCTGGTGGCAGGGGCCTCGCCCGAGCGGCGTGAGGAGGCGCTGCGCTTCCACGCGGTGCTGGGAGACCGCGGACTGCAGCGGGATGGGCTGGTGGTGAACCGGGTACAGGAGGAACCGCCGGCCTCGGCCGAGGCCGAGCTGGAGGGCCTCTCCGACCCGCTGCGCGGCGTGCTGGTCCGGACGCTCGGCGAGGCCCGGGTGCTGGCCGGGCGAGACCAGGTGAGCATCCGCCTCCTCCGCGAGGGCACCGCGCCGGTGCCGCTCATCGCCGTTCCCCGCTTCTCGAGCGAGATCCACGACCTGCGCGCACTCTGGCGGGCAGGGTCCTACCTGCTGGGCGAGGCTGCGATCCTGTAGGCTCCACAGGTCGACTCCCCGCCCGCCTGCCCTGCCCTTGCGCACCGCGTTCCACCGGGCCCTCGCCCTGCTGCCGCTGCTGCTCCTCACCCGGTGCGCCACCACTGGATCGGCGGACTCCAGGACCGAGACCATCGCCATGCCTCCGGAGGAGGTCCGGGCCGACCTGGCGCTCTTGAGGATGAACGACGAGGAGCTCTTCGCCGCGGGCTCGAGCGCCTTCGCCGCGGGCGACCCGGGGCGGGCGGCGGCATGCTTCGAGCGGTTGGTGACCGCCTTCCCGGAGAGCTCGCACCGGGCCCGGGCGCGCTTCAACGCCGGCCTGGCGCGGGAGCGTCTGGAGAACTGGGACGCGGCCCGCCAGCACTTCTCGGAGATTGCCGACCCGCTCGGAAACGGCGACGCGCTCGACGCCGCGTTCCACCAGGCGGAGGCGCTGTACCACCTGGATCGCTACCCCGAGGCCGCCACCCTGCTCGGCCGCATCGCGGCGCGGAGCGACCTCCCGGTGGCCCGCCGGATCGAGGCCCAGGTCCAGCAGGGCATCTGCCAGGTGGACGCCGGCGACCTGGACGAGGGCGAGAAGACGCTCCGCTCCGCCCTGGCGAACGCGAAGGCCGCAGCGGACCTCGGAGAGCCGGCCGACGAGTACGTCACCGCCCAGGGCCAGTTCTTCCTCGGGGAGATCTACCGCCTGCACTGCGAAGGGGTGACCTTCGATCCGGACGCGAAGGCGGACGCGCTGTCGAAGACGCTGGAGTACAAGGCCGAGCTGCTGCTCTCGGCGCAGGGCCACTACCTCCGGGCAATCAAGATCGGAAACGGCTACTGGGCCACGGCCGCCGGCGAGCGGATCGGCAGCCTGTACGAGGTCCTCCACCGCCAGATGATCGACTCCCCCACCCCGCGGGAGCTGAACGCCGAGGAGGCCGAGTTCTACCGGCAGGAGCTTCGGCGGAGAATCAAGGTGCTCCTCACCAAGGCCATCGGGGTCTACGAGACGACCGTGGCCACGGCGGAGCGCATCGGCACCGCGGGGCCGTTCGTCGACCGGGCGCGGACGAGCCTGGAGCGGATGAAGCAGCTGCTGCTCGCCGAGGCCGACGTGCCCGACGATCCGCCTCCGCCGCCGGAGCCGGCCAGCAAGCCCTCCTCGCGCCGGCGCAGCATCGCCCGGCCCCGGGCGACTCCGGCGAGCACCGCCCAGAGCACCGGCCCCGACACCGGCGGCTGAGACTGAACCGCCGGAGCGCTCCCCCCCGGGCGCTCCGGCGGCCTCCCCGCTTCACTGGAGCCCGAGGCGCGCCACCGCGTCCGCGGTGATGGCCTTCGCCAGCCGCGCCGCGCGCCGTCCGGCGGCGGTCTTCCCCTCCGGATCTGCCGCCACCGCCGCGGCCACGTCGCCGAACCCCTCGCGGCGGCCGAGCCGTAGCAGCAGCTCGCCCCGGTTGCCGAGCGCGACCGGATGCGCCGGGTCGCGGGCCAGCGCCTCGCTGTAGGCGGCCAGCGCGTCCTCGGTGCGGCCCAGCTTCTGGTACACGGTGCCCAGCGCGGCGTGCGCGCCCGCGTCCTTCGGGTTGATCTCCGCCATCGCCTCGAAGACCAGCGCCGCCTCGCGGAGCCGCCCGGCCTGCGCCAGCTCCACCCCGGTCCGGGCCATGCGCCCGGCGTCCGCGGCGGTGATGCCTTCCACCTCGGCCCAGGTGGCCTCGCCCCGGGCGAAGGCCAGCAGCTTCTCTCGATCGTTGCGTCGCATGCTCAGCGTCCCATGTTGGCGATGGCGGTCTGGGCCATCGATGCGAACTTCATCTCCATCGTCGACAGGAGGTTCGAGAGCTGCTCCTTGCGCTTCATCAGCCGCTCCATCTTGAAGTTCAGATCGCGGTCGACCTTGTCGAGCTGGGTGACCTTCTTCCGGTCGTCCTTGGCGGTCTTCTTGTCGTCGTTCTGGTCCATCTGCTGGGTGACGGTGAGCATCTGATCGTCCACCCGGTTCTCGAGGACCATGAGGATCATCTCGATCTTCTCCTCCAGGCTCAGGCTCTTGTCGTTGAGGATGTCCTTGATCGACGGGTCGGGGCTGGTGGAGCTGCTCGAGGACTTGGTGGTGGTCCCGCTGCTGCTGGCGGTGGCCGCCGGCTTCGGCGCCGGCGAGCTGCTCGTCTTCGTTCCGGTCCCAGCGGTCGCCCTTCGGGCGTCCTCGATGCCGAGCTCGAGATCGCTCCGGGACATGCCCTGGCCGAGCACCCCGGTCGAGCGCGAGAGCTTGCTCAGCAGACTGGGATGGTCGAGCACGTAACGCAGCGACCGCTTCAGCGCCGGAGAGGTCTCGGGCGCGCTCGCCGCGCGCTCCAGCTCCTCGTGGGTCAGGACCTTGTCGAGGCCCGGCAACCAGCTCACCGGTCTGTTGAGGGTGTCGAAGTTCACCAGGAGGGTCTGGAGGGACGAGAGCGCGTCGGCCCCGGCGACTGCGGAGGTTCCACCCGCGTCGGTCGGGCTCTCCTCAGCGGCGAGGTCGATGTCTCCCCGGGCAATGCCCTGATCGTCGCCGTCCCTCGACCGCGACAGCCTTTCTTGAAGATCGGGGTGATCCAGGATGTACCGGGCGGCGCGCTTCAGCTCGAGCGGCGCCTCGGGATCCTCGGCGGTCTCCCGCAGCTCCTTCTCGGTGATGACCTTGTCGCCGAAGGCGCCGAGGAAGCCGTGATCGCGGTTCAGTGCGTCGAAGCTCCGCCTCAGGGTGTCCAGCGCCCGTTCCTCCTCCGGGTCCAGATCGCTCGCCCCGGTGGGCTCCACCTCCGACCCGGCGGCGGCCAGTGCGGCGCTTGCCCCGTCGGCGCTTCCGCCAGTCTGGCTCTGCTCCCGGACCAGGTCGATGTCGCTGCGGGAGATGCCGGTCTGGTCCCGGTCCTTCGAGCGCGACAGCCGCTCCATGAGGTCGGGATGGTCCAGGATGTAGCGGGCCGCGCGCTTGAGCTCGAGCGGCGCATCGGGATCGTCTGCCGTCTCGCGCAGCTCCTGCTCGGTGATGACCTTGTTCTCCAGCAGCCTCAGCGGGCCGTGGTCGCGGTTCAGCGCGTCAAAGTTCTTGCCGAGCGTGTCCAGGGCGCGGGCCTCCTCGGGGTCCTGGTCGGCGCCCGAGGCCAGGGTGATCGCCGGATCGTCCGGCACGGCAGCCGAGGTCACCGCGTCCTCGGAGGCGTCGACCGCATCCGGGTCGTCCGCCGGGGCGTTCGCCTTCAGGGAGGCCGCCGGCGCCCAGCCGTCCGTTCCACCATAGGCCTCGTCCGTGGGTGGGGCGTACTCGGTCTCCGCGGCACTGCTGGCGAGGTCCTTCAGCAGCTGGGTGCTGCCCTGCATCAGGGTGACGAAGTCCCCGGTCGCTGCGCCCACCGCGATCTTCAGCGCGTCGCCGATCGCCGGCGGGAGGCCGAGCAGCTTCGTACCGGCGTCGATGACCGCAGTGAACGGCGCCGCGATGGCCCCGAGCGCATCCCCGATGAAGTCGAAGAATCCCATCCGTCCCCCTTCCCGGGCTGGCAGACCGGGCGCCCGGCGGGGCGGTACAAGAAGAGTGCCGGGAAGCCTCCCCCGGGAACGGCGCGCGGGCGTCCCTCCGACAGGACGGCCCGGGTCCGTGCGGCGGGACGCCGGCCCCGGGCTGGTATGGTTGCCCGGCGATGAGGCGGAGCTTCGGGCTGGACGTGGGGACGAAGACGGTCGGGGTGGCCGTGTCCGATCCGCTCGGGCTCACCGCGCAGCCGGTCACCACCTTGCGCCGGACGAACCTCCGCGCCGACCTGACCGAGCTCCGGCGACTGGCGGAGCACCACAGCGTGGAGCACGTGGTGGTGGGACTGCCGCTGAACATGGACGGCAGCGAGGGACCGAGCGCCGCCGAGGCCCGCCGCTTCGGCGACGCCGTGGCGCGCCAGCTCGGACTTCCCGTTGCGTACTGGGACGAGCGGCTCACCACTGCCGCCGCCAACCGGATGCTGATCGAGGCCGACGTCTCCCGGGCCCGGCGAAAGGCGGTGGTGGATCGGGTGGCGGCTGCGCTCATCCTCCAGGGCTGGCTCGACGCCCACCAGGCCACCGTGCAGGGAGACGAGCCTTGAAGCGGGCGGTGGGAATCGTCCTGCTGCTCGTGGTCCTGGCGGCGGCCGCAGGCGCGGCGTGGTGGTGGTGGCGGGACCAGCGGCTCACCGAGTTCGCGCGGACCCCCACAGGGGCGCCGGGCACGAAGGATGTCACCATCCCACCGGGGAGCGGGCCTCGGCGCGTCGCCGAGATGCTCGCCCAGGCCGGGGTGGTCAGCGACGCCGAGCTCACCTACGCCTGGCTGCGCCGCGAGAAGATGGGCCCAAAGCTGCGTGCCGGCGAGTACGAGTTCACGCTCCCGCTGGCGCCCGAGCAGGCCATCCAGAAGATCATCGCCGGACAGCAGAAGACGTACCACGTGACCATCGCCGAGGGGCTGCGGCTGGACGAGATCCTCCCGCTGCTCGCGTCCTCACAGCTCAAGCTGCGCCTCGACCGGCTCGAGGCGCTGGCCGCGGACCAGGCGTTCGTGAAGAAGCTGGGCGTTCCCGCCACGCGGCTCGAGGGCTTCCTCTTCCCCGACACCTACAGCTTCACCCACGGGTACACCGAGGAGAGCGTGCTGGGGAAGATGGTCTCCCGGACGCTCGAGGAGCTGCAGGCGGCGATGGCGAGCAAGGATCCGGCGGTGAAGCTGGATCCGCTGCAGATCGTCACCCTGGCCTCGATCGTGGAGAAGGAGACCGGCGCTCCGGAGGAGCGGCCTCGCATCGCCTGCCTGTTCCTGAACCGGCTGCGGCTGGGGATGCCGCTGCAGACGGACCCGACCGTGCTCTACGCGATGATGATGATCCGCGGAAAGTTCGTGAAGAACATCAGCCGGCAGGACCTGGTCACCCCGCACCCGTACAACACGTACACCGTGCACGGGCTCCCCCCGGGCCCCATCGCCAGCTCGGGCGCCGCGGCGCTCCAGGCGGTCACCCACCCCGCGACCTGCAGCGACCTCTACTTCGTCTCCCGGAACGACGGGACCCACGTCTTCTGCCCCACGCTGCAGTGCCACAACGCCGCGGTGAAGAAGTGGCAGGTGGACTACTGGGCGGACCAGCGGCGGCGAGGGCGCTCCGAGCGCTGAGCCAGCCCTCGAGCCGGTGCGCTTGCTTCTGGGAGACGCAGGAGGGTGGGTCTCGGCCCCGTGCTGATCCGGCGCTGGCCTCGAGGCTCGAGACGTGGACGAGTTGTCGAGAGAGGCACCCAGGGTCGTCGCCATGCGGGCGGCTGTCGAGTCCCGCAGGCCGTGCCGACGAGTAGCCCACTCGCCAGGGAGCGCGCTCGATGTCGGCCGCGTGCGTCCCCAGGTTTCTCTCGCCCGCGAAGCGAAACTTCTTGGAACGGTCCAGCGCGAGGAAGGCTCTTGCGGGCGCGGCGAGCGCTCTCTTGGGTTTCGGACACGCGCGATCCGAAGCATTTTGGAACGGTCCGGCTGGAGGGGGGTCGCGCGGGCCTCGCGAGCGTTCCCTCCGGTTTCGGACAGGCACGATGCGAAACATTTCCAGCGCGTCCACCTGGACTCTCCACGTGGCAAGTCGGTCGAGCTGGCTGCCAGCCGATGCGCCGCGGGGATTCTCCGCAGCCTCTCGTGGCCCGCAGCGCGGAGCCAGCCTCAGATCGCGGTCCGCGAAGTCGGACCTGGCGTCTCGCCGCCGTGTTCAACGATGGCGGAACGGTTTCGCATTCTCGATTCGCGAAGCCGAATGGAATGCTTTCGACGAGCGCGCGACCCCCTCCGGCCGCACCGTTCCAAAATGTTTCGGAAGGCCGTCATGGGTAACTTCGCGAACGCCGCGCCTGGTTCTTGCTTCCACCGGGTGCGTGCAGGCCGGAGACGATCCGCTGGTGGTTGCGCTCGAGGAGCTGCGGCTGCGCTGCGCCTTGATCGTCGAGGACGACCAGGCCAGCCCATGGAGGCGCGCCTTCCCTGCGGACGCGATCTCGCTGCACGTCGTGCTCGAGGGAGGGTGCCTGATCGACGCCGACTTGCATCTGTGGCGTCACCGGCTCGATCCGGGCGAGCTGCTGGTGGTGAATCGGGCCGTCCCGGGGTCGCTCCGGGCGACATCCGAGGCAGACCCGCCCGAGGTGCTGTCGGCCCGTGTTCACCTCGAGGCTCCGCTCGCGCATCCGATGCTCGAGGCCTTTCCGCCGCTCATCCGAACCACCGCCGGCCTCATCCCCAGGTCCTTCGGACCGTCGCTCCACGCGCTCCGTGAGGAGCTGGCGATTCCCACGCTCGGCGGCGGCATCGTCGCCAGTCGTCTCTGCGAGGTGCTCTTCGTCCAGGCGCTGCGGGCCCACGTCAGCGACGACATCTCGTGGACCGACCGGGGCTGGTTCCGGATGCTGGCCGACCCGCTCCTGCGCGAGCACCTGGCCCAGGCGGCCCGGCCGGGAGCGACGGTGTTCTCCCTCGCACGGGCCCTGGGGCGAACTCGCCAGCGGACACGCGCGCGGTTCACGCAGTTCGGCGGCACCAGCCCCGCGGCCCTTCTGAGGCAGGCGCGGGTGCGCCGTGCGGCCGAGGTCCTTCGAACCGGGGAAGCCGACCTCGATCGCATCGCGTCCGCCGCTGGCTTCGGCAGCCGCCAGGCCCTCTCGCGCGCTTTTCGCCGCGAGCTCGGTATCTCCCCTGCAGCCCACTGGCGCGCCACGCAGCGACGGCCCTTCCCCCGACGAAAGCGCTGACGTTCAACAGCGCATCCGGGGCGACGCCACGCACCCCGGAGCCGGGCCCCGGCGCGCATCCGGAGCTCAGGGGCAGGTTCCCGAGAGCTGGGCGATCCAGTCGGCGACGAGCCCCACGCCCTCGGTGTCGACCACGCTCCGGGCGATCTGCGGCATTGCCGTTCCGGGGGTGGTGGAGGACATCCGGTAGACGACCGCCGAGCTCTCCGGGTGCCCGGGATCGATCTCCCAGGGCCGTCCACCCGGGCCGGGCCCCGTCCCGCCGGGCTGCTTGCAGATCCCGAGGTGGTAGGACGCCTCCTGCTCGAGGGTCAGCACCAGACCGGTGTTCTCCGCCTCGCCCCCGGACCGGTGACAGTGCGAGCAGTTCACGTCGAGGTAGGCACGGGCGCGCTCTTCGAGGGTGCCGGTCCGGGCATCCGACCACACCGGCAGCCGCGGAATTTCCTGCTCCACGGGCAATCCGACGAGCTCGCCCTTCGCAGCCCACGCCCGGAGCTGATTCCCTCCCCCGCTCGGCACTGACCCGACCTCTCGGTTGAGATTTCGCGGCGTGCGGCTGGGTCCCCCAGAGCGGCGGATGTTCGACATGCGCCGCTACCCCGCCTGGACTGCCCACACCGAGCGGATGCTCCAGCGGCCCTCGGTGCAGCGGGCGATGGTCCGTGAGGGAATCACCATCGGTTGACCCGGCCTCAGGCGTCCCGGAACCAGTCGAGCAGCGGCTCCAGCGGGGGCGGGACCGACGGACCGGCGAAGGTCGCCTCGGTCAGCGACGCTCCGACGATCTCCACCTCGGCGGAGAGTGCACGGAGCACGCGGACCAGCGCGCCGACCGAGAGTCCCCCGGGGGTGGGGCAGACCACGTCCGGCACCTCCCGAGGGTCACAGACGTCGAGGTCCAGGTGGACGTAGGCCCGGGCCAGTCCGGTGCTCCGGATCCACCGCCCCAGCGAGGATGGCTGCCCTGCGAGGACCTCCGACGAGATCACCGCGAGTCCCCGGGCGGCCACCACCTCCTGCTCCGGTGCATCGAGCGAACGCGTCCCGGCGAGCACCACCTGCGCCGGCAGCAGCGGTCGGTCGACCAGCGCGGTGAAGGCCGGGTCCCCCTCGCCCAGGAGTACCCGGAGTGGCATCCCGTGGAAGTGCCCGCTGGGGGAGCTCTCCGGGGTGTTGAGATCTCCGTGCGCGTCCAGCCAGACCACCGCCAGCGAACCCTGGCTCCGGGCGTGGAGGTACGAGAGGACGGCCACCTCGATCCCGCAGTCTCCTCCCACGGCGAAGACCCGTTCCGGGCGCTGGGCGTCGAGCCGTGCACGGGCGTCCGCGAGCTGGCGGAGCAGCTCGGCGCGGCCCTGGATCCCCTGCTCGGACGCAAGGGGATGCAGGGACGCGACCTCCACCTCCAGCCGGCGACGCGTTCCGGCCGCCCGGGGCGCCAGCGCCAGCGCCGCCTCCCGGAGGCCCGGAACGCACCCCCCGCCCTGCCACTGGGGGAACACCAGCAAGGTCGCTGGCACGGGGCTCCTCGCGCTCAGGTCGCCGCCGCGGCCACGGCCGCTCCCGGCTCCGTCTGGGCCGATTCGGACGAGAGGCGCTTCATCACGGGCAGCAAGCCGAAGGAGACGATCGCCCCGGCCACCGCCACCGCCCCCAGCCAGAAGTACAGCCGCATGTAGAGGGGCAGGGTCTGGTGCGGGTCGGTCACGTCCGGGGGCACGCTGGCGAACGTCGCCACGTAGCTGCCGAGGTACTGCGAGATGCCGGTGGCGAGAAACCACGTCCCCATGAGGAATCCGCGCAGCCTCGGGCCGACGTAACGGGCCACCATCGCCAGTCCGAGGCCGCTGATCAGCAGCTCGCCGAGCGACAAGAGCCCGTAGCCGAGGACCATCCACCAGAACGACACGCGTCCATCGGGGCCCGCGAACAAGCCGCTCCCGCCGAAGGTGAAGAAGCCAGCGGCCAGGACCACGAACCCGAGGGCGAACTTCACCGCGACCGGCAGGTCTCCGCCCGACCGCTTCCCCATCGTGGTGTAGGCCCAGGCGAGTGCCGGGCTGAGGGCGAAGATCCACAGCGGATTCAGGGCCTGCACTTGGCCGGCCGACCAGTGGAAGCCGAACGGCAGGGAGAGGTCGACGTTGCGAAGAGCGAACAGCGTCAGCGACGTCGACATCTGCTGGTAGAAGATGAAGAAGACGATCCCCTGCGCGGTGAGGATCAGCACCGCGATCAGTCCGCTCCGTTCGCGTCGAGTGCCTCGCGCGATGAGCATGGCGAAGATGCCGAGCATGACCAGCGCGGCCAGCCAGACCATCGCCCTGGCGACCATCAGGTTCTGGACCACGAAGGACACGAACACCACGGCGGCGAGGCACCCGACGACGGTCAGCGCGAACTTCGTCCAGGGGAACGGCTGGAAGTCGGGCGGGGAGCCGACGTGACGCAGGAACCGGCTCATGAAGAAGTACAACATGAGCCCGAGGACCAGGCCTCCCGCGCAGAGCCCGAATGCGAGGTGCCAGCTCACATGCTCGGCCACCTTGGGCAGGATGAGCTGGGAGAACGTGGAGCCGACGTTCACCGACATGTAATAGAGGGTGAAGGCAGAATCGATCTTCGCCGGATTGCCCTCGTAGACCTTCGAGACGAGATTGGCCGGGTTCGGCTTGAACAGTCCGCTTCCCACCGCGATGATCCCGAACGCCACGAAGATCGGGGCTCCTGGGGTGGCGAGGAGCGCATAACCGAGGGCCAGAATGGTCGCGCCGATCACCGTCATCCGGCGCGTGCCAAGCACCTTGTCCCCTAGCCAGCCACCCACTGCTGGCGACGCGTACGCCATCGCCACGAGCGCTCCGAAGGTGAGGTTCGCCCGGTCGTCGGTGTAACCGAGCCGCTCCACCATGTAGATGACCACCAGCGCGGTCATCCCGTAGTAGCCGAACCGTTCCCACATCTCGATCAGGAACAGGGCGGCGAAGGACTTCCACGTCGGGGGGCGACTCGCATTCGAGCGGGTCACGGCGGGTGCGGCCTGGGTCATGGGGCCCTCTAGTGGCTGCCGGCGCGACGGTAGACGTGCCAGGGACGCTGGAAACCCGGGACCTCTTCCCAGCCGTCCCCGTCGAAGGAGATGGTATCTCCCTGGAGCAGGAAGTCGGGCTCTTTCTCCAGCATCCCGCCCTCGCGCCGCACCAGCACCTCCGGCCGCTGCTCGGCGAGCTGCTTTCTGAAGATGTCCCAGCGCATCCGGGAGATGCGGGTGTCGGGCAGCCCGCTGAAGAAGGCGATCTGGAGATCCCAGTACTGCGGGTCCACATCGAGCGCGGCCGCCCCACCCACCGGCGCGACCTCGGACTTCAGCCAGCCGGCCACCTTCATCACCGCTGGCGGGTTGGTGGACACCGGGCTCACCGGACGGAGCGAGGTGGCGACCTGGTCGTCACGGTGGACGGTGAGGATGCCGATCACCACCGGGAAGAGCACCGCCAGCCCCAGCGCCGCTGCCGCCCAGGTCCGCCGTGCGGCGAGCGAGCGACCCTCGACCGTGGCCAGGTAGCCCACGCCCACGAACGGCAGCAGCAGCGCCACCTGCGACACCGCGAAGCGGGCCAAGGGGACGAAGTTCAGGAGCACCACGCTGCGAAAGGTGAAGTACGCCGTCGGCGCCAGAAGCACCCAGATCAGCCAGCGGTACTCCCGCCGCTGCCGCCAGACCTGGATCATCCCCCGCATTCCGAACCAGGCGATGAGCGGGGAGAGGGTCAAGAGCGCCACCGCCGGCCAGAAGAAGAGGTTCTGGGCGCGGTACCCGACGGAGGTCCAGCGCGCCACGCCCTCCGCCACCCAGGCCTGGTGGAAGCTCTCGATGTACTTGATGGGCGCAAACGGGTCGCCCTTGGCCCGCTCGTTCCCCTGCATCCACGCGGCGACGAAGGGAATGGACAGCAGCCCGTAGCAGACCGAGCGGGTGACGGCCGCCACCCGGTCGCGGTCTCCGAGAAGCAGGAGCACGCAGAGGAGCGGGATGAGCAGCCAGCAGTCGTAGCGGACGGCGCAGGCCAGGTTCAGCACCAGCGCGCTGCCGAAGAGCGGCGGGAAGCGGTTCTCGTCCAGGCCCTCGGCCAGGAGCGCCAGCGACCAGAGGACGAAGGAGAGGCCCACCGACTCGCTCCCGGCGGTGGTGGACATCTGGATGTGCATGCCCCACAGCGCCAGCCCGGCCGTGGCCCACCAGGCGCCCTGGGTCCCTCCCAGCCGGCGCGACAGCGACCAGAGCGGGAGCACCGAGAGCACACCGAACAGCAGACTCACCCACCGGCCCGCATCCTCGCGGTCGATGCCCAGGGCGAGCGCACCTGCCAGCAGATACACGTGCAACGGCCCGTACTGGAAGGCGCCGTCGTCCATGTGGGCGATCCAGTGGGGGTTGTCCAGCCAGCGCTGGGCGAGCTCGGTGCGGACCACGGCGTCGCCGTAGAGATTCTCGCTCCAGGGGAAGACAGCCAGCCGAGGTAGAAGCACCAGAGCGCAGGCGAAGAGCAGACTCCAGGCCGCTCGCGCCTCCTCGCTCGACACGCGGGGAGGGGAGCTGGCCAACGGGGAGTCCTCGATCCGGGGAGCGACGGATGGAGTGGGCATCGATCTGTCCGCTGCGCCTAGCAGGGACCCGGGGGGCATTGGAAGCGCTCCGCCGGAAGGAATAAGCTTCACCCTTAGCAGGAAGTCTCCACCCCGCGTCCCGGACGCGCGGGACGGCGCCCCCCGGCAGGCCCTGGCCTTCGGGAGCCGCCCGCCCCTTCAGCGCCGGACACGCTCGCGCGGTCCCATCCCGCGCCGGTGTGGGGTTTCAATGGGCGCCCGCCCTGGCGGAGCGTCCAGAGGATGAAACGAGACATGACGACCGTGGCGCAGGGCTCGCTGGTCGAGCGCATCGCGAAGCTCCAGGACAGCAAGTCGTACGCCGAGCTGCACTGGGAGGGGAGCTTCGAGGACTACCTCACCCTGGTTCGGCAGAACCCGCGGGTGACCCGCACCGCCTTCCAGAGGATCTACGACATGATCCTCAGCCACGGGAAGACGGAGTACATCGACAACAAGAAGAAGCTCATCCGCTACCACTTCTTCGGCGACGAGCGCTTCGGCGGGCGCGACGCGATCTTCGGGCTCGACGTGCCGCTGATGAAGCTGGTGAACGTCTTCAAGTCCGCCGCCCAGCAGTACGGGACCGAGAAGCGGGTCATCCTGCTCCACGGGCCGGTGGGCTCGAGCAAGAGCACCATCGCCCGCCTGATGAAGAAGGGCATGGAGGAGTACAGCAAGTCGCCCGAGGGCGCGGCCTACACCTTCACCTGGATCCTGGAGAAGAAGGGCGCGGACGGCACCTTCCACAAGGAGCGGATGAAGTGCCCGATGAACGAGGAACCGCTGAACCTCATCCCCCGGGAGTGGCGGCCCAAGGTGTTCGCCGAGCTCCAGGAGGGCAGCGACTTCCAGATCCCCGAGGGCAACGAGCTGTGCCCCGCCTGCCGCTTCGTGTTCAAGGACCTGATGACGCAGGAGGGCGGTGACTTCGCGAAGCTCATCCAGCACATCCGGGTGAATCGCCTGATCTTCAGCGAGAAGGACCGGGTGGGCATCGGCACCTTCCAGCCCAAGGACGAGAAGAACCAGGACTCCACCGAGCTCACCGGCGACATCAACTACCGGAAGATCGCCGAGTACGGCAGCGACTCGGACCCGCGGGCGTTCAACTTCGACGGCGAGTTCAACATCGCCAACCGCGGCATCATCGAGTTCGTCGAGGTGCTGAAGCTGGACGTGGCCTTCCTCTACGACCTGCTGGGGGCCAGCCAGGAGCACAAGATCAAGCCGAAGAAGTTCCCCCAGACCGACATCGACGAGGTCATCATCGGGCACACCAACGAGCCCGAGTACAAGAAGCTGGAGAACAACGAGTTCATGGAGGCGCTGCGGGACCGCACCGTCAAGATCGACATCCCGTACATCACCAAGCTCGCCGAGGAGCAGAAGATCTACGAGAAGGACTTCAACGCCAAGGCGATCAAGGGCAAGCACATCGCGCCCCACACCCTGGAGATGGCCGCGATGTGGGCGGTGCTCACCCGGCTGGAGGAGCCGAAGAAGCACAACCTCACCCTGCTCCAGAAGCTGAAGCTCTACAACGGCAAGACCCTCCCCAACTTCACCGAGGACAACATCAAGGAGCTCCGCAAGGAGTCCTCGCGCGAGGGCCTGGAGGGCATCAGCCCCCGCTACATCCAGGACAAGATCTCCAACGCCCTGGTGAGTGACAAGGGCGAGGGGTGCATCAACCCCTTCATGGTGCTCAACGAGCTGGAGGCCGGCCTCAAGGGCCACAGCCTGATCTCCTCCGACGAGACGCGGAAGCGCTTCCGCGAGCTGCTCACCACGGTGAAGCAGGAGTACGAGGACATCGTGAAGAACGAGGTCCAGCGGGCGATCAGCGCCGACGAGGACGCAATCGGCAAGCTCTGCGGCAACTACATCGACAACATCAAGGCCTACACGCAGAAGGAGAAGGTCCGGAACAAGTACACCGGCCTCTACGAGGAGCCGGACGAGCGGCTGATGCGGAGCATCGAGGAGAAGATCGATATCCCCGAGAGCCGCAAGGACGACTTCCGCCGCGAGATCATGAACTACATCGGGGCGCTCGCCGTGGACGGGAAGACGTTCAACTACCGGACCAACGAGCGACTGCACAAGGCGCTGGAGCTGAAGCTCTTCGAGGACCAGAAGGACAGCATCAAGCTGAAGAATCTGGTCAGCTCGGTCGTCGACAAGGAGACCCAGGAGAAGATCGACCTGGTCAAGGACCGGCTGATGAAGAACTACGCCTATTGCGAGATCTGCTCCACCGACGTCCTCAACTTCGTCGCCAGCATCTTCGCGCGCGGGGACGCCAAGGAGTAGCGGTGTCGCTGAAGATCCATCAGGACCACTCGCGCTTCAAGCAGATCGTCCGGGGGAAGATCAAAGCCAACCTGCGCCGCTACGTGCAGAAGGGCGAGATGCTGGGGAAGAAGGGGAAGGACACCATCTCCATCCCCATCCCGTTCATCGACATCCCCCACTTCAAGTACGGCCACAAGGAGCAAGGCGGCGTCGGCCAGGGCGACGGAGAGGTCGGGCAACAGCTCAGCCCCGGGGCGGTGCAGCCGGGCGACGGGCACAAGGCTGGCCAGGGGGAGGGAGACCACGCTCTGGAGGTGGACGTCAGCCTCGAGGAGCTGGCCTCCATCCTCGGCGAGGAGCTGCAGCTCCCCAACATCGAGCGGCGCGGCAAGGAGCAGGTGGTCGCGCAGAAGATCAAGTACACCGGGGTCAACACCACCGGCCCCGAATCGCTCCGGCACTTCAAGCGCACCTTCAAGCAGGCGCTGCGGCGGCAGATCGCGCTCGGCACCTACGACCCGAAGATGCCGATCATCATTCCCACCCGGGAAGATCGGCGCTACCGCAGCTACCGGCTGCAGAACCTGCCCGAGACCAACGCGGTCATCATCTACATGATGGACGTCTCGGGCTCGATGGGCGACGAGCAGAAGGAGATCGTCCGCATCGAGAGCTTCTGGCTCGATACCTGGCTCCGTCACCAGTACAAGGGGCTGGAGTGCCGGTACATCATCCACGACGCGGTGGCCCGGGAAGTGGACCGGGAGACGTTCTTCCACACCCGTGAGTCCGGCGGGACGATGATCAGCTCGGCCTACAAGCTGTGCCGGGACATCGTCCGCGCCGACTACCCGCCGGGGAGCTGGAACATCTACCCCTTCCACTTCAGCGACGGCGACAACTGGAGCGCCGACGACACCCGGCACTGCATCGACATGCTCCGGACCGACATCCTCCCTGCGGTGAACCAGTTCGCCTACGGCCAGGTGGAGAGCCCTTACGGCTCCGGGCAGTTCATCAAGGACCTGCGCGAGACGGTGGGCGACGCGGAGAACGTGGCCCTCTCGGAGATCGCGGACAAGGACGCCATCTACCAGTCGATCCGCGACTTCCTCGGGAAGGGGCGCTGATGCCCAAGAGCCTCACCCCTCGCCTGGCCCAGCTCAAGGAGGAGATCGAAGGCTACGCCCAGGGCTTCGGTCTGGACTTCTTCGAGACGGTGTTCGAGCTCCTCGGCTACGACGAGCTGAACATGGTCGCCTCCTACGGCGGCTTCCCCAACCGCTACCCTCACTGGCGCTGGGGGATGGAGTACGAGCAGCTCAGCAAGGGCTACGAGTACGGGCTCTCGAAGATCTACGAGCTGGTCATCAACAACGAGCCCTGTTACGCGTACCTGCTCGAGTCGAATGCCGAGGTGGACCAGAAGCTGGTGATGGCCCACGTGTACGGGCACTGCGACTTCTTCAAGAACAACTTCTATTTCCAGCACACCAACCGCCGGATGATGGACGAGATGGCCAATCACGCCACCCGCGTCCGGCGCTGGGTGGACAAGGTGGGCATCGAGAAGGTCGAGGACTTCATCGACCGGGCCCTCTCCCTGGAGAACCTGATCGACTACCACTCGCCGTACATCCGCCGCTCCCCGGACCCGAAGCGGGCCGAGCAGGAGGAGAAGAGCAACGAGCGGGTGGAGGGCTTCCGGGTCGACCGCGAGTACATGCGCGGCTACGTCAACCCCACCGAGTTCCTCGAGTCGCAGCGAAAGAAGGTCGAGGACGAGAAGGCGAAGAAGAAGCACTTCCCCGAGCGGCCGCAGCGGGACGTCCTGCTCTTCCTCCTGGAGCACGCCCCGCTCGAGCCGTGGGAGTTCGACGTGCTGGCCATCCTCCGCGAGGAGGCCTACTACTTCGCGCCCCAGGGACAGACCAAGATCATGAACGAGGGCTGGGCCTCCTACTGGCACTCGACGATCATGACCAGGAAGGCTCTGACCGCCGACGAGGTCGTCGACTATGCCGACCACCACTCCGGCACCCTGGGCACCCGCCCCGGCGCGCTGAACCCCTACAAGCTGGGCATCGAGCTGTATCGGGACATCGAGGAGCGGTGGAACAAGGGCCGCTTCGGCAAGGAGTGGGACGAGTGTGACGACCTCAAGGCCCGCCGCGCCTGGGACAAGAACCTGGGCCTGGGCCGGGAGAAGATCTTCGAGGTTCGCAAGCACTACAACGACGTCACCTTCATCGACACCTTCCTCACCCCGGAGTTCGCGATCGAGCAGAAGCTGTTCGTCTACGGCTTCAACGAGAAGCGGAACAGCTGGGAGATCCTCGACCGCGAGTTCCGCAAGGTGAAGAACAAGCTGCTGTCCCAGCTCACCAACTTCGGCCAGCCGATCATCGAGGTGGTGGACGGGAACTTCGAGAACCGGGGTGAGCTGCTCCTGGCGCACAAGCACGACGGGCAGGACCTCAAGCCGGACTATGCCCGCGAGACCCTGCGAAACCTCCAGACCGTCTGGCGCCGCCCGTGTAATCTCGTGACCAAGGTGGAGAACAAGGGCGTGTGCCTGCGCTTCGACGGTCAGAACCATACCGAGAAGAGGGTGGAACTCTGAGCCAGCCGCCCACGCTCTCGTCCGCCGAGGTGCTCGTGCTTCGGCTCACCGTCACCCCGGGGGCCCTGGCCCAGGCGGTGGAGGATGCGAGCCTGCCCGGGCTGCGGCTGTCGACACAGGACGGGGCCGAGGTCTCCTTTGGCCGCTCGCGGCTGAAGCTGCGGAAGGTGGCAGAGGGGCTCGAGGCGGAGAGCCTGGTGGTCCAGGAGGATCCGCAGGCCACCTTCACCCTCCGGCTGCTGGCGCCGCTCTTCCAGCGGCACCGCGGCGATCTGCATCTCTTGCTCTCCTGGGACGGCGAGGCCGAGCCCCGTGAGCTGCGCATCGTCGAGGGCAAGGCGACCTCCACCCCTGGCCCTGGTGGCCAGCGCGGCGGCGCGCTCGGCACGGCGGAGGAGAAGGAGATCCGCCGCCTGCTCGACGAGGCCCGCCGCCACTGGGAGGAGTACCAGCGGCTCAAGGCCGAGGCCGCCAAGGGCGACGCGCCCTGACCCGTACGACCTAGGGCCCATCCCCGAGACCCTTGGTCTGTGGCCAAGTCGGGCCATGGCCACCGATGCGCCCGCGGCGAGCCCGGTGCCGGGAGGCACTCCCGTCCGGGGATGGCGTGCGGTCTTTCCGCCCGCGCAGTGGCTCACCACCTACCAGGCGGGCTGGCTCCCTCGCGACGCGGTCGCCGGGGTGACCCTGGCCGCCTACGGCATCCCGGTGTCGCTCGCCTACGCCTCGCTCGCCGGGCTGCCGCCCCAGTACGGGGTGTACGGCTACCTCGTCGGCGGGCTGGCCTATGCGCTGTTCGGCTCGTCCCGCCAGCTGGCGATCGGCCCCACCTCGGCCATCTCCTTGCTGGTCGGCGTCACGGTCGCAGAGATGGTCGCCGGGAACCCTGGACGGTTTGCCGAGGTCACCGCGCTCACCGCGCTGGTCACCGCGATGATGTTCGTGCTCGCCTGGGTCCTGCGACTGAGCTCGCTGGTCAACTTCATCAGCGAGACCATCCTCCTCGGTTTCAAGGCCGGTGCCGCCTTCACCATCGCCACCACCCAGCTCCCCAAGCTGTTCGGGGTGAAAGGTGGGGGGGAGGGCTTCTTCGAGCGGCTGGCCATCCTCTGGAGCCAGCTCCCCTCGACCAACCTGACAGTGCTCGGCTTCGGCGTGGCGGCCATCGTGGTGCTGCTGCTGGGCGAGAAGTTCCTCCCTGGCCGGCCGGTCGCCCTGCTGGTGGTGGCGATCTCCATCGTCCTGCTCTCGGTGACCTCGCTGGGCGAGCTCGGCTTCAAGGTTGTTGGGGCCCTGCCGAAGGGTCTGCCCCACTTCGAGCCGCCCGGGCTGCGGCCGCGAGAGGTGGACGGGCTCATCCCGCTGGCCTTCGCCTGCCTCCTGCTCTCCTACGTGGAGAGCGTCTCCGCGGCGCGGGCCCTGGCCCAGGCCCACCGGCAGGAGATCGATCCCCGGCAGGAGCTGCTCGGCCTGGGCGCGGCCAACCTGGCCGCGGCGCTCTTCCAGTCCTACCCGCTCGCCGGGGGTCTGTCGCAGTCGTCGGTGAACGACAAGGCCGGGGCGAGGACTCCGCTGGCGCTGGTGTTCGCCTCGCTGACCATCGGCGTGTGCCTGATGTTCCTGACCGGGATGCTCGCCAACCTCCCCAACGTGGTGCTGGCGGCCATCGTGTTGGTGGCGGTGAAGGGGCTGATCAACGTCCGCGAGCTGCGGCACCTCTGGCGCGTGAGCCGCCGGGAGTTCGCCGTGTCCATCGCGGCATTCGCCGCGGTGCTGCTGCTCGGCATCCTCAAGGGGGTGATGGTGGCGGTGGTGTTCTCGCTGCTTATCGTCATCCGGAGGGCCGCGCACCCGACCGTGGCGTTTCTCGGCCGCATCCCCGGGACGCGGAGCTTCTCCGACCTGGAGCGTAATCCCGAGAACGAGCCGGTACCGGGGGTGCTCATCGTCCGGGTGGAGGCGTCGCTGGTCTACTTCAACGTGGAGCACGTCCGGGAGGCGATCCGCACGGGCATCCGGACCTTCGCCGGGCCACTGAAGCTGGTGCTGATCGACCTGTCCTCCTCTCCGAGGGTGGACACCGCCGGAGTGCGGATGCTGGCCAACCTTCACCAGGAGCTGGGCGACGCCGGCATCTCACTGCGCCTGGTGGGCGCGCGAGCCATGGTCCGCGACATCCTCCGGGCCGAGGGGATGGAGCAGCGCGTCGGCGCCATCGATCGACGGGTCACGGTGGCGGACGTCGTCGACGAGTTCCAGCGGAGCACCCCCGCCCCGCTCCCCGCCTGACCTGCCGACGGCTCGACGGACCTCGGCCTCGCTAGTGACGCGCTTCCGGGAGGATCGCCAGTTCCGGCTCGGCGAAGCCCGGTCCGATGTCTGCACCTGCGTTCGCAGGCCGGCCCGCCCACGTCTGGCTGGTCGTCCGCTCATGGACGAATCCGGACACCGGCCGGGACGCAGCGCAGTTGCCCCCTGGCTCCGAGTCCTAGAGCTCCGGCGGCTCGAGCCCGAATCCCGTCACCCGGTCGGTGGCCACGATGACCTGCCCCCGGGCGACCACCGGGTGGTTGTACTTCGCGCCCGGGAACAGATCGCCTGGCTTGCTGCTCCAGAGCGCCTGCATGCGCATCACGTCGACCGCGTGGAGCGTGGCCGCGGGCGCGGTCGTCAGACTATCGAGCCGGCCGACGTTGGGCTCGACGATCCAGGCGATGGCGTCCCGTCCGCCGTTGCTGCTGATCACCGGCGTGCCGGGACTCTTGAAGACCAGCGTCGTCTCGTAGGCCTCGAGCTCGAGGTGCGCCGGCCGGGTGGGCGAAGGCGTGACCACGCGGAGCCGCGCCACCGAGGGCGCACGGGGGGTGACGAGGTCCACCGGGTCCTTGGTCGAGCCGGTGACCACCACGTAGGTCGTGCCGTTCTCCGCCTGGAAGACCGCCGGGGTCGAGCGCGCCTTGGCCTTCATCGCCCACCCGTCGTCCTCGCTGTAGGGGCCGAAGACGTTCAGGGGCCCGGGGCTACGGTCCCGGTAGTACGGGCGAGGCGCGGCGGGATCCCAGAGCGAGCCGTCTGGAAGCCCGTCGGTGGGCGACTTGTAGTTGCAGGCCGGGCGTGCATCGAGCGCGCCGGGAAGATGGTCCCGGTCGAGCAGATACACGTTGCCCTGCTTGCCGCCCACGACGGCGAGCCGCGGCGTACTCGTGCCTCGGACCTCCGGGAGGAGCGTCACGCCGCTGCCGCAGAGGTCGATGTCGCCGGTGTCGAGCTGGCAATGGTTCCAGGGGGTGTACGTGCCGGTCAACCGCAGAGGGACACCCGGGGCCCACCGGAGCACGGAGACTCCCCACGTCCGCTCCAGAAGCTTGGGCGGGCTGTTGCCCGTCACTGCCCAGACGCTTCCGTCCGCGTCCACCGCCGGTCCGCCGGAGGCCCAGATTCCTCCGTTCGCCCTTCCTTCCATTTCGGGGCTGGACGAGAAGGAGCTGGCAACCCGGGGTTTCACCGTGTCGATCGCCACCAGCCACCCGACGCTCCCACCGAAGTACCCGCCGAACGGGACGTAGAGCAGACGGCCGTCGGGGCTGGTGGCCAGCCCTCCGCGCTGCGAAAGCCTGCCGGCCTCGACGAAGGCAGCCGGACCGTTCTCGTTGACCGGAGTGACCGTGGACGCGTTCAGGAGGACCGGCCACCCTGGGAGCACGTTGCCGCTGGTGAGGTCGAGGGCGAAGACGCGCCAGGCGGTTCCCCCCTCGGACACAGCAGCCTGGACGTCGGCGGCGAGATAGAGGCGCGGTGGCTGAGATTTCAGATCGACCACCGGGGTGCCGATCACGCCGACGCGGAGCCCATCGATCCTGTCGCCCGGGTCGCCGAGGTGTCGCTTCCAGAGCACCGTGCCGGCCGGAGCGTTCCGCACGGAGAGCGGGGTCACGGCGTAGACGTCGGCGTTGCTGGTGGCGACGAAGACCGCGTCCAGGACCCGACCCGCGAAGGGGCCACCCGTCACCTTCACGTCCTCGAGGTAGAGGGGGCTGGCGTAGGCCCGGCCCGGAACGCCGTCGTAGGCGTCGAAGGGAGGCGAATCCCAGCGCTTTCCGAAGCGGCCGCCGGCGACCGCCTCGGGAGTCAGCATGGTCTCGCGCGGGTTCCACCCGCTCCGCAGCGCGTCTCCGTGGAAGCCGACCCACGACACGCGCTCGCTGCAGCCGAGCGCGGTGACGGTGAGCGCGAGGACCAGGGGACGGATCGAATGCGCGAGCGAGCGGATTGCGGAACCCCTCCGAGGCCGAAGCTGCGCAGCGAGCCCGTGCTTGCCAATCGGACGCTCGGCGGGCGCGCAGGCGCGGCGTCGTCGAGACGACAGCCCGGCCAGCAGCGAGGCTCTTGCAACCGGGCTGCTAGCACCGTGATGCTGCACGAATCCGGTACAGGCGAAGGTTACTCGTGGCGGAGCGCGTCCGCCGGGTCGACGGACGAGGCGCGACGGGCGGCCACCCAGGCCGCACCGGCTGCCACCGCCGTGAGGACCAGGGGCCAGCCGACGAAGGTCAGCGGATCGACCCGCGAGACCCCGAAGAGCAGGCCCGAGAGCACCCACGAGAGTAGCGCGCCCGCGACGAGCCCCACCCCGCAGCCGGCGCCAACCACCACCACCGTCTCGCGGGTCACCATCTCCACCAGGCCACGCGGGGTCGCCCCGAGCGCCAGGCGCACGCCCAGCTCGCGGGTCCGCTGTGCCACCCCGTAGGAAGTGACTCCGTAGATGCCCGCGAGCGCCAGCAACAGCGCCACGGCCGCGCCGGCCGAGAGCACCTCCAAGGTGAAGCGGCGCACCGCGAGCGACGCCTCCGCCCGCTCGAGCATCGGCTCGGGCCGGACCAGCGGCTGCTCGGCATCGACCGAATGGATCGCGGCCCGGACGGGCCCCACCAGCGCCTCGGGTGGAACCTTCCCCCGCACCACCAGCGAGAGGTTGGCCCAGCCCACGGCGCCCACGGGCCGCCAGGCCTCTGGCCGGGGTTCGGCGTCGAGCCCGGTGTGGCGGACGTTGCCCACCACGCCGACCACCTCGCTCGGTACCTGCTCGCCCCAGACGAGGATCCTCTGCCCGAGCGCGCTCCTGGGCCCGAAGGCGCGCCGCGCGGCGAGCTCGTTGATGATCGCCACCGGGGGCCCGCCCTCCACGTCGCGACCGTCGAAGAGCCGCCCACTCCGCAGGGGGATGCCCAGCGTCTCGAAGTACCCGGGGCTGGCGAGCCGCAGGTCGCAGGGGAATGCGGCATCCTCCTGACCCGGCAGCGCCAGGGACCCGATGGTGTTGGAGGGCGAGAGCGGCAGCTGGGAGACGAATCCGGCGCCGTCCACCTGGGCGTCGCTGCCCAGGGCACGGAGCACGTCCATCGCGAACCGCGCCTGCGACGCGGCCGTCGGATGCCTGAGTCGGGCCAGCGGCAGATCCACCGCCAGCACCCCGCCGCTCCGGAAGCCTGGATCGACCGTCTGGACCGCCAGGTAGCTCCGCAGCAAGAGCCCGGTCCCGAGCAGGAGCAGAAGCGACAGCCCGACCTCGAAGCCGAGGAACACCGTCCGGAGACGCCGGGCGCCGCGCCCCTCGGTGCCGGTGCGTCCGCCCTCCTGGATCTGCTCGGTGGTGTGCACCGGCTGGAGCCCGGCGAGCACGGCCATCGAGACCGCGGTCGCGACCACCAGCAGCACCGCCAGCCCGAGGACCCGCCCCGAGAGTCCCGGCACCGGCACTCCCGTCGCCTGGGGACTCGCTCCGACGAGCAGCGGCGCGGCCCAGGCGGCCAGCCCCAGCGCGAGGGCGCCCGCCAGCAAGGCGATGAGCCCGGCCTCCCGGAGGAAGAGGACCCAGAGCGAGCGACGGCTCGCGCCCAGCGCCAGACGCACCGCGAGCTCGTGCGCCCGGCGCGTCCGACGGATGAGAAAGAGATGGGCGGCGTTCACCCAGGCCACCCCCGCGAGGAGCGCGGCCACCGCGAGCAGCACCGAGACCTGGGGCCGGGCCGCTCCGAAGAGCTGCTCGCGGAACGGGGTGAGCGTGGCGCCGCCGACCTCTCCCTCCTCGTCGGGGAACGCGCGGGCGAGCCGTGCCTGCACCGTGGACAGCGCCGCTGCGGCGGTTCCGGCGGACCAGCTCGGACGCAGACGGGCGATGACGGTGAGGAAGTGCCGCGACCGGTCGGTCTCCGGGTCGATGGGGTAGGTCGGGTGCTCGGGGACGCGTCCCCGCGCCGAGACCCAGAGCTGCGCCGTCGCCGGGAAGCGGAACGCTGCCGGGACCACCCCGACCACCTGCACCGGCTCGCCGTCGAGGGTGAGCGTGCGCCCGAGCACCCCCGGGTCGGCTCCGAAGCGGCGCCGCCACAGTGATTCGGAGAGCACCGCCACCCGCGGACCCGGCGGCCCGGGGTCGACGAGCCGACCGAGGAGCGGTCGCGCCCCGAGCACCTGGAAGGCGTCCGCCGAGACCAGCGCTCCCTCCACGCGCTCGGGCTCGCCCTCGCCGGCGAGGTTGAAGCCCCGGGCGCTGATCGCCGCCATCGAGGAGAACGGCTCGCCCTCCGTCTCCCAGGTGAGGAAGTCGGCACCGGTCACCGTCAAGCGCGTTCCGGGGCCATCGGACTGCCAGGCGAAGACCAGCCGATCCGTGTCGGCGTACGGCAGCGGCCTCCAGAAGAGGGCGTCGGCGATCTCGAGGACGGTGAGCGCGGCGCCGAGCCCCAGCCCGAGAACCGCGACGGTGAGAGCGAGGAACCCACGGCGCCGCGACAGCCGGCCGAGCATTCCCTGGAATCGGGTGGTGGTGCTCACCGCTCGTCAGCGTGCCAGTTTCGCGACCTCTGGAGCGAGCTGCGCAGCCAGCGGCATCACTCGCAACGCGTTCCCGCCAGGGTGTCTTCGGGAGGCAGGCCTCCCCGGAGGCCGTGGAGGCACTTCATGCATCTGCGTAGACTCTTCCAGGTCCTCGTTCTCGGCGGCGGCGCGCTGGTCGTCGCCTGCGGTGGCGACAGCGCCGTCCGCCCCACACCTCAGGACACGACTCTCCCCGATGGTGGGGTCATCACCCCTGCACCGGGCGGTGGAAGCGGCGGTGGCGGTGGTACGCCGATGGGCAATCCGGGCGGCCCTCCCGGCTGGTGACAGCCAGCCACTCCATCGGGCCTCAGGGGTCGATCAGGTAGAGCACGTCGGTCCGGCGCCGGAAGTGGAAGGCGAACGTCTTCCCGTCCGGGGTCACGAGCACCTTCGTCAATCTCGGAACTCCGGAAAGGTCCGGGGGCGCGAGCGTCCGCCACGGCGTGACCTGCCGGGTCTTCGGATCGAACCGCACCACCGGGGCCGGAACCACGTTCCGCTCGAAGGCGAGCAGGCTCTGGTCCTTCAACCATCCGACCACCAGGAACCTGGGCCCGAGCTCCACCAGGTGGTCCGGCCGCCCGCCTTCTACGGGGTAGAGGGTCGGCGTTCCATCCGCTTCCGAGGCGGCGACCCACTTCTGATCTGGCGACACCGCGACGATGAAGCCCGGAGGGAGCGGCGGCGAGATGGGCCGGAGGTCGCCGTTTTCCAAGTTCAAGACGAAGACCCGGCTCAGGTCCTCGCCCCGCCGTCCGTAGAGCGCCACCCGCTTTCCGTCGCGGAAGAAGCCCGCGGTGTACACCCGCTGCAATCCGGGGATGACGAAATCCCGTGGCTCGCCCGGCCCGGTCGGGAGGAGGCGGAACTCGCCCTGCTCCTCCCGGAGGCTCACCAGGGCCCGGCTCCCGTCCGGGCTGAGCGCGAGACCGCGGCCCACTCCCAGCTGGACCGGTGCACGCTGGTCGAGGTTGCGGAGGACGGACAGGACGTTGGGGGAGGCGCCCACCCCGGATTCGAACGAGAGGACCTTCTTGCCGTCATCCGAGATGCCGCCCACGCTGGCCCAGTCGAGCCACTCGATGGAGCGCGCGGGCCCCTCCGGCGGCACGAACACCAGCTCCTGACCCCAGTCCCGCTCGCGCACCAGCATCCGGCCGTCGTGGTCGACGTCGTCGATGATGAGATTCCCGGTGCCCCGGTAGACCAGCCGCAGTGGCTTCCCCTTCCGCGCGCCCCACAGCGAGGCGAGCTCGCCCGGCTGGGCGAGCCCGGCGAGCACCTCGTCCCCCGTGCGGCTCCAGGCGACGCCGAAGCCATCGTCGCAGAGCGGGCTCCACTCCTCGGCCCGCCCGTCCTTGGCCACCACCATCACCCTGGCCGCGCTGTCTCCGGGACGTGGGTGGTCCAGGAAGGCAACCCGATCGCCGGTCGCATCAACCCGGGGATCGGTCACGAACCCGGTGGACCGGAAGACGACGTTCCCCAGCGGGAACTCGAGCGCGGAACCCTCGGTTCCGCCGCGGACCACCGCCAGTGCCTTCCCGTCGGGCGCCCAGTCCGCTGAGAACACGTCGGTGGCCAGCTCGCGGGGGCTGCCTCCCAGCTGCGGCACGATGGCCAGCGTCCCCCTGAGACCGAAGGACTGGGGATACGACGGGTTCAGCAGCACGGCGAGCTCGCCCCCGCGGGAAACGGACTGGAGCTCGGCCTTCCCCACGTCCAGGCTCCTGAAGACCCGGCTGTCGGTGCTGGTGGTGAACAGCTCGGGCAGGGCGTCGTTCCAGGCTGCGCTGAAGTGGACCGTCTTGCCGTCGGGCGCAAAGCGCGCCGAAAACACCGCGCCGCGGTGGAAGGTGAGCTGGTGGATGCGCGGTTGCGACGCCGGGCTTCGTGCCGCGCGGCCCGCGACGTAGGCGGCGAGCCCCAGGAGCAGCGCTGGAGCGAGCCATCTGGCGAGGCGAATCGCCCGGGCGCGACCCCGACTCAGAGGGGGGAGTGGCTGGGCGGGCGTGGTCGCCCCGGTGCCGCGCAGCGCCTCCAGACTGAAGCCCACGTCCCGCGCCGACTGGAAACGTTGCTCGGGGTCCTTGGAGAGGCAGCGCTGGACCACCTGCGCCACGCCGGTGGGAACTGAGGGAGGAAGAGGCGCCGGTTCGTCGTGGAGGATGGCGTAGCCGCTCTCCACGATCGACCCGGTGCGGAAGGCCCGCTGACCGGAGAGGAGCTCGTGGAGGATGGTGCCCAGGGCGAAGACGTCGCTCCGGGCGTCCACCTGCTCGCCCCGTACCTGCTCGGGGGACATGTACCCGGGCGTTCCCAGCACCGCGCCGGTGCGGGTCGCGGAGCCCGCCGGGCTCATCGTGGGGTCCAGCAGCCCCCGCGCCTCGGTCACCCTCGGCGTGGCCTTGGCGATGCCGAAGTCCAGCAGCTTCACCTGGCCGGTGCGGGTGAGGAAGACGTTCTCCGGTTTTAGATCTCGATGGATGATCCCGTGGGCGTGCGCCGCGGCGAGCGCGTGCGCGATCTGCCCCGCCCAGTCCAGCGCCTGGAGCAGCGGCACCGGCCCACGCAGCAGCCGCTCCCGGAGCGTCTCGCCCTGGAGCAGCTCGGTCACCACGTACGGCGCACCCTCGTGCACCCCGATGTCGTGCACGGCGACGATGTTGGGGTGGTTGAGCCCCCCGGCGAGGCGCGCCTCCTGCTCGAGCCGGTTCAGGAACGCGGTGTCGCCCGCCAGGGCTTCCCCGACCACCTTGATCGCCACCTCCCGCTGAAGCCGGCTGTCCCGGGCCCGGTAGACCTCCGACATGCCTCCGGAGCCCAGTGTGGCGAGTACCTCATAAGGTCCCAGCCGGGTGCCTGGCGCGAGTCGCACGTCCTCACTCTAGCGCGGCCGGCGGGGGTTCTCCGGTCGGATCACGCACGAGATGGCGGCATCGCCGCCGCTCAGGAAGCCCGGGGAGGCGCCGTGCTCACCGCGGCTCCCGGCGCGCCGGGAGCGAGCCTTCCGTCGCGGGCTCGCTCCATCGCCTGGACCAGCGCTCCGGCGCCGTGGCCCCAGCGCGTGACCACCTTGATGGCCTCGGTGAAGGAGACGTCCGTCGGGTGCACCCGGGCGCGATCCACCACGTAGACCGCACCGGCCAGCGGCGTGGGCACCGAGGGGACGAAGACCGTGTAACGACCGTCGTCGAGCTCCTCGATGATGAACCCCGGGACCAGCGCGTCCTCGATCTCCACCAGGGCAGGGGTCCAGGCGGTGTCCTGCCCCTGACCCGCGACCTGCTGGGCAAGACTCTTGATGAGCCCGTAGCCCGGGAGACGCTCGAACACCGAGCGCTCCACCCACTCCCGCGCTGCCCGTCCGGGCGGGGTCGCCAGGAGGAGCCCCACGAACAGGCAGAGCACGAGCACGGAAAGCAGCGCGACCAGCTGCTCACCCGGCAGCCAGTCCGGGAGGAGCGCGGCGACCGGTTGCACCAGCTTCACCAGGGACCCCATCCCCTTCAGCAGCAGGAGGATGGACAGATAGACGGGTGCGACGACCAGAAGCCCGGCGACGAGCCTCTGCAGCAGGAACGCTCCGATGTTCTTCATGTGCGACCCCCGGGGAGGGGCACGTTAGGCCGCTCTCGACGACCGCTCCGTAGGACCTTCGGCCATCACCCCGGGGTCCCCTTGCCACCTCTGCGGGTGCGCAGATGTCGGGTTGGCCTGCGCCGGGACCCTGGTAGGCTTATCCCTTCACACCCCCGATGACCGTCCTCGCTCCGGCCCTCGTCGCCGCGCTGCTCACCGCCGCGCCGTCCAGTCCCAACGTCCGCATCCTGAACCGCCGCCTCGAGCGGAACCAGGTGCTGGCCACCGCGCTCCGCTCGGCCGGGCTCGATGCCGCACAGACCGACCGGGTGGTGGGCGCGCTCCAGGGCGTGTTCGACTTCCGGAAGTCGCAGGTGGGCGACCAGCTGCGGCTGGTCTTCCGCGACGGCGAGCTGGACCACTTCGACTACCGCCAGAGCCCGGTGGACGAATGGCAGGTCCGCCGCGACGGCGAGCGGTACGTGGCCAGCAAGCGCGCGGTCGAGGTCGAGACCCAGGTCTCGCGGGTCGAGCTGGAGGTCGCCAGCTCCCTGTACGACGCCGCGCTCACCGCGAAGGAGGACCCGACCATCGCCATGGCCCTGGCCGACGTCTTCGCCTGGGACATCGATTTCTACGTGGACGTGCGCAAGGGCGACCGGGTCCGCTGCCTGGTGGAGAAGGTCCTGAGCAACGGTCGGCTCCTGCGCTACGGCGAGGTGCTCGCCGCCGAGTACCGGGGCGAGAGCGTCGGCACCAAGCGCGTCTTCCGCTGGCAGCTCCCGGACGGCGAGTGGTCCTACTTCCAGGAGGACGGGACCAGCGCGCGCAAGGCGTTCCTCAAGTCACCGCTCAAGTTCGCCCACGTCACCAGCCGCTTCGGGATGCGCTTCCACCCGGTGCTCGAGTACCTGAAGGCGCACCAGGGCGTGGACTACGCGGCCGCGGTGGGCACGCCGGTGTGGGCCGTGGCCGACGGCACGGTCACCCTCGCCGGGAACACCGGCGCCGGCGGCAACAGCGTGTGCGTCCGTCACCGGAACGGCTTCGAGACCTGCTACCTGCATCTCTCGTCGTACGGAGCGGGTGTCCACAGCGGCGCACGGGTGGCGCAGAAGCAGGTCATCGGCTACTCGGGGAACACCGGCCGGACGACCGGGCCACATCTGCACTTCGCGATGAAGCGCAACGGCGCGTTCGTGAATCCGCTGAATCAGAAGTTCCCGCGGAGCGAGCCGGTGCCTCCCACCCTCCTCGCCCGCTTCCGCGAGGCGGTGGCGCCCATCGCCGCGAGCCTCGACGCGCCGTCCCTCGCCACCGTCACCCGTCCGGGCCACTGACCCCGGCCGGTGGCGCGGGCCAGCATGAGGTCCTCGTTCCAGGGATGGCCCCGGCCGGTCCCCGAATCGGCGCCGCCATCCCAGCGCGCGGGGGGGTCTCTGCGGGGGCGGGCGGCGCATCGGTCGCCGTGGTTCCCGGCCGCTCCCACTCGAAGACCTCGGTCTCACCCAGCGCGACCGGCCGGCGCTCGAAGAGCAGCACCGCGCGGAGCCCGTCGGTGAAGTAGGGGTCGCCGGTGAGGTTCCGGTGCGGCCGGGCGGAGGGTGCGGGATCGAGCCCCTTCACGAACCCGAACTTCACCAGCGCCTGGGAGTAGAGCATGTCCTGGATCAGACCCAGCCGCGCCTCGTCCACGTCGGGATCGATCTTGTGCGTGGTGAGGCTCCAGGTCTTGAGGGTCCAGCGCACGCCGATGTCCCGGCTGATCTGTCCCAGCCACACCGGCCTGCCCCGATACTCCATTGGGGCGAGCCAGAGTCGGATGTGGTTGCGCTGGTGGATCGACTGCCGCGCCTTCTGCCCGGCGACGTCCTGGAACCGCCCCAGGGCGTAGAGCGGACTGACCGGGGAGTAGCGGTACCGGGAGCCGAGGAGGAACGACTTGAGCGTTCTCCATGACGAGCCCAGGTACACCACCTCGGTCGGGTGCCACCCCCGGCGAAGGAAGGCCGGAAACAGGTCGTCCTGCTTGCCGATCAGCACGAGGTTCAGCGGATCCCCCCGGGCGGTCCCCTTGGCGTTGGCGGTCCACCCCGGCAATCGCTCCAGCGCCGCGCGCAGCTCCGCCTCGGTCTCCAGCTTCACGATGGACTCCGGTTGGTAGAGGCGGGCGAAGTCGAGCCGGCTGCTGTCGGTCTTCAGTCCCGGCACCCGGAGGAAGTAGGTGAAGCTCTTGACCGCCCCGTGCCGGGGAGCCACGAGGTCGATCGCCACCGGCTTGGTGCCCTCGTCCAGGTTGGTGAAGATGAAGCCCGCCACCCTCGTTCCGGGCAGCACCGGGCTGCGGAACTGCACCTGGTCGAAGAACTCGTCCATCTGACGGTTCGCGGACCGGGCGAACCGCGAGTGCCGGACGTTCGCCGCCTCGCGTGCGGAGAAGTAGTCGGCGTCGAGCCCGGCCGCGAGCAGCCAGTACGGCACCTCCTCGGCGTTCTTCACCTCGATCCACAGCGGCTGGATGCCGCTCCGGGCGAGGTCGGTGCCGAAGAGCGCCCGGCTCTCCCGGGCGCTCAGGACCGCCGCGGTCACCTCCACTCCCCCGTCCCTCTGGGTGACCGCCCGGTCGGCGAGCGAGAGGTCCTCGAGGCGGCCGTGGTGATAGCCGGCGAGCGCGGTGAGGTCCACGTCGCGTACCGAGTCGAACAGCGCCTGGAGGCGCCGGCCGCGCCGCCAGCCGAGCAGCAGCAGTCCGACGACCAGCCCGACACCCAGGACGACGATGTCTCGCATGACCATGGCTCACCCAGGCGCCCCGGTTGAGCATGCACAGATGCGGTGGCAGTGGCTCCCCGGAGGACGACGCCGGGTCTGCCTTCGGGTCGGGCGACCGCCTGGAAGGATAGCCCAATCGGTAACCGTTCCGGAGCCGATGGCGCGCCATGGCACTCTGCAGCACGGGGTGCCGGCAGCGTCGGGCAACCACCGCTCCGGGCCGAGCAGGTAGAGTCCGCCTGCAGATGAGCGACAGCCCCGTCCGACTCGTTCCCGAGGTGCCTCCGTCCACGCCCGAGGTGCCGCACCTCCGCACCGACCCGCATGCGCTGCAGCGCTCGTTCCTGGCCCACGTGCAGTACACCCGCGGACAGGGTCCCGACCGGGCGACGCCCTGGGACAAGTTCCAGGCGGTCGCCATGGCGGTGCGGGACCGGCTCGCCGAGCGCTGGGTGGCGACGAAGCGGACCTACCGGGCGCTGGACCCGAAGCGCGCGTATTACCTCTCCGCCGAGTACCTGCTCGGGCGCACGCTGGGGAACAACCTGATCGCCACCGGCCTGCTCGACGCGGCGCGGGAGGGGCTGCGCGGCGCGGGGGTGGACCTCGACGGGCTCATCGACCTCGAGCCCGACGCCGGCCTGGGCAACGGCGGCCTCGGCCGGCTCGCGGCCTGCTTCCTCGACTCGATGGCCACCCACGGCTACCCGGGGATGGGGTACGGCATCCGCTACGAGTTCGGCATCTTCCGCCAGGACGTCATCGGCGGCCACCAGGTGGAGCGCGCCGACGAGTGGCTCAGGTTCGGTAACCCCTGGGAGATCGTCCGTCCGGAGAAGACGGTCCCGGTGCGCTTCTACGGCTCGGTGGAGCACGGCTCGGGCCGGAACGGCACCCCGGCCTGCCGCTGGGTCGGGGGGAAGACGGTGCTCGGCGTCCCCTACGACATGCCGGTCGCAGGCTACGGGGTGACCACGGTCAACACGCTCCGGCTCTGGCAAGCCCGGGCATCCGAGGAGTTCGACCTCCGGCTCTTCAACGACGGCGACTACGAGCGCAGCGTGGTGGAGAAGAACGAGTCCGAGGTCATCAGCAAGGTCCTCTACCCCAACGACCAGAACCAGGCCGGCAAGGAGCTGCGGCTGCGGCAGGAGTACTTCTTCGTCGCCTGCAGCCTGGCGGACATCGTCCGCCGCTACCTGCGCCGCCACGAGGACTTCCGCGCCTTCCCGGACAAGGTCGCCATCCAGCTCAACGACACCCACCCCGCGGTGGCCATCGCCGAGCTGATGCGGCTGATGGTCGACGAGAAGCACGTGCCCTGGGACGAGGCATGGGAGCTGACCGTCGCCACGTTCGGTTACACCAACCACACGCTGCTCGCCGAGGCGCTGGAGATGTGGCCGGTGAGCTTCTTCGAGCGCCTCCTCCCCCGCCATCTGGAGATCATCTACGAGGTCAACCAGCGCTTCCTCCGGCAGGTGCAGATCCAGCACCCCTTCGACGCCGAGCGGCTGCGGCGGATGTCGCTGATCGAGGAGGGGCCGGAGAAGAAGGTCCGCATGGCCCACCTGGCCGTGGTGGGCAGCCACAGCGTGAACGGGGTGGCCGAGCTGCACACCGAGCTGCTCAAGCGCGACGTGCTCCCCGACTTCGCCGATTTCTTCCCCCAGCGCTTCAACAACAAGACCAACGGGGTGACCCCGCGGCGCTGGCTCCTGCTCTGCAACCCCGGCCTGGCAGCGCTGCTCACCTCGCGGCTGGGGGAGGGCTGGGTGCGCGAGCTGGAGCAGCTCCACCGGCTCGAGCCCCTGGTGAACGACGGCGCGTTCCTCCAGGACTTCCGCGGGGTGAAGCAGGCCAACAAGCAGCGGCTGGTGGATCACGTCCGGGACACGCTCTGGCTCAACCTGGACCCCACGGCCATCTTCGACGTCCAGGTGAAGCGGCTGCACGAGTACAAGCGGCAGCTCCTGAACGCGCTGCACATCGTGGCGCTGTGGATGCGCGCCCGCGAGAACCCCTCGGCGGTCATCCACCCCCGGGTGTTCCTCTTCGGGGCCAAGGCTGCGCCGGGGTACGTGCTGGCCAAGCTCATCATCCGGCTGATCAACGGCATCGCCGAGGTGGTGAACGCCGACTCGGGCCGCACCGGCATCCAGGTGGTCTTCCTCCCCAACTACCGGGTGAGCCTTGCGGAGCGGATCATCCCCGCCGCCGACGTCTCGGAGCAGATCTCCACCGCCGGCAAGGAGGCCTCGGGCACCGGGAACATGAAGTTCGCCCTCAACGGCGCGCTCACCCTCGGCACGCTCGACGGGGCCAACATCGAGATCCGGGAGGCGGTGGGTCCCGAGAACTTCTTCCTCTTTGGGCTCACCGCCGAGCAGGTCGCGGAGACGCTCCGGCGCGGGTATCGCCCCGCGGAGGTCGTGGCCCATGACCCCGAGCTGAAGGCTGTGCTGGACCTCATCCGCTCCGGCTTCTTCTCGCCCGAGGACCCCGGTCTCTTCCACCCGCTGGTGGACGCGCTGCTCACCGAGGACCGGTATCTGGTCCTGGCCGACTTCCGCGCCTACTCCGATGCGCAGGGCGAGGTCGCGCGGGCCTATGCCGGAGATCCGGAAGGCTGGTCCAGGAAGGCGCTGCTCAACGTCGCCCGGGTGGGCCGCTTCAGCTCGGACCGGAGCATCCACCAGTACGCGCACGACATCTGGGGCATCTCCTCGGTCCAGGTGCCGCTCTAGGTCAGGGCGGCCGCAGTCGAGGTCCGCGTCAGGGTGACGTCAGGCGGGCTGCAGTCGGCGGGGTCAAGGCGGCCGCAGTCAGCCAGGCCTTCGTAGGGCTGCGTGCAGCGAACCGTGGGCGCGGGATGGTGCGTTCCCACCATCGCCGCCGTGGTTCAGCTGCAATCCGGACCCGGTCCCCCTCGCGCGCCCGACAGTTCCCTTCCTCACCCGTCGTGAGGAGGGCTGCTCTTGGCGCTCGTGCCTGCCGTGGCGCTGGCGCAGGCCAGCACCTCGGTGCTCACCGGAACGATGACCAACGGCACCCTGTCCTACGCCACACGGAACATGGAGTCGCTGGGGAGCGCGGCGTACCAGAACGCGGGGTTCAAGGCCGACGTGACCCTGACCTCCGGGGCGTGCACCGCCGAGTACACGGTGCAGGCGCTGTCGCCAGCGGTCAGCTGCGAGAGCGACGCGGACTGCGATCCGTTCAAGCAGCCGTTCAGCTCGGGGATCTTCAGCACCTTCGACCAAGGCTGCAAGAAGGACCCGTGGACTGCGCCGGTGGCCGCCGCCCTCGGGGGCTCGGGGGTGTGATGCGCTGAGCGCGAGGGCCCCGCGCCGGAGCCGGCTCCGGCTCCAGGCTGCGGGGTCGTTTCGCGTCGTGGGCGGGACCTACGCGGTACGCACGCGCCGGGTGGCCATGGCCGCCAGCCCCACCAGCTCGGAGCGGCCGCTCACGTTCACCTTCCGGAACAGACGGCAGAGCTGGTTGCGCACCGTGAAGTGCGAGGTGCCCAGCGCCGAGGCAATCTCCCGGTTGTTGTAGCCGCGGCTGACGTAGTCGAAGATCTCCTGCTCGCGCGGGGTGAGCCGGGCCCCCAGCGCCTCCTGGACCTCGCTGGCCCGCCGGTCCCCGAGCCCGACCACGGGCAATGACAGCCGGACCAGATCCAGCTCGCGCCGGGTGAACGGCTCGCTGGAGCGCCCGAGGACCAGGGCGGTCCGGCCCTCCTCGAGCGCGGCGAGACAGAGGTGACGGACCGGGCGCTCGGCGCGCAGCAGCCGGCTGAGCTCCGAGTCCGCGCTCACCAGGCCCGAGGCCTCCACCACGCCGCCGAGCCCGAGCGCGGCGGCGCGAATGCCCGCCAGCTCACTCCAGACGGTGTCCGACCTCCGGGCGAGGAGCCGCCCGGCGAGCGGGGGCAGTCCCCAGCTGACCGGCTCGGGACCGGCGCTGGAGGCGCCGCTCTGGACGAAGGCGACCTCGAAGGGAATGACCCCCTGAAGCAGGGCGAGTGTTCCGGAGCGGAACTCGGCGCGGTCGTGCGCGCGGACGGCAAGTGCGGCGATCTCCGACAGCAGTTGCGGAGCAGCGTTGAGTGACATGCGCCTGTCGTTCTCTTGGTACAACCCCCTCGACGACTGTGACAATGGGCGTTGACCCGAAGTTGCCGTCCTTCGCCGCACGCCCACGCCGCCTCGCTGCAGCATCCGGCGAACCGCAGTGGGTCGCCCGCGAAGCGCCTGGTACATACGGACCACAGCAGCAGCTGGTTCAGGCGCAATCCTGACCCGGCGCCCCCGCGCACCTCATCCTCCGACGTACCACGCAGTCCGAGGAGGGGTGCCAACTTGGAACGAATCACGCTCCGTCGCCGCGTCGCGAGCATCGGCCGGGCCGAGCGCCTCCCTGCCCTGCTCGTTGCCGGCGCACTGTTCTGTTGCCCGGCGGCGCTGGCCCAGGGGAGCATCTCGGTGCTCACCGGGAACGTCGTCGATGCCTCCACCCGCGCACCGGTGCCCGACGTGGTGGTCACTGCCACCTCGCCCTCGTTGCAGGGCGAGCAGGTGGTGGTCACCGACGCCTCCGGTCTCTACCGCGTACCGCAGCTGCCGCCCGGGACGTACACCCTGCGCTTCGAAAAGGAGACCTACCGGCCCTACAGCCGCACCGGCATCGACGTCGCCGCGGACCGGACGCTCCGTCTGAACGTCGAGCTGTTGCCGGAGGTGGCCGGGGTGGAGACGGTGACCGTGGTCGGGACGCCGCCCGTGGTTGACGTGGGCTCGAGCACCGTGGGCACCACGGTGAACAGCGACTTCGTGCGCAACCTGGCGGTGTCGCGGCCCAACGGGCTCGGCGGCGCGAATCGCTCGTTCGACTCGCTGGCATCCACCGCACCCAACGCGGCGAACGACGTCTACGGGGTGGCGATCAGCGGGTCGCAGAGCCCGGAGAACAGCTACCTCATCGACGGCCTGGCGGTGAACGACCCGGCGTACGGCGTGAACGGCTCGCCTCTGACGGTGGAGTTCATCGACGAGGTGAACATCATCACCGGCGGCTACATGCCCGAGTACGGCCGGACGCTCGGCGGAGCGCTGAGCGCCACCACCAAGTCCGGCGGGAACGAGTTCCACGGGTCGGTCTTCGGCACCTGGACGCCGGGAGGCCTCACCGGAGCGCCAGGCCCGCTCACCATCCAAGGCGGCACGCCCGCCATCGTCACCGGCCGCGACCTGGACCAGATCTACGACTTCGGGGCCACGCTCGGCGGCTACATCTTGAAGGACAAGCTCTGGTTCTTCGCCGGCGTCCAGTACGCGTCCCAGCGCTACTCCTATACTCGCACGTACCAGAAGGCGCAGGTGGACGGCTCGGGGAACTTCATCAACGACCCCGTGACCGGACAGCCAATCTACGACCCCATCCCGGGAGGAGAGACCCGACGCTTCGGCACCGAGAAGACCATCAACTTCATCGGCAAGCTCACCTACCTCATCAGCAGCGATCACCGCCTGAGCGTCTCGGTGACCGGCACGCCGACCACCGGCGGCGGCGACGGGGCCTACCCCATCCGCATTCCGGGCACCCTCCAGGCGCGAGCCCCCACCAACCCCGGTACCTATGCCGGATCCGGGTTCAACGTCTTCAACCTCAAGACCAAGGACGACTCGCTCAACGTCAACGCCGAGCTCAACAGCTCCTTCCTCGACAAGCGGCTCCTGCTCGACCTGCGCTTCGGCTGGCACCACCAGCTCGACGAGGGGCTCCCGGCCGACGGCAGCGAGTTCAACACCGGGCAGGACGGGAAGCTCGCCGGCACTCCTTTCTACATCACCAGCACCGCCGATCTGCAGAACATCGCCGCGCTTGAGCCGGACGTTCCCAGTGCGGTGAGGCAGGCCTGCTCCGGGCCCTTCGCCAACACCGAGTGCGGCTTCCTCGGGTACGTCGTCGGGGGTCCGGGGTTCATCGAGCGGCTGAAGCTGGACAGCTACCAGGCCAAGGGCGTGGTGACCTTGCTGCTCAACGGCCTCGGACACCACGTGGTCAAGGGCGGGGTGGAGGGGGCCATCTCCTACTACGAGCACACCAAGGCCTATACTGGAAAGGCCGCCTGGCAATACCTCCAGGGCAACAGCACCCCGGACGGACTCCCGGCGATCAACGAGGCCCGCCGCTACGGCACCCTCACTGCGCCCGACCAGGCGGTGACCCTCGACAGCATCACTGCCAAGAGCAAGTCCACCATCTTCGGCTTCTTCGTCCAGGACAGCTGGAGCATCCTGGACAAGGTCACCCTGAACGTCGGCCTCCGCTACGACACCCTGGCGCTCTCGGGCGAGGACGGCGTCACCCGCATCGCGCTGAAGGATCAGTTCTCGCCCCGCATCGGCGTGGTGTGGGACCCGACGCAGCAGGGCCGTTCGAAGATCTACGCCAACTACGGGCGGTACTACGAGAACATCCCTCTGGACATCGCCGACCGCGAGCTGAGCGTCGAGCCGCAGATCTACGGCTACTCCAACACCGACTGCGATCCGGTGGGCATCGGCGGGCTCGCCCGCTGCGACGCCGCCAAGCGCCTCACCTCGGGCGTCCGCCCCAACCGCAAGTGGCGACAGGGCGCGGCGGACCAGGTCCCGGTGGATCCCGATCTCAAGTCCGCGGCCAACGACGAGGTGGTCGCCGGGGCCGAGTACGAGGTCCTGGCCAACGCGCGGGTGGGGCTGAACTACACCTACCGGAACCTGGTCCGGACTGTGGAGGACATGTCCAACGACGAGGCCAACACGTACTTCATCGGCAACCCCGGTGAGGGCATCGCCGACACCTTCCCCAAGGCCAAGCGCACCTACCACGCGGTGACGCTCAGCTTCATCAAGAGCTTCGCCGATCTGTGGATGGCGCAGGTCAGCTACACCTGGTCGCGGCTGACCGGGAACTACGACGGCCTCTATCGCCCCGAGGACGGTCAGCTCGACCCGAACCTCAACTCCACCTTCGACCTCAAGAGCCTGCTCCTGAACCAGGACGGGAACCTGGCAGCGGACGTCACCCACAACATCAAGGTGTACCTGGCGAAGGAGTTCGTGATCGTTCCCACCTTCAGCATCACCGCCGGCGGCTCCTTCAACGCCAACTCGGGGCCGCCGATCAACTACCTGGGCGCCCAGGTCACCTACGGGCCGGGACAGGCTTACATCCTCGAGCGCGGCGCGGGGGGCGGCTGCCGTGGGTCACCAGCCTCGACGCCCGGCTGTCCTTCAACTTCCGCTTCTCGAAGGACAGCACGCTCAGCGCCAGCGTCGAGGGCTTCAACATCTTCAACTCGCAGCGGCCGATCACCGTGGACAACAACTACACCTTCGACAACGTCGGCCCGGTGATCGGAGCCCGGAACGGGAGCGTTCCCGCCCCCAACGGGGAGATCGTCCGGATCCTCCCCGGCTACGACCCGAACCTGACCTTCGACCAGAACCGCGCGGCGGGGAACGTGGAGAGCATCCAGGCCGCGAACGGCTCGCTCCCGAGGCCGAGGTACGTCCAGGGCGCGGCGGCCCAGGTCGTCCTGCCGGACCCCTTCCAGAACACCGGGTTCGTCAACACCAACGTCAACTGGGGCAAGCCGACCAACTACCAGCCGGTTCGCAGCTTCCGGTTCAGCATTCGGTTCACCTTCTAGAGGATGCCCATGCACTCCCGAACCTCAGGCCTGCACGCCGTCCTCTTCTCCGTCCTCGCCGCGGTGGTGCTCACCGCCTGCCCCACCGCCGCCCCTGCCCCGTGCCTCATCCAGCGGCCGCCGCTGCAGGGCTACACCATCAAGTTCACCCTGCAGGGCACCCCGCCGGCAGGGTGCGAGAACGTCCTGCCGGCCATCTACGCCGACAACTGGCGGTTCGACGGGTTCAGCGACCGCGAGATCTACGTGAAGTCCGACAGCATGCCCTACCCGGACGACGGCGGGCCGAACAGCCCGGTTCTCGGACACGGGACGCTGTCCGAGGTGCCGGATGCGGACGACATCTGCACCATCTCCGACATGACCCCCATGACGTCGGACACCGACGTGCTGGGGCTGGGGCTGACCAACCTCGTCTACCACCCGAAGAACCTCCGCTTCCTCGACGGAGCGCGGTACCAGGGCTCCACCTTCGAAGGCGATGCAGACATCACCTTCGGCACCTGCACCGGGACGTACAAGATGCAGGGCCTGACCCCCTCGCCTATCGGCTTCATCGGCCCCTGCGAGGACGACGCGCTCTGCGACCCGTTCGGGGATCCCGCCGCGGGCATCTTCCCCTCCGGCCTCAACCCCGACTACGCGGTGGCCTGCGTGAAGGAGGACTGGGTGACCACCTTCCTCACCGGCGACCCGGACCAGGGAATCTGTTTCTTCACCAAGCCGTTCCCTGGATTGAAGTGACCCCGGGACTCGGGACCCGGAGGAAATCGCTTTCCGGGTCCCGCGTTCTACTGTTGGCCGGAGCAGTGACATGAGCGCAAACGAACTCTTGAGCGCGTTGAAGGCGGTGGCCGAGCCCACCCGGTTGCGCATGCTGGAGCTGCTGCTCGGGTGGGAGGGGCCGCGCACCGGCCCTGTGCGCTCGGGCGAGCGAGGGCTCTGCCTCTCGGACCTCGAGCTGCTGGTCGGACTGCCCCATGCGCTGGTGTCGCACCACCTGCGCATCCTGAAGGAGGCGAACCTGGTGGAGACCGAGCGCCGCGGCCGCTGGACCGTCTACCGGCCGTGCCCGGAGCGGGTGACGCTTCTGGCAGAGGCGCTGCGCGCGGTGGGAACCACCCGCCAGCTCCCGGGCGGGCCGACCCTGTCGGCAGCGTGACCGCGCTCAGCCACGGCGGAACTTGGCCCGGAACACCGCCGGCGTCTCGCCGAGGGTCCGGCGGAACACGCGGGTGAGATGACTCTGGTCGGTGAAGCCGGTTTCCAGGGCGATGTCGGCGATGGGCCGCTCCCCTGCCGCCCGAGGAGGGGCGTCTCGCATGCTCGCTGTCGTGCTCTTCGTCGCCGTGCTCGCCAACCCGCCTGCGGACCCGCTGCCAGCAGCGAACAAGGCCTTCGCCGACCAGGACTGGAACCGCGCCGCCGAGCTGTACCGGGCGGTGGTGCAGGCGCATCCGGAGCAGGCCTCGAGCTGGGCACGGCTGGGGCGCTCGCTGCGAGAGGCAGGTCGGGCCCGCGAAGCGCTCCCTGCCCTGCTGAAGGCGGAGCAGCTCGGGTTCTACCCACCCCTGATGCAGCACCAGCGCGCGCTGGCCCACGCCCACCTCGGCGAGAAGGACGCGGCGCTCGCCCTGCTGAAGCCGCTGGTGGAGCAGGAGTTCGGCCCGCCCCCGGGGCTCCCGGCGGTGGATGCGGACCCGGCGGTGGCAGCCGATGCGCGCTTCCAGGAGCTGGCGGCGAAGTTCGCCGCGCTGTCGGCCCCCTGCGCGCAGCCCGGCTCGCCGTGGCGACAGCTCGACTTCTGGGTGGGGAGCTGGGACGTCTACGACCGGAGCGGGAACCGGGTGGGCCAGAGCCGCATCGAGCGCATCCTGGGGGACTGTGTGGTGCTGGAGAACTGGAAGGGCACCGGCGAGGGCAAGAGCTGGAACACCTGGAACCCGGCGCGCAAGCGCTGGGAGCAGTCGTGGGTGGACTCCAGCGCCACCCCGATCTTCTTCACCGGCCAGCTGGAGAATGGGGCGATGGTCTACCACTCGGACCAGCCGCAGGCGGACGGCAAGCCCTACCGGCGGCAGCTCACCTTCACTCCGCTCCCCGGGCGCCGCGTCCGTCAGTTCAGCCAGGGAACGACCGACGGCGGCAAGACCTGGAGCACCGAGTACGACCTGATCTACGTCTCGCAGGGCGCGCCCTTCTCCGCCCTGTAGACCGCAGCGCGCGCCGGGAGGTTCTGCGGCCGCCGACCTGCGACCGCGGAGCCTCCCGGCGCACGACAGGGCCCGGGTGCCTCACCGCTCCCCTCACCCCACTGGACCGGATGAGCCGCACCGCTGTTGCGCGGATTCGTCCGCGCACCGGCGATGTGCCGGGCGCCGGGGCAGCGGAAAGCGGAGCGGGGCCCGCGCGTTAGACTCGAGGGACGCCGATGCCGCTGCCGGAGACCTACCACCCTCGCGCGCTCGACCCGCTGGATCTCCAGCTCCTCGCCCTGCTGGAGATGGATGGACGGATGTCGCACGCCCGGCTCGCGCGACGGGTGGGACGCTCGCGCAGCGCGATCCAGGAGCGCATCGAGCGGCTGGAACGGATGGGCCACATCGCTGGGTACACCATCCGGCGCGGAAACCGGGGCACCGACGTGCAGGCGTACCTCCTGGTCTCGGCGAGCGGCGCGAACCACGACACGCTCGCCGCAACGCTTCAGTCGCTCCCCGAGGTGCGGGTCTGCGATTCGGTGAGTGGCGAGCTGGACCTCATCCTCCAGGTGCAGGCACACGACATCGCCGGCATCGACCGGGTGCGGGCGGCGGTGGCCGCGCTGCCCGGGGTGGCGCGCACCCGCACCGCGCTGGTGATGCAGAACCGCTTCCAGCGCGGGTGATGGGCCGAAAGGAGCCGGTAGGGAATCGCCGACTGCAGCCCACCTGACTCACCCTGACCCGGACCTCGACTGCGGCCGCCCTGACCTCGCCGACTGCGGCCGCCCTGACCTCGCCGACTGCAGCCCACCTGACTCACCCTGACCCGGACCTCGACTGCGGCCGCCCTGACCTCGCCGACTGCGGCCGCCCTGACCTCGCCGACTGCAGCCCACCTGACTCACCCTGACCCGGACCTCGACTGCGGCCGCCCTGACCTAGCCCACGCGCCGCAGCGGCGAGGGCTGGATCCGGCTCCGGAACCAGTCGCGTATCGGCGCCCAGATGGCCTGCTCGAACCGGGGCCGGACCCAGCCGAAGTGGCCGATCCGTCCCGCGCCCGCCTCGGCCGGGGTGACCGTGCGAACCTCCCGGCGGCCTCCGTAGAACGACACCAGCGCCTCCACCCCGCTCCGGGGAGCGTACAGGTCGTCGGAGATGTGGAGCGCCCGGACCGGGAACCGGAGGGCGGCGTAGTCCGCGCGTACCTGGAAGCCCAGGACGTCGAAGAGGTAGTTGCGCCGTCGTCCCCACGCGGCCCACTCCCGGGCGACCCCCGCCGGTAGGTCCTCGCCCTGTCCGAGCGACTTCATCGGAAGGTAGCCCCTGGCGGCGGTGAGGCCGGGGATCAGCGCGTGCCACATGCTCCACATCGCCACCCGCGCCGGCCACGGCCAGTGGCCTGCCCAGCCGAGCTGCGAGCCGATGAGCGCCGCGCCCGCGAGGTGGCGCGCGGAGGGAGCGAGCCCGATGAGCTGGCCGCCCGCGCTGTGGCCGAGCACCAGCAGCGGAGCGCCGGGGTAGGCCTGGCGCATCCACCCCAGCGCTCCCTCCAGATCCAGTCGCCCCCAGTCCTGCATCCGGGCGTCCTCCTCGCGGAGCGAGCGCGACCGGCGCGACCCGCCGATGCCCCGGTAGTCGAAGGTGAGGACCGCCATGCCCGCCCCGGCGAGGCATCCGGCGATGCCGTCGTAGATCTTGCGGGGCACGCCGGTGGCGCTGGCGATCACCACCGCCGCCTCCACCCGGGGTGGCTCGAGGACCGTCGCCGCGAGCGGGCGTCCGTCCGCCGCCTCGAAGACCAACCAGATGGGACGCACCGGGCACCTCCGTGCTATCAGTAGACCAGTCGGTCCAGTTACTAGACCGACCGGTCTACTGAGGTCAAGGAGGCACCCACGTTGGACACCCGGGAACGCATGGTGGAGGTCACGGCGCGGCTGCTGGCGCGGCAGGGCTACCACGCCACCGGGCTGGCCCAGGTGTTGACCGAGGCCGGCGCCCCCCGCGGCTCGCTCTACTTCCACTTCCCCGAGGGAAAGGAGCAGATGGCGGCGGAGGCGGTGCGGCGCCTGGGCGAGCACCTCGGGGTGGCGCTCCAGACCAAGCTGGACGGCAAGCCCGACGTGCGGAGCGGGCTGCAGTCGGTGGCCCGGATGTTCGCCCGGCAGCTCGAGGCCTCCGAGTTCGCCCTGGGGTGCCCGGTGGCCACCACCGCGCTCGAGGCCTCCGACGACGCCCCGGCGCTCTCGGCGGCCTGCGCCGAGGTGTTCGAGCGGTGGACGGAGGTGCTGGCGGACCGCATCCGGCAGGAGCGGCCCCGCATCGCCGCGCCCGAGCGGCTGGCCCGGACGGTGCTCTGCCTCATCGAGGGCGCGCTGCTCCTGGCGCGGGTCCGCCGCAGCGCCGAGCCTCTCCGGGACGCCGAGATCGCCATCGGAACCCTGCTCGACGGCTGACCGCCTTTCTGGGCGCGTCCGGCGCCGCCTTCCCCCGCTGGTTCCCGCTCCCGTTCCGCGCTTGACTGTGGCCTGGCGCATGGGCGGAGGCGAATGGCGGGAATGAAGGTCATCCTCTTCGGAGCGACGGGAATGGTGGGCCAGGCCGTTCTCGGCGCGTGCCTGCGGGACGCGGGGGTCGAATCGGTGCTGGCGATCGGTCGCACCCCCAGCGGTCGAAGCGACCCCAAGCTACGAGAGCTGGTCCGCCCGGATCTGTTCGACACCTCCGTTCCGGAGGCCGATCTGCAGGGGTACGACGCGTGCTTCTTCTGCCTCGGCGTCTCCTCCGCGGGGATGAGCGAGGCCGAGTACACTCGGCTCACCTACGACCTGGCGCTCGGCTGGGGGCGCCTGCTGGCGCGGATCAATCCGGACATGGCCTTCGTGTACGTCTCGGGCGCCGGCACCGGCGGCAAGTCGATGTGGGCACAGGTGAAGGGGCGGACCGAGGCGGCGCTCCGGGGGCTCTTCCCGGCCGCGTACATGGTCCGGCTGGCGATGCTGCGTCCGGTGCATGGCGAGGTCTCGAAGACGCGCTGGACGCGCCTCGCCTACAGCGTGTTCGGACCCATCGCTCCGGTCGTCCAGGCGATCGCGCCCTCGATGGTGATCTCCACCGAGGAGCTGGGGCGGGCGATGATCCGCGCCGCGCGGGAGCGCCCTCCGACGCACGTGCTGGAGATGAGGGACCTCCAGGCGCTCGGTCGCCGAGGCTGAGCGCGGGGGCGTCCGTGACCTGGGACCGCCGCCGACGGCCGGAGTAGCGTCCCCTGCTCCTTGGGCGCGCTCCGCTACCGCGAGGTGCCTCCACCCGCCGATCTGCGGTGGGCCGTCGAGTGCCTCTGGTTCGCCGAGGGGTCTGGCGGCGGAACGGAGCGGATCGTCCCCGACGGCTGCCCGGAGCTGGTGGTGCAGCTCGGGGGGGCAATGCACGCCGGGGACGACGGCACGTCGCTCCGGCTGCAGCCGCGCGCGCTGGTCGTCGGCCAGCGCAGCCGGGCGCTGCGTGTGTCCCCCGGGTCCGCCTTCCGCACCGTGGCGGTCCGGCTCCGACCGGCGGCGCTCGGACGGCTGCTCCACGACGACGCCCACCGCCTGACCGACGGCTGGGGCTCACTCGAGGAGCTGCTCGGGCGGGCGGGTCGCACCCTCGCCGCCCGGCTCGAGGACGCCACCGGCGATGCCGAGCGCTGCACCACGCTCGAAGCCTTCCTCCGCCACCGTCTGCAAGCCGCCGGATCCGCGCGGCCAGTCGACGAGGCTGTCGGGGCGCTCCGGCGGGCACGGGGGAGGATTGCGGTCCGCGCGCTCTGTGCGGCGAGCGGAGCCGCGGAGCGCAGGCTCGAGCGGGCCTTCCTCCGCGAGGTGGGCCTGCCCCCGCGCACCCTTGCCGCCGTGCTGCGGGTGCAGGCGGCACTGCTCCTTCATCACGCCGAGGACAGCTGGGCGCAGCTGGCCGCCGAGCTGGAGTACGTCGACCAGCCGCACCTCACCCGGGAGTTTCGACGCGTTGCCGGGCTTCCCCCCGCCGCTCTGCTCGAGGCGCTCGGACCGCTGGCGCGGGCGTTCGTGGCGCCAGGCCGGCTCCGGGAGCTGCTCGGTGTCGGGTCCGTCCAAGACGAAGCCCGAGGGCCCGGAGCACGCTCCGCCGCCACCCCCTGACCCCGAGCGAATCCAATGACCCTGCTCGCGCTGCTGCTGCTCTCCGCGGTTCCCGAGTGTCCCGCTATCGGGCCTGGCTCTCCCGGGCTGGCCCAGCTCGACTGGCTCGTGGGCAGCTGGTCCGGAGACGACCGGGGGACACTGAACGAGGAGGTGTGGCTCACGCCAGCCGGCGGCCTGATGCTCGCCATGCACCGCGACACGTCCGGTGGGAAGGCCACCGGGTTCGAGTTCTTGCGCATCGAGCAAGACGGCGACGGCCTCGTCTACCGGGCGATGCCCCAGGGCCGCCCGGGCACCGACTTCCGGCGCGTCGCCCACGGCCCGAGCTGCATCGCCTTCGAGAACCCGGCGCACGACTTCCCTCGCCGCATCCTCTACTGGCGCGAGGGCCCCTCCCTGCACGCCCGCATCGAGGGGACACGGCAGGGCAAGCCCGCCTCGAAGGAATGGGTGTGGACCGCGGGCGCCCGGTGAGCGGCGCGCGTGGCCCTCTGGTCCCATGCGTCGACGGCCGCAGGACATGGCATCGTCGCCCGATGCTCTGGCCGACCACGCTTGCCCTCGCGCTCCTCGGCGCAGCTCCGGCCGCAGGCACGACCCCCGCCGCGCCCGACCCGCGCCTGCTCGACCGGGCGCGGTCCATCCTCCAGCGCGCGCCGCTGATCGACACGCACAACGACCTGCCCTACGCGCTGCTGGAGAAGACCGGAGGGGACCTCACCAAGGTGGACCTGGGCAAGCGCCAGCCCGACCTACCCGCCGACATCCCGCGCCTCCGCGAGGGCCGGGTCGGTGCCCAGTACTGGAGCATCTTCGTCGAGTCGGACACCCGGCTGACCCGCACCGCGCTCCACGAGGCGCTCCGGGTCTTCGACGTCGCTCTGCGAACCATCGAGGGCCGACCCGAGCTGGAGCTCGCCCGGAGCGCGGACGACATCGTCCGGATCACCCGCGCCGGCCGGATCGCCTCGCTGCTCGGCGTCGAGGGCGGCCACATGATCGAGAGCTCGCCGGCCGTGCTGCGGATCTTCCACCGGCTCGGGGCCCGCTACCTGACCCTCACCCACTGGAGAAACGACGAGTTCGCGGACGCGGCGACCGACGCGCCCCTCCATGATGGCCTCACCAAGCACGGGGAGCTGCTGGTCGGAGAGCTCAACCGGCTGGGCATGTTCGTGGACATCGCGCACGTCAGTCCGGACGTGATGCTCGACGTGCTCCGGCTGTCGAAGGCGCCGGTCATCTCCTCACATTCCAACGCCTTTGCCGTCGTGCCCCACCCGCGCAACGTGCCCGACGACGTGCTCCGGCTCGTGGCACGCAACGGGGGGGTGATTCACGTGAGCTTCATTCGCGAGTTCGCGGTTCCCAGCGAGGAGTGGCTGAGGAAGAAGAAGGAGGCGCGGCGAGCCATCCGGCAGCGGGTCCGGACCGAGGTCGAGGTCGACAAGGAGCTCGTCCAGTGGGAGAAGGCGCATCCGCAGCCGGGCGGCTCGATGGCCAGCGTCGCCGACGCCGTCGACCACATCCGGGCGGTCGCGGGCGTGGACCACGTCGGCATCGGCGCCGACTTCTTTGACGACGGCTCCGTCTCCATGGTCAACGGGCTTCAGGATGTGACCACCTACCCGGTCCTCTTCGCCGAGCTGCTTCGGCGGGGCTGGAGCGAGGCAGACCTTCTCAAGCTTGCCGGACAGAACCACCTGCGGGCGATGCGCGAGATGGAGCGGGTGGCCAGCCAGCTCCAGAGGACCAGCGCGCCCGCCACCGCGGAAGGTCCGCGGGTTCCGTGAGAGCTTTCGCGGTAGAGTCGCGGCGCCTGGGCGGACGCACGCCCGAAGGGGAACGTGCGATGCCGGATCCGCTCACGATCTTCACGGTCGTCTTTCTGGGCATCCTGGGAACGTTCGTGTACCGCTACCTGAAGGCCGGCAGCCTCGTGGGTACGCTCCTCGGAGGGCGGATCCGGGAGACGGTCGGCGAGACGACGCTCGAGTTCTCCGCCGGCGGCTCGACGGTGCTGAGAGTCCAGATCCTCGACACGGGGAAGACCGAGCCAGTCATCGCCCTCTCGATCACGCGGAAGGCCGTCTTGGGAGCCAGCGTGACCCCGTTCCGGCTCACCCGAGGCAGGCGAGCCAGGTCTCGGAGCTGCTCGGACGCGCGGCACGGTCATTCTGACGCCCGGACGCACGCCCGGCGAGGGGGCCCGGGCACGGTGTGCCGGAGTGAGGCGCCGCTGCCCGCTGATGCCCCTGAAATCAGGGCGGTCCTTGGCCGCCGGGAACGCTAGAACACCGTCAGCCGCCCGCCGTAGAAGGGTGGCTCCCGCCCATGTCCTTCACCCATCTGCACCTGCACACCCTGTACTCGCTCCTCGACGGCGCCATCCGGATGAAGGACCTGATCAAGACCGTCAAGGCCAAGGGCATGTCGGCCGTGGCGGTCACCGATCACGGCAACATGTTCGGCGCCATCGACTTCTACAAGAAGGCCAAGGAGGCCGGCGTCCAGCCCATCCTCGGGCTCGAGGCCTACGTCGCCGGGAGCAAGGGCCGGACGGACCGGACGGAGAAGGTGGCCAACCACCTCATCCTCCTCGCCAAGAACGAGGAGGGCTACGCCAACCTCCGCATCCTCTCCTCCAAGGCCTACCTGGACGGCTTCTACTACCACCCGCGCATCGACAAGCAGCTGCTCAAGGAGCACAGCGGCGGGCTCTTCGGGCTGACGGCGTGCCTCGGCGGCGAGGTGACCTCGGCCTGCTACCGCGGGGACATGGACGCCGCCCGCACCGCGGCGCGCGAGTACAAGGACATCTTCGCTCCCGGCCACTTCTTCCTCGAGATCCAGTCCAACGGGCTGCCCGAGCAGGAGAAGGCCAACGCCAACCTCAAGCAGCTCGCCCGGGACGTGGAGCTGCCGCTGGTCGCCACCGCCGATGCCCACTACATCCAGCGCGAGGACGCCGCGGCGCACGAGCTCCTGATGGCCATCGCCAGCGGCAAGACGCTGGCCGACAGCAAGCGGATGCGCCACAGCACCGACCAGCTCTACGTCACCAGCCCCGAGGAGATGCTGGCCTACTTCTCGGACGTGCCGGAGGCGGTGCACAACACCATGCGCATCGCCGAGCAGTGCACGCTCGAGCTGAAGCTGGGCAAGGCCATGCTCCCGAGCTTCAAGGTGCCGGAGGGCCACAGCCCGGACTCGTACATGGCCGAGCTGGCCACCACCGGTCTGGAAGGACGGTTCAAGGAGCTCCCCTACGCCGTGGACCGGCAGCTGTACCTCCACCGCCTCGGCACCGAGCTGGCGGTCATCTCCTCGATGGGGTTCAGCAGCTACTTCCTCATCGTCCAGGACTTCATCAACTGGGCGAAGCGGCACGGCATCCCGGTCGGGCCGGGGCGCGGCTCGGGCGCGGGCAGCCTGGTGGCCTACGCGCTGCGCATCACCGACCTGGACCCCATCCCTTACAACCTCCTGTTCGAGCGGTTCCTGAACCCCGAGCGGGTGTCGATGCCGGACTTCGACATCGACTTCTGCCAGGACCGCCGGGACGAGGTCATCACCTACGTCTCCGGCAAGTACGGCCAGGACAACGTGGGGCAGATCATCACCTTCGGGTCGCTGAAGGCGAAGAGCGTGCTCCGCGACGTGGCCCGGGTGTTCGGCCTGCCGTTCGCCGAAGGGGACCGGCTAGCGAAGCTGGTCCCCGAGGTCCTGAACATCACCCTCAAGGACGCGATCGAGATGGAGCCGCGCTTGAAGGAGATGATCGACAAGCCCACCGTGCTCGGCACGCTCGAGGGCGGCCGCGAGGTGACCTCCAAGGAGGTGCTCACCATCTCCATGGCGCTGGAGGGGCTGCACCGCCAGGCGGGGATGCACGCTGCCGGGGTGGTCATCGCCGACCGGCCGCTGTGGGAGTTCGTCCCGGTCTACCAGCGCCCGGGCGAGAGCGCGCTCATCACCCAGTTCGCCAAGGACGAGGTCGAGGCCGCGGGCCTGGTGAAGTTCGACTTCCTCGGGCTCACCACCCTCACCGTCATCCAGAACGCGCTAGATCTGGTAGCCCGGGGCCGTCCGCCCGAGCAGCGCATCCAGGCGCACCAGATTCCCCTCAACGACCCGGCAACCTTCGAGCTCATCTCCCGCGGCGACACCGCCGGCGTCTTCCAGATGGAGTCCAGCGGCTTCACCGAGATGGTGATGAAGCTCAAGCCGTCGTGCTTCGAGGACGTCATCGCCGCCGGCGCGCTCTACCGCCCCGGCCCCCTGGACTCGGGGATGGTGGACGTCTTCATCAACCGCAAGCACGGGCGCGATCGGGTGAGCTACCCGCACCCCTCGCTGGAACCGGTGCTCAAGGACACCTACGGAGTCATCGTCTACCAGGAGCAGGTGATGCAGATCAGCCAGGTGCTGGGCGGGTACTCGCTCGGCCGCGCCGATCTGCTCCGCCGGGCGATGGGGAAGAAGAAGGCCGAGGTGATGGCCGCCGAGCGCCAGGGCTTCCTCGAGGGCTGCCAGAAGAACGGGGTGGACCCGAAGGTCGCCGGCGAGATCTTCGACCTGATGGAGAAGTTCGCCGAGTACGGCTTCAACAAGAGCCACTCCGCCGCCTACGGGCTGATCACCGTCCAGACCGCCTGGCTGAAGGCGCACTACCCGGTCGAGTTCATGGCTGCGCTGCTCACCAGCGAGAAGGACAACACCGACAAGGTGGTGGCCCACATCGCCGAGGCGCGCGGGCAGGGCTACGAGGTGCTGCCCCCGGACGTGAACGTGTCCGACCTGGCCTTCGGCGCGGTGGAGGGGAAGATCCGCTTCGGACTCGGGGCAATCAAGGGCGTGGGCGAGAGCGCGATCGAGGCCATTCTGGAAGCACGCCAGGCGGGCCCTTTCCGCGACCTCTTCGATTTCTCCGAGCGGGTGGACAGCCGCCGGGTGAACCGAAAGGTCATCGAGGCGCTGGTGAAGGCGGGCGCGTTCGACTTCGAGGGGCGGCCGCGCCGGCAGCTGTTCGACTCGATCGAGAAGGCGCTGGAGCGTGGCGCATCGGCGCAGCGGGACCGCGCGGTGGGGCAGTCCTCGCTCTTCGGGCTCCTCGAGGACGCGGGAAAGCCAGGCCCGGCAGCCTCGATGGTCCGGCCCGAGTACACCCCGCTCGAGGAGTGGCCGGAGAAGGAGCGGCTGGCGATGGAGAAGGAGGCCATCGGCTTCTACGTCTCCGGCCACCCCCTCCACCAGTACGCCCGGGAGCTGCAGCGCTACGCCCGTCCAGCGGCCTCCGTGCAGCGCGCCCGGCGGGACGACGTGGTGAGCGTGGCCGGCATCGTGGCCGCCCTGCGCGAGAGGCCGACCAAGACCGGCAAGCGCATGGCCTGGGTGACGCTGGAGGACCTGAGCGGCTCGGTGGAGCTGGTGTGCTTCCCGGGAAAGGAAAGCGGCCGCTCGGTGATGGGCAAGGACGGCAAGTGGACCAAGACCGGCCCGCGGCCCGGTTACGAGGCCTGGGAGCCGATGCTCAAGTCCGACGAGCCGATCCTGGTCACCGGCACGGTTCAGGTGAACACCCGCGACGAGGAGAACCCCATCGCCGAGCTCATCGTCGAGCAGGTGCAGTCGCTCAAGGAGGTCCGCGACAAGCGGGTCAAGCGGCTCGAGCTCCGCGTCCGGGCGGACCTGGTCACCGAGGAGCGGCTGGAGCGGCTCTCCGGACTGGCGAAGGAGCACGCCGGGGCGACCCCGCTGGCGGTCTCCATCGTCCTTCCCGGCGAGGCCGAGGCGCTGATCGGGAACACGCCCTTCCGGGTGGACGTCTCGGATGCGCTCATCGCCGCGGTGGATCGACTCTTCGGCGAGAAGGTCGTCGAGCTGGGCTGAGGCGTCGGCGAGCGTCTCTTGATCCGGACCGGCCTGCAGCTCGTCCTGCTCGGTGCGCTGTTCACCTTCTTCCGCTGGCTGGTGGCGCGCACGGGGCTGCCGGTCCCGGCGGGGCTGCTGGCGCTGGTGGTGCTCATCGTCCTGCTCCTGACCCGGGCGGTGCCCGAGCGCGCGGTGGTAAGCGGAGCCGACGCCCTGCTTCGCATCCTCCCGGCGCTCTTCATCCCCTCGGGGATCGGCGTCCTCCGCGAGCTGCCGCTGCTCCGTGGGCAGCTGCTGATTCTGGTGGCGGTCCTGGCGGCGAGCGTGCTGGTGGGGCTGGTCGCAGCGGGCGTGGTGGGCCAGGCCGCCGCCCTCCGGGAGCGGCGATGATCGCGCTGGAGGTGTTGGGAGCGACCGCCTTCACCGCGGCCCTGTACTGGGCCTGCACCGCGGTGCAGCGGCGCCTCCGGATGTCGCTTCTTCACCCGGTCTTCCTCGCCGTGCTCGCCGGGAGCGGGCTGTTCGCGCTGCTGCCCCGCCGCTGGCTCGATGCTTACCTGGAGGGCGCCGCGCCGATCACCTGGCTCCTTGGACCGGCCACCGCGGCGCTCGCCCTGCCCTTCTTCCGCCGTCGGGCGTTCCTCGCCGACCACCCGCGGACCGCGCTGCTGGCCGTGGCCGCCGGGTGTGCGAGCACGGTGGGCGTGGTCTGGGCGCTGGGGACGCTGCTCGGCCTCTCCGGTGCCCTGATGTGGGCGGCGGCGCTGAAGTCCGTCACCCTGCCGGTCGCGCTGGGGCTCGCCGAGCTAGTCAGGACGGAGCCCGGGGTCACCACCCTCTGCGTGTTCACCAGCGGCCTGCTGGGAACCGCGGTCGGTCCCGCGCTCCTCAGCCGGGTCCGGGTGCGCTCCCCACTGGCCCGGGGACTGGCGCTGGGCACGCTCTCCCACGTCCTCGGCACCGCCCGCGCCCTGGAGGAGGACCCGCTGTCGGGCGCGGCCGGGGTGGTGGCGCTCACGCTCTCGGCGCTGCTCATCGCCGCCGGGGCGATCACCGCCTCGGTCCTTCTCCGCTGAGGCGCAACCAGCCGTCGCGCCCCCGCGGCGAGCGCCGGCTCAGCGCTCGAAGATCGCCACGCCCTGCGCGTAGTCCACGGTGATCCGGAAGTACCGGAGGCCACTTCCCCCGAGGGCGCCCACCACCGGCGCATCCATCATCGAGGACATGAAGCTGTCGAAGGCCACGTCCGGGCGGCGGGTGAACCACACTGGGCCGACCTGCTGCCCGGCGACCACGACGGCCGGAACGCGGATCATGTCCGCACCGGTCCGGACCTCCGCCTTCTGGACCGCCATCCAGTCGGGATGGGCCGAGCGCCAGCGGTCGAAGACGGCGGCCTTCATGAAGCTGGTGGCCCGCTGTGCCGCACCCCCGTCACCGAGCTTCGCCAGCGCGTCGGGACCGAGCTCGGTGGTCGCACCGGTGTCGAAGAGCACGTCCAGCGGCTTGCCATCGACCTCGATGGTTAGCCGCCCGAAGGCAGCGCTCTCGGGTGCGGGCCTGGGGAGATGGAAGGCCCGCGTGTCAGCGCGCCGGCTCGAGCTTGCCGGGGCGGCGGAGCATCTTCTCGATGTCCATGACGTGGGTCTCCTCGCCGTGGATCATCTTCCGGGCGTACTCCTCGAGGACCACGCTCTTGCCCTCGGTCTGCTGCAGAAGCTTCTTGTAGGCGGCGATGCCCTCCAGCTCGTGCTCCAGCGCCTCGCGGAGGATCTGGTCGATGTCGTGCTTGTGGGTCTCCAGCAGCTTGCCGATGGCGAGCGAGGGGTGACCTCCGAGCGCGGTGACATACTCGCCCGCCGCCACTGCATGGGCGAGCGCCTCGGTCGCCTGGGTGCGCATCCAGGAGACGATCGGGATGCGCGCGTGCCCGAAGATCATCAGCGAGTAGTGCGAGTAGCGAACGACTCCCGCGAGCTCCAGCTCGAGGATCTGGTTCAGCGTGTCGATCATCCCCGTCGTTTCGGTCTCGTTCATCGTCCACCTCGGGTCGAGAGAGGCTCCGCCGAGGCGGGAGACTCCCCCTCCTGGGCCTGAACGTCCAGCGGGTCAGGCACCTCGCATCCGGGCAGGCAGTTCGCCGATGGAGGAGACCACGAGGTCCGGCTCGGCGATGCCACCCCCGTCCCAGTGCGCCCCGGGCGAACGGCGGATCCACGCGGCCCTGAGGCCCGCCGACCTGGCCCCGAGCACGTCCCAGGCGTTCGCGGAGACGAGCCAGGTCCGCTCGGCGGTCTGTCCGCCCCGCGCGACCAGGTGCTGGTACACGGCCGGGCTCGGCTTGTACGTCCGGACCTCGTCCACGCTGACCACGTCCGCCAGCGGCGGCATGAGCCGGGCGTGGGTGAGCAGGCCCCGCAGCGTGGCGCCGACCCCGTTGCTGAACGCGACCAGCCGGTGACCGGCCTCGGCGAGCTGCGTCAGCCCCTCGAACGCATCGGCGAATGCCGGGAGCCGCCGATACGTGTCGAGCAGGCCGGCCTCGGCTGTCTGCAGATCCAGCCCGAGCACCGCCGACGTGGCCCGGAACGCCTCGCGGGTCACCACGTCGAAGTCGGCATAGCGGCCCATCAGCGCCCGGCGGAAGGCCCAGTCGATCTGCCGCTCCCGCCAGATGGCGGCGAACCGCTCGGCGAGGTCACCGACGTGCTCGCGCAAGGGCGCGTCCATCGCCAACGGGTCCACCAGCGTGCCGTACACGTCGAAGCCGATGAACGCCATGTGTCCTCCCGGGAGGCCCACCGCGAGCGGATGCTCCTCCTTCGCTGCATGGGGAGCAATCGGGCCGGATCCAGAACGTTGGGCCAGCCAGACAGGAGGCTTGATGCGAGTCCTTTGCACGCTGCCGGGTCTCGTTCTGGGCACTGCCTCGTGGGCCGGCACCGACGCCGGAGCACACGTCGCGCCGATGGAGCTCCGGCGCAACATGCCGTTCGTGCAGGTCCTGGTGAACGACAAGGGACCGTTCACATTCGGCATCGACACCGGGACCAGCTCCGAGGCTCTGGTCTCTCCGGAGCTGGCCCAGAGCCTTGGGCTCGCCGCCACCGGCGCGGTCCAGGCAGGCGATCCCGGCGGCAACGCCATTCGCCAGCTTCCTCTGGTCCGGCGACGGGATCCTCGGGTTCGCACTGTTCCGGGAGCGGCTGCTCACGCCGGCGTGCCAGCCAGCCACTGAGCCGCCGGGACGCGTCGGTCCCGACGGTAGGATGGGCGGTGTGCCAGCCCCGTCCGCCGAGGCGCGGAGGATCCACGGCGAGTACTTCACGCCCCCACCGCTGGTGGACGCGGTGCTCGCGCTCGCGATTCCGCACCTCGGGCCCGCATCGCTCACCGTCGTGGACCCGGCCTGCGGGAACGGGGGCTTCCTCGCTGCTGCTGCCCGGGCACTTCCCCGCGCTCGACTTCACGGGCTGGAGCTGGACGGCCGCCACACCGCCGCCGCCCGCCGCGCCGTTCCCCCTGCCCGGATCCTCGAGGGCGACGCTCTCCGAGGAGGCTGGGATGCGCTGGTCCAGAGCCTCCCATCCGGCGGCGAGGAGCTCTGGCTGGGCAATCCTCCGTACAACGGCACCTCACCGCTGCTCCGCGATCCACCGGCCTACCGCGCCCTCCTGGCCCGGCTCGGCCTCGACGGCGCCCTTCCCCGCGGGACCAGCCTCCGCGACGACTACGCCTTCTTCCTCCTGCTGGCCTCGGAGCGGCTGGCCCACCATCCCGGCGTCCTGGCCTGGGTCACCTCGGCCACGCTCCTCGACGCCTTTCTGTACGCCCCGCTTCGCCGGCGGCTCCTGGACCGGCTCACGTTGCGCGAGGTGGTCGACCTCGGCGCTGGGGCGTTCGCCGGGACCCGGGTGCGGACCTGCATCACGGTCTGGCGGACCCGGCGAGGTCCGGCGCCCTCCGCGCGGTTCCGGGCCTGGGCGCCCGGCTCCGGTCCCCTGGAGCGCACGCGACCGAGGGCTTTCAAGATCGACGGCCCGGAGTGGAGTCTGCGACCGGTGCCGGCCGAGGCGGAGCAACTGGATGGCCGCTGGCGCGACTCCGGCGAGCCGCTGGATGTGCTCGTTCCGGTGAGCTGCACCGGGCTCAAGACGCGCTTCGACGAGCTGCTGGTCGACGACGATCCGGCGCGGCTCTTCGCCCGGGTCGACGCCTTCCTCCACGCCCGCGACCTCGAGCGCTTCGCGCGGGCGCAGCGGATTCCCCGTCCGCTGCTCCCCAAGCTCGAGGCGCTGCGGCGCATGCCCGGGCTCCCCACCTGCGCCGACCCGGGTGCGGTGCGGTCCTTCCACCGCTGGGCAGGGGCGCGCCACCGCGGCGGCCTTCCCGCGAGCGCGCGCGGCTTCTGCTACCTGGACCGGAGACTCATCCCCCGGGGGGACCACCGGCTGGTCGGCGCGTTCGATCCGCATGCCGGCGACTGCAAGCTGGTCTTCAACCTGCGCGAGCTCCCACTGGCCGCCACCCTGCTGGAGTCCGAGGGATGCGTCCCGGCCCACCGGCACGCCCGCTTCGCTCCGCTGCTCGTCCCGGAGCGGGTGCGGAGCGACGGACCCGCGGCGGGGCGCTCGGGACGGAGCCTCGGCCCGCCGGTCCCCAACCTGTCCCTGGCCGGTCTTGCCTGGGCGGAACGGCTGGGCGGGCCACGCGAGGCGTTCCGCCGCATCGCGGCCTTCATCAACTCCCGCGAGGTCCAGGAAGTCTGGGCCCCGGCCTACGGCTGCAGCCGCGTGCTCCCGGTTCCACTGGGCAACGGAGGGGAGCCTTCCCGGGGAGTCCCTCTTGCGAGGGGCGGCCGCCCCGGGTGAGCCTCGGCCCGACGCACGGGCGGAGGAGCGCGCGCGATGAGGTCGAGAGCTTGGCTGGTGCTGGGATGCATGGTGGCGGCGGGGGCCTCCGCAGCGGACACGAAGCCGGGGCACGCCGGAGGTACCGCGGTGAAGCCGGTGGTCTGCCGCCCGGTGGCCGACGCCCGCGGGAAGAGCGGCCAGGAGCTGGCGCAGGCACTCGAGCGGGACGCGATCGAGCTCGCGCCGAACGGGTACGTGCTCACCGCGTTCCTGCCGGGGGATCCCCCGGTCGCCTGCTACCGTTATGAAGGGCCACCACCAAAGCCCGGCGCGCGGTGAGGCTGGCGGCGCCTTCCTGGCGCCGGGTCAGGCCTCGGTCTGCTGCCTGTCCCCGACCACCGGGTGCGGCTTCTCCGGCCGCGCAGGCGATTCCGACGGCGCTGAGCCAGAGGTTCGCCGTGGGCACCACTGAACGGATTGTCAGCCCCCAGCAGTAGTGTGTCCCTCCATGGAACGTACCGCCCGTCCACCTTCGCTCCTCGAACAGCAGTCGCTGCTCGGCGGCGTGGACCTCGTGCGTCCTGGATCCCGGGGCCGGAGTCAGGGCACGTCGGTGCACGTCGATCCCCGGTGGCAGGTCGGCTTCGCCAAGGCCCTGGCGCTGGTGGTGGAACATGGGCGGAAGGCCCGGGAGGCCACCGAGCTCCCCCGCTGGAGCCGCTGCCCACGCTGCCAGCGCGTCGGGGACACCCTGCGCGAATTCGGGGTTCGCACCCTGCGCGGCCGGCGGGTCGCCCAGTCCTGGTGCCGGTCCTGCCGCGGCCCGGCTCTGGCCCCCGGCCCACGCCGCCTGCCGGCCCAGGCCAGCTGGCTCGACCGCGAGCCGAACTGACTCATATGTAGCCGAACCGCCGGCGGAGGAACCACTCGGCGCCGAGCAGCACCGCCAGCGCCACCAGCCAGCCCCAGCGATCCCAGAGCGGCGCGTCCTTGCTCCGCCCGACCTCGACCAGGGGCGGATCCAGCAGCGGAGCATCGGGGAATCCACCCATCGGTAGCTCGTAGCCGCGGCCCCCGGTCGCCCGGGCGATGTCCACCAGCAGATCGGTCCGGACCCAGGCGTCGGCCATCTCCGGGCCCACCGACCGCACCGCCACTGCATCGTCCGCCTCGCCCAGGTCCTTTCCGCTCAGCCTGGCGGTCGCCCGGAGCTTGTACGCGCCGGCAGGCACCGGGTCGAACGCCACGCGGGCCACCCCGTCCGGCCCGGCGGTGGCCGCCCGCGTCTGGAGCACCTTTCGCTCGGCGAGGGAGAAGAGGTCCACCCGCACCTCGGCCGAGCCCGCGGGCTGGTAGTCCGGCTGGCGGGCGGTGACCACCGCCCCCACCGCGTGCCCGGGCTCGACCGTGGGCGGATCGGCGGTGACTTGAAGCGTGGTCAGGTCCGGGTCACGCACCAGCCAGCGCAGGGCGTTGCTCCAGAACCGGTCGTAGTGGCGGTTCTGCTCGCCGGTGCGGCGCGCGGTGAACGCCCAGGTCCAGCTGTCGTCCATCATCATCGCCATGGCCCGGCCGCGGCCGTGGTCCCAGAGAGCGAGCACCGGCGCCGGCTGCCCGTCCACCTTCAAGCTCGGGTGCGCCAGCAGCACCGTCGCCCCCTGCTTCACCCGCACCACGTTCAGCCCGCTCGCCGGCGGCAGCTCGTCCCAGGAGGACTGCGTTCCCCCCTCCGTGGTCTGGACCCGCATCACCGGGTGCCGGAGCCCGTCCGGAGTGAGCTTCACCTTGAACGGCTCCACCACCGCCGGGGCCCCACTCGGGTCCACCGGGAGGGCACGATCCAGCACGGGGTAGGCTGCCCGCCCCTCGCCGAAGGCGTGGTCCCCGCCGATGACCAGCAGCGCCCCGCCCCCTGTCACGTACTGCTCGAGGTTCCGCTCGTAGCTGGCGATGGACAGCGCTGGCTCGGCGTAGCCGAAGTTCTGGAACACCACCACGTCGAAGGTGTGGAGCTTGGTGTCGAAGATCTCCCCCATCGGGAAGGGAATCAGCGACAGCTCGCGCTCAGGGTTCCGGGTCTGGGTGTCGTCGGACGAGGTGCGGAGGATGTAGAACGAGACCAGGTCCACGTTGGGGTCCTGCTTCAGCAGCCCCCGGAGGAACCGCTCGTCCCAGCTGGGACGACCCACCACCAGCAGCACCCGGACCCGGTCGCGGATGACCTTCAGCACGAACGAGCGGCTGTTGTTCTCCACCACCGCCTCGCCCGGGAACACCGGTGCACCCACCGTGTAGACGAAGCGGCCGGTCTGGTCCGGGGTGAAGGTGAAGGAGACCGGCGTCCGCTGGTCGTCCTGGTCGAGGCGCACGGTGCGGGTGCCGACGGTGAGCCCCTCGCGTTGCAGGACCACCGGCACGTCGCGGCCCTTCAGCCCCCGGGCGTGCAGCTCGAGATCCACCGTCACCGCGTTCCGGACGAAGGCGAAGTCGTCCACCTTCACCGCCTCCACGGCCAGATCCACCAGCGCCGGCTCGCCCACCCGGATGGTGGAGACCGGGAACCCCAGCGCGCGCAGCTCGTCCGCCTGGCGCGGCTGGAGCCCGGCCAGCAGCTCGGCGTTGTCCGCCCCGTCCGAGAGGAGGATCGCGCCGGCGAGCTTGCGGCTGCCCCCGGTGTCGGTCGCCTTCAGCGCCCGCAGCGCGGCCATGAGATCCGTCCGGTTGCCGGTCCCCGGAGTACGCAGTGCTTCCGACGAGACCGGGGCGAGCTCCGGAGAGAAGCCGAGGACCTCCACCTGGTACCGATCGCGGAGCGCCTCCAGGCCGGAGGCGAAGCGGTCCAGCGCCTCGGCCGCCGCCGCAGCCCGGGTCTGGCCATCCGGTCGCACCGGGAAGCCCATGCTCGCGCTGCGGTCCACCAGGACCGCCAGCCGGTTCTTCACCCGCACCTGGGCCAGCTGCCGCAGCCCGGGCTCGAGGAGGAAGAAGAGCGCCATCGCCCCGGCCAGGAGCCGGAGCACCAGGAGCACCCGACGGCGGAACGTCGACGGCTCGCGCCGGAGCCCGAGCACCGCCAGCACCACTCCCGCAAGCACCAGCACGGTGAGGAGCCCGAGCGCCCAGGCCGGAAGCGGAGAGAGGCTCACCAGCCGCCAGGTGGTGATGGAGCCTCCGTTCATCTCCGCTTCTTGAGGATCAGCGGGAGGTGCACCGCATCGTCCTTGTAGTCGAGGCAGAGCGCGTACATGCAGACGTTGATCCCCACCCGCACCGCCAGCTCGCGCTGCGGCTCACCGCCCGGCGAGACCTCGTAGGCGTAGGCGCCACCCTCGTCGCGCTCCCAGGCCCCGGCGAGGTCGTTCTGCGAGTACACCACCGCGACCCGGTTGCCGAGGTTCACCATGTGCAGCTGCGGATGGAGGAAGACCCGGCCCGGGGCGGAGTCGAGCAGATAGAAGCTCTTGAACAGCACGTGGGTGCTCGGCACCGGCTCCAGCGCAGAACCGGGGAGCACCCGGGCGAGCTCGCGGCGGAAGCTGGCGTCGAACCCCCGCCCACCGCTGGCGTCGTTTGCATCGGCCAGGACGAAGCCCCCGAACACGAGGTACCGGCGCAGCGCCTCCACCTCCAGGGCCGAGAGAGGCGGGAAGTCGCCGTCGCCTCCGAAGTAGAGGAAGGGGTGGTCGAACAGCCGCGGGCTGGTGAGCGCGAGCCCGCGCGCCTCGGGCACCACCTCCACCGAGGTGCGCCGCTGCAGCTCCCAGGCGAGCCGCCGGAGCCCGGACAGCCGCCCGTCCCAGCGCCCGCCGTGCTCCGCGACGCCGGGGACGAAACGCGCCCCCTCGCCGAAGGCCAGCGCGCGGCGGCCCAGGGTCAGGAGCGGCAGGCTACCCAGGAGAGCTCGTCGAGAGAGGGGGAACGCCATTCGCTGGAGCCTGGGGCTCGCTTAGCACGCCCGCCTTTGCAACAGCGGTCGCGGCCCGCTTCATCCTGCCCTCCAGGGCGTGTATAGACGGGCCCCGGCGTTCATCTCCCTGACATGAAGGCATCCGATTCCGAACCGGCCGAGGCGCTCCGCCGGGCACAGCAGGCACTGACCATGGGCGACGTGGTGGCCGCCCGGCGCCTCGCCGAGAAGGCGCTGACCACCCAGCCCCGCGACAAGGAGGCGGCCGAGGCCCGAGACCTCCTCGCCCGGACCGACGTGGCCTGGCCCCTCCTCGCCTACGGGGCGGTGGCGGCGCTCTGCTTCCTCTTGCTGATCCTGGTGGCCGTGCTGCGGAGCGCACACCCGTGAGGCGGCGTCCTGCCTCGGCCGGGGCGCCTGGGACCGAGGTGGGGGCGGAAGCCGTCGCCCCCGGTCGTCCGGCGCCGCTCGGGCGCAAGGGCTGGCTGGTGATCGGCGCCGTCGTCTTCCTGGTGAACCTGCCGGTCCTCCATCTGCTCGTCCGGAGCGAGCCCAGGCCCGCTGGACGCGTGCCCTTCTCGGACGACTTCTCGGACCCGGGCACCGTGGCGCGCAACTACCGCTCGGTGGGCGGTTACCCGCGGGTGATCGGTGGAGAACTGCTCTCGCCGGGCACGAAGAACAACCCGCTCTGGCTCGACGCCGCCCTCCCTCCCGACGTGGTGGTGGAGGTGTCCGCCCGGCCCATCAGCCCCGAGGGCGAGATCCGGGTCACGCTCTTCGGCAACGGGATCGACGCCGACACCGGCTACCAGACGGTCCTCGGTCCGTGGAGTCCGATGGGCTCGCCGCAGCGCCTCGGCCCGAGCCTGGTGCGGCTGGACGAGAACGGCGCCCCCTTGGCGAGATGGCTCTCCCGGGCGCGGGTGCCGGGAGACCTGCGCTCGGCGGGGTTCAGCAAGGACTCCGCCCTTCGCGTCGAGGCGCCGACGGTCACCCTCGACCCGACGCACGTCTACCGGATGCGCTTCGAGCGCCGTGGCTCGGCGCTGCGGTGGACGGTGGACGGGCGGCTGATGGCCGAGCTCGACGACCCCTTCCCGCTCAACGGGCCGGGGCACGACCGGCTCGGTCTCTCCAGCGGCGAGTGGGACGTCTATTACGACGACCTCCGGGTCACCCCGGCGACCGGGGGAGGCTTCGCGCCGGTGGCCGCCGCACCGTCCGAGCCCGCCGCGGGTCCGTTCTCCGATGACTTCGACCGTGCCCAGCTGGGGCCGGACTGGCTGGCCACCGATCCCGGCGCGGTCTCCATCCAGCAGGGCTCGGCGGTGTTGCAGAACGCCCACAACCACCCGGTGTGGCTCCGGAAGCCCATGCCCGACGACGTGGTCATCGACCTCGACGTGTGGACCGACAGCCCCGACGGCGACATGAAGGTCGAGGTCTTCGGGGACGGGCAGTCGTTCCACCGCGGCAACCTCGGCGCGGCGTACGACGCTACCGGGTACGTGCTGGTGATGGGGGGCTGGCGGAACACCCTCTCCGCCATCGCCCGGCAGCACGAGCATGCCGCCGACCGGGTGACGCGCGCCGACCCGCGGGTGGAGCCCGGGAAGAAGTACCACTGGACCATCCGCCGCCAGGCCCGGGTCCTCACCTGGCTGGTCGACGGTCAGCCGTTCCTGACCCTGGACGACCCCGACCCGCTGCGTGGCCCTGCCCACCGGTACTTCGGGCTCTCCGGGTGGGAGTCGAAGGTGCACTTCGACAACCTCCGGATCCGGCCGCTGAACCCCTAGCAGGGTGTTGAGGAAGGCCCCCGGAGGGCGCCGGCGGTGGCCGACTTGCTGGATTGAGCGGCCGGCGACGCCCGAAGTCGGGCTGTTCTGGCCGGCCGCTGCCCCATCGAGCGGACTACGTGGGCTGCAGTCGGGCGATTCGCATGAGGTTGTAGGCGGCTCCGACGAAGTAGGCGGCGAGCTGGGTTCGGTCTCGGCCTCGGTACCGCGTCTTGCGGAAGCCGCCGACTGTCTTCATCCAGCCGAAAATCTCCTCGACGCGCTTCCGGATGCGCTGGCTGACGGCGTAGCCCGCATGTCGTGCGGTACCGGCCATCGACGGCGGACCTCCGTCGAGACTCGGAGTATTGCGCCACGTGCGGGGTGACTCCGAGCTGCCTGCACCGCTCGATGAAGCTGGAGACGTCGTAGCCCTTGTCCGCGCCGACGGTGAGTCGAGTGCGAGTGCGCTGGGCGACTCGCTCCAGCATCTGCTCCGCGGAGCGGCGTTCGGCGCGGCCATCCGCCGGCTCGATGCAGAAGTCCCCCAGGAGGCCGTTGCGGTTCTCCATCAGCGCATTGGCCGAGTACGAGAGTCGCGCCTCCCGGTTGTGCCCTTTCTTTGCCAGGCGAGCCTCCGGGTCTGTTGTCGAGGCGTGCGTCTCGTTGCTCCGCGACTCCCCGTGGAAGTTGACGGTGGGGTTGCCCGGGTCATCCGGCGGCTTCGGTTTCTCCTCGTCCTTCGGCCGGAAGCTCTTCAGCGACGCCCAGGCATCAATGAGCGTCCCGTCCACGGTGAAGTGCTCGTTGCTCATCAGCTTGGCCCTCCGGGCCTGCTCAACCACCGCGACGAAGAAGCGCTTGGCCACCTCGTGCTCCAAGAGCCGCTCCCGGTTGAGGGAGAAGGTGCTGTGGTCGGGACTCGGCTCCTCCATGTCCATGTCGAGGAACCAGCGGAAGAGCAGGTTGTAGTCGAGCTGCTCGCAGAAGAGTCGCTCGCTCCGTACCGAGTACAGCGCCATCAGCAGCGAGCCCTTCAACAGCCGCTCCGGGGGAATCGAGGGCCGCCCCACCTTGCTGTACATGGCGTCAAACGTCGGCGAGAGCACCGACAGGGCCCCGTCCGCGAGGTCCTTCACTCGACGCAGCGGGTGGTCCGACGGAATCCGCTCCGCCGGACTCCTCAGGCTCAGCATCGATGACTGCTTCTTGACGTCTCCGCGCATCGGGGGCCTCCCGGATGCAGCAGATCACGACCCCGTGCGGGGAGTCGATCCCCGCCAGGGGTTTCTCAACACCCTGCTAGGGCTTCGGCTCGGCGATCAGGTCGAAGTCCGGCATCTCCGAGCGGACGAAGTCGCGCATCCGGTCCACCACCCCCGCCTCGATCTGCCGCGCCCGCTCGCGTGAGAAGCCGAAGTGGCTGCCGATGTCCTGCAGGGTCATCGGCTCGTCGGCGGTGAGGCGCTTCTCGAAGATGTACTTCTCCTTGCCCTGCAGCGTCGCTCCGAAGGCCTCGAGCTTCTGGCGGAAGAGGCGCTTCAGCTCCTCCGTGGCGAGTCGCTCGTCCGCGGCGGGGAAGCCGCTCGCCGGGAGGATGCGGTCGCCGCGGGTCGCGTCCCCGTCCTCGCCCACCGGGGCGTCGATCGAGACCTCGTCCGGGCCGAGGCGCTGGTCCATCTCCACCACGTCCTGCTCGGTGACGTTCAGCCGCTCGGCGAGCAGCTTGGGGGTGGCCTCGTAGCCCTGCTTGAGCAGCCGCTCCTGTTCCTGGCGCAACTTGAAGAAGAGCTTCCGCTGGGCCTCGGTGGTCCCCAGCTTCACCATCTTCCAGTTGTCCATGATGTAGCGAAGGATGTACGCGCGGATCCACCAGGCGGCGTAGGTGGAGAGCTTCACCCCGCGCTCGGGATCGAACTTCTTCACCGCCTGCATCAGGCCGATGTTCCCCTCCTGCACCAGATCGAGCAGCGAGAGAGGATTCCGGTGGTACTCGTGGGCCAGCTTCACCACCAGGCGGAGATTGGCCGAGACCAGCCGGGCCGCGGCGTCCAGGTCCCCGGTGCTCCGGTAGCGCCTTGCGAGCTGCTGCTCGTCCTCGCGGGACAGGAGGGGGTGGCGCTGCACCTCGGCCATGTAGGCCGACATCGGATCGGCCCGCGCGATGCCACGGTCCGCGGGGCGGGCGGGGGTGACCGCCGCGGACTCGGCCACCGGCTCGAGCTCGGCGAGGTCCTCGCCGTCGGGTTCCGTCGGCTCCGCGACCTCGGCCGGCTCGGTCGCCTCCGCGGTCTCCTCGGCCTCCTTCCGGCTCTCCTCGGCGTCGTCGACCGGACGGGCCTCGCGGATCTCCTCGGGCTCGGGGTGCGTCCTCCGGGCTGCCCGGACGCGCCCGCCGGTGCGCGCTGCTCCACCTGCGGGACGTGCGCCGGACGTGGGTGGACGGGTGGCCGCCTTGCGGCGTGGCTTCCCTGGCTTCTTCGGTGGACGGGCCATGGTGTGACGGACCGACTGCTGGGCGGATTGCTTCTAGCAGGACCCCAGGGCACGCGATTGCCAGGGTGTACGGGAGGGATTAAGCCCGTGCCCGATGAGTGACAACCCGTCCGCGCCCGAACGCGGCGAAATTCCGGTGCCTTCCGAAGCGCCTCCGGCCGCCGAACCGGCCACCCCCGAGCGGCCGGCCGAGTACCTGGCCGAGGTGGGCTTCGAGGACCTGGCGCTCTCCCCCGAGATGCGGCGCGCGCTGGTGGACCGCGGCTACACCCACCCCACTCCGGTCCAGGCCCAGGCCTTCGACCCGGTGATGCAGGGCAAGGACCTCATCGTCCGGAGCAAGACCGGGACGGGAAAGACCGCGGCCTTCGGGCTCCCCCTGCTGGAGAAGATGGACCCCGAGGACAAGGCCGTCCGCGCGCTGGTCCTCTGCCCCACCCGCGAGCTGGCGCTCCAGGTCGCCGCCGAGCTTCAAGATCTCGCCAAGTACAAGGGCGTCCGGGTCACGGCCATCTACGGCGGCGCGTCGATGAAGGATCAGGAGGACGCGCTGGTGAGCGGCTCGCCGATCGTGGTCGGCACGCCGGGGCGGATCTACGACCACATCCGGCGGAAGAACCTCAAGCTCCAGGGCTGCCGGCACGTGGTGCTGGACGAGGCCGACGAGATGCTGAACCAGGGGTTCTACGAGGAGGTCACCCGGATCCTCGACCAGCTCCCGAAGGACCGACAAGTCTTGCTGTTCAGCGCCACCGTGCCGCCGGAGATCCAGAACCTCATCAGCCAGTACACCACCTCGCCGGAGTTGCTGATGCTCTCTGGCGACGTCCTCACCGTCGACCACATCCACCACGTCCGTTACGACGTCAGCGACGCCTACCCCAAGCCGCGGAACCTCATCTACGTGCTGGAGATGGAGGAGCCGGACAACGCCATCGTCTTCTGCAACACTCGGGACGACACGGCGCTGGTGACCGCGGTGCTGAACCGGAACGGCTTCGACGCCGAGCTGCTCAACGGCGACCTGCCCCAGAAGGAGCGGGAGCGGGTGATGGGCAAGGTGAAGCGGGGCGAGGTGGCCTTCATGGTGGCCACCGACATCGCCGCCCGCGGGATCGACATCTCCGACCTGCAGTACGTCATCAACTACTCGCTGCCCGAGGATCCGGCGGTGTACCTCCACCGGGTCGGGCGGACGGGGCGCATCGGGAAGAAGGGTACGGCGATCAACCTCATCTCCGGCAGGGAGCTGGGGACGTTCACCGCGCTGGAGAAGAAGTACGGCATCAGGTTCGAGAAGCGCGAGATGCCGTCCCCCGAGGACGCGATGCGGATGTGGACCGAGCGCCACGTCCGGGAGATCCAGTCCGCGGCGGCCGGCAGCGTCTACGAAGGTTACCTCGGCCTGGCGGGGACCTTGCGGCAGCGGCCCGACGCCGACGACGCCATCGCCTATCTGCTCAAGTACTTCTTCAGTCACCTGAGAATGGAGAAGCTGAAGGCGGCCGGGATTCCGGAGGCTCCACCGGCGCCGGCGAGGCCCCCGCGCGATCGGGAGCGTTCCCGGGGCGACCGGCCCAGGCGCGAGGACCGCGGCGAGCGCGGCGACCGGGGCGAACGACCCGAGCGCGGCGAGCGGTCCGGCCGGGACGAGCGCTCCGGTGGGCGCGAGCGCCGGGAGCGCCCTCCCCGTCGAGACCGGCCCGAGGAAGGGGCGGCGCCGGCGGCGCCGGAGCCCGGGACGCCCGGTCAGGTCCGGCTGTGGATGAACGTGGGGAGCTCCGAGGGACTGGACGCCGCGGGCATCACCGCGATGCTCGAGGGCATGGGCGCACCGGCCGGGAAGGTTCAGCGGGTCGACGTCAAGCAGACCTACAGCTACGCCTTCGTCGCCGAGGAGGACGCGGCAGTCTTCGAGAAGCTCGACGGGCAGAAGCGGGGCGAGAAGTCGCTCCGGCTGGAGCGGGCGAGGCGCCGATGAGCGAGCGACCCACGCCCGAGGCACTCCGGGCAGTTCCACTGCTCTCGGGACTGAGCGAGGCGGAGCGGGCCGAGGTCGCCGGGCTCGGGGAGCTGAAGACGCTGGAGGCGCAGCTCCCGCTGTTTCGCGAAGGGGATGCAGGGGACGCTCTGGTCCTCCTGCTCTCCGGCTCGGCGCAGGTGGTGAAGCGGGACCCGGGCGGCAGACACCAGATTTTATCCGTGGTCTCGGCGCCGGCGGTGCTCGGGGAGATGGCGGTGCTGGAGGCAGGCGGAAAACGCAGCGCCTCGGCGATCTCCGTCGGCCCGGTCACGTTCGCCACGGTGCCGGGCCCGGCGCTCCGCTCGCGGCTGTCGAGTGGGAACGTGGCCGCGCTGAAGATCGCCCACGGGCTGGCGAAGCTCCTCGCCCGGCGGCTCGGCGAGGTGAACACCCGCCTGGTGCAGGTGCTCCAGAACGGGAAAGCGGACGCCGGGGTCGCCGAGGCACAGCAGGCGCTCGGGCAAGACACGGCGTCCTGAGACCGGGACGGTGCAACTCGCTGCAGGGTGCTTGACCCGGAATGCCTCGACCAGGCTGGGCCGCACCCTCGGCGCCCTCGCCGACCCCACCCGGCGGGCCATCCTCCTTCGGCTCTCCGAGGGCGAGGCGCGAGTCACCGACCTCGCGGCGCCCTTCGACATCTCCCTCAACTCGGTCTCGAAACACATTCGCATCCTCGAGCGGGCGCAGCTGGTGAAGCGGCGGCGCGTCGGGCGGGAGCACTTCCTGTCGCGCAACCCCGGCCACTGGAGGAGGCGGCGGAGTGGATTGACCGGCTCAGGAATCACTGGAACGGGCGGCTGGATCGACTGGCAAACGCACTCGAGGAGGACGAAACATGAGCGAGACGGAGAAGAAGACCTTCACCCTGGAGCGGGTGCTCAAGGCAAGCCCGGAGAAGGTCTGGGGGATGTGGACCACGCCCATGGCGCGTGGCGACTACACCGAGGTCCAGGCGAATCGGCGGCTGGTGTATAGCAACGCCATCGACTTCGTCCCCGGTGTCGCGCCGTACCGGACGACCACCGTGGTCGAGATGTCACCCGTCCCGGGAGGCGCGACGCGGCTGCTGACCACCAACGACGTCATGCACGACCCGAGCTGGACCGAGAACGCACGCCGCAGCTGGGAGCAGCAGATCATGAAGCTCGAGAAGTGCCTCGGCTGAGCGCGACTGGCCCGGAGGCAACAGCGGGATGGGCGGGTCGGCCCCCAGCACGCCTGAAGCCGCCCCGGATTCTAGATCGACGCCGACGGACCGCGCTTCACCGCCTCGCGGAGCGCCTGCACGCCGGCGCCCGGTCCGCCCGGGTGGGCGAAGACGCACGTTCCCGCCACCAGCACGTCGGCACCCGCCGCCACGGCGAGTGGCCCTGTCACGAGGTCGACGCCGCCGTCCACCTCCAGCTCGCAGCGCGGCGCCCGCTGCTGGAGGAGCGACCGCGCCCGGGTCAGCTTTGGTAGCACCTCGTGGATGAACTTCTGCCCGCCGAAGCCCGGGTTCACCGTCATCAGGAGCAAGAGGTCCAGGCTCTCCACGACGTCCTCGACCATGCCGAGCGGCGTTGCCGGGTTCAGCCCCACCCCGACCTGCTTTCCAGCCTGACGCACCTGCTGGATCGCGCGGTGCAGGTTCGGCGTCGCCTCCTGGTGGAGGATCAGGAGGTCGCCTCCCGCCTTGATGAAGTCGGCGGTGTACCGCTCCGGCCGCTCGATCATCAGGTGGATCTCCAGGGGCAGCTTCGTCCCCCGCCGCATCGCCTCGACGATGGGAATCCCCAGCGACAGGTTGGGCACGAACAGCCCGTCCATGATGTCGATGTGGAAGCGGTCCGCCCCGCCTCGCTCGGCGTCGGCAACCTGCTCGCCCAGCCGCCAGTAGTCAGCCGCCAGGATGGACGGGAGGATCTTCACGCTCAGGTGGACTCACCTAGCCCGGCTGCGGCCGCGCGGTCCACCAGGAAGGTGAGGCGGCCCGAGGTGGGCACGACGCCCCGCGCGGGGAGCTCCACCACCGGCGCCTTCCCCCGGAGGGTCTCCCGGAGGGCCCACGACTTGTCCTCGCCGGTCACCAGGAACAGCACCTCGGACGCCGCATTCAGCACCGGGAAGGTCAGGGTGATCCGCTTCATCCGGAGCTTCTCCACCCAGTTCGCCACCACCCAGCGGGACCGCTCGGCCAGCGCGGGGGAGTACGGGAACAGCGAGGCGGTGTGTCCGTCCGGCCCGAGCCCGAGCAGCACGAGGTCGAAGCTGGGGAAGGTCGTGGTTCCGGGGAACAGCGTGCGCAGCATCTGCTCGTAGTCGGCCGCCGCCTCCTCGGCCGGGAGCTCACCCCGGATGCGGTACACGCTCGACTGGTTCACGAACGGCAGTCCGGTCAGCGCCTCGCGCGCCATCCGGGCGTTGCTCTCCGGGTGGTCGGGGGGGACGTTCCGCTCGTCGCCGAAGCAGAACACCATCCGGTCCCAGGGCAGCCGGGGACCGGCCGCCATCTGCTTGTAGAGCGCCCGCGGCGTCGTCCCGCCGGAGAGCGCCAGGGTGAAGCGCCCCCGGGCATTCGCCGCGGCCCAGGCGCGGTCATGCACCCATTGCGCCGCAGTGCGGGCCACCGCGTCCTTGTCCTCCAGCACTCGAAGGGTCGGCCCCGGCATCGCCCACCTCAGCTCTCGTCGAAGGCCGCGCAGTGCGCCGCCCCCCAGAGCGCCGCCCGGTCGTTGAGCACCACCAGCACCGGGATGGTCTCGAGCAACGGGCCCATCCGGCCCTTGTCCAGGAACGCGGTCATGAACAGCCCATCCCGCTTGAATCGGGGGAGGATCTTCGGTGCGATGCCACCGCCGAGGAAGACCCCGCCGGTGGCGAGCATCCGCAGGGCGACGTTCCCTGCCTCCGCCCCGTAGACCGAGACGAAGAGGTCCAGCGCCTGTACGCACACCGGGTCCACCGCGTCGAGCGCACAGTGGGACACCACCGCCGCCGGGTCCTCCTTCGCGAATCGCTCGGTCAGCGCCGCCGGCTCGGCCTCTCCCGAACGCGCGCGGAGGAAGCGGTAGACGCGCACCAGCCCACCGCCGGACAGGACCCGCTCGACGCTCACCCGCCCCTTCTCCCGGGCGATGTCCTCCATCACGTCCGCCTCGAGCCGGTTCCGGGGAGCGAAGTCCGCGTGACCTCCCTCGGTGGCGAAGGGGTGGTGACGCTGCCCGTCCCAGTAGAGCCCGGCCATCCCCAGCCCCGTCCCGGCCGAGAGGATGGCCTGGTTGCCGACCGCGTCCTTCGCCCCCGCCTGGAGCATGGCAAAGTCGGTGGGCCCGAGGTGTTGCAGCCCGTAGGCGTTGGCCTTGAGATCATTGAGCAGGGTGAGCTTCGGCACACCCAGGATGTCCGCCAGCCTGCGGGAGTCGACCGCCCAGGGGAGATTGGGCGTCTCGGTCCGTCCGTCCTTCACCGGCCCGGCCACGCCCAGCGCCGCCGCGGTTGCCCTCGGGCGCGTCTCCTCCACGAACTGGCGGACGATGGTCTCCAGATCCGCCGCCGAGCGGCTCCGGTAGACGATCTCCCTGGTCAGGAGCAGCTGCCCGGCCTGGGACTCGAACGTTGCCAGGCGGGCATTGGTCCCGCCGATGTCGCCGGCGACGATCACGTCCCCGAGTTCTCCCAGTGACGGCCCTCCCGCTTCAGCAGCTCGTCCGCCTCCGGGGGGCCCGAGGTGCCGGCCGGGTAGTTGGGGAAGTTCCGCGGCGGCAGCGCCTTCCACACGTCGAGGATCGGCTGCACCATCGCCCAGCCTCCCTCCACCATGTCCGCCCGCTGGAACAGCGTGGCGTCACCGATCATCGCGTCGTAGAGCAGTGTCTCGTACCCGGTGCTCGGCACCTTGCCGAAGTAGTCGACGTAGTCGAAGTCCATCTCCACCGCGCCCATGGTCAGCACCGGGCCCGGCACCTTCGCCCCGAAGCGGAGCGAGATGCCCTCCTTGGGCTGGATGTGGATGTACAGGCGATTGGTGGTCAGGCGGTCCACCGAGGTGTGCTGGAACAGCATCGCCGGGGCGTGCTTGAACTGGATGACGATCTGGGTCATCCGCTTCGGCAGCCGCTTCCCGGTCCGGGCGTAGAAGGGCACCCCCGCCCAGCGCCAGTTGTCCACCATCAGGCGCAGCGCCACGAAGGTCTCGGTGTTGCTGTCCGGCGGGACCTTCTCCTCCTGGCGGTATCCGGGCACCTTCTTCCCCTCGGTCTCCCCCGGCCCGTACTGACCACGCACTGCGTAGTGGAGCACGTCTTCCGGCGAGAGCTGCTCGATGGAGTCCAGCAGCTTCACCTGCTCATCCCGCACCGCGTCGGCACTGAACGAGATCGGCGGCTCCATCCCCACCAGGCTGATCAGCTGGGCGATGTGGTTGGGCACCATGTCCCGCAGCGCCCCGGCGGTGTCGTAGTACGGGCCGCGTCCCTCGACCCCCAGCTCCTCGGCCACGGTGATCTGCACGTGGTCGATGTAGTTCCGGTTCCAGATCGGCTCGAACATCCCGTTCCCGAACCGGAAGACCATGAGGTTCTGGACCGTCTCCTTCCCCAGGTAGTGGTCGATGCGGAAGATCTGCCTCTCGTCGAGCACTGCCTTGATGGTCTTGTTCAGCTCCACCGCGGTCGGCAGATCGTGCCCGAACGGCTTCTCGATGATCACCCTCCGCCAGCGCCCGTTCTCCTCCTTGGCCAGCCCGCTCTTGCCGAGATTCTGGATGATCGGGGCGAAGAAGCTCGGGGAGACCGAGAGGTAGAACAGATAATTCCCCGGGGTGCCCACCTGGGTATCGGTCTTCTTGAGGAACTCGGCCAGGCCGGCGAACGACTCGGGCTTGGTCGCGTCCGCCGCGAAGTAGAAGATGCGCTCGGACAGCGCCCCCCACGCGGCGCGGACCGGCTCGGTGGAGAGCACCTTCTCGTCCGGCTTCACCTCGTCCCGGAACTGCGCGTTGCTCATCTGCGATCGGGCGACGCCCACCACCGCCAGGTTTCGGGGCAGGAAGCCTGCGTTCTGGAGGTTCAGGATCGCCGGGATGAGCTTCCGCCGGGTGAGATCCCCCGAGGCCCCGAAGATGACCACCACGCAGGGGTCGGCGGTTCGGTTGTGCGGAGGGGTGAGCGCCGTCTCGAGCTTCTGCACCATTTACTTGGGCTCCACGTGGCCACCGAACTGTTTTCGCATCGCGGAGAGCAGCTTCTCGGCGAAGGTGTGCTGCTGCCGGGAGCGGAAGCGGGTGTAGAGCGCGGCAGTCAGCACCTCGGCCGGAACCGCCTCCTCCACCGCCGCCTGCACCGTCCACCGGCCCTCGCCCGAGTCCTGCACGAAGCCCGAGTAGCCCTCGAGCTTCGGGTCCTCCGCCAGCGCGATGCTGGTCAGGTCCAGCAGCCAGCTGGAGACCACGCTTCCCCGCCGCCAGAGCTCGGCGATGTCGGCGATGTTCAGCTCGTAGCGGATGTCCTCGGGGAGCTGCTCCGAGCCGGCGTTCTTGAAGATGTCGAACCCCTCTGCGTAGGCCTGCATCAGGCCGTACTCGATGCCGTTGTGGACCATCTTCACGAAGTGGCCCGCGCCCGACGGGCCGCAGTGGAGGTAGCCCAGCTCCGCGGTGCTCTTGCCGTCGCGGCCGGGCGTGGCCGGGATGTCGCCCTTGCCCGGGGCGAGCGTCCGGAGCACCGGCTCGATGCGCTGCACCGCCTCCTTCGGGCCACCCACCATCAGGCAGTAGCCGCGCTCGACGCCCCACACCCCGCCGCTGGTCCCGGCGTCCACGTAGTGGATGCCCTTCTTGCCGACCTCCTTCGAGCGCCGGACGTCGTCCTTGAAGAAGCTGTTCCCCCCGTCGATGATCGTGTCCCCGGCCTCGAGCAGCCTGGCCAGCGACTGCACGGTCTCCTCGGTGGGCGCGCCGGCCGGAACCATGATCCACACCGCGCGCGGCTTCTGGAGCTTGCCGACCAGCTCCTCCAGGCTCCTCGCTGGGTTGGCACCCTCCCGGGCGAACGCCGCCACCACGTCCGCGCCACGGTCGTTCACCACGCAGCTGTGCCCGTCCTTCATCAGCCGGCGGACCATGTTCCCGCCCATCCGGCCCAGGCCGATCATCCCGATCTGCATTGCTGTCGCTCCTGACTCCCGACTGCCTGGTGAGGACTGCCCTCGCTCCCGTCTCAGACCGCCTGGTCGATGGCCTCGCGCAGCGCCCGGAGCGCCGCCTCGAGTGGACCCCGGAGGTGCACCCGCAGCGCCCGCCGCTTGCGCGCCGCGAGCACCTCGAAGTCGCCCCGGGCCTGCGCCGCCTTCACCAGACCAAACGAGAACTTCTGGCCCGGGACGGGGAGCTGCACCGGATCCTCACAGGTGACCTGCAGGAACACGCCGGTGTTGGGCCCACCCTTGTAGGCCTGGCCGGTGGAGTGCAGGAACCGCGGCCCGAATCCGAGACAGGTGGCCACCTTCCTCGCGTCCCGCACCCGGATGCGTCCCGCCTGGAGCACCGCCTCGTTCTCCGGGAACGTCGGGACGTAGGCCAGCAGCCCGAGGTAGTCACCGGCCTTCAGCCGGCCGAGGTGCGTCCGGAGCACCTCGGGGAACGACTCGCCGCCCTGGAGCGCCTGCGTGTTGGCCGGATCGGCGAACAGCGCCACCGGCCCGTCCTCGAGGAACGGCCGCTCCTCGGGGAGCGCGCCAGTCTTCTCGTACGCCTCGGTCAGCTTCCGCGTCTCGATCTTGCTCGCCTCGACGTCCGGCTGGTCGAACGGGTTGATGCCCAGGATTGCGCCCGCCACCGCGGTGGCGATCTCCCAGCGGAAGAACTCCTGCCCGAGCGAGTAGGGCTCCTGGACGGGGATGCGCACCACCGGTTGCCCCGCCCTCGCCAGCGCGTCCACGCCCCGGTCCTGGCCCTGGTCCGGCGCCGACTCGAGGCGGAGGTAGGCGAAGATCCGGTCCTGGCCGTACTTCTCCGGCCCGCCGAGCGCCTCGCGATCCACCGGGATGAGCCCCTTGCCCTGCTTCCCCGTCGACTCGGCGATCAGCTGCTCCAGCCACGCGCCCACGTCCCCGATGCCCGGGCTCGCGACCAGCGTCACCTTGTTGCGGCCTCCCTTGCCCAGAGTGCCCAGCACCGCTCCGAGGAGCCCACCGGGGTTCCTCGACGCCGGCACCGAGCCCGCGCAGGCCTGCACCATGGCCAGCGTGTTGCCGAGGAACCGCGGGAGGTCCACGCCCATCACCCCGGCCGGGACCAGGCCGAAGTTGGAGAGCGCCGAATAGCGACCGCCTACGCTCGGGCGTCCGGGGAAGATGGCCCGGAAACGGTGCTCCTTCGCCACCTGCTCCATCTTCGACCCCGGGTCGGTGACGGCCACGAAGTGCCGCCCGGCCTTCTCCTGCCCCACCGCCTCCACCGCCCTCGCCCAGAAGAACTGGAAGAAGATGTTCGGCTCGAGCGTGCTCCCGCTCTTGCTGGAGACGATGAACAGCGTGCGCGCCGGATCGACCCGACGGGCGAACGACTCGACCTGGACCGGATCGGTCGAGTCGAGCACCAGCAGCTCGGGGTTGCCCCTCACCGGCCCGTAGGTCTGGGCCATCACCTCGGGGCACAGAGAGCTGCCGCCCATGCCGAGCACCAGGGCTTGGCTGAAGCGGTCCTGGGCGATCGACTGGAGGAAGCTTCCCAGCTCCGGGCTCACCGGGCTCCCGGGGTCGACGATGTCCAGCCAGCCGAGCCACTTCGCCTCGTCCTGCCCCGTCCACAGCGAGGCGTCCCGGTCCCAGAGGCGCTGCATCTTCTTGCCCTGGTCCCACTCGGCCAGGGTGCGGTCCACCTCCGCCTTCAGCTCCGCCGGGAGCTGGAGGGCGATGCCATCGACCGCACTCACCGCTTGCCTCCGACAGCCACCCGGGCGCCCACCGCGGTGAGCAGCGCCTGGAAGCTGTCGGCGAAGGACTTGACGCCCTCGACCACCAGCTGGTCGGTGACCTCCTTCATCGAGATGCCCGCCTTCTCCAGCGCCCGCATCGTGGCGTCGGCCTCGTCCAGCCCCTGGTCCAGCGTGCGCCGGGGCTTGCCATGGTCGCGGAAGACGTCCAGCGTCGCCGGGGGAACGGTGTTCACGGTCTCCGGGCCGATCAGCTCCTCGACATAGAGCACGTCCGAGTACTTCGGATTCTTCGTCCCGGTGCTGGCCCAGAGCACTCGCTGCGTCTGCGCGCCCTTGTCCGCCAGCGCCTTCCAGCGCGCGCCGGAGTACAGCTTCAAGTACCGCTGGTAGGCCTGCTTGGCGTTGGCGATGGCCACCTTCCCCATCACCTGGTCGAACAGCCGCTTCTGCTCCGGGGTGGCGCCGGCCTTTCCCCGCTGGGCGATGATCTTCTCCACCAGAGAATCGATGCGGCTGACGAAGAAGCTGGCCACCGAGGCGAGCTGGGAGACGTCCTCGCCGCGCGCGGCCCGCTTCTCCAGCCCCCGGATGTAGGCCTCGGCCACCTGCACGTAGGCTTCCTGGCTGAAGAGCAGGGTGACGTTGACGTTGATCCCCTCGGAGATGGCCTGCTCGATCGCCGGCACTCCCTCCTTCGTCCCGGGGATCTTGATCATCACGTTGGGGACCGAGAGGGCCTTCCACAGGCGCCGGGCCTCGGTCAGCGACCCTTCGGTGTCGTGGGCCAGGGTGGGCGAGACCTCGATCGACGAGTACCCGTCACGGTGCCGTGTCTCTTCCCAGACCGGGCGGAAGATGCGGGTGGCGTCGCGGATGTCCCGGACCGCCAGGGCCTCGAAGACCTCGCCCGGGCTCGCCTTCTTGGAAGCCCACTCGGCGAAGAGGTCGTCGTAGAGATTGCTGCTCTCCACCGCCTTCTGGAAGATGGTGGGGTTCGAGGTGAGACCCTTGAGGCCGTCCTCGCGGATGAGCTTCTGCAGCTCTCCGCCGGTGACCAGGTCCCGCCGCATGTAGTCGAGCCAGATGCTCTGGCCCAGCTCGGCCAGTTGCAGAAGTGGATTCATCGCTGCTCCTTCGACCAGCGCCGTTCCGGCGCCTTGACCTTGCCCACCCGCCCCTCGCGGCGCTCCTGGTGTCTCACGGCGCTCACCTGGCCCTTTCGAGCTGCTCCTTCGCCGCCGCCACCACGTGCTCGGTGGTGAAGCCGAAGTGCGGGAGGAGGTCCTTCAGCGGCGCAGAGGCCCCGAAGGTCGTCATTCCGATGATCTTCCCGGTGGGCCCGGTGTACGCCGCCCAGCCAAAGGTCGCCGCCTGCTCCACCGCCACGCGCGCCGTCACCGAGGAGGGGAGCACCGACTCGCGGTACTCCGGGGGCTGCTGCTCGAACAGCTCCCAGCACGGCATGCTGATCGCCCGGGCCCGGATGCCTTCGGCCTTCAGCATCTCGTAGGCCTCCACCACCAGCCGGACCTCGCTTCCGGTGGCCATCAGAAGAACCTCGGGCTTGCCGCCCTCGGCATCGGCGAGGACGTAGGCGCCCTTCCGCGTACCGCTCGCCGGCGCATAGCGTGTCCGGTCGAACGTGGGGAGCGCCTGCCGGCTCAGGCTGAGGATGGACGAGTGGTGCCGGCTCTCCATCACCACCCGGTAGCACTCGGCGACCTCGTTCGCATCACCCGGACGGAGCACCAGAAGGCCAGGTACGGCCCGGAGAGAGGCGAGCTGCTCGATGGGCTGATGGGTCGGCCCGTCCTCCCCGAGGCCGATGGAGTCGTGGGTCATCACGTGGAAGGCCGGGATCTCCATCAGCGAGGAGAGGCGGATAGGCGTGCGCATGTAATCGGTGAAGGTGAGGAAGGTGCTCCCGAACGCCCGGAGCTTGCTCAGCACCATCCCGTTGACGATGGCGCCCATCGCATGCTCGCGGACGCCGTAATAGATGTTCCGTCCTCCGGGGTGCTCGACGTCGAGGTTCACCTCGCCCTTGAGCGTCACCTTGGTCGAGCCGCTGAGGTCGGCCGCGCCGCCGAGCAGCCAGGGGATCTTCTTCGCGAGGGAATTCAGCACCTGTCCCGACGACTCACGGGTGGCCATTCCCTTGGGGTCTGCGGGGAAGACCGGGAGCTCGCTGTCCCATCCGGGCGGGAGGTCGACGCGGTCGATGAGATCCAGCTCCTTCGCCAGCTCGGGAAACTCCTTCCGGTGCCGCTCGCGAAGGGCCTCCCATTCCTGCCGGAGCTTTCGCCCCCGCGTGCCGATGCCCTGCTGGAAGTGCTCCCGGACCCCGTCGGGGACCAGGAACTGGGCATCCTCGGGCCAGCCGTAGTTCTTCTTCGCGGCCCGGACCTGATCCTCGCCCAGCGGCTCGCCATGGGCGGCGCTGGTGTCCTGCTTCTTCGGGCTGCCGTAGCCGATGTGGGAGTCGACGACGATCAGCGTCGGCCTCCGCTGCTGCTTGAAGAACTGGAGCGCCTTGGCCAGCTGCCCGAGGTCGTTGGCGTCGGTGACGTGGGTGGTCGCCCAGCCGTAGGCCTCGAACCGCTCCGGCACGTCCTCGTTGAAGGAGAGCGCGAGCTGCCCGTCGAGCGAGACGTGGTTGTTGTCGTAGAGCCAGCAGAGGTTGGGGATGTTCAGATGCCCGGCCAGCGAGGCGGCCTCGGAAGAGATGCCCTCCATCATGCAGCCGTCGCCCAGGATGGCGTAGACGTCGAAGTCGAAGAGCGTGAGACCCGGCCGGTTGTAGCGCGCACCGAGCCAACGGGAGGCCAGGGCCATCCCCACGGAGTTCGCCGCGCCCTGACCGAGTGGACCTGTGGTCGCCTCGACGCCTGTGGTGAGGCCGTACTCCGGGTGGCCGGGCGTCCGGCTTCCGAGCTGGCGGAACGACTTGATCTCGTCGAGCGAGACGGCCGGCGAGTCCAGCACGCGGCCATCGCGGTCCACCTGGCGCACGCCGGTGAGGTGGAGCACCGAGTAGAGCAGCATCGAGGCGTGCCCGTTGGAGAGCACGAACCGATCGCGGTTCGGCCAGGTGGGGTCGGCCGGGTCGTAGCGCAGCACGTTCTGCCAGAGCGCGTAGGCGACCGGGGCGAGGGCCATGGGCGCGCCGGGGTGTCCCGAGTTCGCCTTCTGCACGGCATCGATCGACAGGGTGCGGATGGTGTCGATCGCGAGCTTCTCGATTCCTGACTGGGGCACTGGAACTCCCGATGTGGGGAAACGGCGCCGATGGGCCGACGGCCCGTTTCTGGCGCACCACAGGGTTCGAAACAAGGCGCAGGTGGGTGACGGTTGCCCGTGTGAAGGGTTGCGTTACGGCTTCAACACGCCTGTTCCCCCGAGCCGTCGGTTCGTTTCATCCATCCGGCTTTGCCGCGGTACACTCCATCGGACAGATGTCCGACACGCGCGCGGCCATCCGCGAGCTGCGCTCCCTCAGCGAGAAGCGAAGCACCCAGGGTCTCACCGAGCAGGAGCGGGGCCGGCTCGCCGAGTTGCGGGAGAGACTCGGGTTGCCGTCCGAGCCGTCAGAGGCCCGGACCGACGGCACCCAGCCCGTCGGCACGGCTGCGCCTGCACGTCCGGCGGCCCCCACGCCGACGCCGCAAGCGCCCCGTATCGCCGTCCCGTCGGGCCCGGCGGCTCCGCCTCCGCCCACCCAACCGGCCCCGCTCCCACGCCTGGACGCGCCCGAGCCGGCCGCGCTTCCGACGTTGGAGATGGGAGCGCCGGAGCCGGCCGTCGAGCTGCCCGGGACGGACGCGACCGTGGCAGTGGAGGCGCTCGCGCCGGCCCCTGAGCTCTCGACCACGACGATCCTGCCCGACCTCGAGCCAGAGCGCCCCACCGAGCCCGGTCGAGCGCTGGCGTCGGAGGTCAGCCCGGCGACGACACTGCCACCTCTGGAGCCGCCGACATTCACCGCCGAGCCGGCACCGGTGCCGCTGGCCGAGGTGACCTCCGACGCCACGACCGACCCGGCCATCGAGATGCGCGCCTTCGCCGAGGCGACCACGCCGTCGATGGAGCCCGAGCTCGAGGCGCTCCCGGCCGTCGAGCCGGGCACGAGCCTCCGGAACCTCGAGGCGCAGGACCAGCTCCAGCCACTCCCGCCCGCGGCGGAGCCGGCCGATGCTCCGCTCCCGTCGGAGGAAGCCTGGGCCGGCGAACAGGCCGCGGCAGAGGAGCCCGGGGCGGCGGTGCTCGAGCTCCTCCCCTCGGCGGAGCCCGCCCCGGTCGCGCCGGAGGCCCCGCTCGAGTCACTGCCGGCGGAACCCGAGCCGTCCACCCCGCCCCGGCGGCTGACCCTCGCCGAGCGCATCGACGCCGCCGCGGTCGAGGCCGCCCAGGACGCCAGCCCTGCAGTGGAGCCGGAAGCGCCGGCGTGGGGCGCGGTCCTGGTCCCCCCCGAACCGCTCATCCCCGAGGACCTCGGGGCGACACCCCTCGACCTGGCCGACCCGGCCGCCGAGTTCGCCGGCCCGGACGACGGCGCACCGATCGAGCTGTCCTCGGCGGATGTGGTCCTGCTCGAAGCCGAGCCTCCGGCTGAGCCGGAGCTCGGTGGCGAGCCCGCGGATCCCCTCCCTCTCGCCGCGCTCCACGAGTTCGTGGGCGCCCAGCCCGAGGACCGGGAGCCGGAGCTCGGTGGCGAGCCCGCGGATCCCCTCCCTCTCGCCGCGCTCCACGAGTTCGTGGGCGCCCAGCCCGAGGACCCCCGCGCGCTCGCCTTCGACGACCAGGGCGACGCTCCCACCTTCGCTCCCGAGGAGCTGCAGGCCACCGAGGCCGAGCTCGCGGCCGAACCGCAGACGTTCCAGCAGGCGCCCCTCGAGGAGGTGCCCGACCTCGAGCCGGAGCCCGCGCCCCCGCCCCCCGCACCGGCGGCGCCGCGCATCGTGCTCCCCAGGCCGCCGCCCCCGTCGCGGCCGGTGGTGGCCGCCGCTCCCGAGACCCGGCCGGCGCCCGTTCCGCCGAAACGGCCCGCAGCCCCGGCGGTGCAATCGCCGAGGTCTGCCCAGGCTGCCACGGCGCCTCCGCCGGCCTCTCCACCCGAGGCCTCGCCCGCGCGCCGGATCCCGCCGGCGCCCACGGGCGGAGGCGCCGCACGCGCCAGCGTTCCCCCTCCGCCTCCCGCCGCGGCGTACGTGCTGGGCGACGATGGACGCCGTCTTCCTGTGCTCGCCGCCGCGGTGCCCGAGCCGCCGCAGCTCGCCCATCAGTTCGGCCGGAGTGGCCCGTTCGGCCGACCGCAGGCCCTGCTGCTCACCCCCGCTCCGCTCGACGTGATGGACGGCGCAGAGGAGCTCCCCCCGGAGCCGACGCCGATGCCCGCCACCGACGTGGCGACGGGGTCCGAGGTCTTCGGACAGACCTACCTCAGCCCGACCTTCGTCGAGGGAGAGCACCGGGTGGTGCTCCACACGCTGGAGGGTCAGGTCCGCCGGGGCACGGTGAAGGACCTGGATCTGCTGGACCCCGTCATCCGGCTCGCCCAGCCCGGCCGGCCGCCGGAGGCCATCGCCGCCGAGCGGGTGAAGGCCATCTTCTTCATGCAGGAGCCCGGGACCGCGCCGCTTCCCTCGGCGGGCAGGCGCATCCGCGTGGGCTTCGCCGACGGCCGGCAGATCGTCGGCTTCTCCGAGGACGTCGACGCAGGGGAGCAGGGCTTCTTCCTCGTCCCTGCCGACACCCGCACGCACACCGCCCGGATCTACGTCTTCCGGGCAGGAATCGCGTCGATCACCGCCGCCTGAAGCGGCAGGACGTCTAGTTCGACGCGGAGGGCGGGCCCTGCTTGATCAGCTCCCCCTCCACCGTGATCGTCACGTCGTCGCCGACCAGGACCCCGCCGGCCTCGATGGTCTTGTTCCACATCAGGCCGTAGTCCTTCCGGTTGATCTTGGTCGTGGCGGTGAATCCGCGACGGATCTTCCCGCCGGCGAGCGTCTCGGGGGTGTGCTCCACGTTGAGCACCACCGGCTTGGTCACCCCGTGAATGGTCAGGTCACCGGTCACCTTGAGGGTGTTGCCCTCGCCCTTGACGATCTTCGTCGACTTGAAGGTGATGGTCGGGAACTTCTCCACGTCGAAGAAATCGGGCGACTTGAGGTGCGCGTCGCGCTTCGGCTCGCGGGTGTCGATGGTGGTGGTGTCGATGGTGATCTGCGCCGAGCTCTTGGTGACGTCCTTGTCGTCCTGCTGGACGACGCCGGTGGTCTTTCCGAACTGACCGCGGACGTTGGACACCATCATGTGCCTCACGACGAAGGAGCTCTCGGTGTGGGCGGGGTCGATGTCCCACGTCGAGGCGGCTGCGGGCAGGGCAACGAGAGCGGCGAGGGCAACGAACGAGCGCATCGGGTGTCTCCAAAAAACGAGGGTGGCTGAACGAGAAGTCGGGCCCTTGGATGCCTCCCCCACTCACGCGATTCAACGATTCCATCGTGAAACAGACCGTCTCACTGGAGGAAACGGTCGGAATCCCGGGGGGTGTTCCGGTCGGGGCTGACCAGGGTGAGGTGCTTGCTGCGGGAGCGGAGCTGTCGCTGCAGCCTCCAGCTCTGGAAGCGGAGGAACCAGTCCGAGGGGCCACCCACCCGCAGGTATGCCCAGGTCAGCAGGAGCGCCACGGCGGACGGAACGACGTAGAGGAAGCTGGAGAAGGCGCCGCTCAGGAAGACGAACCCCACGCCGATCAGCGCGAACACGTTGCCGCTCACCGGCAGTCCCCAGAAGTTGGTCTGACGCCGCCCGAAGCTCAGCCCGTACGCGACCCAGAGCGCCGAGCCCATGACAAAGCCCCCCGGGAAGGGAATGAGGCGCAGCGCCGGGACGACCAGCGCCAGGAGCACGGTGAGGATTCCGGCGAGCACGGTGGTGCCCAGGGCGAAGAGCGCCATCCGCCGGGAACCCCACGTCTGCTCCAGCGCCCCACCGAGCTGCCAGAGGATGAGCGCCCCGAAGATGACGCCCAGCGGGGAGTTCTCCACGAAGCCGTAGGTCAGCGGCTGCCACAGGTAGCCGCGCAGCACCGCGCCCGGGACCAGGAGCAGCAGCGCGCCCAGGCCGTCGCGGGTGAGGGCGTACACCACCGAACCGGCGATCAGCGCCACCGCCAGCCACGCGGCAACCCCCTGCAGACCTGGAAGGACAGGCCGGAAACCCCGGCGCATGGGACGCATGTCCACAGGTCTCCCCGAGCCGGGCCCGGAGCGCAACCCCCCTGCACTCCGCCGGGCCTACCCGCTGCGCGGGGGCGCTTCTCGCTGACGGTAGAAGAGGGTGATGGTCAGGCAGTGGAACTCCTTGTCGGAGCTCTGGGTCACCACCCGGTCCACCACCTCCACGCCGGGGTTGTCCCGGAGCCACTTGGTGATGGTCTCACCCATGGTCTCGCGGTCCCGTGCGAGCGTCGTCGAGAACACCTTCACTCCGGTGAAGGGAACGCTGGCCATGCGCCCACCTTCTTACATCCGATGCGCCGGAGCGAGCAACAACCGTATTGGAAAGCTACAGCGAGCGTGCCCGGCGCGAGAGGCAAGCGGCCTCTTCACGGCAGGAGGGCCCGATGCCGTCCGGATGCGGCCCCAGGGGCGTCCGGTCCGACTCCTCCACGCCGCACAGGACGCAGTGGCGCTTCCGCTGCCGCCGCTCGGCTCGTCGCTGCTCGGCGATTTCCTTGGCCCGCTCCCGCGAGGTCTTCGCGCCATCGGTCGTCATCTCGCCGTCACCCTCTACGGACATCGATAACACGGCTTGCCGCGGAGGGGGGTACCCGATGATGCTCGGAGGCTCTTCCCGATGCTTCCGTCCCGTGCGCGCCGGGCCCTCCTGGCCCTCGGAACCTCCGCCCTGGCGGGGTGCGGTCCCGGGGCCGCTCCCGGGTCGGGGCCGGCTGCGGTGGCCACCGCCCGCGCGCTGGTCCGCCCCCACGTCGCGCGGAATGCCCTGACGACTCCGGTCGCCCGGGACGCCTCCGGGGCTCCCGTCACGGCCGGGCCCACGGCGGTGGTGCTGGGGCATCTGGCCCCCGATGGGACCCTGCGCGTGGGGTGCGTGGACAGCGAGGACGGGGCGGAGGCGCTGGTGCGCGAGGCGGAGGACACCCGGTGACCTCCCCCAGGCTCCGGGCGCTCTGGCTCGGCACCCTGCTGGTGTCCGGTGCGGCGCTGGGCGGCGCGGAGATCCGCATCGTGAACGGGAACGGCTCGGGCGAGGGGCTCGACGACCACACCCCGGCAGACCCGGTGGGCGGGAACCCGGGGACGACGCTCGGTGAGCAGCGGCTGATCGCCGCGCAGTACGCCGCGGCCCTCTGGTCGGCCACCCTGGGCAACCAGGTGCCCATCGCCATCCGCACCGAGTTCAGCGACCTCGACTGCTCCGGCGGCACCGCGGTGCTCGGCGCCGCGGGTCCCACCTTGCTCTACGACAGCAACCGGTACCCGGCCGCGCTGGCCAACGAGCGGGCGGGGCGAGACCTCGAGCCCGGCCGCGAGGAGATCGACGCCCGGTTCAACGCCCGCGTGGGCCAGTCTGGCTGCGGCATCACCGCCTGGTACACCGGTCTGGACAACCAGGGCCCCACCGGCACCACCGACCTGGCCTCGGTGTTCCTCCACGAGATGGCCCACGGGCTGGGCTTCATCAAGTCCGCCACCGTCTTCCGGGAGCAGGCCCGGGACGACACCAGCGGGGTGCTGCTCTCACAGCTGTCCCCGGCCGAGTACGACGAGGCGATCCGCCGGCCGCTCAACGTGAGCTGGGTGGGACCGGCGGTGCGGGCGGCCAAGGACGTCCTCCTCGACCGGACGGACGGGCTGCTGCGGCTTCCCGACGGGCGCACCCTTCCCCTCGCCCGCGCCCGGTTCGGGCCCGGGCACGTCTCGGTCACCGCCCCGGTGGTGCTGGCCCAGGACGCGGACGGGGGCACCGTCCGTGACGCCTGCGGTCCGCTGGCCCCCTCGCCGGGGGCGCTGGTGCTGGCCGAACGAGGGCTTCGCTCCGACGCGGGGCTCTTCTGCTTCGTTGCGCAGCGGGCGCTCAACGCGCAGGCGGCCGGCGCCGTGGGTCTGCTGGTCCGCCCCGTCCAGAGCGGCACCGGGCCCACCGCGTACACCGGCGACGCCGGGCCCGAGCTGACCATTCCGGTGTGGGGCCTCTCGTCCGACGACGGGGCCTTCCTCGAGGGCTACGTCTCGGACGGCGGGAAGGAGCCGGTGGTCGTCGACGCCGACGGGCGGCGCGCGGGCGAGAACCTCGCCGGGGACGTGCTGCTCTACACCCCCAGCACCTACTCGGACGGCTCGAGCGTTGGGCACTGGGACTCGAGCGCCTCGCCTCCGCTGCTGATGATGCCGATCATCAACCCCAGCCTGTCGCGCACCCTGGACCTCACCCCGGCGGCGCTGGAGGACGTGGGCTGGACCCCTCCGAGGGGGCTGACCATCGGCGCGACGACGCTTGGTCCCGCCTTCGAGGAGGGCCACCCGCCCCGCTTCATCGTGCACGTCGTCAACCGGGGGAGCGGGAGCGCCACCGGCGTGGTGCTGGACGGCCAGGCCGACCCCTCGCTGCGCCTGGTCTCGACCGATCTCGACTGCACGCTCGGGCTGCCCTGTGCGCTCGGAGACCTCGCCCCGGGAACGGTGAAGACGGTCATCGCCCGCTACGCCTTCGCCGGCAGCACGCCGCGGAAGGCCTCGGTCGAGTTCCGCATCGCCGGCGGAACCCCGGCGCCCGCCGCCCTGGACGCCCGCACCACCGCGGTGGCCAGCCAGGCCTCGAGCTGCAGCACCACCGGGAGCGGCCCGGGCGGAATGCTCGCGCTCCTCGCCGTGGCCGCCTGGGCGAGCCGCCGCCGGATGCCGCACGCCTGACGCTCTGCAGGGCGATCGCCTCGACAGCGGTCGGGCGCGCCATTAGTCGGCCGCACATGTTCCAGCCTCTGTACACCGCCACCGCCACCGCCCACGGGGGGCGCGAGGGCAAGGTCCAGACCGACGACGGCCAGGTCTCGCATGTGCTGGCCATGCCCACCTCACTGGGAGGCAAGGGCGGGCCCGGCACCAATCCCGAGCAGCTCTTCGCCTCGGGCTACGCCGCGTGCTTCGAGAGCGCGCTCCGATTCGTCGCCCGGGCGCAGAGGAAGCCGCTGAGGGACGCCACCATCACCGCCCGGGTGACCATCGGCAAGGTCGACGACGGTGGATTCGGGCTGGCCGTCGAGCTGCACGGCCACCTCGATGGGGTGTCGCACCAGGAGGCACGGGCCCTGATGGAGGCCGCGCACCAGGTCTGCCCCTACAGCAGGGCCACCCGGGGCAACATCGAGGTCAAGCTGTTCGCCGAGTAGCCCGGGGCTTCAGGTCGGGGTGAGCGCGGTCTCGGAGCTGCTCCGCGCCCGCCGCCGCTCGATGAGCCAGGCGGCCAGCACTCCCACCTCGTAGCAGAGCAGCATCGGCCCGGCGAGGATGCCCATGTTGATCGGGTCGCCGGTGGGGGTGATGACCGCGGCCAGGATGAGGCACACCACGAACGCGTGCCGCTGGTACTTCATCAGGAACTTCGCCTTCACCAGCCCCAGCGCGGCCAGGAGCGCCATCACCAGCGGCAGCTCGAACACCACCCCCAGGGCCAGCAGGAGCATCAGCACCAGCGACAGCTGCTCGCTCATCGTCAGAAGGGGGCGGGTCCAGGCCTCGGCCGCCAGCGAGCTCTGACCGGCGGCGAGCGTCTTCTGCATCTTCCACAGCCGGGACACCTGGGAGCCCTGGCTGCCGGCGGCCCCGGCGAGCAGCGAGGCCGACTGCTCGAGGGCCTCCGAGGACTTCCCCAGCGCGCCGGACTGGAAGGCATCCACCGCCTCCATCCGCTTCTCCAGCGACTGTCGGAGCGCCGGGGCAGCCCCGAGCCCCAGCCCATCGCGGGTGGCGTCCACCAGCCGGCCCTCGGCGTCCAGCCGGGCCTGGAGCTCGACCACTCCGTCGGCGAAGCGGTCGGGCGCAGAGACCCGGCCGGTGCCGAGCGACTTGAGGCGCTGGACCTCGTTGTCCGCCAGGTTGGCGGCGCGGTCGAAGTCACCCGAGCGCGCGAACCGGAGCGCCTCCACCTCCACCGCACGGGCCCGCTCCACCCGTGCCTTGATCGGCCCGGTTTCCCCGCTGGAGAGCAGGAAGTTGAACATCGTGGGGAGCACCACCAGGTAGCAGAAGGTCGCGCCGATCAGAAACGCCACCGTGCCCAGGAGCACGAAGGGGAAGGCATACTTCCGCTCCCGCGGGTACAGCCCCGGAGCCACGAAGCCCCAGATCTGGGTCAATAGAACTGGCGTCGCGAGGAAGATGCCGGCGTACAGGCCGACCTTCATCAGCACGTTCAGCTCCTCGATGCCCGAGGTGTAGATGAGGCTCCGGTCCGCCGGCGGGAGGGCGTCGAGCACCGGCTTCATGAGGAAGCCGAAGATGGGCCGGGCGAACACCAGGCCCGCCGCGCCCAGCACCAGCACCGCGATGACCACCCGGAGCAGCCGCTTCCGCAGCTCGCCCAGGTGCTCGGCCAGGCTCATCCGTGCCTGGAGTGGCTCCTCCTCAGCCATGCGGCGCGGGGTCGCCCTCCGGGCGCGCCGAGGCGAGCGGCTCGGATGCGGGGGCGGCGGCCGGCTCGGATGCCGCGGGCGCAGCAGGCTCGAGCCCCAGCGGGGCCGCGGAGGCCGGGTGTGCGGCCACGACGCCCTCCGGGGGCGGGAAGACCGACGGGTAAGTCGGCGGGGTGAGCTCGCCGTCCGCGCCCACCGTGGGCGCCGGAACGGCCTCTGCGGGCACCGGCGGCTCGATGCGCTTGGCCTGCGCCTGCTCCTCGGCGAAGACCTCCTGGTCCATCTTGTAGAACTCGCGCTCGACCAGGCCGCGGACGTCGTCGGTCTGGCGCCGGAACTCACGCACGAACTTGCCGATCCCGCGCGCCAGCTCCGGGAGCTTGTCCGGGCCGAGCAGCAGCAGGGCGACGATCATGATGACCGCGATCTCGCCGGCGCCGAGGTTGAACATCGCTTGCCCGCTCTTAAACCTTCTTGGAGGCGGTTGCCATTCCCCCCGGTGCCCCGGCAGGGAGGAGCGTGGGAGGGGGCACACGCCGTCGTACCTCGCGCTCCACCCGGAAGAGCAACACCGGCAGCAGCAAGGTGAGCGCGATGGCCATCCGGCCGAGCATCGGGACGTTGCCCAGCTTGCCGTCCGATTGCACGAACAGCACCTGCGACGAGAGGCTCGCCCCCAGCGCGCTGGCGACGTGCTGGACCGCGGACTGCAACGACATGAACCGCGCCCGCTCCGCCGGCTCCGGCACCTTCGAGGCGAGCGTGTTGTAGCTCACGTTTCGCGCCGAGAGCGCGAAGAAGAGGAGGATGGCGAGTCCCGTGACCGGAGTGGCCCGCGGCACGTGGACGAACATCAGGTCGAAGGCGACCGCCAGGATCAGCACCGCCACCGTCCCCACCCGGAAGCTTCCGAAACGGTCCACCAGCCGGCCCACCAGCCGCAGGGTGACGAAGCTGACCAGCCCGCCGATGAAGTAGACCCACTGCAAGAGATTTCGCGGCAGCCCGAGGTTGGTCTGCACGTAGGCCGAGATGTTGGGGATGACCAGGAAGCCACTGGCCATGGTGACCGCGGTCATCGCGTACGAGGTGAGGACCAGCGGGCGGAAGAGGGGCTTGTCCGGGGCCAGGCCCTGCGCCCGCCGGGTGAGGTGCGCCCGGAGGCTGGGGAGCGACGCCGCGACCGCCAGGGTGACGCCGAGCCCCAGCCCGCCCACCACCAGGAAGGGGAGCCGCCATCCGCCCCAGACCGAGAGCTGGAGGCTGAGCGGGACGCCCACCACCGAGGCCACCGAGAACGCACCCATCACCGCGCCCATCGCCTTGCCCCGGCGCTCGGGCGGCACGGTGTCGGCGATGATCGAGAGCGACAGCGAGGTCGCCGGTCCACCGAACGCCCCGGCGAGGAAGCGCGCCGCGAGCAGCGACTCGAAGTTCCAGGCCAGGCCCCCGGCGAGCGTCCCCAGCACCAGTCCGGTCATCGCCACCGCCAGGGCGGGCCGGCGGTCGAACCGGTCGAGGAAGGTGGAGCCGAGCACCCCGGCCAGTGCCGCGGCGGCGGTGTAGGCACCGCCGACGAGCCCCAGCCGGGAGAGGGGAATGCCCAGCGCCCGGGCAAAGTCCGGCCCGAGCGGCATCACCATCACGAAGTCCCAGATGTTGATGAACTGGACGGCGCCGATCAGGAACACCATCCATCGCTCGGAAGGCGCGCGGCGCGGAGGCATGGCGCCCGCATTCATAGACGGAAGCGTCGCACCTCGCCGCGCAGCACCTCGGCCTCCTCCTGGAGCCGAGCGATGGCCTCCTCCAGCTGACGCACCGTCCGCGCCTGCTCCTCGCTGACCCCGCGGATGGCCTCCATGGTCTTGAGCACCACCGCGGAGCCGCGGGTCTGCTCGCGCTGGGCCCGCTCCAGCATCAGAACTCGCTCCCGCATCGCCTCCAGCCCGCGGGTGATGAGCCGACTTCCCGCCGCCTGCTCCTGGCTGCGCCGCTGCACGTCGGCGGTGACGGTTTGCATGTGCTGCGCGGACTGGGTGATGCGCGCCGTGCCCCGGGCCTGGGCCTGCGCGGACTGGGTGACCGACTGGACGGTATCGGCGATGCGCTGGACGGCGGCGGTGACGGTCCTGCTCCCGCGCGCCTGCTCCACGGTGGCCCGGGCGATGGCCTTCACCATCACCGTGCTCCGGTTGGCGGTGCCGCTGATGCGCTTCAGCGCGGTCTCGGCCTCGCGGCCCAGCTCCACGCCCTCCTGCACGTGGCGAACGCCCTGCTCCACCGCCTCCACCGCGTTCCGGCTCTCCTCCTGGACCCGGGCGATGAGCTCGGAGATCTCCTTGGTCGAGGCGCCAGTTCGCTCGGCCAGCTCCTTGATCTCGTCGGCCACCACCGCGAAGCCCTTCCCCTGCTCACCGGCCTGGGCGGCGATGATCGCCGCGTTGAGCGCCAGGAGGTTGGTCTGCTCGGCGACCTCGTCGATGACGTCGAGGATGGCCACCACCTCGCCCACCCGGCGGCCAAGGCCCTCGATGACCCGGGCGGCGAGCTCGCTGGACTCGCGGATGCGGTCGATGCCGGCCAGGGTCTTCTGCAGCGACTGCACGCCGCTGGCCGCCTCCGCCGAGACCTGATCGGACAGCCGGGCCGTCTCGTTGGCGTTGGTCTCCACCTGGCCGATGCTCACGTCCATCTGCTTGATGCTGAAGGACGTCTCCTCCGTCGAGCCGCCGAGCTCCTCGATGGCCCGGGCGACGTCGAGGATGCTCCGGGTCATCTCGTCGATGGCGGTGGTGGTCTCCTGGACGCTGGCCGCCATCTGCTCCACGCCCTCGGCGACCTCCTCGTTGCGCCGGGCGATCTCCGCGATCCGGGTCGCACTCTCCTCCGCGGTCCGCTGCAGCGCCTCGACGTGAGCGGCGACCTCCTGGTGGGTGCCCACCGCCTCGGCCATCGAGCGGCTGGTCTCGGTGAGCTGTGACTGGATGGTGGCCGCCCCGGTGCTGACCTGCACCCCGGAGCGCGACAGCTGGTCGATGACCGATCCCACCGCCTCGCTGACGCTGCGCACCCGGGCGAGCGTATCGCGGAGGCCCTGCCCGATCCGGTTCAGGGCCCCGGCCAGCACCGCGAGCTCGTCCGCCCCACCGAGGGTGACGGTCTGGGTCAGGTCCGCCTCGCCCATCCGGCGCGCGGCGACGAGGATCTCCTCCAGGGGACGGGTGAGCACCACCCGGCTCAGCACCCAGAGCAGCGAGGCGAAGGCCAGCGACCCCACCAGCATCGCCAGCCACAGGGTCCGGCGGAGCTGGTCCAGCACCCCCGCCTCGTCGCCCCGGTGGATGGCGGCGAGCAGGCTCCTGTCGTGCGAGACGTACAACCAGATGGCCGCCAGCACGGCCAGGAGCGACAAGCTGGAGACGCCGAACAGCGCGTTGCGCAGCCCGAGTTGTCGGAGCCACCGCACCACGGATTGACCCTGGACTGTACTCTCCCGGACCGGCCCGGCGTGCGGCTCGTTTGGCGGGTCGGCCCGCGCGCCGCGGGTGCGCTACATTTCCCGCCGCCTACCCGTGTCCACACCCGTCCTGGTCTTCACCCATCCCCTGTTCCTCGAGCACCAGCCCGGGCGCGGGCACCCGGAGTCACCGCTCCGCCTGTCCCGGACGCTGGAGTACCTCGAGCAGTACCGGCTGCCCACGCTCGAGTTCCGCGCCCCACGGCTGGCCCGGCCGGAAGAGGTGGCCCGGGTGCACGAGCCCGAGCTGCTGGAGGAGTTCGGCGGGCTCAGGGGCACCCACGTGGCGATCGACGTGGACACCTTCGCCTCGCCCGCCACCCACGACGCGGCGCTGGCGGCGGCAGGGGCGGCCATCGAGGCGGTGGAGGCGGTGCTCGGCGGTACCCACCGGACGGCGTTCGCCCTGGTCCGTCCGCCGGGTCACCACGCCGAGCCCAACCGGATGATGGGCTTCTGCTTCCTCAACAACGCGGCGATCGCGGCCGAGGCGGCGAGGGCGCTCGGGGCGGCCCGGGTTCTCATCCTCGATTGGGACGTGCACCACGGGAACGGGACCCAGGCGGCCTTCTGGGAGCGCGGGGACGTGCTCTACCAGTCGGTGCACCAGTACCCCTTCTATCCGGGCACCGGCGCCTCGCACGAGACGGGGGAACGGGCCGGCGCCGGCTACACGGTCAACGTGCCGTTCCCCGCCGGCCGGACCGACGCCGACCTGGGCGCCGCCTTCCACGACGTCTTCCTCCCCATCGCCTACGCCTTCCGGCCGGACCTGGTCATCGTCTCCGCGGGCTTCGACGCGCACGAGGACGACCCGCTGGGGGGGATGCTCGCCACCGAGCGGGGCTTCTCCGCGATGTGCAGCGCGATGAAGTCGCTGGCCGACGAGGTGGCCGGCGGGCGGCTGGTGCTCCTGCTCGAGGGCGGGTACTCGCTGCTGGGGCTTCCCCGGAGCGTGCACGCCTGTCTGGAGGTGATGGCCGGGCGGCGCGACGACTTCCCGCGCGGCGCGAGCCGGGAGGCGATGAACGCCATCGCGGCCAGCCGCGAGGCGCTCCGACCCTTCTGGAAGCTCTGAACGGCCGGTCGCGGCGGGCAGTCGGCGTGTGGCACGCTCCCGCTCGAGCAGCTCGTCCGCGCCTGGCCCTGCCCCCGAGCGAGATCGCCCTCATTGGCTACAGCATGGGTGGGCTGGTGGTCCGCAGCGCGCTCCAGCAGGGAATCGCGCGTTCGGCTTCGTGGGTGCCCCTCGTCCGGCACACGATCCACCTCGGAGTCCCGCAGCGCCCCGGTCTTCACTCCCGAGCACATCACCGTCGTCGGTGGAGTGGGCCACCTCCGCCTTCCGCGCAGCCCGCGCGTGTACCCGGCCATCCTGGCGGCGTTGACCGGCGAGCCGCGTGGCACTCTCGAGCGACGCGCCCGGCGAAGGGGAAGGCGCGCCCACTGACGGGGGCGCGGGTGGAAGACCATGAACTCGCCGCCGTGGGGGTGCCGGCTGGCTGTTCCGCTCAGACCACTCCGGGTGGCAGACAAAATGCGTTGACCAGCCATCCCGGCTCATCTCGATGCTGGAGCGGAACGAGTGTACGCCGCCTCGCCTGCATCAGCGTGTAGCCGAGGCTGGTGAGGAGCGCCACCACCGCTGCCACCGAAGAGCCGGCCCGCTCCATGGTGAATGGCTGGATCTCGATCAAGATCATCGGTCGGAAGCGCTCCAGCGCGTTCATTCCTCCCCGAAGGACCCGTTCCTCGAGGCCCTCGACGTCGATCTTGACGAAGTCCAGGCGCTTCAACCCCCGTTCCTCGACGAACCGATCGAGCGTGGAGATCTCGATCTCTCCACCAGGCACCAGAAAGGCGGCACCCGAGTTGCCCTCGCGCGGCCGGAGCGCCCCGAGACCAGGGGAATCGGAAAGACCGATCCGGTGCGGGTGAATGGACTCCAGCCGATTCAGCGCGATGTGGCGACACAATCGAGCAAACGCCTCGGGCGAAGGCTCGAACGAGTGGACCTCGCAAGCGCCCTGCAGGCCCGCGGCCAGCATCACCGAGTAGTAGCCGAAGTTGGCTCCGACATCGAAGATGACTGCCCCGGGCCGGAGCCGTTTCCGGGCGTGATGGAGGTCCCAGCGGTCCGACTCGCCGAGCCAGAACAGGTCGACCTGCGGGAAGTCGGCCGGATTCAGCACCCACTCCTTTCCCTGCCGCTTCACCGGGATGTCGACGTCTGCCGGCGGGCCAAGGAGCGAGCGCAATCCGGCGTGAACGCGCCACTGACCGGGATGCTTCAGATGGGTGCCGTACCACTCGAGCAATCGAAAGCTCAGGGAGTCAGGTCGCACCGCTTCAGCCTCCTTTTTGCCCTGGCAGCTCGGCCGCGGGTCCACTGCCAGGGCAGGAGCCAGAGCACACCCCAGGGCCAGAAGGTGCCAGGGGTGTTGCACCCCGAGGCATCGCCGCTCGATGCGGCCACGCCGGAACCCCGGAAGTGCACCTCCTGAGGCCCCTGATCATCGTCGGCGGTGAGGATCCACCGATCCTCGGCGGACCCGGGCCTGGTCGGGGTGAACGTCACCTCGAGCGTCTGGCTCGCGCCCGGGTCGATGGTGCTGCCCTCCGGAAGCTGGATGGCCGCGGCGAATCCCACTCCGCCGCCTGGCGGCTGCGACTTGTTGACGGCGATCCGGGATCCGCCGGTGTTGCGGATGGTGAACGAGGCCCGTGCCGTCTCACCCACCTTGACCTGGCCCAGGTCAATCTCGGTCTGGTCAATCTCCAGCCTGCCGATCGCGCCGGCCGTGCCCGACATCGGAACGCTCAGGGGCACATCGGTGACGTCGGTGAGGACCTGGAGCGCGCTGTCGAACGCACCGATCTCCGTGGGGCTGAAGGAGAGCGTCACCGTCACCGAGCCCTGAGGCTGCAGAACCTGACCTGCGCCCGGAAGACCTGTCGCGGAGAATGGTGCCGAAGGAGGAGTGACGGAACGGATGCTGAGCGGGGCGCCCCCGACGTTGGTCAGCCTCACGGCCCCGCTGACGGTCCGGTCGACGGCGATTCCTCCCAGGCTGAGAGATTGCGGCGCACTCTGGAGATCGCCTGTCGCGCTCTGGCCCGTACCGGAGAGGCTGGTGGAGAACGGCCCCTGGTCCGTGTCGGCGACCAGGGCGGCACCCGTGAGTCCGCTCGTCGAGGGGTGGAAGGACGCGGTGACCGTGACCGTCTGGCCCGCCGCCAGCGAGACCGGCAGACCGGGGGAGGTTCCCTGGACGGCGAAGTCTCCACTGGTCCGGATCGCATCGACCGTGACCGGGCGCTGGGCGGTGAAGACGACTTGCTGACTGGCACTCGCTCCCAGCCCCACCACCCCGAAGTCCACCGGGGGAGAGGTCAGGACCGGATCCACCGGCGATCCGAACGCCTTGACGTGGCCGTCACCGGTGGCGACGTAGATGCGATTCCCGGACACTCCGGGCGGGGTGTACCGGGTCGCGCGGCCGATCGCGGCGCTGAAGCGAAGGGTGAACGTGCTCCCGGTGGGGACGGCATCGTACGCGCGGAGCTGGGCTCCCCATCCGGTGTTGTTGGCGGACCAGATGAGCCAGACCAGAGCCGACCCAGGGGTGGTGCCGTCCGAGGTGACCACCGGTGCGCTCGTGCCGAGCCCGAACGCTCCGTCTGCCTGCACCACCCGGGCAATGCTCGGCTTGCCGGTGCCGTCGACTCCCGTGCGATAGACATCGAGCGTACCGGTCGAGCCGCCGGCAGTGCCTCCACCCGAAGCAGTCGGGATGTAGACCCAGCCGCCGGAACCGGGCCAGACCGCCGGCTTGGACCAGACCCCTCCGTATGGCCCGACACGCTGAACGACCGCGTCGGCTCCGGAGGCACCCTGCCGGAACCCACCCAGGTGGGTGCGGTCGAGCAGGTAGACATAGCCCTGCTTCCCGGTCCCGATTCCGAGATGCGGAAACTGGGTGGTGCCGAGGGAGTCGGGAAGACCCACCGGGCCCCCGGAGCCGAAATCGCCGTCCCAGTCGTTCAGCTTCGCCGCGTCGTAGGGCATGAAGAAGTCGGTCGCCTCGAGCCTCTGGTCGGGTTGCACGGTGAGACGCACCCAGGCCTCCCCCAGCGCCGTCGGCGGCTGGTTCCCGGGCGTGGGCTGAGAGGGGACGCCGCCGTTTCCGGTGGACACGATGAAGGTGCCGGCTCCATCCGTGAGCGGGGCCCCGCCCGTCTGCCAGATACCGGCGCCGCTCTGGGGGGAGGACATGGCCGACCACATTGCGGTGATCCGGCCGTCGGTCGTGACCCCGACCACCCAGCCCTGCCAGGGTGAGATGTCGCAGATGCCGGCGAAGGCCGCGTAGATGACTCCGTCGAGGAGCAGCAGCCCGGGCCGCTGCAACTCGTACGTCGCGTCGAACGTGGTGGTCGTCGGTGTGTTGTCCGCGTTTCCCTGGATCCGCACCGGGAATCCTGGCCGTTCCGCCAGCGTGGAGAGATCCACCGCGTGCGCCCAGTACGCTGCCGGTCCCGAGGTCCCCGAGGCGTAGGTCTTGGCGAAGAAGTAGGCGGTGTTGGTGGCCGGATCGATCGCCGGGGTGCCCATGATGCCGACGGTGGGCTCGAGGGGGATGCAATTGAGGTCGGCGGGGTTCCAGGGCGCGTGGAGCGTCTTCTGCGCGAGCACGTCCCCGCTGGTGGGGTCGAGCGAGTAGACGTTGTTCTTCTCGGTGACGATCAAGAGCCGACCATTGGCGACCAGCGGCTGCGCGTGGACTTCGCCCTGGATTGCCGTATCGAAGAGCTGTCCGAAGTCGGGGGCAGATACCCGCGCGGGGACCAGGCCTGGCTGGTCCCGGTACCACCCGGTCCGTAGACCGTCGAAGGCAACCTCGACCGTCGCCGACGCTTCGTGCACCGACGGAGCTCGGACCGACGGCGTACGGCCTCCCGGAACGTTCGTCCCACAGGCCACGCACAGTCCAAGCACCCACAGGCCGCCACCCCTCATTCCGCCCAGGTCTCCTGTGCGCTGCAAGAGAGGCACGGCAGGTCGCCGAGGGAAGGGGTAGGCCCAAAAAAGCCAACACTGGCCTTGACGATTTCCGCCTCCGCTGCCCCCGGTGTGCCGGATCGACGGTGCCGACCGGGCTACGCTCCCGAGCGGTGCCCCCGGCCGCCCCTTCCTCTCTGGTCCCTCGGCTCGGCCTGGTCGAGGCGACGCTGGTGGTCATGGGCGGCATCGTCGGGTCCGGCATCTTCATCAACCCCTCCGTGGTCGCCCGGCACGTCCACTCCGCGCCGCTGATCCTCGGCGCCTGGCTCGTCGGCGGCGCGGTGGCGCTGGTCGGCGCGTTCGTCTACGCCGAGCTGGCCGAGCGGATGCCCCGCGTCGGCGGGCAGTACGCCTACCTGCGCGAGGCGTTCCATCCCGCGGTGGGCTTTCTCTACGGATGGGCGCTCCTGGTGGTCATCAACGCCGGAGGCACCGCCGCGGTCGCGGTCACCTTCGGCCGGTACGCGGTGGAGCTCACCGGCATCGCGCTGGACGAGACGCTGGTCGCCGTCCTGACGCTGGTGCTGCTCGCCGCCGTCAACTGCCTGGGGGTGAAGAGCGGCAGCCTGGTCCAGGGCGTGCTGATGGTGCTGAAGATCGCCGTGCTCCTGGCGCTGATCGTCGTGGGCCTCCTGCACTTGCCTCCCCCGCGTCCGGTCGCCACCGCGCACCCGGACGGCCTGCTGGCGTTCGGGGCGACGATGGTGCCGGTGCTCTTCGCCTACGGCGGCTGGCAGGCGGCGAACTTCATCGCTGCCGAGGTGCGAGACCCACGGCGCAACCTCCCGCGCGCGCTGGTCGCCGGGGTGGCCGGGGTGGTCGTCCTCTACCTCGGCGCCAACTGGGTCTACCTCCGGGGCCTCGGGCCCGAGGGGCTGGCGGCCACCGGAACCCCCGCCTCGACCCTGATGCGCGCGCTGCTCGGTCAACGAGGGGCCACCCTGGTCGCCCTGGGCATCGCTCTCTCCACCCTGGGGTTCCTGAGCCACTCGATGCTGACCATGCCCCGGGTCTACTTCGCGATGGCTGCCGATGGCGTCTTCTTCCCCGGCGTGGCCCGGGTGTCGGAGCGTACGCGCGCCCCGGTGGTGGCCATCGTCCTGCAGGCCGCGCTGGGCATCGGGGTGGCCTTCTCCGGCCGCTACGAGCAGATCCTCGGCTACGTGGTCTCGGCGGACTGGGTGTTCTTCGGGCTCTCCGCGGCCTCGCTGTTCGTGCTCCGCAGGCGGGCTGCCCCCGGGGAGGAGATCCGCTTCCAGGTCCCGGGCCATCCGTTCACCACCGCCGGCTTCGTCACCGTGGCCGCGCTGGTGGTCCTCGCCACCGCCTGGGCCTACCCGTTCAACACCCTCGTCGGCCTCGGGCTGGTCCTGGCCGGGCTTCCGGTCTACGCGTTCTGGACGCGGCAACGCGCCCGCGCGATTCCCTCGACGGGAGGAGCTTCGAAGTGACCGAGCCTCACAACGTCCTCGTCACCGGCGCGTCCAGCGGTCTCGGGCGCGCGCTCGCGCTGTGGTTCGCCCGCCGGGGCGCGAAGGTCTGGGCCGCCGCCCGGCGAACCGAGCTCCTCGACACCCTCGCCGCCGACCCGGGCGCCCGGCCCGGCACCATCGTCCCGCTCGCGCTCGACGTCTCGGACGTCCCCGCCATCCGCGGGACGCTTCCAAAGGTCGACGACCAGGCCCAGGGCGGACTGGACGTGGTCATTGCCAACGCCGGCGTGGGCGGCGAGGCCAATCCCCGCAAGGACACCTGGGACAGGGTGGAGCGGATGATCCAGGTGAACGTCACCGGCGCGGCGGCGACGCTGGCCACCCTCGCTCCGCGCATGGCCGCGCGGGGGCGCGGCCACCTGGTGGGGATCTCCTCGCTCGCCGGCTGGATCGTGACCCCGAGGATGGGCGTCTACGCAGCGACGAAGATGTTCCTCCAAGTCTACTGCGACGGCCTCCACCTCGACCTCAAGGGCGCCGGGGTCGCCGTTACCTGCATCAACCCCGGATTCGTGAAGAGCGAGATGACGGCGAAGAACAGGTTCAAGATGCCGTTCCTGCTCGAGACCGACGACGCCGCTGACCGCATGGGGCGGGCCATCCTCCGGGGCGACAAGCGCTTCGCCTACCCGTGGCCGATGGTGCTCGCCACCCGCGCCGCGCGGCTGGTCCCGGAGGCGGTGATCGCCCGGGTGATGGGCAAAGGCGGCGGGCGGTGACCCACCCTAGCTGGGTGCGGCCGCCCTGACCTAGTTCGGCAGGTTCATGAACTTCGACGGGTCGACGTGGTCCTTGGGCAGCGTCTTCTCCTCGGGCTCGGTGCCCTTCTTGAACCACATCACCGCCGCGGTGCGGCTCGCCCCCGAGGCCAGCTTGCCGGTCTTGGTGTCCACCACCCGGCGTACCAGCGCGTCCTGCAGCCAGTCCGGCGGGGCGAATTCGGGCTGGGGCCGTCCGTCCAGCGCCCGCTGCATGTAGCTCACCCAGATGGGGAGCGCGGCGCGGCCGCCGGTCTCGTAGCGGGCAAGCGGGTGCGGGTTCAAGTCGTAGCCCACCCAGGCCACGGTCACCAGATCCCGGGTGAACCCGGCGAACCAGGCGTCGAACGAGTCGTTGGTGGTCCCGGTCTTTCCCGCCGCCGGCTTGCCCAGCCGCTGGGCCGGGGTGCCGGTCCCCTCGCGCACCACGCCGCGGAGCAGGTCGGTGAGGATCCACGTCGACTCGGGCGAGATCACCTGCTCGCCGGGGGCGTAGAGCCGCGCGTAGCCGCCGGCGATCCGGTCGGTCAAGGAGGCCCAGGGGTCGTCGAAGGCGGTGTGGTCCTCGAGCGTCCGGCCGTACCGGTCCTCGACCTTGCGGAGCATGTACGTGGGCTTCTTCACCCCCAGCCGGTTGAAGGTGGCGTACACCTGCGCCAGCTCGAAGGGGTAGACACAGGAGCTGCCCAGCGCCGCCGAGAAGTCGCGGTTCATCGGGGTGCTCAGGCCCAGCTTCTTCACCCACTGCGCCATCGGGTCGATGCCCACCGCGATGAAGGTCTTCACCGCGGGGATGTTCATCGAGTTGACCAGGGCGGTGCGGAGCAGCACGTCGCCGTGGAAGTCCTCGGTGTAGTTCTCCGGCTTCCAGCGGACCTGGTGCGCGGGATCGTTCTCCACGATGGGGCTGTCCACGATGACGTGGGCCTCGGTCCAGTTCAGCTTCTCCAGCGCCGCCGAGTACACCAGCGGCTTGAAGCTGCTCCCCGGCTGCCGGCAGGCCTGGAACGCCCGGTTGTACTCGTTGGCGTCGAAGTCGTAGCCGCCCACCATCGCCGAGAGGTACTGGCGATGGGGATCGATGGAGACCAGCGCGCCCTGCAGCTCGGGCTCCTGCTCCAGCCGGTAGAGCTGCACGTTCTGGGGGAGCGCGTCGAAGAGCCGCCGGTCGTACTGCTCCCGATCGTCGGTGAGCTCCTTCGCCTGGACGGAGCGCACCACGACGACGTCGCCCGGCTTCACCACCTTCTTCGCCGAGGTGAGCATCGCCCCCGGGTAGTAGGCCTCGGGGTTCACCTTGCGCGCCCAGCGCATGCCCAGCAGGGGGAGCACTCCCTTGTGGGTCCCGACCTGGACGTCCACCCGGGTGTCGCCCACCGCGGTCACCAGGGCCACGTAGTAGCGGTTGTTTTCGATGGGCTGACCGGCGAGCGCCTTCTCGCTCCGGTCGATGAAGGCCTTGCGCTGCTCGGGCGTGTCCAGGGTCATCACCGGACCGCGGAAGCCCTGCCGCTTGTCCACCTGGAGGAGCCCGCCCAGCATCGCCTCCTGCGCGGCGCGCTGCTTCTCCGAGTCCATGGTGGTGAAGACCTTGAGCCCGCCCCGGAGCAAGGTGGGGTTCCCGTAGCGCTGCACCACGTCCTTGCGCACCTGCTCCACGAAGTAGGGCGCGAACTCGTGGAACACGTCCTCCACCGGATAGACGCGGATCTCCTCGGCCATCGCCGCGTCGTACTCGGCGCGGGAGATCATCCCCTTGTCCTTCATCTGCCCCAGCACGTAGCCCCGGCGGGCCTTGGCCGACTTTGGATTCAGAAACGGCGAGTACTTGCTCGGGGCCTGCGGGAGTCCGGCGATCAGCGCCGCCTCGGCCAGGGTGAGGTCGCGCACGTCCTTGCGGAAGTAGTTCTCGGCGGCGGCCTGCACTCCGTAGCTGTGGTGCCCGAGGTAGACCCCGTTCAGGTAGAGGTAGAGGATCTCCTCCTTCTTCAGCGTCTTCTCCAGCCGGAGCGCGAGGATCGCCTCGCGCGCCTTGCGCTTCAGCCCGGCGGAGCCGCTGCGCCGGGTCGCCCGCTCGAAACCCTCGGAGGAGATGAGGAGCGCCTTGGCGGTCTGCTGGGTGAGCGTCGAGCCACCCTGCACGCTGCCGGCGCCGGTGGACTTCTTGAGCACCGTCTTGATCGCCGCGCGGAGAGTGCCGAAGGCGTCGATGCCCGGGTGGTCGAAGAAGCTCGCGTCCTCCGAGGCGATGAACGCCTGCACCAGGCGCTTGGGGATGCGCTCGTAGGGCACCACCTTGCGCCGCTCGTCGTAGAACTCGCCCGCCAGCACCTGGTCGTCGGCGTAGACCTCGGTGAGGATGGGCGGCGCCCAGGCCGCCACCCGGGGAATGTCGGGGAGGCCCTCGCTGAACGCGTAGTAGACCGCTGAGCCGACCACGAACGCGGCGGTCACCCCCACCAGCCCGCAGAAGGCGAGGACCTTCCAGCTACGTCGCAGCCAGGCCTTCCAGGGCGGGCCGGGCGGCGGAGGCGGACGTTCGGCGAGGACCAGGCGGTGCCGGGACCGGTCCTCGGGCGGTGTGGGGTCGGAGACGGGAGGGGACGTCATGGGCGCCGGAGTGGCCCACGAGGTTACCAGAACGCTCCCCGATTCCCTCCCCTCGTCGGCCTGCGAGTGGGAGCCCGTGGGTCCCCGCAGGACGAGCGGTTGTGCAAACGTGAGCGGCCATGCAGCCGCAGCAGTCGCACGCCTCCCCCCGGCCCGCCGTCTCGCCCGCCCCCACCCAGCAACGGGTGTGCGTCATCGGGGCGGGGCCATCCGGCATCACCGCGGCGAAGAACCTCCTCGCCGCCGGCTTTCGCAACGTGGTGGTCTACGACCGGAACACCGAGGTGGGCGGGAACTGGATCTTCCGCCCCGACCCCAGCCACTCGAGCGTCTTCGAGACCACCCACATCATCTCCTCGAAGCGGCTGTCGCAGTACGAGGACTTCCCGATGCCCGACGGCTACCCCGACTACCCCGGGCACGCCCAGCTGAAGGCCTACTTCCAGAGCTACGCGCGGCAATTCGGGGTGAACCGGGTGCTGCAGCTCGGCACCGAGGTACAGAGCGCGCGGCACCGGCCAGGCGGCGGCTGGACGGTGACGCTCGCCGACGGCCGCCGGGAGGAGTTCGCCGCGTTGCTGGTCGCCTCGGGCCACCACTGGGACCCGCGGATGCCGAGCTACCCGGGCACATTCGACGGCGAGCTCCTGCACAGCCACGCCTTCAAGAGCGCAGAGCCCTTCGCCGGGAAGCGGGTGCTGGTCATCGGGGGAGGGAACTCCGCCTGTGACATCGCGGTGGAGACCTCGCGGGTCTCGGCCCGCACCGAGATCAGCATGCGCCGCGGCTACTGGTTCATCCCCAAGTTCCTGATGGGGCTGCCCAGCGACGTCATCAACGAGCGGCTGATGCGCAAGCTCCCCAGGCCCATCCGGCAGCGGGCGATGAAGCTGACCATCCGCCTGGTGCAGGGACGGAACTCGGACTACGGGCTTCCCGAGCCGGAGCACGGGCCGCTCGAGGCACACCCGACGCTCAACTCAGAGCTCTTCTACTTCATCCGCCATGGGCGGGTGCATCCGCGCCCCGACATCGCCCGCTTCCAGGGCAAGTCGGTCCACTTCGTTGACGGAACGTCGGCGGAGTTCGAGGTGATCATCGCCGCGACCGGCTACGTGACCCGCTTTCCCTTTCTGGACACCGCGGAGGTGGGCGACTACTCCGGGCGGCAGGTCCCGCTGTACCTCAAGATCTTCCACCCCCGGTTCCCGGACCTCTTCTTCATCGGGCTGTTCCAGCCGCAGGGCTGTATCTGGCCGCTCTCGGACTGGCAGGGGAAGCTGGTGGCCCGGGCGCTGCTGGGCGCCTGGAAGCGTCCGGCGAACATCGAGGCGGCCATCCGCCGAGAGCTGGAGCACCCGGACTACGCCTTCACCGATTCGATCCGCCACGCGGTCGAGGTGGACTACCACGCATACCGGAAGCGGCTGGTGACCGAGGTCGAGGGCGGGCGCGCGTTCTAGGACACCCTCACTGCATCCCCGAGGCCTCGCGGATCCGGTCGAGCTCCCGGGCGTGCGCGGGACAGGAGGCGGCCGCCTGCGCATCGAGCGTCGTCAGATCGGGCGCCTTCCGCAGCGCGCAGCACCTCCGGCCGTCGCTGCAGAGCATCGACAGGCCGATGAGCTCGCCGACCATGGAGCCGAGCAGCGCGCTCAGACGACGCTCCGCCACCGGACCCCAGGGACCGAGCGCACCGAGCGGCACCACGCCCGCACTGAGGGCCGGGTTCACCGCGCCGAACGGCGTCGGGCAGGCCAGCGTTCCCGGCGTCACGAAGACGGTTCCCCGGGCAGCCACCCGGCTGGTGAGGAGCTCGGTGCAGCTCCGCGGGGGGGGCGAGGGCATGGGGACCACGGGCCCGAGCTCGAATCCGTAGCCGACGTACCGTGCCCGGAGCGCGTCCAGTGCCGACCGGGCCGGCGTCACCGCGGCCTCGCCCATGGGGACGATCTGGAACCGGGTGAGCGGTTCGATCTTCACCCGGACTGCCTGTGGGGTGCCGCCGTCCCCACCGGGGTGCGGACGCGCCACCGCGCCCGGTGCCGGGATGCCGGAATCTCGCTGCGCCGCGGTGACTGCCTCCTGCGCGCGGGTGCCCCCCGGAGGGGCGGAGACGTTGGGCGGCTCCTCCCGGGCGGTGGACGGGCTCCGGGAGCAGCCGGAGAGGACGGCGAGCGAGACGACGACCAGAGACGAGGCGGGGCGCATCGCACCCGTCCTACAACATCGGCTCTGTGTAGGAAGATTAGTCGAAACACCGGACGGATTGAGTGTCCTAGGCTCGGGGCAGGGGAGGTTGTGGAGGACGCATGAACGGACATCTGTGGCGCGCCAGCTGGACGGGCGTGTGGGTCCTTGCGCTGTGCGCGCTGACTGCCTGCAACGCTGGGCCCGAGCTCCCCGCGCCGGCGGCGAGCGCCGGGGCCAGGTCGGTCGTGGAGGCGGTCCGCGTGGCCACCGATTGGTCCGAGCTGCGCCAGCAGAGCATCACCCTGCCGAGCGGCGAGCGGATGCGGAGGGCGAGCCTCGCCTCCGGCTTCGGCCACGTGCTGGTCGGACGCATGGGTCCGGACGGCAAGCCGTCCATCAGCTGCGTGGACAGCGCTCCTGCCGCCGAGTCGTTCCTCGCTGCCGGCGGCAGCGGGGCTGGCCAGTGAAGAGGCTGGGTGGCCTCCTCCCCGCGGTGCTGCTGCTCGTGGCGCCGGCCGCGTCCGGCAAGGCGACCCTGGTCGTCGTGAATGGCGACGGGCCGAACACTGGCTTCAACGACCCCACCCGCGTGGACCCGGTGGGAGGCAACCCGGGCACCACGCGAGGCGCCCAGCGGCTGGCGGTGTTCCAGAAGGCGGCGGCGATGTGGGGCGAGGTGCTGGACAGCCCGATTCCCATCTCCGTGCTCGCCCACTTCGAGCCGCTGACCTGTGACAGCAGCGGCGCGGTGCTCGGTCGCGCCGGGCCCACCAACATCTTCTCCAGCGATGACCCCTCGCTCGACGGTGGCGTGGCACCGAGCGTCTTCCCCCGGCAGAAGACCTGGTACGTCTCGGCCGAGACCCAGCGCTTCGCCGCGCAGCAGCTGCTCTCCGGCGCGGGGACCGATCCGGTCAACTTCGACATCGTCGCTCGCTTCAACTCGTCGCTCGACAGCCCCGAGACCACGAACTGCGGCGGGCTCACCTGGTACTACGGGCTGGATGACCAGCACGGAAACTCCATCGACCTGCTCACGGTGGTGCTGCACGAGTTCGGCCATGGGCTCGGGTACCTGAGCCTCAGCGACAGCAGCACCGGCGAGTTACCCCCGATGAACGAGCCGGACATCTGGGCGTACTTCCTCTACGACGAAGAGACGGGCTCCCACTGGGCGGATCTGTCCGCTTCGGGTCGCAAGGCGTCGGCGGTGAGCGGCGGGCTGGCGTGGGATGGTCCCTCGGTGAAGGCGGCGGTGCCGAGCACCCTCGCCTTCCCTCCGCTCGTCCGGGTGACGGAGGCCCCCAACACCCCTTCGGTGGTGAAGGACTACACGCAGGTCAGCGTGGCCCAGTTCAGCGGGCAGATCGGCACCGACGCGCTCTCGGGGCACCTGGGAGTGGGCTCGACGGGCTGGGGTTGCACCGCCCAGGGAAAGCTGGACCCGCTGGACGGGAAGATCGCCATCCTCGACCGCGGTGGGCCCATGGCGGACGCGGGCTGCACCTTCGTGGAGAAGGCTCGGAACGCCCAGGATGCCGGAGCGATCGGCCTGCTCATCGCCAACAACACCACCAATCCGCCGCTGACCATTCCCTCCGGGACGGCCCCTGACGTCACCATCCCCGTCCTGATGATGACCCAGACCGACGGGCAGGCGCTGAGGGACGCCGTCCATGCCGGGTCGGTGAACGCGTCCATCGTCCGGGATTCGAGCCAGGGCTATCAGGGAGCGGACAGCGCGGCGCGCCCGCTGCTCTACGCCCCCGGTACGCTGTCGCCAGGATCATCGATCTCGCACTGGGACACCTCGGCGTTCCCCAATCTCCTGATGGAGCCGTTCATCTCCCCGGACCTCACCCACAGCCTGGACCTGACACTCCCGCTGATGCGCGACATCGGGTGGTTTCCGGTCGACCTGGCGATCACCGGCCGGGGGCCCTCCTCGCTCCAGTCGGGCCAGGAGGGCACCTTCACCTTCACCGTGACCAACCCCGGACCGTACGTCGCCCCCGCGGTGACGGTGAGCAACGCACTTTCCGGGCTGAGCTTCGTCTCCAATTCCGGGGACTGCACCACGGCCTTCCCCTGCGCACTGGGCGATCTCGCCGTCGGCGCGACGAAGACCATCACCACCAAGGTGAAGGGTGCCAGCTCGGGCAGCGGCACCAGCACCGCGACGGTCGCCTCGGTGTCGAACTTCAACGCCGCGAACGACCAGGCGAAACTGACCGTGAGCCTCCAGGGCGGAGGCGGTGGCTGCACCAGTGCCATCGGCGCTCCGAGCCCATGGCTCGCGCTGCTCGGACTCCTGGCATTCGTCCGCAGAAGGCGCCCGGTCTAGGCCTCAAGCCAGCCCGCGCACCCCGAGGATCGGTCCCGGCGGCTCCTTCCTGCGCTGGGAGCGGGCCGGGCAGCCGATCAGCTCCCGGAGCCGGTCGGCGGCCTCGGCGGGGTCGGTCTGCGCGCGGTGCCCGGCCGGGGTGTCCACCGCGGAGATACGGGTGACATGTCCATGGAGGAAGAGAAGCTCGGTCCAGATGCTCATCGCTGGCCTTCCATCTTGAGTTAGGTCGTAGCCTTAATGGGCTGCGGTAGAGGGGCCAATGCGATAGTTTTTCAATCCCGCGTTGAACTGGGCTCAAGGTGAACAAGGTCCCCCTGAATCTGCTGCCGGGCTTCGTGGCGGCCGCCCGCCTCCGGAACCTCTCCCGGGCCGCGGCCTCGATGCACCTCACGGTCAGCGCGCTCAGCCATCAAGTCAGGGGGCTCGAGCAGCTGCTCGGACAGCGCCTCTTCGACCGTGGCCCGCGGGGACTCCGTTTGACCGAGGCTGGCGAGCGGCTCCTGGCACAGGTCGCTCCTCACCTGGACGCGCTCTCCGCGGCGCTGGTCCCCGAGCCGCCCCGGAGCCCGAACGCGTTGACCCTGAGCGTGATGCCCTCGGTGGCCTCGAGCTGGCTCATCCCCCGCCTCCCGGCGTTCACCGCCCGCCATCCCGAGGTGGAGCTGAACCTCGAGTCCACCACCGACCTGGTGGACTTCGATCGCCAGGACGTCGACGCCGCGCTGCGCTTCGGAACCGGCGGCTGGTCCGGGCTCAAGGCACATCTGCTGTTCGGAGAGTGGGTTCTCCCGGTCTGCAGCCCGGGGCTTCTCCGCCGCTTTCCCCGGGCGAAGCAGGGGGACTTCACCGGCGTTCCGATGCTCGGGGACTCTGGTGAGCGCTGGCACGAGTGGTTCGCGCACTTCGGCGGGACCGCTCCCTCGCGCTACGCGGCCCGGTTCCACGACACCGAGTCCCTCCACCGTGCGGCCATCGAGGGCCTGGGCGTGGCGATGGGACGGTTGACCATGGTCCGGCCGCTGATCGACACGGGAAGGTTGGTCGCCCTCACCACCCACCGCCTCGCCGCCGAGGCCTCCCACTACCTGGTGTACCCGCCGCGCTCGGAGAACCACCCGGCCCTGGTCGCGTTCCGTGAATGGATCCTGGGCATCGCCCGGAGCGAGCCCCCGTCCCGCGCGCGACCCTCGTCCACCCGCCGGAGCGGGGCCTCTAGGGATTCTCGAGAAGGTCGCGGCGGTCGGGACCGCCGAGGATGACCTCCGCGCAGCGCCGTTCCCAGTCCGTCACCTCCGGATGCCCGCGCAGTGGAGCACCTCCACGAGCTCCTCCGGCAGCGGGGACTCGAGGCGGATCCGGGCTCCGGTCTCGGGGTGCGGGAGCTCGAGCCGCTCGGCGTGGAGGAACAGCCGCTTCAGCCCCCAGCGGGCCCGCGCGTCCCGGTTGAAGGCGAAGTCCCCGTACTTTCGATCGCCGGCCACCGGATGACCGATGGCGGCGAGGTGCCGGCGGATTCTGATGGGTCCGCCCGGTCTCGAGCGTCACCTCCAGGAGCGCTGCCTCGCCGCCCTGGCGCAGCACCCGGTACCGGGTCGCCGCCTCCTGCATGTTCACCCCCCGGCGCGCCTTCGACTCGGCGGACTGCTGGTGCTCGGAGAGCGGCAGGTCGATGCGTCCCTCGGCCCTGGAAAAGGTCCCCTTGGCCAGGGTCAGGTACTGCTTCCGGGCGCCGCCGTGGGTGAAGACCTCGGTGAAGTGCACCATCGCCGGGCGTCGCTTGGCGACCACGATGACCCCGGAGGTCTCGCGGTCCAGCCGGTGCCCCGGGCTGGCCGAGAAGCCGTTGCGCTCCGCCCTCGGCCCGAGGTGGGCGCGGACCAGGTCCACCAGGGTGCCACCACGGATGCCGCTGCCCGGGTGCACCGCCAGGCCGGACGGCTTGTCCACGGCCATCATCCAGCCGTCCTCGTGGAGGATGCGGAGCCGCGCGACCTCCTCGGGCGCCGGGGCGCGGGCGGGGACCGGGGTCTCGCCGAGAAGCGCTCGCTCGTCTCCCCGGATGGTGAGCACGTCCCCCTCGGCGAGGGGTTGCTCGGGGCGGGCCCGCCGTCCGTTCACCCGCACCTTCTTGGTGCGGATCATCTTCTGGAGGTGGCTGGCGGGGACCCGCGGCAGGCGCTGGCGGAGCACCTTGTCGAGCCGCACCCCCGCGTGGTCGCTGTCGATGCGAAACTCGAGCATTTTCCTCGGGCGGCGGATGGAAGCACACCGATAGACTGGGGGTCCATTTATGCCGAAGACCCTGAAAATCGAGGAGCTGCTCAAGAACGGCTCCACAGAGTGGAACAGGCAGCGGAAGGCGGGGACGGTGTCCACCGACCATACCGGGGCCACCTTCGAGAACCTGTTCTCCGCCAACACCGACCTTTCCGGGCTGACCCTCGTGGGGAGCGAGTGGGACCGCTGCGACCTCTCCAAGGTCAGCTTCCGGGACACCGACCTGTCGAACGCCTACTTTCACGGGGGGCGCCTGCAAGACTGCGACTTCCGCGGGGCCAACCTGGACGGGGCCACCTTCGAGCGGTTGAAGCTCCTCCGCTGCGACTTCTCGGGTGCACAGGGGCTGGACTCACTGGAGCTGGACGACGTGGACATGGACCGGGTGCACGGGCTGGACGGAGAGGAGGCCCCGCCGCCTCCCCCGCCTCCGGTCCACGGGGCGACCTCCTTCACCCGGGAGCAGCGCCAGGCCAACGTGGCCGCGCTGGCCGGGACGGGCATCGACGAGCCGCCCCCGTTCCAGCCACAGGATCCCCCGGGGACGCTGCTCTACCGCGGCCTCAAGCGGCTGGGCACGATCCCGCCCTGGGTGCTGGACGCGCCGAACCTGCGTCCGCCGTTGCCCACACGACTCCCCCCGGGCGCCGGGCTCGAGTCGCTCCTCCGCGAGGCGGTGAAGCAGCGGCTCGAGGGCAGCCGACCCGTGACCGACCCGGACGCGGTGAAGCGGGCGCAGAGCGCGCTCCGCCTCGGCTCCAAGGAAGCGCCGTACGCGGTGATGTACCTCCGGGAGGTGGGCGTCGAGCCCGCGTTCCGCTTCTCGGCGGCCAATGCGCTCCGGGAGCTGCTCCGCGCCGAGCTCGAGGTGGACGACCTCACCGGCGCGGTGGACCCCCGCGTGGCCGGGGCGATGTGGGAGCTGCGGCTGGCGCACAACGCCGAGGAGGCCCTGGGCGAGGTGCGGCGGCGCCTCGCGGCATCGCAGCTCTTCGAGGCGCTGCTCGAGGCAGGGTTCAACCCGGAGAACAACTGGGACGAGGCGGTGGAGTCGCACGAGTCGGCCCTGGATTTGCTCGCGATGGCGGTGGGGGACGACCGACAGGCGCTCGGCGATGCGTTCTCTGCCTACGCAGGCCTGCCGGAGGAGGCGCGACTGCGCCGGCTCGCATATCTGGCGGAGTCGGTGACGCACCTGGAACAGCTGTCCCGGCTGCCGGCGGGCACCGAGCCGGCCTGGCTCCACGGCCCCGAGTTCCGGGAGTGCCACGACCGGGAGATGCTCACCCTGCAGTCCTTCCCCGCGGCGGAGGTGCCGAAGCGGGTTCCGGAGCTGGCACAAGCCGAGCTCGGCGTGCCGGCCGGCACCGTGCCCGAGGACAGCGAGGGGGACCTCTTCATCCACCTCCGCTGCGCGGTGTGCGGCAAGGAGAAGCTGCTGGTCCAGTCGCCGGAGGAGTGAACCCCTCAGACGGGAACGCCCTCGGGCCGAGGGTGGCGGGCGGCGGTGCGGCTGCTCGACCCCGGTTGCGTGGACCCCCCGCCCAGGGGACAGATCGTTCGGGGACGTGACGTGCAATCCCACGATCCGAGGTGCGCGCGTGAACGGGCTTTCCCGCTCTGTCACGAGATGGGCCCGTCCGGATCCTCGGAGCGCCCGGGAACCACGCAGGCCGTCCGGGTCGAGCATCGCGCCAGCCACCCCCGGATGGCCGCGTCCCCATCTGCAGCGGCGCAACCGGTCGGCCTCGCGCCTCAGCCGAACAGATCGAGCTGCCGCACCGTTCCGAGCGGCCGGGCGTCGATGCCGCGGTCCCGCAAGGCCCTTGCCAGCTCCTGCGCAAATCCGTGGTGGGTCAGCACCTCGGACGCGCCGGTCGACTTTGCGTAGGAGAGCAGCCCCTCGAAGTCGGCGTGGTCCGAGAGCGGGAAGGCCTCGTCCGCCCCGTAGCGCCTTGCCGTTCCCGGGTCGACCGCCCACCCGGTGAGCACCGCGGTGCGCCGGGGCCACGGCCGCAGCAGCCGCTCGAACTTCCAGACGTGTGGCGGGAACACTCCCACCTCGCCGGGGAGCCAGGTTCCGTCGAACCGCCGCACTGTCCCGACCTCGACCCCGAGCGAGCGGTACACCTCGGCCACCGCACAGACCGAGGCGTGCGCCACCACGCTGTGGCCGCGTGAGGTCAGGGCCCCGATGACCTCCTGGCTCTTCCCCAGGCTGTACCCCAGGAGCACCGGCGTCGCCCCGCGCTCGAGCGTGCTGCACGCGAAGGCCTCGATCGCCCCCAGCACCTCTGCCTTCGGGGGGAACCGGTACCGGGGATGCCCGAAGGTCGACTCCAGGACCAGCGTGTCGCACTCGGCCACCTGCGCCGGCTCGGCCGTGGAGGACGCCTCGAGATTCAGGTCGCCGGTGTACGTGACGCGCGTGCCGTCGGAGCGGATGACGCGCAGCTGCGCCGAGCCGAGGATGTGCCCCGCCGGGAGCAGCTCCAGGCAGAGCGGGCCGAGCTCGAACGGTCGGTTGTACGGGACCGGCAGACACGAGGGCAGCGCGCCGAGCCGGTGCGACATCAGCCGGAGCGTCGCCCGCGTGGCGATGACCCGCTCGTGCCGGGCGATGTGGTCCGCGTGTGCATGACTCACGAAGGCCAGCGGCGCCTTGCGGTGTGCATCCAGCCAGAGCGCCGTGCCCGACAGGTGGAGACCTCCGCGCCTCAGCTCGACAGGCATGACGTGGGGCGGACTCTAGCGCCGAAACGCCGAGCCCGGCTCGACTGCGAGGGAGAGAGTCAGACGCTCGTCGCTCATCGGTCGAAGGCCCGGCGGCCAGGTCGCCCCGCCAATGGAGCGACTCATACCGCGCGGTGCTGACAGCCTCCGCGCCTCAGGAGACCACGGCCCTCCGGCGCGCCCACAGCGCCCCTCCGAGCTCGGCGGCCACGATGCCCAGGACGATGAGCGTCCCGCCCATCAGCTCCCGGCTGCCGAGGCGCTCCCGCCCCACCATCACCGACCAGAGGGCCGCGAACACCGGCTCGAGGGCGAAGATCAGCGCCGCCCGCACCGCCGAGGTCCGGGCCTGCGCCCAGGTCTGAGCAAGCAGGCAGACGACCGTGCTCAGCAGCCCCGTGTACAGCACCGCCCACCCCAGCGCGGGCGTTGCGGCGAGGTGCCGGGGCGCGAACGGCAGCGCGACCAGAGCCAGGAGCGCGACCATCCATAGCTGGACGGCGACCAGCGGCGTCGGGCGGTGCACGCGCGCTGCCGGCTCGAGCAGCACGATGTAGAAGGCGAAGACGACCGCGCAGGCGATGGTGAGAAGGTCGCCCTTCGCCGTCGCGCCGCCGCTCGCCGACATCCCGCCGGTGAGGAACCAGAGCCCGGCGACCGCGAGCGCTACCCCCAGCAGCACCGGGGGGCTGGGCCACTTGCGGAACAGGACCAGGCCCACGAAGGGCACCAGCAGCACCGACAGACCGGTGAGGAACCCGCTCCGCGACGGGGTGGTGAACTGAAGCCCCGCGGTCTGGGTGATGAACCCCAGGAAGAGAAGCGCCCCCAGCCCTGCACCCGCCCGCAGTAGCCGCCGGTCGCCGAGCCCGCGCCAGCCCACGACCGTGAGCACCGCCGCGCCCAGCGTGAACCGGAGCACCAGGAAGGTGAACGGGTCGGCCAGTCGCACCGCGTCCTGCACCACGACGAAGCTGGCCCCCCAGATGGCGGTCACCACCACCAGCACGCCGTCGGCGAGGGCCGCCCTGTCCGCGCGCCCGTTCACGGGACGAAGAAGAAGACCAGGGCCAGGATGGCGTAGACGCCGAGCAGCATCGCCCCCTCGAGCCAGTGCGTCTCGCCATCGACGGTCACCAGCGCGGTGGCGCCGACGGCCAGCGCCAGCGACAGCACCTCGAGGTGGCCGAACTCGAGGGTGATCGGGTGGCCGAGCGGCCCGGAGACGAAGACCAGCAGCGGCGCCACCAGCAAGGCGATCTGCTTGCTGCTCTCGAAGCAGATGGCCATGCCCACCTCGAGCTTCCGGTCCAGGGCCATCAGCACCGCGGTGCTGTGCTCGGCGGCGTTGCCCACCACCGCGATGATGATCACCCCGACGAAGGTCGGTGTGAGTCCCCAGCCCTCGATGACCGTCTCCAGCGAGCCGACCAGCAGCTCTGACACCACGACCGTGGCGGCGGTGGCGACCAGCAGCACGGTGATGCCGAGACCGAGCGACCACGGACCCGGGGGGACGGCCTCCTCGGACTCGAGCTCGGCCTCCACCGGGTCGGCCCCCTCGAACAGCTGCTGGTGGGTCCGGAGCGAGAACAGCAGGCTCAGGCCGTACAGCACCACCAGGATGATCGAGACCAGCATCGACAACGGACGCATGAGATCCGTCACCGTCGCGCCGAGCGTGGCGTGAAAGAGGTCCGGCACCACCAGCCCCACCATCGCCAGGTACATGAGCGCAGAGCTGGAGAGCGCGGCGGTGGCGTTGAACTTCGGCCGCGGCTCCTTGAGGCCGGCAGCGAGGATCGTCGCCCCGAAGACCAGCAGGAGATTCCCCAGGATGCTCCCGGTGATGGAGGCCTTCACCACCGCCGTCTGCCCGGCCCGGAGCGCGGCGATGCCCACGATGAGCTCCGCGGCGTTCCCGAACGTCGCGTTCAGGAGCCCGCCGAGCCCGGGACCGAGGTGACGGGCCACCGCCTCGGTCGCGGTGCCGATCCACCGGGCCAGGGGAACCAGGGCCAGCGCCGCCAGGACGAACACCCACGTGCCGCCGTGCAACCAGGCAGCCACCACGGTCGCCGGGACGAAGACCAGCAGGACCAGAAAGACGAGGTCCGCGCCGTCCAGGCGAGGACGTGAAGTGGTGGCAGTCACGGCGGAGGGGTGCTTCTCGCCGGTCCCCATCCCTGGATCAAGCTGGTAAAGCGTGGGATCGACCGGAGGTGGTGGCCATGGCTGAGCGTTTGGCGCGGAACATGAGCGACTACGACGCGGAGGTCGCCGCCTTCCGCTGGGATCGCCCCGAACGCTTCAACTTCGCCATCGACGTGGTGGACCGCTGGGCCAGCGAGCGCCCCGAGGCCCCGGCGATGCTCCACTGCGACGACCGCGGGAACAGGAAGGTCTACAGCTGGCGCGAGCTGGCGGAGCGCTCGGTCCACGCCGCCCTCTACCTCCGCGACCTCGGCCTGCGGCCCGGGGACGGCGTCTTCACCATGCTGCCCCGGCTCGCCGAGTGGTGGATCCTCGCCCTGGGCTGCATGCGGGCAAATCTCGTGTTGATGCCCGGGACCACCATGCTCACCGGCAAGGACGTGAGGTACCGCCTCGAGCTCGGCCGGGCCCGCGCCGTGGTCACCACCGCCGAGCACCTGCCGAAGTTCGAGGTCGGCGCCCACTCCGACGTCATCGCCTGGGTGTGCACCGACGAGGCCCCGGTGCCCTGGGTCCGCTTCCGGACCCAGACGGTCGATGGCGCGCGGGCGGCCGAGTTCCCCGACACCGCCGCCGACGATCGGACGCTCGTCTACTTCACCAGCGGCACCACCGGCATGCCCAAGATGGTCCCCCACACCCACGCCAGCTACGGCATCGGCCACGCGATCACCGGCAAGTACTGGCTCGACCTCGGACCCGACGACATCCACTTCACCCTCTCCGACACCGGCTGGGCCAAGTGCGCCTGGGGAAAGGTGTTCGGCCCCTGGAGCCAGGGCGCGTGCTCGGTGGTCTACGACTTCCGGGGCCGGTTCGAGGCCCGGGCCCTCCTCGATCTGCTCTCCCGCGAGAAGGTGACCACCTTCTGCGCCCCGCCCACCGCCTGGCGCGCCATCGTGCTCGAGGACCTGAGAGCCTGGTCCTTCCCCGCGCTCAGGCACGTGGTGAGCGCGGGCGAGCCGCTGAACCCCGAGGTGATCGAGGCCTGGAGACGCGCCACCGGGCTCACCATCCGCGAGGGCTACGGCCAGACCGAGACGGTGGCCATCGTCGGCATGTTTCAGTGCCTGGCGTTCAAGCCGGGCTCCATGGGCAAGCCCTCGCCCGGGTTCGACGTGCGGGTCATCGATCATGAGGGCCGCGAGGTGGCCGTGGGCCAGGAGGGAGACATCGCGGTCCGGGTGAAGCCGCTGCGCCCGGTGGGCATGTTCGCCGGGTACCTGGGCGACGAGGCCACCAACGCCGCGTCATTCCGCGGTGACTTCTACGTCACCGGCGACCGCGCGGTCCGCGACGAGGACGGCTACCTCTGGTTCGTCGGACGCGCCGACGACGTCATCAAGACCTCCGGGTACCGGGTGGGGCCGTTCGAGGTCGAGTCCGCCCTCCTCGAGCACCCCGCGGTGGCCGAGTCCGCGGTGGTGGGCGTCCCGGACGAGAAGCTCGGACAGCGCATCAAGGCCTTCGTCGTCCTCAAGGCCAGCGCAGTCGGATCGGAGACGCTTGCCGCCGAGCTGCAGGACCACGTGAAGCGCACCACCGCACCGTACAAGTACCCGCGCGAGATCTCCTTCGTCGCCGAGCTGCCCAAGACGGTGAGCGGAAAGATCCGCCGAGTCGAGCTCCGGCAGAAGCGCTGAGTGGCCGGACAGCCCATCGATCGGTTCCTGCCCGCGCCGGACGAGCGGACGGTGCACCGGATCCGGATCCGGGCCTCGCCGGAGCGCGTTCTCGCGGTGGCCGAGTCCTTCGACCTCGAGTCGCTGGGACTCGTCCGCGCGCTGTTCCGCATCCGCGGCTGGCTGCTGCGTGCCCGGCCTCTGCCGCCGCACCGGCCACGCGGGCTCGTCGACCAGCTGCTCGCCCTCGGCTGGAGCACCCTGGCCGTCGAGCCGGGCCGGCAGCGGATCTTCTGGACGGTGACCCGACCTTGGGAAGCCAACGTGCGCTTCACGCCCGTGCCGGCGGAGCGCTTCGAGGCCTTCGCCGAGCCGGGACTGGTGAAGATCGCCTGGACGCTCGAGGCCGAGCCCGATCCGCTCCGCGCCGGGACCACCGTGCTCCGTACCGAGACCCGCGCCCAGGGGACCGACGAGGACGCGCGCCGTCGCTTCCGTCGCTACTGGAGGATGTTCAGCCCCGGCATCCTCCTCATCCGCCGGGTCCTGCTGCCCGCGGTGCGGCGGGCCTGTGAACGTTCACCCCCGACAGGCGCAGGCTGCTGACCGGACCCGGGGTCGGCCTGCACCCTCCCAGAAATCGCGCACGAATCGATTTCGCCCGGCCGATGTTCAACGTACAACGGCGCCGTCGCGCTCCTGTCCAAGGCTCGCCGGTCCGTTCCCGAATGCCCGTGCTGCGGAACTTCCTGAAGACGATCACCCCGCCCGCGCGCGAGCGCCCCGGCGACTGGACACAGCACCCGGACTACTTCGTGGGAAAGGAAGCGCTGTCCAAGGACGATCCCCGTGCGGCGCGGGATGCGTTCTCCCGCGTGGTCGCCGAACGACCGGAGCAGCTCGACGCGAAGTCAGGCCTGGCGCGGGCGACCTTCCTGCTCGGTGACCCCGGCGCGCTGGCTCTGGTGGACGAGGTGCTCGCCCGGGCGCTCGCCGGCACCACCGAGCTGCTTCGGGTGACGCTCGAGGAGCTCGGGCCCGCCGCGGAGCCACCGGCACTGCGTCCGCCGCTCGCCTGGCGCGTGGGACAGCGGCTGGATGCCGACGGCGACGGGACCGGCGCCCGCCCTTACTACGAGGTCGCGGTGCGCGCCGACGGGCTGATCGGCCTCAAGGCCCGCGTGCGCTTGCTCGAGCTCGACCCGGAGCCGAAGGTCGCCGCGCTCTCGGCCGCGGCCGACCTCACCGCGCGCGAGCCCGAGCTGCAGAAGCGGGTGACGGCGTTGCTCAAGAAGTTCGCACCCGACGCTCCGAGGTTCATCGAGCTGCCCCCCGAGAGCACCCATCTGGAGATCGAGCTCCGCCCCGCGCTGCACGAGGACGGACCCGGAGCGCCCCGCCCGGTGCCGCCGCCGCGGATCGTTCCGGTGAGCATCGACTCCGTGGAGGACTCAGGCCTGCGACTGTCGAGTGCCGGCGCCAGCAACCTGCTCTCGTTCCGGAAGGTCCTCGGACTCGCGCTGGGCATCGTGCCGGCGGCCGACGGGCGCAGCACGGTGCTCACCGATCTGGTGATCGCCTGGGCCGAGGGAGAGACCGGGGCCACCGTGCTCCGGGTCACCCTCGGGGATCTCGGACTCGACCGGCTCTATCCGGGGGTGCCCCCGAAGGAAGCGTACTGGCGGCTGGTGGGGGACATCGCCAGGCGTTCGGGGGCAAAGCGGCTCCCACCGGGTGCGGAGAGCGAGACCCTTCCGCGCTACTCGGGGCCCGAGGAGATGACCCGCGCCTGCCACGGCGCAGGCTGAGCGAGGTCCGTACGCCCTCGCCAGCGCGTGGGCGGCGACTGGGTCAGCGCCGCGGACGAGCCGCGGTCAGATCATCGCCCAGCGGTGGACCGGCCCGCTCTCGAGATGCCGCACCCGGGAAGCGGCCTCGAGCACCTCGAGGTTGCCCACCACCTCGGAGAGGGTGAGGTACAGCCGCGCCCCCGCCTGTGGCCCGAAGAGCGCCTCGGACAGCTCGACCGGGGTGCGCGGACCGGTGGAGAGGACGTCGAGCAGCTTCTCCTGCCTCCGCACGTAGAAGCGCAGGAGCGAATCGATCGCCGCCCGGTGACCCTGGAATGGCGCGCCGTGCCCCGGGAGCACCCATTCCACGTCGAGCGAGCGAATCCGGGCGATGCTGTGGAGGTACTGCACCAGCGCGCGCCGGGTCGTACGCGCGTCGACCAGCTCCAGAAAGGGATTCGGCGAGGTGCGAGCGAGCAGATGGTCGTCGGCGAAGAGCAGCCGGTGCTCCGCATCCCAGAGGCAGATCAGTCCCGGCGTGTGGCCCGGCAGGTGGAGCACCTCGAGTCGCACCTTGCCGATGCGGAAGTGCTCGCCCTCGGTGAGCGGCCGGACCCGAGCGGGGTCGACGCGCCGGCTGTACTTGCCGCTGTGCCGCCCGATCGACACCAGCCGCGGCAGCTGCTCCTCCGGCACGCCCTGCCGGCGAAGGAACGCGGTGTACGTCGGGGCCCGGGTCTCCCAGACGTCCTCGCCCACCACCTTCTCCATGTCCCCGGGGTGGATCCGCACCGGTGCCCCGCTCAGCTCGGCGAGGAGCTGCGCGTTGCCACAGTGGTCGACGTGGCCATGGCTGACCACCACCTGCGTGCAGCGGCGCAGATCGATTCCCGTCGCGCGGGCACCCACGTGCAGCGCCTCGATGCCCTCGGGCGTGCCGATGCCGGTGTCGAAGAGGAGCACCCGGCTGCGGCTGTCCTCGATGGCGTAGGCGTTGACCGGCCCGCCCGCATCGGGGAACGGAACGGGCATCGAGAGTCGGTGGATGCCCAGGGCCCGGAGAACCGGGGCACCGTCGGGGGCTTCCTGCGCGGTCGTCACTTCGACGCGTGAATGGCCGCGCGGAGCTCGGGCAGGACCTTGAAGAGGTCGGCCACGATTCCGTAGTCGGCAACCTGGAAGATGGGCGCCTCGGGGTCCTTGTTGATGGCCACGATGGTCTTGCTGCCCTTCATCCCCGCGAGGTGCTGGATGGCCCCCGAGATACCCGCGGCGATGTAGAGCTTCGGCGCGACCACCTTGCCGGTCTGACCGACCTGATAGTCGTTGGGAACCCAGCCCGCATCGCACACCGCGCGGGAGGCGCCCACCGCGGCGCCGAGCTCGTCGGCGAGCGCCTCGATCTCCTTGAAGTCGCCCTTGGTGCCGCGGCCCCCGGAGACGACGATGCTGGCCTCGGTCAGCTCGGGCCGGGCGCTCTTCACCTCGTTGAAGGAAACGAACTGGGTGGGGGAGCTCCCCACGTCGGCCGGAGGCTGGAAGGCCTTCACCTCGGCCGGGGTGCCTCCGGGCTCGGCAGCGGCAAACTCGGTGGCCCGGACGGTGAAGGCCTTCACCGCCGTCTTGAGCTTCACCTCGGCGATGACGCTTCCGGCCCACATTGGCCGGGTGAACGTCACCTCGCCGCCCGAGCCGGAGAAGGCGGTCACGTCGGACGCCATCGCGGCCTTGAGCTTCGCCGCCACGCGGGGAACCAGGTCACGTCCCTGGGCGGTCGCCGCGGCCCCGACGAAGTCCGCGCTGACCGCGCTCGCCAGGGCGGCGACGGCCGGGGCGAACGACTCGGCGACGTAGTGGGCGAACGCCGGCGAGGCGACGGTATGGATGACCGCCGCACCGTACGGCTTGAGCTGCTCGGCGAGCGCCGCCGGGTCCGGGGCCAGCACGGCGAGGTGCAGCGGCGCCCCGGTCTTCTGCGCCAGGTCCTTCCCCGCGGCGATGGCGTTGAGGGTGGCCTTGCGCAGGTGCCCGTCGGGCTGGGCCTCGGCGACGATGAGGACGGTGGACATGGCTCGTGGGTTCCTCAGATGACCTTGGCTTCGTTCTTCAGCTTGGTGAACAGCTCCTGCACGTCGCCGACCTTGATGCCGGCCTTGCGCGGCGGAGGAGCGGACATCTTCACCACCTGGATCTGGGGGCTGGCCTCGACGCCGAGCCCGGCAGCGGTCAGCTCCTCGATCGGCTTGCTCTTGGCCTTCATGATCCCGGGGAGCGAGGCGTAGCGCGGGAGGTTGAGGCGCAGGTCGGTGGTGACCACCGCCGGCAGCTTGACGGTGAGCGTGGCCAGCCCGTTGTCGACCTCGCGGACGACCTGGGCGCTCTTGCCGTCGGCGGCGATCTGGATCGCGGGCGCCTTGGCCTTCTCGGCGTCGCTCTCCAGTGACTCGGCCTTGGAGGCGAAGGTGGCCTGGCTCCAGCCCAGCCACTCGGCCAGGTACTGCCCGGTCTGGTTCTGGTCGTCGTCGATGCTCTGCTTGCCGAGGATGGCCAGGTCCGGCTTCTCCCGCTCGACGACGCCCTTGAGCAGCGCGGCGGCGGACATCGGGTCGAGCGGCCCCGCGTGGTTGACCCAGACCGCCTTGGTCGCGCCCATCGCCAGGGCGTGCCGAAGCTGCTCCTGGACCTCCTTGGGGCCGATGCTCACCACCACCACCTCGCCGCCGTGCTTGGCTGCCAGGCGGAGGCCCTCCTCCACCGCGATCTCGTCGAAGGGATTGATCTTGTACTTCAACCCCTCCTGCACGATGCCCGAGCCATCGGCCTTCACCTTGATCTTCGACTCGGGGTCTTCCACCCGCTTGGCGGTCACCAGGATCTTCACGTCCAGCTCCCCTGAGATGGGGGGCCTGGCCGCACGTGACGCAGCGCGACAGGCCCCGGGGTTGATTTACGCGTCAGCCCCGGGGCGTGCAACCCGATTCGGTGGCGGCGTTCAGCGGCCCGCGGTCTCCTTGGCCGGGACGTAGCTGAGCTCGGGCCGGTACTGGACTGTCTCGGTACGGGTGGACTGGATCGCCTTCCGGCCGCTGGCGAGGATCGCCGCGCCCTGCTCCTTGCCGTAGGCCTCCTCCATCATCTGATCCAGCGTCTTGTCGTTGGGAGCAAACGCCGCCCAGTTGGCCCGACCTCCCGCGAGCACGAACAGGGGCCCCTCCCCACCGTTGACCAGCTGGTACCAGGCGCTGGGCCCCGCCTGCCGGTAGTTGGTCTTCTTGATTCCCTCGTTGATCTTCTTCACCGCGTCGACGAAGTCGTTCACTCCGTCCTGCTTGATGTGGAAGTAGGTCAGCAGGCTGTAGGCCGTGGGCGGATCGTCCGTGGGCTGACTCAGGCTCAGGTCCGCGCGCCGGACGTAGTAGCTGACGAACGAGAGTCCGACCGTGGGACCGATCCCCTTGCCGTAGTCCGCCTCGTCGTCCTTCCAGAACTTCTCGTGGCCGTCGAAGTCCTTCCAGGCGTGCCCGAAGGTCCCGGTGTAGTACGTGCCGCCCTCCGGTCCGGAGATGACCTGCCAGGTGTGCCAGGCCCAGGTGTCCTTCTGTGTCTTGTGCCAGGCCATGTGCTTCTTGCGTGCGGCCTCGTACTTCTCGCCCATCCCCGGTTTGGGGGTGTGGATGTTGAGCTCCAGCACGTTTCCGGCGGGTTGAGCCAGCGCAGGGAGCGCCGATACCAGGGCAAACAGCGTCAAGAGCACTGCGTTGCGGTTGAGCACGGGTCCTTCCTTCTGGAGGAGGCGGGAACCCCGGGCGAGGTGGCGTGCGTCGGAGGAGCGGCTTGCGCAGCCTGGGGAATCCGATGCCTTACCACGCGTACTGCTGGAGACCGCCAGCAAACGTGCTGCGGCGCGTCGCGCGTTTCGGCGTGAGGCGGGACCCGCGGGACGTGCTACGTGGTCGCGGCTGGTACCTCGGGTTCTTGGAGGGTGACATGGTGCGAATCACCTGGATGGGTGCGCTCTTGGTCCTGGTCCTCGGACTGCCGGTGCGCGCGCAGGACGAGATCCGGATCGGCGCGGTCCTGCCGGTCACCGGCAAGGAGTCGAAGATCGGCGGCGCCTACAAGCAGGCCACCGAGCTCGCGGTGAAGGAGGTCAACGACGCGGGCGGAGTGCAGGTGGGCAGCAAGAAGATGAAGGTCAACCTCTCGCTGCTCGACGACACCTCGGACGCGGCGAAGAGCGCGCAGCTGGTCGAGCAGCTCATCACCCAGGACAAGGTGCACGCGATCATCGGCGGCTACGGCTCGCACCTGGTCCAGGCGCAGTCGGTGGTGCCGGACCGCTACGGCGTCCCGTACCTCAGTGGTGGCGCGGGGGCGACGGCGATCTACGGCCGTAGCAAGTGGGTCTTCGGCACGCTCTCCCCGGTGGAGCACCTGGCCGAGACGCAGATGGCCTTCCTCGACGACCTGGTGAAGCAGGGCAAGCTCAAGACCCCGCTCACCATCGCTCTGGTCACCGAGAACACCGAGCACGGCAACGACTACGTGAAGGGGGTGATCGACTTCGTGAACACCCACCCCGGTTACAAGGTGGTGGTCCAGGAGAAGTTCGAGCTCAACACCACCGACTACCGGCCGCTGCTCCAGAGGGTGGCCGAGGCCAAGACGGCCCTGTTCCTCGCCGACTCGCACCTCGAGGACTTCATCGCCATGCACCGGACCTACACCCAGATGGGCCTGCACCATCTGATGCTGACCCACGGCGCGCGTGGCTCGGACACAGCGGCGCGCAAGGCGCTCGGGCCGGCCACCGACTACGTGTTCGCCAGCGGCTGGTGGTCGGACCTGCTCCCCTACCCCCAGGTCAAGGAGTTCAATGCCCGGTACAAGGCGGCGACCGGCGTGGAGCCCCAGTGGTACCACGCGATGGCCTACGAGACGACGCGGGCGCTGCTGACCGCCATCTCCAAGGCGGGCTCGCTCGAGGCGGAGAAGATCCGCCGGTCACTGGCGGCACTGAAGATGGAAAAGAGCATCGTCCCCGGCCAGGTGCTGTCGTTCACCAAGACCGGCCAGTGCGACCTCCCCTTCGTGGTGACCCAGAACAAGCCGGGTGGGAAGGTGGACCTGGTCTGGCCCAAGAAGGACGCGACCGGGCCGGCGATCGCGCCCATCCCCGCGAAGTGAGCCCGGCGTAGGGCGGGAGTCGAATGCAGAAGCTCGTCGTCGTCGCCCTGAACTCTCTGCTCGCCGCCGGACTCTACGCGACGATGTCGTACGGGCTGGCGGTCATCTACGGGGTGATGCGGATCATCAACCTGGCCCACGCCGGGCTGATGATGCTCGCCGCCTATGCCACCTACGCCCTCAACGACCGGTTCCAGCTCGACCCGTTCGTGTCGCTGCTGGTGGTCGCGCCGGCCTTCTTCCTGATCGGGATGGCCCTGTATGCCATCCTGATCCGCTGGCTGCCGCGCGCCTCCGCCGGCCCGTCGATGCAGTCGCTCCTGCTGCTCTTCGGGGTGTGGCTGGTGCTGCAGAACCTGGCCTACGCCATCTGGGGAGGGGACACCCAGTCGATCCTCACTCCGTACACCATGGAGTCGGTCGAGGTGCTCGGTGGCCGCTTCGGCGTGCCGCAGATCCTGGTCTTCGGGGTGAGCATCCTCTCGCTGGTGGGGCTCAATCTGGTCTTGCGCCGCACCTACCTGGGCAAGGCAATCCGCGCCGTGACCCAGAACCGCGATGCGGCGATGCTCTCGGGGGTGAACGCCGGGCAGATCGCCGCGGTGGCCTTTGGCCTCGGCACGGCGTTCGCGGCGATGGGGGGAAGCATGCTCTCCACGCTCTATGCCTTCACTCCGGATTTCGGGCGCAGCTTCCTCCTCAAGTCGTTCTGCATCATCGTGCTCGGGGGGATGGAGAGCTTCACCGGGGTGGCGGTGGGGGCGCTGGTGCTGGCGTTCATCGAGAATTTCGCCTCCGCGTACACCTCGATCCCCGTCTCGTTCCAGGACGCGATCAGCTTCACCCTGCTGGTGGTGGTGCTGGTGGCGGCCCCGGGTGGGCTGCCGGGCCTGTGGCGAATGCTCGACCGGCGGGCGGTGGCGCGGTGACGGCCCTTCTTCGCCGCCATCCGGTGCTCCCGGCCGGCCTGCTCTTCGCCGCGGGGCTCCTGCTCGCTCCGCTGTTGGCCCCCCGGGGGACGCTGAACGATCTCTGGAACATGGCGTTCTACGTGGTGCTCGCCTCGGCCTGGAACCTCCTCGGCGGGTTCGCCGGGCAGGTTTCGCTCGGATACTCGGTCTTCGTCGGAATCGGGGCGTACACCACGGTGCTCCTGGCCAATGCGGGGTGGTCGCCGTGGCTGACCTTGCCGGTGGGCGCGGCGCTGGCGGTGGCCTTCAGCGTGCTGGTGGGCTTGCCCACATTCCGGCTCCGCGGGCCTTACTTCACCATCGCCACCATCGGGGTGGGCGAGGCGGTGCGGGTCATCGCCTCGGGCCTGGAGTTCACCGGAGGCTCGAGCGGCCTGCGGATGCCGGCCGGGACGTTCGACTTCAACGCCAACTACTACGGCATGGTGGGGCTGGCGCTGTTGACGCTGGCGCTGGTGGCCTGGCTGCAGCGGCACGCCTTCGGGCTTGGCCTGGAGGCGATCCGCCAGGACATCGACGCCGCCGAGGCGCTCGGGGTCCACTCCACCTGGGCCAAGCTGCAGGCCCACGCCATCTCCGCCGCGCTGGTGGCAGTGGCCGGGGGGCTGTTCGCGACCAACTTCCAGTACATCAGCCCGGGGAGCGTGTTCGACTTCCGGCTGTCCTTGACCATCGTCCTGATGCCCATCGTGGGCGGGATGGGCACGCTGGTCGGACCGGTGCTGGGGGCGATCCTCTTCAGCTACCTGCAGATCAAGCTGCTGGCGAGCCCGGCGCTCCGCGACTCGTACCTCTTCATCTACGGGGGGCTGCTGATCGTGGTGATGCTCTTCGAGCCACGGGGCATCGTGGGCCTCTGGGAGCGCCTGGTCGGTCTGCGACCGCGGCGCCGGACTCCGGCGGTGGCGGAGGCGACGCGTGCCAGCTGAGACGGCTCCCCTCCTCGCGGTGGACTCGGTGAGCAAGCGCTTCGGCGGGCTCCTGGCGCTGGATGCGGTCTCCTTCCAGGTGCAGCGCGGGGAGATCTTCAGCGTCATCGGTCCCAACGGCGCGGGGAAGACCACGCTCTTCTCCTGCCTGGTGGGGGCGGTGAAGCCGACGTCGGGCAGCGTGCGTTTCCGCGGCGAGGAGCTCTCGGGGTTACGCAACGACCAGGTCGTCACCCGGGGGCTGGTCCGGACTCACCAGATCGTGAAGCCGTTCCGCGACATGACCGTGGCGGACAACATCCGGGTGGGTGCGCTCTATGGACGGGTGAAGCTCCGGGGCGGGAGCGCGCGGGACCGGGTGGACGAGGTGCTCACCCGGACCCAGCTCACTCACCGGGCACAGGCGAAGGCCGGGGTGCTGAGCATCGGCGAGCTGAAGCGCCTGGAGATCGCCCGGGCGCTGGCCACCGGCCCCGAGGTGCTGTGCCTGGACGAGGTGATGGGAGGCCTGAACCCGGCCGAGATCCAGCAGGCGATGGGGCTGGTCCGGGCGCTGCGGGACAGCGGGCTGACGATTCTCATGATCGAGCACCACGTGCACGCGGTGGCCGGGCTGTCGGACCGGCTGGTGGTGCTCAACTTTGGAAAGAAGATCGCCGAGGGACGTCCGGCGGAGGCGCTGCACGATCCGGCGGTGGTGGCAGCCTACCTGGGGGACGAGAGAGAGGCCCGGGCGTGAAGGCGCTGGAGGTCCAGAGGATCGACGTCTTCTACCGCGACGTGCAGGCGGTCTGGGACGTGTCGTTCGACGTCGAGCCGCGGGAGATCGTCACCCTGGTCGGGGCCAATGGCGCGGGCAAGACGACGACGCTCCGCACGATCGCCGGCCTGATCAAGCCGCGGCGGGGGACGATCCGCTTCCAGGGCGAGGACGTCACCGGGATGCCACCCTACCGACTGGTCGAGCGTGGGCTGGTGCTGGTGCCCGAGGCGAGGCAGCTCTGGCCGCAGATGACGGTGCTCGAGAATCTCGAGATGGGCGCCTACGGAAAGGAGGCCCGGGTGCAGCGGAAGGAGACGCTGCGCACCGTCCTGGAGATGTTCCCCGTCCTCGACCAGCGGGCTCGCCAGAACGCGGGGACGCTGAGCGGCGGCGAGCAGCAGATGTGCTCCATCGGGCGAGGGCTGATGGGGCGGCCGAAGCTGCTGATGCTCGACGAGCCGTCGCTGGGGCTGGCGCCGATGCTGGTCCGCCAGGTGTTCGCGGCGCTCAAGGAGATCAACAGCCGCGGGGTGACGGTGCTCCTGGTCGAGCAGAACGTGCACCAGGCGCTGGCCCTGGCGAACCGCGGTTTCGTCCTCGAGACGGGACACCTGACGCTCTCCGGCCAGACGAAGGCGCTGCTCGGCGACCCGCGGGTGAAGGAGAAGTTCCTCGGCGAGGCGGCGCTCTGACGGTCAGGCCGCGTTCCGCAACACAGCGGCGAGACTGACTGCACCCATGAGCTGTGCTCGCCGTGTCTTCGGTGTTCGGCGGGGACCCGCTACCTGCGCCCGGAGCGCCGGCGCCGACGCGTTGCCGCGCGCCTCGCCTGCGACGAGAGCGCGCGCTTCGAGGCGGCCCCCCGTCCCTCGCGCCGGAGCGCCCGGGAGGTGGCCCGACTTCCCTTCCTCGAGGGAGAGCGGGGCTTCCGCTTCCCCTGGCCGACCTCGTAGGCCCGCTCGGCGGAACGCCGTGTCCGCCGGCTGGTCTGCCCCTTCTTCGGCGGCTTCAGTGGCACACCCGCGCGGCGGGCCTTCGAGAGCCCGATGGCGATTGCCTGCTTGGTCGACCGTGCGCCGTGCTTGCCCTCACGGATGTGCTCCATCTCCTCGCGGACAAACTCTCCGGCTGCCGTCGTCGGGCTCTTTCCTTCCTTCAGGTCCTCGCTGGCCTTCTCCAGGGTCTTCTTCTCCGGCATGGCGAAACCTCCACTCCGGAACCTGGGGCCGATCCCCAGCGGAGCAAGGTGACGACATCGTGGGGTTCAGGACAGGCGCTCGCCTGGTCGGGCGTCACTCCAGCACGAACAGCCGCACGCCCCCGCTGGTCGCCGCGGTGTGCCACCCGGACGTCTCCGCCTCGCCCAGCGGTCCGTCCACCTCGGCCATGGTGAGGGCGAGGACCGCCGCCGGCCCGGGCGCACCGGCCGGAATCGAGCGGTCCAGCACCCCGAGCGCCTCGACCGCCCGCACCGTCAGCTCGGACGCCACCGCCGGCCGTCCATGCACGTCCTCGAACAGCATGCCGGTGCCAGTCGCCAGCGCGGCGCGAACCTGCACACCGGAGACCGCGGTCGCCCGCGCCACCTCCCGGGCAAACCGGAGCAGATCCGTCGCGTCCTGGGCCGCCGCCGAGGCCCCGGTCATCCAGAGGCGGTTGCCTGCCTGGGCGAAGGCGATCTGCCAGCTGCCCAGCCAGCCCTGCGCCTCGCGCGCGGCCTCGGCGAGCGCCTCCTGTGCGGCCGCGAGCCGGTCGGGCGCCGGCGGGACGACCTGGGCCACGTAGGCCACCGCCCGCAGGACCGGGCGTGCGGAGGCAGCGGCGGCCAGCTCCGTCGCCCATGGCCGCGGCTCGGGCAGCGCCCACTCACGGAGCAGGATCGAGATCTCCGGGCGTCTCGTCGACCGACTCGCCCGCGGGACCGAGGAGCGCCTCCAGGCGATCCGCGCCGGTGCCGATGGGAGGGGGGAGCTCGGGTCGTCGCGCGTGCGCGCTCCACCAGGGCAGGAGCATCGCCGCCTCGGGGCCGTCGAGCGGCTGCAGCTCCCCGCCCGCGTCCAGCGCGAGATCCACCGCCTCGAGCGCCTCGTACCCCAGCCCGTTCCGGGGAAGGAACTGCACCAGCCGCCGCACCCGGGCGTCCTCACGGACGCAGAGGACGGCCAGCGGCACGCGGAGGCTCTCCTTGAGACGCTCGGTGAGGCGGGCCGGCGGCATCCCCGCGGCCTCGGGGGTGAACCAGCGGGCCTGGCGCCACTCCTCGCCCATGGCCACCAGCTCGTCGGTGAGCACCCGGAACACGTCGAAGAGGGACGAGAGGCGCTCGGCCTCCGCCACCACCAGGGACACCAGGGAGCGGAGCCGTATCCGCACCTCGTCCAGGCGCTCCGGCCGGACCAGCGTCTCGATGCCGTCGAAGGTGAGCGCCGCGATGTCGGCGGGCTTCAGCGCGCGCAGGCAGCTCCGGATGCTGACGTAGGTGGTGCCCTCGATCAGCAGCGGCCGGCCCTGCCCCGCCAGCGTCCGCTCCACGCGCGCGAGGTGGACCGGCAGCGCCCGGCGGAGCTTGCGCCGTCGCTCGGCCCACTCCGCCGAGGGGCTGGTCCGGCCCGGCTGCGGCAGCTCGCCGTTGCCGCCGCGGAAGAGCGACACCACGATGTGCGAGAACGGCCCGCCCACCGAGGTGGTGAAGGCCAGCGTCCCCGGAAGCGGCCCCGGACCCGAGGGGATGGGTCTCAGATGGCGCCGGTCCCCGCTGAAGACGTGCTGCGTCTTGTTCACCTGCACCAGGCCCGAGGCCCCGAGCGCGTGTCCAAACGTCAGCAGCCCGCCGTAGGGGTTGCTCCACCCGTCGCGCATCCGCTCCACCGCCCGGTGCCAGTCGAGCCCCATCCCGAGCAGGAACGCCAGCTCGATGCTTGGAAAGGCGTCGTGCACCACCGCGAAGCCCGACCCGGGGAACGTGGCCGGCCGCACCCCGGCGTCGTCCGCGGTCGCGGCGAAGGCCTCGCGGATGGCAGTGGCGAAGATCAGCGGTGACTGGCGCTCCAGGAAGCTGGGGTTGCTGCTCCCCTCACCCACCCCGAGCACCTCCACCACCGGCGAGCCCGCGTGGCGGGGCGAGCGGGCGGCAAGCACCTGGGCCACCAGCTCCTCGTCCGAGGTGACCAGGGTGGCGGCCGCCCCGCAGCAGGGAGCGGCGATGTCGTCCCCGTCGAAGTACGGCGTCCGGCGGGTGCTCCGCCGCGGGAGCCGTCCGGAGAGCATCGCCGCCGGATACGCGCCCGCCGCCTGGAACTTCCGCATCGAGATGGAGGCCAGCCCCGCCTCCACCGCCTGGCGGGAGACCCCGAGATTGCGGCGCATGCAGTCCATCAGCAGGTCGCCCACCACCAACATGTCCAGTCCGCGCGCCTGGTCGAGGTCACCGAGCACGGTGCGGATCTGGTACTGCGAGGCGTAGCCCGAGGGGATGATCTGCCCGGCGACGACCAGCACCGTCGCCCCGCGCTCCTCGGAACGGGCCGCGCGCACCGCCTGGGCGAAGGCCCACGCCCCGCTGTCCGACGTGCCGGCAAGGAACTGGCACCGGGCGCGCCGCGACAGCTGGAGCATCGCCTGGAGCGTCTGGGGCACGAGCCCCACGTTCATCCGCTCGTTCGGGTCGAGCCCGGGCATGCAGGTGACGAACAGGTCGGTGACCCGGTCGCAGGTGGCCCGGTAGCTCCTGTCCCCGAGCAGCGCGTGGAGGCTGGAGAGGGCCCGATGGCCCGCCGAGGCCAGGAGGTCGGTCAGGGTCACCGGCTCGGAGAGGCCGAATTCCCGTTCCCAGTCGGCCGGGCGGGCACGGCCGTCGTCGCTCCGGTTCGGGTAGCGGAAGAAGAGCCGGGCGAGCTCGGCAGCCTCGGGCTCAGGCGCCGGCTCGGAGAGGAACTCGGTCGAGCGCCGCTCCGCGGTGAGGAACCGCGGGTTGCTCCCGTACTCGCCTGCCACCACGAAGACGCGACGGCGCACGGACGGTAGCAGAGCACGGCCGGACCCGGGCCGCCCACCCCGGAGGGGACGAGGGGTCAGCGGGAGGCCGACCCGGAGGAGGGAGCCACGCGCCACACCGTCCCGCCGGCGTCCTCGGTCACCAGGATCGCCCCGTCGTGCGCGACCGCCACCCCCACCGGGCGCCCCCAGGCACTGCGCGCGTCGACCACGAACCCGGTCAGGAAATCCTGGTACTCCCCGGTGGGCACGCCCTCGCGGGTGGGGATGCGGATGACCTTGTAGCCGGTGCGCCGCTCGCGGTTCCACGAGCCGTGCTCGGAGGCGAACCCGTCCCCCTCCCGGAAGGTCATCCCCAGCGAGGCCGAGTGCGCCTGGATCAGCACGTCCGGGAGCGTGACCTTCCCCATGAGATCGGGCCGGTGCCCCTTCAGGCGCGGGTCCTCGTGGTTGCCCAGCCAGTACCAGGGCCAGCCGTAGAACGCACCCTCGCGCACCCGGGTGACGACGTCGGGAACGAGGTCATCGCCCATCCCATCGCGCTCGTTGGTGGAGCACCACAGGTCACCGGTCGTGGGGTGCACCGCCATGCCCACGCAGTTGCGGAGGCCGGTGGCGAAGGTTCGGCCCTCCTTGCCGGCGGGGTCGAAGACCAGCACGTCGGCCCGGCGCTCCTCGAATCCCCACGCGGCGCCGAGGGCGTGGGTCGCCTCCCAGGCGCGCACCTCGTCCGGGCTCTTCTTCCCAATCCCCTCGGCGACGTTGGACTGGCTTCCGACCGAGACGAACATCCGCTTCCCGTCGAGCGAGAAGACGACGTCGCGGGTGGTGTGGCCGCCGGTGGTGGGCGCGAGCTGCGCCACCATCACCTCGGGGCGCGCCCGTGCCCGGGTGTCGCCCTGGGCGTACGGAAAGCGAAGGACCCGGTTGATCTCGGCGACGTAGAGCCACTGCGGCGCGGGGCCGGGTGGGTGGAAGGCCATGCCGAACGGCTCGTCGAGGCCGTCGGCAAAGGTGAACCGCTGCTCGGCGCGGGTGGCTCCGTCCTTCGCCCGGAGCACCCGGATGCGCCCACGCCCGGTCTCGGCGAGGAAGATGTCTCCGTTCGGGGCGACGCGGATCTGCCGAGGCTCCTCGAGCCCCTCGGCGAAGAGGTCTACCCGCCACCCGTCGGGAGCACGGGGGCGCGCCTCTGGGGGCCGGGGGACGACACGCGGGCTGTTGCGCGCGGAGCTGGTGGCAAACGGCGCCGGGAGATCCCCGAGGCGGATGTGCCGCCGCACCCCGGGGGCATCGGAACGCCAGTCGCCGAACGCCGCCGCACCGGTGAGGACGCCACCCGTGCCGCCGTCCGGAGCATTCGCTGCAGCAGTGCCCTGCGCCGGCGGGGAGACTCCGGCATCGGGGGCAATGGTGGGCGCAGCGGCGGCGGGTGGGGCCAGGGGCTTCGATGCCTTCAGGGTCTTCAAGAACGCCACCAGGTCCGCGCGCTCACCGGGGTCGGTGACTCGCTGGGTCATGGTCGTGCCTGGGACGAGCTTGCCCGGGTCGACGAGGTATTTTTGAAGCAGCTCCGGCGTCCACGTCCGTCCCCAGCGGGTGAGCGCGGCCGAGTCAGCGAAGTCGGTGCTCGCCGCCTTGCGGCCCACGACGCCGCGGAGGTTCGGGCCCCGACCGCCGGAGGTTCCCGGCTCGACGGTGTGGCACAGCGCGCACCGCTCCTGGAACAGCGCGGCACCCCGGGTGGGGTCAGGCTTCGGCGCAGCGAAGGCGGTCGGCGGCAGCAGAAAAAGGAGCACTGCGGCGGTCTTCATGGTGAGCCGGGTCATGACCCTCGCGATGGCCGGCGCCACCCTAGCCTCCACCGGCGCCTCGCGGTATGAGCCGGAGGTCCTCAGCCCTTCTCGATGCGACGCCCCGTTCCCCGCCCCTCCCGCGTGCGCTCCCGCCCCTCGGCCTCGCGGAGGAGGCTGGCGCAGCGCACCGACGCGCTGGCCTACGCCCGGGGGGTCCTCGATGCCGAGGCCTCGGCCATCCTGGGGGCCAAGGAGCGGCTGGGGACGAGCTTCATCCGCGCTCTGGAGCTGATGCGGGCGTGCGAGGGGCACATCGTGGTCACCGGCCTGGGCAAGCCGGGCTTCATCGCCCAGAAGCTGTCGGCCACCCTCGCCTCCACCGGCGTGCCCTCGCTGTACCTCCATCCCTCGGAGGCGCTCCACGGGGACCTGGGCCGGGTCAGCCGAGGCGACGTGGTCCTCGCCCTCTCCAACAGCGGGTCGACCGAGGAGCTGGTGCGGCTACTCCCCTCGCTGCGCCGGCTGGGCGCCCTGGTCATCGCCATCACCGGGGACGGCGACTCGCCGCTCGCCCGCGGTGCCGACGTGGTGGTCGACGTGGGCGCCATCCCCGAGGCCTGCCCGCTGGGTCTGGTGCCCACCGCCAGCTCGGCCGCACTGCACGCCGTGTCCGACGCGCTGGCCATGACCCTCCTCAAGACGCGCCAGTTCACCAGCGAGGAGTATGCGGCGCTGCACCCGGGTGGAAAGCTCGGGCGGAGCGTGATGCGGGTGCTGGAGGTGATGCGCGCCGGCCGGGCCAATCCGGTGGTGCGTGCCGACGCCCCGCTGCACGAGGCGGTGGTGGTAATGACCAACACCCCGGGCCGCCCGGGCGCGACCAACGTGGTCGACACCTCGGGGCGGCTGGTGGGCATCTTCACCGACGGTGACCTGCGGCGGATGGTGGAGAAGGGCAAGACCGACTTCGACCTTCCGGTCTCGGCGGTGATGGGACACCATCCGCGCTGCGTGTCGCCCGAGGATCTGGCGCTCACCGCCGCGGCGCTGATGCGCGAGGCGCACGTGGACCAGCTCCCGGTGGTGAATGCCGACGGCCACCCGGTGGGGCTGATCGACGTGCAGGACCTCCTCGCCGCCCGGTTGATCTAAGCTCCGACGCCTAACCGACTGCGGCCTAACCGACTGCGGCCGCCCTGACCGCGCGGACTGCGGCCGCCCTGACCTCGCCGACGATAGCGCCCGAGGACCCCCTGACCCGGACCTCGACTGCGGCCGCCCTGACCGCGCGGACTGCGGCCGCCCTGACCTCGCCGACGATAGCGCCCGAGGACCCCCTGACCCGGACCTCGACTGCGGCCGCCCTGACCTACGGCTTCCCGGCGGTCACCCGCACGCCGGCGAAGGCCTCGCCGCAGCCGAGGTCCAGGGTGCGGACCGCGTCCGGGTCACCCTGCCCCGCGGCGAGCGCGCGCTCTCCGGCCTTGAGCACCGTGTCCGGCGGGAGCGCATGGTTGCAGAACACGGCCAGGAAGCGCACCAGCCCCGGCGCGCCGACGATCGCCGGCCGGGCCGAGAGCACGGTGGAGCCGCCGGGACGGATCCGCTCGATGGCACCGGTGGCCGGAGTGGACGGGCTCATCAGCAGCGCGCGACGCGGCTCCAGGGCGAGGACCACCACCGAGGCGTCGCGCTCGGAGCTGACGGCAAAGGCCACCTTCGACCCTGCGGCCAGCGGGGCTCCCTCTGCCACCGGCTCGAGGCGGCCCTCCTGTCCCACCTGGTAGACGCGCAGCGCACCCTGTCCCGTCGAGGGGTGGAGCCTCCAGGGAATGACCCACAGCGCGACGTACAGCGCGATGGCGCCAGCGAGCGCGAGGAGCGGGCCGCGGACGGCACGGCGGCGAGGACTGGAAGGGCGCGGCGTGTCCACGAAGGCGAGCACGGGTGGGCTCCGGTACTCCTGATTGCCAGTGCCCACGCCGCACCGCAAGCCTTCCGGGCCCGGGATTGGGCCCGACTGTGCCTGCGGTGCAGCGGGCGACAGGGTAATCTTCGGTCTGGAAACCCTCCTTGGATCTCGCCGTCGCTCGTCCCGGGCGCCTGAGGCAGGACCGGCTGTCCTCGCTTCGCGCCTTTCGCCACCCGAACTTCGTCCGCTTCTGGCTGGGCGCGTTCATCTCCAACGTCGGGACGTGGATGGAGACCATCGGGGTGGGCGTGTACGTCACCCAGTCCACCGGGCGCGCCGCCTGGACGGGCACCGTGGCCGCGCTCGTGTACCTGCCCACCCTGGTGCTCGGGCCACTGGCGGGCGCGCTGGCCGACCGCACCGACCGGCGGCGGCTCCTCTCGGTCCTGACCACGGCGCAGACGCTCATCGCCGTCGTGCTGGCGGTACTCGCCCTCACCGGCCGGCTCTCGGTGCCGGCAGTGGCGGTGCTGGCCTTCCTGGCGGGGTGCGTGAACGCTCTGGTCGGGCCGGTCTACTCGTCGCTGCTCGCGGAGCTGGTGCCCGAGGAAGATCTCCTCTCCGCGCTGAGCCTCAGCTCGGCGCAGTACAACCTCGGGCGGATCATCGGCCCCTCCCTCGCGGGCCTGGCGATCGCCGCCGGGGGGCTGGCGACCGCGTTCTTCTGCAACGCGGCGAGCTTCGTCGCGGTGCTCGTCTCCCTGATGCTGGTCCGCCTGCCTCCTCGGCCAGCCCACGCCGGGCACGGGGACCTCTGGTCGGAGATCGTCACCGGCTTCCGGGTGGCGCGCGAGGACGCCGGCATCCGGACCGCGCTGGTGCTGACCTGCCTCATCGCGGTTCTGGTCGCGCCGTTCATCGCCCTCATCCCGGTCTACGCCATCACCATCTTCGGCCATGGGGCCGCCGGCACCTCGCTGCTGGCGACCGGTCAGGGCGTGGGGGCGATCGCCGCCGCGCTCCTCACCGGCACGCTCGCCGACCGCTGGGGCCGCCGGCGCCTGATGGGCCGGATGACCCTCACCCTGGGAGTGGTCGCCATTGCCTACTGGCTGGTGCCGCGTTTCTGGATGGCGGTCGTGCTGGTGGCCCTCCTCGGGGGCGCCTACCTCTCGACCCTCACCGGGGTGAACGCCACCTGCATGAGCCGGGTCTCGCGGCTGCTCCAGGCCCGGGTGAGCAGCCTGTACACCATGGTGCTCGGCGCCGGGTACGCGCTGGGGCTGCTCGCGCTGTCCTGGCTGGGAGATCGCGTCGGGCTCCGGCTCACCATGGCCACCGCCGCGGTGGTGCTCACCGGGTCGGTGGCATGGATGAAGCGGCGGGGGCTCCTCGCCCTCCTCGACGGCCCGGCCCAGTTCCTCGGTCGGGACGAGGTCTCCTTCGACGTCCCGACGCTGGCCGGCCCGGCGACGATGAAGGAAGTGCCGGTGGCGAAGAGCCCGGGCACGGTTTCCTTCTAGCGGGAGCCGCCCAGCTTCTTCTGCATGCCCGACCGCGATGCGTAGTCCGGATCGCTGGCCTGCAGCTTCGTCCACAGGGCGCGGGCACTCTCCTGGTTGCCGGCCTTCGACAGCCGGTCGCCGAGCGCGTCCACCGCTGCCGGATCCGAGGTGACCGCCACCCGCCAGACGTTGTCCGCCATCGGCTGGCGCTGCAGTCCGACCAGGGCCCAGGCCATCCCTGCGCGCAGCCGCGGGTTGTTCGGCTGGTAGGGCATCACCTGGCGGTAGTTGTCGAGTGCGTCCTGGTACTTGTTCGCCACCAGCTTCGCCTCGCCGTCCTCGACGAGCCGGGCGAAGTTGGCCTGCATCTCGGGCGTCACCTCGACCTTCTGGAACGCCTCCATCGTCTCCTTGCTGACCTGGGGCATCGCGGCAGGTGCGGCAGCGGGGGCGGGCTGCGGGGGCGCTCCCCCGGACATGGGCCCCGCCGCCGGGGGCGCGGCCGCGACCACCGGCTTCGCCTCGGCCCGGGTCTTCTCCTGCTGCCGGGCGAACTTGGTCGCACCCCCCGCGGCGACCACCTGGTCGATGCGCTCGGCGAGCGCACGGGCCGAGGCGGCCTGGGCCGTGTTCGGGGCGATCTCCGCGGAGGTCTGCAGCTCCTTGCGCGCGGCCTTCAGCGCTGCGAGGTCGTCGCCCTTCACGTCGAAGGTGACCGCCCCGTGTCCGTAGAGAGCGGTGGCATTCCGGGGCGAGACTTGAAGCACACGCTCGTAGGCGGCGAGCGCACCCCTGGTATCGCCCAGGAGCGCCAGGCTGTTCCCCAGCAGGGTCGTGGAATCCAGGACCGGACCCAGCGCCTCGAGCGCGCAGGCGGCTGCCGGTCCGGGCTGCTTCTGCGCCGCGAGGCTGCGGGCCTTCTCCGCCGCCCGCTCCACCCCCAGGTCGCTCGACAAGCGACACCCGGCGGCGGCCGCATCGGGGAGCGCGCCCTTCAGCTGCTTCCTCTGGTCGAGGAAGAGCGTGCGCACCGGCTCGGCGGTCTTCTCGGCCTGGACGAAGAAGTCTCGCGCGTCCGCCCAGCGCCCGCGCCCGTAGTAGAGCTTCCCGATGGCCGCGGAGACCTCGTACGGCTTGGGCCGCGTCTTGAGGTCCGGGGTCGCGTCCATCTTCTTCAGCAGCTCGTCGGACGTCGGGGCCGCCGCGCCCGGGGCGATGCTGGGATGACCGGCCGGGAGTCCCTCCGGAGATCCAGCGGACGGGCTCCCGGCGGGAGGAATGGCCGGGTGCCCCGGCGGGAGCGGCGGCGCGTCGGGCGACCTGGCGCCTGGCGTGGCCGCCGGGGGCAAGGGCTTCGCGGGCACCGCTCCACCCGAGATCGGCGGGTGCCCGGGGGGAAGCGGCTGGCCTTGCGCGAGCAGCAGCGCGAGGGCGGTTGCGGCCATCGTCATCGAGGTCTCCACACGGCGGAATCGAGGCGCCGCACCGGCTGATCTCTCACGGCCGCCAGCAGCTCGGCGACCGTTTTCTGGAGAACCGGGTGACGGGCCCCCGGGTCCAGCTCTGCCAGGGGCTCGAGCGCGAACCGGCGGTGGTGGAGCTCCGGATGCGGGATGCGGAGCCCAGGCAGGTCCACCACCCGTTCTCCCCACAGCAGGATGTCGAGATCCAGGAGGCGTGGGCCCCACCGCTGGTCACGAATGCGCCCGTGCGTCCGCTCGACTTCCAGGAGGGCAGTCAGCAGTGACTCCGGGCTGCGCCCTGTCGCCAAGGCCACCACCGCGTTCCGGAACTCGGGCTGGGGGGGCCCCACCGGCGCCGCGGCGTAGAGCGAGGAGCACCGGCGCAGGCGGACGTCGGCGAGCTGGGCCAGGTCCTCGACCGCCGCGGCGAGCGTGCGCTCGGGCTCACCGAGGTTGGCGCCCAGACCCAGGTACACGGGTCCGTCGTCGCTGCCCGGAAGGGCGCTCACAACCCGAGCACGTCCCGCATCCCGTACTGGCCGGGAGGCTGGCCTCGGACCCACAGCGCGGCCCGGAGCGCGCCCTTGGCGAACTGGTCACGGCTCGTCGCCCGGTGGCTGAGCTCGATGCGCTCGCCCGGGGCGAGGAAGAAGACGGTGTGCTCACCGACCACGTCACCGCCGCGGAGCGTCTGCACGCCGATCTCTCCCGGCGGGCGCTCGCCCACCTGTCCGGCGCGTGCCAGCCGCAGGACCGAGGCATCCTGCCCCCGGGCCTTGGCCACCACCTCGGCGAGGCGCAGCGCGGTGCCGCTCGGGGCGTCCTTCTTCAGCCGGTGGTGCAGCTCGAGCACCTCGGCGTCCCAGCCGCTGCCGAGGACGCGGCCGAGGAGCGAGGCGGCCTCGAGCATCACGTGCACGCCCACCGACATGTTGGGGGAGATGACCAGCGGGATGCGCGCGGCCGCCCGGTCGAGCCGCTCACGCTGGGCGACGGTGAAGCCGGTGGTCCCGGTGACGAAGGGCACGGCCTGGCGGGCACAGGCCTCGGCGAAGTCGGCGGCCGCGTCGGGGGTGGTGAAGTCCACCGCGACGTCCGGACGAACGTCGGCCAGCGCGGCGCCGAAATCGTCCCGGAGCGGCAGGTGAAGCGCCGAGATGCCGGAGAGCGTTCCGACGTCGCGGCCCCGGGCAGGCGTGCCCGGACGGGCCACCGCGCCCACGACCTTCACCGCCGGCTCCTCGGCCGCGGCGCGGACCACGGCCGAGCCCATGCGACCGGGGACCCCGGCGACCAGGAGGGTGATGGCGCTCACGGGCGCCCGATGTAGCACGGGCCGCGGCCGGAGCGCGCTCATAGCCGAGACCATCAGCCATCAGCCCGGGGCTGGCGCCACGGCGGGCTCCGCCGCGTCCGTGCGCTGGCCCGTGCGGGCTGCACCGACGGCCGCCACCGTCACCAGCGCGATGCCGAGCGCCTGTCCCCAGCCGGGAACCTGGCGGAGCATCACCGCGCCCACCAGCAGCGCGGCCGCCGGCTCGACGCTCATCAGGGTGCCGAACGTCCCGGCGTCGAGCCGGCGCAGCGCGAGCAACTCGAGCGTGTAGGGAATGACCGGCAGGATGAGCGCGAGCCCGAGGCAGACGAGGACCACCCACGGGCTCAGGTGGCCGACCGCCTGAGCGAGCCCGACCGGCGTGGCGGCCAGCGCGGCGGCGGGCATGGAGATCGCCAGCCCACCGACGCCGTGAATGCGCTGGCCGATGCGCTGGGTGAGGAGGATGTACGCGCCCCAGCACACGCCGGCGCCGAGCGCGAAGCCGACGCCGACCGGGTCGGTGAGCCCGGACCAGGGCTGGGTCACCAGGAGCACCCCGGCGAAGGCGAGCGGCGGCCAGACCAGGCCCCAGCGGTTGGTCCGGCGGAGCACGGCGACCGACAGCGGGCCGAGGAACTCGATGGCCACCGCGGTGGCGAGGGGGATGCGGGCAATGGCCTCGAAGAAGGTCATGGTCATCCCGCCGCTCACCACCCCGAGCAGGACGGCCGCCCCGAGGTCACGGCGCGGGAGGGACCCGAGCCTCGGTCGAGCGATGGCGAGGAAGATCACCGCGGCCCAGCACAGCCGGAGCCACGCCGTTCCGGCCGGGCCGACGATGGCGAACACCGGGGTCGAGGCCGCCGCGCCGATCTGGACGATGAAGATGGAGCAGAGGGCGAAGAGGACGCCCGTCGAGGTTCGCTTTCCATCGCCCATGTCCGGACCCATCTAGCGAGCTCGCAGCGCGGCCGCCGGTACAGAGACTGCTCTCCCTGACCTCCGGACGGATCTGACCCGCTGCCCGTACCCGGCGCTCAGCCCAGCAGGCCCAGCCGGCGCAGCTCGGTCGCCAGGGCGATGCGGTGCGGCTCACCCAGCGGCACCAGCGGCAGCCGGATCTCCGGCCCGAACATGCCCAGGAGGTGAAGCGCCCACTTCACCGGAATGGGGTTCGGCTCGGCGAAGAGCAGCCGGTGCAGCGGATTCATCCGGACTTGAAGCTCCACCGCCCGCTCGCGCTCGCCGCGCCGGGCCGCCTCGACCATGTCCGCCATCAGTCGCGGGGCCACGTTCGAGGACACCGAGATGACACCCTCGCCCCCGCAGGCGATGAAGGGCACCACGGTGAAGTCGTCCCCCGAGAGCATGGTCAGCCGCGGCCCGCACTTCTCGCGCAGCTCGACGGCGCGGATCATGCTCGCGGTCGCCTCCTTGATGGCGACGATCTCCTCCAGCTCGCCCAGCCGCTGCATCGTCTCGGGGAGGATGTCCCCGCCGGTGCGTCCCGGCACGTTGTAGACCACGATCGGGAAGCCGGGGTGCGCCCGCACGCAGGCGCGGTAGTGCTCGAGCAGGCCCGCCTGGTTGGGCTTGTTGTAGTACGGGGTGACGATCAGCGCGGCGTCGGCGCCCACCTCGCGCACCCGCCCCATCGCCTCGATGGTCTCGGCGGTGCTGTTGCTCCCCGCCCCGGCCACCACCGGGACACGCCCCTTCGCTTCCTCGACGACGACCCGCACCGCCCGGACCCGCTCGGCCGAGGTCATGGTCACCGCCTCGCCGGTGGTTCCGCAGGGGACCAGGCCCGCGGTCCCGCCGGCGAGCTGCTGGCGCACCAGCGCCCGGTACGCGTCCTCGTCCAGCGCCCCGCCGCGGAACGGGGTGGCCAGCGCAGTCATCGATCCCTGGAGCTTCATCGCGCCGGTCACCCTACCGTCGGGCTGGCTCGCCGCGCCAGAGGTCCTCCACCCGCTCCCGCCGGCGCACCACCCGGGCCCGGGGGCCCGAGACCAGCACCTCGGCAGGCCGGGGCCGCCCGTTGTAGGTGCTGGCCATGCTCATCCCGTAAGCGCCGGCGCCCCGGATGGCGAGCAGTGCCCCCGGCTCGGGGAGCACCAGGCGCCGATCGCGGCCCAGCACGTCGGTGGACTCGCAGACCGGGCCCACCACGTCCACCGCCTGCCGCCTTCCTCGACCGGGGTGCACCGGGACGATGGCGTGCTCGGCACCGTAGAGCGCGGGCCGGAGCAGGTCGTTCATGCCCGCGTCCACCACCACCAGCGTCCGCCCGCCGGCGTGCTTCCGGTACAGCACCCGGGTGAGCAGCACGCCCGCGTTGCCCACCAGCACCCGGCCAGGCTCGACCAGGACCGTGGCCCCGGTGTCGCCGGTGGCCTCGCGCACCGTGGCTGCCCAGCGTTCCGGGGAGGGCGGCTCCTCGTCCCGGTAGCGGATGCCGAGACCGCCCCCCACGTCGAGCCACTCCAGCGGATGCCCCTCGCCCTGGAGCAGGCGGTACAGCCCGGCGACCTGGCGGAGCGCCGCCCCGAGCGGGCCGAGCCGGGTGAGCTGACTGCCGATGTGACAATCCACCCCGCGGGCGCGCACCCCGCGCATCCGGTGGGCGCGGCCGTAGAGGGCGCGGGCCTCGGCGAACGGGACGCCGAACTTGGAGGTGGGGAGCCCGGTGGAGATGTGCCGGTGCGTGCCAGCGTCCACCCCGGGGTTCACCCGGATGGCAAACGGCGCGCGCCGCCGGAGGCGACGTCCCACCCGGTCGAGCGCCTCCAGCTCCTCGGCGCTCTCCACGTTGAACATCCCGATGCCGGTGCGCAGCGCGAAGGCCATCTCGGGCTCGGTCTTCCCCACCCCGGCGAAGACGGTGCGGCCCGGGTCGCCGCCGGCCTCGAGCACCCGGGCCAGCTCGCCGCCGGAGACCACGTCGAAGCCCGAGCCCCAGCGGGCGAGTAAGGCGAGCAGGGCGAGGTTCCCGCTGGCCTTGACCGAGTAGCAGACCAGATGCGGCGCGCCGCCGAAGGCATCGTCCACCACCCGGAAGTGCCGGCGCAAGGTCGCCTCGGAGTAGACGTAGGTCGGGGTTCCCACCCGTGCGGCGATGCGCTCCAGCGAGACGCCCTCGGCGTGGAGAATCCCGCGGACTGGCTGGAAGTGGTCCATCGGCCCTCGACCGCTAGAGCCCGGCGTCGGCGCCGGTGACCGTGGGCTCGCGGCCCGGCGCGGGGGTCGCCTCGCCCGGGGCCGGCCCCGTCGCGGTGGAAGCTCCGGGCGTGGGCGCAGGCGCCGCTCCGGCCTGGGCGGGCGCCCGGAGGGTGTTGGGCCGGACCCCGCAGGCCGCGGCGACTGCGACGAGGACCAGGAGCGCGGCTCGCCTAGAAGCGAATCCCGAGCTGGGCACGGATTGCCTGGGCGACGGAGGCCGAGGGAGCGAGGATGGAGTATCCGAAGTGGAGCCCGTCGAACGGGAAGAGCACGCCGTAGGCGAGCTGGGCGTAGAAGCCGTCGTCGGTCTGGTAGCGCACCCCGGCATCCACCTCGACCCCGAGCTGGGTGCTGCTCCCCGATGGGGTGCTGCTGGGCTTCAGCGCCTTCGAGTAGATGAAGGACCCGAAGACGCTCAGCGAGTCGTTGAAGCTGTAGGAGACGCCGGGCTTGACGTAGAGCGCGTCGGTGATGCCGCCGATGATCTCCCGCCAGAGGATGAGGTCGATCCGGTAGTCCTGGTTGAACCGGAAGTTGCGGATGTCCCGGTCCGGGGGGTTGCAGATGGCGGTCTGCCCCGAGCTGCAGGGGCGATACCCGTACTGTGCTCCCTCGTAGTCGCCCCACTGCGCGCCCGCGGTGCCGGAGATGGGCTGCTTGCTCTTCCGGTTGGGCTTGTTGCCGAACCCGGGCGCGGAGTCACCGCTGGCCGCCCCGACCTCGAGGCCGATCTTGAGGTTCCCGTCCAGCAGGCGCCACTCGGTCTGGAGCGCGCCCCCGTACTGAGCGATGGTGAGCTCGGAGGTGAAGCCGCAACCGGAGGTGTTGGGGTAGGTCGGAAGGCAAGCCTGCGCCTTCCCCAGGTACGCGGCCACCTCCAGCTCGAGGCGGAACGCCTTGCGCTCCAGCTTGAGCCAGATGTCGGGGATGAAGAGGTAGGCGTTGCGGTAGGTCCGGCTGAGCGAACCGTTGGGGGTGGTGTACGGGTTCTGCTCGGAGAAGGGGGTGTCCTGCCCGTCCTGGTTGTACTCGAAGCTCTGGCTCCGGTACTGGAAGAACAGGCCGTAGTTGAAGATGGTGCCACCGGCGTCCAGCTTGGTCCTCGCCTTCTGCTCGGTGTCCTTCCTGGCGATGATGATCCCGAAGGTGTGCGAGTCGTCCGAGTTGGTGACGTCGTAGGGCTGTCCCTGGGTGTTGGTATGGCCGCTGACCAGCCCCTCCAGATCGAAGTCGATGGTGGGCACCAGGAAGAAGCCGGGAAGCGGCTCGGCGACGAACTGGAACCGGTCGACGGTCACCCCGTAATCGCAGTCCAGGCAGTTCCCGTCGTTGTGAACGATGCCCAGGCCGTACTGGTCTCCCATCCGACCGAACTTGAGGAGTCCGATGGGCGTGGCGACCTCGCCCCAGACGCGCTTCACCGCCAGGTTGCTCTGGGTGGAGTTCACGCCCGCGACCGGTGGCACCTGGCTGCTGCCGAGGATGCCGATGTCCACCCGCTCTTGCCGGACGTAGGCGTACTCGGGCGTACTCCCCCACACCAGGTTGTCCAGCGCGTCCACCTGGGCGTGGATCCGGACCTCCTCGGAGATGTTGAGGGTGGGGTCGAGGCGGAAGCGCATGTTGGTGCCGGCGATGCTGTGCCCACCTCCGCTCGCCAGCCCGGGGCTGCCGGTCCCGTCGGGACGGGGGAAGAGCCAGTACCCCGAGAAGTCCGGCGGCTGATCGAGATCGAACTTGTGGAGCAGCTCCGGACGGACGCGGAAGTAGCCGTGCAGCTCGACCAGGTCGAGCTTGCGGTGCACCCCGGCCTCCGCCTCCCACGAGCTGCCGGCGGAGGTGGCGGCCACGGTGGCGGCCTGGGCCCGCATCTCCTCGCGCAGCTCCTTCTTCGCCGCCTCGACCCGTGCGTCGATCTCCCGCTGGATGTCGGCATCGCTCCGGAACTTCGGTTCGGCGGCGGGTGCGCCGGGCGGTGGCGTCTGCGCGAGCGCGGTGGCGGAGACGAACAGCGCCGCCAGGGCAGTGACCTTCACTGTGATTCTCCGGAGGGGTAGGACGAAGGGCGCGGCATGAAGACACCCACGCGCATCCGTGTCAATGAGGTGTGCGTCTGCTTTCGCGCCCCGGCCCTCTCTCTGCGCTAGCATCCCGGACAACATGAATCGGAGCGTCCGGATTCCCCTGCTGTCGCTCGGCGCCGCGCTGCTGCTGGCGGTGATCGGAGCGTGCGGTGACAGCCTGAGCCAGTTCGGCGAGGCGTGCTCGGTGTACGCGGTGGAGAACAGCTGCGAGTCGCCCAATCTCTGCCAGTGCCGGGTGGGGGCGCCGTACTGCGTCTGCACCCACCGCTGCGAGCTGGACAAGGACTGCCCCAGCGGCACGGTCTGTCTCACCGGCCAGAATCCGGCGAACAACCAGCAGGACCTGTTCTGCTTCAAGGCCGACGCCGGCCACTGACGGGGTCCGCCGTCTCCGGCGGGCCCTGGCGCAGCTCGGTGAGCACCCCGCGCATCCCCCTGGGGTGAACGAACGCCACCCGAGCGCCGCCGGCGCCGGGGCGCGGCTGCTGGTCGATCAGTGGTGCGCCGGCATTGCGCAGCGACTCCATGGCCGACTCGATGTCCTCCACCTCGATGCACACGTGGTGGAGGCCCTCGCCGCGGCTGGCGAGAAAGCGAGCCACGCCCGAGTCCGGGGTGGTGGGCGAGATGAGCTCCACCCGGCCCATGCCGTGGCCGAAGATGGCGGTCCTGACGGCCTGCTCGGGCACCTCCTCCACGTGGGTCAGCTCCAGACCGAGCGCATCGCGCCACAGCCGGATGCTCTCCTCGAGATCGCGCACCACGATCGCCACGTGGTCGAGGCCCTTGGCGTGAACGGTCATCCCTTGCTTCTCCTCGCCGGCTGACACCGGGGACAGAGGTCGGTTCTCCGGCCCGCCTGCCGCAGCAGCCGGATGGGCGTGCCGCAGCGCGGGCAGGGTTCTCCCTGGCGAGCGTAGACCTTGAAGGGGTTCTGCGTCCCGGGCTCCTCGACGTAGGCGATCTCCTCGGCGTCCTCGGCCGACAGGGCGAAGGCCAGTCCCTTGCGGATGGCGGTGGCCAGGCGGTTCCACTCCGGCAGCGCGAGTGAACGGGTCGGCCGGGCCGGATGGAGCCGGGCTCGCCAGAGCGCCTCGGCGGCGTGGATGTTGCCGAGGCCGGCGAGCCGCCGCTGGTCCATCAGGGCGACCTTGATCGGAACCCGGGTCTGGCCCAGAGCGTCCCGCAGCTGTCGGCCCCCGAGAGGGGTGAGCAGCGGGTCTGGCCCCAGCGCCTGGAGCGCGGGCAAGGTCCGTAGCGCATCGGCCGGGTGCGGCTCGATGCGGCCGAACAGGCGGGGGTCCCGGTAGTGGACGGTGCTCCCATCGGCCAGCAGCAGGCGCGCGCGGCTGTACGGGACCGGCTCCCCGGCCGGCCGGCGGACCCACTTCCCGGTCATGCCCAGATGGGAGAGGAAGCCCTGCCCCGATTCCAGGGAGACCAGGAGCAGCTTGCCGTGGCGGGCGGCCCGGGCCAGGCGCCCCCGGAGCCGGCCGAACGCGGTGCGCCCGCCCCCCCGGAAGACCCGCGTCCGCTCGGCCTCGGCGCCCACGACCTCGGACCCGCCGAGCCACCGATCCAGGGTCCGTCGCGCAATCTCCACCTCCGGAAGTTCCGGCATTTTTCGGTTCGCCAACTGGCCCGACTCGGCATTAAGCCCCACGTTCGACGACAGGAGGAGTCATCCCATGGCAGATCTGGCGAAGAAGTACACCCCGAAGTCGTTCTCTCATCTCAAGGGGCTCAAGGGCATCAGCGACGGCGTGCTCGAGTCACACTTCAAGCTCTACGAGGGCTACGTCAACCGGACCAACAAGCTGACCGAGACTCTGTTCGGGCTGGCCAAGGAGGGCCAGGCCTCGGGGGCGAACCCGGCCTACGCGGAGATGACCCGCCGGCTGGGCTTCGAGTACAACGGCATGGTCCTGCACGAGTACTACTTCGGTGGGATGAAGCCCGGTGGCTCGGGGAACCCCGGCAGCAAGCTGAAGGCGGCCGCGGAGGCGAGCTTCTCCAGCTGGGACGTCTACCTGGCCGACCTCAAGGCGGTGGGCACGATGCCGGGCGTCGGCTGGGCCATCACCTACCAGGACCCGACGACCGGCTGGCTCTCCAACCACTGGATCAGCCTGCACGAGATCAACAACGTCGCCGGCTACCGTCCCATCGTGGTGATGGACGCCTGGGAGCACGCCTTCGTCCCCGACTACAAGCCCTACGAGCGGGCGAAGTACGTCGAGGCCTACTTCTCCAACATCGACTGGGACGCCGCCGAGAGTCGCCTCAAGTAACAGGGCGCGCGCCGCGGGCGAGCCGGGCGTCCAGCCGTGCCCGGGCGTCTGGCCACTCGCGGGCGAGCATCGAGTAGTAGGCGGCGTCACGGGCCCCCCCGTCCGCCGCGGGCGAGTGCGCGCGGAGGACGCCGTCGAGCTTCGCGCCGATGCGCTCGATGGCGGTGCGCGAGCGGACGTTCCGGACGTCGGTCTTGAGCGAGACCCGGTATACCTCCCACCGGTCGAAGGCGTGGGCGAGCATCAGGCGCTTGGCCTCGGTGTTCACCACGGTCCGCTGGGCGTGCGGAGCCAGCCAGGTCCAGCCGATCTCCACCGCGTGGGGCACGCCCGGGGGCCGGCCCACGTCGGAGCCCGGAGGAATCACCCAGAACTCGATGTTGCCGAACCGGGTGGTCCCCACCACGCGCCCGGTGCGCGCGTCCACCGTGGCGAACGGGAGCGCGACGGTGCGCCGCTGGTCCTCGAGCGCCGTGGCCAGCCAGGCCTCGAGCTCGGCCCGGCTCCGCGGCACGGGGGTGAGGCCGAAGGTGTCCCGGGGACCCTCGATGATGGTCTGGAAGCCGTCGAGGTGGTGGGGGCCGAGCGGCTCGAGACGGACGTGCTGGCCCTGGAGGGTGACGGGAGCGACCGGTTCCATCGTCCGAGCACCCTGCCATGCGGCGGGACGAGCGAGCAGCACAGTCGCGGACTCCCGCGTCGTCCGGGCTCGCTTGCATGGTGATTTTGATTCTTCTAGAAATGTAGCACACTTCGGAGGCTCTTGCCTCGCTCGGCTCGCTGTCCCAGGAGACCCGCCTGGAGGTGTTCCGGCTGCTGGTCCGCCGCGGCCCGGACGGGCTCTCCGCCGGGGGCAATCGCCGAGGCGATCCAGGTCCCGTCGTCGTCGCTGTCGTTCCACCTCCACCAGCTGATGCACGCCGGGCTGGTCACCCAGGAGCGGCGGAGCCGCCAGCTCATCTACGCCGCGGCCTATGACCGGATGAACGCGCTGGTGGCCTACCTCACCGAGAACTGCTGCGGGGCGCGCGCTGCGGACCGGTGGAGACCGTCCGCTGCGATCCCCCGCCTCGCCCGGTGGCGGTGCGCGCGGGCGCGCGGGGGCGCCGGTGAGGACGCTGTCGCGCCGTGCGGTCGCCGAGGCCTGCGGGACGGCGATGCTGCTGGTGGCGGTGGTCGGCTCGGGGATCATGGCCGAGCGGCTCTCGGGCGGGAACGTGGCGCTGGCGCTGCTGGCGAACTCGGTGGCGACCGGCGGGGCGCTGGTGGCACTGGCCCTGGCCTTCGGTCCAGTCTCGGGAGCGCACCTCAACCCGGCGGTGACGATCGCCGACGCGAGCCAGGGCGGGCTGGCCTGGCGCGAGGTCCCGGCGTACGTGTTGGCCCAGGTCCTGGGTGCCTTCGCCGGGGTGGTGATTGCCCACGGCATGTTCGAGCTGCCGGCCTTCACCGCGTCGGCGCACGCCCGCGCCGGCACGGCACAGGTGCTCGCCGAGGCGGTGGCGACGTTCGGGCTGCTCTCGGTCATCTGGGGAAGCGCCCGCTCCCGGCCGGGATGCGCCTTCGCGGTGGCGGCCTACGTGACCGGCGCCTACTGGTTCACCGCCTCGACCGCCTTCGCCAATCCGGCAGTGCCCCTGGCCCGGGCGGCCACCGACACCTTCGCCGGGATCCGTCCGGCGCGCTGTGACCGAGGTCGCCTGAGGATTCCTCGGTCGCGACATGCCGGCCGCCTTTCTCGTACGTGGAGGGGTCCGTTTCGGGATGTGGAATTGCATCCGACGTCCCCGAACCGCACTCCACGTCCCCACGCGCTGACTTCGCAGGGCAAGAGGCCAGTGCCCCACCCCCCCCCGCCCCGCTGGGAGATCGTTTCGGGATGTGGAGTGCAATCTGGCGTCCCTGACCGTCCGTCCTCGATCTCTCGGTGTCTCCGCGCTCGAGACGCGCGCAGCCGCGAGTCCGCCCGAGCGGACCGTGGGACCGTGGCGGATTGGTTGCAACCCGCCGCGCTTGGGAGCGAGACCAGCGTCGTTCCGCCCGAGGCGCACACGAATCGGTCCCTCGATTTCCGTCGGGGCAGCGTCGGGCAGGCTGTCACTCCCCATCGCTACCCTGCTTCGCGAATGAGCTCCTCATTGGCCGGCGAGAAGACAACGGCCCTGTCGTCCGACCGGGAGCGTGCGTCCGTGACGGTGTCGAGCAGTCCCGAGCGCCTCGTCCGCACGTGCCTGAACTGCGGGGCACCGCTGGAGGAGCGGAAGTGCAAGCTCTTCTGCCGCTGCGGGTACTACGCCTCGTGCTCGGACTTCCTCTGAGCCCCTGCCTCCGTCAGCGCCGCGCCCGGGCCCGTGCTGGCGCCGCCCGGCGACGCGCCCGGGTCGGCCTGGCCCGCGCGACCGGTGCGGACGAGCGCCTGCTGGCGGCGAGGCTTTGCTCGAGCGCACGCGCGAGGTCCACCACCCGGCTGGGCTGAGGCTCCGGGGGCGCCTCGATGGTCTGCCCCTTGGCCTTCTTCTTGATCAGCGCCTCCACCCGCTCCCGGTGCTCGTCCTTGAAGCGTTCCGGACGGAAGTGGCCGCTCATCGAGCGGACCAGCTGCTCGGCCATGTGCAGCTCCTTGCCCCCGACCGTCGACTTCGGCACCTCGGGCGCCTGGCGCACCTCGTCCGCCCACAGCAGGGTGGTGAGGATCAGGCGGCCCTCCACGCTCCGCACCATGCACAGATGCTGCTTGGTGCTGAGCACGATGCGGGCGATCGCCACCTCCCCGGTCTTCTCCAGGGCCGCGGCGAGCAGCGGGTATGCCTTCCCCGCCCGGCCGTCCGGCGCGACGTAGTACGACTGATCGATCAGCAGCGGGTCGATCTCCTCCAGCTTGACGAACTCCTCGATGCCGATGGTCCGGTCTCGCTCGGGCTCCGCCGCGCGGAGCTCCTCCGGATCGAGGGTGACCACCTTCGTCTTGGAGAGGGCGTACCCCTTGACGATGTGACTCCAGGGCACCGCCTGGCCGTCCAGCTCGCAGACCCGCTTCTCGCGGATCCGTCCTCCGTCGGCGTCGTGGTACAGGTGAAACTGAAAATCCAGCCGACGGGTCGCCGGGTAGAGCGCCACCGGGACGTTCACCAGTCCAAAGCTGATGCTTCCTTTCCAGTAGGGGCGGGCCATGTCGTCCCGCAGGGTGGGGCCCTCCCCTGCCCGGAAGGAAGGGGTGTCGTCCAGCGAGTGTTGGCGAGGAAGCCAGCGGTTGCGCGGCGGGCGGGCAGGAATCATCCATTCCGGGTTCAGGAGACTCTCCATGTTCCGACGCCCGTTCCAAGTCCTGGTCCTCACAAGCGCTGTCGCCCTCGGCGGCTGCGGCGTTCACACCACCGAGGGGATGGCCAAGGCGCTCGTCTCCGACGAGCAGGAGGAGCAGCTCGGGCAGCAAGTGAAGCAGGAGCTGGACAAGCAGGGGACGAAGTACGTCCAGGACCCGGAAATCGTGACTTACGTGCGAGGGGTGGCGGAGAAGATCTTCGTCCACGCCAGCAAGGACCGCCCGGGCGTGAAGTGGAGGGTCTACGTCATCGACGACCCCAAGCAGGTGAACGCCTTCGCCACCCCCGGCGGCTACCTCTACGTGTTCACCGGGCTGCTGATGGCCGCGGACAACGAGGCCCAGCTCGCCGGCGTGTGGGGGCACGAGTCCGGGCACGTGGTGGCCCGGCACTCGGCGCGCCAGATGGTGGATGCGATGGGTCTGGAGACGGTGCTGGGCATCGCGCTGGGCCAGAACCCGAACCAGCTCGCGGAGCTGGCCGCGACGCTCGCGGCGAAGGGGGCGCTGCTCTCCTACAGCCGGCAGGACGAAACCGAGGCCGACGAGTACGGCGCCCGCTACTCGGCGGCGGCGGGGTACGACCCACACGGCATCATCCAGTTCTTCGAGAAGCTGAAGGCCATGGAGGGGGAGGTGCCGAGCATCGCCAAGTTCCTCTCGGACCATCCGCTCACCAGCGATCGCATCGCCCATCTCCAGCAGTACATCGCCGCGAAGCACCTCAGCGGGAACGTGCTCGGAGCAGAGCGGCTCCAGCCGGTGAAGCAGAAGCTGATGGCCCAGGCGCGGGCGGCGGAGATCAGGCCGGCGGCGCAGAGGTAGACCGCCCTCGCGGTCAGCGCCGGAGCAGCGCGAAGGCGACGTTCCGGCCGAGCCCCGCGTCGAAGGCGAGCACCCGCCAGACCGAGAGCAGCCGGTCGATGGAGCAGGCCGACTTCCACGTGCCCCCGTCCGAAGACTCCGATGCGCATTCCATCCTCCTCACGACCGCCGGAGCGGCCCGCAGGTTGCGGGTGCGGACCCGAACGGGTGCCCGCAAGCGCCGGCGGGCCCGACCGGTTAGCGATCGAGCGTCCGGGACAGGGCGGGCGGCCGGGTGAGGCGCGGCGCGCTGGTGAGGCGGACGCCGACCAGCACCAGCACCCCGCCGACCGCGACCTCCCAGCCGATGCGCTCCCCCAGCACCCCCCACGCAGCCAGCGCCGTGGCCACCGGCTGCAGGTTGCTGAAGACCGCCACCTTCGAGGCGTCGGTCCGTCCCAGCGCCCAGTACCAGAGCAGGTAGCTGACCACCGAGCTGAGCAGGGCCAGGTAGAGGATGGAGGCCTTCACCGCCAGGTCCGCATGGAGGACGAACCCCGGGCGCAGGAACCACGGGGCCAGCGGGAGCATCCACAGCGCCCCACCAATCATCGACCAGGCGGTGGCCCGGAGTGCCCCGTGCTCGCCGATGAACGGCTTCCCCTCGGCGGTGTACACCACCCATGCGGCGACCGCGCCGAGGATGAGCAGGTCGCCCACGAAGACCCCGGTGAGCGCCCGGAGCCCGTGGGCCAGCAGGAGCACCAGCGCCCCCGCGAAGGCGAGCAGCAGCCCCAGCCCGGCCCGGGTGGTGGGCGTCTCGCGACCGCGGAGCAAGGAGTACAGGTACACCTCCAGCGGGGTGAGCGCGTAGAGCAGCGCGGCATGCGCCGCCGTCGAGCGCCCGAGGCCGGCGAAGAACAGCCCCTGGTTGAGCGGTCCGGCGAGGAATCCCAGCGCGAGCGCCGCGAGAACCGCCCGGCGGGGCGGCAGCGCCGGCCCGGGCAACGCCACGACGAGCAGCGCGAACACCGCTCCGCTGAGCAGGAATCGCCAGAGCACCAGCGTCGCCAGCGGCACCTCCGCCACCGCGCGCTTGGCGACCAGGAACGTACCGGCGCTCAGGGTGGTCTGGAGCAGGAGCGCCGCCACGACGCCCGGCCCCACGCCGCCGTGGGCGTGGACCGGCTCGGGCCCGGAGCGCCGTGGTGTGCTCAGGAGAGGGGAAGTCGGGCGAGGGCCCATCGGGCGGCGTCACTCACCACAGCGCTCGGGTCTTGCGCCAGCGTTTCCAGCACCGGACGGGCGCCCGCATCGCGCGCGGCACCCAGCGCGTAGGCTGCATTCCGCCGGAGCCCGTCATAACCGGCGCGGGCCAGCGCGGTCCCCGGCACCAGCTCGGCGTAGCGCTGGGGGGTCATCGCCGCGATCGCCCGTGCGTCCAGCCCCGCCACGGCCCGGGGCAAGAACCGGGGACCCGTCGCCGGCAGAGGGGCGGCATTGAGGGGGCAGACGTCCTGGCACACGTCGCACCCGAAGACGTGCGACGCCATCGCCTCGCGGTGCTCGGGCGGAACCGGGCCCTCGTTCTCGATGGTCTGGTACGAGAGGCAGGCCCGCGCATCCACCCGCCCGGCGCCGTCCAGCGCATCGGTCGGGCACGCGTCCACGCACAGCCGGCAGGTCCCGCACCGGTCCGCCATCGTCCCCTCGGCGTACCCGTCCACCTCGAGCTCCACCAGGAGCACGGCGAGCACCACCCAGGAGCCGAAGCGCGGCGTCACCAGGCAGCCGTTCCGGGCGACGACGCCGAGCCCCGCCCGCGCCGCCCACACCTTCTCCATGAAGGGCCCGTGGTCCACCGACCCGTAGGTCCGCAGAGCGGGCCACTCGGCGCGGAGCAGGCGGCGGAAGGTGCGGAGACGGTCGCGGAGCGTCGCGTGGTAGTCGCGCCCACGGGCATAGCGGGCGACGGGCGAGCCCTCGCCACCGCCGGCCTCCGTCCAGTAGTTGCACCCCAGCGCGACCACGGTGCGCGCCTCCGGGAGGAGCCGCAGCGGATCCAGCCGGTCGGCCGCGCGCTCGGCGAGCCAGTCCATGTCCGCGGCCATCCCGGCGGCGAGCCAGTCGAGCAGCGCCTCGGGCGGGATGGGCGCGGGCCGGGCGAACCCGCACAGATCGAATCCCGCCTCGAGCGCCAGCGCGCGCACCCGCCCGGCCGAGGCCACCGCGGTCAGGGCGACGGTGTCCCGCCCGGGATCCACGGCACGTCCTTCACCCCCGCCCGGTGGTTCGCCGCCCGTGCGAGGACGAACAGAAAGTCCGACAGGCGATTGAGGTAGCGGAAGGTCACCTCGTCCACCTGGCCCTCCCGGAAGAGCGGCACCACCGAACGCTCGGCCCGGCGGCACACCGTGCGCGCGAGGTGGAGGGCGGCGCTGGCCGGCGTTCCGCCGGGAAGGATGAAGTGCGTCTGCGGTGGGAGCGTGTCTTGCAGCTCGTCGATTCGGCGCTCCATGGCGGTCACCCAGTCCTCGCGGACGTGGGGGATGTGGGCGTCGGCGCGGGTGCCCCGCGGAGTGGCGAGGACGGCTCCGACGGTGAAGAGCTGGTCCTGGAGGTCCTGGCACCACGGGTCGAGGTTCCCCAGGCCGGCCGCGCGCGCCACACCGAGCGTGGCGTTGAGCTCGTCCACCTCTCCGTAGGCCGCCACCCGGGCGTCGTCCTTCGCTACCCGACCGCCCCCGAAGAGGCCCGTCTGTCCGGCGTCGCCGGTGCGCGTGTAGATCTTCATGGACCCAGGCGCCCACCCTATGGCCAAGTGCCGGCCGCACGGAAGTCGGAGGCCGGCCCGCCCGTCTGTTATGAGGGCCCGCCCGACCCGCAGGACTGGCCCCATCGACGTGAACGACGCGCACTCCGAGAACGGCGGCCGACGCATCGGTCCCTGGCTGATCCTCGCCGCCGCGACGCTCTGGTCCACCGCCGGGGCGGCGATCAAGCTCTGCGGCCTCTCCGGCTGGCAGATCAACTTCGGGCGCTCGGCCGTGGCCGCGCTCTTCCTCGCCGCCATCCTCCCCGGCGCACGCCGACGGCCGGACCGCTCGGTGTCCTGGGTGGCGGTGGCCTACGCCTTCACCGTCCTGCTGTTCGTCCTGGCGAACAAGGCGACCACCAGCGCCAACGCCATCTTCCTCCAGGACACCGCGCCGCTCTGGGTCCTGCTCCTGAGCCCGGTGCTGCTGCACGAGCGGCCGACGCGGGGCGAGCTCCTCTCTGCGCCGCTGTTCCTGGTCGGCCTCTTCCTCTTCTTCCTCGACCGGCTCTCGCCCGGGCAGGCGGTGGGCAACGTCATCGCGGTGGCCTCGGGCGTGGCCTTCGCGCTCTGCATCCTCGGGCTGCGGAAGCTCGGGGCCCGCAACGTGGGGGCCATCGTGTGGGGGAACGCGCTGGCGGCGCTGATGTCCTTTCCGATGGCGGTCCGGGGACCGGCGCCCACCGCGCGCGATCTGGGCATCGTGCTCTTCCTCGGACTGTTCCAGCTCGGGGCGAGCTACGCGCTGTTCGCCAGGGGGGTTCGCCATACGCCGGCGGTCGAGGCCTCGCTGCTGGCGCTGGTGGAGCCGGTGCTCAACCCGGTGTGGACCTTCCTCCTCGCCGGAGAGCGGCCCGGGCCGTGGGCCATTCGTGGCGGCGCGGTCATCCTCGCCGCGACGCTCTGGCGGACGCTGGCCCCGTGGCTGGAGGCGCGGCGGCGGACGGCGCCGGCGAGGCCAAGCTAAAACGCGGTCCTGATCCCGAAGCGGAACGCCACGTCGATCGCCGGCCCGTCCGGGAACGGGTCCTCGACGATGCCGAGCCACAGCTCGGTGCGCGGGTCGATCCGGAACATCCAGCCGAAGTCGATGGAGAAGTCGGTCAGGTCCATCGGTCGGAGATCGGTGTCGTGGAACGGCGGGGTGTGCACGAAGAGGTTGGCGTACAGGAAATTCCGCCAGCTCAGCCGGACCCGCGGACCGCCGGAGAAGGAGAGGAAGAAGGTCTTCTCGTAGGCGGCGAGCGTCCCGGTCTTGGGGGTGAAGCCCACGCCCACCGAGCCGCTCACCGTGAGCCAGGGGAGCAGCGGAGCCTCGCCCATGAGAATCAGCCCGGTCTGGAGGGTCCCCGCCCGGTAGCCTGGCGCGGTGGAGGTGGGGAGCCCGAGCACCAGGAGGACCTGGGCATGCTCGCCGAGCATCCGGCCCACCCCGATGCGGCTGTCGCCGATGCCCAGGTCCACCGGTCCGTACTGGATCGTCTGCCCCCGCTCGTAGGTGATCGAGTAGCGGTACCGGTTCAGGGGGCGCAGCTCGCGGGCGACGTACTGCACCCCGAGCACCGAGTGGTACCAGTCGAGGAATCGGTCCATGAAGCCGTCGTACGCGCCCTGGATCTGCACCTGGCCGAAGACGAACCAGCGGTCGTCGATGCGGCGGGTCAGCCAGACCTGAAAGCGGCCGAGCTCCGCGTCGAGCGTCACACCCCGTGGGCCGTAGCCGTACAGCTCGATGGCGCTGCCGTAGTCGAGGGCGAAGGTGAGCCCCCAGTCTCCACGGGGCATCATGAGCGGGGGGGCGAAGAGGACGCTCCGGTTGGCCTCGATGGGATTCTGCGGTGCCCAGGGCGGCAGGCCGGAGAAGTCCGGGGGCTCGAGCGGTGGCTTGGCCGCGAGCACGCCGAGGACGAGGAGGGAGAGCATCGAGCGGGCCGGGTCCCCGACCAGACTAGAGCAGCCGCGCGTACTCCTCGAGCGAACGATTCCACACCGGCACCCCGCAGTAGCGGGGCCCCTCGGGGCAGAACGGGGTGACGCCAGCCTCCTTGCGGAGGGTACAGGGGGGAACCAGGTGCGCGGCGATGCGCGGGTGGACGGCCTGGACCTGCCGCACCTCCTCGACCGACGCCCGCCAGAATCTCCTCCTGCGCGGTGTAGCAGAGCCGGTGGACCCACTTGTGGTGGAAGTGCAGCAGCTCGCCGGACTCGAGGAAGCGAACGGGAAAGGCGTTGGGGAGCAGATAGAGCGCGAGCTCCGCCGCCACCCCAGCGTCCAGCAGCCGCTCGATCGCCACCCAGGCCTCGGCACAGGTCCGGGTGAAGACGTCGAGCGCCTCCGGCACCTCGGCGAGAAGCGCGGGGACGACGACGTCGGGCTCGCCGGGAACGAAGGTCGCCTGGAGCACGGGGCGGCTGGCCGGCGTCATGCGGTGGCGCTGGTCCTGGCTGTCCGCGGCGTGGCTGAGCTTCTTCTGGAAGGTGTAGCTGGCGTGGACCAGGGTCCGCATGAGCTTGCCCTGGGTCCCGAGCTGGAGCGCCTCGGAGAGGTACGGGTTCTGCCGCGGGGAGAGGACGCGCTCGAGCGCGGCGGTGTCGTCCAGCGCCGAGCGGGGTAGCCCGAGCACGTTCCGGACGGCCTGGGCGATGGCGGCCTCACCCCTGGCGCTCCAGTCCACCAGCTTGCTGGTGCGTCCCTGGAGCCCGGCGTCGAACTCAGCCCGGTGCACGCGGGCGTCGGCGCCCCCCACGCCCGGCGAGCGGCCGGCCTCGCGCAGCGCGCGTGCCTCGTGGGTGGACTCCAGCGGGATCGGGTCCTCCAGCTCGCGGAAGAAGAGCGGGTCGAGGGCCTCCACCTCGCGCACCATCGCGGCGATGACCTCGCGGGCCTCGGTGGGCACATCGTAGGCGGCGGCGAGCCGGTGGTACCGGTGGAGCGTCAACCCGGAGATGGTGTGGTACAGGTGGGCGAAGGTCCCGATGGGCAGGACGTAGCGGGCCACCTCCTGGCAGCGCTTCTTGAGCGTGCCCGTCCACTTCTCGGGCGTGCGGCGGCGGCCGGGGAAGAGCCGGTAGAACTCGGCCTCGGCCCGCGGAAGGAGCAGCGCGCCGATGCGGGCGTAGGCCGCCATCTGGGCCTCCACCACGCCCCGGTACAGCCCCTCCTCGCGCTCGGGAAGCGCCGGGACGATGACCCGGTCAGGCTTCACCTCCACGTACCGCTGGCTGACCTGCTCCGAGTTGTAGAAGGGGTGGGCGTGCAGCACGCTCCAGAGGAGCTGGCGGCTGACGTTCTCCAGGCTGAACTGGAAGGTGGCGTGCTGCAGGGTGGTGTGGTGCCCCGCCTGGTAGGTCTCCCGGGCGATGCGGTCCCGGGTGACGCGCGCCTTCTCGTCCTTCCGGACGTCCTCGGCCTTCACGATGCGCGGGCTGTAGCAGGTGCGCGCCGCGGCCACGGCGTTGTCGAAGGGCTCGACGAAGCCGTTGGTGAGCCGCACGATGGGGGCGGCGGAGCGGAAGGGGCGGGACGACGGCATCTCCCCTCTTTCTTGCATGCCCGGCCGACGTCTCGCCACATGACCTCGCAAGGCAGTTCTGGGATGGTGCCTGCATGGCGTTCGACCTCGCCGACCGCGCTCGGCGCGCCCTGCTGGAGCTGGGCTTCACCCCCGACTTCCCACCCGACGCCCAGGCGCAGGTCGCGGCGCTGCAGCGTTCCGGCGACCCGCCGGCGACCCGCGGCGTGGAGGACCTGCGCGGCCTCCTCTGGTCGAGCATCGACAACCCCGACTCGATGGACCTCGACCAGCTGGAGTGGGCCGAGGCCCTCCCGGACGGGAGCATCCAGCTTCTGGTCGCCATCGCGGATGTGGACGCGCTGGTGCCGGAGGGAACTCCGATCGACCGGCGGGCCGGTGCCAACACCGCCTCGCTCTACACCGGCGCGGCCATCTTCCCGATGCTGCCCCGGCCGCTGTCGGAGAACCTGACCTCGCTGCTCCCGGACCTGGACCGTCTCGCGGTGGTCATCGGCTACCGGGTCCTCCCTGGAGGCTCGGTGGACTCGGGGGCCGTCCGCGGGGCGTGGGTCCGCAACCGGGCCAAGCTGAACTATCCCGAGGTGGGTCCGTGGCTGCAGGGCGACGCGCCGGTTCCACCGCGGGTCGCCGTGGTCCGCGGGCTCGAGGAGCAGCTGCGGCTTCAAGACCGGGCCACGCGCGCGCTCCGGGCAGCCCGTGAGCGCGCCGGGGCGCTCATGCTGCGGACCATCGAGCCGCGCCCGGTCATGGACGACGGGCGGGTGGTGGACCTCCAGGAGATCCCCGACAGCCGGAGCCGGGAGCTCATCGAGGATCTGATGGTGGCGGCGAACGGGGTGATGGCGCGTTTCCTCGACGAGGCCCGACGCTCGTCCATCGCCCGCGTGGTCCGGAAGCCGAAGCGCTGGGACCGGATCGTCGCCCTGGCGCAAGGCCTGGGGACGGCGCTGCCCCCCGAGCCCGATGGACCGGTGCTCTCGCGATTCCTCGAGCGGCAGAGGGCACACGACCCGTTGCACTTCCCCGACCTGTCACTGGCGGTGGTGAAGCTCCTCGGCCCAGGCGAGTACGTGCTCCAGCCGGCCGGAGAGGAGTCGCCGGGACACTTCGGCCTCGCGGCGAACGACTACAGCCACTCCACCGCCCCGAATCGCCGGTACCCCGACCTCATCACCCAGCGTCTGGTGAAGGCCGTGCTCGCCGGCGCACCCGCTCCGTACTCGGACGGGGAGATCGACGGCATCGCCCAGCACTGCACCCGGATGGAGGCGGCCACCCGCAAGCTCGAGCGGCTCATGCGGAAGGTCACCGCCGCGCTCCTCCTCCACGACAAGGTGGGCCAGGCCTTCGACGGGCTGGTCACCGGCGTCACCGAGCACGGGACCTTCGTCCGGCTCCTCCGGCCTCCCGCGGAGGGCCGGGTCGTCCGCGGCGAGCACGGGATGGACGTGGGCGATCGGATCCGGGTGCGCCTGTTGGCCACCGATCCGGAGAAGGGCTTCATCGACTTCGCCCGCGCCTGAGCGTCGGGCCCGGTCGTCGGATGGCCGGCAAAGCCCGCCCTCGCGCGATCGTGGGACCCGGGGTCCCGGAAGTGGACAGCGGCCCGAGGTGACGCCGGGGAACCCCGCTCGGGGGAGCCACCCGGGCAGGGAACGGCAGTTGCATCCCTTCCTGGCGGTGACGCTCACCCACGACCTCCGCCATGCGCTCCGAGGCCTCCGGAAGGCCCCCGGGTTCACCGCGGTGGCCGTGCTCACCATCGCCCTCGGGGTTGGCGCCAACACCGCGCTCTTCTCCCTGGTCAACGGGGTGCTGCTCAGCCCACTCCCCTTCCCCGAACCGGACCTGCTGGTGGGGGTGCACGCCTCCAAGCCGAACTTCGCGCGGGGCTCCATCTCCTACCCGAACTTCCGGGACTGGCGGCGGTCGAGCTCGGTCTTCTCCGAGCTGGAGGTCTCGCGGAACACGAGCTTCATCGTCACCGGGCAGGGCCCGCCGGATCAGGTCGTGGGGGCGTTCGTCTCCTCGAGCTTCCTCGCCATGCTCGGCGTCCACCCCCTGCTCGGGCGCACCCTCGCGCCCGGCGAGGACGAGGTCGGCGCACCTCCGGTGGCCCTCATCGGTGCCGGGCTCTGGCAGCGACGGTTCGGCTCGAGCCCCCACGTCCTCGGGACGACCCTCACCCTCGACGGACGCCCGTACACCGTCGTTGGCGTCGTCCCCGGCTTTCCGCTCTCCGCGCCGAACCTGCCCAGAGCGTGCGACGTCTACGTTCCCATCGGGCAGTGGGCGAACGACCTGCTCCTCTCTCGCGGGGCGGGGCTCGGCATCCACGGCATCGCGCGGCTGAAGCCCGGGGTCACGCTCGCCCAGGCACAGGCGGACATGGACGGGGTGACCCGCGCGCTGGCCGAAGCCTACCCGGAGGCCAACAAGGGGGTGGGGGCGACGCTGGTTCCGCTCAAGGAACAGGTCGTCGGCCCGGTCCGCCCGGTGCTCCTGGTCCTCTTCGCTGCCGTCGGGTTCGTGCTCCTCATCGCCTGCGTGAACGTGGCGAATCTCCTGCTCGCTCGCTGCAGCGGGCGGACGCGGGAGTTCGCGGTCCGCACCGCGCTCGGTGCCGGACGGGGGCGAGTTGTGCAGCAGTTGCTCACCGAGAGCGTCCTGCTCGGCCTGCTGGGTGGCGCCCTGGGCGTCGTGCTCGCTCTGCTCGGCACCGGCGCCGTCCTCGGCCTCTCCGGAGAGGGGCTCCCGCGCACCTCCGAGGTGCAGCTCGATGCCCGCGTGCTGGGGTTCACCCTGCTCGTCTCGCTCCTCTCGGGCGCACTCTTCGGGCTGGCCCCGGCGGTGGCCACTGCCCGGGCGCCGCTCCACGAGTCGCTCCGGGGCGCGGCCGGTCTCCCCGGCGGACACCGTCGCTCGCAGGACGTCTTCGTGGTGCTCGAGGTGGCGCTGGCGCTGATCCTCCTCGTGGGCGCCGGCCTCATGGTGCGGACCCTGACCCGGCTGTGGAGCGTCGACCCTGGGTTCGATCCCGAGCGCGTCCTCACCTTCGCCGTGTCGTTGCCGCCTGCGATGGCCAAGGAGGCTCCGGAGGCGATCCGCACGGCGCTTCGCGACCTCGAGGCGACGATCGGCTCGACCTCCGGGGTCCGGGCGGTGTCGCTGTACGGAGGCGCCTTCCCCCTCACCGGCGACGACGAGCAACTCTTCTGGCTCGACGGCCAGCCCCGTCCCATCAGCCAGCACGAGATGAAGTGGACGCTGAGCTACGTGGTCGGCCCGGGCTACCTCGAGGCGATGTCGATCCGCCTCCTGCGCGGGCGCTTCCTCGGGCCGCAGGACGGGACCCGGAGCGCACCGGTGGCGGTGGTCGACGACGTCTTCGCCCGGACCTACTTCCCGGACGGTGAGGTGGTCGGCCGGCGCATCCACCTCGAACGGGGGACGGAGCCCATCGAGATCGTGGGCGTGGTCGCGCACGTCAAGCAGTGGGGGCTGGATTCCGACGACCACAACTCGCTGCGGGCCCAGCTGTACGTCCCGTGGACCCAGGCGTCTGACGGGCTGACCTCGCTGCTCGCCACCGGTGTCGGGGTGGCCGTCCGGACCGATGGAGAGCCGCGCGCGGCGATCGTCCCGCTGCGGGAGGCCATCGGGAGAATGGGGAGCCAGTACGCGCTGTTCGGTGTGCAGACGATGCCGGAGATCGTCACCGACTCCCTGGGGCGGCAGCGCTTCGCGATGGTGCTCTTCGCCATCTTCGGCGGGCTGGCCCTGGTGCTGGCGAGCATCGGCATCTACGGCGTCATCTCGTACCTGGTCGGGCAGCGGACCGGAGAGCTGGGCCTCCGCATGGCGCTCGGGGCGCAGCGCGGCGACATCCTCCGGATGATTCTCGCCGGTGGGGGTCGGCTCGCGGCGATCGGAATCGTTCTCGGCTCCGCCGCCGCGCTCGGCCTCACCAGGCTCATGGAGGGGCTCCTCTACCGGGTGCGGCCCACCGACCCCCCGACTTTCATCGCGGTCGGCCTCGGGCTCCTCGGCGTGGCGCTCATCGCCTGCGCGGTGCCGGCCCGGCGCGCCTCGCGCGTGGATCCGATGGTCGCGCTGCGGCAGGAGTAGCTAGGCCCGTCCCGGCACAGCCCGTCAAGAGAGGCTTCAGGAGGCCCGCCCGAGGTTCACAGCAGCGCCCAGCCGCCTCCGACCTCTCGGGCGAAGCCGTCGTCCCGGAGCTTCTCGAGGATGGCCAGGGTGCTCCGCTCGGCGAGGTACGGAATCACGCCCGGGGTGTCGGCGTACGCCTCCGCGGCCAGCTCCTCGAGGGGCCGGGGGATGGTGCTCAGCGCCGCCTGCACCCGCCTCTCCCGCATCGCCCGGTGGTCGACGACCGTGCTCAGCGCGCTCGGGCCATCCGGCAGCGGAGGCCCGTGCGCCGGGTACACCGCGCGGACCGGCAGGTCCCGCAGCCGGGCGAGCTGCCGCAGGTACTCGGCCATGTCGCCCTCGGGCGGGTCGATGAGGATGGTCCCCTGCCCCGCCACCATGTCCCCGACCACCGCCGCCCGGGTGGTGGTGTCGAGGAGGCTGATGTGCCCGCGCGCATGCCCCGGGGTGTGGAGCACCCGCCAGCGCATCCCCGGCGCACCGGCCAGCACCAGCTCGTCGCCCTCCTCGAGCAGCCGGTCCGCACGGAACGGGAGGCGGTCGGCGGTCCGGGCGTGGCACCAGACCGGAATCCCCAGCTGCTCGCTCACCGCCCGCGCCCCGCCCACGTGGTCCAGGTGGTGGTGGGTGAGCAGCACCGCCAGGGGCCGGCAGTCCTCGGCCGCAAGCGCGCGGACGTGCGCCGTCAGCCGGTCGATCTCCGCCGGCTCGGACGCGCCCGGGTCCACGATGAGCAGCTCGCCCGTCCCGAGAATCCAGCAATTGGTATGGGTGGCGGGGAGCAAGGTGGGCGTCCGCAGCGCCACCAGCCGGATGCCCCGCTGGAACTCGATGCGGGTGTCCGCCGCCGTCGGGGAGGCGAGCCAGGCCACCGCGTCCACCGTCCGGCGCACGCGGCTGAGCACGTTCAGGGCGTGCCGGTTGGGGGGGTGGAGCAGCGCCCGGCCCTCCTGCCACAGGGTGAGCGCATCCGTCGGTCGAACCCAGCTGCCCTCGGCCGCCTCGCCCGGCCACACCTCGGCCCGGGTCCCGGGCGGGACCTCCACCAGGAAGAAGCGCGCATCGAAGCGCGTGGGCATGAAGGGCGGCGTCACCCAGCGGCCCGCGGGCTCGAAGTCCAGCGCGTCGATCTGCAGCCCGAGGCGGCCGAGCACCGCCGAGAAGGGCTCCTTGCCCTCGAGCAGCGCGGCACGGGCGGCAGCGAGCGTGGGGGCGTCCGGGGTCCGTCCGCGGGCGGCGAGCACCCCTGTCTCCTCGAACAGCTCGCGGGCGGCGGCGGCCACCAGCCGCGAATCGGGGGGCCCTGCACCCTCGATCGGTATCTCGGCGTCGGCGGCGTCCACCCGTCCGCCGGGGAAGGCGTAGAAGCCCGCGGCGAAGGAGACGGTGCGCTCGCGCCGGAGCCAGAACGTCTCCAGCCCACGGGGCCCCATGCGCACCAGGACCACCACTGCGGCGTCTCTCGGCTCCGCCGGCGGCGGCGCCTCCTGCATCCCCGGGATCGCCTCGCTCATCGCTTGCCGGCGGACCCTATCGCATCGCGGAGCTTCGCTGCGGTGACACCTGCCAGCGCCTGCCGCGCCCGATCCAGGCTCTCTGGAAGCACATACGCCCGGGACAGACGGACCGGGGACGCATAGCGCTGGTACAGGGGTGTGTAGCGGGCCACCGGCGTCAACCGCCCGGAGGACTCGTCCAGGACGTACAGGCTCGGTCCCTCCCCCTCCTCGAAGTACCGGGACAGCGTCTCCCGGCTCTCGACGGTGAAGTGCTCCACCCCGGCCTCGGTCAGCGCCGCCGAGAGCGCGCCCAGGTCGTAGCCCTCGTCCCGCTCGGTGAACTGGGCCAGCAGCTTGAATCCCTGCCGCCGGACGATGCGCTGCGCCCAGCGGTTCGACGAGGCCCGGAGCGCCCAGAGCAGGGCCACGTCGTCGGTCCGGAGGAAACGTCCCGGATCGGCCGGAATCTCGAATTCGCCCGGGGCGTCCCGGTAGTAGGCCTCCAGCATCCAGTCGAAGCTCACCGCGGTGTGGTGCAGGTACACCGACAGGAACATGTGGTGCCGGCTCAACAGGAAGTCCTCGAAAGCGAGGACCGCGCTCCGCGACAGCGCCAGCTCCACCCGCCCGTCCCGCTCGGCCGGGTGGAGGTTCTGGACCAGCCAGTCCAGGTCGAACCGGCCGTAGTTCACCCCGGTGTAGAACGAGTCCCGGAGCAGGTAGTCCATCCGGTCGGCGTCCAGCTCCCCCGAGACCAGCGCCCGGAGCAGGGGGGCCCAGTCCGCGCCGCCGTACCGGAAGTCCAGCCCGGCGGGCGGTGTCCGCCCTGTCACCAGCGCCGCCAGCGCCTCGCCGGTGATGCCCTGGTCCCCCACCCGGGTCCGGACGAGGTCGGTGAGGTCGGTGTCCAGGAGGAGCTTCACCGTGAAGTCCTCGTGGCGGGCCTGCCCCCCGTCGCTGCCGGTCCAGGCCGGGAGCCCGAGCTCGGCCCGCGGCGGCGCGATGCGCTCGCTGGCGTGGCTGAGGGGCATGTGCCCCAGGTCGTGGCAGAGGACGGCCAGGCGCAGCGCGGTCCGGAACCGCTGCCGGACGGGGTCGGGCAGGTCGCTCCGGGCGGCGAGGGCGTCGAAGAGCCGCCCCACCACGTGCATCGCCCCGAGCGAGTGGGCATGCCGGGTATGGGTCGCCCCGGGGAAGGCCAGCTCGCCGAACCCCAGCTGCCGCACGTGCCGCAGACGCTGGTACCAGGCGCTGTCCACGACGGCCGCCTCGTCGGCGGACACCGGGAGGGTGCCGTGGATCGGATCGCGAATGCGCATCGTGTCGCCAGATCGTGCTACATCCACGGTTCTACTGCATGCACATCACGCTCCTGCACAACGCGGACGCCGATGCTCTGGAGGAAGACCCAGGACGCGAGGCGAGGGCGGACGTGGAGCGAGTGGCTGCCGAGCTCGCCCGGGCACTGGGGAAGGCTGGCTACGAGGTGTCGGTCCTCCCCGTGGGGCCGAGCCCCGCCGGCATCGTCGACCCCCTGAGCGCCCGGTCCACGGACCTGGTCCTCAACCTCTGTGAGTCCATCGGGGGGGATGCGCGGGGCGAGATGGCCGTCCCGTGCCTGCTGGACATGCTCGGGCTGCCCTACTCCGGCTCGGGACCCCTCGCGCTCGGCCTGGCCCTCCACAAGGACAAGGCCAAGGAGCTGCTCGTCGCCCGCGGCGTCCCCACCCCACCCTTCCGGGTGGTCGAGCGGCTGGCCCAGCTCGAGGGCATCGGGCTGCCCTTTCCGCTGATCGTGAAGCCCTCCCGGGAGGACGCCTCGGTCGGCGTGGACTTCGACTCGGTGGTCGAGGACGAGCGCGGGCTTCGCGACGTGGTCCGGCGCGTGCTCCGCACCTTCAAGCAGCCGGCGCTGGTCGAGCGCTTCGTCCCGGGCCGGGAGGTCTACGTCTCGCTGCTGGGCAACGCGCCCCGCGCCGCGCTTCCCCTGTCGGAGATCCGCTTCGGTGGCGCCTTCGACGGCCGCCCACACATCGTGAGCTACCGGGCGAAGTGGGAGCCATCGTCACCCGAGTGCATCGACAGCCCCTCGGTTCCCTGCACCCTTCCGCAGCAGATCGAGCGGCGCGTGGTGGAGACGGCGCTCGCCGCGTTCGAGGCGCTGGGCTGCAGGGACTACGGGCGGGTGGACCTGCGCCTCTCCGACGACGGTCAGCCCTGGGTCATTGACATCAACCCCAACTGTGACTTGCATCCCGAGGCGGGTTTCGCCAGGAGCGCAGCGGCGGCCGGGCTGGAGTACTCGGCGCTGGCGCTGCGACTGGTGGACGTCGCGCTCGAAAGGACCCATGGACATCCGTCCCGCCGTCCCAGAAGACAGGGAAGGCCTCGCGAGGCTGCTCGACCGCATCGAGAACTTCTCACCCGACGAGGTGCGCTGCGCGCTCGAGGTCATCGACCTGGCGTTGCAGCCGAATAGTCCGGACTATTTCCTGTTGGTGGCGCTGATCGGTGGGCAGCTCGGGGGTTACGTCTGCTACGGCCCCACCCCGATGACCGACGGAACGTTCGACCTGTACTGGATCTGCAGCGAGCCCTCGCTCCGGGGCAAGGGGATCGGGGCCGGGCTGGTGGCGGCGATGGAGGGCGACCTCCGGCGGCGGAAGGCCCGGCTGGTGCGGGTGGAGACGTCGGCCACCGAGGACTACGGCCCGGCGCGAGGCTTCTACCAGTCGATGCGCTACCTGGAGGAGGCCCGCTTCCGGGACTTCTACAAGGTGGGGGACGACCTGATCTTGCTGAAGAAGAAGCTTTAGTGCCTCGACCCCTCCTCCTCCCCGCCCTCGCGCTGCTCCTGGCCGCCCCGCTGACGGCCCGGGGCGAGGCGAGCTCCGACGTGCTGCGCGCGCCGCGCCCGCATGGCGGCGAGTACTTCGGCCTCTACCTGGTGGACAAGAAGGTGGGCTGGTACTTCACCGACCTCGAGGCGGTGCCGGGCCGGCCCGAGGTCCGCTCGGTCGCCGACTTCGTCTTCAAGGCGGTGGTGGGCAACAACACCGCCGAGCGGCGCCACCACGAGGAGCGGATCTACGAATCGAAGTCGGGTGGACGGCTGCTCTCCTTCGTCATCCAGGACGAGGGGGACGGCGGCAACCAGGTGCTCACCGGCAAGGCGACCCCCACGGGCTTCACCGTGAAGCGACACCGCCCGGGCCAGGCCGACGACACCATTGCCCTGCCCCCGATCCAGGAGACGGTGGAGGACGCCGACCAGCTCCGGGTCGCGCTGCTCCGGGGCAAGGAGGTCTCGGGCATGGCGCTGGACGGGACCGACCTCGGGCAGTACCGGATGACCACCACCCCGGTGGCCGAGGAGCGGCGGGTGGTGAACGGGGTCTCGGTGCTCTTGCGGAAGGCGAGCATCGTCTCCGAGAAGGAGAAGGTGCCGATGCAGGCGGTGGTCGCTCCCGACGGCGCGGTGGTGGAGATGTCCTACGGCTCGGCGATGATCGGCCGGGCCGAGCCGAAGTCGGTCGCCGAGCGGCTGGACCGGGTGGAGATCTTCGGGCTGACCCGGCTGGTCCTCCCCGCCGCCCCGCCGGCGACGGCCCGGAAAGTCCCCGGGGAGTGGACCCTGGTGCTGGCCGGCTTTCCGGAGAAGTTCCATCGGCCGACCGACCGACAGACCTACCGGACCCTGGGGAACGGAAAGTCCGAGGTGACCATCCGCGCCGCACCACCTGCGCCGGCGAAGCTGGTGAAGCGCGGGGCGCCGCATCCGCCGGACACCGCCGAATACTTGAAGTCCTCGATCCTGGTCGAGTCCGACAACCCGGCCATCGTCGCCAAGGCGAAGGAGATCGCCGGCGGCGAGACCGACGCCTATGCCGCGGCGAAGAAGGTGGTGGCCTGGGTCGGCCGGACGATGAAGAAGGACTACGGGGCGAGCGCCGACCGCGCGACCGACGTGCTCCGGACGCTGCGCGGGGACTGCACCGAGCACTCCCTCCTCAGCATCTCCCTGCTCCGCGCCCTCGGCATCCCGGCGCGCCGGGTGGACGGCGTGGTGTACGTGCAGAACGAGGACGGGGTGCCCGCCCTGTACTGGCACGAGTGGGTGGAGGCGTGGGTCGGGACGTGGACCCAGCTCGACCCCACGTTCGGTCAGCCGGTGGCGGACGCCACGCATCTGACGTTGGGCGAGGAGAGCAGCGCGGAGATCATGCCGCTGCTCGGCGAGCTGAAGGTCGTCTCGGCGAAGTGACGCGCCGGACCGGGTGCCTCTATTTCTGGAGATCGATGGCCGTTATGCCAATGACCATCGTTCTCTGCATCCACCATCTGCTCGTGTGAGCTCTCCTTCGACGGCGCGGCTTGCCTGCGCTCGAGACGGAAACCGTCGTCGGAGGGCGGACATGGATCGCAGGCGCGCCACCGTCGCCCGCCCAGTTCGCGGTCTCCGCCAGGAGCGGTTGCACCGAGAGCAACGCTTGTCCGCCGCTTGTAGCCTGGCCCGCCTCACCGGGACCGCCGGGGTCGGGCTCTAACTCCCGATGACTCCCGGGCCCAGCGGTTGGGCGCGGCGGCTGCAAGGCCCCCACGGCCCCCTCGCAGTGGGCCTCCTTGCAGGGAGTCACCGTGTACCAGTCCTCCGATTCGGTCCAGGTCGCCACCTCGGCACCTCTTCTCCGCGCCGTGTTGATCCTCGTGGTGATCCTCGCGGCCGTTGGCGGGGTGCTCGTGGTGGGGAGCTCGCAGATTGGATGGGCCGCCCTGGGATTCTCCGTTGTGGCCGGCCCGCTGGCGGTGATCGCCGAGGGTAGGAGCAGAGCCGCCCGACGGCCCACCGAGCCTTCCCGGGCCGCCGTGGCTCCGCAGCAGCCCGAGTTGAATCGGCACCCGGCTCAGGTCCGCGGCCGTCCCGGCTTGGTCGTTCACCGCGAGGCTGAAATCCCGAAGGACCGACCCGGGGCTCCGTGAGCACCTCCGCCTCCCCACCCCCGCTCGATCGAATGCGCCGCTCCGCCCGGGGCGGCGCTCCTAGCGCCTCGAGACGATCCAGAGCAGGAGCATCGCCCCGAGCACCGAGGCGATGAGCCCCCCGGGGTGGAGCACCCGGAGGCCTCCGTGCCAGAGGAGCGAGCTCAGGAACCCGCCCACCAGCGAGCCTGCCATCCCCAGGAGCGCGGTGCCGATCCATCCCATCGGCTGACGCCCGGGGAAGAGCGCCCGGGCGATGGCGCCGATGACGAGCCCCACGACGATCCACGAGCACAGTCCGAACACGGCTGCTGACCTCCTCCGGCGAACGGAGCACGAGCCTGCCCGGGTGGCTGGCGCGCGTCACGTGGCGAACGTCGCACACCGGTTGCACAACCTTCCGGGGGCCTGGCACCCGCACGAAGGCCGTTGACCGCACCGGGCGAGCTCGCACGTTGCCCGGCGTGGTGCAGACGGCGATGCTGCCCGGCCCATGCATCCAGCTTCGTTCCTCGCCCTCGTCCTCCTCGGCGCCGAGCCACCCGGCCCGGTCCAGGAGGTTCTCAGACCACTCCCCGTGGGCAAGTATCTCAAACCCTCGGTCGCGCCCGAGCGTCGCACCATCGGCCCCGACGGGACGCTCGGCCCCGAGGCTTACCGGCGGCGGCGCAAGGCGCTGATGGAGAAGCTGAAGACCGGCGCCACGCTGGTGGTGAACGAGGCGCGGTTCGAGGGGATGCGGGAGGGAATGGATTTCTATTACCTGACCGGCATCGACGAGCCCGGGGCCGCCCTGCTCCTCGATCCGGCCTCACCGGACCCGGAGGTGCTCTTTCTCCGTCCGCTGGACGTCGAGCGCGGGCAGTGGGAGGGCGAGCGAGCGAAGCTCCCCTCGCAGGCGCTGGAGAGCACCAGCGGCATCGCCCAGGTGCACCGGACCGAGTGGCTGGGCAAGGCGCTGCTCCATGCCTGTCCCCATGGCGGGCTCAACTTCGTCGGGCAGTTCGTGGCCGAGCCGCAGCCGAAGCCAAAGGTGATGACCTACTACGCCGAGGCGATGGACCGGTCCTACGGGTGCAAGGTGAACGATCTGCACGACACCCTGGCCCGGATGCGCGAGGCGAAGGACCCCGAGGAGATCAAGCTCATGCGGAAGGGCATCGAGCACACGGCTGCCGGGCATGCGCGGGTGCTGGAGGTGCTCCGGCCGGGCATGCGCGAATTCGAGCTGAAGGACGCCATCGAGGACGCCTTCCGGCGCTCGGGCTCGCGCCACGTGGCCTACGATTCCATCGTCGGCTCCGGCCCCAACGGTGCGGTCCTCCACTACCCCAAGGACGAGCGGGTGATGAAGGAGGGCGAGGTGGTGGTGGTGGACGCCGGCGCCGAGGAGCAGTTCTACGCCACCGACGTGACCCGGACCTACCCGGTGTCCGGCAAGTTCAGCCCCGAGCAGCGGGAGATCTACGACCTCGTCCTCCGGGCGCAGGCGGCGGGCATCGCCGCGGCCCGGGCCGGCGTGACCCCGCGCACGCTCGATCGAGCGGTGCGGAAGGTCATCGACGACGCGGGGTACCACGACGCCGCCCTGCACGGCTGTTGCCACTTCGTGGGGCTCGAGGTGCACGACGCCGGCGACTACGACGCGCCGCTGCCCGCGGGTGCGGTGCTCACGGTGGAGCCGGGCATCTACCTGCCGCAGCGCGGGTTCGGGGTGCGGATCGAGGACGAGATCCTCATCACCCCCAGCGGTGCCGAGGTGATCACCCGGGCGATCCCCAAGGACCCGGAGGAGATCGAGCGCCGGATGCAGAGCCGCCGCGCCGAAGCTCCGGTGGCGCAATAGCCCCCAACCCTCCTATGCGTCGTCCGCCGCACGTCGGGCGCATTCCTCCGCGCGTGCCAGCAGCCGTCTCCGGACCCGCTCGTTCCCGGCGAGGGAGGCCGCACGCTCGAACTCCTTGCATGCCCGGGCGTACTCCCCGAGCTGGTAGAGGAGGTCTGCCCGCGCGCCGGGGAGCTGCGGGTAGCGCGCAAGCGATGGCTCGTGGACGAGCGCATCCAGCAGGGCGAGTCCGGCTGCGGGGCCCTCGGCGCGGGACACGGCCAGCGCTCGGTTCAGCTCCACCACCGGCGACGGCGCGCGGCGGGCCAGCTCGCCGTAGAGCGAGGCGATGCGTTTCCAGTCGGTGTCCTCGGCCCGGTGCGCCCGGGTGTGGCATCCGGCGATCGCCGCCTGGAGACGATAAGGACCCGGCTCGCCTCCGAGCGCCTCGGCGCGCTCGAGGGTGGCGAGCCCGGCCGACAGGAGCCCAGAGTCCCACAGGGAGCGATCCTGATCCATGAGCAGCACCGGGTCCCCGGCTGCATCCGAGCGCGCTGGGACGCGGGCCGCGGTGAGCTCCATCAGCGCGAGCAGCCCCAGCGCTTCGGGCTCGGCCGGCGCAAGCTCGGCCAGGAGCCGCCCCAGCCGCAGCGCCACCGCCGCGAGGTCGAGGCGTATCAGCGCGCTCCCCGAGCTTGCCGAGTGACCCTCGTTGAAGACGAGGTAGACGACCTCCAGCACCGCGGCGAGCCGCTCAGCCAGGGCATCGCCCCGCGGCAGCTCGAACCGCGCCCCGGCGGAGGAGAGGGCACGCTTCGCCCGGACAAGACGCTGGGCCATGGTCGGCTCGGGCACCAGGAAGGCGCGAGCGATCTCCTCCGTCGACAGCCCGCCCGCGAGCCGGAGGGTGAGCGCGACCCGGGCCTCGCGGGACAGCACCGGATGGCAGGCGATGAAGAGCAGCCGGAGCGCATCGTCGCGGACCTGTTCGTCCATGGCCGATTCGAGCTGGGGCGTGACCTGAGTGACCGACTCGCGTTCGAGGGCCTGGTGCTTCCGGTCCAGCATCCGGGTGCGCTGGAGGACGTTGAGCGCCCGGTTCTTCGCCGTGGCCATCAGCCAGGCGCCCGGACGTTCCGGCACACCCGAGGTCGGCCACTCCTCCAGCGCCGCGACCAGCGCGTCCTGCGCCAGCTCCTCGGCGGACCCGAGGTCCCCCACGAGGCGTACCAGGGCACCGACGAGCCGCGCCGACTCGTCCCGCCACACCCGGGTGATCGCCTCGTGCGTGCCGGCCTTCACCGCACCGGACGCTACCAGGACCCCTCCCGGCGCACCCCCTGTTCAGGGCGCGCCGGCGAGCGCGACCGTCACGGACCGGGCGGGCCGCCCTCGGCAGCGTCGAACACCTGAAGGACCTCGCCCGTGCCGTCACCGGCAATCTGCATGAACTCGGTGGCCAGCTTCACCGCCTCCTCGCGCGAGGCCACCTTCACCAGCGCAAACCCGTCGATGAGCTCCTTCGACTCGGCGAACGGTCCGTCGGTGACGCTGACCTTCCCGCCCTGGCAGCGCATCTGCAGGCCGCGGGAGGGACGAACCAGGCCGCCCGTCATGAGCAGCACGCCGGCCTTGGCCATCTTCTCGGAATAGGCGCCGATGCGGGCCATCTGCTCCGGCGTGGGCGGGGGAGCACCAGGGATCGCGGCATACGTCATCAGGAACTTCATCGTTCTCTCCTTGTGCGCAGGCGGCTCCATGCCGTCAGCGTCCGCCAAAGCGACAATCGAGCACGGAGCTGATCGACATGGAGCAGCTTCGCCAGAGAAATCAGGGGCCTGCGTCCAGAAAGGTCCGGGACCCGGCGAACGCGGAGAAGAAGGCCGGCCCAGACGCTGATCGCCGGCTGATCCAGCGGGAGACGCTCCCGGAACGTCCTCGAGGACGGCCGCCGGTTCCGGTTTCGCGGAGGCCGATGGAGGATCAGAATGGAACGGTCGACCCGAGAGGGGGTCTCGCGCTCCTGCGGAGCATTCCAAGAAGCTTCGCGTACGCGCTTCCCGTAACCCGATGGAACGCTTTCCGACACCCGCAGGACCCCCTCGGCCCTGACCGTTCCAAACTGATCCTGGAAGCGCGCTCGGGAAACCCTCTCTGCAACGGGCGTGGCGCCCCCGGTGGACCTCGGATCAGCGCTGCCCCCCGAGTCGGGGGCACGCTCCCTCCCCGTCAGTCCTCCTCGTCCACCGTCTCCACGTCCTTGGCCGGCGCCACGAGCCTGGCCTGGCGAAGCTCCGCCTCCAGCGCATCGACCGACCGCAGAGGCAGCGTGCAGGTGAAGTTCCGGCAGAGGTACGCCGCCAGCTCGCCCCCGGCGGTGGTCTTCCCCTCGGCGATCTCCGAGAGCACCGTCGGCGCCGCCCCCGGCTCGAAGGCCGCGACCGAGAGCGTCGGGGCGTAGGTCCTGACGAGCAGGGCGAGGAATTGCTCTCGGGCACGCGCCGTGCCCACGAGAGCCACGTCGGGGGCACCGTCGGCCAGCAGGTCTGCCGCGCACCAGAGGTGCCCGTACGCGAACGGGTTGGCCAGCGCCGCGTCGCGCATCCGCGAGAGGTACGCCTCGGCGCGGTCGAGGTAGGCGTGCCGGCCAGTCAGTGCGGCCAGAACGAGGTTGGCCTCGGTGAGAAGGCTTGCGCCCGACGGCACGGCGTTGTCGTGCAGCGCGTAGGCCTCCACCACGAGGTCCGCCTGTCCTCTCGGCGCGGTCCGGTACGCCCGTTGCTCTGGGTCCCAGAAGCGCTCCTGCGCGCGGTCGGCGAGCTGCACCCCAGCCTCGAGCCAGCGATGCTCGAACGTCGCCTGGTAGAGTGCGACCAGGCCCGCGGCGAGCCCACCCCAGTCCTCGAGGAACGCGTCCACCTTGCTGGTCCCGTCCTGGTGCACGCGGAACAGCCGTCCGCCCTGGAACTGCCGGTCCAGCACGGCGCCGGCGGCACGGGCCGCCCGCTCTGCCCACTCCGGACGCTCGAAGACCCTGGCGGCGTAAGCGAGCCCGCGAACCATCAGCCCGTTCCAACCGGCCAGCACCTTGTCGTCGCGCCCCGGAGCCACCCGCTTCATCCGCTCGGCGAGCAGCCGCGCGCGCACCGAGTCGAGCCAGCGCCGGCTCTCGTCCTCCGTGCTCCCGGAGGCCCGCACCAGCTGCGCCAGTGGCACCCGGCGCTCGAGGACGCTACGCCCGTGCTCGAAGGTTCCCTGCGTCGTCACCCCCAGAGCGAACGCGGCCCGCATGCCGTCCTCGGGCCCGAGCACCGCCTCGAGCTCGGCCGGGCTCCAGACGAAGTACTTCCCCTCCTCCCCCTCGCTGTCGGCGTCCTGGGTGGCGTGGAACGCGCCGGCCGGGTCCGTCATCTCCCGCCCCAGCCACTCCACCAGCCCCGACGCGGCCTCCGCCCACTTCTCGTGCGCCGAGATTCTGTTGCGCCTCCGCGAGCAGGTGCAGGAGCAACGCGTTGTCGTAGAGCATCTTCTCGAAGTGCGGGACCCGCCAGAAGCGGTCCACGCTGTAGCGGTGGAAGCCGCCGCCGAGCTGGTCGTGGATGCCGCCGGTCACCATCCTATCGAGCGAGTGCAGCGCCCCGTCCCGCAGCGCCGCGTTCCCGGTCCGCCGCCACGCCCGGAGCAGCAGCGCCAGCCCCATGGTGTTGGGAAACTTGGGCGCGCCGCCGAAGCCACCCTCGACCGGGTCCAGCGCGCGCGCCAGCGCCCTCCCGGCGGCCGCGACGTCGTCGCCCGACACGGGAGTGACGAGCGTGCCGAGTCCGTAGGTCGCGAGCTGGCGGAGCCCATTCTTGAACTCGCCGGCCTGGGAGAGCACCTCGTCGCGTTTCTCGGTCCACGCCTGCGACAGCGCGTCGAGCAGCATCCCGAACGAGGGCAACCCGTGGCGCGGCTCGGGCGGAAAGTAGGTGCCGCCGTAGAACGGGACGAGGTCGGGAGTGAGGAACACCGTCAGCGGCCATCCGCCCTGGCCGCCCATCAGCTGCACCACGCCCTGGTAGACCTGATCGAGATCCGGGCGCTCCTCCCGGTCCACCTTCACGTTCACGAACTGCGCGTTCATCAGCTGCGCCGTGCCCGGGTCCTCGAAGGACTCGTGGGCCATGACGTGGCACCAGTGGCACGCCGAGTACCCGATGGAGAGGAGAATCGGCCGCTGCTCGTCGCGCGCGCGCCGCAGGGCCTCGTCGCCCCACGGGTACCAATCCACCGGGTTGGTCGCGTGCTGGCGGAGGTAGGGCGACGACTCCGCGGCAAGTCGGTTGGGGCGGTCGGGCGGGTGCATGGGGCAGCCCTTAAGGCCCACGCCGGCTGGTCTGCAACCAGGGCGCGGCAGAGCCGTCCTTGTGCTTCAGGCGAAGCAGGTTTGTCGAGCGCGCGGGAGATCCCCGAATTGGCGCTCGATCCGGCACCCGCGGGCGCTTCGCCGTAGAGTCGGCCGGTGCACCTCGGCCCAGGCGTAAGGTGGGACCTTATGAGGTGGTGGCTCTCCTCGGCGCCGGAGGCATGGCCGAGGTCTACCGCGCGCGGGACGCGCGGCTGGGTCGGGACATCGCGCTCAAGGTCGTCAACGAGGCCCTGGCCGGTGACCCCGACCTGATACGGCGGTTCGAGCAGGAGGCCCGCCTCGCCGGCTCGCTGAACCACCCGAATCTGGTCGCGGTCTACGAGTTCGGCCAGCACGAGGGGGGCGCCGTACTTCGTCACCGAGCTGCTCACGGGCGAGTCACTGCGGGCGCGGCTCGCTCGTGGGCGGCTCCCCCTGCGCACCGCGCTCGACTGGGCGGCACAGCTCGCGCACGGGCTCGCGGCTGCGCACGAGCGCCTTGCCGGGGGCGGCTCCGCGCCAACCGTGTGAGCGCCACGGCACTCGACCCCTTCCCCAGTGTGGGGGTGGGCCCCATCTTTCACGTCTCGCAGGATGGGCTCTGGGCGGCGGCACTCGAGCAGGGCGACCTCGTTGCTGGAAGTGAGAGCCCCAAGCCCCGGCTCGTGGTCGTCTCGCTCGAAGACGGATCGACGCGTCTCGTCTGGGCGACCAACGAGGGCTTGGTGCCTCGCGGGTGGTCAGCGGACGGCACGGTCTGGGTCTCCAGGGCCATCAGTTCCGTCGGCGAGGGTTTACAGCTCCGGCGTGTCGACCCCACATCCGGAAAGGTGCTGGAGGAACGAACCATTCCCCCCGCCGACCCAGGAGACCCGACGAGGCTCGCAAGCGTGGTGCTCTCGCCTGACGGCAGGCATGTCGTCTTCAGCTACAAGCGGTACAGCAGCTCGCTCTACATCGTTCGTGGACTCGGCTGCTGAGTTCCGGCGTCAATACCCCTTTGGGACCATCTCGCGGTGCTGGCGTCCGGCCGCCAGCCCAGGCAGCGTCCCGGCCCGACACGACAAGGAGCTGCCATGTCCCCGAGGTTCCCCCGGGCCTCCACCGCCTTCCTGATGCTCGCGCTGTCTTCCGGCTGCACCGCTAGCACCAAGCTGGTGAACAGCTGGAAGGAGCCCGGCGCCGCGCCGCTCTCGGTGAAGCAGGGCGACCTCGTGATTGCCATGGTGATGAGCAAGGAGGAGACGACGCGCCGGACGGGGGAGGACCTTCTCGGAGAGGAGCTCAGGCAGCGGGGCCTCCGGCCAATCCCCTCGTTCACCCTCATCCCCACGGATGAGGTCGACAACAAGGAGAAGGCTGCCGCTGCCATCCGGGACTCGGGCGCCGTGGCGCTCGTCGCCATGCGTCCCATCGCGGTGAACAAGCAGCAGACCTACGTCCCGCCCTCGTACATGGGGCCTGGCCCGTACGGCGCCGGCTGGGGTCCGTACTACGGCTACGGCTGGGGCGCTGCGTACAGCCCGGGCTACGTGGTGACCGACACCATCGTGCGCGTGGAGACGCTGGTCTTCGACCTGAAACAGAACAAGCTCATCTGGGCGGGGCAGAGCGAGACCACGAACCCCGAGCACCTCCACCAGTTCATGCAAGACCTGGTCAAGGCCGTGGGCGCGGACATGCGCAAGAAGGGTTTGATCGCCGAGCCAGCCTCCTGACCTGCCTGCTGGCAGAGAACGGTCTCTGGCACGATGGGGCATGGCCGCCGCTCCGCCCGGACCCGAGCACTTCGAGCAGCTGCGCCGGCTCCTCGCGCTCGAGCGCCGTGCCGAGGAGCAGCGGCTCGCCGCAGAGCGGGCGGAGCTCTCCCAGGGTGAGCGGGAGTCGCTGGGCCTCTCCGCGGGCGACCTCGAGGCCAGGGACGAGGACGTCGGTCTCGGCGGCCGCTTCCTGGTCACCCTTACCCGGGCGACCGGCCAGACCTGGCGCAATCCCTTCGGCCCCGGCGACGTGGTGGAGGCCCGCCCACGGCGCGCAGAGGTGGCGCCACCCGAGCGCGCACTCGTCGCCAGCGGCGGGCGGGATCGGGTCCAGCTGGCCTTCGACCGCCCCCCGCCGGACTTCGTGCGGAGCGGACGCCTCGTCCTGGACCTGGTGGCGGACGACGTGACGTTCGGCCGCGCCGACGCCGCCGTCGCCGAGGTGGCAGCGGCGGACCGGGGCGCTCCGGGGCGGCGCAAGGACGTGCTGCTCGGGAAGGAGCCGCCGCGCTTCGAGCCCGAGCGGCCCCCGGACGGTACCGACGCCCTCAATCCCGAGCAGCGGGTCGCCGTGGAGCGCGCCCTCGCCGCGCGGGATCTCTTCTGCGTCCACGGCCCTCCGGGGACGGGAAAGAGCACCGTGCTCGCCGCCGTGGCCAGGAACGCCGTCGCCCGGCACGGCCGCATCCTCGGCACCGCGGCGAGCAACGCCGCGGTGGACCACCTGGTGGAGCTCTGCCTCGCCGAGGGGCTCCGGGTCGTCCGGGTGGGCCACCCCGCACGGGTCTCGCCCCGGCTCGTGGAGCACACCCTCGACGTGCAGGTGGAGCGGCATCCGGACCGCGCGCTCGCGCGCGAGCTGTTCGACGACGCCTTCGAGCTGCTCGGGCATGCCCGCAAGCAGCGGAAGCGGGGGCGCAGCCGCGAGCGCTTCGCCAACGCCCGGTCGGCGCAGGCCGAGGCCCGGGCGCTGATGGACGAGGCCCGGGGGCTGGAGAGAAAGGCGGTGCGCGACGTCCTCGAGCGCGCCGACGTGCTGTGCGCGACCCTCACCGCGCTGGGCGGCCCTCCGCTGTCCACGCTCCGCTTCCCGCTCGCGCTGGTCGACGAGGCGACGCAGGCCACCGAGCCCCTGACGCTCCTGGCGTTCCTCCGCGCCGAGCGCGTGGTCCTCGCCGGTGACCACCGCCAGCTCCCGCCGACGATTCTCTCGCAGGAGGCAGCCACGGGCGGACTCTCCACCAGCCTCTTCGAGCGGCTGCTCGCGCTCCATGGCGAACCGGTGCGCCAGATGCTGCGCGAGCAGTACCGGATGAACACCGCGCTCATGGAGCTGCCGTCGCGCGCATTCTACGGAGGCGAGCTCCGCGCGCACCCCTCGGTGGCGGAACGGACGCTGGCCACCGTGCTGCCTGGCGCGTCGCTCGATGCCCCGCCACTCCTCTTCCTCGACTCGGCCGGCAAGGGCTGGGAGGAGGTCGCGCCCGAGGGGAGCGAGAGCCTGGAGAACCCGGGGGAGGCGGAGGTGGTGGTGGCCCGGGCCCGCGCGCTGCTCGCCGCCGGTCTCGAACCGAGGCAGATCGCGGTCATCACTCCCTACCGAGCCCAGGCCGGGCGGATGGCCCCCCTCCTCGAGCCGCTCGGCATCGAGGTCGACACCGTCGACGCCTTCCAGGGACGCGAGGCCGAGGCGGTGCTGGTGAGCTGCGTCCGCAGCAACGCGGAGGCGCGGCTGGGCTTCCTCACCGACCTGCGCCGGATGAACGTGGTCCTCACCCGGGCGAAGGTCCACGCCTTCGTCGTGGGCGACAGCGCCACCCTGGCCGGTCACCCCTTCTACGCCCAGCTCGTCGAGCGGGCGCAGGCGCTCGGCGGCTACCGGAGCGCCTGGGAGTGGAACGAGCCTGCGGACGCTGCAAAGTTTGCATAGCAGCGGCTGCGGACTGCCAATTCAGGAACGCTGGGGGAGCGGTGCAACCCACCGTCATCACCGGGTCAGGGTCCCGGCACGGCCCCTGCTTCGCCCTTCAGGGCGACGCGAATGGACCCGACTCCCGACAGCCCGGAGCTGCCCGTGGTGCGCCAGGAAGAGGACATGTGGATCCTCCGGGTGGAGACCAACGGGAAGGTGCAGGAGTACCGCTGCAACAGCGAGGTCCAGGCCCGCGCCCTGGCGATCCTGCTGCTGCCGAACGCCGGCGACCCCACTCCGGACGCCGGCCCGACACTCTCCTGAGCTTCAGCCGACCCGGGCGACGGGGGCGTCCCCGCCCGCCTCGGGCACGTCCCAGTGCGGGGCGCGGGCGCGGCGGATCGCCTCCAGCTTTCGCCGGGCGGGGAAGACGAAGAAGCGCAGGAGGAGCAGCTGCCCGAAGGTGAAGACGCAGACGTCGGCCACGAGCTTCGCCAGCACCACCGGTACGCCCATTCCGTCCGCGAGCGTCCGCACCAGCGCGGCGTGCACCAGCATGCCCGCGGCGGTCCCGGCGAGGAACCGCAGCGCCTCCGGGAGCCAGGCGGTGGCCTCGCTGCGGAACGCGAACCGACGGTTGCCGAGGAAGGCGACGGTGCTCCCCACCGCGACCCCCAGCATCGCGCCCTCGGCGCTCGAGGCATGGATCCAGCGCATTGCGGCCAGCAGCACGCCGATGTCCACGAGCGTGGCGACGGCGCCCACCATCAGGCTCGGCACCGCCCAGGAGCGCAGGGACCCGCGACCGCGTCGACCCATCGTGCAACGTTGGACGTAGCAGCCCGCCTGGGGACCGTTCAAGCGGAGGTGTCTGAGCGTAACGGAAGCGTCACATCCGTGAGACCGCGGGCAAAGAGCTCGCGGTGGCCGAGCTCGGGCGCGCGCTCCAGCCGGTCCGCCCGCACCACGTCGCGCAGGAGCGCCGTTCCCTCGGGTGCCTCCCGGATGGAGAGCAGACCGCGCTCGATGCGGAGCGCCTCCGGTAAGGGGACGTGCGGGGCCACCAGCCAGGCGTCGTGCAGCGCGGGCATGGTGCAGGCGAGGACCCGGACGTCGGCGCTGCGGCCCGGGGCGACCTCCTCGACGGACTGCCGCAGGTCGTGCCCCTCGGGCGGGGCGAAGAGCGCGGCCACGTCGGCCTCACCGCCGAGCAGCGCCTCCACGCAGGCCTGGTAGCTGCCGAGGAAGAGCTGCTGGCCGAAGAGCCGGCCGGGGTCGAGCCCGCGCTCGCGGAGCCAGGCCAGCGGCAGGAGATGCCCGGCGAGCGACGCCCGGTCCACCCAGGCCGCGGTGCTCCCGCCCAGCGTCTCGAGTTGCAGATTCGAGTCGGTCCGCACCAGCAGCGCCGAGCGGGACCGCACCGAACCGCGCCGCAGCGGGCGAGCCATCACCCGGGCGCCGAGCGCCTCGGCGCGGGCCGCCACCAGAGGGGGAGCCCACGCGGCGTCCACCTCGCCGCGGCGAATCGCGTCGGTGAGGCCCTCGTACTCGGAGAACGTCACCACCGAGACCTGGCGGCCCACGATGCCGGAGAGGACCCGGGTGAGCCGGCCGGCGGCCCCGGGGGCGGGCGCCACCGGGAGCGACGTGGGCAAGCCGAACCGGAAGGCGCTGCGCGGGGCGGTCACCTGGGCTCTCCTCCTTCAGCCGACCTCGGACCGGAGCCGGGCGACCTCGTCGTCGGCGAGGCCGAAGGTGGCCTGCAGCATGTCCATGACGCGCAGCTCGGCCGCGGACGGCTTGCCCGAGGACTGGGCGATGCGCACCGCGAGCCCGAAGGCGCGTACCCGCTGCGAATGGGTGGTGAGGCCGTGGGCGAGCACCCGGAGCCGCTCCGGCAGCCCCTGCTCGGCGAGCGCCTCCACCGACGCGCTCAGGTAGGACTGGGCCCGCGCGGCGTCGATCTCCTGGAAGAGCGGGTCCGAGGCCAGCGACTCGATGAGCGCGCGGGACTCGGCGGGCTTCACCTTCCCGTCGGCGGCGGTCACCAGCACCATCACCTCGGCGTAGAGCCGCTCCAGCGGCTCACCGAGGACCTCGTTCAGCGACCGGCCGGACTCCACCACGTCCACCAGCTCGGCCACCTCGTCCTCGGCGATGCCGAGGGCGGCCTGGAAGGTCTTGAGCAGCCCCAGCTCCGCCCGGGTAGCCTTCTTGTCGGCGAGGGCCACGGCGGCCGCGAGCCCGAAGGCCAGGAGCCGGTTCTGGTGGGTGGGGAGACGATCGCGGAGCCGCTGGAGGATGGACTCCAGGCTCGACTGGGAGGCGAGCCGCTTGACGCTCTTCTCCACCAGGTCGCTGATCTCCTCGGGCCGGGTGCCGTCGAACTCGGGCCGCTCGAGGACGCGGCGGAGCAGTGCCTGGATGGACCCCTCGGTGAGCTGGCCGTCGGCCATCGCGGCGAGGAGCATCACCTCGACCAGGGCGGCGTTGCGGTCGATCCGGGCGGCAGCGGCGGTCTCGGGACTCATGCTGCGTCTCTTTCTGGGAGGCGGAGGGTGCCGAGGGCGGCAAAGTCGAAGAGCTCCCGGTCGGCGAGATGGGACGGCCGCACGTTGCCCATCGCCGAGAGGATGCTGCTCCGCACGGTGGGGATCTCGGTCTCCAGCTCATCGAGGAGGCGCTTCATCCGCTTGCGCTGCAGCTGCTCCTGGGTGCCGCAGAGGTCGCAGGGGATGATGGGGAAGCGCTTCAGCGCGGCGTACTCGGCGATCTCCGATTCGGGGGCGTAGAGGAGCGGCCGGATGACGGTGTTCCGGCCATCATCCGAGCGGAGGATGGGCGGCATCCCCCGCAGCGTCCCGGCGAAGAAGAGATTGAGGAGCAGCGTCTCCGCGGCGTCATCCCGGTGGTGGCCGAGGGCGATCTTGTTGCACCCCAGCTCCACGGCCGCGTTGTAGAGGATGCCCCGGCGCAGGCGCGAGCAGACGGTGCACATCGTCTTGCCGGGCGGGGTCTTCTCCACGACGATGGAGTAGGTGTCCTCGCGGAGCAGCCGGAACGGCATGCCCTGGGCAGCGAAATGGTCGACCAGCTGCTGCCCGGGGAAGCCCGGGTGCCCCTGGTCGAGGGTGACCGCCAGCAGCTCGAAGCGCACCGGCGCCCTCCGCCGGAGAATGCGCAGCAGCTCCAGCAAGGTGTGCGAGTCCTTGCCCCCCGATACTCCCACCATGATCCGGTCGCCATCGGCCACGAGGCCGAAGTCGGCGATGGCCCGGCCCACGTGGCCAAGCAGGCTCTTCTCCAGGCGTGATTCGGTGTCCAAGCGGCCGGCATCCTAGAGATCTCCGCTGTAAAAGACGACCCTCCGTGACGCCCTTCGGCCAACCCATTCACGATGTGACCGACCCCCCCGGGACAGAGGGCGTGGTCCGGGCGCTCGAGCCGGACCCGCTCTTCGCCGTGGACCTGGAGGCCGATGCGATGCACGCCTTCCGCGCCCGGCTGTGCTTCCTCCAGATTGGCACCGACCGGGACATCTGGCTGCTGGACACACTGGCCCCCGGGGTGGAGGCCTCGGCGATGGCCGGCCTGTTCGCCGACCCGCTCCGGACCAAGGTCTTCCATGCCGCCCAGGGAGATCTCCAGTTCCTCGCCGAGGCGGGCGTGCGGGTGCGCGGCCTCTTCGACACCCACCGCGCGGCCACCCTGCTCGGCTGGCCCAAGGTGGGGCTCGCGGACCTGGTCTCCGAACGGCTGGGAGTGACGCTGGACAAGGCGCACCAGCAGTCGGATTTCTCCATCCGGCCGCTGCCTCCGCAGATGCGGACGTACATCGCCGACGACGTGCGCTACCTCACCGAGCTGGGGCGGCTGGTGCGCGCGGCGGTGGAGGCGGCAGACATCGTCGAGGAGGTGCAGCTCGACTGCGAGCGGCTGACCGACGAGGCGGTGGCCCGTCCGGTGGTGGCGCCGTTCGCGATGAAGATTTCGCGCACCCTGCCCCCGGCGGAGCAGGCCTTCCAGCTCGCCGCCGGGGCGCGGCTCCATGCCCTGCGGCTCGCCTGGGCGGAGGCAGCGGACGTGCCGATGGGACGGATGCTCTCCAATTCGGCCATCCAGGAGCTGGTGACCCGGGCCCCCCGGGACCGACGGGCGCTGTCGCGCACGCAGGGAGTGCGCGGCCAGGTGGTGCGGGAGCACGGGGACGAGGTGCTGGCCCTCCTCACCGAGCTCCGGGCGGCTGCCGAGCGCGGCGAGCTCCCGGCACCATTCGCCACCACCCGCGACCCCGGCCGGCGCCGGCGCGAGGAGGCGCTCAAGAACTTCCGGGCCGCGAAAGCCACCGGGCGCGGCGTGACCCCGAGCGTGGTGCTGCCCAACCCGCTGGTCGAGCAGCTCGCGGCCAGCCCCCCGCCCGACCTCGAGGCGCTCGGGCGGGTTCCGTACCTGGGAGAGAAGCGGGCGCGGCTCTACGGAGAGCAGCTGCTCCGGGTGCTGGCAGAGGCCTGAGTCCCGGCGAGGGTGTGCGGCTTGAGCGCGGCCGGCAGCCCGGTCACTTGGTGGCGGTCTTCTTGGTCGGATCGTCGGCCGGGTTCACGTAGGTCAGGGCAAAGGGACCGATGGCCGCGACGTCCACGATGGCCGCGGTCTTCGCCAGGGGCGTAGTGGTTCATCTTGGCCGGAGCGACGGCGAAGCTCCCGGGGGGAAGGGCTTGGCCTTCGCCGCGTCCGGGCCGAACGCGCCAGTGTCGCTCCGGTGCGGGGTCAGGGGAAGGACTGCCGAGTCCGCCTGCCCGGAATCCCCGAAGATCCGCCGTTCCCGGGCGTTGTCTGTAGTAACTCTGGCGGGTGACGCCAGGGAGCGTCGCAAGGACTGGACCGCGGCTTGCTTCGGTGCCTCCCCCGGGAGGACGGGGATGCGGATCTGCGCGGTCTTGCTGCTGATCGGGTCGGTGGGGTGCACCGGGTGTTCGGGTGGCGAGACGCCGCCATCTCCCGACGAGGACGCCTCCCCGGCCGCAGGCGATGGAGGCATCTGGTCCCCGGAGCGTGGGCCGGGACTCGAGGTGCTGGAGCGCGGCCGGGCGCTGCCGCCCAGCCATCTCGCCGACGCAATCGAGCTGCGGCCCGATGCCGGACCGGGACCGTTCAGCGACATGCGGGTGCACGTGGACCTGAGCGGGCAGATCCGGACCGTCCCCTGCGCGGTGCCCAGCGGGAGCTACTGCGACGGCTTCGCGGTGGTCGACGGGCGCGGGCAGACCATCGCCATCGACGCGTACGCGTATCTGGGGGCGAAGCCGAGCTGCCGATCCCGCTGGGCGGAGGGAACGCGGGTGGCCTCCCTCTCCGGCATCTGGCAGCAGCGCACCTCGGGCGCCGCAGCGCTCTCGGTGGTGGCGCTGGCCAGCTGCGATGACCTGGATGGACCCGGGCCGCCGGAGGGAACGCCCGCTCCATCCTCGAATGACGTTCGCCAGCTCGTGGCGGGCTGGGTGCCCGGACGGCGCGTGGTGGTGCGGGGGGTGGTGGTCGCCCGGTGGAAGAGCAGCTCCGGGGCCTTCGGCTTCGCGATGCAGGATCCGGACGGAGCGGCGGCGAGCGGCGTGAGGGTGGTGCGGTCCCGGACCTCGCCGGTCCCGGCGAGCGCTCCGGAGGTCGCCGACTGGGTGCGGGTGACGGCCGAGACGGCACGCGGCGGAGAGCACGTGCTCGGGCTTTGAGACGTCGCTGAGTGGCGCTGCGTCCAGCCGGATCCGGGACGCCTCAGCTCGAGGGGAGTGTCCGGCCGGAGAGAGCGCCGTACTTCGCCCGGAGGTAGGCGAGGAAGTCTGCGTCGGTGAGTCCGTGCCCGGTGACGGCCTGGACCCGCTCCTCGGCCGACCCCCGGGCACCGTGTCGGTGGACGTGCTCGGCGAGCCAGGCGCGGAGTGAGCCCAGCTCGCCCTGCGCCACCTCGTCCCAGAGGTTGGGGAGCACCCGCTCGGCGACCCGCATCAGCGATGCCGAGTACAGGTTTCCGAGAGCATAAGTCGGGAAATAACCGAACTCGCCGTGGGCCCAGTGGATGTCCTGGAGCACCCCTTCCACGTCGTCGCGTGGCCGGAGCCCTACCGTGCGCTCCATCTCGGCGTTCCAGGCCTCGGGCAGGTCCTCCACCGCCAGCTCGTCCCGCAGCAGCCGGACCTCCAGGGCGGTGCGGAGCACGATGTGCAGGTTGTAGGTGACCTCGTCCGCCTCGACCCGGATGGGCGAGCGCCGGACCCGGTTGATGGCCCGGTGGAACCCCTCCAGCTCCACCCCCGCCAGCACCTCGGGGAAGGCCGCCTTGAGCCGCGGGAAGAGGAACCCCCAGAAGGGGAGGCTGCGGCCCACCAGGTTCTCCCAGAGGCGGGATTGCGACTCGTGCAGGCCCATCGACGGCGAGGCGGCCAGGGGAGTCCGGTGGTGCTCGGGGAGAAAGCCCTGCTCGTACAGGCCGTGGCCGAACTCGTGGAGGGTGCCGAACACCGCGGGCGAGGGATTCCTCGGGTCGATGCGGGTGGTGAGGCGCACGTCCGTGGGATGCGTCCCGCCGGTGAAGGGATGGACGCTCCGGTCCTGTCGTCCAGCACCGAGGTCGAAACCCAGCAGCTCCAGCAGCTCGAGCGTGAAGCGCCATTGCTGCTCGGGGTCGAACACCCGGCCATCGAAGATCTCCGGCCCCTCGATGCTCCCGTCGAGCGCATCCACCAGGGGGACGAGCGCGGCCCGGAGCCGCTCCAATACTGGAAGAAGACGGGCGGTGGTCATCTCCGGCTCGAAATGGTCGAGCAGCGCGTCGTACCGCTCGCCCCCGTGCCCGATGGCATCGGCCTGCTCGCGGCGCAGATCGAGGAGCCGGGCGAGCGCGGGGGCGAAGGAGGCGAAGGCACGATCGGCCCGGGCCTGGCGCCAGGCATCGAGCCCGGTGGACTGCGCCTCGGCCAGCGCCCGGACCAGGGACTCGGGGACCCGAACCGCATGGTCTCGCTCCCGCCGGAACACCTTGAGCATCGCCCGGGTGTCGGGGTCGAGCGCGGCCCGCTCTGCCCGCTCCAGCCATTCCCCCACCTCCGGGGCCACCAGCCGCTGGTGGTAGAGCCCCTGGAGCGTGGCCAGCTGGGCGGCGCGGGCCGGCCCCGCCTTCGACGGCAGGTAGGTCTCCTGGTCCCAGGTCATGAGGCCGAGGATTCCCCCCAGGTCCTTCAGCTCGTGCATGCGCGCGCGCAGCGCGTCCAGGGCCGGATCCGACACGTTCCGGGGAGTGTGACCGCCCGGGTGGCCCTCGGGCAAACGCCGTCTGCAAGCGCTTGCACCCGGCGCCGTCGACCGGCACGGTGCCGCCCGTCCGATGGCCAACGTGCTCAAACCGCTGCTCGACACCGAGGACGAGCGCGCCTTCCTTCGCTTCCTCACCCAGACCCCGTACGAGGTGTACCCGCGGCGGGTGCCCCCGGACTGGAAACCATTCGTTGCCACGGCCGAGGCGCAGGACCGGCTCCCGCCCGAGCTCTACCTCGCAGCGTCGGACCTCGGGCCGGTGCTGGTGGACCGGGTGAAGCGCGGCCCGGACAGGGGCCACTGGCGGGTCGACGAGGTGCGTTCTCCGGTCGTCTTCTGGGAGCGCTCGACACTGGACGAGGACGGCGCGCTGGTCGCCGGGCAGCTCTGGGCCGAGCTGGACGTCACCCCGCAGACGGGACGGCGGGATGCGGCGCCGGACCGCTTCCGGCGGCGGTTCGCGGACCTGGAGGGCTGGCTGAAGAAGAACTGCCGCAGGAGCGAGCCGGTGGGGTGGCTCATCGGGCCCTCGGCGGCGCGACGGGCCCGGGAGGGGCTGGTGCTCCGCGCGGCCGGTCACCGCGGCGAGGTGCTGCGACCGTTTCGCTGACGGGACCCGTCAGCGACGACGGTTGTTGCGGCGCCGCACCCACACTGGCGCCGGTCGACCCACAAGTCTCAGCAGTAGCAGCGCCGCGGCAGCGGCAAGCGGAGCGAGGAGGTCCGACGGGGACACCGGGAGGGTCGACGTGGCAGCGAGAAGCACCGGGGAAACGTCCTTTCGACCTGCGATTCGCTGTCGATTCCAGATCACTTGCGGGTCCGCCGTCCAGCCACCCCCCTCACAAAGGTGTTTCCGGGGCTCCTCGGATCCGTTCCACACCGACGTCACAATGGTCTTCCGACCTCGGAGCAGGGCGACCGCTCCAGGGCCCCGCCGGTGCATCGGCGGCGTGCTCCCGAGCCGCCCGTCAGGAGATCGGACCGCAGTCATGGCGACCCTCGGACTCGTGCTCCTCGCCGCCTCGGTGGTCGGGGTGGCGGCGCTGGCCATCATGCTCGGCCTCACCGTCTGGCATGTGCGCCGCCCGGGGCTGGTGCCCACCAGCTGGCCAGGCATCTCGGTGCTCAAGCCCCTCTGCGGGGCCGACGACGAGCTGGCGGCGAACCTGGCCTCCTTCGCCGAGCTGCCCTACGCCGGTGAGTACGAGGTCGTCCTCGGGGTGCGCTCGCCCGAGGACGCGGCGTGGCCGATCGCCGAGGAGGCGGTGCGCCGGTGGCCGCACCGGATGCGTCTGGTGCGGCAGGAGCGCGAGGTCGGCCTCAACCCGAAGGTGAACCAGCTGGTGGGAATGGCGCAGGCGGCGCGGCACGCCCTGCTGGTGGTCAGCGACTCCAACATCCGGGTGCCCGGGGCGTACCTCGCCGACATCGCCGCGCACCTGGCGCGGACCGGGGTGGGCTGCGTCACCCATCCGATCGGCGGCGCGGGCCAGAGGACGCTCGGCGCCTTCCTGGACAACGTGCACCTGGCCTCGACGGTGGCCACGGGGATGGTCGCGGCCAAGCGGGTGGCGGGGAAGCCCCTGGTGGTGGGCAAGTCGATGGCGCTCTGGCGTCACGACCTCGAGCTGCTCGGAGGCTTCGAGTCGGTGGCCAACGTGCTCGCCGAGGACCACGCGCTCGGCAACCGCATCCGACGCGAGCTCAACGCCGGGGTGGCGGTGTCCAGCCTGCCGGTGTGGAACATCGCGGTGGAGAAGAGCGTGGGTCACTTCTTCCGCCGCTACCTGCGGTGGAGCGTCATCCACCGGACGGCGATCAGCTTCCCCACCTACCTCGCCGAGTCGCTGCTCAACCCCATCCCACTGGCGGTCATCGGCTACGCGCTGCGGCCGACGTCGGGTGCCGCGGCCACCCTCGCGGTCTGCGCGGTGCTCAAGCCCACCCTGGATGCGGTGGCCTTCAGCCGGCTCCGGCGGGAGCTGTTCAGCTGGCGGGCCTTCGGGGTGGTGTGGATGAAGGATGTCTTGCTGTTCGTGACATGGGTGTATGGGCTGTTCGCCCGGACGGTGGTCTGGCGCGGGAACCGGCTCAGGGTGCACTCCGGGAGCCGGCTGATGCCGCTCGCGGATCCGACGCCGTCCGGAGATCCGTCTGTCACCGGTTTCTCCGAGAATTTGCCGCCACTCCACGGTCCCGCCGCGGCGGTGATGTCAGATCTGAGGGCATGAGTTTGCACACGCTGGCGCACCTCTCCGACCTGCACTTCGGGCAGGGGCCAGCGCGCGAGGCGATGGCGCGGGCACTCTGCCAGGCCCTGATCGACTCCGCCATCGACCACGTGGTGGTCACCGGCGACATCACCAACAAGGGTCGGGACGTGGAGATGTCCCTCTTCCTGGACGTGTTCGCCCCGCTGCTCCGGCAGGGACGGCTGACGGTCGTCCCGGGGAACCACGACCGGGTGGGTGACGATGCAGGCCGGGCACTGATGAAGGGCCGCCGGGTGGCGGTGGAGGAGCATCCCGGCCTGTACCTGGTCCTGGTGGACTCGACGGCCGAGCACAACCGGAGCTACTGGGCGTGCCACGGCGAGCTCACCCGCCGGATGCTCGACGAGGTGGACGCGGCGCTGGACGCCGCGCCGGAGCGGTCGCTGGTGGCGGTCCTGATGCACCACCACCTGGTGGCGCTCCCGGTGGAGAGCTGGCTGGAGCGGATGAGCGAGCGGCTGCGGCTGCCCTATTCGAACGAGCTGCAGCTCGGGCGCGAGCTGCTGGAGCGGGTGAAGGGCCGGTGCGACCTGGTGCTGCACGGCCACCGCCACGTCCCGCGGGAGATCCACCTCTTCACCGACAGCTCGCGGCCGCTGGCGCTCTACAACGCCGGCAGCTCGACCGAGCTGGGGCGCCTGCGGGTCTTCACCCACGAGGCCGGGCAGATGCGCATCGTCCCCCGCTGGCTGTGGGCGGATCCGGCCCGGGCCTGGGGGCCGCGGCGGGTGCCGGTGATGGTGCCGGCGCCGATGGTGGCCACCGAGCGCAGCGTCGCCTGACCGCTCCCGGTCGGCGCCGCTCGGCGGACCGCAGGGGCCATGATGCTCCCAGCGCCAATCCGGCGCTTCTCGGCCGTGGGGACCCGATGGGGTTGACATCCGTGCGGTCGCTGACAGAAGGGATTCAGGGTCTCGACCTTCGCCGTCCCGGCACGACAGGGTGGGCGCCGACGTTGCGGCCTCCAGACCCGAATGAAAGGGAGGCGATGATGCGATTCATGGTGATCGTGAAGGCGAACAAGGATTCGGAGGCGGGGAAGCTTCCCGAGGACGAGGTCCTCACGGAGATCGCCAAGTTCGACGACCAGCTGGTCAGGGCCGGGGTGATGGTCGTGGCCGAGGGGCTCGAGGCCAGCTCGAAAGGAGCCAGAGTGAAGTTCGAGGGCTCGAAGCGGACCGTGATCGACGGTCCGTTCGCGGAGTCGGAGGAACTGATCGGTGGCTTCTGGATCTGGGAGTTGAAATCCAAGGATGAGGCGATCGAGTGGCTCAAGCGCGCGCCCTTCCAGGACGGTGAGGTCGAGATTCGCCAGCTGATCGAGGCGGAGGACTTCGGGTGCCGGTTGTCGGAGCGAGCTCAGGGTGAGGGCTTGGCCTGGGGCGCGGAGGCGCTGCTGACGCGCCTCTAGGTCAGGGCGGCCGCAGTCGAGATCTGGGTCAGGGTGTCGTCAGGTGGCACGCAGACGGCGAGGTCCGGGCGGCCGCAGTCAGCGATGAGCTACAGGCTCCTAGTGGCCTCCGTCGATGCGTGTCGGGCTTCCGTCGAGCCCTGCGCGGTGTGGTGGATGAGACGCTGGCGGAGAATGCGGGCGGTGGCCTCATCGGCGGGCAGGAATGCTTCCAGCTGGAGCTCGGCGAGAGTGACATCGGTGGCGGTGGCGAAGGACGTCAAGGTGGTGATCAGCGCCAGTGGTCCAACTCCCCGATCACCTCTCCTTCGAAGAGGGCGCGACCCTGCCCTGTGCGGCGGTCACCGCCTGGAACGCCCTGACCGGTGGACGAGGTCTCCGCGCCGGCGAAACCGTGCTGACCCTCGGCTATCGTGGAGCATCGTCTCCGGCCGGTGATCGACCGGGTGTTCCCCTTCGCCGAGGCGCCCGAGGCGTACCGGTACTACCAGGCCGCGCGGCCTTTCGGGAAAGTCGTTATCACCCACCTCTGAGCCTTCAGAGCCGTCCGGTCCAGAGGATCTGCAGTGGATCGCCAAATCCCGCGCCCAGTACGCGCCGCGCGTCGCCCCGGTGAACGGCGATTTCGACGAATCCGTGGCTCCCCACGAGAGCGAGCGCCTCGTTGGGCCGTACATCGGCGTACGTCCGGTGGCCAGTGACGGTGCGCCCGGCGATCGAGACGGTCCACGCGCGGCGGTCGGTGAGAAGCGCCCCGGGCACGTTGCTGATCAAGTTTCCGAATCGGTCCAGCGCTTGAACGGCTCCCTGCGCGCCGCCCTGAATCATTTCGCAGCGCGGAAGCTCGAGCTTCACCAGCTCGGCCGGAGAGATGGCAGGCCCCAGGGATTCCAGAGCCACACCTCTGGCCAGGTGCGCCGCGACCGGGGAAAAGATGTCCCGTCCGTGAAAGGTCGCGCTCGGGGTGGACGTTCGCCAGAAGCGCGGCTCGGACAGCTCCACCGCGGCCAACGGGGGATCGGCCTCCAGCGCGCCGAGAAGGATCCCGTTGTCCGGACCGACGAAACACGAACCGCTCGTTGACTGAACCGCCACCGAGCGGCGAGCCGTCCCCACACCGGGGTCCACGACTGCGAGATGGACGGTGCCCGGCGGAAAGAAGGGAGCGACGGTGAGCAGCCGGAAGCGAGCAGAGGCGACGTTCTGCGGAGGCACCAGATGGGTGACATCCACCAGGCGAGCCTCTGGTGCGATGCCGGCGATGACTCCCTTCATCGCAGCGACGTAGCCATCCTCGAGACCGAAATCGCTCAGCAGGGTGATGATCCGCATCAGCAGCCTCGGGATGGGAGCGTGGCGCTCCCTTCACGAGGACCTTAGGCCGGTTCGCGGAGTCAGAGAGTCGCTGTCCGACACTCAACGAGCAGCGGGATGCGACGGGGACCCCAGCAACGATCCTCCGGTGACCGTTCCCGGACGGGGGTGCAGCTACTGCCACGCCAAGGTGCTGGAGCACTGAGTCGCGCAATCGCCTGGCCCTCGAAGCTGGCCTCCCTCCTCTGACCATTCGCGGTCAGCGCCGCGAGGCTGGCGGCGGGGGCTACGCTGCTCCCAGCGCCAACCCGGCCCCTAACGTCCTGCCCACGCCTGCCGCCCCGGCGCCGCCCCAGCCCGGTCCGCCCGCGCCTCTCCGAGGAGAGGGCGACGCCGCTGGACCCGGCGTCCGACGACGAAGACGTGGGTTGTCCTTCCTTGGATCACTTCGACAGTCCGGTCTGCTTCAGCGCATCGGTGCAGGTGGGACTGATGTCCTTCTTGTGCTTCTGCAGGCAGGCCAGCCCGCGTCCCTCCCCCATCTTCACGTCCGCGCAGAACTTCTTGAGATCCGGCCCGCACTGGTTGGCGGCATACTTCAGTGCCGTTGCTGCGCGCTCGAGCTGGTCGGCGGCGTCGTAGACGGCGTAGGCGCACTTGTCCGAGACCCTGTCCTGGAACGCGTAGAGGCAGGCGAGGACGCGACCCTCCCCCTCCTTCACGCCCTTGCAGAATGACGTCAGCTCCTTGTTGCAGGCTTTCCTGAGGCTGTCGGCCAGCGTTTCCTCGGCGGCAAGTGCTGTCCCTCCGAGGAGCAGCGTCCCGACTGCGACTCCCGTCAGCAACCGTTGCATGGCTTCCCTCCCGAGGCGGTGGTCACCCCGTTTCGATCCGCGCGGAGTGTAGCAAGTTCGACTAGATCTTGTGGTCCAGAGCACGCTGCGGCGGCACCAGGTGCCTCAGGGTTGGTCCCGGTCAGGACGTGGTGCCCGCAGGCCGCTCGCCGCCGTCTGCCACCTGCTTGCCCTCGTGGAGCTGAGGCGCGTGGCCCGGAACTTGAGCTCGGGGTCTTCTCCTGGGCGTGCTGGAGCACCCAGTTGTCACGGAAGAGGTTCAGCGACAGGCCGTCGCGTCCTGACCGTCTGGCGGGCGTGGGCGTAGGGGAGGCGATCTAGGGCGATGGCCGCGCCGTACTCGTGCTCGATCCGGACCGTAGAACGGCTCTGTCCGATGGGACGGTGGTGATCACTGGAGGGGGTACGGGAACGGTACCCTGCTGTCTGAGGGGCGGGTGCTGATCACCGGCGGGACCGATCAGGACGGGAACATGCTCGGCAGCGCCGAGATCAACGGGTGACAGAGCCCGTCCGTCCGTCTCACGTCCAATTCCACCGAAGGGCGAAACCGGAAAGTGCCCGGCGTCCGGTCAGACCGGCCCGGCCGCCCCAGCAAACACTTCGCCGCGCGGGGCGGCTAAGCTCCCGGTCCCGGCGTTTCCATGCCCGACAAGGAGAGGGAGACCGAGCCGGTCAGCCAGACGGTGAGGGGGGAGTCACCCACCGAAGGGACTGCCCCGCTCGCCGGAGACATCCTGCTCGGGCGGTTCAAGCTCGCGCGGCTCCTCGGCCGCGGCGGGATGGGCGAGGTCTACGAGGCACGTGACCTGCGGCTCCACGTCACGGTGGCGGTCAAGACCATCCGGGAGCGAGATGGCACGGACGCGGCGCTGCTCGACCGGTTGCGCCGGGAAGTCCAGCTAGCCCGGGCTGTGACGCACCCCTACGTGTGCCGGCTTTTCGACTTCCACGAGGGCGAAGGGCCGGCGGGACCCATCGCCTTCGTCACCATGGGAGTTCCTCGATGGGGAGACCCTGGCCGACCGGTTGCGAAACGGACCCCTTCCGCCCAGGGAGGCGCTGGTCCTGCTGCAGCAGATGGCGGAGGGCCTCGCTGCGATTCACGCCAGGGACCTCGTTCACCGCGACTTCAAGCCGGGCAACGTCATGCTCGTTCACGACCGCGCGGAGCTCCGGGCGGTCATCACCGATTTCGGGATCGCCCGCCCGGCGCGCATGGAGATCGACACCGACTGGAGCGGAACGGCCGTGGGGGCGGTCGTCGGGAGCCCGCCGTACATGGCGCCGGAGCAGCGGGGCGGCGACACGGTGACTCCTCGCACCGACATCTACGCGCTGGGCCTGGTGGCGCATGAGATGGTCACCGGTCGGCTCCCCGACCGAGGACGCATGGACCGGCTCCCCGCCGGATGGACCCGTCCGCTTCGCCGTGCGCTCGACCCCGATCCCACCCGGCGATACGGGGATCCGCTGGAGCTCGTGCCGCACCTCCTGCGGCAGAACCGGAGACTCGTCAGCGCCGGGGCAGGGGCGCTCGTGGCCGCCGTGCTCTTGGCCATGGGTCTGGTCGCCTACCGCTACCGTCCGACCACGCCAGAGCTGGTGGTCGACCCACGCAGCATCGCGGTGCTCCCGCTGACCAACCTCGGCGGAACCACCGACGACGCGTACTTCAGCGCGGGCCTCACCGAGGACATCCTCATCCAGCTCGCGAAGGTGCCCGGCCTGCGGGTCCGCTCCCCTACTTCGGGCGAAGGTTACCAGCGAGGGAACAAGCCCCTCCGGCAGGTGGCCGCCGAGCTCGGCGTGGCGCACATCCTCGAGGGAAGCGTCCGGCGCGTCGGGAACAAGATGCGGATCACGGCGGAGCTGATCGATGCACGGTCCGAGCAGCACCGCTGGGCGGAGCTCTACGATCTCGAGGCGAAGGACGTGCTGGATGTGCAGCGGGACGTCGCGGCGAAGGTGGCGAGTGCGCTCGCGCTGAAGCTCACCGCCGGGGACGACGGGCGACTGGGCCGAGGGGCGACGACCAGCCCGGTTGCGTACGACCATTACCTCCGGGGTGTCTCCAGGGCGGAAGAATGGGCCGCGGCCGTGAGATCGGAAGGCGGAGCGGACGCCGGAACGAATCTCGAGGCCATCGCGGAGTTCAAGCGCGCCCTGACGGTCGATCCGCGGTACGGGCTCGCGCACGCGTGGCTGGCGACGGTGTACACCCGCCAGGCGATGTTCATCGAGCAGGGCGGCCCCGAGCTCCAGGAACGCTGGGCCAATCTCGCAAGAGAGGAGCGCCGCAAAGCCATGGAGCTGGAGCCGGGACTGCTGCTCAGCCCGCCCTATGCCCCGCCTGGAGTTCCGAGCGAACCGTGAGGATCTATGGCTTCGCGGCCGGCGTCGCGGCCGGGAGGTCGAGGTGCCACCCGGGATGAACCCACCGGCCGTCGCGTCGCACGAACACCTCGGTGAGCCGGCCCCGCATGGAGCGCTCGGTGCCGCCTGACGCGATCACCGCCTCGAAACTCTAAGGGTCGCACCGGTCGGGCGGCTTGGCGTTTCGTGCGAACGGTGCCCACGCTCCCCGCAGTCAGGACGTGGTGCCCGCAGCTCGCTCGCCGCCGGCTGCCAGCTGCTTGCCCTCGTGGAGTTGAGGGGCCTCGGCCAGGAACTTCAGCTCGGGATGCTTCTCCTGGGCGTGCTGGAGCGCCCAATCGTCACGGAAGAGGACCAGCGGCAGGCCGTCGCGGTCCTGGACCGTCTGGCGATTGCCTTCCCAGTCGAAGGAGCGGGGGTCGAACCTCTCCCCCACCACCCACCGGGCGTGGGCGTACGGCAGGCGATCCAGGGCGATGGCCGCGCCGTACTCGTGCTCGATCCGGTACTGGAGCACCTCGAACTGGAGCGCGCCCACCACGCCCACGATGGGGTCGCGCATGCCCATCTGAAGCTGCTGGAAGATCTGGATGGTGCCTTCCTCGCTGAGCTGCTCGAGGCCCTTCTCCACCTGCTTGCGCCGGAGAGGGTCCTTGCTTCGCACCACGGCGAAGTGCTCCGGGGAGAAGCGCGGGACGCCGTCGAACCGGAACGGCTCGCCCTCCACCAGCGTATCCCCGATGCGGTACAGACCGGGGTCGAAGAGGCCGATGACGTCCCCGGGCCAGGCCTCCTCGATCGCGGTGCGCTCGGCGGCCATGAACTGGCTGGGATTCGCCAGGCGGACCGTCTTCCCCAGTCGCACGTGGTTTGCGTTCATCCCCTTCACGTAGCGCCCCGAGACCACCCGGACGAAGGCGATCCGGTCGCGGTGGGCCGGGTCCATGTTCGCCTGGATCTTGAACACGAAGCCGCTGAACTTCTCGGCGGTGGGCGGTTGCGGGCCCTTGTCGGTGCTGCGCGGCGCAGGGGTGGGCGCGAGGTCGAGGAAGGCGTCGAGGAACGGCCGCACGCCGAAGTTGGTCATCGCCGAGCCGAAGAACATCGGGGTGATCTGCCCCCGGTCGCTCTTTTCCCGGCTGAAGGCGTCGCCGCCGACGTCGAGCAACTCAACGTCCTCGCGCAGCTGGGCCAGCTCGGCCGGGGCGAGCACCTGGGCGATGTCGGGTGAGTCGAACGGAACAGCGCGCTCGCCCACCTCGGCCTCTCCGTGGGTACCCTCGGAGGAGAAGACGTGGACGACGCGCGCGGTGCGGTCGTAGACGCCCCGGAACTCGGGCCCCATGCCAATGGGCCAGTTCATCGGGTAGGCGCGGATGCCGAGCACCTGCTCCAGCTCGTCCATCAGGTCCAGGGGCGCGCGCCCGTAGCGATCGAGCTTGTTGACGAAGGTGAAGATGGGGATGGCCCGCATTCGGCAGACCTGGAACAGCTTCTTGGTCTGGGGCTCGACGCCCTTGGCGGCGTCGATGAGCATCACCGCGCTGTCGGCCGCGGACAGGGTCCGGTAGGTGTCCTCGGAGAAGTCCTGGTGGCCGGGGGTGTCGAGCAGATTGACCGCGTGGCCGCGGTAGTCGAACTGGAGCACCGAGGAGGTGACGGAGATGCCGCGCTCCTTCTCCAGCTCCATCCAGTCGGAGGTGGCGTGCCGGCGGGCGCGGCGGGCCTTCACGCTGCCGGCCAGGTGGATGGCGCCGCCATAGAGCAGCAGCTTCTCGGTGAGGGTGGTCTTCCCCGCGTCGGGGTGGCTGATGATGGCGAAGGTACGCCGGCGGGCGACCTCCCGTTCGAGCTCGGACGTCATGGCGGGCCGGCTCCTCTAACACGGCCGGAGCGGGTCCGCCGACTGGAGGTCCACGCCAAAGACGAGGCCCCGACCGCCTGGAGGGGAGAGAAAGACGGTCGGGGCCTCCGGGTCCGCGGGGGGTGTCAGACACCTCCGACGGCCTCCGAGGTGTCAGACACCTCTGACGCTCCCCTGGTGCACCTCGACCGGAACGTGTCGTCACTCCCCGAGTCCGGCGTCGTCGACGGTGCGTCCAGAAGCCGGGACGCGCCGGAGACCAACGGAGGTGTCAAACACCGCCGCAAGCAGAGGCCCCGACCGCCCGGGGGAGGGCGCGGTCGGGGCCTCCGGAGTCCCAGGAGCGGCGTCTCGGCCGCCCCGGGTCCTTCAGGGCGTCAGTTGCCGTCGCCGGTGGGCATCTGGGCCGGCACACCCGGGACGTCGTTCGCCGGGGCATCCGGATCCGGGTTCGGGTCGTCCTGGTCCGACGGGTCCGCGTGGTCGCGCATCCCGGTCGCCAGCAGCACGTCGCAGGCGGCCTCGTCGCCGGTCTTGGTCCAGACGCAGCCACCGGTCCCGGGCTCCTCACCCGCCGTGCAGAGGGCGGTGGCCTTGAAGAACAGGGCCTCGGCCCTGTCCCAGCACTCGACGCCGAAGAAGACCTTCCCGCTCAGGTCGCCGCCGGTGATGGCCACCTCGGCGCGGCCGCCCACCCCGGGATTGTACCGGGCCCGGCCGAACAGCAGCTCCTTGGCCGGGGTGTCGTTCGGGATCTGCGGGATGTCGGCATAGCTGGCGACGCGCACGCTGGTGACGCCGCTGAGTCCGTTCTTGTGGGCGTAGAAGATCGCGTCCACGGGCTGCCACTTGCTGGTGTCCGCCGAGAAGTTCCTCAGGGCGTAGATCAGGGTCTTGCTCTGACCGGTGACGCCCGCGTCCGCGGCGGCCGGCCCGAACCCATGGTGACTGAAGGCGACGAACAGCTTGCCCTGGCCGGGGAAGGTGGTGACCACGGTCTTGTAGGCGTCGAGATCGATCCCGATGGTGCCGCGGCCGCGGTGCACCTGATCGCTCGGGACCTTGAAGGTGGTGCCCGCGGCGAAGGCGACGAAGGCCGTGTCCGCGTCACCGGTCTTCTTGACCTGAAGTTTCCAGCCGTAGTGGTTGCCGGCGACGCGGACCACCGAGAGCAGGTAGCTGTACCCACCCTGGTCGAACGGACCGTAGATGTAGACCTGACCGCGGACCTGCGACGGACCGTTGGTGAGGACCAGCTGCTCCACCGGACCAAAGGCGTCCTTGAGGCCCTGGTTCAGGCTCTGGATGGCGTCGCGGATCTTCGGAAGCCAGTCGGGCGTGGTGCTCGCCTGGAGCTCCGCGCCCGGCGCGGGGGCGATCACCGCTGCCTCGGCTCCGCTGGAGACGGTGAGGCTGGCGCCCTCGGACGACGCACCCGAGACCTCTGCGGAGACGCCGGAAAAGGTGGGAACCGCCGCCTGATACTCGTCCGTCCCATTGCTGCTGCCACACGCGGCCGCCAGGAACAGGCCGGCCACGAGAAACGACTGAGGTGCGAGCTTCATGACTCCCTCTTTCGAACCATCGAGTGACACGCGCCCCGGCCCTGGGGCCGGTTCCATCGCGTGCCCCTCGAACCCAGGGGAGCAGGGGTGAGTTGCGGGCTAACTTAGCTGCTCGCCGAGGTGTACCGGGCGATGCTGGAGAGCCACACCCGCCGGGAGAGCCATCCGAACGCACCCGCCCCCACCACGGACCAGGCCAGGGAGGGGAGTGGAAGCCGACCCAGCATGGCCTGCGCCGGGAAGGTGGTCATCAGCGCCAGCGGCACGATGAAGGTGAACACCCAGCGCATCACCCCTCGGAAGACCTGCACCGGCCAGCGGGCGGCGTCGAAGATGGAGTTGAAGAGGTTGGTGAGGTTGTCGATCTTCACCACGTAGAACGCCGCACTCACGGTGAGGATCCACAGCGAGTAGAGCAGCGAGGTCGCGACGATCAGGAGGAGCACCGCGGCAAGCGAGCCCGACGCCGAGGGCAGCCGCCCCATCCGCACGAAGGACACGGTCCACAGCACCAGGGCGGTGACGACGTTGGTGCTCCGCCAGGGCTCGAACCGGGCGGTGGAGACCAGGAACTGGGCATCGGCGGGCTTGAGGAGGACGAAGTCCAGGGTGCCCTTGCGGATGTGCTCCACCACCGCGGTGAGACTGGGGTTGATGGCGCCCTCGAGGATGGCCTCGAGCAGGGTGAACCAGCCGGTGACCAGCAGCGCCTCCTCGAAGGTCCAGCCGGCCACGCTCTGGCGGAGGTGAAAGACGGTGAACAGCGGGACCAGCGCGGTGAGGGTCCAGAACAGCGACACCACGCCGTCGAGCACGAAGTCCGCCCGGTACTGGAGTCCCAGCAGGACCGAGCTCCGGACCTGCACCCGGAACAACCGCCAGTAGCGCGCGACCTCCGTCATCCGCCGTAGGCCGCGAACCGCTGCAGGCCCCTCCGCCACAGTGCGCGCACCCCGAGCAGGAACAGGCCCACCCAGATCCACTGCCCGAGGAGCAGGCGCAGCGCCGCGCCGCGGTCCAGCCCCCGGGTGAGCAGCTCCACCGGGAAACCGATCTGGTAGCGGAAGGGGAGCACCTCGACGGCGCCCCGGATGGCCGGCGGGAATAGCTCCACCGGGATGAGGTAGCCGCTGAACACCATGAAGAGCGCGAGCCAGACGTCCATCACCTTCACGCTGCTTCCGGTCCAGAGCGCGAGGGTGCCGATGGCCGCATTGGCGAGGAAGGTGATGAGCCAGCCCCCGATCAGCGAGAGCAGGAAGACGCCCCAGAGCAGCGGGTCGCGCGGCAGCCGGCTGGTGCCGGTGAGCACCAGCGCGAGCACCGCCACCGGGAGCGCCACCACCATCCGGAGCGGGATGGCGGCGAGGTTCTCCACCGCGTAGGACACCATGGGGTGCAGCGGCCGGAGCAGCCGCATGCCCAGGGTCCCGGTGCGCACCTCGAAGCTCAGCTGCCACGCCACCCACGCGCCGGTGAGCTGCCGGACGATGAAGGTGGCGAGGAAGTAGGCCACGAAATCCGCCTGATCGAAGCGGCCCACCGGCGCGTCGTGTGCCACCGCCGACCAGAGCGCGAGCATGATCAGCGGCATGGTGGTGGCGAGCACCCAGACCAGCATCTCGGCCCGGTAGGCCACCATCTCCGCGAAGCCGACCCGGAAGAGCGTGGGCAGCGCCCGCACGGTGCTCCGGAGGCTCATGCCGCGTCCTCCACCGCGCCGCGGGCTGCCCGGCTCTGGGCGAAGAGCTCGCTCATGACCTCCTCGAGCGGGGCGTTCTCCACCGTGAGGTCATGGACCGGGAGCGTGGCCAGGGCACGCGAGACGGCGGCGTTCACCGCGTCCTGCGGGACCTGGAAGGTCACCCCCGCGGCATCGCTCGCCACCACACGCCCCACAGCGTCGAGCGCGGCGCGATCGACCGGCGCGTCGAGCCGGAGGACCAGGCGCTTCTCGGGCCGGATCCGGCGCACCAGCTCGTCGAGGGCGCCGTCGTAGCTGAGCACCCCCTTGTCGATGACCACCACCCGAGGGCAGAGCGCGGCCACGTCGTCCATGTAGTGGCTGGTGAGGATGAGCGTGGCCCCGGTGCGCTCGTTGTACTCCTTGATGAAGTCGCGGATGACCACCTGCATCGAGACGTCGAGGCCGATGGTGGGCTCATCGAGGAACAAGACCTGGGGGCGGTGGATGAGTGAGGCCGCGAGCTCGCACTTCATCCGCTCGCCCAGGGAGAGCGTGCGCGTGGGCTTGTTGACCAGGTCGCCCAGCTCGAGCAGCTCGGTCAGCTGGGCCAGGGTGTCGCGGAACTCTGGCTCGGGCACCTCGTAGATGGCGCGGTTGAGGGCGAAGGTCTCCGAGGGGGGCAGGTCCCAGAGCAGCTGCTGCTTCTGACCCATCACCAGGGTGATCTTCTTGAGAAACGCGTCCTCCCGGCGCTGCGGCACGTGTCCGTCGACCCGGACCTCGCCCGAGGAGGGGTGGAGCAGACCCGCGAGGACCTTGAGGGTAGTCGTCTTCCCCGCGCCGTTCGGGCCGAGGAAGCCCACCCGCTCGCCCCGGGCGATCTCGAAGGAGATGCCGTCCACCGCCTTCACGACGGTGGGGATGCGCCGGAACAGCGAGCCCAGGGCGGCCTTCAGTCCCGGCGGACGCTTGTGGACGGTGTAGTGCTTCCGCAGAGCCTGCACCGACACCATGGTCTGAGCCATCAAGGTCTCCTCTCCTAGCGTGCTACGCTCCGGACCGCAGCGGTGAACCTCGGCCTCGTGCTCACTGGCGGCGGAGCGCGCGCCGCGTATCAGGTCGGCGCTCTCAGGGCGCTGGCGGAGCTGTTCGCCAAGGGGCCGCTGCCCTTCCAGGTGGTCTGCGGGGTCTCGGCGGGAGCGATCAACGGCTCCTCGCTCGCTGCCGAGGCGGACGATTTCCAGGAGGCGGTCAAGCACCTGGCGGACACCTGGCTCGCCCTGACGCCGGAGCACGTTTACCGGACGGATGCGCTGAGCCTGGTCTCCATCGGCTCGGGCTGGTTCCGTGGCCTGACCGCGGGCGGGACCCAGCCCCCGCGGCGCTACAACCACCTCCTCGACACCGCGCCGCTGCGCGAGCTCCTCGGACGGGAGATCAAGTTCGAGCGGATCCGCGAGAACGTCCGCCGCGGGCTGCTCCGCGGCCTGGCGATCTCGGCCACCAACTACGAGACCGGAACCTCGGTGACGTTCTTCGACGGGGGGCCCGAGCTGCAGCCGTGGGCACGGAGCCGGCGCATGGGGGTGAAGACCGAGATCACCCTCGACCAGGTGATGGCCTCGGCCGCGATCCCCATCTTCTTTCCCCCGGTACAGGTGGGGCGCTCCTGGTACGGCGACGGCGGCGTGCGGCTGGCCGCGCCGATGAGCCCGGCGCTGCACCTGGGCGCGGACCGGGTGCTGGCGATCGGCATCCGCCACCCGCGCACGGCGGAGGAGACCGCGGTGCTGAACGAGGCGGCGGCTCAGCGGGATGACCTTCCTCTCTCGCAGGTCCTCGGCGTGCTGATGAACGCCGTGTTCCTCGACTCGCTCGAGCCGGACATCGAGCGGGTGGAGCGGGTCACCGAGATGCTGGACACCATCCAGCGGCCCGCCGACTCCCACCTGCGGCCGGTGCGCATCCTCCTGCTCCAGCCCAGCCAGGACCTGGCGATGCTCGCCGCGGACCAGGTGATGCGCTTCCCGCGGACGCTCCGGTTCCTGCTCAAGGGGCTCGGGGTCAGCCAGAAGGGTGGCGCAGATCTCCTGAGCTATCTGGCGTTCGAGCAGGAGTACATCGAGCGGTTGGTGACGCTGGGGTACGAGGACACGCGGGCGCGCGCCGAGGAGGTGCGCGAGTTCACGCGGGAGGCCAGCGGGGCGTCGCGCTCGCAGGCGAGCTGAGTTCAGCGCGCCCACCCGGGTTCCAGGCCTGAGGCGCACGAACGACGAGCCTAGCGCCACCGAGGGCGCGATGCGGCTGGCGCTCGGGCTTGATGCCCCGACGGGCATCGTCTACGCCCACCCGATGGCGACACGGCCCATCGGGTACTGGCTGAAGGAGCTGGACCGGCTGCTGGAGCAGTCCTTCGCGCAGGCACTCGCTTCGGAGCACTGCAGCCGCCGTCACTGGCAGCTCCTGAACGTGCTCGAGGCGGGTCCAGCGAGCGAGGCCGGGCTGGAGTCGGCGGTGGCGCCCTTCGCGGCCACGGATGCCGATGGGGTCCGGGCCGCGCTCACCGACCTCGTGGAGCGCGGCTGGGTCGAGTCACTGTCCGGCGCCCGGGTGCAGCGCACCGCGGCGGGGCGGGAAGCGCACCGGCGGCTCGAGACGACGGTGGCCGAGCAGCGGCGCCACATCGCCCAGGGGGTGAGCGAGGAGGACTACCGGACGACCGTCTCGGTGCTCGAGCGAATGGCGAGCAATCTGGACTCCTTCCTCCGAGGTCCACGGCGACCAGGCTGAAGGCGCGCCGGGGGGACCGGTGCTAGTGGAGAGCACGCCGTGGCCACCCTCGACGTCGATCGCGCCCTCGCCCGCTGGATGCCCCGGCTGGTGGCGGTGTGGCGGCGTCACCGCCGGCTGCCCGAGGGGCCGCCGACGCTGGTCGGGCGCGAGCCGAAGGAGGTTGCGCAAGGAATCCGCGCGCTCTCGGCGGGGCTGACGCGCGACCGGGCGCTGGTCGGGGCACGGTACCTGGACGACCCACGGCTGCTCGGGGCCTACCTCCTCTTCTACTGGCCGGTGAGCTACGCCCAGGCGCGGGCCGTGCTCGGGGAGCTGCAACGGCGACCCCGCTCGGTGCTGGACCTGGGGAGCGGACCGGGCCCGGTGGCGTTCGCGGCGCTCGACGGCGGGGCCTCGGAGGTCACCGTGGCCGACCGGAGCGCTCCGGCGCTGACCCTCGCGCGGGCGCTGGCGGCGGAGGCAGAGGAGCCGCTGGCCACGCGGGCCTGGAGCGGAGGTGCGGCACTGCCGGAGGGGCAGTTCGATGCCATCACCCTGGGGCACGTGCTGAACGAGCTCGGGCGGGGGCCCTCGGCGCTCGTCGAGCGCGCGGCGCTGCTCGAGCGCGCCGCGGCGCAGCTGCGGCCGGGGGGCTCGGTGGTCGTCCTCGAGCCCGCCCTCCGGGACACCTCGCGCGAGCTTCTCCACGTCAGGGACCTGCTGGTGGCCCGCGGGTTCGCGGTGCGGGCCCCCTGTCTGTGGCGCGGAGCGTGTCCGGCGCTGGTGAAGGCGTCGGACTGGTGTCACGCCGAGCGGACCTGGTCGCCGCCGCCGCTCCTGGATGCGCTGGCCCGAGAAGCCGGGCTGCACAAGGAGGCCCTCAAGATGAGCTACCTCGTGCTGGCACCGAGGGGGGAGGCCTGGCCGGAGCCTCCGCCGGGAAGGGTGTTCCGCATCGTCTCCGAGCCGCTCGAGGGAAAGGGCCGGCAGCGGTACATGGGTTGCGGTCCCGAGGGACGGCTCGGCCTGGCGCTCCAGGAGAAGCACCGGACCCCGGCGAACGAGGCGTTCTTCTCGCTCCGGCGTGGGGACGTGGTGACGGTCGAGGGCACCGAGCCGCGCGGCGACGGGCTGGCGCTCGTCGAGGGGAGCTCGGTCCGGAAGGTCGCCGCGGCGGGTCAGCCCGTCGGAGGTGTTTGACACCTCGGGCTGCCGACACCTCGGGCCGCCCTCGGATCGCGGACGCCTCGTTGGTCTGGCGCCCTGAGACGCACGACGGGCGAAAGAGATGTGACCAAGAGTGTCAACAGAGGTGTTTGACACCTCTCCGGGCTCTACGACTCCGGCGCTCTTAGAGACTGAGGTGCCTCGCCAGCTGCTCGAGGCTGGCGAGGTCGTTCGCCGGCGCGAACACGTCCAGATGCGGGAGCGCGGCCTGCATCCCCCTGGTCAGCGGCTCGTAGCCGGGACTGCCGAGGAGCGGGTTCAACCAGACCAGTCGACCGGCCCGACGACGGAGCGCGGTCAGCACCTCGCCCAGTACTTCCGGGTCACCCGTCTCCCAGCCGTCGCTGAGCACCACCACCACCGTCCTGCGATCCACCAGCCGCGGCCAGCCGGCGAGGAAGGCGGAGAGAGACTCGCCGATGCGCGTGCCACCGCTCCAGTCCTGCACCCGCTCCGACAGGCTCCCCAGCGCATCCCGGTAGCCTGGGGCCCGCAGCTGGTCGGTGACCCGGCTCAGCCGGGTGGCGAAGACGAAGGTCTCCACGCGGGCGAACGCATTCTGCAGGGCGTAGAGGAACTGCAGCAACAGCCGCGCATAGACGTCCATCGACCCCGAGACGTCGGCGAGGATGACCAGGCGGGTCCGGCGGAGCTTCCGCTCGCGGTAGGTCAGGGTGGAGAGCTCGCCGCCGGTCTTCATCGCCTCGCGGAGTGTGCGGCGAAGCGAGACCTGCTCCCCGCGCCGGGCCTGCCGCCAGCGCCGTCCGGGGCGCGCGCTCAGCCGCCGGGCGATGCGCCGGGCGAGCGCGGTCACCGCCCGGAGCTCCTCGTCGCCGAAAGTGGCGAAGTCCTGTCGGCCGAGCGCCTCGCGTCGGCTGGGGGCCGGCACCGCGAGCTCCTCCATCTCCTCGATGGACTCGCCAGTGCGCCGGCGCTTCGAGGAACTGCCGAGGGACGGACGGTTCTCCTCGGCGTCGGGCGGGATGACCCGGGGATTTCGAGCCGGAGCACCACCACCCCAGAAGGTGTCGAACAGCTCCTCGAAGACCGGGAGGTCCTCGACGCGCTTGACCAGCGCGGTGCGCAGCGCCAGCCGGACGTCCTCCCGATCGACGAGGTCCACCGAGTCCAGCGCGCGGGTCGCGTCCAGCGTGTCCCCCGGTCCGAGCCGGAGACCCTCCGCCCGGAGACGGCGGCAGAAGCGGGCGGTGTGCTCGACGAGCGTGGCGGGCTGCCCGGTCATGCCAGCGACGAGGAGAGCGCCGCCAGCTCTCCTGCGTCGAGCCTGGCGGTGACCGTCCGGAGATCCTCCTCGTCCTTGAGGAAGCACCCCAGGGTCTCCCGGACCAGGTCCTCGTCGAGGTGCGCGGCGTGGAGTGCCACCAGCGCCTGCGCCCAGTCGAGCGACTCGGCCACTCCCGGCACCTTGACCAGCTTCATCCGGCGGAGCGAGTGGATGAAGGCCGTCAGCTCGCGCGCCAGCCGCTCGTCGATGCCGGGGACCCGGGTCCGGACGATGCGCAGCTCCTTCTCCAGCGGCGGGTAGTCGATCCACAGATACAGGCAGCGTCGGCGGAGCGCATCGGAGAGGTCCCGGGCACGGTTGGAGGTGAGGACCACCGCTGGCCTGGCAGCGGCGCGCACCGTGCCGACCTCCGGGATGGTGACCTGGAAGTCGGAGAGCACCTCGAGGAGGAAGGCTTCGAACTCCTCGTCCGCCCGGTCCACCTCGTCGATGAGGAGGACCGGAGGGCGGCCCTGGTGGGTGATGGCCTGGAGCAAGGGGCGCTTGAGGAGGAAGCGTTCGCTGAAGATGTCCGCTTCGCGCGCGGCCACCGAGCGCTCAGCGTCCTGCTGAAGCCGGATGTGCAGGAGCTGCTTGGGGTAGTTCCACTCGTAGAGAGCGGTGGTGGCGTCGAGCCCCTCGTAGCACTGCAGGCGGATCAGGTCGCCCTGCAGCATGGCGGCGAGCACCTTGGCGATCTCCGTCTTGCCCACGCCGGGATGCCCCTCGACCAGCAGCGGCTTGCCCAGGGTGATGGCCAGGTGGACGGCGGTGGCCACTGCCCGGTCGGTGACGTACCCCTCGCGCTCCATCGACTGCTGGATGCGCTGGATCTCCTCGCGCACGGGTGGTCTATCCGCCCGCCCGCTCGAGCGCCGTGGCCAAGGCGCGCCGGGTGAAGGTCACCACCAGGGCCCGAGCGTAGTCCGGGTCCATCCGCGCGTCGGAGCGGAAGGCGAGCCCCTCGACGGCCTTCTCCGCCCCCGAGGCGACCATCCCGGCCTCGGCTGTCTTGCCCACCAGGGCCGACTCGGTGGCGCTCGCCCGCGCCGGCTTTGCCCCGACCCCGGTGATTGCCACCCGGGCGGCGCTGATCTTCCGCGCGACGACGGTCAGAGTCGCGGCGACCCCGACGATCGCGTAGCGCGAGGCCGGATGGGCGAACTTGGCGTATGCCCCACCGGTGCCGGCGGGCGGCAGCGGGATGCGCACCTCGGTCAGCATCTCGCCCGGCGCGAGCGTGGTGGTGAAGAGCTTGGCGAAGAAGCCGTCCACCGGGAGCGCGCGCCTGCCCTTCGGTCCCACGGCCACCAGCTCCGCTCCGACCGCGAGCATCACCGCCGGGAGATCCGCTGCCGGGTCGGCGTGGGCCAGGCTCCCACCGATGGTCCCCATGTTCCGGACCTGGGCATCGCCGATCTGCGCCGCGGCCTCGGAGAGGATGGGGAGGCGCTGGCGAACGAGGGGCGAGCGTTCGAGCACCTGGTGAGGAGTCGCGGCTCCGATGATCAGCACGCCGGCCTCCTCCCGCACCCCGGACAGACCGGGGATGCGCCGGATGTCCACCAGGTGCTTGGGCTCGGCCATCCGCAGCTTCATCAGCGGGAGCAGCGAGTGTCCGCCGGCGAGGAGCCTGGCAAACTCGCCGTAGCGGGCCAGGAGCTCCACCGCCTCCTGCACGCTGCCCGCCCGGTGGTACTCGAAGGGAACGGGGTACATCGCTACCTCCTCCCTGCCGGGCGGGCCGCCTGCACCGCCTTCCAGACCTTCTGGGGAGTGAGCGGGAGGTCCAGGTGGGTGATGCCGAACGGGGAGAGCGCGTCCATGACCGCGTTGGCCACCGCAGGGGTGGCGGCGATGGTCCCCGCCTCACCCGCGCCCTTCACCCCCAGCGGGTTCACCGGTGAAGGAGTCACGGTCCGGTCGGTCTCGAACTTCGGCAGCTGATCGGCCCGCGGAAGACCGTATTCCATCAGCGACCCGGTGGTCAGCTGCCCGGCCTCGTCGTAGCTGGCCCACTCCCACAGCGCCTGCGCGACCCCCTGGGCGATGCCGCCGTGCAGCTGGCCGTCGACGATCATCGGGTTGATGACGTTGCCCACGTCGTCCACCGCGACGTAGCGGAGGAGCGTCGTCCGCCCGGTCTCCACGTCCACCTCGACGACTGCGATGTGGGTCCCGAAGGGGAAGGTGAAGTTCGAGGGATCGAAGAAGCTGGTCGCCTCCAGGCCGGGCTCCATGCCCGCCGGCATCTTGTGAGCGAGGTAGGCCGCGAGACTGACCTCGGCAAATGTCTTGCCGCGGTCCGGGGAACCCTTCACCGAGAAGCGGCCGCCCTTGAACTCCACGTCGTCCGGCGCGGCCTCGAGGAGGTGCGCGGCGAGAGCCCGGCCCTTCTCGATGACCTTCTGCAGGCTCATGTGGATGGCCGTGCCACCCACCGCGCCGCTGCGGCTCCCGTAGGTGCCCATCCCGAACGGGATCCGCCCGGTGTCCCCGTGCACGATGTCCACGTCGTTCAGCGGGATCCCCAGGGCGTCGGCCACCAGCTGGGAGAAGGTCGTCTCGTGTCCCTGGCCGTGGCTGTGCGAGCCGGTGAGGACCGTCACCTTGCCAGTGGGGTGCACCCGGACGGTTCCGCTCTCGTAGAGGCCGGCCTGCGCGCCGAGCGAGCCCACCACCTGGGAGGGCGCGATGCCGCAGGCCTCGATGTAGCAGGAGAGTCCGAGCCCGAGGTACCTGCCCTTCTTGCGCCCCTCGGCCTGCTCCGCCCGGAAGCGCTCGTAGCCCACCATCTGCAGCGCGCGCTCCAGCGCCGGGGCGTAGTTGCCGCTGTCGTAGGTCAGGGCCACCTGGGTCTGGAACGGGAACCGCTCCTTGGGAATCAGGTTCTTGCGGCGGAGCTCCACAGGATCGGCGCCCAGCTCCCCGGCGGCGATGTCCATGGTGCGCTCGATCAGGTAACAGGCCTCGGGGCGGCCGGCGCCGCGGTACGCGTCCACCGGGACGGTGTGGGTGAAGACGCCGTCCACCTCGCAGAAGATGGCGGGGATGTCGTAGAGGCCGTTGAGCAGCGTTCCGTAGAGGTAGGTGGGGACTGCCGGGGCGAAGAGCGTGAGATACGCGCCGAGGTTGGCCACCGTCGTCACCCGGAGCCCGGCCAGCTTGCCGTTCGCGTCGAACCCCATCTCCACCTCGGAGACGTGGTCCCTTCCCTGGGCATCGGTGAGGAAGCTCTCGGTGCGCTGGGCGGTCCACTTCACCGGGACGCCGAGGCGACGGGCCAGCCAGGCCACCGCCACCTCCTCGGGGTAGATGAAGATCTTCGAGCCGAAGCCGCCGCCGACGTCCGGGGCGATGACCCGGAACCGCTGCTCGGGGAGCCCGAGCACGAAGGCGCCCATGATCAACCGGTGGACGTGCGGGTTCTGCGACGTGACCCAGAGGGTCAGCTCGTCGGTGGCCGCCTGGTAGCTCGCCAGCGAGGCCCGCGGCTCGATGGCATTGGCGATCAGCCGCTGGTTGATCAGCCGTGTCCGGACCACCTTCGCCGCCCCGCGCAGCGAGGACTCGGTCCTCGCCCGGTCTCCGATCTCCCAGTGGAAGCAGCGGTTGTCCGGCGCGCTGGCGTGAACCTGCGGCGCCCCTGGCCGGAGCGCGGCGACGGCGTCCACCACCACCGGGAGCTCCTGGTAGTCCACCGAGACCAGCTCCGCGGCGTCCCGGGCGATCGCCGCCGACTCGGCCACCACCACCGCCACGGCCTCACCGACGTGGCGGACCCGATCCACCGCGATCGCCCGGAAATCGGTGGTCTTCAGGCCGGGGAGCAGCCACCCCACCGGGATGGGGTTGACTCCTCCGTCGGCGAGGTCCTTCCCGGTGAACACCGCGCGCACCCCGGAATGGGCCAGCGCGCGCGAGGCGTCGATGTTGACGACGCGGGCGTGCGCCAGCGAGCTCCGGACGAAGACCGCGTGCTGCGTGCCGGGGAGCTTCACGTCGTCGGTGAACGTCCCTCGTCCGGTGATGAACCGGGGGTCCTCTCGCCGCCTGATGGACTTGCCGACCAGGCGCTCGACCGTCGCCGTCGCCATGCGCATCCTCCTATCGGCCCTGGACTCCGGCCGGCCCCGCGTCGGACGGCGTCGAGGCCAGCTTCCTTGCCGCCGACTGCACCGCCTTGACGACGTTGTGGTAGCCCGTGCAGCGGCAGAGGTTCCCCTCGATGCCGGTGCGGATCGCGTGCTCGTCGGGCTGGGGGACGTCGCGGAGCAGCCCGACGGCCGAGAGGATGAGCCCGGGGGTGCAGAAGCCGCACTGCAGCCCGTGCTCCTCCCAGAAGCTCTCCTGGACCGGATGGAGCTTTCCGTCGGAGGCCAGCCCCTCGATGGTGAGCACCTCGCTGCCATCGGTCTGCACCGCGAGCATCGTGCACGACTTCACCGTCCGGCCGTCGACCATCACCGTGCAACTTCCGCACTGGCTGGTGTCGCACCCGACGTGGGTGCCGGTGAGCCCGAGCACGTCGCGCAGGTAATGCACCAGCAACAGCCGGGGCTCGACCTCGTGTGCCTGCTGCGTCCCGTTCACCCTCACGGAGATTCGCGCCATCCCGTCACCTCCAGGAGTCACACAGTCGCCAGACGAGGTCGTCGGGACATTGCGAGCGCGGGCGGCGCGGGTCAAGCACCCCGGCAGGCGCCGTTCGTCACCAACGCAACGTGCCAACGGCCGCGCGTCGTTGACACTCCGGAGCCACCCGAGCTTCATTGGCCGCCGTTGGGCTCCTGTCCCGGGAGGTCCCGCGTGGATCGGCGTGAAAGCATCGCCGGCGTGGTCCTCGCAGCGGGGACCTCGAGCCGGATGGGTCGGAACAAGATGCTCCTCGAGCTCGCCGGTCAGAGCGTGCTCCGACGTGCCGTCGGCACGGCCGTGGACGCCGGGCTCGATCCGGTGCTGGTGGTCCTCGGCCACGAGAGCGAGCGGGCCCGGGGCGAGCTCCGGGGGGTGGGCTGCGAGGTGGTGGTGAACCCCGACTACCAGGACGGGATCCACAGCTCGCTCCGGAGCGGGATCGGCGCGGTGCCGGAGCGCTGCGCGGCGGCGGTGGTGCTCCTGGCCGACATGCCGCTGGTCGATCCGGGAATGATCCGTATGCTGGTCGAGCGGTACCGGGTGGACGCTCCGCCCCTGGTGGTCTCCGACTACGAGGGCGTGGACGCACCGCCCATCCTCTACGATCGCCGGCTATTCCCCGAGCTTCGCGCGCTCGAGGGCGAGGGCTGCGGAAAGCCCGTCGTCAGGCGGCACACCGCCGAGGCGATCCGCGTTCCCTGGCCGGCACGGACCCTGACCGATCTCGACCTGCCCGCCGACCTGGAGCGCGTCCGGGAGCAGCTCGGAGGCAGCCGATGAGAGCCGAGCTCCTCCAGCTCGCCGCGGACCTCGCCTCGCGACGGCAGCCCTTCGTCCTGGCGATGGTCGTCCGGCGTCAGCCCTACAGCTCGGCCCACCAGGGCGACATGGCGATCATCACCGCCGACGGCAGCTACCACGGCTGGCTGGGCGGCAACTGCACCCAGCCGGTGGTGAAGCGCGAGGCGGCGCGCGCGCTGATCGACGCTCAGCCGCGGCTGCTCTCGCTGTCGCCCGAGGCCGGCGCCGACCAGCGCCCGGGGGTCACGGTCCTTCCGATGGTCTGTCAGAGCGGAGGAACCGTGGACGTGTACCTCGAGCCGTTCCTGCCCCCACCGCGGCTGGTGCTCTTCGGCCTCTCCCCGGTCGCTCGGGCGCTGGCGCAGCTGGGGAAGGGGCTGGGGTACTCGGTGGACGTGGTGGACCCCGAGGCAAGCACGCATCCGGTCGCCGAGGCGGACCGGGTCTTCGTGGACTGGAACAGCCCGGAGCTGGCGCGCGACGGCGGCCCGGCGGCGAGGACGTTCGCGGTGGTGGCCACGATGGGCGAGCACGACGACGAGGCGGTGAGCACCGCGCTGCGGCTCCTGCCGGCGTACCTGGGCGTGGTCGCCAGCCGGACCCGGTTCGGTCAGCTCCGTGAGGATCTCCTCGCTCGCGGGGTGTCGGCCGAGCCGCTGGACCGGATCCGGAACCCTGCCGGACTGGACATCGGGGCCCGGCTTCCCGAGGAGGTCGCGCTGAGCATCCTCGCGGAGATCGTCCAGCTGTCGAGGGCCCAGGTGGCAGAACCGGCCGCGCCTCCCGCGCCCGAGGCGGACGAGGCGCTGGATCCGGTGTGCGGGATGACGGTGGTGGTGGCCACCGCACGGCACCGGGCGGAGCACGCCGGTCGGACCTTCTTCTTCTGCAACCCCCGGTGCCGAGAGAAGTTCGTGGCCGCTCCGGAGCGGTACCTCACCCAGTCGGCTGCCGCGCGCTGAGGACCCGAGAGATGGCCCTGGAGATCTCCAAGACCTTCGTCGTCAAGGCCGCACCCGAGGCGGTGTGGAGCTTCCTGGTCGACCTCCCGCGCGTGGCGCGGTGCCTGCCGGGAGCGGCGATCGGCGAGCGGCTCGACGAGCGGACCTCCACCGGGACGATGACCATCAAGGTCGGTCCGGTGTCCTCGACCTACAAGGGGAAGGTGGTCTTCGAGCGCCTCGACCCCGCCGCCCGCACCGCCGAGCTGCTCGCCACCGGGCAGGACGTGCGGGGCAAGGGAGGCGCGGACCTCCGGCTGACCAGCAGCGTGAAGGCGCTCCCCGGCGGGGGAGCGGAGGTCACCGCGGTCTCGCTGGTGAACGTCACCGGCATCCTCGCCCAGATGGGTCGGGGAATGATCCAGGACGTCAGCGACGAGATGTTCCAGATCTTCTCCGAGCGGATGCGCGCCGAGCTGGAGTCGACCGGGGCGCCGGCCTCCGGCGATGGCGCTGCGGAGGGGGTGATGCGAGCGGCCCCCGCGCCCGCCTCCGGCGATGGCGCTGCAGGCGGGGCGATGCGAGCGGCTCCCGCGCCCGCCTCCGCCTTGGGAGCTGCGAGCCCGGGCCCGTCGGCGACGGCTCCGGGTCGATCGATTCCCCCCGCGGCTCCGGAGGCGCTGGACGCGGCGGCGCTCGGAGCGCGGGTGGCTCGGCGCTCGGCGGCCCGGTGGGTGCGTCAGCCCGGCTTCTGGGCGATGGCGCTGGTGGTCTTGGTCGCGATTCTCTACTTCTTGCTGCACCGGTCGTCGTAGGCCCGAGGAGGGACCATGATTCCTGCGTCGTTCGACTACCACGCACCGGGCTCGTTGCCCGAGGCGCTGGCGCTGCTCTCCAAGTACGGAGAGGAGGCGAAGGTGCTCTCCGGGGGACAGAGCCTGCTACCCCTCCTCAAGCTGCGCCTGGGACAGGCGGGACACCTGATCGACATCGGTCGCATTCCCGGCCTGGAGTACATCCGCGAGGACGGCGGAATGCTCCGGATCGGCGGGCGGACCCGCGAGTCGGCCCTGGAGCACTCCGAGCTGGTCCGGACCCGGTACCCCATCCTCCTCGACACCGCGAAGGTGATCGCCGACCCGCTGGTACGAAACATGGCCACCGTCGGCGGGAACCTGGCCCACGGCGATCCAGGGAACGATCACCCGGCCACCATGCTCGCGCTCGGCGCGCAGGTGGTGGCCACCGGGCCCAAGGGCGAGCGGCTGATCCCCGTGGACCAGTTCTTCCTCGGGCTCTTCCGGACCGCGTTACGTATCGACGAGGTGCTCACCGAGATCCGCATCCCCGTTCCGCCGCCCCGCTCGGGCGGCGCATACGTGAAGCTGGAGCGGAAGGTGGGGGACTACGCCACGGCCGCCGCCGCGGCCCAGGTGACGCTGGACGCGAAAGGGGCGATCGAGCGGGCGGGGATCGCGCTGACCAACGTCGGCCCCACGCCCATCAAGGCGGGCGAGGCGGAGAAGCTGCTGATCGGCAAGCGGCCGGATGCGGCGACGCTGGCCGAGGCGGCGCAGCGCGCCTCCAAGGCGGCATCGCCGAGCGCCGACCGCCGCGGATCGGTGGAATACAAGCGGGACATGGCGCGGGTCCTCACCGGGCGCGCGCTGAAGCTGGCGGTCGAGCGCGCGGGAGGGCGGTAGCCATGGCGATGCACACCATCCGGGTCACGGTGAACGGGACGGCGCACGACGCGCAAGTGGAGTCCCGGCTGCTCCTGGTGCACCTGCTGCGGGATCAGCTCCGGCTGACCGGTACGCACATCGGCTGCGACACCACCCACTGCGGCGCGTGCACGGTGCTCCTCGACGGGCAGCCGGTGAAGTCGTGCACCGTGCTGGCAGTCCAGGCGGACGGGCGACAGATCTCCACCGTCGAGGGCCTGGAGAAGGACGGGAAGCTGCACCCACTTCAAGAAGGCTTCTGGGAGAAGCACGGACTGCAATGCGGCTACTGCACCCCGGGGATGATGATGACCAGCTGCGCGCTCCTGGCCCGGAACAAGAACCCCACCGAGGCAGAGATCCGGGAGGCCATCTCCGGGAATCTCTGCCGTTGCACGGGCTACGTGAACATCGTCAAGGCAGTCCAGTACGCGGCCGAGCGGCTGCGCTAGGAGGCACGCCATGCAGCCCAAGACCACTCCGGCAGTAGGCGGCATGGGCCACTCGATGAAGCGCAAGGAGGATCCGCGCTTCATCCGGGGCAAGGGAAACTACGTCGACGACATCGTGCTGCCGGACATGCTGTGGATGGACATCGTCCGGAGCCCGTTCGCCCACGCGAAGATCAAGTCGATCAACACCGAGAAGGCGATGAAGGTCCCCGGCGTGCTGGCGGTCATCACCGGCGAGACGCTGGCCAAGTACAACCTCCACTGGATGCCGACCCTGATGTCGGACACGCAGATGGTCCTCCCCACCGAGAAGGTGATGTACCAGGCGCAGGAGGTGGCGGCGGTCATCGCCACCAGCCGCTACGCCGCCGCCGACGGGGTGGACGCGGTGGAGGTGGAGTACGAGCCGCTCCCGGTGGTGGTGGACCCGTTCAAGGCCCTGGAGCCGAACGCCCCGGTCCTCCGCACCGACAAGAAGGACAAGAAGGACAACCGCATCTTCCACTGGGAGGCGGGAGATCGGGCCGGAACCGAGAAGGCCTTCGCGGAAGCGGAGGTGGTGGTGAAGCAGGACCTCTACATCCCGCGGATCCACGTCGCCTCCATCGAGACCTGCGGCTGCGTCGCCGACTTCGATCGGGTGAACGGGAAGCTCACGGTCTACATGACCACCCAGGCGCCGCACGTGATCCGCACGGTGTTCGCCCTGGTCGCCGGCCACGTCGGTCTGTCCGAGGAGCGGATCCGGATCATCTCCCCCGACATCGGCGGCGGCTTCGGGGGGAAGGTCCCGGTGTATCCGGGTTACGTGATCGCCGTCGCCGCCTCGGTGGTGATCGGCAAGCCGGTGAAGTGGATCGAGGACCGGATGGAGAACCTGCAGGCCGACTCGTTCGCCCGCGACTACCACATCACCGCCGAGCTGGCGGCGAAGAAGGACGGGACCATCACCGCGCTCCGGATGAAGACCCTGGCCGACCACGGCTACGCCGATGCGGCAGCCAACCCGTCGAAGTTCCCGGCTGGGCTGTTCTCCATCTGCACCGGCTCGTACGACGTGAAGAAGGCCTTCGTGGAGGTGGACGGGGTGTACACCAACAAGCCACCCGGAGGAGTGGCCTACCGCTGCTCGTTCCGGGTGACGGAGGCGGTGCACGCCATCGAGCGGATGGCCGACGTGCTCGCCCAGCAGCTCAAGATGGACCCGGCCGAGCTGAGGATGAAGAACTTCATCCCCAAGGAGAAGTTCCCCTACAAGTCGGCGCTGGGCTGGGAGTACGACAGCGGCGACTACCCGCGCGCGCTGCAGCTGGCGATGGAGAAGATCGGCTACGCCGCGCTCCGCAAGGAGCAGGCGGAGAAGCGGGCCCGAGGCGAGCTGATGGGCATCGGGATCTCCAGCTTCACCGAGATCGTCGGCGCCGGTCCGTCGAAGACCTTCGACATCCTGGGCATCAAGATGTTCGACTCGCTGCGAGCTCCGGGTGCACCCCACCGGGAAGGCCATCGCCCGGTTCGGGACCAAGTCGCAGGGCCAGGGGCACGAGACGACGTACGCGCAGATCATCGCCGAGGAGCTGGGCATCCCCGCCTCGGCGGTGCAGGTGGAGGAGGGCGACACCGACACCGCTCCCTACGGGCTGGGGACGTACGCCAGTCGCTCCACGCCGACGGCCGGCGCGGCGGGGGCGATGGCGGCGCGCAAGGTGCGGGAGAAGGCGAAGAAGATCGCCGCGCACCTGCTCGAGGTCTCGGAGGACGACCTGGTGTGGGAGACGGGGAAGTTCTCGGTGCGGGGCGCGCCGCAGCGCTCGAAGACCATCCAGGAGATCGCCTTTGCCGCGTACACCAACCACCCGCAGGGGATGGAGGCCGGGCTGGAGGCGGTGGACTACTACGACCCGCCCAACCTCACCTTCCCGTTCGGCAGCTACATCTGCGTGGTGGACATCGACCGGGGGACGGGGATGGTGAAGATCCGGCGGTTCGTCGCGGTGGACGACTGCGGGAACATCATCAACCCGATGATCGTCGACGGGCAGATCCACGGCGGGCTGACGATGGGGATGGCCCCGGCCCTGCTGGAGGAGATCAGCTACGACGAGAACGGGAACATCCAGGGCGGGAGCTTCATGGATTACCTGGTGCCCACGGCGATGGAGACGCCGGCCTGGGAGACGGACAAGACGGTGACACCCTCGCCGCACCACCCCTTTGGCGCCAAGGGGGTGGGCGAGTCGGCCACGGTGGGCGCGCCTCCAGCCATCGCCAACGCGGTGGTGGACGCCCTCGCCCACCTGGGTGTCAGACATATCGACATCCCGATCACCCCGGAGAAGGTTTGGCGGATCCTCAGGGAGAAGGGAGTCGCCGAGTAAGGATGACCGCCCTCTGCCCCATCGCACCCTCCGGGTGGCGTCCGGCCTGGGCGCTCCTGGTGGGTCTCGCCGGGCCGACCGGGCTCGGATGGGCCTGGCGTTGCACCTGGCGGCCGCCGCGCTGGTGCAACTTTCGCCCTGGAAGAGGGTCTGCCTGGAGCCTTGCCGGAGCCCGTCCCGGGAGGTCGGGGCGGGTGCGGTCCACCCGGTTCGCGCCGGGCTCCGGCACGGGGTGGTCTCGGCGCTGTCCTGCGGAGCGCTGATGCTGACACTTCTGGTGGTCGGAGCGATGAACGTGGTGGCGATGGTCCTGCTCACCGGGTTTCTGGTCCTCGAGCGGGTCGCTCCGCCGTCCGCGGCGGTGATGCTGGGGCGGTTCTGCGGCGTGGGCCTTCTGGGATGGGGCGGCTGGCTGGCGCTGGGGGCGGCCGGGACGTGAGAGAGCTGCAGGACATCGTGCGGGGCTGGAGCGAGTTCCGGGGGGGCGGGCAGCCGGTCGTGCTGGCCACGGTGGTCGCGACCAGTGGCTCGACCTACCGACGGCCAGGGGCGCGGCTGCTCCTTTCGGCCGAGCGCTGGGTCGCGGGCGGGATCAGCGGGGGCTGTCTGGAGCGCGACGTGCTGCAGAAGGCGTGGTGGCGTACCCGTGAGGGGCCGGTGGTCGTCACCTACGACTCGACGTCGGCGGACGACGAGGACACCTGGACGTTCGGTCTGGGGTGCAACGGACGGGTGGAGGTGCTTCTGGAGCGGCTCACCACGGGAGGCGAGATTCACCCGATCGAGTTCATCGCGGGATGTCTCGCCGCGCGCCGGACGGGGGTGATGGCGACGGTGTTCCGCGACGAGGCGGGGGCCCGTGTGGGGCAGCGAGTGCTGAAGGATGCAGGGTGGACCCGGTCCGATCTGCCGGCCGGCCCGGCGCGCGATCGGATTCTGGCAGCGGCGGAGGCGGCGCTCGGCGCGGGAACGACCCGGGTCGGCCGGATCGAAACCGAGGAGGGGGCGGTCGAGGTGCTGCTGGAGGTCATCCGGCCACCCCGGTCCCTGGTGGTGTTCGGCACGGGCCAGGACGCGGTTCCGCTGGTTCGGCTGGCCGCGACAGTCGGCTTCCACGTCACGGTGGTGTCAAACACCTCTGCCGGTGTTCCGGCGGAGCTCTTCCGCGAGGCCAACGTCCAGCTCACGGCCGGTCCTGCCGCGATCGCCGAGAAGCTCGCACTCGAGCCTGGTTCCGCCATCGTAGTGATGACGCACAACCTCGGGCACGACCGAGGATACTTGCGATTTGCGCTCGAATCCGGCTGCTCCTATGTGGGCGTGCTCGGTCCGCGCGCACGAACGGAGCGGCTCCTCGACGAGCTGCGCGAAGGCGGCTTCTCGCCAACCGATGAGCAACGAGCGACTGTCTACAGCCCGGTAGGGCTAAACCTCGGAGCCGAGCAACCGGAGGAGATCGCGCTCTCGATCCTCTCGGAGATCCAGGCCCGCTTCAACGGAACCGACGCACAGAGCTTGCGGCTACGCCGCGGGCCCATCCATTCGCACTCGGGTTGACCCCCTCAGGCTGCGAGTTCGACGGGGGGCGACGTGGGCCAAATGAAAGGGCGGAAAGCTCGCTCGGGGAACTGCGCGTGGAAGTCGCCTGCCTTCCAGCGCCGGGAAGCCTCGCGGAATGCAGCGACGAAGCCGCGATAGCGTTCTCGAAACTCCTCCCGAAGTGCCGGAATCGTCGTGTGGCAGAGCGGACGCGGTTTGCGCTCTAGACGAGCGGGCCTGTGCTGTGGGTCCTGCCGCAATACTCCGTCCACGCCGAGCACACGCTGGTACATGCCAGCTGCCTCCCTCTCGATGGAGTCCGTCGTTCGCCGGAGGAAGCGTCCGACTGCGCCTCGGGTGCGTAGCGCGGCGATCGGTAGAGGCGTGAGCACCAGTTCCTCGGGCTCGGCCCAGCAATCGTCGAATCGGGACTTCTTCCTGAGGTCGCGACTACTCGACCGACGGGTCCAGTCGTACCAGCGGAACTTCCGGGGCTTGCGATCGAGCAAGGGTTTGAGACAGCTCAGCCCTGGCCATTCCGAACATTTCCGGACGAGTCCCTCCTTCGGGCCGTGCGCCAGGACATACCGGAGCCGGTCGAGGAGCGCCGCTTCGTCCAGAACCGGCTGCGCCGAGTACCTTCGCTCCCAGAAGGGCCCGCGCCAGCCCGTGAGGAAACCGACCTTCTTCGAGATGTTGGCCGACAGGTGCTGCATGAAGCGAGGAAGGTTCCCGCGAGGAGCTCGAACCAGAAGGTGCACATGGTTGGAGGCGAACGCGAAGGCGAAGACCTCGACCCCGGTCAGCCGGGCCGCCCTTGCCAGTACACCGCCTAGGACTTCGTTCGTCTGCTCCGACGGACGGAGCAGGTAGCGGCCGTGAAGGCAGCGTAGGGTGGCGAGATAGACATCCCCCGGAACGAACATTCGAATTGGCCAGCCCAATGTTGAACCCCCCTCTTTCTGGAGGGCTCAAGCAGGGATCGCGCCAACGCGGGCCCCGGGGCAGCGGACAGAGGTGTTTGACACCCCTACGACAGGGCGCCGCCGATCTCGTCGTAGAGATGGATGGCGCTCCTCACGGCCTTTTCCCAGTCCCCGAGGTGCAAGCTCTCATTCTCGGAATGGGCGTTGGTGTAGGGGTCCTCCACGCCGATGAGCAGCGCCGGCACGCCGCCCAGCTCGCGGGCGAACGGCTCGACAAAGGGAATGCTGCCCCCACAACCGATCGTGACCGGGTCGGCCCCGTAGCCCTTCTTCAGCGCCCGGAATGCCGCCTGGAACGCCGGATGGCTCGAGTCGGTGTACCACCAGCCGGCGGCATCGTCGGCGTGCACCTCGACCTCGAGTCCCCAAGGCGCAACCTTCTTCAGCGCCTCCGTGAGGCGCTTCTGAACGTCCTTCGGGTCGAGGTTGGGCACGAGCCGCACCCCGAGCCGCGCCCAGGCCGAGTCGCAGATGATGTTTCGAGCATCCTTCCGGCTGCTGGCCTGAAAAGCGTTGATGGCGATGGACGGATGTCGCCAGTTCATCTCCCAGGGGTGCATCCCGTGCCCGAGCAGCTCCACCCCGGGCAACAGGCCCACCTGCTTGCGGAAGTGCGCCTCGTCACCGGGAAGCGCGGCAATGCTCTTCCGCTCGCTCTCGGTCAGAGGCTTCACCTGCTCCAGGATGCCGGGGATGGCGATCGAGCCATCGGGGTTGGTGAGCGAGGCCAGCATCCGGCACAACCCCATCACCGGGTCCGGCACCGGGCCGCCCCACATTCCCGAGTGCACCGACTGCTTCAGCGCTCGGACCTCGACGCTGACCACCACGATGCCGCGGAGTGCAGTGGTGATGGAGGGCAGCCCGGTCTCGAAGTTGCTCGTGTCGGTGAGGACGATGGCGTCCGCCTTGAGCAGCTTCGCGTTCTTCTTCAGAAAGGCGGTGAGGTGTCCCGACCCGACCTCCTCCTCTCCCTCCACGACGATCTTCACGTTGAGCGGCAGTCCGCCCCCGCCCTTCCGCCACGATTCCACCGCGGAGGTGTGGACCACGATGCCCGCCTTGTCGTCCGCCGCGCCGCGCCCGTAGAGCCGCCGGCTGTCGTCGGGTGGGCCCTTTCGCTCGGTCGGCTCGAAGGGCGGGCTGGCCCACGCCTCCTCGTCGCCCGCCGGCTGAACGTCGTGGTGGGCGTAGAGCAGCAGCGTCGGCTTGCCTGGAGCCTCGAGGATCTCGCCGAAGACGTACGGGTGCGCACCCTCCACCTCGAGCAGCTTGACGTTCGCGAAGCCACGCTCGCGCAGCAGGCTGGCCGTGGCCTCGGCGCTCGCCCGGACCTTTCCCGGGTCGAACCCCGGAAACGACACCGAGGGGATACGGACCAGCTTCCTGAGATCGTCGAGGTAGGCGTCGCGGTGGCTGGCAAAGTGCTTCAGCGCTTGTTCGGTGGCCATGGCCGCTCCTTACCATTGCTCCGACCCCCGGGCCTGCACTGGAGTGCGCCCGCTGTCGACACCGAGGAGGTCCGATGCAGGATTACGAGAAGCTGGGGGTCTTCTACCTGGGGCGACGCTGGGATCCGAAGACCCGGAAGACGCAACGCGAGCTCCTGCTCTACGACGCCAGGGACCTGACCACCCATGGGGTCTGCGTCGGGATGACCGGTAGCGGCAAGACCGGCCTCTGCATTGGCCTTCTCGAGGAAGCCGCCATCGATGGCATCCCCGCCCTGGCCATCGATCCGAAGGGGGACCTGGCGAACCTGGCCCTGACCTTCCCCTCGCTGGCGCCGGCGGACTTCCTCCCCTGGGTGGACCCGGACGAGGCCACCAAGCAGGGCCTGTCTCCCCAGCAGCTCGCGGAGAAGACCGCTGCCACCTGGAAGCAAGGTCTCGGGGACTGGGAGCAGGACGGCGCGCGCATCGCCCGCTTCCGCGAGTCCTGCGAGGTCGCCATCTACACCCCGGCGAGCAGGGCGGGTCGACCACTCGCGCTCCTGCGGGCGTTCACTGCACCACCCCAGGTGGTGCTCGAGGACGACGAGGCGCTCCGGGCCCGGGTCCAGGGAGCAGTCTCCGGCCTGCTGGCGCTGGCAGGCATCGACTCGGACCCGATGCAGGGCCGTGAGCACATCCTCCTCTCCCAGCTGGTGCAGCGGGCATGGTCCGCTGGACATGACCTGGACCTCGCGGGGCTCATCCAGGGCGTCCAGCGGCCTCCCTTCGACAAGGTGGGCGTGCTCGACCTCGAGTCGTTCTACCCGGCCAAGGACCGCGCCGGGCTCGCCCTGGCACTGAACAACGTGCTCGCCTCGCCGGGGGCCGCTGCCTGGGCCGACGGGGAGCCGCTCGACATCCAGAAGCTGCTCTGGACGCCGACCGGCAAACCGCGCATCGCGGTGCTCTCCATCGCCCACCTCTCGGACGCGCAGCGGATGTTCTTCGTCACCACGCTCCTGAGCGAGGTGCTGGCGTGGATGCGCACCCAGTCTGGCACCAGCTCGCTCCGGGCTCTGCTCTACATGGACGAGATCTTCGGCTACTTCCCGCCGAGCGCCGCGCCGCCCTCCAAGCTGCCGATGCTCACCCTCCTCAAGCAGGCGCGAGCGTTCGGGCTGGGCGTGCTGCTCGCCACGCAGAACCCCGTGGACCTCGACTACAAGGGTCTGGCCAACGCTGGGACCTGGTTCATCGGGCGGCTGCAGACCGAGCGAGACAAGCTGCGGGTTCTGGACGGCCTCCAGGGCGCGATGGACGCGGCGAGCCACGCCTTCAATCGGCAGGAAATGGATCGGCTACTCTCCGAGCTCGGCTCACGGGTGTTCCTGCTGAACGACGTGCACGAGGACGTGCCCGAGCTGTTCCAGACGCGCTGGACGCTCTCGTACCTCCGAGGTCCGCTCGACAAGGAGCAGATCAAGATGCTCGCGGGACAGCGGGGCAACACGGCGACGGCCGAAGCCCCGGCGACCGCTCCGGAGAAACCAGGACGAGCCGGAGTGAGCGGCGGCGCACGCAGGCCCGTGCTTCCCCCCGGGGTGTCCGAGGCGTTCCTCCCGGCCGCCCCCGGCTCGGGCGCGTTGAGCTATCGGCCGGCAGTCCTCGGCCAGGCGCGGCTGCACTACGTGGACAAGAAGTCCGCGGTGGACGCCTGGGAGTCCGTGGCGCTGCTCGCTCCGGTCGACGGAACCCAGGTCCGGTGGGAGGAGGCGCAGGAGCTTCCCGGAGACGCCGGTTCGCGGGTGGGAAGCGCGCCCTCCGACGGAGCCACGTTCGAGGAGGCTCCGGCCGCGGTCACCAATGCGGGCGCCTGGTCGGAGTGGAAGAGGTCGCTCGCCGCCGCGCTCTACCAGTCTCGACCGCTGAAGCTGTTCCGGTGCGACGCGCTGGACGAGGTGTCGACGCCGGGCGAATCGCTGGCCGTGTTCAAGGCTCGCCTGGTCCACTCCGGCCGGGAGCAACGCGACGCGGACGTCGACTCCCTCCGCAAACGCTGGGCCCCCAAGCTGCAGACGCTCCAGACCGCCGTGCAACGGGCGCAGAAGACGCTGGCGGACCAGCAGGCCCAGGCCTCGGGCCAGACGCTGGACACCGTGGTGACGGTCGGCACGACCTTGCTCGGCGCCTTTCTCGGCCGCAAGGCCGTCAGCGTGACCACCCTCAACCGGGCACGGACGGCGCTCCGGAGCGGGAGCCGCACGGTGAAGGAGCGTCAGGACGTGGGCACGGCGACGCAGCAACTGGAGACGGCGAGGAAGCAGCTCGCCGATGCCGAGGCGGAGTTCCAGGAGGAGACGGAGAAGCTCCAGGCGGCGGCGGCGTCCGATGCCCTGGCGGTGGTGGAGTTCACCATCCCGCCGCGCAAGTCGGACATCGCGGTCGGCAACCTGCTCCTCGCCTGGAGTCCGTGGCGCGCGGGGGCGGGCGGCGTGCCCGCGCCCGCCTCCGCTCTCGACTGATCCAGCGCCCCCCGTCCGCGAGCCTGGACCCTCCGTCCGAACCGAGGTGCCCGGCCGAGGTGTCGGCCGAGGTGTCAAACACCTCTGCCGTCCGGCTCCCACGTCCCGAGAACGACGGGGATACCGCCGTTGACCAGGCGGTGAACGCGGTCGGGCGGTCGGCCACCGGCGCGCACGAGGCGGGCTGGGTCGTCCACGAGCAGCCCCCGGCGCCAGGCCCGGAACGGGCCGGTGAGTGTCCTCCCCAGCCCTGCATCGAAGGCCTCGAGCCCCTCGCGGGCACCCACCCGCAGCCCATACGGAAGATTCCCGACCATCAGCCCCGGCAGGAGCGGCCCCGGTGTAGCCCGAGCCACGTCGAGCCGCTCGAGACGGAGGTCGTCCAGCACGCCGGCACGCCGCGCATTGCGTCGCGCCGTCCCCAGCGCGCCTGCATTCAGATCACTTCCGACGATGGGTGCCGGCGCGTGCGACCGCACCGACGCGCGAAGCCGTTCCCGCCGCAGCGCCCAGTCCGCGCGCGCCGCGGACGGCCAGGCCTCCGCGGTGAAGCTCCGGCCGAGCCCCGGAGCCACCGAACGGCCGACGAGCGCCCCCTCGATGATCAGCGTGCCGGACCCGCAGACCGGGTCCCACAGCGCACGCTCCGGCGCGTGCCCCGACAGCGCCAGCACACCCGCGGCGAGCGTCTCACGCAAGGGGGCCCGCGACAGCTCCTGGCGCCACCCGCGACGGTGGAGCGGCGCGCCACCCACGTCCGCGGAGAGCGACGCAGTCCCCTCCGCCACCCGGAGCACCAGCCGGGTCGCCTCTCCCGCGCGGTCGCCACCGCGGTCCTGCTCCACCGGCCGATGCCACAGCCGGGCGAGGAGCCGCGCGAGTCCCCCCGGCGCCGGCGCCCCGGCCATCCGGATCGACGTCTCCAGGACGACCGGCCCCCCCGCTTCGACGACGTCATCGAGGACCGCCGCCCGGAGCGCTGCCTCGACCGCCTCCCAGCGCCGGGCGCGAAACTCCAGCAACCGGAGCAGGACGCGCTCGGCAACCCGGAGGACGAGGACCGCATCGGCGTGGACCCCCGGCGCTCCCTCCAGCTCCAGCCCGCCGACGACGGGTCGGACCCGCCCCAGCGAGGCCGCCTCCGAGGCCAGCACCTCCTCGAGCCCGGGCAGGCACTGGACGAACACCCGCTCCACGTCACCCGGCTGGCCCATTGGCGCCCGCTCCGTTATGCGAACATCCACCCGTGCCGCCCGAACGCATCAAGCCCAGGACCTTCGAGGTCGTGGTCACCGAGGTCATCCGCGAGACCGCGGACACCGTGACCCTGGTCCTCGATGGACCCGAGATTCCTCCCTACCGCGCCGGGCAGTTCCTCACCATCGACCCACATTTCTTCGCGGTCATCGCCGGTCAGGTGGCCTACGTCGAGCACCTCAAGGGCGGCAAGAAGGAGCTGGTCCGGGCCTACTCGATGGCCTCGGCGCCCCACGAGCCGCTGGCCATCACCATCAAGGAGGAACCGTATCGGTCGGGAGACCTCCACGCCCCGCTGCTCTCGCCACTGCTGGTCCACGGCACGCCGGTGGGCACCCGGTTCCCGGTGGTCGGCTTCACCGGCCCCTACACCTTGCCGCCGGACATCGAGCAGCGCACCGATCACATCGTCCACCTAGTGGCCGGCTCCGGGGTGGTTCCCAACTACAGCATCGTGAAGGACGCGCTCCGGAGCCACCCCAGCCTCCGGCACACCTTCATCGACACCAACAAGACCTGGAAGGACATCATCTTTCGCGAAGGGCTCCAGCGGCTCGCCGCCGAGTTCCCCGAGCGGCTGACGCTGGTCCACACGCTCACCCGGCAGAGCGACATCTCTGGCCTTCCCGGCGACGTGCGCCAGGGCCGGGTGACGGCGCCGATGCTCCGCGAGCTCGTCCCGGACACCGGCACCGCCATCGCCTACCTCTGTGGCCCGGCCATCGCCTCGTGGGACCGGAAGAAGGCCCTCGAGGAGGGCACCGCGCCCACGCCCCGCTTCCTGGAGTCGACGGTGGCGAACCTGCAGGCGGTCGGCTTCACGCCGGCGCGGATCAAGCGCGAGGCGTACGGGTAGCGAGGCGCCGTGGCGCGGACGAATGCGAGACTACGGCCGGAGCTCCGCCGCCACCGCCCGTCCGGCCTCGAGCACCGCATCCACCAGCAGGTCGAAATCGTCGTCCAGGCTCCGATGGTTCACGATGGCCAGCCGGATCACCGTCCGACCCTGCAGCCGCGTCGTCGAGGGCACCGCGACGCCCGATTCCTGGATGCGCATCACCACCTCGGTGTTGAGCGCGTCGAGCTGCGCCTCGGACAGTCCCAGCCCCAGCCCGCGGTAGCGGAACGTCACCACGTTCAGCGGCACGGGCGCGGTCAGCTCCAGCTCAGGCTCGCGGAGGACCCGCGCCGCCACCCCCGCCGCCTGCTCGACGTTCTTCTCCACCACCGCCCGCAGCCGGTCGAGACCATGCTCCTGGAAGGCCATCCACGGCCCCAGCGCCCGGAAGGGCCGGCTCAGCTCGGGTCCCAGCTCGTGACCGGCGTACTCCACCGCCGAGACGCCCCGCGGATGCGGCGTCAGGTAGGCCGCCGAGGCCTGGAAGGTCCGCCGGTGCGCCTCGGCATCCCGCACCAGCACGCAGCCCACGCCGTACGGCACCCCGCCCCACTTGTGCAGGTCGAAGGCGATCGAGTCCGCGCGCTCCAGCCCGCGCATCTGGGCCGCGAGCCGAGGTGACAGCTTCGCCCATGCCCCGAACGCCGCGTCGACGTGGAACACCAGCCCCCGCGCGCGTGCCAGCTCGGCCAGCGGCTGGAGCGGGTCGGTGGCGCCGGTGTTCACCGTCCCCGCGCTGCCCACCACGCAGAAGGGCCGGTGCCCCGCCCGGAGATCCGCGTCGATGGCCCGCTCCAGCGCCTCCAGGTCCATCCGGAATCCGGCGTCCACCGCGATGCGCCGGAGCGAAGCGTTCCCCAGCCCCAGCACGGTGAAGGCCCGCGCCACCGAGCTGTGCGCCTCCTCGGACGCGTACCCGACCAGGCGCCCGGGCACGGACTGGAGCCCCTCGGCCTTCACCGCCTCCCCGCCGCCGACGTCGCGGGCCACTTGTAGCCCGATGAGGTTCGCCAGGCTGCAGCCGCTGGTCAGCAGTCCACTCGCCGACGGCGGAAAGCCCATCAGCTCCTTCAGCCAGTCGACGACCTGCGCCTCGACGTGCACCGCCGAGCTCTCCAGGCCGGAGAGGTTGTTGTTCATCGCCGCCCCGGCGAGCCCCGCCAGCGCGCCGGTGGCCGTTCCGGTGCCCATCACCCGGGCCCAGAACCGCGGATGCACGTTTCCCAGCCGGTACGGGAGCACCGAGCGCTGCAGCTCCGCCCACACCGCGTCGATCCCCAGGCCCTCGCGCGGCGGCGGGGCCCGGAAGCGCTCCTCCACCTCGGGCGGCACCGGCGTCCACGCCCGCGCCTGGCGCACCTCCCGCAGACCGTCCACGAAGGCGTCGACCATCCGGTGACCCACCGAGCGGGCCTCTTCCCAGTCCGGCGGATCCAGCGTCCTGCGGTCGTCGCTCACGCGCTCTCCAGCGTGCGCACCAGCGCCGGACGAACGCCGGTGTCCGCGAGCAGCGCGTCGAGCCGCCGCTGCGCCTCGCGCCACTCCCCTCGCACCTTCCGTCCCAGGATGAGCTCGTTCTTCATCGAGTGCTCCCACCCGGTGAGCTCGGTCACCGTCACCGAGTAGCCGTGCGCCTCGAGCACCAGCGCGCGGATGACGTTGGTCAGGTGAGAGCCGAACTCGCGCCGGTGCCACGGATGCTCGGCCAGCGCGGCCACCGCCACGGAGGGCGGCGGTCGCTCCCGCAGCTGGCGGGCCACCTCGGCCTGGCAACAGGGGACCACCGCCACGTGATCGACCCCGTGCCGGATGGCCGCCGCGAGCGCGTCGTCGGTCGCGGTGTCACAGGCGTGCAGCGCGGTCAACAGATGGAAGCGCTCCGGCCACGGCGCCGAGGCGAGCGGCGCGGTCAGGAAGCGCATCCGCGAGAAGCCGAGCCGCCGGACGCGGTCCTCGCCGCGGACCGTCAGCTCGGGCCGGGCCTCGATTGACAGGAGCTCTCCCTTGTCCTGCCCCTTGAAGAACAGCTCGTAGAGGACGAATCCGAGGTAGGCGTTGCCGCTCCCCGCGTCGACGACCAGCGGCCGCCCGAACCGGGCGAACACGTCATCCAGCGCCGGACGGAGCAGGCCCACCAGGTGGTTCACCTGCTTCAGCTTCCGGAGCGCGTCGGCGTTCAGGTCCCCGTCGCGGGTGAGGAGGTGCAGCTCGCGCAGCAGCTGGGGCGACTGGTCGGGAAGGAGCTCGCGCCGGACCTCGGCCGCTTTGACCTGGCGTCTCAAGACGTTCGTGTGGGCCCGGACCCGAGGCCCGCCCTGGGCCGCGCCGGGGCCCGCTAGACCGGGACGACCTCGACCACCTCGGGCACCACCTCGCGGAGGCGGTTCTCGATGCCCATCTTCAGGGTCATGGTGGACGACGGGCAGCCGGAGCACGAGCCCCGCATGTGCAGGTAGACGACCCCGTTCTCGAACCGGTCCAGGGTGATGTCCCCGCCGTCCTGCATGACCGCAGGGCGGATCTCGAGGTCGAGGATCTGCCGGATCCGCTCCTCCACCTCGGTGCCGGTCGCCGTCGAGCCCAGCTCCTCGATCGCGCCGGGAGCAACGACGGGCTCGTTCGCGCCGAGGTGGGCGTCCAGCGTCGCCATCACCGCATCGTTGAGCGCATCCCACTCGCCCGACTCACCCTTGGTGACGGTGACGAAGTTGCTGCCCAGCATCACCCCGCTCACGCCCTCGATGCCCATGAGCTTGGAGGCCAGCGGGGACCGGGCCGATGCGGCCTCGGGACTGGTGAAGTTCAGGGCGCCGCGGGGGACCAGGGTACGGTCCACCACATACTTGAGGGTGCTCGGGTTGGGGGTCCACTCGAGCTGGATGTTCACGGACATACCAGAGCTTTAAGGCGGCCGGCCGGCGACTTCAACCCACGGTGGCCCCCGGGGCACGTGACGTCGCTTCCTCCCCCCCGGAAGGGCTCTCCTGGCCAGCGGAAGCGACGCCACGTCCCCGCGTCGCTCCATGAACGCTCGACTGGCCTGTTTTCCCTCACCGGGGGATGGCGCCGTCGCCGGCGGCGCGTCCAGTCCCGGGCGAGACGTCCCCTACGGGCGGCGTCGACCACCCCGCCACCAGCGGCTCATCCCCGGAACCGGCGCGGACGACCACCACGCCGGTGGGGAGCCGTCCAGGAGGCGAACCATCGCCGGGAATCGCACCAGGGTTCACCGGCCGGTCCGCGGTCCGTCGGGGTCCGGCGGCGATTCCACCGCCCGAGCGGTGCGCCGCCGCCACCGGCCCGCCTTCAGCCCGGCGAACGCCAGGACGACGCCGGTGAGGAGGAGCGGCAGCAAGCCCGGTGTCTCGCGCGCCCGCGGCCGAGCCTCGGCGTCCCCGAGCAGCACCACGTTGGACCAGGCCGCGGGCGGTGCGCCACGACGGATGCCCTCGCGCTTCGCCGCCACCACCGCGTCCCCGATGCTGGCCCCGCGGCCCAGCGCCCGGTAGAGCGCGGAGAAGAAGACGCTGGCCTCGTCGTCCCGCGCCCGGTCCAGGGTGCCCACCACCGCCGAGGCTCCGGCGCCGAAGAAGGCCCGCGCGAGACTCATCACCCCCTCGCCGCGGAACACCGGCCCGGACGAGGTCTCGCATCCGGCCAGCACCACCGTCTTTCCCCCGAGGCGGAGCCGGCCGATCTCCTGAGGTTCGAGCCGGCCGTCCTCCGCCGGGCTCCCCGGGGCGAGCACCACCGCGGCGTGCTCGGGGTCCCGCTCGTCGGCGACGGCGTGGGTGGCGAAGTGGAGCACCGAGACCCCCTCGAGGCTGGCCGACTTGAGGAACGCCTCGGACGCCGGTGGGCCGATCCGCAGCTCGCTGCCGGTGGGGAAGGCGGACAGCGCCACCTCCGCCTCGCGACGGGCATGGACCAGCGCGCCGAACACGCTCGTCGAGTCGCGGAGGATGGCCTGGGACGCCGCGCCCTCCGAGGGATCGGCGAGCACCAGGAGCTTTCCTGGCGGGAGCCGCGGACCCGCCCGGAAGCGGATCCAGAGCGAGGCCGAGGGCGCGACGGACACGGCGAACCGCTCGGCCAGGTACGGCATGCCCGGACCGCCGGAGAGCGCGTCGAACGGCAGGCGGTGGAGCGGACCATCCGGCACCACCACCAGCCGCTCGATTCGCTGCGGCAGCGCCGCGAGCGCCGGTGCGAGGAGCTCCCGGTAGAGCCTGCCGCCCGCCACGTGGTCCCTGCCATCCCGCCGCTCCAGCAGCCCGGTCCAGGCGCGGATCTGCGGCTCGAGCACGTCCGCGCCGGGGATGGGGAATGCCTCCACCCGGCCCGCGGTGACCACCGTGACCCAGGAGCTGCCCTCCCGGTAAGGCGCGTCCATGGCTGGCTCTGGGCGCCAGACCTGGAAGGAGAGGAGGGCCTCCCCGGGGGCCAGCTCGCCGCGGACCTGGGCCAGGGTCGGGGGCTGCAACGGGACGGGCGTGCCAGGGTGATCCTCGGCGAGGAGCGTCTCCATCAGCCCCCGCGCCCTCAGCCGCTCCATGACCTGGAAGGCGTCGTCCAGGGACACGCCGTCGCCCGCCGGCCGGTAGCGGGCCAGCGCACCGGCGAGCGACTGGTAGGCGAAGGAGAGCGACTGGGCGTAGCGGAGCCGGATCGGCATCGCCCGCTGCTGCTCACGTAGACGCTCGGCATGGTCCAGCGCCGCGAGGCCGTCGGCGCGGCCGAGTGAGAATTCGCCCCGCCGGAACCGCATCCGGGAGCGGAGGACCAGCGCCCGCGCCTGCTCGAAGTCGCCACTGTGGGCAAAGGCGTGCTCGACAGCCTCGTCGGCCACCCGCATCGCCTCCTGGAGCTGCGGAGGGTCGGCGGTGGCGAGGAGCTCGGCCAGCGACAGCGCCGGGTACAGGGGCGTGCTCCACGAGACCCGCGCGAGCTGCGCCGCCAGGGTGGAGCGGAGCAGCGAGAAGGATTCCGCAGTGGGCCCGAGCAACATCGCCAGCTGCACCCGCGACGACAGGTACCCGGTCTCCGTGTACATCAGGGGAATGCCCGCGCGCTCCTGCTCGGCCATCGCCTCCCGCAGCAGCCGCTCCGCGGCGTCGCGGCTCTCGAGGCCGTCCATGGCCAGGTGGACCGTGGCCGCGGCCAGGCCCCCCACCGCCGTCGGACGGCGCGGATCGTCCGCGTCGAGCGTCTCGAGCAGCTCGACGTAGAGCCGCCGCTGGAGCGCGTGGTCGTTCAACCTGGCCGCGAGGTGGGCCCGAGCCTGAAGGGTCTCGGACTTGAGCCACAGCGAACGCGGAGGACCGAGCGCCAGGAGCCGCCGCTCGGCCCCCTCCGCACCGTCCATGTCGTCGAGCGCGAAGGAGACCTTCATCGTCCAGATCTCCATGACCTGCATCAGATCCACCCGACCCGAGGCACGCGCCAGCTCCTGGACGCGCCCGAGCAGGCCCAGCATCTCCGGGTCGCAGCGGAGAGCCGAGATGCATCGGACCGAGATGAGCGAGGTGGTGGCGTAGATCTCACCGGCCGGTTCGTGCTCCCGGGCGAAGCCCTCGATGGCCACCCGCCATTCGCGGTCATCCACCCCCTCCCCGGCCACGGACCGGAGAATCCCCGCGTACAGGTGAGGCCGCGGGTTCCGCGGGTCGATCCGCATCCGCGCGTCCAGGAACCGGAGCGCCTCCTCGCGGCCCTCCCCCTGGTGCGCGAGGAAGCAGATGTAGCCCTTCAGCGAATGCGGCTCTTGACGCACCAGCGCCCGGCACTCCGCCAGCGGACGGGCACCGGCCCGGGCATCCCCGCCGGCGCCCAGACCCAGGACGACGAGGACTTCCCACCGTCCGAAAACCCGGACGATCGCTGGCAAAAACCGCCCATGCATCGCGCGGCGAGAGGTTACCCGAAGCGGAACCCTGTGCTTACCTCGGAAACACGGCATGACTCCCCCGCGGGACGACGGCTCGAAGGATCCAGACCCGCAGAGCATCGAGCGGATCCGCCAGATCTTGATCCGTGCAGTCGAGCGGCACTGCCCCCCGCCGTTGGCAGCCCACCGCGAAGATTTCGTTCAGATGGCGCTGGTTCGCCTCCTGGAACGACCGGCGAGTGAGGGAAGCAGCCCACGGGGAGCGTCTTACCTCTGGAGAGTCGCCTACACGGTGGTCATCGACGAGATTCGCCGGTTCCGGCGTCAGCAGCGCCAGTCAGAAGCGCTGGCAGTGGGCGAGGGGGGCTCGCCCGGGCCGGAGGCGCGCTCGGAGATCCTCGACTGCCTCGGCGGGCTTCAGGACCGGCGGCGCACCGCCGTCACCTTGCACCTGCAGGGATTTCGCACCGGCGAGGTGGCGGCCGCGCTCGGTTGGACCGAGAAGCAGGCGGAAAATCTGGTGTACCGTGGCCTGGCGGATCTGCGCGCCTGCCTCGAGGGGGGAGAGACATGACCGAGCCGGCGGACGATCTCGAGCACCGCCTCCGCGCCGCGGTCCAGCAGACCGATGCCGCCGACTGTCCCCCGGCCGACGCGTACTGGGCCGCGGCCACCGGAGAGCTTTCCTTCGAGCGGGTCCGCGCGCTGGTCGACCACGGGGCGCGCTGCGCCCAGTGCGCCGAGGCATGGCGCATCCTCGCCGACGTCCGGCGCGCGGCCTCGGAGCCGCGTCCGCTGAGCGATGACCCGCCGGCCTTCCGTCCGCTCGTGGGGGGAATGCGCGCCCGGCCTCGCCTGCGTGGGCGGTCCTTTCTGCCCATGGCGCTCTCGGCCGTGGCCGTGGTCGGTCTGTGGCTCGCCTTCCGCCCTGCCCCTCCGCGAGCTCCCCCGGTGGAACGGGGAACCGTCGGCGGGCCCACGCTGCACGCCGAATCGCCGTCCGTGCAGCCGGCAGCCGAGGCCGTGCTGCGCTGGTCCGAGGTGCCCGGGGCCAGTAGCTACAACGTCACGGTGCTCACCCCGGACCTCGTCGTGGTGCACCAGGCGGTCGGCGTGTCGGGACGCGAGCTCAAGCTGCCCGGGAACGTCGCCCAGCGGTCGCCCGGGGGCGGGCTCCTGTGGAACGTGGACGCGGTGCTGCCCGACGGACGCACCGTGGCCTCGCCCACCTTCGAGCTGCAGCTGAAGTAGCCGGTCGGAGCCTATTAGAGCAGGTCGCAGGGCGTCCCGAGCGGCTGGCCGGTGTACACACCCAGGTCGGCGTAGATGAGTGGCACGTTGTCCTCCACCGGCAAGCTCTTCAGCTGCTGGCGCTTGCCCCTCTGCACCCAGGCGCTCTCCTTCTTGTCCAGCACCAGCCGCAGCTCGCCGCTCTTGGTAGAGAAGATGTCGCCCTCGGAGTCGTTCACCACGTTCACCATCTTCAGGGGCTTCATCGAGCCGCGCGGCCCCGAGTAGAGACGGAACTCCATGCTGCCCTCGTCGCGGCGGCGATCGACGTAGTAGTAGGTCCCCGCATCGTCGCGGGCCAGCGCGTAGGCGCGGTACTTCCAGCGCGGCGGATGGAACTTCGCCGCGGTGAGCATCGCCGTCGCCTTGCCCTGCTCCAGCGCCTTGAAAGCGGTGGCCCGCTCTCCGCACCAGAGCTTGTAAGCGCCGTCGTGCATCCCGAAGCTCGCCCCGTTCCGGGTGCGCACGCGCGGCTCCCAGAAGCTCCGGTCGAACGACTCGGTCCCGCTCGACCCGCCCCCGAAGACCCGCTGCTGGTAGAAGTCCTTCCCGTCCTGGGACCAGTAGAGGTGGTCCCAGATGCTGTCCCCGAAGGGAACGACGGCGATGTAGTGACCTTGCCCGTCCTCGACCACCACCAGCTTGTCGCGAACCGCCGTGACGTCCAGGGGGTCTGCGGCCGGCTCGGCCGCGAGGGACAGACGGAGCAGCAGGGCGAGGGCAACCGCTGGCGAGAGTGTCACGGTCTGCGGACGAGTATAGTCCAGCGCTGCCGATGGACGCTGGCCGCGACGTGCTCGACGTGGGTGCCGTGCTGGGCGAGACCTACCGCATCCAGGCCCTCATCGGACGCGGCGGGATGGGCGCGGTGTGGGCGGCGGAGCATCTTCGCCTCCCGGGCAAGCACGTGGCGGTGAAGGTGCTGCTCGACGCAGCGGCCGGGGGCGAGGAGATGCTCCAGCGCTTCCGCCGCGAGGCGGAGATCGCCTCCCGGCTGGGCCATCCCAACATCGTCGAGGTGCTCGACTTCAACACCCTGCCCACCGGTCAGCCCTACATCGTCCTCGAGTTCCTCCAGGGCGAGACGCTGGCCGCGCGGCTGGCCAGCGGACGGCTCCAGCTCGAGGAGGCGCTGGCCATCACCCGGCAGATCGGCTCGGCGCTGCAGGCCGCGCACCGGGCTGGCGTGGTCCACCGCGACCTCAAGCCGGACAACGTCTTTCTCTGCACCCCCGAGGAGGACGTGCCCACCCGGGTGAAGGTGCTGGACTTCGGCATCTCGAAGATCCGCGGCAGCCAGTCGCTCCGCACCCAGGACGCCATCCTCATGGGGACGCCGCAGTACATGTCCCCCGAGCAGGCCACCGGAAGGAACACCACGGTGGACGCCCGCACCGACGTGTTCGCGGTCGGCGCGATCGTCTACGAGATGCTCGGCGGACAGCCCGCCTTCGCCGGCGGCTCGCTGGCCGAGGTGGTCTACCGGGTGGTGCACGGCGAGCCCACGCCGCTGCGGGAGCTCGCGCCGGCGCTCCCGGACAACGTCCTCTCGGCGGTCGAGCGCGCGCTGCAGAAGGACCCCGCCGCGCGGCCGCAGGACATCGGCGCCTTCATCCTCGAGCTGACGGGACGGCCGCTGCACAGCTTCCACACCGGACAGCCGATGGGCGTGGACTCCGCGCTCGGACAGCCGCTCGAGCCCACCCACACCCCCCGCCCGACGGGGCCCACCGCCTCGTGGCCGAAGACGCGCGCCTCGTCTCGCGAGCCGGTGCGCTCGGGTGCGGTCACCGTGCCCCCCGCGGTGCTGGAGCCCGCGCCCCGGCGCATCTGGCCCTTCCTCGCGGCGATGGGGGTGGTGGGGGTGGCCCTGGGCGGCGCGGGCGTCCTGTGGGCCTCGAAGCGGAGCCAGCCCGCTCCTGGGCTGGACGTGGTGAGCCTCGCTCCACTCGAGCCGGTGAAGCGTCTCGAGCCGCCTCCCGCGCCCCCGGCCGAGCCCGCGCACCCTCCGGCGCCCATCGAGGCGAACGTGGCAAAAGAGCCGGTGCAGCAGGGGAAGCACCCCGACGGCGCTGGCACCGTCCGCGAGAAGCCGCCGCCGGGCCGCAAACACCGCGCGCGGATGGAGGCGGCGAAGGCCACCGAGCCACAGCCCACCGTCGCCACGGCCGAGCGGGCGAAGGCCGTGGAGCCCGAGCCGCCCGGGCACCCCGCCGAGGCATCGGACGGCATCAAGCCCGAGGCACGCAAGCTGCTCGACCAGGCCGAGGAGGCGCTGGGCAAGAACAAGCCGCTGGATGCCGCCCGGCTGGTGGACCAGAGCTTCTACGTGCAGAAGACGCCGCTGGGGCACGCCATCCAGGCGAGGGCCGCCTGCCATCGCCATGATCTCGGCGGCGCCCGCGCCGCGTACCGCAACATCGGCGACCCGCAGCTCAAGCAGCTGGTGCTGCGGGCCTGCGTGCGCCAGGGCGTCTGGCTCTTCTGATGCGGTACCCGGCCCGCCTCGCCCACCTCGCCACCCGCGCCATCGTGGTCGCCAAGCTCGCCCCCACCTTCGCCGAGGCGCACCACCTCGAGCACGACGAGGCCGCAGCCCGGCTGAACACCGCCCTCTCCGGTCCGCTCCTCGATGACCTGCTCGCCGCCACCTGGCAGGCGCTGCTCGGCGGCACGAAGAAGCTGGACGAGGAGGGATTGCTGGAGAAGGTGGCGAAGAGCCTCCGGGACCGGCCGCTCCGGCCCGGTCGTGCCGCACCGGTGACCCCCGACCTGAGCGCCTTCCTCCTCCTCGCCGACCTGGCGGCCGGGACGGCCAGCGACGCCGCGGGGAGGGTCATGGAGACCGACGCCGGCAAGGCGCGGGCCCGGGCTGGCCTGGTGGCCGCGGGCCAGCTCCTCGCCCGCGAGCTGACCCGCTGAGGGCAACCTGCCGACCGTTCCCCACCGGGCCGTCAGAGGTGTTTGACACCTCCCGGCCAGGGGGGTTCGTGGCGGCGATACTCAGGGTATCGTTATCTCCGCCCCACCGTGACGGGGCAGCCCGAGCCGATGTCGCAGTCCCTCCCCACCCAGCTGAAGGTCCACCGGAGCATCTCCGAAGTCCCCGAGGCGCCCTGGAACGCGCTGGTCGACGAGGACGCCGCGCCCTTCCTCGAGTGGCGCTGGCTGGAGGCGCTGGAGACGAGCGGGAGCGTGACCCCCGCCTCGGGCTGGGAACCCCGCCACCTCACCCTGTGGCGCGGGCACCGGCTCGTCGCGGCTGCACCGGCGTACCTCAAGACCGACAGCAGCGGCGAATTCGTCTTCGACTTCTCCTGGGCCACCGCCTCCGAGCGGGCCGGGGTGCCCTACTACCCGAAGCTGGTCCTCGCCGCGCCGCTGACCCCGGCCACGGGCCGGCGCTTCCTCGTGGCCTCGGGGGAGGACCGCGGCGCCCGGATGCTGGAGCTCGCCCATGGCGCGCTGGAGCTCGCACGCGAGGAGCGGCTCTCCAGCGTGCACGTGCTCTTCCCGACCGAGGCGGAGGCCGTGGCCCTGGAGCCCCTGGGCTTCGCCATCCGCCAGGGCGTGCAGTACCACTTCCTGAACGAGGGCTACCGGACTCCGGAGGACGTGCTCCGGCGTTTCACCAGCAAGCGGCGGAACCAGCTGAAGCGCGAGCGCCGCGCCCCCGCCGAGCAGGGGCTGGAGATCCGCGTGCTCCGGGGCGACGCGCTGGCCGACGCCGACCCGAAGGAGACCTTCCGCCTCTACGCCAGCACCGTCGACAAGTTCGCCTGGGGACGCCGCTACCTGAGCCCGCGCTTCTTCACCCGGGTGCTGGACCGGTTCCGGCACCGGGTGGAGCTGGTCCAGGCACACGCCGGGGACCGGGTGGTGGCCGGAGCGTTCAACCTCGCGAGCGACCGGGTGCTCTACGGCCGTTACTGGGGGTGCTTCGAGGAGCACCCCTTCCTCCACTTCAACGTCTGCCTCTACGCCGGGATGGACGAGGTGGTTCGCCGCGGGCTGCTCCGCTTCGAGCCGGGCGCCGGTGGCGAGCACAAGCTGGTCCGCGGCTTCACTCCCAGCCTCACCTACAGCGCACACGCCCTGTTCCACCGGGGGCTGGACCGGGCGGTCCGGGAATTTCTGGCCCATGAGCGGGCCGCCATCCAGGCCGGCTTGCCGGCGTGGCGGGCGGAGACCGGATTCAAGGACTAGAAGGTAGACCGATGCCCGAGCGCGTGGATCCGGACACGGGAGTCACCACCGAGAGCCAGACCGAGCGGAAGCTCAAGCGGCCGCAGCTCTACAAGGTGCTCTTTCACAACGACAACTACACCACCCGCGATTTCGTGGTGGCAGTGCTTCGCGAGGTGTTCCACAAATCGGAATCCGACGCGGTGGCGATCATGCTCCACGTGCACAACACGGGCATCGGGGTGGCAGGCGTTTATACGTATGACGTGGCTCGAACGAAGATCGAGGTGGTGGAGGCACTGGCCCGTGAGCACGAGTTCCCGCTCCGCCTGACGATGGAACCGGAGGAGATCTAGAACCGTGGCAACGCCGCTCATCGCCAAGGAACTGCAGGCCAGCTTCCGGGACGCCATCTCGGACGCCAAGAAGATGCGTCACGAGTACCTGACGCTGGAGCACCTTCTCCTCGCGTTGACCCGCGAGCCGAAGACCCAGAAGATCCTCGTCGCCTGCGGAGCCAATGTGAAGCGGCTTCGCCAGCGGCTGGAGAAGTTCCTCGCCGAGACGGTGGAGCGGCTCCCCGACAGCGTCAGCGCCGAGCCACAGCAGACCATCGGCATCGAGCGGGTGCTCCAGCGGGCGGCCATCCACGCCCTCTCCGCCGAGCAGAAGGTCATCGAGGGCGGGGACGTGCTGGTGGCGATGTTCCGCGAGGACGAGAGCCACGCGCTCTTCCTCCTCCAGCAGGAGGGCATCACCCGGCTGGACCTCCTCAACTACCTCTCCCACGGCATCTCCAAGGGGCCGGACGGCGAGGAGGAGGGAGACGGCTCCGGTGGGCTCGGCGGCGACGAGGACGGGGGGACCCAGAAGGACCCGCTCCGCGCCTACACCGTCAACCTCTCGGTCGAGGCCGATGAGGGGCGGATCGACCCGCTCATCGGCAGGGAGAAGGAGCTGGAGCGCACCATCCAGGTCCTCTGCCGCCGCCGGAAGAACAACCCCATCTACGTGGGCGAGACGGGGGTGGGGAAGACCGCCATCGCCGAGGGGCTGGCGCTGCGCATCCACGAGGAGAAGGTGCCCGAGCCGCTGCAGGGCGCGGTCATCTACTCGCTGGACATGGGGGCGCTGCTCGCCGGCACCAAGTTCCGCGGCCAGTTCGAGGAGCGACTGAAGGCGGTGCTCAAGGCCTTGCAGAAGCAGCCCGGGTCCATCCTCTTCATCGACGAGATCCACACCATCGTCGGCGCCGGGGCGACCACCGGCGGCAGCATGGACGCCTCGAACCTCCTCAAGCCGGTGCTGCAGTCCGGCAAGCTGCGCTGCATCGGGAGCACCACCTACCAGGAGTACAAGGCGAGCTTCGAGCGCGACCGCGCGCTGTCGCGCCGCTTCCAGAAGATCGAGGTCGGCGAGCCGAGCGTCGAGGACACGGTGCTCATCCTCCAGGGGCTGAAGTCCCGGTACGAGGAACACCACGACGTGACGTACGACGAGGACGCGATCCGCGCCGCGGCCGAGCTCGCCGCCAAGTACATCAACGACCGCTTTCTCCCCGACAAGGCCATCGACGTGGTCGACGAGACCGGCGCCGCGGACCGTCTCCGGGGCGAGAAGGAGCGGACCCACCGGGTGACCGCCAACGACGTCGAGGCGGTGGTCGCCAAGATTGCGAAGATTCCTCAGAAGAGCGTCTCGCACTCCGACCGCGAGGCGCTGGCCAACCTCGAGCCGGCGCTGAAGAGCGTCATCTTCGGACAGGACCCGGCGATCCAGGAGCTGGTCTCGGCGATCAAGCTGTCGCGGAGCGGGCTCCGGAGCCCCGAGAAGCCCATCGGCAGCTTCCTCTTCAGCGGCCCCACCGGCGTGGGGAAGACCGAGCTGGCCAAGCAGATCGCCCGGGTGCTGGGGGTGGAGTTCCTCCGCTTCGACATGAGCGAGTACTCGGAGAAGCACACCGTGTCGCGGCTCATCGGCGCGCCGCCTGGATACGTGGGCTTCGACCAGGGCGGGCTGCTCACCGACGCGGTCCGCAAGCATCCCTACTCGGTGGTGGTGCTGGACGAGATCGAGAAGGCCCACCCGGACCTGTTCAACATCCTCCTCCAGGTCATGGACCACGCCACGCTCACCGACAACAACGGCCGGAAGGCGGATTTCCGGAACGTGGTGCTCATCCTCACCACCAACGCCGGGGCGCGGGAGATGAGCAGCAAGACCATCGGCTTCGGCGGCGGCGAGCAGCTCATCGACACCTCCAAGGCCAAGGAGGCCATCGAGCGGACCTTCACCCCCGAGTTCCGCAACCGCCTCGACGGGTGGATCCTCTTCTCCGCGCTCGGCCCCGAGACCATCCTCAAGGTGGTCGACAAGGAGGTCGGCCTGCTCCAGGCGCAGCTCTCGGACAAGAAGGTCACCCTCGAGCTGACCCCTGCCGCGCGCGCCTGGCTGGCGGAGAACGGCTACGACCCGGCGTTCGGCGCCCGGCCAATGGCGCGGCTCGTGGACCAGGCGCTGAAGAAGCCCCTGGCGGAGGCGCTGCTCTTCGGAGCGCTCCAGGCGGGCGGCGTGGCGAAGTTCGAGGTGACCCCCGACGGGCGAGGGCTCGCGCTCCAGACCGAGTCGGTCGCACCGGCCACCGTCTAGGTCAAGGCGGCCGCGCCCGGGATCCGGGTCAGCATGTCGTCAGGCGGGCTGCAGTCGGCAGGTCACGGCGGCCGCAGGCGAGTAGTCAGGGCGGCCGCGCCCGAGATCCGGGTCAGCGTGTCGTCAGGCGGGCTGCAGTCGGCAGGTCACGGCGGCCGCAGGCGAGTAGTCAGGGCGGCCGCGGTCGAGATCTGGGTCAGGGTGTCGTCAGGCGGGCTGCAGTCGGCGAGGTCAGGGCGGCCGCACTCAGTGCTGCCCTACAGGCTCCTAGCGCTCGCCGGGCGACGAACGACCGGGATCGGGTGCCGGCGTGGCGGGCACCTTCTGAGTGATGGGCTCGTCCTCGCCCTCCGCCGCGCGGTCCAGCGGCTCATCGGCCTCGGGGACCGCCGCGTGCGCCGGGAGCGGCCACGCGTCGAGCACGGCGGGGCCCTCCCGCTTCAGCCGGTCCTTCCGGGTGTCCTGTTCTGCCAGCCGCATCGAGGTCGGAGGCTATCGCCCACAACCCCCCGAAGCAAGCAGTGCAGACGGAACATTTCACGGCCGTGGAAATCCTTGTGGAAAGGCTGGGGTAACACGCACCCGCCCTGTGGGCGACCGGTGGGAAACCCGGAGGAGAGGACGACAGAGGTGTTTGACACTGACGGATCCCCACTTCTCATGCGAGCAGTAGGGGTGGTGGACCGCCAAGAGCGTCCCGGAGGGGGGCGAGGAGTATGTTGAGGACGAGCATCCCGGCACGGAAGACGGAGAGCACCCGTCGGTCTTTGATGGTGTTGGCCTGAAGCCCGCGGACGAGGCCTATCTTCTCGGCGTGCTCGCCCATCGCCCTGCAGACCTTCGCGGCGATGGCGCCGATGAGCCACAGGACGCGTACCCGAGGGAGCGAGCGTGAGGCGGAGCCGGCGAAACCCATGCCGAGGCGTGGGTTCTTGATGTCTCGGAAGGTCTCCTCGATGGCCATGCGCATCGAGTAGAGCTGCCGAATCCTCTCGGCGCCGTCCGGCAGGGACGTGAGCAGCACCCACGGTTCCCGCCACGAGGAGGCGTAGTGACGGCTCCGTCGCCACTTCCGGACACGGCCCAGTCGGTCCTTCGCTTTGCGTCCCTTCCGCCGCGTCCGGAAGAGCACGAGTTGGCGGCACACGAAGGCTTTGCTACCTCGACAAACCTGTGCCGGGCCGAGCGACGCTGCCGTTGGCCTTGCGCGACGGCGGAGTTCCTTCAGCCGGAAGCTCTCACCGGTGCGCTTGAGCAGGACGTAGGGGCGGCCACGTAGACGGACGACGAAGTCCCAGCCGCGGGAAGCCAGCTGCTTGAGAAAGGGCACCCGAAAGCCAGCATCGGCCACGAAGATGACTCGCCTGCACGGAGGCAGAATCCGCTCGAGCTCTCGCAGGAAGGTCTCCCGTGCTCGGACCGAGTCGTACTCTCCCTTGCCGAAGACGGCGTCGTAGAGCGGGATGGCTCTGCCAGCGGCGGCGAGGGACGCACTGAGCACCCACCACTGCTTGCCGTCGTTGGCGCCCGTCCAGTCGATGAGGAGGACGATGCGGCCCTTCGCGGGAAGGGCGGCCAGCGCTGCCCAACACGCCGCCAGCTTCAGGTGCAACCTGTTGTTCCCGAGGAGCCGGTCGATGCGCTTCACTGAGTGCTTGCGAAGCGCTGGTCCGGGAAGCCATCGCCCCAGGGACGTCAGCGTCAGCTGGGCGCCCATGCAGGCCGCCGTCACTGCGACCGTCAGCGCGCTGACGAGCCGGGTGTCGAGGACTGCTTGCAGAGGGCTGGTGAAACGCGCGACAAGAAGCGCGGCGCGGGCCGCGTCTACTGATCCTGGTTTTCTCACAAGAACAAGCGTGACGTGTCGCGGCCACGCGCCGTTCAAGCTCCCGACTTTCCTCGCGCTCTGCCTCACGAGAAGTGGGGATTCGTCAGTGTTTGACACCTCCGCCGAGGGTCAGAATCGGCCGGCGAGCGCCAGGGTCATGCCGCCCTGGCCGTTCGGGCTGACGCCGGCCACCACGTCGGCGTAGCGGTTGGGGTCCTTCCCGCTGAGCCACAGCCAGGTGGCGATGCCCGCCGAGGCGACGCCGATCACCCCGGCCCCGATGGCCACGTACTGCTTCACCTGCACGCTGCTCTTGGCGTCCTCTGCGGCCTGCTTGCAGGCGGCGGCCCCCGAGGTCGTGCAGCTGTCCCACGCGGCGCTGGCAGTGGGGTTGTTGGCGATCTCCGGCGGCTTGGTCTGGGGACCGGTGCCGGCCGCGCCCTGGAGCCAGGCCTGCCGTGGCTTGAACTCCTCGTCGTACTGGCTGGAGGCCGAGGAGTTCATGATCACCGCAGTGGTGATGCCGGCGATCGCCACGCCCGTGGCGATCCACGCGCCCACCCGCATCTTGCCGTACTTGTCCTTGTAGACCTTCGCGTAGTCCGCCGAGGGCTGGAGCTCGACCTCCTCGACCGTGGTCTGCTTCGGCTCGATCCGCACCGAGCGGGTCTGGGCGATGAAGCCGTCCTTGCGCACGGTGAGGCGGTGCACGCCGCGGGACAGGTCGATCGAGCCCTTCAGCGGGATGCTCCCCACCAGCGTGTCGTCGACCAGGACCTCCGCCGCTTCCTCGCGCGACTTCACCACCAGGAAGCCCTGCTGCTCGCGGAGCAGCGGCGCCATCAGCTCCTGCGCCAGCCCGGGGAGCTGGGCCGCCACCTGCTCGACGGTGACCTGATTGAGGCTCTTCTGGCTCAGGACCTTCTGCGTCGGCGCGTCGATCAGGCGAATCTCCACCTGCAGCTTTCCGCCAACCCGGGTGACGCTGCCCACCACCGCGTTGGGCGCGTTCAGCGCCGCGCCGAGCTGACCGACGCTGCCCTCGGCCTTCGCGCCCGAGAGCTGGCGGGTCCGCTCCAGCGCGAGCAGTTGCCGCACGTCGTCCGAGCTGAGCACCTGGAAGACCTCGAGCTGGCGGAGCCCGCGCACCACGCTCCCGGTCGCGGCCTGCGACTCGGGGAGGCCGACGCCCCTCGGGTCGAGATCGAGGACCAGGAGAGACGGGTGTCCGCCGCCATCGCCGCGGAGGAAACGAGCACGCCCAGGAGCGCCACCCGAAGTGACATCACGGTCATTCCCCTCGTGGGAGCACGGCCGCCGAGGGCACTTCGCCCCGAAGCGAACGGATTGACTCTACAGCACCTCCCGGATGACGCCACGTCCTCGCCGGCATCGCTGGTTCGCGCGTTCCAGCGGACGGGACACCTTTCCTCACCCGCGTCGCAGCGTTGGCGATGGGACGCGAGAGCCGCTCCACGCGCGGAGCCGCCGCTGCCCACCGCGGCGCCAAGCGGCGACGTGTGGATCACCTCGACCAGACGCGGGTGACCTCGAGCGTCCGCGGCGGAGGAGGAACGTTTCCTGACAGGCGCATCTGGGGTTGGTCCGACCACCTCGGCGCCACCGCTGCTTTCTCTGAGTCCGGCGGGGGTCTGGTACCCTTTGCGAGCGTCTGCCCTGCCTCGGGAGGCTCGCCTCTTTGTCCGTGACTTCGGTGCGGTGCCGGGAAGTGCTCCTCGCCGCGTCGTGCCTGCTGCTCTCGGCTTGCCTCGACCTCGAGCTTCCCGAGGTTCCCGCCGACGGAGGCGTGGGGCCCACGCTCACCATTCACTCCCCGCTCGAGGGGCAGACCATCTCGCTGAACACGCCGGTCAGCGTGGACGCGGTGTCGGTGAGCGGAGTCAGCTCGGTGACGGTGACCTGCGGCGGGGCGCCGAGCACCGGCGTCTTCACCTGGAACGTGCCGCCGTACACCGGAGTGGTCGACTTCACCCGCTGCACCCTGGTGACCAGCGGGGTGGCGGACTCGGGCGTGGGCCAGCTGCAGCTCACGTTCATCGGCGTGGATCAGCTCGGCCACGTCAGCACCAAGTCGCTCAACGTCCTGCTCGACACCACCACCGCCTCGCTCTCCGCGGTGCTGCCCGAGCGGGTGGCGCCGCTCGCGCCGCTCCACCTCACCGTGGGCAGTGACCGGCCGCTGCTGCTCCCGCCGACGGTGAGGCTCGCCGGACTGGAGGCAAACGGAATCGTCCAGCGCGCCAACCCCGACGGAGGCGCGCCGTTCTACGACGTCACCTTCGTCCAGGCCCCTGGCCTGGGCATCGACAACTACGGCGGCGACCCGTACGACGTCCCGTTCGAGGTGCTGGTGGACGTGGAGCGGTCGGTGAGCCTCACCGTCGACGCCCGGGCCACCAACGGAAACGCCAGCCACATCGAGCAGGGTGTGCTCCTCAGCCGGGTGCTCTGGGACCGCATCGTCCCCGGCCGCATCGCCATCGACGCCGCCGAGCCGGTGGCCACCGCCCGGGGGATCCAGGTGGCGCTGGCGAAGAACGCCACGGTCAATGCGACCTCCGACTGGCTCCCCGGCTTCTTCCGGGCTGGTGACGGCACGTACGTCCCGTTCGATCCGAACAGCATCATCGTCTCCTCCCAGCCCCTGCCCGACCCCGCCGACGCGGGGGGCACCGGGACCGACGCTGGCAATGGCGGGGAGGGTGGAACGCCCGACGGTGGGTCCGATGGGGGACCGGACGCGGGACTGAACGACGCCGGGCCCATCCTCAACGACGCCGGGGTGGCCGCGCTTGCCGTCGTCGACGGCGGCAGCATTCCCTTTCCGATCGACGCGGGCTTCGTCGCCGCGGACTTCGACGCACGTGGGAACGTGCTCTTCACCCGGCCCGACAGCACCCAGCGGGCCGGCAGCGACGTCATCGCGCTCGGCGAGCCGATCAACGGACCCAGGCCGGCCACCGGCTACTCGGTGCCGTTCGCGCTCGACTCACTCCAGACCGACGGCAGCGTGACCGGTCCCGTGCTCACGCGGATGGACGACCTGGTCTGCATCCCCGACATCCTCAACGGCACGCCCACCGGGTGTTACGGCGCCCCGGCGACGCACACGGTCGCCTGCCTCCAGGCCTCGACGGGCCAGCTGGTCCTCGGCAACGGGGACAACACGGCCAACCCGGCACTGGACCTCGCCGCGCCGACGTCGGGTGGCACGACCGGCGCGTTCGGCCCGGTGCGGACCTACCTCGCCCCGAATGACACCGCCACGTTCTGTGGGCCGACCTGGAGCGTCTTCGCTTTCCCCCAGAGCACGTTCGTGCCCCAGCAGCGCGCCGACTCGGCATTCGCCGGTTGCACCGTGCTCGCCGTCAACCGGCTCCTCCCGGTGGTGGATGGAAGCTTCGCCGTGGGCGTGGACCTCGACTGCGGCGCGGCTGCGGCCGTTCCGCGGTGGGTCGTCCTCCACGTCGGTGCCGGCGGAACCATCACCGGCAGCTATCTCGCAAAAGTGGGCGTCACCTTGGCCAGCCAGCCACTGGTGCTCGGCGTGGTCCAGGGAGGCACGTTCGGCACCGTTCCGGCCCTCGGCGCGGTGGTCACCATGCGCAACGACCCGCCGTACACCACCTTCGAGGCATGGCAGCCGGACGGAGCGGGGCCGGTGGCCACGGCGCGCGTCCCCGGTCTCTACGTGTACGGGTCGGCGACGTCCCGGCTGGCGAAGAACGTCAAGTCCGCGACCGACGGGAGCCTCAGCGTGCTGCTCAACAGCGCCACGCTGGGGGACGTGGTCCTGCACTTCGGCCCCGGTCTGACGCCGCGGTGGCTGTATCGCTACCCTCGTCTGGCGCAGAACTCGTCGCTCATCGGCGGGGTGGATCAGGGCAACGTCTACTACGTCGATCCGTTCAACAACGACATCGTCGCCCTGAAGCGGTTCTGAGCCCGATCGACGGCGCGCTCCTGCGCGCTTCCACAGCGTCCCCCTGGTTCGGGGGGCTGAGGCTCCCCGGCGCGGGCGGGCGGGGGCCGCTCCAGTCACGCCGGTGGGCCCCCGGAGGTCCGGAAGGCGCTCGGGCTCCCCGCCTCTCCGTGCAACGAGAGAACGGCCCGCCTCACTCCTTCGGGCCGGGCTCGTCGTCCGCTGCTGCGGCTGTCATCCGCTCCATGACGTCCACCGGCGGCGAGCCGATGGCATGCCGCCCACCGTCCACGTGCACCACCTCGGCGGTGGTCCCGGGGAACCAGTCCGACAGGAGCGCCACGACCGTCTTCGCGACCATCGGATGGCGGTCGCGCGCGTTCCAGCCGAGCGGCGCGGACAGGGTCCAGGTGTCGGAGAGCTGCTTGAACCCGGGAATCCCCTTCGCGGCGATGGTGATCAGCGGCCCGGAGGCCACCGCGTTCACCCGGATGTTCCTCGGCCCGAGGTCGCGCGCGAGGTAGCGAATCACCGAGATCATCCCGGCCTTGCACACTCCCATCCAGTCGTAGACCGGCCAGGCCTGGGTCGAGTTGTCGAAGTCGAGGGCGACGATGCTCCCGCCCTCGGTCATCACCGGGGCCACCGCCACCGCCAGCTCCTTGAGCGAGAAGGTGGAGACGCGGAACGCGGTGGCCACGCTCTCCCACGGAGTGTTGAGGAAGTTCCCTCCCAGCGCGTCCTCGGGTGCGTAGGCCACCGCGTGCAGCACGCCATGGAGCGGTTTCCCCGAAGCCTTGAGCGTCTCGGTGAGCCGGGTGAAGTGCTCGGGGTTGCTGACGTCGAGCTCCAGGACGTCGGGGACCGGGTCGAGCCGCCGCGCCGAGCGCTCGGTCAAGGACATGCCGCGGCCGAACGAGGTCAGGACGATCTCGGCTCCCTCCGACTGGGCCAGCTCGGCAATCCCGTACGCCAGTGACTGGGGAGTCAGGACGCCGGTGATGAGCAGGCGCTTGCCTTGAAGCAACATGGCGGCGGGGTCTACCACGGCTCGCCGGGGCGCCTGGGCCCGAAACCGACCGGTGGCGCGCCGCGTAGTCCCCGGGTAGGTCCTTCCCGGAAGGCTGCCCCCCCGTGTCCCCTGTGCTTCCCGTGCTCGCCCTTCTCGCCGCCGCGCCCACCCCGGCGCCGGCTGCCCAGGAGCCGACGATGTCCATCCGTGCGCTCCTCGACAGAGGTCACCCCCGGGCCCCGGACCTGGACCGGGTGGGGACCTGGCTCGGGACCGACCGGCCGCTGCTGCTCCGCGGCGCGCTCAGGGGCCGGGTGGTGCTGCTCGACTTCTGGACCTCGGGCTGCGTGAACTGCCTCCAGGCGCTCCCAGTGCTCCGCGCCGTCGAGGAGCGGTTCGCCGGCCAGCCCTTCCAGGTGGTGGGCATCCACTCGGGGAAGTTCGACGCCGAAAAGGAGGTGTCGGCCGTGGCCGAGGCCATGGCCCGGCACGGAATTCAGCACCCCGTCGCCACCGACTCGGACCTGGTGGTCTGGGACCAGTACGCCATCCACGGCTGGCCCACCTCGGTGCTGGTGGATGCGCGCGGCTACGCCGTCGCCTGGTTTCGCGGCGAGCCGGAGCTCGGCACGCTCATCGCGTGGATCCAGGCGGCGCTGGACGATGGGAGAGAGCGCGGGGTGCTGGCCCCGGGGCCGGCCGAGTTCCAGCGCCCTGCGGTGCGCGACACCGGGCCGCTCGCCTTCCCGGGCAAGGTGCTCGCCCTCGTCGGGGGCGGGCTGGCCGTCGCCGACTCGGGGCACCACCGAGTGCTGGTGGTCGACGCGGCAGGACGGCTCTCGCGCACGGTGGGCTCGGGGCTCGAGGGCTTCTCGGATGGCGCGCCGGACACCGCCTCCTTCAATTCCCCGCAGGGGCTCGCCGAGCGCGACGGCGCGATCTACGTCGCCGATACCGGCAACCACGCCATCCGCCGGGTGGAGCTCGCCACCGGCAGGGTCCAGACCATCGCCGGAACGGGCCGGAAGGCTGGCGGCGCCATGCAGCCCGCGGCCGACGCGCGGACCGCTGCGCTCCGCAGCCCGTGGGACGTGGTGTTCCTCGGCGACACCCTGTGGATCGCCATGGCCGGCGCGCACCAGCTCTGGCAGCTCGACCCGAGGACCGGTGCGCTCGCGCCGGGGGCGGGCAACGGACGGGAGGGGCTCGCCGACGGGCCGCTCGCCGACGCCACCTTCGCCCAGCCGTCGGGGCTCGCCACCGACGGGCAGGTCCTCTACGTCGCCGACAGCGAGGCGAGCGCGCTTCGCCGCGTCGATCCACGCGCGGGTACGGTGAAGACGCTCGCCGGCGAAGGGCTGTTCGACTTCGGCCTCCGCGACGGGGCGCTGGGCGAGGCGCGCTTCCAGCATCCGCTGGGGCTCGCGCTCGCCGGATCCGTGCTCTGGGTGTCGGACACCTTCAACGGGGCGGTGCGCCGGGTCTCGCTCCCCGACGCTCGGGTGTCCACCGTGGTGCGCGGGCTGGCCCAGCCGGGCGGACTCACCCTCTCGGCAGGGCGGCTGGTGGTGGCCGACACCGACCATCATCGGCTGGTGACGGTGGATGCGGCGACCGGCGCGGTCTCTCCGCTGGTGCTTTCGGGGGTGACGCCTCCGTCCGTCCGGGGGCTGGTGGAGCACCCGGTGCTCGCCACCCGGGCCTTGCCGGTCCAGCACCTCGAGGATGCGACGGTGGCATCGACGGGCAGCAGGCTGACCCTGGAGGTGCGCCTGCCGGAGGGGCACACCTTCACCGCCGGAGCACCGCAGCGCATCGAGCTCTCGGTCGCCGGTCGGGCGGCGCCGCTGCAGCTCGAGGCCTCGGGGCCTCTCCTGAAGGCCACGACCTCCATTTCCCCTGTGGGGACGGCGTCCGACGCCCTGTACTCGGTGACCTTGTTCTACTGCCGGGACGGTCGTGGCTCGGTGTGCCTGGTCGACCGCCGCCGGCTGGTCAGCCGCTTGGTCCCCGCCGACGGGGGCCCCCCGGCCGCAACCGTGCACTACCGACCCACACCGCCCGGCCCTGGTTCCTGAGCGTCCCCCGGGGGGACAAAGTTCCGCGTTCCCGGGGGTTCGAGGTTAAAACTCCCCGGCGAATCCCCCCATGCCGAACCCCACGGACACGTTTCTTTCCGGCTCCAACATCGACTTCATCGAGGGCCTGTACGCCCGCTGGCTCGAGGACCCCGCCTCGGTCGACCCCAGCTGGCGGGAGCTCTTCGCCGGGACCCGCGTCGACGGCCGGCCTCTGCTCGGTTCGGGCGACGGGCGGGCCCAGCCAACCAACGGGCACCGGGCCGGCAGCGGCGCGGCAGTCTCGGCGAGGGCGGTGAACGGCAACGGCGCGGCGGTGGCCAGCGCGCCCGCGCGCAGCCCGCTGGCCGCGGTCGGTGACCTGCCGGCAGCGCTCGCCGCGATGCAGCTGCAGGCGCGGGTGGACCAGACGCTGTACGCGTTCCGGCTCCGCGGGCACCTGCTCGCCCAGCTCGACCCGCTGGGACGTCCGCGGCCGCAGATGCACCACATCGCAGATCTCGCGATGGCCAGCGACGCGGCGTTCAGCCCGGAGGAGCTGGAGCAGCTCGTGGACAGCTCCGACGTCTTCCCCGACCGCAAGCGGGTGAAGCTCCGGGAGCTGCTGGCCAGGCTTCGCCGGACCTACTGCGGCCACCTCGGCGTCGAGTACATGACCCTGTACGACTCGGACCGCCGCCGCTGGCTGATGCCGCGGATGGAGCACACCGAGAACCAGCTCAACCCCAGCCCCGCGGAGCAGCGGCGCATCCTCGAGAAGCTGACCTACGCCGACACCTTCGAGGCCTTCATCCACACCAAGTACCAGGGCGCCAAGCGCTTCAGCGTGGACGGCGGCGAGTCCCTGCTCCCGATGCTGGACACCATGCTCGAGCTCGGCGGGGAGCTGGGTGTGGAGGAGGTCGTCATCGGCATGGCCCACCGCGGCCGGCTGAACGTCCTCACCAACGTGCTGGGGAAGAGCCCGGATCAGATCTTCAGCGAGTTCAACGGCCCGGTGGATCCACGGAAGTTCATGGGCCGGGGCGACGTGAAGTACCACCTCGGCTTCTCCTCGGACATCACCACCTCGGGCGGCAAGCGCATCCACCTGAGCCTGGCCTTCAACCCCAGCCACCTGGAATTCGTGCATCCGGTGGTCGAGGGCAGGGCGCGGGCCAAGCAGCAGCGGCTGGAGGACCAGGACCGCCGGAAGGTGCTCCCGCTGGTCATCCACGGCGACGCGGCGATGGCCGCCCAGGGAGTCGTCGCCGAGACCCTCAACCTCTCGCGGCTCCGCGGCTACGACACCGGCGGGACCGTGCACGTGGTCATCAACAACCAGCTCGGCTACACCACCGACCCCGAGGACGGCCGCTCGAGCATCTATTGCACCGCCGTGGCGCAGATGCTGGACATCCCCATCTTCCACGTGAACGGGGACGACCCGGAGGCCTGCGTCCACGCGATGCGGCTGGCCACCGAGTACCGGCAGAAGTTCCAGAGCGACGTGGTCATCGACCTGGTCTGCTTCCGCCGGTACGGGCACAACGAGGGCGACGAGCCGAGCTACACCCAGCCGCTGATGTACGAGGCGATCCGGCACCACCCGCCCGTCTCCGAGCTCTACGCCAGGACGCTCGCCGCTCATGGGCGGGTGAGCGCCGAGGAGGCCGAGGCGATCCGCGAGGAGGCCAAGCGGCACTTCCTCCAGGCCTACAACCAGGCCAAGGAAACCCCGGCCCTGCGCGAGCCCAGCGCCCACGAGGGGCTGTGGAAGGGGTACCGCGGGGGACCCGAGGAGGGCATCCCCGATCCCGACACCGGCGTGCCGGAGAAGACCCTGGCCCCGCTGCTCGGGCACCTGGCGCACGTGCCCCAGGGGTTCACCCCGCTGCGCCAGATGGGGAAGATCCTCGAGCGACGCGCGGCGATGGCGCGGGGCGAGATTCCCCTCGACTGGTCCGCGGGCGAGAACCTGGCCTACGCGACGCTCTTGAAGTCCGGGACCCACGTCCGGCTCACCGGGCAGGACACCGAGCGCGGCACCTTCGGGCACCGGAACGCGGTGCTGCACGACGCCAAGACCGGCGTCACCTACACTCCACTCCTGGACCTCGGTCCGGGCGCGGCGCGGTTCGAGGTCTATAACAGCCCGCTCTCCGAGACTGGGTGCATGGGCTTCGAGTTCGGCTACTCGCTGGACTACCCGGATGCGCTGGTGCTCTGGGAGGCGCAGTTCGGTGACTTCGCCAACGGGGCGCAGGTCATCATCGACCAGTTCATCGTCGCCGCGGAGGACAAGTGGCGGCGGCTGAGCGGGCTCACCTTGCTCCTGCCGCACGGGTACGAGGGCGCGGGACCCGAGCACTCCAGCGCGCGGCTGGAGCGTTTCCTGGCGATGTCCGCCGAGGACAACATCCAGGTCTGCTACCCCACCAGCAGCGCGCAGGTCTTCCACCTGCTCCGCCGTCAGGCCATCCGGCCCTGGCGGAAGCCGCTGGTGGTGATGACCCCCAAGAGCCTGCTGCGGCGCGAGGAGGCCAGCGCGCCGCTGTCGGCGTTCACCTCGGGCAAGTTCCAGCGGGTGATCTCGGATCCGCCAGCCGGCGGCGAGGCGAGGGTCACCAGGCTGCTGCTCTGCACGGGCAAGGTTGCGTACGACCTGCTCGCCGCCCGGGCGAAGGCGGTGGACGACACGGTCGCCATCGCCCGGCTGGAGGAGCTCTACCCGTTCCCCGACGCGCAGCTCGCCCGGGAGATCGCCCGCTACCCGGAGCTGGAGGAGCTGGTCTGGGTCCAGGAGGAGCCGGAGAACATGGGCGCCTGGGCCTTCGTGCTCTCGAAGCTCGCCGGCCGCGTGTCTGCGAAGGGCCGCAAGCTTCCGCTGCGGTACGCGGGCCGCGAGGCGAGCGCGAGCCCCGCCACCGGATTCCAGAAAACCCACGAGCTGGAGCAGGTGCTCCTGATCGACGCCGCACTGGCACGAGGGCAGCCCGATGCCCGTTGAGCTCACCGTCCCTGCGCTGGGGGAATCCATCACCGAGGCGGTGGTGGGAAAGTGGCACAAGAAGGTCGGCGAGCCGGTGGCCGTCGACGAGCCGCTCGTGGTGCTCGAGACCGACAAGGTCACCATCGACGTGCCCGCGCCCGCGGCAGGCACCATCGCCAGCATCGCCCACCCCGAAGGGGATACGGTGAAGATCGGCGAGGTGCTGGGCACCATCTCCGGCGGCGCCGCGGCTGCCGCCTCCCCGCCCCCCGCCGGAAGGTCGGCTCAGCCTGCGCCCTCGACCCCGCCGCCCCCCGCCAGCCGCTGCATCGCCGCGCCCGGCGTCCGTGGTACCCGCGGCGGCGTCTCCGGATGGGTCCCGTCAGGCTCCGATGACCCCCGTGGCTCGGGCCATCGCCGACGCGAACGGGCTCGATCCGGCCACGCTTCGCGGGAGCGGCGCCTCGGGGCGGGTGATGAAGGACGATGTGCTCACGGTGCTCGAGGGCGGCCGGGGAGGTGCTGCAGCCGCACCCGCGACCGCCCCCGTGACCGCCGCTGCGCCCGCCGCGGCCCCGTCACCTGCTCCCGTACCGCGCACCCCCGGGGCCCGCGAGGAGCGGGTGAAGATGACGCCGCTCCGCAAGCGCGTCGCGGAGCGGCTCCTTGCCGCCCAGAACAACGCCGCCATCCTGACCACCTTCAACGAGGTGGACATGCACGCGGTGATGGCGCTTCGGAAGCAGTACGCCGAGAAGTTCCAGCAGCGCCACGGAGTGAAGCTCGGGTTCATGAGCTTCTTCGTCCGCGCGGCGGTGGATGCCCTGAAGGCGTTCCCCCTGGTGAACGCCTCCATCGAGGGGGACGAGGTCGTCCTCAAGCACTACTACGACATCGGGGTGGCGGTGTCCGGGAGTCGCGGCCTGGTGGTGCCGGTGCTGCGCGACGCCGACGCGCTGTCGATGGCGGACATCGAGAAGCAGGTCGCCGAGCTGGGGCAGAAGGCACGCTCGGACAAGCTGACCCTGGCCGACCTGCAGGGCGGCACGTTCAGCATCAGCAACGGGGGCATCTTTGGCTCGATGCTGAGCACGCCCATCCTCAACCCGCCGCAGACCGGCATCCTCGGGATGCACAACATCGTCGAGCGGCCGGTGGTCCGCGATGGGCAGATCGTCATCCGCCCGGTGATGTACCTGGCCCTCAGCTACGACCACCGGCTCATCGACGGTCGGGAGGCCGTGCAGTTCCTGGTGCGCATCAAGGAATGCATCGAGGACCCCGAGCGGCTGCTGCTCGAGGTCTGATCTTCCGCCGCAGCAAGATCGTCTTTGCCTAGCAGTTACGAGCGGTTGTGCCATCAACAGAGGTGTTTGACACCTTCGTTGGGCTTGGATGGAGCCGGCCGACAGAGGTGTTTGACACCTCCCCGGACACCTCGGCGACGCTGCGGCGCGTCATCGGGTGGGGGCTGTCCGCGTGATGTCCGTGCTTGCGAGCCGGTTTGAGCCTGCGCAAAATTTTTGGCTGTCCTCCGCCCCAGGGACAGGAGACCGCGCGGCGCTTCCTGCCGACGTGAGCACAGCAAAGCGAGACGCATGGCAACCGGTACCGTGAAGTGGTTCAACGATGCGAAGGGCTTCGGCTTCATCACCCAGGACGGCGGAGGTGAGGACGTCTTCTGTCACCACACCGCGATCCAGAGCGAGGGGTTCCGCACCCTCGCCGAGGGTCAAAAGGTCCAGTTCGACGTGACCCGCGGCCCGAAGGGTCTGCAGGCGCAGAACGTCAAGCCGCTGTAAGTCTCCCCCCTCGCGTCGTTCACGACAGGCCCGGGCGCCGGTTCCATGCGGTGTCCCGGGCCTTCGTGTCAGCGGGGCTCGCCACCGCCCAGCGCCGTCCGGAAGAAGTCGGCGGTCCGCCGTGCCAACGACTGCAGCATCGCCGGGTCCGCCACCATGTGGGTGTAGCCGCTGAGCGGCAGGAACTGGTGCACCCGCGCGGCGTGGAACAGCCGGTCCGAGAGCTGGAGCGAGTGGAGGAAGTAGACGTTGTCGTCCGTCGTCCCGTGCACCAGCAGCAGCGGACGCTCCAGGCCCGGGGCCAGCGGCAGGAGCGAGTTCTTCTCGTAGACGTCCCCCGGGGCGTCCGGCAGGCCGAGGTACCGCTCGGTGTAGAAGGTGTCGTAGTTGCGCCAGTCGGTCACCGGGGCTCCGGCGACGGCCGCCTTGAAGACGTCCGGGCGCTTCAGCACCCCCAGCGCCGCGGCGTACCCCCCGAAGGACCATCCGGTGATGCCCACCCGGGCGAGGTCCACCTCGGGAACCTGCTGCCCCAGCAGCTGGAGCGCTGCCACCTGATCCTCGAGGACCACCCCGGCGAAGCTCCCGCGGATGGCGCGCTCCCACTCGCGGCCTCGGTGCGGCGTGCCCCGGTTGTCGAAGCCCACCACCAGAAAGCCCTGGTCGGCCAGCCACTGCTCGTCGATGAGTGACCGGGCGCTGGACTGGACCTGGTTGAGGTGAGGACCACCGTAGACGGAGACGATGGTGGGGAGCTTCTGTCCCGGCCGCGCGTCCCGGGGCCGCAGCACGAAGGACCAGAAGCCCTGCGGCCCGAGCTTCCGGTACTCGGGCGCCGGCGGCCGCAGCGGCGTGGCCCGTGCCGCCGGGATGCGGCCGATGAATCGGCCCCCCCGGTCGAACACCGACCAGTCCGGGAACGAGGTGGGCGTCTCGATGGAGACCAGCCGGGTGGGCCCGTCCTCGGCGAGCATCCCGGTCACCATCACCCGCTCCTCGGGCTGCCCCACCACCCGCTCCGGGTTGCCGCCATCCCGCACCCGCATCACCACCAGGTCCGGGGACTCGGGACTGGCCTGGTAGTAGAGCGCCCGCTCCGCGACGTCGTAGCCCAGCACGCGCACCAGCTGCTGGTCCGGCCGCACCCAGCTCCCGAGCCGCCGTCCGTCCGCGGCGCGGATCTCCGCCTCCGGTGCGCCGTTCCGCTCGGTGACCCAGAAGAACGCCGAGCCGTCCGGGAGCCAGAGCGGGAACGGTTCCCCGGAATGGTCCGCGCCGACGTGCTGCAGGTTGATCCACGCCGCGTCCTGCTCCTCGAGCAGCGCCCTGGTGGCGCCGGTCTTCGGATCGACCGCCAGCAGCAAGGCCTGCTGCTGCGGCCGGTCCATCACGTAGACGGTGAGCGCGCCACGGCGGGGCCACCGGACCTGGGTGAGGTAGGGGTACTTCTCGGCGTCCCACCGCACCCAGGTCACCTTTGGATTTGCGACGCCGACGGGGACGATGCCCACCCGGACCTTCGCGTTGGCCTTGCCAGGGCGCGGATAGGGCACGTGCTCGAACGCCGATTCCGGGTGCGCCGGATCGCCGAGGGTGAAGGTCTCCACCCCGCGGGTGTCCGCCTCCTCGAAGGCGATCTGCTTGCCGTCCGGGCTCCACCAGGCCCCCTCGAACCGACCCATCTCCTCCTGGGCCACGAACTCTGCCAGCCCGTGTGTGACCCGTTCCGAGCCACCGGTGGTGAGGCGGCGCTCCTTGCCGGTCGCCAGCTCGAGCACGTGCAGGTCCCAGCCCTTCACGTAGCTGAGCAGCTTGCCGTCGGGCGACAGCTGGGGGTCCAGGACTCCGGTGGGAGGCAGCGCCTTCACCGACTGCTCCATCGTCCGGCCCGCCAGCAGCCCCGCCACGTCCACCCGGTACAGCCGACCGGAGAGAGGAGTGACGAGGGTCTTCCCGTCGTCCGACAGTACGTACTTGACCAGGCCCCGCGCGGCGATTCGCTGCCGCTCGAGCTCCGCCTTCTCCGCTGCGCTGAGCTGCTGCGCCGCCCCCCGGAGGAGCGCCTCGGCGGAGAGCAGCTCTCGCGCTTGCCCGGCGTCGACGTCGAAGACGTGGAGCGACTGCACCGCCGAGTCCGCCGGCGAGCGAAGGAAGAAGACGTGCGCGCCGCTCCGGTCCATCCGGAAGGAGTTCGGCGAGCCGTTGCGGAACTTCCGGGTCTCGGCAAGCTGCCGAAGGATCGGGTCTGGCGGCGGTGCAGCGGGCGTGGCGGCAAGCATGAGGAGCGTGGAGGCGAGGACCATGGGCTCCTCGTCCCTTAGCCGAGCACCGTCCCGGGCGGTAGGGTGCGTTGCGTCATGCCACGCCCGTGGATCTTCGGCCTGCCGCTGGTGGCGCTGCTGCTCGGGTTGTTCACCGGGACGGTGCTCGGCCCCCGGCTGCAGCTGCAACGCCAGCTCCGCGAGCGCGAGGAGCAGCAGCGCGAGCATCTGGCGCAGCTCGGCGCGTGCCTGCAGCTGGAGCGCTGGACCCTGGAGCGCGACACCGACGGTGGGGTGGTGGTGCGCGCCACGGTGCGCGCCGGGCGCGAAGGCCGCGTCGCGCTCGACGCCCACGCCGACCTGGGCAGCGACGAGGTGCTGGTGCCGGACGTGCAGAGGGCGCCGCTGCTCCCGGCGCTGGTGCGCCAGGGCGAGGAGGTGATGCTCGAGCGGCATCTGCGGCGGGTGCGCCCGGGGGACCCGGACGCGATCAGCCTGCGCTTCAGCTGCCGGCCTCCCGGACCGAGGGGCATCTTCGGAGTAATCGAGTACGCGACGGGTGTCGCCGGCGAGGGCTCGGACGGCTTCGGCAACGTCCTCCGCCCGCTGCCGGCCGCCCGCTAGTGCCCCGGATCAGAAGTTCGGCAGCACGCCCTGCGAGGTCAGTGTTCGACTGCAGAACCGGTTGATGCTCGCCAGGATGTCGCCGGCGGACTTCGTCCAGAGGTAGGGACGGGGTTCGTCGTTGCTTGCGGCGATGAACTCATAGATCGCCTTTTCCAGTTCGACCGTGCTCCGGTGCACGCCGCGCTTGAGCGCTTTCTGCTCCAGGAGCGCGAACCAGCGCTCGACCTGATTCAGCCACGAGCTGTAGGTCGGTGTGAAATGGACGTGGAAGCGAGGGTGACGGAGGAACCAGCGGTGCACCGCTGGAGTCTTGTGCGTCGACAGGTTGTCGAGGACGACGTGGACGTCGAGATCGGCGGGCACCGACGCATCGATCTGGTGCAGGAACTTGAGGAACTCTGTTGCGCGGTGGCGTCGTCGGCACTGTCCGATGACCCTGCCGGTCGCGACGTCCAAGGCAGCAAAGAGTGCCGTCGTGCCGTTGCGAACGTACGTATGGGTTTGGAGTTCGGGCCGGCCGCTCATCATCGGCAGCGCCGGTTGCATCCGGTTGAGCGCCTGGACCTGCGATTTCTCGTCCACGCAGAGGACGACGGCGCTTTCCGGGGGTTGAGGTACAGGCCGACGATGTCTCGGACCTTCTCGACGAAGAGAGGGTCGTTGGACAGCTGGAAGGTTTCCGAGCGGTGCGGCTGGAGTCCGAAGGCTCGCCAGATTCGGCCGATTGTCGAATGGCTCAGCCCGGAATGCTTCGCCATGTCGCGAGTACTCCAGTGCGTCGCCCCCTTGGGCGTCGACTCCAGCGTCTCGACGATGACCCGCTCGACCGTCTCGTCGGAGATCGACCGTGGAGCTCCGGGCCGCGGCTCATCATGGAGCCCCTCGAGCCGCAGTTCATGGAACCGTTTCCGCCAGCGCGCAACGGTCCCACGGTTGAGCTTCATCTCGGCGGCGATGGCCGTGTTCTCGCCGCCCTCTGCGCAACGCAGGACGATCCGGGCCCTCAGCGCGAGCGCCTGCGCCGTCGTCCGTCGTCGCGCATACCCGTCGAGCACCTGCCGCTCTTCATCGGTGATCTCGATGCTTGCCGCTCGTTTGCCCATGCCTGAGCGGATCACACCGCTCTGACGCTCGCGGACTTCTGGTCCGGGGCACTAGGTCAGGGCGGCCGCAGTCAGCGATGCCCTACACGCTCCTGGTGCTACGGGAGGACGGTGGCCACAGCCGACACCCGGCCTGGCCCGAGCAGCCGGAACACGATGGGAGGCCGCCGCCGCGCGGCGACGATGAGCTCGCCGGCCTCCTTCGCCGAGTGCACCGGATGGCCGGCAACCTCCACGATGACCAGCCCGGGCTGGAACCCCGCGCGCTCCGCCGGGGAGCCCGGCTCCACCGAGAGCACCAGCGCCCCGGGGCCACGCACGCCGATGGCCTCCTCGATCTCGGGGGTGATCTCGCCGATCTCCACGCCCAGGCGCATGGGGACCATCTGCTCGGGGCCGGGCTGTTCCTCCCCCTCCACCGGCGGACGGAGCGGACCGGTGCCCTCGAGGTCGGTCCGCTTTCCGAGCCGGACGGTGACCGAGCCCGCGGTGCGCCCGTGCACCAGGCCGAGCTTTACCTCCTCCCCCGGCCGATGCAGACCCACCAGCCGCGTGAGCTGGCGCCCCGACTCGATGGGGCGGCCGTCCATGGAGACGATGACGTCGTCCACCGCGACGCCGACCGCGCGGGCGGTGGAGCCGGGGAGGAAGCCGTTCACCACCGCGCCGTGGCGGCCCTCGAGGCCGAGCGCCCTGGCCAGCTCCGGGGTGAGGTCCTGGGTGTAGAGGCCGAGCGCGCCCCGCACCACACCACCGGTCCGCTGCAGCTGCGGGAGCAGGGCCCGGACCAGCGAGGACGGGATGGCGAATCCGATCCGGCTTCCGCTCTCGTTGTTGACGATGGCGGTGTTCACCCCCACGACGTCTCCGGCCATGTCGAACAGCGGGCCACCGGAGTTGCCCGGATTGATCGCCGCGTCGGTCTGGAGGAACTCGTCGTACGGTCCGGCCCCGAGGTCGCGGGCGGTGGCGCCGAGGATGCCCAGCGATATGCTGGTGGTCAGCCCGAAGGGGTTGCCGATGGCCAGGAGCCAGTCCCCCACCCGGAGCCGGTCGGAGTCACCGAGCCGGGCAGCCGGCAGGTCGTCCGGCGGCGAGCGGAGGCGGACCAGCGCGAGGTCGGTGGGCGCGTCGCGGCCGACCAGGTCGGCATCGAACCGGCGCCCGTCCGCGAGCTGAACCGAGATCGCGCTCGCTCCTTCCACCACGTGGTTGTTGGTCACCACCAGACCCGACGGGTCGACGACGAATCCCGAGCCGCCCCGCTGTTGCGGCGGGAAGGACCGGCCGCGGAGGAAGCGCTCGTGCCCGGGGGGCATCGACGGCGAGGCGAGGACCGAGAGGCTCACCACGCTGGCGCTGACCTGCTCGACGAGCGGCGCGAGCGAGGGCAGCTCCACCTCGGGGACGCTGACCGCGCCACGCCCAAGATCCACCCCGCCGTCGGCCAGGAGCGGAAGCGTGGCCTGGGGCTGTGGAGCCGGCGACTCGCCGCGCTTGCAAGCGGCAAACGCGACAGCCATGACGACCAGGGTCCAGCGCCGCATCGAAAGCAGCCTCCGTACCTGGTATGCGGACGGGCCGGCGAATTGTCCAGCGAACCCTTCGTCCGATGTCTCGAATGCTCATCCGTCCTGCCATCGCGACCGACGCCGACGCCATCTGGTCCATCCTCGAGCCCATCGCCCGCGCCGGCGAGACCTTTGCGCTTCCGCGCGACATCTCGCGTGACGCCGCACTCGCCTGGTGGCGGGCGCCGAGCAACGAGGTCTTCGTCGCCGAGGAAGGCGCTCGGGTACCCGGCAGCTACTTCATCCACCCCAACCAGCTCGGGCCCGGGAGCCACGTCGCCAACTGCGGCTACGCCACCGCGCCCGCGGCCAGCGGCCGGGGCATCGCGCGGGCGATGTGCGCCCACTCGCTGGAGCACGCCCGCGCCCGGGGCTACCGGGCGATGCAGTTCAACATCGTGGTCAGCACCAACGCCCAGGCCGTACACCTCTGGACGTCGATGGGGTTCCAGACCCTCTGCCGGGTCCCGGGCGCGTTCCAGCACCCGACGCTCGGCTTCGTGGACACCCTGGTGATGTTCCGGACGCTCTAGCCCCTCAGGCTCAGGCGAGCCGCTTGAGCACGCCGCCCAGCAGATCCACCAGCTGCTCGATCTCGGAATGCTCGACGATCAGCGGCGGCGAGAGGGCGACGATGTCTCCGGTCACGCGGATCAGCAGCCCGGCGCGGAACGCCTCGACCAGCGCCTCGTAGCCCCGGGCACCCGGCTTCCCCGGCCGCGGCTCCAGCTCGATGCCCGCGACCAGGCCCAGGTTCCGGACATCGATGACGTGGGGCAGCCCCTTCAGGGCGTGGACCGCCTCCTGCCAGAACGGCGCGAGCTCGGCCGCGCGCTGGAACAGCCCCTCGCGGCGGTACAGCCCCAGGGTGGCCAGCCCCGCGGCGCACGCCAGCGGGTGCCCGGAGTAGGTGTACCCGTGGAAGAACTCGATGCCCGACTCGGTCGCGTCCACCACCGTCTGGTAGATGCCCCGGCGCACCACCACCGCGCCCATGGGGACCGCGCCGTTGGTGATGCCCTTGGCCACGGTCAGCATGTCCGGCTGGATGCCGAAGTAGTCGGCGCCGAACGGCGTCCCCAGCCGGCCGAAGCCGGTGATGACCTCGTCGAAGATGAGGAGGATGCCGTGCCGGTCGCAGCTCGCCCGGAGCTTCTCGAGGTAGCCCTTCGGCGGCACCAGCACCCCGGTCGAGCCGGCCATCGGCTCGACGATGACCGCGGCGATGGTGCGCGCGCCGCGTTCGGCGACGATCCTCTCCAGGGCATCCGCCAGGTGGGCGCCCCACGCCGGCTGCCCGCGGCTGAACGCGTTGTGCGCCAGGTCGTGGGTGTGCGGCAGATGGTCGACCTGCGGCAGCAGCTGCGCCGCAAACGCCTTCCGGTTCGGCTCGATGCCGCCCACGCTGATCCCCCCGAAGCCCACACCGTGGTAGCCGCGCATCCGGCCCACGAAGCGCACCCGCTCCGGCTCGCCGCGTGCCTGGTGGTAGGCGAGGGCGATCTTCAGCGCCGAGTCCACCGCCTCCGAGCCCGAGTTGGCGAAGAAGACATGGTCCAGGTCGCCGGGGGCGAGCGCCGCCACCTCCCGGGCCAGGGCGAAGCTCGCTGGATGCCCCATCTGGAAGCCGGGCGCGAAGTCCAGCGTCGCCGCCGAGCGCTGGATGGCCTCGACGATCGCCGGCCGGCAGTGCCCCGCGTTCACGCACCACAGCCCCGAGGTGCCGTCGAGGACCACCCGGCCGTCCAGGTCGCGGTAGTGCATCCCGGAGGCGGTGGCGAGCAGCCGCGGCGCCCGCTTGAAGGCCCGGTTCGCGGTGAACGGCATCCAGAGCTCTTCCAGCGAGAGCTCCTGGGCGGTGTCTGTCGGCGACGGAGGCATGGGGCGGGCAGAGTCTCGCCTCGCGGTCCGGCGAGCAACCCCGGTGCGGCCAGCGGCCGTCAGGGCAGGATGACCAGGCGGATGCCTCCCATCAGCCACTCGTGGATCGCCTTCTGATTGATGTCTCCGCCGGTGAAGCCCCCGTTCCCGCCGGTGGCGGTCAGCGAGCCGTACTGACCGATCGAGAAGCTCACCCAGGGTCCGACCCGGAAGGCCCCTCCCAGAGGAAAGTCGATCCCCAGCTGGAGGTTGGCGAACTCCCAGCCGCTGAAGGCCAGCGTCCCCGTGGCATCGCCGCTGACACCGATGCTCAGCTTCTCGTACCCCGAGCCGAGGCCGATCCAGGGGTCCGTTCCGGCGCTCCCGAGCGGATGCCAGTGCACCTCGCCGCCGAAGCGGAGGGTGCTCGGCGAGCAGTTGAAGCCGCTGCCACAGGTCGCCGCGTCGGTGGAGCCGCCGAATCCATACGAGAAGTACGCACCGAGGAAGACCGTGCCGGAGAGCCGGACGCCGACGTCTACGATCACCGGGATGGTGAAGGAGGCGTAGTCGCTCATGCTGGTGCTCCCGGCGAAGGTCGACCCGGAGGCATCGAGCACCGAGCCCAGCGGGATGCCGAACCCCACCCGCAGCGACGCCTCGAAGTGCGTGCCGTTGGGGTCGTACTCGGTGCTCGCCGCCGGGGTGGGCGCGGCACTCGCCGCCGGGCTCTCCGCCGCCGCGGCTCCTGCCGCTCCCGCGGCCACCGCGAGCGGCTTCGCCCCCGGTCCTCGCGTGACCTCCACCGGAGGAGCCGCTTCCCCGCCCGCCACCGCCCAGTCCGCGAGCAGCCCCAGCGCCTCGGTGGTGGGAGCGCCGGGCTGCACCTTCACCCGGGCCTCGCGCACGTCCTGCCCCTGCGCGTTCGCCGAGGTCACCACCACGAAGCTGTCCTCACCTGCCGACTCGGGGTGCACGCCGACGATCCGGCCGCCCCCGGTGAGCCTCGCGGCGCGGGCCAGCGCCGCCACCGGCTCGGAGGCCTCCACGCACGGCCCGCCGTCCGGGTACACCGCACCCTCCACCGCCGCGCTCAGCTCCACCGGCGCGGAGGGCACGGTGATGGTCCGCACCGCACCCCGGTGGTCCCACTCCGCTTCCACCCGGTACTCGCCCGGCGGCACCCGCACGCTCACCGGTCCGACCCCGACCTTCCTCCCGCCGACGTACACCGCCTTGCCGGACGGAGAGGTGGTGATGTCGAGCCGCGAGGTGGCCTTCTTCTTCGCCGTCTTGCGGATGCCGTTCACGTACTTCTGGAACGAGGGCGGGTAGTTGCTGGTGTCCGGCTGGTAGTCGGGCTCGACGCGGAATACCCGGTTGAGCGCCGCCTCGGCGCCCTTGGGATCCGTCTTCTGGAGAATCTGCGCGAGCAAGGTCAGCCCGTCCCGCTCGGCGGCCCACCGCGCGGTCGACGGGGGAAGGCGCGTGACGTCGTCCAGCGCGCCCTGCAAGGTGCCCCTGGCCTGGGCGGTCTGTCCCCCGTAGAAGTCGCTCCGCGCCGAGGCGATGGCGGAGGTCACCGCGGGGAGGGTGCGCTCGGTCGTTCCTCCGAACGGCTGCGCCGTCTCCGCCTCCGAGGCCACCTTCGCTCCGGGCTTCGCGGCGAGCGCAGAGCGGAAGCTCCGGGCGGCGATTGCGCTCGACTCGTCGCACTTGCCCACCGCCACCACCGTGGTCCGCTCTCCGTCGGCGGCCAGCGCTCCGGTGCTCGCGAGCAGCAGGACCATCCCGACGAACCGCCGCGCTTCGCTCATCTGCCCCTCCCCTGTCGTGCGCCCGGGGGCGGGATGCTACCCGGGCCCCCGTCCGCCCGGGGTGACGAACGACGGGCGGCGCCTCGGGGTTCTCGGTGACTTGCCGCGCAAACGTCGTGCTTCCCGGTGCCTCCGGCGTGGCATGCTCCGCACCGCCGATGCGCTCCCCCTCGCTGCGCTCGTTCCTCGCCGCGCTGGTCCTGCTCTCTGCCTGCGGCGGCTGTCCCGGCGGCAAGCCCGCGCCCTCCGCCCCGGGAGCGAGTCCGGGCAAGAGCGGCGCCGAGCAGCGGAAGGCGAGCCGGGCATGGCTCCAGCATCTGCGCTCGCGGGAGGTGCAGGAGCAGAGCGCTCCGGCTCGGCTTCCGTCCCGCGGATCCGGCGGTGCCGCTGAAGAACCAGGACCCGGCCAACCCGTTCAACTGCCTCGGGCCGTACGGTCTCCAGCTCGACCTTCCTCCGGCAGCGCCTTCCCCGGACGGGGCGATCGTGCGCAACCTCCTCTCGATGTGGAGCCGCATCGTCCCCCGCTCGCCGTAGGAGGGCCCACCGTGGTGTCCAGACGCCTGTTCCTCTCCTCCGCTGCGCTCGCCCCCTTCGCCGCCGCCGGCAGCTCTGCCGGGACTGGGGGCGGTCCCTCCGGGCAGCGGCCGGTCGTGGTGGCCTCGGCGAACGGGCTGAAGGCGGCCGAGCTGGCGCTGGCGCGCATGCAGGCCGGCGCCGACCCCCTGGATGCGGTCATCGCCGGGGTGAACCTGGTGGAGGACGACCCGAAGGACATGAGCGTCGGCTACGGCGGCATCCCCAACGAGGACGGGGTCGTGCAGCTCGACAGCTGCGTGATGCACGGGCCGACGGCACGGGCCGGCGCGGTGGCGGCGCTGGAGGGCATCAAGAACCCGAGCAAGGTGGCGAAGGCGGTGATGGAGACCACCGACCACATCCTGCTGGTGGGGCCGGGGGCGCGGCGCTTCGCGGAGATGAACGGGTTCCCGGTGGAGAACCTCCTCACCGACGGGGCGCGGAAGGTCTGGCTGTACTGGAAGCAGAACCTCTCGTCCAAGGACAAGTGGCTCGAGCCGGACCCGTCGAAGCTCGACCCCGAGGTGCAGGAGTTCATCCAGGACTACGGCAGGGATCCCTTCCGCGACCCGCGGAGCCACGGCACGGTGCACCTCTCGGCGTGCGACGGGCGGGGCAACCTCGCCGGCTGCACCAGCACCAGCGGGCTCTTCTTCAAGATGCCGGGGCGGGTCGGGGACTCGGCGCTCATCGGCGACGGGTGTTTCGTGGACAACGCGGTGGGTGCCGCCGGCAGCACCGGGCGGGGCGAGGCGAACATCCTGATCGCGGGGGGCCACCTCGTCGTCGAGCGGATGCGGGCCGGCCGTTCGCCGAAGGATGCGTGCCTCGACGCGCTGAAGCGCATCGCCGAGACCACCAAGGAGAAGCGGCTGCTCGACGACCGGGGTCGGCCCGGCTTCCCCATCAGCTTCTACGCGGTCTCGAAGGCCGGTGCGTACGGGATGGCCTCGATGTGGAGCCACCGTCCATCGGGCAAGGCGGTGCAGTTCGCGGTGGCGGACGGCAAGGGCGCACGGCTGGAGAACGCCGCCTCGCTCTACGAGGGGATGCCCACCCTCTAGCGCACGCTGGTTCCAGGCGCTCCGCTCCACGCTCCCAGGGTTGCCGCCGCGGGCGACTTCTGGTGTGAGGGGAGGGCCCGTGAAGCGCTCGCCGCTCCTCCCCATCTTCCTGATCGTCCTGGCCGACATCCTCGGCCTGACCATCATCCTGCCGCTGCTCCCTTTCTACGCGGAGCGGCTGGGAGCGAGCCCCACCGCCGTGGGGCTCCTGGTGTCGGCTTACGCTTTCTGCCAGCTGCTCTCCGGGCCGTTCCTCGGCCGCTGGAGCGACCGCACCGGGCGCAAGCCGCTGCTCATCCTCTCGCAGCTGGGGACCTTCGCCTCGCGGCTGCTGCTCGCCGGCGCCGGCTCGCTCTGGGTGGTGTTCCTGGCGCGGATCATCGACGGGCTCACCGCCGGAAATCTCGTCCTGGCGCAGGCCTACATCTCGGACGTCACCGAGCCCGAGAACCGGACCCGCTCGTTCGCGGTCATCGGCATCAGCTTCGGAATCGGCTTCCTGATCGGCCCGGCCATCTCCGCCGCGCTGTCCGGCTACGGGCTCGCGGTTCCCATCCTCCTCTCGGCCGCGCTGTCCGGGGTGAGCATCCTGGCCACCATCTTCCTCCTGCCCTCCACCAGGCCGGTGGCGACGGAGGGCCCGGCCGGGCCGGCGGGCCGACGGCTTTCGCTCTTCGCCTGGCGTGAGTACGGGCAGTACTTCCAGCGGCCCGGGCTGTCACGTCTCCTGCTCCAGTTCTTCTGCTTCGTCATGGCGTTCGCCACCTTCACCGGCGGGCTGGCGCTCTTCCTCGAGCGGCGGCTCACCTGGAACGCTCACCCCTTCCAGGTCCGCGAGGTGGGCTTCGTCTTCGCCTACGCCGGACTCCTCGGCATCCTGGTGCAGACCTTTCTCGGGCGCCTGGTCCGACGCTTCGGCGAACCTTGGCTGGTCTCCGCCGGGTTCGTCTCGATGGCCGTGGGCTACGGGCTGCTCGCGGGGGTGTACGCCGTGCCGCTGCTGCTGGTGGCCGGGGCGTTCAGCAGCTTCGGCACCGGCGTGCTCCGGCCAGCGCTCACCAGCCTGGTGACCCAGGCGGTGGCAAGGAACGAGCAGGGCGTGGTGCTGGGGCTCAACACCTCCCTTCAGTCGGTGGCCCAGATCGTCGGTCCCGCCCTCGCCGGGCTGCTCATCGACCACGGGCTGCTGGCGGCCTGGGCGCTGTTCTGCGCGGGGTGCGCGCTGGTCGGCCTGGTGGTGCAGGGGTCGGCGGCAGCGAGCGGACGGGAAGTCGCAGTGCGTCCCGAGGGGTAGACGCGTGGCTCGGCGGCGCGCGTCCCTGGAGGACCCGCGACGCCCGGTCAGCCGCGCCCGGAGAGCGTGGAGAGGTAGAGCTCGCGATCCGCGGCGGAGAACACCGCGGCCACCACCCGGTCGAATCCGGGTGACCGCTGCCGCATCACCTCGAGCGCGATCCGCGCCGCCTGCTCGCGGGGAAAGCCGTAGGCGCCGGTGGAGATGGCGGGGAAGGCGATGGAGCGGATGGACGTCTCGCCGCGGCTCCCGTCCTCCCACACCGGGCCCACGGCGTGGATGACGAAGCGCGAAGGAAGCCGGAAGCCGGCCGTGATCACCGCCTCTCCGGTCGGACAGCCCCCGATGCGCCGACAGGCGGCGAGCAGCTCCGGACCTGCTGCCCGGTGGATCGCCCCGTCCACGCCCCCGCCGCCTCGGAGCGCACTGTTCGCCGCGTTGACGATCGCGTCGACGCCGAGCGTGGTGATGTCCGCCTGCAGAACCTCGAGCATTGCGGTCAGGTGGAGCGGGTGAAGACCTGCCCCTGGCTCATCCGGTAGGCGTGCTCGCGGATGGCCTCCCGGAGCGCGCGCGGATCCTGGATTCCCCGCAGCGCGAGCCGGGGCGTGCTCCGGTCCGAGGCGATGACCCACACCGTGCCGATGCCCTGCAGCCGCTCCAGGGGCGACTGCGAGAACCCGGAGTCGTCCACCGTGCGGAGGTCCACCTCGTCGAGCGTGCGGCTGAGGATGCCCTGCTCGACCATCAGCCGCTGGCTGGTGAGCCGGTACCTCGTCGAGCGGAGCCGCAGCACGGAGACCGTCAGGACCACCGCCCGGATGAGCAAGTAGGCGCCGACCAGGACGATGAGGATGAGCGTCGCCGGAGACCCGTCGCGGGGTCCCCGACCGCCTTTCCCCGCGGAGAGATCGGCGAAGAACGCGACCGCCATCGGGTGCACCAGGATGGCAGCGACGATCGCCGCCGCGGCGACGATGAGGGTCCGCAGCACCTGGACCAGGAGCAGCTTGAGCGAGGGGCTTCCCTCCCACACCACCGTCTCCGTGCGCCGGCCACCCTCCTGGGTGGTGGCCTCGCCCACCGCCGCGAACCGGGCCGGCGCAGCCTGCGGTGCGTAGCCACACTGCGGGCAGGAGGGCGCCTGGGTGGACATCGGCTTGCCGCACTCCGGACACGGAACGAGCGCCATGCGTCCGCCAGTCTGCCGCATCCGGGCCGGGCTTCCACTCTCGATTAGAGTGGTGGTCAGGATGCGACGACCCGGGACCGGGGTGCTCAGCGCTCGGCGTGCGGCCGCTCCCTCCCTGGAGCCGCTCGACGAGCTGCGACTCCGTGTCGTCACGGTGCCGCTCGCGCTGATCCTCGCCGCGCTGTTCTCTCGCAGCCCGTTCGGGCACGCGCTGCAGCGGATGTTCTTCGGGATGCCGCTGCACGAGCTGGGACACGCCCTGACCGCGCTGGCGCTCGGGTTTCCGGCGTTCCCCTTGCCCTGGTTCACCCCGATGGCGGGGAGCCGCTCCCCGGTGCTGGTGGGGCTGCTGCTCGGTGCTTCGGCCAGCCTGGTCGTGCTCGGAAGACGCGCCGGGCGGAGGTCCTGGGTGACGTCTGGCGCGGCGGTGGCGACCCTGGTGCTGCTCGGGCTCCTCCTCCCGGGCCCGCAGGCGCGCGCGCTCATCGCCTTCGACGGGGACGCGGGGGCGATGGTGCTCGGGACCCTGCTCATGTGCACCGTGTTCAGCGGCGAGACGTCTGCCTTTCGCCGGGGCGCGCTGCGCTGGGGACTCCTGGTCGTCGGCGCGGCCGCGTTCTCCGACGTTGCCTCGACCTGGTGGGCGGCGAGGCGCGACCCGGGCGAGATTCCGCTCGGGCAGTTCGAGGGCGGCGGTCTTTCCGATACCAGCGTGCTGATCGACACGCACGGGTGGACCGAGAGCGCACTGGTCGGACGCTACCTGTGGGTCGCCGGGCTCTGCCTCGCAGTACTCGGCGTGCTGTGGACGCTGCGCGCGCTCCGGCCGGCGCTCCAGGCGCGCGACTAGGTCTCAGGCCGCCGAGCGGAGGTCTCCCTCGCGCGGACGGCCGAGCCGCTCGCCGCGCGCCACGGCGGTGACGATGCGGGCGAGCTGCTCCACCCCCTCGGTCAGCGCCGCCGGCCCGGGCTGGAGAATGACCGAGCTCTTGATCTCGTAGAGCTGGTCGTTCACCACCGCCTGGACCTCCGCCCAGCCCGGCCGGCCGCGGATCTTGTCCGGCTTCGCCTTGCGCCCACACCAGCTCGCCACCACGCCCTCCGGATCGCGCCGGGCGACCTCCTCCGGCGCGAAGATGCGCCCCTGCGCGCCGTGGCTGGCCCGGCTCTCGGCGCACACGTCCACCCCGCCCACCAGCTCGAGCAGCTCGCTGCACCAGCGAATTCCGCTGATCAGCGGCTCGTGCCACTCCTCGAAGAACATCCGCGGGCGCCTGGGCACCGAGGCGGCGGCCTCGGCGTGCCGGGCCAGCCCCGCGCCGAGCCGGCTGGCGAGTGCGTCGGCCTCCTCGCCCCGGCCCACCAGCGCGCCGGTGAGCCGCACCGCCTGGAGGATCTCCGCCACGCTCCGCTGGTTGAAGAGGTGCACCGGAACGCCCCGCTTGCACAGCTCGCGGCCGATGTCCGCCTGCAGATCCGAGAAGCCCAGTACCAGATCCGGCCGCAGCTCGAGAATGCGCTCGAAGTTGGCGTCCAGGAACGAGCTCACCCGCGGCTTCCGGCGCGCTTCGGGCGGCCGGACCACGAAGCCGGACACGCCCACCACCAGGTCGGCTGCCCCGAGCAGGTAGAGCGTCTCCACCGTCTCCTCGGTGAGGCACACCACCCGGCGCGGCCAGGGCGGCGAGGCGGTGAGGAGCGCATCGAGGCTCATCGGGGCGAGGCTGCCCTGGCCCCGGGTGGAGGTCGAGCACACCGGCGCCCGCGGTGTCCGGTGGTTGCCCGCATTCCTGGGCTCGGCACCGCTCGCCACATCGGCTTGCCCGAAGGATCAGCAGCAACGGGGGGATTCGCTTTGCTTAGGTCTCCGGCGCCCCCAGGGATTCCCCTGGGGTGGAGGTGGTTTCCGATGTCGGAGAAGAAGAGCTGGACGGCGGACGCCGCTCGCGTCGCGATGACCCAGAAGCACGAGGTCGACTACTGGACCAAGAAGTGGGGCATCACCGAGGCGCAGCTCGCGGCAGCCCACAAGGCCGCCGGGCCGATGGCGGAGAAGATCGAGGCCCATCTGAAGAAGTCGGGCCTCATCAAGTAGCGGGTCGAAGAAGGCGTCCGGTTCCAGCAGCGCCGGTCGGTGGAACCGGCGCCCGCGCGCTCACACCGTGACCGGACTCGCCTCGTCGGAGGTGGCGAGGATCTGCTTGCTGGCGATCCCGGCGCGCTCGAGCATCTGCTCGCGCGCGAACTCGAGGGTGGTGGCGAGGCGAACCAGCTCGGCCACCGAGCCGACCGCGACCTTGCGGAGGATGGAGGCGCGGTGGGCCTTCACCGTTCGCTCGGTGATGCCCAGCTCCGCGCCGACCTGCTTGTTCAGCTGGCCGGTGATGAGCCGGTCGAAGACCTCCTGCTCCCGGGCGGTGAGGCGGTCCAGCCGCTGGCGGAGCTCGAGGATCCGCGTGCGGTGCACCCGCTCCGAATCGCTCCGCTCCAGGGCCTCCTCCACCGCGCGCCGGAGGTCGTGGGCGTCGACCGGCTTACGGAGCACGTCCACCGCGCCGGCCTTCAGGGCACGGACCACCAAGGATAGCGGCGGGGCCCGACCGAGCAGGACCACCGGCATCCCCTCGCCCATCTCGCCGAGGAGGTCGTCGAACTCGCGCCACCGCGGGCCGACCCCGTCCACCCCGCAGAGCAGGCACTGGCCGGAGCCCACCGCACGCGCGGCACGCTCCGCCAGGGAGCTGAAGACCTCGACCCGCACGCCCAGCGATTCCAGAAGCAGCTGCAGCGCCTCGCGCTCGCGATCGTTGCGTTCGATCAGCTGCACGGTCCCCTGTCCCGATGCGATTGGAGTCATCGCCCTCTCCCACTCACGACCCTACACGGCTGCCGACTTCCGCGTTTCACTCGGAGTCTCCGATGACGGACGCCCGCGAGGGAAGACGGGAGTTGAAAGCCCCCAAAACCCTGAAATCTCGACGCAGGAGACAGTGCCGGCGCCCCTGGTCTCCAGGCGTCGTGACCCCCCTTTTCGCCACCCCGCGGTGCATTCCCGAAGCCCAAGGCCACCGTCCGTTCGTTAGGTGTTCAACGTACCCAGATGTCGGATGTTGCGATATCCAGAACACGCACACGTGGTCTATGCCGCTGGGAGCCAGGATGGAGCTGGTCGAACGCTTCGCGACCTCGGACATTGACGAGACCAACCGGCACCCATCTCCGGGCTGGACGCAGGTGTATTACCGGCTCGCGGAGGGACGGTTCCGGCACGAGTTCGTGCGCGTCCACCTGGGCGACGGCGTGGACGCGGAGCACATCCGCATCCTGGGCGCGGTTCGGTTCATCGGCACGCTCGCCGAGGACGCGGTCCACGTGGCCTTCCCCTACGGGGGTGGCTTGCGACTGAGCGGAGTTCCGGCCAGCCGGCGACTGGTCGCCATCTCCCCGCCGGGGGTCCAGTTCGAGGCTTCCAACCAAGTCGAGGCGCGTACCTTCGAACTCGTGGCCGGGGGTCGCGCCTACGCCACGCTGCTCAGTGCGGGAGTCGCGAGCAGCCCGTTCTTGACCCCCGCTCGGACCCCGGTGGTGCTGAACGAGACGCCCACCGCCGAGGCGCTGCGCCAGCTCCTCGAGGGGTACTTCTCGCTGCTGGACCAGCACGAGGACCTGGCGCTCGAGCCACAGCGCATCCAGCGCGCCCGGGAGGACATGCTCGACCTGCTCCGGTTGATGCTGGTGTCGGGGGCCGCTTCCCCGGAGGACGAGGTCAAGGCGCCGCACCCGCGCCGCCGCGCGCTGGCCCTCTCCATCGAGGAGTGGCTCTGGCGCCAGCTGGACGACCCCGGAGCCCAGCCCGTGACGCTCGCCGCGGCCTCCCGGGAGCTCGATGTGTCAGTGCGGAGCATCCAGCTCGCAGTGGAGGAGTACTTCGGGATCAACTTCGTCCGCTTCGCCCGGCTGGCGCGGCTGCACCAGGTGCACAGCGCGCTGGTGCTCGGGCTGGCGACCAACGTCTCCGACGCGGCCACCCGGCACGGCTTCTGGCACCTGGGCCGGTTCTCCCGCTACTACCGGGAGGTATTCGGCGAGTCCCCCTCCCAGACGGTGCGGGGGGCGAGGCCCCAGCCAGCGACGAGCGACGCCGTGCGCCGGCGGCTCATGCGTCGGACGCTGGACGCCCTGCGAACAGGCACCTGAGGCTCCCCCCCGGGGTGAAGCCTAGGTACTTTGGACGATAGCGGCGACGGGCAGTTCCTGCGAGCCAGCTGTTCGGGAAACGGTAGCCCGGGGCGGGACGCCGGCCGGGCGAAGGGGAGCGCCATGAACGGCTTCGAGAGAACCGCTTCGTCCTGCCGACGCGGGTCGGCCGTCTGGCGCTGGACGCTGCTCCTGGCGATCACCGCCGCCGGCTGGGGGCGAGCGCAGGACTTCACCGTGCCACCCACGCTGCTCATCAACAACTACGACCGGGTTTACCCCGGACTCATCGAGTCCCTGGAAGGCGGCGCCGTCGTCGCCCGCGCCCGGAACGCTCCGGCGCTGTTCTACAACCCGGCCGGCATCGCCCTCGCGGACCGCACGGTCCTCAATGCCAGCGCCCAGGGGTATCAGCTCACCACCCTGAGCGGCAGCGGCTTCGAGCAGACCTCGGGTGGAGCCTTCGAGACCTTGCCCAGCTTCGTGGGCCTGGTTCTGGGGAAGGAGGTCATCGACTGGGAAAGGGTCCGGATCGGCTTCGCCGTGGTGCACCCGGTGCACTCGAACCTGACCGTGATCGCCAGCACCACTCCCGAAGTTGGCCAGCGGGCCTCGTACTCGGTCCACTCGACCTTCGACACCCTGACCCCCACCTTCTCGGTGGGATGGGCACTGGCGCCCAGCCTTCGCCTCGGCGGCTCGATCGAGTTTCCGTACACCAGTCTCCAGAGCACCGGCGAGCTGTCGGGGGAGATCACCGACGCGACGACGAGCAAGTCCACGCTGCGGACCCTCGCCGTGACCGGCTCGGCGCTGCACCTCCGTGGGACGTTCGGGGTGCAGTGGGATGTGCTGAGCTGGTTCAAGCTGGGTGCGCTGGTGCGAACTCCGGGGTTGAAGATCAAGACCAGTGGCTCGACCCAGTACGAGGCGCTGACCGTGGGTGCCGCCGGCACACGGCAGGCCTTCTTCCAGGACCCCAACGTCGACTTCCAGTACAAGGAGCCGCTCGAGGCGATCCTGGGGGCGGCCTTCGAGTTCGGGCCCTTTGGCATCGAGATCGACGTCAAGTGGCACGACGGCACGGACGCCTACCCTCTCTACGCCTCCACCCAGACCGTTCGGGTGGTGGATACCACCACCGGGACCCCGGTGATCAGTCAGGTCGCCTTCCCCGGTGTGTCCTACCGCGCGCGGCAGGTCTGGAACGGGAGCGTCGGAGCGCACTTCGCGCTCTCGCAGAACTTCGCCATCAGCGCCGGGTCGTACCTCGACTACTCGCCGGTCGATCCCGCGGTCGGCAAGGCATTCCGGAAGGTGGACGTGGTCGGCTTCCGCGCCGGTGTGGCATTCCGGATCGACAATTTCTCGGCGGCCATCGGCGGCGGGTGGGAGCACGGGACGGGAAACGACAACCTCTTCCCCCCTTCAGGACTGCCGATCCCCGAACAGCCGTCATCCGAGCTGACGCTCAACACCTTCACCCTGCTCTTCTCGGTGTCGTTCAAGTTCTAGCGTCGGCTCAGAACTTCACCGAGAGGCCACCGGTGAAGTCGAACATCGCGAAGGGGATTCCTCCCGACAGACCGACGCTCGCCCCGCCGGTGCCGACCCACACTCCACCGCCGCTGAAGAACACCGGCACCAGCGCGCGGGCCTCGGCGCGGAAGGCGATCATCTCCGTCACCCAGATCTTGACCCCGAGCCCGGTGGTGAAGGCGAACTGCACCGAGGTGTTCGCGGTGGCGGTGGTGCCGTTGGTGAACGTCAGCGTGTCAGGGGCGATGATCACCATCCCGGCGGAGATCGCACCGAAGGGCTCGATGCGCCCCATGGGCCGACCGACGATCCCTCCGATCTGGATCCAGTGCGTACCGATCGAGGTCTTTTCGCCGTCGGGGATCGTGCCCGGGAAAGAGGACTGGAACCGTGCGTGGGTCGGCACGTAGACGTAGAGCAGCTCGACGCCGTACCCGGGCCGCACGGAGTAGTCGATGAACCCGCCGAAATCGATCGACGAGTCGATGATGATCTTCCCATTCGGGCCGGAGGCGTCAGTGGGGAGCTGGTATCCGACGAAGCCGCCGATCTCGATGTCCCCGCGGCCCTTCGGCTCCGGAGGAGGCGTGTACTGCACCGGGTAGGTGGGCTGCGGCGGTGGCGGAGAGGGGTAGTAGCCGGGGGGTGGAGCGGAAGACGGAGGGGGAGGTGGCGGCGTCGGGTAGTACTGGGCCAGCGCCGTGGTGGCGGCCAGCAGGGTCCCCAGCAAAGCTCCTCGAACGGCAGCCACGCCGAGTGCACCGGGCGAACGCATTGGTTTCTCCTCGTCCGGTGCCGGTGGGCCCGACCGCGCCACGCGCGCACCGATTGGAAGTCAGCGAGGCTACGGGGCCCCCTCCCGATCCGGCCATTGGACCTTTGGGGTACTTCAGAGGGCCAGCGACACGCGGGCACCGAACAGCGCGCCGTCGTGGAGGTATCCGCCCTCCACGCCGATCCGCACGATGCCCAGGTCGAACCCCCCGCCACCGGTGGCGTGGAAGCGGACCACGGGGTCGCGGGAGAAGAGGAACCAGGCCCCGGCCTGACCCTCCACGTAGAAGATGCCGATGTCGAAGCGGGCCACCAGGTCCGCCGGAACGCCTGCGGAGTTGGGCGAGGTCACGTAGGCGAAGCCCACGCGCGGCCCCAGCTGGAAGCCCGGCAGGTCCCAGAACTTCCCGAGGGTGACCGAGAAGGCCGACGAGCTCTCGGTCCAGTACGCCGCCCCGCCGGAAATCTCCAGGCCCCCGGCGCGTGCAGGATGCATCCAGACGAGTGCGGCGACGAGCGCGACGGCCCAGCAGATGCGACGGGTCATGGGTGCAGGTCTCCCGCGCGCGAGCTTATGTCGGGGTGTCCTCCGTGTACGCGCAACCGGTGCGTTCCGGAGCCCGAACCTCCGCATGGACTGCGGTCGAAGCGAGCAGCCCTCCCCGCGCAGGGCGCCGGCACGGAGCGTGCTGGGAGCGTCGACCGGGGAGGTGTTCCCCGTGCAGCGGTTTCGCAACCCTCGGGAGTTCAGGGACGTCTTCGAGCACGTCTTCGTGCTGATGAACGAGCATCCCGAGGTGGGCCGCACCCTGCGGGACGCCCATGCGCCCCACCGGTTCGTCTTCCCCGACCTCGGTCTGGAGCTCAACGTCACCGCCGCGCCGGACTCCGAGGAGCGGAACGGGCGGTACCTCCAGTGGGACTGGGGACCCGCGAGCTCGACGCCGACCATCACCCTCACCATGTCCAGCGAGACCGCAAACCGGTTCTTCCAGGGGAAGGAGAACGTCGCCCTCGCCATCGCGCTCGGACGGGTGAAGGTCCACGGCCCGATTCCCACCATCCTTCGCCTCGCGCCAGTGACCGGCGCGATCCATCCCGTCTACCGGCAGTGGCTCGAGCAGACCGGCCGGAAGCACCTCCTCGTGTGACCGCCATGCGCACGCCCCTCGGCAGCGTCGACGCCTCCTGGCTCCGGATGGACGAGCCGACCAACCCGATGGTGGTGAACGGCGTTCTGGTGCTCGACACGCCGGTGAGCGCGCAGCGCATTCGCACCCTGCTCCAGCGCCGCCTGCTCCGCTTCGACCGCTTCCGCCAGCGCGTCGTGTGGCCGCTGGCCGGGGTGGGCGTCCCGTCGTGGGAGGACGACCCGGAGTTCTCCCTCGACCACCACCTGGTCATCGAGCGGCTCCCGGCCAGGGCCGACGAGGCAGCGCTCCAGGCGCTCATTAGTTCCCTGGCGAGCCGCCCCCTGCCGCCGAAGCGACCGCTCTGGCGCATCCACTTCGTCCCCAGCTACCAGGGCGGCTCGGCGCTCATCGCCCGGGTTCACCACTGCCTCGGCGACGGCCTGGCGCTGGTGCACGTGCTCCTCTCGATGGCGGACGCGCCTCCCGAGGTCCCGGCCACCGGGTCCTCCGGCCGCCGCTCGCGCTGGGCCATGCTGGGCACGAGCGTGGCCCGCGCCAGTCGCGCGCTCCCCGCCGGGGCGGACCAGCTCGCGGCGCTGATCCGGCTTCTCCTCCTCACGCCCGACCCGATGACCCGGTTCAAGGGCCCGCTGACCGTGGGCAAGAAGCTGGTCTGGTCGCGGGCGTTCGACCTCGAGGACTTCAAGCGGGTGGGCCGGGCCACCGGCTCGACGGTGAACGACGTGCTGATGGCGGCGCTCGCCGGGGCGCTGCGCCGGTACCTGCACGCCCACGGTCCGGTGAAGCGGAGGCTGGATGTCCGGGGCGTGATTCCGGTGAACCTGAGGCCACCGAGCGAGGCGCATCTGCTGGGCAACCGCTTCGGGCTGGTGTTCCTCGGGCTACCGCTCGGCATCGAGAGCGCCACGGGACGTCTGGCCGAGGTGCGGCGACGGATGCGCGCGCTCAAGGCATCGCCGGGCGCGGCGGCGACCTTCGCGCTCCTCTGGCTCCTGGGCCGGATGCCACGCCCCCTGTTCGACGCGGTGATCGACCTCTTCGCCACCAAGGCCACCGCGGTGGTGACCAACGTGATCGGTCCGCGGGAGCCGCTCTCCATCCTCGGCGCACGCCTCCGGCAAACCATGTTCTGGGTGCCGTGCGCGGGGCACCTCGGACTCGGAGTGAGCTTGCTCAGCTACGCCGGGCACGTCTGGGTGGGCGTTCACAGCGACGTCGGGCTCGTTCCGGATCCGGAGCGCATCGTCGAGGCCTTCGAGAAGGAGCTGGACACCCTGCGGCTGGCCAGCCCCGCGCGGAGGCCGGTGCACCGGAACCAGCGCCGTGCCCCGGCGGCGCGCCGATCGCTGGCGAGGGTCCCCTAGGAGCCTGTAGGGCGAGGGCCACGGCCCGCTGGCGTCCGCGGCGTCCGGGAGCGATGGTCCGCGCCGACGTCCTCCGCAGGAGGTCTCCCGTGGCCTCGATCTCTCCCTGCTCGATGCACGCCGAGGAGCCGCTCCGCACGCGGCTCCCTGCTCCCCTGCAGCCGCTGGCCACGCTCGCCACCAACCTCTGGTGGTGCTGGCACCCCGAGGCCTCCACGGTGTTCCAGGCCGTGGACCCCGAGCGCTGGGAAAGCTCGGGCCACAACCCCGTCAAGCTGCTCCGCGACGTCAGTCCCCTCCGTCTGAGCCAGGTCGCGGGCGACGCTGGTCTGGTGGGCCGGGCCGAGGCGCTGGTGCACGCGCTGGAGGCCGACCTGGCCCGCCCGTTCGACACCGGCGGCGGGCTGACCGTGGAGCACCCGGTGGCGTTCCTCTGCGCCGAGTACGGGCTGCACGCCTCGCTGCCCATCTATTCCGGCGGACTGGGGGTGCTCGCCGGCGATGTGCTGAAGCAGGCCTCTGACAGCGGCCTGCCCATGGTGGGGGTCGGCCTCCTCTATCGCCGCGGCTTCTTCCACCAGCGGCTGGACCGGTCGGGGTGGCAGCACGAATGGTGGAGCACTGCCGACCCCGAGGAGCTCCCGCTCCGCCTCGAGGTCGACAGCCGCGGCGAGCCGCGGAAGGTGAAGCTGCTCCTCCGCGGCCATGCGGTGCTCGCACAGATCTGGCACGTCCAGGTGGGCCGGGTGCCGCTCTTCCTGCTCGACACCGACCTTCCGGGGAACGCTCCGGTGGACCGATGGATCACCTCCACGCTCTACGTGGCCGACCGGACCTTTCGGGTGATGCAGTACGCGGTGCTGGCGATGGGTGGCCTCCGCGCTCTGCGGGCGCTCGGCATCGAGCCGTCGACCGTCCACCTCAACGAGGGCCACGCGGCGCTCGCCGCCCTGGAGCTCGCCCGTGACGGAGTCCGCTCGGGGCTGAGCTTCGACCGCGCGCTCGTCGAGGCGCGCCGGCGCGTGGTCTTCACCACCCACACGCCCGTGCCCGCCGGGAACGAGCACTACGGCGCGGAGGAGATCCTCCAGATCCTGGGGCACCTGCCGCAGGAGCTGGGCATCGACCCGGGAACGTTCCTCGCGCTCGCCCGCCCTCCCGACGGCGACTCGTTCGGGGTCACCGAGCTCGCCCTGCGGACCAGCCGGAGCGCGAACGCAGTCAGCGCCAGGCACGCCGAGGTCGCCCGCGGAATGTGGAAGGGGATGGGGCTGCCCATCGTCCACGTGACCAACGGCGTGCATGCCGCGAGCTGGATCGCCCCCGAGCTCCAGGCGTTGCTCGACCGCTGGCTCACCCCTGCCTGGCGCTCCGGCGACGCGCAGGCCTGGGCGGCGGTGGAGGCCATCCCCGACGCAGAGCTGTGGGCGGTGCGCAGAGCGCTCCGGGCCCGGCTGGTCGAGTTCGTGCGCCGCAAGACGGTGGTCGACCGGCTGGCACGCGGCGAGCCCATCCCCTACGTGGAGGCGGCGGCCCGGACCTTCGACCCGGAGGTGCTCACGCTCGGCTTCGCGCGGCGGGTCGCGGCCTACAAGCGGCTGGACCTCCTGATCCGCGACGCGGCCAGGGCGCTGGCCCTGCTCCAGGGACCGCGGCGGCTGCAGCTGGTCATCTCGGGCAAGGCCCACCCCTCCGACGACGGGGCGAAGCGGCTGGTGCAGCGGATCTTCGAGCTGAAGAACGTGGCCGGGGCGACAGGGTACGTCGCGTTCCTCGAGGACTACGATCTGGAGATCGCACGCCCGCTGGTGGCCGGGTGCGACGTGTGGCTCAACCTCCCGCGCGCTCCGCTCGAGGCCAGCGGCACCAGCGGGATGAAGGCCGCGCTCAATGGAGGGCTGAACCTGAGCGTCCTCGATGGCTGGTGGCCCGAGGCGTACGACGGGATCAACGGATGGGCGCTGTCCGCGGAGGGGATGCAGGACGACCAGAGCCAGGACGCACGCGACGCGACGAGGCTCTACGAGCTCCTGGAAACAGAGGTGGTGCCGTCCTTCCACGACCGTGACGCGACGGGGGTGCCGGTCGGGTGGGTGCGGCGCATCAAGGCCTCCCTCCGGACGGTGGGCGCCCGGTTCACCACCGCGCGGATGATGTCCGAGTACGTTCAGCGGATCTACCGGCCGGCCGACGGAGGACGCGCTGGCTGACGGCGTTCGCCGGTGCGAGCAGGATGAGCGCTTCCAGTAGGGCTCCTGGCGTTCGACCCCGTGGGCTGATCCACCGCGGACAGGTCCCAGCACGCGCTCGAGCACGGACGCCACTGCCGGTTTCGCGTACAGCGCTGGAGGATCAGAATGGAACGGTCTCCCGGGGCGGGGGTCCGCAGCTCCTGCGGAGCATTCCAAACTGTTACTCCAGCGCGCTTCCAGCAACCCGATGGAACGCCTCCTGAGGGCCGCAGCCCCCCCCCGGCCGTGACCGTTCCAAACTGATCCTGGAGGCGCGCTCGGGAAACCCGGGCTGCAACGATCGCGGTCTCCCGGGTCGACCTCGGATCAGCCCCGGTCATCCGGAGCGCGGGAAATCGCGCAGGCCGCCGGGTCCCTGCTCGGCGGTCTCCCCAGCGTTCACGACGTCCGCAGGGGCAGCCAACCACCCCGCCCGTCCTCGCAAGCACGAGCGCGCTCAGGCGCGCGCCATCTTGAGCACCGGGGTGAAGATCTGCACCGCCTCACCTGCCTGGGCGATGGCCTCGAGGCTGGTCCGCGACAGCGCCCCGAAGGTCTGGAAGTCGTGCACCTGGTCTTCCCAGACGTCGAGCGTCGTCCGCACGCCCGCGGCGCGGGCCCGGGTGGCGAACGCCTGCACGTCGTCCCGGAGCACCTCGGCCCCGCCGAGCTGGAGGTACAGCGGCGGCAGGCCGGAGAGGTCCGCCCGGAGTGGTGAGAGCGCGGGCTCACCGGGGTCTCGGCCCGCGGCCACCTCGGCCGCGTCGCGGAGCATCGCCTGGCGATCGAGGAAGTCGGCATCCGCGTTCGCCTGGAAGGACGGGGCGGTGCAGCGGAGGTCCACCCAGGGCGAGAGCAGCACCGCTCCCGCCGGGAGCGGCTCACCCCGGTCGCGGAGATCGGCCAGCAGCGCGAGCATCAGGTTGCCACCGGCCGAGTTTCCGGCGAGCACGACCTGCGCCGGCCCGTGCTCGACCAGCGCCGCCCGCCACACCGCCCGAACGTCGTCGAGACCCGCCGGCCACGGGTGCTCCGGGGCCAGCCGGTAATCGATCGAGAGGACCCGTGCCCGGCTCGCCAGGGCGAGGCGGGCGAGCAGATCGCGCACCATGTGAGAGGAGCCGATGGTGAAGGTGCCGCCGTGGACGTAGAGCACCAGCCGCGGCTCGGCCCCGGCGCGCGGGGTCACCCAGGTCACCGGCACGCCGGCCAGCGATTCGCGCCTGCGCGTCGTCCGCAGCAGCGCGGCAGGCAGAAGCACCGGAACCGAGTCGATCTCCCTGCGGCGGGCCTCCACCGGCATGGCATGCAGACGTCGCCAGAACGCACGGAGGAACGACGCCCGCGCCTCGTCGCCGATGGTCCAGGACGGGCGCAGCGGCGGCCGGGTCAACCGCCGGACCGCGGTCGCGAGCAGGGTGCCGGCGTACCCGAGCGTCAGCCGCAGCCCGACCAGGAGACGCCTCATCGCTCCGCTGTCCCACACCCCCGCATCCCGGCTCCTCTCGTCGCCTGACCCGTGATCGGTAGAGTCGGCAACGAGCCTGCCATGTTCTCGCAGCACGTCGCGCGCCTGCGCACCGCCCGGAGTCCGTTCTGCCCGACGGTCGGCAGAGCGGTGCTGGGCGCAGCGACGGTCCTCGTCCTCGGCGCATGCACCGGGCAGATCGGCGACCCGACGGTGGACCCCGGACTCCAGCTCCTGGGAAGTGGCGGCGGGAGCGGTCCCGATGGCGGGAACGGCGACGCAGGCGGCGGCGACGGCGGGCGGCCGGATGGCGGTCGACCCGATGCCGGCGCTCCGGACGGTGGCACCTCCGGCGGCGACGGCGGAACCGGCGCCCCCGACCGCTTCCCGGCGAGCGCGACGATCTACCAGGACATCTCCGGCGCCCCGCTCGACACGAGCTCGACGGCGATCATCGCCCACCTGGCGGACGCCGGCTGGGGTTCCGGGGCGATGCAGATCGACTTCAGCTTCGACGTGCTGCACGCAGACGGCACGGTGCAACCGCGCGCCTTCACCCCGGCCGCGGGGTACTACTCGCCCGACTGTGACCAGGTACCGGTCCCGGTTCCTCCGGGCGGAACGACCGAGGGCTCGACCAGCTACGCCTGCGACACGACGCGGAACGACTGCCACCTGCTGGTGTACCAGGGCCGGCGTCTGTACGAGCTGTACCAGGCGAACATCGCCGGCGGCCTGTCCACCGGCTCGCCCTTCACCACGGTCTGCGCGGTGGTCTGGGACCTGGACCGCGACTACTGGCAGCCGGGGACGCCGTACAGCCGCGGCGACCAGTGCACCAGCGCCGACGCGGCCGGGCTGCCCATCGCTCCTCTCCTGGTCACCGGCGCCGAGCTGCAGGCCGGCGTCGTCCCGCATGCGCTGCGCTTCATCCTCCCCAACCCCCGGATGGCGGCCGCGGTGTTCGTGCACCCGGCGACGCACGCCGGCGCGCCGAGCGGCGACGCGCTCTACCCACCCTACGGGGCGCGGTTCCGCCTGCGGTCCTCATTCGACCTCTCGCGGCTGCCGAACGCCGCGGCGCGGGCGGTGGCCGTCGCGCTGCAGAAGTACGGGATGATCCTCGCCGACGGAGGCAACATCCCGCTGACGATGGATCGGAGCGCCGCGGCGTACCTCGGCCCGAGGGACCTCGCGCTGCTCCAGGTCTCGGATTTCGAGATGGTGGCCGCGCCGAGCGGACGCATCCCGCTCACCTACGACTGCACTCGCACTCCGGTGACGCAGTAGCCGGCACCGAGGAGTCCCACCCGGTCCCCCGAAGCTGGCAGGCTGCGGCGGCGATGTTCATCGGCCACTACGGGGTGGCGTTTGCCGCGCGGCGAGCGAGCCCCCGCACCTCCCTCGGCGTGCTGGTCCTTGCTGCGCAGTGGGCGGACCTGCTCTGGCCAATCTTCCTCCTGCTCGGCTGGGAACGGGTCCGGATCGCGCCCGGGAACACCCGGCTGACCCCGCTGGACTTCGAGTACTACCCGTGGACGCACTCGCTCGCCGCCGCCCTGGTCTGGGCGCTGCTGGTGGGAGGGGCGATCGCCCTCCGCCAGGGCCGGCGAGCTGGGCTCGTCGTCGGTGCATGCGTCGCCAGCCACTGGGTGCTCGATCTGCTGGTCCATCGCCCGGACCTGCCGCTGGTGCCGGGCGGCGCGATCCGCGTCGGACTGGGGCTGTGGAACGTTCCTGCCGCGGCGCTCGCGCTGGAGGCGCTGTTCTTCTTCGGCGGACTCGCGCTCTACGTGCGGGGAACCGAGCCGCGGACTCCGGGCGGACGGTGGGGGCTCGTCGGATTCGTCGCCTTTCTCGTGCTCGCCGAGGCCTCGAACTTCCTCGGCCCCCCGCCTCCGTCCGCGACCGCCGTGGCGTGGGTCAGCCTCTCGCTCTGGCTGCTGGTCCCCTGGGCAGCCGCCTTCGACCGGCGTCGCTCGCTGCGACCCTGAGCATCCGGGCCGTCGGAGCTTCCTTCCTACGAGGTGTACGCCGCCTCGCCGTGCTGGGTGGCGTCGAGCCCCTCGCGCTCCTCGTCCTCGTGGACGCGGAGCCCCATCGCGCGGTCCAGCACGAAGAGGATGCCGAGGGTCATCACCGCCGCGTACGCTCCGGCGACGAGCAGGCCCAGCGCCTGCTTCCCGAGCAGCGAAGGGTCCCCGGCCAGCAGTCCGTCGGCACCGGCCGGATTCAGCGCCTTGCGGGAGAACACCCCCACCAGGAGCGCGCCCAGCATGCCGCCCACCCCGTGCACGCCCCAGGCGTCGAGCGAGTCGTCGTAGTGGAACCTGCGCTCCTTGAGCTGCACCGCGCCCCAGCAGACCAGACCGGCCAGCGCTCCGATGACCAGCGAGGCGGCCGGGGAGACGAATCCCGCCGCGGGGGTGATGGCCACCAGGCCGGCGACCAGACCGGAGACGAAGCCGAGGAGGGTGGGCTTCCTCCGGAACACCCACTCGGCCACCACCCAGGCCATCGCCCCGGTCGCCGCCGCGATGTGCGTCGTGGCGAAGGCCAGGGCCGCGGTCTGCCCTGCGGAGAGCGCGCTGCCGGCGTTGAACCCGAACCAGCCGAACCAGAGCAGCCCGGCGCCGGTGATGGTCATCGGCAGGTCGTGGGGGATGAACTTCTCGCGCCCGTACCCGACCCGCCTCCCGATGAACAGCGCGCAGACGAGCGCCGATACGCCCGCATTCCAGTGCACCACCGTGCCGCCGGCGAAGTCGAGCACGCCCAGCGTCGCCATCCACCCGCCGTCGGCCCATACCCAGTGGGCGATGGGGTCGTAGACCAGCGTGCTCCAGAGCAAGGTGAAGGCCACGTAGGCGCTGAACTTCATGCGCTCCACGAAGGCGCCGCTGATCAGCGCCGGGGTGATGATGGCGAACTTCATCTGGAAGGCCATGAAGACCAGCGCCGGAACGCTGCCCTTCAACGTCCCCGCCATCCCGTTCAAGAGGAGGTGGTCGAACCCGCCGATGACCCCGCCGTGCGTCTTCCCGAACGTCAGCGAGTAGCCGAAGAACACCCACTGCACCGTCACCAGCGCCAGCGCGAAGTGGCTGTACATCAGGGTGGCCAGCACGTTCTTCCGCCGCACCATCCCGCCGTAGAAGAGCGCCAGCCCCGGGGTCATGAGGAGCACCAGGGCGGCGCTCACCAGCATCCAGGCCGTGTCCCCCGAGTCCGCGCGGACCTCTGTGGGCTGCGCCCAGGCGCTTGCGGGGAGGCAGAGGACGGCGGCGCAGAGGGCCAGGCCAGCAGGCCGGACGGTCGGTCGGTCCATGGACCCCGACTGTCGCATTGACGCGTTGCGTGTGCCACAGCCAACGTGACGGGCTGGGGCAACTCGCTGGCCGCCCCGGTGTTCGAGGTCATCAGCATGCGTTTCGCCCTGCCGGCCCTCGTCCTGCTCCTCGGCTGCGCCACCGCGTCGTCGGGGAGCGGCAGCCCGGCGCCCGGTACCATCGCCCCGGGCGGGCCGGGGGCGCTGCAGCTCCCCCGCGTCTCCTGGTCCGCCGAGGAGCAGGCGGTCCACGTGCTGGACCGGCTCGCCTACGGTCCCTCGCCCGGGGACCTCCGTCAGGTCGAGGAGATGGGGCCCGCGGCATGGATTGCCTGGCAGCTCCGGCCCGCCGACATCGACGACGGCGCCGTGGAGAAGCGCCTGGCGGACTTCCCCTCCCTGGCCATGAGCACCGGCGAGCTCGTCGCCCGCTACCCCCGGGTGAAGAAGGTGGCCGAGGCGAAGGGCATCTCGCTCGAGGGAAAGAGCCCCCAGGCGCTCCGGGCGGAGCTGGCCGGGGCGGTGGACCTGTTCCACCTCCCGCGACAGGTGGGCGCCGAGCTGGTCGCCGCGCGACTCATCCGTGCTACCGAGAGCCGGCGCCAGCTGCAAGAAACGCTGGTGGACTTCTGGTTCAACCACTTCAACGTCTCGGCGGACAAGGGCGCGGTCCGGTGGATGGTGTCGCCGTACGAGCGGGAGGCGATCCGTCCGCACATCTTCGGAAGCTTCCGCAGCCTGCTCGGCGCGGTGGCCCACCATCCGGCGATGCTCTTCTACCTCGACAACTGGGCCTCGACCCGCGAGGGCTTCTCGACCCCGAGGCGGGGGCGCCTGGGCCTGAACGAGAATTACGCCCGCGAGCTGCTCGAGCTGCACACGCTCGGGGTCGACGGCGGCTACACCCAGGAGGACGTGCGCGAGGTGGCCCGCTGCTTCACCGGCTGGGGCATCCGCAAGCCGAACGAGGACGGCGGCTTCGAGTTCCACCCCATGGCGCACGACCGCGGGAGCAAGCACGTCCTCGGCGTGGAGATTCCCGCCGGCGGAGGAATCGAGGATGGCGAGCGGGTGCTGGACCTGCTCGCCACGCACCCCTCCACGGCCCGCTTCATCGCCCGGAAGCTGGCGCAGAAGTTCGTCATCGACGCGCCGCCGGCGGAGCTGGTGGAGCGGGTGGCCCAGGTCTTCCTCCGGACCGGCGGCGACCTGACCGCCACCTACCGCGCCCTGTTCGAGAGCCCCGAGTTCTGGAGCGACGCTGCCCGCGGCAGCAAGGTGAAGACCCCGCTGGAGTTCACCGTGTCGGCGGTGCGCGCGCTCGGCGGGACGACCGCCGGCGATGTGCCCGTGGTGCAGGCCTTGAACCGGATGGGCCAGCCCCTCTACCGCGCGCAGCCTCCCACCGGCTGGCCCGAGGCGGCGCAGCCGTGGGTGAACCCGGGCGCGCTGGTGGCCCGCATCGACTTCGGGCTGAGGCTGGCCGCCGGCCGGCTCACCGGCACCGAGGTGCCGCTTCCACCGGTCGACGGGGCTCCGGAACAGGTGGTGGACCGGACCGCGCGCGCCATCCTCCACCGGCCCCTGGGCGAGCAGACCCGCGCCACCGTGCTCGCGGCGCTGGGGGCCTCCGAGGTGATGCCCGACGGCGAGCGACGCCCCATCGACGGGGCGAAGCTGGTGGGCCTGCTGCTCGGTGCACCGGAGTTCCAGAATCAATGAGCCACCTCTCCCGTCGACAGCTTCTTCGCTCCGCCGGCGCGCTCGCGGCGCTCGGTGCGCTTCCGGGCTTCCTCGGGCGCGCGCTCGCCGCCTCGACGCAGGGCTCGGGAAGGACGCTGGTGCTCGTCTTCCTCCGGGGCGGCGCCGACGGCCTGTCCATCGTCCCCCCGGTGGGTGACCCGGCGTACCGCGCCGCGCGTCCGACCCTGGCGCTCGCGCCGCCGGGGAAGGAGGGGGGCGCGATCCGGCTCGACGACGTCTTCGCCCTGCATCCGGCGCTCGCCCCGCTGCTGCCACTCTGGAGCGAGGGGACGCTGGGCATCGTGCACGCCGCCGGGTTGCCCGGAGCGACCCGCTCGCACTTCGACGCGCAGGACTTCTGCGAAAGCGGCACCCCGGGCACCAAGTCCACCGCCGACGGCTGGCTGAACCGCGCGGTGCAGCGGGCCCCGGGCCCGGACGGCGCGTTCCGGGTGGTGGCGGTGCAGCCCACGCTCCCCCGGATGCTGGTGGGCGACGCGCCGGCGGTGGCCATGTCGTCGCTCGGGCAGTTCCGGCTTCCGGGCGGACCAGGCGAGAGCAACGCCTTCGACGCGCTCTACGCCCAGGCCGTGGATACCGCGCTGCGCACCACGGGGATGGAGACCTTCGAGGCGCTGCGCGAGGCCGGATCGGCCAGGGTGGCCCAGCTGCCGCCGGCGAACGGCGCCGAGTACGGCAACGCCCCCATCGCCCGCCGGCTCCAGGACGTCGCCCGGCTCATCCGCTCGGGCGTGGGGCTTCAGGTTGCGGCCACCGACATGGGCGGGTGGGACACCCACGTCGGCGAGGGTGCGGAGAAGGGGCAGCTCGCGGCGCGGCTCTCCGAGCTCGGCGGCGCGCTGGCCGCCTTCGCCCGCGATCTCGGTCCGCGCTGGGCGGACACCCGGGTGGTGGTGATGACCGAGTTCGGTCGAACCGCGCGCGAGAACGGCAACCGCGGGACCGACCACGGAACCGCCTCGGTCACGCTGGCCCTCGGGGGCGGCGTGCGCGGTGGTCGCGTGGTGGGCGGCTACCGCGGGCTCGCCAGGTCCGAGCTCTTCGAGGAGCGGGACCTGGCGATCGGCACCGACGTCCGCTCGGTACTCTGGGAAGCAGCGCGGGCCCAGCTCGACCTGGGCGATGCCTCGATGGTGTTCCCGGGGTTTCGGCCCGGGTCACCGGTGCTGGGGTGACGGCCCGCTAGGAACCTGTAGGGCATCGCTGACTGCGGCCGCCCGGACCTCGCCGACTGCAGTCCACCTGACGACACCCTGACCCGGATCTCGACTGCGGCCGCCCTGACCTAGACCGCGCGGCGGCGGCCGGCGAACCCCACCAGCAGCAGGACGACGACGGCGCCGATGACCGACCACAGGAGCCCCGATGGCCGGAGCTCCATGAGGTTGCCATCGCTGCTGAACAGCGAACCGAGCAGGCCACCGACGAAGCTGCCCACGATGCCCAGGAGCATGGTGGCGAGCACGCCCATGGACTGCCGGCCGGGGACGATGGCCCGGGCGATGAGTCCTGCCACCAGGCCGATCACGATCATGGTGATGATGCCCAAGGTCCTACCCTCCTGTCGGCGGCCCCGAAGGTCCGCCCGGCGTTGAAGTCGAGCGATGGAGGTAGGGACGGGCGCGAAGCCCGACCAGTCCGGAGGCGATTCCAGGCCAGGAGTGCGGACGGGCGGACGTGACTATTCTGTTCCTGATGTATTTTAGACCTACTGAACTCAGGTTCGTGGGTCATTCTCCCACACAGGAACACGTCATCCTCCGTGGAGGTGTCGTCCGTGGAGGTGTCTCCGTGGAGGTGTCAAACACCTCTGCAGGAACCGACAAGACACCCGGGCATCCCCTCTTCGAGGCTCCTCTCCCGATGGAAGCGATGCTCACTGTCACGCGGCCCTATGACGCTCGGTGGGTGCTCCAGTTTCTGGGAGCCCGTGCCCTTCCGGGCGTCGAACGCGTGGACGGCTCCGCCTGGGAACGGGCGGCGCTCGTCGGTGGGCAGCCCGCGCTCCTCCGCGTCAGGGTCCGCACGGGTGTGCTCGCGGTCGAGACGCCGATCCCCCTGGACGCCGCGACCCGGACGCGCCTCGAGCGGCTGTTCGACACCCGGACCGACGTGCGGGAGGTCCGCAGGACGCTCCAGAGCGACCGGCGGCTTCGCCGGGCCATTGCCAGGCGGCCCGGGCTGCGGGTCCCCGGAGCGTGGGAGCCATTCGAGACGGCGGTCCGGGCGGTCATCGGGCAGCAGATTTCGGTCGCGGCCGCGGTGACGGTCGCCCGGCGACTCGTGGAGGCGTTCGGGACTCCGTTCCCCGGCCTGCCCGGTGGACCGTGGCGCGGCTTCCCCACGCCCGAGACACTGGCCAGCGCGCCGCTCGAGGAGGTCCCCGGGCTGCGGCTCCGGGCGCCGGTGGTGCGCGCCCTCGCCCGGGCGGTCTGCTCGGGCGCGCTCCGGCTCGACGGCACCTGTTCGCTGGCGGAGGTGGAGAGCGCGCTACGCGCCATCCGCGGAATCGGCCCCTGGACCGCCTCCATCGTCGCCCTCCGGGCGCTGGGCGATGCCGATGCGCTGCCTGCGGCGGACCTCGGTCTCCGCCGGGCGCTCGGACGGGGGCGGCACCTGGCGAGCGCCGGCGAGGTGGAGCGGCGCGCGGAGCGCTGGCGCCCGTGGCGGGGGTACGCGACGCTGTGGCTGTGGTCGGAGGGAGCGACGTGAGAAGGCTCGAGATGGCAGTCGTCGACTCGCCCATCGGCCCGCTGGGGGTGGCGGCCGAGGCTGGCGTCCTGGTGGCGATCACCTTCGACGGTGGTGGGCCGCTGCAATCCTGGGTGGCCCGGGTGCTGGGGCGGTACGAGCTGGTACCGGTGGCCGATCCGGCCGGCGTCTCGGGTCCGCTCCGTCGCTTCTTCGGTGGCGAGCTGGACGCGCTCGCCGCCCTGCCCGTGCGGCTGCACGGTACCGAGTTCCAGCGCCGCACCTGGGAGACCCTGCGCCGGATTCCGCCCGGCACCACGTGGAGCTACCGCCGGCTCGCGGAGGAGCTGGGCGACGCGCGGGCGACGCGGGCGGTGGGGGCGGCGAACGGGCAGAACCCCGTGCCCGTGGTGGTGCCCTGCCACCGGGTCATCGGCTCGAACGGGAACCTGACCGGGTTCGGGGGCGGGCTGGAGCGCAAGCGGTGGCTGCTGCAGCACGAACGCGCGCTCCAGCCTGTACTGCCGCTGGGCTGAGTTCTCGTCCAGACTGCTCGGATCCCGATGCCCAGACCGACCAGCCCCCTGCAGACCCACGCCGAGCTCACGGGGTATCTCGAAACCGGACCCGCTGCCGAGGTGGACACGCTCGCCCGCGCGTTCGTCCGCCGCTTCAAGGGTCGCGTGCGCGCCGAGCAGTTCGGCACCAGCGGCGAGGGCCGCCCGATGTGGATCCTCGCCGCCAGCGACGACGGGACGCTGACCCCGGAGAAGGCTCGGCGCCGGGGTCGGCCGGTGGTGTTCGCCCTCGGCGGCATTCACCCCGGGGAGATTGACGGCAAGGACGCCGGGTTCCAGCTTCTCCGCGAGCTGCTCGAGGGCACGACCCTTCCCGGCGTTCTCCGGGAGGTCACCTTCGTCTTCGTCCCCATCTTCAACGTCGACGGCCACGAGCACGCCTCGCCCCACCACCGCCCGAACCAAAACGGGCCCCGGGAACAAGGTTGGCGCACCAACGCCCGGAACCTGAACCTGAACCGCGACTGGATGAAGGCCGATGCGCCCGAGATGCGGGCGCTGCTCCCGGTGCTCCAGGCATGGGACCCGCTGGTGTTCCTCGACCTGCACGTCACCGACGGGGCGCACTTCCTGCCGGACGTCTCGCTGCTGGTGGCCCCGCTCTTCGAGGGCCCCCCGCCGATGCAGGCGCTGGCGCGGGTCCTCCAGGAGGAGATCCACGCCGAGCTGCGAGCCGGCGGACACCTGCCGCTCGACTTCTACCCCTCGCTGGTGCGCGACGACGACCCGGCCTCGGGCTTCACCCGCACCGTCTATCCGCCGCGCTTCTCCCACAGCTACTGGGGGCTCCGGAACCGGCTCGCGGTGCTGGTCGAGACCCACAGCTGGAAGGACTACCGCACCCGGGTGGTGACGACGCGCGACGTCCTGGCCGCGGCGCTCGCCTCGGTCCGCAAGCACGGACCGGCGTGGCGGGTGCGGACGCGGCGCGCGGACGAGGAGACCGCGCGCAAGCCGCCCACCGCGCTCGACCTCGCCTTCGCCGCCAGCGAGGAGACCGAGACCATCGAGTTCCCCGCCTACGCCTACGACCGCGCGCCGTCTCCCGCGACCGGGGGAACGTACCTGCGTTTCCACCTGGACCGGCCCGAGCTCTGGCGGGTTCCGCTGCGCAGCCGGCTGGTGCCGACCACCCGGGTGGATCTGCCGCGGGGCGGGTGGGCGGTGCCGCCTGGCTGGGCCGGTCCCGTCGCCGAGGCGCTCGGGCGGCACGGGGTCGAGCACCGGACCGTGTCCCGGGTCACCACCGCGCGGGTCTCGGCGTTCGAGCTGACCGATCCCCGCCCCGCCGCGGCGCCGTACGAGGGCCGGCAGCGGCTGGACGCGGCGGGTGCGTGGTCGGCGCCGCGGTCGCAGGAGCTGCCGCGTGGCACCCTCCTCGTTCCCCTCACCCAGCCGCGGGCCGCGCTGGCCGCACACCTGCTCGAGCCGACCGGTCCCGACTCGCTCACGGCCTGGGGCACGTTCAACGCCGCGTTCCAGCAGCAGGAGTACGTCGAGGCGTACCTGCTCGAGCCGTGGGCCGAGGCAGAGCTGGCCCGCGATGCCGGGCTGCGCGCCGCCTTCGGGGAGCGGCTGAGGGACCCCGCCTTCGCCGCGGACGCCGACGCGCGACGTCGCTTCTTCCTCCTCCGGCATCCGTCCTACGACCAGCGGATCCGCCGGGTGCCGGTGCTCCGGCTCGCTGCGCCACCGGGCTCGGGCCGGGGCTAGTCGAGCGCGAGGCTCAAGGGCTCGACGGGGCCGCTCGGCGACCGGGCGCTCGGCGCCAGCGCTACCCCAGATCCACGTTGCGCAGCCGGAGCGCGTTGCCGATGACCGAGACCGAGCTCAGCGACATCGCCGCACTCGCCAGCATCGGGCTGAGAAGCCAGCCCAGGAAGGGATAGAGCGCGCCGGCGGCGACCGGGACACCGAGCAGGTTGTAGCCGAAGGCGAAGGCGAGGTTCTGCCGGATGTTCCGCACCGTGGCCCGGCTCAGCCGGCGCGCCCGGACCACGCCACGGAGGTCGCCCGAGACGATCGTCACCCCTGCGCTCTGCATCGCCACGTCCGTCCCCGTCCCCATGGCGAGGCCCACGTCGGCCCGGGCGAGGGCAGGTGCGTCGTTGACCCCGTCACCGGCCATCGCCACCACCCGACCGGTCGCCTGGAGCTCAGCGACCAGCGCGGCCTTCTCCTCGGGCAGCAAACCGGCGCGCACCTCGGAGACGCCGAGGCTCCCGGCGACGGCCCGGGCGGTGGCGGCATGGTCACCGGTGGCGATCACCACCCGCATGCCTTCCCGCGCAAGGTCGGCGATGGCCCCGCGGGCCGACTCCTTGATCGGATCCTCGATCGCCAGCACCCCCGCGGGCTGCCCATCCACCTCGACGAAGGCGACCGTCCGGCCGCGCTCGCGCCAGCCGCGCGCCGTGTCGAGGAGCTCGGCGACACCGGGGGCGTCCGGCCCGGCCCGTGGGCCCCGGCCGACGTCGACCCGATGCTCGCCGACGCGGCCACTCACGCCACTGCCCGGGGTCGCGTGGAACTCGACGACCGGCGCAAGGGACAGGCCCCGACTCCGCGCCCCGCCGATGATGGCCTCGGCCAGCGGGTGCTCGCTTCCGGCCTCGACCGAGGCCGTGAGGGTCAGGAGCTCCTCCTCGCTCACGCCGCGGACCGGGTGGACCTCCACCAGCACCGGTTTGCCCAGGGTGAGGGTCCCGGTCTTGTCGAGCACCAGGGTGTCGGCCCGTTGCAGCCTCTCCAGGGCGGTCGCGTCCCGGAAGAGCACCCCGGCGAGCGCCCCACGTCCCGTCCCCACCATCACCGCCATGGGCGTGGCAAGGCCCAGGGCACACGGGCAGGCGATGATGAGCACCGCCACCGCGTTCACCACCGCGTATGCCAGGCGTGGCTCGGGACCGAGCAGCGCCCACACCAGACCGGTCACCACCGCGGTGGCGATCACCGCGGGGACGAACACCGCCGAGACGCGATCCGCCAGCTGCTGGACGGGGGCCCGGCTCCGCTGGGCCTCTCCGACCAGGCGAACGATGCCCGCGAGCAAGGTGTCCGCGCCCACACGCTCGGCGCGCATCAGGACACTGCCGCGCTGGTTGAGCGTGCCGCCGATGAGCGGATCGCCCGGACCCTTCTCCACCGGCATCGGCTCTCCGGTGACCAGCGACTCGTCCACGGTGGTGCGTCCCTCGAGGACCGTCCCGTCCACCGGCACCTTCTCCCCGGGGCGGACGCGCAGGACATCGGCTGTCCGGACCTCGGCGAGCGGCACGTCCCGCTCGACGTCGCCCTCCACCCGCCGGGCGAACACCGGCTGCAGCCTCAGCAGCGCCCGCAGCGCGCTGCCGGTCGCCGCGCGGGCACGGAGCTCGAGCACCTGGCCCACCAGCACCAGGGTGACGATGACCGCCGCGGGCTCGAAGTACACATCCACCCGCCCCCCGTGACCTCGAAACGCCTCCGGGAACCAGCCCGGGGCCAGCGTTGCCACGACGCTGAAGCCGTACGCCACGCCCACGCCGAGGCCGATCAGCGTGAACATGTTCGGGCTTCGGTTCCTCAGCGAGGCGATGGCGCGGGCGAAGAACGGAGCGCCGCCCCACAGCACGACCGGCGAGGCGAGGACCAGCTCGAGCCAGGCGATCCACCCCGGCAGATGCCACCCGACCATCTCGCCCATCGCCACCGCGAGCAGGGCCACCGTGAACGGCGCGGCCACCAGCAGCCGGCGCTGCATGTCCTTCAGCTCGGGATTCGCCGGCTCGTCGAGGGAGACGGTGCGCGGCTCGAGCGCCATTCCGCAGATGGGGCATGTCCCCGGGGCGTCCCGGACGACCTCCGGGTGCATCGGGCAGACCCACTGCGTCGCCGTGCGAGCGGCCGGCTCCTTCGGCTCGAGGGCCATCCCGCACCTCGGGCACGGCCCGGGCCGGTCCAACGCGACCTCGGGGTCCATCGGGCAGATCCACGTGTCGCTGTGCTCGGGCGGGGGCTGCGTCCGATGGGCCGGCGTGGGTTTGCCACCCTGCTCCGCCGGCGGAGCGGGCCTCGCCTCGGCGTGCGTTGGCCGAGCGAGGTAGCGCTCGGGGTCGGCTGCGAACCGCTCCCGGCACCTCGGGTTGCAGAACCCGTACGTCTTCCCGGCGTGCGTCCACGTCCCGCCCTTCGGGTGCACCGGATCCACCCTCATCCCGCACACCGGGTCGCGATCGATCACCTCGCCTGCCTCAGTGGCGGCGCCCATCTCGACGCTCACGCAGCACCCTGGAAGACTGGCAGCCGTCGTCATGGAGCCCGATCCGACGCTTGGAGCCGCCCCACCGTCCTCCGGGTTCATGCATTCCGCTCATGGACGGCGTTCCCTCTCCGCATGCCATTGCAGGGTAGCGTCGCAGGCGCAAGCCGTGCGCGCCGGCAGCCTCGGCGAGCGGAGTCCGAGACCTGGTGGCCGTCCCTTCAGCATGCAGCGCGGACCTAGGACGGCTTCCGCCTCGAGGCATCCGAGCCGCGACCCATCCGCGTGGGCGGCTCGAGCTCGAGCCAGGCGGTGCGACAGGCCAGGCAGGCGACCTTTCGACCCTCGGGGAAGGTCCGCTCGGTGACGACCTCCACTGCGGGCCCCTCGTCCGGGGGGCACTGCGGGCACCGCGCGCCGGGCGCCTGCACCGGATAGGCGCGCTCGTACGGGGGAAGCCGGAGCAGCTTGAACCACTCCACCACCATCTCCTCCGACAGCTGCACGTGCAGCCCGTGGCGGTCGGGCTGGACCAGATCGTGCCGGAGCGCGAGCCAGTAGAGCCGCAGGGGCGCGAGGTGTCCGTGCATCCCGCGCTTCCGGAACTCGGCCCCGAGACACTTCACCATCGCCAGGAGCTCGGTCCGTTCCATGTTGGGTTGGGGCCCTGAACATACGTTCAGCCATGGGCGAGGAGCAACGCCGGGGAAGCGCCCAGGCGAGCGAGCCCGGGCAGCCGGGCACCCGGGGAAGCGGTGACTACCCTCGGCCGCATGGGACGGCGACGACTGAACTGGAAGGCGCTCGGGGCGATCGCGCTGGCGGGGGTATGGCTCGGCCGGCGCCTCACCCATCCACGGTACGACCTGCGCGGCAAGGTGGTGCTGCTCACCGGCGGCTCGCGTGGGCTCGGGCTCGAGCTGGCGCGGGTATTCGCCCGCCGCGGCGCACGGCTGGCGCTGGTCGCGCGGGACGACGAGGAGCTGGCGCGGGCGCGCGATGCGCTGCGGGCCGGCGGCGCCGAGGCGGAAGTCTTCAGTTGCGACGTGCGCTTCCAGGATCAGGTCCAGCGCACGGTGCGCGAGGTGGTCGAGCGGTTCGGACCCGTGGACGTGCTGGTGAACAACGCCGGGGTCATCCAGCTCGGGCCCGAGGAGACGATGCGGGTCTCCGACTACCAGGAGGCCATGGACACGCACTTCTTCGGGCCGCTCTTCCTGGTCCAGACGGTGCTCCCCGAGATGCGCCGCCGGCGGGAGGGGCGCATCGTCAACATCAGCAGCGTCGGAGGCAAGGTGCCCACCCCGCATCTCCTCCCGTACGTGGCGAGCAAGTTCGCGCTGGTGGGCTGGAGCGAGGGGTTGCACGCCGAGCTTCGCCGCGACGGGATCGTGGTCACCACCGTCTGCCCGGGGCTGATGCGCACCGGGAGCCCCCGCCACGCCGCGGTGAAGGGGCAGCACCAGGCGGAGTACGCCTGGTTCAAGGTCCTCGACTCCCTCCCCTACTTCTCGATGAGCGCCCGGGCGGCGGCGCGCAGCATCGTTCGCGGGTGCGAGCGGGGAGAGGCCGAGCTCATCCTCACCGGCCGCGCGAGGACGGGGGCCAGGCTGCAGGGCCTCGCGCCGGGCTTGCTCTCCGAGCTGCTCTCCATCGGCGCCCGGCTCCTCCCGCGCCCGCGCTCCCGCCAGGACCTCGAGCGCCGGTCGGGCACCGAGTCGGAGTCACCGCTCACCCCCTCCTTCGTCACTGGCCTGACCCGGCGGGCCGAGGTGGAGAACAACGAGCGGCCCCCGCCGACCCCGTGAGGCGCGCCTCCGAGGCCGGAGGCCTGCGAGCGGCTGCCAGGGCTCAGCGCCGCGAGCCGCCCATCGCCGCGCTCGCCGGTGCGGCCTCGCGCCAAGCGCGAGCGAACTGCCCGCTCGACACGTAGCGGGGAAAGGTCATCCACTGCTCGGCCAGGATCCGCGCCACGACGTCGCCGGGGCCGCGGAAGGGCACGGGAGGCGTCTGCTCCAGCCGGTGCGTGCGTCCCTGCATCGCCATTGCCCCCACCATCGCCCCCAGGCCCAGCGCCGCCAGCCAGCCGCCGAGGAAGGGCGCGCTCACCAGCGCCACGGTCCCGACCTGGAAGACGGGAACGGTGAGCGCGTGCACCAGCAGATTCCGGCGGTCGCGGTGTCCGGCCGGGTAGATCGACCACTGCCACTCGAGAAGTGAACCGTCGCGCGCTTCGTCCATCGGCTGGACCTCCGCCAGGAGAACAGCGTCGCACATCCGCGCGCATCCCGCTCAGCCCGGCGTGCCGAGGTCCACCGAGCGTGCGGTCACCACCTCCCGGGCGCGCTTCCGCCGGCGCGTCCGGACCACATCGGCGATGCGCACCAGGAAGAGCAGCCCGAGGATCGCCGCCCAGGTGAGCGGCACCCGGACATCGAGCTTGACCCGCCAGATGAAGTGCACGACCGCCAGGACCCCGGCGACGTAGGCCAGCCGGTGCAGCGCCTTCCACCGCTGGAACCCGAGCCGCCGCACCGAGGCGTCGGTGCTGGTCCACACCAGCGGCAGCAGGGTCAGGAAGGCGAGGAAACCGACGATCATGAACTTCCGCTGCGTCACGTCCCCCCAGAGCACGGCCCAGTCGAGCTGCTGGTCGATCGCCACGTAGGTGGTGAAGTGGAGGGCGGCGTACAAGGCGGCGAACAGCCCCAGCATCCGCCGGATCCGGATTGGCCACGTCCACCCGGTGAGGATCTTCAGCGGGGTGCAGGCCAGCGAGGCGACGAGGAACACCAGCGCCAGGTAGCCGAGCTGGTTCAACCCCACGGCGATGGCATCCGCCCCCAGCGTGCCGTGCACCGCGCGCCAGCCCAGCACCCCGAGCGGGATCAGCGCCCCGGCGAACAGGCCGGGCTTCAACCAGGGAAGCGGCGCACGACGGGGGGCCATCGTTCAGTAGAGCGTCTTCGGGTCCAGGCCGGCGTAGAGGTTCGCCACCTCGTCGGCGTAGCCGTTGAAGGGGAGCGTCTTGCGGCGCTCGAACTCCCCGATCCGGCGCTCGGTGGCCTGGCTCCAGCGTGGGTGCGGCACGGCGGGGTTCACGTTGGCGTAGAAGCCATACTCGCTCGGGCCCTCCAGCGACCAGGTGGTGGGCGGCTGCTTCTCGACGAAGCTGACCTTCACGATGCTCTTGATGCCCTTGAAGCCGTACTTCCAGGGGACGACCAGCCGCAGCGGTGCGCCATCCTGGTTGGGCAGCGACTTCCCGTAGAGACCGGCGACGAGCAGGGTCAACGGATGGGTGGCCTCGTCCATCCGGAGCCCCTCGACGTACGGCCACTCGAGGATGTGGCTGCGCTGCAGCGGCATCTGCTGGGGGTCGAGCAGGGTCTGGAAGGCGACGTACTTCGCCGAGCCGAGCGGCTCGACGCGCTTGACGAAGTCGCCGAGCGGGAAGCCGAGCCAGGGGATGACCATGCTCCACGCTTCCACGCAGCGCATCCGGTAGATGCGCTCCTCGAGCGGGAACCACTTCAACAAGTCGTCGATGTCGAGGGTGAGGGGCTTCTTCACCAGGCCGTCCACCGTCACCGTCCAGGGACGGGTCTTCAGCGTGCCCGCATTGGCGGCGGGGTCGGTCTTGTCGGTCCCGAACTCGTAGAAGTTGTTGTAGTGGGTGATGTCCTCGTACCGGGTGGGCTTCTCGGTAGTGCTATAGCGTCCGAGGATCTTGGGAGGCTCTGGCTCCGGCGCGGGCTTCCCCTTCCCTCCCTGCCGGGCGAGCCCCGGCCCACCCTGGGTCAGGGCCACCAGCCCGGCGCCGGTGGCGGCAGCGGTCAGCACGCCCAGCCCGGCGTTCCTCAAGAACTCGCGGCGACGGAGGTAGAGGCGCTCGGGGGTGACCTCGCGGGAGGGCGGCTCGGGGGTCTCGGGCTTGGACATGACGGGTTCCTCCCCGGGAGACGCGCCAGGGCACCGGTGGGTTACAACCAGCGCCGGCCGGGCGCCACTCCCGGCCTTCGGCTTGACGCGCCGGGCGTCGCCGGGCGGAAGTGTGCCCTCCCCCAGGAGGCCGAGGGGAACTCCCGGGCGCATTCCCTCGCATGAAGACACTCTTGATCGCCGCCGCGCTGGTCGCGTTGAGCCTGACCGCCTGCTCGGACACCCCGGGTGGCAACGACGCTGGCCAGAATGACAGTGGCCCGCCGCTCCCGTTCATCTCCGACCCCCTCCGGGCGGATGCCGGCTGCGACTGGACGCAGTGGGGACAGAACTGGGCGCATACGGGGCAGGCGTGCGTGGCGGCGTCGGGATTCGGCACCGCGCTCGCCACCCTCATCTTCGATCAATTCGTGGATCAGGAAATCGCCGAGACAGGGGGGGACCTTCTCACGCATTACGCGACACCCGTGGTGGTCGGCGACGACCTCTACATGGCGGTGAAGTCCGGCAAGTACGTGAGCTGCGACCCTCCCGGCACTCTGGGCAATCCGGATCCATGCGGACTCGATGCATGGAACCAGCAGACCTGGACGGTGAAGCACCTGGCCTGGGAGTCAGGGGCGCTGGTCCCGAAGGAGTCCTTCGGCAGCAGCTGGAAGCCTCCGCCCTGGCAGGTGGTCCGGGCGTGGGAACCCGTGTTCCAGCACGCGGCCCACGACCAGGTGGTCTGGGTCCCCGGCGCGTCGGGAACGGTCTTCCGCCTGAACCGACAGCTCGTCGTTATCGAGGCCGTGAACCCGTTCACCGACGTGAACACCAACCGGTTCGTCACTGGCCCGCTGGTGGTCGATGCCGATGGGACGCTGCTCTACAACGTCGTCGAGCTCGACCCGCTACTTCCGACGTCCGCCGACGCAAAGGGCTGGCTGGTCCGCGTTCCGACCAACGGCCCGCCGACGAAGGTGCTTTACCAGAGCATCGTCTCCGGAGCGCCCGCGGCCACCGACCAGTGCCCTTACACCTTCAGCGCGGGCCAGATCCCCCGCCCCTACCCGGCCCCCGTCCCGGTGCCCACCGGGCCGTGTGGCTCCCAGCGCCCAGGGTTCAACTCCGGTCCGGCGATCGGCCCCGGCGGGGTCATCTTCGTGGTGAGCCGTGCGCACTACGCGCCGAACGACTCCTCGCTCGTGGCGCTGAACCCGGACCTGACGCCGCGCTGGACGTTCCGCATGCGGGAGCTGCTGAACGACGGGTGCAACGTGCTCGTCACCGGCTGCCGGCAGGGCGCTCCGATGGGAGTGGACCCGAACACCGGGCTCAAGCCCACCGTCCAGGTGAGCGACCAGGGCTCCTCGGTGCCGGTGGCGCTCCCCGACGGCGCGGTGCTGTACGGGGGATTCACCGCGTACAACGGCAGCCGCGGACATCTTGTCAAAGTGAGCCCGGACGGAAAGCTGATGGGCACCTACGACTTCGGCTGGGACGTGACCCCCGCGGTCTGGGTCCATGGCGGGACATACTCCATCATCACCAAGGACAACCACTACGGTCCTCCGGGCGGACCCGAAGGTCCCTACAACATGACGCAGCTCTCGCGGGACCTCCAGGTCGAATGGAAGTTCACCTCGACCGAGACGCGCAGCTGCTCCACCGAGGCGGACGGAGGGCTCAGCTGCAACTCCGATCACCCCGACGGATTCGAGTGGTGCGTCAACGCGCCAGCCGTCGGACCGGACGGGACGGTCTACGCGAACAGCGAGGACGGGCGCGTCTACTCCATCCGCCAGGGAGGGACGCTGGTCGAGCAGCGGTTCCTCCTTCAGTCCCTCGGCGCTGCGTACACCCCCATCGCCATCGATTCGAAGGGCCGCGTCTACTCGATGAACGGCGGGGTGATGACGGTGGTCGGGCAGTAGCCCAGGAGCACGTCCGGGGTCACCGAGTGGACGTGGCGGAAGCGGAGCTGATCGAAGCGCAACGCCCCCACTAGGAGCCCCGCGACCTCCGGAAGCTCCAGCGCCCGGATGGGAATCTCCGGCGCCGCGGCCAGCCGGTACGCCCCTCCGCCCGGGCCGCAGCGGTATACGAAGAGCCCGTGGTCCGCCGCCGCGCGCCAGCGCTCGTTCGCCGGCGCGGGCGGCGGGAAGAGGGCGCGGGTCAACACGGGGGCCGCAAGCAGCGCGTGGATGGCCCGGAAGTGGGCGTCCATGTCCTGCAGCACCGCATCCGGTGGAATCGCCCCACCCCGGCTGCTGAAGAGCGCCACGTGGCCCTCCGCGTCGCTGGCCAGCCATTCGACGTCGGGACCCATGTCCTCCAAGGCACCTATCGAGCAGACAAGCACCGGTCTCATTCCCGATGACCGGGGCAGGGTCCGTGCCGGCGAATCGGGTTTCTCCTTCGGTGAGGGTTCATGAAGGCGCGGGTCAGGAGAGCTCTGCGTCCACGGGCAGCGAAAGCAGGGCCGCGACCTCGGCCGACGCTCCGAGCAAGCGCGAGGCGCCGGAGAGGATCTGGAAGTGCTCGGAACGGATGTGGCGTCGCAGATCGCCCCGCGTCTTCCAGCCACTGACCACCACCAGGAGTTCGCCCTCGTGCTCGCGGCAGATGGCGCAGACCAGGCACCCCGGGCTCCGGCGGATCTCCTCCACCAGCAAGTGCAGCGTCTGGAGCAGCTCGTCGCGCTTCTCGCGCTCGGGAGAAATCAGATACGCCACCGCGTGCAACGGCTGGCTCGCGGGTTCGGAGGCGGCACTCATGTGGGCCGTCGGAAGAGCAAGTGCGGCGCCACCGTCCCCGAGCCCATAAGTGCTCGGGACGACACCATTCGAGATCAGCCCGCGCCCACGACTCGTCGTGGACCACGAGATGTCGTGGGCTCGTCCCGTGCCTCGACGCGAGGCTCTAGGCGCCCGACGGCCGCCGAATTTCCAGCTTCTGCATCCGCGACCGGAGCGTGCTCGGCTTGAGACCGAGCAGCGCCGCCGCCCCGTTCGCCCCTTCGAGCTTCCAGCCCGCGGCCTCGAGCACCTCGAGGATGTGCCGCCGCTCGACCTCCTCGAGCGACTGAGTGCCGCTGGCGGCGGGAGCGGGCACGGCGGCGGGAGGCGGGTCGGGGAGTCGAAGGTGCCCGCCCTCGGAGACGAGCACCGCCTGCTCGATGGTGTTCTGGAGCTCGCGGACGTTCCCCGGCCAGTCGCGCCCCTGCAGCGCGAGGATGACCGACTGGGGAATCTCGGGAGCCTTCCGGCCCAGGCGCTCCGCGGCGCGATTGACGAAGGCCAGCGCCAGGGTGGGGATGTCCTCCTTGCGCTGGCGGAGCGGGGGGACGCTGATCGGAAACACGTTCAGCCGGTACCAGAGGTCTTCCCGGAAGCGGCCGGCGGCCACGTCGCGTGACAGCGCCCGGTTGGTCGCGGCGATCACCCGCACGTCCACCTTCAGCGTCCGGTCGCCGCCCACCCGCTCGAAGGTGCCGTCCTGCAGGACCCGCAGCAGCTTCGCCTGCAGCTCGGGCGCCAGCTCTCCCACCTCGTCCAGGAACAGGGTGGCCCCGTCGGCCATCTCGAAGCGGCCCCTTCGCTGGCCCGTGGAGCCGGTGAACGCGCCCTTCTCGTGGCCGAACAGCTCGCTCTCCGCCAGCGTCGGCGGCAGCGCTGCGCAGTTCACCTTCACCAGCGGCCGGTCCTTGCGGGGCCCGAGCGTGTGGATCGCCTCGGCCACCAGCTCCTTGCCGGTTCCGGTCTCGCCGAGGATGAGCACCGTGGTGTCGGAGGGGGCGACCTGGCGGATCCGGAAGTGGAGGTACTTCATCGGGTCGCTCTGCCCCAGCAGCTCGCCGGAGGGCTCCACCGCGTGGATCTTCTCGCGGTAGTAGGTGTTCTCGGCCTCGAGCCGGTCCTTGAGCGCGGCGATCTCCCGGTAGGCCTGCTCCAGGGCGAGCTCCCCGAGCTTTCGCGAGGTCACGTCGGCGAGGCTTCCCCGGAGACCCGCGGTGCGACCGTCGGGAAGCCGGACCGGGTTGCTGGCGAAGCGCACCCAGCGCACCTCGCCCTCGCGGGAGCGCATCCGGAACTCCACCGGGGTGGTGGGCTGCGTGGCCGAGACGGCGCCGCGCCAGATCTCCAGAATCCTCCTCGTGGACCAGCCGGTCCAGCAGCCCGGGGTCGGCCAGGAAGTCCCCGGCCGGGTGTCCACTCACCCGCTCACAGGCCGGCGAGAGGTACTCGAACGACCCGTCGGGCCGGCGCCAGAACTCCCAGTCGTGGGTGAAGTCCGCCACGGTGCGGTAGCGGGTCTCGGCGGTGGCCAGCGCCCGCTCGAAGCGGTGGCGCCGTCGCAGCTGGATGATCAGCCCGGCGACCAGCAGGGACTCCACGACCATGACTCCCAGGATCAGACCGATGGCGCGTCCATGCTCCTTCAGGAGGCTCGGCGGACGGAAGAGGACCTGGGTCCCCGGGGGAAGCGCCCGTTCCCCCAGGCCCCACCGCGAGAGCTGACGGGCGTCGAACATCGGTGCCAGGCCCGCGTCGACCACCGGGGGAATGGAGGACGCCGGCTCCCCGCCCAGCACCCGCAGCGCGAGCTGCGCGGCGATCTGCCCGGACAGCTTCATGCTCACCAGCTCGCCGCCGAGAATGCCCGCCCCCAGGTCCTCGTAGATGACCCCGAAGACGGGGCGACGGCTCGCCGCCGAGACCCGGGTCAGAGGCTCGGTCGTGTCGAACTCCCGTCCGGTCGGGTCCTGGAGCAGGCTCCCCCAGAGCACCAGCTCCGAGTCGGGCAGCTGCCGGACGCGGTCCTCGAGCTGATCGAGCGAGAGGTCGTTGGTGTAGGTGAGCTCGACCCGCGAGGCAAACGGCGCGAAGAGGATCTTGCCCTGCTCGGCCTGGCCGCGCTCGTGGGCGCTGGCCCCCAGCACCACCTGAATGCGCCGGGTCTCGGGGTAGAGCCGGAGCATCAGTGCGATCGTCCGCGGGGCGTTCTGCGCCGGCAGCGCCCCGGTCAGCTCGGCGCGGGTTCGGCGGGCGTCCTCCACCAGACGACCGGCGACGTAACAGCTGACGATCGGCACGCCGGGGAACGCGTTCTTCGACAGCACGAAGTCGAGGGCGGTGGGGCCGATCAGGACCAGGAGGTCGACCTTCCGGGACCGGTACTTCTCCCGCAGCATCACCTGCAGCGCATCGGCGTACGCCTCGCCGGAGAAGCGGTCCAGCCCCGTGTACTCGCCGTACACGTCCACCGGGACCGGCGAGCCTTTGCGGATCCCCTCGTTCACCGCGACGCTCAGCTCGTGGAGGCCCGCCACCTCCTGGGAGATGGAGTAGAGGACCACCACCGAGCGGCGCGGACGCGAGGGTGGAGGATCCGGAGCCGGGGCAGCACGCACGGCGCCCGTCACGACCAGCAAGAGGGCGGCGACAGCCTTGCCCATGACACCCTCGTATCAAGGCGCGCACCACAGGGGAACTCGGCCTCGCAACCCTTGAACTGGAGCTAGTGGAACTCCGCCTCGAGCTTCTCCGCGGTCACGTACCGCGGGGCAATGTCGACCGGGACCTTCCGCAGCCGGGAGAGGACCCGCCGGGTCTCGGGCCGATTCACCGCCAGCCGGTCGAGGAGCGCCTTGGCCCGCGCCCTGTCCCCGGTGGCCTCGATGGTGAGGAGCTCGCGCGCCAGCGACTCGAACGCCGGGCCCACCTTCTCCGGGACCAGCGTGAAGCGCCCGTCCGCGGAGACCTTGTACGCCCCGGCGTCGAGGAGCCAGTTCAGCTGTACCGCGGTGCCCAGGCCGTGCGCCTCGGTGAGCCCGAATCGGATCGAGCGGAACATCCCGGCGAGCACCGTGGGCCCGAGCCCCCGTCCCATCTGCGGCGGGAGCTGCCGCTGGTCGACCAGCCGCTGCATCGCCCAGATGCCCACCACGTCGGCCTTGCACTCCTCGATCGCAGCGTAGGTTTCCTGGAGCTCCGCCCGCGGCGTGGTCTCGCGGCCGTTGACCGTGATCCGCTGCGGACCGATGCCGTGCATCAGCTCGTGCATCAGGATCTGGGTGAAGAAGGGATCGAACTCCACCGACTTCAACAGCGCCGGGGCGATGGCCACCCTGGCGATCGGGACCAGGGTGCGGTCGAACTTCGCCCGGTCGATGTTCTTGAGCATGATTCGCTTGCTGCCGTGCGCGGCGACGGTGCTCTCGTCGTTGGGAAGGTTGTAGGCCGCGGTCTGCACACCGTGGTTGGCGTGACCCGAGGCGAAGACGCTGTTGACCACCCGGATGGGCGCCAGCCCGCCGATCTTCGGATTCTTGTACCGGTCGTCCATCGGCAGCGCGTTCTCCAGCGCCTGGAGCTGGCCGGAGAACCGCTTCAGCTTCTCGGTCTCGGCGGCGTCGACCACGGTGATGTACGCCTCGAAGGCCGCCTTCTGACCGAACCACTCGTCCTCGTACGTCTCGTACGGGCCGAAGGTGGGATCGATCGTCGCCTCGAGCTGCATCCACGCCAGGTCGGAGTCGACGTAGTCGTTGCCGAGCAGGGCCGCGGCGCGCTTCTCGAGGAAGGTCCGCAGCGACGGCTGGCTGGTGGCCGCCGCGGCCTCGCGGAGACGAGCGGCCGCCAGCGCCAGCTCACCCTGGTACTCCACGCTGTACGGGACCGCGGTGAGGCCGCCGCTCGGCATCCGGCGGATGGTGGTGAAGAAGCCACCGGCGCGCGCCCGCTCGTCGGGAGTCAGGGTGGACATCCAGCGCGACACCTCCTCCTTGGTGGCGTCCGCCGGGTAGAAGCTCGCCTGGGGTGGCTTCGCCGGGACGCCGGGGAGGAACGGCGCGTCGTGCGCCAGCCGATCCCAGGGCCCGGAGTTGAGGAGGAAGAAGCGCAGCCGCGCCTGCCCGAGCGGCGTGGAGTCCCTGGCCAGAGCCGCCAGCTGCGCCTCGTTTCCGGCCCACACCTGGCGGAGGAACAGCGGGTCCATCAGGCGGGCTGCCTCGACCAGTCGGGCCAGCGCCCGGCGCTCGGAGTTGGGCAGCCGGGAGAGATCCACCGCGATCGGGGTGGGAACGAACTGCTCGAGCGAGGCCCGGAGCTCCGGCAGGCCGGGGAGCGGCGCGGCGGTGGAGAGCGAGGCACCGAGCAGACAGGGAAGGACGAGGGCGACGCGCATCGGGCCGCCCCGCTTAGCACCTCGGGCGCCCCGCGGGTCAGCCGGAACGGGGCGAGACGCCGAGATGCGACAGGACCGACTCGGCCGCCCGCCGTCCCGAGGTGAGCGCGCCGTCGATGCTGGCGTTGTCGCGGTGGTCGCCGCAGACGGTGATCCCGGTCGGGGTGCGGACCGGTCGCTGCGCGGGCTCGAGCGCCGAGGGGGGCTCGGCGGGGAGCGCCTCGTGCACCACCTCGGCGCGGAGCAGCCGCCAGCCGTCCACGGCTGCCCCGAACCAGGTCCTGAGCTGGGCCCGCACCCGGAGCTCGAGCGCGGCGACGTCGGGGTGTGCACCCAGCACCGACGCCGACACCAGCGCCTTGCCCGGCGGGGCGTACTCCGGCGCGACCTCGGTCATGACCGCGGCGTGGTTCACCGGGCCATGGCCATCACCGTCGAGCAGCAACCACGGTCCCCGCGCCGGAGGCTCGGCCGCCTCGAAGGAGAACGCGGTCACGCCCACCGTGTGCGGCGCGGTGAAGGCCGGGACCAGCCGGGACGCGGTCACCCCGTCGGTGGCGACCACCACCGCCGCGGCGTCGATCCGGCCGCCCGACTCCAGCTCCACCGCCTGGGGGTGGACCCGGGCCACCGGTGTACCGGTGCGCAGCGTGCCCGGCGGGAGGCCGCGGGCGAGCTGGGCCGGGACCTCCTCCATGCCCATCGCCGGGACCGCCACCTCGCCATGGGCGACCATCCGGGTGACGAACTCGAGCTTCCGGCTGGAGGTGGCGAGCTCGTGCTCCAGGAACACCGCGCCGAGGAACGGACGGAGGAAGCCGTCCACGAACTCCTGGCTGAACTCGAGCCGGCGGAGCCGGTCGTGGGTGGACTCGTGCGGCCGGGCGAAGAGCTCCTCCAGCGAGCCGGAGCCTGCATGGGCGCGGAGGCGCAGAACGCGGACCTTGTCCCAGAAGGAGCCGAGCGGCGCGACCGCGGTGCGGGCGACGTCCAGCGGGCGCCGGAATGGGTCGGACAGCGTGTGGAGCTTTCCCCCGCGGAAGACCTGCGCCCCGGGGGCGAAGCGGCGGAGCTGGAGCGCTTTCAGATCCAGCACCCGACGGGCCTCGGGGTACGCCGTCAGGAGGACCTGGAAGCCGCGATTGATGCGGAACCCGTCCACCTGCTCGGTGCGCACGCGCCCACCCGGGCGATCGCTCGCTTCCAGCACCTGAACGGCCACCCCCGCCTGGACGAGCGCCCGGGCGCAGGCCAGTCCGGCCAGCCCAGCTCCCACCACCACCACGGGTCCATGAGGCACGCTGATGCCGCTCCGTTCCGAGGCTCGAAGGACGGGCGTTATACACGCTGCTCCTTGGAGGAGAGCACCCGGTGAGCCTGGTCCCGCTGCTGAGCTGCGGCTCGGTCGAGGAGGCGGCGACCTACAAGGGCGTCCTGGAGGCGCACGGCGTTCCCTGCGTCATCCAGGGTGGGCACCACCGGTCGCTGCTCGGGATGCTCGGCCCCTACGTCGAGGTCCGGCTGCTCGTCCCGGAGGGGCAGGAGGCGGCCGCGCTCCACCTGCTCCGGCCTGCCCCCACCGCGGTGCCCGACGAGGCGGACACTCCGGATCCGGTCGGTGTCCGGCGCAGACGCCGCCTGGCCTGGGTGGCCCTGGTGGTCCTCGGCGGTCCGTCGCTGGTGGCCGCCGTGCTCGCCGTCGCCGCACGCTGCGGCTGAAACGTCAACGCGGGGGGGCGAGCGGACCCTTCGACGGTTCCACCTTGGGGCGGATGGCGCTCATCGCCAGGCCGATCATCGCCCCCACGTCGCTGAGGTTCGAGGGGACCACCAGGGTGTTGGCCGACTTGGCCAGCTTGCCGAACTCGTTGATGTACTGCTCGGCCACCCGCAGCTGCACCGCCTCGAAGCCGCCGCTGGAGTTGATGGACTCGGCCACCGCCCGGATGCCCTCGGCGGTGGCGCGCGCCACGGCGAGGATGGCCGAGGCCTGACCCTCGGCCTCGTTGATCTGCTGCTGCTTCTTGGCCTCGGACTGCTTGATGACCAGCTGCTTCTGGCCCTCGGCGGAGTTGATCGCCGCGTCGCGCTCGCCCTCGGACTGGAGCACCGTGGCGCGCTTCTCCCGCTCGGCGCGCATCTGCTTCTCCATCGCGGCGATGATGTCGCGGGGCGGGGTGATGTTCTTGATTTCGTAGCGGAGGACCTTCACCCCCCACGCCTCGGAGGCCTTGTCGACTTCGCTCACCACCTGCCCGTTGATGTGGGTGCGCTCCTCGAAGGTCTTGTCGAGGTCGATCTTCCCCACCTCGCTGCGCAGGTTGGTCTGGGCCAGCTGGATGATGGCGAAGAGGTAGTTGGTGATGCCGTAGGAGGCCCGGCGGGGGTCCATCACCTTCATGTAGAGAATGCCGTCCACCCCCACCTGCACGTTGTCCTTGGTGATGCAGATCTGCTCGGGGATGTCGATCGCCTGCTCCTTCAAGGTGTGGCGGTACCGGATGGCATCGGCGAAGGGCACCAGGATGTGGAAGCCGGCCTCGAGCACCCCGCTGAAGCGGCCGAAACGCTCCACCACGTAGGCGTTCTGCGCCTGCACGATCACCGCAGTCTTGAACAGGATGACCACCACCAGGATGGCCACGAAGACAACAACGACCAGCAATGCTTCCGTCATGTGCTTCCTCCGCCGGGCGTCCAGCCGCCGCGGCTCTCGGTTCCGCCGAGCCACACCGTCAATCCCTCGATGCGATCCACCGGCAGACGCTCACCCACATGCACGGTCCGGTTCGCGCGGGCGCTCCAGGAGGTCCCGCGCAGCTCCACCTTCCCCACCTCACCGGGACGAACCTCCTCGGTGACCAGGGCCCACTCTCCTCGCATCTCCTCGCCCGGGAGCGCGGGCGGAGCGACGCCGAGCCGCTGCATCACCGGCCTCCGGAGGAGGAACACCCCCGCCACCGAGAAGGCGCTGAACAGCAGCCACTGCAGCCAGTCGGGACCCGCCAGGTGCACCGCGGTCAGCAGACCGACGAGGACCGCGGCGACGCCGAAGAACACCGCGAAGAACCCGCCAGGGGTGACGAGCTCGAAGATGAGCAGACCCACGCCGACCACGAGCCACATCCACCAGATCACGGTGCCGGGGACGCTAGCACGCGGCCGGGCGGATCTCCGTGGGCGGGGAGCGCCGATCCGCGATAGCAAGCAGGCGGTGGGCAGCCAGGCCAACTCCGGCGGTCGCGCGAGGCACCGATGAGCACCGCGGCCAGGGGCGAGCGGCTGCGCTGGGCGGTGGGCCTGCTCTTCCTCGGCCTCGGGCTCGCGTTCGCGCTCAACCCTCGGCGATGCATCGACTTCACCGTCTTCCGCACCGCGGGCGCGCGCTGGCTCGCCGGCACCTCGCTGTACCAGGCAGCGGACGGGCCCATGCCCTTCAAGTACGCCCCGCCGGCGGCGCTGCTCCTGGCCCCCTGGGCGCTGCTCTCCCGCTCGGTGGGCGCGGTGCTGTGGAACCTGGGCTCGGTGCTCTTCCTCCTGCTCGCCCTGGCGCGGCTTCCCCGCGTCGATCCCGGCTCCCGGAACACCGACGGGAGCTGGGCGGCGCTGGCCCTGGCCGGTCCGATCTCCACCGTCCTCTTCTACGGGCAGGTGGACCTGTGGCTCCTCGGGCTGCTGGTGCTGGCTGCGGCGGCGGTCCAGACCCGCGACGGCGGCGGGGTGGCGCTGGGGCTGGCGGTGCTCACCAAGCCCCCGGCCGTCATCGCCGGGCTGTTCTTCGTCGCTCGCCGGCGCTTGCGGGCGATCGCCGCCGCCGGGGGGGTGGTGCTGCTCGCCTGCGCGCTGTTCGCCGCCCGGGTGGGCCCGCAAGCGTTCGCCGCCGAGCTCGCCGCCTGGCGGGGTCTGGTGGAGCGGAGCACCGTCGCCTGGGTGACCGGGCCGAACCCCCAGGGCCTCCCCACCCTCATCCTCGACGTCGCCGGCTGGCTCGGGACACCGCCGAGCCCCGACGCGCTCTGGCTGGCCCAGCTCTCGGCGGCGCTGTTCTTCGCCGCGCTGGTGCTGGTGGTGCGGGACGACGCCGGAGCCACCTTCCGGATGAGCACCCTGGCGGTGGCGATGTCCTCGCCGCTCGCCTGGCGTGCCAACTTCGTCCTCGCCCTGCCCGCGGTGCGCCGCCTGGTCGCCGACTCCCGCGCCGGCGACGGCTTCTCGCGCGCCGTGCTCGCGGCGGTGGTGCTCACCAGCCTGCTCACCTCGGGGCTTCTCGACCGGACCGCGACCGAGCGCCTCCTGGCCTTCCGACCCTGGGGCGTGCTGGGGCTGCTGCTGGTGGTCGTCGAGTTCTCGCCTCCGCGGGCGAGGGGGCCCGTGCGCACCGCTGCCCCACCCGGCTAGAACGCCTCGGTCCCTGGCGATGGCCGAGCTCCTCACCATGACCCCGCAGGGGCTGTACTGCGCCCGGGGAGGATTTCACGTCGACCCGTGGGCGCCGGTGCCGCGCGCGGTGCTGACCCACGCCCACGCCGACCACGCCCGCGAAGGGAGCGCCGCCTACCTGTGCGCCGAGCCTGGATTGCCCATCGTGCGACACCGGCTCCCCGGAACCGTCATCGAGGCCTGGCACTACGGCGAGCGGCACAGCGTGGGAGACGTCCAGCTCTCGTTCCATCCCGCCGGGCACGTGCTCGGCTCGGCGCAGCTCCGCATCGAGGCGGATGGCGAGGTCTGGGTGGTGAGCGGCGACTACAAGCGCGCGCCGGATCCGACCTGCGCCCCGTTCGAGGCGCTGCGCGCCGACGTCTTCCTCACCGAGGCCACCTTCGGGCTCCCCGTCTTTCGCTGGGAACCCCCCGACTCGGTCATCGAGGATCTGCTGGGCTGGTGGGAGACGAACCGTGAGGCGGGCCGGGCCTCGCTGGTGTTCTGTCACGTGCTGGGGAAGTCCCAGCGGCTCCTGGCCGAGCTCGCGCGCCGCACCGACCGGCGGGTCTTCGCCCATGGGGCCATCGCCGGGATGTGCGACGTCTACCGTGAGGCCGGGGTGCGGCTGCTCCCGTGGACCCCGGTGGCGGACACCGCCAAGGGGAAGGACTTCGCCGGCGAGCTGGTGCTCGCGCCCATCACCGCCCGGGGCACGCGGTGGATGCGGCGCTTCGGCGACGCCGCGGTCGCCCTGGTGAGCGGCTTCATGCGGGTGCGCGGCGAGCGGCGGCGCCGCAGCGTGGACCGCGGTTTCGCCCTCTCCGACCACGCCGACTGGCCGGCGCTGCTTGACACCATCCGCGAGACCGGCGCCCGCCGGGTGCTGGTCACGCACGGGTACGCGGTACCGCTCGCCCACCGGCTGCGCGAGCTGGGCCTGGAGGCCGAGGCGCTGGAGACCCCCTACGGGCGGGACCAGGAGGAGGCGGTGAGCGGGGAGAACGGCCGATGAGGACCTGGGCCCGACGCACCGGCGTCCTGGTCCTGGCGCTGCTGGTCATCGCCGCGGTGGTCGCCATCATCGACGTCCGCGGGCAGCTGCCGGACGGGAGCACCCCGCGGATTCCCGGCCTCGGGGCGCGGGTGGAGGTCACCTTCGACGCCCGGGGCATTCCGACGGTGAGGGCCTGCTCGGTGGCCGACGCCCTCCGGGTCGAGGGCTTTCTCCAGGCACGCGATCGGCTGTTCCAGATGGAGCTCGCCCGGCGCGTCGCGGGGGGCGAGGTCTCGGCCCTGGTGGGCTCTGCCGCGCTCCCGCTCGACCGTCGGCAGCGCGTCTACGGATTTGCCCCGCTGGCCGAGGAGGCGGTGCGACGCCTCCCGCCCGAGGAGCGGGAGGATGCCCAGGCGCTCGCCGACGGCATCAACGCCTTCATCGGCGCGCGCCCGGGGCACTGGGGACTCGAGTTCCAGCTCCTCGCGCTCGAGCCTCGGCCCTGGACCGCGGCCGACTCCATCCGGGTCCTGCTCCTCATGCACCAGCAGCTCTCGGAGAGCTGGGAGAACGAGCTGACGGCCGAGGCGCTGGCTGCGCTCCCCTCCGAGCGCCGCAGCTTCCTGCTTCCCGACGTCAGCACCGACGACGTGCTGGTCATCCCCGATGCCGAGCCCCGACCGGCACCGAGCACCGCGGCCCTGCTCACCCGCGGGGCGCCGTCACCCGCGCCGGTCTCGCTCCCTCCCCGGCCCAAGCCGCTGGAGGTGCTGGGCGTGCCGCTGCAACCGTCCGGGTGGGCGACTCCACCCGAGGTGGGCAGCAACGGCTGGGTCATCTCCGGCGCCCACACCGCACGCGGCAAGCCCATCCTGGCGGACGACATGCACCTCGGGTTCACCGCGCCGGGCACCTGGTACCCGCTGCGCATCGAGCTGCTCGGGACCGACGGCAGGGTGCAGCGGTGGGTGCAGGGCGTGAGCCTGCCCGGACTGCCCGGGGTGGTGGTCTTCCAGAACGACCGGCTGGCCATCGGCTTCACCAACACCGGAACCGACGTCCAGGACCTCTACCGCGAGCCCGCCGTGGACCGGCGGGTGGAGCGGATCGAGGTGAAGGGCGGGCCCACCGAGACGCTCGAGGTCTCGATTGGCCGGCACGGGCCCATGGTGCGCCCGGGCCTCGCGCTGCACTGGGCGGCGCTCGACGCCTCGACGCTCCGGCTGCCGGTCCGGAAGCTGAATCTCGCCACCGACTGGGCGAGCTTCAACGCCGCCGCCGACGACTTCCTCGGTCCGGGCCAGAACGTTCTCTACGCGGACGTGGATGGACACATCGGCTGGCGGGCGGCCGGAGTTCTTCCGCTCCGTGCCCCGGGTGACGACGGACGCCTGCCGCGCGACGGGGTGGGCACCGGGAAGGACTGGTCCGGCTACCTGCCGCCGGCGCAGATGCCGCGGGTGCTCGACCCATCCTCCGGCCGGGTGGTCACCGCCAACCAGCGCCTCATCGGCACGGCCAGCGGCCTCCGCTGGCCCTCCTCCTGGGCATCGCCGACCCGGGCCCGTCGCATCAGCGCCCTGGTCGCGGGCGAAGGGCACGATGTGCGCTCCATCCGGGCGATGCAGCTGGACACCGTGGGCATCGTCCATCGCGAGGTGGTGGAGCGGCTCGCCCCCTTGCTCCGCCCGGAGCTGGCGAAGGCCCTGGCCGGCTGGGACGGCCGGGCCAGCGCCGACTCGCGCCTGTTCCGGGCCGCCGAGGAGGTGAGAAGGCGTGCCTACGAGGCGATCGCCGCCGCCGCCCTGAAGGGCTCCACCCTCACCCCCGCGCAGCTCGGCTGGTACAACAGCGACCCGACCTTGCTCGCCGGCGTCCGCGCCCCGGCAGAGTCATGGAGGAAGGCGGGCCTCGGCGATCGCGACGCGGTCCTCGGCGCCGCGGTGGGCGACGTCCGGCTCGATGGACCCGCCTGGGGCGAGGAGAACCGGCTGGCGGTGAAGCACCCCTTCGGCCGCTCCGGGGGCGTCCTCGGCTGGATCTTCAACCCGCCCGCGCCGCCGCTCTCCGGATGCGATCGATGCGTCCGCGTGGCCACGCCGCAGTTCGGGCAGAGCATGCGCCTGGTGGTCGACCTCGCGGACCCCGAGGGCACCACCCTGGTGCTGCCGCTGGGCACCTCGAGCCACGTCGGCAGCCCCCACCGTACCGACCAGCAGCGGGACTGGCTGGAGGGCGACCTGGACGGGCAACGCACCCGGCTGCACGCGCCCGCGGTGGGCCGGCCGCTGGTCTTTTCCCCGTGAAGCGCTTCGCCGACCTGTACGAGGCGCTCGACTCGACCACCTCCACCCTGGCCAAGGTGGACGCGATGGCCCGGTACTTCCGCGAGGCGCCTCCCCGCGACGCGGCCTGGGCGCTGTGGTTCCTCACCGGGCGGCGGCCGAAGCGGCTCCTGGGGACGCGGGCGCTGGTGGGGTGGACGCTCGAGCTCACCGGGACGCCGGACTGGCTCTTCGGCGAGAGCTACGCGGTGGTGGGCGACCTGGCCGAGTGCATCGCGCTGCTGCTCGAAGACGGCACGCGGGTCACCCATCCCGACGAGACCCCGCTGTCGGAGTGGATGGAGCAGCGCATCCTTCCCCTGCGCGGGCTCGACCCCGAGGAGCAGCGGGCCCGGGTGACCGGCTGGTGGAGCACGCTCGACCGGCGCGAGCTGTTCCTCCTCAACAAGCTGCTGACCGGGGAGCTCCGGGTCGGGGTCTCGGCCACCCTCGTCCTGCGCGCGCTGGCCGAGGTGGCGGGGCTCCCCCCGGCGCTCCTCGCCCAGCGGACGATGGGCGACTGGACGCCGACGGCCGAGTTCCTGGAGCGTATCCTCGCCCGCGAGCACGTCACCGACGACGCCTCGCGGCCCTACCCCTTCTTTCTCGCCTCGCCGCTCGAGGAGGTGCCGGAGTCGCTGGGCGACCGCACCGCCTGGCAGGCCGAGTGGAAGTGGGACGGCATCCGCGGCCAGCTCATCCGGCGCGCGGGCAAGGTGTTCCTCTGGTCGCGGGGCGAGGAGCTGATCACCGAGCGCTTCCCCGAGGTGGTCGAGGCCGGCCAGACCCTCCCCGAGGGCACGGTGCTCGACGGCGAGGTGCTGGCCTACGGCGAGGACCGTCCACTGCCGTTCGCCCTGCTCCAGACGCGCATCGGGCGGCAGACCTTGACCCCGAAGATTCTCGCCCGGGCGCCGGCGGCCTTCATGGCCTACGACCTGCTCGAGGAGGAGGGGCGGGACCTGCGCGAGCTGCCCCTGTCCGAGCGCCGCGCGCGGCTCGAGGCGTTGCTCGCCGGACGGCACCGCCGCTTCTTCGTCTCCGAGGTGCTCGCCGAGCCGAGCTGGGAGGCGCTCGCCGGGCGCCGCCGCGAGGCCCGCGAGCGGAAGGTGGAGGGGCTGATGCTCAAGCGCCTCGACTCGCCGTACCGCACCGGCCGCCGCCGCGGGGACTGGTGGAAGTGGAAGATCGACCCCTTCCAGGTGGACGCGGTGCTGCTCTACGCCCACCCCGGCAATGGGCGCCGGGCCAACCTCTTCACCGACTACACCTTCGCGGTCTGGAACGAGGGGACGCTGGTTCCGGTGGCCAAGGCGTACTCCGGGCTGAGCGACGCGGAGATCCGCACGCTCGACGGGTGGGTGCGCTCGCACACCCTGCAGCGCTTCGGGCCAGTGCGGGCGGTCGAGCCGAGCCAGGTCTTCGAGCTGCACTTCGAGGGGATTGCCCGGTCCACACGACACAAGTCCGGGGTCGCGGTGCGCTTTCCCCGCATTGCCCGCTGGCGGACCGACAAGCCGGCCAGCGAGGCGGACACGCTGGAGGGCCTGAAACGGATGATCCCCGGGGCTGCTCACCCCGTGGACCGGTGAACGGCGGCCGAGCGGCTTGACCGGAGCTGGCCACGGCGGGTGGCCCCGGGGTTACATCCGGCGCCGTGCGCATCGTCGATGCCCACACCCACCTCCTCCCCGACCGGCTCGGCCGCGCCATCCGCGCTTACTTCACCCAGGCCCTCCCGCCCGAGTCGTTCCCCTACGCCCCGGAGCCCGAGGTCGCCCACGCCGCGCTCCGCGAGGCCGGCGTCGCCCGCTGCTGGTCGCTCCCCTACGTCCGTCGCCCGGGCGCTGCCGAGGCGCTCAACCGCTGGATGGCCGAGACCTGGGGCGGCGATGCGCTCGTCGAGCCCGGGGCCACCGTGCACCCCGGCGACGACGTGGCCCGGGTGGCGGACGAGGCGCTCGGGCTCGGCCTTCGACTGTTCAAGCTCCACTGCGCGGTGGGTCACTTCTCGCTCGACGACGAGCGGCTGGTGCCCCTGTGGGCCCGGGTGTCGGAGCGCGGAATTCCGGTGGTGGTGCACCTCGGCCACTCGCCGGTGGGGCCCACCGAGCCCGAGGAGCTGGCCACGCTCGAGCGGGTGGCGACCGCCTGGCCCGAGGCGCGCATCGTGCTCGCCCACCTCGCTGCCCCGTCGGTGCGCGAGGCACTCGCCGTGCTTCACCGCCACCGCTCGCTCCACGGCGACCTGACCCCGGTGCTGTTCCATCCGGTCCCGCTGGGACCCGGCGAGCTCGCCGGGATGACGGATAAGATCCTCTTCGGCTCGGACCTGCCGAGCCTGGGCATTCCTTTCGCCGACGTGGTCGGGCACGTGCGCGGGCTCGGCCTGGGTGCCGCGGAGGAGCAGGCCGTCTTCTCCGGAAATGCCGACCGGCTCGTTCCTCCCCGGTGAACCTGAGGCTGCCCGCCCCGCGCCTGCGGCCGCCTGGACCTCCCGACTGCAGCCCGCTTGACGACACCCTCACCCGGACCTCGCCTGCGGCCGCCTTGACCTAACTCGAGCTACAGGCGTCGATGACGCCGAACGAGGGATCACCGCGACTTAGACATTGAAGGTTGGCCTGCCGTTCCGTAGAACGCGCCCCGCAGATTCTGCGCTCTCCCCCCGATCGTCAGGCCACGAGATGCCCCTTTTCCCACGCTGGACGAATACGGTCTCACGCCTCACGGGCGTGCTGCTCCTGGCGCTTCCCGCGGTTGCGATTGCCGGACTGATGATCGTCGTCCGCTCCACCTGGGGCACCAAGCAGGACCGCGCGGTCGTCCAGCCCATCGAGTTCGACCACCGCCACCACGTCGGTGACGAGGGGATCGACTGCCGCTACTGCCACTACACGGTGGAGAAGAGCCCCTACCCCGGCCTGCCCTCCACCACCATCTGCATGAGCTGCCACGCGCAGGTGTGGAACAAGAGCCCGCTGCTCGGGCTGGTGCGGGAGTACTACTTCAAGGACCGACCCATCCCCTGGAACTCGGTCCACAACCTCCCCGATTACGTCTACTTCAACCACGCGATCCACGTGAACAAGGGCGTGGGCTGTGTGACCTGCCACGGCCGGGTCGATCAGATGGCGGTCCTCGACCAGAAGGCGCCGCTCTCCATGGGCTGGTGCGTGGACTGCCACCGCAACCCCGAGCCACAGCTCCGGCCCGTGGAGTTCATGACCAGCATGACCTGGAAGCCGGACCCTGCCGTGGACCGGCAGAGGCTCGGGACCCAGCTGGCCCAGCAGTACAACGTCCACACGCGGATCTCCTGCGACGCATGTCACCGATGACCACTCCCCGGTTCCCGCTCCCGGTGCTCGGCACGAGCGCCTCTGTCGAGCCCGACGCGGTCGACATCCCGGACGAGGCCAGCTTCGCCCTCGGCCGCCAGCCCGGCTCCGAGCACGGCTATGGCCGCACCTACTGGCGCAGCATGGAGGAGCAGCTCCATGGCGAGGCCGCGCTCCCGCACGCCGATCAGGAGTTCCCCCCCGGCGCCTTCGACGTGCCCAAGGGCTTCGCCCGGCGTGACTTCCTCCAGCTGATGGGCGCCTCGGTGGCGCTGGCGGGCCTCACCGCCTGCACCGAGAAGCCGGTGGAGAAGATCCTCGCCTACACCAAGGCGCCGGACGGGCTGGTCCCCGGAAACCCACTCCACTTTGCCACCGCCCTGGTGCAGGACGGGCTCGCCCTGGGGGTCCTGGCCACCAGCTGGGAGGGCCGGCCGGTGAAGGTGGAGGGCAACCCCAGCCACCCCGTCTCCCGGGGAGCCACCGGTCCACAGGCGCAGGCCGAGCTGGCCACCCTCTATGATCCGTTCCGCGCCCGGGTGCTCAAGGAGCGCGGCGCCGGGCGCAGCTGGCGTGGGTTCCGCGAGGCGATGCGCGTCCGCTCCGGCGCATGGGAGAAGGATGGCGGCGCCGGTCTCCGCTTCCTCTCCGGACCGACCAGCTCGCCCCTGACCGGGTCGCTCCGCGAGGCCATCACCCAGCGCTTCCCCAGGGCAAAGTTCCACGCCTGGAGCGCGACCCCGCGCGACGCGGTGTACGACGGCACCGCGCTCGCCTTCGGCAAGGCCCTCGAGCCCCACTACCTCATCGAGAAGGCCGACGTCATCGTCTCGCTCGACGCCGACTTCCTCGAGGCCCGCCCCGACACCATCGACCAGAACCTCGGCTACGCCAACCGCCGCGAGCCGCAGCACCCGGCGGGGCTGAACCGGCTCTACGTGGTCGAGACCCGGTTCAGCATCACCGGCGGCATGGCCGACCATCGGCTGCGGCTGCGCAGCGCCGACATCGAGGCCTTCGCCCTGGCCCTGGCCGCCGAGCTGGGAAAGACCGTCCCTGCGCTCTCCGGCTTCCGCAGCCCGGCCGCCGTGAGCGGAGAGCGGGCGAAGTTCATCACCGCGGTGGCCAGGGACCTCGCCGGCAAGCGCGGCGCGGCGCTGGTCATCCCCGGCGAGCGACAGACCGTGCTCACCCACGCGGTGGCCCAGGCGATCAACGCCACGCTCGGAGGGGTGGGCACCACCGTCACCTTCACCGAGCCGGCGGTGCTGGACACCGCCACCGGACGCTCCAGCTGGCAGCCGCTGGTCGACGAGCTGCGGGCCGGCAAGGTGGACACCCTGGTCATCACCGCCTGGAACCCGGTGTTCACCAGCCCGGGCGACGTGGACCTGGTGGGCCTCCTCCGCAAGGTGCCCAACGCCGTCTACCTCGGGCTCCACGACGACGAGACCTCGCGGGTGGTGAACTGGTTCCTCCCCGCGGCGCACCCCTTCGAGAGCTGGGGCGATGCCCGCAGCCGAGAGGGCACGCTGTCCATCGTCCAGCCGCTCATCCAGCCGCTGTTCGGGGGCGTCTCCGAGGCGGAGCTCCTCTCGGCCTTCCTCACCGACGAGACCAAGCCCTACGACCGGCTGAAGTCATTGCACGCCTCGCGGGCCAAGGGTGACTTCGACAGCGAGTGGGAGGTCTGGCTGGCGACCGGCGTGGTCCCGGGCACGGCCAGCGCTCCGGTCACCCCCGCTCTGCAGGCGGACCGGGTGCGCGCCGCCGCCGGGCAGGCCCGCCCGGCCCCGGGCGGCCTGGAGCTGGACCTGGTCCACGACTACAAGCTCCTCGACGGCCGGTACGCGCTGAACAGCTGGCTCCAGGAGCTGCCCGACCCGATCACCAAGGTCACCTGGGACAACGTGGCCCAGATCGGCCCGGGCCTGGCCAGGCAGCTGGAGATCGAGAACGGCGATCTGCTTCAGCTCACCGTCTCCGGGCGCTCGGTCCAGGTCCCGGCCTGGGTACAGCCTGGCCACTCCGACGAGGCGGTCACGGTGTCGCTCGGCTACGGCCGCAAGCAGCAGACCCTGGGGGTGAAGGACGCCGACGAGCCGGTGGTGGTGGGCCATGACGTGTACCCGCTTCGCTCCGCCGCCAGCCCCTGGTTCGTCCCCGGGCTGGAGGTGAAGAAGCTCGGCCGCCGCTACCCGATCAGCACCACCCAGGTGCACAACGTCACCGAGGGCCGCCCCATCGCGCTGATGCAGACCCTGGAGGAGTTCCTGCAGCACCCCGAGGCGGCCGAGCTCCGGCCCCCGGTGAAACAGCCCGGCGGCAGGGAGCTGCCGGGCAGGGTGCTCCCCTCGGTCCAGCCGGCGATCGACTACTCGAAGCAGCCGTACAAGTGGGCGATGTCGGTGGACATGAGCCGCTGCACCGGGTGCAGCGCCTGCGTGGTGGCTTGCCAGGCGGAGAACAACATCCCGGTGGTGGGCAAGACCCAGGTGGGGCACGGGCGCGAGATGCAGTGGATCCGCATGGACCGGTACTACTCCGGGCCGGCCGAGTCACCGCAGATGGTGAACCAGCCCATGTTCTGCCAGCACTGCGAGACCGCCCCCTGCGAGTATGTGTGCCCGGTCAACGCCACCGTCCACTCGGACGAGGGCCTCAACGACATGGTCTACAACCGGTGCATCGGCACCCGGTACTGCTCGAACAACTGCCCCTACAAGGTCCGGCACTTCAACTACCTCCACTGGACACAGGACAAGAGCCAGGTGGAGAAGATGCTGATGAACCCGGACGTGACCGTCCGCGCCCGAGGGGTGATGGAGAAGTGCACGTACTGCGTGCAGCGCATCGAGCGCACCCGGATCGCCGCCCGTCTCGAGAACCGGACCATCGGCGACACCGAGCTGAAGACCGCCTGCCAGCAGGTTTGCCCCACCAACGCGCTGACCTTCGGCTCGCTCCATGACCCCGAGATCCCAGGTCAGCCGGCGGCACGCCGATCCGCGGCGCTTCGACGTGCTCCACGAGCTGAACACCCGGCCTCGAACCGTGTACCTGACCAAGATCAAGAACCCCAACCCGGAGCTCGGCTGATGGCCGCCGAACACGCCGCGGCGGCCGTCGCCGCCGACCCGCTGGACTCCGCGCCCTTGCTGGTGGGGAAGCAGGACAACACCACCCTGACCGGCAACCTCCTGGCCCACGTCTGGGCCCGACCGGACAAGGGATGGCTACTCGCCTTCCTCATCGCCCTGGCCGGCCTCGGGGCGATGCTCCTGGCGATCACCGTCACCCTGGCCGTGGGGATCGGGACCTGGGGCAACAACATCCCGGTGGGCTGGGGCTTCGGGATCACCAACTTCGTGTGGTGGATCGGCATCGGCCACGCCGGGACGCTGATCAGCGCCATCCTTTTCCTCTTCCAGCAGAGGTGGCGCACCGCCATCAACCGCTTCAGCGAGGCGATGACCATCTTCGCGGTGATGTGCGCAGGGCTGTTCCCCCTGCTCCACACCGGGCGGCCGTGGTTCGCCTACTTCATGTTCCCCTACCCGAGCACGCTCAACATGTGGCCGCAGTTCAAGAGCCCACTCGTCTGGGACGTATTCGCGGTGTCGACCTACTTCACCGTCTCGGTGCTCTTCTGGTACCTGGGCCTCATCCCCGACCTGGCCTCGCTCCGCGACGCGAGCAAGGGCCTCGTCCAGCGGAAGGTCTACGGCATCTTCGCCCTCGGCTGGCGTGGGTCGGGCCGCCACTGGCACAACTACAAGGTCGGCTACCTCCTGCTGGCGGGGCTCTCCACCCCGCTGGTGGTGAGCGTGCACACCATCGTCTCCTTCGACTTCGCGGTGGGCCTGATCCCCGGCTGGCACACCACCGTCTTCCCGCCGTACTTCGTGGCCGGCGCGGTCTTCTCCGGCTTCGCCATGGTGATGTCCTGGATGGTCCCGGCGCGGCACTTCCTGGGCCTGAAGCACGTCATCACCATGAGGCACCTGGAAAACATGAACAAGATCATCCTCGCCACGGGGATGCTGGTCTCCTACGGGTACCTGATGGAGCACTTCATCGCCTGGTACTCGGGGAACCAGTTCGAGTGGTTCGTGTTCTTCAACCGGGCGACCGGGCCGTACCGCGGCGTGTATTACTTGATGCTGTTCTGCAACGTGCTCGTCCCCCAGATCTTCTGGTTCAAGGCGGCGCGCACCTCGATCCCGGTGATGTTCATCGCCAGCATCCTGGTAAACGTCGGGATGTGGTGTGAGCGGTTCGTCATCGTCGTCACCTCGCTGACCCGCGATTTCCTGCCCGCCGCCTGGGACATGTACTACCCGACCTGGGTGGACATCACCCTCTTCCTGGGGACCATCGGCTTCTTCAGCACCTGCTTCCTCCTCTTCCTCAAGTTCATTCCCGCGGTCGCGGTGAGCGAGGTGAAGGAGCTCAACGAGGAGCTCCAGCACCGCCCCGCCCCGGTCACGGTGGTCACCGGAGCCTGATCGAATGGAACACGCCGCGGAACACGCTGCTCCAGTCGGCAAGACCTTCGTCCTCGGGCGTTTTCCGAGCGGCGAGGCGCTGGTGGAAGCCTGCTACAAGGTCCGGGAGAAGGGCTTCGAGACCATCGACACCCACTCGCCCTATCCGCTGCACGGCGGGGACGAGGCCCTGGGACTCGGACGCAGCCGGGTGCCGCGGATCGCCCTCGCCGGCGGGCTCACCGGAACCTTCGGCGGCTACCTCATGATGGTCTACATGAACGCGGTGAACTGGCCGATCAACGTCGGAGGACGGCCGCCCCACGCACCTCCCTCGTTCATCCCCATCACCTTCGAGACCACGGTGCTGCTCGCGTCGCTGAGCATCTTCTTCGGGCTGCTCATCCTGATGCGGCTCCCCCAGCCGTACCACGCGGTGTTCGAGTCCGAGCAGTTCCGGAGCGCGGTGAACGACGGGTTCTGGATGAGCGTGGCGCTCCCACCGCGCGGCGAGGTCAAGGACGTCAGCGCGGTCCTCACCCAGCTGGGTGCGGTGGAAGTGCTCGACGTGCAGGAGGCGGTGGAATGAGGCCGGTTCTCTTCCTCCTCGGCCTCGGCGTCCTCTCCGGGTGCAGCTGCGCCGGAACTCGGGCCAGCGACGTTCTGCAGCGCATGGAGGTGCAGGACAAGATCCTGCCCTACAGCGCCAACGGCCTCTACGCCGACGGGCGCGGGATGCGGACGCCTCCCCAGGGGACCATCTCCCGCGAGGCGGTGGTGGGCGCTCCCGGCATCAGCACCGGGATGGTCGACGGCCAGCTGGTCACCCACATCCCCATCCCGGTGACCCCCGAGCTGCTGGCCCGCGGCCGCCACCGCTACGAGGTGGTGTGCTCCAACTGCCACGGACTGGTGGGGAACGGGGACAGCATGGTGGCGGACAACATGGCCACCCGGTTGCCACCCTCGCTGGTGGCGCTCGGGTTCCGGCCGCCAGGCTTCTTCTACCAGGCCATCACCGAGGGCTACGGGCTCATGCCCTCGTTCTCCGGGGAGATCCCCACCGACGAGCGCTGGGCGGTGGTGGCCTACGTGCAGGCGTTGCAGCTCAGCCAGAACGCGCCGGTGAACTCGCTGCCGGCGGATGTGCAGCGCCGCCTCCGGGAGGGGCAGACATGGTCGAGGTAGGTCCCACCACCATCACCCAGGACCGGCTCAAGCCCGGGGGGAGGACCTTCACCATCGCCGCCGGGCTCGGCGTCGCCGGGCTGGTCCTGACCGCCATCGGCTACGGCATGGAGGGCGAGGACCGGTCAATCATCCTCGCCGGCTACCTCGTCGCCTTCGCCTATTGGCTGGGGATCGCCATCGCGGCGAGCATCTGGAACGCCATCTTCCACGCCTCCGCCGCGCGGTGGATGACGGTGCTGCGGCGGGTGTTCGAGTCGATGGGCGCGGCGATCCCCATCTTCGTCCTGCTGTTCCTGCCGATTGCCCTGGGGATGCCGGTGCTGTTCCCCTGGGTGAGTCCCTCGAACAAGATGAGCCACGAGCAGCTGGAGCTGCTCACCCACAAGGCCGCCTGGCTGAACGTGCCCGGATTCCTCGTCCGGGCGGTGGTCTACTTCGCCATCTGGGTGGTGGTGAACCAGCTGCTCCGCGGCTGGTCGCTCCGGCAGGACCAGGAGGGCGGGCTGGAGCCCACCCGACGCATGCGGCGCTACGGCTCGGGCGCGCTGCCCTTCCTCGGGCTGTCCATCACCTTCGCTGGTTTCGACTGGCTGATGTCGGTGGATCCCTTCTGGTACTCCACCATCTTCGGCGCCTACTACTTCGCTGGCAGCTTCCTGGCCTCCATCGCGCTCCTGACCGTCATCACCGTCCGGACCCGGAACGAGCCGCGGCTGTTCGGTGGGCTGGTGACCCGGCACCACACCCACAACCTGGGCAAGCTGATGCTGGCCTTCACCGCCTTCTGGACCTACATCGCCTTCGACCAGTTCATGCTCATCTGGATCGCCAACATCCCCGAGGAGTCGGCCTGGTACGTGGTGCGGATGCGGGGCGGCTGGCAGGGCGTGGGCATCTTCCTGATCATCACCCACTTCGTCATTCCCTTCTTCGCTCTGCTCTCCCGGAGCCTGAAGTTCAACCCTCGCGGTCTGGCCTTCGTCGCGGTGTGGATCCTCTTCGTGCACTGGGTGGACCTCCTCTGGCTGGTGATCCCGGCGCTCCATCCGCAGGGGTTCTTCCTCCACTGGACGCACGTGACCTCGATCATCGGGGTAGGCGGGGTGGCCATCGCTTTCGCCCGCTGGCGCGCCGCGGGCCACTTCACCCTCCCGGTCAAGGACCCGTACCTGGCCGACTCGCTGAGGTACCAGCAGGCATGAGCACCACCGCCCAGACCCATGATCCGGCCGGCCACGGCGCCGCCGAGGTGGCGCATGCCCAGCAGCAGATGAACTGGAAGTCGATCATCGGCGTTGGCGTGGGCTCGATCATCATCTTCGCCGTGGCCACCGTCTGGTCGACGCACATCCTGAACTCCACCCGCGCCGCGATGCAGCCTGCCGGCCCGCCGCCGGTGCCCAGGCAGGTGGACGAGTACGAGGTGGGCATCGTGAACCAGCGGGTCTTCGCCCTGGACCAGCGGGCGGCGCAGAAGCGGCTCCAGCAGATCGAGCGGCTGCGCAGCTACGGCTGGGTGGACCGCGAGGCCGGCGTCGCCCACATCCCCATCGACGAGGCGATGAAGATGTACCTCTCCGAACAGGCCAGGAAGGGCGGCCCCCGGAAGTGAGGCGCCCGGGCACCATCGCCCTCGCCCTGGGCGCGCTCCTGCCGCTCGCCGCGGGAGCCCAGCTGAACGTGCCTGCCCCGATGCAGGGGGTGGACGTCATCGAGCAGCTCGGCGACCGGGTGCCCGAGGACGGCCGGCTGGTCGACTCCGAGGGCCGGCCCTTCCGGCTGGCGGACGAGCTCCACCGCGGCAAGCCGGTGGTGCTGGCGCTGGTCTACTACCGCTGCCCGCAGCTCTGCAGCCTGACCCTCTCCAGCCTGACCCGGACGCTCCGGGACTCGGGGATGAAGCTCGGCCAGGACTACCGGGCGGTGGTGGTGAGCATCGATCCGGCGGAGACTTCGCGCGACGCCGCCGAGTCGAAGCGGGGCCACATGCAGGCGCTGGGCGTCTCCCCCACCACGCCGGAGTGGCGGTTCGCCACCGCCTCCGAGCCGGTGATCCAGGCGCTCGCCAGGGCCACCGGCTTCAAGTACCGGTATGACCCGCCGAGCAAGCAGTTCGCGCATGCCTCGGTCGCCTTCGTCCTCTCCGAGGACGGTCGGCTGTCGCGGTACCTGTACGGCATCGAGTACCCGGCGCAAGACATGAAGCTGGCCCTGGTCGAGGCCGGCAAGGGGAAGGTGGGCACCGCCTTCGATCGCGTGCTGCTCACCTGCTTCAAGTACGACCCGGCGAAGCGCAGCTATACCCCCTACGTGCTGGCGTTCATCCGCATCGGGGCCCTGCTGGTCTTCGCCGCGCTGGTGGCCTTACTGACCGTGCTCTGGAGGCAGGACTTGAAGCTGAAGAAGCGACGGGGTGCGGCGGCATGAACGAGCTCATGAGGCGCCTGCTGTTCCTGCCCGAGCAGGCCTCGACGTTCGCCCAGGACGTCGACAATCTCCACTACTTCGTGATCACCGTCACGATGGTCTCCAGCCTGGCGGTGGGGCTCACCGCCATCGCCTTCTTCTGGAAGTACCGGCGGCGGCGCGAGAACGAGGCCACGCCGTTCGTTTCCCCCACCCCGATGTTCGAGGTGCTGGCGATCAGCGTGCCGCTGGCGTTCTTCCTGGTGTGGTTCGCCATCGGCTTCCGCGACTTCGTGAAGCTCTCCTCGCCCCCTGCGGAGGCGATGGACGTCTACGTGATGGCCAAGCAGTGGATGTGGAAGTTCGCCTACCCCGAGGGACCGAACGCCATCGGCGTGCTCCACGTCCCGGCCAACCGCCCGGTGCGGTTGCTGATCACCTCCCGCGACGTCAACCACTCGTTCTTCGTCCCCGCCTTCCGGGTGAAGATGGACGCGCTGCCGGGCCGCTACACCGAGACCTGGTTCACCGCCACCAAGACGGGGCGGTACCAGATTCTCTGTACCGAGTACTGTGGCGCCCAGCACAGCAAGATGTGGGGCGAGGTCGTGGTGATGGCCCCCGAGGCCTTCGACGAGTGGATCAAGGAGCAGCAGCGCGGCCTGGTGGCCCGCCAGGACGTGCTGGCGGACGAGACTCAGGTCACGCCCCAGGGCAGCCTGACCCAGTGGGGCAAGCAGGTGGCCATGTTCAAGGGCTGCCTCCGCTGCCACAACGTGGACAGCCCCGAGCCCGCCAACGGCCCCAGCTGGGTGGACCTCTACCAACAACAAATAAAGCTGGCCGACGGCCGGGAGATCATCGCCGACGAGGCCTACCTCACCGAGTCGATGATGGAGCCCACGGTGAAGGTCGTCGCCGGGTACCAGCCGATCATGCCCAACTACCAGGGGAAGCTCAGCGGCGCCGAGACGGCTGCCATCGTGGAGTTCATCAAGAGCCTCCGGTCCGACCGCACCGTGCAGGCCATCGGAGGTGAGGAATGACCGCGCCGATCACCACCGCTGCTCAGTCGCCCGCGGGCGCGGAGCTCCCCAAGAAGAGCTACCTCAACGACGGCACCACCATCCGCTCCTGGCTGCTCACCCACGACCACAAGCGCATCGCCATCATGTACCTGGTGGGGACGCTGATCGCCCTCTTCCTGGGCGGCATCTTCGCCATGGTCATCCGGCTCGAGCTGCTCACCCCGGGGCCGACGATCATCGAGGCGCTGACCTACAACCGGATGTTCACCCTCCACGGGCTGATCATGATCTTCATGTTCATGATCCCCGCCATCCCGGGCGTGTTCGGAAACTTCTTCCTTCCGATCATGCTCGGGGCGAAGGACGTGGCGTTCCCCAAGTGGAACCTGACCTCGTACTACGTCTACCTCGCGGGCTCGGCGCTGATGCTCTGGGGGCTGATCACCGGGGGCGCGGACACCGGCTGGACCTTCTACGCGCCGTACAGCACCACCACCACCACCAACATCGCCCCGGTGATGCTGGGGGTGTTCGTCATTGGATTCAGCTCGATCCTCACCGGGCTGAACTTCATCGTCACCATCCACACCCTGCGCGCCCCGGGCGTGACCTGGTTCAAGATGCCCCTCTTCGTCTGGGCCATCTACGCCACCAGCATCATCCAGGTGCTGGCCACTCCGGTGCTGGGGCTCACCACCCTGCTGGTCGCCGCCGAGCACACCTTCGGCTTCGGCTTCTTCGACCCCGCCCGCGGAGGTGACCCGATCCTCTTCCAGCACCTGTTCTGGTTCTACAGCCACCCGGCGGTGTACATCATGGTGCTGCCGGCGATGGGCGTGATCAGCGAGACCATCTGCGCCTACGCCCGGAAGAACATCTTCGGCTACAAGATGATCGCCATGAGCTCACTGGGCATCGCCTTCGTGGGCTTCTTCGCCTGGGGCCATCACCTCTTCACCTCGGGCCAGAGCGCCTTCGACGCCGGGGCCTTCGCCGCCATCTCGATGCTGGTGGGGGTGTTCACCGCGATCAAGGTCTTCAACTGGGTGGCCACCCTGTACAAGGGCTCGATCGCCTTCACCGCCCCCTTCGCCTACATCTGCGGCTTCCTCTTCTTCCTGGTGTTCGGCGGGATGACCGGCGTCGCGCTGGCCACCGTCTCGCTCGACGTGCACTGGCAGGACACCTACTTCGTCGTCGCCCACTTCCACTTCATCATGGTGGGGGCGGTGATCATGGGGTTCCTCGCCGGGCTCCACTACTGGTTCCCGAAGATGTTCGGGCGGAAGTACCCGGAGAGCTGGGCGCTGCTCGCCGCCGGGCTCATCGTCCTCGGCTTCAACGCCACCTTCATCCCCCAGTTCCTCCTGGGGAACGCGGGGATGCCGCGGCGGTACTACGAGTACCCGGAGCGCTTCACCGCGCTGAACGTGGCCTCCACCGCCGGCGCCTCGCTGCTCGCCTTCGGGTTCATCATCATCGCCATCTACCTGGCCATCGCCCTGAAGTACGGCGAGGTGGCCGGACGGAACCCGTGGGGCAGCCGCGGCTACGAGTGGGACGTGCCCTCGCCGCCTCCCACCGAGAACTTCGACTCGGTCCCGGTCTTCACCCGGGGACCTCACGAGTACCACGACGTCCCGGAGGAGCTCGCCAAGGTGGGTCATGCAAGCTAGCGCGGCGCGGAAGATGACTTCGGAGGGGTGGCAGGAGCCGCCTCCACTTCCGCATCACTACGACACCATCGAGAACCACCAGAGCGCGCTGCGCTTCGGGATGTGGCTGTTCCTGGGGACCGAGGTGCTCCTCTTCGCGGGCATCTTCGTCGGCTACTTCGTCTTCCGGAGCTATTTCCCAGAGGCGTTCGAGCAGTCGGCGCGCCACCTCAGCGTCATCCTGGGGACGGCGAACACGCTGCTTCTCTTGACCTCCAGCCTCACCGTCGCGCTCGCGCACTACAACGCCGAGCACGGCAAGAACCGCAACGCCTTCTGGCTCCTGATGGCCTCGGTGGCGATGGGGGCCGGATTCCTCGGGATCAAGGCCGTCGAGTACACCGAGAAGTTCCACGAGGGCGCCCTGCCCGGGAAGTTCTTCAGCTTCTCGGAGGTCACCGCCCCCGGCGGGCCGATGTTCTACGTGGTCTACTTCTTCTCCACCGGGCTGCACGCCCTGCACGTGATCGTGGGGATGAGCCTGCTCACCTGGGTCGCCATCCGCTGCTGGAGGAAGGAGTTCTCACCGACCTACTACGCCCCGGTGGAGAACGCCGGGCTCTACTGGCACCTGGTGGACCTGGTCTGGATCTTCCTCTACCCGCTGCTCTACCTGGTCTGACCCCATGGCCTCGACCACTCCAGCCGCCGCGGCGGCACACCCCAAGCACGAGACGGGCCCCGGCAGGCTGGTCCTCAACTGGCTCATCCTCTGCGGGCTGACCTTCGCCACCTTCGGCTTCTCCCAGCTGCACATGTCGCCCGGAGGGCATCTGGCGGCGGCGCTCTGCATCTCCACCGTCAAGGTGACCCTGGTGGTGCTGATCTTCATGCACCTCTGGCACGGAGAGGGCGTCGACCGCATCGTCTTCGTCACCTCCTTCGTGTTCCTGCTGGTGCTGATGTTCTTCGTCATCGCCGACGTCGAGACCCGGTTCCCGCTCTCCAACTCCCGGATCCCGCCCATGCCCAAGGTCGACCAGAAGATGATGCCCACCGGGATGCCACCCGGGATGACCGACATTCCCCAGGGCACCTCGGACGGTCCGGGGCCGAGCTCCGGAAGAGCCGGAGAGCATTGACGATGCGGCGCCGGGCCTTCTCCATCTCGGCGCCGCGACTCCCGGCTCTCGCTCTCCTCCTCCTCGGTCTGGCGCTGGCATCGTGCGCGCACGGGGGAGTGGGCGGCGAGCCGGGCAGCGGCATCCGGTTCATCTCCGACGACTTCCCGGGCGCGCTGGCCCGGGCCCGGGCCGAGGGCAAGCCGCTGTTCGTCGACGCCTGGGCGCCCTGGTGCCACAGCTGCGTGAGCATGAAGTCGTACGTCTTTCCCGACGGCGTGCTCTCTCCCGTCGCGGACCGGTACGTCTGGCTGGAGGTGGATACCGAGAAGCCGCTCAACCGAGCCTTCGTGGAGCAGTTCCCGACCGAGGCGCTGCCCACCTTGATGGTGATCGACCCGCGCACCGGGCAGGCCTTCCGCCGCTGGGTGGGGAGCGCCACGGTGGTGGAGCTCGCGGCCCGCCTCCGCGCGACCGCGCTGGCGCTGACCCCCGCCGCTCCCGGCACCCCTGCCCAGGCGGCGCTGGCCCGGGCGAGCGCCGCCGACGCCACCGGAGACCACGCCGCGGCCACCGAGGCCTACCGCGAGGCGCTGGCGGCGTCGGCGCCGCGCTCGCTCGACCGTGGGCAGGCCGTCCAGGGACTGGTGCAGCGGCTGGCGCAGGATGGCAACCCGGCCGGCTGCGTCCAGCTCGCTGGCGAGGAGCTGTCGCACGTCGCGCCGGGCACCGCGCTCGCCACCCTGGTGGCCACCGGGCTCTCCTGCGCGCTCGAGCTGGAGGAGGACGACCCACGGCGAAGGGCGGCGCTGGGGGCTCTGGAGGACCGGGTGGCGATCCTGGCCCGGGACCTGTCGGTGGTGCTCATGCCCGACGACCGTTCGAGCCTCTTCGAGACCGAGGAGGTCGCCCGCCGCGCCCGGGGTGACCTCGCCGGCGCCCACGCCACCGCGCTCCGGTGGACGGCGTTCCTCGAGCAGGAGGCGGCACGGGCCACCACCCCCGAGGCCCGCGCGGTCTTCGATTCGCACCGGCTCTCGGCCTATCTCGCGCTGGGCGAGCCCGAGCGGGCCATCCCGGTGCTCGAGCAGAGCGCCCGAGACTTCCCGAAGGACTACAACCCGCCCGCCCGGCTGGCGGTGGCGTACCTCGCGATGCGCGAGCCGTGGAAGGCGCTGGAGGAGGCCCGGCGCGCCTCGTCGCTGGTCTACGGCCCCCGGACGCTCCAGGTCCTGCTCGTCCGGGCCGAGGCCGAGGCGCGGGTGGGGGACTCGCACGCCGCGCGGGTGACCTTGGCCCGGGCGGAGAAGCTGGTGAACGAGCTGCCACCGGCGCAGTGGCATGCCTCGATGCACGGCGCCATCGCCGCCAAGCGGAAGGCGCTGTTCGAGCCGCCCACCGCGCTGCGGGGACCCTGAGAACGGTTCGAGCCACCGATGGAGAAGACTGCCCGGGGCGGACGCAAGAGACCGGTGGCGCGGTCACCCTGCCGAGACCTGCCTGGCCCGGATCACCGCCGCGGCAGGTTGTCACGGTGAAGGGACGGCGACCGCGCGCGGGGATGCCGGGGAGCAAGAGGGGGATCGAGGTGACGAGCGCCGCGGCGGAGAAAGTCCGGCGCAAGCTCGTGCCGGCGACGTGCCCGGACCCTCGACGAATTCGGATGGCTCCGGCACCGGCTGCCTCGGGAATTCGCGCGCCGTTCCGGTGACGCCGCCCGCCCGGGTTCGCATTTGACGAGCGTTACCAAATCCCGCCAGTTCGGGTTCCCTCGTCGATGCGAACCTTTTCCGGACGCTCGGGGGCGAGGGGGGGTGCGGTCTCGCCAGAGCGTCCGGTTCGGGTTCCCTTGTTCAACCTGGGAACCAGCGCAGCAGCCGTCCGGTGCGAGACCCGGTGTCCAGCCTCCCCAGTCGCTCGCCCCCGGGGCTCGGGGCGCGCGCTGGCGGCGCGCGGGTTCCCACGTTGAAGCTGCGAACCAAATTCGGACGCCCCGGCGGGTGCCCGGACCCCCCTCCCCTGGCGACCGGCCGATTCGGGTTCGCGAGTGCAACCTGGGAACCCGCGCGGACGCAAATCGTCCCTTTGTGCTTGTGCGTGGTTCTTTCTGGAGCCGATGCGGTCAGGGCGACTGACTGCGGAAAGCCTCGCTCGCGTGGACGCTGGGCCGGTCTCGCCCGTAGACCCACAGCCGCGCCGAGGGGTCGCCCCGGTGCGTCGTCCGCCGCAGCCCCGGGGTGAAGGGGTGCACCCGCTCGGCGAAGCAGACCTCGCTCTTGAACACGCTGCGCACCCGCTCCACGGTGCGCCCGGCGATGGGGGCGTCGTCGTCCACCCGCGACAGCTGGGGCAGCACCGTCTCGAAGCGCACCACCGGCTTGCCCGCGAGCGCACGATGCAGCGTGCGGGCCGCCCGGAAGAAGGTGTCGCCCTCAGGCATTGGGGACGGGCCGGGGGAGGGCGCCGCGGCGGAGATGGAAGCCGAGCGAGGAGGGAGTGAAGCCAGCCTCCGACAGGTAGAGCGCGAGCGGGCTCTCGGCCGCGGGGAGGCCGTTCACCTCCTCGAGCAGCATGCCCCCGCGCCGGTCCACCAGCCCCCGCGCAGCCACCATCCCCAGCGCCGAGGCGACCGCCCGCGCCACCCGGCCCCGGTCCGGCTCGGTCTCCGGCAGCCACACCCAGGCCTGGCGCCCACCCCGTCCGAGAAAGGCCGCCAGCGCCCCGTCGACCAGCACCACCTGCGAGCCCGCGGAGCGCGAGGGCCCGCGCGCCGGCGAGCCATCCAGCCCCGGCCACCGGAGCAGTGTCCCGTAGGGGTTCGCCGGGTCGGTCGCAGCCAGCATGCTCACCTCCGGCTCCTCGGGAAGCTCCCGCAGCGACCGGAGGAGGTCGAGGACCGGCGGCAGCGCAAACTGCGCCGCTCCCACCCCGGAGACGAAGTAGCCGCGTCGCACCCGCCCGCCGTCCTCGAGCGAACGGAAGACCTGATAGACGGCCGAGAATCCGCCGGGGAGCCCCTCGGCCTGCGCCACCTCGCGGGTGACCAGGCCGTGGCGGGCGAGCAGCTGCTGCGCCGTCGCCGCGGCCCACTCGGTCGGTCCGACCGCCGTCCCGGCCCGTTCCTCCACCAGCGACCAGCGTCCCTCGGCCGAGGGCGGCACCGTGCGCCGGCTCCGGAAGACGTGCCCACCATTGCCGATGCGCCGCGGCCCCCGCTCGAGCAGCGGCGCGGTGTACGCCCGCACCACCCGGAAGGTGTCGTTGGTCACCAGACCCTTCCAGACCAGCTCCCAGACTGCCTCGAGCGTCTCCCGCGGGAAGCCCCCGCCCGCCGCTTCGTGGAGGGGGGAGAAGAAGCTCGCGCCCTTCGTCCGGAGCACCTCGAGCACCGCACGGGCCCGATTGGAGAGGGGCTCCACGTCCAGCCGGGGGCCCGGGGACCGGAGCAGCCGCGACAGGTGGTCGGTCAGGTAGAGCGCGATGCGCCCGTCACGCTCCCCGATGGGCTCCACGCCGACCCAGGCCACCTCCCCCGCGGCCACCAGCGTGTCCAGATCTCCGGAGGTATAGCGCTCGACCCGCGCCGGGAGGACCTCGCTCTCCAGCACCGAGGCGGGAAGCGCGTACCCCTGCAGCCGCTCGACCACGTCCAGCACCGCGTCCAGCCCGGGGCGCGGGCGGGCGATGCCGTGCCAGTGGGTGAGGAAGCGGCCGAGGACGCGCGGCTCCACCGGCTCCACCGCGTGCCGCGCCCGGGCCAGGGAGCGGCGCCGCACCACCGCGAGCACGTCCACGTCGCACCACTCGCGCCGGGTGCCCCCGGGCCGGAACGCACCCTCCACCAGGCGCCCTCGCCGGACCAGCGCCTCCAGCACCGGCTCGATCCGCGAGATCGCCAGGCCCAGGCGCCACGCCACCTCCTCGGTGGTGAAGGGCGCGTGGGTCCGGGCGTAGCGGGAGACCAGGTCCCCCAGCGGATCTCGCACCGAGACCAGCAGCGCCTCCGGGAGACCCGGCGGGAGCGGGGCCCCGAGCGCGTCGCGGACCCGCGCGGCATCCTCCGTCGCCACGTAGCGCTGGGTGCCCCCCACGCTCAGGAGCACCGCCCGGCGTGCCTTGACCAGATCGTCGATTCCCGAGGCCACCAGCGCACCGGTGCACCGGGCGCGCAGCTCCTCCGCCGAGAGGTCACCCACCCGGAGCAGCAGGTCATGGATGCCGTCGGTTCCCCGGGCGCGGAACCGGGGCTCGAGCTGCTGCAGCTCGGCCTCCACCGCGGCGAGCACGTCCCCGTCCAGCAGCTCGCGGAGCTCGGCGTCTCCCAGCAGCTCCCGGAGCTGGGCCTGGTCGATGGACAGCGCCTGCGCCCGGCGCTCGGCAAGCGGCGCGTCCCCGTCGTAGATGTAGTTGGCCACGAAGCCGAACAGCAGCGAGGCGGCGAAGGGCGAGGGCGTGGCAGTGTCGACGGTGGCGACCCGCATCGAGCGGTCGGCCACCCCCCGCAGCAACCCGACCAGCGCCGGCATGTCGAACACGTCGCGCAGGCACTCGCGGTAGGTCTCGAGGAGCAGCGGGAAGGTGGGAAACCGCGACGCCACCGCAAGGAGATCCGCGGAGCGCTTCCGCTGTTGCCAGAGCGGGGTGCGTGCGCCGGGCCGGCGCCGGGGAAGCAGGAGGGCCCGCGAGGCGTTCTCGCGGAACTTGGCGGCGAAGAGCGCGGTGGACCCGAGCTGACGGAGGACCAGCCCCTCCACCTCCTCCGGCGAGGGGAGCAACGACTCGACCTCGGGCGGGCGATCGACGTCCGGGAAACGGACCACGATGCCGTCGTTGGTCCACATCGTCTCCACGTCCAGCCCCAGCTGGTCGCGCACCCGCGCGGAGAGCGCCATCGCCCAGGGAGCGTGCACCCGGCTGCCGAGCGGCGAGAGGATGCACACCCGCCAGTCGCCCAGCTCGTCGCGGGTCCGCTCCACCACCAGCGTCCGGTCGTCTGGCACCTCGACGGTCGCGCGGGCCTGGTCTTCGAGGTACTGGAGCAGATTCTCCGCCGCCTGAGCCTCGAGCTGGTGGCCGCGCACCAGCCTCGACACCGCCGCGGGGCGCGGCAATGCGCGCAGCTCGCGGATCAGCCGGCCGATGAGCTGCCCGGTCTCCAGGGGGCGTGCCGCCGCATCCCCGTGCCAGAAGGGCATCTTCCCCGGCTGGCCGGGAGCGGGAGAGACCAGGACCCGGTCGTGGGTGATCTCCTCGATGCGCCAGGAGGAGGCGCCGAGGAGGAACACCTCCCCCACCTTGCTCTCGAAGACCATCTCCTCGTCCAGCTCCCCCACCCGGGCGTGGGCCTTCTCCCCACCGGCGAGGAACACCCCGTAGAGCCCCCGGTCGGGGATGGTGCCGCCGTTGACGATGGCGATGCGCTTGCTGCCCTCGCGGGCGATGACCGTGTTCGCCACCCGGTCCCAGGTCACCCGCGGCCGCAGCTCGGCGAAGTCGTCCGAGGCGAAGCGGCCGGAGAGGAGATTCGAGCACGTTCTCGAACACCGTCCGGCTCAGCTCGCCGAAGGGCGCCGCGCCCCGGACCGCCGCGTGGAGCGCGTCCACGGTCCACGGCTCGACGGAGGTCATCGCCACGATCTGCTGGGCGAGCACGTCCAGCGGGTTACGGGGGTACCGCGTCGCCTCCACCCGCCCCTCGGTCATCGCCTGGGTGAGCGCCGCGCAGGCCACCAGATCGCCGCGGTACTTGGGGAAGATGACCCCGGTGCTCGGGGCGTCGATCCGGTGACCGGCGCGTCCGATGCGTTGCATCCCGCTGGCCACCGAGGGCGGCGCCTCGATCTGGACCACCAGGTCCACCGCGCCCATGTCGATGCCCAGCTCGAGCGAGGAGGTGGCGACCAGCGCCGGGAGCCGGCCCGCCTTGAGCGCATCCTCGATCTCGCTGCGCTGCGCGCGCGCCAGCGAGCCGTGGTGCGCCCGGGCCAGGGGCTCGCCGGCCAGCTCGTTGAGGGCCGCCGCCAGACGCTCGGCGATGCGGCGGCTGTTCACGAAGATGAGGGTCGTGCAGTGCGCGCGGACCAGCTCCACCAGCCGGGGGTGGATGGCCGTCCAGATGGAGCTCCGGACCGGGCCCTGTGCCGCGTCCCCCGAGGGGATCTCGATGGGCTCGCCGAGGCGGGCCATGTCCTCCACCGGAACCTCGATGCGCAGCTCGAGCGTGCGACGGCTGCCGGCGTCCACGATGGTGACCGGGCGCCACAGCGGCGCGAGTTCCGGGGCGGCGAACTCGGTACGCAGCTCCTCCTCCGCCGGACCGGCCCGGGGACCCGGACCCGGGGCCGCAGAGAGTCGAGCGGACGGGGCCGCAGAGAGGTCGGGGCCCGCCGAGGGAGGGGCCACGCTCGGCACCGAGGCCCCGCCCAGGAAGCGCGCCACCTCGTCCAGCGGCCGCTGGGTCGCCGACAGCCCGATGCGCTGCAGCCGCCGCCCGGCGAGGTGCTCCAGCCGCTCCAGGGAGAGCGCCAGGTGGGCGCCACGCTTGGTCGGAACCAGGGCATGGATCTCGTCCACGATGACCGTCTCCACGCTCCGGAGCGCCTCGCGGGCGTTGGAGGTGAGGAGGAGGTAGAGCGACTCTGGGGTGGTGATGAGGACGTCCGCCGGCTCGCGCTGGAAACGGGCCCGGTCGCGCGCCGCCGTGTCACCCGTCCGGACCGCGACTGTCGGCAAGATGTGCGCATCGCCCCGTCCGGCCGCCACGTTGGCCACCCCGATGATCGGGGCGCGCAGATTGCGCTCCACGTCCACGGCCAGCGCCTTCAAGGGCGACACGTAGACCACCCGGCAGCGGCGCTCGCGCGGGGGAGGCGGGGCGAACATCAGCCGGTCGATGCAGGCCAGGAACGCGGCCAGCGTCTTGCCGCTGCCGGTCGGCGCCAGCAGCAGGGCCGACTCGCCGCGGGCGATGGCCGGCCAGCCGAGCGCCTGGGGCGGCGTCGGCCCGGCGAACGAGGCCCGGAACCAGTCACGGACCGCAGGCTGGAAATGGGCAAGCGGGTCGGCCATGGAGAGTCCGGGAATTAACCCCACGCAAATCCTCGCGCATTCCTGCACGGTGAGCGCGCTGCCGCCGTGGCTCCGGCCAGCCCACCGGTTGCCGTGACCACCAACGATGGTTTTCCTTGCGAGCCGGGGGGCCCTGCGCGAAAGCGAGCCCCGGCCGGAACCATCCGAAGGGGTCATCGATGAACTCGAAGTCGCTCTTTGCGGTCCTGGTGACGATGGGGGTCAGCACGGCCTCGCTCATGCCGTCCGTCGCCTCCGCCCAGGAACACAACACGTACTTTGCCCTGAAGTTCGGGCCGTACTTCCCCACCGCGAACAACCCGTTCACGGCGATCGGGGAGTCGGTGCAGACGTGGCCGACCAAGTACGAGGTGGACGGCGCGCTCGGCGGGTACTGGGGCATCTTCGGGCTGCAGCTCAACGTGGGGTACCTGACCACCGGCACCAGCGACTACGACTTCAAGGCCTGGCCGATCCTGCTCATCGGGCGGCTCCGGCTGCCGCTGGGCTTCGTCGCCCCCTACCTCGAGGGCGGAGCGGGCGTGGCGATCAGCACCCTCAAGGGCGTGGGCGCAGATCAGACCAAGGCGGCCTTCGAGGCCGTGGGCGGGTTCGGCGTGGACTTCTACCTCGGCCAGTTCCTGATCGGCGCCGACGCGAAGTATCTCTGGCTCAACCCCGGTTTCACCGCGACCAGCGCCACGGACCCGAACCAGGCGATCACGGACTTCAAGTTCAACGGCATCACCGTGCAGGGGTACATCGGCTACATGTGGTGAGCCGCCACCTCAGACGTCGTCGGCAGGCTTGGCCGGGGCCGGCTTCGGCTCCACCAGGTGCTCGACGCGGCGGAGGTGGTCCACCGCCTCCGAGACCGCGCTGACCCGCTGCAGCGCCTCGGCCCGGGCCTCCGGCTCGAGCAGCTCGCAGCGCGCGCTCAGCGCGGCCACCAGGCCGTGGATGGCCCGGAACGCGTCCCGGAGCACCTCCACCCCGGCGGAAGGGGTCAGGGTGGGTGTGGGGCCGGCCTTGACGATGGCGGTCTCGCCAGGGACCAGACGGGCCGCGCGCGACAGCACCCGGTCCATCTCGGTCCAGCGCTGGACCAGCACGTGGGCCAGCTCGCGGACCTCCACGCCGTCGAAGGGACGCTTGAGCACCACCACCTGGTCCCGGTGGCCGAGGGCATCCGCGGCGAGGTCCCAGACCTCGTCGGCGTTGGGGGCCACCAGGACGCACTGAAGGCGGGGATCGTCCACCAGCAGCCGGCCGGCAATGTCCAGGGCGTCCTCCGGCTCCTCCGCGAGGTCGATCAGCACCACGGCCGGGTAGGCCCCGATGCGACGGAGGCGGCGGATCTCGTCGAGCCCGTCGGTTCCGCGGTACGCGAACCAGACCTCGAACGGGGCGGCCTCGGGTGGCGGGGCGGGCTGGCCCACCTCCTCCGCCTCGAGCGCGTGGTCCCGGGCACCGCCCGGCACCAGCATCTCCAGCAGCTGGAGGAAGAAGTCCTGGGCGGTCCCGAGGAGGACGATCCGGCTGTTCACGCCGCGGAAACCTTGCAACCCCCGATCCGTCCGGAACACACCACGACACGGGGGGTTGCGAGTCCACAGGGGGGGTCAGCCGAGCGTCGCGGCGCAACAGGCAGGTCGCGCACCACCCGGGCTCGCAACTCCCGCGCCTCCACAGGCGCGCAGCTCAGCGTGGCTCGTCGACGACGGTGTTCCGGAGCACGCCGACGCTGGAGATCTCCACCTCGAACACGTCGCCCGGCTTCAGCCACACCGGGGGCTGCCGCTTCGAGCCGACCCCGCCCGGGGTCCCGGTGGAGATGACGTCCCCGGGGACCAGCTCGGTGAAGGTGGTGATGTACGCGATGAGCGCGGGGATGTCGAAGATGAGCAGATCGGTGGAGGCGCGCTGCATCTCGGTCTTGTTCAGTCGGCCCACCACGGTCAGCCGGGAGGGATCCGGAATCTCGTCGGCGGTCACCATCCACGGGCCGAACCCCCCGGTGCCGATGAAGTTCTTCCCCGGGGTGAACTGGCTGGTGTGCCGCTGCCAGTCCCGCAATGTCGCGTCCTGGTAACAGGAGTAGCCAGCGACGAACGACAGCGCGTCCTCGCGTCGCACGTGGCGCGCAGGCTTGCCGACGATGACCGCGAGCTCGGCCTCGTAGTCCAGCTCGGTCGAGACCCGGGGCCGGACCAGCGGCTGCTCGTGGCCCACCTGGGTGTTGGCGAAGCGGGTGAAGAGCGTGGGGAACTCCGTCTCGCTGCGGCCCGTCTCCTCGCGGTGGGCGACGTAGTTGATGCCCACGCAGAGGATCTTCTCCGGATGGGGGATGGGCGGCAGCCAGGTGATCTCCTCCAGCCCGTGATCGGCCGAGGCACCCTCGGTCGCCCGGCGCACTTCGCCCAGCGCCCCCGAGGCCAGCGCCGCCCTCAAGGTGGGGTAGCGCCCGTCGAGGCGGGGCACCGCGTCCACCACCCCGCCCTCGACCACCTGTCCAAAACCTTCCCGTCCCCGATGAATCCAGCTCGCGAGCCGCATGGGACTGGAAGAGCGCTTCGCGGACCGCTCGTCAAGCTCCACGTGGGCGGCTAGAAGCTGACGCCAGGTGGACAAGGAAGCCCTTCTCTCCCTCGCACGCACCTGGGCGGCCACGGTCACCGTGGTGACCGCGCGCCGGCGGCCCTCCGCCATCACCCCGGAGGCGCCGGAGGTGGACGGCTTCACCGCCACGGCGTTCATGATGCTCTCGCTCGAGCCGCCACTGCTCGCCCTGGGCGTGGGGCGGGACTCGGGGGCGGATGACCTGATCGAGGACGCGGACCACCTGGCGGTGAATCTCCTCTCGGAGAGCCAGGCCGACCTCAGCCACGCCTTTGCCCGCCACCACCGGGACCGGGGGGACGCGTGGGAGCGCTTCCCCTGGACCCTGGACGCGCACGGCACGCCTCTGCTCGCCGGCACCACCGGTGCGTTCAGCGCCCGCATCGTCGAGCGGCAGGAACGCGGAGATCACTTGCTGGTCCTGGCCGAGGTCACAGCCGTTCACCCGGGTGACACCGACCGGGCGCTGGTGTATCAGAACCGGTCCTATGGACGTCTGACTCCGCTGTAGCGCTTCGCGACCGGGGACGAGCCTCTCGCAGATCGGCTTGACCCCCGCGGCAGTCCAGAGCCACACGCCTCCTCCGGAGTCACGATGGACGCCGTACCCGACACCGACGCTCGCCCCGTCCGCGATGGCTCGCTCTGGGGCGAGATCCGGGAGGCGCTGCGCGGCACCCACCTCGACCTGACCGAGTTGCCGCTGGGGCGGGCCATCTTCGTCCTCGCGGTCCCGATGGTGCTGGAGATGGTGATGGAGTCGGTGTTCGCGGTCACCGACATCTTCTTCGTCGGGCGGCTGGGTCCCGAGGCCCAGGCGACGGTGGGCCTCACCGAGACGATGGAGACCATGGTCTACGCCCTGGCCTTCGGGCTCTCCATCGGCGCCATGTCGCTGGTCGCCCGGCGGATGGGGGAAAAGGACCAGGAGGCGGCCGCGCGCACGGCGGTGCAGGCCATCGCCCTGGGTCTGCTCTTCGGCATCCCGCTGTCCGCTGCGGGGGCGGTGCTCGCCCCCACGTTGCTGCGGGCGATGGGCGCCTCGCCCTGGGTGCTGGAGCACGGCGTGAACTTCACCCGGCTGATGCTGGGGGCCAACGTCTCGGTCTGCCTGCTGTTCCTGATCAACGCCATCTTCCGGGGCGCGGGGGATGCGGCCACGGCGATGCGGGTGCTGTGGCTCGCCAACGGCATCAACGTCGTCCTCGGCCCGTGCCTGGTGTTCGGCGTCGGCCCCTTTCCGAGGATGGGCGTGGTGGGCGCCGCCCTGGCCACCTCCATCGGGCGAACCACCGGCGTGCTCTACCAGCTGTACCGGCTGACGCGTGGGGACGGGCGGCTGACGGTACGGATGCGGCACGTGCGGCTCGAGGCGAGGACGATGCTCTCCGTCCTGCGGCTCTCGGGCGCGGGCACGCTCCAGACCGTGGTGGGGATGACCAGCTGGATCTTCCTGGTCCGGATCATCTCCCGGTTCGGCAGCCAGGCGGTCGCCGGCTACACCATCGCCATCCGGCTGATCCTCTTCGCCCTGCTCCCCTCCTTCGGACTGGCGAACGCCGCGGCCACGCTGGTGGGGCAGAACCTGGGAGCGAAGAAGCCCGACCGGGCCGAGCGCGCCGCATGGATGGCCGGCCACGTGGGCGCGGTCTTCCTCGGGACGGTGGGCCTGCTGTTCATCGCCGTCGCTCCACAGATCGTGGACATCTTCACCACCGACCCGGTGGTGCTCGGCCACGGCGTCCGCGGGCTCCGCATCATCTCCGCCGGATTCGCCTTCTACGCGTACGGGATGACCTTCACCCAGTCGCTGAACGGCGCCGGGGCGACCTGGGCCCCCACCTGGCTGAACGGGCTCTGCTTCTGGGCCTTCGAGCTGCCGCTGGCCTGGGTCCTCGCGGTCCATGCCGGGCTCGGGACCACCGGGGCCTTCATCGCCTGCCTGGCGGCCTTCAGCCTCCTCGCGGTGGCGAGCGGGGCCGTGTTCCGGCGCGGTGCGTGGAAGCGGGTGGCGGTCTAGCGAGAGGATGCCCAGAAGTGAGCGCGGACGGCGGACAGCAAGAACCCGCCTCCCCGGTGGCCAGACACTGCGCCTCCAGCCACCAGGGGGCGGGCTTGAAGCCTGTGCGCCGCTCTCGTGCGCGCGGCCCTGCTTGCTCTACGCCGCGCCCAGAGAGGCGACGCCTTGAGTTTTCTGGGTCAAGGCATCACCTCCTTTTCGCCCCGCAGGGCGAGCCCCATCCTGTCTTTCCCGGTTCGCCGGTGCAACGTTTCTTGCGAGCGCTCCGGGGGATTGCGCCGAGGCGGCGGCAGCGACAGAAACGTCCGGCAGGAGCGCCGGGCCGCCCGGGTGACGGGCGGGCGACGGGAGGCCCCCATGGGCGAGTGGACCATCGAGGTGACGCTGGACGTGGCCTGGGGCGAAATGGACGCGCTCGGGCACGTGAACAACATCCGCTACATCGCCTGGGCGGAGACGGCACGCATCGCCCTGTTCCGGAGGCTCGGGATGGCCACCGTGCCCGGGGAGCCGGTGGGACCGATCCTCGCCCGGATCGAGAACGACTACCTGGAGCCGGTGGAGTATCCGGCGCGCATCACGGTGGGAATGCGGGCCGAGCGGGTGGGGAACACCAGCCTCGTCCTGGCGCACGAGATCTGGCACGCGGGTGACCCGGCGCGCGTCGTCGCCCGGGGCCGCGCGGTGGTGGTGCTCATCAACTACGAGAGACAGGAGAAGGTCCGGGTCCCGGACGAGATCCGGAAGACCCTCGGCGCCTGAGGATCGCGAAGGCAAGCACCAGCGTGCCAGAGTCCAGCAGGCCACACCGGTTCCGTCTCCGGCGGCCGAGCATCCGCTCGAGCCTTGGCCCCGGATACGGCGAGGTCGGCGAATCGTAGATTCCAGCGACCGAGAAATCGGGATAGGTCCCCGCATCCACCATTCCTGCGTCGGGGTTCGAGAAGTCGCCGACGTAAGGGGTTGGAACCGGACGCCAGCAAGTGAGGCCGAACAAGCAGGAGAACGACATGGGCAATCCAGTGGGTTGGTTCGAGATCTACGTGCAGGACATGACGCGGGCGAAGGCGTTCTACGAGGGGGTCTTCGGGTTCAAGCTCGAACAGATGCCCAACCCCAAGCTCGAGTACTGGATGTTCCCGATGGAGCGAGAAGGGAAAGGCTCCGGAGGCGCGCTGTGCAAGTACGAAGGCTTCCCCTCGGGCAAGAACAGCGTCCTGGTCTACTTCACGTGCGAGGACTGTGCGGTCCAGGAAGGTCGGGCGAAAAAGCTCGGGGGCCGGGTGGAGAAGCCGAAGATGTCCATCGGCGAGTACGGCTTCATCTCCTTGGTCTACGACACCGAGGGCAACATGATCGGGCTGCACTCCCAGATCTGAGCCCGATCGACCGGACCAGCTTCAGGGCTGCTCGCGCCCTAGCGCGCGCATCGCCTCGGTGATGTCGCCCAGCTGCGGCACCGACGCCATCTCCAGCGGGTCGGCCAGGCCGATGCCGGGCACGAACTTCCCGGCCAGCAGCCGCGGAGGGGCGAGCAGCTCGTAGAACAGCTCCTCCGCCGTTCGGCGGAGGAGGTGCTCGCCGAAGTTGGTCACCTCGGTGTCCTCGTTGACGAACAGCACCCGGCCGGTCTTCTTGACCGATTCGCGGATCATCTCCCAGTCGTAGGGCCAGAGCGATCGCAGGTCGATCACCTCGGCGGAGATGCCCTCGCTGGAGAGCGTCTGGGCCGCCTTGACCGAGAGCGGCAGGGTGCGCCCGTAGCTGACCACGGTGAGGTCGGTGCCGGCGAGGACCAGCTTTCCCTTCCCGATGGGCACCGTGTACGGCTGAACCTCCGGCCACTGCGGTTTCCACTGCGAGCGGTCGCCCAGCGGGGCGTCGATCATCTTGGAGAGCACCCGGTCGTCGCCGGGCTCACCGGGGATGGGCTCCTCGCCCTTCATCCGGAGCAGCGCCTTCGGCTCCAGCACCATCACCGGATTCTGGTCCTGGCAGGCGGAGAGCAGCAGCCCGTAGGCGTCCAGCGGCGTGGAAGGCATCACCACCTTCCACCCCGGGATGTGGGTCATCGTCGCGTCGAAGCTGTGCGAGTGGTAGATGCTCCCGCGGATCCCCGAGCCCACCGGGGTTCGGACCACCATCGGCACGTTCCAGTCGCCGGCGCTCGCCCAGCAGGTGTTGCCGGCAATCTTGAGCAGGTCGATGGTGTTGTAGATGTAGTCGCAGAACTGGATCTCCGCGACCGGACGCTGCCCGGCGAGCGCCAGGCCGATGGCGCAACCGATGATCCCCCGCTCGTCCAGCGGGCTGTTCCAGGCGGTCTTCAGCCCCTGCGTCGCGGTGAACACGCCCCCCAGCGGCGGGCCCACGTCCTCGCCGAAGACGTCGGTCACCCCCAGGTGCTCCTCGGCGTAGTGCAGCGCCAGACGGATGGCCTGCGCCATGCTGGCCATCAGCGATCCTCCGCGTAGACGTGCTTCCAGATGGTGGAGGGCTCGGGGAGCGGCTCGTCGCGGACCTGCCGGGCCTTGGCGGCGATCTCCTCGGTCCAGCGCGCGCGGACCTTCTCCATCTCCGCACGGGTGAGGATGCCGTGGGCCTCGAGCTTCTTCTCAAACTCGGCGATGCAGTCCTGCTCCACGGTCACGAAGTTCGCCCCGGAGGCGCTGGAGTGGCCATAGAGGCGCGAGACGTTGGCCTCGAGCAGGTACGGCCTCCGCTCCGTCCGGACGTAGCCCATCGCCTTCTGCAGCTCGAGGTAGCTGACGATGGGGTCGTTCCCGTCGATGGTCTTGGTCTGCATCCCGAACGCCTTGCCGCGGTCGGCGATGGTCTTGCAGCCCTGCTGGGTCGCCGCCGAGGTGGAGATGCCCCACTGGTTGTGGGTGACGACGATCAGCAGCGGGAGCTCGTTCCCCGGCCGGGTGCTCCACACCAGGCAGCTGGCAAAGTCGCCCTCGGCCGTGCCGGCGTCGCCGCCGGTGACGATGGTGATGCCGTCGCCCCCGTGCCGCTTCTGGGCCAGCGCGGTGCCAGGGGCCATCGCGTACTGCACCTCGATCGGGCTCGACACCGGGACGATGTTCCACTCGCGCCTGCTGAAGTGGCCGGCGAAGTTGCGGCCCCCCGAGTACGGATCGCTCGCGGTGCTCTTCATCTGCCGGAGCGCGCCAATGGGGTCCTCGCCCAGGGCCATCATGGTGGCGCTCTGGCGGTAGTGCGCGTGCAGGTAGTCGTGGGCCGGGCCCTGGCCCTTCTTCATCAGCAGGCCCAGGGCGACGTTGAACGCCTCCTCCCCCGGGCCGCCGATCCAGAAGTACCCGTGGCCCTGGCGGTACATCTGGATCAACCGCTCCTCGAGTACCCGGGACTCGACCATCAGGTCGTGCATGCGGACCAGGAGCTTGTGGTCGAGCGGCAGAGGTTCCTTCACGAGCGTGGGGCGCCCGCGCCTGGAGGCCGGTTCGGTCATGGCGCGACGCCTATACCACCCCGGGGGCGGCATATGCTGCCCGGCAGTCCATGAGCCCTCCTCTGCTCGAGGCCGTCGCAGCCCGTATCCGTGACGTGCCGGATTTTCCCAGGCCCGGCATCGTCTTCAAGGACCTCACGCCGGTGCTCGCCGACCCGCTGCTCTTCCACGGGGTCGTCTGCGCGCTCGCTGCGCGGGTGGCGACCCTGGAGGTCACCGAGGTGGTGGGAATCGAGGCCCGGGGCTTCATCCTCGGCGGGGCCCTAGCTGCCACGCTGCGTCGTGGCTTCGTGCCGGTCCGGAAGCCCGGAAAGCTGCCTCGCAAGGCCCACCGCGAGGCCTACGGGCTGGAGTACGGCGAGGACGCGCTGGAGCTCCACACCGACGCCCTGGTGCGGAACGCCCGGGTCCTGGTGGTGGACGACCTGCTGGCCACCGGGGGCACCGCCCTAGCCACCGAGAAGCTGATCCGCCGGGCCGGGGGGACGGTGGTCGGCTTCACCTTCCTCGTCGAGCTGGCGTTCCTCGGGGGCGCCGAACGGCTGGGCTCGGACCGGGTGGTGTCGTTCCTGAAGTACGACCAGCCCTGACCGCACCTCCGGTTGTAAAAGACTCGACATTCGCGGGAAGCCCCTGCTTTGGTGCAGCGGCGTGGAGTCTTCGCTGCCAGTCCGGGTCGACCGCCCGGGAATCCTCAGATTTGCCGCCGATCGCCGGACACTGCTCCTGCTGACGACCCATGCCTCGCTCACCGTGTTGGCCTGGGTGGCGGCCCCCCCGGGGGTGGCCTGGCTCGTCGCGATGGGCGTCCTGGCGTACACGTCATGGCTGTCAGCGGTGGTCGCGCACAACACGGTGCACTGCCCGGTCTTCCGCCGGCGCTGGATGAACTCGGCCTTCCAGGTGTGGGTCAGCCTGTCCTACGGATTCCCGATCACCGACTACATCCCGGGGCACAACCTTTCGCACCACCGCTTCCTGCAGGCCCGCGAGGACGTGATGCGCACCTCGAAGGTGCGCTTCCGCTGGAACCTGCTCAACCTCCTCGCCTTCCCCTTCGCCGTCTCCCCGGCCATCGTCCGCGGCAACCGTCGCTACGCCGCGCTCAAGGGCACCGAGGACTGGCGGCGCCAGCGCCGACTGGAGATCGTCCTCGTCTGGGGCGTCAAGCTCGCGGTCCTCGCACTCGACTGGCGCAAGGCGCTCTGCTTCGTGCTGGTGCCGGAGCTGGTGGCCAACCTGGGCATCGTGGGAATCAACTTCTTCTGGCACGACGGCTGCGACCCCGAGCACCCGGTCAACCACTCCCGGAACTTCACCAGCCCCCTGCTCAACTTCCTGACCCTCAACAACGGCTACCACGGCATGCACCACCTGGAGCCGGGCCTGCACTGGAGCTTGCTGCCCGAGGCCCACGCGGCGCACATCCGGCCGGGGCTGCATCCGGCGCTCGAGCAGCGATCGCTCATCGGCTACGCCTGGCGGACGTTCGTCTATCCGGGGCGCCGCGAGACCTTCGACGGACGGCCAGTCACCTTTCCCGAGCAGGACGGTGACCGCGACTGGGTCACCCCCGAACGCCCCGTTTCCAACGCGTGGACGGAGACGTGGACAGTGCCTGCTCGCTGACCAACTGAGGTCAGCAACCGCTCTGCAAGCGACCGTCCACGTCTCGCCACGCCCCACGACCCCCACGCCGCCCTGAGTCGTCCGCCTTGCGAACGGCGGGCCAAGCTCCGCGGGCCCTTCCTGCGAGGGCGAGCAGCCCGGGGGTCGAGCGGGAGAGAGCAAGTTTTTCCGGACTCCGACTGGAGTTTCGTCTCTGCCGGATCGATGGTCACCGGCGCTATGGCAGATAACTTCACGGCTCTGGTCGCCGAGCAGGCGGACGGGCGCACGCAGGTCAAGCGCGCGGCGCTCGAGGAGGCGGCGCTGCCGCCCGGCGAGGTCACCATCGACGTGGCCTACAGCTCGCTCAACTACAAGGACGGCCTGGCGCTCACCGGTCGCGGCAAGGTCATCCGCAAGTGGCCGATGGTGCCCGGCATCGACCTCGCCGGCCGGGTGCGCTCGAGCACCGGGGCGAGGTTCCGCCCCGGCGACCCGGTGCTGGTGACGGGGAACGGCCTGGGCGTGAGCTGGTGGGGCGGCTTCTCCCAGCGCGCCCGGGTGAAGGAAGCGATGGTGCTGCCGATTCCGCGGGGGCTCGACGCGCGCACCTCGATGGCCATCGGCACCGCGGGCTTCACCGCCGCCCTCTGCGTGCTGGCGCTGCAGGACCACGGCACGCTGGCATCCGACCGCGAGTTCGTGGTGACCGGCGCCGCAGGCGGCGTGGGCTCGATCGCCGTGGCGCTCCTCGCGGCGCTGGGGAGGAAGGTGGTCGCCTCGACCGGCCGGACCTCCGAGGCGGACTACCTCCGGAAGCTCGGCGCCACGGACATCATCGGCCGGGACGTGCTCGCCCAGAAGGGCCCGGCGCTGGCCTCCGAACGGTGGGGCGGTGGCGTGGACACGGTGGGCGGGCAGACGCTGGTCACCCTCTGCAGCCAGACCGCCTACCGTGGCGCGGTCGCCGCGTGCGGGCTGGCCGGAGGCTCGGACTTCCCGGGGACCGTGTTCCCCTTCATCCTCCGCAACGTGGCGCTCCTCGGCTGCGACTCGGACCTGACACCGGCCGAGGAGCGGACGCGCGCCTGGAAGCTGCTGGTGGACAACCTGGGAAAGCTGCACCTCGACGAGGTGACCCAGGAGGTGCCGATGTCCAAGCTGGTGGAGTTCGCCCCGCGCATCGTCGATGGACAGGTGCGCGGGCGGGTGGTCGTGAACGTGAATGACTGAGCACGCGGTCCTCTTCACCCGGAGGTTGCCCGAGGCGGTCGAGCGCCGCGCGGCCCGCGACTACCGGCTGATCGCCAATCCCGAGGACCGGCCCCTGGTCGCCGACGAGCTCGTCGCCCGGAGCCAGGACGTGGACGCGGTGGTGTGCACCGTGGCGGACCGGATGAACGCCGGCGTCCTGCTGAGACTCCCGGCGCGGATCCGCATCGTGGCCAGCTTCGGGGTAGGCACCGAGCATCTCGACCTGGACACGGCGCGGGCCCGGGGACTGGTGGTGACCAACACCCCCGAGGTGCTGACCGACGCCACCGCGGAGATCGCGCTGCTCCTGCTGCTCGGGGCGGCGCGGCGCGCGTACGAGGGACAGGCGTTGCTGCGCTCGGGCGGCTGGACCGGGTGGGCGCCCACGCAGCTCATGGGGCGTCAGCTGAGCGGCAAGCGCCTGGGCATCGTGGGGATGGGTCGCATCGGTCAGGCCATGGCCCGGCGTGCCCGGGGCTTCGGGGTGGAGATCCACTACACCGACCAGCGGCGGCTGCCGCCCGAGCGCGAGGAGGGCGCCGTCTTCCACCCCACCGTGGAGGAGCTGCTGCCGCTGAGCGAGCTGCTCTCGCTGCATGCGCCGTCGACGCCGGAGACGCGGCATCTGCTCGACGCGCACCGGCTGGCGCTGCTTCCCCGCGGGGCCATCGTGGTGAACACCGCCCGGGGGGACCTGGTGGACGACGAGGCGCTGATCTCGGCCCTGCGTTCGGGTCAGGTGGGGGCCGCCGGGCTGGACGTGTTCCAGGGCGAGCCGGCGCTCCATCCCGGCTACCGCGGGCTGGAGAACACCTTCCTCCTGCCACACATGGGCAGCGCGACCATCGAGACCCGGGAAGCGATGGGATTCCGGGCGCTGGACAACGTCGACGCGGTCCTCTCGGGCAGGCCCGCCCCGGACCGGGTGGCCTGAGCCGAGCGCCGGGATTACGTCCTGGCGGTGGCCCACCTCTTCGAGCCGCTGACCCTCCGCTCCGTCACCCTCTCCAACCGCGTCGGTGTCTCGCCGATGTGCGAGTACAGCGCGGACGATGGCTTCGCCAACGACTGGCACCTGGTCCACCTCGGGTCGCGTGCGGTGGGTGGGGCCGGCCTGGTCGTCGCCGAGGCCACCGCGGTCGAGGCGCGCGGTCGCATCACCGCCGCGGACCTGGGGCTGTGGAAGGACGCTCACCTCGAGCCGCTCTCGCGCATCGTTCGCTTCCTCGACGCGCACGGCGCGGTGCCCGGCGTGCAGCTGGCCCACGCCGGACGCAAGGCGAGCACCCGCGTGCCCTGGGAGGGTGGCACCGGTGTGCCGCCAGAGGAAGGCGGGTGGCAGCCGATCGCCCCCAGCGCGATTCCCTTCTCCGAGCGCACGGTCGTGCCGCGGGCGATGTCGCTCGAGGACATCGGCGAGGTGATCCGGGCATTCGCCGCGGCGGCCCGCCGGTCGCTGGCCGCGGGTTTCCGCCTGGTCGAGCTGCACTTCGCCCACGGGTACCTGGTGCACGAGTTCCTCTCTCCGCTGTCCAACCGGCGAGAGGACGGCTACGGAGGCGGCTTCGAGCAGCGGACCCGCCTGGCGCTGGAGATCACCCGGGCGGTCCGCGCCGAATGGCCGGAGCGGCTGCCGCTGCTCGCGCGGCTGTCGTGCACCGACTGGGTGGAAGGCGGCTGGACGCTGGACGAGAGCGTGGAGCTGGCGCGGCGGCTCGGCGCCGAGGGCGTGGACCTCGTCGACTGCAGCTCGGGCGGCCTCGTGCCCTACGCGCGCATCGAGGCGGTGCCCGGCTACCAGGTCCCCTTCGCACGACGCATTCGCGCCGAGGCCCGGGTGCCCACCGCGGCGGTGGGGCTCATCAACACCCCCGCCCAGGCCGACGGGATCGTCCGCGCCGGGGACGCAGAATCTCGTCATGCTCGCCCGCGCGATGCTGCGGGACCCGTACTGGGCCCTGCACGCCGCCGAGGAGCTGGGGCGCCCCGAGGCGCGGCGCGTCCCGGTGCAGTACCTCCGAGCGTTCTAGCTGGAGTTTTCCATGTTCGTGAGAAAGCCGAAAAGCTCTGAGATGTTCGATACGGACGCCGCCCGCAGTTCGGTCCAGGCCGATGACAGCCCCCCCACCGATTATCCCGCGCGATCAGCAATGGCCCCCGCGCGCCTCAGCCAGATGTCCCCCGAGGGCAATCCGCTCCTCGAACATCTCGAGGCGCTGCCGGTCGCGGTGATCGAGACGGATACGGCGGGGACGATCCGGCTGTGGGCCGGCGCCGCCGAGCGATTGTTCGGCTGGACCGCGGCGGAGGTGCTCGGCAGCCACATCGACGGGCTCGAGCTGGTCCACGAGTCGGACCTTCCCTTCGTCGATGCGGTCCTCGACCGCCTGCGCTCCGGTCACGATCGGCACCTCGTGCACCGCAACCGGAACCGGACCCGGTCCGGTGACATTCGCCATTGCGAGTGGACGCGGATCGCCATCGGCGGGCGACCCGGACAGCCTCCGATGATCCTCTCCTACGTCGCGGACATCACCACCCAGGTCGAGGCCGAGACCGCCGCCCTCATCGCCCGCGCCGATCTGGATCGCTGGCTCCGGGCCAATCCCGAGGGGTGCTGCGGTCTGGACCGGGAGTGGCGCATCACCCACTGGAACCCCGCCGCCGAGCGGATGCTGGAGCGCACCCGCTCCGAGGTCATCGGCCGTGAGCTGTGGGAGGTGTTCCCCGAGCTGCAGGGGACGGCGTTCCATCGGGCCTTCGAGGAGGCGCTCGCCGATGGGTACCTGCGCGTCGTCGAGGACCGGGCGCCAAACGGCGGGAGCTGGTACGGCGTGACCGCGGTCCCCTCGGCGCGCGGGCTGTACGTCTTCTTCAGCGACGTCACCGGCCGCCGCCAGCTCGAGCAGGATCTGCTCACCCTCGATGCGGCCCAGCAGCAGCCGCGCGGCTCCTAGCGGCTCGGCGGCCGCTGCGGGAACCAGTGCCCGGCGAGCGTCGCCGCCACCAGGGTGAGCGCGTCCAGCAACCCGAAGGCAACCAGGTGCCGGAGCACCGTCGGCGCCGGGGGAAGCCGCGCTCCGAGCAGGACCATCAGCACCGCGTGCAGCGCCAAGGTCTGCCCGAGCGCGACCAGCGAGGCGAGGAACAGCGCCTCGTGCACCCGATCGACCCGGAAGCGGGCGAGGAACGCCGCCACGGCCACCAGGGCCACCGCACCCCAGGCGAGCATCGCCCAGGGCGGCGCCTCCGCACGGGACATGAGCACGAACGACCCGGCGAGCAGCGCGGTGCCCACCGTGGCCGAGACCACCGCCAGGGTGCGGCGGCGGCGGGTCACGGCTCGACCCGCACCGACGTGCTCCCCAGCCACCCCGCGTCCAGCCGGACCTCCATCCCGGCCACGAGCGGCTCGGCGACGGTGGCCGCCCCGGCCAGCACCACGCTCCCGGCCGGGACCGAGCGGCCCCGTGCGGTCAGCAGCGCGCACAGCTGCACCACCGACAGCACCGGGTCCCCGGAGATGGCCGCCCCCGTCGCCCGCTGTCGGGGCGTCCCGTCGACGAACATCACCAGCTCCACCCGCGAGGTGTCCCGACCCTCGATCTCCACCCAGCGCTCGGGGAGCACGACGTGCGAGGACGACGCATTGTCCGCCACCACGTCCGGGAGGCTGAAGTACTTGAAGTCGCGGTAGCGCGAGTCGAGGATCTCCAAGGCCGGGCCCACCGCGGTGCACGCCGAGAGCACAGCCGACCGGTCCGGCGTCCCGGCGAGGCCGCGGGCGAAGCGGAAGGCGACCTCGGGCTCGATCTTCGGATGCAAGGTGCCCCGGAGATGGAAGGTGCCCTGGACCACCATGGCGTCGGTCAGCACGCCGTAGATCGGCGCATCGAGCGACATCTGGCGGCGCTTGGCCTCCGAGGTGAGCCCCATCTTCATCCCGATGACCCGCTCGCCGCGGGCCATGCGCAGGGCGATGCCCGCGTCCATCACCTGGTAGGCCTGGGCGAGGTCCAGGTCCGGGGCCTCGAGCGTCAGCCGCTCCACCTCCCGGCCGTGCCGCCGCGCGTCGTCCAGATGACCCGCCAGGCGCTCGATGTCCATTCTCACGTTCCTCCGCCCACCGCCCGGTCCCCCGGCGCCGGCCCGGGTGGCGCATACTAGGAGAGGCGGAGGCTTCATGGACGGCGTCCTCAACGTCATCGACGGTCGCGAGGTTCCGGCGGTTTCCGGGGCGACGCTCCCCAACTGGGAGCCCGCCACCGGCGGACCGCTGGGAACCTTGCCCGATTCGGACGCCCTGGACGTGGCCCAGGCGGTCGAGGCCGCCCGGCGCGCATTTCCGGCCTGGAGCGCCACGCCGGCCCCGGTCCGGAGCCGCCTGCTACGCAAGGTGGCCGAGGGTCTGCGCCTGGCGCTGCTCGAGCTGGCCCGCGCCGAGTCGGTGGACAGCGGGAAGCCCGTCTCGGTGGCCACCGAGGTCGACATCCCCCGAGCCATCCTGAACTTCGAGTTCTTCGCCGACGCCGCCACCCAGCTCTCCAGCGAGTGCCATCCCATGGATTCGCACGCGCTGAATTACACGCTGCGGCATCCGCTGGGGGTGGTGGGCACCATCTCGCCCTGGAACCTCCCGCTGTACCTCTTGACCTGGAAGGTGGCGCCCGCTCTCGCGGTGGGCAACACGGTGGTGGCCAAGCCGTCCGAGGTGACGCCGATCACCGCCCACTGGCTCGGACGCATCGCGCTCGAGGCCGGGCTGCCGCCGGGGGTGCTGAACATCGTGCAGGGGCTGGGCCCCAAGGTGGGCGACGCCCTATCGCGCCATCCGGAGGTGAAGGCCATCTCCTTCACCGGCAGCACACGCACCGGCGCGGAGATCGCCCGCACCGCCGCACCGCAGTTCAAGAAGCTCTCGCTGGAGATGGGGGGAAAGAACCCGGTGGTCATCTTCGCCGACGCGGATCTGGAATCGGCGGTGGCCACCACCGTGCGCTCGTCCTTCTCCAACCAGGGTGAGATCTGCCTCTGCTGTCCGCGCATCTTCGTGGAGCGGAGCGTCTACGGCCGGGTGCGCGACGCCCTGGTGGAGCGCACCCGGGCCCTCAAGCTCGGCGATCCGCTCCTGCCCGAGACCGAGCAGGGGGCGCTGGTCAGCCGGGCCCACCTGGACAAGGTGCTCGGCTACCTCGCTCTGGCCCGCGAGGAGGGCGGCCGGTTCCTCACCGGGGGCAGGCGGGCCGAGGTCGGTGGCCGCTGCCGCGAGGGCTGGTTCGTGGAGCCCACCCTGGTCGAGGGGCTCGACCCCGGGTGCCGGTCCAACCAGGAGGAGATCTTCGGCCCGGTGGCGGCCCTGATGCCGTTCGACTCCGAGGAGGAGGTTCTCCAGGCCGCCAACGGAGTTCGCTACGGCCTCGCCGCCTCGGTGTGGACAGCCGACCTGACCCGCGCCCACCGGTTCGCCGCCGGGCTGCAGAGCGGCATCGTCTGGGTGAACACCTGGATGCTCCGCGACCTGCGCACCCCCTTCGGGGGGATGAAGGATTCGGGCCTGGGCCGCGAGGGCGGCCAGGAAGCGCTTCGCTTCTTCACCGAGCCCCAGAACATCTGCATCCACCTGCACGGAGGTTGAAGGCCCATGCCGGACCGAGTGACCTCGCAGCGCGCCGCGCCCCCGGTGGGCGCCTTCCCCCATGCCCGCCGGGTGGGCAATCTGCTCTTCCTCTCGGGGATCGGCCCGCGCGTTCGCGGCAGCCACGACATCCCGGGGGTGACCCTGGACGCGCAGGGCAACGTCACCGATCACGACATCGCCATCCAGTGCAAGAGCGTGTTCGAGAACGTTCGGGCCATCCTCGAGGACGCAGGCACCACCTGGGACCGCCTGGTGGACGTGACGGTGTTCCTCACCGACATGGAGAGCGACTTCGCGGTCTACAACCGGCTCTGGGCGGAGTACTTCAAGGACGCCCAGCCGTGCCGGACCACGGTGGAGGTGACGCGTCTCCCCACGCCCATCGCCATCGAGCTGAAGTGCATCGCCACGATGCCGGAGTGAACATGCCCAGGCTGCAAGCGCTCAACTTCAAGAAGTGGATCGACGAGCACCGGCATCTGCTGAAACCCCCGGTGGGCAACCAGCAGATCTGGGCCGACCGCGAGTTCATGGTCACCGTGGTGGGTGGTCCGAACGCGCGGCGCGACTTCCACGTCAACGAGGGCGAGGAGTTCTTCTACCAGCTCGAGGGGGACATCGCCCTCCACGTCCTGGTCGACGGCCAGCGGGAAGTCATTCCCATCCGGGAGGGGGAGATCTTCCTCCTTCCGCCCAACGTCCCCCACTCGCCCCAGCGGCCTCCGAACACCATCGGGCTGGTGCTCGAGCGCCGCCGGCTGCCGCACGAGAAGGACTCGTTCCTCTGGGTCTGCGAGAAATGCGGGAACGAGCTCTACCGAGAGTCGATCCACCTGACCGACATCGTCCGGCAGCTGCCCCCGGTGTTCGACCACTTCTACGGCGACGAGAAGGCCAGAACTTGCAGCAAGTGCGGGACGCGCGCCACCCGCGCCTGAAACCGAAACGCCGAATGCCGGTCGTCGACGTTCACACCCACCTGCTTCCGCCCGAGCTGCCCCGCTGGAAGGAGCGCTTCGGCTACGGCGGCTTCGTCGGCCTCGAGCACACCGGGCCCTGTCGCGCGCGGATGGTGAGGGACGACGGACAGCCCTTCCGTGAGGTGGAGGAGAACCTCTGGGCGCCCGCCGCGCGGCTGGCCGACTGCGACCTCGCCGGGGTGGACGTGCAGGTGCTCTCGACGGTGCCGGTGATGTTCTCGTACTGGGCCAGGCCGGAGGACGGCGCCGAGGTGGCGCGGTTCCTCAACGACCACCTCGCCTCGGTGGTGGCCGGCGCGCCCGCGCGCTTCGTGGGTCTGGGGACCTTGCCGATGCAGGCCCCCGCGCTGGCGGTGCGCGAGCTGGAGCGCTGCGTGAAGTCCCTCGGCCTGGCCGGGGTGCAGATCGGCAGCCACGTCAACGAGTGGAACCTGAGCGACCCGGCGCTCTTCGAGGTGTTCGTCGCCGCCGCCGAGCTGGGCGCCGCGGTCTTCGTCCATCCCTGGGACATGATGGGCGAGGCGCGGATGCGGAAGTACTGGCTTCCCTGGCTGGTGGGGATGCCCGCGGAGGTCTCGCTGGCCATTTGCTCGCTCATCTTCGGCGGGGTGCTGGAGCGGCTCCCCACGCTCCGGGTGGCCTTCGCCCACGGCGGCGGCGCCTTTCCCGGGACGCTGGGTCGCATCCAGCACGGGTTCGACTGCCGGCCCGATCTGGTGGCGGTGGACAACCCGGTCCCCCCGCGGGCCTACCTGGGGCGGTTCTGGGTGGACAGCCTGGTGCACGATGCGGACATGCTCCGGCTCATCGTGAAGCTCTTCGGCGAGGACCGGGTGATGCTGGGGAGCGACTACCCCTTCCCGCTCGGCGAGCCCGAGCCGGGGGCGCTGATCCGCTCCGTTCCCGAGCTCGCCAACCCCCGGGCGCGGCTCCTGGGGGAAAACGCGCTCCGCTGGCTGGGCCGGCCATGCTGAGCATCGAGGAAGGCCGGCGGCTCGCCGAGGACCACGACGCACGTGATGCGCTGGGCCCGATGCGGGACGCCTTCCTGCTCCCGAGAGGGCAGGACGGTGCGCCGCTGGTGTACCTGACCGGGAACTCGCTCGGGTTGCAGCCCCGGACGGCGCGGGCACGGGTGGAGGAGGTGCTGGACGACTGGGCCCGGCGCGGGGTCGAGGGACACCTGGAAGGCGACTCCCCCTGGCTTCCGTACCACCGCTTCCTCACCGCGCCCACCGCGCGCCTCGTCGGGGCCCAGCCCGACGAGGTGGTGGTGATGAACACCCTCACCGTCAACCTGCATCTGCTGCTGGTGTCCTTCTACCGGCCCACCGCCGGGCGTCACCGCATCCTCCACGAGGGCAGCGCCTTTCCCTCCGACCGGTACGCGCTCGCCAGCCAGGTCCGCTTCCACGGATTCGATCCGGCAGAGGCGCTGGTACCGCTCGCGCCGCGGGCCGGAGAGGACGTGCTCCGGCCCGAGGATCTGCTCCAGGCCATCGCCCGGGAAGGCGAGCGGCTGGCGCTGGTGCTGATCGGCAACGTGAACTACCTCACCGGGCAGGCCTTCGACGTCGGGGCCGTCACCCGCGCGGGGCACGCAGTGGGGGCGACGGTCGGCTTCGACCTCGCGCACGGCGCGGGCAACCTGGTCTTCCATCTGCACGACGACGGACCGGACTTCGCCGTGTGGTGCTCGTACAAGTACCTCAACGGGGGACCGGGCGCGCTCGGTGGAGTGTTCGTCCATGCGCGGCACCACGACGGCCGGGACCTGCCCCGCTTCGAGGGCTGGTGGGGGCACGACGAGGCCACCCGGTTCGAGATGGGGCCGCGGTTCCAGGGGATGCCGGGCGCCGAGGGATGGCAGCTGTCGAATCCGCCGATCCTCTCCATGGCGGCGCTCCGGGCGTCGATGGAGCTGTTCGACGCGGTGGGGATGACCGCGCTCGGGCGCAAGTCCGAGCGGCTCACCGGCCTCATGGACCAGCTGGTGCGGGGGATGCCGGGAGTGGAGATCATCACCCCTGACGACCCGGCCCAGCGCGGGGCGCAGCTGTCCCTGCGCATCGGCCACGACCCCCGCGGACTGGTGGAGCGCCTGGCGGTGGCGGGAGTGGTCTGCGACTTCCGCGCCCCGGACATCCTCCGCGCCGCGCCCGCGCCCTTCTACACGGGCTTCGCCGACGTGGTGCGCTTTGCCGAGGTGCTCCGGGGCCATGTCCAGGGGGGGTGAGCGGACGGTCCTGGCCGGTGCGGGCCTGGTCGGCTCGCTCCTGGCGCTCTTCCTCGCCCGGCGGGGGAAGGCGGTGGAGCTCTTCGAGCGGCGGCCGGACATGCGGCGCGAGCAGATCTCCGCCGGCCGGAGCATCAATCTGGCAATCAGCGTTCGCGGGCTCCACGCCCTCGCCCATGTCGGTCTGGAGCAGGATGCGCTCGCCCACGCCATCCCCATGCCGGGCCGGATGATCCATGGCCTCGACGGGGGCCTCACCTTCCAGGCGTACGGGAAGGACGACAGCCAGTGCATCCACTCCATCTCCCGCGGGCTGCTCAACCGGATGCTGCTCGATGCCGCCGAGCAGACCGGCCGGGTGCGCCTGTCGTTCCGGCGGCGGGTGCTGGCGCTCGACCCCGCGCGCCGCGAGCTCACGGTCGAGGTCGACGGCGGGCACACCCAGCACGTCGAGGGCGCGGTGGTGTACGGCACCGACGGGGCGGGCTCGGCGGTGCGCCGCGCAGTGGTGGAGGCCCGCGGCGGCACCTCGACCGAGACGCTGCTCGACCACGGCTACAAGGAGCTCACCCTGCCCGCCGCCGCGGAAGGCGGGTGGCGGCTGGAGCGGAACGCGCTGCACATCTGGCCGCGTGGCGACTTCATGCTCATCGCCCTCCCCAACGAGGACGGGAGCTTCACCTGCACCCTGTTCCTCGCCTTCGAGGGCTCCCCGAGCTTCGCCACCCTGGAGGCTCCGGGGGCGGTTCGGGCGTTCTTCCGGGAGTACTTCGCGGACATCGAGCCGATGCTCACGGACCTGGAGGCCCAGTTCGCCGGCAATCCGACCGGGTCGATGGTCACCGTCAAGTGTTCGGCGTGGCACGCCGGCCACACAGCCCTGCTGCTCGGAGACGCAGCCCACGCCATCGTCCCTTTCTTCGGCCAGGGCATGAACTGCGGCTTCGAGGACTGCGTGGTGCTGGACGAGCTGGAGGCCGAGGGCGCCGCGCGGGGCGAGGTCTTCGCCCGGTTCGAGCGGCTGCGAAGGCCCAACGCCGACGCCATCGCCGACATGGCGGTGGAGAACTTCGTCGAGATGCGCGCCAGCACCGCCGACCCGCGCTTCCGGCTGGAGAAGGCCATCGAGAAGCGGCTCCTGGCCGAGCTGCCCGGCGAGTTCGTCTCCCGCTACGCGATGGTGACCTTCAGTCGGACGCCCTACCGGGTGGCCTACGACGCCGGTCGTATCGCTTCGGGCATCGTGTCCGAGCTGGCCGAGGGCGTGGCCTCGCCGGCCGAGGTCGACCTGGGGCGGGCACGGGCGCTGGTCGCCGCGCGGCTCACTCCCTTCCTGCGCGAGAGGCTCTGATGGACCTGGGACTGCGTGATCGACGGGCACTGGTGCTCGGGGGCTCCTCGGGGCTCGGGCGGGCGGTGGCCGCGGCGCTGGTGGCGGAGGGGGCGCGGGTGGCCATCTGCGCGCGGAACAAGCCGCGGGTCGAGGCCGCCGCGCGCGAGCTGGGCGCACAGGCGGGGCTGCCCTGCGACCTCCGCGTCCCGGGCGCGGCGATCACCCTGGTGGAGACTGCGACCAAGCGGCTGGGCGGTCTGGACATCCTGGTGACCAACACCGGGGGGCCCCCGAAGGGGCGGTTCGCCGACATCACCGAGGAGATGTGGCAGGTGGGCTTCCAGTCCCTGTGGATGAGCGCAGTGGACGCCATCCGCGCGGCGCTGCCCGCCATGCAGGAGCGTCGGTGGGGGCGCGTGCTGCTCATCACCTCGACCGCGGCCAAGGAGCCCATCCCGGAGCTGACGGTGTCCAGCGGCCTGCGCGCCGGCCTCCTGGGGCTGGTGAAATCGCTGGCGCCCGAGGTGGCCGAGGATGGGGTGACGGTGAACGCGCTGCTCCCGGGCTACACGTCCACCGACCGCATCGCCGAGCTGGGCATCCCGGAGGAGACGCTCGCCGCGCACATCCCCGCCCGGCGGCTCGGACGACCCGAGGAGCTGGGCGCGGTGGCGGCCTTCCTGGCCTCGGAGCAGGCCGGGTACGTGACCGGGCAGGCCATCGCCGTGGACGGTGGGTTCATCCGGGGACTGTGAGCGTCTCGGTGCTGGTCTTCAGGGGGCCCTGCACGATGCGCCGTGCGGCTTTTCCATCTCGGGCGTCAGTCGACGATGAACAGCGTCGCGCCGGACGAGGTGGAGGACCGGTGTCGCTCCGCTCCGTCCGCGACCTGGTAGCTCGTCCCGGGCTTCAGCGTGAACCGCCGCCCGTCCTCCAGCTCGGTGTTCAGCTCGCCCGTGAGGCAGAGCAGGATGTGCCCCTTCTCGCACCAGTGGTCGGCCACATACCCGGGCGAGTACTCCACCATCCGGACGCGGACGTCGCCGAAGTGCCGCGTCCGCCAGACCGCGACCCCGGCGTCACCGGGGCGCTCGGTAGGCTCGACCTTGGACCAGTCCGTCACCCCGAAGGGAATTCCACTCAGGCGCATGGGCTTTCCTCTTCGACGGTTTGCTAGGGGCCGAGCGCCTCGAGCACCTGCCCCCACGCCTTCGAGGTGGGGTCGATGACGTCGAAGTGGTCCGCATCTTCCGGCATCACCAGCCGGATGTCGTCCCCGGCCTTCCGCGCCCGCTCGACGAAGCTCCGGTTCATCGCCAGGGGGACCACGTTGTCCTTGGTCCCGTGGACGACCACCACCGGCACCCCGAGCGGAAGGTGCGCCGCGGGCGAGCCGTCGGCGTAGCGGGCGGGCTGCTCGCGGGCAGTGCCACCGAGCAGCTCGAGGGTCACGTGCCCGCTCAGCGCCAGCGTGTCCGCCTCGACCAGGTCCGACACCGGCGCGAGCCCGACCACCCGCCGCGGACGCCACGACGGCCGCTTCAGCGACCCGGGCGCGCTGGATCGCGTCACCGCCCAGAGCGCCAGGTGCCCGCCCGCGGAGTGGCCCATCCACACGGAGCGGGCGGGATCCAGGCCATGCTTCGAGGCCAGCCCGGGCAGCGCCTCGAGGGCCGCGCTCACGTCGGCCAGCGTCCCCGGCCAGGCTCCGCCCGGCTCCCCGATGCGGCGGTACTCGAGCGCCACCGTCGCCCAGCCGCGCCGCGCCAGGTCGGCGCAGAGATGACCCACGTGCGCTGCGTCGTAGGCCGCGCGCCAGTATCCGCCGTGGATCATCACCAGGGTCCGGAGCCGCCCGCTCCCCGGCGGCCGGCGGATCCAGAGGTGCTGGGAGGGCGCCAGCCCGTACGCCTCACGGACGCCGGGAGGCGCCGGGGTGGTCAGCACCCAGTTCTCGTCGGACATTCAGGCCAGGTCCTCGTGCAGGCAGAGGATGTTGCCCTCGGGATCGCTGAACCACGCCGCCTTCTCCGAGCCGAGCACGCACACGTGCTCCACCGTCTTCAGACCGGGCAGGTCGTAGTCGTGGAACACCACCCCGCGGGACTCGAGCTCGCGAATGGCCGCGCCGATGTCGCGCACCGCGAAGCTCACCGCGGTGTGGTCCGCCCGGGTGGGGGCACCGCGCTGGAAGAGCGCCAGCGCGCCGCTTCCCACCGGGTATTCGTACTTCCCATCGGGCTTGGCCCGGCCGCGGCTCAGCCCCAGCTTCTGCTCGTAGAACGCGCGGGCGCGGGCCAGATCCACCACCGGGAGAATCGTCGTCATCGGAGCATCGGCGAGCACGGCACCCTCCTCTGTGTCTCGGAAGCGCGAACTCGACGCCACCGGGGCCGCGCGGTCAAGGCATGGCTGGCAGCTGCCTCAGGTTGGCCGTGGCTGCGCCAGGGGCTGAGTACCCACCGTGCCCGGGGCGTACCGGCCACCCGACACGGCGCTCCTGGGGAACACCGCCTCGATGCCAGACAGGTCCCCCGCGGTGAGCCGGACCTCGAGCGCGCCCAGGTTCTCCTCGAGGTACTTGCGCCGCTTGGTCCCCGGAATCGGCACCACGTCGTCGCCCTGGGCCATCACCCACGCCAGCGCGAGCTGTCCGGGCGTGCAGCCCTTCTGCCGCGCCAGCGCGCCCACCTTCTCCACCAGGGTCAGGTTCTTCTCGAAGTTCTCGCCCTGGAAGCGCGGGCTGTTCCGCCGGAAGTCGTCCTCGCCGAAGTCCGCAGGAGTGCGGATCTGCCCGGTGAGGAAGCCGCGGCCCAGCGGGCTGTAAGGCACCAGGGTGATGCCGAGCGCGCGGCAGGCCTGGAGTGGTCCGTCCTCGGGGTCGCGGGTCCACAGCGAGTACTCGCTCTGCAGGGCGGCGATGGGGTGCACCGCGGCCGCACGCCGGATGACGTCCGCCGGCGCCTCGGACAGCCCCAGCGCCCGGACCTTCCCCTCCTTCACCAGCTGGGCCATGGCCCCCACCGTCTCCTCGATGGGCGTCGAGGGGTCCACCCGGTGCAGGTAGTAGAGGTCGATCACCTCGACCTTCAGCCGGCGCAGGCTCGCCTCGCAGGCGCTCCGGACGTAGTCCGGCTTGCCGTTGAGCTTCCGGCGCGTGGCGTCGTTCGGCGCGGCCGGATCCCGGACGATCCCGAACTTGGTGGCGAGGACGATCTCCTGCCGCCTCCGACGCAGGATGTCCGAGAGCAGCTCCTCGTTCTTGCCCGCGCCGTAGAAGTCGGCGGTGTCGACGAAGCTGACGCCTCGATCCACTGCCAGCTCCAGGGTGGCGCGGGACTCGGTCTCGTCAGCCGGTCCGTAGAACTCCGACATCCCCATGCAGCCGAGGCCCATGCGGGAGACGTTCAGCCCAGACTTCCCCAGCGGTCGCTGTTCCATGACCGGGCACAATGTCCGTGCCGACGGCGGCGTGCAGCGAAAAAACGGCGCGACCGGCCGCCCGAGATCTCTAGGGCGGCCGGTCGCCCCCCGGACGCTGCGCAGAGTCGCGGGGCTGCGCGCGCCCTCCGGGATGGCCGCCGATTGGAGCCGGCGACGTCCCGGGCCAACCTGAAGACGACGGTCCGCTGCCCGACACCACACCGTGACGGCGGGGGTGGTCGCACCGGAAGCACCGTCGCCTCGCGAGGCGGTGGCCCATCTCTCCGGACACGGCCCGCAGGACCGGCGGCGCAACACCCCCACGCCCGGCTGGGAGAGCGGGGTCTGGGTCCGCATCCAGCACAGCCAGCGCAACCGTCGCCTGGGAGCCTTGGCCCTGGCCGCGGTGGTCGCCGCCGTGGGAGCGCTGGTCGCCACGCGGCATGCCCCGGACCGGCCCCTCCCGGTCCGGGTCACCGCGGCGGTGGAGGGCACCCTCCGGCCGGACGGGAGCGCGCCGGTTCACACCCTGTGGCGCCTGCGCTTCGAGGGCGCCGAGCTGCGGGTGTACCGGAACGCGCTGGGAGTGGTGCACCGCTGTCCCGGTTCGCCGGCGTGCACCCGCGGCGCGCAGGGCGTCACTCTCGCGGTGCCGGTCGACACCCCGGGCGAGTACCGGGCGATCGTCTTCTCCAGGCCCACCCCTGGCGACGGGGGAACCCTGCTCGAGGACCTCGCCGCGGCGCGCGCTCGCGGTGAGCCAGCGGAGATGTCGCCGTCCCTCGTCGCTTACTGAACGCCGGCGTACCTGCCCCGCGCACGACTGGCATCGGCTGCCAACCAGCGCGCTAGGCAGTCTCGTGGGCCTGTCTGAAGAGGGAAGCGACCATGGCGAGAATGAAGGCGGTGCAGGTACCTAAGCCGGGGGCGAACTTCGAGGTGGTCGATCGTGAAATCCCGGAGCCCCAGACGGGGCAGGTGCGGATTCGCGTTCAAGCCTGTGGCGTCTGCCACAGCGACGTGGTCACCAAGGAAGGCCTCGTTCCAGGAATCTCCTATCCGCGCGTGCCCGGACACGAAGTCGCGGGCGTGATCGATGCGCTCGGAGGAGGGGTGACGGGCTGGGCGAAAGGAGACCGGGTTGGTGTTGGCTGGCATGGTGGCCAGGACGGAACGTGCCCTCAGTGCAGACGAGGCGATTTCGCCAATTGCGTGAGCAGCATCGTCTGCGGAATCACCTATGACGGTGGTTATCAGCAATTCATGGTCGCACCGGTGGAAGCTCTGGCCCGGATGCCCGGGTCGCTGGACGCCGCCGAAGCCGCGCCGCTGATGTGCGCCGGAATCACGACGTTCAATGCGCTCCGGCACAGCGGTGCGATGCCGAGCGAGCTCGTCGCCGTCCAGGGAATTGGAGGGCTCGGACACCTGGGAGTGCAGTTCGCGAAGAAATTCGGGTATCGCGTCGCGGCAATCGGCCGTGGACCTGGCAACGCTGCGCTCGCGAGAAAGCTTGGAGCAGATCTCTATATCGACAGTGCTGAAACAGATCCCGCAGGCGAGCTGCAGAAGCTCGGCGGCGCGCGAGTGATTCTTGCGACCGCGCCGAGCGGAAAGGCGATGTCGTCAGTGGTTGGCGGGTTGGGAGCAAACGGCACTCTCGTGGTGGTGGGAGTCCCGGCAGACCCGATCGAGGTGTCTTCCGCGCAATTGGTCTTCGGCAGGAAGCGCATCCAGGGGTGGTATTCGGGCATCCCGACCGACTCGGAGGACACCTTGTGCTTCGCTGAAATGACCGGCGTCCGTCCGATGATCGAAAAGTACCCGCTGGAGAAGGCCACCGAGGCGTACGCGCGCATGATGAGCGGGAAAGCGGAGTTCCGGGTCGTCCTCACCATGTGATCAGGGTGCCCCGGGAGCGTACCCTGGCGCGGGCGGCGCTCCTGGCTTATGCCTGACGTTCCTGCCGTGACTGCTGCCGGACCCACGACCTCGACCGACCGCCTCCGCGACGCACTGGGCCGCCCGCTCAGGAGCCTGCGGCTGAGCGTCACCGACCGGTGCAACCTCCGGTGCGCCTACTGCATGCCCGAGCCGGATTACGTCTGGCTCCCGAAGAAGGAGCTGTTGACCTTCGAGGAGCTGGACCGGATCACCGGCATCTTCTGCACCCTGGGGGTGGACAAGGTGCGGCTGACCGGGGGCGAGCCGCTGCTCCGCTCGGAGATCACCACCCTGGTCCGCGAGCTCGCCGCACGCCCCGGCATCCTGGACCTGGCGATGACCACCAACGGCGTGCTGCTCGCCGAGCGCGCGCGCGAGCTCCGGGAGGCCGGCCTCCGGCGGCTCACGGTCAGCCTGGACACGCTCCGCCCCGAGCGCTTCCAGGCCCTGACCCGCGCCCACCTCCACGCCCGGGTGCTGGCCGGCATCGAGGCGGCACGGGCCGAGGGCTTCCCGCTCAAGCTCGACACCGTGGTGGTGCGGGGCACGAACGACGACGAGGTGCTGGATCTGCTGGCTTTCGCCCGGAGCATCGGGGCCGAGATCCGCTTCATCGAGTACATGGACGTGGGCGGCGCGACGCGGTGGACCCGCGAGCAGGTGGTGTCCCGGGCGGAGCTCCTGGCCCTGATCGCCGCGGGGCAGGGCCCGGTCGAGCCGGTGGGTGCGCAGGGCTCGGACCCGGCAGAGCGCTTCCGCCTCGGCGATGGCACGGTGTTCGGGATCATCGCCTCCACCACCACCCCCTTCTGCCGTTCCTGCGACCGCAGCCGGCTCACCGCCGACGGCACCTGGTACACCTGCCTCTACGCCCGCTCGGGCGCCAACCTCCGGGCGGCGCTCCGCAGCGGGGCCAGCGACGCGGAGATCGCCTCCCTCCTCAGGGTCGGATGGCGCGCCCGCACCGACCGCGGGGCCGAGGAGCGCCTGGCAGTCGAGCAGCGGGGCGCGCTCGCCGCTGCCCCCGAGCTCCGGCAGGACCCGCGGCTCGAGATGCACACCCGCGGGGGATAGGGGTGCTCGCCGCCTCTCCGGTGGCCGAGGACGCCGACTCGGCCCTGGCGCTCCTGCTCTCCGCCGCACGCGGCGCGCAGGCCTGCGGATACGGCGCCGAGGATACCGAGCGGCTGGTGAGCGAGCTCGCGGCGCAGCTGGGGATGGCCGACGTCCAGGTGTCGAGCCTCCCCACCCAGCTCCAGCTCGCCATCGGCATCCCGGGCCAGCAACGGCTGGTGCTGCTCCGGGTCACGCCGATGCCCGTGGACCTGGACCGCATCGTCCGGCTCGACGCCGTGGCCCGCGAGGTGAAGACGGGGCGCATCGGCCCGCGCGAGGCGAGCGTCCGGATCGACGCCATCGCCCGCTCCCAGCCTCCCTACCGGGCGCCGCTCGTCCTCTTCGCCTACTGCCTCGCCGCCGCGGGGGCGGTGCTGCTCTTCGAGGAGGACGCCCCCGAGGCGCTCACCGCGGCAGTGGCCGGGCTCGCAGTGGGGGCCATCGCCGTGGCGCGCAGCCGGATCCGCGAGCTGGACCTCGCCGCCGAGCTGGTCTCGGCGTTCCTCGCCGGATTCATCGCCCAGACCGCGTCCGCACGGATCTGGCCACTGGATCCGCGCGTGGCCACGCTGGGGGCCATCATCATCCTCCTCCCCGGCTTCACCCTGACCCAGGCGGTCCGCGAGCTGCAGACCCGGAATCTCCTCTCCGGCCTGGCGGGGATCGGCGCGGCGGGGGTGAGCTTCCTGGCGCTGGTCATCGGCGCCCTGCTCGGCGGTTCGCTCGGGGCGCGCGCCTTCGGCCCGGCGCGGGTCCCGCCGGTCGAGCTCCCCGCGTGGTCGTTCCTCGTCGGGGCGGCCGCGCTCGGGCTGGCAGTGGTGGTGGTGCTTCGCGCGCCCCGGCGCGAGGCGCCCACGGTGGTGGGCTCGGCCCTGCTCGCGGCGGCGGTGAGCCACGCGGTCTCCCGCAACCTCGGCCCGGCGCTGGGGGCCTTCGTGGGCGCGGTGGTGATCGGCATCGCTGCGCACCTCAACGCCTGGTTCCGTAGCCGGCCGGTGTGGCTGGTCACCATCCCCGGCGTGCTGGTGCTGGTGCCGGGAAGCGTGGGCTACCGGAGCTTGCTCGAGCTGGTGGACCGGGACGTGGCGACGAGCATCGAGACCGGGCTGCAGATGGTCCTCACCGCCGCGGGCATCGTCTTCGGGCTCCTGATGACCGACGCCATCGGGGCACGCTCCCGTCGCTGACCCCGGGTATCAGCTGGCAGTGCGGGACGGTGGACGCCCGAACAGCTCGGCGCGCGCCGTCTCGGTGATGGCGACCACCGCCGGATGCTTCAGCTTCCGCTCCACCGTCAGCGCCCAGTAGCGCTCGCGCACGCCATCGAGCGTTCCCACCCGCTCCACCCCGAACGCGGCACGCACCTCGGCCTCCACCGCCTCGGGCGCGGGGAAGACGCCGGCGCCCGCCTCGCCGAACGATTCCATCAGCGCGCTGTCCTGGAACTCGCCCACCACCCGTGGACGGATCCCCCGGGAGTCGAACCAGTGGGACAGAGAGCGCTGCAGCGGCGCCCCGTCGGCCGCGGTCAGCAGCGGGGCGCCGTCCATCGACTTCGGGAACCCGGGCGCGAGCCTCCGGGCCAGCGCCGGACGGGCGAACAGTCCCACGCCGCACTCGCCCAGGAGGTGGCTGTAGGCCCGCACCGGCGAGGGCGCCGGGGCGTCGGAGAGGACCAGGTCGAGGCTGTGGGCGGCGAGCTCGGCCACCAGCCGCTCGGGCCGGGCCTCCTGGACCACCAGCTGCACCGGCGCCTCGGCCTCGAGCGCCGGCGCGAGCAGCCGGTGCGCCACGCGCTTCTCCACCGAGTCGGACACGCCGACCACCAGCCGACGGGGCCGGGCCACCGGCCGGCCACGCAGCGTGTCCTGCAGCTCGCGCCCGAGACTGAAGATCTCGTCGGCGTAGCGGAAGACCACCTGCCCCACGTCGGTCAGCACCAGGGAGCGGCCCTGGCGCTCGAACAGCTTCTCGCCGAAGGCGTTCTCCAGCGCCTTGATCTGCCCGCTGACCGTGGGCTGCGCGAGCCGCAGCACCTTGCTCGCCTTCGAGACACCGCCCTCGCGGACCACGGTCCAGAAGTAGAAGAGGTGGTGGTAGTTGAGCCAGTCCATCACCGGTGGCCCTTCATCATGAACCAGCTCCAGACCGTTCTGCTCCCGGGCATCCTCCACCCACCCCTCGATGCGCGAGCGCATCCGGCGCCTCCGCACGATGGGCGGGCAGGCCGGCGGCTGGCCGGTGAGAGCCCGTGATGCGACCCTCGACGCCCGCTGGTGACCCAGGAGCTCCGCGGCTGCGGCGCCTGGCCAACCTCGTGGGTGGCTGGGCGCTGGTCGTGGCCGGCTTCATCCTGATTCCCCTCCCCGGGCCGGGGTGGCTGGTGGTGGGCACCGGGTTGCTGGTGCTCAGCCGGGAGGTGCGCTGGGCGCGGGGGGCCCTGGTGCGCCTGGAGCGCTTCATGCGCCGCCACGGGATGCGGACCTCGCTCCGGCGGCTCATCGCCCGGCGCCAGCGGGAGCGGGCCCGGCATCCTCGCCATCCATCGGCTAAACCGATACATCCTACCTGAATTATCTGGTTGTCCGAAGGTTCTTCCTGCCGCACATCGAACGGACCGGCTGCCCCCCCGGTGAACGCCGGGACCGCCCGGGAGGAGCCTGTCCGATGCTGTCCGCCGTCTCGCTGGGAAGCTGGCCACTGTGGGTGGGCTTCCTGGCCTTCGTGGGCCTGATGCTGGCCCTGGATCTGGGGGTGTTCCACCGGAAGGCGCACGTGGTCTCGCTGCGCGAGGCGGCGGCGTGGAGCGGGGTGTGGATCGCGCTGTCGGCGTTGTTCGCCCTGGGCGTCTTCCACTTCTACGGCGCCCAGCGGGGCCTCGAGTTCACCACCGGGTACCTGCTGGAGAAGGCGCTGAGCGTCGACAACATCTTCGTCATGGTCATCCTCTTCGGCGCGTTCGGCGTCCCGGCGCACCAGCAGCATCGGGTGCTGTTCTGGGGCATCCTCGGCGCACTGGCGATGCGGGCGGCGTTCATCCTCGCCGGCACCGCGCTGATCGCCCGCTTCCACTGGACGATCTACGTCTTCGGGGTCTTCCTGGTGATCACCGGGGTGAAGATGCTGCTCTCCCGCGGGGAGCAGGGGCACCCGGAGAACAACGTGCTGGTCCGCCTGGCGCGCCGGGTGCTGCCGGTGTCGCCCATCCAGGACACCGAGCACTTCTTCACCCGGGTCGAGGGAAGGAGGATGGTCACCCCGCTGTTCCTGGCCCTGCTGGCGGTGGAGTTCACCGACCTCATCTTCGCGGTGGACTCGATCCCGGCGGTCCTGGCGGTGAGCACGGACCCCTTCATCGTCTTCACCTCCAACATCTTCGCCATCCTGGGGCTCCGGTCCCTGTACTTCCTCCTGGCTGGCGTGGTGCAGAAGTTCGGTTATTTGAAGCTGGGGCTGGCCTTGGTGCTGGTCTTCGTCGGGGTCAAGATGGCCATCGTGGACATCTTCAAGATCCCGGTGGGCGTATCGCTGGCGGTGATAGGGATCTTGATCGGCGGCGCGATCCTCGCGTCACTGGTGGCCAACGGGCGGCGGCGGACGCTTCAGGAAAGGACGGCGACGTCGTGAACAAGACCCGATTCAACATCGGCTACGCGCTGATCGCGGTGCTGGCGGTGCTGGCCATCCAGAACTGGGTGCGCACCACCCAGACGGTGGCGGTCATCCCCTACAGCGAGTTCCACCAGCTGCTGGAGCAGGGGAAGGTCGCCGAGGTGCGGGTCGGCGAGAACCAGCTCGAGGGGACGCTCAAGGAGCCGATCGACAAGGGGAAGACGCACTTCCGGACCCTGCGGGTGGACAAGGACATCGCCGACGCGCTGGAGAAGGCCCACGTGAAGTTCACCGGGGACGTCGAGAGCCCGTGGGTGGCGGCGCTGCTCGGGTGGGTGGTGCCCACCCTCATCTTCTTCGGCATCTACGTCCTGTTCATGCGTCGGATGGCCAGCCGGATGGGCGCGGGCGGCGGGGGGCTGCTGGCCATCGGGAAGAGCAAGGCCAAGGTCTTCGTCGAGACCGACGTCAAGACCCGCTTCAGCGACGTGGCGGGGGTGGACGAGGCGAAGGCCGAGCTGGCCGAGGTGGTCGAGTTCCTGAAGAACCCCGAGGAATACTCGCGCCTCGGGGGGCGGATGCCGAAGGGCGTGCTGCTCGTCGGGCCGCCGGGGACGGGCAAGACGCTGCTCGCCCGCGCGGTGGCGGGTGAGGCCGAGGTGCCGTTCTTTTCCATCAGCGGCAGCGAGTTCGTGGAGATGTTCGTCGGCGTGGGCGCGGCCCGGGTCCGGGACCTCTTCGAGCAGGCGCGCGCCAAGGCGCCGTGCATCATCTTCATCGACGAGCTGGACGCCCTCGGCCGGGCCCGCGGGGCATCGGGCCTGGTCGGCGGGCACGACGAGAAGGAGCAGACCTTGAACCAGCTCCTGGTCGAGCTGGACGGATTCGACCAGAGCGCGGGCATCGTGCTGATCGGCGCGACCAACCGCCCGGAGATCCTCGACCCCGCCCTGCTCCGCGCCGGCCGGTTCGACCGCCAGGTGCTGGTGGATCGTCCCGACCGGGTGGGCCGGGTGGCGATCCTCAAGGTCCACATGGCGAAGGTGAAGATCGGGGCCAGCGTGGATCCGGACCAGATCGCCGCCCTCACCCCGGGCTTCACCGGTGCCGACCTGGCCAACCTGGTCAACGAGGCAGCGCTCAACGCCACCCGGCGCAAGGCCCAGGCGGTGGAGCGGGAGGATTTCGACGCTGCCATCGAGCGGATCGTGGCCGGCCTGGAGAAGAAGAACCGGCTCCTCAACCCCCGCGAGCGGGAGATCGTGGCCTTCCACGAGATGGGGCACGCGCTCGCCGCCGCGGCGACCACCGGAGTCGACCCGGTGCACAAGGTCAGCATCATCCCCCGGGGCATCGGGGCCCTGGGCTACACGCTCCAGCGGCCCACCGAGGACCGCTACCTCATGACCCGCGAAGAGCTGGAGGGCAAGCTGGTGGTGCTCCTCGGGGGCCGGTCCGCGGAGCTCCTGGTGTTCGAGCACACCTCGACCGGGGCCGCCGACGACCTGGCGAAGGCGACCGACATCGCGCGGAGCATGGCCACCCGGTACGCGATGGTGCCCGGCCTCGGCCCGGTAACGTACGACAACGACAGCCAGGCCTACCTCGGGCCTCAGGGGCTCAGCCGCCGGACGTTCAGCGAGGAGACCGCGCGGGAGATCGACCTCGCCGTCCGGGAGATCGTCCAGAACGCCTCCGAGCGGTGCCGCACCCTCCTCGCCCAGCGACGGGTGACATTGGAGAAGGCCGCGCGGCTGCTGCTGGAGACGGAGACCCTCACCGACGCCGAGCTGAAGCCGCTCTTCGACGAGGCGCGGGCCGAGGCGGCGCAGGCGGTGCCGCGGGTCGTCTCCCGGTCCTGACCCGCACGCGACGCGCGCCTGGCCGAGCGTCCGCACGGATCGACCGACGACCGGTCCTCCTCCCCGGCCCACGAGATCGGCTCGGGTGCGTCCGGATGCTCTCGTACCTGCTAGCCTCCCCGGGCGACGGAGGTCATCGAGATGGGTGAGCTGCCGAGTCAGGAGCCGCGGAGCGTGGTGGTGTCGGGGCCGGCCACGGGGTTCCGCATCGAGGTCGACGTCGGCGGTCACCACCTCGTGCTCGACGAGCCCATCCCGGTGGGCGGCGCCGATGAGGGTCCATCGCCCTACGAGATGCTGCTCGCGGCCCTCGGTGCGTGCACCGCGATGACCCTCCGCATCTACGCCGACAAGCGAAAGTGGCCTCTGGAGCGCGCGCGGGTCACGCTCCAGCACCGGAAGGTGCACGCCCAGGACTGTGCCGACTGCGACACCAAGGCGGCGAAGATGGACGTGGTCGACCGGGTGCTGTTCCTCGAGGGCGCGCTGAACGAGGAGCAGCGGGCGAAGCTCCTGGAGATCGCCGAGCGCTGTCCGGTGCATCAGACCCTGAGGAGCAAGATCCAGATCAACACGCGGGTTGGATAGACCGTCCGCCCCGGGGGGAGGTCGGGGCTCAGAAGTGCGGCGGCCGTTCCGCGACGGTGGCGTCCACCAGCCCCGGTTCCATGGCGGCGAGCTTCTGCCCCATGGCGGCCAGCTCGTGCTCCAGCCGTTCGAGGCTCTGGCCCTGGGCGTAGACCACGTCGCTCAGCTCTTGAAGAAGCTGCTGCTGCTCGGTGAACCGCAGCTCGAGCTCGACGAGACGCTCCTCCATGACCGTCCTCCCCTTCCTGGACGGGTCCCCTCACCGCTCCCGTCCTGCGCGGGGTCATCGTTCCACCGGCGATGCGCTCACGCCAGCGTGAAGCGCAGCTCGCCACACGTCTCCTCCCATGCGGAGGTTGCATGCGGGCGGCGGGAATGACCAGCGCCCAGGCGCCTGGGAGCGCTGACGCCACGCGCCAGTTGCCACTGGACGACGGTGGCCGGGCCGGGGCCAACCGTGTAGAGAGCACGCACCGTGGACCCGAACTTCCTCACCGACCTGGCCGCCCGGACGCGCGAGCTCCGCGAGCAGGGCCTGTACAAGAACGAGCGCCTCCTCCTCTCCCCGCAGAACGCGTCCATTCGCGTCGAGGGGGGACGGGAGGTCCTCAACTTCTGCGCCAACAACTACCTCGGCCTGGCCGACCACCCCCGGGTGATCGAGACCGCCCGCAGCGCGCTGGAGAAGTACGGCTTCGGCATGGCCAGCGTGCGCTTCATCTGCGGAACCCAGGACCTCCACAAGACGCTGGAGGCCCGCCTGAGCCGGTTCCTCGGGACCGAGGACACCATCCTCTACTCGAGCTGCTTCGACGCCAACGGCGGGCTGTTCGAGACCGTGCTCGGCGAGGAGGACGCGGTCATCACCGACGCGCTGAACCACGCCTCGATCATCGACGGGATCCGGCTGTGCAAGGCGAAGCGGCTCCGGTACGCGAACAACGACATGGGCGAGCTCGAGGCCCACCTTCGAGACTCCTCGGGCGCGCGCTACCGCCTCATCGCCACCGATGGCGTGTTCTCCATGGACGGGATCATCGCCAACCTCCCGGCCATCTGTGACCTCGCCGACCGGTACCGCGCGCTGGTGATGGTGGACGACTCCCATGCCGTGGGCTTCGTGGGGACCAAGGGCAAGGGAACGCCCGAGGCCTGCAACGTGCTGGGCCGAGTGGACATCCTCACCGGCACTCTGGGCAAGGCGCTGGGCGGAGCGTCGGGCGGCTACACCTCGGGCCGGAAGGAGATCGTCGCCTGGCTGCGGCAGCGGAGCCGGCCGTACCTCTTCTCCAACTCGCTGATGCCCGCCATCTGCGCGGCGACCCTCACCGTGCTCGACCTGCTCGAGGGCGGGGACGAGCTGCGGAAGCAGCTCCGGGCGAACTCGGAGTACTTCCGGGGCGAGATGACCAGGCTGGGCTTCAAGCTCGCCGGCGCGAACCATCCCATCATCCCCGTCATGCTCGGGGACGCCAAGCTGGCCTCGAGCTTCGCCGACCAGATGCTCGCCGAGGGGGTGTACGTGATCGGCTTCAGCTATCCGGTGGTGCCCCAGGGGCAGGCGCGCATCCGCACCCAGATGTCCGCGGCGCACACCCGCGAGCAGCTCGACCGGGCCATCGCCGCCTTCGCCAAGGTGGGCCGGGCGCTGGGGGTGATCAAGTGAGGGCGCTGGTGAAGGCCAAGGCCGAGCCCGGCATCTGGATGCAGGACGTGCCGGTGCCGGAGATCGGCCCCAACGACGTGCTGATCAAGGTCCGCCAGGCCAGCATCTGCGGCACCGACATCCACATCTGGAACTGGGACGCCTGGTCGCAGAGGACCATCAAGGTGCCGATGGTGATCGGCCACGAGTTCATGGGCGAGATCGCCCGGCTCGGGGCCGAGGTGACCGGGTTCCAGGTCGGCGACCGGGTGAGCGGGGAGGGGCACATCACGTGCGGGCATTGCCGCAACTGCCGCGCCGGGAAGCGGCACCTCTGCCGGAACACGCTGGGGCTGGGGGTGAACCGGCCCGGCTGCTTCGCCGAGTTCGTGTCGCTCCCCGCGTTCAACGTCTTCCGGGTGCCCCAGGAGATCCCCGACGAGATTGCCTCCTTCTTCGATCCGCTGGGCAACGCGGTGCACACCGCGCTCTCGTTCGATCTGGTGGGCGAGGACGTGCTCATCACCGGGGCCGGACCGATTGGGGTGATGGCCGCGGCGATCTCCCGGCACGTGGGCGCCCGTCACGTGGTGGTGACCGACGTGAACCCCTTCCGGCTGGAGCTGGCGCGGAAGCTGGGGGCGACCCGGGCGGTGGACGTGCGCACCCAGACCCTGGGCGACGTGATGCGGAGCCTGGGGATGACCGAGGGCTTCGACGTGGGGATGGAGATGTCCGGAAACGCTCAGGCGTTCCGGGACCTCCTGGGGGTGATGAACCACGGCGGCCGGGTGGCGATCCTCGGTATTCCCCCGGCGGAGGTCTCGATCGACTGGAACCAGGTCATCTTCAAGGGCCTGGTGCTCAAGGGCGTGTACGGCCGGGAGATGTTCGAGACCTGGTACAAGATGGTGGCGATGCTCCAGAGCGGCCTCGACGTCGCTCCGGTCGTCACCCACCGCTTCCCCGCGGCCCAGTACGCCGAGGCCTTCGAGGCGATGCGCTCGGGGCAGAGCGGCAAGGTCATCCTCGACTGGGCAGGGTAGCCCGTGGGCGAGCGAGCGAGGCTGGTCTTCTCGACCGCGACCGATGCCGCGCTCGCCGGGGCGCTCTGTGCGCTGGGCGTGGGCGTGCCCGGGCAGATCGAGCGGGAGACGTTTCCTGACGGCGAGCGGGGGCTCCGGCTGGCGAGCCCGGTGGCGGACGCCGACGCGACCCTCGTCGGCGGGACGGGGACCGACGCCGATACGCTCGAGCTGTACGATCTCGCCTGCGCGCTGGTCGAGTCCGGGCTGCACGCCCTGACCCTGGTCGTCCCCTATTTCGGATACTCGACGCAGGAGCGTCCGAGCAAGGAAGGCGAGAGCGTCACCGCGAAGACCCGGGCCAGGTTGCTGTCGTCCATCCCGCTGCCCTGGGGTGGAATCCGGGTGCTGCTGGTGGACCTGCACACCGCCGGGCTGCCCTATTACTTCGAGGGAGGGGTGCGGCCGGTCCACGTGACCGCGCGGCCGCTCTTCGTCGAGGCGATCCGGGAGCATGCGCCGGGTGGCTGCGTGGTGGCGTGTACCGACGCCGGCCGGGCGAAGTACGTCGAGGGGCTGGCCAACGACCTCCGGGTGGACGCGAGCTTCGTCTTCAAGCGCCGCGACGCCGGTGGGACGCGGGTGCTCGCGGTGAGCGCCCGGGTCGCCGGGCAGCACGTGATGCTCTACGACGACATGGTCCGCACCGGGGGCTCGCTGATCGCCGCAGGGGAAGCCTACCGGGAGGCCGGCGCCAGCCGGATCACCGCGCTCGCCACGCACGGCGTCCTCGCCGAGGACGCGGTGCCGGTGCTCGAGAAGAGCGGGCTGTTCACCCGCCTCATCGTGACCGACACGCATCCGCGTGCACGCGCGCTGGCCGGCGGCTTCGTCGAGGTCCGCTCGGTGGTCCCGCTGCTTGCGGCGGCCCTCCGGGCCAAGTGACCTCGCAGTTGCACATCGCGAGCCGAGGCGAGGACGGAGCGACTCCGGAGGGCCGGGAGACCATCTAGCGGAGGTGTCTGACACTTCCCTCTGTCGAGACGGTGGGTCCCGCGGCCGGGACGGTCGAGCGATCAGTGCTCCGGCTGAGGGGCCATCTCCGCCGGGAGGCCGTACTGGATGCCCTGGAGTGCCCGGCGCGCCGCGCGGGTGAAGCCGTCGTCCAGGTGGTACAGCGCGAGGAAGCGCTCGAGCAGAGGGCCGGCCTGGGAGGGGCGGCCCAGCGCGTACTCGGACATTCCCGCGTGGTAGAGCGCCTGGAAGTTGTCCGGCCAGAACTCGAGCACCAGCTGCATGATGGGTGCTGCCGAGACGTCGTCCCCCATGTCCGCCACCGGGTGCCCCGCGTCGAAGACCACCGCCGCGGCCTGGGCCCGCTCGCCGGGCGGGAGCGCGACGATGAGCTTGCGTGCCGCCTCCATCTTCCCGCCCAGCGCCAGGCAGGCCGCACCGGCGCCCGCGCCCTCGGCGCCGGCCGGGGGCGGCTCCCGCAGCACCGCCTCCACCGCGTTGCAGCGCCCCCGCATGCGCATGAGCCAGGCACGGCCGGTCGGGGCGGCCCGGGGCGTGCTCGGCTCGACCCGCACCGGGCCCGGAGAGACACTGGCCAGCCACAGGGCACCCACCACCACCGCTGCCCCGACCAGCCCCACCGCCCCGCTCAGGAGCAAGCGCGGGCGGCGTGCAGGTGCCCGTGTCCGGCCCTCGAGCAGCGCGCGGGCTGCCTCCGTATCGCGCGGGCGCCGCGCCGGTTCCACCTCGAGGAGCGCGGGGAGCAGTCCATCGAACGGCGCAGGAAGGTCGGACGGAACCTGGATCTCCAGGCCCTTGCCCAGCCACTCCACGGGCGGCTTCCCGGTGAGCGCGTGCAGCAAGGTGGCCCCCAGCGCGTAGAGGTCCGAGGTCCGGTCCACCGTCCCCCCGAGCTGCTCGGGCGGCATGTATCCGAAGGTCCCGACCAGGGTGGACCCGTGGGTTCGGTCGGCGGAGAGGGTCCGAACGCTTCCGAAGTCCACCAGCGCCACGCTCCCGTCGGGCCGCAACAGCACGTTGGCTGGCTTGAGGTCACGGTGCAGCACCGGCGGCGAGCGACGCTGGAGGAACGCGAGCACCTCCAGGAGCTGCGCGGCCACGCTCCGTACCTCCTCGGCCCCCAGCGGCCCTCAAGCGATCCGCGAGGCGAGTGTCTCTCCGGCGACGTGCTCCGATGCCAGGTAGAGCCGGAGCCCGACGCCCGTCCCCTCGCGGAAGCTCCCCGCGAACGCAGGGATCGCCGGATGGTGGAGGGACCGGAGCGCTCCCACCTCGCGCTCGAACGCGTCCAGCTCCTGGACGGAAGGGACCGTGGAGAACTGCAGCTCCTTGAGCGCCACCGCACGCCCTGCGGCGTCATGTGCCAGGTACACCCGGGAGTGCGGACCCTCCGCCAGGACCCGCTCCACCACGTACCCCCCGGGCGCCTGCGCCGCGCCGCACTGCGGGCAACGCGACGCGGAGAGCGCGGCTCCACAGCCCACGCAGGGCGTCTCCATCGCCACGTCCACTCGCCGCTGCGCCTGCTCCATCGGGGGATCGCCCGATCATGCATGCGCCGCACCTCGGTCGCACTGGGGCGGCCGGTACCCTCCCGTCAGGCCCGCCTCCGCGCGGGCTGGGTGGGAGGAGTTCTCCACGGTGCGGAAGTCGCGGGCCTCGATCGAGCGGTGATGGAAGCTCAACACTGCGCGTGTGCGCGGGCCAGCGCCGGTCCGCGGCTCGCAACCGCACCCTGACCGGACTGGTACAAGATCCACCTCGTGGCCCCGGACTCCACGGCCTCGGCGACGAGCGTGCTCCTCGTCGACGACAACCCGGACAACCTGCTGGCGCTCAGCGCGGTGCTGGAGCGGCTCGGCCTTCGGCTGATCCAGGCCAGCTCCGGAACCCGCGCGCTGGCGCTCGCCGAGGAGCAGGAGTTCGCAGTCGTCATCCTCGACGTGCAGATGCCTGGTCTCGACGGGTTCGAGACCGCACGGCTGCTGAGGAGCCGGCGCGGCGGAGAGCGCACGCCGATCATCTTCCTCACCGCCAACTCGCACGATCCGGGGGCCAGCCTCCGCGGCTACGCCGAGGGCGCGGTCGACTACCTGGTGAAGCCGTTCGACCCGGCGATTCTCCGCTCCAAGGTGTCGGTCTTCGTCTCGCTGTTCGAGGCCCGGCGGACCGTGCAGCGTCAGGAGGCGCTGCTCCGCGAGCACGCCCTCGAGGCCCAGCGCCGGGAGAGCGAGGCCCGCTACCACTCGCTGGCCGAGGCGGTCCCGCAGATCGTCTGGACCGCGGACACGAGCGGCAAGGTCCTGTACGCGAACCGCGCGTGGATGGACTACGTGGGCGTCCCGCCGGAGGCGATCGGGCGCTGGGAGGACATCGTCCACCCCGAGGACCGCCCGCTGGTCCGGGCCACCGCCGACCGGGCCTGGGTGAAGGAGACGGTGTTCCAGGCGACGTACCGTCTGCGCTCGCTCACCGGGGCCTATCGCTGGCATGTGGGCCGGGCCGTCCCCTCTCGCGATGCGCAGGGGCGTCTGGTGGGATGGGTGGGCACCGCGACCGACGTCGACGACCAGCGCCGGAGGGAGGAGCGGGCGCGGTTCCTCTCCGAGGCCAGCAGCGTGCTCGGGGCGTCGCTGGACCTCCGCGGGGTCCTCTCCAGGGTCTGTGCGCTGGCGGTGCCGACCGCGGCCGACCTGTGCGCGGTTCACCTGCGCAGCGAGGACGGGCCGGTGCGCGAGCTGGCGGCGGTGTCTCCGCTTCCGGAACTCCTCGAAGCGTCCGGCCTGGAGCAGCTGGACCGGCTCGGCATCCCGGAGGTGCTCGCCAGCGAGACGCTGGTGTCCCGGCTCGAGCGCGCGGGGGGCGATGGATCCGGCGGTCTGGGGCTGGACCGCTGGGTCTCGGTTCCTCTGATCCGCCGCGGCGAGGTGTTCGGGGTGCTGAGCCTGGGCCAGCTCCGGGGCTCCGATCCGCGGCTCTTCTCCGAGGAGCTCGCGGTCGAGCTGTCCCGCCGCGTGGCGCTGGCCGCGGACAACGCCCGGCTCTATGAGGAGGCCCGGGAGGCGATCCGGCTCCGGGACGAGTTCCTCTCCGTCGCCAGCCATGAGCTGCGGACCCCGCTGACGCCCCTGAACCTCAAGCTGGGCATCATGCGACGGGTGGCCGAGCAGGCCGGGCAAGGAACGCTCCCCGCTGCCCAGGTCAGCACCGACGTGGGCATCGCCGCGCGACACGTGCAGCGGCTCACCAACCTGGTCGACCACCTGCTGGACGTGACCCGCATCCGCGCGGGAAGGCTGCAGCTCCAGCTGGAGGTGGTGGATCTGGCCGAGGTGGTGCGAGACGCGGTCACCCGGCACTCCGCGGTGGCCGCCGAGATGGGCTCCACCCTCGAGGTGGATGCGCCGGAGCGTTGTACCGGCGTGTGGGACCGGATGCGGCTGGAGCAGGTCGTCACCAACCTCCTGAGCAACGCGCTGAAGTACGGCGGTGGGAAGCCGGTGCGGCTGCGGCTCGAGGAGCGCGACCCCGGTCAGGTGGTGCTCTCGGTGCGTGACGGGGGCATCGGGATGGAGTCCTCGGTGCTGGGGCGAATCTTCGCCCGCTTCGAGCGCGGCCACTCGGGGCGGCACTACCCGGGGCTCGGGCTGGGGCTATACATCACCCGGCAGATCGTCACCGCGCTCGAGGGGACCATCTCGGTCGAGAGCGCGCCCGGGGCCGGTTCGCTGTTCACGGTGGTGCTCCCGCGCGCACGCGCCGAGCTCGATCCGGAGGCGCGGGTGCGCGGGGGCATCGCCCGTCAGGGTGTGCGGGGCGTGTAGCGGAAGCGCTCGGGCCGGGTTCCGCCGACGCCGACGACCACCGAGGACTCGAGTCCCTCGGGGCGTGCGCCGGTCGGGCGAACGCCCGCGTCTCGCGCTGCTGTCTCGTTATTCCGGGAACGCTGGTTGTTCTGGCCGTCGTCGTGGCGTGGACGGTCGCGCGCGCGATGGCCGCTGCGCGACATCCACTGCTTCGAGTGGTTCACACTCGTGTCGACGGCGCATTTCCTGACGCGTGCGCCGCGGCATTCTGTGGCCGGGATCCGGCCGGGTGGGAGCCGCTGCTCCTGCCCTGGGCGAGGCGCGTTGACGACCGACGAAGGACACAAGCTGCGGCTGGCGCTGCGTCTGGCCGGCGTGACGCAGGCCCGCGCGGCGAAGGTGCTCGAGGCGCGGCAGACGCAGCTCTCGGCCTGGATGGCGCAAGGGAAGGGTCCCGACGACGTGGTCCTGCGGCTCGAGGTGGCGTTCGGCTTCCGGACCGACGCGCTGGTCGACGCCTGCCCGAGGCGGAGCGGGAACGTGCTCTGCCACGGATTCAAGCCGCGCGGCTCTCCATTCTGCGCAGCGTGCGCGATGCGGGCGCTGCCGGGGACGATTCCCCCGGAGGCGGAAGGCGACGGCAGCGAGCGGCTCCCCAGCTGCGTGAGCTGCGGGAAATCGGAGGCGGACCAGGTGCGGCTGCGGCCGGCGCGGATGCTGTCCGGTGGGGTGCGGATGCGGCTCGGCTCGGCGGGCGCGCTGTTCATCTGCACCCAGTGTCGCAACGCGCACCGGCACCAGCTCCACCGCTGCCCGGACTGCGAGGGGTGGATGCGGGCGGGGCGCGACCGCTGCTACCGCTGCGCGCTCCGGGTGACCGGGGCCCGGGCCGGGTAGGCGCCGCACCCGCTCAGCCGTTCCTCGGCGAGTGGAGGGCGACAGAGTTGCCCTCCGAGTCGCGGAAGACGGCGATGAAGCCCGGGTCGCCGATGTCGGTCTTGGGCATGAGGAGGGTGCCGCCGGCGCCCCGGAGCCGCTCGACGCAGGCGTCGAGCTTTCCCGCGGCGTCGAGGTAGATGAGCGTCCCCTCCGAGGAAGGTTTGCGACGCCCGTCGTGGATGAGGGCGCCACCGGCGTCGCTCTGCCCTGCCGGGAAGAGGGCGTGCGGGACGCCGCCGAAGACCTCTCGCTTGAGGTGGACGCCGAGGACGGTCTCGTAGAAGCGGACCGCCCGGTCCATGTCGACGGTGGGGATCTCGAACCAGGTGAGTGCGTTGGCCATGGCCTGCTCCGTTGCTGTCTGTTTGCCCCGCGGAAATCGCGAGTGCGGCCAGGAAGATGGATTGCGCCGGTGTCAGGTGTCTGTCAGGTTTGTTGGATGCGCCGGCAGGCACGGCTGTTCGCACTGGCAGAGCACCTCCGGGCCCGTCGGACGGGGGTGACGGCGGCCGAGCTGGCGGACCGCTTCGGGGTGACGCTGCGGACCATCTACCGCGACCTCGACGCGCTGCGTGAAGCCGAGCTGCCCATCTCGGCAGAGCGAGGCCGGGGCGGTGGCTACGCCCTGGACCGGACGTACACCCTGCCCCCGGTGAACTTCACTGCCCGCGAGGCGGCGCTGCTCTCTGCGCTCGGGGACTGGGCGATCCGGGCGCGGCTGGTGCCCTTCACCCGGACCTTGCAGGGTGGCATCGACAAGGTCCGGGGGGCACTGGCGGCCTCGGCCCAGCGCGAGCTGCTGGAGCTGATGCGCGAGCTGAGCTTCGTGGGCATCCCGGCCCACCCGGCGGCCCCGGGGGTGCGCGAGGCGGTGGAGGACGCCTGGTTCGAGCGGCGGCTGACGCGGATCCGTTACCGGGCCTCCGACGGAACGGTGACCGAGCGACGGATACGCGTGCGCGGGCTCACGATGGAGCGCTCGCTGACGATGGTCCATTGCGACGACCTGGAGCGCGGCGAGCGCCGGACCCTGCGGTTGGACCGGATCGAGCGCGCGTCCCTGGAGAACTGACTCAGCGCGCCGGCGGATTGAACGGCGAGGACTCGCCGGGCGCCCAGCGGAGGGGAATCGCGCTGGGGCGCTCGACGATCTGCTCGATGGTGAAGCGCAGCACGCGCTCCGCTCCAGGAATCGCCGCGGCGGCTTCCGGAGACCAGTCGATCTGCAGCTTGCCCGAGAGCTGCAGGGTGGAACCGGTCTTCGGGTCGAGGAAGAGCAGCCCCGCGGGCGGATGCACGGCGACGTTGCCCAGCGACTGGAAGAGCCTGTTCCCGGAGTAGTCGCCCCAGAGGAGCTCGCGCGGGCCGGTCACGCGGACGAAGCCCGGAGCGCCTCCGCGGTGCGAGGCGTCCGCGCCGGCCTCGGGATGCACGGTGCCCAGGAAGAACGTCTCGGCACGCTCGATCCAGCGCCGCTGCTGCGCGTCCAGCCGGGTTCCGGACTGCGAGGCGACCTGCGCCGTGGGACCGTCCGGAAGCGGCGTGTAGGCGTGGATGTACTTGGGGCAGTTCCCGAAAGCCTCGCGGATCTCGATCGAGATGCCGACGCCGTCGGAGCGTACTGTTCCGTTCACCCGGTTTCGCCGACGCGCGGCGAAGTCGATCCCGAGGAGTCCAATCGAGTTTCCGGGGTAGATCGCCGGGGCGATGGGGTCGTCGATCCGGGCACCGACCGCGACGTCCAGTCGCGTCCCGTCTTCGGAGACCTGGAGGAACCCGGCCGCACCCGCGAGCACGCTCACCCAGACGCGGCCGCTGGCGGTCGCCGCGGAGAGGACGACGAACCGGCGCTCCGAGAAGAAGGCACGCACCGAGGGGCTGATCGCCGGCCGAAGCATCTGCCCGACACGCTTCGCCTCCGCGAGAACTCCCGCGCGCTGCTGCACCAGGAGCTCGCCGTCGTGAAAGCTCACGCCCGGCTGCTAGTGCCGCTGGCCGAGCCGTTCAAGCGAATCGCCGTGATCGGCGCTTCAGGGGCACGACTGGATCGGTGTCGTGGGGTTTCCCGGTGTTGCGCACGTCGTGCTGGTACTTGGGCCACGGGGCGGTGGGGTCGAGACCTGGGCTGTCGACGATCGACAGCGAAGAGGTTGCCCGCGTTCGTGGAACCCAGATACGAGAACACCCGAGAGCACGTGCCCAGCATGCTGCCTGCCTCTCGCGATCATGTCGGCGAGCGCCAGCGAAGACATTAATCGCCCTCTGAAGTTAGAGATGCAGACCAAGCACTGTCTCGAAGATCCTGCGCGAGCTTGCAGCGTCCCGACATTGGTCGCGAAGTAGAGGAACCCGCCGTCCCGACCACCGAATACGCTTCGTTGCGGCCTCCGGAATGGTCGAACCAGTTCCTCTGCGAGAAAATGTCCGCGGCGATTCGATGAGCTCCACAAAGTGGGCGAACCAAGGTCCGTGCGGTGAAAGATGATCTGCGAGCGAAGCGATGACCAGTCCTGCCCGGATCGACCTGAAGCCTCCATCCGGGTCCTAACTTGGTGACGCCTGCCGGTGCCTCGTTGCAACTCGAAAGACCCATCTGGTCGAGCGGTCGACCAGCAGCGTCATGAACGCAAGGCACTGGCAAGAGGTCCGATTACTCCACGAGGCCGATCCACCGTTGTTCCGCCGCGCCAGCTCGGTGTTCTTCAGCCAGTTCCGTGACGTCTCATCGAACGTGAATGGCGAAGTCGTGTTCCGTCTGCGCCGGCGACATAGACTCCGTACGCGTCTCCGGCAATCGAGGTTCGCAATGAGGTACCCTGCGTCGCCACGGTGTCGACGGCTACGATGCAGGCTGCGTCCGGCAAACTGCGCACCGGGTCGCAGCATGTATAGCCAGCTTCATGCCGTTCGCAACTGCGAGACTCCTTCGAGTCCATTGCGGAAATCGATTGACAAGCGCGGGGCCGGCCAAGAATGGCGCGCCATAGTACCAGCCGCTGCTGAGACATGCCGCGTCCGCGCCATCATGTCGCGGATGTCGCATGCATATAGAGTTCCCGGTCGTGCAGACGCCGTTGCGACGTAAACAATTTGGCTGGTCCGCCATCCGCGAGCCCCGATCACTGGGGCTCGCCTTATCGGCCCGAGCTGGACAGGCTTCCACTTCTCCGCTCCACTCGGAGTCAGCGCGTACAGGCTCCCGCTCCCACCGTCACTCGTCCCGAACACCACCGTCCCATCGTCCGCAATCGCCGGCGTCGTGTAGATCGGCGCGCCCGCCGAGTACCTCCACTTCCACCGCGTCACGTTCACCCCGGCATCGGCCTTCCCGAGGTTGTTGCTGAGGTCCGACCCCGAGACCTCCAGCGGGACCACCGCCCGGAACGCCTCGAACGGCAGCGGTGCGAGGGACACCGTCCCCAGTCTGCAGAATGGATTCGACGCCTCCGGGCTCCCGGGTGTGCACGGGGCGAGCGGCACGTTCAACCCGGTCCCCAGGTTCCCGGAGACGCCGTACACGGTCACCTTCACCGACCCGGCATCCACGTCGTGGTCCGTGGACGTCACGGTGACCGACAGACTCTCGTCGCGACGGAAGGCGTCCGCACCGCCGTCGGGGGAGCCCGGGTCGTACTCCGTGAGGGTCGCCGTGGCCTGCCGCACGGGCGGAGGCGCCACCACGAGCGAGAACACGGGCGGAGTCTTGTCGTTCGGGTTTCCACCCGACACGCAGGTCTTCGTGCCCGGATCGCACGACCCGTTCACGCAGTCTGCATCCGTGCTGCACGGACGCGTGGGATCGAAGCAGGCTCCCACCAGCAGCACCGCGGCCAGCACCCCTGACGTCGAGATTGCAGTCCGCATCGTTCCTCCTCAGAACCGTCCGGCCATCACCAGCGAGCCCCCTCCCAATCCCGGCCGGAGCTCCACGTGTGCGCCCTCAGAGTTGCTGCCATCCAGAACCCACAGCGTCACGCCGGTCGCCACCAGCGCCGCTCCCACCACGAGCGCGATCGTCACCGACGTGGACTTTCCGCGGAGCGAGTCCTGCGCCGCCGCAGCCTCCGGGGTCGGCGGCCTCTGCCCGTCAGGGTCCAGCATCTTGCGGTACGCATCCTCGTCGCTCTTCGCACCGAAGAAGAGTGCCGTCCCCACCGCGAGGGCCACCGCCCCGGTACCTACACAGGCGTACGCGGCAATTCGCTGCCCGGACGGACCATGCGACGCCGCCGGAGCCACCGCGGCGGGCGGCACCTCGACCCGCCCCTCGGACGCGGAGGGCACCGGCGTGGTCTCGACCGCGCCGGCAGCCGGAGCCGCCACCAGAGGCTGGAGATCCAGCGTCTCCACGTGGAGTCCCTCGGTCAGCACCTTCTCGATTCCTGGACGGATCATCTCCGGACGGAGACGGCCCTTCGGACGGGTGACCTCCAGGTTCGAGACGCTCCGCTCGAGAAGCCCGTCGGCCCGCACCAGCTTCCCAACGAAGACCATCCGTGGACGGAACGGGTACACGGTCACGTACAGAGCACGCTGGCCACCACAGGACCGGGCGAGCTCGGCCAGACACCGCTCGTCGCCGGCACAGCTGCCACCCGAGCGCGCCGAAACGAACTGCCTCGCGCATTGCTGACCCACCACCCGCACGTCCCTCTGGGAGAGCGCGGCGTCGAGCTGGGGCCCGAAGCGCGCCGCGTCATCCTCGCTCCCACCCACGACGACCAGCGGGTGCGGAACCAACACCGGAACAGACCCGCCCGGCGGAGCAGCCAGGGAGCTCAGGGCCAGCAGCACCGACCCGCATAGCGCTGTCCGCCGCAAGCCGTTCACGCCCCCCTCCTTCGGATCCGCCGAGAAAGGTCATAGCATCGCCCGCGCTGGGCCGGCATTTTCGTTGCTTGGCGCTTTGCGAGCTGCATGCCAGGTCGTGCAGGTGTCACGGGCTGAGGGGGGTGGACGTGGTCTCGATTCGCGGGTGGCTGCTCGGTGTGGTGCTCGCGTCCTCCGCTGCGGTGGCGGCCCCACGGATGGCGCTCGTCGCGCTCGGTGACTGCCGCGACCCCGACCTTCTCCGGTACGCCCACCAGTTCGAGGAACGGCTGTCGGACCGGGTCGGACCGCAGCTCCTGACCGAGCAGCAGTTCCAGGCCCGCGTCGGCCCACCGCCCACCCACACCCTGGACGAGGTCCGCCGGCAGGTCTCGACCGCCGAGAACCTCTTCTACAACGACCGCGTGCCCGACTCGCTCTCGCTCCTCGAGCAGACGCTGGCCGAGCTCGAGCGTCTTCCGCCCGGCCCCGAGCGCGCCAAGACGTTCGGGGATGCCCAGCTCATCCGGGGCATGACACTGAGCGCCCAGCGCCGGCGCGACGCCTCCGACGACGCCTTCCGGGCGGTGCTCCGCGTGGACCCACGCCACGTCATGAGCCCCGACGCGTTCTCGCCCACCTTTCGCCAGCGCTTCAACAAGCTGCGCGCCGAGCTGGCCCGCGCCCGCAAGCTCCGCCTCTCGGTGCAGTCGCAGCCACCCGGCGCCGCGGTGTACGTCGACGGGTTTGCGCTCGGCCACACCCCGGCGACGCTCGAGCTCGTCCCGGGCACCTACCAGATCCTGGTCGGCCGGCCGGACGCGTTCTCCTTCCCCCACGTGATGTCGCTGCGGGAAGACACCAGCCTCCGGGTCGACCTGGCGTTCGAGCAGACCATTCCGCCCTCGCGCGCCCCGTGCCTGCAGCAGCCGCGCGACGGCCGCGAGACACCGCTGGGGAATGCGCTGAAGCTGGCGTTGCTGCTGGAGGTGGACCAGCTGGTCGTCCTCCGCCTCGACCGGCCCACGGCGGGACCGAGCTGGCTCTCTGCCGCGGTGCTCAATGCCCAGACTGCCCAGCGGACCCGGGAGGGCGGCATCCAGCTGGGGAGCGCGCGCAGCGGCGGGGACGACCTGGGCGAGCTGGCGCGCTTCGTCGTCACCGGCGAGGCTGGCGAGCGCGTCGTGGCGGTGAATCCCTCCACCGGCCAGGCCTCGATCCTCGCGCTCCCGCCTCCTGCGGCCGTCACCCAGGTGCAGACCACCGCTCCGAGGACCTGGCGCACGCCGACCGGCATCGCGCTGACTGCGACCGGGGCCGTCTCGCTGGGCCTGGGGATCATCTTCCAGCTGAAGGCGAACGACTCCGCCTCCAAGTTCAACCAGGCCTATGCGGGTGGGAGCGCGCCCCTCCCTTCGCAGGTGGCGACGGTCGATGGATACCGGAGCGACGCGCAGACGCAGCAGACCCTGGCCTACGTGGGGTACGCCGTCGGCGCGGCCGCGATCGGGACCGGGCTCTGGCTCTGGCTCACCGACGGCAAGGCTTCGAACACCGCCGTGATCGCCGGGCCCACCTCCGTCGCGCTCGCCGGGCGGTTCTGAGGTGTCTCAAGGAACGTAGACCCGGACGTCCGTCGCCGTGCTGTAGACCAGTCCCGGCTTGCGCCCGAACATGGCGGGCTGCCAGGCCACCGCGGAGGCACTGTCCGGCGCCGTGGCGAGCACCGCCCAGGGCGAGTCACAGGCGCTGGAGAGATCGCGCTCGAGGAGCTCGACGAGGTTGCTCGCATTCCTCCTGGCCCCGAGCACCCGGCCGCCGTCGTGCCGGGAGGCGACGGTGAGCTCCCCGGTCGCCGACCGATCCACCGGGGCAGGGCAGACGCCCGCGTCGGCGACGGACTCGCAGCTGCGACACGACTCGACCCGCGTCCCGGTCCGGGTGTCGAAGGCGAGGAGGCTCCGGTCGGCACGGGGCAACGCCAGCGAGAACTTCGGGTCGTCCGCGAGATCCGTCCGCACCGGCGACTCGACGTGGATCTCCGCCATCGGGGCCACGCCGCAGCTGGCGCGGAACCACGCCCGGAGCAACCGGTGCTGGGCGTCCGTCGCCACCACTTCCCAGAACTGCTCGGACCGGACGGCGAGCCGGTCGGGGACGAAGCCGATGCCCAGCGAGTACGGCCCGCGGGTGTACGTCCCGGTCGAGCTGACCAGACCCACGGTGCCGAGTGCCGCCGCAGGCTCGGCGCACGAAGGCCCGGCTGGAATCGCGTAAGCCGCGGAGGGAGTCGCGAACAGGGTCCCGGTCCGCACGTCGATCCGGTCCGTCGCATCGCGCTGGAGGACCGAGGCGATGCGTAGCGGGTCCCCGCCATCCGCCTGGAACGCGGTGCTCGTGCGAAGAGCAGCGAGGGGCGGAGCGGCGACATCGAGCAGGGTGAGCTGCGCGAACTGTCCGTCGGCGGGGTTGAACCACCCCCAGACCACCTTGCTGGCGGTCTCGATGGCGAGCGTCACCACGCCGTCCTCGTCCGATGCGAGGTCGAACGAGACGACCGATTCCAGCCCGCCGATGGTCCCGGTCTGTGCAGGGTGCGCGGCCGTCCAGAAGCGTGCGGTGGCCGGCTGGTTCGGGTTTCCGAGCGTATCGAGCACCACGCCGGCATCCACGTCGACGCGGTAGCCGGTGTCGTGACCGAGGCCGCCGACGACGTAGCGCTGGTGCGTCGAGTCGTAGGTCCCCGTCGGGCCGCCGGGAACGAGCACCACGGGGACTCCGGCGCCGCTGACCGGCTCGCCGAAATCCACGGTGAGCTGCACATCGACCCCGCGCTCGCCGTCGGCCGGGAGGAAACGGGGGTGGGGCGGGACGTCGTCCACCCGGAGCGGCACCGCGACGCGTCGCTCGCGGTTCTGGCTGTCACGGGCGAGCAGGACCAGCTGCACGTCCTCCCCGTCGAGCGGCGGCAAGGGAACGGTGAGCGAGAACAGGCCTCCGTCGACCGGAATGCCTCCCGCGGACCCCGCATCGACCAGCTGGTAGCTCATCCCCACCAGGGTCGCATCGGACCAGGTGGAGACTGTTCCCCGCAGCTCGAGGGCCGGATCCTTCACCGCGGCGTCCGCCTTGGGTGAAAGCACGGTGATCTGCGGGCTCAGAATCCACCACGCACAGCCGCGTCTGCGGGTCGCAGGTCTGACCATCGGGGCACGCCGAGCTGGCGCAGTCAGCCGCCGGGGCGAGGGACGTGCACCCGGCGCCGGCGAGCAGCAGCAGTCCTGCGGCGATCCGTCTCGACATGCATCCCCCCGTCCGTCGGCACGGACGAACCCCGTGGAGTTCCCGGGTCCTCGGCGCCCGGTGCCTCCGGGATCTTGCACGCGACATTCCAGCTTTCAGAGCATTTTCGAGCAGGGCTACGCTTGGCAATGGGAATGCAGAGGGGGCCGCGCCATGAAGCTGGGGGCACGGTGGATGGCGGTCGCGCTGCTCGCCGCGTGCGGGACGGTCGAGCCCGGCCCGGGTCAGGACCTGAGCATCCAGACGGCGACGTTGCCCGACGCTGTGGTGGGACGGGACTACCGCGAGCGGAACGTGGTGCTCCAGGCGCAGGGCGGGAGCGGTTCGCTCTCCTGGAGTCTGCCGCAGCTACCCCCGTCGCTGGCCACCTGGCTGAGCATCGGTGAGAGCACGGGTCTCCTCGAGGGGAGGCCGCTGGACGTGGTCTCGCCATCGGCTGATTTCGTCGTGCAGGTCACGAACGGCACCTCGCGCGCGCAGCAGGCCTTCAGGCTGGGTGTGTCGTGCTCGGAGGGGGCGGCCAGCCCGTGCGGCGTACCCGACGCGACGATGTGCATCGCCGGGACGCGGGTCTGCCTGAACGGAAGGCTCGGAACCTGCATCGCCGCCCCGGGCCACCCGCCCTACGAGGCCGACACCACCCACTGCGGTCCGGGCTGTGACGAGACCTGCTCGCGGACGTCGACGAACCGGTGCGTCGGGACCTGCTCGTGCGGGGGCGAGAACGGGCCCTGCTCTGGGGCGACTCCGGCATGTTGCCCGGGGCCGGACGGGCGTCCGGAGAGCTTCGCCTGCGTCTCGTTGCAGACGCCGCAGCACTGCGGAGCGTGCCAGACGGCCTGTCAGCCGAAGGCGAACACGGGTGTGGGCTGCGCGAGCAGCAGCTGCACCTTCCCCTGCACCGCTCCCTGGCTGAACTGCAACGGCGGGGCGGAGACCTCCGAGGGAACGGACACGGACGGGTGCGAGACCCGCGTCGACGACAACCTGAACCACTGCGGGGCGTGCGGGAAGACGTGCCCGGGCACCCTGGCGGCGAGCTTCAACACCGCGGGCGCCCCGCCCGCCTGCGCCGGGGGGGAGTGCCGGTACCAGTGCGATCTGCCCCGGTGGCACGACTGCAAGAACCGCAGCAACGGCTGTCGCGACTTCACGACCGATCAGGACGCAGACGGCTGCGAGGAGGACTACGGGACGGTGAACAACTGCGGCGGCCGGGGCCCCTGCACGGTTTCCATCGTCAACGCCGTGCCCACCTGCACGCTGAACGCGGGAACCGAGCAGTACCAGTGCGGCGTGAAGTGCAACCCCGGGTTCGATCCCGATCCGTGCGGCGGGGTCTGCAAGCCGCTGAGCGACCCCAACAACTGCGGCGTCTGCGGGCGCGCATGCCCAAGCATCGACAACGAGGACGTGCACCAGCACTGCACGGACATCGGGCAATGCTGTGCCCAGCTCTGCGATCCGACCGCGAAGCCGCCGTGCGGACACGAGATGTGCGACTGACTCCGCCCGGGACCCGCTGGTCGGGTCCGCGCTCGAGGGACGAAGATCCTCCGGAGCCACACTGGGCTGGTGATGTCCCGCATTCGGCCCTACGGTTTGCCGTATGGAACAAGGGTCGGTGGAGCCCTTCCGTGCAAACGTCCCGCACGTGGTGCTCGCCGACCTGCGCGAGCGCCTCGCCGGGACGCGCTGGCCCGAGCCGGTGGCCGGCGTGGGCTGGAGCGAGGGCGTCGATCAGGCCTGGCTGCGGCGCGTGGTGACCCACTGGGAGAGCCGGTTCGACTGGCGGGTCCACGAGGCCCGGCTGAACGCGTTCCCGCAGTTCATGGTCCGGGTCGACGGGATGCGCGATCCACTGCATCCACATGAAGGGGCGCGGGCCGAGGCCGCTGCCGCTGGTCATCACCCATGGATGGCCGGGATCGGTGTTCGAGATGCTCCGGCTCGTGCCGCTGCTGGCCGACCCGGCCGCACACGGGGGGTCCGCGCAGGACGCGTTCGACGTGGTCGTTCCGTCGATCCCCGGGTACGGGTTCTCGGAGCGTCCGAGGTCACCCGGGATGTCGAACGCAGCGGTGGCCGACCTGTGGATCGAGATGATGGGGCAGCTCGGGTATCCACGATTCGGCGCACAGGGCGGCGACTGGGGCGCGGGCATCTCGACCTGGATGGCGCGAAATGCGCCGGAGCGCCTGATCGGGCTGCACCTCAACTACATCCCCGGCTCGTTCCGGCCCTGGGTGGAGGGCGAGGCCACGCTGAGCGCCGAGGAGCGCGGGTTCCTCTCCGACAAGGCGGACTGGTCCGAGGAGGAGGGCGCGTACGGGCATGTGCAGGCCACGCGGCCGGGGACGCTGGGCATCGCGCTGACCGATTCTCCGGCGGGACTGGCGGCGTGGATCCTGGAGAAGGTCCGCGCCTGGGCCGATTGCGACGGGGACGTCGAGGCGCGGTTCTCGCTCGACGAGCTGCTGGCGAACGTGACGCTGTACTGGGTCACGAACACCGCCGCGTCATCGCTCCGCCTCTACCGGGAGTCGAAGCTCACGCCCCTGCAGCTCGGGCCGGGTGAGCGGATCCGCGTGCCGATGGGGTTCGCCCGCTTTCCGGCTCGAGGCGCCGTCACCGCCCAGGCGCTGGGTGGAGCGCGGGTACGAGGTCCGTCGGTGGACGGAGATGCCGCGTGGCGGCCACTTCGCCGCCTGGGAGGAGCCGGAGCTTCTGGCACAGGACATCCGGGAGTTCTTCCGCCCCTTCAGAGGTGTCTGACACTGACGGATCCCCACTTCTCATGCGAGCAGTAGGGGTGGTGGACCGCCAAGAGCGTCCCGGAGGGGGGCGAGGAGTATGTTGAGGACGAGCATCCCGGCACGGAAGACGGAGAGCACCCGTCGGTCTTTGATGGTGTTGGCCTGAAGCCCGCGGACGAGCCTATCTTCTCGGCGTGCTCGCCCATCGCCCTGCAGACCTTCGCGGCGATGGCGCCGATGAGCCACAGGACGCGTACCCGAGGGAGCGAGCGTGAGGCGGAGCCGGCGAAACCCATGCCGAGGCGTGGGTTCTTGATGTCTCGGAAGGTCTCCTCGATGGCCATGCGCATCGAGTAGAGCTGCCGAATCCTCTCGGCGCCGTCCGGCAGGGACGTGAGCAGCACCCACGGTTCCCGCCACGAGGAGGCGTAGTGACGGCTCCGTCGCCACTTCCGGACACGGCCCAGTCGGTCCTTCGCTTTGCGTCCCTTCCGCCGCGTCCGGAAGAGCACGAGTTGGCGGCACACGAAGGCTTTGCTACCTCGACAAACCTGTGCCGGGCCGAGCGACGCTGCCGTTGGCCTTGCGCGACGGCGGAGTTCCTTCAGCCGGAAGCTCTCACCGGTGCGCTTGAGCAGGACGTAGGGGCGGCCACGTAGACGGACGACGAAGTCCCAGCCGCGGGAAGCCAGCTGCTTGAGAAAGGGCACCCGAAAGCCAGCATCGGCCACGAAGATGACTCGCCTGCACGGAGGCAGAATCCGCTCGAGCTCTCGCAGGAAGGTCTCCCGTGCTCGGACCGAGTCGTACTCTCCCTTGCCGAAGACGGCGTCGTAGAGCGGGATGGCTCTGCCAGCGGCGGCGAGGGACGCACTGAGCACCCACCACTGCTTGCCGTCGTTGGCGCCCGTCCAGTCGATGAGGAGGACGATGCGGCCCTTCGCGGGAAGGGCGGCCAGCGCTGCCCAACACGCCGCCAGCTTCAGGTGCAACCTGTTGTTCCCGAGGAGCCGGTCGATGCGCTTCACTGAGTGCTTGCGAAGCGCTGGTCCGGGAAGCCATCGCCCCAGGGACGTCAGCGTCAGCTGGGCGCCCATGCAGGCCGCCGTCACTGCGACCGTCAGCGCGCTGACGAGCCGGGTGTCGAGGACTGCTTGCAGAGGGCTGGTGAAACGCGCGACAAGAAGCGCGGCGCGGGCCGCGTCTACTGATCCTGGTTTTCTCACAAGAACAAGCGTGACGTGTCGCGGCCACGCGCCGTTCAAGCTCCCGACTTTCCTCGCGCTCTGCCTCACGAGAAGTGGGGATTCGTCAGTGTCTGACACCTCGCGGTCCGCTCGAGCGGGTCTGAACCGGAGGGCTGCCCCGGTACTCGAAGGACTTAGCGCTGCTCACCACCGGCAGGAAGGAGCGCGACGACCCGGAGCGGCCCGCCCGATCCGCCGGCGATCTTCATTGGCAACGCGATGACCCAGGCGCCCACCGTCGGCACCTGATCGAGGTTGGAGAGGTTCTCCAGCCCGGGAACTCCGGCGGCGCTGGCGATCCGGTGCACGACGAAGTCCTTCGAGGGTCCGTGGTCGATCGACGCGGTGTCGAGACCCAGCGCTCCGACGTGCCGCTGGTTCACCAGGTACTCGGCCGAGTCCTTTCCGTAGCTGGGGAAGTGCAGCTTCGAGGCGTCGCCGGGCGTGTCATCGCCCAGGTACTGCTTCCTGTCCGGCCAGCGCTTCCCCCAGCCGGTGCGCAGCAGCACGATCACGCCCGGCGGGATGCTCCCGTGCTGCTTCTCCCAGCTGCGCACGTCCTCCATCGAGAGGCGGTAGTCGGGATCGGCGGCGGCCTTCGCGCTGACGTCGATCACCACCGCCGGGGCAATGAGCTGCCGGACCGGGATCTGGTCGACTGTCTTCCCGTCCCTGGAGAAGTGGATCGGCGCGTCCAGATGCGTGCCGCCGTGCTCGGGCGTGCAGAGAGAGTTCGCGGCGTAGAAGTAGCCGCCGGGGGTCTCACCGAAGGAGAGCTTCTTCAACTCGAAGCGCGTGGGGGAGGTCGGCCAGTAGAGCGTCTTCTCGTCGAAGGGATGGGTGAGGTCGACGAGCGTCCCCTTGCTCAGTGAAGGCACCGGCGGCGCGCTCGGCGCTGCGAGGGCAGCGGTTGCCGCCAGCAAGGGGAGCCAGTGGGTAGCGCGTATCCAGGCCATCTCGAGTCCCTCCTCAATCGCAAGGTGAGTCCAGCCTCGCTCAGCTCCGCTGCTGAAGCGAATCGCGACCGCCGGGAATCCGATGGCGAGCCCGCCTCAACTCGCGGACTGCCGTCCCTCGCCCTCGAGCTCCTGCACCACCTCGGCGAGAGCCCCTCGTCGCCTCCTCCTCGAAGCCGGGGCTTTCAAAGCCGGAACTCCAACTTGAGGCCGAAGTTGAGATACCCGTCGACGTGGTTGCCGGCGGACTGCGTGGTCTGACCGTTGACGACGTTGGTCCAGCCCGACGAAGAAACGATGCTGGTGCTGACGAAGGGGCCCAACTCGAAGACGGGGGCGATCGAGTAAAGGGCGGCGAACTCGAGGATCCCTTCCACCCCGGTGGCCGTCGCCTCGGTGCTGTTGTCCACGGTCTTGGCGGAGAGTCCGATCCGATGCCAGCCTGCGCCGAGCCCGGCGACCAGGACCCAGTCGCCGGAGATGCGGCCGGAGAAGCCGACCTTGACCCCGGCATGGGCGATGGAGCCGCCGCAGTCAATGTCGACGCAGCTGCTGGTCGTCCGGACCAGGGTTCCCAGACCGCCGTAGGCGAGGAAGCGCCAGTGGGACCAGAGCTGGACTCCCGCCTCGAGATCGATCGGGATGAAGCCCTTGAGGATGTTGCTGACCGCGTCCGGGGCTCCACTCTGAGGTGAGCCGAGCGGAACCGAGTAGCCCGAGGCCGCGCCCAGGACGAAGGTGACGGGGGACCGATCACCGACGTCCTGAGCCCTTGCGCTTCCTGCAACCGAGAGGAGCAGTGCGAGCACCAGGGGCCGGGCCGGGCCGGTTCGCTTCCATAACTCCCTCAAGTCACGGAACCCTCTCGCACCCGCCCATCATCCGACCGCGCTCTTCATTCTCCAACTGGTCTGGCTGGAGAGACGCTCCGACTGGCACCCGGTCAGTGCCGCGAAGGCGATCGTGAGCGCTGCTCTCAGAGGTGCGTCGGCTTCTTCATGAGCGCCGGGATGCCGCTGCGCCAGGCGTCCGAGAGGCGGGCGACCGGCACGTCGAGCAGTCCGGAGATGACCAGACGGTCGCCGCCCACGGTGCCGATCTGGACGAACGGGATGCCGGCCGCGTTGCAGGCCGCGGCGATGTCCGCCTCGTGCTCGGGCGCGTAGGAGACGATGACCCGCGAGGCGTCCTCTCCGAAGAGGTACGCGTGCGGCGCGACCGAGCCGACGGGGAGCGTGACCTGGGCGCCGATCGGCCCCTCCGCATTCGCCATGCAGGACTCGGCCAGCGCCACCGCCAGCCCGCCCTCGCTGGTGTCGTGCGCGGAGGCGACCCTGTGGCTCCGGACCAGCTCCCGGACCACCGACTGCAACGCCTTCTCCCGCGCGGCATCCAGCGTCGGCGGCCGGCCGGCGATCTTCCCCGCGGTCATCAGCAGCCACTCGGAGCCGCCGAGCTGCCCGCGCGTCTCGCCGAGCACCGCCACCTTGTCCCCGGCGCGACGGAAGACGCCGGCGCAGGTGGCGCTGACGTCGGGAAGGAGACCCACCACCGCGACGGTCGGCGTGGGGAGGATCGCCCGCCCTTCCGTCTCGTTGTAGAGGCTCACGTTTCCGCTCACCACCGGCACGCCCAGCTCGCGGCAGGCCGCGGCGATGCCCCGCGTCGCCTCGGCGAACTGCCACATGATCTCGGGGCGCTCGGGGTTGCCGAAGTTCAAGCAGTCGGTCAGGCCCAGCGGCTCGCCGCCCACGCAGGACACGTTCCGCGCGCACTCGGCCACCGCCAGCCGCGCACCCTCGAACGGGTCGAGGTAGACGAAGCGGGCGTTGCAGTCGACCGCCAGCGCCAGGCCCTTCTTCGTCCGCTCGACGCGCACCACTGCCGCATCCGCCGGCCCGGGCCGCACCACCGCGCCCAGGCGCACGGTGTAGTCGTACTGACGGATGAGCCACTCCTTGCTGGCGATGGTCGGCCGAGCGAGCAGCGCGAGCAGTGTCTCGCCGTGGTCGCGACCCGGAGACACCGAGAGCGGATCGAACTGCTGGAGCGCATCCTGCTCGGCAGGCCGGCGGGTCGGCCGGTCGTACAGCGGCGCGCCGTCGGTCAGCGGGCTCACCGGGAGGTTCGCGACCTCCTTCCCGCTGTCGAGGATGCGCACCCGGCCGTCGTCGGTGACGCGCCCGATGACCGCCGCGTCCAGGTCCCACTTGTGGAAGATGCGGAGCACCTCGTCCTCGCAGCCCCGCTTGGCCACGATGAGCATCCGCTCCTGGCTCTCGGAGAGCATGACCTCGTACGGGGTCATCCCCTCCTCGCGCCGCGGCACCTTCGCCACGTCGATCTCGATGCCGCTCCCCGCCCGGCCCGCCATCTCGATCGACGAGCTGGTGAGGCCGGCCGCGCCCATGTCCTGGATGCCGACCAGGGCGTCGGTCCGGAACAGCTCAAGACAGGCCTCGAGCAGCAGCTTCTCGGTGAACGGGTCGCCCACCTGCACCGTGGGGCGCTTGCTCTCGCTGTCCTCGTCGAACTCGGCCGAGGCCATGGTCGCCCCGTGGATGCCGTCGCGCCCGGTCTTGCTCCCCACGTAGAGGATGGGGTTCCCCACGCCCGAGGCCGTACCCTTGAAGATGCGATTCGACTCCAGCACCCCCACGGTGAAGGCGTTCACCAGGCAGTTGCCGTTGTAGCTCTCGTCGAACGCGACCTCCCCGCCCACCGTCGGCACGCCGATGCAGTTGCCGTAGCCGCCGATGCCGCGCACCACGCCGTCCAGCAGCCAGGCCGTCTTCGGATGGGACGGGTCGCCGAACCGCAGCGAGTTCAGCGAGGCGATGGGCCGCGCCCCCATGGTGAAGACGTCGCGGAGGATGCCGCCCACGCCCGTCGCCGCGCCCTGGTAGGGCTCGATGTAGCTCGGGTGGTTGTGGCTCTCCATCTTGAAGGCCGCCGCCAGCCCGTCGCCCAGGTCCACCACACCGGCGTTCTCGCCCGGGCCCACCAGGACCCGCGGGCCCGTCGTCGGAAAGCCGCGGAGGTGGCGGCGCGAGGACTTGTAGGAGCAGTGCTCGCTCCACAGAACACTGAAGATTCCGAGCTCGAGGAGGTTCGGCTCCCGGCCCAGGTGCTCGAGGATGCGGGCGTACTCCGACTCGCTGAGCCCGTGCTGCGCGATGACGTCCTTGCTCAGGGCCATGTCAGTGGAGGAGTGAGGCCAGCACCCGGCGGCCGTCGGCATTGCCGAGCAGTGGCTCGGCGTTCCGCTCGGGGTGGGGCATCATGCCCAGCACGTTCCCCGAGGAGTTCACGATGCCGGCGATGTCCGCCCGGCTTCCGTTGGGGTTGCCGACGTAGCGGAAGGCCACCTGGCCCTCGCCCTCGAGCCGCTTCAGGCCCTCGTCGTCGATGAAGTAGTTTCCGTCGCCGTGGGCGATGGGGATCTTGAGCTCCTCGCCCGGGGTCAGGCCGGTGGTGAAGCGGGTCCGGGTGTTCTCCGCCCGGAGAACCACGTCCTGGCAGATGTACTGGCGGTTGGCGTTCTGGAGCAGCGCGCCCGGGAGCAGGCCCGCCTCGGTGAGGATCTGGAAGCCGTTGCAGATGCCGATGACCGGACCCCCCTTCCTGGCGAAGGCGGCGACCTCCTCCATCACCGGCGCGAACCGGGCGATGGCTCCGCAGCGCAGGTAGTCCCCGTAGCTGAAGCCGCCGGGGAGGATGACCAGCTCGCTCCCGCGGAGGTCGTGGTCCTTGTGCCACAGCATCTGGGGCTCGTGCCCGAGGACCTGCCCCGCCACGTGAAAAGCATCCTCATCGCAGTTGCTGCCGGGGAAGACGACGATCCCGACCTTCATCCGATCTCCACCCGGAAGTTCTCCACCACCGTGTTGGCGAGGAGCTTCCGGCACATCTCCTCCACCTGGGCACGGGCCTCCGCGCCGTTGCCGTCGGGGAGCTGCAGCTCGATGTACTTGCCGAGCCGGACACCGGAGACCTGGCCGAAGCCGAGCGCGTGCAGGCTGCCCTCCACGGCCTTCCCGGCCGGGTCCAGGACCCCCGGCTTCAGCGTCACGTACACCCGTGCAACCATGTCACCTCCGGTGCGACAGCCGCGGACCCGCGCCGTGCGTCGGCGCCGCCTCTATCAGCCGACCGAGGAGGCGTCTACCCCTGTCGTAATGCGGGGTTAGAGTGTCTGCCAGCACAGTTGGGTCCAGCATGCTAACGGTTCCGAGATGCCGTCGTGGGCGCTGTGGCCCTGGTGCGTCGCCCTCCTCATCGTCCGTGCCCTGATGGCCGCGACGGAGTCGGCGCTCTCGGGCGTTTCCGACCTGAAAGCAAAGGAGCTGGCCACCCAGCACGGGAGGGCCGGTCGGCGTGTGCTCCGGCTGCGCACCCAGCGCGAGATGACGGCCGCCTCGCTGCGCATCGGCATGGTGCTCAGCGGCTTCCTGGCGGCCGGGGTGGGGGCGCTCGCCCCGCCGGCGATGGTGCAGTTCGACGTCTCCCGGCTGGGAGGCTTCGCAGGCGCGCTCGCGGCTCCCCTGGCCGGCGTGCTCTTCGTGGGCCTGTTGGCCACGGTGGCAGACGTGACTGCCCGGGCCATCGCCAGCACGGATCCGGAGAACGCGGCGCTCCGCCTCGCCTGGCTGGCCGCGCTGCTGTCCGCCATCCTGGGCCCCTTCGCCCGCGTGCTCCTCACCGGGGTGAATCTCCTGCTCCGGCCGTTCGGCATCCGGGCGCGCTTCGAGCCGCCGCCGCCGCCGCTGGAGGAGCTGGAGCGGATGCTCGCGGCCCAGGCGGCAAACCAGAAGGTGGACGCCAGCGCGCCCGAGCTGATCCGCAGCGTGTTCGAGCTCTCGGACAAGCGCTGCCGGGACGTGATGGTCCCGCGGACCGAGGTCATCGCGGTGGAGATCTCCACGGCGCCGACGGAGCTCCTCCGCATCCTCGCCGAGGAGAACCACAGCCGCATCCCGGTCTACCGGGACGACATCGACCACATCGTGGGCGTGCTCCACGCGCGCGACCTGATCCCGCTGCTGCAGCATCCGGAGCTCATCGTCCTTCAAGATCTGGTGCGGCCGGCGGTGTTCGTGCCGTGGATCAAGCCGGTGGGCGACCTGCTGCGCGAGATGCAGCTGCGCCGCATTCACATGGCGATGGTCACCGACGAGTACGGCGGGTTCATGGGCGTGGTGACGCTGGAGGACATCCTCCGGGAGATCGTCGGCGACATCGCGGACGAGTTCGAGCAGCACGAGTCGCTCGTCGAGCAGCAGCCCGACGGCTCTTACCTGGTGGACGCCATGCTCGAGGTGGACGAGTTCGCCAATGCCTTCGGGCTTCCCCTGCCCGAAGGCGAGTACGAGACCCTCGGCGGATACCTGAGCTCGCTTGCGGGCAGCATCCCGGAGGTGGGCGAGAAGTTCACCTACGACGGCTGGCAGTTCACCATCGCCTCGAAGCAGGGGCCGCGGCTGGGGCGGGTGCGGATGACCCGGCTCAAGGCACCCGCCGCCACCGCGCGCGAGGGCGGAACGCAGCCGAGCACGTCTCCGTCCTGAGACGAGTTGCGCTGCCCTCACCGGTGAGCATCCCGTCGCCACTGCAGAGGTGTCTGAGACCTCTGCGGGCCTAACGGCCGAGGAGTGGGTTGAGTGCCTCGACGGTGAGCGGCCAGCCGTTACGCTGGGCCACGAGCTGGAGCGCGCGGACGAACTCGGGCGCGCTCTGGAAGCGCCGGTCGCGGTCGGCGAACGTGGCCTGGCGCACCACCCGGGCGAGGTACTCGGGGGTTCCCGGGCGGACCAATTCGAGCAGTGGAACCTGGGCGTCGCGGACCCGCACCACCAGATCGAGGTCGTTGGCCTGCGGGAACAGGCGCTGGTTGGCGATGAGCTCCCAGAGGATCACCCCCACGGAGTAGAGGTCGCTCCGGACGTCGATCATCTCCCCCACCACCTGCTCGGGGCTCATGTAGGCGACGGTTCCGCGCAGCGTCCCCGGGTCGGCCCGCGGGAAGCCATCGAACTCGGCAATTCCGAAGTCGGTCAGCTTCACGTCGCCGCTCACCGAGAGCAGCACGTTGGAGGGATTCACGTCCCGGTGCATCAGCGGGACGGACGGGGTCGCGCCGATGCCCCCATGCAGATACGAGAGCGCGTCGAGCAGGCACCACCCGATGTAGTTCGCCGCCGGCAGGGGCATCGGCGTTCCCGCCTGGATCAGCAGCTCGAGGAAGTAGCCCAGCGTCCGTCCGGGGACGAGCTCCTGCACCATCAGGTAGTCCGCACCCGACTTGAAGCAGCGGAAGGTCCTCACCACATGTCGGTGCTGGAGGCGGACGGCGATCTTCGCCTCGTCGATGAAGTGCTTCACGTGCGCGCCGTCGTTGCGGTACGTCGGGAGGAGCCGCTTGAGGACCACCTCGGGCCCCTCGCCCGCCGCCGGGGTCGTCGAGGCGAGCGGACGGGCCTGGTACACCTCGGCCATCCCGCCCACCGCGAGCCGGCCGACGATCTCGTAGCCTCCGAGCTCCCGCTCCAGCGGCACGGGCCGGAGTGTACCGCGCCGACCGGGTCCCGGACGGATCCTGTGGAAATCCGGCCCGGACCGACGCATTGTGCGCGCCACCTCAGAGGGAGAGCGATGGTCTTCACGCCGCATCTGGTGTCTGGCATCGGGGCGTTTCTCTTCACCGCCATCGGGACGGTCATCGGGCTGCTCGGCCCGATCCTCCTCCACCCACTCTGGCGAATCCTCGGCGCCCGGACGGTGCCCCTCTCCATGTTCGCCTCGACGGGCCTGGGGCTCTTCGGCGGCTTCGTCGCGGGACTCATCACGCCCTTCTTCGCCCCGGCGTCGGAGATGTTCTACCCGGTGTGGTGGGGCTTCCTGCTCGCCGCCGCCAACGCCGGTGGGGTGGTGTTCACCGGGGCGATGATCGCCTCGGTTCCAGATCGGACCGCCGGGTACTAGGGGCCCGCTCGCTCGCCGGCGTCCGCCGCCGGGCCGGTCGGCGCCGACGCGCTCACCACCGGGTCGTCCCAGCCGCCGAGGTCCGCCGCCAGACGCTCGGCGTCGCGCGGACCCCAGCTGCCCGGCTCGTAGAAGTGCAGCGGAGTGACGCTCCCCAGGACCGGCTCGACGATGGCCCACGCCGCCTCGACCGCGTCCTGGCGGACGAACAACGTCGCGTCCCCGTTCATCGCATCGGTGAGCAGCCGCTCGTAGGCGTCCGCCTCGTCGCTGCTCTGCTGCTTCACCGCCGCCAGCTCCACCGTCTCGCCCACCAGCTCTGGGCCCGGCTTCTTCACCCGCGCGCTCAGGGAAAGCTTCATGTCCGGCCCGAGCCGGAAGCGGAAGGTGTTCGCGTCGCGCCGGGTGAGCTTGCGCAGCGGCGGCCGACGCAGCTTCACCGTCACCTCGGTGGCGGTCACCGGCATGCGCTTCCCCGAGCGGATGAGGAACGGCACTCCGTCCCACCGCCACGAGGAGACTTGCAGCCGGACCGCGGCGTAGGTCTCCACCTGCGAGTTGGGCGCCACCCCGGGCTCCTGCCGGTAGCCCACGAATTGCCCCCGGACCACGTCCTGGGGCTGGATGGGGGGAATGGCCCGGAACACGTCCGCCACCTCGTTCCGGACCGATTCCCAGTACAGGTCCGACGGCGGCTCCATCGCCAGGAAGCCGATGACCTGGAGCAGATGGTTCTGCACCACGTCCCGGATGCACCCGGTCTCCTCGTAGAACTTCCCCCGCCCCTCCACCCCGAAGCTCTCGGCCATGGTGATCTGGACGCTCTCCACGTAGTTCCGGTTCCAGATCGGCTCGAGGAAGGTGTTGGAGAAGCGGAAGAAGAGGAGGTTCTCCACCGCCTCCTTGCCCAGGTAGTGGTCGATGCGGAACACCGACTGCTCGGGAAACACCTGGTGAAGGATGCGGTTCAGCTCCTCCGCCGACTTGAGATCTCGCCCGAACGGCTTCTCCACGACCACCCGTGCGCCGGTGGCACAGCTGGAGCGGCTCAGCGCCTCCACCACCGTGGCGAACAGCGTGGGCGGGATGGCCAGGTAGTGGGTGGCCGCACACGTGCCGCCGAGCAGCGACTTCAGCTGGGTGAACGTCGCCGGGTCGCCATAGTCACCGTCCACGTACCGAAGCTGCCCCATGAGCTTGGAGAAGGCCGGCTCGCGCACCCCGGGCCCATGCTTCTGGACGCTCTCGTGCGCCCGCGCCTTCAGCTGCTCCAGAATCCAGCCGGCCTTGGCCACCCCGATGACCGGGCAATCGAGCGTGCCCCGCTCCACCATCGACTGGAGCGCGGGGAAGATCTTCTTGTACGCCAGATCTCCGGTCGCGCCGAGGAACACCAGGGAATCCGAACGGGTCAACCTCGGGCCCTGCCAGAACGCGTCCGCACTGCTCATGCCGGCCCGGGGTCGTATCAGCCGGGGAGCGAGGCGTACAGCTGTTCATAGGCCGCGGCCGAGCTCTCCCATGACCAGTCCTGGGCCATCCCGCGCAACCGCAGCGCATCGAGCGCGTCACGCCGATGCCACCACCAGTCCATCGCTCGACCGCTCGCCCAGAGCAGCCCACCCACGTCGAAGTCGCCGAACTTGAAGCCGGTGCCGCCAGGGAGGTCCGCGTCCCGCACCGTGTCCTCGAGGCCCCCGGTGGCCCGCACCACCGGCACCGTCCCGTACCGCAGCGAGTACATCTGGTTCAGCCCGCAGGGCTCGTAGAGCGAGGGCATCAGGAAGAAGTCCGCCCCGCCCTCCACCAGGTGGGAGAGCGAGGGGTCGAAGCCGATGAAGGCGCGAAACCCGTCGGGGCGAGCCGCGGCCAGCGCCCGCAGCCCGTCCTCGTACCATCGCTCGCCGTTGCCGAGCACCACCACCTCGGCCCCGCGGTCGAGCAAGGTGGGAATCGCCTCCAGCAGCAGCGAGATGCCCTTCTGCCCGGTGAGCCGGGTGATGACGCCGAACAGCGGCGCACTGGAGACGTAGTCCGGATCCGGCAACCCGAAGCGATGCCGCAGCTCGGCCTTGCAGACCGCCTTCCCCGACAGGTCGTCCACGTCGAAGGGCGCGGGGAGGTACGGGTCGGCCCGCGGGTCCCACTCGTGCACGTCGATGCCGTTGAGGATGCCGTGCAGATCGTGGGCCCGCGCCCGGAGCGTCCCCTCCAGCATGCAGCCGTAACCCTCGGTCTGGATCTCCTGGGCGTAGGTGGGGCTCACCGTGCTCAGCGCGTCGGCGAAGGCCAGGCCGGCCTTCATGAAGTTCGCCTGGTCGTAGAACTCGAGGCCCGAGGGGGTGAAGACATCCCAGGGCAGACCCAGGTCCCCCATCACCTCCTTGGGGAACAGCCCCTGGTAGGCGAGGTTGTGGATGGTGAAGAGGCTGCTCGCCTCTCCCACCGCGGTGCCGCGGAACCCGCGCGCCAGCGCCAGCGCGGCGAGCCCAGTCTGCCAGTCGTTGAGGTGCACCACGTCCGGCGCGAACTGCATCACCTGCGCCGCGGCGAGCGCACCCACCGAGAGGAAGGCGAAGCGCCGGTGGTTGTCGCCGTACTCCCCGCTCGAGTCGCCGTAGAGACCGGGGCGAGCGAAGAATCCCGGATGGTCCAGGAACCAGACCTCGTGGCGGGGGGCCGGACGGGCCAGCCGGATCGCGGCGCGCTGCTCGCCGAAGGGGAAGCGCAACCGGATGGAGCGTCCGGAGTCCTCGGCGTTGGTCACCCGGGCCGAGGCATAGAGCGGCGTCACCACCCGGACCTGGTGCCCTCTCGCCGACAGCGCGCGCGGCAGCGCGTGCGCCACGTCGCCCAGGCCGCCCGACTTGCTGTAGGGCGCGGCCTCGGAGGCGACGTAGAGAATCTTCATCGGCCCACCATGCCCGCTGCTGGAAAGCCGTCAACGCCCGAGTGCGGCCCGCCTCTGGTATGGAGGGCCGCATGACGGACCCGTTTCAGCAATTCGAGGAGTGGTTCCGTGAGGCCGAGGCCGCGGTCCCGGTGGACCCCAACGCCATGGTGCTCTCCACGGTGGGACCGGGGGGACGACCCAGCGCGCGGGTGGTGCTCCTCAAGGGCTTCGACCGCGAGGGCTTCGTGTTCTACGGCAACCTCGACTCGCGGAAGTTCCGCGAGCTGCGGGCCAATCCCTGGGCCGCGCTCAGCTTCCACTGGAAGCCCCTGGAGCGGCAGGTGCGGATCGAGGGCCGGGCGACGCAGGTCTCGGACGAGGAGGCCGATGCGTACTTCGCCACCCGCCCGCGCGGGAGCCAGATCGGCGCCTGGGCCTCGAGACAGAGCGAGCCGCTGGCCAGCCGCGCGGTCCTCGAGGCGGCGGTGGCGGAGGTGGAGGCCCGGTACGCCGGGCGCGAGGTTCCCCGCCCCCGGAACTGGTCCGGATTCCGGCTGGAGCCGGACCGCATCGAGTTCTGGAAGTCCGGCCCGTTCCGCCTGCACGACCGGCACCTGTTCCGCCGTGTGTCGCGCGAAGCGCCGTGGACGGAGGAGCGGCTCTACCCCTGAGCCTGGACGCGCGGCGCCCCTGCGCCGCTCCGCAGGCGTCCCCCTGGTGCGGGGGGCTGAGCCCGGAGGCGCGGCGTCACCAGGGAATCTCCCGTCCCTGGAAGTCGAAGGTGCGACCGCTCTGCTCGGCAGTGAGGCCGTCGATGATGCGGAGCAGCCCGCGGACGGACTGCTCGGGCGGCACCGGCGCGGCGCTTCCGCCCATGCGGGTCTGCACCCAGCCCGGATGCAGCGCCACGGCGCGGAATCCCTCGCCGCGCAGATCCTCCGCCAGCAGCCGGGTGGCCATGTTCAGCGCCGCCTTGCTCATCCGGTAGGCGTAGCGCCCGCCGGTGGCCTCGCTGATGCTGCCCAGCACGCTGGTGAGGTTGGCGATCTTCTTGCCCCTGCCTGCGCGCAGCCGAGGCAGGAGCGCGCGCACCACCCGGAGCGAGCCCACCGCGTTCACGTTGAAGACGCGGAGGATGTCGGCGGGATCGATTGGCTCCCCGCCCTTCACCCCCGAGACCCCGGCATTGTTGATCAACACGTCCACCGGGCCCGGCGGCAGCTGCTCGGCGAATGCGGCGACGCTCGCGTCGTCCGCCACGTCGAGCCGGTGGACCCGGAGGCGGGCGCCCGGCTGCACCAGGGCACGCAGCTCGGAGGCGTCCTCGGGGTCGCGGGCGGTCGCGTCGACCTCCTCGCCTCGCGCTGTCAATTGCTTGACGAACTCCAGCCCGATCCCCCGGTTGGCACCGGTGACGACGAAGCGCATGCGGGTGAGATAAGCACCGCCCATCCGGCCCGCGAGGGAAAGCGCGCCCCTCCCCGGGCGATGGAGTAGGAACGTGCCGTGCCACACCTGCGCACCGCCGTGGTCGGAGCTGGTATCTCGGGCCTGACGCTCGCCTGGGCGCTGCGCGACCGCGGCACCGCGGTGACGGTGCTCGAGGCCTCCGACCGCGTCGGCGGACAGATCCGCTCCTGGCTCGACGATGGGTTCGTGCTCGAGGCAGGCCCGAACGGATTGCTCGACCGGGAAGGAGCGGTGGCCCGGGTCGCGGAGCGTCTGGGGATCGCCGAGCAGCTGCGGCCAGCCTCGGCCGCGGCCGAGCGTCGCGCGCTCTTCGTCCGGGGCAAGCTCCGGTTCCTCCCCACGAAGCCGCCCCAGCTCCTCGTCTCGAGCATCGTCCCCTGGTGGGCCAAGCTGCGACTGCTCCTCGAGCCATTCAGCCGTCGCGGACCGCACGGAGTGGACGAGAGCCTGGCCCAGTTCGGCCGGAGACACCTCGGTCGCCACGTCACCGAGACGCTGCTCGACGCGGTGCAGACCGGCATCTTCGCCGGTGACTCCGAACGGCTGAGCGTGCGCGCGGCCTTCCCCCGCCTGCACGAGATGGAGCGCGGCCACCGGAGCCTGCTCCTCGCGGCCCGGGCCATGCGCCGCGGTGGACCGCGGACGGCGGCTCCGCGACTCGCCTCCTTCGACGGGGGACTGGAGACGCTGCCGCGGGCGCTCGGTGCCGCGCTGGGAGACGCGGTCCGGCTCGGAGTGAGGATCCAGGCGCTGGAGCCTGCGGCCGGAGGCTGGCAGGTCCGCTGGGACGGTGGCGCGGAGCGGTTCGAGCGCGTCGTCCTCGCCGTCCCGCCGCGGGTCTCGGCCGAGCTCCTGCGGCCACTGGACGCGAGCATCGCCACCGCGCTGGAGGCAATCCACTCGGTGCCGGTCTCGGTGGTGCACTTCGGTTGGCGCCCCGCGCTCGACCCGGACCCGCAGGGCTTCGGGGTGCTGGTGCCGGCGCGCGAGCGACGGCGGGTCCTGGGAGTGATCTTCGTCTCCTCGGCCTACCCGTTCCGCGCACCCGGCGGCGGAACGTTGCTCACCACGCTCGTCGGCGGGGCGCACGGGGCCGAGTGGGCGGCGCTGCCCGACCCGGAGCTGGTGGAGCTGGTCCGCGCCGAGCTCGCGACGATGCTCCACGTCACCCGGCCACCAGATCTGGTGAGAATCGTGCGCTGGCCGCAGGCGATTCCGCAGTACGAGGTCGGGCACCAGGCCCGGATGGATGCGATCGCCACCACCTTGCGGAGCCATCCGCGGCTGCTCCTCGCCGGGAACGCCTTCCGCGGACCGGGGATCGCCGACTGCGTGCGCGAGTCGCTCGCGCTGGCGGAGAGCATCGCGCCGCCGCGCGCGGGAGCGCCGGTCTCGGCCGCCGCGGGCTGATGGGCCGGGACACCCGCCCGTCGCTCACCCGGTCGCCTCGTCACCGCGCCCTCGCTCTGCGCCGCCCGTGGGCGCTTCCCGGGCCTCTGGAGCGATCCCGTGCCGGCGCTCGCTGCGAGGGGGGCCGGTCAGGCGGCGAGGCTTCGCTTCTCGCAGTGGGCGATGCGCCCGCCCGAGGTCTCGATGAGCCAGTAGCCCTCGTGCCCCGCCTCGGTCGACGAGCCCGCGCCGAAGATGTGAGGCCGGTGCTCGGTGGCGGGAAAGTGGTACCGCTGGTGGATGTGCCCGTGAAGCAGCGCGAACCGCTCGCCCGGGAGCAGCGCCAGGAGGGCCGGGGCGTCGACCAGGCCGTGGAGCAACCGGTCGGGTTTGCCCAGCTGTCCGAAGGGGGCGTGGTGGACGACCACCAGCACCGCGCGGCCGGCGAGCTCGGGGCGACGAACGAGCGCCGCCAGCGCTTCCCGCTGCCTCCGGCCCACGATGCCGTACGAGAGCCCGGGGAAGTACGGCACCCGGGCCGACTGCAGCCCAATCACCGCGTCGTGCTCGCCGAGGAGCCGCACGAACGGGAAGCCCTCCTCGACCGCCACGTCGGGCAGGTCGGAGACCAGGAGGTTCCCGAAGCTCTGCTCGAAGCGGCGGGTGCGGTGGGCGCCCGGGGTGTACCGGTCGTGGTTCCCGGGGATGACCGTGAAGCGGCGCGGCTCATCCGCCCACTCGCCCAGGGCTTCCCGCGCCCCCTGGAACTCCTCGGGCAGCGCGTAGGCGGTCAGGTCTCCGGAGAGGATGGCGTGGTCCACCTCGAGGGTGGTGGCGTCCTGGAGGATGCGGCGGATGGTCTGTGGCGCGCGGGCGAAGGCCCGGGCCCGGCCGCCGAACGTCAGCTCCCCCAGGGCGAGCCACCGGCGCCATCCGAGCCGCAGCAGTCCCTTCTGCCGGTAGTCGGCGGTGACGTGGACGTCGGAGAAGTGGAGGAACCGCATCGAGCGCCGGGCTCTTAGCAAAGGTCGGGATTGCGGGTCACAGGGGGGGTGTGGCACGTCTTCCCATAGCGTGACGGCGACCCATCGCGGCCGGTTCGCCCCGAGTCCCACCGGGCGGCTCCACCTCGGCAATGCCTGGGCGGCGGTGCTCGGCTGGCTGTGGGCCCGCTCCCGGGGCGGGGAATTCCTCCTGCGCATCGAGGACCTGGACACGGCACGGTCGCGACCCGAGCTCACCGAGGCGCTCCTCGCCGACCTGCACTGGCTCGGGCTCGGCTTCGACGGCACTCCCGTCCGGCAGAGCGAGCGGCTGGCCCTCTACCGGGGTGCCCTCGACCGGCTCCTGGCCGCCGGGCGGGTCTACCCCTGTCACTGCACGCGGAGCGAGATTGCCCGCGCGGTCGCCGCCCCCCACGGCCCGGCCGACGAGGGACCACGCTATCCGGGCACCTGCCTGGGCCTCGCCGCGGAGGAGAGCGCCGAGCGGGCCCGACGACGTCCCCCGGCATGGCGCTTCCGCCCGCATGAGGGACCGACCGAGGTGCACGACCTGCTCCACGGGAGCTTCGTCCAGGACGTGGCGCAGGAGGTGGGCGACTTCGTGGTTCTCCGGAACGACGGGGTCCCCAGCTACCAGCTGGCGGTGGTGGTCGACGACGCCGCAATGGGCATCACCCACGTGCTCCGCGGCGACGACCTGCTCGCCTCCACCCCGCGGCAGGTGCAGCTTTGCCAGGCGCTCGGGCTTCCGGTACCGGCGTACGCGCACGTCCCGCTGCTCCTCGGCCCGGATGGCAAGCGGCTCGCGAAGCGCGCCGGGACGCCGAGCCTCCGCGAGCTGCGGGAACGGGGCGTGGCCCCCGGGCGCCTCATCGGTCTGCTCGCCGGATGGGCAGGGCTGGGCGACGGAGGGCCCGTCTCGCTCGAGTCGCTGGTGTCCGGGTTCGCGCTGGATCGGCTCCCGCGGGCGCCGGTGCCGGTGGACCCGGACCACGTCCAGCGGATCCTGTTCCGCTGAGGCCCTCCCTGGTGACGGCCGGACCCGGGGCGCGGTAGGACCCCCGGGCGATGAGCTCCCGGATTCCGGCCGACGGCGCCCGCGTCACGCTCCGCTGCGAGACGGATCCGCGCTGGCTCCGGCAGGCGCTCAGGCACCTCGACCAGGTGCTGATCGACCACGCCCACTGCGAGAAGAAGGCGGCGGCGAACGCGCTGTCGTTGCTGCAGGTCTACCCCGAGGTACCGGGGCTGCCCGGGCAGATGGCGCGGCTGGCGCGGGAGGAGAGCAGTCACCTGGCGCGGGTGCTCCAGCTGCTCGAGCGGCGGGGCCTGGCGCTCGGCCGTGACCCCGGAGATCCGTACGCCCAGGGTCTTCAAGACCTGGTTCGGACGCCCGCGGCCCAGCGGCAGCTGGACCGGTTCCTGGTCGCCGCGATCATCGAGGCCCGGAGCTGCGAGCGCCTAGGGCTGCTCGCCGAGGGGCTCCCCGACGCCGACCTGCGCCGGTTCTACGGCGAGCTCGCGCGGAGCGAGGACGGTCACCAGACGCTGTTCCTGCGCCTGGCCTCGCGGGTGCACGGGGAGGCAGTGCCGGTCCGGCTGGAGCAGCTCCTCGCGGCGGAGGCGGAGCTCGTCCGCCGCCTGCCGATCCGCGCGGCGATTCACTGAACGCCGGGGAGGCGCCTCCTCAGGCTTCCGGCGGGACGAGGTGGACGCCGCTCGGAGGACGCACGTGCGGGCCGGTGGGCTCGCGGGTCGGGTACGGACCGGTTCCGGAACCCGCGTGCTGGCGCACTTCGGCCCAGATGCGGGTCCTCGACGTCTCGGGCAGGAAGAGCGCTCCGAGCACGGCGGTGATCAGCGCCACGGTACAAGGGAACGCCAGCCCGACGAACATGTTGTTCGCGCCCACCGCGATCCTCGTGGCGAGGTACCCGGTGAGCCCGCCGAAGATGCCGTTGCCCAGGTGGTACGGGATGGAGAGCGAGACGTACCGCGAGCGGGCCGGGAAGAGCTCGACCAGGAAGGCGGCGATCGGCCCGTAGGTCATCGTGACCAGGAGCAGCTGGACGAAGAGCAGGGCGGTCATCGCCACCTCGTTCAGCGGATGGGAGACCTTCTGCATCGCGACGTAGATGGGGAAGAACCCGATCGCCGCGAGCAGATTGCCCACCACGATGAGCCGCTTGCGGCCGATGACGTCGGACAGCGCGCCGAAGACCACGAAGAACGGCATTCCGCACAGGAGCGCCACCGCGAGGATGAGCGTGGCCTTCTCCAATGGGACCCCGATCATCTTGGTCATGAACTGCAGCGAGAAGAACTGGGCGGTGTACCAAATGACGCCCTGACCGGCGGTGGCGGCGAAGAGGGCCAGGGCCAGCTTCTTCCAGTTCCGTCCCGCCTCGACCAGTGGTTCGCGCGCCAGTCGGTTCTCGCGCCGGAGCCGTTCCCAGAGCGGGGACTCGGCCAGCTGGGATCGAACCCAGCCCGCGATGCCGAGCAGGAACAGCGAGAAGACGAACGGAAGCCGCCATCCCCGGGCCGCGAACTCCGCCGGACCGAGGAAGGTCCGGACCGCCATGAGCACGAGCATGGAGATGAACAGCCCGAGCGTTGCCGTGACTTGCACGTAGCTGGTGTAGTAGCCGCGCTCGCCGTCCGGGACGTTCTCGGCCACGTAGATGACCGCGCCGCCGTATTCGCCGCCGAGAGCGAATCCCTGCAACAGTCTCATCAAGACCAGCAGCGCCGGAGCAACCCACCCGATCTTCGCGTAACCTGGCAGCAGGCCGATGGCCGTGGTCGCTCCGCCCATCAGGAGCAGGGTCGCGAGGAAGGCGCTCTTCCTCCCCCGGAGATCTCCCATCCGTCCGAAGTACACGGCCCCGACAGGTCGAATGAGAAAGCCGGTGGCATAGGTCGCGAGCCAGGTGAGCCACCCCACGATGGCATTGCTGGTCGGGAAGAAGTGCGGCCCGATGACCGCCCCCAGCGTCCCGAAGAGGTAGAAGTCGTACCACTCGATGGTGGTGCCGGTGATGATCGAGCCGATCAGCGCGCGGCGCTTCGAGTGGTCACGGGTGTAGGTCAGGGTCTCGGAACCGGAGGACACGGCAGGGAGAGCCATCGGGGCGGCGGATGTTAGCAGTCCCCACCTGACGGCCCCGCCCGGCACACCCGCACGCACACCACGCGCGCGGGTCCCGAGGCGACAATCGCGTGATCCGGAGGAGCTCGTGCGAAGGGCACGCCGGGACAGACCCCCGCTCGATGACTGGCGGTGACGAGCAGGGCACAGAAGCAGGCCAGCAGGTCGCGTGCACCGGTCGACAGAGGTGTCTCGACAGAGGTGTCTCGACAGAGGTGTCTGACACCGCGCCGGGCGCCTTGCCGAGGCATCGAGGGCCGAGCACGCCACGTTGCTCCTGCGGCGCTCGCCCGCCGAGCCCGGGCCGCGTTCGATGCGCTGCGCTTTCGCGCCGCGTCAGCACGCGCAGGCCTTGCTTATCCACCGGATGAGCGCACAAGGTGCTTCACCCGATGCGCCGCCCTGGTTCAGCGACACATTCGGGCACAACCCCCCGGAGCATGTATTAGACACGGCCCTCCGGACGGATTCGTTTGGGAGATGAACTGATGGCGAGCCAGATTGACGGGAGCGCGACGACGCTGACTCGGAACAAGGCTCTGCTCGACTGGGTGCGCGATTGCGCCGCGCTCGTCCAGCCGGACCGCGTCGTGTGGTGCGACGGGTCGGAGGCCGAGAAGGAGCGCCTCACGAAGCATGCGGTCGACACCGGAGTGCTGATCCCACTCAATCCGCAGAAGCGGCCAGGCTGCTACCTCCACCGCTCGAACCCCAACGACGTGGCGCGGGTGGAGCACCTCACCTTCATCTGCACCAGGACCAAGGAGGCCGCGGGGCCGACCAACAACTGGATGCCTCCCGACGAGGCCTACGGGAAGCTGACCAAGCTCTTCGACGGCTCGATGAAGGGCCGGACCCTGTACGTCATCCCGTATGTCATGGGGCCGATCGGCTCGCCGATCTCGAAGGTGGGCATCGAGATCACCGACAGCGTCTACGTCGTCCTCAACATGCGGATCATGACCCGCATGGGGAAGGCCGCGCTGGACATGCTCGGCGACTCCAACGACTTCAACCGGGGCCTGCACTGCACCGGGCGATCTCAACCCCGAGCGCCGGTACATCTGTCATTTCCCCGAGGACAACACCATCTGGAGCTTCGGCTCCGGCTACGGCGGCAACGCGCTGCTGGGCAAGAAGTGCCTCGCCCTCCGCATCGGCAGCTGGCTGGGCAAGGACGAGGGCTGGTTCGCCGAGCACATGCTGATCCTCGGCGTCGAGAGCCCCGACGGTCAGATGACCTACGTGACCGGTGCGTTCCCCTCGGCCTGCGGGAAGACCAACTTCGCGATGATGATTCCCCCCAGGCGGTTCGCGGGGTGGAAGGTCTGGACCGTGGGCGACGACATCGCCTGGATGCGGGTCGGCAAGGACGGCCGGCTGTGGGCGGTCAACCCGGAGAACGGATACTTCGGCGTCGCGCCCGGCACCAACTTCGCCTCCAACCCGAACGCGATGAAGACCATCGCCCGGGACACCATCTTCACCAACGTCGCGATGACCAAGGACGGTGACGTGTGGTGGGAGGGGATCGACGGCGAGGTCCCCGACGAGCTCACCGACTGGCAGGGGCGGCCCTGGAAGAAGGGTTCGACCGAGAAGGCCGCCCACCCCAACTCGCGCTTCACCGCGCCGATGACCAACAACCCGGTGCTGAGCAAGCACGTCAACGACCCCGAGGGCGTGCCGATCAGCGCGATCGTCTTCGGCGGGCGCCGGGCGACCACCATTCCCCTGGTGCTCCAGAGCTTCAACTGGGCCCACGGCGTGTTCCTCGGCGCCACGCTCGGCTCGGAGACCACCGCTGCCGCGACCGGGAAGGTCGGCGTCGTGCGCCGCGACCCGATGGCGATGCTCCCCTTCTGCGGGTACAACATGGGCGAGTACCTCCAGCACTGGCTGGACATGCAGAAGAAGATTCCGTACCCGCCCAAGCTCTTCCAGGTGAACTGGTTCCGGAAGGGGAAGGACGGCAAGTTCCTCTGGCCGGGCTTCGGCGAGAACATGCGGGTGCTGAAGTGGATCGTCGACCGGGCGCACGTCCGCGTCGGCGGCCAGGAGACCTTCTTCGGCTGGGTCCCCAAGGCCGGTGACCTGGACCTCTCGGGGCTGGACATCCCGCACGAGAAGGTGGACGAGGCCACCGCCATCCACGACGACGAGTGGAAGAAGGAGCTCACCGACGAGGGCGAGTTCTTCGAGATGCTGGGCAAGACCGCGCCGGAGACGCTCCAGCTCCAGCGCAAGCTGCTCCTCTCCCGTCTGAAGTGAGTCCCGGCGGCCGCTGGCCATGACCAGCGTCGGCCCCTGGTGGGAGCAGTTCTTCGACGAGGACTACCTGCGCCTGTGGGCCGAGGTGTCGGGACCCGGGGAGGAGCTGGCCGCGGCGCTGTGGCGAATCCTCGGCCTCTCCGAGGGGTGCCGGGTGCTCGACGCCGGCTGCGGGTACGGGCGGGTGAGCCTCCCGCTCGCCCGGCTGGGTGCGCGCGTCCTCGGGGTGGACCAATCTGCTCCGCTCCTGGCAGAGGCGGAACGCCGGCGCGGTGACCTCGATGCCGCGCGGCTCCGTTTCCTCCGGCAGGACCTGCGAGCGCCGCTGGCGGACTCGGGGTTCGACGTCGCCCTGAGCCTGTTCAGCTCGCTGGGGTACGGCACCGAGGCCGACGACGCGGCCATCCTCGGGACCCTCGCCGCCGCGGTGAGGCCCGGGGGGAAGGTGGTCGTGGACACGAATCACCGCGACGTCCTGGCCGCGCGGCTCTCCCGGGAGTCGACCCCCGCGCATCGTCTGCCCGACGGGACGCTGCTGCTCGAGCAGCCCCGGTTCGATCCGGTCGCCGGCAGGGTCGAGACCACCTGGTTCTGGGCGGGTCCCCGCGGCTCGGGCCAGAAGTCAGCCTCCGTCCGGGTGTACACCATCACCGAGCTGGTGCGGTTGATGGAGAGCGTGGGGCTGCGGTTCCAGGCCGCATACCATCCGGGCACGGGAGCACCGTTCAGCCCGGCCGGGCCGTCGCTCGGGGGGCGCGTCCTGCTGGTGTCGGAGTCGGAAACGCCAGGCGCTCCCCGGCCGACCTCGCCCTGAAGAGGGAATCCCGACTCCTCGCACCGGTTCTCGTTGCCTGGGCGGGTCGGAGCGGGCATCACCTGTCCGCCAAGGCGCCCGGGGCCCGAGGGTTCCGCGCGCGGGAGAGGGTGAGCGTGTCGAGGCGGCCCCGGGCCTGGTGGGTGACAGCGCTGGTCTGTGCTCCGGCGCTGGCGCTCGCCCAGACGCCTCCACCGCCGGGCGAGCCCGCCCCTGCCCCTGCCCCTGCCGGCGAGGCGGCGAAGCCCCCGGAGCCGTTGCTGACCAGACCCCCCGCGGTGGAGCGCTTCGTCGAGGCGGCCTACCCACCCGAGGCGGAGGCCCAGAAGCTCGAGGGGCGGGTCCTGCTGAGCATCGACATCTCGGCGACGGGGGAGGTGACCCGCGCCGAGGTCGTGGAGCCCGCCGGGCACGGCTTCGACGAGGCGGCGCTCGCGGCGATCCGCCAGTTCCGCTTCACGCCCGCGGAGATCGACGGCAAGCCGAGCGCGGTGCGCATCACCTACGCCTACGACTTCGTGCTGCGGGCCCCGCAGGCCCAGGTCAAGCAGGAGGGGCCGGTGAACTTCACCGGCCGCGTCCTCGAGCGCGGCAACCGGAGGCCGCTCGCCGGGGCCGAGGTGGCGCTCCCCGCGCTGGGGATGAGCGCCGTCACCGACGAGCGCGGGCAGTTCGCGTTTCGCGACCTGCCCCCGGGCAACGTGCAGGTGGTCATCACCGCCAGCGAGTTCCAGCGCTTCGAGACCACCGAGCGCATCGATCCCGGGCAGCAGACGCAGGCCACCTACCACGTGCTCCGCACCTTCTTCTCCCCTTACGAGACGGTGGTGCGGGGCGCGCGCGAGAAGAAGGAGGTCAGCCAGACCACCATCTCGCTCCAGGAGATCCAGCGGATCCCCGGCACCACTGGCGACGCGCTGAAGGTCATCCAGAACCTCCCGGGGGTGGCCCGGCCCCCGCTGAACGGCGGACTGATCGTCATCCGCGGCACCAGCCCGCGTGACTCGGGCATCTTCCTCGACGGCGAGCGCATCCCCCTGCTCTTCCACTTCGGAGGGCTGACCGCGGTGTACAACAGCGAGCTGCTCGAGTCGGTGGACTACCTGCCGGGCAACTTCTCCACCTACTACGGCGGCGTGGTGGGCGGAGTGGTGGACGTGAAGAGCCGGAATCCGAAGACCGACGGGTTCCACGGGGTGCTCGAGGTCAACGCCTACAACGCCAACGTCGTCCTCGAGACGCCGATCACCGACACCCTGAGCATCGCCGCAGCGTACCGGCGCTCGTACATCGACCTCATCCTGCCGCTGTTCCTCAAGGAGGACTCGCCGAGCTTCACCGTCGCGCCCCGGTACGACGACGCGCAGCTCAAGCTGACCTGGAAGCCGAACGGGAAGAACACCTTTCAGCTGCTCGGGCTCCACAGCCAGGACGCGCTGGAGCTCATCACCAAGAGCTCCCTCGCGGGTGATCCCACCCTCGGCCGCGACTTCAAGAACGAGACCGGGTTCAACCAGTTCCGGCTGCGGCACACCTTCGTCGACGGAGCGTGGCGGGTGGACAGCATCGGCGGCTTCGATCGGACCGAGGTGGACCTCAACATCGGCGGAGAGCGCGGACTCACGCTCGGCGTGAGCACCTGGGCGCTGCGGAGCACCGCCGAGCTGCGGCTCGCCGAAGGGATCACCCCCGCGGTGGGCGTGGACTGGACGTACACCCATGGGACGATCCGCGCCGTGCTCGGTCAGGCGCCGCGCGAGGGCGAGCCCTCCTACTTCGGGCCCACCCGCCAGCTGCTCTACGCCGATTCACCGTTCTGGCAGAGCCAGCTCGGGCTGTGGACCGAGCTGCGGCTACGTCCCTTCCCCAACCTGCTCCTCGTCCCGGGCGTGCGGCTGGACGTCGTCACCATCCGGCTCCAGCAGAGGCCGCTCCTGACGGCGGACCCGCGGCTGGCGGTGCGCTGGACCGTGGCGCCCGAGGTGACGCTCAAGGCCGGTGTCGGGCTCTACCACGCCCCGCCTTCGCTCCAGGCCGGCGAGGCGGACCCGGTGTTCGGCAACCCGGACCTGGGGAGCCACTATGCGCTGCAGACCAGCCTGGGCGTGGAGTGGAACATCCGCCCCGACCTCTTCCTGAGCCTCGAGGGCTTCTACAACCGGCTCTGGGACATGCCGGTCAGCACCAGCGCGCTCATCGAGCGGAATGGGCAGCTGGTTCCCCAAAACCTGGTCAACGAGGGCCGGGGCCGCATCTACGGGTTCGAGGTGCTCTTCCGGCAGGCGTTGACCAAGCGGCTGTTCGGGTGGATCGCCTACACCTTCTCCAAGAGCGAGCGCATCGACCGCCCGGGCGCGACCTGGAGGCTGTTCGACTTCGACCAGACGCACGTGCTCACCGCCATTGCCAGCTACAAGCTCGGCGCGGGATGGGAGATCGGCGGCCGGTTCCGCTACGCCACCGGCAATCCACGCACGCCGGTGGTGGGGGCGGTGAAGGACGACCTCACCGACAGCTACGTGCCGCTGTACGGACCGGTGAACTCGTACCGGCTCCCGAACTTCGCCCAGCTCGACGTGCGGATCGACAAGATCTGGGTCTTCGACAACTGGTCGCTCGACCTCTACCTGGACATCCAGAACGTGACCAACACCCGGAGCGTCGAGGGCACGCAGTACAGCTACAACTACGCGCAGAGCGCCCAGTTCGAGGGCCTTCCGATCGTGCCCATCCTGGGCATCAAGGGGACGTGGTGATGCGGCACGGGTGGGTCGCTCTGGGGGTCGGTGGTCTGGGGCTGCTGCTCGGGGTGAGCTGCGGTCCGGACCTCGAGAAGCAGAGCCAGCTGCTCGACCGGGTGCGCCTGCTCGCGCTCCGGGCCGACCCGCCGGAGGCGGACCTGCGCGATGGCGGGCTGCCGCCACCGATCACCTTCTCGCCGCTCGCGTATCCGGATGCCGGACTGACCTTCCGGCTCGCGCTCTGCGGCCCCGGAAACCCGTTCGCCGTGAACTTCGACTGCCCGGGGAGCAACGGGGTGGACCTGCCCGACCTGGTGCTCGACGCCTCCCGACCGGAGGTGCAGGCGTTCCTCCAGGCCGCCTTCGGCGCCGCCGGTACGATCGACGGCGGGATCAACGTCGGTGAGCCGGGCGTGGCGCAGATCACCATCGGGTACGAGCTGGTGAGGCCGGACGCGGGGAACGACCCCTCGAACCGGGAGCGGGGCATCTACCGGCTCGCGGTGCGCTTCTCCGGGCCGCTGAACCACAACCCGGAGCTGCTCGACGTCACCTTGCCCGACGGCGGTCCCCTGCAGGGTGCGGTGCTGCCGCTGAACCAGGAGATCCGGCTGTACCCGCACATCCCGGACGGGGGGCCCGCCAGCATCGAGACCTACGTCGGGCTGGACGGCGGCATCCAGCACGAGCGCTTCAGTTACAGCTGGGAGTCGACCGCGGCGGAGGTGGTGGACTTTCGATCGGCCGAGCCCATCCCCGAGGACCCGAACGCCACCAGCGACATCCGGTTCCGCACCCACGACACCCCGACCCCGGTCCAGATCTACGTCGTGCTCCGCGACCTCCGCGGGGGGGTGTCCTGGAAGGTGTTCGACGCGACGATCGGCCGCTGACCGACTTGGCCTCACAAGCCGGCGACGAAGGCGAGCAGCGCCTCCTGGTCTGCCGGGGGGAGCGCCTGGAAGCGCTGGACCGTCCCGGCCGCCTCCGACCCGGGGCCGCCGTGGGCGAGCACCGCGTCGCGGAGGGTGGTCGCCCGACCGTCGTGAAGGAACGTCCGGAGGTACCCGACCCCGATGAGCGGGGCGGTCCGGAACTCGCGCGTGCCCGCGCCCTCCTCCTCCTGACCGTCCGCGAGGTCGGCGCCCATGTCGTGCAGGAGCAGGTCCGTGAACACCGGGGCGTCGATGCCCGCGAGCTGCGGCGTCGGCCAGTCCGCGCGCGTGCGGAGGCTCGGGACGTGGCACACCGCACAGCCCACCGAATCGAAGAGTCCAGCGCCTCGGGCATCCGGCGCCGGACGCGGCGGGATGTCCAGCAGCCGCGTGTACGCCACCAGCGCGCCGAGCTGCGCGTCGGGCACGTCCACGCCCGGCAGCAGATCGTCCCCGAGCCCATCGGGGTTCGGGAGCTCGGAGGGGTTCGGGAGCTCGGACGACCGCAGGCTGCTGGTGAGCCCGAGGTCGCCCTGGAGCCCGTCCGCCACCACGTCGTCGAGCGTCGCCAGGCGCGCCTTCACTCCGAAGCGTCCGATGAGCTCCGTCTCGCCCGGGGCGTGGGAAGGGAACCGCGGGTCGATCGATGCCTGCGAGTGGAAGGACACCCGGTGCACCCGGCCGTGGATGCCGTCGCTGCGGAGCGACTGCTCCGCGGCCACCCGCTCGATCTCGGAATCCGCGATGGCCTCGAGGTACGCCCCACCGAGCACCGGGGCGGGCACCCGGGTCGTGACCTGGACCACGGTGCCGTCGGGCAGACCTCCGTCCGGCGGGAGCACCGGGGTCACCGCTCCCGCCGTCACCAGCGGACGCACCAGCGGGCCGAACGGCACGGGCCCGACCGGCGCTCCGGTGGTCGACGACACCACCGCCATGCGCTGCGTCTGGCCCGGTCCGCGGCCGCCGCGCAGGTGGCACCCGGTGCACGATGGGCGGACGTACACCGGCCCCAGCCCGTCGACGGGTTCGAACGGAAACTCGAAGACCTCGTCGCCCGCCCGGAACGCCCGCGCCTGCTCCAGCGAGGCACCATGGAGCGGCAGGTCTGGTGACCCCGGGGACGGCGCGAGCTCGACACCCGCGGGCCCGGCATCCGGGCCAGTGCCCTCTCCTCCTCCTCCACAGCCGAGGAGCACCAGGAGGACGAGCACGGAGAGACGGGCCACGGGCTCCCATCCAAGCATCGGTCGACCGCGGCTGGCGACCGCCCGGACCGCATCGGCCGACGCCACCAGCGGCTCAGGTTCCGAGCAGCGCGACCAGCATCGTCAGCAGCACCACCACCACCGAGATGGCCAGATCCAGGACGCCGAGGGTGAGCGTCTTCAGTACCGTCGCCACCCAGCCGCTCCGGTAGAAACGACAGACCGCAAGGAGAACCAGACCAGCGACCCCAGAACACCGAGCAACTCGCTCTGCCGGTGGCCCGCCCCGCTCTCCAAGCCCACGACGATAGCCCGACCCCGGGCGCTGCATCACCAGGCGGCGCCAGCCACCTGGCGGATGGGCACGTTGAGTCGGTTCCAGACGTTGATCAGCGCGATCTGGACCAGCAGTGCCGCGAGCGCCGGGGCGTCGTAGTGCCGCGCGGCCTCCTTCCAGATCGGGTCGGGCACCGGGTCGTCGCGGTCGGGAAGCCGGGTCACGGCCTCGGTCAACGCGAGCGCCGCCCGCTCCGCGTCGGTGAACCAGGGCGTGTCGCGCCAGGCGGCCACGGCGAAGATGCGCTGGTCTGTCTCTCCTGCCCGCTTCAGCTCGCGGGCGTGCATGTCCACGCACATGCTGCAGCCGTTGATCTGACTGGCCCTCAGGTCCACGAGCTTCCGGATCACATAGGGCAGCCTCTCGGCCGAGCCGTCCAGCGCCTGCAGCGCCTTCATTGCCTCGGGCAGGAGCTCCACTGGGTGCTTCATCCTCGACTGCATCGTCATGTCTCCCATCGGACGGAGCAGCGCTCCGGGGCCATCCCGGTCACATCGTTCCAGCGCGCCTCGTCACCCGGATGACGAACCTGGTGCGAGAAAGGTGACCGATGGACGAGCAGACCTGGATGGCCGAGCGCTTCGAGAGCCATCGCTCCCGGCTGGAGCAGGTGGCCGAGCGGATCCTCGGCTCGGGCAGCGAGGCCGCGGACGCGGTCCAGGAGGCCTGGCTCCGCTTCAGTCGCTCGGGCACGGAGACGGTGGAGAACCTGAGCGGGTGGCTCACCACCGTGGTTGCCAGGGTGTGCCTGGACATGCTGCGCGCGCGACGCTCTCGCCGCGAGGCGCCCGAGGCGGACGCGGTGGCCGTGGCCGAGCGGCAGGCCGCGCCGGTGGACCCCGAGCAGGACGCGCGAACCGCGGATGCAGTCGGGGTCGCGCTGATGGTGGTGCTGGAGCGGCTCGCACCCGCCGAACGCGTGGCCTTCGTGCTCCATGACCTCTTCGACGTGTCCTTCGAGGACATCGCCCGCATCGTCGATCGCTCCCCGGTCGCCGCCCGGCAGCTCGCGAGCCGCGCTCGGCGCCGGGTCCAGGGCGTCGGGAAGGACGCCGAGCTCGGCGCCGAGCGGAGGCTGGTGGAGGCGTTCCTCGCCGCTTCGAGGCAGGGAGACCTGACCACGCTCCTGGCCATCCTCGACCCCGAGGTGGTCTTCCGGGCGGATCCCGCGGCGGTCCGCCTCGGGTCGGCGCCGGAGCTCCGCGGCGCCGAGGCGGTCGCGGCGATGTTCAAGGGACGCGCGCAGGTCGCGACGGCAGCGCTGGTCGATGGGGAGCTGGGCATCGTCGTCGCGCCCCGTGGCCGAGTTCTCGTCGTCCTCATCCCCACCATCGCCGAGGGACGGATCGTCGACATCGAGGCGGTGGCCGACGCCGCCGCGCTCGGCCGGCTCACCGTAGGAGAGCTTCCGGTCTGACGGGCCTCGTCGCCGAGACCACCCTCATCAGCCCTCCAGCGGCTTCTTAGCCGTCCGGTACAGCACCACCGCCATGAAGACGAAGAACGCCACCCCGAGGAGCTCGAACCCGCCCTTCCCCAGCGCTCCGACCAGCGCACCGCTGACATCGAGCTTTCCGAGGACCTCCTCGATGGCGGGGGAGATGGACAGCAGCGCCACTGCGACGCCCAGCAAGGTGCCGCCCGCCACCAGGCCGGTGGCGAATAGGCTGCCCGAGCCGAGCTCGTCCTCGTGCGACGCGGTCGCCCTCTTCCCGCTGGTCCGGTCCACGATGGCCTTCACCACGCCGCCGCAGAAGATGGGAAGCGTGGTGGACAGCGGCAGGTAGGCGCCCACCGCGAACGACAGCGGCGAGACCCCGCACAGCTCCACGGTGAGCGCGAGGAAGACGCCGACCAGCACGAACTGCCAGTCCAGGTTGGCCGAGAGCAGCCCGCGGATGAGCGTGGCCATCAAGGTGCCCTGCGGCGCCGGGAACCGGGTGGTGCCGATCTGGTGGAGCACCGTGCCGGTGGACGCGTCCAGGGTCGGCTTGTCCAGCGCGGTCACGGTGATGCCGATGATGAGCGAGGCGGCGACCACGCCGATGATCAGGCCGATCTGCTGGTACTTGGGTGTCGCGCCGACGAGGAAGCCGGTCTTGAGATCCTGCGACGTCGCTCCGGCGTTGGCCGCCGCCACGCACACGATGCCGCCCACGCAGAGCGCCATCGGCTGGTAGGGATCGCTGGTCCACCCCAGGGCCAGGAAGAGCAGGCAGGTGGCCATCAGCGTGGCGATGGTCATGCCCGAGACCGGGCTGCTGCTGGTCCCGATGATTCCCACGATGCGCGAGGCCACGGTGACGAAGAAGAAGCCGAAGACGATGATCAGGACCCCGAGCACCAGCCGGCCGAGGAAGGTTCCGGGGATGAACGGCAGGAAGGCCATGATCAGCACCAGGAGCACGCTGCCCCCGATGGTGACGGTGAGGGGCAGGTCGTCCTCGGTCCGTCGCGCGGTCACGCCCTGCCGCCCGGCCTTCAGCGCGGCGACGCTGCTCTTGAAGCTGCTGATGATGGTGGGCAGCGTCTTGAGCAGGGTCATGAAGCCGCCCGCCGCCACTGCCCCTGCACCGATCTGCCGGACGTACGCGTAGTAGATGGCGACGTTCAGTTCGCTGAAGGAATGGGTCGTGGGGTTCCAGCCGTAGCGGCCGGCCTTCATGAGATCCGGGAGGTAGCCCAGCTTGTGCAGCTGGACGGCCACCACCTGCGGCGGGACCAGCGAGGCGAGCAGCGGGATGAGCCCCAGCCACGCCAGCACGCCGCCCGCGACCAGGACCCCGGCGATGCGAGGGCCGATGATGTAGCCCACCCCGAGGTATTCGGGGGTGATGCTCGCGTTGACGGTCGCGGCGGGGAACACCCGGCTGGTGGCGCGGGTCACGTACCCCGGCGTGTCGGCGATCACCTTGAACACCTGTTGCAGCAGCGCGTACACCACCGCGAAGCCCAGGCCACGGTAGGCGGTGGCCGCCATCGCCCCACCCTTCTCACCGGCGATGAGCACCTGGGCGCAGGCCGTCCCCTCGGGGTAGGGCAGGTTCTTGTGCTCGTTGACGATCAGCGCCCGGCGCAGCGGGATCATCATCAGCACCCCCAGGATGCCGCCCAGCACCGCCAGGGTGAAGATGACCGGGTAGCTGAAGTAGGGGGCGCCCACGCTCTGGTGGGTGCGCGAATCGGCGGCGAGGAAGAGGAACCCCGGCAGGGTGAAGACCACCCCCGAGGCGATGCTCTCCCCCGCCGAGCCGATGGTCTGGACGATGTTGTTCTCGAGGATGGTAGAGCCGCCGAGCTTCTTCAGCAGCGAGATGGACAGCACCGCGACCGGAATGGACGCCGAGACCGTCAGCCCCGCCTTCAGCGCCAGGTACACCGTGGACGCACCGAAGAGCAGGCCGAAGAAGACTCCGACGAGGACGGCCTTGGGCGTGAACTCCGGGAGCCGGACGTCGTCGGGGACGTAGGGCTGGAAGTCGGACCCGGTGTCGGCGGCGGCACTGGACGGCGCGGCGGCGGCGGGGTGTGGCGCGGCGGGGTCGACTGCCATCTGGGTGAGCCTCCCTCCCTCGGAGAAGGGTCGGCATTGAGGCAGGGCGCTCCCCCCCGCTGTCAAGCGTTTCCAGGACGGGGCCGGGCTCTACCCAGGGTGAGCGGATGCGCGACTCCGCGGATGCTCCGCCCGCTCAGGGTGGTCGACCCCGGGATCAGCTCCTCGGTGCACGGCGCGAGCTGGAAGCCGGCGGCCTCGAGCAGCGGTCCGGTCTCGCGGGTCAGGTGGCAGTTGCTGGCGACGCGCTTCCACACCGGCTCGAGCACGCCCTGCACGCGGCGGGTCCAGGTCCCGGCGGGCGCCGCGACGTGCTCCAGGAAGAGGAGCGTTCCGCCAGGTCGCAGCACGCGGCGGATCTCGGAAAGGACGGCCGAGGGGTCCCGCACCGAGCAGAGGACGAGGGTGGCCACCACCGTGTCGAAGCTCTGCGCGGCAAAGGGCAGCGCCTCGGCGGGCGCGTCGACGACCTCGACCTGGGGGCGACCGGCGAGCTTGCCCTCGAGGATCTGGCGCATGTGCCGATCGGGCTCCGAGACCACCAGACGGGTGACGGTGGATGGGTAGAGGGCCAGGTTGCTTCCGGTGCCGGCACCGAGCTCGAGCACTTCCCCCCGGGCGCGCTCCGAGCAGCGCGCGCCGCCAGTCCCGCAGTCCCGACCGCTCGGCGCCCTCCAGGAGATGGTCGTACATCCGGGACATGAGCCAGGCCATCGAGAGCTCCTCGCGTCGAATCCGGGGTGAAGCAGAGACGAGCCTGCGCTAGAGAGCCGCCCCAAGGAAAGATGCCCAAGCCGATCGTCATCTGGCCCGACAAGGTGCTGTCCACACGAACCCGTCCGGTGACCGAGTTCGGTCCTGCGCTCGACCCGCTGCTCGAGGAGATGATGGAGTCGTTGCGCGCCGCGGAGGGGATTGGCATCGCCGCCAACCAGATCGGCGTTCCGCTCTCCATCGCCTGGGTCGGCCGGGAGGACGGGACGTTCTTCGAGATCGCGAACCCGGTGGTGCTGGAGCGGAGCGAGCCGCTCAGCCTCGAGGAGGGCTGCCTGTCGGTCCCGCACGAGTGGGAGCAGACCCCGCGCTTCGCCAAGGTGAAGGTGCGTTATCAGGACCGGACCGGGGCCCAGCACGACCTGTCGGCGGAGGGGCGGCTGGCCCACGTCCTGCAGCACGAGATCGACCACCTCGGGGGGACGACGTTCGTGGAGCACCTGTCGCAGCTCAAGCGTGGGCTGATTCGCAAGCGGATGCAGAAGCTCCAGAAGGAGCGCGCGGCCGAGCTGGCAGGCGGGCACGTTCACACCGACGAGTGCGATCACGACTGAGGCGGCACCCCTGACGGGGCACAGCCGTGCCACGGCGCACCCATCCTCGGACCGACCCTGGCGCATTGCGTTGGACCCTGACCGGACGCCTCGCCCTGGAGGGTCACCCCGTCGACGCCGGGCGGCGCCACCGGACCGCCCGGTGGCGATTCGTCCTCTCCCGGAGGCCCGGCCCGTGCGAGTCTCCGGGCCCTGTGACGACCGACGACCGCAACTTCCGCCTCTCCCGGGACGTCCTCCCGCGGCGCTTCCAGGCGACGGTCAGCCTGGACCTGGACGCGCGCACCTTCGCCGGCGACGCCGAGCTGACGCTCTGGGTGGAGCAACCGGTCCGGAGCATCGTGCTCCACGCGGTGGCGCTGCAAATCTCGCATGCCGAGGTGCACGCCGCCGGCCGGGTCTTCCGCCCCAGCGTCCACGTCCGGCCGGTGAGCGAGACCGTGGCCCTCGACCTCGATGCCGAGCTCCCCGGAGGGGAGGCGTGGCTCGTGCTGCAGTGGAGCGGTCGCTTCACCGACGGGCTCCGGGGGCTCTACCTGGCAGGCTCGGTCGCAGCGACCCAGTTCGAGGCCGCGGACGCCCGCCGGGTGTTTCCCTGCTTCGACGAGCCTGCGTTCAAGTGCACCTGGGCCCTCACGGTGAAGGTGCCCCCGAAGCTCGTGGCGCTGAGCAATGGCCGGGTCCTCGCCGAGGAGCTCGACGGTCCGCATCGCAAGGTGCGCTTCGCCGAGACCGAGGTGCTCCCGAGCTACCTGATCGCCCTGGTCGTCGGACCCCTGGTCTCCACCTCGGAGGAGATGGCTGCCGGCGTCCCCGTCCGCACCTGGTCCCTGGAGGAGAAGCGGGCCCTCCTCGGGTTCGGGCAGCAGACCGCGCTGGCGGTGTTGCCCATGCTCCAGGAGTACTTCGGGCTGCCGTACGCCTTCGGAAAGCTCGACCAGGTCGGCATCCCCGAGTTCGAAGCCGGGGCGATGGAGAACGCCGGGCTCATCACCTACCGCGAGCTGGCGCTGCTGGTCGATCCGGCCACCGCGCCGCTGGCGGTGCAGAAGCGCGTCGCCGAGGTGGTCACGCACGAGCTGGCCCACCAGTGGTTCGGGAACTGGGTGACGATGGTCTGGTGGGACGACCTCTGGCTGAACGAGGCGTTCGCCACCTGGATGGCCTACAAGATCGTCGACCGCTGGCGCCCGGACTGGCGGGTGTGGCTCGACTTCGACGCGGGCAAGGCGACCGCGCTGCACCTGGACGCGCTCCGCTCGACCCACCCCATCCGCGGCACGGTGGCCAACGCCGCCGAGGCGACCGAGAGCTTCGACGCCATCACCTACGAGAAGGGCGGCGCGGTCCTCCGGATGATCGAGGGCTTCCTCGGCGAGGAGGCGTTCCGCGCCGGAATCCGCGACTACATGCGCCAGCACGCGCGCGCCAACGCGGTCGCCGACGACCTCTGGGGTGCGCTGGCGAAGGCCTCGAAGGCGCCGGTGGTCGAGCTGGCGAACGCCTGGATCCGCCAGAGCGGCTATCCGGTGGTGAGTGTCACGCTCGAGGGCAGCCGGGTGCGGCTCTCGCAGGAGCGCTTCTTCTCCGAGCCGGGCCTGAGCGGTCCGGAGACCTGGCCGGTCCCGCTGGTCCTGGCCTGGGGCGACGACCGTGGCCGACACACCCGGACCTTCCTGATGGAGAGGCGGACCGGCGAGGTCACGCTCGAGGCCGCGGGCCCGGTGAAGTGGCTGGACGCCAACGCGGGCTCCACCGGCTTCTACCGCGTGGCGTACTCTCGCCGAGCTGCTCGCCGCGCTCGGCAAGTCGCTGGGCGCGCTGCTCCCGGCCGAACGTATCGGCCTGCTCGCTGACCAGTGGGCGCTGGTGCGCGCCGGGCGCGCGAGCATCTCGGACTTCCTCGACCTGGTGCTGGCGTTCGGGGAGGAGTCCGACCACGCGGTGCTCGACGAGCTGGTGGGCCGGCTGGCCTACGTCGAGGCGCGGCTGGTGGACGGGGAGGAGCTGGAGCGATTCCGGCGCCTGGTCGAGCGGCTGTTTCTCCCCCGCTTCCGGTCGATGGGCTGGGATCCGGTGGCCGGCGAGACCGACCAGGACCGGCTCCGGCGCGCGGCGCTGCTCCGGGCCGTGGCCGGGGTGGCACGCGCGCGCTCGGTCCTCGCCGAGGCGGCGCCGCGGGTGGACCGGGTGCTCAACGGGCAGCGCACCGCGCTCGACCCGAACCTGCTGGACACCGCGGTGGCCGTCACCGCCCGTGAAGGCGACAACGAGCTGTTCGACCGCCTCCGGGCCGCCTTCCCTCGCGAGCCCGACCCGGCGGTGAAGCGGCGATATCTCATATCGCTGACCGCCTTCGAGAGGCCCGGGCCGGTCGAGCGCGGCCAGGGGATGATCTTCGACCCCGTGGTGCCCCTCCAGGACTTCCACTCCGTCATCCACGGGTTGCTGGCGAACCGGGCGGCACGCGAGGGGAGCTGGAAGCTGCTGCGCGACCGCTGGTCGACGGTGATCGAGAAGACCGCGCAGGCGCCGATGCTGCTCCGTCGGGTGGTGGAGGCGCTGGGGAACCTGCGCGAGCGGCGGCACCTCGATGAGGCCCGCGCCTTCCTCGAGGCGCACCCCATCCCCGAGGCGCAGCAGGCCGTCGCCCAGACCCTCGAGCGGCTCGCCCAGGACGTCGCGCTCCGCGAGCGGCTGGCTCCGGAGGTCTCGGTGTGGCTCCGGGGCCAATGATTTCAACGGGTTGAGCTCGCCTCCGCCCCGGGGCGGAGCGCCGCCCGGGTCGCCTCGGTCCCGAACCGGAGCGCCTCGAGCAATCCCGGGCCGTAGAGCTGCCGCCGGGACTCCCCGCCCCCGCGGGCCACCCGGTCCGAGGGCTCCACGTAGCCGAGGTAGCCGTTCACCAGCGACACGGCCCGGGCGCCCCCGGCTGCCGCCTCGAGCACCTTGCCCGAGGCCGCCGTCGTCTCCGCCGGCACCCCGAGCAGCCGCACCGAGCCGATGCGCAGCTCCGCCAGTTCCGCCCACCCCGGCGCCCAGGGCCAGAGCGCCACGTTGTCGACCAGCGTCGCCAGCCCCCAGGGCACGAGCCGGGAGGCGTCCGGACCGGGCAACGCCACCTCCAGCCGCGCATGCGACAGGCCGCTCCCCGCCGGGTGGAGCGGCACCGACGGCAACACCGTCTCCACCAGCCGCGCGAAGGCCTCGGCGGGCTCGGCGGAGCCGGCCGACTCCCGCCGAACGCTCACGTTCCCCACGCTGCCCTGGAGCACCAGGGTGATGCCCTGCTCTCCGCGTTCCTGGGCGCCGGCCAGCCGCCCCGCCCAGTCCGGATCCAGCCCCGGCGGCGGCCGGGCCACGAGCGTGGGATGCGCTGCGAGCACCAGCAGCTGCGCCACCGGCCCCCGCGCACCCTGGAGCTGGATGCGGGTGAGCCGCCGATCCACCTCCGGAAACTCGTCGCGGCTCGCGGTCCCCGTGAGCAGCTCGGACATCCCGGCCAGCGCCTCGACCGGCTGCACGGAAGACACCGCCGTGGTCAGCGCGCGCGTCGCCGCCTCCACCACCCGGGACCGGACGTCGGTGCGGAAGCGCCCGGTGGCGACCACCTGGGCCACTGGATTCCAGGCGAAGCCGCCGGCGGACGAGTGGGTGTGCGTGGCCGCGACCCACAGCGCGGAGAGGCCGAGGCCGGACGCGCTGCGCCGGATCGCCTCCACCAGGCCCTGGTCGGCGAGCAGCAGGTCCAGGGTGACCAGCCCCACCCGCTCATCGTCCGAGGCGAGCACCACCGCCCGGGCGAAGATCGGGAGCGCCACCCGGCTCACCTCCGGCCGGACCAGTCCGTAGCCCACCGCCGGGACCGGGAGCGGGATGGCCATCTCCACCCTGGCCGCGCCCGCCCGGAGCGGCCCGATCCCGGAGCCATGCCCCACCTCCCTGACGCGCGGTCCGCGCCCCAGGCGCGAGAACGGGACCAGCGCCAGGAGCGCCAGCGCACCCAGCAGCACCAGTGGCCAGCGCCAGCGGCGCCGCGCGTTCCGCGCCTTCCTCATGCAGCGGCGGCGGACGGACCGGCGAGCCGCACGCTGACCTCCCACAGCCGGCGCGCCGCCTCCATGTCCTGGGCCTCGGGACTCGTGCGGCGCTCTCGCTCGTCGAAGAAGTACCGGCCCGTCACGCCCTCCACCGCGGGCGAGGTCGCCAGGTACACCAGGGTCCGGGCGCCCTGCTCCGGGGTCCGGGCGAAGGCCTGCCCCCACTTCACCAGCGTCCCGAGGAGACCCGGGTTGTTGTGACCGAACCCGCTCCGGACGAAGCCCGGATGCATCGCGTTCACCGTCACGCCCGTGCCCTCCAGCCGCCGCGCCAGCTCACGGGTGAAGAGGATGTTCATCAGCTTGGTGCGTCCGTACACCGCGAACGCCCGGTACCGCCCGCGCGCGGACATGAGGTCCTCGAAGTCGATGCGCGTCCCGAGGTGTGCGTCCGAGCTGACGTTCACGATGCGCGATGGCGCGGAGCTCTTCAGCAGCGGCAGCAGCTCCTCCGTCAAGACGAAGTAGGCCAGGTGGTTCAGCGCCAGCGTCCGCTCCAGGCCCTCCGGGGTGACCTCCCGACGGGCGAACATCGCCCCGGCGTTGTTGAGCAGCACGTGCAGCCGGTCGTGGGTCGCCCGGAACTCCCGGGCGATGCGGCGTACCTCGGCCGTCCGGGAGAGGTCGCCCGCCAGGACTCCCACCTTCGCCCCCGGGGTCCTCCGCCGAAGCTCGGCGGCCAGGGCCTCCAGCCGGGCCCGGTCGCGGGCCACCAGGACCAGCTCCATTCCCATCGGCGCCAGGGCCTCGGCCGCCGCCCGGCCGATCCCCAGGGTGGCCCCGGTGAGCAGACAGACCCGTGGGCGAGACTCGGCGGTCATGAGGGCACAGTAGCAGCCGCCCGTCCGACAGGGATGCGAGACGGGCACTTCCCGTGTATGTGAGGCGTTCGACCCATGTGCGGCATCTTCGGCATCTACGGGCACCCCGAGGCCTCGAACATCACGTACCTCGGGTTGCACGCGCTCCAGCACCGCGGCCAGGAGTCCGCCGGCATCGTCAGCGCGGATGGCCGGGGGCTGCACGCCCGCCGGGAGATGGGTCTGGTCCAGGACGTGTTCGGGGCCCGGGAGCTCGAGGCGCTGCCTGGAAGCTCCGCCATCGGGCACGTCCGCTACTCCACCGCCGGGGTGAGCCAGGCCAAGAACGCCCAGCCGCTCACCATGCAGTACTCCGGGGGCAAGGTCGCCGTCGCCCACAACGGAAACCTGGTCAATGCTCAGAGCTTGCGTCGGCGGCTCGAGGCCGAGGGTGCGATATTCGCCGGTGACTCGGACACCGAGGTCATCGTGCATCTGATGGCCCGGAGCCGGGCGAAGAAGCTGGAGGACCAGATCGTCGAGGCCCTCCGCCAGGTCGTCGGCGCCTACAGCCTGATCTTCGAGACCCCGGGCGAGCTCATCGGCGTGCGCGACCCGTACGGATTCCGGCCGCTGGTGCTCGGCCGGCTCCGCGAGGCGTACGTGCTGGCCAGCGAGACCACCGCGCTGGACCTGGTCGAGGCCGAGTACGTCCGGGAGATCGAGCCCGGAGAGATGGTGGTCATCGACCACACCGGCCTGTGCTCCAGCAAGCCCTTCCAGTCGGTGCGGCCGGCCCGGTGCGTCTTCGAGTACGTCTACTTCGCCAAGCCCGACTCGGTGCTCTTCGGGAGCAGCGTGTACGAGACGCGCAAGGCGCTCGGGCGGCAGCTGGCGAGGGAGCAGCCGGCGCGGGCGGACCTGGTCATCGCCGTTCCCGACTCGGGCGTGCCTGCGGCCATCGGCTTCAGCCAGGTCTCGGGAATCCCCTACGACGTGGGCCTCATCCGCAGCCACTACGTGGGCCGCACCTTCATCGAGCCCCAGCAGTCCATCCGTCACTTCGGGGTGAAGCTGAAGCTCTCCGCCGTTCGGGAGGTGCTGCGCGGCAAGCGGGTGGTGGTGGTGGACGACTCGATCGTCCGCGGCACCACCTCCCGGAAGATCGTGAAGATGATCAAGGCCGCCGGCGCCTCCGAGGTACACCTGCGCATCTCCAGCCCGGCCACCCGCTGGCCCTGCTACTACGGCATCGACACCCCGGTGCGGCAGGACCTCATCGCCGCCACCCACTCCACCGAGGAGATCGCCACCTACGTCACCGCCGACAGCCTGGGTTACCTGTCGGTCGAGGGGCTGGCGCAGGCGGTGGGGGACCCGGGCTGGAAGTCGTACTGCAACGCCTGCTTCACCGGGAATTACCTGACGCCCCTCGAGTCGCCGCAGGCCGCCGCCGCCGCGGGGTAGTCTCGGGTGGCGGTGTCGGACAACCTGACGGCAGCGGAGACCAGGCGCTCGTTGGCCGGGAGCGAGGCGGACCAGCGCCTGGGGCGCTCGGTGCTGATCGGCCTGGTGGCGGTGGGCGTCATCGCCCTGATCGGCCCGCTGCTGACCTACCTCAACGAGGTCCGGGAAACCCAGGTGCTGCTCCGGACGCGCGTGGCCCGTGAGGCCGCCGTCTATGCCGAGGCCCTGGCGCTGCACTTCGGGACCCTGGAGCACGAGCTGGAGCGGCTCGCTTCTCGCCCTCAAGTAGACCTGCTCGACGAGAACCTCCAGCCCGAGCGCGAGCTGCTGGAGTTCACCCACCACAACTCGCCCTTCTTCTCCGCGGTGCTGTTCCTCGACGGCTCGGGCCTCCCGGTGTGGAGCGAGCCGCGCGGAGTGCTTCCCCCCTCTCCCGCGCACAGGATCGGTGGTTCCAGCGACTGCTCCGGACCGACCACCCGGTGGTGGACGCCCTCGAGCCGGGGAGCCGCACCTTCGTCGTGGCCGCCCCGGTGATCCGCGACGGGCGACTGTCGGGCGCGGTGGTGGGCCTGGTCGACGCCGGCAAGCGCGGTCTCCCCGGGGGAGCGGCCACCGCCGAGGGCTCCATCCTGGTGGTCGCCACCGACCGAGGTGACGTGCTGCTCCCGGCCACGCCACCGGTGTGGACCGGCGCCGCGGGCTTTCCCGAGCGGCTCGGGGATCTCCTCCGCCGCGGCCGGGCGATGACCACCGATCTCTCCGGAAAGCCAGAGTACGCCGCGGCCACGCGGGTGGGTGACACCGGGCTGCGGCTGCTGCTGGTGGCCGAGGAGACGCCGATGCTGGCCCCGGTCCGCTGGCGGTTCTTCTGGCAGATGCTCCTGGTGCTGGTGGGGCAGACGGTCACCGTGGTGCTGTTCAGCTGGTTCCTCCGGCGCACCTACCTGCGCTACCGGGAGATGGACGAGGCGCTCGCCCAGGCCGAGAAGCTGGCGGCACTCGGCCAGGCGGCCTCGCTCATCGCCCACGAGGTGAAGAACTCGCTCAACGGGATGAAGGCGGCGGCCTCGATGCTCGCCCGGGATGGCGAGCGCACCCTGCCGGTGAAGACGATGCGGGGGCAAATCGACCGGCTGAGCCACCTCGCCACCTCGTTGCTCAATTTCGGCAAGCCGGCCAATGCCCAGCTCTCGCTCACGCCGGTGGGTCAGCTGGTGAACGAGGCGGTGGAGTCGCTCCGCGTCCTACCCGAGGCGGAGGAGGTGGAGGTGACGTCGGAGCTCGACACCTCGCTTCGAGATCTACTGCGATCCGCTGCTCCTGGTGACCGCCCTGGACAACCTGCTCCGCAATGCGATGGAGGCTGCGGTGGTGGCCAAGGACCTGGGAAGACAGCCCCATCCCCGGGTTCGCATCACCACCCGCCGGGTGGATGGTGCCGTCCGGGTCGAGGTGGAGGATAATGCCGGTGGTCCACCGCCGGGGTTCGAGGCCGGCCTGTTCCAGCCCTTCGTGACGACCAAGCCGAGGGGCATCGGGCTCGGGCTCTCCATGGCCCGTCAGGCGGTGGAACGACAGGGCGGGTCGCTGGCGTTCGAGCGAACGGCGACGGGGAGCCGCTTCACGGTGCAGCTCGGGCTGGGAACGACTCCCTCATGAGCAGGTCCATCCTTCTGGTCGATGATGATCGGGGCTTCTCCTCGCTGGCGCAGGCGGCGCTGTCGAGGGAGGGGCATCCGGTGGTGCTGGCGCGCTCGCTCCACGAGGCGCGCGAGGCGGTGGAACGGGCCGCCCCCGAGCTGGTGGTCCTGGACCGCCGGCTGCCCGACGGCGACGGGCTGGACTACTTGCCGGAACTGAAGGCCCAGCTCCCGGGAACACCGGTGGTGATGGTGACCGCGCACGGAGACATCCAGAGCGCGGTGGACGCCATCCGTGCCGGAGCGGCCGACTACGTGGCCAAGCCGGTGGACCTCACCGATCTGGTGATGCGCGCCCAGCGGGCCATGGGCGAGCAGAACCTCCGCGAGCGCCTGAGCCGGGTGGAGGCCGAGCTGTCCGGACGCCGCCGCCTGGTGCCGCCCCGGTCGGCGGCGATGCGTCAGGTGCTGGAGATGCTGGAGCGCATCGCAACCTCGCCCCGGAGCCCGGTGTTCCTCCTCGGGCCCACCGGTGCCGGCAAGGAGGTGCTGGCCCGCCACGTCCACGCCCAGGGGGCCGGCGAGGAAGCACCCTTCGTCCAGGTGAACTGTGCCGCGCTGCCCGAGAGCACCGTCGAGTCTGAGCTCTTCGGCCACGAGAAGGGGGCCTTCACCGACGCCAAGCAGGCGCGCCGCGGGCTGGTGGAGGTGGCCAGCGGGGGCACGCTGTTCCTCGACGAGGTGGGCGAGCTGCCGCTGCCGCTGCAGGCCAAGCTGCTCACCTTCCTCGACTCGGGGCGGTTCCGGCGGGTGGGGAGCAGCGGCGAGGAGAGCAGCACCGCGCGGGTGGTGGCGGCGACCAACCGGAATCTCGAGCTGGAGATCCGCGAGGGCCGCTTCCGCGAGGACCTCTGGTTCCGGCTGAGCGTGTTCGCGATCCACGTTCCGGCGTTGCGGGACCGGCCCGAGGACGTCATCCCGCTGGCCGAGACGCTGCTCGTGGAGCTGGGCCGCGAGCTGGGGCGGAAGGGGTTCCGGCTGGGGGAGCAGGCCCGGGCCCGGCTGCAGAACTACCCCTTTCCGGGGAACGTGCGCGAGCTGCGGAACGTGCTCGAGCGGGCGCTGGTGCTGGAGCCCGGGCCCGAGCTGTCGCTCTCGCTGCTGCAGACCATGCGCGAGCCGGTGGAGGGCTCGGCGCCGGCGGGGAGCTTCGTGGTGACCGGCGACCCCCGGCCGCTGGAGGAGATTGAGAAGCGCTACGTGCGGCACGTGCTCGGCCAGCTCAGCGGGCGGCGGGTGGAGGCGGCACGGGTGCTGGGGCTCAGCTACCCGACGTTCCTCAAGCGGCTCGAGGACTAGCGGCAATGCCGATCACTTAGGGCGGCGCGAGAGCTCCTCGGCCGAGGCCTCGGAGAGTCAGCGCTTTCCGAGGACCATCGCCCGCCCTCGGGAAAGGGCGAGCCAAAGCGCCACGGCCGCGAGCAGGGCGAGGCTGCCGGTTCCGTGACCAGCGGTGCTACAGCCGAGCGCGCTTGAGGACTTTCCGCTGACCCTGAGTGCCGACGACTTCGCCGCCACCGCACGCGCGCTCGGATCCCCGAGCAGCACGAAGGTGTTTGCCAGGTCCACATCCGTCGTTCCCGCCAGCGCCTCGCGCGTCGCCTCGCCCAGGGTCTTCCCCTCGAGGAGGAGTCCCTTCACCAGCGCCCGGTTCAGCGCCGAGTGCTCCGTCGGATACGTCATGGACGTGCTCCCCCACGCGCCCCAGGCTCCTCCGCTCGGGGCAAGCAGAGTCGCCACGGCGAGACTCTGCCGTCGCGGATCCTGGAAGAAACCGGTGAGACAGGTCATGTGAATCCAGAGGCTCGTGCCTCCCCCGGCGAGCGTCTCGGCGTCCTCGATGGAGTGCAGATGGCCGTTCCAGAAGAGCTCGGACGCATGCCCGGCGTAGTTGACCAGGGCGGGGCCGCTCCGAGCGGCGTCCACGAAGCGCTGATGCAGGACATCGTCGGGATCCGTTCCCCGCACCAGCACGGTGGCTGCGGCATCGGGAAGGGAAGCGCGCAGGTCCGCTGTCATCTCCGGGAAGTCGCTCGTGCCCAGGGCGTCGGAGGCAAGCAGCACCGGCGAGCGTGCGTCTCCCTCGCGGCGGTTCAGGATCTTCGCCACCACGACCTCGGTCTCGGCCACGTTGTGCACCGGAAGCCGACCGATGGAGACTGACTCGGCCCCCGAGACGCCCAGGAACCAGCTGTCGGAGACCGCCTCGAGCGCGTCGGTCTGGACGACCGCGCTGGGGACGAGGTCTCCCCCGAGCCCGAGGTAGTCCCGCGGATCGTACGTGGCAGCGCCGAGCAGCAACAGAAATCGGGGCGGGACCGTCCACGCCTCGAGCGCCTGGGCCAGGAAGCGGCGCAAGGCCTCGGCGCTCTTCTCCCCGGAGGCGAACTCGTCCTGGACGTCCTCGATGTCCACCAGGGCCACCCGCAGCCCCTCCGACTGCCGCCGCTCCACCAGGGGCTTCACTGCACCGAAGAGCCCGGCCGGACCGACGATGACCAGGTCCGCCCCCTCGGCCGCGTGCCAGCTGCTCGGATGGTTGACGCGCACCGACGCCGGAGGAGTGGTATCGCCCGGGATGTACGCCAGCAGGTGCCGAGGGCCCGAGCCGGGGGCCGCGACCGCCGCGTCGCTGGAGAGGTCCCAGGTGACGAGCTGCACGGGGGCCTCCGGGTCGGTCACATCGAGGACCCGCGTAAGCGTGGGGTCGAAGCCCTTGAGGAGCGTGGCACTCCCGCCCTGAAGCCTGAAGTCCAGCGCACCCGAGCCCCGGAGCGTCTGCCGCGGGTAGACCAGCCGGACGAACTCTTCCAGGGAGATGTCGGAGGCGGCGGGCGCCACCAGCTCGATCTCGTTGTCCCCCGGGATGAGCGCTCCAGGCGGCACCCCGAAGGTCGCCCGCCCGGGCACCGCGCCCTCGAACGAGAGGGTTCCGAGCGACAGACCGTTGAGACTCACGTTGACCGCGTGAGGCACCTCGGTGACGCCCTGGAGCGCGACCTCCAGCTGCGCTCCGCTGCCGGCGACGTCGAGCCCCTCGGCGGAGATCGTCCGCGTGCGGGCCTGGCTGTGCACGGCGGGCCCGAAGAACTTCTCTGCGTCTCCGTTCCGGGCCGCGCCGAACCAGGTCAACCGCTCCCGGATCTCGGTCGCGGCCATGAACGAGCCGGTGTCGACACCCTGCGACGGCGCCGACACCGTTGGGATCTCCCTGCCTCGTCCGGCTCCGGTGGTCAGCCAGTAGACCGCCGAGCCCGAGTACCGCGTGTCCATCCCATGACCGTAGAACTCGACCGAGTCGCCCGGCTGGAGCGTTGCTCCGTCTGTGGTGAGCACGGTGCGGCCAACCGGGCGCCCCTCGCGGAACAGCTGGAGCGAGGAAGCCGGAGTTCCGACCGGAATCTCTGCAGCGAAAAGCGACTCCGCAGACACGCGGACCACACCCGGCCGCGAGACGACAAGCTTGACCGCGTGGCCCGCGGCGAGCTCCCACTGGAGCTCCCGGGAGCCAGGCCGCGGCGGTAGCGCCGGAAGGTCGGCAGGCTCGACCCGCAGCCCTGGCAGTGCACGGAGCAGCGACGAGGGAGAAACCGCGACGAGCTCCGAGGAGAGGGCAGGAGCCGTACCGGAGCCGGCGACGGCGGGCGTCCAGCGGGTGCTTCCGTCCCGGTGCAGTGACTCGACCAGGTACGTGGCACTCGGAACCGGGCTCCGGTCGACCCATCCGGGTTGCGAGCCGGCGAGCAATGTCGCCCTGCTGGCGAGCAGTGGGCCGGCAAGGAGCCCCGGCGTGAGGAGCACCCGCTGCCCAGCGGCCTCTCTCCAGACGCGGAAGCCCACCACATCCGAGGTGGCGTCCAGGCTCCAGGAAAGCGCGGCACCCCCGGCCGACCACCGGACGACGGGCGCGGGTGGCGCCGCAGCGTTTGGATTCGCCGGGTGGATCGGCATGGCCGAGAGCGACCAGAAGGTCGAGCTGGGCGGGCCCATGTTGTACGAGAGAGTGATGGTGGTGTTGTTGTTTCCCCCGTAGGCCAGGGTCTCGGCGGTTCCGAACTCGGTCCCGTTGAGCGCGGACCAGCGCGCCGTCACGTTCGACTGGACCGGGGTGGCCGACGTCGCGGTGTTCGAGGAGAGGACGGCGAACACCTTGTAATGGGGCTGCACGTTCACGTCGATGGTCGCCAGCAGCGGGGTGTTCCCGGTCTCGGTGTCGCTGACCACTCCGCCGATCGGGTTGGACTGGCTCACACCCGTGTAGGAGACCGAGCCCGCAACCGCGAAGCAGGTGCTGCCTCCCGGAAAGGTCAGCGTCACCGTGTTCGTCCCCCGCGGAGGCGCGAGCAGCGTGTAGATCTGCACCTGCGTGGTTCCGGCGTTGTCTCCGCCTCGCGCGGTCAGGGTCTGGGTCCCGTACCTCACCGAGGTGGGCAACGCGCTGCCCGAGTTGCTTCCGGTCGAGACACCGACGATCAGCAGCCGGTCGTTTGCCGTGGCGCCGATGGTGTGCTGCCAGCTGACTGTCCCCGCGGCGCAGGTCCCGGTGGTCGAGGTGACCGAGTCGATCGCGATCGGGTTCTGCGTGACATCCATGACCAGGTCGGTTCCCAGGACGCGGAACCCGAAGGTGCGGCCTCCCGGAACGGTGCCAAGCGAGAGCCCGGTGAAGTCGATCGTGCCGCCGGTGGACCTGACGAGGTGGTACGGGCTTCCGGCGAGGCTGGGGGTGGAGCCGGTGAGGTTCAGCGTCCCGGCCACCGTCGCGTTGCCCGAGACGGTGAGGAGCGCGACCGTGGTCGTGTTCGAGAAGTTCAAGGTCAGCGCCGAACCCGATGCGAGGGTGAAGCTTCCGGCGCCCAAAGTGGCGGTTCCGGTAAAAGCGAGGGTTCCCCCGTCACTCACCCCGACGTTGCCGGTCACGGTCCCGGACTGGCCGACGGTCAGGGTGCCGGTACCGGTGTTGCTGAGGGTTCCGGCGGTGAAGGGAATGTTCAGGGTGGCGTTGCCGGAGGCAACGTTGATGCCCTGACCGACCGCGAGCGTCCTTCCGTTCGCCCGGGTCAGGGCCGCGCCCGATCCGAGGGTGAGAGTGCGGGCGACCGCGTTGCCGCCCTGGTTGTTCACCTGGACGGTGACCGCCGAATTGATGGTGACGTCGTCGTTCGAGGTCGGAACGGTCCCCGTCGACCAGTTGACACCGTTGTTCCAGGCGCCGCTTCCGGCCTGCCAATTCACCGCGGCGGCTCGGACCTCCGTCGACAGCAGCACCGCTGCCGCCAGCCCCAACGAGAGCAGTGCCGTGGGACGACGGGCGCTCGGCCTTCGGGCCGCGCTCCTGCCGCACCGCCGGTGGAGCCTGTCTCGAGACCACATCAGCGGCGAGCCGTTTGCAGGTTCGATGCCCTGCATCTTCGCAGGGCGATCTGCCCCGGTCGAGGATGCGGTCGACGCTCCGAACCTACCGAGGTGTGCGCGGCGGGCGCGCGAGAGCACGGCGATCCTTCCCGGTCAATCGACCTATTCGCGCCGGACCCCCACTCGGACGCGGCGTCGCGCCGCGGCCCACCAGAGGCCGATGGCAAGGAGCGCCAGGGTGCCGGACCCAGCGGGAGTCGCGCTGCACCCGGAGGAGGCGGACGGCTTCGGGGGGGCCACCTCGAGCGCCGCCGTGGCCACGGCGCGGGCGCTCGGGTCGCCGAGCAGCACGAACGTCGACTGCACTTGCGGGTCGGTGGCGGAGGCGAGAGCGTCACGAGTTGCTTCGCCGAGCGTCTTCCCTTCGATCAGCAGCGCGCGCACCAGCGCCCGATTCAGGCCTGCGTGATCGCCCGGGTAGGTCTTCGCCGTGCTGCCCCAGGTGCCCCAGGCCCCACCTTCGGAGGCCAACAAGGTCGCGACGTCCAGGCTCTGACGACGCGGATCCTGGAAGAACGCGGTGAGGCAGCTCATGTCGATCCACAAGCCGGGCTGGTTTCCAGCGACCGCGGACACGTCGTCGACGCTGAAGAGGGGGGCGGTGGGGTCGCTCCAGAACGTCTCCGCGGCGTGGCCGATGTAGTTCACCAGGGCCGGACTGGCCCGGAGTGCTTCCAGCATCCGCTGGTGCAGCACCTGGTCCGTGTCCGACCCCCGCACCAGCACCGTCGCCTGGGCGTCCGGGAGCACGGCCCGAAGGTCGGCGCTCATCTCCGGGAAGTCGCTGGTCCCCGCACGGTCGGAGACCAGCAGGACGTTCGCCTTCGCATCCGCATCCCGCCGCCCGACGATCTTCGCCACCACTGCCCGGGTCTCCTCCGCAGTCCTCACCGGAAGACGCCCGATGCTAAGGGCCCCCGCACCCGGGACGCCCAGGAACCAACTGTCCGAGGCTGCCTCGAGCGCCTCGGTCTGCCCGTTCATCTGCACTTCGGTCTGCACGGTGCCGCTGGGGACCAGGTCTCCGCCCAGCCTGAGGTAGTCACGGGGGTCATAGGTGGCCGAGCCGAGCAGGAGAATGTAGCGCGGTGGCCGCGCCCAGGCCCCCAGCGCCTGCTGGAGGAAGCCACGCAGGGCATCGGCGCTCTTCTCACCGGAGGCGAACTCGTCCTGCACATCCTCGACATCCACCAGCGCCACCGAAAGGCCCTGTGCCCTGCGCGCGTCGACCAGCGCCTGCGCCTCCGGGAGGAGCGAGGCCGGACCCACGATGATCAGGTCCGCGCCCTCCGCGGAGTGCCAGCTGCTGGGACGATTGGCCACCACCGAAACCGGGGACGCCACGTCCGTCGGGAGATAGGCCAAGAGCCGCCGGGAACCCGACCCTGGTGCAGCCACCGCCGCAGCTCCCGATTCGTCCCAGGTCGTCAGGCGCACGGGGGCGTCCGGGTCGGTGATGTCCAGCACGCGGGTGAGCCCCGGATCGAAGCCGTCCAGGCGGGTGGCAGCTCCTCCGGCGAGGGTGAACTCCAGCGCGCCCGAGCCGCGGACCGTGAAGCGCGGGTAGACCAGCCGGACGTACTGCTCGAGCGAGATGTCCGCCGAGCCGGGCGCGACCAGCTCGACGGTGTTGTCCCCGGCCACCAAGGTCCCCGGCGGAAGAGGGACCAGCGCCGAATGGGGTGTATTCCCGTCGAAGGTCACCGAGGCGACAGGGAGGCCGTTCACGCTCACCGACACTGCGTGGGGGATCTCGGTCAAACCCTGGAACGCGAGCTCGAGCCGTGCCCCCGCCCCCGAGACGTCAAGGGCGTCGACCGGAATCGTCCGCTGCCGGGCGGTGGAGTGGACCGCCGGCCCGAAGAACTTCTCGGCGTCGCCGTTTCTTGCGGCGCCAAACCAGGTGAGGCGCTCCCGGACCTCGGCTGAGGCGAGATACGAGCGGGTGGCCGCGCCCGGCGCGATCCACCCGGTGCTCGGGACCTCCACGCCCACACCCTTGCCTGCGGTCAGCCAGTAGACGGCGGAGCCGGAGTAGCGCGTGTCCATCGGGTAGCCGTAGAACTCCACTGCGTCCCCGCTCCGCAGCGTAACGCCGTCCGAGGCGTCGACGGTCCGGGGGACTGGGCGCCCACCGCGGAACAGCTGGATCGAGGACGCCGCGGCACCGACGGGAATGCCGGCGGCGAAGAGCAGCTCGGCCGGGACGCGGACCAGGCCCGCCGTGGACACCCTCATCTTCACCGCGGCGTCCGCGGCGAGCTGCCACTGGGTGCCCTGCATCACCAGCGCGGATCTGCGAGACACGGGCTCGGCGGCGCTCACGCGAAGCGCGGGCTGGTGAACCACCACCGCACTGGCCGGCGACGCCAGCAGAGCCGAGGCCACGGGGGGAGCCGGACCCGCGCCAGGTGCCGCCCGCGACCAGGTGGTCCGACCGTTGAGGTGGAGCGCCTCGATCAGATAGTTCGCACCGGGGACGGGTCGGGCATCGACCCAGCCGCTCTCAGAGCCTGCCAGCAGGCTGGCCCGTGAGGTGAGTACCGGACCCTCCACCAGACCTGGGGTGAGGAGCTCACGCTGCCCAGCGGCCTCGCGCCACACGCGAAAGCCCACCAGGTCCGACCTGGGCCCAGACCGCACGGACACCGCCAGGGCCGTCCCCGAGCGCCGAACCGATGCCGCGATCTCCATCACCCGAGTGGGCGCTGCCGCATGGATGGGGACCGACGCGAGCGCGAACTCGCTCGACGGGCTCAGGGTCCAGCTCATGGTCACGTTGAAAGTGCCTGCCCCGCTGCGGCTCGCGGTATCACCCGCGCCGAGCACCGTGCCCTGGATCGCAGACCAGCGGACGGTCGCTCCGGCCTGCGGGGTCGCGGAGGTGGCCCCGTTGGACGCCAGGACGGCGATGACCTTGTCCCCCTGGACGGTCGAAGGCGACGCCGAGGCGCTGGTCCCCGTCCCCGCGGCGGTGGCGGCGGTGCCCGTCGAGCTGGCCTGAAGGACCCCCGTATACGAGAGCGAGCCGGCGACCACGCTGCATGGGCCTGCGGGGAGGGTGACGGTGATGGTCCCCGTTCCACGCCCCGGGGCCACCAGGCCATAGATGAACGCGCCCGAGCTGCCATTGACCCGGCTGGCGATGAGGCCCATTGGCTGGGCGCCGAAGCTCACCGCCGTCGGGGTGACGGCGCTGGTGCCCGTCGACACTCCGACCAGCAGGTAGCGGTCGTTGGCGGTTGCGGAGATGGTGTGCTGCCAGGTCATCGGTCCCGGGCAGCTTCCAGTGGCCGAGGCGGTGCCATCCGGAGCGATGGGGTTGACCGTCACGTCGAGCACGACGGTGCTGGTTCCCAGTGGGCGGAACCCGAACGCCAATCCGCTCGGCGCGCTCCCGAGCATCACCCCGGTGATGTCCACCGTGCTCGCACCGGTGAGGATGTTGAAGCTGGCTGCGTTCGGAGTCCCGGTGATGTTGACGGTCCCGCCCAGGGCTCCGGTCCCGCCGGTGAGGTTGATGTTCGTCGGGTTGCCACCGGTGGCGAAGTTCAAGGTGAATGACGAGCCCGAGGCCAGCGTGAAGCTCTGAGCGGTGATGTCGCCGTTCCCACCGAAGGAGAGACTCCCTCCTCCGGTCACCGTCACTCCTCCGGTGGCAATGAGATCTCCGTTCCCGCCAAAGGAGACGATTCCGCCGTTCACGATCACGTCGCCCGCGCCGAGGTTGGCATTGCCGGGAAATGCCAGAGTGCCGCCGGCCCCCACGGTGACCATCGAAGTCGCCGATGCGAGATCGCCACCGCCAGCGAAGGTGATCGTTCCGCCGGTGACGTTCACTCCTCCGCCCGAGGTGAGACCACCAGCGGCCGCGAAGCTCATCGTCCCACCAGTGACGGTCACCGCGCCGCCCGAGGTGAGACCGCCGCCTCCGGCGAAGGACACGGTTCCCCCGCCCATGACGGTGACCGTCGCACTGGCGGCGAGACCACCACCGGCGGCGAAGGTCATCGCTCCTCCATCGACGGTCACCGCTCCACCCGCGTTCAGGAAGCCGGCACCGTTGCGAGCCAGGGTCGCGCCCGTGCTGACGTTCACCGCTCCGCCGGTGGTCAGATCGTTCCCGCCGTTGAGGGTCAGTGTCCCGCCGGTCACGTCGACCGTCCCGCTGACCTGCGGCGTCGTCCCGGACAGGGCGGCTCCGTTCAGGGTCAGATTTCCGGTGCCGCTCTTGCTCAGGCTCGCCGCGGTGAACGGCACCTGGATCAACACGTCAGAGGTCGAGTTGACATTGATGCCGTTGGTCACGGTGAGGATGTGGCCGTTGCCGCGATTCATCGTGACCGCCGCACCGATGGTCAGCGATGCTGCGACCGCATCGGCGGCGATCGGATTGTTCGAGATCCGGACCGTGCCTGGGACGTTGATCGTCACGTCATCCGCGGCGGTCGGAACTCCGGCGGGCGTCCAGTTGGCGCCGTTGTTCCACTGGATGTTGACGCTGCCGTTCCAGGTTTTGGCGACGGCATGCGCCCGTGGCGCAGCCAGTGCGACTGCAAGCAACGCGAACGGAATCAGTCTTCTCACGACTCCCCCCTTCCCACCCCCGCTCCGCGCGACCGCCACCGGCGGACGGCGTGGCGCGAGCTGCGGCGGACCAGCTCCGCAACCTGGATCGGCAGTCTCGGTACCCGGTGGAAAGGTGCGTCCAGATGGAGCGTCGAGGACAGTGGATCCGGCCAGCGTGCCCTGAGCGCTTCTGGAAGCCGGGCCAGCGAGATGCCCTCGAGCCGCTCCGGAGACGGACGGTAGCCCCGGTCCCATGCACTCCCGACCGCACGGCGGAACCACTCCGGGACGACGGCCTCCGGCGGCGGCACCGTCGGTCTTGCGCCCAGCCATTCGCAGGCGAGACCCACGCAGGCGAGCACGCCCTCTCCCAGGTGCCGGCTCCCATGAAGGCACTCCGCCCAGGAGAAGTCCGCCGGCAATGACTCGAGCAGCACCGCCACGTCGCACAGCCAAAGAGGCCGCCAGGATCCGTGGTGGAGCTGGTGGAGACAAACCAGACGGAGGTGGTCGGCGGGACCCAGTACCTGGATGTGACCACCGGCGACCTCGACGGCCTGGGCGCAGGTCAGCAGCGCCTCCGGGCTCCGGTCAGGAAGGTACCGCGAGAGGTCCGACTGGAGATCGACCTCGTTCTCGCCCTGGAAGGCGGCGAGTACCGTCCGCGCGTGTCCGAAGTCTTCGGGACGGACGGCGAGGTCCACGTCGCCGACCGGCCGCAGCCCGGGTCGGCCGTAGAGGCGGGCGAGAGCCCAGCCCTTGAACGTGACCGCCCGGATTCCGTGGGACTCGAGCGCGGTGAAGACCGAGGCCAGCCAGCGCTCGCGACGAAGGTACTCCAGACTCTGGAAGCGCTCCGTCCCGGATGGCACGTCCTCTCGACGCCGCAGCAGCAGCGCCTCGACTCCAGTCACTTCGGCAGAGCGGACGAGCTCAGGGGCGAGCGACATCGGCCCGACCGCCTGGGTGCGGAAGGTGTCGCGCAACGCCATCGCCAGGGGATGTGCCACCGCGGTCACTGACAGGTGAAGGTCTGGGTGTCACAGGTCAACATGGGGCAGCACGGCTTCGTCGAGCACTGCTGCCCACCGTTCGAGCAACTCGACACGGCCGCCCGCGCCCGCGGAGCGGTGATCGCCATGATGACCGGGATCGCCGCGAGCCCGACGGTCCTCATCAGCGCCCGCCGGCTCAGTGCCGCCCGCGCCTCCACTCCGCTGTCGTCCTCGAGGAGCGCGGATTTCTCAAGCGCTGCCAGCGTCCAGCTCACCACCGCCTCGCCTGCTGCGCCCTCGCCGTAAGCCTGCGCGATCTCGGGCTCGGTCCGTGCGCCGTCGCAGAGCTCCCACACCCGTGCCGCCCTCGCATCGAGGGAGTGCGCCCGGTGGGTCCGCTCGTCGTAGACCAGGGTGTCCTGTCCAGTTCTCTGGACGAGGAGCTGGTCCGTCCGGGCCTTGGGTCGGTTCGGCATCAAGGGTCAGGGTGCAGAATCGATGCCCGCATCCTCGCAGACACTCCGACGCTCCGTCGAGAAAGCGCCTCTGCGCGTCGACGACATGGAGAGAGCTCGAAGTTCAGTCGGTAGTTTGCCGACGCGGTCCGACATTCCCCGCAGAGGTGGGATGCGGGGTCGGCGCGGGCCACCAAGTCGGTGGTGACCCACGGCGCAGAGCGCGCCGGTTCACAACGTCCGGCCTCAGGAGACCGAGCGGCGGCGGAGCGAGAGCGCCAGGACGGCCAAGACCAGCGGCGCCAGCGCCGAGAGCGGACCACCCGGGGTATTGCAGCCGCCGGCCGAGGAGCTCTTCGGCTTCGAGATCGTGAGTGCAGAGCTCCGCGTGGCCACGGCCCGGGCGCTCGGGTCGCCGAGGAGGTGGAAGGTGGCACGAACGTCGAGATCACTCACCGCCTGCTTGGCCTTGAGGGTCGCCTCCCCGAGCGTCATCCCGTCGTTCAGCACCGCGGAGAGCAGCGTTTTGCTCAGCAGCGCGTGGTCGGTTGGAAGTGTCAGGGCGGAGGACGCCCAGACGCCCCAGGCGCCGCCTTCTGGGGTCCTGAGCATCGCGGCGCCCAAGCTCTCGCGACCGATGTCCAGGAAGTACGCGTTCAGACACGTGGCGGCGACCACGAGCGAACTCGTGCCGGCACCGGCCAGAGCATCGGCATCCGTGGACGCCAATATCCGTCCGGCCCAGAAGTCCTCCGCTCCGTGACCCTGGTAGTCGACGGCGATCGGACCACTGCGAAGTGCGTCAAGCAGGGCGGAATGAGTAGCGGCGTCATCGGCGCCGCGTGGGAAGTCCTGCGCCTTCCAGCTTGAGACTGCAGCCCGCACCTCGGCTGAGGCTGCGGAGAACGAGATGGTGCCGTCCCGATCGCGTATCAGGAGCAGCGTGTCCTCGCCGCCCGCCAGCTTGCGCCCGACGATCTTTGCCACAGCCGCTTCCATCGCCGCTGGCGTGGAGAGCGGTAGCCGCCCGATCGCCAAGTCAGGGACGGTGCCGTGGAAGGTGACGAGTGCGTCATCCGATGCCGTCTCGAGGTAGCGAGTCTGCACCAGCACCGTCGGGACCTGGTCGAGCTCCGGCTGTCCGAGCCAGCCGCGCGGATCGAAGGTGGCCGATCCGACGAGAAGCACGAAGCGGGGCGGCGTCGACCACCGCTCCATCGCCGCCGAGAGGAATGCGCGGATGGCCATCGCATCCTTCTCGCCCGCAGAGAATTCGTCGTACACGTCAGTGACGTCGACCAGCGCGACCTTCAAGCCCTCACTCGCCCGCTGTTCCGCGAGCGGACGGAGGCTCGGTAGGAGATCCCGCTGACCGATGATGACCAGATCGGCGCCGCTGGAGTTGTGCCAGGCACTCGAGACGTTCTGCACCCAGGCGGGAGAGCGCACGTCGGAATCGCGGTAGGCGTAGAGGATGCGTGTACCCGAGCCACTAGCGATCAGACGCGCCCCTCCCGAAGTGCTGGTGAGCGCGACGGCCGCAGGGGAGAGGACGTTGGTGATGTCGAGGACGTGAGTGGATGCGTCCGCGCCGGCGAGCGTCAGCGCCAATCCAGTCGGAGCCGTGAAACGGAGCGGGCCACCCAAAATGTACTGACGTGGGTAGGTGAGCCGCTGCGAGATCTCGATCGCGATCTCGGAGCTAGTGCGCCCAACCAGGGTGACCTTGTTGTCTCCCGCCACCAGCAGCCCAGGCGGAACCATGAAGCGGGCCTTCGCCACGTCCTGGAACACACTGTGGACGGTCCCCACGACGAGCCCGTTCACGGTGACGTCGATCGTGTGGTTACCGTTGGTGAGCCCCTGGACGCTCACCTCCAGCACGGCGGGGTCGCTCGCCACCACCGCCAGCGCAGGAGTGGAGAACACGCGCTCCATCGGGCTCGTTCCGATGAGCGGTTCCCCGAAGAAGCCATCCGTCTCTGCGTTCAGGAGTGCCGCGAGGTACAGCGTACGGTCGCGAATCTCGAGCGTTTCGAGGAAGCTGCCGGCTGCGCCCGTGGCGTTCGCCGTCGGAGCCGCCTTGATCGAGATCGGTTGGCCCAGCCCAGTGGTGAGCCAGTACACCCGGGTGTCGGTGTACCGGGTGTCCGCGGCCTGCCCGAAGAATTCGACAGCATTCCCGACCACGCGGAACGCGACGGGGCTACCGCCCGACCAGAGCCTCAGCGAGCCGAGCGGAGTCCCCGCAGGAAGGCCGGCCTGGACGAGCTGGTCTGCGCTGACCCGGTACACGCCGTCCTGATGGACGAGGAGCTTCACCGCAGTCGAGCTGGCCGCGATCTCCCACTGTCGCCTCAGGTTCGGATCTCGCCAAGAGCGATCGACACCCGGTGGGTCCACCTGGCGAGCGCTGGGCCGTTCAACGGAGGCGACCAGCGCCGACGCCCCGACCTTTGCCACGAGCGCAGCGGATTGCACACGCGTCTGGGGCAAGTCTCCACGCCGAGCGTTCACCGGCCCGAACCACTGGCTCTTCCCGTCCAGACCGATGGCCTCGATCCAGTAGCGGGCTCCCCACGATCCGCTCGGGTCAACAAAGCCGTAGTTGCGGCCGGCGAGGGGGTCGAATCCCGCCCGTAACGATGAGCCGGCGATCAGTCCGCTGATCTCTTGACGACGGCCGTTCTCTTCCCGGTACACGCGGTAGCCGAGATTCCGCACCTCGGTCCCTGCTTCCCAGGCGACCTGAGCCGAGCTGCCGTCGCTGACGGCATCGGACTTCACCATCTCGACGGCCGTGGGGGGCGGACCGACGTGCAGCTCGACCTGGTTTCCGTTGACCGCGTAGCCGTAGGAGAAACCGGTGGGCACCGTGCCCAGACGAAGATCGTTGTTGGTGATCGCGGCGGTCGCGGTGAAGATCGTGTACACGCCCTGGGCGAAGCCCGGGCCCTGCGTGATGTTGAGGATGCCGTCGAGGAGCAGCGCCCCGGTGACCGAACCCGTAGTCGTCGGTGTGCCCACGGTGAAGTTCAGCACCGAGGTGTCGCTGAGGCTCAGGTCATTGGTCGCGAGTATTCCGGTGCCGCCGCTGCCGGGCGTGTAGCGCGCGCCCGCTGCCACGGTGATCGGCCCGGTGCCCGACTGCAGCGTCCCGGCACCTGCGAGCCCACCACCGTTGTTGATGCTGATGGTGTTCTCACCAGTGAGCGTTCCGTCCACCTCGAGCGTCCCGGCGTTCACGGTGATTCCACCGTTGTGGGTATGGGTCCCCGGCCCGAGGGTCAACGAACCAGCACCCGTCTTGGTGAGCGCTCCGGACCCGGCAAGCACCCCGGTGATGGTCAGATCGGTTCCCGTGTCCACGGTCCCAGCGGCGTTGAGCGTGAGCGCTCCGGGGAGACTTTGAGCCGCGTTACGAACCCGCCAGGTCGCTCCGCTCGTGGTGGAGAAGGTGACCGTCGGTGGCGGTGGGTTGGCGTCGGTCTGGAAACTGAGCCCGTCGTACACCGTGACTGCGTTCGCGGTCACCGCCGCGTTGGTGAACTCGACGGTGTTGCCAGCGGTGCCGCGGAGCTGGATGTCGTTCGGATTGCCCGGTGCATTGAACGAGGAAGGACCGAACAGGATGGTGGCCCCGCCCCGGGGGATGAGGATCAGGCGGCCGGCGTTCCCCACATCGACCACACCGGCGAGGGTCAGAGTGGTGGCCCCGTCCGCGCCGACCATCGCCGAGTTCAAACTCGCGGTGGAGGAGATGATCGAGTTGACCGTCGTGCTCGACTGGAAGTGCAGCCCCTCGTCCAGCTGCGAGCCAGTGGGGGTCGTGAACCCGATGAACAGAGTCAGCGTGCTGCTCGCCGTGTCGGACACGCTCCCATTGACATAGATGCCGCCGAAGTCCTGCTTCAGGAGTGTCGAGCCCGCGCCGAGCGTGAGACCACCGAGCTGGAGCTTGACGTTGTTCGTGCCCCCCAGCAACTCTTGGAGCGTCACGCCTGGTGAGACCGTCACACGCCCGAGCGCGTGCTGAACACCGCTCGCTCCGTCCACTGCCAACAACTCTCCGGAGGCAGTGGCGATGACGGGATTGTCGAGAGTCAGTGCAGCCGTCGAGCTGACGAGGAGTGCCGCATTCGCGCCACTCAAGGTGATCGGAGTGCCTGATCCAAGCCCATTGGTCGTCAGGGTCAGGACGCCTGCGCCCCAGTTGAACGCCTGAAATCCCCGAGGGGCGGCCACGTTGAAAGTGAGGTCAGCGATCCCGGTGACGTTGATCGTTGTCGTCGCGGCAGTCAGGACCGGCACCGATAGCGGAGAATTGAATGTGCTTCCGAACCCGTTGATCACCCAGCTTTGAGTCGCCGAGGGAATGACATTGGTGATGCTGTTGAAGGTGAACGGACCATCGGCATTGATCCCGCCGTTGATCGTGAAGTTGCGGAGAGAGCCACCGGTCAACGTGAGGGTCCCCGTGGACAGCACGTTCAGCGTCCCCACCGTCGTGGTCCCGGCCGCGAGCGTGGGGTTGGCCGTGGAAGTATCGAAGCAGACATCGGCGCTCGGGGCTGGCACCCCCGTCGGATTCCAGTTCGTTCCGGTCACCCACGAGCCCGCGCCGTCCAGCCACGTGCTCGCCCCAATGGGGCAGGTCACCTGCGCAAGACTCGGGCTGCTAGCCGCCGCCACCATGAGCAGCGCGGCCCTCAGGGCCCTCCAGGCAGTCACGGCACAACCCCCTTGCCGACAGTTGCAAGCTGCGCGTCCAGACCCGCACGCCAGCGCAAATCACGCCGGACGAAAGCCGCCGCCCGGCGCAGGCACTCCGTGAGCTGGACCACGGGACGCGGCACGGCTCGGAACGGAGCGCGAAGATGCACCGTCGCGCTCACCGGATCCGGCCACCGCGCGCGGATTGCCGTCACCGCCTCTGGCCACCCCAGCTTCCGGAGGTCGTACAGCGACGGGGGCATGCTCTCGTAGCCATGCGCCCATCCGTGGAACACCGCACGTCGGAGCCAGCGGGGGACCGCCACCTGCGGCACTCCGCGCGGAATGGTCGCTCCGAGCAACTCGTGCGCGAGCGCCACGCTGACCAGTACACCCTCACTCAGCCGTGGATCGCCTGCGAGGCACCGCTCCCAGGAAAACTCCGCTGGGAGCGCCTCGAGCAACAACGCCACGTCACACAGCCACAGCGGCCGCCAGGCCCCGTGATGAAGCTGGTGCAGCGTCACCAGACGGAGGTGGTCCTCGGCGGCGAGCGTCCTGAGCCGAGCACCACCGGCCGTCTCCGAGCGGGCACGGCCGAAGAGTTCGGCCTCCGTTCGATCAGGCAGGTAGCGCGCCAGCGTCCGCGCGGTGTCTACATCGGCCCGCGACTGAAGGTCCGGTCCGAGGGAGCGCAGAACCGTGCGGGCCCGATCGACCTCGGACTCCCGCACCAGCAGGTCGAAGTCACCGAACGGACGGAGCGCGCGGTGCGGATAGAGTCGCGCGAGGGTCCACCCCTTGAACAGGATCGGCTCGATCCCTTCGGCATTGAAGTGAGCCAGAAGATGCGGAAGATCGCGTTCCTGCCTGGCCGCCGTCAGGGCGTGGTGCTGAAACGCTGCGCGCAGCGGTAAGAGCTGGGCGAGCGTCCCCATCTCGGTGTTCTTGATGCGCCACCACGCGAGCCCTGCGACACCACCCTCGACCAAGCGCTCGGCCCAGCGTCGAACGTCCACCGCCGGCACGCGGGGTGGACCGGGGTCAGCCCAGGCTCTTCGCAGCGCGCCGGCGATCGCCAGCGCCAGTGCCTCGTCCAGTTTCACTGTTTGCAGAACCCGGCGTTGCAGATGCCCACGCAGCAGGTGTGGGTGTCATCGCAGGGTGTACCGGGCAGGCCGGTGACGCACGACGCCGCCTCCGCCGCGCGGGGCACGGTGATCGCGAGGATGAACGGGATCGCCACCAGCCCCGCGCGCACGAGCCGCCGCCGCGACAGATCCACGCCCGGGAGCTCCGGCACCTCCTCCAGCAGCCCCGCCTCGCCCATCTCCCGCAGCGTGCCGCCGACCAGCTCCGGATCGAGCGCGGTGCGCAGGGCGATGCCCGAGACGTCCCGCGCTCCGTCGATCGACTCCCAGACCCGCGACGCCGCCGGGTTGAGACAGAACGCCTTGTGCGTCGCCTCGACATACAGCAGCACCTCACCGTCGAGGTGCTCGCTGACCAGTCCGCTCGGCCGCCGCCGCGGAACGAAGCCCAGGGATGAGGCCATGCGCCGAGGTTACGCTCCAGCCCGCCTGGCAGCCAGAGCAACGAGGGCTCGCGAACGGTATTGACCGCACCCCGCGGACGCGCGGCGCGAACGAGGAAGACAGCCCCCGACAGCCGCTGCCATCCGGTGCCCGGGACGGGAAGCCGGACGCACCCGGCGCTCCACACCGCTGTCATTCGCGCCCCGCCTCGCGGTGAAACGCCGCTTCAGCCGCCCCTGCAAGCAACTGGCATCCCTCCGCCCAGGACCGTGGCAACCCGTTGAATTTCGGGGTGGCAGGCTCCTTGCTCTGGTGCCGCCGCGTGCTGATCAGCAGTTCCTGGCTTCTCGCCGTGGCGCTCGCCGCCACCGCGCCCAATCCGGAGTCACTCGACCTTTCCAGTTCCCCGGCAGACCTCGACCTCGTCGAGCTGCTGTGGACCCGTTCCCCGGACCTCGTCGCCGCGCGCGCGAGGCTCGGACAGGCAGAGGCGGAGGTCACCCGCTCGGAGGTCTTCCCCAATCCGGGCTTCGACTTCCAGTGGGGCACCCTGGCCTTAGGGCCAACGAATCCCCCGGGCCTCGACAAGCTCAAGGACGTCCCCAACTACACCTTCACCCTCAACCAGCCGCTGGAGATCGGCAAGCGCGGTCCCCGCCAGGCCGGCAGCCGCGCCACCCGCGACGCCGCGCTGTTCGACGCCGTCGAGACCTTGCGCCAGCGCTGGTTCGACCTGCTGGAGCGCATCTCGGAGGTGGCCACCGCGGAGATCCGCGTCGGCGCGCTCGAGGAGACGGTGCGCGATGCCCAGCGCCTCGCCGATCTGCAGCGAGAGCGGCAGAAGCGCGGTGACATCGCCGGCCTCGACGTCGACCGGGCGGTGCTCGAGGCCGAGAAATACGCCTCCAACCTCGGCCAGGAGCGGGAGAAGCTCTCCGCTGCGCTCCTCCTCTGCGCTCAGACCGTGGGCCTCCCCTGCCGGCCCTTCGCCAGCACCGATGGCGCCCGGGCGTTCCTCTCCGCCCGGCTCGCGGCCAGCCCTCCCGCCCCGGCGCTGGATCAGCGGCCCGACCTGCGCTCGCTCCAGGCCCAGGAGGCCGCCGCCCGCTCCAGCCTCGACCTCGCCAGGAACCGGTGGATCCCCGACCCCACCTTCCGCATCGGCTACGTGCTCGATCAGTTCGTCATCTCCGGCAACCAGCACCAGAGCGTCATGGTCGGCGTGAGCCTGCCGCTGCCGTTCTTCGACCACGGTCAGGCGGATGCCAAGGCGGCCTCCGCTCTGGCCGAGGCCGCCGGGCAAGCGCAGCTGCTGCTCCGGGCGTCGAGCGTGCGCGACCTGACCTCCCTCGAGCAGCAGCGCGCGGCCGCCCTCGCCCGCCGGAGCCGCCTGATGGAGCGCACCTTGCCGCTGGCCCGCGACGTGGTGCAGCGGCTGGAGAGCGCCGTGACCCGCGGCGGGGCGCCCCTTCCGGACCTCCTCCTCGCCCGACGGACGCTGGGCGATCTCCAGCTCGACGCCGCCGATCTCGACCTCTTCGCCTTCCACCTCACCGTGGCGCAGGCCCGAACCGCCGGGGAGCTGCCCCCCTTGCCCGAGAGCATCCCCCATGTCCCCTGACGCAGGCTCCGGCACCCTCGGGGGATTCCGGCGCGCCCGTCCCTCGCTCCTGGTGGGCGGCGGCGTCACCCTGGTGGCCCTGGTCTCCGCCAGCTGGCTCCTGCTCCGCCAGCACGAGGCAACCTCCCAGCCCGTCCGCCGCATCACCGTCCGGGGCAACACGCTCCAGATCCCCGAAACGGCGCCGCAGTGGCGCTACGTCGAGCTGGCCACCGCCGCCGAGGCGGCGCCGCTTCCCCCGCCACCGGTGCCCGGGCGGGTGAGCTTCGACGAGAAGCGGACCGCCTCCCTCAGCGCTCCGATGCCCGGCCGGGTGGAGCGGGTACTGGTCCGCATCGGCGATCGGGTGCAGGAGGGCGACCGCCTGTTCAACGTCCGTTCCGCCGCATGGGCAGATCTGGAAAGGGAGATGGCCTCCGCCCGGGCGAACGTCGAGGTGAAGCGGCGCATCGCCGCCCGCGCCCGCGAGCTGGTGGAGATCCGCGCCGCCCCCGAGAAGGACGCCCTCGCCGCCGAGGCGGACCTCCACGAGGCCGAGCTGGCCGCACGCGCCTCGGCCGCCAAGCGCTCGTCGCTCCGGATCGCACCGGAGGGCGACAACCTGTTCTGGGTCGTCGCTCCGCGCTCCGGGACCGTCGTCGACCTGGATGTGGTGGCGAGCCAGGAGGTCCAGCCCTCCGGGGACCACCCCCTGGTTCGCATCTCCGAGCTGTCCGAGGTGCTGGTCCTCGCCGACGTGCAGGAGAGCGACGCCTACGACTTGCGGGTGGGCGGACAGGTCACCATCCGCACCCGCGCCGGCAGCGTCATCCGTCCGGGCACCATCGACCGCATCTCCGAGGTGGTCGACCCCAAGCGGCGCACCGTCGAGGTGCGCATCCGCGCGGGCAACGAGGACCGCGCGCTCCGCCCCAACGCCTTCGTCGACGTCGAGCTCCAGTCCGACCCATCGCAGAGGCGGGTGCGGGTCCCCGCCGAGGCGGTGGTTACCGACGGGCAGGTCTCGGTGGTGTTCGTCTCCCGCGGCGAGGGGAAGCTGGAGCGAGTGACCGTCACCCCGGGCCGCCAGCGCAGCGGCGAGGTCGAGCTCCGCGCCGGCCTCGAGCCCGGGGCGCGGTACGTCAGCAAGGGCGCCATCCTCCTGCTGAACCAGCTGGAGCTGGAGCTGGAGCAATAGGTCCGTGTTCCAGCACCTGGTCGACTTCTCGCTCAAGAACAAGGCGGCGGTGCTCTCCCTCACCGCCATCGTCGCGGTGTGGGGCTGGCTGTCGTTCCGCGACCTGACCGTCGAGGCGTTCCCCGATCCCACCGAGACGCAGGTCCAGGTCATCACCCTCTACCCGGGTCAGCCGGCCGAGGAGGTGGAACGCCAGCTCGGACTGCCGCTGGAGCGGGCGCTGAACGGCATCCCGCAGCTGTCGCGGCTCCGAAATCTGTCCTTGTTCGGGCTCTCGTCGGTCACCCTCACCTTCAACGACGGGACGGACGGGCTGTGGGCCAGGCAGCAAGTCCTGGAGCGGCTCCGGGACGCCGACCTGCCCGACGGCATCGTCCCCCAGCTCGGTCCGTACGCCACCCCCATCGGCGAGGTGTACCGCTACACGCTGGTCGGCGCGGGCGGGGACCCGATGAAGCTCCGGACCCTTCAAGATTGGGTGGTGCGCCCGGCGTTCCTCCGGGTGAACGGCGTGGCCGACGTGGTGAGCATCGGGGGGCTCCAGCGGGAGATCCACGTCCAGCCCGACCCGTCGCGGCTGGCCGCCCACGGGCTGACCCTGGCCTCGCTCGAGCAGGGCATCAAAGGCGGCAGCGTGAACGCCTCGGGCGGCGTGCTGGAGCGCGGCGCCGAGCAGCTGGTCATCCGCAGCGAGGGGCTCTTCACCAGCGTGGAGGACCTCAAGGCGGTCCGGCTGGCGACCGAGGGGGGCACGCCGGTCTTCCTCAAGGACGTGGCCACCGTCACCGAGGGCTGGGCGCCGCGGCAGGGGGTGGTCAGCCGCAACGAGTCGATGGACACCGTGCAGGGCGTGGTGCTGATGCGGCGGGGCGAGAACCCTTCCGCGGTGCTGGGGCGCATCCGGACCGCGGTCCAGGACATCGACCGGCGACTCGCGCCCGAGGGGGTGAAGCTCGATCCCTTCTACGACCGCACCGATCTGGTCGGCACCACCCTCCGCACGGTGGGCCAGAACCTGCTCGAGGGCGCGGTGCTGGTGACGCTGGTCCTCTTCGTCTTCCTGCTCGATCTCCGGGCGGCGCTGATCGTGGCCACGCTGATCCCGCTGTCGCTGCTCACCTCCTTCATCTACCTCCACCTTCGGGGGATGAGCGCCAACCTCCTCTCGATGGGGGCGGTGGACTTCGGGGTCATCGTCGACGGCGGGGTGGTGATCATCGAGGCCATCCTCGCCCGCATGGCGCTGTCGCGGAGCTCGGCCGAGACGGTGGAGGAGAAGATCCGCCAGGCGACCACCGCGGTGGTGCGGCCGACGGTGTTCGCGCTGCTGATCATCATCGCCGCCTACCTGCCGATCTTCCTCCTCCAGCGGGTGGAGGGCCGGATCTTCTCCCCGATGGCGAACACCGTGGTCTCGGCGCTGGCCGGGGCGCTGTTCTTCTCGGTCACCCTGGTGCCGGTCCTCGCCGCGCTGGTGTGGCGGAGGCCGGTCACCCACGGCGAGTCGCCGCTCCTCTCCTGGGTGGCGAGACGGTACGAGCCCACCCTGCGCTTCTGCCTCGGCCGCCCTGCCCTGCTCATCGGCGCGGTCGGCGTGCTCCTCGCGGGCGCGGCGCTGGTCCTGCCCAGTCTGGGCAGCGAGTTCCTCCCCGAGCTGAACGAGGGCGCGCTGTACATGACCTTCACCCTGCCGGCGAACAGCTCGCTCACCGCGGGCCGGAAGCTGGTGCCGCGCATCACCCAGCTGCTGCAGGGCGCGCCTCCGGTCGAATCGGTGCTCTCCCAGCTGGGCCGGCCCGAGGACGGCACCGACGCGAAGCTGGCCAACAACCTCGAGTTCTTCGTCAAGCTGAAGCCGCCGGACCGCTGGCCGCGCCAGACCCCGACGCTGGGCGGCGTCCTGGACGGGCTGCAGCAGCGGATCGCGGAGATTCCCGGCATCGAGGCGAACTTCAGCCAGCCGATCCGCGACAACGTCAACGAGAGCATCAGCGGGCAGCAGGGACAGATCGCGGTGAAGCTGTACGGCGACGACCTGGCCGCGCTCCAGACGCAGGCGGAGAAGGTGAAGGCCGCCATCGCCCGGGTGCCTGGCGCGGCAGATCTCGCGCTGGTGAAGAGCGCCTCGGTGCTTCAAGTGCGGGTCAAGCCGAACCGGGTGGCGCTGGCGCGATACGGGATGGACCTCGGCGACTTCCAGCACGTGTTCCAGACCGCGCTCGGCGGCCGGCCGGTGGCCGATTTCTGGGAGGGAGAGCGCAAGTTCGACGTGGTGCTCCGGCTCCCCCCGGCCGACCGGGACGACGTGGAGAAGATCCGCTCGCTGCGCGTGCCGGTCGATGGAGGTTTGACCATTCCTCTCTCGGCGCTGGCCGAGGTGGAGACCGGCGTGGGACGGGCGAGCATCAACCGGGAGAACGGACGGCGCTACATCGGCATCCGGATGAACGTGCGGGGCCGGGACATGGGCGGCTTCGTGAACGAGGCCCGCGAGCGGGCGGAGCGCGAAGCACCCCTGGGCAAGGGCATGTCCATCGAGTGGGGTGGCGAGTTCGAGAACAAGGAGCGGGCCATGGCCCGGCTGGCGACGGTGGTGCCGGTGGCCCTGCTCCTCACCCTGGTGCTGCTCTTCAAGGCCTTCGACTCGCTGCCCCTGGCCGTCCTCACCCTGCTCAACGTGCCCTTCGCGCTGCTGGGCGGAGTGTTCGGCCTGTGGGCGTTCGGTTTCCCGCTCAGCGTCTCGGCGGCGGTGGGCTTCATCGCCCTGATCGGCCAGGCCTCGCTCAACGGCGTGCTGGTGCTGTCGGCCATCGCCGGGCGCCGGGAGCGGGGGGAGTCGCTGGACGAGGCCATCCTCGCCGGAGCGCGGGAACGGCTCAGACCGGTGCTGATGACCGCCAGCCTGGCGGCGCTGGGGCTGGTCCCGGCGGCGCTCTCGCGGGGCATCGGAAGCGAGACCCAGCGTCCGCTGGCGGTGGTCATCGTGGCCGGGACGCTGTCGGCCTGTGCGCTCACCCTGCTGCTGCTCCCGGTGATGTACCGGATCTGGGAGCGACTGCTGGAGCGCTCGCGCACCGCAGCCGAGCCCGCGGTGGGACCGATCTGACACCTCGATTGCAATCTGTCAGATCCGAACACGGAAGTTTGATTGACCTGGACGCCGCGCCCAGATCAGGGTTCGCGCCGCACATGGTCGAGGTCCGAGCGCTTCCGGCGCGCGAGCGGGTGGTGGTGGTCTTCAAGGGGCGGGCGAGGTTGGAGGAGCGACTCCCGCCTGGCGTTCTCGCTGGCCGAGGCCGAAGCGCTGCTGGACGGGCCGGGCTGAGCCGTCTCCCCACCGTTTGCCACAGGAGTTCTCCCCAAGTTGGGGCTACGGCCTGTGCGGAAGCTGTGGGAAGGTGACGCCGATGTCCGAGTCGGCAGGCGCCAGGTTCTGGCGCGGCGTGCGCGAGCCCTGGGAGCTGATTGGTCGTATGCGCCAGGACCAGCGGCTGTGGTCCCGGTACTGGCGAACGGTGCTGCTCCAGGCCGCGCTGACCCTGGTGGCCGGGCTGGTGATCTTCTGGGTCGGGAAACAGGGCGCCGAGGCCTGGAACGACGCCTTCGGTCCGGAGGAGCCGGAAGCCACCGCGCCCGTCTCCGCGGGCAGCCGACCGGCTGCCGAGGGCGCTCCCACACCGGCACCTTCCGGGGCGGCACCGGACAAGGCGACACCCCGGGCGCCGACGGCAACGTCGGAGCCCCCGGCGCTCGCTCCCCCGCCAGCGCCGCCGACGAGGCGCAAGTCCTCCGTCCCGGCGCCGCCACCTGCCGCGAAGCAGACGCCCCCGTCAGCCGGTGCGTCCGGGCACACGCCCGGAGGGCCCGCGACCTCCGCCCCGAGCTCTTCGGAACCGGACAGCGCCGACGAGGACGAGGAGGACGCCGAGGACGGGGACTTGGCCGAGACGGACCTCGAGACGACGCTCGAGGCAAAGATCAAGGCGCTCCAGGAGGCATCCCCCGAGGAGCGCGGCAAGCGGACCGCCGAGCTGGTGGCCGCCGCCGTCGAGAAGGCCAAGAAGCAGGCTGCGCGCGCGGAGCGCCGTGCGGGGAAGGGCCCGGGGAAGGTCGAGGACGAGGCGCAGGACCTCAAGGACGAGCGCGAGGCGGTGAGCGACCGGCTGGAGGAGATCGCCATCGCCGCGGACGCCCTGGCGCAGCAGATCCCCAAGAATTCGGGGGAGGCCCGCCGGGCGCGGCGCAGCCTCGAGCGCCAGCTGGACCACGTGGAGAAGGACGCGGCGGCGCTGCAGCGCAAGGGCGCCGATCCCCTCTCCGCTGCGGAGCGGGCGCGGCTGGAGCGGGCGCGGGCGGCGCTGAAGGTCGCCCGTCGCCATGAGCGTGGTCTGGCCGGCCGTCTCGGGGCAGTGCTGGCCTTGCTGGCGGCGATCTACGCGTCGCTGGGGATCGCCCAGACGTGCGTGCTGGCCCTGTCTCGCGACTTCCACGATGCGCTCTCGCGCGATCTGTCGCTGCTGGTCCAGGTGGCACCCGAGGATCCACCGATGCGGCCGAAGATCCGGCTCGACCTCCCCTGGGTGCGCCGGAAGGCGAACCGGCGCGCGCAGTTCTTCCTCGGGTTCCTGCCCGGCGCGGCGCTGATCTCCGTCGTGGGATGGCTCGTCCCCCCGCACCGCATTCTCACCACGGTGCTGACCACTCTGTGGGGGGCTTACTGGTGGGTGGTGATGACCGCGGGTCGGAGCACGCGGGCGTGGGCTCCGCCGGAGAGCACACCCCGACCCTGGTACCTGCGGGCGTGGTTCACGCTGACCGAGCGGGTGTTCCTCTTCCGCTGGGGCCTGCCCCGCTGGTGGGGCCGGATCTGGGAACGGATGGCCCGGCGGTTCTACGGCCCCTCCGAGCGGGTGGAGGAACAGCCCTTCGAGTTCTCTGGGCTCGCGGTGAGCCGCGCGTTGACCCTCCTCCCCGTGGTGAAGCTGTTGCTCCGTCCCCTGTTCCAGGTCTGCGCGGCACGCCTCATGGTGGAGCATGCCGCGGCCGCGCGGCTGCCCGTCGCGGTGACCCCGGCGGAGGTGGCGGATGTCGCGGCGCAGGCGCCCGATCCCGAGGCACGCGCGCATTCCGGCGCGGCGACCTCCTGAGGTCCGATCGGGCCCGTGCGGCCTCGATGCGCCAGCAGGGGGCTGGCTCGTCTCTCGAGTCCCCGGGCCCGCGCGGTGCAATCAGGGCCGGCGACTCCGCCCTCCGGCAGTTCGAGGTGCAGGTCTCGGCGGACGGACGCGCTCCAGCCCATCGGAGCTCCGGGCGAGCGCGATGAGCAGCCGGGCAGTCTGCTTCGCCGCGCCGCGGTCGCTCCGGACACCGAGGGTCCCCTCGGTGGCACGCGCCAGCACGGTGAGCACCTCGGCCGGGCGATCCCGCGCCGGCACGGTGTTCGCCAGCAGCGCCAGCACGCGCTCGCCCGGCGACAGTGACACGGGGTCCCAGCGGGCACCGGTCGAGTACCGCGTCTCGACGATCATCCCCACCGGAACCGGCCCGCGACCTCTGACCCGCGGAACCGGGTGCCGCTCCTTGTGTCCAGCCCGCCGCCGGACGCTCGGACGGCGCGCGTACGGATGCACACGCCCCTCCCGGTCGAGCACCGCGTACTCATCCGAGTAGTACGTTGCCCCGGCCTCCACCAGCGCGCGCACCAGGGTGGTCTTCCCCGCACCGGAGCGCCCCGGAACCAGGATGGCGCGCCCGTCCACCGCCACCACACCGGCGTGGACGAACACCTCGGGGCGGGCGAGCCGGGCAACCGTGAGCTGCAGCTCGCTCTCGAGCACGTCCAGGGCTTGCGCATGGCTGAACCCGCGGGCCACCCGCTGCCCGTCCACTCGCACGGACAGACCGACCACCGGCCGGGACCTCCCGCGCGAACCCCCCGTCCGCCGCGACGGCCCCGCCGTCCGGGGGGAGGTGTCAAACACCTCCTGCAGCACCTCGTGCACCAGGGAGAGGACGACCGCTGGACTCTGCCGGCTGACGTTCCAGCCCGGGGGGAAGCGCACACGCACCGCGGGCAGGAGCCGGCGGTCGTCCACCCGGACCTCGAAGACGACGCCGTAGGCCTCGCCGCGCAGCGCGCCGGCTCTCACCGCGGGAACCCGCATCGGACCGGACGGCACCATAGCGCCTCGGTCACGCCGACCGGGGACAGGCGCTCGACGGCCGACGTCGGTTCCGGCAGGCTCGCCGTAGACCCGGGTTCGGAGGCGCCATGCCCGAGCACACCCACGAACACGAGCACCAGCACACCCACGAACATACGCATGCGGACGGCACGACCCACAGCCATCCGCATACCCACCGTCACACGCACGAGCATCCGCATGACCCGGGCCACGAACAGGACCACGGCCACGGCGATGCCGCGCACGGGCACGGCCCCAGCAAGGATCACGGTCACCCTCACTGACGGACATCGGACGACACCTGCGCGCACCTGGGCTGATCCGCTCACGGTGACACGGTCGATCTCCAGACCCATCATTCGACGCGCCTCAGACGGGCCCAACGAAGGCGGGTGGCACGTGCGCGGAACGGTGGTGGTGGCGGAGGACGACCCCGGTCTCCGGGAAGTGCTCCTCCACGTGCTCCACGAGGCCGGCTACCAGGTGCTGCTGGTCTCACGGGAAGTGGACACCCTGGCAACCCTGCGCCGGCTCGGCGCGGGCTGTCTGCTGGTGCTCGAGGCGCGGCTGCCCGACGGGGCGAGCGAGGCCATCCTCCAGGCTCTCGCCTCCGGCCCGGTGCAGGTCGCCTGCCCGGTCGTTCTGCTCAGCGGGCCGCCGGTCGAGACCCGATCTCCGAACGTGGTGGGCGTGCTCCGCAAGCCGTTCGAGCTGACGCGCATGCTGGCGGTGGTGAAGGCCTTCTGTCCCAGCCCGGCGCTTCCTCCCTCGCCCGCCCGGGGTTCCGCCCCCGCCGCGGCGTGATCACGCTCGTCTCCTGACAAAGGAGACGACGCGAATGGCTGGACTCACGGACAAGGTGAAGGGGAAGTTCAAGGAAGTGGCCGGCGCCGCCACCGACGACGAGAAGCTCGAGAGCGAGGGCAAGCTCGATCAGGCGAAGGGCAGCATGAAGAACGCCGGGGAGAACCTGAAGGAGAAGGCCGAGGAGAAGCTCGACCGCGTGGCCGAGAAGGTCAAGGAAGCGGCGGAGCGGGCGGAGGACCACACGCGTCACGAACCGGATGACGGGTAGCCTGCCCCGATCCGCTGCATTTCCGGAGGCCGCCGGGCGAACTCTCGGCGGCTTCCGTGTTTCCGCTCAGGGAGCGGAGAACAGGCGGTCCAGCGTCCGGGCCATCCGCCGGACGCCCTCGGTGAAGCGCGCCGGCGTCGGCAGCAGCGAGAGCACCAGCCAGCGCCCCCGGGGAAAGTCGTAGAAGTGTCCAGGCTGCACCTGGACGCCAGCCTCCAGCAGCGCGAGACACACCTCGGTCTCCTCTGCGGTGTGCGGCAGCCGGACCACCGCGGACCACCCTCCGGCCGAGGGCATCACGTCCCATGCAGCGTCCGCCGGGCGGGCATCCTGGAGCGTCTGGGTGTTCTGGTCCAGGCGAAGCGCGACCCGCGAGCGCCACGCGGGCGAAGCGGACAGCAGATCCGGGAGCGCGCACTGCGCGGGGGCGGCAGCGGACAGATGGGTGTCGGCGATCAGCTCCAGCCGGGCGAGCGCCTCGTCGCGCTCGGGCGCAGGGCCGAGCACCGTGGTCCACGCCACCTTCCATCCGGGCAGCCCCGCGGACTTGGAGAGTCCCTGGAGCACGAAGGTGAGCGCCTCGCCCGGGCGCGCCGCGACCGACCTCGGCGAGCGGCCGCGCCGGGGGAACTCCACGAAGACCTCGTCGACGACGAGCCCCCAGGCGCGCCGGGCACAGAGCGCGTCCAGGCGCGCCTGGTCCGTCTCGCCCAGCACCCATCCGGTGGGGTTCGCCGGGCTGACCAGCACCACCGCCCGGGTGGTCTCGTCGGCCATGGCCTCGAGCCCGTCGACGTCCAGCGCGCCGAGGGGGTCCTCCGGGAGAGGAAAGGCGCGGAGCTCCACCGAGGACAGCTCGGCGAGGAACGGGAGCAGCGGGTAGCTCGGCTCCGGGACGAGCACCGAGTCCCCCGGATCGCACAGCAGCGCGAGGAGCCAGCCATACGCCTCGCTGGTGGACGCCGAGAGCACGATCTGCCCCGGCTCGAGGTGCGCGCCGAGGCGGGTCAGGTCGCGCGCCAGGGCCTTCCGGGCGACGAGCTGCCCCAGTGGCTCGGGCGTGTAGGCGGCCAGCGGTTGCGAGGCGAGCACCGCGCGGAGCCGCCCTTCGTCCGGTGCGAGCCCACAGTCGGCGGGACTGGTGGCGGTGAGGTCGATCGGCGGCGTCCCGCGGCGCACCAGCATCTCCAGGCGCGCGGAGAGGAGGTTCTGCGTGCGGTCCCAGGCTGTCCGGGCGGAGAACACGGGCGGCCGGGAACCCTACCCCAGCGCGCCGGCCGGCGGGCCCGGACTCGCTCAGCCCCCGTGGCTCAGAGCCCGGTCTGGAGCATGGCCTCCACCACCCGGCGGATCAGCTCGCGGCGGATCTCCTTCCGGCAGTGGTCCACCGCGTGCTGCGGGGGCCGCGGCAGGTGCGACGGCCGGCTCCGGGCGGCGGTGCGGACGATCATCTCGACCTTGCTCTGCTCGATCTGGAAGAGCCGCCCACCGTCCTTGCGGAGGAAGTAGTTGAGGCCCCGGGTGTCGAGCAGCTTCTGGAAGTAGCGCCTGGCATCGCTCACCAGCGTCAGGTCGATGACGTCTCCCATGTGTCGAGACTTCTTGTCGCGCGGAACACTCGACGCGTCCAATTCGGTGACGGCGGGCGGGCAGGCGCCGCTACAGCCCCGTGCGCCGAGGTGGTGAGAACTTGCGCGCCGGCTCCGGAGCGTGTTGTCGGCCCTCCGCGGAGCACGTGCGGCGACCCGCGGCGAACCCGCACACCGGGGGACGAAAGGCACACGTCGACCGCGGTCACCTCGCAGCGATCGAACCGAGCAGCGGGCGCAGCGCGCTCCGGAAGGCCTCACGCCGTCGCGCCGGATCCGCGACGTACGGCACTGGCCCGACCACCGGGACCCGGTGCCGCATCGCGAGCCACGCCGCGTTGTCCGCGACCGAGGGATCGGCCACCGGCGAGCCACGCGAGAGGACCACCCCATGCACCGGGATGCCGCGCGAGGCGAGCAGGCGCAGCGAGAGTCCGGTGTGGTTCAGCGTTCCCAGGCCCGCCCGCGCCACCAGCAAGGCGGGGAGTCCCAGCGCCTCGATGAGGTCGACCACGTCGCGTCGCCGATCGAGGGGGACGAGGAGCCCGCCCGCGCCCTCGGCCACCAGCGGTCGATCGCCGAAGCCACGGAAGGCGGCGAGGACGGCCCGGAAGTCCGGGGTGCGCCCCATCCGCGCCGCAGCGATCCCCGGAGCGAGCGGGGCCCGGAACCGGTGGACACAGACGTCGTCCAGCGAGTCGGTGCTGCGCGCGGCGGCACGGAGCGCGAGCGCGTCCGCGGGGCGCGAGAGCCGGGTGCACCCGCTCTCGTAGGGCTTGAAGGGCGCAGGCCCCAGCCCCGCGTCGGCGAGGAGCGAGAGCAGCGCGGCGGCGACCTGCGTCTTGCCCACCCCGGTGTCGGTGGCGGTGACGAAGACCCGGAAGGGCTTCTCGCGGGGGACTCGACCGCGCGCTCCAGCGGCGACGGTCCTCACCCCTGGGTCACCTCGATGATCGCCTCCCGCACCGCATCGCCGAGCCGCACCGCCTCCGCCTCGGTGAGCGAGAGCGGAGGCATCATCACCACCACCGGACCGAGTGGCCGGAGCAGGATGCCGCGCCTGCGGAGCGCGACGCAGACCTGGTGGCCGATGCGCTCGGCGTAGTCGTACGCCTCCTTCGTCCGGCGATCGCGCACCAGCTCGATGCCGATCATCAGGCCCCGCTGGCGGACGTCCCCCACGTGCGGGAGCTCGGCGATCGCAGCCAGCTTCGGTCGCAGCACCTCGGCCGTCCGCCGGACGCGCTCCAGCACCCGCTCCGTCTCGAAGATCCCGAGCGAGGCGAGCGCCGCAGCGCAGGCCAGCGGGTTCCCGGTGAAGGTATGCCCGTGGAAGAAGGTGCGTGCCGAGGCAAACTCGCCCAGGAACGCCTCGTAGACCCGCTGGGTGGTGAGCGTCGCCGCCAGGGGCAGGTAGCCGCCCGTGAGGCCCTTCGCCAGACAGAGAAAGTCGGGCCGGACTCCCTCCTGCTCCACCGCGAACATCGTCCCGGTGCGGCCGAAGCCGGTCGCCACCTCGTCGCAGATGAGCAGCAACTCGTGCTTCCGGCACAGGTCGGCCATTCCGCGGAGGTACCCTGGGGGGTGCATCCACATTCCCGCCGCGCCCTGCACCAGCGGCTCGATCACCACCGCGGCCAGGGTGGCGGCCTTCTCCTCCAGGAGGCGCTCGGCCGCGCCGAGAGCTCCGGACAGGGGATCTCCGCCGTCGCTCCAGTGGTAGGGGCTCGGGCTGGGAAGGCGCTCCACGTCGAACAGCAGGTCCTGGAAGATGCCGTGGAACAGCGCCATCCCCCCGACGGAGACCGAGCCCACCGTGTCGCCGTGGTAGGCCTCGGTCAGCGCGGCGAAGCGCGTCTTCTCCGGTCGGCCGCGCTGTTGCCAGTACTGGTAGGCCATCTTCAGCGCGACCTCGACCGCGGTGCTACCCGAGTCCGAGTAGAACACCCGGGTGAGGCCCTCGGGAGCGACCCGGACCAGGGCCTCCGCCAGCTCGATGGAGGGGACCGAGGCCAGCCCGAGCAAGCTCGAGTGCGCCACCCGGTCCAGCTGCGCGCGGACCGCGTCGTCGATCTCCCGCTTCCGGTGCCCGTGCACGTTGCACCAGAGCGAGCTGACCCCGTCGAGGTAACGGCGGCCCAGATCGTCGACGAGCTCGTTGCCCTCGGCGCGCTCGATGATCAGCGGATCGTCCGACGGCCAGACCGCCATCTGGGTGAACGGGTGCCAGACGTGGTCCCGGTCCAGCTCGAGCAGTCGCTCATGCCGCGACGAGTCCATGCGCGCGTGCCCCCTCGAGTGCCTGGAGCGCGCGGTCGATCTGCGCCTCCGTGTGTGCGGCGGAGAGCGCGAACCGGAGCCGGCTGGTGCCCTCGGGAACGGTGGGGGGACGGATGGGCTTTGCCAGGACACCCTGCTCGCGGAGGAACGCCGACGCCCGGAGCGCCCGCTCCGGAGTGCCGAGGACGACCGGCACGATGGCGCTCCGCGGCTCGGCCTGGAAGCCGATCTGCTGTAACCCCTCGACGAAGCGCCGGATGTTGCGCCAGAGCCGCGGACGCACGTCCGGGTCGGATTCCAGCACGTCGATGGCCACCACCAGCGCCTCGCACAGCGCAGGCGGCAGGGTGGTGGAGAAGACCACCGAGCGCGCACGGTTGACCAGGAAGTCCGCGACGGCGCGGGTGGTCGCCGCGTAGGCCCCGAAGCCGCCGAGGGCCTTGCCCAGCGTGCCCATCCGGACGTCGGGCTGGACGCCGGTGGCCTCGCACAGGCCGGACCCACGTGCTCCGAGCACGCCGGTCGCGTGGGCCTCGTCGACCAGGAGCGCCGCCCCCGCGCGGGCGCACACCGCGGCCAGCGCCCCGAGCGGCGCGGAGTCGCCGTCCATCGAGAACACCGCGTCGGTCACCACCAGCTTCCGGCGGAAGCCATTGCGGGCGAGCGCCCGGGCGACCGCGTCCACGTCCGCGTGGGGGACCACCGCCACCTCGGCCCGGCTCAAGCGGCACCCGTCGACGAGGCTCGCGTGGTTGAGGGCATCGGAGACCACCAGGTCCCCGCGCCCGACCAGGGCCTGCACCAGCCCGAGATTCGCCGGGTACCCACCGTTGAAGAGCAGCGCGGCCTCGGTGCCCTCGAAGGCGGCGAGACGTGCCTCCAGCCGGCGATGCGCCTCGGTGTCGCCGACGACCAGCCGCGAGGCGCCGGCGCCCACGCCCCAGCGCTCGAGCCCGGCGACGAAGGCCCGCTTCACCCTCTCATCGGCCGCGAGCCCGAGGTAGTCGTTGGAGGAGAAGTTCACCAGCGACTGCCCCCCGATCCGGACCACCGGGCCCTGCGGTGAGCCGAGCGGCTCGAGCGTCCGGAAGAGCCCGAGGCGACCGAGCTCCGCCAGCTCCTCCCGCGCCCAGGTGTCGGCGACGGAGCTCACGGCCTGCCGGGCGGTTCCAGGTTCGGCTCGAGCGGCCGCAGTCCGGCACCCTCGAGCAGCGCCATGTCTGCGGCGTACTCGGGGTTGCCGGTGGTGAGCAGCTTCTCGCCGAAGAAGAGCGAGTTGGCGCCGGCCATCATGCACAGCAGCTGGGCCTCCTGGCTCATCTGCATCCGTCCGGCGGACAGCCGCACCATGGCCGCGGGCATGAGAATCCGGGCGGTGGCGATGGCCCGCACCATCTCCACCGGTGAGACGGGCGTCTGCTTTTCCAGCGGGGTGCCCGGCACCGCGACCAGCGCGTTGATCGGCACCGATTCCGGGTGCACCTCCTGGTTGGCGAGCGTTCGCAGCAGCTCGCAGCGGTCGTCCACCGACTCGCCCATTCCCAGGATGCCGCCCGAGCAGACCGAGATGCCCGCCTCGCGCACCGCGGCCAGGGTCCGCAGACGGTCCTGGTACGTCGCGGGTGGAGATGATCTCCCCGTAGAACTCCGGGCTGGTGTCGAGGTTGTGGTTGTACGCGGAGAGGCCGGCCTCCTTGAGCCGTCGCGCCTGCTCGGGGGTGAGCATCCCCAGGGTCACGCAGGCCTCCATCCCCAGCGCACGCACGCCACGCACCATCGACAGCACCCGGTCGAACTGGGGACCGTCCTTCACCTCGCGCCAGGCTGCCCCCATGCAGAAACGGGTGGCCCCGGCGGCCCGCGCCCGGCGGGCAGCCTCGAGGACGTCGCCGGTCTCCATCAGTCGCTCGGCCTTGACCCCGGTCTGGTAACGGGCCGACTGCGGGCAGTAGGCGCAGTCCTCGGGGCAGCCGCCGGTCTTGATCGACAGCAGGCTGCACAGCTGCACCGTGGGGTCGCCGAACGTGGCCCGGTGCACCGTCTGCGCACGGTAGACCAGCTCCAGCAACGGGAGGTCGTGGATGGCCCGGACCTCGGCGAGGGTCCAGTCGTGACGGACCATCACCTCGGGCACGGGCTGAACGCTGGGGATGCTCGACACCGTGGACACCTCCTCCGGCAAACCGCCGGGGTGACGCTCGACGGCCGGGCCGCCGTTGTCAACCTGGAAGCGACCGGGAGTTGACGATGTGTTCCGGTGAGCGAAGAGCAGCCTTGTGCTGTCGAAAGGCGGCAGGCAGGCGTTACAGCGGGGGTCCTCGTGGGAACGCGACGCGGGCTCCTCTTCGGCTGGCTGGGCATGCTGACGTTCAGCGGGACGGTGGTCGCCACCCGCTTCGCGGTCCGCGAGCTGGACGCCACCTTCGTTGCCTTCGGCCGTGCGCTGGTCGCGGGGGTGCTCGCCGCCTGCGTGCTCCGGGCACGCCGGGCGCCGTGGCCCACCGGGGACCAATGGCGGCGGATCGCCCTGGTGGCGGCCGGGGTGGTGGTCGGGTTTCCCTGGCTCATCACCCTGGCCGGGATCGCCCGGGTGAGCCAGATTCAGCTCCCCCAGCCGGTGTGCTCGCTGCTGTGGAGCGCGCTGCTGCTCGGGGAGCGCATCGACCCCGCCACGGCATTCGCCGCGCTGTTCGTGGTGGGGTGCGTGCTGGTCACCTCGCGGACCCGGGTCCGCGTCGCCTACGCCGTTCCGGAGGCCCCATGATGCTCACCGCCGTCCTTGCCCTGTCGCTGGTCGCGACTCCCGGAGAGTCGGTGTGGAGCGAGCTGCAGTCGCGCTGGCGTCCCCGGATGGAGCCGCTCCTTTCCGAGGTGATGGCCTTTCCCACCGTGCACGGGAACCAGCAGGCGCTCGCGGCCCAGCGGAAGTGGCTCGCCCGCGTCGGACCCGAGCTGGGGTTCGTGGTGCACGACCGGGAGACGATGACCGAGGTCGACCTCCCCGGCCCCGAGGGCGCGCCGGTGCTCGGGCTGGTGGTGCACGGGGACCTGCAGCCGGTGAACGCCGCCGAATGGACAGTGCCCGCCGTTCGCCGCCACGGTGAAGGACGGCGCGATCTGGGGTCGTGGCTCGGCGGATGACAAGGGGCCGCTGGTGCAGGCGTTGCTTGCGATGGCGGCGCTGCGGACCTCGGGCCTGCCGCGGACGCACACCGTGCGGCTGCTGGTCGGCACCGACGAGGAAGGCGGCGCATCCGACCTCGAGACCTACAAGAAGGCGAACCGGCTCCCCGACCTGAGCCTGGTGATCGACAGCGACTTCCCGGTGGTCACCGGGGAGAAGGCGTGGGCGGAGTGGATCGTCACCGCGGACGAGCACTCCGCTCCTCCCACGGGCCCGGTGGAGGTGGTGGACCTCGCGGCGGGCACGTCGGTGAGCATCGTCCCGGACCGGGCGACGCTGACCCTGCGCTGGCGCTCGGGAGCGCCGGACTGGGACCGGTGGCTCGCGCCGGTGCGCGCGGCGCGCCTGCCCCCGGACACGTCGCTGGAGATCTCGGGCCGGGGCCCGGAGCGCGTCCTCACCGCGAAGGGGCGGGCGGCGCACGCGGGAGTCGGGCTGGTGCGGGGGCGGAACGCGCTGGTGGCGCTGGCGGTGGCGGTGCACGGACGGCTGCCCCCGAGCGCTGCCGCAGATCTTCTCGAGTACACCCGCGTGGCAGGCGCGGACACCCGCGGACGGGGGCTCGGCCTGACCATGGACGATCCGCTCTGGGGAGCGGTGGACACGAACTTCGGGCTGGTGAAGCGGGGTGTGAGCGGCCGGCTCGAGCTGCAGGTGAACCTGCGGTCCGGGCCTGCGCTCTGGGGCGAGGCGCTGAAAGCCCGGGTGGATGCCCACGCGAAGGCGTTCGCCGCGGCGCGCGGTGGTCGCTTCGAGCTCGGCGGCCAGTTCGGCTACGAGCCGTTCGTGGTCCCGTCGAACGCGCCCCTCGTGCAGCGGCTGCTGGCCGCGTACGGGCGAGCGACCGGGCAGCCGGCCAAACCGGTGGTGAGCGCCGGAGGGACGTACGCGCGGCGGATGACCAACGCCATCGCCTTCGGGATGTGGTTCCGCGAGGACGGCGTCTATCCCGGGCACAACTCGGACGAGAAGATGCCGATCCGCTCCCTCGAGCGCGGGATGCACGTGCTCGCCGAGACGCTGGGCGATCTCGCCACGGGCCCCCGAATCGAGCAGCCACTCGAGGCGTCCGCCGCGACCCGGCGCTGAGGCGTGGCAGCGGCGGCGACCGGGCGGCCGAGGCTCGAGTCTCGACCGCTGGACTCTTCGAGGTGCCAGACACCTCGTTACGCACGAGGAAGGGCCGTCGCGTCGGCCGCAGCGCGGGGGAAAACCGACCTGTTTCCAGGGAAGTGCAGGAGCCCGGTTCGAGCGGGGTAACCCCGGGGAGGTGTCAAACACCTCTGACGGTTCTCGAGGCGGACTCCCCGTCCGCGCGGGGCGACGGTCAGTCGCAGGTGAGCTTCGTGCGAGCGTTCACCTCGGTACCCCACTTGGTGCATGTCCGGACGCCCGTTCGGCTGCCCTCGAACTCGCGGCACGGCCGGAGCCGGTAGATCAGCAGCGAGGGCTTGCCGTTGCTCCCGATGACCTGCACCGGCGGGGGCAAACCGGTCTGCTCGAGCCGGACGAACGCCCCACCCGCGTCGGGCGAGAACGTCCCGCGGAACGTCCACGGGGTGCCGCCCGTGGTGCCCTCGAAGAGCCACGCCCCGCGGTCCGGACGGACGTGGGTCCACGCCGGATCGGTGGGCCAGACGAACTCGCGCCAGCTGAACCGGTTCGGCGTCTCGTCCACCGTACCGTCCGGGTTCATCGCCACGAAGGGGACCGGCGCGGCACCGATCAGCGTCCCGTCGAAGATGCAGTACTGCGGGCCCCTCTGACAGGCGGCAAGCACGAGCGTGGCAGCGGCAGCAGCGAGGACGGAACGGCGCACGGCCCGACGGTCTGGCAGTCCTGCGCCGGGCGGGTCAAGCGGTCACGACTTCGCGGCCGCGCCGCCGGGCGGGATGAGTCGTTCGAGGTTCCGCCCGTCGCGTCGATCGGGGACCGGGGTGTGGGTCGCCTCCCTCCGGCTGCCGTGGCGCATCGAGTACACGTGCGTGAACTCGGCGCCGAAGTACAGGATCATCGCCGAGCAGTAGACCCAGAGCAGCAGGATGACCACCGAACCCGCGGCCCCGTAGCTCGAGGCGACGCTCGCCTTCCCCAGGTAGAAGCCGATCGCGGACTTGCCGACGGTGAAGAGCAGCGAGGTGACCAGCGCTCCGAGCCACACGTCCCGCCAGGCGACATAGGTGTCGGGCAGAATCTTGTAGATCATCGCGAAGAGCAGGGTGACCACCACCAGGCTCACCGTCGCGTTGAGCGCCTGGGTCACCGCGGCGCCGCCTGGCAAGAAACCTCCGAGGTAGTCCCCCACCGCAGCGAGGATCGCCGAAAGGACCAGCGACACCAGCAGCAGAAAGCCGACCCCCAGCACCATGCTGAAGGACACCAGGCGCACCCGGAGGAAGTCGAGGATGCCGCTGGTCGTCGGCGGCTTCGCCTTCCAGATGGTGTTCATCGAGTCCTGGAGCTGGGCGAACACCCCGGTCGCGCCGAAGAACAGGGTCGCCAGGCCAACGATGGTGGCGACGACTCCTCCCCCTCGCTCCTGGTGCAGGTTGGCGACGAGGTCCTGCACCGTCTTCGCGCCGGCGTCGCTGATCAGACCCGCCAGCTGGGCGTACAGCTGTCCTGCCGCCGCCTGCTGGCCGAAGACCAGGCCCGCGACCGCGACCGCGATGAGCACCAGCGGAGCGAGCGAGAAGAGGGAGTAGTACGCGAGCGCGGCGGCGAGCGTGCTGGCCTTGTCCTCGGTCCAGCGCATCACCGTCTCCTTGAGCAGCGTGGTTACCTCTCCCAGCGCGCCCGCCAAGTGCCGCCCTCCTGGCGACAACGTAGGAACCGGTTCCCGGGGGAGGAAGCTCCCGCGCCGGAGGGGGGACGGTGCTCGGAGGCCCGGAGGGCGCGCGAGCACTCTCGAGAGCACGCAACTCGTGCTCGGCCCGCCCCTTGCTCGTGTCCGGCAAGGCCCGCTGTCAGCAGCGCCGGGCATTGTGGGGGACGCTCATGGCCAAGCCGCGCACGCACTTCACCTGTCAGTCCTGCGGGTTCCAGTCCGCCAAGTGGCTCGGCCGTTGCCCGGACTGCAGTGGATGGAACACGCTGGTCGAGGAGGCTTCACCGGTCGAGGATCGCCGGCCGGCCTGGGGCGCCTCGGGCGGCTCGGCCCGCCCGGTGAAGCTGGTGGACGTCGAGGGCGAGGCCGAGGAGCGCCGGCACACCGGCATCGGCGAGCTGGACCGGGTGCTGGGAGGCGGCGTCGTGCCCGGCTCGCTGGTGCTGCTCGGCGGAGATCCGGGCATCGGCAAGTCGACGCTCCTGCTCTCGGCGGTCGAGCGGCTCGCCGCGGCCGGTCCGGTGCTCTACGTCTCGGGAGAGGAGTCGCTGCGCCAGACCAAGATGCGGGCCGACCGGCTCGGGGTCCGCTCCGGGGCGGTGCACCTCTTCGCCGAGACGGACGCGGAGAAGGTGCTGGCTGCCGCCGAGTCCCTCCGTCCGGTGGCGCTGGTGGTGGACTCCGTCCAGACCATGTTCCTCGCCGAGCTGGGGAGCGCGCCCGGCACGCTCAGCCAGGTCCGTGAGGTGGCGGGGCGGCTGATGGCGCACGCCAAGCGGTCGGGAGTACCGACCTTCCTCGTGGGCCACGTCACCAAGGACGGGAGCATCGCCGGCCCTCGCGTGCTCGAGCACATGGTGGACACGGTGCTCTACTTCGAGGGCGAGCGCGGGCACCCCTTCCGCATCCTCCGGGCGCACAAGAACCGCTTCGGGTCGACCAACGAGATCGGGGTGTTCGAGATGAAGGGGTCCGGGCTCGAGGAGGTGGCGGACCCCTCGGCGCTGTTCCTCGCCGAGCGGCCCGCCGGCAAGCCGGGCTCGGCGGTGACCGCGACGCTCTCCGGCACCCGGCCCCTGCTGGTCGAGGTGCAGGCCCTGGTCGCCTCCACCGGGTACGGCACCGCGCGGCGCACGGCGATCGGGGTGGACGGCAACCGGGTGGCGCTCCTCGCCGCGGTGCTGGAGAAGAAGGAGGACGTCCAGCTCACCGGCTGCGACACCTTCGTCAACGTCGCCGGGGGGATGACCCTGTCAGAGCCGGCGGCGGACCTGGCGGTGTGCGCCGCGCTGGTCTCGTCGCTCCGGAACCTGGCCGTGCCCCAGGACGTGCTGGTCCTGGGGGAGGTGGGACTCGCCGGCGAGGTGCGGGCGGTGGCCCAGATCGAGCCCAGGCTGGCCGAGGCGGGGAAGATGGGCTTCGTCCGCGCCGTGCTGCCGAAGGGGAGCGCGCGTCGAGTCGAGTCGCGGGGGGTGAAGCTGCTCCCGGTGGAGACGCTGGGCGAGGCGCTCGAGGTGCTCTTCCCCCGCGGCTAGACCGACGGGTCGGGGATGGCGCGGCGGATGGCGTCGGCCAGGGCGTCGGTCTCGCTGAACGGCATCCCGAAGAAGCGCTCGAAGAGGTGGGTCTCGAGGTCCTCCCGCCAGGTGGGCGTGGAGGAATCGACGTCGATGCCGACCAGGGAGGCGGCGCGGAGGGCGAGGTCGGATCGACGTCGCTGCGCCAGGACCTGGATCATCGCCCGCGGATAGCGCGTGGTGCGCCAGGCCCTGCGGACGTCCTGGACGTCGACCGACTTGCCATCGCGGAGCCTCCGCTCGAGCTGGACGAGCGGGTCGTTCGCCTCGCGCTCGGAAGCGTCCTCGGCCCGGTCCTCTCGGTCGCGGCGTGACACGGAGCGGAGTGTACCAGGAGGTCCGTGGCCCATCCCGGCAACGGGTCAACGGGAGCGATGCCGGTCGAGGTCACGGGTTTCTCGCCGACGCTCCAGCCTGCTGCGACGCCTGGCTCTCCGCCCCCTCCGCCCCCGGGACCTCGGCGCGGAGCTGCGGGCTGCGGACCCGGAGCGCCCGGGCGCCCATGCCGCTCACCAGCGCCCAGCCGAGGCCCACCGACCAGCCGCCCAGCACGTCCGTCGGGTAGTGCACGCCGAGGTAGAGCCGCGTCAGCCCGACGATGACCGTCACGATGCCGGCGACGCTCATCACATAGACCCGCTCCCACCATCGAGGACAGAGCTGGGCGAGCAGCATCCCCAGCGTCAGGTAGACCACCGCGGACATCATCGCGTGGCCGCTCGGGAAGCTGGCCGTCGTCTCGAAGGTGAGCGGCGGCACCACCGTGGGTCGAGGGCGGTCGAACGCCCGCTTCAGCACCACCATCCACAGAAGCCCACCGAGGGACGACCCGAGCACCAGCGCCAGGTTCAGCCACAGACGGGCCAGGGCGAGGAACCCGGCGACCGCCAGCACCACCAGGAGCAACACCGAAACGCTCCCCAGCGCGGTGAGGTTCCGGGCCGCCTCCGGCAGCCAGCGCGGGCCGATCGGCACCGCCGGGTCGCCCGGCGTCCGGAGCGAACGGAGCACCCACTCGTCCATCCGCTGCGTTTCCCCCTCCCGGACCTCGTCGGCGAGCTTCACAAAGAGGAACCCCGCGACACACACGACCAGCAGCACCGCCATCGGTCGGAGCAGCGTCCGGCTCTCGCCCATGCACCAGAGCGTTCGTCACCCGGCAACGCACCGCAAGGGCAACCGGCGTTATGTGTGCCGGGTCATGGAGGCACCGGCGCTGTTCATCTCCCACGGCTCCCCGGCGATCGCCCTCGACCCGGGCGACTTCGGCCCGGCCCTCCACGCCTGGGCTGGACAGGCGCCGAGGCCACGCGCGGTGCTGGTGGTCTCCGCGCACTTCCAGACGGACGCTCGGGCGGCGGTGACGTCCGCCGAGCACCCCGAGACGGTGCACGACTTCGGCGGCTTCGACCCGGCGCTCTACCGGCTCCGCTACCCCGCTCCCGGCAGCCCCGAGCTCGCTGCGCGGGTCGCGCGCGTCGTCCGTGACAGCGGCCGCGAGGCGGTCCTCGATCCCACCCGAGGGCTCGACCACGGGGTGTGGATCCCCCTGCGGTTCCTGTTTCCCGAGGCGGACGTCCCGGTGGTGGAGCTCTCGCTGCCCGCCGAGGAGGGCTGGAAGGGGCTCGCCCAGCTCGGCGCGAATCTTCGCCCCCTCCGTTCCGATGGGGTCTGGGTCATCGCCAGCGGCGGGCTGGTGCACAACTTCCGGCAGCTGGCGTGGAACGACCCGTACGCCCCGGTGGCGCCCTGGGCCGCGGAGGCCGAGGCACGCTTCGTGGAGCGGGTACGCGCGCGGGACATCGCCGGCGCGGCCCGCCTCGCGACAGAGGACCCCGGGATGCGCATGGCCGCCCCCACCCCAGAGCACCTGGCGCCGGCGTTCGTGGCTCTCGGGGCCTCGACGGACCAGGACGCGTACCAGGACGTCTACGTCGGATTCCGGCACGCAACGCTGTCGATGCGCACCTTCGCGTTCACTCCCCGCGCCTGAGCGCCGGTCAGACTCCGAGGACTACCCGGGCCTTCGACAGCAGTCGCTTCATCTCCGGCGTGGCCGCCCGATGAATCGCCTCGTCGAGCTCGAACCAGCGGATCCGGCTGCTCTCCTCCGTCTCTACCCGCAGCGCCTCGGGCCGGTCGGTCAGCACCAGGAAACGAACGTCCAGGTGCAGGTGCGCCGGCTCCGTTCCCCGGCTGGGAATCGGGTGAACGTCGACGTCGAGGGGGCGTGGTGCGATCGGATGCGGAAGCACCGGACACCCGGTCTCCTCTTCCGCCTCTCGCAGTGCGGTGGCAAGGAGGTCCTCTCCGTCCGCCGCCTCGACGTGGCCCCCTGGCTGCAGCCATCGCCCGAGCTTGCGGTGGTGGACGAGCGCCACCCGGGTCCCGTCGGTCACCACCGCGCTGCCGGTGAAGTGCGCGCCCGGCTGGCTGCGCGAGAGCGGTTCGGGGAGGAGCGCGCGCTGGGCTCGCATCAGGGCGAGGTCCGCCCGCTCCTTGTCGTCGGCGGGCACGACGGCGGCGAGCAGCGCGTCCAGGCGTTCCATGGGCCCCGGGATGCTCCCACGCTTCGCCTCCCACCCACGAGCCCTGGCGTTCTCTCACCGGGTGTCCTACCTCCCCGGTTCGCCCCATGCCCGGCCCCCTGGAAGCCCGCCATCTCCGAAAGAGCTACGAGGGGCGGGTGCTGCTCGATGGGATCGAACTCCGCCTCGAGGCCGGCAGCATCACCACCCTGAGCGGACCCTCGGGCGGCGGGAAGACCACCCTGCTCCGGATCCTCGGGCTCCTCTCCGCCCCGGACGCGGGACAGCTGCTGCTCGACGGCACGGACGTGCGCACGCTCTCCCCGCGCGACGTCCGCCGCCGGGTGGCGCTGGTGGCGCAATCCCCCGCCATGTTCGAGGGGACGGTGCTGGACAACGTGCGCACCGGGCCCCGGCTGGCAGGGCAGGAGCTGCCCGAGGCGGCCGCACGGGCGCTCATCGTCCGGGCCGGTCTCGACTCAGAATTCCTGGGCCAGAACGCCCGGGAGCTGTCCGGTGGTGAGAAACTCCGGGTCGCCGTCGCCCGGGCGATGGCGCTCCGCCCCGAGGTGTGGCTCCTCGACGAGCCCACGGCGGCGCTCGACACGGAGCGGGTGGATCTGATCGTCGCCCTGCTCCGGGACCTCGCATCGGCAGGGGCACCCGTGCTCATCGTCACCCACGACGCCCGGGCACTGGAGCGGCTCGGCGGGCGCCACCTCCAGCTCGTCACCGGTCGCCTGACGGAGGAGGTCGCGGCATGAGGTCCTGGCAAGCCCTCCACCGGCGCCGGCCCCTCTCCGCGGTGGTGACGGCATGAGCTACGTGAGCGTCTCCTTCCCGCAGCTGGTGCTCTCGCTGGGCCTGATGGCGCTGGCGATCGCCATCTCGTCCCGGAACCACCTGGGGCTGGAGAAGGACCTGCTCGTCGGGACCGTCCGGTCCGCGGTCCAGCTGTTCGCTGTCGGGCTGCTCCTGACCATCGTCTTTCAGAACGAGCGCCCGGCCAGCGTCTTCGGCCTCATCGGGGTGATGGTCCTGGTCGCCGGGTGGACCGCCGCCCGGCGCATCGCCCATGGACCCGGGCCCGGAGTGCTGTTCCGTTACGCCACCTTGGCGGTGCTCGTCTCCGGAGTCGTGGTGCTGGTTCCGGTCTTCACCTTCGTCATCCGTCCTCCGCGCTGGTACGAGGCCCGGCTGCTGATTCCCATCTCCGGGATGATCCTCAGCAACGCGATGAACGGCGTGGCGCTGGTCTTCGAGCGGGTGTTCGCCTCCATCCACGACGACGCCCCGGCGGTGGAGCAGCTGCTGTCGCTCGGTGCCTCGCCGAAGCAGGCCGTGGACCGCCACGTCCGTGCGGCGATGAACGCGGCCCTCCGGCCCACCATCAACGGCCTGCTCACGGTGGGGCTGGTGGCCCTCCCGGGGATGATGACCGGGCAGATCGTCAGCGGGACCGCGCCCAACGAGGCGGTCCGCTACCAGCTGGTCATCATGTACCAGCTGGTGGCGGTGGCCGCGGTCGCCGGGGCGCTCGCCGCCCGCTTCGCTCGTGGACTGTCATTCACCGACCGAGAACAGCTTCGGACGTTCGCCGATCGCGGGGTGCGCTAGGCTCCATGGCCGGTGAGGGGACCCGGCACAGTCCTCGTCTGCCTGGCGCTCGGGTGCGCAACGGCCCCGGAGCGCGCGCCCGATTCGGAGGCGCACCCCGGACCCGCTGCTGGCCAGCCCGCGTCGAGGTCGGGCCCTGGGACTCCCGCCGACTTCGGCGAGGTGGACGCGCTGCTGGCCCGTTCCCTGCCCGCCTGGGGCGGTGGGGTCCTGCACGTGGAGCAGGACGACGCAGTCATCTTCGAGAAGGCCTACGGGGGATACGGCGTCGCCGACGCGGTCCCCATCGCCTCGGCGACCAAGCTGCTGAGCACCCTGGTCATCCTCTCTCTGGTGAAGGACGGGACGCTCCGGCTCGACTCGCCGGCCAGCTCGGTCCTGCCGGACTGGCCGAAGGACAAGGCGGCGATCACCCTGCGCATGCTCCTGGCGCAGACCTCCGGTCTGCCGGCGCGTTCTCCCTGCCTCGAGACGCGCTCCGCGACGCTCGCCGCCTGCACGCAGGAGATCGCCCGGACGCCGCTCCGGGCAGCTCCGGGTGCGGCCTTCGTCGACGGGGGGGCCGGGTTCCAGGTGGCCGGGCGGATGGCGGAGCTCGCCTCGGGCAAGCCCTGGGCGCTCCTGATCCAGACCCGGCTCATGGACCCGCTCGGCTTCAGGAGCACCGGCTTCGGCCGCACCGACAACCCGCGCATCGCCGGTGGTGCGCAGGCGAATGCCGCCGAGTACGCCCGGGCGCTGCGGCAGCTGCTCCCCGGGCCCAGCCCGGACCTCGTGGGACCCGAGCTCCGCGCCGCGGTGCTCGCCGACCAGAGCGGTGGTGTGCCCCTGGTGCAGTCAGCCTTCGGTCTGGCGCCGGGGCGCGAGTCGCTACGGGCCGGACTCGGCGTCTACCGGGACCGGATGGCGAGCGACGGGCGGCCGCTCGAGGTGGTGGCCCAGGGCGTCTTCGGCTTCACCGGGTGGGTGGACACCGAGCGCCGGCTGGTGGGCGTCCTGGTGGTCCGCGGGAAGGTGTCCGAGGTGTGGCCGGTGGAGCAGCGTGTCCGGGAGCTGGTGCGCACGGCGGTGCCGGTCGCCAGCCGATGAGCAGGGTCTGCGCGGTTCTCCTGGTTGCCTGCGGGTGCCGACGTCGACCCCGGTGAGCCACTCCTCGCCGAGCTGCCCGTCCAGATCCTCCGAGCGCGGCAGATCCACGGCTTCCTCTACCCCGCATCGCCCGAGCCGCTCCTGGAACGGATCTACCGGTCCGCAGGGGAGCAGGGCGAGCCACCCGACCCGGGACCTGGTGACGCCCCGCTGCGCTCCGGGGCGACGCTGCCGCCGCCGTGCCCGGCGCTGGGCGAAGTCGGTCCGGCTCAGAGATCGGCGAGGCGCTCGTCGATCTCCTCGGCGAGCGAGGGATGGTTCTGCCCCAGCGCCGTTTCCCGGGCCTCCTCGAGCACCCGCCGGGCCTCGTCTTGCTGGCCGGCCCCCACCAGCGCATCCCCCAGCGCGACCAGGGCCGCGGCGTAGTCGGGCTGCAGCGACACCGCCCTCCTCAGGCTCTCCACCGCCTCGGAGTACCGGCGCTCGTCGAGCAGGAGCTTGCCGAGCGAGAAGTGCACCATCGGCGAGCTGGGATGGTCCGCCGCCAGCTGCCGGAACTGCGCCTCGCGTTCGCTGCCCATCGAGATCGCCCTCGTACCACTCGCCGGCCGCAAGCGCTCTGTCTTATGGTGCGCCGCCGTTGAGTCCCGCCAAGAGCAAGCCCAAGCGCCCCCGCCACCCGGCCGCCCCCCGCGCCGGCCCGCGGAAACGGCCTGCGCGCCGCCCCGCGGCCGCACCGGCCACCCAGCCCCGACCCGAGAATGCCGAGGCGCTCGCCCTGGCCCGACGCGCGGCCACTCTCCTGGTGGATCGCAAGGCCACCGACGTGGTGCTGCTCGACGTGCGGGGGATGAGCAGCTATGCGGACTACTTCGTGATCGCCTCGGGGGACTCCGAGCGGGGGGTCATCGCCACCGCCGAGCACGTCCGCGAGACGCTCAAGACCGCCGGCCACCGCACCATCGGCACCGAGGGGTTCGATACCGGCCACTGGGTGCTGCTCGACTTCGGCGAGGTGGTGGTCCACGTCTTCTTCACCGAGGTCCGCGCGTTCTACGACCTCGATGGCCTCTGGGCGGACGCGCCCAAGGAGAAGGTGGCCTGAAGCTCCGCGTCCTCTCGGTGGGGCGCGATCGATCGGGTTGGTTCGAGCCCGGGGTCCAGGAGTATGCGGAGCGGGTCCGGCGCCACGCCGAGCTCGAGCTTCTGGAGCTACCCGCGGCGAAGGGCGCGCTCCCACCGGCGGACGCGCGCCGGCGCGAGGGTGAGGCGCTGCTCGCCAGGATCAAGCCGGACGCATGGCTGGTGGCGCTCGACGAGCGTGGCACCCTGCTCGGCTCGGTGGAGCTCTCGCGGGTGGTTGCCACCGCACGCGACGCCGGCCGCGAGCTGGTGTTCTGCATCGGCGGGGACGAGGGACTGGACCCCGCCGTGCGCGATCGGGCGTGGAAGGTGGTCGCGCTGTCGCGGATGACTCTCCCCCACCGGCTCGCCCGCCTGGTGCTCATGGAACAGCTCTACCGGGCCTTCTCCCTGCTGCGTGGCGAGCCGTACCACAAGTAGCCGCTGCGCTCTGGCGGGGGAGGGATTATCCATCCGTGCCGGATGATCACCATCACCTACTGCAACGTCTGAGGGTACCTCCCCCGGGCCACCCGTGCGGCGGCCGAGCTGAAGAAGGCGCTGGGTGTCGAGGCGGAGCTGGTTGCCGGGAGCGGCGGCATCTTCGAGGTCGCCGTCGACGGGAAGGTGGTGGCGAAGAAGGGCCTGACCGGCTTCCCCTCTGAGCAGGAGGTGGTGAAGGCGGTGGGCACGGCGCTCAAGCGCTGACCGGACCGACCGCGGGCACCGGGCGCGGAGCGCTGCGCCGGTCGAGCCGTCGGTAGATGCGGTCGGTGACCCAGGCGAGGAGCGCGGTGGCGGCCACCAGCACCACCACCAGCCCGGCGAACCCTGCCCATCCGCAGCGGCCCCCGGCGATGCGGACCAGCGAGACGCTGCGCACCTCGTAGTAGATGAGCATCTCGTGGAAGAAGTACGCGGCGAGCGACGAGGTGCCGAACAGCTCCAGCAGCCACACCGCCGGTGAGCGCCTCGCCCCGGCGGGGACCCGGGCCTCGATGGCGAGCAGGAGCAGGAGCAGCGCCATCACCGAGATCCCCCGCGCCCCGGTGTTCGCCGGATCGGTCACCCAGAACGCGTGCGGCGGATAGATGGCCAGCCAGAACGGCTTCAGCAGCCAGGCCGCGGCCGAGCCGAGCCCGATGCCCAGAGCCAGACGACGGACGTCGACCGCGGTTCCCCGCGCGGCGGTGGCGCCCGCAGCGCCGCCGAGGAACGCCCAGCCTGCCCAGGGCAGCAGGGGGAAGACAGAGTGCCGTGGGCCGCTCTTGTTGAACAGGTCCTGAAGCGGTCCGGTGACCCCGTCGGCGAACGGGGCGACGAGGAAGAGTGCGACCGCCACCAGCAGCGAGACCACCGCCAGCGTGCGCGGCCTCGGGGCCAGCGCCACGTTCAGCGGCAGCGCGGCCAGCAGGGTGAGCCCGATGCACTGGAGGATGTCGATCCGGAGCAGCCAGCCCGGCTCCACCGAGACGGGGAACCAGACCCAGTTGATCAGCGTGCCGACCGCGAGGACCTCGCCGATGCGTCGCAAGGTCCGCAGGACTCTCGGAGCGCGTGCACCGCCGGCCGACGCGGCGCGTACCTGCACCAGCGCCAGCGAGAAGCCGGCAGCGAAGATGAACGAGGGGGCCACCAGCCCGTTCAGGTAGTCGAGGATGCCGGCGGCGCGGGTGGCGAGCAGCTCCTTGCGGAGGAGCACCATCGCGTGCGTCTCGACCATCACCAGCACCGCGAGGCCACGAAGCCAGTCGAAGGCCCGGACGCGCGCCGGGGCGGAGGCCGGAGACGGGCTGGGCACAGGCCCCTTGTACCACCCCGCCCCCACCGAGAATCGTCGACGGACGACGGCGCCCTGGCTACCTTCGCCCCATGCCTCCCAAGCACCGCGTCCTCCTCGCCATCCTGGACGGCTGGGGCGTCCGCTCCGAGCGCGAGGACAACGCCATCCTCCTCGCCGGCACGCCGAACCTCGACCGCTTCGCCGGGAAGATGCCGCGCACCGAGCTGCTGAGCTCCGGGCTCGCGGTGGGGCTTCCCGAGGGCCAGATGGGCAACTCGGAGGTGGGGCACACCAACATCGGCGCCGGACGGATCGTCTACCAGGACCTGGTGCGCATCAACCGCGCGATCGAGCGGGGGGAGCTGGCCCACAACCCGGTGCTGGTGGCGGCGATGGACACCGCGCGGGCGAACGGCAAGGCGCTGCACCTGATGGGCCTGATCGGCCCGGGCCGCGTGCACGCCTCCCAGGAGCACCTCCTGGGGTTGCTGAAGGCCGCCCAGGCCCGCGGCGTGCCACGGGTCTTCGTGCATGCCTTTCTCGACGGCCGCGACACTCCGCCGATGAGCGCGCTGGGCTACCTCGAGGAGCTGGAGGCCTTCCTCCGCGAGACCAGGAGCGGGCGCATCGCCACCGTCATCGGGCGCTTCTACGCCATGGACCGCGACAAGCGCTGGGACCGGGTGCAGCAGGCCTACGACGCCATGGTCCGCGGCGTGGGCCGGCGAGCACCCGGTGCGCTCGAGGCAGTGCGCGGCTCGTACGCGGAGAAGGTGGGGGACGAGTTCGTCCCGCCCACGGTCATCGTCGAGGGGGACACGCCGGTGGGAACGGTGCGCGACGGCGACGCGGCCATCTTCTTCAACTTCCGCGCGGACCGCGCCCGCGAGCTCACCCGCGCCCTCACCGACCCTGGATTCCGCGAGTTCGACCGCGGCGGGCTCCGGCTGGGCATGTTCGTCTGCCTGACCCAGTACGACCAGACCTTCGACTTGCCGGTGGCGTTCCCGCCTGAGCAGCCGCGGGAGATCTTCGCCGAGGTCCTGGCCGAGCATGGGCTCACCCAGTTCCGTACCGCGGAGACCGAGAAGTACGCGCACGTCACCTTCTTCTTCAACGGGGGCCGCGAGGTGGTGTTCCCGGGCGAGGAGCGGGTGCTCATCCCCAGCCCCCGCGAGGTCAAGACCTACGACCAGAAGCCGGAGATGGCCGCGCCCGAGGTGACCGCGCGGCTGGTGCAGGCCATCGACTCGGGGAAGTACGACTTCCTGCTGGTGAACTACGCCAACCCGGACATGGTGGGCCACACCGGGAACCTCGAGGCGGCGATCAAGGCGGTCCAGGTGGTCGACGGCTGCCTCGGCCAGCTGGCGCAGGCCTGCGCCCGGGCGAACGTGGTGCTGGTCATCACCGCCGACCACGGGAACTGCGAGCTGATGCGAGACCCCGTGACCGGCCAGCCGCACACCGCACACACCACCAACCCGGTACCCTTTCACCTCGTGCACCCGGACTTCGCCGGGGCGAAGCTGCGGAGCGGCGGCATCCTCGCCGACGTCGCGCCCACGCTCCTCAACGTCATGGGCCTGCCCCAGCCGAGGGAGATGGACCGGAACAACCTGCTCGTCTGAAGGCGGTGCTGGCGGCGGGCGAGTTCAACCAGCTGGTCATCTCGTCCGCCGAGGTGTTCATGGGCATCCTGCTGGGCGGACCGGTGGGTCTCGGCGGCTGGCTCCTCCGGACCTGCCTTCCGGGGACCGGAAGCCTGGTGGGCGTCGTGACGCTGCTCGGCATCGGGCAGAGCGCGCGGGCTTCGCGAGAGCGAGGACAGGCTCCGGCGTGCCGCCGAGTAGGCTGACCGAGACCGAGCAGCCAGGCGGCAGCGAACGAGCACCGCTCCTCCAAGCTGCCGGTTCTCCTGTGCTTTTCGAGGTGCCAGACACCTCGTTACCGCACGCGGCGTCAAACGCCCTCGACGTCTTCGCGGTCCTCGATGCCGACGCCACTCCGATGTCGCTGGCCCGGCAGGAAGTGTCAAACACCTCTGTCGGTACCCCGCGGCCTGGGGCTTGCTGTGGCGAGTCCGGATGTCCCTCGCATCCGAGCTGCTGGCGCTGGTGTTCCCTCCCGCGTGCGCAGCGTGCGGAACGCTCCTCGAGACCGACGTCCCCTTCTGCGGGCTCTGCACCCTGGCGACGGAGCCCGTGCCACATCCAGGCTGCCGTCGGTGTGGGGAGCCGGTCGAGCAGCCCGGCTCGTGCGCGCGGTGCCGACGTGCGCCGCCGGCGTTCGCCTCGGCCCATGCGGCGTTCGTGCACACGGGGCCACTCGCCCGCGCCATTCACCGGTTCAAGTACGAGGGCCACAGCGCGCTGGGGTTGCCGCTGGGGAGGGCGCTTGCCGACGCATCCGCCGGCTGGCTCGGACGGCTCGGCCCGGACGCGACGCTCGTCCCCATCCCGCTCCACCGGGGACGGCTGCTCCGTCGAGGGTACGACCAGGCGGCCCTCCTCACCCAGGCGCTGGCGCGCGCGACCAGCCTTCCGCTGCGGGCCACCCTCCTCCGCCGCGTCCGCGCCACCCGGCGGCAGGTGGGGCTCAGCGAGGCCGAGCGCACGGAGAACGTGCACGGGGCGTTCGCCGTGAGCGGCCTGGTTCCCCGGGGACCCGTGGTGCTGGTGGACGACGTGCTCACCACCGGGGCCACCGCGCGGGCCGCGAGCGCTGCCCTCCGCGCGTCCGGGGCCGGGGGGGTGTACGTCCTCACCCTGGCCAGGGCAGTCGGGGAAGCACACCCCGGTCGCTTCGGGTTATGAGGTGCAGGACACCGTGGTCTCCAGCCTCCTTCTCTCGGCCCTCCTCGCCGCAGGGTCTCCTGCGGCTCCCGTCGACGATCCACTCCCCGCCGAGGCGCAGGCCCGCGCGAAGGAAGCGCTCGCCGATTCCCACTCTCTGCGGGGCGCCGCGGCGCTGATCCGCCTCCGCGGCCTCCGCGACGACCTCGCCGACCCGCGCCCGGTGGACGCCACCTTCGGCCGCATCGCCACCGATGCCCGCGCCGAGCCCTTCACCCGCACCCTCGCCCGGCAGCTGCTGGTGGACATCGACGTGGCGCAGGGCCGGGTGGACGCGGCCGAGCGCCGGCTCCGGGCTCTCGGCTACGTGCAGGACGTGTACGTGCTCGGCGGGTTCGACAACGAGGGGAAGACGGGCTGCGACACCGACTTCGGCCCCGAGCAGAGCCTTGACTTGAAGCCGTCGCTCCAGGCCAAGGGCCACCTCACCCGCTGGCGGAAGGCGCCGGCCCGCTCGCTCGACGGAGGGGTCGACCTCGGCGCGATGCTTCGTCCCTCCCGGGGGGTGGTGGCCTACGTGCTCGCGCTGCTCGACGAGCCGGCGCCGCGCCGCACCGTCCTCGCCCTGGGCACGTCCGGTGGCTTCCGGCTGTGGGTCAACGGGGTGAAGGTGTCGAGCAGCGACGCCTACCATCCTGCGCGACCCGATCAGGAGCGTGTCTCGGTCCAGCTGCGGGCCGGCGTCAACCGGGTGCTCCTCAAGGTGTGCCACGAGGACTCCGGGGTGCTCGGGGCGTACCTCCGGGACGAATCGGCGCGCGCCCACCCGGTGACCCCCGAGCGGCTTCCGGCGATCCCGTCGGGCCCGGCCCCTGCCGCCCGGGGGCTGCCCACCCTGAAGACCGCGCTCGAGGCGCAGGTGGCGCGCCGGCCGGACGACGCGCGGCTCCGCGCCGAGCTCGCCCAGGTGCTCGAGGCAACCCAGGCGTTCGACGTCCGGGAGCACGCCGACGCGGTGAATGCCGAGCGGGCCGCCGCCGACGCCACGCGTGCCGGCCGCCCCGACGCCCGCATCGAGCTGCTCGCCGCACGGCTCCAGCAGGACGAGAACCTGGGCCGCCGGCATCTGGAGAGCGCGCTCGCCGTGGCTCCGGAGCTCGTCGAGGCGCGCCTGCTGCTCGCCCGGGCCGAGCTCTCCCAGGGTCACCCCGAGCGGGTGCTCCCGCTGATGCAACCGCTGGTGCAACGGTGGAAGGCCTTCGTCCCCGCCCAGGTGCTGCTGGCCCGTGCCGAGGACGACCTCGGCGACTCGGTGTCGGCGACCCAGCGCATCGAGGGCCTTCCGGCCTCCACCTGGCGTGTCCCGGAGGCTGGTCGCGAGCGCGTGCGGAGCGCGCGCCGGCTGGACCGGTCGGACGAAGCGCGGGAGCGGCTGCGCGGCGTGCTCGCGGCGCGGCCCGGCGACGGGGCAAGCCTGTCGCTCCTCGCCGAGATGCTGGCCGATGGCGGGGACGTGAACGGGGCCGTGGACGCGTTCCGCAAGGCGCTGCGGCTGTCTCCCACCAGCAACGACGTCCGCCTCCGGCTGGCCGAGCTCCTGGCCTCCAACGGCCGCCTGGAGGAGGGGCTGGTCCTCTTCTCCGAGGCCGAGGCGCTCTGCCCTGACGAGCCAGAGGTCTTCGAGCGGAAGGGACGGGCCCTCCTGTACGCCGGGCAGAAGGACAAGGCGCTCGCCGCCCTGGACCGCTCGCTCGTGCTGCGCCCGCAGAACCCGGCGCTGCGCGACGCCGTCCGCGCACTGCGGGGCGCCGAGACGTCGGCGGCCACCGCCGACGCCATCGACGTGCGGCCTCTTCTCGCCGAGGCGGACAGCTACGCCGAGGATGCGGTGACGCTGGCCGACGTCACCCGGGTGCGGGTGCAACAGAGCGGGCTCTCCAGCCGCTTCCACCAGCTCGCGGTGAAGGTCTACACCCGCCGCGGCGCGGACGCCTTCCGGAGCTTCCCCATCACCTACAGCCCGAGCCGCGAGGAGGTGCGCATCCTCCGCGCCCGCATCACCAAGCCCGACGGCTCGCTGGTGGAGAGTTTCGGCGACACCAACCGCAGCCTGAACGAGCCCTGGGCCGGCATGTACTACGACGCCCAGGCCAAGGTGCTCAGCTTCCCCGGGCTCGCCCCCGGTGACGTGCTCGAGCTGCAGTACCGGGTGGAGGACACGGCGAGCGACAACCTCCTCTCCGACTACTGGGGTGACCTCACCTACGTGCAGGGGGTCACCCCCAAGCTGCGCTGGGAGTACCTGGTCGACATGCCGGCGGGGCGGACGCTGTACTGGAATGAGAAGACCCTCGGCGCGGGGGTGCGCGCGCGCCGCGAGCCCTCGCCCGATGGCCGGGTACTCTACCGGTTCGAGGCCAGGCGCGTCTCCCGGGTGACGCCCGAGCCGGGGATGCCGGGCTGGTCCGAGGTGGCGGCGACCCTGCACGTCTCGACCTACCGGACCTGGGAGGAGGTGGGCCGCTACTACTGGAGCCTGATCCGCGACCAGCTGGTACCCGACGAGAGCATCCGCCGCGCAGCGGATGGGGCGCTGAAGGGCGTCGACCGCAAGGACACCCGGGCAGTGGTGCGCGCCCTCTACGAGTACGTGGTGAAGAACACCCGCTACGTGGCGCTGGAGTTCGGCATCCACGGGTACAAGCCGTACCGGGTCGACCGGGTGCTCGCGCGCCGCTTCGGGGACTGCAAGGACAAGGCGTCGCTCCTGCACGCGCTGCTCGAGGTCTCCGGCGTGGACAGCCGCATCGTGCTGCTCCGGATGCGCCAGCTCGGGGCCGTGCCCGCCGAGCCGGCCTCGCTCGCGGTCTTCAACCACGCCATCGTCTACGTGCCGGGGCTGGACTGGTACCTGGACGGCACCGCCGAGTTCCACGGCGCGACCGAGCTGCCCGTCCCCGACCGCCGGGCGAGCATCCTGGTCGTCGAGCCGGACGGGAAGAGCCGGTTCACCGTCACCCCGGAGGCACGGCCCGAGGACAACGTGACCGACGTGCAGCTGGATCTCGCCCTGCGGCCGGGCGGTGGCGCCGAGGTGAAGGGAGAGAGCCGGGTGCGCGGCAGTGCCGCGCCCGAGTACCGCCGCAGCTACCAGTCGGCGGCCACCCGCCGGACCACCTTCGAGCAGGGGTGGGCGCAGACGTTCCCCGGCCTCAGCGTGGACAAGGTGTCGATCAGCGACCCGAGCCGGCTCGACCAGGACGTGGCGCTCGACTACCAGCTGAGCATCCCGCGCTACGCCGAGGTGGGCGGGGACACGCTGCGCTTCCTGCCCTTCGGGAGCCGGCGTGGTTACGTGGAGACGTACGCTGGGCTCGCGGAGCGCCGGGGCGACCTGGTGCTCGACGGTCCGAGCGTGAGCCGCTTCACCTTCCGCTACCGGCTGCCGCCGGGATGGAGCGTGGACGCGCTCCCCCCCGACGTGACGACCGACACCGGATTCGGACGGATTCACCTCGCCTACTCGGTGGAGCAGGGGGTGCTGGTCTGCCGCGGCGAGCTGGTGTTCACCCGCGACCGCATCTCCGCCAGCGAGTACCCGGCCTTCCGCGCCTTCGTGGCCCAGGTGGACCAGGCCTTCTCGCGCAAGGTGCTGGTCCGGGGACCCCCGAAGACCACGCAGCCGCAGCGGGCTGCCCGGCCGCGGGTCTCCGCCGCGGGCGTGGCTCCGCTCGCCCTCGCCTCCGGCCCATGAACCCCGTCCCCGAGGTACCGCTCCGCATCACCGTCGCCGTCTGCGCCTACGTGCTGCTGGTCGCCTGGCTGACCCTGCGGGGACTGGACATCGGGCTCCGCCGGTCGGGGTGCGTGGCGCCGATCCGCCGGAGCCTGCTGGTACGCATCGGGGCGCTGCTCGGCGCCTGGTTCGTGGCGGTCACCGCGGCGGCGGTGGCCGGGGCATGGCTCGATCCCGGAGTGCCCCGCCCGCTCGGGTACCTCATCCCGGCGCTGATGCTGTCGCTGGTCGTCTGGCGCGCCGGCTGGCTGCAGGCCGCGGTCCAGGCGCTCTCGCCGGCGGCCATCCCCTGGCTCCAGACGTTGCGCATCGGGGGCGGACTGACGCTCTTCGCCGCCTGGGCCTCCGGACTTGCGCCCTGGGGCTGGGCGGCCACCGCCGGCGCGGGAGACATCCTGGTGGGCCTCGGCGCCGCGGCGGTGGCCGCACTGCTCGGGACGGGGCTCGCCTGGTCCCGGACCGCCGCCCAGCTCTGGAACGTCTTCGGGCTGGTGGACATGGCCCACACGCTCGTCCGCGGCCTGCTCTCGGCGCCCGGACCACAGCAGCGCATCTTCGAGACCCCTCCCAACCTGGTGCCGGCGGTGTTCCCGTTCATCTACCTGCCGGCGTTCATCGTCCCCCTCACCATCCTCCTGCACATCCTCTCGCTGCGGCAGCTCGCGAGGCTCGGACGCCCCGCGCAGGCCCCGGGCGGGGTCTAGCCAGGAGCCTCCCGCCGGGGCTCACTCGGTGCGCATCGCCTCGACCGGGTCGAGCCGGGCCGCGCGGGCGGCAGGGTAGATGCCGAAGATGAGCCCCACACCGGAGCTCATCGCCAGCGCCAGCGCCACCGCCCAGGTGGGCACCGAGGTGGGGAAGTTGAAGGCCCAGCGGGCGAGGAAGGCCACCAGCGCCCCTCCGAGCACGCCGAGGATCCCTCCCACCAGCGAGAGCATGATCGCCTCGGTCGCGAACTGCCCGAGGATGCGGCGGCGGCGTGCCCCCAGCGCCTTGCGGACGCCGATCTCCTGGGTCCGCTCGGTGACCGAGACCAGCATGATGTTGAGGATGCCGATGCCGCCGACGATGAGCGACAGCAGGCACACCCCGAAGCTGGCCGCGGTCACCACCGAGGAGATCTGGTTGAACGCCTGGGTGGCGGACTCGTTGGAGAAGATGAAGAAATCGTCCTCCTGCTGGGGCTTGAGGTTGTGGCGGCGCCGCACGAGCTGGCGCACCTCCTCCATGGCCCGGGGGAGGATCTCCGGGGTGGCCGCCTGCATGCTGATGTTCAAGGAGCGGTTCTTCCCCCAGAGCGGGAAGAAGGCGTTGATCGGGATCACCACCACGTCGTCCTGCTGGAAGCCGCCGACGAACGCCCCCTTGCGCTTGATCAACCCGATCACCCGGAACGGCCGGGTGCGGATCCGTACCTCGTGGCCGATCGGGTCCACGCCGGGGAACAGGACGTCCGCCACGTTCGAGCCGAGCACCGCCAGCCGCTCTCCGTCCGCGACCTCCTGCACGTTGAAGGCGCGCCCGGACGCGATGTCCATGGCGTTGGTCAGGAAGAAGTCCGCCGTCCCGCCCGCCACCTGGATGTTGGGCCGGGTCTCGTAGCGGTCGGTGGAGATCTTCACCCCGAAGTCCCAGGCCTCGCCGGTGGCGGCGATGATGTCCGGGAGCCGGCGCTCGATGTCGTCCCGGTCCTCGATGGTGAGGTTGGGGCGCTTGGACAGACGGTCGAAGTCGAAGTTGCCGAAACCGTTGGGAAACTTCTGGATCTGAAAGCCGTTGGAGCCGAGCCCCGTCAGGTCCTCGTCCACCTTGTTCCGGAGCCCCTCCAGCAGGGCCATCATCGACACGACGGTGGCCGCTCCGATGACGATGCCCAGCAGGGTGAGCATGGAACGGAGCCGGTGCCCCCAGAAGGTGGAGAACGCCAGGCGGAAATTGTCGGTCACCGCGCGCACCCACAGCTCCTGACGGCCGGCCATGGCCCCCATTGCAGCAGATCCCTGCACCGGACGGGCAACCGGCCGGGCTGGCGGCTTCGCGCAGGAGGGTCGACCGGGGGTGGACGGACCTCCTCGCCGTGTCCAGCTTCGACGGCACCCGGGTTGCCCATGTCGGGCCGCCCCGGATGGACCGCCGACGACAGGGGCATGCCGTGGACGCGACGAAGCTGTTGAAGCACCAGCACCAGGAGGTGAAGGGGCTCTTCGAGCAGTACAAGGCGGCCGAGGACGAGGGCGAGAAGCAGGGGCTCTTCGAGCAGATCGCCGACGCCTTCGCCGCGCACGGGGAGATCGAGGAGAAGATCTTCTACCCCGCGGTGTACGTGGGGCCGCTCCGGGAGAAGCTGAACGAGGCAGTCGAGGAGCACCTCGCCGCCAAGCGGGTCGTCGCCGATCTCCTGGAGATGGAAGCATCGGACGAGCAGTTCGACGCCAAGATGAAGGTCCTCCAGGAGCTGATCGATCACCACGTCGAGGAGGAGGAGACGGACCTCTTCCCCCTCGTCCAGCAGAACTTCGCCCGCGAGGAGCTGGAGGCGCTCGGCGAGCAGATGGAGCGGATGTTCGAGGAGCTCCAGCAGTCCGAGCCCCGCGAGGCGATCCCCTCGGAGACGGACGAGGCCGCGCCGCTGGGATGACGACGAGCTCGGTCAGGGCGGCCGCAGTCAGCTAGGCGCCGAAGGCGAGCGAGGTGCTGGCGGTCTCGGCGGGCGCCCACCGCTCCAGCGGGTAGCCCTCGGCCACCCACCCGGCGTACCCGCCCTCGAGCGGCCGGACCCGGGAGATGCCTCTTCGCTTCAGCCGGAGCGCCACCCGGGCGCTCGTCCATTCGTCGGGTCAACTACAGAAGAGCACCACGTCGCGCCCGCGGGCGATCTCCGGGTGCCGTCGGTCCAGCTCGTCCGGGGAGATGTGCAGCGCGCCGGGGAGCGTGGTGCCCGACTCCTCGAGCTCGCGGCGGTGCCGGAGGTCCACCAGCACCAGGTCCTCGCCTTCGTCGATCCGTCGCTTGAGCTCTCCGGCCGACACCCTCCGGACGCGCAGCTGGGAGCGGAACCGCGCCCGCTGGAGGAACCGGAACGCGAGGTACGCGGCGAGGCCGGCGGCCAGGAAGCCCACCGCGGAGCCGGCGTAGGCCATCCCCGCCTCGAGCGCCCGGAAGAACGGCTCGCCCGCGAGCCAGCCCAGGCCCACAAAGGTGGTGACCCAGAGCAGGTCTCCCATGCCGTCGAGCGCCAGGAATCGCCGGAACCGCATCCCGGACATTCCGGCCAGCGGCGGTGCGAGCGTGGTGAGGCCGGGGATGAAGGGGGCGACGATCAGCGCCCGCGCCCCGTAGCGGGTGAAGGCGTTCTCGGTCCGCTGCACGCAGCTGTCCGGCTCGATGGAGACCCGGCAGACCAGGCGCAGCACGCGGCTGCCCCACCTTCGCCCGGCGAGGAACCAGAGGGAGTGGCCCATCGAGGCGGCCATGGTGGCCAGCGCGACGGGGAGCGCGACCGTCCCGTGCCCCAGCCGGGCCAGCGCCCCGGAGGCGATGAGCCATGGTGTGCAGGGGATGGGCACCCCCGACTGCTCCAGGAGCACGCTGGTGAAGACCAGGATGGGGCCGTACGTCCGGAGGAACTCGATGCTGGCGTTCACGTGGAGTGCACCTAAGGGCTGGCATGCCGGAGCAACGGTCCTCTAGCGGCAGGGGGCGTCCACCGCCACCGTGTCCGGGAGGAGGCCGTTTGCTGGCGGTCCGGTGCCCGTAGGTCAGGTCAGGGCGGCCGCAGTCGGCGATGTCCTACAGGCTTCTAGTTGGGGCGGGCCGACCGGGGCTGGGCGACGAGATGCACCACCTCGTCGACGCGGACCGGCAGCTTCCCGCCCTTGCGCTCCAGCGCGAGCGAGAGCTTCCGGTGGTCGGCTCGGGTCAGGCGCCGGTCGAGCACGACGTCGACCATGTAGTCGAGGGAATCGACGCCCAGCACCATTCCCACGCTGAACAGCATCAGCTCGTCCGGGTCCACGTAGGCCGACATGGCACCCCGGGACCATTGCAAGGGAGGATCCGTTCGCGGTGAGGAGCAGGGAAGCAGTTGCCGCTCCGACCTGTTAGGGCTGCCAACCGTGCTTGCCGCTTGGTTCCTTCCGATGCTCGTGGCTGCCGCCCCGGCGCCCGCCTCCACTGCCAGTGGGGGAATTTACGAGGGCAAGCCCAGGGTCCAGGCGACCCTCGTCTCCGACCTGACCCAGGTGGAGCCCGGCGATGCCTTCCGGCTGGGAGTGCAGTTCCAGATGGCGCGCGGGTGGCACATCTACTGGAAGAATCCGGGCGAGGCGGGGCTGGCGAGCGAGGTGGTATGGGATGCGCCGCGCGTCTCGACCGGCCCGCTCGGCTGGCCCGCCCCGGAAGTGCACCGGAGCCCGGACGGCTCCATCACCAGCTACGGCTACGGCGGCGAGGTGGTGCTCTTCACCGCGGCCCGGGCGCAGCCGGACGTGCACCCTCCGTTGACCATCGTCGCCACCGTCGAGGTGCTGGTCTGCGAGGTCCAGTGCATCCCGGCGCGGTTCGAGCTCACCCGGGTGCTGGGGGTCGGTCCCCGGCGGGCGGATGCGGCCGGTGCCTCGCTCCTCGATGCGGCCGCGGCACGGGTACCCCGGGAACCCTCCAGCGCCGGTCTCCGGGTCAGCATCCGGCGAACCACCCCCTTCGTCCCCGGCCAGCCGTTCGAGGGCGAGCTGACGGTGGAGCGCGCCGACGGAAGCCCCGAGGCGCTCGCCCCGGCCGACGCCTTCGTCCCGGAACGGCTCGCCGGCATCCTCGTCGTCCAGGGCATTGCCGAGGCGCCCGGGAAGCTCCGGCTCTGGGGGAAGGCGTCGCCCGACCCCGCCTCCACCCCGCCCCGCATCGCCGGGGTGGTCGCGCTGGCCAGCGGGGGCACGCTGGAGGTGAGCGCTCCCTTCGCGCTGCCGCCCGGGCTGGTGCCGCACACCGCCGCCTCGAGCCCCCCGGTCCCCGCGCGCACCCCGGGCCTGGCCTGGATGCTGCTCCTCGCGTTCCTCGGCGGCGTGCTGCTCAACGCCATGCCCTGCGTGTTCCCGGTGCTGGCGCTCAAGGCCTACGGCTTCGCCCGGACGGTCCACGCCGACCACGGGTCGGTGCGGATGCACGCGCTGGCGTACACCGGGGGCATCCTCGCCTCGTTGCTCGTCCTGTCCCTGGCGGTGCTGGGGCTCCGGGCCGCCGGGCACGCCGTGGGCTGGGGCTTCCAGTTCCAGGAGCCGCTCTTCGTGGCGGTGCTGTCGGGAGTGGTGCTGCTCTTCGCGCTCAACCTGCTCGGGGTCTTCGAGCTCACCGTCCCCAGCCACGGAACCGGGACGCTGGTCGCCGCGGTGGACCATGCCCACGGCCCGCTGCGGAGCGTCGGGGAGGGCGTCCTGGCGGTGGTGCTTGCCACTCCCTGCTCCGCACCGCTGCTGGGAACGGCGGTGGGATTCGCCTTCGCCGCGAGCGCACCGGTGGTGCTCGCCGTCTTCACCTCGGTGGGGCTCGGCCTGGCCGCGCCATTCTCGGTCCTGGTGCTGGTTCCCGGTCTTCGCCGCCGGCTGCCCCGGCCCGGCGTGTGGATGGAGCGGGCGAAGCAGCTGCTCGGGTTCGCATTGCTCGGAACCGGGGTGTGGCTCACCGGCATCCTCGGCTCGCTCGCGGGGGTGGACGCTGTGGTGCGGTTGCTCGCCTTCCTGGTGGTGCTCGCCCTCGTGGCCTGGGCGTGGGGCACGTGGCGCCGCCAGCCGGTCCTCCTGGGCGGCGTCCTGGTTCTGCTGGCGACTGGCTGGGTCGCGCTGCGCTTCGGCCCGGGTCCGACGCCGGTGGCGGGACGGGATGCCTGGAGCGACGAGGCGGTGTCGCGCAGCCTCGCCCAGGGCCGACCGGTGCTCGTCGACTTCACCGCCGAGTGGTGCCTGAGCTGCAAGTTCAACGAGCGCACCGTGCTCGCCTCGGAGCCGGTGCAGTCGGTGCTGGCGCGCACCCGGACGCAGGTCCTGGTGGCGGACTGGACGCGGCGCGACGCGGGCATCGCGCGCAGGCTGGCCGCCCACGGGCGCGCCGGCGTGCCGATGTACCTGGTCTACTCCCCGGCGCATCCGGACCAGCCCGAGGTGCTGCCCGAGCTGCTCACCGCCGACACGGTGGTGACCGCGCTGGAGCGGGCCGCCGCCGGGCCGGGCTCGCTGGGTCTCTCCGCGTCTCCGAGGTGAACACCCCCATGTCGCTCGTCCGTCCGCTGCTGGTCTGTGCCTCCCTGTCGCTCGCCATCCCCGCTCTGGGAGCAGACGTGGGACAGCCGGCGCCCCCCTTCACCCTCCGGGACGAGGTCGGGACCTCGCACGCCCCGGGCGGCGATGTGGGCCGGGCCTACGGGGCGAAGACCACCCCGCACATGTTCGTCATCGACGAGAAGGGCGTGCTCCGCTACGCCGGCGGCATCGACGACGACCCGCGCGGCCGGAGCACCGCACCAACTTCGTGGAGAAGGCGGTGAGCGCGCTGCTCGCCGGGCAGTCGGTGTCGCCGAGCACCAGCGAGCCGTACGGCTGCAGTGTCAAGTACGGGAAGAGCAGCGAGGGCGCCTCGCTCTGACCCTCGCCGCCGGACCGACTCCGGCTAGAGTCGTCGGCGGAGGCCAGGAGACCCGAGGGGCGACAGGTCCGGCTGTCGCCCCCTGGCCGGAGGGGATGAGCATTTCGATGAGGAACGGCCTTGCCGGGGCGCTCCTACTCTTGCCGTGGCTTGCCGCCCCGGCGGGCGCGGAGGAGCTCCCCACCCGCTTCGAGGCCGCGGTGCGCGCCGGGGTGGGGATTCCCATCGGAAACGCGGTGGGCGAGACGACGCGCTCACCGTCGGGGCTCAGCCTGGCAGATCTCGTCTCCTGGTCCGTCCCGCTGCAGCTCGAGCTGGGGGCACGCATCGGTCCGGCGTTCGTGGGCGGCTACGCCTCCTACGCCTTCGCCAAGACCGGTAGCGCGCTCGAGGGCGGCACCGGACGATCGGCCAGCAACGTCCGGGTGGGCTTCGAGGTGCTCTGGCACCTCGGCCCGGACCGGGCGGTGGACCCGTGGCTGGGCCTGGGCGTGGGTTACGAGTGGCTCAACCTCAGCATCAGCGGGACCGGGGGAACGCTCTACGGCAGCGCCCGCGGGTTCGAGTGGGTCAATCTCCAGCTGGGCATCGACTTCCTGCTCGGCAAGAGCTTCCGGCTGGGCCCCTTCGTGCAGAGCCGGGTGGCGCAGTACGACAGCGGGAGCCTGGGGCTCATCAACTCGCAGGGGACCGACGTCAGCGGAGCCAGCGACATCCTGAGCAAGTCGGTGCACGTCTGGATCGACGTCGGGCTCCGTTTTGCGTTCCTGCTGTGACAAGTGTTGACGGCTGTGCGCACGGGTGAGTGGGTCGCCGTGCACGCAGCATCGGCGGAAGGTCGGCGGCGACCCATCCGGGCCAGAGGAGAAAGGCCCGGATTCCGGTGGTTCCGCCACTGGCGTGACATCTGCAAACACAGTTCTGCGCGATGCCCAGTTCAGGACAGCGAAGCAGATGTCAGGTCCCCCAGTGCGGGCGTCCGGTCCACAGCCGCGGATTTTGCGCCAGCCACTACCGCCAGCTGCTCCGGGGCCGGACGCCTACCCGGCCCATCCGCCCCCGGGGCAATGGCGAGAAGCCGGTGCTCGCGGTCCGGCTCCCGGCCGACCTCATCTCGGCCATGGACCGCAAGCTGCGGCGCGCGGGACTGAGCCGGGCCGAGCTGCTGGAGCAGCTGGTGCACCGCTGGGTCCAGCGGCCGCGGGCCTGAATAGCCGAAACCATCCGGGGTTGATCGTTCCTCGCTTGCCCTGGCGGCCGACCTCAGCGTCGCGCCTCCGGTCACTTGACCCGAGCCAAGCTCCCTCCGGCGCTCCTTGATCTCTGCCGCCATTGCGGCGCGATCCTTCGACCAACCCGGATCCGACCGTCCACGTCGGTGAAGCCGTACTCCCGCGCCAGGTCCGCCACCAGCAGCACGGCCCCAGCGCCGCGACGGGCGCACGGTCGCCACTGCTCAGTGCGGAGACCGCTTCCGGCGCGCGAGGGTGAGCCCGTCCCCCACCGAGAGGACCACCGCGTCCACCCGTGCGTCGTCGCGGATCTTGAGGTTCAGCGCCCGGATGGCGGTGGTATCGGCGTCGATGACCGCGGGGTCCGCCACCCTCCCCGACCAGAGCACGTTGTCGATGGCGATGAGCCCGCCGGGGCGGACCAGCTGGAGGCACGCCTCGTAGTAGGCGTCGTACCGAGGCTTGTCGGCGTCGATGAAGGCCAGGTCCTGGCTCCCGGGCCCCTCGGCCGCGAGCAGCCCGGCCAGGGTCTCCACCGCCGGGCCGAGCCGGAGGTCGATGCGGTCCTGCACCCCGGCCTCCTTCCAGTACCTCCGGGCGATGGAGGTGTACTCCTCGCTGATGTCGCAGCAGACGATGCGCCCCCCCGGAGACAGGGCCAGGGCCATGGCGAGCGCGCTGTAGCCGGTGAAGGTGCCGACCTCCACCACCCGCCGTGCGTCGAGGAGGCGGACCAGCAGCCCGAGCAGCAGCCCCTGGTCGGGGCCGATCTGCATCGAGGCCCGTGGGTGCGCCTGCGTCTGCTGACGGAGCCGCTCCTGCACGTCGGTCCGCGGCGAGAGCACGTCGAAGAGATACTGCTCCAGGGGCTCGGGAAGGAAGGTGCGCGCCATGGTTGCTCCCGAACCTTGCGCGAAGTCGCCGCCCGGGAACAAGCTGGCCCTCGCCCCGGAGCCATGTGACCAGGACGCCTTCCTCCGACGTCGATCTCAACCGGGTCGCGGTGTTCCTCCGGGTGGTGGAGCTCCAGAGCTTCACCGCCGCGGCCGAGGCGCTGGGCCTCCCCAAGTCGAGCGTGAGCCGGAGCGTGGCGCGGCTCGAGGAGTCTTTCGGTGTGCAGCTGCTGCAGCGCACGACGCGGGCGGTGCAGCTCACCGATGCCGGGCGGGTGTACTTCGAGGAGGCCTCGCGGGCTCTCTCGGCGCTGGAGCAGGCACACGAGACCCTCTCCCAGCTCGACGCGCGGCTGCAGGGACCGGTGCGCATCACCGCCCCGGTGGACCTCGGGGCCCAGGTGCTCGCCCCCCTCGCCGCCCACTTCGTCCGCCGGACGCCGGGCATCACCCTCGAGTTCCTCCTCACCGGGCGGATGGTGAACCTGGTGGACGAGGGCGTGGACCTGGCGGTGCGGGCTGGACCACTCCGCGACAGCTCGCTCATCTCCCGCAAGGTGAAGGGGCTCGAGGCGTGGCTGTTCGCTAGCCCCGGCTACCTCGACGCGCGTGGGACCCCCACCAGCATCGAGCAGCTCGCCGCGCACGACTGCGCGCTCTTCCGCCCGCGCCGGGGACAGGCCGAGTGGACGCTCGTCGGCCCCGACGGCAACAAGCGGGTCGCGGTGCACGGACCGGTGGCCGCGGACGATTTCACCTTCCTCCACGAGGCGGTGCTGGCGGGAGCGGGCATCGGCCTTCTGCCCGCGCTGAACTGCGAGCAGGACGTCTCCCAGGGGCGGCTGGTACGTCTCCTCTCGGCCTACACCGGTCCCTCGGCGCCCTTGCACATCGTCTGGCCGGCCTCGAAGCACGTCCCGAAGCGGGTGGTGCTCGTCCGCGACTGGCTGGTGAAGACGCTCGGCGCCTTTCCCGAACCGAAGACCCAGACCGGCGAGAGGTGAGAGAGATGACTCCGAGGTGCGTCTGAAACGCCCTGGGGCGACGCCGCCCCGTGACGCACGTTCACTCTTGTCACAGAAATCCAATCACAGCCTAAGCTCGCTGCCATGGAGGCGACGGAGGAGAGGCGGACGCTCCTGGTGGTCGAGGCGAGCTTCGACCTGGGCAACGCCCTCGCCGTCGCCGCGCTGGAGCACGGCTGGGAGCCCTTCCTCGCCGGCAACGCCGAGGCCGCGCTGAGCATCCTCCCCGCCATCCTCGGCGAGGTGCTGGTGCTGGTGGACCTCTCCGGGGCGGTGAGCCACGGGCTGAAGCTGGTGCTCACTTTGCGACGCAATCCGCCACCGCCCGGCGTCCGGGTGGTGGTGATGACCTCGGGACAGCCCATTCCCGAGGCGGTTCGGCGTGCCCCGTTCGTGGTGGGCGCCGTCCGGCGGCCGCGTCACCCCGAGGAGGCGGAGGCGCTCGCCCGCGCACTCTTCACCGCTGGGGAGGTGGTGCGCCCGGCCTGATCAGTTGTCGAGGGCGCCCCGGAGGATCCACGACTGGATCATCACCAGCTCGCCTGCCGACAGAGGGTTGCCCCCCTCGGGCATCCGGGTGCCGCAGCTCGTCCCCGTGAGCCGATCCATGAGCCCCGAACCGGCAGGGTCGCCCGGAACGACGCGGGTGGCGTCGATGCAGGCTCCGTCCATCGGCTGGTCGACCAGCGCCGCGCGGCTCGCTCCGGACACCAGGGGCAGCTGCCCGTCGGGCTGGGTGGCGTCGTGGCAGCTCACGCATTGCGCGGTCCAGATCGGCTGGACGTCGCCGGCGTACGAGGGCGTGCTCACGGTGAGGGTGACCTGACGCTGCTCGGGCGGATTGTGCCCGTCGGCCACGGTCACCTGGAGGCTGAAGCCCAGCGAGTCCACCCCGAGCGCCGGGGAGACCCAGGTGGTGGAGGGCTGAGTGGGGCTGCCGAACGTGCCCTGCTGCGCGGGCGAGAGCTGGACCCAGGTGATGGTGAGCGGATCCGCATCCGGGTCACTGGCGGTGATGGAGAGGGTCACCACCTCCCCGGCCACTGGCATCGCGGGCGAGACGGCGATGGTCGCAGAGACCGACGGCGGCCGGTTCACGGTGGTGTGGGTCACCGTGATCTGGCACGACTGGGTGACCGAGCCGCCCTGGCCGTCGGTGATGGTGACCTCGAAGGTGAACACCGTGTCCGCGGCGACCGCCGGCGCAGTCCAGGTGGGGTTGCGCACCGTCCGCACGCTGAAGGTCCCCGCCGGTGTGGTGGGTGAGGTCTGGGTCCAGGCGTAGCCCAGCGAGTCGCCGTCCGGATCGTCCGCGGTGACCGAGAGCAAGGTCGTGCCGCCCTCGACGATGGGGGTGATGGTGGGGGCGGGGGCCACCGAGATCTCCGGCGGGTGGTTGGCGGGGCCCGGAGGAGGCCCCCCCGTGCCGCCAGGAGCAGTGATGGTTCCCGTCCCGCAGGCCAGGGCGATCAGGGCCAGTGCCCCTGCGTGTCGGCGCGCGTCCACGGCGCCCGGCATGCTGTCACCCCGGGGCGCGAGGGTGGAACGTGCGCCCGGCTCGCACCGCAACCGACCTAGCCACGGGTTGCCGGCAGGCTCAGGGGTGCTACCTTGCCCGACGTGACCGCGACGCCCCCGCAGCCCACCGCCGGACTCACCCAGCCCACGGTGCGGCCGCTGGAGCGCGTGGCCATCCGCCTCCGCGAGAGCTCGGTCACGCTCTCGGCCTGGCGCATGGCCGTCTCCGCCCCCGAGGGCGCCGGGACGCTGGTCCGGGTGGAGACGTCGGGCGGGACGCTCTTCCGCGGCGAAGGCTGGTTCCTGGGCTGGACCCAGGAGGCGATGTCCGGGGCGTGGACCGAGCTGCTCCCGCCGCCCGAGGCGGACACCCCGGAGCTGCCGCAGCTGGGCTGAGCCGGAGCTCCAGCCTCGCCTACACCCCTGCGAGACCCGGCTCGAGCCGCACGTAGCCGCGCTCGATGGCCCACAGGTCCAGCGAGAGCGAGCGGAGCTCGTCCACCTCCGGGATGGCGCGCGCGTCGACGCTGAGGTCCACCGACTTCACGTACCGGTGACAGGTCTCGCAGGCCTCCACCCGCGCCGCGGGGTGGGTCTCGCTCTGCCAGCCGGGAAGCCGCTCGGGGTCCGTCTCCCCGCAGCTCGGGCACCGGATGCGGTTGGTCTGCCACTCGGTCCCGCAGAGCCCGCAGCCGAGGAAGCGGGCCGCGCCATCCGAGCCGGGCATCTCCCGCCGGAAGGAGATGCTGGGAAGCGCGCCGCACGCCGGACACCGACCGCTGCCCGGCTCGCGCGGGCGATCCAGGGTCACCCCGGTGTGGACCAGTCCCTCGGCGTAGCCCCGGAGCACGGCATGGGAGAGGAAGTCCTGTCGCTCCTCGGGGCCGCCGGTCCAGGCGGTGCGGAGCCTGGCGGAGAACAGGTCGATCGGCTCGGCCGCCCGGGCCGACGCCGACTCCCGGACCGCGACCGGCCCCGACTCGGCGAGGAACCGGAGCACCGAGCGCAGCGGGGCCTCCACCCGAGGCAGGTCCTGTTCCAGCGTGCCGCTCAGCGGCGTGCGAGCGTGCACCTCGAGGACCCCTGCCGCGGCCCGTCCCTGCGCCCGGAACAACCCGGCGGCGAAGCGCAGCGGCTCGCGCCCGGACGACGGCGCCTCCGCCAGCGCCTCGGCGCGCCCGGCCCGCTGCTCGAACCGCGCAGTCAACCGCTCAGCGCCGCTTGTCACCGGTCACTTCGCGGTACCACGCCGGGTGGTGCAGGCGTGCCCAGGCCTTGGTCACCGTCCCCTTCACCATGGCGGAGAAGGTCCCCGGCTCGGCGATGGCCAGGTAGATGTGGCCGATGATCAAGAGCGTGAAGGCAATGAAGGTCACGTCGTGCAGCACCCACGATGCCTCGCGCATCGTGCTGCCGAAGTACTCCGGCCACCAGAGCACCACCCCGGTGGCGAGGAGCGCGAGCGCGGCCAGGCTGCTCAGCCAGAACAGCAGCTTCTGCCCGCCGTTGAACTTGCCGGTCTCCTCATCGTGCGTTTCCCAGCGCAGGTAGGCAAGGATGTTCGAGGTGAAACGCTTGTCGGCGGGGGTCATCCGCATCGCACCCGCCCAGTGGACGAACTGGAGCAGGGCGAAGACGGCGAAGGCGATGCCGGTCCAGGGGTGCAGCCAGCGGCAGACTTGCAGCCCGCCGAACAGCGGCGCGAGCCAGCCGAAGATTGGCGTCCAGATGGGCAGCCCGGTGAAGAGGCAGACGAAGAAGGTCAGCGCCACGCCCCAGTGCACGGCCCGGGTGTAGTAGCGGAAGCGGACCAGCTCGTCGCCGACGACCAGGTCCTCCTGGGCCTGGGCGAGGAGGATGCCTGGATCGGCGCTGGAGCGGGCAGGGACGGCGCGGAGAGGCTCGGACATGACGTGTCTCCTCGCTCTTTCAGGCCGTGGGGGGAGGGGTTGACGGCGGGCCCTTGGGTGGCTCCCGGGGTCCGAACTTGAGGTAGTGACCGACGAGGCCCACCACCACCGCACCGAGGCCCAGCAGTCCGAGCGGCCGCAGGTAGCTCTTCACGAACCGGACCGACTTGGGCACGGTCGGGTCGCGCGGCAGCCCGTAGATCTCGGGCTTGTCGGCGTGCTTCAGCACGGTGAGGACTCCGGTCCCACCGACCCCGGGGGGATCGTACAGCCCGGCGCTGGCGTAGCCGTCGGTCTTGAGCTGCTTCACCCGCTCGTTGCCCAGCGAGAGCATGTCCGCCTTCGTTCCGAAGTGCAGGCACCCCGTGGGGCAGGCCTTCACGCAGGCCGGCTCGAGGCCGACCGTGGTCCGGTCCACGCAGAGCGTGCACTTGGACATCTTCCCGGTCTTCTCCGAGAAGCGCGGGACGTCGAACGGACAGCCGGTCTCGCAGAGGCGGCACCCGATGCACTGATCGGGGTTCACGTCGACGATGCCGTTGGAGTACTGGACGATGGCACCCGGCGCGGGGCACGCCTTGAGGCAGCCCGGATCCCCGCAGTGCATGCACTGATCCTTGCGCATCAGCCAGGCGAAGCTGCCGTCCACCTCCACCTCGTGGAACTTGATGAGGTTCCAGAAGTCGGCCTGCAGGCCGGGGAGGGTCTGGTAGCTGCCGTCCTGCACCGTCTTCGCGTTCGGCAGGTCGTTCCACTCCTGGCAGGCCACCTCGCAGGCCTTGCAGCCGATGCAGGTCGAGGTGTCGATGAGCTTGGCGACGTTGGGCATGGTCCGCAGCCCGGAGCCGGTGCCCCGGAGCGACGCGGACGACTGGATGACCTCGAGACCGGGAATCGCCATGGTCAGGCCCTCCCCACCTTCTCGAGCTTCACCAGGAAGGTCTTGAACTCCGGCGTCCAGGTGTTCGGGTCGATGGCCGAGCTGGTCAGGAGGTTCGCCAGCGGGCCGGGGTGCTTGGGGTCACCGCTATATCCCCAGTGAATGGGGAAGCCGATCTGCCAGACGCGCTTGCCGTTGATCATGAAGCCCGGCATCCGCTTGGTGACCATCGCCGGGCCCTCGATCGATCCCCTCGCCGAGGAGACCCTCACCATCTCTCCGTTCTGGATGCCCTTCTCCTTCGCCAGCTCCTCGGGGATCTCGAAGAAGATGCCGGGTTGCACCTCGTTGAGCCGTCCGCCGGCCTGGTGCTTGGTCCAGTAGTGGAAGTGCTCGGTGAGGCGGTAGGTGGTGCAGACGATCGGGAACTCGTCCGCCTTGCCCCACTTGTCCTTGTCGCTGTTGAAGCGCTTCAGCACCGGGCTGGCCGACACCTTGGGGTGGAGCGGGTTGTCCACCGGTGCTTCCACCGCCTCGTAGTGCTCGGGGAAGGGCCCGTCGTTCAGCACCGGCGAGAAGAGCCGGCCCACGCCCTCGGGGAGCATGATGAACGCGCCGAATTGCCCGGGCGGCGCGTCCGGTTTCATGTCCGGGACGTCACCCACCCACTTCGTGCCGTTCCACTGGATGCCGGCGCGCTTCGGATCCCACGGCTTTCCCTCCGCGTCGGCCGAGGCGCGGTTGTACATGACGCGCCGGTTGGCGGGCCAGCTGAAGGCCCACTGGTGGAACATTCCGAGTCCCAGGGGGTCGGCATTGTTCCGCCGCTGCGACATGTTCCCGGCCTCGGTGAACACGCCGCCGTAGAGCCAGTTGCCGCAGGAGGTGCTGCCGTCGTCCCGGAGCTGGGCGAAGCCGTCCAGCTGCTGCCCGGCGGTCTTGAGAACCTTCGGCGGCTCCTTGGACTTCGGATCCTTCGGCGGCTCGACCAGGTCGGTGATCGCCTTGCCGTTGATTTCCTTCAGCACCTCGGACAGGTCGGGGTTGGCCGGGTTGGTGTACGGCCAGGAGATGTTGAACACCGCTTCGGGCAGCGCGCCCGGCTCCTTCTTGTACAGGTCCTTCAGCGCGAGGAGCATGCGGCTGATGATCTCCTGGTCGCTCTTGGACTGGCCCGGGCCGTCCACCGCCTTCCACTTCCACTGCGCCCAGCGACCGGAGTTGGTGAATGTGCCGTCCTTCTCCGCGAAATTGGTGGCGGGGAGCAGGTAGACTTCGGTCTTGATCTGCGCGGCGTCCGGTGTCCCGAGATCCTTCGGCGCTTTCCAGAACGCCGCGGTCTCGTTCTCCTGGTTCTCCACCATCACCAGCCACTTCAGCTTGGAGAGCGCCGCGACCATCTTCGGCGAGTTGGGACCGGTCCCTACCGGGTTCATGCCGAAGGAGATCAGGCCCTCGGGTCCGGGTTCGTCGCCGCCCGCGCGCTTGCTGCTGCCGCGGTACATGTCGTCGAACATGTAGACCCAGGAGTAGTTCCCGTCGACCTTCGGTAGCCAGGCGTAGCCGAAGTCGTTCTCCTTGGTGGCCGCCTTGCCCCAGAGCGTCTTGAGCAGCGAGACCATGAACTTGGGGTAGTTGGTCCAGTAGTTCATGGACGCCCAGGCCATCTTGTTCAGCGTCCAGGGCGTGCTCTTCTCCAGATAGGTGGCGAGGTCGGGCAGGTTCGAGCTCGGCGTCTTGAGGTAGCCGGGGAGGATGTCGAACGTCCCGCCCATGTCGGTGGCGCCCTGGATGTTCGAGTGCCCACGGAGCGCGTTGACCCCGCCGCCCGGCCGGCCGACGTTGCCCAGGAGCAGCTGGAGCATCGCCGCGGTGCGAATGATCTGAACTCCCACCGAGTGCTGGGTCCAGCCCAGCGCGTACAGGATGGTGCCAACCTTCTCCGCGTTCCCGGTGGAGGTCACCATCTCGGCGACCTTCAGGAACTGCGCCTTGGGCGTGCCGCAGATCTTCTCCACCATCTCCGGCGTGTAGCGGTCCACGTGCTTCTTCAAGAGCTGGAGGACGCAGCGGGGGTTTTCCAGCGTCCGGTCGACGCCGTAGGCCTTGCTCTGTGCGTCCGGCTCGTAACCCCAGGCTGTCTTGTCGTACTCGCCCTTCTTCTCGTCGAAGCCGCTGAACAGGCCGTCCTGGAAGCCGTACTTCTCACCGACGATGTACGAGGCGTTGGTGTGCAGCTTCACGTAGTCGGCGTGGTAGCGCTTCGTCTCCAGGGCGTAGCGGATGATGCCGTGGAGGAAGGCGATGTCCGTCCCTGCGCGAAGTGGGGCGTAGAGATCGGCCACCGCCGCGGTCCGCTGGAACCGCGGATCCACGGAGACGATCTTCGCCCCGCGCGTCTTCTTCGCCTCGATCGCCCACTTGAATCCGCAGGGATGGTTCTCGGCCGGGTTACCGCCCATCACGAACACGACGTCCGCGTTCTTGATGTCCACCCAGCCGTTGGTCATCGCACCGCGACCGAACGTGGCGGCCAAACTGGCCACCGTTGGACCGTGTCATACTCGAGCTTGTGTGTCTCGGTACGTGATGCCGAGGCCGGCGCCGAACTTCCACTGCAAGAGATTGAACTCGTTGGTGTCGGTGCAGCCGCCGATGAGCCCGATGCCCGGGGTGCGGTTCACCACCGCCCCGGCAGCGTTCTTGGCGACGAAGGTCCGGTCCCGGGTGTCCTTGATGTGCTTGGCGATGCCGGCGATGGCCGCGTCCCAAGAGATCTCTTCCCACCGGTCGGAACCGGGGCGCCGCACCTTGGGGACGGTCAGCCGGCCGGGGTGGTGAATGTCGTTCTTGAGGGTGGCGCCCTTGGGGCAGAGCGTCCCGCGGTTGATCGGATGGTCAGGGTCTCCCTCGACGTACACCACCGAGCCGGAGACGTTCTTCGCCTTGTCCCCGAGGGTGTGGATGATCACCCCGCATGACACGGAGCAGTAGGGACAGGTGCTCCGGGTCTCGGTGGTGCGGGAGATCTTCAGCTCCCGCATCTCGGCGCGGGCTTCGGACAGATCGAAGAACCCCAGCCCCACCGCTCCACCGACGGCGGCAGTCCCCTTGAGAAACGTGCGGCGGTCCACGTGCATGGAACCCCTCCCGCAAAATTGAACCCGCGACCAAGGCGAACCTGAACGCCGCGCAGTCGAGTGTCAAGAACGACCGCGCGCTAACGCACGGCATCATCATGTGCCCACGCGTCGCGTCAATCCATTCCGGGGCTTCGCGCAACGAGCCCGGGGCTCGGTGTCAATCGCGCGCCCCCGGTCACGAGCTGTCTGGCACCCCGTGCTTCCACCGGGCCTCCCGACTCGCGCCGGAGCGCCGCCGGGGCCAGCCAGATCCGCCGGAGCCGGTCGGACAGTGCATCGCTCAGCACCACCAGCCCGAAGATCAGCAAGACCATCGTGCTGACCTGCTCGTAAAAGCCCAGCTGGATGGCGTTGTAGAGCTTCAGCCCGAGACCGCCGCCCCCGAGGAAGCCCACCAGCGCCGAGGCACGAAGGTTGAACTCCCAGCGCAGCAGCCCGTAGCTCGCCACCAGCGCCCGGGCCTGCGGCCACGCGCCCCAGAGCGTCCGGACCGCGCCGGTCGCTCCCGTGGCCTCGAGCACCTCGAGCGGCCCGGGCGGCACCTCGTCCAGCGCCTCGGCCCAGAGCTTTCCCAGCACGCCGCCGGTGTGCAGCCCGAGCGCAAGCACCCCCGCGAAGGGTCCGAAGCCCACGGCGACGATGCAGAGGAGCACCCAGAGCAGCTCGGGAATGCCCCGGAGCACTGCCAGCACCCAGCGCACGAGCACGTGCACCGCCGGGGCGAGCAGACCCCAGGGGCCCGGGCGACCGGGGGCGCCGGGAACGCGGAGCATCAGTCCCGTGCTCGCGAGTGGAGCGAGCAAGGCTGCCACCGTCACCCCGAGGAGCGTTCCTGCCCCTGCCACGGCAAGCGTCTGGAGCAACGGAGCGCGCAGCGAGGACAGGAAGGCGAGCGAGGTCTCGGGCGGGAACAGCTGGGCAGCGAACCGTCCCATGCGGCCGAACAGCCCGTCATCCGCAGCACCGAGGAGCTCCGAGCCATGGAGCGAGAGGCCCACGGCGGCGAGCATCCCGAGCCCCAGGAGCGTGCGGCGTCGACCGGTGAGCGGCTTTCGTCCGGCCACCCGAGCGCTGCGAAACCCCCTTCGCAGCAGCCGGCTCGCCGCCTCGCCCACCAGCATCAGCCCGAGCAGTGCCAGCAGCAAGGTCGAGACCTGGCGGTACTCGAACAGCCGCATCGAGAGCTGGATCTCCTGGCCGATCCCCCCGGCGCCCACGAAGCCCAGCACCGACGCCGAGCGGATGGCGCACTCCAGCGAGTACAGGCTGTAGCTCACCAGCCCCGGCAACGCCTGCGGAACGAGCGCGAAGAGGACCAGCGACGTGCGGCGCCCCCCCGATGCCACGAGCACCTCCCCCGGTGAGGGGTCCACGTCCTCGAGGAGATCGGCGTACACCCGCCCCAGCACGCCCGCGTACGAGACCCCGAGCGCGAGTGCACCGGCCCGTGGCCCGAGGCCCACCGCCACCACGAAGAGCAGCGCCCAGAGCAGCTCCGGCACCGCCCGGAAGACGCGCAGGGTGGCACGCGCGGCGAGGTGCAGGACGAGCAGCGTCCCGGCCCACGGCCCGTCGCCCGCGGCCAGGGCGCCGGCCCGGAACAGCGTGGGGGTGGCGAGGAGACCCAGCGGGACCGCAAGGACGAGGGCCAGCATCGTGCCCACGATGCCGATGGCCAGCGTCCGGGCCACCGCCATCGCGACCACGCCCAGGAAGCCGGGCGAGAGGTCCGGCGGGAACAGCCCCCGGAGCAGCCGGCCCAGGCCTTCCAGCGCCGTGGCCGACACCAGCGCGCCCGGCGAGACCTGCGCCTCCACCACGCTCCACACCCCGAACGCCGCGACCAGCAGCAGCTGCACCCGTCGGGAGTCAGCGCGCGCAGGCGACGACATCGCCCGGCTCCCTTCTCGGGACGACGACGCTGGGCTCCGCCACCGTTCGGGGGTAGAGCTGCTCCAGCAGCGAGGGCGTGACCCGCGCCGCCGGGAGATCGAACAGCACCCGACCCGCCCCGAGCCCGACCACCCGCGGGAAGTGCCGGAGCGCGAAGTCCACGTCGTGCATCACCGCCACCAGCGTCCGGCCGCGCGCCGCGACGTCCAGGAGCAGCTCGCCCATGCTCTCCCGAAGGGCCGGATCGAGCGAGGAGAACGGCTCGTCGGCGAGCACCGCCGTCGGCTCCTGGACCAGCACCCGGGCGATCGCCACCCGTTGCTGCTCTCCACCCGACACCTCGTCGCCGCGCGCCGCGGCCCGATGCTCCAACCCCACCGCCCCGAGGGCCGCGTCCGCGAGCTCCAGATCTCTTCGCGAGGGCCGCACCCAGGAGCGCACCGCGTCGGCGAGGGACCAGTGGCCCACCCGCCCGAGCAACGCGTTCTGGCGCACCGTCAACGACGGCACGAGTCGAGGCTGCTGGAACACCGTCCCGATGCGGCGGCGCACCGCGCGCAGCGCGCCGAGCGACAGCCCCAGCACCTCCTGCCCCTCGAAGCGGACCGAACCCTCGGTGGGCCGGAGCGTGGTGTTGAGCACCCCGAAGAGGGTGGTCTTCCCTGCGCCCGACGGACCAAGCACCACCAGCCGTTCGCCCGGCGCCACCTCCAGGGACACGCCGTCCAGCGCTGTCACCCGGCCTGCCCGACCATCGAACCGACGAACGACGCCATGGAGCGCGAACGTCACCTCAGCAGGCCCTCGCGCAGCGCGGCGTCCCGGAGCGGCGCGTACGCTGCGGCGTCCACGGCCACGTAGCGACCCTTCGCCGAGAGGAGTTCGAGGATGGGCCGGTCCTCCGGCCTCGCGGGGTCAAGCGCCAGGAAGGCCTGGGCGATCTTCCGTGCCACCGACGGGTCCAGATCCTTGCGGACAGCCCAGACGTAATCGAGGAACGGCGGCGTGGTCCAGAAGACGCGGACCTTCGTGGGGTCGATCTTCCCCTGCTGGGTCAGCTGCTCCCAGACCGCCTCGTCCAGCGCGCCGGCGTCGACGCGGCGCTCGGCCACCGCCAGTGCCGTCGCGTCGTGCCCGCCGGTGTAGATGGCCTGGTCGATCACCGCCGGGTCCACGCCCTCCTTCCTCATGAAGTAGGCGGGCATCAGGTGCCCGGAGGTCGAGTTCACGTCGCCGAAGGCGAAGCGCTTCCCACGGAGGTCCGCCAGGCCACGCACGTCGTCGCGCGCGGTGATGAACTTGGAGTGGAACTCGCGGTCGCGCTCGCGCTGCACCAGGGGGATGGCCCCGGCGCGCCGGTTCGCCTGCACGAAGGTGAAGCCACCGAAGTGCGCCAGGTCCAGCTGCCCCTGCACCATCGCCTCCACCACCGCCGCGTAGTTCTGGGGGATGGTGAGGATGACCTTCCGCCCGGTCGCCTTCTCCAGGCGGGCCACCAGCGGCCCCGCGTCCCGGAGCATCCTCGACGGGTCCGTGGTGGGGATCATGCTCACCCTCAGGGGAGCGTCAGCCGCCCGCCCGGGAGCCGCGAGGAAGAGGAAGCAAGCCAGCACGGCGCGAGGCGAGACAGTCATCTGGGCGGCTCCCGACCGGAGTCCTGGAGGGTGTGTGATGGACTGTACAGAGCGTCCACCCCGGGCGCCACCTGAACCGCTGGAACATTCCGTGACCTCTGTCGTGGCGCGTCGTGCCCACCCGTTTCCTCTGGAACCCACATCGCCCGGCGCGGGAAAGGAGGGGAGGCCGAAAGCATCCGAGGAGGCAGGCGTGCGGAGATTCGTCGTCGGGATGGCGCTGGTCGTGGGGCTGGTCGCGGGCGAAGCGCAGGCGCAGGGCTGGTCCGCGATGTCGGGACAGACGCTGGGCAACGGCGCGGCGATGATCTGGGGCCAGTTCGGTTGGCCGGGCATCTCGGCCGACCTCGCCTATGGGACGAGCCCGACCCTCGACCTGGGCGGACGCTTCACCTTCAACTATGGCGAGGAGGGCATCACCGACACCGGCGTGCTGGGCCTGAAGTTCCAGTTCACGCTCCGGGCGCAGCTGGTCCGCAAACCGAAGTTCGACCTCGCGCTGAGGTTCGACCCCGGCCTGCTGCTCTACTTCCCGAGCAATACCACCGTGGTGGGGATGACCTTCCCGGTGGGCCTGGAGTTCGGCTTCCCCATCACCCCGGTGCTGCGCGCCAACGGCAGCTTCGACCTGCCGTTCTGGGTGACCTTCAATCCTTCACCGGTCGAGGGCTTCATCCCCATCCTCTTCGGCGGCGGGGTGGAGTACCTGCTGGAGCGGGACCTGGCGCTCACCGCCCGGATCAAGATGGGTCCCACCATCGCAACGGGGAACCGCACCCGGAGCTCCTTCTTCACCCTCTACTTCCTGCTCGGGTTCGCCTACCGCTTCTGAGCGTCGCCGCCGTGGCCGAAGAGGATCTTCTTCGCCGCGTCGTCCATCGGGTGGCTCTGCACCTGCTTTGCGACGGCATAGGCCCGCTCCACCGCCGGGCGCTGGGCGATGGTGGCGAACCACCGCTTGAGATTGGGGAAGTCGTCGAGGTTCATCTGCTGCTTCTCGTGGGGCACCACCCAGGGGTAGGCGGCGATGTCGGCGATCGAGTAGTCACCCGCCAGGTACGGGCGATCGGCGAGCCGGGTGTTCATCACCCGGTACAGCCTCGCCGTCTCCTTCACGTAGCGCTCGATCGCGTAGGGAATCTTCTCCGGCGCGTACTGGACGAAGTGGTGGTTCTGTCCGGCCATCGGCCCCAGGCCACCCACCTGCCAGAAGAGCCACTGCATCACCTCGGCCTTCCCCCGCGGGTCCGGGGGAAGGAGCCGTCCGGTCTTCTCGGCGAGGTAAGTGAGGATCGCCCCCGACTCGAAGATGGAGAGCGGCCCGGCCCGGTCCGCCGGCGCGTCGTCCACGATCGCCGGGATGCGGTTGTTGGGCGAGATGCGGAGGAACGCCGGATCGAACTGCTCGCCCTTGTTGATGTTCACCGGGTAGATCCGGTACGGCAGGCCGAGCTCCTCGAGGGCGATGGTGATCTTGTGCCCGTTCGGAGTCGTCCAGTAGTAGAGCTCGATCACGGCGCGCGTCCCTCCCCGGCCCGGCCTGCGTAGCGGCCCGGCGAGGACCGGCGCAACGAAATCAGCCCTGCACGTTCTCCCGGAGGCCGGGCAGGACGCGGCTGAACGCCTCGTACGGCAGGCCGACCTCGCCACGCAGCCCGCCCACCACCTCGCTCTCCGCTGCCGGGCGCGGCCCGTGGGGGAGAGCCGCGGGCACCTCGACCCGCAACAGGCGCCGGTCCCAGCTTCCGAATTCCAGCCGGAGCGGGCCCTGCGCGCCGTGGCCCTCGGCGTCGAAGACCACCTCCACCACGTCGGCGCGTCGAGCCACCCGGCGCGTCCGGCACTCGTATCCGTGGGACGAGCACCACGACTCGCCGCGCTGCACCGCCTCGGCCTCGGACATGGGCGGAGGCAGGGGCCGCGTTTCATGAACCACGCAGCCGGATGAGAAGAGCAAGACCGAGAAGCAGAGCGGGACGACGCGCATGGCATGCATCCCGACGGACGTCCCCCGGTGCCGATTCATCCTCCAGAAGGCGGGGGCACCGGATACGCTCCACTTGCACTTGACGGACGCCGGGGCACACTGCAAGCCATTCTCCCCGGAGGGCCAGGCATGGATGCCCGCGCGCTGGTGGAAGCCGTCATGTCCGGCAAGGACCGGCCGTTCGGGGTCCGGCTCTGGGACGGCTCGCTCGTCCCGCCCCAGCCCGCCGCCGGCACGCCAGTGCTGGTGGTGTGCCACGAGCGCGGCGCCGGCGCCTTCGGCATTCCCCCGACCGAGGAGCGACTCGCCGAGGCCTTCCTCGCCGGTGACCTCGAGGTGGAGGGGGACCTGGTCGACTTCCTCCAGCGGGCCTCCACCTGGTCCGGCCCGGAGGCACTCCCGGCGACGGCGCTCGCCGCGGGGCTGGTCGCCGAGGTCGGCGCGCGCGCGGGTGAGCTCCTTCGCTCCGCCGCCCGGCACACCCTCTCGCGCGACGAAGGGGCCATCAAGCACCACTACGACGTGGGGAACGACTTCTACCGGCTCTTCCTCGACGAGCAGCTGGTCTACTCCTGTGCCTACTGGACGGCGGGCGCCGACCGGCTGGAGCTGGCGCAGGTGGCCAAGCTCGAGCTCATCTGCCGCAAGCTGGGGCTGAACCCGGGGCAGCGCTTTCTGGACGTCGGCTGCGGCTGGGGCGCGCTCATCGCCCACGCGGCCGGCGGCCACGGGGTGCGCGCCACCGGCATCAGCCTCAGCGACGCACAGCTGGGGATCGCGCGCGAGCGGATGCGGTCGGTGCTCCCGCCGGAGGCCATCCCCGACGTGCGGCACCAGGACTATCGGCAGCTTCCTCCCGACGAGCGGTGGGACGCGGTGGCCTCGGTGGGGATGATGGAGCACGTCGGGCGGGACAAACTGGACCGCTACTTCGGCGCGCTCGCGCACCACCTGGTGCCGGGCGGGCTGCTCCTGAACCACGCCATCGCCGACAACGGGGACGGGCGGCGCACCATCCCCTGGCTGCAGCGCACCCACGGCGGCTTCATCCAGCAGGAGATCTTCCCCGACAGTGACCTGCCGCCGCTGGAGCTGGTGCTCGCCGCCGCGCAGCGGGCCGGCTTCGAGGTGCTCGACGTGGAGACGTTCCGCCCGCACTACGCGCGCACGCTGCTGGAATGGCTCGGGCGGCTGGAGCGACGGTTTCCGGAGGCGGTGCAGCTCGCCGGAAAGCGCAGGGCGCGGGCCTGGCGGCTCTACCTCGCTTCCTCCGTGGTCACCTTCCGCGCCGGGCGCGTCACCGTGGCCCAGGTGCTCCTCCGCAAGCGGGACTCCGCCGAGCCGCCGATGATCGATCGGACGGGCTGGTACCGGGACCTCGTGCCGCGGAGCTGAGCGCGGTCAGCTGGCGGTGCTGGCGCCGAAGGGGTCCGGCATCAGCAGGTCCCAGCGCTCGAAGTCACCCAGTCGCTCGCCGGCGCGAATCTCGCGGAAGACGCCCACGTCTGGGCGCACCTGGTACACCGTCCCGTCGGGCGCGCGGAACGTCTCCACCGGCTGTCCGCACAGCTCGGTCCGCCCCAGGTACTGCATCCCTCCGAGCTCGCTCCACCGCATACCCGCCACTCCTGACACACAGGATGCGCGCTCGTTGCATGCATCGCAAGCGCACCCCGGGGGGCCAGGCCGCTCAGCCGAGGAAGGCCGAGGTCGTCGGAAGCGAAACGCCCGACATTCGGCAGGACGGAGGCGAGGTCCCCTGGCGCCACCCCGAACCAGCGGGCGAGCGTGGCCGCGTCCTGATCGGTGGAGGAAGCCGGACAGCGTGAACGGCCGTCGCCGCCGAGCTGCACCGTCGCGGCATGGAAGGAAAGATGGCTGCCTCCGGTGGCGCCTACCAGCCCGGCCGAGGTAGAGACCGGAGCTTCCCGGACGCGTGTCGCTGACGATCTTCGCACTGCTGTCCCTGCTGGCCGCGTCCCCACCCGCTTCCCCGCTGGAGAGCGTGGCCGAGCTGCCCGAGCGTCCGGGAGCGATCGCCGTCGTCGGGCCTCGCCTCTTCGTGGCCCTGCATCCGCTGGGCAACCCCGTGGCGAAGCTGCTCGAGGTGTTCCCGGGAGGCCGCCGGCAGCCCTACCCCAGCGGGGTGCTGAGCCGGGGCTTCACCGCGGTCACCGCGCTGGCCGAGGATGGTGCGGGCGGGCTGTGGATCCTCGATGCCGGTGGCGAGGGGAAGCCTCCGCGCCTCACCGGGTGGAACACCACCGACGAGCGCCGACTCCGCGCGCTCCGCATCCCGGCCACCGCGGTGAGGACCAACTCCTGGCTCTGTGCGCTGGCGGTGGATCGCACCCACGCTTACATCGCCGATCGGTCCCGCGCCGACTGGACGGGGGATTCGCACCCGGCGCTGCTGGTCGTCTCGCTGCAGGGGGGCGAGACGCGGCGCCTCCTCGAGGACCATCCGGCGCTCGAGCCGGACGCGGTGCCGATCACCGTGGATCGGCGCCCCGTCGCCCACCGCGAGCTCGATGGGACGGTGGAGCGGCTGCGGCTCGGGGTGAGCCAGCTCTCGCTCGACCCCAGCGGCACCTGGCTCTACCTCGCGGCGCTGAACGGCGGAACGGTGTGGCGGGTGCGCACCGCCGACCTCCTGGACACCGGGCTCGAGCCCGAGGAGCTCGCGACCCGCGTCGCGTCCCACGCCGAGCGCCCACCCGGCACCGCTCTGGTCGCCGGGGACGACGGCCGGGTGGTGGTCACCGACGTGGAGGGCCACGGCCTTCGGGTCACCGGGCCGTCGGGACAGGCGCTCCTCGTCCAGGACCCACGGCTCCAGTGGCCGGACGGGCTGGCACGGGGGCCGGAGGACTGGATCTACGTGACGGTGAACCAGCTCAACCTCCACCCCGCGCTGAACCGCGGCGAGGAAGAGAGCCGGCCCCCGTACGGCGTGCTCCGGGCGCGCATACCGCCGCGCGGGTCGCCGCTCCGCGACACACCTCCGTCCCTCCCGGCTGTCGAGAAGCGGACGCGCCCTGCGCCCGAGTAACGCTTGCCCACCGGCCGCCTACGTGCCCTGCCATCGCCAGGGCCCCCCGCGACCCCTCGTCCGTGGCTCGCTGGGCGTATGGTCCGGGCTCGTCGATGGATCGCTCCGCCCCCACCCCGGCCTCACGGATGGTCCTGGTCGTCGACGACGACCCTGGCATCCGCGAGAGCCTCAACGAGGCCCTTTCCTCCGAGGGGTACCGGGTCATCGAGGCCGGCGACGGACAGGAGGCCCTGCGGCACCTCGACCGTCTCGCGGATCGCTGCGTGGTGCTGCTCGACCTGGCCATGCCCCGGATGAACGGGCTCGAGGTGCTCTCCGAGCTGTCGCGGCGTGGACGGACGGGTCGGACCCCGGTGGTGGTGATGAGCGCCAACGTGCAGCCGGGCGAGCTCGACTTTCCTCACGTGGTCGCGGTGCTCCCCAAGCCCTTCGAGCTCGAGGAGCTCCTCCGCTGGGTCGAGGTCTGTAGCCGCGCGGCCGACTGAGCGGCGGCGCGCCGCGTCGAGGCGGGACGCGGCACCCTGGAGCCGGCCGTGGCGCCCCGGTACGCTGCCCGAGCCAACGAGAGGAGGCATTCCCGATGCCCATCATCCAGTGCGACATCCGCGAGGGACGCACGCCCGAGCAGAAGCGGGCCCTGGCCGAGGCCATCACCCGCGTGGTGCACGAGACCATCGACGCCCCCATCGAATACATCTACGTCCTCATCCGCGAGACGCCGGGCTACCACCACCTGAAGGCCGGCAAACCGCTCCCGGACTGGACCCCGACATCCAGGGGGGAACCGGGCCATGCGCGCTGAGCCCTCGGTCGTCCCCGTTCGCCCCGGCGATGCGCCCGCGCGGCTCTGGCACTGGATCGGTGGACGTGCGGTCCCCGGCGAGGGCAACCGGCTCGGCGAGGTGTTCGACCCCTCCACCGGCGCCTGCACCCGGCAGGTCCCCCTGGGGACGGCGGCCGAGGTGGACGCGGCCGTCCGTGCCGCGGCCGCGGCGTTCCCCGCCTGGTCCCGCACCCCGGCGGTGGTGCGCGCCCGGGTGCTGTTCCGTTTCCGGGAGCTGGCCGAGGCCCGCGCCGACGCGCTGGTCCGCCTCGTCACCTCCGAGCACGGGAAGATTCTCTCCGATGCCCGGGGCGAGCTGGCCCGGGGCATGGAGGTGGTGGAGTTCGCCTGCGGCATCCCCCAGCTGCTCAAGGGCGAGATGACCGAGCAGGTGGGGCGCGGCATCGACGCCTGGTCGGTCCGGCAGCCGCTCGGCGTCGTGGCCGGCATCACGCCGTTCAACTTCCCGGTGATGGTGCCGATGTGGATGTGGCCGGTGGCGATCGCCTGCGGAAACACCTTCGTCCTCAAGCCGTCGGAGCGGGACCCGTCGCCCAGCCTGGAGGTGGCGCGGCTCCTCGCAGAGGCGGGCTGCCCGGACGGGGTGTTCAACGTGGTGAATGGCGACCGGGAGGCGGTGGACGCGCTGCTCCGTCACCCGGAGGTCTCGGCGGTGAGCTTCGTCGGCTCGACGCCCGTGGCCGAGTCGGTCCACCGGACCGCCACCGCGACCGGAAAGCGGGTTCAGGCGCTGGGCGGTGCGAAGAACCACCTGGTGGTGATGCCCGACGCCGATCTCGAGCTGGCCACCGAGGCGCTGATCGGCTCGGCCTACGGCTCGGCCGGCGAGCGGTGCATGGCCATCTCGGTGGCAGTGGCGGTGGGCGAGGTGGCGGATCCGCTGGTCGAGCGCCTGGCGCCCAGGGTCCGCGCGCTGCGCATCGGGCCGGGGACTGACGCCTCGGTGGAGATGGGCCCGCTCGTCACCCGGGAGCACCTCGACCGCGTGCGCTCCTACCTCGACGTGGGGGTCGGCGAGGGCGCCTCCCTGGTGGTGGACGGCCGCAGCCTCCGGCCGTCCGGCCGGGGAGATGGCTTCTTCCTCGGCGGCTGCCTCTTCGACGCCGTCCGCCCCGAGATGCGCATCTACCGGGAGGAGATCTTCGGCCCGGTGCTCGCGGTGGTCCGGGTCCGGACGCTCGACGAGGCCCTGGCCCTGGTGGACACCCACCCCTACGGGAACGGGACCGCCATCTTCACCCGCTCGGGTGCGGCCGCACGCGAGTTCGCCACCCGCGTCCAGTGCGGCATGGTGGGGGTCAACGTCCCCATTCCCGTGCCGATGGCCTTCCACAGCTTCGGCGGCTGGAAGCGGTCGCTCTTCGGAGACCACGCGGTGCACGGCCCGGAAGGCGTGCGCTTCTATACCCGGCTGAAGACGGTGACCTCCCGGTGGCCGGAGGCTCCCGGAGGGGCCGAGTTCGTCATGCCCAGCAGTCGAAGCCACTGAAAGGAGTACCAAGCCGGGTTTGTGACAACCCGCATCGACCTCTCCCCGCAACGGCCCAGCAACGTCCGTGTCTTCCGGGCACGGGCCGCCACTCTCCGGCGCGCCAAATGGAGATCCAATGAAGATCAAGAAGTTATTCCAGGTACTGGTGCTCGGCGGAACCACGCTCGGGCTGGGAATTGCCGCGTGTGGCGGTGACAGCGGAAACAACAACGGCGGTCAGCAGCAGACCCTGCCCGACGGCGGAACCGGCGGTGGCGGCGGCGGCGGAGGGCCCCCGGGTTGGTAGACCCCGCCCGCCAGCACGCCGACCGGGTCTGGGCAGCGCGGCACGGGGTCGAGACCGGCGCAGCGCTCCGCTTCGGGTCGCTTTCCCGCCGGATGTGGGAGGCGGGTGCGCCCGAGGCCCTGGTCGAGCTGGCGGCGCGGGCGTCCCGGGATGAGACGCGCCACGCCAGCCGCTGTGAGGACGTCCTCCGCATGCGGCGGGCGCCGGTGCCTCCTCCGGAGACCCGGCTGCTGGAGTACGCCCCGCGGGAGCTCACCCCCGAGCAGCGCCTGACGTACGAGGTGGTGGCCCAGTCCTGTGTCTCCGAGACCGAGAGCATGGCCACCCTGGTCACGCTGCTGGACGCCGCGCGGGACGAGACGCTGAAGGCCATCATCCACGAGCTCGCGCGGGACGAGGTGCAGCACGCTCGCCTGGGGTGGGGCTACCTCGCCTGGGCGCGTCCACGGATGGACCTCGCCTTTCTCGCCCCGCTCCTGCCCGGCATGGCCGCCGGCAGCGCGGGTGCTGACCTCTTCCGGTCTGCCCCGCCGGGCACCGACGAGCCCGCGCTGCTCCACTGGGGCGTGGTGCCGCACTCGGAGCGGCAGCGCATCTACCTCGAGACGCTCGACTCGGTGGTGGTCCCCGGAATGGAGGAGCACGGCGTGGACACCGGCCCGCTCCGCCTCTGGGTCGACCGGCAGCGCACGCTGCTCGAGCCCGCGGCCCTCGGGGCCTAGCAGCCGGGAGGGACCCATGCCTCGACGCGCTTCCCTCCTCACGGTGCTGCTCGCGCTGCCGCTGCTCGCCGCCACCACGCGCGTCACCGGCGAGCCCACCGCGGCGTTCCAGGGCCGGGGCCCGGGCGGGTTCAGCCTGGAGGGCAAGACACACCAGCTCCGGATCGAGGACGACGGGACGACCCTCAAGATCGTCGTCCCGCTGGCCGGGCTCCAGACCGGCATCTCGCTCCGCGACCGGCACATGCGTGAGAAGTACCTCCAGGTGGAGCAGTACCCGGACGCGGTGCTCGAGCTCCCTTGGTCCGCGGTGAAGCTCCCGGAGGACGGAGGGACGATCGACGCCACGGCCCCGGGAAAGATGACTCTCCACGGGAAGAGCCATGACGTTCAGGTGAAGTACCGCGCTACCCGGAGCGGGAACCGCTACCAGGTGACCGGGACCGTGCCGCTCAACATCACGGATTACGGCATCGACGTTCCGAGCTACTTCGGGGTCACCGTGCAGCCGGACGTGGAGGCCAGGGCCTCCTTCACCGCGGAGCGGGCTTGAGCCTGGACGGGCGTCGCTGGACCAGTCTCCTGCGGCTTGCGCTGCTGCTCGTGCTCGCGCTACCCGCGGCCCCGGCCCACGCCTACCCGTGGATGATCCGCCACGGGTACACCAACTGCAGCGCCTGCCACGTGGACCCGTCCGGGTTCGGGCTGCTGACCGAGTACGGACGCGCGCAGGCGCAGATCGTCCTTCCCACGCTGTGGGGAAAGTCCCCGGAGGATGTCGAGCCGACGACCGGCATCGTCTACGGCGCCGTGCCGCTTCCCAGCTGGCTGAACGTGGGCCTCTCGCTGCGGGGCGCGGTCCTCAGCACCACCAACTCGGTCGAGACGAAGTGGCGCGACATCCTGATGATCGCCGACCTCCGGGCCGGCGTGACCGCCGGGCCGTTTCTCGCCTCGGCGAGCATCGGCTACGTGCCCACCGGCGCGACCCTGGCGGCGCTGACCAATTCGCAGCGGGACAACCTCGTCTCCCGCGAGCACTGGCTGGGCCTCCGGCTCGCCGACCAGAAGCTCTACCTCCTCGGCGGGCGGATGAACCTGCCCTTCGGGCTGCGCAACGTGGAGCACACCGCCTTCGTGCGCAGCGCGACGCGCACCGACACCGACTCCGCCCAGCAATATGGGGGGCAGGTCGTCTGGGACGCTCCGGGCATCCGGGCGGCGGTGATGGGCATCGCCGGGAACTTCCTGATCGACGATGCCGCCTACCGCGAGCAGGGCTACAGCGGGTACGTCGAGGGCGCGTTCAGCAATGCCTTCACCCTCGGTCTGAGCAGCCTGGTCACCCACGCCGACCGCGGGCTCAGCTCCATCGCCAACCCCTACCTGCGCGACCCGTTCTTCAATGCGCAGGACGTGTGGCGGCAGTCGCACGGGCTCTTCTCGCGCTGGCACGTGGGCGGCCCCTGGGTGCTCCTCGCCGAGGCGGACCTCCTGGTGCAGAGTGCCTCGGGCCTTCCCCAGGACTGGGGCGGGGCAGCGTTCCTCCAGGCCGACTACGAGCTGCTGCAGGGCCTGCACCTCATCTTCACCGGAGAGGGGCTGCGTCAGAACGCGGTCAACAGCTACGGAGGCTGGTTCAGCGTCTCCTGGTTCTTCTTCACCTACTGCGAGGCTCGGATAGACACGACCTTCACCGAGTTCGGGCTCCCCGGCGGTGGCCACGAGCCCAGCTTCAGCGTGCTCGGGCAACTGCATTTCTCCATGTGAGGCACGCGGACGGTCCTGGAGCCCTGGTCCGGGGAGGTGCCGGGCGACCCGGTTCCGGTACACTGCCCGCCGTGGTCGGCATGGCACGGCTGGCACGGTGGTTGGCTCCCCTCGTCCTCCTCCTGGCGTCGCCGGCGCGCGCCGCCAGGACGAACCATCTGTTCCTCGACGAGTCTCAGCTCGTGCCCGAAGGCGGCATCGAGCTCGAGCAGTGGGTCTGGGCCTACGGACGCATCCCAAACCGCATCGACCGGCCAGCGTCGATCTGGCTCTGGTGGGGCCCGGCGATCTCGGTCTCGAACCACCTCGAGTTCGAGCTGCCACTGCAGATCGTCGCCGTTCCCGACGACACCTACCTGCACTCGCTGGGCCTCGTCGCCCGCTACCGCATCTTCCCCCGGGAGCAGGACGACGGATGGCAACCGCTGATCCGCGTCGGCTACTACCACCCGCTGGACCCGGCCGCCGGCCCGCCCTCTGCCGAGATCGGCTTCGTCCTCACCATCGGCAGCCTCCAGGGGATCCGCACCACCCTCAACGCCGGGGTGCTGCTGGGGCTCCCCTTCCTCCAGGAAACGACCCCCGGAAACTTCTCGGTGCTGGGCCGGGGGGGCGTGGGCGTCTCCTTCCCGCTGGGCAAGGAGTGGCGATTCGGCGCCGAGTTCTTCGGCCAGCTCCCCATCCACGGCGAGACCCGGCCGAGCAAGGGGCAAATGTACCTCGGCCCCTCGGTCGCCTGGACCCGCGGTCCGTTCTGGATCACCTTCGGGTCGCTGTTCGGCCTCACCAACGATTCCTCCCGGTACTATCCGCGGGTGCTGTGGGGCATCGCGCTCTGACCAGGATGGTGGTGCTGCTCCTCGCGGCCACGGCCGCCGGGGGCGAGATCCGCGGCACGGTGACCCTCTCCGCGCCCGACGGCGGTGTCGAGGCCAGCCTCGCCCAGCCCATCGTCATCTACCTCACCGGCTTCCGGCAGCCGCCGCTCGGCGACGAGCCGGTCATCAGCCAGAAGGACAAGACCTTCGTCCCCGACATCCGGGTGATCGTGGCCGGGCAGTCGGTCCAGTTCACCAACGACGATCCGTGGGTGCACAACGTCTTCTCCACCTCGGCCGCCCGGCCCTTCGACCTCGGCCAGCCCGGGCCCCACGAGACGCGCACGGTGAGCTTCCCCACCCCGGGGCTGGTCGACGTGTTCTGCAACATCCACGAGCAGATGTACGCCAGCCTGCTGGTGCTGCCGAACCGGGCCTTCACCCGCGTCGCACCGGACGGCAGCTTCATCATCAAGGACGTCCCTCCCGGGCGTCACCCGCTCCACGCCTGGGGTCGGCAGATCGAGCCGTTCGAGATGGAGGTGGTGGTGGCCGAGGGCCAGCCCACCCAGGTCGCGCTGGTCCTCCGGCCACGGCTCTTCAACCCTGCGCACCTCGACAAGTTCGGACGGGCCTACAAGAAGCGGCCCGGTTACGCGCCATGACCGTCTCGGTCGAGGATGGCCACCTCGACGAGAACGCGCTCGCGCGGCACGTCGGGGGCGAGGGCACCGAGGCGGAGCGGGCCCGGGTGGCGGAGCACATCGACGCCTGCGACCACTGCCGCGAGCTGGTCACGGCGATGGTGCGCACGCTGGTCACGCCGGAGGAGGACCGACCCTCGTGGCGGCTGCTGGCCCGCGGCACGAACCTCGGCCGCTACGTGCTGCTGGACCCGGTGGGGCGGGGCGGGATGGGCGTGGTGTACAGCGCCTTCGACCCCGAGCTGGACCGCAAGGTGGCGATCAAGTTCCTCCGCCCGGGCCGCGGGGCGAACCCCGCCGCGGCCAAGCCCCAGCTGCTCGCCGAGGCGCAGGCCATCGCCCGGCTCTCGCACCCCAACATCGTCACCGTGCACGACGTGGGCACCTTCGACGGCGAGGTGTTCTTCGCCATGGAGTACGTGAAGGGCGAGACGCTCCGCCGGGCCCAGCAGCCCGGGCTGGTCGGACTGCGGCACACCCTGCTGCTCTACGCCGCCGCGGGCGAGGGGCTCGCCGCCGCCCACCGGGCGGGCATCGTGCACGGCGACTTCAAGCCCGAGAACGTGCTGGTGGGCGAGGACGGCCGGGTCCGGGTGACCGACTTCGGGCTGGCCCGTGCGGTCCACGAGCACGCGCCCCGCTTCGCCGGCACCCCGGCGTACATGGCGCCCGAGCACTGGCGCGGTGTCCCGTCTGACGTGCGGAGCGACCAGTACAGCTTCTGCCTCGCCCTGCTCGAGGCGGTGGAGGGAAAGCGGCCCGAGGAGGTGGAGGAAGCGTCGCCTTCGCAGCCTCCCGAGCCGGTGTCGCTGCGCCGCCGGACGCTGCCGGCCCGGCTGTCGCGGGTGCTGGCCCGCGGGCTGTCCACCGACCCTGCCCAGCGCTGGCCGTCGATGGACGTGCTGCTGGCCGCGCTCCGCGAGGCGCGGCTCCCCTTCCGCCGCAGCACGGCGCTGCTGGCCGGGGTCCTGCTGCTCGCCACGGCGTCGGCGTGGGTGCAGCACGCGGTCTGGGAGCGGCGGGTGGACCACGAGCTCTTCGCCGCCACGGCGCGCCTCCCCGAACTGCTGCGGGCCCAGAGCGAGCGCATCGACCTTCTGGTGCAGGCCGGGCTCCGCGCCGAGGGAGTGCTGGGGGCCCTGGGGCAGGCGAGCAACATGGACGCGGCGCTGGGCCTGGCGGAGGACGAGAGCCGCGAGCACCAGCTCGCCGAGGCGCACGAGATCCTCCGCTCCGCGGATCTCCCCGGCCTGAAGACCCGGGACGCGCTCCTGGTGGCCAACGCCTGGGGCAGGGTGGTGCTGAACCTCGCCGCTCCGGACTCGTTCGGCGCGCCGGCGCCTGCGGTGCCGATGCTGATGGAGACCATGGAGGGCGCGCACACCGAAGCGCTCTGGTCGTCGGCCACGCTGGACAGGCTCGGCCTTCCGCTGGTCACCGAGCCGCGGCAGGAAGATCTGTTGCTGGTCTCGGGACGGCCGGTGGTCCGGGGACGGTCCATCGTCGGCCTGGTGCTGACCGGGCGCTGGGTCGACGGGAGCCTGCTCGAGGAGGTCGGCCGGGCCGCGGGCGCCGGGGTCGTCCTCCATGCACCGGATGGCGGCTGGGCCGGGGCCCGGTGGCCGTTGAAGCCCCCACTTGGGCGGGTGGTGCAATTTCAGGTCGGCGGAACGACGATTCGCGTCCTGGGCCTCCGGCTCGGAGGCGCGGGGACGCGCGTTCCCGCAGGGGAGGCCTATGTCGTCCGGGTGCTCACTCCCAGTGAGATCGGAGGCCTCGGGTCCGGGTGGCTACGGTGGGCGCTCCTGGTTACCTCCCTGGCGGTTCTGGCCTGGCTGGGGTGGCTCATCCGCAGCTCGGGCTGGTTCCTTCGCGCTCCGACCAGAGGTTCCACCTCGTGACTGCCTTCTCCCACGCCGACGTGTTCTGGGATGTCCTGCCGGGGGCCCACCGCGGTGCGGCAAACCGTGACCAGCTGGAGACGCGCCTCGCCGGGCAGCTCGCCACCGCCCAGGAGCGCTGGCCGGGCGTCTCGGTGGATCGCCGGCGGTTCGTAGCGCACTGGGCCGCACAGCTCGGCCGGTCCGGCGACGTGGGGACCGCCATCGACCAGCTCCATCTCTCGGACCTCTACCTCGCCTTCGCCTGCGCCGAGGGAGCCCCCGGCGCGCTGCGGGCGTTCGGGACGCTGCTCTCCTCGGTGGCCGGAGCGGTGCGGAGCGTCGACGGCGCGCCTGCGTTCGTCGACGAGATCCTCCAGCGGCTCCGAACACGGGTGCTGGTCCCCGAGGAAGGACGGCCGGCGCGCATCCTCGACTACGCCGGGCGTGGCTCGCTGGAGAACTGGCTCCGGGCGGGGGCGCTCCGTCTGGCGCTCAATGCGCGGCGCGACGCGAGGCGCGGGCCAGAGCCTCTGCCCGAGGCATCGCTCTGGGAGCCCGCCGCGCCCACCGCCGAGCGCACCCTGGAGCTCCTCCGGGGCAAGTACGCCGCCGAGTTCGGGCGGGCGCTCCGCGAGGCGTTCGGCTCGCTCGAGGCGGGCGAGCGGAACGTGCTCCGGATGCACTTCCTGGAGGCCATGAGCCTCAATCAGATCGCCGCGATGTACGGAGTGAACAAGTCCACCATCAGCCGGCGAATGGCGAAGGCTCGGGAGATGCTGCTCGAGCGCACCCGGGGGCAGCTGGCGCGGGCGCTCGATCTCCCAGCCCCCGAGCTGGACAGCCTGCTGGAGCAGCTCGGACCGAAGCTGGACCTGAGTCTCACCTCGGTGCTGAACCCCAGCACCTGATAGCCGAGCGCGTCGGGTCACGCCCGGGCAGGGGCCGGCCTCCCTCCACCCGCGGCGGAGATGTCGCCGTCGGCAGGCTCGGTGTGGACCATCACGTCCACGTCGGCCACCGCGCCGCAGATGGCGTCCTCGGCGGCATGGGCGATCTCGTGGGCCCGCTCGACCGGTAGGCCACGGGCCACCTGGAGGATGACGTCGGCGAAGGTCCTGGGGCCTGAGCGGCGGACCCGTACCTGCGTGACGGCCATCACCTCGTCCACGCCAGCGGCGGCCCGAGCGATCTGCTCCAGCAGCCCGGTGGGCGCCGCGTCGAGCAGATCGTCCACCGACTTCCGGCCCAGCCGGACACTGACCAGGGCGGCGATGAAGGCGACCCCGAGGGCGGCGAACGAGTCGGCCTTGGCCAGCCACTCGAGGCCACTCCGGTGTGAGAGCCACACCCCGGCGAGGCCGACGATCACCACCGCCGAGGACCAGACGTCGGTCGAGAAGTGCAGCGCGTCCGCTTCCAGCGCCTGGCTGCGATGCTTCTTCGCCGTGGCGGCAAGCGCGCGGGAGCGCGACACGTCGATGAGGATCGACACCCCCATGATGACGAAGGACCACACCGTGGCCTCGACATGGCCCCCACCGAAGACGAGGCGCTTGCCGGCCTCGTAGGAGATCCACACGCAGGTGGCCAGCAGGAGGCCGGTCTCGAAGAGCGCGGAGAAGTTCTCGATCTTTCCGTGGCCGTAGAGGTGGTCGCTGTCGGGCGGCTTGGAGGAGGCTCGCACCGCCCAGAAGGTCATCAGCGCGGCGACCAGGTCGATGCCCGAGTGCGCCGCCTCGGAGAGGATGCCGATGGAGCCGGTGGCCAGGCCCACCACGATCTTCATGGTGGTGAGGAGCACCGCCGCGCCGACCGAGCTGAGCGCGACCAGGTTCTTCTCCCGCTCGGCGACCGCGGGGTCGTGGACGACGGCGGCCATGGCGCCCGAGGCGGTGTAGCACGGGCGGCGGCCGACGCGGAGAGGCCTGTGCGAGGCGCACCAAGCCCGGTGGCACCGAAGGCCGCGAGCCGGCTGGTCGTCCGCAGCGGCGAGTGCGGAGACGAAGAAGGTCGCGTGACATGCGCTCGGCGGATGGCCGCCCGGTCGTTGATCCCTCAACAGAGCTTCCCGGCGGGCAGTGACCGGGCCGGAACGGTGGCCTTCTTCGCGCTAACTGGCCCGGATGCGCTCCGAACGTGGACCGGCGCACGGAAGCAAGGTCCCCCACGTCACCCTCAGCTTCTGGGTGGTGAAGATCGCCGCGACGACGCTCGGCGAGACCGCCGGCGATGCGCTGTCGATGACCTTGCGCCTCGGGTACGCGGTCAGTACCGCGCTCTTCCTCGGGCTCTTCGCGGTCGCGGTCTGGGCGCAGGTCCGCGCCCGCCGCTTCCACCCCTTCCTCTACTGGACAGTGATCGTCGCCACCACCACCGCGGGGACGACGATGGCCGACTTCGCCGACCGCTCGCTGGGCATCGGCTACGTGGGAGGGTCACTGTTGCTCTTCGCCCTGGTGGTCCTGGTGCTGCTGGCCTGGTGGCGCACCGAGGGCGACGTGTCGGTCGACTCCATCCAGAGCCCAAGGGTCGAGATCTTCTACTGGGCCACCATCCTGGTCTCGAACACGCTGGGCACCGCGCTGGGAGACTTCCTCGCCGACAGCTCCGGCCTCGGCTATCGCGGAGGGGCGCTGGTCTTCGCCGCTGCTCTGGTGGTGGTGGCGCTCCTGTACCGGTTCACCACCGTCTCGCGCAGCCTCCTCTTCTGGGCGGCCTTCGTCCTCACCCGGCCCCTGGGCGCGACGCTGGGGGACTTCCTCACCAAGCCCCCGTCGACGGGAGGGCTGGGGCTGGGGCGCTTCTCCTCCTCGGCGGTCCTGGCCGCCTTCATGGTGGCCTGCGTGCTACTCACTTCGCAGCGGTGGGGCGGCGGACCCCGCGCCGGCGCGGCGAACGCCCGGAAGCCGCCTCTGCCGTCCGAGGGCTAGCCTCCGCGCCACAGTCCCGCAGACGCCGCTCGAGGAACCTCCGCTCACCCTCGTTCCGGGCGCTGCGCAGTGCCGCGCGGAAGTGCCGGATGGCAGCAGCGGAGTCTCCACGGCGGAGCTCGAGCGTGCCGAGCGCGGCGGGATAGAACGGGTACTCCGCCAGTCGCTCCACTCCCTGGATCGCCCGCAAGGCCTCCAGGCCCCGCTCCGGACCCTCGGCCTCGGCAAGCGCCACCGCCCGGTTGAGCGCGACCACCGGAGAGGGCCGGATCCGCAACAGCGCGTCGTAGAGGTCGACGATGTCCTTCCACGCCGTCTTCTCTGCGCTGGGGGCCAGGGCGTGGGTCGCGGCGATGGCCGCCTCCAGGTGGTACTCGGAGACCACCTCTCCTCGCGCGGAGTCCTCGAGCAGCTCGAGGCCACGGGCGATCAGACGTGCATCCCACCGGCTCCGGTCCTGCCGGGCGAGCTCGGTGAGGAGGCCGGCGTCGTCCACCCGGGCGGGGAGCCGCGCCGCGTGCAGGCACATCAGCGCCGCGAGCGCATGCGTCGCCGGCGTCGCCGCGGGGGTATGGTCCACCAGCAGGGCGACGAGCCGCATCGCCTCCCGGCAGAGGTCGAGACGCACCACCGCGTCCGGACAGGCACCGTGGTAGCCCTCGCTGAACAGCAGATAGAGCGCCCGGAGAACGGCGGCGAGCCGCGCATCGAAGTCGCGCGCCCCGAGCTCGAAGAGGCCCGAGGAGCCCGCCAGCACCTTCTTCGCCCGGGTCAGCCGCTTCTCCATCGCGGCCCGCGAGACCAGGAACGCCCCGGCGACCTCCCCCGCCGAGAAGCCGCAGAGCAGCGAGAGCACCAGCGCGATCTGCGCGTCCTCGGAGATGTCGGGGTGACAGCATGAAAACATCATCCGCAGCTCGTCGTCGGCCAGCGCCGCGGGAAGACGTCCCTGCGGCTCGGGAGAGGACACCTCCTCGTCCGCGAGACGGCCAATCTCCGGGGCGAACCGCCGTGCGGTGCGCTCCCGGCGGAGCAGGCTGATCGCGCGGTTCCGGGCCGCGGTCATCAGCCAGGCGGAGGCGTTGTCCGGCAGGCCCCGGAAGGCCCAGACCTCCACCGCCGAGGCGAGCGTCTCCTGCACCGCGTCCTCGACCAGGGCGAGGTGCTGGACGCCGACCACGCGGGTCAGCGTCGCCACGAGCCGGCCCGACTCGCGGCGGAAGAAATGCTCGTCGGGCGGCGCGGCGCTCACATCTGCCGGATGGGCCGTACCTCGACCATCCCTCCATAGGCGAGGACCGGACACCTGGAGGCGACGGCGCGCGCCTCGGCCAGATCCAAGGTCTGCACGACGCTGTAGCCGACCAGGATGTCCTTCGACTCCGCGTACGGGCCGTCGTACACCGTGCCGCCGCCGTCCTTCACCACCGCGCCGCCCATCTCCAGGGGGTGACCCAGGGTCTTGAGTTGCCCCTTCGCCTCGAGCTCGCCGAACCAGGCTCTCCACCGCTCCATGCGCTCCTGCATCCGCTGGGGCGAGCCGGGCATGTCCGGCGAATCGGAAGGCAGGCGGTACAGCAAGAGAAAGTCGCTCATCGCCAGCCCCCCTCCTCGTCGCGGACCAGCTGGCTGTACGCCTGGAGCCAGCCGAGCATCCGCTCCCAGCCGGCGGCGTGCTCGGACGCAGCCTGGTCCAGCCTGCGGAAACCCTGGTGCACGACCGTCAGGTGCGTTCCGGTCCCTCGTGGGGCGAGCGCGTAGGTGACGACCGTGTCCCGGCGCCCCAGCGTGGGATGGTCAGAGTGGTACCGCCGGGTCTGGACGATGCGTCCGGGCGGGTCGAACTCGAGGAACTCCCCGCTGGCGGGAAACCGTGGGCCCCCGGCCATGCAGACCATCACCCGCCAGGTGCCGCCGACGCGGAGATCCGCGCTCCACTCCTCCATCCGGTAGACCTCGGGCGCGCCCCACCAGCGTTCGGCCTCGGCGGTGACCAGCATCCGGTACACCCGCTCCGGCGGGCAGGCGACCTCCACGGTGGCGGTCACGGTGCCGGTCGCCGAGTCGATGGTCGCGCGTGGGGCGGCGGGCAGTGGGTCAGCAAGCTGTCGCATCTCTCTGGCTCCTTGCCACGAGTGGTGTCCGCGCCGGAAGCGCGGTCGGCCGGGCGCCTGGTCGGGCTGCTTGCACCTCGGCTCTCATGGTGCCCGGAGAGACGTCCGGGCGCGCCTGTTCCGGACACCCCCGGGGCCGGCGCGGGAAACTCGAGACGTTGCGATGACTTCAGCGCCTCACAGCGCGCGCAGTGCGCGCAGGACCTCCTCCAGTCGCCGGTCGTCCCGGCGATAGAAGGTCCATTGCTTGATCCGCTTCGCCCGGACCAGCCCGGCTCGGACCAGCAGGCGCATGTGCTCGCTGACGGTCGGCTGACCCAGGCCCAGCTTCTCCGCGATGAGGAGGCCGCAGACGCCGTCCTCCTCCAGGTCGCCGTCAACCTGTGGCCGGAAGTGCCGCGTCGGTTCCCGGAGCCAGCGGAGGATCTGCAGGCGGCGATCGTTGTCCAGTGCCCGGAGGGCATCGAGAAGCCCGGAACCGAGGTCCTCGACCGTCTTCGCCACCCTTCGCCGCGCCGGCACCCTCACGCCCGGCGATCCGCCACCGTCATCTCGATCTCCACCGCCGCGCCCATGGGCAGCTCGCGGACGGCGACGGTGGTGCGTGCCGGGAAGGGCTGCCGGAAGTACCGGGCGTAGACCTCGTTCATCGCCGCGAACGACTCCATGCTGGTGAGGTACACGCCGACGCGGAGCACCTCGTCGAGCGAGGAGCCGACGGATTCGAGGAGGGCACGGATGTTGTCCAGCGTCCTGGCGGTCTGCGCAGCCACGTCCCCCGAGATGAGGCGACCGGTGGCCGGATCCAGCCCCACCTGGCCGCTGAGATAGAGGACTCCTGGGCCGCGCACCCCTGCGGAGAACGGCAGGCCCGTGGGCCGGTCCGCGTGAATCGCCTCTCGCATCGTCGAGTCTCCTCGCTCACCGTTCGAAATCGACCGCGGTGGTGTTCCCGCCGCTGACCACGACGCCGATCCGCTCGCCGGGTCGGGCCCGCACCTTGCCCGAGAGGAGCGCGGAGAAGGCCGCCGCGCCGCCCGGCTCGGCGACGATGCGGAGCAGCTCCCAGAGCTTCCGCTGCGCCGCGCGGATCTCCGCGTCGCTCACCAGCACCACCTCGGTCACGGTGTCACGGAGGATCGGGAGGTTCCGCTCGCCGACGCGGCGCGGGGCGAGGGAGTCGACGGCGATGCTCCCCACCGGGGCATCCACCGGCCGGCCCGCCTCCAGTGCGCGGGTGAGCGTGGGGGCGCCCTCGGGCTCGACTCCGATCAGCCGGACGCGCCGTCCGTACCAGGATGCGACCCCGGAGAGGAGACCGCCTCCGCCGACTCCCACCAGCACGGTGTCCAGTCCGGGCGCCTGGGCCTCGAGCTCGAGGCCGAGGGTGCCCTGTCCGAGGATGGTCTCTTCCTGGTCGAAGGCGTGGATCGGCATCGCCTCGCTCCTCTCCACCCAGGCCTCGCTCGCGGCCAGCGCCTCGGCGTACGACTCGCCGCCGACCACCAGCTCGGCGCCGTAGGCGCGGATGCGGTCGATCTTCGCCGGGGAGCAGATGGCGGGGACAAAGATCTTCGCCGGCACCCCTCGGCTCCTCGCGGCGAAGGCCACCGCCACCCCGTGGTTGCCGCCCGAGGCAGCCACCACTCCCACCGGAGGGACCTTGCGCAGGGCGAGGTTGGCAAAGGCGCCCCGGGCCTTGAAGGAGCCAGAATGCTGGAGCAGCTCCAGCTTGAGGGTGACCATCTGGCCGTCCACTCCGAGCTCCCCGCCGGAGATCTCCACCACCGGGGTGCGCCGGATCTGAGGCCGGATGGCCGCCTCGGTGGCGACAATCCGCGGCCGGGAGTCGAAGCTCATGCACCCAAGATACATCGTCGTTTGGCGAAGTCTCGATACAGCTAGCGACTCCGGGGGCGAGAACAGCCGGCTCTCGTCGCGAACCTGGGACTGGCGGTCACCCACCGAGAAAGGGCGCACACGCCGCGGCGTGGGCACCTCCCGGGAATCGAATCGGCTCTCCAGCCACTTGCGTGGAAGATCCGCTCGAGGCCCAGGACGTCGTTCTCCTGAATCTGGCAGCACTCCGCGCTCGAGCTACCCGGAACGGGCACGCTCAATTGGCTATCGGCGAGTGGAGGCAATAAGCTCGAGCGCCCCAAGGCGCCGAAAGCAGCTCGGTCGAATCGAATGGGGGACGGCCCCGGTGGAACCATCTGAGCAGGGCCCGCTCAATGTACCGGGTGGCGACCGCTTCCGCGTGCTGCGTCGCATCGGCGAGGGGGGGACCGGTGTGGTCTACGAGGTCTTCGATGCGCAGCGTCGCGAGGTGGTGGCCCTCAAGACGATGCGTGAGCTCGGCGCAGGCGCGCTGTACCGCTTGAAGCAAGAGTTCCGGTCGTTGACCAACTTCGCCCATCCAAATGTCGTCAGCCTGCACGAGCTGCTGTCCGAGGGTTCTCAGTGGTTCTTCACCATGGAGTACGTTCCGGGCGTCGACTTCGTCGAGTGGGTCCGCCCGCGGGGCAGGCTGACCGGCACGGTTCCGCCGCGCACGGTCAGCACCGGCGAGCCGTCGACGTTGAGCTACCATCTACCCGAGCTCGAAACAGCCGCGCTGGAGAGCGTCGTTGGGCCGTTGCCCGCAGATCATGACCTCGCCGGACCAAGCCACGCGGTGTCGTCACCGCTTGATGACAGCGGCGCCCCGGCGGTCGCACCCTCCCCTCCCGACGCCGTGCGGCTGCATGATGCCCTCCGCCAGCTGGCCGAGGCTCTGAGCGCCCTGCACGGCTTCGGTAAGCTCCACCGTGACATCAAGAGTTCCAACGTGCTCGTCGACCAGGGTGGCCGGGTGGTGCTGCTTGACTTCGACCTGGTGACCAGCCTGACGCCCCGGCCCCGCGACGTGGGCGGATTGGAACTCGTCGGCACGCCGGAGTACATGTCCCCAGAGCACCTTCAGGGTGGCCGTCTCTCCGAAGCGAGCGACTGGTACAGCGTCGGAGTACTGCTCTACCAGGCACTGACCGGCCAATTTCCGCATCGCACAGACCGCTCCGACCTGCCCGGACTCATCAAGGCACGGCTTACCGTTCCCGTTCAGGTCCCGGCGGAACTGCGACGCTCTCTGCCTGAACTTTCCGCGCTGGCGGTGGCGCTCCTCCAACCCCGGCCGGAGCAGCGTCCCTCCGGCCCGATGGTGCTGAGCTGCCTCGGCAGCCGTGCCGCACCAACCGGGTCACCGCGCTCCAGCCGACCGCTTCTCGTCGGCCGGGCTGAGCAACTCGGCCTTCTCCGAGACGCGCTTGCCGCCGCGACCGCAGGACGGACAAACACCCTTTACGTCCAGGGCGCCTCGGGAATGGGGAAGTCGGCGCTGGTTCGCCATTTTCTCGACCAGGTCGAGGAGGCCGGTGGTGTGGTGCTGGAAGGCCATTGTTACGAGCGTGAGTCAGTCCCGTACAAAGGGCTCGATGACCTCGTCGATGCGTTGAGCCGCTATCTCGCCACCCTCGGCGACGAGGAGGTCGAGGCCCTCCTGCCGCGTCACCACGCTGCCTTGGTCCGGGTCTTTCCAGTGTTGGAGAGGGTCAGGGGGATCGCTCGGGCTCCCCACCGTACTGCCGAGGTTCCTGACGTCCAGGAGTTGCGGCGGCGGGGCTTCGCCGCCTTGCGGGAGCTCTTGGGGAGGCTGGCGGACCGACATCCGCTGGTCCTCCACATCGACGACTTTCAGTGGGGGGACCGTGACAGCGCCGCGCTGATCGGCGAGATCGCGCGGCCGCCGGATTCACCAGCCCTGCTGTTGGTCATCACGTTCCGAAGCGATGGAAAGCGCCTGGAGGGCTACCGGGGCTTGCTCCCCGAGCCCGCGGACGGAGGGCCGGTCGGCATCGTCGAGGTCACCCCCCTGCCCCTGGAAGAAGCGACCACGCTCGCCCGGGCACTGGTACCTCCCCACCAGCAGGAGGTGGCGCAGCTCATCGCCCGCGAGTCGGGCGGAAATCCGTTCTTCATTTATGAGCTGGCCCGGCATCGGGACGTGCTGGCCGGGTCCCGCGCCCGAGGTTCACTCGATGAAGTCCTGAGTCGGCGTCTGGAGGAGCTTCCTCCGGGCGCCCTCGAACTTCTCGAGGTGGTGGCTGTGGCGGGCCGGCCGCTTCCCACGGCGCTGGCCAGGCAAGCCGCCGGGGTGGCGGTGGAGGATCACACTCTGCTCACCCTCCTGCGCTCGGAGAACCTGTTGCGCGTGTTGGGAACCGCGGAAGATCTGCTCGAGACCTTTCACGACCGAATCCGCGAGGTAGCCGTGAGGCGCCTGTCGCCCGCGCTGCTGCGGAGCCGCCATCGCGCGGTTGCCGAGGCCCTGCGCGCTGCTGGCAACATCGACCCGGAACGCTTGGTGGAGCATCTGGAGGCTGCGGGTGAGTTGGAAGAAGCATCGCGGCTGGCCCTGCAGGCGGCCGAATCCGCGGAGCGGACTCTCGCCTTCGAAAGTGCGGCAAAGTTCTATCAGCGCGCGATACGCCTCGGCGCCTCCACGGGCACGGTCTCATCCCTCTCTGGAAGACTGGGAGATGCGCTCGCGAACGCAGGGCGGTGCGCCGAGGCAGCCGAGGCGTATATGCGAGCTGCTGCGCAGGACCCCGGGCAGCGCTCGGAGTTCAAGCGCCGCGCGGCCGAGCAGTTCCTGGTCAGTGGTCACATCGACTCCGGACTCCGGGTAACGGGGGAGCTCCTCGAGCTGGTGGGCATGTCCATGGCACCCAGCCCGTGGCGAGCGCTGTTGTCGATGCTCCGGAAGCGGGCGCTGCTGCGCCTTCGCGGTCTTCATTTTCGCGAGGTCGACGTGAAGGACGTCGAAGAGTCAGAGCTTTTCCGCATCGATCTCTGCTGGGCTGTTGCGCGCGGGCTCGCAATGGTGGACACGATCCGCGCTGCCGACTTTCAGACCCGCCATCTGTTGATGGCCCTCGCCTCTGGAGAGCCTTACCGCGTGGCGCGGGGACTCGCGCTCGAAGCGGCCCTCGTCGCGACGCGAGGGCGCCCAGCCCTGAAGAGAGTGGAGACGCTCCTCGAAGGGGCGCGGAAAACCGCCGCCCGGGTGAACAATCCACATGCCTCGAGCCTGACGGCCCTGATGGGCGGCGCCTGTGCATTGCTCATCGGGGAGTGGCGGAGGAGCCTGGCGCTCTGCGAGGAAGCCGAGGCCTTGCTCAAGGAGCGCTGCACGGGTGTCGCCTGGGAATTGTCCACCGGCCACGTCTTTACGCTCGGAGCGATCATGTACCTTGGCCAGATGCGCGAGCTCCGACGCCGCGCTTCCGAACTGATGGCCGGAGCGCTCGAGCGCGGCAACTTGTATGCGGCAAACGACATCCGCACCCGAAACAACATCGTCTGGCTCGCCGCCGACGACCCAGCGGGAGCACGGCGTGAGCTCGACGCAGCGAGAATGGAGTGGTCGAAGCGGCAGTTCTTCCGGCAGCACTTCAATTCCTTGCTTGCTCGGGTTCAGATCGAGCTCTACGAGGGCAAAGCGGCCACGGCGCTTGAGCGGATTGATGCGGCCTGGCCGGAGTTGAAGCGTTCGATGCTCCTGCGCATCCAGCTCTTGCGAATCGAGGCACACTATCTCCGAGCTCGGGCTGCGCTCGGGGTTGCTGCACGTGCGGAGCCAGCGCTTGTGCGGGTCGTCGAACGTGCGGCCGAAGCCATCGAGCGGGAGGGCATGCCCTACGGAGATCCGCTCGCGATGTTGTTGCGTGCCGGGATCGGGGCCCGTCGAGGCGAGCTACCACGGGTCGCGGTGCTGCTCGAGCAGTCCATCGCTGGCTTCCAGCGCGCTGACATGCGCCTCTACGAGACCGCCGCTCGCAGGATTCTGGGTGAGCTGGTCGGGGGCGAGCGCGGGAGGGCGCTGGTCGGGGAAGCGGACCGATGGATGGAGGGAGAGGAAATCAGGCATCCGGCGCGGATGGCCCGGATGCTCGCTCCGGTGCTCCCCTCGTCCGAAACATGAGGCAGGCCGGATCCCCTGGCCGAGTTCACCCCCCTGGTTGAATGCCGCGTTCGTTGGCTCCGCGAGGTGGATCGGCTCCAGCTGGGCATCGCGCCGACGCCGCGCGACGAGCCCTGGACCAGCCACGCGTGCCAGTCAGCGTGGGTGCGGCGGCGCAGGAGCCTCGACCCGCTCGGCGGACGCGTAGCTGCGCAGCCTGCGCCACAGCGTGTTGCGCCCAATTCCGAGGACGCGTGCCGCCTCGGCCTGTGAACCCTGGCAGGCGTCGAGGACCCGCAGGATGTGCTCGCGCTCCACCTCGAGGAGCGAACGGAGATCCCTCTCCCCGGCGCTCGCCGGTGCGGTCCGCCCAGTGCCGCGGAGCAGCTCCTCGGGGAGGTCCTCGGGGCGGATCAGCGCCCCCGCGGCGAGGGCGGCGCCGTGCTTCATCGCGCTCGCCAGCTCACGCACGTTGCCGGGCCAGCCGTAGGCGGTGACGACCTGCGCGGCCTCCGGTGAGAGGCGCGCCTCGAGATGCCCCTCGTCGTGGAGGAACTGCTCGGCGAGCGGCAGGATGTCCTCGCCCCGCTCGCGCAGTGGAGGAACGCGGACGGTCAGTACCTTCAACCGATAGTAGAGGTCCTCGCGGAACAGACCGCGCCGGACCTGTTCCCCGAGCTCGCGGTGCGTTGCGCAGACCACCCGCGTGTCCACGGCGAAGGACCGGGTGTCGCCCACCCGGCGAACCTCTCCATCCTGGAGCACCCGGAGGAGCTTGGCCTGCAGCGCCAGCGGCATCTCGGCAATCTCGTCGAGGAAGAGCATCCCACCGTCCGCCGCCTCGAACAGCCCGCGCTTGGCGGCGGATGCGCCGGTGAAGGCCCCGCGCACGTGGCCGAAGAGCTCCGACTCGAGCAGCTCGCTGGGGAGCGCGGCGACGTTCACCGCGAGGAATGGCTGGTCCCGCCGGATGCTGTTGCCGTGCAGGGCGCGGGCGACGACCTCCTTGCCCGTCCCGCTCTCACCCAGGATGACCACCGGAGCGTCCGCGGCGGCGAAGCGCGCCACCCGCCTGAACAGGGCATGCATCGCCGGGCTTCGGGCCACGATGCGGGAATGCCCCCGGGCGGTCTCGATCAGCGGAAGCAGCCCGCAGATCTCGCACCGCTCATGGGTCGGCGGCCCCGGTGCCAGCACCGGAAGCGCCACGCTGGAACGTTCCATGAGTTCCATTATGGAACTAGTCGTGGAACGAATGCCAGCAGTGGGCGGGCCCCACCCGAGGAAGTAGGTCCGCCTCATGCGCCGACCCGGACGGCGAGGACCAGCACGACCCCGGCCACCAGCGTGGCTCCCACGATGCTCCAGCCGACGCGGCGAAGGTGTCGCGGGTCGGGCCGGGTCAGCCCGAGCCAGGCGCTGGTCACGACGAGCGCCGCGAGCGCGGCGAGGTCCATCCGGGTGAGCGGGCGTCCCCGGAGTGCGAAGCCGAGGCACAGCGCCACTGCTGCCGGCAGCAGCCGCGACACGAGGGATGCGCTTCCTCGCCGGCGCGCGCCGATGCTCCGCACCGGGAGAACGAGGGCGGCAAGCCCGATCGACCAGACCAGCCAGGCCCTTGCGGCGTCGTCCTCGGGCAGGCCCGCGGCGAGGGCGACCGGGAAGGCGGCCCCGGCGAGCGCGATGGAAGCCAGCATCTCACCCGGTGCCGAGCGCTCGCCTCCGAGCGCCACCACTGCGCCGAAGCCGAGGGCGAGGACGGCACTGGCCAGGGCCGCCCAGCGCACCGACGGGGAGACGAGCATCAACCCGGCGCCGCCGAGCGCGACCCCGGCGAGCCCGAGGGCGAGAAGCCGGCTCACCGCACGGCGGCGCTGCTCGGTCCGCGCCCGCTCACCGCGCCGGCCGAGGAGCACCAGCGCAGGCTCGTGGGCAAGGAAGAACGCCCAGGCGCTCGCCGCGAGCAGGAGCGCGACCGGGCCCGGCCGCCCGCTGGCGAGGGCTGCCGCCATCGGCAGCGCGAGCTGGCCGTAGGCGCCGTGCTCGCGCGGGGCGAGCGAGCGCGCTGGAGGCGAGAGCGCCTGAACGGGGACATCCATCGGTCGTTCCGGTTTCATCGATCGTGCCACGGCGTTTGGGCACGCCGGATGCTTCACGCGAAGTCCACGTGATCGCCCCGGACCAGCCTGTCGCACACATCGTCCTGGAGCATCCCCGCTGCGCGGGCATTCTCGTCGAGCGGGACATCGACTTCTGCTGCCGGGGCCCGGTGCCCCTCGCCGAGGCCTGCGCCGAGCGGGGCATCGACGTGGCGGCGCTGGTGGCCGAGCTGGAGGCGGCGGTCGCCGGAGAGCCTCCCGGAAGGCCCGGGCTCGACCCGCGGTCGCTCACCACGCTCCAGCTCGTCGCCCGCATCGTCGATCAGCACCACGTCTACCTGCGCAAGACCCTTCCCCTCGTCGAGCTCCTGGCCGGGAGGGTGGTCGAGGCGCACGCCGAGCGCCAGCCGTCGCTGGAGGAGATCCAGTCCGTCCTCCGCGTCCTGCGGGGGCTCCTCGAGCCCCATCTGCAACACGAGGAGGCGGTGCTCTTTCCCCTTCTGATCGGCAGAGCCCGGTCCCGCCAACGCATCCGCGCCGAGCTCGACCGGATGCGGGCCGAGCACCTCCAGGTGGGCGAGGCCCTGCGAACGCTCCGCACACTCAGTGATCGCTTCATCCCGCCGCTTTGGGCCTGCGCTACCTACCGGGCGCTCATGTCCGAGCTCGAGGCGATGGACCGGGACACGCTCGAGCACGTCCATCTCGAGAACAACGTGCTCGCCGCGCGATTCGAGCGAGTCGGTCCGGTGGCATCCGGAGTGCACAGGGGTAGTGTCCGATGAGCTCCGCGCTGCCGATCGCCGCGCGCCTTCCCAACCTGGAGGACTGGAAGGCACAGGTGAAGTGTCAGGCCGGCTGTCCGGTTGCGACCGACGCCGGCCGGTACGTGCAGCTCATCGGCGAGGGCCGCGACCGGGAGGCCTTCCTCGTCGCGCGGGCTCCCAACCCGTTCGCCTCGGTGTGCGGGCGGGTCTGCGCCGCTCCGTGCGAGGACGCCTGCCGCCGCGGAGCCATCGATGCGCCGATCGCCATCCGCGCGCTGAAGCGGCATCTCACCGAGCGTTACGGCGTGGAGTCGAGCCGGCCCGACACCCAGGACTCCCTGCGGCAGACCCTCGTCTCGGAAGGGAACCGCTTCGCCTTCCACCTCCCGGTGGTCCCCGGGCCTGCGCCGGTCCGCGGCGCAAAGATTGCGGTGGTCGGTGCAGGCCCGGCGGGGCTGTCGGCGGCACACGACCTGGCCCTCCTGGGCTACCGCGTCACCGTGTTCGACGCCGCGGCCGAGGCCGGGGGGATGATGCGCTTCGGCATTCCCGAGTACCGGCTGCCCCGGGCGTTGATCCAGTCGGAGATCAACAAGATCCTCGAGCTCGGGGTGGAGCTGCGGCTCAACACCGCCCTGACTCCGTCCTTCGGGCTGTCCCAGCTCAAGGCCGATGACTTCCAGGCGGTCTTCGTCTCGGTGGGCGTCTCGCGCGGGCGGGACCTGAACGTCCCCGGGGTGGAGCTGGACGGGGTGGTGAAGGCAGTCGACTACCTGCTCAACGTCAACCGCGGCTACCGGATGAACCTTGGCCAGCGGGTGGTGGTCGTCGGCGGAGGGTTCGTCGCCTTCGACGCTGCCCGGACCGCGCTGCGCGCCGGACAGGAGGCACCGCAGCCCGAGACCGAGACCGGCGAGGCGCGGCTCCAGGAATCGCTGGACGTGGCGCGAGCCGCGCTCCGGAGCGGCTCGATGGAGGTGACCGTCGTCTCCCTGGAGAACTTCGAGGAGATGCCGGTCCTCCGGACCACCCAGGGCAAGGAGGAGTTCGAGGAGGCCAAGCGCGAGGGCATCCGCTTCGTCACCCGGCGCGGCCCGCTCCGCTTCCTCGGCGAGAAACGGCTCCAGTCGGTGGAGCTCCGTCGCGTGCTGGCCGTCTTCGACGCGAGCGGCCGCTTCGCCCCTACCTACGACGACGCCGACGTCGAGTCGCTCGCCGCGGACGCCTGCGTGCTCGCGGTGGGGCAGACGGCGGATCTCTCCTTCCTTCATCCCGGCGACGGAGTGGCGCTCGCTCCCTCGGGAGCGATCCGCGTGGACCCCGAGACCCTCGCCACCTCCGCCCCGGGCGTCTACGCCGGAGGCGACGTGGCCTTCGGCCCCCGGAACCTCATCGAGGCGGTGGCCAACGGCAAGCGTGCTGCCCGTTCCATCCACGAATACCTGGCGCACGGCCGCGCGCGGCGGCGCGCCTGGATGGAGGTGGAGAAGATCCCCACGGCCCAGTACCGGATGGTCGCCGGCTTCGAGCTGCTCGACCGTGAGGCTCCCCCGACGCTCGACGTGGGCCGCCGCACCGGCATCGCCGAGGTGGAGATTGGCTACGGCGACGCCGAGGCCCGGATACAGGCGGCGCGCTGCCTGGTCTGTCACGTGCAGACCATCTACGACCCCGAGGCCTGCGTCCTCTGCGGCCGCTGCGTGGACGTTTGCCCGGAGAAGTGCCTGGCCTTCGTCCCCCTCGAGCAGCTCGCCCTCCCCGAGGACGAGCGGGCCGCGCTGGCGCGGGTGGCGTCGCAGGACTCGGACCTGCCGCTGACCGCCCTGCTCAAGGACGACACGGCCTGCATCCGGTGCGGACTGTGCGCCATCCGCTGCCCGACCGACGCAATGACCATGGAGCGATTCACCATCACCGAGCGCTTCGAGGAGGTGTCATGAGCGAGAAGAAGCAGCCCAACCGGCGCGAGCTCCTCAAGACGGTGGGAATTGGCACCGGACTGGTGGCGCTGGGGGCACAGGCCGGAGCGGCGCTCCGCTCGCTGGTCCCCAACGTGTCCTACGACTCGCCCACCACGGTGAAGCTCGGGCTGCCCTCCGAGTACCCCGAAGGGCTGAAGTACCTCCCGGACGAGCGCCTCTTCGTCTTTCGCGAGGGGCACATCTTTCACGCCATATCCGCGGTCTGCACCCATCTCGGCTGCACGGTGAGGGCCGAGGCACTCTCCAATCCCGAGACGAAGGAGGTGGGCGGAAAGTCGACCCGTCTCACCCACCGCTTCCTGTGCCCCTGCCACGGCTCGAAGTACGCCGGGGACGGGACCAACGTCGCCGGACCCGCCCCCCGGCCGCTGGCCTGGTACGAGCTCTCGGTCGCCTCCGACGACGGGCAGCTGGTGGTGGACCTCGCCCAACCGGTGGAGCGCGACTTCCGGCTCACCGTCGCCTGAGACCCGTCATGACCAAGCCCCTCGACAGCGCTCCCGGCGTCCGACCCCGAAGGCTCTGGAGCGTTCGCCCACGCTCGGACCGGGAGGCCGGCGATGCAGTGGCCTCCAACTTCGCCCTGCACTGGTTCCCGGCCCGGAGCTACCGGCGCTCGCTGGCCTGGAGCTACTCCTTCTGGCTGGGCACGGTGTCGGCGGCGCTGTTCCTCCTCCTGATCCTCTCCGGCCTCCCGCTGATGTTCCTCCACATCCCCTCGGTGGAGCGGGCCTACCTCTCGGTGAAGGACATCGAGTACGTGGTGACCTTCGGGAGCTGGATCCGCGCAGTGCACCGGCTCTCCGCCCACCTCATGGTGGCGGTGGTGTTCCTCCACCTGGTCCGGGTGTTCCTCACCGGGGCGTACAAGAACGCGCACGGCCGGGCGCAGCGCCGCGAGTGGAACTGGGTGCTCGGGGTGGCGATGCTGGTGGTCACCCTCTTCCTCTCCTTCACCGGCTACCTCCTGCCCTGGGATCAGCTGGCCTTCTGGGCGGTGACGGTGGGGACCAACATCGCCGCCTCCATCCCGGCCATCGGCCCCACGGTGCGCGAGCTGCTCATCGGCGGGCGGAACATCGATCAGCCGACGCTGCTGCGCTTCTACGTGCTGCACATCGTCTTCCTGCCGGGGCTGCTGGGCGTGCTGTTCGCCTACCACATGTGGCGGGTGCGCAAGGACGGAGGGCTGGCCCGCGCCGACCAGCTGGGGCTGGCGGCGACCAAGGTGGAGCAGCCCCCGTCGCCGACCAAGACCTACTCGCTCCTGGGCATCGCCCGCGGGACGGGCCCCACGGTCCGGGCGACCACGCTGCAGGCGCCGGATGAGCTGGTCAACTCGGTGCCAGATGTGGTGCGGCGGATCAGCATCGTGGTGCTGGGGACCATCGCCGCGCTGAGCATGCTCGCGGTCTTCGTCCGCTCCCCGCTGGAGGAGCCGGCCAACCCGCTGGTCACGCCCAATCCGGCCAAGGCCCCCTGGTACTTCCTCTGGTTACAAGAAATCGTCACCGACACCACCTTCCACATTGGCAGCTTCACCGTGAACGGGGCCTTCCTCGGCGGGGTGCTGCTTCCCGGCGCGCTCCTGGTGCTGCTCACGCTCTGGCCGTGGCTGGACCGGAGCCCCGCCAACGAAGCCGGGCAGTGGTTCCCGCGGAACCGCCGCCTGCAGAACGCGGTGTTCCTGCTCTTCGTGCTCGGGGTGCTGCTCCTGACGCTGGTCGGCACGTTCTGCCGCGGCCCCTACTGGCACTACTACTGGCCCTGGGAGAGCTGGCCCCAGGTGCCCTCGAGGATCTGACGATGGAACCGCTCCGCACCGCGTCCTTCGCCAAGCGGGACCGCACCGTGCTCGCCGGGGTGGGGGTGCTGCTGATCGTCTCCACCCTCCTCTTCGCCTGGAGCGACCGCCGGCACGACTGGCGCTGGTACCAGGGCGAGTTCCGGCGCCGGGTCACCGAGAAGTTCGGGGCCCCGAAGGCTGCGGCGATTCCGTCCGGGACGCAGCAGATCTGGGTTCCCGAGCTGCAGCGGGCCGACCGCTGCATCACCTGCCATCAGGCGGTGAGCTGGTCGGGGTTCGAGACTGCCGAGGAACCGTTCAAGAGCCACCCCCGGGAGATTCTCCGGAGCCACCCCACCTCCCGGTTCGGCTGTACCTCCTGCCACGGAGGACAGGGGTACGCGGTCGACCCGCAGGAAGCGCACGGACCGGTCGAGCACTGGGAGGAGCCGGTGCTGGGGAAGGCCCTCGGTGAGTCGTACTCCCTGGCCCTGCCGTCCTCCTCGCTGATGCAGATGCAGTGCAACGTCTGCCACCGCTACGACCGCGAGACGAAAGGCGCCGAGGCGATCAACCTGGCCAAGGCCCTGGTGAACGAGAAGGGCTGCCGCGCCTGCCACGTGATCAACGGGCGCGGTGGCACCATCGGGCCGGAGCTCACCTACGTGGGGGACAAGCCTGCAGAGCAGTACGACTACAGCCATCTCTCCGGGCAGCAGACCGCCTTCGCCTGGCACGTGGCCCACCTCAAGGACCCGCGGACGCTGGTGCAGGACACGGTGATGCCCAATTTCCACTTCTCCACCAAGGAGGCGCAGGCCCTGGCGATGCTCGTGCTCTCCTGGCGGAGGGAGTCGCTCCCTGCCTCGTTCCTCTCCGGTGCTCCGCACAGCGAGCCGCAGACCAAGGAAGAGCGCGAGGCCGAGGCCCGGATGCGCACCGGCCCAGGCGCGTGGTTCGTGAAGACCGGGTGCTTCGTTTGTCATTCGATCTCGGTCTACGGGGTGAAGAGCCCGGCACAGATCGGCCCCGACCTGTCGGTCGCGGTCGAGGACGTGCAGGCCCGCTTCGGGCGCACCATCGACGACTTCATCGCTGCGCCCACCGGGACCATGTCGGTGGTGCTCTCGCGGCAGATCGTCCTCACCCCCGACGAGAAGCAGGTCGCGATCCAGAAGCTCCGCGAAGCCTTTGCCGAGCACCTTCGGCAGAAGGGTGCGGCGAACGGCCCCTCCACTGGGGGCCACTAGAAGGGAGCGCAGCATGAAGACCAGGACCAAGATTCTGTTGGGCGCGGGGCTGGCGGTGGCGGCCTTCGTCGTGACCTGCGCGCCCACCCCGCCGAAGCAGGCGGCGAGGCCGGGCGGGGCGGTGACCTCGGACATCGCGGTGGCTGCCCAGAAGACCTACGTGCCGCCCGGAGACCTGGACGAGTTCTACATGTTCGCCTCGGGCGGGCACTCGGGCCAAGTCTACGTCTACGGCATCCCCTCGATGCGCCACCTCTCCACCATCCCGGTGTTCACCCCCTATCCGGCGACCGGCTACGGCTTCGACGACGACACCAAGAAGATGCTGGGAAACCTCACCTGGGGCGACGCGCACCACCCCGCGCTCTCGGAGACCAACGGCGCCTACGACGGCCGCTGGCTGTTCATCAACGACATGAACGGGCGGATCGCCCGCATCGACCTCCGGGACTTCAAGACCAAGCAGATCCTGGGGCCCATTCCCAACGTCTCGGGGAACCACTCCTCCAGCTTCGTCACTCCCAACACCGAGTACGCGATGATGGGGACCCGCTTCTCCATCCCCATCCCCAAGGGAACGGCGCTCCCGGTGGAGAAGTACGCCACCGATTACAAGGGCGTGCTGGCGGGCATCAAGATCGATCCCAAGACCGGTGAGATGTCGCTGGGCTGGGAGATCGTGATGCCGCCCTTCGACTACGACCTGGGCGACGCGGGGAAGAAGGTCTCCAACGGGTGGATGTTCTTCACCAGCTACAACACCGAGCGGGCCACCGGGAAGCTGGAGGTGACCGCCTCGCAGAAGGATCGGGACTACATCGCCGCGGTGGACTGGCGGGTGGCGGAGAAGGCCTCTGCCGAGGGAAAGGGGAAGATGATCGGCGGGGTGAAGGTCCTCGATCCGCGAGAGGTTCCGGGCCTGGTGTTCTTCATGCCTTGCGGGAAGTCGCCGCATGGGGTCGACGTCTCTCCGGACGGCAAGTACATCGTCGGCTCGGGGAAGCTGGCCGGCATCACCACCGCCTTCAACTTCGAGAAGATCCAGACCGCCATCCGCAACAAGGACTTCACCGGTGACGAGGACGGAATCCCGGTGCTCAAGTACGAGAGCATCAAGGATGCCGAGGTGCCGGTGGGCCTCGGACCGCTCCACACCCAGTTCGGTCCCGACGGGTACGCCTACACGTCGCTCTTCATCGACAGCGCGATCGCCAAGTGGAAGCTCGGCACCTGGGAGGTGGTGGACAAGACGCCCATGTCCTATTCCATCGGCCACCTCGCCGCGGCCGAGGGCGACACGGTCGAGCCACAGGGCCGGTTCCTGGTGGGGCTGAACAAGCTCTCCCACGGGCGGCACCTCTCGGTCGGTCCCTCCCAGCCCGAGTCCTCGCAGCTGGTGGACATCTCGGGCGAGAAGATGAAGCTGCTCTACGACGCCTTCACCGAGCCCGAGCCGCACTACGCGCAGATCATCCGCGCCAGCAAGCTCCACCCCATCGAGGTCTACCCCAAGGAGGAGAACAAGCACCCGCTGGCGGTCTGGGACCTGAAGGACACCGGCGTCACCCGGCAAGGAAACAAGGTGACGGTGAAGGCGATCCTCACCCGCTCCACCATCACTCCCACCAACTTCACCGTGAAGCCGGGCGACCTCGTCACCGTGGCGCTCACCAACATCGAGCAGACCACCGACGAGCTCCATGGCTTTGCCTTGCTCGACTACAACATCAACGTGGTGGTCGATCCGGGGGAGACCAAGACGGTCACCTTCAAGGCCGACAAGCAGGGCGTCTTCCCTTACTACTGCACCAACTTCTGCTCGGCGCTGCACCAGGAGATGCAAGGATACCTGGTCGTGAGCCCGACGGTGAACTGACAGCCGCGCCGCCGGCGAGGGGTGTTCCATGGCTTCGGTGCTGGAGAAGGAGCAGCAGCTGCTCGACCGGCCGCTGGGCTGGAATCCACGGGCACTCCTCGCCCTTGCCGCGCTGGTGGCGGTGCTGGCCAACTTCCTTCCCCTCTGGAACCTGACGATGTTTGCGCCGCAGTACCCCGACGGGCTGCGGCTGGACATCTATAGCTTCAAGCTCCAGGGCGGGAACCGGGGTCAGGATGTCCGGGAGATCAACGTCCTGAACCATTACATCGGGATGAAGGACCTGACGGAGGAGGACTTCACGCAGTTCCGCTGGCTGCCCTTCGCCCTGGGGGTACTGGCGCTGCTCTTTCTGCGGGCCGCGGTGCACGGCCGGGTGGCGCAGCTGCTCGACGTGAGCGTCCTCTTCACCTACTTCGGTCTCTTCTCGCTCTGGTCGTTCGGCTACACCCTGTACCGGTACGGGCACGACCTGTCGCCTCAGGCCGCGGTGCACGTGGCCCCGTTCATGCCCCCGCTCTTCGGCCACGCGAAGCTGGCCAACTTCGACGTCTACTCGTTTCCCAAGCTCGGGACCTACGCCATGCTTCTCGTGGTCTTGCTGCTGGCCGCGGCGATGCTGTTCGCCCTTCGCCGCAGGCGAGTGCAGGCGAGCGTCCCGGCTGGCGAGCCTGCACGGTGATCCAGCTCCTCCTCATGGCGCTCGCTGCCGGTGGCCCCGAGATGTCGGCCATCGAGCCGGGGGCGCTCGAGGAGAGGCCTCCGCCCGGGGAAGCCTCCGTTCTCCAGCCTCGCGTGGATGCCGCGGCTCCAGGTGAACGCATCGACGTCGACCCGGGCGAATACCCCGGAGATCTGGTGCTCGACCGCCCCGTGACCCTGGTCGGCCATGGGCGGCCGCGGCTGGTGGGGTCGGGGAAGGGCAGCGTGGTCCGGGTGCGCGCCCCGGGAGTGACCGTCGAGGGGTTCGACATCGACGGGCGCGGGGGCGGCTCCATCGACCGGGACTCTTCGGGAATCCACGTCGCAGCGTCCGGCTTCACCGCCCGCGACTGCCGGATCAGCGGCGCGCTGTTCGGCATCTATCTCCGAGCCGCCGACGGAGCGCGGATTGATCGTTGCGAGATCCACGGAATCCCGGGCAAGGAGGATGGCGAGAAAGGCTCGGGGATCCACATCTGGAACACCCGGGGCTTCGAGCTCACCGGGAACAGCATCGATTTGTCGCGCGACGGGCTCTACATCCAGTCCTCCTCGGGCGGAAGGATGCGAGGCAACGTGGTCCGGAACGTCCGTTACGGGCTGCACTTCATGTACTCGGACGACAACGCGTTCGAGGAGAATGTCTTCGAGAACAGCGCGGCCGGCGGAGTGCTGATGTATTCGCGGAGGCTCATCCTCCGGCGCAATCAGTTCCTCCACAACCGCGGCTTCGCCTCGGTGGGCGTGCTCTGCCAGTCCTGCGAGGACTCCGTCGCCGAGGACAACGTGCTCCTGGACAACGCCCGCGGCCTCTTCCTGGAGGGCTCGCGGCGCAACGTCTTCCGCCGGAACCTGATCGCCGACTCGGACGCGGCGATCGTCCTCTTCGACTCCTGCGCCGCCAACAGCTTCGAGGACAACGCCTTCCTCGGCAATCTGAGCCCGCTCACCCTGGTGGGCCGGCGAACCGACACTTCCTTCGATGGGAACTTCTGGTCGGACAACGACTGGCCGGACCTCGACGGCGACGGGCGGAGCGATGGGGAGTACGTCCTCTCCAGCCTCTTCGACCATCTCCGGGGAAACCTCCTCGCCGCCGACCTCCTGGTGCGGAGCCCCTCGGCGCTGGCCCTCGCGGCGGCGGAACGGACCTTCCCGGTCCTCGAGGCGGTGAAGGCCGTCGATCACCGGCCCCTCGGCCGTCTACCGGACCTCTCGCGCCTCCCGGTGGTCCGGGGCAAGGCGAACCGGCGAGGCCTGCTCGGGATGACGGCCAGCCTCGGACTCCTGGCCGCCGGTGCTGTGCTGCTCTCGCGGGGGAGGCGGCGGTGATCATCTTCCGCGAAGTCTCGAAGTGGTACGGGAGGCAGGCCGCGCTGCGCGGCCTGAGCTTCTCGGTGAAACGCGGCGAGGTGGTGGCAGTGGTGGGGCCCAACGGCTCGGGGAAGACCACCTCGCTCAAGGCTGCCGCCGGGTTGCTCCATCCCACCTCGGGCGAGGTCCTGCTGGGAAAGGACCGACTGCCCGCGCACCTCCCCGGCTCCCGCCGGACCATCTCCTTCCTTCCGCAGCGGGTGACTTTCCCCGGCGCGCTCACCGGCGCCGAGGTGGTGGACTTCTACGGGCAGTTGCGCTCGGCGCCGCCAGGAAAGGGGCAGCAGGCGCTGACGCTGGCCGCCCTCAACGGCGCCTCGGGCCGGATGGTGAGCACCTACTCCGGCGGGATGCTCCAGCGGCTCGGGCTGGCGGTGGCGGCGCTGCCCGAGGCCGAGGTGCTGCTACTCGACGAGCCCACCGCCTCGCTCGATGCTCCGGGGATGCAGGCGATGCGGCGGCTGATCGGCGCCGCCAGAGAGCGAGGGAGCGCGGTGCTCTTCACCTCGCACCAGCTGGAGGATGTGCAGCAGCTCGCCGACCGGGTGGTGATCCTGGTGGAGGGACGGCTCGCGGCCGAGCTCAGCCGCCCCGAGCTGGAGAGGCGCCTGGCCCTCGGCGGAACGCTGCGGCTGGAGCTGGACCGCTGCCCGCCCGAGCTCCTCGCCGGCGTGAGCACGCTCGCCGGCGCGCCGGAGTGGGATGGCCGGTTCCTCGCGGTGCGAGGGTCGCCGGAGGAGCGGGCCCACGTGGTGGAGGCGGTGCGCGGGGCGGGTATCGCGCTGCGGGCGCTCTCGTCGACCGAGGGTGGGCTCGAGGACCTCTACCGCGAGCTGGGGGTCGCGTCGTGAGCAGGATGGCGCTCCTCGTGGTCGTCGGCGCTCTGGCCTGCTCCCGAGGCCCGCCGCCTCCCGCTGCCCTCGACACCCGGAACGATGCCTGTGCCAGCTGCCGGATGCTGGTCTCCGATCCGCGGACTGCTGCGCAGCTGGTCGCTGCCGGAGAGGAGCCGCTGTTCTTCGATGACGTGGGCTGTCTGGCCCGCTACCTCCGCGAACATCCGCCGCGCGGGGGGGCAGTGGCCTACGTCGCCGATCGCCGCAGCGGAGCCTGGGTGCCGGCCCGGGAGGCCTCCTACGTGCTCCAGCCGGCCGCCTCCACGCCCATGGGCTCGCACGTCCTCGCCTACCAGGACCAAGGTTCCCGGGATTCCGATCCCGCCGCGACGGGCGGCCGTCCGTTGGAGTTCCGGGAGGTGTTCGGCGAGGCTCCACGGGAGGCGGCACGATGAACGCGCTCCTTCTCGTCGCCCGGCAGGAGCTGCTGCTCTCGGCCCGCGCGCGTTCGATCCAGATCTTCGCGGCGGTCTTCGCTCTGCTGGCGCTGGCCGTGGCGGGCTCGGGCTACGTGCTCACCGGAGGCGTGGGGGTCCAGGACTTCGCCCGCACCGCCGCCTCGCTGCTGCAGCTGGTTCTGCTGGTGGTGCCCTTGATGGCCCTGCTCCTGGGGGTGGTGGCCCTCTCCGGGGAGCGGGGCTCCATGGAGCTGCTCTTCGCTCAGCCGCTCGCCCGCCGCGACATCCTGCTCGGAAAGCTCCTCGGCCTGGGCGCGGCACTGGTCGGCGCCGAGGCAATCGGTTTCGGGGCCGCGGGGGCGCTCATCTACTGGAAGACCGACCAGCTCGGGCTGGGGAGCTATCTGCTCCTGGTGGCCGGGGCGGCGGTGCTCACCGGAATCTTCCTCGGCCTGGCGGGCGCAATCGCCTCCGGTGCGCCGGGCCAGAAGCGCACCCGGGCGATCGCTGTGGCACTGGTGGTGTGGTTCGGGGCGGTCATCTTTCTCGACCTGATCGCCCTCGGTCTCTGCACCCTCCTGCCGTCGGGGCTCGGCTCGCGGGTGCTCATCGTCTCCGTCCTGGTGAATCCGGCATCGGCGCTGCGCACAGCCGAGCTGCTGCTCCTCGAGGGAACCGCGGCATTCGGGGCAGCGTCACTGGCGCTGCTGCGCTTCACCCACGGACCGCTGGGGGCAACGCTCGCCCTGGGTGGGAGCCTCGTCCTCTGGCTCGTGCTCCCGGTCCTGGTGGCGATGCGCCGGCTGGGAGCGGCTGACCTCTGAGTACCAGGGGCGCACTCAGGTCGTCGCTCTACCCCGATACGTACGTGTGGTAATGGGGGTCGTACATCTGCCCGCGGACGTACGCGAGCAGATCGGCCGGCCGGTCGATTCCGGCGAGATCGCTCCGGAACGCGACATCGGCGACGGCGGCGGCGATCCGCGCAGACACCTCGCGGATGTTTGCCAGTGGCGGATAGAGGCTGCCCTGCGCGAGATCGGCTTCGCCGACCTGAGCGGCGAGCGTCTTCGCGGCGGCGAGAAACATCGACTCGGTGATCCGCCGCGCGCGGCTGGCGATGGCGCCCAGGCCCACTCCCGGGAAGATGTACGCGTTGTTGCCCTGTCGCGGGACGAACGTCTTGCCGCCATGGGTCACGGGGTCGAACGGGCTGCCGGAGGCGAACAGCACCCGCCCGTCGCTCCATTGATAGGCCTGCTCTGCCGTGCATTCGGATTTCGACGTGGGATTCGAAAGCGCGAAGATGATGGGTCGCTTGTTCAGCCGCCCCATCTCCGCGACGACCTCGCGGGCGAACGTTCCGCAGGTGGCGGCGACGCCGATGATGACCGTGGGCTCCAGCGCTCTGACCGCCCCGAGGAAATCGCGGATCGGCGCGTGCTCGTGGGCGTATGGACGCTTGTGCTCCGCGAGGTTGGCGCGGCCCTTCACCACGAGCCCCTGTGTGTCGGTGAGCCAGCAACAGCCGCGCGCGGTGGGCCTCGGCACACCGGAGGCGGCCATGGCGTCGACGACCAGGTCGGCAATGCCGGTCGCGGCTTCGCCCGCGCCGCAGAAGAGGAGCCTCTGGGCCGCAAGCGTGCCCTCGGTGACCCGCAACGCCGAGAGGATGCCGGCGAGCGCGACGGCGGCCGTGCCCTGGATGTCGTCGTTGAAGGTGCAGATGCGGTCGGAGTACTTCGCGAGCAAGCGGAACGCGCTGTGGTTGGCGAAGTCCTCGAACTGGACCAGGACGCCCGGGAAGACCTCCTGCGTGGCAGCGATGAATTCCTCGACCAGCTCGTCGTAAGGTGCCCCGGTCAGCCGCGGCTGCTGCAGCCCGACGTAGAACGGATCGCTGCGCAGCGCCTCGTTGTTGGTGCCGACGTCGAGCATCACCGGGAGGCAATGCGTTGGATGGATGCCGGCCGCGGCCGTGTAGAGCGCGAGCTTGCCGACGGGAATCCCCATGCCATTGGCGCCGAGGTCGCCCAGGCCGAGGATCCGCTCACCGTCGGTGACGACGATGATCCGCACACCGTGATAGGGCCAGTTGCCCAGCACCTTGGCGATGCGCCCGCGATCGTTGGCGCCGACGAAGAGCCCCCTGGGCCGCTGGAAGATGTGGCCAAACTGCTGGCAGGCCAGGCCGACCGTCGGCGTGTAGATGATCGGCAGCATCTCGTCCGGGTGGTCGACGAGGGTGCGAAAGAAGAGCGCCTCGTTGCGATCGTGGAGGGCGTTCAGGTCGATGTACTTCTCGAGGTCCGACGCCTTGCGGCGGAAGTTCTCGAGGACCCGCGCCTCCTGTTGCTCCTGCGACAGCACGCTCGGAGGGAGGAGACCGCGCAGGTCCAGCGCATCACGTTCGGCCTCCGTGAATGCCATGCCCTTGTTGAGCGTCGGCTCGCGCAGCAGAGACACGCCGTGCGGCAGCCACGCCGGCGCCCCGGCGAGCGCGTGGCCTGTGAATGGGTCGTTCATGTCGGTCTCCTCCAAGGCACCTTCGAGCGCGGGCCGCCGACGCGCGCGGGCGGCGCGAGAGGGTGGTCGAGTCCTCGTAGTCAAACTCGAAGCGCCAGTCCAAGCAGCCCAAGGAGCAGGCCGAGCAGCAACCACCCCAGGAACAGTCCGCCCGCGCAGCGGTGATCACCGGTGAACGGTTCGCCCAACGGAGCCCCAAGTGCCGAGCGTTGTTAGCTCGTACCGGGCTTCTTGGCCTTCTGGGCTGCCACCAGCTCGGTGATCTTCTTGCTCAGCTCCTCAATTTCTTTTTCGAAACCTTCAATTCGCGCGGTGGATTCAGTCAAGTGTGTCCGCGCTGCGGCCACCTTGGCTGCGTCCCTACGCTCGAGTTGAATGAGCCGATCCGCCAGAGCTTTCTCCTGTTGTTCAAACACAATGTACTTGTTGATGGCGACGCGTTTGTTGACATACGCGAAGAGATTATCTGGATTCAATAAGATTGCTTGATCGTAGTATGCGATCGCCTTCTTCAACCAGGCCGGATCCGGTGGATCTTTCGGCGATCGAGCGCCGCCGCGGGTGGATGCGAATTCTCCCAGCCACGACAAGGAAAGCTCATCACGCGGGTCGAATTTAAATGCCTCGGCGAAGGCCTTCTCTGCTTCACCGAATTCTCTATGCTCGACGTACAAGCTTGCAACAAGTCGATAGGCCTCCGCCTTGGCGATTGGATCCGACGTGTACTCCGCCGGCTTCCCCAGGCTCTCTGCGGCTTGGCGCAGTTGGCCAAGCCTGAGGTGCGCGTTGGCTTTCAGCTCCCACACCTTGCGGTCGTGTGGATTCGCTTGCACCGAAAGGCCATACTCGCTTGCGGCCGCTGCCCAGTCGGCCTTCCTTGCGTACTCGTTGCCTAGAGCTCGGTGGAGTACCGCCGGCTCTTCGGGTTTCGAACAGCCCGTCAGCACGATCGACAGAGTGAATAGGCTGAAGAGAAGGGCTTCGCGCAGCGCTCGCATGGAGAACCTCCTCGACGTGCGCCGGTGAAAGCGGTGCAATTTTCGCTCCTTGGAGGCTCAGAGGAGCGTTACGCAGTGCACCGGGTTCTCACGCATGCTTTGCGGGAAATCGGTAGATGGGCGCAGAATTCGCGCCGAACCTGACCCAGCCAGCTCGATCCGATCGACGCGCTCCGCTACGAATGGAGCTCAGTCCGGGGAGATCTCTCGATCGGCGTCCAGCTGGACCAGGCCGACGTTGGGCGGCGTGAGCGACGACGCGGCCTCCGGACGGAGCGGCTCCTGGGACAGCACCTCCAGCACCCGGGTGCGGCGGCCGTCCCGCAGCGCGTCCACCCAGAGCGGGAGGGCCAGGGCCGCGGACCAGCAGATCTCTTCCTTGAGCCCGTCCTGCCGCTCGAGCGCCACCATCCGGCAGCGGATGCCGAGGAAGCGCCGATCACTGCGGTTGACGGCGAGGGTGCTCTTCCCCGCCGGCGGAGAGATGAGCCGCGCCAGACCGTCGAAGTCGGTGAGCGTCCCGATGCGTGCCAGGTTGGTCCGGGTGACGGAGAAGCTCGTGCGGGCCGCGAGGTCCACGACCACCATCCGGACCTCCTGGCCGACGCGGGTGGCGTAGATGCTTCGCGCGCCATCCGTGTCCCGGCGCACCTGGTCCCTGCGCCGCCACAGCTCCAGCCGATGCTCCTTCCCCCCGGCGTCCACCAGCCGCACGGTGGCGTGCACCGGCGGTGGTGCTCCCCGCGCAGGGAACGCGTCCTCCCAGCGCGGGGCTGCGGCGAGCAGCAGAAGCAGAGCGGCGTGAATCACTGCCGGATGGCCCGGGCGTAGTCGAAGTAGGTCTTGCTCTCCGAGCCGCGAGTCAGGTTCTTGACGTGCAGCTCGACCGTGTAGGTCTTGTTCCCGTCGGTGTCCGTCCCATCGGGGCTGGTCGGGAGCTTCATCACCATCGACACGCTGGGGCTCGAGGTGACGACGTCGGAAACGACGCTGTACGCGTTCGCCGCCGGGCCGCCGGCCAGTGCCTCCTCCAGCACGCGTCCGTCGGTGCCCGGCAGATCCAGAGCCAGGATGCGCGCCGCGGTCGGTGCCACGTCGATGTTGCCGGAGGGCAGCGTGTCGGCGAAGCCGCTCTTGAAGTCCGGTCCCCGTGCGAAGAGCGAGTTGTGGACGTCCACGGTCCCGAAGGTTCCGTGCATGCCTCGATTCCGCTGCATGCTCTCGAACTCGATGCCCTTCAGGCCCTGGACCACCGCCTGGTCGTCCCAGCTGAAGCTGGCGACCACGTCCGGAGTCCGCTGGGCGTTGCTCTCGACCCTGATGCGGGTGAGCGGGAGCGTCCCGGGCACGTTTCCGTACTTGCTGGCCACGAAGATCGCCCCGAACTCCTCGCGTGACTGGAGGAAGGCGACCAGCGTGCCGACCTGGGTGGCATCGCCGCTCGGGACGTAGAAGTACTCGCTCCCCCCATTGGCGGCGATCACCACGTCGCTGGCCCCGAGGGTCGCGGGAAGCCGGAAGTCACCGGTGGTCAGGCCCATGCAGGGTCCGGAGGCCACCACGCTCGTGTAAACCTCGCTTCCGTCGGCCTTGATGCCGGAGAGGGTGGGGCTGTCGGTGCAGTTGTTCCCGTCCCAGGCGGCGAAGCCCAGGTTGACCCGGGCGATGAGGTCAGCGGTGCGGACGTCGCCGGACACGCTGAACCCGTTCGGGTCGATCGCGTCCGCAGCGCCGCCGGCGATGCTCCGGAGCGGGAAGGTGGCCAGCGGACCGCTGACCGACGTGTGGCCGTGGTCCGAGACCACGATGATGTCGGTGGACTGATCCATCCCGCTCGCGCGCAGGCCGTCCATCAACTCCCCGAGCAGCGCGTCCTGGGACCGGAGCGAATCGCGGTACTGGGCAGTCCCCGGGCCGTACGGGTGCTCGGTCGAGTCCGGGCTCCGGAACCAGACCAGCGTCAGCCGAGGCTTGTCCTTGGGCAGGACCACCTGGGTGAAGACGTCCATCATGTACTTGTTCTGGTTGTTGTTGGGCGAGCCGGCATCGGCGGTGGGATCGGCGGTCACCTTGTCCGCGAGGCGGACGACCGCGCCCGCCGCGGTGGGGTTCGGGCCCGGGCCGCCGTCGGGGAGGGTGACGGTGCTGAACGTCCCCGCGTCGTACGCGAACTGGGTGTTGCGGGGGAGGGGCGAGCTCGCCGCCACCTCCCGGGCGAGCGACTCGGGCCAGATGAAGTTCTCGTCGACGATGTCTCCGCCGCGCTTGTAGTCCTGGAGGTAGGCCGCGCCGGACTTGCCCACCGCGGCGGTCTTGAGCCCCTTGTCGTGGGCCGCCTCGAACAGCGTCTTCACCAGGAGCAGGTTCCCCGAATAGAAGCTTCGGAGCGAGTCGAGCACCCCCCAGTCCTCGGTGAAGATCGGCTGGTGGAGATCGACGTTGCCTCCGGAGGAGCTCTTGCCGCCGGTGGCCGGTCCGTTCGCCCAGAGCGTGTTCCCGTAGAAGCCAGTCGTGCCCGGAAAGCCACCGGTGGCGAACGACGCGGAGTTCATCATCGTGAACGTGGGATAGGTCGAGTGGTTGTCCTGGAAGTCCACTCCACCTCCTCGGAGAGCCAGGAGGTTCGGCGTGTCCGTCGCGTTCGGGCTGTCGGGACGCAGGCCGTCCCAGACGAAGATGACGACGTTCTTCTCCGCGGTCGGCTGCGTTTCGTCGCTGCATCCGGCTGCGAGCGCCGCGATCATGGTTGCTGCGGCGAGGCGGGTCTTCATGCGGTCTCCCGAGTAGGACGTGGAGGGAGCCGCCTTCCTCGCGGCCGCAGGCGGCGAAACCGGAGCCGTCGTGTGAACTCGAAGTGACGCTTCGCCGGAGAAGAGCCCTTGGCGTTTCGCTCAGAACCCGCCACGCCGCGTCCGCAGCGACCGCGTTATGCATGCGCGCATGCCCAGTCCTCAAGCTCCCCTCGCGTCCGACTTCGACCAATCCTCGACCGCCGCTCACGTCATTCGCGGCCACGACCTGCGCGGCAAGACGGCCGTCGTCACGGGTGGCTCGGCCGGCATCGGGCTGGAGACGACGCGTGCCCTCTCCTCGGCCGGAGCCCGCGTCATCGTCCCCGCCCGCGACGTCGAGAAGGCACGCGCCGCCGTCGGGAAGCTCGCGACCGTCGAGGCCATGGAGCTGACGGACCCTCCCTCGATCGCCGCCTTCGCTGAACGTTTCCTGAAGAGGGGCGAACCGCTCGACTTGCTGGTCAACAACGCCGGCATCATGGCAAACCCACTGACCCGGGTGGCTCGCAACATCGAATCGCAGTTCGCGACGAACCACGTCGGCCATTTCGAGCTGGCGGTGCGGCTGTGGCCGGCGCTGCGAAAGGCTCAGGCGCCGCGCATCGTGTCGCTGTCGTCGCTCGGCCATCGCCGGGCGCCGGTCGACTTCGACGACTGGAACTTCGAGCGCAAGCCCTACGACCGCTGGGCCGCCTACGGTCAGTCGAAGTCGGCGAACGCGCTGTTCGCGATCGGGGCAAACGCGCGTGGCGTGAAGGCGTTCTCGGTGCATCCGGGCGCCATCTGGACCGGCCTGGCAAGATACATGACGCCCGAGGACATCTCCGCCTTCGAAAAGCGGGTGCAGACCGTGAAGACGGTCGAGCAAGGGGCGGCGACGACGGTGTGGTGCGCGGTCAACCGGCAGCTCGATGCCCTCGGTGGCGTCTACTGCGAGGACTGCAACGTCGCCGAGCCCGTGCCCGCCGACTCGCCGGAGACGCGCGGGGTGCGGCCGTGGGCGATGGACCCGGCGCTGGCCGAGCGTCTGTGGGCGCTCAGCGAGAAGGTCACGGGCCTCGGCATCGGCTGAGGGCCGGGCGCTAACCCACGACGTACACCAACCCAGGCGGACACCCGACCAGCGCGACCTTCCTGCTCCACGTGCTCGGGGAGCCGGACGACGACTGAGGTCGGCTGAGCGATGATCCTGCCCATCCTGCTCGCTCTCTCGCTTGCCCCCGCTCCCGGCGCGGCTGTGGTACAGGCGCGCCGATGCTCATCACCTACCGCGACAACAAGCAGATCGATCTCGCGGCGCTGGCCCGGCTCCGCGCGAGGTGTGAGTTTGCCGCCGTCTCGCCCGCCCTTCTCGCCCAGCAAGTCGACGGCGCCCGCGACGTCGCCTCCGCGCACGACGGCGACCGCCTGGTGGGATTCGCCCGCGCCATCTCCGACGGGGCGACCAACGGCTACATCAGCTCGGTGATGGTCGACCCCGCGTACCGTCGGCGGGGGATTGCCCGGACGATGCTCGAGCAGATCATGCGCGACAAGCCCACCATCCGCTGGGTGCTCCACACCAGGAAGGCGGCCTCCACCTTGTACGAGAGCCTGAGGTTCACGCCCGCAGAGGACATGATGTGGCGCCAGCGCAAGGCTCCGCTGGCCTGAGCGGGCCTCACCGGCGCAACTGACGCTGCGCCCGGCGAAGACGGCAGGCGAGCAGGACGAGCATCTCCGTCAGCTGTGCCCCAGGACAGGATGCGGACGGTAAGGGGCTTCGAGCGCGCGGACCTCATCCCCCGTCAACCTCACTCCCGTGGCGGCGACGGCGTCCTCCAGGTGGCGAAGCTGGGTCGCCCCGACGATGGGCGCGGTCACTCCCGGTTTGCCGTGGAGGGCGTCGGGATTCTCCGGCTCACGGCGGAGAATGGCCTCCAGGGCACGCTCGGCCTCCATCCGCCGGCCGGTGCGCGCCAGGTCCCAGTAGCAGCGGTAGGAGGCGAGAGCGCGAGGCTCTGCGCGGACCAGCGCGTCGCAGTCCGCTGCCGAGCGCGGAGCCGCCCCGGCCTCGGCGACTGCCAGGCAGGAGAGCACCACGAGCTCCGGGAAGCGCCCCATGGGGCGCTACTGTACGTGGCTGACGAACGCCTCCGAGGAAGTGTGGCGGCCCGTCCGGGGAGATCGCCTCGACCCGCCAGATGACCTCCCCTCCCACCGGGTGCCGGACAGCGTCTCGGGCGGAAGCGCCAGCTCCGCCTTGGCCACTCCGCTCTGCCTGTAAAGCGGGGTTGGGTCACTGCGGCCGTGGCAGCGCTTCGTCGCCGAGGTCGAGCGCGTTCCTCGCTCAGGAAAGCCTCAGCTAGGCCTCAGGATTCCCAAAAGCTTTGACCGTGCTGCGCTCCGTAGGGTGTCGACATGCACCACAGCGAACGTGGAGCGGTCACTGGTTCGAGGACCGCCGAGAGAATCACCCGCGGGCTGTCGCTCCGGGTCGACGGGGCGGTGACCCGCCACGACTGGCCGCTGACCTTGCCCTGGGCCGCCGAGACCCGCCGGACCTGGAAGGCCATCGCAGGGTTCACCGAGGAACGGGCGTGCCCGCGGGCGCTCGAAGGAGACGACTCGTGAAGCGAACGCTTTACCTCGTGTACGGAACTCTCAGCTACGTCGTGTCCCTCGGGACGAGCTCCTACGCGATCGGGTTCGTCGGGAACGTGCTCGTTCCGCGCAGCGTCGACCGAGGCAGACCGGTGGTGCCGGTGGCCACGGCGCTCCTGGTCGACGCCGTGCTGCTCACCCTGTTCGCGGTGCAGCACAGCGGGATGGCCAGGCGGGGATTCAAGGCGGTGTGGACGCACCTGGTCCCCGCTGCCGTGGAGCGGAGCACCTACGTGCTCGCCAGCAGTGGCTGCCTGATCGCCCTCTTCTACTTCTGGCGGCCGATCCCCGCGGTGGTCTGGTCGATCGACGGCCTCGGCCTTCGTGCCGCCCTCACCGCGGCGTCGCTGCTCGGATGGGTACTCGTCTTCTTCAGCACGTTCCTCATCAATCACTTCGAGCTCTTCGGTCTCCGGCAGGTCTACCTCGCGGCCCGACGAAAGGAGCTCCCGGCTCCGCGCTTCGGGACCCCGGTGCTCCACAAGCTGGTACGCCACCCCATGTACCTGGGCTTCATCGTGGCGTTCTGGGCGGCGCCGACGATGACGGTCGGGCACCTGGTCTTTGCGCTCGCCACGCTCGGGTACATCCTCGTCGGCATCCAGCTCGAGGAGCGCGACCTGGTGCGGGAGTACGGGGCGCGGTATCTCGCCTACCGCGAGCAGGTCCGAGGGCTCGTCCCGATTCCCAGACGCGCGCCCACCGACCGCGTGGACACCCTGGAGGCGGAGTAGTGCCGCCATCCCCACCCGACACCCTCACTGGGAGAAGCGCATGACCACCCTCACAAACGAAGCACACCCGCCGAAGACCGTGGCGGGACGGCACAGGGCGCAACCCTCCCTGCTGGAGCGAGTCCACGCGTACTTGCTGGGACCGCGCGCCGCAGTCCTGGAGAGCCACGACGAGGCGTTCGACCGCGCCCTGGAACAGGCCTTCGCCGAGTTCGCGCGCGAGATGCGTGGCGGCTGACCCAGGGCTGTCGAAGCTTGGCCTAGCTGAGGCTGTCCTGAGCGAGGAACGCCTCGACCTCGGCGACGAAGCGCTGCCACGCCGGCTCGCCGGGGACGAGCACGTGGTTGCCGCTCTCCAGTGGGACGAAGCGGGCGCCGGCGATGCCGCTGGCGAGCTCCAGGCCGTCCTTCATCGGGACCACGGCATCCTTCCTGGCGTGCAGCACCAGCGCGGGCGCTCTCACCCGGGGCAGCTCGTCGCGGACGTCGAGGTCGCCGAGCGCCGAGAGGAGATTGGCCGCGTTCTCCGGGGTGGTGGTCTCGCGCTGCAGCTCGTTCCACCACTCGGCCAGCTCCGGGCTCGCGTCCGGGAAGAAGCGCGAGGTGAACATCTGGCGGAAGGCGGCGTTCCGGCCGCCCCAGCCGGTGCGCATCAGCACCATCATCGCCTCGACCTGCTCGGTGAGCCGGGCGTGTCCCTTGACCCGCCAGCCTCGCGCGCACCCGCCGATGAGGATCAGCCTCGAGACCCGTTCCGGATGGCGGGCAGCGTACGCGGCGGCCACCGCGGCGCCCTGCGACAGGCCGACCACCGGCGCCCGCTCGATCCCCGCGGCGTCGAACACGGTGGCGAGGTCGGAGACGAAGCTCTCGAAGGTGAGGCTCGGCGGGCTCCAGTCGGACAGTCCATTCCCGCGCGCGTCGTAGCGGACCAGGCACCGCCCCCGGCTGAGCAGCTCGAGCCAGCGCCGGTTGAGCTCGCCCTTCCAGTCGAGCTCCAGGTGGCTGAGCCAGTTGGCCGCCTTGACGACCGGCGGCCCTTCCCCGAGCCGGGCATAGGCGAGCCGTGCGCCGTCCGCCGCCCTGCAAACGTAGGTCCGTTGCGCGGCGCTCGCGCTCGTGGCCGGCGCCGGGGCCGTGACGTCGACGCCCTCCGGCCGGGTGACGTCTGCCATGAGCCGGTACCCCTGCCCCCGCACCGTCTGCAGCTCCACGCCCGTCACCCCTTCAAGTACCCGCCGGACCAGCGAGACGTTGACCTGGAGGTTGTTGGGCTCGACAAAGGTGTCTGGCCAGAGCCGGTCGATGAGGTCCTGCTGGCGCTGCAGCGTCCCTGCTCCCTCGACGAGGAGGACCAGGGTGTCGAACGCCTTGCCGGAGAGGGGCACGACGGATCCGTCGCGCAGGAGCCTCCGTTCGTGGGTCTCGAGACGGAACGGACCGAAGCTGTACACGGGACTTGCCACGCTCGACCGACCTCGGCGGCGAAGCGTAGCACGCGGCCTCGATCCGACCGGAACATCGGGGGTCGGGTGGTCATTGCCGGCTCATCGCCCTCCGGACGAAGGCCCGCGGCTCGCTCTGCGGCGGTTCGTGCCCCGAGCTCCGTCGCGGTGCTTCAAGCGCGCACCGCAATGGAGTAGTGCTTCGCGGAAGTGAGGGCATTTGAGGATGGCAACGATGCCACCAGAAAACGCAATCGCGAATCACTGGGGCAGCGGCGACGTCTACGCGCTGATCCTGGCAGCATTGGCGAAAGCGGGAAAGTCTACGGATGCGGTGACGGTCGAAGACTTGGCGCCGCTCGATCATTTCCACGCGCGCGGTTTCCCCGCCACCCTCGATCTCGCCGACCGTCTGCCCGTCAAACCCGAGAATCACATACTCGATATCGGTTGCGGCCTCGGCGGGCCCGCGCGTTATTTCGCGAAGCGCTTTCGGTGCAAGGTCAGCGGTATCGACATCACGCCGGCGTTCGTGGAGGCGGCCAAGAAGTTGACCGCGCTCGTGGGGATGCAAGACGCGGTCACGATTCAGCAAGGAGACGGCCAGCACCTGCCGTACCCAGACGACGTTTTCGACGGCGCCTACACGCAGCACGTCACCATGAACGTCGCCGACCGGGCTCGCTTTTTCGGCGAAGCTCATCGGGTGCTGAAGCCCGGCGCATTCTTTGCGCTGACCGAACACGGTCTGGGACCCACCGGGAATCCTTACTACCCGTTGCCCTGGTCCATGGACGGCAAGGGCTCCTACCTGATGTCGCCGTCGCAAACACACCTCGCGCTGGAACGCGCAGGTTTCGAGAATGTGCTCATCGAGGAGACCGGACAGAAATATCTGGCCGCTTACAAACGCACGATGGAGCTGGCCGCGCAGGGCGCGTTGCCTCCGCTCGGTATCCACATTCTCATGGGCGAGACCGCGCCGCAAAAGACGCGCAATGCGGCGCGCAACATCGAGGAAGGCCGCACCCATCCGGTACAGGTGATCTGTCGCAAGCCGCTATGAAATAGGTCCAAGGCCCCGGCCCGATCCGGGAGCTCGCTCAGTCCGCCTTTGGAAGTTCGGCGCGGACATGTGACGGAAGGTCAGGTTGACGCGTGCGCCGTGGCCCTCCGCGCTCTTGGGCAAGGCGTGGCGGTAGTCGCGCTGGCTCGTCCCGCCCATGATCAGGAGCCCGCCTGGCGTGAGGTCGAGCGAGTAGCGCTCACCGGAGCGCCCCTTGTGGGCGATGCGGAAGCGACGCGCTCCCCCGAGGCTCAGTGAGGCCACCCCCGGGTGGCCGCCGTGGGGGTAGTCGTCGTCGCTGTGCCAGGAGACCGAATCGCTGCCCGAGCGGTAGAGATTCATGAGCACGGTGTTGAACGGCTGGCCGGCCGTCTCCTCGCTCCGGCCGCGCAACGCCTCGATCACCGGCGGAAGCGAACGCGCCGGATGGATGATCCCCGAGTAGGCGTAGGGGAACGGGCCGTAGAAGGCCACCCGGCGAGGCAGGGGGACCTGCCGCCCGGCGATGGTGAGGACATGGTCTTCCCAGGGCGTCTCGGTGAGGAGCACCTCGAAGAGGCGCCCGGCTTCAGCCGGTTCGATCCAGTCGGGGATCCACCGAAAGTCGGAGGGAAGGGCTGCCGCGGGGTTCGCCATCGTCAGTCGAAGACCTCGTCTGGGGCACGCCGGACCCGCCCCCTCCCCGGATCTCGTAGGGGCTGAGCGCCGGTCCGATCTCCATGAATCCGGGCAGGATACTCAAGACCCACCGGCCGGTCGGTTCGGCGTTTCCGGAAAATCTGGCAAGCGCCGCTCATCGGCACGGCATCGGTCCCGCCCGCGCTCCCCGGCGAGTCGTTCGTGTGCAGGTCCGGTTACTCGACATGCCGACGAGACCGTGTGCGGATCGATGTGGACAACGCGCGCAGTTCTCCTCACCATCGCGCGCCTCGGAAGCCCCGGAAAGCCAGGGGCCCGGGAATGACGTTTCCAGCTCATAGAGGGGAGGAACATCGTGAGCGAAGAAAGATCTCGAGGGGCATGGCCATCGCTTGCTCCGTGCACGGTGGCGTGTTTGCTGCTCGCGTTTCCCGCGGCGGCCGGGACGAGACTCATCCCATCAGGAGGGACGGCGACGTTGCCGGCCAGCACGATGGGCGTCGATGGGCTCCAGTTCCCGGAGCTTGGGACGAGGCCCGAATCCGAAGCCGAGGCATCGGACGGCGTCGCCGGTTCGTTCAACCGGCCCCGTCCGGGGCGCAAGCTCGGAATGTTGCCACACAAGAATCTGGAGACGCCCGTCGTTCCCACGAGCGCGGTGTCGCTCTCCAATCCCGCGCTTCAACTCAGCTTCCAGGGTTTGAATCATCGCGACCAGCGCCAGGCGAATGGCGGCAACCAGTTCTCGGTCGAGCCGCCGGACCAGGCGCTGTGCGTGGGCAACGGGTACGTCGTCGAGGCGGTCAACAGCGTCTTGAGCATCTGGAGCACGAGCGGTGCCCAGCTGACGGGCGCGGTCGACCTGAACACGTTCTTCGGCTATCCGGCCGCCATCAACAGGACCACGTTGGAATACGGCGCGGACGTGATCGACCCGGTCTGCCATTACGACCCGGACAACAACCGCTTCGTCGTCGTGATCACGACGCTCCATCGCCTTGGCACGACACCGGCCTTCAACGGCAAGAACACGATCGACGTCGCGGTGAGCAACACGGGTGACCCCACCGACGCATGGACGATCTACCGCGTGCCGGCACAGAACGACGGAACGGACGGAACGCCCAACCACGGTTGCCTGGACGAGGACCTCGGACCCGGTCCGTGCTTCCAGGATTATCCGCACATCGGCGGGGACCGGAACGGCATCTACGTCACGACCAACGAGTATTCGCTGTTCGGGCCGGGATTCAATGGGGTCAACGTCTTCGCATTCTCCAAAGCGCAGCTCGCCGCTCACCCCGCCTCGCTGCCAGTCACGCTGCTCGGGCCCCTCGGCATCGACGGACTGCCGGGCTTCACGGCCTGGCCCGCGACCTCGCCCGCTGGCCAGTACTCCGACGAGCAAGACGGAACCGAGTACATGCTGAGCACGATCTCCGACGTCTGTCCCGAGCGCTTCTGCACCGCCAAGCGGATCGGGCTCTGGGCAATCACCAACACCGCATCACTCAGCACGGCGACGCCGGCGCTGGTGGTCACCAGCCGCACCATCGTCAGCGAGACGTATGTCGACCCGCCGAAGGCCAACCAGAAGCCGGGTGACATCCCGCTCGGCGAGTGCGTCAACGACACGACCTTGTTCGGCCTCGGTTGCTGGCAGCTCCTGTTCTTCGACGAGCCGGCGCACGACGAGGTCGAATCGCATCCCGACGCGAACGACAACCGCATGCAGCAGACCTGGTACGTGAACGGGACGCTGTGGGGTGCGGCGGCGACCGGGGTGGAGGTCGGTGGCCGGCTCGAGGCCGGGATCGCCTGGTTCGCGGTCCGCCCGAAGATCAACGGTGCGGGCAAGGTCGAGGGCCAGGTCAAGAAGCAGGGATACCTGGCGCTCGCGGGGAACAATCTGACGTATCCGGCGATCGCAATCGGCGCGAATGGTCGCGGCGCGATCGCGTTCTCGGTCCTCGGTGACGACTACTATCCGAGCGCCGCATACGCGCCGATCGATTCCAGCGGCAACGTCGGGGACATCCATCTCGCGGCCACCGGACTCGGTCCCGCCGACGGCTTCACCAGCTACAAGGCGTTCGTCGGCAATCCGCCGCGCACGCGCTGGGGCGACTACGGCGCAGCGGTCACCGATGGGACATCGGTCTGGCTCGCGTCGGAGTACATTGGCCAGACCTGCACGCTGGCCCAGTGGCTCTCCGGTGCGATCGGCTCCTGCGGCGGCACACGGACCGCACTCGGCAACTGGGCGACGCGGCTCACCAAGCTCAATCCCTAGCCGGATCCGCGCGTCACTCGGCGGCGAGTGCCGCGCCGGCCCGGCGGCCAACGACCAGGAGTCCACGCCTGCTCGCCTCCTCCTGGACCGCGAGCAGTCGCTTTCGGGCACCCGGAATCCCTGCGGCGAGCTCGGCCATTCCGAGGGCGAGCTCGCTCTCCAGCGCCAGTCCGTTCCAGTGACGTCGGCGAGCCTCGGCGGCCACCGGCCGGAGACGTGCCGCGGCCGGGCGCGCTCGCCCCTCCAGGGTCTCCACCCGACCGCGAAGCACCTCGAAGACAAGGTGATTGACTCCGTAGGTCTCGCCGAGACTCGAGGCGCGGGCCAGGGTCAGCTTCGCCTTGCTCGAGTCACCGACGTCGATCAGGCACTCGGCCTCGAACTGCGGATGCAACCAGGGGGAGTTCTTCACCTGGCCGACATCCACATGCGACAGGCACGCCAGACCCTCCGCCGGGCGCCCACCCCGGCAGCTTGCCCGGCACGCCATGAGGGCGCACTTCCATTCGTAGTCGGCAAGGCCAAGCGAGGCAAACTGCTCCCGCCCCTGCTCCAGGACCGCGATGGCCTCCGGGATCCGATCTTCTTCGGTCAGGATCATTCCCTCGAGGTTGGGCATCCCCGCGTGGTTGTTCCCGCTTCCGTCGACTTCTGCGCGCTTGCGCATCTCCTGGAGGCTACGGCGCGACTCGGCCAGGTTGCCCTCCGTCCACTCGACCCAGGCTCGAAGACCCAGTGCCCAGGAGCTTGGAGACGCTTCGATGGCCCTGTACTCGTCATCCATCTCCCGCAGACGCTCTCGCGACTGGATGACATCGCCCTGGTAGAGGGCCGACCAGCCCGCCATCAAGACCAGGTTCGCCGCAGCCCGTCGCATCCCGAGGCGCCGGTAGATCGCCAGAGCTTCCCGGAGCGGGACCTCCTGCCGGGGATCACCCCCCTCCCGGAGGTAGAGGACCTCGTCGCCCTTGGCCAGGGCCAGGTCAGCCAGGAATCCACCTCGCTGAAGGGCCTCCTGCGCCTGACGGACGTAGGTCAGACTCCTGGAGTGATCGCTCCTGGCGAAGGTGAATGCCCGGACGAGCAGGATCCTCCCCAGGGTGTGGCTCGAACCCAGGGCCTGCGCCCTTTCCTCGAGCCTTTCGAACGCGGCGTCCGCGGACGGAGCACCCTGGGAACGAGCGAGGAGCGCCGCCTCCTCGATTCCAAGCGCGAAGTCGAACGCGCCAGGGGGACTGGCCTGACGCCAGCGCTGAAGGACGGCTTGACCCTCCTCGAGGGTCGACGCCGCATCCATCAGAGCCTCCGCCAGGCGCGGGTCGTCCGGCCAATCGGCGTAGAGCGCCTTTTGCTGGGCTCGCGCTGCGCCCTCGTCCTCCGACGCCCGGGCGAGCGCAATCTCGCTCTCCCGCTGTTCCCGGAGCGAGAGCGTCCGGGCGAGATCCTTCGCTCGCTGTGCTGCGTTGCGCGCCTGCCGGACGTTCCCGATGGCGAGCCAGCTTTCGGCCTCGGCCAGGACCGCCGCGTGGAACGACCCGTCGGCGGCCGACGCGGCGGCAAAGAGCCGCTGGGCTCCGGGGATGTCATCGGCCACCAGTCGACTCACTCCTTCGGCGAAGAAGCGGGCCGCCTGGGCCGAACGGGGGCGCCTGGCGGCGAGCCACGCGCGCTCCTCGTCGTTCAGTGACAGCCCGAGCCCCTGCCGGAGCCTCTCACCCAGCCGCGAGGCGGCGCCAAGCACGTCGTCGGAGGCGAAGGACTCGGAGACCGCGGGCATTCCACCGACCGGGTCGATGAGCACCGCCAGCTGACCGGGAGAGGCGTCTCGCCGTACCTTCCCCACCAGCAGCGACTGGGTTCCGAGCAGAGTCCCCAGTCGTTCCCTTCCCGTCCCCTCGACCGTCGAGTCGGCGTCGAGCCCCAGCGCCCTCCGCGCCCAACCCACGGAGATCGCCGGGACCATCCGGAGCGAGGAGGGCTTGGCTCCGAGCTCGAGCTCCAGGAGCTGGCGCAGGGCCGCCGGGACCCAGCGCTGCTCCCCGAGATCCTCCGCCGCGGCGAGCGTCCCGATCGCCGCGACCGGACGCGGGCGAATGGAGACTCCCTTCGGCGGGTGTGCGCGATGCCGGAGCACCAGACCGAGCACGACCAGCAGCGAAAGCACCGCGAGCAGCACTCCACCCAGGACGCGGCGGCGAAGCCGTCGGCGTGGGGGACCGATGCCCGTCTCCAGGAAGTGCACCAGCTCTTGGGCCCGCCCAAAGCGATTTTCCGGATTCGTCTCCAGGCAACGGAGCACGCCCTCGTTCCAGCGAGGCTCCAGGCCTGGAACCGTCTCCCTGGGCGGGCGGGGCCGCTCCCGAACGCGCCGGAGTGCGACCTGAAAAGGTGTGCCGCCCTCGAATGGGGTGTGCCCGGTCAGCATTTCGTAGAGCACGATCCCCAGGGCGTACACGTCCGCGGCAGGGCCGACCGTGCCGCCGGTTACCTGCTCTGGAGCCATGTACTCCGGCGTACCGACCGCCCTGGAACCCGTCACTGCGTCCCCCAGCTCCGCGCTCGGCGAATGGGCGATTCCGAAGTCGGTGATCACCGGGCGAACCTCGGTGGTCCCCTCGCGAGTCACCAGGATCACGTTGCTGGTCTTGAAGTCCCGATGCACCACGCCCTCGGCGTGCGCGGCGTCGAGGGCTGCGGCGATCTGCCGGAGAAGCGGCAACACCTCGTCGGTCGCCATCCGCCCACCGGTCCGGAGGCGTCGGCTCAGGGTCTCCCCGTCGAGGAACTCCATGGTCAAGAAGTGGAGAGTTTCTCCTCTCACCTCCCCGGAGCTGAGGTCGTGAATCCGGCAGACGTTCGGATGGGTGATCCGCCGCGCAAGGAGGACCTCCCGCCGGAAACGCTCCAGGGCCTCGCGATCCGAGGAGAACTCCGCGAGGATGGTCTTCAGCGCGACACGGGTCCGCAGGGTGTCATCCCGCACCTCGTAGACCTCACCCATGCCGCCCCGGGCGACGAACCGCACCACGGTGTAGCGATTGGCCAGGTGGTCCCCGGGCACGAGTCGGGGCACGGCCCGTGGAGCGCTGGAGAGACCGTCGGGGGTCGGAGGGGTGACGGGCGCGGTGCGGTTCTCCGCAGAGTGTTCGATTCCAGCGGTGCTCCCGTGCGGCAGCCCTGCTGCTGTGCCCCGCTTCTCGCTCACTGGCCGCTCCGGCTGACGCGATGACAGGCGACGGTCCGCACCTCCTTCATACGTCACCGGAGTTCCGCCGGGCGAACGACGCGGGCTATCCCGGCAAACCCTGAGGGCCGGGAAAGACGTGTCGGCAGGATGTGCGCGGTGCAAGAGGTCAGGAGGGTCTCCCGGTTCTGGGCGAGGACTTCATCCGCAGAGGTGGCCGGTGAACCCCAGCAGCCGCCAAGCCTCGGGACCGGCTTGGGTCGTCTCGGCGGCTTACCGCCGATTGCCGGTCACGTCGCGATACCACCTCGGGTGGTGCAGACGGGCCCAGTCCCGGCTCACGGTTCCCTTGACCATCCCGCCGAACGTTCCTGGCTCGGCGACCGTCAGGTAGATGTGCCCGATGATCAGCAGCCCGAAGAGAATGAACGTGACGTCATGGAGGAGCAGGGAGATCCTTCGCAGCTCCATTCCGAACAGGTTCGGGAACCACAGGACCACCCCGGTGAGCAGCAGGCCCAGAGCTGCCAGCGTGCTCAGCCAGAACAGGATCTTCTGGCCGCCGTTGAACTTGCCGACGTCCTCGTCGTGCGTCTCCCATCGCATGTAGGCCAGGAAGTTGCCCAGCTTGACGAAGCGTCTGTCGGCCTCGCCCATCCACATCACACCCGCCCAGTGCACGAGCTGGAGGAATGCGAGGACCGCGAAGGCGATTCCCGTCCAGGCATGCAGCCATCGGCACACCTGAAGCCCGCCGAAGAGCAAGGCCATCCAGCCGAAGATGGGCGTCCAGATGGGAAGTCCGGTGAAGAGACAGAGGAAGAACGTCAGCGCCACGCCCCAGTGGAGCGCCCGGGTGTAGGCGCGGAAGCGCACCAGCCGGTCGCCGACCACCACGTCCTCCTGGTGGCCGGCAGCGAGGATGGCCGGATTGCCGGTGGAGTGGACGGCAACGGGTGCAGTTCGGGAGGTGGTCATCGCGCGTCCCCTTTCCCGGGCTCGGGCGGAGGGCTCGGTGTCGGAGTACGGGGGCCGAACCGGATGTAGTGGCCGATGAGGCCGAGAATCACCCCGCCGAAGGCCAGCAGGCCGAACCAGCGTAGCGGTCCCTTCGAGACCCTGACCGTGGCCGGGACCGTTGGATTGGCCGGCAGCCCGTAGAGCTCGGGCTTGTCGGCGTACTTGAGCACGGTCACCACGCCCGTGCCCCCGACGCCCGGAGGATTGTAGAGCCCGGCGGTGGCGAAGCCCCTGGCCTTGAGCTGTGCCACGCGCTCGTTGCCCAGGGCGACCATGTCGTCCTTGGTGCCGAAGTGCAGACAGCCGGTCGGGCAGGCCTTCACGCAGGCCGGCTCCAGACCCACCGTGGCCCGGTCGACGCAGAGCGTGCACTTGGCCATCTTTCCGGTCTTCGCCGAGAAGCGCGGCACGTTGAACGGACAGCCTGCCTCGCACAGCCGACAGCCGATGCACTGCTCGGGGTTCACGTCGACGATGCCGTTGGAGTACTGGACGATCGCCCCGGGCGCAGGACAGGCCCGGAGACAGCCCGGGTCGGCGCAGTGCATGCACTGGTCCTTGCGCATCAACCAGGAGAAGTTGCCGTCGACCTCGACCTCGTTGAACTTGATGAGGTTCCAGAACTCCGGGTGGAGCGAGGGAAGGGTCTGGTAGGTGCCGGACACCTTGGTGGGCACCGAGGGCAGATCGTTCCACTCCTGGCAGGCCACCTCGCAGGCCTTGCATCCGATGCAGGTGGAGGTGTCGATGTACTTGCTGACGAACGGCACCCGGCGCATCCCGCTGGGCTGCCCGCGGAGGGACGCCGAGGACTGGAGGATCTCGAGACCTTGGATGGGCATGGCGGTGCTCAGCTCGTCGCGAGGGGCTCGGCCTTCTCGACCCGGACCAGGAAGCACTTGTACTCGGGGGTCCAGGTGTTGGCGTCGCCGACGCTCGGGGTCATGAAGTTGGCCAGCGGCCCGAGGTGTCCGGCCTCTCCGGTGTAGCCCCAGTGCAGGGGGAAGCCGACGTGCCACACCGGCTTGCCATCGATGGTCATCGGCCGGAGGCGTCTCGTCACCATCGCCACGCCCTGGACCGGGCCGCGCGCCGAGACCAGCCGCACCTGCGAGCCGTTGGTGATCCCCTTCTCCCTGGCCAGCTCCTCGGGAAGCTCGATGAAGAATCCGGGCCTGATCTCGTTGAGGCGGTCGGTGTGCTTGGTCCAGTAGTGGTACATCTCGGTCAGCCGGTAGGTGCTGCAGACCACCGGGTAGTCCTTGGCGGTCCCGTACTTGTCCTTGTCGGTGCTGAACCGCCGGACAGCCGGATTGCTGGTCACCTTCGGGTGCAGGAGATTGGCGACCGGTGCCTCGACAGGCTCGTAGTGCTCGGGGAACGGGCCGTCGTTGAGTGAGGCGGCAAACAGGCGCCCCACCCCCTCGGGCAGCATGATGAACGGCCCGAACTTTCCGGGGGGAGAGTCCGGGGCGATGTCGGGGACGTCACCCACCCATCGCTGGCCGTTCCAGACGATCCCCGGCCGCGCGGGATCCCACGGCTTCCCGTTCAGATCGGCCGAGGCACGGTTGTACATGATGCGCCGGTTCGCCGGCCAGCTCCATGTCCACTGGTGGTACATCCCCAGACCGGTGGGGTCGGCGTTGTTCCGGCGCTGGGCATTGTTCCCGGCCTCGGTGTAGACGCCGGTGTAGAGCCAGAGTCCGCAGGCCGTCGACCCGTCGTCGCGAAGCTGACCGAAGCTGTCGAGCTGCTTGCCGGCGGCGACGAGGAGCTTCTTCGGCTGCTTGGGATCGGTGGAGGGCTCGTAGAGGTCCTCGATCGCCTTGCCGTTGATCTCTTTCAGGACCTCGGCGAGGTCCGGTGCGGTCGGATGGGTGTAGTCCCAGCTCAGGTTGAGGATGGGTTCGGGGAATGCACCACCCTCCTTCCGGTAGAGCTCCCGGACCGCGAGGAAGATCCGGGCCAGGATCTCCTGGTCGGTCTTGGCCTGCCCGGGCGGATCCACTGCTTTCCACTTCCACTCCACCCAGCGCGCGGAGTTGGTGAAGCTCCCATCCTTCTCCGCGAAGCCGCTGGCCGGGAGCTGGAACACCTCGGTCTGGATCTCCGCTGGTGGCGGTCCGGCGTACTCCTTGGGCGCCTTCCAGAAGGCGGCGGTTTCGATCTCGTAGTTCTCGATCACCACCAGCCACTTCAGCTTCGAGTGGGCGGCGACCATCTTCTGGCTATTGGGCCCGATGGCGACTGGATTCATTCCGGCGGTGATGAGCCCCTCCGGCCCGGGCTCCTCCCCGCCGGCCCGGGTCGACTTGCCGCGGTACATGTCGTCGAAGAGGTAGAGCCACGAGTGGTTGCCGTCGGTCTTGGGAAGCCAGGAGTAGGCGAAGTCGTTCTCCTTGGTGGCTGCCTTCCCGTAGAAGGCCTTGAGCAGGGAGACGATGAACTTCGGGTAGTTGGACCAGTAGTTCATCGAGTGCCACGGCTCGTTGTTGAGCGTCTTGGGCGGGACCTTGTCGAGGTACGTCTTCAGATCCACCAGCTCGCTGCGTGGCGTCGCCAGGTACCCCGAAAGGATCTCGAACGTTCCACCCAGGTCGGTGGCCCCCTGGATGTTGGAGTGTCCACGGAGCGCGTTGACACCACCCCCTGGCCGCCCCACGTTCCCCAGGAGCAGCTGCAGCATCGCCGCAGTGCGGATCATCTGCACCCCGACGGAGTGCTGCGTCCAGCCGAGCGCGTAGGTGATGGTTCCCACCCGCTCGGGGGTGAAGGTGGAGGTGACCACCTCCGCCACCTTGAGGAAGCTGTCCTTGGGTGTCCCGGTGATCCGCTCCACCGTTTCAGGGGTATAGCGGTCGACGTGCTTCCTCAGGAGCTGGAAGACACAGCGCGGGTGCTGGAGGGTGGGGTCGACCGCGTAGGCGTGGGTCTTGGGGTCAGCCTCGTAGGCCCAGGACGCCTTGTCGTAGGTTCCTTTCCCCTCGTCGAAGCCGCTGAACAGCCCGTCGTCGAATCCGTACTTCTCGCCGATGATGTACGCAGCGTTGGTGTAGTGCTTGACGTACTCCTCGTGGTACCGCTTCTTGTCGATGGCGTAGCGGATGATCCCGTTGAGGAACGCGATGTCCGAGCCCGGCCGCAGCTGGGCGTAGAGGTCCGCCACCGCCGCAGTCCGGGTGAAGCGGGGGTCGACCACCACCAGCTTGGCGTTCCGGGTCTTCTGGGCCTCGACCGTCCACTTGAAGCCGCAGGGGTGATTCTCCGCGGGGTTTCCACCCATGGCGAGGATGACGTCGGCATTCTTGATGTCGACCCAGCCATTGGTCATCGCCCCGCGACCGAACGTGGCGGCCAAACTGGCCACCGTGGGGCCGTGTCATACTCGAGCTTGACTGTCGCGGTAGACGACCCCCACGGCCGCCATGAACTTGTCCTGGAGGAAGTTGAACTCGTTGGTATCCGTGCAGCCGCCGATCACCGCGATCCCTGGCGTGCGGTTGACCACCTGCCCTCTGGCGTTCTTGGCGACGAAGGTCCGGTCGCGGGTGTCCTTGATGTGCCGGGCGATCTTGCTGATCGCCTCGTCCCAGGAAATCTCCTCCCAGCGGTCCGACCCCGGCCGACGCACCTTCGGCACGGTGAGTCGGCTGGGGTTGATGATGTCTTCCTTGAGGGTGCTGCCCTTCGGGCAGAGGGTCCCGCGATTGGTGGGGTGATCGGGGTCTCCCTCCACGTGGACCACCGCGGGAGTGACGTTCTTCGCCTTGTCTCCCAGGGTGTGGATGATCACCCCGCACCCGACGGCGCAGTAGGGGCAGGTGCTGCGCGTCTCGGTCGTGCGGGCGATCTTGAGCTCGCGCATCTCGGCGCGAGCCTCGGAGAGATCGAACAGCCCCAGGCCCATCGCACCCCCGAGCCCAGCGGTCGCCTTGAGGAACGTTCGTCGTTCGATGTGCATGGGAGCCCTCGCGACCGCCATCAGTGCCACTGGCTGGGGACGATTCCGAGGGTCTCGCGTCCCCTTTGGTTCGGGAATGCACTTTGACCGAGCCGGCCTTTTCGTTGGTGGACCAACCAATGGATTGACAGAGGTCGGGCCTTCACCGCTCCTGCATCGCATGCGCCTGCAGGAAGGGAGCGTGCGGTCAGGCGGCGCGGGCGAACGATGACGCAACCGGGTGGTGACGCTCGCTCACCTCTGGTTTCCCCATGGGCACGGGCACGACCCGCCTCGGCCAATCGACGAGAGTGTCAACGTGGCAGGTAGTTCGCGCGCTGCCTTCGACGACTCCAAGGAACCGGTGATAGACGGGAATGGGGGAGACGACACATGGTGTTCTAGTTGGTAGCCCAACTAATCGGCTTGGTTGAGGTACTGGCGGGACGGCGGCGGGTATCACGAGCACCACGGACCGTCTGGGGCGGGCCCGGAAAGGAGAACAACGATGCTGCCTCCCGGAGCGCTGCTGCTCATCGGGCTCGGCGCGGCGCCCGTGCCCCCGGGGATGCCAGTTGCCGGCCCGAGCTGGCTCGAACATCTCGACGTCGAGCTCGAGCAGACGCACATGGGCCAGATGGGTGGAGAGGGTCCACCTCCCCCGTCGAGCCGGAAGGAGCCCGTATCCGGTGAGACCTTCGAGGTCGAGGGCGCGGATCTCTACCGGCTCGAGTGCCGTTCCTGCCATGGGCCCGACGGCAACGGCGCCATTCCGGAGATCCTCCCGCTGATCGCGTCGGTTCGAGCCACGTCGCTGGTGCTCACCGAGCGCGCGGCGAAGAACAGCGGCCAGACGCTGGCACCGGGAATGGCGCGCTCGCTCGTCGCCGACGCCGAGAAGGAGCTGCGGGACCGTCTCCAGCATGGTGGCCAGCGGATGCCCGCGTTTGACTATCTCTCGCCGCCCGAGGTCGAGACGCTACTCGGCTACCTGCGGATCTTGGCAAACGCCCCTGAGGCCGGCCGCCCCAAGAAGCTGGAGGAACCCGTGACACGCGTGGGTGAACTCCTTGCGCGAGGCACCTGTCACATCTGTCATCCGGCGACCGGGCCCGGAGTGAACCCCATGATGGAGCACATGCGAGGGGTGATTCCTTCGCTCGCGGCGATGCCCGAGCAGCTGCCCCCGGAACGGGTGATTCTCAAAGTGCGCCAGGGCGGCTGGGGAATGATGGCCAGAATGTCGCGGATGCCGATCTACGACTACCTCACCGACGCCGAGGTGTCGGCAACCTACCTGTACCTCGCCCGTTACCCGCCCGAGCCGTGAGATCTCGCGGGGCAAGCCGTGGATGCTGTCTCGGCGTCAGCGCCATGGCGTTCGGCGCGGGGGAAGGACATTTCCTCGCGAGGCGTTTTCGTCGGCCGCGCCGGAGTGCGGCGCCGACCAGGACTGTTCGACGCAGAGAGCTTTCCCGGCGTGACGGCGGGCAACGAGGACCCGCCGAAATGGTCCGGGATCAGGGACGGGGAAGGAGAGAACGATGAAACCTCTTGTTGCTTCGTTGACCACGCTGCTCGCAGCGGCGGTCGTATTGTGTTCGCCGGGGGCGCTGGCGCAGGGAGATGGCGGTTCTGCCGGTTACGGAATGGGGCCGGGGATGATGGGCGGCTACGACGGCTACGGCATGGGACCCGGGATGATGGGCGGCTACGGCGGCTACGGCGGCTACGGCATGGGACCCGGGATGATGGGCGGCTACGGCGGCTACGGCATGGGACCCGGGATGATGGGCGGCTACGGCGGCTACGGCATGGGACCCGGGATGATGGGCGGCTACGGCGGCTATGGCATGGGACCCGGGATGATGGGCGGCTACGGCATGGGACCGATCTGGATGCTGAACCTCTCGGATGCCCAGCGCGCGAAGGTCAACGCCATCGCAGATTCCTTGCGCAAGAAGCACTGGGCGATCATGGGCCAGATCCAGGACGACGAGGCCAAGCTGCGGGACCTCTACGCTGCAAGAGAACCTGATCCGAAGGCAGTCGGCTCGGTCTATGCGCACATCAGCAAGCTTCGCCAGGAGATGCTCGAGGCCCACGTTCAGGCGATGAACCAGGCACGAGCCGTTCTCACCCCGGAGCAGCGCAATCAGCTCGACCGTTGGCGCCGCGAGGGTCGGGGGCCCGGTGGCTGGGGCTCGGGCGGCGGCCGACGGTCACCGGGTCGCTGATCTGGAGCCGGCGCCTGAGGTTTCACCGGACGCATCCTTCAGACCGCCCAGCTCGAAGCCGACTTCCCGCTCCCTGGCGTTCGCCAGCTATCCGCCCGGCTCGGGCGCCATGACCGGGGCCACGGGCTTCGGCCCCGCCCGCGAGCGGCGCCGCTCGAGCCGCTCGTCCCTCTCCCGGAGGAGGTCGTACAGGGGCGGGCTCCGCAGGAACTCGGTCAGGACATAGGCCGCGCCAGACCCCGCGAGCATCGGCAGCAGCAGCGGGAAGGCCCCGGTCATCTCCAGGAGGAGAACGACACCGGTCAGGGGAGACCGGACGGCCCCGGTGAAGAAGGCAGTGATGCTCACCACGACCACAGCGGAGGCTCCTGCGTGCTCCACTCCCCAGACATGGGCCAGCCGGACCGTGACCAGGCCGAGCAGAGCCCCCAGCGCGAGCATCGGGGCGAACACGCCGCCCGGGCTCCCGGTCGCATAGGAGAACATGGAGAGCGGCCATCGCAGAAGAGTGAGGCCGACCACACCCCCCATGGTGAGCCCGAGGGGGAAGGCCACTGCCTGCACCGCGATGGGTTCACCGCCGCCCAGCGCCCTGGGCCAGAGAATGGCGAGGCCCCCGGTCAGGGCGCCGACCGCCGCGGCAGCCAGTGGACGGAATCGCCGCGGCATGTGGTCAAACAGTTTCAGCGTCCGGATTGTCCCGGCGTTGTAGGCCATTGCCAGCAGACCGGCGGCCAGACCGAGGAGCATGAACCCCGGGAGCGCGGTCAGGGGAACGTCCGAGAACGAGGCCACCGCCAGCTCCGGACGGGGGCCGGCCATCACCCGGGCCACCGCGGTGGCGCAGACCGAGGCTGCCACGGTCGCGCCCAGAACCCGTGCGGAGAATCGCCGGAGCAGCTCCTCGAGGACGAAGATGACTCCCGCCAGGGGAGCATCGAATGCCGTGGCGAGACCCGCTCCGGCGCCGGCGGCGATCAGAGTCCACGGCTCGGGGAGCAATCGGAAGCGCTGCTGTCCTGCCAGCCGGTCGCCGACGAGACGCCCGACCGTCGCCCCCATCTGAACGGTTGGCCCCTCTCGCCCGAGGGCGAGCCCGGCGCCGATTCCGAGCACGCCGCCCACGAACTTCACCGGAATGATCAGCAAGCCGGGAGGGAGGACCCGGTTGCGCAGAACGGCTTCCACGTGCGGGATGCCGCTCCCGGCGCTACTCGGGGCCAACCGCTGGGGAAGCCACGCGGCGAGGGCAGCGGCGGTCGAGCAGCACACGACGGTCAACAGCCAGACCCACACCCCATGGGAACCGGATGTGACGGAGCTCTCTCGAAGAGCTTCCGCCCAGCGGAGCGCCATTCGAAAGGCTCCCCCGAGCAGCCCGGCGAGGACGCCGACCAGCGCGGCCGAGATCATCAGCGTCAGCCAGCTGCCGGGGTTCTGGGGAAGGCGGTCCTCGTCGTCATCGACGCCCCGCCCGGGAGGAGAGTGCCCGGCCTCCGCTCGGAGACGTGGTCTCTTCACCAGGACGGCCCCTCGAGGCGCTCCCGCAGCACCGACTGCCGGAGTTCTTCGAGCACCTCCCGGACCGTCACGAGGTAACCTGGAGGCAGGTCACCAAGCGACCGCGAGACGGCCGCCTCCACCGTTCCCCGGCGCCGGGCGTTGATCCGTGTTCCTCGCTCCGTCAGCGCCAGCAACACTCGGCGCCCATCTTCGGGGTCACGCCGACGCCGGACGAGGCCCTTCCGGGTAAGTCGGAGGACGAGTCCGGTCACGGTGCTCGGATGAAGATGCAATGCCGACGCCAGTGCACTCGCCGGCAGCCCCGGAGACAGACCGATGATGCGCAGGGCGAGCCTCTGGGGGCCGGTCACGCCCAGCTGGCGCTCCATGCGCTTGGAGAGAGCGCGGAGCTCCTGATCGAGAGCCCAGAGAGCCCCCAGGAACTCGAGCGTTGCTTCCGAGCTGGCGCGAGGCCTGCTATTCGACACCCTGTTGTGGGAAGGTCGTGTGCTGGCGAGCATCGCTTCATTCTAATCGTGCAACTCGTTGGTGTACCAACTATCATGACGACGTGGGACCGGCGCAACACCACTCGGCTCCCTCCCGAGCCCGATCGGTTCTGATCTGCGGGTCAGGTGTCGCCGGCCCTACCCTTGCCTACTGGCTCGCGGAGGGCGGCTTCGAGCCAACGCTCGTCGAACGCGCACCGGAGCTCCGTACGGGCGGGTACATGCTCGACTTCTGGGGACTCGGATTCGACGTGGCCGAGCGGATGGGGCTGCTCCCCAGCATTCGCGAGCGGGGTTACCTCATCGATAGGCTTCGCTTCGTCGACTCCTCCGGATCGACCCGTTCCGAGGTCGAAGCATCGAAGATCCGGTCGCGCACTGGGGAATCGGTTCGTGAGTATCCCTCGCGGCGAGCTCGCGCGAGTGATCTTCGAGCGGGCCCGATCGAGAGCGGAAACGATCTTCGGCGACACCCTGGCTGCGGTCGATGAGGACGAGGGCGGCTTGCATGTGCGGTTCGAGCGGGGTGGAGAGCGGCGTTTCGACCTGCTGGTCGGGGCCGACGGTCTGCACTCCGCGGTGCGTTCCCTGCTGGAGGCTTCAGCTCGCGCGTGAGCTACCGGGCGCTCCATCCACTGATCGCGGCGTCTCCTGGCTTGCTCGTAGAGACTCGAGCCGGGCTCTTCGATTCTTGTCGATGATTCCCGCGATGATCAGCCCGAAGGCGATCAGCCGGACCAGATAGATCTGGTGCTGCCTCTCGCTGCTCCATCGCACCAGGGCGAGCGCAAGCCAGTTCAGACCGAGCAACCAGAACGAGAGGGCGAAGAAGGCGAACAACCGCTCGCGACTCACTCTCCAGAAACGCAGGAAGAGGAGCCCGATAACCCCCGCGGACATAGTCAGGGCTCCGAGGAGAACGCTGTTCAGGGAGTCCGCGTTCACCGGAACTCCCAGATCAGGCCGAAGATGAGCACACTGGTCGCCGAGAGCGCGACGGCGCTGCGGAGCAACCTGAGATCGATCTCCGGAACGACCACCAGATCGACGAAGAGCAGGGCGTTGTTCAGCGCCAGCCCTGCGAAGCAGAGACTGCTCCAGAAGAGGAGCCTGGTGCCGCTTCGTCTGTACCCCTGAAGAAGCAGCGCGGCACAGCCCGCGCTCGTCAGCGCGCAGAGCCCGTAGACGAGCTCAGCCATTCCCGTCCTTCTTTCTCCCCAGCACGAAGGCGTCGGCGAAGAGAAGCATCGCTCGAGTTCTCACCCGGTCCACGGCGTTTGTGTTCATCAGGCTGATGACCGCCAGTCGATTCGAATCGTACGTCTGCGCGAGTCGATCGATCAGCTTCGCAACATCGGTGCCCCGGGGACAGTATCTGAACGAGCGCCGCGCGGGATTGCTCAGCTGCTCCAGAAGCCCGCGTTTGCAGAGGTGTTCGAGCGCCTCCAGTGCGCTCTCCTCGGGCAGCTTCAAGGTCGTGGCCAGTGCCTCTTGCTCCCAGACCTCGTGGGGCTGGCTGCGGAGCAGTAACAACACCTCCAGCTGCTCGTACGAGACGCCATTCTCGCGCAAGAAGCGCTGAACGTCAGCTGGGACTTCCTCGCTCGGCATCGGTCGGGGATGGGGTGGTGACCAGCTCCCATCGCGAAACTCCTTTGTGTAGCAAGGAAAGACCGGCGCCCGGAACGGGGAAGCCGAGGCGAGGGCCAGCCGAGGTATCGCTCCTTGTCGCCTATGTAACGACCCGGCGCACGCGAGGGCCTGATCCGCAGCCGGACGGAACCACCCGCCCGGCCGGCGCCGGGGATGATCGGCGGCTACTGCGGTGTCGCGCGGTGTCTGTTCGGGATGTTTGGATCCCATCGGTCGACCGGAGTTCCCGGCGAGAGCGGCCGAGATGTCTTGCCCTCCCGGGCCGCGTCGGTGGCGCCCGAGGACTCGGGCCCGGCCGCGGCCGTGGCTGGCGTCGTGCCAGCGAGTCTCTGGCTCGGGCCACGGGCGGTCACCCTCGAGGGTGCAAGCGCACCGGCCTTCCGGTATGGGTTGAGTGTCGTGGTACGCGGTCGGGGCGAGGAGGAAGGCGCGGATGGCCGACACGGTCAGGGCGACTCTCGCCCACGAGGAGGAGCGACCAGCGAGCGAGCCGATGGGTTCGCTCGTCGTCGCCGTGCAAGGCCCCGGTGATGCCGCGCTGGCTGCCGCCCTGCCGCTCGCTGGCCGACTGCGCAGCCGTTACCCGCAGGTCGAGCCGGTCGTCCTGGTGACCGCGCTGCGCGACGGAGCGCCGGCACTGGTCCCGGTGGGGCCGGTCGGCCCGGCAACGCTGCCCGCGCCCGCGACCGGCGTGGTGCCGTCCGCCAGCCAGGGCGCGGTGCCGGGGCTCGAGAGCCCACTCGGCCCGCTCCTCGTCGAGGGCGCCGGACGGAACGCCACAGCCGTGGCCATCGTCGCGGCCGAGCGGCACGACGAGTCGATCGACTGGCTCGACCTTCTCATCGGCCCGGTGCTCGGCGGGCGCTTCGACTTCGTGTGCCCCGCGTACACCCGCCCCCGCGCGGAGGGCGCCATCAACACCGGCATCGTGGCGCCTCTCATCCGGACCCTCTACGGCCGGGCGCTCCGCCAGCCGCTCGGCACCGAGGCCGCGCTCTCTGGCGCCCTGGCACGCCGGCTGATCGAGGACGAGGACTGGCGCCGACGGCCGCGCGAGGCGGGTTCCGACGCCTGGCTCCTCGCGAAGGTGCTGGGCACCGAGGCCCGGGTGGCCCAGTCCTGGCTGGGAGCCTGGCCGCGCCCGTCCCGCGACCCGGAGGAGCTGGACGTGACCCTGGCGCGGGCACTCGGGCTGGTCTTCGGCGAGATGGAGCGCACTGCCGCACGGTGGCAGCGGACCGGGGCCTCGCAGCCCGTCCCCACTTTCGGGACCCGCAGCTTCCAGTCCGGCGTTCCTCCACCCGATCCAGTCCACCTCTTCGGGTCGTTCGTGCGCGGACTGCGCGACCTCCTCCCGGTCTTCGGCCTGGTGCTCCCCCCGGCGACGCTGCTCGGCCTCCAGCAGTGCGCCATGAAGCCCTTCCCCGAGGGCATCATCCCCGACGAGCTGTGGGCCCGGGTGGTGTTCGACTTCTCGGTGGCGCACCTCGTCCGCTCCGTGGAGCGGGGACAGTTGCTCCGCTCCCTTGCTCCGCTCTACCTCGGCTGGCTCGCCGGGCTGGCGCACGCGGCGGGCACGCTCGACGACCTGGCTTTCGAGGCGCGAGTGGAGGCCGTCGGCGCCGCGTTCGAGCGGGAAAAGCGCTACCTGGTCGCCCGGTGGCGATGGCCGGACGAGTTCAATCCCTGAGGAGGACACCTGATGTGGGAACAGATCCGGACCACCTTCCTCGAGTCCTTCCAACGGATGGCGCGCACGCTGGCGCAGCTCCTGCCCGGGGTGCTGGTGATGCTGGTGATCCTGGTGCTGACCGCGGTGCTGGCGATCGCCATCTCGGCGGTGGTGCGCCGGATCTTCACCCGGCTGGACGTCGATCGCCGTCTGCGCGAGTGGGGCATGGCGTCCCCGGCCCGTCAGGGACACCTGGGCCCGACCCGCATTGCCTCGCGCGTGGTGGCATGGACGGTGGTGGCGATGGGGTTCATCCTGGGGCTGACGGTCCTCGAGTCCGGCGATACCAGTGCGCTCGCCCGTTCGCTCATCGCCTACGTCCCCCACGCCCTGGTGGGGGTCGTCATCCTGGCGGCGGGCATCGCCGGATCGCGAGCGCTGGAGCGGAGCGTGCTCATCGGCGCGGTGAACATGGGTCTGCACTCCGCTCGGCTCCTCGGCCTGGGCGCGCGTTGGCTCTTCCTGGTCCTCGCCTCGGCGATCGCGCTCGAGCAGCTCGGGATCGGCGGGGCCATCCTCACCGCCGCCTTTGCCATCCTCTTCGGGGGAATCGTCCTGTCGCTCTCGCTCGCGGTCGGCCTGGGAGCCCGCGACGTGGTGGCCCGCTCGCTCGAGCGGCACTTCAAGGACCTTTCCGAGGGTAAGGACTCGCCCTCCGGGGACACGATGCACCACCTGTGAGCGGCGAAGGCCACGACGCCCCACCCCCCCGGTACCGCCTGGCTGGCTGAACCGTCAGGGTTCCTGGCGGAGCTCGAACCAGTAGAAACCGTATCCGCTCGGGGTGAGCATGTACGGCAGCTCACCGATCCGCGGGAACGGTGTGTACCCGAGCATCTCCACAGGGGTCATGCCCTTCATCTGCGAGAGGTCGAGCTCGACGGGCTGTGCGTGGCGGGAGAGGTTTGCCACGCACAGGATCGTGTCGTTCTCCCAGCGACGGATGTACGCCAGGATCTTCCGGTTCGACACCGGCAGGAACTCGATGCTCCCCCGGCCGAATACCCGGAACTGCTTGCGCAGGCGGATCATGTTGCGCATCCAGTGGAGCAGCGAGGAGTGGTCCCGGAGCTGGGCCTCGACGTTGACCGCCCTGGCGCCGAAGACGGGATCGCCGATCGGCGGCGAGTAGAGCCGGTCGGGGGTGAGGCGCGAGAATCCGGCGCTTGGTTCCCCGCTCCACTGCATCGGAGTGCGCACGCCGTCACGGTCGGGGCGCAGGACGTCGTCCCCCATCCCGATCTCGTCCCCGTAGTAGACGATGGGCGTGCCAGGCAGGGAGAAGAGCAGGCCGTTGAGGAACTCGATCCGCCGCCGCGCGTTGTCGACCAGCGGCGCCAGCCGCCGCCGGATGCCGACATTGAGCCGGGTCTGGGGATCGCGGGCATAGGCCAGGTTCATGTAGGCCCGCTCGTCCTCGCTCACCATCTCCAGGGTGAGCTCGTCGTGGTTGCGCAGGAACAGCCCCCACTGGCAGCTGGGGGGGATGGGAGGCGTGCGGCGGAGGATGTCCACGATGGGTTCGGCGCTCTCCAGGCGCAGCCCCATGAAGATCCGGGGCATGAGCGGGAAGTGGAATGCCATGTGGCACTCGTCGCCCTCCCCGAAGTAGGGGCGCACGTCCGCTGGCCACTGGTTGGCCTCGGCGAGGAGGAGGCAACCCGGCGCCCGCTTGTCCACGAACGCCCGCAGGCGGCGGATGACCGCGTGCGTCTCGGGAAGGTTCTCGCAGCTCGTTCCCTCCCGCTCCACCAGGTAGGGGATCGCGTCCAGCCTGAAGCCGTCGACCCCCAGGTCGAGCCAGAAGCCCATCGTGGCCTCGATCTCCTCGAGCACGCGCGGGTTGTCGAAGTTGAGGTCAGGCTGGTGGCTGAAGAAGCGGTGCCAGTAATAGGCCTTCGCCTCCGGGTCCCAGGTCCAGTTGGACCGCTCGGTGTCGGTGAAGATGATGCGGGCGCCCTCGAATCGACGGTCGGTGTCGCTCCAGACGTAGTAGTCGCGCTCGGGTGAGCCGGGAGGCGACCGGCGGGCCCGCTGAAACCAGGGGTGCAGGTCGGAGGTGTGGTTCACCACCAGCTCGACGAGCACCCTGATGTCCCGCCGGTGTGCCTCCTCGAGGAAGTGACGGAAATCGTCGAGCGTGCCGTAGCTCGGGTGGATGGACCGGTAGTCGGCGATGTCGTAACCGTCGTCGCGCAGCGGGGACGGGAAGAACGGCAGGAGCCAGAGGCAGGTCACGCCCAGGGTCTCGAGGTAGTCGAGCTTCTCGGTCAGCCCCTGGAAGTCGCCGATCCCGTCCCCGTTGGCGTCGTGGAACGCCTTCACGTGGGTCTCGTAGATGACGGCGTCCTTGTACCAAAGAAGATCGAAGGTGGTGCGCGTCGTCACCTGTCGGCTCCTGCGCGGGCTGAGCTCTCCCAGGGGTCCTTCGCTCGCGATCCTAGCTGGCCGCCGGCAGGCCAGCGACCTTCAACCCCTGTCCGCGGCGCGCACCGTCCGCAAGAGCCTCCGGCAATACACCCTGGGCGCAATGGCCATCGGCGTGCTCTCGGCCGTCGTCGGAATCGTCCTCCGCTCACGGGCTCCCAGCGGGACCGCTCATCGTTCTGGTAAGCGCCGCGATCTTCCTTCACACGTTGCCCTTCGCCAGGTAGTCCTGTCCTCCCGTGGCCAACCGTGGCATTCCGCGTGCCGCCTGAACGCACACCGCCGCGCGGCGGGCCGGGCTCCGTGTACCGGAGCGAGAACGGGGTGACGCTCGTCGAGATCCGTCTGCGCGAGGTGCGGCAAATGTTCCACACCCTCGACCCCGCGCCGTTCCGCGAGAAGGACCTCGAGGAGGCCGCGGAGCGCTACCTCGTCGACGCCTGCCGCGAAGTTGGCATGCGCACCCCGCTCAAGGTCGTCGTTTACCTGCCGTCCGACGAGGCCGAGTCTCCCGCGGCGCGCTCGTTGCCCGAGGCCGTGCACCACTACTTCCACTACCGCGAGCGGCAGGTGCAAGCCGACCTGCTGCAGCTCCTCCGCTACGGCGCGGCGAGCCTTGCGATCGGTCTCGTGTTCCTGGCCGCCTGCCTGTTGCTGCGCCGCGTGCTGCTCGGCCACGGTCCGCCGCTCAACGGGTCGTTCATCAACGAGGGGCTGTTGATCTTGGGGTGGGTAGCGATGTGGCGCCCGATCGAGATCTTCCTTTACGACTGGTGGCCGCTGACGCGGAGGAGCGCGCTGCTGCGCCGCCTAGCGTCCGTGCCGCTCGAGATCCGCGCGTGGCCGGCGGCTGGGCCCTGAAGATCGTCACATCAGAGCGCACCGAGGTCTCGTAGGAGCTCCGGTCGTCCCTGGCATGGGGAAGCGATCCAGAAACGGCTGGACCCACCGCGAGGCGCTGGGAGAACGGACCGGTGACTCCATCTCACTCCGGGGTCACCGGTTCGAGACGCCGGGGAGAAGGACGGCATCGTCGCGGCGATTCGCGGCCCAGGGAGCGCCGCTAGGCAGCGCTCGCACCGCCGCTCTGGATCAGCACCGGAGCCGCGGACGCGTGCTCCACCGGAGGCATCCGTGCTCGGCGCAGAGGCAAGTCTCTGACGGCGCCCGTACATGTGCGCTGAAGGGAGCGAGCGAGAGAGCACGTCCGGCCGTGAGCAGGCAGCGACCAGGAGGACGGCGTCGATGGGTGATCGCGGGCCTGGCCCTGCTCGGGATCGCGCTCGCTCTGAGCGGCATCAAGTTCGCCCAGATCAGGACGATGCTCGCCGCCGCGAGGTCGCAAGTTCCGCCGCCCCTCGCCGTGGCCACGACCAAGGTGAAGGAGGTCGAGTGGCAGCCCACGCTGGACGCGGTGGGAACGGTCGTGGCCGTCCGGGGCGTGAGTCTCGGCGCCGAGGTCACCGGGACCGTGCAACGCATCGAGTTCCAGAATGGCTCGATGGTGGAAGAGGATCAGGCGCTCGTCCAGCTCGACAGCTCGGCGGAGCAGGCGCGACTGAAGAGTGCACTGGCCGAGGAGGCGCTCGCCCGACAGACCTTGAAGCGTGCCCGCTTCCTCCGGCGGCAGGACGTCAACACCCGGGCGGATCTGCAGGCAGCTCAGGCCGCCGACAAGCAGGCCCGGGCGGCGGTCGCAAATCTCCGGGCGATCATCGCCAAGAAGACCCTCCGCGCGCCCTTCGTCGGGCGAGTGGGCATCCGCCAGGTGGAGCTGGGTGAGGTAGTCTCCCCCGGAACGCCCGTCGTCTCTCTGCAGAGCGTCTCCCCCATCCACGTCGACTTCTGGTTGCCGGAGCAGGCGATGGCCAGGGTGGAGGAGGGTGACGAGGCGGAGGTCGAGGTCGACGCCTTCCCGGATTCCTCCTGGAAGGGAACCGTCACCACCATCAGCCCCGAGGTGGATCCCAAGACCCGGAACGTCCGGATGCGGGTCACCGTTTCCAACCCGGACGGGCGCCTGGTGCCGGGCATGTTCGCCAGAGTGTCGGTGAACGTGGGCGAGCGGCGGCTGGTCCGGATCGTTCCGCAGACGTCGATCGTCTATGCGCCGTACGGCGACTCGGTGTTCGTGCTGGACCAGAAGACCGGGGTCGGGTCGAGAGCCGCTCAGGCGCGGGGCGGCCCGTCCCGGCCCGCGAGGCCCTCGGGCGGCAGCGGACCCGTCGTCCGGCGGCGCTTCGTTCGTCTGGGAGAGCGCCGCGGCGACTACGTCGTCGTCGCCTCCGGTCTGACCGCGGGCGAGACGGTGGTCAGCAGCGGCGCGTTCAAGCTGAAGGGGGGTGCCCGGGTCGTGGTGCACAACGAGCTCGCGCCGCACTTCTCGCTCCACCCCGAGCCGGCCAGCGGTTGAAACTCCTGTCCAGGCTCACACGGCTGGTCAACGACCGGGGTAGGGACGAAGACCGGCATCCGCGACATCCGGGCCATCATTTCCTCGGTCGCCCCGGCGCGGGCGCTGGGTGAGCTCAAATCGTGCCAATCTTCCGCAGCAGGCTCGCCTGCGACCTCCGGAGCTCGGGGCTGAGCGGGAGCTCGGCGAGGATCAACCGGCGCTGGGCGTCCTCGTGCTGGGCGATCAGCGAGGCCAGACGGGCGAGCATCCGGGGTAGGTGCCCGTTCCTCTCCTGGCACAGCCGCTTCCAGACGCGCTCGGACTGTTCGAGGACCCGCGCTCGCTCGCGTTGCACCCGGGCGACGAAGGACCGCATCTCCGGGCTGCCGGCACAGAGAGACTCCATCCTCCGTTCGGACACCAGGTGGCGCTCGTGGGCGAGTCGGAATTCGCCGAACCGCCGTCTGGCAGTCTCGAACGAAGCGTCGGCTGCAAGGCTCTGGACGTCGGTAAGCACCTTCTCCAGCTGGCGGTGCTCGGATTCGAGCCGGTGCCAGAGATGCTCCCGGATCCGTTGGTTCTGTGCGCGCTCGTCCATGAGTCGCTCACCTCCAGATCCGGTAACCGATGAGACACCCGGCACCATCCATCTTCGAGATTGAATCAGCGGGCTCGCGTGCCGGTGGACATCGCGTGTCTGGTCCGTCCTCCAATTGCACATCATGTGCTAGGCGACCCTCATGCGGCGTGCGGCCCGATTCCTGGTCTTTCTCCTCGCCGGCCTGGCGCTCCTGGCCGTCGTCGGGTACGCCGTGCTCGCCCGGACCACCCGGGCCTGGTTCGAGCACGATCTGGCGCTCCGCTCACGCCTCGCCGTCTCCGCCGCCCGACAGAGCCTGGAGGCCAACTGGAGCGCCGGGCGAACCCGCCTCACCGAGACGCTGGCCGACATCAGCCGCGACGAGCGCATCATGGCTGCTGCGGCCTGCACGCCGCAGGGACACCTGCTGGCAGCGACCGATTCGTATCCGTCCGAGTTCTCCTGCCGCTCGGTCCTGGAGCGGATGCGGCACGAGGCCGCGGCCGACGCCGACCCATGGTCCATGACCGCCGAGCTGCCCTCCGGTCGGGTGAACCTCAGCGTGACGACGCTCGGCGACCGCGCGGCGCCCGTCGGGGCAGTGGTGCTGGTGCACGACCTCAGCTACCTGAGCCGCCGTGAGGAGGCGACGCGGAACTTCCTCCTCTTCGCCTTCTTCGTGCTCTCCCTCGGAGCCTCGGTAGTGACCCTGGTGGCCGCGCGGCTCGCCTGGCGCGGCTGGACCCTCGAGCTGGGACGGGCGCTCACCGGGGAGGCCACCACCGAGTTCCAGCCCCTGGTCCGCAACGTCCGGGAGCTGGTGGAGCGCCTGGCCAGCGAGCGCGAGCAGGAGGCACACGCCGGCCGCTGGAGCGCGGCGCGCCTTCGCTCGATCCTCACCCAGTACCTCCAGGGCGAGCGGGTGGTCATCCTTGCGAACCGCGAGCCCTACATTCACGAGCGAGGCGATACCGGGGTGAGGGTCCTCCACCCGGCCAGCGGTCTGGTGAGTGCGCTCGAGCCGGTGATGCGGGCCTGCTCCGGGGTCTGGATCGGGCACGGCAGCGGCAGCGGGGATCGCGAGACCGTCGACGCCCACGACCACCTCCGGGTACCGCCCGGGGAGGAGTCGTATCTCCTCCGTCGGGTGTGGCTGACGGAGGAGGAGGAGAGCGGCTACTACTACGGCTTCTCCAACGAGGGCCTCTGGCCGCTCTGCCACGTCGCCCACGCCCGGCCCATCTTCCGGACCCAGGACTACGAGGCCTACGTCAGGGTCAACCAGCGATTCGCCGACGCGGTGTGCGAGGAGGTCGACTCCGACGACCCGATCGTCTTCGTCCAGGACTACCACTTCGCCCTGGCGCCCCGGATGATCCGCGAGCGGCTGCCCCGGGCCACCGTCATCGCCTTCTGGCACATCCCCTGGCCGAACGCGGAGCGCTTCGGCATCTGCCCCTGGCGCGAGGAGCTCATCTCCGGCCTGCTTGGCGCGAGCGTGGTCGGCTTTCACACCCAGCAGCACTGCAACAACTTCATCGACTCGGTCGATGCCTTCGTGGAGAGCCGGATCGACCGGGAGACCCACGCGGTCGTCCAGGGGCCTCGCCGGACCCTGGTGCGCCCTTACCCCATCTCCATCGAGTGGCCCGTGCACTGGCTCGACGGGATGCCGCCGGTGGAGGAGGCCCGGCGGTCAGTCCGGCGTGAGCTCGGGCTCGCCGCCGACGCGCTGCTCGGGGTGGGCATCGACCGGCTCGACTACACCAAGGGCATCGAGGAGCGCCTGGCCGCCGTCGACGAGCTCCTCACCCGCTACCCGGATTTCCGCGGCAGGTTCACCTTCGTCCAGCTCGCCGCGCCGAGCCGGACGAAGATCCCGCGCTACCGCGAGCTCAACGAACGGGTGGAGGAGGCGGCGGCGCAGATCGACCGCAAGTGGTCCTCGGACGGCTACCGTCCGATCGTGCTCCTCCGAGCTCACCACGAGCCGGCGTCGGTGTTCCGGTACTACCGGGCCGCGGACCTCTGCTACGTGAGCAGCCTCCACGACGGGATGAATCTGGTGGCCAAGGAGTTCGTCGCCGCCCGTGATGACGAGCAGGGGGTGCTGGTGCTCAGCCAGTTCACCGGAGCCTCGCGCGACCTCACCGAGGCACTGATCGTCAATCCCTACGACCTCCGGCAGGCGAGCGATGCGCTCGCCGCGGCGCTGCGGATGCCGAGGGACGAGCAGCGCGAACGGATGCGCTCCATGCGACGGCTGGTCTCGGAGTTCAACGTCTATCGCTGGGCGGGGCGGATGCTGGTCGACGCGGCGGAGATCCGGCGCAAGGAGCGGCTCAGCGGCCGCTTCGGGACCTCCGGGCTCTTCGGCCGGGCCGCGGGCGGATGAGAAACCTCCTCGGTCGGCACAACGCCGCGGTCCTGACCACTCTGGTCCGGACGCCGGTCCTGCTCGGCTTCGACTTCGACGGGACGCTCGCGCCGATCATCAGCTCGCGCGAGCGGGCGGGGATGCGCCGCCGCACGGCCAGGCTCCTCCGGCGGCTGTGTCTGCTCTATCCCTGTGCGGTCATTTCCGGCCGGGGTCGGGCCGACGTCGCGGCCCGGCTCGCGGGAGCGCCGGTGAAGTACGTCGTCGGCAACCACGGCCTGGAGGAGGGTCGGGCCCCGCGCGAGCTCGCCGCGGAGATCGCGGCGGTCCGGGTTCGCCTCACCGCCGCGCTGGCTGGAACGCCCGGGGTCGACCTCGAGGACAAGCGTTACTCGCTCTCGCTCCACTACCGGAGGGCGGGGAACAAGCGCCGGGCCCGGGCTGCGATCCACGATGTTCTGGCCGCGCTCCCGCAGTCGATGCGGGTGGTTCCCGGCAAGCAGGTGTTCAACGTCGTCCCCGGACGGGGGGCGAACAAGGGGAAGGCAATGCTCACGCTGCTCTCACGGGAGAAGGCCATCCGCGCGCTGTACGTTGGCGACGACGTCACCGACGAGGACGTGTTTGCCCTCCTCCCGCGGAGACGGGTGCTCGGGGTCCGGGTGGGTCGGGCGCGCCGTTCCGCGGCCGTCTACTTCGTTCACGACCAGCGTGCGGTGGACCGTCTCCTGGAGACGCTCATCGTGCTCCGTTCCGTCTCGCCGGAACTCAGTACGCCGGCAGCGGGATCCGGTCTCGAATCAGCGGGCCGAAGAGCAGGTCGGCGACGAAGGGGAGGCCCAGGGTCGAGCTGAGGTGGTTCTTGAGGAAGACGCTCAGCTTGGAGCGGGGGGCGAAGTTGTCGGAGTACGACACCGCGGCCCTCTGCTTCCGGGCCATGAGGTTCCCGAGGCGCTGGTGATAGCGCTGAAAGGCCCGTGACGGCTCGTCGCGTGAGGCCTTCAGCTCCCCGGCGAGGACATACGCCCCGAGCATTGCCAGCGCCGACCCCTGCCCGGCGAGGAAGGAGGGCGCGAAGGCGGCGTCGCCGACCAGGGCAACCCGACCCCGCGACCAGCCGTCCATGCGGATCTGGCTCACCCGGTCGAAGTAGAAGGCCTCGGCGCGGTCGAGCTGGGCGAGGATGGCCGGACACTCCCAGCCGGCGTCGGCGAACCGGCGGCGGAGGAGCTCCTTCTGCCCCGGCTCGTCTTCAGGCGCTTCGGGGGACTCGGCGGCGAAGATGAAGAGGAACAGCGCCCGATCATCGCGGAGGCTGAAGCGGGCGCTCTGCTTTCCCACCTGGTTGTACATCACGTACACGTTCTCGTCCCGGGGCCGGTACCCGGCGAGCTCGAACGCGGCGAACTGCATTCCGAGATATCTCTCGAGCCGGTCCTCGCCGAAGGCCAGGGAACGGACCCGCGAGTGCACGCCGTCAGCACCGATCACCAGGTCGAAGGCGCGCGGCGGGGCGTGCTCGAACCGGACCTCCACCCGATCGGGGTGCTGCTCCAGCGAGGCAACGCTGTCCCCGAAGAGCGTCTCCAGCTTGCCTCGGAGAGTGGCGTAGATGGCGGACGCCAGCCCGGCGCGGGAAAGGCTGAGCAGCCGGCCGTGCAGGACCCGGCGAAGCGCGTCCACTGGGAAGTGCCCCACCCGCTTCCCTTCCCGGTTCACCATCCGGACCTCGCGGACCCGGTAGCCAATCTCCTGCAGCTCGGGGAGGATGCCCATCCGCTCGGCGACGTCGTAGCCTGCGCCCCAGAAGTCGACGACGTAGCCGCCGGTGCGGAGCTGCGGTGCGGTTTCCAGGAGGGTGACCTCGAAGCCCCCATGCCGGAGCAGCCAGTGAGCGAGCGTCGGGCCGGCGATTCCGGCTCCGGAGATGAGGACACGTGTCGAGGACATCCTAGAAACATATGGGAGCCCAAGTATCGTCGCCAGCCTCGCCCTCTACCGGTGTTGCCCTGCAGGCTCAGGGAAAGCCGGACCTCACCTGCCGCTCTGCGGCTGAGACTCCACCGACCGCACCGAGAGGCTCGGAACGTCCTGACACTCAATGACTGCCAGGCAGCGACTCGAGCTCCTCGTTCCGGCCGGTGTGACGGGAGCGGCGTCTCGAACCGCTGGGGCCAGTCGCCCGATCTTGGCATCGCAAGTGCTTGGGACCCCATGCATTTGGTGTACCGCCGACCAATGCGTGTAGGGGGATCTGTATCGATCTTCCTAGTGTCAATCCCGAGGAGGCTTCTCATGACAACGGTCGAGCAACGACCCCTCGACAGGCGCTCGAACACCTTCGCCCGGTCGGTGAACGTGGCGCTGGGTGCCTGGCTCTTCATCTCCGCCTTCATCTGGCCGCACTCCGAGGTGTCCCGGATCAACAGCGCGCTCTGTGGGGCCCTGGTGGTGGTCTTCGCACTGTCCGCGCTGAGGATCCCGCCGATGCGCTGGCTGAACACGGCCGTCGGGGCGTGGGTCGTGATGGGCGCCGCCCTGCTGCCCCACGCCGCTGTCGCTACGGTGTGGAACAATATGATTCTGGGGCTACTGGTCGTCCTGGTCTCGGTGGGTGGCCTCTCACGGGCCCTCCCGCAGAGTCCGATGCCCTGAGAGTGCCAGCGGGCCGGTTTCCAACCCCTCGCAGACGCAAGTTCCGGGCGCGGCCTCGCGGGAACCGTCGAGGTCGGAGGGACCGGCGCTCACTGCCCGGAAGGCCCGGGTGAGGTCTGGCCGCCCGTTCCCCCCGCGCCGCGTTCTCTTCCTCGTGCTCGCCGGGCACGGCAAGGCCCGCCGCCTCCGCGACGAGCGATTCAGGGCCGCCGCGGCCTGCACTCCGCAGGGACAGCTCCTCGTCGCCCGACTCGCGCCAAGGGCATCACCGTGGCTGCAAGCACGCCGGGGCAAAGCGAACATTGTGGGATTCTTTGAGTCAATGGCCCTAGTCCAAATCACTCGCTTTGAGCCGCACACGATCTTCGACGGGGGTGACAAGGTCTTTGTCCTCATCGCATTTGAGGCTACGTCCCACGGCAACCGCTACTCGTTCCCCAACAACGGTCACCTCTGGCAATTCAACGCGGCTGGCAAGGCGTCAAGTACGACCACGTCACAGACACCGCTCAGATGATCAGGATGGCCAGGGGAGAGTGACCAACACGGGGCCAGTTCGCGCGAATTGTCGGACGAGAAGGCGGCTTCCGGAGGTGTCCGACGTGCGGGATGAAGCCGGTGGTTCGCCCCGTCCGGTTCCATGAACCCCCGGAGAAACGTCGAAGGGGCCGGAATCGCGCGGCGGAAATCCGAGCGACTCCGACCCCTTCAGCGTGTCGGGGAGACAGGTTGGAAGCGAAGACGCCGAAGTAGCGGAGGACCTCGGTGGCGGGACGAGCGCGGCGAGGCGGCGGAGGAAAGCCAGCGCGAGCGTCGGGGGACCCTCGGGCCAACGGAAGTGCCGCCGCCAGACCGCCACCAGCCGGGGCATCCAGCGGGCCAGCGCGCTCTTCGGATCCAGGAAAGCCACTCCCCGAGCCTCTATCGCGGTTGTCCGCGGGAGTGGAGCGGGCGATGCCGGCTTCCCTGCGACCGAGAAGCGTCTATCGTGCGCTCCCCTCACCCGTCCGGCCTCCGGAGATCCCTTGAGCGCTGCTGCGCTGGTCCTGCTCGCCGCCCTGGCCTCGGCTGGCCGGTTGCCTCCCGACGCGCCGCTGGCCGACGCCCCGGCGCTCCCGTCGTTTGTACGCGAGGATCCGGAGGTCGCCTCGCGCTGGCGCGCCCTGGAGAGCGAGGAGCTCCACGCCCGGCTCTGGTACTGGGGGTGGTCCGGTTTTCTCGGAACGGTGGTCGCAGCAGAGGTGGTGATCGCCGCCACCACCACCAACCAGGGCGCGAAGATCAACGCCTACTACAACATTGGCTTCAGCGGTGCCGGGATGCTCGCGGTGCTCTTCTTCCCGCCGGCGGCGGCCTACGGCCTCGATGACATCCGGGCGATGCCCGAGGACAGCGATGCGCAGCGTGCGGCGAAAGCTCAGGCGCTGCGTGCACTGTTCGAACGCGCGGCGAACGGAGAACGCTTCTACCGCTCGCTCCTCAACCACGTCCTCGGCCTGACGGTGAACGCCGGCCTCTCGGCGATCCTCTACTTTGGATACAAGCTCGGCGGCCGGGCGCTCCTCACCCTCGTCGGCGGCAGCGCGATCTGGGAAGCGCAGATCTGGACTCATCCCACCGCTGCCCGCGACGCGGCCGACGCAGTCAAACCCGGACTGCGCGTGCAGTGGAGGTTCCTCGGCAACGGCATCGGGCTCGCGGGCTCCTTTTGATGCGCGCGGCCCGCCGAACGACGCCTTCGCCTCGACCGCGCTCCGGCCGGGGTCCGAGGGTGAGCTCGTCCCGTGCGCCTCGCCCCCGGCACCCGCGTCGGCCCCTACGAGGTGGTGGCGACCCTCGGCGGCGGGTGCCTCCGCAGCGCGGGCTCGCAGACGACGAAGGACGCCCGTTCGCGGACAAAGAAAGGGCGGCCTGCGCCGCCCCTCGACAACACCTCAGCGCGAACCTTTAGGCCCGAGCGGTGATCTTCGGGATGGTCGAGCTGCACACCTCGTAGCTCAGAACCTCCGGGGTGCCCTGGACGACGTTACCCATCGCCTTCAGCACGTCCTGATACGCGGCGCGGACGTATTGTTCCGCGTTGTCCTTCGACTCCCAGAAGCTCATCGCGTACGCATCGGTTCCGTTGGAAGCGATGAAGGCAACTTCCTCCTGGAAACCTGGCTGCTTGCGCAGGAGGGGAAGCACGTCCTTCTCTAGCGTCTGGGTGAACTGCTTGGCAGTGTTGGGCTTCAGGTGCAGATGCACATTGCGAGCAAACATGGTGAGACCTCGAATTCGTTCTGACTACGCGTTTACGAATCGAGAAACTCTGACCTAGTGCAGATGACTCGAGCGAGCAGCTGGACCGCCACCCGCACCTTTGAACGTAACCATGTTCCGAGGTGGCGCCAGCAAACGGAGGCTGTCCCCAGCGCTAAGTCTCCGTCGTTCAGGCGATCTTGCGGCCGGTGATGATCCGGATGAGCACGGTCGCCACGGCCAGAACCAGGAGCACGTGGATGAAGCCGCCCATCATGACATTGGCCCTTTGCGCCAGCACCCAGAGGGCGACGAGGACGAACGCCACGATCCACAAGAGATTGCCCATGCCTCCGCCTCCTTCGGTCAGGCGATGATCGGTCTCTCGCCGCCGCGCGATGGTTCTGGGCGCTTCCGTCGTCTTCGTCAACCGGCAGACCGCTTCACGGGGTGCCGGCGGTGACCATGATCCGCACGGCCCTCCCGGACGGCGCAGATCCGAGCAGCGCCTCGGCGTTCCGGACCAGCGCGCTCCGGCCCTCGGCGAAGTCTGGCCCGCGCAGCCGCTCCTCCACCGCCGGCTGCCCGCCGAGCGCCCGCAGGGCCCGGCAGACCGCCTGCAGCGTCGCCTCGACGTGCCCTCGGCGCGTCCGAGCGAGGACAGGCGCCGAGCTCGGCCAACGCATGCTGGAGGCGGCGGAGGTCGTGCAGGCGGAGCGCGAGGTAATGGCGAAGATTGACCGCGCCCGCCCGATGCGGCCGGGCCAGGTCCGGGCTCTACTGTGAAGGTTCATCCGTTCGGGTTCCTGTGTTTGCCGGTCGTCTGAGCAACGCCAGCAATCCACAGGGCCCGGCGGATGGGCAGTCCCATCCGCTGGGAACAACCTACTGAGCCTTCACAGCTAGGCAGTGGGCTTTTTGAGCTGCACTCGCACCTTCTGCAGCTTCTTCTGCGCTACGGACAGTGTGCGCTCGGTAGCATCGAAGGCCGCGGCCCTGGCGTCGCCGAGCAGCTTCTTCCCGAGGCGCTGCAGGGTTCGCCCGATGTTCTCGACATCTTTCTGGACCTTGGAGGTCAGCTTCTTGCGGGAGGTCACCTTCCTGCGCGCCGCCATGAATGACTCCTTCCGGTTTTGGGGCACTCTAGCGCCTCGCCGGCTCCGGCTGCGGACTTCATTGCACCCCCGGCTCGCACTGACTCGAGGTACCGCCGCTCGAGCCCACACGGTGCAGCTGACTGCCAGGCGCGCGCACGGCGTGGCACTGCCTGGACAACCCCCGTCGAGAGCCCGGCTCGTCTCCTCACTTCTGCCGCGTCTTGAGTGGGGTCGCCTCCGGCTTGGCCTGATCGGGCTGCTTCCCCGGCGGCCCGGAGCACCAGCGGCCCCTCGGTGAGCCCGGGCCGCGACCCGAGGTTCTCCCCGCTGGCCTCAGGCTCTACCCGGCCGGTGCGATCCGCGAGCTGGACAAGGGGGCGCTGCGCGAGTGGCTGGAGGCGCTGCCCCCGCTCGACGCTACGCCGAGGCCGGAGGAACGAAGGACATCGCCCGCTCCGCAAGCGCGGTGATGGTCAGCGCCGGGTTCACTCCGGGGTTGGCGGAGATGGCCGAGCCGTCGATCACGTAGAGCCCTTCGTAGCCAAAGACGCGGTGCTTGTCGTCGATGACACCCTCGCTGGCGCTCGCGCCCATGCACGCGCCGCCGAGGATGTGCGCGGTGGTCGGGGTGCCTAGGATCGTCTCGCTGATGAGGCTCTCCGCGAAGCCGTCGATCTTCTCCTCCACCCGGTGCGCCAGCGCGGTCGCCTCGGGGATGGCCGCGGTCGGCGCCGGGCCCTCGGCGAGCGCGGTGGTGAGGCCGAGCGGGCCCAGCCGCAGGCGCAAATGGCCCTCGAGCGTGCGCATGAAGAGGAGAATCATCGTCCGCTTCGCCCAGTCGTCGACGAGATAGGCGCGCAAGAAGCGGAGCGGATGGCGGAGCAGTGCCATGAGCGCGCGCAGGAGCCGCAAAGGCGCACTCTTGCCCGGCACGTGAGGCGACATCAGCAGGCGGAAGAAGCCCGATCCTTTCGCGTAGCGGACGGGCTCGACGTGCGAGTGCTCGTCGGTGTGGAGGATGCTGGTGATGGCGATACCCTCCGATAGGTCGCGGTCGGCGCGGGTCGTGACGCCGATGAGCGACTCCGAGTTGGTGCGGACGAAGGAGCCAAGCCGTTCGGACAGCCGCGGCAGCCCCCGGGGGCTCGCCTTGAGCTTGAGCAGGAGCGGCAGGGTGCCCAGCACTCCTCCGGAGAAAATCACCTTGCGCGCGGTCAACGACCGCTTGCGCTTGCCGAACAAGCCACGCCCCGTGACGGCGTCGACGCGATAGCCGCCGCCCTCGAGCGCGCTCACCCAGGTAACTTCCGTGTCGGCCTCGATCTTCATGCCGCGCTTCTCGGCGAGGTAGAGGTAGTTCTTGTCCAGCGTGTTCTTGGCATTGTGCCGGCAGCCGGTCATGCACGCGCCGCACTCGATGCAGCCGGTGCGGTCGGGCCCCTCGCCGCCGAAGTACGGGTCGGGCACCGTCTTGCCCGGATCGCCGAAGTAGACTGCCACGCGCGTCGTACGGAACTGATCGGCCCGGCCGATGTCCCTGGCGACCTCGCGCAATACCTTGTCGGAATAGGTCTCATGCGGGTACTGCGTCACGCCCAGCATGCGCAGCGCGGTCGCGTAGTACGGCTCCAGCTCCCTCTTCCAGTCGGCCAGGTGTCCCCAGGAGGGGGCGGCGAAGAAATCGTCCTCCGGCGTGGGCAGCGTGTTGGCGTAGACGAGAGAGCCCCCGCCCACGCCCACGCCCGAGAGCACGGTCACGTGGCGCAGGAACGTCATCTTGAAGATGCCGCGGCAGCCGAGCGTCGGTAGCCAGAGCCAGCGGGGGAGATTCCAGTTGGAGCGGGGGAAATCCTCGGCGCGGAAGCGGCGGCCTTTCTCCAGCATGAGGACGCGGTAGCCCTTCTCGGTGAGGCGAAGCCCGCAAACGCTGCCGCCGAAACCGGAGCCGACAATGGCGTAATCCCAGTCCATGAGACGCGCTCTTATCAGGCAGGGGAGCCTCGGGAGGCCTCGCGAAGGCGTTCTCGGCGTCGGCGAGCGGGCCGTGGGCACCGGGCCCCTCGCCATCCGGGAGCGCGGGACCGACGGGCGCGGATCCGGGCAAGGACGCGGAGCCTGAGTTCAGGAATCGCTGCTGGAGGCCAATAGGAGGGTGGGCTCTGACGCCCGCGCTCTACTTGTACGCAGAGGACTTCTTGGTCGTCTGGACGTTGAAGTGACTGATGGTCCGCTGGACTTCCTGGTCGCTCTTGCACTCCGGGCACTCGGCCACGTGACGATCGTGCTCATCGATGGTCATGTGCACCGTGAACTGCCTGCTGCACCTCCGGCAGAAGAACTCGTAGTCGGGCATGGGAGGAACTCCTTGAGCTCTCCGCACCTGGTCTCGGCGGGGATATCGAACACTCTGCAGCGTTTCACCCTCGACTCGCAAACGCGGAGCAGGCTGGCTGCCTGGTCCTACTGGCGGGCGGGCGGAATGGCACCTGGGCGCCCGCCGGGGCTTCGCGCCGTGGACCGGGTCTCCGCGTCCATCGAGGACGCCCCAGTCGATGCAAACAGCGGGATCTTTCGGACGCGTCGCGCTCTCGTCGAAGTCGCCGTCTCGATCACCGCTGGCAACCAGGCTGCACGGTTGCAGCACCTGGGTACAGAATCGGCCGAACGACCCGCTTCACGCACGTCTCCGATCGGCTTCGTGCCGCCCCAGGTGGAACCCTGCATCTCGAAGACCGCGGCGTTTCCCTTGAACGGAACGTGGAGGTACGAGCACCGCCCCTTGACCGTCTGTGGCCCGTACGGATCGGGGACCATGAACAGGTTGGGGAACCGGGATCGAGCCAGGTCCTCTCCGGATCGATCTCCGGCATGCGGACGGCGTACTTCTCAGCCAGCGCCCCAGCCCATGCGTTTTCATCCACTTGCGCCAGCTGCGCCTCGGGGAGGGCGGCAACCTCGCGCTCAACCGCCGCCTCGCGGTCCTCGAAGTAACTCCGGAGCTCTCTCGAGCGGAAAAGCTTTGGTCTGGCCCAAGCCCGTCGTCCGGCCCATCCGCTTCCATGACCTCCGGCACACCACCGCGACACTGCTGCTCTGCTCCGGCGTGCCGCTGGTCGTCGTTCAGAAGGTGCTTCGGCACCGAGACCCGAAGCTCACCGAGACCGTCTACGGCCATCTGGCCACGGACTACCTGCGCGCCGAGGTGAATCGGCTCAAGCTTCAAGGCATGCCCGAGGCACCGCGGCTCCGCGCCGTGGATGCTGGCCGTGTCCCCCCCGTGTCCCCCACTTTCCGAAAAACGCCGAAGGGGCCGGAGAGGCGCGGGAGAAACCCGAGCGACTCCGACCCCTTCAGCGTGTCGGGGAGACAGGATTCGAACCTGCGACCCCTTGGTCCCGAAGGGCCGTCGAGGATTTCCAGGGAGTCCCCGGACGTCCAAGTCCTCGCAAACTCTCAGGCTCCTGGGGCCGCTGCTGACGCCGTCGCACCCGTTGGACGCCCACGGACGCTCCCGCATGTAACCCCCGTGTTACCCACTTCCGGGCGCCGCTCTCCCCGGCTCTCGGCGCTGGATGCCCCGCTCCTGAGCGTTCGGGAGACCGCGGAGCGCCTGCGAGTCTCGACGGCGACCATCTACGCGCTGTGCGGGCGCGGCGAGCTCCGGCACGTCCGGGTGTCGAACGCCATCCGGCTGCGGGTCGAGGACCTCGAGGACTTCATCCGCAGAGGTGGCCGATGAACCCCAGCGCGGCGGGATTTTCAGTCCCCGTCGTGGAGTGGCCAAGCCCTCGAACGGCCTCCAGAAGACGAAGGAGCTGAACTGGACTGCATCGCCGGTGCATCAGCTACCGAGCGCGCGACCCGAGGGCGAACGGCCGCGTCGAGTCCGGGCCGGTCCTGCCCGCGGCCGACGGCGGGGCGACCACCTGGACGGCCCGTCCCCAGCGCGAGACGCCGCTACCGCGCGGGAGGGTTGCGCCGGGCCAGCGCCCTGTCGATGGCAGCGCGTAGCAGGTGGGGCGGCTCCCCACCGCTGTGGACCTCGCCGTCGATCACCAGCGAGGGCGGCTTCACCCCCAGGGCGCGGGCCTGCTTGAGCTGCTCGACCTCCGCGCCACCAATGCCAGTCGCCATCACGTAGTCGAACAACCCCAGATCCGCGCCGATCTGCCGCGCATACCGGCGCAGCACTGCTGGAGACGGGATCTCCGGCGGCGGCCAGGTGAAGTCGTCGCGGCGCCGGTTCGCCAGGACCAGGTCGTGCAGTTCCCAGAAGCGGGGACCCACGCCGGCCGCTGCTCGGGCGAGCCGGGCCCCCTCCGGCTGCTGCAGGTCGGACACGTCCCACCAGACCAGGCGAACCTCGTCGCCGTAGCTGTCCAGCATCGTGTGGAACACCGGCTCCATCAAGGCGCAAAAGTAGTTGCCCAGTTCGCAGAACTGATGGATGGGGAGTGCCGAGCGCGGAGGGCCGCCTCGCGAAGGTCGCGACCCTGGGTCGGGCAGCGCTACCCGCGGCCGATCCTCGCCGTGCTCGCGCGCGCCTCGCTCGAATTCCTCATAGAGGTGGGCCGCCGGCACACCCGAGTCGAGCCGGCGCCGGGCCTCGGCCAGCTCGTCAGCAACGACCTGCTCGAGCTCGGCGCCGTCGTCAGTCATGACCTTCCGTCCGTTGACGAAGAAGGCGGGGATGCCTGGGAGGCCCACGCGGGCGGCGAGGTCGACGTCGGCGTCGATTGCGGCCCGATGGGGTGCTCCGTCGAGCGCCGCCTGCACCGCCTCCGGCTCGAGCCCCAGCGCGCGGGCTTGCTTGATCAGCCGGGTCGGTTCGAGCAGCGGTGAGGCGGCGAAGAGCAAATCATGCGCACGCCAGAAGGCGGCCGACCCCCGCTGCAGCGCGACCTCCCGGGCGACCTGCGCCGCCCCGTCGGCGTAGCGGTGGACACTCACGGGGTAGTCCTTCCAGACCAGCCGCAGCTTCTGTGGAAACCGATCGAACAGGCGCCTGAGCCTCGCCTCCGCGGCTTTCGAGTAAGGGCAGTGGAAATCTGCGAACTCGACGATGGTCACGGCGGCTTCGGCGGGGCCCCGAGAGGGAGAGTTTCCGATCGGGACCAGCCAGCGCTCGATGGGCGCCGCGGCCGCTGGCGCCGGGACCTGGGGCGCCCCACCGGCCGAGGCCACCTCGAGTGCCGGCGCCGGACTGCCAGCACCATCCCGCCGCAGCCAGACCGTGCGTGCTCCGACAGCCGCGAGCCCGAGCACCAGCACCAGGGCAAGCGCGGCGCCGAGCGCCGCGAGGCGAGTGGCCAAAGAGCGCGAGGTCCGGAGAACAATCGGCCGTGCCTTGACGGAGGTCGGGGCGGTGGCCGCCCCGAGGTCGAAGGCGAGGTCGGCCGCGGACTGAAAACGGCGGGCTGGCTCCTTTTCCAGGCATCGCCGCACCAGCAGATCGACCGAGGGGGGAACTGACTCCGGAAGGGGAGGAGGCTCGGATTCCAGGATGGCGTGCCCGCTCTCGATGAAGCTCTTGCCGGGGAACGCGGGGGCGCCGGCCAGCATCTCGTAGAGCACCGTGCCAAGGCTGAAAATGTCCGTCCGGGCGTCCACGGGGTCGCCGCGTACCTGCTCGGGGGACATGAACCCTGGTGTTCCGAGCACAGCACCGGGCCGGGTCCCGAGGCCTTCTGGGGTGAGCGTGGTGTCGAGGAGGTTCCTGGTCCCCTCGATGCCCCTCGGCGCGGTCAGCTTCGCGATGCCGAAGTCGAGCAGCTTGGCTCGACCACCCGAGGTGAGGAAGACGTTCTCCGGTTTCACGTCCCGGTGGACGACGCCGCGCGCGTGAGCCGCCGCCAGGCCCTCGGCGATCTGCGCTCCGAGCTCCAGCGCCGTGCGCAGCGGCAGCCGACCCCGAGAGAGACGATGTCGCAGTGACTCTCCCTCCAGCAGCTCGGTCACCAGGAAAGGAGCGCCGCCTTCGGAGCCGACGTCGTGCACGACGACCAGGTTGGGATGGTTCAATGAGCCGGCGAGACGGGCCTCCTGCTCGAAGCGTTGAAGGCGCTCGGGGTCGAGCGCAGCCCCATCGGAGATGACCTTGAGGGCTACCTCACGACCCAGTCGTGTGTCGCGGGCGCGATACACCTCGCCCATTCCCCCCGCTCCGAGGACGGTGAGCACCTCGTAGGGACCGACTCGCACTCCAGCTCTAAGCCGCAGGCCCAACCTCCGTCGCGGCAACGCCAACCACCGAGCGGCATCTTCGCCAATCTGAAGATGGCGAGGAATTCGCCTTGCTCTCGGGCCCTCCCCCACCGGGGCACAGCACCTCATCCTCCCCGCTCGCCTTTCTCCGCCGCCTCGCCGCTCTCGTCCCCCCACCCCGGGGCAACCTCGTCCGGTACTTCGGCGTCTTCGCCCCCAATGCCCGACTCCGCCCCTCCGTCGTCCCGGCTCCCCCGCCTCCGGCGGCCCTGACCGACGACGCTCCTCCTTCCCACCCCCAACGCCGGCTCACCCCAGAGGGCCTGGCGGGCGGCGCATGAGCGCCGGCGCCGCGCAATCGATTGCGGGGATGCCCCCTTGGAGGCTCGAAATGGCCCTCCAATGCGCCCGCAAACACGCCCGAGAATGCGCTCCCGGATCGGGCGTATTTCCGAGCTATCTCCAGGGCGCGAACCAGGGCCGATTCGAGGCTCCGTTCTCCAGGACTCTCAGCACTTGCGCCCTCGCCCATCCCATTGTGCGCGCGGCAGCAAGCGCACCCCCGAGTTTCCCGCTCACGCCCTCACAACCACATGATTGAGGGCGTGAGCGGGAAACTCGGGGGTGGGGACAAGACATGGGTAACAGATCGTGGTGGGCGAGGGAGCAGGAGATCGGCAGCGAAGGCGAACGAGCGGGTGAGAATCTGGATGGATGATGGTGACGGGGTTGACATGACGTCTACCGGGGGTGGCGTGAAGTCGTAAACGGGAGGCGGCACAGGAAGGCGCGTTCCGGACGCTGGAGTGGGGTCACCGAGGCGGGGAAGCCGAGCTGCGGAAGCGAAGGTGGCCGGGGCGGGAGGGAGGAGCCTGGACGGAGGCGCAGGTGCACCGACGATGGGCTGGGCCGTCGAGGACCAGAGGACGACTGCGACGACGAGCCGCGAGCCTCCGCAGCGCAAATAGGGGTAGACGTCAGCCCGGAAGGTCGTGGGCTTGAGGTGCTTGCTCGGCCACCACGCCCCTGACGCGAATGGGTGAAGCTCACCCGGCGGACGGCCGCTTTCCGAGAGGACGAACATGCGCTGTGGCTGGCGGTGGAGCAGCGAAAGACGACCGCCACGGCGCAGCACGTGCCGACGGGGAGGCCGGGAACGTCGCGGACGACCACATGCCAGCCGGAGACGGCTCGTTCCCCGCTTCACCACTCGACGACCGCCCGTGTTTGACAACGGGGTTCTATTTGGATTCTATTGAAAATATGGGCAAGACGCCGCTCCCGAAGGACGAGGCGCTCCAGCCGCTCAACGTCAAGGTCCCGTCCGAGGACCTCTACTTCGTCCAGGAGGTCCTGAAACCGGCCCTGGGCGTCTCGTACAGCGCCGAGGCAGTCCGAGAGGTCCTTGTTCAGCTACGAACCTGCTTTCGGCTGCCGCAATACGTCGTCGACGTGCTGGAGGCCGAGATGAAGACCAAGAAGCTCAACATCCTCGGCTACGTCCAGGAATTGCTGCTGCGCCGCTATGAGGCCCTCCGCGACAAGCCTGGCTCGACGACCAAGAGCTCGGCTGGCAGTGCCCGCCGAGGCCGCTAGGACAAGGCCTCTCCTCTCGGGAGGGCTGGAGGTCCCCGATGCGAATCTCGAGCGACGAATGGGAGCTCTGGACCTGGCGCGAGGTGGCACGAGCGCTCAAAGCGTCTCGGTCCTGGGTCTACGCCAAGGCGGCATGCGGCGAGCTCCCGTCCCTCCGCGTCGGAGGGATGCTTCGTTTCGACCCGGCTGCCATCCGCCGGTTTGCGACGACGCCGGCCCAAGGGGGTACGGTGGTCCCACTTCGGAACCCTCGGCAGACGACGGAGGGCGCGTAGATGGCCTCGGCGATGCGGAACGAGCGCGGCTACTGGCTGGCCCGCTGGAAGGATGCGAGCGGGCATTGGTGCACCCGGCGCGCCTTCCCGAACACGAGGAAGGCCGCTCAGGGGCTCGCCGAGGAACTCGAGCTTCAGGCACGTCGTCAGCTCGACGGGCTCGAGCCGCTCCCGCCGAGTAACGGCGGCGGTACCGTGGGTGAACTCCTCGGCTGGTGGCTCCGGACGTACTCGCCTCGCCTCGCGTCGCATCCGTCGAACGAGATGTCGATCCGGACGCACCTGCTCTCCTCGGAGCTCGTTGCGCTGCCGCTCCGGGCGCTTCGGCCCGAGGACATCCGTGCCTTCCTCGACCGCAAGGAACGGGAGGAGCTCAGCCCCAGGACTCTGAACCACCTCCGAGGGTTTCTGTCGCGCGCCTTCACCAAGGCCATTGAGGTCGGACGCTGGCCAGGGGCGAACCCCTTGCAGCGGGTGACTCCGCGCCCCGTGGGCGGAAGGCGCGGGGACTTCCTCCGCGCCGAAGAGGTGCCGCGAGTGCTCTCGGCGCTCAATCCCCGCTGGCGCCCTCTGTTCGCAGCGGCCGTCTACACCGGCATGCGGAAGGGCGAGCTCCTCGCGCTCCGGCGGGAGGACGTGGACCTCCGGGACGGCAGCATCCTGGTCCGGCGGAGCTGGGAGCGGGACACGACGAAGGGCGGGCACGCGGACGCCATTCCGATTCCCGCGGACCTCGTTCCGTGGCTTCGCGCTGCGCTCGATGCCTCGGAATGCTCGCTGGTCTTCCCCGGGGCGGGTGGCCAGATGTTCCGACGCGACGTGCCGCTCGAGTCCATTCTCCGCCGCGCCTTGGGCCGAGCCGGCATTGTGCGGCACTGGCGGCATGTCTGCCGGCGGAGGGGCTGCAAGCACGTCAAGGAGCGCCAGGACCAGGCGGTCCGGAGGTGTCCGACGTGCGGGATGAAGCTGTGGCCGAAGCCGGTGGTGAGACCGATCCGGTTCCATGACCTCCGGCACACCACTGCGACGTTGCTCCTCCGCTCCGGCGTGCCCCTCGTCGTCGTCCAGAAGATGCTCCGGCACCGGGACCCGAAGCTGACGGAGGCAACCTACGGCCACCTCGCAACCGACTTCCTCCGCGCAGAGGTGAATCGGCTCAAGTTCGAGGGGATGCCGCTGCCGGAGTCGCCCGAGCCAGAGCAGTCGCGGTCGGCGCGTGTCACCCCCGTGTTACCCACTCCCACTGAAACGCCGAAGGGGCCGGAGTCGCGCGGGGGAAACCCGAGCGACTCCGACCCCTTCAGCGTGTCGGGGAGACAGGATTCGAACCTGCGACCCCTTGGTCCCGAACCAAGTGCTCTACCAGGCTGAGCCACTCCCCGAGGCCGACACCCCTCTGTCGAGGGACGCCCTCCGTAACCGATGGACACCCCAGGGGTCAACCTGCCGGCGAGGTCAGGAACGACCGCGTGCGGACGGACCCCCACATGCGAGGTGACCCATGGGCCTCACACTCAACCCCGCGTGAAGGTTGGGATGACGGGTCGGTGTGGTTCTTGCCAATCCATTCTGCGCGAGAGTCCAATGTCCGAGAAGCCCACCATCCTGATCGCCGACGACGAGCCCGGCGTCGTGGCCGCCCTGGCCCGCGAAGCCCGTCGCGCAGGCCTGTCCTACATCACCGACACCACGTCGCAGCAGGTCCTGGAACTGGCGGTCCGCCACCAGCCGGCGGTCATCATCCTGGACCTCAAGCAGCACGTGGACGGCCGAGACCTCCTGGCGGCCCTGAAGCGCGACCCCAGGACCCGGGACATCAAGGTCCTGGTTCTCTCGGCCATCGAGGACCAGTTCACCCGGCATGTCTGCCTGGAGCTCGGAGCGGACGACTACGACGTGAAGCCCTTCGACCCCTCGTTCATGTCCAAGGTGGCCCGCCTCGCGGGGGCCGGTGAGCGCCACTAGGAGCCTGTAGGGCGTAGCCGCTCTCGTTGGCGCGGGCGCCGTCGGTGGCTGACTGGCGGCCCGTCGGCGCTACGCGGGCATGAGTGCCGGGAGCCAGGCCTCCCGGAAGAGCTTCAGGAGGTTGTGGGTGAGGCAAACGAGGCCCCACTCGCCCGCTGCCTTCTGCCTGCCCCGCATCGAGAGGCGACGGAAGCCGCGGACTGCCTTCATCTGCCCGAAGACAGGCTCGACGATGGCCTTCCGGCGCGCGTACACGGCTCTGCCCTCCTCCGACTCGAGCTTCAGCCGCATCGCGTCCTTCGCCGGAGTCGTTCGTGGGTCGGTGATGCGCCCGTCGTGCGCGTCGCGACCGACGGAGATGTAGGCCGAGATGCCCAAGGAGTCGCACGCCGCGACGTTCTCCGCCGAGAAGTAGCCCGAATCCGCAGAGGCCTTCTCCGGTGACGCCCCGCAGTTGGCGACAGCGGCCCTCAGCAGTGGCTCGAGGTACTCGACGTCGGGCGGCTGGTTGGACAGGCCGTGCGCGAGAATGACTTGGTGGGCTTCGTCCACCACGACTTGGGCGTTGTATGCCTGCAGAAAGCTGCCGTTCTTCTCCATGATGCGGCTGTCGGGGTCGGTGAAGTTCCGCTGTGCCTTCGACTTCGGAGTGCCGTCGACGTGAGCCCTCACCCGATGGGTGGGTAGGCCGGTGGCACCGCCTGAGGGCGGGTCGTCATCGTCGTCCTTTCGTCCGCCGTCGAGCAGGTCCGCTTGAGCGGCGCTCCGCTTGGCGAGGGTGGCTGCTGTCTTGCGCTGGCGGGCGGGTAGTTGGGCGTTCAGCGCGTCCGCCTCGAGCCCCTCGGCGTTCTCTCGAAGTCTCCGGGCCCGTGCTGCGCGGGCCTCCTCTTCGAGCGCTGCCTTGGCCTGCCGAATGCGCTCGAGCCGCGTCTCGCGACGCTGCAACTCGGCCGGCAAGTCGTCGGGGGCAATGCCTCTGCCGTAGCGGGCGTCCTCGGCTTCGTCCACCGCGTCGGCTTGGGTGAGCAGGCTCTCCACTTCTCCTCGCAGCCGCGTCTCGTCCTTCTTCATCCGCTCGTAGCTCATCGCCTTGTGCTTGCTCGCATTGGCCAGCAGCTTCGTCCCGTCCAGCGCCACGTGTCCCAGCTTCACCAACCCGGCTCGACGGCAGAGCTCCAGCACCTGCACGAAGAGGCCGGCGATGGCCGTCCGGTGCACCAGCCGGAATTGGTTGATGGTGGTGAAGTGCGGATGCTCTTCCCCCGCCAGCACCCGAAGCGCCACGTCCTCGTACGTCCCGCGCGCCAGCCTCCGCGAGGAAAACAGGCCCACGCAGTAGCCGTACATGAGCAGCCCCAGCAACATCCGCGGCGAGTACGGGCGCTCCCCACGCGGGTCCTTCTGGGAAATGGCTCGCTCGATGGCGGCGACGTCGAGCTGGTCCACCACCTCGAGCACGAAATAGGCGAGGTGCCCCTCCGGGAGCCAGTCCGCCGGCGACGGCGGGAGCAGGTACGACTGCAGCGGCGCCCACGGGCGGCAGGTCTTCATGCCGCCCAGCGGATCACGCCGCCCTGACCTCTACGCCCTACAGGCTCCTAGGTCAGGGCGACCGCAGTCAGCTAGGCCACCCGACCCCCTCTTCCGGCAGGCCGTTGGGGTAGCGTCCTCGGAGTGAGCCCGGACATTCACAGTCCGCAGGACCTGGCCGGAAGGGTCTCCAAGCTCACCTCCATCCTCGACGTGGCCAAGGCCATGGCCGCGGCGCGGGACCTCGACCTTCTCCTCCCGCTCATCATCTACGAGGCGGCGAAGGTGGTGAACGCCGACCGGTGCACGCTCTTCATCCTCGACCGCGAGAAGGGCGAGCTGTGGAGCAAGCTGGCCCAGGGCGCGGCCCAGGAGATCCGGGTCAAGCTCGGCCGGGGCATCGCCGGCTCGGTGGCCGAGACCGGTCAGGTCATCAACATCCAGGACGCCTACGCCGACCCGCGGTTCAACCGCGCCGTGGACGCAGCGACCGGCTACCGGACGCAGACCATCCTCTGCGTGCCGATGCGCGACGCCCAGGGGGAGGTCACCGGCGTCCTCCAGGCGCTCAACAAGCACGCGGGCGTCTTCACCGACGAGGACGCCGAGCTCCTCCTGGCCCTCGGCGGTCAGGCGGCGGGCGCCATCGAGAACGCGCTCCTCCACGACGAGATCAACCGCCTCTTCGAGGGCTTCGTCTCCGCCTCGGTGGTCGCCATCGAGTCGCGCGACCCGACCACCGCCGGTCACTCCGGCCGCGTGGCCGCGCTCACCGTCGGACTGGCCTCGGCGCTGGAGCACCAGGGCACCGGGCCCTATGCCCGCCTCCGCTTCGGCCTTCAGGACGTCCAGGAGATGCGCTACGCGTCCCTGCTCCACGACTTCGGCAAGGTGGGCGTCCGCGAGCACGTCCTGGTGAAGGCGGAGAAGCTCTACCCCCAGGAGCTCGACGTGCTGCGCGCCCGGTTCGCCCTGGCACGGAAGGACCGGCAGCTGCGGAGCGCGGAGCGCCGCCTGGAGGCCGCCCGGGAGGGGAAGCTCCAGGCCTCGGTCGAGCGGGAGGAGGCCGAGCGGCTCGGAGCCGAGCTGCGCGAGCTGGACGAGACCCTGGAGTTCATTCTTGCGTGCAACCGCCCCACCGTCCTGCCCTCCGGCGGGTTCGAGCGGCTCACCGACCTGGGCCGCCAGCACTTCCGCGACGAGCGCGAAACCGAGCGTCCCCTCCTCCTCCCCCGCGAGGTGGAGCGGCTGAGCATCCCCCGGGGGTCGCTCTCGGCCGACGAGCGGCTGGAGATCGAGAGCCACGTCACCCACACCTTCCGCTTCCTCTCGCAGATTCCCTGGACCCGGGCGCTGAAGCGGGTGCCGGACATCGCCTACGCCCACCACGAGCGGCTGAACGGCTCGGGCTACCCGCGGAAGATCCCCGCCGAGACCATCCCCGTGCAGTCCAAGATGATGGCCATCTCGGACGTGTACGACGCCCTCACAGCCGCCGACCGGCCGTACAAGAAGGCGGTGCCCCACCCCGCGGCGCTGGACATCCTCCACCAGGAGGCCCGCAACGGGATGCTGGACGGCGATCTGCTGCGCATCTTCGTCGAGGCCGAGGTGCCTCGCCGGGCGCTACGCCCACCGGGCTTCTGACCGCAAGTTCCCCCGCGCTCCGCCGAGGACGCTAGGCTCGTCCGGGACCGATGCGCCGATCTCAGCCTCGCCGCGCGACCCCTCCTGCGCTGTCGCTCCTCTTCCTCGCCGCCTGTGCCACCGCAGGCGCCCCCCCGTCGAGCCCCCACGGACCCGACGCCATCGCCCCGGGGGCCGCCGATGCCGCGGCCGCCATCCGTCCCGAGGCGATCTCCGCGCACATCCGCTTCCTGGCCGACGACCTCCTCCAGGGACGGATGCCCGGTGAGCGCGGCTTCGACATCGCCGCGGCCTACGTCGCCAGCCAGCTGCAGGGTATGGGCCTCGAGCCCGCCGGCGACGACGGAAGCTGGTTCCAGCAGATGACGCTCCGGGGCGGACGGACCCGGTCGGCGCGGCTCGAGGTGGGCACCCCGGGAGGCGAGGCCACGGCGCTCGCCTTCGAGCGGGAGTTCCTCGCCCGGGCGCCGCTGGGCGACGGGATCTCCGACGTCACCGCCCCCGTGGTGTACGTGGGGTACGGCGTCGTGGCCCCCGAGTACCGCTGGGACGACCTGGCCGGCGTGGATCTGAAGGGAAAGGTGGCGATGGTGCTGGTGGGTGCGCCGCTCGGCACCACCCCGGACTTCTTTCCGCCCCTGCCGAGCGCGGTGTACGGCTCGGCGCGCACCAAGCTCGACCGCCTGATGGCCCGGGGAGTCGCCGGCGTGCTCTGGGTGCAGACCCCCGTGCGGGAGAAGATCTTCCCCTTCGCCGAGCAGCTGGCCCACAGCCAGCGTGGCTCGATGGCCCTGGTCGAGGCCGGGCTCGTCCCGCCGCGTGACGCGCTCCCCCAGGCGTCGCTGTCGATGGCCGGGGCGGACGCGCTGCTCGGCGCCGCCGGACGCTCCGAGCGGGTGGCCTCGCTGGTGGCTGCCGCCGAGCGGCGCCAGCACGCACCCTTCGCGCTGGGCACCCAGGTACACCTCCGGGTGGAGGCCGCCCTCCGCACCGTGCACACCGCCAACGTGGTGGGCCTGTGGCGCGGCGCGCCCGGCTCGCCGGCCGCGGGGGAGGCCCTCGTCTTCACCGCCCACCTCGACCACCTCGGAATCGGCAAGCCCGAGGCGGGGGACGCCATCTACAACGGCGCCTCGGACAACGCCTCGGGGGTGGCCAACGTGCTGGAGATCGCCCGGGCGTTCACCCGGCTTCGCCAGCGACCGGCCCGGGGGGTGCTGTTCGTCCTGGTGACGGGCGAGGAGGAGGGTCTGCTCGGCTCGGAATGGTTCGCCAAGCACCCGACGGTGAGGCGCGAGGCACTGGTGGCGGACGTCAACGCCGACTCGGGAATGCCGGTGTTTCACCCACACGAGGTGGGGGCACTCGGGGCGGACGAGAGCACGCTGCAGGAGGATGCCCAGCGCGCGGCGACGGCGCTCGGGCTTGCGCTCGGGCCTGACCCCGACCCGAAGCAGGCGTTCGCGGTGCGGAGCGACCAGTACAGCTTTCTCCGCGCCGGCATCCCCGCCACCGCCACCCGGGTGGGGCTCGGTGGGGCGAGCGAGCGCGAGCGCGAGGAGGCGGCCGCCTACCGCAAGTCCCACTACCACCGCGCCGCCGACCACTGGGAGCCGGACCGCGATCACGGACCGGCCGCCGTCCTGGCCCGGTTCCAGTTCCTCCTCGGGCTGTCGGTGACCCAGCGCGCCGAGCGGCCCCGGCTGCTGCCGGGGAGCGTCTTCCAGCCCCGACCCGGCAGCTGACTGCAAACTGCGCATTGCCCGGGGACCAGACCATGGTTGTCTCCCGGCCCCTGATGCGACTCCCGCCCCTCCTCCTCGTCTGCATGACCCTGGCCTGCGCCACGTCCGCGCCCCGGCCGACCACGCCGGCCGTCGACACCAACGGCTTCAGCGACGCCGCGAGGTCCGCCGCCGCGGGCGTCCGCCCCGAGACCCTCGCCGGTCACATCCGCTTCCTGGCCGACGACCTGCTCGGCGGACGTGACCCGGGCACGCCGGGGTACGACGTCGCCGCCCGGTACGTGGCGAGCGAGCTGCAGGCGCTGGGACTCCGGCCCGCGGGAGAGGGTGGGACGTACTTCCAGAGGGTCCCGTTCGTGCGGGCCACGCCGGTGTCCGGCGCTCTCGAGTTCAGCGGCGGCCCCGGCGCCCCGGTGACGTTCGTCCAGTTCGAGAACATGATCCTCTTGACGGATCTGGACCAGGGCGCGACCGACGTGAGCGGCGAGGTGGTGTTCGCCGGGTACGGCCTCAGCGTCCCGGAATACGGTTACGACGACTTCGCCCAGGTCGACGTGCGGGACAAGATCGTCCTCGCCTTCCTCGGCGCCCCTCGCTCGCAGCGTCCGGACTTCTTCCCCGCGCTGGCCTCGGCGGTGTACGGGCAGAGCGAGCGGGTGGCGCGCGGGCTGATGCGCCGGGGAGCTCGGGCCGTGGTCGCGGTGTGGCCCCCGGCGAAGGAGGCCCTCGCGCCGTTCAAGCTCGTTGCGGCGTACTACGGCTTCGATGCGATGCGGCTCGAGGACTCGCCGCCACTCCTCCCCGCGGGGATGATCAGCAGCGAGGCCTTCGCGGGCCTGCTGAAGCAGGCCGGCCGCCCCGAGACGGTGGCCAGCCTGGTGGAGGCCTCGGCGCAGGGCAAGCCGCGGGGATTCGCGCTCGGGCTGCGCTGCCGGTTGCGCCGGGAGAGCAAGATCCGGCGCGTCACCTCGGAGAACGTCGTCGGCCTCGTGCCCGGCGACCCGGCGTCCCCCACCGGGAACGAGATGGTGATGTACGGCGCCCACCTCGACCACATGGGCGTCGGCAGGCCGGTGAACGGGGACAGCATCTACAACGGGGCCTCGGACGACGCGGCTGGAGTCTCCAGCCTGCTGGAGACCGCCCGGGCCTTCACCCGCCTCGGCCATCCGCCCGGGCGCGGCATCCTCTTTCTCTTCGTCACCGCCGAGGAGCGCGGGCTGCTCGGCTCGGAGTGGTTCGCCCGCCATCCCACCGTGCACCTCCAGGACGTGGTCGCCGACATCGACGTGGACGGGGCATACCCGGTCCATCCCCTGCGCGACGTGGTCGCCCTGGGAACCGACGAGAGCTCGCTGGGAGCGGACGTGGCGCGCGCCGCCGCGGCGCTCGGCCTTCAGATTTCACCGGATCCCGAGCCGGACGAGAGCTACTTCGTCCGTTCGGACAACTTCAACTTCGTGAAGAAAGGCATCCCCGCGGCGCAGACCTTCAACGGAGTCGCCGGGCTCGACCCGGAGCAGCTGGCCGCCGAGCGCGCCTTCTGGCGCAAGCGCTACCATCAGCCGCAGGACGAGTTCGAGCCCGATCGAGACTGGCGCCCATTCGCCCAGCTAACCCGCTTCAACTTCCTCCTCGGTGTCTCCATCGCCCAGGCGGCCGCGCGACCCACCTGGAACGCGAACAGCTGGTTCCGGCGCTTCCCCGAGCCGAAGCAAGCCGGCGAGCCGGACTGAGGTTCGATGGCGCGCGGCGCCGGAGCGTGCGGTCTACCGGAGCGCGTCCGGCACCGGATGCAGCAACGGGCGTCCAGGCCTGACCTCGGTGCGGATGCCGTCCACCAGTACCGGCTGGCCGTTGACCAGGACCGACTCGATGCCCTCGGGAAACTGCTTGGGCTTGGCATAGGTCGCCACGTCCTTCACCTTCGCCGGATCGAAGACCACGATGTCCGCCATCATCCCCGGGCGAAGGAGCCCCCGGTCGGTGAGCCCGAGGCGGCGGGCCGCGCCGGAGGTGACCTTCCGCACCGCCTCCTCGAGGGTGAGGAGCTTCTCGTCGCGCGCATAGGTGCCGAGCAGCCGGGCCATGGCGCCGAAGGCCCGCGGGTGGGTGGCCTCGGGCCCCAGGGGGCCGTCGGGGGCGTCGGCGCTCGCATCCACGCCGATGGCCACCCACGGCTGGCGCAGCGCCGCACGGAGATCGAACTCGCTGGCGAGGAAGCGGAGCACCTGGGTGCTCCCCCCGTCGAGCAGCACGAGATTGACCAGCGCCGCCGCGGGGGTGGTGGCGCGCTCCTTGGCCACGTCGGCCAGGCTCTTGCCCTCGTAGCGCTTGGCCTCGGGGGAGAGGGCGAGGAGGATGACCACCCGTTCGGGCTCGGTGGGATCCTTCCAGCCGGCGGTGATCTCCTTCTCGATGCGGGAGCGCTGCTCCTTGTCCTTGAGCCGGCCGAGCATCGCCGACACCCCGCCGGCCAGCGCCCAGTCCGGCACGTCGGCGTGGAGCATGTTGGCGCCCGCCAGGTACGGGTACACGTTGGCCGAGACGTCGAGCCCCTCGACGCGGGCCGCGGCGATGCGCTGGAGCACCTCGGGCATCCGGCCCCAGTTCTGCTTTCCCGCGACCTTCAGGTGCCAGATCTCGACCGGAAGTCCAGCCCGGCGCCCGACCTCGATCGCCTCGTCGATGGCGGTGAGCACCGCGTCGCCCTCGTCGCGGAGGTGTGTGGCGTAGAACCCACCGAACTTCGCCGCCGAGCGGGCGAGCAGCACCAGCTCCTCGGTCGTCTGGTAACGCGTCGGGGGGTACCCCAGCGCGGCGGCCACGCCGAACGCCCCCTGGCGCATGGCCTTCTGCACCTCGATCTGCATCCGGAGCAGCTGCTCGGGGGTGGGCGCCTCCGGGCCCTGGCCCATCACCACCGCGCGAACCTGACCGGTGGAGACGAGGGTCCCGATGTTGATCGCCGGGCGGGTCGCCCGGAGCCGCTTCCAGTAGCCGTCGAGATCCTTCCAGTCGATCTTGATCCGGTGCAGCGAGAGCCAGCCCATGACCCCACCGAGGATCTCGTCGCGGACCGGGGCCACGGTGCCCAGCTCACCGGTGAGCTCGGTGGTGATGCCCTGGCGGATCTTCGACTCGGCGCGCGGATCCACCAGCAGCGACAGCTCGCTCTGGCCGAGCAGGTCGATGAACCCCGGCGCGACCAGGTGATCCCGCGCGTCGATGCGCAGCTTCGCCGGGACCTCGCGCAGGTCCCCCATGCGGGTGATACGGTCGCCCTGGATGCCCACGTCGGCGCGGAACCAGGGGCTCCCGGAGCCGTCCACCACCCGGCCGTGCTCGATGACCAGATCCAGCTTCTGGGGGGCGGCGGCCGCCAGGATTGCAGCCAGCTGCAGAGCGAGCATGGATTGCGGATTGTCGCACGGCGCCGCGGCGGAGTGTGAGAACTCGGCGTGTGCGATGCGCACTCTCTTGTTGCCCTTGGCCGTGGTGCTCGGCGCGGACGGCGGCTCTTCCGTTCGGCCGGGACGACCGGCCGCGTACGCGGAGGCGCGGCGCGCGTTCGCCCGGGCGATCGACACCGGGGCGCTCGACGAGGCTCGAGAGGCGCTCGGGCGCAGAGCGGCGGCGGCACCGGGGCGCGTCGACATCCGGTACGACCTGGCCTGCGTCGAGGCGCGCGCCGGGAGTGTGGACCGGGCCTTCGCCGCGCTGGCCCCGCTGGCCACCGCCGGGCTGGTGGCCGACCCGGCCGAGGACCCTGATCTGAAGGCGCTTCGGGCCGATGCGCGATGGACGCCGCTGGTGACGCGCTTCGCCGCGGGCCGCGGTCCGGTCGGGTCGGGCGCGCCCATGCGGCGGATTCCGCCGGAGCTCGGTCTGGTCGAGGATCTGGCCGAGGATCCACGCACCGGCGTGGTGTTCGTCTCCAGCGTGCGGACCGGCGAGGTGTGGCACGGGGTCGGCGGCGTGTGGCGCGCCTGGGCCCGTCCTGCGCCCGCAGGCAGCGGCGCCTTCGCGCTCGGCGTGGATGGGCACCGGCGGCTGCTGCACGTGAGTGTGGGTGCGGTGGCGCAGGCCGAGGGCTTCCGGAAGACGGAGGAGGGGCGCTCCGCGCTGGTGACGTACCGGCTGGACGACGGCACGGAGATCGCCCGGCGCCCGGCCCCCGGCGATGGTCCTCACCTCCTGGGGGACATGACGGTCACCCCGGACGGGACGGTGCTGGTCTCCGATGCGCTGGCGGGGACCGTGTACCGCCTGGCACCGGGGGCCGGTGCGCTCGAGCCGCTGGTCCCGGCGCACACCTTCGCCAGCCCGCAGACCCCGGCCCTGGCGCCGGATGGACGGACGCTGCTCGTGCCCGACTGGACGCTCGGGCTCTTCGCGCTGCCGCTCGGCGGTGGAGCTCCCGAGCCGGTGCCGGGACCGGACGATCTCGTGACCGGCGGCATCGACGGTCTGCTGGCCGTGCCCGGAGGCCTGGTCGCGGTGCAGAACGGCATCGTGCAGCCCAGGGTGGTCCGTCTCTGGCTCACGCCGGATGGACGGCGGGTGACGCGCTGGACGGTGCTCGCCCGGGGTCCAGAGCTGGGCGAGCCGACGCACGCCGTCGCGACGCAGCGGGGTGCCCTCGCCCTGGTGGACAGCGGGTGGGGCCGGTTCACCGACGACGGCGCGCTCCGGCCCGGCGCCCCGCCCGCGCGCCCGGCTCTCCTCCAACTGGATCTGCAGTGACGGAGAGACCATGCCGCGCTCCAGTCCGCTCACCGAGATGCGCCGCATCTGCCTCTCCCTCCCCGAGGTGACCGAGACCATGACCTGGGGCCAGCCGCACTTCCGGGTACGGGGAAAGATCTTCGCCGGGTTCGGCGACCACGGCGGCACGTTCACCCTGGGGTTCAAGCTCGAGCGCGAGCACGCGGATGCGGCAATCCTCGACCCGCGGTTCACCCGAGCGCCATACGTCGGAGCGCACGGCTGGATCAGCATGGACGTGAAGGGCGTTCGAGACTGGGACGAGGTCCGCGCCCTGGTGCACGAGAGCTACCGTCTCATCGCCCCGAAGCGGCTGTGGGCCGTGGTGCAGGGCCAGGGGCCCGCGCCGGAGAAGCCCTCCGGGCGACGGAAGGCCAGCCCCCGCGCGGGAACTCGGCGGACGCTCAAGCGCCCCCCTCGGTCCGGCTGAGCGCCTCTTCAGAGACCTGTGCCAGACTCAGGCGATCTCGTGCAGCCGCATGCTGTTGATCTTCCCCGGCTGCCCGACCGGCGCGCCGTAGACGATCACCACCCGGTCCCCACGGTGGGCGAGGCCGCGGCTGAGCAGCTCCTCCTCGACCCGGCGAACCATCTCCTCGGTCCGGTCCACCGGCTCGAGCACCCGTGGCACCACGCCCCAGAGGAGCGAGAGCTTCCGCCGCACCTCCTGGTTCGGCGAGAAGGCGACGATCGGCACGTGCGGGCGGTAGTGGCTGAGCAGCCCCGCGGTGCGGCCGGAGAGAGTGAAGGCGGCAATGACCACCGCGCCCGCAGCCCGCGCGGCCTCGCAGGCCACGCCGGCGATCACGTCCGGGAACGACGCCGGGAAGGTCACCCCGCCGATCCGCGCCGGCGCCTTGCCGTGCGTCCGGGCCGCGCTCTCGGCGGCGAGGATGATGCGCTCCATCATCCGCACTGCCTCCACCGGGTAGCTGCCCGAGGCGGTCTCCCCGGAGAGCATCAGCGCATCCGCGCCGTCGTAGACCGCGTTCGCCACGTCCGAGGCCTCGGCGCGTGTGGGCCGCGGGTGCTCGATCATCGAGTTCAGCATCTGGGTGGCCACGATGACCGGAAGACCACGGAGGTTCGCCCGGCGGATGATGTCCTTCTGGATCGCCGGAACCTCCTCGGGCGGAAGCTCCACCCCGAGGTCCCCACGGGCCACCATCACCCCGTCGGACTTTTCCAGGATCGCGTCCAGCCGGGCGATCGCCTCCGGTTTCTCCAGCTTGGCGATGATCGGAACCTGGCGGCCCGCCTCGGCCATCGCCGCCCGCGCCTGGTCCAGGTCGCTCGGCTGACGGACGAAGGACAGCGCGATGTAGTCCACCCCGGCCTTGATGCCGAAGACCAGATCGTCCCGGTCCTTGGGGGTCAGCGCCTCGGCGCGCAGCGCCACTCCGGGGAGGTTGATCCCCTTGTTGTTCTTCAGCGTGCCGCCGTGCACCACCTCGGTGCGGACCAGCTGCTTCTTGTCCGTCTCCAGCACCCGCAGCTCGAGGAGGCCGTCGTCGAGCAGGATGCGGTCGCCAGGGTTCACGTCCGAGGCGAGGAAGGGATAGGTGGTGGAGACGAGCTCAGCCGTCCCGGGCACCGACTCGTCGGTGGTGATGGAGAAGCTTTCTCCGGGGACCAGCTCCACCTTCCCTTCCACCAGCTTGCCGGTCCGGATCTTCGGTCCCTGGAGGTCCCCCAGCACGCCAACCGCCTTGCGGACCTTCAACGACGCGGTGCGGAGCATCGACAGCGTCTGCGCGTGCTGGGCGTGGCTCCCGTGACTGAAGTTCACCCGGGCCACGTCCATCCCCGCGTTCAGCAGCTCCTCGAGGACCTCGGGCTTCAACGATGCGGGCCCGAGGGTACAGACGATCTTGGCGCGTCTCATGGTGGCCCTAACGCTGGAGGAGGGCGCGCAGGTTCTCGCGCTCCCAGACGATGGCCGCCTCGTACAGAGGGAAGGCGCGCTCGCGGTCGCGGAAGGCGCGCGGGTGGTGGACCCGGCGACCCGGCCCGTTCGAGCTGGGAAACAGCTGGTGGAGCATCTCGTGGAAGACGATGAACTCCACGAAGAACCGCGGCACCTCGGGATGGTCCAGGGCCGGGTGGATGCGGATCTCCCGGGTCTGGTGGTCGTAGACGCCGAGGCGGATCGATTTCCGCCGCCGGCGTCCCGGGACCCGCCCCCAGCCGATGCTCGCCCGCACCCCGCCCTGGAAGAAGCGCTCGTTCAGGGTGTCGCGGATCTCCTCGAGGTGGAAGAAGCGCCCCTCGGGCGAGAAGCGCTCATCGGAGGCGTCGCGCTCCTGGCGGATCCGCGGCTGCTCGCGCTTGATGAACTCGTCCAGCACCCGGCCCGCCCCCGGCCGTCCGCGGCCCGCGTAGTCGGCCACCGCCTGGACCACCGGCCCCGGTGCGTCGAGGAACATGTGGTGAAGCCGGAGCCGCAGCGCCGAGGGAGCACGCCGGAAGCTGATCATCGTGCTCCGGTTGTCGGTGACCGACAGGCGGACCGGCATCCCGAGATCACGGGCGAGGTGCTGGGCGAGCGAGGCGGCCTTGTGCACCGCGACCTCGCGGGCGGGCACCCGGGCGCGGGCGCGCACCTGAGGATCGAACAGGAGAAGCTGACGAGGTGACGAATCGCTCACGGGACTGGCGAGGAGGACTCTACCGCAGCCGCGCCCGGCGCGAGCGAGCGAGGCGCTCGCCTTCCGCCCTCCCGGCGACGGTGCGGGGTGCGCGCTGCTTGACGGAGTCGATCGGTTCCGGGTGGGCCTCCACCTCGGCCCGCAAGCGATCGATCAGCGCAGTCAAGCCCTCGACATCGAGCGCGAAGCTGCGGAGGAGCCCTCCCCTGCTCCGGGCCTCCTCGGCCGCGAGGCAGCGCGGCTCGGCGCTGGCCGCCGCGCGCTCAGGAGAGCCGGAGCGCTCGACGGCGATCGTCCATCCGTGCTCGGCCGGCTCGAACGGATAGAGCCGGCAGGCGGTGGGGCGAGTCGCAGGATCGAGCGAGCAGCCACCCGGCCCGAGGAACACGCAGGCACCGCTCTCCGCCCGGAGACCCCAGCGAACCACCGTTCGCCGGAAGTACCCCCGGTAGCCCGGCCGCCGCGCCTCGTAGGCCAGCGACTCCTCGGGTGAGAGCGGCTCGTGCTCGACGAAGCGCTCGCGCCTCCAGCCGGTCGCGGTCTGGATCCGTTCCACGTCGGTCGCGGTCAGCGTGGCCAGCCGCTCGCCGGGGCCGGGCTGGCAGCACGAGCGTCCCAGCGTCCGGGCGCAGCGGGCGCACGGCGAGCGGTCCTTGCCAGCGGGCATCAGTGGAGCAAGGTTACCCCCGTGCGCTCGCAGGTGACACTGAGGACGGCATTCACCGTCTGCTTCGCGGTGGTGGCCACCGCGGCGCTGGTGCTGTTCGTCCTCGAGACCCGGCTGGCGCTCACCCTCACCATCGGCGCGATGATGCTGGCCATCGCGCTGGACCACGTGGTGCGGAGGATGGAGAGGCGGGGGATTCGGCGCGGGTGGGCCATCGCCCTCACCACCCTGGCGGTCGTCCTGCTGCTGATTGGCCTGATGCTCCTGGTGGTCCCCACCGCCGTCCACCAGCTCCGGGACTTCATCGCCTCGTTCCCCCGGATGCTCGCCAACCTCCGACAGTCGTCTCGCTTCCAGAGCTGGAATGCGCGGTTCGGCCTCGAGGACCGGTTGAAGGATGCGCTGTCGGGCGCCTTCGGCGTGGCCCAGACCGCGGTGAATCCCATCCTCTCCGCGGTCACCTCGGCGCTGAGCGCCATCGCCGGCTTCGTCACCGTGCTCACTCTCACGGTGTTCATGCTGGTGTTCGGAGGAGGGCTGGTGCAGCGGCTCCTTGCGCTGGTACGGGCGAACGATCGGCCGCGGTGGGAGGACGTGCTCGCCAAGTCGTACCGGGCCGTGGGCGGGTACCTCGGGGGGGTGCTCTTCATCTGCTCGATCAACGCCACCTGCACCACGACGGCGCTGGCGTTGATCGGTACGCCCTACTTCCTGCCGCTGGGGCTGCTGAGTGGCTTCTCCAGCCTGGTGCCCTACGCGGGGCCGATCCTCACCGGTGGATTCATCACCCTGGTGACGCTGATCACCGGCGGAGTGGTCAAGGGACTCATCACCCTCGGCTACTTCCTGCTCTATGGGCAGCTGGAGGGGAACGTCCTCGGGCCCTTCGTCTTCCGCCGCACGGTGCACCTCGACCCGCTGGTCACGCTGCTGGGGATCCTCTTCCTCGCCGAGCTGCTGGGGATCGCCGGTGCGGTGGTGGCGGTGCCCGCCATTGCCCTCGCCCACATCGTCGTCCGGGAGCTCCACGCCGCCCGGCGCCAGCGTCTGGCCGCGGAGGCCGCGGCGACGGAGCACCCTGCCGCGTTGGCCGAGTCCAGGCCGGCGGTCGAGGAGCGGACCCCGGTGCCGCCCCGGTCGCCGGTGCTCGGCAAGCCGCGGTAGTGGGCTGTGCCCGGCGTCACGGCTCGAGGAACGCGGCGCCGACGGGTCGCTCGATCCCCAGCGGCTGACCCTCGGCGAGGTCGCGGGACCAGTGCCACGCGGACATCCGGATCTTCACTGAGGCGAGCCGCGAGCACGCAGAGCCTGCTCCAACGATGATGTCATCGAATTCTTTTCCTCTGCTCAAGTCTTTTCTCGGTGCAATGTCGTGAAGCTGCTCTCTGATCCAGTGCGATCGACGGCAGTGAAGATTTGATGAACGTCTTTCAGTTGTCGGGGATGGTGCGAGCCAGGCGAGGTTCAGTCCCGTGCGCCCTGAGTCACGGCTCTTCGCGCGAGCGGAGGAGACGCTCGAGCCGGGCCGGCTCCATCCGCACCCCGAGCACCTTCTCTCCGGTGTACGTCACCTGCCCGGGCGCGCCGCCCTTCACCCGCTTGACCAGCCGGGCCCGCGTCCAGGCCACCTCGCCCCGAGGCTCTCCCGCCAGGCGCGAGAAGTGGAGCGCGAGGTGCGCGGCGTCGAGCAACGTCTCCTGTTCGACGTCCGCTCCCCGGTCCAGCGGCACCACCACGTGCGCCCCGGGGACGCCACGGGCATGCATCCATAGGTGATGCGGGCGGGCCACCTGGAAGGTGAGCGCCGCGTTGTCCTCGCCCGCCCGGCCCACCCAGATCGGCTGTCCGCCGGCCGTCCGGAAAGTCCGGTACGGGCGGTGTGCCGGCGACGGGCGCTTGCGAGGAGGAGGCCGCACCGGGACGGGGGCGACCGGTATCTCCACCTCGGCGGCAGTGCTGGCCTCGGCCTCGGCGAGGGCCCGCTCGGCCTCGGCGATCTCCCGGTCCAGTGCGGCGAGCCGCTCCCGGGCCAGGGCGCTCCCGCGCAGCAGGCGGCGGTACTGGTGGAAGTGGCGCTCCACCTGCGCCCGTGGAGCGAGCGTTGGCTCCAGCGGTACCTCCACCTCGCGCGGGCCCAGCTCGGTCCACTCGGTCAACCGCACCGAGCGGGCCCCGCGCGGGATCCCGTCGAGGGCCCGCGAGAGGAGCTCACCCCACCGCCGGTGCTCCTCGGCCAGGGCGTCGCGGTTCGCCTCGGCCTCCACCTTGGCCCGGGTCCGACGGAGGCGCTGGAGGGCGGAGCGGATGGGCTGGATGCGCGCGCGCTGCAGGGCCTCGAGGCGCACCGCCGACTCGCGCGCGGCCACCAGCGCCTCGGCTGCGCGACCGGCATCGAGCCCGCGCGCTCCGCCGAGGCGTGAAGGAGGGCCGCCCTCGTCCACCAGCTCGCCGGGAGGCGCGGGAGCCCTCGGCGGCCCGTGCGAGGCGGCCAGCGGCACGTCCGCGTCTCCGAGCAGGAGCAGCGCTCCCGGCGAGCCCAGCTCGGCCATCAGCGCGCGCGCCGTGCCCCCCTTCTCGAAGCCCAGGCGGACTTGCCTGGCGCCGGTGAAGCGAATGGATGACAGTCGGCGACCGGTCAGCTCCTTGCGGGCCCGGAGCAACCACGGGGAGGGAACGGTGTCAGACGTGGAGGGCCTCCGCGCTTCGATGACCGAGAGCCTTGCCAGCCCAGACTCGACGCTGAGGAGCAGGCGAACCGTCCTGCCCGGCTGGCGCAGCTCCAGCTCCAGCCGCTCGGGCCAGGGTGCGCGGACCTTCTGCACCACGGCCCCGGCGAGCTCGGGCTCGAGCGCCGTGGCCACGTCTCGCAGCTCGGTGGGTCTGAGCGACAGGTGGGGAACCCCTGAAAAGCGAAACGGCCCGGCGAATCGCCGAGCCGTCCGTTTCTCCCGGAGGAGAGTGACCGCTACCTTCTCTTCGACGTCTTCCTCTTCGCAGCCTTCTTCGCAGCCGGCTTCTTCTTCGCGGTCTTCTTCTTCGGCGCCATCAGTGGATCCCTCCGGGGTGTGTGTTCGTCACTCGGGCCGAGTGAGTGAACACGGATGGTAGTGACCTGAGCGCCCCCATGTCAACGAATCGACCGGGACGTCGGACTCAACGACGACGCACGCACGCTGTTAGGGTCGCTCTTCCTCGCCCGCGATGAACGCGCCTCCACCTCGCTTCCCATCCGACTTCGTCTTCGGCGTCGCCACCGCCGCGTACCAGGTCGAGGGGCACATCGAGAACGACTGGAGCGAGTGGGAGCGCGCCGGAAGGATGAAGCACGTCGCCGGCGCGGGCGTGGACCACTGGAACCGCTGGAGCGAGGACTACCGGCTCACCCGCGATCTCGGCGCCACTGCCTTCCGGATGAGCCTGGAGTGGGCACGCATCGAGCCACAGCGCGGCAGGCTCGACGAGAACGCGCTCGACGGTTACCGCCGGCGTCTGGTGGCGATGACCGAGGTGGGGCTGCGGCCGGTGGTGACGTTGCACCACTTCACGCACCCGGCCTGGTTCCACCGCGAGACGCCGTGGCATCGCCCGGAGAGCGTGGCCGCCTTCCGCCGCTATGCCCGAGCTTGCGCCGAGGTGCTGCGGGGTCTGGACGCGGTGGTGCTCACCTTCAACGAGCCGATGGTGCTGCTGCTGGGGGGGTACGTGCAGGCTTCCATCCCTCCGGGCATCGCCGACCCAAAGCTGGCCATGCTGGCCCTGGGCAACATCGGGCGGGCCCACGCGGCGGCCCGCGAGGAGCTGCTCACCCACGCCGGCAAGCTCCCCATCGGCACCAGCCAGAACATGCTGGCCTTCTCCGCCGATCGTGCCTGGAACCCGATGGACCACGCGCTGGTCCGCCTCGCTGACGAGGCCTACAACCACACCTTCCTCGAGGCGCTGGTGACCGGCGAGCTGCGGATGTTCATGCCGGGACTCTTCACCACCCGCCAGACGCTCGAGGGCGCGCGGGACAGCCTCGATTTCGTGGGCGTCAACTACTACACGCGCGCCCACCTCCGCTTCGTCCGGCGCGCGCCGTACGTCGAGTTCAACTACCGCGACCCGCTCCACCGCGGGCTGACCGACATCGGCTGGGAGTTCTTCCCCGAGGGCTTCGCCCAGGTGCTGCTCTCCACCCGTCGCTACGGGTTGCCGGTCTGGGTGACCGAGAACGGCATCGATGACCGGGTGGGCGACCGCCGGAGCGAGTTCCTGTGGAGGCACTGGGCCTCGGTGCTCCAGGCGCGGACCGCGGGCATCGACGTGCGGGGCTACCTCTACTGGTCGCTCCTCGACAACTTCGAGTGGCTCGAGGGCTGGGGCCCCCGCTTCGGCCTCTACCACGTGGATTTCGCCACCCTGGAGCGGCGGGCGACTCCCGCCTGCGACTACTTCCGCTCGGTCGCGCTGGAGCGGGAGCTGCGGCCTCCACGGGAAGTCGCCGAGCCCTTGCGAGCGCCCGCTCCGGTTGCCGCCACCGGCTGACACCGCACGCGAGACGAGGACCCGAGCCAGCCTAGGAGCCTGTAGGGCATAGCTGACCGCGGCCGCCCGGACCTCGCCGACTGCAGCCCACCTGACGACACCCTGACCCGGATCTCGACTGCGGACGCCCTGACCTAGCCGTTGGCCCGCTGCCAGCGGGCCTCCTGGGACAGTCCCCCGTAGCCGTACGCGTCGCCGGTGGCCTCGTGCACGTGGACGTACGACTCGGGGTGGACCGGGCCGAGGAGGGCCTCCATCCCCCGGAAGACCTCGCGGAGGTAGGCGGCCTTCTCCTCCTTGACGTTGGTTCCGAGCGTCACCCGGGCCTCGACGAAGAAGGTGGCCTTGCGGTGCTCGGCCAGGGACTTCCCGGCGATGAACCAGTTGCCGGCCGGGACCTGCTCGACGGCGACCGCGGTGAGGTCGGCCTTCTTCCCGAGCACCCTGGCCGTGGTCTCGGTGACGAAGGCGGCGATGGGCTGACGCAGATCACGCTCGGCGGGGGTGGAGTAGCGGACGTGGATGAAGGGCATGACGGGACTCCTGGTATGGCCGGCCGGGCTGGCGCGGCCAGGGTGGGTCGTGTACCGTCCGCCCGTGCTCAAGAAAATCTCAAAGTTCTTGAGCTCTACTTGAGAACTATTCAACCGACACCGGAGTCCACCGTGCAGACCCTGGACCTCGACCTGCTGCGAACCCTCTCCGTGGTGCAGGAGACGGGCACCCTGGCCCGCGCCTCCCGGCGGGTGGGGCGCACGCTCAGCGCGGTCAGCCTGCAGCTGAAGCGGCTGGAGTCGCAGTGTGGGCGTCCACTCTTCCGCAAGTCGGGCCGAAGGCTCGAGCTCAACTCCGAGGGGGAGCGCGTGCTGGCCGCCGGTCGCCGGATGCTCACCCTGAACGACCAGCTGCTCGAGGCGCTGCGCGAGGACGTGGCCGGGGCGACCATTCGCCTGGGGCTCCCGCAGGACGTCGCCGAGCGGTGGCTCCCCACGGCGCTGGCGCGCTTCACCCGGGCCCATCCGCACGTCCAGCTGGAGGTGCGGGTGGAACGAAATGTGGCATTGAAAGACTTGGTGTCGAGTGGGGCGGTCGATCTCGCGGTGACCTTCGACCCCGAGCCCGGGCGCCCCGACCCGGAGGAGGCGCAGCTCGCCGTCCGCTGGCTCGCCGCCAGGAAGTTCCGCTGGGGCGCCGGGACCCCGCTCCCGCTCGTCCTCTTCGAGCCGCCCTGCACCTTCCGCCGGCTCGCGCTCGAGGCGCTCGACCGGGCGGGGTTGCCCTGGCGCGTGGTCTTCAGCAGCCCGAGCCTCTCCGGCCTCTGGGCGGCGGTGTCGGCCGGCCTCGGGGTGACGGTCCGCACCGAGCTCGCGACGCCGCCGCGCGTCCTCGCGCTGCGGGACCGACGGTTGCCCGCGCTTCCCTCGATGGCCTTCCGGGTCGAGGCGGCCGGCGACGCTTCGCACGGGAGCGTCGCCACGCTCCGGGCAACGCTGGTGGAGGTCCTGCACGAGGCCGCGGCGCGCGCGCAGCCCGCAGGGTCGCGGCGCCAGCGCTGACCGCTGCCCGCGCCGGATGTCTCAGCCGAGGGCGGCGCGGTAGTCCACGTCCTGCTCCTCGACGGAGGCCGCGTCCGTCTCGGCCTGCTGGAAGAAGCGCCGGACGGTGAGCTCGACCTGCTCCGGCTGGACCAGCTGGTTCACCTCGGCGCGGAAGGCCGCCGCGCCCCGGAGCCCGTGCGCGTACCACGCGAGGTGCTTGCGAAAGCTCCGGACCGCCGCCAGCGGGTCGCCGACGAAGGCCACCTGCGCCCGGAAGTGGCCGAGTACCACCTGGCACCGCTCGTCGGCGTCCGGCGCCGCCCCGCCCTCGAGCTGGCGGAAGATCCACGGATTGCCCAGCGCGCCGCGACCGATCATCACCAGGTCACAGCCGGTGGTCTCGCGCATCCGCAGCGCGTCGGCCGGCGACTTCACGTCGCCGTTCCCGATCAGCGTCATCGCCCGGACGTGCTTCCGCAGATCGGCAATGACCGACCAGTCCGCCTCCCCGGCGTAGCCCTGGGCGCGGGTCCGCGGATGCACCGCCAGGCCCACGCAGCCGGCATCCTCGAGCGCCGCCGCCATCTCCAGATAGTTCCGGTGCTGCGCGTCCCAGCCACTGCGGATCTTCGCCGTCACCGGAAGCCCGGTCTCCTGGTGGATGGCCCGGACGATGGCCGCGGCGCGGAGGGGGTCACAGAGCAGCGCCGAGCCGGCCCCGTTCCTGGTCACCTTCTTCACCGGGCAACCCATGTTCACGTCGATGATCTGCGCGCCCCACTGCTTGCCCAGCAGCGCCGCGCTCACCATCACCTCGGGCTCGCCGCCGAAGATCTGCAACGAGTACGGGCGCTCCACCTCGGCGTCGTGCCGCAGGTAGCGCACCGAGCGGGCGTTGGCGCGCATCAGGCCCTGCGCGCTCACCAGCTCGGTGGGGCACAGGGCCGCCCCCATCCGGAAGGCGAGGACGCGGAAGGGCTGCTCGCTCACCCCCGCCATGGGGGCGAGCACCCAGGGGTTCCTCAGTGGGTAGGGGCCGAGCCGCAGCATTCGAATCGGCCCGCCGCATAGCACGACCCCCTTCTCCCGCGCAGGACCCCCGTCCGGGGTGTTAGGTGACGGGGCCGTGCTTCGCTTCCGCCTCGGCTCCATCTCCGTGCTGGTTCATCCGGCCCACTTCCTGGTGGGCCTGATGTTCGGCCTGTGGGGCGCGCAGAATCTCGGCCCCGACGCCTCCCCGGCCGCCAAGGGGACGCTGGTCGTCACCTGGATCGTGGTGGTGTTCGTCTCGGTCCTGGTTCACGAGCTGGGGCACGCCCTCGCTTTCCGGGCCTTCGGCTACCGATCGACGGTCCAGCTGGTGATGTTCGGGGGGCTCACCACCCCGGCCACCGACGCCCCGCTCAGCTGGGGGAAGGACGTGGTCTGCACGCTCGCCGGGCCCCTGTTCGGGGCCAGCCTCGGCTTGCTCTGCTGGCGGGCGTCGCACGCCTTCCCCTCGGGGGACGCGGTCAACAGGGGACTCCAGCTCGCCGCATGGGCGAACGCCGGCTGGGCCGTCCTGAACCTGCTCCCCATCCTGCCGATGGACGGGGGGCGGATCAGCCGGGCGGTGCTCGGCCGCATCTTCGGCCGGGGCGGAGTGGTCGCGGCGCTGGGGATCGGGGTTCTCACCTGCGCCGGGCTCGCCTTCCTGCTCTACCGGTCAGGCGGCGGCGACCCGGTGCTGCTGGTCTTCCTCCTGCTGTTCGGCTTCCAGAACTTCCAGGCGCTGGTCGCGTTCTGGCGGACCGAGCCCGACGGGCCGGCGCCGCCGCAGCTCCAGGAAGCCGAGGCGCTCTTCCGGGCGGGAAAGCTGGACGCCGCCCGCGCGCTGGCATCGGGCCTGCTTGGCGGTGAGCTCTCCGTCGCCCTCCGCTCGCGCATCCACCACCTGCTGGGCTGGGTGGCGCTGAAGGAGGGTGAGGGGCGGCGCGCGCTGGACGAGTTCAGCCAGGTCCAGGGTCGCCCGGTCGAGCCACAGGCCGTCGCCGCCGCCTTCAGCCTCATCGGAGACGACGCGCGGGCCATCCCGCTCTGGGAACAGGCCGCGCGCCACACCCGGGACCCCACCATCCTCCACGAGTGGGCCGGGGCGCTCATCCGGCAGGGGCACCTGGCCGCGGCGGCCGGTCTGCCGGGAGTGGACCTGGCGACGGCCTACGAGCGCGCGGAGCGGGTCGCGTTCCTCCGGGGCGCATACTCGGAGGCGGCACGCTTCGGGGAGGAGTCCCTGGCCCGCCGGCCCACCGCGGCCCGGGCCTATGAGGTCGCCTGCGCCTATGCACGCGCCGGGGACGTCCGCCGGGCCATCGCCCTCCTGGTCCGCGCGCGTGAGCTGGGCTACTCCGACCGTGAAGCTGCCGCCAGCGACCCGGACCTCGCTCCTCTGGCGGGCGAGCCAGGCTTTCAGGAATGGCTGGCATCGCTCGGGAAATCTGCGGCGTCCTGACAGAGCCCTGACAGGGGGGGCCCATCCTGCTCCTCGCACTCTCGCCAGAGGACTCGATGTCGAACGCCGCCGCACCCGCCCGGGAGCACCGCATCAACTGGGTCACCTCGACCCCGTTCTTCGCCGTCCACGTCTTTGCCCTGGTCGCCCCGTTCTTCGTGGCCTTCCACTGGTCCTACGTGGTCTGGGCGGTGGCGCTCTACTACGTGCGCATGTGGGCGGTGACCTCCGGCTACCACCGGTACTTCGCCCACCGCTCCTTCAAGACGTCGCGGGTGTTCCAGTTCCTGCTCGCGTTCGCCGCCGAGACCTCGGCCCAGAAGGGCGTGCTGTGGTGGGCGGCGAACCACCGGCACCACCACCGCGAGTCGGACCAGCCGACGGATCTGCACTCGCCGCTCCAGGATGGCTTCTGGTGGAGCCACGTGGGGTGGATCCTCTCCGACCGGTACACCGAGACCCGTGAGGAGGCGATCCGCGACTTCGCCCGCTTCCCCGAGCTGCGGTTCTTGAACCGCTTCTACCTGCTCCCGCCCACGCTCCTGGGCGTGGCGACGTTCCTCATCGGCGGCTTCCCGCTGCTGGTGTGGGGCTTCTTCGTGAGCACGGTGCTGCTCTGGCACGGCACCTTCACCATCAACTCGCTCAGCCACGTGTTCGGCTCGCGCCGGTACAAGACCACCGACACCAGCCGGAACAACTTCCTCCTCGCGCTGGTGACCTGCGGCGAGGGCTGGCACAACAACCACCACTACCACCAGAACACCGCCAACCAGGGCTGGTTCTGGTGGGAGGTGGACGCGAGCTTCTACGTGCTGAAGGCGCTGTCGGCGCTGGGGCTGGTGTGGGACCTCCGGTTGCCGTCGGACTCGGTGAAGTTCGCCTTCGAGAAGTACACGCCGGAGGAGCATGCCGCGCTCAAGACCATGCCGGCGATGTTCGGCAAGGCCCGGCTCGCCGCGCTGGCCGCCCGGGCGAAGGTGGCCGAGGCGATGAAGGGCGCAACCGAGCTCGCCGGCCCGGCGCCACTGCCGGTCCTCAAGCGCCGCTGAGCTTCATCGGTGGCCGCCCCCTGTGCGCGCAGGGAAGCGTGGGCCATCTGCACCACCTCTCGCCCACGAGGCCGGGCAGCTCGCGGACTGTGGGCTGCGGCCGGGACCCGGCCCGTGCTAGGCGGGATCGGTGGCCCCCGGCGCCCATCGGGCACGGCGGGTGGAGGTGCATCGCCATGCTCCGCAAGGTGCTCATCGGCTTCGCCGCTCTGATCGTCGTCCTGCTGGTGGTCATCGCCACCCGCCCTTCGACTTACCGCGTGGAGCGGAGCACCCGCATCGCCGCGCCGCCGGACGTGGTGTTCGGACTGGTCAACGACTTCCACGCCTGGGACCGCTGGTCGCCCTGGGCCAAGCTCGACCCGACGATGAAGACCACCTACGGCGGTCCGCCCTCGGGCGTCGGCGCCACCTATGCCTGGACCGGGAACGCCAAGGTCGGCGAGGGGAACATGCGCATCACCGAGAGCCGGCCGGCACAGGAGGTCGGCATCCGGCTCGAGTTCATCAAGCCGATGCCCGGCGTCAGCCAGACCGAGTTCAGCTTCCGCCCCGAGTCGGGCGGGACGCAGGTCAGCTGGGTGATGAGCGGCACCAACAACTTCCTCGGCAAGGCCTTCACGCTGTTCGCGGACATGGACGCGATGATCGGCAAGGACTTCGAGAAGGGACTCGCCGCGATGCGCACCGAGGCCGAGGCGGACGCCAGGCGCCGGGCCGAGGCAGCGACGGCCAGCGCCACCTCCGCACCGGCCGGAGCGCCGGCCCCGGTCGAGCCCGCCAAAGCGCCCCCACCGGCGAAGTGACCCCGGCTCCCCTGGGAGCGGGGGGCAGTGCGCTCAGCGATCGATCGCGCCCAGGCGCCCCGCCTGGAAGTCCACGATGGCCTGGTGGATCTCCTCCGGGCTGTTCATGACGAACGGGCCGTAGCGGGCCACTGGCTCCCGCAACGGCACGCCGCCGAGGAGGAGCAGCCGCGCCGGAGCCTTCGCCTCGCCGGGGACCGAGAGCCGGACGGCATCACCCTCTCCGAACAGTGCCGCCTGTCCGTCGCGCACTTCCCGCCCCTCGGGGCCGGCGCGCAGCGTGCCGCCAAACACGTAGGCGAACACCTGGTGGTCTGCCGGGACCGGAACCTCCACCCGCGCACCGGGCAAGAGCGTCCAGTCCTGCAGCAGGACCGGGGTCCGGGTCTCGATGACCGCCTTGCCGCCCAGCGCCTCGCCGGCGAGGAGCCGGACCCTGGCCAGGCCGTCCTCGGTGGCGCGCTCGGGCAGCCGGGCGCTGGGGATCTCCTGGTAGCGCGGCGGCATCATCTTGTCGCGCCGGGGTAGGTTCACCCAGATCTGGAACCCGTGGACCCGGCCGCCCTCCTCGCGAATGCGCGGAGCGGGCAGCTCCGAGTGCACCACTCCCGCGCCGGCGGTCATCCACTGCACGTCGCCGGGTCCGATGTGGCCCCGGTGACCGGCCGAATCCTCGTGCTCGAAGTCACCCTCGAGTGCGTAGGTGACCGTCTCGAAGCCGCGGTGGGGGTGATCCGGCGCGCCCACCGCCTCTCCCGGCCGGTACTCCACGGGACCCATCTCGTCGAGGAGGAGGAAGGGATCGATCTGCACCAGGCCGGGCGCGGGGAACGGACGGCGGACGACGAAGCCGCCTCCCTCTTCCTGAGTGTGGGCCTGGATGAGGCGGGTGACGGGTCGGGGGGTGGGCATCGGGGGGCTCCTCGGAGCCTTCACCTTCATCCTTCCCGGCCCGGCCGCAACCTGGAGCGCCCTGGAATCCACCGTTCGCCGGGGAGCAACAACCGGCCGAACGGGGCACGCGTGGTAAGCCCGGGGCCCTGGTGAAACCCGTTCCGCCCCTCGTGCGTACTCCCTCGGGAAGCACCGAGACCGATGAGCAGCTGATGGAGCGATTCGTCCAGGGAGAGGAACAGGCCTTTTCGGAGCTGTTCACGCGGCATGCCGGCCGCCTCCAGGGAGCGCTGCGCCGGATGGTCGGCGCTGCTGCGGACGACGTTCTTCAGACGACGTTCCTCTCCATCGTCCGCGCCCGGGGCCGGTACGAGCGCGGGGCTCCCTTCCGGCCGTGGCTCTACACGGTGGCGGTCAACGCCGCGCGGGACCACCTGCGGCGACACCGCCGCGAGGAGCCGCTCCCGGCCGACGAGCTGCCCGAAACACCCGCCGATCCGGCCCCGCTTCCGGACCCAGGGCTGTCGCGCACGGTGGAGAAGGCACTGGCGAAGCTGCCCGACTCCCAGCGGGAGGCCATCGTGCTCCACCGATTCGAGGGGTTCTCGTTCAAGGAGATCGCCGAGCTGCTCGGGGTGACCGAGACCGCGGTGAAGGTGCGCGCCCACCGCGGCTACGAGCGCCTTCGGGTGCTGCTCGCCTCGGAGAGGGAGTCCGCATGAGCGACTGCGACCGCTTCCTCGACGCGCTCACCTCGGATCGGCTGGACGACGCGGCCCGCGCCCACGCACGCGGATGCCCTCGGTGCAGCCCGATGCTCCCGGAGGAGCAGGTGCAGGATGCCGCACCGCCCCCCTCCCTCGAGGCGATCCGCCGCCGTGCCCTGGAGGCGCTCCGCGCCACGGCGGTGCGGCCGTGGACCCGCGACGCGGGACGGATTGCCCTGCTACAGGCCGTGCTCGCCTTCGTGGTCGCGGCGGCCCTCGGCGCCCACAACTGGAGCTCGCCGATGGCGCACCACATGGCGCTGGCCGTGGTCGGCGCGGTCCTCCTCGCGGTGGTGACCCTGGGGAGCGTGCTGGCGCTCGCGCCCGGGCGCCGAAAGCCACGCTGGATGCTGCTGCTCGTGCCCATCGTGCCGCTCCTGCTCGTCCTCTCCGGCAACGGCGTCCACACCGCCACCACGACCCGGGCGGCGCTGCCGTGCCTGGTCACCGTGGTGCTCACCGCGGTGATCCCGCTGGCGGTGGGGCTGGCGCTCCTGCGGGGCATGGCGCTCGATGCGGCGAGGACGGTGGCCCTGGCGCTCTCCGCGGCGGCGACCGGCCTCTTCGCGCTTCACTGGCATTGCACCGACGGCAGCGCGCCGCACCTCATGGGCTTCCACGTTCTTCCCTGGCTGGCGCTGGCCCTGCTCGCCATCCCGCTCCGGCGCGCGCTGTCGACCCGGAGTCACGTCCCCTGAGCTCATCCATGCGTTCTCTTCTCGCCCTCGCCGTCCTCGGTCCTGCGCTCGCCACCGCCGAGCCTCGTCCCCCCGTCCTTGTGGAGCTCTTCACCTCGGAGGGGTGCTCCTCCTGCCCGCCCGCGGATGCGGCGCTCGCCGCGCTCGCCCGTGACGCCATGTTCAAGACCGCCGAGGTCATCCCGCTCGAGCTGCACGTGGACTACTGGAACCAGCTCGGCTGGGCCGACCCGTTCTCGTCGCCCGACTTCACCGCGCGGCAGGAGGAATACGCGCGGACCCTCGGCGGTGAGGGGCTGTACACGCCGCAGATGATCGTCGACGGGTGGGTGTCCGGGGTGGCGTCCTCGGCGGGTCTCCGGCGCGGGGTGGAGAAGGCGGCGGCGCGCGCCAAGGCGCGGCTCGAGGTGCTGGTGACCAGCGCCCGTCCGGGGCTGGACGTGGTGGTGCGTCCGCCGGCAGGTCTGTCGGGACGGCTGATGGTGGCGCTGTCCGAGGACCGGCTGGCGAGCAAGGTGGAGCGCGGAGAGAACCGCGGCCTCACGCTCGCCCACGCGCCGGTGGCCCGGCTCCTGGTCGACGAGGGGCCGGTCGCTTCCGAGCACCATCTGCGGCTCGGAGTCTCCCCCGGCTGGAAGCGGGACCAGCTGCGGGTCGTGGCCTTCGTCCAGGACGAACGCGGCCGGGTGGTCGCGGTCGGGACGGCACCGGTCCCTGCCGGCAGAAGCTGAGGCGGGAGGCCAGGGGGTTCCAGACGTCTTCGCCTCCGGTGCCGACCCGCCGCTTGCGGCATCCGACCGCCCGGGTTAGCGCACTCCTTCCGTGGCCGAGGACGTCACCCGATTCCGGCTCTCCATTCTCCGCGAGAGCTTCCAGCACACCCGGGCCACGCTGGCCCTGGTCTGGTCCGCCTCGCCGCGCCTGACGCTCGCCCTGGGGGCGATGACCCTGGTCTCGGCGGTGGTCCCGCTCGCGGTCGCCTACGTGGGCAAGGAGATCATGGACTCGGTGGTCGCCCACGACGGACCCCGCACGCTCCGCTGGGTGCTCATCGAGCTGGGCGTGGTCGCCCTGCAGGCGTTCGCCCTCCGCGGGCTGGGCCTCATCCGCCAGCTGCTCGGCGCCCGGCTCGGTCTGACCATCAACGAGCGGATCCTGGAGAAGGCGCTCTCGCTCGATCTGCGCCACTTCGAGGACCCGGACTTCTACGACCGGCTCACCCGAGCGCGCCGCGAGGCCTCGAGCCGGCCCATCTCGGTGGTCACCGAGTCCTTCCAGCTGGTCCAGAACGTCCTCACCCTTGCCGGCTACGTCGCGCTGCTGATCCGCTTCTCGGGCTGGGCGGTGCTCGGGCTGGTGGTCGCCGCCATCCCTGCGACGGTGGCCGAGATGCGCTTCAGCGCGCTCGCCTTCCGGGTCCGCAACTGGCGCAGTCCGGAGAGCCGGCGGCTCATGTACCTCGAGTACGTGCTGGCCAACGACGAGCACGCCAAGGAGGTGAAGCTCTTCGGCCTGGGCCCGGTGCTGCTGGACCGCTACCGCTCGATGGGAGAGCGCTTCTTCCTCGAGGACCGGAAGCTCGCGGTGCAGCGCGCCGGGTGGGGCACGGCGCTGGGCCTGGTGGGCACCGGCGCCTTCTACGTCTGCTACGCGCTCATGGCGGTGGCCACCGCGGCGGGCCGGCTGACCCTGGGCCTGATGACGCTCTACATCGTCGCCTTCCGGCAGGGGCAGCAGGCGTTCCAGAGCATCCTCACCGCGATCGGCGGCATGTACGAGGACAACCTCTACATGTCGAACCTCTTCGAGTACCTGGCCATCCCCACCGGGCGTCCGGCGCCTCCGCCCGAGCTCGCCGCGCTTCCTTCCGGGCAGGAAGAGGGCGTTCGCTTCGAAGACGTGGGCTTCCGCTACCCGGGCGCCGAGGGCTGGGCGCTGCGGAACGTGTCGCTCTTCATCCCCCGCGGGCAGAGCCTGGCGCTGGTCGGGCAGAACGGCGCGGGGAAGACCACCTTCATCAAGCTGCTGACCCGGCTGTACGAGCCCACCGAGGGCCGCATCCTCCTCGACGGCCGGGACCTGCGCACCTGGGACGAGGAGACGCTCCGCCGGCGCATCGGCGTCATCTTCCAGGACTTCAACCAGTACCAGTTCCGGTTCCGCGAGAACGTCGGGTTCGGCAGCGTCGAGCACGCCGAGGACGCGGAGCGGCTCGAGCGCGCGGTCGGCCGGGGCGGAGCGGACGAGGTGCTGCGGACGCTGCCGGCCGGGCTGGAGACGCCGCTCGGGCGCTGGTTCAAGGACGGCACCGAGCTCTCGGGCGGCCAGTGGCAGAAGGTGGCGCTCGCCCGGGCCTTCATGCGCGAGGAGGCGGACATCCTGGTCCTCGACGAGCCGACCGCCGCGCTCGACGCCGAGGCCGAGCACGCCATCTTCGAGCGCTTCCGCCAGCTCGCGCGCGGGCGCACCACCCTCCTGATCTCGCACCGGTTCTCCACGGTGCGCCTGGCGGATCGGATCGTGGTCATCGAGCAGGGCCGGATCGTCGAGCAGGGCACGCACGAGGAGCTGATGGCGCTCGATGGCCGGTACGCCCACCTCTTCACCCTGCAGGCCAAGGGCTACCAGTGAGCGTGCGCGCCGTCTGCTTCGACCTGCTCTCGGCGCTGCTCGACAGCTGGTCGGTCTGGGACGCGGTGGCGGAGGAGCTGGGCGCCGGGGCGCTCGGCCGGCCCTGGAGGCAGCGTTACCTCGCGCTCACCTCGACGGCGGGCACCTACCGTCCGTACCTGGATCTGGTGGCCGAGGCCGCGGAGTCGGTGGGCCTGCTGCCAGAAGCCGCGATGAGGCTCGAGCGGCGCTGGGACACGCTGCGTCCGTGGTCCGACGTGAGGCCGGTGCTCGGCTCGCTCCCCCTGCCGACCGCGGCGGTGACCAACTGCTCCGAGCCGCTGGGGCGGCGCGCGGCCGGCTGCGTGGGCGTGCCCTTCAGCGCCGTGGTGACCGCCGAGGCCGCCGGCGCCTACAAGCCCGACCCTGCGCCCTACCGGCTCGCCTGTGAGCGTCTCGGTTCGGAACCGGCCGAGGTCGCCTACGTCGCAGGCTCGCCGTTCGACGCCCGGGGCGCGCTGCTGCAGGGATTCGCCGTCACCTGGGTGAACCGCCTGCGCGCACCGGTGCCGGCCGACCTCGGCGCGGCGCGCATCGTCGAGACGCTCGCCGGGTGGTCTCCGAGCTGACTGCTGCTGGCCTCGGGGGGTCTGGTCTCCGTGTCGGTGGACTCGTCGCGACGACGACCCGAAGATGCGCGGCGCCCGCAGAGGTGCGGCGACAAACGCGGAGGCTTCCATGCAGGGCGAGATGCAGACCCATCGCGGCGCGTGCCACTGCGGGAGGGTTCAGTTCGAGGTCAGGTCGACGCTCTCGCCCGCGGCGCGGTGCAACTGCTCGCTCTGCAAGCGCCGGGCGGCGGTGATGACGCGCGTCTCCGCAGAGAGCTTCCGGCTGCTCTCCGGCGAGGAGTTCCTGTCGCTGTACCAGTTCAACACCCGGGTGGCGAAGCACTACTTCTGCAAGGTCTGCGGCATCTACACCTTCCACCGCCCGCGCGTGGCCCCGGATCTCTACGGGGTGAACGTGGGCTGCCTCGAGGGGGTGGACCCGCTGTCGCTGCAGACAGGCCTGATCGACGGCGAGGCCTACCCGGTGGTCGCGCCGCCCGCTGCTGCAATCCCGAGCGAGGGCTGATCGCTCATCCAGCTAGCGCCCTCCAGGGCGCGCGCTAGTCTCGGCCGCCAATGCGGACCGTCCTCCTCGCCGTCTTGCTCCAGTGGCCGCTCGGGCCAGAAGCTGCGTCGCCGGCGCCCGAACCCGCTTCGGTGCCCGAGGTGCGCGATGCCGGGCCCGCGGCGATCTTGCTCCCGGAGGTCCTCCGCTCCGCCGAGAAGGCCCACGGCGTCCTCAAGGCGATGGCGAAGCCGCTGGCCGACGACCAGCTGATCGAGGAGGTCCAGCAGGGGCTCCCCACAGTGGTGTCGAGCATCGATCCACTGGCCGGAAAGGCCCCACCGCCGCCGAAGCAGGACTTGGCCGACGTCCGCCCGGTGCTGCAGCGAGCCGACGATACCCTCGCCAGCTGGGAGGACGGGCTCGAGTCCGCCGTGCGCGCCGTCTACGAGAACAGGCAAGAGCTCCAGCGCATGGACGAGGTCTGGTCGCTCACCGAAGCTCAGGCCCGCCAAGACGGGGCCCCCCCTCCTGTCCTGGAGCGCATCGCCGCGCTGCGCGCCTCCATCACCGCGACGACCACACAGGCGCGGACTCAGCTCGGTCAGCTGCTGGCCACGCAGAACCAGGTGGCCACGACCCGGATGCGCATCGCCGACGCCCTGGCCAGCGTGGCCCAGGCGGAGGCGCTCCAGGCCGAGCAGCTCTTCGAGGTGGAGAGTGTCCCGTTCCGGAAGCTGCTCTCCCGCCCGACGCAGGTGGAGAAGGTCCGGCAGCAGATCCTCCAGACGCTTCGCAAACATGCCACCGCACTGAAGGACTTCGTCGGGAGCCACAACGAGCGAGTCCTGGTGCTCGCCGGCCTCCTGGTGCTCCTCACCATCGTTCTCTGGCGGGGACGGGCGCGGCTCAAAGCGGAGACGGCCAGCGACCCCAGCATCGCGACCGCGATCGACGTGCTCCGGCACCCCCTCGCTGCGGCCTTGCTCCTGACCCTCACCGTCGCCATGGTCTGGCTCCAGACCCGCCCGGTGATCGTCTCCCAGGTCCTCCTCCTGGGAATGCTGGTGGCCTTCTTCGCCGCAGGGCAAAACATCATCCCGGCGCGGGCCCGGCGATCGGCCTACGCCCTCGGGTTCATCGTCGCCATCCACATCGTCTCCACCCTCGCGCCCGACCTGTCGCTGCTGCGGCGAGCGATCATGCTAGCCGTCAGTCTCGCGGCGACCGCGGTTTTGGTGGGGGAGCTTCGCCGGCGCGGCTGGGAGGCGGAGATTGCGTCGAAGCGCTGGCGGCCGCTCCTCCGGGCGGCGCTGATCGCCGGGACGGGCCTTCTCCTCGGCTCGGTGGTGGCCAATCTCGTCGGCAACGTGGCGCTCGCGCGGTTGCTGGTCAACGGCACGCTGTACAGCGGCGCGGTGCTGCTCCTGCTCTCCGGAGTCCTCCAGGTCCTCGAGGGTCTGTTGATCGTCGTGCTCCGCAACCCCACTGTGAGTCGCAGGCCGCTGATCGCCGGCAACGCCGAGCTGTTCCAGACGCGCGGAACGCGCTACCTCCGCTGGGCCGTCGGCCTGCTCTGGCTCTTTGCCACCGCCCGGCTCTTCCGCATCGATACACCGCTCTGGGACACAGCGCAGCGGGTCGTCTCCTGGCGCGCTCGCATGGGCTCGCTCGATCTGTCGCTCGGCGACGTGCTGGCGTTCGTCGCCACCCTGTGGATTTCGGTCCTGCTCGGGCGGCTGGTGGGGTTCGTCCTCGACGAGGGGCTGAAGACCCGCGGCCTGGGCCGTGGAGTGCACACCGCCATCGCCCGGACCGCGACCTACGCCGTGATCGCCGTGGGCACGGTGCTCGCCGTTCTCGCCTCGGGGACGGAGCTGACCCGCCTCACGGTCCTCGTCGGCACCCTCGGGGTGGGCATCGGCTTCGGTCTTCAGGACGTGGTCAACAACTTCGTGTCCGGACTGATCCTCCTCTACGAGCGCCCGGTGCAGGTGGGCGACGTCATCCAGGTGGGGGAGGTGGAGGGAATCGTGCGGCGGATCGGGATCCGCTCGAGCACGGTCTTCACCGAGCAGGGTTCCGAGGTGGTGGTCCCCAACGCGCACCTCATCTCCAACGAGGTGACCAACTGGACGCTCTCCGATAAACGGCGCCGGACCGACATCAACGTGAGCGTTGCCGAGGGGACCTCGGCCGAGCGCGTCCAGGAGCTGCTGCTCCAGGTCGCCGGGACGCATCCCGAGGTGCTGAAAGCTCCCGAGCCGCTCGCGCTCTTCGCCGGCTTCGGGAACAGCGCGCTGAACTTCCAGCTTCAGATATGGACGCCGGAGGAGATCCGTGACCGGGTGGCGAGCGAGCTGCGCACCGCGATCAGTCGGGTCCTGGGCGAGGCCGGCATCGACTACCCCCAGAACGAGGTGCACCTGGCGTCGATGCCCGCGTCCGTGCCGGAGCTGCTCGCCGGCCGGGGAACGTCGGACGGGACCTCGCGCTCGGGCAAGAAGGAATGACCTGGGCCCCCGTCCGCCGGAGCCGCTCCAGGGCAGTCATACGCGAGGAAAGCTGCGCACCCTACCCAGGTCCGGCAGCCCCGACTCCCCGATGAATCCCGTGAAACGCCGCTGCGTCAGACACACGTTCCCCCGGCGGCCGGCCACTCTCCCGGGTGCTCAGGATGTCCTCTCGAACTCGACTGCTCCCGCTGCTCCTCGGCGTCCTCCTGGGCAGTGCCCCGGCGCTCGCGCAGGGACGCTTCGGGATGCGCACCGCGCCTCCGAGCTCTGCGCCTCACCCCGTGACCCCCTCCCCTGGCTCGGGCGGCAACGCCGGGGGTGGATGGGTCCCGCGCGGCCCTCCCGTCGTGCGGCCCGTGCCGCCCGCTTACGTCTACGGGTGGGGATTCGGCTACCGCGGCTGGCTGTGGGACCCGTGGTGGACCGAGCCCGTGCCCGTGGGCCCGCCCACCGTCGTCGCGCCCTACGGGACCTACGTCGCCCCCGGGTATCCGCCCGGCGTCTACCCGCCGGGCAACTACCCGCCCCCACCCCCGGGTCCGCCGGTCGACGAGGATGGGCTCCCGCTCGTCCCGGAGCGCTCGGTGAAGCGCACCATCTTCAGCATCACCGGCTACGGCCAGCACGTCGAGTCGAAGGGCAGCGCCTTCGGCCTGGGACTCGGCGTCGAGGGCGAGCACTGGGGCGTGCTGGCGCAGTGGAACGGCTTCTACCTGGACTCGCTCACCGGCCTCGGCACGGACAACGTCAACGTCGTCCACCTGCACGCGACCTATGCGCTGCTCAGCGGACCGCTGGGCCGGCTCCGCCTGCACCTCGGTGGCAGCGGCGCGTTCGCTCCGGACCTGTCCCGCATCGGGCCCTCGGTGGGCGTCTCGGTCGCGCTGGGGCTGATCGGTCCGCTGGGCATCGAGGGTCAGGTGAGCTACACGCCCACCCCCTTCGTGGAGTTCGACGCCTTCGCCGGGGCGAGCATCGGTTGGGACCACTTCGCGCTCCGTGGCGGCTACCACTGGACCTACCTCGACGACCGGGGCCTCGTGGACGGGGTCCCCCACACCGAGCGGTACCAGGGGCCGTGGATCGGCCTCGGCATCGCCCTCTGACTCCATGACTCGAGGGGGGCGGGCCACGTCGACGGTGTAGACTTCCGACACCGTTGACCCTGAGCACGAGCTCGTCCTGGTTCGGCCGGTACCGACTGACGTCGCGCATCGCGACGGGCGGCATGGCCGAGGTGTATCTCGGGCGGGCCCTCCAGCCGGACGGACGGTTCGGGCCGGCGGTGGCGGTGAAACGGCTCCTCCCTCACCTGACCACCGACGCGGCCATCGTCCGGATGTTCCTCAACGAGGCGGAGATCACCCGGCAGATCGCCCATCCGAACGTGGTGCGCATCCTCGACCTGGGCAACGTCCAGGCCGAGCCGTTCATCGCCATGGAGCTGCTCGAGGGGCACAGCTTCGCCGAGCTTCGTCAGACCGCGGCGCAGTCGGGCCGCCGCGTCCCGCTGGGCGTCACCCTGCGGGTCCTCACCGAGGCCTGCCGGGGGCTGGACGCCGCGCACCGTGCGGTGGACAGCAAGGGCCGTGAGCTGCAGATCGTCCATCGCGACTTCACCCCGGACAACATCCACGTCAGCGTCACCGGCGAGGTGAAGGTCATCGACTTCGGGATCGCCAAGTCAGCCGCGGTGCCCGGGGGCACCGAGCCCGGAACGCTGAAGGGCAAGTTCTTCTACATGTCCCCGGAGATGATCGCCGGCCAGGACGTGGACCACCGCGCCGACCTCTTCGCCGCCGGGGTGATGCTCTACGAGCAGCTCTGTGGGCGGCGACCCTTCACCGGTCTCAACACCGAGGAGGTGCTGAACCGCATCGCCGAGGGTCGGCCGCGGCGGCCGACGGAGTTCGATCCCTCGGTGCCACTGGCCCTCGAGCTGGTCTGCCTCACCGCGCTCTCGAAGGACCCGGCCCGGCGCTTCCCGTCGCTGCACGAGTTCATCGCCGCCATCGAGTCGGTGGGCGGGCCGGCGCGGGTGGCCACACCTGAGGAGGTCTCGGCGTACGTCAGCGCAGTCTTCCCCGCCGAGGAGGACCCCAAGCGCATCGCCCTCCGCCGCGCGCGGCTGGCAGACCCGTCGACCCCCACCCGGTCGCCCCACGACACCGCCATCGACCTGCTCCCGCCCCGGGAGGAGAGCCGCCCACCGAGGAAGGTGACCAAGCCCGAGGTCCCCTCTGGTCCATCCTCCTGGCAGCGCTGGGCGGACTGGGCGAGGCAGAGCCTATTCCGGGTGGAGGTGCTGGGTCCGGTGGTCCTGGGTCTGGTGGTGGTGGCCGGGGCGATCGCCCTGGTGAACCGCCCGGAGCGCACGGTGGCGGACCGGCTCCAGCTCGCAGAGAAGGCCTCCACTCCGGGGGACCGCATCCGCCAGCTGACCGCGCTCGCCGAGGATCCGAGCGCGAGCGAGACCGACCTGCGCCGCGCGGGGGAGCTGGCCCTGCAGAGCCCGGACCTGGAGGGGGCGCTGGCCGTCACCCAGGCGTTCGCCCGGCGTTTCCCCAAGTCGCTCGAGGCTGCGCTGCAGGAGGCCCGCGCGTGCGTCGGGCTCCGGCTGGGGAAGCGGGCGGACGCGGCCATCGACCGCGCCATCGGGCTGGCGCCGGACGATCCGCGCCCGGACCTGCTCCGTGCCGACCTGCGCCGGCTGCAGGGCGATGCGGCGGGGATGCTCGAGTCACTGACCTCGGCGAGCAGGAAGGCCCCCAACGACCGGGAGATCGCCGTGCGCCGGGGCGAGCTGCTCAGCCAGGCCGGCCGGCTCGACGAGGCCTCAGGTGTCCTCAACGCGGTGCTCAGGCACCGGTTCCACGCGGGCGCCGCGGCCGAGCTGGGTTTCGTGAAGCTGCGGCAGAACCAGTCGGCGGACGCGATGCGGCTCCTCCGGGCCGCGCTGAACCGGTCGCCCAACCTCGCCAAGGCGCACTACTACCTGGGCGCAGCGCTCACCCAGCAGGGCGACTTCGCCGCCGCCGAGTCCGAGTACCGCACCGCCGATCGGCTCGCCCCCAGCGACCCGCGGCCGCTGGGGGCGCTGTGCGCCCTGCTGGCCCAGAACAAGCGCGGCCCCGAGGCCGAGGCGCTGAAGAAGGAGCTCGCCGACCGCTTCCCCGAGCAGGCCCCGCGGTACATCGCGGAGTGCCGTCCGTGAGCGCCCCGGCCCGGCGGCTGATCGTCAACGCCGACGACCTCGGCTACGACCCGGCGGTGAGCGAGGGCATCGTGCTCGCGATGCGCAGCGGGGTGGTGAGCTCGTCCACGCTGATGGTCAACCTCCCGCACTCCTCTCACGGGGCCAGGCTCGCCCAGGGGCTGCCCATCGGCCTCCACCTGAATCTCTCGCGGGGAGCGCCGGTGTCCTCCGGGTTCCCGGCGGCGTCGCTCCGGGCGGGCGCCTTCGACGAGGGGCTGGTGGGGTCACTCCCGCCCGACCTCGTCGCCGAGGAGGTCGAGGCGCAGCTCGCCCGGGCCGAGTCCCTGCTGGGCAGCCGGCCCACGCACGTCGACGTGCACCGGCATCTCCATCGCTTCCCGGCGGTGCTCCGGGGGCTGGCCCTGGTGGCTGCCGCGCGCGGGCTGCCGGTCCGTGCCCTCGACGAGACGATGCGGAGCGAGCTCCGCCGCGCCGGCATCCGCACCACCGACCACTTCGTGGGCGAGGCGGGCGGCGAGGCCTACTGGACCGAGCAGCGCTTCGCCGGCACCGTGGCCCTCCTCCCGGAGGGCACCACCGAGCTGATGTGCCACCCAGGGTATCCCCCCCGCGAGACCCGCACCAGCTACGCCCTGCAGCGGGCGGTGGAGCTCGCCACCCTGACCTCCGCCGCCGCCCGCCGCGCACTCGTCGAGGCGGGAATCACCCTCGGCAGCTTCGCCGACCTGGGCTGATTCGGCGCCAGGCCGTCCGCGGTGCTATTGCCAGGCGCATGGCAGGACCGACCAAGACCCTGGAGACCTTTCCCAACCCTTCTCCGGACCGCGACTACGAGATCGCCTTCGACGTGCCGGAGTTCACCTGCCTCTGTCCACTCACCGGGCAGCCGGACTTCGCGCACTTCAAGATTCGGTACGTCCCGGACCAGAGGTGCGTCGAGCTGAAGAGCCTGAAGCTCTACTTCTGGAGCTACCGGAACGAGGGCGCGTTCCACGAGGCGGTGACCAACCGCATCCGGGACGACCTCGTCGCCGCGCTCTCGCCCCGCAAGCTCACCGTGGTGGGCGACTGGTTCGTCCGTGGCGGCATCGGAACCGTGGTGACGGTCTCGTACGAGAAGCCAGGAAAGGCGTAAGGGGCCGGGCGCTTCCGGGGCCCGTCTCAGCGGGCCTCGTCCATCTTCCGCTCGGTGTCGCGCATCCGCTGCTCGGCGTCTCGCTCGATGCGCTGGGTCGCTTCCCGGGTGTGGTCGAGCATCGCCTTCGGCTGCGAGCGACCCTCGGGGTCCAGTCGATCCGCCCCGGCCAGATGGTTCAGCGTCCAGTAGGCGACGAAGGCCACCACCGCGAGACCGAGCACCAGGGAGAGAAGACGGCCGAGCACGGCCTGGAGATTAGCACCGCGCTAGATGTGCCAGGAGAACAGCAGCCGCGCCTGGAACCGCTCGTAGTCGGTGAAGACGTACGTTCCCCCACCTTCGGACGGCTTGAAGGCCGGCAGCTGGGGCAGAACGGTAAACGTCACCCACCACCCGTCCCCGGAGTAGGAGGCCACCGGCCCGAGGAAGAACGCCGAGTGCTCCCAGACGCCCTCGGAGATGATGTTCGCGTTCCACGCCTCGATCCCCAGGGAGAAGCGGGAGGTGAAGAACCAGGCCGCCGCGAGGTACCCGTCGAGGTGGAGGTCCTTCTCGGTCTGGCCGATCCCGTACTCCCACTCGTGCTCGGCCACAAAGTTCGCCGCCAGCAGCAGATTGCCGATCCGCTTGTCGACGATCAGCTTGCCCTCCAGCTCCAGCGCGTCCACGGCTCCCGTGGCCTCGAAGTAGAGCGCCAGGCCGACCGCATCGAGCGACGAGTCGAGGAGCTTCCACTTCCACTCGTTGCTCACACTGAGCTCGACGCTCTTCGCCAGCTCGCCGGACGCCTCCTGACCGATGGTGGTGAGGTTCAGGTAGAACGACGTCTGCAGGCCGGGGACCAGGCCGATCTCGAACTCGAGGCGCTCGTCGAAGCGCGTGTACCGGGTGTCGCGGCCGGCGCGGCCGGTCGTCCAGACCTCGAGCTCCTTCTCCCCCGGGGCGAGCACCGCCGACTCGTAGGTGTAGGAGAAGTGCCGGTCGTTCGCCCGGGCAGCCAGCGGGACCAGGAGCACTCCGAGCAGCACGGACACCAGCAGGACCGACGGCCAGAACCTGAACATGTGCGGGAAATCCCTCCGTTGGACGGGTCGTAATTGAGAACGATTCTCAGAGTCAACTTCGAAGTGAAGAGTCGGGGAAGGCTGGCGGGGGTAGGCTTCGGGGCCTGGTGGAAGACACCCCGCGCAGCGGCTTGCTTCGGACGCTCCTGCTCGTGCTCGCCGGCGTGGCGGTGGGCGCGGTCACAGTCTGGGCGCTCTGGCAGCGGCTGCCCGGGCCGAGCGTTCCCCCGACGCCCCTGGTCGTGGACCGGATGCGGGAAGTGGCGCGTCTGGAGACGCTGGACCTCCAGGTTTACAAGAAGATCGCCTACGCGCCCGAGCCGACGCCCACCGGCGCGCTGTGGATCGACGTGCTGGCCTGGGCAAAGTCCTCGCTCTTCCCCTCCCATGGGAGGGCCATCGTCTTCGGGACGGTCCACCTCGGGCTGGACCTCTCGAAGCTCGATGCGCGTCGGCTGCGGATCCAGGGAGGGCGCATCGAGGTGGCGCTCCCCCCCATGCAGGCCCAGGTCGAGCTTCGACCGGGCGAGACGGAGATCATCGCCAGCAACCTCGACTCGTCGCAGACCTCGCAGCTGCTGGAGCTGGCCCGGAGCGCGTTCGAGCGCGAGGTGATGGCGGATCCGGCGCTCCAGGCAAAGGCCCGCGGGAGCGCCGAGCGGGCCCTCACCGGGCTGCTGCTCTCGCTCGGGTTCCACGAGGTGGTCTTCGTGGACGCGATCCGACCGTCCGGCGCGAGCTGACCCCGGCTCGTCCTCCCGGCCGCCCGAGGGTCACCGGACGGGCGTTTCTGGTCTGCCGCAACGGGTTCGAACTGGCCTGGCGACGAAAGGCTGGAGCGGCTGGTCCGGGAACCGGCATCATCAACCGGCGATCCGCTGCAGCGTCCCGTCGGGCTGAAGGACGAAGCGTCCGGCGACTCCGTCCGGCCCGGTCTCCACCGATTCGAGGAGCCCGACCGCCGAGGGATCCAGGAGCGGCGCGACCAGCGCCAGCTCGCGGCGGGCGAGCGAGACACGGTACGGGCCCGCCCCCGCCGTCTCGAACAACCGCCGGCGCTGGGGCCCGGTGAGCAGCCGGGCCCCGTCCGCCCCGTCGGCCTCACACAGCGCCCACAATCCGAGCGGCTCGGGAGAAAGCCGAGGCCGACCACGATCGACGATGACCGGACGCGGCTCCGCGGGGCACGCCTCGAGGTGCTTCCATGCCGTCGCGTCCACCGCCTCGAGCGAGGCGGGCGCGCTCCCCGAGTCGAGCCTCACCCCATCGCTCAGATAGGTGACCACCAGCCCCGCCGGGCCCTCACGAGCGAGCACCCCGGGGACCACCGCGTCCGCGAGCACCGGGACGACGTGCGCCAGGACGTCCTGTAGCCCCGGAGCCGGCTGTTCCTCGGTCCACGTCGCGCGCAGGCCCCCGTGCTCCCAGGCACCCGCCTTCCCGAACGACTCCCACGCGCCACCGAGCAGCACCTCGAGCGCGCCGCCGCCCGAGCCCGCCGTCAAGGACTCGGCCAGCGCCCGCGCCTCGGCGTCGTCCGGGGCGAGCGCCCGCAGCTCGGCGAGCGTGCGCTCCGCCATCGCCCGGTCTCCCCGGCGGAGTGCCAGCAGAACCAGACCCTTCCGGAGCCCGATCTCCTGGGGATGGAGGGCCACGGCCTCGTCCAGGACGCGCTCGGCCTCTTCCAGCCGCTCGGCCCGGACGAGCGCCCGCGCCCGGGCCTGCGCCGCCACCGGGTCCCCCGGGTGGGCCGCCGCGCCGAGCACCGAGAGCGCCTCGGCGTCGGACCCCGCGTTGGACAGCGCCAGCCCCAGGGTGATGTTCAGCACCGCCCCACCCTCGACGTCGGCTGCGGTGCGCAGGCGTCGCATCTCCGCCTCGGAGAGGCGCTCGCCGCGCTGGACCTTGCGGCGGAGGCGCTGGAGCACCCGGGCGTCCATGCTCGATCGAACGGGAACCGGACGCTACCACCCCTGGCGGCGGGGAAGTTGCGCTAGAGAGGGCCAATGACCGAACGACGCAAGGTCTCGCTCATCCCCGGCGATGGGATTGGCCCCGAGGTGATGGGGGCGACGGTCCGGGTCCTGGAAGCGCTCCAGGTCCCGCTGGAGTTCGAGCACTGCGACGCGGGTTCGGAGGTCATCAGCAAGTACGGCACGAACCTGCCCCGCGAGACCCTCGACTCGGTCTTGAAGAACGGGGTGGCCCTCAAGGGACCCACCGGCACCCAGATCGGCGCCGGGCTACCCTCCGCCAACGTGGCCTTCCGCAAGGGGCTGGACCTCTACGCCGCGCTCCGTCCGGTGCGGTCCGTCCCCAACGTCCGCACCCGCTACGAGGGAGTGGACCTGGTCGTCGTCCGCGAGAACACCGAGAGCCTCTACGCCGGCCTCGAGCACATCGTGGTACCGGGGGTGGTGGAGAGCCTGAAGATCATCAGCGAGAAGGCCAGCAGCCGCATCGCGCGCTTCGCCTTCGAGTACGCGCGGAAGAACGGCCGGAAGAAGGTCACCGCCGTCCACAAGGCCAACATCATGAAGCTGTCGGACGGCCTCTTCCTCGACTGCTGCCGCAAGGTCGCCCGGGAGTTTCCCGAGGTGACCTACGAGGAGGTCATCGTCGACAACATGTGCATGCAGCTGGTGCGCAACCCCGAGCGCTACGACGTGCTGCTGATGGAGAACCTCTACGGGGACATCATCTCCGACCTCTGCGCCGGCCTGGTGGGCGGGCTGGGCGTGGTCCCCGGGGCCAACATCGGCGAGCGGACTGCGGTGTTCGAGGCGGTCCACGGCACCGCCCCGGACATCGCCGGAAAGAACCTGGCCAATCCCACCGCGCTGATGATGTCCGCGGTGATGATGCTCGAGTGGCTCGGGTTCGGCGAAGCCTCGCGCCGATTCGACCGGGCGCTGATGCGGGTCTACTCCGAGGGACGGGTCCGGACCGGCGACCTCGGCGGAAACGCCACCACGAAAGAGTTCACCGACGCGGTGATCGCCGCGCTGTAGCTCCAGAACACGGATTGCACCAGCCCCCTCGCGTCGCAACCTTAGTTACAGCCTCGGTGTCTGCTCCCTCCGGGAGATCTCCTCGCGCGTGAGTTCGTCGACCCCTCCCCCCTCCACCCGGCGTGACCCCTGGCTGGACGCCGTGCGCGGCGTCTCGGTGCTGGCGATGGTGTTCGGTCACACCCTGGACCTCACGCTCGAGGACCGCCTCCGGGACCTCCCCCTGGTCAACCTCTACTGGTCGTTCCGCGGGCTCACCGCGCCGCTGTTCTTGATCGTCGCCGGGTGGGCGCTGGTCGCCTCTTTGCGCTCGACGGACGCGGACACCCTCGGGCGGCGCCTCCGGCGGGCGGCGCTGGTGCTGGCCCTGGGGTACGGCCTGCACTGGCCGGGGTTCTCCGCCGCCCAGGGCATGGCCACGGAGGGAACGCTCTGGCCCCACCTGCTGGCCTTCGACGCCTTGCCCTGCATCGGCTGGTGCATCGCCGCCGGGGTGCTGCTCGCGTCGCTGCTCCCCCGCCGCGCAGGACGGATCGGCGCGTTCGGCGTCCTCGCCCTGTGGGTCCCCTTCGTCACTGTGGTCAGCTGGCCGGTGGGCCTCGGCGCCGGCTGGCTCTGGCGCGGGCTGCTCGGCCATCCTGAGGTGCACTTCCCGCTGGTGCCCTGGTCGGCGTTCTTCTTCCTGGGCGGGGCGCTGGCGCTGCTGCTCCCCGCCCTCCGCGAACGCCGGCACCGCTCGATGGCGCTGCTGCTCGCCGGCGGGCTCCTGGTCCTGCTCCTCGAGTGGACGGGGCTCGAGGACTGGTCGCTCACCTCGCCCTGGCCGACCTTCTACCGGATGGGCCAGGCGATGATCGCCCTGGGGCTGCTCTCTGCCGTGCCAGTGTGGCGGGTTCCCGGACTCCTCACGCTGGGGCGGAGCTCGCTGGGGGTCTACGTCGCCCATCTGGTGCTGCTCTATGGCTGGGCGGGCGACGAGGGGTTGGCGATGCGATGGGCACGGCAGCTCTCGATTCCAGCGGCGCTCGGGCTCGGTACGCTGGTGCTGGTCGCGGCGGCGATGATGGCCCGGGGCGTCCCCTCGGCGCTGCGGTGGCTCCAGGAGAACGCGGCGCCGCGCTGGCGGCAGCCGTCGGGCGAGCCGAGCTGAGGGTCGGGCTCTCGCCGCGCTCAGCCGACCGAGATCCGCCCCACGCCATGCGCCTCGAGCCAGGCGCGCACCCGCGCGCGCTGGTCTCCCTGGAGCACCAGCGCCTCGCCCTCCAGCGTCCCGCCGCAGCCGAGCGCCTGCTTCATGGCCAGGAGCCACTCGGCCCGCTCGCCGGGCGAGAGCGCGAGCTGCTCGACCAGGGTGGCCTCCTTGCCCCCGCGGCCCTTGCGCTCGTAGCGGACGACGGCGCGCGAAGGACCGCGGACGGGAGCGGGCGCCACGGGCCCGGGGCGCTGCTCGGCCGCGGGCAACGCATCGCGGAGCGCTCCCAGCCCGGCAAACGGAGCGTTGAACGCCTCGCGCTCCGGGGCGGGAGCGGGCGCCTTCCTCCTGCTCACTGCGGGTGGACCGAGTGGCGCGCCGGCGGCAAGGCCGAGGTGAGCACCGGGGCCGTGGGGTCACCGCTGGCCATGGTGAGCGCGTAGAGGAACACCGGCGCGGCGTACGCTGGCTTGCCGTTGATGGCGACGATGGGCGTGCCGGTGGGGTTGTAGAGCTCGGCGTAGCGGATGTCGTCCTGGAGCTTGGCCGCGGCCTCGGAGCTGGCGATGCATGCCTCGAGCTGGCCGCGCGACACCGAGCCCGAGCTGGCGATCTGCAGCAGCGATTCCCGGGTGAGCGACTTCTGGGCGGCGAACAGCTTGTCGCGAAGGCTCCAGAAGTCCGGCGCCTGCTCGAGGCAGATCATCGCCAGCGAGCCGGTGCAGCGCAGTCCATCCCCCTTCTGGGGGATGTCCGGGTTGCATGCACCGTCGAGCGGGTACTGCCGTGCCTCCACCGCCAGCCGCCCCGGCGGGACCGCCGCCTGCAGCTCCTCCAGCGCGTCGTTCAGGTGGCGGCAGTGCGGGCAGAGGATGTCGGTCCACTCCACCAGGTGGACCGGCGCGTCGGCGGTGCCCTTCAGCACCCGGGCCCGCGGCAGCAGCTCGACCTGCGTCGGGGCCGGAGTCCGGGCGAAGCGGGCCAGCGCGTCGGCGAGTGCCTGCTTCTCGGACTCGGGGCGGCTGGCCAGGAACTGGGAGACGTCAAGGCCGGTGCCCCCGCTCTTGCCCGCGCTCCTCGGCGGAAGGCCGGAGCTGGACCGGGCCGGAGCGAACAGCAGCAAGGCAAGCCACGTCACCGCGGTCACGGTGGCGGGCAGGCCGAGCGCGCGCACCCACTCGGCGGATGCGGGCTGCAGCGGACCGGGAAGCGCTGCAAGCGCGACGCCCGCGTACCCGAGGACCAGAAGGTAGGTTCCGAGGCAGGTGAGGCACAGCGCCCCGGCGCTGATTGACCCGGCGACCAGGGTGATGCAGACCAGGGCGGCCACCACCCCCATCGTGCGCACCGGGAGCACCGCGGGCCGGAGCGACCGGCCCGTCCTCGCCCGCCAGAGCAGCGCGCCGGCGCACACCGCCGCGGCGAGGCCCCACACCACCCCCAGCCCGGCGACGGGCACCCCGGCCAGCGCGCTCACCCGCTGGGCGAAGGGGCTGGTCCAGACCGTCTCGCAGTTCACCGCGGCATTGATGCTGCACACCGCCGTCCCGCCCGCCTGGACGGCGCGCAGCTCCACCCACTGAAAGATGGACAGGCCCACCTCGGCGAGCGCCAGCCCGAGCAGCGTCCACGGCACCCAGACCCGGACGGTCTCCACCGGTTGTTTCGCCCGCCTCTTCATGTCCTCTCCGGGGGCGGGGTCATCAACACCAGCACCCGCGCATCGCCTGACCCGCCGTTCCGCAGGCCGTGCGAGGAGCCCGCGGGACACAACACCGCATCCCCCTCCCGAAGTTCCTGGCGCTCGCCGTCGAGCTCGACCGTGGGGCGCCCCTCCAGCACCACGTACACCTTGTCCGAGGCGGCATGGGCGTGGGGCGTCTGCGCCTGGCCTGGCCTCAGACAGTACACGTCGAGGAAGAAGCGCGCGGTGGTGAAGAGGTTGTGCTTCTGGAGCTTCGCCTCGGAGAAGCCGCGCATGTCCGGGAGGTGCTGGACCTTCACGGGGCCCTTATATAGCTGCGGTCCATGGTTCCGCTCCCCCTCCATGCCCGCCATGTCGCCCTGGGCGCCACCTTCGGCGCGCTGAAGGACAGGGAGGTGGTGGAGCGCACCTCGGGCGCCGACGAGGACCGGGCGCTGCGGACCGGCGCGGCGCTGTTCGACGCCTCGGCACGCGAGGTGGTCCGGGTGACCGGCCCCGACCGGGTGAGCTTCCTGCAAGGCATGGTCACCCAGGACGTGGAGGGGCTCCCCGTCAGCTCGGTGGCGGACGCGGCGCTGCTGACCGCCAAGGGGGCCATGGTCGCCGACGCCCGGGTGGTGAAGCGCACCGATGACCTGCTGCTGCTGACCGAGCCCGGGTACGGCCCGGTGGTGCTCGGGGCCCTCGAGCGGTACCTCATCAGCGAGGATGCGGAGCTGTCGGACGCGAGCGCGGGCTTCGGCCAGCTCTCCGTGGTCGGCCCCGAGGGCGAGGCGCTCGCCGCCCGTCTGCTCGGGCTCGGTCCGCCCGCCGGCGCCGCAGTGCGTCCGTTCGATGCCGCGGGTGCGACGGCCTGGGCCCTGCCCCAGGGTCTGCTCCTGCCGGGGGTCGACCTCCTGGTGCCGGTCGAGGCGCTGGGTGCGCTGTTCGATCGGCTGGCGGCCGGCGGCGCGACGCCGGTGGGGTTCGCCGCGCTGGAGGTGCTCCGGGTGGAGCAAGGCACCCCACGGTTCGGGGCCGACATGGACGAGAAGACCATCCCCCTCGAGGCGCACCTCCAGCGGGCGATTCATTACCAGAAGGGCTGTTACATCGGGCAAGAGGTCATCGCCCGGGCGACGTTCCGCGGTCACGTGAACCGTCAGCTGGTCGGGCTGCGGTTCGGGGGCGCCCTGCCAGTCCCGAGGACCGAGCTCTTCGCCGGTGACCGGCGGGTGGGCTGGGTGACTTCGGGGGTCCAGAGTCCCCGGCTGGGGGCCATCGGCCTCGGCTACGCACACCGCGACGTCGCGCAACCCGGAACCGAGCTGTCGCTGGCCGGAGGTTCGGGTTCGGCCAGGGTCGAGGTGCTGCCCTTCCCCCGCTGAGGCGGCCCTGGCCCCTGGGCCCGGGCCCGTTGCTCCACGGAATCCGCGACTTTGGTCGAACGCCCGGATTCGTGCGCCGGATGTGGGACACGCCGTACCCATCCGAGCCCTGTGAGACCCCGGTCAGGTCTGCTAAGCGTTCCGGAAGGCGCGAGAGCAGGGCCGGCGCGCACGGGCAGCAAGGTTGCCCCCGGGAGCTCGCGAGCGTGTCCAGCCTGCTCGCCATCACCACCGTCCTCCTCGCCGCCACCCCGGGTGACGTTCCGCGCGCAGGCTCCGAGGCCGTCGAGCACCCGCTGCTCGCCGTCGGCTCCTCCGTCGACGGGGACAGCACGGTCCACGCAGTCGCCGAGCCCCGTGCTCCGCAGCCGTCGCGCACCGTCCGCGTCGTCTCCGAGGTGCTGGTCGCGGGCGCCGCGGGCACGCTCACCGGCGCGCTGGGCGGCTACCTGGGCTGCATCGGCTCGCTGTCGGTCCACGACAGCTGCTCGGAGGGAACGGTGGCCGCCGGTCTCCTCTCGGGCTTCGGGCTGGCGGTGGCGGCGATGGTGCCCCTCACCGGCTCGTACTTCGACGCACACGGCTCGCCGTGGGTGAGCTGGTTCGGCGAGGCGCTCGGTGCGGGCGCGTCACTGGCCATCGGACAGGGCAGCGCGAGCCGGCTGATGTGGGTCGGTCCGCCGCTGATGCTCGCCGGTGCGGTGCTGGGGTACGAGCTTTCGACCAAACCGGCAGCGTCTCCCACACTGCGCGCCACGAGCGTAGAGCGGGTCTCGGTCGTCCCGTCGTTCGGCCCGGACGGGCGCGCCGGCCTGGTGGTTGCCGGGCGATTCTGAGCGCACCCGCGTCGCTCATAGCCGAGACCACCCTGGTTGGTCGTGAGGATCGCGCCGCAATGGCGGCAGAGATCAAGGAGCGCCGGAGGGAGCTTGGCTCGGGTCAAGTGACCGGAGGCGCGACGCCGAGATCGGCCGCCAGGGCTAGCGAGGCCCGATCAACCAGGGTGGTTTCGGCTATCAGCCCTTCACGCAGAGCACCTGCTTCAGCTCGGCGACGACCTCCACCAGGTCCCTCTGGTACTCCATGATCTGCTCGATGGGCTTGTACGCCCCGGGAATCTCGTCGAGCACCCCGCCATCCTTGCGGCACTCCACCCCGGCGGTCTGCTCGGCCAGGTCCTTCACGCTGAACTGCCGCTTGGCCTCGCCGCGCGACATCTTCCGGCCTGCGCCGTGCGATGCCGAGTGGAGCGACTCGGGATTCCCCAGTCCCCGGACGATGTAGCTCCGCGTGCCCATCGACCCCGGGATGACGCCGAGCTGCCCGGCACGCGCGGAGATGGCGCCCTTCCGGGTCACCAGCAGCTGCTCGCCGTGGTGCGTCTCCTCCGCCACGTAGTTGTGGTGACAGAGCACCGGCGCATCGAAGCCCACCTCGGGGAAGTGCCGGCGGATGACTCCGGCATACAGGTCGAACATCAGCCGCCGATTGAGCATGGCGTAGCGCTGCGCCCACTCGAGGTCGCGGCGGTACGCGGCCATCTCCTCGGTGCCGGCGAGGAACACCGCCAGCTCCGGGTCGGCCAGCGCATGGTTGTGCTTCAGCTTCCGGGCACGGGCCATGTGCACCTCGGCCAGCGTCTTTCCGATGTTCCGCGAACCCGAGTGCAACATCAGCCACACCCGGCTCTGGGTGTCGAGGCAGAGCTCGATGAAGTGGTTTCCCCCGCCCAGCGTTCCCAGCTGCTTTCCCGCCCGGCCGCGCAGGTCCTTCACCGAGGGGTCCAGCGCATCGAAGCCGTCCAGGAGCTCGTTCACCTCGGTGTGAAGACGGGGGTCCTGCGGCCGGACCGGCGCGTCGTGGGCGGCGAACCCGACCGGGATGGCGTCCTCGAGGTCCGCGCGGATGCCGCGCAGGCTCTCTGGCAGGTCCGCCGCGGTGAGGCTGGTGCGCACCGCGCCCATGCCGCAGCCGATGTCCACTCCGACCGCGGCCGGGGACACCGCCCCCCGCATCCCGATGACCGAGCCCACCGTGGCGCCCTTGCCGAAGTGCACGTCGGGCATGACCGCCACGTGGGCGACCCAGGGGAGGCTGGCGATGTTGCGGAGCTGGGTGAGCGCCTGCGACTCGACCTCTTCCACCGGCGTCCACAGCCGCGCCTCCACCGTCTCTCCGCGAAGCCGGGCAAGACTCATCGGCCCCCCCTAGCCGCCGGTCGATGAGGCCGCCGGGGGCTCGTCGCTGCCGTGCACCCGCGTCTCACTCAGATGGACGGCCGTTCCCCGGCGGAGCGAGTTGGGGATCTCGGCGATGCCGTCCACGCGGGCCACGAGCTCGCGCAGCGCCTGGGCGGGCGCATCTCCCCAGACCTCGACCGAGTACCCGATGCCTCCCGAGACCTGGGGGCTGCCGGTGAACTCGCCGCGGGCGGTGATCGCCACCCGGCTGAGGCGGACACCGAGCACGCGGGCCTCGCGGAAGAGGTCGTTCGACACGCAGCCGGCAACCGCGAGGTGGAGCAGCTCGCCCCCGTTGAAGCCCAGGTCCTTCCCCCCGCCGTCCGCGGGGCGGTCGATGACCACGGTGTGTCCGCGCGCCCAGCCGAGCGCGGTCGCCGTTCCGGCAAGGCTCTCTGTCCGGACCTCGAAGTTCATCCGGCCTCCTTCTCCATCGGGCCCGGGCAGCATGGCAGGAACCGGCGTCGGCTGATAAGCAACCGCGGGTATGGTGAACGTGCGCTTCGCACGGGCGACCTGGAGTCTGGTCGCCTTTCTCCTCGCGGTCGTCGTGTGGGGGGCGTTCGTGCGGGCCTCGGGATCGGGCGCGGGCTGTGGCGCCCACTGGCCGGTGTGCAACGGGCAGGTGCTGCCCCGCGCGCCCGCCCTGGAAACCCTGATCGAGTTCAGCCACCGCGTCTCGAGCGGGCTGGTCACCCTGGCGGTCCTCGCCTGGGCGGTGTGGGGGTTCGTCGCCTTCCCGCGCGGGCACCGGGTCCGGACCGGCGCGGCGCTCGGGGTGGTCGCCATTCTCCTCGAGGGTGCCATCGGTGCGGCGCTGGTCCTGTTCCGGTTGACGGGGACCGACGACTCTCTGGCGCGCCCGGTGGTGATGGGCCTGCACCTGACCAACACCTTTCTCCTGTTCGCGGTGGTGGCGCTGACCGGCGCCTGGGCCGCGGGGACCGCTCCCCTGCGCCTGCGCGAGCAGGGAGCGGTGGGAGTGCTCGTTCCGGCGGCGCTGCTCGGGCTGGTGGTGCTCGGAGTGAGCGGCGCCGTCGCCGCGCTGGGAGACACGCTGTTCCCCGCGCGCTCGCTGGCGGAGGGATTCCGGCAGGACACCGCCGCCGGCGCCCACATTCTCCTCAGACTCCGAGTCTTCCATCCATTGCTGGCGGTGGCGGTCGGGACACTGCTCCTGGCGACGGCGGCGGTCTCGAGTCTGCTGCGGCCCGGGCGTCCGGTCCGGCGGGCGGCCATCGCCCTCGCCTCGCTGGTGGTGGTCCAGCTCACCGTGGGGTTGATCAATCTCGCATTGCTCGCGCCGGTGTGGATGCAGCTGCTGCACCTGCTCCTCGCCGACGCGGTCTGGCTGGCGGCGGTGCTGCTCGGCGCGACGGCGCTGGCTGCCGATGCGCCCCGGCTGGCAGTTCCGGGGCTGGGGGAACCAGGCTCCGCCTCCGCGCGCTAGGCTAGCCTCCATGCGAATCGCCGTCCTGACCGGGGGAGGCGACTGTCCCGGTCTCAATGCCGTCATCCGCGCCGTGGTCCGCCGGGCCCAGAACCACCGCTTCTCTGTCCTGGGGCTGCGGGACGGCTGGAAGGGCCTCATCGAGGACCGGGTCTTTCCGCTCACCCGCGAGAACACCGCGGGCATCCTGCACCGCGGGGGCACCATCCTCGGCACCAGCCGGGTGAATCCCTTCACCCTCGAGGACGGGCTGGAGAAAGTGATGTCCAACGCCGCGAAGCACGGCATCCACGCCGTGGTGGCCATCGGCGGCGAGGGAACCTTGTCCGCCGCGGCCCGGCTCCACGAGCACGGGCTCCCGGTGGTGGGCATCCCCAAGACGATCGACAACGACCTCAACGGGACGGACTACACCTTCGGCTTCGACACCGCGGTGTCGATCGCCACCGAGGCCATCGACCGGCTGCACAGCACCGCCGAGTCGCACAAGCGGGTCATCGTGGTGGAGGTGATGGGCCGGCACGTCGGGTGGATCGCCACCCACGCCGGCATTGCCGGCGGGGCCGACGTCATCCTCGTCCCCGAGGAACCGGCGGACCTGGCTGCGGTGGCCGACCAGCTGAAGCGCCGCTACGCCGGCGGGACGAGCTTCAGCATCGTGGTGGTCGCCGAGGGGACGAAGATCCGCGCCAGCCCGGACGAGCCCGAGCACGTGGTGACCTCCGGCGCGCTCGACGAGGCGGGCCGGGTCCGGCTCGGGGGCGTGGGCCAGTTCGTCGCCTCGGAGATCGAGCGCCGCACCGGGTTCGAGACGCGGGTCTCGGTGCTGGGTCACATCCAGCGTGGAGGCACGCCCACCGCGCACGACCGGGTGCTGGCCTCCCGCTTCGGCGTGCACGCCTGCGACATGGTGGCCCACAAGGAGTTCGGTCGCATGGCGGCGCTTCGCGGGAACGAGGTCACCAGCGTCGCCCTCGCCGACGCCACCCGGACCCTCAAGCGGGTGCCGGCCGAGTACTTCGACGTCGCCCGGGTGTTCTTTGGCTGAGCGCCCACGGGGCGCCTGGTCCGCCACGGGCTGGCCGGAGGTCGGGTCGGGCGCACGGCGCGCGGCCAGGAGAGCCGCGGTCTCACGTTCCCTCGCCAGCTCGGGGAGGTCCCCTGCGTCGACCACCGGTCCTACCTTCGGGCGCATGGGTTCCAGGACCGTCGTGGTGACCGGGGCGTCCACCGGCATCGGATACGCGACCGTGGTGCGGCTGGCGCGGGCGGGGTTCAGGGTGTTCGCCGGCGTCAGGAAACCGGACGACGCCGAGCGCCTGCGCTCGGCGCTCGGTGAACGGGGGACCCCCGTCCAGATGGACGTGACGGACGGGGAAGCGGTGCGCAGGGCAGCCTCGCAGGTCGAGGCGCAGCTGGGGGAAAGCGGGCTGTCCGGCCTGGTGAACAACGCGGGCTTCGGGGTCGCGGCGCCGGTCGAGCATCTCGCCCCGGACGTGCTCCGGCGGCTGTTCGAGGTGAACGTCTTCGGCCAGATCGCGGTGACCCAGGCCTTTCTCCCGCTCATCCGGAAGTCGCGCGGACGCATCGTCAACATGGGCTCGGTCGGGAGCCAGATGGCAATGCCCTTCGGCGGTGCGCTCTGCGCCACGAAGAGCGCGTTCCGCTCGCTGAACGACGCGCTCCGGCTGGAGCTGCACCCGTTCGGAATCGCGGTGGTGATGCTCGAGCCCGCGTCCATTCGCACCCCCGCGGTGGACAAGATGCTCGGGGACCCGGAGGCGGCCATCCGCGCCCTCCCGGCGGAAGGGACGGCGCGCTACGGGCGCATGCTCCGGGAGTTCCTGCGGCGGGCGGCCGAGCGGGAGAACAAAGGGAGTCCTCCCGAGGTGGTGGCCGAGGCGGTGTACCACGCGCTCGTCGACCGACGTCCTCCGCCCCACGTCCCGGTGGGAAAGGACGCGCGGCTCCTGGTCACGCTGCCGCGCATCCTGGGCGACCGAGCCCTGGATCGGCTCCGGTGGCGGCTGTTCGGCATTCCCGCCACCTCGCCCTGACCCACGGCCCCTGCGGGTGCCATCATTGCGAGGGCGGCCGGTGCGCGGTCATCCTCCGCATCACCCTGGCCATCATCCGGACCCGGGCCCAGCGGGTGATCAGCGAGGCGAGCGCGAGCTCGAGCGCCTTCGACAGCCAGCCGGGCCGCACCGTCGTCGTCCGCCCCAGCGCGGCCAGCGTCGCTCCACCGACCGAGGAGGGGGGGATGCCCATCCCCATCTGCATGTCCGACCGGGCCGCGAACCCGCTCTTCACCGGACCCGGGGCGCAGGCGATCACGTCGACGCCGAGCGGCGCGAGCTCCACGTGGAGCCCCTCGGCGAGCGACTGCACGTAGGCCTTGGTCGCCGCGTAGTTCGCCGCCCGCGGCACGCCCTGGAAGGCGAGCAGCGAGCTCATCAGCACCATCCCACCGCGGCGTCGCTCGGCGAACCGCCGTCCGAAGTGGTGGCAGAGCGCGGCCACCGCCGCGCAGTTGACCTGCACCATCTCCAGCTCGCGGGAGAGGTCGGATTCGAGGAATGGGCCCGAGGTTCCGAACCCCGCGCAGGCCACCAGCAGGCCGACGTCGACGTCCGCGGTGCCAGACACCAGCGCCTCGACCGAGCCCGGCCGCGAGAGGTCGAGCGAGAGCACGCGGGTCCTCACACCGTGTCTGTGCTCCATCTGCTGGGCGAGGGTGTCGAGGACCTCCTGCCTGCGGGCGACCAGCACCAGATGAACGCCTGCCTCGGCGAGCCGCTCGGCGAAGTTGCGCCCGATCCCGTCCGAGGCGCCGGTCACCACCGCCCACGGTCCGTACCGCTCCGGGAGCCGAGCGGCGGCCGGGCTCATCGGGCCACCCTGATCTGGATCTCGACGTCGCGCAGCATGGGACTCCCGGCAGTGTTAACAGTGGATACTTCGGCCCAGGTAACGCCTGATGTAGGCGCCGTCAACTCTCTCCTGGGGACCGCACATCCAGCGCAGGAGCCGGCACGCGGGCAGGGCCGGCCCGGGCTACTCCTCACCCCATCAACGACGTGCGAGGACTCGAATGGACCTGCATTCTCTGGACATGGTGCACGACGACCCCGAGGACGGCCGCTGGGAGGCCTTCGTCCGGCGCGACCCCGGCGCGGACGGCGCCTTCGTCGTCGCGGTCGAGACCACCTGCATCTATTGCCGACCCACCTGCCCGGCCCGCCGGCCGCTGAAGAAGAACGTGCGCTTCCTCCCCGACGCGGCCACCGCCGAGCGCCAGGGCTACCGTGCCTGCAAGCGCTGCCGCCCGGAGCTCGCGCAACCTCCCGCGGAGGCGCTGGTGGCGAAGGTGAAGTCGCTCCTGGTCGCGGACCTCGAGGCGCCTCCCGGGCTGGAGGCGCTCGCCCGGGCGACCGGCATCAGCCCGGCCCACCTGCAGAAGACGTTCAAGAAGCACACCGGGCTGTCGCCGAAGGAGTTCGTCGCCGCCGCGCGGCTCGAGCGCTGGAAGGCCGAGCTGCGCGCCGGCAAGCCGGTGACCGAGGCCTGGCTCGAGGCCGGGTACGGGTCGGCCGGCCGGGCCTACGCGGCCGCGCGGAAGCAGATGGGGATGAGTCCCGCCCAGTACGGAAAGGGCGCCGCGGGACAGCGCATCACCTGGACGGTGCTCGACACCCCGCTGGGGTCGCTGCTCCTTGCACGGACGGAGCGCGGGCTGTGCCGGGTGGCCTTCGGCGAGAGCGCGGAGGCGCTGGAGGGGCTGCTCCGCTCCGAGTTCCCCGCGGCCACGCTCGAGCGGGCCTCGCCGGAGTCGGATGCACGGCTCCGCTCCGCGGCGGCGGCCCTGGGAGAGCGGTCAGGCGCCGAGCAACTCCCGCTCGACGTCGCGTCGACGGCCTTCCAGCGCCAGGTCTGGCAGGCACTCCGGGCCATCCCCAGCGGGAGCACCGCCAGCTACGCCGAGGTGGCACGGTCCGTCGGCCATCCGAAGGCGGTCCGCGCCGTGGCACGTGCCTGCGCGACCAACCCGGTGGCGCTGGCGGTGCCCTGTCACCGCGTCGTGCACGCCGATGGCAGCCTCTCCGGCTACCGCTGGGGCCCGGAGCGGAAGCGCGTGCTCCTGGCCGCGGAGAAGGACGTCGCGGCCCGGGACCACGTCTGAGAGGCCGGCGGGCTCATGGTGGCTCGCACGCCGCGCTCACCGTGCCGGTCAGGAATCCGAGCATGCCGAAGAGCCGGTCCAGGTAAATGGTCGGCGTCATCCGGCAGCCGGCGGTCTCCGTCCCGAGAACGAGCCCGCAGACCTGCATCGAGCAGTCGATGGTGGTGGTCAGCCAGCTCTGCTGCACCACCACGGTCTCCCCGTTCCGCCCCACGGGGATCTCGGTGCTGGCGAGCACGGGAAAGTCCCCGTCGGTCGCCACCCCGGGGCACGGGTTCCACGCGGTGGATGGAGTGCTCGAGCCCTGCAGGTCCACGACGCCTTCCCCGAGGCGGATGAAGCGCGGAATCCGCATCGATCTCCGCACTGCTCGGAGGTGGAGACGCGGCAAAGCGATCGAACGCGCGGATGGCCGCGTTCTCCATGGGGCTGAGTGACTGGAGAAAGGCCTTCTCCCCTGGATCGGCCGGAGAGGTGCCATCGAACGCGCCCGTACGAATCCGGAGAACCTCGGGCCCGGGGCACGGGGAGTGCACGCAGTTGCCGCTCCACCCCCAGATGCCGCGGAGGTTGCCCCCCGCATCCCGGACGAGACGCAGCGTCGGGTTGGTCCAGACGAGGATCCAGTCCTCGGCCGGAGGATGCACATCGCTGCCGCCGCCGAGTCCGAACCCTGCGCCAGGGGACAGGCCGAAGGAGAGCGTCGTGCCGCCGAGCCGCTCGAGGACCTCGGTCGGATTAGGGCCGCTCTCGGTGGGGACCTCCGCCTGCAGCACCCGCTCCTTGCCGTCGACCTCCCGGAGCACGGCCCGGAGCCGCGTGCCCTGCTGGGAGCGCGCCGACGTGAACGGCGGCTGCTGCGGGTCCGGAACCTGGCCGTAGGTCACGCTGCTGGACCCACCTGGCGCGGGGATCAGTACCCCGGTGACGAGATACCTGATCGCGACCACCTCGTCCGAGATGATCTGCCAGTCCAGGCATTGGCACCTGCCCGCGACCTGGCGCGCGGCAATGCATCCATCCGGAGCCGCGCAGGGGGCTTCCTCGCTGCTGCAGGACAGAAGTCCCAGGACCAGCCCCGAAGTCAGGAGCAGAACCGGCGCACGCATCGAACACCCCCCCTTCACATGGTGCGATGTCAACAATGCGGCCGAACCGGTCCGCAGTCCAGACCCGGGTGCCGCGCTCAGAGCTCCGGGGCCATCAGCCGGGCAAAGTCCTCGATCAGCCACCAGCGCCGGCTGGGCGGGGTCTGCGTCGTCGAGCACTCGTAGCGCAGCGCGGAGATCCACCCGCGAACCGCGGCGATCTCCGGCGGCGAGTACAGGAGCAGCGCGTCCTCGTAGTTGAGGAAGAAGCTCCGCATGTCCAGGTTGGGCGACCCGAGATAGGCCACCGTCTCGTCGACCACCATGGCCTTGCCATGCACCATCCGGTCGTACCAGTGCAGCACCACCCCGGCCTCCGCCAGCTCGGCGATCAGGCCCCGACGCGCGTTGTCGGCCAGAGCGTGGTTCGACCGCGCCGGCATCACCAGCTCGGTCCGCACGCCGCGCCGCGCGCAGAGCACGAAGGCGTGCTGCACCACGTCGTCCGGGACGTAGTACGGCGTGACGCAGGCCACGTGGCTCCGTGCCGAGGCGAGCGCGGTGAGCAGCGCGTCGTAGAAGGTGTCGGTCTTCATCTCCGGACCGCTGGGGACGAGCTGAACCACCGCCTCGCCGGCGGGCCGCGAGAGCTCGTTTGGCGGCGGCGTCTCCGCACCTCCGGCGAAACCCCAGTCGGCGGCGAAGAGCTGCTCGGCGTCGCTCGCCACCGGGCCCTCCAGCAGACAGGCCAGATCCCGCCACCGCCCTGGCCAGGGCGTGGGTCCCATGTACTCGAGCGCCATGTTCATCCCGCCCATGAAGACCCGACGTCCATCGAAGACCGCGACCTTGCGGTGGCTCCGGAGGTTGGTACGCCCCTTCAGTGGCGCATGGAGGAGCGGCATGAAGACCCGGAGCTCGCCACCCGCTGCCCGGAGCGCCTGGGCGGCCCGCCGTCGGATGGGCCGCGAGCCCACCGCATCGACCAGCAGCCGCACCCGTACCCCGGCCCGGGCCCGAGCGGCGAGCCCCTGCACCACGCTCCAGCCGACCTCGTCGTCGCCGAGGATGAAGATGGTGAGGTCGATGCTCTGCCGGGCTGCGGCGATCTCCCGGTGCAGGGCCTCGAAGGCGCGCTCTCCGGTGCCCAGCAGCTCGAAGGCATTCCCGGTGCGCACCCCCGGAACGCCCTCGGTCCGCAGCACCCGGGGCACGTCCGCCGCCGGGTGACCGTCTGGCAGGCCCGCGTGGCCCCCCGGGGGCAGCAGCGGCCGGTGCTTTCCGCGCACGCTCCGCGGCAGCTTCCGCGCGCCGAAGAGCAGGAAGAGCGGGACCGCCGCCCAGGGCATCACCAGCAGGCCCAGGATCCACGCCATGAGGCTCTGCGGACTCCGCCGGGTGACCAGGACCCGCAGACCGATCGCCAGGCCCAGCAGGTGGACGGCCACCGTCAACGGATGTGAGCGGACGAACGCGAGCACGGAGGCGGCGAGCCTAGCGGAATGCCACTGCGCTCATCGATCGAGCGGCACGTCCAGCACCGGCGCGCCGCGGGCCTCGGGCGCGTCGTAGTGCCACCACTCCATCCGGTTGGCCCGGAACCCCGCGGCGACCATCGCCTGGCGGAGCGTCTCGCGGTTCGCCCGCGCCTCGGCCGTGCCCGCGGTGCTGCCGTGGTGCGCCGCGGGACCGAAGGTGTCGAACGGGGTGGGCATGTCCACCGCCGCGCGATCGAGGGTCACCAGGGTCACGTCCACCGCCCCGCCCCGGTTGTGGTTGCTGCCGGTGTGCGGGTCGGCGACGTAGCCCTTGCGGGGAACCAGCTTCCACATCGCCCACTGCACGTGGATGGGCCGGTAGCAGTCCCAGACCTTGATCCCGAAGCCGTGGGTCTCGAGCGTCCGCGCGGCCCGGGCGAGGCGCTCCACCACCGGCGGGAGGAGCAGGCAGCGCGCGCCCTCGGGGTACACCGCCCGCCCCAGGAAGTTGTCCTCGGTCGCGTAGCGCAGCTCGACCACCAGGCCCGGGATCCGCGTGCTGGCCTCCACCAGACCACCGGGAGTCCCCGCGCCACCAGCGAGGGCGAGCAGGGCGAGGACGGTGAGGAGTCCCGGACTCACGCTCCGTACGCCGTCGGGTCCGGCACGCCAGCCGCCCGGAAGCCCTCGCGCCGGATGAGACAGCTGTCGCACCGCCCGCAGGCCTTCCCCTCCGGGTCCGGGTCGTAGCAGCTGTGGGTGAGCGCGTAGTCGACGCCGAGCCGCGCGCCCGCCTGGATGATCTCCGCCTTGCGCATGCCGGAGAGCGGAGCGTGCACCCGGAACCGAGCGCCCTCCACGCCGGCCCGGGTCGCGAGGTTTGCCAGGGACTCGAAGGCCCGGATGAGCTCGGGGCGGCAGTCCGGGTAGCCCGAGTAGTCCACCGCGTTCACCCCGATGAAGAGGTCGGTGGCCCCCAGCGTCTCCGCCATCCCCAGCGCGAGCGCGAGGAACAGCGTGTTTCGCGCCGGCACGTAGGTGACCGGGATCCCCGTCCCGCGCTCGGCCTCGGCCCGGTCCTTCGGGACGGCGATGTCCGCGGTGAGCGCCGAGCCCCCGATGGCGCGGAGGTCCACCTGGACCACCCGCACGTCCTCCACGCCCTGCGCCCGGGCCACCGCCCGCGCGCGGTCCAGCTCCACCCGGTGCCGCTGCCCGTAGTCGACCAGCAGGCAGCTGCAGAGGAAGCCCTCGCTCCGGGCCATGGCCAGGCAGGTCGCCGAATCCAGGCCACCGGAGAGCAGCACCACCGCGCGGGGGGCGCTCATGGCTGCAGCGGCCTTCCCTGGACGGAGAAGCGCATGGTGCACGACCGGCACTCGGGACTGCATCCCGCGTCCTGGACGGGGTCGTAGCCCCGAAGTATTTGTATTTGCTCCTCGGTGACGCCGCAGACCAGCGGCACGCTCCAGATCCCGTTCGGGTCCCGCGGGCCGAGGATTCCACCGCCGGGCGGAGGGATGCCGCCGTCGAGCACGACGTCCGGTGAGGCACAGGTCGTCACCGAGCCGGTGAGCTCCCGCGCCTGCGAGTCACTCAGAAGGGCGATGAGGTTGCGCTCCTGGACCTGGATGTCCGGCGGCTCGAGCCCGGTGCAGTTGCAGAGGGCGAAGACCCGCGGCGCGACGGCCGACACGTCGATGACCTGCCCGTTGATCACCCCGTATTCCGAGCCCGAGCCCTCGATGAACGTCAGGTAGCCGGCGTCGTAAGGGAGGACCGGCCCACCGTCCGGCAGACGCGTTCCTCCATCGGGGGTGGTGGTCTGGTGGTAGGTGACCGAGAAGACGACCCCGGCGTCGACGAAGAGTCCGTTCATCGCCCCGGCGTCCAGGCCGGCGTCGAGGATGGCCGGAGAGCAGTCGCTGGAGAGCGGGTCACCCACCGACTGCAGGAGGTAGGTCCCCACCCGCTCCTTGCCTGGAACCGGCACCTCGCCCTTGCAGGCGACCAGGGACGCACCGAGCAGGGCGAAAGGGAGGAGCGACGCAGGTCGAACCACGGAGGCTCGCGACCTTACACGAGCTGGAGCGCGCGCTGGACCACCGCGGCCAGCGCGGCGCTCCCGGTCAACACCGCCGCCGCATCCACCGTGTCCAGGTCCGCGCCGCGCGCAGCCGGATCGAGCCAGAGGAGCACCCGCGCCGCGGCCACCGGAGAGGGAACCGCCGCGAACGCCTCGGCGGCGGCGGACGGCAGCCTGTCCACCTCGCCCGGCCGGGCCAGCGCCTGGCCCTCGTCACCGAGCGCCAGGGCGAGCGCGACCAGGAAGGTGACCTCCTGGGGCCCGAAGAGCGACAGCGCTCCGGCGCCGACGACCAGATCTGCGGCGCTGGCCATCCAGGCCTCGGAGGCACCGGCGGGGTCCAGCCAGATCCGCATCCCCGGGGCGCCGAGCGCGGAGAGCGACGCGTCGAGCACCGCGCGCAGGTTTGGCATCTCCTCCGGGGTGACCTCGAGGACCCCGGCGGGGAGGGTGATCGAGGTGCGGACCGGACCCACGGCGACGGGCTCCACCGGCACCGGCACGGCCACCACCTCCTCGCCGGCGAAGAGGTTCCCGAACGCCGCGGAGCGGGCCGCGGCCTCGGGCCTGCCGCAGCGCCGCAGCGCCTCGGCGTGCAGCGCCCAGCCCTCGGCGTCCACCGGGTTCTCGGCCAGCAGCAGTGCCCAGATCTGCGAGGCCAGCGGTGCGCCGGCCTCGCTCCCCGCCAGCGCGGTGGCGAACTCCCGGCGGGACTCCGGCGACAGCGCCTCCAGCGACCCGATGGGTCCCAGGATGCGCAGGACGTCGGCGTGCCGGCCGGCGCGCAGAGCGGTCAGCGCGAGCGCCTCGCGCTCCTCGGGGGTATGGGCCAGCTGCTCGCGCAAGGCGAGCGCCTCCTGCGTCCGTCCGAGCGACTCGGCCAGCTCGGCGCGCTGGCGCAGGTGCTCCTCGGTGGGCGCAAGCTGGGACAGGACGCTCAGCGCATCGGCCGCCCGACCCAGCCGGACGTAGGCGTGCACCAGCTCGTCCTGACGCCCGGCGAGGGCCTCGGGGCCCACCAGCGAGCCCAGCCGCTCGGCGAGATCGACGAACTCCGCCGGCGACTCGTCGGCCGAGGTGAGCGCGAGCAGCTTGCTGGCCGCGGCCACCGACGTCGGGTCCTCGGCCGCCGCCTGGGCCCAGGCCACACGGGCCACATCCGTCCAGCCGATGGCAAGCGCCAGGTCGCCGGCCTGCACCCGGAGCCCGGACCGCTGCACCGGATCCGGCGTCGCGTCCACCCAGGCCGAGAGAGCCGAGGCCGCGTCCTCCAGCCGGTTGTCGTCACGCGCCTGCTCGAATAGCGCCTGCCAGAGCTCGGCGGCGCGGGACGGGGCGCGCGCCGCGAGCAGGCGAAGGCCGCGCTCACGCTCGGCGCCGCGACGTCCACGGACGTGCTGGAGCAAGGCCTCCACCAGCACCGGGGAGGTGGACGCGTCGACCCGCTCCAGCGCCTCGAAGAGGGTGGTGTCGAGCTCGCCCAGGGCCTGGAGTCGCTGAAAGGCCCGGAGCCGCTCCTCGTCCGTCGCCTCGGCCGGTGGCGAGATGAGGATTGCGCGGTGAAGGGCGACCGCGAGGTCCATCGCCCGCCGCGACTCCGCCAGCTCGGCGCAGGCCTGCCGCTCGACGCCGGTGCTCTCGGCGAGGAGCAGCTTGCACAGCCGGCGCAGGGCCTCGGCGCCAGCCGGAGCCTGGGCGAGACCCCAGAGGCTCTGGCGGATGCGCGGCGCGTCCTCGAGCGCCTCGGCGATCTGCAGCGACTGGGCGAAATGGCCGTGGGTGAACAGCGGCTCGTAGCCGTGCTCGATGGCCTGGGCCCGGGCGCCGAGCCGGAGGAAGCGCGCGGCCCAGGCGCCGGGCCCGAGCGTCTCGGCGTGGAGGCGCGCCACGCGCTCGAGCAGCTCCTGCGCCTCGGCCGGGTCCCCTGCCCCTTCCCAGGCCTCGGCGGCCTCGAGGAGAAGCTTCGGCCGGTCCTCGGGTGAGGCCAGCTGCGCGGCCTGGGTGAGCGAGGCGGCGGCCTTGGCGAGCTCGCTCGCGTCGCGCATCAGGCTGGCCAGGAGCAGCAGTGCATCCTGGCTGGCCTCGGTGGCCACCGACGCCCGGGCGAGCCGGGCGGCGCGAGCCTCGTCGCCGGCCTGCTGCGCGGCGCGGGCGGCCTCGTGGAGCAGCCGGGCCCGCTCGGACCCCTGCGCCATCTCGGCCCTGGCGGCGAGCACCGTGGAACGGGCGAGGGCGTCGTCGGCGCCCTGGAGGAGGGGCACCAGCAGCTCGAGCGCCTCGGAGTAACCCGGGCCCGAGCGACCTCCGGCGGCGAGTGGCTCGAGCAACGCTCGGGCCTCGTCGGTCTCGCCGCTCTGGAGGAGCAGCCGCGCCAGCTCGAGCTTCAGCTGGGCCGCCTCCTCGCCCTGCGGCGCCCCGGCCACGAGCCCGCGGAGCACGGGCACCAGAGGCTCGACCTCGCCGCGCTGGCGGTAGCTCCGGGCGAGTCCGCGGAGGGCGGCCAGGTTCCCCGGGTCCGCCTGGTGGGCGCGCTCGACCAGCAAGCGGGCGCGCTCCTCGTCCTGGAAGACTTCGGTCGCCAACTGGGCGGCCTGCACCAGGAGCTCGGCGGCACGCGGGCCTCCGGAGGCCTGGGCGGCGCGCTCGAGCAACAGCACCAGATCCTGGTGACGGGAGACGGCGCGAAGGCCGGAGACCGCCCGGTCGACGACCGAGGACTCCGCCGGGCGCAGCTCGGCGAGCGGCAGCAGGGCCTCCAGCGCCTCGGCCGGATCCTCCACCAGCGCGGCAGCACGCCGGTAGAGCGCCTCGGCCTCCTCGGGACGCGCGGTCCGCGCCAGCCGGATCGAGGTGCGGAACAGCCCGGGCGCGTCGTGAAGCCTTCCGTGCACCTCGGCCAGCAGGGACAGCGCCTCGCGGCCGCGCTCCCCGTCGGGGTCCACCGCCACCACCGCCTCGAGCGCATCGGCGGAGTCGTGCAGCGCACCCGCCGCGAGCGCGGCGTTGCCCAGACGCAGCAGGAGCCGGGTGCGCTGGGCCGTCGGCAGGTCCGGGGCGAGCTGCAGGGCCCGCCGGTCGTAGGGCTGCGCGGCCGTGGGTCCACCGGCGGCCGCCGCGAGGTCACCCCGGGCGAGCAGCGCCTTCACCTCTTCGGGCCGGACTGCGAGCAGCTCGTCCCAGGCCTCGGCGGCGAGCAGCGCCTCCCCGGCGCGGCTGAGCAGCTCGGCACGCTCCGCCAGCAGTGCGGGCGCCTCGGTGGACACCGCCCGGGCACGCTGGGCCAGGAGCTCGGCCAGCGCCCGTACGTCGCTCTCCACCCGGGCGCGGCGCGCGGCGAAGGCCGCGTCCAGCTCCGGCGCCTGGTCGAACGCCCGATCCTCGGCGGCGCATGCATCGTCGTCCCGCCCCCCGGCGCGCAGCGCCTCGGCGGCGCGCAGCCAGCTCCGGGCGGCCTCCGCGCCCACCTGCCGCTCCGCCCGGGCGGCCTCGAGGCGACCGAGCGCCACGCTGTCGCCGGCTGCCTGCAGCCGCGCGGCGTGTCGCTCGTACGCGGGATGAAAGGGGTCGGCCTGGAGGAGGAGCGCGTCGAAGGGCGCCGCGTCCGCGTCCTGTCCGCGGGAGACCAGCAGCCCCGCGAGCTCGGCGGTGATGGAGAGGTCCGCCGGCGCGAACCCGTGCGCGGCGGAGAGCGCGTCCAGCGCCTGTTCGGCCTTGCCCAGCGCGCGGTAGAGGCCGGCGGCGCGGCTTAGCAGGTTGGCCCGGGCGGCCCCCTCGGTGCGGCTCCGGGCTGCGGCGACGTAGTAGGCGGCGAGGTCGGCGCCGCGGTCCGACCGCTCGAGCAGCTGCACCAGCAGCGCCTCCGCGGCAGGGTGGCCCGGGACCTCGGCCAGCGCGTCGCGCACCAGCGACTCGGCCTCGGTCTCGTCGCCGAGCGGACCGGCGTGCAGCTCGGCAATCTGGACCAGGGCGGAGGCGCGCGCCTCACCGGTGGACAGCAGCGGGACGCTGCGCTGCAGCCATCCCGCCCGCGACCGGGTGTCCCCGCGCCGTGCGGCGAGGTCGGCGAGCTGGGCGGCAGTCTCCACGTCCGGAGCGAGCTCGAAGGCACGGGCGAGGGCCGCGCTCGCCGCCGTGGCATCGCCGCGCCCCTCGAGGAAGAGCGCCGCGCGGCGACGCTCCACCGCGGCCGCCTCCGCCTTCCGGCCGGCGCTCTCCAGCGTGCCACGGAGGCGGGCCAGCGCCTCGAGCGCCTCGTCCGCCCGGTCCGAACGGGAGGCGACCTCCGCGATCTCCTCGAGCGACCGCGCGGCGAGCGCGAGGTCTCCGCCCAGGAGCGCGGCGTCGGCGGTGGCCTGCAGTGCGGCGAGGAGCGCGCCGCTGCGCCCGGTCTCCCGGTGCAGCGCGGCGCGAGCCTGGTGCGCCGGCAGCGGGTCGGGGAGCGCCGCAGCGGCCCCGAGGAGCAGCCGCTCCGTCAGCTCGGGATCGGCCAGCTCGGTCCGGACCCGCTCGCCGAGCTTCAGGAGGGCGCGCCCGACGGCCTCGGACGGAGGCTGGCGGAGCTGGTGCTGGGCAAGCAGCTCGATGGCCTGGCGCGGGTCGGTGCGGGCAAGCAGCTCGGAAAGGCGCTCCACCGCGGCGGCCGGGGCGTCGGGGCGCTCGGCGAGGCGCCGGAGGATGGCCTCCGCCTGTGGCAGCTCCCCCGCCTCGACCAGGAGGTCCGCGTGGGCCAGCACCACCTCGGCCTCGCGCGCCGGACGACTCCCCTGGTCGAGACCGGCGACGACGGCGGCGAAGAGGGGGAGCGCCTCGGCCCGCGAACCGCCGGCGTAGAGCGACAGCGCGAGCTCGGCCAGCTCGTCGCCGGTGGCGGGAACCAGCGCGTGCGCCTGGCGCCGGAGCGCCAGCGCGGCGGCGCCGTCGAGCGCGGCGGCCGCGAGCTGCGCCGCCTGCCGGAGGAGGGCCGCGGCCCGCTCGGGCGCGAGCAGCCCCGGGACGCGGTGCAGGAACGGTGTGGCGTCGCTCCAGGCACCCCGGCGGAGCTGCACCGACACCAGCTGCTCGAGAGGCTTCGGCGCGTCGGCGTCGAGCTGGATGGCCCGCCGGAACGCCGCCTCCGCCGCCTCGGCGCGGCCCAGGCGTGCATCGAGCAGGATCCCCAGCTCGGAGAAGAGCGCCGCCGCCCGCTCACGCGGAGCGCGCTCGGCCTCGAGCTCCAGCAGCTCGGCCACCGAGGGCCAGTCCGCCGCGTGCTCCAGCAGCGCCCGGAGCCGGGGTAGCGCGCGCGGGTGACGCGGCGAGAGCTTCAGGACCCGCCGGTAGCTGTCCGCGGCGGCGGCCGAGTCCCCGCGCTCCTCGGCGAGCTCGGCCCGCTCGAGCAGCACGTCGGCCCGGAGCGGCTCGGGGGCGCGCTCGGCGGCCTGGAGCAGCGCCTCCGAGGCGGCGTCCATCTGGCCCCGGCGGCGCTCGATGCGGGCCAGCGCCCGCCAGGCCTCCACGGCCTCGGCGGTGGCCCCCCGCCGGGTGGTCTCGCGGAGCGCGCCCTCGGCCAGGTCCGGTCGGCTCTCTTGCAGGGCTCGGCCGAGGGCCAGCAGACGGGGTGTGGCCTCCGCGGCCACCGATGCATCGTGCTCCAGCGCCCGCTGCCACGCCGCGATCTCGCCGGGGGCGTCGTCCGAGGCCTGGGCGAGCAGCGCCACCTCGCGCCAGAGCAACGCGGGCTCGGTCGACTCTCCGGCGGCGCGGGTGAGCTCCTCGCGCGCGGCGGTGCGATCGCCCCGGGCGCGGAGGAGCCGGGCCCGCTCCACCCGGTGGTGGGCGCGGGCGGCGCCGGAGGTGAGCTCCACCAGCCGGGTCCGGAGCGCCAGCGCCTCGGTGTCGCTCCCCGGCACCGCCGGCGGCAGCAGGGAAACCAGCGTCTCCAGCGCCCACGGATCCTCGGGCGACAGCTCGACCAGCCGCCGGAGGGCATCGAGCGCCTCGCTGGGGCGGTGCAGCTCGAGCGACAGCTCCACCAGCTCCTTGCAGGCCACCCGCGCCTGCTCTCCGGACAGACGCGGCCAGAGCCCGGAGAGGAGCGCCGCCAGCGCCTCGACCGCCCCGGCGTTCCGGTGTAGCCCGGCGAGCTGGAGGAGGGCGTCGACGTCGTCGGGCGCGGCGTCGGCGTACGCCGCCAGATGCCGGCGCGCGGCCTCGGCGTCCCCGGCACGGACCGCGCTCTCGGCCGCCATGCGCTCCAGGCGCTTGCGCTCGGTGGGCGGGACGACGGCGGGATTGGCGCGGGCCAGCGACAGCGCCGCCTCCAGGTCCTCGAGCGCCCGGCGCGGCTCACGGTCGGCGTGCAGCTCGGCGCGGCGGATGCGCGCCGGGGTGAGCGCCGGGTCCAGCCGGACGGCGTCCTCGAGGAGCCCACCCTCGCGGGCCTCTCCCCTCGCCAGCTCGGCGGCGCGGAGGAAGAGCCGGGCGGCCGCCAGCGGGTCGCCGACGAGCGCGGCCTGGCGCGCGAGCAGGGTGGCGGCCTCGGGCCGGTTGCCGGCGGAGAGCTCGAGCTCCGCCAGCGCCTCGAGGATCTGCCCGGCCAGCAGCCCCCGCGGCGCCACCTCCAGCGCGGCGTAGAGCTGCCGGTGCGCGGCGTCCCGCTGGCCCGCGTCGAGGAGGGCCCGGGCACCCTTGAAGAGCAGCGGCGCGGCGGCCTCGGTGCGCCCCTCCGCGAGCAGCTGCCGGGCCCGGAGCGCCCAAACCTCGGCCAGCTCCCTGGAGCGGCCGAGCTTCTCGTAGAGCCCCTCGAGCCGGGCGGCCAGCGCGTCGTCTCCGCGCCGGTAGGGCAGCGCCTCGGCGTAGTGCGCGGCGGCGGCGGCCAGGTCGCCGGTCATTTCGCAGGCCTGCCCGAGCTTGGCCCGAACCTCGGCCAGCTTCTCCGGCGAGCCGGTGCGGGGGAGCGTGACCAGCACGTCCTCGAGCGCGCGACGGGCGTGCTCGGGCCGCTCGCAGCGGAGCGACAGGTCGGCGAGCTCCAGCAGCACCTCGGGTCGCGGGTCGAGCCGGGCGGCCTTCTCCAGCGCGACCAGCGCCTCGCCGAAGCGTCCCAGCCGGGCCTCCTCGACCTGGGCCAGCTCCCGCAGGCAGGCTGCGGCCAGCCGCGGATCGGACTGTGTCTCGGCCACCCGCGCGCGGGCGGCGAGGGCGGCGGCCAGGCCGGGCATGTCCGCGCGGCGGCGCTGCAGCGCGCAGAGCTCGCCCCAGGCGAGGAGGTCCTCGGGCTCGATCCGCAGCACGTCCGCCAGGGCACGCGCGGCGATCTCGAGGTCCGAGGCGAGGTCCTTGGCCGCCACCGCCAGACGGCGGAGGAACTTCGCCCGGTCGGCGCCGTCCCGCGCCAGCTCGGAGAGCGTCGACAGGCAGCGGACGAGCAGCGGGCCGTCGCGCCGGGCCTCGCCGATGGCCACCAGACCCTCCAGCGCGGCGCGGTTCTTCGGGTCGGCGTCGATGGCCCGGCCCAGGAGCGACTCCGCCTTCTCCGGGGCGGCCAGACGGGTGCGTTGCAGCTCGCCGGCCTCGGCGAGGAAGGCGGCACGCCGGACCGGATCCGGCACCGTGGGCGCGGCCCGCTCGAGCGCGCGGGCGAGGGCGGCGGGATCTCCCGCGGCGCGCCAGGCGGGGACCAGCGCCTCGAGGGCCTTGGCGTCGTCGGGGACCAGGGCCAGCGCCGCCTCCCAGTGCTCGCGCGCCTGGACCTGATCGCCGAACCGCGAGGTGGCCAGCGCGGCGAGGGCATGGTGCGCGGCATGGGCGGCGCGGCGGACGCCGGCGTCGGTCGGCGACGGTCCGGCGAGCTCGACTCCCTGCTGGTACCCGGTGACCGCCTCGGCGACGCGGCCCAGCTCCTCGGCGGCCCGGGCCTGGGCGACCAGCGCCACCACGTCGCCCGGTAGCAGCGAGACCGCCTCCCGGTAGCGGAGGAGCGCGTTGTCCAGCTGCCCGAGCCCCTTCTCCCAGACCTCGCCGGCGCGGAGGTTGGCCCGGCCGACCAGCCCGAGGTCGTGGCGCCCGAGCGCGACGTCCCGGAGGCGGTCGAAGGCCCTGAGCGCCCGGAGCGGCTCACCGGCGCGGGCGCACAGCTCTCCCAGCAGCTCCAGCGCGGGCGGCAGGTCGGGGGCGAGCCTGAGCGCCGCCTCGCAGTGCAGGCGCGCCCCGGCCACGTCGTCCTCGCTCAGCGCCGACAGCCGCGCCAGCTGCACGTGCGCTTCTGCGGACTCGAGCGGGTCGCGCGCCAGCGCCGAGAGCCGGCGGTAGGCGCGCAGCGCCCCGGCCCGGTCCTGCGCCTGGTCCGCGGCGCGGGCCAGGGAGCGCAGCGCCGGCAGATGGTCGGGGCGAATGCCGAGGACGGCGTGGAGCGCCTTCACCGCCATCTGCGGCGCCTGTCCCTCCGCGACTCGGGCCGCGGCCTGGGCCGCGCTGAACGCCGAGGCCTCGTCGCCGCGCTTCCGGGCCAGCTCCATCAGCGCCAGCCACCGCTCGGCGCTGCGGGCGGGCTCGCCGCGGCGCTCGCGGACGATGGCCTCGGCCCAGAGCGGGGCGGCGCTGCCGGGACGCCGCCGGGCGAGCGTCTCCACCACGTCCAGCGCGTACTCGTGCGCGGCCGGGTCGGCGACCAGCAGCGCCAGCAGCCGCTCCAGGGCGAAGGGGTGCGCCTCCTCGGCGCCCGCCCCGCGGAGGTAGGCCTCGCGGGCCTCGCCCAGCTTCCCGGCGGCGACCAGCGCCTCGGCCTCGGCGAAGGCGCGTGCGCCCTCGAGCGTGAGCAGCAGCTCCTCGTCCAGGAGCGCCGGCGGCGGCAGGGCGCCGGCGGCGAAGCGGAGCCTCAGGCCCAGCGGCGAGACCTCGACCCCGGCGAGCCGCGCGCCGTCGAGCGACGGCATCCGGAACCCGCGCGAGACCGCGGCCAGGGTCACCAGCTGCGGGAGGACCCGGGCCGAGAAGCCGTTCGCCCCGCGGAGCTCGACGTCGGGCAAGGCGGCGGTCCCCTGCACTGCCCGTGAAAGGACCAGGGGGACGGTGGCCGCGGGCACGGGGGAGTACCCGTACATGCGCACGTCGTAGAGGTAGACCGCCAGTCTCTCGCCGTCGGCGTCGAAGGCGACCTTGAAGGTGGTGCCGGCGGGCGACGGGCCCTTGAGCCTCGCCTCTCCCTCGAGCCAGCCCTGCCGGAAGTGGAGCGCGACGTCCGAGATCTCGAGCGCCGAGGCGGTCGTCTCCTGGACGCTGCGGCGGATCAGCTCCGCGTCGACCGCCACCTCGAGGAAGCCGAAGTGGAGCTTCCGCCGCTGGTACCTCTGCACCCCGGAGCCGACGTCGAAGGGGAAGCTGACGTCGGGAATCTGCAGCCCGAAGTCGACGACGGTGATGCCGGGGCGCAGCTCGACGGGCGGGAAACCGACGAATGCTCGCCGGTCCAGCAGTCGCAGCTCGGGCCCGGCAACCCGACCCTCTGGTGCGGGTGGGGCCGAGCCTCCGGACGTGTCCTCGGAAGCCATGAAAGGTGCAGTCGGCGACGGTACCACCCAGCCCAAGGCACCCCAAAAAAGGGACGTTTCCGGTCGATTGGCCGGTGGGTAGGCGCGCGGACGACAGTGAAGCACGCACCCCGTGGCTGGTAACGTTCGGTCGGCCGTGCTCGAGCCGAACTCACTGGTCCTCGGGGAACGCTTCCGTGTGCTGGGCCACCTCGGGGGTGGCGGCATGGGCGAGGTCTACCTGGCCGAGCAGGTCAGCCTCGGCCGGCGGGTGGCGCTCAAGGTGCTTCGCCGCGAGGTGGGCCAGCAGCCGGGCATGAGCGAGCGTTTTCGCCGCGAGGCGCGCCTGCTCTCGAGCGTCGAGCACCCGGCGGTGGTGCGGGTCATCGACTTCGGGCAGTCCCAGGACGCGACGTGCCTGGTGATGGAGTTCGCCGAGGGCGAGACCTTGCTCCAGCACCTGGGCAACGGGGCCCTCACACCGGAGCGGGGCCGCCGGGTGATGCTGCAGCTGGCCGAGGGGCTGGCCGCCATCCACGACAAGGGCATCATCCACCGCGACCTCAAGCCGGAGAACGTGGTGCTCACGCCCGGGCCACGGGGTGAGCAGGCGCGGCTGCTGGACTTTGGCATCGCCAAGCTGCTCCAGCCGGACCCGGACGCGAAGGGGCTGAGCGCGGTGGGGGTGGTGCTGGGCACGCCCGAGTACCTCTCGCCGGAGCAGGCGATGGGCTATCCGCTGGACGCCCGCAGCGACATCTACTCGCTGGGAGTGCTCTCCTACCGGATGCTCTCCGGGTCGCTGCCGTTCAACGGGCCAAACGCGCGCGACTACCTGCTCCAGCACATCGGCACGCCGCCCACGCCGCTGGTGGACATCGCCCCGGCGATGGCCGAGGACCCGGATCTGTCGGCGATCGTCATGCGGTGCCTGGCGAAGGAACCGAAGACGCGGTTCCAGACCGCGGAGGATCTGGTGCGCGCGCTGGAGGCGCCGCCGAAGGCGTCGGGGCGGATGGGGCCCATGCTCCCGCGGGCCATCTCCAGCGTCTCGGAGGTCATCTTCGCCCGGCGCCCGGCTGCGGCATCGCCGGCTCCTCAGGAAGGCCCCTTGCTCGAGCTGCCCACCGGTTCGGTCACGCCCGTGCCCCCGCCGCGGGTGGCGGACACGCTGTCCTCGACCCTGGGCGCGCCGAGGTGGCGGACGCCGGTGCTGGTTGGCCTTGCGGCGGTGGCGGCGATCGTCGCATTCCTCGGGCTTCGGGGAGGGCGCTCCCCGCTCGACGAGGCCGCGGCGCAGCTCGGGGCTGGCAAGGCGCGCGAGGCGCTCGACACCCTGGACCGGCTGGAGAAGAGCGGGACGCCGGCCAGCGAGCTGGCGGGGCTCCGGGGCGCGGCACTCCACGCAGTGCGTGACCACGGGGCGGAGCTCAAGGTCCTCCTCGCCTCACGCGGGGCGAGCTCGGTGATCGGCCGGCGCACGCTCGCCGGCGTCGTCGAAGATCTCGAGCTCGAGGGCGGCGAGGGTCCCCGGAAGGATTTCCTGGACGGGCTGGATGCCGGGCGCTCGACGGCGGTGCTCCGGGCGATCGCCGAGTCGGGCACGAACGACGCGGCCTGGGGCGCGCTGCGGTACCTGGAGCGGCAGCACCGGACGGAGACGCTGGACCTGGTGGGGGTCTACGGCGGCTGGCTGGAGGGGACGGACTGCGCGGCGCGGATCGTGGCTGCCCGCCGTCTCGGAGAGCTGGGGCGCCCCCAGGCCATCGCCGCGCTGCAGAAGGCGCGGAAGAAGCGGATGCCGCACGGCTGCGGGCAGGACGAGATCGCCGAGGCGCTCAAGGTCCTCGACCGGAACTGAAGGAGGCGCACCGTGGCCCTCGAGATGCGGCCGGTGTGCGAGCGCTGCGGCGAGGCGCTGGCCCCGGATGGACCGGCGTGGATCTGCAGCTTCGAATGTACGTTCTGTCTGGCCTGCACCGAGGCGATGAAGGGCATCTGCCCGAACTGCGGCGGCGAGCTCGTGCCGCGGCCGCGGCGGAAGAAGAAGGGCGGATGACGCTCAGCGAACGAAGGCGGTGCCGCGGCTCCCCGGCTCGCGGGCCTCGTCGAGGATCGACGTGGGCGGGTCGATTCCCACGATGTGGATCGCCTCGATGCCCTCCTCGAGCATCGCCAGCGACTCCTCCACCTTGGGGATCATCCCTCCGGCGATGATCCCCGAGACCATCTGTTCGCGAGCCTCGGCCGCCGTCAGCCGCGGCATGCGCGTCGACGGGTCGTTCTTGTCGCGGAGCACGCCGGGGACGTTCGAGACCAGGAACAGCTTCGCCGCCCGGAGCCGCGCCGCCACCCGGGTGGCGACGGTGTCGGCGTTGATGTTGAAGACGTTGCCTCCCGAGTCTCCGCCCAGCGAGCCGAGCACCGGGACGAAGCCCACGCTCGCCAGCCGCTCGAGGGCCGCGGTGTCCACCGAGACGATGTCCCCCACCAGGCCGAGGTCCACCGGATTCGGTCCCGCGCCGGTGATGACCGTCGGGGGACGTCGCACGGAATCCAGCAGCCCGGCCGAGACCCCGGTGGTGCACAGCGCCGGAACCTCGGCCAGCCGCATCGCCGCCGCCACGTCGACCGAGACCTGGCCGGCGAGGGCCATCTTCATCACCTCGAGGGTCTCCGGGTCGGTCACCCGGCGGCCTCCGACGATGGTCGGCTCGAGCCCGAGCCGCCGCCCGAGCTCGGTGGCCTGGGGTCCTCCGCCGTGGACCACGGCGACACGGATGCCCGCACCGAGGAACTCACCCACCGCGGCTCCAACGCTCCCGGCGAGCCGTGTCCGGTCCGCGGCCAGCTCGCCGCCCACCTTCACCACGAACCACCGTCCGGCAAAGTCGGAGAGTGCGGTCACGGCCAGAGCCCCGGCTCCTTCAGGGTGAGCGTCTCGTCGAATCCCATCATCACGTTGAACGCCTGGATCGCTTGACCCGCGCCGCCCTTGACCAGATTGTCCAGCGCACTGAAGCACACCACCCGCCGGGTGGATCCGGTGGGCGCGCCAAGCGTGAAGCCGACCTCGACGTAGTTGCCGCCCGAGACCGCGACCACCTCCGGCTGACGTCCCTGGACCACCCGGACGAACGGCTCGCCCGCGTAGCAGCGGGCCCACGCCTCGTTCAGCTGCTCCACGGTGGTCGAGGCCGGCACGTCGACGAAGCTGGTGGCGAAGATGCCGCGAGGGAGCGGCGCCGAGACCGGGACGAACTCCAGCGCCAGGTCCCGTCCGCCGGCGCCCTGGAGCGTCTGGAGGATCTCCGGGATGTGCTGGTGGTCGAGCGGCTTGTAGGTCCGGAGATTCACCGCGCGCAGCGGGTGGTGGGTGGTGAGCTGCGGGTTCGCGCCCGAGCCCGAGCTGCCGGTCGCCGCCACGGTGTGCACCGGGCCGCCGAGCATCCCCGCGCGCGCCAGCGGCAGGAGCCCGAGGGCGATGGTGGTCGCGAAGCAGCCCGGCGAGGCGATGTACCTGGCCCTGGCGATCGCGGCGCGGTTCACTTCCGGCATCCCGTAGGTGAAGACGCCGTCGGTGAGAGACCTCGGCGAGGGGTGGGCGACGCCGTAGTACTTCTCGTAGGCGGCGGGGTCACGAAGCCGGAAGTCGCCCGAGAGATCGACGATGCGGACGCCCGAGCCGAGGATGGCCTGGACGACCTTGGCGGTCGTCTTGTGGGGCATGGCGAGGAAGGCCACGTCCATCCCGGCGACGGCCTGCTCGGGAGCCATCTCCTGGAACGCGAGGGCGGTCAGCCCGGCGAGACTGAAGTGCACGTCGCCGACCTGCTTGCCGATGTTGTCGGCCGCCGTGACCCGCGCGACCTCCACCTGGGGGTGGAAGAGGAGCCGACGGAGGACCTCTGCCCCTCCGTAGCCGGTACCGCCGATGAGGACGGCCTTCAGACGAGCCATGTTCGCCAGCACCCTGCCAGACTGGCGGGGCTCAGGAAAGACGCGCCGGTCAGGGGCGCCGCTCCCACCTGTAAGTCAGGTCGCCTGGGTCCCACGACGCGAGCGGCCGTGACTGCGGCGCCTCGGAGAAGCCGAGGGCGGCGAGAAGCCGGCGTGAGCGGAGGTTGGCGTGAATGGTCGTCGCCCAGACCTCGTCCACGCCGAGGGTGTCGAGCAGCCATTGCACCGCGGCGCGCGCGTAGCCCCGGCCTCGGTGCGCAAGCCCGAAGACGTAGGCGATCTCCGCCCAGCCCTCTGCATGGACCGTGGCCTCGATTCGCCCGAGGTACGGACCCTCCACGAGACGGACGGCGTAGTTGACCCATCGCTCGCCGGGGCGAATCGGGCCGGCGGCTCGCCGAGCGTACGCGGTGCGCATCTGCGCCTCGCTCGAGCCATCCGTCCCCTGGAGGTGCTCCCAGACGCGCGCGTCGCCGAGCACGGGGAAGAGCACCGACGCGTGGTCGGGACCGAGTGGCTCGAAGGTCAGCGCCGCGAGAGGGTCCGGGATGGTCACCGGATCGGCTCGGTGCTGTGGAGCGTCCTCGTCCCGGCCGGCATCCGAAGATGGACGGTGATCCGCGGCACCGGCGCCGTCGCGCACCGGTAGGGAAGCCCGAGCAGGTCGAGCTGCCGCTGGACGTCCTCCCCGCGTGGGTGCTCCAGCTCCAGGCCCTCGAGGGTGACGCCGGCATCTGGCAGCCGTGCTGCGGGGTGGGCCGGTCCACCCCAGCAGATGAGGCTCGGCACGACGCCGTCCGCGGGCAGCGCCCCATCACCGCGGACGGTGAGCTGCCAGGAGAGGTCGCCGCGCTGGAAGCTCTCCCAGGGACCGACGTCGAACGGGAGCGGCGGAAGCTCGGTCGTCAGGACGCGCGCAACCCAGTGCACGAGGCGGGGTCCCTCGGCGAGCAGCGCCTGCATCGTCGGGGCGTCGAGCGCGAACCAGCGTGGCCGCTCGGGCGGAATCCCCTCGGGGTCAGGGGCGATGAGCTCGAGGTACGCGTCGCTCCCCAGCCGGAGGAGCCGGTTGTGGGTGCCCATCCGCGTGTGCTTGCCACCGCCTGCGAGCGGCACACCGAGGACCCGCTCGAGGGTCGACACGTCCAGTGACGAGGCGGCGATGGCGAGGTGGTCGAGCGCCGCTCTCATCGAGCTGCACTCTGGCACCGCGCGACACCGACCTCCACCCTCACCCGGGGACCTCGAGCGTGCCCCGCGCGACCACCACCGCGGGCCCACCGACCGAGACCGAGCGGACATCCTCGGGCGTCCCGTCCAGGTGAACGTCGACCATCCCCGGCCGCCCCATCCAGTGCCCCTGCTCGGCGACGAAGTCGTGCTCGCGGACCAGCCGGTGGTGGAACAGGTACGCGCCCATTCCGCCCGTGGCCGAGCCGGTGACGGGGTCCTCGGTGTGGTCCGGCGGAACCCCGAAGTGCCGGGCGAAGGTGCGGCCGCGCGGCGTCACGCCCTCGACCACGAACAGGTGCACGCTGAAGAACTTCTCCTGCTCTCGAAGGGCCACGTACCGCGGGACGTCGATCCGCGCCCGCCGGAGGGCGTCCATCGTGGCGACCGGGATCATCAGCTGCGGGGTCCCGGTGCTGACCACCTGGACGGGCGCGTCGGTGCGGAGGTCCGACGGTCCGAGCCCGACGATGCCCGCGGTGGCGGCCCGGTCGAGCACCTGCCGGAACTCGGGCGGGCGCTGGGTCATCACCACCCGCGCCGGCCCGGTCGCCGGCCGCTCGTAGGCGATCGCGATCGGCCCGTCCCGGAGCACGAAGGTGACCTCCGTCCGCCGCCCGGTGGCCACCAGCCTCCTTGCATCGGCGAGCGCCGCGGTGGTGGCGATGGTCGGATGACCCGCCAGCGGGATCTCCTCGCCGGGGGTGTAGTAGCGGACGTCGAAGCGGGTGCCACTCCCACCCAGGACGAACGCGGTCTCGCTCTGGTTCATCTCCCGGGCGATGGCCTGCATCAGCTCACGGGACAGACCACCCGCATCGAGGACCACCGAGCAGGCGTTCCCGGCGAACGGGCGATCGGTGAACGCGTCGACGAGGAGCAGCGGGAGAGCGGGCATGGCAGGAGGCACTCCACCACCCTCAGGCGGCCGCGTCGGCTCCCTGCCTCGAGCGAAGCCGGTCGTAGCAACCCGGGCTCAGCTCCGGCCATCCCAGCCTCCGGCGCACCCGCCTGAGGTGCTTCCGGTAGGTATTCCCGTCGACGTAGGTCGCATGCCGGTCCGTGGCGATGAAGTGAATGCCCCCGGTCAGGTCCGGCTGGTCGGTGCTGACGAGCGCGTCCACCGCCCGTCCGGCCGCTCCGCCCTCGGCGCGCGCGACGATGGCGCGGGCGAGGAGATCGGCCATGTCATCGAAGAACCGGTACGCGCCGCTGTTCGTCTCCAGGTAGCCCATCACGTAGAGCCGCGGGTTCTCGCGGCTGAAGAGGGCCAGGTAGAGGTCCGGCCGCTGTCCCTTCCACCGGAACGCCTCCGCGGGGACGTACGGGATGCTCCAGTCGTAGCCGGTGGCGCACAGCACCAGGTCGATCTCCTCGGTCGCCCCGTTCTTGAAGTGCACGGTCCTCCCCGCGAACCGCTCGACATCCGGCATCGCCTTCAGATCTCCGTGGGCGAGGTAGTGCAAGACCTGCGTGTTCAGGATCGGGTGCGTCTCGAAGATGCGGTGGTCCGGCTTCGGGAGCCCGAGCCGCCGGACGTCGCCGTTCAGCAGCCGAAGCAGGGCGCCGAACACGCGCTGCTGGAGCCACTTCGGCATCTTCGGTGACTCCTCGGCGAAGACGTCCGCCGGCTTGCCGAAGATGTGCTTGGGGATGAAGTGGTAGCCGCGACGCACGCTGAGGAACGCCTTCGCCGAGGTTCGCGCGGCGTCGCAGGCGATGTCGGCCCCGGAGTTTCCGGCACCGATGATCAGCACCCGCTTGCCCCGGAGCTCCTCCGCCGACCGGTAGGTCTGCGTGTGGCGCATCTCGCCGGCGAAGACGCCTGGATAGCTGGGCATCGTGGCGTGCCAGTTGGTGCCGTTGGCGCAGACCAGCGAGGCGTACGAGCGGACCTCGCCGCTGGACAGCGTCACCCGCCAGCCCGCGCCCTCGGGAACGGCGGAGGTCACGCCGGTGTCGAACCGGATGTGCTGGCGAAGCCCGTAGGCGTCGGCGAACGCGCGCATGTACGCCAGGACCTGCGCATGGGAGGGGTAGTCCGGGTAACCCTCGGGCATCGGGAAGTCGTGGAAGTGCGACTGGGTCTTCGAGGAGATGAAGTGCGCCGAGTCGTAGACCGGTGAGCCGGGATTGTTCTGGTCCCAGAGGCCTCCCACGTCCCGGTGCCGCTCGTAGACGTCGAACGGCACGCCCTGCGCGAGGAGCGCCCGCGCCAGCGAGAGTCCGGCGGGTCCCGCCCCCACCACGCATGCCCGACCGATGCTCGCCATGATGCTCCCCCTGCCCCTCCGCTGGGCGGATACAGACTAGCGCGTCGGCCGCGGGTTCCGGGCATCGGGCTGCGCGGGCGCCATGGATCTGCCACCGGCCGGCCGGGCGTCCCTCCACGGTCGAGGGGCAGGCTGGCGGTGGCCTCCACGGGCTGTGGTACAGGGGAACTCCCCCGATGCTGCTGCTTCGCGACGTCCAGAAGGGCGATCTGCCCCACCTCAAGCGCCTGGCGGCGGTGCTCAACACCGTCAACCTCCCCAACGACGAGGAGACACTGGAGAAGCTGATCGACGTGTCGGTGCGGAGCTTCGCCGGGAAGCTGAAGGACCCCTTCGAGCGCGAGTACCTCTTTGTCCTCGAGGACCCGCGCATCGGCGCCGTCATCGGCACCAGCATGGTCATCGCCCAGCACGGGACCTACGACGCGCCGCACATCTATTACGAGGTCAGCGAGCGCGAGCACTACTCGGCGAGCATCGACCGGCACTTCCGCCACAAGGTCCTCTCCATCGCCTACAACTATGAGGGGCCCACCGAGATCGGCGGCCTGGTGGTGGAGCCCGGGCACCAAGGCGGCCCGGAGAAGCCGGGCAAGCAGCTCAGCTACGTGCGCTTCCTGTATCTCGCGATGCACCGGCACAGCTTCCGCGACCGCGTGCTGGCCGAGCTGATGCCGCCGCTGATGCCCGACGGCCGGAGCTTGCTCTGGGAGTGCGTGGGCAAGAAGTTCACCGGGCTCACCTACTCCGAGGCAGACAAGCTCAGCCGGCAGAACAAGGAGTTCATCAAGGAGCTGTTCCCCTCCTCGGACATCTTCGTGACCCTCTTCCCCGAGCGGGCGCAGAAGGTGCTGGGCCAGGTCGGCCCGCAGACACAAGGGGTGCAGCGGATGCTGGAACGTATCGGCTTCCGCTACGTCGAGCGGGTGGACCCGTTCGACGGCGGCCCACACTTCGAGGCCAGGACCTCGGAGGTGAGCCTGGTCCGCAAGTTCCGCACCGCGCGGGTGGCTCCGGAGGACCTGGCGCTCGAGGTGGCCGAGGACATGCTGGTGGGGGTGGAGCGCGAGTCCGGCCGGAACCGCTTCCGCGCGGTCCGGAGCCAGGTGCGGATCGACGACCAGGTCGTCTACCTCCCGGGCGAGACCAAGGAGCTGCTCGGGGTGACCAGCGGGGTGAAGGTCTCGCTCATCCCCTTCGCAGGTGCCTAGGCGCCACCGTGACCGACGTTCCCCTCGGGCGTGCCACATCGACTCGTGAAGGGGTGAGCCAGGCGCCCGCCGCCAGGCTGCAATCCTCGAGTCGGATGGGCGGCAAGCGCTTTCTCTTCGTCTTCGGGCTGCTGGGCGGGATCGCCTCCGGACTGCTCACCGCGGCGCTGCTGGACGCGCTCGACCCCGGCCACCTCCGGCTGGTGCTCTACCCGGTGGTGGTGGCGATCAACGTCATCGGCTTCACCGTCGGCGGCTGGCTCACCTGGCTCCGCTGGGCGCGTTCGCGGCAGCAGGCCCGGGCGCGGATCATCGCCCAGCTGGCCAGCGGGAACCTCGCCACCCAGGTGTCTGCCGGCGAGAGCCAGGAGGACGTGCGGCGGCTGATCCTTTCCCTGCGGCGCGCGCTCTTCCAGGTGCAGCGGGTGACGGGGAACATCCAGCGCACCGGCAAGGGCGTGGGCGAGCAGTCGCAGGCGTTGCTCGAGGCGGCGCGCCGCCAGGGCGCGGCGGTGGACCGTTCGCTGGGCTCGGTGCGGGGGATGGGCAGCTCACTCCAGGTCGCGGGCGAGCGGCTGACCCAGGTGGCCGCCTTCGCCGAGGAGACCACCGCCGCGCTGGGGGAGATGACCGCGCGCATCGAGCAGGTGGCCTCGGCGCTCGGGACGCTGGACGGCTTCGCGCTCCGCACCACCGAGCGGGTGCAGATCATGAGCGAGGGGCTCTCGGCGGTGGCCAGCAGCGGCGACGTGCTGGCCCGCTTCGCCGGCGAGGCTGCGGCCTTCGTCACCTCGGTGGAGGAGGGGATCGACGCCGTGCGCCGGCGCGCCGGCGAGACCGGTGACCTCGCCCGGGTGGTGACCACCACCGCCGAGCGGGGCGAGGCGCTGGTGAACGACTCGGTGCAGGGCATGTACCGGGTGGAGGAGTCGATCCGCCGCGCGGCGGAGATCGTCGAGGCGCTGGGCCACCGCAGCCAGGAGATCGGCCGCATCGTCGACGTCATCCAGGAGGTCGCCGACCAGACCAACCTCCTGTCGCTCAATGCGGCGATCATCGCCGCCCAGGCCGGCGAGCAGGGGCTGGCCTTCGGGGTGGTGGCGGAGGAGATCCGCTCGCTCGCCGAGCGCACCGCGCGCAGCACCCGGGAGATCGCCGCCATCGTCCGGCAGACCCGCGGCCAGGTGGACGCGGCCGTCACCCACGTGCAGGAGGGGCGGGAGCGCGCCACCGCCGGCGTGGCCCTCGGCGACCGGGCGGCCTCGGCGCTCAAGGAGATCCGCGCCACCACCCAGCGGACGTTCGCCGCGGTCGAGGCCACCGTGGCCGAGACGGTGCGCCTGGAGGCCCAGGGCTCGCACGTGGTGCAGGCCTCCACCCGGGTGGCCAACCGCATCGTCGAGCTCACCCGCGCCTCGGTGGAGCAGGCCGAGGCCGGCCGGGAGCTGGTCCGTCAGACCCAGGAGATGGCCCGGCTGGCGCAGGGCGCCTCGGCCAAGGCCGAGGGCCAGGCGCGGACCGGCCGGGCGCTGAGCGATGCGGTGCGGCGGCTGACCGATGCGCTGGAGGAGATCCGCTCCGCGCACGCGGTCCTGACCCGCGGCGACGCCGCCATCTCCGAGGACGTGGCCCAGGTCCGCGCCGACGCCCAGACCGTTCTCCGGATCGGCGACGGGCTGAGCCGCAGCGTGGAGCAGCTGTCGCGCGAGGCGGCCAGCCTCCAGGCCGAGGTCTTCCGCTTCCGGCTCCCCGAGCCGCGCCGCGGCGGCACGCTCCGGGTGGGCATCCACCAGTCGGCGATGTTCGAGTCGACGCGGGGACTGGATCCGCTCTTCACCCTGGACAACCAGATGGTGGAGATTGGCGCGAGCATGTACGCGGGGCTCCTGCGCCAGGAGGACGGGGTGATGGTCCCCGAGCTGGCCGAGCGCTGGGAGGCTGCCCCGGGCGCGCGCAGCTACCGGTTCTTCCTCCGGCCTGGGCTGACCTTCCACGACGGCGTTCCGCTCCGGGCCTCGGACGTCAAGCGCCACTTCGAGCGGCTGCTCGACCCGAAGGTAGATTCGCCCGACCAGTGGATCTTCAAGGAGGTGGAGGGCGCCCGCGACTACCTCTCCGGCCGGAGCGGCGAGGTCTCGGGATTCGAGGTGCTCGACGACACCACCCTGGAGATCCGCCTCGAGGAGCCCAAGGCGTTCTTCCTGCACCTGGTCACCTTGCCGGCGACCCTGGTGACCCGGATGAGCCCGGGGGGAAAGTTCCTCGGTGCGGGACCCTACCGGCCGGTGACCATCGCCGCCGGCGGGGTGGTGCTCGAGCGGCACCCGTCGTACTTCCGGCCGGAGCGGCCGTTCGTGGACCGGCTGGAGTTCGTGTTCCATCCGGACCGCAAGACCGCGCTGGAGCGGCTGCGCGCCGGCGAGCTGGACGTGGTCTCGGGGCTGTACGCCGAGCACGTGCGGGATGCGGGGGTGGATCCCCAGCAGGTCATCGCCGGGAGCCAGCCCTCATGCTGGTTCATGGGCTTCCAGGTGCACACCGCGCCGTTCGACGACGTGCGGGTGCGGCTCGGCGTCCGCGCTGGCCTCGACGTGGCGGGGATGGTGGAGCGGTTCCACCCGGGCGCGCGGGTGGCCTCCACCCTCACCCCTCCCGCGCTGCTCACCGGCGAGCTCCCGCCCCCGCCGCGGACCAACGTGGCGCTGGCCAGAGAGCTGCTGCGCGACTCGGGCATCGGACGGCTCCGCCTCGAACTGGCCTACCCGCCGGGCCGCAACACCGAGGCCGAGGACGCGGTGCTGTTCCGGCCGCTGATCGAGGCGGGGCTGGTCGAGATCTCGCACATCGAGATCGACCCCACCGACTTCTGGCAGCGGGCGCGCGACGGGCGGTTGCCGGCGTTTCGTGCCGGGTGGATCGCCGACTACCCGGACGCCGACAACTTCCTCCACTTCCTGCTGCACTCGGGGGCGCAGACGGTGTTCGGCCTGGGCTTCCGGAGCGCCGAGCTGGACCGGCTGACCACCGAGGCGCGGGTGAGCATCGATCCCGAGCTGCGGATGTCGCTCTACCGCTCGGCGGAGCGCATCGTGATGCAGGAGTGCCCGGTGATCCCCCTGTACCACGAGCGCATCTACGCCGCGGCGAGCCCGCGGGTGCAGGGGCTACGGCTGCACTCCACGCCGCCCCAGGTCCGCTTCGACGAGCTGTGGCTGGACAGCGCCGAGTCCTAGGGGCGCCGCACGTCCAGGCTCAGCCCTCCGCACCAGGGGGACGCCTGCGGAGCGGCGCAGGAGCGCCGCACGTCCGTGCTCAGCGACGGAGCACGAGCGGCGGGGCCGCCGGGGCGTCCTCCGCGGTCTGCTCGCCTGGCCGGGAAGGAGCGTCCGGAACCTGGGCGGGACCGGGCACGTCGCGCACGTACAGCTGGCCGGCGTGGTTCCGCGCCCACTGCGGCACCTGGCCGTCGTAGCCCGAGGCAGCGTCGTGCCGGAGCACCGACCAGACGAACGCGCCGCCGTAACCGGCGCAGCGCGCCGTGTCGAGCATCGTCTTGATGCTCCGCTGCGGGTGGCTGCCGGGGAAGGAATTCAGGAGCAGCGGCCGGTCGAGGCGCAGGTCGGACACCGCCCGCCGCAGCTCGTCCCCGTCCGCGGGCCAGCCCACGCTGTACACGTCGAGCCCCACCCCCCGCACCAGCGGCAGGCTGCTCCAGCGCGAGACGCTCACCGTGGCCAGCGCCCGGGTGTGCCGGCGCACCAGGGTCACCGCCTCGCAGAGGAAGGTCCGCATCTCCTCGGAGGCGACCTGGGAGGTGGCCTCCACCGGAGCGGCGTCGAGCCCCAGCCACCAGCGGAGGGCGGCCCCCAGCCCGCGCCGCTCGGGCGCGGTCGGACCGACGCCGGCGACGAAGAGGTCGGCGCTGCTCAGGAGCTCCCAGGCCACGACGGCTGGATGATCGGCGTAGCGGATCAGGATGGGGCGCAGCACCCGCTCGAGCAGCGCGCTGCGCTTCACCGGGTCACGGACGGTGTCGGCGTGGCCACGCACCGGCTGACCGTCGACCACGCTCGGCGGGGCGAACCAGCCTGCGTCCAGCAGCACCAGCACCAGCCCGATGCCCGCGGTCCGGGCCGCGTCGAGCACCACGTCGATGTCGGCGAGGACGGAGCCGTCGAGCGCCTCGGGTGTGCCGTCCTCGGCGAAGCGCACGCCGGCGCGCCCGTCGGCGAGGAGGAAGAAGCGCGCGGTCTGCACGCCGTCCGCGCGGAGCCGCTCGAAGACCTGCCGGAGCAGCGCCGCGTCCTCGGCGTGCGCGTGCAGCCCGCCCTCCGGCCGCCACGCCGACGCCCCGACGTCGACCCCGTAGTGCACCCAGGGCACGTTGGCGCCGAGCAGAAAGCGGTTGGGACCGAACGGCGGACCGTCCGGATTCAGCGGGGCGGTGGAGGCGTTGAACGCGAACCACGGGGCTTCCCGGGTGATGGCCGGAGCGGTGCGTTCGGGGAGCGGACGAGAGGAAGGGCGCGGAGTCCGCTGATCTGGACTGGGATGGGAATTTTCTGATGGCGGCGCGGCACGCGTGGCCTTGCGCTGCTGCGACATCGATGGCCCCTGGGTCGGCTAGGACCGGCGAAGAATGGCTATATTGGTCGGGGGACTCTGCCATCCGTCCTGGGAAGTTGGAAGTGTAGAAGATCAGGCCCGGTGTCGTCCCCGGTCACGGGGTCGCTTTCTACCCGGGATGACTGACCTGGGGGAAGCGAGCCGGCGGGGGAATCAGCGTCCCCCCGTACGAGGAGGCCTCGAGCGTCCCGCAGGCGGCGCCGATCTCTTTCCCACCGGAGTACCGGCGGACGACCGGGGCCCCGAGGATTTGCAGCTGGTCCCGGAAGTCCGCCAGCTCCGCCTCGTCCGGCGGCTGATAGCGCCCGGTCGGGTCGGTGACCTCGATCAGGTCGAGCTTGATCGGCACCCCGGCGAAGGCGTCTCGCAGCGCCTCGGCGTCCTCCCGGCCCATGTTGACGCCCCGGATGCACACGTAGGCCACCATGGCCCGCTCGCGCCGCGCACGCGCGTAGTCGGCGATGGCGCGGACCAGCTCGGACAGGGCATGTGTTCGCTCCACGGGCATGAGGCGGGCCCGCTTCTCGGGAATGGCCGAGGTCACGCTGAACGCCAGCCGGTAAGGGTGCCCCTCGCGCAGGTAGCGGTCGATGGCCGGGACCCAGCCGGCGGTGGACAGGGTGATGGCCTTGCCCGAGATGGCGTACCCGGCGGGGTGGGAGAGGATGCGGGCCGCCCGGAGCACCTCGTTGGGGTTGAGCAGCGGCTCGCCCATCCCCATGAAGACCACCCCCGACAGGCGCCGGTCGGCCTCGGCGCGGATCAGCCGGACCTGGTCGAGGATCTCCCAGGTCGACAGATTTCTCCGGAAGCCCATCCGTCCGGTGGCGCAGAAGTCACAGGCCAGCGCGCATCCCACCTGACTCGAGACGCAGACCACGTACTTGGTGTCGAAGAGCGGGATGCGGACCGCCTCCACCCGGCCGCCGAGCGGAGACTCGAAGAGGTACTTGACGAAGCCATCCCCGGCGCGGCGCCGCTCCACCACGGTGAGGGACGGCAGCTGGGCGCGGGCGAGCACCGCGTCGCGAAGGGCGCGGTTGACCTGCGGCGTTGCACGCAGGTCTTCCAGCCTCTCGGCGCCGTGGGCATGCACCCGGGCGAAGAGCTTCCGCACCGCGAGCGGCGATGGCTCCAGCGGTGCGAGCGCGCGGAACAGGTCCGCGAGCTCCATCCCGCGAAGATTCACTTCGTCTCGCGCTTGCTGCGGAGGAAGTCTCTCAGCCGGGAGGCGACCTCGGGCGGCATCGACTTCACCAGCGCCTTGCGGCACAGCCCGGAGGTGGCGCGGTAGCTGCGTACGAACTCCACGCAGGGCGGGCAGCCGTTGAGGTGGGCCCGGAGGTGCTCCTCGTCCTCGGGCGACATCTCGCCCTCGAGGAACGGGAGGAGCGAGTCGATGGAGTCCTTGCAGTTGAACATGTGTGACTTTGGCGTCAGCCTCAATGATGCTCGGGACCGCCCCCGGTTTCACACTTCTTTGTAGAAGACGTCGATCGCCTCCCGGAGAGCCAGCCGGGCCCTGTGGAGTCGACTCTTCACCGCGGGTACGGAAATGCCCACCATCTCGGAGATCTCCTCGTAGGAGAGCCCCTCCACGTCCTTGAGCAGGAACACCTCTCGGTACCCCTCCGGGAGGGCGTCGGTGGCCTCCTGGATGGCCCGCCCCAGCTCGTCGTCGAGGATCTTGTCGTCCGCGCGCTTGCTCCAGTCCGACTCCGGGACCTCGGCCAGGCTTCCGCGGTCGGTGAACTCGGGGCCGGCGAGCTCGTCGCTGACGACGTCCAGTACCTTCTGGCGGCGCAGGCGCATCAGCGCGTTGTTGGCGGCGATCCGGTGCACCCAGCTTCCGAACGCCGCCTCGCCGCGGAACTCGCCCAGGTGCTGGTAGGCGGAGAGGAAGGTGTCCTGGGTGATCTCTGCCGCGTCGGCCTCGCTCCGGGTCATGCGCACTGCCAGGCCGTAGACCTTTTCCTCGTGCCGGCCCACCAGCTCCTCGAAGGCAGACATGTCCCCGGCCTGTGCGCGGGTCAGGAGGGTGCGATCGTCGTCCTGGACGGTGGTGTCCGTCATGGGCAGCCCCCCCGTCTGTCAGGGGGGCGCGCCCAGGTCAAGCGGCGGGTCGGGAGTGGGTCTAGGGCGAGACCTCGGCGGCGAAGGTGGGCTCCCCCTTGACCAGCTTGACGATCACCGCTGGCTTCACCGCGTCGCGGTCCGGCCCGAGCGTGATTCGCCCGGTGACCCCGTCGAACTCGCGGGTGCGGGCAATCTGCTCCCGGAGCGCCGGGCCGCCCACGCCGTTCGAGCGGCGGAGCGCGTCGATGCCCACCCGGGCCGCGTCGTAGCCCAGTGCCCCGAGCGCGTCCGGCAGGTGCCCGAAACGGGCCTTGTAGCGGGCGAGAAAGTCCTGCACCCGGCCGCCGGGGTTGTCCGGGGCGAAGTGCGTCGAGTAGAGCGCGCCCTCCACCGCGGCGCCACCGAGCTGCCCGAGCCGTTCGCCGGAGTCCCACCCGTCCCCGCCGAGCAAGGTCGCGCGCATCCCGAGCTCGCGCGCCTGCCGCGCCATCGGCCCGACGTCGCTGTAGTAGCCGGGAATGAACAGCACCTCGGGCCGTGCGGCCTTCACCCGGGTCAGCTGACTGCGGAAATCGGTGTCGCCCCGGGCGTACGCCTCCTCGGAGACGATCTTTCCTCCGAGCGCGCCGTACCGGGTGGCGAAGACCCTGGCCAGGCCCACCGCGTAATCGCTCTTCTGGTCCACCAGCATCGCCACCCGCTCGGCCTTCAGCGTCTCGCGGGCGAACCGGGCGAGGAGCTGCCCCTGGAAGGTGTCGGTGAAGCACACCCGGAAGACGTACGGCCCCCCCTCGGAGGTGACGCGCGGATTGGTGGACGACGGGGCGATCATCGGGACCTCGCCCTTCGCCGCCGCCGGGGCCATGGCCAGGCTGTTGCTGCTCTGGTTCTCGCCCACCACGAAGAGCGCCCGGTCCTGGCTGACCAGGCGGGTCATGGCGTTCGCCGCCTCCTCGGGGCGGGACTGCGAGTCGTACGAGCGGAGCGCCAGCATCCGCCCTTGGACGCCGCCCGCGGCGTTGGCCTCCTCCACCGCGAGCTGGACCCCGTTCTGGGTCTCGAGCCCGAAGTGGGCCTCGGGCCCGGTGAGCGCGCCGACTATGCCGATCAGCAGCGGACCGGTGGAGGGCTGCGCGGCGGTGGACCCCGGCCTGGCCTCGCTCGCCGGGCCGGGGGCCTGCTTCCGTTCGCAGCCGAGCAGCGCGAGGGCGCAGACGACGCTGAGCAGGCGATGACCAAGGCGCACGGGCGGGCTCCGGGGATGGGTGCGGCCCGGGGTCTACCCCAGCGGCGGGCCACCAGCCCACGTCGACGTGCTCAGCGGCCGCGGCCGACCCCGGGGCTGCCCCGAACCCAGAAGCGCAGCGGCCGCTCGGCCCACCTTCCGGCATAGTCGACGCCGATCCGCGGCCCCCGCTCCACCTCCCGGGCCCGGACCGCCGGCGCGTCCAGGATGCGCAGCCCCGACATCGCGAGATCCGCCCGGTTCTGGGCCCCGGTGATGCCGAGGGCGCGGCAGAGCCGCCCCGGCCCATCGAGCCGCACCGGGGCGTCGAACCCCGCGACCGCCTCGAGCCCGCGGACCAGCACCGCAGCCGGGCGGCCTTCCCGTCCCGTCACCGCGTTGAAGCACCAGTGCATCCCGTAGATGAAGTACACGTAGGCCCGGCCGGGCGGACCCCAGAGGACCTCGGTCCGGGCGGTGCGACCGCGGGCGGCATGGCAGGCCAGGTCGTGCGCGCCCACGTACGCCTCGGTCTCCACGATGCGCCCGGCCCGCCCGTCGTGGACCAGCACCTTGCCCAGCAGCGCGCGCGCCACCACCCGCGCCGGGCGCTCGTAGAAGGAATGAGGCAGCGGAGCTCCGGGAGGCCCGGCTATGTTCACTGTCCAGGCCACGCCCTGCTCTCCGGCGCGCGGCCGATTGCGTCGAGGTGCTTGGGATGCAGACTCCGGCGACCATGTTCGACACCGGTCGCGTCTCGGGCGTGCTGCTTCCGCTGTTCTCGCTCCGCAGCCGCGACGACTTCGGCATCGGCGACTTCGGAGCCGCCGAGGCATGGCTCCGATTCCTCCGCGGGGCGGGCCAGAGGCTGTGGATGCTGCTGCCGCTGCTTCCCACCGCCCGCGGCGACGTGAGCCCCTACGCCACCCGGAGCGCCTTCGGCCTGAATCCGCTCTTCATCCATCTGCACTCCCTCTCCGAGTACCGGGAGGCGGGGGGCCTGTCGACCCTGAACGACGAGGAGCGCTGGCTGCTGGAGGAGGCCCGGGCCGCGCACCGGGTGAAGTACCCCTCGGTGATCCGGGTAAAGTGGAACGCCCTGTGGACGGCCTTCCTGCGCTTCGAGGAGCATGGCACCGACCCGGGCGGCCGCTTCGAGGCGTACCGGAGGCAGAGCGCGGTGTGGCTGGACAGCTACGCGCTCTACGCCGCCATGTCCGAGGACCAGGAGCAGCGGCCCTGGTGGGAGTGGCCGCGGGGAGTCCGCGAGCGGCAGCCCCAGGCGCTCTCCGCCGCCGCCGACCGGCTCGGCAACCGGGTGCGCTTCCACGCCTGGCTCCAGTTCGTGGCCCAGGAGCAGTGGAACGCCGTCCGGGCCTCGGCACGGGCGCAGGGGGTCCTGCTGGCGGGCGACGAGCCGTTCATCATCGGCCAGGACAGCGCCGACACCTGGGCCAACCCCCGTTGGCTCCGGCGGGATGCGCGGCTGGGCGTGCCTCCGGACGAGTTTTCCGACACCGGACAGGACTGGGGCCTCCCCTACTGCGACTTCGAGGCGATGGAGAAGGACGACTGGGGCTGGTTGCGCCTCCGGGCGCTCCACGCCGCGGCGGACTACGACCTGCGCCGGGTGGACCACGCGGTGGGCTACTTCCGGCAGTACATCCGGGACGAGCGCACCCCCAAGGGCCGCTTCCTCCCGCCCGACGAGCCCGTGCAGCGGCGGCTGGGCGAACGCATCTTCCGCCTCCTCTCGGAGGGGAGCGGCATCGTGGCGGAGGATCTGGGCGTCATCCCGCCGTTCGTCAGACAGACGCTGGCCGAGCTGCAGATCCCCGGGTACCGGGTGCTGCGCTGGGAGAAGGACGACCGGGTCTACCGGAATCCGCACCAATTCCCCGAGGTCTCGCTGGTCACGACCGGGACCCACGACACCGAGACCCTTCGCGAGTGGTGGGAGGCGCTGGAGGACGCCGAGCGCGCCGCCGCCGCCGAGGCCTGGCCCGAGTTCGAGGGGCTCCGGCCGCCTCCGGCCGGGTTCACCCCGGAGGTGCACACCCGGATCCTCGCCGCCGCCGAGCACGCGGCCTCGCGGCTCTGCGTGCTTCCCTGGCAGGACGTGCTCGGCGAGACCGAGCGCATCAACCTCCCCGGGTCGGTCGGTGACGCCAACTGGGCGTACCGCCTGGCGGCGCCGGTAGAGGAGCTGGAGGGCCGGGAGGACGTCCGGGAGGCTGCCGCACGGCTGCGCACGCTGACCCACGCCGCGGGCCGAACCGCAGGGGCATGAGCCCGGCGCAGGCCCAGCGGCTCGGGGCGCTGCTCGCGCTGGTGGTCTGCGCGTGCGCCGGGAAGCCGCCCAAGCCAGACGAGCCACCCATCAAGTCCCTGAAGATCGAAGGGGCGAAGCAGGTCTCGTCCGGGGACATCGAGGATCGCCTCCTCACCACCGGCCCGTCGTGGTGGCCGTTCGCCTCCACGCCCTACTTCGACCCCATCGCCTGGCAGGCGGACCTGCGTCGCATCGAGCGGTACTACCAGGCGCAGGGCTTCTACCAGGCGCAGGTGGTGAACGAGGAGGTGAAGCAGGAGGGGAACGGGGTGGCCCTCGCCGTGGAGGTGAACGAGGGCAAGCCGACCAGGATCAGCCACATCGAGCTCGAGGGCCTGGAGGAGCTCCCGGAGGACTTCCAGCGACGGGTCCGCCGCAGCGTCCCCGTCAAGGTGGGCGACGTGCTCCGCGAGGAGCAGTGGCAGGGCGTGAAGCACGAGGTGCAAGCTGCGTTGCGGTCGCTCGGGTACGCCGAGGCCCAGGTCCAGAGCGAGGCCTTTGTCGAGACCACCGACCAGACCGCGCGGATCCGCCTGATCTGCGTGCCTGGGATCCGCTACAAGTTCGGGAACATCTTCGTCGCCACCGGTCCCCGTCCGTCGGTGCAGGTCCGGTACATCATCGACCAGGCGCAGGGGGCCATCTGGAAGGGCGCCTGGTTCACCGACAAGGCGCTGGAGGAGGCGCAGCGCCGGGTCTTCCAGATGGGGGTCTTCGGCGCGGTGAAGGTGACCACCGGAACGCCCGACCGGACGAACGGGGTCATCCCGGTGGTGGTCGACGTCCGCGAGGCCCCGTTCCACACCATCCGCTACGGCGGGGGCATCGGAGTGGACCCGGTCCGGCAGGAGTACCGGCTCATCGCCGAGTACACCGACCGCAACTTCCTCGGTGACCTTCGCAAGCTGACCTTGCGCGGGAAGGTGGGCTGGGCGTTCCTCCCCGCGCTGTGGAACATCGACCAGCACGCCCCAATCTTCGATTTCTACGCCGAGTTCGAGCAGCCCCGGTTCCCGGGCCGTGACTTCAAGTGGCTGAGCTCGGTGGACTTCTACAAGAACCTCGAGCAGGCGTACGGCTTCATCGGCATCCGCGGGAAGACCGGCATCGTCTGGCAGCCGCACAGCAGCTTCCGCATCTACCCCTCGTACAACCTGGAGGTGGACCGGATCGCCGGCGTCACCAACGGGCTCACCGGCAGCGCGCCCCAGCTGGCCTACGGCTGCAACCTGAGCCCCGACAACCCGGTCTGCTACGTGTTCCTCTCGTACCTCGAGCTGGTCATCGAGTGGGACAGGCGGGACGACAAGCTCGAGCCGCGGAACGGCTGGTTCCTGTCGATGGGCATCCAGCAGGGCGGTGGATTCCTCGGGGGCGACTACACGTACACCCGGCTGTTCCCCGACATCCGGGCATACAAGTCCTGGGGACCCTTCACTCTGGCGGGCAAGCTGCGCATCGGGACACTCCTGTCGAAGGAGACCAGTCCCATCACCGCGCGCTTCTTCTCCGGCGGCGGCACCTTCCACCGCGGGTTCGGCAGCCGGCGGCTGTCGCCCCTGTACCCGGTGGCCAACAACAACGCGACCCCCACCAACCCGCTGGTCGGCAACATCGGCACGCCTCAGCTGAACGGCACCTACGTCCCGGTGGGCGGCGATGGCCTGTGGGACAGCTCGATCGAGCTCCGCTACAAGATTATCGGCCCTTTGACCCTGGCGGTGTTCCTCGACGCCGGCTTCGTGAGCATCGGCTCGTTCGACTTCCGGGACGTGGGGCCGATGATGCAGTACGCGGTGGGGTTCGGGCTCCGTTACAACACCATCGTCGGGCCGATCCGGGTGGACTTCGCCTACCGGTTGAACCACGGGGGACCACTGCCCATCATCACGGACCCGACCCATCCGGTGTATGCCCCGGGTGGAACCGAGTGCTTCGGGCTCGGGACTGGGAGCCCCACCTACGGCGGTTTTCCGGAAGGGCGGTGCGCCCTGACCATCTCCATCGGAGAGGCGTACTGAGTGAGGGAGCAGCCCAGGAGTCCCGAGCAGCCTCCACCGGCCCCTCCGGAGCCGCCGGGGCCGGCCGTCCGCCCGCGCCGCCGCTGGCTCCGGTGGCTCGCGGGCGGGGTGCTGGGCCTGTTCGCGCTGGGGGTGCTCGTCCTCGCCGGGGTGCTGGTCTACGTGCACACCGAGGCAGGGAGCGCCCGCGTCCTCGCCTTCGGCCTGCGGGCGGCCAACGAGGCGATCGCCGGCAAGCTCACCGCGGGCTCGCTGGAGATCCACGGAGGGCACATCGTGCTCCGGGACGTCACCCTGGAGACGCCCGAGGGCGAGCGGGTGGCCCACGTGGACCTGCTCGAGGTCCGGGCCGCGCTGCTCGCGTTGTTCGGCAGGACGGTGCACCTCGGCCTGGTCCGCATCGAGCACCCCGAGCTCTGGCTGACGTTGGACGACGAGGGGATGAACCTCACCCGGGCCATCGCCGCCCGGAACCCCAAGCCGGCCGAGCCGTCGTCCGGGCCGCTCCCGTTCACCTTCGTGGTGGACAGCCTCGAGCTCAACCGGGGCGCGGTGCGGCTGGTCCAGGGAAAGGGCGCGGAGGCCCGGGTGGTGGCGCTCACCGGCCTCGAGCTGCGCGCCGGCGGGCGGTACGCGGGGCCCACGGGCGCCTTCGACGGTCAGCTCGACGGACGCGCGGGCGTCTCCGGGCTCCTGCAGGGACCCCTCCAGCTCGCCGTCCGCGGCAAGGGTGACGGGAAGGCGCTCGACGCCTCGGTGGACCTCGGCCTCGCCGGGTTGGTCCTCCGCGCCTCGGGAAGCAAGCGGGGCACCGCGGCCCAGGCCCGGCTGGACCGGCTGGTCGTTCCGCCGGCCGTGGGGCGGGCGCTCACCCCGGCGTGGAGCCCGAGCGTCCCGGTGGAACTCTCCGGCGAGGGTGGCCTGGACGGAAACGTGGCCCGGGCAGACCTCCAGGGGCGGGCCGGCACCACTCAGCTCGCGCTGCAGGCACGCGGGGACGTGGAGGCGGCCACCCTGGAGAAGGGCCACCTCGAGCTGCGCCACGTCAACCTCGCCCAGCTGCTCACCGAAGGGCCGGCAAGCGACCTCGCCCTCACCGCGGACGTGCGCGGGGGCGGCAAGAGCCTGGAGACGCTCAGCGGCGCGGTGGACCTCTCGGTGCCGCCGAGCGAGGTGCGGAAGGCGACCGTCGGCCCGGTCGAGCTGCACGCCACCGCGAACCGGGGCACGTTCGACCTCCGCGAGCTCCGCGCCGTCCTCCCCGGGCTCCGCCTGCAGGGTCGCGGGCGGGGGACGACCCGCAAGTTCGAAGCCTCGGTCGACGCGGAGGCGATGGACCTCGCGCTGCTCGGAAAGACGTTCGGCAGCCTCTCGGCGTCGCGCTTCCCGCCGCTGGCCGGCTCGGGGACGCTGCACGTCGAGGCGAGCGGGCCGCTCCGGCACCCGGGAGTCAGCGCGGAGGGAAAGTTCCCCTCGCTGCGGATCAACGACGTCCGGGTTCGCGCCCTCACGCTGTCGGCCCACGTACCGGACGTCGACAAGCCCCTCGACGCCAACGCGCAGGTCGGGGCCCAGGAGCTCCGGCTGGGCGAGCGGGTGCTGAAGCCGGTCTCGTTCACCCTCCTGACCCGCGGCCACGCGCTGGACTTCCACGGCGGCACGGGCGGGTTCCTGCCGCTCGAGGTGCACCTCGGCGGGACGATGGACGAGGACCGCCGGGGCATCGCGATGGAGACGCTCACCATCCGGTATCCCGAGGCGTCGTGGGTGATGCAGGAGGCCGCCCATCTGCGGTTCGCTCCCAACGACACCTCGCTCGAGCCGATGCGGCTCGTGGCCAACGAGCAGGCGATCCGGCTCGGCGGCTGGAAGCGCGGCAACCGGGTGGACGCGGCGGTTGGGCTCGAGGCGCTCGACCTGGGGAAGCTCCCGCATGCGCTGATGCCGCCCAACTTCCCGCTCGCCGGCCGGGTGACGCTCGACGCCCACGCGCGCGGGAGCCTCGCCGACCCGTCGCTGGAGGCCACGGTCGACGCGGCCGACGTCAGCGTGGGCAAGGTGCAGCATCTCTTCCTCAAGGGGAGCGCCTCGTGGATCTCCCGGCGGGCGAAGGCGCAGCTCGCGGCGCGCGGGCTGGGAACCGAGCTGACGGCGGACGTGGACCTGCCGGTGGACGCGCTGCGCCGGCGCAAGCACGAACCGGTGCGGGCGCGCATCGTGATGCCCGCCTTCGACGTTGCCCAGGTGGTCTGCACCGCGGTCCGGATGAAGCTCATCGCCTGGGGGTGCGACGAGGACCGGGCCGAGCTGAGCGGCACTGCCGAGCTGCAGCTCGACCTCTCGGGCCATGCCGACACACCGGTGCTGCAGGCCGCTGCCCGCACTCACGGGCTCCGTTACCGGCAGCTGCCGCCCACCGACCTCACGCTCGCGGTGGACGGCCCCGAGCGGGGGAACCTCTCGGTCTCGGCCAAGGGCACCGCGCTCCAGGGCACGGTCGACGTGCAGGCGTCCGTCGGACGCTCGCTGGCGCGGCTGGTCTCGGACGCCCGTCCGGCCGAGACGCTTCGGATGGCCGAGCTGCAGGCCCGGGCCCGTATCGCCGGCCTGCAGCTCAAACCGCTGCGCGAGGCCGGGCTCCTCCCCCGCGACGTGTCGGGCGCGGTCTCGCTCAGCGCCGACCTCGCCGGCACGGTGAGCGCGCCCACCGGGGAGCTGAAGCTGCAGACGCAGCAGCTCCAGACGCCGCCGATGGATCCGACCGACCTCACCCTGGAGGTGAAGGCGCAGAAGGGCATCGCCGCGGTGCTGGAGGCGCACGACGCCCACGGCACACTGGCCAACGTGAAGCTCGACGTGGGGACCTCGCCGGCGGACCTCCAGAGCGGGAAGGCGTTCGACCAGGTCCCGGTGCAGGTGGACGGGAAGTTCGGTCCGCTGGAGCTTTCGCGCCTGCCCATCGTGGTGGGCGAGGGCCGCCTCGCACGGCGGCTCCGCGGAACGCTGGAGGCCACGCTGCAGGGCCGCGGCTCGCTCCAGGCCCCGACACTGGTGGCCGAGGCGCGGACAGCGCAGCTCGGGGCCGGGCAGACGCCGCTGGGCAAGGCGGAGGTGAAGCTCGACTACCAGCAGGCCCGGAGCCGGCTGCGCGTGGCGCTGGCGTCCCTCGACGGCGGCTCGCTGAACGTGGACGCCACGGCCGACCTGGACCTCTCGTATCCGGCGCTCCGTCGCGGGCTGAAGCCCGCCAGCGCGCCGTTCCAGGCCACCGTCGTGGCGCAGAGGTTCGAGCTGGCCTTCCTCACCGGATTCACCACCACCCTGCGGAAGGTGGCGGGCACCCTGGACATCGACGCCCGGGCAAGCGGTACCGTCGGCAGCCCGCAGGGGCAGGGGCGGCTGGAGTGGAAGGACGGAGCGATCGGGATCGCCGGTTACGGCGAGTACCAGCGGGTGCACCTGCTCGCCAATGCGAGCAACGACCGGATCTCGCTGGACGACCTGGACGTGCGCACCGAGTCGGGCTCGCTGAAGGTCACCGGGCTGGGGACGCGAAGCGGGCCGCTGTGGACGCTGAAGGCCAGCGGCGAGGTGAACGCCTTCCCCATCTTCACCGACGATCAGCTCGTGGCGTCGCTGAGCTTGCGGACCGACCTCGACGGCACCGCCCGCCGGGGGACCATCGAGCTGAACAAGGTACGCATCCCCGAGGCACACGTGGAGCTCCCGGCGCAGAGCCGCCGCGACCTCCAGAGCCTCAGCCGCCCCGACGACATCATCTTGATGAAGAACGGCAAGCCGCTGGACCCGAAGCGCGCCCGGGCGCTGCTGGCCAAGGACCGCACGGCCGAGGCGGCGCTGGGCGGGAGCGGCGAGCCGGAGGCCGAGAGCAAGCCCATGACGATCGTCATGGTGCTCGACGCGACCAAGAACCTCTGGGTGAAGGGCCAGGACCTCAACCTCGAGGTGGGCCTGAGCCCCGACTTCCGGGTCGAGTTGGGCGAGGAGACCGACCTCTTCGGCGAGGTACGCATCCTCCGCGGGCGCCTCGACGTGCTCGGCCGGCGCTTCGACATCCAGCGCAACAGCGTGGTCCGCTTCAACGGGCCACCGACCGAGCCGGCGCTCAACGTCACGGCCATCTACAACAACGCGAAGGCGGGGGTGAAGGTGTCGATGAACGTGCAGGGGCAGGCGGGGGACATCCAGCTGGTCCCCTCCAGCGAGCCGCCGCTGACCGAGTCGGAGATCTACACCCTGCTCGCCACCGGCCGGACCACCCTGAAGCGGGGGAGCGGCGGCTCGGAGATCGGCTCGGCGCAGGCGGTGTCGGTGCTCGGCTCGCTGGCCGCCTCTCAGCTCAAGAGCGCGGTGAGCGACAAAGTTGGCCTGGACGTGCTCTCCGTCGCGGCGGGCGACGAGGGGACGCTCCAGGGCGCGAGCCTCGAGGCGGGCAAGTACCTCACCGACGAGCTCTATCTGGGCTACGCGGGGAAGGTGGGCGCCGATCCCGCCAAGTACGAGAACGCCAACGCCGTGCGGCTGGAGTACCAGTTCCTTCCCCGCTGGACCTTCGAGGCGGTGTACGGCGACGCCAAGTCCGGCTCGGCCGACATCGTGTGGACGCGTGACTACTAGGCCTCCCCGGGATGAACGGGCCGCTGCGGGGCGTTGCCCTGGCGTCTCCAACCCCTCCTCGAGTCTGATGACGATCGGCGCCGTTCCACCACCATGACCCTCACCGTTCTCGCGCTGGCCGACGTCGGCTGGCTCACCAGCAAGCTGCTCCGGGTGACCCTCTCCTCCGCCGAGTGGGTGCTCTGGCTGCTGGTGGCCCTCTCCGTGGCTTCGCTGGCGGTGATGCTCGAGCGGGCGATGTTCTTCCGCGCGCGCCGGCTGCAGCGGGGAGAGGAGATCGCCCAGCGCCTCTCGCGCGGGGAGCTGGACGCGCTGCGGCCGCTGCTCGAGGGTCAGCAGGCGATCGAGGCCCGGGTGCTCCAGCAGGGGCTCGCCGTCCTCCCCCAGGGCCCGGCGGTGGTGGAGGAGGCCATGGCCGCGGCGATGGCGCAGGAGCGCCCCCGCTACGAGCGGTCGCTGTCGTTTCTCGGGACGCTGGGGAGCAACGCGCCCTTCGTGGGCCTCTTCGGGACGGTGCTCGGCATCATCAAGGCCTTCAACGACCTCGGGGCGGTGGCCATCCGCGGCTCGGCCATCCAGCAGACGGTGATGACCGGCATCTCCGAGGCGCTGGTGGCCACGGCGGTGGGACTGGCGGTCGCCATCCCGGCGGTGGTGGCATACAACCTCTTCACCCGCGCGCTGAAATACCGGGTGACCCGCGCCCAGGCGCTGGCCCACGCGCTGGTGGCCGCGGCGCGGAACCCACGGACGGACACCGGGGCGGCGAGCCGGCCGGTCCGGGGCGTGGCGGAGGGTTAGCGGCGTGGCGATGGCGCTCGGCGAGGACGAGGACGAGGAGATCACCGGGATCAACGTCACCCCGCTGGTCGACATCGTGCTGGTGCTGCTGATCATCTTCATGGTGACCGCGAACTTCATCGTCCGCGAGACGATGGAGGTGGACCTCCCGCGGGCGGCCAACGCCGGCACCACCGTGCAGGGCCTGGTCAACGTGGTGATGGACCGGAACGGCACGCTGTTCGTCGACGGCGCGCAGACCGACGAGGCGGGGCTGCGGGCCAGGGTGGCCGACGGGGTGAAGCAGGATCCCGACACCCGGGCGATCATCAGCGCCGACCAGTCACTTCCCTACGGTCGGGTGATGCACCTCATCGACCTGGTGAAGGGCGAGGGCATCGCCAAGTTCGCCCTGAACATCGAGCGGGACCCGCAGGCGGGGAGCCCCCGGCCGTGAGCGAGGCGGTCCTCCTCTCGCCCGAGCCGGCGCCGCACCCCGGGCTGCTCTGGTCCTTCCTCGGCGTCTCGATCGCGGTCCACGTCGCGGTGCTGCTCTGGCTGTCGAACGCTCCGCTCCCTCCCGTGCCGCAGAGGCGGGTGTCCGAGCTGGTGATGGTGGAGGTGGAGCGCCCGGCGCCTCCGCCCGCGCCTGCGGCCAAGCCGGAGCCGCCGCGCCCGATTCCCCGGGAGATCCGCAAGCTCTTCAAGCCGAAGCTGGACCCGCGGCTGCTGGTCCAGCCTCCGCCGAACGACACCCCGCCGCCCGAGGCCAAGCCATCCGAGCCGCCCCCGGTGGTGGTGGGGCTGACGCTGCGCTCGACGACCACCGCCGGCGGCTTCGAGGCCCCGGTGGGAAACACGCTGGCCGGGAAGCCGCCGGCCAAGGCGGCGGACCCCGCCTCGGTGAAGCCCTCGCCGGTGCCGCTCTACGAGCTGGACAGCCAGCCCACGGTCATCGGCGAGGTCCGGATCCCGTACCCGGAGGACGCCCGCAGCCGCGGCATCGAGGGGACGGTGGTGCTGTCGGTGCTGGTGGACGAGACCGGCCGGGTACGGACGGTGAAGATTCTCTCCGGCCCCGGCGGCGGGCTGGACCAGGCGGCGGCGAAGGCGGTGGAACGCATTCGCTTCCGGCCGGCCCTGCGCAAGGGCCAGCCGGTCGCAGCGCAGATCACCTACCGCTACACCTTCCTGCTGGACTGACGGGGGCGGCGGCTCTTCTTGCGTGCGCTGCCGGTCTTGCGCTTGCTGCGCCGGACCGCGGCCGGGCGGGCCGGCTTCTTCGCCGGGGCTGGACCGCGGGAAAGGGCGGCGGCGTGTGCCTTCCGGACCCAGGGAGCGAGCCCATCCGCGTCGTCGTGGAACGCCTCGGGAACCAGCACCCACTGGCGGACCACCATGTTTCGGTGCCGCCAGGGGTCGGCGCCGGGGAGCGCTCGCAGCTCGGGGAGCTGGTCGTCCGGGAGCCGCAGTCCGATGCGGCCCTCGCGCCACACCATGGCGAAGATGGCACCTCCGGCGAGGAAGGCGTCGCAACCGAACATTCGACGGACGGTGACGTGGCGGAGACCTTCCGTGACGTCGTCCAGCCGAGACCTGAGCTCGAGGAGCAAGGTGCGCATGCGGCCGCCTCAGCCGAGGTTCTTCCTGAGGAACTCGATGGTCCGCTGCCAGGCGAGCTGGGCCGCGGCCTTGTCGAAGCGGGGTGTGGTGTCGTTGTTGAAGCCGTGCTGGGTGCCGGGATAGGTGAACATCTGGTACTTCACGTGGCTCGCCTTGAGCGCGGCCTGGTAAGCGGCGGCGCCGGCGTTGATCCGCTCGTCGTGCTCGGCGTAGTGAATGAGGAGTGGTGACTTGATGAGGGCGACGTCCTGGGCCTTGGGCTGCGCGCCGTAGAAGGGGACGGCCGCCGCCAGATCAGGCAGTCGGGTCGCCAGCATGTTGGCAATTCCGCCGCCCCAGCAGAAGCCGACCACGCCGATCTTGCCGGTGCAGTCCGGCCGATTCTTGAGGTAGGCGGCAGCGGCGACGAAGTCCTCGCCAACCTTTCCCTGGTCGAGCTTGGCGAACATCTCGCGGGCCTTGTCCTCGTCGCCCGGGTAGCCGCCGAGCGGTGCCAGCGCGTCCGGGGCGAAGGCCATGAAGTGCTCGAGGGCGATCCGGCGGGCAATGTCCTCGATGTGCGGATTCAACCCGCGATTCTCGTGCACGACGAGGACCCCCGGCAGCTTGCCGACGTCACCGGCCGGGCGCACCAGATGGCCGCGCATCTTCCCCTGGCCGTGGGGGGACTGGTACTCGACGAAACTCGCCTTGAGGCGCTTGTCGTCGCTGGGGATCTGCTGGGCCTGGGCGAAGCGAGGGGTGAGCGCCTCGAGGAGCATCGCGGCGGTCGTCCCGCCGACGGCGAACCTGGTCGCCCGCTCGAGGAAGCCACGGCGATCGATGTCGCCATGCACGTACTTGTCGAAGAGGTCGAGGAGCTCCTGGTCGAAGTGGGCTGAAGTCTTCCGATGCATGTGGTGGCCTCCGCGGGCGGGCGGATTGTAGCCGCTCGGTTGACCGCTTCCCGCGGGTCGTCGACGTGCGGATGCCAGATGCCCTCTCGAGCCAGGTGCGCCTGGCGCACTCGAGCTCGAGGAAAGCCCGCCAGGCCGGATCGAGCGGGCGATTCGCTCCAGCGCCCCCCACCGGCCCGGCCAACCGGTTTTGTGCCTGGAAGCGCCTTCCAAATACCGAATCGGGCGCCCGGGTCAGTCCCTCATCCGCTCGACAGGTGGTTTGGAGCGACGGCCTGCGCCCGCGGCATCCGCACCGACCTGGCCGACCGATTTTGTGCCTGGAAGCGCCTTCCAGATACCGAATCGGTCGCCCGGGCAGGACCGTCCGGTGCGCCGGGGCCGGCGTCCAGGCGACGGGACTCACGAGGACGCCGTCGGGCGGAAATTCCGTGTCCGCTTCTTGCAGCAGCCTCGATCGAGGGAGGCAAGCCTGGATCTGCTGAGCGTTCTGGTCTCCGCCCTCGGGCTTCGGGTCCAGGAGCCGAGAACCCACACCCTGGAGGGTAGCTGGTCGCTGTCGCTCGGCGACCGACCGGCGGTTCACTTCGTGCGCCACGGCCGGTGCCGTGCATGGCCGGCGACCGCGAAGCATGACCTGCCCCTCGGCAAGGGCTCGGCGCTCCTCATCTCCGGCACCGTCGGCTGCGAACTCCACGCACACGGGCCACGGCTGTCTCCGCTCGGTGGGTTCAACTGGAGTGGGGGGATCTCGCTCGAGCGGGTCGTCTTCCCACCTCGAGATGGCGGTGTGCTGCTCGTTTCCGCGCAGCTCGATCCCGCTCGTCGCCCGGGCGCCTCGCATCCTCTTCCACCGGTGGTCTTGATCAGGCCGCAGCGTCTCTCGCTTCCCGGTTTTCGCGACCCCGTGGTCGAGAGCTTGCTCGACGAGCTCTCCCATCCCCGTCAGGGAGTGACTGCGATCGTGCAGCGCCTGATGGAGCTCTTCGTCATCCAGGGGCTTCGAGCCGAGCTCACCGATGGGTTCTGGAGCGCGCCCGGCTGGCTGGGGATGCTCACCGATCCAGTCCTGCGCACCGGGCTGGGAGACGCTGAGTGCATTTCTGCTCCTCGCTCCGTCGAGATGCTCGCCTCCGTGGTTCATCGCTCTCCGAGAAGGATCTGGGCACATGCGACGGCATTCGCGGGCGAGACGCCCGGGCGGTTGCTTCGGCAGCTTCGCATCCAGCGCGCGTTCCCGATGCTGGAGGGCGAGTCGCCAAAGCTCGCGGACATCGCTCGCGACCTCGGCTACGCGAACGTCTCCGCCTTCTGCCGGGCCTTCCGGCGGGAGGTGGGCTGCACTCCCGCGGAGTACCACCGGCGCGTCACCGGCCGTCCCTTTCCACGCGCGATTCGGTGCGGAGCCCCCGACGGGCCCGCGATGAGCGTCGACGGCGAGTCCGATGGAGCCTCACTCGCTCGAGGAGTGGCCGGACCCGCGCCTCGGTCATCGAGCCCGTACGCAGCGTTCCTCGACGGAGACCTCGGTCGTGCCGTACATCCTTACCCGACCATGCCCGTGGAACCCGTGAGCGCTCCTGCGGGAGCCACTGCACGTGACACTGCGCGCCGGATGCTGACCGGCTACCGCGACGGGGTCGTCTCGCTCGAGTCGCTCATCTCCTGGGCCGAGCAGCTCGAGGCGAGCGCGCCCTCGGACCCCTGGCTCCTCCGGACCGCCCAGAGCCTCGCCGACCCTCTGCTCTGCCGCGAGCGGGCGATGGCCTTCGTCCGGGACCTTCTCGCCGGATAGCGCCGGCGCTCACGTCGGGGACCGGTACAGCCGGGCCCGGGCCTCCTGGACCTTGTGAAGCGCCTCCTCGGGGGTCGCCCCGATGGCCGAGAGGTGGCCCATCTTCCGGCCCGGCCGTGCCACCCGCTTGCCGTAGAGATGGACCCGGACCCCGGAAATCTCCAGGGCCCGGTCGAACGGCGGAGGCACGTCCCCTGCCCAGAGGTCCCCGAGGATGTTCACGATCGCCGCCGGCCTGATGAGCTCGGTCGACCCGAGCGGCAGGTCGCAGACCGAGCGCGTGTGCTGCTCGAACTGACTGGTGGCGCAGCCCACCTCGGTGGCGTGGAAGGTGTTATGCGGCCGCGGCGCGAGCTCGTTGACGTACAGCTCGCCCGCCCGGGTGAGGAAGAACTCGGCCACCAGCAGCCCCTCGACACCCAGGGCGGCGGCGATGTCGCGGGCGATCGACTCGGCCTGGTTGGCCACAGCGTGCGGCAGCGGGCCCGGGAGCACGCTCCACTCGAGGATTCCCTTGATGTGGTTGTTGAGCGCCGGGGCGTAGGAGCGGGCCTCGCCCGAGGGGCGGCGGGCCACCAGCACGCTCAGCTCGGACTCCAGCTCGAGCCCCCTCTCCACCACCACCGGCACCCCGCCCAGGACCTGCCAGACGCGGCCGGCGTCCTCCGGACCGGTGAGGATGTCCTGGCCCCGGCCGTCGTACCCGCCGTGGGTCACCTTCACGTAACAGCGTCCGCCGAGGGCCCCCGCCGCCTGGCGAAGCTCGTCCTCGGTGGCCGCCTTGCGGTACGGCCCCACCGGGAAACCGCGCTCGGCCAGCCAGTCCTTCTGCCGCGCGCGGTCCTGGACCACGTACAGCACCTCCGGACCGGGGCGCATGGGGATGACCTCCTGGACCGCCCGCATCACCTCGATGGAGATCTTCTCGATCTCCACCGTGGCCACGTTGCACCGCTGGGCCAGCTGCCTCGCCGCCTGCACGTCGTCGAACGCCGCGGTGACGCAGGTCTCCACCAAAAAGCGCGCGGCGCACGACGGATCGGGATCCAGCGCCGCCAGGTGGTACCCCAGCGTGCGGGCGGCCATGGCCGTCATCCGGCCGAGCTGTCCCCCGCCGAGGATGCCGATGGTCGCTCCGGGGAGGATGACGCTCACGGAACGTTGCTCTCCAGCGCCTCGCGGGTGCGCGCCGCACGCCAGGCCCGCAGTCGCTCGCGCACCTCGGGCTGGCCCAGGCCGACGATCTCCGCCGCGAGCAGCGCCGCGTTGGCCGCTCCGGGCTTGCCGATGGCCAGCGTTCCCACCGGCACGCCCTTGGGCATCTGGACGATGGAGAGCAGCGAGTCCACGCCCTGCAACAGCGTGGCCGGCACCGGAACGCCCAGCACCGGCACCAGCGTCTTCGCCGCCACCATCCCGGGAAGGTGGGCAGCCCCGCCGGCGCCGGCAATGATCACCCGGAGCCCGCGGGCCTCGGCAGTCGAGGCGTACTCGAACATCCAGTCCGGGGTGCGGTGCGCGCTGACCACCCGGGCCTCGAAGGGGATGCCCAGCTCGGTCAGCACCTCGGCGGCCGGAGCCAGGGTGGACCAGTCCGACGAGCTCCCCATGATGATGCCCACCAGGGCCGGCGAGGCGTCTGCCATCCGCAGAGTCTAGCGCAGGGCGAGGGGCCCGCCCGGTTTCCGTCGAAGGTTCACGCGCCGACCTCGCGCTGGACCTGACGCACAGTGTTCTCGATGAGCGACTGGATTTCCCGGAGACGGCTTTCGGTCTTCGCCTCGAACCGGAGGACCAGCAGTGGCTGGGTATTGCTCGCCCGGATGAGGCCCCAGCCGTCGGCGAAGGTCACCCGCACCCCGTCCACGTCGATGATGGAGTGGCCGGCGGCGCGCAGCACCTCGGTGGCTCGCCGCACCATGGCGAACTTCTTCTCCTCCGGGACGTCGAAGCGGATCTCCGGGCTGGCGAAGGTGCGCGGAACGTCGGCCAGCAGCACCGAGAGCGGGCGCTTCTCGTGGGTGAGGATCTCCAGCAAGCGCGCCGAGCTGTACACCGCGTCGTCGAAGCCGAAGTAGCGGTGCTTGAAGAAGATGTGCCCGCTCATCTCCCCGGCGAGCTGGGCGTGGGTCTCTTTCATCTTGGCCTTGATCAGGCTGTGCCCCGCCTTCCACATCACCGGAGTCCCACCGCGGGCGGCGATGTCGTCGTAGAGCGTGGACGAGCACTTCACCTCGCCGATGATGGCCGCGCCCGGCGCCTCGGCCAGCACCGAGCGGGAGAAGAGGATCATCAGCTGGTCGCCCCAGAGCACCTTCCCCTGGTCGTCGATGACGCCGATGCGGTCGGCGTCGCCGTCGTAGGCGATGCCAACCTCGGCCTTCTCTTTCTTCACCGCGGCGATGAGGTCCCGGAGGTTGTCCAGCACCGTGGGGTCGGGGTGGTGGTTGGGGAAGCGAGCGTCCATCTCGCAGAACAGGGGCACCACGTCGAAGCCCATGCTCCGAAACAGCGGGACCGCCACCTCGCCGCCGGTGCCGTTGCCGGCGTCGATGACGATGCGCATCCCCTTCCGGCCCACGCGGATGGTCTGCCGGATGAAGTGCCCGTACGGGGTGACGATGTCGAAGCTGGTGGCGCGTCCGGGGCGGCCCACCTCGAAGTCACGGGCCTCGATCAGCTGGCGGAGCGCCTGGATCTCGTGCCCGTGGAGCGTGGTCTTCCCGTGGCCGACCTTGAAGCCGTTGTACTCGGGCGGATTGTGGCTTCCGGTGATCATCGCCAACCCGTCCACCGGCAGGGTGTTGGCGGCGAAGTAGGTCAGCGGCGTCGGCACCACACCCACGTCGAGCACGTCGAGACCGGTGGAGGTGATCCCGGCCACCAGCCGCTCGCGGAAGCGGGTGCTGGACTCGCGGCAATCGCGGCCCACCACGATGCTCTTGCCGCCCTTGCGCCGGACGACCGTGCCCAGGCCCTTGCCCAGCAGCTCCACCACCTCCTCGGTCAGGTCCTGATCCACCAGACCGCGGATGTCGTATTCGCGAAAAATGTGCGCGTTCATCCCTCTCGCCTCACTCGAACCTGCTCAGGCCCCTGGCCTTCAGCGCCTCCACCACCGCCCTGACGTCCTGGCTCCGGTCCCGCGGCACCACCAGTACCGCGTCCCCGGAGTCCACCACCACCATGTCTCGCAGCCCCACCACGCCCAGTGGCCGGCCCGACCCCACCACCACGCAGCCCGCCGAGTCCACCAGCACCACGCCCTTCCCTACCACCACGTTCCCGTCGGCGTCCGACGGCCGGACCTCGGGCAGCGCGGCGAAGCTCCCCACGTCGGACCAGCCGAAATCGCCGGGCACCACGGCGATGTCCCGGGCCTTCTCCATCACCCCGTAGTCGATGGACACCGAGGGCGCCCTGGGAAAGTGTCTCTTCAGGGCCGCGGCGTGACGGGGAGTGCCCACCGTGGGCGCGAGCCGGTCCAGCACCGTGGCCAGCTCCGGCAGGTGCCGGTCGATGGCCTCGCGCATGGCGCGGGCGGTGAAGACGAAGATGCCCCCGTTCCACAGGTACTCGCCCGAGGCCAGGTACCTCGCAGCGGTGGGAGCGTCCGGCTTCTCCACGAAGGCCCGCACCCGGGCGGCATGCCCGTCGATGGGCTCACCCACCTGCACGTAGCCGTAGCCGGTCTCGGGCCGCGTGGGCTTGATGCCGATGGTCACCAGCGCGCCCGTCTGCGCCACCTCGGCGGCACGGCGGAGCACCGCCTGGAATCCGGGGACGTCGGCGACGTGGTGGTCCGAGGGAAGCACCGCGAGCACCCCGTCCGGGTCCCGGGCCTGCACGTGCAAGATGGCCAGCCCGATCGCCGGAGCGGTGTTCCGGGCGACCGGCTCCACCAGGACGTTGGCCGCGGGGATGCGCGAGAGCAGCCGCCGCACCGCCCGGGCATGCACCGGCCCACAGACGACGTAGGTGCGCGCCGGGGTGGCGAGACCCTCGAGGCGCTTGACGGTCTCCACGATCAGCGGCCGATCGGTGGCCAGGGCGAGGAACTGCTTGGGGCGGGCCTTGCGCGACAGGGGCCAGAAGCGCGTCCCCGACCCTCCGGCCATCACCACCGGGTAGAGCGTCATGTGGGCCTCGCCGCCGCCCACGCCGGCAGCCCGGAGATCACCGCCAGGAGGTTGGAGAGGATGCGCGCGGTGGCGCCCCAGATGGTGTGACGGCCCACGTCGTAGAAGTACACGTCGCGCTCGGCTCCCCGGTAGAAGCGTTTCTCGGTCCTGCGCAGCCCGGGCACAAGGAGATCCGACACCGGGATCTCGAGGAGCTCGGCGATCTCCCCCGCGTCGGGACGCAGCTCGACCGAGGGGTCCAGAAGACCCACGTAGGGAACGACCCGGAACTCGGAGGTGGTGGGGATCTCGTCGAGCATCCCCAGCACCTCGACCGTCTGCTCCGGAACGCCCAGCTCCTCGCGCAGCTCGCGCAGGGCGGTGTGCAAGGTCGTCGGATCCTCGGGGTCTCGCGCCCCGCCGGGGAAGGAGACCTGCCCGGCGTGGCGGCGAAGGTGCGCCGGGCGGAGGGTGAAGAGCAGCCTCGGCTCCCCCTCCCGGACGATGAACGGCGCCAGCACCGCCGAGTCGCGCAGCTCCAGTCCGGGGAGGTTCAGCTGCCGACCGGGATGCTGCTGGAGCGCCCGGGTGAGCTGGAAGAACCGCGGATCCATCAGGGACGCACTCGCTCCGCTGCCGCCGCGGCCGGCACCAGCGGCCGCGGTCCTCCCTCCTCCAGCCCCGCGTCGGGACGCAGCCGCCCGGCGTGCAGCAACGCGAGCAGCAGCACCCCGAGGGCGAGCCGGTACACGACGAACACCAGGGTGGTGCGGGTCCGGAGGTACCGGAGCAGGCCGCCGATCGCCAGCATTCCCGAGACGAAGGCGACCCCCGCCGCCACCACCAGCTCGGTCCCGGTGAAGGGCGTGGAGGCGTGGCGCAGGTGTCGGAGCTCGAAGAGCCCGGCGGCGGTGGTCGCCGGGATGGAGAGCAGGAACGAGTACCGCGCGGCATCCTCGCGGCGGAGCCCTCGCCACAGGCCTCCGGTCAGGGTGGTGCCGGAGCGGCTCGATCCGGGGACGAGCGCCAGCGCCTGCCACAGGCCGATGACCCAGCCGTCGGTCCAGTTCATGTCCTGCAGGCGGCGGGAGTGACGGGCGGTCCACTCCGCCGCGGCGAGCAGCAGGGCCAGGGCGATCATCGACGAAGCGACGACGTACAGCGAGCGAAGGCTGGTCTCGATGGCGTGCTTGAAGCCGAACCCGAGTACCACCACCGGAACGGTTCCGACGAGGACGAACCACGCCAGACGCGACTCGGTGGTCCCTAGCGGGTCGCGCCGCTGGAGTCCGTCCACCCAGGCCCGGAACATCTGGACGATGTCCCGGCGGAAGAAGACCAGGACCGCCGCCACCGTGCCCAGCTGGATGATGGCGTCGAACGCCGCGCCGGGGTCCTGCCAGCCAAACAGCTCGGGCGCGATGCGGAGGTGGGCCGTCGAGCTGATGGGCAGGAACTCGGTGATGCCCTGGACGAGCCCGAGGACGACGGCACGGAGGAGACCCATTGGAGAGCGGCCCTCATGCCAGGCATCGGCCCGGGCCGGCAAGTCGCCGGAGGCCGGAATGAATTCCCGCCCTGGTCGGCCCGTCCAGACCATTCGACGGTGCGTCCGTAGGCCATCGGGTCCATGGCTGTCCGGTGGACTGTGCGGCCGCAAGTGTGCAGATCTGGGGCTGTGGAACGAGGGGGAAGAGGGAGGACGGGGCCATGAGGCAGGTGGCGTGGGCCGCAGTGCTAATGCTGGCGGCCTGTTACCCCGGGGGCGCGGAGACGGTGGAGGACCTCGACTCGGTCACCACCCAGCACGACTCGTCGGCCAGCTTCTCGACCCTCCGCACGTACGCGCTCCCGGACTCGATCCAGGAGGTCTCGTCACCGGGTGGCGAATCGCTGCCCATCGACCACGCGTACGACACGCGCATCCTCGACCGCGTCGCCGCGAACCTGGACGCCCTCGGCCTGCAGCGGGTGGACCCGGCCACGACGACTCCCGACGTGGACGTGCTGGTCACCTTCACCGCCACCCGCTACGTCGAGTACGTCTCCTACCCGTTCTATGACGTCTGGCCGGGCTGGGGCGGGTTCGCCGGCTACGATGGGACCTGGGGGGTGTACTACCCCTACGACGCGGCGTACGCGACGGTCATCGACGCCGGCTCGCTCCGCATCGAGATGCTGGACCGGCGGACGGCCAATGCTTCCACCAGGCAGCTGACGGCGATCTGGACCGCGTCCGTGGACGGTGTGCTGGGCGGCAGCAAGGAGTCGCTCGTGCAGCGCATCGAGAAGGGCATCGACCAGGCCTTCGCCCAGTCTCCGTACCTGTGAGCTCTGCCATGCGCCCCACTCGACTTCTTCTCGCCGTCGCCCTCCTGGGCTCCTCCGCCGCGCTGGCCCAGAGCCACGTCCGTCTGTCGTACGAGTTCGCCGTACCCCGCGGCGAGACCAAGGAATACATCGACCGGTTCAGCAGCCGCGGCGCCCACTTCGATGCTTCCTTCGAGCTGTCGTATGCCTTCCACCTCGAGCTCTCGGCGGGCCTGAACAGCTTCAACGCCGCGAAGCAGGGCGTGCTCACCACCACCGATGGCCAGGACGTCTCGGGCAAGCAGTTCCGCTACCTGAACGTCATCCCCCTGATGGCGGGGTTCGCCTTCCACGTTCCGCTCGGGCACGGCAGCCGCGTCTGGGCGGGGGTGAACGGCGGCGCGGCCTACTTCGAGCGGGTCATCGACCTGGGGCTGAACGAGTACTCCCTCTCCGACTGGCAGTGGGGCGTCCAGCCGCACATCGGCATCGCCTTCGGAATGAACAGGAGCGGCACGGCGCTCTTCTTCGACGGGCGCTGGCAGTACTTCTGGGAGCGGCACGGGATTCCGGCCCAGCAGTACTTCTCGTTCGGGGTGGGCCTGCTCTTCGGCGGCGCGCCGCCGAAGACCAGGTGACCGTGGGGTGACGACGCCGGACCGCCGATGACGCTCCAGGCCGTACGGTCCGGGCGTCCGGTTCTCGTCGCCACCGGCCTCCTCGGCAGCTAGCCTCTCCGGCCCGCATGGGTTGGGTCCGACGGGCCGCAGGACTGCTCTCCGCCGTGCTCCTCCCGCTGCCCGGGGTGGCGGCGACCGTTCTGGACCTCCCGGACATCCGGGCCCGCGGGAACCTTCGAATCCTGGTGGTGGGCGACGAGGACGAGCCGCCCATCTCCCGCGATGGCACGCCCTCCGCGCTGGACCGCGAGCTGGCGGAGGACTTCGCCCGGCGGCAGGGCCTGAAGCTGGAGATCGTCTGGGTCGAGCGTCGGTACGACGTGCTCGAGGAGCTGCTCGCCGGGCGGGGTGACGTCGCTGCCACCGGCCTCACCGTCACCCCCGAGCGTGCGGCGCGGGTGACCTTCACCGACCCGATCGCCATCGTCGACGAGGTGCTGATCGGACCGAAGGGCATGAAGAACCCGCCCCGGGCGCCGGCCGACCTCGCGAGACGAACGGTGAGCATCCCCACCGGCTCGGTGTTCGAGGCCAGCCTGGCGAAGCTGGAGGTGCCCGGGCTCCGGCTGGAGCAGGTGCTGGGCGCCGTGCAGCAGTCGGAGCTCATCGGCGAGGTCAACCGCGGCGAGCGCGAGCTGGCGGTGGTGGACAGCAACGTCTGGGATGCCGAGCGCGCCTGGAACGCGAACACGGTGGCGCTCTTTCCCATCGCCCGGAAGCGCTCCATCGCCTGGGCGGTGCATCCGGAGGCAAAGCAGCTGAAGGCGGCGCTGGACCTCTTCATCCAGGAACGGGCGCTGGTGGCGCACGCCGGACGGACCTGGTCCAACGACCTGACCGACGTCAAGAAGCATCGCGTGCTCCGGGTGCTGACCCGGAACAACGCGGTCAGCTACTTCCTCCTCCGGGGGGAGGCGGCGGGGTTCGACCACGACCTCATGAAGCGCTTCGCAGAAGGGCTGGACGTGCGACTGCAGATGGTGGTGCCGCCGTCCCACGCCGACCTCGTGCCCTGGCTGCTTCAGGGCAAGGGCGACGTGATCGCTGCCTCGTACACAGTGACACCCGAGCGCGGGAAGCAGGTGGCCTTCAGCGCGCCCTACCTCGAGATCGAGGAGCTCCTGGTCCAGCGGGCCTCCGAGCCTCTCTTGAAGTCGGTGGCCGACCTGCGCGGGCGGCGAATTCGCGTCCGGCCGGGCTCGAGCTACCTGACGACCCTGGAGCGGCTCCGGGCGAAGGGCGCCGGCTTCACCGTCGAGCTGGCCCGGTCCGACGAGGAGACCGAGCAGCTCATCGCCGGGGTGGCCACGGGCGAGGTAGACCTCACGGTGGCCGACTCGCACATCTACCAGGCGGAGCGGGTGTGGCGGACCGACGTGGTGGCGGCGTTCCCGCTCGAGCCCGGGGAGAAGAAGCAGCTGGCCTTCGCGGTGCGCCCTGGCGATCACCAGCTGAAGGCCGCGCTCGACCGCTTCGTGCATCAGACCTACAAGGGGCTGGAGTACAACATGTCGTGGCGGCGCTACTTCGAGGACGGGCGCATAGCCACCGAGGTCCGGGCCCAGGACGCCGGCACGCTGCAGGGGCTCTCGAGCTTCGACCCGCTCTTCCGCAAGTACGCGCAGCAGTACGGTTTCGACTGGCGGCTGCTCGCTGCGCAGGCCTACCAGGAGAGCCGGTTCGACCCGCAGGCCAAGAGCCTGGCCGGCGCCATCGGCCTCTTCCAGGTGCTGCCCCGGACGGCGAAGGAGCTGGGCTTCCAGCGGCCGGGTGAGACGGAGGAGGGCGCGCACGCCGGCATCAAGCACCTGGCGCGGCTGGCGGACCGGCTGGAGACGACGCTCCCGGTGCAGCAGCGGATGCGGTTCGCCCTCGCCGCGTACAACGCAGGCTGGGGGCACCTGGCCGACGCGCGGCAGCTCGCCCGAGCGAAGGCGCTCGACCCCGACAAGTGGTTCAAGAATGTGGAGCGGGCGATGCTCCTCCTCCAGCAGCCGGCGTACTACGCGCACGCACGGCACGGGTACGTGCGGGGGACGGAGCCGGTCCGGTACGTCTCGGAGATCCAGACCCGCTACGAGAACTACCTGAAGCTCGTTCCCTGAGAGCACGGCCTGCGCCATGGTCCCCCGCGAAGGCAACGGACGACGCGCGATGCGAGGGCGCTTCCGGCCCTTCCGCCCGCGGCAGCTGGGAGAGCATCGGACGTACCAGCGGTTCTGCCAGTCCCGTCAGGTACTTGCCTCCGCGCCGCATGCAGGCTGCACACCGGGGCGACCGAGTGGATTGCATGTTGCACGAACATCGGTGCGACGTTCCGAGCCAGCACCCATCACCGACGGGCCCCGTTACGAAGGTGGCGGACGTCTTCCGCGCCGCGACGCCGCGGGTCTGGGTGACTCCCGCCGCCGCCGGGCTTCTGGTCGCCTGCTGAGAGGCGTATACGCCGCCGGTGCGGGTCCAACCGCGGAAGAGGAGATGCCATGGCCTATTCACTTTCCTGCGCCGACAGTGGGGCCAAGTGCCCGGGGAAGTTCGTGACCGAGACGCAGAAGGAGCTGCTCGACCACGTCAAGCTTCACATGGCCGCGTCCCATCCGGAGATGGTGAAGAACCCTCCGCCCCCGGAGATGCTGCAGAAGCTGATCAAGCAGGTCTGAGGCAGAGAACGGCGGGAGGAATGGTGGAGCCCGGGCGTGCGCTGGTGGCTCGTCCTCGGGGTCCTGGTGATCACAGCGGCCCTTCTCGTGCTGCGTGCGCGGCGCGACGACGCCCGTCGGGCGCTCGCCTGGGACGTGCTCGCCAGGGATTTCATGCTCGGCTTCGACGCCGGCAGCGGAAGCATCCGTGGGAAATACCGTCTGCTGCGGTTGGAGATCACCGCGCGCCGGATGCTTCTCGGGCTTGGCCCCCCGAGGACGCAGCTGTCCGCCCGGTATGAGGGCGTCGTTCCCGAGGACCTCCAGCTGGGGCTTGCGCGTCAGGGCGGCCTCCAGGCCGCCGCGCGCCAGTCCGACGTGCTCGATCGGTGGCTGGACGCGCACCGCAGACGTGAGCTGCTCCCGGGGCTGCTTCAGGGCGGAGTGCACGTCTCCGGACACACCGCGCGCGTCGAGACGCCTGGACTGCTGACGAACCCGGAGGCGCTGCGCGCCTTGCTCGGACAGCTGGCGGAGCTGGCCAAGCTCCTCTCCCTGCGCTGACCAGACCGACCCGATGCGCGCGCGCGCCGTGCCCGGACCAGCGTCGACGTGGTGCTCTACATCTGGCGACCGGGGAAGGCCTCTCCAACGCCTACTTCACCCCCAGCGGCGACATCCTCGCCCAGCTCGAGTCACGTGCCCGCGGGGGCGTGGACGTCCCGCTGCTGCTGCAGGGGCCGGTGCACGACCAGCCAGCGATGCGCGACGGGCAGCGCTCGCTCTACCGACGCCTGCTCGCCGTGGGGGTCAAGATCTGGGAGTACCAGCCCTCGATGATGCATTCCAAGACCACGCTCGTGGACGACCGGCTGACCATCTGGGCTCGATGAACCTCGACCCGCTCCCGCTGAACCTGCTCGAGGAGGGCTCGCTGGCGGTAGAGGACGTGCAGGCCGCCGCCGAACTCGCCGCCGCCTTCGAGCGCGACGTCGCGCACGCCAAGCGCATCGAGGACGGGGCGAAGGAGATCCCCGGCTTCTGGGGCACACTGGTCCGGGAGGCCTTCCGCCAGGTGGGAAAGGCTCCCGGGAGGTGACGCCCCGACCCCGGTCAAGGCCGAGGTGGCGACAGCTCCACCACGTAGAGATCCGCCCTCAGCTCGGTGGCGGAGTACGCCCAGGAAGTTCCACCCCGGGTCAGAAAGACGTTGTCGATCCCTCGATTCAAGCCGAGGGCGTGACCCCGGAGCTCGACCAGCCGAGTCCTTTCGCCGGTCGCCAGGTTCAGCTTGTCGATCGGTGTCGGGTCGACGCGCCCCGCGAGGACGTAGAGGGCACGTCCATCGGCCGTCCATTGCCGGATGGTGTCGCTGTCTCGCACGTTCGGGATGGGACGGGCCTGACCGCTGTCGATCGCCACGAGAATCCAGGCCTCATTGCTGTCTCGGGCTGCGATCCACCGCCCGTCGGGCGAGACGACGCTTCCAGGATATCGCTCCAGCGTGGTTCCCTCCGGGCCGAAGGCCCGTGGTGGTCCACCCTCGAGGTCCTGGACGTGCAGGCGGCGGATACCGCGAGCGTCGAGCCCCGAATAGACGATGCTTCGTCCGTCCGGCATCCACATGGGTTCCCGCCGCTCCTTGAGACCATGGACCGCCAGCTCCCGGGTTCTCCCTGCGCCGGTGGGAATGATCCGGATCCGCTCCGGGGACACGATGGACCCGGCCACGACGTGTTTTCCGTCCGGCGACAGTCGAGGACAGGTCCCTTCCCCGAGGAGAACCGGGGCCGTTCCATCGGTGCGCCTGAGGTAGATCTTGTACTCGGGTCCGGGGCTTGGATTGCTGTTCTCGATGGCGACCCACTCACCGTCCTCGGAGATGTCGGTCAGGCTTGCCCGGGCCAGGCCACTCAGGTCGCGATTGAGATCCTCCGTTCGCCGGTGCACGGCGATGCGTTGCGTGCTGGTGAGTCGATTGACTAGGAGGCGACCGTCGCGGGCGACGTCGTTCAGCATCATCCCGTCGAAGGTCACCACCAGCGGGCTCTCACGGCCCGTGAGGGTGACCTCCCAGATGCCGAGCCTCGATCCTTTCTCCGCCGCGCTGAAGTAGATGCGCTCACCATCCGGTGCCCAACCCACCCCACCCATCGCGTCGAACACATGGGTGAGCGTTCTCTTCGTGCCGCGGAGGTCCAGGACGGCGAGGCTGGCGCGGCTGTGATCCAGGGACTCGCGCTCGACGAGAGCGATTCGATCGCCGCCCGGCGCGATCGAGAGCAGGGTCTGCGCGAGGTAGAGCGAGCTGTAGAGGGCGGTCCCCAGCGGGTACTCGAGAACGACACTCCCCGGGGGGCTCCGGATGGCCGCGACCTCCTTGCCGTCCGGCGTCCAGGAGGCCCAGGTCACGTCGTTGGCGATCTCGCGTGGGCTTCCGCCAGCGAGGGGCACCCGGGAGAGTGTGCCAGGAGCACCGAGCGGGGAGTGAGGATAGTCGGGTCGCTTCTTGATGAGCAGCTCGTCGGTCGGAGAGACATCCAGGAAGACCGCTGAATCGATGAGGGGCCGGGTATCATCCGTTCCGATCCGGCCGAGCTCGATGGAGGGGGCTCCCCCGCGACGGCGAGTGAAGAGGAACGTCTGCTGGTCGTGAGCGAACCTCCCCGCGCCGACGTCCCCGGTGAACGTCAGCCGTGTGAAGCGCGGCACCTGGCGGTCGGCGGGAAGCGCTTCACGTCCGAGCAGCAGACCGGCAACCAGCCCGGCCGCGCCGAGGGCAATGGCCGCAGCGGTCGCCGCGAAGAGTCGGCGGCGACGCCGGGGCCGGCCAGCCACCGAGCGCGCGGAGAGCGTTTCCAGCGCGTAGGCCAGGTCCTGCGCCGACTGAAAGCGGTCCCCAGGCGCCTTCGCCAGGCACCGGCGTACCAGCCCATCGAGAACCGGGTCGGGCAACGCCGGCGGCTCGTCGCGGAGGATGGCGGCGGCGAGCTCCAGTTCACCGCTGCCCCTGAACGGTCGATGTCCCGCCAGCATCTCGTACAGGATCAGACCGAGCCCGAAGATGTCCGCGCGGCTGTCGACGCGCTCGCCCCGGATCTGCTCGGGTGCCATGTAGGCCACGGTCCCGACGACCGTCCCGGAGGCGGTCACCGTCGAATCCACGGCGCCCGGGGGACGTGGACCGAGCTGCTGGGCGATGCCGAAGTCCAGAAGCTTCACTCGCCCGTCCTCGGTGAGGAACAGATTCCCTGGCTTGAGGTCGCGATGGACGATTCCCTTGCCGTGCGCCGCCGCGAGCCCCAGGGCGACCTCCCGGGCAATGCGCACGGCGTCCGCGGGCAGCAGCGCGCCTCGTCCGAGCCGGGCCTGCAGGGTCTGGCCCGCGAGCAGCTCGGTGACGAGGTACGGCGCGCCCGCGTGCTCTCCAACCTCGTAGAGAGTCACGATGTTGGGGTGATTCAGGGTTCCGACGGTCCTGGCCTCGTCCCGGAACCGATGCAGGCAGGCGGCGTCCTCCTGGACCTCGCGGGGCAGGACCTTGAGCGCCACCTCGCGCCCGAGGCGCGTGTCCCGCGCCCGGTAGACCTCCCCCATGCCCCCACTGCCGAGCGGGCCGAGGACCTCGTACGGGCCGACCCGGCTGCCGGTGGCGACCTCCCCCATTCGCGGAGCATACGCCATGCCCCGGTTCCAGCGTCAGCGGAAGCTGGCGGGATCCAGGTCGTGTCGCTTCAGCCAGCGGTAGATCTGCTTGGGGTCCTTTCCGTACTGCTCGGCCAGCCGGTTGACGTTGCCGTGGAGCGCGACGAGACGGGCGATGATCTCTTCACGTCCGGGCATCCAGCCTCGGGCTCTGCGCATCGACGGCTGGTCGGGACTCACCGACGCGCCACCAGCACGGGGGTGAGAGTCGAGGACGCTCTCGATCGCTCGGCTCGAGACGTCCCCGCCTGCGGGTTGCAGGAGTGCCAGCCGTTGCATCGCCCCGCGCAGCTCGCGGACGTTGTGCGGCCAGCGGTAAAGCAAGAGTCTCTCCGCGGCGCTGGCCGACAGCCGAAAGTCCTCACCTGGCGCGAGCTCGGACAGGAACAACTCCGCCAGCGCGAGGATGTCCCGCCGCCGCAACCGCAGAGGCGGCAGCCGGATGACGGATCCGGCAAGCCGGGCATAGAGATCCGCACGGAACCCACCCGAAGCGATCTCGGCATCGAGGTCGGCGTTGCTGGCTGCGATGATGCGCGCGTTGCTCTGGACCACCCGGGCGCTGCCCACCGGCAGGTACTCGTGGTTCTCCAGAACCCGCAGGAGCTTGGCCTGCTGGTGCGCGGGGAGCTCGCCGACCTCGTCCAGGAACAGCGTCCCGTCGTGGGCCTGGGCGAAGAAGCCGTCCGAATCCGCAGTGGCGCCGGTGAATGCGCCCTTCCGGTGACCGAACAGGGTCGATTCGACGAGTTCCCGCGGGAGCGACGCACAGTTGATCGCCAGGAACACGCCACGGCGGCCGCTGCGCGCATGGACGCGCCGTGCGAACACCTCCTTCCCGGTCCCGGTCTCTCCCAGAAGCAGGACCGGCAGGTCGGAGGGGGCGACGCGGTCGGCGGCCTCCACCGCGGCGAGAAGCGCGGAGGAGCGGGCGACCAGCGACTCGTCCTCTGACTCCACGGCCCGTTCTGGCTCCTCGGTGCCGACCTCCAGGAGCGTGTCACCGACCCGAACCACGTCACCGACGGTCAAGCTGCGCCTCTCCACCCGCTCTCCGTTGATGAAGGTCCCGTTCCGGCTGCCCAGATCACGGATCTCGAACACCAGGCCGGCGCGGGACACCGACGCATGCACCCGCGACAGCTTGGGATCGTCGATCTGGAGATCCACCTCGCCCCCCACGCGGCCCAGCCGAAGCTGTCGTCCGAGTGCGACCGAGCGACCCAGCCATTCGCGGCGAGGAGAGTGGAGAACGATCAACGCCCACACGGCTTGCGCCGCGCGGGCGGACGACCGGCGACTGCTGCCGCGGGACAGCGTGCGGTCCCCTGGAGGAGCGGGCACGCCGCGGACTGTACTGCGCCCCGTTACTCCTCGTCGCCGTCGTCGTCGTCGTCGTGGTCGTGGTGGCCGCGGACCGGCTGGAGCTGAGTCTGGACGATGTACCTGCCGACCTCGCGCCCGAGCTTCCTCCCCACCTCGAGCGAGGTACGGTAGTGCATCCCGCCGTAGATCCGGGCGACGAAGCCGTCGGCCGTGAAGTCGTCGAACGAGTCGAAGTGGCGCGTCACGCCCGGGACAGCAGGCATGGTGTCATCGAAGCCCTGGTGCTTCCCGAGCAGCTTGTTCATCACCACCCCCGCGGCACCCTGGACGGCGCCGTGCGCCGCCGGGTACTCCGGGTGCGGCGGGGTGATGATGAACGTCGACCAGGCAGGGTCGCCTGCGGTCCGAGGGTTCCCGTCGGCGTCGCCATTGCGGATCGCGGTCACCGGGCGGACGAAGTTGTAGGTGTACTTGGCATCGAAGACCGCGGCCGACGAGTCGATCAGCGCGAGGTTGAGGAGCGCGAAGAGCCGGGTCTCCTCCAGCAGACCGAGTCCCCGCGTGGGGGTCAGACCGCGCGCGATGCGGTTGAACTGGATGTCCGCCTGTTCCGTGTGCCAGAGCGCGGTCTGGCTCTGCGCGGGAGTACGGGAGCAGCTCGAAGGGTCCGGACATGCCACGCCATAGGTCCTGGTCTCGTCGTAGTCACGGGCGAACTGGTGACTCGCGATCGAGTAGGGGCCCCCGGGGCGGAATTGCGACACCTGCGCCAGGGCGAACGGTACCCAGGCGGCGACGCCCGTGTTCACTGGCTGCGCGAAGTTGGGCGGAGTGAGCTGGTAGGCGGCGGGCCCGCTCCCGGGCACGTAGGCAGGTCCTGGGTCGTTGATCTTGTCGTTGATCCGCAGGTCGTAGATCGCGTTGCCGACCAGATCCCCCACCGCCGTACCTGCGCTCTTCCGGGGCCCATCGGGGATCGCGGCGAGGGAAGTGGCGAGGTGACCATCGAGCACCGCCAATGCTCCCGGGTAGCGCCGAGCGAGCACCCGGTACGCCGCCTGGATCGCCGCCGCTTCCGATGAGGCGCCGTGCGCGGCGGGCACCGTCACCGCATAGGGCTGGTAGCGCCGCTCGATCGAGTTGACCGCGTCGAACATCGCGACGTGCACCAGCGTCCATGACCGGGACCTCGTCGGAGGGGTCACCACCTCGAGCGTGATGAGGTTCCAGTCCCGGACCACGGGAGACGGTCCGCTCAGCGCGTTCTGGGCACTGTCGGTGCTGAGCTCGGCCCCGCATGCCTGGAGGACCACTGCCGCCACGAGGAACCCCGACCACGGAACCCTCGGCTTCGACGCCTTCCGCTGCTCGCTCGACCTCGTCATGGTGGTGATGCTCCCTTTCGGGACACCCGGGCGGCGCTGAACCTCGCAGCACCTCCGCTCCAGAACCGGAGCTGCCTGGTGGCCAAACGGTCACCCATGCAGCGCACGTGCCGGGGCCCGAGGAACGCAAAGCCCCGGAGACGAGAGTCTTCGTGCACCGGCTGTCCCGACAAGAGCGAGACGGACAGACAGACACAGCGCCCGGCTGCCCGAGCTGGCCAGGCTCCGGTCCTCTCGCTGACCGAATCGACCTGATGCGGTCGAGCGCCTACCTCAAGTGCCCTGGTTCCAGCTGTTGAGGTACGTCTCCTGCTCATCGGTGAGGACGTCGACCTTGACGCCCATCGCCTTGAGCTTGAGCCGGGCGATCTCCTTGTCGATCTTCTCCGGCACCGTGTAGACGCGCTTCTCCAGCGTCCGGTGGTTCTTGACCATCCACTCGCTGCACAGCGCCTGGTTGGCGAACGACATGTCCATCACGCTCGAGGGGTGACCCTCGGCGGCGGCCAGGTTCACCAGCCGGCCCTCGCCGAGGATGATGACCCGGTTGCCGTTCTTCAGCGTGTACTGCTCCACGAAGTCGCGGATCACGCTCCGGTCCCTGGCGATCTTCCCCAGGGTCTCCAGGTCCAGCTCGACGTTGAAGTGACCGCTGTTGGCGACGATGGCCCCGTCCTTCATCGACTCGAAGTGCTCGCGCCGGATGACGTTCACGTTGCCGGTCACGGTGCAGAAGAAGTCGCCGATCTTCGCCGCGTCCTTCATCGGCATCACCCGGTAGCCGTCCATCACCGCCTCGAGGGCCTTGTGGGGGTCGATCTCGGTGACCACCACGTCCGCACCCAACCCCTTGGCCCGCATCGCCAGGCCCCGGCCGCACCAGCCGTAGCCGGCGATCACGAAGACGCTGCCCGCGATCAGCCGGTTGGTGGCCCGGATCATCCCGTCGATCGTCGACTGGCCGGTGCCGTAGCGGTTGTCGAACATGTGCTTGGTGAGCGCGTCGTTTACCGCCACGATGGGGTAGCCGAGCACGCCCTCGCGGGCCATCGCCCGGAGCCGGATGACGCCGGTGGTCGTCTCCTCGGTCCCGCCGATGACGTCGGCGAGCAGGTCCCGGCGCTCGCTGTGGAGCACGCCCACCACGTCCGCCCCGTCGTCCATGGTCAGGTTCGGCCGGTGCTCGATCGCCGAGGTGATGTGCCGGTAGTAGGTCTTGTTGTCCTCGCCCTTGATGGCGAAGACGCTGATCCCGTGGTCGACCACCAGCGCCGCGGCCACGTCGTCCTGGGTGGAGAGCGGATTGCTCGCGCAGAGTACGAGATCCGCCCCGCCGGCCTTAAGCGCGATGGCGAGGTTGGCGGTCTCGGCGGTGACGTGGAGGCAGGCGGCCATCCGCATCCCCTTCAGCGGCTTCTGCTTCGCGAAGCGCTCGCGGATCTGGTGCACCACCGGCATCGACCGGCCGGACCACTCGATGCGGCCGCGACCCTTCTCGGCCAGGGCGAGGTTCTTCACGTCGCAGGGCACGGGGGCGGACGGCTTCTTCAGGGACGAAAGCTTCTTGGCAGGAACGGCCATGTGTCGTTCGACCTCTCTGTCGGGAACGTCGGGGGCGCGGCGCCCCGCGGCGCGGGAGGCTGTACGCCGGGCCGTGCTCCGAGGGCAAGTGCCTCTCCGGACAGCGGTCCCCTCCCGACAGTGGAGCTACTCGCGGCCGGTGCTCCGGCCTGCCCGAACTCGCGCGTAGTGGCGGCGCGCCTTGTACTTGTTGCCGCAGGTGGCCATCTCGCACCAGCGGCGAGTTCCGTTCCTGCTGGTGTCCAGGAACAGCCAGCCGCACCCGTCCAGGGCCGTGGCCTCGCACAACCGGATGCGCGCGCGCGCAGGCCCGGTGAGGAGGTCCGAGGCGGCCAGCGCCAGCCCGGGGATGAAGGCATCGAGGCGCGCCGACTCGGGTGACACCCAGCGGTATTCCCCGTCCGGGCCGCGGATCAGCCGTCGCTCGGCCCAGGCGCGGCGCACCTCGCGCTCGAAGGCCTCGAGCGGCTCGGGGGCGGGCAGAGTGTTCTCGGAAGCGGCGAGGAAGACTCGGAAAAGAGCCTCACGGAAGGCACGGACCCGCACCAGCGCGGCGCGGGCCTCGGCAGGCCGAAGCTGGATCTCCACCAGCATCGGGTGCGCGTGCTCCTGGTCCAGCCAGCCGGATTGCAGGCCCCAGGAGACCAGGTCCTCGGGCGTCGTCAGATGCTCTCGCGGCGCGGTGAGCCGATGCCCGCCCAGGCTGTTGAGGAAGTCGAGCACCGGATGGCCGCCCGCCAGCTTGAACCGGTGTGTTCCCGGAAGGAGCATTTCCACAGTCTAACCGCTCACTGACACTTGACAGGTCAGAATCGTCGGATCCATCTTGCAACCCTCAAAACGTCGTTCGTCGGTTACGGGAGGATGGTCCGATGAAGCTGTACTGGCGGCCCCGGACCCGGGCCTCGCGGGTGGAGTGGGTCCTTGCCGAGCTCGGCGAGTCGTACGAGCGGATCCTGGCGCCGGAGAGCGGGACGGCGGAGCGCTTCCGCCTGCATCCGCTCGGGCGCGTGCCGGTGCTCGAGGACGACGCCGGCGTGCGGCGCTTCGAGTCGGTCGCCCTCTGCACCTGGCTCGCGGACCGCCGTCCCGAGCGCGGGCTCATCCCTCGTCCGGGGAGCCCGGAGCGGGCCACGCATGACCAGTGGCTCTTCCTCGCGGTCACCGAGGTCGAGCCGCTGCTGGACCTGATCTGCCTTCACACCGAGGACCTGCAGCCGCCCGAGCGGATGCCCGAGGTGGTGCCCTGGGCGGGCGAACGCCTGCGGCCGCCGCTCGGTCTCCTCGAGCGCACCCTCGCCGGACGCGGCGCGCTCCTCGATGCGCCCCAGGTGTTCGACCTGGTCCTCGCGGCGATGCTCTCCTGGGCCGGCCGCCAGGGCCACCTCGCGCCCTTCCCCGGGCTCCGGGCGTACCGGGACCGGCTTCTGGAGCGTCCAATGGCACGGCGGCTGTTCGCGGAGGCACCGCCATGCTGAGGCCCCGCGCGGTGCTCGATGCCCCGTCGAACCTGGGCCTCGCCCCTCCCGCTCCTGGGCGCGAGCCCGGCACCCGGCGCATGCCCGAGGTGCTCCGGTGGAACGGGTTGCGGACCCGGCTCGGCGCCCGCGACGCGGGACGGGTGGACCCGCCTCCCTACGCCACCGACATCCATCCCTGCGGCATTCGGAACGCCGAGGCGATCGCCCGGTACGCGCGCGCCCTCGCCCGCGCGGTGGAGAGCATCCTCGTGCGCGACGAGCTGGCGGTGGTGCTGGGCGGCGACTGCAGCATCCTCCTCGGCAACCTGCTCGGCGCGCGCCGCAAGGTGGAGAGCCTGGGCCTGGTCTTCCTCGACGGGCACTCGGACTTCAACACCCCGGAGCGCTCGGGGACGCACGGCGCCGCGGGCATGGACCTGGCCCTGGCGGTCGGCGTGGGCCCGGCTCTCCTCTCCGCGCTCGCGTCCGACGGACCGCTGGTGGCCGCCGGGTCGGTGGTTCACCTCGGACTGCGCGAGGAGGACCCGGTGCTCCGCACCTCGGGCATCCCGGTGCTCGACCTCACCGAGATCGAACGGGCCGGCCCACGGGCCATCGCCGCCCGGGTTCTCGAGCGAATGGACCCGCACCCCGGGTTCTGGATCCACGTCGACGCCGACGTGCTCGATGACGACATCATGCCCGCGGTGGACTCGCGCGCCCCCGGTGGACTGTCGTACGACATGCTGGTGGGACTGCTCCGTCCACTCCTGGTCTCCCCGCATGCGCTGGGGGTGGAGTTCACCATCTACGACCCGGACCGCGACCCCGACGGCACCGTGGGCCGGGCGTTCACCGCCGCGCTGGTGGAGGCACTTCGACCGTGAACCACGACGCACGCGCCTGGGCCGAGGGGCACCGGGTCTTCTTCGAGGATCGGCTCCGCACGCTGGTCGAGCTGCCCACCATCAGCATGGACCCTTCCCGGGGCCCGGAGATGGAGGCCTGCGCCGAGGTGGCGCTGGGGCTCATCCGCCACTTCGGCGGCACCGCGTCCCTGCTCCGGGCCGGTGGCAAGCCGTACGTCCACGGGCGCTTCGGTGATCCACGCCGGGCGTCGGTGCTGGTCTACAACCACCTCGACGTCCAGCCGGCCGAGGAGCCGGAATGGAAGGGCGAGCCATTCCGCATGCGCGTCGACGGTGAGCGCTACCTCGGGCGCGGCACCACCGACGACAAGGGGCCGGCCCTCACCTGCCTGCTGGCCATCGCCCACACCGCCCGCCGCGACCCGTCGCTCGGCTTCCAGCTGCTTTGGGAGTTCGAGGAGGAGGTGGGGAGCCCGCATTTCCCGGAGCTGCTCCGGGAGCAGCGGAAAACCCTCGGTGACGTCCTCGCGGTGCTGGTGTCGGACACCCTGTGGGTCTCGGCCGAGCAGCCCTCGATGGACGTGGGCCTGCGCGGCTTCCAGGGGCTGCTGCTCAAGCTGCGGACGGCCGAGGTGGACGCGCACTCGGGCGTGGTGGGAGGCGGCGCACCGAATCCTCTCGCCGGTCTGGCCCGGGTGCTGGCCGCGTGCTTCGACGCCAGCACCGGCCGCATCCTCGTCCCCGGCGTGTGCGACGGCGTGGTCCCGATCAGTGAGGCGGAGCTGGACCTCTACGTCCGGAGCGGCTTCGACGTGGAGCGGTTCCGGAGCACCTACGGCTTCCGGCGGCTGATGGAGACCGAGCCGCGCGCGCTCCTCCGGCGATTGTGGACCGAGCCCACGTTCGAGATCCACGGCATCTCCGGCGGCTACCAGGGCCCGGGCATCAAGAGCATCGTCCCGGCCTGGGCCGAGGCGAAGGTGAGCCTGCGCCTGGTCCCCGGACAGTCGCCGGCGCACGTCGTGGACTCCATCCGGCGCTTCGTCGGCGAGCTGGACCCGCTGGTGGAGGTCATCCCGCTCGGGTCAGCACCGGCCTTCGTCACGTCCGTGGACGCGCCGGAGTGCGCTGCGATGAACCGCGCCTCCGAGCGCGTGCTCGGCAAGTCCCTGGCGGTGACCCGCGGGGGCGGCTCGATCCCCGCGGTGGCCACGATGGCCGAGGTGCTCCGCGCGCCCGTGCTCCTGATGGGCCTGAGCCTTCCCGAGCACGGCTACCACGCGCCGAACGAGTTCTTCGACTGGACCCAGGCGCGGCGCGGGGTGGAGCTGTACGCCTCGTGGTTCGAGGAGCTGGAGCGTCTGCCGGCACGGGCCTGAGCCGGGGAGGTCACTCCGCGGCGAGCGCCACCACCGGATCCACCCGGGTGGCGCGGCGGACGGGCAACACCGTGGCCAGCAGCGCGGCGAACGCCAGAACCAGCGCCGCGCCGGTGAGCGCGACCGGATCGGCCGGGCCGACGCCGTAGAGAAATCCCGCCAGGAGCCGGGCAATGACCAGGGCCCCCACCAGACCGAGCGCGAGACCGACGCCCACCATCCGGGCGCTTTCGCCGGCGACCAGGCGGGCAATCCGTCCCGCGTCGGCGCCGACGGCCATCCGAACCCCGATCTCCTTGGTCCGCTGCCGCACCGAGTAGGCCACCACGCCATAGAGGCCGACGGCGGCGAGCACCAGCGCCAGCATTGCGAAGGTGGCCACCAGGACCAGCGAGAATCGCCGCTGGGCCACCGAGGCGGAGAGCAGCGATTCGTACGGCGTCATCCCGAAGGTGGGGACCTGGGAGTCGGTTCCCTCGAACGCCGCGGCGACGGTCCGGCTCACCTGCGCGTACGGCGCCGAGGAACGCACCACGTAGCTCAGGCCTTCCGTGGGCTGCTGCGCGTGGGGGAAGTACATGACCGGAGCGACCGGCTCGTCGAGACCGAATTCGCGGACGTCACCGACCACGCCGACAATCGTGGCCCAGGGGCTCGGCGGCGAGGTGAGCTTGATCCGCCGACCGAGCACCTCTCCGCGGGGGAAGATCTTGCGGGCGAAGGATTCGTTGACCACCACCACCGCTGGACCTTCCGCGCTGTCGGACGACTCGATCCGTCGACCCTGGAGGAGCGGGATGCGCAAGGTCTCGAAGAAGCCCGGCGTCACCACCCGGAACTCCTCGCCATGTCTCTCGGTTCCCGGCCCTTCGGCCTCTCCTTCGATGGAAAAGAGCCGGTCGGATCTATCCCTACCGAGAGGAACGATGCTGATCGCTCCGGAGGACTCGCCGCCGGGGATGGTCCGGAGCGCGGCGAGGGCGCGATCGACGTAGCTTCGGAAGCGGGCTTCAGCCTGCGCCGGCGGTGTCCCCGCGGGCGTGGGGACCAGGGCCTGCACCATCACCACTCCGTCCGCCCGAAACCCGGGATCCACCCCGAGGGCGTGCACGAAGCTACGCAGCAGCAACGACGCCGCGCAGAGGAGCATCAGGGCCAGACCGACGTCGGCCATCACCAGCACCCGGCGTATCCACCGCCCTCCGGGCCGCATCGATGCCGAACCACGCAAGGTCCCCTCGAGATCCAGGTCCGAGGCAGCGAGCGCGGGCACCAGCCCGAACAGCAGCCCGCTGCCGACCGAGATGGCCAGCGCAAACCCCAGGATGGCCAGGTCCAGGTGAACCGTCTGCGCGCGGGGGATGACGTCCGGGGCAAGCGCCAGGAGCGTGGAGGTCGTCATCGAGGCGAGCAGCACGCCCAGAACCCCGGCGGCGAACGAGAGCACCAGGCTCTCCACCAGGAGCTGTCGGATGAGCGCGGCGCGGCCCGCACCGAGGGCCGCGCGGATCGCCAGCTCTCGCTGCCGCGCGGTGGCTCGCACGAGCATGAGATTTCCGACGTTGAAGCAGGCGATCAGCAGCACCAGGCCCACCGCACCGAGGAGCAGGACCAGCGTGGGGCGGACCGACCGGACGATGTCCTCCTGCATCGGGGTCGGGGAGAAGACGAAGTTGAAACCCGAGTACGCCTCGGGATGGTCAGCGATCGTCCGCCGACCGGCCTCGGCCAGCTCGCGCCCGGCCGAAGCGAGGGTCGCGGCCGGCGGGAGGCGGGCGACGACGCGGAGGAAGTGAATGTTCCGTGCGCGCGGCTCCAGCATGGCCGGCTCGAACGACAGCGGGACCCAGGCATCGCACAGCTCGGGCAGCTCGACCCCGGCAGGGAGCACACCCACCACCACGTATGGCTCCCCCTCCAGCTGGAGCGTCCGGCCCAGCGCCCCCGCGTCTCCGCCGAAGCGCCGCTGCCACAGCGCCTGGGAGAGGACGACCACCCGGTGCTGGCCCTGCCGCTCCTCGTCGGGTGAGAACCAGCGGCCCAGGCCGGTGTTCAGACCGAGGACGCCGAGGAGCGATGCCGTTCCGTAGCCGAGACGGATGTGCTCGGGCGCGCCCTCACCCGACAGAGAGCCGGCATTGGTGACCCATGCCGCCCGTCGCTCGACGGACCGCACGGGCGCGAGGTCCTCGAGGTAGTTCAGCGGCGAGAGCGGACCCCCCGGGGGGTGCTGCGATCGCTCATCCGGTGGAGACGGACCAGGCGCTCCGGCTGGGGGTACGGGAGAGGCCGGAGCAGCACCCCGCGGATGACGGTGAACAGCGCGGTGTTCGCCCCGAGCGCGAGCGCCATGGGCAGTACCACCGCTGCCACGAAACCCGGTGAGCGGACGAACAGCCGCAACGCCTCGCGAAACTCCCGACCGAGCCCATTCATCGAGCCGGGTCAGGTGAGCGAAAAGCGTGCCAGGCCACTCGCCCCCCGACACTGTCACCCGGTCGGGTCGGTCCTGGGATGTGCCGTCCCAGGACCGGTCAACACCTCACGGCCAGAGAGGATGCGAGTTGCTGTCGGGCTCGGCCACCACCACCTGGGGCGCGGACCCCGGCCAGCTCGGCCTCGATGGCGGCGATGCGGCTCTGGAGCTCGCGCGTGGTGACCTCGGGGATGCAGACGCAGGGCCCGTGCGTCCTGCGCTCAGCCGCGTTCGATGCGCTCGGCGCCCGCGAGCCGGCGGTGGGCCTCGAGCGCGCGGTCGAGCGCGGCGTCGAGCTCCAGCCGCTCCGAGCGACGCATCCGGTGCTCGAGCCGGGGGGCGGGGACCCGGAGCACGCCGGCCTTCCGATCGATGCGCGGCTCGATGCGCCCCACCAGCCGGTCGCCCCAGAGCAGCGGGAGCACGTAGTACCCGTGCTTGCGTGCCTTGGCCGGAACGTACACCTCCCAGACGTAGTCGAAGTCGAACAGCTGGCGGAGCAGCTCCCGGTCCCAGACCAGCGGATCCAGCGGGGCGAGGAGCGCGACCTCCCGGGTGTGCAGCGGGCCACCGCGGAGAAAGCGCGCATCACTGGCGAGCATGAAGCGCTCGTCGCGCACGCCCTCCACCCGGACCCGGACCAGCGTTCCGTCCGCGACCATCGCCTCGGTGAGCCGCACCCGTTCCTTCGCCGGGACGGTTCCCGACCAGATCTCCGCCCCGGCCCGCAGGCCGAGCAGGCCCACCCCGCGGAACCGGCTGAGGAGCTGGTGCCGTCGCACCTCCTCGTCCGGCAGCCGCCTCTGCAGCAACGGCGCGGGGAAGAGCCGCTCGATGCGGTCGTAGACCCGGATGTTCCCCAGCCGCCGGACGATGCCGATCTGCCCGGTGCGGAAGAGCGCGTAGAGCACCGCCCGGGCAACGCTCAGCTGACCCCAGCCCCAGTGAAGGCGTTGACCGTTGCGATCCACGAAGGCGCTTCCGGGCAGCGCACCCTCGCGGCCGAGTCGCTCGAGGATGGCCGCGGCCACGTCGGCGTGCCGGTGCAGGAGACCCTGGTAGGCCCCGTCGCGGCGCCGCCACTGCTCCCAGTCCACCCTGTGCACCGGGAGCTCCTCGATGGGAAGGATGTTGAGCGACTTGTTGTAGGCCTCGAAGAGCTGCCGCTGGGCGGGAGCTCCGTAGAGCCAGCGCTCCATCCAGCCGCGGCGGTAGTTCTTGATCCGCGCGGCGAGGACCAGGTCGTCGTTCCGCGCCCCGGTGACCTCCAGTGGATCGAACTGCACCGAACCGAGCTCGCGGACCACCCGGAGCACCGACTCGGCCCGCGCCGGGAGCGCTCGCGGTGGCGCCAGGAAGTGGCGACGGACGAGGAACCGGCGGGCCTGCTCGGCGGTGAGCTCGAGGAGGTCGCGGGAGTCGGCGGCCTCGATCTCCGTGGCCCGGCGCCTCGTCGAGCGGGGGCTCCCGACGTCGTGCTCGGTGCGACTTCGCGCTGCCTGCTCCGCCGCCATCGGGCTCAGGTGTCGTCCTGCTCCGCCAGCATCTGTGCGCGGGTCTTGCCGTAGGGGTAGAAGCGCGCCTTGTCCCCGGCGGCCCAGGCCTGCCGGAGCGCGGGGTCCGACAGGTCCCAGTCCGGCCGGCAGCGCCGGAGCACGGCACGAAGGTCCCGGCGCAGCTCCTCCACGGTGGGCCGGCCGAAGAACCAGTAGCCGTTGTAGACGCTGAAGATCTTGAGCTCCGGCTCGAGGACCAGAGTGTGGGGGACCATCGGGTTATGCGTGGGGTCGGTGTACTCGGCGATGTCCAGGTCCTTCTGGATCTTGCGTCCGGCGTCGGAGAGGAACGTCCAGTGGGCGTCCACCGCCTTCCGGAACTCGTTCAGCTCCAGGAGCGTATCGGTGGAGATGGTCACCATCCGGCAGTACCCCACCTCCATCTCGCGGTGCAGCTCCGCCAGCCCCTCGTGCTGCCGGCGGTCCTTCGGGCAGAAGGCGCCGCGGCTGAGGACCAGAACCAGCGGATCCGGCCCCTGCAGCTCGGAGAGCTTCCGCCGCTTGCCGCTGTGGTCGGTGAGCTCGTAGTCGGGGAACGACGCTCCGGGGATGATGTCGGCTCTCACGCGCGGGAACTTGGACCGAACGGCGCCGACAGATCCAGTGGCCCGCCCCCGTCACAGATGGGTGAGCAACCCTGGATCAGGCAATCGGCGCTGCCGCGCCCCGTCCGGCGAGTCGGAGGCTGCTCAGCCCCCGACGGCGCGGAGCGCCCGGGCGCCCACCGCATCCCGGAGGGCGTCCTTCTTGTCGGTGCGCTCCCAGGTGAACTCCTTCTCCGAGCGCCCGAAATGACCGTAGCTCGCGGTCTTCTGGTAGATGGGGCGGAGCAGGTCGAGGTGGTCGATGATCTCCCGCGGCTTCAAGCTAAACGTCCTGCGGATCGCGTCGGCGATGCGCTCCTCGGGGACCTTCGCCGTCCCGAACGTCTCCACCATGACCGAGACCGGGTCGGCGACGCCGATCGCGTAGCTCACCTGGACCTCGCAGCGCTCCGCGAGCCCGGCGGCCACCACGTTCTTGGCGATGTAGCGACCCATGTACGCCGCCGAGCGGTCCACCTTGCTCGGGTCCTTGCCGCTGAACGCGCCGCCCCCGTGCCGCCCCATGCCGCCGTAGGTGTCGACGATGATCTTCCGGCCGGTGAGGCCCGAGTCCCCCATCGGACCGCCGATGACGAAGCGGCCGGTGGGATTGATGAAGAAGCGGGTCTTCCGGTCGAGCAGCTTCTTGGGCAGCGCCTTGAGGATGACCTCCTCGCGCACCGCCTCGTGGATCTTCTTGTTGGAGACGCTGTCCGCGTGCTGGGTCGAGACCACCACGGTGTCGATGCGCACCGGCTTGCCGTTCTCGTACTGCACCGTCACCTGGCTCTTTCCGTCCGGGCGCAGCCAGTCGAGCGACTTGCGCCGCACGTCGGCCAGGCGCCGGGTGAGCGCGTGCGCGTAGTGGATGGGCGCCGGCATCAGCTCGGGTGTCTCGTTACAGGCGAAGCCGAACATCATCCCTTGGTCGCCGGCGCCCTGCTCTTTGTCGTTGTCCACGCCGCGGGCGATGTCCTGGCTCTGGCCCTCGATGGCCACCATCACCCCGCACGTGTGGCCGTCGTAGCCCATCTCGCTACTCGTGTAGCCGATGCGGACGATGGTGCCGCGGACGATGCTCGGGATGTCGACGTAGGTGCTGGTGGTGACCTCGCCGGCCACGATGGCCAGACCGGTCTTCACCAGCGTCTCCACCGCCACGCGGCCGCGGGGATCCCCGGCGATGATCGCGTCGAGGACGCCGTCGCTGATCTGATCGGCCACCTTGTCCGGGTGGCCCTCGGTGACCGACTCGGACGTGAACAGGAAATCCTTGGGCATGGCGATGTCTTCCGTATGCTGCGAAAGGGCGCGGGACACTATCGATTGGTCGCTCCCCCCGTCAAACCGGTCAAAGGGGAGGAGGGGTGGCGAGGACCTCCAGGCTCATCGGCTCGAACAGCGTCCCGGGATCGGCCCGCAGCCAGGCGCTCACCACCTCCTGCGCCGAAAGCCGCCCGCGGAGCCGTGGCCAGCTGGCGAGGGGGATGAGGCGTGCGGTCACCGCCGGAGGCAGCTGCGCCCGCTCGTCCCGGGTGACCAGGAGCGCCTGCCCCTGCTCGAGCGCACGGAGCATCGGGCCCTCTCCGGACGCCCGGTGGACGGACCGTCCCAGCAGCAACGAGTAGAGGCCCGGGTTCTGCGTTGCGGTGAACAAAGGACGCGACCCCGCCCGCTCCCCCACCCAGGGCGGCACCGGAGGCGGCACCGCTCCCGGGAGGACACTGCCGAAGAGAAGCGCGGCCGCGCCCGCGAACCCCACCGCTCCCGCCAGCACCGCCCCGCGGCCCACCGCCGCCGCCGAGAGCACGAGCAGGGCCACCGCACACACCAGTCCCAGGCGGACCGGAGCGGTCAGCGGGAACCGCAGCGCCAGTAACCCGGCCAACCCCAGAGCGAGCAGCAGCACCGCGCTGCCGATCCGTCTCCGCCCCGGTCGTGCCGCGCTCGCCAGCACCGCCAGCGGCGCGAGCGCCGGCACCACGTAGTGCGGGTGCTTCAGCCCGGGCAGGCTGTAGAGGAAGAGCAGGCCCAGGACCCAGGGCCAGGCGAGGGCGGCGCCGGGGCCGCGCACCCGGACCAGCGGCGTCCAGGGGAGGAGAAGCACGGGGAGCGCGAGCAGGAGACCCAGCTCGCCCTCCACGGTCCACGGGAAGCGAAACTTGCCCACGTTCTCGGTGCCGAAGAATCGGCCGACGAAGGCGCCGCCATGCCGGTGCGCCATCGCCGCGTACCAGGGCACCGCGAGCACCAGCGCGACCAGGGCCGCTCCGATCAGCCAGGCCAGGCGGGCCCTCAGCAGGCCGCGCCGGGACAGGTACACGGCCGCCGGGGGCACCATCAGCAGCGGCCCCACCGGGCCCTTCAGCAGCGCCGCCCCCGCGGCAGCCACGCCCGTGACCAGGAGCAGCCGAGGCGATTCGCCGTCCGCCACCCGCCAGAGTGTCCACGACCCGACGGCAAGGGCGAGGGCCAGGGGTACGTCCATCAGATCGACGCGGGCATAGCGGAGGAGGCCGAGACACGTCCCCACCAGGAGGATTGCCACCGGCTCGGCGGCCTCTCCCACCTCGCGGCGCGTGAGCCGGCCCGTCACCCATGCCAGGGCCAGCGCGGCGAGCGCGACCGGCAGACGCGCCGCCCAGAGCGTGGTCCCGAACACCGAGAAGCTGAGCGCCATCGCCCAGTAGAGCAGCGGCGGCTTGGTGAAGTCCGGACGACCGTCGACGGTGGGCGTGAGCCAGTCCCCACGATCGTGCATCTCGCGGGCCGCCTCCAGATACAGGCCCTCGTCGGGATGGGTTCCGCCGGTCGGGCTTCCCAGGCCGGAGAAGAGCACCGCCGCCACCACCAGCACGGCGACCGCTCCAGGCACGGCGTCTCCGGCAGCCCAGGAGCGCTCCCGGGTGGGAGCACGTCGGTCGTCGCCTGCCGGCGGGGAGCTCAGGCTGTGCATCGGGCTGACCGGACCTCTACCAGAAGCCATGCTCCCGCCGCTGCGTGGGCGCCGCCCGCGGAAGAGCGCTTGTCGCGGACGGCGTCCCCGGACTACGAGCGGCCCGCCATGAGGATTCCCTGCTGCCTGTCGCTCGCCCTCGCGCTCGGCTGCGCGCACTCACCGCCGCCGCCCGCCCCGGCCGCAGCTGCGACGCCCACTCCACCGCCGGCGGCGGACGCCGCGGCGGCACGCTTCATTCCCCCGGACGCCAAGCCGGCATTCGAGATCCCTGTCGATTCGTACACCTTGCCCAACGGGCTCAAGGTGGTGCTCTCGCGCGACACCACCGCGCCCACCGTGACGGTCGGCGTCTACTACCACACCGGGCTCCGCATCGAGCCGCGCGACCGCACCGGCTTCGCCCACCTCTTCGAGCACATGATGTTCCAGGGCAGCGAGAACCTGGGGAAGCTGGCCTTCATCCAGCTGGTGCAGCGGAACGGCGGCATTCTCAACGGCTCGACCCGCTTCGACTTCACCAACTACTTCGAGGTCGTTCCCTCCAACGTGCTGGAGACGATGCTCTGGGCCGAGGCAGACCGGATGCGCGGGCTCAAGGTGACCCAGGACAACCTCACCAACCAGCAGGGGGTGGTGAAGAGCGAGGTGCGGGTCAACGTGCTCAACCGGCCTTACGGCGGCTGGCCGTGGCTCACCGTGCCGCAGCTGGCGAACAAGAACTGGTACAACGCCCACAACTTCTACGGCGACCTGGCCGATCTCGACGCGGCCACGCTCGCGGACGTCCAGCAGTTCTTCAAGACCTTCTACGCCCCGAACAACGCCGCGCTGGTGGTGAGCGGCAACTTCGACCCCGGACAGGTGAAGGCGTGGGTCTCGCGGTACTTCGAGGGGATTCCCCGGGCCGACGTCCCGCCGATTCCCGACCTCAGCGAGCCCCGGCAGACCGAGGAGCAGTGGAAGACCGTCGACGACAAGCTCGCCAAGCGGCCGGCGCTGGCTGTCGCCTACCACATGCCGCCGCGTGGCTCGCCCGAGTTCTGGGCCATGGCGCTGATCCAGCAGATCCTGGTCGAGGGTCCCGACAGCCGGCTGTACCAGGAGCTGGTGCAGAAGCGCGGCCTGACCGGTGAGGTCGAGGGCGGGGCGAATCTGCTGGGCAACCAGTACAACTACCAGGGGCCGATGCTGTGGATGGCCTACCTCTTCCACGACGCAGAGCACTCGCCGAAGGAGATCGTCTCCGCCATCGACGCGGCGATCGAGCCGCTGCGCCACGGGCCGGTCGATCGGTCGACCCTGGAGCGTGCCCAGGTCAAGGCCCGGAGCGCCTACTACACCGACCTCGAGCGGCTGTACGGCTTCGGCCGCGCCGACCTGCTCGCCACCCACGCGCTCTTCGACGGAGACGCCGCGGCAGTGAACCGCATCGAGCCCAGCCTCCTCGCGGTCACTCCCGAGCTCATCCAGAAGACCGCCGAGGAGTGGCTCCGCCCCACCAACCGCACCGTGGTCGCCCTGCAGCCGGCGGGAGGCAAGTGATGCTCCGCACCCTGTTCGGGCTCTCGCTGCTCTCCGCCGGGTTCGCCGTCGCCGCGCCGGAGGCTCCACCTGCCGCCGGACCCACCCCGCCCTTCGATCTGCCGGCGACGACGCAGCTCAAGCTCCCGAGCGGACTTCGAGTGACCTTGGTGCCGTACGGCGCGGTGCCCAAGACGAACGTCTCGCTGGTCGTCCGCCTCGGGAACGTGGACGAGCCAGCGGGGCAGACCGGCCTGGCCGATCTCACCGGCAAGCTGCTGCTCCAGGGCACCGGGGCCAAGAGTGCGCTCCAGCTCGCCGAGGCGGCGGCGAAGCTCGGCGGCGCCCTGGCAGTGAACGTCCGGGCAGACGAGACCTCGCTGGACATGGAGTGCCTGGGCGACTCCACCGCCGAGGCGGTGCGGCTGGTGGCGGAGGTGGCCCGCACTCCGGCCTTCCCCGCGGCCGAGCTGACACGTCTCAAGGGCGATCTGCTGCGCGAGCTGGCCATCCAGCGGAGCCAGCCGCAGCCGCTGGCCGAGGAGGCATTCGCCCGGGCCATCTACGGCAACCACCCCTACGGCCGGGTGCTCCCGGTGGCCGCCGAGGTGGAGAAGTTCACCCTGGAGCAGGCGCGCCACCTGTGGACCCGCTACGCCGGCGCCGACCGGGCGCACCTCTACGTCGTGGGGCGCTTCGACCCGGCCGCGGTGCGCGCCGCCATCGACGTGGCGTTCGGCGGCTGGAGCAAGGCGAAGGCGGCGGCCCGGCCCAGGCCGAGCCCGCGGGGTGGCAAGCGGGTGTTCCTGGTGGACCGGCCCGGCGCCATTCAGTCGACGGTGCGCATCGGCCTGCCGGTCGTGCCGCCCACCTCCCCGGACTACATCCCGCTGGTGGTCACCAACACGCTGCTCGGCGGAAGCTTCGGCAGCCGGATCACCGCCAACATCCGCGAGAAGCACGGGTACACCTACTCGCCGAACAGCGCGATCGGGCTCCACTCTGGCGTGGGGATCTGGGTGGAATCGGCCGACGTCACCACCAAGGACACCGCCGCCGCGCTGCGCGAGGTGGTGTCAGAGGTGGAGCGGCTCCGGAAGGAGCCTCCCTCCTCCGAGGAGCTGACCGGCATCGAGAAGTACGTCGCCGGAACGTTCGTGCTCCGCAACAGCGACCGCGCCGGCATCATCGGCCAGCTCCGCTTCATCGACCTGCACCGCCTCCCGGCGGACTGGCTGCGGACGTACGTGCAGCGGGTGGAGGCGGTGACGCCGGCGGACGTCACCCGCATCACCCGCAAGTACCTCGACCCATCCCGGATGACGCTGGTGGTGGTGGGCGACCGGAAGGTGGTCGAGGACTCGCTGAAGCAGTTCGGTCCGGTGAAGGTCACGGCGCCACGGTAGGCGCCGGGAGCCACGCTCAGCGGCCCCGCTCCAGCGCCGACGCCATCACGTCGGCGCAGATCCGCAGCACCTCCAGCCGGGCGTGGTGCTTGTCGTTGGCGGAGATCAGCACCCAGGGTCCGTCCGGGCGGTGGGTGCGGTCCAGCATCTCGCTGATCGCCCCTTCGTAATCCTTCCATCTCCGCCGGTTCCGCCAGTCGTCGGGGCCGATCTTGTAGTTCTTGAACCGGTCGGTCTCCCGGGCCTTGAAGCGCTCGAGCTGGGTCTTCCGGTCGATGTGGAGGAAGAACTTGGTCATCTGCACGCCGTCCGAGGTCAGCATCCGCTCGAAGGCGTTGATCTCGTCGTAGGCGCGCTTCCACTCCGCCTTCCGCGCCAGCCCCTCGACGCGCTCCACCAGCACCCGGCCGTACCAGCTGCGGTCGAACACCGCGACCTCGCCCTTGCCGGGGAGCCGGTTCCAGAACCGCCAGAGGTAGTGGTGGCGGCGGCTCTCCTCGTCCGGCGGGCCGATGGGCCACACCTTGTATCCGCGTGGGTCGAGCTCCGCGGTGAGCCGCTTGATGCAACCCCCCTTCCCCGCCGCGTCCCACCCCTCGAAGACGAACATCGCGCGGTGGCCGCCCTGGAACATCCTGACTTGCAGGCCGAATATCTCCCGCTGGCGCCGCTCCAGCTCCCGCTCGTAGGCCTCGTCACCCGGCAGGCGGATGGAGAGATCCACCCCGTCGAGCGAGAGGGTGCCCGGCGGGTAGACCTCGAACTCGTACGCCTCGTCGACCTTCCCTTTCCGGCGGCGGTTGGCCATGGCGGCTCCCGTGGAGACCGGCAGCACAGCGCAGCCGGACCACTGCTCGCCAGTCCTTTTCCACGGCAGCCCAGTTGCGGTCGGCGTGCTCTGCCGCGGAGAGTGCCCGCCGCCCATGCCACGCCCACTCGTCGCCCTCCTCCTCCTCGCTCACTCGCTCGGCTGCGCCAGCACCGGTGGCCAGGGGTCCCGGTCCGCCGGACCGCCCCGGCCCGAGGCCTCGCGCGCGTATGACGCCCGCTTTCCCGATCCCGGCACCCCCCTCGACGTCCGGGTGCTCTCCACCTCCGATCGCGCGGGCACCAGCGTGGTCGAGCTGACCTATGCCGGTGCCCCGGGCACCTCGCCGGTGGGGGCGACGCTGGTCCGGCCGGCAGAGGGGACCAGGCGCGGCCCCGCGGTGCTCTGGGTGCACTGGCTCGGCGAGCCTGCCACCAGCAACCGGACCGAGTTCCTCGACGAGGCGGTGGCGCTCGCCCAGCTCGGCGCGGTGTCGCTCCTCGTGGACACGCTGTGGAGTCAACCCGGCTGGTACAAGCAGCGCACGATGGACGAGGACCCCGCGGCGTTCACCGCCCAGGTCATCTCGTTGCGGCGCGGGCTCGAGCTTCTGTCGCGGGAGAACGGGGTGGATCCGGCCAGGCTCGCGGTGGTCGGTCACGACTTCGGGGGCATGACCGGAATGCTGGCCTCGGCGGCGGACGGACGGCCGCGCTGCCACGTCCTGCTCGCGCTCACCCCGCGCTTCGAGCACTGGATGTTCTACGACCCGAAGAAGCGGCCCACCGACGAGCAGGACTACCGGCGACGCCTCACCGCCCTGGATCCCATCGACGCGCTGCCGGCCATCGACGGCCCGTTGCTCGTCCAGCTGGCGCAGGAAGACTTCTACGTCCCCGCCGAGCAGATCGAGATCTGGCGCAAGGCGATTTCCGGTCGCGGCGAGCTCCGCGTCTATCCCACCAGCCACGCCATGGAGGCGCCCGAGGTGCGGAAGGACCGGCAGGACTTTCTGCACCGGATGCTCGGCACCGGGCAGTCGAAGCAGGACTGACCCACGCGGTCCCGCGCCACCCGGACGCATCAGGCTGCCTGATCAGCTTCGTCGAGCGCACCAAGCCGGATCTGGTCGCGCTGAGCGTGACCATGCCGACCCACCTGCCCGCCGCGCACGCCGCGGTGGGGGCGCTCCGCTGGGCCGGGGTACCGCTCGCCGTCGGCGGCCGGGCGCTGGACACGCCTGCGGCGCGCCAGGGCTGGGAGGGCGTGGACATCTTCGGCGCCGACGCGCTGGAGCTCCTCGCGCGCGATGCCGGTCCGGTTGATCCAGTAGGTGGGGAAGCCGAACCAGGCGGCCCCCGCCGCGTCCCAGCCTCCATGGGCGACGAAGGCGATGCGCTCCTTCGGCAGCCGGAAGGCCTCCACCGCCAGGTGGTACGCCCGCGGGTCCGGCTTGTAGCTGTGAATGGCGTGGGTGCTGAGGGGCGCATCCAGCAGCCGGTCGAGCCCGGTGCGCCGGCCGATCGACGCCAGCATCCCCGGGCTGCGCCACGGTTCCGCGGCCGCCGCGGTCCTGGGCGTGAGTCAGCCCACGGTGGGGCGGCGGCTCGCGGCCCTGGAGCGGCGGCTCCGGGCCAGGCTCTTCCGCAGCACTCCCCAGGGCGCCGAGCTCTCCGCCGTGGGCGAGGTGATGGTGCGGCGTGCCCGCCCGTGCCCGCCCCCGAGCGCCGGTTGTGGCTCGGCGTCCACCGCGACGTCCGCAACCTGTTGCGGGTCCGGGCCGCGACCGCCCACCTGACCGAGCTCTTTCGAAACGCACAGCCCGCCCTTCTCGGTGAGCGCCCCCGCTCCTGACGACGAGCCCGGGCTTCACCCGACCTCGATTCCCAGTCGCGACTCCAGGGCCCGGAGGTGCCGGTCGATCTCCTCGGCGGTGGTGAGCTTCATCGCCTCGTCCAGCGCCTGCACCGCGTCCGTCCGTGAGCAGCGGCGGATCAGCTCCTTCACCATCGGAATCTGCCCTGCCGGCATCGACAGCTCGTCGAGCCCCAGCGCGAGCAGCATCAGGGTGAAGCGCGGATCCCCGGCCACCTCCCCGCACATCGACACGGGGATCCCGGCGGCGTGTCCCGCCTCGGCAATGGCCCTGAGCGTCCGGAGCACCGCCAGGTGCAGCGGCCGGTAGAGGTACGCCACGTCGCGGTTCTGCCGGTCGATGGCCAGCGTGTACTGGATGAGGTCGTTGGTTCCGATGCTGAAGAAGTCCGCCTCCTGGGCCAGCCGGTCGGCGATCCACGCCGCGCTGGGCGTCTCGACCATGATCCCCACCGGGAAGCGCCCGCTCATCGGGACGCCCTCGCGCGACAGCTCGGAACGGCAGTGTTCCAGCTCGCTCCGGGCCTCCCGCAGCTCCGCGACCCCGGACACCAGCGGGAACATGATCCGGAGATTGCCGTGCACGCTCGCCCGGAGCAGCGCCCGCAGCTGCGCCCGGAACATCTCCCGCTGCCGGAGCGAGTAGCGAATCGCCCGCAGCCCCATGGCCGGGTTGGGCTCGCGCTCGGTCTTCCGGAACCCGGGCATCTTGTCCCCGCCCAGATCCACGGTGCGGATGGTCACCGGACGCCCGCCGAGCTTCTCCAGCACGCTGCGGTAGGCGAGGTAGTGCTCCTCCTCGGTGGGCGCATCCAGCCGGTCGAGGAAGAGGAACTCGGTCCGGTACAGCCCGATGCCCTCCGCTCCGGCCGCCAGGAGCTCGGGGATCTCCTCCAGGAACTCCATGTTCCCGTGCATCCGGACCCGGAATCCGTCGGTGGTCACCGCCGGGAGCTGAGCCACCTGGAGCGCCTCGCGCCCCCGGGCCAGCAGCTTCTCCAGATCCGCCCGGATGTCGGTCAGCGTTCCTGCCGGCGGGTTCACCCAGAGCAGCCCCCTCGAGCCGTCCACCGCGACGATGTCGCCGGGGGAGATCTGCTCCGAGACCCGGCCCGCGCCGACCACCGCGGGCGTGCTCCGCGCCCGGGCCACGATGGCGGTGTGGCTGGTCGAGCCGCCCACGTCGGTGACGAAGGCCGCGACCCGGCCCGTGCGGGCGAGCATCGCCGCGTCGGCGGGGGAGAGGTCGTGGGCGACGATGATCGCCCCCTGCGGAACCTCCTCCTCCACGTCCACCACCTGACCCAGGAGATTTCGCACCACCCGGTCGGCGATGAAGTCCACGTCCGCCCGGCGCTCGCGGAAGTACTCGTCCGGAATCTCGTCGAAGAGGTGCTTGATCTTCCGCGTCACCCTGCGGACCGCCCACTCGGCGTTGATCTGGTCCGAGGCGATCAGCTTGTTCACCTCGTCGACCAGCATCGGGTCGCGGAGCATCAGCCGGTGCGCCTCGAGGATCAGCGCGTGGTCCTTGCCGTCGCTCTGCTCCAGGCGCTCCTTCACCTGCAGCAGCTGGTGCTCGGACAGGTCGATGGCGGTCTTGAACCGCATCAGCTCCCGCTCCACCTCCTGGGGGCCGAGCTTGAGCTTCGGGGTCCGCACCCGACGGCGGTCGAGCACGAAGGCCCGCCCCACCGCCATGCCCGGGCTGGCGCCGATGGCCTGGAGCTTGAGGCTGATCGCCTGCGTGCTCACGCCGCTACCTTCACTGGGCCTCCCCGAAGTGGTTGGCGATGAGCTCGCCGATCTCCCGGACGCAGTCCGCCGCGCCGGGGCCCACCGCGGTGACGGTGAGCACCTGCCCCTGGGCCGCCGCCAGCATCAGCACACCCATGATGGACTTGCCGTTCACCGACTCCGAATCGGTCTTGAGGGTGACATCGCACTTGCAGCCGTTGGCGAGCTGTACCAGCTGGGCGGCCGCCCGGGCGTGGAGCCCCAGCTGGTTGACGATGGTGAACTCGCTTTCCGCGCTCTCCGACGACATCACCTCTCCCCATGCATCTTACAGCCAGGCCCCGAGGCACCCCGCCAGCAACGCCGCCATGGCGGTGAGCACGGCGGTGGGAACCTTCCTGGCAGCCAGAACGTAGCTGAGCGCCCCCAGGGCGAGACAACCACCCGCGAGGAGCCAGCCGTCGATGCCCCCCTGTTGCGCCCCGAAGGCGAAGGCCAGGTACGCCGCTGCCGCACCCGCGCTGGCCGCAGCCACCGCCCGGAGGCGGGCGCCCCGCGAGGGGAGGTGGGCCCGGGCCACAGCCTCCACCAGCCGGTCCCCCAGCTGGAGCCCCATCCGGAAGAGCTGGGCACGCAAGGTGAAGTGGACGACGTTGTAGAGGACCAGGAAGAGCACGACTGCCCAGGCCCCGAGCCAGGGCACCAGCGCCGCAGAGAGAGCTCCTACCGCCGGTCGGAGCGAGAGCCAGAAGAACCCGTCGCCCAGCGCGGCGAGCGGACCCATCAGTGCCCTCTTGAAGTCGTTGACCCGGCTCGGATCCTCCTCGCCGGCCGCGATGCGCTCCTCGTGGTAGAGCACCCCGCCCACGATCGCCGCGGCCACGTACGGGTGGGTGTTGAAGAAGGTCAGGTGGCGCTGCACCGCCTCGCGCCGCTTCTCCGGGTCCGGATAGAGCACCTCGAGCGCGGGGTAGAGCGCGTAGACCAGCCCCAGGTTCTGCATGCCCTTCGGGTTCCAGCTGGCCTGGAGCAGCAGCGAGCGCAGGAAGACCCGCAGCTTCACCGACTGCGGCAGGTGGGTCCCGGGGCCGATCACACGCTCACCCAGGCGTGGATCAGGGTGGCCACGGTCATGAGCGCAGCGCCGAGCAGCCCCCAGAGCGCCGGGTGCCGGGCATGCGAACCCCGGGCGGCGACGGCCGCGGCAACCGAGGCCATCGCCGGAAACGCCCAGGCCAGCCCCCGCAGCACCACCAGCGGGACCTGCGGGAGGAAGGTGCCGATCCACAGCCCCAGCGCCGCGAAGCCGGCGTTGAGCACGAAGTAGACGACGGCGTACGGCCAGATGCCCCAGAGGTTCTGGCGCACCGCCCGCTCGAGCTCACCGTGCTCGGCCAGCTCGAGCCCGTGCATGCTCAGTGCCGCCGCGTGCGCCTCCACCCGATGGTCCACTGCCCGACCGAACAGCCCCAGCCAGGAGAAGAGCAGGAGGCACAGGCTCCAGATGGCCGGGGTTCCCCCGCCGCCGGTCTGTGCGGCCATCATCGCCGCCGCCGCGGTCGTGCCGCTGGCGGCGAGGGTGTCGTTCTCCGGGAGCGCCGCGCCGAGCGAGGCCGTCCCCAGGTAGAACAGCTCCAGGACCATCCCCAGGTAGAGGCCCGTCTCCAGCTGCCCGAGCAGCAGCCCCATCCCGGTGGCGGTCACCAGGGGGCGGCTGAACATCGCCTGCAGGAACGCGCGCCGCTCGAGGCCGACCAGCGCGCCCCAGGCCCCCGCCAGCGCGACGTGGCCCCAGCCGACGTGCATGGGAGCGCTGTCTAGCCCTTCTCGAAGCGGTCCACCATCTCGGTGAAGGTGACCGGGCGCTCCGAGGGAACGCCCCGCGCCTCGATCTCCCAGCCAGCGTCGTGCATGGTCCGGAGCTGCTGCATCTCCTCGGCGTTGAGGAACACCGAGGTGGAGACCTGCCGGCGCATCGGGCCGTGGTGGACGTTGCCCAGGTTCACCCGGGTCCCGGGAAGCCCGCGCCTTGGTTGCCTCCACGAGCGCCGGGACGTCACGGAGCAGGAGCAGCGTCCGGACGCCGTCGGCGGCGATGGCCGGGAACTGCACCTCGCGCAACGGACGGATGTCCACCTCCAGCTCGGGAGGAACCGCCAGGCCCATCGCGGTCCTCATCAGCGGGCTGTGCGCCGCCTCGTCGTCCGCGACCACCACCCGCGAGACCTTGAGGACCGGCAGCCAGGCCTCGACCACCTGGCCATGGATGAGCCGACTGTCGATGCGGAGCAGGGAGATCACGTGGGCTCGAGGCCTCGAACGGGGCGGACTGTAGGGATCCGCCCTGACGGGCTCCTCAGGAGGCGACGTGGCGCCCGGCGGCGTCGCGGACCAGCTCTGAGGCGAAGCGGATGTTGCGCTGGGCGTAGGTGAGCAGCGACTCGGCCAGGTCGTGCAAGGGCAGGTGCTCCTTCCGGAGCGAGGCTGCCTTCATCAGCATGGGGAGGTTCACGCCGGCCAGCACCTCGACGTTTGCCTTCCCGCAGAGCAGGAGCGACTCCTTGCACGGGGTGCCGCCGAACAGGTCCGCGAGGACGAGCACGCCCTCGCCATGGTCCAGCTCCTTCACCGCCGCGCGCATCTGGGCGCGAATGCTCTCCGGCGATGTGCCCGGCTCGATGCTCACCGTGGCCACCTCGGGCAAAGCTCCCATGATCTGTTCTGCGGTCGCCACCAGCTCCTGCGCCAGACGACCATGGGCTGCGACCACGAGCCCGACCATGTGACACCTCTCTGCAGTCCGCCGCGGCTCCCTACTCCCACGCCGCCGTTCGCTGCAACCATTCGACACGCGCCGCGCACCGGATCTTCACGCGCCACCAAAGAATAAGGCGGCGACCGGGGGTGTCCAGCCGGCGTCCAGGCGGACCCCGGGGTGGGAGCGACCCTCGCGGAGCTTCTGGCGGCCAGTAACAGGCCTGGAGCACCGACCCGCCGAGCTTGCTTGCTTACTCCTTCTCGATGTCTCGGTGCTGCAGCTGCACTCCGGCCCGGCCCGCGCCGAGGCGCTGGGCGAGGGCGGCGGCCACGGCGACGCTCCGGTGCTTCCCGCCGGTGCAGCCCAGGGCCACGGTCAGATACGCCTTTCCCTCGCGCTGGTAGCGGGGGAACAGGAACTGCGCCAGGTCCACGATGCGGCTCAGGAACTCCTGGGCCTCCGACCGCTCGAGGACGTAGCGGGCGACCGCCGGGTCCTCCCCGGTCAGCGGCTTGAGCTCGGGCACGAAGTACGGGTTGGGAAGGAAGCGGAGGTCGAAGACCAGGTCGGCCTGGGGTGGGACCCCGTACCGGTAGCCGAAGGAGACGACGGTGAGGCTCGGCAGTGAGGTGCCGGACTCGCCGAAGCGGGCCATCACCAGCCGCTTCAGGTCGTGGACGTTCAGCTGGGAGGTGTCGATGACCTGGTCGGCCAGGTCACGCAGGTCCGCGAGCAGCTCCCGCTCCCGGGCGATTCCCGCTGGCACGCTCTCGTCCGAGGCCAGCGGATGCCGACGCCGGGTCTCGGAGTAGCGGCGAACCAGGCTCTCGTCCGAGGCGTCGAGGAAGACCAGCTCGACGTGATGCCCCTCGGCGCGCAGACGGGCGAGAATGCCGGGCGCCTGCCGGAGCATCTCCCCCTCGCGGGCGTCGATCACCAGGGCGAAGCGGGTGTCCGGCTGGGCCAGCTCGGCGAGCCCGGTGAGCTGGGGCACCAGGACCACCGGCAGGTTGTCGATGCAGAAGTACCCGGCGTCCTCCAGCGCCCGGACGGCGGTGGACTTTCCCGATCCCGACACCCCGGTGAGGATGACGATGCGCCGGCGCTCGTTCGCCGGGGCGTCCATCACTCCACCTCCTCGCCCAGGGTCCTCCGCATGGCGCCCTCGGCGATGGCGCGGTTGAGCTGCTCGGCGAACTCCTTGGCGCTGTGGTGGCCCTGAAGCTTGAGCAGGTGGTTCCTGGCCGCCACCTCGATCAGGGTGGTGATGTTCCGGCCCGGGCGCACCGGGATGGTGGAGAGGGGAAGGTCGACCCCCACCACGTTGAAGAAGCGCTCCTCGACGCCCAGCCGGTCGTACTCGCGGTGGGGATCCCACTCCACCAGCTCGATGACCAGCTCGATCTTCTTCCGATCGCGGACCGCCGCCACGCCGAACAGGTCCTTGATGTTGATGATGCCCAGGCCCCGGATCTCCATGTGGTGCTTGATGATCGGGTTGCCCGAGCCGTGGACCGTGTCCTGCTTGCGGCGGGTGACCTCCACGATGTCGTCGGCGACCAGGCGGTGACCGCGGGTGACCAGGTCGAGGGCGATCTCGCTCTTGCCGATGCCGGACTTTCCCAGCAACAGAATGCCCACCCCGATGACGTCCATCAGCACGCCGTGGAGGCTGGCGGACTCGGTGAGCGACTCCTCGAGAAAGGCGGTGACCTGCTGGATGAAGGTGGACGAGAGCAGCGGGGTCTTCATCAGCGCCAGCTGGGCCGCGCTGCAGACGTCGACCAGCGAGCGGGGAATGTCCAGGTCCTTGGTGACCACCACGCAGGCCAGGTTCGAGTCGCTGAGCTTCTTCAGCGCCTCGCGCTGGGTCGCCTCGTCCAGGGTGTTCAGGTAGGCGATCTCGGTGTTGCCGAAGACCTGCACCCGTTCGGGGTGCAGGTGCTCGGTGAACCCGGCCAGCGCCAGGCCGGGCTTCTGGATGCGTGAGCTGGTGATGACGCGGCCGAGCCCCTCCGCCCCGGTGACCAGGGTCAGCTGGAGCCCGAAATCCCGGTCCTCGAGCAGCCGCGCGATCTTGATCGAGCTCATGGACGGTCGCCGATTGATGTATCACGGGGCTCCCCCACGTGCCGCCCGACGCTCCAGCTGACACGGCCGACGACACGAGGCGCGCGCGGTGGGTGCTGCTCGCGGCGCTGGCGGCCGGGGCGGCGCTGCGCGGTTGGCTGGCCCTCACCGACCAGGGCATCGCCTGGCCGGACGAGATCTACCAGTCGCTCGAGCCGGCGCACCGGCTGGTCTGGGGCCGGGGCTGGGTGCCGCTCGAGTTCCGTGAGGGGCTGCGCACCTGGGTGCTGCCCGGGCTCGTCGCCGGGCTGCTCGAGCTGTTCCGCGGGCTGGGGCTCTCGCGGCCGGCCCAGTACGTGCCCGCGGCCAAGCTGGTCTTCGCCGCGGTGGGAGTGGCCACCGCCTGGGCCACCGCGCGGCTGGCCCGCCGCATGGGCGCGGGCCCACTCGAATCGGCGATGGCCGGCGCGCTCTGGGCGCTCGCCGCCCCGGCCATCTACTTCGCCCCGCGCGGGCTGTCGGAGCCGCTCTCGGCATTCCCGGTCACCCTGGGGCTCGCCTGGGCACTGCCGCGAGAGGCGTCCTGGCGGGAGAGGCTGCTCGGGGCCTCGCTGCTCGGGTTCGCCGTGCTGCTCCGCCTCCAGGACGCGCTGCTCTGCGTGGCGCTGGCAGGCGCCTGGCTCGCGCGGCGGCGATGGCGCGAGGCGCTGGAGGTCACCGCGGTGCTCGCCGGCTGGGCGCTGCTCCTCGGGCTGCTCGACCGGCTGACCTGGGGCGGGTGGTTTCACTCCGCGATCGCGTACTGGCGCTACAACTGGGTGCAGGGCAAGGGAGCGCTCTTCGGCGCCTCACCGGCCGGCTACTACCTCCGCGTCCTGTGGACCTCGATGCCGGCCGTCTCGGCGGTGATGGCCCCGGCGGTGCTCCTCGGGCTGTTGCGAGCGCCCGCACTGGCGGCGGCGGTGGGCCTGTTCCTCGCCGTGCACAGCGCCATCCCCCACAAGGAGCTGCGGTTCATCCTCCCGGTCCTGCCGGCGGCGATGGCCCTGGCCGGGGTGGGGCTCTCGGTCGCCTCCACCCGCATCGACCGTCGGCTCCCGGTGGGGCTGGCGCTGCTCGCGGCCATCGTCTCGGGCGCGCGGTTCCACACCCTGACGTTTGGTGAGCTCGGGGCCTACGACGGCCAGCGCGACACGGTGAGCGCCTACGACGACTTCGCCCCGGTGAACCGGCTGCTGCTGGTGGCCAGCGAGCTGCCCGTCCTGTGCGGCCTCAAGGTGGAGGCCACGCACATCGCCTGGGCGGGCGGCTACACGTACTTCCATCGCGACGCGCCGATGTACTCGCACCTCGGGCCGCCGCGGGCCTCGCGGCACTACGATGTCGTGCTGACCGTCGGGTACGCCGTGCCGCCCCAGGCGGTGATCGCCCGGGACGGCCCGCTGGTTCTGGCAAGGCTCTTCCAGGGGCCCTGCGCGCCAGACCCGACGTACCGCGCCGATCTGCCCTGAGTCGGCGCGCGCACCGGCCCCGGGACCGCGCCATCCACGGCCGGAACGCTCAGGGGGAAACCGGCACCAGCCGCAGATTGTAGGTGACGGTCACCGCGTCGCCGACCTTGATCTCCGCGAACAGCACCTTGGTCGGCCTCACCACCACGCCATGGTCGGCGAGCACCACCGTCGAGCGGCCGCGGACCCGGAGGCCCGTCCCTTCGCGCAGCACCCGGGTCAGCTCGCGCGCCGCATGGGTCACGCCGTGCAGAATCCAGCGCACCTCGAGCTCCACCCGCACCGGCTTTCCGGCCTCGAGCAGGGCGAGGTCGTCCAGCGGCCTCGCCCCGACCAGCTCGAGGCGGATGTCGGGGAAGGCCACCGACTCGGGGCCGCTCGCCGGGAGCCGGTCCTGTCCATCGCAGACGTGCTCCTTGGGGAAACGACCTCCGACGGCGTAGTCCAGCCCGAGCGCCTCGCGCATGTGGCAGTCGCGGGTGCCTCCATCGCCCTTGATGCCAGCGAGCGGCACCACCACCGCCCCCGAGGCGGAGGCGAGGGTCGACGGATCGAGGGTCACCTCGCCGCGGATCTCCTGTGCGGTCTGGGTGTGCGTGCCCAGGCTGTAGACCACCACCGCCTCGGCCTTGCTCCCCTCGGCCGGCGGCGCCACCCGGAAGGTACGGGGCTCCGCCGCGGCGAGCGCCGGCACGAACAGCGCGAGCCACAGGAACCGCGAAGAGCTCACAGCCGGTGGGTGACCGCGACGAAGAAGAGCGTGCTGGTGCGGCGAAACCGATCGTTCCCGTCCTGGAGCGGCTCTTCCGTCACCAGCTCGGTCTCCACGTGCGAGGCGCCCGCGCGGATCGCCACCCGCTCGCCGAACCACCAGGCGACGAAGAACTCCGAGTCGAGCGTCCCCTGATCCTTCCGCCCGACGGTGAGCAGGTTCAGGGTGGGAGGAGCGGCGTCGGTCTGGACGCCGCCCGAGCTGACCGGGCGCGTGCGGCCGAAGCCCACGCCCACCACGTCGATGTTCGCCCCGAGCTCGAGCCCGGCCACGATGCGTACCCGCACCGAGAGCGCCACGTTCAAGGCGCCGGTCCGCACGCCGGAGACCGCGAGCGTCTGGGTCCGGCCGGCGGCGATGAGGTCCGCGTCCGCCGTGGAGAAGGCGAGGCCGTCTCCACCGAACACCCCGAGCAGCCGCGGCCCGGCGCCGAGTCGCAGCCGTCCCCCCAACAGCCCGAACGCGCTCACCTCGCTCAGCGCGGCGATCACCGTGCCGGAGCCGAACCCCATCGACAGGTCGACGTCGTGCGTCCATCCGTCCTCCAGCGCCCGGGCCCCGCCCGGCATGGCGAGGACCAGGGCGAGCATCGCCCAACGGCTGCGCGCCATCGTGAAGCCTCCAGAGGCAGTGGTGTGCGGCCGGAAGGCCTACGTGACGATGCCGCGGTGAGTTACTGCCGAGGCGCTTGGCCTGCCCGAGCCTCCCGGGCAGAGTCACCGCCATGTCCGATTGCGTGTTTTGCAAGATCCGGGACGGGCAGATCCCCGCCAAGCTGGTCCTGCGGGATGACCGGTGCCTCGCGTTCGAGGACATCAATCCCCAGGCCCCGGTGCACGTCCTCTTCGTCCCCCTCCGGCACATCCCCTCGAACAGCGCCCTCACTCCCGAGGACCGCGAGCTGGTGGGCCACCTCGTCCTCACCGCCTCGCAGGTGGCGGCCGAGCGGGGGATCGCCGACTCCGGTTACCGCCTGGTGATGAACAGCGGGCCCGATGCTGGTCAGGCCGTCTTCCATCTCCACCTCCACCTGATCGGCGGCCGACGCCTCAAGGGGGGGATGGGTTAGTCCGCTGTGAAAGATGTCATTCGCTTGCATCAGCGTATGTGAGGCGTTTGAATTCCCGACATCGTTCGGAGGGCAAGCCACTGGAATTGCTTGATTCGTCCTTGGCGGCTCGCTTGCACCCGCAGGCAGGCCTGACTGCTCTGGCGCGGGCCGGGGCCAGCGAGGGAGAACACCATGGCGAGCCCCCAGACCGCGTCCTGGATCAATGGAGAGCACGCAGGCTCCACGATGGCGCGCGGCACGGAGGCGCGTCGGGCCCTCCGCGAGGCCGGACTCCGGGTGACCGAGCAACGACTGCGGGTCTACGAGGCGCTGCAGAGGGCGCCCCGGCCCATGAGCCATCCCGAGATGGTGGCGCTGCTCCCGCAGGACGGGATGGACCGCACCACCGTGTACCGCATCCTGATGGACCTCACCGAGCGCGGCCTGGCGCACCGCCGGGACCTCGGCGACCACGTCTGGCGGTTCGACCTGCGCGGCCCTGACGCCCGACGCCACGAGCAGAACCACCCTCACTTCAGCTGCACCGAATGCGGGGAGCTGGAGTGCCTGCCGGTCGACGCGGTGACCTTGTCCCCGGCGCTCGCCGCGCGGTCCGCCGCGGAGATCCACGTCCGCGGGCGGTGCCCGCGCTGCGCCGCCTAGGACTCCTCGGTCGGCGCCATCGTCGGCCCGCCGGAAGCCCCGAGCGCCCGACGCTTCACCCGCTGCGCCCCCGCGCGGGTCACCACCCCGTACGGGTAGCCCGGTCGGTCCGGAGCCGGGCCGAGAGCGCCAGGGGCACGCCGACCACCAGATATCCGGGGTGCCAGTGGGCGGTGGCCAGCGAGAGGCGGAGCGCGGCGCGCGTCTCGGAGCCCCGGCGGACGATGTCCAGCAGCTGCGGCCACCCGAACACCACCCCGCTCACCACCCCGATGAGGTTGGCGAACACGCCCGCCGGCAGCCCGCCGTAGAGGCCCACCACCGCCCCGGCGACCGGGAGAACCGTGGCGCCCGGCAGCCGGAGCCGGTCCAGCGCGCCCAGCAGCCGCTCCACCAGCGAGCGCCAGGCCCGGGCCAGTCCGGGGTGTACCCGTGGCCGCGCGCCACCTGCCGTCCGTTCCCCGTCCATCGACCCGGTCATCCAGCTGTGGCCAAGCGACCCGGGACCGGCTAGGAGAGCCGACCGGGAGCGCCTCGGGAGCCACTGCACAGGATGGGAACGATGCACCGTTGGGTCGTAGTGTGCGCCACCGCCATCGTCGCGGCATGTGATCAGTACACCGAACCCCCTCCAGCGCGAGACGTCCAGCCGCTGACCACCCGCGGACGGGAGATGGCCTGGTCGGGCATCGACTATGCGGGGACCGGTGAGGGGCGGTCCCAGCGGAACGGCACCGCGGGCGTCAACTCGGACACCAACGACGAGCAGGAGCTCGAGCGGGCGGAGGACCCCGGCCCTCCCGCCGGCAACGGCGTGTTCGGTTGGGGCACGGGGATCACCGAGCCCGCCCCGGGGCGCGGCTCGACCGCGCCGACGGCGGACCTCGACGAGCCCGAGATGCGCAACGCGCAGCGCGGCGGCCGGGTGTTCCGCCCCAGCGACCACTACCTGGTCAACGGAGTCGACATGGGCCCGAGCTGGGACGCGGCGCCGGGCACGGGCGGCCCCAACAAGTCGAAGCTGCAGCAGCCCTGATCCACCCGCCCGGGCAGAGGCGGTGCCGCGCCCGGCGCGCTGGCTGCTCTCATCCGCGGGTCGGGAACCGGACCTCCACGGTGTAGCAACCCGGAGCGGGCGGAAGCGGGAGCGCGCCCGGCACCACGCAGTCCCGCGCGGCGCGGTCCAGCTGCTCCGAGCCGGTGGTCCCGAGCAGCCCCACGTCGCTGGGCCGACCGGCGGCGTCGAGGCAGAAGTGGAGCGGGACGCCGGGGATGGCGTGCCGCGCGGTGCGGACGAGGGCGTGCGGGGCACAGCGCTCGGCGGACCATGCCAGCCGCTCCGAGAGCGCCGCGAGGAGCGAGGCCGCACGCGCCCCGTCCGCGGCTCCCCCTGCCTCGCCGCCGGCGCGACCAGGGCCTCGTCCCGCGGGTCCGGGCGGCGGGGGCGTCGCTCCGGCGACGGGCGGCTCCCCGGGACCGGAGAGCATCCAGACGTCCGATTGCACCGGCGCGACCAGGGCCGCCGCCCGGGCCGCGCCGTCGGCGTTGCCGGGCGCCGTGGGGCCTGGCCCGGGCCACGCACGGTGCACCCCACGGGGGATCGTGCGGGTCGGAGGAGGCGGTGCCGCGATCGGCGCCAGACCGGCGGGCGCGATCCCCTCATCTGTGCCGAACTCGGTCGTCTCCCGACCTGTGCGACCCGGCATCGGCCCGGGCTCGCCGGGCGAGGAGGGGATCCGTGCCGCAGCGCCCACCAGGGCGACCCGCATCGGCAGCGTCGAAGAGGTGCGCGGCTGCGCCAGGGCGAGAAGCGCGGCGAGTACGCCGAGGTGCGTGGCGGCAGAGACCGCCATCGCCCGGGAGAGACGGGGCGCGCTCGACCTCATGGCGTCCCCCGGGGCGCGAACAGCCGGTGCCCGGTCTCGGTGCGGGCCTCGGCGAGCCCCAGCCCGTAGAGCTGGCCCAGCCGCTCGGCGTCGAGCAGCGCGTTCGAGTCGCCCTGGCCCAGCACCCGTCCGTCGCGTAGCAGCAGGCCCTGGTCGGAGAAGGCCGCTGCGAGGTTCGGATCGTGGAGAACGGCGATCGCCGCGAGCCCGCTCCGCACCCGGGCACGCACCCGCTCCAGCACCTGAGCCTGGTGCTGCAGGTCGAGGAACGCGGTGGGCTCGTCGAGCAGCAGCAGCGCGGGCTCCTGGGCCAGCGCCCGGGCGACCAGGAGGAGCCGCCTCTCGCCGCCGGACAGCCGGGAGACCACCCGGCCCGCCAGATGGGCGATGCCCAGCTCGGCCAGGACGGCCCGGGCCACGGCGAGATCCTTCGGCCCCGGCAGCCCCCACGCCCGCTGGTGCGGAGCCCGGCCCATCAGCACCAGCTCGAGCCCGGTGAAGCCCGGGTCGCCGTCGAACGCCTGGGGGATCCAGGCCACGCGCCGAGCGAGCGCGCGTCGCTCCCAGCGGGCGAGCGGCGTGCCGAAGAGGCGCACCTCGCCGGCAAGCGGGCGGAGCAGACCGAGCACCGTGCGGAGCAGGGTGCTCTTCCCCGAGCCGTTCGGGCCGAGCACCGCCCAGAGAGTGCCCGGGGCCACGCTGACCGACACCCCGGAGACCACCGGGAAGGTGCCGTACCCCACGGCGAGCGCCTCGGTCTGCAGCGCGGGGGGCGTCATGCCGGGTGCTCCGGCCGGTTGAGGAGCCACACGAAGAGCGGTCCACCGAGCACGGCCGTCACCACCCCGACGGGTGGCTCGGAGTGGAACACCCCGAAGAGCATCCGGGTCACCGCGTCGGCCACCACCAGGAACGCCGCGCCGCCGAGCGCGCTCGCCGGGACGAGCAGGCGCTGGTCGGGCCCCAGCCACAGCCGGAGCAGGTGCGGCACGATGAGGCCCACGAAGCCCACCAGGCCCGCCAGAGCCACCGCCGCGGCGACGCTCAGCGAGGCCGCCAGCAGCACCAGCGCCCGGGTGCGCCGCACCGGCACGCCGAGCGAGGCGGCCTCGTCGTCTCCCAGCGACAGGAGGTTGAGCCGCGCCGACTCGGCCCAGAGGACTCCCAGGGCCAGCAGCTGGAGCCCGCCGCCGACGAGCAAGGTACGGGGCTGCTCGTAGCCCAGGCTCCCGGCCAGCCAGTACAGCACCTCGCCCAGCCGGTCCGGCGTGAGCAGGGTCTTGATGCAGGTGATGACCGCGGCGGCGAAGGCGTTGAACACCACGCCGGTGAGCAGCGCCGCGTAGGGCGAGCTCCGAGCCCGGCCAGCGGCGAGGACCAGCGCCATCGCCGCCACCGCACCGACGAAGGCGAAGAGCGACGGTCCGGCCAGCGCCTGCAGCCCGAGCGCCAGGGCCAGGGTCGCCCCGAGCGCCGCACCGCCGGAGACACCGAGGACGAAGGGATCGGCCAGGGGGTTGCGGAGCAGCGCCTGCAGCGCGCTGCCGCTCGCGGCCAGCCCGGCGCCCACCAGCGCTCCGAGCACCGCCCGCGGGATGCGCAGCCCGAACAGCACCCGGCCGTCCGGCGAGGCAGGCTCGGCCAGCGCGCGAAAGAGGTGGAGCGGGTACTCGCCGAGCAGCACCGAGGCCCCGAGCGCGGCCAGGGCCAGCGCCAGCAGCCCGCCCAGGACCAGCGTTGCCCGGGCGGGCGTGAAGCGCACCCCGGAGGAAGCGCCCAGCGTTCCGGCCACGCTGGTCATCGCCCGGCTCCGGGGTGCACCAGCGAGAAGAGCTGCTCCAGCCCCCGCCCGAGCGCCGGGCCGGGGTGGAGGAGCGCCCGCCCGGGCACCTCGGCCCACCGGGCCTCGGCCAGACCGGGGAGCGTCCGCAACCGGTCGCGGCCCGCCGGTGTGTCGGCGGCGTCGAGGATGAGCTCGGGGCGGCGCTGAAGGGCGCGCTCCACCGAGTACACCGGGTAGGGACTGACGGCGTCGCCGGCGACGTTCACCGCTCCGGCGTCGGACAGCAGCTCGTCGGCAAAGCCGCCCGGGCCGGCCACCACCAGCGGCTCGAAGCCGTAGACCAGCAGCACCCGCACCGGCCGCTCGGCAGCGGCCCGCTCCCGGATGCGGGCGCGTGTTGCCTCGAGCCCGCGCGCCAGCGCCTCGCCCTGCTCGGCCCGGCCGAGCGCCTTGCCAATGGCGCGTTCGGCGGCGAGCACGTCCGCCACCGTCCCCAATGGCAACAGGAGCACCGGCGCGCCGAGCTCGGCCATCGTCTCCACCGCCCGCCGGTTCCCGGGGCCCGGCTGGGACAGCACCAGATCCGGGTGCAGGGCCATCACCGCCTCCACGCTGGGGTCGACGAATCCCCCCACCCGCGGCAGGCGGGCCACCTCGGGCCGCTCGTCGAACCGGGACACCCCCACCAGCCGGTCCCCGGCGCCGAGCGCGAGGACCACGTCGGTCAGCGATGGGGCGAGCGTCACCACCCGGCGCACCTCTCCCCGCGGCGCAGGCCCCAGCATCCGCAGCGGACCGGGGTCCGCACCGGCGCCAAGCAGCAGCAGCGCGAGGAGGGCGACCGGCTTCACGGCAGGGGCACCACCGCGAGGTCGGTGATGTAGCTCGGGCAGAGCTTGGGCGGGGTGCCGCCGTCGGGCGTGTTGCCCACCCGCTCCACCAGGGCATTGGTCCCCAGGTCGAGCACGTACAGCCGACTGTCCGTCTCATCGGCCACGTACACGCTGGCGTTCACCGGCACTGCCCGGCCCACGCTGGGAGGGGGTTGCCCGGCCCCGGTGCTCGGGACCCAGGCAGTCACCCGCTGGTCGCTGGCGTCGAGCAGCACCAGGGTGGTGTGTGCGACCGCGGTCACGAAGGAATTCGAGTCGTAGGTCCGGGCCCCGGCGCAGGAGACGAGCAGCGGCGAGGACGCGCTTCCCTGGGGCACCGAGGCCAGCCAGTTCACGTTCTGGCATTCGCTGCCGTCCAGGGCGATCGCCGAGACGGCCGCGGAGCCGCTCTGGGTCGGGTCGATCCGCGCCACCAGGGGCGGCCCGTAGTCCGCTCCGCTGAAATCGGCGTGGTAGCGGAGCACGTTCATCGAGACGTAGACCTTCCCGTTGCGAGCGATGGCCTGGGTAGGCGAAGGCGAGAACACCCCGCCGTCGGCGATGGTCCCGCCGCCGGGGAGCGCGGCGATCAGCGGCTGCAGGTCGAAGGTCTCCTTCACCTGCGCGCTCGCCGGGTTGCTGATGTCGACCCGGAGCACCTTGCCGGTCGCATTGAGCGGGACGAACACCTCGTCGCCCACCTTGGCGAACGGCTCGGGGAAGCTCCCGGGATCGAACGCCGCCCCGCCGGCCGCGGTGAGGCCGAGCTGGCCGACGCCGCCATCCAGGAGCTGCTCGGCGTCGACCGCCGGAGGCCCGTCGAAGATCCGCAGCGCGTTGACCGAGCTGGTCATGGCGTAGATGCGCGACGGTCCGGTGCCGCCGTCAGGGGTCTCGACGTACAGCTGCGTCGTCCCGGCCTTGCTGCCGGTGCTTCCCCCCACCAGGGGCAATCGCTCGGCGCTCGCCACGCTCAGGTCGGCGATGGGGATCTCGAAGAGGCTGGAGCTGTCGTGGTCGGCGTAGAGCAGCGCCCCGCCCAGCACCCCCAGCGCGTCGGGGAACGAGGCGGAGGGCGGGTCGATCATCGCCCCGATGGTGAGACCGGTGGCCCGGGCGTCCTGCACCTGGCGGAGCCCGCCACTCGCCCCGTCGATGCACCCGGCGACGATGGAGGCCCGCTGGCACATGCCCGGCTGGCTGTTGCAGTCGAAGCACACGCCCTGGTCGCAGATCTCGAGCGACCCGCAGGAGCGGCCGCAGGCGCCGCAGTTCCGCGGGTCGGTCGCAGTGGTGGTGCAGATGCCGTTGCACACCGTCTGCCCGGTGCCGCAGACGCACGCTCCGGCCACGCAGACGTTCCCGCCGCTGCAGGCCGAGCCGCACGAGCCGCAGTTGTTGCTGTCGGTCTGCGTGGAGACGCAGGTGTCACCGCAGCGCACGGTTCCGGCGGCGCACTCCAGCTCGCTCGAGGAGAGGCATCCGGGCAGCAACGCGGAGGCGGTGAGGAGGAGAGCGGCGAGGACCACTCGGGGAGACGACCTCATGGAAACCTCTCAGGAGCGCGCCCCAGGTCGAGGCGCAGGGTCAGGGTGGCGAGGAAGGCCCGGCCAGGCAGCGGGTAGGCGTCGAGGTCTCTGGCCTGGACGTCACCGAGGTTGGTGGAGGCGAGGGACAGCAGGAGCTCGGGTCGGCGCGAGACCAGGACCTCCACCCCGGCGTCCACCATCACCCGCCCGTCGAGGGCGAGGGTGGCCGAGCGGTTGACCGTCATCCGGGACTGGGCGCGCAGCGTGGCATGCACCCGGACCCGCTCGGGACCCATCGTCACCCGGAACGTCCCCCGGTGCCGCGGGCGGTAGGGGACCTCCTGGCCGAAGTAGGGGGCGACGTCCCGGATGTTCTCGGTGAAGAGCAGGCCGTAGCTTCCGCTCAGCTCCATCCACGAGGCCGGAACCAGCCGGCCCTCCGCCTCCAGCCCGGCTGCCCGCACGGCCCCGACGTTGTGCGGCCGGGCGGCGAGCGGCGGCTGGTACTCGTAGACGATGAGGTCTTCGTACTGGGCGGCAAATCCGGCCACCCGGGCCATTCCCGCGGAACCGGACACGCCCACCGCCGCGTCCACGAATGCGCCGCGCTCGGGCTGGAGGTCCGGGTTGGCGAGCGTCGTCCCGCTGGGGATGAAGAGCTCGAGGAACGAGGGAACCCGGAAGGACTGGCCCACGTTGGCCTGCACCGTGACGCCGGCGGGAAGCGCCCAGGACACGCCGAGCTTGGGGGAGACCCCCACGAAGCCGCCCGCCTGGTCGAGGCGAACCGAGGGCACGACCGAGAGCCGGCCCCGGGCCAGGCGCCACTCGTCCTGGAGCGAGACCGAGGTGACCGCCCACCGTGGCGCGCGCGTCCCGGCATCGGCGAAGGACAGCCCCAGCGACGCGGAGGCCGAGAGCCAGTGGTCCCCGAGTGGCAGCGTCCCATCCCAGCTCAGCGAGGCCTGCCACCACTGTGTGTCCTGCGAGAAGAAGCCGCCTCGAAAGGTATTGGTCTCGCGGCGGGCGTCGATCCGGAACGAGGTGTCCGCGCCCGAGGCGAAGGCGCGCGACAGGCGAAGCCCGGCCTGCAGCCCGAGGAAATCCTGGTGCGCGTCCGGCGATGGGTTGTCCACCGTGCCGGCGAGGCCCCGCGACAGTGCGCTGACCAGGAAGAGCCCGTCGAGCAGCCAGGACCCCAGCCGCCCGCCGCCCTTGGCGAGCCCGCCCGCCCAGGTCGCCTGGTTGTTCTGGCGGACCAAGGTCTGGGGCTTGCTGGCCGGCGTGCCGGCGAGCGGGTCGTAGACGTAGGTGAAGTCGCCGTCGGTGTGGCCGGCGTGCAGCTCGAGCAATCCCGAGCCGCCGAGCACGGGTCCCGAGGCGCTCGCGCCTCCCTGGTAGGTGCCGAAGCTGCCCACTCCGAGGTCGCCGGAGACCACGGGCTCGGCCGCGCTCCGGGTGACGAGGTTCACCACCCCGCCCAGCGCCCCCGCGCCGTAGCGCGCCCCCGCGCCGCCCCGGAGCACCTCCGCCTGATGGACCGCCGCGAGCGGGACGAGGCTCAGGTCGGCGATGCCCCCCAGCCCGTTCAGCGGCACGCCGTCGAGCAGCACCAGCACTCCGGTGCTCGACGCCCCGCGCAGGGTGAGCTGCTCGCTCTGGCCCAGGCCCCCGCTCTGCTGCAGCACCACTCCCGGCGCCTCACCGACCAGCACCCCCACCGTGGAGACCTCGGCCCGGCGCGAGCCGACGTCCACCACCGTGGTCAGCCCGGTGGGGTCACGGACCAGCGGCGACTCGGGAGGAGGAGGGGCGGCCGGGACGGGCACGTCCACGGGCGGCAGCTCCACCGCCGCGGGGGACTGGCCCCAGGCGATGGACGCCACACTCAATGCCGGCCCGAGACACGCCCGGGCCCATCGCCATCCGCCCATCGACCGCCTTCCACTCTCTTCGCCGAAGAGAGAAAGGCCTTCCGCCGTCGCCGGGGCCTCCGGCGCCGCACCCTCGGGCAGGTCTCCTGGCTCACGGATCCGGAAACGTGGGCGGCGCCCCGATGGCACCTTCACGTCCGCGTTCGTCCTCCCACCTTCCCGCGGAACGTGCCGTCCGCAGTGGCGACCGACGGAGGATGTCGAACCGGCCCGGTTCCTCGGGCCGCTCCGTTCACAGTGGCGGGACCGCGCCGGACTCTCACCGGCTTCCCTGTTGGGCCCGACATGGGCACCCGGGGGCAAGCGGCTGTGTGACACAGCGGCCGCTCGCCGCGCAAGCGTCTGCGACTCCCGGTGAAGGATTTGACGTTGACCGAGGTCGGCGCGTCGCCGACGCTGGCCGGACGATGCGCCTCCGCTCCTGTCTGCTGCTCCTTGCCGCCCTCGGCTGTGCCCACGGCTTCAACCCGGTCTCGCTGAAGCACTGGTACCCGCCTCCCGACACCGACACCGTGCAGCTGTGCACCGGGGAGCGCGCGAAGCGGTGCACGGACCAGGCGCTGGCGCTGATCGACCCGGCGTCCCAGGACAAGCAGCCGGACAAGGCGGCGCGGCTCCTCGGTGCTGCGTGCGAGCAGGGTGATGCGCGCGCCTGCGACACGCTCGACAAGCGGTACACCGCGCCGAAGCGGCTCAGCCCGTTGCCGGACGACATCGGCCACGGGCTCCCGAAGGCCTCGGCCTCCTACGGCGAGGTGGCCTGCACGGTCACGGTGGAGGGCGAAGCCATCAAGTGCCGCGGAATCAAGAACGGCGGGTACAACGCCACCTACACCGAGCACCTGCTCCGGGGCCGCTTCTCGCCGGCCAAGCTCGACGGGCAGCCCTTCGAGAGCGAGTACATCGAGCGCTACTACATCCCGGGGGACGCCTGAGCACGGCTCACCAGACCTTGCAGACCTTCTCCTTCGGCTTGGTCATCGGCGCGCCCGCCTTGCACGCGAAGGCCTGGCCGAACTCGGGCATGTTCACCACCAGCCCGTTCACCCGGTACTTCGAAGGGGAATGCGGATCGGTCCGCGCCCGCAGCCGGAGGATCTGCGGCCGCACGTTGGCGCAGGCCCACTGGGCGTAGCCGACGAAGAAGCGCTGCTCGGGGGTGAGCCCGTCGATGGGCATCAGGCGCTGGTTCGCGGTGGACGCCCTCCAGGCGCGGTAGGCGAGCACCAGACCGCCCAGGTCCGCCACGTCCTCGCCGAGCGTGAGCTTGCCGTTCACGTGGATGTCGTCCACCGCGATGTAGCTCGAGTACTGGTCCGACACGCAGGCGGTCCGCCGGTCGAACTCGGCGGCGTCCTGCTTGGTCCACCAATCTCGGAGATTGCCCCGGGCGTCGTACTGGCGGCCCTCGTCGTCGAACCCGTGGGTGAGCTCGTGGCCGATGGTGCCGCCGGTGTTCCCGTAGCCTGGCGCGGCGTCCATCTTCGGGTCGTAGAGCGGGGGCTGGAGCACCCCGGCCGGGAAGTTCATGTCGTTCATCGAGGGGCTGTAGTAGGCGTTCACCGTCTGCGGCGTCATCTCCCACTCGCCGCGGTCCACCGGCTTGCCGATGTGGCCCAGGAGCCGGGCGCTCTCGAACTGCACCGCGCGGGTGACGTTGCCGAAGAAGTCGTCCCGGGCAAGCTGGATCGAGGAGTAGTCGCGCCACCGGTCCGGGTAGCCGATCTTGTTCGCCATCGCCGCGAGCTTCTCCAGCGCCCGGGCGCGGGTGGAGGGGGACATCCACTCCAGGGTCCTCAGGTCCTCCTCCATCGCGTGCTCGATGGCCAGGACCATGGTCAGCGTCTGCTGCTTGAGCTCGGAGGAGAAGTTCTTCTGCACGAAGACCTGGCCCAGCGCCTCGCCCAGATCGCGGTCCACCCAGCGCACGCACCGCTTCCAGCGGGGCGCCATCTGCTCGGTGCCGGACAGGTACTTGCCGTGGAAGGCGAAGTCCTCGTCCACGAAGGCGCGCGAGAGGTAGCGGGCGCTCACGTTCACCAGGTGCCAGCGCAGGTACCGCTTCCAGTCCGTGAGCGGACGGCGCTTCAGCTCGCGGTCGAGCGCCTGGAAGAAGCCGGGCTGGCTCACGTTGAGAACCTGGGTCCCCGGAACGCCCGCGGTGGCCAGGTAGGCCTTCCAGTCGAAGGTGGGAGCCATCCGGGTCAGCTTCTCCAGCGGGACTCGGTGGTAGATCTTGTACGGATCGCGCTGCTCGACACGGGTGAGCGTGGCCCTGGCCAGCGCGGTCTCGATGTCCATCACCACCCTGGCAGTGGCCTTCGCGGTGGCCGTGTCGTCGCCCAGGAGCTGCAGCGTCTGCACCACGTGCTCCTGGTACTTGCTGCGCTGCTCCCGGGCCTTGGCGTCCTGGTCCAGGTAATCGTCACGATCGGGAAGGCCGATGCCGCCCGCGTACACCGCGGCGATGTACTGGGTGGCGTCGGAGGCGTCCTGCTCGGCGTCGAAGCCGAAGAGCAGCCGTCCGGTCCGGGTGGCGAGGTGCTGTCGGGCGACCCACTCCGCGAGGCCTCTGCGGTCCTTCACCCGGGCGAGCGCCTCGAGCGCGGGCTGGAGCGGCTTGCTCCCCAGCGCCTCGATGCGCGCCTCGTCCATGCAGGCGGCGAAGTCGTCACCGATCTGCACCTGCACCGCGCTCCGCGCCGCGGAGGGGCTGGCCGCGGTCAGGAGCAGGCCCCAGAGGTGCCGCTCGATGTCCGCCTCCAGCTTGCCGTACACGCTCCACGCCCCCTGGTCCGGCGGGATGGTGTTCCTCGCCAGCCAGCCGCCACAGGAGAAGGCGTAGAAGTCCACGCACGGGTCCACGCTCCGGTCCATCGACGAGGGGTCGAGGCCGGGCGTGTAAGGCAGCGTCGCCAGGGGACCCTCGGCGGGCGCGGGCTCGGCAGCGGGCGCGGCGAGCACGGTGGCGCCGAGCAGTGCGGAGAGCAGGAGACACTGGGGCATGCCGGAGACCCTAGCCGGTGCCCTTCCCCGCCGGTCATGCTCCCTTGGTCCTACCCGGCTCACCACACCTTGCAGACCTTCTCCGCCGGCTTGGTCATCGGCGCGCCCGGCTTGCACGAGAAGGCGTGCCCGAACTCCGGCATGTTCACCACCAGCCCGTTCACCCGGTATCTCGGAGGCGAGTGCGGGTTGGTTCTCGCGAGGAGTCGCATGGTCTGCGGACGAACGTTGGCGCAGGCCCATTGCGCGTAGCCCACGAAGAATCGCTGCTCCGGGGTGAGCCCATCGATGGGCACCAGGCGCTGGGTGGCGGTGGCGTCCTTCCAGGCGCGATGGGCGAGGATGAGCCCGCCGAGATCGGCCACGTCCTCCCCGAGCGTCAGCTTCCCGTTCACGTGGAGGTCGTCCACCGCGATGTAGCCCGAGTACTGGTCCGAGATGCAGGAGGCCCGCCGCTTGAACTCGGCCGCGTCCTGCTCAGTCCACCAGTCCTCCAGGTTGCCCTTCGCATCGTACTGCCGGCCCTCGTCGTCGAACCCGTGGGTGAGCTCGTGGCCGATGGTGCCGCCGGTGTTCCCGTAGCCCGGCGCGGCGTCCATCTTCGGATCATAGAGCGGCGGCAGGAGCACCGCGGCCGGGAAGTTCATGTCGTTCATCGTCGGGCTGTAGTACGCGTTCACCGTCTGCGGCGTGATCTCCCACTCGCCGCGGTCCACGGGCTTGCCGATGCGGCCGAGCTGTCGCGCGCTCTCGAACCGCACCGACCGGGCGACGTTCCCCTGGAAATCGTCACGGGCAAGCTGGATCGAGGTGTAGTCGCGCCACCGGTCGGGGTAGCCGATCTTGTTCGCCATCGCCCTCATCTTCTCCAGTGCGCGCTCGCGGGTGGGCGCCGACATCCACTCGAGCGTCTTGAGGTCGGCTTCCATCTCCCGCTCGATGCGATGCACCATCTCCAGCGTCTTCTGCTTGAGCTCGGGCGAGAAGTTCTTCTGCACGAACACCTGTCCCAGCGCCTCGCCCAGATCCCGATCCACCCAGCGCACGCACCGCTTCCAGCGCGGGGCGAGCTGCTCGGTCCCGAGCAAGATCTTGCGGTTGAAGGTGAAGTCCTCGTCCACGAACGCCCGCGAGAGGTACGACGCCTGGGTGTTCGCCAGGTGCCAGCGCAGGTAGCGCTTCCAGTCCGCGAGCGGCCGCCTGTTCAGCTCGGCGTTCATCGCCTGGACGAACCTCGGCTGGCTCACGTTCAGCACCTGCGTGCCGGGGACGCCCATCCCCTGGAGGTAGGTCTTCCAGTCGAAGTCCGGCGCCAGCCGGCCGAGCTCCGCTCTCCGCATCCTGTGGAAGACCTTGTACGGGTCGCGGCGTTCCACCCGGGTGAGGCTCGCCGTGGCGAACGCGATCTCGATGTCCATGACCACCGCCGCGGTGGAGCTCGCGGTGGCCGCGTCGTCCCCGAGCAGCTGGAGCGTGCGGACCACGTGCTCGCGGTACCGTTCCCGCAGCTGCTTCGACTTCGGATCCTGGTCCAGGTAGTCGTCGCGGTCCGGCAGCCCGAGACCACCAGCCCAGGCCGCGGCGATGAACTGCGTCGCGTCGGTGGCGTCCTGCTGCGAGCCGAAACCGAACAGCAGCTCGCTCGACGTCGCCGCGAGGTGCTGCGCGGCGAGCCACGCGGCGAGCCCCCGGCGGTCCTTGACCTTCGCCAGCGCCGCCAGGGCCGGCTGGAGCGGCTTGCTCCCCAGCGCCTCGATGCGCGCCTCGTCCATGCAGGCGGCGAAGTAGTCGCCGATCTGCGCCTGGACCGGGCTGCGTGCCGACGACGGATCCGCCGCCGTCTGGAGCAGCCCCCAGAGGTGCCGCTGGATCTCGTCCTGCAGCTTGCCGTAGACGCTCCAGGTGGCCTGGTCGGGGGGGATGGGATTGAGCTTCTGCCAGCCGCCGCACGAGAAGGCGTAGAGGTCCACGCACGGGTCCGCGCTGCGGTCCATGGCGCTCGGGTCGAGCCCTGGCGCGTACGGCAGCGTTGGCAGCGGCGTGTCGCGACCCGGCGGCTCCGCGGCGACCGCGCCGCAGGCGACGAGAAGGACGGAAAGAGAAAGGCTTCGCATCGGTGTCCTGGTCTCCGCAGGGAGGCCGGACCCTACCCCGCGCCTCGCCGACGACCGACCGCCTGTGCAGCGAGCGGACCAGGGCCGAGGCGGGCGCGGCGTGACTGAACACCCGTCCAGAATGGCGGAGACCGGTCCGGGGCTGCGGACCGCTGGTGGTGCGCGCTCGACGGAGCCCGCCTGGCACGCCCGCTGCTCTGGCCCCCGGCGTGCGGTCCGCATCGACGGGCCGACGCCGGGCCATGTCGGTCCGGACCAAGGGCGTGGAGGTGGAAGGTGCTGACGACAGGAAAGCGGCTGGCGGTGTTCTCCATCCGCGAAGGGAAGGGTGGAACGGTCTGGGTACGGGCAGGGTCGGCGTTCGTGAACCGCGATGGCTCGCTGAACGTGCTCCTCGATGTGCTGCCGCTCGACGGCAAGCTGCACGTGCGCGAGGCGGGTGACCGCCGCGAGGCCGCCGAGGCGACGGCCGAGACCAAGCTGGCCGCGGTGGGGGGCGCCCAGTGAACGGCCGCGGATGGGTGCTCGCCGCCGCGGTGCTCTCGGCCAGCGGGGCGCGTGCCGCCCCGGTGCCTCCCGGCTCGGCCACGGCCGGGAAGGCGAAGCGGACGGTCGGGACGGGGGTGGTGAACCTGAACACTGCCACCCTGGACCAGCTCGACGCGCTTCCGGGCATCAGTCCCAAGGTCGCCGCCGCGGTGGTGGCCGAGCGCGCGGCGCGCCCCTTCAGCCGGCCCGAGGAGGTGATGCGGGTCCGGGGTGTCAGCAAGAAGCGCTTCGAGCGGCTCCGACCGCACCTCACGGTGACTGGCCCGACCAGCTTCGTGCCCGCGTCGGCCCGGCCGAGGTCCGGCGCCCCCAGGGCCCAGGCGCGACCACGGCCCGCCGGCACACACCCCTGAGCCTTCCCGGGCGGCCGGAGGGGCCGCCAACCCGTGGCTACTGAACCGCTCGTCTTCTGGGCGCGTTCAGCGGCTGCCACCCCGCTCGGCCGCACCACTTCCCAGGACACCCCGGCACAGGCCATGCTCTGGAGTGTCCATGTGGAAGGACGGAGCGGGGTCCGGGGTTGTCGCCCGGCGCCGCTCGCGCGCCCTCCGATTCTGCCGTGAATCTGCTGCACTCCGCCCCGGAGACCGACTCCGCCCCTCCCCCGTTGCCGGACGCAGCGGCGGGCGCGGCCGTCGAGCGTTTTCTGAACGCAGTGCGGCACCGGCAGGCCCGGGCGGTCGCCCTCGAGGTGGCGCTCCTCGGCGCGGCCAGCCTGGGCTTCGGGGTGGTCCTGGCGGGCCTGCTGGCCAGGACCTGGCCGCGGGGGGTGCGCTGCCTCATCGGAGCGACGGTTCTGGTGGCGCTCGCGCTGGTGGCCGAGCGCATCTGGCGTCACTGGACGCGCGCCGCGGGCAATCCGTTCCGCACCGCGCGGCTGGTGGCAGCCCGGATGCCTGGCGTCTCCCTCGACCTGCTCGCCGCGCTCGAGCTCCGCCGGGCGCTGGCGCACGATCCGTCCTTCTCCACCGAGCTGGCGCTCGCCCACCTCCGCTCGGTGGATGCGCGGACGGCCCAGCTCGATGCGCAGGCCGTGGTCGACCGGGGGGCGGTCCGCCGGGCCGGCTTCGTCGCGCTCGCCGCGCTGGCCACCCTGGCGGTCGTCACCGCGGTCTGGCCGGACCGGATGCGCGCCGTGCTGCTCGCGCTGCGGCCCGCGGCGACATCCGGAGCGCAGAGCCTGCGCGAGCCCGTCACCGGCGAGCTCGAGGTGCTCTACCAGTATCCGGCCTACACCGGGCTGGCGCCCCGCACCGTCACCAGCACCGGCGACCTCGCCGGACCGAAGGGCACGGTGCTCCAGCTCCGCACTCGCGCCGACCGCACCGTCACCGGCGCCCAGCTGGTGGTGAACAGCGGCACCGTCGTCCCGCTGCGCGTCGAGCACGGCCGGGACCTGAGCGGCAGCCTGGTGCTCGAGTCCACCGCCACCTACGCCATCGTCCTCACCGGTCGGAGCGGCCGCGAGGTGGCCCGTGGCCCGGACTTCCCCCTCACCGTGGAGCCGGACGTTCCGCCGCAGGTCTCGATCCTGTTGCCTGGCTCGGAGCTGGAGGTCGACCCGGAGCAGGAGGTGCTGCTCCGCTGGGAGGCCTCGGACGATTACGGGCTCTCGGACCTGGCCCTGGTGTGGACCGGAGCCGACGGGCAGAGCCACCGCCAGAAGCTGGCCCACGACGACGGGCGAAAGAGCGCCGGGCAGTATCGCTGGCCACTCTCGACCCTGAATCTCGCCGCGGGGGACCGGGTGACCTACGCGGTGGAGGCGATGGACAACGACGCGGTGGACGGCCCGCAGAAGGGCACCAGCCGTCAGCAGACCCTGGTGGTCTACAGCGCCGCCGAGCACCGCCGGGAGGCGCTGCGGCGAGCTGCCGAGCTCTGGGAGCGCCTCCTGGCGCACCTCGCCACGCGCATGGAAGGTCCGGACCGCGACCCCCGCAAGAGCGAGGACAAGGTGCGCGCGCAGGAGCCGGTGGACGCCTCGGGCCTGGCGCTCGCCGGCGACATCCTGAGCACCGGCCGGGCGCTGGCCCATGAGCGCGACCGCAACGAGGCGCTGGTCGCAGCGCTGCAACACGTCGGCCAGGACGTCGGAGCCCGCGTCCGCACCACCGCCGACTCGCGCAAGCTCTGGCTCCGCCTGATGGGACGGCGCGCCGAGCTGGACATGGACGGGCGGCTGACGCGGGTGGCCCAGGAGGAGATCTCCGCCCTGGAGAAGGACGCGCTCTATCTGGAGACGCTGCTCGACCAGCAGCGGCTGGAGGAGCTCCGCGATCTGGCCGCCCAGATGGCCCGCGAGCAGCGGGAGCTGGCGAAGCTCATCGAGCAGTTCCAGAGCACCCGGGACCCCGGATTGCAGGAAAAGATCCTCCGGCAAGTCGCCGCGCTCCGGAAGCGGGTGGACGAGCTGGCCCGGCGGATGGCCGAGCTCCAGAAGAGCATCCGGGACGAGCACTACAACCTCGAGGCGCTCAAGGAGATGGCCCGGCAGCAGGACATGCAGAGCGGCCTGGACGACATCGAGAAGCTCCTCAAGGAGGGCAAGACCGAGGAGGCGCTGGCCAGGCTCCAGCAGCTCCAGGCCCAGATGAGCGAGCTGCAGAAGCGGCTCGACGAGAGCGCCGAGAGCATGGGCGGCCGCGCCAACCCGGAGCTGGTGAAGCGCTACCGCGAGTTCAGCGACGCGCTCAAGTCCACCACCGAGGAGCAGAAGCAGCTGGCCGAGCAGACCCGTCAGGTGCGCGACCGCTACCGCGAGCAGATGCGCCAGCGGATGAAGCAGGCGGCGGCCGGGCTCAAGGAGACGCTCCAGAAGAAGGCCGACCAGGTGGCGCAGGACTACCAGCGGGTGGGGCCCAACGACCTGAGCCCGCGGGCGGACCTGCCGCTGGAGCAGGCCAAGTCCGAGCTGGAGGATCTCAAGTCCGCGCTGAAGTCCGAGGACTTCGACCTCGCGGCCGAGGCGGCGCAGCGGGCGGTGCGCCAGTCCGAGGAGCTCTCGCGCGCCGGCGAGCAGCAGCGCGCGCTGGACGAGGCGTACCAGAACCCGCCCGACGTCCGCGAGAAGTCGCGCAAGCTCGCCCAGCGGCTGGAGAAGGACGCGGAGACCGTGCGGGACATCCGGAAGAAGCTGGACCAGCTCTTCCCCCCGCTCTCCTCCCAGCTCGGCCAGGCCGACCGGCAGAAGCTGCAAGAGCTCTCGCAGGGGCAGCGCAAGCTCGGGCAGCGAGCGTCTGACCTCCAGCAGAAGATGCGCCAGCTCGAGCAGATGGCGCCGCTCTTCGGCGAGCAGGGTGAGGAGGCGATGCGGCAGATCTCCGACCGGATGGCCGGAGCCACCGAGCGGCTGGAGGGCAAGGACCCTCAGCGGGGCTACGGAGAGCAGAAGGCGGCTCTGGACTCGCTGGAGCAGCTCCAGCAGTCGATGCAGCAGAGCCAGCGCGGAGGCGGCAAGGGCGGGCTCCCGCTGCCGCTGCTCGCCGGCGGGGAGCAGGAAGGCGGGAACGAGCTCAGCCGTCAGACGGTCGAGGTTCCCGACGCCGACCCCAACGGGGCCCCGCGCGAGTTCCGGAAGGACCTCCTGGATGCGATGAAACAGGGCACGCCGGAGCGATACCGAGACCAGGTGAAGCAGTACTACGAGGAGCTGGTGAAGTGAGGCGCGCCTCCGCCCTGGCCTGCATCTTGGTGTCTTGGCTGGCCTGGGCCGCCCCGCCCGCGGACGTCCGCGCCCGGGTGCGAGCCCTGGAGGAGCTGCTCGACCAGGAGGACTACGTCGGCGCCCGCGCGGAGCTCGAGCGCCTTAAGCAGGGCAGCCAGCAGAACGAGTCGGTGGACTTCTTCACCGGCCGGGTCGCCTTCGGCGAGGGGCGCTACGCAGAGGCGGTCTCGGCGCTCGAGCTGGCCGGGGTGGAGGACCGGCCGGGGAGCTACCTCCGGCTGGCCCGCGACACGCTGGTCATCACCCGCGACCACGAGCGGGCGGAGAGCGAGCACTTCGTCTTCCTCTACCCGAAGGGCAAGGACGCGGTGCTCGCCCCGTACGCGCTGGAGGCGCTCGAGGCGCAGCGGGCGGCGCTGGAGAAGGACCTCGGGCACGCTCCGCCGGGCAAGGTGCGGGTGGAGGTGGTGAACGATGCCTCGGAGCTGGCCCGGGTCTCGACCCTCTCCCAGCGGGAGATCGACCAGACCGGCACCATTGCCATCTGCAAGTTCAACAAGCTGATGGTGACCTCCCCCAAGGCGGTGCTGCGCGGCTACGACTGGCTGGACACCCTGGCCCACGAGTACACCCACCTGGTCGTCACGCAGACCGGGCACAACTCGGTGCCCATCTGGCTCCAGGAGGCGCTGGCCAAGTACCTCGAGTCGCGCTGGCGCGGTCCGGCGGGCAAGGCGCTCCCGCCGTCCTCGCGCACCCTGCTCGCCGAGCGGGTGCAGAAGAACGACCTCATCCCATTCGCCAGGATGCATCCCTCGATGGCAAAGCTCCCCACCTGGAAGGACGCGGCCACCGCCTTCGCCGAGGTGTTCTTCGCCGCCGAGTACCTCCACAAGGAGCACGGGATGAGGGCGCTGCGCACCATCGTCGAGGCGATGGGCACTGGCGCCACCGACCAGCAGGCGGTGGAGAAGGCCACCGGGAGGCCGTTCGGCGCGTTCGAGAAGGGGTGGATGGCGTACCTCCGGGCACAGCCCACCCCGGCGACCCGGGCCCCGGCCACAGCGGAGCGACCCATCCTCAAGGGAAAGAACACCCCGCCCGAGGAGGGCAAGAAGGGGCGGGAGATCTCCTTTGGCGACTTCGACGAGGTGGAGAATCCGGCGGCCCGGCGCTGGGCACACCTGGGCGAGCTGTTCCGCGAGCGAGGGCGCTTCGTGGCCGCCGCCGAGGAGTACGGGAAGGCGCATGCCCTGGTGGGCAACGCCTACGAAACCATCTCCAACAAGTACGCGCTGGCGCTGATGGCGGTGAAGCGGCTGGACGAGGCAGAGAAGGTGCTGCTGTCCTCGCTGGAGGCGCACCCGGGCTTCGCCTCCACCCAGGTCCACCTCGGCCGCATCTACCTCAGCCGCGGCGAGTGGGCCGAGGCGCGCTCGGCGTACCGGGCGGCGATGGCGCAGGACCCGTTCGACCCGGAGATTCACCTCGCGCTGCTCAAGTCGGCCGAGTCGCTCGGCGACAGGCCGCTCGCCGACCGCGCCCGGAGCGCTTCCACCATCCTGACCGGCGTCCCGCCCGATCGTCTCCCCGAGCTGCTGGCCCGGCTGCCCGGTCCGCAATCCGACCTCTCCGACGTCGCGCTCCCCCGGGGCCCGGCCGAGCCTCCCCGCCCACCCCGGGCGCCCTCCAAGAAGTCTGCCAAAGCGTCCGAACCCACGGCCACCGAACGGCTATGACCTCTCCCATGACCTCGACTCCTCTGACTGCCGTGGAGCCCGGCGCCGATCTGCGGGCAGTGGAGGCGCTCGCCCGCGCGCGCACCGCCATCGTCGAGCAGATCGAGAAGCGGGTGGTCGGTCAGCGGGAGGTGGTGGAGCACCTCCTGATCGCCCTCTTCTCCCGGGGGCACTGCCTCTTCGTCGGCGTGCCCGGGCTGGCCAAGACGCTGCTCATCTCCACCCTGGCCGAGGTGCTGAACCTCACCTTCAACCGCGTGCAGTTCACCCCGGACCTGATGCCCTCGGACATCACCGGGACGGACATCCTCGAGGAGGACCGGGCGACCGGCCACCGCGATTTTCGGTTCGTCCGGGGCCCGCTGTTCGCCAACATCATCCTCGCCGACGAGGTGAACCGGACTCCGCCCAAGACCCAGGCGGCGCTGCTCCAGGCGATGCAGGAATACCGGGTGACCGCGGGAGGTGAGACCTATCCCTTGGACCTGCCCTTCCTGGTCTTCGCCACCCAGAATCCCATCGAGCAGGAGGGCACCTACCCACTGCCCGAGGCGCAGCTCGACCGGTTCATGTTCCTGGTCGACGTGGGGTACCCCACCGCCGAGGAGGAGTTCCAGATCGTCAAGAGCACCACCTCGGGAGCCAGCCCGCGGCTCACCAAGGTGCTGTCGCCGGAGCAAATCCTCGCCCTTCAAGAACTGGTCCGCCGCGTCCCGGTGCCGGATCACGTCGTCCGCTACGCGGTGGAGCTGGTGCGGCAGACCCGGCCGAAGGAGCCTGGCACTCCCGAGCTGGTGCGCAAGCACGTGAACTGGGGCGCGGGTCCGCGCGCCAGCCAGTACCTGGTGGTGGCGGCGAAGGCCCGGGCGGTGCTCCAGGGTCGTTTCGCAGCGACCGTCGAGGACGTGCGCGCGCTCGCCCTGCCCGTCCTGCGCCACCGGGTGCTGCCCAACTTCGCCGCCGAGAGCGAGGGGATCACCAGCGTGCGAATCGTCCAGCAGCTGCTGGAGCTGGTGAAGGGCTAGCAAGAGCTCCCGTGGCCTCGCTCGACGCGGCAACGCTGGCCAAGCTCGCCGGGGTGAAGCTGCGCGCCCGCGCGGTGATGGAGGGGGTGCTCTCCGGCCTGCACAAGAGCCCCCACCAGGGCCAGAGCGTGGAGTTCTCCGAGCACAAGGAGTACGCGCCCGGCGACGAGCTGCGCCACCTCGACTGGAAGGCCTTCGGCAAGTTCGACCGCTACTACGTGAAGCGGTACGAGCACGAGACCAACCTCAAGGCGACGCTGGTGGTGGATACCAGCGGCTCGATGGGGTACCGCAGCGGGCCACTGTCGAAGCTGGAGGTGGCCACCACCCTCGCCGGCACCCTGGCCTACCTCCTGGTCCGGCAGCAGGACGCGGTGGGGGTGAGCGTGGTCACGAGGGGGCGCACGGCGGACATCCCCCCGCGGGCCGCGGCGGGGCATCTGCACACGGTGCTGGACGCGCTGGACACGCTCCAGCCGGGCGGTGGAACCGATCTCTTCGCCGCTGCCGACCACCTCGCCGAGCAGGTGCGGCGCGGGCAGCTGGTGGCGGTCTTCTCCGACCTGTTCGACGATCGGGACGAGGCGCTGGGACGCATCCTGGCGCTGCGGGCCCGGCGCAACGATCTGGTCGTCTTCCAGGTGCTCGACCCGGCCGAGCTCGAGTTCCCGTTCGACGACCCCACGCTCTTCCTCTCGCTGGAGGACGAGCGGAGGATCGAGGTGAACGCCCGGGAGATCCGCGAGAGCTACCTCGAGGAGTTCCGCGCCTTCCTCGACCGCACCCGCGCCGCCTGCACCGAGGCGGACGTGGACTACATGCTGGTGCGGACCGACGAGCCGCTCGACGCCGTGCTCTTGCGGTTCCTGGGCCGGCGGCAGCGGAGGGCGGCGTGACCTTCGGCCAGCCGTGGCTGCTGCTCGGGGCGCTGGCCGGGCTCATCCCGCTCGCGGTGCATCTCTTCGACCGGCGGAAGCCGCGGCCGCATCCGTTCGCGGCGATCGCCTTCGTGCTCCGGAGCCAGCGGCGCACCGCCTCGCGTCTGAAGCTCAAGCGCATCGTGCTCTACACCCTGCGGACGCTGATTCTCCTCTCCATCCCGCTGGCGCTGGCCCGGCCCGAGCTCAGGCGCCCCGGGGCGGCAGTCTCCCGGGCGGCGGGGCCGGCGGCGACGGTGGTGGTGGTGGACCGCGGGCTGGCGATGCGCTTCGTGGACGCCGAGAGCATGTTCGAGAAGGCCCGGAGCGAGGCCCGGAGCGCCATCGCCACCCTCGGCCCCGACGACCCGGTCACCGTCCTCCCCTGCGGTCCGGAGGTGACGCCGCCCACCGCGCCCGGGCTGGACCGGCGCGAGGCCCGGGAGACGCTGGACCGGATGGTCCCGGCGTGGTCCACTTCGGACCTGGGCCGCTGCTTCGAGGTGGCGGCCCGCGTGCTGGAGGAGAGCCCCACCGCCGGCAAGCGGATCATCGTCGTCTCCGCCTTCACCGCGGGCTCGCTCCGGCTGGAGACCCCGCTGCCGACCCTCCGCGGAGCGGGCGACAAGCGGGTCCGCCCGGAGATGGTGCTGCGCGACCTGGCGCGGGGCCGGAAGGTGCTCCCCAACCACTTCCTCGCCGATCTCAGGGCCGAGCCCGCGCCGCAGGCGGGGGCCCGGGCCATCCAGGTCAGCTTCACGGTGCGGAACGTGTCCGACGCCCCGGCCAAGGAGATCCAGGCCACGGTGGAGCTCGGCGGGCGGATGGTGGGGAAGACGTTCCTCGCGCTCACTCCCGGAGGCACGGCGCAGAAGACGCTCACCGTGCGCTCGGAGGTGGGCGGACCCGTCGCGGGGGCGGTCACGCTCTCGCCGGATGGACTGTCCGAGGACGACCGGCGCGACTTCGTGGTGCAGGTGCCGCGCGAGCTCCGGGCGCTGGTGGTGGACGGTTCGCCGAGCCCGGTGCGCTACCGGGACGAGGTCTTCTTCCTCGAGGCGGCGCTGAGCGCTCCCAGCTCGCCCATCCGCCCGGTGGTGAAGGACGCGTCGGCCGGATTGCGAGAGTCACTGGAGGGCTACGACGTGGTGGTGCTGGCCAACGTGCTGGCGCCGTCGACCGAGGAGGCGGCCCGGCTGAAGGCCTTCGTCGAGCGGGGAGGCGGCCTCCTCCTCTCCATGGGGGACAAGGTCGAGCCCGAGGCCTGGACCGCACGGATGGGCGAGCTGCTCCCCCGGCCGCTGCGCCTGGTGAAGGCAGCGGGCTCGGAGGCCGGCGCGGGCGATGGACGATGGGCCAAGCTCGGCGACGTCCACTGGGGCGACCCGCTGTTCGCCCCGTTCTCCGGGCGCGGGCGCGAGGGGCTCATGGGCGCGCGGTTCCAGCGGTACATGCTGGTCGAGGGGGGTGCGAAGTCGGACGGCTCCGAGGTCCTGGCGGCGTACGACGACGGCGCTCCGGCGTTCATCACTGCGCGCCGCGGACGTGGCCGGGTGCTGCTCTTCACCAGCACCCTCGACCGCGACTGGAGCGACTTCGCCATCCGGACCAGCTACCTGCCGCTGATGCAGCGGGCGGCGGCGTGGCTCGCCGGAGCCCTGGACGAGCGCGAGACGCTCGCCGGCCGCGTGGGTCAGACGGTGACCCTGCGGCCCGATCCGCAGGCGCAGGTGACCGCGGTCCGGGCGCCATCTGGACCGGCAGTGCCGGTACGCACCGAGGCGGACCACAGCCTGACGGTCGGCCCGTTGCCCGAGCCGGGGCTGTACAAGACGTTCGACGCCGGGGGGCAGCTGCTGCCCGGATCGCAGTTCGCGGCGACGCTGGATCCGGCCGACAGCGACCTCACCCGGCTCGACGAGGCGCAGCTCCAGGCGTACTTCGGCGAGGAGGCGGTACGCGGCCCGGGCGGGACCACCGACCGCCGCGTGCCGATCTGGACCTGGCTGGTGGTCACCGCGGCGATGGCCTTCTTCGCCGAGGGGCTGCTGCTCCGGAAGTCCTGAGCATCAGAGGCACGGCCGGGGAATGCACCGGCCCCCATCGGCGCCCGGCTCGCACACGAGGGAGATGCACTCCACGTCCCGGGTGCACGCAGCATCGAACGGCTTCGCCGGAATGCACGAGAGCGGGCCTGCGTCGGCGAGGCAGTAGGCGCCGGGCAGGCAGGTCGCAGTTCGGCAGGGAGCTCTAGCTTCCGGTTCCCGAACGTCCCTCGGGGTGGACGGCACCCACCCGCGGCGTGTCGACTGTCTGCGCAGCCAGACGACTTCCTCCATGGACCCGTTGAGCGGCCAGGTCCAGCGAGCGCAGACTCCGCACGGATGTCGACCCGCTTCACTCTCGTCTGCGGCATGCTGTCGCTTCTCGCGGCCTGCGGTTCCCCGGCGAGGATCTGCAACGGCGGATCTTCGACCGAGCTCAACGCCTTCCTGACCGAGGGGTTCGTCCCGTACAGCGTGGCCGGAGAGCTCGGCCAGAGCTTCCTCCGGGTCGACGGGAGCTGTCAGTTCGCCGTCCGGAAGGGGTACCCGCTTGCTCCCGAGCTGCTCGGCGTGCTCGACCCCGCGCTGGAGCGCTCCGTCTCCGCGCGTCTCGCCTTCGGTGACTGGCCGGCGCTCGCCGGACGGTATCCCTCCCAGATCACGGACACGCCCGTCCTCATCCTCGACTCGGGCCTGACCCCTGCGACTGACGTCTCCTGCGACGACTGCTCCGGTCGCAGCACGCCCATCCTCCCGATCGCGGCCGCCTACCCGGGGGTAATCGACGACGTCGCCCTCATCGGGGTCGAGCCGACCGGGGCGGTCCGTTACCGGGTGTGGGGCCCGGTCGAGGACCCCGGGTTCCCGGTCGTCGACGCAAGCACCGCTCCTGTCGACCTCGCCTCGATCGCCCAGCCGACCCCACCGCTTCGCGACGAGGTCCGCGTCACGACCCAGCAGTGGGAGGCAGACAGCTGGCGCGCGCTGCGCAGGGCGGCCGCGAACGCGGGGGCTCCGGCGATCGCGGCCCGCGACGCGGCCGGCCACATCTTCCGCGTGGACCTCCGGAGCATCCTTCCGTCCGAGGGGAGAGAGGCGTACACAGCAGCCCCCTGAACGAGCGGGGGCGCGCGCTCCCAGCGGGTCCCGGCCTCCACCACGCCCGGGGTCAGCGGCTCAGACGGTAGACGGTCCCGCTCGCGTCGTCGGAGATGAACATCGCCCCGCTGGCGTCCACCGCGACATCCACCGGGCGCCCCCAGTATTTTCCGTCGGAGCCGGTCCATCCGGTGACCAGGTCGACCGGCGGCGAGGGCTGCTGGGTCCCGTTCAGGAAGGGGACGAGGATCACCTTGTCCCCAGTGGGCGTCGTCCGGTTCCAGGAGCCGTGGAGGGCGATGGCCGCCCCCGAGCTCCACGGCGTCGGGAACGGCGTGCCTTGCAGGAACACCAGGCCCAGCGCCGCCGAGTGCGCCTGGATGCCCATGGTCGCCCGGTCCATCGCGCTGCAATCGGCGGCGCTTCCGTCGCGGTTGGTGTCGAAGTCGCGGTCGAGCGGCATGTCGAAGAGCCCGCTCGCGCTGTCGGGATCCGGATTGCAGAACGGCCAGCCGTAGTCGCCCCCGTCGCGCAGGCGGATGAGCGTGTCCGGCGGGTGGTCGTCCACGTAGCTGGGGATGATCTGCCCGTACTGCCCCGAGGAGTCGTCGATGGGGTACGGCAGGTTGTCGCGGCCGTTCACGCTCACCCAGAGGTCGTCGGTCCCGGGGAAGAAGGCCAGTCCCTCGGCGTTGCGCAGCCCGCGGGCGTAGAGCCGGTGGTTGCCGCCGGTCGCGTCGTAGAGGTGGATGGCCCCGCGCACCGGGTCCGCCTGCGCGTCGCTCGCGCACACGTTGCAGGTCGAGGCGATGGAGACGAAGAGTCGGTCCTGGCTGTCGAGCGCGATGTTCTTCAGCTCGTGGCCGTACGCCCCGTGCAGCTCGGGGGTGCTCCTGTCCGGCAGACCGGTCAGCACCACCTCGCCGGCCGGAGCGGTCGTCGCGCCATTCCAGGCGTAGCGCCGCACTCCGTTCGACTCGGAGACGTAGAGCCAGACCGTGGCGCCGATCCGGTGGAAGACGAGGTCGTGCGGCATCCGCAGGCCCGTGACCCAGTCCGAGACCACCGGGTCGTCACCCCCCGTGCCGGCTCGGACCAGCGAAACCGTGCCCGCCCCGGGGTTCGAGACCAGGAGGCTCCCCTCTGGGGTCACGGCCATGAACCGGGCCCCCGGCACCCGCGCATACACCGCGATGGAGAATCCAGCGGGAACCGTGAGCGCGCGCGGGACGTCGAACGGAGCGCTCCGCATCGAGGCCGGGACGCTCACCGGCACGGTCGTCGACGCGCCGGGAGGCCCCTGACCGGAGCCCGGCCCCGCGTCGGGCCCTCCACCTCCGGTTCCGCCGTCGCACGCCAGGGCCAGCGCGACGAGCAGGGTCAGCCAGGGAACACGCATCGGCCAGAGGCTGTGCCCGTCAGCGGCCCTTGCCAACCCCGGACGTCGGCGCCTGGACAGGCGGGCTCTCCCGCCGGTCGGCCGCAAGGCGCTCGACGTGGGCGAGGATGCGGCCTGCCGGGTCACCACCTTCCAGCCGAGCCAGCTCGGCGAGCCCGGTGGGGCTGGTGACGTTCACCTCGATGAGGTAGTCGCCGATGACGTCGATGCCGACGAAGATCAGCCCTTCCCGGCGGAGGAACGGGGCGAGGCGGGCGCAGATCTCCCGGTCGCGCGCGGTGAGCTCGGTCTTCACGGGCTGACCGCCCACGGCCATGTTGGCGCGGTTCTCGCTGTCCAGCGGGATCCGGTTGATGGCACCGAGCGGCTCGCCGTCGAGCAGCAGCACCCGCTTGTCGCCCTGCCGCGCGGCGGGCACGTATGCCTGCGCCACCACCCAGTCGCGCCCGCGGCCGGTGAGCAGCTCGAGGATCGAGGGGGTATTCCGGTCCCCCCGCCGGAGCAGCACCACGCCCTCGCCGCCGTGCCCGTCCACCGGCTTGACGATGACACCCTCCGCCGTGCGTTCCACGAAGGCCCGGAGCTGCGCCAGGTCGCGGCTGACCAGCGTCTCGGGGATGAGGTCGGGGAAGTGCAGCGCCCACAGCTTCTCGTTGGCGGTGCGCAGGCCGGCGGGCGAGTTCACCGACACCGGTGAGTGGCCCCCGGTGACCTCCACCAGCTGCGTCGCGTGGAGGAACGCCAGGTCCACCGGCGGATCCTTCCGCAGCCACAGGACGTCCAGCGCCGCGAGGGGGATCTCGCGCTCGGCGATCACCCGGAAGTGGTGCCCCTGCCGGTCGAAGACCTCCACCTCGCGCGCCCGGGCGTGGACCTGGCCGCCCTGATGGAACAGGCCCTCCTGGCCGAAGCTGAGCAGCCGGTGCCCCCGCTCCTGCGCCGTCCGCATCAGGGCGAACGTGGTGTCGTGGTGGACCAGCACCTGCTCGAGCGGGTCCATCAGGAATCCGATGGCGAGGGGCGCGGTCACCTGGCGCCACCGTAACCGAGCCCGGGCTTCCCCGCCGCCACGGATCAGCCGGCGCGCCAGAGGGCGAACACGCCGCCCCAGCCCATCGCCAGCAGGAGGAAGAACGTGAGGTACACCACCCATTCCAGGCGCCTCAGCGCCCCGGCGCTCGCCACCAGGCCCTGGCCCATGGCGAAGGTCTGGATGCCGTTGGCGAGGTGATAGCTCACCGCAAGGATGCCGAGGACGTAGACCACCAGGGTGGGCGTGTGATGCGCCATCTGGTGGGAGATCTCGGCGAAGGGCTCGGGCCGGCCCTCCACGAACCGCGGCTGTGCCCAGGCCAGCCAGAGGTGCGCGCCGATGAAGCCCAGGAGCCCGAGGGCGCTCAGCCGCTGGAGCAGGTACTTGAGGTTGTCGTAGTTGGAGTACCGGACGTTGTTCGGGCGGAAGGAGACCAGACGGACGATGCCCCACAGGGTGTGCAGCACCAGCGGGAGGAGGACCAGCACCACCAGGAGCGCCTGGTGCAAGGGGTGGCGGGCCCCGGTGACCGCCTGCTCCCAGGGTTGCGCGCCGTCGAAGGCGCTCAGGTTGTCCCAGAGGTGGAGCACGGTCCAGATGCCGAGCGGGGCGATCGCCAGCAGCGAGGCGATGCGGGCGCGGTAGAAGGCGCCGGTGGGGGCGAGCGTGTGGGCGGTGTCGGCCATGGCGATCCCGCGTGATTCCAGCCGGAGGGCCGCCGTGCAAGCAGCTTGTGCGCCCCCGGGCACCCTCCGGTGCTATCTCCCATCAGCAGCACCAGCGCCAGGCCCCCCCCCTGCTACACTGGGCGGATCCGGTGGGCGATCTACGTCAGGCGTGTGCGCGGCTGCTGCTGGTGGGATTCCCGGGGCGGGAGGTCGACCCTGACGTCGGCGGGCTGATCGACGTCGGGGTGCTCGGGGCCATCCTCTTCGGGCGCAACGTGGGCACGGCCTCCGAGACCGCGCTCTTGACGCACCGGCTCAAGTCGCGGGCGGCGCGGCCCTTCCCGGTGGCGGTGGATCAGGAGGGCGGCCGGGTGGCACGCCTGCGCGGGGCGCCGTACACCGCGCTCCCACCCATGCGGGCCCTGGGCCAGGGTGGCGATCCGGAGACCGCCCGCCGGGTGGGGCGGCTGCTGGCCTTCGAGCTGCGGGCCACCGGCTTCGACTGGGACTTCGCGCCGGTGCTCGACGTCGACAGCAACCCCGCCAACCCAGTCATCGGAGATCGGAGCTTCGGCGCCTCCCCCGTGGAGGTCGCACGGCTCGGGGTGGCACTGGCGGAAGGGATGGAGCGAGGGGGCGTGGCTTCGTGCGGGAAGCACTTTCCCGGGCACGGGGACACCCTTCAGGACAGCCACCTGACCTTGCCGGTGCTGGAGCACGGGCTCGAGCGACTCGAGGCAGTGGAGCTGGTCCCCTTCGGGGCGTACGCCCGTGCGGGGCTGGCCTCGGTGATGACCGCGCACGTGCGCTTCCCCGCGCTGGGCGAGGACGTCGCGGCCACGCTCAGCCGCCGGGCAATGACCGGGCTGCTCCGGGAACGGCTCGGCTTCCACGGCGTGGTGGTCAGCGATGATCTGGAGATGAAGGCCATCGCCGACCCGGCGTCGGCGGCCGTGGAGGCGGTGCGCGCTGGGGTGGACGTGCTGCTGGTGTGTCACCACGCCGCCGTGCAGCATCGGGTGCTGGAGGCGCTGGTGGCGGCCGCGAGGCAGGGGCTCATCCCGCAGGAGCGGCTCCGCGACGCGCACGCGCGCATCGACGTGCTGGTGCAACGGTTCGTCCGGTCCCCCGAGGATCGGGTGGCGGAGCTCGGGTCCACCGAGCACCGCCGGATGGTCGAGGAGCTCGCGCTCGGGACCCCGGCGAGGACGGTGGCCGGCCGCGATCCCACCGCGCGGCGGGACGCCCCGGGCTGACTACCGCATCCCGGCGTCCGCGTGGCCCTTCCCCGCGTCGCCCGAACCGCCGGTGCCCGACAGATCGCCCGAGGACGCCGACCCGGTGGACGCCGAGGCGGCACGCTCGGTGGCACTCGGGCCGGAGCTGGTGCCTCTCTCTCCTCCCGGACCGCGGGCGGTGGGCATCGAGGGGGGTTGACAGCCCAGCGCCAGCAGGGCCGCCGGGTCTCCCGCCGGAAGGCGTGGTAGAGCGGAGCGCGCGGAGGTACCTCTGACCACCGTCACCGCCTGGTTTCTCGGTCTGCTTCTGGGCATGCGCCATGCCCTCGAGCCCGATCACCTGGCGGCGGTCTCCACCCTGGTCACCGAGGAGGACGACCCTCGCTCGGGCCTCTGGCTGGGCGCGTTCTGGGGGCTGGGGCACACGCTGGCGTTGCTGGCGATGGGGCTGGTGCTCGCGCTTCTCCGGACGACACTGTCGGACCGGCTGACCGCCGCGTTCGAGCTGCTGGTCTCGGCGATGCTCCTCTTCCTCGGGGTCCGGGCCCTGGTGCGAGCCCGGGCGGAGATGACCCACGGCACCCCGCAGCGCCACGAGCACGGAGGGCGGCTGCACGTCCACGCCGGGGACAGTGCCCACGTCCACCTGGGGCGCCGCGCCTACGCGGTGCGCCCGCTGGTGGTAGGAGTCATCCACGGCCTGGCCGGGAGCGGCGCGCTCACCGCGCTGGTGCTGGCCGGCTTCGACACCAACCTCGAGCGGCTGGCCTACACCCTGGTGTTCGGCGGAGGCTCGGTGCTGGGGATGGGGCTGCTCTCGGGGATTGCCGGCTGGCCGCTGGCGCGGCTCCTCCGGACACCGCGGGCCCGGGGCTGGACCAGCGCCGCGGCGGGCACCCTGAGCGTGACCATGGGATTGCTCTGGGGATGGCCGCTGGTGCCGAAGCTGCTCGGGTAAGTCAGGGCGGCCGCAGTCAGCTACGCCGCCGGCTTCTCCAGCGCCTGCACCGCGAGGAGCGAGGCCAGGGCGAGCTGCACCACCGGCTCGGGACGGCGGGCGAAGGCGATCAGCTCGGCCACGGTGCGGGTTCCGTCGGCGTGCGCGAGCAGATCCGCCTCCCAGCGCTCGAGCTCGATGTCGGACTGGGGATAGACCGGCTGCCGCGACGGGACCAGCCGGTCCTCGAGGGCGAGGATGCGCTTCACCCGCTCGGACTTGTAGAGCTTCTTCACCCCCCGGACGATGAGGTTGGCCGGGTTCACGTCGAGCTTCAGCGTCTCGCCGAGCGCCTTGCCCCCGAAGGACATCACGTACGTGCCGTCCTCCCAGGCGAAGAGCGAGTAGATGATCGACTTGACCTGTTGCCCCACGTAGTAGACGCGCTCGGTGTCCCGGAGGAGGCCGCGCTCCACCAAGATGTCGCCGGTGCGCCGCTTGGTCTGCTGCGCCATGAGCGCCACGTCCGCCAGCTGCTCGGGGCGGATCTTCCCGGTACGGACCAGGAACTGGCCCAGCCGATCCGACAGTAGATTCGAAAGCGCGAAGACGGGCATCCCGTCCTGGAAGTAGACGACCTTCTTCACCGGCCCCCGCTGCACGCCCAGCTCCCCGGTCTCGCGGGTCTGGAAGAAGGCGGTGATCAACGAGGGCAGGTTGTCCCTGAGCGCGCCCCGGCGAAGGGCCTTGGTCGGCGAAGGCGGCGGCTCGGTCCCGGCCGGTCGGGTCCGCACCAGCGTGTCCGGGTAGCGCTGCATCGGCTTGGCGCGGAGATCGGCGCCCCGGAGCTCGGCGCTCACCTCGCCGTCGTCGGTCACCTTGATCTTGCCGGTGAGCTCCATCGTGTCCGGCTGCTCTTCCTCCTCGATGTCGATGTCCAGCTCGACCTCGAACTCCTCCGTCCCACCGGAGCTGCTGGGAGTTGCCGGGACGTGCTGGGCCACCGCCTCGAGGAGCTTGCGGGCCTCGAACGGCTTCTCGAACCAGGCCACCGCGCCGTGCTTCTGCTTCGCCTCGGCGCCGTGCTTGCCGCCCTTGAAGACCCCGGTCACGAAGATGACCGGGAGCTGGGGGAACTCCTTCCGCAGCTGATCCGCCAGGTGGTAGCCCATGAGGTCCGGCAGGAGCACGTCCAGCACCGCGAGCGCCGGCGCGTTGCCCCGGGCGACGTCGAGCGCCTGCTTCGCCTTCGAGGCGGACACCACGTCGTAGCCCGCGTCCTCGAAGAGGTGGGTCAGGAGGGAAAGAAGCTCGAGGTTGTCGTCGACGACGAGCAGGCGAGGTCGCGTCATCCGTGACGACGTTAACAAATCCATCGCGTAGGCGAGTGACACACTCGCTGCGACACAGTGGTGCCACGCGAGATCGACGCCCGGACGAACGGCGACGCTCCCGGGGGGACCGCGCGTTTCAGCGGCAGCGTCCGCGGTCAGCCCCGGACGCCGTTGGTCCGCGCGGGACGTACCACCCGGGCGACGGGTCGCTTGACCTCCCCGGACCCCGCGCACACGCTGCCGGGTGACATGACGCGCGCCTGGGCGACGGGATTTCTGGTGATGTGGACGGCGTGCGCACCCGCAGGGCACGGGAACCGTCCCGTCGCCCCCGAGCCCCCGCCGTCGCCGGGGATGATCGCCACGCTCGGCTTCGACCAGGCGGTCCGGATGGGCAGCGACTACGTGCGCCAATCGGCCGGGGTGGGCGACGCGACGCTGGTCTCCAGCCAGGAGCTGTCCGCGGGGATTCTCCAGCTCACCTTCGACCTCGGGCCGGGGAAGTTTCCGGTCCGGGTGACGGTGGACCGGGTGAACGGCCAGGTGACCGGGATGGAGACCCTGGCACCGGGCGTCGTCCAGCCTGCGCGTTGAGCCTTGACGGGCCGCCGACGCGGGCCACAGGCTTCGGGGGTGCAAGCTCACCCGTCCGGATGGCTCGGCGTGCTTCTGCTGTGCGCAGGATGCGCCGCCTCCGGACACGGCGACCGGCCGCCCGCCGCCGGTCCCGCGCCCTCTTCCGCCGCGATCTCCAACCTGGGATTCGACCGGGCGCTGAGAGTCGGAAGCGACTACGTGGTCGCCAGCACCGGGATTCAGCCCACGCTGGTCAAGAGCCAGACCCTGCCCAGCGGGATGCTCCAGCTCACCTTCGACCTGGGCCCCGGGGTCCCCGAGCCGGTACGGGTGACGGTGGACCCGAACCAGGGCAAGGTCCGTAGCCTGGAGCCGGTGCAGGAGATCCCGGGAATCACCAGCCCGGCCAGCCCCAACCCCAGGGCCAAGCCCCCGTAGTTGCACCGCCCCCTCCGCTCCGGTACGTGACCACCCTTTGCCGGAAAGGGTGAACGGAACGTCATGGCCGAGAAGCTGACCCCTCGGGAGAAGAACTTCTCCGAGTGGTACGTGGACGTGGTCCTCAAGTCGAAGCTGGCGGATTACTCCGACGTCAAGGGCTGCATGGTCATCCGCCCCAACGGGTACGCGCTCTGGGAGAACATCCAGCGGGCGCTCGACGGGATGTTCAAGGCCACCGGTCACAAGAACGCCTACTTCCCGCTCCTTATCCCCGAGAGCTTCCTCCGCAAGGAGGCCGAGCACGTGGAGGGCTTCGCCCCGCAGCTGGCGGTGGTCACCCACGCGGGGGGCAAGAAGCTCGAGGAGCCCTACGTCATCCGGCCGACCTCGGAGACCATCATCAACTCGATGTTCGCCCGGTGGATCCAGAGCTACCGGGATCTGCCGATGCTGCTGAACCAGTGGTGCAACGTGATGCGCTGGGAGATGCGCACCCGGCTCTTCCTCCGCACCACCGAGTTCCTCTGGCAGGAGGGCCACACCTGCCACGAGACGGAAGCGGAGGCGGAGGAGGAGACCCGGCGGATGCTCGAGGTCTACCGGACGTTCGCCGAGGAGTGGATGGCGATGCCGGTGATCTCCGGGCAGAAGTCGGAGGCCGAGAAGTTCGCCGGCGCGATGCGGACCTACAGCATCGAGGCGATGATGCAGGACAAGAAGGCGCTCCAGGCCGGCACCAGCCACAACCTGGGGCAGAACTTCGCCCGGGCCTTCGGCACCCAGTTCCAGGGGCGCGACGGGCAGCAGCACCTCGTCTGGCAGACCTCGTGGGGCGTGTCCACGCGGCTGGTCGGCGCGCTGGTGATGACCCACTCCGACGACGCGGGCCTGGTCATCCCGCCCAAGCTGGCCCCGACGCAGGTGGTGATCGTGGTCATCGGCAAGGGCGAGGAGCGCGGCCCGGTGACCGCCAGGGCGCAGGCAGTGGCCGCGGATCTGCGCAAGGCCGGGCTGTCGGTCATCGTGGACGACGACGAGAGCAAGGGCCCGGGCTTCAAGTACTTCGAGTACGAGCTGGCCGGGGTGTGCCTGCGGATGGAGCTGGGGCCCAAGGACCTGGCCAAGGGCGCGTGCGTGCTGGTGCGCCGGGACGACCGGAGCAAGGAGGTCGTCCCGCTCGAGCAGGCAGTGCCGGTGGCGCAGGCCAAGCTGGAGGCGATGCAGAAGGCGCTGTTCGACCGGGCCCGGGCCTTCCGGGACGCGAACACCTTCGTCGTCGGCTCGATGGAGGAGATGAAGAAGCGCGCTGACGACGGGTTCCTCGTCGCCCAGTGGTGCCTCGGCCCGGCCTGCGAGGCGCGGATCAAGGAGGAGACGGGCGGCGTCAGCTCCCGGAACCGCCCCTTCGATCTGAAGGCGGAGCCAGGGACGTGCTTGGTGTGCGGGAATCCGAGCCCCGGCGCCTGGATCTGGTCGAAGGCGTACTGACCCCGGCCGCCGGCGGTGGCGAGCTGCCCGGCGCCGAGCCCGGGGAGTACGCTCCGCCGCCGTGCGCCTGTTCCTCGCCGGCGTGGTCCCGGATGCACTCAAGGAGAGTCTCCAGGCGCAGCTCGAGCCGGTACGGGCGGCCACGCCGCAGGCCCGCTGGCTCCCCGCCGAGAGCCTGCATCTGACCCTGGTCTTCCTCGGCTCGGTTCCCGACCCTTCCGTGCCCACGCTCCGGCAGTCGTTCGCCGCGGTGTGCGCCCGGCACCAGGCGATGTCGCTCACCCTGGTCGGAGTGGAGACGTTCGGTCCGTCGCGCTCCCCGCGGGTGCTGGCGACCACCCTCGGCGGGGAGGTCGAGGCGCTGCGCGCGCTGGTCACCGATGCGCGCCACGCTGCCGAGCCGCTGGTCCAGCTCGAGCCGGAGCGGCCGTTCCGTCCCCACCTCACGGTGGCCCGCGCCCGGTCGGCCCACGGCGACCTGCTCCTCGGACGGTGCCGGACGGCGCTGGGGCACGCGCTCGACGGCGGGTTCGTGCTCCGGGACGTCGCCCTGATGCGCAGCGACACGGTCGCCACCGGCGCGGTGCACACCGAGCTCGAGCGCTGGACGCTTCCCGGCGGAGGCTCCGGATTTTCGCGGGGTTGACCGAGGGTGGAAATGCCCGGCCCCTCTCGCAGATCGGGCACTTCTCTGCTCGCCTTGACGCTCCTGATCTCCGCTTTACGTTGGGCCTGCCTTTGGAAGGAGCAGGAGCAAGACCATGAGCACCATTCAGCGTTGGAATCCGTCGCGTGACTACGCGCGGCTGCAGGACGAGGTGAACCGGCTGCTCGAGGGCAGCCTCGGTCTCACCCGGAACACCGAATCGTACGGCTGGACCCCGGCCGTCGACGTCTTCGAGGACACCGAGGGCGTGACCTTCAAGTTCGATCTCCCCGAGGTCGACCCGAAGGACGTCGACGTGCACTTCGAGGAGGGCACCTTGACCGTCCGCGGCGAGCGGAAGCTCGAGCGGGAGGACAAGCGGGACAGCTACCACCGGATCGAGCGCGCCTACGGGGTGTTCACCCGGAGCTTCAGCCTCCCCGCCACCCTCGACGCCGACAAGGCCACCGCCGAGTACAAGAACGGCGTGCTGCGCCTCTTCCTCCCCAAGCGGGCGGAGGCGAAGCCGAAGAGCATCACCGTCAAGGTGAACTGAGTCTCCGTTCACCTCGTGCGCCGGCATCCTCCGCCGGCGCTCGGCGCCCACCCTGCCCTGTTGGGCTCGGTGGGCGCGGTCGTTACAGCCGGGGTCAGTAAGTGGTCGGCTTCTCGCGCCGCACGTCGAACTGGCCCTCGATGCGGCAGGCCTCCCGTCGCTTGCCGCACTTGCCGCTGACGTCGAACGTCCCCCGGATGTGCGTCTCGTTCGACTCCTTCACCTCCAGCGTTCCCTTGTCGGAGTAGAACTCGCTGTCGGTGCCGCCCCGGGACCATTGGCCGATCGCGTCGAGCGGGTGCAGGGTGTAGGCGGCGGCCTCTGCGTCGGGGGCCCTTCCGGTCACGTCGACCGCGAAGACCAGCTCGAACTTCTCGTCGGCGGGGGCCGTGCGGAGCTGGACCACCAGCCGCTCGCCCGGCTCGGAGCCGGCCCTCTTCCGGCGGCCGCCGGCGCTCTGCGGGCCGTCGCCGGCGGCCTCGAACGACTGGGCCCCGCTCACCTTCGCCTTGAAGGTGGAGCCGGGCGCCTCTCCCTTCGAGGACTCACCGGCAGAGGCGAGCGAGCCCAGAGCGAGCGAGAGGAAGAGAATGCGAATCCACGGCGGGGCATGACGCATGGGACCCCCTTCACCCGCGGTGCTTGACTCACCGCGCGGCATTTCGCAAGAGCGCTCGAGTGGGCCATCCGGGTCGACCCCGCGAATTGCGTCATTCGCCCAGGTATGCCTTGCGGATCTCCGGCGCGGCGAGCAGCGCCTTGCCCTGGCCCTGCATCACCACCTCGCCGGTCTCCAGCACGTAGCCGAAATGCGCGAGGTTCAGCGCCAGATGCGCGTTCTGCTCCACCAAGAGGATGCTCACCCCGCGGGCGTTCACCTCGCGGAGGATGCGGAAGATGGTCTCCACCACCTGAGGGGCGAGCCCCAGCGACGGCTCGTCGAGTAGCAGCAGCTTCGGCCGGCTCATCAGCGCTCGGCTGATGGAGAGCATCTGCTGCTCGCCACCGGAGAGCGTGCCGCCCGGTTGCCGCATCCGCTCACGGAGGCGGGGGAAGAGCCCGAAGACGTACTCGAGGTCCTGCTTGATCTCGGCTGCGTCCCGACGCAGGTACGCGCCCAGCTCGAGGTTCTCCATCACCGTGAGGTTGAGGAAGATGCCCCGACCCTCGGGCGCGTGGGCCATGCCCCTGGGAACCAGGAGATTCGACTTCAGGCCCTGGATCTCCTGCGCCCCGAGCCAGATGTGGCCCGACCTTGGCTTCAGCATCCCGGAGATGGCACGGAGGGTGCTGGTCTTCCCCGCTCCGTTCGCCCCGATCAGCGCCACCACCTCGCCCTGCCCCACGGTCAGTGACACCCCGCGCAGCGCGGTGATTGCTCCGTAGGAGACCTGGAGGTCCTTCACCTCCAGCAGCTGCAGCCGCGACTCGCGCGTCCCGAGCGTCGCCAGCGCGCTCATGCGACCGGGCTCTCCGAGGTCGGCGTCGGTGGCACCGCCATGCCGTGCGCGGCGAGATAGCTGTCGCCGAGGTACGCCTCGATGACCTTCGAGTTCTGGCGAACGCGCTCGGGCGCGCCGCGGGCGATGGTGACGCCGTGGTCGAGCACGGTGATGTCCTCGCAGATACCCATCACCAGCTTCATGTCGTGCTCGATGACCAGGATGCCGAGCGAGAACTGGTCCCGGAGCTGGCGGATGAGCACCATGAGATCGGCCTTCTCCCGGGTGTTCATTCCCGCCGCCGGCTCGTCGAGCAGCAGGACCCTGGGCTGGGTGCCCAGCGCTCGCGCGATCTCCAGCCGCCGCTGCTCTCCGTAGGGCAGGTTGCGGGCCTCCTCGTCGCGCCGGTGCGCAAGCCCCATGACCTGGAGCAGTTCCTCGGCCCTGCGGGTGATCTCCTGCTCCTCCTTCTGGAAGCCCGGGGTGAGCAGCAGCGCGCGCCACCAGTCTACGTAGTTGTTGAGCGCGTCCATCGCCGTCGCCACCGGGCTCTTCCCCGAGGACCGGCGGCGCAGCTCGTCGATCCGCGCCCGGGGGAAGAGCGGCTGCGCCTCCGAGAGGCACGCCACCCGGACGTTGTCCAGCGCCGATAGCGCGCGGAACAGCCGGATGTTCTGGAAGGTGCGGGCCAGCCCCAGGTGGTTGATCTGGTGGGGGGGCCGGCCGTTGACCCGCTCGCCGCAGACGCGGATCTCCCCATGGGTAGGCACGTAGACGCCGGTGAGGAGGTTGAAGGCGGTGGTCTTCCCGGCCCCGTTGGGTCCGATGAGGCCCTTGAGATCCCCGCGGCGAATCTCGAGGTCAAACCCGTGCAGCGCCCGCAGGCCGCCGAACTCGATGCCCGCCTGCACCGTCTGCAGCAGCGGCTCGGCGCTCACGTGGCGCCCTTTCGCGCGCGAGGAACCCACCGCGGCAGCAGGTCCCAGATCTCCCGGGTGCCAAACAGCCCCTGCGGCCGGACGAGCATCAGGATCACCAGGAGGATGCCGTAGATCGGCATGCGGATCTGATCCACCTTCTGGGCCAGGGAGGCATCGGCGCCAACCTGGAGGAACAGCGTCCGGAGCGCCTCGGGGAGGAGCGTCAGGAATACCGCGGCCACGATGGCCCCGGTGGTGCTCCCCAGACCCCCGGCGACCACCATCACCACCACCTCGATGCTCTTCACGAAGGTGAACGAGCCCGGGTTGATGATCGGCACGAAATGGGCGAACAGCCCTCCCGCCACCCCGGCGAAGAACGAGGAGATGACGAACGCCCGGACCTTGTACCCGGTGGTGTTCACCCCCATCGCCTCGGCCGCCACCTCGTCCTCGCGGATGGCCCACAGGCTCCGACCGTGGGTGCTCCCGACGATCCGGCGCGCCACCAGCACCACCAGAAAGACGCAGAACCACACCGCGAAGAGGCTCGAGGTCTGCGGGATGCCGGAGAGGCCGAGGGCCCGACCGAACACGTCCAGGTTCTGCACGATGACCCGGATGATCTCCCCGAAGCCGAGAGTGACGATGGCCAGGTAGTCTCCCCGGAGCCGGAGCGAGGGCAAGCCCACGACGAAGCCGCAGAGGGCCGCCGCCACCCCGCCGGCGAGCAGCGTGCCCAGGAACTGAATCTGGTCCGACACCGCCCCGGGCAGTCCCGAGATGGCCACGTCCTTGATCAGGAGGCTGAGCTTCCCTGCGGTGTACGCCCCGACCGCCATGAACCCGGCGTGGCCGATGGAGAACTGGCCGGTCATCCCGTTCACGATGTTCAGCGACACCGCGAGGATGACGTTCACCCCGACGATCGACGCCAGATACACGAAGAACGGCAAACCACCGAGCAAGAGCTGCAGCACCGCCAGCACCGCGATGGCGAGCAAGACGGGAAGGAGCCCGCGGAGCGCCGGCGCCATCGCTACACCTTTTCCGCCGCGACGCTGCCGAAGAGCCCGCCCGGCCGCACCAGCAGGACGACAATCAGGAATCCGAAGGCCACCGCGTCACGCCAGCTGCTCGAGGAGTAGCCCACCACGAACTCCTCCACCAGCCCGAGCAGGAGCGAGCCCACCACCGCGCCCGGCACGTTGCCGATTCCGCCGATCACCGCGGCTACGAACGCCTTCAGTCCCACGTACAGCCCCATCAGCGGCTGCACGGCGGTGTCCTTGATCGCGTAGAGGATGCCGGCTCCGGCGGCCAGCGCGCTCCCCAGCATGAAGGTGACCGCAATCACCCGGTCTACCGGGATCCCCATCAGTGCCGCGGTCCGGTGGTCGAAGGAGACCGCCCGCATCGCCCGGCCGAAGCGGGTCCGATAGACCAGCGCCTGCAGTCCGAGCATCAAGGCCAGTGCAATGGCCAGGCTGATGACCTGCCAGTTCCAGATCACCACGGCTCGATCGCCGAAGATCAGCCACTCCCGGGGAGTGATGATCTCCGGGAAGGCGCGCGGGGCCGCGCCGGGAAGCGGGCCGAAGTCGAGCTGGAAGCCATACTCGAGGGTGAAGGAAATGCCGATGGCGGTGATCAGCGAGGTCAGCCGCGGCTTGTCCCGCAGGGGGCGGTAGGCGAAGCGCTCGATGAACCATCCCAGGATCGCGCATCCGGCCATCGCGGCGAGGAAGATCAGGAGCACCCCCCAGAGGGTGGACTGGCGCTCCACCCCCAGCTTCTGCGCCACCCCGTAGCCGAGGAAGGTGCCCACCATCATCACGTCCCCGTGGGCGAAGTTGATCAGCTTCAGCACCCCGTAGACCATCGTGTACCCAAGCGCCACCAGGGCGTAGATGGTTCCCGCGGAGATGCCGTTGATCAGGTGCTGCGTGAAGTCGGAGATCAAGGAGCGATGGTGGCCACGTACTTGGTCTTGCCCTTGCCGACCTCGAGGACCACCGCCGGTTTGGTGGCGTTCCGCTTGTCGTCGAGGGTGATGGTGCCGGTGACCCCGGGGAAGTTCCTGGTGGCGGCGATGGCGTCACGGACCGCGGTCCGGTCGAGGCTCGGGGCGCGCTTCATCGCGTCCGCCGCCACCATCGCCGCGTCGTAGCCGAGCGCGGCGAGCGCGTCCGGCACCGAGCCGAAGGCCGCCTTGTAGTCGGCGATGAACTTCTGGATGCGGGGGTTGGGGTCGTCCGGGCTGTAGTGGTTGCTGAAGTAGCTGCCCTCCACTGCCGCGCCGCCCAGCTCGAAGAGCTTCTCGCTGTCCCAGCCATCGCCTCCCATCAGCTTGGCGGTGACGCCCAGCTCGCGCGCCTGCCGGGCGATGACCCCGATGTCGTTGTAGTAGCCGGGGATGTAGATGCCGTCGGGCTGCGCGCGCTTGATCGCCGTGAGCTGGCTGCGGAAGTCGGTGCTGCCCTTGGTGTAGGTCTCGCCGGCGACGATCTTCCCGCCCATCTCGGTGAACTTGCGCTCGAAGACGTCCGCCAGGCCCTGGCTGTAGTCCGAGCCCAGGTCGCGGAGCACCGCCACCCTGGTGAACTTCAGATTGTCGTGGGCGAACTTCGCCATCACGTAGCCCTGGAAGGGATCGATGAAGCAGACCCGGAAGATGTAGTCGCCGATCTCCGTCACCTTGGGGTTGGTGGAGGCGTTGGAGATCATCGGCACCTTGGCCGGCTGCGCCTTGGTGGCCATGGCGATGGAGTTGGTGCTCGCCACCTCCCCGAGGATCAGCAGCACCTGGTCCTGGTTGATGAGGCGGGTGGCGGCGTTGGCAGCCTCCTCGGGCTTGCTCTGGTCGTCGTAGACCCGGACGTCGATCTTCCTTCCCTTCACCCCGCCGGCGGCGTTGACCTCCCGGATCGCGAGCTCGATGGCGTTGCGCGTCGAGATTCCGAAGGTGGCCTCGGAACCGGTCAGCGAGCCGATCTCGCCGATGAGGATGGTGTCCCCGGTCACGCCGGGGGTCCCCCCGCCGGAGGAAGCGGCCGCGGTGCCACCGCCAGGAGCCGGGCTGGGCGGTGGGGGAGGAGCGGAGGACTTCTTCTCGCAGGCGACAAGGGCAAGGGCACAGCCGGTCAGGACTGCGGCCAGGGCAGAGCGCATGGGCACCTCGTGACGACCAGGAAGCAAGAGGCGGTCTTGTAGGTGGACTGTCGGAGGACGGTCAAGGTGAAGCGTCGGACCGACCAGCCCCCCGGCGGACGACCCCCGCGAGCAGGGTCAGGACGATCCCCACCAGAGCGATGCAGGTGACGAGGAGCGGGCCGAAGACGATCAGCAGCCCGGCGAGGGGGTCGGCGCCCACGTCGAATCGATGGGCAGCCCAGATCTGCCCCGCTGCCGCCGCGGCCGCAGCGAACAGAGGGAACCGGCCGGCCGGACCTCGGGCCGCCCAGTACGCGCCCATGACCACGCCGGGAAGCGCGGTCCAGAGCACCTCGAACAGCCACTGCCCCGGGGTGTGCGGGAGGTGGGCGGACCGGTCGACGCCGAGGGCGACGGTGAGCAGCCAGATCGCCACCGCGCCTGCGGCGCAGGAGGTGACCTTTGCGGCAGTGGAGCGCGTGCCAGGCATCCCGCTCGTCCTTAGCGCAGGAGAAGTCGATCGTCGAAGCGCTCACAGCGACGAGTCTGGTGACCCGGCACAGCGCACCGCAAGTGGACAACCGGACGGCAGTTGGATCATGAGAGGCCTCGTCTCCCATGTCCCCGACGTCTCCCGTCCCTGCGCGCTCGCGCGACGAGCTGCGCATCCTGGTGCGGCTCGCGCTGCCGCTGGCCCTGGCCCAGGCGGGACAGGCGCTGATGGGGCTGGTGGACACCGCGGTGGTGGGGCGGGCCGGCGCGGTGCAGCTGGCGGGCGCGGCGCTGGGCAACGCGGTGGTCTTCACCGTCTGCATCGTGGGCATCGGAACCCTGATGGGGGCCGACCCGCTCATCAGCCAGGCGCTCGGCGCACGCGACCCGGTGCGGGCGCGCCGGCTGTACTGGCAGGCGCTGCGGGTCGCGGCGGCGGCGAGCGGGGTGCTGGTGTTGCCCACGCTCGGGCTGGCGTCTCTGATGGCGCCATTCGGCATCGCCGCCGACGTGGCGAAGGTGGCCCGGGAGTTCGTCTGGTGGCGGCTGCCGGGCATCGCCGCCTTTCTCTTCTTCTACGCCCAGCGGAGCTACCTGCAGTCGGTGGGCGCGGCCCGCGCTCTGCTCTGGGCCACGGTCCTGGCCAACGTGGTGAACCTGTTCGGAGACCTCCTCCTGGTCTTCGGCGGAGCCCGGCTCCCGGCGTGGACCGGCCCGCTGCGGTGGATCCCGCCGATGGGTGCGAGCGGCTCTGCCCTGGCGACGACGCTGGTGCAGCTCGGCGAGGTGGTCTTCCTGGCCTGGGTTGTCCGCCAGATCCGCCTCCCGGAGCGCCCGGCGGACCTCCACCGGCGTCTGCCCGAGGACGCGCGGCGCATCCTCCGGGTCGGAGTGCCCATCGGCCTGCACTTCGGGGCCGAGGTGGGGGTCTTCGCCCTGGCGGGGTTCCTCGCGGGGAGGCTGGGGGCCGAGAGCCTCGCTGCGCACCAGATCGCCCTCACCTTCTCCTCGGTCACCTTCACCTTCGCCATGGGCATCGGCAATGCGGGGAGCGTCCGGGTGGGGCTGGCGGTGGGCGCGCGCGACACCCCGGGTGCGCGTCGAGCAGGGCTGCTCGCCTTCGCTGCCGGCGCGGCGTTCATGGGCTGCGCGGCCCTCACCTACCTCCTCGTCCCCGGACCCATCGTGGCCACGATGACCAACGACCCGGCCATCGCCGCGATCGCGGTTCCGCTGTTCATGGTGGCCGCGATCTTCCAGGTCTCGGACGGGGTGCAGGGCGTCGGCGCGGGCGTCCTGCGGGGGGCGGGTGACAGCCGCTTCACCTTCACCGCCAACGTGGTCGGGCACTACCTGATCGGGCTCCCGCTGGCGCTGCTGCTCGGCTTCGGGATGCGCTGGGGCGTGTTCGGCATCTGGTGGGGGCTCGCCGCCGGTCTCACCGCGGTGGCGGCGGCGCTGGTGTGGCGCTTCCTGCGGATCTCGGGCCGGGAGATCGTTCCCCTGGCGCTGCCGGAGGCCTGACCGACACGATCGGGCCCTCGCGTCCGAGGAGCTCCTCCTCCCTCAGGGTCGCGGTGCGGAGATCCTCCTCGGGGGGCGCGGCTGCCCGGAATCCGGCTGGCCAGCGCGTAGACGACGAGGGCCACCGCGAGCGGGAGGGCGTAGTGCGCGAGGACGACCGGCGGCTTTCCGCCGAGCACGAGCAGCGGCACCAGCACCACGGAGGCGAGCACCACCGTGCCTCGGTTCGCCGCCCGCGGCCACACTGCCGCGATCACCGCCATGCCCAGCGAGTGCAAGAGCCCCACCAGCGCGAGCAGCGGGGCCAGCGAGAGCCACTCGAAGAACCCTGATTCGAGAGGGTGGGTCCAGTGCCCCGAGCCGGTCAGGTGGTCCCGCACCCACACGCCGGTGAGGAACAGCGGCAAGGCCACTCCCACCAGCAGCTCGATGTTGCGCACCAGATCCGAGGGGACGTTCCGCCGGCCCATCCGTCGCCTCCCAACGCGCGAAGGTCTAGCCGGGTCCCTGGTTCCTGGCTCGCCAAACGAGCGGCGGCTGCTTGCTTGCTACGGGCGAGCCACCGCCCACCCCCCTCGGCGCCCGTCTTCAGCCCGACGACTTGGCCTGGTCGGCGTAGATCGCGTCGGCGATGCGGTAGGCGCTGCCCTCGAGCCGCTGGAGGGCCTCCTTCAGCGCCGCGGGATCCTCGCGCTTCATCGCCTCCTTGAGGCTCTCCACGTCGGCCTGGATCTCGCTCACATCCTTGGGAGTGACGACGTGTCCGTACTCCTCGAGGCTCTTCTCCGTGGTGTAGATGAGACCCTCGGCGTTGTTGCGCAGATCCGCCAGCTCGCGCTTCTTCTTGTCGTCCGCCAGGTTGGCCTGGGCGTCCTGGACCATCTGCTGGATCTCCGGCTCGCTGAGGCCGGAGCTGCTCACCACCCGCACCGCCTGCTGCTTGCCCGTACCCAGGTCCTTGGCGCTCACGTGGACGATGCCGTTGGCGTCGATGTCGAACGAGACCTCGATCTGCGGCACGCCTCGGGGGGCGGGTGGGATGCCCACCAGCTCGAACCTGGCCAGCGTCTTGTTGTCCGCGGCCATCTCCCGCTCGCCCTGGATGACGTGCACCGAGACCAGCGGCTGGTTGTCGACCGCGGTGGAGAAGACCTGGCTCTTCTTGCAGGGGATGGTGGTGTTCTTGTCGATGATGCGGGTGGCCACCCCGCCCGCGGTCTCCACGCCGAGCGAGAGCGGGGTGACGTCGAGCAGCAGGACGTCCTTCACCTCGCCCTTGAGCACGCCCCCCTGGATGGCGGCGCCCACCGCCACCACCTCGTCGGGGTTGATGCCCTTGTGGGGCTCCTTCCCGAAGAACTCCTTCACCATCCGCTGCACCAGCGGCATGCGGGTCATCCCCCCGACCAGCAGGACCTGGTGGATGGCCTGGGTGGTGAGCCCGGCGTCCTTGAGCGCGATCCGGCAGGGCTCGAGCGTCTTCTCCACCAGGTCCAGCACCAGCGACTCCAGCGTCTGCCGGTCGATGGTGTCGGTCAGGTGCTTGGGCCCGGTGGCGTCGGCGATGACGAAGGGGAGGTTGATCTCGGTGTCCGGCGCGCTGGAGAGCTCGTGCTTGGCTCGCTCGGCGGCCTCCTTCAGCCGCTGGAGCGCCATCCGGTCCTTGCGCAGGTCGATGCCGGTCTGGTCCATGAACCGTTTGGCCAGCCAGTCGATGAGGCGCTGGTCGAAGTCCTCACCGCCGAGGAAGGTGTCGCCGTTGGTGCTGCGCACCTCGAACACCCCGCCGCTGAGCTCGAGGATGCTGATGTCGAAGGTGCCGCCGCCGAGGTCGTAGACCGCGACCCGCTCGGTCTTGCCCCCCTGGTTGCCCTTGTCCATCCCGTAGGCCAGCGCGGCCGCGGTGGGCTCGTTGATGATCCGCAGCACGTTCAGCCCGGCGATGCGGCCGGCGTCCTTCGTCGCCTGCCGCTGGCTGTCGTTGAAGTACGCGGGGACGGTGATGACCGCCTCGGTGACCGGCTCGCCCAGGTAGTCCTCGGCGGTGCCCTTCATTTTCAAGAGCACCTGGGCGCTGATCTCCTGGGGGCTGAGCAGCTTGCCGCGGACGTCCACCCAGGCGTCCCCGTTGGGCGAGGGCACCACCTTGAAGCTGCTCAGGGCGATGGCCTTCTTGGTCTCCGTCGAGTCCATCTTCCGCCCGATGAGGCGCTTCACCGCGTAGAGCGTGGCCTCGGGATTGGTGATGGCCTGGCGCTTGGCGATCTGCCCCACCAGGCGCTCGCCGTTCTCGGTGAAGGCGACCATCGACGGGGTGGTGCGGCTGCCCTCGCTGTTGGGAATGACCACCGGCTCGCCGCTCTCCATCACCGCGACGCAGCTGTTGGTCGTTCCCAGGTCGATGCCGATCACCTTCGCCATGGTCTACGAGTTCCCCTCCGAGGCTCCGGTCTCAGACGACGGCGGCGCGGGCTCCGCCACCCCTGGCTCCGCGGCGTCCGCCGGCGCGGCGTTCACCTCTACCGCAGGCGTGGGTGGACGGGCGACCATCACCAGGGCGGGGCGCAGCAGCCGGTCGTGGAGGGTGAAGCCACGGAGCACCTCGGTGCTGACGGTGTTCACCGGCAGGTCCTCTCGGTCCTCGTGTCCCATCGCCTCGTGCAGGTTCGGGTCGAACGGCTTGCCCCGCGCGCTGAACGCCTTGAGCCCTTGCCTGGCCAGCGTGTCCTCCAGCAGCTTGCGTGTCATCCGCACGCCCTCGGCGAGCCCGTCCCACTTGCCGGACCGCTCGCCGAGGTCGAGCGCCCGGTCCAGGTTGTCCACGACGGGGAGGAGGTCTTTCAAGACGCGTTCCAGTCCGAAGCGGACGACCTCCTCCCGCTCGCGCTGGGCTCGCTTCCGCGCGTTGTCCAGGTCCGCCAGGGCGCGCAGTGTGCGCTCCCGCTCCTGGTTCAGCTGCGTCGACAGTTCGCCCTCGCGGGCCTCGAGCGCCTCGACCCGTGCCGCGAGCGCGTCGCGCTCCTCGCTCCCGCCCTCGACGGCCGGTGACGCGGACGCCTCGGCGGGCGCGGGCTCGCGCTGCTTGTCCACGCTCTTCAGGGCCGCGGCGATGACGTCCTCGCCGATGTCCGCGGAAAACTTGCCTGTCTCGGAGCCCACCGGAAGCGTCGATTCTGACACAGGTGACGGACGTGAGGCGGACCGGGATCAGCGTGAACGGCGCTTTGGCCGCTTGCCGCCTCCGCCGGCGCGCCGTGTAGTCCCGGCGCCGCCCTTGGCCTTCTTGGCCGCCGGTCTGCGGGTCTTGGCCGACCGGGTGGGTGCCACCTTCGGTCGCTCCACCCCGAGCGCGTCCTCGGCCCGCTCCCGCGCCTCGATGAACTTGGACTTCGCCCAGGTGCGCAGCTCGGCCACACGGGCCTTCAGACGCTCCGCCTGCGCCGGATCCCTCAGCTCGTCGAGCGTGCGCTGGGCCTCGCCGAGCAGCTCCTCTCCGGTGCGCTTGAGGTCCTCGCCGGTCTTCCTCACGAACTCGAGCAGCCTTTCGTCCCACTGCTGTTCGGGCATCTCGTCCTCCCGTCGTCAGGCTCCAGGGAACCCCGGAGCGTTCAGCGGCGGCGAGCGTACGCCGCCAGGGCCTCGGCCCACACCTGCTTGAAGGGAACGCCGGCCGCCTCGGCGCGGGCCCGCACGTCCTCGTATTCTGGGGCCGCGTTCAGCGTCTCCCCTCCCAGACTTCCCACCTTCACCCGGACCGGGCCGTGGGCAGTCTCCACCTCCACGTGGGTGCGGTCGAGCACCGTGCGCTGGACCGGCCAGGCCCGCACTCCCAGCGTGGGGGACTCACGGAGGAGCCGCCGGACCACCCGCTCGCGTTCGGCTGCGGCCACCAGGACCGAGAGCACGTGACCCGGCCGGCTCTTCTTCAGGGTCACCGGCGCCACCCAGACATCCAGCGCACCGTGGGCGAGCAGGGTCTCCACCAGGTACCCGAGCAGCTGAGGGGTGGCGTCGTCCAGGGTGACGGCCAGCTCCCAGACCTCGCCGGCCGAGGCCTCGACGGGGATGCCGAGCGTGGCACGGAGCACGTTGGGGCGGTCCGGCAGCTCGCGGCGGCCGAGCCCATAGCCGGTCCGCAGCAGGCGCATCGGCGGAGGCGGGCCGGCGCGGGTCAGGGCGCGCAGCAGCGCCGCGCCGGTGGGGGTGGTCAGCTCGCCCTGCCCCTCGAAGCGCACGGGCATGTCGCGGAGGATCTCCAGGGTGGCCGGGACCGGCACCGGAAGACGCCCGTGCATCGTTTCCACCATCCCGCTGCCCAGCGGGGGCGGCGCGGAGACCAACTCCGGTTGCCCGAGCAGCTCCAGGGCCAGGGCCGCGCCGCAGACGTCGACGATGCTGTCCAGCGCGCCCAGCTCGTGGAAGTGGACCGACTCCAGCGGCACGTCGTGGATCTTCGCCTCGGCCCGGCCGATCACCTCGAACACCGCGCGGGCCTGGGCCTTCGCCCGCGGCGGGAGCGCGCTGGCCTCGATGCGCCCGAGGATCTCGGTCAGTCCGCGGTGCACGTGCGGAACCTCGGGCGAGACCTCGACGTTCAGGTGCACCCCGGCGATCGTCTGGCGGACAGCGCGGCTCGCCTCGAATCCCCAGCCCTCCAGGCCGAGGGTGCGCAGCCCGGACTCCAGCGCGCCCGGGTCCACCCCGAGATCGAGCATCGCGGCGAGGAACATGTCCCCGGCGATGCCGCCCACCGGCTCGAGGTAGAGGACCGTGGACGCGCTCATCGGCCCCTGCCCGTCCGGGTGACGCTGCGCGAGACCAGCGCCGCGTAGAAGCCCGCGCCGAAACCGTTGTCGATGTTGACCACGGCGACGTTGGAGGCACAGGAGTTGAGCATGGTGAGGAGAGCCGAGAGCCCCTTGAAGTTCGCTCCGTAGCCGACGCTGGTCGGCACCGCCACCACCGGGATGCCCACCAGTCCGCCGACGACGGAGGCCAGGGCGCCCTCCATCCCCGCGACCGCCACCGCGACGTGCGCCTGCTGGATCTCGCTCCGGCGCTTCAGGAGGCGGTGCAGCCCGGCCACCCCCACGTCGTAGATCCGGGCGACGTTGGCCCCCATCGCCTCGGCGGTGAGCGCGGCCTCCTCGGCCACCGGGACGTCGCTGGTCCCGGCGCAGGCCACCGCCACCCGCCCCGCCCGGAGGCGCCCCTGCGGGAGATGGAAGATGCGAGCCTGCGGGTGCCAGCGGGCCTTGGGCCACCGGGCGAGGAGCGGCGCCGCCTTCTCCTCGGTGAGCCGGGTCACCAGCACTGGCTGCCTGCGTTGCACCAGCACCTCCACGATGCCCAGGAGCTGCTCGGGGGCCTTTCCTTCGCCGTAGACCACCTCGGGAAACCCGAAGCGCACGCTGCGGTGCGTGTCCACGGTGGCGTAGCCCAGCTCGGCGAAGGGTAGATCGGCCAGCGCGAGAGCGGCCTCGTCCACGGTGGCGCGTCCGCGCTTCACGTCCTCGAGGAGCTTCCGGAGCCGGGTGGGGTCCACGTGAGGCTGTGTGGCTTACGCCATCTTGAGGCCGCGGAGGAACGTCGACAGCCCTGCCTCGTCGGGCAGCAGCAGGAAGCGGCCCGAGAGCGGGGAGGCGTACAGCTCGGCCTCCAGCACCCAGCCATGCTCGCCGGGGAGGCAGATCCGGGCGATCATCTCCGCCGGTCCCTCGCCCACCACCGGGACCGAGTGCAGCGCGCGCACCCCGCACAGCCGGGTCACCGCGTCGAGCGCGGCGGCGTACACCAGATTCGCCGCGTCCCGGAGCGCCACCTCAGGGGTCTGGAACCGCTGGCCCGCGGCCCCCAGCAGCCGCGAGGTGAGGGTCTGCACGTGTGGCTCGGTGAAGATCAGCGCCAGCCAACCGCCCACGTCGCCCCGCAGCTCAGCACTGACCGAGGTCAGCGGCGCTCCCCGCCCGCCGAGGAGCGCAGTGAGCTGCGCGTGGTCCAGCAGGCGGACCAGGGGCGGCCAGAGCCCGAACTTCTCGCCCCTGAGCAGGGTGGAGAGCGCACGGGCAGCGTGTCCGGCGGCGACGTTGGTCAGCTCTCGGAGCGCGTCTGCCTGGGGCTCGGTGAGCTCGGCGGGCACGGGTCTCACCCTATGGTGCAATCGGGTCGGCTGGAATGCTGGCGCTTGGGGAGCGTCCCCCGGTGCCGACCCCGGACCAGGAGCGGAGGTCGCTCCCATCGAAGAAGACGTGCACGGCCGGACAGCGAGCGGCCGGAGCGCTCTCGGCGGTGGCGCCGGTGCGCGGGCGACCGCCGGGGGCGGGACTCTCGACGCGCAGGGCCCGGCCCTGCGGAGTGGGACAGGCCCCGGTCCGTTCCCTGTCGCATTCCAGCGCGTGGGAGACGACGCCGTGGTCCTCGACGTGGACGCGGACCGCGCTGGACGGCACGCAGAGCTCCCCCGCCTCCGTTCCGCGGTGCAGGTCCACGCGCCACCAGCGGCCGACGGGCGACACCGGACCCTCGGCGACGAAGAGGACCAGCCGGTCCGCCGTCCGGGTGAGGAGCACCACGTCCGGAACGCCGTCCCCGGTGACGTCGGAGGAGAGCGACTCGAGCGCCCCCTTGGGAACGCCGGCGCGCCAGGCCAGACGCTCGGCGACCTTGAGGTCTGCCTCGGAGAGGACCGGGGTGGCGAGGAGGAGGGTGTGCACCGCGAGGGCGAGCATCCCGGTCACCGCGCCTCACGCCAGGAGCCGTGGCACGTCGAGGATGAACACCGGGCGGCCGTTGCCGAGGATGGTGACGCCTGCCAGGCCCGCCACTCGGTCGAGCGGGCGCGAGAGCGCCTTCAGCACCGCTTCCTCCTGTCCGAGCAGCGCCTCCACCCCGAGGGCCACCGTGCCCTCCTCGCCCTCCATCACCACCCAGGGCCGCGAACCGGGTCCTCGTTTGGACGGGAGGTCCAGCAGCCCTGCCAGATCGTGCGCCGGCACCAGCTGCTGCCCGTAGGAGAGGAGGTCCGCGGACGGCGAGCGGTGCAGCGCCGCGTCGGACAGCTCCACCGCCCCCAGCACCTTGGTGATGGGGAGGCCGAGCACCTCGCCTCCGGCGCGGACCAGGAGCAGCTGCACCACCGCGACCGTGAGCGGCAGTCGCAGCGTCACCCGGGTGCCGCGCCCGGTCTGCGAGTCCAGCTCCAGCGCCCCGCCCAGCGACTCGACCGAGCGCTTCACCGCGTCCATGCCCACACCGCGCCCGCTCACGTCGTCGACGTCGGTCGCGGTGGAGACGCCGGGGAGACAGGCGAGGAGCAGGGCGTCGCGGGTGGAGAGGCGCGAGGCGGCCTCGGGGCGCAGCTTCCCCCGGGCCACCGCCGCGGCGCGGAGCTTCTCCGGGTCCATGCCCCGACCGTCGTCCTCGAGCTCGAGCACCACCCGTTCGCGGGTGCGGCGGACCGAGATGCCCAGCCGCCCCCGGGGAGGCTTGCCCGCGGCCACCCGTGCATCCGGGGACTCGATGCCGTGGTCCACGGCGTTGCGCAAGAGATGGAGCAGCGGCTCGGCGATGGCGTCGAGGATGGCGCGGTCGATCTCGATCTCCGCCCCGGTGACCGTGACCTCCACGTCCTTGCCACGCTTGCGGGCGAGGTCGCGGGCGGCGCGGGGCAGCTGGTCGGTCACCACCGCCACCGGCGTCATCCGCGCGCCCATCACCTTGCCGTGCAGGTCCTTCACCAGGGCGTGCAGCCGGTCCACGCCCTCATCCAGCGCGGGGCGCTCGTGCTCGGGGAAGCGGCGGCCGATGTCTCGCAGGCGGGCGGTGGCCAGGAGCAGCTCCCCGGCCATCTCCAGGAAGTCGTCAAGGAGCTCGGTGCGAACACGCACCGTGCGCGCCGGCTCGGCCGCGGCAGCGGCTGCGGGCGGTTCCGGCGGCGGCGCCTCGGCGACCGGCTCGGCGGAGACCAGCTCGACCTCCGGGACCAGCGCCAGGGCCGCGCGCACGGGCTCCAGGCCACCCTCGGTCTCGAGCACCAGCGCCACCCGTCCGTCGGGGATGGCGCCGGCGCGCAGGTCCTCGAGCGGGGGGCGGAGCTGCGTCACCGTGCCCAGACCGGTGAGCTTCTTGTAGACCAGGAAGGCCCGCGGCCCCGGGCTCTGCGCGGCAGGGAGAATCCGGAAGCGGACCTCGAACCTCCCGGTGCCGAGCGGCTCGCGGGTCTTCGCCAGCGGGTCCACCCGCGCCACCTTGGTTGGCCGGGGCGCCTCGCCGGTGAGCGCGGTGACCGCCTCGCCGAGACGGCCCAGCAGCTCGGGCTGGGGCGCGGGCACGTTCCCCTCGCCGGTGCCCCGGACCAGGGCGAGCATCGCGTCGGTGGCGACCAGTAACAAATCCACCCGGTCGCGCCCCAGAGCCCCGGGGACCCGGCGGGCCACGTCGACCAGATCCTCCACCCGGTGCGCGAGCTGGGCGATGGGCTCGAGGCCCATCGAGGCGGCCATACCCTTCACCGAGTGGGCGTGGCGGAACAGCGAGTCCACCGTCTCGCTGGCCGGAGTCCCCTCCAGCGACACCAGATCCCGCCCCAGCGCCTCGAGGTGCTCGGAGGCCTCGGCCACGAAGAGCCCGAGGTAGCGGGACATGTCGAGCGTGGCTGCCAGGGCTACACCTTGGGCGTCTCGCCCAGGACTTTCGTCACCACCGCGAGGACGTCCTCGGCACGAAACGGCTTGACGATGAAGTCCGCGGCGCCGGCCTCGATCGCCTCCATCACCAGCGACTCCTGACCGAGCGCGGAGCAGATCACCACCACCGCCTTCGGGTCCCCCTTGACGATCTCCCGGGTGGCCTCGATGCCGCTCTTGTACGGCATCACGATGTCCATCGTGGTGAGGTCGGGCTTCAGGGTCCGGTACTTCTCGATGGCCTCGATGCCGTGGGCGGCCTCGCCCACCACCTCGTACCCACCGGAGCTGAAGATGTCGCGGATCATGTTCCGCATGAACACCGCGTCGTCGACGATCAGCACTCGCTTCGGCATGGTCCGGGGGGGACTGCGGTCCTGCGAGATGTTAGCCGCGGTCGAAGAGGTGTGTCACCGCGACGTCGAGCGCATCCGCGTCCAGCACCGTCACCGCCACACCCTTGACCCGGGTCACCCCTCGCACCGGGGCACGTGACTCGCGTGGCTGCGTTGACACCTTGTCCACGGTCTCGAAGCCCTCGACGTCGGTGACGCTGAGCGCCAGGTCGCGCCGTCCCCGCTCGAGGAGGATCAGCTTGCGCTGGGGCTGCACCGGGCGGGGCAGGTCGAGGAGCAGCGGGAAGTCGACCACCGTGACCACCCGTCCACGGAGGTTCACCACCCCCAGCACCGGGGCGGGCGCCCGCGGCACCCGCACCAGTCCTTCCGGCAGGACCACCACCTGGCTCACCGCGCTCAGCGGCAGGGCGTAGCGCGCGGAGTCCACCAGGAAGACGACGTGCTGGACGGGCCCGCGGTCGGATGCCGTCCCACCTCGCGGCGCCGAGCTGCCGGAACCGCTCACGACCCGAGCCGGAAGCGGCGGACCACGCTCTGCAGCTCGAGGCTGAGGTTGTTCAGCTCCTGCGCTGCGGAGGTCATGCGGGCCACCGCGGCGGTCTGGTCCTCGATGATGCCGCTGGCGGCCTCGGTGGAGCTGGCGTTGGCCTCCGCCACCTCGGAGATCTCCCCCACCGCCTTCACCATCTCCTCGCTGCCGGCCAGCTGCTCGCGGGCGCTCTGGCTGATGAGGTGAACCTTTTCCGCACCCTTGCGGGCGGTGTCGGTGATGCTGCCCATCGAGCGGACGATGGTGCCGAGATCCTCGCGGCCCTCGCTGAGCTCCTCGATGCCCTGCTTCATCGCCGAGACCACCGCGGTGGACTGGCCGGAGATGTCACGGGCGAGCTTGCTGATCTGCTCGGCGCTCTTTCCCGCGGACTCGGCGAGCTTTCGCACCTCGTCGGCCACCACCGCGAAGCCGCGGCCGTACTCGCCGGCCCGGGCGGCCTCGATGGTGGCGTTGAGGGCCAGGAGGTTCGTCTGCTGGGCCACCTGGGTGATGACGTCCACGATCTTGGAGATCTCCTGGGTCTTCTCCCCGAAGGCGAAGACCTCGTGGCTGGCGCTCTCCACCCGGCTGAAGACCTTGTTCACCTTCTCGCCGGCCAGACGGGCCGCCTTGCTGCCCTGCTCGGCGGCCACCGAGGTCTCGCCGGCGGCGAGCGCGGCGTCCTCGGCGGAGAGCGCGGTGCGCTGGATGCTGCCCGCCATCTCCCCGATGACCTTCTGGGCCTTGGCGACCAGGTCCGACTGGGTGCCGGCGCCGAGGGCGATCTTCCGGATGGAGGTGCCGACCTCGGTGGTGGCGGCGTTGACGTTCTCGGCCGAACGCTGCAGCTCGTTGGCCGAGTCGGCCACGCTGGCCGCGGTGTGCTGAATGTGGCCCACCAGCTCGCGCAGGTTCTCCTGCATGTTGCCGATGGCGGTGGTGAGCTCGTCGATCTCGTCGCGCCCGAGGCTCGGGTCGGTGGACACCGGCGAGACCAGGTCGCCGCGCGAGATGTCGAGCGCGCTCCGGCTCAGCGAGCGCAGGCGCGAGACGCGGGCCAGCACCGCCGGCAGCAGGAGCGCGAGGACCAGGGTGAGCCCCGCGGCGGCCAGCGCCTGGAGCGGCCAGCTGGCATTGCGGACCAGGTGGAGGGCGCCCACCAGCACCATCGCCAGCAGGAAGTGCGAGACCAGGATCTTGGTCTGCAGCGACAGCGACACCGGCTGGCTCCGCTCGTCGAGGACCGTCGCCAGCTTGCGGACCGGGGCGGGGCGCCGGCTCGTCCGGACTGCAGGAAATTCGTCCAGCACGGAGCGGCGGACCGCTCCGTTGCGGGTCGGCGGGGGCACCAGGGCCATTCGGCGGGCGATTCTGGCGTAGGACGGACCGGATTTCACATTCCGGACGCTGGGCGTACGCCGGGGAACACCCCTCCCCACACGGAGGGGAGGGTCCTCAGTCGAAGAGCTCTCGGTTTTCCTGGACCCAGCCGGCGAGCAGGCGGACCCCTTCGGTCACGCCGGTGCGTGGACGCCATCCGAGGGTCTCTTCGGCGCGGGAGACGTCGGCGATGAAGACCGGCTGGTCCCCCGGGCGCCAGTCGGCGAATGCCGGGCGGAGCGGGCGGCCGACGAGTCGATCCAGCTGCTCCACCAGCTCGAGGAGCGACAGCGTGTTCTCCGGGCCACCTCCGAGGTTGAAGACCTGGCCGCTGGCCCGGTCGATCCGCTCGACTGCGGCGTCGTACGCGTCGCAGAGGTCGTCGACGAACAGGAGATCGCGCACCTGGCGTCCGTCCCCGTAGATGGTGACCGGCTTTCCGGTGACCGCGGCGATGGTGAACCAGGCCACCCAGCCCTGGTCCTCGACGCCGAACTGGCGCCACCCGTAGATGCACGACTGCCGGAACACCACGGTGCGCAGGCCGTAGATGCGCGCGTAATCCCTGACGTACTGGTCGGCGGCGCCCTTGCTGCAGCCGTAGGGCGAGTGGAAGTCGAGCGGCTCGGTCTCGGAGATGCCGTGCGGCCGGTCGCGGAAGGCATACCGGCCCTGCCGCTGCTCGACGCCCACGTGCTCGAGACCGCCGTAGACCTTGTTGGTCGACGCGTAGAGGAACGCGGCGGACCGGATGTGGCGGCGCGCCGCCTCGAGCAGGTTGAAGGTCCCGAGCGCGTTCACCTCGAAGTCGTGGCGCGGCTCGCTCACCGACGTGGTGACCGCCACCTGCGCGGCGAGGTGGAGGACCACCTGCGTGTCGCGGTGACGGGCGAGGGCGGCGTCGAGCGCCCCGGGGTCGCGGATGTCGACGCGCTCGAAGGCGAAGCGGCCCTGGGTCTTCAGCCAGGTGAGGTTGCTCTCCGCCCCGCGGCGCGAGAGGTCGTCGAGGACCACCACCTCATGTCCGCGCTCCATCCACCGCCGTGCTGCGTTACAGCCGATGAAGCCCGCCCCGCCGGTCACCAGGTATTTCACGCCGGCGAAGCTTAGTCGCCGGGTTCCTCGACGGGAGCAGAAGCGGCGGGCCGGGTGAGGGCGGCGGAGACGCCCCCACGGACCCTGTCCTGCACCGGAGGCCCACCGGAACGCGGTGCCGTCGCGAGGTAGCCGTGCCCGTAACGAGGTGTCCGTAACGAGGTGTCTGGCACCTCTGAAATCCTTGTCGTTGCGCACACTTGACCAGCGCTTGCGCGGAGCCTGGCGCTTCCACGTTTGCTGAGCGAGCGACCTGACGAGCGGCGGCTCAGGCGAGGTGGTCGAAGCCGCCGAGGCTCTCCGGCCGGGCGCCCCTCACCCGGACGCCCCGGCCACGACGGACCTCGCCGATGGGCGTGAGGCGCAGGCCGAGCCGGCGGGCGAGTCGGAGGATGGCGGACCGCCGGTGGGGTGGCGCGGTGAAGAGCAGCTCGTAGTCCTCTCCACCGGCCGCGGCCAGCCGGAGGCGTTCCTCCGCGTCCGGAACCGCGGCCTCGAGCGCGACCGAGCACGGCAGCGCCTCCGGCACGAGGTACATCGCGACCCGGCTCGCCGCCGCGACGTGCCCGGCGTCCTGCACCAGCCCGTCGCTCAGGTCGATGCATGAGGATGCGAGGCCGACGAGCCCCGCTCCGAGCGCGAGCCGCGCCGAGGGCCGCCGCTGCCGGGCCATCGCCGCACGGGCGAGGGTCGGCGCACGCCGCAACCTCCGGGCCTCGGGCCCCGCGGGGCGTTCCAGCAACGCCAGGCCGAGCCGGGCGTCCCCGAGCGTGCCGGACACCCACACCACCTCGCCGGGACGGGCTCCCGAGCGGAGCAGGGCGCGCCCAGGGGGAACCTCTCCACCGACGGTGACGGTCAGCGACAGCCCCGGCGCACGGGTCACGTTGCCACCCACCAGCGCGGTGCCGGTCGCCCGGGCGAGCGCGCCGAACCCCGCCCCGAGCGCCCGCGCCTCCCGGAGCGCGAAGCCGCGCGGAACGCCCAGCGCCACCAGCGCCCAGCGGGGCCTCGCTCCCATCGCCGCGAGGTCGGAGAGGTTCACCGCCAGCGACTTGTGCCCCACGTCCTCGAGGCGGCTGCTCGCGCGTTGGAAGTGCACGCCCTCGACCACCGCGTCCACCGTCACGCAGGTCTCGCCCCGGCCACGCGGCAGCACCGCGGCATCGTCCCCCGGACCGGCGGGTGTGCGCGGCGAGGCGCGGGCCGCGGCCACGAAGGTCTCGATGAGCTGGAACTCCGGGCCCATCGTCGGCGAGACCCCGTCAGAACCGATCGGGAGGCGGAGGAGGCGGCTCGGACAGCGGCGGGGCGATGACCGCTCGCGGCGGCGGCGGGCTCACCGGAAGCACCACCTCGAATCGGGACCCCTGAGCGACCTCGCTCTGCACGCGCACCACCCCGCCGTGGCCCTCGACGTAGCTCTTCACGATCGCCAGGCCGAGCCCCGCGCCACCGAACTCGCGCGTGCTCGAGTTGTCCACCTGGTAGAAGCTCTGGAAGATCTTGTCCAGCTGGTCGGCCGGGATGCCCACCCCCGAGTCCTGGACCACGAAGTGCCAGCCCTGGGTTTCCAGCTCCGGCTGGAACTTCACCTCGGTCACCAGCACCTGCACCCAGCCGCCCTTGGGGGTGAACTTCACCGCGTTGGAGAGGAGGTTCACCATCACCTGGCGCAGCTTCTCTCGATCGGCCCGCACCTCCACCGCGCGCGCCGGGAGCTTCAGGTCGACGGTGAGGCCCTTCTTCTGCGCCTGGGGCTTGATGCTGGACAGCGCCGAGGAGACGAGATCGCCCACGTTCACCGGCTCGAAGGTGAGGCGCACCTTCCCGGCCTCGATCTGCGTGACGTCGAGGATCGACGAGATGAGCTTCAGGAGGGTGTCCCCCTTGTCCATGATCGTCCGCACGTACTCGGTCTGCTCCTGGTTGAGCGTGCCCACCAGCCCCTCGGAGAGCATCTCCGAGTAGCCGATGATCGAGGTGAGCGGCGTGCGCAGCTCGTGGCTCACCGTGGCCAGGAAGCTCGACTTCAGCCGGTCCATGTCCTTCAGCTGGACGTTCATCTGCTCCAGGCGCTTGTTCTGGGCCTCGAGGTCGCGGTTGCTCTCCAGCGTGGCCTCGATGTGCACCTGGCTGGTGAGGAACGTCTTCTGTCCGGCGGCCACCAGGGTCTCCAGCAGCTGCGCGAAGTGGAGCAGCACCTTGACGATGGTGGACTCGGGCGCTCGGCGGATCTTCGCCAGGTAGCTGTGGGCCTGGGCGAGGTCGATGCCCGGGGTCAGGTCGGTGAGCGTCGGGGGCAGCTCGCCCAGCTCCTCGGGCACGAACGGCCCGAACACCACCCGGCCCAGCACGTCGCCCTCCCAGAGGATGGGGAGCACCAGATACCGGAGCCCGGTGAAGCAGGGCACGGCGATCATCCCGTGCAGCTTGGTGCCCGCGGGCGACTGCGGGGCGCGCGCGTTCTGGGTGGTGGCCAGGGGCCCGTCCTTCACCCGGGCCACGGTCTGGGTGCAGCAGCGCTTCCCGTCGGCGAAGGAGAAGACGTAGCCGCAGAAGTCGCCGTTACCGCTCTTGATGTCCGCGAGCCGGTTCCCCTTCTCGTCGAAGACCTTGACCCCCAGCTTGTAGAGCTCGGCAAAGCTCTTCACCAGCTCGGCGAAGGTGCTGGTGTCGAGCATGTCGGCGAGCGTGAGGCGGCGCTCGAGCACCGACACCGGCCGCTGTTCCAGCCACGGGGTCTGGTCGCCCGGCGGACCCGGCCGGCCGCTGTCGCCGCCGTCGCTCACCGCGGGCCTTCCCCGTTGGCCAGCCACTCGCCGATCTTCGTCCCGCCGGTGTCCATGCGGGCGAAGATGAGCTTGAGGAACTCGGACTCGGCGAGCCCGATGTTCCGGCTCAGCCCGGCCTGCTCGTCCATCTTGCGGTAGGCGAGCTGGAGCACGGAGTAGAGCGTCTCCAGCACCCCCTCGCCGCGGATCGCCACCGCGCCGATCACCGGCTCCCTGCCGCGGGCCCGCGTCTCCTCGAGCTCTGCGTCGCTCTTGGTGTCCGGCAGGTCCCGCTTGTTGAACTGGATCACGATCGGGACCTGGGCCGCGTTGAGCCCGTTCTCCCGCATGTTGTCCTGGAGGTTGGCCCAGTACTGGTTGTTCTCCTGACCCGCGCTCCGCCGGCTGTCGGCGATGAAGGCCACCGCATCGGCGTTCTGCAGCACGACGCGGCGGGTGGCGTTGTGGATGACCTGGCCCGGAACCGTGAACAGCTTCACCTTCACGGTGTAGCCGTTCTTGGTGTGGAAGAAGACCGGGAGCAGATCGAAGAACAGGGTGCGGTCGTCGTGCGTCTCGACCGTCAGGAGCTTTCCCCGCCCCTCGCTCGCGGTGCGAGCGTGGATCATCTGGAGGTTCGTCGTTTTTCCGGACAGACCGGGCCCGTAGTAGACGACCTTGACCGTCAGTTCGCGCTGGGCGTGGTTGAGTTGCACGAGGGCGACGCCCTGGCCGCGCCGTGGGGGCGCCGCGGCGGGAGTCAGCCCCGGAGAATACAGGAGGCCGCCATACGTCGAGAACGGAGCCCCCGTACGACCAAAGCCCACAGATGGGCCGTGGTTTCGGAAGGTGCACGGATGCAAACCCTGGGGTTAGGATCCATCGGAGGTACGAGGGGGTGGCGGAGATGACGATGAAGCGGGTGGAGACAGTCCCAGAGCAGATGAGCTTGCCGCCGCTCGATATCGCCAGCCTCCCGGCCGACCTGCCGGCCGCCCTCAAGTTCGGTCCCCTGGGCGACTCGGAGCTCCAGCCGGTGGCGGCGCTCCGCGGCACCTCGGAGCCCTGGGCCAAGCGAGGCGAGACCCCCGACGAGTCGCTCCAGGCGCTCACCCAGCTGCGCCCGTTCGTCTACGTGGCGCGGCTCCAAGGCCAGATCGTGGGCTACGTCACGGTGGAGCGGGACGGCCCCGTCGCCGGCGCCGCCTACATGCGGAACATCGTGGTCAAGCCCGAGCTCCGGCACCGCGGCGTGGGGATGGCGCTCCTCGACCACGCCCTGGGAATCGCCCGGGACATGTACCGAAAAACCCTGGCGCTCCGGGTAGATCCAGCGAACGCGCCGGCAGTCGCCTTCTACCGGAAGGCGGGGTTCACCACCGTGGCGACCGTGGTAAGCAAGAAGTCCGGGAAACTCCGGCTTCTCATGTCCCGGGAGCTCTGAGCCGCCGGGGGGTTCCCGGAAAACGTGGCCCCGCCGTCCGCTGCTGTCCCGGTGGTCTTGGCTGCAGCTTCAGGGGTGCCGACGGAATCGTCCGTACAACCGCTCGTTCTTCCCCGGCGGTCTGCCCATGCTCGCGTCCTTGCGCCGGTTCGCCGGCCTCGTCCTCCTCTGGTCCATCCCCGGCGTCGCCGTGGGGCTGCAGTCCAAGTCGTGGGAGCAGGAGGTGACGGCCTGGGGAAACCACCGGTTCCTGTACTTCTACGCGGGCTGGGTCATCTGGGCATTCCTGACGCCGGTGCTGGCCTGGCTCGTGCGCCGGGTCACTGTGGAGCGCCATGGGGCGTGGCGGGTGGGGGTCGTGCACGTCGCGACCTGTGGCTTCTTCGTCTTCTTCCAGGAAGGGTGTCTGGCGCTGCTGACCCGGGTCGCCGGGCCATTCAGCATGCAGCGGCTTTCGCTGGGCGCGGCCTGGATGGCCCAGGTCCAGGGCAGCGCCTTCCTGGACACGCTGGTCTACGTCATGACGGTGGGGGTGCTCCTGGCCATCGACCTCCGGCGAAAGCTGCGGGCGCAGGAGCTGGCCGGCGCCCGGCTTCACGCCGAGCTGGCCAAGGCGGAGCTGGACGCGCTCCGGGTCCAGCTCCATCCCCACTTTCTCTTCAACACCCTGAACGCCATCTCGATGCTGGTCCGGAAGGGCGAGGGGGAGACCGCGGTGCGGATGATCGCCGGCCTGAGCGACCTGCTCCGGCTGGCTCTGGCCACCGTGGGCCAGCAGGAGGTTCCGCTCCGGCAGGAACTGGACTTCCTCGAGCGTTACCTGAGCCTGCAGCAGATCCGCTTCCCCGACCGGCTGAGGATCGAGATGCGCATCGCCCCCGAGACGCTGGAGGCGCGGGTCCCCAGCCTGGTCCTGCAGCCCCTGGCGGAGAACGCCGTGCGGCACGGCATCGCTCCCTCCATCGCCGGCGGCTCGGTGGAGGTCGCTGCGGCCCGCGAGGGCGAGCAGCTCGTGCTCTGCGTCCGGGACACCGGCGTGGGCCTCGCGCCGGGCGCCGAGTCCCCCGGAGGCGTGGGCCTGCGGAACGTGCGCGCCCGGTTGCAGCACCTCTACCCCGGCCGCCACCATTTCCACGTGGCCAATCGGGTCGAGGGCGGCGTCGAGTCGTTGCTGGAGATTCCTTTCCGTGGTCCGGAGGTGGTGCGTGCCTGAGCCAGTGACGGTGGCGGTGGTGGACGACGAGCCGCTGGCCCGAGAGGGTCTGCGGATGCTCCTGGGGGAGGATCCAGGAGTGGAGGTCGTCGGCGAGGCGGGGAGCGGGGACGAGGCGGTGGCGCTGCTGGCGCGGACCCATCCGCAGCTCTGCTTCCTCGACGTGCAGATGCCGGGCGGGAGCGGCTTCGAGGTGCTGGCGCGGGCCGAGGCTCCCCTGCCGATGGTGGTCTTCGTGACCGCCTACGACCAGTACGCGCTGGAGGCCTTCCGGGTGCACGCCTTCGACTACCTGCTCAAACCCTACGAGGACTCCCGGTTTCGCGAGACGCTCGCCCGGGCCAAGGAGCAGCTGTCGCGCGAGGAGGCAGCGCGGATCGGCGAGCAGCTCCGGGCCAAGGCGGTGGAGGCGGGCCTGGTGCCGGCCGCGTCCTCCCGCATCGTGGTGCGCGACCGCGGGCGGATCATCTTCCTCGAGGCCGAGGAGATCGACTGGATCGAGTCGGCGGACTACTACGTCGAGCTTCACGTGGGGGCCCGGACGTACCTGCACCGCGAGTCGATGGCGGCGCTCGAGGCCCGCCTGGACCCGATGCGCTTCGTCCGCATCCATCGGACAGCCATCGTCAACCGACGGGTGCTGCGCGAGCTGCGGCGCACCGGGAGCGGCGGGCTGGTCGCCGTCCTGGCGACGGGGGCCGAGCTCCCGGTGGCGCGGAGCCAACAGGCCCGGATTCGTCATCTGCGGTAGGAAGGACGGGTGACTCCCACCGAGGCCAGCGGCAGGGCAGCCCGCCCGCGGTGGTCGCGCCCGCAATGGTGGGCCCTCGCCGTGGCCGGGGCGCTGGTCCTGGCGTTGCTCGAGTCGCTGCAGATGCGGCTGGTGATGGGACCGGAGTCCCGTTCGGATTATGGGCTGCTCGGTCTCTTCTCGTGGCTGCTCTGGGTTCCGGTGGTGGCGGTGGTGGCCGATCCGGTCCGGCGGTTGGTCTCGACCCGGGCGCGCCCGCTGGTGCTGCTCGCAGCCCTGGTCGGGGGATTCCTCGGAACGATGGTCTATTACAACGCGGGCCGGGCGGTGATCACCCGCTTCACCGGCCCGAAGACGCTGCGGAAGCTGCCCATCGGGCGGATGTTCCTCGTGGGGTTCCGCGGATTCGTCGGGCCGGGGATCAACTATCTCGCCATCGTCGGCATCCTGGGCACCATCGAGCTCCGGCGACGGCTCCGGCTGGAAGCGCTCGGGGCGGCGCGCCTCGAGGCGGAGCTGGCGCGGGCCGAGCTCGACGCGGTGCGGGTCCAGCTCCATCCGCAGCTCATCGAGGACACGCTCCGGAGCACCGCCGAGTTCGTTCGCTCCGGGGCCTCGACCCAGGCGGTGCAGATGCTCGCCCGGCTGAGCGACGTGCTCCGGCTGACCCTGGCCACGCTGGGGCAGGAGCGGGTCTCGCTGCGCCAGGAGCTGGAGTTCCTGCAGGCGTACCTCGCCCTGCAGCAGATCCGCGCGCCGGGGCGGCTGCGGACCCGGGTGGACATCCCGCCCGAGACGCTGACCGCGGAGGTGCCGTCGCTGGCGCTGTTCCAGCTCGCCGAGCTGCCCGCCTCCCCGTGGGAGGGTGCGCTCGAGCTGTCGGCGATGGTGGCCGGCGAGCGGCTGGGAATTCGCCTTCATCAGCTGGCCACCGCCCAGCCTGGGGTGGAGGTCACCGAGGCGGCGGACCGGCTGGCCCATCTCCGCCAGCGGCTGGAGCACCTGTACCCGAAGGACCACGTGCTCCGGGTGGAGCACGAGAACGCCGGGCTGCTGTGCACCTTGGACATCCCCCTGGTGCACCTCGAGTCGCCCGAGCTGTTCCCCGCCGGGGGGCTGCGGGCCGCGGCGCGCTGAAGCTCCCCGCCGACACCCCTCGCTCGACCTGGACTCGCCCATGGCGCGCCAGGCGTTCGGGCGTCCTGAGCTGCGGACGGCCCTCGAGGCGCGGCGCGCCGCCGGCGAGTCGCCGGCTTGCACGGCCCCGTCTCGTCTGGTTCAGTCGACCCCGAGGAAGCGCGCTCCTCCTCGGGCTCGGGTTCTCCGACGCCGGGTCAGCACCCGGAAGGAGGACGGCACGACCACCTTCGCGGACAGGAAGGCGGGCGAGGTCGCGTGGTTCGAGGGCGGCTGGCACGCCGCCCAGAACATCGGCCCCGAGGGAGCCCGCATCTGCATGGTCGAGCTCAAGGACAAGAGCTGGAGGCCGTCGACCGGCGCCTCCCTCTGAGCGGATGGCCGGTCACGACTCCTGGTGCGAGTCCCTCTGGACGCGCGCGCTCGCCTCGCCGCTCCGGAACCACTCCGCCAGCGGGCCGAGCTCCTTGAACCGCCGGGCCGGCGGCAGCCCCGCCAGCAGCTGCCGCCCGTACGCCTTGCGGCCCACGCGCACGTCGAGGAGCGCCACGATGCCCCGGTCGGTCCGAGTCCGGATCAGCCTCCCGAACCCCTGTCGGAGCGCCAGCGCCGCCTCTGGCAGCTGGTAGCTGGAGAACGGCTCGCGACCCGCCTCCTCCAGCGCCTCGATCCGTGCGGCCACCACCGGGTGCGTGGGCGAGGCGAAGGGGAGCTTGTCGAGCACCACCAGGGAGAGCGCATCCCCGGGGACGTCCACACCCTCCCAGAAGCTCGCCGAGGCGAAGAGCACGCTGGGCGTCGACTGGAACGCATCCAGCAGCACCGGTTTCGGCGCCTCGCCCTGGAGCAGCATCGGGTACGGGAGCCGCCCGGAGAGAAGGGCGTGGACCCGCTCCATGTTCCGGAGCGAGGTGAAGAGCGCGAAGGCACGCCCCTGGGTGATCTCCACCAGCCGCGCGATCTCCTCCGCCACCGCCTCGGCGAACCCCGGCTCGCGCGGCTCGGGGAGCGCGGTCGGCAGGTACAGCGCCGACTGCCGCGCATAGTCGAAGGACGACGGGACGGCGAGCTGGGTGAGCGGCGCCACCGCCTCTCCCTCGGCGTCGAGCAGCCCCACCTGGCGGCAGAAGTAGTCGAACGAGTTGCCGGTCCGGAGCGTCGCCGAGGTGAAGACCACCGTGTCCACCGCCCCGTACAGCCGCTCGCGCATCGCCTCGGCAACCGAGATGGGCGCCGCGCGAAAGAAGAGTCCCCGGCCACGGCCCTCGGCCCAGTACACGTGGTCCGGCGCGTCCGCCCGGCGCACGAAGTCGAGCTCCGCGCCGAGCTCCGCGGACCGTCGTGCCACCGCCAGGAGATCCGGCTCCTCATGCCCCGAGGCGAACCCGCCCAGGGCGCCCAGGCCCTCGAGCACCCCCTCCATCTGTCGCGAGAGCGGGGCCAGGGCGCGGGAGGTGAGCCGGACCGTGCCCTCCTCGGTCATCCCCACCGCGCGCGGCGCCGCGGCCCAGAGCGCCTCGGCCTGGGCCCGTACCTTGACCGCCAGCGCCGAGAGCACCCCGGCCCGGGCGTCCTCCGGCGGGAGCGCCGCCTGGGCGTCCCGGGCGAGCTCCTCGAAGCGGTGGCTGCTCACCGTGGTCCCGAAGAACTCGGTGGCCGCGTCCTCGAGGCCGTGCGCCTCGTCGAAGATGACCGCCTCGTAGCGCGGGAGCACCCCCTCGCCGTTGCCGCGTCCGGTGCGCACCACCAGGTCGGCGAAGAACAGCGCGTGGTTCACCACCACCAGCTCGGACTCCTCGGCCTGCTCCCGGAGCCGGGTAACGAAGCACGCCGCGTGCTGCGGGCACCGCGTCCCCAGGCATCCCTCGGGCGTGGTCGACACCTGGCGCCAGCCGGAGAACCCCTCCGGGAGCATCAGCTCGGCCCGATCTCCGGTCTGGGTGCGCTCGGCCCAGCGGAGCAGCATCCCGAACGCCTCGGCGTCCTCGCGCGAGTCGAGCAGCGCCCCGGTCCTCGCCCGCTCCAGCCGGTGGAGGCACAGGTAGTTGGCCCGGCCCTTCACCAGAGTCGCCCGGACCGGGAGGTCGAGCACGTCGCGCACCAGCGGCAGGTCCTTGTGGAACAGCTGATCCTGAAGGTTCTTGGTGGCGGTGGAGATGACCACCCGGCGCCCGCTCAGGATGGCGGGAACGAGATAGGCCAGCGTCTTGCCGGTTCCGGTGCCCGCCTCCGCCACCAGCATTCGCCGCTCGCCGAAGGCCCGGGCCACCTCGCGCGCCAGGGTGAGCTGCTCTGGGCGGTGCTCGTACCCGGCCAGCGCACGCGAGAGTCGGCCGCCCGGGCCCAGGACCTCGGCGATCTCGTCCACCTAGTGCTCCGACCCGGGTGCCGTGAGGAGGGCGAGGTGGCCGAGACCGACGCGAGACGGCGCACACGAGGAGCGAGCCGCGGAGGCGTACCTCGAGGTCCGTCGAGCAGCGGAGCGGCGAGGCTGCGCGTCGCAGCGAGAGGATTGGCCGCCGCAGCGGTCAGGGCGCCCGGGCCGGAGCACTCAGTGGGCTTTCAGCAGGAAGTTGACCAGCAGCGCGGCGATGGGAATCACGAAGAAGAGCATCGCGCTGACCGCCAGCACCTTGCGCCGGTTCCGCTGCAGCTCGGCCGGGTCGGTCTTCGCCGCGGCTGCCGCGGCCGTGGACGCCATCCGCACCATCACGTCGAGCGCCACCTTGGCCTGCGCATCGTCGGGCGTGGCCGCCAGCCGGATGCGGTACAGCCGTCCGGCCTTCGCCAGCTCGTCCATGTTGAAGGCCAGCTGGAGGAACTTCTCGTGCTCGTCCTGCCGGGCCCAGCGCTCCTCCAGCCCGCGCCACGCCGACTCGAGCGCCGCCGACGGCTGGTGCTCCTCGGCGCGGAAGTTGGCGAAGACCAGACCGCACGCCGGGCAGATGAGCGCCTCGCGGTTCCGGGGGGTGATGCACTTGGGACAGTGGCCCGGGGGAATCTGGATGGTCGAGCCGCGGGCGACACCCGGCTGCGGCGGGAGCACCACCGCGTTGGCGCCGGTGTTCCGGGGTCGCAGCGCCTGGGGCGGCGGCGTGGGCGGGTGCACGTCGCCCAGCTGGTTCAGGAGCTGCGCGAACTCGGCGTCCACCACCCGCCGGGGCGGGGGTGCCGTCTCGACCACGGTGACCGGCGCGATGGCCGGAGGCTTCGCCGGGGAGTCGAAGCGTGCCACCTCGGCCGGCTTGGGCGGCGCGGACGTTCCCGGGGGCGCGACCGCCAGGGGCATGGCGTCCGACGACGGCGTCAGGAGGATGATGGTGGGTCCTTCGTCGTTCTCGTCCTCGTCGGCCGGTGCAGGGTCCAGAACGGCGCGGGGAGCGTCCTTGCTCCCGGCGCTCTTCCCCGCCTTGGCCGAGGGCACCGTCACCGGCCGGGCGGGCAGCTGCTGCCGCTGCTCGGCCCCGCACGCCGGGCAGCGCGCGATCAGCCCACCCCGCTCGACCCGGAGATTGACCAGCTCGACGAGGCGCTCGCAGGAAGGACAGAGAACTTTCATCGGGGAGGGGACGCCCGGCGTTCGACACCTGGCGTTCGGCGAGCAGTCTAGAGGACAGCGGCGGGTCTAGAGGAGTCCGGCGAACGGTGCCGGCAGGAAACAGAGCACGGCCACGGCGAGGGTGGCCACGCACAACCACCCACGTCCAGCGCCCAGAGGCTCGTCCGGAACGGTCACCGGGGGGTGCCGGACGCCGACCACCAGCGCCACCACCAACAGCCAGGCAAGCCAGGTGACGGAGACCAGCACCGTGAGCGCAGCCAGGAACGCCAGGGCACACCGGCCAATGGTCCGGGCCCGCTTCCCGAACACGGCATAGGTCAGGTGGCCCGCGTCGAGCTGCCCGATGGGAAAGAGGTTCAGCATCGTGACCAGCGTCCCCAGCCAGCCGGCGAGGACGAAGGGATGCGGGTCCACGCCCACTCCGGCGGGGAGCGGGCCAAGGAACGCCCGCTCGAACAGCCGGAGGAGGAGGTTGTCCCCGTAGATCAGCATGTCCAGTCGGGGCAGACCATGGTGGAGGACGCTCCAGAGCGACATGGGGCCCAGCACCATGGACCCGGTGGGCGGCAGCTGGACGAGGCGTGAGTGCGCGTATCCCCAGGCGAGAAAGGGCAGGCACACCACGAACCCGGCGAGCGGGCCGGCCGCGCCGATGTCGACCAGGGCGTTCCGCGAGGGAATGCGGTCCCGGACCCGGATGACCGCCCCGAGCGTTCCGAACCCCAGCAGGGGAAGGGGGATGAAGTACGGCAGGCTGGTGCTCACCCCGTGACGGCGGGCGAGCACATAGTGCCCGAACTCGTGCGCGCCGAGGATGCTCAGCGCCGCCACGGTGAACTCCAGCGAGCTCACCAGCGCGCGGGTGCTGATCTGGACCGCTCCCGCTTCCGTCCAGACGCCGGTCTGGGTGAGCAGGAAGGTGCCGAAGACCGTCACCAGCGTGCAGCCGAAGAGGATCGCCGGGAGCCGGAACCGTGGCTCGGGCCTTGGAAGGGTTGCGTCCAGCGCGTGCTCCTCAGGGCTCCAGGGCCGACGAGAGGACCTGGGCGGTGAACTGCACCAGGGGGATGACGCGCTGGTAGTTCATCCGCGTCGGCCCGATGACCCCCACCGTCCCGAGCGAGCGGTCCGCCGGTCCGTAGGGGGTGGCCACCAGCGATACGTCGCCGCCGGGAGAGAGGTCGCTCTCATGGCCGATGAAGATTTGCATCTCCCGCGCGCGCTGCACACGGTCCAGCAGCGCCAGCAGCCGCGTCTTCTCCTCCAGGGTGCGGAACAGGGCCTTCATCCGCTCGACGTCCGCGAACTCCGGCGCCTCCAGGAAGCTTCCCGTCCCCTCGATGAACACCTTCTCGGCGGGCGGCGAGCCGGTGGCGAGCAGACCCAGCCTCAGGGCCTTGGCCACCAGCTGGTCGTAGGCGGCCTGGTCCTGGGCCAGCTCCTGCTCGATGCGACCCCGCACCTGCTCCAGGGGGAGCTTCTCCAGCAGCTCGCTGAGGTAGTTGGACGCCCGGACCAGATCCTCGGCCGACATCTCGAAGTCCAGTGCCACCGGACGGTTGTGCACCTGGCCGTCCTGGTCGACCAGGATGGCCAGCACCCGCCCCTCGCGGAGACGGACGAACTCGATGCGATGGAACGTCCCGGAGGTTGGACGTGGCGTCACCACCACGCCGGCGTGACGGGTCAGGAAGTGGAGGATGCGCCCGGCCTCCTGGAGCGACTCCTCGAGGGGCGTCCCGCTGGTGGGGATACCGCGCTGGATGAGCTCGCGGTCGCGTGGGTTGGGGTCGCGGAGGCGGATGAGCGTGTCCACGTAGAAGCGATAGGCACGGTCCGTTGGAATCCGGCCAGCCGAGGTGTGCGGCTTCTCGAGGTATCCGAGCTCCTCCAGATCGGCCATCACGTTGCGGAGCGTGGCGGAGGAGACCTCGAAGCCGCTGGTCCGCGCCAGCTGCTGGCTCCCCACCGGACCACCCATGGAGATGTACTCGCGGATGATCGCGTGCAGAACGTCGCGGGCGCGGTCGGAAAGCGGCTCGGCCATGGCGGCTCGCAGTCCCCAAGCGTAGGCAGGTGCGGTCCGCGTTTCAATGCGGAGCAGAACAGCTTAAGGCCCCGCCGTTCCTGGGGGCTCCTGTCCCATTCCCTTTTGTCAGAGTCTGGGGCTTTATCCGCCAGCACACGTTTTCGAATGCCGCCAGGAGGGCGCATGAAACCAAAGGACGTCCTGGGGCTCGCCAAGGACCGCGGCGCGGTGATGGTGGACCTCAAGTTCATGGACTTCGTCGGGTTGTGGCAGCACTTCACCATCCCGCTCCCGGAGCTGAAGGAGGAGATCTTCGAGGAGGGGCTGGGGTTCGACGGTTCGTCCATCCGCGGCTGGGCGGAGATCCACGCCTCGGACATGCTGGTGATGCCTGACGCGACCACGGCGGTCATGGATCCGTTCATGAAGGATCCGACCCTGAGCCTGGTCTGCAACATCGTCGACCCGATCACCAAGGAAGCCTACGGGCGAGATCCCGCGCAACATCGCCATCAAGGCGGAGAAGTACCTCAAGTCCACCGGCATCGCGGACACCGCCTACTTCGGCCCCGAGGCCGAGTTCTTCATCTTCGACGAGGTCCGCTTCGACAGTAAGCCCAACGCCTCGTTCTACGAGATCGGCTCCAGCGAGGCCGCCTGGAGCAGCGGAAAGGAGGAGGGCAACCGGGGCTACAAGGTCCGCTACAAGGAGGGCTACTTCCCGGTCGCTCCGCTCGACAGCCAGCAGGACATCCGCACCGAGATGTGTCGGGTGATGGCCGAGGTGGGCATCGAGGTGGAGCGGCAGCACCACGAGGTGGCCACCGCCGGCCAGGCGGAGATCGACTTCCGCTTCAACACCCTGGTGAAGTGCGCCGACAACCTCAGCTGGTTCAAGTACATCGTGAAGAACGTGGCCTGGCGCCACGGGAAGACCGCCACGTTCATGCCCAAGCCGCTGTTCGGCGACAACGGCTCGGGCATGCACACCCACCAGTCGCTGTGGAAGAACGGCAAGCCGCTCTTTGCCGGAGACGGGTACGCCGGGCTGAGCGAGATGGCGCTCTACTACGTCGGCGGGATCCTCAAGCACGCCCGGGCGCTGGCGGCGATCTGCAACCCCACCACCAACAGCTACAAGCGACTGGTGCCCGGGTTCGAGGCGCCGGTGAACCTGGCCTACTCCAGCCGGAACCGGAGCGCGTCGATCCGCATCCCGATGTACAGCCCGAGCCCGAAGGCCAAGCGGCTGGAATTCCGGAGCCCGGACCCGTCGTGCAACCCGTACCTGGCCTTCGCCGCGCAGATGATGGCCGGCCTGGACGGCATCGAGAACAAGATCGACCCCGGAGACCCGCTGGACAAGGACATCTACGGGCTGTCTCCGGAGGAGCTGAAGGACGTGCCGAAGATGCCGGGCAGCCTCGACGAGGCGCTGGACTGCCTGCGCAAGGACCACAAGTTCCTGCTCAAGGGCGACGTCTTCACCGAGGATGTGATCGACACCTGGATCAACCTCAAGATGGACAAGGAAGTGAACCCGGTGCGGCTGCGGCCCCACCCGATGGAGTTCGCGCTCTACTTCGACATCTGAGCCGCCTCGGACGTGCAGGCGCGGGCCGCTGGATCCACGTGATCCGGCGGCCCGTGTCGTCTCCGTGCTGGCCTGGACTCTCGTCAGCCTCCCGAGAAGGGCCGGCGCCAGAGCGCCATGAACTCGCGCCGGCCGTCGCCGAACTGGCTGGCTGTTAGGTGTGCGCGGTGACGGGTGCCTTCCCGCCGGCGAGGGCACCGAAGCACACGGCGAAGAACCCGAAGATGATCACGTTCACCCAGCCGAGCGCGTTGCTCGCGCTGGACAGGACGCCGTGGATTGAAACGAGGCAGCCGAGCGTGGAGATCACGGCGTCCCCCAGAATGATGCCTCGCAGCACTTCCGAGGGGGCCGCGTCGCGCGCAAACCAGGCCATGACGCCGAGGCCAACCAGGGCTCCTCCGAGGAGCCGCGCGAGGATGGTGCTGCTCGCGTCGGCCGTGATGCCGTAGCCGGCGAGCAGTGCTGCTGGAACGAGCAGGAGAGCGAGCCCGAACGCCCAAGAGACGAAGGCGTGAGCTCTGAACAGGATCTTCATGGTGTCCTCCATGGCTCCGCACCCGCTTCGCCCGGCGCGCCGAGCCGGCGCAGGAGCTGCGGAGCGGCACACGGATGCCTTCAGGCAATCCACATGCTTGAATTGCCAGCGAATCGCCCTGCATCTCATGTACCGCTGTCCCTGTCCCCCAAGCCCCGGAGGGTTCGATGGAGCTCCTTTCCGTCCGGATCGAGAAGCCCGACGACGTGAACGTCATCGTCGGCCAGTCCCATTTCATCAAGACGGTCGAGGACCTGCACGAGACGCTCGCCGGCGCCTCGCCGCAGCTCCGCTTCGGCATCGCCTTCTGCGAGTCGTCCGGTCCGCGCCTCGTGCGTCGCTCGGGCAATGACGAGGAGCTCACGGCCCTCGCCATCCGGAATGCCCAGGCCATCGGCGCCGGGCACAGCTTCGTCGTGTTCCTTCGCCAGGGCTTCCCGGTGAACGTGCTCAACGCCGTGAAGCTCGTGCCGGAGCTCTGCACCGTGTTCTGCGCCACCGCCAACCCGGTCGAGATCGTCGTCGCTCAGACCGGGTCCGGCCGCGGCATCCTGGGGGTCGTCGACGGCAGCCCACCGGTCGGCGTGGAGACCGACGCCGACGTCCAGGCGCGCAAGGAGCTCCTCCGCCGCTTCGGCTACAAGCTCTGACCCGCGGGAGTCGCCGAGTTCGCCCTGGTCGACGTCACCAACGTCGGTCCCAGAAACCCCGGGCACGTCCAGGCGTTCCTCATCCAGCTCCTGGATGCCGACCATCTGAACATCCGCTTCACGTTCGGTGGGGGTCCGGCGCGGGGAGTGGAGAACATCCGGGTCAAGCGGGTCCGGCGGAGCTGAGGCGAACACGCCCCCCGGAACCGGCCGGTCGTCATTCGCTGCTCTCCGCTGGCGGACGGCACGGCTTTCAACCAGAACCCTTCGGCCCACTCCCTGGAGCCCCCATGCGCGTCCGTCCCTTCCCCCTTCTCCTGGTCCTCCTGGCCGTCCCGGCCCTGGCCGCTCCGGTCCCGGACTGGGTGCGAGAGAGTGACGCGCTCGCCCAGCCGATGCTGCAGATCACTGCTCAGTTCTTCCCCGAGGGCGCGGCACGGCTCGGGGTGGAGGGGGTCGACGACAAGGTGATCGATCTCGGGCCCGGGTACAGCGAGCGCAACCGGGCCGCGACCGAGGCGGTGATCAAGGACCTCGAGGCCAGGCTCCCGGCGACCAAGGATTCGCGGGTTCGGCAGGACATCGAGATCCTCATCGATGCCGGGCGACGACAGAACGAGCTCGGCAAGCTCGAGGACGCGCTGCTGCTCCCGTTCTTCACCCCGGCGCGTACCGCCTTCGGCGGCATCTTCGCGCTGCTCGACCCACGCATCCCCAAGGAGCGGCAGGCCGCGGCGCTGGTGCGGCTACGCCGGTACGCAGGGATGGAGCCCGGGTCGACGCCCATCACCGAGCTGGCGAAGGCTCGCACCGTGGAGCAGCTCGGGAACAAGAAGCTCCTGGGCCCCTTCAAGCCCGAGGTGGAGCAGGCGCTGGCGGACAGCAAGCGGCTGGTCGCGGGAATCGGCGAGCTCTTCAAGAAGCAGGGGCTGAACGGGTACGAGCAGCCGCTGGCGAAGCTCGCGGAGCAGATGAGCGCCTATGACGCCTGGGTCAAGGCGGAGATCCTCCCCCGCGCGCGCACCGACAGCCGTCTCCCGCCGGAGCTCTATGCGATGTACCTCCGCAACTACGGGGTCAACGCCACGCCCGAGGAGGTGCTTCGCCGGGCGCTGGTCACCTTCGCCGAGCTTCGCAACGAGATGAACGCCCTCGCCCCCCTGGTGGCCAGGGCGCAGAAGCTCCCCGCCGGCGGCGACTACCGCTCGGTGCTGCGGGCGCTGAAGAAGAAGCAGCTGACCAACGCCGCGCTCATGCCGCTGTACTCCAAGCGCCTGGCAGCGCTGGAGGAGATTGCCCGGCGGGAGCACGTGGTGACGCTCCCCCAACGCAAGGCAGTCATCCGGCTGGCGTCCGAGGCCGAGTCGGCGATGCAGCCCGCGCCGCACATGAATCCGCCGCGGCTCATCGGCAACACCGGTGAGTACGGCGAGTTCGTGCTCCCGCTGGCCACGCCCGGGGCTCCCGGGCAGAAGGACCTGCGTACCGACGACTTCACCTTCGACGCCGCGACCTGGACGCTCACCGTGCACGAGGCCCGGCCGGGGCACGAGCTGCAGTTCTCGCGGATGCTCGAGCAGGGCGTGTCGATCGCCCGCGCCATCTTCGCCATGAACAGCGCCAACGTGGAGGGCTGGGCGCTCTATGCCGAGGCAGAGATGAAGCCCTACCTGCCGCTCGATGGGCAGCTGGCCTCGCTCCAGCACCGGCTGCTGCGAGCCGCGCGAGCCTTTCTCGATCCGATGGTGAACCTGGGCCAGATCTCGCCCGACGAGGCGAAGCGGGTGCTGATGGAGGAGGTCGTCCTCTCCGAGGGCATGGCCAAGCAGGAGGTCGACCGGTACACCTTCCGGGCGCCCGGGCAGGCCACCTCGTACTTCTTCGGCTACCAGTCGATGCTGGAGACGCGGCAGCGCGCCGAGCTCGCGCTGGGAGGCCGCCTGGACCGGCAGCGGTTCAACGACTTCGTGCTCTCGCTGGGGATGCTGCCGCCGGACCTGCGGCTGCGCGCGGTCATGGACGAGTTCGTGCCCGCGGAGAAGCTCCGCGCGGCCGCGAACCGCCCGGCGCCGGCGACCACGCCGAACTGAGTGGCAGGGGCGTCCTGCGGACGTTCGAGTCGGAGCCGCGCGGGCAGCGTGCGGCGAGTCCCGTCGCCTGCATCCCGCGCCGACCGGCAGTGGTGGTTCGCCGTCGAGCGTTGGCCGTCGGGCGCGACCCCCCTCGCCCGGTCCGACGCGGCGGGGCTCCTCTTCCGCTGCCGCGGCGGGTTGGCACGGGTAAGGTGGCCCCGTCTCGTTCGCCATGACCTCGCTCTGGCTGTCGATCCAGCCGTTCGCTCGGGCCGCACCCTGGGTGGTGTTGATCTCCGCCGCCGGCGTCTTCCCGCTGCTCTTCTTCGTGACCGCCCCGTACGGGCGTCACTTCCGTCCCGGCTGGGGTCCTGCCCTGGGTTCGAAGCTCGGGTGGATCGCAATGGAGTGTCCCTCGGTCTTCGTCTTCGCCCTGGTGTGGATCGCCAACCCACGGTTCGACACGCCAATGGTGAGGGTGCTGGGGCTACTCTGGCTCGTGCACTACCTGCAGCGCACCTTCGTCTTCTCGCTGCTGCGCAGGGATTCGGAGAAGCGCCAGTCGGTGCTCACCGTCGCCATGGGAATGGTGTTCAACGCGATCAACGCCACGGGGAACGCGGCCGGGCTCACCGACCGCCCGTTCGACGCGTTCTTCTTCCTCGGGGTCACGCTCTTCGTCCTGGGCTTCGCGCTGAACGTCCATTCGGACCAGGTGCTGCGCTCGCTCCGGGCGCCGGGTGAGAGCGGCTACCAGGTGCCGGTCGGCGGTGGCTTCACCTATGTGAGCGCCCCGAATTACCTGGCGGAGATCGTCGAGTGGGTCGGGTTCGCGGTCGCGGCGCAGACGCTGGCCGCGTGGGCATTCGCCGCCTTCACCTTCGCCAATCTCGCGCCGCGCGCGCTGGCGAACCACCGGTGGTACCGCGAGAAGTTCCCCGACTACCCCGCGAATCGGCGCGCGCTCATCCCGTTCATCTGGTGAGGACGTCGAGGGTCGGCTCGCGGATGATGCTTCTGCTGGCAGCGATGGCCGTGGGGCTTCTCGGGCTCGGGGCGGTGCTCTTCCTCGCCCAGCGCGCGATGCTGTTTGCCGCGCCGAAGGAGCGCGCCCAATGGACCGGTAAGGGCGAGATCATCGACGTCCCCGGAGGGACGCCCATGCTCTGGCTCGCGGCGGACTCCGGCCCCGTCGTGGTGCACTTCCACGGCAACAGCGAGCAGATCGCCTGGACGGGCTGGCTCGGCGAGGAGCTCGCGCACCGGGGCGTGTCGTTCGCCGCGGTGGAGTACCCGGGCTACCCCGGGGCCGCAGGCACACCCTCGGAGGAGAGCATCGTCCAGGCCGCCGAGAGAGCGCTCCAGTACCTCACGACCACGAAGGGAATCGCGAAGGAGCGCATCATCCTGAGCGGGCAGTCCCTCGGCACGGGAGTGGCCGTCACCCTCGCCGCGAAGGGCTGGGGCACGAAGCTGGCGCTGCTCTCCCCCTACACGTCGCTGCCGGACGTCGCCGCCCGGGTCATCCGCTTCCTTCCGATGCGGCTCCTGATGCGCGACCGCTTCGATTCGGCCTCACGCGCACCGCAGATCGACAGACCGGTGCTGGTGCTGCACGGCGACCGCGACCAGGTCATCCCCGTGGATCTGGGGAGAGCGCTGGCAGCGAAGTTTCCGTGTGCCCGGTTCGTCGAGGTCGAGGGCGCAGGTCACAACGACATCTGGGAGCACCCGCCCACGTCGACCGAGTACTTCGCCTTCGTCGGGAAGTGACCGAGCCGCGCCGCCTGCTTGCAACGCGCGCCGTCCGGGAGTGTTGATCCGTCGAGGTGCGCATCCCTGGAGCATCCACCGAGAGAACGACCGCAGGTCGGTCCGGCGTCCGGCGTGCCTCGCCCCGGCGGCCCGGGGTCCGTATTCCTGGCCATGACTTCTTCCAGCTTCGTCGGGACGCGCTCGGGTTCTTCACCCGCATCCACGAGGAGCGCGGCGACCTCGCCCGGTTCCGGGTGCTCGGGCGTCGCCTGGTCCTGCTCGGCCACCCGGACCACGTCCGCGACGTGCTGCTGACGCACGGCTCGAAGGTCGAGAAGGGTCCAGCGCTCCGGAGCACCCGGGTGTTGCTCGGAGACGGCCTCCTCACCAGCGAGGGTGCGGTCCACCTCGAGCACCGTCGCCGGCTCCAGCCGGCGTTCCACCGGAGCGAGCTGCTCCGCTACGTGCCGGGGATGGTCCGCCAGGCCCGCGCCTGCTCCGAGGGGATGCGCGCCGGGGAGACGGTCGATCTGGCGCGGGTGATGATGCAGCTCACCCTGGGCATCGTCTCCGAGGCGCTCCTCGGCGCCGATCTCACCGCCGAGGCCAGCCGGATCGGCGACGCGCTCACCGAGGCTCTGGGCGCGTTCCGCAGCCTCTCGCTCCCGCTGGGCGGTCTTCTGCTCTCGCTCCCCGTGCCGCGTACCCGCCGGTTCCGCGCGGCGCGCGCGGAGCTCGAGGCGGCGGTGGCCTCGCTCGTCGCGCGGCACGGCGGCTCCCGGCACGACGACCTCCTGGCGACGCTGCTCGAGGCGCGCGAGGCCGGCGTCTTCGACGACCGGGCGGTCCGCGACGAGGTGATGACCTTGCTCCTCGCCGGGCACGAGACCACCGCGCTGGCGCTCACCTGGGGGTTCCACCTGGTCGCCACCCATCCCGAGGTGGAGCGCGCGCTGCACGCCGAGCTGGACCGGGTGCTCGCCGGCCGACTCCCGACCGCCGAGGACCTCGATGCGCTGTCCGTCACCCGCGGCGTCGTCGGCGAGTCCCTGCGGCTATTTCCCCCGGCCTGGGTCATCGGTCGGAGGGTCCTCGAGCCGCTGCCCCTGACCGACGGACCCGTGCTCCCGGCAAGAACCATCGCGGTGCTCTGTCCGTGGGTGCTCCACCGGGATGCGCGCTTCTGGCCGGCGCCCGCACAGGTCGACCCCGGCCGGTGGACCGTCGAGGCCCGCGCCGCACGCCACCGCCATGCCTTCATCGGCTTCGGGGCAGGCACCCGCGCCTGCATCGGCGAGGGGTTCGCCTGGAACGAGGCGATGCTGGTACTGGCCACCCTCGCCGGCCGGTGGCGCTTCGTGCCAGTCCGCCCCGGTCCGGTGGTCCCGGAGCCCAGCGTCACGCTCCGGCCCAGAGGCGGTCTGCCGGTTCGCGTCGAGCCTCGGAACGCCGGCCCGTAACGAGGTGTCTGGCACCTCCCGGAGCAGTCGTCGCGCCGTGGGTCCCACCCCCGGTGTGGGGCGGTACGTGGCCGCGTTTCCCTACGGCGCCGGACGTATCCATGCTGTTCTGCTTGGTAGACCGTGTGATAGAGGAGCGGACGAGCGCTTGTCCTCAAGGTCGGCCACTGAACAGCTGCGTCGATGCCAGAATCCATTGCTGACGGGCGGTGTCCCGCAGGGCAAGGTCCCTCCTGCGATGCCACGCGTGCTCATCATCCAGGACGACCCGGCTGTCCTCGCCCTGATGCGTCACGGGCTTGTCCGCCGGGGGTACGAGGTGGACTCGGTCCGGTCTGCCCACGAAGCTCTGGACCGGCTGAAGTCCGAGCGGCCCGACCTGGTGGTCTCGGACGTCCAGCTCGAGGACGCCCGCGGCGACCTGTTCCTCGGGGCCGTCGGGGCGCACTTCCCCGAGGTCGCGTGCCTGCTGGTGACCAGCGGGCCCACATCCCGGTCGTCGTTCGGGGGCATCAGCGTGCTCCGAAAGCCCTGGGACATCGTCCACTTCGTGGAGCGGGTCTGTACCGAGCTGGACAAGCGCGCGGCGCGGATTCAGGCCGACACCCGGTCGGCGTCGGTGGGCAGGGCCTCGGTCTGGTGAAACTGCGCGTAGTCCACCTGGCGCGACCCGTCGGACGCCATCCGGATCGCGTCGCGGAACCGGTGGTTCCAGCGTAGCTCCGACGCCACGTACGACTGCCTGGCGTAGATGGTCTGCGCCAGCGTCTCGTCCCACCCGGTGAAGGTGACGAGAATCTCCATCTTCCCCTCGGCAAAGGCCTCCGGCGTCACCCCGTGCATCGGGCTCGCCTCCGGGCCAGCGGCAGGTCCGCCATCCGCCGGTAGCGCTCGCCTTCGGCGGTCACCTCGGACCGCACCAGGGTCACCCGCAGTGCCGCCTGCACGACGTGGTTGACCCGCTCGTTCGCCACCCGGAAGCTGAAGGTCGCCATCCCGTTGCGCGGGGCGACGATCGCCACATCGCTGAAGATCCGAGCTTTCGGGCGGCTGAACTTGGCGAAGGTGATGCCGGTGAAGGTCGCAAGCCCGAGCAGCCCGACCATGTTCTCCAGCGTCGCCACCGCGTGCGCCCCGAGCGAGTGCGGCGCCAGGACCCCGTAGCCGATGGTCCCGAGCGTCTCGGCGCTGAAGAAGAACGCGTCCGAGTAGGAGCCCGGGCGGGCGTTCAGCACCCCGCCGGTCCAGGTGTAAGCGAGCGCGAAGAGCGCGTTCACCAGGAGATATCCGCCTCCGTAGATTGCCAGCACCACGCGCCAGCGCGCGGCGATGAGGAAGTAGTACAGGTCGGAGAAGGTCGACTGCCGCAGCCCCACCAGGTCGCGCGCACGGATGAGCGGTTTGCCGTCGCGCTGAAAGATGCGGGGGCTCTCGCTGGGGGCCGTCTGGATGGGGCCGGGCACGGGAAGGGAGGCTACCAGCGGCCCAGGGCGCGCATCAGCGCGGTCCCGTCGCGGGCGGCGGTGGTGCAGGGGCGCGCCTCGGTCCAGGCACAGCGGCTCTCGGCCACCGACGGCCCGCGGTGCAGCACGAAGGCCGACCGGGTGCCGTAGCCCACCGCGTCGGCGTGGACACAGGTCCTCGCCCGGGGCTCGGGGCCGTGCACCGAGAGCAGCGCCAGCCAGCCCTCCAGACCCAGCACCCGTCCCGGGGGGAGGCGCTCCTCGACGAGCCGCCGCCGGGGCCCATCGTCGCCTGCGCCCCGGCTCTGCTCGGTGAGCAGGTGCACCCCGGGCGTGAGCGCTTCCTGATGCAGGACGCGGCCGTCGCTCCAGGTGAGCCCGGCGAATGTCCCATCGGCGTAGGCCAGGTGAAAGCCGTTGTACGCCGCCGGGTCGAGCCCGCCCAGCCGGCGGTGGAGACTGACCGCGTCGGGCGACTCGAGCGCGTCCAGCACCAGGAGCCCTCGCGAGCGGCGCAACGGGTCTCGCGGGCCGGCTGCGCGGTTCGTCACTCCCACGAAGAGCCCGGCCGCGGTCAGCCCCAGCCAGGTTCCTCCGGCTTGAAGGTCACGCGGGGCGAGCCAGCGCCCGTCGGCGGACGGCTCGGGCGGCGCCGCCGCGCGCGAGAGGAACTCATCGCGGTTGGCGGCGACCTGGAGGACTCCCCCCGGATGCGGGACGACCAGGACCAGGGTGCACATGAGCGAGCGGCACAACTCTGCTCGACCGCGCCCCGCCGCGCCACGAAACGGGGGGCGGCTACCTCTCCACCGCCAGCACCAAGACGAGCTGCCCGTTCTCGTGCGGGCCGGCCTGGAGGAACGCCGAGGCATCCGTACCGAGCTCCACCGTGGTGCGCAGCGGAGGGACGCTCACCGCCACGCGCGGGCGGGGGTGATCACCGGGCTCCAGGGTGAGGGTCGCCGTCTTCCCCGGCAGGGCCACCTCGGTGGGCTTGCCTGCGGTGAGGCTCACCGTCTGCTCGGAGAGCCGCCGGTAGGTGGTGAAGCGGAGCCCGGCCTTCTCGAAGCCCTCCCGCATCTTCTCCAGACCCGGATCCACGTGTGGTGCGCCGTTGGAGGCGTGCACCACCTGGACGTTCACCTTGACCGGCCCCGTGGCGAGCACCGCCGCCACGCCGAGCGACATCACCCCTGCGAGCGCGGTCACAGCTCCCCCGCGCGGGGCCTCTGCTGAGCGGGGACGGGTGCCTGCACGCCCGGCTTGTCGGGCGGCAGCACGGTGGGTCGGTGGTTGCCCGAGGCGTCCGGATGCTCGACCAGCCAGATGATGGCGTCCCCGGACTCGGTCTTGAGCACCACCGGCTGCACCTGGGACGGAGTGTCCGCGGTGGCCGACTGCACCACGACGCCAGGGGGCGGCACCGGAGCGACGGGACGGAGGGCGAAGAAGGCCGCTGCGGCGACCGCGACCAGGCCCCCCATGGGCAGCCACGGACGGCGCCAGGCCTCGCGGAGGCGGTCGAGCAGGCCGGCCCGGCGCGACACCCGACCGAGCACCCGGTCCGCGAGGCCCGAGAAGTCGGTCCGGGCCACCTCGGCGTCGGACACCACCCGCATCGCCGTGCCCACCTGGCGCATCGACTGCTCGATCTCGCGCATACGGGGGTTCGTGGCCAGGGCGCGCTCCACCGTCTCGCGCTCGGCGGCGGTGAGCTCCCCGTCCAGATAGGCGGAGAGCAGCTGGAGAGTTGCGGGATTCAGCGACATGACAACCGGCCCTTCCGCCGTCGGACGCAGGCACCCTGGCTCATATTCTGGCCCTTCGTCATCAGTCTTTCTCGCCTTCGGAGGGCAGTGGAATGTCCAGCGACTCCGACAGCAGCTTCTGCACCTTGGCCCGGGCATGGAAGAGCCGGGACATGACGGTTCCTTTAGGAATTTCGAGGACTTGCGATAGCTCCTCGTAGCTCAGCCCGTCCAGCTCACGGAGCAGGAGGATGGCGCGGTGCTTCTCGGGGATCTGCTCCAGGGCGGCCTGGATCTTCTCTCCCACCTCGCGCTGGAGCGCCGACCGCTCGGGGTTGCTCCCCAGCTGGGAAGAGACCGCGCCCAGGTTGGCCTCGGCCAGGTCATGGCCAACGCGCTCGTCGAACTCGACCGAGTCGCTGCGCATCGCGCCACGGCGGCGGATGACGTCGATGCAGACGTTCACGGTGATCCGGTAGAGCCAGGTGTAGAAGGTCGCGTCGGCCTTGAAGCTGTCCAGCGACCGGTGGACCTTCACGAAGGCCTCCTGGACCACGTCCATGGCCTCCTCGCGGTCCTTCACCATCCCCACCGCGACCGCGTAGACCTTCTTCTGGTAGCGCTCCACCAGGGTCCGGAAAGCGCGCTCGTCGCCGGAGCGGGCGCGAAGGACCAGACTGTGGTCGTCGGTGGCCACCGGGAGGAAGACAACCTAGCAGGCCCGCCGGTGCGTTTCCGCTCTCACACCCAGGCGCGCGGGTCCCGGAGAACGGCCACCAGCCTGGCCTCCTCGCTCCCCGGTTCGGGCTGCACGTCGTATCCCCAGGCCACCTCCGGCGGCATGGACACCAGGATGCTCTCCGTCCGTCCGCGCGTCTGGAGGCCGAACACCGTGCCCCGGTCGTACACCAGGTTGAACTCGACGTACCGCCCGCGCCGGAGCAGCTGCCAGCGCCGGTGCTGGGCCGAATAGGGGAGGTCCCGGCGCCGCTGCACGATGGGCAGGTACGCAGGGAGGAAGGCCCGTCCGCAATCCTGGACGAAGGCGAACTCCTGCTCCAGCGGCCGCCCGGTGTTCTCGAAGAAGATGCCGCCCACCCCACGGGCCTCGTCGCGGTGGGTGATCCAGAAGTAGCGATCGCAATCGACCTTCTGGCGGGCGTAGCTGCCGGGCTCGTGCTTCTCGCAGACCTCGCGGAGCACGCGGTGGAAGTGCACCGCGTCCTCCTCGTAGAGGTAATGCGGGGTGAGGTCCGCGCCGCCGCCGAACCAGGCCGTACCGCCCTGCTGGATGAAGCGCCAGTTGGCATGGACCGTGGGGACCCGCGGGTTGCGGGGGTGGAGGATGAGGCTCAGCCCCGCGGCGAAGAACCGGCGGCCCTCGCCCTGGAGCCTCTTGGCGAACTGCTCCTCCAGCTCGCCCCACACCGTGGAGACGTTGACCCCGCCCTTCTCGAACACCGTGCCACCCTCGAGGACGCGGGTACGGCCTCCCCCGCCTCCCGGCCGCTCCCAGACGTCCTCGCGAAAGGTGGCCCCGCCGTCCTCTGCCTCGACGGCCGAGCAGATGGTGCGCTGCAGCCCCTCGATGAACTCGGTCATCCGCCGGCCGAGGTCGCCTTCCGTCTGGGGCGCACCCTGCTGCATCAGTGCACCGGGAGGCTGGGGTCGCCGGCGTCGATGACTCCGTACTTGGCCTCGTACTTCTGGAGGTTGTCCACCATCGCCGCGACCAGTCGCTTCATGTGCCGGGGGCTGGTGATGACCCGCGCCTTCACCCGCGCCTTGGGCTGCTGGGGCTGAACGTAGATGAAGTCCAGGGTGAACTCGGAGTCGGTGTGGTTCACCAGGGCCATGTTCACGTAGGCCCCGTCGGCGACCGCGTCGTCGATGTGGATCTGCAGCGCGGTCTCGGGCAGCTTTGGGTCAGCCATGGAGCGCCTGCATACCGCCCCTGCCGCGCGGGTTTCCAGAGGCGGGGCGGTGCCGACCGACGTCGCGCTGGACGACGGCAAGACCGCCTCCTTCGCGCTGCCGGGCGAACGGGGTGCGTGCCTGCTGATCCACGGATTCACCGGCACGCCCTGGGACGTGCGGCCGCTGGGCGAGGCGCTCGCGCGCGCCGGCATCGCGGTGAACGCGCCGCGCCTCCCCGGCCACGGGACCACACCCGCGGCAATGCTCGAGGCCCGGGCGCCGGACTGGCTCCTGGCTTGCGACGAGGGGCTGGCGAGGCTTCCCGGCCGGCGAGTGGCAGTCGCCGGGCTGTCGATGGGCGCGCTGCTCGGGCTGGTGCTCGCGGCGCGCCATCCCGATCGGGTGGCCGGGGTGGCGGCGCTCGCGCCCGCGGTGCGCTTCCGGGACCGGACGCTGAACTCGCTGCGGAGAGTGCGCGCGGCGGCTCCGCTGCTGGAGTGGCTGCGCCCGTGGGTGCTGAAGCACACGACGGACCTGCTGGACACGGCGGCCCGGGCCGAGGCGCCGGTACTCCGTGCCTGGCCCTCGGCGCGGCTGCGGGACCTCTGGGAGGTGCAGGACCTCGCCTGGGGCTCGGCGGCGCGGGTGACCTGCCCGGTGCTGGTCGTGGTCGCCGCCGAGGACCACGTGGTGGAAGAGGCGGGAGCGGCCGGGCTGGTACGCAGGCTCGAGAAATCCCCGTCCGTGCGCTACGTCCGCATCGAGAACAGCGCCCACATCCTCCCCCGGGACCGGAATCACGAGCTGGTGGCGGCCGAGGTGACGGCGTTCGTGGAGCGAACCCTGGGTCCTGCCGCAGTGCGCTGAAAACGAGGTGCCAGACACCTCGTTACCCCAGATCCGCTACCCTGCCGGGCCCCATGGCCAAGCGGCGCTACCTCCTCGCAATCGATCAGGGCACGACCGGCACCCACGTCCTCGTCGTCGACGACCGGCTGGAGGTCGTGGGGGAGGCGTACCGGGAATTCACGCAGCACTTCCCGCGGCCCGGCTGGGTGGAGCACGACCTGCGCGAGATCTGGAAGACGGTCGAGCGCTGCTGCAAGAAAGGGCTCGCCGACGCCGACATCCGCCCGGACATGGTGACGGCCATCGGCATCACCAACCAGCGCGAGACCACGGCGGTGTGGCACCGCGAGACCGGCGAGCCGCTCGCCCGGGCCATCGTCTGGCAGGACCGCCGCACCGCGGACCTGTGCGCCGAGCTGAAGTCCAGGGGCGAAGAGGAACGGGTCCGCGAGACGACCGGCCTGGTCCTCGACCCGTACTTCAGCGCCACCAAGCTGCGCTGGCTGCTGGACAACGTCGAGGGTCTCCGCACCCTGGCCGAGGCCGGCGCGCTGTGCTTCGGCACCATCGATTCGTGGCTGGTCTACCGGCTGACCGGTGGAAAGCGTCACCTGACCGATGCCTCCAACGCCAGCCGGACCCTGCTCTACGACCTGCGCAACCGGGGCTGGAGCGAGGCGATGATCGAGCTGTTCGGAATCCCGCCCCAGGTCCTCCCGGAAGTCCGCAGCTCCGCCGAAGTCTACGGGACGACCAAGGGAATGGACGCGCTTCCCGATGGGGTCCCGGTCTCGGGGATGGCGGGAGACCAGCAGGCGGCGTTGTTCGGACAGGCCTGCTTCCGTCCGGGCGAGTCGAAGTGCACCTACGGGACGGGCAGCTTCCTGCTGATGAACACCGGTTCACAGCCGGTCATGTCGAAGACGGGGCTGCTGAGCACCGTGGCCTGGCAGCTCGGCGACACGACCACCTACGCGCTCGAGGGGTCGAGCTTCGTCGCCGGCGCGGCGGTGCAATGGCTTCGCGACGGGTTGCAGGCGATCAAGAAGTCGGCACAGGTGGAGAAGCTCGCCCGGAGCGTGGAGACCTCGGGGGAGGTGGTCTTCGTCCCCGCGCTGGCGGGCCTGGGGGCGCCGCACTGGAGGCCCGAGGCGCGCGGACTGCTGATGGGCATGGACCGCTCGACCAACCTGGGCCACGTGGCCCGGGCGGTGCTCGAGGGCATCGCGCTGCAGACCTACGAGCTGGCACAGGCGATGACCGCGGACTCGGGACAGCCGATCCCCGTGCTCAAGGTGGACGGCGGCGCGAGCGCGAACGACCTCCTCATGCAGTACCAGGCGGACATCCTCGGCGTCCCGGTGGTCCGGCCGCGGAATCTTCAGACCACGGCCGCAGGTGCGGCGTTCCTCGCCGGCATCGGGACGGGCCTGTGGAAGGACCCCGAGGAGATCCGCGGCTCCTGGCGGGCGGCGAAGACGTTCAAGCCGAAGATGGACGACAGTTCGCGCGCCCACGCCCTGGCGAAGTGGAAGCGGGCGGTGGAACGGGCGTAGAGAGCCGGGCCATGGCACGCGACCGGACGAAGCTCGGGGACACAGAGGTGCAGGGCTGGCTGAAGGCGCACCCCGGCTGGGCGCTGGACGGGGGGATGATCCGCCGGACATTCGCCTTCCCGGATTTTCGCGCCGCGATGGCCTTCGTGAACCGGGTCGCGGACGCAGCGGAGGCGGCCGACCACCACCCGGACATCGACATCCGCTACTCGAAGGTGACGCTGGCCCTGGTCACCCATGACGCAGGCGGGCTGACCGGGCGGGACACCAAGCTCGCCGAGGAAGCGGACCAGCTCGCCGCGACCTGAGTCGGTCCGTGACGGAGGCGCTGACGGTCTCGGAAGAGCTGCCTCGACCGGTCCTTGCCGCGTTGCTCATGGCCCTGGCCACCGGCACGTTGGCGGCGTTCTTCCACCCGGGCGCTCGCTGAGCGGACCGTCATCTCGATTCGGCCGAGACCTGCGGCCGCCGAGCAGTCCACGGCGCTGCCTGCTCCAGCTGCCCGGCGAGCTGGAACAGCGTCGCCTCGTCCGCGAAGCGTCCGACGAACTGCACGCCGACGGGCAGTCCGTCCGCCTCGCCGAGCGGAACCGACATCGCCGGCAGGCCGGCGAAGTTGGCCAGCGGGGTGAAGGGAATGAAGTCGAAGACCCGGTCCACCGCGGCGTCGATTCCTCCACCGAGCTTCAAGAGCAGCGAGGACGAGGTCGCCGCGGCGATGGCCTGGACGCGCTTCTCCAGCCCCCTTGGCAGTAGCTCGCCGATGAGCGGCGGGGGGCGCGCGAGCGTCGGGGTGAGCAGCAGGTCGTAGGTCTCGAGGAACCGCGAGAGGTGCTTGCTCACGTCGCGCAGCATCGCCATCGAGGAGGCGAAGTCGGCGGCGCTGACCTCGCGGGCGAGCAGCGCCACCAGCCAGGTCGAGTCCTCGAAGTCGCGCGGGCGGGCCTTCTTCTCCATCAGCTCCTCGCCCCGCCGGATGTCCGACGCGGCCTCGGAAACGACGATGGTGAAGAACGCCTTGGCGAGCTCACGGGGATGGAAGACGGGCGCGGCCTCCTCCACCACGTGCCCCAGAGACTCGCAGAGCCGCCCCGCCGCCCGCGCCGCCTCCGCACAGCGCGGGTCCACGCGCGACGGCAGGGGCGGTGTCACCGAGAGCGCGATCCGCAGCCGTCGCGGCGAACGGGTGACCTCCTCGAGATACGGCCGCTCGGGCCGGGGCGCGTGGTACAGCGCGCCCGGCTCGGACCCCTGGACCGCGTCGAGCGCCGCCGCGCTGTCCCGCACCGTGCGGCTCACCACGTGGTCGCAGACGAAGCCGTGCCAGATCTCCTGGAAGTCCGGGCCCACCGGCACCCGCCCGCGTGACGGCTTCAGACCCAACAGGTTGCAGCACGAAGAAGGAATGCGGATCGACCCGCCGCCGTCGCTGGCGTGGGCCATGGGCAACGCTCCCGAGGCGACGAGGGCCGCCGAACCACCGCTGGAGCCGCCGGACGTCCTCGCCGGGTCGTAAGGGTTCCGGGTGGGACCGTGCAGCTCGGGCTCGGTGAACGGGAGCAGCCCCAGCTCGGGGGTGTTGGTGGTGGCGAGGAACAGCAGTCCCGCCTGGCGGTAGCGGGAGATGAGGGTGCTGTCCCGCGCGGCGACGTGCCCGTGAAAGAAGCGGCTCCCGGCGTCGATCCTCACCCCGGAGATGGGCGCGAGCAGGTTCTTGGTGGCGAAGGGCACGCCCCGGAACGGGCCGTCGGGGAGGCGCGCGGCGGCGCTCTCGCGGGCCCGGTCGAAGAGCCGCTCGACGACGACGTTCAGCTGCGGATTGACCCGCTCGATGCGAGCGATGGCCTCGTCCACCAGCTCCCGCGGTGTCACCTCGCTCCGGCGGACGAGCTCGGCCATCGCCACCGCATCGAGGGTCCCGTACTCGGCGATCCCCATCGCTTTGCCGACGCTAGCCGGCCAGGGGCTAGAAGCGAACCGCCATCCCGATTCCAGCTCCGTCCTTCCCCAGATGGGGAGCGACGTGGACGTCGACGGCCTCGGCATGCGGCTCGCTCGAGAGGCGGTCCCAGAGCTCGCGGTTGTACGTCTCGGCGAGCTGGCGCTTCCCGACGGTGCCCACTGGCTCGGGATCGATCCGCCACAACGCCCCCCAGCGCCAGCCAGCCGAGCGCGGGATCGACCGGGGCTGGAGACTGACAGGACGGAAGGGAGAAGCTGCTGGGGGTGATCGGCGTGCACTGCGTGGCCTGGCTGCTGGCGAGGGCCGCCGCGGTGATCAGCCCGGCCAGGAAGACCAGGCCGCCCCCGACCATGAGGCCGGTCCGCAGGGCCTCGCGCTCGGGGCAGCGCTGGGCGGAGGCGCCGGCGCGCTGTCCGAACGGAGGACGTCGGGCTGGCGGATGCGAGAAGCCTTCACCGGAGACCTCCGAAGCAGTGCCGGCCCGTGCGTTCCCACCCCTGAGTTGCAGGGAGCGACGTGCATCCACCGAAATGGATGCACCCGGCCCGACCGGGTGTGGGCGCCAGCCCACCAGCACAGTCCCCCCTCACCAAGGCAGTACGGGGCAACGAGGCGAGCGCGGCGGGTCTTCCGCGTGAACACCAGTGACACCCGCCGCACCGGTGAGTCCGGGCGGCCAATGCATGGAGAAGCGAATGACCGCCGTGACCCCCGAGACCGTCGAGCACGCCACCGAGCCCCGCACCGCCGCTCTGGCTCGACGCCTGGCTGAGCTGCTCGTCCGGATTCGCGCGGTGGCGGGTGACGACCTCCAGACCACCATCGCCCGCTCGGTCGACGAGGCGTTCGCCGCGATCGCCCGCGATTTCCGCAGCTGACCCTCGAAGGCGGCGCCTGAGCGTGGTCCGGGGGACCCGTGGCCACGCGGCCACCCGTCTGTGGCCCCCACGCCGCCGGTCGTCCGCTGACCCGGCGCGGGTGTCCATGGCACGGCCGCTGCTTCCCGGGCGCCGACATGATCCGCCGCTACGTCGTGCTGGGAGTGGTCTGGGCAGGCTGCACCATCGCCTGGATGCTGCTCGGGGCCACGCTGCTGGTGCGCTCGGGCGAGACGTCCTCCGCGCTGGTGAACGAGGTCCACCAGCTCTGGGGTCCCCCGCTCGACCAGGCCGCACCCTCCGGGCAGTACACCGAGCAGCGCCACCGGGAAGAGCGACGGACGCTCTACGACGCGAACGGCCGACCGTACGAGTCGGGGGTGCAGAAGATGGAGGAGGTCTCCCTCCCGCTCCCGCTCGTCTCCACCCAGGCCCGCGCCTCGCTCGCGCTCGAGCACAGGCAGAAGGGGCTGCTCTGGTTCCCCACCTACGCCGTCGATTTCGAGGGTCGCTACGTCGTTCTGAACGACACCACCCAGGTCCGGTGGGTGACCCTGAGCTTTCCTCTTCCGGCGCACGGCGCCATCTACGACGGCTTCGAGGTCCTGGACGAGAAGGAGCAGCCCATCGGCGCGGAGGTCGACGGGGGCGCAGCCCACTGGTCGGTCAGGCTCGACCCGTCCGCGCGGCACGGCTTCCGGGTGCGCTACCGCACGCGCGGAACTTCCTCCTGGACGTACCGCCCGGCCGCCGCCGGGAGCTCGGTCATCCGCGACTTCTCGCTCGAGCTGCGCAGCAACGCCCGCGGGATCGACTTCTCCCCGGGGAGCATCTCGCCCAGCCGTGCGTCCGCCGACGGGCCTGGCTGGCGCGGGACCTGGGAGTTCCGCAGCCTGGTGGGCAACGCGCCCATCTCGCTCGAGCTGCCGCAGAAGACGAATCCCGGACCGCTCGCGGCGCGCATCACCTTCTTCGCTCCCGTGGCGCTGCTCTTCTACTTCTTCGTCGTCGGGCTGCTCGCCGAGGGCCGTGGCCATCGCCTCCATCCGCTGTCCTGGTTCCTCATCGGCTGCGCCTTCTTCGCCGACCACCTGCTCTTCGCCTACCTCGCGGACCACGTGCCGCTGTGGGTGGCGCTGGCACTGTCCAGCGGGGTCTCGATCCTCCTCGCGGTGACCTACGCGCAGTGGCTGGTCGGCTGGCGGTTCGCACTCCGGAGATGGGGCTGGCGCAGCTGGTGTACCTGGTGGGCTTCTCGCTGACCTTCCTGCTCAAGGGCTTCACCGGACTGAGCATCACCGTGGGCGCTGTCCTCACGCTGTTCATGATGATGCAGGTCACCGGGCGGCGACTCCGCTCCGACGTGCCACGGGCCGAGCTGGTGGGCTGAGTCGATGCGGGTGCGCTGAACGGCCACCCGAGGGCGCCGGCCGGCTAGACTGCCCGCCGTGCCGGTCGACCCGTCGGGCTTCTGGGGCGTCCCCACGGCGAGCATCGACTGGTGCGAGCAGAACTACGCCGTCACCCCGTGGGTGGCCGAGTTCTGGAACACGCTCTCCAGCCTGGCGATGGTGATCGCCGGGTTGCTGGGGGTGTCGACGCGCCGCTTTGCCGCGGAGATCCGCTTCGCCTTCGCGCTCCTGCTGGTGGTGGGGCTCGGAAGCATCGCCTTCCACGGGACCCTCCGCTTCGAGCTGCAGATGCTGGACGAGCTGCCGATGCTGTACCTCGTCACCTGGCTGGTGTGGCTGCTGGTCGAGAACAGGCCGAACCGGCGACTGGGGGGCTGGTTTCCGGCAGCGCTGGTCGGGTACGTGCTGCTCGCCACCGCGGGAGCGACGCTGAACCGCGGCGGCGCGCAGTTCCTCGCCTTCCACGTCAGCTTCGGCGCGCTGGAGATCTTCTGCCTGGGCCGGGTGAGCTGGCTCGCGCTGCGCCCGGAGAACAGGGAGGTGCGGGCCCAGTTCGCGCTCGGGCTCGCTGCGTACGCGACAGGGATCGCGGTCTGGTTCGTGGATCTGAAGGCATGCCACTGGGTGAGCATCACGCTCCCGGCCGACGGGATCCCCAACCCGCAGCTGCACGCCTGGTGGCACCTGCTGGTGTCCCTCGGGTTCTTCCTCCTCCTGGGAGTGATCTCCTTCGACCGGCTGCGACGCCGGCCCGGGTCTACTTGCCCCCCAGCAGTCCCTTGAGGAGATCGCTCGCCTTCTGGATGCCGTCGTTCGCCGGGTTCTGGCTCACGGCAGGGGTGGCAGCGGTTCCCGCTCCGGGCAGGTGGATGGCGTACTCGCGGACCTTCTGCCACTGCTGTCCGTTGGGCATTCCGCGCAGCTCCACCAGCACCGTGTTCAGGGTGTAGGTCCGGCCTGCCGGCTTGGGACCGGCGTCGAAGGCGGTGAGCACCAGCTGCGCCTCGCGGCTCGCACCGGGAGCGAGCTGGAACTGTGGATCGATGCGTGCGCCCTCGATCGTCCCGATCCCCTGTGCGCTTCCATCGTGCGTGCCCGGCCTTCCCCACGTGTAGGCATTGCCCAGCTCGTCGACGGCGGCGTTCGTCCCCGCCTTGTAGGCGAGCGCCAGCGGCTGCGCGGTCTGGTTCTTCACCCGGATGGAGAAGCGGACCACCCGGTTCTTCCCGCTCACCGCGGCCGCGGACTGGGCGAGGGTGACACTGAACGGACCGGCGTCCTGGCAGCTCGAGCCCGGAGCACAGTGCGCTCCGCCGGCGGTCGTCGCCGTGCCTGGCACTCCGGGAATCGCCGGGGCGCCGAACGGCGACGCAGAGCCTCCCTGCGCGGGCGCGGTCCCGGTGGGTGGCGGCTGTGAATCCGCGGGCGCCTGGGGAGCCGGTCCAGCGGGCGCGGTCCCGGCGGCCTGGGCGACGGTGGGAGCGCCGGCCCGGGCACCGTCGACCAGGCCGACGATCTGCAGCGGGAACTCCGGCCCGAGCGTGTTCTGGCCGTTGCCGACCGGCACGATCTCCCGGACCGTGAGGTCCAGGTCGAAGGTGTTGCCGAACAGGCCCTGTCCCCCCCAGACCAGGGTGAACCGGGCATCACCCGTCTGTCCCGGGGAGATGACGAACTTGGCGTCGGGCTGGTGGCTGATGAGACCGATGCCGCGCACGTCGCCATCCTTCACGATGTAACGGTTGCCCCGATCGTCGGTCGCTCCGCCCGAGCCGACCACGTACCCGAGCACCAGCGGGCGCCCGAGCTTGTTCCTGAAACGGAGAGTCGTGGTGACAACCTTCCAGGCGCCCTGCAGGCTGGTCCGGAACTCCACGACCGACATCGCGAAGCCGTTCACCTCGGTGCACGAGGCGTCGCCTCCGCAGACCGATGGCGCGGGGGCCTGCGATGTGGCCGCGGCGGCCCCGCCCGCGGGCCCCAGCGCTCGGGCCTTGGAGAGCACCGAGGCGCTCACCCGGCCGGGGCAGAGCACCTCCCATTGCTGCGACAGCGCAAGCCCGCCACTGGCGTTGTCCCGCCCCACCACCGCGCCGTCGGGTCCCTTCCACCGGGTGCGGCCTCCCCCGATGTCGGAGTTGTCCCAGACGCCATCGAGCACGTACGACTTCCCGTCGAGGGGCTGGAGCCGGCCGACGGTGCAGTCGGCGGTGATGGTGTACGTCTTTCCGAGCTCGGGCTTCTGCTGCTTCACGCAGGCGTCGACGGCCGCCTTGGCCTGCGCGGGATCGCCCTGGCTCGCCGAATCCGCGCAGAAGCTCTTCAGCGACTCCGAGGTGACCTTCGCCCTCGCGCTCGCCTGCGCGGTCCCCACTCCGGACTTGGAGGTGACGGTCGGACTCGGGCCCTCCATCGACGCCAGCCACTCGGCGCTCGACCCGGCGGCGGCCGGGCCCGGAGCCCCCATCGACAGCAGGCAGCCGGCCGTGGCCAGCCCGAAGAGGCGCCGGCTCCGGGCAATCCGCCGAGGCGCCAGACACCTCGTTCGGGCATCGGGCGGGTACGGGTCCGCGGTGGGGCGGCGAGGCCTTCCAGCGCGGGGGGTAGGACGCTTCGGGTGGGCGGGGTCCAGCATCGCGAGGTCCTCCGGCGGCGGTTCCTCCCGTCCATGCGCAGGAACCCCTCCAGGACCGTCATCTGACTCTCGGGACCACCTGGGAGGCGGTCGTGACGGAGATCTCGTGACGGGTTTCCACGATCATGCCGGCGCCGACGCCCTCGGCGCCGTGCGTTCGGAGGAGCGCCCGCGGGGTTTCCCTGTCAGATCGATGTGGACTCAGGAAGGAAGGTTGTCGTGAAGAGCAATTCGGTTTCCCTTTTCGCTTTTGGGATCGCGCTCACCGTTCTTTGGGCAATGTTCGTTGCCGGCACCATTGCCGTGTTCGACGGGTACCCGCTCGCCTTGCGCCAGTCGGCGGTGACCCCAGCCGCGGTCAGCGTCATCCTCTGATCGCCTGCCGGCACGTTCCCCTGCCCGTGCTGCGACCTGGGCGCTGGTCGGCCCCTCGCCGCGGTGCACCGGCCATGGAAGGAAGGGCTCAACGGCGCGCGGCGTCGGCCGTGGCCAGCTCGGCTTGAAACCGCTCTGCCTCGGTCGGACGACCGAGCGCCCGGTACGCCGCGGCCAGGTCCTGGCGCGCCGTCGTGAGCCAGTTGGCGGGCGGGTCCTTCCGCTTCACCAGCAGCTCGTACCCGGCACGGCTCTGGGCCTCCGCGTCCGCAGCCTGGCCCGCGGCGAGGAGCGCGTGACCGAAGCGCACCCGCGCGATGCCCTGCAGCGGATGGTCCTCCGGCAGCGCCGCCCGGTACACGGCGAGCACGCGCCGGAAGAGCTCCTGTGCGCGCGGCGCGTTGCCGCGCCGCTGCTCCACGTCGGCGAGGTTCGAGAGCGCCACCCCGATCAGGTAGTGATTCCCGTGGTGGACCTCCTCGTAGATCTCCGCCATCCGTCCGAAGCGGCCAGCGGCCTCGTCGAGCCGGCCCTGGTCGCGGGCGATGAGCCCCAGCTCGTTCAGGGTCGAGGCCACGCGCGGGTGCACGGGGCCATACACCCGCTCCTGCGTCGCCAGCGCGGTCACCAGCAGCGCCCGGGCTTCGTCGCGGCGCTCCAGCCTGAGCAGGGCCCGGGCGAGGAGAGTCTGCGCCGAGGCGGTCTCGGGGTGGTCAGGGCCGTACCAGGCGCTCATGATCTCCAGAGCCTCCCGGTCCCAGCGCTCGGCCTCGGCGTAATGCCCGCCCTCGAGCTGCACCGCCCCGAGGTTGATGAGGTCGTCCGCGACGTGCGGATGCCGCGGTCCGTAGAGGCGGCGGTCGATGGCCAGGACCCGCTGGTTCAGCGCATCGGCCTCGGCGTAGCGGCCGGAGTAGAACTGGCTGTTCGCCAGCTCGGTGAGGCTCTGCGAGAGGTCGGCCTCGAGCCCCGCCCGCCTGGACTGGAGCCGGACCGCCTCCTCCAGCTCACGGATCGACTCGGGGTACTTTCCCGCGTTCTCCAGGACACGACCCAGCGCCGAGATGGCACGCGCCACCTCGGGGTCGTCCCGCGACCGGTGACGACGGAGCATCGCCAGCCCGGCCCGGATCTGCCGCTCGGCGTCGTCGTACCGGCCCCGGGCGCTGGCGAGCTGACCGCTGGCCACCATCGACCGCGCCACCTCCGGGTGGTCGTCGCCGAACGCGGCCCGCCGGAGCTCCAGCGCCCGGGTGAGCAGCGTCTCCGCCTGGTCCAGCCGACCGAGGTTGACCGCGATGCCTCCCAGCGTCTGCAGCAGCTCGGCCTCCACCGCCGGTTCCCCCTCGAGCGACTGGGCCTCGCGCACCCCGCGGTCCAGGAGGTCCACCACCCGCAGATCGGCCGATGGCCCGACCTCGCCGGTCCCACCCTCGAAGAGCTGGAGCATGAACTGCTGGATGCGCTGGGTCCGCGCGGCCTCGGCCGCCACCGCGTCGCGCGCGCGTGCCAGCCGGATGGCGGAGAACACGGTCAGCGCCAGGATGAGCACGCCCACCGCCGAGGCCACCAGCACCGACCGGGCGTTTCGCCGGAGGAGCTTGCCGGCGCGGTAAGCCAGCGAGTCGGGACGGGCGTCGAGCGGCTCCCCGGCGAGGTGGTGATCCAGGTCCCGGATCAGCGCCTCCACCGACGGGTAGCGGCGCGCCGGGTCTCGCTGCATCGCGGTGAGGCAGAGGACGTCGAGGTCGGCCCACGCCGCGCGGCCCGCCTGGACCGGCCGGCCCGGGATCTCCGAGGGACGCGCCGGCTCCTGCTCCAGCACCTTGCGCGCCGCCTCGTGCGGTGAAAGCCCGGTGAGCTCGAACGGGACCCGTCCTGCGAGCAGCTCGAAGAGGAGCACGCCCAGCGCATACACGTCGGTCTGCACTCCCAGCCGGCCGCCCTCGACCTGCTCGGGCGCGGCGTACGCGGGCGTCATCAGACGCAACCCGGTGCGCGTCGGGTCGGTGCTGGAGCCGGTGGGATCGAGCTGCTTGGCGATCCCGAAGTCGAGGAGCTTCACCGAGCCGTCGGGCTTCACCAGGATGTTGGAAGGTTTGAGGTCCCGGTGGATGACGGCGTGCCGGTGCGCGTGCTGTACCGCCTCGCACACCGCCCGGAAGAGCCGGAGCCGCTCGGCGAGCCCGCTGACCCGCGCCCGGCAGTACTCGGTGAGAGGGACGCCCTCCACGTACTCCATCGCGAACCAGGGCGTGCCGTCGGGCAACGTCCCCGCGTCGTGCAGCTGGGCGATGCCGGGGTGCTCGAGCTGGGCCAGCGTGCGCTGCTCGGCGAGGAACCGCGCCCGGCGCGACGGCGAGACCCATCCGTCCCGGAGCAGCTTGAGCGCGGCGCGCCCGCCCACGTCCTCGCGCTCCACCAGGTAGACGACGCCCATCCCGCCCTCGCCCAGCAGACGGAGGACGCGGTAGGGACCCACCGTTCCCGGCGCGTCGGGACCGAGCAGGTGACCGGCCAGGTCCGGGAGCGCGCGGTCCAGGAACGAGCCGGGCGTGCGGTCCTCGAGAAGCAGGGCCTCCACCTCGGCGACCAGCGCGGGGTCGCCACCGGAGCGCGCCTCGAGGAACGCATGCTGGTCGCCCGCGGGCAGATCCGCCGCGGCATGGAAGAGATCCTGTACCCGGCGCCAGCGCGCCGGGCCCGTCTCAGCCTGTCTGTCGAAGCTCATGGGCCAGAAAGGCGCGGGCCGCGCGCCAGTCGCGCAACACGGTGGCCTCGGAGATGCCGAGGACCTCGCAGGTCTCACGGACGTCGAGCCCGCCGAAGAAGCGGCTCTCGACGATGAGCGCCTGGCGCGGCTCCAGCCGGGCCAGGGCCTCCAGCGCGGTGTCCAGCGCCAGGACCTGCTCCGAGCCGGCCTCCGGCGGCAACGTGTCCTCGTCGAAGGTGACCAACGGTGCTCCACCGCCGCGCTTCCTCGCCGAGCGACGCCGCGCCGCCTCCACCAGCACCTGCCGCATCGCGCGGGCGGCGATGCGCTTGAAGTGCGCCGGCGAGGTGGCTGCGAACTCGGGCGAGGAGGCGAGCTTCAGCCAGGCCTCGTTCACCAGGGCAGTGGGGCTGAGCGTGCGGCTGGGGTCGTCACGGCGAACCGAGGCCGCCAGGCGCCGCAGCTCGTCGTAGGCAGCGCTGAACAGATGGTCCCGCGTCCCAGCGTCGAGGACACCTGACGGTCGCGGTCCTGCTCGGGCCATGACGGGTTCCGTCCTGTTTCTGCGCACCGGGGGCGTACCACGCGCGCCGGAGCGCGGGCAAACGGGAGGCTCGAGGGATGAGAGCTGCGCTGGGGATGATGGCCGCAGGGGTCCTCTGGTAGGCCTGCCGGTCCGCCGGGCGTGGATCAGCCCGCCCGCTCCCAGCGGCGCAGCGCGGCCCCCAGCGTCTGCTCGAGGACCTGGGCCGCGCGGCGGACCCGCGGTCCCGGCCGGGCGTCGCCCCGGAACACGAGCCAGAGCGGCCGTGGCGGAAGCTCCGGGAGGGCCGAGATGCACACCAGCTCGGGCGCCAGCTCCTCCGACCCGCGCGGGAGCACGCCGAGCCCCACCCCTGCGTGCACCGCGGAGAGGAAGACCGGGATGCTGTCGGTCCGGAGGGCCACCTGGGCCCCTGCCCGCGCGGCCCGCAGCAGCCAGCGGCCGGCGCTGCCACGGCCCACGGTGCCGGTGAGCAGCACCACCCGGTGTCCGACGAGCTGGTCGGGCCGGGACGGACGCCCGTGGTCGAGCAGGTAGGCCTCGGACGCATGGAGCGCGTCGGCCATGGTGCCCAGAGCACGCGGCGGTTGAACGTGCCCGCCTGCCCGGTGTGGCGTCACCTCCAGGTCCACCTCCTGCCGTCGCCCGGCACGCCCGGTGAGGAGCTCGAGCGTGACGCTGCCGAGCTTCCGCGTCAGGTCCGTCGCCGCGGTCTGGAGCCAGTGCGCCGCGAGCGCCTCGTCCAGCCAGACCCGGACCGGCGGACCGGGCGGAACGCGGGGGAGCACCCGGTCCACCCGCGCCATCTCCTCGGCCATGCGCTCGCCGGTGTGCATCGCGCTGCGTCCGGCATCGGTGGGGAGGAGACGGCCCTCCTCGCGCACGAAGAGCGCCGCGCCGGCAGCCCGCTCGACCCCCTTCAACGCGCCCTCGAAGGCGTCGGGGGCCAGCCCCAGCGCCCGGGCGGCGCCGGACAGCGTCCCGTGCCTGGCCACGGCGAGCACGAGGCGGAGCTGCTCCCAGGGAAGGACCACCGGAGGAGCGTCCCCCGGGACCCGGGGCCCAGCAAGCTCGTCACCCGTGGAAGGGCATGGGGACGAAGCCGGGCAGGGTGGGAACCCGGTCCAGCCACCGCCGGATGGCGGGGTAGTCGTCCAGCGAGAACCCCCCCTCGGGCGCGACGTGGGTGTACGCGTAGAGAGTGATGTCCGCGAGCGTCGGTCGCTCGCCGACCAGGAACGGCGCCGCGGAGAGCGCCTTCTCCATCACCCCGAGCGCGGCGTATCCACGGGCGGTCCGCTCGGGAAGCTCGTGCTTCTTCTCCTCGGCCTTTCCGGCGTACCTCACCCAGAAGCGCACGGTGGCGACGTAGGGCTCGTGGCTGTACTGCTCGAAGAAGAGCCACTCGTACATCTTGGCCCGGAGGTAAGCGTCGGAGGGGATCCACTCCGTCCCCTCGCCCAGGTGCACGAGCATCGCGTTGGACTCGGCCAGGGTGCGTCCGTCGGGCCGGACCAGCAGGGGAACGCGGCCGTTCGGGTTGAGGCGGAGAAACTCGGGCGTGCGGCTCTCTCCCTTGAGGATGTCGACCTCAATCCAGCGGAACGGCAGGCCGCGAGCGTGGAGCATCATCGCGGGCTTCCAGCAGTTCCCGGAGGTGGAGTTGCCGTAGAGAGTGTGCATGTTCGACTCTCGCTCACCGCGGCGGGGCGTGGCCAGCACAGTCGATGCGCACCGGCGGCGAGCACAGCACCGGCAAGCTCCGGCTCACACCGGCACCGCGAAATCCCTGAGCGCCTGGTTGAGCGAGGTCTTCCTGTCGGTGCTCTCCGAGCGCTGGCCGATGACCAGCGCGCAAGGCACGCTGTAGGTGCCGGCGGGGAATTGCCGGGGCACGCTCCCGGGGATGACCACGCTGCGCGCGGGCACGCGGCCCCTCCACTCGAGCGGCTCGGGCCCGGTGACGTCGATGATGCGGGTGGTGGCGGTGAGCACGGTGTTGGCCGCGAGCACCGCCTCCTCCTCGACCACCACCCCCTCCACCACGACGGCCCGGCTGCCGATGAACGCCCCGTCCTCGACGATGACCGGCCGCGCCGCGGGCGGCTCGAGCACCCCGCCCAGCCCCACGCCCCCGGACAGGTGCACGCCCTTGCCGACCTGCGCGCACGAGCCCACGGTGGCCCAGGTGTCCACCATGGTCCCGGCCCCCACCCGGGCGCCGATGTTGACGTAGCCGGGCATCACCACCGCACCCGGCTCGACGTGCGCCCCGTAACGCACTACCCCGGGTGGCACCACCCGGACGCCCGCCTTCGCCAGGCCCTTCTTCAGCGGTACCTTGTCGTGGAACTCGAACGGGCCCACCTCCCAGACCTTCATCTCGGAGATGGCGAAGTAGAGGAGCACCGCCTCCTTGAGCCACACGTTCACCGTCCAGCCTGCCGGCCCCTTCTCGGCGATCCGCAGCGAGCCGTCGTCGAGGCCGGCGATCGCCTCGAGCACCGCGGACCGATGCTCCGGTTTCCCCAGCAGCGAGCGGTCGGCGTAGGCGGCGGTCACGAGCGGTTCGAGCGGGTGGGTCACGGGGTCTCCGGCATCCCGGCGAGCCGCCGGATGCTCCGGGCGATGATGTCCGGGACCTCCTCCTGGAGGAAGTGCCCGGCGTCGGTTTCGGTGACCCGGGCCCGGGGCAGCTGCTCGGCGTGGCGACGGAGTGCGCGCCCCAGGAGCGGATCCTTCCGGCCCCAGACCAGCTCCACCGGGCCGGGGAAGGCACGGATCCACCCGTCGGCGGCCCTCAGCCCGGGCACGCTGGGGTGCGTCGCCGAGTCCGGCACCATCCGCGCAAGCCCGAGCGGGGCGGCCCGATCGGCCAGCGTGCGAAAGGGCCAGCGGTACGCCCGCGCCACGTCGCCGGAGATGGAGCGTGGGTCGCCCTGCACGCGGGCCAGGGCCTGCAGCGGAAAGCCCAGGCCCCGGAAGAGCACCGGCGCGAGGACCGGGGTGCGCGACAGCCGGTGGAAGAGCGTTCCGCGGAACCGCCCGGGGAGCACCACCCCCGTGTTCAGCAGGCACACCGCCGACACGCGGACCGAGGACCGCGACGCGGCGAGCAGGCCGATGGGTCCGCCCCAGTCCTGCACCACCAGGATGGGGTCCACCAGCCGCCGCGCCTCCATCCACGCCTCCAGGGCCGCGGCGTGCCGGTCCAGCGTGTGCCAGGCCACCGCCCGCGGCTTCGAGCTCCGTCCACAGCCGAGGAGATCCGGAGCGAGCAGGTGCAGCCGTTGCCCGTCCAGCGCGGCCATCACCTTCCTCCAGACGAAGCTCCAGGTGGGGTTGCCGTGCACGCAGACCACGTCACGTCCGCGTCCAGATTCGACCCAGGCCATCGTTCCTCCGGGGACGCTGTCCGCTCGCGAAGGGTACGGAAACTGCGCGGAGAGCCACCGGGGTTCGTTCATCTGCTAAGGGTCGGCCGATGCCGATGGTCTCGCTGGTCATCCCCGTTTACAACGAGAAGGGCACCTTGGAGGAGCTGCTCCGCCGCGTGGTGGCGGTGGACATGCCGAAGGAGCTGGTCGTCATCGACGACTGCTCCACCGACGGCAGCCGCGAGGTGCTGCTGCGCCTGGCGGAGCGCGGGCTCGACGGCCTCCCCGGCGCCCGCCCGGTCAACGAGAACAAGCTGCACGTACTCTTCCAGGAGACGAACCGGGGGAAGGGTGCGGCGCTCCGGCGCGGCTTCGCCGAGGCCAGCGGGGAGGTGGTGGTCGTGCAGGACGCCGACCTCGAGTACGACCCCCGCGAGATTCCCCGCCTGGTGGCCCCCATCCTCGATGGCCACGCCGACGTGGTGTACGGCAGCCGCTTCATCGGTGAGACGCGCCGGGTGCTCTACTACTGGCACGCGGTGGTGAACTGGGGGCTCACCACGCTCTCCAACATGACCTCGGGCCTGAACCTGACCGACATGGAGACCTGCTACAAGGCGTTCCGCCGCGCGCTGATCCAGTCCATCTCCATCGACGAGGACCGCTTCGGGTTCGAGCCGGAGATCACCGCCAAGGTGGCCCGCACCGGTGCCCGGGTCTACGAGGTGCCCATCAGCTACCACGGGCGCACCTACGAGGAAGGGAAGAAGATCGGCTGGAAGGACGGCGTGCGCGCGCTCTACGTCATCGCCAAGTACTCGCTGAAGCGCTGAGCATGGTCGGGCGGCGCCCCTGCGCCGCTCCTGAGGGTCCGGAGCGGGGGGCTGAGCAGGGTCGAGGGCTGCGGGCGGTCGAGCCGCTAGAACCGCACCACCACCGACTCCGCCGAGCGGGTCGAGGGGCCGTGGAACACCGCCTCGACGTTGTTCCCGTCCGGATCGAGCAGGAACGCCGCGTAGTACCCGGGGTGGTACGGCCGGAGCCCGGGCTCGCCGTTGCTCCGCCCGCCGTTCACCAGGCCGACGCGGTGGAACTCCTCCACCGCCGCGCGGTTCGGGGCCTGGAAGGCCAGGTGCACCCGGCCGGTCCGCTCGCCCTGCGCAGCACGGCTGTCGGGGCTGGAGACGAACAGCTCGTCCGCCCAGAAGTAGTCCTTTCCCTCGCCGCCGAGCCCGATGCCCAGCACCGAGAGCACCGCGCGGTAGAAGTGCCGGCTGGCCTCCACGTCCCCGACCACCAGGTGAACATGGTCGATCAGCCGGCCCCGGTGCAGCGCCTTGGTCTCCATCACGCTCCTCCCCCTGGAGGGCGTACAGCGGACGGCTCAGCGAGCCGCGGGCACGGGCGCCGGCAGCGGCCGCGGGGCGAGCCCCTTCGCCTCGGCGGTGCGGTCGATGACCGGTCCGAGCTTCAGCTCCGCCAGCCCCTCCAGGTTCTTCTTCGGTCCCACCACCACCACCGGCAGCTTCGCCGGATCCAGGTACGCGCGCGAGGCCCGCGCCACCTCTTCCCGGGGGAGCGCTCCCAGGCGCCCCGGCAGGGTGGCGTACCAGTCCAGCGGACGGCCAATCAAGGACAGGGTGACGAAGGTGCTCGCCACCGCGTCGTTGGTCTCCAGCGCCTGCGGGAGCGACTGGAGGATGCCCTCCTTGGAGTGGGACAGCTCGTCGTCGGTGATGTCCCCGGTGGCGTACTTCCCCGCCACCGCCTCGATGTCCTTCAGCGCGTCCACGGTGTGCGAGGCCACGACCGAGCCCCGGACCTGGAACGCCCCGGTGCGCTTGTTGAAGCCCACCGAGCTGAACATCCCGTAGGTCCACCCGCGGACCTCCCGGAGCTGCTGGTTCAGCCGGCTGGTGAAGAGGCCTCCCAGCGCGACGTTGGCGGTGCTGAGCGCCAGCGCGTCGGGATGGGTGGCGGAGATGGTCCGGGTGGCGAGCGCCAGCTGGCTCTGGGTGCTGTCCGGCATGTCCACGGTGATGACCATGCGCGGGCCCTCCTTCGGGAACGGAGGCAGGCGCGACGGCGGCACCACCTTCGGCCGCCAGGCCCCGAATCGCTCGGCGAGGATCGGGAGGATGGTCGCCGGCTCGAAGTCGCCCGAGACCGAGAGCAGGGCGTTGTTCGGCCGGAAGTAGGTGTCGTGGAACCGCACCAGGTCCGGCCGGCGGATGGCCTTCACCGCCTCCACCGTGCCCCCGGCCGGCTGGCCCCAGGGGTGCTTCGGGCCATAGAGAATCCGGGCGACCTCGTCGCTGGCCAGCGCACCGGGGTTGCCCCGCCTCTGCTCCAGGCCGGTGAGGGTGATGCCCCGGACGCGCTCGACGTCGGCCGGGCGGAAGGCCGGGTTCAGCGCCACGTCCGCCAGCAGCTCGAGCGCAGGCTGCAGCGTCTCCGACAGGCAATTCAGGTGAAGGCGGATCCCGTCCAGCCCGGGGCTCACGGTCAGCGACGCCGCGAGATCTTCCAGCTGCTCGGCCAGCTGCTGGTTGGTGCGGCTCTTGGTGCCCTCGTCCAGGACCCCGGCCAAGAAGTCGGCCAGGCCGGGCTTGTCGGGCGGATCTCCATCCACCCCGGTCTTGATCGCCAGCTCGACCACCACCACCGGAACGGCGTGGTTCTCGCGCAGGAGGACCGGAAGGTGGTTGGGCAGTGACCGCTGCACCGGAACCGGCGCCCGGAACGGAGGCACCGCGGCGAGGGAGGTGGGCTGCGTGTAGCGCCAGGCATCCGGTGGGGGCGAGGCCGGCGAGGCGGAGGCCGAAGGCTGCGCGGGCTTGCTCGAGGCACACCCCAGCGCGAGGAGGACCAGGACCAGCGGCGCCAGACGAGGGCGGCTCATGGCCTGGCTCCCGGGGCCGCCGGCGAGGCGGGTTCGACGTCCAGGACCAGCACCCGGTCGGCGGGAAGCAGCGTCCGGGCCGCCTCCAGCACCTGGGCGGGTGTGACCGCCCGGTAGCGGGCCACGTCCTTGGGCAGAAAGCCGGGATCGCCGGTCCAGAAGGCGTAGGCATTGAGCTGGTCGGCCTTTCCGGCGACGCGCTCGACGGACCGGACCATCCCCCCCACGGTGAGGCGCTTGGCCCGCTCGACCTCCGCGGCGGTGGCGCCGGTCTTCCGGAACTCGTCGAGGACGGCCTCCACCTCGCGCCGGAGTTCGGCCACGGTGTGGCCCTCGCGGGCGGTGGCGACGATCTGGAAGTACCCCCCCAGACCGAGGCTGGCGTTGGCCGCATACACCCCGGTGGCGAGCTGCTTCTCCTCCACCAGCCTCCGGTACAGGCGCGAGGTCTTGCTGCCCCCGAGCACCACCGAGAGGATGTCCCCCGCCGCCTCCTCGGGCGCGAAGGGTTTCACCCCGTTCCACACCATCTGCAGCTGGGGGATGCGGGCCACCGGGTCGGGCACGGTCTTCTCCACCACCCGGTCCAGCCGCGGCTGCGCGACGTCGGGCCGCCTCGGGTCGGGTCCCCCGGGGATGTCGCCGAAGTACTTGCTCACCAGCTCCCGCGCGACCTTCGGGTCGAAGTCGCCCACGATGGCCAGGGTGGCGTTCCGCGGGGTGTAGAACTGGCGGAAGAAGGCCTTGATGTCCTCCAGGCTCGCCGCCTGGATGTCCTCGATGCTCCCGATGACGCAGTGGTAGTAGGGATGCGGCTTGGGGTAGAGCGTGTCACAGAGTTCCTGGTAGGCGAGGCCGTAGGGCTGGTTCTCGATCCGCTGGCGCCGCTCGTTGCTCACCACGTCGCGCTGGGTTGCGAGCTTCTTCTGGTCCAGGGTGGGCAACAGGAACCCCATCCGGTCCGACTCGATCCACAGCGCGGTGGGCAACTGGCTGGCAGGAACGGTCTCGAAGTAGTTGGTCCGGTTGAAGTCGGTGCTTCCATTGGCCGCGCCGCCGAGACCAGCGCCGATGGCGGCGAGCACCTTGTCCGGGTCCGGCACGTGCAGGCTACCGGAGAACATCATGTGCTCGAACAGGTGGGCGAATCCGCTCTTTCCCGGTTCCTGATTGGCAGCACCCACGTGGTACCAGACGTTCACGGTGACCTGTGGAGCCCGGTGATCCTCGCTGAGGAAGACTCGGAGCCCGTTGGAGAGGGTGAATTCCTGGAAGGGGATGCTCGGCTCGGCGGCGGCAAGGGCGCTTGTGGCGCCGAGGAGGACGAGGATCGCGGTGACGGCGGCTCGGGGTCGCACGGGAGAGGGCTCTAGCCCGCTCTCCCGGCCCGACGGAAGAGGGCGCCGGCCCGGGAATCAGCGAGCAAGCAAACGACACATGCCCATTCCGGTGAAGCGCCAGGAAATGCTACGTTCTTCACCCTGGAGACATCCGGCGGGAGAGACGAACCACATCGCTGTCCGCGCCCGGAAGTCGTTCCCCTCTCCCAGCTGAAGCCCTACTCCCGGAAACCCGAAGACCACCTCGATGCTGGACTGGCTGCACACCCTCTTCTCTCGCGATCTGGCCATCGACCTGGGGACCGCGAACACGCTCATCTACATTCGCGGCCAGGGCATCGTCTCCAACGAGCCCTCGGTGGTGGCGGTCCAGCAGGATGGCCGCGGCGTCAAGCGGGTCATGGCGGTGGGGAAGGAGGCGAAGGAGATGCTCGGGCGCACCCCCGGGAACATCGTCGCCATCCGGCCGATGAAGGACGGGGTCATCGCCGACTTCGAGATCACCGCGGCGATGCTCCGCTACTTCATCCAGACCGCCCACAACCGGAAGATCGGGGTGAAGCCGCGGATCATCATCGGGATTCCCTCCGGCATCACCGAGGTGGAACGCCGGGCGGTCCGTGAGGCGGCGGAGAACGCCGGGGCGCGCGAGGTCTACCTGATCGAGCAGCCGATGGCCGCGGCGATCGGCGCCGGGCTGCCGGTGACCGAGCCCTCGGGGAACATGATCGTCGACATCGGGGGCGGAACGTCCGACGTGGCGGTCATCTCGCTCTCGGGCATCGTCTTTGCCAAGAGCGTGCGGGTGGGCGGCGACAAGCTGGACGAGTCGATCATCCAGTACGTCAAGCGCAAGTACAACCTCCTCATCGGAGAGCGCACCGCCGAGCTGATCAAGATGGGGATCGGCACCGCCTACCCGACGGACGAGGTGATGACGATGGAGATCAAAGGGCGCGACCTGGTCGCCGGCGTGCCCCGGACGCTCACCGTCACCTCCGACGAGGTGCGAGAGGCGCTCGCCGAGCCGGTGAACGGCATCGTCGAGGCGGTGAAGATGACCCTGGAGCGGACCCCGCCCGAGCTGGCCGGCGACATCGCCGACCGGGGCATCGTCCTGGCCGGCGGCGGTGCGCTGCTGAAGAACCTGGACACCCTGCTCCGCGAGGAGACGGGGCTGCCGGTGTTCCTCGCCGAGGATCCGCTCTCGGCGGTGGTGGTCGGCGCGGGGAAGGCGCTGGAGTCGCTCGACATCCTTCGCCAGGTCTGCCACCCGGTCTGAGCCTCTCGGGCTTCCGGGGCGCGCGTCCGGGTCACCAGAGCATGTCCTGATCTTCGGTGACGCCCGGCAGCTCGCCCAGGGTCAGCTCTCGGCCGCGGAAACGCAACCTTCCGGTGAAGAACCCGAGCGGCTGGAGGAAGCGGCTCCTCAGAACGAGGAGATCGCGCACGTCGCGGTGGGCGTGGAGCGGGCGGAACGTCAGCTGCACCGAGCCTTCGTCGGTCGAGACCTGCCAGAGATCGAGCGGGTCGGCCGAGTTGAAGCGGAACGTCGCCGGCCCCACCGGCTCGAGCTGGTCGCCGAGGAAGAGCACGTTCTCGCCGGCGGCGCCGGCGGCCACGGCGTTGAAGCCCTCCACCAGGTTGAACCCGAGCGGAGTACCGTCGTCCAGACGCCCGCAGCCCATCGCCCAGCGCCAGCGGGTGTGCCGAGCGAGAAAGCCGTGCGTCGAGTCGAGGCCCACCACTCCGCCGTCGAGCGCGTACCGCCGGCGGCCTACCTCGAGCCGTCCGGACGCGAGCAGCCCGACCGACTTCTGGGTGACGTTCACCCCGTCGCGGGGCAACCGCGAGGTCAGCACGCCCTCCGTCGCGCCGCCGCCGGGTACCGGGGCCACCAGGGCCAGCGGTGGGGGAGCGCCGCTCACCAGCGCCTCGCCCTCGAACTTCACCCGTCCGCTCCTCGGCCGGCGGAGCGCGGAGATCTCCACCGAGTGGTGGTACCGATCCGAATCCGCCGGGCGCGAGAACCGGAACCGGGCCCCGGGGACGCGAAAGCCGGCCGAGAGGCCACGGCTCATGGCGTCGGAGACGGTGCTCAGCGGGGCCGGCGGGCCGAGGAGCGTGACGTCGACCAGCGGCTGCTTCTCCCGAAGGTCCAGGGCGGCGAAGAAGGCGTTGGAGGCGTAGCCCATCTCGGCGATGGCCATGACCGCCACCACCTCGGGGGTGGTGTAGAGCGCGTAGTGCCAGCGCTTGCGGCGGACCCGCCGCGCCCAGGCCGGAAATGCGTGGGGGGGCGCGAGCCGGCCCAGGTCCACCGGTCCCAGCTCGCCGGCGTAGGCGCCGAAGGGCGGAACTCCGTCCGGACCGGGGACCTCGGGCGGCGCAGGAGAGAGGACGAGCATGCGGCGGTCGGGGAGCGTAGTGTGGCACGGCCACCTCCGCTGCACAGCGCCAGGGCGGGCACCGGCCGGAGGGGCGTGCGCATCACGCCGTCACTGCACACCCTGGGCGGCGAGGAGGAGTCCGTCATGGCCAATCCCGCTCCCTTGAAGGTCAACAGCCAGGTCGTCCAGGAAGGCAAGCCCATCCCGCTGAGCGCCGCGCACACCGGTGCCGGCGGGCAAAACAGCAGCCCGGACCTGGCGTGGGACGCGCCGCCTACCGGGACGAAGAGCATCGCCGTCACCTGCTACGACCCGGACGCGCCGACCACCGTGGGCTACTCCCACTGGGTGATGTTCAACCTCCCGCCCGAGCTCCGGAGCCTGCCGGCAGGTGCCGGCGCACCGGGCAAGACGCCCAGGGGAGCGGTGCTCGGCTTCACCGACTACGGCGAGAGCGCGTACGGAGGGATGGCGCCGCCCCCGGGCGATCCGCCACACCGCTACCAGTTCACGGTTTTCGCGCTCGACGTGCCGCGGCTCGAGGGCGCCGACGAGAAGACGACGTACGCGAAGTTCCGCTTCATGATCCGCGGCCATGTGCTCGCCCACGGCACGCTGACCGGTCTCTTCGGGCGAAAGGGCTGACGGCCGACAGGGGCGTGTCTCACTTCCTCCCGGAGGAGTGGCTGCGCGAGGCGGTCGGTCTCCTGGTGCGTCTGGCGGAGGCCGGAGCGGCGCTGGTCATCTTCTCGGGGGTGGTGCTCGGGTTCCTTCAGTTCCTGCGGACGGCCTTCCATCCTGAGCCGGACGCCTTCACCGCGGTGCGCCTGCGGCTGGGACGCTTCCTGGCGCTGGGGCTCGAGTTCCAGCTCGCCTCGGACCTGCTCCGGACGGCGGTGGCGCCGACCTTCGAGGAGATTGGCAAGCTGGCAGCGGTGGCGGCCATCCGGACCGGGCTGAACTTCTTTCTCACGCGCGAGCTGCACGAGCAGCGTGCGCGGGCTGGATCACCGGAGAGCTCCGGATGAGCGACGTCCTCGGCGCGGCGGCACTGGCGGTGACCGCGGCGGGCCTCCTGTCGCTGCTGGCGGCACCGGTGCACGGCTGGTACCCGGCGATGCGGCTTGCGCTGGAGTTCTGGACCGGGGCGAGCATCCTGGGCCTGTCCGCCTCGCCGAGCTGGTCGGCGCTCGGGGTCGCGGCGGCGGTCATCGCCATCCGTCTCCTGGTCCAGCTCGGTGGGGCCCGGGCGACCATGCCGGTCGGTCACCGCTGAGCGAATCTCGAGCCCTGCCTCGATGGTCGGCTGGGACCGGGACCTGGGGTACGTCGGGTCCTCAGTGCCTCGGACGGGTCGTCGTCTTGCTCCGGGCGATGATCTGCGCGAATCGCACGTCGTCGCGAAGCGATGAGAGATTGGCGTCCGCCCGGGCGTTCTCGACGAGGCGCGGAGCCAGACCGAGCTGGACCGCCCGCTCCAGCGCCGCGAGCGCCTGCTCTCGCTGACCCAGCCGGGCCCGGGCGCAGGCCAGTCCGTAGGCGTCTTCCGGCGCACCTCGGACGGCGACCAGCTTCTCGAAGGTGGCGGCGGCAGCACCCGGTGCATCGACCGCGAGCTGCGCATCGGCCAGTGCGGACAAGGTGAGCGGCGAGCCATCCCCGAGCCCGACCGCCTTCTCCAGGGTGGCCAGGCCTTCCTTCGAGCGGCCGGCGAGGAGCTGCGCTCGCCCGAGGCGGGAGGCCAGGAGCGGATCCTTCGGGCTGGCGGCCACGGCGGCGATGAGCAGCCGGTTGGCGAGGGCGGTTTCCTGGAAGACCAGGGCCCGCAGGGCTTCCTTGGCCGAGCGGGGCAGCTTCGCCGACTCCTCCGGCTCCCAGAGGTACTGCATGTACCGGGCGGTCTCCCAGGCGACGTCGTCGCCGAGGAGCCGCTGCACCACGTGCAGGGCCCCATCGATGCCCGCGGAGACCCCGGCGGTGGTGACGATGCGGCCGGTGTCCACGAAACGGACGCCGGTCTGCAGCTGCACCCTGGGGAAGGCGCTCTTCATCCGCGGGACCGCGGCCCAGTGGGTGGTGGCCGCGCGGCCGTCGAGGAACCCGAGCTGAGCGAGGATGAACGCCCCGCTGCAGACCGACATGTTGAGCTCGTTGCGCGCGGCCACCTTTCGCACCCAGGCCATTCCGGCGGCGCTGCGGGTGAATCCGCGCGAGTCTCCGCCCGGAAGCACCAGGATGTCCGGCGTCGGGCTGTCCTCGATGGAGTGGTTCGGACGGATGGTGAGGACGCCCATGCTCACCACCGGGTCGTGGCTGGCCGCCACGGTGAAGACCCGGAAGGCTCCGTTGCCGGCAGCGGTGAAGACCTCCATCGGACCGGCGAAGTCGAGGATCTCCACGTCGTCGTAGACCACGATCGCGACGTTCCGGCGCGCCCACGGTCTCACCTCGTCCGCGCGGGCCGCGCTGGCGGCAACGAGGAGGAGAGGAAGAAGGATTCCGGTCGCTGCGTCGATTCGTCGCATGGTGCCCTCGCGGGAGTGCGGGCCGCGCGAGCGCGTTCAGCAACACGCATGCCCGGCGAAACGCCTCGGCTCTGCAGCGAGCCACGGCTCGCCGGGACGGCGCGTCCGTCATCGGGATCCGGTGTGCCATCTTCGAGCACCCGGCCGGCGGTTCCGGGCCAACCCCACGTGCTAGCGACGGGCGAGGTCTCGCTGGTGACGCCCGGCGTTCCGCGCCCCTGGGGCCTCAGCCGGCGGCGTACTGGCGGCGGTGATGGCTCATGCCGGTGAAGCGGAAGCCGCCCGGAGCCGGTGGGATGTCCGGCGGCGCCTCCGGGGCGATGGCCATCAGGCGCTCGTACTCCTCGACAGTCACCCGCTCGCGCGACCCGATGACCTCGTGGAGCTTCGCGCGCTCGATGCGCTGGGCAGCGGTCTTCCCCACCACCCCGGAGAAGAACTCGCTCGCGCAGCCGCTGCCGTAAGAGAAGAGGCCCACCCGCTTGCCGGCGAGCTCCGCGGCGCCGCCGTGCAGCATCCCGGCGAACCCGAGGTAGAGCGAGCCGGTGTAGATGTTGCCCACCCGGGCGCAGAGGGTGAGGGAGGCCGCGACCTGCCGCTCGAAGCTGGCCGCGCCCTCGCGCTCCTCCCGTGCCTCGTCGAACGCGCCCAGCACGTCGTCCAGGTCGCAACGTCGCAGGCGGGCGTGGGCCTTCTTCGCCATCTTGCAGAACGGCACGTGGTAGCCGATGGCCGCGAGCTGCTCGCTGAGCAGCGAGGTCGTTCCGCGGCGGACGATCTCCCGCGCCTCGGCCTTGGTCCGCCAGTCGCGGTACGCGCCGGCGAGCGCCTCGAGGTAACAGTCGATCGAGTAGTGCCCGTCCACCACCGCCTCACGGCGGCCGAGCGGACGCCAGAAGTCGAAGACGTGCGTGCTGCTCGTTCCGTCCACCCCCAGGTCGAGGGCGAACAGCTCGGGATGCGCCGAGACCAGGAGGGCCACCGCGCCTGCGCCCTGGGTGGGCTCGCCTGCGGTCTTCACCCCGTAGCGGGCGATGTCCGAGCAGATGACGATCGCCGACTTGCCGCCGGCGACGCCCGAGGCGATCCACTCCGCCGCGGCCATGAAGGCCGCCGTGCCGCCGTAGCAGGCGTGCTGCACGTCGAACACCCGCATCTGCCTCGGCAGACCGACCAGACCCTGGACGAAGGAGGCCACCGGCTTGCTGTGGTCCACGCCGGTCTCGGTGCCGACGGCGAGCATCCCGATCGACGCCGGGTCGACGTCGTTGCTCTCCAGCAACCGGCGCGCGGCGGTGGCGGCCAGGGAGACGGTGTCCTCGCCCGGATCGGTGACCGCCATCTCGCGAACGCCGAGGCCGGCGATGAACTTGGCCGGGTCCACTCCGCGGGCGCGCGCCAGGTCCTCCAGGTGAAGCGTGCGACGAGGCAGCGCCACGGCAAGAGCCTCGATGCCCACGGACGTCTTCATGTCTACCCTTCTCCCCTCAGGCTGACTTCCTGGTCCAGGCCGGCCACCCGGGGTGAATGATGTCGTACGGCCTGTCCCGGTCGCCGCGCATGCGGGACCGCTGGAGGACCGTGAGACGTGGTGAACGGACTCAGGAGCGCGGCACGAGGCCGGTGAAGAGCAGATCCACCATGCCCGCTGCGATCTCGTCGTCGGTGCGCTTCCCGCCCGGCTTGAACCACTTGTAGATCCAGAGGACCATCCCCAGGAACGCGAACGCGGCGACGGTCGGATCCACCGGGCGGATCATCTGCCGCTCCACCGCCTCGGCGAAGGACGACTCGAGAAACCGGACGTAGCGCTTCTTGCGGGCGTTGATCTGCGCCTGCGCTTTTCCGGTGAGCGTGTCGTGCTCGTGGAGGATGATGGTGACTTCCTTGCTCCAGCCACGGGTGACGAGCTTGATGTTCCTGGCCATGCAGGCCTTGAGGCGCTCCACCGGGTCCGGGATGTGCTCCACCTCGGAGAGGACGCGCTCCTCGAACACGTCCATCCCGTAGTTCATGATCTCGACGAGCAGCTGCTCCTTGCTCTCGATGTGGTGGTAGAGCCCCGCCTTGGTGAGGCCGCAGGCATCGGCGATCTCCTGGATGCTGGTGCCCTCGTAGCCCTGCTTGCAGATGAGCCGCGCGGCGGTCTCGAGGATGGCCCGGTGCTTTGCGGTGGTGTCGTCGGTGCGTCTCACGGGGGTGCATCGAGGTTACCACTCGGGGGTCGGGGCGGCTCGGAAGTCTCCTACCGACTGGTAGGTAGCAGCCGGCCCCAGGCCGCGTCCAGTCCTCGACCATTCCCGTCGTGTCCATGGGGGGTTGGAGGCGTGATGACGCTTCATGACCCGGACTCCCGCTCGCCTGCTGCTCGTCCTCGCGGCCCTGGCCCTGAGGGCAGCGCGGACGTCACCTTGCCGGCGACGTTCCAGTTCGCGGACCTCGGGCAGGCCCCCCCGGCTGACGAATGTGGCGATTGACCACGCGACCGTCGAGCTGCCGGTGACCATTCCCCTTCTCGGGCGCATTCACCGCCGCGCAGGCCATCATGGAGGGCGGGAGCGTGCCGATCGCGCTCGAGGGGCAGCTGCAGTCAGGGCCGACGCCCGTGCCTTTTGCACTGAAGACGCCGGCGCAGTTCCGGCGCTGAGCGAACGGACCGTCCACAAGTGCCAGGAGCTGGGAGTCCAGGACGGCGGATGCTGGGTGGGTGCTCGCATCACCCTGGCCTCGGCCCGCGGCGTGGCAGGCTGGCGCGTGTGTTTCGCGGATGGCAGATGCGAAACCTGATGGGACGGTCCGGCCCCGCCGGGCTCAAATCGCAGATGTTTGCTTGCAGCATGCAAGTAGTTCCGGGAACTGTTTGCATGCAGGAAGCAAACTCTTTTTTTGGGGGGGCGAGGCGGGGGCGGCGCGAGGGCCGAGCGCGGCTGCCGTGAACATCCCGCCTCCGTGTCCGAGGCGTTCGATGACGGTCCAGGACATCCGGGACGAGGACGGACGGGTGGTGGCCTTCGAGGTCCCGACGTTCTTCCTCGACCGGCGGGCGGTGCGCGCCCGCTCAGAGATCCTCGTGGCGGAACGGCTTCTTCCCGGGGCCGTAGTCGGCGCTCACCTGCCCCGAGCCCCGGAGCAGCCAGCGGAAGGTGAGGAGCCCATCGACGCCCACCGGCCCGCGGGCATGCAGCTTGCCGGTTCCGATGCCCACCTCTCCCCCGAGACCGAAGCGGTAGCCGTCCGCGAAGCGGGTGCTCGCGTCGTGGAACACGCAGGCGGCGTCCACCTCGGCGAGGAAGCGCTCGGCGGCCGCGTGGTCCTCGGCGACGATCGCCTCGGTGTGCTGCGACCCGTGCCGCGCGATGTGCGCCAGCGCGGCGTCCAGGTCGGAGACCCGGGCGATGGCGAGGATCAGCGCCCCGTACTCGGCCTCCCAGTCGGCCTCGGTTGCGGCCTTCATCTCCGGATGCCGGGCGCGGGTGGGTGCATCGCCCCGGAGCTCGACGCCCCCTGACCGCAGCGCTGCAACGCTCGCGTCCAGCGCCGCCTCCGCCCCGGGCTCCCAGAGCAGGGTCTCCAGCGCATTGCACGCCGCCGGGTAGCTGCACTTGCTGTCGACGACGATGCCCGCGGCCTTTCCCGGGTCCGCGGAGTGATGCAGGAAGACGTGGCACACACCCTCGGCGTGGGCGAGCACCGGGATCCGGCTCCGGGCACGCACCTGTTCCACGAACTCCTTCCCCCCGCGAGCGACCACCAGGTCCACGCCCTTCTCCAGCCCGAGCAGCGCCTCCACCTCGGCCCGGTCGTCGAGCAGCTGCACCGCGTCGGGGGGCAGCCCGGCCCGCTCCAGCGCCCCACGCACCATGTCGGCCAGCGCGCGGTTCGACGCGGCGGCCTCGCGTCCGCCCTTGAGCAAGACGGCGTTGCCGGAGCGCAGGGCCAGGGAAGCGATCTGCACCAGCGCATCGGGACGCGACTCGAAGACCACCGCCAGGACCCCGAGCGGACATCTCTCCTGCGTCAGCACCAGTCCCTCGTCGAGCTTCCGGTGGGCGAGCACCGTCCCCAGCGGATCCGCCCGCGCGGCCAGCTGACGGGCCCCGTCGGCCAGCGTCTGCAGCTTCGAAGTGTCGAGCTTCAGCCGCTTGAGCAACGGCGAGGCGAGCCCCGCGGCCGCGGCGAGGTCGCGCCCGTTCGCCTCGAGGACGCGCGCCCGGGGGCCGGGGTCCACCAGTGCCTCGGCCAGACGCTCGAGCGCCGTCGTGCGGGCCTGGGCCGGCGCCCGCGCCAGGCGCCCACCGGCGTCGATCGCCCGCTGCACCCGGTCGGCCACCACGCTCATGGCCCGAACACCAGGTTGTCGCGGGTGACCAGCGCGTCGTAGCCGCGCCAGCCGAGCACGTCCTCGATCTCCTCGCTGTGCCGGCCGACCAGCGCCCGGCAGGCCCGGGCATCGTAATTGGCGAGGCCCCGCCCACGTACCCGGCCCGAGCCGTCGCGGATCTCCACCACGTCGCCCTCGCGGAAGTCGCCCTCCACCGCCAGCACGCCGATGGGCAGGAGCGAGGCCCGGCCTCCCTCCAGCGCCGAGAGCGCCCCGTCGTTCGCCACCAGCGCACCGGCATGGGGGGCGAGCGCGATGCGCTGGCGACGGACAGCCCTCCGCTCGGCGGGAGGAATGCAGGTCCCCACCGCCTCGCCCGAGAGGAGGCGCCGGAGCACGTTCGGGGCGGCCCCCGAGGCGATGACCACCGTCACCCCGGCCCGGCTCGCCAGACGCGCCGCCTCCAGCTTGCTCGACATGCCGCCCGTTCCACCGGCGCTCACCCCTCCCAGGCGCGGGGTCTCGGCGTCCACCAGGTCGAGGCGCCGTGCGTCGGGGTCGGTCCGCGGGTCGGCGGTGTACAGCCCGTCCACGTCGGTCAGGAGCACCAGGAGATCAGCGTCCACCCCGATGGCCACGCGCGCGCTGAGCCCGTCGTTGTCGCCGAAGGCCGTCGCCCCCGTCTCGGTGCCCTGGGAACGGCGGTGCTCCACCAGCTCGCGGATGCTCACGCTGTCGTTCTCGTTCAGTACCGGCACCGCGCGCAGCTCCAGGAGCCGCATCAAGGTCGTCCGGACGCAGAGCGCCCGGTCGCGGTCGCCGAGGTCGCTCTCGGTGAGCAGCACCTGGGCCGCCGTCACCCCGAACTGGGCGAACGCCGAGGTGTAGAGCGCGACCAGGTGCCCCTGCCCCACCGCGGCGCACGCCTGGCGAAGCCCGAGCGAGCGCGGCCGCTCCGCCAACCCCAGCTGCTTCATCCCCAGCGCCACCGCCCCACTGGAGACCAGGAGGATCTGCCGGTTGGCCTGCTGGAGCAGGGCCATCTCCTCTACCAGAGACATCAGCCGACCCAGGGCGAGCGACCGCCCATCGTGGGTCACCACCTGGGTGCCCAGCTTCACCACGATGCGCTGCGCGTCCCCCAGCGGAGGCCGCAGGCCGGGCTGTGGTAGGTCCGAGGGCATGCTGGAGAACGACGGTACCCTGGGCGTCCTGGGTTGTGGAACGGTGGGCGAGGCAATCGTGCGCGGGCTGATCCACTCGGGCTCGCTGGTCCCCGCCCGCCTGGTGGTCTCCACGCGACGGACGGAGGCAGCCGAGATGCTGGCCAAGAAGCACGGCGTCCGGGCCACGGTGGACAACCTGTCGGTTGCGCGCGAGGCCAACGCGCTGCTGGTGAGCCTCAAGCCGCAGCAGCTGGCGGCGGTGCTGGACACCGGCGAGATGCGCGACGCGCTCCGGGGCAAGCTGGTGGTGAGCGTCGCCGCAGGCGTGCGCCTGGAGCAGATCCGCCGCTGGCTCCCCGAGAGCCCGCTCATCCGGGCAATGCCCAACACCCCTGCCCTCATCGGCGAGGGGATGACGGTGGTCTCCCGGGGCCCCCTGGCCACGGACGCACACGTGCGCACCGCCCTCCAGCTGTTCCGGGCCGTCGGCCGGTGCCTCGAGCTCGAGGAGAAGTCGATGGACGTGGTGACCGCGCTGAACAGCAGCGGACCGGCGTTCGCCTACCTCATCATCGAGGCGCTCGCAGAAGGGGGAGTGATGATGGGCCTCCGGCGCGACGTGGCGATGGAGATTGCCGCCCAGATGCTCCAGGGCTCGGCCCGGATGGTGCTCCAGACGGGGATGCATCCTGCGGCGCTGAAGGACCAGGTCACCACCCCCGCCGGATGCACCATCGCCGGGCTGCTGACCCTCGAGGACGGGCGAATCCGCTCGGTCCTCGCCCGGGCGGTCGAGGAGGCGACCCGGGTGGCCTCACGTCTGGGACAGTCGTAGGTCTGCGCACTCCTGGTGCGAAATCGTACCGGGCTGCCGAGCGTTCATCGAACAGCGCGGAAACCAGTCGCTCGGCCGTTGCCGGGGAGACCAGGCCGCTGCCAGGATCTCCACCGTGGGACTGCTCGACAGCGAACGCCTCGACTTCTTGAAGAAGCTCCGGCCGTCGTCCCTGAAGCGCCTCGGCTCGCTGCGGATGGAGGACGTGGTCGGACTCGAGGCGAAGCGGGCGCGCACGCGGATCAAGGCGCTCCGTACCCGCTACCCGACGGCGGGGGCGCGCGAGCTCGGACAGCACGCCATCGACTCCACCAAGGGCCTGGCCTCCCTCAGCGGCTCGGTGAGCGGCGTGTTCGGCCTGGTGAGCGTGCCGGCGGACCTCCTGGTCATGGCCTGGCTACAGATCCGCCTGCTGGCCGACATCGCCACCGCCTACGGGGTGGACCTCCGGTTCCGGCGCGCCCGGACCGAGCTGCTCGGGGTGCTGGGTGAGGCGAACGGGGTCGGACCGCTCAAGCGTTCCGGCCCGCGGGTGCTGGGCAAGGTCGCCGAGGTGCTGGCCGCGAAGGGTGGATTCGCGACCGTGGGCCGGGCGATGCCGCTGGTGGCCGCGCCGGTCACCGCCTGGCTGAACAACCAGCACATCCAGCTGGTGGGCGAAGCGGCCCTTCGCCAGTACGACGGCTTCGTCCGCGCCGCAGCCAAGACGCGGGCGGCCTCGGGGGCGAGCGCGCCATGAGCGCCCGGGTGGTCGAGCTGGACCTCGAGACCGGCGTGTACACCCGTCAGGCGTTCGAGCGCGAGGTGGCGTTCGGCGTCCAGGTGGCGCGGCGGGCGGCGCAGCCGTGCAGCCTGCTGGTGATCGACGTGGACGAGTTCCAGGCGCTCCGCGACGTACGGGGTGATCTCGCCGCCGACACCTGCCTCGAGGCGCTGGCCCAGCGCATCTCGTCCGAGAGCAACGGCGCCGGGCCCATCGGGCGCCTCGGTTCGGACACCTTCGGGCTGCTGCTCCCCGGCTGGGCACTCCCCCGTGCGTGCGCGGTCGCCGATCGGCTCCGCGGCGCCGCCCGGGCCGACCCCTGCGTTTTGGCGACGGTGAGCGTGGGCGTGGCCTCGCTCCGGCCCTCCGAACCGTGGGGCAACCTGCTCGAGGCGGCCGAGACCGCCTGCACCCGCGCGAAGCAGGCCGGCCGAGACCGCAGCGTGCACCGGCGCTGACCGCCCATTTCCCCAGTCAATTCAAGGTCCTGCCCCCTGGCTGGCGCCGGTGCCACCGCCGAGCTATCTATAGATATATCTCAAAGACACATCGAGTCGATGTGTCGTGGATGGCCGGCGAGTCCGGCGAGGAGTGAATTTCGATGCGACCCGATGATTCGTGGGGATGGCACTTCATGGGACGCGGTCCGTGGGGCCGCCGCGGACCCGGTGGACGGCCCGAGTGGTGGGACATGTTCGGAGGTCCTCCGCCGCGGGCGGAGCGAGGCGCGGTCCGGTACCTGGTCCTCGACGCGCTGGAGAAGCAGCCCCGGCACGGCTACGAGATCATGCAGGCCATCGAGGAGCGGAGCGGTCAGACCTACCGCCCCAGCCCGGGGGTCATCTACCCCACCCTGCAGATGCTGGAGGAGCTCCGGCACGTCCGCGGCACCGACGACGACGGGCGGCGCATCTACGCCATCACTCCCGAGGGTCAGCGTGACCTGGCCGAGCACCGGGCCGAGGTGGAGGAGTTCTACGACCGCTCCGGCGCGAGCGGGTGGGCCGAGAGTGCAGAGGACCTCGCGGATCTCATGCAGCGCGCCGCCCAGCTCTTCCGTGTGCTCCGACGCGCGGCACGCCGCGGCCGTCTCAGCCCGTCCACCATGCGGAAGCTTCGCGGGGTGCTCGACGAGGTGCTGGCGAAGGTGACCTCCATCGTCGAGGACTGACCCGTCAGAGCAGCGCCTGACCGAGAGACCAGGCGACCCCGCCAGCGGCCAGCAGGGCGAGGGCCCCCAGTCGCGTCCTCACCGCGAGCACCCCCACCAGCAGCGCCACCCCGAGCGACGTCCAGTAATGCTTTCCGGCCGCCGTCCACAGCAGCGACACCGCCGAGGCGGCGAGGAGCCCCAGCACCGCTGGGCGCATGGCGAGCTCCAGCCGCCGCACCCAGGTGAGGTTCCGCCACCGGTGGTAGACGGCGTAGGCCGCGCCCATGATCGCCACCGGCCCGCTGTAGATGCCGACGAATGCCACCAGCGCCCCGGCGGGGCCCGCCGCGTGCCAGCCGATGACGGTGCACATCGCCATGTTCGGCCCGGGTACCACCTGACCGAGGACGAAGGCCTGGACAAACCCCTCCGGGGTGACGAGGCCGCCATCCACCAGGGCGCGCTGCAGTTCCGGAAGCACCGAGAACACGCCGCCGAACGACACCAGCCCCAGCCGGAAGAAGATCCAGAAGAGGCCGATCAGCCTCACAGGGCGAACTCCAGAAGGACGCCCACGGGAATGGCCACCGCGAGCACCGCGAACAGCGACGCGCCGGCGAGGGTCGCGGCCGCCACCGTTGCCAGCAGCACTCCGCGCACGACCCGCACGCGCGTCGGTGCTGACGTCGCCGGGTCGGCCGTGCTCGCCAGCCCCGGCAACCGGTGCCAGAGAAAGACCAGCAACAAGACGATGCCCGCCACCGCCATCCCCCGGAGGGGCGCCTGCACCCAGGGCCGGTCCACCGCCAGCACGCCGGAGAGCGCGACGGCGAGACCGGCGCCCGGCAGACAGAGGCAGAGGATGCCCAGGACGGTACCCACCGGCCCCACCAGCCGGTAGCCGAGGTACGCCGAGAGATTGACCAGGTTCGGCCCGGGGAGCAGCTGGGCCACGGTGAGCACCTCGGCGAACTCCTCTGGCGTGAGCCAGCCGTGCACGCGCACCACCGCGTCCTCGTAGAGGGGGATCCGGCTCGCCGAGCCAAAGCTCAGCGTCCCGATGGCAAGGTTGACCCGTAGCCAGTCGCCCAGCGTGGGGACCGGCCGCGCGGTGCTCACTGCTTCTTCAGCGCCCACTCGGCGTGCGTGACCACCGGCAGCTGCAGCGCGCGCTCGCGGTCCAGGTCCAGGTTTCCGATGTGCAGCGACAGCGGCGACTGCACCCACTTGTAGATGCTGCCGAGAAACAGCTTCACGAACCGGGTGACGTGCTCGTGCACCGTCTCCCTGCCGAGCTCGGGGAACATCGCGCCCACCACCTGCTCGACCTCCTCGGGCAAGAGCTTCTCGTCGGCGAAGAGGTGGAAGCAGGCGTCGAGCACCCGGAAGGGCATCAGCTCCTCCTCCCCCACCTGGTTCGGCGCCAGCTCGGGGCCAGGCGGCTTCTGGAGCACCAGCCGGATGCCCTCCAGGGGGTGAACCTCCTGGAGGTAGTCGAGCAGCACCATGACCACCGTCTTCGGCACGTTGGCGATGACCGCCAGCGCACCCTCCAGGTCACCGCCCACCGTGGTGTAGCCCACCGCACGTTCGCTCATGTTGCCGGTCTGGAGGAACAGCCCGCCGCTGGAGTTGCTCCAGCTCCACATCCGCTGCCCTCGCAGCCGCGCCTGGATGTTCTGCTCGGTCAGCTGGGTCACGGTCTCGCCCGGCAGGAGCATTTCCCGCACCGCCTCCAGCTCGCGCTCGAACGCCGCGTCGATGCTCAAGATCTTGAAGGGCACGCCGAGCTCCTCGCAGACGGTGCGCGCAGCCTTCTCGGTCTCGGGCGAGGAGTAGCGGCTCGGCATGTAGAAGGCCCGCAGCAGGCTCCCCGGAGCCTCGGGCTTCTTCCGGGAGGCCCAGCGGTGGGCGATGAGGAGCGTCAGCAGCGAGTCCCGCCCGCCCGACAGCGCCACCCCGATGGACTTGAAGACCCGGTTCTTCTCGAAGTAGTCGCCCACGCCCATCGCCAGCGCCTCGAGCACCTCCTCGCAGTAGCGGGTCCGCGCTGGCACATGCTTCTCCGGACCGGGGAGGAAGAAGCTCCCGTGCGCGGGAACCGGGTAGGTCAGCTTCTCGCGGCGGGTGCGGAACTCCTTGCCGGGGATCTCCACCTCGGGGACCGGCTCCTGGGAGGCCGCCCAGGCCGCGTGGTCCTGTCGCCAGGTGGTGTTCTCGCTCCGGAGCCGCAAGGTCCGGTCGAGGTCCACCGTGGTCGCCTCCCACCCCTCGCGCCACCGCGCCGCGTCCAGCATCGGCTTGCCGTTCTGGAAGACGAAGCCGCCGCCGTCGAACAGCAGCCCGTCGTTGCCCCCCACCAGATTCACGTAGGCCAGGGTGCACTGGTGGTCCGCGGCGCGGGTGATGAGCATCTCCCGCCGCGTCTGGTCGGTGCCCACCCGGAACGCCGAGCCGGAGATGTTCACCACCAGCTCGGCCCCGGAGTAGATGCGCCGGCGCATCGGGCACTCGGCGGTCCAGGCGTCCTCGCAGACCTCCGGCGCGACGACCCCGAAGTCGAAGCGAAAGATGAGATCGCCGAACGGGATGCCCCGGTGCTCGTCGAGCTGGTAGGGGAAGCCTCGATCGAAGGTGCGGCCCTCGTAATAGATGCTGTAGGTGGGCAGCTTCTCCTTGGGGACCAGCCCCCGGATGCTCCCTCCGGCGACGATGGCCGCGCAGTTGTAGCGGAGCCCCTGGTGGATGATGGCCACCCCGAGCACGTGCACGGTGGGCTGATCGCGGGTCTGCTTCGCGAACTGCTCCAGCGCGCGCCACTGGTCCTCGACGAAGCCCTGCCACTGGATGAGGTCCTCGGGCGGGTACCCGCCGACCATCTGCTCGGGGTAGGCGGCGATGGTCACGTCGGCCGCCGCCATCTCGCGGGCGAAGCGCAGCGCACGCTCCACGTTGGCGTGGGTCGCGCCCACCGTGGTGTTCACCGAGGCGAGGCCGATCTTCACCAGCCGCATCCCGATCAGACTCCCTTCAATTCACCGGCCCGTCGGGCTTGGCCGGGGCGAGCCGGGCCAGCACCTCGCTGACCTCGGCCAGCACCGAGCGGAGACGGATACCCACGTCGAGCTCGCAGAGCAGCTCCTGCCGCCGCTCCACGTCCGCGACCACGCTGGAGGCCACCACGTCGGCCAGCGCGCCGCCCGAGGCGCGCGCCGAGGACTGGAGCAGGCCCTGGGCGACCGGCGGCGGCAGGCGGGCCGCGAGCTCGAGCATCGCCTGGCGAAGCTGCTCTTCCTCGGCGCCGTGGTACTCGGAGTCCGGAAGGATGGCGGCCCGCACCTCGCGGTAGAGCTGATCCGGTGGGAGCTCCTCCAGGATGCGCGCCCGAACCGTGCCCTGGACGATGATGTTGTACCGGCCGCCGTCCAGCTCCTCGTGCCAGGCGATGATCCCGGCGCAGACCATTGGCCGCATGCGGGGACGTCCCGCGTAGCTGCCCTCGTAACCCGGCTCGAGCTGCGCCATGGCCATCACCTTGTCGCCAGATAGGGCCGACTTCACCAGGGACCGGTAGCGCGTCTCGAAGATGTGTAGAGGGAGGACGGTGTGCGGAAAGAGCACGGCCGAGGGCAGGGGAAAGACCTTGAGCGCGGTCGCGGCACGCTCCACCCGTTCCAGGGCCGTCATGCTCAGGCAACCTAACATCCGGACACCCGGCTGCCACGAGCGGTCCGGCCTGCTAGGGTGCGCCGCCATGCTGACGCCATGGGGACGGGCCCGGGCCTGGTCCGGACGGTTGTACGCCCGCGTCGAGTCGTACGCCAACAGCCCGGCCGCCTTCAGCGCCCTGCTGGTTGTGGCGGCGATCGACTCGGCGTTCTTCCCCGTTCCCCCCTTCGTCCTCCTCATCCCGATGGTCATCGCCGCCCCGGAAAAGTGGCTGCGCCTGATGCTCTGGGGCACCTTCGCCTCCATCGCCGGCAGCCTCCTCGGCTACGCCATCGGCGCCGCAATGCGCAGTGGGCTGAACCTGATCCACATCGACCCGAATCTCAGACTCGACCTCGGACCGGACTGGCTCCACAAGGTGCTGCTCATCCTCGCCGGCGCCGCGGGGGTGGTGACGGTCGTCTCCGCGCTCCAGGGGCTCAAGCAGCGGCCATTCGCCTGGCTGCGCGCCGCGGTGGCGTGCGGGCTCACGCTCGCCTTCGCCATCGCCTCGACGCGGACCGGATGGTTCGGCGTGCACGGGACCCTCGCCGAGCTGCTGAGCCGGAACTGGTGGTCGCTGGCAGTGGTCTGCATGGTGGTGCCGGCCTTCAAGCTGGCCACCATCGGCAGCGGGCTGGTGGGGGTGTCCATCCCTGCCTTCCTCGGGGCGACCGCCATCGCCCGCCTGGTCCGCTTCGGCGTCGCGGCGGGTCTGGCACGCTACGGTGGGCCTCCCGTCAGGAGCTGGCTCCTCAGGCACGCCCACGCCCCTTCCCGGGCCGCGGCCGCCGCACGGCCACTCGAGACCTGAGCAGGAATTTCCGCTGGCGCTGCACGCTGACGCAATCGGGGGACGCCTGGGACGTCTGCTGGGACGGAGGAAGCTGACACCATGTCCCGTCCCGCCATTGCCGCTCTGCTCTCGTTCCTGATTCCCGGAGTGGGGCAGATCTACAACCGCGAGGTGCTCCGGGGGCTCTTCTGGCTGATCATCACCCCGGCGCTGTGGATCGGCAGCGCCGGCTTCTTCGGCTGGATCGTCCACCTGATCTCGGCCGCCACGGCGTACCACCGGGCGGAGCTGCAGGAAGGGTTGCCCCGCGCGACGCGGCTCGACTGGCGCTCGCTGTAGGTCAGGGCGGCCGCAGTCAGCTAGGAAGAGGCCGGGTCTACGGAAGGGACGCGGTCTTCTCGCCGGGCTGACCAGTGGTTCCGCGGAGCACCGCGAAGTTGATGTTCCCGTAGCCGCCGCCCTGGCAGCTGAACATCACCCGCTTGATGATCCGGAAGGGCACGTCCTTGTGGCCCTGGATGTTCACCACGCCCTTGAAGGCGGTGCCGTCGTTGGCCAGCGCGTGGAGCTCCTCGGTCTCCTTCTTCTGCTCGCGGAGCTTCTCCTCCAGAGCGGGGATGGTGACGTAGTCGTCGCGAGAGAGGTCGGCCACCCGGGCCACCGAGACGCCGTTGATGATGATGTCGTCGTTGCTGATCATGATCACCGGCGCCAGCTCCAGCTCGTCCACGTGGGTCGCCGTGGGCAGCTGGATGTCCTTGGTCATGTTCAGGATCTCTCCCGTCGCCGAGAAGTTGGCGATGAGGAAGAGCACGATGATCACGAACATGTCGACCAGCGGGGTGATCAGCAGATCGGCGTTGGTGGACTTGTGGGCCGCGTGCCCGTGGCCGAAGACCTTCGACTTCCTGAGGCGCTTTCCGAAACGCTTGCCTGGGGTCTCGATGGCCATGGTCAGGTGCTCACCGGTGCCACCGACACCGAGGGGAAACCGTCGCCGATGCACTCGTCGATCACGTGGACCAGGTCCTCGTAGCGGACCGCGTCCTCGGTCTGAACGGTGATCGCCGTCTGATCCGGGCCCAGCTTCTCCTTCACGTCCTTGAAGCGCTCGGCGAGCCTGGTGAGGTCGATCTGCTGCTTGGCGTCCCGGCTGATGGGGATGGGGTCGAAGGTGCTGGTGCCCACCGTGAGCCGGAGGTCCTTCTCCGACAGGAGCAGCGTGACCGGAACGGTCTTGTCGTCCTTCTCCGGCGTGGGGTCGCCATCTCCGCCGCCGCCGCTGACTTGAAGCCGGCCGATCTGCGTCCACACCGCGGTCATGATCAGGAAGCTGATGGTCACTGCCATCAGGTCGATGAAGGGGACCAGGTTGATCGTGGCATCCAAAGGCTTCTTGGGGCCTTTGTCGTTACCCAGGTCCATCCCGCCGGCCATGTGCGCGCTCTCCGGTCTCTAGGGTTGGCGACTGCGGGAAGGGCTACTCGTCATCCCGGCCTGCGGAGACGGTGAGGTTCTTGAACTTGTCCCTGTTGTTCACCACCAGGTTCAGCACCGAGACGCTGGTCTCGTTGATGTCGTTGATCAGGCTCTGGGTCCGGCCGTTGAGGACCGAGAACATGATCAGCGCCGGGATGGCGGTGAGCAGCCCGAAGAAGGTGCAGTTCATCGCCTCGGAGATGCCCTGGGAGAGGATGGTGGCCTTGTCCGCCGGGTTCACGTGGGCCACGGCCTCGAAGCACTGGATCAGCCCGTTCACCGTCCCCAGCAGTCCGGCGAGCATCGCCGCGTTCCCGAGCATGGCCAGGTAGCCGGTCCGGGCCTCGAGCTTCGGCGTCTCGCGGAGGCTGGCCTCGTCGAGCGCGGCCTGGACCTCGTCCTCGCCCTTGGGAACGTTCATCAGGCCCGCCTTCACCACGTTGGTGAGCGGGGTGCTCTTCTGGCCGGCCACGTAGTTGATGGCCTTGTCCAGGTCACCGGCGTAGATGTGCTTCTTCAGGCCGCGCAGGAAGCCGTCCTTGTTGATCGGCGCGGAGAAGAACAGCACCACACAGCGCTCGATGATGATCGCCAGCGCGACGACCGCGCAGACGGCGATGGGGTACATCCCTCCCTTGCCAGCGCGGAACCGGGCCGCCATCTGGTCGAAGAGGGAGCCCGAGGCGGTCGCCTCCGCCGCGAGCAACGTCAGTTGGGACAGGAACCCCACGCTCATCGATGCCTCCGTACTGGTCAGCGAGCCCGCGGCCGGAAGACCGGCGGATCACGCTGGAACCCTGGATAGTTCAGGGGGGTGGACGTGAAGTTGCATCCTACGTCCCGCACTCAGCAACCTGTCAAGAATCCAAGGTAGGGAAGTACGCGCAACCTCTCCATATTTTTGGTCCGCGGGCCAACACGGCCCTACCTGAGTGCGGCCGCCCTGACCTCGCCGACTATGGCCCGCCTGACGACACCCTGACCTGGACCTCGACTACGGCCGCCCTGACCTACCCCTTGGACGCCGGGGCGGATTCGTCGTCCGAGGCCAGTTCCAGGTCCAGGATCCGGGCCTCGCCCACGTAGGCCTTGGTCTCGAAGCGGGTGATCCGGCCGATCTTCCGGACGATCTCCTTCATCCGTTCGGCCTCCTTGTGGATGATGTCCACCTTGGCCCAGGCGTAGTCGTCGGGCCCGAGCTTCCGCTTGAGCAGCTCGGCGTAGCCGAGGACGGAGGTCAGCGGCTGGTTCAGCTCGTGGGCCGCGGTGCCGGCCAGGGCGATCATCTCCGCGCTCCGCTCGCTTCGCTCCAGCCGCAGGGTAGCGTCGGAGAGCTTGCGCTCGAGCTGCACCCGGTCGCGAAGGTCGCGGAGGATGCCCACCATCGCCACCTCGCGCGAGCCCTCGTAGAGGATGGAGCCGGTCATGTTCACCGGGACCTTCTCCCCGGCCTTGGAGACGATCTCCTGCCGGGTGAGCGCCAGCCGACCGGGGCCCCCGTGCTCGGCGGAGCGCATCCGCTCCAGCAGCTCGGACCCCACGCCATCGCCGACGAAGAACTGCATCGCGGTGAGCTTTCCCAGCGCCTCGTGCGCGTTGTAGTCGGTGAGCGCCTCGGCGCCCTTGTTGAAGAGGATGAAGCGCCCCTCCATGTCCATGGCCACCACCGCGTCCACGGTGTTGTCCACCAGCTTCTCCAGGAACTCCTTGGTCCGCCGGAGCTCGTTCTCGATGCGCCGGGGCTCGGTCACGTCCCGGAAGCTGAGGATCGCTGCCGCGTCGCCCTCGCGCAGGGGCGCCCCGCTCACCGAGAGGGTGAGGTGCCGCTCCGTGGGCGTGCGGGCATGCACGTCCACGTCGCGCTGGACCTCGCCCCGGGCCACCGCGCAGAGCAGCGCGGTGAGCGCCTCGGCTCCGAGCGCGCCGGTGAGGTCCTCCACGTGGCGGCCCTCGAGGTTTGCCGCATCCACGTCGAGCATCGTCGCGCCGGCGGGGTTGAGCAGCAGCACCCGCCCGTTGCCGTCGAGGATGGCGATGCCCTCCGAGACGTGGGCGAAGAAGGCCTGGTAGCGCTGCAGCTCCGCCGCCTTCTGCTCGGCGATGAGCCGGGCCGACTTCTCCCGTTGCGACTCGCCGCGCACCGACTCGAGGAGCCGTGCGTTCCGCAGCGCCACCGCGGTGGCGTGGCCCACCGTGGCCAGGAAGTTCACCTCGGCCGAGGTGAAGGCCGGCCGCGCCCCGGAGCCGCGCACCAGCAGCACCCCCAGCACCTTCCCCTGGACGCTCAGGGGGAGCGCGGCGATGGAGCGCACGCCGGCCGCCACCACCCGCTCGTGCATCCCCTCCAGCAGCGGGTGGCTCGGGACGTCCTCCACCACCGTGGGCAAGCCGGTGCGCAGGCACTGCCGGACCTCGGGATAGCGGTCCAGGTCGATTTTCAGATTCTTGATGTCCGGTGCGTCGCTCGCAGCGACCACCACCGCGGAGCCAGCTCCGTCGTCGAGCAGCAGGCTCGCCCGGGGAATGTCCAGCATCTCCGCCAGCCGGCGGGTCACGTCGTGGAGGAGCTCGTCGACGTCGGTGGACTCGGCGTAGCGCGCGGTGAGCTCCAGCAGCGCTTCGAGACTTCGCTCCTGGGCGCGCGACTGGAGCTCGAGCGCATGCCGCTCCTGGGCCTTCTGCAGGCGCCACCCGAGCTCCGCCTCGAGCTGACCGATGGCGAGGAGCGAATTGGCCGGCAGGCTCGCCGCCGAGTGGCGACGCAGCACGCCTGGGTCCACCAGCACCATCACCGCCTGCGGCCCGCCCCCGTGCTCGATCGCCCGGAGCGCAGCGTCTCCCCCCGGAGCGGTCAGGTCCACCAGGACGTAGCTCGCCTCGGCGAGCTGACCCGCGGGCCAGAGCGCGACTTCGCTCCCCTGCAGTGCGGCGGTCACCCGGTCCCGCACGGGGGAGCTGTCCGGCAGGAGGACCAGGCCCGAACGAGGCGCCATCGACACCCTCGGGGATGCTAGCACCAAAGCCCCCGTGACCGCCGACTCCGACACCGACACCGACACCCTGGTGACCGCGCTGCGCGCGGTGGCGGCGGCGGCGGAGCGGCTGCCGGATGCCGCCGACCCGGTGACCCGGGCGCTGGCACGGCGGGTACGCACCCGCATCCTCCGCGACCTGCTCCCGCGCCTGGGAAGCGAGGCGCCGCTGCTGCTCGTCGCGGTGGCCGGGCCGAACAACGTCGGGAAATCCACGCTGTTCAACACGCTGCTCGGCGCGCACCTGTCGCCGGCGCGGGCCGAGGGAGGTCTCACCCAGCAGTGCCTCGCCGCGGCCACACCCGACACCGCGAGCGGTCCGGGGCGGGAGGCTCTCTCGGCCCGCTACGAGGTGGTGCTGCTGCCACCCGGGGCCCGGGCGCCGGTGACCGAGCCGGGTCCGCCGGGACGGCTCTTCCTCACCTCCACCACCACCTTGCCCGCGGGCCTGGTCCTGATCGACACGCCCGACTTCGACAGCGTGGTGCGCGAGAACCGGCTACGAAGCGAGGCGCTGCTGGTGACGGTGGACGTGGTGGTCTTCGTCGTCTCGCGGCACACGTACCAGAACGCCGCGCTGGTGGACGTGGTGCAGCAGGCGGTGGGCCGAGGCCGACCCTGGGTGGTGGTCTACAACGAGGCGCCAGAGCTGGGGACGGTGCGCGCGCACCTGGACAAGCTCGCCTCCGACGTGGGCGCTCCTCCGTTCGCCCGCTACCGCAGCCCGCATGACCCCGAGGTGGAGGCGGGCCGGCGCGGGCTGTCGATCGAGCCGGTGGACGGAGGGCCCGCGCTCGCCGAGCTGCTCGGGGACGCCGAGCGCGGCGCGGCGCTCCGCTCCCGGGCACGGGCCGCGGCGCTCCAGGATGCCGCCGCCGAGCTGAATGCGTTGGCCACGCAGGTGCGGTCGCTGGCGAGCGAGCCGGAGCGGCTCCGCACCCGCATCCGGCACGGCCTGGCCGAGGTGGGGGCCCGGGCTGCGCTGCGCGCCGTGCCGGCGGACGTGCTGGTGGAAGCCTTCCGCGACGAGCTGGACGCCCGCAGCCCGGTGCACCGGTGGATCCGCCGCCCGTTCCGGGGGCTGGCCGCGGTGCTGGGCGCGGTGGGACGGAAGCTCCGGGCCTCGTTCAGCCCGCCCCAGCCCGAGGCGCTGGAGGCGACCGCGGCGGCGGCGACCGACGCCGCGCTTCGCGACGGCGTCCGGCAGCTGGTCGAGGCGCTCGGGCCGGAGCTGGCCGCCTGGCGGGGAGACACCGGCACGCGAGAGGCGCTGGCCGAGGCGCTCGGCCTGCCGACGCTGGCCGCGCTCCAGTCGCCGGGCCCGCTGGTGGAGGACGCGTCCCTGCGGGAGGACCGGGCGCAGCTGCTGGCGCGCTGCCGCGAGCTGGTGCGCGCGCATCTGCCGGGCGGCTTCGAGGAAGGGGCGATCCAGGCGATGGCGACGCTGGTCTACTCCGTCCCGGCGAGCGCGGCGGCGGCAGTGACGGTGGCCACCGGCGGCATCGGGCACGACGCGGTGGTGTGGGTGGGCACGCTGCTCACCACGCCTCTTCTGGAAAAGTTTGTGGACCTGCTCGGCACGGGGGTCCGTGGCGAGGTGGTGCGCACCTGGTCGGAGAAGCATGGCGGCTCGCTCGGCCGGGCGCTCGAGACGCGGCTCTTCGGTCCGCTGCTCCAGCGGCTCGACGCGCAGGTCACCGCTGCCGAGGGCGCAGCGGCCACCTTCTCCAAGGCCGCCGCGCAGCTCGAGGGAGGCGAGGCATGAGGTGGTTCCGACGTGCGAAGCAGGACCCGGCGCCTTCCGCGCCGCTCCCCGAGCCCGAGCTGATCCGCTCCCGGCTGGAGCTGGCCTGCGGGCTGCCGGCACTGGCCGACGCCCGGCCGCTTCTGGAGCGGCTCGCAGCGGACTACGCCCGGACCCGGGCGCTCGCCGAGCGGCCGCTACGCATCGCGCTGGTCGGCTCCACCGGCGCCGGCAAGTCGACCTTGCTCAACGCGCTCGCGGGCACGGTGCTCGCGCGGGAAGGCGTGGACCGGCCCACGTCCTCCGAGGCCGTGGCCTATGCGCCCTCGGATGCCGACCTGGGCACCCTGGGCGAGGCGGTCCCGCGGGTGGTGCGGTACCTGACCGAAGTGGGGAGCGGGTGGTCGGGGCAGGTGTTCGTGGACACGCCGGATCTCAACTCGGTCGCCCGGGCCAACGCCGACGCCGCGCTGGCGGTGCTGGACCAGGTGGACGCGGCACTGGTCGTCTTTCACCGCGGCTCGGTGGCGGAGGCCCGGCCCACCGAGGCGCTGCGTCCGTTCGCCCGGCGGCGGGCCCTGCTCGGGGTGGTGAACTTCGCCGACCAGCTCGGGGCCGAGGCACGCCAGGCGCTCCGGGAGCAGGTGGCTCGGGTGCTCCAGTCGGAGCTGGGACTGTCCGAGCCGCCGCCGGTCTTCGTGGTCAGCGCGCTGAAGGCGCGGCTCGGGGAGCCGCTCGACGACGACTGGCAGGCGCTGGAGGCACAGCTGCGCACGCTCGCCGAGGCAGGAGTGGCGACGGAGCTGCGGCGCCGCAACGCCGAGGCGCTGCTGGGGCAGATCCGCACCCGGGTGGGTGATGCGCTCCGGACGACGGAGGAGGCGCAGGGCGCGGTGAGGAAGGCCCTCGAGACGGGGCTCGGAGAGGTGCGCGCTCCACTGGGGGAGGACTTCCGGGTACGGCTCGGAGGCGCGGGCGGCTTTCTGCGCCAGAGCGTGCGGCGGCAGGCGGCGGGGCGGCTCACCGGGCCCATCGGCTGGGGCCTCCGGCTCTCCGGGTGGGGCTCGGGTGGGCTGGCGGGTGCGGCCCTCGCCTCGCAGGCGAGCCTCCCGGCGGGGCTGCTGGTTGCGGCCACCGGCGCTGTGCTGGACGAGGTGCAGTCGCGGGGGCGCCAGGCCGCGGCCGAGCGGATGGTCGCGACCTCGGACGGCGTGCTCGACGCACTGGCCCGCCAGGCGCTGGCTCCGGCCCGGGCGGTCGCCGCGGAGCGGGGGCTGCCGCCCGAGGTGACCGGGCTGCCGGACCATCCGGCGTGGGTGGCCCGGCTCGCCGGCGCGCGCGCCCTCGCCTGGCGGGAGGTGACCGGGCCGATGCTCGACGGCGCGGTGCAGGGCTGGTGGCGGTGGGCGCGGCTGCTGCTCGTTCCGCTGGTGCAGCTGCCGCTCCTCGGCCTCGTGGGGCACGTGGGCTACCGCGTGGCGCGGGCCTACTGGGAGGGACGGTGGCTGCCGGGCGGCTACTTCCTGAACGCGGCGGTGCTGGCGCTGTTGTGGACGGTCGCCGGGACGCTCATCGCCGGCCTGACGCTCGCGGGCGTCGCCGCCGGGGTGGCGCGCTCGGGCGAGGCGGCCTTCCTCCGCGCGGTGGACGGGGTGAACGCGGATCTGCACGCCGAGGTGGACCGAGCGCTCGCGGGGCCGCGCCAAGCGGCGAAGCAGCTCGTCGCCGCCGGCGAGGGTGCGGGCTGAGACCAGGGCTCGGACCGTCCAGGGGGACCGGAGCCGGACCCTCAGCGATGCGGGGCGACCACGTCGGTGCCGTCGAGCAGCTCGGCCTCGGTGTCCCGCGGCCCGGCCGTTTCCGCGGGCGCGCTCAGCGGCGGAGGGCCGACCGCCGACGGCGGCGTGGACGAGGCGGCCTGCAGCCCGGGTCCCAGCGGGCCCGCAGCAGGCGCGGGCGGAGTCGACGGCGTGAGCGGTGAGCCTCGTGCGGACAGCGGATGCCCGACCGGCGGCGCGGGAGGTTTCGCCACCGCAGGTCCCGGTGCCGGTCCGCCGGGCGTTGGACGTGCCTCGAGCGCGGGACCGCCCACGCCGAGCGACGGTGGCACTGCGCTCGCCGCCGCCGAGAGCGCCGCCGGCTGGACCTCGCCCGGGGGCGGGACGGTGTGCTCGGTGGGGAACGGCGCCGGCTGCTGCGTCGCGATCTCCGGCGCCCCGCCGCACGGCGGGCTCGAGACCCATGTCTCGAGCGTCGGGTCGCCGCAGCCCTGGAACCGCGCCTCGACCGACGGGTTGTTCCAGCCCGCCGAGACCGGCGTCGCGACCTTGAAGTGCAGGTGCGCGCCGCAGGCCCATCCGGTCTTGCCGGAGTAGCCGAGCAGATCGCCGCGCTGCACATGCTGCCCCGGGGTCACGCTCACCGCCGAGAAGTGCAGGTACTGAGTCTCGATGTTCCCCGGCGACTCGATGACCACGTAGTTCGCCTTGCGCGCCATCGCCGGATCGCACCCGCCCTCGTCGCTGTCCCCACGGGCGAGCCGCACCACGCCATCGAGCGCGGCGACCACCGGCGTGCCTTCGGGCATCCGGAAGTCCCAGGCCCAGGCATCGTTGCCGGTGTGGCTGCCGACGTTGTGCACCTGGCTGACCGGGAACGACATGCCGCAGCCGAACGGGATGCCCACCTCGGGTGGCTGGACCGACAGCGGGATCTCGGCCCGCGGCGCATCCGGCGCGCTCGGCGGAACCGCAATTCCTGATTCGGCGTGGACGGAAAGGGGAAGGAACGAGATCGCCAGGAGGAGGAAGGGTGCGGACCTGTCCACGGTTTGTTTTGTTCAGTACCGCACCACCCCCATGTGGTTTCACCTCCGACTTCGGTCGGTTGCCTGCCTGCTTGGGCTGACGGACTCCGGACACCCGGCCCCGACCAGCGGTTGACCTTCCGGCGACCGTGCTGACTTCTGACCCGGCGACCCGGTGGCGCTTCCGATGGGTCCGGAGGACAGCGGTGACGACGGAACAGGGGGCGAGCGGGGTACGGGTCTCGCTCCTCGATGGCCAGCTGCTGCGGGGCGATGCACTGTCCCGGGTGCTCGAGGACTCGGGCTACGTCGTCGTGGGCCGGCACACCCGCGTCGACTCCTTCCTCTCCGCGCTGGCGCAGGAGCAGCCCCAGATCGCCTGCGTGGACGTCGATGACGACGACGGGGTGGGCGCGCTCGCCGAGGCCCGTCAGTTCCACCCCAATCTTCAAGTCCTGGCCCTGGGGGACGGCCCGGGGGCGCTCGACCGCTGCATCGGCGCCGGCGCGGCCGCCTATCTCGACGCGCGCACCAGCGGCTGCGACGACGTGCTCCACACCCTCGAGCTGCTGGCCCGGGGCGAGCGCGCGGTCTCGGCGCACATGCTGAGCACGGTCTTCCAGGCCACCCGGGCGCGCGAGCACGAGCAGCTCCGGCCACTCTCGGCACGCGAGCGGCAGGTCCTGGCCTGGGTCGCCGCCGGCGCCGACAACGGGGACATCGCGGCGAGCCTGCAGATCACCGAGCGCACGGTGAAGGCCCACGTCTCGAGCCTCTACCGGAAGCTGCGGCAGGACAACCGGACGCAACTCGCCCTGCTCGCCCGACAGCTGGGAGTCCGTCCGCCCAGTCAGTGAGCCGGTCGTCACGTGCAGCAGGCGGAAGGACGGTACCCGCTGTGCTCGGGCAGCATCGCTGCTGCGATGCGGATGTTCGGACTCCTGTTGCTCCTGGGCTGCGCCAGCGTTCCGGCGGCCCAGGGTCCGGACGACGCGCGACGGTCATTGCTCGCCGCCCATGCGCTGGAGCGGCAGACGCACCTCGCCCGCGACGCCGACGGCATCGCGGCGCTCACCTCCGAGGGCTTCGTGCTCGTCGACTCGGGGGAGATCCACACCCTGAGCGTGGCCGAGCAGCGGGAGCACTTCGCCCGCTACTTCGCGCGCGTGACGTTCGACCGCTGGGACGACCTCGAGCCCCCGCGGGTGTGGATCTCCGCCGACGGAAGCTGGGGGTCCGTCGCCGTCCGGAAGGAGGTCGTCACCCGAAGCGTGGCCGACGGCTCGGTCGAGCGCAGCGTTTTCGCCTGGCTCGAGACCTGGGAGCGCGGCCCGCACGGCTGGCAGCTCCGGGCGCTGTCCTCGACGCGCCCGCCAGGGACGGAGCGCTGACCCACCTCAGGACCCGGCGGGAAAAGCCCGTTGCGCCGTGCGCCAGACGAGCTGGGCGCCGCCGGCGAGCACCGCGACCTTCAGCAGACCGAGCAGGATGCCCAGGGGCCGCGGGACGTCCTCCGCCCGGGTCGCGGGCCGGTCCGGGTTCTCCCAGGCCCGGCGGAAGACCTCCACCCGTCGCTCGGCGAGGCGCCACGGTGCGAAGGCGCCTCCGGGCGCCCAGCCGGCGAAGATGGGGTCACCCGGCACGAGGTGCATCGCCCTCCGGGAGCGCCCGGGCCACGTTCGCCCCGCGACAGAGGCAACCGCCGGCGGTGCTACGAGGAACCCGAGCCCCGGCCGCCACGGGTCATACCGCCGACGAGCCCACGGGTCGGCTCACGACCGACCGATGTCGAGCACCGCCTGCAGCCGGGCAATGACCAGCTCGGCGCCGGTGAAGAGTCGCTGCCCGTCCCAGAGCGCGGGCGTCTCGCTTCCCCCGTGGCCGGCGAAGTCGGCGGCCGCCTCCGGGAAGACGACGTTCCGGAACCGCACGGCCTCGAGCAGGCCGTGGTCCACCACCCACCGCCGGACCCTCGCCGAGCGGGGCTCCTCGAGCCGGTGGAACAGCTCGAGAGGCGGGAGGTCAGCGTCCGCCGGCACGCGCCGCCGCCACCCGGGCGCGCTCGCGCTGCACGCGGGCGGTCTCGGCCGCAGTCTTCGGATCGCCGGGACCCAGGGCGGCCAGCCGCTGCTCCGCCTCGCGCAGCGCGGTGGTGGCCCCCTCGAGATCGATCGAGGCGGCAGGCTCGGCGTGGTCCGCCAGGACCAGCACCGTGTCGTTCTGCACCTCGACGAAGCCCCCGGCGACGAACCAGGCCTGGGTGTTGCTTCCGTCGCGCACGGTCAGCGGGCCCGGCGACAGGCTGGAGAGGAAGGGGCTGTGTCCGGGCCGGACGCCGTAGAGGCCCTCGGCCGCGGGCGCCACCACCTCGTCGGCGTGCGTGGAGATCAGCCTCCGCTCGGGGGTGACGATGTCGACGTTCAGCTTGGCCATCGGGTACTCACTCCTGGAAGTCCAGCCGCCAGGTCCGCGGCTCGACGGTCTCGAACTCCACCTGGTTCCGGTCGTTCACCCGCGGCTCCTTGCCCGGAACGCCGAGCACGCCCTCGAGCCAGACGAAGCGCCGGTCCAGCAGCCGCAGCTTGCGGTGCGCGCTCCTTGGCAAGACCTCGGAGAGCTTCCGCTCGGAGAGGGTGTTCCCCAGTCGATCGTACAGCACCGCCACCACCACCGGTCCGTAGGCGTCGAAGGGCGGCTTCTTCCTCGCCGCCCGCTTCTGCGCCTCGCCCACCGGGGCGGAGCCCGCCGGTCGCGGCAGCGACCTGGGCAGCGCGGCGAGAACCCAGAACCGCTCGCCCGAATTGCTGACGAAGTACTGGTCGTCCACCGTGCCCACGCAGCGGGGCAGCGTCCAGGCGACGTCGGTGTCGCGGGTCACCTCCACCCGGCATTTCCCCTCGCCCTCCTCGCGCATCACGATCCCGTACTCGGCGTTCGACGAGGCGCGGGACCGGCTCTGCGCGGACTCCTCGGCGGCCGCGCGCGCGGCCAGCACCGCCTGAAGGAGCAGGAGCAGCGAGGTCTCGCACCGGCCAGTCCTCACGGGCACGCGGGGTGGAACGGGGCGATCAGGCCGCCACCGCCTTCTTCGCCGCCTCCACGACCTCCTCGATGCCCCCGGCGTAGAAGAAGTACTGCTCCGGGATGTCGTCGTGGAGGCCCTCGGCGATCTCCTTGAAGCCCCGGATGGTGTCGGTGAGCTTCACGTAACGGCCCGGCTTGCCGGTGAACACCTCGGCGGTGAAGAAGGGCTGGCTGAGGAAGCGCTGGATCTTCCGCGCCCGGGCCACGATGGTCTTGTCGGCCTCGGAGAGCTCGTCCATCCCGAGGATGGCGATGATGTCCTGCAGCTCCTTGTATCGCTGCAGGATTCCCTGGACCTTCCGCGCCACCGCGTAGTGCTCGGCACCGACGACGTTCGGGTCGAGGATGCGGCTTGTCGAGTCGAGCGGGTCCACCGCCGGGTAGATGCCGAGCTCGGAGATGGGCCGGCTGAGCACCGTGGTCGCGTCCAGGTGGGCGAAGGTCGTGGCCGGGGCGGGGTCCGTCAGGTCGTCGGCGGGCACGTAGATGGCCTGCACCGAGGTGACCGAGCCCTTCGCGGTGGAGGTGATGCGCTCCTGGAGGTCGCCCATCTCGGTGGACAGGGTCGGCTGGTAACCTACCGCGCTCGGGATGCGGCCCAGGAGCGCCGAGACCTCGGAGCCGGCCTGGGTGAAGCGGAAGATGTTGTCCACGAAGAGGAGCACGTCGCGCCCCTCCACGTCCCGGAAGTACTCGGCGATGGTCAGCGCCGACAGGCCCACCCGGGCGCGGGCGCCGGGCGGCTCGTTCATCTGGCCGTACACCAGCACCGCCTGCGACTTGTCGAGCTGCTCGAGGTTGATCACCCCGCCCTCGCGGAACTCCTTGTAGAGGTCGTTCCCCTCGCGGGTGCGCTCGCCCACGCCGGCGAAGACGCTGAACCCGCCCTTCTCGATGGCCGCGTTGCGGATGAGCTCGGTCAGGAGCACCGTCTTGCCCACCCCCGCGCCCCCGAACAGGCCGGTCTTGCCGCCGCGGGTGTAGGGACAGAGCAGGTCGACGACCTTGATCCCGGTCTCGAAGATCTGCACCCGCACGTCCTGCTCGACGAACGTCGGGGGTGGACGGTGAATGGGCCAGTGCTCGGTGGCGTTCACCGGACCCCTCTCGTCCACCGGTTCGCCGACCACGTTGAGGATGCGGCCCAGGGTGGCCTTTCCCACCGGCATGACGATGGGCGAGCCGGTGTTCAGTACCGGCACCCCGCGGGCCAGGCCATCGGTCGAGTCCATGGCGATGGTGCGAACGGTGTTCTCGCCCAGGTGCTGCGCCACCTCGAGGACGAGATTTCCCTCCCCCTTGCCCAGCGAGGGGTTGGTGACCTTGAGCGCGGTGTAGATCTGCGGGAGGTCGCCCGGTGGGAACTCCACGTCCACCACCGGTCCGAGGATCTGGGTCACCTTGCCTTTGCTCTGTACGGTCGCGGTCATGTTCGGTCGTTGCTCTCTTCGATGATCCGGGGACGCAAGGCTACTTGAGCGCCTCGGCGCCGGAGACGATCTCCATCAGCTCCTTGGTGATCGCCGCCTGGCGGGTACGGTTGTAGGTCAGGGTCAGCCGAGAGATGGCATCCTCGGCGTTGCGGGTCGCGTTCTCCATCGCGCTCATGCGCGCGCCATGCTCGGAGGCCAGCGACTCGAGCAGCGCCCGGTAGACTCGGGTGGCCACGGCCTGCGGCAGCAGCTTGTCGAGCACCGCCTCCTTCGACGGCTCGTACTCGAAGTCGATCATCGAGCGCAGGCCAGCCGGACCGGGGTCCTCGACGGGGGGACGCTCGAAGGGAAGCAGCGGGGTGAGCACCACCCGCTGGGTGATGGCGGAGATGAACTCGTTGTACGCGAGCAGCACCTGGTCCACCCGGTCCTCGAGGAACTCGCCGGTCAGCTCCTCGGCGAGCGACCGCGCGGTCTCGTAGCTCAGCCGGGAGTACAGCCCGGCGTAGTCCCTGCGGACCTCCAGATTCCGACGCCGGAACGCATCCAGCCCCTTGCGGCCCACGGTGCTGACGCGAAGGCTGATGGAGCGGTCGCGCTCGTACGCATAGCGCCACACCCGGCGGATGACGTTGGAATTGAAGCCCCCGGCGAGGCCACGGTCAGAGGTGAGCGCGAGGATCTCCACCCGCCGAACCGGCCGGGAGGTGAGCAGCGGATGCGAGAGCCCCTCGCTCCGCGCGACGAGATCCGCGATCATCTGGTCCAGGGCGCGCGCGTACGGACGCGCGGCGACGATGGCGTCCTGGGCCCGGCGGAGCTTGGCCGCCGCGACCATCTTCATCGCCTTGGTGATTTGCTGGGTGCTCTTCACGGACCGGATGCGCTTCCGTATGTCTCGAAGGCTGGCCATGGGAGGTCGGGGGGGCCCCTTACAGCCCGGTGGCCGCAGAATCAACCACCGTGCACTCCGGAGGGGCCCCTGCGCCGCATGAGAAGAACGGTGGCTCTCGCATTCGTCCTGCTGCTCGCGGCCGCGACGGCACCGACCACGTACATCGAGCTGGCCAGCAGGCGCCACGTCGTGACGCCGGAGGCCGCGCCGGCGGTGCCCTGGGCCATCGTCTTCGGGGCGGGGCTCGCCCCGGGCGGAGAGCCGTCACCCATCCTCGCGGAACGGCTGGAGACGGCCCTGTTGCTGTGGCGAAACGGGCGGGTGGAGCGGTTGCTCCTCACCGGCAACGCCGACCCGTACCACGACGAGATCCGCTCGATGCGCCGGTACCTCACGAAGGGCGGCGTGCCCGAGCGCGCCATCTCGGTGGACCTGGAGGGCGTCTCGACCTTCGACAGCTGCTGGCGGGCCCGGGGCGTGTTCGGCGTGCAGCGGGCCGTCCTGGTCACCCAGGCGTTCCATCTGCCCCGGGCGGTGTTCCTCGCCCGCGCGGCGGGGATCGACGCGGTGGGGGTGCGGGCGGGCGGAGGGCGGTGGCGCGCCCTCTACGTATGGCGGGAGCTGCTGGCCCGGCCGCTCGCGGTGGTGGACGCCTGGGTGCACCCCAGGCCGCCGCTCCCGGCCGCCAGCCCCCTGGCCGGCTGACCTTGTCCAGCCACGGCCCGCGGCCCACCTTCCGCGGCACCATGGCCACCCCCCCGCAGGACGTCCTGGGAGACCTCCCGGTGGACGGAGAACAGACCCACGAGGCCCAGCTGATGAGCGACGCCGAGCTGGACCCGAAGAACGTCGAGGGGGACCGCTTCGACGTCGACGACGACGACCTCGGGACGGCACCAGACCTCGAGGAGGAGCCCGACGGCGCCCCGGACCTCCAGCCGGACAGGGTGGTGCGCTTCGACGAGACGACCACCGACGGTGAGCCGGAACCGGTCGACGTCGATGACGACCTCATCGTTGGCCGGCCCATCGACCTCGACCTGCCCTGACGGAAACGGCGACGGGGCGCGCCGCACGCGCTTCACGCGTGCAACACGCCCCAATCGTTTTCTTCGAACTGCGAACGGCTTACTTCGCGGGAGCCGGCTCGGCGGCCTTCTCGGCGGCCGGGGCCTCCTTGGACGACTTCTTCGCCTTCTTGGCGTGCTTCTTGTCGGCCTTGGGGGCGTCCATCTTGGCAGCGTCGTCGGCGAGAGCGGCGAACGAGGTGGCGAGGACCAGCGCGGCAATCAGCTTCTTCATGGTTGTCGAGACTCCTGCGGGAGACGTCAGGACGGCAGCGAGATGCTGCGTCGAGCCGAATCACAGCACTGAACGTGCCAGCGGGATGAGCCGGCTTTCGCCAGACCCACCCCGCCGGTGCAACAAGGCTGCGAAAGCGCTTACTTCTTCTCGGGAGCCTTCTCGGCCGCCGGAGCCGGCTTCGCGGTCTCCGTCTTGGTCTCCGTCTTCTTCTCGCTCTTCTTCTCGGTCTTCGCCGGGGCAGCGGTCTTGGCAGCGTCATCGGCCAGGGCTGCGAACGAGGTGGCGAGGACGAGGGCGGCGATCAGCTTCTTCATGGAATGTGCTCCTTGAGGGTTTGGAACAGCGGGGGCGAGGCAAGAGCACCTGCCGTGCCACAAGGCGCAATGGCATGGCTGGGAGGCAGAGCGCTGTTCGACTGGGGAAGTACTCCGCAGCCTCCCGTGGGGGATTGGGGAGTTTTTCCCCACCGGTCGGGTTACAGTCGCCTTGGAACCACAGCCCGGGACGCCCCCGGGGCCATGAGAGGATGCCGCCCCCGTCGTGAATGGACCGCTGTCGTTTCGCCGCTACCGCGCGGCGTTCTTCTTCGTCGTGGGCCTGCTGGCCGCGGTGACCGCGTTCACGCTCTGGAACGAGCTGCGGACCAACGCGCGCATCGACGAGCTGTTCGGCGCGGCGCTCGAGCGGGAAGCGCTGATCGCCCGCATCCGCGTGGACGCCGCGGTCCTGGAGAACACGGTCGACGACCACATCCGGGCCACCAACGACGACGCGCGACAGCTGGCCGACGGGCGCATGGAGGAGACGCTCGCCGACGCCAAGGAGGCGCGGCTCGCGTACACCCAGGGGCTGCCAGAGGGGGAGAAGGAGCTGTGGAAGCGATTCGACGAGACCGCCCGCGCGCTCGCCCAGTCCGCGCGGGTGGCCCTGCGCTTCAGCAACCGCCGCGAGGCCGAGCGGGCCCGCCAGCACCTGGAGGCCGAGCTGCGCCCCATCGCCGAGCAGCTGAACGCGCTCGCTGGCGAGCTGGCCCACAAGGACGCCCAGGAGACCCGCGCGCTCCTCCACCAGCGCGAGAGCCTCCGGACCAAGACCACCTTCGTTGGCGCGCTGGTTGCGCTCTCGGCCGTTGCGCTGGCGGTCGCGGTGGGCACCTCGATGGTCCGGGTGCTCCGCCGGCAGGAGCACACCATCCAGGAACAGCTGGCGGAGCTCGACCGGCGCAACCACGAGCTGGACTCCTTCGCCAGCCGCGTGGCGCACGACCTGGTCTCGCCCCTCAGCCCGCTCCGTGGCTACCTGACGCTGATCCGCCGATCCGAGTCAGTCACCGACCCGGACGTGAAGGAGATGCTCGCCGAAGGCGAGGCCAGCGCCACCCGGATGGCCGAGCTGGTGGAGGCGCTTCTCCGATTCTGCCGCGCCGGCAAGCGCAGCGAGGGGCCTCCGTGCGAGCTGGACACCGCGGTGAGCGCCATCCTCCTCGAGCAGGACCAGGTGGCGGCGCTCAACGGCGTGGTCATCGAGCGGAAGCTCGCGCCGCAAGTGGGCGTGGACGTCCCGGCGCAGCTGGTGCAGTCGATCGCCCAGAACCTCATCTCCAACGCGGTGAAGTACTCCGCGGGGCGACCGGGTGCGCGGGTGGTCGTCTATGCCGGGCGCGAGGGCGCGGAGGCAGTGCTCGAGGTGACCGACAACGGGCCCGGGATGTCCGAGGCGGTGCTGGCGCGGGTTTACCAGCCGTTCTTCCGGGCTCCCGAGGCGCGCCGGCTGCCGGGGCAGGGGCTGGGGCTGGCGACCACCAAGCGGCTGGTGGATGCGCACGGCGGGTCGCTGCGCATCCGCAGCGTACCGGGGAGCGGCACCACCGCCACGGTGCGGTTCCCTCATGTCGATCGCCCCATGGCCGACGCGGGGACGGCCACCCGGGTCCCGCAGCCCGTGGCCGGTGAGCTGGCGTCGGTGCGATGAGCCTGCCCGGGATCCTGGTCGTCGACGACGACCCGCACGCGCGGGGATTGCTGCGGCGGCTCCTCGGCCCGCTGGGGCAGGTGTCCGAGGCGGCGTCCGCCCCCGCCGCCGAGGAGCTGCTCAAGGGGAGCGCCCCGGTGGACGTGGTTCTCACCGACATGGCGATGCCGGACCCGGACGACGGGCTTCGAGTCCTGCGCGCCGCGCTGGCCAGGAACCCGGACACGCCGGTCATCGTCCTCACCGCCTTCGGGAACATCGAGGGGGCGCTGGACACCATCCAGAAGGGCGCCTTCGACTACCTGGCCAAGCCGTTCGACGTGGACGCCATCGTCCGGGTGGTGCGGCGGGCGCTCGAGCAGCGGCGGCTGGTCGAGGAGAACAAGAGCCTGCGCGCGCGGGTGAAGCAACAGGAGCTGGTCGGCCGGAGCGCGGCCATCCTCGAGGTCTACAAGCAGGTGGCGCGCGCCGCGGCGACCAACGTGCCGGTGCTCATCACCGGGGAGACTGGAACCGGGAAGGAGCAGGTGGCACGGAGCCTCCACCAGCGCTCTCCCCGGAGCGCCGGCCGCTTCGTGGCGGTGGACTGCGGCGCCATCGCCGAGTCCCTGATGGAGAGCGAGCTGTTCGGGCACGCCCGGGGCGCGTTCACCGGTGCCTCGGGCGCCCGGCGCGGCCTGTTCGAGGAGGCGACCGGCGGCACGATGTTCCTCGACGAGATCGGTGACATCGGGCCGAAGATCCAGAGCCAGCTGCTGCGCGCGCTCCAGGAGGGCGAGATCCGGCGGGTGGGCGAGAGCACGCCGATCAAGGTCGACGTCCGGGTGGTCGCGGCGACCAACAAGGACCTCAAGCAGCGGGTGGCCGAGGGGAAGTTCCGGGAGGATCTCCTGTACCGTCTCGACGTCGTGCACCTGCACCTTCCGCCCCTGCGCGAGCGGCGCGAGGACGTCCCGGCGCTGGTGGAGCACTTCGCCGCCCTCCACGCCCGGGGCGGGGCGCGCCCGGTGGTGACCGAGGAGGCGATGTCACGCCTGCTGGCCTACGACTGGCCGGGCAACGTGCGGCAGCTGGAGAACGTGGTGGCCCGGGCGCTGGCGCTGAACACCACCGGGGTGCTCGGTCCGGCGGACTTCCCCGCGCCGATCGGCGATGCGCCGAAGAAGCTGGCCGGCCTGGCTGCGGACATGCCGTCCCTGGCCGAGCTGAACCGCCGCTACGCCCAGCACGTGCTGGCGATGGTGGGAGGGAACAAGAGCGAGGCCGCGCGGCTGCTCGAGGTGGACCGCAAGACGCTCTACAAGCTGCTGGAGAGTCCGGAGCGGGGGGTGGAGGCGGAGCCCGAGAGCGCCGCGACCGGATCGGTCGAGGGCGCGCCACCGCGCACCACGGGTTCCTGATCCGTTCGACTCAGACGGCCTCGGTCGACTCGCCGGCGACCTGCGACGCGCCATGTGAAGCCGCCGACGCGGGCCGGGCGGCGGTGGCCTCGGCGACCAGGGTCCCCAGGCGCACCGTCACCTCGCCAATCTGGCCGCGGTTCTTCGCCAGCGCCGCGGTCCGGCCGAGGTGCACCAGGGCCCGCAGCTCGTCCACCAGCTTCACCGTCGCCGCGCGCTCCTTCTCGTCGTCGCTCCGCCGGGCCCCCGCCTCGAGCGCGCGCCGGAGCGTGTCGCCCTGCTCGAGCAGGGTCTCGAACGAAGCCAGCTGCTGCGTCTCGGGGTCCGCCCGATCGGCGTGGTAGGCGGCCTGCTCGGCGCGCAGCGCCTTCACCTCCTCGGCCGACAGCTCGGTCCGCTGGGTGATGCGCAGCGCCTCGGAGAGCCCGGAGGTGAGGTCCATGCAGCGGACGCTCACCGTCCCCTCGCTGGACAGCTCGAACGTCACCTCCAGCGGCGTGTCCGCCCGGTGCTTGACGCGGAGATCGCTGAGCAGCACCTCGCCCAGCCGCACGTTGTCCTCGGCCTGGTCCGACTCGCCCTGATAGATGACGATGCGCGCCTTGTTCTGCCCACCGGCCGAGGGCAGGAACACCTCGCGCGCCACCACCGGGATCGCCGTGTTCTTCCGCACCACCTTCCGGACCCCGCCGCCGAAGACCGCCACCCCCAGCGAATGGCTGGCCACGTCGATGAGCAGTGTCTCCCCGTCCTGGGCGACGATCTCAGAGGCGTGCACCGCCGCCCCGAGCGCCACCACCTCGTCCGGGTTCACCCCCACCACCGGCGCCTTGCCGAAGAGCTCCGCCACCCGCTTCCGGACCAGCGGCACCCGGGTCATCCCCCCGACCAGGAGGATGATTTGGATGTCCTTCGCGGTCGCCTTCGCCTCCTCCATCATCTGCCGGGTCACCTCGAGGCAGCGGGTGACCAGCGGCTCCGACAGCCGCTCGAACTCGGCCCGGGTGAGCGCCACCTCCAGGTCCAGCAGCGCCCCGCCCGGACCGTGGTCGCCCAGCCCGGAGGCGGTGACGGCCGCCTCGTCGCTCTGTGACAGCTCCCGCTTTGCCTGCTCGGCGGCCATCTTGAGCCGCTGCATGGAGAGCACGTCGTGCGCTGCCGTCTCCCGCTGCGGGAGCGGCAGCTGCCCCAGGAGCCACTGCACCACCGCTGCGTCGAAGTCCTCGCCGCCCAGCACCGGGTCACCGCCGGTGGCCTGCACCTGGAACACGCCCGATTCGACCTCGAGGATCGACACGTCGAACGTGCCGCCGCCGAGGTCGAAGACCAGCGCCTTGCCCTCGAACTTCGAGGTCAGCCCGTAGGCCACCGCCGCCGCGGTGGGCTCGTTCACGATGCGCAGCACGTGCAGCCCGGCGATCTGCGCCGCCTGCTTCGTCGCCGCGCGCTGGTTGTCGTCGAAGTTGGCCGGCACGGTGATGACGCACTTGTGGACCGGCCGGGCGAAGTGCGCCTCGGCGTCGAGCTTCAGCTCGCCGAGCACCATCGCCGCGATCTGCGTCAGGGGGAGGACGCGGCCGGCGACCTTCGCCCGCACCTCACCGCTCGGGCCCTCCACCAGCGGGTAGGGCACGAGCGTGCGCGCCTCGTGGACCAGCTTCGGGCTCCACCGCCTTCCGATGAAGCGCTTGGTCGCCGCAGCCACGTCCGCAGGCCGCGAGACCGCGAGCAGCCGGGCCTCCTCCCCTACCACCCGCTTCCCCTCGGGAGTGAAGCCCACCAGGGAGGGGGTGAGCGAGCGGCCGCCCCGGTTGGGCAGCACCCGCGGCTTGCCGTTCTCCACCGTGGCCACGGCGCTCGTGGAAGTCCCGAGGTCGATGCCCACCACCGGTTCGCGCATGGGAGAAGTGAGGAGAGCGTCCCACGCGGCGTGCCGGTGGGAGCAAGGGCGCGCATGGACGTTGCGAGGCGCCGCGGCCGGGTGCTAAGCGCCCCGTCCGTCATGGTGAACGTGTCCGTCGCCCGCCGTTACGCCCGCGCGCTCCTCGAGGCGAGCGCGCCCGGTGCCGCGACCGGCATCGCCGATCAGCTGACGGCGCTGGCCGGGCTGATGTCGTCGAATCCTGACCTGGCGGACGTCATCCGGAACCCGGCCTACTCCCGCGCACAGCGGCACGCCGTCATCGACAAGCTGATCCAGATCCTCGAGGCGAGTTCCCCCACGCTCCCCAACTTCCTCCGCCTGCTGGTGGACCGGCACCGGCTGGCGATGCTGCCCGACATCGCCCGGATCCTCCGCGACATGGTGGACGAACAGGCGGGGCGCGTCCGCGGCACGGTGGTGAGCGCCGTCGCGCTGGACCCCGAGTCCATCCGGCAGCTGGAGCAGGTCCTGTCCCGGGTGGTGCAGAAGCAGGTGGTCCTCGAGACCCGCGTGGACCAGGCCGTCCTGGGCGGGGTCAGCACCCAGGTCGGATCGATCGTCTACGATGGAACGCTGCGCACTCAGCTCGACGATCTGAAGCGCGCACTCCAGAGCTAGATCGGCGCCGATGTAGGCAGCGTTTTTCCGTTCCGGGCCGTTGTCGGGAGCGCGCGGAGTTGTGGTTTCATCGCTCGCGCAGGACACCTCCTCCCCGGAGCCCGTGCGCATGCTCGAGGGCGATCCCCAAGGCCCGATTCCGTCCGTCGTCGGCGCGACCGATCCGCTGATCGGACGCATCCTCAACGACCGGTTCCGCATCCTTTCCCCGCTCGGCTCCGGAGGGATGGGCAAGGTCTACAAGGCCGTGCAGACGCCGCTCGACCGGGTGGTCGCGCTCAAGATCCTCAACCCCAACTTCCCCGCGGAGAAGGATCCGGCGTTCAAGCGGCGCTTCTTCCTCGAGGCGAGCCTCACCTCGAAGCTCCGCCACCCGAACACGGTCACGGTCATCGACTACGGGCAGACCGAGGACGGCATCTACTTCATCGCCATGGAGTACATGGAAGGCCAGACGCTGGCCGAGGTTCTGGCGCACGAGAAGACCCTTCCCTGGCGCCGGGTCCTCGACATCGCCCAGCAGATCTGCCGCTCGCTGCGTGAGGCCCACAAGCTGGGCGTCATCCACCGCGACCTCAAGCCGGCGAATGTGATGCTGCTCAACGAGGCCGATCACGACATGGTCAAGGTCCTCGACTTCGGGCTGGTGAAGTCCTTCCTCGCCACCGACGGCCAGAACGGGGATCCCGAGGTCACCCAGAACGGGGTCTTCCTCGGTAGCCCGCAGTACATGGCCCCCGAGCAGGCCCGGAACGTGGCGGACCCGCGGAGCGACGTCTACTCGCTGGGCATCCTCGTCTACCAGATGCTCTCCGGCCGCCCGCCCTTCCAGGGCAAGGACTACCTCGAGGTCATCTTCCAGCACATGAAGGAGGCGCCTCGCCCGGTGCGCGAGGTGAACCAGTCCGCCGAGGTGCCGCCCGAGGTCGAGGCGGTGGTGGCCCGCTGCCTCCAGAAGGATGCCGCGGCCCGCTACCAGTCGATGGACGAGGTGCTCGAGGCGCTCCGCGAGACCGCTCACCTCACCGGGATGGCCGGCATCTTCCCCGACCGGAGGACCACGACCGGCTCCGGTCCGATCTCCACCTCCGGACTCCACGCCCGCACCGGGTCGGGCCCGATGTCCACCTCCGGGTTCCACGCCCGCAGCATCTCGGGCCCGGTCACCGCCCCGCGGGCCCAGGTGGAGCGGGAGATCGAGATCGAGGACGTCGGCGACGAGCCGAGGAAGGGGGGCAAGCTGCTTCCGGCGCTCCTCTTCGTCACCGCGGTGCTGCTCGGCTTCGTCGTTGTCTGGCTGCTCCTGCCCAAGGGCGAGCAGGCACAGGTCGTCGTCACGCCCCCTGTGCAGCCCACGCCCGCTCCGGCGCCGGTGGTGGTGGCCCCACCCAGGCCGGCAGAGCCGCAGCCGGTAGAGAAGAAGATGGTCCGTTTCCACGTCTCCACCGAGCCGGCGGGGGCGCACGTCTTCATCGGCCGTCACGACATGGGCACGACGCCCACCGTCTTCGAGTTGCCGGCGGGGGCCGACGGGATGGCCAACGCCGAGATGGTGCTGGTCCTGGACGGTTACCCGACCCAGGCCATCACCTCGGGTGGCTCGGGCGACGTGGCGGTGAACGCCCGGCTCCAGAAGAAGGTGGTGATGCGGGTGGAGAAGCCGGTCCCGCTCAGCAAGCGCGAGGAAGAGCGGGAGCGCGACGAGGGGAAGGCCGCGCCAGTCCCGGTCCGGCCCGAGGCCGTCGCGGCCGTGGCCCGGGGTGCAACCGCCCAGCCGGCGCCGCAACCTGCCTCGCTGGGCGCGACCCCGCCCAAGCCCGCGCCGGCCCCCGCGCCGGTACCGGACGCTCCACGGGAGGTGGTGCCCTTCGGCGAGGGGATGACCCGGCCGGTGCTGATCCAGGGCGGCCGGCCCATCACCTATACCCGCGAGGCGCTGGCCGCCCGGGTCGAGGGGGTGAGCATCGTCCGCTGCGTGATCACCGCCGAGGGTGGCGTCGAGCGCTGCAAGGTCATCAAGCCGCTGCCCTTCATGGACGAGGCGGTGGTCGAGCACCTGCAGTCCCAGCGGTTCCAGCCCGTCACCTACCAGGGCCACCCGGTCTCGGTCGGGTACAACTTCTCGGTCCGCCTGACCCTGCCCAGGTAGCGAGCCGGGCCGGCAGAGCAGGGCGATACGGGGGAGCCCATCAGGACGCCTTGACGGCGCCCGCACGAGCGTTGCGAGCGCCCGTGCCCGATGGTAGAGCCCGCGGCGCCCATGGACATCCGTGCCGACGAGATCAGCAGAATCCTGCGTGAGCAGATCCAGGACTACGGCAAGAAGGTCACCATCGCCGAGACCGGGACCGTGCTCAGCCAGGGCGACGGAATCGCCCGCGTGTACGGCCTGGAGGGCGTGCTCTCCGGCGAGCTGGTGGAGTTCAAGAACGGGGTGAAGGGCCTGGTCCTCAACCTCGAGGAGGACAACGTCGGTGTCGCCATCATGGGCGACTTCAGCGAGATCCGCGAGGGCGACACCGTCCGGCGCACCCAGCAGATCGCCTCGGTCCCGGTGGGCAAGGCGCTGCTCGGCCGGGTAGTGAACGCGCTGGGCGAGCCGATCGACGGGAAGGGCCCGATCAACACCACCGAGACGCGGCGACTGGAGATCAAGGCGCCCGGCATCGTGAAGAGGAAGAGCGTCCACGAGCCGCTGGAGACCGGCATCAAGGCGCTCGACGCGCTGGTGCCGATCGGACGGGGTCAGCGCGAGCTGATCATCGGCGACCGCCAGACCGGCAAGACCGCGGTGGCCATCGACGCGATCATCAACCAGAAGGGCAAGGACGTCTTCTGCATCTACGTGGCCATCGGTCAGAAGCAGTCCACGGTGGCGCAGGTGGTGGAGAAGCTGAACCGCTTCGGGGCCATGGAGTACACCACCGTGGTCGCGGCCAACGCCTCGGACGCGGCGCCGCTGCAGTTCTTCGCCCCGTATGCCGGCTGCACCATGGGCGAGTACTTCCGCGACAACAAGATGCACGCCCTGATCATCTACGACGACCTCTCCAAGCAGGCGGTCTCCTACCGCCAGCTGGCGCTGCTGCTCCGGCGGCCACCGGGGCGCGAGGCCTACCCGGGCGACGTGTTCTACATCCACAGCCGGCTGCTGGAGCGCGCCGCGAAGCTGTCCGACGCCGAGGGCGCGGGCTCGCTCACCGCACTCCCGATCATCGAGACCCAGGCCGGTGACGTGTCGGCCTACATCCCGACCAACGTGATCTCCATCACCGACGGGCAGATCTTCCTCGAGACCGATCTGTTCTATGCCGGCGTCCGGCCGGCCATCAACGTGGGCCTCTCGGTGAGCCGGGTGGGCTCGGCGGCGCAGATCAAGGCGATGAAGCAGGTCGCCGGCGGCATGAAGCTGGCGCTGGCCCAGTACCGCGAGCTGGCGGCCTTCGCCCAGTTCGGCTCCGACCTGGACAAGGCCACCCAGGAGACGCTGGCCAACGGCGAGCGGCTCACCGAGATCCTGAAGCAGGGCCAGTACGAGCCCATGCCGGTGGAGAGGCAGGTGCTGGTGATCTACGCCGCCACCAACCGCGACGACCCGAAGAAGCGCGGCTGGCTCCGCGAGATCCCGACCTGGGACATCCAGCGGTGGGCCAAGGAGTTCCTCGAGTTCGTGGAGGCGAAGTCTCCCGAGATCTTCAAGGAGATCAGGGAGAAGAAGGAGCTCTCCAGCGAGCTGAAGAACGAGATCAACACCGCTCTGACGGAGTTCAACGGGCTGTTCCAGCCGTCGAAGGCCAAGGACTAGCGCCGGAGGTCGAAGGGCGACTGCTCGAGGCGGGCCCGCGGCAGCGGAGACCCCGGCGCGACGCTACAGTGTGCGGAATGCGGCGGGTGCTCGAGCGCTGCGAGCTGCGGCCATTCGTCGCCGAGGACGCACCGTCTCTCGCGCGCTTCGCCAACGACGTGACGGTCTGGCGGAACCTGCGCGATGCCTTCCCGCACCCGTACACCCTCGAGCACGCGCTGGGTTTCATCGAGCACACCCTGCGGCAGCCGCCCGGGTGCCACCTGGCGATCGTCGTCGACGCCCAGGCGGCGGGGAGCATCGGGCTCAAGCTCGGCGCGGACGTCGAGCGCGTCTCGGCCGAGCTGGGCTACTGGCTGGGCGCACCGTTCCGGGGTCGGGGAGTGATGAGCGAGGCCATCCGGGCGTTCACCGACGATTCCTTCGAGCGGTTCTCGCTGACGCGCATCTTCGCGCTGCCCTTTGCGCAGAACACGGCCTCCTGCCGCGCGCTGGAGAAGGCTGGGTTCACGCTCGAGGCGACGCTCCGCCGCTCGGCGATCAAGGAAGGCCGCATCACCGACCAGCGGCTGTATGCGCGGCACCCCGAGCAACAGGGATGACCACGGCTCCGCGCCGGAGCCAGACCCTCACCTCCTCGGGTCCGAGCAGTGCTACGCCGGCTCGCGCGGCGCCGACGGTTCCGTCTCGCTCTGGTCGCGGCGACGGAGCGTCCCCACCACCGCGTCGATCCACCGGTGGCTGATCCCGAAGTTCCTGGTGGGGTCGGCGAAGTGGTGCGCCATGTGGTGGCCGCGGATCGCCTTGCCCCACGGCGTGAGCGGCGAGCGGGCGTGCGTCGACCAGTGGGTGAAGTCGTAGAACAGGTAGCCGGAGACGAAGCCGGCGAAACCGGGAATGGTCACTGCCGGGGCGCCGGCCAGGTACAGCGCGCCGCCGATGAGCATCGCCAGCGGGATGCTCGCCCCCAGCGGCATCACCAGGCGCAGCGGGTCGTCCGGGTACTTGTGGTGGTAGCCGTGGATGATCTCGTGAAGCTTCCGGGTGAACGGGCCGTTGCCCTCCCAGTGGAACCACCACCGGTGGATGCCGTACTCGGCCAGGTCCCACGCCACCCAGCCCAGCGGGAAGCACACCGCCACCGCGCCCCAGGTGGTCAGCCCGTGGACGAGTCCCCAGCCCAGCAGGCCGATCACCACCGGGATGTAGACCACGAACGGGACTGCCGGGTGGATGTTCGAGGTGAACTCCAGGAAATCGTTCTCGAACAGCCGGGTCCGGGCGTGGCGGTTGTACTCGAGCTTCATGCGCGACTCCCCTTGCGACCTCCGCGCGAGCTTTTGCTGCCCAGGGCACCTCAAGTCAACATCAACCGCGCAGCGCGTCAGGAGTGTAGGTCACAGGGCGCAGAACGCCATCCCGTGGATCATCGTGCAAGCAGACTGATGGTCAGCACCCCGAAGCTGAGGGCCAGGGCCCAGAGCCCCATGCGCCAGGGGGGAGACCCGGTGGAGAGCTCATCCGAGACGACGATGGCCCCCACCGCATGAACCCCGAGCAGCGCGATGAGAACCTGCTCGGCCCGTCCCGGGTCCGGATGGGAACCCAGCCCGAGCAGCCGGGTGATGGCGACGAACGCCGCCGCCTGCTCCACACGCAGCACCACGCGGCCCACCACCGGTGCGCGGCTCCCCAGCGCTGCGGCGAGAACCAGCAGCATCAGCAGGACCATGGCCCCCACCTGCAGCCACCCCTGCGGATCCGTCGGCGAGCCGTCCGCGCGCTGGAAAACCACCCGCAGCGCCAAGAGCAGCGCGAAGAGCACCGCCCAGGCCGTGGCGAGCACCACCTCCCGGCGAGGTCCGCTCCTCAGCGCCCGGCGCATCGCCCCCGGGCCCCAGGGCAGGACGCCGAGCGCGGCACGTGCCGTCGGTTGCGCATCGACTCCCGGTGCATCGGATGAAGTCCTCCGCGGCGCGAATTAGCACTGGCGCCGCTCATCGTCATGGACGCACGCCCCGCCGTCGCCTCCATTGCTCGCCCGAGCCGGGGACGGATCCATGGTGACTACGATTCGAACGACGCCGAGGCGGTCGAGGGGCTGGTGACGGACGCGCGAGGCCTCGCCAATCGACCGGGCGCCTGAGCCGCAGACGCGACCGCTGGCGCGAGGGGCTCGACCACCCGCGCAGGTCCTGGCGCCTGGAAGGAGCAGCCGGGGGGCGGCACCCTCGTGCGCGCTCACCGCCGCTTGGAACCCTTCTTCGCCGGCCTGATCTTCTTGGTGGGCCTGGCCTTCTTCGCCGGCTTCGCGGTGCGGGCGGACTTCACCCGCGGGGCGGCCCGGCTTCGCTGGGTGGGACGTGGCTTCGCCTTGGGACTGGATGGAGCGGGACGGGCAGCGACCGTCGACGGGCGGGGGGGTGACATCGCGGCACGGCGCGCCGCCTGTGCGCGGCGGGTGGCGATGGCCTCTCGCATCCCGGGCACGTCGAGGTTCAGCAGGCCCATCCGGACCCGGTAGTGAAGGTCCTCTCGAAGAACGCCCGCCTGGCGCGCGCTCGCCTCCGAGCGGTTCAGCCCCAGCACCAGCTTGGGGCGCTCATCGAGCGAGGTCAGCGTCCGCACCAGCAGCTGCTGACCGGCGTCCCCGAGCGCCAGCACGTCCGGGACGAAGAGCACCGCGCTCCGCATCATGAGCGCGGAACCGAGCTGTTCGGGCCGGGTCACCGTCACCAGGGGCCTTCCGCCGATCTCCGCGGCTTCCTGGGCCCACGCGGCCCGGTCCGGCACCGCGCCGCCCGACAGCAACACGGGAGCACGGTTCATGATCAGCTCCGACTCCGCATACGTCGGTGCGTCCAAGGGCACCCCCAGGGAGCACGGGGCTCGGGTGAGGGATCCAGTGTATGCGCGATGGCGGACGTTCGGGGGATCAGCGCGGGGGCTCCAGCTCGGTTCGGACGTCCCACAGTTCAGGAAAGAAGCGGACGTCCAGCGCCCGCTTGAGGAAGGGTACGCCCGAGCTCCCGCCCGTCCCGGGCTTGAAGCCGATGATGCGGTGCACCGTCATCATGTGTCGGAACCGCCAGAGCTGGAATCGCTCCTCCACGTCCACCAGCTTCTCGGCCATCTCGTATCCGTCCCACCACCGTTCGGGGTCCGCGTAGACGGTCCGGAAGACAGCCACCACCCCGGGGTGAGGCTCGTAAGGCCCGGAGAAGTCTCGATCCAGCCGCTCCGGTGGCACCGGCAGACCCCGTCGAGCGAGGTGGCGCAGGAACTCGTCGTACAGGCTCGGCTCGTGGAGGTAGCGCTCCAGCCAGGCATGCACCTCGGGGCTCTGGCGGTGGACCAGGAGCGCGGTGGCCTCCTTGTTGCCGAGCAGGAACTCGAGCGCTCGGTACTGGGCCGACTGGAACCCGCTCGCCGGTCCCAGGACCGAGCGAAATTCCAGGTATTCCGAGGGGGTGAGCGTCTCGAGCACGCTCCACTGCTCGAAGAGCATGCGCTGGATCTGCCCGGCCCGGGCGAGGATCTTGAACGCCGGCTCGAGCCGGTCCTCCCGGACCAGGGCGCGCGCCGCGGTGAGCTCGTGGATGAGCAGCTTCATCCAGAGCTCGGACGTCTGGTGCTGGATGATGAACAGCAGCTCGTCGTGGTGCTCGGGCTGGCTCCGCGGCTCCTGGGCCGAGAGCAGCTTGTCCAGCCGCAAGTAGTCGCCGTACGTCGTCGTTCCGGCGAGATCGAGCTTGAGCCCCGGGTCCGGAGTGCGGATGTTCGCCATGCGATCAGGGTACGCCCGGGGGTTGCGCCGGGCTGCCTCCCGAGGAATGACACGGTCCATGGACGCGCGCGAGTTCGGGGGGACCCTCGCCTGGAAGACCCGCGCGCACGAGGCGCTCGGAACCGCTCGCCGTCGTCTGCTGGACCTGGTCGGCCGGGTTCCCGCCGGGGTGCTGGCCGCGCAGCACTCCACGCTCATGTCGCCGCCGGTGTGGGACGTGGCGCATGTGGCGAACTACGAGGAGCAGTGGCTGCTGCGGGCGCTCGGCGAGCCAGGCCTCACCGGCCCGGAGACGGACCGGCTGTACGACGCGTTCCGCAATCCGAGGCCCACCCGCGCGGCCTTGCCCCTGCTCGGGGTGGAAGAGGCGTTCGCCTACGCCGAGCGGGTCCGGGCCCGCGTGCTCCGCCGGCTCGACGCGGTCGACGAGGAGACCGTGGTGCGCATCGGTGCGCTGCTGGACGGTGGCTTCGTCTACGGGATGGTCGCCCAGCACGAGCAGCAACACATCGAGACCCTGGTGGCCACGCTCCAGCTCGTCACCTCCACGGCGCTGGCTCCGCTGCCGTGCGAGGTCCCGTCCTCGACTCGGGCGGTGCTCCCGCGTGAGGTGCTCGTCCGCAGCGGGCCCTTCGGGATGGGAAGCGACGAGGCATGGGCCTACGACAACGAGCGGCCGCGGCACAAGATGGAGGTGCCCGCGTTCCTCATCGACCGCTTTCCCGTCACCAACCGCCAGTTCCTGGCCTTCATGGACGACGGGGGCTACGCGAACCGCGCGCACTGGTCCGAGCCGGGATGGACGTTCCGCGAGAGCGAGGAACTCGCGCACCCGCTCTACTGGCGACGCGTCGGAGAGGCATGGGAGCGACGGCGGTTCGGGACCTGGGAGCCGCTTCGCCTGGACGAGCCCGTATGCCACGTCTGCTGGTACGAGGCAGATGCGTACGCCCGCTGGGCGGGGCGGCGGCTGCCGACCGAGGCCGAGTGGGAGAAGGCCGCCGCAGGGACACCCGACGGCATGGTTCGACGCTTCCCGTGGGGAAGCGCACCACCGGACAGCACGCACGCGAACCTCTGGCCGGTGGGGGGCATCCCGCCCGCGCGGGCGCGTTCCCGGCGGGGGCGAGCGGCTGGGGGGTCGAGCAGCTCCTCGGAGACGTCTGGGAGTGGACGGCCTCGGATTTCCAGCCGTATCCGGGGTTTCGCGCCTTTCCGTACCCGGAGTATTCGGCGGTCTTCTTTGGCCCCGAGTACAAGGTTCTGCGCGGTGGATCCTGGGCCGTCGCGCCGGACGCAGTGAGGAACACCTTCCGGAACTGGGACTACCCCATCCGGCGACAGATCTTCGCCGGCTTTCGGTGCGCTCGGGACGCCTGAGCGGGCCCACGACTTTGGAGCCGACATGCACGTCGTCGACCACCCCGCGCTCGACTGGCGGCCGCATCCGCGGGTGACCTGGGACGTGCTGCTCGGGCCCCGCGACCTGCGGCGGGCGCTCGAGCACGACGTGCGATACGGGCTGTCCCACCGGCCGCGCGAGCTTCCCCCGAAGTACTTCTATGACGCGCACGGGTCGAGGCTCTTCGACGCCATCACCCGGCTGCCCGAGTACTACCCCACGCGTCGCGAGCGGGAGATCCTCGCCGCCCGGGCCGCGGAGATCGCCGCGCGGGCGGGCGCGGACACGCTGGTCGAGCTGGGCAGCGGAACGTCGGACAAGACGCGGCTGTTGCTCCAGGCGCTCTCGGCGGCGGGCTCGCTCCGGCGCTTCGTCCCTTTCGACGTGGACGCGGTGACACTCCGCGGGTCGGCGCTGCGGATCGCGCACGAGTTTCCCTCGCTGGCGGTGCACGCGGTGGTCGGGGACTTCGAGCGCCACGTCCCGCTGCTTCCGGGCGGAGGGCGCCGGCTGATCGCCTTCCTCGGGGGGACCATCGGCAATCTCGCGCCGCCGCCCCGGGCGCGCTTCCTCGGCGACATCGCCGGGCAGCTGACCCCGGGCGACGCGTTCCTCCTCGGCACCGATCTGGTGAAGGACATCCCCCGCCTCGAAGCGGCGTACAACGACGCGCAGGGGGTGACGGCGGAGTTCAACAAGAACGTGCTCTCGGTGTTGAACACCGAGCTCCGCGCAGACTTCGACCTCGATCGCTTCGAGCACCTGGCCCGCTACGACGCACGGCAAGGGTGGATCGAGATGCTGCTCCGGTCCACGGTGCGGCAGACGGTCACCGTGCGGGACCTCGACCTCCGGGTGGAGTTCGGCGAAGGCGAGCTGATGCGCACCGAGATCAGCGCCAAGTTCACCCGGACGCAGATCGACCGGGAGCTCGAGGCCGCCGGAATGTCGACGGAAGCCCGCTGGACGGACAGCGCCGACGACTTCGCCGTGACCCTGGCCGTCCGCGCCTGAACCGGCCCGAGCGCGCGTAACGAGGTGTCCGTAACGAGGTGTCCCGTAACGAGGTGTCTGGCACCTCGAAAAGCCTAGGAGTGGCAACTGGTTACGGGCCTACTGGTCCCGGGATGGGTTGGCTGAGGTCTCAGCCGCCGTCGTGCTGGTCGCCAGCGCGGCGGCAGATCTGCTCGATGACGTCGAGGGCGGCATCGGAGGCGCCCCGGAGCGAGGCACAGAGGAGCGTGTCGGTTCCGAGCGCCGTTGCCGACAGGAGAACCGCCTGCTCGGTGCCCCCGTCGCCCGGCTCGGCGACCACCAGGCGGACCGCGACGTAGCCGGGCTCCTCCGCCGCCTGGGCCTTTCGTACCCGCCAGCGGCGAAGGCCCTCGGAGAAGCCGCTGCGCAGCGTCTCCGGGGTGGGCAGTCCCATCCCGCTGCGGAGCTCCGCCCGGAGCACCAGGTGGCCAGGCGAGTCCGAGATGCGCAGCGTCCCGTCGCCGCCGGTCACCACCGTCCAGCCCGAGGGAACCTGGAGGAGGCCCGAGGGCCGGACGAGGGGAACGCCACCGTCCCCGGGGGGAACGACCACGGGATGCGTTCGCTTGCAGCCGGCGAGCGCCCCGGCGGCAACCGCGCAGCAGATCAGCGCCCCGCGGCGACCGGGCACCGATTCACCGCTTGGGGAGCTCGGGGGCGCCCGATGGCGCGAGCGGCGTGGGGGTGGGGCTGCCCTTCGTGCTCTCCATCTTGCAGGAACCCTCGAACATGACGCCCTTGTCGATGCTGAGCGACGGGCACTCCATGTTTCCCTTCACCCGCCCCGGGGTGTGGAGCTCGATGAGCTGGGTGGCGCGGATGTTTCCCTCCACCACGCCATTGACGATGACGGTGCCGGCGTTGATCTCGGCGTTCACCCGAGCGCCCTCACCGATGACCAGGGTGTCCTTGGTGAAGATCTGCCCGGAGAACTTCCCGTCGATCCGCACCTGTCCCTCGAAGGTGAGCTTCCCCTCGAACTCGCTTCCCTTGCCGAGCAGCGTGTGCACGTCACCACCGCGAACCACCACGTTCTCCTCCTCGCGCTTCAGCACCGCCATCGGGTTCCTCATTCCGTGTCCTGGAGGCGAAGCCCGGAAGTCGCTCGAGTGACGAGCGGCGGGGCGGGCTCCATGAGCGCCGCGGCCTCACCGCCGCAGCAGCGCGAGAATACGCTCCAGGTCCTCGTACGAGAAGAAGTCGATCTCCAGCGTTCCCTTCCCACCGCGATCCTCGAGTCGCACCTTCGTCCCCAGCCGTCGCTGCAAGTCCTCCACGACCGCCCGCGCGGCCGTGCTGCCCGCAGGCTTTCGCGATGGTGCGGCCGAGGGAACGCGCGCCGTGCGGACGATGCGTTCGGTCTCGCGCACCGAGAGCTGCTCGCGGACGATGCGCTCGGCGGCCTCCACCAGCGCAGACCCGGTGCCCATCCCGAGCAGGGCGCGGGCGTGGCCCATCCCCAGCGCACCCGAGGCGAGCAGCTCCTTCACCCCGTCCGGCAGCTGCAGCAGCCGCAGCGCGTTCGCGACGCTGGTGCGGTCGCGGCCCACACGCTCGCCCACCTGATCCTGCGTGAGCCCGAACTCCTGGATGAGCCGCCGATATCCCTCGGCCTCCTCGAGCGGGTTCAGGTCGGTCCGCTGGAGGTTCTCCACCAGGGCGAGCTCGAACGCCTCGGCCGCGGTGACATCCCGGACCACCGCCGGCACGTCGTGCAGACCCGCGAGCTGGGCCGCCCGCCACCGGCGCTCGCCCGCGATGAGGCGGTAGTCCGCACCGTCACGGCGCACCAGAACCGGTTGGATGACGCCCTGGGTCCGGATTGACTCAGCCAGCTCCCGGAGCTTGGCCTCGTCGAACGTCCTTCTGGGCTGCGCCGGATCGCGCTGGATGCGCTCGACCGGGATGCGGGCGATGCCCGTCGACGGGGGCAGCTCGCCCTGGACGGGAACAGATGCCTGCGGAATCAGGGCCGAAAGGCCTCGGCCGAGCGCGCGCTTCGGGGTGCGGTCGGAGGGGCCGGTGGGCATGGAGGGGATGGTCATCAGGCGGCCCGCCGATCGGTGGGACCCTGATCGCGCCGCAGAATCTCATGTCCCAGGGCGAGGTAGCTTTCGCAGCCCTTCGACTTGATGTCGTAGAGCAGGATGGGCTTCCCGAAGCTCGGGCACTCGCTCAGGCGGACGTTGCGGGGGACGACCGCCTCGAAGACCAGGTCCTTGAAGTACGCTCGGACGTCGCTGGCGACCTGGTGGGCGATGTTCGCGCGAACGTCGAACATGGTGAGGAGTATCCCCTCCGTTGCCAGGGACGGATTGAGACCGCGCCGGACCAGCTCGACTGTCTGCATCAGCTGGGAGAGGCCCTCGAGCGCGTAGTACTCGCACTGCAGCGGAATCAGGACCGAATCGGCCGCGGTGAGCGCATTGAGCGTCAGCAGTCCCAGAGACGGCGGACAGTCGACCAGAATGTAGTCGTAAGCGGTCACCACCGGGCGCAGCGCCTCGCGCAGCCGGAACTCGCGTCGCGGCTGGGTCACCAACTCGATCTCCGCGCCGGTGAGATCGGGCGTCGACGGGACGACCTGCAGGAACCGGAGCTCGGTGGGGTGGACCAGCTCGACCATCGGCCGATCGCCGAGAAGCGCGTCGTACACGGTCCCGTTCAGTCCCTCCCGCTTGAGCCCCAGGCCGCTGCCGGCGTTCCCCTGCGGGTCCATGTCGACCAGGAGCACCTTCCGCTCGGCGGAGGCGAGGCTGGCGGCCAGGTTGATGGCCGTGGTGGTCTTCCCCACCCCGCCTTTCTGGTTCGAGATGCAGATGACGCGTCCCACGCGGCCTCCTCTGCGTTCAGTGCAGCTGGATGCGGGCGTAGCACGGTGGGATGACAGGGCAAGTTCAGTCCGGCACGGCTGCTTGCTCGAGCCGGGCGGTCATGGACGTTCCACGTGGAACCTCGGAGCCCGGGCGAACGCCCCGAGTGTCCTCTGGGAAACAAGGCCACTGGTATTTCGTGGCGAGTCGTGGCAGAGGAGTTCGGCGCTCGGGGGGACACCGGGCTCCTCACACCTTAGAGCAAGCAGCAGGACAATCGGCCGCACGCTCCGCCGCGACCTGCAGCACCTCCCTGAGGTGCCGCGGGCCACGCTGTGGGAGACCTGGGGAAAACATCGTGCCAGCGGCTTCCCCCAGTGGTTTCAGTGGGTTTCAGCCTTTAGCTTTCGCCGTGCCTGTGGAGAAACCAGCAATTTCTGGAATGGTCTTGAAGGGGAGCCGCGCACTTGGGCGACCTCTCACCCAGGCCCAGGCGGATGCCCTCTCGTGGCTGGCGGAGGAGCTCGCTCGGTGGAGCTCCCGGATCAACCTCACGGCCATCCTCGATCCGATCGAGATGGCGGACAAGCACATTCTCGACTCCCTGACCGTCCTGCGGGCCCTCGAGCCAGGACCCCTGACCGTCCTCGATGCAGGGGCGGGCGCGGGCTTCCCCGGCCTGCCCCTGGCAATCGCCCGGGAGGATCTCACCGTCACGCTCGTCGACGCCGTGGCGAAGAAGGTCGGCTTCCTCAAGCACGCCATCGCCCAGCTGGGTCTCGCGCCACGGGTGCGCGCCGTCCACCTCACGCTGAAGGGGCATCCCACCGCCGAGGGTCTCCCATCCTTCGATGTCGCCGTGTCCAGGGCGCTCGCGGACCCCGCACGCTGGGCGGCGCTCGCGAATCCCTACCTGCGCCCCGGGGGTACGCTGGTGGCCATGGCGGGGCCGGACGCGCCTGCGGCGCAGCTGCCCGGCTGGACCGGCCCCGAGGTGGACCGCCTTCGCCTGCCCCTGAGCGGGGACGCTCGCACGCTCCTCACCTACCGGAAATCGGGGAGCTGACTGCGGCCGCCCTGACCTCGCCGACCATACCGCCCGAGGACCCCCTGACTCGGATCTCGACCCCGGCCGCCCTGACCTCGCCGACTGCAGCCGCCCTGACCTCGCCGACTGCAGCCGCCCTGAGCTCGCCGACCATACCGCCCGAGGACCCCCTGACCCGGATCTCGACCCCGGCCGCCCTGACCTCGCCGACTGCAGCCGCCCTGACCTCGCCGACTGCAGCCGCCCTGAGCTCGCCGACTATACCGCCCGAGGACCCCCTGACCCGGATCTCGACCGCGGCGGCCTTGACCTATCCTTCGTCGCGGAGCGCGACCGATGCATCCACCCGGACCGCCCGCCGCGCGGGAATCCACGACGCCACCGCAGCGCTGACCACCAGCCCGAGCAAGGTGAGCGCGTAGACGAGGGGGTCGAGGGGACGGACATTCTCCACCACGCTCCGGAGGAGCCGGGTCGTGGCCACTGCCCCCACCAGACCGAGGCCGAGCCCCAGGCCGGCCCAGGCCAGGCCCTGCCCCACCACCTGCCGGAGCACCAGGGCCGGAGGGGCCCCGAGCGCCATGCGGATCCCGATCTCGTGCGTTCGCTGCGCCACGCTGTACGAGAGCACGGCGTAGAGCCCGAGCACCGCGAGCACCAGCGCCAGCAGGGCGAAGAGCACGAGCTGCAACGTCGCGAACCGCTGCGCGTCGACCGATTCACCAAGGAGCTGCTCGGTGGTGCGCATCTCGTAGACCGGCAGCTCCGGATCGATCCGGCCCACGGCCCGTACCAGCTCGGGACGCAGCAACCCGGGCGCGGCGCGACTCCGCACCGCCACGTTCACCGACCGGAGATTGCGGGCGTACGCCTCCTCGGACAGCTGCTCGGCAGCGAGGTAGAACTGGTGACCGGCCGGCTCCCGGCCCACCACTCCGTACGCAGCCACGTGCCGGACAACGCCGATGATTTCACGATTTTGCTTTCCGTCATTGGAGAGCAGGTGCCGGCCCACCGCCCCACCGGGGTAGAAGTCCCGCGCCAGTCGCTCGTCGATGACGCTAACCAGCTGCCGCTCCCGGACATCGCCCGGCTCGAACCAGCGCCCGGCCACCAGGCGCAGCCCGAGCGTCCTGGCGTAGCCCGGCGAGACCATGCCGAAGGCCCCGAACTGGACCTGCTCCGGCGGCAGCTGGGCCTGTGCGTCGCTCCGGAAGCTGGTCTCCCATGGCCCGTCCAGGGGAAGCAGCGTGGAGTAGCTGGCGTCCTCCACCCCGGGAAGGGCGCGGAGCTCGGTCATCAGCCGCTCGTAGAAGACGCTCAGGTCCCGGGCGGTGCGCTGCCGCGCCTCGGGTACCGAGAGCCGGAAGGTGAGCACCCCGGTCCCGTCGAATCCGGTGTCGAGATGGAGCAGGCCGGCGAGCGCGCGCGAGGTGAGGCCCGCGGCCACCACCAGCACCAGCGCCAGCGCCACCTCCGCCACCACCAGGATCACCCGCAGCCGGTGCTGGCCACCGGACATCCGCGCATCCCCCTGCCGCATCGTCTCGTGAAGCTGCGTCCTGGACCCGATGAGCGCCGGAACCAGCCCGAAGAGCAGCGCGCACACCACCGACGCGCCGAAGGTGAACAGGAGGACGCGGACGTCCAGGGCCAGCGCCACGTGGTCAGGGAGCGACGAGGGCCGGTGCGCCTCGAGGACCCGCATCGCCACCGCGGCGAGCAACAGTCCCAGGGCTCCGCCCAGCAGCGCCAGCACCAGGCTCTCGACGAGGAGCTGCCTCACCAGGCGGGGACGTCCGGCCCCCAGCGCCCCACGGATCGCGAGCTCCCGGATCCGGCCCGTTCCGCGCGCCAGGAGCAGGCTCCCGACGTTCGCCGCGGCGATGAGCAGCACCAGCACCACCGCGCCCATCAGGAGCCAGAGCGAGCCGCGGACGTCCTCGGTGAGGCTCTGCTGCATTGGCTCGGGGCGCGGGAGCACCGCCCGGTTCTCCTTGTACGCCTCCTGGAGCGCGCGCCCGACGGTCTCCAGATCGAGCCGACCCTCGCCGAAGGAGACTCCCTTCCTGAGCCGGGCGATGGCGGTCAGTCCCGGATGGTTTCCCCGCTCGGCGGTTCGCCCCAGCATTCGCTGCCCCACCGGGGACCAGAGCTCCGGCCGCCCAGTCACCCGGAGCGTGCTGGGCATCACCCCGACGACCGTCGACGGCGTCCCGTCCACCTGGAGCGAGCGGCCGAGGGCAGCTCCGGGCTGCCCGTAGAGCTTCCGCGCCAGGTCCTCGGTGAGCACGACCACCGGGGCGCCCCCCGGACGATCCTCCTCCTCCTCGAAGGTCCGGCCCGCGAGCGTCGGAACGCCCAGCGCGCGGAAGTAGCTCGCCGAGGCCTGGATGACCGTCGCGCGCCTCGGCGCACCTTCGCCGGTCAGATTCACCTCGGCCCTCCGGTAGACGCCCATCTCGTCGAAGGAGCTGGTGCGCGCGCGCCAGTCGACGTAGTCGGGGTAGCTGACCGACATCTGCTCGAACGAGGGCGTGGTCTCGCCGATGAGCACCAGGCGTTCGGGCGCCGGGTACGGCATCGGCTGGAGCAGCGCGGCGTCCAGCACGCTGAACAGCGCGGAGTTGGCGCCGATCGCCAGGGCCAGAGTCACCAGGACCGAGGCCGTCCAGCCGGGGCGACGACGCAGAAGACGGAGCGCGATGCGGAGGTCGGCGAGCCAGCCGGTCATGGCCCTCGCCGCAGGCCAGAACCGTGCCACCGACGACACCCGTAGAAGCCAGGACTCCCGGGGCGAGGACGTCTCGGTCGTGGGATCGCCGGCCCGGAGCTGGGACGGACGCGTCTCAGGCTGGCGGCTTGCCGCGCGCCGCCGCCTCCACCGCGGCCCGGTTCTGCTCGATGTACTGCTCGACCGCCTCGTCCTCGAGCTCCAGGTCCCGCAGCACGCCGGGGTAGATGCCCTTGAACGCCGGCGACTTCTCGTCGCCCCGGAGGCGGAAGCTCATCTTCAGCACCGCGGCCCCGAACAGCCTGTCCCTGAGTCCCTTCGGCTTCCCCACCGTGCGCCCTCCTGGGCTCACTCGTCGTCCGGCAGATCGTCGACGGGAAGCCGCTGCCGCGGCATCGGCACCACCTTGTCCGGCGTCACCACCACCCGGCGGAGGCGACCCTCGCCCTCGGCGCGCGCGCTCACCCCGCCCACGCCGTCGACGGCCTTCAGCAGCCGCCCGCGTTCGATCGCCCCCAGGGTCACCACCGCGTACACCCGACCGGAGCTCGCCGAGCGTTCGGCGAGGGCACGCGCCGAAGCATCGAACGCCGGATCGTCCTCCGTCGCCAAGGAACGCTCGTCCGCCTCGGGCGCGCGGGCCGGGGGCGCGTACCTGCCTGGCGCAGCTGGACGGGAGGACGGGGACGGCGTCGGCGGGCTGCCGTTGGTCATCGGCGGAGGCGCGCCCTCGGACGCGCGCGGAGGCTTCGGCCCGCGTGGCTCCGGGTGTCCGCCGAGGCCGACCGCCACCCAGCGCCGCTCCTGGCCGGGCTTGTTGACCAGCTTGTTCACCAGGTACTGCAGCGCATCGCCCAGCGGCGAGCGCCGACCCACCGCCATCCCGGTGAGCTCGACCGCGGGAGTCACCGAGATGCTGATGCTCCCGTCGGGAAGATCCCGGGTGTCCAGCGTCGCCGGGACGTCCATGCTCCGGAGCAGCTGCTCCACGACCGCCACCACCTGTGCCCGTCGATCGTCCACGGCACTCACCGCCACCGCCACCTGTGAGTCTTTCACTTCCGCTTCTCCAGCGCGGGCTTCAGCGGGGGGGTCGGCGTGCTGCCGACCATTCGCCTGAGCACCGCCTGCTGCACCACCGTGAGGAAGTTGTTGGTAAAGATGTAGAGGAGCAGGCCCGCCGGGTAGTTCAGCATGATCACCGTGAAGAAGATCGGCATGAACCACACCATCATCCGCTGCTGTGCCGGATCGAGCGCCGGCGGCTGGAGACGGCTGGTGATGACCTGCGAGACGCCCAGCAGGGCGGGGAGCAGATAGGTGGGGTCCTTGATGGTCAGGTCGATGATGAAGTGCGAGGTGAACGGCTCGAGGTACAGCTCGTAGCTGTTCCGCAGGGTGGTGAAGAGGGCGGCCCACACCGGCAGCTGGACCAGGATCATCAGGCACGACCCGAAGGGGTTCACCCCTGCCTCCTGGTAGGCCTTCATCATCTCCATCTGCTGGCGTTCCTTGTCCTCCGGAAACTTCCGCTTCAGCTCCTCGATCTTCGGCTGGAGCTTCTTCATCGCCTCCTGACCGACCATCGCCCGGTGGGTCAGGGGGATGAGCAGCACCTTCACCAGAACGGTGAGGAGGATGATCGCCACGCCCCAGTTGCGGACGATGGCGTGGAACCACCTCAGGACCACCAGCAGCGGCTTGCAGAGCGCGGCCCAGATTCCGTAGTCCACGCCCCGCTCGAGATGGACCGGGGCGACCGCCTCCGGGGAGCGGTTGGCGGGAAGCGTGGGCACCGCGGCGAGCATCTCGGTCTCCTTCGGCCCGAGGAACGCGCCGAAGGACCTGGTCACCGACTGCCCGGGACCGACCTGCACCGGGAAGCGCGCAGTCGCGACGCGCTCGGTGGGCGAGGTGGTGAGGACGCACTTCCCGTCGACCGCAGAACCCACCGGGAAGATCGCCGAGAGGAAGTACTGCTGGTTGATGCCCACCCAGCGCACCGGGCCGGTGAACTCCTTGGTCTGGGTCGTGTCCTTCACCGTCTCGTGCTCGTAGCTGTCCTTCACGAAGCACGCCGAGTCGGAGACGTTGCCCACCCCTCCGAAGAAGCTCGGCTTCTCCTCGTGCGCCGGATCGATCGCCCGCGAGTACGGGAGCACCAGCTCACCGGAGAGTGGACGCCCGGAGAGGTTCCGCAAGGTCACCCGGGTCGAGAGCTCGTACCCGTCGTCGACCCACGAGACCTCCTTGGTCACTTCCCAGCTCTCGGTGCGGCCCACGAAGGTGATCCGATGGTCTCCCTGCTCGGCCGAGTAGCGCAGCGTGGCCGGCACCGCAGCCTCCCCCGCCAGCTCGATCGAGAGCGGCAGCGCCCCTCCGGGGACCGGCTGCGCCATGTTCATCGGCGGGCCCTTCGGCACCGGCTTGCCCAGCAGCTGTGCCCAGCCTTGGGGAACGGTGAGGTGCACCTGCTCGCGGGTCTTCTCGCCCAGCAGCAGAGCGGAGACCAGGCCGGCGCCCTCGGTGGAGAAGGTGTAGCGGGCCTGCTTCCGGAGCACCTCGATGGTGCGGACCGCCGGGCCCGCGGACGGCTCGCGATCCGATGTGCGTGGCGGGGAGGCCTCCGCGGTCACCGGTGCGGGAGCGGCCGGAGCAGCGGCCACCGTCCCCGCATCGCCTGCGGCAACCACGGTAGAGGGCGGCGGCGCGTGCGGGGCGAACCAGGTCATGTAGACGATGGTCAGCAGGGCGATGAGGCCGAAGGCCACCGCCGTGCGTTTCTGGGAATTGTTCTCCACGAGATTCAGATCCTCCCTGGGCGGGGCGGGACGGGATCGAGCCCCCCGGGGTTGAAGGGATGACACCGGCCGAGCCGGCGTACGGCGAGGAGGAAGCCGCGGAACGGCCCGTGCTCCCGCAGCGCCTCGAGGGCATACGCCGAGCACGACGGATGGAACCGGCACGCCCGCGGCAGCAGCGGGGAGAGGGTCCACCGGTAGAGGTGGACGGGCAAGGAGAGCAGGAAGGCGAGCAGCTTCAACGGAGTGAGTTCTCTAACGCGGAGAGCAGGGCATCCGCGGCGCGCTCCAGCGCCGCGTAGCTGGCTTCCCTGGCACTCGGACGGGCCACCACCACCAGGTGCATTCCTCCTGGCCATCGGTCGCGCCGCTTGCGAAACAGCTCGCGCAGCCGACGTCTGACGGCGTTTCGCACCACCGCCGTCCCCACCTTGCTCGACACCGTGAGTCCGAGCCGGGACGCTCCGTCCGGGCTCGCCACCACCAGCCCCAGCAGAGGACCGGCGGTCACCTTCCTTCCCCGTTCCTGGACCTCCAGGAAGTCGCGGCGCTTGAGGAGGCGAGCCTCCCTGGGAAACGCCGCGGCCAACCCTACTTCTTGGCCGCGGACACGGCCAGACGCTTGCGGCCCTTGGCGCGGCGACGACGGAGGACGTCCTGGCCGGCGCGGGTGCTGTTTCGCTTCCGGAAGCCGTGGGTCCGGTTCCGTTTCAACTTGGACGGCTGGTACGTGCGCTTCGACACGGGGCGATGCTCCGAGGGACTCTGGTTGGGACTTTGGGGAGGGCCGCGCGCATAACCCAGGCCGCGCGACCGAGTCAATGAGGCCTGATGGACGGATCGCCCTGGTCACGGTGCCCGGGCCGCACGTTTTTGATCCCCAACCGGCCGCGGGAAGTCGTACAACACGCCCCCCGCCCCCCGCGCCACAGGACCGGTGGTTTCCCCCCGAGGTCGCCTCACGTGTCGGCTTCTCCCGAGCAGTCGCCCGTGCCCGCAACTGCCGATGAACTCTGGGAAAAGACGCTCGCTCTGCTTCGCGAGGACGGCAAGTCTTATGCGCTCACCTGGCTCGACCGGATGCAGGCGCTCGAGGTCCGCGACGGGGCGCTGATCCTCGGCGTTCCGGACCGCTTCTTCCGCGACTGGGTGGACGACCACTACCGGCCACTCCTCGAGGACGCGATCTCCCGCGTGCACGGGGGCTCGATGGGGATCGGCTACGAGGTAGTGGGCACGCCGCCGGGCGATACGAGCGTCCCGGCGTCGACGTCCGGTCGCGCCTCCAGCTCGGCGCCCCGTCCCCCGCGACTCAACGAGCGCTTCACCTTCGTGAACTACGTGGTGGCCGAGAGCAACCAGCTCCCCGCCGCCGCGGCCGCTGCCGTCGCCGAGAGCCCGGGCCGGGCGTACAACCCTCTCTTCATCTACGGGGGCACCGGGCTGGGCAAGACGCACCTGCTGCACGCGGTGGGCAACGCCATCTTCTCCAAGAACCCGGCGGCGCGGATCGTCTACCTCTCCAGCGAGGAGTTCACCAACGAGTTCGTGGAGAGCGTCCGCGACCACAAGATGACGGACTTCCGCCGCAAGTTCCGCGACGAGTGCGACGTCCTGCTGATCGACGACATCCAGTTCCTCGGCAAGCGCGAGGAGACGCAGAAAGAGTTCTTCTACACCTTCAACGCGCTCCACGAGATGTCGAAGGCCATCGTTCTCACCTCCGACGCGGTGCCGGCGGAGATCCCCGGCCTCGAGGACCGGCTGCGGAGCCGGTTCACGATGGGGCTGATCACCGACATCCAGGAGCCGAACTACGAGACGCGCGTCGCCATCCTCAAGAAGAAGGCCGAGGCCGACGGCTTCGAGCTCCCGGACAACGTCTGCCACTTCATCGCCAAGCACGTGCAGAAGAACGTCCGTGAGCTCGAGGGCGCGCTGATCAAGATCTCCGCGGTGCACAGCCTCACCGGGCAGCCGGTGACCGAGGAGTTCGCCGCCCAGGTCCTGCGGGACATCCTCCCGGCCCAGCGGCCGATCGACATCGACCACATCCAGCGGGAGACGGCGCGCTACTTCAAGGTGGCGGTCGAGGAGCTCCGGGCGGACCGCCGGACCAAGCAGCTGGCTCACGCGCGACAGGTGGCGATGTACCTCGCCCGGAAGCTGACCCGCAGCTCGTTCCCGGAGATCGCCGCCCGCTTCAACAAGGACCACTCCACCGTCATCTCCTCGGTACGCAAGGTCGAGCGACAGCGGGAGATCGACGCCGGCATCCGCAAGGAGCTGGACGAGCTGGAGAGCAAGCTCGGCCCGGGCTGAAACGGGCCTGGAGCGACCGGCCCCGATGAAGCAGCAGCGCGTGAGCTCGGCGCGCCGCTTGATGCCTCGCAGATGCCGGGCTTCCATGAATCGGTGACCGAGGCCGGCGACCGCGAACAGGACCGGTCGTGGCAGTCTGGCGAGCAGCCGGTAGACCCGCTCGATGATCAAGAGCGGTTGCTCCGGCCTTCCTGCCTGCCTGGCGGCGTCGATCCACGCTCCGGTGCGGCATCGATGATGATCGCGTGCGTCACCGAGAGGACCCAGTCGGAGCGAGCGCGTCCCCCGGGAGCGGTCGCTCACGCTCCGTGCGCGTGGCAGTGATCGGAGCCAGAGCCATCCGTCAGCAGCACCCCACCATGCGTGGCCGGACTCAAGCCAACCTCGATGGTGTTTTCCACCGGCGCCCACACTGTGGAGATGTTGGGTGTTCCCGGTGCGCAGGCTGTCACTGGCATGTCGACAGCCCTGCGCGAGGACCATGTTGTCCGGAACTTGTGGGGAGATCGTGTTCGAGGCTGGTGTCTGAAACTTCCGTGATCCCCTGGGGGTACGCACGGAACAGATGTGGAGACTCCACGTCTGCACAGCGACGACTGTGTGACGCCGTGGAGAACCACGGCCGTTGTCCACAAGTCCCTGGATCAGAATCCGCAGCAGCGCTGGTGGCTTATGCGAGTCTCCACAAGTCCGCGCCACCGGCTTCCACTACCCCTAAGATCCATTATCTAACTCTTCTGAAGCCACAGCGGTTGCCAGCACGTTGGGCGATGCCTAGCCGACTGCGCCTGCCCAGACCACGCGAACTAGGGCCGTCCTGAGCAAGGACCCTGACCCGGGACCTCGCCTGTGGCCGCCAGCCCACGCGGACTGCGGCCGCCCTGAGCTCACCGACCATAGGGCCCGAGGACCCCTGATCCGGATCTCGGCTGCGGCCGCCCTGACCTAGCGCGACGCCGATGGCTGAGCGCTTCCCACCAGCCCTGGACCCATCACACCCGCATCGATCGGTCTTGGCGCAGTGGAGCTGAACGCGACCAGGTAACGCGCGATCAGCACCCGGTCGTGCTCCGGGATCTTGATCTTCTTCTCTCGCTGCATCCGGGCGAGCAGCTCCGGCCACTGATCTCCCCGGTACTCACCGGGCCCGTGCACCGGATGGCAGCTGCTGCATCGCTGGAGATACGCCGCGCGTCCGGCCTGCATGTCCGCGAGGCTCAGCCCCGGGTCCACCGGCTGGACGCGCTCCACGTCCAGGAGCGTGGGCTGGGGGACGAATCCCGCGTGCGCGCAGGCCAGGACCAGCACCGTGCCAAGCACGACGGAGGCGAGGAGGAGACGACGAGCCATCGGAGATCCTGGGTTTATTGAGAACGAGTCTCAAAATCAATCTCTATCCTGCAGGACCAAGACTTTCCGCTGGTTTGTGTATTCACGGCCCGCCCGATTCGCTCTCCTCGCCTCCGTTCCGGCCCGGCCTCGGAGGCTCCGACCACGTTTGACGCACCTGCCGCTGCGGGCTACACGTCGCGCGCGGGCGGAGTCTTCGAATGTCTCCTCCGCAGGAGACGATGGGCACATGGAATTCCGCATCGCTGCGGAGGAGCTGAAGCGAGCGCTGTACCGGGCCCAGGGGATCGTGGAGCGCAAGACCACGATGCCCATCCTCTCCAACGTGCTCGTCAACGCGACGAAGACCGGGGTGCAGATCACCGCCTTCGACCTCGACGTGGGCATCGTCAGCGAGCACCCCGCCGAGGTGACCAAGCCCGGCAGCCTCACCCTCTCGGCGAAGACCGTCTTCGACATCGTGCAGAACCTGCCCGAGCCGCAGGTCACGGTGCGAAAGCTCCCCAACCAGTACGCCGAGCTCCAGAGCGGCAGCGCGCACTTCAAGATCGTCGGAATGTCTCCCGAGGAGTACCCCAAGCTCCCCAGGGAGGAGAACGCGCATCTGGTCACGGTGCCCGGGCCGGTCCTGCTGGAGATGATCCGCAAGACGGCCTTCGCCATCTCCACCGACGAGACCCGCTACATCCTCAACGGCGTCTTCTTCGAGCCGCGCACGGGCGGGAAAGTACGCATGGTGGCCACCGACGGTCACCGGCTCGCCCTGGTGGAACGCGAGCTCTCCGGGGACTTCAAGCTCAAGGGCGGGGTCATCATCCCCCGCAAGGGCCTGCACGAGCTCCGCCGGCTGCTCGACGAGGCACCCGATGCCGAGTGCGCGCTGGGCTTCGCCGAGAACTCGGCGCTGTTCAAGAAACCCGGCCTCACCATGGTGATGCGGCTCATCGACGGGCAGTTCCCCGAGTACCAGCGCGTCATCCCCAAGGAAGGCGATCGCAAGGTGCTGGTCCCTCGCATCCGCTTCACCGAGGCGCTCAAGCGAATCGCGCTCCTCAGCGTCGACAAGTCGAATGCGGTGAAGATCGGCCTCACCGCCAACCAGCTGCGGATCAGCGCGCAGAACCCGGACCTGGGCGAGGCCAAGGACGACCTCGAGGTCCAGTACGACGCCGGCGACATCACCATCGGCTTCAACGCCCGCTACCTGACCGATGTGCTCGCGGTGCTCGAGGGGGACGAGGTCTCCTTCGAGCTGGGGGACGATCACAGCCCGGGCGTCCTGCACGCGCCGGGCGATCGCAGCTACACCGCGGTGGTCATGCCGATGCGGGTGTAGTGCTCCTCGAGCGTCTCCAAGTCGCCGACTTTCGCAATCTCCGCTCGGTCTCCATCCGGCCGTCCCCTCACGCCACCGTGGTGGTGGGAAGCAACGGGCAGGGCAAGACCAGCCTGCTCGAGGCGGTCTACTTCCTCTGCACCCTGCGGCCGCTGCGCGCCAATCGCCTCTCCGAGCTGGTGCGCTTCGGGACCGAGCAGGCCACGGTCACCGGACGCTTCACCCTGGGCGGCGCCGAGCGGGAGATCTCGGTCCAGGTGGCTGCCGGAGTCCGGCAGGCCTTCGTGGACGGGAAGAAGGCGGCCAGGCTCGAGGACTACTTCGGTGGGATGAGCGTCGTCGCCTTCACGCCCGACGACCTGGCGGTGGTGAAGGGCGGGCCCGAGGTGCGCCGGGCCTTCCTGGACCGCGCGGTCTTCAACCGCTTCCCGGCCTACCTCCGCGAGCACCGGGCCTACCAGCGCGCGCTGAAGAGCCGGAACCGGCTGCTCAAGGAGAACGCCGCGGCAAGCTACGTCGAGGCGTACGACGAGGCGCTGGCCAGGACCGGCGCGCGGGTCCTGGTCCGCCGGCGCGTCCTCCTGGACGAGCTCGGTCCGCGGGCGGTCTCGGCGGTGCGAGCCGTCTCCCAGCTGCCCGACGTCGACGTGGGCTACACCGCGCTCCATCTCGGGGCGCACCATCCGCAGACCGAGGAGGGGCTGGAGGGCGCGCTCCGGCACGCGCTTGCCGAGCGCCTCTCGCGGGATCGCGAGCGGGGCTTCACCTCGGTGGGACCTCACGCGGATGATCTCCAGCTCACGCTCGCCGGCCGGAGCGCGCGGGCATACGCGTCTCAGGGCCAGGGACGCGCGCTGGTGCTCGGCTGGAAGATCGCCGAGATCGAGAACGTGCGTGAGGCCTTCGGGAGACCCCCCCTGCTCCTGCTCGACGACGTCTCCAGCGAGCTCGACCCCGAACGCAACGCCTTTCTCATGCACACCGTGGCCGAGAGCCTCGCCCAGGTGCTGCTCACCACCACCGATGCGTCGCTGGTCGCCCGCGCCGCGGGGCCGGACACGCTCTGGCTCCGCGTCGACTCCGGAGAGGTGACGGAGGATGCTCGCCTCCGCCCGGCCCGCACCGCATGACGCCCAGATTTTTTCCTTACCGACCGACCAGGCTCCGGGCCGTGCTGGCGGGGCTCGCCGTCCTCGCCGCGGCGCTGGGCGCCGCAGCCCTGGTCCGGGCCGGACACGGCCGCCCGACAGCCTCGGCGCGCGCCGTGGCGGCGCTCGCGCTCAGCGGAGCCTTCGCCTGGCTCTCCTGGCGGCTGCGGCCCCGCCAGGGCTTCGGGGTGCGGGTGGACCTCGCCGGCGCCGAGATCGCTCGTCCGCTGGACGGGAGGACCGAGCTGGTGCTCTGGCCGCAGATCAAGGCCGTGGAGGAGATCGGCCGCTGGGCCCCCCGCTGGGTCCTCACCTTGACCGATGGAACGCGGTGCGAGCTGCCCCGGGCCCTGTTCTCGGACCCGGCGGTGTTCGCCGATCTGGGCCGGGTTTTGAGCCGTCCGGAGGGCGCTCCGCGGGCCGATGCCTGAGGGTCTCCGAGGCGCGTCGTGGGAGGGGTGCTAGGAGCCAAATTCCCTAGAGAGGGCGGTAGCTTGGGGCACTGCCGCAGGCTTGTGAGCGTGGGGTGTGCGTGTTAGGAAAGACACCACAAATCCCTTGAACGGCACCACCAAACACGAACCCGCTGCCCAGGCCGCGGTCGGGACCTCTGTGCCCGAGTACGGCGCTTCTTCCATCACCGTGCTCGAGGGATTGGAGGCCGTCCGCAAGCGTCCCGGGATGTACATCGGCGACACGGGCGTCTACGGCCTGCACCACCTGGTCTACGAGGTCGTGGACAACAGCGTCGACGAGGCGCTGGCCCATGCCGCGACGGAGATCGTGGTCACCATCCACGTCGACGGCAGCGTCAGCGTCAAGGACGACGGACGTGGCATCCCGGTCGGCCCGCACCCCACGGTGCGTGGCATGGACACGGTCGACGTGGTGATGACCAAGCTTCACGCCGGCGGCAAGTTCGAGCACAGCGCCTACAAGGTCTCGGGTGGTCTCCACGGCGTGGGCGTGAGCGTGGTGAACGCGCTGAGCGAGTGGCTCAAGCTGGAGATCTCCCGGAACGGAAAGGTCTACGAGCAGAAGTACGCCCGTGGCATCCCGCAGCAGCAGGTCACGGAGATCGGCACCACCGACAAGCGCGGCACCCTGGTGTGGTTCAAGCCCGATTCGACCATCTTCGAGACCACCGACTTCCAGTTCGACACCCTCAGCCAGCGCCTTCGCGAGCTGGCCTTCCTGAATGCCGGGCTGAAGATCAGCATCACCGACGAGCGCACCCAGAAGAGTCACAACTTCGAGTTCCAGGGGGGCATCGTCAGCTTCGTCGAGTTCATCAACAAGTCGAAGGACGTGCTGCACACCCCGGTCTTCTTTCGCGCCGAGAAGGACGGGGTGCAGCTGGAGATCGCGATGCAGTGGAACGACGGCTACGACGAGCGTCTGTACACCTTCGCCAACAACATCAACACCCAGGAGGGCGGCAGCCACCTGGTGGGCTTCAAGAGCGCGCTCACCCGCACCATCAACGGCTACGCCGAGCGGGGCGGGTTGTGGAAGGACCTCAAGGAGACTCCGACCGGTGAGGACGCGCGCGAGGGGCTGGCCGCGGTCATCTCGGTCAAGCTGCCGAACCCACAGTTCGAGGGGCAGACCAAGACCAAGCTCGGCAACTCCGAGGTGAAGGGTCTGGTGGAGCAGATGGTGAACGAGCAGCTGCTCACCTGGCTGGAGGAGAATCCCACCGGGGCCAAGCGGATCGTCGCCAAGATCGGCGACGCGACCCGGGCCCGGATCGCCGCCCGCAAGGCGCGCGAGACCGTGCGGCGGAAGGGCGTGCTCGACGGGATGTCGCTCCCCGGCAAGCTGGCCGACTGCCAGAGCAAGGACCCCAGCGAGAGCGAGCTCTACATCGTCGAGGGTGACTCGGCCGGTGGCTCGGCCAAGCAGGGCCGTGATCGCCGCAACCAGGCCATTCTCCCGCTGCGGGGGAAGATCCTGAACGTGGAGAAGACCCGCTTCGAGAAGATGCTCACCTCCCAGGAGATCGTGGCGCTGATCACCGCGCTGGGGACGGGCATCGGCAAGGAGGACTACGACCCGGAGAAGTGCCGCTACCACCGGATCATCCTCATGACCGACGCGGACGTGGACGGAAGCCACATCCGCACCTTGCTGCTCACCTTCTTCTACCGGCAGATGCAGGAGCTGATCTCCCGCGGGTACCTCTTCGTCGCCCAGCCGCCGCTCTACAAGGTCACCCGGGGCAAGAAGGAGCTCTTCCTCAAGGACCAGCGCGCGCTCGACGAGCACCTGATGCGCATCGGCGTGGATCGCTGCGCGGTCGTGCCCTCCGAACCGGACGGGGTCACCGAGTTCCGCGGTCAGGATCTCCGCACCCTGCTCGAGGCCATCCGCCAGTACGAGGAACGGCTGGGGAAGCTGGCCCGCCGACGTGACCCGCGCATCCTGGACGCGCTGGTGCAGGCGGCACGGGTGGACGAGACCACCTTGCTGGACATGGACCGCCTCAACGCGGAGGTGGAGAAGGTCCACACCTGGCTGCGGGAGCGCTACCCCGAGGTGCTCGCCCAGCTGAAGGCCTTCCGCAAGGACGACCCCGAGCACCAGGCCAAGAAGCTGGTCTTCCGCACCGAGGTGAACGGCAGCCCGAAGGAGACGGTGCTCGACCACGCCTTCCTCTCCAGCCCCGAGTATGGCGAGCTGCTCCACCTCCGCCGCACCTTCGAGATGCTCGGGCCGGCGCCCTGGACGGTGAAGCTCGAGGAGGGCGAGCGGGTGGCGCTCCGCGTCCAGGACATCCTGGCCGCGGTGCTCGCCGACGCCTCGCGGGGGCTGTCCATCCAGCGGTTCAAGGGCCTCGGGGAGATGAATCCCGAGCAGCTCTGGGAAACGACGATGAATCCGGATTCGCGGACGCTGCTGCAAGTGCGGATCGAGGACGCAGTGGAGTCGGACGAGATCTTCAGCCTGCTGATGGGCGAGGCGGTCGAGCCCCGCCGCGAGTTCATCGAGAAGAACGCCCTCGACGTGCAGAACCTGGACATCTGAAGAAGCCGAAGCCTTTCAACAACCCGTTCCAGGGCCTGAAGCTCCCGAAGGCGCCCGGGAGCCAGCGGCCTCCGTCGCCTCCTCCCAGGCCGAAGCCCCCGGCCCCCCGGGAGGACGACGAGGCGGCCCAGTTTCTCGCCGCGGTGGGCGCGGTGCAGCCGGTGAAGGAGGGCGCGCACCGGGTGGAGCCGGCGAAGAAGACCGCGCTTCCGCCACGGGCGGACGAGGACGCCGAGGTGCTCGCCCAGCTCGCGGAGCTCGTCGCTGGAGAGGCGCCGTTCGACCTCTCGGACTCGGACGAGTTCATCGAGGGGCATCTCCCCTCCCTGGATCCGCAGCTGGTGCGGAAGCTCGGGGCGGGGGAGATCTCCATCCAGGGACACGTGGATCTCCACGGCCTCACCCGCGAGGAGGCGCGCTCGGCGCTGGAGCGCTTCCTGCTCTCCTCCCGGCAGGGCGGCAAGCACTGCGTGCTCGTGGTGCACGGGCGCGGCCTGCACAGCAAGGATCAGATTCCGGTCTTGAAGACCAGCGTTCAGCTCTGGCTGACCCGGGGACGGCTCGCCCGCTGGGTGCTGGCGTTCAGCACCGCGCGAGCCCATGACGGCGGGGCCGGCGCGGTCTACGTGCTGCTCCGACGGTAACGGTCGCCCCCCTGCTCGCTTTGGTTGGGGCGGGCCGGAGAAGCCCTTATGCTCCCTGGACGGGTCGTCGACCGTACTGGGGCGTCGTCTAACGGCAGGACGTCAGACTTTGGATTTGACTATCAAGGTTCGAATCCTTGCGCCCCAGCCTCGCCGCCTTGTGTAGGAGGGTCTGTCCGTGGGTCCCCGAGTGCTTGAGCTGGTCCCCATCGGAAACGCCCCGCTGAGCCTCCTGCGGGAACTCGAGGCCCCTCTGACCGCCCAGCTCGGCCTCACGGTGGGCTACGGGAAGCCAGGCCTGACCTCCCCCGCCTACGCCTTCAACAAGGACCGGAACCAGTACCACTCCAACGCCATCATGCGCCGCCTGGTCCCGCTCCTGGACCGGGAGGGCACGGTGCTCGGGGTGACGGACGTGGACCTCTTCGTCCCGGACAGCCCCTTCGTCTTCGGCGAGGCGGACCGCGAGTCCCGGGTGGCCATCCTCAGCGTCGCCCGGCTCCGCCAGGGCGCGGACGACGCCACCTTCCGGCGACGGGTGCAGATCCAGGGACTGCACCAGGCCGGACACCTGGTGGGTCTGAGCTACTGCGAGGACGCGCGCTGCGCGATGTTCGCCGCAACCTCGCTGGCGGACGTGGACCGCCAGCAGCCGTCGCTCTGCCACATCTGCCGCAACGAGCTGGTGAAGCTGGGACGTTGAGCGACAGCACCCCACGTTGGATGCGACCCCGGGACGGGTGACGGGGTCCCGTCGCGTCGGCGACAATCGGCAGACCCCCATCGATGTCTTTCCGGCTCCGTCGCTGCGCGCTCTGTCTGGTCCTCCTCTCGCTTCCGGCAGTGGCGGGGCCGCCCCGTGAGGACCGGCGGGCAGCCCGGATTCGCGCTTCCAGCCCCGGTCCCGAGGCCACCCCCATCGCCGCAGCGGCGGCAGAGCCGGGTGGCGTCGATCTCGCTGGCTTTCTGGGGATGCTGATCGCGCTGGCGGGGACCTTCGTCCACGCCCGGGGCCGCCGTGGCTCGAGCGAGCGTCGTGGGGTGGGCGGCAGTCGGTAGGTCGGGGCGGCCGCAGCCGGCGCGCGGCAGGCGTGGCAGAACCGGGGGTCGAGGGAGGCCCCCGCATGGCTGCCGAGGAATCACTGCTGGCCGAAGTCCCGCTGTTCCAGGCGCTGGATTCCACCGAGCGCGCCACGCTCGCCACCGCGATGCACCTCTGCGATTTCCCCGCCGGCACCCGCATCTTCCGGCGCGGCGACCCGGGTGCGGCCCTCTACGTCATCGCCCGGGGCGCGGTGGAGATCTCGGTCGACACCACCACCGGGAAGCGCGTGCTCCTGGGCCTCCTCGGTCGGGGCGACTTCTTCGGTGAGCTGTCGCTGCTCGATGGCCGCGAGCGGACCGCCGACGCCGTCGCGGCCGAGCCCACCCGTGCGGTGGAGATCGATCGCGCGGCGCTGGAGGGGCTCTTCCAGAAGCACCCCGGCGCGGCGCTCGACCTCCTCACGGTGATCGGCAAGCGGCTGCGCGAGGCGGACCGGCTCCTCCAGTCGCAGTCCACCGTCTCACCCAACCAGGAGGTGGAGCACCAGCGGACCGGCGTGCAGCGGGTCGCCGAGTGGCTGGCCGAGTTCAGCGGGAGCATCCCCTTCCTCGTCCTTCACGCCATGCTGTTCCTGGTGTGGATCGTCTGGAACCTCCGCCTGCTCCCTCGCGTGCCATCCTTCGACCCGTTCCCTTTTGGGTTCCTCACCATGGCGGTCTCGCTGGAGAGCATCTTTCTCAGCTGCTTCGTGCTCATCGCCCAGAACCGGCAGGCGGCGGGCGATCGGATCCGCAGTGACGTGGAGTACGCGGCCAACATCAAGGCCGGGCTCGAGGTGACGCAGCTCCATAGCAAGCTGGACACCCTGTACTCCGAGACGATGGCCCGGCTGGCCACGCTCGAGCGGAGTCTCCCCTTGCGCTCGTAGAAGCAGGAATCTCCTGACCCTTCTCGGGTTGCGCCTGCGGTGCCTGGAACCCGCCCTCGGCGGCGCTGGAAGGCGCCGAGGCTCCGCTGTACGGTGCGCGGCCTCCATGCCCGCTCCAGCGGAGACCGAGGTCGCAGTGCTCCGGGTTCTCGACCGGATCCAGCGCGCCTGGCGCGACGGACCGCTGGAGGACATGACCCCGCTGCTCGCGCCGGACATCACCTTCGTCTTCCCCGGTTTCAGCATGCGACTGACCGGGCGCGAGCGGCTGGTCGAGAGCTACCGCGAGTTCACCGCCGGCGCGCGGCTGCGCTCGTACCGCGAGGACCGCCGCAGCGTGGAAGGCGGCTCGACGGCAGCGCTGGCCGAGGTGGCGTTCGACATGACCTATTCGCGTGGCGGCCGTGACTGGCGGGCCCACGGTGTCGAGCTGTGGGCGCTGGAGCGCCGGGCCGAGGGCTGGGTGGCATTCTGGCGCACGATGCAGGAGCTCACCGAGGAGCCGGCCAGCGCTCCGGGCTGAGCGGGCAGCCCTCCGGTGTTCCGGGGTTCAGTGCTTCTCGAGCTTCCTGAGCGCCACCCGCGCAGCCGGCGCCTCGCAGGCGTCGGTCAGCCCGAGCACTGCCTTGCGCTGGGCGATCTCGCGCAACGGCTCGACCGCGCGTGACTCGCCGAGGTCGGCCAGCTTGCCCGCTGCGCGCACCACCACGTCGCAGTCCCGGACCCGGAGGTCCGCCAGGTACACCTCGCGCATGTCGACCCCTTCGTCCGCGTGTGCCCGCCGGAGCGCCTCGACCGCCGCCCACCGCTTCCGGTACGTGTCCGACCGGGTCGCCTCGAGCAGCGTCCCGCGGCCCGGGCTTCCGGCGCGCGCCAGCAGATCTCCCGCCGACTGCGCGCGTGAACCGCCCAGCTCGTCGGCGATCAGCGGGAGGACCGGGCCGAGCGCACCGGGGTCGAGCCTGGACGCGTCTTCCCACGAGGCAAGCGCCTCGCCGGACCGATGGGCGAGCGCCTGGGCCCATCCGCGCAGCACCAGGACCTCGGCGGTCCGGTCGAGCGGCCTGAGCAAGGCCAGGGCCGCCTCGTGGTCGCCGCGCGCCAGGGCCCGCTCCGCCCGGACGAGTGGCCGCGAGGCACGGAAGCCCACCAGCCCGGCCACGAGCACGAGTGCCACGCCCAGCGCCGCGAGTCCCCGCCGGATCTCGCGCCGCTTGCCCAGCGTGGTCCGGGCGGTGGTCAGCCATCCGCCTGCGCCCCGCAGCACCGGCTGGAGCATGGCGCCTCCTTCGAGCACGCGGTCGAGCAGCCCGGTGCTGCTCTCGGCCCGGGCCAGCGCGGCGCCCCCGTAGGGGAGGGGCCCCGTGCGCCGGTGGACCCGGTGGATGCGCATCGGCTGGGAGACGCCACGGAGCTCGCGCGTGCCCACCAGCTCGAGCTCGACCTCGGCCCGGTTCATCGAGAGTTGTACCGCGTCGGTGAGCCAGACCTCTCCGGGAGGGGTCTCGTGCTCGAGGCGGGCGGCGACGTTGACCGGCTCGCCGAACACGTCGCCGCGCTCGATGCGTACCTCGCCGAGGTTGATGGCGACCCGGATCACCAGCTGCTCGGAGTCAGGATGCTCGGCCGCGTGCCGCGCCAGTCGGTCCTGCATGGCCATGCCGCAGAGGACCGAGTCGGTGGGTGAGCGGAAGGTGAGCAGCAACGCATCCCCGATGGACTTCACCCGGCGCCCGCCAAAAGCGCGGACGATCGGCAGCAGGAGGCGGTCGTGCTCGGCGAGGAGCCGGGCGTTCTCCTCACGTGTCTGGCGCGACGTGCGCGCGGTGTAGCCGACGATGTCGGTGAAGACGATGGCCAGGTTCTCCGTGCGCAGTGCGGGCCCACGCGCACCGGGATCGGAGCCGGGCGTGTCGGAGCCGGGGGTTTCGGCGTCTCGGGGAAGCGTCATGAAGCAGGCCGCGCTCGCAGCCGCCGAGGGTACCAGGCGCCGGCGAGGGGCGGGACCTGTGGGCGCTCTCCGACCTCGGGCCACATGGCGCCGGCGAGGACGCGGACTGGCTCCGAGGGCGTCAGCGAAGGGCCGTGGCGCACCGACGAGTCGGTGACCGGTGCATCGACGACAGGCGACGACCCAACTGCGTGGAGCACCCGACCGCTGTCGGGTGCAACGCGTTCCCAGGAACGGTGTCCAGTCGGCAGCGGCTCTCACCCCTCGAGGCACATGAATAGCACCGAGATGCATACCCCGACGCCCGAAGGACCGCTCGCGGTGGACCAGAGGTTCTTCCATGCGCTCCGCACCGCGGACACGGTCGTGCTCGGCCAGCTGCTGGCCGACGACTTCCTCCTCATCGACGTCCTCCAGGGAGGGGAGATCGCCCGGGCGGCGCTCATCGACGCGGTCCGGACCGGGCTGATCACCTTCGACGTGGTCGACGTCCTCGAGTCGCGCGTTCGACGCTACGGGCCGGTGGCGGTGGTCACCGGCCGGACGCGGATGGGAGGGCGGGCCGGAGACCAGCCCTGGTCGGCTCGAAGCCGGTACACCCACGTCTTCGTCGAGCAGCGGGGAAGGTGGCGCATGGTCTCGGCGCAGGGGACACAGAATCGCACCCGACTGAAGGCGCTCTGTCCTCGAGACTGTGATCGTCGGGCGAAGGTGAAGGCTGTGCTCCGCCCCGGCGCTATCACCGCGGCCGTGGGACGGGATGGCGACACGACGCTGGTCGGCTTTCGCCTCGACGGCCTGGTCGCCGTGGTGACGGGGGCCGGTCGGGGAGGTCACGCTCGATCACTGGCGGCAGGTGCTGGACGTCAACCTCACCGGAGCCTTTCTCTGCGCGCGGCTCGCCAGCAGGACGATGCATTCCGGGGGGTCGATCATCAACATCACCTCGATCGCCTCCACCGTCGCGGTGGCCGGGCTCGCCGCCTACAGCGCCGCCAAGGCGGGCCTGACCCAGCTCACCCGGGCCGTGTTCCGGAACGGCCGCGTAACGCATCGGCGCCCCCGGCGTTGAGTCATTGGACATGGGCGAGAACAGAAGGCTGGGCATCTTTGGCGGGAGCGGCGGCACCGGCGTGCATCTATTGCCGCTGCTGTTGGCGCGCGGCTTCCAGGTGCGCGCGGTGGCCAGAGATCCTTCCTCGATCACGCTCCAGCACGAGCGTCTCGAGGTGGTCCAGGGGGACGTCCTCGACCCGGGTGCGACCGCCCGGGCGATCGCCGGGTGCGATGCGGTCATCTCGCTCACCGGGCCCCGGCGGCTGGAACCGACCACGGTCTACTCCGAGGGCGGAAGAAACGTCGTGGCGGGGATGCTCGCCGCAGGAGTCCGGAGGCTGGTGGCGGTCACCGCGCTCGGGACCAGCAAGGACTTCCGGATGCCTCCGGTCATCGGCTTCCTTGCCAGGAACGTGGTGGGCTGGTTCCTGAGGCACGGCTGGCGAGACGGGGCGAGATTCGAGGCGGAGCTCGCTCCGGTCGATCTCGAATGGACGGTGCTCCGCCCCCCGGCCCTGAACCACCTGCCACCGCGTGGCCGGTATCGCCGGGCGATCGCCGAGCACCTCCGTTCGCCATTCCGGTTGAGCCGCGCCGACCTGGCGCGCGCCGTACTCGATCAGCTCGATGACCGCGCGACCTTCCGCAAGTGGGTGGAGGTGGCCTGGTGAAAGGACGTCGATGAATCCGTACTCATGGCTGGTGGTTCTTCACGTGCTGAGCGTCGTGGCCTTCGCCGGACCGGTGCTGGTTCTCGCGCTGGTCGCCGATGGTGTCTCCGCTCCCGCCTCACAGCGACTGGTGCGGATCGCGGGCCTCGGGCTGGTGGTCGTTCTGGTCACCGGAGTCGGCGCCATCGCGCTGACCCGTGGCGCGCTGGGCGAGCTCTGGTGGGTTCGGCTCTCGGTCCTGCTCTTCCTGGTCATCGGGGCGCTGACCGGCCGGCTGCGCGGCGCGCTCCGGAACCCCGGGTCACGCGGTGCCGTGCGGCCGCTGGCCTGGGCGATCACCCTGGCTCTGGGGGTCGTTGTGTACCTGATGGAGGCCAAACCGTTCTGAGGCCGGCAGATGGGTGAGCTTGGCGGGCGCGGCGATCACGTAGAGCCGGGTGATGCGACCCCGCTCGTCGGTGTCGCAGCTCAGGACCACCCGCGGAGCGACGTCCACTCCCGGAGGAGGATCGGCATCGACCACCAGCGCCGGGCCTCCGTTGACGTTGGACCAGAGCGACTGGCGGCTGGGGACTCCGGCGCGCCGCTGCTGGCCAAAGAGCGCCAAGCGGGCGAGCGATGCCGCACCCCGGATGACCCGGCGAACGGCCGCGAATCGGCCAGCCCCGTCGGCATAGAGCGTGGCGTGCTCCGCGAGGACGGCCTCGACCCGGGTGGGATCTCCCGTGGCCACCGCGGAGGCCAGTCGCTCGAGCGCACCCTGCACCAGGCCCAGCCGCTCGGGGGTTGGCATGCTCCGGTGCTCGTCGTAGTCCTCGAGCGCGAGGCGGGCACGATGGTGCATCACCCGCACCGCCCCCTCACCCATGCTCAGCGCCTCGGCGGTCTCCTCCACCGACAGGTCGAACACATCCCGCAGCAGGAGCACCGCCCGCTGTCTCGAGGTGAGGGGCTCGAGGGCGAGCAGGAAGGCGAACGAGGCGCTCTCCCGGAGTCCGTAGCGCCGTTCCGGGTCGGCGGTCTCGGGGGTGTCCTCGACCTCCACCGCCGAGGGCAGCCACGGTCCGACGTAGGCCGCGCGCTTGCGCCGGCGCAGCTGGTCGCGCGACAGGTTCGCTGCGACCGCCAGCAACCAGTTCCGGTTGACCCCATTGACCGGGGGAGAGGCAATCGCCCGGGTGAATGCCTCCTGGACGATCTCGTCCGCGTCGGCGGCGCTGCCGGTCATCCGGTAGGCGAGGGCGCGGATGGTCGACCCGTGCTCCCGGTAAAGGGGCTCGATCATCTCTGCTGATTAACCGAGCCGCAGCGGCCTGGCCTCTCAGGACGCCACTGCCGGGGCGAGGACCACGACACTGTACCCCACGGCGGCCGTTTGACCTGGGTTCGAGTAGGCGTGGCGCTGGTCGCCCCGGAAGACCACCACGTCTCCGGGTTCCAGCTCCCAGCGTTGGCCGCTGGCCGCGAGCCGGAGCCTCCCCCGCTCGCAGGTGAGGTACTCGCGCGTACCGGGCGTGTGGGGCACTCCGGTGATCGAGGCACCTGCCGGGAGCTCCATCCTCTCGATGATCATCCCGGGGATGGGATCGGGCAGCAGTGACCGCAGCTCCACCGGGCCACGGGAGCGTGTGGGCAACGCTCCCTTCGGGTAGTGCCGGGCTCCGGCCCTGGGCAAGGCGAGCAGCTCCTCGATCGAGACCTGGAACACCATCGCCACCCGCTGCAGGACCGAGAGGGTGGGATTGGCTGCTCCGGACTCGAGATTGGCCCAGGTGGCCCGGGGGACGCCGGCCAGCCGGGAGATCTGCTGCTGGGTCAGCGAGCGAAGGAGCCGGAGCTGCCGGACGTTCTCGCCGAGCCGAGTGGCCGCGTCGTCGGGGGAGGTGCCCATCGAGTGACCTTCTGCCAAAGGACTGGCGCTGGCGTCAATTCCTTGGAGCGGCCCGACTATCCCTACGCATGGATCTTCAGGGAGCAGCAGTGATCGTCACCGGGGCGAGCCGGGGCCTCGGGGAGGCGCTGGCGGAGAAGCTCGGGCGTGCCGGAGCCCGCCTGGTCCTGGTGGCGCGGGACCGCGAGGCGCTGCAGAGCGTCGCGGAGCGGATTCGCCGCCACGGGGGAGAGGCGCACCCGGTGGTCGGCGACGTCGCGGCCCCGGACAGCGCCGCGAGGCTCGCCGGAACCTGCGGGGCGCTGGTCGGTCCGGCCGAGGTGGTCATCCACAACGCAGGGAGCCTCGGCCCGATCCCGCTCGCCCCGCTGGCGGACACGTCGGATGCCGCCTTCGAGGAGGCGCTGGCGACCAACCTCCTCGCCCCGTTCCGCCTCACCCGGGCCCTGGTCGGATCCATGGTGCTGCGGGGCCGCGGGACGGTGGTGCTGGTCAGCTCGGACGCGGCCGCCACGCCGTACCCTGGCTGGGGTGCTTACGGCGTGTCCAAGGCGGGCCTGGAGCACCTGGGTCGCATCTGGCAGGCGGAGCTGTCCGGCACGGGCGTGCGGTTCCTCACCGTGGACCCGGGAGAGATGGACACCCGGATGCATCGCCAGGCGATGCCCGAGGCGGACCCATCCACCCTCACCCGGCCCGAGCAGGCGGCAGCACGGGTCCTCGAGCTGCTGCGGGCGACCCCGTGAGACACGCGGTCGACGAGTCGGCAGCCCGGTCGGTGGCGACGCCAGAACGTCTCCTTCACGTGGATCCGGTGCTTGGCACGCTGGTCGATCGCTCCGTCGACGCGCTGCCCGAGCTGCTGCTGCCCGGAGACCTCCTGGTGTTGAACGACGCGGCGACTCTCCCGGCCTCGCTGACCGGGAGCACGGGTGACGGCGAACTGGTGGAGATCCGCCTCGCCGGAGAGGAGCGCGATGGGACGTGGCGGGTGGTCCTGTTCGGGGCCGGGGACTGGCGGACTCCCACCGAGTCACGACCTCCGCCACCGGCTCTGGTTCCCGGAGACACACTGCGCCTGGGGCCAGGACTCCGGGCACGGGTGACCGCGCGCTCGGAGATCTCCGGCCGGCTGCTCTGGGTGCGGTTCGAGCGCTCCCCCGACCAGATTTGGTCCGCGCTGTACGTCCTTGGCCGGCCCATCCAGTACGCCTACGAGCCGCAGCCGCTTCCGCTGTCACGCGTCCAGACGCCTTACGCCGCCCGGCCCTGGGCCTCGGAGATGCCGTCGGCGGGGCGGCCGTTGCGGCTTCAGCTCCTCGCGGGGATCCGCGCGCGGGGTGTCGGGCTCGCCTGGCTCACCCATGCCGCGGGCCTCTCGTCCACCGGCGACCCGCGACTGGACGCGGCCCTGCCGCTGCCGGAGCGCTACGACATCCCGCCGGCCACCGTGGCCGCGATTGCCGAGACACGGCGGCGAGATGGACGGGTGGTGGCGGTGGGGACCACCGTCGTCCGGGCGCTCGAGGGCTCTGCGCACGCGCGCGGGGGGGAGCTGCTCCCCGGCGACGGGGTCACCGATCTCCGGATCGTCCGGGGATTCGTGCCGCGAGTGGTGAGCGGGCTCCTGTCCGGCATCCACGCCAGGGACTCGAGTCACTTCGAGCTGCTGGCCGCGTTCCTCCCTGGTGCGCTCGACGTCCTCTACGCGTTGCACGCCGCGGCCGGTGGGTACCGCGGCCACGAGTTCGGAGATTCGACGCTGGTGCTCGGGTGAGCAGCGCGTCGTCGCGCTCCCTCTCGGTCACCGGGCGCGTTCAGCGTTCAAGGGATGCGACTCCAGCGGCCGCATCCGTACTCGACGGCGCGCGATCTTGAAGATCAACGATCCCTGACTCCCGGGCGCAGTGCGCACAGCAGAAGATCTCGTCTCCTTCCTCCAGGCCGTGCCCGAGAATCCGGCAATCGCAGTGGGCGCAGCGAGGGGCGAGTGACAGCGCGCACTCGAAGCTGTCAAAGGTATGACTCGTCCCGTCCATGATCACCTGGAACGTCTTGTCGTACTCGTTTCCACACGTCTCACAGATCGCGAGTGCCATCGTTGGCTCCTAGGCTCTGACTTCGCGCGTGGTGATCTCGCGAAGGGTGTCCGCGGACCTCGTTCCGCTTTCGTGGTGGGCGATGTCCGAGAGGCTGATCACGCCCACCAGCCGCTCCTGCTCATCGATGCAGAGCATTCGCGACTTGTGATGCTTGGCCATCAGCTGCTCCGCCTGGAGGATGTCGTCACTCGGACGGGCGGCGATGACCTCCCTGGTCATGATCTCCTCGACCGGGGTGTCGGCGGACTTGTTCTCCGCCACCAGTCGAATGGCGATGTCCCGATCGGTGAGCGTTCCAAGCACCCGCTTGTCCGCCTCGCACACCGGCAGGAAGCCGATGTTGTCGTTGCGCATGCGCCGCGCGGCCTCCCCCGCTGAAACGGACGGTGAAATGCAGGCCGGCTCGCGCTTCATGATCTCTTCGCATCGCATGGGAGCACCTCCTGTTCGAAACGATGAAAAGCTGGGGCTCGCAGTCAGCCGGCGCCACCCGCCTCGAGTGAGCGCGCGGAGAAGCTCCCTCCTTGGCGAGCGTGGCTCCAGGCGAGCCCTCCACCTAGTGTCCGCTCATCTGGCCGCCGCTCCGTCCATCGCCTCGGCGACCAGCTCGGCCACGTCCTTCACCACCAGGCTCTCGCGGCCGGTGTCGTTGGCCGCGTCGCGGAGCATGGTGCTGCAGAACGGGCAGGCCACCGCCACCGTTCCCTCTCCCGGCCCGGTGTAGTCGCCCACCAGGCCCGGCCGGTGCTTGTCCGTGGCCGAGGGATACGGAATCGACGGATCCTTGGCGTGAGCCAGCGTCAGCGCCACCTCGTTGATCCGGTTGTGGTTGATGCGCGTGCCGATGTGCTCCTCCATCCACATCCGCCCGCCGCCCGCGCCGCAGCAGAACGACTGCCGCTGGCTCCGCTGCATCTCCACCACTTGAAGCCCGGGGATCGCCGCCAGCGCCTGCCGGGGAGCGTCGTAGACCCCGTTGTGCCGTCCCAGGTAGCAGGGGTCGTGGTAGGTCAGCCGGGTGTCCATCACCCGTGACAGCTTGATCCGCTTGTCACGGATGAGCTCGCTGATCAGCTCGGTGTGGTTGATGACCCGGTAGTCCCCGCCGAAGGCTGGATACTCGTTCTTGAGGGTGTTGAAGCAGTGCGGGCACTGGGTGATGACCGCCTTCACCCCCAGCCCGTTGAACGCCTCGACGTTGGTCTTGGCCAGCGTCTGGTAGAGGTACTCGTTCCCCAGCCGCCGCGCCGAGTCGCCGTTGCACATCTCCTGCTTGCCCAAGGTGGCGAAGGAGACCCTGGCCTCGCGGAGGATGCGGACCAGCGCCCGGCTGACCTTCTTCTGCCGGTCGTCGTAGCTGCCGGCGCAGCCGACGAAGAAGAGGTACTCGTACTTCCCCGGGCCATCCCAGACCGGGAGCGCCAGGTCCTCCGCCCACTCGTCGCGCCGGTCCTGCCCCACGCCCCAGGGGTTCCCCTGCCGCTCCATCCCCTCGAAGACCCGCTGGATCTCCGGGGGGAAGTCCGCCTCCACCTGCACCTGGTACCGGCGCATGTCGATGAGCCGGGGCACGTTCTCGATGAACACCGGGCAGGCGCGCTCGCACCAGCCACACGTCGTACAGGCCCACACCGTCTCCGCCTTGAGCGCGCTGCCGATCATCGCCGGCAGCTCGGCGTCGCTACCGGGCGCCCGGTGGGTGTGCGCCACTTGCTCTTGGTGTTCCCAGATCCAGTGCTTGAGGTCCTGGTTCACGCCCTTGTGGGTGAGCGGCTTCCCGGTGATGTACGTGGGGCAGTGGGTCTGGCAGCGGCCGCATTCGGTGCAGCTGTAGAGGTCGAGCCCCTGCTTCCAGGTGAGGTCACGGACGGTCCGGGCGCCGAACTGCTCGGCCTCGAGGTTCGGGGTGGGCAGCGCCTTGCTCCCGTCCAGGTTCTGGAAGAACACGTTCGGCAGGGCGGTGATGACGTGGAAGTGCTTCCCCAGCGGGAGGAAGTTCAGGAAGGCGAGGATGATGGTCAGGTGCGTCCAGAACATCGCCCCGCCGAGCGCCCAGACCACCACCGTCGGGAGCGGCGAGAGGACCATCGCCACCACCGAGGTCACCGGCTCCCAGCGGGTGAAGCCGTGCTGCTGCAGCACGAGGTGCGATGCGCCGAAGACGTACTCGCTCACCATCAGCCCGGCGATGAAGCCCAGGATGAGGTACGCCTCCCAGGAGGGGGTCAGCCGGTCCGGCTTCACCTTCGCCCGCAGCCAGAAGAAGTAGCCCACGCCCACCAGCGCCCCGAGGGCGACCAGGTCCTTCACCAGCAGGTAAGCGTCGAAGACGGTGGCGGCGTCCGGGTGGGTGGTCCAGAAGGGATCGGTGGGGGTGGAGAGGACCTCCAGCAGCGTCCCCGAGAAACCCATGGAGAACAGCATCAAGGTCCGGATCGCCAGGACGATGAACGCCGCGAAGATGAGGACGTGGGCGAGGCCCGGCGTCCGCTCCTCGGGGTCCACCATCCGCTTCTGCCCGAGCCCGAAGCGGATCAGCGCCCCGGTGCGCGCACCCAGCCGGTCGAGCCGGCCCTCCTTCTTCATCGCCAGAAGAGCCGAGGCACGGCCGTACATGATGTACGTGAAGAGGGTGAGCCCGACGAAGACCAGGAGGCTGGTGATGACCGGATTCATGGAGGACCTTCGGCAACGCCGGCGATGGAAGCTGCGCTTCTGGAACCGTCGAGGAGCAGCACCGGCTTGAACCCCGCGGCGTCGCACGAGGCCAGCACGTACCGGACGCCCCGGTGCTCGCCCTGGAACCCGGCGGCGATGCCCTCGGGGCCATGCAGGTGGCCGTAGACGCAGACGGCCGGCTGGAACGCCTCGATGAGCGTGGAGAACACGGTGGGCCGGCGGTTCGCGTAGAGCGGCGGGAAGTGGACTGCGACCACCCGGGTCAGCCCGGGAGTGGCCTGGATGCGTCTCCCGGCATCCTCGAAGGAGAGGGCCAGCCGGCGCGCCTCGCGCTCGACGTACTCGCCGTCCGCCTGCTCGTCTCCCATCTCACCGCCGGGCATCGGTGGCGCCTCGGGGGTGGTCCACAGACGCGACCCGGCGATGAGGTAGGGGCCGAGCACCACCGCCGAGTTGTGCAGGAACCCGACGATCGAGTGGTACGGCTCGAGGAGCCGCCGGAGCTTCGCCGCCGAGTCGCCCCACCAGAAGTCGTGGTTCCCGCGGAGCAGCACCTTCTTGCCGGGCCGGGCCTCGAGCCACGCGAGATCGCCTGTGACCTGGGCCGGCTTCGTCGCCCAGGAGATGTCGCCGGCGACGATGACTCCGTCCTCGGGCGTGACCATCCGGTCCCAGACCTCGGCGAGCGGAGCGGGATGTCCGGTCCAGCCGAAGCGGTCCATCGTCTTGCCGCGCGTGGACGGAAGGTGCGTGTCTCCGATGGCGAACAGGCGCATGGGTGGGGGCCGCACCCTAGGACGGAGCGCCGCCCAGCCCAAGCCACCGCGTTCTAGAAGCCCACCAGGGCCCGGAGCCCCAGCTCCAGGGCAGCATCAACAGTCCAGCCGCCGCCATCCCGCCTCCCGGAAGCCTCGGAACTGTAGCGGGCAGTCGTCACCGCGTGCGACGGTCGGCGCATGTCGTCGCTGGACGCCGAGCGCCGTCGCGTCCTCGCCGTGCTTCGCCGCCATGGGTGGAACGCGACGTCCTTCCAGGTCCTCGAGCCCGGCTTCCGCTACTGGTTCGCCGACGAGGACGCTTGCGTCGCGTACGTCGACACCGGCCGGGCGTGGGTGGCCGCGGGCGCGCCGCTCACCGCGCCGGAGCGGCTCCGCGAGGTATCCGAGCGCTTTCACCGCCAGGCCCTTGCCTCCCGCCGGCGCGTCGCATTCTTCGCGGTGGAGGAGCGGGTGGTGGAGGCGTTGCCCTGGCGCTCGCTCCTCGTCGGTGAGCAGCCCGAGTGGGATGCGGGTCTGTGGCCTTCGGCGCTCCGGACGAGCAGCGGTCTCCGGGAGCAGCTTCGCCGGGCACGGGCCAAGGGGGTGACGGTCCGGACCGCTGCCGGCGCCGAGATCGTCTCCAGCGCCTCTCCGCTGCGCCGGGAGCTCGAGGCCATGGTGGGCGCCTGGCTCGGCCGGCACGAGATGGCCCCCATGGGGTTCCTGGTGCAGGTCGATCCGCTCACATTGCTCGAGGAGCACCGCATTTACCTGGCCGAGCAGGAAGGCCGGGTGGTCGCGTTTCTCACCGCGGCGCCCATCTTTGCTCGCCCCGGGTGGCTGCTGCAGAACCTCGTTCGCGCGGCCGACGCCCCCAACGGGACGACCGAACTCCTGGTGGACCATGCGATGCGCGACGCCGAGGCCCAGGCGCAAGGGGACGGGTCACCGATGGTGACGCTGGGCCTCGCGCCGCTCGCCGGCCAGGTGGTCCCCGCGCTGCGCCTCGCGCGCTCGGCAGGCTCGGTCCTGTTCGACTTCGAGGGGCTCCGTTCCTTCAAGGCCAGGCTCCGGCCGACGCGCTGGCGCCCCATCCACCTCGTCTACCCGCCGGACCAGGGCGCCGTCCGCACGCTGCTCGACGTGCTCGAGGCGTTCGCTCGAGGGCGCCTCCTGGCATTCGGGTTCCGGACCCTCCTGCGCGGGCCCACCATCGTCGTCCGCCTCCTCGCCGCGCTCCTGGTGCCCTGGACGGTGCTCCTCGCCCTGGCCGAGGGCTGGCACTTTCCCGCCGAGTGGGTGCGCTGGGCCTGGGTGGCGTTCGACGTGGTGCTGGCCGCCGCGCTGTTCCGGCTGGCGGTGCGCTGGAGCGATCCCCTTTCGCGCCTGGTCGTGGCCGCGGTGGGCGTCGATGCGGTGGTGACGCTGGCCGAGGTGATCGCCTGGAACCTGCCGCGGCTCCGGGGAGTCACGGACGCAGCCGTCTCCTTGATCGCCGTCGTCGCGCCGTCCCTGGCCTTCGTCATCCTGTGGAGAGCACGCGTGCGGCGACGCGCTCCGCCTTGAGGCGAGCTTGATGGGCGCTGACCAGGTCGCTCCGCGTCACTCGCCGGTCTGTCAGCCACGGCTGCGGATCCGCGCCCTGGCTCCCGGCGCCCGCCTGCGCCGCTGACCGATGCGCGCCTCGCCCTCGAAGAGCATGGGCACGGGAGCGTTCTCATCGATGCCCATTCCGCGGACCAGCTGTTCCAGCAGGCGCACCAGTTCGCGCCGATCGGTGGTGCTCAGCTGCTCCAGGGCGTGGAGCAGGTCCGCCTGGGGAGATCGTGGCGCCGCCGCCAGGAGGCGCTTGCCCGGCGACGAGAGCCGCAGCGTCGTCCGCCGCGCATCCTGGGGCGCGGTGGCCCGGACGACCAGCCCGCGCTCGGCGAGCCGCTGGACCACCACCGAGACCGAGCTCGCGTCGGTCAGCGTCCGTTGGGCCAGCTCGGCCATCGAGCCCACGGGGCCCTCGGCGAGGCGCTCCAGGACGAAGAGCTGCGCGGCGCTGAGGCCCAGCCGCGCCTCCGCGGCGCGGTCGGCGAGCCGGAGGGCGCGGACCAGGCGTCTGAGTGCCCGCAGCGTTCCGGCGGAGGACAGGGAGACTTCCATGGGTTCCCAACTAGTCCGGTGCTTCCCAGGTACGCAAGCGCACCCCCAGCCGGAAGGTGAAGGGGCCGGAGATGGTGTTCACTCCTGCCCGGCCCACCAGGTCTCGGCGGTCCAGGACGTTCTCCACCGCGGCGTAGACCTCCACAGCCGGCCCGAGGGTCCGGGCGAGGTAGACGTCCAGCCGGAACTGGGTGCCGAGCGGAAGCGTGTTCTGGTCGTCCTCGTACTGGACCAGTGCGGCGATGCCCTCCACCCTGGCCGTCCACCCCTGGGCTGGGCGGGCCTCGATCGCTCCGGCGATGCGGTGAACCGGGTCCTGGGGGAGCCGCTTTCCCACCGTCAGCGGCGCCGCGTCCGCCTCCAGCACCTTCGAGTCCACCAGGGTGTACGAGGCCCGCAGCTCCCACCCGCGGGCAGGCCGGACGTCGAGCCCCAGCTCCAGCCCCTGCACGCGCGCCACGCCGAGGTTCTGGCGCTGGCGGGTGGGGGTTCCGGGCGGTGGGGGGGGCGCGCCGGGAGGAGGCGGGGGAAGCGTGACGTTGGTGATGGGGTCCTCCAGCCGGTTCCAGAATCCGGTCGCCCGGGTCCGGAACACCGGCGACGGAGCCCACTCCACGCCCAGCTCGGCGCCGATCAGTGTCTCGGCCGAGAGATCGGGATTCGCCGCGGTCACCACGGTTCCGACCTGGAACGGGCGATACAGCTCTCCCAGCGTCGGCGCCCGGAACGCGTGGTTGACCGAGCCTCGGAGCGCGAGCGTGTCCAGCACCTGCCAAAGCACGCCGAGGCGCGGGCTGAGCTGGGTCTCGTGCCGGAGCTCGAAGTCCTGGACCGTCTCCCCCTCGGGGGTGGTGGTCCGTTGCTGCCCCTGGTCGTTGTGCCAATGATCCAGCCGGAGCGCAGGCACGAGCGTCACCCGGCCGAGGCGCACCGTGTCCTGCACGAAGACGCCCGCCGACAGCTGGAGCCCGCTGCCCACGCGCTCCAGCGTCGTCGAGGGCGTGACCACTGCCGGGAAGAGCCGCTCGGCCGACGTCCCCGAGACGCGGTGCAGGTCGAGGCCCACGTCGAAGGTCTGCACGCCCCAGCGCGGTGCGTGCCAGAGCACGGTGAACCCCTCGTCGTCGGCCGGAACGCGCTGCTCGGCGGTGAGGAACTCGGAGGCCCGACCGTCTCCGACGCGCGCCCGCTGCTGCCGGAACACCTGGTTGCGGAACCAGGCCGCGAGCTCGACGTCCGGCGCCTCCGGGGCGCCCAGCCCGAGCGTCACCGAGATCGACCGGACCTGGGCGGTGGCGTTGGTGAACTCGGTGCCGCCGTTCTGGTGCTCGTCGAAGAAGCCGAGCTTGACGCCCAGACGTGAGCGGGGCCCGAGCTCGGCCTGCACCCGGCTCTGGAGCGTCACGTGGGTGCTCCCTGCCGGCACGTCGATGGGCCCGCGCTGCTCCGGGGCGACCACGACGTACCCATTGCTCCCCAGGAATTCCGAGGTCAGCTCGACCGCCACCGGGCCGGCGCGCTGCACGCCGCGCAGTCCGATGCCCAGCGAGGGGAGCGTGTCCCCGAAGACGTCGGCCTCGACTCCCGGAAGATCGAGCGGCCGGGAGCGCATGTTGATCACCCCGCCGAGCGCCGCGGTCCCGTACAGCGCGGAGGTTCCGCCGGGGACGATCTCGATGGTCCCGATCGAGAGTCCCGGCACCGATTGCCAGTAGACCCAGCCGCCGAAGGGGTCGTTGAGGGGAAGGCCATCCACCAGCACCAAGGCGCGCGAGACGCCCGAGGGCCCGACACCGCGGAGGTTCAGCCCCTGGCTCGACGGATCCGCGACGCGGCTCGACGAGCGCCGGAAGGTTCCGACGTCCGGGACGCGCCGGAGCACGTCGTCGAGCAGCGGTGAGGCCGACTGTTCGAGGTCGGTCCGGTCCAGCACCGTGACGTCCGCCGGCACCTCGTTGCGCGGCCGCGGTGCCCGGCTCGCCGTGACCACCGTCTCGCCCACCAGTGGCGCCTCGGCCACGCCGGCCCCATTGCGTGCGTCTCCGGGGACGGCCACCCCGGTCTCCACGCCGGCCGGGTCCGGGCTGGCGGCGAACAGCGCCAGGGCGATCGCTGGGACGAACCCGGTCACCGGGCGGTGTGGCGCTGGGCGGCCATGTCACCGGCCTCCTGCTCGGGGATGCCCCGCTCGGGCATCACGTTCCCCACGGACCATCGTCCTGTCGTGACCAGATCGCGCCGAGCCTCTCCGCGTGCGTGTTGTCCAGTCGACGGGGCAGGACCGAAACGCCGACGGGCGCCGTCGGTCAGTGCACGAGCCGCTCGAGCGCCGGCGTCCGCGCCCGCTCGAGCTTGCTCACGCAGGCGAGGAGCAGCTCCCGGTACTCGCCCGTCTCGCGCGGGCCGGAGATCATCCACCGGTTGGCGATCACCAGGGTCGGCACGCGGCGAACACCCCGGCCACGGGCCAGCCGGTACTCCTCGCGAATCAGCCGCCGGGTCTGGGGCGAGCCGAAGGCGGCGGCGAAGCGGTTCATCTGCAAGCCTGCACGGGCGGCGAGCTCGAACACCACGTCCGGCCGGGTGACGTTCAGCCCCTGCTCCAGCGCCGCCTGCCGGAGCCTGAGCTGGAGCTCGAGCCGGGCCGCTTCCCCCTGCAGCCGCGCGGCCTCGAGGGCGGCGAGCGGCTCGACGCTCGAACGCGGCGGGTCACCGGACGTCCAGAGATCGGGGCGAAGCGGCAGCGCCTCGCGCTCCTTTGCCGCCGACTCGAGATCCCGGACCGCTCGGGCGACCTCGTCCTCGGTCGGCAGCGACTCCATCGGACGGAGCGGATATGGACGGGGAACGAATCGCAGGACGTCGGCCAGCTCGCGGTGAAGCGGCGAGAGGCGCAGCTCTGCGAGCCACGACCAGGGGCAGAGCACGTCTTGGTACACCAGCACCGGACTCTGCTTCGGCGATCGGCTCATGCGGGCGGAGTGACCCGAACTGTAGAGAACGCGGCCGATGGACGACAACGGTGTCGTCGACGCCCCGTCGTCAAGCATCCAGGCTGCCCTGACAGGGCGCTGTGGAGTGCACACCCAGACTCCACACCACGCTCGCCTGCATGGCGAACTGGCCTCGCCGGGCGCCAGCGTCCGGGCTCAGCCTCCCGCACAAGGGGGACGCCGTGGAGCGGCGCAGGGGCGCCGTACGTCCGGGCTCAGAGCGCTCGACGCGACACGACATCTCGCGGGCGGGACAGAGCCAGCGCGCGCTCGACGATGGCGCCCGCGGCGTCCAGCCCGGTCGCTCGCTCCAGGCCCTCGAAGCCAGGACTGGAGTTCACCTCCAGGAGGGTCGGGCCGTCCTTCGTCTCCAGAAGATCCACGCCGGCCACCTCGAGACCGACCACCGAGGTGGCCCGGAGCGCCGCCTCCACGTACGCCGCCTCGAGCTCGACCGGTCGCCCGCGTCCGCCGCGGTGGAGGTTGCTCCGGAACTCCCCCCGCTTCGCACGCCGGCGCATCGCCCCGACCACCCGGCCGCCCACCACCAGGGCGCGGAGGTCACGGCCGCGTGACTCGGCGACGAACTCCTGGAGGACGATCTCCTGCCCGAGGCCCTGGAAGGTGTCGAGAATTCCCTGGAGCTCCGGAATCGTGGAGGCCAGCATCACGCCCACTCCCTGGGTTCCACGGAGCAGCTTCACGATGGCCGGCAGGCCGCCCACCTCGTCGACGAGCCGGGGCACGTTGCCCGCGTCGCGGGCCATCACCGTCCGGGGGATCCGCAGCCCCGAACGGGCGAGCAGCTGCAGGCACCGCAGCTTGTCCCGGCTCCGGGCGATTGCCTGTGCGCTGTTGAGGGCGGGGACGCCCATCATCTCCAGCTGCTCGACCACCGCCAGCCCGTACCCGGTGATGGAGGCGCCGATGCGGGGGATGACCACGTCCAGTCCGCGCAGCTCGACTCCCCGGAAGACCATCCGCGGCGCGCCGGAGGTCAGCACGAGGTTACAGCGCAGGGTGTCCAGCACCAGCGGACGGTGGCCGCGGGCCCGGATGGACTCCACCATGCGCCGGGTGGAGTAGAGGGAGCGCTTGCGGCTGAGGATGGCCACCACCCGCCGGTCCGCCGGCCCGGGGCGTCGGGACGGTCGACGGTCTCGCGACTTCGTGCGCTGTTTCCTCGGCGAGGCCACGGCGGGCCGCGGACCCTAGCACCCCTTGCGGCACACGGGTTTGCGCGGCGGGACGGAGGGTGCTAGCCGAGCGGTCCTCTCGTCACGCCATGTCCGACGCCTCGGGCGACAATCGCTGGAAGCAGACCCTCAACCTGCCCCGCACCGACTTCCCCATGAAGGGGAACCTCACCCAGCTCGAGCCACGCATCCTCGCTCGCTGGGAAGCCGAGGACACCTACCGGGCGCTGCTCCGGAAGAACGCCGGCGCGCCCCGCTTCGTCTTCCTGGATGGGCCTCCCTACGCCAACGGCGAGCTGCACGCGGGACACGCGCTCAACCACGTCCTGAAGGACATCGTGGTCAAGTCGCGGAGCCTGGCCGGGCTGCTCTGCGCGTTCCGGCCGGGCTGGGACTGCCACGGCCTCCCCATCGAGCAGGCGGTGGAGAAGCGCCTGCGTGAGCGCAAGGTGGACCGGCGCGCCCTCTCCCGCGACGAGTTCCTCGAGGCCTGCCGCGCCTACGCGCTGGAGTACGTCGGGATCCAGGCCGCCGGGCGCAAGCGGATGGGCAACTTTGCACTCTGGGACGAGCCCTACCGGACGCTCGATTTCAGCTACGAGGCGCAGGAGCTCCGCGAGCTGGCGCGCATCGCGCGCCGCGGGCTGATCTACCGGCGCAAGAAGGCGGTGTACTGGTGCATCACCGACCAGACCGCGCTGGCCGAGGCCGAGGTGGAGTACGAGGACCACCGGAGCCCGTCGGTCTACGTGGCCCTCCGGACCGAGGCCGGGAGGCCGGGGCTTCTGCCCGAGCGCCGCGCCGAGTCCCTGGCCGATGCGTTCCCCGCGCTCCAGGGGAGGGCGGTGGATCTGGTGGTGTGGACCACCACGCCCTGGACCCTGCCCGCCAACCTGGCGGTCGCGGTGCATCCCGGGCTCGAGTACGTCTTCTACGACCTGGGGCCCCGGGTCGTCGTCATCGCCAAGGACCTGCTGCTGCGCGTGCTCGGGGAGATCGCCCCGGATCAGCTCGCGGTGAAGACGGTGGGGGCCGCGGGCGGCGAGGTCACCGCGGCGGCGCTGGTCGAGCCGCGCCGCATCCTCGGATACGCCACCGGGCGGGACCTGGAGGGGTTTGCCTACCGCCACCCCTTCGTGGACCGGCAGGGCGTGGTGGTGCTCGGCGAACACGTGACGCTCGAGCAGGGCACCGGCCTGGTCCACACCGCACCCGGACACGGGCAGGAGGACTACGAGGTCGGGCTGCAGTACGGGCTCGACATCTACAACCCGGTGCGGGCCGACGGCCGGTACGACGACACCGTGCATCCGCCGGAGCTGCGCGGGGTGAAGGTGTTCGACGCCAACCCGCGCATCGTCCAGCTGCTCGTGGAGCGCTCGGTGCTGCTCAACAAGCCCACCGACACGGTCGAGCACAGCTATCCGCACTGCTGGCGCTGCCACAACCCGATCATCTTCCGCGCCACCCCGCAGTGGTTCATCGCCATGGATCGGCCGCTCGACGCGACCGCAGGGCTGGATGCCACGCTCCGGGGAAAGGCGCTCAGCGAGATCGACCAGACGGTGCGGTGGGTGCCGGCCTGGGGCCGCTCGCGCATCCGGGGGATGGTGGAGAACAGGCCGGACTGGTGCATCAGCCGCCAGCGCACCTGGGGTGTGCCCATCCCGGTGCTTCTCTGCGAGGGTTGTGGCGAGTCGGTGGTGAGCCCCGAGCTGATGGAGCGGGTGGCGGACGCGGTGGAGCGGGAGGGCACCGGGGTCTGGTACTCGGCGCCGCTGGAGCGTTTCGCGCCCTCGGGGTTGAGGTGCGAGGCATGCGGCGGCACCGCGCTCCGCAAGGAGACGGACATCCTCGACGTCTGGTTCGACTCGGCCTGCGCCTTCGCCGCGGTGAGCGAGCGCCACCCGGACATGGGGTTGCCGGGCGACCTCTACCTGGAGGGCTCGGACCAGCACCGGGGCTGGTTCCAGTCCAGCCTCCTGGTCGGTGTGGCCAGCCGCGGGCACGCCCCGTACCGCGAGGTGCTCACCGCCGGGTTCGTGGTCGACGGCGAGGGGCGGAAGATGTCCAAGTCCCTCGGCAACACGGTGAAGCCGGACAAGCTCATCCAGCAGCACGGGGCGGAGATCGTCCGGCTGTGGGTGGCGGCGGCGGACTACCACGACGACGTCCGGCTCTCGGATGCCATCCTCCGCAACCTCTCGGAGGGGTACCGGAAGATCCGCAACACCCTCCGCTACGCGCTGAGCAACCTCTACGACTTCGACCCGGCGAAGGACGCCGTGCCGGAGGCCGAGCTTCTCCCGCTCGACCGGTGGGTGCTCGCCCGTCTGGACGACGTGGTGGCCCGGGTGCGCCGCGCCTACGACGAGTACGAGTTCCACCTCGTCTACCACGCGCTGGTGGACTTCTCCGGGAGCGACCTCAGCGCGCTGCACTTCGACATCTCCAAGGACCGGCTCTACACCTGGAAGGCCACCGGCCACGCTCGGCGGAGCGTGCAGACGGTGCTCCACCGCACCCTGCTCGACGTGACGCGGCTGCTCGCCCCGGTCACCTCCTTCACCGCCGAGGAGGTCTGGGAGTACCTTCCCGGCCGGCCCACGCGCTCGGTGTTCCTCGCCGGGTTCCCCGATCCCACCGGACGGCGGGATCCGGTTCTGATGGAGACCTTCGAGCGGCTGTTCTCGGTGCGCTCGGCGGTGCAGCAGCAGCTCGAGGCGGCGCGGCGGGACAAGCTCATCGGCAGCTCGCTGGAGGGGAAGGTGGTGCTCCACGCCGACGCCGAGGGCCACGCGTTCCTCGCCAGTCACCTGCGCGACCTTCCCCAGCTCCTCATCGTCAGCCAGGTGGCGCTGGAGGCAGCGCCGACCGAGCGCATGGTGCGGGCCACCGCGTCGCTCCCCGGCGCGAGTCATCTGGGCATCGAGGTGCGGAAGGCCGACGGCGCCAAGTGCCCGCGGTGCTGGACCTACGCCCCCGAGGTCGCCGCCGGCGCCGAGGTCTGCCCCAAGTGCCAGGAGGCGCTCGGGTGACCGGTCCCGGGGTCGAGCAGGTCGCCGCCCCCCGGTCGCCCGGAGCGCTGGCACGGGATCCGGCCCTGGTCCGGAAGCTGGTCATTCTCTACGCCAGCGCGCTGGTCCTGGTCCTGTTCGACCAGTGGGTGAAGTACCAGATGGTGTCGGTGCTCACCACGCGCTTCGACGGGCTCCCCACGGTTGGGGCCCGGCTCCGGGCGCTGTACGGTCCGGCCCCCGCTCCCGGGTGGGACGGGATGCACTTCCGCCCGAAGCGACCGATCGTGTTCAGCGACGACTTCCTGATGCTGCGCTACGCGGAGAATCCCGGCGCGGCGTTCGGGCTCTTCCGCAGGCTCCCGCCGGGTGCACGCGGCCCGCTCTTTCACCTGGTGTCCATCGGTGCAGTGGTGCTGATCACCCTCTACTATCTGCGGCTGAGCGGCTCGAAGGAGGAGCGCTGGGCGCTGGTCGGCCTGCCGCTGGTGCTCGGCGGGGCGATCGGGAACTGGGTGGATCGGCTGGCGCGCGGCTTCGTCATCGACTTCATCGAGGCGCACTGGAAGGACGTGTACACCTGGCCGTCCTTCAACGTGGCCGACAGCGCCATCGTGGTCGGGGTCATCCTTCTGCTGATCGATGGCATGGTTCGCCGGGAGCGGAAGACGGCGACGGCGCCGTAGGTGATAAAAGCTCCGCCGTGCTGCCCACGCTGATCCAGCTCCGGTTCGACACCCCGCTGTCGCAGGCGGTCCTCTACGTCCTCGCGGTGGTCCTCCTCGGTTACGGCATCTGGGCCGGGTGGCGGAACGCCCCCGGGTCGATCGACGGAAAGACCGGCAAGGAGCTGCCGCCCACCCGGCAGCAGCGGAGCCAGCGCGCGACCATCTACGGGGTGGTCTTCGCGGTGCTGATCTACTTCGGGCTCCACTACGCGCTGCCGTCCAACGCCTTCCTGGGGAGCAAGGGCGAGGGCTTCCCCCTGCACACCTACGGGCTGATGCTGATGGGCGGGTTCGTGGCGGCGATCATGGTCTCGGCCCGCCTCGCCCAGCGCGAGTGGGGTGGGGTCGAGGGCGCTCGCCGGCGCAACGACGTGATGGACCTGGCGGTGTGGGTGGTGGTCAGCGCCTTCGTCGGTTCGAAGATCCTCTTCATCCTGGTCACCCCCAAGGACTTCCTCGACGGGCTGGGGCACGTCTTCTCCGACCCGTCGCGGCTTGTCGGCGCCCTGGGTGGTGGGTTCGTGTTCTATGGCGGCTTCATCGGCGCGGCGGCGGCGGTGTGGTGGTTCTGCCGGGAGCGGAAGATCCCCTTCCTTCGGCTCGCGGACGTGATCGCCCCCACCGTGGCGCTGGGCCAGGCCTTCGGTCGGCTCGGCTGCTTCTCCGCCGGTTGCTGCTGGGGAAAGCCGGCCTCGGTTCACGTGCCGTGGGCGGTACGCTTTCCGGGAGTCTCGAAGGCGCTGGACCTCTTCGGCCACCACACCGCAGGGGCCATCGCCTGGGACAGCCAGGCGCAGGAGCTGCGGCGGTGGGTGATCGAGTCCACCGGGCAGGTCTTCGATCATCCGGTGCCGGGCGCGATCCGCATCTCGGACTGGGTGGATCAGCACGGGACGACGCTGCCGATTCACCCCACCCAGCTCTACGAGTCGCTGGCCCAGCTGCTGCTGTTCGTCGCCCTGATGATCGCCCGCCGGTACCGCCGCTTCCACGGGCAGATCCTCGCGCTGTACCTCATCGGCTACGCGGTCATCCGGACCACGGTGGAGCTGTTCCGGGGCGACTTCGAGCGCGGCACCCTGCACAAGCTGATCGAGCAGGTGCCGCTGGACGCCTGGTGGAACGTCTCCATCAGCCAGCTCATCTCGCTGGTGATGTTCGCACTGGGGGTGACGCTCCTGCTCCGCCGGCCCGCCGCGAGCCGGAGCCTGCCCTCGGCGTCGGGCGCCCAGCCGGCCTGAAGGCGGAGCCAGGGGCGCTGCGTGCGGGGCGTGGGCCGCCCACCTGCGCCGACTTGCGCGGTGTCCGGGTGACTTGAAATCCTGGGGGTGGCGATGCCCCCCCCGACGCGCCCCGAGGACAAAGCAAAGGCGAGCGCGGCCGCCGCCGCGTCGAGCTGGGCGGAGGTCGCCCTGGAGCTGGACTCGGTGGAGGCGCTCCTCCATGCGCTCCGGGGGCAGTACGAGCAGTTCTTCCTCGGGACGGAGAAGCGCCCACCGACGTGGGCACACGATCAGTTCAAGAAGCGTCTCGCTGCGCTGAAGACCGTGCCGGCGCGGAACTCCGGGCTCTCCTTCCGGATCGAGTCGCTCCAGGCATCCGCGGCGACGTACGAGAGGCTGTGGGCCCGGACGCTCCAGGAGATGGAGGCCGGCACCTACCGGCGCGATATCTACCGGGCGCGGCGCCGTCGGAAGAACTCGGCCCCCCAGGTTCCGGTGGCGCCCCCGCTGACGCCGGCTGCGGCGGGTCAGCCGCCCGCGCCGGGCAAGAAGGTCCCGGCTGCGCAGCCCGCTGCACCGTCCCCTCCGCCCCCCGAGCCGGTGGTGCACATCGCCGGGACACAGCCGCCGGATCCGCTGTCCGAGAACCGGCTGCGGAGCGTGTACCGGGCCTACGTCGAGGCCAAGCGACGCTGCAACGAGGACACGGCGCGGCTCTCGTTCGACGCGGTCGTCGCCAGCTTGAAGAAGCAGGTGCCCGAGCTGCTCCAGCGGCACAACGCGCGTGACGTCGAGTACCGGGTGTTCGTGAAGGACGGCAAGGCGATCCTCCGCGCGGTCCCGAAGGTCTGAGCAGGCCGAACGGGCGACATCGCGCGGGGTCGGTCCCCCCAACCACGCCGCGCTTTCCCTTGCCGGCCCAGCGGCCGCCCGAGGGGACCGACCTCAGCGCCCTGCAGGCTTAGCACCCCGGACTGAAACGACGGCCGAATTCCGCCGCGTCGTTCACGTCGGCCCGCGTCGTGACTTTCGGCGCGCTGCGCCGACGTTCCCGTGGAAGTGCCGGGTTCCAATGGCCCGGTCAGCTCGAGCCGCGGAACGGTTCCGCGCGGCCCGACACCGGAACGGGCGGTCGGGAACGAGGTGTCTGGCACCTCGACCGGCGGCGGTGTCAGACACCTCCGCGTGGACACCTCCGCGGCGAACTCGCGCGGACCGGTCGTCACGCGGTGTCGGAACGAGGTGTCTGGCACCGCGGTGAGCACCTCGGTGATTGCCGCACCTCGGTGGGGACCTTGACGGGTGGGTCCCCTGCGACCGCGGCGCTTTAGCATCTCAGTAGCTGGACCCCGTCGTTCTGGTCGTCCAGTTCGCAACGTTCGGCACGTTTCGAGTCACATGCCTGCCACCTCGGGACACAAGGTGGGATGCGAAGGGCCAGGGTGGCCTCTAGCTTACCTGCCGACCTCATGCGGACCCTCGCCATCCTCCTCGTGCTCGCCACCTCGCTCGGCTGCGGCATCTCGCCGGCCCAGGAGCGCGCACGCCGCGAGGCCCTTGCCGCCGAGGGCCGGGCGCTCGAGCGGGCCGCGGATGCAGTCGAGGCCCGCCTGCTCGCGGGTGAGGCTCGGCTCACCGTCTGGAACGAGCTCGCCGCCCGCCGCGAGCAGGTCACCGAGGTCGCCTGCCGCGTGGGAGATGCCCACTTCCAGGACATGGCCCGGCTCTTCGAGGAGCAGGCCGAGAAGGGCCGTGGCAAGCGGCGCATGCGCGGATGGGCCCTCGCCGGCGACGGCGTCGCAGGTGTCGGGGGTCCCAGCGTCGCGATCGACGAGCGCTGACCCGTCGTTGTGGTGAACGGCGCACGCTTCGTGCTCAAGTGCCGCGCGGTGCGTCCTCGCCGCGTGGTCCAGGGTGCGATCCTTGCCGGTGCCCTCCTCCTGGGATGTGATGGCGGACCGTGCAAGGCGACCGTGTCGGCCGTGACCGGCCTCGATGCAGGCCAGGTTCGCTGCGTGCGGCCCGAGGACTGTCCGCTGACTGGAAATCTCGCCATCTGTGCCGACACCGGCGAGCCGAACCTGCCCACGCAGTCGTGCGTGCGGTGCGACCAAACCCTGTGCGTGAAGTACGCCTGCTCGCTGTAGCGCTCCTGGTCGCGCTCGCGGCCGGCTGCTTCCGCTCGGGTCCGGAGCACCTCACCCGCGCCCGCGAGCTGGTCTACGCCCGGAAGCCACAGGCCGCCCTGCGCGAGTACCGGGCGGCCCTGGACACGGTGGAGAGATCCGAGGGACCCGAGGCGGCGCACATCCGGGCCGCGGCGCTGCGGGGCGCGGCGGACGTCTACTGGCTCGAGCTGCACGACGTCCCCAAGGCGGTCAGCGTCTACAGGGAGCTCGTGGCCCAGGCACCGGACGCGCCGGAGGCCGCCGAGGCCCATGTGGTGCTGGCCGGCATCCTCGAGGCCCACTACCGCGACCTCCGGGGCGCCATCTCCGAGATCACCGCCGCGCTGGCGCGCGACCCGCCGACGGCACCGGATCTGCGCTACCAGGTGGCCAAGCTCTACTTCGAGCTCGGCGACTACCAGCAGTCCGAGCTCGAGGCCCGCACGCTGATCCAGAAGTTCCCCTCCAGCGCACTGGTGGACGACGGATGGATGATCGTCGGTCAGTCACTCTCGATGCGCGAGGGGATGCACGGCGAGGCGATGACTGCGTACGCGACGCTGGTGGAGAAGTTTCCCGCGTCGGAGCTGGCGCCCCATGCGCTGTTCGAGCTGGGGAAGCTGCGCGGAGAGGCGGGGGACGACGCCGGGGCAATCCAGGCGTGGGTCCAGGCGCTCGAGCGTCACCCGGATCCGAACATCGTCCAGAGCGCGATCGCCCGGACGCGCAAGCGCATCGCCCAGACCACGCCACGGGGGGTGGGCGCCCGGGAGGCCTTTCAGCGGCCGGAGCCTCACCGCATCGTGCAGGCCCGGACCTCGCTCGAGGCGGCCGGGGGCACCGCGGAGCAGGCCGCCCACGAGCACGGGGACTGATCGCGGATTGTCTCGGCCATGAGCCGGCGCCCGCCCCGCGTTCCTCGCGGAACAGGATGTCGGGGGGATGCGCGCGTCGAGTGGCCTGGGTCTGTTATGCCGGGCCCAAGCCTTCATCGACCCGACTCCGGAGGGATCGCCTCTTGAATCGACACCTGACCCGCGTCCTCGTCGTCCTGCTCTGCTGCACTCCCTTCGTTGCCACTGCCCAGAACGCATCGGCTTCCGTGCCACCCCAGGTGGCCGGGGCGGCCAAGACGCACCTCACCTGGTACGGCCACGCCGCCTTCAAGCTCGTCACCCCGTCAGGGAAGGTCCTCCTCATCGACCCGTGGATCACCAACCCGCTCAACCCCAGCGGGAAGCAGGACCTCGCCGACCTCAAGAAGGTCGACCTGATCCTGGTGTCGCACGGCCACTCCGACCACGTCGGCGACGCGGTGGAGATCGCCAAGCGAACCAAGGCGCGTCTGGTGACCAGCTTGGACCAGGCGCAAGCCTACGCGCGCTATCTCGGGTTCCCCGCGGACCGGTTCGGCTTCGACTCGGCGGGCAACATCGGCGGGACCATCAGCTTCTTCGACGGGGAGGTGAAGGTCACCTTCGTCAACGCCATTCACGGCTCGACGCTCACCGTCAAGGAGAAGGGCGGGGACGTCTCCTACCCGGCCGGCAGCCCGATGGGCTTCGTCATCGCCGTTCGCAACGGGCCGACCATCTACCACACCGGTGACACCGACGCGTTCACCGACATGCAGCTGCTGCGTTCGATGAGGATCACCCTGATGCTCGCCTGCATCGGCGATCACTTCACCATGGGCCCGGAGCGCGCTGCGGAGGCCGTGGCCCTGGCCCAGCCGGCCAAGGTGGCGCCGATGCACTACGGCACGTTCCCCGTCCTGACCGGCACGCCGGCGCAGTTCGCTGCGGCGCTCAAGGCCAAGGATCTCCTGTTACGGTACCAGGCGCTGGGGATTCACGAGACCCTGGACCTCTGATGAGCATCGAGCGGACCGGCAGTCAGCGCCTCTTCGACCGCGCCCGGCGGGTCATCCCCGGAGGTGTCAACTCGCCGGTTCGAGCATTCCGCGGCGTGGGAGGTACGCCGGTCTTCTTCAAGGAGGGCCGGGGCGCCTGGCTCACCGACGTGGACGGCCACCGGTACGTGGACCACGTCGGCAGCTGGGGCCCGCTCATCCTCGGCCACGCCCATCCTCCGATCGTCGAGGCGGTGTCCGCCGCCGCGCATGCCGGGACCAGCTTCGGCGCGCCGCATCCAGGGGAGGTCGAGATCGCCGAGCTCATCTGCCAGCGCATGCCGGCGGTGGAGGAGGTGCGGCTCACCTCGTCCGGCACCGAGGCCACGCTCGCCGCCCTTCGGGTCTCCCGCGCCTACACCGGACGCGAGGTGCTGGTAAAGTTCGAGGGCTGCTACCACGGGGCGGGTGACCCGTTCCTGGTCAAGGCGGGGAGCGGGGTGGAGACGCTCGGGCTGCCCGACTCTCCCGGGGTCCCGAAGGAGCTCGCGGCACTCACCCTCACCCTGCCTTTCAACGACCTCGGTGCGGCGCGCACGCTGTTCACCCGGCGGGGAAAGGACGTCGCCGCGGTCATCGTCGAGCCGGTGGTGGGGAACATGGGCGTGCTCATCCCCCGCGCCGGCTTCCTCGAAGGGCTGGCCGAGCTGTGCCGTGCGCATGGCGCGCTGCTCATCTTCGACGAGGTGATGACCGGATTCAGGCTGTCGAGGGGGGGCGCACAGGAGCTGTTCGGCCTCACGCCCGACCTGACCTGCATGGGAAAGGTCATCGGCGGGGGGCTCCCGGTGGGAGCCTACGGCGGCCGCCGGGCCATCATGGAGACGGTGGCCCCGGCCGGACCCGTGTACCAGGCGGGAACGCTCTCCGGGAATCCGCTGGCCGTGGCGGCGGGGCTGGCTTGCCTGAAGGCGCTGGGAGCCCCGGGCGCCTACGAGAGGCTGGAGAGCATCTCGCGCGGCCTCACCGACGGTCTGGTCACCGAGGCGCGTGCGGCCGGTGTTCCGGTGACGCTGAACCGGGTGGGCAGCATGTGGACCCTCTTCTTCACCGAGGGGCCGGTGTTCGACTACCCGAGCGCCAAGCGGGCGGACACCAAGAAGTTCGCCCGTTTCTTCCACGCGCTCCTGGACCGTGGTGTGTACCTGCCGCCGAGCCAGTTCGAGGCGGCCTTCGTCTCCCTGGCCATGGGCGAGGGCGAGGTCGAGCACACCCTCGCCGCCGCACGGCAGGCGTTCCGGTCGCTCTAGAATCGCCGGGGCCAGATAAGGCTCAGTCATCCTGCACTGTTGCCTGGCCAGGCCCCCGGTGCTAGACGCGCGCCGGTTCTTTGCAAGACGGGCACAAAGACGAGGACGGGAGCGAGCTCAGCCCCGAGGCCCGCGCGCAGCGCGCCGCGGCGCCGTACCTCAGCGCGGTCTGGCGGGTGGTGGGCGGGATGCTGGTGGGCGGAGGCGTGGGCTGGTTCCTCGACGGCAAGCTCCACAGCTCGCCCTGGGGACTCGTCGTCGGCCTCTTCCTCGGCCTGGGCGCGGGCTTCTACGCGATGATCCAGGCCCTGAGCGCGATGAAGAAGCAATGAGGCTGCTGGCGTTCATGGCCGCGCTGGCAGCAGTCGGTGTGGTGGGGCTGTGGGCGGCAGAGACGCCGGCGACGCGTGCCGGTGTGGTGGTCTCGGTGGCGGCGAGCGCGGTGGTGCTGGTGGGGAAGTCGTTCGCGGTCCGGCGCAGCATCAAGGTGGCGCTGGGGGCGAGCGCGGTGGGGCTGGTGGTGCGGCTCGGGGCGTGGTTCGCCGGGTACCGGTGGGTGCGGGCGCAGCACGGGGACGTGGGCGCGTACACCCTGGTGTTCTTCGGGCTGTTCGTGGTGGCCCTGTGCCTGGAAATGACGTACGTGCTGGTCGCCGCGAGGGGCCAGCGGCGAGGAGTGACGTGATGCAGCGGTGGCTGTGGTGCGCAGTGCTGGCGGTGTCGATGGCCGCGCGGGCCCAGGAGGGTCATGCGCCGGCGCACGACGCGGCCCCCGCCCACGGCAAGCGCGTGGAGGTCGAGCACGAGGGGCCGGAGAACGTCGACACCTCCACGTACATCCTCGAGCACGTGGCGGACTCACCCGAGGTGGAGTTCCAGGTCCCGCTCTCGGACAAGCAGATCGTCATCCACTTCCCGGTGTGGCGCATCCCGTTCAAGGAGGGGGCCTGCCCGGCGGATCCCGAGGAGCCGGCGAGCCTGGGCGCGGGCTGCCTGGACATCTCCCTCACCAAGCACGCCTTCTGGATGCTGGTGGGCTCGTTGATCGTGGTGCTGCTCTTCACCTTCGGCGCCAACCGGGACCCCCAGCAGCCGGTGCCCCACGGCCCGCGGCAAAATCTCCTGGAGATGCTGGTGGTCTTCGTCCGCAACGAGATCGCCATTCCCAACATCGGCAAGCAGGAGGGCCCGCGCTACACCCCGTACCTCCTCTCGGTCTTCTTCTTCATCCTCACCCTGAATCTGCTGGGTCTGGTGCCCTGGGCCTCCACCGCCACCGGGAACCTGGCGGTGACCCTGGCCCTGGCGCTCTGCACCTTCATCCTGACCCAGTTCGCCAGCGTCAAGGCAGCGGGCTTCGGCGGGTACCTGAAGCACATGACCGGCGGGGCCCCGTGGTGGATCTGGCCGATCATGGTGCCGGTGGAGATTCTCGGGCTCTTCACCAAGCCCTTCGCCCTGATGCTCCGACTCTTCGCCAACATGCTGGCCGGGCACATCGTGCTCTTCAGCCTGCTGGGGCTGATCTTCATCATCGGGCACGTGGCCGTCTCGGTGGTGGCGGTGCCGTTCGCCATCTTCATCTACCTGCTGGAGCTCTTCGTGGCCTTCCTGCAGGCGTACATCTTCACCATGCTCTCGGCGCTCTTCATCGGGATGGGGGTGGCCATGGGGCACGAGCACGAGGAGCATCCCGAGGACCACGACGACGTGAAGGGCGCGCTCCACGGCGAGCCCGAGCTGGCGGTCAATCCGGCGAACGCGCCGGGGTAACGGGTTTCAAGAGAACCCCGCGGCCGGATGCGGCCCGCGGGAGGTCGTCCACAAGGGCATCCACGACCCCCCCACAAGCGGGTCCCGACATCGAAAGCAGACAAAGAACGGTCATGAACAATCTCGCTTACTCCTTCCTCTCCGCGGGCATCGGCGCGGGCCTGTGTGTCCTCGGCGTGGGCCTGGGCATCGGCCGCCTCGCTGCCTCCGCGCTCGACGCCACCGGCCGGCAGCCCGCGGCCACCGGCGACATCCGGACCACCATGCTCATCGCCGCGGCGCTCATCGAAGGCGTCGGGCTGTTCGGCCTGGTGGTGAGCATCCTCCTGGCCACCAAGGCCGGCTGACACCCGTCGCTCCCGGGCCCACTGACTCCCGAGACTCGCACATGCCCATCGTCCTCGCTGCCGCCAATCTCGTCTCCGTCCGTCCCGGCCTCATCTTCTGGACGCTGGTCACCTTCATCCTGGTGGCCCTGCTGCTCCGTCGTGTGGCCTGGGGCCCGATCCTCAAGGTGGTGGACGAGCGGGAGAAGTCCATCGCCGCATCGATCGAGACCGCCAAGCGCGAGCGCGCCGCGGCGGAGCGGCTCCTCGCCGAGCAGAAGGACGCCATCCAGAAGGCCCGCGTCGAAGCGGCGGAGATGATGCGCCGCAACGCCGAGGACGTGGAGAAGCTCCGCAAGGAGCTGGTGGCCAAGGCGCGGGCGGAGGCCGAGGCCCAGAAGACCGACGCCCTCCGGGAGATCGAGAACGAGCGCGTCCGGGCGGTGAACGACGTGAAGAAGACCGCCGCCGATCTGGCGATCCAGATCACCGAGAAGCTCCTCGGCAAGGCGCTCGACGACAAGACCCAGAAGGATCTCGCCAACCAGTACCTGGCCGAGGTCTCGCGCACCGCCGCTGGCCCCGGCCGCCCGGAGCCGAAGGTCTGATGGCCGAAACCATCCGGCTTGGTCGTTCCTCGGCCATGAGCCGGCGTTAGAAACGTTCGCTCGTGGCTCTCGGAATCGGCATCGTCGGACTGCCCAACGTGGGCAAGTCCACGCTCTTCAACGCCCTGTCCTCCGCCGGCGCGCAGGCGGCGAACTACCCGTTCTGCACCATCGAGCCGAACGTGGGCGTGGTGCCGGTGCCGGACGAGCGGCTGGAGAAGCTCTCGGCGCTGGTGAAGCCGCAGAAGACCATCCCCACCTCGCTGGAGTTCGTGGACATCGCCGGCCTGGTGCGCGGCGCCAGCAAGGGCGAGGGGCTGGGCAACCAGTTCCTGGCCAACATCCGGCAGGTGGATGCGGTGCTGCACGTGCTCCGCTGCTTCGAGGATCCGAACGTGACCCACGTCGAGGGCGGCGTGGACCCCGGGCGTGACCGGGACATCGTCGATACCGAGCTGTGCCTGAAAGATCTGGAAACCGTGGAGAAGCGCCGCGAGCGCGCCCAGAAGGCGGCCAAGGCCGGAGGGAAGGCGGGCGACGAGGCCAGGGCCGAGCTCGCGCTCCTGGACCGGGTGAAGGCGGGCCTCGATGCGGGCGTCACCGTGCGGGCCCAGAAGCTCTCGCCCGACGACCACAAGCAGCTCCGGGACCTCTTCCTCCTCACCGACAAGCCGGTGCTCTACGTGGCGAACATCGGCGAGTCCCAGCTCGGCAAGGAGGAGACGGACCTGCACGTGGCGGCCGTCCGGGCGCTGGCGAAGGCCGAGGGCGCGGAGATGGTCGCGCTGGCCGCCGGCATCGAGGCAGAGATCCAGCAGCTCCCCCCCGAGGAGCGTCCGGGCTTCCTCGCCTCGGTGGGGCTGTCCGAGCCGGGACTGCACAAGGTGGTGCGCGCCGGGTACCGGATGCTCGGGCTGCAGACGTTCTTCACCGTCGGCGAGCAGGAGTGCCGCGCCTGGACCTTCCACAAGGGCGCCAGGGCGCCCGAGGCGGCGGGCGTCATCCACTCGGACTTCGAGCGGGGCTTCATCAAGGCCGACGTGTTCGGCTGGGAAGACCTGATCCGGCTGGGGAGCGAGGCGGCCGTCCGGGAGAAGGGCCTGCTCCGGATCGAGGGCAAGGAGTACGTCGTCCGGGACGGCGACTGCATGCACTTCCGGTTCAACGTCTAGCGCTCTCCTGCGGGTCGGGCTGCTGTTGCGACGTCAACGTGTCCGAAGGTCCTGGTGCGCGCCTGACCCGGTCGCGCGAACGCCGCATGGACCTTCGTCCCGCTCGCCAGCCACCGCGTCGGCTCTTACAGTCCGCCACGATGGCGCTCCCCGACACGGCCTGGGTGCGGCGCGCGATCGCTGCACTCCTGGGGCAGATCGGTCCCGAGACCGACCAGATGATCCTCCGGGCTCGCGCCTCCGGCGAGCGCTGGGTGGCGAGCGTGCGGCTGTTCCTCGTGGGTGGACTGAGCGCGCTGGTGTTCGCCCTGGCCCCGCCTCCGGGCTGGCCCCAGCTGTCCCTGCTGCTCGCCGGGGGGGTCCTCTACTCGGTGCTGCTGGCCTGGCTCGCTTTCCGGGTGCTGAAGGGCTGGGTGCCATGGCTCAGCTGCGCCGCGGACGTGACCCTCACCACCGCGGCGATGCTCTTCGTGTTCCTGGAGGGCGGGCCCGACGCCTCGAGTCACACCCGGACGTTCTACGAGCTGTACTTCCTGGTCATCATGAGCGCCGGGCTGCGCTACGACTGGCGGCTCTGCCTGTGGACCGCGGGGCTGAGCGCCGGGGAGTACGCGGTGCTGATCGGCCTCGCCGCGGGTCCCCTCGGTCTCGAGGGCACCGAGCACGGGCGGTTCGCCTGGGCAGACCAGATGGTGCACCTTGTGCTGCTGGGCCTGGCGGGGATCATCATGGCCGCGGTGGCGCAGAGGGCGAAGCGGCTGCGCCTGATGGTGGGCGTCGATCACCTGACGGGGCTGTCGCAGCGGGCGCCGTTCGTCGAGCGAGTGGACGAGGAGCTGGCCCGGGCGCGGCGACGGAGTGCTCCGCTCAGCGTGGCCATCCTCGACGTAGACGGATTCAAGGCGTTCAACGATGCCTACGGCCATCCGGCGGGGGATCGCGCGCTGCAGCTGGTCGCGACGCGGCTCCGGGGCTCGGTGCGCAAGAGCGACCTGGTGGCGCGCTACGGAGGCGAGGAGTTCGTGGTCGCCTTCCCGGAGACGGAAGTGGAGCAGGCCCGGCTACGTGTCGAGCACATCCGGAAGGAGCTGGCGGGGGTGAATATCCAGGTCGGCCGCGAGCAGCGCCAGGTGACGGTCAGCGCGGGGGTGGGGAGCTGGCCCGCGGACGGCGAGACGTTCGACGCGGTGCTGGCGCAGGCAGACACCCGGCTGTTGGAGGCGAAGCGGCGGGGGAAGAACCAGGTCGTCGCTCCGGAAACCCCCGTCCTCGCCCCGCCCCCGTCGCTTGCTCCACCGCCCGGAACCTCCCGGAGCCGGTCCGCTGATCGGTGACGATCGTGCGGTGGAAGCCCCTGGCGCCCCGGCGTTCGAGGCGGAGGAGTTGCGCTTGCCCGTTCCCGAGGGCAGACCTACCCCTCCATGAGCCTGAAGGCCGAGCTCCAGCACCTGGGACTCCTCGCGGAGGGCGCGCACGTCCCGCAGGGTCAGCTCCCGCTGGTGGCGCTGTGCGATGCCGGCGTCCTCGACGGGGGGCTGAGCATCGCGCTCGACCTTCGGTCCGACGAGCTCATCGGTCCGCTGTGCGAGCGCATCGGCGGCGCCGCGCGCACCCTCAAGGTCCTCGACGTCCGCGACGACCGGGAAGGCACGCTGCTCGTCGACGCCGGAAACGGCGAGGAGAGCTGGGAGGTGCGGGACCCGCGCGACCTCGTCGAGCGTTGCAACGACGAGTTCCGGGAGGACGCCGAGGCGCGCGCAGTGGCGGTGCTCGGGGAGTGGGAGGATTCACTTCAACTCTGGTGCATCCCCAAGCGCGCGCTGTCCTCCCTGCTGCGCGCGCCGTTCTTCCAGGCGGAGAACCGAGCCCGGCTCTCCGCCCTGGTCCCGAAGGCTAGCCGCGGATCTCGATGACCGGCGAGACCAGCTCGCTGCGCCCGTGCTGGGCGATGTCGTGATGCGCCTGGGCCGCCTCGGCGAACAGCGCGGCCGCCCCGAGCACGTAGAAGAGTGCGAGGGTCGCGAGCAGAAGCGGCAACGCGACGAAGGCGAATCGCTTTTCCGAGATGATCGAGTTCATGACTGCGCTTCCGTTCCTTCCCTCACCGGCGGTACTCATCGCCGCCGTGCCCTGGAGACGCCCACCGTCTCCCGCGATTGCCTGGTGGCGGGGAAGGGCTCCTTTCGGGCTGTCAATTGCTGGGGAAACGGGCCGTTTGCATGCAGGAAGTGGCTGTACCCGTTAGCCCTCCCGGCCACTGTATGAGCACAAGTCGCCGCTCCGGCTTCCTCTCACCCTTCCGCACCGCGCTGGCGCTGTTCGCGCTTCTTCACGTGTATGTTGCACGGCGGCTCTTCGTGGATCCGGTGCTTCCGCTGCCAGTGGCGATTGCCGGGTGCGTGCTCCTCGCCCTGCTGGTGGTGCTGGTCCCGGTGGGCTTCGTGTTCAGCCGGCGCGACCGTGGCTGGCCGAGCCGGGTGTTTCCGCCGCTCGCCATCGCCTGGCTGGGAGCCTCGGGTGTCGTCCTCACGGTCACCCTCGTCACGGATCTGGGACGGCTGCTGTACGGGCTGCTGTACGGCTGGCCTGACGCCGTCGCGGCGCTGTCCCAGGCCCGGATGCAGGCGCTGCTCATCGCCATCGGGGCCGCGCTCCTCGTTCCCTTCTCCGTCTGGACCGCGCGCGGGCGGCTGGTGTTGAGCCGGGTGCAGGTGCCCCTGGAGAGGCTCGCTCCCGGTGTGGCCGGGCTGCGCATCGTGCAGATCAGCGACCTGCACATCGGCGAACGCCTCGGCGAACGGTTCCTCCGGCGGGTGGTGGATCGGGTGAACGCGCTCCATCCCGACATCGTGGCCATCACCGGAGACCTGGTGGATGGCCCGGCCCACGTGGTGGAGCAGGCGCTCCGGCCTCTCGCCGACCTGGCCGCACCGCACGGGGTGTACTTCGTCACCGGCAACCACGAGTACTACTGGGGTGGTCGGGAGTCGGTCCGGATGGTCGAGCAGCTCGGGCTCACCGTGCTCCACAACGAGCACCGGGTGGTCGAGCGCGCGGGCGGGACGGTGGTGATCGGCGGGATGCCCGACCTGCACGGGGGCCGCTTCCTCGCCGACCACGAGAGCCGCCCGGAGTCTGGTGTTCGCCGGCGCGCCCGAGGGCGCTCCGCGCGTGCTGCTCGCGCACCAGCCCCGGGCGGTGACCGGCGCCGCACCCCACGGGGTCGACCTCATGCTTTCTGGCCACACCCACGGCGGGCAGATCTTTCCCTTCCACTTCTTCGTCCGGCTGCAGCAGCCTCTCGTTCGAGGGCTCCGCAAGCTGCTCGGGGTCTGGGTGTATGCCCACCGGGGGACGGGCTTCTGGGGCCCGCCGATGCGGCTGTTCTCCACGCCGGAGATCGCCGAGATCACCTTGACCCCCGCGGCCTGACAGCCCCTCCCGGGGGCGCCGCGAGCTGCGCGGCCTTAAGCAGCGCGGCAACCATCGGCTCGGCGCTCGCCTTGCCCTTCCCGGCCAGCGCGTAGGCGACCCCGTGGTCCGGCGAGGTCCGGGGCACCGGCAGCCCGAGGGTCACGTTCACCGTCCGGTCGAAGTCCAGGGCCTTGGCCACCACCAGCGCCTGGTCGTGGAACATGGCCAGCACCACATCCGCGGGAATGTGGTCCGGCCGGGCGAACAGGCCATCCGCCGGCCAGGGCCCGGTGCAGTCCACGCCCCGGCGCCGGGCCAGCGCGATGGCCGGGGCGATGGTCCGGACCTCTTCGTCCCCCAGAAGCCCACCCTCGCCGGCGTGCGGATTCAGCCCGCACACCGCGATGCGCGGCCTCCGTCCGAGAACCGGCTGGAGGGACGCGGACAGCAGCTGCAGCTGGGCGACCAGCCGACGCTTCTCCAGGGCCGCCGGGAGATCTCGGATGGCCACGTGGTTGGTGGCCAGCGCCACCTTCACCCGCGGGCCGTCCATCAGCATCAGCACTTCGCGGCCGAACGCCTCGGCGAGCAGCTCGGTGTGCCCCATGAAGCGCACGCCGGCGCGGGTGATCTGCTCCTTCGACACCGGCGCGGTGCACAGCGCGTCCACCTCGCCGCGGAGCGCCGCATCCACCGCGGCCCGCACGTACGCGAGCTGCGCCTTGCCGCCGAGCCTGGTCGGCTTGCCTGCCGCACGGTCCTTCGCCGGAAGCTCGGTCACCGCCACCCGCGCCGGGCCCTGGGCCGGGAGCGGACTACCGGGAGGCACCGCGGGCAGCCGCTGCAGGGTGGCGAGGCGCTCGAAGGTCGGCCCGTCCCCGAACACCACCGGCACCAGCGCCCGCCGGACGCCGGGATGGGCCAGCGCCCGGTCCACCACCTCCGGACCGATGCCGGAAGGGTCTCCGAGCGAGATGCCGACCCGCGGGCGGCCGGCCGCGGGCACCCGGCTCAGATCTTCTTCTCCACCACCGCGCCGTTGCGGAGCGTCTCCATGTACTGCGCCGTCAGCCGCTCGGCCTGCTGCCGTCGGAGACGGTCCTCGATCTCCGGACGGACCTCGGCCAGCGGCTTCATGCCCAGCTTGCGGATCTCCTCCAGCTTCAGCACGTGCCAGCCGAACTGCGTCCGCACCGGGTCGGAGACCTCGCCGGTCTTGAGGTTGAAGGCCACCCGCTCGAACTCCGGCACCATCGTGCCGCGCTTGAAGAACCCCAGGTCGCCGCCGTCCGAGGAGCTGCTTCCCTCGCTGCGCTTCCTGGCCAGCGCGGCGAAGTCCACCCCGGGCTCGCGGGCCTCTGCCGCCACCGCCATGGCCTTGCGCCGGGCCTGATCCACCTGCGCCTGGGAGGCGGTGCGCGGGACGGCGATCAGGATGTGCCGGACGTGGACCTCGTAGTCCTCGCCCTCGGCGCGGGTCATGCGGTCGTACTCGCTCTTCACGTCGGCCTCGGAGACCTTCACGTTCTTCCGGACCTTCTCGTTGATGAGCTTGTAGCGGCCGATCTGCTTGCGCATCTGCTCGCGGTATTCGGCCATGCTGTAGCCCTCGCGGGCCACCGCCTGCTGGAGCTGGTCGTCGGTGAGGTTGTAGCTCTTCTTCACCTCGTCCACCGCCGCATCCACCTCCTTGTCGTTGATGGTGACCTTGAGCTCCTTCAGCTCGTTGTCGACGAGCTTCTCGTCGATCATCGTGTCCAGGGTCTTCTTCAGCGCCGCGGCGCGCTTCTGCGCCCTCTCCGGGCCGGTGGCCTCCTGGTCCACCCTGGCCAGCTCGGGGGCGGCCCGCTTCTCCACCTCGGAGAGGGTGATGACCTCGGTGTTCACCACCGCCGCGACCCGGTCCACCAGCTCGGCGCGGGCCAGCGGAGCCCCCAGGAGCAGAAGGCCGGCGAGCCCGGCCGGAATGGAACGCCTCATCGGGAAGTCTCCTGGGCCTGCCCGGCGGGCGCATGGGGGACGACCTGCGCCACCAGGGGCTCGTTGATGCGGACCGCAGCCTTGGAGCGGAGCTGGGTCACGAAATCGGTCTGGGCTTGCTCCTGCTTCGCGCGCAGGAGCCGGCGCTCGATCTCCGCCCGGACGGCCGCCAGATCCTTCTTCCGGGCCGGACGGCGCTCGAGCACCTTGAAGACGTGGAACCCGTAGTCGGTGGTGACCACGTCCGAGATCTGCCCTGGCCCGAGCGAGAAAGCCACCTCGTCGAACTGGGGCGGCATCACCCCGCGCGGGAACCAGCCGAGGTCGCCGCCGTCCTTGGCGTCGGCGGAGAGCGAGCGTTCGCGGGCCAGGTCGGCGAACTTCGCCCCCTCGCGCAGCCTGGCGCGGATCTCCTTGGCCTGGTCCAGCTCCTTCACCACGATCTGCGCCGCGTGCACCTGCTCGGGCTCCTGGACCAGCTGGGGGTGGGCGTCCAGCTCGGCGCGGATCTCCTCCTCGGTGACCGCGACCCTGGGGTAGACCAGCTCGTGGAAGAGGCGCTCCTGGACCAGCTGGGCCCGGAGCTCGCCCCGGAGCTCATCCAGCGTCTGATGCCGCTGGTCGAGCAGGGCGTCGAACTCATCGGAAGGCCAGTCGGCACGCATGCGCTGCAGCCGCTGCTCCACGTCCGCCGGGGGAATCTCCAGCCCCCGCTTCGCGGCCTCCTGCACGAAGAGCAGCCGGTCCACCCGTGCCTGGAGCACCGTGCGCCGGAGCGCGGCGAGCTCATCCGGGGCGGGCGCACTGGTGCCATCGGCCAGCTCGAGAGAACGGCCCAGCTCCCGCTCGAATTCCGCCCGGGTGAGGACCTGCCCGTTGACCCAGGCCACCGGGGCGGCGCTCGGGTCGTCGGGGGGCCGGCGCTGGCAGCCGGCGGTGGCGATCAGCAGCAGCGCCGCTGCGCCGCAGAGAGGCAGCCTTGTCATTTCCTCGGTGGAGCACCCGGAGCCGGCGGAGGCGGCCCCATCGGCGGATGGCCCGGGCCGCCAGGCATGGCACCGGGCGTGGAGATCTGTGCCAGGGCCGCCTCGTCCAGGGTGAAGTTCGCCTCGGTCTTCAGCCGCTTCATCAGCTCGTCGCTGGCGGCGGTACGCCGCTCGCTGTAGAGGCGGTTGCGGATCTGCGCCTTCACCTCCTCCAGCGGCAGGACGCGGGCGGGGTTTCGCGCCTTCAGCCGGAGCACGTGGAACCCCTTCTCGGTCGCCACCACCGGGGAGATCTCCCCGGGGGTCTGGAGCCCCTTGACCGCCTGCGCCACCTCGGAGCCGTACCGGGCCTCGAGGTCGCCGGGCGGCATGGGCCGGAGGTCCCCTCCGAGCTGCCGGGTGAGCGCGTCGTCCGAGCTGGCCTTCACCAGCGCGCCGAAGCCCTGCTCGTCGTCGGGCTTGAGCGCACGGGCCTTGGCCCGGAGCTTCTCCGCCTCGGTGGCGCGTGCCTTGCGCCGGGGGGCGTCCTTGGCGTCGGCGGCGAGGAAGAGGTCCTGCACCTGGACCGTCTCCGGGCGCTGGTAGTCCGCCTGGTGGCGCTCGTACCAGGCCTTCACCTCCTCGTCGGTGGGCTGGGGCGCGTTCTTCTCCAGCTGCTGCTGGAGCACCTTCTGGGCCAGGGCCTTCTTGACCGTCTCGACCACGTCGGGCTCATTCTGAACGCCCTGGCGGAGGCCCTCGCGGGCCAGCAGCTCGACCCGGGCCAGCCCTTCCACGTAGTCCTTCCGGGCCGCGGCGCCCTGCAGCCGCATCCGGACCATCGGAGGCAGAGCGGACAGCTGGCGGTTCACCTCCTCCACGGTGATCGCCCCGCCCTTGAACGTCGCCACGGGGGTTCCCCCCTTGGCCTTGGGGGCGAGGTCGATGGTGACGTGGTCGGCGGAGCTGCCCTTCTGACAGGCGGCGAGGGCAAGGACGGCGAAACAGGTCAGGAGGAAACGGGCCATGCGCGGCCCGTTGCCGTAGCATGGGCCCACCCGGGCTGACCAGCCTGACCCGCCCTGCGATGCACGAGTGGTGCGTGTACATGCTCCGCTGCCGCGACGGCTCGCTGTATACCGGCGCGACCAACGACCTCGAGGCGCGCCTTCGCGTCCACCGGAGCGGGCGTGGCGCGGCGTACACCCGGAGCCGGCTGCCGGTCCGGGTGGTCTATGCCGAGCCGGCCGCCGACCGCAGCGCGGCCCTCAGACGCGAGTGGGCGCTCAAGCAGCTCTCGCGGCCGGAAAAGCTGGCCCTGCTCAGGCCGCGGCGGCCGGGGGCGTCGCCGGGGCGGGGGGCTCGACCTTCCGCTTCCGGCCGGCGCCGAGGACCAGGGCGAGCACCGCGAACACCAGCGCGCCGAGGACCAGCCCCCCGAACTCGATGCTGAGGGTGTGGGAGACGGTGCTGATGGCCAGCGGCTCGCACGCGCACTGCGACATGATTCCTGCGCCGGGGGTGTTGAACCACGGCAGGAAGGCGCGGGAGATGAGACCTCCGACCCAGGTTCCGGCCAAGGCACCGAACAGGGCCCAGAAGAGGACGCTTCGGACTGCGCTCATGTATAGAGACCTCCCCTGAGCGGGGACCTTCGCACGATGCTGGCCTGGACGGGTGCACTCTTCTCGATCGCCGCGGCGGCGCTCACCATTCCCATTCTCCGGCACGCGTTCGGCCGGAGCCTCGGGACCGGACTGATGGTGCTGCTCATCCCCGCCTACGTGGCCTGGTTCGCGGTGGGCCAGTTCGAGCACCGGAGGAAGGCCTTCCTGGTGCCCGCCTGGTTCGCCTGCATCGGGGTGGCGGCGGTGTGCCTCGGAGTCCACGCCACCCGGGTCAGCCTGGCCGAGCTGCTCGCGCCGGTGCGGTGAGCACCGCCTCGGCGGCGTCACGTCTGTGCTGGCGAGGCAGCCCCTGGTCCTGCAAGGAGAAGGGACAAATGACCAGCGTCAACCTCGCGGAGAAGCTCTCCACCTTCACCGAGCACTTCAAGCCGCGCACGATCGGCCAGTTCAACGGCCACGACCTCATGGTGGTGAAGGTGAGGGGTCCGTTCGTGTGGCACAGCCACGAGAACACCGACGACTTCTTCCTGGTGCTGAAGGGACGGATCCGGATCGAAATGCGCGCCGGCGACGTCGAGCTCGGCCCGGGAGAGCTGTTCGTGGGGCGCCGAACGTGGGCAGAGTCACACGCCGCGGGCGGCCGGCGCCCAGAGACACCCTGTTCCGGAAGCGCTTGACCTGAGAACCTCGACGGCGCATGTCACGCCCCCCGCTCCCCGGGGGCGGGGCGATCATCCAGCCCCTGCCCGCTTCACCCTCTCCGGCAACACGCTCCTCGTCGCGGACGGAGCGATGGTCAAGTCCGTTCCGCTCTCGGGCGGTCCGGTCACCACGCTTCTCGCCGTCGGAGCCGAGCCCATCGACGACATCGTGACCGACGGAACCTCGGTGCTCGTCGGTTTCCTGGGCGGAGCGCGCCGCATCCCGCTCGGCGGAGGGGCTCCGGTCGACTTCGTTGCGCCCACCTATCCCGGCCCGAGCAGCTGCCTGGTTCGGGTCGCGCAGGACGCCTCGTCGGTGTACTGGCTCTCCACCCCTTCGACGCAGGATCCTCACCAGGACGACTGTGCCATCTGGCGTGCGCCCATCGGCGGTGGCCCCGCGACGGCGGTGGTCGAGGGGCTCATCCTCGACTTCGCAGGGTCGAGCGACCAACGGCGTGGTGACGACCACGAGCAAGGAGGGGCAGCTGATGCGGATCCCCGTCGACGGTGGGCCAGTCACTGCTCTGTCCTCGGCAGGGTACAGAGTCGCAGTCGACGCCGTGGCGATCTTTGTCGGCGAGGGGGCGACGCTCAACATCGTTCCTCGCTCGGGCGCACCCATCACTCAGCTCTCCGCTTCGATCCTGGGCGCGACCCTCCCGTCGAACGTCTACGGTGAGCTGTCCCTCGTTGGGGGGCTGCGTACCTCGCGGATCCCCCGACCGGGACGGTCATCCGCGTCGCTCCGATCCCCTGACGGAGGCCCGGCTCAGACGCCCCGCGCGTCCGGCGCCCAGAGCACCTTGTGCTGCTGGAGCTGGAACCGCACCGGGAGCCGGTCGGCGATCATCCACTCGGCGAGCGCGGTGGGAGAGAGCTCCCCGTGCACCGTGGAGAACAGCAGCCCTGCCGGCCCGCGGTCGAGTCCGTGCTCGGCGATGCACCCCTTCGCCCAGTCGTAGTCCTGGCGAGAGGCCAGGACGAACTTCAGCTCGTCCCGTTCGGTGAGGCTCGCCAGGCAGCGCCAGTCGTTCCGGTCCGACTCGCCCGAGCCCGGGCACTTCACGTCGACGATCTTGTGCACCGCCGGCGGCACCAGGCGCACGTCGATGGCCCCGGAGGTCTCGAGCAGCACCACCAGCCCCGCCTCGAGCAGTGCCTCCATCAGCGGGTACACGCCGGGCTGGAGCAGGGGCTCGCCCCCGGTGATCTCCACCCGCGGAGCGCCCAGCGCCCGCACCCGCTTCACCACCTCGGGGAGGGCCATCCGCGTCCCGCCCCGGAAGGCGAACTCGGAGTCGCACCAGCGGCAACGGAGGTGACACCCGGTCAGCCGCACGAAGCTGCAGAGCAGTCCCTGGTGAGACGACTCCCCCTGCAGCGACAGGTAGATCTCGCTCACCACCACGGAGTCTGCCCCTGGCACGCGCCGGGGCTCGATGTGCGGACGTGCAGCCAGCATCGGCAGATCCAGCTGTAACACGCCTCCCGGATGGTGGCGGGGCCGGGGGAGCAGGCGTAGCGTCCCGCCCTGCATGGACTGGATCGCCGGAGGCGCGGGACGGCTCAGGATGGAGGCGCAGGGCAGCGGGCCCGGCACGCCGGTGCTCCTGGTGCACGGTGGCGGCGCCGACCGGAGCCACTGGCACGCCGTGGCGCCGCTGCTCGCCGCCGATCGGACCGTCGTCTCCTTCGACCAGCGCGGCTACGGCGAGTCCGAGCCGCCGAGGGACGGGCGCTGGGACCTCGCCGCCATGGCCGAGGACGTGCTCGCCGTCGCCGCCGCGGCCGGGCTCGATCGCCCGGTGGTCGTCGGGCACAGCTACGGCGGCGCCGTCGTCGCCGAGACGGTGGCGCGGTTCGCGGACCGGTTCTCCGGCGCGGTGTTCCTGGACGCCGCGGGAAGCCTTGCCGCCATCCCTCCGGCCGAGCTCGCCGGATGGCGCGCCTCGGTCGCCCCGGATCGCTTCCGGGGAACTGCCCGTGCCTGGTTCGAGCAGATCCTCCAGGAGGCCCGCCCCGAGACTCGCCAGCACGTCCTCGCCACGCTCGGGCTCACCACCCGCGAGACCTACGTCGGCTCGATGGAATCGCTGCTCGCGTACGACCCCACCGTCGTCCGGCGCTTCCCCGGGCCGAAGCTGCTGGTCACCGTTCGCGGGCTGGATGGGCCTCTGGCGATGCGCGCTGCCGTCCCCGAGCTCCCCAACGTCTTCGTCGAGGACACCAGCCACTGGCCCCAGCTGGACCAGCCGGGTCAGGTGGCCGACATCCTCCGCGGCTTCGTCGGCCAGATCGACCGGCGCCGCGCCGCCGGCTGAGCGGCCTACTGCTTCAGCTTGTAGCCGCGCGCCAGCAGCGCGTACGTCACCGCGGTCGACCCGACGGCCAGCAGGGTGAGGATGAGCGCGCCGACCCCCGGCGGAAGCGCCGCCGTCCCGAGCATCCCGTACCGCAGCCCCTCCACCATGTAGACCATGGGGTTGAAGTGGCTGAGGGTCCGCCAGGGCTCGGGCAGACGGCTGATGCTGTAGAAGACGCCGCCCAGGAAGGTCAGCGGCAGCATCACGAAGGTGGGGAAGAAGTTGATCTGCTCGAACTTCTCGGCCCAGATCGCCGCGATCAGCCCCAGCACCGAGAAGACGTACGCCGTCCCGAGCAGGAAGCCGGCGGTGACCAGCGGGTGCGCCAGCTGCCACCCGGCGAACGCCAGCGCCACCCCCCAGGTGAGCAGGCCCACCACGAGCCCGCGCACCATCCCACCCCCGACGAAGCCCAGCAGCAGCTCCCACGGGCCGAGTGGCGCCACCAGGAGGTCCACGATGGTCCCCTGGATCTTCATGATGAACAGCGACGAGCTGGTGTTGAGGAAGGCGTTGTTCGCCAGGCCGAGGAACACCAGCCCCGGGACGATGAAGGGGAGGTACGGCTGGCCGGTGACCTCCTCCATCCGTCCTCCCAGGCTGACCCCGAACACCACGAAGTAGAGCGTGGTGGAGATGAGCGGGCTGAGCACCGTCTGACCCGGCACGCGCAGGAAGCGGCGCACCTCCTTCACGAACAGCGTCCGGAGCCCCGAGGCGTTCACTCCGGGCTCCCTCCGGTGTGAAGGATCTCGATCAGCACGTCCTCCAGCCGGCTCGCCCGGGTGTCCACCTCCGCCACCGGAAACCCGCTCCGGTAGAGCTGCTGCAGCACCTCGCCCGCGCTCGGGCGGCCATTGCGCTCGGTCACCACCAGCGAGCGGCGGTCCTCGGCCAGCTCGGCCTTGCCGTCGAGCGCCTCGGGCAGGGGACCCACCGGCGCCGCGAAGGTGATCCGCACCCGCTTCTCACCCATCCTCCGGAGCAGCGCAGCCTTGTCCTCCACCAGGAGCAGCCGCCCCGCGTTGATGACCCCCACCCGGTCGGCGAGCTCCTCCGCCTCCTCGAGGTAATGGGTGGTGAGGATGACCGTCGTCCCCTCGCTCCGGAGCCTGCGCACGTAGGCCCAGAGGTCGCGCCGCAGCTCCACGTCCACCCCCGCCGTCGGCTCGTCGAGGAACACCAGCTTCGGCCGGTGCACCAGGGCCTTGGCGATGAGCAGCCGCCGCTTCATGCCCCCCGACAGCGCCCGGGTCTGCGCGTTCGCCTTCTCGCTCAGGCTGAGCGCCTCCAGCACCTCGCGGATGCGTGCCTCGTCGGGTGGCCGCCCGTAGTACCCGAGCTGGATCCGCAGCGACTCGCTCACCGTGAAGAAGGGATCGAAGTTCACCTCCTGCGGCACGAGCCCCACGTCGTACCGCGGGCGGAACGGATGCTCGTCCAGGTCCAGCCCCAACACCCGGATCGTCCCGCTGGTCTTCTTCACCAGCCCGCACACCGCGCCGATGAGCGTGGTCTTCCCCGCGCCGTTCGGGCCCAGCAGGGCGAAGATCTCCCCCGCGCCGATGGTGAGCGACACCCCGGCGAGGGCGGTGACGTCGCGGTAGCGCTTGACGAGCTGCTCGACCTGGAGGACGGGCGGGGAAGTCACGGGTGCGCGCGGCATAACAAAGGCGCGCGCCTCTCCGCTCGCTTCCCGGCGGGACTGTCGCTTCTAGTGGGGCACTCAGTCCTCGCCGTCGTCCGCGCTCGCGGCCTCGATGCCGCCGCCGCGCCCGGCCAGCGCGGCCCAGGCCTCGACGTCCGACAGCGGCACGTCGCCGCCCAGCGCCTCGACGTAGGCGACCTGCTCGTCAGGATAGACGCAGACCTCATGCGGCACCCGGTCCCCGAATGCCCAGACCTCGAGCACCCCCTGCCCGGTGTTCTCCAGGGTGTGGGCCTCGGGATCGCCCGCGTGGTAGCTGACGAAGTCACCCGAGCGCACGGGAACCCGCTCCTCGCCGTGCAGCAGGGTGCCCTCGCCGCGTACGACCACCAGGAGCTCCTCCTGGAAGAGGTGCCGGTGCCTTCGCGAGGCCCGCGCCCCGGGAGGGATGCGCTGGATGCGCAGCCCCACGTTCCGCGTACCCACCGCACGTCCCACGTCACGGACGTCGCCCCCAACCCCGGGCGCAATCGCGTAGGGCAGCCATTCCAGTTCAGACAGATTGAGCTTGCGCACAGGACCCGACATGAAGGCCGGCCAGGTGCCGGGAGCGGGAACATCGCGCAACCCCCTGACACTCCGACGACAACTGGGGCCTCCAAATCGGTTTGACACCTGATGATCAAGCTCTTAACCATAAACCCGTGAAACCAACCCTCTGCCCAAGGTTCGAGAAGATCGCGCAGCTGTCCAGGACCGTCCCTGGCCTGGACGGGGACGCGATTCGCGCCTGCGTCCCCATCCTGTACTTCCACCGGGAGCTGGATGCGGCGCTGGAGCAGCACTTCCAGGCCTACGGCCTCTCGCGGGGCCGCTGGTACGTGCTCATCCAGCTGTACAAGGCGAACGACGAGGGTCTTAACCCCGCCGAGCTCGCCGACCAGACCGGCGTCACCCGCGCGGCGATGACCGGCCTCGTCGATGGCCTGGTCGAGTCCGGCCACGTCACCCGCGGCGAGGTGGGGGACGACCGGCGCACGTACCGCGTCCGGCTCACTCCGCGCGGCACCGACTTCATCGCCTCGCTGCTGCCCGACCACCTGCGGCGAATGCAGGAGCTCATCCAGGCGCTCACCCCGGCCGAGCGGGAGACCTACGTGGGCCTGGTGGAGAAGCTGCGCGCCCGCGTGAACGTGTTCCGGCACGACTGACCCGCAAGAAGGCTGCCCTCACCTCGGAACGTTCGTCTTCAGACCTTCAGGAATCAGGAGCTCCCCCCACCATGTCCGCCACCACCACTGCCCTTCGCGAGCACACCCCGCGTGAGGTCCCGGCCCCCGCGCCGGAGACTCCCGCCGCCGCGCCCGCCCGGCCCGGCTTCCGCCAGCGCCGTTCCACCCAGGTCTTCGCCGGCCTCCTCGGCCTCGCCGTCGTCGGCGCGCTCGGGGCGTGGGTCCTCGGCCATGGAAAGGAGAGTACCGACGACGCCCAGGTCGAGGGTCGCGTGGTCAGCATCAGCCCGCGGGTCTCCGGTCAAGTGGAGAAGGTGCTGGTCATCGACAACCAGTCGGTGAAGCAGGGAGATCTCCTGGTCCAGCTCGACACCAGGGATCTCGACGCCAAGCTCGCCTCGGCCCGCGCGGACCTCGAGTCCGCCCGCGCCGGGCTCGCCTCGGCGGAGGTCAACCTCAGGCTCACCCAGGCGAACGCCGACGCCTCGCTGCGCCAGGCCCGCGGTGGGCTCACCCAGGCCAGCTCCAGCGTGCAGGCCACACGGAGCGCGCTGGCCCAGGCCCGGGCCGCGGTGGACGCTGCCGAGGCCGCCGACCGGCTCGCCCAGTCCGACTGGGTACGCGCCCAGGACCTGGCCAGGGCCGACGCCATCGCCCGCGCGGACATCGACGCTCGCCGCGCCCGCGCCGAACAAGCCCGCGCAGAGCTCGAGCAGGCGCGCGCCAGGCTCGCCAGCACCGAGGCCAACCTCGCTTCGTCGGGCGGTGGCTTGACCACCGCGCAGGGCCGTCTGGCCGCCGCCGAGACCGCACCCGACCAGGTGAAGGCCGCCGAGGTCGCCGTCCAGGCCGCGCAGGCCGGGGTGGAGCAGGCCCAGGCGGCGTACGACCTGGCGGCGCTCAACCGCAGCTACGCCGAGGTGCGTGCTCCCGTGGACGGCGTGGTGAGCCGCCGCACCGTGGAGCAGGGCCAGCTCGTCGCGCCCGACCGTCCGATGCTGGCAGTGGTCCCGCTCCAGGACATCTGGGTGGTGGCCAACTTCAAGGAGGACCAGATCGGCGAGATGCGGCCCGGTCAGAAGGCCTCCGTCCGCGTCGACACCTACGGTCGGCATGACTTCCAGGGCCACGTGGAGAGCCTGGCCGGTGCCTCCGGCGCTCGCTTCGCGCTCCTCCCGCCCGACAACGCCAGCGGCAACTTCGTGAAGGTGGTCCAGCGCGTCCCGGTGCTCGTCCGCCTCGAGCGGACGCCCGAGGTCCCGCTCCGCCCGGGGATGAGCGCCGTGGTCACCGTCCGCACCAACTAGAGACCGCGCCGTGGCCGAGCAGACTCCCATCCAGGGCAACAAGGTCCTGATCACCGTCGCCGCGATGCTCGGCGCGCTGATGTCGGTCATCGACATCAGCATCGTCAACGTCGCGCTGAACGACATCCGGGCGAGCTTCGGCACCCCGCTCGACCAGATCGCCTGGGTCTCCACCGGGTACGCGATGGCCAACGTGACCATCATCCCGTTGTCGGGGTGGCTGCAGCGCCGGTTCGGTTTCCGGAACTACTTTGCCGGCTCGCTGCTGATGTTCACCGCCGCCTCGGCGCTGTGCGGGCTGGCCTGGAACCTGCCCTCGCTGGTGATCTTCCGCATCCTCCAGGGCATCGGCGGGGGAGCCATCATCCCCACCTCGCAGAACATCCTCTTCGGCCGTTACCCGCAGAAGGAGCACGGGATGGCGGGCGCGCTGTTCGCCCTCGGGGCCATCACCGGGCCGCTCCTCGGTCCGACCATCGGTGGAAAGCTGATCGACGTCGCCAGCTGGCACTGGATCTTCCTGATCAACGTGCCGCTGGGCCTCCTGGCCGCGTGGGTGGCGTTCATCTCCATCAAGGAGCCGACCTTCAAGCCGTCGCGCGAGCCCATCGACGCTCGGGGCATCGGCCTTCTCGCGGTGGGCATGGTCTCGCTCCAGTACGTGCTGGAGGAAGGGAACCGCGACGGCTGGTTCGAGGACACCCGGATCGTGGTCCTCGCCTGTGCGGCGGCCATCTGCCTGGTCACCTTCGTGGTGCACGAGCTGGAGATCGAGCACCCGGTGGTGGACTTCCGGGTGTTCAAGAACATCAGTTACAGCGCGGCCAGCGGCCTGAACTTCCTCATCGGTACCGCGCTCTTCGCCGGCTCGTTCCTCTACTCGCTCTTCTGCGGAACCATCCTGCACTACGAGGCGATGGACATCGGGCTGCTGTTTCTGCGTGGGAGCTGGATCCAGCTGCTGATCATGCCTCTCGTCGGACGGCTGATCGGCAAGGTGGACAGCCGCTACCTCATCGCTTTCGGAACCATCGGACTGGTGGCCTCGCTCTGGCTGAACGGGCACCTCACCCAGCTCGCCGACACCCACGCTCTGACCATGCCCATCTTCGTGCGTTCGCTGGGCCTGGGCTTCTGCTTCGTACCCCTCTCGGTGGTGGCGCTCTCGGGTCTGAGCCCCCGCCAGCGCGGTAGCGCGGCCGGTCTCTTCAACCTGACCCGCGAGCTGGGCGGCTCCATCGGCACCGCGTGGATGAGCACCATGCTCACCAACAACACGCACCAGTTCCGGAGCGACCTCGCCCGCTACGCCGACCCGTACAACCCGGTCTTCCAGGAGCAGCTCCGTCAGGCGCAGGGCGCGGTGGCCCGGCTCCCCGACGCGATCCAGAGCGGGTACGCGCTCATGGCTTCGCGACTCGACGCGCAGGCGCTGGTGCGGGCCTTCAACACCGGGTTCCTGGTGCTGGCGGGCGTGTTCGCCCTCTCGTTCCTGCTGGTCTTCCTGCTCCGCAAGCCCGGAGCAAACGCGGCCGAGGCGGCCGCCGCCGCTCACTAGACTGCGGCCTCGGGCGGCTTCCACCGCTCCAGGCCGTGCTCCTTGAGCTTGTAGTAGAGGCTGCGGCGGGAGATCTCCAGGAAGCGGGCGGCGAGCGCCTTGTTGCCCCGGGTCTCGTTGAGGGTCTGCACCAGGATTCGCTTCTCGATGGCCTTCATGTTCGCCGCCAGCGAGCGCCCGACCTCCGGATCGTACTCCGCGACGAGGGGTGGCGAGGGCGCCCCGCTCAGCGCCTCGCGGACGTCCTCCAGAGAGATGCTCTCGCCGGTGGTCATGACCGCCAGCCGCTCCACCACGTTCTCCAGCTGCCGGATGTTGCCCGGCCAGTGGAAGGAGCGCAGCGCTTCGAGCGCCGGAGCCCCGAAGCTCAGGTGCGGGCGACCGTTCTCGACTCCGAACCGCTCGAGAAACGTGCGGGCGAGCTGCTCGATCTCTGCCCGCCGCTCCCGGAGGGGGGGAATCCACACCGGGATGACGTTCAGCCGGAAGTAGAGGTCCTCCCGGAAGGTCCCCTCCCGGGTCATCTTCTCGAGATCCCGGTGGGTCGCGGCGACCACCCGCACGTCCGCGGTGAGCTCCTTGTCCCCGCCGAGCCGGGTGTAGCGGCGCTCCTTTCCCAGCAGCTCGAGCAGCTTCACTTGAAGCTTGAGGGGAACGTCCCCGATCTCGTCGAGGAACAGCGTCCCTCCCTCGGCCCAGGTCACCCGTCCGTCCTTCCGCTTCGGTCCGGCGCCGGTGAACGACCCCGGTTCGTGCCCGAACAGCTCCGACTCCAGCAGGTCGTCGGGGATGCCCGCGCAGTGCACGGTGATGAAGGGCGCGGCCTTCCTGGGGCCGAGATCGTGCAGCATCCGCGCGGCCACGTTCTTGCCGGTGCCCGACTCGCCGCGGATGAGGACGGTGGCCATCCCTCCAGCCGCCCGGCGCACCGCCTCCAGCGCCTTCTCCATCGTGGGAAGCCGGGCCAGCACCTCGCGGGTCCTCGGTTCGGGGGCGCGTCCCTCTCGGCGCTCCGCAGGAGCGGTGTTGATCGCCCGCTTGAGCGAGGCGACCAGCTCCTCGAGGTTCCAGGGCTTCTCCACGAAGTCGTGCGCCCCGCGGCGCATTGCCTCCACCGCGAGCGGGATGCTGGCGTGCGCGGTGAGCATCACCACCGGCGTCCCGGGCAGGTCGTGCTGGATCCGCTGCAGCAGCTCCATCCCGTCCATCCCCGGCATCCGGAGATCGGCGATGACCACGTCCGCGAACCCGTCGGCGAGGTAGGCCAGCGCCTTCTCCCCGGAGAGGACGTAGGCGGCCTCGAAGCGCTTCGGGTCCAGCTCGTCCGGCCTTGGGTCCCACTGCTCCAAGGTCGCCGAGAGCGTCTCTGCGACCGCGGCGTCGTCGTCGACGATCAGGACACTGTGCGGAGTGGAGTCCATCGCTTCACCTCGGCGGTGCGGCCAGGGCGACGGTGACCGTCGTCCCCTTTCCCGGCTGGCTCTCGATCCGCAGCTCGCCGCCGTGCGTCTCGGCGACTCGCCGTGCAAAGGCGAGGCCCAGCCCGCTCCCGCCCGGCTTGGTGGTGTAGAACTCCTTGAGTCGCTCGCGGGTGCGGGCGTCGATGCCCACCCCGTCGTCCTGGACGGAGAGGTAGACGTGGCTCCGGTCCCGCCATCCGGTCCTGACCATCACGTTCCCCCCCTCCGGCAGCGCCTCGGCGGCGTTCCGGAGCAGGTTCTCCAGGGTTTCCCTCAGTAACCCAGGATCCCCGGAGAGCAGCGGCAGCGAGCCGTCCAGCTCCGAGTGGATCCGGACTCTCTCGCCGTCGATGAAGGACTGCAAGGCGAGGACCCCGTCGACCAGCGCATTCAGGTTTACCGGTTCGGTGATGGGGTGGGCCTGCCCGAGCTTCCGGTAGTCGGCGATGACGTTCTCCAGGCGGTCCACCTGGGTGAGCAGCAGCCGCACGAAGTGCTCCTGCTCCGCGAGGCTCCGGCCCCGGTGCAGCTCGACCTCCAGATACTGCGTCGCCCCCTTCAGGGCGGCGATGGGGTTCTTGAGGTTGTGGGCCAGCTGCTGCGAGAAGCGGCCCAGCAGCACCAGCTGCTCCAGCCGCTCGCGTCTCTGGGCGCGATTCGCGTGGATACCCAGGCCGATGACCAGGGCCACCAGCGCGAGCACGGTCAAGAGCAGCAGCACCACCGCGGGCCCGTTGGAGCGCTTGGCCATGAACAGCCAGGCGCCCACGCCGCTGCTCGCCGCCAGCACGGCGATGGGGATCAGCTTCCCGGGGATCGAGATCTCCGGAAGCCCGGGCTGCAGCACGACCACGGAGAGGACGAGGGTGAAGAGGATGAAGCCGAAGAGGCCGAGCCCGGGCCCCGGGGCGAACTCGGACACCCCCAGGGCGATGAGCACGCCAATCGCTGCCAGCACGCCGCGTGCCTGCGACTTCTCTCCCGGGGGGGCGCTCATGGCGTAGCGGATGAGCAGCCACAGACCGATGGCCGCCAGCACCACCAGGTGAACGAAGTTGATCGGGTACCAGACGCCCTCGGTGAACCGTCGCCCCCAGGCCGCGATCGGCCCGAGCTCGCCCACCAGCGCCAGCAGTGCCGGCGCCCCCGTGAGGATGGCCACCACCCAGCTGACCACCAGCAGCCACCCCAGTTGACCCCGCCGTCCAACGAAGACCAGGGCGAACCCGAACGCCAGCGGCAGGCTCAGGGGCGACAGCGCGTGGTCGATCATGTGCCACACCAGGCGGGTCTCGCCCGACGCGTGCCAGGCATCGTCCGCGAAGTTCCAGGCGGTGAGGTTCAGCACCAGGAACGCCAGTGGCGCCGCAAGGGGGCTCCGCCGCCCTCGCCAGATGATCAGCAGGACCAGCGACAGGCCGAAGACGCAGGCGATGATGACCGGCCAGTCGCGAAGCGTCATGGAATGTGACCCTGGGAGAACGGGCTCTCGCTCTGGGCCCGAGCACATGGCGTGCCGCTCGGGGAAAGCAAGGAATCCCGAGGGGACGTCACGATGCGCCACGTGATGCGTGCTGCACAGCGTGCAATCCTCTGCACACCCGGATGCCCGCTGGGGAATTCAGGTCAAATGGGTACGGAAGCTGCACCGCTCCTCCCCATGCGCCCCGCGCTCGCCGCCGTGCTGATCGTGGGTCTCGGCGGGCTGCCAGCCCGTGCCGACGAGCCGCCGCCGGACCTGGGCTTCAAGGTCGGGGCGTTCCCGATCGTCGACTACGGCTCGGACGAGGGCTGGGGCTTCGGCGCGCATTTCAAGCTCACCGACTTCGGGGAGGGGACGAGGAAGCCGTTCGCCTACAGCGTGGAGGGGAACGTCTTCGTCACCACCGGCGGCATCCAGTCGCACTGGCTGGCCCTCGATGTGCCCGGGATCGGTGGTTCGCCGTACCGGATCACCCTGCGCGTGGGCTACGAGCGGGCGAAGTTCCAGCCGTACTACGGGCTGGGCAACGGGAGCGTCCGGGACGAGGACGCCGACCGCTGCGACGACGAAGCGCTGAAGGCGCAGCTACCGGCCGCCCCCGACGTCTGTCCCTCGGCCCCGCCGGACGGTTCGCCCAATCCGCTGTTCCGGGGGAAGCGATTCTACCAGTACGACGTGGAGATCTTCCCCAGTGCGCAGCTCACCGTCCTGCGTCCCATCGGGGGCCCGTGGAGCGTGCTCCTCGGCTATCAGTTCCTTCTGGCGGGGTTCCAGCCCCTCTACCGGCCGGACGACCTCGGGCAGGACACCGGTTCCCAGCTCGACGCCGATGCGCGTCGCGGTCTGCTGGTGGGCTGGAACGGCCGGCCGCTCCCCGGAGACCCCTATCACCGCTTCAAGCAGCGCTACGCCGAGCTGACCGGCGGCGTGCGGTTCGACACCCGGGACAACGAGTTCGCCCCCACCCGCGGGATGTTCCACGAGCTGTCGGTGCGCGGCGCTGCGCATGCCTTCGGCGGTGAGTCGAACCTCTTCGGGGCGAACCTCACGCTGCGCCTCTACCAGCGACTCATCCCCGACTACTGGCGGCTGGTGCTGGCCCTGCGGCTGCTGGCGGATGTGGCCACCGACGGGTTGCCCTTCTATGTGCTGCCGGCGACCGGAGGGATCAGCGAGGCGGGCCAGCTCAACGGCCCGGACGCGCTCGGAGGCCGCGCCTCGATCCGTGGGCTCTCGCTGGACCGGTACCAGGGCAACGCGAAGCTGCTCGGCAACGCGGAGCTTCGCTGGCGCTTTCTCAGCCTGGGCGAGTTCGAGATCGGCACGGTGGCCGGTCTGGACGTGGGCCGTGTCTGGGCGCGCCTAGGCCAGTCCGACGTCGGACCCTTCCACGTCGGGAGCTCGATCGGGCTGCGGCTGGCGTGGAGCCACCACCTGGTGGTGCGCGCCGACGTGGGCCTCACGCCCGAGCAGACGTTCTTCCTCGACTTCGGCGAGATGTTCTGACCCGGCCGCCGGGCACCCGGGCGCCCTGCCGGTGGAGCACCGCGCATCCCGGCCTCGGTGCCCGCGAAGCCCCTGCCGAGGCGGTGCTGGCTTGGCGCCACGGTCTGCGGAGCGCTCCGCTGCGCAGGTGTGCAAACCGGTGCACGGCCTCCAGCACCTGGCCATCGCGGCGTCCCATCGTCGAGGCGATGGATTGTCGATTGCTACGTGAGCCCCGCGCCACGACTTCCGGGGGTGCTCGCATGCGCCGTCGCTCGCCGTTTCCGCCGCTCTTCCCGCCGCTCGCCCTCGCTCTCGTGGCCTGCGGGGCACAGGGCCGGGCGAGCGCCGCATCCGTGCCGGGCGATGCACGCCGTGCGTCCGCGTCTTCCGCCGCGTCCGCGGCGGTGACGCTCACCCCCACCCGGGTGCCCACCCCCGACGGGCCCGCATACGCCCGGGGCGTCATCCGGGACATCGATGTCGTGTACCAGAACGGGGACGAGCACGCGGAGAATGTCGAGCTGCATCTCTTGCCCTCGCGGAAGATGCTGCTCGCCTTCCGGGCCGGTGGCACGGGCCAGGCGGAGACCGGTACCGCGCGCATCCGCATCTTCCACTTCGATCCGCAGAGCCACGGCGGCAGGCTCGCCAGCGAGGTCTTTCCTGCTCCGAGCGACCCGGTGCGTGGCATCCGTGATCCCAAGCTCTTCGAGTGGGACGGCGCGCTCCGCCTCGGGGCCATCTCGCGGCTCGCGGGGTTCCCCATCCGGGACCTGCTGGCCGAGACGCAGACGGTGCTCGCCACCTCGCGCGACGACGGCGACAGCTTCGACACCCCGGTCCCGGTCGCCTTCAAGCTCACCGACCAGCGCTGGGGACTCTGGCGCTACGTCGGCTGGCGGTCCCCGTTCGGGACGCGCATCCTGTACGCGACCGGGTACGACGACGGGGACCAGGAAGCGGCGTACTTCGGCTCCATCGACGGCGGCAGGTCCTTCGTCAAGCTGGGCAGCCTGGTGAACGCCCCGCGGCTGGTGCCCAGCGAGGCGGAGCTGAGCTTCCTCGGCGAGGACCGGATGATCGCCGTGGCGCTGGTGCGCCTCGACGACCAGGGTCTGAACGAGGACGGGCAGACCGCGGTCTGCGTGAAGCGCGGCTCGTGGCTCGGGTTCCTCGGGGACTTCGACTGCAGTCGCCGGCTCGAGCAGCGACTCGACGGGCCGTCGAAGCTCTTCGAGGTGGATGGACGGACCTTCGTCGTGGCACGCAAGCACCTGTCGTGTACCCGCAAGCGCACCGCGCTCTACGAGCTCCGTGGCGACCTGACCGATCCCCGCAGCCCGGTCCGGTTGTTCGAGGTGGCCGAGCTGCCGTCCAACGGCGACACGGCGTACGCCGCGGTCGCGCCGATCCCCGGACAGCCGAGGCGATTCGCGCTGGCCTGGTACTCCACGCCGCTCGGCGCGGACATCCCCTGGCTCCCCGCCCAGTTCGGCCCGACGTGGATCCTCGCCGCCACGCTCGACCTCTCGCGGTACGACCCGGGCATCGCGGTTCCGGCCGGGCCGGACGCCCACTGTCCGGCAGCGCCGCTGCCCTCGGCCTCGGCGACGGGCGTGGACGGGGCGTTCCTGGTCAGCGTCGGTCCGTCGTTCTTCCCCGACCTGCCCGCGGTCTTCGTGGGCCAGGCCACCACCAGCGGAGGAACGCTCACCCTCGCTCTTCAGGCCGTGGATCAGAACGCGCTGCTCGGGACCGGCGCGGTGGTTCCGGTCGGCGACCCGTTCGTCGGCAGTGCCCCCGTGACCGCCGATGGCCGCTTCGGCATCGACTTCGGGGACCCGGTGATTCCCTTCGCTGCGTACCCGCTGGGCACCGCCGGTGACGGCGGCGCGGGCATCACCTTCCGGCTGCAGGGCTTCCGGCTCGACGGGGTGACCACGTCCGCCGACGGGTTCTGCGGAAACGTCTCGGGAGACGTGCTGGTGCAGGGACCGGGGCTGATCCCGCCCAACACCCGGCTCCTCTTCGAGGGCTCGACGTTCGGCGCGGACCGGGCGCAGGTCGTGACCCGCTGTCCGTGACCAGAAGTGCAGGGCTCCGGGTGCGAGGGGCGTCGCACCGCGGGGGGGAACCCCCTCGCACCCGGAGGCAGTTCTGCCACGGGCGCCTCTACAGCTTGAACGGATCGGGGTGCTTCTCGTTCCGGGCCGTCTTCCCGCCCGCGCGGACGGCCCGGGGCGCCCGGGGGAGCGCCACGTGGACCTCGCTCTCCGCGTCCGGAACCAGCTCGACCTCGGTCGGGCGTCGGCCGGGGTGCTCCAGCCGCAGCCGGCTCGGTTCGCTCGAGCGGAGGAGGGTGGCGCTCAGAGGTGTCGTGCCCAGCGTCCGGCCCGAGGGAAGCTCGACCACGCGCGCACCGGGGGGAACCGACACCACGGTCACCTGGACCTCCGCCGGGGGGGACGTGGGCACGGACGTGACCGGCGCGGGCTCCGGGGGCCGCGCCACGGCGGACAGGGCGACGACCTTCCCGGTCACCACCGGTAGTGGCGCGGCCGGCCGCCGGACCGAGCGGACCGTCGCCACCCCTGTCCCGAGCCCGAGCACCGCCAGTGCCCCGGCAGCCACCATCCAGGGCGGCGGTCCCCGGCGCAGCGGTGCCTGCGCGGCGACCTCGAGCGCGCCGGCCAGCTCGCGCAGGGACTGGTACCGATCGTCGGGGTTCTTCGCCAGGCACCGCTTCACCACCGCCCCGAGCGCGCCGGAGATGCGATCGCCGCTCCGGGTGCAGGTCGGCAACGGCGGCGGGGGCGACGACAGCACCTGGGCGACGAGCTGGCCGAACGCCGGCGCCTGGAACGGCGGGTGCCCGGCCAGCAGCTCGTAGAGGACCACGCCCACCGAGTAGAGGTCGGTCCGCGCGTCGGCGTTCCCGCCCGTGGCCTGCTCCGGCGCCATGTACGCCGGCGTCCCGACGATGGTGCCCTCGACGGTGGTGGTCAGCGGCACGTCGCCGAGCGGGGCGACCAGCTTGGCCACCCCGAAGTCCAGCACCTTCACGAAGTCGCGCCCATCGCGCTCGAGCACGAAGAGGTTGTCCGGCTTCACGTCGCGGTGGATGACGCCCACGTCGTGCGCCGCCTGGAGCGCATCACAGACCTGCCGGACGATGCCCACCGCCCGCGCCACCCCCGGCTGGGCTCTGGCCAGCAGCTCGGTGAGGCTCTGGCCCTCGAGCATCTCCATCACGCAGTACACGCGCGACCGGCCGGACACCGCGGTCTCCTCGACGAAGTCGAGGATCTCCACGATGTGCGCGTGGTTGATCTGGTTGACCGCGCGCGCCTCGTGGAAGAAGCGCTGGATGAGGTGCCCGTTCTTCGCGTGCTCGGCCCGGAGCACCTTCACCGCGGCCGGCCGTCCGAGGCTCACGTGGCGGGCCTGGAACACCCGGCCCATCGCTCCCTCGCCCAGCATGCGCTCGAGGCGGTACTGGCCGAGGACGTCGCCCGGCTTCTCCCGCTCGGACTCGTCGACCAGGAGGAGAGGAGGCTGCTCACCGCCCTCCTTGGTCGGCAGCAGCTGCGTGCGCGGCTGCGCCTCGAGGAGCGCGCGCGCCACCTCGCCGGGGCTGGCAAACCCGCCCTCGTCCGTCGCCAGGACGCACCCGGCGTGCACCCCTTCCAGCCAGCCGAGGTGCTCGGGGCAGCCTTCGCGCATGAGACGTCCGAGGGCGGCGACGTCCCCGCGCGGGTCGAAGGCGTGGCCGGCGTCCCCCAGGCCCGGGCCGATCAGCTTCGGGGCGAAGCGCGTCACTCCGCCCACCAGGAACACCTGTGACGGGGGGAGCGCCTGGACCACGATGCCGCGTCCCCGCAGCTCTTCCAGGACGCTGCACAGCGGGAGGAGCAGCAGCCCGAGCTCGTCGGGGGTCAGGGGTCCTGACCGCCGGAGGTGGGCGCCCAGGTCCTCGCCGTCGAGGTACTCGCTCACCACGTAGGGCCGCCCGTCGTCGAGGCACCCGGCCTGGAGCTGCCGTGCAAGGTGGGGATGGTCGAGCCGACCCAGGGTCTCGGCGCGCTCCTGGAACGCCCCCCGTGCCTCCTCGTCCCCCCAGCGACTTCCGTGGAAGACCCGGACCATGGCCCGCCCTCCGCTTGTGCGGGCACGCGCACGCCAGGCCGTCCCGGACGGCCCATCGTCGAGCTTGGTCAACAGCTGGTACCCGAAATCGCTCGTCATCCCGTTGCCGCGCCTGCTCGCCTGACTGTTGCGCACGTGCCAGGACACTGCCGAGGGGGTCTAGGTCGGATGCGCCCCCCAACACCACCCCTACTGTGAACCCCGCGGCAAGCGGTCTGCTGGGTGACTGCCCGTCTGGCTGCTTTCGTACAGGGTCCGGCACGACATCGCCGCTTGCCCGGTGCGGCGCGCGCTGTACTGTCGCGCGCTCCGATGGCCGAGAACTTCATCTTCACCATGCAGGACCTCCGGAAGGTCCGCGGTGGCAAGGACATCCTGCAAGGCATCTACCTGTCGTTCTTCCCCGGGGCGAAGATCGGCGTCATCGGCCCCAACGGCGCCGGCAAGTCGACGCTGCTGCGCATCATGGCGGGACAGGACACCGAGTTCTTCGGCACTGCCCGGCCGGACCCCAGCATCCGGGTGGGGTACCTCCCCCAGGAACCGCAGCTCGACCCCTCGCTGGACGTGAAGGGCAACGTCGAGCTGGGGGTGAAGCCGCTGCGCGACGTCCTCGACCGGTTCAACGCGGTGTCGAACCAGCTCGGCGAGCCGATGGACGACGCGCAGATGGAGAAGCTCCTCGCCGAGCAGGCCAGGCTTCAAGACTCCATCGACGCTCAGAACGGATGGGAGCTGGACCGCACGCTCGACGTGGCCATGGATGCGCTGCGTCTCCCGCCCCCCGACGCGCCGGTGGCGCAGCTGTCGGGCGGCGAGAAGCGCCGGGTGGCACTGTGCCGGATCCTCCTCGAGCGGCCGGATCTGCTCCTGCTCGACGAGCCCACCAACCACCTGGACGCCGAGAGCGTGGCCTGGCTCGAGCGGGCGCTCCAGGACTACCCGGGGACGGTGGTCAGCATCACCCACGACCGGTACTTTCTGGACAACGTCGCCGGGTGGATCCTCGAGCTGGACCGCGGCGAGGGCGTGCCGTGGAAGGGGAACTACTCCAGCTGGCTCGAGCAGAAGCAGAAGCGGCTGGCGATGGAGGAGAAGCAGGAGTCGGCGCGGCAGAAGCAGCTCAAGCGAGAGCTGGAGTGGGTGCGGTCGAGCCCGCGCGCCCGCCAGGCCAAGAGCAAGGCCCGCCTCGCGGCCTACGAGGAGCTGCTGTCGGCTGCCCCCGAGAAGCGGGACACCTCCGGAGAGATCACCATTCCTCCGGGGCCGAGGCTCGCCGGTCTGGTCGTCGAGGCGCGCGGGCTCCGGAAGGCGTACGGCGATCGGCTCCTGATCGACGACCTGAACTTCAAGCTCCCGCCCGGCGGCATCGTGGGGGTCATCGGGCCCAACGGCGCGGGGAAGACGACGCTCTTCCGGATGATCACTGGCCAGGAGAAGCCGGACGCGGGCGAGCTCCGCATCGGGGAGGCAGTCAAGCTGGCCTACGTGGACCAGAGCCGGGACGCGCTCGCCGGGGAGAAGACCGTCTTCCAGGAGGTGTCGGGCGGGCCCGACCAGCTGGACCTGGGGGGTCGGATGGTGCCTTCCCGGGCCTACCTCGCCGGCTTCAACTTCAAGGGCGCCGATCAGCAGAAGCGGGTGAAGGATCTGTCCGGGGGCGAGCGCAACCGGGTGCACCTGGCCAAGATGCTCAAGAGCGGCGGAAATCTCCTCCTGCTCGACGAGCCGACCAACGACCTCGACGTGGAGACCCTGCGCTCGCTCGAGGAGGGGCTGCTCGCCTTCGCCGGCTGCGCGGTGGTCATCAGCCACGACCGGTGGTTCCTCGACCGGATCGCCACGCACATGCTGGCCTTCGAGGGGGACAGCCGGGTGTTCTTCTTCGAGGGGAACTTCCAGGACTACGAGGCGGACAAGAAGAAGCGGCTCGGAGCGGAGGCGCTCCAGCCGACGCGCATCCGCTACAAGCCGCTGGTCAGGGCCTGAGGGGGCAGAGCCTGATCGGCCCGGGCTACTTCTTCGCCTTCTTGGCTCCGCTCGAGGCCGGCTTCACCTCCACCTTCTTCGCGGTCATCGCGTAGGTGATCGTCACCTTGTCTCCGGGCTTGACGTCCGTCTTGTCGTCGCCCCGGGCAATCTCCCAGTTCTCGCTGCCCTTCTTCACGGTGATCGACTCGGGCGTCGAGGAGACGACCGGCCCGGTCACCTGGTAGGTGTGCTCGGCCAGCGCGGCCGCGGGAACCACGAGGGCAGCGGCGAGCGCGAGAGTGCGGAAGTTCATGCGGGTCTCCCCTGAGGTGGGAACTGCGCCGCGGGACGCTCCGGCAGCCGTACCGGAGTGTCAAGCACCCATGTCAGGTGCAACGACGCGGCGTGCAGGCGAGTGCTGCCCCACCGCCTCGTGTCACGCCGCAGCGGGTCAGGAAGACCAGAGGGTGGCCGCGCGTTGGGGCGGCTGCCGGGCCTAGACTGATCGGACCGGGGCCACCCATGGAGCAGGAAACCGAGGCCAGCGCGCGAAGGCGGGTGTGGATGAAGCGTGGAGCGGTCGCAGGTCTGGCGCTGACCTTCGTGGGTGTGACCGCCATCGTCGCCCCGCGGGTGCAGGCCCGGGGCGGCCCGGGTGGCATCCCCTCGGGCAAGGGTGCGTACTGTGCAGGCGCTTACGCGGACGACTTCGCCGCCCTGTCGCCCGCCGCCCGCGAGGCCGAGCAGAAGCCCCAGTCGCAGTCCTGGGTCTACGCCATCCGCACCACTGCCACCTACGAGTGCCTCAGCTACGCCGGCGACGGGAACGTCCGGCGGGTGCGGCGCAAGGCGCTCGCCCACGGCACCGGCTTCGGCTACCGGCAGCAGAATGGCGAGACGTACATCCTCACCAACCACCACGTCGCCGAGTGGCCGGCGGTCACCGACGACGAGCACAAGATCGACGAGGTGCCCCCCGGGTGCAAGCGCGTGTCGGACCAGCTGAAGATCGTCGAGTCCGAGCGCGATACCTACGACCGCGACGACATGCCGCTCCAGCGGGTGGTTACCGACAAGTCGATGGACATGGCGGTGCTCAAGGCGCACGGGCTGCTGCCGATCCTCCCCTGGAAGGTGGGCCGCTCGGCGGACCTCAAGGAGCGCAACGTGGTGGACGTGCGCGGCTTCCCCCTCGGCGCGTTCAAGGCCACCAACGTGGGCAAGGTCGTTTCCACCTACGACCACGACGACGAGAAGGACTGGGATCACGTCGACTTCGTGGTGGACGCGCAGCTGTCGCCCGGGAACTCCGGCTCGCCGGTGCTCGCGGTGTCCTGCCGCACCGGCGAGTTCGAGCTGGTCGGCGTCTACCACGCCGGATACGCCGGCAACACGCCCCTGAACGTCGTCGTCGCCATCGACCAGGTGCGCGACATGATGACCACCCTGAAGAAGAGTCCCCGCCGCGACCGCGGGGAGGTGTCCGCCCTGGATCGCAAGGCGCGCACGCGGCTGGTCTCGGGCCTCGACGGTGCCCTCGACCCGTTCTTCCCCTTCGACGGGGCGGTGGCGGTGGCCCGGGCGCGCAGCGACGGCGCGCTGATCTTCGAGGTGATGTCCCCCGGCTTCCCCCTGCGGAGCACGCCCGCGCTGGTGGTCGAGGACCTGCCGGAGGGTCCCGAGGAAGGTTACGGGGAGCTGGGCCGGGTCTGGATCGGAGGCCGATTCGGGCTCAAGGCGTACCACAAGGGCGGTCTCGACGCCGACGGCCAGGTGCTGGTGGAGCGGGTGCTGGACGGGCTCCGTGCCAACGCCGGGCTCGCGCTCGAGCTCCGCACCGCCCAGGGGCAGGCGGCGCGGGACCGCGAACACTACGAGCACATGGGCAAGCTCGAGCGGCAGCTCCGGCGCGCCGCCGCCGCGCAGACCGACCTCGCCAACAGCCTCACCGAGACGGTGGACCGGCTCTCCCCGAAGGTCGGCGAGGCCACCGTCAGCCTCGCCGAGGCGTACGCTCCGCCGGCGCCCCCGGCCCCCGGCAAGAACGTGGCCCAGGGCCCCGGAATGACGGAGCCGGCGCCCCCGGCCCAGACGCCTGCCCGGTAGCTTCCTGTCGCAGGTGTCACAAGACTGGCGACGACGGATCAGCCCTGTACACTGCCTGGCCGGTGAGCGATGGACGGGCAGAGGCGCTCTTGCGGAGTGCCCTCGAGAAGATTGTCTACTTCGAGGCACGCTCGGAGACGCTCCAGGCTGATGCGGCGACGCTCCGGGCGGAGGCCGATGCCCTGCGCGCCGATCTCGCCGCTGCCTCCCAGCGTGAGGTCGAGCTGCGCCGCCGGGTGGCCGAGCTGGAGGTGGAGCTGGGCCGCGCCCACCGCGAACGCGAGGAGACCGCGCGGGTGATCGAGGCGATGCGGGCCGAGCGCGCCGGGCTGATGGGGAAGGTGCTGGAGGCCGCTCGCATCCAGGGCCACGAGGCCGGGCTGGACTTCGACCTCGCCGGGTTCATCGCCGACCTGCGGGCCGAGGCGATCGCGCTCCGGCCGCGCGAGATTCTGGCGGACAGGCGGACCGAGCCGGCGGCGACGCTCGATGGCACGGTGCCGGTCCGTGCGGAGGCGCCAGCGCTGGAAACGGTGGTGGTGCGGGCGTCGTCCGCGGGCGTTCCGGGGCCCGGCGTTTCTGCGGCCACTCCCCGGAGCATGCCCGATTCGCCCGTCTCCTCGGCGGCCACCATGCTCGCCGTGACCCGGGAAGCGGAGCGTCTCTTCGAGCAGGGCCGCCTCGCCGTGCCCCCCAGCCCCCGCCTCGGCGAGGAGAGCCTCTTCGGCTTCTCCATCCGCGAGCTCTCCAGCCCGGACCCGTCCGCCCGGACGCGCGCCGCCGAGCGCCTGCGCACGCTCGGTGACCGCGCCGCTGCCCCGGCCCTGGCGGTGGCGCTCCATGCGGAGCGGGACGACACGGTGCTGGTCGGCCTGCTCGAGGCGTTCCGGGCGCTGGCCGCCCGCGAGGGCGCGGCGGTGGTCGAGCCGCTGCTCGGCGCGCCCGAGCCCGCGGTGCGCATCGCGGCGCTCCGGGCCATCACCCATCTGGACCCGGAGACGGCGCCAGCGCACCTCTCCCGCGCCGCGCACGACCCGGACGCCTCGGTTCGCCGGCGCACCGCGCTCCTGGCCGTCTCGCTCGGCCCGGAGCGGATGCTCGAGCTGGAGCGGCAGGTCTCGCGTGATCCGGATCCCGAGGTCCGCCGCCTGGCCGTCCTCGCCGCGGGCGCAGCGGGAGGCGAGCAGGCCCGCTCGCGGCTGCTCGGGGCTCTGGAGGATCCGGACCTGGGTGTCCGCCGCGCGGCCGGCCGGAGTCTCTCCAGTCTGCTGGGCATCGACGTGGGCCACGTTGCCACGCTCTCCGACGACGACCGCCGGCGGGAGGTGCGGCGGCTGGCGACGGTCGCCCCGCTTCCCCTGTCACAGCGGGTCCGCCCCGTGCCCCAGCCGCCCCGGCCCGCGGTGGAGAGCGCCCCACCCGAGCGCGACGAGAGCGGCCCGGTGCCCGCGCTCGATGCCCACTGCTCGCTGCCCGCCGGGGAATCCGTTCCCGCGGGCCCGCGCGCGTCGGGCGCGCCCGAGCCCGCCCGCATCGAGGTGGCGCTCCCGCCCCCCGAGCGCGAGCACTCCGGGGCGGGCCTGCACGCCGACGAGGCGCTCTGCCTGCAGATCGCCTCCGAGCTCCGCACCTCGATGCGTGGGCGGACCGTGGTGGACCTGGCGACGCACCTGGGCGTGACGGACGAGCGGGTGATCGAGGCCGCAGCACTTCTCACGGCGCGCGGGCAGGTGGTCCGGCGCGGGGCAAAGCTGTTCGTCGCCTGACGAGCACGAGGACTGACAGATGGACCTTCCCATCTACACCCCGAAGACGACCGCCGAGCTGCTCGGCATCGCGGCCAAGGCGCTCCGCTCCGCGCTGGACCAGAACAGCTACTCGGCGCAGGACCTCTGGGCGCTGCGCAAGGCGCTCCGCCTCTACCCGCGCCCGCTCGGCCGGCGGAAGCAGCTGTTCCTCAACTTCAAGGGCGGTACCGGGAAGACCTCGCTCTCCACCGCGTATGCCTACCGTCTGGCCGAGCTGGGCCACTCGGTGCTCCTGGTGGACCTGGACAGCCAGGGCCACGCCACCAAGTGCCTGGGCTACGAGGGCGAGGATTTCGAGAAGACCCTGCTCCACGTGCTGGTGCGGAAGGTGCCGCTGTCCGAGGCCATCCAGCACACGCCGCTGCCGAACCTGGACTTCGTCCCCAGCAACCTGGGGATGAGCACGGTGGACCTGGCGTTGATGCCCATGGCCGGGCGGGAGTTCAAGCTGCGCAAGGCGGTGGAGGAGGTCGAGGACCGCTACGACGTGGTGGTCTTCGACGCCCCGCCGTCCTTCGGGCTGCTGAACCTGAACGCGCTCATGGCGGCGCAGGACCTCTTCGTCCCGGTGCTGCCGGACTTCCTCTCCTTCCACGGGCTGAAGCTGCTCTTCGAGACCGTGCAAAGTCTCGAGGAGGACCTGAACCACGTGCTCGACCACGTGTTCATCGTCGTCAACGCGTACAACCAGACCTACAAGCTGGCCAAGGAAGCCCTGGCCGCGCTGCGGGAGCACTACCCGGAGTACCTCCTGACCACCCTGGTGCGGCAGTGCACCAAGTTCGCCCAGGCCTCGAGCGAGGGCGTGCCGGTGTTCATTTCCGAGCGGGACTCGAAGGGCGCGCACGACGTGGATGCGTTCCTTCGGGAAGTGCTGCACCGGCTGGAGCAGTCACGGGTACGGGCCGCCACCGACGCGCGGGCGGGGTAGGGGAGAGCCGATGAAGAAAGCCTTCGATCAGAACGTGTCCCGCGCCAAGCCGAGGCTGAAGCTCGGCGGGTCGTCACCCGAGTCCATTGCTCCCGAGCCGCCCGGTTCCGAGGAGGACTGGGTCTACGAGGTCGCCGCCCAGGTGGCCGGCCAGCAGGCCGCCGCCGAGGCCCAGGCGCCCACCGCCCGCGAGGTGCTCGCCGCGGCCGCCCGGGCAACCGCCGCGGAGGAGGCCGAGGAGGTCTCGACCCGGAGCCGGGTGGAGGCGACCTTGCGTGAGGCTGCCGCGGTGGCCGAGCCGCTGGTGGAGGAGGAGCGGGTCGCGGTGGCGGTCGGCGTCCTAGCCCGCGGCGCGACGGCAGCGCACGGGTCCGCGCCGTCCGGGGCGACCGCGGTCTCGGGTCCGCAGTCAGCGGCGCGACGGGCCGCCGGGGCGGAGTCTCGGGCTCCAGCCCGCAGTCCGTCGGTCTCCTCGTCCGGGGCGGCCTCCGGGCGGGTGTCCTCGCCCCCACCGTCCGCGCCGCGGGAACGCCAGCCCGCAGTCGCCGCACCCGTGCCCGTGCCGGCGCCTCGAGCAGCCGCTCCGAGCGCCAGCGCCGCGCCGGGCAGCGAGCGCCGCGCGGCGGCGACGGTGCGCACCGAGACCCTGGCTCCGGAGGTCACCGCCGTCGAGCCCGTGGCTCGCCGCGCCGCGGTGCCGCCCCCCGACGACAACCTGGCCCGCCGCGAGCGGCTGCGGGAGCGGCTGCGCACCGTCCGCGAGCATCCGCGGCCCGAGCCCCTGCCCACCAGCGTGGCGGCGGCGGGCGTGCTGGCAGTGGAGCGCATCGCCCAGCTGCAGACCGAGCTCACCGCGGTGAAGCAGCACAATGCCGCGCTCCAGCACGATCTGGACGTGGCCCGGCGAGCCGCCGAGCGCGCCACCGAGGAGGCCCGGGCGCGGGTGGAGGAGGCGCGTCGGCTGGCGGCGCAGATGGAGGAGCGCGCCGGTCTCCTCTCCGAGCTGGAGCGGGAGCTGCAGTCGGTCGAGGGCGAACGGGACGAGGCGCTGCTGGCGGTGCAGGAAGCCCGCACCCAGGCCGCGGCCGAGCGCGAGGACCGCGAGCGCCTCTCGATCGAGCTGAAGAAGAAGGACGCCGAGCTCGCCGACAGCCTCTCCGAGGAGGAGCGCCTGGCCGGGGAGCTGGAGCGCTTCCGCGACGACTCGGTCCAGCTCAAGAAGTCCGTCGAGGTCCTGAGCGCCGAGCGCGACACGCTGGCCCGCCAGGTGGCGGACCTCACCGCCGAGCGCGCGGAGCTGCTCGAGGCCCGGAAGGCGCTGGAGTCGGTCCACCGCGCGTTGACCGAGGCCGCGCGCCGCTGATCATGAGACTTCGGTCAGCGCGCCGCGGCCAGCTCGTCCCGCAGGGGCACCAGCGGCAGGTGCGACATGTCCTGGCTGAAGGGCGAGAAGGGTGAGCCCGTCGGGCTGGAGGTCGCGCTCGCCAGCCGCGTCTTCCCCAGCAGCAGCTTCATCGAGGCCACCCGGTCACTCGGTGGCGGGTGGTGGGCGAAGAAGTTCTGTCCGGCAGGGAGCGCCCCGATGAAGTCCACGAAGCCGCGCGGGCTGTAGCCCGAGGCCACCGCCAGCTCGAGGCCGGTCGCATCGGCCTGCATCTCCTGGTCGCGCGCATAGCCGCCCTCGAGGTAGCGGTGGACGAACTCGTCGCTGAACAGGGTCAGGAGCGCGTTGTTCGCCGCGGCGTTCAGGTCCAGTGCTCCTCCGCTGAAGGCCTGCAGCGCGGAGTAGGCCTGGTTGATGAACCCGGGCGAGTAGGTGCGCAGCACCGCCGCGCCCTCCTTCTGCCCGGCCTTGGCGTACGCCAGGCTCTTGCACTGGTCGACCTTGGTCTTCTGGTAGATGGCGAAGGCGTCCTTGCGCGTGACGTGGGCGATCTCGTGCGAGAGGATGCCGGCCAGCGCCGCCTCGTTGTTCACCCGCTTCAGCAGCCCACGGGTCACGAAGACGTAGCCGCCGGGGGCGGAGACCGCGTTCACCACCTCCGAGTCCAGCACCCCGAAGGTCCATTGCAGGGTGGGGCGGCCGGAGCGCGAAGCGAGGTTCTTCCCCACCACGTTCAGGTACCTGTGCAGCTGGTTCCGGGGCGTCTGCTGGACGCCGAGCGCCTTGGGATTGCCCAGCGCGGCCGCGTCGCCCGTGGGCACGTCGACCAGGAGCCCGCTGCCCTGCTGCACCCAGTTGAGCGCCACCGTGCCGCCGATGGTCCGCTCCTCGTCGAAGGTGACCTCGGCCGCGCCGATCTGGTCGCACTTGGAGAGGTCCTGGGTGAGGCCCACCACGGTGGTGGTCGACTCGGCGATCCCGCTGACGATGGAGTTGGTGTCGCCCTTCATGAAGCCTGCGGCAGCGCTGCAGGCCAGGACGCCCAGAGCGCCGAGAGAGAGGAGGGCGCGCCTCACTGCTGCCCTCCCGTGACCCGGTCCGCCTGCGCGGCGATCTCCTGGTCGGTGCGCTGCGCGGCGATGGCCTCCAGGGTCTGGGTCTGTCGCACGGCCTCCTTCATCGTCGGCCGCAGCTCACCCTTGTTCTTCTCCTCCTGGTTGCCGTAGCGGATGGCGCCCTCGGTGAGCGCCTTGCCGGCCGCGCCCGAGCTGGCGAAGGCCTGGGCGTCGACCTTCTTCGCGCCCTGGGGTGAGGTGAGCAGCTCGGAGGCGGGCGGAGTGGTGGAGAGGTTCGCGAAGTAAACGAAACCGCTCTTCCCGTTCGCCTCCACCTTGTGCCAGGTGGGCTTCTTCCTGTCCGCGCCGCGCCAGACCACCGCGTCGCCCGGCTGGAGCTTGGCCAGGGTCACCGCGCTGGCAGCGGTGCTCTGGAGCACGGCCACGTCACGGCCGCGAACGAAGACCCGGTCTCCCGGGACGAGCGCCCACGCCGCGCCGGCCCCCAGGACGAGCGCGAGCACCAGTGCTGACTGTCGCATCGGAACACCCTCCGGCGTCGGGTCAGTCTACTTGTCCAGGTCGACGACTCCATCGAAGGCCGGAGGGGGCGCCGTCACATGCCTGTCGCACCGCGCCAGCAGCGCCCGGGAAGGCGCGTCTTCCGGGTCCGCGGCGACTGCGCGGGCGAAGACGGCACGCGCCTCGGCGAAGCGGGCGCCGCGCCAGAGCGCGAGCCCCTCGGCATACAGGGCGCAGACCTCCTGCTTCCGTGGCGAGAGCGCGCCCTTCCGGGAGAGCAGCTCGTGGATGGCGACCGCCTCGTGCTTGCCGGCCACGCGGACCCGGTCCAGCTCGCGGGTCTCGAAGGCATGCGACACCAGCGCCTGAGTCCGCGGGCCAATGAGGATGCGCGAGCCGTACGGCTTGTTGGCTCCCTCGAGCCGGGAGGCGAGGTTCATCCCGTCGCCCATCGCGGTGTAGTTGAAGAGCTGCTCGCTGCCGAAGTTGCCGACGAACATCACCGCGGTGTTGAGGCCGACGCGGGTGTAGACGTCCGGGAGGCCCTGGGCGACGAACTCGGTGCGGATGCGCTCCACCTCTGCCTGGACGTCGAGCGCCGCGGCGCAGGCCCGGAGCGCATGGTCCTCCATGCGGAGCGGCGCCCCGAAGATGCACACCACCGCGTCGCCGATGTACTTGTCCAGACAGGCCCCGTGCTGCAGCAGCACTCCGCTCACCCGGGTGAGGTAGGTGTTCAGCACCCGGACCAGCCCCCGCGGGTCCTGGGCGAAGCGCTCGCTGAAGGTGCTGAACCCCTTGATGTCGGAGAAGAAGGCGGTCACCTCGAGCTGCTCGCCGGCCAGCCGCGGCAGCTCGGGCTGGGCGACCAGCTGCTCGACGACCTGAGGCGACAGGTAGCGGCCGAACATCGCCTTCACCCGCGCGCGCTCGCGGTCGGCGTAGAGGTGGTTCATCGCCACCGCGGCGAGGTTGGCGATGGAGACCGCCAGCACCGGGATCACCAGCGCCACGTGCACCTTGGACCAGACCAGGAGCCAGCCGGTGGCGAGGAACAGCAGCACCGGCGCGGCGAGCGGCCAGAGGCCCTCGACCCAGACGTTGCGGGTGCCGAGGAGGAGCAGCGCCGAGCCGAGCGCGACCAGGAAGGCGAGCACGGCGGTGAGCGCGGAGGGCGCCCGGGTGATGAACCGGCCGCCGAGCAGTGCGGCCAGCTCGGTGGCGGGCTTCGCCACTCCCACCGTCGCGCTGTCGAACGGCGTGGCCTTCATGTCGAAGGTGCCCACGGCAAAGCCGGCGATGAGCACCACCTTGCCCTGGAAGAAGTCAGGCCCGAGGTGAGGCGTCTCGCCGTGCTCGCGGCGGACCGAGTCGTCCACCACCGCCAGGAGGCTGCGGGCGTCGAAGCGCTCTCCGAGGGTCCCGCCGTAGTCGAGCGCGGCGCTCCCGTCGTCGTCGATGGCCAGGGTGCGCCGCCCGAGCGTCAGCTTCCCCGGTGAGAGCACCAGGGCATCTGCCCCGAGCAGGTCCGCGGCCAGCGCCACCGCGATGGTGACGTAGTCGTTGGTCCCGTCGGTGTAGGCGAAGCGGGTGCGGCGCAGCTTCCCGTCCGGGTCGGGCTCCGGGTAGACCAGCCCGAGGGCGGGCACCACGTCGAGCAGCGGGCCCACCGGCGGCACCGGGTGGCGCATCGTCCGGGGAGCGCCGGGCAGGTCCACCGAGAGGTCCGACAAGGGACGCTCGGAGCGCACCGGAAAGGCCAGCACCGTCGCCACCAGCTCGGGGGTCGGGGAGGCCTCGGTGCCCTCGGGTGGGGCGAACGGGTCGTCGGACTTCACCCGGGCGCGCGGTGCACGGGATTGCACGGTCCAGTTCGGGGCCTTCACAGCAGGCAGCGGCTCTCCGTTCTGCGAAGGGACGTTGACGGCGTAGCCGAGCGCGACCGGGATGTGCAGCTGGGCGATGGCTTCCCGGAGCAGCGCGTCCTGGCCGCGGTCGGTGCTCCGCTCGTCCATCGTGAAGTCGAGCACCACCGCGCGTGCGCCCATGGCGTCGAGGTAGGTCAACACCCGCGCCCAGAGCGAACGGGCGTAGGGCCAGTTCCCCCAGGCGCGGGCGTAGCTCTCGTTGGCCCGGAGGCCCTGCACGGTGGCGTCGTCGACGCCGAGGATGACCACGTCCTTCTGGCGGACGGGCGGCGGGGAGAAGCTGGTCAGGCGGAGGTCGTAGGCGGCGTCCTCGGCGTTGCGAATTCCTGGAAACCGGGCGGCGAGCAGCGCCACCGCCGTCGCCGCCGTCGCCAGGGCCAGGGCCCAGGGCCATGAAACGCGAAGGGCCGCCATGGAAGCGGCCCTCGATGCTACCGGGTGGTGGAGGCGAGCAGGGAATTACCGGTTCGGCAGGGCCATCATGCCCGCGGTCACGCCGGTCCCGCGGGCGCTGGCCGGCGCGAAACGGGCGTCCCCGGTGAGCGCGCTCTTGACGTTCCCCGGCTCGGCGCTCGCCAGGCACTCGGAGAGGAAGCTGCGGAGCCCGGCGGCACTCGGCTTGGCGACCGGCTCGTTCTCGCGGCCCCGCTCATCGAGGGCCTCCAGGACCCAGGCGTTCAAGCAGCTGTCCAGCGCGTCCCGGCTGGACACCCGGGCGAATTCGGAGATCACCTCCCCAGCCGGTCCCGTGAGCAGGAACGCCTGGCGATCCCCCACGTCGGTGGACCGGTTCGCGGCATCGGTAGACTTGCTGCTGCTGCGGACCCCGCCGCCACAGGCGGCGAGAAGGAAGAATGCAAACAGGATCGAGCGGCGCATGACAGGACTCCCCAGTTACCCGCCGCGAGGAGTTCGGGGCGGACCGACCTCGGGCATTGCATCCGTCCTGCCAAGCGGCGATTCGAGGGAGGCCGCGGACTTGCGTGCCCCGCAGTTGCCTGGCACGCCCCCGGGGGGCGGATCGGTGTTGCGTCCGGCGCGACGGATCGCGCCCGGCGACGGCCGGAAGGGCAAAAACATGAAATGGAGGTCGCCCGTCCGTCTCGGTGTCGTGCCGAGCCGCCCGCAACGGATCGCGACCCGGGTGTCGGGTGCCAGCGCAGCGAACCCCAGTGGCGCCGTCCGCTCAGGCGTCGCCTCCAGCTAGAGAAACGGGGTTCGCGCCGGGAGACCGCGCCGCGCCGCAGCGAGCAGCGTGCCGCCGCTCGCCACGCACCGGAGCGACCAGACTCCGAAGACGATGACGGGCACCTGCGCCCGGGTCTCCCCAGACTGGCTCACTCCCGGACGGGTATGTCGACGGTCAACCCGTCGTGCGCGACCTCCACCGGGCCCTGGTACTCCTCGCGGGCCTGGGCGAGCAGTCGCCCGAAGTCGGTGTCGTACCGGGAGCTGAGGTGGGTGAGGATCAGCCGGTGTGCCCCGGCCTGCTGCGCGACGCGGCCCGCCTCGCGCGCGGTCGAGTGGCGCGTCTCCAGCGCCCGGGCCTGGTCGTCGTCCGAGAAGGTCGACTCGTGAATGAGGACGTCTGCCTCGCGCGCCGCCTCCACCATCGCCTCGCACGGCCGCGTGTCGCCGGAGACCACCAGCTTTCGGCCGGGCCGGGCGGCTCCCATCACGTCCGACGGCTTCACCGTCTTGCCGTCGAGCGCCACCACCGATTCGCCCCGCTGCAGCCGCCCGAAGTCGGGCCCCTCGCGAACGCCGAGCGCCCGGGCGCGCTCCAGGTTGAAGCGGCCCGCCCGGACGTCCTCCTCCAGCACGTAGCCGAGCGCGTTGATGCGGTGCTGTACCCCCACCGCCCGCACCGCGTAGCCGTGCCGCTGGATCCTGTCTCCGTCCTTCAGCTCGGTGATCTCCAGCGGGAACCCCAGCTGGTCCACCCCGAGGTGCACCGCCTGGTTCAGCAGCCGCTTCGCCGGCGCCGGGCCATGGAGCACCAGCTTCTCCTCCCGCCCCATCATCCCCAGCGTTCGCAGGAAGCCGATGATTCCCAGGTAGTGGTCGGCGTGGAAGTGGGTGAAGAAGACCGCGTCCACCGAGAAGCCGGTGCCGTAGCGGATCATCTGCCGCTGGCTCCCCTCGCCACAGTCGATGAGCAAGAGGTCCGAGTCGGCCTTCACCGCCAGGCCGGAGAGGTTCCGGTGGATCGTCGGCTGGGCAGCCGACGTGCCGAGGAAGGTGAAGCGCAAGAGTGACATCCCGGCGTTGCCCACAGCGTTTCTCGAGCTCTCCTCGAAGGCGGGGCAGGGGCGTTAACACGCCGATCCGCGGTGCGCCAAGCCGTGAGGAGCCCGGCGCGTCCTCCCTCGTGTCAGCCCCCAGGGCGCTCCAGGGCACCCAGGGCGGCGTCGATGGCCGTGCGCAGCGGTGGGCCTCCGAGCCGGGCGACGTCGTGGAGTGTCCGCCCGGCCAGGACGTGCTGCCCGACCCGCAGCGCGAGCCAGCGGCCAGCTCCGGCCGGGCCCCCTCCCGCGACGCTGGTCACCGCCCGGCGGTCCGATTCCCGGGTGGAGTCCAGCGCTGCCCGGACGCGTCGGGCCAGCGCCGCGAGGTAGGCCGGGTCGCGGCCCTCGTCGGGCAGCCGCAGATCGGCGTCGGTGGCGCCCGGGTCGATGGTGCGAACGACGGCCAGCGGGAACCCCTCCTCCCAGAGCGCCCACCAGACGGGGGCGGGTCCAGGTCCCTTCCAGGGCGCCAGCAGCGCCGACGCCAGCGCGTGGTGGATCACCGGTTCCACCGGTGCGTACGGGCCGCGGTAGTAGGCGATGGCGTCGAGGCCGAGGACGAGCGTGCGCCGCCCGGAGACCGTCCGCCACACCGCCTCGAACTGGCCGAACGAGAGGCTCGAGGCGACGGGACCGGACCAGTCCAGCTCGGGGAACTGATCCAGGAAGCGGCGCGCGCTGCGCTCGACCTCGCCCGGCATCCGCTCGGCGAGCGCCCGGAGCTTCGGCTCCAGCCGCGGCATCTCGACCAGAAGCCGCTCGAGGTCGCGGTCGAGGGCGGGCGTGGCGCCGAAGACCTCGGGACCGAAGAGCTCGGGATGGGCGGTCAGGAGCGCCTGTCGGGTGCGCGCCACCTGCTCGGGTCGGGTCGCGACCCGGACCGCGTCCCAGGCGGCGAGGAACTCCGGAACGACGTTCACCTGGGTGATGGTGGCCCCGGCCGGGGAACCTGGCGCGTGGGCGCACCCGGCGACCGCGGCGAGCAGCAGCACGAGGATTCCGGGGCGCAGGCCCCGAGGGTGACTCTCCATGCCTCCGGGCTTACCACCCCGCGCGAGCGACCCTATGCGGCCTTGGCCGGGACCGGGGCCTTCGCCTCGACCGGGCTGACCTCGATCCGCATCCGGTAGAACGACCGCCAGACAAAGACCAGCGAGGCGGCGAAGAACACCACCGCCAGGACGGCGCTGGTGCCCCGCGGCAGGGTGATGGCCAGCTCGACCGCGAGGAGCCCGAACAGGGTGGTGAACTTGATGATCGGGTTCATCGCCACGCTCGAGGTGTCCTTGAACGGGTCGCCCACGGTATCGCCGACCACGGTGGCCGCGTGGAGATCGGTGCCCTTGGCCATGAGCTCGGTCTCCACCACCTTCTTGGCGTTGTCCCAGGCGCCGCCGGCATTGGCCATGAAGATGGCCTGGTAGAGGCCGAAGACGGCGATGGAGATCAGGTAGCCGATGAAGAAGAACGGCTCGACGCAGGCGAAGGCCAGGGTGCTGAAGAAGACCACCAGGAAGATGTTGATCATCCCCTTCTGCGCGTACTGGGTGCAGATCTCGACCACCTTCTTGCTGTCGGTGACCGAGGCCTTCTCCACCCCCTCGAGCCTGATGTTCCGCTTGATGAACTCCACCGCCCGGTAGGCCCCGGTGGAGACGGCCTGCATCGACGCGCCGCTGAACCAGTAGATGATCGCGCCGCCGGTCACCAGGCCTAGGAGGAACGGCGCATGGAGGAGCGAGAGGCTCTCCATGCCCTGAGTCAGGCCGTGGGTCAGGAGCACGATGATGGAGAAGATCATCGTCGTGGCGCCGACCACCGCGGTCCCGATGAGCACCGGCTTGGCGGTGGCCTTGAAGGTATTGCCCGCGCCGTCGTTCTCCTCGAGGAACTGCTTGCCCTTCTCGAAGTTTGGCTTGAACCCGAACTCCTTCTGGATCTGATTGGACACGTCAGGGACGTTCTCGATCAGGCTCAGCTCGTAGACGCTCTGGGCGTTGTCGGTCACCGGGCCGTAGCTGTCGACGGCGATGGTCACCGGGCCCATGCCGAGGAACCCGAAGGCCACCAGGCCGAAGGCGAAGACCGGTGAGGGGTCGATGGTGCTCCCCGCCACCGGGAACAGCGCTCCCAGGCCCTGGGTGCTCACCCCGTAGGCGATGGCCATCAGCGCCACGATGACGATGCCCATCCAGTAGGCGCTGAAGTTGCCGGCGACCAGACCAGAGATGATGTTGAGCGAGGCGCCGCCCTCCCGCGAAGAGGTCACCACCTCGTGCACGTGGCTCGACTCGGTGGAGGTGAAGACCTTGACCACCTCGGGGATGATCGCTCCGGCCAGCGTGCCGCACGTGATGATCGCCGAGAGCTTCCACCAGAAGCTGCCGTCGCCCAGGTCGCCGATGATCAGGTAGCTGATGATGAAGGTCAGGGCCACCGAGACCAGGGAGGTGAGCCACACCAGCGAGGTGAGCGGCGCCTCGAAGTTCATCTTGGTGGCGTCCTTGTACCGTGCCGACTGGACCGCCTCGTTGATGACGTAGGAAAGGAAGCTGGCGATGATCATCACCACGCGCATCACGAACAGCCACACCAGCAGCTGCACCTGGACGGTGGGGTCGTGGGCGGCGAGGAGGATGAAGGTGATCAGCGCCACGCCGGTGACGCCGTAGGTCTCGAAGCCGTCTGCCGACGGGCCCACCGAGTCGCCGGCGTTGTCACCGGTGCAGTCGGCGATCACCCCGGGGTTCCGGGCGTCGTCTTCCTTGATCTTGAAGACGATCTTCATGAGATCGGAGCCGATGTCGGCGATCTTGGTGAAGATGCCGCCGGCAATGCGGAGCGCCGAGGCGCCGAGCGACTCGCCGATGGCGAAGCCGATGAAGCAGGGTCCCGCGAAGTCCGCCGGGACGAAGAGCAGGATGCAGAGCATGATCAGCAGCTCGGTGCTGATCAGCGCCATGCCGATGCTCATCCCGGCCCGCAGCGGGATGGCGTAGATCGGAAACGGCTTCCCGCGGAGGCTGGCGAACGCCGTGCGGCTGTTGGCGAAGGTGTTCACCCGGATCCCGAACCAGGCCACGCCGTAGCTGCCGCCGATGCCGATCAGGCTGAAGATCAGGATGGTGATGACCTTCACTGCGTCCATGTGCTGCAGGACGCCGAAATAGAGGACCATCACCGCGCCGATCAGCACCTCGAGCGCGAGGATGAACTTCCCCTGGGTGATCAGGTACGTCTTGCAGGTCTCGTAGATGAGCTCGCTGATGTCGAGCATCGCCTTGTGGACCGGCAGCTTCTTGAGCTGGGCGAACTGGTAGACGCCGAACCCGAAGCCGAAGAGGCAGATCAACAGGCCCCACATCAACAGCGCGCGGCCATTGGTCCCACCCAGGAAGGTGACCTGGCTGAGGTCGGGCAGCTTCAGCTCCGCCTCGCTGGCGAACGCCGAGCCGGAGAGGACCAGCGCAGCCAGGCCGGTCCACCGGGCCAGGCCCCGAAGACCCGGGCGAGACCCGGGGGTGCGTGACGCGATCATGTGCACATCTCCTCGAGAGGACGATCGAGGGGTTGGCCGCCCGCATCGCGCGGACGCTTCAGCGCAGCCTCGTTCCACGGGAATGCGGGGAGCCCCTCCCGTGGCCGGCGGGCGCATAGCACACACCGGGGCCGGACTTGAAGGGTCGGGTGGCGGCCCCCCCGAAAGGTCGATGGTGCGACTGCTCGGCCCGGTGAGCGGCCCTGCAGGCTCTAGCGCCCCAAGGCGGCCCGGGCCATGGGCCGTCGCTCCGGGAGGGCCTCGAGCTGGGCAGCGCCTGCCGGCGTCGCAGGGCCCGTCGATTCAGCCGGCTCGGGGACCGACCACCGCGTCCGCCATCGCGCGGAACCCGCTGCGGAGTGATTCGAGCGCGTCGGGGCCGAGTCCCCAGGTGCTGAGCCACAGGCCCGTCTGCACCGGTCCGGAGCGGCCGGGCTCCATCTCCACCAGAAGCAGAGCACCGGCGAGGTCGGGAAGCTTTCCGAAGAGGTGCGTGGGCAGACGGGCGTGGTGCTGGACCTCCAACCGTCGCCGGGCCCCGGCGAGGGTCAGCTCGGCAGTGACCCCAGGACGGGGCTCGTCGGGAGCGATGGCCAGGCCACCTGGCCCGAAGAGCCGGGCGCCGAGCGCGTCGCGGGTCAGGGTGCTCGACCTGCGCTCGTACACCACCGTCCGCGGCTGGCCGAGGTGATGGCGGATCGTCTCCGACAGGTGCCACAAGTAGAAGGTCCAGCCGGCACGGGTCGCGTCGAACATGTCGTCCCAGTCGGCCCCATCGCCGAAGCCGGAATGGACCAGCCGCAGGCGCGTGCCATGGGGCCCTGGGGAGAGTTGCCACTCGACGATCGCCGGGGTCGAGGTCGCCGGAAGCTCGCCGTAGGCATCGAGCTCGTCCTTCCACCTCGCGAGACGCCCTGGCTCGGCGGAGGCGACCACGGTTCGCCAGCGAATGTCCGGGCCCCAGCCGAGGGTGAGCGCCGTCCCGGGCTGGCTGGAGCCCTCGACCTGCGGCGCGAACCAGCTGGCGAGGGCCACCGGGTCGGTCAGGAGTCGCCAGACGGTGTCGGGGTCGGTGGGAAGGTCGACGGTGAACTCGAGGACCCGTGGACCCTTGGGGGTGTCTTCACTGCTCATTCGGACCCTCCTGGGATTGGGAGGCTGCTGCAGACGACTCGGGAGCCAGCGCCGGATGCCCGAGGAGGGAGATCCGGAAGGTCCGGCCCGCCTCGGCGTCCGGCCGGTGGTGCTTGCCCACCAGAGCAGAGAAGGCGGCGAGCAGCTCCTCCAGAAACTCGTTCTGGGAGCGGGCGGAGGCGAACCGGACCTCGGTCTGGAGCGTGAGCGTGGGCAGCTTCTTGCCCGCGGCCTCCGCGCGGGGGTGGAGCGCGCTCACCTCCTGCACGACCCGATTCGCCGCCGCGAGAAGGTAGGTGCTGGAGAAGCGGTCCTGGACCTGGTCCGCGGTGACGCCGAGGCGGCCCAGCAGCTGGGGGGCCAGGACATACGAACGCGCGGTGGCCTGCAGCAGACGCTCGACGCAGTTCCGCTTCTTCCGTTCGCCCACACAGGTGAGCAGGCCCGCCGCCTCGAGCGCCCGGACGTGGTGGCCGACCCGCTGCCGCGGCAGGCCCAGCGTCCGTGCCACGCCGGCGCTCGAGTCCGGGTCCCGGAGGGCGGTCAGGATGCGCAGCCGGGCCGGGTCCAGCAGGGCGGCGGCCGTCCCGGCGGCCTCGAGCACCTGGACCGAAGCCTGTCTCGCACCTTGCACGACGAGCATCATCGTCAAGACAGTCATTCCTGTCAAGCTTGCCTTGAGTCAAGAGATGTAGGAAATCTATGGTGTTGAGAGATCAAACGAGGTGTCAGACACCTCTGCCGTCAGAACTTCAGGCGCTCGAAGACCCGGATTGGCAGAGCGCGGATGACGGCCATGATCCACCGCCACTTCCCCGGCACGTAGACCACCCGCTCCCCCCGCTCGAGCGCGCGGTGGATGCGCCGACCAGCCACGTCGACGTCCGCGACCAGGCGGGGCGAGAGCGTCCGGCCGGCGAGCATCGGCGTGTCCACCGGTCCGGGCTTGAGGGTGACCACGGTCACCCCGGTGCCGCGCAGTCGGTGCCCGAGACCGCTGGCGTACGCGGTCAGTGCCGCCTTCGCCGCGCCATACACGTAATTGTCCGCCCGCCCCCGGTCTCCCGCGACGCTGGAGAGCACCCCGATGGTCCCGTGGCCGGCGGCCACCATGCGCTCGGCGGCGGCCTCCATCAGCGTGGCCGCGCTGCCGAAGTTCACGTCCCACGACGCCACCGCACGCCGCGGGTCCTCCTGGCAGACCTGCTGGTCCGGAAGCACTCCGTGGGCCACCAGCACCACATCGAGACCGTCCAGCGCCTGCTCGGCCTCGGCGACCAAGGTCCGGTGCCGCTCGAGGTCGCACAGGTCCGCGGACCGCTGCAGCACCACCTCCGCCCCGCGCACCACCAGGTCGCCGGCCACCGTCGCCAGGTGCTCCCGCGAGCGCGCCACCAGCGCCAGCCGGGCCCCGGCCGCGGCGTACACCCGGGCGACTGCCTGGGCGATGCCGCTCGTCGCGCCGAGGATCAGCACCCGGCGGGGCGGGCTCATCCCATCACCCGAGACCAGAAGCGCGACCGGAACCCCGGGTCGATGAACGTCGCGAAGGCGTCCAGCCGCGGGTAGCCGAGCCGGAACGTCTCGCCCGACATCCGGGCGTCCTTCGCCGGGTACATCGCCCCGCCGTACGTCCGGACGACGGCGTCCATCTCCTCGAGATACGCCAGCGTCTCCTCCCCGCGGTTCGGCACGTCGACCGCCAGCGTCCAGCCCGGTCGCGGGAAGGAGAGCATCCCCGGTGAGCTCAGCGACCCGAAGCGCTTCAGCACCGAGAGGAACGCTCCCTGCCCCCGCGTGGAGGTGAGGGCCAGCAGCGCCCGGACGCCCTCGAGGTCCGGCACCACCGACTGGTGCTGGAAGAAGCCACGGTGGCCGTACAGCCGGTTCCAGGCTCCCAGCGCGTCGAGCGGATGGAAGAACTTCCACACCGAGGTGCGCGAGCGCCAGCGGGGCAGGTGGTCGTAGAGCGCGTTGAAGGTCCGCAAGAGGAACGGCGAGAGCAGGAACTCCGGCGCATCGACGCTGACGTTCCTCGGGGTGGGCCGCCTCGGCAGCCTCGCGGGCCCCTCGGCCGGATTGCCCCGGAAGTAGACGCCGCGGCCCAGCGCCTTCCCGCGGGCCAGGCCGTCGATCCACGCCACGGTGTGGCAATGGGTGTCCCTCGACGCGTCGTCCAGCGCCTCCACCTCCTCGAGCGAGCGGAAGCGGATGCCCTCCGTCTCGACCCACCCGCTCGGGGCGCGCTCCAGCTGGATCTCCACCCAGGTGATGAGCCCGGTCAGCCCCAAGCCCGCGACGGTGGCCTCGAACAGCGGGTCGCCCGGATACAGCGTGCCGAGGCTTCCGTCGCTCCGCCGCAGCCCCAGCGCGCGCACGTGCCGGCCGAAGCAGCCTGCGCGGTGGTGGTTCTTCCCGTGGATGTCGTTGGCCACCGCCCCGCCCAGGGTGACGAACTGGGTGCCCGGCAGCACGGGCGGCAGCCACCCCCGGCGCAGCACCAGCTCCGTCACCTCCCCCAGGGAGGTGCCCGCCTCCGCCCGGAGCACCCCGGTCTCGGCGTCGAAGGCGATGAACCGTCGCAGTCCCCGGGTGAGGAGCACCGGCCCTTCTGCGTTCAAGCAGCTGTCGCCGTAGCTGCGCCCCATCCCGTAGGCGAGAACCGACACCCCGGCCGGAAGCGGGTCATCCGCCCACGCCAGCGGCAGCGCCTCCTGCGCCACGGGTGGGAACCGCCCCCAGCTCTCTGGCCCCGACGACTTTCCCGACTGCTGCACGCGCGCTGGCGTACCACGGTCTCTTGCCCCGACGACACGCCGGCATCGGTCGTCATTGGACATCGGACCGACCCGGGGATACGCCGCCGTTATGTGAGCCCGAGCCCATGGCCAACGAACCGGACGGGCCGCCGTCCTCACGACTCGCCCGGCTGCGGAAGCTGGCTGGCCTCGGCGCGCAGCTCGGCACCGACGCGCTCACCCGCGGGGTGAAGCGGCTGGCCGGCGCCGACCCGAGCAGTCTGTCGAAGGGCACGGCCGAGAAGCTGGTGCAGACCCTGGGCGACCTGAAGGGCGCGGCGATGAAGCTCGGCCAGGCTGCCAGCATGGATCCGGACCTCTTTCCGCCCGAGGTCCGCGTGATCCTGGCCCGACTGCAGAACGAGGCTCCGCCCATGTCCTTCGACCGGGTCGCCGCGGTCGTCGAGGACGAGCTGGGCGGCAGCCCCGACGCGCTCTTCGCCGAGTTCTCTCGCCAGCCCATGGCCGCCGCGAGCCTCGGCCAGGTCCACCACGCCCGGCTCGGCGATGGCCGCGAGGTGGTGGTGAAGATCCAGTACCCCGGCATCGACCAGGCGCTCCGGAGCGACATCGACAACCTGGGTCTGGTGGTGAAGACCATGGCCCGGACCCACCGGGCGCTCGACGGCAGGCAGTACTTCCGCGAGCTGGCCGAGGAGCTGGTGCACGAGCTCGACTACTCCCGTGAGGGACGGCTGGCGCGCGACTTCGCCCGGGCCTCCGCAGGCCTGCCGGACATCGTCGTCCCGGAGATCATCGACGAGCGCACCAGCACCCGGGTGCTGACGATGCAGCTCATCCCCGGACAGACGCTCAGGACCTTCCTCACCTCGCACCCGGACAACGCCGAGCGGCTCCGCATTTCCGGGCTGATGATCCGTGCGATCCACGGCGCGTTCCTGGTCGACGGCACCGTGCACGCCGACCCGCACCCCGGGAACTTCATGGTGATGCCCGACGGGCGGCTCGGGGTGCTCGACTTCGGCAGCGTGAAGCGCTTCAGCCGAGCGTTCTTCGAGGGCCACCGCGACGTGTTCCGCCTGGTCCTCGAGCAGCGCCCGGTGGACGTGCTCGCGCTGGTGGGCCGGGTGGGATTCACCGTGGACCTGCCGGACGACGAGGCGCGCCCGCTGCTGGAGGAGCTGCTCCACGTCGCCGGCCGCGCCCTGCGCACCGACGACTACGACTACCGGAACGACACCATGGCGTCCGACAGCCGTAAGCTCTTCGCCCGGCACGCCGCGCAATTCTTGAAGATCCGACCGCCCGCCGAAGGGGTGATGTTCATCCGGGCCTTCGGCGGTCTGCAGCAGAATCTCCGGTTGCTCGGCGCCCGCGGAGATTTCCGGCCGTTCTACCGGAGCCTGCTCCCGCTGCTCGACTGAGGCCGTCGGCCGCGCCCGGTCAACGTGCTCCGTTGTCGCACTTCCGCGCCAGGCGGGACGAATGGCGAGGCTCGTCGAGCCGTGCGAGGCTTGAGCCGTCCATGGTCCGTCGGCTCGCTCCGTGCCTCCTCGCCGTCGTCCTGCCCTCCACCGTCCTCGCCCAGTCGCCCGATCGCGCACTCCTGGCCGAGCTGGCCAAGGTGAAGGCCATCGACGCGCACTCTCATCTGCTGATCAACCGGGTGGAGCCGTCGGGGAAGGGCCTCATCCAGCAGCGCAGCGCCGAAGACCTGCCGCTCCGTCTCCGCGGCCTCGGCCCGGAGTGGGCCCGCGCCTGGAAGCTGCTCTACAAGGTCAACGTCCCTGACCCCACGGACAAGCGCTTCACCGAGCCCGAGAAGCGCTTCGCCGAGCTCCAGCAGGCCCGCGAGCTGCTGGTCGACGACCTGGGCGCGGAGTTCTCCACCCGCATGCTCGACCAGGCAAACGTCGAGATGGCAATCGTCTCCGGCGACCCGCTCACCGGGAAGGGCCTGGAGCGTTTCCGCTTCGTGGCGCGCGCCGACGTTTTCCTCCGTCCGTTCGCCCAGGACTCGGCCGCAGCGCTGAAACCGTTCTTCATCGCCGCGCGCATGTACACCCTGCCCAAGGGGCTCGACGAATATTTGCAGAAGGTGGTGACCGCGGCGCTCGAGCGCTGGGTCTCCGAGGGTGCAGTGGGCATCGACGTGGGAATCTCGGCGTGGCGCAGCCTGGACTTCGACGAGGTGAACGCCGAGGTCGCCCGGTCCGCCTACGGCCGGCTGGTGATCGGCGGCGAGTTCGGAGCCAACCCGGCCGACCTCAAGGCCTTCCAGGACTACACCTTCCGTTACCTGGCCCGGGAGGCGGGACGGGTGGGGCTGGTGGTCCACGTGAAGACCGGCATGTCGCGCGACGCCACGGGCATCGTGGGCAACGGCAACCCCATCCTCCTCGGCTCGGCGATGGCGGACCCGACCTTGCAGAAGACGAAGTGGCTCCTGGTTCACGGGGGCTATCCCTTCGACAAGGAGATCGGTCCGCTGCTCCTCCGGCCCAACGTCTACGCCGACGTGAGCGTGCAGGACCTGGTGCGCTCGCCGACCGAGCTGGGCGAGTCGCTCCGCCGCTGGTTCGAGCTGGCCCCGGAGCGGGTGTGCTTCGCCACCGACGCGGCGTCGGATCCCTCGGCGCCTCAGCTGCGCTGGCCGGAGCTGACCTTCCTCGGCGCGGACACCACCCGGGCCGCCCTGGCCATCGCGCTCTCCCGGATGATCAGCGACGGCCTGGTGACCCGTGCGCAGGCGCTGCAGATCGGCAAGGGCGTGCTCCGCGACAACGCGCTGACCCTGCACGGGCTCGGTCCGCAGCAGCAGAGCGCGCTCGGATCCGCCGCGGCGGTCGAGCGCTGATCCGGCGCTGCTTCCCGACGGACCGTTGCTCGTCCGCCAGGCAAGTCCGACCGGAGTCGTACGACCTCCGCGGGCGTCACCACGCTTGCGTGCCTGCGGAAAGCAGAGCAAACGCCTCCCGTGGCGTTCGTCCCGGGAATGAAGGTCCGGTACGTCGTGCAGCCCGAGTGGGGCGTGGGGCATCTCGTTCGCACGTTCGAGGGTGGCTCCGTGGCCGAGGTTCTGTTCCCGGGTCGAGCGCAGCCGACGCTGGTCTCCACCCGTGGCAACACCCTGGTCCCGCACCCGTTCGCCCCCGGTGACCGGGTCCGCACCGCGAAGGGTCGACCGGCGACCGTCAGCGGCGAGGAGCCCGGTGGGCGCGGGCTGCGGCGGTACGTCCTTCGCTACGAGGACGGGACCGAGGACGAGCTGCCGGAGTCGGAGGTCCTGGCGCCGCCGCCGGACACCGACCTCCTCACCACCCTGCGCGAGGGCCGGGTGGCCGATGCCCGCGCCTTTCTCCTCCGCCGCCAGGCGCTGACGCTCGACGAGGAACGTCGGAACGACGCGCTGGGGGCGCTGCTCGCCAGCCGGGTGATGGTGAAGCCGCATCAGGTCGGCGTGGTGCAGCGGGTGCTCTCGTCGCGCCGGCCACGGTTCGTCCTCGCCGACGAGGTGGGGCTGGGGAAGACCATCGAGGCGGGGATGATCTTCTCCGCGCTCCGCCTCTCCGGCCTCGCCGCGCGGGTCCTGGTGGTCGCCCCCAGCCACCTCACGGTGCAGTGGCTGGCCGAGCTGTTCCACAAGTTCCAGCAGCTCTTCACCCTGGTGGACGGCGACCGGCTCGCCCGCAGTCGCCGCGAGGAGCCCGACACCTCCCCGTGGGAACGCTTCCCGCGCGTCGTCACCAGCCTCGAGCTCCTTTCGCGCTCCCCGGACGAGATCCGCGAGGTCGCCGCCGCCGGCTGGGACCTGGTCATCGTCGACGAGGCGCATCACCTCCGCGGCGAGAAGGCGTTCGCGGCGATCGAGGCGATCGCCGCCCACACCTGGGGGCTCTTGCTCCTGACCGCGACGCCGATGCAGCTCGACCCGGACGAGTACCGGGCGCTCCTCACCCTCCTCGATCCGCTGACTGCGCCGGACGCCCGCTCCTTCCGGGCGCGGATGGATCGCCAGGAGGCGCTCTCCCGCACCGTCCGCGCCCTGCTGGAAGGAGACGACCCGGAGGCCGCTGCGGCAGTGAGCGCGCTGCGTGCCCGGTTTCCCGACGACCCCGCGCTGGCCACGCTCCGGCATCGCCAGGCGCTCCTCGGGTACCTGGCCGAGACCTACAGCCTCTCCGAGGCATTGATCCGCAACCGGCGAGCGCGCGTGGGCGGGTTCAGCGCCCGCAGGCTCCACCGGCACGTGGTCGAGCCGCCGGAGCCGGAGCGGGTGGCCCGGGACGCCGTGCTCGGGGCCGTCATGACGGGCTCGATCCGGGGCGCTGCGCTCGCCGGACTGCTCCGCCGCCTCGACTCCTCCCCGGCCGCCTTCGCCCAGGCGGCGAGCGGGGTGCTCCCCGCCCCGCCCGTCCTCCCGGAGCGCGACGCGAAGTACCAGGCGCTCCGGGCGCTGCTGGACGACATCTGGGAGGACGAGCCGGAGGCCAAGGTCCTGCTCTTCACCGAGGCCCAGGCCACGCTGGAGAGTCTCCGGGCCCTGCTCTCCGCCGACGGGATCGAGGCGCTCGGCTACCACGGAGATCTCTTGCTGGTGGAGCGCGACCGCCAGGTGGCCCGCTTCCGTGACCCCGACGGCCCGAAGCTGCTGCTGTCCACCGAGGTGGGCGGAGAGGGGCGCAACTTCCAGTTCGCCCACCACCTGGTGAACTACGACCTGCCCTGGAGCCCGGCCACCATGGAGCAGCGCATCGGCCGGCTGGACCGCATCGGTCAGACCCAGCCGGTGGACATCCACGTGTTCGACGTTCGGGGCGCGCTGGCCTCCGACGTGCTGTCGCTGCTGGCGGATGCGGTGGGGGTCTTCGGAGAGACGGTGGGTGGCCTGGATGCGGTGCTGGAAGAGGTCGAGCCCCGCATCCTCGAGCTCGCCCTGGCCAGCCCGATGGAGCGCGCCGAGTACCGGACCGCGCTCGCCGCCCGCGTGGCCGAGGCCCGGAGCGCCATCCGCCGTGCGTACGACCCGCTGCTCGACGAGCGCAGCTTCGACCGGGACGCGGTGCAGGCCCTGGTCGACCGGGCCGGCGCCCGCATGGGGCTCGACCTCGAAGAGGGCGGTTCACTCGAGGACGGGCTGTGGGCCATCGCCCGCGACCTGGACGAGCGGCTCGAGGAGGCGGTGACCGAGCTGGCGCGGCGGGTGGGCATCGGCGTCGACACCGACGAGCAGGTGGACGCCTTCCAGTGCGCGTTCCACTTCGGCCACGCGCTCAAAGTCGAGGCGCTGCCCGGGCTGCAGCTGGGCGAGGAGCGCACCGTGCTCGGGACCTTCTGGCGCGACACCGCGGTGGAGCAGGAGGAGATCGACTTCTTCGCCACCGGGCACCCCATCGTCGAGGCGCTGTTCGGCTTCCTGCGCGACGGGCCCTACGGTCGAAACGGTTGCCGGGCCATCCAGCACCGTGGCCCGACGGCCCGCGGGCTCGAGGTCCTGTTCCACGTCGTGCCGCCCGAGCCCGAGGACACCAGCCCCGGGTCCCGCGTGCCTTCGCGGCAGCTCTCGCGCGTGCTCGACCGGAGTCTCATCCCGGTGGTGGTGACCGCCCGGCCGGACGGCGCTCCCGGGCTCGAGCCGAAGCTGCTCGACCTGCTGGCCCGCGAGGAGGGCCGCTCCCTCCAGGGCGACCAGATCCGCGCCGCGTTTCCCGACCTGGCGGCGTTCGTCGACCCGGCGATCGCCGAGGCCACGCGCGCGGCGACTGGCCAGCTGCGGTCCCTCCGGGCGGAGGCGCGGAGGAAGCTGGACGACGAACGCGACCGGGTGCTGGAGCGGCTGGACCGGGCGCTGCGGCACCAGGGGCTGGCGCCCGCGGCGATCCAGGCGCAGCTCGACGAGGAGCGCGCCCACCACCGGAGGCTCGCCGAGGCGCTCGACGGGCTCCAGCTCCAGCTGGACTCGGTCTGCGCGTTCGTCCTCACCCGCTGAGCCGCTCCGCAGCCGGGCGACGCAGACGCAAGCGGTGCGGGGCCTCAGGGGCCGACGGCGAGCACGGCGGAGCCGCGGAAGCGCCCCTCGCGCAGGGCCTGGAGCGCCTCGTTCGCCTGTTCCAGCGGAAACACCGTCACCTCGGGCACGACCCCCAGCCGGGTGGCGAGGGGGAGGAACTCGTGCCCGTCCTCACGGGTGAGGTTGGCCACCGAGCGGATGCTCCGCTCCTCCCACAGCAGGTCGTAGGAGAACGACGGGATGTCGCTCATGTGGATCCCGGCGCAGACCACCGTGCCGCCGGGGGCGAGCACCGCGAGCGCACGCACCACCAGCTCGCCCGCGGAGGCGAAGACGATCGCCGCGTCGAGCGGGACGGGCGGCCGCTCGCTCGAGCCTCCCGCCCACACCGCGCCGCGCTCGCGGGCGAAGGCCTGCCCCTGCCCGTCGCCGTCGCGGGTGAAGGCGAACAGCTCCCGGCCCTGTGCGACCACAACCTGGGCGAGGAGGTGTGCCGAGGAGCCGAAGCCGTAGAAGCCGATGCGCGGGGCGTTCCCCGCCAGCCGCAGGGCCCGGTAGCCGATGAGCCCGGCGCAGAGCAGCGGGGCGGCGTGCACGTCGTCCAGGCCCGGTGACAGCGGGAAGCAGAACCGGGCGTCCGCCACCGCCTGCTCCGCGTAGCCGCCGTCCAGCGTGTAGCCGGTGAAGCGCGCCGCCACGCACAGGTTCTCGCGGCCCGAGCGACACCAGGCGCAGGTCTCGTCGGTCCACCCCAGCCACGGGATTCCCACCCGGTCCCCGAGCGCCGGCGCGGTCACGGCCGCACCCCGCTCCACCACGGTGCCGACGACCTGGTGACCGAGGATGAGCGGAAGCTTCGGCGATCTCAGCTCGCCGTCGAGCACGTGCAGGTCCGTCCGGCACACGCCACAGGCACTCACCTGGACTCTCACCTGAGAGCGGCCCAGCGCAGGGGGCTGCAGCTCGCGCAGCACGAGCTCGGTCCGCGGCCGCTCGAGCACCTGGGCACGCATAGGCCCCAGGATGGTCCTCCTGGGATGTCGGGGAAAGCCGAGCCGCTCGATGGCGTCCTTTGGCCAGCGATCGGGCCCGGGCGGATTTCAGCTCCGCGGCAACGGCCGGGCGGGGGCCCGCGCCCGGCGTCGCTTGCGGCCGACCCGCGCACGGGTTCACTGTGTCTCGACCGGCGCAGGCACAGTGCCGGCGTCGGCCTCGCGAAGGAGTGGTGACAATGCCGACCTACGTGACGCTGATGCGCTTCACCGATCAGGGCATTCGCAACATCAAGGAAGGCCCGGCGCGCCTGGAAGCGGCGAAGAAGGCCTTCCAGTCCGCCGGAGCGGAGATCAAGGCGTTCTACCTCGCTCTGGGAAACTACGACGCCGTGGTGGTCATGGAGGGCCCGAGCGACGAGGTGGCGGCGCGCCTGGCGCTGAGCATCGGCACGCAGGGAAACGTCCGCACCGACACCATGCGGGTCTTCACCGAGCCCGAGTACCGGAAGCTCGTCTCGGCGCTGCCCTGACTTGCCGGACGCCGGGGGGCGGGCAATCGTGCCCGCCTCTCGACGCCGGCTCCTGGCCGGTGCACGCTTCCCCCCATGCCCACCGAGGACGAGCTACGGGCCGAGCTGGAGCGGCTGAAGGCGGAGAACGAGTCGCTCCGGAACAGGCGGTCCGGTGCAGTGTCGATGAAGGTCAGCGAGAAGGGCGGGCTCTCGGTCTACGGGCTCGGACGCTTCCCGGTGACGCTGTACCAGGAGCAGTGGCTGAAGCTGCTCGACATGGCCGACGACATCCGGGCCTTCATCGGCGAGCACCAGGCCGAGCTGAAGAAGCGGGCCTGAGCGTCCGGAGCGCCGTGCCGAACGCGTGACGGGGACCCGGTGCGGGCTGCAGCGAGCTCGCCCGGGCAATCCCTCCTGGGGGCCGTTTGCCCGTCCGCTGCCCGGAGGGGTAGAACCTCCCCCGCAGCGTCTGGGGTGGGGGAGCGCGGACGCCACGGAGGTGCCCCATGCGGTGGGTGCTCACCTGTGTCCTCGTCTATGCCGCCTGCACCCCGACGGCGACCTACTCCCCGGTCTACGCCCCGGTGCCCAAGCCGGCCCCTGCCCGGGCGCCGGAGCTGGGCGATGCGCCGGCGGCGTTCGATGGCCAGCCGAACGGGATGGTGGATCTCGCCACCCACCGGTCGGACCAGGCCGCCTTCGACGACCAGGAGGAGATCTCCTCGGGCCTCGGGCCGCTCTACAACGCGCACTCCTGCCGCGACTGCCACGAGAACCCGGTGGCCGGTGGTGGCAGCCAGGTGACCGAGCTCCGCGCCGGGCACCGCGACGCACAAGGTGTGTTCCACTTTCCCGAGGTCCGCATCGGAGGTGGCACCGTCGTCGTCAGTGGAAGGACGCTGATCAACGACAAGGCGATCTGCCCCGGCGCCGAGTTCCCGGACCGTGACGCCCAGGAGCACCTCCCCGACGGAGAGGACATCCGCGCCCTGCGGATCTCCATCAGCCTGCTCGGCGACGGCTACGTCGAGGCGGTGCCCGACGAGCTGCTCCAGGCCATCGCGCGGTGGCAGTGCGGCCAGCCCGAGCTCGGCGTGTGCGGGACGCCGATGCTGGTGCCGGTGCTCGAGTCACCGGGGACCGTCCGTGTCGGTCGGTTCGGCTGGAAGTCGGAGCACGCCAGCCTGCTCTCGTTCTCCGCGGACGCGTACCTGAACGAGATGGGCGTGACCAGCCGGCTCCGGCCGGTGGACGTCACCTCGCTCTGCGACTCGGTGGCCGATCCGGAGGACGGGCCCGACGAGACCGGGGTCACCGATCTGGAACGCTTCGCCCGCTTCATCCGGGCCACCAAGGCTCCGCCCCGGGACGCGCGGCTGGCAGCCACCCCCGAGGCGCGAAACGGCGGGACGCTCTTCGAGACCATCGGCTGCGCGGTCTGCCACGCGCCGACGCTCACCACCATGCCCGCCGGCACGCCGCTCCTCGGCGGTGACTACCGTGTCCCGCCGGCGCTGGGGAGCCGCACCATCCATCCCTACAGCGACTACCTGACGCACGACGTGGGGTCGGGCGACGGCATCGTGCTCGCCGTCCCGGAGCACCACGGCCCGCAGTTCGTCGGGATGCAGGAGACCTTCGCCGCCAGCGCCAACCGGATCCGCACCGCGCCGCTGTGGGGTCTCCGCACCCGGAGCCGGCTGATGCACGACGGGCTCTCGTCCACCCTCCGGGAGGCCATCGCCCGGCACCAGGGAGAGGCGGGAGGAGCCCGGAAGGCGTTCGATGCACTCCCGCCCCAGTCGCAGGAGCAGCTGCTCACCTTCCTTCGCTCTCTGTAAGTCAGGGTGTCGTCAGGCGGCTCAGTGCACCGTCGCTGGACCGGCGCGCGCCGGACCCGTCGCCCGGCCGGGGAGCGCTCCCCGGTCGAGCCAGGCCTCGTAGGCCCTGAAGTCGTACGGCCGCCCCAGGAAGTCGGCGACGAGATCCGCGGCCGGCTTTCCTCCACCCTGCTCCAGCACCCGCTCGCGGTAGCGCGTCGCGGCCTCGCGATCGAACACGCCCTTGCTGGCGAAGGGAGTGAACATGTCCTTGGCGATGACCAGGGACCACATGTACGTGTAGTACACGGCGCTGTACCCGTTCAGGTGGCCGAACGACGCCTGCTGGTAGGTGCCCTTCACGTAGGGAAAGGTCCAGTACCTCTCCATCGACTCGGCCACCACGGCGGTGGAGTCCAGCCCGCGCGCGTCACGGTCGTGCAGGTGCAGGCTGACCGCCGCCAGGTACATCTGGCGTCGGACCTCGAGGCCCTTTCCGAACTCCTCGGCGATGCGAAGCTGCTCCACCATCTTCGCCGGGATGGGCTGACCGGTCTTCACGTGCCGGGCGAAGCTCTGCAGCACGCCAGGGTCGCGCACCCACTCCTCCAGCATCTGCGACGGCGCCTCGACGAAGTCCTGCTCGGTCCGGACGCCCGAGTTCGCCGCCCAGCGCGTGTGCCCCCCGAGGACGTGGTGCACCAGGTGCCCGAACTCGTGGAACAGCGTCCTCACGTCGTCGTACTCCATCAGCCCGCCCGGCTTCGGGAAGTTGCAGAGCAGCGCGCCCTCCGGGAGCCGGTGCCCCGCTTGCCCGGAGACGACGGTGAACTGGGCGGCATGCTTGAACTTGCCGTCGCGCGGATGGAGGTCCAGGTAGATGCGCCCCAGTGACTTGCCGGCCCGGTCCCCGAACGACGGCCCGGCGATGACGTCGAAGGTGCGCACGTCCGGGTGCCAGACGATGACGTTCTCCACCGGTCGGTACGAGATGTCGAACAGCTTGCCCGAGACGTCGAGCACGCCCTGGAAGACGCGCCCCGCCTCGAAGTACGGCCGGGCCTGCTGCGCGTCGAACCGGTAGCGCTCCGCCTTCACCCGCTCGCCGTAGTAGACGATGTCCCACGGGTCGAGCGCCTTCGCTCCCGGGAGGTCCTTCCGCTTGCGCTCCAGGAGCACCTTCTTCTCCCGGGCGGCGCGGTCCCCGGAGGCGGCAGTGATGCGCTCGATGAAATCCGAGGCCGCCTTGCCGGTGCGGATCATCTTGTTCTCCGTCACGTAGTCCGCCCAGTTCGCGTACCCGAGCGTCCGGGCCAGCTCCTGCCGCTTCACCAGCAGCCGCTCGAGCACCGCGATGTTCTGGGGGGCCGCCCGGGTCAGGAAGGCCCGGAACATGGCCTCGCGCGTGCTGGCCTTCCGGGCGTAGCTCCGCACCGGGAAGTAATCCGGGTAGTCGGTGGTGAGGACGATCTTCCCGTCCGGACCCGGCGGGTGCGCGGCGAGGAAGTCGGCCGGCAGTCCGGCGAGATCGGCCGGAGCGAAGGCGACCTTCTTCACGTCGGCGGGGATGTTGCGGTCGAACTCCTGCCCGATGGCCACCAGCTCGTCGCTGAGCGCCCGCACCTTCTCGCGGGTGGCGTCGTCACGGTCCACGCCGGCGCGGCGGAACTCGCGCAGGTCGCGGGTCATCCACCACCGCGTGGTGCCGTCCTGGCCGGAGAGGTCGAGCGCGGAGAGCACGTCGTAGAGCGCGCGGTCCTGATTGATGGCGGTGAACATCGCCTGGATCTGCCGGTCGCACTCCTCGGCCGCCTTGCGCATCGCCGGGTCCGGGCTGCCCTGCCGCGCCAGCTCCGACTGCGCGTCCAGGTCGTTGATGGCGGCCAGCGCGTCGTCGTAGCCGGTGAGCGCGGCCACCGTGTCCCGGGGCGGCCGGCTGGCCTTCACCGCCTCCAGTCCGGCGCGGGTGCGGGCCATCGCGTCCTGGCAGGCGGCGGTGAACGCCGGTACGGGCCCCGAGATGCGGGCGGCCGCGGTCCCCACCGCCTCGTCGAGCGGCGGCGGCGCCTTCACCGGTGCGGGCGCGGCCGTCGTGGCGCCCCCGGTCGAGGGCGCGGGCGCTGGTTTCGGGCCGGTGGAACAGGCAAGGACCGTGAGCGTGGCGAGGGAGAGGGCGAGGCGCATCCGTCGAGTTCCTTGGGGAGAGCGGAGAGCGCGGCACTCTGCCACATCGCGTCCGGCGAGGCCTGCTCACCTCACCATTCGTGCCGAGCCCGCCGGCGCGGATCCGGGAGCCCGCCTCGGCGGCGAGTCCCCTTCCTTGAGCCACGCTTCGTAGGCCCGGAAGTCATAGGGGCGTCCGAGGAAGTCCGCCACCAGCACCCTGGCAGGCTTTCCGCCGCCCGGCTCGAGGATGTTCTCGCGATAGCGCCGGGCCGTGGCCGGATCGAACATCCCCGTCGCCTGGAACGCGGTGAACAGGTCCTTGGCGATGACCTTCGACCACATGTACGTGTAGTAAACGGCGCTGTACCCGTTCAGGTGGCCGAAGGCCGTGTAGTACGTGGTCCCGGGCACGAAGGGGAACGGCCCGTAGCGCGACTGGATGTCGGCGACGAAGGGCGTCAGCTCGAGCGTTCGGGGGTCGCGATCGTAGAGGTGGAGGCTGGTCGCGGCGTAGAACATCTGCTGACGCACGTCGACGCCCTTCCCGAACTCCTCTGCGGCGCGGAGCTGCTTCACCATCGTCGCCGGGATGGGCTTCCCGGTCTTCACCTCGCGGGCGAAGCTCTGGAGCACGCCGGGGTCGCGCATCCACTCCTCGAGCATCTGCGAGGGTGCCTCGACGAAGTCCTGCTCGTTGCGCACCCCGGAGTTCGCCGCCCAGCGGGTGTGCCCGCCGACGATGTGGTGCACCAGATGGCCGAACTCGTGGAACAGCGTCCGGACGTCGTCGTACTCCATGAGTCCGCCCGAGCGAGGGAGGTTGCAGAGCAACGAACCCTCCGGCAGCCGACGCCCAGCCTGACCGGAGACCACCCCGTACATCGCGGCGTGCTTGTACTTGTTCTCCCGGGGATGGAGGTCGAGGTAGATGCGGCCCAGGGAGCGTCCAGCGCGCTCTCCGAAGGACGGTCCGGCGATGACGTCGTACACCCGCACCTCCGGATGCCAGACGGTGGCTCCCTCGACCGGACGGTAGGAGAGGTCGAGCAGGCGGCCGGAGACGTCCAGCACTCCGTGGAGCACCCGATCGAACTCGAAGTAGGGACGAGCCGCCTTGGCGTCGAAGCGGTACTGCTCGCTCTTCACCCGGTCCGAGTAGTAGCCGTAGTCCCACGAGGCGACCTGCGTCGCGGCGGGGATGTCCTTGCGCTCGCGGGCCAGCACCCGGGCCAGCTCCTTGCGGGAACGCTCGGCCGCCGCCCGGGAGATCCGGTCCACGAACTCCGATGCGGCGCGGCCGGTCCCGATCATCTTGTTCTCAGTGGTGTAGTCGGCCCAGCTCGCGTAGCCGAGAACCGTGGCCAGCTCGTACCGCTTCACGAGCAGACGAGAGAGCACCTCCACGTTCGCGGGCGAGGCGCGGGTGTTGGAGGCGCGCCAGAACTTCTCCCGGGCCTTGCGGTCGCGGGCGTAGGCCATGAACGGGTGGTAGTCCGGATAATCGGTGGTGAGCGCAATCATCCCCTCCGCACCTGGCGGGTGCGCCTTCCGGAAGTCCTCGGGCAATCCGGTCAGCTCGGCGGGGGTGAAGGAGACGGTCTTGGTGCCCTGACGGATGTTGCGATCGAATTCCTGACCGATGGCCACCACCTCGTCGCTGAGCTGGCGGACCTTCTCCCGGGTGGCGTCGTCGCGGTCCACGCCGGCACGTCGGAACTCGAGGAGGTCGCGCTTCATCCACCAGACGGTGGTCCCGTCCTGAGCGGAGAGATCGAGCCCCGACAGCACGTCGTAGAGGGCGCGGTCCTGATAGATGGTGGTGCCGAGCGCCTGGATCTGCCGGTCGCACTCCTCCCCGGCCTTGCGCATCTCGCCATCGGGGCTGGCCTGTCGGGCGAGCTCGGCCTGGAAGTCGAGGTCGTTGATCACTGCGGTCGCATCGTCGTACCCGGTGAGGGTGGCCAGCGTGTCCCTGGGCGCCGGCGTGGCCTTCAGGGCTTCCAATCCGGCGCGGGCTCTGGCGATGGCGTCCTTGCACGCGGCGGTGAGCTCCGAGGCGGGTCCGGAGAGACGCGCCGCGGCGGCGCCCACCGGAAGCTCCTCGAGCGGAGGCGGCTGCACCAGCGGGGCCGTCCGGGGGGTGTCAGGACCCGCCACCGGGGTTCCGGCGGCCGGAGGGGTGGGGGTGGGCCCACTGGCACAGGCGAGCAGGGCGGCAGCAGGAACGGCAATCAAGGAACGCGTCACGGGAGGTCCTCGCGAGGGTCGGCAGACACGACGCTCTCGGCTCCCAACGCTTTCATGGTCCCCGGCCGGATGTCCCCCCGGTGCAGCGAAGTGCGTCCAGGCCCTGGCGAGGAACCGGGTTTAGCCGCACACCGCCAGCGCCCAGACCGGAAACAGGCGCAGGTAGATGTCGTAGTGGACCGCGCAGGTCCGGTTGAAGACTCCGGTGATGGGCTGGTCCGGCCAGCGGCCGTCCTCGCCCTGCTGCGCGCGGAGCCAGGCCACGCCCCGTCGCACCGCCTCGGAGTCGCGCCGGCCGCACGCCGCCAGCGCCAGCAGTGCCCAGGAGGTCTGCACCGCGTGCCCGCGCGGCCCGTCCACCCAGCGTCGCTGCCGGTTGGACTCGAGCGTTTCGCTCCAGCTCCCGTCGGGCCGCTGCCGTGTCTCGAGGAACTCCGCCGCCCGCCGGAGCGCCGGGTCGTCCGGCCGCGCTCCCGCCGCGACGAGCCCCGCGGTGCCGAACCACGCGCCGTAGCTGAAGCACACCCCCCAGCTGCCCTCCCACGAGCCGTCGGCGCGCTGCACCTTGCGGAGGAAGCGCTCGCCGCTGCGGATGGGCTGCTGGAGCCGGCGCGCGTCCTCGGGGGCGAACGCGCGCCACGCCGCGAGGGCCTGGACGCACGCCGCGGTGCACTCGACGTAGGAGACGTCCACCATGATGGTGGAGAAGACGTCCGAGGGATTCAGCGCCTCGAGCCACCTCGGCCCGCGCTGCAGCTCGTACGTCGCCCAGCCGCCGTCCGCGTTCTGCAGCGAGAGGATCTCCTCCACCGCCTCGCGCAGCCGCGCCCGGGGGACCTGGTTCATCCCCACCGCTTCCAGCAGGAGCGAGGCCTTGAGGCCCTCGGCGGTGCAGTCGCTGATCGGCCAGCCGTGGGCGCGGGTGGAGAACGGCCATCCGCCGCGGCTCCGGTGCCGGAAGCCCTTCTCCATCTCCGGCACGTCCTCCAGCACCTGGCTCGACTCGAGGTAGCGCGCGGCCTTCTCGAGCGCCGGCCTCATCCGTTCGGCCTGGCCGGTGGCGAGGATGCCCTGCACCGCGAACGCGGTGTCCCAGAGCTCCGAGGAGTTGTAGCCCTGCATCTTCAGCCCGTCGGGCGCGCGCCAGAGGTAGTCCGGCAGGCGCTTCACGTGCGCCTCGACCTCGGGCCCCCCGGGCCGGACCAGGTGCCAGACCACGGTGTTCAGCACCTTGTTGATCGGCCCGATGCAGATGAAGTTGGTGGCCTGATCCTCGCGGCGGATCTGGTCGAGGACCACCGCCAGCGCCCGCTCGCGCGCGCCCGCCGGCGCGAACCGCTCCCACAGCCTGAGCACCCCGTTCGCCGCCCGGAGGTACGAGGTCCGCGGAGTGTAGGCGTCGGTCTCCGCCACCCGCTCGTGCGCCGCAGGCCAGTCCACCGTCTCGTAGGGCTGGGCGTAGATCTCCCGGCGAATGGCCGCGAGCAGCGGCGTCTCCCGTGCCCGCACCCGCCGCCCGTACAGCCAGCTCATCGGCAGGTACACCATCCGGCAGTGGCACCAGAGCTTCGAGGGGTGCAGGGGCAGCGACTCGGGGAGCAACCACAGCTCGGGCGGAACCGGGACCAGGCCCTGGTACTCGTAGAGTCCGAGCATCGAAAGGATGAACTTTCCCCACGAGCCGCTCGACAGCGGTCCGCCGTGCGGCAGGAACCACGCCCGCGCCCGCTGCAGCTGCGGGTCCTCCGCCGTGACGCCGAGCAACCGAAGGGTCACGTAGACCAGCACCGAGGTGAACACGTGGCTGTGCGACTCGACGTCGAGCCCCCAGCCGCCGTCCGCGTTCTGGTGGCCCCGCAGGTAGGTGATGAAACCGTCCCGCGTCGCCTCATCCGGGGGGCGCCCGAGCAGCTCGAGCCCCGCCACGTACACCGGCACCAGGAAGAGCGGTCCGCCGTAGTCCCCCTTCCAGGAGCCGCCCGGGTCCTGGGTGGCGGCGAGCACCTCCAGCCCCCGGTCGACGGGGGAGGGGTCGGCGCGGGTCCTCGGGGCCGTCATGTGGCGCGCGCCTCGGGGAGGCCGCGGGCACACTCGGCATAGAGCGCCTCCAGCGCCCGATCGTCGCCGACGCTCTCGCGGGTGAGGACCATGATCCGCATCACGGTCTGCCGGTCGATCTTCACCGGAGCGGGCTCGAAGACCGCCGGGTTGTGCGCCAGCGCCCCCAGGGTCCGCAAGGCGAAGAGCAGCGGCCAGAGGCAGAACAGTCGCAGCCCGGGCTCCGAGCGCGGCAAGAGGAGCGAGTACTCGAACGACACGTCGCACTCGCGGCGGGCCACCGCGACCAGATCATCGAGCATGGCCACCGCGGCGTTCCGGCGCTCGGGGTGGACGAGGTTGCCCGGCGAGAGCCCGTGCCTGGCCATCACCGTGCGCGGCAGCCAGCAGAAGCCGCGGTCCAGATCCTCGCGGATGTCCTTCAGGATGTTGGTGAGCTGGAGGGCCCGCCCGAACGCCGGTGCCCGCGGCTCGAGCTCGGAGCCGCGGGGCCGCACCGAGTCGAAGCCGTCGACGAAGAGCCCGGTGAGCATCACCCCAACCGTTCCTGCGACGTAGTAGCAGTACTGCAGGGTATCCCGGAGATCCGGCAGCCCCTGGGGCGCCCCGCCGTCGAGATCCACCATCACCTGGGCCATTCCGTCGGTCATCTCGCCCACGCAGGCGGCGATGTGGCGGTGGGTCCAGTCGGGCAGCCCGCGCATGGCCTCCAGGACGGTGGGCGTTCCCTGGACCAGCTGGACCTCGGCGGAAGGGGCCGAGGTCCGGAGCGCCGCGACCGAGCGGCGCGCAAACTCTGCCGCCCGCTCCTCCCAGCCGGGCTCGAGCTTCACCAGTCGTCCGAGCGTGTGAAACAGCTCGGCGCGTTCCGACACCTGTCCTCGGGCCTCGTCCTCGAGCGTGTCGGCGATGCGGCAGAGTAGGTAGGCGACGGTGACCACCAGGTCCAGCGGTGCGGGGAGGACCGGGATGTTGAGCGCGAAGGTGCGAGATACCTCCGGCAGAGCGCGACGGCAGAAGTCTTCGGGTCCAGTCACGAGACACCCAGTGGAACACCACGGAAGATGCGCCGAGGCGGGGCGCACTCTATAAGAAGGCCCGAAGAAGGGCCGGGGAGGAATCGCAGCCTTGCTGGAAGTCGATGTGCTGGTCGCTGGAGGTGGCCCCGCGGGGTGTACCACCGCCGCGGCCATGGCTCAGCTGGGCCTGCGCACCCTGCTGGCCGATGCGGGCCAGGACCGCAAGAAGCAGCTGGCTGGCGAGCTGCTCCATCCGGTGGGTGTGGAGGAGCTGACCGCCTTCGGCTTCTCCGAGGCTCTGCGCTTCGGCGGCGCGCCGATCATCGGGTTCGCCGTCGTGGACGACGACCGCACCGCGCTGCTCCCCTACGGCCCTGGCAACCGCGGGCTGGGCATCGAGCACCACGCGCTGATCGCTCCGCTCCTGGACATCCTCGAGAGGCGGGGCGATGTCGAGGTCCGCCGGAAGACCCGGGTCGGCCTGCTCTCGGACGGTCCGGACGGCGTGGAGGCCACCCTCTCGCACGAGGGGCGCTCCGAGCGAGTACGCGCCCGGCTGCTGGTCGCCGCCGACGGGCGGGCCTCGCCGCTCCGGCGCGCCCTGGGCATCGCCGAGCGGCACCACCGGCTCTCCACGATGGTCGGCGTGCTGGTGGACGCGGCGAAGCTCCCGCACCGTGGTCGCGGGCACCTCTTCATCGGCGGACCGGCGCCGGTGCTGGCCTACCCCATCTCGGAGACCCGGGCCCGGGTGATGCTGGACTTGCCGCTCGGCTCCGCGCCCGACCGGGTCCGGACCGAGCCGGCGATCCTCTCCGGAGTCTCCGAGCCGCTGCGGCAAGCGGTCCTCGATGCGTTGCAGCGGGAGCCGCCGCTGGTGGCCTCGAACGACACCCGCATCATGGACCACGTCTACCAGGGTCACGTGGTGCTGGTGGGTGACGCCGCGGGCTGCTGCCATCCCTTGAGCGCCAGCGGCATGGCCTCGGCGGTGCGCGATGCCCGTGTGCTCCACCGCGCGATGAGCGAGGCGAGCAACGACGTTCCCCTGGCGCTCGCCGCCTACGCCCGGGCGCGCCGGCCGGCGAACCGGACCCGCATCGCCCTGGCCTCGGCGCTGTACGAGGCCTTCTGCAGCGACACCACCGAGATGGCGGCGCTCCGCAGCGGGCTCTTCCGCTACTGGGAGCGCTCGCCCACCGGGACGCGGATCTCCATGACCCTGCTCTCCACGCGCGAGACCCGCATGTCGGTCATGGCGCGGGAGTACGCGCGGGTCGTGGCGCACGGGCTGGTTGCGCTGGGCTCCGGCGGGGTGCGCGCGGTCCGGGGTCCGCACCGGGCGATTCGCGCCGGAACCCTCCTGGTCGCCTCGGCCCTCCCGCACCTCCGCACTGCGATGGCCGGGGCGGTCGAGGACCGGCTCCTCGCGCTCCCGGCGCCTCACGCCCCTGCCGCAGGCGAGCCGCTCGCCCCGAGCCGCGCCTCGCCGTCCAGCTCGTAGCTCCGGCCTCGCCAGTCGACCCGCCGGTCGACCCGGGCGGCGAGGGCCACCACCCCCGCCAGCAGCGGGAGGACCGCCGGAACCCAGAGCTGGTGCAGGGCGATGCGCGGGCCCCGGGACGCGCGCTGCAGCGAAGCCTGGGTCCAGACCGAGAAGCCGATGGAGACCAGCGCCAGGGACGCGGCGGCGAGATTCCCCGTGGCGAGGGCGACGCACAGCACCGCCCAGGCGATCCAGCAGGCGATGCCGCGCACCCAGTTGGGCCAGGTGAAGCGAAAGGACAGGCCCCCCTCGCCGAAGAGCATCCACCGGCGGAAGGTCCGGAAGAACTCGAAGGGGCCCATGCCGCCGATGACGATCCGCATCGGCGCCTCGATGACCACGTTCTTCCAGCCCGCCCTCCACAGCGCACGGCCGATGAACATGTCGTCGACGAACTGGCCCTCGGCCACGCCGACCCCGCCCACCGCGTCGAGAGCCTGGCGCCGGCACACCATGAGTTGCCCCATGATGAAGTCCAGCTCGCCTCTCGGCTCGGCGGCCCAGGCGACGGTGGGGCCATACCAGGCATTCATCAGCAGCCCGTAGGCCACGTCGCCGGCGGTGGGGGCATCGGCCGAGCCCACCACCGGTACGAAGGTGCAGCCGCAGTCGGGCCGGGCGAGCAGCTCGGAGACGAGCCGGCCCAGAAGATCTCTCGTCGGGCGGCTGTCCGAGTCGTTGAAGGCCAGCAGCTCCCCGGTGGCCGCGGCAACGCCCACCAGCATCGCGTTCAGCTTCCCGGTGCAGCCCTGCGGGGGCGAGCCGGAGAAGAGGACCTCCACCCGCCGGGCGCTGGTGGGCTGCTCGGCGATGAGGCGCTGGATGACCGGGTACGCCGGATCCTCCGCCGAGTCGACGACGAAGAGCAGCTCGAGCTGCCCCGGGTAGTCCATCTCCAGAACGGCGCGGGTGTTGTCCTCCGCCCCGGTGTCCAGCCCCTTCACCGGACGGATGACGGTGATGGAGGGCGCGGTCGCCGGGAACGGAGGCGGTGCCGGGCGCCGGGCGAGGACGCGGCTGAGCCGCACGTGCCCCTCGACCAGGAGGAGCAACGAGAGGGCAGCCAGCGCGACCAGGGCGGTGTTCATGGGGTGCTCCTCTCTCCGTGTGCCGCCAGGGTCAGCCGTTGCAGTGCCCGCGGCGCCCACCAGTTCGCGTCCCGGAAGAGGCGCATGGTGGCAGGGACGATCAGCACGCGCACCAGCGTGGCATCGAGGGCGACGGCGATCGCCATCCCCACCCCCATCGCCTTCACCACCAGGATGCGGGCCAGGGCGAAGGCGGCGAACACCGCGACCATGATCGCCGCGGCGCTGGTGATGAGGCTCCCGGTCTGCTCCAGCCCCTCGGCCACGCTGTGCCGGTTGTCGTGGGTGCGGATCCACTCCTCGCGCATCCGCGACAGCATCAGGACCTCGTAGTCCATCGACAGGCCGAACAGGGTGCAGAAGAGGAGCACCGGGAGCGCCGGCTCGAGCGGGCCGGGCTGGAAGTCGAGCAGCCAGCGAAGGTGACCTTCCTGGAATATCCAAACCAGCGCCCCGAAGCTCGCGGCGATGGAGAGGAAGTTCATCACCACCGCCTTGATCGGGAGCAACACCGAGCCGAGCAGGACGAAGAGCGCCACCAGGGTGACCAGCACCACGAAGCCCACCACCTGCGGCGCCCGTCCGAGGATGAAGGCGGTGGAGTCCACGTCGCTCGCGGTCTGCCCTCCCACCAGCGCCTGCCCATCCCCCACCGTGCGGTCCTGCCGCAGTGCCAGGACCAGTCGCCGGGCTTCCGGGCTCGAGGCCGGCGCCGAGGTGAGCACCACCGCCACCGCCACGTCGTCGTGCAGGTACGCGGCCTCCGCCTGCGCGAACTCCGGCGGGCGAAACGCCGGCCCCGCGCTGGCGAGCTGGAGGTACTGCTCGCGGGTCACGTTCGGGTCGAGGTCCACGATGCTCTCGACGCCCAGGACGCCGGGAACCTTCGCCCAGCGCCGGGTCGCGTCGTAGAGCGCTCCGACCCGCTCGGGCGTGAAGGGCGGGCCGGGGAACCTCACCGCCACCAGGATGCGCGTCGCGGCCTGCTCGGGGAAGGCACGCGCCAGCGCCCCCGCTCCCTGGCGAGACTCGGCCGATTCGGGCAGCGCGGTGATGTCCGTCCCGGCGGTCTGGAGGCGGAAGAAAGGCCAGCCCAGCAGGGCGATGAAGCCCAGGGTGGGCACGAGCACCCGGAGGGGATGGTCCATCACCCAGCTCGCCAGCCGGCGCCACATCCCCGGACGGAGCCCGAACTCCGGAAGCGGCACCCGGCCGAGGTCCACCCGCGGGCCGAGCCAGCCCAGCAGCGCCGGCAAGGTGGTGAGCGCGAAGAGGACCGCGAACGCCACCACGATCGCGCCTCCCAGCCCCATCGCCGCGAGGAAGGAGCCCCGGTAGAAGAGCAGCCCCGACAGCCCGACGGCGACCGCGAGCCCGGAGAACGCCACCGCCCGCCCGGCCGTGTCCACGGTCCGCTCGAGCGCGGCCTCCACCGTCGCGCCCGCGAGCAGCTCGGCCCGGAACCGGCTGACCATGAACAGGGAGTAATCGATGGCCACCCCGAGGCCGATCAGGGTCACCACGTTGAGCGTGTACTGGGCCATGTCCAGGTGGTGCGAGAGCGCGAGCACCGCCGCCACACCGGCCAGCACCGCCAGCCCGCCGACCACGAGGGGGAGCAGCGCGGCGACCAGGGTCCGGAACACCCAGATCAGCACCACCAGCGCGAGCGGGAAGGAGAGGAGCTCGGCGCGGAGCAGGTCACCCTCCAGCTCGGCGTTGAGGTCGGTGAGGAACGCCGGCTTCCCGGTGACCGCGACCTGGAAGGGCCCGTCGCGCAGCGCCGCCTTCACCGCCGGGAAGGCGCGAACCGCCGCCTTCTCCTCGCCCTTCAGCCGGACCAGCACCAGCGCGGTCCTTCCGTCCCGGGAGATGAAGCGCGCCCGCGCCTGCTCGGGCGCGCTGAGCAGGGAGACGACGCCCTCCACCTCGGGCCGGTCGCTCACCTTTTCCAGCTGGAGCCCCAGCGCTCCCTGGAACACCGGGTCCGTCGCCGGGAGCGAGGCGTGAGTGAAGAGCGCCACGACGCTGGTGTCGGTGTCGGCAGCGGCGGCACCGCGGGCCAGCGCCGCCGCCCGGACGGACTCGGTCCCCTCGATGGTCCCGCTGGTGAGGCTCCCGCCGCGGAGCAGGCTCAGCGCCGCCAGCACCAGCACCGCGAGGGTGCCGGCGAGGACCAGCAGGCGATGCCGGGAGACGGCGCGGGCCAGGGCGACGAACATGAGGGGCAGTGCTCTGCCCGATCCCCGGTCTGCAGGCAACCGGCGAGGGCCGGGTGCATCTCCGGCTGTCCGCTGGACAGTCCACGGTTGTCGAGGACGCTCCTGGCCGACCCCGGGAACGGCTGCTGGGTCAGCGCCGCGAGAGCGCCCCCTCAGTCACACGTGCCGGACATCTCGCTGATCCACTGGTTGATCAGCGCGACACCGTGGGTGTCCACCACGCTCCGGCCGATCTGCGGCATCGCCGAAGCCGGCGAGGTGGACTCGATCCGGTAGGTGACGACCGACGCGTCCGGGCTGCCCGGCGTGATGTCGTGGGGGCGTCCTCCAGCACCGGGGCCCGCGGCGACGGGACGCTTGCAGATCCCGAGCTGGTTCGGGTCGGTCACGTCGGCCCGGAGGTAGAGGCCGCTCGCCCGCGCGTTCCCGGTGGGGTTGTGACAGAAGCCACAGTTGGCCTCGAGGTATGACCGCGCGCGCTGCTCCACCGTGCCCGCGTCCGGATCGGCCGCCGCCGGCAGCCTCGGCGCGTTCGCCGGATCCGGTGCCCCGGAGAGGATGCCGATCCGCGACCAGTGGGTGAGCTGGTTCTCGGTACCCTCGGGGTAAGCGTAGTCGGCGTTCAGCCAGTGGGTCTTCGGGCCGATGGGCGCCACCGCGCCGCTCTCCGCGTGGCACTGCTCGCACCGCCGCCCGACCGACCTACCGTCGGGTGAGCGTGGGTGCGAGCGTGTGTGGTGTCCCCCCGGACTGCGGCCAAACGAACGCCTGGCCGCCGGTTTCCTTCACCGGCTCGGGCGGAAATCGTCACGGATCCGTCACCTTGTCAAGGGGTGAGTGACTTCCGGAGGAAGATCGCGAGCCCCCAGGGGCGCTCCTCCTGCTTCCAGGCCCGGTAGCCGAGGCCCTCGTAGAGCGCGACGGCCGCCGCGTTCGTCGGGCGGGTGTTGAGCGTCAGCACCCGGACACCCCGGGCGCGGGCCTGAGCCTCGGCAAAGACGGTCAGCGCGCGGCCGATGCCCCGGCGTCCGGCGCTGGCGAGCACCGAGAGGCTCGTCACTGCCGCGACCTCTCTGCCGTCCGCGACCTCGGGGTCGGGGTCCGTCAGCTCGAGGCTGACCATCCCCACCGTCTCCCCCGCGAGCTCGGCGACCCACGTCGGTCGCTCACCGGAAAGGGACGCGGCGATCCACCCGGGAACCTTCTCCGCCTCCCAGCCCGCCTCCTCGCGCATCCGGTGCAGGGCCGGCGCGTCGTCGCGGCGGACGGGGCGAATCGACCAGCCGGCGCTCACGCCCTCAGCTGTTCGCGCAACACCCGGGCCCGCTGCTGCAGGTCCGGATCCATGCTGGTCAGCTCCAGCGCCTTCAGCCGCTGGTCGAGGCTCTTGGGCAGCTTGGCCTTGAGCGTCCCGGCCTCCTGCATCCCCTCGAGCTTTCCCAGCGCCTGCCCGACCACGCGCTCACGGGGATGGTCCAGCAGCGAGTCGAGGAAGTACGGGTCGTCCGGCAGCTCCGGGTACTTCTCGAGGTATTCGAGCACGCCCTGGGCCCAGGCCTTCCGGTCGGGCAGCTCGCGGAGCTTGGCCATGGCCTCCTTCTGCGCCTGGCGCTTGCCGTCCGGGTCGAACGTCTTGGCCAGGCCTTCCGGGAGAGCGCCCCCGGTGAAGAGCGCGTCCGCGGCCTGCTTGTACCGGGTGTACGTCGCGCTGCGCTCGATGCGCTGCTGCGCGGGGTCGTCCTGGCGCGAGTGGTACTTGCTCTTGCCGCGCCGGGCGTCGATCTCCCGCCAGCTCTTGTTGCGCTTCCCGGTGAAGCCGCCGCCGTCGTCGTCGTCCTTCACCATGGTATCCATCACCTCCGGGCCCGCGCCTCCCACAGGGCGCCGAGCACCTGCCGGCCGAGGGTGCGAACCGTCTCGCGTTCCGCCTCCGGCACCGGTCCTGTGCCGTCCTGCTCGGCACGGGCGAACGCCTGGTCGACGAGGCCGATCAGCTCCACCGGGCCTTTCGTCGCTGGGTCGCCCTCGAGCGCCTCGGGCGGAACCGACGCCGGGGCGGCGCCATCTGCGTGCTCGAGAACGGCGTGCAACTCGAACGCCAGCTGGCGGAGGACCCCCCAACCTTCGTCCGAGAGCCCCCGCTCGTCAAGGGAGCCCAGGAGGGCGTCCTGCCGGTTCTCGAACGAATCGGTCAGCCGCTCCCGGGCTCGCCGATCCGTCGCCAGCCACCCACGAACGGCGTCCACGTACGACGCACCCGGCCCGCCCGGTCCCGGGGGACCCGGGGGCTCCACCGTCCGAGGACGGGGAGGCCGTGCAGCCGCCGACGCTCCGGAGAAGCGAAAGCCGGGCGAGGCGGAGGCGTCCCAGAGCCCGAGCAGGTTCTGGAACAGCTGCCGGGCCACGTCCGGGTGCGGGAAGCGCGGCGGCTCGGCGAACAGCGTGGGGATGACCTCGCTGGCCCCGGCGCCCTCGGGCCCGGCCGGCCCGGAAGCGCTCCAGCACCTCGTCCGGGCCGAGCAGCGAGCCGGCGATGCCGAGCAGCTCGGCGAGCACCTCGGGACTCTCGAAGCGGTGCACGAACCCGGAGCCCTCACCGCCGCGCCGTTCACGCTGCGCCATCGGCGCCTCCCCGGTCCAGGAGCCGCCGGTATGCCGTGCCGTGCGCCACCAGCTGCTCGTGCGTTCCCTGCTCGACGACCCGGCCTGCCTCGAGCACGACGATGAGGTCGGCGTTGCGGACCGTCGACAGACGGTGGGCGATGACCAGCGTGGTCCGCCCCGCCTTCAGCTGGGCCAGCCCGGCCTGCACCAGCGCCTCGCTGGCCGCGTCTAGGCTGCTGGTGGGCTCGTCCAGCAGGAGCAGCGAAGGCTCCCGGACGAACGCCCGGGCGATGGCCAGCCTCTGCTTCTGTCCGCCGCTCAGCTGCGCACCGCGTTCGCCCACCTGCGTGTTCAGGCCCTGCGGCAAGGCGCGGACGAACTCGGCGCCGTGGGCCCGCTCGAGCGCGCTCCACACCTCGGCGTCGGTGGCGTCGGGCCTTCCCACCAGGACCGCATCGCGCACCGAGCCGGCGAAGAGGACCGGCTCCTGCGGCACCCAGGCGATGCGCGCGCGCACCGAGGCCCGGGTGTAGCTCTTCACGTCCTGGCCGTCCCAGAGGATGCGCCCGCCCGATGGGTCGACGAACCGCAGCAGGGCCGAGAAGACGGTGGTCTTGCCCGCGCCCGACGCGCCCACCAGGGCCACCGTCTTCCCTGCGGGAAGCTCGAGGGTGAGCCCGCGGAGCGCCTCCACCTCGCCGTACCGGATGCGGAGGTCCTCCAGCCTCAGCGCGCGGCGGAGCGGAGGCGCGGCATCTCCCCTGTCGGGTGGGACGTTCCGGTCCTCGAGCTCGAACACCCGCTCGGCCGCGCCCAGGCCGGCGACGACCTGGGTGACGGTGGAGGAGAGCGTCTTCAACGGGCCGTACATGAGCAGCACCGCGCCCACGTAGGACATCAGATGGCTGGCGAGCGAGGCGTCGGCGCGCACCGCCCGCGCGCCCACCGCCAGCGCAAGCGCCAGCCCGGTGATGCCCAGCAGCTCGATGGACGGGCTCGCCGCCCCGCGGAGCAGGAGCGAGCGGTCCATCTCCCGGAGGTAGCGAGCCTGCTCGGCGTCGAACGTGGTCCGGACGCGCGGCTCCATCCCGTACGCCTGGACCACCGGCAGCGCGTGCAGCTGCTCGCCGACCAGGGCGGTGAGGTTCCCCAGGCTGCCCTGCGTGGCGCGCGCGGTCTTCTTCACCGCCCGGGCGAAGCGGGTGATGGGCAGCAGCGCCGCGGGGAAGACCACGAAGCTCAGGGCGAAGAGCCTCCAGTCGAGCACCAGGCACACCGCGAGCAGCGCGAGGAGCTGGAGCGCGTCGCGGACCCAGCTGGTGAGCGCCTGCGTCACCGCGAACTCCACCTGCGCCACGTCGGCGGTGAGCCGGCTGAGCACGTCGCCCCCGGCCCGCGCGTCGTGGGTGGCCGGGGGAAGCGTGAGCAGGTGCGCGTAGAGGTCCGAGCGCATGCGGGCGAGCGCGCGCTGGCCGGCCACCTGCATCCACCCGGTCTGCAGCAGCTGGGCCCCGGCCTTGACCAGCGCCAGCAGCACCAGCAGCCCGGGAAGCAGCCAGCGGGCCCGATCCGGCGAGGTGTACAGGCCCCAGAAGTGCACCCGCTCGGAGAGGAGCACGCTCCGGAGCAGCGGCCCGATGAGCCAGGCGTAGCCGGCGGCGGCCCCGGCGCTCACCGCCGCAGCGAGCACCGCGCCCATGACGAGGCGTGCCGAGGGGCGCAGGAGCCCGAGGAGCCGGCGCAGGGTGGAGTTCATGCCCGGTGACCAGCCATGCGTTCCGGCGCGTGCTCGTGTCAAGGATTGCCGGAATCCTCCGGGATTCAAACCGTCCGCTCCGGGATGAAGCTGGAAGGCCGCCTGGAGACGGAGACCGAGGGAGCGCCACCGCAGGCGTGCGCCCCGGTGCTGGGCGAAGGCCCGCGCCGCCACCTCCTGTGGCTCATGGCCGAGTTCTTCCGCACCCTGGGCTACTCGGACGTGAAGGCGCGGCTGCCGGGGCACACCGCACCGGCGGTGCTCAACGGCACGCTCGAGGACCAGCGCCCGGACATGACCTGCCGGCAGGGGGACCGCGCCCGGACGCCGGTGCTGCTCGAGGTGGTGCTCCCCTCGGAGCTGGACGACCCGGCGAACGACAGCCGCTGGTCGCTCCTGGCCAGCGCCGCGCGCCTGTACTCGGCCGAGCTGCACTTCGTGGTGCCTCGCTGGACCTCGCGGGGGGGCATCGACCGGCGCCTGCGCCGGCGGCTCCGGGACATGGACGTCCAGCCCAACCGCATTTGGTTGGTGTAGCGCCCCACGCGCGTTGCCCGGCGACGCCGCTGCATTATGCTCCCGCCGCCCTGCGAGCCCGGGGCGAGAATCCCCTGTGGCGATGAAGGGTTGAGCAAGGACGGATGGCGGCCACTGCGAGCAAGCGGGATTACTACGAGGTCCTCGGTGTGGCGCGGGAGTGCACGGCGGCGGAGCTGAAGACCGCGTACCGGAAGCTGGCCCTGCAGTACCACCCCGACCGGAACCCCGGAGACCACCAGGCGGAAGAGAGCTTCAAGGAAGCCTCGGAGGCCTACGAGGTCCTCTCAGATCCGGAGAAGCGCTCCCGCTACGACCGGTTCGGGCACGGCGGCAACGTCTTCGAGGGCTTCGGCGGGTTCAATCCCTCGAACCTGAACGAGGTGCTGGGAGAGATCTTCGGCGACATCTTCGGCGCCACCCGCGCGCGGCGGGGCGGACGGAGCCGGGGCGCGGACCTCCGCTACAACCTCGAGGTCACCTTCGAGGAGGCGGCGTTCGGCTCCGAGGTGCAGGTCCGCATCCCCAAGCCGAAGCGCTGCGAGCCCTGCGAGGGAACGGGAAGCGCGGACAAGCGGGTGCGTACTTGCCCGGCCTGCGGGGGAGCAGGCGAGCTCCGCTACACGCAGGGCTTCTTCTCGGTCAGCCGGCCGTGCACCACGTGCGGCGGCTCGGGGCAGACCGCGAGCACGCCCTGCATGCACTGCCGCGGGTCGGGGCGCATCGACGGGCACACCACGCTCACGGTCAAGATTCCCCCCGGTGTGGACACCGGGACGCGGGTCCGCGTCGCCGGCGAGGGCGAGCCGGGAGAGCGCGGGGGCCCGCCCGGCGACCTCTACGTGGTCGTCCACGCGAAGGACCACCCCATCTTCGTGCGCGAGGACACCGAGGTGCTGTGCGAGGTGCCGGTGTCCTTCGTGCAGGCCGCGCTCGGAGCCCAGCTCGACGTGCCCACCCTGGACGGCAAGCACCGGATGAAGATTCCCGCCGGGACGCAGAGCGGCAAAGTGTTCCGCATCAAGGGGAAGGGCATCCCGCACCTGCACGGCGGCGGCCGCGGTGACCAGCACGTGCGCATCCTGGTGGAGACGCCCACCCACCTGAGCGCCGAGCAGAAGGAGCTGCTCGAACGCTTCGCCGAGCTCTCCGGCGAGCAGACGCATCCGCAGACCAAGACCTTCTTCGAGAAGGTGCGCGAGCTGTTCGGCTAGTTGTTCAGCGCCCCCTGCGAGATCCATGTGCGGATCGAATCGAGGTCGTCCGTGCCGGAGTACGGGGGGGTGGGAGGCATTTGGTTCCCACAGCTTGCGCCGGACATCGTCTTGTAGAGCACGGAGTTGTCTGGGTCGCCTGGCTTGACCCGCAGCTCCCCCGGGCACTCAACCTCCGCTGGAGTGTTCACCAGCGTCGCGTACTCGGCCAGCGGCTGGCGCCCGGTGGGCGCCGTGTGGCAGCTCCCAAAGCACCCGACCAGGAAGGGCTGGACGTCCGCGAGGAAGGATGGATCCGTGGACGTCTTGGCGTAGGCGGTCGCGGGGCCGGTGCCGGTGCCGCCGTGCCCATCCGAGACGGTGACCAACAGGGTGAAGCGGGTGGCCGCCGAGACGGTGGGCGCCGTCCAGGCTTCGTTGGCCGAGGTCAGTGAGCTGAAGGTCCCCTGCGGGGAGGCCGGAGCGGTCTGGGCCCAGCTATAGGTCAGCGTGTCGTTGTCTTGGTCGGTGGCCTGCGTCGAGAGCTGTGTCGTCTGGCCCATGATGATCGGACTGGGTCCCGCGTCCACCTTCACGCTGGGCGCGTGGTTCGTGGTGCCGCCGTCGCCACCGCCACCGCCACCGCCACCGCCACCGCAGCCCAGCACCCCCGCGACCACAAAGAGCATGATCCTTCGCATGATCGGTTCCCTTCCTGGCCCATCGGGTCAGTCGTCCCCGTCGCCCGGGTGGTCCTGATCGCCGTCGTGGTCGTCGTGGGGCAGGTGCACCCGGAGGATCTGACCGAGCCCGATCGGCGGAGGACCGAAGCCGACGTTCGAGATGTACAGGTCGCCTTCGGGTCCGAAGGTCATCCCGGTGGGGAGGAACAGCCCGCTGGCGATGGTGGTACGGCTGCTGCCGTCTCGGCTCACCCGGACCACGCTGCCCGTGTTCGGCGTGGGGACCGGCGCCTCCGACGCCTGGAGCACGTACATCCGGCCCTGGTGGTCGAAGGTCAGCCCGAGCACCATGTTGAACCCGGTGGCATGCAGGCTGATGTGGCCCCCGGGGTTGACCTTCCAGATCTTCGAGGACCCAGGGGCCTGCGGGAACGTCGAGAGGTTGCCGACGTAGAAGTTGCCGCGGTGGTAAGTCAGGGCCGTCGGCACCACGTGACCCTGGCTCGCCGACACGTCGATGAGCCGGGTGATCCGACCGCTGGTCCGGATCTGGTCGATCTCTCCGTGATTGGGCTCGACAGCGTAGAGCGCGCCGTGAACCGCGATCATGCTGTACCAGGTGCCGTCGGGCTCGAAGTCATCCGGCTCCGGATTCGCGACTGGATGGGCCCTCTGGAAGGCGCCCAGGTCCGCGACGAGCGACCAACTTCCGTTGCGGTGGACACGGAAGACCTGGTTGGGAATGTCCGGAACGCCGTGTGAGCAACCAGCGCCCGCCAGGATCCCGTACAGCGTAGCATCGAGGAAGGCGATGTCCGCGACGCCAGACACGAGATGCCCCGTTGCCTCGTTGGTCTGACTCGAGGGCAAGTTGTCGACGACCGTCGTCTGCCGGCCATGGCGATCGAACCTCGAGATGCGCGAGCCCACCGGGCTTCCGTGGTACGGCCCCACCGAGGGAGGCGTGGTGCAATCCGGGGTCGAAGGCGGGAGGTCGGAGCCGCCGAGTCCTCCCTCGGCGACGTAGAGATCGCCGTCCGGCCCGAACTTGAGCCCGCGCGGGTTGTTGAGCCCCGACGCAAAGACCGTCACGACTGCCTGGGGTGGAGCCCCTCCGGCGTGCGACTCCGCCGCGAGCGCGTCCTGCGTGCTCTGGTCTCCCCCCGAGACCCCGCCGCCGCAGCCCAGAGCCAGGCCCAGCAGCAGCACCGACCACCCGGCGACCCACCCACCCCGGGCAACGAGCATCTCAGTTGCATCTTTCCGGATCATGCGCGCCTCCCCCGGCCCCTGGACGCCGGGACCGACGGCGCAACGCTGAACCGCACCAACCGCGGGATGGGCGGGGAACCGACGAATGACCGCGGATTCCCGACAGGCGATGCGGTCCGGGCGATGGATTGGTTCGGGCCTCGGTTCGACGCGCCGCATCGCACTCAAGCCGAATAAGCTCGGCCCCGCAGCAAGGCAGGGGGAATGGCGATGGGCCGTGCCTGGAGACGACTCGCCTCGGCGGTATTTCAGCGCGACGTCGCGCTGCTGCTCGGGTGCGCGGCCATCGACACGGCGGGCGTGTTCATGACCGTGCGGATACCGCCGGGCCGGGTCCCGAGCCTCCTGATCCAGAGCGTCCTCGAATTCGTCCCGCTGCTGCTGCTGGTCCGGTACGCGCGCCGTCGGACCGACGCTGGACGCTCTCTGTCCTTTGGGCCCCTCGCGCTCGGAATCGGGATCGCCGCGACGCTCGGGGCGGCCGTCACCACCTACCCGGAGCCCTACGAGATCGCTGCCGTGGCCCTGGACGCCTTCGGAGGGCTGGCCCGGGCAGCCCTCTTGGTCGGTGCGCTCGAGCTGCACGCGCGCGCCGTCCGAGGCCAGGCCGTCGCGCACGAGATGAAGGAGGCGACGGCGCGGCTCGAGACCGACCTGCAGGAGGCCAGAGCGCGACTGCTCGAGGCCCAGATCGAGCCTCACTTCCTCTTCAACACCCTGGCCAACGTCCGCCAGCTGCAGCGAAGCGATCCGCAGACGGGGCTCGAGATGCTCGACGACCTGATCGAGTACCTGGAGCGATCGCTTCCCGGCCTGCAAAGGGAACGAACGACCCTCGACGAGGAACGCGCGCTGGTGGCCGCCTACCTCCGTCTGCATCGTCCTCGCTTTGGCGACCGCCTCCAGTACGACATCACCTTCCCTGACGGACTCCTCGGCTGCGAGTTGCCCTCCATGATGCTGCTCACGCTGGTGGAGAACTCACTCAAGCACGGGCTGGGTCCGCTGCCGGAGGGCGGCGCCATCCGCCTCTCGGCCGAGAGCTCGGGCGAGGCGCTCCTGGTACGCGTGGCGGACACCGGTGCAGGGATGGGCGCCGGGACGGGAGGGGGCACCGGACTGGCCAACCTCCGATCTCGGCTCGCGCTCCGGTACGGTGATGCCGCGGGACTCACGCTGTCGCTCAACGAGCCGCGAGGTGTGCAGGCCTCGCTCCGGATTCCCCTCGCCCGACACCCGACCGCATGACGACCACCCGCCAGAGCAAGACATCGACGCCCGGGAGCGCCCGCTCGCTGCTGCTCATGGGGGCGGTGCTGTTTCTCGTCTTCGTTGGCCAGAGGGCTTTCATGAAGCTCGTGCATGGGGTCCGGCCGAGTCAGATCCCCATTCACCTGACTCCGTGGGCGCTCCTCTGGATTCTCGCGGTTCTCGTCTTCGTCCCGGGATTCCTCCTGGCCGAGCGGGCGTCGACTTCCCGGGGCCGAGCGGTGCCCTACACGGTCCTGGTGCTGGTGGGGTCCGCGCTGGTGGCAGCGCTCACGATTCTTTTGTGCGGCTGGCTCGGCTTTCCGGCGCAGGCCTGGGCGCCCCCCGGCTCGCCGGTCGCGCCGGAGTTCAACGCATTTCGCGTGCTCCTCCTGCGCATGGGCCTCGCGGCCTTCGTCTATGCCGGTCACCGGGAACGGCTGGAGGCAGCCCGGACTGTCCAGGCCCTGGAGTCGCGACGAAACGAGATGCTGGGACGCCTCGCGTCATCGCGGCTGGAGGCCGCGCGCGCCCGCGTACGGCCGGAGGCCTTCATCGCCGAGCTCCGAGCGCTCCGCGGTACCTACGTCGAGGACCCGGCTGCCGGAGGCGCGGGGCTGGAAGCGCTCATCTCACGCCTGCGGGCCGCCACGGCGAGGGTCGCTCCATGAGGCCACGCGCGCTCATCGCCGAGGATGAGCCCGCGCTCCGGGCAGAGGTTCGCCAGGCGCTGGAGCGGCTCTGGCCCGAGCTGGACATCTGCGCCGAGGTCGATGATGGGCTCGAGGCCGCGCGGGTGGTCGACGAGCAACACCCGGACGTCCTCTTCCTCGACGTGGCGATGCCCGGAATGGATGGGCTGGAGGTCGCGCGTCGCGCCAGTGGTCGGAGTCACGTGGTGTTCATCACTGCCTACGACGAGCACGCGGTCCCGGCGTTCGAGGAAGGGGCGATCGACTTCCTGGTGAAGCCGCTCTCGGTCGAGCGCCTTCGCCGGACGGTCGCGCGGCTCCAGGCGCGGATTGGGGAGACTCCGGCGGTGCTCGAGCCACTACTGGCAGAGCTGCGGAAGGCGCTGGAAGGCCGCCGGCGGCTCCGTTGGATCAGCGTGCTGGAAGGCCGCGAGCTCCGGTTCGTGACCACCGACGAGGTCCTCTTCTTCCGCTCGGACCACAAGTACACGGCCGCGGTCACCCGCGAGCGCGAGCACCTCGTCTCCCGCCCGCTGAAGCAGCTGCTGGAGGAGCTGGACCCCGACGCGTTCTGGCGCGTGCACCGGAGCTACGTGGTGAACCTCCGCGCCATCCTCGCGGTGCGGAAGGTCGCGGGCGGAACAACGGAGATTGTCCTGCGGGAGCATCCGGAACGTATCCCCGTGAGCCAGGCGTACGCCCACCGGTTCCGGCATCTCTGAGCGCCGGGCAGCAGGGACGGGGAGCTGCTCTTCGCCTCCGGAAGGGCTGCTCGCGGCACCCCGTCGAACGCGTACTCCCCTCCGCGGGTGACCTGGAGGCTGACCCGACCTGAAGCCGCTCCGGGCCGACGAACCCCTCCTCCGGCCTGATGGACGAGGTGGGGGGCGAATCCACCCTCCGGGTCCGGCGCCCCGGTTGCCGCATCCCGTCGATGGTTCGAAGCGGTAGAGTCTGACCGTCATCGGACGGCGCAGGGGTTCGCAATGGGCCGCATCTGGAGATTCGCGTCCTCGGCCACGCGCCTCGACGTCGCGCTGCTCCTGGGTTTTTCCGCGCTCGACAGCGCGATCGACCTCACGCCGGACTTCCTGGCGGGGCAGCTCTCGCTCAGCGCGGCGGCCGTTTATTTCGTACTCGACGTCCTGGGATTCCTGCCCATGCTGGTCCTCGTCCTGCTGGTGCGCCGGCGGATGGTGGCCGGGCGAGCGCTGTCACTTCCTCGTCTCGCGCTGTACTCCGCGGCCGCCGCCGCTCTCAGCCTCCCGTTCTACTTCACCCACGTGTCGCTCGACTGGAGGACCGCAATCCACGGTTCGCTCGCCATCTCGCTGAAGTTCGCGCTGGTGGCCGGTGCGGTGGAACTCCATGGTCGCGCTGTCCGTGCCGGGGCGCGTGAGCACGAGGCGCGGCAGGGCAACGCCCGCCTCGAGGTCGAGCTACAGGAGGCCCGTGCACGTCTGCTCGAGGCCCAGATCGAGCCACACTTCCTCTTCAACACGCTGGCCAACGTCCGTCAGCTGCAACGCAATGACCCGGCGGCAGGCTTGGAGATGCTCACGGACCTCATCGAGTACCTCGAGACGTCACTCCCCAGCCTCCGGTCGGAGAGCACCACGCTGGAGCAGGAGCGTGCGCTCCTGAGCGCGTACCTCCGGCTGCATCGGCCTCGGTTCGGCCCGCGGCTCCGCTTCGAGATCTCGTTCCCCGAGGAGCTCCTTCGATGCGAGCTCCCTTCCATGGTGCTCCTCACCCTGGTCGAGAACGCGATCAAGCACGGGCTCGCCCCCTCGCTCGAGGGTGGCACCATCCAGCTCTGGGCCGAGGCCTCGGGTCCTGCCCTGATGGTCACGGTCGCCGATACCGGCGCGGGCATGGCCCCCGGGAGCGGCGGCGGCACGGGGCTGGCCAATGTTCGTTCCAGGCTGGCGCTCCGCTATGGCGACGCGGCAAGGCTGACCCTGTGCCTGAACGAGCCACGAGGTATCCGGGCCGCGCTCCGTCTACCTCTTACGCCCAGGCTTGCCGCGTGACGGGGGCCCGCCCAGGCGCGCTTGCAACTCCTGGCGCGTTCCGCTCGCTGCTGGTGATGGCGGGAGCGTTGTTCCTGGCTGTCCTCCTGACCTACGTGCCACCGCATGTTCCCCTCGCCAAGATTCCCATCAAGCTCGGAGGGTTTACGCTGCTGTGGTTCCTGGCGGCGGTCTGCTTCGTTCCTGGCTTTCTCCTCGCGGAGAAGGCATCGGCAAGGTGGGGACATCGGGCCTGGACCTACGCGGCCGTCGTCCTCCTCGGATCGGCGGCCGTGGCGACCGCGACCGTGGCGTTGAGTCACGCATGGGGGCTCCACGCGCCGTTCCACGGGTGGAGCGAGTCCGCCGCTGTGCGCTCCTTCATCGCTTTCCTGGACGTCTCCTGGCGCATCGGCCTGGCTGCCATCGTCTACGGCAGTCACCGAAAGGCGCTGGCGGCGGCGCTGGCTGTCCAGCAGCTCGAGACCCGGCGGACCGAGATGATGGCTCGTCTTGCCGAATCCCGGCTCCGCACGACGCGGGCGCGGGTCCGGCCCGAGGCGTTCATCGAGGAGCTGCGGGCACTCCGCACTCAGTACCTCGAGGAGCGGGCCGCCGCCGAGGCAGCGCTGGACACGATGATCGTCCGGCTGCGCGCGGCGTCGCGAGGCGTGGCGCCGTGAGCCCCCGGGCCGAGGTCTCCTAGGCGGCCGGGCGAGCACGAAAGCTGCGCCGAGCTGTCCGCGTGCCGGGGAGCGACCTGGCCCCCGCGCGCGGATTCTGCGCGTCCGGATGTCCCGGCGCGGCCGATCTCCGGCTGACGCGCCCCGGCACGCCCCTTGAATGAATGGGGTCGCAGCCCGGGAGACTAGACACATGGCGGACACGGCTCAGGCCGTGAAGGACAACCGGAGCAAGCTCTTCGAGCGCGCGATGTCGCGCCAGGGCTACGCCGCGGACGCGCTCATCGAGGTGCTGCACACCGCGCAGGAGCTCTTCGGTTTCCTCTCCATGGACCGGCTCCGCGAGGTGGCGCGGAAGCTCAAGCTGCCGCCGTCCCGCGTGCTCGGGGTGGCGACCTTCTACAACTTCTTCTCGCTCCAGCCGAAGGCCGAGCACACTGCGCTCGTCTGCACCGGTACGGCCTGCTACGTCGCCGGGTCCAAGTCGCTGCTCGATGCGGCCCGGAAGCGCTGCCAGGCGGTCGCTGCGCGGGGCCAGCCGGAGAAGCTCGGCATCCAGCAGGCGCGGTGCATCGGTTCCTGCGGGCTCGCGCCGTTGGTTGTGCTCGACGGGCGCATCCTTCCCAAGCTCTCCGTGGCAGCGCTGGAGAAGCAGCTGGACGAGGTGGGGGCCTGAGATGGGCATGAACCCCGACGATCTTCTGGACCGCGCCGACGCCGAGCGGGAGCGCATCGCGAAGTTCCGCGAACGGCTCCACGTCTGCACCGCCGCCAGCTGCCAGGCCATCGGAAGCGATCAACTCGAGGCCGGCATGCAGGCTCGCGCCAAGGCCGCAGGTCAGTCGGTCGAGGTCTGTGGGACCGGCTGCATGGGCCTGTGCAGCAAGGGCCCGCTGGTGAGACGGGAGAGCGACGGCGCGCTCTTCCTCCAGGTGGCCGGCGACGACGCGCCTGCGCTGGTCGACGGAACCCCGTCCGCTTCGCTGCAGGCGCGGAAGGTGAGCTTCGAGACGCACCCCTTCTTCGCCGGCCAGCTCCGGATCGTCCTGGAGAACGCGGGCAGGGTGGACCCCGAGCGCATCGACTCGTATGTCGCCGCCGGTGGCTACGCGGCACTGGCCAAGGCGCTGACCCAGATGAAGCCCGCCGAGGTGGTGGCCGAGGTGACGCGCTCCGGGCTGCGCGGGCGCGGCGGCGCGGGCTACCCCACCGGGGTGAAGTGGCAGCTGGTCGCCAAGCAGCAGAACGACGTGAAGTACGTGGTCTGCAACGCCGACGAGGGGGATCCGGGCGCGTTCATGGACCGCAGCGTCCTCGAGGGCGACCCGCACCGGGTGCTGGAGGGCATGGCCATCGCCGCCTACGGCGTGGGCGCGCGGCACGGCTACATCTACGTCCGGGGCGAGTACGGCCTGGCCATCAGCCGGCTGCAGACCGCGATCAAGCAGGCGGAGAAGGAGGGGCTGCTCGGCGCGCGCATCCTCGACACCACCTTCGACTTCTCGGTGCAGATCCGGATCGGCGCCGGGGCCTTCGTCTGCGGGGAGGAGACGGCGCTCATCGCCAGCATCGAGGGCAAGCGCGGCGAGCCTCGCCCCCGGCCGCCCTACCCGCCGGAGAAGGGGCTGTGGGGAAAGCCCACGCTGATCAACAACGTCGAGACCTTCGCCAACGTCGCCCCGATCATCAATCGAGGCGGCGAGTGGTTCTCCAGCATCGGGACCGAGAAGTCGAAGGGCACCAAGGTGTTCGCGGTCGCCGGGAAGACCGAGCTCACCGGCCTCATCGAGGTGGCGATGGGGACGCCGGTGCGGCGGATCGTGGAGATGGCGGGCGGCATCGCCGGCGGCGGCAAGGTGAAGGCCATCCAGACCGGCGGCCCCTCGGGCGGGTGCGTGCCGGAGCAGCTACTGGACGTTCCCGTCGACTACGAGTCGCTGGTGGCGATGGGCTCGATGATGGGCTCGGGTGGGCTGATCGTCATGGACGAGGGCACCTCGATGGTCGACGTGGCCCGCTACTTCATGGAGTTTTGCCGGGACGAGTCGTGCGGCAAGTGCGTCCCCTGCCGGGCCGGCACGGTGCAGATGCATCTCTTGTTGCAGAAGTTCTGCGACGGCGAGGCGACCGAGGAGGACCTGGGCCTCTTGAAGGCGCTGGCCGATCTGCTCCGCAACACCAGCCTCTGCGGCCTCGGTCAGAGCGCACCGAATCCAGTGATGACGGCCCTGAAGTACTTCCCCCAGGAGTTCGCCGCCCGGATGAGGAAGGAGCGCCCGGGGCCATGACCGTCAAGACGCTCACCGTCGACGGGCGGATGCTCACCGGGGTGGCCGGTCAGAGCATCTTCACGGTCGCCTGGCACAACGAGATCAAGATTCCCCGGCTCTGCCACCTCGGCGGAGTCACCGACGTGGGCGCCTGCCGACTCTGCCTGGTCGAGGTGGAGGGGCGGGCGCGGCTGCAGGCCGCGTGCATGACCGAGGTCGAGGAGGGGATGGTCGTCCACACCGACACGCCCCAGCTGCGCGAGTACCGCAAGCTGCTGCTGGAGCTGCTCTTCGCCGAGGGGAACCACGTCTGCGCGGTCTGCGTCTCCAACGGGCACTGCGAGCTGCAGCAGATGGCCGCCGAGCTCGGGGTGGACCACGTCCGCGTCGTCTATCGGAACCCGGCGCGCCCGGTGGACCTCTCGCACGAGCGCTACGGACTGGACCTGAACCGCTGCATCAGCTGCACCCGCTGCGTCCGCACCTGCGACGAGGTGGAGGGCGCGCACGTCTGGGACATGGCGGGGCGCGGAGAGAAGCTCCACCTGGTCGCGGACCTCGCCGCCCCCTGGGGCGACTCGGAGGCCTGCACCGATTGTGGCAAGTGCGTCCAGGTCTGCCCGACCGGCGCGCTGTTCGTGAAGGGTGCGGGCGTGGGCCAGATGACCAAGGACCGCCGATTTCTCAAGTACATCGTCTACGGGCGCGAGCGGAAGCAGTGGGGTGTGCCGTGAGCGGCAAGGTCAAGCTGGCCACGGTATGGCTCGGCGGCTGCTCGGGATGCCACATGTCCTTCCTGGATCTCGACGAGCGGCTGATCGAGCTCGCGGGGAAGGTGGACCTCCTCGCCTCGCCGCTGGTCGACACCAAGACCAGGGACTTCCCCTACGTGGACGTGACGCTGGTGGAGGGCGCGGTGGTGAACGAGGAGCACGTGGACATGCTCTCCCTCGTCCGTCAGCGGTCGAAGGTGCTGGTGGCCTTCGGCGACTGTGCGGTCACGGGCAACGTGTCGGCGATGCGCAACGTCTGGCCCGTCCAGGAGGTGCTCGACCGGGCTTACCGCGAGACGTCGGCGGTGGTGCACGGCGTGCCGTCCGGCGACGCGGGTGTGCCGAGGCTGCTCCCCAAGGTGAAGCCTCTGCACCAGGTGGTGAAGGTGGACCTCTGGCTCCAGGGATGCCCGCCGAGCGCGGACCGGATCTGGGAGGCGATCACCGCGCTCCTCGAGGGTCGGGTCCCCCGGCTGGAGCGAAGGTTCGGGTGAGGCGATGGCGAAGACGATCCTGATCGACCCGGTCACCCGCATCGAGGGCCACGCGAAGATCTCCCTCGACGTGGACGGCTCGGGGAAGGTGACCGACGCGCGCTTTCACATCGTCGAGTTCCGCGGCTTCGAGAAGATTCTGCGAGGGCCGGCCGCTGGAGGAGATGCCGGGACTGATGGCCCGGGTCTGCGGCATCTGCCCGGTGTCGCACGCGCTGGCCTCCTCGAAGGCCGGCGACCGCATCCTCGGCGTCGACGTGCCGGTGGCGGCGGTGAAGCAGCGGCGACTCGCCTCCTGGGCCCAGGTGCTGCAGTCGCACGCGCTGTCATTCTTCCACCTCTCCAGCCCGGATCTCCTGGTAGGGATGGATGCCGAGCCGGCGCGACGGAACCTCTTCGCCATGGCGAGCAGCGACACCGACTTCGTCCGCCGGGGCATCCGGCTCCGCCAGTTCGGGCAGCGCACCATCGAGCTGGTGGGCGGGCGCAAGGTCCACCCCGGCTGGTCAGTGCCCGGTGGGGTGACCAGCGGCGTCACCCGGAGCGCGGTGGACGAGCTGCTGCCGTGGATCCCCGAGCTCTACGAGTCGATGCGCCTCGCGCTCGACCGGCTGAAGCGCACCTTCGAGCCGCTCCGCGCGGAGATCGCCGGTCTGGGCGACTTCCCCTCCCTCTTCCTGGGCCTGGTGGACGAGGACGGAAATCTCGAGTTCTACGACGGCACGCTGAGGCTGGTGGACTCCGTCGGAGCCGTGGTGGCCGAAGGCCTCGACCCGCGGCAGTACCGGGGCTACCTGAGCGAGGTCTCGGAGCCCTACACCTACGTCAAGCCGACCTTCTACACCCCGCTCGGCGAGCAGAAGGGGATGTACCGGGTGGGGCCGCTGGCCCGCCTGAACGTGGTGAAGGCCACCGGTACGCCGAAGGCGGACGCGGAGCTGGTCAACTTTCGCTGGCTCGGCAAGCAGGGCGTGGTGTCGCAGTCGTTCCACTACCACTACGCGCGGCTCATCGAGATGCTCCACTGCGTGGAGCGCATCGAGCAGGCCCTCGCCGAGCCCGAGCTGCAGTGGACGCGGATCCGGAGCTGGGCCCGCCCCAACCACACCACCGGAGTGGGCTGCTGCGAGGCGCCCCGCGGCACTCTGTTCCACGATTACGAGGTGGACCTCGGGGGGCAGGTGAAGAAGGCCAACCTCCTCATCGCCACCCAGCAGAACGCCGGGCCGATGCAGCAGGCGGTGAAGCAGGCCGCGGCGCGCTTCGTGAACCCCGAGGCGCTGACCGAGGGCATGCTCAACCGCGTCGAGGCGGCCATCCGCTGCTTCGACCCGTGCCTGTCGTGCTCCACCCACGCGCTCGGGCAGATGGCGATGGTGGTCGAGGTGCGGGGGCCTGGGGGCGAGCTGCTGGCCAGGAAGGAGAGGTGAGTCGTGAGCACGATGGTCGTCGGCATCGGAAACACGCTGCGAGGTGACGACGGGGTCGGTCCCTTCGTCATCGACCTGCTCCGCGCTGCCCGGGTCGGGTGGCTGGAGCTGAGGACCGCGCCCGCCCTGCTCCCGGAGTTCGCCGTCGAGCTGCCCGGGTACGAGGCTGTGGTCTTCGTCGACGCGGACGTCAAGGCGCGGGAGGTGACCCTCCAGCCCGTGGCCATGGAGGCCAGCGATCCTCTCCACGGCGTCACACCGACCCGGGTGGTACAGCTCGCCCGTGGACTCGGCTTCGACGGCGAGGCGTGGATCTGCAGCGTCCCCGTTCAGTCGATGGATCCCCGGGTGGGGTTATCCCGTCAGGCCGTGCTCGCTTCTGGCCATGCGGTGGCGCTGCTGCTCGGCGTGCAGAGACGGCCAGCCGAGGACTCGAGCCTGCCCCGGTAGGAATCGAAGGTCGGGGCCTCGGTCCAGTCGGCCTGCCGGGGATCAGACGCGGCCGGAACCGTGGACGGCATCCGGGACTGCGTAGGGATCCGGACCAGGATCACCACCCTCCACCCGCGTCTTGAGGCGAGCGAGGTAGTGCCCCCAGCCGAACCGGTGGGCTGGTTGCTCGGACTCGGGGAGGTTCGAGTGACGGAGCTGGACCCGGGTTCCGCCCTGATCAGGGGTCAGCACGATCTCCACGGTGCTCGAACCGGCGGGAAGCACCGTCCCGTCCTCGTGTCCCCAGGTGAAGACCACTCGCCGCGGCGGGTCCACCGTCACGTACTGTCCCCGCACGACGGTCCGCCGATTCATGTCGACCCGGAACAGCCCACCGGGTCGTGGCTCGAGCTCCGCCGCCAGGCCGATTCTACCTGGACCTGGTTCCGAAGGGTCGCGACGAGGACGTCCTCGACTTCACCCAGGCCTGGGTACGCCATCACGATCGGTACGAGGACTGACGCTCCGGTTCTCGACCACGGCGAACGCGCCGTAGCCCACCACCTGGTGGGGATCTCCCGTGGTGTCGGACGAGTTGCGCAGGTCGAGGAGCTCGATGGAGAACCCCGCCCGCCTCGCGGCGTGCATCAGGCCTGCGAGCGGGTGGTAGCCGCACGCCATCTCCGCATCCAGGGCCTCCACGTCCTCGGCGGCGACGAGCTGGGACGTCCGGGTGTCCATCCGGCGAGCTTCGTTGGCGGGCAGGTAGTGCGACAGGTCGGTGCTCACCAGCACCAGCGTGCCGGGCAGGCTCCAGGCGAGCTCGACCACCTCCGAGACCTCCTCGGGCGTGGCTCGCCCCACCGCCATCGGCACCAGGGTGAACCCCTCGGGGAGCACGCACTGGAGGAAGGGCAGCTGCACCTCGAGCGAGTGTTCCCGCTGGTGCGCGCGGTCCAGCCGGACCACCTGAGAGAAGCGCTGGGGGAGCGATGCAGCGAGAGCATCGACAGGCACCACTCCTAGCGGGGTCTCGAGGGCCTCGGCTTCCGGGAGCGCCAGCCCATGGAAGGGGAGGTAGTGCGATGGGCCGAGAAGGACGATCCGGTGAGGGCGCGAAGACGTCCTGGCGAGCACGGCATAGGCGCTGGCGGCGACCGGCCCGGAGTAGACGTATCCCGCATGCGGCGCGATCAACGCCCGCAACGTGCCGTGGATGGGTGGCGGAGTCGCCTGTTCCACGAGCCGGTCCACCGCGCTCCGGAGCGCCTCGGCGTGTGCCGGATAGAAGGACCCGGCGACTGCCGGGCGCCGCACCTTGCGCTCAGGGTTCGAGGGCATCGTCGGCGGCGAGGATGAGCGGCCTTCGTCTGGACCCCCAGCGACCCGGCTCGGGGTCGAAGTGGCCGGCGAGCCGCTCTCCACATGTGTTGCACCGGCCCTCTCCGTCGAGCTGCCAGTCGAGGATCTCGTAACCATCCCGGCCGATGATCTGGTGGCCGCAGGCCGCGCAGTAGGTCGACTGGCCACGGGCGTCGCGGACGTTCCCCGTGTACACGTGCTTCAGGCCCGCGGCCTTCCCCTGCTCGCGAGCCCGGCTCAGCGTGGCCGCCGGCGTGGGCGGCACGTCCAGCATCATGAAGTCGGGGTGGAAGGCAGTGAAGTGGAGCGGCACCTCCGGTCCGAGCTCCCTGGCGAACCAGGCGCAGAGCTTCTCCACCTCCTCCTCGGAATCGTTGCGGCCGGGGATCAGAAGCGTCGTGACCTCGAGCCAGACCTCGGTCTGGTGTCGGAGCCACTTCAGTGTGTCGAGCACCGGCTCGAGGTGCGCGAAGCTGAGCCCACGGTAGAAGCTTTCGGTGAAGGCCTTGAGATCGATGTTCGCCGCGTCCATGTGAGCGTAGAAGGCGCGTCGGGACTCCGGCGCCATGTAGCCGCTCGACACCGCCACCGTCTTGATGCCGCGGGCGTGCGCCTCGATGGCGCAGTCGATCGCGTACTCGGCGAAGATGATCGGGTCGTTGTAGGTGAAGGCGAGGCTCTTGCAGCCGGCCTCCAGCGCAGCCTCGGCGACCCGGCTCGGCGACGCTCTCGCGGACAGGATGCGGTCCTCGCGGGCCTTGGAGATGTCCCAGTTCTGGCAGAAGCGGCAACCGAGATTGCAGCCCGCGGTGCCGAAGGACAGCACGCTCGAGCCCGGGTAGAAGTGGTTGAGCGGCTTCTTCTCGATGGGGTCGATGCAGAAGCCGGTCGCGCGCCCATAGCTGGTGAGCACGATCTCGCCGCCTCGGGCCTCACGGACGAAGCAGAACGCCTTCTGACCTTCGTGGAGCTTGCAGAAGCGCGGGCAGACATCGCACTGGATGCGGCCATCGTCGAGGCGATGCCACCAGTCGCCGCGGACGACGCCGGGGGCGATCTCCTCGCGAAGGGCCCTTGCCGCGCTCGAGGGTCGAGTCATGGGCACACTCCCCATCCACCCCGTCGATAGCATCTCCCGTGCCGTCCCGGAGCAGGGAGGCGGCCGAGCGTCGTCCTCGACACGTCAGGAGTGGACAGCCGTCACGGGGGGGTTCGGAGCGCGACGCGGCGGGAATCAGGACGCGCAAGCCTTGCGTCGGACTACTCCTGGAACACGGGCAGCTGACGCGAGGGCGGGTTCTCGCCGCCGGGCGCTCGCCCCGGGGAAGGTGGGGTCGCGACCTCGACCCCGAGCCGCCCCCGCCCGCGGGTCATCGCGTAAAGCACCGGGACCGCCATCCGGCTGATGAACAGGGAGGCGAGCTCTCCTGCGGCCAGTGAGATTGCCAGGCCCTGGAAGATGGGGTCGAAGAGGATCATCGCCGAGCCCACGGTCACTGCCAGCGCGGTGAGGAGCATCGGCCGGAAGCGGACCGCCCCGGCGTCCACGACTGCCTGCTCCACCGGCACCCCCTGGCGGATCCTGACCTCGGCGAAGTCGACCAGGATGATGGAGTTGCGCACCACGATCCCCGCCCCGGCCATGAAACCGATCATCGACGGCGCGGTGAAGAACGCCCCCAGGGCCGCATGCGCCGGGAGGATCCCCACCAGGGAGAAGGGGATGGCCGCCATGACGATGAGGGGCGTCAGGAAGGAACGAAACCAGCCCACCAGCAGGCCGTAGATGAGGAGGAGGACGATCGCCAGCGCCGCGCCGAGGTCGCGGAACAGCTCGAGCGTGATGTGCCACTCCCCGTCCCACTTGATGGCTGGTCGTGCATCGCTGGGCGGCTGGGTGGAGTTGTAGATGGCGACCGGCTCGGCGAACGCGGCGATGGCCTTGTTCATCTGGAGAATGGCGTAGGCCGGGCTTCCGGCGCTCCCCGCGACGTCACCGGTGACGTAGACCACCGGCAAGAGATTCTTGTGGTGGATGCTCCGGTCCTCCTCGGTGCTCGCGACGCGGACCAGCTCGCTGAGCGGAACCATGGACTGACCACGTCCGTCGGGAAGCTGGATGGCCAGCAGATCGGCCAGCTGAGCACGCTGCATCCGAGGCAAGTCGAGCACGATGTCGACGTCCTCCTGGTCATCCGGCACGTGCAGTCGCCCGACCGACTCGCCGCTCACCGCGACGCGGAGCGTCCGAGCGACGCTGTCGGCAGTGATGCCGTGAAGGGCGGCCTTCTCCTTGTCGACGACGAGGACCTCCTTGGGGTGCGGAGACTCCACGTACCAGTCGACGTCGACCACCGCGGGCGTGGCGGTGAAGAGGGTTCGCATGCGTTCGGCCAGGCGCTGGCGCGTCGCGCGGTCCGGCCCGTAGACCTCGGCGACGAGCGTCTGAAGCACGGGCGGCCCGGGCGGTACCTCGGCCACTGCAACACGGGCTCCGTGACGGGCGGCGATGGCGGCGACGGTGGGTCGGATGCGGAGGGCGAAGGCGTGGCTCTGCACCGAACGCTGGTGCTTGGGGAGCAAGTTGACCTGGACTTCCGCCACGCTGGAGCCCTGCCGGAGGTAGTAGTGCCGCATGAGCCCGTTGAAGCTGTAGGGAGCCGCCGTCCCGACGTAGACCTGATAGTCGGTGACCTCCTTCTCCTGGCGGATGGCGGCGGCGATCTCCCGGGCCACCTGCGCAGTGCGTTCCAGCGAGCTGTCCTCGGGCATGTTGAGGACGATCTCCAGCTCGCTCTTGTTGTCGAAGGGCAGCATCTTGACCCGCACCCAGCCGGCGGGAACGAAGGCCATGGCTCCGAGGAGGAGGACGCCGATCCCGCCCAGGAACGACCAGCGCCAGACCGATCGGCCGACGAGCCGGGACATGAGCCAGCGGTAAGCCCGGGTCGCACGGTCCTCCTGATCTTCTCGCGGGGCATGAGCTTCACCGCGCGACCGGAGGAGTCGCGCGGCGGCCCAGGGCGTCACCACGAAGGCGACCAGAAGCGAGAACACCATCGCCACCGAGGCACCGACGGGAATCGGCCGCAGATACGGCCCACTCAGGCCGCCGACGAACGCCATCGGCAGGATGGCGGCGATCACCGTCAGCGTGGCGAGGACTGTGGGGTTGCCCACCTCGGCGACCGCTTCCACCGCGATCTCCCTGAGCGAGCGGCGCTGCGACCCCTGGAGATCACGATGCCGGACGATGTTCTCGACCACGACGATGGCATCGTCGACGAGGATGCCGATGGAGAAGATCATCGCGAAGAGCGTGATCCGGTTGAGCGTGTAGCCGAGCAGGAAGAAGACCAGGAGCATCAGCGCCAGAGTCGATGGAATCGCGACCGCGACCACCACCGACTCGCGCCAGCCGAGCAGGAAGAGGACGAGGAGGGAGACTCCCACCAGCGCGATGGCCATATGGAGGAGGAGCTCGTTCGACTTCTCCGCCGCCGACGCCCCGTAGTGCCGGGTGATCGAGATGGAGACGTCAGCGGGAATCGCCGTCCCCTTCAGCCGCTCGGTCTGTGCCAGCACGGCCCGGGCCACTGCGATGGCATTGCTCCCCGGCCGCTTGGCGATGGAGAGCGTGACCGCCGGTTCCTCGCCGTCGACGCGGCGGGTGCTGGCCGCCCCGGTGCCGTACAGGACGTACTGCGTCGGCTCCTCGGAGTCGTCCCTCACCTCTGCCACATCCCGGAGGTAGACCGGGTTGCCCGCGTGGACGCCCACGACGGCGGAGGCCACGTCGTCGGCGCTGGTGAAGAAGGCGCCGGTCTGGACGATGAGGTCGCGGTCGCCGGTCGTCAGCGCCCCGGCGACCTCCTGGCGATTGGCCGGGCCGAGGGCCCGCAGCAGGTCGAGAACCCCAAGCCCGCGGGCGGCGAGAGCGGCCGGGTCGAGATGGAGCCGGACCTGTCGCCGGTAGCCGCCGATGAGGGTGGTCTCCGAGACCTCGGGCACGTGCTTGATCTCGGCAGCGACCTGCGCCGCGACCCGCCGCAAGGTCAGATGGTCGTAACGTTGCGAGTGAAAGGTCAGCGCGAGGATGGGCACGTCGTCGACGGAACGCGCCTTGACCAGCGGCGGAGACGCTCCGGGAGGGATCCGGTCGGGGTTCGCCTGGAGCTTCTGGTAGAGCTTGACCAGCGACTGCTCGGTGTTCTCACCCACCCGGTAGCGAACGACGATCAGGGCGCGTCCCGGCTGGCTGGTCGAGTAGACGTACTCGACGCCGGGGATCTCCCACATCAGCCGCTCCAGCGGTGCGGAGATCCGGCTCTCGACCTCCGCGGCGCTCGACCCCGGCATGGCGACCAGGATGTCCACCACCGGCACCCTGATCTGAGGCTCCTCCTCGCGCGGGAGAGCCACGATCGCCAGTAGACCCAGGAGGACCGAGCCGGTGATCAGGAGCGGGGTCAGTCTGGAAGCGACGAAGGCCTGGGCGATGGCTCCAGCCAGACCCAGACGAGGCGAGCGGTTCATCGCGCCTCCTCCACGCGCTGGCCATCGATGAGGTCCGCGGCTCCGGCCAGCGCCAGCTTCTCGCCCCCGGAGAGGCCCGAGGAGATCTCCACGCGGCCATCGCGCTCTCGGCCGGAGCGCACCAGGCGCAGCCGGGCGGTTCCCGAATCGACCACGAACACGGTCTCGAGCTGGCCGTGGCGGGCGATCGCCTCCGAGGGCACCGTCACCACCAGCGACTGGCCGCTGGAGAGCAGCACCCGACCGAACTGGCCGGACCGGAGTCCAGGTGTCTCCGGGAGGTCGATCTTCACCAGCCGGGTTCTGGTGGCGTCGTTCGAGGCGGGCTGGATCTCGGCGATGCGTCCCTCGATGTCCTGGTCCAGACCGTCGAGCCGAACCGGCAAACGGTCGCCGACGGCCAGGTCATCCGCGGCGGTCTCGGGGACCTGCGACTCGAAGCGGAGCGCCGCACGGGCTTCCAGGACGAGGAGCGCTTGCCCGGGCAGCGCAGTGTCTCCGACGTTGGCGAGCTTGGCGGTGATCACCCCGGCGAACGGTGCCCGGAGAACCGTGCGGTCGGCGATGGTGCTCGCCTCGGCCTGTCTCGCCTGGGCGATGCTCCATTGCGACATGGCTGCCTCGTACTGAGCGACGGACATGGCCCCCTGCTCCTTGAGGGTGGTGGCCCGATCGTGGTCGCGCCTGGCCTGCGCCGAGACGGCCCGGGTTTGCTCGAGGCGCGCCTCGACCTCGCGGGCCGACAATCTCACCAGGACCTCTCCGGCCCGGACCGAGCTCCCGAGACCGACGCGGACCTCGGTCACCGTGCCGCTGATCAGCGGGGCGATGGTCGCGCCGCGCGTGGCGCGGACGGTCCCGACCACCTCGGTCCGGACCGCTCGGGGAACCCGGTCGGCCTGTCCGACGCGGACGACCCTGGGAGCCAGGCTGGGCCCTGGCCGCGGAGGGGGCTCCCCGGCCCAGGAACAGCCCAGGGCCAGCAACGCGAGCGACGTGGAGAGCATTCGAGGTGAGCGCTCGACACGCCCGGGGTTGGCGGCAGTCGATGGGTGGGGGCTCCGTCGGTCGGTGGCCATGACGGGTGCCCCCGGAGCACCGGGCATGCCGGTGTCGTTCGCCCGTCTGAACCAAGTTCTTTCGCCGGGATGAGCCGGTACATCGGTCGCGAGTTTTCGCGACCTCGCGAGAACTCGTGCCGGACCGGCGTCGCAGGGTCAGAAGAGGATCACGTGGGCGAACCGAGGGGCGATGGCGGCTCCGTCCCGGGCAGCGGCGACGTGCGGTGACGTCTGTGCCGGCAGTTCGACCTTTCCGCGATTCCCGAAGATGCGTGCGCCTTCGAGATTCCCCGCCCCGCCCTGCGCGTCGGTGTCCACGCGCAGGACGAGCTCGGAGCGGCGGCCGTCGTTGAAGAGCACATCGGTCTTGATGGAGGTCGAGACCACCACGTTGGCGCAGCACTGGTCGCTCACCAGCACGCCCACGCCCTGACCCGCGGCGGCGGGGTTGTCGGGGATCTCGAACACGTTCGCCACCACCCGCGCCCGGTGCTGGCCGAGGACGAAGACCCCGGTCATCGAGAACTCGTTCAGCCCATCCGGGATGTCTCCCTGGACATGGTTGAAGGCGGCGAGATTGCCCGTGGGGCGGCGGTCCAGCACCAGCCGCTGCTGGAACACGATCGCGTCACCGCCCGCGCATCCGCCATCGCAGGTGAGCGCGGTCAGATGCTCGATGCGGTTGAAGAGGACGTTCCAGTGGCTCCCGTCGGTGTTGGTCACCGCCTGGAACGTCCCCTGGAAGTCGTTGTCCAGCACGGTCACGTCGTCGGCGGACCGGGCGAGGATGCCCGCGCCGAGAGGCAGGAGGTTCGCGTTCGACACGCCCCGGCCGTCGAAGCGAAAGCCGTGGACCTTCGTCCCGGAGGCCCGCGCATCGGGCAGCAGGAACCCGACCCGGTACGCGCCAGACACCGGCGCCTCGCAGCCGATGATGGTCGCCCCCTGCTTTCCCTTCAGGTCCACCCGGGTGGTGATGGTCGCGCCGCAGAAGTGCCCCCGGCCGACGACGATCTGATCGCCGTCGCTCGCCGCGTCCACTGCGGCCTGGATGGTGGCATACCGCTGCGGAACGCGGAGGACGTGCTCGCGCTCGTGGTCGTGCTCGGGCCGGTCGCGGTCTTCGCCGGCCCAGGTGCTCGAGGCGACGCCGAGCAGCGCCGCGAGGCTGCAGGCGGTCAGAGGGTGCGTGCCCATGGAACTCCTCCCCGGTCGGCAGATTCTGGACCGCGCCGCGCGGGGCGCAAGGGACCCGCGGCTCCAATGGAAGGCAGGGGACGGTCAGCTACCAGTCGTCGTGGTCGTCGTCGTTGTCCCCGTGCTTCGCCCGGGTGACTTCCCAGGTCACGTTGTCGCCGTGCTGCTGGGTCCAGAACATCCGCCACCCGTCGTGGCCGAACCGGAGCACCTTGGCGCCGAGGACGCCGTTCGCGCTCGGATCGCTGTCCGAGACGTGGATACCGGTGACCTCGTTGTCGCCCTCGTCGAGAGCCGGCCCTCGTCGGCGTTGGCGCTGTGCTGGCTCAGCTCGAAGATCGACGCCCATCCGCCGGCGCCGGCGTTCTCGACACTGGTGGCGTTGGTGTCGTGGGCGCAAACCCTGCGCAACCTCGTGTGGCGGAGCCGGAACGCTCCTGCGCACAAATCACCAGCCGCGGATTCCCTGGCACCGCAAGTGAATTTCATCCGCACGAACGCATTCGGGTGCTTCCCGATCTCGATGCGCCGGTCCCTGGTCCCGCGCGACAGATCGCGACCGGTCTGGCGCAGGCTGCGCGCGCTCCCCGTTCGGAGGACCGCGGTTCGCCTCGCACGCCCGCACCCCGGACGGGCGGTGTGTCGGGGTTGACTCGATGCGGCTTGCGACCCGCGCGGCCCAGGAGGAAATGCGACGCATGCCGACCCGAGTCGCCGAGGCAGAGGCCATCGTCCGTTTCGCCGAGCTGCTGGAGCGAGCGCAGGCCGGAGAGACCATCCTCGTCGAGCGGGACGGAGTGGCGGTCTGCCGCCTCGGACCGCCGGGGCCTGCCTGCACGCTCGACGCCTTCTCCCGTTTCCTGGAGCAGATCCACGCCGAGGGTGGGATGCGCGAAGTCACTTACTCGCCCCAGCGACTGGCGTAGCGCTCGCAAGGGGTCGCCCGTCCGCCGCAGTCTGGTAAGGAGCGACCCCCATGATGCACCTCCGCCTCGCGGCGGCCGCGCTGGCCGTCCTGCTCGCCCTCGCCTGTGCCAGCCAGGGTTCCGGCGCGATGCCGGAGCTGCCGGGCGCTCCACCTCGCAAGCCGAGCGCGGAGATCCGCAACGACCCCAGCGCCGACCAGGCGCTCGCCCAGCTCGAGGCCAGCGCGAAGAGTCAGCCGAAGCGGAAGCAGGTCGAGATCTACCTGAACTTCCGCAAGGCCTACCCTGCGACCACCGCGGGCGAGGATGCGCTGTACCGGGCCGGGGTCCTTTCCTTCGAGCTGGGTGACTACGTCAACGCCCGGAAGCAGTTCAACGAGCTGCTCTTCGAGAACCCCCTCTTCCCCCAGGCGCAGGACGCGCGGTTCAAGCTCGGCCTGTCGGCGCTGGAGCTGAAGGCCTACCGGGACGCGTACCAGACCTTGCTTCCACTCCGGGACCGCGTTCCAGCCGAGCAGCGGGCGCAGCTGGAGGATGCCCTGCGCCGTTCCGCCGAGGGCGCCCGCCTCTACGACCAGGCGATGAAGATGGCGCTGCAGAAGGCCGAGCAGGCCTCCACCCCCGAGGAGCGCAGCGCGGCGCTGGCGCACCTCGGCGAGCTGGTGGACGCGCAGGTGGGCAGCGACGAGGTCGCCCGCGTGCAGGCGGACCTGTCGCCCTCGCACCCGGCCTGGCCGCTCCTCACCTTCAAGCTGGCGCGGGTGTACCAGCACACCCGCGACGTGCCGAGGCTGAAGGCCACCCTGCAGTCGCTGCTCTCCAGCGCCCCGGGCAGCCCCTATACCACCGAGGCGCAGGAGATGCTGGCCCGCGCCGACCGGGTGGGCCAGGTGCGCGGGCGGACGCTCGGCGTGCTGCTGCCGCTCACCGGCAAGTACAAGGCCTTCGGCGAGGCGGTGATGCGCGGCATTCGCCTGGGGCTCAAGGGCAGCGACGTGGAGCTGGTGGTCAAGGACACGCAGGGCGACGGCACGCGCGCGGCCACCGCGGTGGAGGAGCTGGTCTTCAACGATGGCGCGGTGGCGGCCATCGGCCCGCTGTTCATCGAGGACAGCAAGCGCGCGGCGCTGGTGGCGCAGGACCTCGGCCTGCCACTGCTGACCCTCACCCGGAGCGAGGACGTGACCGACATCGGTCCGTTCGTCTTCCGGAACATGCTGACCTACTCGGCCCAGACCCAGGCGCTGGTGGACTGGGCCACCAAGGTCATGGGCTACAGGAGCTTCGCCGTCCTCTACCCCAACACGCCGTACGGGGTGGAGATGACCAACGACTTCTGGGACGACGTGGTGGAGCGCGGCGGGGCGATGCGCGGCGCCGAGAGCTACACCGCCGACCAGACGACGTTCACCGCCCAGGCCAAGAAGCTGGTGGGCCGGTACTACCTCGAGGACCGCCGCGATTACTTCGAGGAGGTCCAGGAGGCCACCAAGGACGTCAAGGACAGCTACCGCCGGCGCAAGGCGGTGGAGAAGGCGAAGAGCAAGCTCGATCCCATCGTGGACTTCGAGGCGCTCTTCATTCCCGACGAGTGGCAGCGGGTGGGGCTGGTGGCGCCGGCGCTGGCGGTGGAGGACATCATCACCAACACCTGCGACCCGAAGGAGATCGAGAACCTCAAGAAGACCACTGGCAAGAAGGACATCCGCACCGTGACCTTGCTCGGAGGGAACGGGTGGAACTCGCCGAAGAACGCGGACGGCATTCCCCAGCTGATCGAGCGGGGCGGGAAGTTCGTCCTCTGCAGCGTCTTCGTGGACGGCTTCTACGCGGACAGCAGCCACGAGGCGACGAAGCGCTTCGTCCGCCTCTACAGCGAGGCCTACAAGGACAGCACCCCCACCTTGCTGGACGCCGTCGGCTTCGATTCGGCGCGGATGCTGCGGCTGCTCCTCGACAAGCAGACCGCGGCGCTGGATCGGGCCTCGGTGCGCGACGGGCTCGCGGCGACCAAGAACTTCGAGGGCGCGACCGGGAAGACCAGCTTCAACGACCGGCGGGAGGCGGAGAAGCCGCTGTTCTTCCTCACCATCGACCCGAAGGGCATCCGGGAGATCCAGCCCACGCAGCGGCTCAGCGGCTCCTGACGGTGGGCTGGGTCCGGCGCGCCCAGGCGATCCCCTCCTCCCCGAAGGGGCTTGGCCGCTTCAGCCTTCTCGTTCCGCCACCAGCCTCGCCCTCACCTGGACCTCGGGCTGCATCTTGAACATCAAGAACGAAGGTGGGGACAGCCCGAAGTCCCGCAGGTCGATGGCCCGCCCGCCCTCGATGATCAACGTGCCCGGGGCTCCCTGTCGGACCGTGACCTCCACGTCGAGCATGCGGGTGACGCCGTGGAAGGTGAGCGCACCGGTCAGCCGGAGCGTCCCGCCCGAGCTTCCACGCGCGACCTCGGTCAGCTCGGCGCGGATGGTCGGGTGGCTCCGCGTGTCGATCCGTCGCTGAAGCTCGCCGTCGACCAGCCCGTTGCCGGAGCGAAGCCGGCTTGCCTCGATCTCGACGTGGGTGGGCCTGCCGAGCATCGGCTCGCCGGCGCCGAGCACTGCCTCGACGACGCCCCGCAGGCCCGCGGTATGGACCCGCACCGGATGGAGGCTGGAGCGGGCCTCGGCCCACAGCTCGGACTTCTCGGCGATGAGGGTGAACCGGGCCATCCGGCGTCGAGGATAGGGGCGAAGGCCCCCGCGGTCACGGCGCCGCGGTGCCAGACACTCCTCGCTCCGGGCGGCCCCTTGCTGGACATGAGAGTCGGTGCCGCGGATCTGCTAGGAGGCTCGGCATGAGGCAGGTCCATCTCCTTCGCCGCCGGCGGCCGCGGCCGAAGAGCTCGCTGGCCCGGCTCGGGACGGCGCTTGCGGTCACCAGCATGGGGGCCCTGGCGATCGGCGCGGTCGCGGTGGGCGCGCTGGCGATCAACGCGCTGGCGATTCGCACCGCACGGATCAAGCGGCTGGAGATCGGCGAGCTGCTGATCGACGGCCGTCCGTTCCGGCCGTAGCAGCCCGGAACGACGACCGGCTCACCGTCTCACAGCGGGCGCCGTCCGGTCGGTGGTGCCCCGGGCCGCCAGCCAGCGATACCACTCGGGGAGCCCCTCGCCTGTGGTGGCGGAGATCTCGAGGACCGCGGCGGGGTTCACCAGGCGGACGTGGGCGATGAACCGTCCGACGTCGAAGCCGAGGTGCGGCAGCAGGTCCACCTTGTTGAGCAGGATCAGGTCCGCCGCACGGAACATGTGGGGGTACTTGAGGGGCTTGTCCTCGCCCTCGGTCGTCGAGGCGATGACCACCCGCGCTCCCTCTCCCAGGTCGAACAGCGCCGGGCAGACCAGGTTGCCCACGTTCTCCACGAAAAGCAGCGAGCCGATCGCGGGCGACAGCTCCTGAAGCGCGCGGCCGAGCATCTGCGCATCGAGGTGACAGCCGGTTCCGGTGTTGATCTGCACCACCCGCGCGCCGGCGCTCCGGATGCGCTCGGCGTCCAGGCGGGTCTCCTGGTCCCCCTCGATGACGGAGACCACCACCTGCTTGCCGAGATCGCGGATGGTGCGCTCGAGGAGCGTGGTCTTTCCCGAGCCCGGCGAGCTCATGAGATTCACGGCGAAGATCTCGCGTCCCTGGAGCCAGCCCCGGTTCCGCTCGGCGAGGAGGCGGTTCTTGCCCAGGATCTCCTGCTCGAGCTGCACGGTCCGGGCGGCCGTCGAGCTCGCAGCGTGGTCATGCGCGTGGGAGTGCCCGTGTTCGTGGTCGTGCGCGTGGGAGTGCCCGTGTTCGTGGTCGTGCGCGTGGGAGTGCCCGTCTTCGTGTTCGTGCGTGTGGGAGTGCCCGTGCTCGTGCGCCGGGTGGTCAGCGTGGTCGTGGTCGTGGGCATCCGGCCCGAGTGCCGTCAGTTCCACGCCGATCGTTCCGGAGCACCCGCAGGTCGCGCACATCACGTCACCTCCACCGATCGAATCCGGAGCTCCTGCCCGCGGAGGACTTCCAGAAAGGGATTGCCGCATGCGCACCGGGTGACCAGCTCCTCCATGTCCGTCTCGCGCTGGCAGCTCCCGCACCGACCGCGTCCGGGAACGTCCCGGATGTCCAGCCGGGCGCCCTCGAGCCGCGTGCCCTGAGCGCAGAGATCGAAGCAGAAGCGCACCGAGTCCGCGACGACACCGGAGAGCTTCCCGATCTCCACCGTCACCGCGAGCACCTTGCCCTCGGGCACGGCCTCGCACACCGATTCGACGATTCCCTGGGTGATGGAGAGCTCGTGCATGGGGTCGGCCCGGGACGACCATTGCACGGTCTGCGCCAGGACCTTCCTCACCCAGGGGGCTGGTCTCGAGGTGCAGAAATTGCGCTCTTGCTAGCGTCCTGCCGGCCATGGCTCCTCCCAAGCGTCCGAAGGCTCCCGCGCGGCGATCCGCCCCAGCCCGCAAGCGAGCGCCCGCCAAGTCATCCCGCCCGGCCTCGCGCCGGTCTGCGCCCCGACCGAGCAGGTCCGCCGAGGAGGCTCCCTCCACCCTGCCCGTGGACGTTCAGCCCGGCGCCGTCGACGAGGCGCTCCGGAAGGTGTCCGACACCCTGCGGCAGTGGGCCAACGCCGGGCGCTACACCAAGGTGCGCTTCAAGTTTCGCGGCAAGCCGCTGCTCCCGGACCTCCCGCTCGCCGCGGTGGTGGCGGCCGAGGGGCTCACCTTCTACTGGACCGGGATCCTCCGCGCGCTGCTGGTCAACGTGGCGGGTCGGAGCGTGCTCGACGTCGAGCTGGTGAACGACTCCGAGCACCACGTCCAGAAGGGCAAGGAGGAGCTGCTCAGCGGCGAGGTGGACAGGGCGATCGCCGAGTTCCGCACTGCGCTCGCCAAGCAGCACGACAATCCCCGCGGGCACCTGAACCTCGGCATCGCGTTCAAGCTCAAGGGCGATCGCGCTGGCGCACGCGCCGCGCTGGAGAAGGCGCGGGGTCTCGACCCCGGCGGCGCGGTGGGCAAGGAGGCCGAGCGCCTGCTCCAGGGCCTGAACGGCGGGCCGGAAATGGCCGGACCAGGTCCGACGTAGATCCAGCAGTGGACTTTCTCCTCAACGTCCTGTGGGTCGTCCTTGGTGGCGGCTGGCTGATCTGCCTCGAGTACCTCGCCGCCGGCGTCCTGCTCTGTCTGACGATCGTCGGCATCCCCTTCGGGCTGCAGTGCTTCAAGCTGGCGAAGCTCGGGCTGGTCCCGTTCGGTCACGACTTCGACGAGGTGCCCGGCACCGGCGTGGGAAGCTTCGCGCTCAACGTCCTGTGGCTGCTGGTGGCGGGGATCTCGGATCTTCCTCAGCCACCTGGTGCTGGGGGTGGGGTTGGCCCTCACCATCATCGGCATCCCGTTCGCCTTCCAGCATCTGAAGTTCGGGATGCTCGCCCTGGCCCCGTTCGGCAAGCGGCTCGCGCGCTGAGCCGCCCCTGTCAGCGGCAGGCGCGCCAGGTTCCGATGGCGATGAACAGCATCGCGATCGCACCCGCGGCCGGAGCCTGGAGCGCCAAGGTCCACCCCAGCGTGTACAAGGTGGCGTAGCCGACCGCGCCGAGCAGGATTCCGGAGGCCCGCGGGCCTGCCTTGCCGCGGGCTCGTTGCCGGGCGACCACCAGGGAGCCGCCGACGATGAACACCAAATCCGGGACGACGAACGCGGCGAAGGCCGGATCGAGCCCTCCGTAAGGGAAGAACCAGGCCCGGACCTTCGCCGAGCCGAAGACCGCCACCCACCAGAGCAGGACCGCAACGGCCTGCGCCACGAGGTAGCCCGCCGCGGTGCGATTCGAGGCGCCCCGGGGGGCGGAGGCAGAGGTCACCCGAGAACTGTACGCCCGCGATGGCGCGGACGTCAGGACGGCAGCGCCGCGAGCACCTCGGCGGCGTGCCGGTCGGGTGGGAACACCGGGTACCACACCCGCTCGATCCGGCCGTTGCGCTGGAGCCAGCTGAGTCTAGCGAGGAGGATATGGCCGGCGATGGTGAGCGTCGGCAGCCGGAGGGCCTCGGTCAGCGTTCGGGCCGCGTCGCTGAGCACCGGGAAGGGCAGGTGGAGCCGCTCGGCGAGCTCGCGCTGGTAGGCGGGTTCCTGGGTGCTCAGCCCGAAGATGCGGACGCCGTGCCTTCCGAAGTCGGCGGCGAGGTCGCGGAAGGCGCAGGTCTCCGGCGTGCACCCCCGCGCCCCGGGGACCAGGTCCCAGTCCGGGGTGAGGGGTGGCTGCGCGAGGCCCGGAATGGTCGAGCGGTCGATCCGCTCGCCGGTGGTGGCCGGCAATGGGATGGATGGCACTGCAAGGCCGGTCAGGTGCTTCGCCCGTCCGTCGTCCGTCGGGACCGGAAGCCCCTCGGGCAACGTGCCGAGGTCCCGCGTCGTGTACTCCGCCATGGGCGGGTGTTCTCACGCAGGCCGAGTCACCTCAGCGGAACAGCGCGACGTCGACCTTCGCCGGGTCGCCTACCACCGCGACCTGCCAGTCCTTGAGCCAGCGGCGGGCGTAGGTCTTCACCTGCTCGCCGGTGACCGAGGGGAATGCGTCGGGGATGCGGCGCTGCAGCCGCCAGTCGCCGCCGAGCAGCTCGGCGCGGGCCAGCTGCTGCGCCTCCCCATTGGTGCTCTCGCCGTCCATGAGCCAGCGGGTCCGGAGTTCCGCCACCGCGCCGCTCAGCCGCTCGGGCTCGACATCCTGCTCCTGGAGCCGCCGGACCTCCTCCTGCATCGCCCGCCAAGTGGTGGGCGGGTCCACCGCCGTGACGTATAGGTTGGCCAGCGGGAGCCGCTGCCGGCTCACCAGCCCCGCGGTCACCGCGTAGGTGAGGTTCCTCTTGGTCCGGATCGCCTCGAACTCTCGATCCGCCAGGATGCGCATGCTCACCAGCCCGGGCACGAATTCCGGATCGTCCCACGTCGGTCCAGGGACCTGGGCGAGGACGTAATTCGTGGGGAGCGTTCGCTGGAGCGCATTCACCCGGGCGGCGGCGAATTTCGGCCGGGGGACAGGTGCAGGCAGCGCTGCTCCGGCAGGGAGACTGCCGAAGGCCGCCTTCGCTCGGGTCAGGACCAGGTCGGGGTCCACGTTCCCGACGACCACCAGCAGCAACCGGTTCCGCGCGCGCATCGCATCGAGCTGGCCGCGGACGACCTCCGCGGTGAGGCGGGGAATGCTCTCCTTCGTCCCCAGGACCCGCTGGGCGTACGGCGTGCCCTCGAACACGGTCCGACGACCGAGGTCGGCGAGCAGAAGGTCGGGGTCCTCCTCGATCCGGCGCACCTGGTTGAGCTGCCGTCTCTGTTGCAGGGCAAGCTCGGTGGGAGGGAGCGCCGGATGGAGGAACGCATCGGCGAGCAGGTCGAACGTCTCGGACCACGCGGCGCTCAATGACTTGGCCTCCAGCGCCGAGGCATCCGCATCGACGCGCGCCTCGAGCGAGCTGCCGAGCCGAGCGAGCCTGGCCTGGAAGTCCTGCTTGGGGAGCCGCTCGGTCCCTCCGCTCGCCGCGGTGTAGAGCGCCAGCCACTCGGCGCCCGCGGTGGCCGGGTCGGACAGGGTGACCCCGCCCCGGACGACGAGCTCGGTGGTGACCAGCTCGGCCTGGGGACGGCGCCGGACCAGGACGCGGATTCCCTGCCAGTCCTCGACCCGGGTGTTCGGGTCCGCGGGTTCGAGGGCGGGTGTGGCGAGGACGGCGGGCGCCTCCCGGCCCTGCGCCGGCGCGGGCGGGGGCGTCTGGGTCAGGGCGCAGGCGGCGAGCAGGAGCGAGCAGAGCGCGAGCGGTCTCATCGGTTCGCCTCCTGGGTCACGCGGCGAGGGGCGCGCAGCGGGCGCACCAGCTTTGCCAGGGTCGTGCGGTCCAGGCCCTGCTTCTGCATCTCCGGGGAGACCATCAGCCCGAGCACGTACGGTCGCTCGAGCAGGTAGGTTCGCACGTACCGGCTCGCCTCTGCCGGGGTCACCTCCGCGGCCCGGTCGAGGTAGGTCCGGTAGTAGTCGAGACCGGCCGAGCTCCACCAGAAGGTCAGGACGTGGGCGAGGTCGCTCGGCTTCTCCCGCTCGAGCGCCCGGTCCACCGCGAGCCGGTGCACCGCGTCCCGGAGCTCGTCCGCGGTGAGGTAGTCCGGCTGGGCCATCTTCGGGAGCTCCGCCTGGATGGCCTCGATGCACTCCCTGGTCCGCTCGGGCGTGCTCTCGAACTGCACGGAGCTCGGACCGGTGTTGACCTGCGTGATCCAGAACATCTGGGCGCGGACGCAGTGCCCCGAATCCACCAGGGCACGCTGGAAGCGGGAGTCGGGCCGGTTGACCGCCGTGCCCTGGACGTCGGCGGCGTAGGTGGCGGGGAGCTCCTTGGCGACCGTGGAGGGCCCGTGCCACACGAATTGACCGGACACGGTCTGCACCGGCTGCTCCACCAGGACCAGCTCGGAGCGCTTCAGCGGCGGGTGCTTCACCAGCGGATAGGCCTGGAGCGGATCGCGCGGGGTCGGCTTCCAGCCGGCGAAGAGCGATCCAGCCCGGGAGAAGACGTCCTCGGCCTTCGCGCCTCCGGTGACCACCAGGATGGAGTTGTTCGGCACGTAGTAGCGCGCCTGGATGGTCCGCATCTTCTCCACGGTGGCCCCGAGCACCGTCGCCCGGTTGCCGAGCGGGTCCTTGCGCGAGGGGTACTTCCACCAGACGTGCTGATTCACCTCGTGCCAGAAGTGGTACTGGGGCGTGGACTCGTTCCGGTCAATCTCCCCGGTGACCACCACTCGCTCCCGCTCCAGCTCCTTCTGCTCGAAGAGCGGGGTGACGATGGCGTCGCGCATGAACGCGAGGGCCTCGGGCAGCCGCTCACGCGCGGTGGTGAAGAAGTAGTTCACCCGCTCGGTGTTGGTGGTCCCGTTCCAGACCAGGCCCAGCTCCCGGGCCCGCGCCAGGTAGGCCTCCTGGTCGGGGAGCACGGCGTTGGCCTTGAAGAACATGTGCTCGTAGAGGTGGCTCAGCCCGTTGTACTCGGGCGGCTCGGTCATCGAGCCGTTCCGGACGCCGATCTCCACGGTGACCAGCGGGGAGAACGGGTCCTCGGCCACCAGGACCGTCAGCCCGTTGGGGAGGGTCCGGCTCTGGTACACCGGCTCGGCGAGGGCGAGCGAGGGGAGCAGCAGGAGCAGCGCGGGCAGTCGTCTCAGGAGCCACCTCCGGGCGGGCGCGCACTGTATGCGGAACCCCCTGCGGCCATTGCCGGCTCGAAGCCGGAAAGCCGGATTGACCTAAGGGTTCCGGGCAGTTAGGTAGGGGATAACCCCCTCATGTCCGAAGACCTTCCGACCCCTCCCGCGCCTCCGACTCCACCGGGTGGCGGCGCCGGCGATCTCGTCCCGATCAACATCGAGGACGAGATGCGCAAGAGCTACCTCGACTATTCGATGTCGGTCATCGTGGGCCGGGCGCTGCCCGACGTGCGCGACGGCCTGAAGCCCGTGCACCGCCGCATCCTGTACGCGATGCAGGACGAGGGGCTGCTCCACAACCGCAAGTACAGCAAGTGCGCCGGCGTGGTGGGCGAGGTGCTCAAGAAGTACCACCCCCACGGGGACGCGAGCGTCTACGACGCGCTGGTCCGCCTCGCCCAGCCCTGGAACCTGCGGTATCTCCTGGTGGACGGGCAGGGGAACTTCGGCAGCGTCGACGGGGACTCGGCCGCCGCCTACCGGTACACCGAGTGCCGGATGACCGAGCTGGCCGAGGCCATGCTCGCCGACATCGACAAGGAGACCGTCAACTTCGGCCCCAACTTCGACGACTCGACGAAGGAGCCGCTGGTCCTCCCCACTCGCTTTCCCAACCTCCTGGTCAACGGGAGCTCGGGCATCGCGGTGGGAATGACCACCAACATTCCCCCGCACAACATGCGGGAGGTCATCGACGGAACGCTCCATCTCATCGAGCACCCCAAGGCCTCGGTCCGCGAGCTGATGCAGCACATCCCCGGGCCGGACTTCCCCACCGCTGGGTTCATCCTCGGGCGCGAGGGCATCCAGCGCGCATACGAGACCGGCCGCGGGCAGATCACCCTCCGGGCGCGGCACGAGATCGAGACCGCGGCCAAGGGAGAGCGCGAGGCCATCGTGGTCTCCGAGATCCCCTACCAGGTGAACAAGGCCCGGCTCACCGAGAAGATCGCCGAGCTGGTGCGGGACAAGAAGATCGACGGCATCAGCCAGATCCGCGACGAGTCGGACCGCCGGGGCATGCGTCTGGTCATCGAGCTGAAGCGCGACGCCATCTCCGGGGTGGTGCTGAACAACCTCTTTGCCAACACCCCGCTGCAGACCACCTTCGGCATCGTGCTCCTGGCGATCGACGGGGGCCAGCCGCGGACGCTCAACCTCAGAGAGCTGCTGGAGCGGTTCATCAGCCACCGCCGCGAGGTGGTCACCCGCCGGAGCCGCTTCGAGCTGAAGAACGCCGAGCGCCGCATTCACGTGGTGGAAGGCCTGCTGGTCGCCCAGGACATCATCGACCTGGTCATCACCATCATCCGCCGGTCGCACGATCCGGACGAGGCGCGGTGGGGCCTGATGCACGTGCTCTCTCCTTCGCTCTACGAGCACGAGCGCTTCCGGGAGCTTCCCCGGCTCGACCTCGACGCGGCCAAGGCGCAGATGGAGCAGCTGGTGGCCCGGGCTCGGGCCGAGGAGCCGAAGTACGCCGGGCTCCAGCACCGCTACGAGGACGGCGGCTTCAGCGAGGAGCAGGCCAAGCAGATCCTTGAGATGCGGCTGCAGCGCCTCACCGGGATCCAGCGCGAGGAGCTATTCACCGAGCTGATCTCCCTCACCCGGGAGATCGCCCGGCTGCGCGAGATTCTCGAGGTCGAAACGACTCTCCTCGAGGTGGTGAAGGCCGAGCTGCGCGAGGTGCGGGAGAAGTTCGGCGACGAGCGCCGCACCGAGATCACCGGCGAGGCCTCCGAGCTGACCAGCGAGGACCTGATCGCCGAGGAGGACATGGTGGTCACCGTGTCCCACGCCGGGTACGTGAAGCGCAGTCCCCTCTCCGAGTACCGCTCCCAGCGTCGCGGGGGCCGGGGCAAGACCGGCGCGTCGATGAAGGAGGACGACTTCGTCTCCGACCTCTTCGTCGCCAGCACCCACGCCTACCTGATGCCCATCACCACCCGGGGCAAGCTGTACTGGCTCAAGGTGCACGAGATTCCCGCCGCCAGCCGCACCGCGCGGGGCAAGCCGATCATCAACCTGGTCCAGATGGGCGAGGGCGAGAAGCTGGCCTCGATCCTGGTCACCAAGGGGTTCGAGGAAGGCCGGTTCGTCTTCTTCGTCACCCGCAAGGGCGTGGTGAAGCGCACCGACCTGAACGCCTTCTCCAACGTGCGCTCGGCCGGCATCATCGCCCTCGGGGTCGAGGACGGCGACTCGCTGGTGGCAGTGTTCATCACCGACGGGACCAAGGACATCCTCCTCTCCACCGCCCAGGGGATGAGCATCCGCTTCGCCGAGGCCGAGGTTCGCTCGATGGGCCGGCAGGCCTACGGGGTGAAGGGCATCACCCTCGACGACGGAGACGAGGTGGTGGGCGCCGACGTGGTCGAGCGGGGGACGACCATCCTCACCGTCACCGAGAACGGGTACGGCAAGCGCACCGAGGAGTCCGAGTACCGGATCCAGGGCCGGGGCGGGAAGGGCATCATCGACATCAAGACCACCGAGCGGAACGGGACGGTGGTTGGCCTGGCCCAGGTGAAGGACCGCGACGAGGTGATGCTGGTCACCAGCGGCGGGATGCTGATCCGGATCAAGGTCCACGACATCTCGGTCATCGGCCGGAACACGCAAGGGGTGCGGCTGATCAGCCTGGAGAGCGCCGGGGAGAAGGTGAGCGGCATCTCCAAGCTGCCCGAGGCCACCGAGGAGAACGGGGACAGCGGCAACGGCGAGGAGATCATGCCGCCCGGCGCCGAGCCGCCGACCTCGGAGCCGTCCGACGGAGAGAGCTGAGCGATGGCGCTGGAGCGGACGCGCACCGTGACCAAGCTGTGGCGTTACCTCCGGGACCCGGGCGTGGCGGCGTGGCGGAAGCTCGCCGGGGTGGCGGCGGTGGCCTACGTGCTCTGGCCGCTGGATCTGATTCCGGATGGAATTCCGGTGGTCGGCTGGCTCGACGACGCGGGGGTCCTCGCCGCGGCCGCGGCGTTCCTGGTCGCCGAGGTGCGCCGGCACGAGCGGAAGCTCGAGCGTAGGGAGCAGGAAACAGCCGACGTGCGCTGAGCTCCGGTCCGATCAGGCCGCGAGCTTGTGGAGCGCGCTGAGGAGCTCCGAGGCGGTGAAGGGCTTCTCCACCACGGCGTGGATCCGTATCCCAGGCGGGGGAAGCGCGTGCACCAGCGCGGTGCCGGAGATGATCACCACCCGGAAGCGGGCGGAGTCGGCCTGGTGGGCCAGCCGCTCCAGCACCTCGGTTCCCCGCATGCGGGGCATCATCTCGTCGAGCACCAGCAGCACGTCACCGGAGATCCCGCTCGCGGCCTGGAGGGCCTCGCACCCGTCTGCGGCCTCGACCACCGAGAAGCCCTCGTCGCGAAGCAGGTCGCCATAGGCGCCGCGGATGAAGTCGTCATCGTCGACAAAGAGAACGGTGGTGCGGTGCATCGAGCCAGCTTTCACTGCTGATCATCCATGGAGTGGTACCGGTCTGTGTAGAGAGTCCGCCGGGACCCGAGCCCCGGCGCGCCATGGACTCCGGTCCTCAGTGCCGGACGTGGTCTCGTCCTTGTCCGCACGCCCCAGCGCACCTGAACCCGGATTCCGTAGATTCCCGTCACCCCAGCCAGGTCTCGCGATGGTCTGGGCGATGCCCATCACCACCGCCGAGACGGCAAGCAGCTGGCCCAGGTAGGACATGTCGGCAGGATGGGGAGGCGGACACGAGTCGGCAACGCCCGGCCAGGAATGACCCTGCGTGCGCCTGAGCGGGGGTGGGACACCGCGCCATCCCCCCGTGCGTCCGCGGATCCAGATCATCGTCAGGCCGCGGAAGCTGGGTTAGCATTTCAGCCGTGGACGAGGCTTCTGCCCGGGACGTTCGGACGCCGTACGTGCTGGTCGTCGACGACGAGGCGTTCTTCCGGCGACTGCTGAGCGAGACGGTGGAGCGACAGGGCTACACCGTGCTCGGTGCGCGCGATGCGAGCGAGACGCTGCGCTTCTTCGAGCGCGCGGCAGCCGACGACACTCCGGTCATCGTGGTGCTGGATCTGATGCTCCCGGGGATGAGCGGCATCGAGCTGCTCTACGGTCTGGCCCGCCAGGTGGGCGCCCGCGTCCGCTTCATTCTCTGCTCGGCGCACAGCGCGCTGGACCAGGTGGCGCCGCAGCATCCGCTGGTCTCCGGGCGGCTGGCCAAGCCGGTGGAGCCGGGGGAGCTCGAGTCGCTGCTCGCCTCGGCCAGCTCCTCGCTGGGCGCCACGTTCCACTAGGTCAGGGCGGCCGCAGTCGAGGTCCGGGTCAAGGTGTCGAGGGGGCTGCAGTCGGCGAGGTCCGGGCGGCCGCAGTCAGCTAGGTCAGGGCGGCCGCAGTCGAGGTCCGGGTCAAGGTGTCGACGGGGCTGCAGTCGGCGAGGTCCGGGCGGCCGCAGTCAGCTAGGTCAGGGCGGCCGCAGTCGAGGTCCGGGTCAAGGTGTCGACGGGGCTGCAGTCGGCGAGGTCCGGGCGGCCGCAAATCGGGTCGTCAGGGCGGCCGCAGTCGAGGTCCGGGTCAAGGTGTCGACGGGGCTGCAGTCGGCGAGGTCCGGGCGGCCGCAAATCGGGTCGTCAGGGCGTCCGCAGTCGAGGTCCGGGTCAAGGTGTCGACGGGGCTGCAGTCGGCGAGGTCCGGGCGGCCGCAATCGAGGTCCGGGTCAAGGTGTCGTCAGGCGGGCTGCAGTCGGCGACGTCCGGGCGCCCGCAGTCAGCTTGACTGCCGGGAAGGCGCGTCCTATTCCTGCGCGCCCTCGCGTGCGGCCGCTCGCGGCGCGGGGGCGTTGTTCGCCCAGGTAGCTCAGTTGGTAGAGCAGGGGACTGAAAATCCCCGTGTCGGTGGTTCGATTCCGCCCCTGGGCACTGTTTTCGCTGGCTTGGCGCGACGCGAACGTCCATTTCGTCCACGTTTTCCGGCCGAATCCACGCTGTCTGATGCACCGGCGATGCAGTCCGGAGCGAAGTGGGCGGTCAGCAGCGCACCGATTTCCTCAGGCGACAGGCGGCCATAGACGCGCTCGACCATGCGCGTGTCGCGGTGGCCCATGGTTGGAGCAACAATTTCAGCCGGGACTCGTGCGAGTCGCATCCACTTGGCGTAGGTGCGGCGCAGGTCGTTCGGAGAGCAGGGCTCGATGCCGGCCTGCTCGCAGGCGATGAGGAGATCGCGGCGGACGTTGCTCCAGGGCGGGAAGAGCAGGTCCTCGCCAGGAGCGTGCTTGAGCGCGTACGCGAGCAGGCTCACGAGAGTTGGGTGTCGGACGAGGATGTGCCGATCTCTGGCAGCCCGCTTGGTGCCGCGGATGTGGACCCAGCCGGAATCGAGCTGAACGTCGCCTCGGCGAGCCTTCACCGCTTCGCTCCAGCACGCGGAGGTCGCGACGATGAAGCCCACCTGCGCCGCTCGGGCTGACGGCAGGAGGGCCAGCAGTTGCCCGAGCTCCTCGGTCGAGAGGGCACGGGTTCGTGGCCGATAATCCGGAGCAAAGCCGACCGGCAAGAGTGCATCGATGTCGCCGAGCCACAGCCCCGCGCGCTTGGCGAGCTTGAGAGAGGCTCGAAGAGTCACCAGCTCCTTGGCGATGGTGTGGTCGCTCACCGCTTCCGAGCGCCGGAGCGAGATGTAGTGGTCGACGTCTGCTGCTCTCAGGTGGGTGAGAATGAACGGCTCGTACTTGCCGTCGTCCAGGTGCTCGAAGATGCGGGTCAGGTGGCCGGCCTTGCGCCGGTAGAACGCCACCGTCTCCGGGCTGCGCCGGCCGGCGGTCGCCTCTTCCGTGCGGCGCTCGAGGAGCAGAGCGAGCGCGTCGCTCAGCGAGGCCTTCTTCGCGGCAGCGTGGGCCGGATCGGCGCTGTCCCGCTCGAGCTGTCGGAGCGCAAGCTCGGCCGCCTTGAGGTCGGTGCAACGGGTGGAGATCTGCCTCCGTGCCCCGTTCTCGTAGACGTGCGCGTACCAGACCAGGCCGCGCCTGGTGAGCCGATATCTACCCTTGCCCATGGGATTCTCGATTGCTTGTACCGCTGCCAGATGCTCCACCGGATCCGGAGCTGCTTGCCAGCCTCCGGGACGATTCCGAAGTGCGCGAGAGCGGCGTGGAGGTGCTCGTAGGCCTTCGATCGCGAGCAGCCGAACTCACGGCGGATGTTCTCCGCGTCGAGCATCGGCTCGGCGTAAATCTCCCGCTCCCGAGAGATCTTCATCCGCCAGTGCGGCCCGAGCTGCTGCTCGAAGTCCTGCTCGCGGTCGGTCATCAGGGCCTACTTCCTTCGGGGTGACTTGGCGGGTTCGCTCGCCTGCCGGCGATCGAAGAGGGCCTGGGCATGGAGCGCCACGACGTAGCGGAGGTAGGTCCGGTTGTCGTAGCCCTTGGCCTTCTTCTCGGCGAGGAGGACCTCCTCCAGGTGGGCCGGCAGGCCGTAGAGATTCCAGTGGTCGCGGACAGCCTCGACAACCGCAGCCTGTCGACTCTCCCCGAGCTGCTCGGCGCGCTGGTCGCACCAGTCGACAAGGAAGTTCTTCAGGTAGACCGAGACGCGGGTCGTGTTGGTGTCCTGGCTTTGGCTCCGCTGCATCTCCAACATAGTACCAAAACAGCCTGTTTGAGGTCCATCTCGGCAACACCAAGCACGCGCCTCGCTCCGTTCTCTCGAAGCCCCAAGAGCTCTTTTGCGTCCAAACGTCTTGACACACACCTCTGGGCTTCCACCTCGAGCCGCGACGCCGCTCCTCGGTTCTCCGGTCCGTACCGTCCTCGTACCCGCTTCCTCACCACTCGCTTCCTTGCCTCAGGAACTTTCTCACTACCTCCTCCTCACCTGATCCCCTCGATCCCCTCGCCCGCCCCACCCAGTCTTGTCCGTACCCCCCGAGATTCCCGCTCACGCCCTCAGTCATGTGGTTGTGAGGGCGTGAGCGGGAATCTCGGGGGTGCGCTTGCTGCCGCGCGCACAATGGGATGGGCGAGGGCGCAAGTGCTGAGAGTCCTGGAGAACGGAGCCTCGAATCGGCCCTGGTTCGTGCCCTGGAAAGAGCTCGGAAATACGCCCGATCCGGGAGCGCATTCTCGGGCGCGTTTGCGGGCGCATTGGAGGGCCATTGGCAGGTCAGCCAGGCCCTCTGGGGTGAGCCGGCGTTGGGGGTGGGAAGGAGGAGCGTCGTCGGTCAGGGCCGCCGGAGGCGGGGGCGGAGTCGGGCATTGGGGGCGAAGACGCCGAGTACCGGACGAGGTTGACCCGGGGTGGGGGGACGAGAGCGGCGAGGCGGCGGAGAAAGGCGAGCGGGGAGGATGAGGTGCTGCGCCCCGGTGCGGAGAGCCCGAGAGCAAGGCGAATTCCTCGCCATCTTCAGATCGGCGAAGATGCCGCTCGGTGGTTGGCGTTGCCGCGACGGAGGTTGGGCCTGCGGCTTAGAGCTGGGGTGCGAGTCGGTCCTGAAGTTCTCGCTGTCCTCCGACCGGGGGGAGCCGTCGACGTGTATCGCGCCCTCGACACCCGATGGGTCGGAGGTAGCCCTCAAGGTCATCTCCGATGGGGCGGCGCTCGACCCCGAGCGCCTTCAACGCTTCGAGCAGGAGGCCCGTCTCGCCGGCTCGTTGAACCATCCCAACCTGGTCGTCGTGCACGACGTCGGCTCCGAAGGCGGCGCTCCTTTCCTGGTGGCACCGGCCTGAGGGCGGGTCACTGTCATCGTCGTCCTTGTCGTCCGCCGTCGAGCAGGTCGCTTGAGCTCGGCGCTCCGCTTGGCGAGGGCCTGGCGGCTGTCTTGCGCGCGGCGTCGTCCACCGGGACGTGAAACCGGAGAACGTATTCCTCACCTCGGGTGGTCGAGCCAAGCTGCTCGACTTCGGCATCGCGAAGCTGACCGCGCCGAGGGGCATCGAGGGGACCAGGAACCTCCTCGACACCACGCTCACCCCAGAAGGCCTCGGGACCCGGCCCGGCGCTGTGCTCGGAACACCAGCGTTCATGTCCCCCGAGCAGGTACGCGGCGACCCCGTGGACGCCCGGACGGACATTTTCAGCCTTGGCACGGTGCTCTACGAGATGCTGGCCGGCGCCCCCGCGTTCCCCGGCAAGAGCTTCATCGAGAGCGGGCACGCCATCCTGGAATCCGAGCCTCCTCCCCTTCCGGAGTCAGTTCCCCCCTCGGTCGATTTGCTGGTGCGGCGATGCCTGGAAAAGGAGCCAGCCCGCCGTTTTCAGTCCGCGGCCGACCTCGCCTTCGACCTCGGGGCGGCCACCGCCCCGACCTCCGTCAAGGCACGGCCGATTGTTCTCCGGACCTCGCGCTCTTTGGCCACTCGCCTCGCGGTGCTCGGCGCCGCGCTTGCCCTGGTGCTGGTGCTCGGGCTCGCGGCTGTCGGAGCACGCACGGTCTGGCGCGGCGGGTAGTTGGGCGTTCAGCGCCGGCCTCGAGCCGCCTCGGCCGTTGCTCCCGACGTCTCCGGGCCCGGCTCGCGGGCCCTTCGAGCGCTGGCTTGGCCCGATCGGAAACTCTCCCTCTCGGGGCCCCGCCGAAGCCGCCGTGACCATCATCGAGTTCGCAGATTTCCACTGCCCTTACTCGAAAGCCGCGGAGGCGAGGCTCAGGCGCCTGTTCGATCGGTTTCCACAGAAGCTGCGGCTGGTCTGGAAGGACTACCCCGTGAGTGTCCACCGCTACGCCGACGGGGCGGCGCAGGTCGCCCGGGAGGTCGCGCTGCAGCGGGGTTCGGCCGCCTTCTGGCGTGCCCATGATCTGCTCTTCGCCGCCTCACCGCTGCTCGAACCGACCCGGCTGATCAAGCAAGCCCGCGCGCTGCGCTCGAGCCGGAGGCGGTCTGGCGGCGCTCGACGGAGCACCCCTCGGCCGGCAAGTCGTCGAGGGCAACCTCTCCGCCCCGTGGGCCTCCGGGCATCCTCGGCTTCTTCTCACCGGCGGAAGGTCATGACTGACGACGGCGCCGAGCTCGAGCAGGTCGTTGCTGACGAGCTGGCCGAGGCCCGGCGCCGGCTCGGCTTGGGTGAGCAGGCTCTCCACTTCTATGAGGAATTCGAGCGAGGCGCGCGCGAGCACGGCGAGGATCGGCCGCGGGTAGCGCTGCCCGACCCAGGGTCGCGACCTTCGCGAGGCGGCCCTCCTCGCACGGCACTCCCCGTCCTTCTTCATGCGACTCGTCAGCTACTTTTGCGCCTTGATGGAGCCGGTGTTCCACACGATCTGGCCAGCTACGGCGACGAGCTTCGTCTCGTCTAGTGGGACGTGTCCGAGCTTCACCAGCCGGAGGGGGCCCGGCTCGCCCGAGCAGTGGCCGGCGTGGGTCCCCGCTTCTGGGAACTGCACGACCTGGTCCTGGCGAACCAGCGCCGCGACGACTTCACCTGGCCGCCGCCGGAGATCCCGTCTCCAGCAGTGCTGCGCCGGTATGCGCGGCAGATCGGCGCGGATTTGGGGTTGTTCGACTACGTGATGGTGACTGGCATTGGTGGCGCGGAGGTCGAGCAGCTCAAGCAGGCCCGCGCCCTGGGGGTGAAGCCGCCCTCGCTGGTGATCGACGGCGAGGTCCACAGCGGTGGGGAGCCGCCCCACCTGCTACGCGCTGCCATCGACAGGGCGCTGGCCCGGCGCAACCCTCCCGCGCGGTAGCGGCGTCTCGCGCTGGGGACGGGCCGTCCAGGTGGTCGCCCCGCCGTCGGCCGCGGGCAGGACCGGCCCGGACTCGACGCGGCCGTTCGCCCTCGGGTCGCGCGCTCGGTAGCTGATGCACCGGCGATGCAGTCCAGTTCAGCTCCTTCGTCTTCTGGAGGCCGTTCGAGGGCTTGGCCACTCCACGACGGGGACTGAAACTCCCCGTGTCGGTGGTTCGATTTCGCCCCTGGGCATTGTTTTCGGAATCCACGCTGTTTGATGGGAGGTGAGCAGCGCCATGCGCGTCCTCGGCTCCTGGGCGGAGGGGTTTCGCTGGCGAAAGCCTCACCCGTTCAAGGGACCCCTTCTTCCGTACATCGCGCCGCGCTTCGCCGCCGTACCGCTGCGAGGTGAGGAGCACGCACGCGACCATGCAGACCAGGAGCACCGCCGAGGAGCCGAACCTTCCGAGGTTCAGCCCGCCGGTGGAGGTGGGCTTGGTGAGGATGTCGCCAAGGGTCGCCCCCAGCGGTCGGGTAAGGATGAAGGCTGCCCAGAACACCAGGCTGCGCGAGACGTACGTGAAGCGCCAGACGACCGCCACGAGGGCGAGTGCGGCGCAGAACACCAGCGCGCCGCCGCGGTAGCCGAGCCCGGAGTCGTCGGCCAGGAAGGTCGCCGAGCGCGGTTCCGAGCGTGTTCGAGGCGAGGATGGTCGCCCAGTAGAAGACCTCCACGCGCGGTCGGCGAATGCCGTCCACCGAGACGCTTCCCTCCGTTCGCCACCAGGCGAGGAGGACGAGCAGGACGAGCACAAAGAGGAGCAGCGAGCCACCGACATAGCCGATGCCCAGCGAGCGGTCGGCGAAGTCGGCCATGGTCGTGCCGGCGGTGGTCGTGGCGACGATCACCGTCCAGTAGAGCAGCGGGTGCAAGCGCCGCGCGCGCACCTGGGCCCAGACCGCGACCACGAAGAGCGCGATGAAGACGACCGAGCTCATGGCGTACCCGAGATTCAGGGTCATCGAGAGCGCGTCACCCGCTGTCTCGCCCACAGTGGTGGCCAGGATCTTCGCCGCCCAGACGCGAGCGTGACGTGCGGGACCTTGCTTCCGTGCGCCGGAGTGCCGTTGTACGGCATGCTCCTGGGTGGTTCGTCCCGGCCGCTTGTTTCGCCGGAACGCCGCCATCGGGGAATACGTACGAATTCACCCGCTTCGGCTATCCGTACCGTTAGGCAGCCGGGTGCCCAGTGGCGGTGGCCAATTGCGAGGCACGCTTCGATGCTTCGGGGCGTGCTCCAGCTGGACTTGGGACACGACCGTCAGCGCGCCTTCACATCCAGCGGCGGTCATCCCCCAGGCTTTCGCGCCAGCCAGAAGAAGCTGGCAGTGAAGATGCCCCGACGCCCGGCGTCCACCAGGGACCATTGCGCGAGTCGCAGCACGTCGTGGACCATCAGCGTTCCGCGAGGGGCGAGCCGGAGCGCCTCCAGCACCCGGATCAGCTGGCGAGAGAGGAACGCGCCGGCGCGACTGTTCCTGAAGCCAGTCAGTGAGAGGCCGCTGGTGAGAGGTCCGTACCACGGCGAGCGCGGGTGTGCCGTGGCCGCCCAGTCACCGCACGCCTCCACCTCGAATCCCGCGTCGAGCAGAGAGTCGAGCACGTCGGAGGCCGGACGGAGCTCGGCCATCCCGTTGCCCTGCTCGATGCCCTTCTTGATCCGCACGTGGTCCGGTCCGCGGGATTGAACGAGTCGAGGAGGCACCAGTCGTACCCGGAGAAGCGCGCGCCCGGACGCAACACCCGGAAGGGAACATCGGCCGGGCCGTCACCAGCTGAAACAAGAGACCGCCATCCGTCTCCAATGGGAAATGCGAACGCCTCTGTCACTGCAAGATCTCGCCGTTCTGACGGCCGTCCTCGAGGAGCCGCTCGAGAAGTCGATGATCGCCCGTCGCGCGCTGAGGCTCGTCGAAGGGCCGGCCTTCGACGATGCGGTGGCCGTCGCCACGGTGGACCGCCTGGTCCTGCTCGGGGCGCTCCGGAAGGTGGGAGCGCGCTACGAGATGACCCGGAAGGCCGGGCGGCGACGGTCAAGGCTCTCCAGGTCATCGGGCGGCACTCGAGGCGAAGGGGCGGCGTGGCTCGCATCGTCTCGTCGAGGACCGCGACCGGGGCGACCGGAGACGCTCGCCTCAGGGCGAGGCCGCAGTCGAGCGCCGGGCTCGCCTCAGCGCGTGGCCTGCTGCGGACGTAGGTCCGGGGTACTCGACCGCCCTGGGCAGTCTCGGACTCCTGCTGACGCGGGTGACCCGTAGCGTGTTCCCGTCGGCCAGCAGCTTGAACTCCGTCGAGCCGCTCCCGTCGGGGGTGTGACCTTCCTGGAGGAGCGAGCCGGAGACGAACTGCTGGCTGTTCTTGACCACGTCGCCGTACTTGGTGCGGAGCTCCACCTCCGTCCCGTCGAGAGGTGAGGATTCCGGGGGGAACCCGGGGGTCTCGACGCTCACCCTCCCCGGGGAGTCCAGGCGGATGGTGTAGCTCGGGCGGATCTCGGAACGCTGCATCAGTTCCTCGCGAGCGATGACCTTTCCGAACATTCCCTCGGTGGCCCGGTTCACGGCGGCCTTCACCGCGGCGCGTTCCGCCTCGCTTCCGGCGTAGACATACGTCCCGGCGTAAACGGGCTCGAGGTGACTCTCGGTCCCGGCGGCGGCCAGCAGCGGCTGCTTCTCTCCTTCCGTTCCGCCCGCCACGCCGTCCCCGAGCGCGCCCGCGCCGAGGAGCCCACCACCAGCCCCACTGCCCTGCCCATCTGACCGTCTCCCGTGCCTGGAGCCCCGGATCACCGGAGCCCATCCACTCGTTTGGATCGCGAAACGTCGCGATGTTTCACCCAGCGAGTGCTCGACGAAATGCCGGGTTTCTGTCTGGTCAGGGTGCAGGGGCCGACAGTCCCGTCCGAACTTCGGCGGTCGGAGCACCCGTCACGGTCTCGACGGCACTGCAGCTCGTGTCGACACGGGCACCAGCTCCTGTCAGTGGTGTCGTTTCCGCACGCGACACGCCACCCGGGCTGGCATGCCAAGTGCTGGAGAACCGGGTCATGGAACCCGCAGTTCCGATTCACCAGCTCGGATGGATTGCGCATCGCCTGCTTCCGCTGGGATGCGCGCGGTCCACAGCGCGGCGTGGTCCAGATTGCCCACGGGATGGGCGAGCACATCGGTCGGTACCGCGCCACCATCGACGCGCTGGTGTCCAGCGGTTTGACCGTCTACGGCAGCGATCATCGTGGTCACGGCCGGACCGCTCCATCCGCCGGGTACGTCGGCGATCTCGGAACGGGCGGATTCGACCTCCTGGTGGAGGACATGGTGCGGTTGAGCCAGATCGCACAGGAGCGAGACCCCGACCTTCCATTCATCCTGCTCGGACACAGCATGGGCTCCTTCGCAGCCCAGCAGTTTGTCCTCGAGCACAGCGGGATGATCGATGCGCTGGTACTCTCCGGCTCGGGCGTTCTTGACGGACTCGTCCGGCTGGCAAGCTCCGCTGCGCACGGAGTCAACGTCCTCAACGCCCCTTTCGAGCCGGCGCGGACCCCGTTCGACTGGCTGAGTCGCGATCCCGACGTGGTGGATGCATTCGTCGGCGATCCGCTGTGCTTCGCGGCGCTTCGGCCGGCGTCCCTCGCGTCGTTCCTGGGCGCTGCGCCGCGGGTGTCGGACGCCGTGAGACTTCAACGCATCCGCAGGGACCTCCCCATCTACCTGTTCTCGGGCAGCGAGGATCCCGTGGGTCAGCAGCTCCGGGGGCTGGTGCTCCTCATCGAGCGCTACCGCCGGGCGGGAATCGACGACATCTCCTACGACTTCTACCAGGGCGGACGCCACGAGATGCTCAACGAGATCAACCGCCAGGAGGTTCTGGAGCAACTGCTGGGCTGGATCGACGTGGTCGTCGAAAGGCCTCGAGCCGACCAGCGATGGAGCTCCTCACATCCAAGCCGAGGCACTGCCTGACCGTGGACGCGACCGAGCTCGACCGCTACTCCTCGAGATGGGCCGTGGCGCTGATCGGCGCTGCCCTCTTCCTCGTGATCCTGGTGGGGATGCTCCGGGACATCACCGAAAGGTGGGGCCGGCGAAAGGAGCGGAGACTTCGTGCGGGCAAGTGTTTCGCCACCTGTCGGGCGAAACATGAACGCGGGTGAGGAGACGAACCCCTACAGACCCGAGGTCCGAGGTGGTCCGTTCGATTGCCGAGTGAGCTGGATGGGAGGACACGTTGAGGACGGAGCTGGAACAAGAGCTGGCGGACCTCCGCCGTGAGGTGATCGAGGGGCGGAACCTCGTCATCCGCACCGACAACCTCCTGAAGACGTTTCACGCCCAGATGAGGGCGTTCGGGGCGAGGCAGAAGGCGTTCGAGCACCGGCAGACGCTCTCCTCGGCCGCGGCGTACGCGATGTTCGCGCTGCTCGCCGGAGGCGCAGCCCTGTTCCTGTCGGGCGCTCGCACCGCCGCCGCCGACAGCGAGCGGGACAAGGCGGTGGCCGAGCTGAAGGCGCTCACCCGGTCCGTCGACAAGGACCGGGCGGAGCGGGCCGCCGTCGCCGCCGCGCACCGCTCTGCCGCCGAGGCGTACCGGATGATGACCAATCTGCCGGGGGAACGGCGGCTGGAGGGCGTCACCGCGCTCGCCAGGATGGACCAGGGCAAGCTGATCCCTTCGAGCGCCAGGCGCTCGCGGACCGCGCCGCCGCGCTCCGGCGGGAGCTCGGGCAGGCGGCGTTCGAGCGAGGCAAGGAAGCGTTCCGCGCCAAGGTCTGGGCCGCCGCCGCCGCCGAGTTCTCGCGGTCCCTGACGATGGAGCCGTCGGAGTCCGAGCAGATCGAGGCCTCGTTCCGTCTGGGCGCCGCGCTCGTCCGGCAGCGCAAGTACGAGCCGGCCATCGCGCCCCTGAAGACCTTCCTGGAAAAGGACAGAGGGAGCAAGAACCGCGAGGTGGCGATGAGCTTGCTCGCCCAGGCCTACGAGCAGACCGGGAAGGGCGAGCAGGCCGCGACCGTCGCCCGCGAGATCTCGCCTGCCAAGCAGGCCCTGCCCGGCGCCGAGAGCGCGGACGCGCGTCTCACCACGCGCGCGCACCGCCTCGTGGCGCCGCCCGCCATGCCGGCGTCGACTGTTGCGCAGGGCCCGGCCACCGCCGCCGCCGTGCCCGATGTCCGAGCCGACGTGGGCACGGAGGTCACGCGCCGGCCCCCGACGTTCAGGACCGCCGCCGCGTCCTCCGCCGGTCTCTTGCCCCCCGCGGGCGACGGCATACCGGCGCCGCAGCCCTGAGAAGGACCTCTTCCAAGGAGAGCAGAATGTACCCCCAGGAAGTCCTCACCCAATCCCATCTCGAGCGCCGCCCGGGCCTCCTCGCCCGCATCGCCCGCGTCTTCTTCCGCTCGGAGCTGGAGCGGGAGAGAGTCGCCCGCGCCCCGAGCCGCGACCGGTGGGGTGAGATCCGGGCCGACGCGTTCGAGGGACCGGACCCGAGCTTCACCCAGGAAGAGCTCGCCCTGATGAAGTGAGTTCCCATTCCCGACAGGCGCGCAGGACCGGTCAGCGCCTGCCACGCAATCGCCCGGGATGACGGAGCTCCCGGACGAGGATGAGCTCGCCGTCCTTCTGGACCTCGGCTCCTGCCCCGGGGCCGGGCAGGAGGCAGTTGCCGTAGCTCTTCGTACGAGAGCCCCCAGAGCCCGCCGGTGGCGGCCGTCCAGCCCCACGCCTCCGGTCCCGCCCCAGCTCGACTTCTCGTGAGCGTCATGCTTTGGGTCGCTGATCGATGTCGCTTCTCCGGAATCCGTTCGCCCGCTACTGCGCCGTCTGCGCTCTGACCCTCATCGCCGCGTCGGCTTCTGCGGAAACCACCGTCGCGGGCCTGCGCGACTCCCGGGACTCCGAGTTGCAGGCGGCGATGGAGCGTGTCGTCGCCGATGCCGGCTTGAGTGGCGAGGTTGCACAGGGTCGCCTCGCCCTTGCCTTGGTGGATGCGACCGATCCGGCCGCGCCACGCCTCGCCATGCTCAACGGCGACCGCATGATGTACGCGGCGAGCATGCCAAAGGTGGCGATCCTCCTCGGCGCCTTGGCTGAAGCAGAGGTCGGTCGGCTGCCGATCAACGGCGAGACCGTGGCCGCCATGACCCGCATGATCCGGTTCTCGAGCAACGCGGACGCGAGCCGCGTGCTCCGCTGGGTCGGCGTCGACCGCCTTGCGGAGATCCTGCAGTCCTCGCGCTTTGCCCTCTATGATCGGGCAGGTGCCGGCGGGCTCTGGGTTGGCAAGGGCTACGGGCCGGAGCCGGCCACGCGGCGCGACCCGCTGCACAACCTCTCGCACGGCGCCACGGCTTTCCAGGTTGCGCGCCTGTACTGGATGCTGGCGACCGACAAGCTGCTGAGCCCGCCGATGAACGCATTGATGAGGCAGGTTCTGTCCAGGCCTGGGATTCAGCACTACTTCGTCAAGGGCCTCAAGGGACGACCGGGTGTCGAGATTCTTCGCAAGTCCGGGACGTGGAGGCAGACGCACGCGGACAGCGCGCTGGTGGAGTGCCGCGGCAAGCGCTACGTGCTGGTCGGCATCGCCGAACACGCCGAGGGCGGCGAATGGCTCGCCCGGCTTGCGGGCCCGATGCACGATCTGATCGTACCGCCCGAGCGGGAACACGTTGCCTCCAACTTCTCCAGCGTCGGGATCGGATCAACGGCTCGCTCGACGCGCCAGAATCATTTGCTGGATTCTGCCCGCTAGGACTTGGTGCTCGGCCGCCGAATTCTTGCGCAGTACGTTCGAGATGAGCGTCACCATGTAATGGAGCTTTCGCTCACCTGCCGGGTACTCGATGATCACGATCGAGTTCATGTAGTTCTTCACGTTCCCCATGTACTGCCCACAGCGGAAGCCGGGCTCCGGCGCGCACTCGTAGAGCGAACCGGACTTGAAGTAGACCGCCGCGTTGGCGAGTGACCGCGCGCTGGCGTAGCGGATGCGGCGCTCGGTCACATACATCAGGCGCTTGATCTCGCGGCTCGACCATTCGTCGACGAGGCGCCCCTCTTCCATGTGAAGCAGGTAGCGCATCAATTCTCGTGCGGTGCCATAGCTGTTCCCCGCTCCCGGCACGGTCTGGTTGCCGGTCGCGGTGAAGAAGCTGGCTTGCCTGAGTTGCTCCAGATCGAGCCCGTTGCGCGTGACCGGTTCGAAGAAGGTCTTCTCCAGCAGTGCGGTCAGTTCGGGCTTCGGAGTCTGGCCGAAGAAGCGCCTGGCCTCGGCCTCGGGCACCGGATACGCGGTGCCGTACTGCCGCAGCAGCATCGCCTCGCGCATCACCATGCCAGCGGCGGAGTTGGAGCTCGGCGACATCATCCAGTCCACGAACTCCCAGAGGGTGGCCCTGTCACCCACCCGGATTGCACGGCGGGTGAGGCTCCCGGTCTCGACGTTGAACATGCGCACGGTATGGTGGTCGTGCTGCGAGAAGCCGTCCGCAGTCACGACCGTGTTCTTGAGAATGTGCTGCCGGGCCGCGATGTCGTTGGGGTACGTGTCGGCGAGCGCCTGGAACAGGGAGAGCGCCACGACTGCCTTCCCGACGCTGCCGACGTTCTGGCGATAGGTGCTGTTGTGCTCGGCGTAGTGCGGTTCCGCTGGATCGGCAGATCCAGGATGGCGACTCCGTAGCCGGCAAGTCCGCCGCCGAGGATCCCGGCGAGTTGCTTGTCGAGCTCGGGGTCGGACGGCGGCAGATCGAACGTCGAGCCGACGAGCCTGAGGTCGACGGCCTTCAGCGGCAGCATTGCTCCTTTGGGTTGCTTGACGTCAGCGACTTTTCCTTCATTGGCCAGGCGAAGACCCTCGAGCCGGCGGAGTCCCGTCTCCGGATAGGCATCGAGCGGATACGCATTGGCGGCGGACATGCTCAGCGCTACCGAAAGCGCCAGTGCGGCGCCTGCCGGGCGATGTGTCGGGCAGATCGAGCTCACTTGACGGGCTCGCGAAGGTTCACCATGCGATCCAGGTTCTCTTCCAGTGCCTGATTCATCTTCGCAAGATACGCGCTCTCCTGCGCCTCCCGGCTCTCGTTGAGCGGCCGGATCTGCAGCAGCCAGAGACGTCCGTCGACGAAGCCGAATTCCACGTCTGCCGCAGTCGGCTGGCCACGCTCGTCGCGCTGCTGGAAGCGTTTGTCGATGTCGTCGGAGAAGTCGATCAATTGCTTGACCTCGCCGGGCTTCAGCAGCGTCTCGGCACCCGTGGTCGCCAGCTTCGCGACGCCGCCCGACGCCTGCGGCATCATGCGACGCGGCGCGGTCGCGGCTGCCATCACTCGAACACCACCGTCGCGCTTGTCGATCCGAACCGATTCGGCCGCTTGGCCGTCGACCGCACCGCCGACCCCTTCGTTGACCGCGACCGACAGGATGTTGCGGTCGCCGCTTTCGACGTCCTGCGTGATCATCACCCCCGAGATGTCGGAGGGCACCGTACGCAGCAGCAGCACCGCCGGATAGACGTACTCAGGCCCCTTCATGTGCGCCTGGCGCCAGGCCCAGGCGCGTTGCGTATACGGCGAAGCCCAGACCTCGAGGATGCCCTTCACGATGTTGTCGAAGCCGACGACGTTGAAGAGCGTCAGGTTGAGTCCTGCCCCGGTGAATCCCGGCAGGTCCTCGACGTTGGTGTCGGAACGAATGAACGCGCCGCCGCGGAAATCGGCGCCGAACTCCTTGCCTATCGCCGCGCGCAACTGTTCGCGGAACTGCGCTCCTGGATCAGTTTTCACGATCGTCGAGTAGATCTCGGCGCGTAGCTGCTCGGCGAAAGCCGCAGCTTCCTTCGAGCCGGCCGGCATGGCCTCGAGCTTGCGAAAGCTCTGGACCATCCACTCGAATACGCTCTTGCCGGAGTTCTTGTACGGGCGGTCGAGCACGGTCGCGCGATAAAGGCCGAACGGGATACCGACACCGGGCGCGACCCGATCCGGGAAGCTGGCCTTGATCTCCCCGAGCTTTGCCGCCTTCGGCCCGACGATGCGGCCCGAATCCTTGGCGCGCAGCGCGTCGAGGCTCACGAAGTTGCGCACCGAGAGATCGAGCTTGTTCAGATCCGGCTCGAACGTCAGGTTCGCCCCCGCCTGCTCCGCCGTGCCAAACACGGTGTCCCACTGCGGACCGTCGTCCGCAATCTCGACCAGCCCCCCAGAGCTCACCGCCATCACGGCGCGGCGACCATTGGCCTGCTGAAGGATCGGGAGCACTGGCTGATCGACCGCGACGTTTGGAATCCCGAGGTTGCGAGCGAGCAGCTGCACGTGCGACAGCGGATTGCCGGCGCCGGCCGTGAGGATGCCGGCGATCGGCGGCAACTCCGCGATGGTCTCCGGGAGCACATAGATGCCATCCGGCCGAAACTGCTCAGCACGCTGCATGTCCGGGTTCGTGTGCAGCACGCCACGGGCAATGCCCGGGTTCAGCGCGTTGAAGCCGACGCTGATTTCCCTCCCGAACACGGTGTTGCGAACACCGGCCAGCCCGTTGGCGTCGTGGTTCAGCGCGTCGAGCACCTGCGAATAGAACAGCAGGGGACTGCCACGCAGCTGGTCCTGGACGAAGAGTTCCGACTTGGGCTCGATTTCTGCCAGCTTGGCCATCGCCTCGCCCAACTGAAACTGCAACTGCTGGGTGCCCCAGCCGGGGACGAGGCCGAGAGAGCGCAGCACGCTCTTGTAGGTGCGCAGCGAAACCTCGGGGACACCCAGCGTCTCGAAGGGCTCTTGAAGCGAGCTGCGCTCGCGCTCGTTCAGCAGGCCGGTGCCATACGCGGCATCGGCGGCAGCACGCATCAGGATCACGTCGCCTCCGCGCTGTGCCTTGTCCACGGCCGTACGAATCGTGCTGCCCAGGCGCAGGTTCTCCTCTTCGACCGCAATGGAGAGGTCAAGCGCACGAAGGCGATCCCGCGCCGACTTGATCGTCGGCAGACCGCGCCTGAGCGACATCAGGACGTCGGCCGTGAGGCGATAGCGGCTGACGGCGTCCGTGTCTCGCAGGTAAGTTGCCCGTGCGTCGCTCAACGACTTCCGAATCGCCGGCTCGTGGCTGAATGCTCGCGCCGCGGCTTCCAGCGTCTGATCGAGCGGCTTCGGCTGATAGACGCGATCGATCTCGGCTGCGAGCTCCTCATAGCTGTCGCGCAGTTCGGGTCTTCCTGCAGCCGCATAGGTGCGAACGCGCAGGGCGTCGCTGGCTTCCGGTGTGCCATGGATCTTGGCGCGCAGCACCGTGAAGCCAGCGTCGCGTTCCGAGAGCGCCGCCGCCATCTGCCGCACCTTCTGCGCCGATGCAGCGTCCAGACCGTGCGGCAGCATGCGGACGCCCGTGCGCAGCGCGACAAAACGGTAGCCGATCCACTCCGGCCGCGCCGCCATTGCCTGCAAGAGACTTCGCGCTCCTTCGCGCTCGTCCTCCTCCTGCAGGGCGCCGCGATAGAACAGCGCCCTGCGCAGGATCCAGCCGTTGTCGATCCGTCGCAGGAACTTCTCGACCAGTAGCTGGCCGTACGCGTCGGGAAAGTCGGGCGCAGCCAGCGCTTCTGCCGCGTCGATGCCGGCGAGCAGCGTCGCCACCCTGTAGCCCTGCGAGCGCAGCTGCTTGGTGCGATCGCTCCACTCGCCGTGCTGGAACCCCCCGCCATGGTTGGCACAGGCGTACTCGGCCGGCGGAAGCACGGTTCCGTCCCTGCAGTACCACCTGATGGCGGAGAACGGACCGCGCGGGCTCTCCTTCATTTCGCCGATCCAGGCGCGGGACTGCTCTGTGGTCTGGGCTGCGACACCTGTCGCAACGGTCGCCAGAAGGCCCAGAAAGAGCCTGCTGACGAGGCCTGTCGCTGTCACGGGACCCCGTCCCCTGCTGGGCCTCCTCCGCGAAGACCCGGTCTGTTCTTGCTCGCATCAATGACGTGCGAGGTCATCCGGTGTTTCGGCCCCCAGAAACACCCAGCCCTGCGGGGCGTAAGGGCCGGTAGGGCTTCAGCATTTCCGCCCTGCTGGAGCGATCGGCTTTCTGGAAGGCGCGACCCGTGAGCGCGCTCGGGTGGAGCGAAGGTCGACGTTGGATCTTGCAGCCTCCAGAGCACCCGGTGTGCCAACTGCCCGAAGTGGGCTTCGCCGGCGAAAATCCACGGGACTGCTGGCGCCGGGCGATCGGACGCCATCATGTGGAGTCCACCGCCGCGAGTCGGAAAGCCGTGAGGCCGTGTCGGTCCGAGCGGCAGACCGGATCTCTCCTTCAAACAGGCCTTCGAACAGGTTCGCTTCATCGACGGCGACCTGGTCCAGTTTTCGTGGGGCAGGTCACGGCACAGCTCACCCCGGGCTTCGAGCCTCCATCTGGAACGAGCGGATCTGCTGGGCTTCGACCCGCGCGCTGGGCCACTCTGACTCAGGACTGATGCACCGGCGATGCACGCCCGCTCACCGGCCTCGCTTTCTTCTGTCGGTCCGTGGACTTGGCCATTCCACGACGGGGACTGAAAATCCCCGTGTCGGTGGTTCGATTCCGCCCCTGGGCACTGCTCTCGCGGGGTTGGCGCGGCGGGAACGGCATGCCGGCCCGGCCAGGGCCTGGGTCCGACCGCGGTGCCATTCCCGAGTCGGGCTGGACTCGAGGACCCGAGCCGGTAACACCAACGCGTCCAATGAAGGTCGAGCTGGAACGAACCATTGGTCTGCGGACGGCGGTGGCCCTCTACACCGGCGCGGTGCTGGGGACCGGAATCCTGGTCCTCCCGGCGGTCGCGGCGGAAACGGCGGGTCCGGCATCGATCGTCGCCTGGGCGGTCTTGTGCCTGCTGTCGTTGCCGCTGGCGCTGACCTTCGCCGCGCTTGCCAGGCGCGAGCCGGTGGCCGGCGGATTTTCGGCGTACATCGAGCGCGCCTTTGGGCGTCGGTGGGGAGCGATGGCGGGGTGGCTCTTCCTCGCTCAGGTGCCGACTGGAACCGTCGTCGCCGGGTTGATCGCCGGCTCGTACCTCGCCGCTCCGTTCGGCCTGGGGCGCGAGGGAGTGTTCCTCATCGGCGGGAGCATGGTCGTCGCTGCCTTCGCGCTCAATCTGCTGGGGCTGCGCATCGCCGGAGCGGTTCAGGGGCTCGTCACGGCAGGCGTGCTGGGGTTCGTCATTCTGATACTCGCCTCTGCGGCTCGCGGCGTGCGCTGGGACGCATTCACCCCGTTTGCGCCCATGGGATGGTCGGCGGTGGGAGTTTCGGCCACGCAGCTGTTCTGGGCCTTCGTGGGATGGGAGGCGATCACCCCCCTGGCGGAGGAATTCCGGAACCCGGAACGTGACCTGCTGCGAGCCAGCGTCGTCAGCGTCGGTCTGGTGGCAGCCCTCTATCTCGCCCTCGCGGTGGTGACCATCGGGACGCGGGCCTACGGCACGGTGATCTCGGCCGGGTTGCCGCCCTTCGCGCTCATGGGAGCGAGGGCATTCGGCGCCAGAGCCCTCCCGATCATCGGCCTGGCCGGTGGAGTCCTCACCTTCCTGCCGCTCAATGCGTACGTCGCCGGAATGAGCCGGCTCGTCTATGCCCTGGCACAGGCAGGGGATCTGCCGTTCTGGGCGGGCGCCCTCCACCCGAAGACGAGGGTTCCGCACCGGGCGCTCCTGGTGGTGGGCGCCCTCTGTGTCGTCGCGATCGGCCTGGCTTACCGGTACCAGCTCGGGATCAGCTCACTCTTGCCTCTTTCGACATCGTCCTTCATCGCGACGTACGTGATGTCGATGGCTGCCGCGGTGCGACTGCTCAAGGGAATTCCGGCGGTGCTCGCCGGGGTCAGCCTCGTCGGCTGTGTGGTCATCCTGTTCTTCGTCGGCGCGCTCGTCCTCTGGGTGGCGACCGTGGCACTCGCTTCGGTGCTCTACGGCCTGGCGGCGAACCGGAGAAGGCTCGTGCCTCCGACAGGGCGATGAGCCGATCGCCCCGCGGCGGCTCACCCGCTCGACTTGTCGAGCTTGAACCCGGTCCGGACGGTGGCTTCGAACATGCCCGGCGGGAGGACCCAGCGGAGGAACGGGAACAGCTTTGCCTCGAGGGTGACGGTGTTGTGAAGGGGCGGATGCTCGCGACTCAGGAGGCGCGCGAAGACGTCGGCGGCGACCTCCGGCCCGGGCGCCTTGCGCTCGAAATTCCGCATGGCATCGAAGAAGGGTTCCCGCCAGCGAGCGTACTCGGTCATCGCCGGGGCGTGCGGTCGCTGGTAGAAGGGCGTCTTGATCGCGCCGGGCTCCACCAGAGCCACTCGGATGCCGAACGGCTTGAGCTCGTGACGCAGTGTCTCCATCAGGCCCTCGATGGCGAACTTGCTCGCGTTGTAGTGGCCCCAGAACGGGAGCGGCACGAGGCCAGCCAGGGAGCTGGTGGCAGCGATGAGGCCGCTCTTCTGCGCGCGCATCGCGGGCAAGACGGCGAGCACCATCCGGAGCACCCCGAAGTAGTTGGTCTCGAACTCCGCGCGGGCCTGCTCGAGCGTGACCTCCTCGATGGCACCGTCCTGGAGGTACCCGGCATTGTTGATCAGGACATCGATCCGCCCCTCCCGTTCGAGGAATCCCTGGACGCAGGCCCGGACCGAGTCATCGGAGGTGACGTCCAGAGGGAGCATCTCCGTTCCGTCGGGGTTCTTGAGATCGCCCTTCCGACAGGTCCCGACGACGCGGTGGCCGTCCCTGGCAAGCCGCGAGACGATGGCGGCCCCGATCCCTGACGAGGCGCCGGTGACGAGGACGTTCCTTCGCTGTTCCATGGGCTGCTCCGATTTGGCGGACCCCAAGGCCAGGATGACGAGGATGACCCGAGAACAGGGGAGCCCGCGTCACCCAGTAAAGCCGGCCGAGGCAGAGCGTGAAATCAGGAGCGGGCCAGCGCCGTTTACATGACCTGACCGCCGAAGGCCACTCCCGCGCGGAACGCTTCGGCCCGCGCACGTGCACCCCGCCGGAGTCGAGTTGAACGTCGGAGCGGCGCGCTTCACCGACTCGCTCCGGTGAGGCCTCGGTCGTTGCCGAACGTGGTAGAGATCCCGGCGCCGTGGACGCAGGGTCGTCGCCACTTCCGAGGCGGATTCTCGTCACCGGGGCCTCCGGCGCGGTGGGAAGCGCCGTCGCCGCCCGGCTCGCCGCCGCGGGCTGCGCCGTGCGCGGCATCGCCCGGAATTCCTGGAGCGACGCGCCGCCGGGGGTGGAGCGGCGGACGGTGGACATCGTCGACCGCGAGGGCCTCACGCAGGCGCTCGAGGGGATGGAGGCCGTCGTCCACTGCGCGGCCATCGGGTCGCCGGACCTGGAAGCCTCCCGGCGAATCAACGTCGGGGGCGTAGCCAATGTCCTCGCGGCGATGCGGGCCAGGGGCTGCCGGCGTCTGGTGCACATCTCCACGGTCTCCGTCTACGACTGGAGGAGGGGCACGGCCTTCGACGAGGAGAGCCCGCTCTGGACCGAGCCGGGCGACGCCTACAGCTTCACCAAGGCTGAGGGGGAGCGCCTGGTGCGCGCGGAGGAGGCGCGCGGCCTGGCGACGGTCATCCTCCGGCCGGTGGTGGTCCTCTCCATGCACCGCCATTCCCACTGGGGTCCCCTGGCGCTCGAGCGGGCGCGCACCTCCGTCGAGCCCATCTGGCCCCTCCTGGAGATGCCCTACGTCGACGTGGACAACCTGGCCGAGGCCATCGTCCTCGCGCTGACGCACGCACGCGCCGTGGGACGCGCCTACAACGTCATCGACGGGTCGGCGCCGACGTCCGAGTACCTGGCCGCCGTCGCCCGGGTGCTGGGCAAGCCGGTGGTCGAAGTGCCCCCCGCGGCGTCTCGCCTCACCTGCTCCGGCGAGCGCATCCGCAAGGAGCTGGGATACTCGCCGGTCGATCGCTGGAAAGAATTCCTCGGTCGCCTCGGCTCGACGCATCCGGCCTAGGTCCGAGGAACAACAACCGATGCTTTCGGGGAGGGAGTCGTATCAGGCTTGCCGGAGCTGGCGCGCAAATTGTGCGCGGCCGACGCACCTAGTGCGGTCACGCCATTCGAGGCGACGCGGCGTCCCGTCGTGAGGTGGCAGGGCGACCGCTGCCGAGGCACTCGTTGGCTCGCCAGTTGCTTCTCCCGTCAGGGGAGAAGCCGGATGGGAGGACTGGACAGGCAGACGCTTCAAGAAATCATCGATGCCCTGAGGGATTTTGGAGCCAGGCGGCTCACCGACCCCAAGCTTCTCGAGCTCGATGCGAAGGACGAGTACCCGGTCGAGATCATCCGCGGCATGTGCGGTCCCGAGCTTGGCATCCAGATGGCGTTCATGCCCGAGGAGCTGCATGGCATGGGCGGCGGATCCTTCGACCTGTACCGCCTGTGCGAGCAGATGGCGCGAATCGACGTGGGCATCGCCACCGGCCTGTTCGCCACCTTCCTCGGCAGTGAGCCGATCTCCGTGGGCGGGACGGAGGAACAGAAGCAGCGCTGGCTGACCAGGATCGCCGACGAGGGAATCATCATGGCGTACGGCGCAACCGAGCCGGCCGCGGGCAGCGACCTGGGCGCTCTGCGAACGACCGCGACCCGCGTGGAGAAGGACGGTCAGCTGGTGGGCTATCGCCTCAACGGCGCCAAGCAGTGGATCAGCAACGGCGGCTTTGCAGACCTCTACACCATCCTCGCCAACGCTCCCGGGGGGCCGACCTGGTTCGTGGTCGACAAGGGAACGCCGGGTCTGAGCGCCGGCAAACCAGAGGACAAGCACGGCATTCGCGCCAGCAACACCGCGGCGCTCGCGCTCGACGAAGTGGAGGTCCCCGTCGACCGGGTGGTCGGGCTGGTGGAGGGGCGCGGCCTGGTCCAGGCGCAGGCGGTCTTCGGCTACACCCGATTGATGGTCGCTGCATTCGGACTGGGGGCCGGCTGGGCTGCCCTGGACCGGGCGATCGAGTACTCCAAGACGCGCCTGCAAGGCGGCTCGCCGCTCTCGGGAAAGCAGGGGTACACCCACAAGCTGATCGTCCCCCACGCCGCGCGACTGGAGGCGGCGCGGGCGCACGTCGAGGAGACCTCCACCCGCCTGGACGAGGGCGAGAAGGAGCTGAACACCGAAGGCGCGATCGCCAAGCTGTTGGCGACCGAGGCGGGCAACCGCGCCGCCGACGCGTCCATCCAGGCGCTCGGCGGCTACGGGTACACCCGCGAGTACATGGTCGAGAAAATCAAACGCGATGTCCGGATCACCACCATCTACGAGGGAACCTCCGAAATACTGGAGATGACCATCGCCCGCGATCGCTGGCAGCAGCACTTGAAGACGCGCGGTCAGTACCACCGGGAGCAGGCGCGGAAGGTGACACAGCTTCCGGCAAGCTCGGGCGGGCCGATCGCAGCGCTCGCCCTCGAGTCGCTCGCCGAGGTGATGGAGCGCTCGCGCGTCGCCAGGCTGACTCGCCACCAGCACGTGCTGTTTCGCTTGGGCGAGCTGATCGCCTTCGGGGAAACCGCCGCTGCGTTCGCGCGCCGGGCGGCAGCGGCATTCGCCGGAACGCTCCCCGAAAAGGCCGACGGACGTTTCGCGCCTGAGCCGCTGGCGGCGCTCAGCCGCATCTTCGCCCGAGAGGCGGCGGCAAGGATCAGCGAGGAAGGATTGGCGTGGATCTGCGGCGCGGGCGGCGTTCGCGACGCCGAGGTTCCAGCGCTGGAGGCTTCGCTGGGCCTGCCCGAGATTCATCGAGCCCAGATCGGGCTGGTGGCCGACATGGACGCGGCCGCGGACGCCATCTACGGGCGAGCCGCCGAGAAGCAGCAGGCCGCCTGAGGCGCCGAGGAGGCGATCATGGAAGACAAGCTGAACCGGAGCATCGCCATCGTGGGCCTGGGCGCCATTTTGCCCGACGCGCCGGACGTGGCCGCCTTCTGGAGGAACGTCACCTCAGGCAGCTACAGCATCTCCGAAGTGTCGCCAGAGCGTTGGGATCCTGCTCTCCACTGGGATCCGGATCCCGCGGCGCCCGATCGAACCTACTCGAAGATCGGCGGCTGGGTCCGCTCGTGGAGCTGGGATCCAATCGGCTGGAAGCTTCCCATTCCCCCTCGGGTCGCCGAGGCCATGGATGACGGCCAGAAGTGGGCCGTGGCCTGTTCGCGCGCCGCGCTGCTCGATTACGGGTATCCAAAGCGCCCACTCGATCCGGTGCGAACCGCGGTGATCTTCGGCAACGCGATGGGGGGCGAGCGCCATCTGTTCACCACGATGCGCACGCTGATCCCGGAAATCTCTCAGGCGCTGGAGCACGCCAAGAGCTTCGAGGAGCTCCCCAGGGACCTCCGCGAGCGGCTCTCCAGGGATGCGCGTGAAGCGCTGGAAGCGCGACTTCCGGTGATCACCGAGGACTCCATGCCCGGCGAGCTGTCGAACATCATCGCCGGCCGCGTGGCCAACGTCTTTGACTTGCGCGGGCCGAACTACACGGTGGACGCCGCCTGCGCGTCCTCGATGGCGGCGATGGAGGCTGCGATGCACGGCCTCGTCGAAGGGGACATCGACGCTGCGCTCACCGGCGGAATCGACCGGAACATGGGCGTCAATGCATTCGTGAAATTCTGCAAGATCGGCGCCCTCTCGGCCACCGGGACGCGCCCCTACGCCGATGGAGCCGATGGCTTCGTGATGGGGGAAGGCGCGGCCGTGTTTCTGCTCAAGCGACTGGCCGACGCCGAGCGAGACGGCGACCGGATCTATGCCGTGCTGCGCGGGATCGGCGGCTCGAGCGACGGCAAGGGCAAAGGGATCACCGCACCAAACCCGGTGGGCCAGAAGCTCGCCGTCCAACGTGCGTGGCAGTCCGCCGGCCTGCCGCCTTCGAGCGCCGGATTGATCGAAGGACATGGCACCTCCACCAAGGTGGGCGATGTGGTCGAGGTCGAGAGCCTCACCGAGTCCTTCGGCGGAGCGCAGCTTCCCGCTGGCGCGATCGCGCTCGGCTCGGTGAAATCGAACATCGGGCATCTGAAGGCCGCGGCCGGCGCCGCAGGCCTGCTCAAGGCCATCCTGGCCCTCCACGAGAAGGTGCTCCCGCCCAGCCTCCACTGTGAGAAGCCGAACCCAAACATCGACTTCGCCCATTCCCCGTTCCGGGTGAACCGCGAGCTGCAATCGTGGGATGCCCCGAAGGACGGGACACCGCGGCGCGCGGGGGTGAGCGCATTCGGGTTCGGCGGCACGAACTTCCACGTCGTGCTGGAGGAGTTCGTGCCAGGAATGCTCTCGGGCAAGCGAAGCTCTCCGACCGGGGCTGCACTGCGACAACCAACGGAGCCCGTCGCGCTGGCGCGCGATGCTTCCGAGCCGCGCCCTCCGCTGAGAGGGGCACTGCTGATCGGCGCCACCACGCGTGAAGAGCTCGCCCGGAGGCTGGAGGCGACCGAGCGCGAGGCGCACGAGGGACGCCTGCCGCCGCTGCTCGCGCCCGACCAGCGCGACCTGCGCGCCCAGGAGCGCGTGGCGTTGGACTACGGAAACGCGGCCGAGCTGGCGGAGAACGCCGCGCTGGCGCGCCATGCGCTGGTCAACGACGAAGCCGGGTCGTGGAAGGCGCTGCGGGCGCGGGGAATCTTCCGCGGGCGGGGCCCGGCGGGGAAGCTCGCGTTCCTCTACACCGGCCAGGGCTCGCAGTACGTCGGCATGCTGAGGAAGCTGCGGGAGCTGGAACCGATCGTGGCGGAGACGTTCGCCGAAGCAGATCGGGAGATGCCGGCCCTGCTGGACCGATCGCTCAGCTCCTACCTGTTCGCCGATCCGAAGGACCCCGCTGCGGAAGAGGCGCTTCGCCAGACGGCGATCACCCAGCCCGCTGTGCTGACCGTCGACGTGGCCTTGACGCGCCTGTTCTCATCGTTCGGAGTCTCGCCGGATTTCGTGATCGGCCACAGCCTCGGCGAGTACGGCGCGCTGACCGTGGCCGGCGCGCTCTCGTTCCGCGACGCGCTGGAAGCGGTGAGCGCGCGCGGCCGTGAGATGACCCGGGTCTCGCTGGAGGACAACGGGTTGATGGTGGCGGTCACCGCGCCGCTGGAGGAGATCGAGCAAACGCTGGCGAAGATCGACGGCTACGCCGTGGTGGCGAACGTGAACAGCCGCACTCAAGCGGTGATCGGCGGAGAGAGCAAGGCGGTGACCCAGGCCCAGCAGATGTTCACCGAGGCGGGGCGCAACACGGTGCTTCTGCCAGTGAGCCATGCCTTTCACACCGCGATCGTCGCCCCGGCCAGCGAGCCGCTGCGCAAGATGCTCGAGCGACTGGAGGTCAAGCCGCCCAGGATTCCCGTGGTGGCCAACGTCACCGGCGACTTCTACCCGGCGGAAGGCGAGGTGCGCTCGGCGGTGATCGACATGCTGAGCAAGCAGGTCGCGGCGCCGGTTCAGTTCGTCAAGGGCCTGGAGACTCTCTATCGGGCCGGCGCACGCGTCTTCGTGGAGGTGGGGCCGAAGAAGGCACTGCAAGGGTTTGCCGAGGAGGTCCTCGGCGACCGCGAGGGCGTGAGCGTCCTGTTCACGAATCATCCGAAGATCGACGACGCGGTCGCCTTCAATCGGGCGCTCTGCGGGCTCTACGCCGCAGGGATCGGATCGGGACGGGCGGAAGCGGCACCGGAAGCGCCGGCCAGACCTCTGCCCGAGCCGCAAGTTCGTCCGCCAGCGGCCAAGCCGGCGGTGGCCGAGCCGGTGGTCATCACCGGAGCAGGTCTCGGTCTGCCTGGAGGCGAGCGTGTCTTCGCCGACGACAACGTGGCTCGGATCCTCGAGGGCGAGCAGTTGATCGACTCGATTCCGGCTCGCCTGCGGAAAGCGATGCTCGCCAAGCACATCACCCGGCTGGTGAAGGGCGAGGACGGAAGCGCAAACTTCGCAGCGCTGGAGAGCCCAGCTGAGGTGATCAAGTTGGCGGGCCGGCGCGGCGAGTTCGATTTGACCGCCGAGTTCGGCGTGCCCAAGGAACGCGTCGAGGCGTTCGACGTCACGACCTCTCTGGCGATCGCCGCGGGTCTCGAGGCGCTGCGCGACGCCGGAATTCCGCTCGTCCTGCGCTATCGCACCACCACCCGCGGGACGCAGCTGCCCGATCGCTGGATGCTTCCCGACGAGCTTCGCGACGAGACCGGCGTCATTTTCGCCTCGGCATTTCCGGGGCTGAATGCGCTGGCCGGAGAGATGACACGCTACCACCGCGATCGGGCTCGCCGCGAGCAGCTGCAGGCGCTGGAGGCCCTCCATGCGCGGCGGGCTCCGGACAACGGGCACGATCCCGTCATCGCCGACCTCGCTCGCCGCATCGATGAGCTTCGCGGCCAGCTGGAACGCGAGCCATACGCATTCGACCGGCGGTTCCTGTTCCGCGTTCTGTCGATGGGTCATTCGCAGTTCGCGGAGTACATCGGCGCGCGCGGGCCCAATACCCAAGTGAACTCCGCCTGCGCCAGCACGACGCTGGCCGTCACGCTGGCGGAGGACTGGATCCGTGCCGGCCGCTGCCGACGGGTGATCGTCATCGCCGGGGACGATGCGACCTCGGACAACTTGATGGAGTGGATCGGTGCAGGCTTTCTGGCCAGCGGAGCGGCAGCCACGGATGCGCTCGCCGAGGACGCGGCCACCCCCTTCGATCGAAGGCGCCACGGAATGATCGTCGGGATGGGCGCCGCTGCAATGGTGGTGGAAAGCGCCTCCGCCGCACAGGACCGTGGGCTTCGCCCGATCGGGGAGGTGCTCGGGGCGGTCGCCGCGAACAGCGCATTCCATGGGACCCGCCTCGACGTCGAGCACATCGGCGGGTTGATGGAGCGACTCATCTCGCAGGTCGAAGAGCGTACCGGCCTTCGGCGAGCCGAGATCGCGCACCAGCTGGTCTTCCTGTCGCACGAAACGTACACCCCGGCCCGAGGCGGAAGCGCAGCCGCCGAGGTGTTCGCCTTGCGCAAGGTGTTCGGGGCGGATGCCGACCGGATCGTGGTGGCGAACACGAAGGGATTCACCGGTCACCCGATGGGCGTCGGTATCGAGGACGTGGTGGCGCTCAAGGCGCTCGAAACCGGCATCGTGCCCCCCATTCCGAATTTCAAGGAGGTCGATCCCGAGCTTGGCGCGCTCAATCTCTCCAAGGGCGGAGCGCAACCGGTCGAGTACGCGCTCCGGCTGGCCGCGGGATTCGGATCGCAAATCAGCATGACGCTCGTGCGGCGCTCGGCGTCGGTGGACGGCTCGCGCCGCGCACCCGAAGCACTCGGCTACGAGTGGCGAATCGAGAACCCTGCCGCGTTCGACTCCTGGGTTGCCCGGGTCAGCGGACGAAAGGATGCTCGGCTCGAGGTCGTTCAGCGGACGCTGCGCGTGCAGGACAGCGGCGATCATGCCCGCCGAGGGCGCGCCAAGGGAGAGGCTGCTACCCCTGCCCCGGCCCCGCGCGCTGCCTCTCCCACCGCTCCGCCTGTCGCGATGCAGGCGCCCGCGGTTGAGCCGGGCCGAGCGGCCTCGCCTGCGGGAGTGGGAGCGCCGCCAGCCCCAGCGGCTCCGACCCCGAGCTCGGCGGCAACGTCCCCGGCGGCCTCGAGCCTGAGCTCAGCTGCGACGCCCCCGTCCTCCGCAGATCCCGTGCGGACCAGGGTGCTGGCGATTGTCGCGGAAAAGACCGGCTATCCCCCGGAGATGATCGACCCCTCACTCGACCTGGAGGCCGATCTGGGTGTGGACACCGTCAAGCAGGCGGAGACGTTCGCCGCCGTTCGCGAGGCCTATGCCATTCCCCGCGAGGAAAACCTCAAGCTTCGGGACTTCCCCACGGTCGAGCACGTCATCGGCTTCGTCCGCGATCGACGGCCAGATCTCGCGGTGAGCCCTGGGCCCATTGGTCGAGGCGACACGGATGCCGGTGCCACGGCAAGTCGACCTGCGGCCACGTCTCCGATCCAAGCCGGTGCTGCCGCGCCGCCGCCGGCGTCGTCCGCTGCGGCCGATCCCGTTCGAGAGAAGGTGCTCGCCATCGTCGCGCAGAAGACCGGCTACCCGCCCGAGATGATCGACCCGGGGCTCGACCTCGAAGCCGATCTGGGGGTCGACACCGTCAAACAGGCGGAGACCTTCGCCGCGGTCCGTGAGGCCTACGCCATTCCGCGCGAAGAGAACCTCAAGCTTCGGGACTTCCCAACTGTCGAGCACGTGATCCGCTTCGTCCGCGACCGGCGGCCGGACCTGGCAGGTCCGGGAGCGCAGCCCGCAACACCGACCGGGGGTCCGTCGCCCGTGGCTGGAAATGAGGTTGACGATGCGGTGCGCGCCAAGGTGCTCTCCATCGTCGCCGAGAAGACCGGCTATCCGCCGGACATGATCGATCCGGGGCTCGACCTCGAGGCGGACCTTGGCGTGGACACCGTCAAGCAGGCGGAGACGTTTGCGGCGGTGCGCCAGGCCTATGGCATCCCGCGAGATGAGAACCTCAAGCTGCGCGACTTTCCCACCGTCGAGCACGTGATTCGCTTCGTGCTCGAGCGGCGACCGGATCTCGGGGGCCCCCCGTCGGCCGCCGCGCCGCTACCCGCACCGTGGGCCGCTGCGCCGGTGCCTGCATCATCGATGGACGCGCCCCTGTCCGCCATGTCCTCGGCGAGCGCCGGTCCTTCCCCGGCGACCTCGACTGACGCGGCCGATGCCTTTCCACGGCGCGTGCCGGTCCCGGTTCTCCGACCGCCGCTGGCCGTTTGCAAGGACACAGCCGTCCTGCTCCAGCGAGGCGCGCGCGTGCTGGTGATGCCCGATGCCGGCGGCGTGGCCGAGGCGCTGGTCGCGCGCCTCGGACTGATCGGAGTGGAAGCGGTGCTGCTCGACCGCCAGACATCGCCCGATCAGCTCGCGGCAAGGATCTCCGCCGAGGCGGAGAAGGGCCTGCGCGGCATCTACTGGCTGCCCGCGCTCGACGACGAGGGCGATCTGCGAGCGATGACGCTGGAAGCGTGGCGTGCCGCGCTCTTTCTGCGCGTGAAGCTCCTCGCGACCGCTGCGCGGGCTCTCTATCCGTTGCTCGGGGCGCCCGGTGCATTCGCGATCGTCGCCACCCGGCTCGGCGGGCTGCACGGCTATGGCCAGACCGGGGCGAGTGCGCCGATGGGGGGCGCGGTCGTTGGCTTCTCGAAGGCGTTGTCGCGCGAGCGGCCGGAAGCGCTGGTCAAGGCCGTCGACTTCGACGGCTCCCGGGCGCCCCAGGAGGTGGCCCGACTGCTCGTCGAAGAAACGCTGCGGGATCCGGGGGCAGTCGAGATCGGCTGGTCTGGGGAGCAACGTTTCTCGGTCGTCCTCCGCGACGTGCTCGCCGCGGACGGCAAACCCGGCCTCTCGCTGGGACGAGATACCGTCTTTGTGGTGACCGGCGCGGCGGGCAGCATCGTCTCGGCGATCGTCGGCGATCTGGCGGCCTCCTCCGGCGGCACCTTCCACCTGCTCGACCTGATTCCCGAGCCTGACGGGCAGTCGTCGGACGTGAAGCGACTGGCGACCGACCGCGAGGGCCTCAAGCGCGAGCTGTTCGAGCGGATGAAGGCGCGCGGTGACCGGGCCACGCCGGCGCTGGTGGAGAAGGAGCTGGCGGCGCTGGAGCGGGCCGCCAGTGGCGCGGCGGCGATCAAGGCGGTGCGCGAGGCAGGCGGACGCGCCTTCTGGCACTCGGCGGACTTGCGTGATGCGTCTGCCGTGGCCCGGGCCATCGATGCGGTGCGCGAGGGCAGCGGGCGGGTGGACGTCCTGCTCCACGCCGGCGGCTTGGAGCTCAGTCGAGTGCTACCCGACAAGAGCCAGGCTGAGTTCGACCTCGTCTTCGACGTGAAATGCGACGGCTGGTTCAACCTGATTCACGCAATTGGCCAGATGCCGCTCGGGGCGACGGTGGCCTTCAGCTCCGTTGCCGGGCGCTTCGGCAACGCGGGCCAGACGGACTACAGCGCGGCCAATGATCTCCTCTGCAAGCAGGCGAGCGCGCTGCGCACCACGCGTCCTGCCACGCGGGGCATCGCGATCGACTGGACCGCCTGGGCCGGCATCGGCATGGCCACGCGTGGCTCCATCCCGGCGATGATGGAGCGCGCCGGCATCGAGATGCTCCCGCCCCAGGTAGGCATTCCGACCATCCGGCGAGAGCTGACGCGCGGCGGAGCTCGTGGAGAGGTGGTGGTCGCCGGGCGGCTGGGGACGCTGCTCGACGAGCGCGATCCGACCGGGGGGCTCGCTCCTGAGCGGGTGGATACCTCGAGGTGCGGCCCGATGATCGGCCGGGTGGTCGGGATGACGCTTCAGCGAGGTCTGGAGGTGGAAACCACGCTCGATCCCGAGCGGCAGCCGTTCCTGCGCGATCACCAGATCGACGGGATCCCGGTGCTACCCGGCGTGATGGGCGTGGAGGGGTTCGGCGAGCTGGCTGCGCTGCTGGCTCCGGGCTACTACCTCGCAGCGGTGGAGGCGATCGAGTTCCTCGCGCCGTTCAAGTTCTTCCGCGCTCAGCCTCGCACCTTGAGCTTGTGCGCGCAGATTCGCGAGGAAGGAGGAGAGCTGGTCGCCGACTGCAGCTTGAGCGGCGAGCGGACGCTTGCCGGACAGGCTCCCCAGATCACCACCCATTTCACCGCCCGGGTGCGACTCGCGCGCACGCCGCCATCGCTGGCGCCGGCTACGCGGGCCGAGCCACAGGGCGCCTGGGTTCCGGCGGATGACATCTACCGGGTCTACTTCCATGGTCCGGCGTACCGGGTCCTCGAGCGCGCGTCCAATGGCACTGGGACCGACACGGTGGGAGTCCTTCCCGCGCAGTTGCCTCTGGACCACGAGCCGGCGGAGGCGCCGCTCTTGCTTTCACCGCGGCTCATCGAGCTGTGCTTCCAGACCGCCGGCCTGCGCGAGATGCGCGCCACCGGTCACCTGGGACTGCCCCAGCACGTGGATTACCTAGAAGCAGCGGGCGAGCTCCGGCGCGCGGTGGGACGCTTGAGCGCAGTGGTGGTGGATGGCCCTGGCGGTGCCTTCGATGCCCAGGTGGTGGACGAGGCAGGCAACGCGTACGTGCGGCTGAGCGGCTACCGCACCACTCCTCTCCCCGACGCACTGGACCCCAAGCTGCTCTCGCGGCTGGCGGGGTGACGCCGTGGCTGGTGATCTCGCGCTGAGACGCGTCGCGATCTTCGATCGCGGCGAGACCGCTCGGCGCGTCCTGGGCGCTCTTCGCGAGCTGGGGTTCGCCGGAAGGAAGATGGTGGCGATTGCGATCCGCAGGCCGGGCGATCGCCGCACGAGATTCGACAGCGAGGCAGACGAAGCGATCGAGGCGAGCGCCTCGGTGGAGGACACTCTGCGCGCCTCGCAGGCCAATGCCGCCTGGCTGGGAGCCTCGACGCTGTCGGAGCGTGCCGCATTCGCCGAGGCGTGCGATGCGCTTTCGGTCGACTTCGCGGGTCCATCCGCCCGCGTGCTGCGCCGGCTGTGCGACCCGGGCGAGCTTGCGCGGCTCGCGAGCCAGGTGGATTTGTCGCTCGCGGGCGCGGAAGCGGAGGCTGGCTCGCGGCGCATCGAGGTGGTGGTGGCCCGGGATCGCCAGGGCTCCGCGAGGGCGCTAGGCGTTGGCGAGACCAGCATCCGGCGCGGCGATCAGCCTCTGGTCGTGGAGTCGCCCAGCCCGGCCCTCTCCGCCGCGCAGGATGCAGCCGTCCGCGATCTGGCGCTGCGCCTGTCCGCGCAGGCGGAATGGACCGGAATTTGCGCCGTCCGCCTTCGCTACCATCCGGAGTCACGCCGGCTCTCACTGATCGAGCTGGCGGCGCTCGCAGAGAGTGCACCGGCCCTCGAGGCGGTGATGCTCACCGACCTGGTGCTGCTCCAGCTGCGCCTGGCGACCGGCGACCTGCTCGACGCCGAGCATCCGGCCGGTCAAGCTCACGCGATCGCCGCGCGTGTCTATGTCGAAGGAGGCGAGGAGCTCTCTGCCGCGGCTCGCACGGTCGAATTGCTCAGACTGCCGTCTCGGCTCGGAGTCCGCGCCGATTCGGTGGTGGAACAAGGCGACGAGGCGCCGCTACCCGGTTGCGCTCCCATCGCCACGCTGGTGGCGCGCGGCCACGATCGTGCCCAAGCAGCGGCTCGCATCGAGCAAGCGCTGGGGGACGCAGACGTGTTCCTGCGCGGCGCTTTCAGCTCGAGGGCGCAGCTGCTCGCGTTGTGTGCCTCGCCGAAGGTGCAGAATGGCTCGGCGGGCGAAGACTACGCGCAAGCGCAGGAGGCGTCGGCCCGGGCGGGGCTCCCGGATAGATCAGCGCTCGCTCTCGTTGCCGCAGCGATCGAAGAGCATGAGGGCGAGCGCGAGCAGGAGTTGGCGCGCTTTCTCGCCGAGGCCCGCCGCGGCCGACCCCACGTCGCGTCCCCCTCCGGCCATGCCGTCGAGCTGAGATTGGGCGGTCGGCGGCACCGCCTGCAGGTCCGCGAGATTGGTCCGGGCGAGTACCGGGTGGCGCCAGTGGCTGGGGCGCCCATCCACGTCTCGGCCGAGCGAATCGGTGGGGTGGAGTGGCGGCTCACCTGCGAGGGTGAGAGGTCGCGCGTGCTCTCTGCCTTGGATGGCCGGCGGCGATTCCTCGAGGTGAGCGGCGTTCCGTACACCGTGATGCACGAGCCCGCTGGCGTGGTCGCCTCGCCGATCCCCGCGGTGGTGGTGGCCCTGGCGGTGAAGGCGGGACAGAGCGTGGCAGTGGGGGACCTGATCGCTCGCCTCGAGTCGATGAAGCTGGAAGCGCAGGTGACCGCGCCCTTCTCCGGAATCGTCCGCGAGGTGCTGGTGACGGCCAATGCGCACGTGGAGCACGGCACGCCGCTGGTGCGCATCGATGCGGCCGCGGACGCGGCGGCGTCGACAGACGTCGAGCCGCTGGCGCTGCGGCGCGAGTCTTCGCCGGCGGCGACCTCCCCGCGCGAGCAATGGTCTGCGGCGCTCGCGGATCTTCGCAGCTTGCTGCTTGGGTTCGACGTCACGCCTTCCGAGGCCAGACAGCTGGTGGCGACCTTGCGCGCCCTGTGCGCTGGCGCACCCCTCGAGGATGCGCAGATCGCCGCGGCGATGGAAGACTCTCTCGCGGCCTTCGCCGACATCCAATCGCTCTCCAGCCGGACAGCTATAGACGAGGAGCTCGAGGCTCGTCCGCCAGTGGAAGAGATGTGGCGGTACCTGCACGACGTGGAGTCTCGCGGCGCAAGTCTGGCCCCCGCTTTCCTGCAGAAGTTACGCCGGGCTCTCTCTCACTACGGCGCCTCCCCGGACGAGCCTGGCCACCAGCTCAGTCTTGCCCTGCTGCGCATCTGGAAGGCTCAGCAACGGTCCGAGGAGCAGGCCGCGGCGCTGGGCTGCATCCTCGAGCGCCAGCTCTCCGCCGGAGCACTCGCCCTCTCCAGCCCCAGCTCGCCCGAGCTGCTCGAGACGCTGGCGGATCTCGGTCGGGGCCGATATCCCGGGCTCACCGATCTCGCGCGAGAGCTGCGCTATCGACGTTTCGACGAGCCGGTGTTTGCGCGGGCCCGGTCGGCGGCGTACGCGCAAGCCGAAGCGGACATCGATCGGTTCACCAGCATGATGGGCCAAGAGCGCGAGGCGCTGGTGCAACGGCTCGTCGCCTTCCCATACCCGCTGGCCACCCGGCTGATCGCGCGCATGGGCACCGCCGATCCAGACCATCAAGCCCAGCTGGTGGAGACGCTGCTGCGCCGCTACTACCGCTTTCGGTCCCTGCAAGAGGTGAGGGCAGGCGAGCACGCGAGCTTGCCGTGCGCCACCGCTCAATACGACCACCGCGCCACCCGCATTTGGATTGCCGCCGGATTTGCACCCTATCAGAGCGCCGCGAAGGCGCTCGGAGCGCTGGCGGGGCTCACCAGCTCCGCGCCGGCGGATTGGGATCTGGCGTTCGAGCTTTACCTCCTCCACCAAGGCGCGCTTCCTCCGCCCCACGACCTCACCGAATCGCTGCGCGCTGCGCTCGAGCAAGCCGGCCTGTCGCGACGCCTCCTGCGCGCGACGTTCGTCATCGCCGGGCCAGAGAATGGCATTCCGGCCGACCGCCCGCGGCACTTCGTCTTCCGGGGCGGGCCCGGCGAGTATGTCGAAGACTCGCACTACCGCGGCTTTCACCCGATGCTCTTTCAGCGCATTCAGCTTGAATGGCTGTCGGGGTTCGACCTCGAGCGGCTCCCTTCGGTGGAGGACGTGCATCTCTTCCGAGGCGTGGCCAGGACGAATCCCAAGGACGAGCGGCTGCTGGCGGTGGCAGAGGTGCGGGACCTGACGCCGGTACGCGATGCCCAGGGACGCGTGGTGCAGCTTCCCCAGCTCGAGCGCATGGTGCACGAGGCGCTGGCAGCAATGCGTCACTTCCAGGCGCGGCGCGAGCCCGGTCAGCAGCTGGTGTGGAACCGCCTGCTGCTCACCTTGGGGCCGCCGCTCGAGCTATCCCGATTCGAGAGCCGCCGCATCGCCGAGCGACTCGCTCCCGACGCAGACGGCATGGGATTGGAGATGGTGCTGATCAGCGCGCGGATGAAGGACGCGGCGACCGGCGCGTTGCGTCCCGTGCTGATCAAAGTGGTACCCGAGGAACGCGGGGGATTCACCATCAGCTACGGCGCGCCCACCGACGAGCCGCTCGAGCCGATGGCGGGGTACCACGAGCGGGCAGTACAGCTTCGCCGGCGCGGGCTCGTCCATCCCTTCGACGTTATCCGACTGCTGGCCCCAGCTTCGCGCTCCCAGTCGGACATTCCGCCCGGGGACTTCACGGAGCACGATCTGGACGGCGCGGGGACGTTGGTGCCGGTGGATCGGCCGCCGGGCGGCAACTCGGCAAACGTGGTCGTGGGTCTAATGCGAAACTTCACCGCCCGCTACCCGGACGGAATGCGACGGGTGGTTCTGCTGGGAGATGCCAGCCGCGAGATGGGCGCGCTGGCGGAACCGGAGTGCCGGCGCATTTGCGCGGCGCTCGATTTGGCGCAGAGGCTCGGCGCACCCATCGAGTGGTTCGCCGTCTCTGCCGGCGCGAAGGTCTCCATGTCCAGCGGCACCGAGAACATGGACTGGATCGCGCGGGTGCTGCGCAGGATCGTCGAGTTCACCCAGGCCGGTGGAGAGATCAACGTCATCGTTACCGGGGTCAACGTCGGGGGGCAGCCGTACTGGAACGCCGAGGCGACCATGCTGATGCACACCCGCGGGATCCTGATCATGATCGCGGGTTCAGCCATGGTCCTGACCGGTAAACAGGCATTGGATTACTCTGGGAGCATCTCCGCCGAGGACAACCTGGGCATCGGCGGGTACGACCATGTGATGGGGCCGAATGGCCAGGCTCAGTACGAGGCCAAGAGCATCGGTGAGGCCTGCCAGATCCTGCTCCGCCACTACGAGCACTGCTACGTCGCGCCGGGCGAGCGCTTTCCACGTCGCGCAGAAACCTCCGACGCGCGCGACCGCGATGTCAGCCCCTACCCCGCCGACGGCGGCTTCGCCTGCCTCGGCGAAGTCTTCAGCGACGCGAAGAATCCGGACCGGAAGAAGCCCTTTCATATTCGCCGGGTGATGGCGGCGGTGATCGATCAGGACCACCCGCCGCTGGAGCGGTGGCGCGGCCTGCACGGCGGTGAGACCGCCGTCGTCTGGGATGCCCATCTCGGCGGCTGGCCCGTATGCCTGATTGGGATCGAGTCGCACCCCCTGCCTCGGCTGGATTTCGTGCCCGGCGACGGCCCCGAGGTCTGGACCGCGGGGACGCTCTTTCCCCAGTCCTCGAAGAAGATTGCTCGGGCGATCAACGGCGCGAGCGGCAACCGGCCGATGGTGGTCCTCGCCAACCTTTCTGGCTTCGATGGCTCCCCCGAGTCGATGCGGCGCCTGCAGCTCGAGTACGGCGCAGAGATCGGACGAGCGGTGGTGAACTTCGATGGTCCGATCATCTTCTGCGTGATCTCGCGCTACCACGGCGGCGCATTCGTGGTTTTCTCCAAAGCGCTGCGCGAGAACATCGAGGTGTTCGCCCTCGAGGGCAGCAAGGCATCGGTGATCGGTGGCGCGCCCGCGGCGGCGGTGGTCCTCTCGCGCGAGGTGGAGACGAGGACCGCCCATCACCCGGCGGTGCTCGAAGCCGGACGCGCGGTGGCGAAGGGCGCGTTGGCCCGGGCGCGCCTGGCCGAGGTGACCGCGGCGGTGCGCTCGGCGATGCTGGGCCAGGTCGGCGAAGACTTCGACCGGGTGCACACGGTGGAACGCGCGCTCAAGGTGGGATTGCTCGACCGCATCATCGCCCCAGCGGTGCTCCGTCCTCACTTGATCGAAGCGGTGGAGCGGGGCATCGCCAAAGCGGAGAAGCGGTGAACGCCGGCCGGATCGGCTGGCTCGTTGTGGACGAGCATGAGCTTCCATCATCTGATGGATGGCTCTCGGCTGCGGAGCGCAACCGCGCTCGCAGTATGCGCATCGAGCAGCGGCGCCGGGACTTCCTGCTCGGAAGGCTCGCCGCGCGCCAGGCCCTCTCCGGGTGGATGCCGAACCCTCTGCAGCTCGCGTCACTGGAGATCCGGGCCGCGCCCGACGGCGCTCCCGAGGCGCTGATCGGCGGTGCGAAGTTGCCGGTCACCATCTCGCTGAGCCATCGCGATGGTCGCGCGCTCTGCGCGGTGGCCGGGCCCGAGGTCGCGCTCGGGGCCGACCTCGAGCGGCTCGAGCCGCGGAGCTTTGCCTTCGTGAGCGACTTCTTCACCGAGGCCGAGCAAAAATCGGTACTCCGGTCGCCGCTGGGACGGGATCTCTCAGCGAATTTGATCTGGAGCGCCAAGGAATGCGCGGCCAAGGCGCTTCGCCAGGGCCTTCGCCTGGACACGCGCACGCTCGCGGTGGAGCTGCTCGAATTGGCGCCGGAGAGTGGGTGGCGCCGGTTCCAGGTGAGAGCGGCCGCTGCCACCTTCTGGGGCTTGTGGCGGACGCGCGATGGATGGGTGGTCACCATCGCGGCAGATGCGCCCCTCGCACCGGCTGAAGTTGTCGCCGTCGGGAACAGTACTTGACAGCGCCGCGGTAGGCGAAGGCGGCAGTCCGATGGTTCACCCCGGTATGCAGGACTCGGAGCCACGCAAGCGAATGTCTGGGCCTCTACCCACCCGCCTCACGAGCGGGCAAGCCGTGCATGCCGTCAACCTCCCGAGACCCCGGAATGCCCGGGCAACTGATTTCGTTCCCTCCGGCGGAGCTCCCGATGATCCGCATCCTCCTCGCCGACGACGACCAGTCCACCCTGGAATTTCTCCGGTCTGCCTTCTCGGGGCCGGAAGTAGAGGTTCGCACGGCAACGAGTGGTGCGGAGCTGGTGAGCCTTCTGGCCGATTACCACCCTTTCGATCTTCTGGTGACGGACGTGGCCATGCCCTGGATGAGCGGGCTCCAGGTCATCGCCAGTGCCCGGGCGGCGGGGGTCCAGGTGCCGGCGGTGGTGATCACCGGCCTGACCGATCCGGACATCGAAGCCCAGATCTCCCGGATGGAGTGCGTCGCGCTCCTCCGTAAGCCGGTGGGTCTGGAGGAGATCATCCGGGCGACAAACGAGCTCTTCTCCCGCTGCCCACCCGTGTCACGACACGACCCGGACGTTTGAGGTCGGGCTCCCTGCGGCCCGGGGCAGCCGCAGCGTGATCCGGGTTCCGACGTCCAGCTCGGAGGCGATCTCCACCGAGCCCCCCACGGCCCGGACGAAGCTGTCGACGATGGCCAGGCCCAGCCCATGGCCGGCCGCCTCGGTCTGGCCCCGGAAGAAGGGCTCGAGCGCGCGACGGGCGCACTCGGGATCCATGCCCACACCGTTGTCCGAGACCTCGATGGCGACGAAGGCCTCCTCCACTCGCGCCACGACGGTCACCTCCGGAGCTCGTTCCGGAGCCCGGTACTTGAGCGCGTTGCTCAGAACGTTTCGAAGCATCTGTGCCAGCACGTGCGGAGCACAGGCCACCCAGTGATCCCCTACCTCCAGCGAGAGGCCCACTCCCACCAGCGACGGCGCGAGCTCGTCGACCAGGTCGCGGACCGTCTCCGCCACCGAGGCCACACCTTCGGGGAGCTGACCCGAGCGGGAGAGCTCGAGCATGGCGTCGATGGTCGACCCCATCCGGGCGACTCCGGCGCTGATCCGATTTCCAAGGCGGACCATCTCCTCCGGCGCCTTGTGACCGTGGGCAATCAGGTCAGCGAACCCGCGGATCGGCGCCAGGGGACCGCGGAGGTCGTGCGCCGCCCGACCGGCGAACGTCTCCAGCTCACGGTTCTTCGTCTGCACCAGAACGAGGTTCTCCGCCATGAGGACCCGCTCCCGCTCCATCGAGTGGAGCCGAGCGGCTCCGATCTGGAACACCAGCAGCAGGGTGAAGGCCCCGGCCGCTCCATCGATGACCAGCTCGTTTCGTCGAAGAGCCACCATCCGCTGGCCCACGACGGTGGCTTCCTTGGAGTTGAGCTGAACGAGGTGCTTCACCGAGGTGTTCGCCCGCTCCGCATGTATCGCCAGGCCGGAGGCATCGCCCCGGGCCAGATCGCCTTTCAGCTCGTCGACCAGAGTGCGCAGCTGAAGCCACTCCGGACGCTCGTTCTCGAAGGTGGCCAGAGGCTCGTAGGCTCCGAGGTCCACGTCCAGCCGGTGTAGCCTGGCGTCGCCCGCAGTGCCGGCCGAGGCCAGCACGTTGCCAGTCCGGGGAAGGCGGTCGATCTGCCAGCGAATGTCGTCGGCGAGCTCGATCGAGCGAAGCGTGCGGAGGGTGAGGGCTTCCTCGTTCCTCGAGGCGGCCATGGCGGCGGCCAGGTCCACCCCCAGCATGGTGCCGATGGCGCCCAGCACGAGGGCCAGGACTCCGTATACGCGCCAACGCATCGCGAGCCTCGCGCCCAATGCAGCGTGGTTTACTACACGCCAGGCGGGCGGCTGTTAAGCGGGCATCGGAGCTGGCTCGCCACAATCCGACAGAAGCTCCCCACCGCTAGCGGGGCTGCTCCTTACGGTCTCTCGACCGGATCGAACTCCGCGAAGACGCCCGGCCTCAGGCCATGCGCACGAGGGCGATGGCATCAGACCGATCGATCCGGGAACCCTCCGCAAGGACCTGCTCCATCGCATCTGAACCGAGCTTTTCCGCCACACCCGCGAGAAGGTCGGCCTCGCTCCGTCGCGTCGACGGCCAGGCCCGGAGTCCGACGCGCTGCCGGAGCCCGTTGGCGGCACCCAGAGCCAGCGCCGCCGGTCGGGGGTCTCCTTGCGCCAGGGCGAGCTGGGCATGGGCGATGAGCGAGAAGGTCAAGGCTTGCGTGCTCAGCTCCGTATCCTCTCTTGCGTCCACGGACTCTCGCAGCAATGTCCGAGCCTCGTCGAGATGACCCGTCGCCACGGCGAGCGAGGCGAGCTGTGTTCGCGCAGTCGATCTCAGCCAGTAGTTGCCCAGCTGGCCGCCGAGCGCGCTGGCCTCGGTGAGGTGCACGCGCGCGGCGTCGTGCCGGCCCAGCGCCAGTTCCAGCATCCCGGCGGTGAGCGCGGCCCATCCCAGGAACGGTTCATTCTGGCGGCGGAACCCCTCGTGCGCAGCCAGGGCGGCCTGCAGCGCGCCCTCGAGGTCATCGACGATTGGCCGGACCCACGAAATTGCCAGCTGCGCCGCGCTCTTCAGAGACGCATCATCGATACGGCCGGCGAGTCGTTCGAGCTCAGGGACTTCGGCCCGCGCACCCTCGTCATCACCAACCTCGGCCGCCGTCACGACGCAGATCAACGACAGCTCGGCCCGCGCACGGTCGTCCAGGGCATCGGCCCGGTGCCGGAGCTCCTGGATCCACGCCCAGCCGTCCGGGAGACGATCTCGCATCTGCCAGAACAGCCAGAGGATTCGAAACATGTGCGGCAGCGGTCTGAGATCGTGGCCAAAGAACCAGCGGATGGCGATACCGAGATTCCCATCCTCGGCCCTCAGACGCTCGGCCCACTCCGCTTGCCTCTCGGGGGGCCAGTCGGCGTTCTCCACGAGCGCACCAAAGTGCTCGGCGTGCCGTCGCTCGACCTCAGCTCGATCTGCGCTGGCGGTCAGGCGCTCCGCGGCCAGCTCACGGATGGAGGAGAGCATCCGGAACCTCGGCTGAGCGTTGGTCGAATCGAGACTGACCAGGCTGTGCCGAACGAGGGCGTCGAGCAGATCGAGCGTTCGTTCCTCGGCGAGACCGGAAACGTGCACCGCTGCGTCGATCGTCCAGCCCTCGACGAACACGGACAGCGTGGCCAGCATCTTCCGCTCCGGATCGTCGAGGAGTCCGATGCTCCACTCGACCGTGGCGCGCAACGTGCGTTGTCGCTCGGGAAGGTCGGTCGGACCCTGGCCCAACGCGTCCAGGCTCCCGACGAGCCGTCCGAGCAGTTGCTCTGGTTCGAGGAGGCGCGCGCGCGCGGCCGCGAGCTCGATGGCAAGCGGCAGACCGTCGAGGCGCCGGCAGATCTCGGCCACGGCGGAGGCGTTGCCGGAAGTCAGGTCGAAGCCGCGGCGCACCGCCCGGGCGCGATCCACGAACAGCTGGACTGCGGGCGACGAGCCCAGCTCCTCCAGCGAGGGGCGACGTGCGAGCGGCGGCACAGTCAGGGCCCCGACGAGGTACTCGCGCTCTGCGCGCAGCTGCAGCACCGTCCTGCTCGTGCCCAGGATCTTGAGCCCAGGGCAGCGGGCCAGAAGCTGGTCGAGCTCGGGCCCCACACCGATGACCTGCTCGAGGTTGTCCAGCACGAGCAGGGTCGGCGTGTCCCCGAGACGCTCAGTCACGACGTCCACGGCAGAACGTCCGCCCTCGAGGGACGCGCCGACCGCAGCGGCGATGCGTGGAACCACGAGCTCCGGCCGAGCAATCGAGGCGAGCGGCAGGAAGACCGCGCCTTGTGGGTAGCGACCATCCAGGCGCGCACCTACCGCGACTGCCAGCCGCGTCTTCCCGATGCCACCAGGACCCGTGAGCGTGACCAGCCGGGCTCCGTCCGTCTCCAGCAGCTTCGAGACCTCCGAGACGTCGTGCTCACGTCCGATCAATGTCGTCAATGCCACGGGCAGCGAGCGCGGGAGCCTCCCGAGGTCGTTCGAGGGCGAGGCCGAACGAGCAGCGCGGCCGGCTCCAGCCTCGAACCGCTCGCTGAGGAGCACGGCGAGATCGGTACGGACGAGTCGCCCGAGCTCCCGCGGTGTACGGAACGATCGATAGGAGACGGTGCCCTTGGTCTGCAGCTCCTCGATCATCGCAGTGAGCCGCGCCTCCCGCTGCGGCGCTGGGGTCTTGACATAGAGCAGGCGCGGCATCGACCCGGAGAGCCGGAACTCGTCCTCCAGCCCCGAGATGTCCATCTCCGGGCCGATCCAGCCGTATCGCTGCCAGTAGAGGCCGATGAAAATGTCGGACTGGGCAAGGTAGGCCCGGTACAGCTCCCGTGGCGGGTGCGATTGAGCCCCGAGCTCGAAGAGCACCGGCGTGAGGCGGAGCGCGGAGATGGCGCGCGCCACGGCGGTGCGCTCCTCGGCGAGCTCGGTCAGCGTCGAGCTCACGAAGACGCGCAGCCTCTGATCCGGGGTCCGAATTGCAGCGTTGCTCTCGCGCCCGGCCTCCACGTGTCCTTCTCCAGATCCCGATCGAGTCGGGCGGATCGGCTCCTTACTGCGCGCCGCCGACCAGTACAGGCTCCACCTGTCCGGGGCCGACGTCAACGTCCGCGCTGGCGTCGTGCGGCTGCACCAGCGCCACGGTGCCCTAGGGTTCCGTTCCTACGGCTTCAGTCCCTCCTCGACCCAGCGACGGAAGAGGTCCACCTGGTCCTGTGGCCACGGGCCGTCGCATGGCATGGAGCCGGCCGAGACCTTCCCGAGAATCGCATCGGCGTGGGATCGCACGTCGTCGTAGTCGGACAGGTCGAACGCCTTCTTCATGGCGTTGATGTCCTTCGCACGAAAGAGTGGCCTGATGTCCTTCGCGAAGCTGGTCGATTGAGTTGCCATGGTCATGGGGCTCCGGGACTGGCGCTGCGCTCGAGCGGCGTGCGCGGGATCTCCGTGCCGATGTGCGCGTCGATCCAGGCCTGGATGTCCGCCATGACCTGCTGCTTGCCGACGTCGGCTAGCAGATCATGAAAGTGCCCCTCGTACAGCTTCAACGTCTTGTCGTTAGAGCCGGCCTTCTCGTAGAACTCCTTGCTGCCGCTCGGCTTCGTCACCTTGTCGGCGGTGCCGTGCAGGATGAGGAGCGGCAGGGTGAACTGCCCGAAGCTCTCCTTCAGCAACTGGTCCGCGCGCACCATCTCGACGATCGTCTCGCTCGGCTGCGACTCGTTGGCGATCAGCGGGTCGGCGTTCAGCGCCGCCACGACCGCCGGGTCGCGCGAAAAGTCTTCGTTCTTGAGCTTGAACACGTGCGCGTGCGGCGCCACGTAGCTGACCCCCTTGAGGATCGCCAGCGCGATGTCCGGCGCCGGCACCTGGTACGCGAAATCCTCACAGATGAGGCCCGCGATCTCGTCCTGGTGTTCCAGCGTGTAGCCGCAGGCGATCACGCCACCGGCGCTGTGACCGAGGAGGAAGACCGGCAGGCCCGGCTCGCGCGCCTTGACCATGTCGATGAACGTCGCGAGATCCCTCGTCCAGTCCGTGAACTTCTTGACGAAGAAGCGCTCGCCCTCGGAGCGGCCGCGGCCGCGATGATCCAGCGCGTAGACGGCGAGCCCCTTGGAAACGAACTGCTGGGCTACCCATTCGTATTGGCCGCTGTGCGCGTTGAATCCATGGGAGATGACGACCACGGCGTGCGGCTTGCCCGCCGGCTGCCACTCGCGCGTGAAGATCTTGATGCCTTCGACACCTTTGAAGCTTCCTTCAGTCATGGTTGAATCTCCTCATCCAGACGGCGCGTGGCGAGGTCAGGCGGACCAATCGAGGGGGCACCTCGGACCTCGTTGTACTCGACCCGCGAGGTGAACCAGTGCTCGTTGAGGCACTCGTCGCGGAACTTCCGGGAAAACCGTTCACTGCAGGCCGACGACACACGGCTCACACTGCCCGGGGCCGACGTCGGCATCCGCACTGGCAGCGCGCGGCTGCACGGACTGCTGGGTCATCGGCGTCGTCGCGTGTGGATGCGAAGCCGATTCTGGCTCCCCCAGCGCCAGACGCGAGCGGAACCCGTAAAAGACGGCGCCGATGCCTAGGACAGCCAGCGCCGCGGCGACGAAGAGGCGTTGGCGCCTCTGGTACTGGAACGATGGTTCTGAAGTGCTCATTGCGGTATTCCTCATCAGTTGGTTGTTTTCATAGGAAATGTGGCGCGTGTGGTTCATTCATCGAACGGAGCGTTTGCAAGGAGGTCCACCGTCGAAATTGGCGGCTTGTAGCCCGCGACGAAACGCTCGCCGAAGTCTCGAAGAAAGTTTTCGTAGGTGGTTTGCGGCCGCGCTCGCACGATGCCGCAAAGACATTCCTTCAACTGGCGCTTCATCTGAAGACGAGGGAACGCGGCGAGAATGCTCGCCATGATCTCCTTCGGGATTCGATCGGAGAGGAACCCGGCGTAGTCGAGACCTGCCCCGGCAGTGCAAATCCCGACTTCTGGCTCAGCGTAGGGGCTGATGGACAGCGTTGCGTTCAATGCGACGCAGTACCAGAGGAGCTGAGCTCTCCGATCGTCCACGCCTGCCGCCTTCGCCAGAGCCCGTGCCGCGTCCGCTCCCTCGACCTCGAAGCGCCGCGTGCCCTGGTACTCCCTCGTGAGGCCGACGTCGTGAAGCAGCGACGCCGCCGCGACGACTTCCTCGTCATAGGAAACGCCCTGTAGGTCGGCGAGTTGAACCGCGAAGAGCCACGAGCGAACGGCGTGGTTGAACAGGTACGGCTCAGAGAGAGCACGCGCCTCTTCCATCGAACGGGCAACGAGTGGAGTGTCCGGGACCATCACTCCGGCAATTTCGCGTCTAGGGGCACTCATGGCTCGGTTCACTTCCGAAGGAAGGCCAGCAGCTCTTCGTTGACCTGTCCCTGATGCGTGGCGGTGAGTCCGTGCGGGGCACCGGGGTAGTAGATGTCCTTCGCGCCCTTGATGAGGCGGGCCGACTTCATGGACGAATCCTTCACCGGGACGATCTGGTCGTCCTCGCCGTGAAGCAGGAGTGTCGGGACGTCGAACTTCGCGAGGTCAGTGGTGAAGTCCGTCTCGGAGAAGGCCTTGACGGAGTCGTAGGCGTTCTTGAGGCCGGCCTGCATGCTCCAGAGCCAGAACTGATCGAGGACGCCTTGCGAGACCACCGCGCCGGGTCGGTTGGCGCCGTAGAACACCGGGGCAAAGTCCCGATAGAACTGCGCACGGTCCTTGAGGAGGCCTGCCCGGATACCGTCGAACACTTCCATCGGGAGGCCTTCGGGATTCGTCTCCGTCCTCAACAGGAGCGGCGGCACCGCAGCGATCAGGACGGCCTTGGCGACCCGCGCCGTTCCATGACGTCCGATGTAGCGGGCGACCTCGCCACCACCGGTGGAGTGTCCGACCAGTGTCACGTGGTCGAGCTCGAGCGCCGTGATCAGTGCCGCCAGATCGTCGGCATACCCGTTCATGTCGTTGCCGCTCGAGGCCTGTGCGGAGCGCCCGTGGCCACGCCGGTCATGGGCAACGACCCGATAGCCGTTCTGGGCGAGGAACAGCATTTGCCCGTCCCACATGTCGGAGTTGAGCGGCCAGCCGTGCGAGAATGTGACGACCGGGCCCTTGCCCCAATCCTTGTAATAAATGGTGGTACCGTCCTTCGCCTTGATCGTGCTCATCGGTTCTGCTCCTTTGTTCTGCTGCTGTTTGTGAGGCGGGACTGGCTGAGCCAATCCTCGAGGTGGATCGCCCCGAGGCGGGCGCCAGCGCTCGGTGTCAGCGAGCGGTCGTCGAGCACGGCCCCGAAGTAGGTCGCCCGGGCATCGGCGATCACCCGGCGCTCGTCCCTGGTGGCACCGAGGAACTGCCGGGCGATCTCTTCCAGCGGACGCGCCTCGGGCCCCGCCACTTCGAGGGTCGAGTTGAGGGGAGGTTCCAGCGCGAGATCCGCCAGAACGGCAACGACTTCGTCCGCCGCTACGGGCTGGAAGAGGGCCGGTGACAGGCGCACCACATCCCCGACCGTGGCCGAGTCGATGATCGCGCTGATGAACTCGAAGAACTGGGTGGAGCGGAGGATCGTGTACGGAATTCCGGACGCCTTGATGAGGCTCTCCTGGGCGAGCTTGGCGCGGAAATACCCATTGTCGGCCATGCGGTCCGTACCGACGATTGACAACGCGAGATGGTGCTGGACCCCAGCAGACTTCTCCGCAGCCAGAAGATTGCGCCCCGCCGTCTCGAAGAACTCCAGGGCTGCCCGGGCCTCGAACGAGGGCGAGTTCGCCACGTCGACCAGCACCTGAGCGCCCGCGAGGGCCCGACTCAGTCCCTCCCCGGTGATGATGTTCACTCCCGAGATGAGGGACGCTGCCACGACCTCATGACCGCAGCGACGAAGTCGATTCACGAGCTTCGTCCCGATGAGGCCACTGCCTCCGATGACGACGATCTTCATTGCGTGCTCCCCGAGACGAGTTCGAGCCTGCGACGCGGAGAGCATTCGGCGTGCCAGGGAAGTTGGTCCGCTGAGCCCGTCATTCCCGCCCTGAGTGCTCGACGCTCGGTGCGGGGACCGGAGCCATGACACAGATGCCTGTGTGAGCGCTGCGCGCGCGGCCAGCGACGACGCATCGTCGGGGGTCGACGAACTTTCGTCGGTGCTCGGAGCGAAGTCCTACGGTCGGCGCTCGATACCGAGCCGCTTGAGCCGTGAGGCGAGCGTCGTCGGCTTCACGCCGAGCATCCTCGCCGCACCGGAGATCTTCCAGCCGGTCCGCTCCAGCGCGGCGATGATGTTGTCCCGCTCCCGGCGGGACATCTCCGCCTCCGACAGGACGCCGCTCCTGGCCTCGGCGAGGTTGGGGAGACGGAGCGTCGTTCCTCCGCGTGAGCCCGCTGGGCTGCCCCGGAGGACCAGGTCGATGCGGAGGGGACCGCGCTGGGAGAGGATGACCGCGCGTTCGATCACGTTGTGCAGCTCCCGAACGTTCCCGGGCCAGTCATAGGCCGTCAGCAACTCGAGGGCATGGTCGGTCAGCCGTACCTCCGGGGAGCTCAACCGTCGCGCCGCGAGCTCCAGAAAGTGAGCCGCCAGCGACTCGATGTCCTCCCGTCGCTCCCGCAGCGGAGGTAGGTGGATCGGGAAAACGCACAGCCGATAGTAGAGATCACGTCGGAATCGGCCGGCCTCCACCTCGTCCTGGAGATCGCGATTGGTCGCAGCGATCACGCGCGCGTCGACCTTCCGCAGCTGATCCTCGCCGACCCGTTCGACCTGCCGTTCCTGAAGTACCCGCAGCAGCTTGCCCTGGAGCTCCAGGGGAATCTCGCTCACCTCGTCGAGGAAGATGGTCCCCTTGTTGGCGAGCTGGAAACGACCGGTCCGGTCACGGAGCGCCCCGGTGAAGGCCCCCCTGACGTGCCCGAAGAACTCGCTCTCGAACAGCTCGCGCGGCACGGAGGCGCAGTTGACCGTCACCAGTGCGTGGTTGCGCCGGGGACTGCGGTCATGGATCGCCCGGGCGATGAGCTCCTTGCCGGTCCCCGACTCCCCGCTGATCAACACTGCGGCGTCGGTACGCGCCACCATCTCGACCTGCTGGAGCACCTCCTGAAGCGCCGGGCTCTGGCCGACGATCTTCCCGAACGCCAGCCCTTCCTTGACCTGCTCGTGGAGGTAGGCATTTTCGAGCTCCAGTTGCTTCCGCAGCCGATCCACCTCCTCGAAAGCGCGCGCGTTCGCGATCGCCACGGCGGCCTGGTTCGCGAACATTCCGAGCCAGACGAATGCCGCGTCATCGATCGGGTTCCGGGTGAATGTCCCGAGCACGCCAAGCACGTTGTCGCGAAAGATCAAGGGGTGCCCCGCGAAGCTGCGTATCCCCTCCCGAGCCACCCATTCAGGTCGCGCGATCCGCTCGCCTTCCGACACGACGTCCTTGATCAGCATGGCGGTTCCCGAGCCACCCACTTGCCCGATCTTCCTCGCATTCACCGGCATGCGGCGAAAGTGTCCCCGGAGGAACGACCAGTCTTCGCCGGGAGAGCTCAGCGGCGTTCCGGCGCTCGCAACCAGATGGAAGCACTGCGTTCGGTCGGCGCATTCGGCGCGCATGAAGCAGGAACCGCAGATGTCGCCGGGCAGGAGCAGCCAGATCCGCGCCAGGGCGACACCGGGGTGAGTGGCCAGGCCTTGGACGATGATCTGCAACACGCGCGGAAGGCTGCGTTCCGCAGCGACCGCGACGGCGAGCGCGAGCAGGCGTTCGGCTTCCATCCAGAGATCCGCCCGGTTGTTCCGAATCCGAAGCTAGCGCTCAACGGCCGGCCGGCCGCGTGAACCCGGTCAGGAGCCCTCGAGCATCGTGGGCCAGATGACAGATGACCCCGACGAGAGGCGAGGGCGGGCGGCGGTAGGGCGAAGCGAGATGAATTCGAGCCTGCGAGACAGGGAGCATTCGGCGTGCCAGGGAAGCTGGCCCGCGGAGCCCGTCAGTTGCGGCCCTGAGTGCTCGACGCTCGGTGCGGGAACCGGTCCCATGACACGGATGCCTGTGTGAGGCTCGCGCGGATGGCGCTATCGTCACGAAATGCCGGGGAGGGACGAGACGCGGTCGCTCGGGGAAAGGGCGCGACGGCGGCCCGCACAGACCGCGCCCTGTCTCTTTCTCCAGATCGAGTCCGAGAGGCCTCTCGCAGGACCGGCCCGGTACCTCCTCCACGACGTCATCCGGGTCCTCCTCGTCCGGGGACCGGAACGCCGCGCCGAGCTCCACGACGGAGTGCTGCGGATCCAGCTGCCCGATCTTGCCGTGTCCTCGGAGCATGCGGACCTCCGGAAGGAGGACCTGCAGGCGACAGCGTCGCTCGGATCACGTCTTCCACGGGGCTGGAGATGAAAGGCGTCGAGCTGGTCGACGTCGCTCCCCCTCGACCGCCGGAGTAGATTCCTCCCGCCGGAGCTCACGCGGCCTCAAGAGGAGGGTCGCCCGATGAAGGTTCCCCGGAAGGTGACGTGCAGCGCGGGTTCCGAGTCTCTCGCCGGGCGCTGCTCGGAGCGTCGACTGCCGCCGCTGCCTGCACGCTGGGTCTTTCGTTTCCCGCCTTCGCCGATGCGCTCACGGCCGAGCAGCGAGCGAGGCTCTCTCCGGACGAGATCCTGGAGATCATGCGCAAGGGCAACGCCCGCTTCGCCCGAGGAGAGCCCACGTCCTGCGCCGGCGCTCGCACCAGCAAGGATTCCAAGTTCGTCGACGCGGTCGCCCGGAAGAACGTCGAGTTGACGATGGCGCGATTTCAGGAAACCAGCCCGGTCATCCGGGAGCTCGTCACCTCGAAGGCGGTCAAGATCGCAGGAGCGATGTACGACCTCTCGAGCGCGAAGGTCGAATTCCAGCCAGTCCGTGTCCAGCTCTCGAACCGGTCAACGCGTGCTGCTCCGCCCGCCTCGGCCCGCTGACGAGGCGAAGTTCCTCGCCGCGGTGAACGCGAGTCGCGCGTTCCACCGGCCCTGGGCGTATCCGCCGGACACTCCCGCTGCGTTCCGGGGCTACCTGCGCCGGAGCCGGGAAGGGCCGGTCCGGGCGTTCCTCCTCGTCCGGCGTCGAGACGCGGCCATCCTCGGCGCCTTCAACCTCTCGCAGATCTTCCTTGGAAACTTCCGGAGCGCGTACCTGGGCTACTGGGTCGGCGCGCCGTTCGCCGGTCAGGGGTACATGAGCGAGGGAATGGAGCTCCTGCTCCGGTATGCCTTCCGCATGCTGAGGCTCCACCGTGTGGAGGCGAACGTGCAGCCCGGCAACAGGGCGTCGCGTTCGCTCGTGCGTCGTGCCGGGTTCCGCAAGGAGGGTTTCTCTCCCGGTTACCTCAAGATCGGAGGACGCTGGCGCGACCATGAGCGGTGGGCGATCACGGTGGACGACTTCCGGGTCGCCGGGCGGCCAGGGCGAAGACGTCGAGGCGGGGGCCCGGATCTCCGACGCCGGTGAGGCCGCGTCAAGCCGTCTGCTGCCGCGCCGACGCGGCGACGCCCTTGATCAGAAGCCAGAAGGCGAGCGGAATCTCGAACGCAGCCATCGGGATCCACATCAGCTGAACGACGGTGCCGCCGAGGACGTCCACCAGCTGCAGGGGCAGGCCGACCGCCAGGAGGACCGAGGCGAGGACGCCGAGCCAGGCCAGCGGGACGGGAATCAAGCGACCGCGCAGGAAGAGCCAGGAGAAGAGCGTGCTCCCCACGGCGAAGAGCGTCGCGGAGATGCCAGCCAGAGCAATCCGAGCGTGGGCAGGGGCGCGAGCGCGGCGAGGAGGGCCTCACCGACGCGGAAGGAGAGCGCCAGCACCGCGACGTCCCGGTCCTCGTCGCGGGTCAGCCCGTAGAGCGCCGCTGCCAGCACCAGGGCCGTCACGCAGACGACCAGCGAGAGCACGACGTTCACCCGGACATGGGCTGCGTGCCGGGCAAAGAGCCCGAGCCTCGCCGCCGTTCCTTCCGCGCTGGCTGTCGGGCCGGAGAGCACCATCTGGGTGATGCCCACGGCGATGTAGAGGAGGAAGGCGAGACCCGCGAGCCTGGCGTTGGTCGTGCGCGTCATGGGTGCGCCCCCTGCGAGATGCGAGTCAGACGCTGGGGCCAGGCCTTCCATTGCGAGATCCCGGTCAGGGAGATCGGGGCGGGGGCGCGGTCGTCGGGCCGGGCACGTCCCGGGCCTTCAGCCAGGTCAGGGAGGCGTAGGCCCCGAGCCACGAGCCCGCGGCGGCGAAGGCGACGTAGATCCACGAGCGGGTGTAGCTGATCACCGCGAACGCCGAGAGCAGGTACCAGCAGCTGCTCCAGGTCGCCGCCGCCAGACGTCGCCGGGCGGCAACCGCCGAGGTGAAGAGCACGTAGACCGCGTCGGTGAGCGCCGTGGAAAGCAGGACTCCCACCGCGAGCAGCGGGCGGATTTCCAGGTCGGGCACGGTTCCTCCAGGGTGTAGGCACAGGGGCGAAGCGCTCGCCGTCGCTGAAGATTCGCTTTTCGGTGACCGGGCTGTTAAGGCTTGACGCATCGCGAGAGCCTGCTGCTGCTTGCGAGCTCCCGCGCCGTGCTGGTGCGTGTGTTTCCCGTCCGGCCGGTCCGTCCTGCTCGACAGAAGGTAGTTCTCAGACGTGTCCACAGAGCAAGTCTCTGCTCCCGATTTCTCCACCCTCGGCCTCTCGCCCGCGTCCCTGCGCGCGGTGAGCGCGGCCGGGTTCTCCACCCCCACGCCCATCCAGGCGCGCGCCATCCCGCCGGCACTCGCCGGGTCCAACGTCATCGGCTGCGCCGCCACCGGCACTGGCAAGACCGCGGCCTACCTCCTTCCGGTGCTCGAGCGGCTGGCGGGAAAGACGGGGACTCGCGCCCTGGTGCTGGCCCCGACCCGCGAGCTGGCGGTGCAGATCGCCCGCTCGGTCGAGGTGCTCGGGGGTGAGCTCCGTGCCCGCGCGGCGGTGGTCATCGGGGGCGTCTCGCCCGAGGGCCAGCGCCAGCAACTCCGCGAGCGGCGCTCCATCCTCATCGCCACCCCGGGTCGCCTGGTGGATCACCTCCAGAGCGGTACGGCGCGGCTCGACGACGTGGAGATCCTCGTCCTCGACGAGGCCGACCGCATGCTGGACATGGGGTTCGCCCCCCAGCTCCGACGGATCCTCGCCCGGGTACCGGCGAAGCGGCAGACGTTGCTCTTCTCCGCGACCATGGCCGGTGAGGTCGCCGAGTTCGCGCGCAAGCATCTGCAGTCGCCGGTCCGGGTCGAGGTGGCCCGTTCAGGGACGACCGCCGCCCGGGCGACCCAGCTCGCCTACCGCATCGGCCAGACGGAGAAGACTGCCCTTCTGGAATCGCTCCTCGGCGAGTCCGAGGACAGCACCCTGGTCTTCGTCCGGACCCGCCGCCGGGCGGACAAGGTGGCCCGCTCTCTCGAGCGCACCGGGCACGCCGTCGACCGGCTGCACTCCGACCGGTCGCAGGCCCAGCGCCAGCGCGCCCTGGAGAGCTTCCGCCACGGCCGGGTACGGGTCCTGGTGGCCACCGACATCGCGGCCCGGGGCATCGACGTCGCCGACATCGGTCATGTCGTGAACTACGACCTTCCACACGTGCCCGAGGACTACGTGCACCGCATCGGCCGCACCGCGCGGGCGGCGGCGACCGGACGGGCCTCGAGCTTCGTCGCGCCGGAGGACGCCCCGCTGCTCCAGGCGATCGAGCGGCTCACCCGGGCGACGGTCCCCGAGGGCCAGGTGCCGCGGGGCACGCCGGCCTTCCGCGCCGCGGTCGAGGCGAGCGCCGAACGGCAGCGGGACCCGGGGCCACGCCAGCCCGGGCACGGCATGTCTTCACGGCCGACAGGGCAGGTTCCCGGCCGCCACGCCCGGACCCACGGTCAGGCGCGCGGCGCGGTCTTCTCCGGCGGCCCGCCCCGAAGGAACGGGCACCGCCGTCCGGCCGCCGCGACCCGCTGGCAGTAGTCTCGGCCCCCCGGGCCGGGCCTCAGCGGTAGACGAGCACCGGCACCCTGGAGTGGGTGAGGACCTTCACGGTCTCGCTGCCGAGGATCAGCCCGGCCATCCCGCGTCGTCCGTGCGAGGCCATGAAGACCAGGTCGCAGCCGCGTTCCTTCGCGGCGGCGATGATCGCCTCGAAGGGGTGGACCTGGATCGACCGGAGCGTCTCCACCGGGACCCCGATCGCCGTGGCGGTGGTCCGCACCCGCTCGAAGATCTTCTCCGCCCGGGCGGTCTGGGCCTTCTCGTACTCGGGCTCCGTGGCCGTCAACATCATCGGCTCGGTGCCGATGAACTGGAACGGCGGGGTCACGGTGAGCACCGTCACCTTCGCGTCGAGCGCCTTCGCCAGGGTGAGTCCCGCAGCCTCGGCCTTCGCCGAGAGGTCCGACCCGTCGGTCGGGATCAGCACGTGCCTGTACATGACGGACCTCCTCTTCGATCCATCCGTATCGCAGCGTGCTGCCGGGGCAAGGGTTGCCCTTTGGGCCCACGAGGTTCGGTGCGCGCAGACCTTGCGAGCGCGGGAAGCGTTAAAGAGCGCATGGGCCATGCCATGGCGCGCAGACCTTGCGCACTGGCCAGGTCGTTTCCTTGCACGCTCCGGGGCGAGGGTTACCGATCGGTCGCGGCACACGGACTGCAATCGAGGTGCGCCATGCGTCTAGTGTACGGGCACGATTTCTCCGACGTGTCCAACGCGCTGGTCCCCGGAGCGGCGGCGCTCGCCGTGCGCCTCGACCTCCCGCTGGTGCTGGTCCACGTGCGCGACGGGGCAGACGCCGCCCTGGATCCGGACGCCGATGCGCGCCTCGCGATCCGGGCTCGCGAGCGGCTCGAGGCGCTGGCCGTCGAGCTGATCCGGGACTGGCCCGGTTGTCGCGCGCGGGCGGTCGTGCTGCGGGGGCATCCGGCCTCCGAGCTCGCGGCGGAGGCCGCCCGGAACCGCGCCAATCTCCTGGTCGTCTCCTCAGGGCGGCACGTCGGTCCGCTCTGGCGCGTGGGATCGACCTCCGAACGCGTGGCGGTGGAGGCGGAATGCCCGGTGCTCGTGCTCCGGGCCTCGGAGCCGTTCGAGGCCTGGGCCCGCCGAGTACGGCCGCTCCGGGTCGTCCTCGGGGTCTCCGATGACGCCGCCTTCATCGGGGCGCTGGCCTGGACCTCCCGGCTGCGCGCTGCCGGACGCTGCGACGTGACTGCCGCCGAGGTGTACTCGCCTCCCGGGACGCACGACCGGTACGGGCTGCACCCGCGGTTACCATGGACCACGCCGGACCCGGAGCTGGAGCGCCTGGTCGCGCGGGACATCGAGCGGCGACTGTCCTCCCTGGGAGGGGAGGGCGCGGTCGGGATCCATCCAACGCTCGGGCTCGGGCGGACGGCCGACCACCTGCTCGACGTCGCCGAGCGCTCCGCCGCCCATCTGGTGGTCGTGGGCACGCACCGGGCCCGAGGCCTGGCGCGACTCACCTCGGTGTCGGAAGGTGTCCTGCACCATGGGCGCACCTCGGTGCTCCTCGTTCCCGGTGACGTCGAGACCATCCCGGTGAACATCCCCGAGCTGCGGCGGGTGCTGGTGGCGGTGGATTTGTCGCCTGCGTCGGTCGTCGCTGTGGCGCACGGTCTGGCACTCGCGCGCGTGGCCGGCGGCGAGGTGTATCTGCTCCACGTGGTGGAGGCGGAGGAGCCGGCGCCCTCGGAGGCGATCGCCATCGCCGCCCGCCTCCGCGGCCTCGCCCCAGACCCGCCGGGTGTTCCGATCCGGACCGAGGTCGTCGGCGCGCGCGACCCCAGCCAGGCGATTGTCGCCGCTGCCGAGCGGCTCGATGCGGACGTGGTCTGTCTCGCCTCGCACGGGCGCGCTGGCGTCGAGCGCATTGCCCTCGGCTCCGTTGCCGAGCGGGTGGTCCGGAGCTGTCGCCGCCCCGTGCTGGTCGTCCACCCGGTCCGGGAGTGACGTGAACACCGCCGCACAGGTGGCACCAGTGGGTGGCAACCCGGGGCTGGGCAGCGTCGAGGCGCGGCGTTTGCTCGCCGAGGTGGGGCCGAACACGCTGGGTGCCGACCGCGGGGGTGGATGGTGGCGCACGCTCCTCGACGTGGTGCGGGAGCCGATGGTGCTCCTGCTCGTCATCTGTGCCGGGGTGTACGTCGCGTTCGGCGACCTCTCCGAGGCGCTCATCCTCGGGGGCTCGGTCGTCCTGGTGGTCGCGATCAGCCTCCTCCAGGAGGGAAAGACCGCGCGCGCGCTCCAGGCGCTCAAGGATTTCTCGAGCCCGCAGGCCTCGGTTCGCCGGGACGGCCGCGCGCTGCGGATCAAGGCGACCGAGGTGGTCCCCGGAGACGTGCTCCTGCTGCAGGAAGGAGACCGGGTGGCCGCGGACGCGGTGCTGGTCTCGGCCACCGGGCTCAAGGTGAACGAGTCGCTGCTCACCGGAGAGTCGCTGGCGGTCAGGAAGCGGGCCGTTCCCCTGCCCATTCCCCTCGAGCCTCCCGGGGAAGGTCAGACGCCCTTCGTCTACGCGAGCACCCTGGTCGTCGCCGGTCGTGCCGAGGCGGTGGTGGGCGCGACGGGCGCCCGGACCGAGGTGGGCCGCATCGGCCGCGCGCTGGAATCGGTCTCCTCCGCCGAGAGCCCGCTGAAGCTTCAGCTCTCGGGCCTGGTGCGCGCGGTCGCTCTCGCCGCGGCGGCGTGCTGCGGGGCGGTGCTCCTCATCTACGGCCTGGGACGTTCCGACTGGAAGGGCGGCCTCCTCGCCGGCCTGACCCTGGCGATCTCGCTGCTGCCGGAGGAGTTCCCGGTGGTGGTGACCGTCTTCCTCGCGCTCGGCGCGTACCGGATGGCGCGCAACAAGGTCCTCGCCCGTCGGATGGCGGCGCTGGAGACGCTCGGGGCGGCCACGGTGCTCTGCACCGACAAGACCGGCACCCTGACCGAGAACCGGATGCGGGTGGTGGAATTCACCACTGCCGTGCCCGGACGGACCGGCGACGAACCGGCCCCCGTCGCTGAGCTCCGCGAGATCGCTGCGCTGGCCTCTCCTTGCGAGAGCTTCGATGCGATGGACCAGGCAGCGCTGGAGTTCGGCCGGGCTGCCGCCGTCAGCGGCCCGGCCGGTCCGGTGCTCCGGGAGTATCCGCTCACCCCCGAGCTTCCGGTGATGGCCTTCGCCCACGCGGGAAGGCGCGGAGTGGTGATCGCTGCCAAGGGCGCTCCGGAGGCGGTCGCCGCGCTGGCGGGCTGGGATGCGGAGCGACGGCGCGCGCTGGATACCCAGGTGCACGACTTCGCCGTGCGAGGGCTCCGGGTGCTCGCGGTTGCCCGGGCGGACCTGGCGACGGCTGCGGCCCCGGAGCACCTCGGCGGGCTGCGGTTCCGGATGCTCGGCCTGCTCGCCTTCGCCGACCCGCTCCGCCCCGGGGTCCCGGAGGCGGTGGCCGAGTGCCGTCGTGCCGGCATCCGGGTCATGCTCATCACCGGCGACCATCCGAGCACGGCGCTGGCCATCGCGCGGCAAGCGGGGATCGACGCCTCCCGGTTCCTCACCGGCGCCCAGCTCGAGTCGCTGGACGACGGCGCGCTCCGCTCCGCCCTGGCCGGGACCCAGGTCTTCGCCCGCGTGGCGCCGCTCCACAAGCTGCGCCTGGTCGAGGTGCTCCAGTCCATGGGCGAGGTGGTGGCGATGACCGGGGACGGGGTCAACGACGCGCCCGCGCTCCGGGCTGCCCACATCGGGGTGGCCATGGGAGGGCGGGGGACCGACGTGGCCCGTGAGGCGGCGGACCTGGTGGTCCTCGACGATGACTTCGTCTCCATCGTCGGCGCCATCCGGGCGGGCCGGCGCATCTACACCAATCTCCAGAAGTCGCTGGGCTTCGTGCTCGCGGTCCACGTGCCGATCGCTGGTATGGCGATGCTCCCGGTGCTCTTCGGCTGGCCGATGCTCTTCACTCCGGTGCACATCGTCTTCCTCGAGCTGGTCATCGATCCGGCCTGTTCCATCGCCTTCGAGATGGAGCCTGGTGACCCCCGGGCGATGGAACGGCCGCCGCGCTCGCCGGGGGGGCGGCTGATGGGGAGGAGGGAGATCCTCCGCAGCCTGGCCGAGGGGCTGGCGGTGTTCGCGGTGGTGGCGCTGGGGTTCTGGCTCGGCCTGCAGAAGCACGGGGGCCTCACCGATGCGCGCACGCTCGCCTTCAGCGGGCTCCTGCTCGGGAACCTCGGCCTCATCGTCTCGCACCGCGCGCACCTCAGCGGGTTGTGGCGCTCGTTCCAGGTCCCGAATCCAGCGTTCTGGGCGGTGGTCGGCGGGGCGATCGGCGTGCTGACCTTGGTGCTGGCGCTGCCGCCACTGCGACGCGTCTTCCAGTTCGGGCCGCTGCACCTCGACGACCTGGCGATCTCCGCCGGGCTCACGGTGCTGCTGGTGGCGGCGCTGGTGCTCACCGGACGTCTGGGGACTCCGCGAGCGAGGAGACGGGCATGAGAAGGTGGCTGATGGCCGCGGTGGTCGCTGGAGCGTCGCTCGGGACGGCGCTTGCGGTCGCCCAGAGCGGCGCACGGCCTCTGGACGACTCCCAGCCGCCCGAGCTCGCCCCGGACGACGGGCGGGCGGCCCTTCGCCGGCGGATGTCGCGGCACGGGGCGATGCTCGACGCTCTGGCCAGCGCCACGCTCCGGGTCGACCGGCCGAGGGTGGCCGAGCTCGCGGCCGGGCTGGAACGAGACACCGGGCTCGGCGCCTGGCCCGGTGCGGACGCAGGTGCGACCACGCGCAAGTCGCTGGAGAGGATGGAGTCGCAGCTCCGCGCCCGCACGCGCACGCTGGCCGACGTCGCGCGGCGTGGCCCGGACTCGGAGCTCCCCGGGGCATTCGGGAGCGTGATGGAGACCTGCGTGCAGTGCCACCGCCAGGCGCTCCCCGCCGCCGAGGGGCAGAACGCCCCTTCGCACTAGGCGCGCCGACGCCGGTGCTGGCCGTGGCTTCGGTGCCGACGGCTCGTGGCTGCTTCCGGGGCGGAGAGTGCGCGCGCTCGCTCCCACAGTCGGCGGGCGCCGGAGAGCATCGCCTTGCGCTCGGTAGGTGGCAGGGCGCCGGCGAGCTCGGCCAGCCGGCGCGCCATCAGCGGGAGCAGCGCCTCGATCCTGCGTCGTCCCGCCGCGGTGAGAAAGACGCACTGCGACCGCCGGTCCTCCGACATCGCCTTGCGCTTCACCAGCCTCTTGCGCTCCAGGGAACGGAGCACGCCGGTCATGCTCGGAGGTGTGGTTCCGGCCCGCTCGGCCAGCTGTGCTGGCGTGAGCCCGCGCTCGGCCTCCAGTAGCTGGGCCAGGACGTGGCCGCGGGCGCTGGAGAGGTGGTGTGCAGCGTAGAACGCCTCGAACGAGGCCGACATCTCCTCGGAGAAGCGCCACAGGCACAGGCAGGTGTCGATGGCCTCCGGGTCCGCTCCGCGAACGCGGGTCATCAGCCGGCGAGCGGCCTCGTATCGCTCGAGCGACGGTGGGCGGCGGGGGAGGGCCAAAGCGACGAATCCCTTCGAGCAGTCAGCTACCGGCGAGTCGTGCGCAACGGATAGTTAAGTCACGTATGACCTGCTTGCCACGTTCCCTGGTGGCCATTATCGAGCGCTCGCGCAGTCGAGGTCCGAGGGAGACGACCAGATGGCCGATGCCGCAGTGGAGCGGGCGCCCGAGAACGTCCAGGCACGGGACGCGCAAAGCAAGGACGTAGCGGCGGCGGACACTGCCGCCAGGAAACGCCGGGCGCTGACGATCATCGGAGGCGTGGCCGGGGTGGTGATCCTCGGGGTGCTCCTCTATCTGCTGCTGAACGCGGGGAAGGAGGGGACCGACGACGCGCAGATCGACGCCGACGTGGTGCCGCTCGCACCCCACGTCCCCGGGCTGGTTGCCTCGGTGCCGGTGGCCGAGAACCAGGGCGTCAAGAAGGGCGAGGTCGTTCTCCAGCTGGATGACCGGGACTACCAGGCGCGCGTCGCGCAGGCCGAGGCCGAGCTGGAGAGCGTCCAGGCCCAGGCCGCGGCGGCCGATGCCCAGGTGGCGGTCGCCGCCGCCGCGGCGCGTGGTGGTCTCACCCAGGCGCAGGCCAACCTCGTCGGCAGCAGCCGTTCGGTGTCCGGGGCCCGGGCCCAGCTCGAACAGGCGCGGGCGACCCTGGTCAGCCGCCAGGCGGACCTCAAGCTGGCACAGTCGAACATCGAGCGGGCCCGCGAGCTGCAGAAGGCGAACGCCATTCCTCAGCAGCAGTTCGACCAGTGGCAAGCCCAGTTCCAGTCCGCGGAGGCCGGAGTGACTGCCGCGCAGGCAGCGGTGAACGCCGCCGCGGACCAGCTCCGTCGCACCCAGGCCCAGGTGAACGAGGCGGAAGGCCGGCTGGTGGTGAGCGGTCCGGTGGACGCGAACATCGCCGCGGCCACGGCCAACGCCGCCTACCAGCACGCGCGGGTGAAGAGCGCAGAGGCCGCCCTGGCGCTGGCCAGGCTCAACCTCGAGTGGACGCGAATCGTCGCCCCCGGTGACGGGACGGTGAGCCGCATCACCGCCCACCCTGGTGCGCTGCTCTCCACCGGGCAGACGGTCGCCCAGTTCGTTCCGGTGCGGAAGTACGTCACCGCCAACTTCAAGGAGACCCAGATCGGGAAGATGCACCCCGGTCAGCCCGCGGACGTCGACGTGGACACCTACGGCAGGACGCTGCACGGGAAGGTGGAGAGCCTCTCTGGCGGCACCGGCGCCCGCTTCTCCCTGCTCCCCCCCGACAATGCCACCGGCAACTTCGTGAAGGTGGCCCAGCGCATCCCGGTGCGGATCACGCTGGAGGCCGTACCCGCCGACATCGCGCTCCGCGCCGGCCAGTCGGTGGTGGTGACCGTACACGTGAACCAGTGACCGAGGATCCGGAGGTGTGTCCTTGATTCGACCGCTCATTGCAGCCGCGCTTCTCGCTTCGGCGGCGGTGCTGGCCGAGGGTCCGCAGACGCTCACCATCGACGAGGCGGTGAACGAGGCGATGCGGGTGAACGATCAGCTCCGGGCCGTCCGCTTCCGCGCCGAGGGGGCGGAGGACACCGCGCGCAGCGCCCGGGGGCGGCTCCTCCCGGTGCTGAACGCCAGCGACACCTGGCAGCACTGGGACGGTCCCTTCGTCATCTCGCTGGCTCCCCCCGGCACCACTAGTCCGGGCGTGGTCGCCAGGAACATCAACACCAACGTCTTCACCGTCGCCGCCCAGCAGCCGATCCTCGGGCTGCTGCACCGGGAGCGGGACCTTCATGCGGCAAGCGCCTCGGCGGACGCCAGCCGCGCGGACCAGGCGGATGCCCAGTCGCAGATCGCCGAGCAGGTCCGCACCACCTACCTGCACCTGTTCGAGGCCAGGGCCGGAGTGGCCATCGCCGAGGCGAGCATCGAGCAGCTGCAGAAGCAGGTGCAGGATGCGCAGGCCCGGTACAACGCGGGCACCATCACCAAGGCCGACCTGCTCCGGTTCGTGACCGCGGTGGCCAACGCCCAGCAGCAGCGGATCCTGGCGGCCACACTGGCCCAGACCGCGCGGCAGGCGCTGCTCACCCTGCTGGCCCGGAATCCCGAGGACCCCTCGGTGGAGTTCGTGGAGCCGGTGGACCTCGAGCGACAGGCGGGGGTGCGGCCCGAGGGCACGAACGATGCTCTGATCAACCGCGCGCTCCAGAATCGCCCCGAGGTGCAGCGGGCACAGAAGGACGCGGAGGCGGCGCGGGCCAACGGGCAAGCCCGCATGTGGGAGCTGCTCCCGGAGGTGGACGTGCAGGCGGCCTACAGCAACGTGAAGGGGCAGGTCTTCCAGCCGGAGAACAGCTCCTTCATCGGGGTGGTGACCAGCTGGCCGTTCTTCACCTGGGGCACGAAGTGGTACGCGGCGCAGAGTGCGCAGCGGCAAGCCGACGCGTCCGCGTCGCTGCTGGAGAACACCCGCAAGCAGGTGGCCTACGACGTGGCGAGCAAGTCCGCGCAGCTGGAGGCGCAGTTCGTGGCGGTGGAGGTGGCGGAGACGGCGATCGCCAGCGCCGACGAGGCGTACCGGGTCACCAACGCTCAGGTCTCCGCCGGCACGGCGACCACCACCGACCTGCTCGACGCGCAGTCTGCCTTGACCACCGCCAGGCTCAATCTCGCCCGGGCGCGCTACGAGCGGACCATCGCCAGGGTCGCGCTGGATCGCGCCACCACGGCGCAGTGACCGGATGCCGGCCGAGGCGCACCCCGAGGTCCAGTGGCGTCCCAGCCACAGCCCGTGGCTGGTGGGCCTGACCGTCACCCTGGCCACGTTCATGGAGGTGCTGGACACCAGCATCGCCAACGTGGCGTTACCGCACATCGCCGGAGGGCTCTCGGCGAGCCAGGACGAGGCCACCTGGGTGCTCACCTCGTACCTGGTCTCCAACGCGGTGGTCCTGCCGATCAGCGCCTGGATCTCCAGCCGCGTCGGCCGGAAGCGCTTCTACATGGCTTGCGTGGTGCTCTTCACCGTGAGCAGCGCCCTGTGCGGCTTCGCCCCCAACCTCCAGTCGCTGATCTTCTTCCGGGTACTGCAGGGAATTGGTGGGGGAGGGCTCGCCCCGAGCGAGCAAGGCATCCTGGCCGACACCTTCGAGCCCCGGCAGCGCGGGATGGGGTTCGCGATGTACGGCCTGGCGGTGGTGTTTGCCCCGGCGATCGGACCGACCCTCGGCGGCTACATCGTCGACCACGCCAGCTGGCGATGGATCTTCTACATCAACATCCCGGTGGGCATCGCCTCGCTCATCCTCAGCTCGATCATGGTGGAGGACCCACCCTGGCTGGAGCAGGAGAAGGAGGAGTCCCGCGGGGTGCGGGTGGACTGGCTGGGCCTCGCGCTGGTGGCAACGGCCTTCGGGAGCCTGCAGATCATCCTGGACAAGGGACAGCAGGACGACTGGTTCAGCTCACCCCTGATCGTGTTCTTCACCATGGTGACCGTCATCTGCATGGTGGGGACGGTGGTCTGGGAGCGGGTGCATCCCAATCCCATCGTCAACGTGCGGCTGTTCCTGAACCGCAACTTCGCCACCAGCGCCGTGCTGATGTTCACCCTGGGGGCAGTCCTCTACGGGAGCACGGTGCTCATCCCCCAGTTCGTGCAGACCTTGATGGGCTACAGCGCCGAGCGTGCGGGGATGGTGCTCTCGCCGGGAGGCTTCACCACCATGGCCATGATGCCGCTGGTGGGCTTCCTGGTCTCGCGGGTGCCGGCGAAGTACCTGATCACCGCCGGCTTCGCCGGGCTCTCGCTGGCGCTCTGGAACATGAGCAACATCAACCTGGGCATCGATCCGCACACCGCGACGATGTACCGGGTCTACCAGGCGGCCTCGCTGGCGTTCCTCTTCGTGCCGATCAACACCGTGGCGTACATCGGTGTGCCGCGCGAGCAGAACAACCAGGTGTCGGGCCTGATGAACCTGGCGCGGAACATCGGGGGGAGCGTGGGGATCTCGTTCTTCGTCACCACCCTCGCCCGCCGGTCGCAGACCTTCCAGAACGTCCTGGTGGACCGGCTGACGCCTTCCAATGTCTACCTCCAGGAGAGGCTCGCCCAGCTGCAGCAGCTCTTCGCCTCGGAAGGGCCGGGGGAGGCGCTCCGGCGGGCGTACGGGATGCTCTACCTGACCGTCCAGCGACAGGCGGCGGTGCTCGCGTACGTCCGCATCATCGAGGACCTGGCGGTCGTCACCGCGGTGTTCGTGCCCTTGATCCTGCTCTTCCTGAAGAAGAACCAGCCCGGCGGAGCGCCCGCCGGAGCACACTGAGCGCCCGCCCACGGAGGTTTCGATGCGTGCACCAGCGAGGTTGTGTTCCCTGCTCCGGATCGAGCACCCGCTCATCGGTGCACCGATGGCCGGAGGTCCCAGCACCCCGGCGCTGGCGGCAGAGGTCTCCCGTGCGGGCGGGCTCGGCTTCCTGGGCTGCGCATACTCCCCGCCGGAGCAGATCCTCGAGTGGAGCCGCGAGGTGCGCGCACGCACCGATCGGCCCTTCGGGATCAACCTCTTCGCCGACGTCCCGGAAGGGCCGGCGGCGGATCCACGGGCGATGCTGGAGCTGCTCGGTCCCATTCACGCCGAGCTGGGACTGCCACCGCCGGAGGCCCCCGGGCCGGTGACGCGGTCGCTGGACGTGCAGATCGAGGCGGTGGGGCAGAGCGGCGCGGCGGCGTTCAGCGTGACCTTCGGGATTCCCTCGGCGGCACAGCTGGCGCGGCTGGAGCGCGCGGGGATGGTGCGGATGGGGACGGCGAACACGGTGGAGGAGGCGCGCCGGATCGAGGCGGCGGGTTTCGAGGCGGTGGTGGCGCAGGGAAGCGAGGCGGGCGGACACCGGGGCAGCTTCGTCGGCAGCTTCGAGCGTGGCCTGGTGGGCACCATGGCTCTGGTGCCCCAGGTGGCCGACGCGGTGAGCATCCCGGTGGTGGCGGCCGGAGGCATCATGGACGGGCGAGGCTGGGTCGCCGCCGAGGCGCTCGGGGCCGCCGGGGTGCAGGTGGGAACTGCGTTGCTGGCCAGCGACGAATGCGGAGCGGTCCCGGCGTACAAGGAGGCGGTGCTCGCCGCCACCGACGATGGTACGGCCGTCACCCGCGCCTTCTCCGGGAGAGCCGCGCGCGGGCTGGTGAACCGTTTCCTCACCGCAGTGGAGGGACAGCCCCAGGCCATCCTGCCCTACCCGCTGCAGAACGCGCTCACCCGCCCGATGCGGACGGCGGCTTCGCGTGCCGGACGGGCCGAGCTGCTCTCGCTCTGGGCGGGACAGGCAGCCCGCCTCGCCCGGCGCGGTCCAGCCGCGGAGATCGTCCGCTGGCTGGTGGCAGATGCGGCGCGGGTGCGAGCCTCGCTCGCGGGCTGATTTCCACCGCCATTGCGGGCTCGCCAGCCCCTTCCGGTGGAGCACCGTCGTTCGGCGTTCAGCGCTGCTCGGCCGGCATGGCCCCGGGGCGGAGCAGAGGACGGGGCAGCCCCGACTTGCGGCCGAAGATCAGCGCGTCCAGCGACGCCTTGCCGGCACCGGCGACGAACAGCCAGAGGAACCCAGCGAAGTACAGTGACTCGTCGAAGGCGAGCAGGGAACGGATTCCCTCGATCTCGGGCCGCTTGGCGGTGAGGATGGCCACGACCATCGTCGCCATCAGGGGCAGCGCGGCGAAGCGGGTGAAGAGGCCGAGGAGGATCAGTGTTCCGCCGACGAGCTCGATGCCAGACACCATTGGCGCCTGGATCGTGGGGAAGGGAATCCCCAGCTCGGAGAAGAAGCTCGTCACCTGCCCCAGGTTGTGCAGCTTTCCCCAGCCGGTTCCGATGAACACCGAGCCGAGCGAGAGGCGGACGGCGAGGGGGCCAACCCAGGAGAAGCGGTCCAGGGTGGCGCGGGCGCGGGTGCGGAGGGCTTCGAGGTTCATCGTGGAGCTCCTGGAGGGGACGTGGAAGATACGGCGTGCCGGCAAGGGCGGTTACCCAGAATCGGTCGCCCACGCGTGGTGGGGTCGCGGTGACATGACGCGCCCCGGCGGAACTCCTCAGGGTTCTCGGGGCGCCATGCCCGGGCACGGGCCTGCTGTCCGCCGGTCGCGGCGCGACGTGACAGATTGGCCGCCGCCCGGGCACCGCTCGCAACTTTCGCCACGTGCCGCCCGGGGCAAGGTGCTTTGAACCGGGCATGCCCTTCGAGCCCCCTCATCTCCGAGGCCGTCCCTTCCTGCGCGTCCTGCATTGCCTGGTGGCGTCATGGTGTGTCGGCGCTGCCGCCGCCGAGCCGGTGACCGTCGTCCGCGCGGCGCGGCTGTACGACGGGAAATCGGAGACGGTCGTGGCTCCGGGCATCGTGGTGGTGGCGAAGGGGACGATCCTCGCGGCCGGTCCGCGTGCCGAGATTCCGGGTGGGGCACGGGTGATCGACCTCGGAGACGCCACCTTGCTCCCTGGGCTCATCGACGTGGGGCTGCGCAACGCCATCGATGCGGGGAAGGTCCCGGGTCCGCGGATGCGGGTCTCGGTCTACGCCATCGGCGCTCGCGGCGGACACTGCGACCCGACCGGGGGTTTCCGGCCGGAGCTCTTCCGGGAGCCCGGCACGGACCAGGGCGTGGCCAATGGCGCGGACCAGATTCGCGCCGCGGTCCGATTCAACGCCAAGCACGGGGCGGACGTCATCAAGACCTGCGCCACCGGCGGCGTCCTCTCGGAGGCGGACAAGGTCGACTCGCCGCAGCTGACCCAGGCCGAGCTGGACGCGCTGGTGGACGAGGCCCACGCGCTGGGCCGGAAGACTGCGGCCCATGCGCATGGAGCGGAAGGGGCAAAGCGCGCCATCCGTGCCGGCATCGACTCCATCGAGCACGGCTCCTTTCTGGACGACGAGGCCTTCGAGCTGATGCGGAAGAAGGGGATCTTCTTCGTGATGAAGGGCGGCGCGGTGGTCCGGAACGACCGCGACGCTCCAGCGAAGGGTGGTGTGGGATCGAGCGCGTCCGTGAACTGAGCCCTGCACGGATCCGGGGTTGACGTTCCTCGAGGTCCGTCCTTCATGAGCACGCGGGCGACCAGCGCCGCGCCCGCGGCCGTCCCGGGAGGCCCGGTGCCCGTCTCCTCGCCTGAGCCCATCGAGCTGCCCCGCGAGGTGTGCACGCTCTATCCGCGCGCCTCCCGTCTGGAGTGGCTGCTCACCAACGGCACCGGGGGCTTCGCGATGGGCACCGTGGCCGGGTCGAGCACCCGGCGGTACCACGGCCTGCTGGTTGCGAGCCTCCACCCACCCGTGCAGCGCATCGTCACCCTCGCCCGGCTGGAGGAGACCGCGTTGACGCCGCAGGGCGCGGTCCCGCTGTCGGTCAACCAGTACCCGAACACCCTGTACCCGGACGGGTACACCCGGCTGGTGCGCTTCTCCCTCGACGATGGTCCGGTCTGGACCTGGTCGGTGGGGGGCGTCGAGGTGGAGCGGCGGGTGCTGCTCGTCCCGGGCGAGCAGACGGTCGTCGTGCGCTACGCGAGCGCCGCCCCGGTGCGGCTGCGCGTCCAGCCACTGTTCGCATTCCGCGACTACCACGGGCTGACGCACCGGAACCGGGAGGCCTGGACCGGGTTCGACGAGGAGAGCACGGCGGCCGGGCGGGTGGTGCGCTTCCAGCCGTACCCGGGCCTGCCATCGCTGCGCATCGCGCACGGAGGTGGGCCGTTCGCCGGCGCGCCGGTGTGGCACGAGAACGTCGAGTACCTCGAGGAGCTGGACCGCGGGCTCGACTTCCGGGAAGACCTCCTGCTGCCCGGCAGCTTCGAGCTGGAGGTCGAACCGGGCCGCCCGGCGGTGGTGGCGGCGTCGGTCGAGTCCGCGGCGCGGCTGGACCTCCAGGCGCTGGGCGGGCGCTTCCGTCGCGCGGAGGCGGGGCTTCGTCCTCCCTCCACGGCGCGGCCGGTGCGTCGGCGGGACGATCTCATCGAGGGATGCGCGCGGTTGGAACGAGCCGCCGAGGCGTACTTGGTGCGACGTGTGGATGGCACGGCCACCGTCATCGCCGGGTACCCATGGTTCACCGACTGGGGCCGGGACACGATGATCTCCCTCCCCGGTCTCCTCGTCGCCCGCGGGCAGCTGGAGCTGGCGCGCGAGGTGCTGGAGGGCTTCCTCACCCACCTCGACGGCGGCCTGGTGCCGAACCGGTTTCCCGACGCCGCAGGCCCGGCCGAGTACAACACCGTCGACGCGACCCTGTTCATGTTCCAGGCGGTGCACGCCTGGGAGCAGGCGGGGGGCTCGCCGGCGTTCGTCCGCGACGTGTTCTACCCGGCGGCGTGCGCCATCGTGGACGCGCACCTCCGCGGCACCCACCACGGGATCCATGTCGACCCCGAGGACGGGTTGCTGGTGGCCGGAGGTCCGGGCACGAACCTCACCTGGATGGACGCGCGGGTGAACGACGTCCCGGTGACGCCGCGGCACGGCAAGCCGGTGGAGGTGAACGCGCTCTGGTACAATGCCCTCCGCCTGTCCGAGCGATGGGCGCGCCAGCTCGGTGACGGACCGCGGGCCCGCGCGTTCGGCCGAGAGGCGGATCTGGTCGCCGGCGCGTTCGACCGGGCCTTCTGGAACGACGCGCGGCGCTGCTGCTTCGACGTCGTCCTCCCCGAGGGTCCGGATGCGCGGCTCCGTCCCAACCAGCTGTTCGCGGTGGGGCTGCCGTTTCCACTGCTCGACGGGCGCCGTCGGGCGATGGTGCTGGAGGCGGTGGAGGCCGCGCTGGTGACCCCGGTGGGACTGCGGACCCTCGCCCGGGGCGACCCTGGTTACCGTCCCGCCTACCGCGGCGGTCCCTCCCAGCGCGACTCGGCCTACCACCAGGGATTGGTCTGGCCGTGGCTGGTGGGCCCGTACGTGGACGCGCTGTTCGCGGTGCGCGGCGGCTCGGCAGAGACCCGGACCCGGGCCCGCGCCGCCATCGCCTCGCTCATCGCCCGGATGGAGACCGGGTGCCTGGGCCAGCTGCCCGAGTGCTTCGAGCCCGAGCCTCCGTTCCGTCCGGTCGGCGCGCCGGCCCAGGCGTGGAGCGTGGCCGAGGTGCTGCGCGTCCTGGTCCGCGTCGGGGACTGACGGCGTCCTGCCTCGCCATCCGGGCGGCACGTCGCCGGCTCCTGCCCGCCGAGCGCCCAGGCTCGGCGCGTGCGCGTCGCCGCACGGGGCCGGGCAGGTGGCATCCGCCGGTTTCCGTCTTACCCTCCGCCCAGGGAGGAATCGTGCGGATCGCGCAGGTGGCCCCGCTGTTCGAGAGCGTGCCTCCGCTGCGGTACGGCGGAACGGAGCGCGTGGTCTCCTACCTCACCGAGGAGCTGGTCCGGCAGGGGCACGAGGTCACGCTCTTCGCCACCGCGGACTCGCAGACCTCGGCGCGCCTGGTGCCGGTGGTGGAACGGCCATTGCGGGGAGACCCGATGTGGATCCACCACGCGCTCATCGAGGTGGAGAAGGTCTTCCGCAGCAGCGACGACTTCGACGTCATCCACTTCCACGGGGACGGCCTGCACTACCCGCTGCTCCGCGAGGCGCTGACGCCGGTGGTCACTACCCTGCACGGGCGGCTGGACCTTCCCGGGCTGGCGCGGCTGTACCGGGTCTTCTCCCACGCCGCGGTGGTCTCCATCTCGGACGCGCAGCGCGCACCGCTGCCGCACGCGCGGTGGGTCGGGACCGTCCACCACGGGCTTCCGCTCGGGCTCTACCGCCCCGGAGGGGGCGTCGGGGGATACCTCGCCTTTCTGGGCCGCATCTCGCCGGAGAAGCGCCTCGATCGCGCGCTGGAGATCGCCCGGCGGGTGGGCCTCCCACTCCGGGTCGCGGCCAAGGTGGACCCGGCCGACCGTAGGTACTTCGAACGGGAGATCGAGCCACTACTCGCCGGACCGGGCGTGGAGTACCTGGGCGAGATCGGCGATGCGGAGAAGGTCGAGTTCCTGGGGGAGGCAAGCGCGGTCCTCTTTCCCATCGACTGGCCCGAACCGTTCGGTCTGGTGATGATCGAGTCCATGGCATGCGGTACGCCGGTGCTTGCCTTCCGAGGCGGGGCGGTCGAGGAGGTGCTCCGGGAGGGAGTCACCGGCGCGATCGTCGGCTCGGTGGACGAGGCGGTGGCCGCTCTACCCGGGGTCATCGCGATGGACCGCGGCGGCTGCCGGCGGGAGTTCGAACGGAGATTCTCGGTGGCCCGCATGGCCGGGGAGTACGTCGGGGTGTATGAGCAGCTCATCGACGCCCGTCGGGGCGTCGGCGAGCCCGGATGGAGCGCGGGAGCCGAGTCGCATGGCTGAAACGCGGGTGACGGAGGGCCACGACGAGCTGGCCCGGGTGCTGATGCACCAGGACACCTTCGCGGTGTTCGACCGGGCCGGCGCCATCTCCTCCGATGCGCGGCAGGAGCAGGGCGTCTACCACCGCGGAACCCGGTACGTGTCTCGCCTCGATGTCCGTGTCGACGGTCAGCGTCCGATGACCCTGAGCTCGACGGTGGTGCGGGACAACGTGCTCCTGGCCGTGGATCTGACCAACCCGGACCTCTCCCGCGAGGGCGAGCTGGCAGTCCCGCACGACAGCGTTCACCTGTTCCGGGGGTGCATCCTCGAGGACGGCGTGTGTCACCAGCGGGTGCGGGTGAACAACTTCTCGGCCGGCGTGGTCGCCTTCGAGCTCCGCATCCGGCTGGAGGCGGACTTCGCGGACGTCTTCGAGGTGCGGGGGACGCCGCGGAGCCGGCGCGGGAGGCAAGATCCTCCGGAGCTGCACCCTGACGGCATCGGCATCGCGTACCACGGCCTGGACGGCGTGCTCCGACGGACGCGCCTGCGGTGCCGGCCCGACCCGACCCAGGTCGCCGACCACGACGTGCGCTACTCCCTGGCGCTCGGGCCCGGGGAGGAGCGCGAGATCTCCTTTGAGGTGACCTTCACCCAGGGCACGTCCGCGGAGAAGGTCAGCTCCTACGCCGATGCGGCCGGGCGCAGGGGAGCGGAGCATGAGGCGTTGCGGCGCGCGGAGGCCCGCATCGGCTCGTCCAGCGGCCTGTTCGACGAGTGGCTGGATCGCTCCGTGTCCGACCTGCGGATGCTCCTCACCCGGAAGCATGAGGGCCTGTACCCCTATGCTGGCGTGCCCTGGTACAGCACTCCCTTCGGCCGCGACGGGATCATCACCGCGCTCCAGATGCTGTGGATCCAGCCGGAGGTGGCGGCCGGCGTTCTGCGCTTCCTGGCCGCCACCCAGGCCCTTCACTCCTCGGCGGAGGAGGACGCCGAGCCGGGGAAGATCATCCACGAGATGCGCGAGGGGGAGATGGCGGCGCTGGGCGAGGTTCCTTTCGGTCGCTACTACGGCGCGGTGGACACCACGCCGCTCTTCCTGGTCCTCGCCGGCGAGTACCTGCACGCCACCGGCGACGTCGCGCTGGTGAAGGAGCTCTGGCCGCACTTCCAGGCGGCGCTGGGCTGGATCGAGACCAGCGGCGACCGGGACGGCGACGGCTTCATCGAGTACGCCCGCCGTTCAGCCACAGGCCTGAGCAACCAGGGATGGAAGGACTCGTTCGATGCCGTCTTCCACGCCGACGGCCGCCTGGCCGAGGGCCCCATCGCGCTATGCGAGGTGCAGGGCTACGTCTACGCGGCCCGCCGGGCGATGGCGCGGATGGCGACCGCGCTCGGGCGCTCCGAGCTGGCCAGGCGGCAGAGCGAGCTCGCCGAGGAGCTCAGAGCGCGTTTCGAGAGCGCGTACTGGTGCGAGGAGCTCTCCACCTATGCGCTGGCGCTCGATGGGGCCAAGAGGCCGTGCGAGGTGCGCGCCTCGAACGCCGGGCACTGCCTGGCGATGCAGCTGGTGAGCGCGGAGCGGGCGAGAAAGGTGGCCGCCACCTTGACCGGCGAGGCGTTCTTCTCCGGCTGGGGGATCCGCACCGTGGCGCTCGGGGAGGCGCGCTTCAACCCGATGTCGTACCACGATGGCTCGGTCTGGCCGCACGACAACGCCCTCGCCGCCCTGGGGTTCTCGCACTACGGCCTGAAGCAAGCCGCGCTGGCGGTGCTGGAGCGGTTCTCCGAGGCCAGCCTGTCGTTCGAGCTCCGGCGCGTTCCCGAGCTGTTCTGCGGCTTCCCGCGCCGGCCGGGCTCGGGGCCCACCCTGTACCCGGTGGCGTGCTCGCCGCAGGCCTGGGCCTCCGGAGCGGTGCTGATGATGCTCCGGGCCGCGCTCGGGCTCGACGTCGACGGGGTGCGCGGGCAGGTGACCTTCAGCAATCCGATGCTCCCCGGGTTCCTCGACGTTCTGCACATCGAGGGTCTCCGCGTGGGTTCGTCACGCATCGACCTCCGGATCCATCGCTACGCCGATGGCGGGGCCGGGGTGGACGTCTCCCGGCGATCGGGCCAGGTCGCAGTCTCGGTCCACAAGTAGACCGGCGGCCTGCGTCCCCAGGGAAGTTGCAATCCGGAGTCGTCTCCGCCACGGAGCGTCGAGGGCTAGGTCTTTGGACGCATTGTCCGCGGTCGGCGTCGTCGCATCTCGTCGCTGGCCACCCGCCGGGAGGGAAGTCGCCCATGCGCCTCATCCAGACGTTCGCCGTTGCCGCCGTTGCCGCCGTCGCGCTCGTCGCCGCTGCCCGTGCCGACGAGCCGAAGAAGGCCGAGGGCGAGCACCAGTGGAGCTACACCCACGGAATCACCCCGCCGAAGTGGGGCGAGGTTTCGCCCACCTGCGCCACCGGGACGCACCAGAGTCCGGTCGCGCTCTCGACGAAGCAGGCCAAGGCCCAGGCACCGCAGCAGCCGCTGGAGTTCGCGTGGAGCAGGTCGACCGGTGAGCTGGTCGACACCGGGCACAGCGACCAGGTGAACCTCCCGCCGGGAAACGCCATCACCTACGGCGGGACGCGGTACGAGCTGCTCCAGTTCCACTTCCACACCCCGTCCGAGCACACCATCGATGGCAAGGCGGCCCCGATGGAGGTCCACTTCGTCCACAAGTCGGCCGAGGGGAAGCTGGCGGTGGTCGGGGTGATGGTGAAGCAGGGGACGGCACCCTCGGCATTCGCGCCGGTGCTCACCGCGCTTCCGGCCCCGGGCGAGAAGAAGACCGTCGAGGTCGACCTCCCGGCGATGCTCCCCGCCGACCGGAAGCACTTCGCCTACGCCGGCTCGCTCACCACTCCGCCCTGCAGCGAGGACGTGCAGTGGATCGTGCTGCTCGCCGCCGAGCCGGTGTCGAAGCCGGAGCTCGACGGGTTCAAGGCGAAGTACGCGAAGAACGCGCGGCCGGTGCAGCCGCTCAAGGGCCGGGCGGTGTCGGTCGCGCCCTGAGCCCGGCCGACGGCGGGGATGTGACGTGCAAGGCCACGTTCCGGACGGGTCGCGCGAACCTGCCTTTCCGCTCTTTCCTGAATGGGACCGTCCGGATTGCCGGAGCGCTCGAGAGGCGCGCAGGCCGCCCCGGTCCGGGCACCGACGCCGGCTCATGACCACCCCGCGTCCTCCACGGAGCAGGAAGGCCCCGGCAGCGCCCGCGTAACCGCCGCGCGCCGCCCCCTGATGCTCTTCTGGGCGAACCGCCGTCAGCGTCCGCGTGTCGGGCAGCTTTCCGGGAAGTCCGGTCGCGTTGACCTACTGGTTCAAGCTCGAAGGCCAGAAGATCGCGCGCCTGGAGGTCGGCTGATCCCCCTCAGGCCCGCTCCCAGGTGACCGCCGCCACCCACCCGTCGGCGAACCAGCTGAGCACCGTCTTGAACGCGGTGTGGGCCGGATCGGGCTCGCCGGCGAACGTCGCGCAGACGTCCTCCAAGGTGCCGCCCTCGCGCGCCACCACCAGCGCCCGCGCCTCGGGCTCGGACAGCCCGGTGTGGAAGACCTTGAACTCCTGCCGCCAGACCAGGAGCGCGGTCGGTCCGGTGATGGGCTCGGGGACCGTGCCCGTGTCCTTCTCCAGCGCATCCCAGAGCGGCATGACGTCGTGCTGCAACCGGAGGACCCGGAGCGACGGGGAGAAGACGAACCGGGCCGCGGGCAGCGCGTCGGGCGGCAGGCCCTGCAGGGCCTCGGTTCCCGCGACCGGCGCGTCCAGCGCAGTGCGGACCTCGGACCGCGCTCGCTCGAGCAGTGCCAGATCCGGCAGGTCGGCGCGGAATCCTTCCCGCGTCCGGAGCCAGGATCCGAAGTGGCGCCCGACCTGCCCGATGTCCGGCGAGCGGCTGGGGTGCTCCAGCAGGTACTCACGCACCAGGTTCACGAAGGCCTCGTGGCCCAGCACCCGGGCGGTGTGAGGGACGTCCTCGGCCACCGCGTCCACCAGCCGATAGAGGTACATCCGGGCGTAGATCTCCACTCGCTCCAGCGCGTCGAGCGGGGGGCGGGGCACGACTTGCTCCCGGAGCTCGTCCTCGCGGCCGGCCACGCTGCCGGTGATCCGCCCGTGGAGCAACGCCTGGAGCTCGCCCAGCCTCACGACGCCTCTCCCTCCAGCACCGCCTTCTCGAAGGCCCGGGCCTTCTCGGCCTGGTCCAGCACCTCGTCGAGCGGGGGGATGTGATCGTCCCACTCCACCAGGGTGCTCACCCGGCCGAAGCGGCGAACCGCCTCGCGGTAGAGGGCCCACACCGGATCCGGCACCGGTGCGTCGTGGGTGTCCAGCAGATGCGTGCCCAGGTCCTGGTGGCCGGCGAGGTGGATCTGCGCCACCCGGTCCTCGGGGATCCCGCGCAGGTAGGCGTGGGGGTCGAAGCCGTGGTTGACCGCGCTGACGTGGACGTTGTTCACGTCGAGGAGGACGAGGCAGTCCGCCCGCCGCGCCACCTCGGCGAGGAAGTCCCACTCGGAGATGGTCGAGGCGGCGTAAGTCAGGTAGCTGGAGACATTCTCCAGAACCAGGCGCCGGCCGAGCCGCTCCTGGACCTCGGAGACCCGCGACACCACGTGGGCCAGCGACTCCTCGGTGAACGGCATCGGCAAGAGGTCGTGCGCATTGTGGCCTCCGAAGGTGCCCCAGCAGAGGTGGTCCGACACCCAGGCTGGCTCCACCGCGTCGGCGAGCGCGCGCACGTCGCGCAGGTACCCCTCGTCGAGCGGGTCCACCGAGCCCACCGACAGCGAGACGCCATGGAGCACCACCGGCCGGTCCGCGCGCACTGCCTCCAGCACCGCCCGGGGGCGTCCGCCGACGTTCAGGAAATTTTCGGTGATGACCTCGAACCAGTCCGCTCGCCGGCCCTGCTCCAGCAGATCCGGAAAGTGCTTGGTGCGGAGGCCGATGCCGTGCCCGAGGAAGGGAACCATGGAGGGCTTCAGAAAAGCACACCGGAGCCGAACCAGGCGGTCCGGCTCCGGTGAGGGGTGAGAAACCGACGACTACTTCTTGGCGGTGACGATCTTGCCGCCCTTGTCGGTGCACTCCTTCTCGGTCTTGGTCGCGTTCCAGCCCTGGCCCTTGCAGGCGTTCTGGCCGCCGCAGCCGTGGCCGCCGCCGGCGCACGAGCCGGTGCCCTTGCAGGAGTTGATGCCGGCACACTTCACCTCGCCGCCGGCCTTGTCATGACCCGCGGCCTTGTCCGCGGCGTGGGCGGCGGTGGCGAACATCGCGCACACGGCTGAGGCGATGAGCGCCCCCTTCAGATTCTTTCCATTCATGTTCGACACTTCCTCTCTTCGTTTGGACTGCGGGTGGACGGCCGCGGAACACACGGCGCGTTTTCTCCGCTCGCACGCGGGCGGGCGCAACTCCCCGGGGGCGAGGCGAACAGCGTCAGCTCCAGCGTACCTTCCTCGGCGACCACCTTGGCCATACCCATCGTCCAGGCGCACCAGGGTGCCGGTCACGCGCTCACGCCCGGCGTCTTCACGGGGACGCCCGCATACGGTGAACGGAATCTCGGCCTGGAACTCGGTGGTCTCACCCGGCGCCTGGAGCCAGGACACCGCGATCCGGTCGAGTTGCGCTCCGAAGATGCAGCGAGCAGCGTCAACCTTGCGGTTGGTGGCCCACTGGCGGAAGTGCTCGGTCTTGGTCGGGTCGGCGTCCACGGTGATGCTGGTCAGGGGTACGGTGCAACGCCCGGACAGGTTACGGCCGTCCGGGTCCACCTGGATGTCACAGCGAACGGCGGAGGAGACCGCGGTGATGCGCTCGCCCAGCGGCGGGTCCAACACTCCGTTCAGAGTGTTGTTCCGGGGATCTCGACAGCGGCCGCCCTGACCACTCGACAGCGGCCGCCCTGACCACTCGACAGCGGCCGCCCTGAGTTCGCCGACTATAGCGCCTGAGGACCCCTGACCCGGATCTCGACAGCGGCCGCCCTGACCTACGCCGGCCGGGTCGAGGCGATGCTCGGGCGCCCGGCGTGGGCCGCCTCCAGGGCCAGCAGCTCCGGCCAGGGCGTGAGGTCCATCCGGTTCCGGAACCGGATCCAGCCCAGCAGGCTCATCACCGCCACGTCGGCGTAGGCCAGCCGTCCCGGGGCGAGGGTGCTCTTGCCCTGGTACCGGGCCTCGAGCCAGTCCAGGCACGCCCGCCCCCGGTCCACCTGACGCCGGAGGTACGACGACTGCTCGGTTCGCACGCCGTCGTTCTCGAGCAGGAAGACGTTCACCAGGCTGTCCTGCGCGGCGTCGGCCGCCGAGACGACGTTCTGGTCCAGGAGCGCGAGCCCCGGGTCGAAGACCGAGTCCTGGAACGGCGGCGCGCCGCCGGGGCGGGGGTGGGGCATGGCGTAGAGCAGCGCGGTGATGACCCGCGACTCGAACACATGGCGAACCGGGGCCCCCGGACCGAGGTCGAGCATCGGCACACGCCGGATGGGCGAGGCAGCGCTGAACTCGGGCGCCGGGTCCTGCCAGCTGTGGACGTCACGCTCGAACGGGATCTGCAGCTCGGCGAGCACGATCCGGACCCGACGGACGTACGGCGAGGCGTCATGACCGAACAGCTTCAGCACGGGAACCTCCCCCTGCCTTGCCTCAGCCCTGATCGGCCCGGCGCAACCGCTCGAGCAGCCCGAGCAGCACCCCGACCTCGACCGGCTTACCCAGCGTGGCCCGGACCAGGGGATGCTCCCGGACCCGGTCCACGTCCCGGCTCGCGGAGAGCACCACCGTCGACGGACCCGGCTCACCGCGCAGCTGTTCCAGCAGCTCGAAGCCGTCCATCACCGGCATCATGAGATCCAGGAGCATCAGGTCCGGCGGCGGTCCAGCGCGAAGACGGTCCAGAGCGAGCTTGCCGTTCGCCGCCGGCTCCACGGTCCAGCGCTCCATCTGGAGCACGTCGGTGAGCGCCTCCCGGATGTCGGCGTCGTCCTCGACCAGCAGGACGCTTCCAGGCCCCATGTCGGGCGCGTCTATCGGCAGGGCGACATCGGGCAAAGTCTCCTCCAACCTCGTGGACACCGGTCGTTCGACCGTGAACGCCTGACCTGCCCGGGCGTCGGGAAGGGCAGTCTGCTTGCGCCACCGAGCCTGCAATGGGGTCTCCCCACTGAAAAGAGCACGAAAACAGGCGCTGTCCAGCTCCCGACGTGCTGCCGCGTCCGGGGGCGGATGGGGTGAAGTGCGACCTGCTCCTCCAGCATCCGCTGCTGCGCGTCGCGCGCGACCCGCGGGCCGCAGGCGTCTTCAGACCGGGACGAGAACGGTCGCGGTGCGTCCAGTCTGCACCCGGTACCGCTCCGCCACCCGCTCCATCGAGGCGCGCAAGCCCTCCGGCCGCGCGGCGACGACGATGGCCCCGCCGAACCCGCCCCCCGTCAGCCGCGCGCCGAAGACCCCCGGAGCCTCCGCGGCGAGCGTCACCAGGCGGTCCAGGTCGGGCACGCTGACCTGATGGTCGTCGCGCAGCGAACGATGGGACGCCGCGAGCAGCGCCCCCAGCCGCTCGAGCTCCCCGGACCGTAGCGCCTGCACTGCCTCCAGCACCCGCGCGTTCTCGGTCACCACGTGGCGGGCCCGGCGGTCGAGCGGGGGCGGGAGCAGCTCCAGCCGCGGCAGCTCCGCCACCGAGAGCGACCGGAGGCTGGTCACCCCCAGCGCCCGCGTGGCCTCCTCGCATTCGTTGCGTCGGGCCCGGTACTCGCCGCTGGCGTGGTCGTGCGAGATGCCGGAGTGCACGACCGCGATCGCCAGCCCTCGGGGGAGCGGAATGGACTCGGTGAGGAGCGACTGGGTGTCGATGAGCAGCGCCGCCCGCGGACCGCCGAGGCTCGAGACCATCGGATCCATCACCCCCACCGGGGCACCCACGAACTCCACCTCGGCCCGCTGTTCGAGCAGCGCCAGCCGCACGTCGTCCAGCTCCCATCCGAAGGCCTGCCGGAGCGCGCGGAGCATCGACACCCCCAGCGCCGCGCTCGACGCCAGCCCGCCGCCCGGTGGCACGTCGGAGTCGATCCACGCCTCGAACCCGCCGAGTGGCCTGGGCCGCGCCACCGCGGTCACGCCCTGGACGTAGTCCAGCCAGTCGTGGCGCGGGGCCTCGGCGCCCACCCGGTACTCCTCCGTCCTCCGCAGCTGCACCGAGTGCACCCGGGCGGTGGCATCCGCGCGCCGGCGCAGCTCCACCCGCGTCCTCTGCGGGATGGTGACCGGCAGCACGTAGCCCCCCGAGTAGTCGGTGTGCTCCCCGATGAGGTTCGCTCGCCCGGGGGCCTCGGCCGTCACCTCGGGGTCCGCCCCGAAGAGCGTGCGAAAGGTGTTCATGGTCGGTCGGCCTTCACCGCCAGAGAGGGTAAGCGCGTCCGCTGTCACCTGGGAGGGGTGCTAGGGTCCCCCCACCATGGCCTCCACCCCGCAGCTGACACGGAACCAGCTGGCCCGGTTCGAGGAGCGGCTGCAGCGCGAGCGCGCCCGGCTGCTCGGGCTCACCAACTCGGACGCGCCGCCGGAGATGCCCGGCCTCGCCGACCCGGGTGACGCCGCCGACGTCGCGGAGGAACAGGTGGAACGGACGACCCGGAACACCCTCACCACGGGTGAGCGGGCGCAGCTCGCTCAGGTGAACCGCGCCCTGGCCAAGCTCGCCGAGGGCTCCTACGGGTTGAGCGACGTCACCGGTGAGCCCATCCCCCTCGCCCGGCTGGAGGCGCTGCCCTGGGCGACCATCAACGTCGAGGACGCTTCCGGCCGGGGCTGAGCGGGCGCCTCAGGGAGCCACCGCGGCGTCGGTGACGGCGTGCACGCCATCGAGCGCGTGCATCTGGCCGGCCTCGAGCCCGTAGCGCTCGCCGAGCCAGGCCGGGTCCAGGTAGCTCAGCTGTGCCCGTCCCTCCGCGTCCTCCCAGACCAGGACCCGAAGCGGGAGCTCGAGCGCGAGCAGCGGGACCGCGGACATGAGTGGTGTCCCCGCCCGCGCGTTGCCGAAGATGACCACCGTGGCCGGCCGGAGCGAGAGCCCGACGGCGGCGGCCCCGGCAGCGTGGTCGATGCTCGCGAAGTGCGTCAGCCCGCGGGAACGGATCACCTTCAGGAGCCGGTCCAGCGTCTCGCCGGCACTGCGCGGGCTGGGCTTGCTCACGACGCCGGCGGCGGGCGCGTGGGGGCTGGGCAAGGGGCCTCCGGGGCAGGAGCGGCGAGGGACGCTAGTGGACCGCTCGGCCGGGCCGGTGCTGCCCTGCGCTCCGGTGTTCTCGCGACGACTGTGCGCAGAGCCCTCCGGCGCGCGTCAGAGCGGGGGCTCGCTCACCGTGACGTGCACCAGCACGGTCGCGCCCAGGCCGGTGCCGGCGCGGCAGTAGGTGTCGCCCGCGGCCTTGCCCTTCAGCACCAGGAACAGGGTCTTCTTGTCCTTGGCGGGGACGAGCTTCGCGTCCACCACGCCGAGGTCGTCGCAGTTCAGCCCCTGCGCCAGGCCGACGTTCACCTTGGCCGTCTTGCCGACCTGCACCTCCACCGGGATGGCGGGCTGCGCCCGGGCGGGGCTGGCCAGCGCAACCAGCAGAAGGAGGGGGAGCGTCCTCGACACGGTCGCCCCAGCGTACCCCATCGACCCCGGCGGTGCCCGGGCGCAGTCAGGGCCCGGCGCGCCCCCTGGCCGGACCGTCCGGTGCGGATTCCGGGGCCACCTGGACCTTGCCGCGGAACAGCCGCGCCAGGAACAGGAAGTAGCCGCAGGCCAGCGGAAGCCCGAGCATCGACCAGCTCAGAGCCACGCGGAGCCCATGGTGGGTGGTGGCGGCCGCGAACGCATCGAGGGAGAAGGAGGGGCCCAGGCTCGAGCGGAGCAGCACCGGCCAGCGCGCAGCGGCGGCCGTTCCGAGCATGGTGAAGAGCGTCCCCGCCGAGCCGAGGAAGCCGAGCCCCGGGCGGCGGCGCACCAGTCCCGAGACAAGCGCGGCGACCGAGGCCAGCTGGACCGTGAGGAGCACCCAGACCAGCGGACGCCCCGCGGCGGCGGGCAGCAGCTCGGGCGAGACCCGCAGCGTGCCCCAGGTCACCAGCGGGAAGAGGATGCCGGCGCCGACCCAGAGGAGGCGGGCTGCGCGCAGGCTTCGCGCCTGAACCGCTCCGTCGGTCTTGAGCGCCAGGTACAGCCCCCCATGTCCTCCGAGCGCGAGCAGGGTGAAGACGCCCACCGGCACGGTGTAGGCATCGAGGACTCCGGAGTCCTTCCCCGGCCAGAAGCTGTCCCAAAGCGCGACGTGGAACGTGCCCGTCGCGTCCAGCGGCACTCCGCGCAGCACGTTGCCCAGCGCAGCCCCGAGGACGATGGCGATGAGCGTGCTTCCCAGCGCGAAGCAGGTGTCCCAGAACGCCGCCCAGAGCGGGTTGGTGACGTGGCCGCGGAGCTCGATGGACAGGCCGCGGAGGATGAGCACCCAGAGCAGGAGCATCAGCGGCAGGTAAAATCCGGCGAAGCCCACCGCGTACGCCGTGGGAAAGGCCATGAAGAGCGCGCCCCCGCCGGCGATCAGCCAGACCTCGTTTCCATCCCAGACCGGGCCGATGGCGGCGAGCACGGTGCGTCGCTCGGCGTCGGTCCGGGCCACCGCCAGGTGCAGGAAGCCGGCCCCGAAGTCGAAGCCGTCGAGGACCACGTACACCGCGAGCATGCCGGCGACGATGCCGAACCAGAGCGCCTCCATCAGACGGCCTCCCCGGCGAGCGGCGAGTGCTCCGCGGCCTCGATGGCGCCGTGTGCTCCACCCGGTCCGTGGGCGATCTCCCGTCCGACCAGGTAGAGGAAGAGGATGCCCATCACCAGATAGAGGCCCGAGAAGCCGAGGAGGGTGAAGAGGGTGTTGCCGGCCGAGACCTGCGCCGAGGTGCCCTCGGCGGTTCGCATCAGCCCGTAGACCAGCCACGGCTGCCGTCCCAGCTCCGCGGTCATCCATCCGGCGGTGGTGGCGATGTACGGGAAGGGCATGGCGAGCATCAGCGCCCAGAGCAGCGGCCGCGAGGTCTCGAGACGCCCGCGCCAGAGCTGCAGGACGGCGAGCGCGAGCAGGGCGATGAGCAGCGTCCCCAGCCCCGCCATCACGTGGTAGGCGTAGTAGAGCAGCTCGATGTTGTCCGGCCACCGGTCTCGCGGGATGTCGTCGAGTCCGGTGACGGTGCTCCCGAAGCTCCCGTAGACCAGGAAGCTCAGCATCCCCGGGACGACGATCGGGTTCTCGAGCCGGCGCTGCTGGACGTTGGGCTGGCCGATGATGGCCAGCTCGGCCTCGGGCTTGCTCTCGAAGAGGCCCTCCATCGCCGCCAAGGTCGCCGGCTGCTTCTCGGCCACCAGCTTCCCGTTGCGGTCTCCGGTGGGGAAGATGAGGAGGCACGAGGCCACCAGGCCGGCGATGACCCCGGTGCGGAGCGCCAGGGTGGCAGCCTCGCGGTGGCGCCCCGACAGCGACCAGAACGCCCCCACCCCGGCCACGACGAAGGAGGCGGTCACCACCGAGGCGGTCATGTTGTGGAGGTACTGCCAGATGGCCCAGGGGTTGAGGACGAAGGCCCAGAAGTCGGCGAGCTGAAGCCGGCCGTCCGGACCGATGGAGTGGCCCACCGGCGACTGCATGAAGGCGTTGGTGGCGATGATGAAGTACCCGGACAGCCAGCTTCCGGCCCAGAGCGCCGCGGCCGAGGCCAGGTGCATCCGCGGGCCGAACCGCTTCTCACCGTAGAGGAAGAGGCCGAGGAAGGTGGACTCGAGGAAGAAGGCGAAGATGCCCTCCATCGCCAGGGTCTGACCGATGACTCCCCCCGCGAACTGGCTGAAGCGCGACCAGTTGGTCCCGAACTGGAACTCCAGCGGGATGCCGGTGACGACCCCCATCGCGAACGCCACGCCGAAGATGCGGGCCCAGAAGCGTGCCGCGTCGGCGTGGAGCGCGCTGCCGGTCCGGAACGCCCGCCACTTGAAGAGGAGGATGAGCAGCGCCAGCCCCATCGTCAGCTGAGGGAAGAGGTAGTGGTAGGTGACGGTGAAGCCGAAGTGCAGGCGATGCCAGAAGAGTGCGTCGCTCATCGAGGAGACCTCGTTCGGCCCAGCTTGCGCAGGCTCGGCTTCCGCAGTCGAGGAGCAGGGACGTGAGCTGCTGGGTGGTGCCCTGCTTGGAGTGACTCAGCCGGAGTCGGCCGATCGGGCTCTCCCCAGCACCCGGTGCACGTCTACCAGGACGCTCAGGTCCTCCCGAGCGATGATCCGCAGCACCCGGACCGGGGCCGCCGCCTGTGCGAGATCCGCATCGCCCTCGGGTGCCTCGTTCCGATCCCGGTCGAGCGCCACCCCGGTGAAGGCGAACGCCCGGCACACGTCGTCCCGCACCCGCGCCGAGTGCTCACCCACCCCGCCGGTGAACACCAGCACGTCGAGCCCGCCGAGGATGCCCACCGCGCTCCCCACCGTCCGGACCAGCGCGGTGAGGTAGACGCCGTAGGCGGTACGGGCGGGCGGCTCGCCGCGGTCGGCCCGCTCGAGCACCTCCCTCAGGTCTGCGGTGCCGGCGAGCGCGAGGAGGCCGCACTCGTTCTCCAGCCGCTCCGCGAGAGGACCCGGCGCCGTCCCGAGGTGCTCGGCGAGGGCGAGGACCGCGCCCGGATCCAGGTGCCCGGCCCGGGTGGCCATCACCAGGCCGTCCAGCGGGGTGTAGCCCATGCTGTTGTCGGCGGAGCGCCCCTCGCGGACCGCGGTGACCGAGGCGCCGCTGCCGAGGTGGCAGACCACGACCCGTGGAGGCAGCGCCCCCAGCAGCGCCTCCGTCCGCCGCACCGCGTGGGCCACGCTCAGCCCGTGAAAGCCGTAGCGGCGCAGCGAGAGCGGCTCGGCCCAGGCCGGTGGCACCGCGTAGAGCCGCGCCTCCTCGGGCATGGTGGCGTGGAAGGCGGTGTCGAACGCGCAGACCTGGGGAACGTCGGGAAGCAGCCGGGTGCAGGCGTCCACCGAGGCCAGCGCCGGTGCCATGTGCTTCGGGGCGAGCGGCCGCAGCCTCTCCAGCGTCTCCCGGACGGCCGCGTCGAGCCGGACCGGACCGCTGAAGGCCGGCCCGCCATGCACCATCCGGTGGCCGATGGCACGTGGCCGCCCCACGCGCTGGAGCGCGCCCGCGACATGCTCCGCGGAGGAGTCGCTCGATGGCGTCCAGGCCTCGTTGCCCGAGGCGATGGGCGTCCCGTCGTCCTCCAGGGCCGACCACTTGAAGCTGCTCGAACCGACGTTCACCACCAGGACGGGAGCCACGCGCGGGGTGCACACTAGGCAGCAGCCCGCCCGCTCCGGGAGTGGGAATGGCCCATCGACGGGGCGGCCCGGTTCAGGAGCGGCCGAGCACCGGGGATGTCGCACGATTGCCACGGGGGCCGTTCAGGGTCTGCCAGCCCGGCGCAGAGCGCGTAGAAGGGGCTCGACGACTGACGAGACCGGAGGCCGACCGATGCCTGACGCGCTCACCCCCGAGGAACTGCGGCTGATCGACGCCTGGTGGCGCGCGGCCAACTACCTGACCGTCGGGCAGATCTACCTCCAGGACAACCCGCTGCTCCGCGAGCCGCTCCGCCCCGAGCACATCAAGCCCCGCCTCCTCGGCCACTGGGGCACCAGCCCGGGCCTGAGCCTGATCTACGCGCACCTCAACCGGCTCATCCGGCGCGACGCCTTCCCGGCCATCTACCTCGCGGGACCGGGACACGGCGGGCCGGCGATCGTCGCCTGCACCTACCTCGAGGGCACGTACAGCGAGCTCTACCCGCGGGTGACGCCCGACGGGGTGGGGATGCGACGGCTCTTCCGCCAGTTCTCCACGCCGGGTGGCATCCCCAGCCACGTGAGCGCCCCCACCCCGGGCTCCATCCACGAGGGCGGCGAGCTGGGCTACGTGCTGACCCACGCCTTCGGCGCGGTGTTCGACGACCCCGACCTGGTCGCCATCGCGGTGGTGGGCGACGGCGAGGCGGAGACCGGACCCTTGGAGGGCAGCTGGAAGGGCATCACCTACCTGAACCCGGCCCGCGACGGCGCGGTCCTGCCCATCCTCCACCTCAACGGATACAAGATCTCCAGCGCCACGGTGCTCGGGCGCTCGAGCGATGCACAGGTCCGTTCGCTCCTCGAGGGCCACGGATACGAGGTGCTGTTCGTCGAGGGGAATGACCCCCCACGCGTGCACCAGGCGCTCGCCGCCGCGCTCGACGGCTGCCTGGAGCGCATCCGCCGGATCCAGAAGGAGGCCCGCAGCTCGGGGGTGAAGGGGCGTCCGCGCTGGCCCGCGCTGGTGCTCCGGACGCCGAAGGGGTGGACCGGTCCCGACGTCGTGGACGGGGTCCAGGTGCAGGGCACATTCCGCGCGCACCAGGTCCCGCTCTCCGGCGTCCGGGACAACCCCGAGCATCTGAAGCTCCTCGAGTCCTGGATGCGGAGCTACCGACCGGCGGAGCTGTTCGACGCGCACGGCTCGCTCGTCCCAGAGCTGCGGTCGCTGGCCCCCAGGGGCGACCTCCGGATGAGCGCCAACCCCAGAACCAGCGGCGAGACCTGTGAGCCGCTGGAGATGCCGGCGCTCGAGCCCTACGCGGTGAAGGTCGAAGCGCCGGCGGCGCAACGCGAGGAGTCCACCCGGCGGCTCGGGCAGCTGATGCGCGACCTCTACCGGGTGAACCCGGGCCGCTTCCGCCTCTTCTGCCCCGACGAGACGAACAGCAATCGCCTCGGCGCGGTGTTCGAGACCAGCCAGCGCGCCTTCATGCTCCCGGTCGAGCCCACCGACGAATCGCTCGGCCCCGACGGCCGGGTGATGGAGGTCCTGAGCGAGCACAACTGCGAGGGATGGCTCGAGGGCTACATCCTCACCGGGCGGCACGGGCTGTTCGCGACCTACGAGGCGTTCGCGATGGTGGTGGCCTCCATGGCCATCCAGCACAGCAAGTGGCTGGACGAGTCGCTGAAGCTCGAGTGGCGCAAGCCGGTCCCCTCGCTCAACGTGCTGCTGACCTCCACCTGCTGGCGGAACGACCACAACGGCTTCAGCCACCAGGGCCCGGGCTTCATCGATGCGATGCTGACCCGGAAGCCGACGGTCTCGCGCATCTACCTGCCGCCGGATGCCAACTGCCTGCTCTGGACGGCGCACCACTGCTTCCGGCACGCGGCGCACGTCAACGTCATCGTCATCGACAAGCAGCCGCAGCTCCAGTACCTGAACCTGGAATCCGCGCAACGCCACTGCCAGCGTGGGGCCTCGGTCTGGGAGTGGGCCAGCAACGACGAAGGCGACCCGGACATCGTCATGGCCTGCGCCGGCGACGTGCCGACCATGGAGACGCTCGCCGCCACCTGGCTGCTCCGTACCGCGGCGCCCGGGCTGCGCATCCGGGTGGTGAACCTGGTCGATCTCATGTCGATGTTCACCCCCGAGGAGCACCCGCACGGGATGGACGAGCAGCGCTTCGTGCAGCTCTTCACCCGCGATCGGGACGTGGTGTTCGCCTTCCACGGTTACCCGCTCGGCATCCACCACACGCTGCACGGACGACCGAACGCCGGGCGCTTCCACGTCCGCGGCTTCCGCGAGCAGGGCACCACCACCACCCCGTTCGACATGGTGGTGCTCAACGGCATCAGCCGGTACCACCTGGCCATCGAGGCGCTCCGGCGTGCACGGCGCATCCCCGAGAACTCTTCCGAGCTGGTCGAGCGGTTCCGGGGGGAGCTGGAGCGGCACCGGGCGTATGTCGAGGAGCACCTCGAGGACATGCCCGAGGTACGCGACTGGACCTGGACCCAGCCCTGATCCAGTGCCGCTCGGCCTACCGTCTGGCGCGGGCTCGCGTCCTCCGGGGCCGGGCGCTGCGTCGTGCCGCGGGGCGGGCGCGGGTGCCGGGCGCCTTCCGCTTGGTGATGAGGTCCAGCAGGAGCGACACCGGGCGGTGGTCCTCCACCGGGTGACGGAAGGGCCGGTCACCCCGGATGCGGTAGCGGTTACGGCGGCCGACGCGCTCGCGCACCAGGTACTGCTCCGACTCGAGCTCCTGGAGGATGCGCTGGACGGCTCGCTCGGTGATCCCGACGCGCATGGCGATGTCGCGGACCCGGGCCTCGGAGTCCTCCCAGACACAGAGGAGGACGTGGGCGTGGTTGGTCAGGAAAGTCCAGGTAGCCATGGGTTGCGGACCTTACAGGGGACGCGGGTGAAGGGAATCAGGGAACGACCAGCAGAGGTCTCCGGAGCTGGTGAAGGAGTCGGGTGGTGACACTTCCCAGGAGGGCGCGCTGGAGGGCCCCCTTGCCGGTGCTCCCGGCCACCACCAGGTCGGCACGGGCCGCTTCAGCCACGTCGGCGACGACCTCGGGCGCTCCACCCACCCGGACCACCGTCTCGACCCGCAGGCCCTGAGCGCGGAGGCGCTCCGCTCGCTCGGCGAGGTCTCGTTCGGCCCCTCGCTGCTCGGCCTCGAGCACCATCTCCAGCCCGGCGACCGGCGTCGGTGCGAAGGTGACTGGATCCGAGATGGCGGAGACGAGGGTCAGCGTGCCCCCGTCGCCGGTCCGCACCAGCTCCGAGGCGAGATCGAGCGCGCGATCGGCCGGTTCCGAGCCGTCGATGGCGACCACGATGCGGCGGAGCGGCATGCGGGACCTCCAGGTCGGGAAACCTAACGCCCTCGCCCGGCGGAACAAGGTGCGCCGTTGTCGGAGCAGATCCGCTGCAGCCAGCAGTCGACCTTGCACTGACCGGGCGCTCCCGCCAATGGTAGGCAGGCGAATGGGGTTCGAGGACCGGCCTGAATGGAGGCTGCTGGTCGCGCTCGGGGTGGGCCTGGTGATGGGGCTCGAGCGCGAGCGGGCGCGCGACGCCGAGCGGCCGCGCCGGTGGGCCGGGCTTCGCAGCTTCGCCCTGACTTCGCTTCTGGGCGGGGTGGCGCTGCAGACGGGAAGCGCGGTGGTGCTGGGCGCGGCGGGCGCCGCGGTGGTCCTGCTGGCCCTGCTCGTGGCCTGGCGGGCGACCGAGCCGGACCCGGGGCTCACCACCGAGGTGGCGCTGGTGCTCGCCTTCACGCTGGGGGTCCTCGCCCAGGGAGCCCCAGCGCTGGCCTTCGCCGCCGCGCTCGCCAGCTCGACCCTGCTCGCGTTCCGGGCCCGCCTGCACGGCCTGGCGCGGAAGCTCTTCACCGATCGCGAGCTGCAGAACGCGCTGGTCTTCGGGGTGTCGGCGCTGCTGATCCTTCCTCTGCTGCCGGATCGCCCGGTGGACCCTTTCGGGGCCATCAGCCCGTTCGACGTCTGGAAGCTGGTGGTGGTGATGATGGGCGTCGGGGCCGCCGGCGCGCTGGCTCAGAAGCTAGTCCGTCCCCGGGTGGGGCTCGCCCTCGCCGGGCTCGTCTCGGGGTTCGTCTCCAGCGCCGCCACCGTCGCCGCCATGGGCCGTCTTGCCTCGCGGGAGCCCCGGGTGCTCGCCGCGGCGGTGTCCGGAGCGACGGCTTCCTCGGTCGCCACCTTCGTCCAGCTCGCGCTGCTGCTCGCGGCCTCGGGCACCGCACTGCTGCGCCCCCTCGCCGTGTCCCTCTCCGCCGGGGGGCTCACCGCGCTGATCGTCGCCGCGGTGTTCGCCCGCCATGCCGCCCGGACGGAGGCGCCGCCGGTGCGCTCGGGGGCGGCGTTCCGCCTGGGAGATGCCGTTCTCTTCGCCGGGCTGGTCACCCTGGTCTCTCTCGTCGCCACGGTGGTGCAGCGACGGTTCGGCGGCGCGGGGCTCCTGGTCGCTGCGGCGGTGAGCGGCCTGGCCGACGCGCACGCCTTCGCCGGGTCGACCGGAGCGCTGGTTGCCCGGTCGGCGGTTCCGCCCGAAGCGGCCGCGCTCGCGGTACTGGTCGCGACCAGCAGCAACGCGGTCACCAAGGTGGTGCTGGCGGCGACCTCGGGCTCGCGCGCCTACCTGCTCCGGGTGCTGGCGGGACAGGTGGCGGTGCTGGGTAGCACCTGGTGCGGCTGGCTGCTCCGGCCGGTCTGAAGACCTGGCTTGCATCTGAATATATCTGGACTTAAGATTTCACCTGAAAGAGATGGCCCGGCGTTCCTCAGCGTCCCTTCCCGCGCCCGACCCGGCGGTGGTGCTCTCCCGAGCGCTGATCCGCGCCGCATCGGTCCTCGGCCTCAACGGCCAGACGATGGCCCGGGTGGTGGGGGTGAGCGCGGCCTCCTGGTCGAGGCTGGCCGCGGGGCAGCGCACGGTGGACCCGGACAGCAAGGAAGGCGAGCTGGCGCTGCTCTTCCTCCGGCTCTACCGGAGCCTGGACGCGCTGGTGGGCGGTGATGCGGAGAAGGCCCGGACCTGGCTCCGCGCCCGGAACGGGCACCTGTCAGCCGCGCCCCTAGAGTGCATCCAGAGCGTGGCGGGGCTGGTGCGTGTCGACGAGTATCTGGATGCAGTGCGGGGGAAAACGTAACCTCCGCCCCTACCAAGGTCCTGTGTGGCGGGTGGTGGAGGCCCAGCACCGGAACGCCACCCGGCGGCTGGTCGACTCGGATGCCGAGCAGGAGATCCTCGAGGCCCTGATCGACCGGGTGAAGCCGCCCGCGCCGGCGGGTCCCGAGTTCGAGGGGTTGCACTACCTCCTCCTCACGCCCTTCCGCCATCCGCCGCTGACCCACGGTTCGCGCTTCGGTACCCGGGCCGAGCGCTCGCTGTTCTACGCCAGCGAGGCGCTGGAGACGGCGATGGCCGAGACCGCGTACTACCGCCTGCTGTTCCTGGAGGGGACCCAGGCTGTGCTCTCGCCGCTGACGGTGGAGCTGAGCGCGTTCCGGGCCGACGTCCGCACCCGCGCCGCGGTGGACCTGACCCGCTCTCCCTTCGAGGCCCACCACCGGGTCCTCGCCTCGAGGAGCCGATACGAGGCCACCCAGCGCCTCGGCGCCGAGATGCGGACCGACGGCGTGGAGCTCGTGCGCTACCCCAGCGCCCGCGACCTCGCCGGCGCACCCAACGTGGCGCTCTTCACCCCGCGCGCCCTGGCCCGGAAGACCCCGCGCGCTCCGGAGACCTGGCGCTGCGTGGCCACGCGCGAGCGGGTGGAGATGCAGAAGCTCGACTGGTTCGAGCGGACCCGGCTGGTCTTCCCCCGCGCGCAGTTCGAGGTGGCGGGCCAGCTCCCGGCGCCTGCCATCTAGGTCAGGGCGGCCGCAGTCGAGGTCCGGGTCAGAGTGTCGTCAGGTCGGCTGCAGTCGGCGAGGTCCGGGCGGCCGCAGTCAGCTCGGTCAGGGCGGCCGCAGTCGAGGTCCGGGTCAGAGTGTCGTCAGGTCGGCTGCAGTCGGCGAGGTCAGGGCGGCCGCAGTCAGCTCGGTCAGGTCGGCTGCAGTCGGCGAGGTCCGGGCGGCCGCAGTCAGCTCGGTCAGGGCGGCCGCAGTCGAGGTCCGGGTCAGAGTGTCGTCAGGTCGGCTGCAGTCGGCGAGGTCAGGGCGGCCGCAGTCAGCTCGGTCAGGGCGGCCGCAGTCGAGGTCCGGGTCAGAGTGTCGTAAGGTCGGCTGCAGTCGGCGAGGTCAGGGCGGCCGCAGTCAGCTCGGTCAGGGCGGCCGCAGTCGAGGTCGGGTCAGAGTGTCGTCAGGTCGGCTGCAGTCGGCGAGGTCAGGGCGGCCGCAGTCGAGGTCCGGGTTAGAGTGTCGTCAGGTCGGCTGCAGTCGGCGAGGTCAGGGCGGCCGCAGTCGGCGAGGCGGCTGCGGGGCAGCGCTGACTGAGGGTGAACTCCCCCTCGGGGTGAAAACAGCCCCTCCAGGTCCGCCCGTGATGGACTGGGGGAGATGCCCGCTCCGTCAACGCCTCCGCGCGGCTGGACCTCGGCCCTGGCGGCGGCGCTGCTGGCGCTGCTCGTGGCGGGCGCGGTGACCACGGTGGTCGGGGCGGCGCAGTACCCCGGTGGGAACTGGGTGGACCCGGAGGCCGCCGGCCACTCGCTGTGGGCCAACTTCCTCTGCGACATCGCCCGGGACATGGCCGTGAACGGACGTCACAACCCGGGGGCGCCCTGGGGTCGCGCGGCCGAGTGGGCGTTCATCGCCGCCCTGTGCCTCTTCTGGTGGATGGTCCCGGCGCTGGTGGGGGGACGCACCGCGAGGCGGGTGCGCGTGCTCGGGACGCTGGGCGCGCTCGGGCTGCTGCTGGTGCCGGTGACCCGCGGGGTGCCGCACGCGCTGGCGCTGCTTTCTGGCGCGGGGCCGGGCTTCGTGGCCGCGGCGCTGGTGGTGCGCGGGCTCCGCCCTCGCCCGGTGCTGGCGCTGCTGGGCGCCGCCTCCCTGATGCTCGCAGCCCTCGAGCTGGGGCTCTACCTCACCTTCCGCGAGGCGCCGCTGCCGGTGGCCGTGCCCGCGATGCAGCGATTCGCCCTGCTGGCGGCGGTGGCCTGGATGGGCAGCTGTGCGTGGGTCCTCCTCCGCGGTCAGGAGGTGGATGCCACCGGGGCCTCCTCCACCGGCTCGCCGCGGGCCACGTAGACCGCAGCAGCGAGATCGCCCACCACGTTGAGCGTCGTCCGGCACATGTCGAGCAGGCGGTCGACGCCGAGGATGAGCCCCAGACCCTCGGGAGGGATGTGGAACAACCCGAGGATCATCGCGATGACCGGAAGCGAGCCGGCGGGTACCCCGGCGGTGCCCACCCCCCCGAGCACGCAGATGAACATCACCACGATCTGCTGATCCAGGCTGAGATGAACCCCGAAGAGCTGGGCGATGAAGAGGACCGTCACGCCCTCGAAGAGCGCGGTGCCGTTCTGGTTCATCGAGGCGCCGGCGGTGAGCACGAAGCGGGCCACGTTGGGTGGAAGCCGCAGCTCCTCCTCGGCGACCTTGAGCGAGGTGGGCAGGGTGGCGTTGGACGACGCGGTGGAGAAGGCGGTGATCGCCGCCATCCGCACGTCGCGGAAGAACTGCACCGGGTTCCGGCCGCCGAAGAAGCGGACCGAGAGCGAGTACACCACGAACATGTGCAGCGCGAGGCCGAGCAGCACCACCCCCACGTAGGCGGCGAGCTGGCGGAGGACGTCGAACCCGAGCCGGGCAGTCAGACCGAAGAGCAGCGCGGCCACGCCCAGCGGGGCGACCTTCAACACTCCGTTGATCAGCACCAGGGTGACCTCGTACAGCCCGGCGATGACCTCCTTGAGCCGCTCGGCGGCCGGCGCCCGGGTCAGCCCCAGGGCGATGCCGAACACCAGGGCGAAGAAGATGAGCCCCAGATAGTCGCCGCTGGCCGCCGCCTTCACCGGGTTGTCCGGGATGATGGACACCAGCAGCGACGCCGCCGAGGTGTCGCTCGGGGCCACCGCGGCCTTGGGGACCACGCTCGAGCGGGCCAGCGCCCGGACCTCGTCGCTCATGCCCTCGCCGGGTCGGAACAGGTTCACCAGGCCGATCCCGATCAGCACCGCAATGGTGGAGATGACCACGGTGTAGCCGAGCGCCCGCGCTCCGAGCCGGCCGAGGTGCCGGAGCTCGAGGTCGGCCACCCCCATCACCAGGGCCGAGAAGATCATCGGCACCACCAGCATGAACAGAAGGCGGAGGAAGGCCTGGCCGATGGGACCGGTGACGTTGGCCAGGGTCCACGCCAGCCACGGTGCATCCCCGGCCAGGGCCCTGGCCACCAGGCCCAGTCCCGCGCCGACGGCCAGCCCGAGCAGCATGCGGGTGTGTTCGCGCATGCGGGCGGACGCTACCCTGTCCGCGCGGGGCGGATCCGGAGTCCCTTTCGTCCGGACGAAGGTGACGGCTCAGCTCCCGTCGCGTCCGGCGAGCAGCTCGCGGAGCACGAACGGGAGGTCTGCCCCGGCCTCGCCGAGGAAGCCGAGCAGCGAGTCGAGCTCGCCCTCCGGACCAGCGCGGAACCGGCGGCGGAGCGCGGTCATCACCCGGGCGCGGGCGGCGCTCAGCGCCCGCGAGACCGTGGACTTGTGGGTCCCGGCGCGCCGGCCGATCTCCTCCAGGGTGAGCCCATCGAGGACGTAGAGCGCGAGGAAGTGGCGTGTCCGCGGGGCGAGCCCGGCCAGCGCGTCCACCAGCGCAGCCTGGAGCGTGGCCTGCTCCGAGCGGCGAAGCAGCGAGACCTCCGGGTCCGGGCCCGGCGCGGCGAGCTCGGTGAGTGCCCGCAGCTCCTCTTCCCCATGCGGTCTGGCCTCGAGCAGGTTCAGCGCGACCCGCACCAGCACCGAGCGGAGCCAGGGATCCAGCCCCCCGCGGCCCTGGTACTCGGCGAGCTTGGGGACCCGTGGCCCCACCAGCAGCCGCTCGCGCGTGCGCTGCAGCACCTCGGCGCGGAGCTCGTCGTCCGCGCGCAGCCGGCGCAGCGCCCGTGGCAGGAGCCCCCGGAGCCGGGCGTCGAGCAGCTCGAGCGCCGCACCCTCGCCCGCGAGTGCCGCGGCCACCAGGTACAGGTCCGCCGCATGGGTGGGCACGCCCGCCGTGTCGAGCGGAGGACGGCGGCGCACGAGAAACCGGAGGAACGCCCGGGGGTCCACGTGGAGCGCCGGGTGCACGCTCTGCGCGACCTCCAGCGCACGACCAAGCTGCAACAAGCGAGAGCACCTTCGCCCGGGATGCCCCGCCCCGGCGCCAGGTCCCCCCTCGACCGCCAGTGTGCCTCACTCCGCCCGCGGCGTCGCACTCCATGCAGCCAACGCGCTGGGCCACGCCGCAGACCGGCCAGGCAAGAGAGCCTGGGGTGCGCACACCGCGGTACCCGGGTTCCCTCTGTTCGACCCGGTGCAAACCCTGACGCCGTGGCGAGGAACTGTCGGGAGGAGGACGGGCCGTGCGTGCGCAGGTGTTGGTCGTGGAAGACGAGGTCGCCCTGCGGACCGCCCTGGTGGAGCTGCTCTCCATCTGGGGATACCGGGTCAGCACCGCCTGCGACGGGCGCGAGGCCCTCGAACGGCTGAGGGCCGGCCAGGAGCCGGTGCTGATGCTGCTCGACCTCCAGATGCCGGTGATGACCGGCGACGAGCTCCTCGACGAGGTGTCGCGCCACCCCCCCGAGCGCCAGTTTCGCATCATCGTGCTCTCGGCGAACCTCGACGTGAAGCGGCGCCAGACACACGACCACGTGACCGCGGCGCTCAACAAGCCCTGTCCGCCCGAGCGCCTGCACGCGGCGGTGGACGCCGAGGTTCGCGCCCTCGAGTGAGGGGTCGCAACCCCGGATGTCCTGCCCCCCGTTGTTGGCGTACCAGCGTCCACCCACGCCTGGGGGTGGGCTCCAGCCGCTCTTTGGCTTAGAGACGGTTCCGTGGAGCAGACCACACAGTCCCCCAGGCCAGAGCTGGGCCGGCTCGCCTTCTTCCGCGCCGCTCTCCGGCTGGGGATGGCCGTGTTCGGGAGCAGCCAGCGGATGCAGGCCCCGCTGGAGGCCGCGCTGGTCCGGGACCAGCGCTGGGTGACCGAGGAGGAGCACGCCGCGCTGCTCCGGACGCTGGACCTCTTTCCAGGCGCGCCCTCGGCCAACACCCTGGCGCTCGTCGGTCAGCGGCTAGGCGGCTGGAGCTGGTCACTGCTCGGCTATCTCGGGTTCGTCCTGCCCGGCATCCTGACCACTGCAGCCGTCGCCTGGCTGTACGTCCGCTTCGACCTGGGCACCCGGCTGGAGCCTGTCTTCCGCGGGTTCGGGGGGGCGGCGGTGGGGGCAATCCTGGCGCTGACCTTTCGCCGGGTGCGTGGCGCGGTGCAGGCCCGATGGCAGATGCTGGTGGCAGGCGCGGCGCTGCTCCTCACCGTCGCCGGCAAGGCCTCGCCCACAGAGGTGGTGCTGCTCGGGGCGGCAACGGGGCTGTTCGTCGAGCTCGGGCTGCGGCGACGTCGTCCCCGGGACCCGTCCGTCCCGCCGCCACCGGCCGAAGGCACGAGCACCGTGCGCTCGGTGCTGGTCGCCGCCCTTCCTGCGCTGGCCGCGATGCACCTGACCGGCCTGGACGGCCAGGTGGTGGAGGCGCTGGTGCTCTACTTCCGCACGGGACTGGGGGCGTACGGCGGGGGAGTGGCCATCATCCCCCATCTCAGCGAGCGGCTCGACGCGCTCGAGTGGGTGACCCGGCGCCAGCTCGCCGACGGAGTGTCGGTGGCCCTGCTCACGCCCGGGCCGGTGCTGCTGCTCGCCACCTTCGCTGGCTATCTGCACCACGGCTGGTCCGGGGCGGCGGCCTCCACGCTCGCGCTGCTCGCCGCGCCGTGGGTGCTGGTGCAGCTCGCGGGTGGGTGGCTGGCGCGCGTTCGCGAGCACCCGATGGTGCAGGCTGCGGCGAACGGGCTCCTCCCGGCGGTGGTGGGGCTCATCGGCTCGGCGGCGGTGGTGCTCGGAGGGAGCTTCCACGGACCGGTGAGCCTGGCGATCGCTGCAGCCTCCGCGCTGACCCTGGTCCGCTACGACCTCAACCCGGCCTGGATCGTCGCCGGTGGCGGCGTGCTCCAGTTCGCGCTCCACCTGGTCGGCGTATGAGCCCCGAGTCGCCAGCGCGACGCATTCTCCTGGTCGAGGACGACAGCGCCGTCCGGGAGGCGCTGATCGACGTGCTGCTCGACCTCGGATTTCGCGTCCTGGCCGCGCCCGACGGGCTCAAGGGCCTCGGTCTGGCAGCCGAGCAGTCGGAACCGTGCCCCATCCTGCTCGACTGGAGGATGCCGGTCCTGGACGGCCCCGCATTCCTCACCCGTCTTCGTGAGCTTCCGCGGGGGACGGAGTTCCCGGTGATCCTCTCCACCGCGGACCCGTCCGCAACCTACGCCGTGCTGGGGGACCAGGTGGCGGCCGTGCTCAGCAAGCCCTTCGAGCTCGAGGCGCTGCTGGGAGTCCTGGACCGAGTGGCCCCCCGCGCGGACTAAAACGCTCCGGCGAGGCTGAGGCCGCCGCCGCCCGGGAGCGCCATCGCGCCCAGGTGGACGCCGGGCTGGCTCCGGATCTGATCGTTGTGCTGGCGGATGAGGCCGATCAGCTCGTCGCGCGACACTGGATGCGGACTGTAGGCGCTCGAGGCGATGCCGAGCACGGCGCCGCCGAGCACCAGGCCGCCCGACCAGTAGAAGCGCGACCTGAGCTGCGCGTCGCGGTCGTCCCAGCACTTCGCGTCACCCGGGTTGCAACCGTGGATCGTGAAGGCGCTGATGCCGACTGCGATGCCGGAGACGAGCAGGAGCGCACTGCCCACGCCCATCATGCGCTTGGCGGCGAGGCGGCGCTCGTACTCCTCCGCCAGGTCGTTCCGACCCAGAGCGGTGTACAGCGAGCGCCCATTCAACGGACGCTTGTAGGGTCCCATCACCGGGACCTGCACCATCGGTCCCCAGCCCTGGTTCCCCTCGACGTGCGCCGGCCGCCACTCGAGGCGAATCAGCCGGTCGTCCACCGGAGCGGACTTCTGGGCGCTCGGGGCCTTGGGCGCATGGCCCGGCGGGGGCGGAGGCGCTGGTGCCGAGCCGAGGTCCGCGTCCCCCGAGCGGGTGGGCGCCGGGGCGGGTGCGGCGGTCGGCGGGATCAGCACTGCGCCAGGTGGGACGCGCGGAGCGGCCGTGGGGGCGTCTTGCACCATGGGCTGGGGGGCCGCCGGGGCGGGCTGCTGGGCACCCTGCGGCGCCGCCGGGGCCTGGGCCGCGGGCGCTGCCACCGCGGCACCGGCGGCTGCACCCGCGGCGGCAGGGGGCGCGTAGGCGGGTGGAGGTGGCGCGTAGGTCGGCTGCTGGGGCGCGGGCGCCGGGGCGTACCCCTGCGGTGCAGCCTGGGGCGCCGGAGCATAGGGCTGCGGGGGTGCGGCGGGGGCGGGAGCGCCGGGCGCGGCCACCGCGGCGCCAGCTGCGGCCGGGGGTGCGTACGCGGGCGCAGGCGGGGCGTAGGTCTGCTGGGGCGGCGCCGGCTGTTGCGCGTAGCCCTGCGGAGGGGCCTGCTGCGGAGCGGCCTGCTGGGGGGCGTAGGTCTGCTGGGGCGGCGCCGGCTGCTGCGCGTAGCCCTGCGGAGGGGCCTGCTGCGGAGCGGCCTGCTGGGGGGCGTAGGTCTGCTGGGGCGGTGCCGGCTGCTGCGCGTAGCCCTGTGGAGGGGCCTGCTGCGGAGCGGCCTGCTGGGGGGCGTAGGTCTGCTGGGGCGGCGCCGGCTGCTGCCCGTAGCCCTGTGGAGGGGCCTGCTGCGGAGCGGCCTGCTGGGGGGCGTAGGTCTGCTGGGGCGGCGCCGGCTGCTGCGCGTAGCCCTGCGGAGGGGCTTGCTGCGGAGGGGCCTGCTGCGGGGCGTAGGTCTGTTGCGGCACCGGCTGGGGCGGCGCGTAGGCGGGCGGCGGAGGGACCGACTGGACCGGAGCGCCCTGCGCCGGGGCGCCTTGCTGGGCGAGCGCTCGGACCGGGTACCCGCCGAGCGCGGCGACCAGCAGGGATGCCACCGCCTGCTGGACGATGGGGGTGCGGCGCGCAGTCACGGGGAGCCCTCCTCTGCTTGTTCCGGCCGGAGACGGCAGGACGTCGCCGGTCAGCGGAATATTCACCCCGCCGGAAGCAATGACACACCGAATGTCGTCGCCCCACCAGGGGGACTGTGGACCCATACGATCCACCGCCCGATTCTCATTCCCGGGTCCGTGTTGCAGCCGACCTGCACCTCGAGCGCCGCCTGGCGCCGCCTCGACTCACTTTCCGAACAGTCCCTGGAGCTTCTTCACGGCCTCTTGGGCCGCCTGCTGGCGCAACTTCTCGGCCTCGCCCTGGGCCTTCTGCTCGCCCTGGGTCTGGTCGCTGCCGGCCGCCCCCGACCCACCGAGGGCCCCCGACAGGGCCGCGCCGATGTCGGACTGGCCGACGAGCGACTTGAGGGCGCTCGCCCCCGCCAGCCGGGCGATGGTGAGCGCCGCCGGCTTGATGTCCAGGCCGGCGATCTGCGGGGCCCAGGCCGGGCCATGGAGGCTGAGCGCGACCGGGATGGGCTCGGGCGGCATCACCTTTCCGCCGGTGAGTGACTTGATGGTCGCTGGAGTCAGAGCGACCGTTCCGGCCAGGGCCAGCGTTCCGGACAGCCCGATGCCACCTCCCATCACGATGTCCGCCTCCGGGAGCTTCAGCGCCAGGGGCTTGGTCAGCTTCGCAACACCGTTGTCCACGGCGAGTGACACGTCGATGTCGCCGAGCGGAGTGTGCCCGGTCTCGCCCACAGCCTTGGTGGCGAACGGCAGCGCCTTGGCCAGCGGTCCGGCCACGGCCGCGACCAGGTCCGCGCCGAGGAAGTCTCCGTTCTTGAGGTTTCCCTGGATGGTCCCGTCGACCGTCTTCTCTACCGCGGAGAGCGTGGTGCCCTTGCCGGCCAGAGCGATGTTCCCGTCGAACACCCCGGCGAATGCCTTTCCCTTGCCGCTGAAGGTCAACGCCTGGGCGAGGTCGAGATCCTTCACCGTCAGCTTCAGATCCCAGGGCTTCTCCACCGGCCCCAGCCGCGCGCTCGTCCCGTCGAGGCGCACCTGGCCCCCGGCCGCGTCCAGGCTGAGCCGCTCCACCTTGAGCAGATCGTCCTGCAGGGTGGCGTCGAGGAGGACGTTCTTCCAGGGGACCTTGTGGAAGACGAGCGAGGCGACCTCGGCGTGGATCTTCCCCCGCATCCCGTCGAAGCGGTGCGGGTCGGCCGGCGGAGGCTGCGCCTTCGAGGAGGACTCGCTCTCGAGGAGCAGCGCGTCCGCGTCGAGCTTCGGGGCCCGCGCGTCGAGGGCGAAGGTGGTGGTGGCGCGCTTGCCCTCGCCCTGCATCTCGACCGAGGCGGTCCCGGTGAGGGTGTCCTCGAGCACCCGAAGCGTCCACTGGTCGAGCTTCAGCCGGGTCGTTCCCCCCCGGCTGGTGCTGCCCTTCAGCGACAGCGCCATCGGCTTGCCCGGCGGCTTGTCCAGGAGCTGTCCAGGCCGCAGGTCGGCCCCGGCGAGGTCGAGGTCGGCATCGAAGCGGTAGGTGTTCTTCCCGGCGCCGCGCAGGTGGGTGACCAGGGTCATCGGTGCGCCGGCCGCCTTCGCCAGCTGCTCGGGAACCGCCAGCCGCACCGGGGTGAAGTCCAGCCGTGCCTCCAGCATCGGCGCGGCCTGCGTGCCGGCGCCGCGGACGGTGAGCCCGATGGGCCCGGCGACCTCTCCCTTGAGCGCCTTCGCCAGCGCGGGGAAGGAGCGCCCGATCGCCGCCGGGTCCAGATCGTGGCCGACGATCTCGAAGCTCTCGATGCTCGGCGTCTCGCTGGCGAGGTTGCGCACCCGCCCGTGCCCGGTGATGCCCGCCTGGCCGAGCGCGATGGCGAGCGTCCGGATGTCCAGATCGCCCGTCTCGGCGTTGCCGTCGAGGTCCGTGTCCAGGGTGGCGTCGACCGGCGCCGCTGCGGTGCCGGCGAAGCGGAGCCCGCGCGCGTGGATGCCGCCCTTCGCCCGGGTGGGCCCCTTGCCCCCCGGCACCGCCGCCCCGAGCTCCGCGGTCCAGTCTGCGTCGAGCCGGCCCGCCTCGAGCCGTGCGTCCCTGGGAAGGAACGGCCCGAGCGGGGCCAGGTCCACGGGCTGGATCTTGAGGACCACACGCTCGGGCGTGGGCTGCAAGCTGTTCGGCAGCGGAGCGGTGTGGAGCCGCAGCTCGAGGTTCTGCTTCTCCGACAGCAGCGCGGCCTTGACCACCACGTCCAGCGGCTTGCCGGCGCGCAGGTCGTCGACCGTGACGTCGAGGTCCGAGATGCCCAGCTCCCGGGTCTGCCCGGTGCTCCGGTCGACCAGGCGCACGCGCCCGTCGGTCACCTCCGCGTGGTCGACGCGCACCGCCGACAGGTCACTCGGCTCCGTGCTCGCAGGCTCGGCGGGCTTCGGTTTCTCCAGTGCGGCGAGCCGGGACTGGAGCCGCTCGAGGTTGGTCGTCCCGTCCCGGAGGCGCACCACGTTCACCACCGGCTGGGTGACCTCCACGGAGCGGACCCCGATGTCCTTGCCCAGGGAGAAGAGCGCCCGGAGCGCCGCGACCTTGACGCCCACCTCCTTCACCTGGGCCAGGGGCACCCCCTCGTCGGCGGCGGCACCCACCTCGATGCCCGAGACGGTGGCTCCGAGGCCCGGGAGGAAGCTGGTGGAGACCCGGCCGACGGAGACAGGGCGGCCAAGCTGCTGCGAGAGCGTGGCCGCCTCGGCCTGGGCACGGCGGGTGAGGATGGAGTCGAGGACCAGGGAGACGAGGTAGACGACGACCACCAGGACCGCGACCACGATGGCGAGGACGCGGACCCAGCGCTTCTGGAAGGGCGAGACCATGGCGACGACCACGGTAGGCATGCCCCCCGACCCGATGAAACCGTCCGACGCCAGGGTATGGCAGAAGAGCGCCCATGATCGAACGGACCAGGACCATCCTGGTGCACGGTGGGGCGTGGAGCATTCCGCCCGAGGCACACGCTGCGCACGAGGTCGGCTGCCTCGCCGCGGCGGAACGGGGATTCGCGGTGCTCGCGGAGCGCTCGGTGCAGGGGCGCGCCGGGCTCATCGTGCTCGATCGGCATGGCCAGGTCGGGCTCGCGCACTCCACCCGCTGTCTCGCCCACGCCTACCGGAGGACGGGCATGCCGGCGGCAGCAGGCGGGACCGAGGTCCGGCCGCGCCGAGCGTGACTACTTCTTGCCCGAGGCGGTCCTGGGCACCGTGAAGGTCTTGGTCTGGACCGGCTGCCCATCGACGGTGAGGACCACCTTGTAGTCCCCGGCCGGCCAGCCCGAGGGCTTCGAGATGTGGAACTCGGTGTGCACCGGCTTCTCGGAGGGCGGGCTCACCGTCTTGCTCTCCTCGTGCACCTGCACGTCCTTGGGGCCGAACGTCCAGCGCGTCGCCAGGACCGCGGCCGGCGTCATCCCGTCGCTGGTGACCACCAGGTAGATGGTGTCCTTGGGGCCGAACGTGCTGGTCGCGTTCTGCACGGTGTTGTCCGGCCGGATGCCCTTCCCCAGCTCGACGAGGGTGACCCGGAAGGGCGCGGGCGGCGGAGCGGCAGGCGGCTGGGTGACGGGGGGCGGTGGTGGTGGAGGCGGGGGCGGCTGCTCCTTCTTGCAGCCAGAGAGCACCAGCAGGGACAGACCGAGAAGGGCAGCCTTTCGGAGCATCGGTGTTCCTCGCGGACGCGGAAGAGCGCTGTGCTTCAGACCTTGGGAATCCTCAGAACCTGGCCCGGCTTGATGAGGTCGGGGTTGCTGCCCACGACGTCCTTGTTGGTCTCGTAGAGGACCCGCCACTTCTTGGCGTCGCCGAGCAGCGATTTGGCAATCTTGCTCAGGCTGTCACCGGGGCGGACGGTGTAGGTCCGCTCGACCTGCGCATCGGTGGAGATGCTCGAGCTGCCGCCCTGCACGTCGGAGAAGTCCGGCTCATCGTCCGGCATGGTGCGTCCCTCCAGTCGAAGCTCCATGTACGACCTTGGGGAGACTCGCACCAACGGTCAATCGCACGTAGGTAAGGTTCCTGTTGCCTTTCGGGCGAGAGACGGGCAGGACTCGCGGGGGCGACAGGGAGGGGAAGCCGCGAATGAGTCTGGCGAAGGACTTCCGCGAGTTTCTGCTGAAGCAGAACGCCCTCGCACTGGCAGTCGCGGTGGTCATCGGGGGCGCCGTGGGCAAGGTCGTGAGCGCGATCGTCGACGACATGATCATGCCCGTGGTCGGCATCCTGCTTCCGGGCGGCGAGTGGCGGACCCTCGAGGCTCCGCTCGGCCACGATGCGGCAGGGAAGGTGACCAACGCCATCAAGTACGGCGATCTGCTCGGGCGGATGGTGGACTTCCTCATCGTCGCCCTGGTGGTGTTCTTCCTCACCAAGCTGCTGCTCAAGACCCCGCCCCCTGCGCCGACGAAGAACTGTCCGCGATGTACCGAGGCGCTCCCCACCGCCGCCACCCGATGCAAGTTTTGCACGAGCGATGTCTGATCCGACCGGTGCAGGAGCAACCGTCGTTTCACAACCGTCACCCGATGCTTCCCCTGCTCCAGTATGCGGGGCGCCGCACCGGGCAGGCACAACCCGCCGTTTCGAGGACTTTCCCATGCGTCGAATCGTTGCCGTGATCGCGTTGGGGGCGGCCGCCGTGGGCTGCTCCACAGTCGACCCGTCGCCGAAGCTGAAAGCCGCCACTTCCGCCATCGACGCCGCCAAGGCCGCCGGCGCGGCGAACGACCCGAAGGCGAGCGAGCTGCTGGCCCAGGCGGAGAAGTACCTGGCCAGCGCGCAGGACCTGATCAAGAAGGGCGACAACTCCGCGGCCGTCACCCAGCTCTCGCTGGCCAGCGCTGCCGCGGACGACGCGAAGATGCACGCCACCGAGGCCAACAACCTCGCCAAGGTCAAGGAGCTCGACGCGCAGATCGCCGACCTCAAGACCAAGCTGGGCAAGTGAAAGGGAGAGGGATGACCATGCGACTGACGAAGCTCACCGTTGTCCTGGCGCTGGCGTCCGCGGGCTGCTCGGCGCCATTCACCTACCCCGACCTGGCGAAGGCGAAGGAGACCTACGCCCACGCGCAAAAGACCGGGGACCCGAAGAAGTTCCCGAAGGAGTTCGGCGACGCGAAGACGGCCATTGGCACCGCGCAGTCCGCGCAGGATGCGCAGGCCTCCTTCGACTACGGCAAGGACCCCTCGCGCGAGCGCGACCTGGCCAAGGAGGCCCTGTACAAGGCGGAGGTCGCCGACAAGGCGGCGGCGGCGGCGAAGGCCGACGCCGATCGGCGCGCCAAGGAGTGGGAGCTGGCCGGGCTCCAGAAGGAGTGGGACGAGAAGGGCGCGGCGGCCAACGACGCCGCGGCCCGGGCCGAGGCGGAGCGCGCCGCCCACGAGGCCGAGATGGCGCGCCTGCGGATGCAGAAGTTCGCCGACGTGAAGGAGGACGAGCGCGGCACCATCATCACCCTCGCCGGCGGAATTCCCTTCAAGACCGGCAAGTCGAATCTGCAGAAGGTCGCCGTTGACCGGCTGAAGGTCGTGGCCGACGCGCTCAAGGGTACCCAGCGCACCATCCTGATCGAGGGCCACACCGACAGCACCGGCAAGCCCGAGACGAACATGACCCTCAGCCAGGCCCGGGCCGAGACCGTGCGGAAGTACCTGGTGGAGGACGGCATTCCGGCGAATCAGATCCGCACGGTGGGCATCGGCCAGGACCGTCCGGTCGCCGACAACAAGACCTCTGCCGGGCGGGCCAAGAACCGCCGGGTCGAGGTCATCCTCGAGAAGCCCAAGCCGTAAGATTCCGCTCTGGTCGGTGGCGAGGTCGGTCTGACTCGCCACCGGTAGGTGTTGACTCGGCCCCACGCTGAGACGGGGTGTGCGAGACCCGCCATGGCGCGCCGCGCGAACCGCGCGGTAGGGTGTCTTACAGGCGGCACCGCGCCGGCCGCCTCTTCACTCGTGGTTCTTGTTGCCGGTCGGCGCCTGGGGCTTCCAGCCGAGAGGTGCTTTTCCGGTGAACCCATCGGACAGCGAGCGCATCGAGACGGGCCCGCTGCCGACGGCAGCGGTGTTCGCCAGCTGCGAGTACGACTTCCAGAGCGGGCGCATCAGCTGGACGGATCGGGCCGAGTCGCTGTTCGGCACGGTGCCGCGCACCGTGGACGCCTTCCTCGAGCACGTGCAGGCCGACGAGCGCGAGCGGGTTTGGAACACGCTCTGGCGTGCGCTCTCGGACCGGGGAATCCACGACTTCGAGTACCCGTGCATCCACCTCGACGGGGCGCTCCGGTGGCATGCCTGGTACGGGCGGCCCCTGGTGGACTCGGCCGGCCGCGCGCGTGGCCTCGCCGCTCTGGTGCTGGACGTCACCACCCGGCGCATGACCGAGCGGGCGCAGCTGGAGGTGCTGGCGGAGGCGCAGTCGGCGCGCGAGCAGGCCGAGGGCGCGCTGCGCGGCAACCTCGCGGTGGCCGCGGTAGCGCACGATCTCAAGACGCCGCTGACCGCGATCCTCGGCTGGGCGAGGTCGCTGCAGGCCCGTCGTTCGGACCCGGACACGGTGGAGCGGGCCATCACCGCCATCCTCCGCAACGCCCGCGCCCAGGCGCGGCTGGTGGACGACCTGCTGGACGCCGAGCGGATGGCGCGGGGGAAGCTGGTCCTCAAGCGCGAGTGGGTGAACCCGGGCGCGGTGCTGCGCGACGCGGTGGAGACGGTGCAGCCCGAGGCGGAGGACCGCGAGGTCTACCTCGACATGGAGATGGCCCCGGACCTGCCGGCGCTGTACGGCGACCCGGGCCGGTTGACGCAGGTGATGTGGAACCTGCTCTCCAACGCCATCAAGTACTCGCCCCCGGGGGCCACGGTGCTGGTCCGGATGCGGCGGGCGGACGGCGGGGTGGCGCTCGAGGTCAGCGACGCCGGCCCCGGCATTCCGCCCGACGCGCTGCCCCATGTGTTCGAGCCGTTCTGGAAGGGCACGGAGGACGAGCAGCGCGGGAGCGGGCTGGGGCTCGGGCTGTCCATCGCCCGCAGGCTCACCGCCCTCCACGGGGGAACGCCTGGCGGTGGAGAGCGGCACCGGCCGCGGAGCGACGTTCCGGCTCTCGGTGCCCGCGCCGGCGCAGGAGGGGGTGCCGGCGATGGCCGCGGTGGCGGCGCCCGCGCAGCTGCCGCTGGCCGGGGTGCGGGTGCTGCTGGTGCCCGAGGAGCGCTCCGCCGGACAGCTGATGGCCACCGCGCTCGCCCGTGCCGGGGCGGAGGTGGACCTCTCGGACCCGGGCCAGGCCCTGGCGCACGCCCGGGCGGCGCGGCCGGACGTGCTGGTCAGTGGACAGATGGCCTTCGGCGACCCCACCCGCGGGCTGCTCGCGCAGGTGCGGGGTGTGGCGGGCCTGGCGCTGCGTGCCGTGGCGCATGGTGGATGCATCGCGGCCCGCAGAGCGTGCCCGGGCCCGCCGCGAGGGTTACGACGCCGAGCTGACCCGTCCCGTGGACTCGGTGGACCTGATCGGCGCGGTGCTCCGGGTGCTGGGGCGCCACCGGCGGTGAGCCGAGTCCGGAACTCGCCGGTGGCCATCGTGGGGCCACCTCGACGCTCCTGACGCCATCTCGTGCGGCGCTTTGCCGCAGGGTGCGGGGGTGGCGGGAACGCTAAATCGGCGGCCAGATGCTCCGGTTCGCCGCCCTCGCTCTGGGATCGAGCGTCCTCTTCGTCCCCGCCGCGGCGCGCGCCTGCTCGGTCTGCGGGTGCGGAGATCCACTGGTGCTGGCGGGGGACTCGATGCCGGTGGCCGGCACGTTCCGGTTCGCGCTGGAGTACGAGTACCTGACCGCGACGGCCCGGAGCGACGACGAGCCGGACCGGACCGAGTCGCTCACCCAGATGACGCTCCGTCCGGTGGTCGTCTTCAGCCCGCTGCGCTGGATGAACCTGGTGCTCCAGGTCCCGCTGGTCCGCAAGGACTGGGCGCTCTCCGGCACCCCCACCGCCGAGCCAGAGACCGCGGTGCCGACGGGGCTCGGGGACGTGGACCTCGGGGCCCGGGTGTTCGTCTGGGACGCGACGAGCATCCAGGCCCAGCGACGGCAGAACCTGGCGTTGACCGTCGGCACCTCGTTCCCCACCGGCCCGGACGACAAGACGACGGCGGACGGCGAGCGGATCGACCAGCACGCCCAGCTCGGGACTGGTGCCTGGGGTCCGTACGTGGGCGCGCTGTACGCATTCCACCAGGACCCGTGGAACTTCTTCCTCTCGGTGACCGGGCGTTTCCGGACGACCAACAGCTACGGCTACCGGTTTGGGGACGCGGTGCTGTGGAGCGCGCAACTGCGCTTCCGCGTCCTCCAGCCGCTCGCATTGCAGCTGGGGCTCGACGGACGCTACGCGTGGCGCGACCGCTCCGAGGGCGTCCTTCAAGAAAACACCGGCGGCCTGGTGGTGTCCGCGGTTCCCGGCATCGCCTGGAACATCGCCGGGCCCATGTGGCTGCTGGCGCAGGTGCAGGTGCCGTTTGCCACGCACCTCTTCGGGGAGCAGACGGTGGGCGTCACCGCGACGGCGAGCCTGCAGTTCGTGCTGAACTGAACGCGCTCATCGCCGCGGGGGGTGCTTCTGGAGCTTCCGCTGGAGCGACTTTCTGTGCAGCCCCAGCCGGCGGGCGGCCTCGGAGATGTTCCCTCCCGAGTCGGCGAGCACCCGCTGGATGTGCTCCCACTCGGCGCGGGCCAGCGAGGGCGCCGCAGGCTCCGGGGGAATCTCCTCGGCCGGGAGCGTGCCCCCGCGGGCGAAGGCGGCGAGCAGCTCGTCGGCGTCCACCGGCTTCTGGAGGTAGTGCAGCGCTCCGCGGCGCACCGCCTCCAGCGCAGTGGCGATGCTGCCGTACCCGGTGAGGACCACCACCGTGGTCGCCGGGTCGATGGACCGGAGCGCGGAGACCACGTCCAGCCCGCTGCCGCCGGGCATCCGCAGGTCCACCACCGCGCACTCGGGCGAATCCTCGCTGGCGAGCCGTACCGCCACCTCGGGGCTCCCGGCGGTGCGGACCTCGTGGCCGCGGTCCCGGAGCGCCCGCGCCATCCGCTCACGGAAGTTCTCGTCGTCGTCCACCAGGAGGAACGAGAGCGAGGTCATGAGGCGGGCACCAGCGGGACGGTGAGCCGGGCGCGCGTGCCCCGCGCGGGCGCCGAGACCAGGCTCAGGTCGCCCCCCAGCTGCTCGGCGAGGCTGCGGGCGACGAACAGCCCGAGGCCCAGCCCGTGTCCCGAGCCGCGGGTGCTGAAGAAGGGCTCGCCGGCGCGGGCCAGCACCTCGGGCGCCATGCCCTCGCCCCGGTCCTCGACCTCGACCCGTAGGCGGTCTCCCTCCAGACCGAGGCGGAGGTGCACCGGGACGCCGGCGGGCGAGGCCTGGAGCGCGTTGCGCACCAGCGCCTGGACGCTCTGACCCACCGCACGGACCGGAAGGGCGGCGGTGGCGTCGCGCACGCCCTCCTGCAGCTCGACCTTGACCCGCTCGGGCTCGGGAAGGCCCTCCAGCGCCTCCTCGAGGAGCAGCGAGACCGGGCGGGGGTGGAGCATCTCCCCCGGGGATTGTCCGGCCTCGGCGGACATCCGGGCCAGCGCCTCCCGGCAGCGGGAAATCTGGAGCTGGATGAGCCGCGCGTCCTCGGCAGCCTCGGGGAGCGACTGGAGCCGTCGCTCGAGCTCGTGCGCGGCCACGGCGATGGTGGAGAGCGGCGAGCCCAGCGCGTGGGCGGTGCCCGCGGCGAGGGTGGCCAGGGAGGCCAGGCGGTCCCGGCGTCCGGCCCGCTCCCGCTCGCGGCCGAGCTCCGTCTCCCGGTCGGCCAGCGCACGGCGCACGCGGAGCACGAAGGCCACCAGGGTGCAGCCGGCGAGCGCGAAGGCGACCCACATCCCGCGGAGGTGCAGCTGCATCAGCTCGGCGTGTCCGAGCGCAGCGCCTGGGCTCCAGGGCATGGGGAGGAAGAGCGAGCCGAAGCAGAGGAGCACCAGGCCCAGCAGCGCCCAGGTCAGCCCGGGGGTGAGGACCACCGCGCCCAGCGCCACGTCCACCAGGTACAGCACGCTGAAGGGGTTGCTCGGCCCGCCGCTCAGCGCGAGCAGCACGGTCAACAAGAGGGTGTCCAGGGCCATCAGCGCGGCGACGGTGCTGGTGTGCACCGTCCGGTGGTGCCGCACCCGGAGGGCGAGGGCGACGTTGCTCGCCACCTGCGCCGCCCACACCACGCCCACCGCCAGCGGCGGCACCGGGATGTGGAACACCGACCCGGCGGCCAGGGCGAGGAGGAGGAAGAGGACGGCGGCGGCCCAGCGGAGCCGGACCAGCCACGAGACGTCGACGGGCTGCATGGCGTGTCGCCGGCTCTTCTACTCCGAAGTGGATGACGGGTGCCCGCGGCGTGCGGACGCAGAGGTGAGGACGACCCGGCCGGTTCACCGGCTCAGGGTGTGAAGGTCTCGCTCCGGACCGAGGTGACGTCGGCTGGCTCGAACGGGAAGTTGAAGTACTTGTTCTGCACCCAGTCGGTCAGCATCGTCGACTTTCCGAACGGGTATGGCCCGCCGCTCTCCACGCCCGGGAGCTGCATGAAGGTGTCGGCGACGGTGCCGTCCATGGCCGACAGCCAGCGGACATTCCCGCCCGAGCCGTAAGGGAACGAAAGCTGGGCTGAGGTGCTCGCCGCAGGGCTTCCCACGTCCACCGTCCACGCGCCGCCGGGCCGCGGGTACGGTCCAGGCTGGAACGCCGGGTCGACGAGCGGATACCCGCTGACCGCGAACTTGAAGGTCACGGTGTGCACCTGCCCCCAGCGCCAGCTGGTCCTCGCTCCGTAGACGCTGGTGAGCTTCCCGTAGGCCCAGCCGATGGCATCGAGCACCTGGGAGGCACAGGTCCGGTCCTTGACCTTGTGCCCGGTGGCATCGACGTCGCTGCAGAGCGAGTTGCTGGCCTTCGCCGCCTGGACCACCGGGTCGGTGGTGTTGGTGAGCAGCGTGACGAGCGCCCGGACCTCGATACCCGGGTCCCGGGAGATTCCCGCCGCCGCTGCCTCGTCGGCGAACGTCGTCTCGAGCACGCGACGGAGGAAGGTGTGGAACAGCAGGCAGCGCGCGGAGTTGTCGCTGTTGGCCGGGTCGGGGTCGGCAGGGGACAGCGGATCGAGCGCTCCGGCCACCAGCCCGGTCGGGCAGTCGAAGGGAATCCCCGCGTCGGCTCCGCCCCAGTCGCCGAGGAAGGCGATGGCGGCCTGGGCGTTCGGATCCGACGTCTCGCCCACATGGGCAGCCATGAACTCAACGAAGGGCCGGGCCGCGGTGAGCACGTGATCCGACTGGAGCGCCTGGAGGTCCTGGAGGCCGACCTTCCCGCCGCTGCCCGTCTTGGCGTCCAGCACGTCCTGGATCCGCTGGATGCGGAAGCCCACCGGGTCAGTCCAGTCGAAGCTCAGGTAGGGAGCCCCTCCAGGGTGGGCACCGTCGTTGTAAGGGTTGTTGTCCTTCGAGGCCCCGAGTGGATCGAAGTTCGCGGTGGCCAGATACCCCTTCGCGGACCCCGTGCCTCCATCGGCCGGGAACACCCGCGGCAGAAGCTCGTCCGGGACACAGGCGATCCCGCCGTCGGAGGCGGCGGTCCACTCGAAGGTTCCGGTCCCCGGAACAGGTACCACCGGATACGGATAGCCCGCGGAGACGGCCCAGGGACGCTGCGGCACACAGGCGTGAGGGACGTAACCGATGTTGCCCTGGTCATCGGCGAGCACGAAGTTCTGCGCTCCCACCCAGTATCCGGTAAACCGGCCTCCGTCCGGCTTGGAATCACCCTCGAGCGCGCGGCGGGCGTCGTCCACGCTCGCCGCGTTGTTCAGCCGGAGGAACGCGCGGATGTCGTCGGTCTGCGTCTCCTGCCCCGTCCAGCGCGCGCTCACCAGTAGACCGCTGGTCTGATCGAAGAAGACCACCGGCCCGTGCTTGGGAGAGACCAGCACCGGCTGGGGGTTGGGCAGGGTCGCCAGCCCGGCCGAGGTGCGGTAGCGGTACACCTGCGGCACGACCGTCAGCGGGACCTGCTGCCCGTTGAACTCGACGATGGGCACGCCCTGCTGCACGCCCACCACGTGCTCGACGTAGAGGTCGGTGACGTCGTACCCGACCACCGTGGCCCCCCACCCCACGTGCGCCCCGCGACCGATCAGTGTGGTCGGGACGCCGGGGAAGATCGCTCCCATCACGTTCAGCTGATCCTCCGTACCGATGAGGTGGGAGAGGTGGAAGTTAGCTGGGTAGGTCAGTGACAGGTGCGGGTCGTTGGCCACGATGGCCTGGCCGGTGGCGGAGTGCGCGCCATCCACGACCCAGTTGTTGGAGCCCGCGGGGTCGGTGAAGAGCTCCCGCAGCAGCTGGAGTGGAACAACGCGCTTGGCCGCCCCCCGGATCGCGGGCACCGTCACCTTCACCGCCTCCGCTGCTGGAGGGCCCGCCTTCAGGCTCGGGGCCTCGGCTGCCCCGGTCCCGGCGAGCGTGAAGGCGCCCACGGGCGACTGGGCGCGGATCCAGAGCTTGACCGCGAGCGGGTCGATGGGAAGGAACGTGGCAGCGAAGTTCCCGTAGTCCTGCTCCTTCTCCACGTCCTCGGAGAGGAGGAACTGCTGGAGCCGCGCGACCGCGGCGGTATCCACGTCACTCCAGTCCGGAAGGTCCGTGGTGCTGGTCGGGTCGATCCGGTAGACGAGCTGACCGTACGCGGCCGGGAGCAGAGAGGGGTTGGCCCGGAGCGTCGCGATCCAGGCGTTCACCCCCGCGGTGTACGCGTTCACCCGGCTGGCCACGAAGTCGTCGGTGCGGCTGTAGGCGGCCAGCGCCTCGGGAACGAACTCGCCCTTCCGGTTGGTGAAGAGGGTGCGGATCGTCTGGTCCTGCTCCAGGCCGCCGTCGCCGACCAGCTCGGAGATGGTTCCCCGGCCGCTCCGCCGGAAGAGGTCCATCTGGAAGAACCGGTCGCGGGCGTGGATGAAGCCCAGGACCGCGTAGCAGTCCACCGACTTGGTGCAGTTGATGGTGGGGATGTCGCGCTCGTCGTAGGTGACGGTCACCGTCGAGGCCAGGCCGGGGATTCCGCCCACCGAGGAGCTGGGCTTGGCGATGGTGATCGCGACGACCTGCTTCTCGTCGGGGGCGTCGGCGAGCGAGGCCGTCAGGGTGGCCTTGTTCAGGCTCGGGTCGTAGGTCGACGGGGCGGTGTACGTGGTGGTGAGGCCGGAGAGGCTGGAGATGGAGCCAGGACCGTCGAGGTTCCAGAGGATGGGTCCGTTCGCGTCCTGGACCACTCCGGAGAAGAAGAATGTGCCGCCCACCGGCACGGTGACCGCGTTGTCCTGCGCCAGCGCGATGTGCGGGCTGTTGCAGCCGACCAGCAACGCCGCGGACGCGGCGAGGGCGGCCCAGACGACTCTCTTCATGCGACGACCCCTCCGTGAACCCCCGGAACCGCGCATCTCGATCGGGACTGATTACGAAGTCAAGACCGATGAGGCGCTCGGGCGCGCGGATGACGCGGGACGCCACCTGGTGGCGAGCGAGCAGGCGTGGTCGTCAGTTCGGGCCGGACTTCGCCGCGCGGGCCGCCTTCACCGCGTCGCCGGTGGCGTCGCGCACTGCGATGGCACCCAGGCCCAGGGCCTCGAGGCGAGGGCGGAGCTCGGCCAGCGGCCCGACGACGACGATCGCCAGGGTCTTGCCGTTGAAGCGCGCGCGGGCGGCGCGGGCCACGTCCTCGAGGGTAACCGCCTGCAGCTTCTCCACGTAATGCGCGAAGTAGTCCGGCGGACGCCCGAGCGAGACCAGGCACCCGAAGGCCCGCGCGGTGCTGGTGGTGGTGTCGAACTCTCCCGGCAGGCTCTGGATGAGGCCCGACCTGGCGTCGGCGAGCTCGGTGGCGTCGATGCCGCCCTCGCGCAGCCGGTCGATCTCGCTCAGGAGCTCCCAGAGCGCCTCCGGCGTCTTGTCCGCGACCACCGGTGCGGCGGCCATGAACAGGCCGGGCTCGCGCCGCACGTCGAAGAAGCTGTAGGCGCCGTAGGTGTAGCCCTTGCTCGAGCGCAGATTGGCGTTGAGCCGGGACTTCAAGCCGCCGCCCAGCACGACGGACGCCACCTGCGCCGCGTAGAGGTCGGCACTCCCGGCGCCCACCCCGAGCTCACCCACCCAGAGCTGGCTCTGGGCCGCGCCCGGGCGGTCCACCACGGTCACGGCCCGGGGCGCCTTCTGGGCGGCGGGCACCAGCGAGCGCCGCCTGGGGAGCGCCGCCGCCTTCCACCCGCCGAAGCGGCGCTCGAGCTCGGTCAGCAGTGTCGCCGGGCGGACGTCACCCACGACGACCAGGACCGCGTTGTTCGGCCGCACCCAGGCCCGGTGCCAGGCGGCGAGCTGGTCGCCCCGGGCGGCCTTGGTCGAGGCGACGGTGCCGGTGGGAGGGAACGCCCAGGGATGGCTGTCACCGAACACGGTGCGGTTGAGCACCGTCCTGCCGATCTGCGCCGGGTCCGCCTGCAGCTGCGCCAGGTCCCCCAGCCGCAGGGTGCGCACCCGCTCCAGGTCGGGCTTCTTGAAGGCCGGATGGAGCACGCAGTCACTGAAGACGTCCAGCACCGGGGCGAGCGAGCCGGAGGGGAAGGACACCGCCGCGACCAGCGAGTCCTTGTCGGCCTGGGCCCGGAACAGGGCCGCCTGGTCCTCGAACGCGGCGGCGATGGCCGGAGGGTCGCGGAGGGTGGTGCCCTCGTCCAGCATGTCGGCGACGAAGCTCGCCGTGCCGGGCTTTCCCAGCGGATCGGTGTCCTCGCCGGCGCGGACCACCAGCTCCACCGAGGCGAGCGGGAGCTGGTGTTGCTCGACGATCCAGACCGTGAGCCCGTTCTTGAGCTTCTGGACGGACGCCACCGGGGGTTGGAACTCCACCGGCGCGGCGGGCTCGGGGAGCACCTGACGGAACGGAGCGTCCGGAGTCCCGGTCTCGGACACGCCGGCGTCGGCGCGGGCCGCGGCGGAGGCGCTGGCCGTCGCCGGTGCGGGGGGGCTCGAGGTCGCGCAGGCGAGAAGGGCGGCCGGGGCGAGGAGGGCGAGGCGCGCGAGCGAGGTCATGGGAGTCGTGCTCATCGGGCCGAGGCGGTGGGGGCGGGGGGATTGACGGTGAGCACCACCCGGGCGTCGCGGGCGAGGACGCGGCGGGCGCTTTCCTGGACCTGGGCCGGGGTGACCGCGCGGTACCGCGCCACCACCTGGTTCACGAAGCCCGCATCCCCGCGCCACATCTGGAAGGCGTTCAGGAGATCGGCCCGGCTGCCGGTCCCGTTCAGCCGCTCGAGGCCGCGGTAGAGCCGGGCCTCGATGTTCCGCTGGGCGCGGCGGAGCTCCGCCTCGGTGGGCGGTGCGGTGGCGAGGCGGTCCACCTCGGCGTCGAGCAGGGTCTCCACCTCGGCCGCGAGGTGCCCGGGCGACACCGTCACCCGGATCTCCGAGGGGCTGCCGAAGGTGCTCTTGTCGGTGGCCATGTCCACCTCCTGGGCCACCTGGCGGTCGAAGACCAGCGAACGGTACAGCCGGCTGGTCTTCCCTCCGGCGAGGATCTCCTGGACCACGTCGTAGGCGAAGCCCTCGTCGGTCCAGGCGGGCGGGGCGATGACCCCGACGAAGATGCGCGACAGCTGCACGTCGTCGGTGAGGGTCTCCCGTACCTGCCGCGTGACGGGGACCGTCTGCACGGTGGGAGCGGGCGGCTTCGGCGAGCGGGGGATGGGCCCGAAGTACTTCTCCACCAGCGCACGCGCCTGGGCGGGATCGAGGTCCCCGGCGATGACCAGCGAGGCGTTGGCCGGGACGTAGAAGGTACGGAAGAAGGACTTCACGTCGGCGAGCGTGGCGGCCTGGAGGTCCTCGTGCGAGCCGATGACCACGCCGTAGTAAGGGTGCGGCTTCGGGAAGAGCAGCTCGACGATGCGCACCTCGGCCTTGCCGTAGGGCGTGTTCTCCACGCTCTGGCGGCGCTCGTTGCGGACCACCTCCCGCTGGGTGTCGAGCTTGGCCTGGTCGAGCCCGTCGAGCAGGAAGGCCATCCGCTCGCTCTCCAGCCACAGCGCGAGCTCGAGCCGGTTGGCGGGCAAGGTCTCGAAGTAGTCGGTCCGGTCGTTCCAGGTGCTGGCGTTGAGTTCCGAGCTGCCTGCAGACTGGAGCAGCCCGGCGAAGTCCTGCTCGTTGCCGGCGCGGTGCTTGGAGCCCTGGAACATCAGGTGCTCGAACAGGTGGGCGAAGCCGCTGCGGCCCGCCGTCTCGTTCGCGGCGCCCACGTGGTACCAGAGGTTGACGCCCACGGTGGGCAGCCGGTGGTCCGGGGCGAGGACCACGGTGAGGCCGTTGGGCAAGGTGTAGGTCTCGAACTGGACCAGCGGAGGCGAGGCGGCGAGCACGAGGGCGGCGAGCAGGGCGGTCATGGGTGTTCCCGCGACGGAGGGTACACCCCACCATTGCACCATTCGCCGCGGTGGTTCGACCGTCCCCTGCGGCGCCGGGGCGCGCCTCTACCCCGCCGGCGTCAGCTGGCCGAAGAGGAGGTTGAGCGCCAGCGCCAGCACCGCGGTGTTGAAGGCGAACGACAGCACCGCGTGCCCCAGGGTCGCCTGCCGCATGCGGTGCTGGGTCACCGTCACGTCCGACACCTGGAAGCACATCCCGATGGTGAAGGCGTAGTAGGCGAAGTCGAGCAGGGAAGGCATCTCGGTCCCGGGAAAGCCCAGGCCTCCCAGGTCGCCGTCGTCCCGGTAGTACAGGTGCGCGTAGTGCATGGTGTACGTGGTGTGGCACAGGCACCAGGCGGTGGCGACGGCGAGAAGGCAGAGCAGGGTCAGCTCGCTCTGCGCCCGCGGAGCCATCACCCGGGCGTTCCGGAGCGCCACGTTGGCGGCGAAGACGCTGACGGTGCTCCCGAGGACCACCGCCGCCCAGACGAAGCGCCGGCCCACGTCCTCGCCGGCGGCCCGCCGGGCGGTGTCTTCCGGACTGGAGGAGAGGATGATCCGCCAGACCAGGGCCAGGAGGATCAAGGCCCCGGCGTCCCAGGCGGCCACGGTGCGCAGCGGGCCTCCCGCCGTGCCCGGGATGACCACCGCGACGATGCCCCCGACCGCGACCGCGAGCAGGAGACGGCCCAGGGCGCGGTGGGGACTCCAGAAGCTCGCCCTTCGCGGAAGGGTCCCGGTCCCGGTGGTCACACCGCGCTCCGGCCGAAGGTCATCGGGCGACGAGCGTAACCTTCCCGGGGCACGTTCGCGTCCCCGAGGGTCCCGGGGACGTCCCGTGCAGCGTGGAGGGCGCTCAGGCGGTCTTCTGTAGCCGCGGCGCGGACTCGGCGAGGCGGTGGGCGATCTGCCCCAAGGTCCTCACTGCCGCCTCGACCTGCTCGAGGTCTGGGTTCCCGGTGTTGACCCGGATGCAGCTCCGGTAACGACCGGTGGACGAGAAGATGGGTCCGGGCGCGACGCTGATCCCTCGCCGGAGCGCCTCCTCGTGCAGCTTCAGAGCGTCGATGCTGGCCGGCATCTGCACCCAGAGGATGGCGCCTCCCTCGGGGCGAGTCATCCGCGTGCCCTCGGGGAAGCTGCTGCAGACCATGTTGCGCATGTGCTCCATCTGCTTCGACAGCTCGCGCCGGAGCGAGCGCAGGAAGCGGTCGTAGCCGCCCTGCTGCAGGAACTCGGCGATGGCCATCTGGGGCAAGGTGGGGGTGGCCACGGTCTGGGCGAACTTCAGCAGCTCCAACCGCTCGCGGAACCGGCCCGGGGCCGCCCAGCCGACCCGGAACCCGGCGGCCAGGGTCTTGGAGAAGCTCGAGCAGTACAGCACGTTGCCCGACCGGTCGAAGCTCTTCGCCGCCCGCGGCCGCGCCGGCCCGAAGTAGAGGTCGCCGTAGATGTCGTCCTCGATGAGCGGCACCCCGGCCCGCTCGCAGATCCGGACCAGCGCTTCCTTCTTCTCGTCCGGCATGCAGCCGCCGAGCGGGTTGGAGAAGTTGGTGACCACGAGCACCGCCTTGATGGGCTGCTTCTTCATCGCCGCCTCGAGGGCGTCGAGCTGCATGCCCTCGCGGGGGTGGGTGGGCATCTCCAGCGCCCGGAGCTCGAGCATCTCCAGGACTTGCAAGGTGCCGTAGTACGCCGGCGACTCGATGGCGACGATGTCGCCGCGGCAGCAGGTGGCCAGCAGGCTCAGGTGGACCGCCTCGGCCGCCCCGATGGTGGTGACGAAGTCGTCCGGCCCGAGCTGGCAGCCCCAGGCCAGCGACCGGCGAGCGAGCTGCTGGCGCAGCGCGGGCCAGCCGGGCGGCATGTCGTACTCGGTGCCGACGCCACCGGCCTCCCGGGCCAGCGCGGCGATCAGCCGGGAGAGCTTCCGGGTCGGCAGCAGCTTCGAGTGGGGGCGCGCCGAGCCGAGGTTGACGATGCGCTCGTTGCCCGCGGCCAGGTACATGCGCCGGACCAGCTCGACGACGCTGGGCTCGCGCGCCGACGCCGGGGGCCGGCTCACCGGGGGCTCGGGAACGGGAGGACGGCGGAGGAGCCGGACGTAGTGCCCGGACTGGGGCTTGGCCTCCACCAGGTCCCAGGCCTCGAGCTGCTGGTAGGCCTGCAGGACGGTGGAGATGCTGACCCTCTCCTGCTGGCTCAGCTCCCGGACGGAGGGAAGGCGGTCCCCCGCGGCGAGGATGCCCGCGTGGATGGCGTCGCGCATGCGCGCTGCCACCTTCTCGAACAGGAGCGGTTTGTGAGCGCGTGCGACGGCCATGAGGAACTCCTCCTGGGGTGTCGGATGAGGCTGCCTAACTATCGGCGACCCGCCCGGGCTACCAGTACAGTTGCCATGAAAAGAGGTTGAACAGCGGCTGTGCTGTGCTGCGTCGCAAACGCGCCCCGCGCTCAGCGCCTAGGGAGATGCCGCTCCAGGAGCGCCGCGAGCTCGGACAGCTCGAACGGCTTCTGCAACAGCTCCACCAGCTCCGGCCAGTGCTCGCCCCGGAGCGACCGGTGGGCGCTCATCAGGACCAGCGGTGGAATCTGCCGTTGCTCCGCGCGAAGTCGAGAGACGAGCTCCCCCGCCGACATGTCGGGGAGCTCGTGATCCAGCAGGACGAGGGACACGGGCTCGCGGGCGAGCACCTCCAGCGCCTCGCCGCCGGTGGTGGCGAGCACGACCCGCCGGTTCCACTCCTCGAGCGTGTCCCGGAGCAGGGGCCCCAGGTCCGGCCCGTCCTCGACCAGGAGCACGGTCTCGGGCCCGCCCGTCACCCGGGCACCCACTGACCGTCGAGCAGTGCCAGGTCCTCCCGGTCGAGTGTCGTCCCGTGCAGCAGCAGGTCCTGGAGGAGCCCGGCGTGCTGGCGCAGCGCCGCCGCCTTCTCGCGGAACGGCCAGCCCAGAACGCGGTCACCTCTGGCCGCCAGCCGATCCACCTCCACGTGCGCGCGGGCGCTGAGGGGCATGGCGGGGGAACGATACATGGGCCGCGGTCCGGAAGAGCGGATCCACCGCCGGGTCGGTGCCCATCCTCCTTCGGTCTGCGGGTGACGCGGAGGACGTCGTGCTGGAGCGTCAGCTCGGCCAGCTTGCTCCCGTGCTCGGCCGCCGAGTGCAGGACCGCGAACCCCGCCGCCGACAACTCAGGGGGCGAGGCAGCGACGAGCTCGCGCAGAGCGGCCACTCCGCCGGCGGACGTGCCGATCCCCACGATGGCGCGATGAACGCGGATCCCGCCCCGCCTCCCGAGGGAGCATGGGCCCAGGGCATGAACTGGCACCGGCGCCTGGACAGCGACGCCGCCCAGTTGACTTCCCCGGTGGGACCCGGGACTGTCGGTCACGGGGGCTGTCGATGAACGAGCTGGAGAAGGAGCCAGAGGCCCCGCCCGCCGACCCTCCGGCCGACGGGCTTGGGTCGGTGCAGCTCCCCGCGGAGGACCCGGCGGTCGTCTCCGGCGCCTTCTTCCCCGTGGTCGGCGTCGGAGCCTCGGCGGGTGGCCTCGAGGCGCTGGAGAGCCTGGTGGGCCGCCTCGGTCCCACCGGGATGGCGTTCGTCATCGTCCAGCATCTGTCCCCGGAGAAGGAGAGCCATCTCCCCGCCATCCTCGGCCGGGCGACCCAGCTCCCGGTCCTCCAGGCTTCGGAAGGAATGCGGGTCGAGCGGGACCACATCTACGTCATCCCGCCCGGCTCGAACCTCGCCATGTACCAGGGTCGGCTGCACCTGATGGACCTGCCTTCGGCGGGAGGGCGCTCCGCGGTGCAGCCGGTGGACTTCTTCTTCCACTCGCTGGCCGCGGATTGCGGCGCGCGGTGCATGGGCGTGGTGCTCTCCGGGACGGGCGTGGACGGAATGCGGGGGCTTCAAGAGATCCGCGAGGCGGGGGGGCTCACCTTCGCCCAGGATCCGGCGACCGCCCGGTTCCAGGGGATGCCGTCGGCAGCCGCGGTGGGCGCCGACGCGGTGCTCCCGCCACACGAGATCGCCCAGGAGATCGTCCGCATCAGCCGCCACCCCTACGTCGCGCGCGGGGCGATTCCCCCCGAGGAGGACGAGTCCCGGAAGAAGCTCTTCATCCTGCTGCGCTCGGCGTTCGGGACCGACGTGTCACTCTACAAGTACGCCACCGTCCAGCGGCGCATCGAGCGGCGGATGGCGCTGAACAAGGTCGAACGGTTCGACGACTACCTCCGGCTGGTCCAGGCGCAACCGGCCGAGCTGAAGACGCTCTACCGGGATCTCCTGATCAACGTCACCAGCTTCTTCCGCGACGGCGAGCCGTTCCAGGCCCTCGAAGATCTGGTGTTTCCCCGTCTGCTGGAGCGAAAGAAGCCCGGGGAGTCGATCCGGATCTGGGTCCCGGGCTGCTCCACCGGCGAGGAGGCGTACAGCATCGGCATCTGCCTGCTGGAGACGCTCGGCGACCGTGCCCAGGAATTTCGGCTGCAGATCTTCGCCACCGACCTGGACGACGAGGCGATCGCCCGGGCCCGGGTGGGGGTGTACCCCAAGACCATCGCCGCCGACGTCTCGGAGGAGCGGCTCCGGCGCTACTTCCAGAAGCGCGACACCGGCTACGAGGTGGGGAAGACGCTGCGGGAAATGGTGATCTTCGCGGTCCACGATCTCACCCGTGACGCGCCGTTCTCCCGCCTGGACCTCTGCACCTGCCGGAACCTCCTCATCTACCTCCAGCCGCCGCTGCAGAAGCGGGTGCTCCGGGTGCTCCACTACTCCCTGTTGCCGGAAGGCTTCCTCATGCTCGGCTCGAGCGAGACGGTGTCCGACAACCCCGAGCTCTTCGCCTTGCTGGACAAGAAGAACCGCATCTACGTGAAGAAGAGCGTCGCCAGCTCCGGGGTGTTCGAGCTCGACGGCGTCACCCTGCGGGACTCCCGTGCCCTGCGCGCCTCGCCGCCCGATCCGCTACGGCCGCTGGCGAACCTCCAGCAGCTCGCGGACCGCAAGGTCCTCGACCGCTTCGGTCCGGCGGGGGTCCTGGTCAACGAGCACCTGGACATCCTCCAGTTCCGCGGGCGCACCGGACCGTACTTCGAGCCCCAACCCGGGACGGCCACCCTGAATCTGCTCAAGCTCGCCCGCCCCGAGCTGCATCTGGAGCTGCGCAACACCACCGGACGGGCACTGCAAGAAAACGTGCCCATCTCCGGCCGGGCCATCCTCCTGCCCGGCAGCGAGCAGAACAGGCTGGTCTCCATCGAGGTGCACCCGCTGCGCGATCCCGAGACCAACACCCGCAGCCTGCTGGTCCTGTTCCGGGAAGACGAACAGGACCGGAACGCGGAGGACCCCATTCTCCCCTCCCAACCCACCTCCGAGGGCGGCCGCACCGAGGCCCTGGAGCACGAGCTGGCCAGCACCAAGCAGTTCCTCCAGTCGGCGGTCGAGGAGCTGGAGACGTCCAACGAGGAGCTGAAGAGCGCCAACGAGGAGCTGCAATCCTCCAACGAGGAGCTGCAGAGCAGCAACGAGGAGCTGGAGACCTCCAAGGAGGAGCTGCAGAGTACCAACGAGGAGCTGACCACGGTCAACGACGAGCTGCAGAACCGGATGGAGGAGCTCTCGGTCAGCAACGACGACCTGCTGAATCTCCTCTCCGCGGTGGACCTCCCGGTGCTGATGGTGGGCATGGACCTGCGGCTCCGCCGGGTGACCGACGCGGCCGAGAGCGCGTTCGGGCTCTCCGGCGAGGACGTCAACCGGCCGGTGTCCATCCTCCGGCCGTTCTTCCCCTCGGTGGACCTCGAACGCGTGTGCCGTCAGGTCATCGACCGGCTGGTCCCCGCGCAGCAGGGGGTGCTTGCCGCCGACGGGCGGTGGTTCGAGCTGCGGGTCCGGCCTTACCGGACGGTGGATCACGTCATCGGGGGCGCGGTGATCAGCCTCGCCCCGGTGGTGCGCGGCCCGGCCCGGCTCGACGCGGAACAGGTCGCGCCGCTGTCGCTGTTCCCCAGCCCGGTGCTGCTGCTCGACGACGGTTTCCGGATCCTGTGGGCCAACGACCCCGCGGGGGAGCTTCTCGGTGTGGGGAAGGCGACGCTCATCGGCTCCGAGCTGGGGGCGCTGGCGAGGGGCCAGGTGTCCGGCCCGGCGCTGCTCGACGCGCTGGACGAGCTGTCCCGGTCGGGCACGAGCTTCGCGGACCTGAAGGTGGGCAAGGGCAAGGCCGAGCTTCGGGTGCACGGCATTCGCTTGCCGAGGGGCGAGAACGGGCAGGCGCGAATGGTTCTCTTCGTCGACCGTCCCAAGGATGCGTCGTGAACGACGAGGACCGGAGCGACCCGGACGGCCTGCGGAGCCGCGTCGCCGAGCTGGAGCGGCTGCGCGCCTCGCTGGGCCACAGCGACCGGCTGCTGCACGAGCTCCGGGTGCATCAGATCGAGCTGGACATCCAGAACCGCGGGCTGCTGGAGGCACAGGAGCAGCTGGAGCAGTCGCGCCAGAAGTACGTCGACCTCTACGACTTCGCCCCGGTGGCCTATCTCACCCTGGAGGCCGACGGGAGCATCCTCGAGGTGAACCTGGCCGCGGCGCGGATGCTCGGTTACGACCGGAGCCTGCTCCTCAACCGACGGCTGCAGATGGTGGTCGCCCTGTCCGATCCACTCCTCTTCCGTTCGGCGCTGCGACGGGCGGTGGAGCGGAAGCAGGAGAGCCGCACCGAGCTGGTCCTGCGCACGCCCAGTCAGGAGGCGTACACCGTCGAGCTGCTGGTCTCCCCCGGGTTCCCGTCTCCGGACCGCCAGAAGACCCGGGTCCGGGTAGCGCTGATCGACGTCAGCAGCCGCGCCGCCGCCGAGCAGAGCCTGCGCTTCTTCAGCCAGGTGGGCGCGCGGCTGAGCCGGATCCAGCTCGCCGGCCCACGGCTGATCGACGAGCTGGCCGCTGCCGGCGCCTCGGGCATCATCGACGGGTGCTGGGTGGAGATGGGCGGCGAGGAGGCGGTGGCCTGGAGGACGGATCCGCTGCGCCGGAAGATGCAGGGCGAGCAGCTCGAGGCGCTGCGGCAGCAGCTGCGGGCGGAGAGCGAGCAGACCCGCTCGGCCGGGTCCACTGTCGCCGGCCGTTGGAGCCCGGAGCAGGAGTTCCGCTCGGTGTGGCCGGTCATCGGCAACTGGGTCTGCGCGCCGCTGCTGGTGCAGGGGGTGGTGCGCGGGACGGTGGCCCTTCTCCGGCAAGGGGTGGGCGGCGGCGGGGAGGAGCTCGGTCTGGAGATGGCCCAGGAGTTCGGGCGGCGTGCCTCGATGCTCCTGGAGAACGCGCATCTGCTGAAGCAGGCCGAGGAGGCCACCCGGGACCGCGAGGAGATCCTGACGGTGCTGGCCCACGATCTCTCGAACACCCTTTTCTCCTTCCGGCTGCACGCCCAGCGAGGACTGGCCCGGGGCGGCGAGTACTCCGGCCGTGCGCTGGCGGCCATCGCCCGGGGCACCCAGTGGCTCCTGGGCCTCGTTCGCACCGTGCTGGACACCTCCGGCAACGAGGGACGGCCGATGGAGTTGAAGCGGCAGTGGGGCAACCTGGCCCAGGTGCTCGAGTCGGCGTGCGCCCTGCAGCAGGTCGACGCCGAGGAGCGGCGCATCGTCCTGCAGCGGCAGTGGCCCGAGGAGCTGCTGGTGGACGTCGACCAGGAGCGTCTCCTTCAAGTGCTGTTCAACCTGGTGAACAACGCGGTGAAGTTCACCCCCGCCGGCGGACGGGTGGAGGTCGGCGCGGCGCGCGACGCCGCGGAGCTGCGCCTCTGGGTCCGGGACTCGGGGCGGGGGTTCAACGGCTCCCAGCTGGAGCAGGTCTTCGAGCGCGGGTGGCAAGCCCAGCCCAAGTCGGGGGGCAAGGGCCTGGGGCTCTACATCGCCCGCCGCATCGTGGAGGCGCACGGAGGGCGGCTGTGGGCGGAGAGCGAGCCCGGGCAGGGCGCGACGTTCATCGCGGTCCTCCCCAGCGGAGCGGGCCTGGAGAGCGTCCCCCGGCGGGACCCGGCGCCGGTGTCGCCCTGATCCGAAAGCGCTCGACGAGCAGCAACCGACGTTGCGGTCCCACCGTCGCGTTGGTTAGGACCCCCCGCCCCGAGGCTCGATGAGCGCTGGACGGACATTGCCCCGCTGGATTCCGCTGTGCGCCGCGGCGGTGGTGCTGTTCCAGCTGGGCGCGATGGCCCACCTCGCTGCCGCGCCCCACGGCGTTTGCTGGGAACACGGGGTGATGGTGGACCTCGACGGCGCCTCCGCGCGTGCGGAAGGCACGGCCATGCCCGCGCTTCCCGGCGTCGGCCGCGCGCTCGCTGTCCGCGCCGATGCGCACTCACACTGCTCCGCCGAGTGGGTGAGGCGCGAGGCTCGGCAGGAAGTCGGCGCCTTTTCGGAAGTCCTCGCGCCGTCGCACCCACTGCGGCGCGCGCGGGCACCCGACCCGGTCGCCGCGCCGGGCGGACGGGCGCTCCGCTGCGCGCCGAAGCAATCGCCGCCGGTCTGACGGTCCTCGTCCGTTCCTGGTCCTGCGCGTGTCCGCATAGCCGGGCCACGCGACCCGAGCCGTCTCGCACGCCGTCCCTCGAGCCACCCGAATGCCCTGCTGCACACACCGCCCGTCGTCTCGTCGAAGACTCGCCGTCCTGACCTCCCTGCTGCTGGCCGGCTGGAGCCTGCCCGCGCTCGCCGCCAACCTCGGGATCGTGCACGGGTCGGTGCATGACGAGAACGGCAAGCCCATCCCGGACACGCAGGTGACCTTGCTCCGGGGCAAGGTCACTGTGGACAAGCACCCCACCGACGCCACCGGCCACTTCGAGCTCGAGCAGGTCCCGTTCGGCAAGTACCGGCTCACCTTCGCCGCGCCCGACGGGCGGCTGGACGACCGCGAGGTGCTCATCGCCTCGGGGGACGTGCTGGAGCTCGACGTCACCCTGCCCACGCTGGAGGAGACGGTGGCCGTGGTGGCCCCGAAGCGCGAGGCGCCCCGGCCGCCGACCACCACCAGCTCGGCCACGCAGATCCAGCGGGAGGACATCGAGGCCCGCCCGCGCGGGGACTCGGCGTCGGTCAACGAGATCCTCGCCACCCAGCCGGGGTTCGTCTACGACGCGCTGGGGCAGATCTACGTCCGAGGCAACCACGCCAACATCCAGTACCAGCTGGACGGCGTGCCGCTCCCGGACACCGTCTCCGGCCTCTTCGGGCAGTTCCTCACCCCGCGGCTGGTGGAAAACATGGAGGTCATCACCGGCGGGCTCCCGGCCGAGTACGGACAGCGGCTGTCGGCGGTGGTGAACCTCAACTCGCGCCGCCCGCCGCCCGAGGGAGAGGGGCGGCTGGACCTGCTCTACGGCAGCTTCGACACCGTCACCCCCGGCGGATACTGGGGACAGAAGCTGGGGGCGGTCTCGTATTTGGTCGGCGGGAGCCTCAACTGGACCAACCGCGGTCTGGACCCGCCGAACCCGACGACGTACCTGAACGACAAGGCCCAGCAGGGCCGGGTGTTCGCCAAGGTGGACGTGGACCTCAACGACCGCGACCACGTGTCGACGCTGCTCAGCTACTCGCACGACCGGTTCCAGATCCCCATCGACCCCACGCTGCAGCCGGGGAACACCACGCCCGACGAGTTCGGGAACCCGCCGCCGCCGTATTTTCCGCCCGACACCCAGCAGAGCGAGACCGAGAACGACCTCTTCGGCATCGTCTCCTACCGGCACGACTTCGACGCCGCGCGATCGCTGCGCATCGCGGGTTACGTCCGGCACTCGGCGGCGAAGTTCTTCGGGGATCCCGAGCACGCGCTCGACTCGACGCAGGTCTGTCCGGCGGGCGGGACGCAGGACGACTGCCCCGGAGTGAGCAACGTCAACCGCCGCGCAGACCACGCCGGCATGGTCGCCGACTACCTCCAGCGCCTCGGGGACCAGCACACCCTGAAGTTCGGCCTGAGCCTGGATCAGCTCTGGGGCAACACGGCGTACGACGCGTACCAGCGCCAGCTCGTGCCGCCTCCGGACTTGGTCCGGATCGGGCAGGGCGCGGACGACCCCACCGCCACCAGCGGCGGGGCGTACGCGCAGGACCGCTTCACCCTGGGGAAGCTCACCTTGACCGGGGGCCTGAGGGTGGACTTCCAGAGTGCGACGCCGGGCGCGGGCGCGGAGAGCAAGACCGACGTCGGGGTGAGCCCCCGGATCGGTGCGGCCTGGGCGTTCACCCCGGACGTGGTGGCCCACGCCTTCTTCGGTCTCCTCTGGGTCCCTCCCTCGGTGACCGACGCCGCGGCCGGCGCCCGTCTGACGGGAACGGTGCAGCCGGGCCAGCCCATCCCCTATGACCTGCGTCCAGAGAAGGATCGCTACGCCGAGGTGGGCGTCCGGGCCCGGGTGGTGCCCGCGTTGACGCTCGGGCTCACTCTCTGGGGCAAGCTCGCCACCGACCAGCTCGACGAGACCGAGGTGGGCAACACCGGCATCACCACCCCGTACAACTTCTCCGAGGGGCGGGCGGGCGGCATCGAGGCCACCGCGGACTGGATCATCACCCAGAAGCTGACCGCCTTCGGGAACCTCTCGTTCGGCACGGCGCAAGGCAAGGGCATCGCGACGGCCCAGTACCTGTTCGACCCGGCCGACCTGGCCAACAACGAGTGGCAGACGCTCGATCACTCGCAGACCTGGACCGCCAATGCCGGGGCGAACTACCGGGATGGGCCGACGATGGTCTCGATGCTGGTCTCCTACGCCAGCGGGCTCCGCACCGGCGCCGACAACCTGAGCCACGTGCCGGGGTGGGTCCGGGTGGACCTGACGCTGGCACACGAATTCGTGAATCTTCCGCTCAGGCCCACGCTGGCCATCGACGTGGTGAACCTCTTCGACGCCCAGTACGCGTACCGGATCGCCAACGGCTTCAACGGAAGCCACTGGGCGCCGGGGCGCAGCGTCTACGTCCGGGGCTCCGTCAACTTCTGAGTGGGACGCCGGGGCAGGTGCGAGGTGTGCGGCGCAGGTGGGCGTTCAGTCCAGCGCTCCACCGACGCGGACTCTCGCCGGTTCCCGGCTAACCTCTCGTGTTTCACGGGATGCGCGCCCTCGAGATCTTCGACACTGACGAGCACGGCAAGCTGGCCGGCAGCCTGGAGGAGATCCTCCGCCTGGCGGACCCTCCTGCCTCGCGGCTGATCTGGACGCTCCGGTACATCGAGGCCCGCGACGAGGTGAGCGCGGTGTGGCCGGCGGGCCTCAAAGATTTGGAGTCGCAGGCCTCCTCCCGAAAGTTCGGTCTGGAGCTGTCGTGGGAGCAGCTGAAGGCGCTCGCCGCAGTGCTCCGCACTCCGGTGGACGTCCGGCTCGACGGCTGGGCGCGGGCTCCCAGGGTGGGCGATGCGCCCGGAGAGCTGGCAATGCGCATCGAGGTGCTGGACGCGACCCTGTTCCGGGTCGCGGCCCGGGCGCGCGCGGTGCTCGGCGCGCTGGAGCACCGCTTCAAGGACACGCGGTCCGTCGAGCTCAGCGAGATGTACTAGCGCCCGGGGTGGTGGCGAGTTCCACCAGGTCCACCGTCGCCCCCACGCGGCCCAGCAGCTCCCAGGCCCAGCCCACCGCCTGGTCGACGTCTCCCGCGGCCAGCGCTCCCCACACCAGGGTGAGGGTGGTGGTCGTGGTGTCGGAGGTCTTGGTGCGGGCCGAGTCCTTCACCGCATTGGCGCACGGCCCCTCGGCGTCGAACAGGCAGAGGAGGCCCTCCAGGTCGATCTCCTGACCCGAGGAGTTGAACACATAGCGGGTCCCGGCGGGTGCGACGTCCACCCGGACGGGGGCACGGAGCCGGTCCACGTCCACCACGCTGATCGGCATGCCCGAGTGGAGCGCCACCACGTTGCCCACGTCGACCGCGGCGTTGATGGGGGTGAGCTTCCCTTCGCCGGCGGCGCGCACCAGGTACTCCGACGCCGGTTTCCCCCGGCCGGTGGGCTTGTACCCGCCGTGCCGGAGCAGGTCGCGGATGGCGGTCCGCACCTCCTCGCTCCCCTGGACGGGCCCGCGCGCGCCGGGCGCGAGCAGGTCGCGGTAGACGTCGAGGGGCAGCTTTCCCAGCGGCGCGGGGAACTGCGTCACGAAGGCGCGCAGCGCGAGCAGCGGGTGGGGGACCACGGTGAGCTCCACGGCGGCCCCGGAGCGTACGCCTTTCGAGGGACCGGCGCGTGGGCATCAGGGTCCCGTGCTAGCCAGGACAACCACGTCCCCGCCCCGACCCATCGTGGCCGAGCTCCTGAGTGGAGCCGACCTGTACCGCACCGTGGTGCTGGAGAAGATGGCCGAGGCCCGCGAGTCGGTGTGGATCGCCACCGCCAATGTCAAGGCGATGATGGTGGAGCAGCAGCCGGGGGGGCGTTTCGCCCCGGTGCTGGCGCTGTTCCGGACGCTGGCCCGGCGCGGGGTGGAGCTGCGGCTGCTGCATGCCGAGCTGCCGAGCCGACCATTTCGTGCCGCGTTCGATCGCTCGCGGACGCTGGTCCAGGGTGGGCTCCAGCTGAAGATCTGCCCCCGGGTCCATTTCAAGTGCGTCCGGGTAGACGGTGCCTGGCTCTACCTCGGCAGCGCCAACCTGACCGGTGCCGGGCTCGGAGCGAAGCACCCCGACACGAGAAACTTCGAGCTGGGCGTGGTGACCGAGGACTTCGACACGGTGGACCGGGTCACCGCGCTCTTCGAGTCGGTGTGGTCGGGCGCGGAGTGCGGCCGGTGCCGGCTGAGGTCGGTGTGCCCGGACCCGATTGGGCCGGCGGTGCCTCGGCCGAGACGCGCCGAGGGGATCCGGCTGGGCCGGCCGCGGAGGCTGCGGCGCCCCTAACCTCCGGAGGGTAGGCTGCGCCGACAGGACCATGGCCGAGACCGCGCGTCCGTTCTTCCTCGGTGCTGCCTCGGGGCTCGCCTCCGCGGTGCTGTTCGGGGCGAGCGTTCCCATCACCAAGCGGCTCCTTCCCGAGGTCCCGCCGCTGCTGCTCGCGGGCCTGCTCTACCTCGGCGGGGGGCTGGCGGTCGGCACGGTGAAGCTCCTGGCGCGGCGCCGCATCGTGGAGGCGAGCCTGGGGCGGGCAGACCTCCCCCGGGTGCTGGCCATCGTGCTGCTGGGCGGCGTCGTCGGCCCGCTCGCGCTGGTGCACGGGCTGCGGAGCGTCTCGGGCGTGAGCGGGGCGTTGCTGCTCAACCTCGAGGGGCCGCTCACCGTGCTGGTGGCGCTCACGCTCTTTGGCGAGCACCTCGGTCGGCGCTCGGCGCTCGGCGCGGCGCTGGTGTTCGGCGGTGCGTGCCTTCTCGCCCTCCCCGGCGGGGGCGCGGAATCGACCCGTCTCTCGGGCGTGCTCCTGCTCGCCACGGCGTGTGGCGCCTGGGCCCTGGACAACAACCTGACCCAGGGGTTGGCGGGCAAGGATCCGTGGCAGCTGGTCATCGCCAAGACGCTGGGCGCGGGCACCGGGATGGTCTCGCTGGCGCTGCTCCTCGGCGAGCGGCTCCCCGGCGGGCGGGTGGCCGTCTCGACGCTGGCGCTCGGAGCGCTGGCGTACGGGGCGAGCGTGCTGCTCGATGCGTTCGCGCTGCGGCTGCTCGGGGCGGCCCGGGAGGCGGCGTTCTTCGCCACCGCGCCCTTCGCCGGGGCGCTGCTCTCGGTGCCGGTGCTGGGCGAGCGGCTGGGTGCCCTGCAGCTGGCGGCGGGCGCGGCGATGGTGGTGGGAGTGGCGATCCTCGTCCGCGAGCGGCACGGGCACGAGCACACCCACGAGGTGCTGGAGCACAGCCACCGGCACGTGCACGACGCGCACCACCAGCATCCACATCCGGACGGCGTGGACCCCACCACGCCGCACGCGCATCCCCATCGTCACGCGCCGCTGACGCACGCCCACGCGCACGTGTCCGACGCGCATCACCGCCACGCGCACTGAGGGAGCCCGGCCCCCGGGGTGCGGCCCCCGGGGTGCCAGACACCTCGTGACCGACCCCTCGAAGGAAGGCTGGCGCCGCGGCCGCCGGACCGGCAGATTCGGTCGCCCACGGGGCGAGGACAGACGTGAGCGACCGGTTCGAGGCGGACGTACGACGGATGCAGCGGGCGCTGGCGGTGGAGGACGACCGTCGTGCGCGCCGCGCCGCCCGGCGTCAGGAGCGCCGCGAACGCCGTGCCGCCCGCCGCGGGGCCCGGCGCCGGAGCCCACGGAGCGGGGCATTCCTGCTCGCCGGCGCCGCTGCGCTCACCATCCTCGTCGTCGATGGTGCCCCGTTCTGGCTGCTGTTCATCGCCCTGTGGATGATCTTCGAGGGGAGCCGACGGCTCATCGGCCGCCGCGGGCCCGAAGTGGAAGGCGAGGCCGTGCGCGACGACACCGGCGTGGACGCCCGGCTCGCCCGGGTGGACGCCCTCTGCGACCAGCTCCTCGCTGACATCCAGAGCGCTCCCCCGGTTCTCCGGGAAATCGTCCAGCGTCCCGAGGAGACGGTCCAGGCGCTGCGGGATGGAGTCCACGCGCTCGAGCGGCGGGAGCGCGAGATCCGCGCGCTGGCTCGGCCCGAGGACGACGCACGCCTCCAGTCCGAGCGCGACTCGCTGCAGCAGCGGCTGGCCTCGGAGCAGGACGCGGTGACCCGGCAGCGGCTCGGCCAGGCCCTGGAGGCGCTCGACCAGCAGCGGAGCCAGCGCGCTTCTCTGCTCACCGCGGCCTCCCGCCTGGAGGCCGAGCGCACCCGGCTGCTGTACACGCTCGAGGGGCTGCATACCCAGGTGCTGGCCGTCCGCTCCAACGCCGAGGCCGGACAGGAGAAGGCGGCGGCCGACCGGCTCCGGCAGAGCCTGGACACGCTCTCCAGCGAGGTGTCCGCGGTGGCGGAGGCGCTCGAGTCGGTGCAGGCGGTCGACGCCGGGGCGGTGTCCCCGCCCGAGGCCCGCCAGCCCGACGCCCGGGTGCCGGAGCGCAGCTGATGACCGGGCAGACTCCGTCCGCTCCGGGCACCGAGGCCCGGCGCGCGGAGGCGCCGTTCACCCCCACCGACCCCTTCCGGCCCGCGTGGGGTGCCGCCGGACCACAGCGACAGACGTTGCTCGCCCATCTCATCCGCCGGCCCCGTCCTCCACCGCTGCGGCGCGAGCGCGTGGACACGCACGACGGAGACTTTCTGGACCTCGATTGGCTCGACGCTCCGCCGGAGGTCCCCCACGTGCTGGTCCTGCACGGCCTCGAGGGCACACCGGGCTCCGGCTACGTGCGCGCGACGCTCAACGAGATCGCCTGTCGGGGCTGGGGCGCGGTGGCGATGGCCTGGCGGGGCTGCAGCGGGGAGCCCAACCGCGCGCTCCGGTCCTACTGCTCGGGCGAGACCGAGGATCCGCGCCTGGTCGCCAGGCGCATCCACGACGCCGGGGTCCGGGGGCCGCTGTTCGCGATCGGCTACTCGCTGGGGGCCAACGCGCTCCTCAAGCTCCTTGCCGAGTCCGGGACCGACGCGCCCATCGACGCCGCGGTGGCGGTGAGCACGCCCTTCGACCTCGCCGCCTGCGCCCGCGCGCTCGACGCGCCCTGGAGTGGCGGAGCCATCTACCGCCGCTTCTTCCTGAGGACCCTGCGGAGCAAGGCCCTGGGCAAGCTTCGCGAGCACCCGGCCTCCGGCCTCTCGCCGGAGGGTGTCCGCCGCGCCCGGACCTTTCACGCCTTCGACGATGCCTTCACTGCGCCGAGCAACGGGTACCGCGACGCGGACGACTACTACGCGCGCGCCTCCTCCGGCCCCCTCCTGGAATCCATCCGCCGGCCGGTGCTCTGCATCAGCGCCGAGGACGATCCGATGATTCCGCGGGAGACGTTGCCGGCGTCCATCCAGAATCCGCACCTCCAGCTCCTCCGCACGGCCCGGGGCGGGCACGTGGGCTTTCTCGCCGGCAGCCTTGTGCGCCCGCGCTTCTGGGCCGAGGCGCAGGCGGTGGAGTTCCTGGCCCAGCTCGCCCGGCGCTGACCGGGGGAATCGTCCGCTCCAGGGGCGGGCGGGCACCGGGGCTCAGCGCCTCGCGGCCAGGAAGCATCCCTGGACGTGGTCATCCACCAGCCCGCACGCCTGCATGAACGCGTAGCAGATGGTGGAACCGACGAAGCGGAAGCCTCGCGCTCGGAGCGCCTTGCTGAGGGTGTCGGACTCGGGGGTCGTCGCGGGCACCTGCTTCAGCGTTCTGGGCCGGCGGCGGATGGGCTTGCCCCCCACGAAGCTCCAGGCGAACGCCTCGAAGGAGCCACGCTCTCGCTGTACCTCCAGGAACGCCCGCGCGTTCTCCACCGCGGACGTCACCTTGGCCCGGTTGCGCACGATGCCGGGATCCTGGAGCAGCGCCTCGATGCGCGCCGGGCGGAAGCGCGCCACCCGCTCCGGGTCGAACCCGGCGAACGCCCGCCGGTAGCCTTCGCGCTTCCGGAGAATCGTCGACCACGACAGTCCGGCCTGCGCACCCTCGAGCACCAGGAACTCGAAGAGCGTCCGGTCGTCGTGGACCGGCCGCCCCCACTCCTCGTCGTGGTATCGGATGTAGAGCGGCTCGTCCGTCACCCAGCCGCACCGCGGCTTACCGGCCATGCGTCACTCTCATGGGATTCCTCCATCAGCGGCTCCGGAGCTGCACCGGGGCGAGCCGTGCGCCAGGGCCGACATACTGCAGGGTGGCGATGCTCCATCCGGGGGCGAGGCCCGCGCAGACCGCGCCACAGACCTCCACCCGGTGGCGGAGACAGGCCGGCTCGGTGCGCGCCAGGGAACGGAAGCTCTCGGGAAAGGCGAGGATCTGGAGCTCGAGCGCGATGCCCGGCGTCGATGCCCTGCAGGCCTCGGCCAGGGCGGCCCGCTGGGCTCCGAGCGTCAACCCGTAGTGGATGCCGCGGGTCCCCCCCTGCTCGCGGATCCAGCCCATCCAGGTCCGCTGGAGCGTGAGCCCCCAGAGGCCCACGCCGAGGGCGAGACCGGCGAGTGCCAGGGCTGCCCGGGGGCGCCGCGGCCAGAGCGTCGCCACCGCAAGCGCCCATCCGGCCACCGGCACCCACAGCACCGGCTGCTGGTAGTGCGGCTCGGGAGGAAGCGCGAGCAGACCCAGGAACGCGGCGTGCAGCCCCCAGGTCCAGAGGCCGAGCCGCGCCACGCGCCGGAGGCCGGGCGACGCCGCGCGCAGCCCGAGGACCAGGCCGAGAAGAGTGCCCAGGCCAACCACCACCGCGACGACGGGACCGATGAGCGGAAGGGCCGCGGCTGCCCACCGCTCGGAGGTGAACCGGGTCCAGTCCGCGTCGAAGAAGTAGGCGAGCCCGAGGCCGGCGGTGTGTGCGGCGGGGGTCACCAGCGCCTCGAGCGCCCGTTCCAGGCGCGCCCCGAGGCCGACCGCGGCAACGGGCGCCGGCGCGGCGGCCTCGTGGAGGAGGGCCCGCGCATAGGGAAGCAGCACCACCCCGGCGACCAGCACCATCGTCCCGAGCGGGACGAGCCGGTCTCGCCAGCCGCGTCGCTCGCCGAGGACGACCAGCCCCACCGCGATCGCCAGCGGCACCGCCATGAGATGGGTCCCCAGCGAGAGCCCGACGAGCACGCCGGCCAGCGCCGCCGTCCCTGCCCGGACCGGCCCGTTCCGCGCCAGAACCGCCACGGTGAGCGCGACGAACCCGGCGAGCAGCGGGTTGTCCCAGCCCTGCCGGCTCCACAGGAATGCGAACGGCGAGGCCGCAGCGAGCCACAGCGCCACCGCGAGGACCAGCGGGGGGGCCTGCGACCGGCGGGCGAGCACCCACGCCAGCACGAGCGTCGCCCCGGTGAGGAAGAGGCCCGCGGCGAGGATGCCGACCTCCGGGCGCGGACCCGCCACCCGGTGCACCGCGGTGTAGAACCAGAGCGGCGCAGGTCCATAGCGCACGCCGCGCGTTCCCCGGAGCACCGAGATGGACGCCCAGTGCCCGGTCCGGGCGTCCCGCACCGCGGCGTCCTGCAGCTGCGGCTCGTCGAGGACGTAGGAGACCAGGTCCCGGTCCACGAACCGGGTGCCGAGCGCGAGCAGGCCCCCAGCGACGAGGAGCCACGCCGGCCACCATCGGAGGGCTTCGGAGCGCACGCGCTGCCCGACGCCTTGCCACGAACCGGCGGACCGCGCCAGTGGCGGCTCTTGCGCTAGAACGCGGGGCTCCATGGCCCGGACCCCCGTGCGTCGGCTCGCTCTCTCCGTCCTCCTCGCGGCGCTGGCCTCCCGCGCCGAGACGCCGCTCATCCCCCGCGAGGTGCTGTTCGGAAACCCCGAGCGGACCAGCCCGGCCCTCTCCCCCGACGGGAAGCGGCTCGGCTGGCTCCAGCCGGACAAGGGCGTCCTCCAGGTCTGGGTGCAGACGCTCGGGAAGGACGATGCCACCCCGGTGAGCGCCGACCGGGAGCGGCCGATCCGCCGATTCCTCTGGGGTCAGGACTCTCGGACCATCCTCTACATCCAGGACGTGAAGGGCAACGAGGACTGGCACGTCTACAAGGTCGACCTCGAGTCGAGGCAGGTCCGCGACCTCACGCCCTTCGACGGGGTGCACGCCGAGCTGGTCGCCGACAGCCCGCGCCGTCCCTCGGAGGTCCTGGTGGCCCTGAACCTCGCGGACCGCGCGCGCCTCGACGTGTACCGGGTGGACCTGCGGACCGGCGGGGTGATGCTCGACACCAGGAACCCGGGAACCGTCACCCAGTGGGCGGCCACAGACGACCTGGTGGTGAAGGCCGCCGCTGCGACCCGCGCCGATGGCGGGGAGGAGATCCTCGCGCGGGACTCGACGAAGGCGTCCTGGCGCACCCTCACCCGCGTGGGCCCGGACGAACATGTGGAGCTGCTCGATCTGACCGCGGACGGCAAGGGTGTGCTGTACGTGACCAGCGCGGGCGGCGAGACCGGACGGGTGGTCCAGCGCGCGCTGTCCGGTGGTCCGGAGAAGGTACTTGCCTCGCACCCCGAGGTGGATCCCTCCGAGGTCTCGGTCCACCCGACCCGTCACGTGGTCGAAGGGGTGGTGTTCGAGCCCGCGCTGCCGACCTGGACCTTGCTCGACCCGACGGTGAAGAAGGACTTCGATATCTTCCCGCACCTGGCCCGCGGCTTTCCCGAGGTCGTCTCGCGCGACCGTGCGGACCGGAGCTGGGTGGTCGCGTTCCGGGACCCGCAGGGGCCCACCCGCTACCTCTCCTTCGACCGGGCCTCGTTGCAGGGCAAGCTTCTCTTCCTCGACCGGCCGAAGCTCGAGTCGGCCCCGCTGGCAGAGATGACGCCGGTCAGCTTCCCCGCGCGCGACGGGCTCAGGCTTCGTGGCTACCTGACCCGACCGGTCGGTGCGAGCGCTGCCGGGCCAATGGTCCTCTTCGTCCACGGCGGCCCATGGGGGCGTGACCACTGGAAGTTCTCTCCCTACGGACAGTGGCTCGCGAACCGTGGGTACGCCGTCCTGCAGGTCAACTACCGCGGGAGCACAGGCTACGGGCGGAGGTTCCTCAACGCCGGGAACAGGCGGTGGGGCAAGGACATGCAGACCGACCTGCTCGACGCGGTCGACTGGGCGGTGAAGGAGCGGGTGGCCGAGAAGGGACGGGTGGCGATCATGGGAGGGAGCTACGGCGGGTACGCCACGCTGGCCGCCGCAGCGTTCAGCCCCGACGCCTTCCGATGCGGAGTGGACATCGTGGGCCCATCGAACCTCTTCACCTTGCTGAGGAGCGTCCCGCCATACTGGAAGCCGATGCGGGCGATGTTCGACCGGCGCATCGGGAACATCGACGACCCCGCGGACAAGCAGTTGCTCGAGTCGGCGTCGCCGCTCTTCTCGGCGGAGAAGATCAAGGTCCCGCTGCTCATCGGACAGGGGGCGAACGACCCCCGGGTGAAGCAGGCGGAGTCGGAGCAGATCGTCGCCGCGCTGGAGAAGCACGGGCTCGGGGTGACGTACGTCGTCTACCCGGACGAGGGTCACGGTTTCGCCCGGCCGGAGAACGCGATGGACTTCACCGCTCGCGCCGAGGCATTCCTCGGTCAATGCCTCGGGGGCCGCGTCGAGCCGCTGCAGGGCGAGCGCATCCCCGGCTCGACCGCGGTGGTGAGGGTGGTGGCCCCGAGGACCGCCGCCGCACCGAAGTGAGCCGCGAGGAGTCGCCGTGAGGAATCAGGCCATCAAGGTGATCGCGGCGATCTCCGGAGGGCTGCCGATGCGCATCGGCGGACCCCAGAAGCCGGTGCCGCGGTGCACGTACAGGTGCGCGTCGCCGACGCGGTAGAGCCCCGCCGAGTAGGTCCACAGCGCCGCGACCAGCCCGGTGATGGGGAACATCTGCCCGCCGTGGGTGTGCCCCGAGAGCTGCAGCCCGATGCCCTTCTCCAGCCCGTCCTCGACTGCCCGCGGCTGGTGGGCCAGCAGCACCGCCGGGTGCTCCGGATCGCGTCCGGCCACCGCCGCCTCCAGGTCCCAGCCCCGCGGCCGGTCCTTCTGTCCGTAGTCGTCCACGCCCACCAGGTCGAGCCGGGCGTCCCCGTCGCGGAGCGTGACCATGCGGTTCCGCAGGACGGCGAGGCCCATCCGCTCGAGCGCCGCGCACCACTCCACGTCGCCCGAGTAGTACTCGTGGTTGCCGGTGATGAAGTACGTACCCCACCGCGAGCGCAGGCGCTGCAGCGCCGAGATGGCGGGCCCCAGGCGCTCCACGGGGCCGTCCACCAGGTCCCCGGTCACCGTGACCAGATCGGGCTTCAGCGCGTTGCAGCGCTGCACCATGTCCTCGAGGAAGGGCCGCCCCAGCACGTCGCCGATGTGCACGTCGCTCACCTGGACGATCCGCAGCCCGTCGAACGCGCGGTGGAGCCGCGGCAGCCGCACCGCGACCTCGTCGATGACCGGCGGCCCGAACGCGCGCCGCACGCCGTAGGCGCCGAAGCCTGCCGCCACCAGCCCGGCACCGCCGACTGCCGCACGGGCGAGGAACTGCCGCCGCTCGGCCGACACCGGCGGCGCCCCGGACCGGCTCCGCCGCCATCCGTCCACCCGCCGCCAGAGATGGAACGCGGCCAGGGACATCCCGAGGTACAGGCCCACGCCCATCCAGCACCAGGCAGCGAAGGCCAGCGCGTCCCCCCACGGGGTGTGGAAGCGGGCGAAGACCGCGCGGGCGAGGAAGAGCGAGGCGGCGGCGATGGCCAGGCCGAGGGCTCCCACGCGGCGGATGCGCCGGTCGGTGGTCGTGTCCCGGAACATCCGGCGGTACAGGTAGACGTGTCCCCCGACCAAGACCAGCAGCACGATGGCCAGGAACAGCGCGATGCGGAGCACGTACATGGAGTGGCCCCGATGCTAACCAGACCCGGGGCGCGGTTCATCCCGACCCCGCGGAAACTCCCGGGTGAGCCTCAGAAGATGGCGCGGAGCACCAGGAAGGCGCCGAGCACCATCGCGGTGACTCCGAGCTTCTCGCGGTAGGGCTGGAGCTTGCGCGTCCAGCCATCCAGGGTGGCCTGCGCCCTCGGGCTCCTCATCCAGCTCCGGAAGATGCCCACCCCCAGCACCAGGCCGAGTGAGAGGAGCAGCGCCCCGTCCAGCGCACGGAGCAGCCAGTGGTTGAACCACCGGAGCACCGGAAGCTCGAGCAGTGCCCAGAGCAGCCGCCAGGCGCCGACCACCGCGCTCGCCACGCCGATCCAGCCCTGGTAGGGCTCCAGCTCCCGGAGTACCCGCGCCCCGCGACGGTCCCGGGCGACGACCGTCGCCGCGCCGAGCGCACCTGCCACCAGTAGCCAGAGTCCGTGCAGCAGTCCCATCGATCTGGCAGACGCTCAAGTGGGGCGGCCGATTGCACCGGACCGCGGTCGGGTCTGCTACGAAGGCGGCCATGGCGAACCGGGTGGCGCTGGTGACCGGAGGCTCCCGCGGGGTGGGCCGCGCGGTCTGCCTGCTCCTCGCGCGCGAGGGCTGGGACGTGGTGGCGACCTTCCGCCGCGACGAGGACGCGGCGCGCTCGCTCGAGGCCGAGGTGGGCTCGCTCGGTGGGCGGGCGCTCGTGCTCCGCGCCGACCAGCTCGAGCCGGACGCTCTGGAGCCGGTGCTCGCCCGGACGAGGGAGACCTTTGGTGGCCTGGACGCCGTGGTGGCCAACGCGGCGAGCACGGCATTCATCCCGCTCCTGGCGATGAAGCCGCACCAGATGGACAAGACCTTCGCGGTGACGGTGAAGAGCTTGGTGCTGCTGGCCCAGCTCGCGGTCCCGCTGATGCGGGGGCGCGCGGGGGCCAGCATCGTGGCGGTCTCGGGGATGGACAGCCGGATGCCGCTGCCCTTCCACGGCTTCCTGGGGGCGATGAAGGGGGCGATGGAGGTGCTGGTGAAGTACCTCGCCGCGGAGCTGGCGGCGGACCGGATCCGGGTCAACGCGGTGAACCCTGGGTACATCGACACCGACAGCTCGCGCTTCTACATGGGCCCGGCCTGGGACGCGCTGGCCGAGGCGGTCGAGTCGCAGGTGCCCGCAGGCCGCATCGCCAGCCCCGAGGAGATCGCCCGCCCCATCGCCTGGCTGCTCAGTGACGCTGCCGGGTACGTGAACGGGACGACCTTGGTGGTCGACGGCGGGCTGGAGGTGGCCTACGGCATGGCGGTGGGCGCGCGCATCGCGGCCAAGACGTGAGCGTCCGTCCGTCGCCGGCGAGCGTCGCGGTCACGGTGGCCTTCTGGCTGCTGGTCGCGCTGACGATGCCCCTGCTCTTCGTCCTGGCGACGCTGGTGTTCCTGGTGACCGCTCCCTTCGACCCGGACCGGCGGGTGCTGCACGCATTCGTCTGCCGGTCCTGCCACGCATACCTCAGGGCGAACCCGCTCTGGCGGGTGCGGGTGCAGGGGCGGGAACGGATTCCCCGGGGCGCGTCGGTGCTGGTGGTGAACCACCAGTCGCTCGCCGACGTGGCGGCGTGCATGGGGCTCCACCGGCCCTTCAAGTTCGTGTCCAAGGCCTCGCTGTTCTCGCTGCCGCTGCTCGGCTGGACGATGTCGATGCTGCGCTACGTGCGGCTGGAGCGCGGGCGGCCGCACTCGACGCGGTCGATGCTCGAGGAGTGCCGGGGCTGGCTGCGACGGGGGATGGCGGTGCTGATGTTCCCCGAGGGAACGTACGCGCCGGGCGAGGCGCTGCTCCACTTCAAGCCCGGGGCGTTCCTCCTTGCCCGGGACGAGCACGTGCCGCTGGTCCCGGTGCTCTTGTCCGGCACCCGGGCGCTGGTGGTGGGCGACGGACCCTGGATGGCGCCTCGGGTGGACATCCGCGTCCGGGTGCTGGACCCGGTGGAGTTCCCGCTCGGGATGGACGCGGTCCATGTGGCGGCGGCGATGCGCGAGCGCTTCGCCCGGGAGCTCGGGCGTCACTCGCCGGTGCAGCGCGAGTAGTTCGGCGTGCTGACGCAGGTGGTGGTGCCGTCGCTGCGGACCCTCCCTGGGCATGCCCCAGTGACGGAGCCGGGCGGGCTTCTGCTCATCGTGCTCCTTGCTCAGAGCTCGATGCGTGGCTGGTCGGGGTCCGCCTTGTACAACAGGACGGTGCGTCCGAGCACCTGGGCCACCTCGGCACCGGTCCCGCTGGCCAGTGCCTGGCCCTGCTCCTTCCGTGCCTCGCGGTCCTCGGAGGAGAGCTTCACCTTCACCAGCTCGTGGTCGAAGAGCGCCTGCTCCAGCGCCGCCAGCACGCCGGGGGTGACCCCCTCGTGGCCCACCTGCACCACCACCGCGAGATGATGGCCGAGGGCCCGGAGCCTCCGGCGCTGCTTCCCGTCGAGGCCCATCTCATTTCTTCTCGGTGGCGATCCGGATCTCACGCTGCGCATTCACGTGCTGGGGATCCAGGGTCACGCAGCGCTTGAAGTGCTTGAGCGCGGTCGGCGGGTCGCCGGTGAGCTTGTACAGCTGGCCCATGAAGTAGTGCGCCGGGGCGCAGCGCTCGTTGAGCTTGAGCGACTGGTTCAGGTCGCGCAGCGCCTCGACCATCGCCACCTTCTTGTCCTGGATGGTGAAGAAGCGCGCGTATCCCCGCCAGGCATAGAACTCGCCCTCGCGGGGGTTGGCGGCGATGGCGTCGTCGAAGGTCTTCACCGCCTCGGGGAAGCGGCGGGCCCGGACCAGCGCCGTTCCCTTGTTGAAGGTGTCCTCGGCCAGGAGCACCGCCTGAACGTCGACGTCGGCCGGCCCCCCCTCGGCGAGCGTCTCCTTGTACCGGGTACGGGAGGCGTCGTCGGCCAGCACCCGGTTCGCCTCCCCGACGGCGGCGAAGATCTCCGCCTTCGCCTTGCCCAGCTCGGGCGGCGCCTCGGGCGGGACGGTGTCCGGGTGGAAGAGCTTGGCGAGCTTGAAGTAGGCCGCCTTGACCATCGCCGTATCGGCGTTCTCGGGGACGCCCAGCACCTGGAAGTAGTTCTCCTTCCGGATCTTCTCCAGCTTCGCCTGCAGCGCGCGCAGCTCGGCGGCGAAGCCCGGGGAGGCGCGCCGCGGCGGCGGGCTCATCGGTGCGATGCGGGGAGGGTCTGCCTGGGGGAGGGAGGCCAGCCCGGTGGGGGTGATGGCAGGGATCGGTGAGCGAGGGCTGGCGGCAGTGGCCGGAGCGGTGGGCTTCGGGGCCGGTTTCGGGGGGGCTGGTGGGTGCGCCTGGGACTGCGCGGGCGCGACCGGCGGCCTCGGTGGCGGGGTGGGCCGGGCCGGAACAGCCCCCGGGGGTGGGGGCGGCCCGGGGGGCGGCGCACGAAGGGCGACCTCGGGGAACGAGAGCGCGTCCAGCTCGCGGAGCAGCAGCGCCACCCGCAAGATGGTGTCCATCTCCCCGGCGTTGCTCTGGGCGAGGTGGGCGAGCGAGCGGGTCCCGTCGAAGTAGCTCACCGCCCGCGTCTCCTGGGCGGTGAGGCGGAGGTCGGGCAGGGCGTCGCCGGCGCTTCGGCGGACCACCGGTCGCTCGCGGACGTCCATCAGCCGGACCTTCAGCTCGGGCAAGGGCACGCGCCGGATGACCTCGGCCAGCAGACCCCAGCGGTTCCCGAGGGGGACCACCTTGCTCCCCGGCAGCTCGAGCGCCTCGAAGCGGAAGCTGCCCCGGGGCGCGAGGTACGCCCGGAGCAGGATGTCCGCGGCTCGCTGGGCGAGCGCGGGGAAGACCAGCCCCGGGTTCACCGCGCCGAGGGTGAAGAGGGCCGCGAGCACGTCGTTGCCGTACTTGATCGCCTCCCGCTCGGCGCGGGCCACCTGCTCCTGCGTGGCCAGCCGCTGCGCGGCGAGGAAGGGGCCGATCGCGTCGGAGGCGTGGGTGGACTCGGCGGACTCGGGGTTGCCGCGCCGCATGTACAAGGTCGTGGTGCGGTCCTCGAGGTCGAAGAAGAACAAGCCGGTCGCGCCGGCGCGGGCGCCCTGGATGTAGATCTTGAGGGCGTTGGTCTCGGCGAGGTCCGCGCGGAGGAGGGTGAAGGTCGAGGTGAGCGGCGCGGCCGCACGGGCCGGCGGCTTGGGGGCTTCGGGCGGGGCGAGCTCGAAGGGCACGGCCTCGGCCCAGGCATCCTCCGGCTGCAGCGGGATCGCCGCCCGGGGCGGCGGGGTCAGCGTCTGTGGCTGGGTCGGCGGGGCGGTGATGACCGGCGGAGCGGGGAACGTGCCGGTGGGGCTCCGTCCCGGCGCGGGCGGTGGCGTCGGCGTGGGTGGCTGGACCGGCGCCGCGGTGAGGACGGGCGGTGCGGGCGCCCCGGCGTTCGGGGGAGCGGGGACGGGCGGACGGATCGCCGACACCGGTGGACGGGCGACGGGGGCGGCGGCAGTCAGCGTGGGCGCGATCCCCGGGGCCTCGGAGTGCGCCTCGCTGCCGAACAGCGTGGCGGCGGGCGGGCCCTCGGGCGGGGCGGAGTCGAGCTGCACCTCGTGCCGGTTGTCGTCTCCCCAGAGGTGGCGGGGGAAGAAGTCGCGGAGCTCGGGAAAGCGGTAGGGCAGCGCGTACTTCTCTCCGTCGATCGAGACCTGCAGGAGGCCCTGGAGCACGCCGCCGTCGATCAGGAGCTCGACGGTGGACGGCTCGATGGGCCCGAACACCTTCCCCTCCCGGTTCCGGACGAAGATCTGGGTGCCGGCCATCCGGAGGCACTCATACCGCAGCCGGGGCCGGGACCGTAGAGGGCGGCGTCCGGGGGGCGCACCTACCGTGAGGGAGGTCAACCCCCGCTCGCGGCCGGTGCTGCCGGGGAGGTGCAGCGCGTCCGGTAGCGTTCGAGACGGTCCTGGAAGTCGCGCCGTCCGGCTGCAGGCACGCCCTCCGGAAGCGCGTCGATCGCCCGGGCCTGCGTCGCCACGGCCTCCGAGCACCGGCCGAGCATCGCCTGCACTGCCGCGAGCGTGTCCAGGGTGCTGGGATCGTACGGCGCGAGCTGGATTGCCCGGGTGATCAGCGGACCGGCCTCGGTGGGTTTCCCCTGCTCCAGGTAGAGCCAGGCGAGATTGTTCAGGGCAGTGGGATCGTCCGGACGGAGCGCCACCGCCTTGCGGAGGGTCGCTTCGCGTTCCGCGACAGGGCCGGAGTCCTTCAGGGCCCGGCCCAGCAGGAGCCACCCGCGTCCGTCCTCGGGGTGCGCCTCGGTGAGCCGGCGGGCGATCGCCGCCCGGTCCTTCGGGGCCGCCAGCCGGAACTGCAACACCAGCGCGTTCGCATCTTCCGGATCGAGCTTGAGGGCGGTCGCCAGCTCCTGCTGCGCCTCCTGCTGGTGAGGCGACCGTTCGGTACTGGAGCGCGCGGCGGCGATCGCGACCCGGGCCCGCTCGGCGTGCACGTCGGCCTCGGTCAGGGGGATCTCCTCGAGGCGGGGCGCGGGCTCGGCGAACGGGGCGAGGTACTCCTTGTAGTTCCCGTGCTGGAAATACCGGTTCAGCGCCTCGTCGAGATCTGGCGTGTTCAGGCCCGGGAGGATGATCTTCCAGGCCTTGTCCGGGTCGATCCCGCGGGCCAGCAGGCCCTGAAACTGATCGAACTGCGCGGGGCGCTCGTTGTAGAGCCAGTGCACCATCAGCCAGCTCAGGCCATAGAGCCCGTGCACCGTGGCCTCGGGCATTCCGTCGAGGGTGCCCGACCAGGCGAGGGCCTCCGCGACGCGGAGGCTGCGGAAGGCCCGGTACTTCTGCACCGCATCCAGATTGACCGCGCCGACGACGACCGTCTTGCCATCCTCCCCCGTCCGGACCGTCTCCAGGAACTGGGCCAGTCCCTCGGCGAACCAGCGGGGCTGGCGCCGGTAGATGCTGGCCGCGAGGTGATGGACCAGCTCGTGGCGGAGGACGGACGTCGTCTCCGGGGTCGCGAGGGTGGCGCGGTGCTCCCACTTTTCCGGGTGCCCGTACATGACCGCAAACGGGGGAACGTCGTGGAAGAAGACGCCGGCGACGTTGCGGCCGAAGTGCCGCTCGAAGTCCAGCCCGTTCCCGAAGACCGTGACCTCGACGCGATCCGATCCCGGCAACGTCGCTCGCGGCCAGGCGGCGGCGATGATCTGCGCGCGGAACCGCTCGACGGCCAGCGCGGCCTCCCTTGCTGCACCCGGGCCGAGGTCGGTCCGGAGCACCACGTGCGGTCCCCGGATCTCGCGCCATCCCGGGTCGGAGCGCGCCACACTGCCCGACAGGACGCCGAGAAGAACGACCGCTGTCGCGACTCCTCGTCTCACCGGGACTCTCCCTCTCGCGCCGCGATTCTATTCCGGTCCCGGCCGTCGCTTCGAGCTACAAGGGCCCGCGCATGGACTGGATCCGCAGCATCGTGGCCGTTGCGGTGGGCTTCGGGGTCTTCGTCATCGGCTCGTTGCTGCCCCGCGCTGCCTCCGCCGAGCACCCGGGGACGACGCCGACGGCAGCATTCCTCGCCGGGGCGATCGCCTACGGCGTGGTCTTCGCCGCGCTGGGAGGGCTGACCGCGGCCAGCATGGCGGGCCGCAAGCCCCTGACACACGCTCTGGTCGTGGCGGGGCTCATCGCCGTGGCGGCGCTGGCCCACCCCTGGCTCGAGCCAGCATCCAACCCGCGGTGGCTGGACCTCGCGGCGGCGCTCCTGATGGCGCCGGCGGCTGCCTTCGCCGGATGGGCACGCTCGAAGCTCCTCCCGCGCTGAGCGAGCTCCAGGAGCCTGTAGGGCATCACTGACTGCGGCCGCCTGACGGTCTGACTGCGGCCGCCCTGAGCTCGCCGACGATAAGTGCCCGAGGACCCCTGACCTGGACCTCGACTGCGGCCGCCTGACGGTCTGACTGCGGCCGCCCTGAGCTCGCCGACGATAAGTGCCCGAGGACCCCTGACCTGGACCTCGACTGCGGCCGCCCTGACCTATACAAGCGCGCCGAGGCCGATGAGCGCCATCGCCAGGTAGAGGAGCGCCTCGCCGGCGATGAGCCCACCTCCGACCAGCGAGGTGGTCGACATGTCGGCCGGGAGCTCGTCGGTCGCGGCGCGGTCGGCCGGGCCCGTTCGCCGGCCCAGCGTGTTCCACACCGAGGAAACGATGCCGCCCGCTCCAAACCACAGTGCCGTCGGCAGCTCGACGAAGGTGCCGAAGGCGTACGCGTAGGGGCTGGGGAGAAGAACCGACTCCGCGACCCAGCCGATGGCGGGGCCGGGCCCGGGACGCTCGATGAAGGCCCGGTAGCGGGCGCTGGCCCTCAGGACCTTCCGCAGCACCTCGATGACCAGGCCGAGCACGAACCCGAGCTCGAGCGCCACCAGCTGGTATCGGGGGAGCTGTCCGAGCCCGCGGATAGCGCCCACCAGCTTGTAGGTCATCGCCGACTGCCACTGGCCCACCTTTGCCTCGGGGTGGTCGAAGCTGTTCACCGCCAGCACCGGATAGGCGCTCATGAAGACGCGAGCCAGCACCACGCAGAGCACCGCGCCCATGCCGATGCCGAGCACCTGGTAGTAGAACTGCATGCGGCGATCGGTCCCCAGTCGCCACCCGGTAGAGCGGTCCTGCTGCATGTCGACGCCGACCGAGCTGCAGACGAGCAGCACCGTGGCTGCGGTGATGGCCACCACCGGGTTCCGGAGCCCCATCGCCGACATCAGCAGCACCGACACCACGAACGCGCTGGAGATGGGATTCTGATCGCTGACCCCCTGCGAGATGCCGTTGATCAGCACGAAGACGACGCTCAGCGCGAGGGCGAAGACGATGTAGCGCGCCGGCTGGTGCATGAGTCCGGTGGCGACGAGGACGACTGCACCCGCCCAGAACAGGACCCACAGAACGAGCATGCGGGTTGGAAAGCCGCGCATCCCTGAGTCTTTGTCTGGACGCGCGGCACCTTGCTCCCGGGCCCGGGCGATGGCCTGGCGTCCGATGAGGGTGAGGTCGACCACCGCCGCGCCCATGATCGAAGCCAGGCCGACCAGGAAGCCGAGGCGGCGGAACGGCTCGTTCGCTCCGAGCCAGCCGTTCGCCCGAAGCCAGGGGGTGACCAGCCACCCGACGAGACCCAGCACCGACGCGGGCACCGCGATCCGCGAGCCGACGATGAGCCCCGCACCCACGTTCGACATCGACAGCCCGCTCGCGCCGATCCACGAGACGCGATCGATCAGCCAGCCACCGAGCGCTCCGAGTCCGGCGCCGGAGGCGAGACTCTTCACCGAGCGTTGGAGCAAGGTGCGGTCGGTGAGCGCGCGGATGATGTTGGCAACCGCGTGCCCCGACGGGTACTCGAGCTTCATCCGGTCGACGAGGATGGGGGTGTAGAGCATCCCCACCCCGACACCGAACATCCCCACGCAGGTGAGGAATAGGACCAGCTGCCAGGCCGGGGGCATCTTCATCCCCAGCCACACTGCCGCCTGGATGAGGACCGCCAGCGCACCGAGCGCGGCGACGGAGGCGGCCATGGTCTGCATGTAGTTGGCGCCGTGACGGCCCTCGGCGCCGTATGGGTAGGTGATGACGCTTCCGAGGATGCCAGCGAGGATCTGCCCGGGGACGAAGACGCCGAGGGTGAAGGCCATGTAGGCCCCGGCCACGCCTCCGAGCGGGCCGAGGATGAGCAGCGCCACCGCGGAGAGCATCAAGTGGAAGCCAAGCGTGCCCGGGCGGGGCATCCAGGCGAATCGAACCTTCGTTCCGTCGTCGCCCGCGAGCGAGGCGTCCATCTGTTCTCCCGTCGGAGGAGCCGGCGACCTTCGCACAGTGCGAGCCGTTCCGAGCACTTCCGCAGCCGTTTGACAGACGGGCAGGCGCTCTGGCATCACGCCGCGCTGCAAGCTCCCCGGCCCCGGAGCTGCCTGTGCTCGAAAGGAGGCCACGATGATTGCGCCTCCCGAGCTGCACGCCGACGAGGCTCTGAACAAGACGAAGTGAGGCGACGTCTCCCGTCCCTCATGGCGGGGTGACGTCACGTGGCGAACTGGACCCGGCCCGTGCGCTCGATGCGTACGCGTGGGGACCGCGCCGTCGCCGCGACCGTTCAACCGGAGATCCGCCGCGCGGGCCCTCCCTCGGCACGCGTGCGCGGCACGTGTGCGCGCGCCCTGGTTCCCCGGGAGCGAGCTGGGAGCTGGGACATGGTGAGTGGAACGCAGCTGGAGGCGTTGCTCGGGAAGGTCCGGAGGGCGCTGGACGACAGAGGAGGCGCGGAGGCGGCGGAGGCGCTGTTTCGCGAGGTGGTCGCCGAGGCCCAGCGGCTCGGCTTCGTCTCCGCCTACGTGCACTACATGCTGGCCGGCGTGCTGGACCGGTCTGGAAAGCTGGAGATGGCATTCGACGAGCTCAAGAAGGCAGTGAGGGCCGACCCGCTCGCGCTCCCGGTGCGCCATGCGTTCCAGGACGTGGCGGCACGGCTGCGTGCCGCGCTCGCCGATCCCGCCCGGGCCGCGGACGATGCCGACATCCCGCGCCTCTACGCCGTGCTGGTCGAGGCAGGGGAGGCGGACCTCGAGGCGCACCTCACCATGGTGCGGTTCGCGGTCGCCACCGGACAGCTCGAGCGGGCGCGGGCGCTGGCCGAGGCCGTGACCACGCTGTTCCCGGCGGCCCGCGAGGGCTTCGAGGCCCTGGCCCGGGTGGCCCGAGCGCAGGGAGACCTGGCCCGTGCCACCCAGGCGGAGACCGAGGCCGCGGTGGCCGGGGTGCAGGCGCCGCTGTTCGGCGTGACCGGAAAGGCGGAGGCGTGAGCGGTTAGGTGAGCGAACGATGCTGACTCAGACCAGGGACGAGATCCTGCTGAAGGTGCAGACCGCGCAGAACCTGTGCTCCGAGGACCCGGAGAAGGCGGAGCTGTTCCTCCGGGATGCTCTGAAGGACGCCGAGGCCCTCGGGCAGAGCTCGCCCACGCTCCACCTGCAGCTGGCGGAGCTCCTCTGTCGTCTCCGGAAGACGCGCCAGGCGTTCGAGGAAGTCCTCGAGGTGCTGGAGCTCGACCCGTTCAACCTCGTGGCGCTGAACCTGTACTGTTTTCTGGGGAGGCAGCTGCGGTGAAGAGTGGGTCGGTCAGAGGACCACCTGCTCCCGGTGCTCTCCGAACACGTCCCGGAGCGCGTCGGAGATCTCCCCCAGCGTCGCCAGGGACTTCACCGCGTCGAGAATGAGCGGCACGAGGTTCTGCCGCTCGTCCTTCGCCGCCGCTCGGAGAGCGTCGAGCCGGCGCTGGACCGAGGCGCCGTCGCGCTGCTTCCGGAGCGCCTCGAGCTGGGCGATCTGCGTCCGCTCCACCGTCTCGTTCACCCGGAGGAGGCCCTCGGGTGGCGGCTCCTCCTCGCGGAACTCGTTGAGGCCGACGACCACCGACTCGTGCGTCTCCAGCGCCCGCTGGGCACGGTAGGCCGCGTCCTGGATCTCCTGCTGCGGATACCCCTGGGCGATGGCCTCCACCATCCCGCCCAGGGCGTCGATCTTCCGCAGGTAGACGTCGGCCCGCTGCTCGAGCTCGTCGGTGAGCCGCTCCAGGGTGTAGCTCCCGCCGAACGGATCGATGACCTCCGCCACCCCGGTCTCGTGGGCGATGATCTGCTGGGTCCGCAGCGCCAGCTTCGCCGCTTCCTGGGAGGGGAGCGCCAGCGCCTCGTCCTTGCTGTTGGTGTGCAGCGACTGCGCGCCGCCCAGCACCGCCGCCATGGCCTGGAGCGCCACCCGCACCACGTTGTTCTCCGGCTGCTGCGCGGTCAGCGTCGAGCCCGCGGTCTGGGCGTGGAACCGGAGCATCTGGCTGCGGGAGTCCCTGGCTCCGAAGCGCTCCTTCATCACCCGGGCCCACAGCCGCCGCGCCGCCCGGAACTTGGCGATCTCCTCGAGGAAGTTGTTGTGGACGTTGAAGAAGAACGACAGGCGTCCGGCGAACGTGTCCACCTCGAGACCGGCGCGGCGGGCGGCCTCCACGTAGGCGATGCCGTTTCCCAGGGTGAAGGCGATCTCCTGCGCCGCGGTCGAGCCGGCCTCGCGGATGTGGTACCCGCTGATGCTGATCGGGTTCCACCTCGGCACGCGCTGCGCGCAGAAGGCGAAGACGTCGGTGACCAGCCGGAGCGACTCACGCGGCGGGTACACGTAGGTGCCGCGCGCGATGTACTCCTTGAGGATGTCGTTCTGGACGGTCCCCGAGAGCTTCTCCAGCGGCACTCCCTGCTGCTCGCCCACCGCCGCGTAGAGCGAGAGGAGGATGGCCGCGGTGGAGTTGATGGTCATCGAGGTGGAGACCTCGTCCAGGGGGATTCCCTTGAGGAGGACTTCCATGTCGCGCAGCGAGCTGATGGAGACCCCGACCTTGCCCACCTCGCCGCGGGCCCGTGGATGGTCCGCGTCGCGCCCCATCTGGGTCGGAAGGTCGAAGGCGACCGAGAGGCCGGTCTGTCCCGACTTGAGGAGGTAGTGGTACCGGGCGTTCGCGTCCTCGGCGCTTCCGAAGCCGGCGTACTGGCGCATGGTCCAGTGCCGGCCCCGGTACATGGTGGGCTGGATGCCGCGGGTGAACGGGTACTCACCGGGGAACCCGAGCGTCTTCATGTACCCTGCATCGGGGCTCACCGGAGCGTCCACCGGCTCGAGGACGATCTCGCTCGTGGTCCGGAAGACGTCCTTCCGCTCGGGGGACTTCGTCCGGGCCCTGGCCCAGACCTGGTCCAGCCACCGTCGGCGCTCGTCGGACATGACCTACTCCACGGTGAGCAGCTTGGCGTTGGCTTCCACCGTGCTGCCCTCCTTCGCGAAGACTTCGACCACGGTGCCCGCCTTGGGGCTCTTCAGCTCGTTCTCCATCTTCATCGCCTCGACCACCACCACCCCCTCGCCCTCGGTGACCTCGACCCCGGGAGCCACCAGCACCCGCACCACCTTGCCCGGCATGGGCGCGGTGATGAGAACCTTCCCGCTCACGCTGAACCCGGCGGCGCCGGCGCGCAAGCGAACCGTCCGCTCGTCGGCCACGTCCACGGTGAGCAGCTCGAAGCCGACCAGGACCAGGACCTCGTCCCCCGACTCGTCGAGCTCGGCGTCGTACGATCGTCCGTCCACCAGGAGCGAGACCGCGCCGTGCTCGAGCACCCGGGCGTCCACGGTGTGGCTGGTCCCGCGCACCTTGAGGACGTACGTGCCGTCGCCGAGGTCCTCGATGTCCACCGGAACCGACTCTCGCGCGCCGCGCACCCGGGTGAGGTAGCGCTTGGACACACTCATCGGCGGCTCCCCCGGGCGCGCGACCGCCAGGGCGAGGGTCCCGCGCTCCGCCCGGCGGCCGGGGCGAGACTCCGCTGCCGCCGCGCGTCGCGCTGGTAGGCATCGACCACCCCCGCGAGCAGCGCCACCTCCTCCAGCGCATGGTCGTGCCGTCCGAGCAGCGCGGAGTGGGCCCGGGGCAGGAACCCGGTGTCGTAGTTGCCACTCACGAAGTCGGGGTGGGCGAGAATCGCCCGCAGGTAACGGATGTTGGTGGTGATGCCCTTCACCACGTACTCGGAGAGAGCGCGTCGCATCCGCGCGATGGCCTCGGGCCGGGACGGCGCCCAGACCGAGAGCTTTGAGATCATCGGGTCGTAGACGGTGGGCACCGTGTAGCCCGGGTACACGCCCGAGTCGTCCCGGACGTTCGGCCCGGAAGGGATGCGCAGATAGGTGATACGTCCGGGGCTGGGCATGAAGTTCTGAGCCGGGTCCTCGGCGTAGACGCGCACCTCGATGCTGTGCCCCCGCGGCGGCTCGGTCCGGAAGCCCAGCGGCTCGCCGCGGGCGACGCGGATCTGCCAGGCGACCAGGTCCAGGCCGGTGACCCACTCGGTGACCGGGTGCTCCACCTGCAGCCGGGTGTTCATCTCCAGGAAGTAGAAGTTGCGGTGCCGGTCGACGAGGAACTCCACCGTGCCCGCGCCGACGTAGCCCACCGCCCTGGCCGCGCGGACCGCCACCTCGCCCATCGCCGCGCGCATCTCGGGGCCGAGGATGGGTGAGGGCGTCTCCTCGATCACCTTCTGGTGCCGCCGCTGCGCCGAGCACTCGCGCTCGTTCAGGTGAACCGTGTTCCCCGCCTGGTCGGCGAAGACCTGGATCTCCACGTGGTGCGGCTCCTCGAGGTACTTCTCGAGGTAGACCGCGTCGTTCCCGAAGGCGTTGAGCGCCTCGCTCTGTGCGGCACGCCACGCGGGGTTGAAGTCGGCCGCGCGCTCGACCCGCCGCATGCCCTTGCCGCCTCCTCCCCCGGCGGCCTTGAGCATCACCGGGAAGCCGATCTTCTCGGCGTAGGCGCGGGCCTCGGTCAGCGAGGGAAAGGGCGCGGTGCTGCCCGGAACCACCGGCACGCCGGCCTTCTCCATGTTGGCCCGCGCCCGGGTCTTCTCGCCCATCGCGTCCATCGCCGATGCGGGCGGGCCGATGAAGACGATGCCTACCGCCTCGCAGGCCCGGACGAACCCGGCGTTCTCGCTGAGGAAGCCGTACCCGGGGTGGACGGCATCGGCGCCGGAGGCCTTCGCCGCGTCGAGGATGCGCTCGAACGAGAGGTAGGACTCGCGCGAGGGCGGCGGGCCCACGCGGAACGCCTCGTCCGCCATCCGGACATGGAGCGCGACGCGGTCCGCGTCCGAATAGACCGCGACGGTGGGGATGCCGAGCTCCCGGCAGGAGCGGATGACCCGGACGGCGATCTCCCCTCGGTTGGCGATCAGGATTTTTCGGATGGGTCTGTTTCCTGCGGCCACCCCGTGGGGCTTAGCACGGGCGAGCGAGCGTGCGCGGAACGCCGGCGGGGTCCCCGCCCCCCGGGTGCGGCCCTACCTTTCGGTCTGAATCGATGGACGGGGGGAGCAGGCGAGGGTCATGAAACGAACGGCACGGTGGTGGGTGGGAACGGGCCTTCTCGCGGGCGTGGCGACGCTCTGGCCGGTGACGGCGGTGGCCCAGTCGTCCGGTGGTGGGGGGAGCACGGGGGCCGGAGCGGCGGGCGCCGGAGCAGGGGGGCTCGGGAGCTCAGGACCGGTGGGCGGAAACGCCGGGGCTCCGATGGGCACCGGAACCGCGGGCACGACCTCGCCCGATACCGGCTCCGGGAGCGCGGCCGGGACGAGGTCGACCGGGGCACTGGGACCGGGTACGGGAACGGCGCGTGACAGCACCGGCGCGTACTCGGGCACCGGTGGCGCGGGAACGACGACCGGGAGCGATGGGACGCTCAACTCGCCCTCGCCGGCCCCGAACACGGGCGGCTCGGCCGCCGTGAACCCGAACACGGGCCTGGGAGCGCCGAGCACCGGAACGGGCATCGGCCAGTCCAGCACGACCGGGAGCAGCAGCGGGACCTCGTCGACGTCGGGGACAGCCGGCACCGGGAGCACGGACAGTGCCGGAGCCGGGGGAACCGGTACCGGCACCTCGGGAACGACAGGGACCGGCACCTCGGGAACGACGGGGACTGGCACTTCGGGAACGACGGGGACCGGCACTTCGGGAACGACGGGGACCGGCGGAGCTGGCACGACTGGCACGTACCGCGTGCCGATGCCGGGCTCGACCGACCCGACCGGGACGTACCGCGTCCCCGGCACCGGTTCGACTGGAACCGGCACCGGTACCGACACGACAGGGACGGGGACCGGGACGACGGGGAGCACCGGAACCGGAACGACCGGGACGGGCTCGACAGGATCGGGGTCGACGACGGGCCGCTGAAATCCCGCGTCCGCGCAGAGGCCCCGGCACCGGCACCGATGGGGTGCCACCGACGGGGTGCCAGACACCTTCACCCGGGTGCCCGCGCCGATGTCGCTCACCCCCGAGCAAGCGGTGGAGGTTGCCCAGGCCCTCGGCGCCCGCCGGGTCGTTCCCATCCACTACGGCAACGCCGGGACGGGCTACGCGGAAGTCCCGGATCCGATTGGCAGCTTCGTGAAGGCGGCCCGGGCGGCCGGGCTGGCCCACACGGTGCTGGCCCCCGGCGCCACGCTGGACTGACTCGAGGCGTGAATCCCACCCGCGGGGCTCGCTAAGGTCCGTCCCAGGTTGGCCGGACCTCACCACGTCGTTCTCGTCCCGGGCTTCTTCGGCTTCGCCAACCTGGGCGACTTCGCCTACTTCGGGCACGTGCGCGAGCTTCTCGCCGAGGTTGGCCCCCCGGCCGGGATCGACGGGGAGATCCGCGTGGTGCTCACCGAGCCCTCGTCGTCGCTCCCCCGCCGGGCCGCGCTCCTCGCCGAGTCGATCCACCGTCTGCTCGAGCAACGCGGCGGCGTGGTGAGCATCGTCGGCCACTCCACCGGGGCGCTCGACGCCCGGCTGATGCTCAGCCCTGGATCCGTCCTCCCCACCACCGTGGACGTCGGACGGTGCTCGGCGGCGGTCTGTGCCGTGGTGGGGGTCTCCGCGCCACATCACGGAACGCCGCTCGCCCAGCACTTCACCTCGCTGTTCGGGAGCCAGCTGTTGAAGCTGCTCTCGCTGGCCACGGTGTACTCGCTCCGCACTGGCCGGCTTCCCGTGGGCGTGGCGCTGCGGCTGGCGCGGCTGCTCCGCCGGAAGGACGCCGCCCCGACCGGAGTGGTGGACCAGCTGTTCCTCCAGCTGCTCTCCGACTTCGCCGGCAAGCGCCGCCGGGCCATCGAGGAGTTCTTCTCCAGCGTCCACAGCGACCAGGGGCTGGTGCCGCAGCTCGCCCCGCGCACCATGGAGCTCTTCAACGCCACCACCACGGATCGGCCGGGCGTGCAGTATGGCGAGGTGGTGACCCGGTCGCGTCCACCGGGCATCCGGTCGCTCACTCGCGCCGGGCTGAGCGGGTACGCGCAGACGACACACGCCCTCTACGTGGTCCTGTACCGGCTGGCCCGCGGACGACCCGACGACCCACCTCGCCGGCTCTCGCCGGAGCACCGGAAGTTCCTCCGTCGCGCGTACGGGAGCATCCCCGACCACCGGGCCAACGACGGCATCGTTCCCACCCTCAGCCAGGTGCGCGGTCAGCTCGTCTCGGCGGTCTGGGCGGACCACCACGACGTGCTCGGGCACTTCCACCGGCCACGCCACGTCCCCCCGCACTTCGACTGGGTCGCGTCCGGGACCGGATTCGATCGCGAGCACTTCGAGGCGGTCTGGAAAGCGGTGGCGCGCTTCGTGGGCGAGGCCAGCTAAAACGCCGCTCCAGCCGTCAGACTGGCGCTCACACCGCCGAGGGTGGCACGACGGCCGCCGGCTCCGGCGCCGGACCGGAGGTCGCACCCTGGTCGCGATGCAGGCGGCGGGCGATCCAGCGCATCCAGCCCGGGGTGACGATCTGCTCACGGCGGATGGCGACGACGAGGAACCCCACCGCCAGCGCTGTCCCGAGCACCATCGCCGGAAGCCCGGCCTCCGGCCCGAACGCTCCACCGGTCAGCAGGGTCGGACCGGGGAACGTCGCCTGGGCGAGGACGCCGAGGTCGTTGCCCGACACGCGCGCGCCCCACACCGGCCCCTCGAAGAGGTTCCAGGCCCAGTGCAGCCCGATGGGCACCCACAGCGAGCGGGTGGCGACGTAGGCGGCGGCGAGCAGCGCCCCGGCCTCGACGGCGATCGCCACGCTGCTCGCCCAGCTCGCGCCCGGATTTCCCCGGTGACCGAAGCCGAACATGAGCGCGCTCAGGAGGATGGCCAGCCAGGTCCCGATGCCCTGCTCGAGCAGGCGGAAGACGATGCCGCGGACCGCCACCTCCTCGAAGATGGCGACCGCGAAGAAGAGCAGCAGCACCCGGCCGAGGAGCGCGCCCCGCGTCGTGCCCTCCGGCACCGGCGCCCACCCGACCAGGTGGTAGCAGCCTGCCAGCGCCAGCACCCCGGTGACCGCGGTGAGCAACGCCGCACCGAGGAGAAACCCGCGCACCGTGTCCGGCACCGCGCGCGCCGGTGCGAGCCCCGCCTCACGCGGCGTCTTCCGCTCGAAGAGCCAGAGGCCGAGCGAGAAGACGATCACGGTCATCACCGCGTTCCGGATCGCCCCGGTCAGCAGGATGTTCGGCGCCCGCGCCAGGGACGGCGCGAGCCAGAAGAGGATCCGCGCCAGCAGCCACGCGAGGACGCCGGTCCAGGCGAGCCGCGGGATGGGAGCGAGAAGAAGACGGCGGAGAAGTGCAGGCATCGTGACCGGGGACAACGCGCAGACGGAGCGGCCATTGCCTAGCGTCCTCCCCGCACAGGCGCCAGCGTCCGGGCCCTCGCCCACGCACGGTCGGCGAAGAGGTCGGGCGAGACCGGCTGCTGCTCAGCCGTCGATCGGGAAGATCAGGTGCAGCCGCTGGATCATCTGCCGCGGGCACTCCACGGGCCGGTTGCACGAACGCGGGGCGTCACGCCGGCACACCCGGACCTGAGGCGCGGACTGGCGCTCGGCCGGGGGAGCCTCGCGGAACAGTCCGGGCGCGGCGCGCACACCCAGCCCGGCCGCTCTCGCGGCGGTCGACCCGTGGGCGGAAGCGGTGGTGACCAGCGTGGGGGCGAGGCGGGCGACGACGGACGCTGCGCGCCAGGCGGAGGACGGTACGAGCGCGGCGCCGGTGACGACCAAGATCAGCGCGGCGATGGAGCAGGCGACGACCGGGGAGTCCTTGCGCATGACGAACCTCGCGGTGCCCCGGGAGATCTCACGCCCGCCCAGGGGGGGCAAGGTAGGGGTGCGGGGCTTGCAGCCGGCCGACCATTGGCTGCAGGGAAGCCACCGCCCGATGGGGCACTACTGTACGCGGCTGAGGAACGCCTCCGAGGAGATCCGGCGACCGCCGGGAGCGATCGCCTCCACCCGCCAGACGATCTCGCCGCCCGCGGGGACGTCGGTGAGCGCCTCGGCCGGGAGCTCGAGCTCCGAGGTCACCAGACCGCTCTTCCGGTAGAGCACGGTGAGGTCACGCTTGGAGACCACCACGGTGTAGCGGCTGCCCTCCGGTGCGCACTCCAGCGGAGGACCGGATGTGCCCGCGCGAGCGTCGCGCTGGCCGGATCGGCCCGGAGCCGGGACTCCTCGGTCCCACGGACGACCGGGGACGGACCGCGTGTCCCGTCGCCGAGCAGGATCGCGAACACCACCACTGCTGCTGCGGCGAGCGTGCCCGCGACCACGAGCCAGCACCCCGCCGACGGGCGCCGGAGCGGAACCGGCTCTGCGGGTAGGGTTGCCGCAGTGTCCGCCTCTCCGGCGCTGCGCAGCTCGCGGGCCAGACGCCAGAGCGCCGAGCAGTCCGGACAGCCGACGCTGTGGGCGAGCATCGTCCGCACCTCGTCCTCGGACCGATCCCCGGCGACCGCCTCCCAGATGGCGTCTGCCGGCGGGCAATCCGCCCCTGGTGAGGTGGGAGGACGGGCGGCCCAGGCGGCCCGGAGCCGTCCGGACATGGTTCTGCTCACCCCGTCCCTCGCGCTCGAGGACCCGGAGAAGGGCTGCCTGGACGAGGTCCTCGCGGTGTGCGGCGAGGTCGGACGGACAGGCCCGGGCCACGGCGGCACGCAGGGTCTGCAGCATCCACGCGTGCCGCTCGGCGGTCGTCGAAGGCTGGGCGGGCGGCTGCTCGGGGCGCAAAGTTCAGCATCCACGATCGCCTGCGCCTCAGGCTCCCCGCTGATCGAGGATGGGTCACGGCGCGACGGTGACGCGCGCCACCGGCTCCGAGGAGCGCGCGACCGGGCGGCGGATGAGCTCGGGCAGAGCGAACGGTCGCCAGGCCGGGCGGAGGTAGAGCACCAGCGCGGCCGACATGGTGAGGGCGAAGGTGATGAGGCCGTGGGTGACTGCGATACCGAGGTGAAAGATCAACCCGATGGGGAGCAGCATCCTGCGAAACCTGAGTGGAGCGACCAGTGCCGCGGCCAGGCATAGCTCGACCACCAGAACGCTCCAGGTGAGCGGGACGACCAGAACTGTCCGACCGATCCAGTCGGTCACCGGATGGAGCAGACCCGCGGCGCCGAAGGTGGGGTTTCGCCACCAGTAGTACAGCGCGGTGCCGTTGGCCCACTCCTCGTTCGGAAACTTCAGCACCGCCGCGAACAGATAGACGACCGCCATCTGCACCCGGATGAGGACCCACCCGGTCTGCGCGGCGATGGAGGCAGCGGGACCGCCGCTTCCGGTCCCTCGCCAGTGCGAAGAGCGACGATCGGTCAGCGCGACGGGAAGGAGGAGCAATGTGAGCGTCGCGGCGATCTGGTCGCCGCCGTCGATCATCGAGGCCGATGCTGCGAAGCTGTACGAGATCCACCAGTGCGGCAGTGCGGTGAAGCGTGGTCGCCAGCCGACGATGACCAGCGCGAGGACGGCGATCGCCAGCAGCTTCGCCGCGGTCAAGTGGTTGCGAGCGAGAAAGAACAGGCTCGCGCCGGCGAGGGCGCTCCGGTCGAAGACGCCGGGGTCATCGACCACCAGCGGATGGAAGAGCCGTTCGCTCGAATCGGCGAGCAGCGTGAGCAGCGTCGCCAGGGCGAGCACCGAGCGTGCGACGCCGTAGACGTTGGTCCAGGGTCTGTCCCTGCGAGTCAACACCGGATGCTCAACCGGGCATACCGGGTGGGAAGCTCGACTTTGCTGCTCGAGCGCGCCCAGGCCCAGGGCAGGGGTGGCCGCGCGACGAGAAGGACCTCGCCGCAGAGCTGTGGTTGCCGTGCGAGGTTGCGGACCACCACCGGCTCGACGGCGGTGTCTGGGAGCTGCTCGGGGGTGAGCGTGGCGCTACTCCACCCGTTTCCCACCTGCGCCTCGAGAGTCCGGAACTCGGCACCGTGGTTCACCACCGCCCGGCGGAGACCGAGGAGGTTCGCCGTTGCGGCCAGCGGGGCGTCGGCACGCTCCCAGGCTCCGTTCCGGAGCCTGAAAACCTCGGTTCGCTCCTCGCGGGGAGAGGCGAAGAATCCCCAGAACTGCGGAGCGACGGCCAGCATCTGCAGCCGCTTGGTGGCGGATGGCCGCAGGGGCGAGTCGAGCCACGTGACGCACGTCAGGAAGACGATCGCCGCGGCGATCAGCCGCGCCAGCTGTCGCGGTCTTGCCCTCAGTTCTCGCTGCCCCGCTGAGCGAGCGTGATGGCCACGGAGTTGGCGAGCTGCTCGGAGAAGAGCCTGCTGGTGAAGAGATTCCAGGCCGGATGCACGCTCACGACGGGGACGTTCGGCCCACGGGCGACGAGGTCGACCGGAACGTTCGGGCTGCGGGCGGTGTCGACGGGGACGTTCGGCCCACGGGCGACGAGGTCGACCGGAACGTTCGGGCTGCGGGCGGTGTCGACGGGGACGTTCGGCCCACGGGCGACGAGGTCGACCGGAACGTTCGGGCTGCGGGCGGTGTCGACGGGGACGTTCGGCCCACGGGCGACGAGGTCGACCGGAACGTTCGGGCTGCGGGCGGTGTCGACGGGGACGTTCGGCCCACGGGCGACGAGGTCGACCGGAACGTTCGGGCCGCGGGCGGTGTCGACGGGGACGTTCGGCCCGCGGGCGACGAGGTCGACCGGAACGTTCGGGCCGCGGGCGACGAGGTCGACCGGGACGTTCGGGCCGCGGGCGGTGTCGACGGGGACGTTCGGCCCGCGGGCGACGAGGTCGACCGGAACGTTCGGGCCGCGGGCGGTGTCGACGGGGACGTTCGGCCCGCGGGCGACGAGGTCGACCGGAACGTTCGGGCCGCGGGCGGTGTCGACGGGGACGTTCGGCCCGCGGGCGACGAGGTCGACCGGAACGTTCGGGCCGCGGGCCGCGGTCAGGGCGGAGGACGCTGCGGAGATCGCGCGGGCCGCTCGCGCGAGCATGGCCTGTACTTCAGCGGGATTCCCGCTCCGAGCTGCGCGTGCGAATTCCGCGAGGAAGCCAGGCTGGGCACGCTCGATCGCGTCGATGACCGCGCCCCGTGCGTCCGCCAGCGCGCTCAGCTCGCCCCCGCTCTTCACGTAGAGCTCCGGCCGCAGCTGGTCGCGTGCCTCCGGGAGCAGGCTCGCCACCGGACCGGCACCGAAGACGATGCCCTCGAAGATCTGCCGATCCGAGAAGGAGGAAGTGTCGACTCCGGCCCCCTGCCCACACCCGATGACCACCAGGCTGCTGAGCAGCATGACGACGGTGAATCTCGCCGTGCGGTGCATGTGGTCCCCCTGGAGAAGTACTCCTGCAGCGCCGCCATGAGACACACGAATGCCTACCACCCGCAAGTCCTTCGAGACCCGCGGGGCGGCAGACACCCGGAAGTTGCGTGCGAGGACCCCAGGGGTGTCACAGGCGACATCGTGCGCGGTTGTCACACCTGCACGGCTGGTCCGGAACGAGACCGCCCTGAAGCGGGATGTTCCTAGAGCGGGATGTTCCCGTGCTTCCGCTCGGGGTTCTCCTGGCGCTTGTCCTTCAGCATCTCCAGCGCCCGCACCAGTTTTTCCCGAGTTTGCTCTGGGCGGATCACCCCGTCGATGTACCCCAGCTCGGCGGCCTTGAAGGGATTTGCGAACTTTTCGCGGTATTCGCCTACCAGCCGCGCCCGCTCGGCGGCGGGGTTCGCCGCCTTCGCCAGCTCGTTGCGGAAGATGATGTTCACCGCGCCCTCGGGCCCCATGACCGCGATCTCCGCCGTGGGCCAGGCGTAGTTCACGTCTGCCCGGATGTGCTTGCTGGCCATGACGTCGTAGGCCCCGCCGTACGCCTTCCGGGTGATGACCGTCACCTTCGGGACCGTGGCCTCGGCGAAGGCGTACAGCAGCTTGGCCCCGTGGGTGATGATCCCGCCCCACTCCTGCGCCGTGCCGGGGAGGAACCCGGGCACGTCGACGAAGGTGACCAGTGGGATGTTGAAGCAGTCGCAGAAGCGCACGAAGCGCGCCGCCTTCACGCTGGCGGAGATGTCCAGCACCCCGGCCAGCACCGCGGGCTGGTTGGCCACGATTCCCACCGAGCGCCCGTTCAGCCGCGCGAAGCCCACCACGACGTTGCGGGCGTAGTGCTCGTGCACCTCGAAGAAGTGGCGCTGGTCCACCACCGCCCGGACGACCTCCTTGATGTCGTAGGGCTTGTTGGGGTTCGGGGGGACGATGGTCCGCAGCGACTCGTCGGCCCGGAACGGATCGTCCTCGCAGGGGAGGACCGGGGGATCCTCGGCGTTGTTCGAGGGCAGGTAGGAGAGCAGCTCCCGGGTGAGGAGGATGCTGGACTGCTCGTTCTCCGCGGCGAAGTGCGCCACGCCCGACTTCTGGTTGTGCGCCAGCGCGCCGCCGAGGTCCTCCTTGGTCACCTCCTCGTGGGTCACCGTCTTGATGACCTCGGGCCCGGTGATGAACATGTAGCTGGTGTCCTTGGTCATCACGATGAAGTCGGTGATCGCCGGCGAGTACACAGCGCCGCCCGCGCAGGGACCGAGGATCAGCGAGATCTGGGGCACCACGCCCGAGGCCAGGGTGTTGCGGAGGAAGATGTCGGCGTACCCGGCGAGGCTCTCCACGCCCTCCTGGATCCGCGCCCCGCCCGAGTCGTTGAGCCCGATGACCGGTGCGCCCACCCGGGTGGCCAGGTCCATCACCTTGCAGATCTTCTGCGCGTAGGCGCCGGACAGCGAGCCACCGAACACGGTGAAGTCCTGCGCGAAGACGAAGACCTGGCGCCCGTCGATGCGGCCGTAGCCGGTCACCACCCCGTCGCCCGGGATGCGCTTGTCCCCCATGCCGAACTCGGCACTCCGGTGCATCACGAACTTGTCCAGCTCGACGAAGGTGCCCGGGTCGAGCAGGAGGTCCAGCCGCTCGCGGGCGGTGAGCTTGCCCGCCTCGTGCTGCTTGGCGATGCGCTCGGATCCGCCGCCGAGCTCGGCCTGGCGCTCGAGCTCGTCGAGCCTGGCGCGGAGCGGGTCTGCGTCGGGTGGGGAAGCCATGGTGGCAGGGGCTTTAGCACGTGTGCCAGGATGCTCCGCCGCTCGTCGGAGCCCCGGTGACCGGCCGGACCGGAAGCCCGACACCCTGCCCCGGTGACCCCGCCGACCCGCGCTCGCTGCGTCGCCCTCGCCGCCCTCGTCTCGCTGGCTGCCCGGGCCGAGCCCGCGCCGGACGCCGCCACCGAGCCGGTCCCGCCCCTGCTTCGCGTGGGGGCCGAGACCGGCGGCGGCATCCTCGGCGGGTTCGTCATCGGCGGAGCCTCGGCGTGGGTCATCTGGGAGACGCTGAACACGCAAGGGGACGACGCCTCCCGGCGCTCGGCGGCACAGGTGGGCGCGGCCATCGGCGTCTCGGTGGGTGCGCCGATCGGCGTCTCGCTCACCGGCAAGCTGCTGGGCCGCCAGGGGAGCTTCATCATCAGCTGGCTCAGCAGCGTGGCCGGGCTGGGCGTGGGGTACGGCATCTATGGCCTCATCCGCTCCGGGAGCGACAGCTCGGCCGCCAAGGCGACCTACGCGCTGACCTTGCTGCTCCCGGTGGCGGGTGCGGTGATCGGTTACGAGCTCTCCTCGTCGGACCAGCCCGCTCCGCCCACCGCGGCCACGTCCCCGGTTCTACTCCCGGCGGTCGCCGTCGGGCCCGGCGGGGCGAGCTTCGGGCTGGTGGGCCGGTTCTGAACCATCGGCCCGTGTCCCGCTCGCAGGAGCGCGCCAGTGTCCATGCTCAGCCGTCGACGGTACGGAGGCGCGGGTCGAGGAGCGCCTCCTCCCAGCGGCCGATGGCCAGCCTTCGCTCCGGCTCGGGCGCATCCGGCGAGTAGCCCAGCGTGTCCCCCAGCGCAGCGGCGAGCTCCTCCGCGGCGACGGACCGAAGCCACGCCTCGGGGTTCCGGAGCGCAGCCAGCAGCCACTGCACCCGCCGGCGTCCCTTGTTCTCCGCCCACCACGCCATCCAGGCATGGGTGCTGGTGCCGAAGGAGGCGCGGGTGATCTCGTTCAGCGCCTCCGTAGCGCCCTGTGCCGACCGTGCGTCGTCGCTCGCAGTCAGGCCGATCAGCCCCTCGATGGAGGCCCGGTCGTGCAGCATCCCCACCGCCCGGGCGGCGAGCACCCGGCGCTCGGGATCCTTCGCCACCAGCTCCTGGCGGAGATCGGGCAGCGCCGCCTGGAAGCGGGGAAGACGGCGAAGCGCGGTGGCGGCCGCACGCGCCGCCGAGGCAACGTCCGGCTCGGGATCGAACAGGCCCCGCAGCACTCCCGGCACCAGCTCCGGGTAGGGCAGGCTGCCAGCGGTGAGCAGGGCGACGTACCGGATCTCCGGCTCGGGTGCGTCGAGGAACCTCGCCAGCGCGCGTGCTCCTGCCGCCCCGAGCCGGGCGAGGCCGGCAGGGACCGGGCCCAGCTCGTCCGGCGCCGGCAGCTCCTGCACCGGGACCCTGCTCCAGGCGCTCGGACCGGGGAACTGCGCGGCGAGCGCGCGGGCAGCGGCATCGGGGGCGCGGGTGAGCTCGGAGATGGCGGCCGCGCGCGCCGTGGCGTCGGTTCCCACCAGCCGTTGCAGCACCGGGCCGAGGTCGGCCGGAGCAGGCGCGGGCGGGGCACGATCCAGGCTCTCCAGCGTCCGACCGCTGGTACCGGTGAGCCCCATCGTGCCGGCGTTCTCCCCGGGTGGCTCCTCCTCGGGAAAGCGCCGCTGCTTGCGGAGGACGATCAGCTCGGCAAAGACCTGGCCCAGGTCCTGGCAAAAGAGGATCAGCTCCGACAGGCGGCGCTGGCTGACGGGCCGCTCCCCTCGGTCGCCGTAGAGGACCGCCACCAGTCGCCCGCGCACCTCCACCGGGAAGACGAACACCGAGCGTGGCGCTCGCCCCAGCGACTCCAGTACCTGTCGGGTGAGCGGGTTGCCGGGAACGGGCCCCGCGTAGCACGCGTGCGCGAGCGCGGCGGTGCGGAACACCGACGGGACGTCGAGCGGGAAGGAGACCTGAGGCAGGGAGATGGCCTCGGCGCCATCGCCGCGCGCGTCCCAGCCCATCGCGGCGCCGCGCACCACGGCGAACGCGGCCACGAAATCGAAGGTGCGCCGCGCGTAGCGGAGGACGACGTCCTTCAGCCCCTCCCGGTCGCCCGCCACCGCACGCAGCGCACTGCGGGCATCGGACAGGGTCCAGTCGACCACCGGCTCGCGGTCGGGCGCGCCGTCCGTCGGCTCCTCGCGGGTCCGGCGCGGGAAGCGCGGCGCGGTCGACTCGGATCGCCAGACGGGAAGCTCGGGCTCGGCAGCCGCGACGCCGGCCTCGAGCGCCTCGAGCAGCGAGCTGGCCGGCTCCAACGCCGAGGTCGCCGCGGCCTCGGGGGTCGGGGAGGGGGCTGGCTCCGGTGCGGGGCGGGGATTCACCAGCGGCACCGGCTCCTCCGCGACCGCGCGGGCAGCCTGCTCCGCCATCTCCGTGGCGAGCCGCTCCTCGAGCGTGGGCCCGAGCGTCCCCAGCAGCGAGGTGTCCCGGGCCGGCAGAGGTGTGCCGTAGATCTGCGAGCGCCAGGCACGGACTCGCACGTCGGTGGAGACCCACGGCGCCACCGAGCGGCCCAGCTTCCGGACCAGGATCTCCAGCCCGCGCATCGGCACGGGGAAGGGGACGGCGACGTGCAGCATCCCCTCCTCGATCGACAGCGGGGCGATGTTCAGCCGCTCGGCCTCTTCGCGCGGCAGGGCGGAGGCCATCGCCGGGTTGGGGACGTAGTCCGCGAGGTAGATGGGCTGAAGTCCGCTCATCTCCCCCATTGCGGTGACGAGATCCTGCTCGCGCAGCGCTCCCATCTCCAGGAGGAGCGTGTCCATGGCGCCGCCCACCAGCGCCTGCGAGCGCAGGGCGTCGTCTGCCCGTTCCTGGCTCAACAGCCCGCGGGCGACGAGATGCTCTTCCAGCCGTTCAGTCATTCGTCGGGGCGCCATTGTAGGCGCGGCGCGTCAGCCTGGACGAACGACGAATGTCTGGGTGAGCTTGTCGTGAAGGGTCTGCCCGCGCCGGTCGAACAGGGCGAGCCAGAACCCGGCGAGGAACGGGACGAAGGAGACCACCGCCAGCGCGGCACGGGCGATGGCCCTTCCCGGGGCCGGCGCGAGGCCGGTCCGGTCCACCAGGCGGATGCCGAGCAGGCGTCGGCCGGGGGTGCGGCCGTTCCAGAGGAGGGCGAAGGTGGCGGCGTACACCAGTCCCAGCACCAGCGCGAGCGCGACGCAGGGAGCGAGCACCGCGTGGAGCTGGTGCACCCGGGCCATGACGCCGTCGATGCCGGTGAGCTGGGTCGCCGAGACCCCCCGGGGAGCGATGAGCGCGGCCGCGAGCCCGACGTAGAGGGCGAGCACACCTCCGACGAGTGCACCGTCGACGATGAAGGCGGTGATGCGCTGCCAGAGCGCGGCGGGACGGGCGCGGACCTCGATGAGCTCTCCCGACGGAGGAGGGCTGGTCGCCAGGCCGGGCGCGGGCGTGCTCGCGGCCGCGGGGCCGGGCTCCCACGGCGCCGAGGCGAACGCCGCTGCGGGCAGCTCCGGGCGGGGCTCGATCCGTGGAGTGGGGAGGGGTGCCGGGCCCATGAGCTCGGCCATGCTCGGCGACAGCGGCGCTGGCGGCGCTGTAGTCCGTGGAGCCGAGGGGGTGAGGATTGGCGGGGCCATCGGAGGAGGCGCGGCAGAGCGCGCGACGGCGACCGGAGATGTCTGCGCGGGCTGGGTGGGAACGGACGGCCCACCCGTGGTCCTCGGGGGTGTCTCGGGGAGGTGAGGCGTCGCGGCGGGGGAGGGGATCCTGTTCTCCGGCTGGGCCGAGGGAGCCGGGCTGGCGGAAGGCGACGACGGTGCGCTCGAGGTTCTGGGTGGCGCGTCGGGGGCGCGAGGCATCTGTGAGGCGGCGGGCGAGGACGGTGCGCTCGAGGTTCTGGGTGGCGCGTCGGGGCCGCGAGGCGTTTGCGGGGCGGCGGGCGAGGACGGTGCGCTCGAGGTTCTCGGCGGCGTGTCGAAGACAGGAGCCACCTGCGGCGCGGCGGGAACGGACGGCGCGCTCGAGGTTCTCGGTATCGCGTCGGGGGCGCGAGGCGTTTGCGTGGCGGCGGGCGACGACGGTGCGCTCGAGGTTCTCGGCGGCGCGTCGGGGGCGCGAGGCATCTGCGTGGCGGCGGGCGACGACGGCGCGCTCGACGCTCTCGGTGGCGCGTCGGCGGCGCGAGGCATCTGCGTGGCGGCGGGCGAGGACGGTGCGCTCGAGGTTCTGGGTGACGCGTCGGGGGCGCGAGGCGTTTGCGTGGCGGCGGGCGAGGACGGCGCGCTCGAGGTTCTCGGCGGCGTCTCGAGGCCAGGAGGCACCTGCGCCGCGGTGGAAACGGACGGTGCACTCGAGGTTCTCGGTGGCGCGTCGGGGGCGCGAGGCATCTGCGAGGCGGCGGGCGAGGACGGTGCGACCGAAGCTCTCGGCGGCGCCTCGGCGGCGCGAGGCGCCGGCGCGGCTGCTGGAACGGACGGTGCACTCGGGGGTCGGGAGGGCACCACCGGAACTCGACCCGATGGCCCCCCGGGGGTGGACACCTCCACCTTTGGCCAGGTCAGCGGCTCGTCACCCGTGGGCGGCTTCGAGGCCGCGCCGCTGCCGGTCGCAGGGGAGAGCGGGTGCGCTCGGGCTCCAGAAGCCGGACCTGCGGGAGCGCTGCTGGACGAAGATGGGCTCGGCTCATCCCCGAAGCGCGCGGTCGGCTGGGGAGCCCGCGTGGCCGGAATCCCCGGCATCGTGGGCGCCGGCACCGGCGCGCCGGTCGGGGCCTGGGCGGGTCGTGCGCCCGACCCCGCCGGGCTTCCGGGGCTGCCTGAGCCGCTCACGAGGCCAGGACCCGTCCCTGCGTGTCCGGGAACGAGGGTCGGTGGACGCATCGGGCCAGGGAGGCCGGAGGTCGTCGCGGGCGGGAGTGAAGGCTCGACCCTGGCAGTGCGAGGTGGGGGAAGGCCAGCGCCGGGAGCTGCCGGAACATTCGAGGCGGAGGGCGCGCGCGGAGCAGCGGCGGGCGCCGTGGTGGGGCCGGATGGCGTCGCCGGGCGCGGCCAGGCCGGCGTCGTGGTGGTCGGGATCGGCGCTGGCGGGCGGCCCGGCGGGGACCCCGCCGTCCCGGCCGTGCTCCCCGTCGAGGGCGGACCGGGAGGTGCGATCGAGCGAAGGTCCGGGTCGGTCACCGAGCCCGGAGCGGCATGCGGTACCGGCGTGAGCACGGGCGGTCGCGGATCGAACGCCGGTCCCGGCCGGGGGATGGGCGTCAGCATCGGGATGTGCGGCCCTGGCCCCGAGGTGCCCGGTGGGTCCAGCTTGAACGGCACCGGGGTCGCCCGCGCGGGTGTGGCGGGCGGCGTCTGCCGGCGATCGAGCGGGATCTCCCGGCTGAGGATCTCCGGCGGCGGTCGTGCGGGGAGCGTGCCCGGTTCGCAGGCCGTGCAGTCGCCGTGTGGCGGCAACTCGGCGCCGCATCTCAGGCACTTGGACACGGCGGCATGAAAGGCCGGATGGAGGAGGGACGCAAGAAACGGGCTGCCCGCCTGTCCGCTCCCGGTCGAGGTGCCCGGTCGAGGTGCCCGGTCGAGGTGCCAAACACCTCGTTACGTCCGTGCATCGGGACGCGGGTCCCGGCAGGAGGACACCCTGCTGACTCAGCCCAGCAGGCCGTCGAGGTGACGAAGCACCGCCAGCGCGGCGAGTCCCGCGGTCTCGGTCCGGAGAACGAGCGGACCGAGCGAGACCGGGACGCCGCCCGCGGCGCGCAAGGTCTCCACTTCCTCGCGCGCGAGCCCGCCCTCGGGGCCGACGACGATTGCCACCGCGCCCTCGCCCGCGGCCAGCCCGAGCCGTTCGGAACGCTCCTCCTCGTCGAGCACCAGCAGCCGCACGCCCGGCACCAGCGCCCTCACCGCCTCGTCGAGTGGACGGAGCGCCGCCACCTCCGGCACCTCCGCCCGGCCCGATTGTCGCGCCGCCTCCTCGACGATCCGCTGCCAGCGGACATGTCTCGCCCCGAGCGCCTCGGGCTTCGGCCGCGCCACCGACCGCGCGGTCACCACCGGCCACACCGCGGACACGCCCAGCTCCGTGGCCTTCTGCAGCACCCAGTCCAGCTTGTCGCCCTTCGGGAGGCCCTGGATCAGCACCACCGACCGCCCGGTCTCGCCCCGCCGCTCGTCGCCGAGGCGGAGCACGGCGCCGCCCTCGTCCACAGTCTCCAGCCACCCCGCCCAGGCCCGGCCGCGTCCGTCGAACACCTCGATCTTCTCACCGGGGACGACCCGCGCGACGCGCAGATGGTGCAGCGCCGCACCCTCCACCCGGAGGCGTTCGGGGGCAGGCGTGGGCACGTCGAGGCGGACCCGGAACACGTCAGGCCACGCGGAAGTCGAGCCGAACCCAATCGCCGATGCGGTCGCCGCCCGCGGGCACCGCCCCGGCACGCTCGAAGGCCTCCCGCACCTCGTCCTCCTGGTGGAGCAGCACGCCCGCGAGCACCAGCCGCGCCCCGGTCTGCCGGACCAGCGCTGGCGCGAGCTCCACCAGCGTGTTGGCCAGGATGTTGGCCAGCACCAGGGCGAACGGTCCGTCGACCCCGTCGAGCGTCGCGCCGGAGAGCTCGACCCCGGTGATGCCGTTCAGCACCGCGTTCTCCCGCGCGAGCGTCACCGACATCGGGTCGTTGTCCACCCCCACCACCCGACCGGCCCCCAGCTTCCGCGCCATCAGCGCGAGCACGCCCGTGCCGGTGCCCACGTCGAGCACCGAGGCGCCGGGGCGGGCGGTGCAGAACGCCTCCACCGCTGCGAGGCACAGCGCGGTGGTCGGATGGTCGCCGGTGCCGAAGGCCATCTTCGGCTCGATGGTGAGCGCCACCGTTCCCTCGGGCGCGGTCTCCCACGGTGGCCCCACCCACAGCCGCCCCACGCGCGTGGACCGGATGCGGGCCCGCCACGCCGTCGACCAGTCGGTGTCGGGGGGCTCCTCCAGCACTCCGCGCGCGCTCGGCACCCAGGCGCGGACGTCCTCCAGGGCGGCCTCGGCGGGCCCGCGGCCCTCGAACCACGCCACCACGATGGCCTCCCCCGGCGATGGCCCGCGCACGCCCGGCATCGGCGGCGCCTCGCGGTCCCGGATCTCCAGCCCGGTCGCCCCCGCGTCCCAGAGCAGCGCCTCCACCCGCTCTGCCTCCGGCTCGGGCACGTCCAGGCTGAGCGAGACCGCCTTCACCTCCGCTTGCCCGGGAGCTGGAGGGGAACCCAGGTGTCCGGCGTGCGGCTCTCGAGGATGCGGAACAGCCCGCGCAGCACGTGCTGCTCGAAGTGCGGGCTCTTCCGGTGCGCCTCGAGCGCCTTCTCATCGTCGTACTGCTCGTAGAGGAAGAAGCGCCTCGGCTCCTCGCGGCTCCGGTGCACCTGGTACATCCGGCAGCCAGGTTCTCGAAGACTGGCCTCGGTCATCGAGGTGAAGAGGTCGATGGCTTCCTCGTCGCGGTTGGGGAGGACGACGTAGGTGACGGCGACGCAGATCATCGCTCCGCTCCTCCCCGGAACAGCACCCGCGAGGCGAGCCGGCGGTTCCGGGCCACCAGCCAGTAGCCCAGCTCCACCGCCCACACCAGGGGCGGCAGGGACAGCATCCGTGACAGCACCGGGTGGCCCGTTCGCTCCAGGACCCAGAGGAGGGCGCGACCGGCGCGAAGCACGGTCCCCTCCGGGGTGATCACGTGCACCGCCCGGGCACACGCCAGACGGAGCTCCGGGGTCATCGGCGGCGATGGCGCCTGCTGGTACGGCACCGCGCGGAACGCATGGCCGGTGTCGTGGCGCTCCGCCCACTGGACGCTCCGGCGACAGAAGCCGCAGTCGCCATCCCAGAGCACGAGCGCCGGCGCGGTCACGGCCCCACCACCGCCACCACCGCCCGGTCCAGCTGGATGATGCGCCGGGCGACCCGCTGGACGTCGTCCGCGGTCACCGCCTGGATGTGCTCGCCGTAGTGCTCGAAGTTGTCGAGGCCGAGCCCGTACGCCGTGTCGAGCGCCAGCAGCGCCGCCCGGGCTGCGTTTCGCTGCAGGCCGATCTCGTGCGTCCCCACCAGGTGCGCCTTCGCCCGGTCCAGCTCGGCGGGAGTGACCTGCTCCTCGAGCAGCTTGCGCAGCTCGGTCTCCATCGCCGCCTCGGCGGCCTCGCGCTTGTCGGGACTGGTGCCGATGTAGACCGCGAAGTACCCGGGGTCGATCCCCTCCACCGCCATGCTGGTCACGGCGTACGCCATGCTCCGCTTGTCGCGGAGCTCGGTGAAGAGCCGCCCGCCCATGCCCGAGAGGACGGTGGAGAGCACCTCCAGCGCGTGCCGGTCCGGGTCGAAGAGGGTGAGCCCCTGGAACCCGAGCACCAGGTGCGCCTGCGCGCGGCTGAGCACCCGGTGCACCCGTCGTCGCTCGGTGGGTGGCGCCTCGCGGGGCACGTCGGGGAGCGGACCGGGTCCCTCTCCCGTCGCGCCGAACAGCATGCGCGCATGCTCCAGCGCCTCGGACGCGTTCACGTCGCCGATGATCGCCAGCACCATCCGCGAGGGGTCGTGGAAGCGGCGGTGGTGCGCGCGCAGCTGCTCGGCGGGGAAGCGCTCCACCGTCGCCCGCTCGCCGATCTGCGGCATCCGGTAGGGGTGGTGCTGGAACAGCGTGCGGGAAAAGGTGTCGAACGCCAGCGAGGAGGGTCGGTCCTCACGGGCGGCGATCTCTTGCAGGAGGAGATGCCGCTCCCGCTCCAGCTCCTCCTCGGGGAAGGCGGGGTCGAGCAGGCAGTCGGCGAAGAGGGTGAAGGCACGCTCGAAGTGCCGGGACAGCGCCTCGGCCCGGAGCGACACCGAGTTCCGCCCACCCACTCCGGCGACGGAGCCCGCACAGGCGTCCATCACATGCTGGATCTCCTCGGCCCCGAGCGATGTCGTACCGCGGGTGAGCATTCGCGAAAGCAGGGTGGTGAGCCCGTTGATCTCCTCGGTCTCGAAGCGCAAGCCCCCGACGAAGGCCGCCCGCATCGCCACCAGTGGGGTCGCCCGCTCCTCGCGCACCAGCAGGGTGGCGCCGTTGCCCAGCCGTCTCGATCTGCGATCTTCCCCGCCTCGGGCCCGGTACCCATCAGCTTCGGCATCGCCGCTGCGGGCACCGTCTGCGCCCGGCGCGCCGGGGTGGTGACGCCCGGGCTCGCGTCGTGCCTCGTCCAGCGCCTCGTGCACCTCGGCCTCGGTGAGCTGCGCCCCCGCCGGCAGCAGCCCGGTGACCACCGCGGTGTCGAAGTCGAGGTACCGCCGCGCCACCTGCCACACAGCGTCCGGGGTCAGCGCGGCGACCCTGGCGTGGTACTTCTCCTCGGCCTCGAAACCGCCGAGCGTCGTCTCGTAGTGCCCGAGCTTCCGCGCCAGGCCCTGCACCGTCTCCCGGGCGTAGACTGCCTCGCTCTCCACCAGCGCCTTGATGGTCGCCAGCTCCTCCTCGGCGGGCGGGCGCGGTGGCCAGCTGGGCCAGCGTGCGCAGCGACTCGGTGAGCGCCGGCCGCACCTTCTCGCCCGGCAAGGTCATCCCCACCCCGAACAGGCCCGGGTCCACCGGGGTGTAGGCGTAGGCGCTGATCTCGTTCACCAGCCGGCCGGCGCGCTTCACCTGGCGGAAGAGTCGGCTCGTCTCGCCCTGCCCGGCGAGCATCGCCAGCACGTCGAGGGCGGGCACGTCCTCGTGGTTGGCGGCGGGAATGGCGAACGAGACGTTGAGCCAGGCCTCCTTCGCCTCGTCTGCCGAAAGGAAGATGCGTCGGCCCGTCCGCGGAGGTTCCACCGCCCGTTGACGGCCGGGCGCGCGCGGACGACCCCAGTCGCCGCCGAGCAGCTGCTCGGCCCAGGTACGCACCGAGGCGAGCGAGACGTCGCCCACGGCGATCAGCGTCATCGCCTCGGGTGTGTAGTGCCGGCGGTAGAAGTCGAGGATGCGTTCGCGAGTCGTCGCCCGCACGCTCTCCGGCGTCCCCAGGACGGGGAGGCGGTAGGGGTGTACCTGGTAGCTCTCGCGAAACAGGTCGCGGGAGGCGCGGCGGGCCGGCGAGTCCTCGGCGCGCTTGATCTCCTCCACCACCACCTCGCACTCGCGCGCCAGCTCCGTGGGGTCGAAGCGGGGGAAGCGCACCGCGTCGGCGAGCACGTCCAGGCCCTCGCGCGCGAACTGGGACGCCATCACCGTGTGGTAGACGGTGTGGTCGAACGAGGTCCAGGCGTTGACCTCCCCGCCGTGCGCCTCGATGTCTCGGGCGATCTCCCCCAGCCCCCGGCGCTCGGTTCCCTTGAACAGCATGTGCTCGTGGAGATGGGCGAGGCCGGCCTCGTCCGGGCTCTCGTCGGCGCCCCCCACGTTGACCCAGACCTGCCAGGCCACCACGTGTGCGGCCCCCTGCTGCTTGTGAAGGACGGTGAGGCCGTTGTCGAGTCGATGGCGGGTCGGCATGTAGGATGGAGCCTCGTCGGGCCGGTGGCTTTTGGGGAAACCCCCGAAGGACAGGTAGTCTGCCCTGTCAGGCGATGCCCGGCGCACCGGAAGACGTCAATCCTCTTCAAGATCTGGACTTCGGGGACGAACCCCTCGCCCCGAAGGCGCCGGCTGTCCCACCTACGCGACGGGCTCCCCCGCCGCCCCAGCAGGCAGCCCCTCCGGCCCCGGGCGCTCCGCCGCCCCTGCCGAGGCGGTCCTCCGGGAACCGCCCGTCCAGCGCGGCTCCCGCCCCCGCCCAGCCCGGCGCCGCGACCGGAGGCCTCGTCCCGGTGGCCCAGGTGCCCCCCGCCCTTCCGCGGCCCTCGGGAGACCCGTTCCAGGAGCCCCCGGAGCCTCGGCCTCCCCGGGGCATCGCGCTGGACGAGAAGCTCGAGTACTTCCGCGCCGTCCTCAAGCTGAAGGAAGAGACGCTCACCCGGGCGCGGAGCGCCTACGAGCAGCGTGAGCTCGAGGCGGCCCGGCTGCGCGAGGTGGCGGTGGCGCTCAAGGCACAGCTGGACGAGGTGCTCCCCCAGCTCGGCCAGCTCCGGTACCTGCCCGCGCGGCTCGAGCAGCTCCAGGCGGCACTCGAGCAGGAGCGGCTCCGGGCCGACGCTGCCGAGGGCCAGGCCACCGGCTTCGAGCAGCACCTGGCCTCCAGCGAGGCCGACCGGCGGGACCTGGCGCGGGCCCTGGCCGAGGTGGAGGCCGAGCTCCCCGGGCTGAGGGCCGCGCTCGACGAGGAGAAGCTCGCCCGCGCCGCGACTGCCGAGGAGCTGGCGACGGTGAAGGAGTCGCTCCAGGCCACCGAGGAGAAGGCCCGCCAGCTCGAGGTGGAGAAGCTCGAGGCGATGGGCAGCCTCGACGCGGTCAATGGCCAGTACCACGAGATGGCGAGCGTGGCGGACCGGCTGGAGCAGGAGAGGGACCGGCTGGCCGAGGAGGTGAGGACCCTCACCGCCGAGCGCGACGGCGCCGTCACCGAGAAGGACTTCGCCACCGCCGACGTGGAGCGGCTCACCAGGGAGGCAGACGGGCTCCGGAAGGACCTCGAGGCCGCGCGGCAGTCACTGTCGTCGCTGGAGCAGGAACACGGGCAGAGCCGGGCCTCGGTGGACGAGCTCGAGGGCCGTCTCCGCTACCTCGAGGGAGAGCTGGACGAGGCGCGCCAGCGGGCCCAGGCGCTGGAGGAGAGCGCGGCCCAGATGGCCGAGGCCTCCAGCGAGGAGCTGGCCGAGTCGAGCGCCGCCCTCGCCGCGCTCAAGGCCGAGAAGGCGGATCTGGAGAAGGAGGCGGCGGATCTGCCCCGGCTCCGCCAGGCCCTGGAGACGCAGCTGGCCAAGGTGCGCGAGCTGCAGGCGCAGCTGGACGAGAGCACCCGGAACGCCGCACAGCTCCAGGACCAGCTGCACGGGCACTCCGAGGAATCGGCCGCGCTGCGCGGCGAGCTGGAGGCCTTCCAGAGCCAGATGCAGGCCGAGGAGCAGCGGGCCCGCGCCGAGCTGGACGAGGCGCTCGGACGCGAGGCCCAGGCCCGGAAGGCGCTGGAGGCCAGGCTCGCCGAGCGCTCTCAGCAGCTCCACGGCGCGCAGAAGTCCGAGGGCGCGGTGCGGCTGGAGAGCGAGTCCCGCGCCGAGAGGGTCAAGGCGCTGGAGCGGCAGCTGCAGACCGAGGTGGAGAAGCGCACCCAGGCCGAGGCGAAGGGTGCCGAGCTCCGACGCCAGCTCGACGAGTACCAGGGGGCGCACCAGGAGACGAGCTCGCTCCTGGAGACCCAGCGCACCCAGGCTGCGCAGCTCGAGGCCGCGCTCGGGGGCGAGGAGCAGAAGCGCAAGAGTGCGGAGCAGAAGCTACAGACGGTGGCCAAGGAGCTGGAGTCGGCGCGCTCGGCCGAGGAGAAGGCGAAGGCGCAGGCCGCGCAGGTCGCGACGCAGGTCCAGAGGCTCCAGGACTCGCTCAAGACGGAGCAGCAGAAGTCGACCTCGCTCCGCGAGCAGCTGAGCGCGCAGCTGGCCGGGGGTTCCGAGGCCACCATCCGGAAGCTCACCGAGGAGCTGGAGCGGCTCCGTGGGGACACCATCGCCCTGAAGAAGGTCCGCGAGGAGCTGACCGACGCCAACCGCAAGGCGATGGAGTCGCAGGCCTCGTTCATGAAGGAGAAGCGCGAGCGCGAGACGCTGGCGGCCCGCGTCTCCGAGCTGGAGCGCCGGCCGCCTCCCGCTGCCCCGGCCGCGGCGAGTAGCGCCGAGGTGGAGAAGCTCCGCGCCGACATCGCCAAGCTGAAGACCAAGCTGGTCGCCGCGGAGAACGCCGCCGAGGCAGCGGCGCTGCTCAAGTCCAAGGTTGCGCGGCTCGAGGCGCAGCTGAAGAAGAAGGGCTGACTGTACCGGTCGCCCCTTGCAAGCATCCGGGGCGATGACCGCGCTTCCTCTCCACATCGGGATCGTCGCCTGCTCCGCCGAGGGCGCCGCGCTCTGCTACCGCACGCTGTGCTCGGAGGCCCCCCGGGTGCTCGGCCCGTACGCGCATCCGGAGGTCTCGCTGCACGGACACTCGTTCGCGGCGTACGACGCGTGCATCACCCGAGACGACTGGGCCGGCGTGGCCGAGCTGATGCTGGACTCGGCGCGGAAGCTGGCAGCGACCGGCGCGCGCCTCCTCATCTGCCCGGACAACACCATTCACCAGGCGTTCCCGTTCTTCGGGGGGCGGTCTTCGCTGCCCTGGCTGCACATCGCGGAGGTGGTGGCGGAGGAGGCGGCCGCCCGCGGCTTCCGGAAGCTGGGGCTCACCGGGACGCGGTGGCTGGTGGCGAGCGAGGTGTATCCGGAGAAGCTGGGTGCGCGCGGGCTCGCCTGGGTGCGCCCGGACGAGGCGGACCGGCTGGAGTGCAGCCGGATCATCATGGAGGAGCTGGTCAACGGCCGTTTCCTTGCCGAAGGAGTACGCAGCTTCCAGGCGGTCATCGGACGGCTGAAGGACGCAGGGTGTGATGCGGTGGTGCTGGGGTGCACGGAGATTCCGCTGATCATCTCGGACGCCAACTCGCCGCTGCCGACGCTGGACTCGACCCGGCTGCTGGCGCGGGCGGCGATCCGGGCGTCGATGGAGCCTGAGCCGGCCGGCGCGCGGGGGCGCGGGTAGCTTCACCGGCGGGTCCTTTCGGGCGGTGCCTGGCGGGGGGGGGTGGCCCACCGGGCACCAGGGGTGTGCCGGATGCTCAACGGGTTTTAACGCCCCTGGGAGCCTCTGTGGCCTGGTGACCCGCTGTCGTGCCCGTTCCGGCTGGCCGGCGCGAGACCGAACGCTCTGGAGGCGCTGGGCCGCTCCACGCCCGCCCCGGCGAGCGACCGGTTTTGTGCCTGCAACGGCCTTCCACATACCGAATCGGTCGGGCGGCGCCGGGGGAGTGTCGCGCGCAGTCGCTGAGCACCACCGACGGTCACCCGGCCACGGAGTCGCCGGACGGCTCCTCGTCGGTGTACAGCCCTTTCCTCCATGGAGGTCGATCCGCTCACCGGGCTCGAGGTCGCGCGCTCCGGGCTGTACGTGCACTTCCCGTACTGCCTGCGGCGATGCCCGTATTGCGACTTCACCATTGCCATCGCGCGGTCGATTCCCGGGGCGCGCTACGCCGACGCGGTGCTGGCCGAGCTGCGCCTGCGCCTCGAGGAGCGCCCGGCCTGGGCCGAGCGGCTTCTTGACTCGGTCTATCTCGGCGGCGGGACCCCCTCTTTATGGGAACCGCGCGAGGTGGGCCGGGTGCTCGAAGGGTTCGCCGCCGCGCTTCCGCTGGCCCCCGACGCCGAGGTCTCGCTGGAGGCGAACCCCGAGGTGGCCGACGCCGCGCGGCTGGCCGGCTACCGGGCCGCGGGCGTGAACCGGCTGTCGCTCGGCATCCAGTCGTTCGAGGCCGCGGTGCTGACCACGCTCGGCCGGGCGCACTCCCCTGCCGACGCGGACGCCGCCTTCGGTGCAGCGCGCGCCGCGGGATTCGAGAACGTCTCCGTCGACCTGATCCATGGAGTGCCGGGTCAGTCGCTCGCCGCGGCGGTCGAGGATGCCCGTCGCACGGCCGCGCTCGGGCCGGAGCACGTCTCGTCCTACGTGCTGACGGTGGACCGCGAGCACCTCGGCGCCGAGACGGTGTTCAGCCGCCGCCTCCGCCAGGGCCGGCTCGCGCTTCCGGACGACGGGGCGGTGGTGGAGATGGTGGACGCCGTGGGTGAGGTGCTCGCCAGTGCGGGCCTCGAGCGGTACGAGATCTCCAGCCACGCGGTCCCGGGTCGACACGCGCGCCACAACGCCCTGTACTGGACCGGCGGAGAGTCGCTCGCCCTCGGGGCCGGCGCGGTCGGCTTCCATCGCCATGGTGCGGGCGGTGTTCGCACCACGAACCTTCGCAGCACGCCACGCTGGCTCGAGGCGGTCGGGTCGGGACGCCACCCGGACGAGGATCGGGAGACGCTCGACGACGCCGCCCTCTACGAGGAGCGCCTGCTGCTCGGGCTGCGGCTCCGCTCGGGGCTGGATCTGGCCGCGCTCTGGGCCGGGCATGGCATTCCCCCGCGCACCGCCCAGGTCGAGGCGCTCGTCCGCGACGGATTCCTGGAGCCGGTCGGGCCTCGGCTCCGGCTCACCCGGCGGGGCGCCCACCTCCACCAGGAGATCAGCGCCCGCCTCGTCTGAGCAGGGCGCGCAAGAAGCAGGTGGAGTCGATGGATGTGCGTGCGGGTGCAACGGCGCGGGTATCCGACAACGGCGCCAGCGGCAAGCCCGCATGGCGGGCGTGCTAGAAACCGGGCTCCTTCGCCCACGTGCACGCCCCGCACTCCGTTGCCGAGCCTCTCGGCGAGCCCGCTCCGACGACCGCCGCCTCGCCCGGTGCCTCCGTCCAGCTCCCTCCCGGCCTCACGCCGCCCTCCGCGCCGCTCGCCCACGAGTCGGTCGAGTTCCGGCGGCTGCTCACCCACGCGTTCCTCATCCCGGCGATCCTGCTCACGCTCCTCGCGGTGGCGCTGGGCAGCGGGGTGGCGCTGCTGGTTCACCAGGCACGGCTGACGCAGCGGTCGGACCAGGTGCTCGCGCAGCTGGCACGGCTCCGCGAGCTGCTGGTCGATCGGGAGACCGGGCTGCGCGGATACCTCCTCTCCGGTGACGGGAGCTTCCTCGGGCCGCTCGAGCGCGCCGACGGCAAGGTCACCGAGACGATCCAGAGCTTGCGGCTCCTCCTGCGCAACCACCCGGACCAGCTCGCGCGACTGGAGATCGTCGAGACGATGGCGCGGGACTGGAGCCGGTACGCCGTCTGGGAGCGCGCGCTCTTCGAGTCGGGCGACGACTACATCCACTACTTCAAGGCCGGCGAGGGCGTGCAACGGCTCTCCAGCATGCTCGCGGTACTCGACACCCTCGGCGAGAGCGAGCAGGCGCGCCGCCGCGAACGGGCCGAGCACGCGGCGCTCACCGGCCGGCTGCTGTTCTGGCTGTCGCTGGGGTGCGTGGGGATGCTGGCGCTGCTACTCGGATACACCAGCCGCCGGCAGCTCCTGGCCCTGGCCCGGAGCCACGCCGAGGCGGTGACGGCGATGGACGAGCGCGAGCAGGCCATCCGCGCGCTCAACTCCTCGCTCGAGCAGCGCGTCGCCGAGCGGACCCAGGCGCTGGCCGCGGTGAACGCCGAGCTCGGGGCGTTCACCTCCTCGGTGAGCCACGACCTTCGGGCGCCGCTCCGCCAGCTGGGTGGCTTCACCCGGCTCCTCGACGAGAGCGCCGGCTCTCGCCTCGACGCCCGCGAGCGCAGCTACGTGGCGATGCTCCGGAGCACCGCCGCCGAGGCGGTCCAGATGGTGGACGACCTGCTTTCTTTCAGCAGGGTGTCCAGGGCCGAGCTTCGCGCCGTCAGCGTGGACCTCGACTCCGTGCTCCGTCTGGCCCGGGAGGGGCTGCTCCACGAGCAGGAGGGGCGCGAGGTGGAGTGGGTGGTCCACGGGCTCCCCACCGTCCAGGGTGATCCGTCGATGCTGCTCCTCGTGTTGCGAAACCTGCTCGGCAACGCGCTGAAGTACACCCGCATGCGACGGCAGGCGCGGGTCGAGGTGGGGACGGTGAACGTCCCGGGCGCCGAGGACATCGTCTACGTCCGGGACAACGGAGTGGGCTTCGACATGAAGTACGCCCACAAGCTCTTCGGCGTCTTCCAGCGGCTGCACCGGGCGGACGAGTTCGAGGGCACCGGCATCGGGCTGGCGCACGTGCGGCGCATCGTGCAGCGGCATGGAGGGAGGGTGTGGGGCGTGGGGGTGCCCGACCAGGGGGCGACCTTCTACGTGGCCCTGCCCCGGCACGACCGGGCGGGCGAGATCGCGATCTGAGGGTGGCGTCGTTCAGCGATCCCCACGTGCCGCCGCGGAGACTGCCGCGAGTGGCGCGGCGAATGGCTGGACGCCCCGGAGGATGAGCGCGATCGGCAGTCCGACCACCAGCGGATGGGTGGCGAGCTGGATCCAGAACCACGCCACCGTGGGCGAGACCGCCCGCGCCCGGCTGAGCGGCAGCACCACGCCGTCCATCAGCAGCCAGACCGCGGCACCGTAGACCAGCCCGACCAGCACGGCTCCCCGGACGGCGCGGGTCCGTGCTCGGAGCCATGGCCAGCGCTGGAGGAGGGCGAGGAAGACCAGCGTCCATCCCAGCGCGATCGTGAGATGCAGGCCGAGTCCGAGCAGCGCGGTCGTGCTCCCACCGCGGAAGGCGTCCGGGCCGAGGAGACCCGAGGCGATGCTCTGGAGGATGCGCTGCACGGTGCTGCGCTGGAACAGAACCACCCAGATCACCACCGCATCGGCGAGGTCGGCCGCGGCCACCACGACGGTGGCGAGGAAGACCCTCGTGAGCACAGACATCCGTTCGGGCATCAGGCCCGGAAGCTTGTCGGTCGATTCGGGCGCAGCGATGGCGGGGGCAGCGAGTGGAGGTTCCCTGGCTGCCGGTGGGAGAGGCGCCTCGACTCCTGTCGGGCGGTGAGCGGTGCTGGACGCGGCCTGCGGTTGGAGCCGCCGTCCCGCGCGTACCATCGTGAACCCTTCGCGGGGAGGTTTCATGGCCGAACAGAGTCTCGTCGCCCGGTGGGTCGGCTGGGCGCCGCAGCTGCTGAGCATCCTGCGCATCGTCGCCGCCTTCCTCTTCCTTCAGTTCGGGACGGCCAAGCTCCTCGTGTGGCCAGGCCCGCTGATGCCCGACGGAAGGGCCGTCCCACTCGCCTCGCTCCTGGGGGTCGCCGCCCTCCTGGAGCTGGTGGGCGGGCCGCTGCTGCTGCTCGGGCTCTTCACCCGCCCGGTCGCCTTCATCCTCTCGGGCGAGATGGCCGTGGCGTACTTCCACGGTCACGCCCCGCAGGGCTTCTGGCCGGTGCTCAACGGGGGACACCCGGCCGTGCTGTTCTGCTTCGTCTGGCTCTACATCTCCGCCGCGGGCGCCGGACCCTGGAGCCTCGATGCCCTGCGGCGAAGGCAGGTTGTGCCGGCCCGCGCCGGGCCCTGACGGTCGAGGTACCCGGACAGGGTGCCAGACACCTCGTTACCCCCCGGACGAGGTGCCCGGACGAGGTGCCCGGACGAGGTGCCAGACACCTCGTTAAGGACACCTCGTTACGCCGCGTTACGACCGGGAAGGTGCCCGGCCGGGAGGTGCCAGACGCCTCGTTACGGACGGTCGCGCCGCGGACGGGGTGCCAGACACCTCGTTCCGGACACCTCGTTACGCCTCGTTACGGGTACCCGACCGGGAGGTGCCAGACACCTCGTTCCGGGACACCTCGTTCCGGGGGGCCGAACGAAGCTCAGCGCTGGGTCCGCCCGGCGGGGTTCTTCAGCGCGCCCGGCTTGATCGCCACCAGGTCCCGCGTCTGGAGCAGGTCCACCTGGCCTGCGAAGCTGGCGAACGCCTCGTACTGGTTCACCGGAATGCGCGCCATGTCCAGCCGGTAGCGCTCCTCCACCCGGAACACGTCCGCCCCCTGCTCGTCGCGGGTGAAGAGGCCGAACGGGCTCTCCAGCTTCCCGCCCTTCAGCGGGTCGTCGATGTGCCAGCCGGGTGGGAGCCGGAGCGCGACGTGGCTCACGTTCTGCTCCGTGGAGTCGATGAACAGCGGCGAGCGGCGCGTCCCCACCGTCACGTACCGCCGCCCCACCTGCGCGGGGTAGGTGAGTGGGCCGAGCGTCATCCGGCCCTCGTCCACCCGGGCGAACCTCGGCGCGACGAAGTGGTAGCGCAGCGACAGTGGCGCCCCCACCGCCCGCTTCACGTCCAGCCGGAGGTCCGACAGCTGTGCCCCGCCGAAGTAGCGGGACAGCGCCTGCTGCAGCGCCTGGTCCCGCTGCTCGTTGGACACTCCCTCCAGCGTCTCGGCCAGCTGCGCCGCCTCGAAGCCGCTGTACACCTCGAGCACGTTGCCGCTGAGCGTCCCGTCCTCGGCCAGCGCCAGGTCGAGCTTCACCTCGCGCCCTCCGAGCGGTGGCTGCGCTGGCGTCTTCAGCGCCACCAGCGGCCGTCCCGGCTCGGGAAGCAGGTACGCCTCCCGGCCGTTCGCCGCCTGCTCGGGAAGGAAGCCGAACGGGCCGTAGCGGATCACGGTGTCCAGCCACACCGGCTCGCGGCCTGGCACCTCCACCCGCAGGCACACGTAGGGGAAGAGATTCTCGTTGGGGAACCGGTAAGGGTTGGGGTCGGTGGCGAACGTCCGCACCACCGCCAGGCGCGCGGGGAAGCCCTCCGCCTCGAGCGCCGCCTTGAGCAGCCACAGCCGGCTTCCCCGATCCTGCGCCAGGGTGCTGGCCGCGCTGAGCGCCAGTCCGGAGTCCCGCCCCGGGATGCGGTCCATCACCGCCGCGTGCAGCGCCCGCACCGCCTCCAGCCCCGACTTTCCAGCCGTGGCCGTATGGGCAAAGGCCTCGACCTCGAAGGTCCGCTGCGCCCGCGCGCTCAGCGCGTCGCCGGTGGCGGTGAGCAGCCCGCCTGGCCCGGTGTCGCCGGCACCGACGACGAGGAAGGGGAGCTGCTCGGTCCCCGACGGTGGCGCGTTGGGCTCGGGCACCAGCGCCGGAGCGCCGCGCACCTCCGCCCGCAGCACGTCCTGGTCACCTTCCGTCTTCACCGGCGGAGCGGGCATGTTGTGCGCGTCCACCGTCATCCCCGAGCCGCGCGGCGCGAGGACCGCGTACGTCGCCCAGTCGTCCGCCGTCCCCCCACCTGGAAGTAGAACGCGCCCGCGGTCCAGCCCGGGCTCGCCGCACGCCGCGCCGGATGCGACAGGAGATATTCGAACTCCACCGCGTCGCCTACACCCACGCCGGGGAGGCTCACCGTGTCCTTGTCCAGGCTCTCGGGCTCGAGCACCGTGCCATCGGCCTTGAGCGTCCGGAGCGCCAGCACCTGCGCCCCCTGCGGCACCTGCACCTCGGCCACGCGGGCCACCGCGCTCTGGTCCAGCACCTTCTCCACGGTGTGGATGCGGTCCACCATCGAGCCGTCGGCGAAGGCCCGGGTCGCCGCGGCGTCCACCACCAGCACGCTCGAGCCCTCGACGTTGCTCCCCCGCGCGTCGAAGGCCTTGAGCGCCTTCCGCCCGTCGATGGCGAATTCGGCGAGGATCTCCTTCCCGGTCCTGGCCCGCTCCACCGTGCGCCGCAGCGAGAGGTCCGAGCCATCCAGGGTGAGCGCCCGCTCGCGCGCGTCCAGCGCCTCGGCGGGGTGCTTGCCCAGCGCCAGGGTGTCACCGAGGCGCTTCCAGAGCGACGGGTCGCGGGGACGCAGCGCGGTGAGGCCCCGGAGCAGCGCCGCCGCCTCGTCCGTCCGCCGCAGCGCCACCAGGAGATCCGCCTCCTGCGCGCCGAGCGTCAAGTCCCCGGGGAGCCGCGCCCGGAGCTGTCGCATCTCCCCCAGCGCCCGGTCCAGCTGGCCGCGGAGCTTCCAGTGGTTCACCCGCCGGAGCTGCTCGCCGGGGCAGGTGGAGAGGGCGTCGAGGAGCCCGTCGCTGGTGGCCACCGCGTCACGCCGCCGGGCGACGTCGTAGCGGACCAGCAGCGCCTCGCAGAGCCCGGGGACCTGCTCGAGGCTCTGCCGGGCCAGGGTGTCCGCCTGCGCGTCCACGCCCTGGGCCAGCGCGATCCGTGACTCGAGCGACAGCAGCGGCGTCCCCACCGGAGAGTGCGCCGCGCGCGCCCGGGCAGCGAGCGCCACCGCCTGGTCCACCCGCTGATCGTTGATCGCCAGGAAGCCGCGAGCCAGCAGGGCGCCGACGTTCGCCGGGTCCCGCTCCACCGCGACCTCGAGGTCCCGCGTCGCCCGGCCCTGCGCCACCTTGGTGGGGAGGCTCCGGTCGCGCAGGGCCAGGTCCGCCGAGAGCACGTTCCAGGCCGCGGCGGGCGGCGGCGGCCCCAGCTCCGAGAGCATCCGCCGGGCGCCGTCCACGTCCCGGCCCTCCGCGTCGCGGGCGGCGAGGTAGGTGGCCAGCGACCGGCCCGCCTCGCTCTCCAGCGCGGCCTCCATGCTCGCCGCGTCCGGGTGGAAGCCCGGGGCATCCTCCACCTTCACCCCGCTCCAGCGCGGCGCTGGCCCCCGCGCGGCCGACAGGCGCAGGCCCGAAGGTTGCCCGTCCGCCCGCGACACGGTGAACGCCAGCGAGCCGGTGCGCTCCTCCTTGAGCAGCACCGCCAGGAGCCGATGGACGCCGGGCTCCAGGCGGACCGCGCGCACCGCGACGGTGGAACCCGGCCGCTCGTACGTCCGGCGCTCGTAGAGCAGGGTGCCGTCGAGCAGCATCCGGTGGGTGCTGGGGCTGGTCGCACGGACCACGTAGAGCGCCGCCGCGGGCACCTCGACGTCCACCGCCACCACGTAGACGTCTCCGGCGAGCCCTTCGGCCTCGAGCGACAGCCTCCCGCCGGAGGAGAGCGGGAGGACCCGGGGACTGGTCGCGCCGAAGGGGCCGTCCACCGTGTCCGGGATGGCGCCGGTGCGCTCCGACTCGGTGCGCTCTCCGAAGGCGAGCAGGTGCAGCGGGGACAGTGGCCCGAGGACGGTGACCTCCGCCGGCACCCCCGCCGCCGCCCGGGTCTCGGCCAGCTCGGGCCGCTGGTCGAGGAACTGCAGCTGGGCGAGCGCCTGGCGGAGAAGGACCGCGGTCTCGCCGCCCGCGCCCGCGGCGAGCGCCTGGGGTGCCTCGGCGAGGATGCGCGCGTCCAGCGAGCCTGCCGTCCCCGCCCTGTCCTGGATCTCCCGCGCCGCCGCGGTGGCCAGGGGGTGCTTCGGCGCCGCCCGGACCAGCCGGAGAGCCGCGTCGAGCGCCGCCTCGGGGTGTCCGTCGCGGTGGGCGAGCACGCCCTGCAGCGCGAGCGCGTAGGGCTCACGGGGGTCGCGGCGAAGGGCATCCTCGGCGAGGGACCGGGCGCGCTCCGGCTGGTTCTCCACCAGCAGGGCGTGGAAGGCGGCGAGGGCCACGGTCCGGGCCGGGGCGTCGGCGTCCTTCGCGCGGCCCGCGGCGTCGTCGAGCACCGCGGTGGGAGAGGGTGCGACGTGGGCGCAGGCGCAGAGCGCGAGCACCAGGACGGGGAGGAGGCGACGCATCGGGTGGCTTTCGTGAACCGGGAGGCCGCCCGCGGTCACTTCTTCGCGTGGCGGGTGGTGGACACCGGGGGGCGCACGGGAACCGGCTTCTTGTCGGTCTGTGCCTTGCGCTTGGTGGTCCCCTTGGCAACCGTCTTCGACTTCCCGGGGGTGGAGGGTTCGGTCAGTACCAGAGGCTCGGGAAGGTCCGGCGGCTCCCGGCCAATCTCGTAACCCACCTGGCGGAAGGTACATTCTCCGTCGATACAGCCCAGCGCGGGGGTGGGTGGGGAGCCGAAGCTGTTCCGCCAGTCGGTTCCCAGATAGAGCGGCTCGCCGACCGGCCGCTGGTCGATGTCCGTGCCGACGAAGGCCTGCAGCTGGCCGGCCCGGTCCACCTCGAGCTTCACGTGGGCAGCGCCACCAGGCGGACTGGGCGGCCCGAGCATGGTGCCCCGGCGCTCGCCCAGCGCCCACTCGAACGCCACCGGCTCACCGTCCCCGGAGACCACCACCGCCACGTAGCGCCCGGGGCTGCCGAGCAGCACCAGCGCCGACTGCGGCTCGCGGGAGACCCCCAGCAGCTGTTCGCGGAGGCCGGCCCAGAAGGACGAGGGCGGCGCGGTGGAGGTCACGTCGGCGATGAAATGGGCGGAGATGCCGTCGCGGTCGACCAGGTCCAGGTTGAGGCGCCCCACGCTGACGTCGTCGGCGCTTGCGGGGAAGCGCACCGTGCGGCCCTCGAGCCCCGGGACGCGACCCCAGGCGATGAGCGGGATGGCGTCGGGACCCTCGCCGAGCACCATCCGGCGCACGTTGCTGGTGTCGGCGATCCGGCCGGGCGAGGTGGTGGCGGTCTCCAGACGCAGGTCGGCGGAGGTGAGGGCGGTCCCGGGTGACGGCCGCGGCGGCGGGTGGTAGCGGGTCCGGGCGAAGCTGATGCCCAGGATGGCGAACGCGGCGACCACCACCGCCACCTCGGCGACCCGCATCGTCTTGCGCAGCACCGCCCGGACCTGGTTCTTCAGCTGCTCGACCCGGGAGATCTTCCGTGGCACCTGGCTGAACGACACCGGGGCAAACGGCTCCAGGTCCAGCATGAGATCTGCCACGCGCTGGTAGCGGTCGGCGGGCGAGGGCTTGAGGCAGCGGAGGACGATGCCGTCGAGGCGCCGGTCGGTCCCCGGGCGGCGCTGGCTGGGCGGGTCGAAGGTGCCGATCGGCACCTCGCCCACCAGCAGCTCGTAGAGCATGACGCCCAGCGAGTAGACGTCGGCGCGGTGGTCGGCGTTCTTCGCGTCCACCCGCTGCTCGGGCGCCATGTAGCTCAGGGTGCCCATCGAGACGTGGGTCTCGGTGACGTTGAAGCGGCTGGTGAGCTTGCTGTCGTCGAAGAAGGTGGCCAGGCCGAAGTCGGTCACCTTGGCGATGCCGCCCGCCTGCTCGTCGAAGAGGATGTTCTCCGGCTTGAGGTCGCGGTGGACCACGCCGCGGCTGTGCGCGTAGTCGATGGCCCGGGCGATCTCCATGATGATCCGGAGCGCGCCGGGGATGTCGAGCAGGGGCGAGCGCATCACCTCGCGCAGCGAGGGGCCGTCCACGTACTCCATCACCAGGTAGTAGGTGTTCTCCGCCTTCCCCTTGTCGACGATGCTCACCACGTTGGGGTGGCTGAGCGTGGCCAGCGCAGCGGCCTCCTTGTCGAACCGAGCGACGAAGGTAGGGTCGGCGGCCAGCTCCCCGGAGAGGATCTTCACCGCCACCACGCGGCCCAGGCTCAGCTGGACCGCACGGTGCACCTCCCCCATCCCGCCCTTGCCCACCAGCTTCTCCAGTCGGTAACCGGGGATGTGCGGGGGCCCTGCGACCGGCCGCAGTGGTGGATTGCTGGCTTCGATGGAGGCGGGCATCGCTGGGGACGGGGGCGACCTTCCGAGGCTACCCTTCCGTCGAATCCAGGGACAACCCGACGACGCATGCCAACCACCCGGGAACGACTACAGGATCTCCACGCCGCGCTCTCCGGGTGCCGCGCCTGCCCACGGGTGTTGGGGACCCCGGTGCACCCTTCCGCACAACCGGCGCGAATTCTCCTGGTGGGGCAGGCTCCGGGGCCGAGGGAGGCGTCGCTCGGAAAGCCGTTCGCCTGGACCGCCGGCCGCACCCTCTTCGGGTGGTTCGGCTCGGTGCTCGGGGCGGACGAGGAGACGGTGCGGCGGCACGTTTACCTCTCGGCGGTCACGCGCTGCTTCCCGGGGAAGGCACCGGGGGGCGGCGATCGCCGGCCCGATCCGGGCGAGGTGTCGCGCTGCCGGCGCTGGCTCCGGGCCGAGGTGGAGCTGATGCGTCCCCGGCTGGTGGTGCCGGTGGGCACCCTGGCCATCGCCGAGGTGATGGGGCACCGGGGAGGGCTGGCCGAGGTGGTGGGCACCTTGCACTGCCTGGTCTTCGAGGGGCACCGGGCGGACGTCGTCCCGCTGCCGCATCCGTCGGGGGCGTCGACCTGGCACCGGACCGAGCCGGGAAAGACGCTGCTCGCCCGCGCGCTCGACCTCCTCGCCTCCCACCCGGAGGTGACGCGGGCTTTCGGACGTCGCAGGTCGGCGTGACCCCGGGCCGGCCGTGCGCCCCGGGACTGGAGCCCGCGCTCACCACGACCGGGCGCCAGCCATTCCGGTCGCGACCGAGCCGCCGCGCGGAGACGGAGCGGTGGGTCTGAGGCAGTGGCCCGGCGTACCGGCTTCTCCCAGGAGGTGGCCCGGCGCTGCGGCGGATCCGAGGACCCCGGGGGGGTACGCCTCCGCCTGCCCGAGGAGGGCGATCGTCTCTCCACCCAGCGCGGAAATCTGCTGTCCGAGCGCGGCGACCCGGGCGGTCTCCAGCTGCAACAGCGACCAGCGCCCGCGGCGGATGCGGCGGACGAGCCCGGCCCGGCGGAGGACCTGGATGTGGTGGGAGACCAGTGCGTGTGCGCGCCCGATCTTCGCCCGCAGGTCCGAGACGCACATCCCGGGCTCACCCTCCGCCAAAGGCCCCAGGCGGGAGCCGGGCGGATGGGCGAGGAGCACGACGATGCGGAGCCGCAGCGGGTCTCCGAGCGCTCGAAGGCAGTGAAGCAGATCCTCTCGAGGAAGCGCGAGCACGTGCCCTTCCTCCATGTTCCCGTCGCCCCACGTCCGCACCGGGTAGGTTCGCACCAGTCGTGATGGGTACGAATCGCCCAGGAGGCGACGAACAGTAGAACATTCGTTCTAGGGGCCTTCACCCGCGTGGTGCAGATGCCCTACGGTTCCAGTCAGGGCGCCCCCCCGGCAGAGGGGAGCGTGTCGGGGGGCCCGAGCGCGAAGCGCGTTGAACCTCGTCGTCGGCTCGTTGGTCTCGGACATCGCCGAGTGGGCCTGCCAGGCTCCGAGCCGGCAGGGGTTCAGGCGCGGGGTCGTCGAGCGGTTGAGGGTCGTGCTGTCGCTGGAGGCCGCGGCCTTCGCCAGCCTGCCGCCCTCGCCCGGCGGTGAGACGGCCGCGGTGTGGAACACCAGCGAGCGACGCCTGGTGTCTCTCTGGTCGGAGGAGGCCGCGGAGCTCCGCGCTCGGCTGCGCCCTCCGGCGCGATGGGTGCTGTGTGGGCCGGGTGAGCGGGACTGGTCCGCGACGGGACGTGAGCTCATGTGCTGTGTGCTTCGGGTGGGGGAGCGTTCGACCTCCGCGCTGTCGGTTTCCAGGGTCCGTCCATTCACCACCGACGAGCTGTCCGTCCTCGGCCAGCTCCGGCCGGTGCTCCAGCTCGGCGACGAGCGACAGGTCGAGGTCGGCGAGACGGTGGGGGTGTCCCTGTCGCCGCGCGAGCGGCAGATCTTCGCGTACCTGGTCCGGGGATTCCGGAACGACGACATCGCCCGGGCGCTCGGGACCTCCCCGGCCACGGTGCGCAACCAGCTGGTGCGCCTCTACCGGAAGACGGGAGTGGGCACGCGCTCCGAGCTGGTGGGCCTGGCGACCTCGCGGCTGCTGGTCCAGGCGGCGGCCGGAGGTGCGCGATGACCGCCCTGAACGCCACGGTGGTCGCTCCATCGACGGCGTCGGACGCCGCCGAGCTCATCTCCCAGCTCACCCGGCTGGCGCTCTCCGCCTCCTCGAAGGCCGAGTTCCGCGCGCGCGCGCTCGGGCTGCTGGCCCGGGCGCTCCCGTTCGATCGGGGCGCCTGGGAGGAGGTGCCTCCCTTCGGCGAGCTCCGGGTGGAGTTCCCGGTCCGCCGCCCGGTGAGCCTCGGTGCGCCCGTGGCGGGGCTGGCGAGCCATCCGGAGCAGAGGGGCAGGGGCGTGGAGCTGCGGCTGGATCTCGAACGGTACGGGCGGACGCGGGCCGCCCTGATCGTCGAGAGGGACGAGGGGGCGTTCGGAGCCGACGAGGTGAGCCGGCTCCGGACGCTGCTTCCGACGCTGATCCTCGCCGACGAGGGCGCCGCCCGGGGCACGGGCGCGCAGGCTGCGCGGGCGCTGTCCCCACGGGAGGCGGACGTCGTTCAGTACCTGCGTCTGGGGTACACCAACGCGCAGATCGCCCTGGCCACCGGCCGGTCGGTGGCAGCGGTGCGCAACCTCCTGGTGCGGGTCTTCGACAAGACCGGCGTCCGAACGCGGGCCCAGCTGGTGGACGGCCCGGTGGTGACCCGGGGGCTCACCCCTCGCGAATCCCAGATCGTCCAGGGCCTGCGGGCCGGGCTCACCAACCGCGAGATTGGCCGGACGCTCGGCATCTCCACCAACACGGTGCGGAACACGCTGGCCCGGCTGTTCGAGAAGGTGGGCGTGTCCACCCGCTCGGAGCTGATCGGCGCGCTGACGGAAGGCGCGGGGCCCTCGCGCGCAACCGGGTAGCGGCTCCGGGCCCGCGGCGGGGTGGGAGGGGACAGTTCCTCCGCGCGCGCGGGCAGAACAGCCAACGGCAGACGCAACGCCGGGAGCGGCGGGGTTCCCCCGAGGTGTCGCTGCACCAGTTCGCCCGAACCTCGAGCGTCCGCCATGCCGCTGCCCAGACACGGTGAAGGACACCTTCCCACGGGTGGGAAGCCGCCGGGTCCTGGCTCTCCGGCGGCACACGGGAGCCGAGGGAGTGCCGGATGACGGGTGTGGCTCTGCTCGAGCCGCGCCGCCCGGTCGGCGTGCTGGAGCTGCTGAACGAGCTCACCCTGCTGGCGCTGGGCTGTGATTCCCGAGCGGCGTTCCGGCGCGGCGCGCTCCAGGCGATCGGCGGCCTCGTCCCCTTCAGCCGGGGAGGCTGGCACGACGCGCCGTCCTCGGGGGAGGCGCCGACCGAGGTGCCCGGGCCCGCGGATCCGTCGATGGGGCCGCACGCGGTCGGTGCGCCTGGTGTGCTGCGACTGGCGCTGGAGCGTTCCGGAAGGCCGACTGCGGCGCTGGTCCTGGAGCGCGACGATGGCCTGTTCTCCTCCGAGGAGGTGGAGCTGCTCGAGTCCCTCCTCCCCACGCTGATCCTGGCGGACGAGGGAACGTCGCCCACCGGCCTGGGGCCCGCGCGGGCGCTGAGTGCACGCGAGTCGGAGGTCATCGACTACGTGCGGCTCGGGTACACCAACGCGCAGATCGCCCTGGCCACCGGACGGTCGGTGGCCGCGGTGCGCAATCTGCTGGTGCGCATCTTCGACAAGACCGGTGTCCGGACGCGCGCGCAGCTGGTGGACGGGCCGCTGGCGACGCAACGCCTCACCCGCCGCGAGCGCGAGGTGGTCCAGCACCTTCGCTCCGGGCTGACCAACCAGCAGATCGGCCAGGCGCTGGGGATCTCCACCAACACGGTGCGGAACACCCTGGCCCGGCTGTTCGCCAAGATGAGCGTCTGCACGCGGTCGGAGCTGATGGGCGTGCTCGCCGGCGAGGATCGCTCCTCGATCTGAGCGCCGCCGGCGCTCCGAAGCGGCGGAAGGCGAGCGCCTCTTCCCATCCATCGACTGGTACGTACCAGCGTGCGTACCGGTCGGTCGCACCAAGGAAGCGCGGGTGACGGCCCGGTATCTCCTTCGGCTCAAACGGAGGAGGACGTTCGTGCGACTGATTCGTGTGGGAAGGCTCGGCACGCCGCTGATCGCGGCGCTGCTGCTCCCCTCGCTGGCGCTGGCCCAGGCGGCGACCTCGGTGCTGACCGGGAACGTGGTGGACGCGTCCAGCAAGGCTCCGGTTCCGGACGTGGTGGTCACCGCCACCTCGCCCAACCTGCAGGGTGAGCAGGTGGTGGTCACCGACTCCAGCGGTCTCTACCGCATCCCGCAGCTGCCGCCGGGCTCGTACACGCTCCGGTTCGAGAAGGAGACCTACCGGCCCTACAGCCGAACCGGGATCGAGATGGCGGCGGACCGGACTCTCCGGCTCAACGTGGAGATCCTCCCCGAGGCGATCCAGGGCGAGACCATCACCGTCACCGGCGCGGCCCCGGTGGTGGACGTGGGCTCGAGCGCGGTCGGCACCACCATCAACCAGGACTTCATCCGCAACTTCGCCCTGAGCCGGGCGGGCGGCGTCGGCGGCGCAGTTCGCTCGTTCGATTCGATCGCCACCGCCGCTCCCCAGGCCGCGGTGGACCTGTACGGCATCTCGATCAGCGGTTCGACCTCGCCGGAGAACTCGTATCTCATCGATGGGCTGGCGGTGAACAACCCGGCCTATGGCGTCCTCGGCACCCCGCTCACGGTGGAGTTCCTCGACGAGGTCAACGTCATCACCGGCGGGTACATGCCGGAGTACGGTCGCACCACCGGCGGCGCGGTGAGCGGAATCACCAAGTCCGGCGGCAACGAGTTCCACGGAAGCGTGTGGGGCACCTTCACTCCGGGGGCGCTCCAGGGCCGGGCCAAGACGGTGACCACCGCCGGTGCGGTCGTCTCCGGCACGCGCGACCTCTACAACATCGGCGACTTCGGGGCGACGCTCGGCGGCTACATCATCAAGGACAAGCTCTGGTTCTTCGCCGGCATCCAGCCGAGCTTCACCCGGTATTCGTACACCCGGCAGTTCTCCATCGAGAACCCGGGTCAGCTGGATGCCGATGGGAACCAGGCGTACTCGCCGATCCCCGACAGCAACCAGCGCCGGTTCGCGGACGAGAAGTCGATCCAGTTCATCGGGAAGCTGACCTACCTCATCAGCTCCGATCACCGGCTGAGCCTCACGGTGACCGGCACGCCGACCACGGGCGGCAGCGACTCGGCCTTCTCGGTCCGGGTGCCCGGCGTGCTCGCCGGCCGGGCTCCCTTCCCGCTCGGCGCCTATACCCTGCAGACCTTCAACTCCAACCACTTCCTGACCAACGACACGACGTACGACGTGAACGGCGAGCTGAACAGCAGCTTCCTGGACAAGAGGCTGCTCCTCGACGTGCGGCTCGGCTGGCATCATCAGCTCGACGAGGGCGCGCCGGGAGATGGGGCCGGGTTCGACAACATCCACAACCTCAACACCCTGGCTGGCATCCCCTCACTGGCGCCGCTGTACAACAGCAACGTGCTCGACTTCGAGGACCAGGTCCCGGCGAGCGTTCGCGAGGCGTGCGGCACGGGAGACCGCACCACCAAGTGTCAGACCAGCTGGCTCCTGTACGGGGGAAACAACTTCCTGGAGCGACAGGTACTCGATTCCTTCCAGGGCAAGGCAACCATCACCTATCTCTTGAACGCGCTGGGCCACCACGTGATCAAGGCCGGCGTCGACGGGAGCCTCTCCTACTACGAGCATCTGAAGACCTACGGCGGTGGGGCCTGGTACTTCGACTTCGGCCCCGGCGGGGTCGCGCCGGGCAACTCGCTCGGCGTCCAGGAGGCACGCCGGTTCGGGTACCTCTCGGACATCGACACGACGGCGGGGAACGGCATCCTCACCGTGAAGAGCAAGTCGGTGATCATCGGCGGCTTCGTCCAGGACAGCTGGAGCATCCTGGACAAGGTCACCTTGAACGTCGGTCTGCGCTGGGACGGCCAGTACATCTACGACAAGGACGGGTTGCTGGGGATCAAGCTCGGCAACGAGTGGTCGCCCCGCATCGGCTTCGTGTGGGATCCGACGCAGCAGGGCCGCTCGAAGATCTTCGCCAACTATGGGCGGTACTACGAGGCAGTACCGCTCGACATCGCCGACCGGGCGCTCTCCGGTGAGAGCCTGGTCATCGCCGGCCACGACTGCGACCCGCGGGTCGTGGGAGTGGCAGGCTGCGACCTGACCACCGCCAATCGCGGCAGGAGCATCGCCAGCCCCAACGTGAAGTGGCGGAACGTCGCGGTGGACAAGACCGCCGTGGATCCCAACCTCCAGCCGACTTCCAACGACGAGATCGTGGCCGGCGGCGAGTACGAGATCTTCCCCAACGCGCGCGCCGGGGTCTCCTACACCTACCGGAACCTGGTCCGCACCATCGAGGACATGTCGGCGGACAACGGGAACACCTACTTCGTCGGCAACCCGGGCGAGGGGATCGCCACCTCGTTCCCGAAGGCGACGCGGACGTACCACGCGGTCACCTTCCAGTTCACGAAGAACTTCAGCGACCTGTGGCAGGCGCAGGTCAGCTACACCTGGTCGCAGCTGCGCGGGAACTACGAGGGCCTGTTCGTCAACGGAACCGGGCAGCTCGATCCCAACATCAACGCGACCTTCGACCTGGCCCAGCTCCTGGTGAATCAGGACGGGCCGCTGTCCGGCGACATCACCCACACCATCAAGGTGTTCGCAGCCAAGGAGTTCATCATCACTCCGGTGCTGAGCCTGTCGCTCGGCGTCACCTACACCGGCGCGTCGGGACCACCCATCAGCTACACCGGCCCGTCCAACGAGACCGGTTACGGGCCGGGTCAGGTGTACATCCTCCAGCGCGGGCAGGGTGGGCGGCTCCCCTGGGTGCACAGCATCGATGCCCGGCTGGCGCTGAACTACCGACTGAGCAAGGACAGCACGATCACCGTCGGAGTCGATGGGTTCAACCTCTTCAACTTCCAGAACCCGATCCGGGTCGACGAGGAGTACGTGACCTTGCCTTCGCTGACCGGCAACGGGCGTGATCCCGGGCCGATCGTCAACGGCACGCAAGGGACGATTCCCGCTCCGTACGGCGTGAACGGGTACCTGCCGCGAGGCGGCGTCGTGGCCGGACCGAACGGCGTGACGCTCAAGACCGTGGTCCTTCCGGATCCCGACCAGCAGCCGCAGACCTACGCCATCAACCCGAACTGGGGCCGGCCCACGCAGTACCAGGCCGTGCGCAGCTTCCGGTTCACTGCCCGCTTCAGCTTCTGAGGACCGACGACACCATGTGCAAGCCTTCGTTCCTTGTGGTGCCTCTCCTGGTGCTGCTCGCAGCGTGCGGGGGAGAGGTCAACCAGACGTGCATCGTGCAGCGCCCCGGGCTCGGCGGGTACCTGTTCGTGATGGATCGCACCGGCGCGGTCAGCGGCGGGGCGGGTTGTGACGACACGGTGCTGCCACCGCGGATGGCGGACAACATCCGCTTCGACAAGCTCGGAGCGGAACAGCTCGAGGTGGTGTTCCGGGCGGAGTCGATGCTGCCTCTCGACGCCGACGGGAACCCGGACTTCCCGGCGTCGACCGGTGACGTGGGCCGGGGACAGATCGGCGCGTCTCCCGACGCTCAGGGCATCTGCACGGTGCCGAGCTTCACCACTGCCAACGCGGTTCCTGCGCAGAGCGACGGGACTCCTCCCGACCCGCCCCGCTCGATCACCCTGTCGAACACCCGGTTCCTGAGCGCCCCGGCGTACCAGGGCTCGCAGGCCGAGAGCGACGCGACCTACACCATCGGTTCCTGCAGCGCGAGCTACCACGGGCTGATGCTCACGCCGATCGCGGCGTGCGGCACGGATGCCGACTGCAATCCCTTCGCCGATCCGGCGAACGGACGGGCCGCAGGTTCGGGCGTGAACCCGTTCTACCCGGTGAGCTGCAACATGGAGGTGGGCGCGCTGTTCGGCGAGGATCCCGGGACGGGCATCTGCTGGTTCACCGGAAACACGTTCCCGCAGGTCCATCCCTAGCGGGCACGGGCGCCGTCGCGGCGTGGTCCGAGGCCCCACGGACCCGCGCCGCCCTCCCGGGGGAGGTGCCTCGGGGGAGGTGCCAGACACCTCGTTACGGGGGCGGCTTCATGTAGGTGCGACTCTGCGCCTCACCTCCACGCCGGGGCTGTCGGGCCCCGGGGTGGAGGTTCCTTGATGAGGTGCTTGATGAGGTGCCAGACACCTCGTTCAGGGGCTCCGATTCACCCGGGGTGCGCGGCCAGACGGCACTCTGTGGTACGAGCGCCTCGTCCAGGATGATCGAGGCCCGCGGACTTTCGAAGCGCTACGGCGAGGTGGTGGCGGCCTCCGAGGTGAGCTTCACCGTCGGTCGCGGCGAGGTCGTGGGCCTGCTCGGTCCGAACGGCGCGGGCAAGACGACCGTCCTGCGGATGCTCGCCGGGGTGCTCACCCCCACCGCCGGCGAGGTGCGCATCGCCGGCCACGGGACCGAGGGCGAGGCGTTCGAGCTCAAGCGCGCGCTGGGGTTCCTCACCGGCGACACCGCGCTGTACCAGCGGCTCACGCCCCGCGAGGTGCTCCGGTACTTCGGGCGGCTGCACGAGATTCCCGAGGCAGCGCTCCCCGCGCGGATCGAGGCGCTCGTGGCCCGCTTCCGGCTCACCGAGTTTGCCGACCGGCCCTGCGGCAAGCTCTCCGCCGGGCAGAAGCAGCGGGCGAACATCGCGCGCGCCTTCGTCCACGACCCGCCGGCGCTGATCCTCGACGAGCCCACCACTGCGCTGGACGTGGTGACCGGACGCTTCCTTCTCGAGGCCTTCCGCGAGGCGCGCGCGGCCGGGAAGGCCATCCTCTTCAGCACCCACGTGCTGGGCGACGCCGAGGCACTCTGCGACCGGGTGGTCCTGCTGCACCGGGGACAGGTGCTCGACCAGGGCACGGTCGACGAGGTCTGCGCGCGGGCCGGGGCGCGGACGCTCACCGACGCCTTCCTTGCCCGGGTGGGCGACGAGGTGGCCGCATGAGGCTGCGCATCGTCTTCCACATCTTTCGCAAGGACCTGATCGAGACGCTGCGGGACCGCCGCACGGTGGTGATGGCGTTCGTCGTCCCGGCGCTGGTCTACCCGCTGCTGTTCACCCTGCTCGGCTCGGTGGCCACCGACAAGCGAGGGGAGCTCGAGCGGACCCGGGCCCGGATCGCCGCCTGGGGCCCGGTGCCGGAGGCCACCCTGCGGGCGGTCGAGCAGCAGGCCCGGGCGGACGTCGTCGACCGGCGCGAGCAGCCCCCGGCCGAGCCCGAGGCGGAGGCCCGTCGGCTGGTCACCGCCAAGAAGGTGCATCTGGTCCTCCTCACGCCGGCGGGTGCCTCGGGCCCGAGCATCCCCCTCCGGGTGCTGGCCGACTCGACCGACGTGGATTCGGACGCCATGGAGCGGCGGGTCTCGCGCGCCCTGACCGACCACGGCGCGGAGCTGCTCCGCCAGCGAATGACCGCGCTCGGGCAGGACGCCGCCGCGGCCAGGCCGCTCGACGTGCGCGAAGAGGACCTGGCCGACGCCGCCCGCCGCGGTGCCAGCTTCGCCGCTGCGCTGCTTCCGTACTTGCTCCTGGTACTGGTGGCGACCTCGGGGTTCTACGCGGCGCTGGATCTGACCGCCGGGGAGAAGGAGCGGGGGACGCTGCAGACCTTGCTGACCGCTCCGGTGCGCTCGGTGGAGATCGTCGCCGGCAAGTACCTGGCCGTCCTGGCCCTCACCCTCGCGGCGACGGTGTGCAACCTCGGGTCGATCGCCCTGGCCCTGGCGCGCGGGACGGCAGCGATGGAAGGGGCGGCCCGCTTCTCGCTCGGGCTGTCGAGCGCCGGGGCCATCTTCCTCACCGTGCTCCCGGCGGCGCTGCTGATCGTCGCGCTGCTGATGGCGATCGGCGTCCTCGCCCGGAGCTACCGCGAGGGGCAGAGCTACCTGATGCCCTTACTCCTGGTGGTGATGCTGGCGGGGTTCGCCAGCTTTCTGCCCGGTGCCGAGCTCACTGCCGGCACCGCGCTGGTGCCGCTCCTGAACGTGACCTTGCTGGTGCACGACCTCCTGGTGGGCAAGGCGGGCGGACAGCAGATTCTCGTGGTCTGGGCGGTGAGCCTCGCCTGGGCGGTGCTGGGCATCCTGCTCGCGGCGCGGGTGTTCCAGACCGAGCAGGTGCTCCTGTCGGGCGAGAAGCCGTGGCGGGACGTGTTCTCCCCGGGCCGGCGCGCCGGTCGCGGGCTGACCCCCGGAAACGCGCTGGGATTCGCCGCGGTGCTGCTGGTCCTGACGTTCTACGGCTCGGCGCTCTTCGAGCGGCGCACGTCGGTCGCGGCGCTCATCCTCGGCTCGCAGCTCGGGTTCTTTCTCTTGCCCTCGCTGATCTGGTGCCGTCTGTTCCGTGCCCCGGTTTCCGAGACGCTCCAGCTCCGGTGGCCGACGTCCCGGGGCTGGGCGGCGACGGCGCTGCTCGCGGCCGGGGGGTGGAGCGTGGGTGCGGTGGTCTGGGAACAGCTCCTCCGCTTTCCCGGGGCGCGGGCCTATTCCGACTGGCTGGGCGAGCTGCTCGGGAAGCAGGGCCAGCTCGGGCTCGGCTCGGCGCTGCTGCTGGTCGCGCTGTTGCCGGCCGTCGCCGAGGAGGTCACCTTCCGGGGCGTGGTGCTGGCCGGGCTCCGCCGCAGTGGCTCACGGTGGATCGCCATCGGTGGGGAGCGCGCTGGTGTTCGGGCTGTTTCACATCAACCCCTACCACGTGGTCGCGGCCATCGGTGATCGGCCTGCTCCTCGGCTGGGTGGCGCTGGAGAGCGGAAGCATCGTCCCCGGCGTGCTCATCCATCTGGTGAACAACGGGGCGCAGGTGCTGCTCGACCGCGTGCCGGGACTGGCCGATCGGCTTCGCTCCCCGGTGGTGATGGCGCTCGCCCTCGGCAGTACCGCCCTCGGGGCGTGGCTGGTCCGTGGAAGCAGGCGGCACGCACCGGAGCTGCACGAGGCGGCCCCGGTGTCGCTGGCAGCTCCTAGAACGTGAAGCGCGCGGCGATCCCGCCGCCGTCCTTGCCGAACACCGGTGCCACCTGGACCCGTGGTTCGGACATGGAGCTCAGCCGTTTGGAGAGGTTCCGGTTGTACTGGTCGGCGAGCCGGGCGGTCTCCTCGGGAGTCGTCACCATGTCCGGGGTGAGCGCGGCGATGGTCATGAGCAGACCGCCCACCACGACGCCGCCGCCGATGAGGAGCGCGCCGTAGAGGCTCGTCTTCTGCGCCTTGTCCACGCACTGGTTGTAGCTCTTGGTCGCCCTGCGCGAAGCAGGCGGGGTCGTTGAGGTTCTGGGCGTTGCTGCTCACCCAGATGCCGGAGCCGACGCCGGCGGCGAAGGTGAGGAACGAGAAGGTGTAGAGGATGGCGCGCTCGCTCTTGCGCGACCTCCGACGCCGACGCCAGGTCACCGCGGCCCACCAGCCGGTAGAACTCGGTGGCGGCGAGCTTGCGCGCGCCGTGCTGGGTGAAGACGTCCGTCTGGTGCGGGCGGACCCGCAGCATGTCCCGGTAGTAGACCTCGCGCGCCAGGCCGGCTGCCGGCAGGTCCTCCTGCACCGCCCTGCCCGGCTGGGAATCCACCGACTGCGTCCCCGGGCTGGCTGCCGGACCGGCGGATGGAGCCTGCTGGATCGGGACGGCTCCGGGCGGCAGCAGCGGCTTCGCCGGAGGTTGCGTGGCGGGAGCGGGAGCGACGGACGGGGCCGGAGCGGCGGGCGGCGCGGCCTGGGGAGCTGGTGCCGAGTACTGCGGAGCCGGCGCGGGAGCAGCAGCAGGAGCAGCGACGGCGGCTCCGGCCGCGGCCCCGGCGGCAGCTGGCGGCGCGTACTGCTGGGGAGGTGCGGCCTGCTGGCGGGGCGTACTGCTGCGGAGGCGCGGCCTGGGGCGGCGCGTACTGCTGTGGCGGGGCGGCCTGAGGCGGCGCGTACTGCTGGGGAGGCGCGGCGTACTGCTGGGGAGGCGCGGCCTGGGGCGGCGCGTACTGCTGCGGGGCGGCGCGGCGTACTGCTGGGGAGGCGCGGCCTGGCGGCGGTGCATACTGCTGTGGCGGGGCGGCCTGCTGCGGGGCGTACTGCTGGGGAGGCGCGGCCTGGGGTGGCGCATACTGCTGTGGCGGGGCGTACTGCTGCGGCGGGGCGGCCTGCTGCGCTGGCGCCGCGACCGGTTGCTGCGGCGGTGGGGCGTACTGAGCCGGCGCAACCTGCGGTGCTGGCGCCGAGTACTGCTGCGGTGGCGCCGCCTGTGGGGCAGGTGCCACGTACTGCTGTTGCGGTGCCGGGGCGTACTGCACCGGTGCGACCTGCGGCGCGGGCGCCGGTGCAGCCTGCGGCACCCACGGCTGCGGGGCTTGCTGCCGGGCCAGCGCGAGAGAAGAAACCACCAGACCGAAGACACAAACGAGCCGACCCTGCATCGTCGCCTCCACGCGAGCAGCGCTCCCCTCGTGCCGCCCGGGAACCCTCGAAAAGGTTTCCGCATGATCCCCGGGCGGGCCGCTCTCTACCAGCCCGCCAAAGGTGCCTGGCCGCCAGCCCGGCATGAGATCCGACACTCCCACCGAGGATTCGTTGCAGCGAGAACGGCCAGTTTCGGTCGATTCCGGTCCGGCGGTGACGAACCGGTGTCGGCGGTTTGTAGCGTCAGTCCGGGGGCGCGGGCGGTGCCTCGGCGTCCAGACGGGACTTTTCGGCCACGATCAGCGCCCGGACGTGCTCGCGGAAGGCCGGGACATCGCCGTGGAACGGTCCCGGGTCGATGGGGGGCAGGACCCGCACCCGGCAGCGGGCCGTCCCGCGCATCACCCAGCCGTGCTTGGGGAGCACGTCTCCGGTGCCGCTCAGAGCGATGGGGATGAGTGGCACCTGCTGCTCGATGGCCATCCGGAAGGCCCCGTCCTTGAAGGCCTTCACCCCGCCGTCCGGGGAGCGGGTCCCCTCCGGGAAGAGGAGAACTGGGACACCGCGCGCGAGCCAGGCCTCGCAGGCGTGCACCATGGCCGCGATGCTGTCCCTGTCCCCCCGTACCAGGGACACGTACCGGTTGAGCCGCATGTTCCAGCCGATGAACGGGATGCGGAAGTTGCTCGCCTTGGAGACCCACTTGAACGGCCGCCAGAGGCCGAACAGCACCAGGATGTCGGCAAGCGACGCGTGGTTGGAGACGAGCACTGCGCCGCCGCGCCATGGCAGGTGCTGGCGCCCCTCGACCCGGAGCCGCCAGAAGGGGTTGCTCCAGAAGAAGAGCTGGCCCCAGAAGCAGGAGTAGAGGTGGAGGATCCGGCCGTTCCGGTCGAACGGCAGCGTCACCAGCCCAGATGAGCACCGCCCCCAGGAAGAGCGGGATGCACCCCAGCGGCGAGGTAGGCCCAGAACAGCGCGGAGAAGACGGCGCGCATCGGAGCGGCGGTCCGAACACGAGGTCACCCGGCTGGTCAAGCGCCTCGAGGCAGTGGCCGAGCACCTGGGAGTGGAGGGCGGGCGTGCGGCGGATGTCGACGAGCTGAAGCAGGACGTTGCCCCAGAGTCGGTGCTGCGCGCGCTCGACGAGGCCGGGGATCGGCCGGCAGGATGAGGCCCGTGCCCATGGGGAGGTCCACGTGCAGTTCCTGATCATCGCCCGCGACTTCCGTGATCCCGACGCCCTGTCGCGGCGGATGCAGCAGCGGCCGGCGCACCTCGAGGGCGTGAAGCGGATGAAGGCCGAGGGAACGTTCCTGGAAGGTGGGGCCATGCTGAACGACGAGGGCCGGATGGTGGGCTCGATGCTCCTGGTGGAGTTCCCCTCCCGGGCCGAGGTCGACGCCTGGCTTGCCGCCGACCCGTACGTCACCGGCCAGGTCTGGGAGCACGTCGCGGTGCACCCCTTCCGGAGGGTGCAGCTCTCGTGACGAGCTGCCCGGTCCGGTAACGAGGTGTCTGGCACCGTGGTAACGAGGTGTCTGGCACCGTAAAAAGTCTCGTGATTACGGTGTGTTCCAGGCCGCTTTTGGGGCGACGAATCCAAGCGAGGTCTGCGATGCCGGTGACTCCGTCGAACCTCCCGCGCTCTTGACGCGGCCTGCACCGGCGTTCAGGAATGCGGGCCATGGCCGCACCGCAGCTTCCGCTCCAGTTCGCCTCGGCTGCCGAGGCGGTCCACCCCGGCCTGGCCGCCTTCCACCCGCTCGTCCAGCGGTGGTTCCAGTCGACGCTCGGCCAGCCTTCCGAGCCGCAGAGTCGGGGCTGGCCGCGGATCCTCGCCGGAGAGGACGTCCTCATCGCTGCGCCCACCGGCTCGGGAAAGACGCTCTCGGCGTTCCTGGCGGCGCTGGATCGGCTTCTCCGACGCGCGCTCGAGAACCGGCTCGAGGACCGGACGTCGGTGGTCTACGTCTCGCCGCTGAAGGCGCTGGGGAACGACGTCCAGAAGAACCTCGCTCGCTCCGCTCGAGGCCATCTACGACCTCGCCGCGAGGGAAGGCCTCTTCCCCGAGCCGGTCCGGGTCCAGGTCCGGACCGGGGACACGCCCGCGAGCGAGCGGGCCCAGATGCTCCGCCGGCCCCCGCACGTCCTCATCACCACGCCGGAGTCGCTGTACCTGGTGCTCACCGCCGCGCGTGGACGCGAGACGCTCCGTGACGTGGACACGGTCATCGTCGACGAGATCCACGCCCTGGCGCGGGACAAGCGGGGCAGTCATCTCGCGCTCTCGCTCGAGCGGCTGAAGGCGCAGGTGCGGCGCCGTCCCCAGCTGATCGGGCTGTCGGCCACGCAGAAGCCGGTGGAGACCTTCGCCTCCTTCCTCACCGGACGACCTGAGGGATGCGCAGTGGTCCAGGTGGGACACCTTCGCAAGTGGCAGCTGTCGCTCGAGACGCCCGAGGACGCGCTGAGCGCGGTCGCGACCCACGAGATGTGGGGACAGGTCTACGACCGGCTGGTGCAGCTCACCTCCGAGCACCGGACGACGCTCATCTTCACCAACACCCGGAAGCTGGCCGAGCGCGTGGCCCATGACCTCGGGACGCGACTCGGCCCGGGTACAGTCTCGGCACACCACGGGAGCATGGCACGGGAGCTGCGACTCGCGGCCGAGGAGAAGCTCAAGCGGGGCGAGCTGCGGGCGATGGTGGCCACCGCCTCGCTCGAACTGGGAATCGACATCGGCGCCGTGGACCTGGTGGTGCAGCTTGGGAGCCCGCGGGGCATCACGCTCTTCCTGCAACGGGTGGGGCGCGCGGGGCACTCGCTGCACGGGGTGAGCAAAGGCATCCTCTTCGCACTGACCCGGGACGAGCTGGTGGAGTGCACCGCGCTCCTCCGTGCGGTTCACGATGGCGAGCTCGACGCGGTGCGGATGCCCGAGGCGCCGCTGGACGTGCTCGCCCAGCAGATCGTCGCTGCCTGCGCGGTGGACGCCTGGGACGAGCGGGCGCTGTACGCGCTGCTGAGGCGGGCCTGGCCCTACCGTGACCTGTCCTGGGAGCGGTACGCGCAGGTCCTCCAGATGCTCTCCGAGGGCGTGAGCGAGCGGCGCGGGCGGATGCGCGTCCATCTGCACCGCGATCGGGTGAACCACCTGCTCCGGGCGCGGAAGGGGGCGCGGCTCACTGCGCTGATGAACGGCGGCGCGATCCCCGACACCTTCACCTACCCGGTGGTGGCCGAGCCCGACGGCCGCCAGGTCGGCACGCTCGACGAGGACTTCGCGGTGGAGATGAACGGTGGGGACGTCTTCCTGCTGGGGAGCACCAGCTGGCGCGTGCAGGGGCTTCGCGCGGGCGTGGTGCGAGTCGAGGACGCCCGCGGAGCGCCGCCAAGCATCCCGTTCTGGCGGGGCGAGGCGCCGTCCCGGACCGACGAGCTGTCGCGTGAGGTGGGACGTCTGCGTGACGAGGTGCTCGACCATCCCGAGGCTGGAGCCTGGCTCGCATCGGCTTGGACTCGGAGCGCGGGACGCCGAGTCACTGTCCGAGTACCTCTCGCGCGAGCAGGCAGGTGCTCGGAGCCTTGCCGAGCGCGCGCACCGTCATCGCCGAGCGCTTCTTCGACGAAGCCGGTGGGATGCAGCTCATCCTCCATGCACCGTTCGGCGGCCGGATCAACCGGGCCTGGGGACTCGCGCTGCGGAAGCGTTTCTGCCGCACCTTCGACTTCGAGCTGCAGGCGGCGGCGACGGACGATGGCATCCTGCTGTCGCTCGGGGAGCAGCACAGCTTCGCGCTGGAGGACATCTTCGAGTTCCTGCACCCGGACACCGTCGAGTCAGTGCTGGTCCAGGCCGTCCTGCAGGCGCCGCTGTTCGGGACACGCTTCCGCTGGAGCGCGACGCGGGCGCTGGCGCTGTCGCGCTACCAGAGTGGCGGCCGCGTTCCGCCGCACATCCAGCGCGCCCGGGCGGAAGATCTCTTGGCGGCGGTGTTCCCCGCGCAGGTCGGCTGTCAGGACAACCACGGCGCGGCCGAGGTGGAGCCGCCTGACCATCCGCTGGTCCACGAGGCGCTCCGGGACTGCCTCACCGAGGCGCTCGACATCGATGGGCTGAAGCGGGTGCTCCGGGGGCTCCGGGCCGGAGAGATCCGTACCCTGGCGCGCGACCTGCCCGAGCCGTCCCCGCTCGCGCACGCGCTGCTCAACTCGCAGCCCTACACCTTCCTCGACGACGCCCCGCTGGAGGAGCGGAGGGCCCGGGCGGTCCAGGTCCGCCGGGCGTTGCCCGCGGAGGACGCGGCGGGGCTCGGGGCGCTGGACGCCTCGGCCATCGAGCAGGTCATCGCCGACGCGCGCCCGTTGGTTCGCGACGCGGAAGAGCTGCATGACTGGCTGCTCGCCGCGGTGCTGGTGCCGGCAGAAGGGGTTCCCCCCCACTTGCTGGGCGAGCTGGTCGCGACCGGCCGCGCAGCGAGACTGACCGTCTCACGGATGGACGGCCACGAGAGACCCGCCACGGCTAACGAGGCGGGTAACGAGGTGTTTGGCACCGCGGAGCAAGGGAAGGGAGTGGCCACCCGCTCGTTCGTCATCTGCGCGGAACGCCTCCTGCATGGCCGTGCGTTGTTTCCGGACGCCGCGATCGCCCCGGAGCTCTCGGCGTTGCCCGGTGACAATCCGATGGAACGGGAGGTGGCGGCACTGGCGGTGGTGCGAGGACGGATGGAGGTCGCGGGGCCGGTCACGGCCTCCGGCCTGAGCGTTGCGCTTGCCTTGTCCAGGGACGAGGTGACGTTGGCCTTGCATCGGCTGGAGTCCGACGGTCAGGTCCTGCGGGGCACGTTCCGGCCTGGCGCCGAGGAGCTCGAATGGTGTGACCGGCGGCTCTTGCAGCGGATCCACCGGCTGACCGTGGGCCGGCTCCGGCGCGAGATCGAACCACTCTCGGCACAGGACTTCATGCGCTTCCTGTTCCGATGGCACCACCTCGAGGCGAGCGATGCGCTCGGAGGTCAGGGAGGCCTGCTCAGGGCAATCTCGCTGCTCGAGGGCTGGGAGGCCCCGGCCGCCGCCTGGGAGCAAGTACTCCTGCCCGCCCGTGTCCGGGGCAACGTCGCCGAGCTGCTCGAGCGGGCGTGCTGGACCGGAGAAGTCGCCTGGGGTCGCCTGAGCCTCCGCGAGCCCAGGATCGTCGGGCCGCGCCGGGGTGCCGAGGTGGAGGCGGTGACTGCGCGCGCGCTCAAGCCAGGTCGGACGGCGACGCTGACGTTCGTTCGACGCTCCGAGCTGCCGGCGCTTCTCGCCGTGGCACGCTCGGAAGCCGGGGACGGATGGCCCGAGGACCTCGTGGAAGGGAGCCGTACCGTGGCCGAAGTCCTCGCGCGGCGCGGGGCATGCTTCTTTCCCGAGCTGGTCTCCTCCTCTGGCCAGCCCATCGAGGCTGTGGAGGACGCGCTATGGGACCTGCTCGGCCGCGGTCTCGTGACCGCCGACGCGGTGGACAACCTGCGGGTGCTGCTCAGCCCGAAGCGACGCCGACAGCAGCGGGCGTTGAAGCGCGGCGGGCCCGGGCGCTGGTCGCTGCTCCGTCCCGAGGGGGGCGTGAGCGAGGAAGAACGGCTCGGCTGTGTGGCCCGACTGCTGCTGGCGCGCTGGGGAATCGTCTTCCGTGACCTCGTGGTCCGGGAGCCGCTGGCGCCGCCCTGGCGGGAGCTGGTCCGATACTACCGGCGGCTAGAGGCCCGTGGGGAAATCCGCGGCGGGCGTTTCCTGGCCGGGGTGGGTGGGGAGCAATTCGCAGCTCCGGACGCCGTCGACGTCGCGCGGACAATCCGGAGGTCTCGCCCCTCGGGGCAGCGCATCGAGGTAGCGGCGGTTGACCCGCTCAATCTCACCGGCGTCGTCACGCCAGGTCCCCGCGTTCCGTCAGTGCTCGGGCAGAAGGTCGTGTATCTCGACGGCGTACCCCAGACTGCCGAGCCCGTGTCCGCTGGCCCCGAAGCGGCCCTCGCATCCTGACCTCTGCGGGCGAGGTGCCTCCGCGGTCGACGAGGTGCCTGCTTCGACTCGACGAGGTGCCACTCGACGAGGTGCCAAACACCTCGTTACCTCCCGTGCGTCGCTGTTGGCCCAACTCCTGCTTGGCATCGTTCGAAACAGGGGGGTGTCACGATGGCGAGGCCAATCCGAATGCTGAATGCAGTAGAGAGGTTCTTGGTGACCGCGCGGTGCTTTCAGCGCCGGCTTCTCCTCCGTCCGTCTCCGGAGACGAACGAAGTCCTCGGCGGCGTACTGGCTCGGGCAGTGCGGCTGTACGGCGTGGAGTTACTCGCCTTCAGCTTCCTGTCGAATCACATGCACCTGGTCGTCCGGGCTCCACGCGGAAACCTGCCAGCCTTCATGCAGTACCTGATGACGAACATCTCCAAGAAGGTCGGGAGGCTCGTCGGATGGCGCGGCAGCTTCTGGGAGCGGCGGTACTCAGCGGAGCCGATCCTCGATGACGCCGCTCTCCTGGAGAAGGTGGCCTACGTCTTCTCCCACGGGGTCAAGGAGGGCCTGGTTCGACATTGTCGTGAATGGCCGGGACTGAGCTGCTTGCCGCTCATGCTCGACGGTCAGCCCAGGGCCTTTCGATGGTTCAACTGGACGCGTCGTGCCAGTGGCAACGCACGCCCCGCGGCCCGCGCACTGCTCGACAGCCGCTGGGCGGAGCCGGAGGAGCTCCGGCTCACCCCTCTACCGAGTCCGTCTCTACAGAAGCCCGGCGCGCTCCGGCGCTTCCTGCGGAGAGCCGTCGACGCCATCGAGAAACAAGCAGCGCGCCAGTCCCGGAAGGTCCTTGGGCCTGCCGGGGTCCTGAAGCAACAACCGCACTCGCAGCCGCCGCCTCCATCCGAGCGCAGGCGACGGCCGCCGTGCCACACGACAATCCCGGGGATGCGCGACGCATTTCTCGAACGGTACCGGAGCTTCGCCGCGGCTTTTCGTCGGGCCTCGATTCGCTGGAGGACCGGAGACCTCACCGCCTGTTTCCCGGAATCCGCGATCAAACCCTTCCTGTGGCCAAGGTCCACGCCGATCCCTCTGGCCGCATGACGCGAAGACCGAGCGCGACGGGCCGCGCCGGGTTGCCGAACTCACGAGCCCGCTTAAGGTGCCCGCCAAGGTGCCAGACACCTCGTTACCGACACCTCGTTACCGGACCTCGGTACCGGCCTAATTCCCGCCCATCACGTGGCATGCCGTTGAAGCAACTCCAGCAGCTCCGAGCTCTCGAAGGGCTTCTTGAGCACTGCAACCACGCCGGGAGCCTCTTTCAGGGTTGCCACGGCGCGGTCCGCCGACATCAGGATGACGCGGAAGCGGTCACGGTCCGGCCAGTCGCGCAGAGAGTCCAGGAACGAGCGCCCATCCACTCCCGGCATCCGCAGGTCCAGCAGGACCAGGGCCGGGGCGTCCGGCTGCTCCAGGACTTCGAGGGCCGACCGAGCCGTCGACACCGGGATGACGGCGTGCCCCTCCGCCTCGAGGATCTCGACGATCGACTCGCGGACATCCCTGTCATCCTCGACCGGGAGCACGGCCACCATTCGTCCTGGCTAGCACGCTCCCCGAGCACGCACCCGGGCACGCATGCACACGGCCACCCGGAAGATGTGCCTGCCGGGACCGGCAGCCCGGACTGCCGCTCAGCTCCGGTAGCTGCCGCGGAGCATGAAGAAGATCGCTACCCCGGTCACCGACACGTACATCCAGATCGGCCAGAGCACGCGAGTGACCCGCCGGTGCCGCCGGAACTCCCGCCGGAGCGCGAACCAGAAGGCCGTCAGCGCCAGGGGGACCACCGTGGTCGACAGCAAGACGTGGCTGGCCAGCACCGCCAGGTACGCCGTGCGCATCGTCCCGGTGCCCGCGTATCGCGTGTCCCCATGCACCGCGTGGTACGCGAGGTAGCAGACCAGGAACAGCGACGAGGCCACGAACGCAGCGACCATCAGAATTCGATGCACGCGCATCGAGCCGCGCCGGATCGCCACCCAGCCCGCGAGCAACAGCGCCGCCGCCGCGGCGTTCAAGCTCGCATTCACCGCCGGAAGGAACCGGAGGTCGGTCGTGCCCGGCACACCTGCGCGCCGCACCAGGAGCAGCCACCCGAGGAGCAGCAGCGCGGCCACCGACACCACGGCGTTGAACACGAAGAACCGCCGATCCGCCACTGGATCGGCGGCGCGCGACGCGGCGGAGGTCAGATCACGCATCCCGGAGTCGGCCGACTACCACAAGCCGGGACCACGGTGGAGGCGGCACGGCAAACCAGCCCAATGGCTCCGTTCAGGCGCGAAACTCGGGGAGCCGCTGCTTCCCGGCGAGCGCCGGCGCGAACAGGTCCCCCCGCTCCTGGAGCCGCCGGGGCACGGTGTGGATGTTGAACTTCCCCGGATCGAGCCGCGCGTCCACCTCGTCCCACTCCAGCGGGGTCGAGACCGGCGCACCCTCGACCGCGCGGATCGAGTACGGGGCGACCATCGTCTTCAGCCGTCCATTCTGGAACGCGTCGAGATACAGCCGCCCGCGCCGGCGATTCAGAGCGCGCTCGGTGGTCGCCAGGTCCGGGAAGCGCGCGGCGAGCGCTCCGGTCACTGCCTCGGCGAACCCGAGCGCTTGCGCATGGGTGTGTCCCGGCCCGAGCGGGACGAAGACGTGGAGCCCCCGCTTCCCGGAGGTCTTCGGCACCGAGATCAGCTTCAGCTCGTCGAGCAGCCCCTTCAGCGCCTTCGCCAGCGGGGGGATTCTGCGTCCACCCGGCCTCGGCGGGATCGAAGTCGAACGCCACCCAGTCGGGCTCGTCCACGGTGGCGGCGCGGCTCGAGGTCATGTGCAGCGTGAGTGCCGACTGGTTGGCGAGCCACGAGACCGTCTCCGGCCGGTCGACGACGATGTGCTCGAGCGGGTGGTCGACGTGCTGCACCGTCACCCGGGGAATCCAGGGCGGCGCGGTGGTCGCGCCTTGCCGGAAGATGCCCGGCTTGCCGATCCCCTGAGGCCATTGCTGAAAGGAGAGCGGCCGTCCTCGGAGCGCGGCGATGAGCGCCGGAGCCACCGCATCGTCATAGGCCCGGACGTCGGCCTTAGTGATCTTCGAGGCCGGGAAAAGGACCTTCTCCGGGTGGGTGATGGGTACCTCGGCGGGCGGAGGCTCCCGGGCGGTGAACTCGGCGGCGGCCGGGCGCGCCGCGCTCGCCGGAGCCGCCTCTGCTTCCCCCCGGTTCGAGTGCCAGGTCCCGAAACCCTCGGCCGGAGCGCTTCCGAAGAATCCTGTGACCGGCGCACCGTCCGGATCGGCGCCGTCGCTGCTGCCGCGCTTCGAGGAGCGTGTCCTGGTCCCGCGCTTGGTGGCGCCCGCGGCCTTTCCTGACGTGGACCCCCCGCGTCCCGACGTCGTCCGCGCGCGCGCCGCCGAGACCGTGCGCCCGGCCGTCCGCCGCGTTCCCGTCTCTGCGGATTTCCGCGGCGTCTTCCGAGGACGCGGCGCGGCCGCCTCGTCCTGGCCGATCTCCAGCGGACCCTTGTCCTCCCGGAGTCCTTGGAACGACGGATGCCGGAGCTTTCCATCACGGGTCCACTCGGTGAACTGCAGCTCGGCCACGTGCCGCGGCGTCACCCAGTGGGCGTCGCGCATCCGCGGAGCGCCCTCGATGGCCGGGCTCGGGACCTCGTCCTTCTTCAGCAGGGTGAGGAGCCGCCGTCGCATTTTCCGGTCGAACCCCGTCCCGACCTTCCCGGCGTACACGAACCGCGATCCCCGTCGGGCCGCCACCAGCAGCGCACCGATCTCCGCCGCCCCGTTGGAGATCGGCGTCCAGCCCGCGATGACCAGCTCGTCCGTTCCGAGCACCTTCAGCTTCAGCCAGTACGCGCTGCGGGTCCCGACGTACGGCGAGCCACGCCGCTTCGCCAGGAGGCCTTCCCAGCCGCGGCGCTTCGCCTCGGCCAGCGCGGTCTCCTCGTCGCCGCGGACCCGCTGCGCCAGCTCGAGCGGCGGACGGGTGTTGGCCATCACCGACTCGAGCAGCTCGCGTCGCTCCTCGAGCGGTCGTGACCGGAGGTCCTCGCCGTCCAGCCAGAGGAGGTCGAACACGATGTACCGGTGCTCGGCCGTGGGATCGCCGAGCTTCTGGAAGCGGGAGACCCCCGCCGCGTCGAGCGCCACCAGCTCGCCGTCGAGCACCGCCTCGCCCACCACGACCTGCGAGAGCGCGGGCAAGACCCAGGGGAACCGCGTGCCGAAGTCGAGGTCGTTCCGCGAGCGGACCGACACCTTTCCGCCCGAGATGGCGGCGAGCGCGCGGTACCCGTCGTACTTCACCTCGTACAGGTAGTGGCTCGCCGGCGCCGGCGTACCCTTGGCGAGCACGGCCAGCATCGGCGGCCAGACCCGCGCGAGCAGCGTTTCCGGGTCGGGATGGACGCCGCGGAGCTGGCTCTGCCGCTCGGGCCCACGGGTCAGACGGCGGCCGCTGACCACCGACTCGGGACGCTCGGCCACCACGTCGTAGTCCGGCCGCTCGGTGCCGTCCTTCGCCTTGAAGAGGAGCCACTGGGCCTTGCCGCCCTGGGGGCGCGTCCGCACCAGGTGCCAGCCCCCCTTGAGCTTCTGCCCGTTGAAGACGAGGTGCAGGTGTCCCTTGCGGCGCTGCGCCTCGAACTGGCCGGGGGGCACGGTGTCGTAGGTGCCGCGGTCCCAGATGATGCTGTCGCCTGCGCCGTACTCGCCGTCGGGGATGCGGCCCTCGAAATCGCCGTAGGCGAGCGGGTGGTCCTCGGTCTCGACGGCGAGGCGCTTCTGGGCGGGGTCGTAGCTCGGCCCCTTGGGACAGGCCCAGCTGGCGAGCACCCCGTTCGTCTCGAGCCGGAGGTCGTAGTGGAGCCGCGTCGCATCATGCTTGTGCACCATGAACCGTGGCGCCCCGGTGGGAGCGGGCGCGGGGCGCTCCGGGGCAGGCTCGGGGGTGATGGCAAAGTCGCGTTTTTGCCGGTACGTCTCGAGCGGGTCGTTGCGGCGGGCCATGGGGTCTCCTGCCTGCCGCCAAGGTCAGCACGCCCCCCCGGGTCGCGCAAAGGCCCGGAGGCCCGCCTCCGAGAGGTGCCAAACACCTCGTTACGGACACCCTGTGGCCCGTTGAGTTCGAGAGGATTCTGGCTCCTGGTCTCAGGCGCGTTGCGGGTGGAGTGCGCCGCGGCGGACGCACCATCCGTGGTTCAGGATGCGTGACGGGAACGTGCCCGCAGGCGGTGCCCGGAGGCGTGCCAGACACCTCGTTACCGGACGCCTCGTTACCGGGGCCCCGGGTGCCCCCCGGGGGGGCGGTGCCGGGGGGCGGTGCCAGACACCTCGTTACCGGACACCTCGTTACCGGCGGGCCATGGGGTCTCCTGCCTGCCGCCAAGGTCAGCACGCCCCGCCGGGTCGCGCAAAGGCCAGGGGGCCCGCCTCCGAGAGGTGCCAGACACTGACGAATCCCCACTTCTCGTGAGGCAGAGCGCGAGGAAAGTCGGGAGCTTGAACGGCGCGTGGCCGCGACACGTCACGCTTGTTCTTGTGAGAAAACCAGGATCAGTAGACGCGGCCCGCGCCGCGCTTCTTGTCGCGCGTTTCACCAGCCCTCTGCAAGCAGTCCTCGACACCCGGCTCGTCAGCGCGCTGACGGTCGCAGTGACGGCGGCCTGCATGGGCGCCCAGCTGACGCTGACGTCCCTGGGGCGATGGCTTCCCGGACCAGCGCTTCGCAAGCACTCAGTGAAGCGCATCGACCGGCTCCTCGGGAACAACAGGTTGCACCTGAAGCTGGCGGCGTGTTGGGCAGCGCTGGCCGCCCTTCCCGCGAAGGGCCGCATCGTCCTCCTCATCGACTGGACGGGCGCCAACGACGGCAAGCAGTGGTGGGTGCTCAGTGCGTCCCTCGCCGCCGCTGGCAGAGCCATCCCGCTCTACGACGCCGTCTTCGGCAAGGGAGAGTACGACTCGGTCCGAGCACGGGAGACCTTCCTGCGAGAGCTCGAGCGGATTCTGCCTCCGTGCAGGCGAGTCATCTTCGTGGCCGATGCTGGCTTTCGGGTGCCCTTTCTCAAGCAGCTGGCTTCCCGCGGCTGGGACTTCGTCGTCCGTCTACGTGGCCGCCCCTACGTCCTGCTCAAGCGCACCGGTGAGAGCTTCCGGCTGAAGGAACTCCGCCGTCGCGCAAGGCCAACGGCAGCGTCGCTCGGCCCGGCACAGGTTTGTCGAGGTAGCAAAGCCTTCGTGTGCCGCCAACTCGTGCTCTTCCGGACGCGGCGGAAGGGACGCAAAGCGAAGGACCGACTGGGCCGTGTCCGGAAGTGGCGACGGAGCCGTCACTACGCCTCCTCGTGGCGGGAACCGTGGGTGCTGCTCACGTCCCTGCCGGACGGCGCCGAGAGGATTCGGCAGCTCTACTCGATGCGCATGGCCATCGAGGAGACCTTCCGAGACATCAAGAACCCACGCCTCGGCATGGGTTTCGCCGGCTCCGCCTCACGCTCGCTCCCTCGGGTACGCGTCCTGTGGCTCATCGGCGCCATCGCCGCGAAGGTCTGCAGGGCGATGGGCGAGCACGCCGAGAAGATAGGCCTCGTCCGCGGGCTTCAGGCCAACACCATCAAAGACCGACGGGTGCTCTCCGTCTTCCGTGCCGGGATGCTCGTCCTCAACATACTCCTCGCCCCCCTCCGGGACGCTCTTGGCGGTCCACCACCCCTACTGCTCGCATGAGAAGTGGGGATCCGTCAGTGCCAGACACCTCGTTACGGACACCTCGTTACGGGCCTCCCGCGAACGACTCCGCTACAGCCCCGGCGTCCGCGTCGAGCCCGCCGCCGTGCCGCCCACGCTCGAGCCGGCGCCCGCGCTGGCCGACGACCCGACGACGCCGTTCGGCAGCGCCGCTCTCGCCGACTCCTCCGCCCCGGACCCTCCCCCGCTCTGCACCAGCCGGTCGAACGTCGCCAGGATCAGGAGGGAGGGCACCCACTGCCCGATGAAGTTCGCGACCTTCAGCTTGCCGGCCAGCGCGAATGCCGCCGACACCGCCATCGATCCCAGGGCCAGTCCGACCAGCACCGACGGGGGAACCCGCCGGACCTGCGCCTCGACCACGCGATCTGCTTCCATGCACACCTCCCGAGGAAGTTCCTCGTCGTTGGGCATCCCAGGGTGTGCACGCGGTCCACGCGTCGCATCTGCGTTGACCCGTCCCGTCCGCCCCCTCGCTCCGGCCACGAGCGCGTTGCTAGGGTGCCCCGCGGCCCATGGTTTCCCGCTGGCTCCAGCCCGAGGCCCTCGTCTGGGGGGGCCGCCTCCTGCACGGCGCGGCGCTCGCCGTCGCTGCCGACGGCACCTGTGAGACCGCCGGCACGCCACCCGCGGGGGCCACGGTCGAGCGCCTCCCCGGCAAGCTGCTGCTCCCCGGGCTGGTGAACGCCCACAGCCACGCCTTCCAGCGGCTCCTCCGCGGCCGCACCCAGGCCCCGTCCGCCGGCCACGCCCAGGACGACTTCTGGACCTGGCGGGAGACGATGTACCGCGCCGCCGCCGTGCTCGACCCGGACGGCCTGGCCATCGCATCCCGCCAGTGCTTCCTGGAGATGGCGCGCGCCGGCATCACCACCGTCGGCGAGTTCCACTACCTCCACCGCGCGCCCGACGGCCGCCCCTACGCGGACCCGCTCGAGCTCTCGCTCCGGGTCATCGCCGCCGCGCGGGATGCGGGCCTCCGCATCCACCTCCTCCGCGTGGGCTACGCCCGGCCCGGCTTCAACGCTCCGCCCGAGCCACGGCAGCGCCGCTGCTACGACCCCGACCCGGACAGCTTCCTCTCGGCCGTGGCCGCCCTCGAGCGACGGACGCGCCCCGACCCCCTGGTCACCGTCGGGGCCGCGCCCCACAGCGTGCGCGCGGTCCCCCGTTCCTGGCTCGAGGCCGTCGCCCGCGCTCGCCCGACGACGGTGCACATGCACGTCGCCGAGCAGCAACGGGAGGTCGAGTCGTGCCTCGCCGAGCACGGGCGCCGGCCCGTCGAGCTCCTCTCCGAGCTCGGCCTCCTCGACGCCCGCTTCACCGCCGTGCACGCGGTGCACCTCGCTCCACACGAGATCCCGCTCCTCGCACCGACGAGCGTCTGCGCCTGCCCCCTCACCGAGCGCGACCTCGGAGACGGCATCCTCCCCGCCGACGGGCTCGCCGCCGCCGGAGCCACGCTCTGCATCGGGACCGACGGACAGAGCGAGATCGACCCCTTCGGCGAGCTCCGCGCGCTCGAGGGCCACCTCCGCCTGCAGGGCCGCCGCCGCCTCGTCCTTCCGCCGACTGGCGAGGGTCCGGACGCGCTCGCCCGCACGCTGCTCGAGGTCGCCACGCACGGTGGAGCGAGGAGCCTCGGCCTCGACGTGGGCCGTCTCGCACCAGGCCGTCCGGCCGACCTGTGCGCGGTGGACCTCGAGGATCCGGCCCTGCTGGGCGCGCCCGAGGACGGTCTGCTCGCCGCGGTGGTGTTCTCGGCTCCGGCCGCGGCGGTGACCGACACCTGGGTTCAGGGCCGGCGGGTGGTACAGGACCGCCGCCACCCGCTGGAGGAGGCCACGGCCCGTGACTTCACAGCGCTGTGCCGGAGGACGTTCGCGTGAGCGAGGTGGAGGAACGGCTCGAGGAGACACTGCGGGCGCTGGTGGGGTTCGACACGACGAGCCGCCTCCCGAACCAGCCCCTCGTCGACTGGCTCGAGCCGCGCCTGACCGCGCTGGGGTTTCGCTGCGAGCGGCAGCACTACCCGGACGATGCCGGCGTGGAGAAGGTGAACCTCCTGGCCTTCAGCCACGGCGCCGGGGAGGTCCCCGAGCTCGCGCTGGTGGGCCACACCGACTGCGTGCCCTACGACACCGGCTGGGCCGAGGCGCTGACGCTCACCCGCGACGGTGAGCGCCTCTACGGCCGCGGCGCCTGTGACACCAAGGCCTTCATCGCCTGCGCCCTCCTCGCCGCCGAGCGAACCCGCAGCGCGCTGAAGAAGCCGCTGGGCCTCGTCTTCACTGCCGACGAGGAGGTGGGCTGCCTGGGGGCCAAGATGCTGCTCGAGGCCCGTCGCGGCGCGGCCCGCAACGCCATCGTGGGCGAGCCGACCTCGCTCCGTCCGATCCGCGCCAACAAGGGCTACTGCCTGGCGGAGATCGAGGTCTCGGGAAAGGAGGGCCACAGCGCCTACCCGGACACCGGGGCCTCGGCCATCTTCCGCGCCGCGCGTCTGCTGAGCCGGATCGAGTCCTACGCGAAGGGCCCGTTGCGCGGCGAGACCGACCCGTCCTTCGAGCCGCCCTACACCACCCTGAACGTGGGCCTCATCCAGGGCGGGCGGGCGAAGAACGTCATCCCCGGAAGCTGCACCTTCACCCTCGAGTGGCGGCCGATCCCGGCCCAGCCGGTGGAGGCGGTGCCCTACGCCATCGAGCAGCTCATGTTCCAGCTCCGCCGCGAGGAGCCCGGATGCGAGGTCCGGATGCGCATCCTCCGCACCGACCGCGGCGTGGAGACGCCCGCCTCCGCCGAGGTGGTGACGTTCCTCGAACGCCAGACCGGTCAGTCCTCGGCCACCGTCAGCTTCGGCACCGAGGCGCCGCAGATGACGGCCCTGGGGGCACGCTCGGTGGTCTTCGGGCCGGGGAACATCCAGGTCGCGCACCAGACGGGAGAGTTCGTCCCCGTCCCCGAGCTCCTCCGCTGCGAGGAGATCCTCGAGGCGGCGATCCGCCACTTCTGCGGATGAGCGAGCTCGTCCAGCATGCCGAGGGGCTGTGGAGCGCGCCCGTTCCGCACCGCTACCTCGGTCTTCACCTCGGGACGCGGATGACGGTGGTTCGCCTACCGAGCGGTGCGCTCTGGCTCCACTCGGTGGTGGCGGTCGACGATCTGCTGGAGGACGAGCTCGACGCGGTCGGCCCGGTGGCCCACATCGTGATGCCCAATCTCTACCACCACGTGTACGTCACCGAAGCCATCCAGCGCTGGCCGAACGCCCGGGTGCACGCGCCCGCGGCGATGCGGCGGAAGCGCCCCGAGGTGCGAATCGACGCCGACCTCACCGAAACCCCCGACCCGGACTGGGGTGGCGCACTCGTTCCCCTGCACGTCGACGGCTCGATGCTCGACGAGACGGTGTTCGTCCATCGTCCGACCCGGACGCTGATCACCGCGGACCTGGTGGAGAACTTCGACGGGAGTCCGCACCTCCCCACGCGCCTGTACCTCAAGGTGGCGGGACTCGAGGGCCGGGTCGGCTGGAGCCGGTTCCTGCGGCTGGCGTATCGCGATCGCCCGGCGGCCCGGAGGAGCCTCGATCGGCTGCTGGCGCTCGACTTCGACCGAATCGTCGTCGCGCACGGGCGGGTCCTCGAGCATGGCGGACCCGCTGCGGTGCGCGACGCGTTCGGCTGGCTGAAGGCGGCTACAGCAGGTTGAAGAGATCCTTGTCGTCGTAGACCGCCGGGTTGTTGCTCATCGGGCCCTTGTGGGGATCGGTGTTCTTGGTGTCGATGTTGTAGTTCTCTCGACCCGAGCCGGTCTGGTTGGTTCCGCTCTGGCCGCTCAGGTTCGCCGCGGTGCCCGAGCCCGAGCCACCGACGCCGAAGCGCTGATCAGCCGGGAGCTGATCGCGGAGCGCCACCCAGCTGTTGTGCGCGGCCGATGCGCTCGCCTTGGTCTGAGTGACCTTGGCCCGCTCTTGCTCCAAGGCCACGCGGGCGTCCTCCACCGTCTTCTGGATCGCGGGGCCATCGATGTTGGCCGCGCTCTTGTCGCCCGATGCCTGGACGGCCTTGTACTTCGCCAGTTCCAGCCGCGCGTTGGCCAGGTCCACTGCCTTCTGCGCCGCGCTCACCCGCGAGTCGCTGTACTTGGAGAGCTCCTGCGCCGCGTTCAAATGCGCGTTCGCGACCTGTTCCCGCTGCCGCGCGAGGCCCGACGCGCTCTGCGACTGGGTGGCGGCCTGATTGTTCCGGGCGTAATCCGCGGCCTGCTGCGCTGAGTGGTCGCGCTCGATCTGCGCCTTGGCGATCGAGACCTCGTTGTTCGCGACGTCGATGTACCGTTTGGCCTTCTCCTGACCCAGCTTCTCCCGGGCCAGGGTGTCCTGGGCCTTGGAGTGGTCCAGGCGCGCCTGGTTGACCCCGCCCATCTGGTCAGGCGGCACGCGGGCGAGCACCTCGTCGCTCACCGTGTCGCTCTTCATGCTTCCGTGCGCGCACGCGCCGGCAAAGGCGAGTGCCGCGGTCACTACCAAGACACGAGTCCTCACGTTCGCTACTCCGCTTTCATGGGAAACATTGATTGACGTCCCACAACTTGGGTGCGGGACCGCCGAGGCGCACGCCCGGTCCGGGCCCGCGCTAGGAGTTCGTGGGCGGTTGTTCGTGCTCCGGGCAGGCGAGAGGACAGGCGTGAAGCCGGGCGGGCCGCACGCGCGCCCTGAACCCCGCGGCGCCGAGGCGAGCTGCTCCCAGGCGCTGCTCCTAGGCGGTGCCAGACACCTCGTTACGTCCGTCGGGCCGGACACCAGTCCATGTCAACTGAGACGGTGCTTGAGGATTCCGTCTCCGGGCCGCGGTGCCGAGGGGCGGTGCCAGACACCTCGTTACCGACACCTCGTTACCTGACACCTCGTTACCTCGGCACCTCGTTACAGGCGCGACCGCGGTACCGGACGCCTCGTGACCGCGAAGACGAAACGACCCGCGGCACCTCTCGTCGGGGCCGCGGGCCGGAAAAAACGAACCGGAGGTGTGACTCTAGGTCCCGTTGGCCACGGTCACGTTGCCGCAGCCGTTCCAGGTGAACTTCCAGCCGACCGCCTGCGAGATCGACTGTCCATTGCTCGCATGGCCCTCGGCCACTCGGCGGAGCTCGAGCGTTCCGCCGCTGATGCAGTGGTTGGTCGCATCTACCTGGAGGTTCACGTCGACCCCGGCAGTCGCCGCGAGCTCGACGTGCTGGCCGTTGGCGTCGGCCCTCACCCCGTACGCGCTTCGGCCCTGGCCCTGCACGGTCGCGCTGGTCCAGGTCAGCTGCCCGGTCCAGATGAACTTGCCGTCCACCGAGATGCCCTGGGTATTTCCGGAGGCGGTGGCGCTGATGTCCCAGTGAATCGACCCTGGCGAGACGGAGATGGTCCCGTTCAGCGTCAGGGCGAATCCTTCGGAGCTGGTCGAGCAGTCCTTGTAGGTCACGCTGGTGTCGGTCACGGTGGTGCAGTTGCTGCCCACGCTCAGGCCCGCGCTCCGCACGGCCTGCGCCGCGCTCGCCGCCGTCGGCACCGGGAGACGGGACAGCGCTGCCTCCAGCGAGGGCGGAGCAAGCGCGCTTCCAAGGCTCGGGAAGTTCGCCGCCATCTGATCGGGCAGTCCCGGGGCCGCCTGGGGGTTCGAGGTCTGATTGACGCCCGCGGCGCTCCTCACGCCGCTCTCGCCGATGCTGGCCGCGCTGCTCTGCTCGGGGGTGGGGGCGGTCGGCGCGCCGTAGTTGAAGCTCTTGAGCTCCGGGGGCGTGGGCAACCCGCTGCCGCAGCCGACGAGTGCGCCGGCGATGCCGGCAAGAAGAAGGACACGCTTCATCGTTGGAATCCCCTTGTCGCCCGACGGCTCATCGGGACGAGTTGAGGACGACAGTCTAGAAGCGCCGATTCATCTGCGGACAGCCGAGTGGACCTCGACCCCCGCGTGGAGGAGCGCATCGGTGCGACAGCATGCGACCCTTCACACCGGCTGCGTCCGTGTCAGCTGGCCGCGCTGGCGGCGAGATCGCGCAGCACCTTCTTCGCCTCGCCGAGCAGCGCCGCCGCCTGATCCGGTCCGTCCCGCCGGGCGATCAGCTTGAGGTCCGGAGTCAGCCGGTACACGCCCTTGCTCCTCTGCACCAGGGCCGCGAGCTTCGCCCCGTCGAGCAGCGCGTCCTGCCCGAGCGTCACCACCAGCCGGCCCGGGCCGCTCTCCAGCGCCCGCAGCCGCAGCTCCCGCATCTCCTGCTTCAACAGCATCAGCTCGCTGAGCGCATCCACCTCGTCGGGCAGCTCGCCGAACCGGTCCACCAGCTCGGCCCGCAGATCGCTCACCTCGTCCGCAGACCCGGCGCTGCTGAACCGCTTGTAGAACACCAGCCGCTGGTGCACGTCGGGCACGTAGTCGTCGGGGATCAGCGCGGGGATGGGCAAGGTGACCTCGGGCTCGATGTCCACCCGCGGCGGCTCGCCCCGCATCTCCGCCACCGCCTCCTCGAGCAGCTGGGTGTACAGGTCGAATCCGATCTCGGCGATGGTCCCCGACTGGTCGTGTCCCAGGAGGTTTCCCGCTCCCCGGATCTCCAGATCGTGCGAGGCGATGCTGAACCCCGCCCCCAGCTCGGTGAAGGCCTGCAGCACCTCGAGCCGCCGCTGCGCATCCCGGGTCACCGACCGCCGCGCCGGGACCAGCAGATACGCGTACGCCCGCTCCTTGCTCCGTCCCACCCGTCCCCGGAGCTGGTACAGCTGCGACAGACCAAAAGTATCTGCGCGGTTCACCACCATCGTGTTCGCCGAGGCGATGTCGATGCCGCTCTCGATGATCGTGGTCGACAGGAGGACCTGGAACTTCCGGTCCACGAAGTCGGCCATCGCCTTCTCCAGCTGGCCCTCGCGCATCTGCCCGTGCGCCACGCCGATCGTCGCCTCCGGGACCAGCTCCCGCAGCAGCCGCTCCATCGAGTGGATCGACTGGACGCGGTTGTGCACGAAGAACACCTGCCCGCCGCGCTGGATCTCCCGGAGAATCGCCTCGCGGATGGTGGGCGGATCGAACTTGGTGACGAAGGTCCGGATCGCCCGCCGGTCCTGAGGCGGGGTGGCGATGATGCTCATGTCCCTGAGCCCGGACATGCTCATGTGCAGGGTGCGCGGAATCGGCGTCGCGGTCAGGGTGAGCACGTCCACCTGGGTCCGCAGCTGCTTGATCCGCTCCTTGTGCTTCACCCCGAAGCGCTGCTCCTCGTCGACCACCAGCAGGCCCAGGTCCTTGAACCCCACCTCGGTGCCGAGCAGCTTGTGGGTGCCGATCAGGATGTCGACCTTCCCCTCGCGGGCGCGCTTGAGCGCCTCGCGAACCTCGGCCGACTTCCGCATCGAGGAGACGACCTCGATGGTGACCGGGTAATCCGCGAACCGCTTCCGGAAGGTGTGGAAGTGCTGCTGGGCGAGCACCGTGGTGGGCACCAGCACCGCCACCTGCTTCCGGTCCAGGGTGGCCTTGAACGCGGCCCGCATCGCCACCTCGGTCTTCCCGTAGCCCACGTCGCCGCAGACCAGCCGGTCCATGGGCTCGGGCTTCTGCATGTCGGCCAGGACGTCCTCGATCGCCTTGGCCTGGTCCGGCGTCTCGTCGAACTCGAAGTCCGCCTCGAACTGCCGGAAGTAGCGGTCCGGCGGGGTGAAGGCGAGGCCCGGGTGCGCGTGCCGCGCGGCATACAGCCGGAGCAGCTCCGCGGCCATCTTCAGCAGGGCCTCCTTCACCCGCTGCTTGGTCCGCAGCCAGCCGGTGCCGCCCAGCTTGTCCAGCGCGACCTTCGACGGGTCGCCGCCGGTGAACTTCTGGATGAGCCGCATCCGGCTCACCGGCAGGTAGATCTTGTCCCGCCCGGCGTATTCCAGAACCAGGAAGTCGCCGGGGATCCCCTGCACCTGCATCTTGGTCAGCCCGGCGTAGCGGCCGATGCCGAAGTCGGTGTGGACGATGAGCTCGCCTTCCTTCAGCTCGCGGAACGCGGCGCCGAAGGGCTGCTCCGAGCGTCGCGCCTTGACCCGCCGGTGCGCGCGGGCGCCGAAGATCTCCTCGTCGCTCAGGACTGCCAGGCCGCCAGCGGGGTCCACGAAGCCGTGGCTCACCTCACCGGTGAACAGGTGCGCCCAGATGCTCGGATCGCGCAGCGCCGGCGAGTCGGCGAACGGCTCGCCGTGCGCCCGCACCATGACGTTCCGGTCGAGCAGCAGCCGCTTCACCCGGTCCACCTGGCCGGCCGAGCCGCAGGCGATGGCGGTGGCGATCCGCATCTCGCGCCAGCGCTCGAGCCGCTGGACGAGCGGAGTGAGCGCTCCCTCCTCGCCGTGGTGGCTCAGGATCGCCTGGCGCAGGTCCGAGGTGGTCCCGAACGTGAAGGCCACCGGCGCGCTGCTCGCCGACAGCGACAGCCCGCCTCCCTCGAGCACCGGATAGCGGGCGATGCCGGCGAGCAGCGCGTCGTCCGCGGCGAAGTGCTGCTCGGGCGGCAGCGCCAGGTCCTTCCGCGCCGTCGCCTCGGCCCAGACCTGGTCGATCTCGCTGCGGAGCTCCTCGGCGGCGCGGCTCACCCCCAGCGGGTCGTCGACGTAGACCAGCGGCTCGCGGGCCCAGTGCGGCAGGTAGTCGAGCACCGTGGCCAGCCCGCCCCGGAAGAAGCCCGGGAGCAGCGCCTCCATGCCGTACGCGGGGATGCCTTCCCGGATGCGGTCGAGCGTCTCGCGGAGGCGGCTGGTGGGGATGTCGATGCGCTCGGCAGCGGCGCGGGCGGCGGCCTCGGCGGCGCCCTTCGTCTCCTCGGTGAAGAGCACCTCGCGCGCGGGGATGAGGGTCGTTCTTGAAGTCGCTCGGCGGTGCGTTGCGTGGCGGGGTCGAACAGCCGGAGCGACTCGACGGTGTCCCCGAACAGCTCGATGCGCAGCGGCCGGCTGTAGAGCGGACAGAAGACGTCGACGATCCCCCCGCGGGCCGAGAACGTCCCCAGGTCCTCGACCAGCGGCGACGACTGGTACCCCATGTCGGCCAGCCGGCGGAGAAACGCATCCCGGTCCAGCTCCTGGCCCACGCCGATCATCTCGCTGAGCGTGTCCAGCACGTCCGGGGGGAGCACCCGCTTGTGGAGCGCGCGCCAGCTCAGCACCAGCGCCGGGAAGCGCGTCCCCTGCCGGAGATGGAAGAGCGCCCCCAGCCGCTCGGCGACGACCGTGGCATCCGGGGTCAGCTCGTCCCAGGGGAGCACCTCGTCGCCCGGGAGCTGGAGCACGTTGGGCTCGACCAGGGAGCCCGGGCCGCCGAGGAAGAAGGCCAGGTCCGAGGCCAGCTGCTCGGCCGAGTCCTCGTCCGCCGTGATGCACACCAGCGGAGTCCGCAGCTCGCGCGAGAGCCGGGCCAGCACGTGTCCCCGCGCCGCGCCCTGCAGCCCGGTGGTGCGCACCCGGGTCCCGGGCCGGAGCTGCGCGCGCACCTGTCCCAGCGGATCGGCCGCGGGGGGCACCACCTCGGGCGTGGGCTCGGGCAGCGAGGCGTGAGGCTCGGACATCGAGGGACGGGAGCCTTTAAGACCCTGAGCTTCCTCGGTCAACCGCTCCTCGACACCGCTCCTCGACGCACCCGGTCGGGAGTCGGCGGACGAGGTGCCTGATCTGCTCGAAGCGGTGCCAGACACCTCGTTACCCCCTCCTTACCCCGTGCCGGGAAGCCTGGGCGACGCGATCCGGGGAATGTCCGCGGCAGCCGCCGTCCAGGCAGGCGTCACGCCGCGACCACCCGCTTCCGGATGAACTCCCCCACCTCCGCTTTGCTTGCCTCGCCTCGGGCGGTGCGCAGCACCAGCTCCGCGAGCTCGTCGGGGTCCGCCTCCAGCCACAGCCCGTTGAGACCGAGAAAGGCGAGTGCCGCCGCGAGGCCGACCCGCTTGTTGCCGTCGACGAACGGGTGATTCCCGGCGAGGTGGAACAGGTAGGCAGCCGCCATCTCGGGAAGGCTCGGGTGGAGGTACACGCGGCCGAACGTGGTGCGCGGCATGGCGAGCGCCGACTGGAGCAACCCGGAGTCACGGAGGCCTGGCCGGCCGCCATAGTGCGCAATCTGATCGGCGTGGATCGCCAGTACCTCGTCCAGAGTGAGGAAGACGGGCTTGAGTCGCTTCACTCGGCGAGGCGGCGGAAGGTTCCCCCGTACCTGGCATGGGCGCGTTCCACCACCTTGCGCAACGTCTCGCTCCGCCTGGCCGAGCGGACGGGTGAGATGACGATGACCTCGCCGTCGGTCGAGACCTCCAACGGCGTGGTGGCGCGGATGCCGGTGGCCTCGAGCAGGCCCCGGTCGAGGATCAGGGCGAGGCTGTTCCCGGTGCGCGTGAGCTTCTTCCTCATGGTTCGTACAGGATAGCATTCTTGTACGGACACGGCCGAGTTCCGGGCCGAGGTGAGGTGGCCGGAGGCGGAAGCGCGAGCGGCCTCTCGACCCGCCGCCCGAGGTGCCAGACACTGACGGATCCCCACTTCTCATGCGAGCAGTAGGGGTGGTGGACTGCCAAGAGCGTCCCGGAGGGGGGCGAGGAGTATGTTGAGGACGAGCATCCCGGCACGGAAGACGGAGAGCACCCGTCGGTCTTTGATGGTGTTGGCCTGAAGCCCGCGGACGAGGCCTATCTTCTCGGCGTGCTCGCCCATCGCCCTGCAGACCTTCGCGGCGATGGCGCCGATGAGCCACAGGACGCGTACCCGAGGGAGCGAGCGTGAGGCGGAGCCGGCGAAACCCATGCCGAGGCGTGGGTTCTTGATGTCTCGGAAGGTCTCCTCGATGGCCATGCGCATCGAGTAGAGCTGCCGAATCCTCTCGGCGCCGTCCGGCAGGGACGTGAGCAGCACCCACGGTTCCCGCCACGAGGAGGCGTAGTGACGGCTCCGTCGCCACTTCCGGACACGGCCCAGTCGGTCCTTCGCTTTGCGTCGCTTCCGCCGCGTCCGGAAGAGCACGAGTTGGCGGCACACGAAGGCTTTGCTACCTCGACAAACCTGTGCCGGGCCGAGCGACGCTGCCGTTGGCCTTGCGCGACGGCGGAGTTCCTTCAGCCGGAAGCTCTCACCGGTGCGCTTGAGCAGGACGTAGGGGCGGCCACGTAGACGGACGACGAAGTCCCAGCCGCGGGAAGCCAGCTGCTTGAGAAAGGGCACCCGAAAGCCAGCATCGGCCACGAAGATGACTCGCCTGCACGGAGGCAGAATCCGCTCGAGCTCTCGCAGGAAGGTCTCCCGTGCTCGGACCGAGTCGTACTCTCCCTTGCCGAAGACGGCGTCGTAGAGCGGGATGGCTCTGCCAGCGGCGGCGAGGGACGCACTGAGCACCCACCACTGCTTGCCGTCGTTGGCGCCCGTCCAGTCGATGAGGAGGACGATGCGGCCCTTCGCGGGAAGGGCGGCCAGCGCTGCCCAACACGCCGCCAGCTTCAGGTGCAACCTGTTGTTCCCGAGGAGCCGGTCGATGCGCTTCACTGAGTGCTTGCGAAGCGCTGGTCCGGGAAGCCATCGCCCCAGGGACGTCAGCGTCAGCTGGGCGCCCATGCAGGCCGCCGTCACTGCGACCGTCAGCGCGCTGACGAGCCGGGTGTCGAGGACTGCTTGCAGAGGGCTGGTGAAACGCGCGACAAGAAGCGCGGCGCGGGCCGCGTCTACTGATCCTGGTTTTCTCACAAGAACAAGCGTGACGTGTCGCGGCCACGCGCCGTTCAAGCTCCCGACTTTCCTCGCGCTCTGCCTCACGAGAAGTGGGGATTCGTCAGTGCCAGACACCTCGTTACGGACACCTCGTTACGGCTCCATCCACTGGCGCCCACGAGCGCTCTGGGCAACCGGCCCTCCAGTCGGGAGCGCGCTCCCTTCCGTTCCGGCTGTCCCGCTCCCGGGACGTGGCATCCCGGGACCGGCCGGCATCGCGCAGCGGGACCGCGATGCCGGATACCTCGTTGCCTCTGGATCGAGGCGCGGATCGAGGTGCCGGATCGAGGTGCCAGACACCTCGTTACGGACACCTCGTTACGGGCCCCGGCCCTGGGCCCGGCCGGCCCCAGACACCTCGTGACCGGACGCCTGGTGACGCCCGGGGGGCGCCCATCGAGGTGCCAGACACCTCGTTACCCCTCCGCTCGACCACCCGCCCACTCCTGGCACGCCCATTGAACCGCCTCCCCGCCCCATGACCGCCCTGCTCCAGGACCTCCGGGACGCCTTCCGCCACCTCCGGACCCGGCCGGGGTTCGCCGCCGTGGTCGTCCTCACCCTCTCCATGGGCATCGGCCTGAACGCCGCCGTCTTCACCGCCGTCGACGCCGCGCTCCTCCGCAGCCTCCCCTACGCCGAGCCCGAGCGCCTGGTGCACCTGTTCCAGAACAACGGCAACGCGGACATGGCCCGCTTCGAGCTCGCCTGGCCCACCGTCCGCGAGCTCCAGTCGGACCACTCCCTGTTCGCCTCCGTCGCCGGCTACAACCGCAGCCCCGCCACCTGGCAGAACGGCTCCGAGCGCTCCCAGCTCAAGGCCCTCCGGGTCACCGCCAACTTCTTCGACGTCCTCGGCGTCCGTCCGCAGCTCGGCCGCACCCTCCGCCCCGGCGAGGACGAGGACGGCGGCCCCCGCGCGGTCGTGCTCGGCGACGCCTTCTGGCGGACGCAGATGGGCGGCGACCCCGGAGTGCTCGGCCGCACGCTCCTGCTCGACGACAACCCGTACACCATCGTCGGCGTGCTCCCGCCGAGCTTCCCCTTCGCCCCCGGCGGGGAGGCGCGCGTCTACCTCGCCGTCCAGGCGCGGGGCGACCTCCTCCGCCGCAACCTCAACTGGGTGAACACCCTCGCCCGCCTCCGCGACGGCGTCACGCTCGAGCAGGCCCGGCACGGCGCACTTGCCTACTCGGCATCGCTGCGCGAGCGCTTCCCCGCGGCGTTCCCCGGCGTGAGCATGGAGGTCGTCCCCCTGCGCGACGTGCTGGTGGGGAAGGTCGAGCCCGTCCTGGTGCTCCTCTTCGCCTGCGTCAGCCTGGTCGCTCCTGGTGGCCTGCGCCAACGTGGCCAACTTGCTCCTCGCCCGGGCGCGCAGCCCGCGAGCAGGAGCTGGCCGTCCGGGCGGCCCTGGGCGCGGGCCGGCGCCGGCTGGCACGGCAGCTGCTCACCGAGAGCCTGGTGCTGGCGACCCTCGGCGGCCTCTTCGGCCTGCTCGCCGCCCGTCTCAGCCTCCCGCTGCTGCTGGCCGGCATCCCCGCCCGCGAGCGCGCGACGATGCCCTTCCTCGAGAACCTCGGCGTCGACGTCCGGGTCCTGCTCTACGGCGGCGGGCTCATCCTCCTCACCACCTTGCTCTTCGGCCTCCTCCCGGCCCTGCGCGCCTCCCGTCCCAACCTCCACGACGCGCTCAAGGACGGCACAGGCTCACCCGCGCAGCCCGGCACCGTCCGTCACGGGCTGCAGGGGGCGCTGGTCGCGGTGGAGGTGGCGCTCGCGGTGATGCTGCTCGGCTCGGCCGGGCTCATGGGCAAGAGCCTGCTCCGCGTCCTCTCCGCCGACCCCGGCTACCGTCCCGAGGGGGCGCTGGGAACCACCGTGTTCCTTCCGGACGCGCGGGTCGAGCACGAGGAGGCGGCGGTCGCCCTCCAGGAACAGATCCGCACCGCGGTGGCCGCCGTCCCCGGCGTCAGCAGCGTCACCCGGGTGAGCCTCCTCCCCGGCACCGGCAACGGAAACACCCTGCGCTTCGTCCGCGAGGACCGTCCGCCACCGACCGGCGCCCCGCCCGAGGTCGCCTTCCGCGAGGTGGGTCCCGACTACTTCCGGGTGCTCGGCGTTCCGCTGCTCGGCGGACGGACCTTCGGCCCCGAGGACACCCACGGCTCGCTCCCGGTGGCGATCGTGAACCGCACGCTCCAGCGGCGGTACTTCCCCGGCGAGGACGCGGTCGGCAAGCGCATCCGCCCCACCTACGCGCCGGATGCGCCGGTCCTGACCATCGTCGGCGTGGTGGGAGACCAGACGTTCGGGGCGCTCGACGAGGCGCCGCCGGCCCTGATGTACATCTCCGACGTCCAGTCGCCCTCCAACCCGTTCGCCCTCGTGATCCGTGTCCCGCGCCCAGGAGTGGAGGCCGAGGTCCGCCGCGCCATCCTGGCCGCTGCGCCGGACGCGACGTTGCTTCCCATCCGCCCGCTCACCCAGGTGCTGGCGGACGCTCCGTCGATGTTCCTCCGCCGTTACCCGGTGTTCCTGCTCTCGGTGTTCGCCGGGTTCGCCCTGCTGCTGGCAGGCGTCGGCATCTTCGGGGTGGTCTCGTACGGGGTGGTGCAGCGCACGCGCGAGTTCGGCATCCGGATGGCTGTGGGCGCCGAGCGGCGGGACATCGTGCGCCTGGTCCTCCGCCAGAGCCTGACACCCGTACTGACCGGAGCCATGGCCGGAGTGCTCGGGGCAGTGGTGCTCGCGGTGCTCTTCCGCGGGCTCCTCTTCGGAGTCAGAGCGACCGACCCGGCAATCCTCGCCGCGGTGGTGGCGGTGCTGGCGCTGGTGGCCATGGGAAGCGCGCTGCTCCCCGCGATGCGCGCCTCACGCGTGGACCCGGCCACGGCGCTCCGGGCCAGCTGACGCGTCAACCCGCCCGCGGCCTCCGGCGCCTCGCCCAGGGCAGGAGCGCCGCAAGGAGCGCCCACGGTGCCCCGTCCCCCGTGCTGCTGCAGCCACTGGTCACCAGACCCCCCGGGTCCGACCCTCCCTGCCCCTGTCCCTTCAGCTCGAGCGTGAGCAGCCCCTGCATCCCGTCGGCGTTGATGGTCCAGTGGTCGGTGACCTGCCCCGCCGCCGCGGGCTGGAACTGCACGTGGAGGGTCTGGGTCTGTCCGGGCTCGATCGCCGCCCCTTCCTGCAGGCTGTCGGTGGCCGTGAACCCCACGCCGGACGCCGGCGGCTTGGACTTGGTCACCGTGACCCGGGATCCACCGGTGTTCGTGACCTGGAACTCCAGCACCTTGGCCTGCCCCACCGAGACCGCTCCGAAATCCAGCGACGCCGGGCTCAACGTGAGATTCCCCGGCTGCGCCGCCGAGCCGGAGAGATTCACGGTCTCCTGTCCCGCCGAGCTGTCCACCACCAGCTGGTCGATGAACGTGCCCACCTGCGTCGGGGCAAACGTGAGCGTCACCGTGACCGACTTCCCCGGCCCGACCGTGGTCCCGCTGGCCGGGACGCCGCTCGCCGAGAAGGGCGCGCCGGGGGCAGTCACTCCCTGGAGCACCAGGTCCGCGCCGCCGACGTTGGAGAGGGTCACCGTGCCGCTCACGGTGGTGTTCACCGCGGTGCCGCCGAAGCTCACGACTTCCGGCGTGACGGAGAGCACCGGCGTGGGCGTACGTCCGATGCCGGTCACCGGCGTCGACACGGGCGCCCCGTCCGCCTGGGCCACGATCGCTGCCGAGCGGATGCCCACCCGGCTCGGGGTGAAGGTCACCGGGATGGTGAGCGTGTTGCCGGCGGCGAGGGTGACGGGGAGTCCGGGCGTGGGAGCTCCGGGAACGAAGTCGGCGCCGGTCGAGCTGACGCCGGTCACCGTCACTCCACGGCGGGCGGTGAAGACCACCTGTCCGCTCGCGCTGTCGCCGAGGTCCACCGTGCCCAGGTCCAGCGGGGTGCTGGTGAGCGGCTGGTTCGAGGGCGCGCCGAACCCAAAGAGCTTCCCCTCACGCGTGCCCACGTACACCCGGCCATCGCCGATGCCCGGCGGGTTGAACTTGCTCGCGGTCCCGATGGGCGCGCTGAACCGGAGCTGCAGGACGCCGTCCTCGGGCACGGCATCGTAGGCCCGCAGCTGCGCCCCCGCCCCGGTCCCGTCGGCCATCCACACCACCCAGACCAGTGCCGAGCCGTCCGTCGTGCCGTTCGAGGTCACGATGGGCGCGCTCGACCCGAAGCCGAAGCTGTCCGTCGGGCTCGCCACGAGCGAGAGCGTCGGATTGCCCTGGCCGTCGACGCCTGCGGAGAAGACGTTGAACTTGCCGCTGGAGCCGCCCGGCGTGTTCCCCCCGAGGCGGTCGGGTAGTAGACCCAGCCGCCGCTGCCGGGCCACGCCGCCGGCCGGGACCAGACGCCCCCGTACGGACCGATGCGCTGGACCACCTTGTCTCCGCCCGAGGGCCCCTGGCCGATGCCGCCGAGGTCGTCGCGGTTCAGGAGGTAGACGTAGCCCTGCTTCCCCGCGGCCACGCCGAGGTGCGGAATGCTCGGCGTGCCGAACGAATCCGGCAGCCCCATGGGCCCCCCGGAGCCGAAGTCGGCGTCCCAGACGTTCAGGGCGTCGGCGTCGTAGGGGCTGAAGAAGTCGGTGGCCTTCAGCTTCCCGTTGCCCTGCACCACCAGCCGCACCCAGGCCTGGGCGAGGACGTCGTACGGAGTCTTCCCCGGGGTGGGCTGCTGGACGAGGTCGCCGTTTCCCGTGGCGACGATGAAGGTGCTGGGCCCGTCGGACATGGGGGCGCCGCCGCTCTGCCAGATGCCCCCGCCGGGGAACTGCGCCGCGTCCGACCACATGGCCCGGATGGCGCCTCCGCTGGACACGCCCACCACCCAGCCCTGGTAGGTGCCGATGTCGCAGTGGCCGGCGAACGTGGCGTACACCGTGTCCCCGAGCATCAGGAGCCCGGGGCGCTGCAGCTCCACCGTGGCGTCGAACGAGACGCCCGTCTGGTTGTCGGCCGAGCCCTGGATCCGGACGGGGAAGTTGGGCCGCTCGGCGAGCGTCGGCACGTCCACCGCGTGCATCCAGGCGGCGCCCGGCCCGGAGGTCCCCGAGGCGTAGCTCTTGGTCACGAAGTAGGCGGTGACGTTGCCCGGGTCGCGGGTGTCGATGACCGGGGTGCCGGTGGTTCCCACCCAGGGCGCCAGGTCCCCGCAGCCGAGGTCGGCGGGGTTCCAGGGTGCCTCGAGCGCGCGCTGGTGGAGGATGGCGCCGGTGACCGGGTCGAGCGTGTAGACGTGGTTGGTCTCGGTGACCACCAGGACCACCCCGTTGGCCACCAGCGGCTGGGCGTAGATCTGCCCGTCGAGGCTGGCCGGGGTGAAGAGCTGCCCGAAGTCCGGAGCGGAGACGCTGGCCGGGGCGAGGGCGGGCTGGCTGGGGTACCAGCCGGTGCGGAGGTCATCCCCGCTGGAGCCGACGCCGAGCGCAGCCCGGTCCGCGCCTGCTCGAGGGCACGGCCGTCGAGCCGCCCGGGGCCGCGGATCCACACGCGCACAGAACCCCCAGACACACCGCCCAGCCGATTCGAACCATCGAGTACGGGACCCCTCCAGTGGCCCCGGGAAGGAAAGGCGTGGGGGCATGGACCGGAAGTCCTATGGCGAGCGGTCCGTCGAGGAGCCGACGATGCATCCGGTTGCGCATGAGCTCCACTCGACGCGGCACCATTCCGCTGGCGGTGGTCGCTGCCCTCGCGGCGGGACTCGTCGCGGGGCTGGGGGCGTTCACCTTCCGCTACGCCGAGGGGCTCTCGTACTTCTCGACCGACCCGCGGGCCTGCACCAACTGCCACATCATGCGGGACGAGTACGCGTCCTGGCAGCACAGCCCGCACCACGCGGTCGCCACCTGCGTGCAGTGCCACCTGCCGCACGCCTTCGTGCCCAAGATGTGGGCCAAGGCGATAAACGGCTGGAACCACAGCAAGGCCTTCACCCTGCAGGACTTCCCGGAGCCCATCCGCATCGGGCCCCGGAACGCGGAGCTCCTCCAGGAGAACTGTGTCGCCTGCCACGCGGACATGGTCTCGGAGCTGGTGCACGGCAGCACGACGGACCAGGACGCGGTGACCTGCGTCCATTGCCACCGCGGCGTCGGACACGGCGCGCGGAACTGAGGGGCTCGCGATGGGACCGTCCGACCGGAAGAGCTGGCCGAAGCTGATGGCGGTGGCGCTGGTGACCGCGGTGCTGACTGCGGCCATCGCCGCGCTGCTGGTGAGCATCATCCAGCGGAAGACCGAGGCGAAGCAGCAGTACCTCAAGTTCGTCGAGGTGACCGAGGACACGGTCGACCCGAAGGTCTGGGGGACGAACTGGCCGCGGGAGTACGACAGCTACTTGAAGACGGTGGAGCCGAGCCGGACCAACTTCGGCGGCGGGGACGCGAGCCCGGCGGAGAAGGCGGACCAGTTCCCGTGGCTGACGCGGATCTTCGCCGGGTACGCGTTCAGCCTGGACTACCGGGACCGGCGTGGGCACGGGTACATGCTCCTGGACCAGGAGAAGACGCGGCGGGTGACGGAGAAGCCGCAGCCCGGGGCGTGCCTCCACTGCCACGCGAGCATCATCCCGGCGTACCGCTACGTGGGGAAGGGCGACGTGATGAAGGGCTTCGAGGAGGTGTGCGCCATGAAGTACCAGGAGGCGCGCGCGCTCAAGGACGCGAGCGGGAAGCCGCTGGTGGACCACCCGGTGAGCTGCGTGGACTGCCACGACCCGAAGACGATGGGGCTCCGGGTGACGCGGCCGGGGTTCCTGGTGGGGATCAAGGCCTTGAAGGAGCACCAGGGGGTGAAGGACTACGACGTGAACCGGGATGCGAGCCGGCAGGAGATGCGGAGCTACGTCTGTGGCCAGTGCCACGTCGAGTACTACTTCCGTGGGGACCGGAAGACGGTGACCTACCCGTGGAAGAACGGGACGAAGGCGGACGAGATCGAGGCGTACTACGACGACGGGGCGAACTTCGCGGACGGGAAGCCGTTCAAGGACTGGGTGCACGCCGAGTCGGGCGCGCCGGTGCTGAAGGCGCAGCATCCGGAGTTCGAGCTGTGGAGCCAGGGGGTTCATTCGCGGAGCGGGGTGGCGTGCGCGGACTGCCACATGCCCTACGTGCGCGAGGGGGCGCTGAAGGTCAGTGACCACTGGGTGCGGAGCCCGCTGTTGAACGTGAGCCGGGCGTGCCAGCCGTGCCATCCGTACGCGGAGGGGGAGATTCAGGGCGCGGGTCGCGCAGATCCAGGGGCGGAACTACGACCTGCTCCAGCGGGCGGGTGGGGCGATCTCGGAGATGCTGGATGCGTTGAAGGCGGCGAAGGCGGCGGGGGCGACGGATGCGCAGCTGGCGCCCGCGCGGGCGCTGCAGCGGAAGGCCCAGTGGCGTCTCGACTTCGTCGCGGCGGAGAACAGCATGGGGTTCCACGCCCCGCAGGAGTCCGCGCGGCTCCTGGGCGAGGCGGTGGACTACGGCCGGCAGGCGCAGATCTCGGTGGAGAAGCTGCGGCTGGGGGACGTGAAGCCGGCGGCGGCGAAGAGCGGGCCGCAGTAGAGCTCGCCGCCGCGTGCTGAATCCGTCGATTCACGAAGAGGAGCTCCGGAGGCGAGAAGAGGCGGCGCGGTGCTCGGAAGGGCACAGCGCGGACCCGATCCTCGCGATGGTGCTCCGGATTCTCGAGGGCGAGGGCGCGAAGGGGGACCTGCTGGACGTCGGCTGCGGACGGGGAGACCTGTTCGGTCGCCTCCCGTCGAGCATCGGGTCGTACACCGGCGTCGACCTGGTCCGGTACGAGGGGTTCCCCGAGTCACCCCGGGCGACGCTGCGGATCAGCGATCTGAACCAGGATCTCCCGGTGGGGGACGGAGTTGCCGACGTGGTGGTGTCGATCGAGACGATCGAGCACCTCGAGAATCCACGCGCCCTGTTCCGCGAGCTGGTTCGGGCGCTCCGGCCCGGCGGGCTGCTGCTGGTGACGACGCCGAACCAGCTGAGCCTCTTGAGCAAGCTCAGCTTCGTCCTGAAGGACCACCACGGGGCGTTCCAGAGCGTCCATTACCCCGCGCACATCACGGCGCTGCTCCCATCCGACCTGGTGAACATCGGTGCGGAGCTGGGCCTCCAGGACGCTCGGATCGTCTACTCCGACGACGGGCGCATTCCCGGGACGGCGCGACACTGGCCCGCTGGCTTCAAGGGACGCGGGTTCAGCGACAACCTGGCGTACGTGGCCAGGAAGCCGTCGTGAGTCCGGCCCGGAATCACCCGCTCAACGTCCGCGCTGCATCGCGTGCTCGACCTGGATCGCATCGAGCAGTGAGTCGAGGGACCCTGCGTCCGCGTTGACCGGAGCGACGGCGGTTGGCTCGGTGCTCGAGCCACCCGTCGGGGCCTCCACGCGAACGGGTTGAGTCACCGCGACCACGCCCACGATCGCGAGGATCGCGAAGCCGAGCAGTGCCAGCAGCCAGAGAGACCGGCTCACTGTGCGCGCTCGGCCGTTCGCGCGTCATAGACCACGCGACCGGCGACGATGGTCATGAGGACCTTCCGCTGCACGATGTGCTCGGGAGTGTCGAGCGGTCCGTCGAAGACGGTGAGATCTGCGGCCTGTCCGGCCGAAGCTCGCCACGCCAGCCCTCCTCGAAGGCAGCGTACGCCGCCTCCAGCGTGAAGGCGCGCAGGGCCTCGGCGACCGTGAGCCTCTGGTCGGGGAGCCAGCCGCCGGGCGGCTGACCGTGGAGATCCGTCCGGGTCACCGCGGCGAAGAGCCCGAGCCGGGGATCGCTGAGCTCGACCGGGAAGTCGCTGCCGAAGGCAAGGTGGACGCCGGCGTCGAGGAAGCGGCGCCAGGCGTACGCGCCCGCGAGCCGGGAACGGCCGAGCCTCTTCTCGGCCCAGGGCATGTCACTGGTGGCGTGGGTGGGCTGCATCGAGGCGATGACGCCGAGCTGCGCGAATCGCGGGATGTCCGCGAGGTCGACGATCTGCGCGTGCTCGATCCGGAACCGGGCCGCGGGCGTGACGCCGGCCCGTGCGTAGGCCTCGAGTACGTCGTGGTTCGCGGCGTCGCCGATGGCGTGGGTCGACACCTGGAAGCCCGCCGCGAGCGCGCGCCGGGAGATTGCCTCGATGTCCTTCGCAGAGGTCAGGACGAGCCCGGTGTTGTGCGGGTCGTCGGAGTAGGGCGCCTTGAGGTGAGCTCCCCGCGAGCCCAGCGCTCCATCCGCGTAGAGCTTGATGGACCGAAGGCTGAAGAGGTCGTCGGGGCCGGCGCGAAGCGGACCTCGCCGGAACGCCTCCTCGAGGGTCTCCGGGTCCGCCGTCCAGTGCGCGTAGATGCGGATCTTCAGCCGGCCGGACCGGGCGAGCCGCAGGTAGACGTCCGCGACGCAGCGGCGAGATCCCCATCTCGTGGACCGACGTGAGCCCCTGGGAGACGAGGAGGTCCTGAGCCCGGAGGATCGCCTGCTCGATCTCCAGCTCCGACGGAGGCGGGATGGCCTTCTCGACGAGTTCCTCGGCGCGGTCCACGAGGACGCCCGTGGGTTCACCCTTCGCGTCGCGGAGGATCTTCCCGCCCGGAGGGTCCGGTGTGTCGCGGGTGATGTTGGCCCGCCGCAGCGCCTCGGAGTTCGCCCAGGCAGCGTGTCCGTCGACGCGGCGCACGTACACGGGCGTGCTCGGGAGCGACGGCGTCGAGTGCCGCGCGGGTGGGGAACTGCTGGTCCGGGTAGAGGTTCTGGTCCCAGCCGCGGCCCTGGACCCAGGCGCCCGGTGGAACCTGCGGAAGCGATGGCCTGGACGCGCGCGGCGCAGTCCTCGGGAGAGCGGCAGCTGCGGAGGTCGACCCTGACCAGGGAGAGCCCGAGCCCGACCACGTGCCCGTGCGCGTCGGTGAGCGCGGGGACGACGACGGAGTTCGTGGTGCTCTGAGAGTGCTCGACTCCGCTCGATCCGGGAGCCCTTGATGGAGATCGCCACCGCATCGCCTTGGGAAGTCCGGGCGACAACACGGAGGTGGCCGAGACGAGTCGGAGGGAGCGGTGGGCATCGAGGCACAGCCTCCGAGGAGAAGCACGACGAGGGCGGGCCGCACGGAGCAGCAGCTTGTACGGAACGACGACTGTCTCTCAATCGATTCCTTCCGGTACGATCGACTGTCGTGGCCAGCCGTCGACCCCCGCGCATCCGACCTGCACCCGCACCCGGCAGGAGCTGGGTGCTGCTCGTGGTTTCTCCAGAGAGCTCGTACCCGCTACAGCTCGGGTCCGGGAACGACGCGCCTTCCCTCCGGCGCCGAGGTGCTGGTCGAGGGGGACCGTTTGCAGCTCCGGGCGGGCCGAGCAGGCGTCACGGTCAACGACGTCGAGGTCCACGGTTCGACGGCGCTCCATCCAGGAGATGTCTTCGGGGATGCCGAGCTGAATTACCTCGTACTCCCCGGTCCCGCATCGATCGGAAGGCAGGCGCCGCTCCTCGACCACTGGGTGTGGCAGAGACGCCTGGAGGAGGAGGTGGCGGCAGGGGGGAGCCCGTTCTCCATTCTCCTCGGACGTTCGGGCGCATTTGGACCGAGTTTCTTGCCTCGGTGCTCACGGAGTTCTCGCCCGTCCCTGGCGGTCGTCACATCGCCGGCTCCTTCGGTCGGAACGGTCCTGGAGGTCCTGGTTCTCGGCGACACAGCGAGCGTCGAGCGTTTGCGCCAGTTCGTTTCGGACCGAGCCGCCAGACAGGAAGAAACGGTCCGCTGGGGGACCTCCTCGTTTCCGAGGCATGGGGCAACGGGGGAGGAGCTGTGGTCCATCGCCGTGGAGCGCCTCCTCGGCATGGAGACCCTCGATCCGCCGAGCTTGTCTGGAGCGACCCCTGCATGACGCGGCTCCGGGCGTTTTCCGAGCACTGGACCCGGCCCGGCGCTCGGACTCATCGGCGGGGAGGGTGTCGGACGCGAGAGCTTTGCTCGCTTGATTCGCCTCTCCGGAGCGCGAGCAGCCCCGTTCGTTGTCCACCGCGCGGTTCGCTTCGACAAGGCGCGCTGGGACGAAGACGTCGCTCGGGCCGCGGGAGGTTCGCTGCACCTGCGTCGACCAGGGATTCTGCCCGAGGAAGAGCGCCGCGCGTTCTGGTCGGCGCGGAGCTTCCGCCCATCCGCGTCGGTGGTGCCTGCAGACGGGAACTCGCTCCTTCCGGAGAACCGCGATGCTGCATCCCGGAACTGGAAAGCCGGCCGGCCGACGTGGCGCCGATCCTCGGAGCTGGTGGTCCACTCTGTCGACGCGCAACTCGGCCGTCGGCGTTCGAGTCTCCGGGCCGAGACGCGCGCGCTGCTTCAAAGGCTTCCCTGCGGGAGAACGTTCGGACTCTGCGAAACGTGGTGATCCGTGGGGCACTGAATGCGACCGGCGCAGAGCTTCGGCCCGAGCATCTCGAACTCCCCTGGGCCGCGCCGGCGTTCTCGGGAGTACGGGCGAAGGTCCGCGAGACGGAGCGTCGAGAGATTGAGGCGGCGCTTCACCGGAGTGGCTGGAACGTGACGGAGGCCGCACGAAGAATGGAACTCCCACGCAGGACGCTCGTGTACCGCATGGCGAAACTTGGCCTCCATCGCCCGGGCGGTTCAGCATGATGGCGCTTGACCTCGCGGGCGGACGTGCAGGAGCCAAGAGTTTACCTAGCCGCAACGACACGCCAGCAAGTATTTACTCGAGCGGGTTGGGCGTCGTGAGCGCGAGCAATCCGTGAGGGCGGAGAACGTGTGCGACCTCCCTCATGAGACCGAGTGGGTGGTTTGGGATGTGCTCGATGACTTCGCCCATCACACCAACATCGAACGCAAGCGTTCGCCGGAGCAGCGACGGTCTACTCGTCGTTCGTAGGCGGCACGCCAAGCAAGCGGCAAATTCGGAGTGACGGACGCTCCGGACTTCGGCGCATTCTCCGCATCGCTCCGGTTCACATATCGATTCGGTTGGGTTTGTATTGCGCGAGCATCCGCCACGAGTAGTCACTCATGAGCACCTCGCGCAGACCATTCCGACTGCTCGCACGAGCTTTGGACCGCTGGATCCTCGACGTGTCTGCCGGGTCGTCAGGCGGCCCCAGGCCAGTCCTCGCGGAAGACCCAGCGTGCACGGGGGCCGCGACGTTGTTCCGAGCTGGCAGTTCGGAGACGCTCCCGAACCCAGTCTACGCGGCTGTTGTGGATGGCAATGAGGTTCGCGTCTTGCCCAAAGTCGGGCGGGAGGGCACGCAACCCGTGCTCGTACAGGAAGAATTCGTACTGAAGCATGCCCAGAAAGCGCCGGATGGACTGTGCGCCGGCCCACGTCTCGACGATGAGGACGGGCCGTTCGCGCTCAAGCGTTCCACGCGCTCCGCGAAGAACGGCTTCGTCGAAGCCCTCAACGTCGATTTTTATCAGAGTGACTCGAGCCCCTGGTTCGATCAACGTGTCGAGTTCACAAACATCGACCACCTCTCCTTTCGCTTCCGGCTCGATGTCCAGGTGGTTGGCCGCCTCGAGATCCGTGGTGAACCGAGCTCGACCGCTGAAATCGGCGAGCGCGCAGGACAGGACTTGGACACGATCCTCGATGTGATTCAGAGCCAGGTTGGCGGTGAGCGTCGCGCGCGCGCTGCCATTGGGCTCGAAGGCCAGTACGCGAGCGCCCCGAACGGCGGCGATGATGCTGTACACTCCAATATTGGCTCCCACGTCGACGAATGTGTCTTCAGACCGCAGGAGAGCGCGGACAAATGGAAGCTCTGCTTCGTGGTCGCCGATGGAGAGCCACGCGGCGGCGAGGTGACTCCAGGGTGGACACCAGAGGCGTACTCCGTCGGATAGCTGGGCGATCGCACCGGCCTTCGGAAGCTTCCGCCAGAGCTGCCACATGCAGAGACGGGCGACTGCCGATAGCCGATGCCCGTCGGCCTGGGAGTGCGTTGCCGTCCGAGGATCATCCAGGCCGCAAAGCTCACCTTTGCCCGAAGGCCAAGCCCTCCCGGGGCAGCACGTGCCTGACCAGCCGCGTGGAGCCCGTCGAGCGTGCGACGAAAAAGTACATCCATCCGCTTTGAGACCAGCCTCATGATTCGAGACCTGAGAATGAGACGTGGAGCGCGGAGACTATCACGGCGCCGCCATGCCAGACTGGTATCGGTACGAAGCGAGCGAAGTTCAAGCACAGGCGGCGCGGACGCAGGGCTGAGCCTCCCGTCGTTTCGTTGACACGTGACGACACGTGTATATCCACGATGGCGAGGCGACCAGGCGGGAGTTCGGCACGGAGTTCGAGGCCGAGACCGGCAAGTTGATTGCCGAGGTATCCGAGGGCAGCTCGGCGCCGAGGGTCAGCGTGGCGTGTTGAGGGAGGGCGAGCCGCGGGCCGAGGAGGACGCCGGGGATGAGCCCTTGGGTCTTGGCTAGGCATCGGCCAAGGCTCCGGCTCGCCCGACGGCGCTCACCCCTCGGGCGTCTTTCCGGAGCGACACTCCTCAAGCGGGAGTGCCAGCCAGAAGCGAGCGAGGTACACGAAGTACGACCTGCGCACTCGAGCCCCGCGGCGTCGGGCAGCCCTCGGATCTCCCGATCGGCGATGGGGAGGTTGTAGTAGGGGATCGACGGCCAGAGGTGATGCGCGGCGTGGTAGTTCATGTTCATCGGCGCCAGGAACCATCGCTCCAGGGGATTGCTGAGGTAGGTGATGAGCCGGTGCTCGTCGCTCGCGGCGTCGTTCTTTGGATGTGGGTGCTCGGCGAAGGAAGGGAAGTTGTCGCCCAGGTACATGAACAGATACACGGGCAGCAGCCAGAGGACAGGGTAGGCCCACCAGGCGATCGCGGTTGTCAGGCCCAGCAGCAACGCCGTCTGCAGTCCCGCGAGAATCGCGAGGTCGCGCACGGTATAGCCGCCTTCGGTCTCGTCGCTCGCCCGGATGTCGATGACGCGGCCGGAAATTCTGTCGCCGCCTGTCTCGCCAACGCGAACGATCCGCCCGCGCTCGCCCCCCACCGCGGAGCGTGGAACATTGTCAGCCGGAATCTGGGACATGGCGAACGAGGCAGATCCGAGTAGGACCGCGAGGAGCGGGGCCGTCACCACTGCGAATCATGCCGACGCTCGCGACGGGTGCAATGAAGAACCGTCGGGATTCCCTGATTGCCCTCCGCGATGAACCACCCAAGACAAGATGTCGATACCGTACGAGCCGGCCAGCTCTTCAACCTGTTAGGCGACGTCCACGGCTCGGAGCGACAGGTCGCCCTCGTGTTCGCGGACGAAGGCCATTCGAGCTTCCAGGAGGTCGATCGTGTAGTCCAGGACTCGCGTAACGATGAGGATGATGGAGACCGAGACCAGAACCGACGCGGCGATGAAGCGGGACCAGTGCTCGTAGGTCGCGCCGGTTCGCACGAGCTCGACGAAGCTCGGAGCGACCAGCGCTGCCGCCGTCGCGAGAAAGGCGACGACGAGCACCCAGAGCCACCCGTTTCGGAGGAGTGCGCCGAGGACCCGGTGAAAGACGAAGTCCTGCTTCGGAAGGTTGAGAACGATCTGCACAATTCTTCTCGCAAGAAAACTTGTGCACAACAGGAGCGTCCCGGACGTGATGGCGAGGTCTGCCACCACGAAGCGATAGATCATCCATTCGAGGATGTGTCGGTTCCGAAGGTAGTAGACGCGTCGGAGGGAGAATCAGGAACCCCGCGGTGAGCAATGACAATGCGCCGACGAAACCGAGGGGACGCGAGGGCCGGTAGAGGAAGGCTGCTTCGACGATCACGCGAAGAAACCGGAGCCCGTCACGGAGGACATGCAGCTTCGATTCCCCAGCGCGTTCGTGGTACGGCATATCCTCCTCGAAGATGCGGAGGTCAGGTGAGAGGATTGCCCGGGCGCTCATCGCCGGGGTGAAGTGCATTCCGTTCGGGAGCGGCAGCAGCTTGTTGAGACTCGCCCGGCGGACCACTCTCATCCCGCTCGCGGTATCTCTGACGCGCTTCGATGAGAAGAAGCTTAAGAGGAGAGCGAAGACGACGTTTCCGACCCGCCGGAGCAACGGCATCTTGCTTGTCTTTGTGATGCGGCATCCGAGGACGACGTCGGCTCGCTCGCGCTCGATGAGCCGGCATAGGTTCACAAAGAAAGTCGGATCGCAGGTGCCGTCGGCGTCGAGAAAGCTCAGCAGCTCCGCATCCGATTGGCGCCACGCTTCCTTGATCGCGGCGCCGTAGCCTCGGTTTTTTTCGAACGCGATCAGCCTGATCTGCGGCCGGTACTGCTGGGCGATCGAGACCGTTTTGTCGGTCGACCCGTCACTCACAACGGTGATCTCGACGTCGGTGACCGGCGATTCGGCGAGGATTCGGGCTCGCGAAGTCAGCGTGCGTTCGACGATCGAGGCGATGCTCTCTTCCTCGTTGTACGCGGGAATTGCGATGAGAAGCCTGAGTCGTTCCAAGGTCGAGAGCCGTGGGGAGAGTGCTGCGAAGGGCTCGTGTTGCTGCTAGGCTTCCTCCTGTCCGTGAGCGATGTCAAAGCCCAGACGCTGGTGCGTGTCGTCGAGGGGAATGTCTGCTGCAGCGAGACCTGGGAGGACGCCTATCGGCGCTTCGAGACTCCAGAGGAGGAGCGCCAAAAGTTTCTCCGTCGCCTGGGGTACTCGGAGCGTCCTCCTGGAGTCGCAGCTCCACGGTGGTCGAGCTTTTCTGCGGCAGAGGGAACGGGCTTCGGGCACTAGAGGCCCTCGGCTTTCGGAACCTCGAGGGAGTCGATTTCTCGGCGACGCTGCTCGCCCAGTACTCCGGCTCGGCAACGTGTTACGTGGCCGACTGCCGCGCAGCTGCCCTTCCCGGACCAGTCGCGGGACGTGGTCATCGTTCAGGGGGGGCTTCACCACTTGCCGGTGATGGTAGATGACCTGGAAACGACGCTCAGCGAGGCGCAGCGCGTCCTTCGGCCCGGCGGGCGTTTCGTGGCCGTTGAACCCTGGCTGACGGTCTTCTTGAGGCTTGTTCACGTGGCCTGCGGCCTCCGATCGCTCCGACGCGCGTGGCCGAGGCTCGATGCACTGGCGACAATGAACGAGCTAGAGCGCGACACCTATCAGCAGTGGTTGTCGCAACCCCGCGCGATCCTCCGTGTTCTCGAGCAGAGATTCGTCCCGGAGCTTTTCCGCGAGCGCTGGGGAAAACTCCTCTTCGTTGGGCGGCCCCGATTGATACGCTGAGCATCTGCTCGTGATGGACGAGGCAGGCGTTGCGCCCAAGTACCTGGGCGAGGTCGAGCTGGCGGTTCGCTCCGTCGAACGACGGCAACGAACGGTCGGGCGACGTTGCTCAGCTCAGGATTTCAGAACCCGCCTCGGGATGTCGATGCACCGCTGGACTCGTCTTCAAGAACGGGGTCTCGATGAATCGAAACGAGAGCCAGGCGGCGGCGAGCGTCAGAAAGACCCTGAGCGTCGAAACGACAACCGCGTTCCCGATGCTGTGCGGCGTGCGTAGGGATTCCAGGGCCACGACGATTGGCAGGTGGAAGAGGTAAATCCCATAGGAGCGCCTACCCACCTCTCGAAGCGGTTTCCAACTTAGGGCCCTGGACATCGGATCGGCGGGATTCTTGATGACGAAGGTGACGACCGCCGCGGCCATGACGGCAACCAAAGTGAAGCCACCGAGATAGAGCCACCGCGCGTCGTCTGTCGACGAGAACACCACCCCCAACAGACCGGCGGCGCTCGCGTAGGCAAGCCACCTCGGTGGTCGGAGCGTTCCGGCTCCCAGCGCGAAGGCCCCTCCGACGAGGAGTTCATCGAGTCTCGCGAACGTCGACGGCTTGGTTCCGAAGGGTGAGCCACTCAGAGAGAGGAACGCACGAAAGGAGGCAAGGGCGACGACCATTAGAGCCGTCAGTGTCGCCGCGCGCCCCTTGTGTCTTCGAGCGATGAGCACGACGACCATCAGGGTGATCGGCCACACCGCGTAGAACTGCTCCTCGATCGATAGGGACCAGGCGTGAGCCAAAGGACCGAGGGACGCCGAACCATCGAAGACGAATCTCCAGTTCGCAAAGTAGAGAAGCGTGGGAAGCGCAGCCTGCGCGTACGGGACCGCAGCCTTTGGCCATAGCCACCAGGCGAGAAGTAGTGTCGCCGCAAGTGCGGAAGGAGTCGCCGCGCGCGCCGGAGGTAGAACTCCCGGAACTTGATCCGATCGTACCTGTCAACATCCGCGACGAGGTTCGTCGTGATCAGGAACCCTGATATGGCAAAGAAGACATCCACTCCAAAGACACCGCCTTGGAACTGGCCGTACGAGGAATGGAGCGTCAGGACTGCGAGCGCGCTCAGCGCCCGAAGGCCGTCGAGTGCAGCTGAATATTTCACGGGGCCTCCTAGCGGAAACTAGATCGCAAGCGCTCGGAGCCGAGCGTCATCCCGAAGTCTATGGTTGCTTTCGTACACGACGCGCCCGCTGACAACGGTCGTCAGCACCTCTCGCCGAAGGATATGATCAGGGGTCTCAAGAGCCCGGTCGAAAACGGTGAGCCCAGCTAGGCCGGCGGCGGAGTTCACTCTCTTCAAGCGCAGCGTACGACCCGAGAGTGGTGAACTCACGGAGCGTCTCTGCGGCCGTGCTCCGTTGCTCCGGAAGGCAGCGCTGACGTGGGTTGCGGGTGGAACCAGAAACCTTCCCCAAGGAGCAGTTTCCCACCCAGAGCGGCCTTTCGACTCGATCGCCGTCCCCACCCGGATCCAGCTTCGCGCCGTAGCGGGCCGCACAGCGCGTTCGACGCCGACGCCACATCGGGTCGGAGATTCACCTGCGCGGAGGTCGACTCGGACCACCAGCGAGAGCCCCAGACCACCAAGTGGCGGTGCGCATCGCTGAGCGGAGGAACCGTGTATCCGGTTGGCCCACCCAAGGCGCTTGGAACGGCCGCGCCTTCCTTGCTCGCTGTGGAGATTCGAGGCCACCCACATTGGTTCCGTTCCTGGCCAGCCCGATTGAAGAATTGCCTTTCGGGTTGGACGCACGGCGGTCGAGGCACAGTCGACGAGGCCACGCACGGCGCATCCTTGCAAGAGGAGCCCCGTCAGCCCTCTGTTCTTCGAGTGCAAGCTAAGCCTTCTCACGTCCGGATTTTGAACGCGATCCGGAAGAGCGGGTCGTGTATCTTAGGCTCCGCGCCTTGGAGTCTCGCCCCCTAACGCTACTTTTCGTGGCCCTGTTTCTGATTGTCGTTGCGACGAGTCCAGGGGGTCTCGAAAGCGGAGATGCAGGCGTTCGATTCGAGACCGCTCGCTCCTGGCTCGATGGAAACGGGGGAGCGCTGCCCGCCGATTCAGCAGCAGGAGTCCGAGGCAAAGACGGACGTCTCTACGCCTACTACAACCTAACGCAGTCGACAGTTCTGGCAGCTCTGCTGTTCGCCCTTCGGCTCGTGCATGTACCGAGAGCGGAGACGGTCACCAAGTTCCTCTACAGTGTCTTGCTCCTGGGTTTGGTCTTTGCAGCCTTAGGAGTCGTCTTGCGGCTCGTCGGGCGCCTGCTGCGCGACGATTCGTCGGCGGGAATCGCTGCGCTCGTCCTCGCGACTCCGCTATTTCACTACTCACGGATTCGGGCAAGAGGAGAACATCCTCGCCCTCGCCTACGCCGGCCTCCTACTCGGGATGCTTCGGGTCTTGGGGAGGCCCGGAGATGGATGGCTCATCCTCGGTTTCGCCTCGGGCCTCGCAATCGCAACGCGGATCGCGAGCTTGATCACGGTCGGGTTCGTTTGGTGCGTCGTGCTGAGTTCGTGGCTGAGGGCGATACGCTCTCCTGCCGATTGCACTCTCGCAATCGCCGGAACGTGCCCGGTGGCGCTGGCTCTCATCGCCACTGCAGCGTGGAATTGGGTCCGCTTTGGTTCGGTACTTGAGACCGGGTATCGCTGGGGCTTCGTTCGCTTGGGCGTGCCGATGTTCGACTTCGTCCGTTGGCCGGAACACCTGCTGGCGCTTACTATCAGTCCGATGCCGGGGATTCTTCTCTACGCGCCGATTCTTGGAGCGCTCCCCCTTGCAACTGGTGAGTTGCGTCGGCGGTCCCTTGGGTTCCGGCGCGCGGCGCTCCTCGGAGCTCTTCTGTCACTCCTGAATCTCTTGTTCTTTTCGTTATCGGGGACGTGGGATGGGGGTTTCGGATGGGGCCCACGATATCTCGTGGCGCCCCTCGTCTTCCTGACTCCGCTCTTCCTCGCCCTGCCATGGAAGAGCTGGACGGTGAGAAGCCTGGTGGTCGTCTCGTTGCTGTTCCAAATTGGCTCTGTGATTCTCCCGACGAGCACCGAGGACCACGTGGCCGCGATGATGCGTGCACGGGGGGACGTCTGCTCGGTCTGGACCTGGCGCTGCAGCGGTCTTTGGCTTCGCCCCACCGTCGCCACAACCGCGCTGGAGAACGCGTTCAGCAATAGGGGGCTTCCAACGCTCGAGGAAGGAGCCGCTGCTTCTTCGGCGGTGGCGCTGAGCAGTTCCGACTACCTGGCGCCGTCGTGGTGGCCTGTTCGGATCGCGTATCGCCTCCACCGGTGGTCTCCCCGATTCGGCCTTCTATCGTCCCTTCTCCTCCTCGGTGTTGCGACCGTCGTCCTGCTCGGGGTGATACGCGGAGACCGCGAAGGCCGTCGGCAGGGAGAAGCGGATGCATTCTCAGGCTGATATGGGTGGCACGGGCCGAGTGCTCGCGACCGAAGCGACATTCGTCCCTTGGACTTCGCGTCGGTAGACGTAACGACAGGGGGCGAGCAGCCTCCGGCGTCACCCTGCTTCCGTAGCCGATTGGGATTCCTGCACCAACCGCGCCACCAGTTATGGCCACTCGTCTCGGGCGCTCGTGACAGTGCACAAAGAGGAGAAGCCATCCGCTGGAAGCCACAGACATTCCATCGGGGTAGGAGATGATGCCTTCGAAGGTGTTCGGAACATCGTTCCCTGCCATACGCCGTTCGAGGAAGAACAGTTGCGGAGCTCTGGGCCGCGGGAGGGAGGATGGTAGCCCGAAATGAATGCTCCAGCCCCTAGTGACAAGCAGATGAGCCTATTCGACCTTGGTTGGCAAGGGTTGGGCGAAGGGGTTGGCGTTGAGCGCGCGACCTGCGTCTTTGTTGTCGAAAGTGGAACCGACGTTCGCCTGGTTGACGGCCTGAACGAAGGCTTGAGGCTTCGCCTGCTCTGCCGTCGGATTCGCGGTGGCGTTGAAGTCACCCGACCGCCTCGACGCGAAACGCTGATTGAGATTGGACCCAGCTCGCGCTTGGCTTTCGCGGCGTGGGCGGCGCTCAGACTCGTTGTCCTGAGGCGGAACTACCAGTTCGTCATCGTGCAGGGGTACGCGCTGGCGGCGCTCGTGGCGAACCTCATAGGTAGGCTGCTGGGACGACCTGTGACGATGCTCGTCTGTAGCCCACTTGAGGTCTACTACCGCTGCAGGGAAGCGACGAGGGACCCCAAGAAGCCATTCAGGAACCTGGAGTATCGCGGCCTCCAGCTACTGGCGTGGCTCAACGCCCGCGTCGGACGCCACTACGTTGTCCTGAGCCGCTATCTCGGTGACGTCGTGCGCGCGCACGGTGCCCGAGGCGTAATCGATGTGGTGCCGGTCTACGGCGTTGACTTGGAGGTCTTCTCGCCGAGCGATCGCCCACCCTCCTCGCTGAGGGTGGCGCTCGGTTTACCGAGCACTGGCGCGGTCGTGCTCTACAGCAGCCGCGTGGCTCCGGAGAAGGACGCCAACACCCTGCTTCTCGCGTTGAAGGCTCTCAGAGAGTCCGGAACGGAGCTCTGGATCGTCAACCGAAGCGGAGGCCACCGCGAGTTCGCGGAGCGAGCCGCGCAACTCGGCGTCGGTGACTACGTGCTGGTGGGAGACGCGGTGGATCCACAGTCCGAGCTGAGCGCCCTGTACCAGGCGGCCAGCCTCTGCGTTCAGGCCAGCCGTGAGGAAGGGCTCGGTTTCTCGCCGCTCGAGGCGCTTGCCTGCGGAACCCCGGTAGTCGCAACGGCGGTGGGTGGGCTGCTTGAGACCATCATTGATGGGCAGACCGGCTGGACGTATCCGCGCGGAGACGCGCGGTGCCTGGCCGAGGTGCTCCGGGAGGCGCTGGCGAACCCGGCCGAGGCGCGGAGACGGACGGAGCTCGGACGAGAGCTCGTTCGTCAGAGATTCGAACGCTTCATGGTGTTTGATCGATTCATGGGGGTGATTCGCAGGGTGATCGAGGGCACGAGCGCTCGGGGCGCGGCGCCAGACCCCTAGCGCGCCAGCCGCCCTAGAGGACGGGTCAATTCCGGCCGGCGGAGCTCCAGAAGCTCCAGCGGACGCCGGCGGGCGCGAGCCAGTCGCGAGCCAGGAGCTCGAGCGCTCCCCGGTCCGAGGGCGAATCCCGGAACGCGGCCCGATGCGTCCCGATCACGAGGGCTGCGGTGGCGGAGGCGAGCATGAGCTGCGCGGTCCGACCTCGGCCGTTCACGATTGTCGCGGTGACCAAGAGACCGATCCCGAGGACGAGGGCGAGCAGCGTCAGCCCCGCCGAGGGGTTCGGAAACCCGAGCGAATTGAGAATGGTCGGGAGCACATTCCCTCGAGCGAGGAGCGGAACGAAGAGCGCGAAGACGCCGTCTGACACGTCGTCAGGAATGTAATTGATCGAGGTGAGTGCTCCGGTCACCAGAATCGAGGCCAGCGCCAGCCCGGCCAGGAGACCCCGGAGCGAGGAGTCGCGAAAGCGCTCGAGAACCAGTGCCGCCGGCAGAAGAAGAAATGGAACCAGCCCGGTAAGGTGCCGTGGCCCTGTTGTCCATCCCCACGAGGCGTAGCTGAACGAGGCGGTGAAGTAGAGGTAACCAAGCATCAGCAGGAGGGTAAAAATCGCGATTGCCCCGGCGTCATCACTGAGCTGTCGCTTCCTCCACAGGAGTCCGAATCCCCCGAAGCCGAGGAGTAGAATGGGGGACAGCGCGAACAACCCGCGCAGCGGAGAGAAGAGCGAGAGGAGGAACGCTCGCGCGTCGGGGGTCTTGATTCCCAGGAACCCTCCCTGGTGCCACGGCTGATAGGCGAGATCCGCCAAGTGCCGGTAGCCCGTCTCGAACGGCCCTCCGAAGACCTGCGTGTGGTACAGCATCAGGAGCGCGATGATCGGAGCGGCTCCTGCCCCGAAGGCGATCACCCCCGTCGCGACCCGACGGGGATTGCGTGGAAGGGCCGTGAGCCCGACGTACACGGCGAGCAAGCTTGCGCCGAGCGCGCTGGTGTACTCCGCCGCGACTGCGAGCCCGGCCAGCGCACCGCCCAGCGCCAGCATCAGCACCCGGTGCGGGGCGCCAGGAGCGCACCACAGGGCATAGAAGGACGCAAAGAGCAGAACCGCGCTTGTCTGGTGGCTCATGAACAGCAGCGAGTAGCTGAAGGCCAGCGTTCCGACCGAGTACGTCAACACCAGCGCGTCGGCAGTCGCAGCCGGGACGAAGGCTATGAGGAAGCGCCGAAGCAGGATCAGCATCAGCAGGGTCGGGGCCACGGTGAGGAAGAAGCGGCTCCAGAAGACGAAGGGTATCTCCGGGACGGAACCCTTCGGGTTGCCGCTCAAGCTGTGCAGCACCGCGTACACCGGTACCGCAGCGAAGGAGAGGAGCGGGGCCTTCGACGGGTAGTAGCGGCCATCGACGAACGAAAGATCCCCGATCGGCCCGTAGACACGCATCGCCCGGTTGAGACTCAGCTCTCCGAAGTCGACGATGGCCCGCGTCTGCATCAGCCGCGAGAGCTCGTTCGGGCTCCGGAGTCGCGGATGGTACGGAAAGCTCAGCAGATACGTGGCGACGACCAGCCCGTATCCAACCGCCCGCGCGTTGAATCGGCTCAGAGCGCGTCGACCCCGCGCTCACCGGTGCGAATCCGGACCACCTCGTCGACGGGGAGCACGAAGATCTTGCCGTCCCCGATCTTCCCGGACTTGGCAGCGCGCTCGATCGCCTCGACCACCCGCGGCGCCTGATCGTCGTCGACCACGATCTCGATCTTCACCTTGGGGAGGAAGTCCACCACGTACTCGGCACCCTTGTAGAGCTCGGTGTGGCCCCGCTGCCGTCCGAAGCCCTTGACCTCCACCGCGGTGAGGCCATGAACGCCCACCTCGGCGAGAGCATCCTTCACCTCGTCCAGCTTGAACGGCTTGATGATCGCCTCGATCTTTTTCATCCGTTTGCTCCGGGGTTGTCGGTGGCGCGTGCGACTACCAGCAGACTTAACCCGAGAGGAAGCTTCCACATTGCTTCGGCGCGCGCCAGAAGGGGAGCAACTCGGTCGTAGAGCTTGAGCTGCAGGGGGGGCAGCACCCGCCGTCTCAAGACCCTCCCGTTGAGGAACCAGCCGGCGATTCCCACGAGGTTGAGCCATTCCAAGCGCTCGATCTCGAATCCGGCCGGCTCAACCGCGGCGCGAATCATGTCTGGCGTGTACCGTCGGTAGTGGCCCACCGCCTCGTCGAGGCTGCCGAAGAGTGCGGGTAGTGCGGGCACGAGGAGCACCAGCCTCCCCCCTACCGGAAGCACGGAGCGGAGGTGCCGAACCGCGCCGGAATCATCTTCGATGTGCTCCAGGACGTTGCTGAGGAGGATCGAGTCCAGCCGTTCCCGTGCCAGCGCGCCCCAGTCCGTTTCCTCGACCGAGAGGTGCAGAGGGGTGACCACGGGCGACGCGCGAAATTGGTTCGCCAGGCGCTGCGCGTAGTACGGGTCAGCTTCGAGCGCGATGACCTTCTCCCGTCCCGCCTGGATTTGCCGGGTGATGGTTCCGATGCCCGCTCCCACCTCGAGCACCCGCTTTCCGAGGTGCGGCCTCACCTTCGAGCCGAGCCACCCATTGTAGTGGGGCGCTCCCTCGAGGCGTTCGAGGGTGTTGTAACCTTCGTGCGCGTCGTCGGTGTCGTTCCTGAGGAACGCGTACCGGAAAAAGGTCGCCAGCCATTCCCGGACGTCGGCCAGCGGAAGCGCGCCCTCCAGCGGCCGCTCGACTGGTACCTCGCTGAAGCGGAAGCTCTGTGCGGCGAGCTTCATGAGGATCTCCGCCCCGATGCCGGCTCCCTCCGAAACCAGCTTCAGGCTCCTCAGCGCGCTCGTCCGCAATGCCCGGACCGGTGCCAGTGGATGGGCAAGCTCCGACATGCCCCGGGCGAGGCGATGAGCGACCGCAGCCGCGCCGCGGGGCTGCGCCAGGAGCACCACGTCGGCTCGTCCGGTCCGCACGGGCTCGCTGATGGCTGCGAGGTGGCGGTCGAAGCCGCTGACCCACGGTTCCACAAGAATCGTGCAGTCAGTGTGCATTTCGGAGAGAGCCCCCCGGACTGCTACCCCCCGGCCGCCTACCACGTGGAGGGTTTGGGCGCCGGGAGGTGCACCGATGGCCGTCTCGCCCGAGAGCACCACTTCCGCCGCTCCCGCCTGAAGCGCCTCGGTCGCGGCGCGAGCAGCGCGGGAGGCCGAGCGGCTGTCGTATGGAATGAGTACCGAGAATGCTTCGCCCACCGACCGCCCTGTAGCATAAGGATTGGCCTTGCGCGGCTGGCGCGTTGGTGCCGGCTCGGCTGAAATTGACCCTCTGGCGCGGGCCGGGCACTCTGGAGCCGCGTGTCGGAAGGAGCTTCCGCGGTGAACACTTCTCCGGGCGGTCCGGGATTCGACCTCCGGGCGCTGTTGCACCTTTTTCGGAGACGTCTGTGGGTCATCTTGGTGGCGGCCGCTCTCATCTTCGCCGCGACTGCGCTGCAGACTCTCCGGCAGCCCAAGATCTACGGTGCCACGACCTCGATCGTGATCGACGCGACTCCTCCGCGGGTTCTCGACAACCAGGTCCAGGACGTCGCCGAATCCGGAGCGGGTGGTTACTGGTTCACCCGCGAGTACACGGAGACGCAGACCCGGATCATCACGAGTCGCGCTGTTTCACAGCGGGCAGTTGAGAAGCTTGGACTTCAGCACGACCCGGACTTCCTGGGCGTGGCGCAGATTCACGATCCGAAAGCGCGGGAAGCGGCGATGAAGGGGGCGGACGCCGTCGCCATCCTCCAGGGGAAGGTGTCGGCAGTACCGTTGAAGGACACCCGGATCGTCAACGTCAAGGTTGAGGACGTCGATCCAAAGCGAGCGGCGCTGCTTTCCAACGAGATCGCCGACTCCTACATCGCCGAAACGCTCGCGCTGCGTCTTCGAATCTCCGAGAGCGCAAACCGTTGGCTCGAAGATCGCCTGGCCGAGCTTGAGCAGAGCACCAAGCAGAGCGACATCGCGGTCTACGACTTCAAGAAGGACGCCGACATGCTGACGACCTCGCTGGAGGATCGAGCGAGCATCGTTTCGCAACGGCTCAACACCTTCAACGGTGCGCTAACCGACGTTCGGACCCGCGTCGCCGGGCTCAAGGCCCGCGTCGAAGCGATCAACAGCTTGCGACGGGGTGAGCCGGCCTCGGAGAGACTTGATGTGGGCCGACGTCCTGACGGGGACCACGGGGCAGGGACCCCTGCAGTCTCTGAAGGCTCGCTATCTCCAGGAAAAGGCCGACTGCGCCGCCCTAACCGAGCGGTATCTCCCGGGACACCCCAAGCTCGCGACCTGCCTCCAGCGGGTTTCGGAAGCGCGCGCCGACCTGAACAACGAGCTCGGGAATCTGGTGAAGGGCGCCCAGCTCGACCTGACTGAAGCACTGGCCAAGGAGCGAAACCTCCAGGCGCTGCTCGACAACGCCAAGGCAGAGGCTTTCGAGGTCAACAAGCGACAGATCGAGTTCGACCGGATCAAGCGAGAGTCCGACAACAACCAGCGGCTGTACGACATGGTCCTGAAGCGACTGAAGGACACCGAGCTTTCGGGGATGCTCAGGACCAGCAATGCTCGCGTGCTCGACGCTGCCCGCCCAAGCTTCGGCCCGATCCGGCCGAACGTGAGGAACAACTTGCTCCTCGGGCTCATGCTCGGCCTGCTGGGAGGCGTGGCGCTCGCCTTCGCGCTCGAGCAGCTGGATACAACGGTCAAGTCCCACGCGGATGTCGAGGACAAGATTGGATTACCATTCCTGGGCATCCTTCCACGGGTGACGGTGGAGCGCGATTCCCCTCCGGCCGAGCTGGATCTCTTCGTCTTTCGACATCCCAAGTCCACGGCTGCCGAAGCCTGCCGCGCGCTCCGGACGAACCTGCTCTTCATGTCTCCTGACCGTCCGCTCAAGACGATGCTTGTGACCTCCAGTGGACCCCGCGAGGGCAAGAGCGCGACGGTGATGGCCACTGGAATCGCGATGGCTCAGAGCGGGAGCCGGGTACTTCTGGTCGACGCCGACCTACGGCGTCCACGGCTGCACCGGGCGTTGGGGATCGCCAACGAGAAGGGTGTCAGCTCGGTGCTGGTCGGCGACGCCGAGATCGGCGATGTGGTGCGCAGCACCGAAGTCCCCGGAATGTTCCTCATTCCCAGTGGCCCCATTCCGCCCAATCCAGCTGAGTTGTTCCACACCAAGGCCTTTCGCGACTTCGTCGCTACGGTGTCCGGTCGCTATGACCTGACCATCTTCGACAGCCCGCCGGTCAACGCCGTCGCCGATTCGGCGGTGCTGGCGACGCAGGTCGATGGAACCGTGGTGGTCATCAGGGCGTCCGCGACGCACAAGGCGCTCGTCAGGCGGGCGCTGCGGGTCCTCTCCGACGTGAAGGCGCGTGTGTTCGGAGCGGTCCTGAACGACGTCGAGCTCCGGGACCCCAAGTACGCGAGTCTCTATGCTGCCTACGCCTCGGAGTACCACGAGTCGCGCGAGGGGGCGTGACCTCGAAACTGCGCGTTCTGCAGCTGGGCAAGTATTATTACCCGCACTCCGGGGGCATTGAGACGCACCTCCGTCTGCTCACGGATGCCTTGTCGGCCACGAGCGAAGTCGAGGTGCTCGTCCACAACGCTGCCCGATCGACTGTCCGCGAGCGCGTTGGCAGCGTGGACGTCACCCGAGTTGCAACTTTGGGCCGCCTAGCGTCGACCGAGCTCAGCCCCGCTCTCGTCCGCGAGCTCTCGGGTCGCAGTTATGACGTGCTCCATCTTCACACGCCCAATCCGATGGGGATGCTGGCGTATTACTTGGCGAAGAAGCCAGTCGAGCATCGACTCATCGTCACGCACCACAGTGACGTGGTTCGGCAGATCTGGTTGCGTCGCGCATTCCAGCCTGTCTTCGCAGGGGTCATGAGGCGAGCTGATGCCATCGTTGTGACCTCCAAGCGCTATCTGGATACGTCACTCGAGCTGAAGCCCTACCGTGAAAAGTGCGTCGTGATTCCGTACGGGATCCCGCTCACAGAGCCCGGGGGTCCAGTCCCGTCGGTTGTGGACGAGTTCTCGTCACGGCACGGGGGCCGGGTCATTCTCTGCATCGGGCGACTCGTCTACTACAAGGGGTTCGAGGTCATCCTGGCAGCCATGGCTCGCGTCGACGCCGGCTTGCTCATCGTCGGGAGTGGACCTCTTGAGCGAAGCCTCCGGGAACGAATCCAGAATCTCGCTCTCGGCGAACGGGTCCTGCTTCTTGGGGACGTCAGCAATGATCAGATCACGCGGATTCTTCCGGCCGCCCAGGTATTCGCCTTGCCGTCCATCGCTCGAAGCGAGGCGTTCGGAATCGTCCAGCTCGAGGCGATGGCGGCCGGCCTGCCGGTGGTCAATACTCATCTCGACTCCGGTGTTCCCGAGGTTAGTCTCCACGGCGTGACCGGATTGACGGTGCCGCCTGGCGATCCCGTCGCGCTTGCCAGCGCCTTGAACGCTCTCCTCGAGGATGCTCCGCTCCGCGCTCGGCTCGGCGCAGCCGGGCAGAGCCGCGCGCGAACTCAGTTCGCGGTGGAACCGATGGTCAACGGCATCCAGTCCCTCTACCGATCAGTTGCGCAAGGAAAGGATCGAACGCGACGTGCCTCCTGATCGGAAGCCAACGGTCCTGCATCTCTGCAGCGGAAACCTCTTCGGAGGGATCGAGCGCTTCCTGGTCGCCTTGGCGGAGAGCGAGGCGATGAACCGGCGAACGCGTCAGGGCTTTCTCATCACCAGCCATGGCCGCCTCGAGTCGGAGCTTAGTGACCGGGGCGCGTCGGTGGAGTACGTTGGCGAAGTACGCCTCAGAAATCCCCTTGCCGTCGTTCGGACCCGGCGGCGCGTGCGCGATTTCATTCGCCAGTTCACTCCGGACGTCGTGATCGCGCACGACACCTGGCCACTCGTCGTCATGGGTCCCGCCGCCAAGGGCCGCCCGCTCGTCTTCTATCAGCACATGAGAGCCAGCGGGTCGTTGCTCGAGCGGTTGCTACCTCGTCGACTGGTCACCGCGGTCTTCTGTACGAGCACCTTTGTCGCCGAGTCGGCAGGTGCCTTGTTCCCCGGCGTCCCGGCGTCAGTCGTTCGGTGCACCGTTCCAGCGCCGCCTCGGTATGACCGCGAACGGATTCGTAATCAGCTTGGCTTGCGCTCTGACGAGGTTGCGATCATCCAGGTCAGTCGATTCGAGGAGTACAAAGGCCACCTGTTGCTGGCCGAGGCGCTAAAGCGCCTTCGGACGCGGACGAGCTGGCGTGCGATCCTGGTGGGAGGGGGCTCGCGGCCTTCGGAGAGAGCATTGAGGGAGAAGCTTGAGCGCTTTGTCGGCGAGCTCGACGGTCGGCTCGTGCTCCTGGGCGAACGCTCCGATGTCCAGGAGCTTCTTCAAGCGTCGGACGTGTTCTGCCAACCCAACATTGCGCCGGAGGCGTTCGGGCTTGTCTTCGTGGAAGCGATGTATGCCGGACTTCCGGTGATCAGCACAGACATGGGCGGCGCGAGGGAGGCGGTCGACGCCACCGTCGGCATCCTGGTGCCTCCCCAGGCGTCGGATGTGGCTGGAGCTCTGTCCCAGCTCGTCGACGATCCGGAAGCTCGCAGGAGGCTCGGGTCGCGTGGACCGGTCCGGGCCGACGCGATCTGTGGAGAGGCGACGACCGTCACCGCGCTGGTGCAGTCCATTCACAATGTGCTCGGGACGAGCCATTCACCAGGTCACGGGCCCGGCGGGGGCCCAGGCGCCGCCCGGTCGGTGATGCTCCGATGACCAACCTGAGCGAGCAATGGCAGCGCTCCGACGTGCGTGCTGCTCAGGACGCCCAAGCCTGGAACGTACGCCTGCTTTTCGGCTTCCTGGTCGCCTGTCTCTTGGCCCAGGTCGCAATGACGTTTGGGCCTCCCTTGGGACTCAGGACAATCCTTCGCACGCTGCCCTTCCTCGGCAGCCTGTCGATGCTCGTCGTAGTTCGCGGCCCTTCCCGTCGACATCCGGCCAAGCCCTGGGCAGTGGCGGCGCTCCTACTTACCGGCGTGATGCTGCTCAATCCTACGAACGGAGGAACGCTGGCCGCGGTCGCCCAAGCGGGACTCTCCGCCGCCATACTTGCGCCCCTTTTCTGGACGAGGCGCATCGAGCTGAGCAGCAACCGTTTCGCCTTGCTGTTTACGATCTGGTGGACATTCCACGCACTGAGTGCAGGCATCGGCGTCCTTCAGTTTTACTGGCCGGAGACGTTCGCCTTCAGTCCTTCCGAACAGCTCTCCCATTTCGGTCTCGATTACGTCGCGAGCCTCTCGTTCGAACGGGCCGATGGAGTCAGCGTCTTGCGACCGATGGGTCTGACGGATCTCCCAGGTGGCGCGGCGGTCTCCGCCCTCTACGTGATTGTGGGTAGCTGCTACTGGTTTCTTAGACCTGGACGGCTCCTGGTGCGACTCGGGGTGCTGGTGCTCACGACGATGGCGACCTTTACCCTCTTGATCTGTCAGGTTCGCTCGATCCAGATCGTGACTGTCGGCGGTCTGCTCTTCCTCGCAGGTCTGCTTGTATCGCGAGGCCGGGGCGACCTCGCGCGGAGGCTCGTCTTTCTCCTTGGAGGAATCATCGCGGTGGCCGTCGGCTGGGCGCTGACTCAGGCTGGCCCGACCGTCGGATCCCGGCTCGCGACGCTCACGTCGGAAGCTCCCGGAGACTTGTACTACAGGAACCGAGGAGCTTTCTTGCAGAATACGGTTGTCGATTTCTTGCCGAACAATCCCCTGGGCGCAGGGCTCGGTCGCTGGGGGATGATGAACCAGTACTTCGCGGACGAGGCCGGAGCTCCGGCGATCCATGCCGAGGTTCAGTGGACGGGATGGGCGATCGACGGAGGCGTACCCCTTGTCCTCCTCTACCTCTGTCTCTTGATCGTGGCCGAGCTTTCCCTCGTGAGCGAGGCCCGAAAGTCGTCGGGGGAGGGACTGATTCTGCTGGGAGTCCTGGCGGCACTGGGCGCGGCGTTGTGCGCGCTGACCTTCAACGCGCCGGTGATGAGTTCGCAGCTCGGCCTGGAGTTCTGGATGTTCAATGGGTTGGCGGTTGGGCAAGCGGCGCGATCGGACTCATCGGATGGGCCATGAGGTGCGGCGGCTGATCGTCGTGGCTCCGAGGCTCGTCCGGACTGGGGGAATGGACCGTCCGAACCTCGCCTTGGTCGAGCGGGCACTCGAGCGCGGCCTTGAGGTCACGGCAGTCACACACGGGGTGGAGCCGGGGACCCTTGGTTGGCCGCGGCTCGAGCTGTGGAAGGTGCCCAAGCCGTTCTCGTTCGATCTTGCTCGGTGAGGCCGTCCTGGAGCAGCTCGGGAATCTGGCCAGGCGTCGCTACCCGAAGGCCGTCGTTCTTGCCAACGGCGGCAATCTGCTCGGGGCCGACCTGAACTGGGTGCACTACGTGCACGCCGCCGAACCGGCAGTGGAAGGCGGTGGCCGAGCAGGTCTGTATCGGCGATACCGGCATGCGCGCTACGTCCGGCGCGAGCGTCTCGCCTTTGCATCGGCCAGAGTGCTGATCGCGGATTCCAATCGCTGCCGGGAGGATTTGCTGTCGCACTACCCGCTTGATCGAACACGAGTGAGGTCCGTCTACTACGGAACCGATCCAGAGTTGGGTGCGAGACAAAATCCGCGGAGCCAATGCGAGCGTGAGGCCGGCCTGAAACCGGGCGTGCAGCGTGCAATGTTCGTCGGTGGCATCGGCGACCGCAGGAAGGGACTGGATACGCTCTTGAAGGCCTGGGCAGTACTGAAACGAAGAGGTGACTGGCCGGTTGAGCTCCTTGTGGCTGGAGATGGTCCGGCGAGGACGGATTTTGAGCGTGAAGCGACCGCGCTCCGGCTCTCGGGCTCGGTTCAGTTCCTGGGGTTCAGAACGGACGTCCCTACGTTGTTGGGCGCGGTCGACTGCATCGTGGCGCCGACGCGTTACGAGCCATATGGGCTTGCGGTGCACGAGGCGCTCTGCGCCCGCGTCCCGGCCATCGTGTCCGCAAAGGCCGGCATCGCGGAACGCTACCCTCCGAGCCTCCGTCCCCTCCTACTGGTCGATCCGCAGAACGTGGATGAACTTGCGGCGAAGCTCACCGACTGGCGCGACCATGCCGGACGCTACGCGCAAGCAGCTTCCGAATTCGCGCCCCAACTCTCTTCCCGTTCCTGGTCCGAGATGGCGGACGAGATCCTCGACCTAGCCGAGACGATATAGCGAGATCGTTCGATTGGCGCCAAGGTGTCAGGGATTAGCACCGCGTCTCCTAGCAAATCATGTTTGCCCGAAGGTCAGCCCGCTCTCAGCCACCCATGAAGAAGCTCTCGGTCATCATCCCCACCTTTAACAACCGTCCAATCCTCGAGAGGTGCCTCGATAGCTGGGAGCGCTTCGCGAGTGACCAGCCCGTCGAGTTGATCGTCGTGGAGGACGGCTGCAAGGACGACACCTTCGACTACCTGAAGGCCAGAGAGAAGACAGCCTGGGGGAGACGCTTCCTCCGCTGGGTACACGAGAACGACGTCAATCAGGTTCGCTGCAACAACCGCGGGTTCAAGGAAGCGCGCAGCCCTCTTTTCTTGGTCTGGGACGACGACATGTTCCTGGAGACCCGCTGGTTCGTTCCCGAGCTCATCCGGACGTTCGGGGTCTATCCAGAGATCGGTCTGCTAAGTCTCATCCGAGGTCTTCACGTGTTCCCTTTGAAGAGGCCCATCGAGCGATGGGAGGATCTTCACATTCCCGAGCACATGCAACCGACCATCGGCGAGGGTCCGTTCAACTGGCTACGCCTGACCGAAGTCGACATCGTCATTCGCCCGTGGGTGGTGAGGCGCGAATGCATCGAGAAAGTGGGGCCACTCGACGAAGCCTTCTGCCCGATCGAATGGGACGAGGCGGACCTCGCCTACCGGATCCGCGAGGGAGGTTGGCTGGTCGCGACCCACAACTACGAACGGCTCGGGGCCTTTACACACCTTGGGGCGAGTACTCTCGGCAAGCTCCCCGGCGAGAAGCACAAGGCGATGGTTCTTCCCAATGGGCGGCTCTTCCACGAGCGCTGGCAGCCGACGATCCAGCGACAGCATCCACGCGACCGACGAAGCTGGTGGCGTCGCCCATCGATCCTCAGCCTACCCAAGCTCGTCCGTCAAGTCTCTCGCTATGGCCTACGCAAGGCGAGTCGCATGCTCCACGTGAACTCCGCATGGACACGACCGGATGAGTCGAAGACGTAACGCGCTGGTCGCAACCGCGTTCACGTACGTTCAATGGGTCCTGGCCGTACTCACCGGGCTCTTCCTCACCCGATTCCTCATAGGGTCTCTCGGCCAGAACCTCTACGGGACCTGGCTGGCCACGGGCGCGCTCTTCGCCTACGCCTCGCTGGCGGATCTAGGCATCCTGGGGGTGATGCCTTGGCTCTTTGCCGAGGCCGATGGCGCGAGAGACGTGGTCCTCCTGAGGCGCCTGTGTGCCCACGGGCTTGCTGTCGCGCTGGCTGGCGCAGTGGTGCACTTGATCGTCGCCCTCTGCCTCTGGCAGCTCTTGCCCGGCCTCCTCCATCTGACTGGCGCCGAGCGAGACGCACTGCTGGGCCCCGTCATGGTGATGGTCGCCTTCACGGCACTCGGATACCCGTTGAGGCTCGCACTTGCCTATCGCCAGGGCCTCCAGGACTATTCGTTCCTCGGAGTTCTCGGCTTGTTTCAGAGCCTGCTGAACGTCGCCCTAGTCGTTGGCTTCGCGCGGGCGAGTGCTCCGCTGTATGGAGTGGCGCTGGGGGCTTCACTCCCCGGCTTCCTCGCCGGCGCGGTGGCCGCAGCGCGCACCTTCGCACTGGATCGACATCTCTTTTCAGCCCGCCTCGCTCTCGACTGGGCGTCGTTCAAGTCGCTGCTCTCCTCGGGCGGTGGCCAATGGCTCGCTTCTCTTGGGTGGCAGCTCGCATTCGCGTCCGACGCGGTGATTATCGGCTATCTCGGAGGCCGGGAACTCGTTCCGGTGTTCGCGATCACCTCCCGGCTCGGCCTGACGCTAATGCAGCTGTCATGGACGTTGCCCGATAGCACGTCGGTGGGACTCGCCCACATGAAAGCGCAGGATGGGCTCGCGCGAGTTGGTGGCGTGGTCATCGCTCTTCTTCGCTTCCATCTCCTCGCAGCAGGCGTCGTGGCGTGCGCCGTTCTCGCCGGCAACGGAAGCTTCGTCAGCGCTTGGGTGGGCAGCGGACTGTTCGGAGGACCGACGCTGAACGCATTGTTTGCATTGGATGTCATCGTACTCAGCGTCGTGCACGCACTGGTGACGCCGATCGGAGTGCTGGGTCGACGGATGACGGTGGGATTACTGACGGCGGTCAACGGCATCCTCCACGTTCTCCTTGCCCTCGTCCTCGGCAAGATCTGGGGGCTTCCGGGCGTCGCGCTCGCGACAACCGTCAGCGCCCTTCTTTCGACGCTCCCAGCCGGGGTGCGGCTCCTGACCTCGATGACGTCTATTGCCCGCCTCGATCTCAGGAATTCCGTGTTCGCACCGTGGATGGTGAGAGGTCTTCCGTGTCTCCTCCTCGCGTTTCTGACGGGTCTCGCCGTCTCGCGCATCGAGATGGTGCTGCCATCGAGCCGTCTCGCGCATCTGGCCGGAGCGCATCGCCGCCGGCGGCGCATCGACGCTGGTCTATCTGTTTGCGATGCGGCCACTGACCAGGAGCCTTCCGCTAGGTCCGCGACTACGTCAGGCACTTCTCTCTCTCCGATTGGTCTGAGGCCGACGGGAATGCGACTCTTGACGCGCTCGGGTTCGCTTGTCAGCCGCCTGCTTGGCCCAGGGCATCCGGTGATCACCGCGCTCCGACCTCTGTACGAATCGATCGCCGCCGTCGCGGCTGGGAAGCGCGGGGTGGACTGGCCCGTCAACGACGAGACCTCTCCGAATCGACCCTCGGGCTCGACGCTTCGTCGCCCCGAGGACGGAACCGGATCTCTGGGAGTCGCTGAAGGCCAATGTTCGACCCGCTGCTCGATCTCCTCATGCCGGTGATGGACGGCTTCGAGTTCCTGAAGGCGCTCGATGGGCCCGGCTCGAGTGGAGACGAGCGGGTGGTGGTCATGACCGGGTGTATAGCGTCGACGCCACCGCACCCAAAGATCATCAGCGAGCTGAAGAAGCCCTTCGAGATCGAGGCTCTGCTCTCGTATCTCTAGGTGCGGCGTGTTGGGACCACAGCTCGGCTTCTGGTGAGTGCCGTCCGACGTTCGAGACTCGCCCCAGCCTGACCATGGCCCGGGGGTGCTCTATCCTCGGCAGCGGTAAGCACCCACACCGGGCGGCCCCCGGTCCCGTCGCCGTCCCCTCGCTGGCGGAAGCGACACGCCTCACCTGGTCCACGGCTCGCCAACCCGGGTAGTCGTTGGACTTTGTCACATCGATCGAGTTTCTTGCTGCGGTCATCGTCACCCCCTGAGTGAAGATGCATTGGAGGAATCACGTGAGGTCTGGTGCCGCGCACTCTTTCGTTTCGCTGGCACTCGTCGCCAGTCTGTGGGTCAGCTGTGGTGAGAACGCGGCTGGGCCGGTGGCGATCGCCGTCAGCCCCACGACGTCCACGTTGAGAACGGGCCAAACCCAGCTCTTCTCTGCGACGGTGACTGGAGCGGAGAACGAGGCCGTGATCTGGAGTGTGACCGGAGGAACGCTCCACAGCACCAGCGCGAACTCGGTCACGTATACCGCGCCGACCACGCCCGGCACCTACTCGGTCACGGCTACCAGTGTCGCAGACCCCACGCGCTCGGCCACGGTGAGCATCACGGTCACCGCGGTGACCGTCTCGGTGACTCCCACCACCGTCACCCGCGCGCAGGGGACGTTGCAACAGTTCACCGCTGTGGTCTCAGGGACCCAGAACACGGCAGTCACCTGGACCGTCTCGGGGGGCACGCTCGACAGTGCGAGCGCGAATCCGGTCACCTACACCGCCCCCGCGGCGGCTGGCGTCTACTCGGTGACCGCCACAAGCGTGGAGGACGTGTCGAAGTCGGGAACCGCGACGGTCACGGCGGCTCCAACCTTCTCGGTCGTCTCGAGTGCTCCGGGCCGAACTCCGTTCATCAGCTTCGTCGAGCTCTCTGCGCCCTCCCTGGACAGCCTGCAGAGTGTCGGATACGTCGTGCAACCGAAGGCAGGGAGCGCCTCGAAGCCGGTCAGCGTCACCTATACACTCGAACGCCTGCAGAGCCGAGGGTACGTGAGTGGATCGACGATCACGCTGCCAGTCTTCGGGCTCTACGCGGGGTTCTCCAACACCCTCGAGATCGAGCTTCAGTTCAACGGCCAGTTCAGCCAGACCCTCCCCTTCGAGATAGCGACGGCGCCCTACGCGGACCCGCTCGGGATCTACAATCACCCGAACATTCTCATCGCCCGGGCACCCGGGAGCTCTCTCGGATTCGACTTCTTCGCGCTGAAGTCTCGCATCGGGCCGGTGGTGGTCCTCGACACCGATGGCGTCATCCGGTGGGTTGGGAGCGGGGAGGGAACAGCAGCAATCCTGTTCGAGAACGGTGGCTTCGTGATTGGAAGCGAGCACTCGGGGGAATTCGGGCGCAACGAGCTCGACGGAACCGCGACGAGCTCGTCAATCCTCGATTCGAACGTGGTCAACTTTCACCACAACATCAATCCGGGGAAGCGAGGAGTGCTCGTCGAGTTCGACACCACCGCTGGCGTCGAGGCCACGGTGGCGGATATGGGCCCTTCCGGGTTCATCTTTCAGACCTGGGACATGGCGACCTTGCTCGCCGCCTACATGAACAGCCACGGCGACGATGCCGGCGCTTTCGTGCGCCCAGAGGTCGACTGGTTTCACAACAACGCGGCGACGTATGACCCCGGGGACGACAGCGTCATCATCTCCAGTCGCGAGAACTTCGTCATCAAGCTCGACTATGCGACCGGAGCGCCGATCTGGATCTTCGGGGATCCGACGAAGTACTGGTACACCTTCCCCTCCCTGAGGGCGAAGGCGCTGAGGCTGGTCGGCGGCGGCCTCTATCCAATCGGGCAGCACGCCACGTCCATCACCTCGGAGGGGCTCCTCATGGTCTTCAACAACGGGTTCGGGAGCGTCAACCAGCCGCCGGGTGAACCAGGGGGCCAGTTTCGGTCCTACAGTGCCGTCTCAGCCTATTCCATCGACCCCGTGACGATGACCGCTCAGCAGGTCTGGGAGTTTGACCACGACCAGACAATCTCTTCGATCGTCTGCTCCGGCGCATATGAAGCGTCCGGGAAATCGCTGCTCGTCGACTACGCCTTTATCGATGGAGGAGCGAAGACTCGGCTGCTTGGCCTCGACGCCGATCATCGCGTCATCTTCGACTTCGAGTACCCGAGCAACGGCTCGTGTGGCACGGCGTTCAACGCAGTGCCCATTCCCCTCGACGATCTCCAGCTCCGCTGAGCCTCTGGAGGAGCTCTAGGGGATCGTCTATCGTTGGAGGGGAGGGCTTCGTGGCGGCGTCCCCTCGGGCTCACCGAGGTTCCAGCCCTGCTCGCTACGTGCGCAAGAATCCAAGCGGCGCCGAGGGGCGCCCAGGGTCCTCACCCCGCCTGCTCGCCTTCTACGGCGCGAGGACGCGACTCACGGACTGAGCTTCGGGGGGTGCCTGCTCAGCGATGAACTCGCCGACGACGCCCATCGCCCGCGACTTGTACTCGGACTCTTGCCCGACGGGAGCGAGGCGAGCGCCTCCTCCGCCGCGGAGCGACCTGCCAGCCGCCAGATGAACCAGGTTGCGAGGTAGTGCGACGACAGGCAGCCACCCGCCGTCGCCACGTTGCCGCTCGCGAAGAGGGGCTGCTCCAGGATCTCCAGGACACGGACTCCCGCCGCCTCGAGCAAGGGGCGCGTCCCGTGGTCGGTGCAGGCCGGCAAGACCCCCAGCACGCCGAGCTTCGTCAGGATCAGCGCGCCCGAGCACTGGGAGCCGACCAGCTGTTGCCGCGAGTCGAGCGCGAGGCGGGACATCGTCTCGCGATCCTCGACCAGCCGTCCCGTCAGCACGCCGCTCCCCACGAGGACCGCGTCGGCGGAGCTGGCGAACTCGAGCGGTTGCTGGCGCGCTGGCCCGAACGCCTCTCCCCGACGTGACCACCGGAGCCGGGCAGGTGATCTCGGCCTTCCACCCGGGCCGGACCACCCGGTTGATCATGCACGAGGCGACGAACGAATCGATCTCGTTGAATCCTTCGAAGGTGAGGATGGCGATCTTCATGCTAGAGCAGGTAACCGAGCCTGGTCGGGAGCGACCAGTACACTTCGCGTCGGCGCCGCTGGCCCTGACACGCAGGGGAGACTGCTCGGCATGCGGGCCGGCTGAGCTCGACTGCCTCGGCCGGCCGTGACCCCGCGACGGTGGCGTCATGATGCGACCCTTAGTCCCGGCCGTGTGAACAGATAATCTCCAAAGAAGCCGTCCGGAACATCCGTCACGGGGATGACAACCCGCTTTCCCTCGTCTAGCAAGAAGCCCTCGTAACCGGCGTCCGCGAGGAGCCGATGTGCTATCGTCCCGGTCCGCAGCTCGACAATAAAATAGTCAACCAGCTGCCGACCGAGGACGTCCTTTGCGCCGGAGAGCACGGCGTCTTCCGCCCGCTCCACGTCGATTTTCACGAGGCGAAATCTCTCGCAGCTGGCTTCGGCGAAGATTCTCGTCCAGAGTGGTCGTCGCGACCTCGATGGCGTGAGCTCCCTCCGAGAACCATCCGTGTTCCACGAGCGACGACGTCCCCGTGTTGCCAGGGGCATCCGAGACGTGAAAGACCACGGAGTTCTCTCTCGTTGCTGCGAGGGCGAGCTGCTTGACCCGGACCCTCTTTTGATAGCCATTGAGGCTGACGGACCTTCGAAGAAGTGACGCGAATTCAGGGTTCGGCTCGAGCGAGATGACTCTTCCGGATTCGCCGACAGCATGTGCGCACATGAACGTGTAGTGCCCGGCGTTGGCTCCGACGTCGACACAGACGTCGCCCGGCCGAACGAGGCCGGAAGCGAGCCACGCCGTTCCCGGCCGACCAAAAAAGTAGGGGTCGATGCCGAGCGGTTCTGCAACGTTGACCCAGAACCGATACCCATCCAGCTGAGCGATGCGAAGTGCACGGCTCCGAAGGACACGGGTGTACCCCAGCGCGACCGCACCAAGTTTCAAGCGCCTTCGTAGTCTCGGCCTCCGGATGCCGGCCCGCAGTCAGCCGTTCGGCAGGGCCAAACGCAAGTGCCACACGAGCGCCGAGATCCGTCAGGAGGAGGGCCAGATTCCGCATTGGAGGCGAGGGCTACCTTAGCAGACGCTTGAGGCCGCAGACCTCTCGCGCCAATTGACTCTGGCGGCGCAACCTCCAGGGTGCAAGCATCACGCACGTCCCAGGAAGCTACGGTCGTCGTCCTTCAAACATGAATGCACGTGATAGCATCACGCCTAGGCCATGAAGCAAGTTGCGAGCTCAGAGAACGAAGGACGTCGCTCGACGGAGCCCGACGGACAGACGCAACGCCCGACTGAACTCTCGGAACGCCGCATCGTGAACCTCGGCAGTGGGCATCGACCCGTCGAGGGAGCGATCAATCTCGACATCAGTCCCGCCACACGGCCTGACGTCGTGCACGACCTGGATAGACTGCCCTGGCCGTTCCCCGACGCGTCCTTCGATGAGGTGCTCGGCTACGACGTCCTGGAGCACGTCGGGAGCGTCGTGGGATTCATGGAGGAGGTGCATCGCATCAGCAGACGAGGCGCCAAGGTCAGGCTGACCGTTCCACACTTTTCATGTGCGAACACGTGGCGTGATCCAACCCATCGCCACGGTTTCGCGCAAGCCACCCTCGACTGCTTCGTCGAGGGGCACCCGCTCGTTCACTACTCCTCGGCCAGGTTTCGTCGGATTCGGGCGGAGCTAATTTTTCATCCTTCGCTGCTGAACCGAGCGGTCGCGCGGCTCGCGAATCGCTGGCCCGAGAAGTACGAGGATCGCTGGTGTTGGGCTTTTCCGGCTTGGTTCCTCTACTTCGAGCTCGAGGCCATCAAGCACGGGCCGGCCTGATGTTGTACCCGCTGGATCGACCGTCGCTGACGGCCTCTCCTCATGGTTCGTTGAGCAGGGGCGTAGTGGATCTATTGCCGAAATGAAGCTCTTGCTCGCAACTCATAGCGCCTTGCTTCAAGGAGGGGCGGAGCAATATCTGGCTGAACTCGTCCCAGCCCTAAAATCCCATGGGCACGATATCAGAGTTCTCGCAGAGGATGGGACGTCTCTGGAGGGGGTCAAGAACTGGACCGTGACTGGTTCGGCCTACGAGTCGAAGCTGCAAGACTGGGCTCCGGATGCAGTGCTCGTCAATGGACTCCGGAGTCCGGATCTTGAGGAGTGGCTCCTTTCGAACTTCGCAAGCATGCTTTTCGCTCACAACTACTATGGCACCTGCATTAGCGGCGAAAAGCGACACCGATTCCCGACGGCCACGACCTGCTCAAGGATATTTGGGTGGCCGTGTGTCCCGCTGTACTGGTCCCGCGGATGCGGTCCACTGCGTCCTGCGGAGTTCGCCCGGTCCTACGCTCTGCAGCGCAGACGTGCGGCGCTTCTATGTAGGTATCGCGCGATCGTCGTAGCTTCAGAGCACATGCGGGCCGAGTTCGAGCGTCACGGTCTTAGGAACGTGAAGCACCTTCCGCTGTTCGTTGCTCCTCCTATCTCGGAGCCCCTCACGGACGGAGTGGAAGGGCCGTTGCTTTTCATCGGTCGCCTTGCCGCGACCAAAGGTGTCGAGCTGATGCTCGAGTCGGTCCGGATCGTGCGGCAGCAGCTCAGACAGGCGCTCCCCTTGGTCCTTCTCGGAGATGGAAGCCTGAGATTGCAGGTGGACCGCACTCTGGCAACGCTGGGAGAAGACAATTCCCTCCGCGGCTGGGTCACGGCAGCCGAGCGCGACAACGTGCTCCGATCCGCGCGGCTACTTCTCCTTCCGAGCATTTGGCCCGAGCCATTCGGGCTCGTGGGCTTGGAGGCCGGGCGGTTCGGTGTTCCGTCCGTGGCATTCGCCGTCGGAGGGATCCCGGAGTGGTTGATGGACGGTGTCAATGGAGTTGTTGTTAGCGCCAAGAGCCTGACCGCGGAGGCATTTGCCGCCGGGATCATGCGCGCTCTCACGCTCCTTCGAATTGATCCAGGATTGCGACTGCGCGCGCGCGAGGTATCTGCCAGGTTCGAGGTTGAGCGGCACGTCGAGAGCCTCCTGGAGCTACTCAGAAGTGCAGCTGCTGGACCGAGTACACAAGCGGGTCGTTAGTATGCGCATCGCGTTGATCTCATTCATAGAAAATCGAACATCGACAGGGATGGGGAGATGGACTCACGAAATGGGTTCAGCCCTCGAAGCGCGCGGACATCAGGTTGAGCTCTGGTTCAATGACCGCTTTCCTCTCGCAGGTGTTTCAGGACCGCGGGCATCGGTACTCCTTGTCCCGCTAGCGCTAGCCTTCAAGTTGATGGGCACCGCCCAGACTTACGACGCCGTCGTCGTGCATGAGCCTATTGGATTCTGGTGCGCCCTCCTTCGGCGCGTTCTCCCTCGCATGTTTCCAGCCGTTGTGTGCATGTGTCACAACGTGGAGAGCCGAACATTTCGGGATATGAGAGCCGCCGCTCGCCGCGGCCAGGCGGAGGTAGGATTCGCCTCCTGGCTGAAGGGAGGCCTCCTTCGTCGATGGCAGTCTGATGGAGCTATCCGGCTCGCTGACGCAGTGGTCGTGCTCTCGACTGTTGATTTGCGCTACGTCGTCACCAGACTCGGTGTTCAGACCGATCACGTCTTCAGGCTCATCAATGGAGCCGAGAGTGTGAAGGTCGAGTTGCGGGGTGACCCGCTCAAGGTGCTCTTCGTCGGTGGGTGGCTCGATGTGAAAGGTCGTCGGCTGCTTCCTGATCTCGTACGCCAAGTGCTGGAGTCAATGCCTGCTGTGCGCTTTACGCTCGCGGGGACCGGAAAGACAGAAGCGGAGATCATGAAGCAGTTCGGCAAAGCTCGGCCTCTGCTGTCAAGGTGATCCCGATCGTTGACCAACCAATGGAGATGACAAGGCTCTTTTCCGAGCACGGGGTGTTTCTGATGCCATCTTTGAGCGAGGGCTCGCCACTGGCGCTCCTTGAGGCCATGTCGGCCGGCATTCCTGTTGTCGCTTCGCGCGTGGGTGGAATTGTCGACATCGTGACGGATGGCGTGGATGGTATTCTCTTTGATCCCTCGACTCCATTCGAAGGCGGTCGAGCGCTCATCGATCTCATGCGATCACCGGAGCGCGCGGCCCGTCTTGGCGAAGCGGGTCGGGCGAGAGCGCGCTCTTTGACTTGGGAGGGCGCGGCAAGCGGGCTAGAGTCCGCGCTCGCAAGGGCGGGTGGAGTTGCGTGACGGCCTCTGACTACGACCTTTGGCACAGCGCCCGCTCAATCGACTCCGGGATTGACGCGCCTTGGCACCGTATGGTGTTGGCTCGCCTCGAGGGCAAGGGAACTCCAGTCTCGGGAGTTCGAGTACTAGAGATTGGATGCGGGCGAGGCGGGTTTTCAATCCACCTGGCTTCAAAACGACCGGCGTTACAAGTTGCCGCCGATTTCTCGATTGTGGCGCTGGCAATGGGAAGTCGGCGCGCGGCCGAGCTAGGAATTGGCTCGATTCGATGGGAACAGCACGACATTCAGAAAATTGATTTTCCAGACTCTAGTTTTGACGTGGTCATCTCCTGCGAGACGATCGAACACGTTCCGCGGCCACGTCGCGCTATTCAGGAGCTCGCGCGTGTCCTGGCCCCAGGTGGAACCTTGTTTGTGACAACGCCCAACTACCTGGGAGCCCTGGGTGTCTATCGGATGTATGTGACGCTGACCGGGCGTTCGTATTCCGAAGAGAACCAGTCGATCAATCAATGGATGTGGACGCCGCTAACGACTTGGTTGATCGCGGCGGCCGGTCTCAAGGTGTCTGAGATCGATGGAGTTGGGCACTATGCCTATATCCCGCGCAGACCACCTCGTCGAATTGATGTTCTCGATCGCGCCAGATGGCTTACAAAATGGACGGCGGTGCATTCTCTGGTCGTTGCGATCAAACCTCGCGGCTAGAGTCGGAGGTCCGCGAGAGAGGCGCGCCCGCGCGTCAGTGATCGGTCGGTGAGAGCCGGGCCGCTACTTAAGGAGTGGCGCAAACACTCTTGTAGATCCGATACGTTTCTGGGCCGAGTCGACGCGAGTCGAGACGAACGCTCGCGTAGCTCGCGGCAGCCCGGCCAAGGCGAGCTCGCAGGTCCGCGGACTGGAGAAGACGGGTGATCTGCGCGGTCATCGCAGACACATCCCCCATCGGGAAGAGGAGCCCCGTCTTGCTGTCTTCGATCTGTTCGAGAATGCCGCCCGAAGCCGCAGCGACCACAGCGCGCCCGGCGCTCATCCCCTCCGCTACGACCCGCCCAAAAGGCTCAGGGCTCGTGCTTGCATGGACAACGATATCCAGTGCCCCAACTATCGGAGCGATATCTCTCTGAAACCGCACAAGTCCTGCTCGATCGCTGAGGCCGAGCCGTTCAATCAGTCGTTGGAGATCCTGTGCCGTTCGCTGACTCTTTGCTGTCAAATACAACCCTCCACCCACAATATAGAATCGGGCGGGATGGTCTCTAAGGCGACGCGCTGCTTCGAGGAAGAGCGTATGACCTTTCCAGGTGGCGAGCGTTGCGATAAGGCCGACTCGCACCGTGCCCGGTGGAGCGGGCTGGAGCTGAGCGAGAGCATCAAGGTCTGCGGCCCGGTGGGGCCTACTGAAGGCAGTGGTCCGAACTCCATTGAGCACTGTCACCACCGGCAACGGTTGAAGAATAGCCCTGGCGTCGCTGCCCACGGCGTCGGATACACTAATTGCGACAGCGGCCCGATTGCGTAGCACGGGTAACAGCCGGCGCATCAACGGCCGCGAGGAGACAAAGTCGTGCAGGTGCCAGACCACGGGGTCCGGAGCGGACGGGCCATCGCCACCAGGACATGCGCCTTGAAACCGTTGGTGTGAATGACATCCGCCTGTTCGGCCGCCAGCCGTTGACGAAGTGTCGGTAGCCACGCCATTCCTCTGCCGACGGCCGGCAGGAAGCGGAGCAGGTCGACGCCGCCGCTATCGCCCAGCCTGCCGATTGAGGGCGGAAGTGAGAGCACCGATGCTGTGGCTCCAAGCGCGGTAGCTTCGTCCAGCAACGGGCCGGGTTCGAAGGTGAGCACGGATGCCCGCACGTCCGGGACCGAGTCGTTCAGGGACGCGAGAAGGTCGAGCAGGGCGCGTTCTGCCCCTCCAAGCTCGCCAATTGGATTGACGAATAGGACTTTCACGCGGCCACGGCCAGACGCCGATAGCTGCCCGCGATAGTCTCCGCATGGGCGCGCCAAGTGAAGCGGCGCGCCTGCTCACGTCGTGCTTCCAGGGGTGGGTTGGTCTCTGGCCTGTGCAACAGGCGCGACACCGTACCGACCCAGTCCTCGACGTTGGCGACAGGACAGAAGGTTACGGCGCTGCCGCCGACCTCCCGGAGCGGGGGGATGTCACTCGCAACAACCGACGCCCCGGCTGCCAGCGCCTCGAGCACCGGAAGTCCGAACCCTTCACTGTCGCTGGGGACGAGAACCAGCTCGGCGCGCGCGTACAAGGTGGCGAGGTCCGCTCGTGAGAGCGGCGCAGGCTGCACGAGGGACCTGCCGATCCCCAGGCTTTTAACCAGGTCCTGTTGCACTGCGTCCAGGCTTGCCCCCTGCTGTACCAGCTGAAGGTTGGGCAGCGTCTGCTGCACCTCGGCGAAGACCCGAAAGAGGACGTCGAGCCTCTTTCTCGGGAAGTTTGCCCCGACCTGCAGGAGGAAGGGAGGCGTCACGCCCAAGGGCAATGGGAGCGCCGCTGGATTCCAGAACTCTTCGGCAACGCCATACGGTGCTTCCACGAGGCGGCTGCCGTCGATCAGGCCGTGGTCGAGAATCCTGTCCCGGACACCCTGGGTGCTGTGGAACACCACCGCCGCGCGCTGCAGTCCCCCGAGCTGGAAGCGTGCCAGCGCCCGCCGCCAGCTCGGCGTCGAGGCGCCGTCGGGAGGAAGCGCAGGCTCGAAAGCGTCGAGGTCGTGGCAGAAAACGCCCGTACCCCCCCGCGGGAGGACGCGAGCCAGGTGGGCGTATGAGTGATCAGCGATGTGAAAGAGATCGAAATCGCACCGCCGGGGGAGGAGAGCGACCGGGTAACTGAGGAACCGGGTCACCGCGCGGTCGGCATTGTAGGCACGCTTCCCCGGCCCGAGTCGCTCGAACCCCCGAAAGAACCGAGGGGTGATCGCCACCGTCTCGAATGTCTCGGCGTGCTCCTCCTGGAGGTGCTTCACCAGCATCTCGGCGACGTAGTCCATGCTGCGCCAGCCCTCTTCGACCGCGTCGCAGATGACCGCCAGCCGCAGCCGGCGCTTCACGCCCGAGCCTCTGCCAGCACCTCCCCGAGTGCCTGGTCCACCGAACGCCGGCGCTTCCACCCGAGCTGCTCGATCCGAGCGGGATTTCCGACGAGCCACGGGATCTCCGCCGGCCGAAGCCGGGCAGGGTCCACCCGGATCTCGGCCTGGGTATTGGCCAGCGCCTGGAGCGCGTCGAGCACCTGGCGAATGCTCCAGCCCTCCCCCGAGCAGATGTTATAGGCCTCGCCCGGCTCCCCGTGCGCCAGCAACAGGAGATACGCGTCGACCACGTCGAGCACGTGGGTGAAGTCGCGGACCGGGGAAAGGTCACCGACCTCGATGGTTGCCGACGCCTGGCCCCGGGAGATCTTCACCAGCTGCGCGGCGAACGAGGGAACGACGAACCCCGGCGCCTGTCCCGCTCCGAGGTGGTTGAAGGGGCGGAGGAGCACCACCGCGGTTCCGTAAGAAGCGAATGCCTGGCGGCCGAGGATCTCTGCCGCGACCTTGCTCGCTGCATAGGGGCTCACCGGAGCAAGTGGACTCCGCTCGTCCGCGGGCCGATCGGGCTCGAGCCGTCCATACTCCTCGCCGGAACCGACCAGCAGGACTCGCGCCCGCGGCGCGTGGTCGCGGACTGCCTGGAGCAGGTTTGCCGCTCCCGCGACGTTCACTGCCGCCGTCTCCGCTGGTTCGGAGTGGCTCCGTGCGACCGAGCTGATCCCCGCGAGGTGGATGACTCCCTCCGGGCCGAACCGCTCGATCCGGTGGGCCACGGCCGGCGCATCGGTGATCTCCAGCCCGCCCGGCCCCCCGGTCCGCCGCAGGCCTCGACCTCGTCCCCCCGCGCCCGCAGCGCCCGGACCAGGTGCGTGCCGACGAAGCCGTCGGCGCCGGTCACCAGGACCTTCACCTCACCGGCCTCCTGCGCAGCCTCTCGAGGTCCGCGTCCACCATCATCTCGACGAGCTGGCGGAAGTTGACGGTCGGCTCCCATCCGAGCACGGCCTGCGCCTTCGCCGGGTTGCCGATCAGGTGATCGACCTCGGCCGGCCGGACGAACTTCGGGTCGACGACCACGTGCTCCTGCCAGTCGAGCCCGACGTGCGCGAACGCGATCTCGCAGAGCTCGCGAACGCTGTGCGTCTCGCTCGGTCGCGATCACGTAGTCGTCGGGCGTCGGCCTGCTGCAGCATGAGCCACATCGCGCGGACGTAGTCGCCGGCGAAGCCCCAGTCGCGCCGCGCGTCGAGGTTGCCCATGGCGCAGCTTCTTCTGCAGCCCGAGCTTGATCCGCGCGACGCCGTCGCTGACCTTCCGGGTCACGAACTCGAGCCCGCGCCGCGGCGACTCGTGGTTGAACAGGATCCCGCTGACCGCGTAGAGGCCGAACGACTCGCGGTAGTTCACCGTGATGTAGTGGCCGTAGACCTTCGCCACGCCGTACGGGGAGCGCGGGTAGAAGGGCGTCTCCTCGGTCTGGGGCGTCTCGCGGACCTTGCCGAACATCTCGGACGAGGACGCCTGGTAGAAGCGCGTCTCCGGGCGCGGTGTGGCGGATCGCCTCGAGCATCTTGTCACGCCGAGCGCGGTGAACTCGCCGGTGAGCACCGGCTGGCTCCAGCTGGTCGGGACGAAGGACTGCGCGGCGAGGTTGTAGACCTCGTCCGGCTTGGTCTCCTGCGAGCAGCGACGCCAGCGAGTACTGGTCCAGCAGGTCGCCCTGGTGGAGCTGGACGCGGTCGCGGAGGTGGTCGATGCGCTCGAAGTTCTCGCTCGAGGAGCGACGGACCATTCCGTGGACCGCGTAGCCCTTCGAGAGCAGAAGCTCCGCCAGGTAGCTGCCGTCCTGCCCGGTGATCCCGGTGATCAGCGCACGCTTCATGAGAGTCCGAGCGAGCTCTAGCACCCGCGCCGCGAGCAAGGTCTCCAGTGTCCGTTCGAGCGAGAAGCCCGGCGTAGAGCGCGGCCACCGCGCTTCCCGAGCGCCTCGCGCCGCTGCGGGTCCGCCAGAAGCTCCAGGCAGACGCCGCGCGAGCTCCTCGGGATCGCCGCAGGAGCGAGCGCGACGCGCCTCGTCGCCAGACCGAATCGGTCAGATGCCCGGGTGGTGACGACGGGGACCCCGAGGGCCAGGGCAGCCATCGCGCTGGTCCGGCGCGCGCTGATCCCGTCCGGGAAGGGCTGGAGCGCCAGCGTCGGCGACGCTCGAGCCGGGCGGCGACCGCATCCGCCGGACAGCTCACCAGGCGCGAGGACCCGATCCCTGGGCAACCGCGGCGCGACCGTTCTCGCTCCGCGGCCGAGTAGAAGGAACCGAGCCGTCGGAGCCGTGCCGGGCAATCACTCGAGCGCCGGCACGAGATCCCGCGTGATCGCCGGGGCCGTACGTGCCGAAGTGCGCGACCCAGGGTCCCGGTCCGAGCTACGGCGCGCGGGCCTCCAGCTCCGACGGCTCCGACCGACGACCGGGATGTTGCTCGGGATGGGAAGCCAGACCGCCCGCCTGGCCTCCCGACCCAGCCGGGGAGCCATCCCTCGATCGAGACGAAGAGCCGGTCCGCCCTCCGCGCCAGCGCCGAGGCCATCCAGAGCTGCACCGCGTGGATCAGGTGATGGTGCGGCTTTCGCCAGAGCTGCCACCCGAGTGCCACCTCGTGGAACTGAACCCAGACCTCCTCGGGACGCGCGCACAAGCCAGCGGACCAGCGGGACGTTCATCCCCCGGAAGCCAAAAGCGGTCGGGACGTACTGGACGAACAGCCGACGCGGCCCGGGCAGCGCCGCAGCCCTTCGTCCAGCTGCCCCAGACCCGCTGCCCAAGCCCTGGAATCCGATGAACCGTGACGCCTGGTCCTTCGAGGTCGTCCCGCTCGCGTGGACGGTGCCCACACGTGCACGCCTCCCCCGGACGCGAGCGCATTGGCCAGAAGGCGGGTGTAGTCCGCGACACCACCCGGATCCGGTGGGTACTCGGGAGTGAGGAAGTGCCACTGGGGGGTGCCCGTCACGAGCGTCCGGAATTTTCGACTCGGATCGTTCGATCAGCCCGGCTTCCGGTCGTACGACGCATCATGCCAGACTCCGCGCCCGCTGCATGGTCACGTACGCCGTCGCCTTTCTCGTTGCGTTGATGGTCGGTGCCGTGCTCACGCCGCTGGTGACGGAACCAGGCCGTCGCAGCTCGGCTGGTTCGACCAGGCGAGGTCGACGCGCAAGGTCCACGTCCGACCGGTTCCGCGCCTCGGCGGGATCGCGATCGTCGTTGCGTTCTTCACGCCCTTGACGGCGTTGCTGGTCGTCGACTCGGGCGTTGGCCGTCAGTTCCTCGCCAGCCGCGACCTCGTTCTCTCCCTCTTCCTGGGCGGGAGCGCGATCGCGCTGCTCGGAATCTACGACGACTTCCGTGGGTGCGGCGCGCGGCTGAAGTTCACGGTCCAGTTCGCCGTGGCGCTGGCCATGTGGGGCGTGGGCCTGCGGATCGAGAGCATCACCTGGCCCTTCGGCCCGCCGATCCCACTCGGGATGCTGTCGCTGCCGTTCACGCTCCTGTGGATCGTCGGCGTGGTGAACGCGGTCAACCTCATCGACGGGCTCGACGGCCTCGCTGGCGGAGTCGCCTTCTTCGCCGCAGGCACGAACCTGGTCCTCGCGCTGGCGCGCGGCGACGTGCTGATGGCGCTGTGCATGGCGGCGCTGGCCGGCGCCGTGCTCGGCTTCCTCGTCTTCAACTTCAACCCCGCGACCATCTTCATGGGCGACACGGGGAGCATGTTCCTCGGGTTCGTCCTCGCCATCGTCAGCATCAAGACGTCGACGAAGTCGGGGACGGCGGTGGCGATGGTCGTTCCGGTGATCGCGCTCGGTCTGCCGATCACGGACACGCTCCTGGCGATGTTCCGGCGCGCGTTCCTCGGCCGCCGCATGTTCGACGCCGATCGGGACCACATCCACCACCGGATGATGTCCCGGTTGAACCTGAGCCAACGGGACGCGGTGCTGGCCCTGTACGGGCTGAGCATCCTCTTCGGCGCGACCGCGCTCGGGCTGCGCCTCCGCGAACAGCGTCCAGAGCGCGCTCCTGCTGGCGGCCATCAGCATCGTCGTCGTCGTGCTCGTCCGGAGGCTCGGGTACTTCGATCCCAAGAGCGCCCAGGCCGCGAACGCCACCCGCCGGCGAAACCTCCAGCTCCGGCAGGTCGTGCGAAAGACGGTGGACGCCGTCGAGGCTTCCACGAGCCTCACCGAGGTCTGGAATGCGCTCCGGCCACTCGCCGCGGAGCTGAACGCCGCCCGGCTGGAGTTCCGGTTCCACGTGCCCAAGAGGACGACCACGGCGAGCGCGAGGGGCTTCACTACGAGCTCGAGAGGGTCGAAGGGAGCGCTCCTCCCGTGGACCTCTCCGTCGAGCTGGGCCGCGTGGACGGAGAGTCCCTCGGGATCCTCCATGCCACCTGGCGCGACGGGCGCCTCGAGGTCGATCGAGACGACGAGCTCGCCCTCGAGCAGGTCGCCCAGGCGGTCACCGCGACCATCGTCCGGATCAGCATCCCGCCCGTGGTCGAGGGCGCGAAGGTCGTTCCCTTCGCAAGTAGCGCAACTGGTAAGGGCGGCCGGGCATGGCGCCGTCCCTCCTCGACACCTTCCGGGTCCTCGCGTCCTTCTCGCCGCCGCGCACCTCTCTCCGCGGTGCGCCCTGGGAGGACTACGTCGACTGGGCCATCGCCCAGGGGCTCGCGCCGCTCGCCGCGTACAACCTCGAGTACCGGCTCGGGGGCGGCGGGGCGCCCGAGTGGGCCCGGGACCGGCTCCTCTCCGTCTACCAGGGCTCGCTCAACGACAACGTGATGAAGCTGGTGAACTTCAAGCGCGCCGTCGACGAGCTCGAGGGTCGCCGCATCGTCCTGCTCGGTGCTGCCAGCTACGCCGAGTCGCTGTATCCGCACGTCGCGTTCAGGCCGGTGCTCGACCTGGACCTGCTCCTTCCCGCCGCGGACCTGGACGGCCTCGCCGGGTTCCTGGGTCAGTCCGAGTTCAAGCCCGTCGCCTCGCATCCACGCGTGCGGGTGCTCTCGGATGGCCGGACGCAGATCACCCTTCACGGGGGACTGCTCGGCCCCGGATTCGAGGACGAGGACCGGGCGCTCCTCGACCGCGCCCTTCCGGTCCGCGCATTCGGTCCGTCCTTCTTCCGCCTGGCTGCCGAAGACGCACTGCTGGCCTCCATCCTCGAGCAGGCCCACGCGGGGTACTCCGTCCCGACGATCACCTTCGTCGACCTCCGCGAGCTGCTCCTCGGCGCTCCCTCGATGCAGGGCGCCTACTCGCACCCTCTCGATCTGGCTCAAGTCCGCGCGCGGGCCGAGCGCTGGCGGATCCGAGCGTGCCCTGTACGCGTCGACCCGCATCGTGGCCGCGCTCTTCCCCGAGACCGCCTCGGCCGTCAGCTCGCTCGCGCAAGACCTGCGCCCGGCGAGCCGTGCACTTCTCGATGGGCTGGTCGTCTCGCCACTGGCCCAGCTGGGCAGAATGCGTGAAACTCGTGGAGCGGAGCGTCTCCGGCGTCTTCTGACCGGTGGACGTCCTCCGGGCTCCCAGTGAGGAACCAACAGCGATGAAATTGACGATCGTCGGCTCGGGCTACGTGGGCCTCGTGGCCGGCACCTGCTTCGCCGACTCCGGGAACGACGTCATCTGCGTGGACGTCGACGCGACCAAGATCAAGGCGCTCAACGCCGGGAAGCTCCCCATCTACGAGCCTGGCCTCGAGGAGCTGGTTCACAAGAACGTCCGGGAGAAGCGGCTCTCGTTCTCCACCGACCTGACCGGCGCCGTCGGTCAGTCCGAGGTCGTCTTCATCGCCGTGGGCACCCCCGAGGGCGAGAACGGCGACGCCGACCTCCAGCACGTCCTCTCCGCTGCCGAGCAGATCGGCAAGGCGCTCAAGCGGTACACGATCATCGTCGACAAGAGCACCGTGCCGGTCGGCACCGCGGACCGCGTTCGCGAGACCATCTCCAAGGTCACCGACCAGCCCTTCGACGTGGTGTCGAACCCCGAGTTCCTGAAGGAAGGCGCCGCGATCGACGACTTCCTCAAGCCGGATCGCGTGGTCATTGGCACCAACTCGGAGCACGCCCGGAGGATCATGGGCGAGCTCTACGGGCCGTTCGTCCGCACCGAGAACCCCATCCTCTACATGGACCCGCGGAGCGCGGAGCTCACCAAGTACGCCGCCAACGCGATGCTCGCGACCCGCATCTCGTTCATGAACGACATGGCGGCGCTCTGCGAGCGCGTGGGCGCCGACGTGGACGCCGTGCGAAAGGGCATGGGCGCCGACAAGCGGATCGGCTACCCGTTCCTGTTCCCCGGCGTGGGCTACGGCGGCAGCTGCTTCCCCAAGGACGTCAAGGCGCTGGTCGCCACCGCACGCGACTTCGGCATCGAGTTCGACCTGCTCCGCGCCGTCGAGCGCACCAACGAAGCCCAGAAACGCCTCATGCTCCAGAAGGCCACGCGGCACTACGGCGACCTCGCGGGCAAGCACTTCGCCGTGTGGGGCCTTGCCTTCAAGCCGCGCACCGACGACATGCGCGAGGCCCCTTCGCTGGTGATGATCGAGGGGCTCCTGGGGAAGGGCGCCACGCTGTCGGCACACGACCCCGTCGCCACCCAGGTCGCGAAGAGGCACTTCGGGGACCGCGTCCGCTACACCGAGACCCCCTACGAGGCGCTGGAGAAGGCGGACGGCCTGTTCGTCCTCACCGAGTGGAACGAGTTCCGCCGACCTGACTTCGACCGGATGAAGAAGCTGATGCAGCAACCCGTCGTCTTCGACGGGCGCAACATCTTCGACCCAGCACGGATGCGCGAGCGTGGTTTCGTCTACTTCGGCATCGGACGCCCCTGAGCTTCCCGCTCCGGTGGCAGTGAGGCCCAGCCGGCTGCCGGCCTGGTTCCGAGCCCTTCGCCCGAGGCAGTGGACGAAGAACCTCGCAGTCTTCGCGCCGCTGCTCTTCGCCAAGGCGGTCTTCGTCCCGGACCTCGCCGCCCGCGCGTTCCTGGCCTTCGTCGCCTTCTGCTTTCTCTCCTCCGGGACCTACGTCTTCAACGACTGGATGGACCGGGAGGAGGACCGGAGGCATCCGCAGAAGGCGCTCCGGCCCATCGCCGCGCGGGAGATCCGTGCCCGGACGGTGCTCCTCCTCATCGTGATCTGCTGGGCGGCAGGTCTCGACCTGGGCCTGATGCTCGGGTGGAAGTTCGTGGCGCTCGGAGCCGCGTATCTGGTCCTGCAGATCGCGTACACCCTCGTCGCTGAAGCATCACGTCATCCTCGACGTGCTCTGCATCGCGGCGGGGTTCGTGCTCCGCATCCTCGCCGGCGCAGTGGCGATCAGCGTACCTGTCTCCGGCTGGCTCTTCCTCTGCGCGCTCCTGCTGGCGCTGTTCCTCGCTCTGGCCAAGCGGCGGCAGGAGCTGGTCTCGCTCGAGGATGGGGCGACGGAGCACCGTCCGTCGCTCGGTGAGTACTCGTTGCCGCTGCTCGATCAGATGCTCGCGACCGTCGCGGGCATGTGCATCCTCGCGTACGGGCTCTACACCGTCGCGCCGGACACGGTGGCGAAGGTCGGGTCGGACCGGCTCAAGTGGACGCTGCCCTTCGTTCTCTACGGGATCCTGCGCTACCTGTACCTGGTCCACCGGCGGGACGTGACCGGTTCACCCGAGAAGGTCCTCCTCTCGGACGTCCCCACGATCGTGAACCTGCTGCTCTACGCTGCGGCGGTCTTCGCCGTCCTCTACCTCGCTCCCCACTGACCTCCGCGCCCGACACCCAGTCCAGCCCAGGCCGCGTCCTGCACATCGTGCCGGCGCTCTTCGACGAGAAGGACGGCATCGTCGGCGGAGCCGAGCGCTACGCGTGGGAGCTTGCGCGGCACATGGCCCGCGAGGTGGACACCACGCTCGTGAGCTTCGGGTCCGCCGATCGCACGCTTCCGCGAGGGCCCGCTCCGGGTCCGCGTGCTCGGCCAGCCCTGGCACGTGCGCGGCAGCCGCCACAATCCGCTCAGCATTCGCGTCCTCCCAGAGCTCCTCCGTGCCGACGTGGTCCACTGCCACCAGCAGCACCTGCTCGTCTCCAGCCTCTCCGCCCTCGCCAGCCGCCTCACCGGCCGCCGCGTCTTCGTCACTGACCTCGGCGGGGGAGGGTGGGACTTCTCGTCGTATACCTCGACCGATCGCTGGTTCCACGGCCACCTGCACATCAGCCAGTACAGCCGGCGCGTGATGGGCCAGGAAGGTCAGCCCTGGTCTCACGTCATTCTCACCGGCGTGGACACCGAGAAGTTCTCGCCGGACCCGCGCGTGCCCAGGACCGGCGGCGCGCTCTTCGTGGGCCGTCTCCTCTCGCACAAGGGCATCGACCGGGTCATCGAGGCGCTCCCACTCGATCTCCCGCTCGACGTCGTCGGCCGCCCCTACGACCCGAAGTACTTCGCGCTGCTTCAAGAACTGGCCGCCGGGAAGCGCGTCCAGTTTCACACCGACCTGGACGACTCGAAGCTGGTCGACACCTACCGGCGCTCGCGCTGCGTCGTCCTCCCCAGCCTCTACCGCGACCGATACGGCAACGAGACCAAGGTCCCCGAGCTCATGGGACAGACGCTCCTCGAGGGCATGGCCTGCGGCATCCCCGCCATCTGCACCGACGTGGCCTCGATGCCCGAGGCCGTGGTCGACGGAGTCACCGGATTCGTCGTGCCTCCGGACGACCTCGCGGCCCTGCGCACCGCGCTGGTCACCCTCTGCACCGACCACGCCCGCGCCGAGGCCATGGGCGCCGCCGCCCGCGCCCGCATGCTCGAGCACTTCCAGTGGTCCAGCGTGGTGCGGCGCTGCCTCGAGGCCTACCGCTCCTGACTACCCGCCCACCACGCCGCCATCCGGCGGCGGCCGGGCAATCCCACAGGCCACTCTTCCCTGCGGCGTGTTGATGGTGTGGCAGTCACACCCGTCGTACAGGGTCGCGCAGAGCTGCTCGTCCGCGGGCGTCGTGCCCACCCGGCCCTGCTCCGTCGCCGCGTTCGAGATGCAGAGGTTCTTGTCCGAGGTGTTCGCCGCGCAGTGGCAGAGCTTCTCCGCGAGCTTCCGGCAGTCGCCCTTGCACGCCGGTCCGAAGACCAGCACGCACAGCACCGACGCCCAGAGGAAATACCGAGACATGGGCCGGGTCGCGTAGCATGGGCGTCTTCCCTCCGTCCATGGCGCAGCCCTCCCGAAGGACCGAGCCACTCCGCCGCGCCGCCACCGTCGCCCTCGTGGCCGCCGTGGCCGGACCCACGCTCTGGCTCGGAGGCGCCCCACCCGGCGCCGCGGTCCTCGCCACCCTGCTGTCCGCCACCGCCCTGGGGCTCCTCGTCGCCTCCGACTCGGGCCGCCTCGTCGTTCCGCCACTCGCGCTCCTTCCACTCGGCGTCGCCGGCCTCTGCGCCCTCCAGCTCGTCCCGCTCCCGCCCGGGCTCCTCGCCCTCCTCAGCCCGCCCATGGGCGAGCTCCGCGCCTTCGCCCTCGTCCCGCTCGGCCTCGACGGCTGGCGCCCGCTCTCCCACGACCCGCCCGCCACCGCCGCCGCGCTCACCGGCTCGCTCGCCGCCGCCGCCGCCCTCACCGCCGCCGCCGGGCTCTGCCGCTCGCGCACCAGCCGCCGCCACCTCGCCGCCGGGATCGGCCTCACCGGCCTCGCCGTCGCCCTCATCGGCTTCGGCCACGCCCTCGCCGACGCTTCAACCCTCTTCGGACTGCACCGATTCCAGAACGGCCAGCTCCCGTTCCTCACCCCCTTCGGCAACCCCAACCACCTCGCCGCCTTCGCCACCCTCGCCTCCGCCCTCCTCCTCGGCCTCGCCGCCGAGAGCCACCCCAACCGCCCCCGCCAGGCCCTCTGGCTCGCCGCCGCCGTCGCCGTCGGCGCCGCCGCCTTCCTCTCCCTCTCCCGCGGCGGCATCGCCTTCTGGTGCGCCGGACAGCTCGCCTTCCTCCTCCTGCTCCTCCGTCGCCGCGACGCCCGCGGCACCACCGGCGGCCGGGCCATCCCCGTCGCCCTCGCCGTGGGCACCGTGGCCTTCGTCGCCGGCTACCTCGCCCTGGACCGTATCGGCGCCAGGCTCGCCACGGTCGATACCCTGGAGAAGCTGCAGAGCTCCAAGGTCGACCTGTGGCCCATGTTCTCCCGGCCCGCGGTCGCCGCCTGGCTCACCGGCCTCGGCCGCGGCACCTTCGCCGTCGCCTTCCCGCGCTGGCAGACCCCCCACTCCACGCCTCGTCTTCACCTTCGAGTACCCGGAGAACCTCCCCCTCCAGCTCGCCACCGAGCTCGGCATCCCCGCCACCCTCGGCCTCGTCGCGCTCGCCGCCTGGGCCACGGTCAAGACCGCCCGCGCCGGCAACGGCCCCCTCGTCCTCGCCGCCTGGGCCGGCGTGGGCGCGCTCGTCCTCCACGACCTCTTCGACTTCGCCCTCGAGCTGCCCGCCTGCGCCACCGCCGCCGCCGTCGCCCTGGGCATCGCCTCCGGCTCCTGGGTCGCGCGGAACGAGCGGCCTCTCCAGCGCACCCCCGCGCTCGCCGGCCTCGCCGCCGTGGCGCTCCTCGCCGTCCTCGGGCTCGTCCGCGGCGCCGACTCGACCGCCCGCGCCGAGGCCCGGCTCGCCGCCCACGCCACGGGCAACGCCGCCAGCGTCCGCACCGAGGCCCGCGCCCTCGTCGACCGCCACCCCGCCGACGCCGTCCTCTACCGCATCGCCGGATGGACCGAGGCCACCCGCCCCGGCGGACAGCCCCGCGTCGCGCTCGCCTGGCTCAACCGCGCCCTGTTCCTCCAGCCGCTCGACCCCGACACCCACCGCGTCGTGGCCCGCGCCCTGTTCCAGCTCGGCGCCCCCGCCCAGGCCCTGGTCGAGGAGCGGCTCGCGCTCGAGTCCGGCGCCGAGACCGCCGCCGTCCTCGCCGAGGCGCTCCCCCGCGCCCGCGACGTCGACGCGCTGTGGAACCTGGTCGGCGAGACCCCGTCGCACGTCGACCTGCTCGTCACCGAGCTCTGGAAGCGCGGCCGCTTCGACGACGCGCGCGGGCTCCTCGACCGCGCCCTGCTCGCCTTCGACGGGCGCCCCGAGGCCGCCGCGCTCGAGCGTCACCGCGGCCCGCATGCGGCTGCAGACCGGCGACCCGGCCGGCGCGCTCGTCCTCCTCGACAACGCCGAGCAGGCCGGACAGGACGTGGCCCTCCCCCGCGCCGAGGCCCTCGCCGCGCTCGGCCGCCGCCGCGAGGCCATCCGCACCCTCGAGTCCGCCGTCGCCCGCAAGCCCGGCGACGCCGAGATCGCCTTCGCCCTCGCCGGGTACCTCGTCGCCGAGGGCCGACCCGCCCTGGCCCGCGCCGCCCTGGAGCGCATCCAGCCCTTCCTCGGCGCCGGCGGCCCCCGCACCCGCCTGGTCCTCGCCCAGGCCGAGACCTACCGCGTCGAGGGCCGCTACGGCCGCGCGCTCGACCTGGTCCAGACCGCCATGCGCCTCTCCCCCGGCGAGCCCGGCCTCCACCGCCAGGCCGCCGAGCTGTACGAGAACCTCAAGCGGCCGCACGAGGCGCTCCACGAGGTCGAGACCGCGGTCTCGCTCTCCGGCCAGCCCGCGGACCCGGGCGACCCAGGCGTGGATGGAGCGGCTCCGGACGGCCATCGACACCGAGACGATGCGGGCGCTCGACCCGGCCCGCGGTCTCGAGGGGCTCGAGCCACCCGACGCCGGCTCCGAGCGCCCCGCGCCACGCCGGGCTCAGGCCCGATAGCTCGCTGCGGATGAACCCAAACGCGCACCCCGAGGCCCGGAAGAAGGTGGTCGAGGCGCTGCGCGCAGCGGTCATGGCCTGGTCGCCGCGCGCCTACGAGGCGCGGCTGGTCTTCACCGCCATCGTCACCGGGCTCCTCGCCCGTGCCCTGCACCTGTCCGGGCCGTGGGCGATCATCTCCGCCATCCTGGTGCTCCAGCCGGATCCCGTGGCCACGCGGAAGCACAGCGTGAACCGCTTCGTCGCCACGCTGCTCGGGGCGGCGGCGAGCGTGGGCGCGGTCTCGATCGGACTGGACGGCACGCCGGCCTTCCTCCTCGCCTTGGTGGTGACGTGCACCCTGTGCGCTGCCTTCGGCCTGGAGGACGGGCTCCGGCCTGCCTGCGTCTGCTGCGCGGTGCTGCTCATCCGGCCCGAGGGGCACGTGGGCCAGCCCCAGGAGCTCCGCTTCGCGCTGGACCGCATCCTCGCGGTGGTCGGAGGGGCGCTGGTGGCCCTGGCCGTCTCCTACCTCCCCGGGTGGCGCCCGGAGGCCGCGGCGGCGGCGCGAGGAGCACGTCCGCCGGCGTCAGGCTAGGCTCGGAGCCGGCTGGGGGGAACCATGTCGAGGACGAGCGTCGTCGTCGCCGCCACGTCGGTCCTGCTGGGGTGCGGTTCGGGAGGAGCGGGCTCGCTCGACGGCAAGGTCGGAGGCCACGAGGTCTCGGTGAAGGAGGCGGTGTTCGTCCCGCTGGGGGACGGCGAGGTCTTCGTCGCCGCCGCCGATCAAGAGAACCTCTGCGCCATCCTCAACGGGCAGCAGAAACCGTCGAACGAGATGAACCTCCTGGAGCTGGTTCTCGCCAACTGGAACGGGTCCTCGGTCCAGCCGCTGGTCACAGGGAGCTACACGCTCGTCGCCCGCAACGCCCCCGTCAGCAGCGCCGGCCTGTACTCGTTCGCCATCCTGTTCTGGACCAGGGAGTGCCTCACCTTTGGCTCGCTCGGTCCCACCAGCGGCAACGCGACCGTGGAGAGCGTCGGGCTGCCGCAGGCCGGCGCGCACACCGTCCTCTCGGTGGACCTGAGCTTTGCCGCCGAGCACCTCTCCGGGCACCTCGACGCGACGTACTGCGCGGAGGCCGCCGTCTTCGGCACCGCCTGTCAGCCGCAGCTCCGTGGCTCCCCCTCGACGACCGAGTGACCGGGACGAGTCGTCAGGCCGTCTGCTGGAAGTCGTACACGCTGCCCAGCCCGAGGATCTGCGTGAGCTCGTCGAGCGCGGTCATCGACTCCCGGGCCAGCGCCGGGTCCGCGAGGTCCTTCACGCCCAGCCGGTCCCGGTAGTGCCTGCGGATCCACGCCTCGAGATCTGCGCCCAGCGCGGCGTCGAGGAACACCCGCGCCTTCACCGCCGCCCGCTCCTCCTCGGTGAGTCGGATGCGCTGGCGCAGGCAGGCCGGACCGCCGCCGTTGTTCATCGACTGGCGCACGTCCAGGTAGTGCACCTGCTTCACCGGATTCTCCTCGGCCACCACCCGCTCCAGGAACGCACGCGGCCTCGGCCGCTGCCGCGACTCGATGGGCGCAACGATGCACATCGTCCCGTCCGGCAAGGTCAGCACCTGGCTGTTGAACGGGTAACCGAATACCGCCTCGGAGACCGGCAGCTCGCGGGAGCTGGCCATCGCCCAGCGGAAGCCGTCCCCGAGCCGGTTGCGCAGCGTCTGCAAGAGCGGCTCGACGGCGACGAACGCCTCCTCGTGCAGCATGAGGAAGCTGTCGTTGCCCACCGCCAGCACGTCGGTGTGGAAGGCGCCGCCGTCGATGCCGGCCGGCGACTGCTGCGGGAAGAGGCACGCGTCCGGGTGGAGCTGGTGCAGCCGGGCGATGCGCGTGCGAGGCCTCGAGCGTCTGCCGCGCCGGGAAGCGGTCCGGTCCCTTCACCGGGTGCCAGGTGCTCCGGCCCCAGGCGAAGAGGTGCATCGCCGGACGGCCCTCGACCGCGAGGCGGACGTGGTTCGCCGCGCCCTCGTCGGCGAAGTGGCCACCGCCGGGCAGCGGGGCGTGCACCGCGAAGCGACGCTGGTCGGAGAAGATGGCCCGGAGGACGGCGTGCGTCGTCTCGCCCTCCAGCACCCGGTGGAACATCGCCTGGAGATTGGCGACGGTGAGGTGCATCCGGCCGTCGGCGGCGTCGCTCGACGGCGCGCAGGTGGCGGCGTTGGCGGTCCACATCGCCGCGGCGCTCGAGCACAGCCGGAGGAGGAACTCGTCCTCGGTCATCACCTGCGCCAGCACCTGCTCGTCGCTGCCCACGTAGCCCAGCGCGCGCAGGGTCCGCAGCGACGGCCGCGGGTGCGGCGGGAGCACGGCCTGGCCCACCCCCAGTCCGGCGACGAAGCGCATCTTCTCCAGCCCCTGCAGCGCCGCCTCGCGCGGGTTGGAGATGCTGCCCTCGTGCGTCTGCGAGGCGAGGTTCCCCGGCGAGAGCCCGGCGTAGTTGTGGGTGGGGCCCACCAGTCCGTCGAAGTTCCACTCCCGCTGTGCCATATGAGTCCCCTCGTTTCCCACGGTGGCACCACCCCTGTCCAAGCGCCTGAAGCGAACCCTCCGCTACGGGCTCCTCCGCGCCGCGCTCGCGCTGGTCGGTCTCCTCCCGCTCGGCTGGGCCCAGGCGCTCGGGCGGGCGCTGGGGAGCGCGGCGTTCCACCTCGCCCCCGGTGAGCGGAGCAAGGCGATGGCCAGCCTCTCGGTGGCCTTTCCGGAGATGTCCGAGGAGGCCCGGCGCACGCTGGCCCGGCGGTGCTTCCGGCACCTGGGCACCGCGGTGCTGGAGATGGCCGTCGCCCCCCGGCTGGGTGACAGGTTCGACCGGCTGGTGGACTCCTCGGGGGATGCGCTCGCGGCGCTGGATCGGGCCTACGCGCGAGGCAAGGGCGTGGTGGTGGTGGGCGCGCACTTCGGCAACTGGGAGCTGCAGGGCTGGGGCGTGGTCCGCCATGGGTTGCCCCTGCACGCGGTGGGGAAGGAGAACGTCGACCCGCGCCTCACCCGGCTGATGGACCGCTTCCGGGCCCGGGGCGGGCTGCGGGCCATCTGGCGCGGGCAGCCGGGGGCGGCGGTGGCGCTGCTGAAGGCGCTCCGGAAGGGCGAGCTGCTGGCGATGCTCATCGACCAGGACACCAACGTGCAGAACGTCTTCGTCCCCTTCTTCGGGCGTCCGGCGGCCACCCCGCGCGCGGCGGCAGACCTGGTCCTGCGCACCGGGGCCGCGGCGGTGGTCTGCCTGGTGCACAAGCGCGAGGACGGGACCTACCAGCTCAGCTCGGAGGAGGTGGAGGTGCCCCGCACCGGGGATGCCGAGCGCGACGCGGTGGAGCTGACCGCCCGGCTCACCGCCCCCATCGAGGCCGCCATCCGCGCCCACCCCGAGCAGTGGGTCTGGATGCACCAGCGATGGAAGACCAAAGCGTGCTAGGCCGTTGAGGGTGCCGGTGAGGTTCCCGCTCGCAATCCTGCTCCTGATCGCCGCCTGCGGTTCGCCGCCGAAGGACGACGGCCCGGCGCCGCCCGAGGTGACCCTGCACGAGGTCCGGCTGCGCAGCTACCGGGGCTCGGTGCTGACCGCGGTGGGCCGCTCGGAGAGCATGGCGTACGAGCGCGCGTCGGCCGACGTGCTCTCCGGCCCGGGAACGCTCGACGTGCTCACCCGCGAGGCGACGGCGTCCACCGGGCGGCTACCGCCCGCGACCCGCATCGAGACCCGAGCTGCGCGGGGCAATCTCCTCTCCAACGGCATCGACGTGTGGGGTGGGGTGCAGCTGCGGACGCCCACCGGGCTGCAGGGGTGGACCGAGCGCGCGCACCTGGACTCCCCCACCATGCACGCCACCGGGACGAGCCCGGTCGAGGTCAAGGGCCCGAACGGGTACTGGCTCCGGGCGCAGGGATTCGACCTGCATCTGCGCGAGGACCTGTACGAGTTCGATCGGGTGCAGAGCCGGGTGAGCGCGCTGTGAGGCGCGGGGGGGTGAGGCTGGACGCTGGCGCGCGTTTCGGCCGGTGGGTCACGGTCGGATCCCTGGCCTTGCTCCTCACGGCGACCCCCGCCCGGTCCCAGACGTCCGCGGGCAAGAAGTCCGTGCCGGCCCGGCCCGGGAAGACCGGCACTCCAGCTGCGGCCGAGGGCAGTCGTGCGGCGATCGCCACGCCCGAGAATCCAGTGTTCGTCGACTGCGACAAGGGTCGGATGGAGGGCTCCCAGCAGCGGTTCGTCTGCACCGGGCACGTGAAGATGGTCCGCAACACCACCACGCTCACCTGCGACCGCTCCATCGGCCACTACCTGGGGAAGGACGCCACGGAGATCACCCGGCTGGAGTGCTTCGGGAACGTGGTGGCGGTGGACGGTGACCGCTGGGCCAGGGGCGACCACGCCGACTACGACACGGTGAAGGAGGTCCTGATCCTCACCGGCAACCCCGAGGCGCGCCAGGGCACCAACACCATGAAGGGCGACCGGGTGGTGTTCTACGTGGACACCGACCTCATCGAGGTGGAGCGGGTGAAGGGCGTCCTCGAGTCCAAGGGCAAGGAGCCGGGCCAGAAGAAGCCCGCGCCGGCGCCCCCGGCGAAGGTCCCCTGATGCAGGACCGGCTGCTCGCCGAGGGCCTGGTGAAGAGCTACCGCCGCCGGCGGGTGGTGGACGGGGTGCGACTCGAGGTCGCGCCGGGAGAGATCGTCGGGCTGCTGGGTCCCAACGGGGCAGGGAAGACCACGACCTTCAACATGGTGGTGGGGCTGGTCCCCGCGGAGGCCGGCCGGGTGTGGATCGGTGACAGGGAGCTCACCGGGCTCCCCATCCACCGCCGGGCGCGGGCGGGCCTCGGGTATCTGCCGCAGGAGCCGTCCATCTTCCGCCGGCTCACCGTCCGGCAGAACTTCCTGGCGGTGCTCGAGCTGGACCATGCGCTGGGCCGTGCGGCGCGGGAGGCCCGGGCGCAGGCGCTCCTCGAGGAGTTCGGGCTGGTCACCGTGGCCGAGTCGCTCGGCGAGCAGCTCTCGGGCGGTGAGCGCCGCCGGGCGGAGATCGCTCGGTCGCTGATCCCCTCCCCGCGGTTCATGCTCTTCGACGAGCCTTTCGCCGGGGTGGATCCGATCAACGTCGGCGATCTGCAGCGGCAGATCGCGCGGCTCAAGGAGCGGGGACTGGGCGTGCTCATCACCGACCACAACGTGCAGGACACGCTGCGGATCGTGGATCGGGCGTATCTGATCGCCCAGGGGCAGGTGATCGAGGAGGGGACGCCGCGTACCCTGGCAGAGTCGCCACGGGCGCGGAGCGTCTACCTGGGCGAGCGGTTCCGGCTGATCGACTGAGCTGTCCCGATGGTGTGGTCCCGCTCCCTGCCGCGGGGGGCGTTCTCTGGTGCAGGGGCGGGCGCGTGTCGGCGCCGTGCTGCTCCGGCGCTGGCCTCGAGCCTCGGGCGCGGGCGGGTTGTCGCAGCTGGCGATGATGATTCGCGCAGGCAGGCCCCCCGCCCCGGCCTCGGCGACCGGTTCGGTATGCCGGAGGCGGTTCCAAGCACAAAATCGGTCGGCCAGTCGGGCGGAGTCCGAGGCTGAGAACTGGTTCGATGCCGCGTCAACGGCCTGGCCCGACCGAGCGGAACGGACGAGCGCCGCCGTGCGCACCCGGAGCGTCCGAGGTCGCGCAGGCCGCTCCGTGCTTGCCCCGGCGGTGCGAGCCCCGCAGCCCACGGCGTCCTCAGGGCCAGGCAGCTCCGAGAAGCCGCCGCGGCTCGTCTCCGGAGCGTCCAAGGTCGCGCAGGCCGCCCCGTGCTTGCCCCGACGCTGCGGGCCCACAGCCCCCGACGTCCTCGGGGCCAGGCAGCTCCGAGAAGCCTCCAGCAAGCCTCCGCAGCGCCCGTCTCGCCCGCGCTCAAGCGAGATGGCGGATCAGCCGTCGCATGTACGCCCGGGTCGCATGCCAGAAACGCGCCGCATTCCAGGCGAATGGCCCTGCGGACGGATCCGACGCGCCGAGCGGACCCTCGGTGTGCGCTTGCACGACACGCGCCAGCGCAATCAGACACCCCCCGTGATGTCAAGTCAGCGCGCGCAGAATCGCCCAAAATTCCTGGGAAATCTGTCACCAACCTGCCGTCCGAGCCATCGGTGCTGGACGCCACTTCGTGGACGTTGGTAGCTTGGCACGGTCTTTGATGTAAGACCGGGACGCGCCTCTCATGGCAATGGAACTGAAGCAGAGCCTTCGCCTGACGCAGACGCTGGTGATGACTCCCCAGCTGCAGCAAGCGATCAAGCTGCTACAGCTGTCCCGGATGGAGCTCCTCGAGACGGTCCGCGAGGAGATGGAGACCAACCCCCTCCTCGAGCAGCCCGAAGAGACGGCCGACGGCAACCTCGACGAGAAGGCCCCCGGGGAGGCCAGCCTCGAGGCCGCGAACGCGGAGACCCCCACGACGGAGGCGCTGGAGGCGGCCAAGGCGCCCGAGAACGCCGAGGAGGTCAAGGGCGACGCCTCCCCCGAGATCGACTGGGACGCTTACTTCAACAGCTACCAGTTCAACGAGCCCACCACCCCCTCCAACAAGAACAACGTCGCCACCGAGGACCTCCCCAGCTTCGAGGCCAACCTGGTCGAGCGGGAGGACCTGGCGCGGCACCTCGAGGCGCAGCTGGGCTTCCTCAAGCTCAACGACGCCGAGCAGCGGATCGCCTCGCAGATCCTCTACAACCTCGACGACGACGGCTACCTCAAGCTGGCCGACGTCGAGGGAGACCCGCTCATCCGGCTGGCCAACGAGGCCGACGTGTCCGTCGTGCTGGCCGAGCGGACCCTGCGGAAGATCCACCAGCTCGAGCCCAAGGGCTGCGGCGCCCGCGACCTCCAGGAGTGCCTGCTGATCCAGGCCGCCGCGCTCAAGGACACCCGGGCGCAGCTGCTGTCCATCATCCTCAAGCGCTACCTCAAGCTGCTCGAGTCGAAGAACCTGCCGGCCATCGCCCGGGAGCTGAAGATCAACCTCCAGGACGTGGTGGAGGCCAGCAAGCTGCTCGCCAAGCTGGACCCCAAGCCGGGCCGCAACTGGTCGGGCGAGGACGCGCAGTACATCACCCCGGACGTCTTCGTCTACAAGCTGGGGGAGGAGTACACCGTCGTGCTGAACGACGACGGCCTCAGCAAGCTCCGCATCTCGGCGATGTACCGGGCGGCGCTGCGCGACGGCGCGGGAAAGAACCCCAAGGCCAAGGAGTTCATCCAGGACAAGATGCGCTCGGCGCAGTGGCTGATCCGCAGCATCCACCAGCGCCAGCGGACCATCTACAAGGTCACCGAGAGCATCGTGAAGTTCCAGCGGGACTTCCTGGACAAGGGCATCGCCTACCTCAAGCCGCTCATCCTCCGCGACGTGGCCGAGGACATCGGGATGCACGAGTCGACGGTGAGCCGGGTCACCACCGCCAAGTACGTGCACACCCCGCAGGGGATCTTCGAGCTGAAGTACTTCTTCAACAGCTCGATCGCCCGGGTGGCCGGCGACGACATCGCCAGCGAGGCAGTGAAGAACCACATCAAGCTGATCGTCGCCGCCGAGGACGCCCGGAGCCCCTACTCGGACCAGAAGATCGTCGAGCTGCTCCGCGCGCAGGGCATCGACATCGCCCGGCGCACGGTGGCGAAGTACCGCGAGGTGCTGGGCGTGCTGCCCAGCAGCAAGCGGAAGCGCTATTACTGATCCCCGGCCGCCCTGGGATGTGGTAGCCCCCCGGGCCCGATGCGCCTCCCAGCCCTCGCTCCGGCCCTCGTCGTTGCAGTGTCACTGGCTGCTCCGCTGGCTCCCGCCGCGGCCGCTCCCCAGACCGTCGTCGTCCTGGTGACCGGGGACGAGAACGGTCACGTCCTCCCCAACACCGAGGTCGAGCCGCCGAGGGGCGGGGCCGCCGAGACGCTGGGCTACTGGACCAAGGAGGGCCACTGCCCGGGGAAGGTCGGCAAGGACGGCGCACCGGCGTGCAAGGACGGCAAGACGCTGGTCCTCTCCACCGGGGATCACTTCAACGGCCCGTCGATCTCCTCGGTGTTCCAGGGCGCTCCGGTGGCCGAGGCCATGGCCCGCATGGGCTACGCCGCCAGCGGCATGGGGAACCACGAGCTCGACTTCGGGCGCGACCAGTTCGACAAGCTGCGGGACATGGGCGGCTTCCCTTACCTCTCGGCGAACATCCGGCCCCCGACGAAGAAGGCGGACAAGGACTACGACCTCGGAGTGAAGCCCTTCGCCATCTTCCACCGCGGGGGCGTGAAGATCGGCGTGGTCGCCCTCTCCGCCGCCAACGTGGCGAAGACGGTGATGTCGGGCCGCTTCTACGGGAACGAGGTCGTGCCCTACGAGCCGGCGCTCCAGAAGGCCATTCCGGCGGTCCGCAAGGCGGGGGCGGACGTGGTGATCGTCATCGCCGACGAGTGCCCCACGGTGCTGGAGCCGATCGTCGCCAAGCACCCGGAGTGGAAGCTGGCGTTCCTGGCCGGCGGCCACTGCCACACGCCGGTGGAGCGGAAGGTGGGGACCACCCCGCTGGTGACCCCGGGCCGCCGCTGGGAGAAGTACCTGCGCGCCGAGCTCACGGTGGACCCGAGCCGTCCCGCGGGGCAGCGGCTGGTGGGGCTGGAGACCAAGGTGCTGGACGTGGTGGGCGCGCCGGGAGCGCCTCCGCCCGACCCCGAGCTCGCAGCCCGCGTGCAGACCTGGGTCAAGAAGCACGACCAGGCGCTGGGCGAGAAGATCGGCTACACCCGGAGCGGCATCGACGCGAACTCGCAGACCCTCTTCACCTGGTACGGGCGCGCCATCCGCGAGCGGGTGAACACCGACCTCACCGTGCTCAACCGCAAGGGCTTCCGCGGGGGCGTTCCCCCCGGGCCCATCACCCCGGCGGCGGTCTACACCGTCATGCCGTTCGACAACTCGCTGCTGACGGTCAAGCTCAAGGGCAAGGATCTGGTCACGGTGCTGGAGAACCCGGCGGCGGTGTACGACGGCGCGGCGAAGCACGGGAACGGCTGGACGGTGAAGGGCAAGCCGCTGGATCCGGAAGGGACGTACTCGGTGGCCACGTTCGAGTACCTCTACTTCGGCGGGGACAACTTCCCCTTCGAGCGGCTGGACCCGAACCCCGGCGAGACCGGCGTCGTCGCCCAGACCCCGGTCATCGAGTGGACCCGCAAGCAGAAGACCACGCCCGACAAGCCGCTCGAGTCGCTCCTCCACTGAAGCACGCCGCCGGGCAGGTAACATCCCGGCTGTCGTGACTGCTACCGGGGCCCGCCGGTGTGGGCCGACGGGGGCTGGAGCTCCTGGACCAGCCGGTCCGCCCCGTACACCACCCGCAGCGCCTCGGTCAGCGCCCGGCTGTCCACGGCCACCGTCCGGTTGTTCCGGATGTCGAACCCGTAGTCACCGCCCAGCGAGGGCAGGTTGCCGTCGAACACCAGGCCGACGATCTCCGCGTTGCGGTTGATCACCGGCGACCCCGAGTTGCCGCCGATGATGTCGTTGGTGGTCACGAAGTCGAACGGGGTGGTGGGCGTCAGCCGTTCCTTGGCCTTCAGCCACGACTGCGGCAGGTCGAACGGCGGTTCCCCGGTGGCCCGGTTGAAGGCCCCGGCGAAGTCGGTGAACGGCGCGATGTGCCGTCCGTCCTCGCGGGTCCAGCCGCGCACCGATCCGTAGGAGAGCCGGGCGGTGAAGGTCGCGTCGGGGTAGGTGCTGGTCCCGTCGAGGCGGAACCGCGCCTTGGCGATGAGCTCGGAGTTCTTCCGCACCACCGACTCCACCTGGACCTCGTACGCCTTCCGTGCGGCGCGCATGTCCGGGTCCAGCCGTCGGACCAGGGCGATCATCGGGTCGTCCGAGGCGGCAATCCCCGCCGGGCCGCCGTTCCACAGCTGCCGACGCAGCGCCACGTCGTAGAGCTTCGTGCCCTGCACCACCCGGGTGGCGAGCTGCCGGGGCGAGTCCTTCCCCAGCACCTTCTTGACGTAGGGGTGGTCCGCTCCGAGCTCCTCGCGCATCTTGGTCAGGCCCAGGGTGAGCTGCTCCACCTCCAGCTCGGGGTAGATGGGCGCCTTGCTGAACGTGACCAGCTCGGTGGCCGGCAACCGGGCGTCGGTGAACTCGCGGTAGCGCTCGGTGTCCGGCTTCTGCCGCTCGGCCACGCCCCAGACCAGATTGCGCGCGATGCCGAACAGCTCCGAGTAGTACTTGTTCTCCGAGCGGATCCAGGTGGTCTCCGGCTCCAGCTTCTCCTCGGTCCGCGTCGCCCGGGCGATGGCATCCCACGCCCGAATCTTTGGCACCCGAGCCCGGAGCGATTGCTCCTCCTTCACCTTGGAGCCGAAGAGCACCGGATCGAGGAGCGCGGTCCGGCGGCCGAACCAGGCCTTGTACGCGTTCTCCACCCCGAACAGCCTGTCCCGGCTGATCCGGCGCGCCTCGGCGCTGCGCTCGGCGAACTGCGCCAGCCAGCCACGCTCCTGGGCCAGGCGCTGGAGCTTGAGCGGAATCATCTCGTCCCGGAGCGATTCGAGCTGCGCCACCGTCAAGAGCCGGCTGGTGTGCCCCGGGTTGCCGGAGACGAAGGTCAGCTCGCCGTCGCGCGGGCCGCCCTCGCTCCAGCGGAAGTGGTCCGGCGTCTGCAGCGGCTTGCCGTCCTCGTAGACGCGGACGAAGCTGACGTCCATGTCGTAGCGGGGGAAGTTGAAGTTGTCCGGGTCTCCACCGAAGAAGGCGATGGACTCCTCGGGGGCGAAGACCAGCCGCACGTCCTTCTTCCAGCGCTTGTAGATGTACAGCGTGTACTGCCCACCGTGGTACAGCGTGACCACCTCGCACCGCAGCTGCTCCGAGGTCTGGCAGGCCTTCTCGATGCGCGTGAACTCGGCCTTCTGGGCCCGGTTGAACGCCTCGCCCGAGAGCCCCCGGGTCGCGCCCTGCACCCGGGCGGTCACGTCCTGCATGCCGATGAGCTGGTTGATCTCCATCCGCGGACAGGTCCGCTCCTCGGCCTGGGTCCTGGCGTAGAACCCGCTGGCGGTCAGGTCCTGCTGCGGCGTCGACAGGTCCTGGATGCAGCGGCGGGCGCAGTGGTGGTTGGTCATCACCAGGCCGTCCGGCGAGACGAAGCTCCCGGAGCAGCCCAGTGCCAGCCGCACGCTCGACAGCCGGACGTGGTCGAGCCACGCGGGGTCGGGCGAGAAGCCGTACGTCTTCTGGACGCGGGCGCTGGGGAAGTTGTCGAAGGTCCACATCCCCTCCTCGGCGCGAACGGCCGGGGCGGAGACGAGGACTGCCAGGAGGGTCGGGGCGAGGAGGCGAGGGGTCATTTGGACAAGAGGCGGGCGTCCCCGTAGGTGGGACAGCGGGGAGATGTCAACCGAATCTGGCTCCTGGCTCAGGTCCGGCAACACCCGCCAGCAGACAAACACCCAGGGGCGCCGTTTTCCTTCCCTCTGAGGGGCGACGGCCCGGGGCCTGCAAGCGTCTCTCCGCCGACATGCGCCCCCTGCTCTTCGCCCTCGCCCTCGTGCCGGCCGCCGTCCAGGCCGCGCCCGTGCTCGTCCCCCTCTCGCGCGGCATCGACCTGCGCACCCAGGCGCTGGCCGACCCGTCGTCGGCCGACCTGGTGGTCCAGTCCCGGCTGCTGGCGGCGAAGTACGGCATCCGCTGCGTGGCCGGGGACGCCTTCGGGCCGAAGTCGCAGGTGGTGGCTGGCGCGGCCTGTGAGGTCCGCGACGGTTCCGGGGCGCTCTACGAGGTCAAGGTCACCGGGGTGAACAGCGTCTCGGTGGCCCTCGAGGTGCGCCAGACCGGCACCCTGGCCCAGGCGAGCCCGCGGTCGCCGTTCGAGGCGCTCCCGGCCGATCCCGAGGCCGGGGTGCTGGCCCGCTACCAGATGGCCGCCTACGCCATCGACGGCGCCCCGGTGGCGAGCACCTTCGCCTCGCTGCTGCTCCACGGCGACGGCAGCTACACGTTCGGCGAGAGCCGCGGCCGGTGGTCGGTGGTGCAGGGCCTGCTCCTGCTGGACGGCGAGTACACCGCCTGGGGCCCGGGCGCGGTGTCCGAGGACGGCCGCCGCCTCACCTTCCACGCCAAGGGCCCGCGCTTCACCGTCTCGGCCGCCCTGCAGTGGGTGGACCCGAAGGGCATCGTCCTGAGCCAGGCGAGCCCGGCCAGTCACTGACCGGAATGGGGTCCCAGACGGGGGGTTGCGTGCGGGGCCGGAGCGATCTGTCATCATGACGGCCATGTGACGTTCCACCCCAACAGCGGCACTGGAGGCCCTGCGCCATGCACCTCGCCATCACCTTCCGCAACTTCGAGGCGTCCGAGTCCCTGAAGGACCACACGCGCGAGAGGCTGGAGCGGCTGGCGAAGAACCTGGACCGGGCCTGTGCGGCGCACGTGGTGATGGCTCTGGAACGGCACATCCACCACGCCGACCTGACCTTCACCACCGGGCCGCTGGTGCTCCGTGCCAAGGTGGCCACCCCGGACATGTTCGCCTCGGTCGACCTCGCGGTGGACTGCCTCGAGGAACAGCTGCGGCGGGACAGGGACCGCGCCAAGCACCACCACCGCCGCGCATGGGTGCACCACCAGCAGGACGCGCTCCCGCCCGAGGAGGGGGAGGCGGCTCTGGACGGCGCGGCCTGAGCGCCGGGGCAGCCTTGCACCGTTCGCAGGCACGGGCTATCTCGCGCGGACGCGCGCCCAGCGCTCGTGCACATGAAGATCACCGAGTTCCTCAGCCCTCAGGCGGTGATCCCCGACCTCACCGGGCGGATGAAGCAGGACATCCTCCGTGAGCTGTCGGACGCTCTCGCCGCGGCCTATCCGCCGCTGAACGGGGGGCGGGTGCTGGAGGTGCTCACCGAGCGCGAGAAGCTGAACACCACCGGCATCGGCGAGGGCGTGGCCATCCCGCACGGGAAGCTCCCTGGGCTGCCCCGGCTCTACGCCTCGTTCGGAGTGGCCCGGGAGGGTGTCGACTTCCAGTCGATCGACAGCAAGCCCACCCAGCTGTTCTTCGCCCTGGTCGCGCCCGAGAACTCCGCCGGCATCCACCTCAAGGCGCTGGCGCGCATCTCGCGGCTGTTCCGCAATCCGGAGTTCCGCCAGGCCATCCTCCAGGCCCCGGATGCCGGGCGCATCTACGCGCTGATCGCCGAGGAAGACGCGCGCGCGTGAACCTGGTCATCCGACCGGTCCACGACGTGTTCCTCGAGGAGGTGGCGTTCCCCGCCCTCGCGGTGGGCGTGGTCGACGCCGCGGGCGGGCTGGGGAAGCTGCTGGAGTGGATCGCCGACGAGCGGGTGGCCTGGCAGCTCGGGCAGGTGCTGGACCGCACCGTGGGCGGCAGCTTCTTCGGGCTGGTCGACGATCAGTGGCTGGAACTGGTGCACGTGCTCCTCTTCTCCGAGTGGGAGCGCCGCCCCGACGGCTGGCACGTGGCGCGCGAGCACCCCGGCTACGCGGCCAGCTACGAGCTGGGGCTGCACGTGGCGCTGATGGTGCAGGATCCCGAGCTACCCCTACGCGGACGCGCGGGCCGCCGAGCGCTTCCGGGAGGAATGGCTGGGGAGGGTGATCAGGAGCGGTCCGGTGGCGCTGATCGCCGGCATCTGGGACCCGTTCCCGCCCTTCCCGCCGGACCAGGTGCTGGTCACGGTGGGCCGGAGCACCTACGCCCCGCCCGAGAACCTGGCCATCGCCGACTGGAGCTACCGCCCCTCCCACGCGGTCCAGGCGTGGGCGCGGCGGCTGGACGAGCAGCTCGCCAATCTCCTGGCGCGCGAGCGCACCCGCCTCGGGCCGGTGAGCCTGCGCGAGGCGGAGGAGCTGCGCGCGTACTGGTCCGGCCAGCTGCCCGAGGCCCCGACCTTGAGCGTGGCCTTCAGCGGCCTCGGCCCCACCGCCAACGGCTGGGTGCGCGAGGTGGGAGAGCTGAGCCGGCTCATCCGCGGCGCGGCGGCGGCCGGGCACGGCCTCACCTCATTGGTCACCCGCGAGGGCGGGCAGGTGAGCGAGGTGGAGCCGCCGGCTGGTCCAGCAGGATGGTGACCGGTCCGTCGTTGACCAGGGCCACCTGCATCTGTGCGGCGAACACGCCCTCCTCGACCTGCACCCCGAGCGCGCGGAGCGCCTCGCACGCCCGGGCATAGAGCCGGCGCGCCTCGTCCGGGGGCGCGGCGTCGACGAAGCTCGGGCGGCGACCCTTCCGGGTGTCGGCGTACAGGGTGAACTGGCTCACCACCAGCGCCGTCCGGTGGGTGTCCAGCAGCGAGAGGTTCATCTTCCCCGCGGCGTCCTCGAAGATGCGGAGTCCGGCGACGCGGTCGGCGAGCGCCAGCGCCTCTCCCTCGCCGTCGCCCTTGCCCACCCCCAGGAAGACCAGCAGACCCGGCCCGATGGCGCCCACGGCGCGGCCGTCGACCGTGACCGAAGCCTGTCGAACGCGCTGGAGGAGGGCTCTCACCCGCGCACGCGAACCTACCGCAACCGCCGAGCAGGAACACCGTCCGGCAACCAACACCCGTGGGAGCCCAAGGGGCCGACGGGGCGCGCCGAGTGTCGGGATTGCGATACGGAAGGAGGCGTTCATTCGCCCGCTCGCTCTCCCGGAGGTCTCTCGATGCGCTCCGCCGTCCGCCTGCTGTGGTTGGCCCCCCTCGCCCTCGCCGTCTGCGCACACCAGCAGGCCGCCGAGGCACCCCCCGCGCCCCCGGTGGTCGCGGAGGCCGCTCCGCCGGTGGCCGCCGCACCCGAGAAGGACCAGGCGGACGACACCGCGGAGATCCAGCGCATCCTCTCCGGACCCATCGCCCACTTCGAGTTCGACCAGGCGCAGCTCACCGCCCAGGACCGCCAGAAGCTGCAGGTCCTGAGCAGCGCGATGAAGGCGCACAACGCGGCGCGGATCCGCGTCGCCGGGAACTGCGACGAGCTGGGGACGGTGGAGTACAACCTGGCGCTCGGGCAGCGACGGGCCGAGGTGGCGCGGAAGTACCTGGTCGACCTCGGCGTGTCCGCCTCGAGGGTGGACACCATCAGCTACGGCGAGGAGCATCCGGTCGCCACCGGCCACGATGCCGAGTCGCACGCCGCGAACCGGCGCGACGACGCCGAGCTGCTCAGCACCCGCTGAGCGGACCCGGGGCTGGCCCCGAAGCGGCGAGTCGGTATGGTGCGCCGGCAATGGCCGAGCAAGCACGCCGCCTACCACCGCCGATCTTCCAGTCCATCGTGCTCGACCCTGTCCGGGCGTTCACCCGGCTGGAGGCGGCGGGGGGGATCGTGCTCTTCGGCGCGGCGGTGGTGGCGTTCGCGCTGGCGAACTCGCCCTGGCACGCCGAGTTCGAGCGGCTATGGACCACGCCGGTCCAGGTCACGTTCGGAGACCTCGGCTTTCACGCCAGCCTGCGCCAGGTGATCGACGACGGGCTGATGACGATCTTCTTCTTCGTCGTGGGCATGGAGATCAAGCGGGAGCTGGTGGAGGGAGAGCTCCGCACCCTGCGTCAGGCGCTTCTGCCCGCCATCGCCGCCAGCGGCGGCGTGCTCCTGCCAGCGACCATCTTCTTCCTCCTCAACCGCGGGACGCCGGGGGAGAGGGGCTGGGCCATCCCGATGGCCACCGACATCGCCTTCTCCATCGGCTGCATCGTGCTCCTCGGCCGACGGGTCCCGCGGCCGCTGCTGGTCTTCCTCACCGCGCTGGCGATCTTCGACGACATCGCCGGCATCCTGGTGATCGCCTTCTTCTATGGAGACGGGCTGGACGTGGCCGCGCTCGGCTGGGTGGTGCTCCTGGCCGTGGCGGTTCTCGCCGCGGGACGGATGGGGGTGGATTCCTGGCTGGTCTACGCCCTCGCCGGAGTGGCGATGTGGATCGCGTTCCACCACGCCGGGGTGCACGGGACCCTGGCCGGGGTGCTGCTGGGGCTGCTCGTTCCCGCGGGGACCCGGCGGCCGGCGCGCGAGGTGCTGGCCGAGCTGCGGCAGCACTCGGTGCTGACCCTCGAGGTGAGTGAGCGGCTGGACACCAGCGATCTCCTCTACGTGCACGACGAGCTGATGGACGCGGTGCCGCCGCTCCAGCGGTTCGAGCACGCCCTGCATCCCTGGGTGGCGTTCCTGATCATGCCCCTGTTCGGGCTGGCCAACGCGGGGGTATCGCTGGAGGGAATGACCCTCGCCGACCTGACTGCGCCGGTGTTCCTGGGCGTTGCCCTGGGGCTCTTCCTGGGGAAGCAGCTGGGGATCTTCGCCTTCACCTGGGGCGCGGTGAAGCTGGGCGCGGCGGAGGTCCCGGGCGGCGCCCCCTGGAGCCAGGTCCACGGGGTGGCGATGGTGGCGGGCATCGGCTTCACCGTGGCCCTCTTCATCGCCAACCTCGCCTTCGGTGGGGACCCCGACCGCCTGCAGCAGGCCCGTCTGGGGGTGCTGGTCGGCTCGCTCGTCTCGGGCGTCTCCGGGATGCTGGTCCTGTGGGCGTTGCCGGCGCGGGGCGGGGTGGTGGCGGTGCCCGCGGCCTGAGCCGGGCGGGGCCAGCCTGCGGCGGCGAGCCACCCGCCCGAGCTCAGGCCGACCGACGCTCGGCTGACGCGGCTCCCTTCGCGCCGACTCGGGTGCGGTGCCCTGGCCCCGGACGGGAGCCGGTCAGGACGAGATCCGGGCCGCTCGGTCACTCCGGCCCTGGCCTCGACCTCGTCGTTCGGGTCCCCACGTTTCGGCGGTCTCAAGCGGTCATTGCAACGCCTGGGCGAGGACCTCGGAGGGTCGCATCCACCCAAGCGTCTGTCGAGGTCGGTCGTTGAGCTCTGCAGCCACTGCGTCGAGCTCCTCTTCGGTGAAGACGCTGAGGTCGGTGCCCTTGGGGAAGTACTGTCGCAGCAGACCGTTCGTGTTCTCGTTCGTCCCCCGCTGCCAGGGACTGTGCGGGTCGCAGAAGTAGATTTGGACGTTGGTGTCCACCGTGAAGCGGGCGTGTTGGGCCATCTCCACGCCTCGGTCCCAGGTCAACGCACGTCGGAGCTGTTCCGGAAGCGTGAGGACCTTTCGAGTCAGAGCCTCTCGTACGTGCCCGGCATCCTTCCCCTCCCGAAGCGCGACCAAGACGACGAAACGGCTCTTGCGCTCGACGAGGGTGGCCATCGCCGTCTGCTTCTTCCCCACCAGGAGGTCGCCTTCCCAGCTCCCCGGGATGGCCCGGTCCGACGCTTCTGCAGGGCGCTCGCGGATGCTGACCATCGTTCCAAAGCGGTCGCGGATCGGGGCTCTGGCTCGAGGGCGTCGGACCACTCGACCGCTTCGGAGGTACCTGGCGAGCTCCTTCCGAAGCGCTCCTTTGCCCTGGATGAAGAGCGACCTGTAGATGGCCTCGTGAGACACGCGCATCTCCGCGTCGTCGGGGTACTCGCGTTTGAGGGTCTCCGAAATTTGCTCGGGTGAGTAGCGCTTCAGCAGCATGCGCTCGACTGCCTCACGGAGCCGAGGATGAATCGCGAGTTTGGTCGGCTTCGGCCGTCTCGCCCGCCGCAACGCGTACTCGTCGCTGAGCCAGGCTCGATACTGCCGGCGCCCCCCGTTCCGCCGAACCTCCCGGCTGATGCTCGAGGGAGCTCTGCCCAGGGTGCGGGCAATGGACCGGATGGACTCTCCCCCACTCAGGCCTCTGAGAATCTCGTCTCGCTCCGCACGAGACAGTCGAAGAGGCGACCTCGGCCGCCACCGAGGCTTCACGCCGCCCGTCGTGCGAAACACCCGATGCACCGACAGGTGGAAAAACCCATACGAGGCGGCGACTGCTCTCACATCCTAGCCAGCGAACATGCGCTCCAGCATGACGCGTCGTTCCGCGGTGGTGAGGAATCGCCGCTTCAGCCGGATGTCTCCGAGAACTCTCGGCTTCGAGCGGATGCCCATGCACCACCTCCCAGTAGGCCAGGTGTTGCGTTGACCGCCTGAGCCGGCATTCACATGGGAACCTTTTCCGGACGGTCGCCGGCGAGGGGGGGGCTCTGGCGCCCTTACCTTCGCGCCGACGACATCCTGGGGGAGCGCGCCCCCCCCGCCCGGGAGACCGTCCGAAAAAGGTTCGTGCTTGCAACGTGGGAACCAGCCACGACACGCCCGAGCCTGCCGCCGCACGCCGGAACCAGCCGCGGCACGCCGGAGCGCCGAGGGTCGCGCAGGCCGCTGGGAAGGGCGCCGTGCCGGAGCCCCAGCGCGTCCGCGTCTCCCAGGAGCCGCCTCGCCTGGGGGGTGCGGCCCTCGCCGGGGTCTGCAGACCACGCCCACCACGCCCTGGACGCGTGCGCCGGCTGCGCGCCCACTGACACGGGTGCCGCGTGCGCGCTCGGCCTACCTTGCGGTGCTGGAGAGGGGCAGGGGAAGATCCACCCCTCGGCCGTTCGCCCCGGAGTGCAGCCCGTTTGTTCTCCCGTCGTCCCTCGGTCATCCCGGCGGTCCTCTGTGCCTTGGTGGTCGCAGGGTCAGCGCTCGCCGCCGCCCCCAACCGGGCTGCCGACCGCGAGGCGCTGAAGAAGACCCTCCTCGAGCTCGCCCAGGGCGCCCCCTTCCGCGACTGCCGGCTGGGGGTCCAGCTGGTCAGCCTCGAGGACGGCAGCGTCGTCTTCGCCAAGGACGCCGACGCGCTGATGAATCCGGCGTCGAACGTGAAGCTGGTGACCGCCGCGGCGGCGCTCGCCCGGCTCGGCCCCGAGTACCGCTTCGACACCGAGTTCCTGGTCGAACCCGGCCCCACCGACCGCTCCCGGACGCTCTGGATCCGCGGGAAGGGCGACCCCAGCATCACCACCGAGCGGCTGCACGCGATGGCCTCCGAGCTGGCCCACCTGGGCCTCCGCGAGGTGGGCGACCTGGTCCTCGACGACAGCTGGTTCGACCCCGAGCGGCTGGCCCCGGGCTTCGAGCAGGAAGTGTCGGACCGCGCCTACGCCGCCCCGACCGGCGCGCTGAGCCTCAACGCCAATGCGGTGGGCGTCTATCTCCGCGCCTCGGCCAGCGGCGGGCGGGCGGTGGTGGAGCTCGAGCCGCCGTCCGACTACTTCGAGGTGGTCAACGCCGCCGTCGGCGCCTCCAGCCGGGCGCGGCGCGCATCGGTGTCCTCGCAGTGGACCGGAAGCCAGCAGCGCATCACCGTGCGCGGCACCGTCCCGGTCTCGGGCGAGTGGGCGGTGTGGAAGCGCATCGACAACCCGCCGCTGTACTTCGGGTACACCTTCAAGCGGATTCTCGAGATGCACGGCATCCGGGTGCGTGGAAAGCCGAAGCTGGGGGCGGTCCCCGAGCGCGCCCGCCTCCTCTACGTGGCCCAGAGCGAGACCTTCGACCTGGTCCTCAAGCGGATGAACAAGTACTCGAGCAACTTCGTCGCCGAGCAGCTGATGAAGACGCTCGGCGCCGAGGTGAAGGGGCCACCCGGCAGCACCGCCAACGGCGTCTCCGTGGCCGAGGAATTCCTCGAGCGCGAGGTGGGAATCCCCCGCGGCTCGTACATCCTCCGCAACGGCTCGGGGCTCAACGACACCAACCGCTTCACCCCGCGCCAGCTCACCCAGCTGCTCAAGGTCATGTGGGACCGGTTCCCGCTCGCCCCCGAGTACCTCTCCTCGGTCGGCATCGCCGGCAAGGACGGCACCCTCCGCTACCGGTTCGAGGGCAGCGAGGCGGTGGGGCGGCTCCGGGCGAAGACCGGCACGCTGGAGAACGTCTCGGCGCTCAGCGGCTACGTCCAGTCCGTGGGCGGCGAGCGCTTCGCCTTCAGCGTCATCGTCAACGACCACGCCGGGCGGACCGCGCCGGTGGTCCAGGGCATCGACGCCATCGGCGCCGCCGTGGCGGCGGTGGGCGCGCCCGGGGGACCGGACCGCGCCGTGGCCACTCTCATGGAACCCACCAGGCGCGGCGCCCCCTCCAACGAGGAGGCCAAGGCGCGCATCCGGACCTACCTCGCCGTGGCCCAGAAGGCCGACCAGCGGAATCTCCCGTTCCTGAGGACCGCCTGGCGCACCGAGCACGACCCCGCCGTCCGGGCGGTGCTCGCCGACTCCATCTATCAGAGCGATGCCCGCGACTACCTCGGCACCCGCGCCCTGCTGGACAGCTTCACCGCCGGCGAGGAGGTGTACGGACGGCTCCGGCAGCTGGCGCGGGAGCTCAAGGTCGAGCTCCCCTGTGTGGGGAGCCTCACCTCGCTCGCCGCCGAGGGGAACGGCGAGGCGCTGTCGCGGCTGGTGGAGCTGGCGCGGGCCTCGCGCGGGGATGCCCCCGCCCAGCGCACCGTCGCCGCGTCCCTGGCCGACGTGGCCCGGACCGCGCCCGACGAGCTGCTGGTCACGCTGCGGGTCGCGACGGCGGCCGATCGCGACGCCGCCCTCGGCCTCCTCGCCCAGGGGGTGGCCCAGCAGCAGGACGCGGACCACCCGCTCTGGCCGGCGGTGCGAAAGTTGATGGCCTCGACGGATGCCGCCGTCGCCGCGTTCGGCCGCGAGCTGGACGCCACGCTCTCCCAGCGCATGGCCGCGGAGAAGGCGCCCCGGGTCGTCCAGGCCGGTGGCAGCACAGTTCCGCCGCTCGCCGCCCAACCAGCTGCTGCACCCGTGCCGACGGACCGTCCGGGCGGGTAGTTCCCCCGTCCAGTGGGCAGTGGTAACTCCGCGCAACGCCTCAGGCTCGGGGGGGGCCGCGTCGTTCACGGAACTTCATGGAACGCCGCTGCACTTTCCCGAGCCTTCCGCGCGCGTTCCGGGTAATTCACCGCGCCCTCCATCGTCTCGCCCGGCGAGGACCCGATCTTCATGCTCCAGCCTGCTCAGATCACCCGCGAAGACACCTCCTACGACACCCCTGCGGTGCAAGTCACCAGACGGCGAGGCCGCCGCCTGTGGCTGCTGGCCGGTGGCGCCCTGCTGCTGCTCGTCCTCTTCCTTGCCGGGACCAAGTTCGTCCAGATCTTCACCATGATCCAGGCGGGGAAGAAGATGGTTCCCCCGCCGGTGGCGGTCACCACCGCCAAGGTCGAGCAGGTCGAGTGGCAGCCGCTGCGCCCAGCGGTGGGCACCTTGATCGCCCTGCGGGGCACGACGCTCAGCGCCGAGGTGACCGGCACCGTGCGGGAGATCGGCTTCGAGAACGGCTCGCTGGTCAAGAAGGGCCAGCTGATGGTCCGGCTCGACACCTCCGCCGAGTCGGCCCAGCTCGCCAGCGCCCAGGCCGATGCCGCGCTGGCCAGGCAGACCCTCGACCGCGCCGAGGGCCTCCGCAAGCAGGAGGTGAACACCCAGGCCGAGCTGGAGACCGCGCAGGCACGTGACAAGCAGGCCCGGGCCACAGTCAACAACCTCCAGGCGGTCATCGGCAAGAAGGTGATCCGCGCGCCGTTCGAGGGCCGGGCGGGCATCCGGGCGGTGGAGCTGGGTCAGGTGGTCTCGCCCGGGACGCCCATCGTCTCGCTGCAGACGGTGAGCCCGATCTACGCCGAGTTCCAGCTCCCGCAGCAGGCGCTGGCCGACGTGAAGCTCGGCCAGAAGGCGGTGCTCAAGGTCGACGTCTTCCCCGATGCGACCTGGGACGGGACGGTGACCACCATCAACCCCGAGGTCGACCCCGCCACCCGCAACGTCCGGATGCGGGCCACGGTGGAGAACCCCGACGGGCGGCTCAACCCGGGGATGTTCGCCAACGTCGAGGTCGAGGCCGGCAAGGCGGGCAAGGCGCTGGTGGTTCCGGCGACCAGCGTGATCTACGCCCCGTACGGCGACTCGGTGTACCTGGTCGAGGAGCAGAAGGACGATCCGGCGAAGCCCGAGGAGGGCAAGCAGGAAGCGAAGCCCGCGGCGAAGCCCGCACCGAAGCCGGCCGACGGCAAGCCCGTCCTCGTCGCCCGCCAGCAGTTCGTCCGCCTCGGCGAGCGACGCGGTGACTTCGTGGCAGTGCTCAATGGCCTCCAGGCCGGCCAGACGGTGGTCAGCAACGGCGCGTTCAAGCTCCGGAATGGCCAGACGATCATGATCAACAACGCGCTCGCGCCGCCGGTCCAGTTCGTCCCGGCTCCGGTCGATCGCTGAGCAAGGTCTCCGCCATGAGTACCGAGTCTCCCGTCCAGCCGAGCAAGAGCTTCACCGACCTCTTCATCCGGCGGCCGGTGATCGCCATCGTCGTCAACCTCATCATCATCATCGCCGGGGTGCAGGCGATCCGGACCCTGAACGTCCGGCAGTACCCGCGGAGCGAGAACGCGGTCATCACCGTGACCACGGTCTACGTCGGCGCCAGCGCCGATCTGGTCCGGGGATTCATCACCACCCCGCTGGAGCGGGTGATCGCCGCGGCCGACGGGATCGACTACCTCGAGTCCACCAGCACCCAGGGCCTGTCGACCATCAGCGCCCGCCTCCGGCTGAACTACGACTCGACCAAGGCCCTGGCGGAGATCAGCTCCAAGGTGGATCAGGTTCGCAACGACCTGCCACCCGAGGCACAGGTTCCGGTCCTCAACATCGAGAACGCCGACAGCCGGTTCGCCTCGGCCTACCTGAGCTTCTCCTCCAAGTTCCTTCGCCAGAACGAGATCACCGACTACCTGGTCCGGGTGGTGCAGCCCCGGCTCACCGCGGTGGAGGGGGTGCAGAAGGCGGACATCCTCGGCGCCCGCACCTTCGCCATGCGGATCTGGCTGAAGCCCGACCGGATGGCCTCGCTCAACGTCAGCCCCGCCCAGGTCCGCCAGGCGCTGGCGGCCAACAACTACCTGGCGGCGGTGGGACAGACCAAGGGCGCCCTGGTCCAGGTCAACCTCACCGCCAACACCGACCTCCGCTCGGTGGACGAGTTCAAGAGGCTGATCATCAAGCAGAGCGGGGGGGCGGTGGTCCGGCTCGCGGACGTGGCGGACGTGGTGCTGGGCGCGGAGGACTACGACACCGCGGTGGCCTTCACCGGAGAGACCGCGGTCTTCATCGGCATCTGGGCGCTCCCCAACGCCAACTCGCTCGACGTCATCAAGCGCGCGCGGGTGGAGCTGGCGGCGATCCAGAAGGAGCTCCCCTCGCAGATCACCGCCACCGTCGCCTACGACGGCACCGAGTACATCCAGAGCGCGATCAACGACGTGATCCGCACCCTGCGGGACACGCTGCTCATCGTGGTCATCGTCATCTTCCTCTTCCTCGGCTCGTTCCGATCGGTGCTGGTGCCGGTGGTGGCGATCCCGGTGTCACTGATCGGCGCGGTGTTCCTGATGCAGGTGTTCGGGTTCACCCTGAATCTCCTCACCTTGCTGGCCGTCGTGCTCTCGGTCGGTCTGGTGGTGGACGACGCGATCGTGGTGGTGGAGAACGTGGAGCGCCACCTCTCCGAGGGGAAGACTCCCTTCCAGGCGGCGATGGTCGGGGCCCGCGAGCTGGTCGGGCCGATCATCGCCATGACCATCACCCTGGCCGCGGTGTACGCCCCCATCGCCTTCCAGGGCGGCCTGACCGGCTCGCTGTTCCGTGAGTTCGCGCTCACCCTCGCCGGCGCGGTGACCATCTCCGGCGTGGTGGCCCTGACCCTCTCCCCGATGATGTCCCGCTACCTCCTGCACACCGGCGGCGAGCGCGAGGGGTTCGCCGGGGTCATCAACAGGGGATTCGAGCGCATCCGGCAGACTTACGGCCGGTGGCTCGACGTGGCGCTCCACAGCCGCCCGATCGTCTACACCGCCTGGGGCGTGCTCACCCTCCTCACCGTCCTGATGTTCCAGATGGCGGTGAAGGAGCTCGCCCCCGCCGAGGACCAGGGGGTGATCTTCGGCATCGTCAACACCCCGGCCAACTCCACCCTGGACCAGCTCACGGTCTCCACCGAAGCGGTGGTCAAGTCGGTGATGCAGATCCCCGAATCGCGGTTCACCTTCCAGATCACCAACCCCGGTGGTGGCTTCTGGGGCGTGGGGCTCAAGCCCTGGGACCAGCGCAAGCGCAAGACGGCGCAGGTGCTCCCGGAGGTCCAGCGGCGGATCTCGGCCATCCCGGGAATCGAGAGCTTCGCGGTGCTCCCTCCGGCGCTTCCCGGCGGCGGCACCTACCCGGTGGAGATCGTCATCGCCTCCACCGCCGAGGAGAGCGAGATCCTCGAGTTCGCCAAGCAGCTCCAGCAGAAGGCGGCGGCCAGCGGGAAGTTCTATTTCCCTCCGCCGATCGACGTGAAGATCGACCAGCCGCAGTCGGAGATCGACATCGATCGGGAGAAGGTGGCCCAGCTCGGCTTGAACCTCCAGCAGGTCGGTCAGGACATCGGCGCCGCCGCGGGTGGCAACTTCGTCAACCGGTTCAGCATCTCCGGCCGGAGCTACAAGGTGATTCCCCAGCTGCTCCGCACCGAGCGGCTCAACCCCGAGCAGCTGGCCGACCTGTACGTCACCGGTCCCAACGGGCAGCTGGTCAAGCTCTCGTCGATCGCCAGCGTGAAGGACAACGTGGTTCCGCGCTCGCTCAACCGCTTCCAGCAGCTCAACGCGGTGAAGATCAGCGGCGTGGCCCAGTCGGTGGACGACGGGCTCCGCTTCCTCGAGGACGAGGGGGCGAAGATCCTCCCCCAGGGATACAAGATCGACTACACCGGTGAGTCCCGGCAGCTGCGGGTGGAAGGGAACAAGTTCCTTCCCGCGTTCGCCCTGGCGGTGGTGCTGATCTTCCTGGTGCTCGCCGCCCAGTTCAACAGCTTCCGCGACCCGTTCGTGATCCTCGCCGGCTCGGTGCCGCTGGCGCTCTTCGGGGCGATGCTCCCGGCCTTCTTGAAGATGCCGAATCCGCAGATCCCCTTCTTCACCGACCGGTTCAGCACCACCATCAACATCTACTCCCAGGTGGGGCTGGTGACCCTGGTGGGTCTGATCTCCAAGAACGGCATCCTGATCGTCGAGTTCGCCAACAAGCTCCAGGAGGCCGGGAGGACCAAGATCGACGCGGTCCGCGAAGCGGCCATGACCCGGCTCCGGCCCATCCTCATGACCAGCGTGGCGACCGTCGCCGGCCACTTCCCGCTCACCTACGTGACTGGCCCTGGCGCCGCCGCGCGGAACAGCATCGGCCGGACGCTGGTGACCGGGATGGCGGTGGGGACCTTCTTCACCCTCTTCTTCGTGCCGGTCATTTACCTGCTCATCGCTCGCGACCATCGGGCGGAGAAGGAGGCCGAGGAGGGCAAGTCGAAGGAGATCGGCGGCGGTGGCCGGCTCAGCCCGACCCCGGCCGCGCCCGAGCACTGAGCTCACCCCCCGCCCGGGGTCAGTCGCGCTCGCCCCGGTCGGTCGCGGCGGCGGCGCGGTCCTGCGCGCGCAGCAGCTCCTGGGTCGCGGCCCAGCGTTCTCCGGTCTCCTGGGCCAGCTCGGCGGTGATCGGCTTCAGTCCGCGCTTCTGCAGCTCGTCGTTGAGCGCCCCCAGGTCCGTCTTCACCAGCGCGTCGGTCCCGGCGCGTACCTCGTCCAGCTCGCGCCCGAGCGTGGCCACCCGCTCCACCTGGTAGGGGCTCGGCTTGCCCTCGTCGGAGAGCAGCGCCCGGTACACGTAATCGAGGTGCTCGCGGATCCGCTCCTCGCCGGTGATGGCTCCGCCTTCCTTGGTGGCCACCACCTGCTTCCGCAACCCGTCCGCCTTCTCCGAGACGGCGCGGAGGCGGGCGGCGAGCGGATCGTTCCCCAGCGCCGAAGCGCGCTCCTGGGCGAGGGTGCGGATGCCGTTCAGCTGGTCCACCACCGCCGACATGCGCCCGAACAGGGCGTGCGCGGTCATCGCCGCGTCGTACTGCGCCTTTCGCTCCGCGACCCCGTAGGGCACCCGCCGGTCCAGAGCGACCTCGAGCGTGGTCTCGGACACCTGCGCGCCCTCGGTGAGCCGGATCCGGTAGCGGCCGGGCACGACCCGCGGGCTGCTGAAGGAGGACCAGGCGACCTGGGCGGCGGTGGGAACCCTCGGCGGATCGACGTGCATCGACCACACCACCCGGTTCATCCCCGGCCGCTTCCCGGCCGGCAAGGTGTCCACCACCCGTCCGGAGGCGTCGAGCACCTCGAGCTTCATCCGCCCGAAGACGTGCCGCTTCTGTCGGTAATAGGTGATGACCGCGCCCTGCGCCGGATTGGCTCCCACGTAGGCGGCGTCGCCGTTCGCCCAGCCGCCGCTGGACTCCAGCCGCTGCTGCACCGGCCTCGAGGGGAGGAAGGTCACCGGCGCGTCCAGGCTCCGCGTCCGTAGTCCCCGGAGGGGCGTCAGGTCGTCGATGATCCAGATGCCCCGCCCGTGCGTGCCGAGGACCAGGTCGCCGTCGCGCTCCTGCACCACCAGGTCTCGCACCGCGACCGCCGGGAAGTTGTCGGGCTGGAAGCGGGCCCAGTGGCGCCCGCGGTCCACCGAGATCCACAGCCCGAGCTCGGTTCCGAGGAACAGGAGATCGGGGTCGACCGTGTCCTCCTTCAGGACGTGCGCGTAGCCGGTGATGCCTTGCTCCGGCGCGGCCACCCGCTCCCAGCGTTCTCCACAGTCCTCGGTCCGGTAGGCGTAGGGCGCCATGTCCCCGAAGGTGTGGCGATCCACCGTCACGTAGGCCGTGCACTCGGCGAAGCGGCCCGCGGAGACGTAGCTGATCCACCGCCCGGCGGGCGCGCCGGGGAGCGCGGCCCCCACGCTCCGCCAGCTCTTTCCCCCGTCCCGGCTGAGCTGCACGTTCCCGTCATCGGTGCCGACCCAGAGCAGGCCTCTGGTCTTCGGGCTCTCGGAGATGGCGTAGATGGTGGTGTGCATCTCGGCCGCCGAGTTGTCGACGGTGATGCCTCCCGACTCCTCCTGCTTCTGCTTCTGGGGGTCGTTGGTGGTGAGATCGGGCGAGATGCGCTCCCAGGTGAAGCCGCGGTCCGGGCTCCGGAAGAGGAACTGCGCGCCGATGTAGAGCGTGGACTTCTCGTGCGGCGAGATGTGGATCGGCGTGTTCCAGTTCCAGCGAAGCTTCTCCTTGAACCCGGCCTTGGGCTGGATGTCCCGGCCGATGAGCGAGCGGCGATCCACGCGCATCACGAAGCCGCCCTGGGCCTCGGCGTAGACGGTGTCGGGATCGCTCGGGTCGGGGAAGGCCCAGAAGCCATCGCTGTTGGCCACGTTCTCCCACTCGCTGCTGGTGATGCCGCCGGGGTACGCGGACTTCCCGACCCAGGTGCTGTTGTCCTGGAGCCCGCCGTAGACCTGGTACGGATCACGGTCGTCGACGCTCACGTGGTAGAACTGGCTGACCGGAAGCGTGTCCACCTTCCACCAGGTGTTGCCACCGTCCTGGCTGATCCACAGCCCGCCGTCGTCGCCGGTCACCACCTGCCTGGTGTTCCTGGGGTTGATCCACAGGTCGTGGTGGTCGCCGTGCGTGCCGCCGCTCACGTTGGCGAAGCTCTTCCCTCCATCCTCCGAGGCCGCCAGGCGGTAATCCGGCTTGAAGACCCGGTCGGGATTCTTGGGATCGACGATCAGGTTGGCGAAGTAGAACGGTCGCCAGACCATCATCTGACTTCGGTCGCGCTCCTCCCAGGTGCGGCCGCCGTCCGCGGAGCGGAAGAGCGCGCTGCGCGTCCCCTCGATGAAGGCGTAGACGATGCGGGGATCCGAGGGAGCGACGGCCAGCGCCAGCCGACCCCATGGCCCGGCTGGCAACCCCTTCGCGCTCGCGGCGTCGAGCCGCTTCCAGTGCGCGCCCCCGTCCTCGGTGAGGAACAGCCCCGAGCCCGAGAAGGCCGTGGCGTTCTCGCCGCCCGAGCGAAAGGTCCAGCCCTTGCGCCGGAAGTCCCACAATCCGACGAACAGCCGGTCCGGCTTCCGCGGGTCCATCGCCACCGCCCCGCAGCCGGTGGAGAGGTTGGGGCCCTTGAGGACCAGGCTCCAGTGGGCGCCGCCATCGGTGGTCTTGTAGAGGCCGCGGTCCGCCGAGTCCGACCACAGCTTGCCCGGCACGCAGGCGTACACCACCCGCCCGTTCTTCGGGTGGACGAGGATCCTGGTGATCCGCTCCGAATTCTCCAGCCCGAGGTGGGTCCAGGTCTCGCCGCCGTCGGTGGAGCGGTAGATGCCGTTCCCGATCGAGACGCTGTTCCGGGTCCACGACTCGCCGGTGCCCACCCAGACGACCTGGGGGTCGGTCGGGTCGAGCGCCACCGCGCCGATCGACTGCACCGGCTGGCGGTCGAACACCGGCTTGAAGGTGGTGCCCGAGTCGGTGGACTTCCACACTCCACCGGACGCCGACCCGACGAACATCGTGACCTTCCCGTCCTTCTCCGCCCGGGCGGCGATGGCGGCGATGCGGCCACTCATCCGCGCCGAGCCGATGTTCCGGATGCCGAGGCCCGAGACCAACGAGGGGCGGGAGAGCGGATCGGGCGGCGTCGCGGCCAGCAGGGCCAGGGCCAGCAGCGGGGCGATCATCGCGAGGCCCTCGCCGCGGCGGGGAAGGCGAACACCGCGTCGTCCACGGGGACGTTCGCCTCGGCGCGGTCGTACACCACCTTGCTCTTCTCGCCCGAGGGCGAGGAACGGGGGCCGGACTCCTCGAGCATCGGGACGTACACCCCGGCGACCTTCTCGTAGTCGCCGTAGTCCACCTCGGTGAACTGCTCGGCGCCGCGGATCACGGTGCGCTGGATCTCGCGGAGGATCATGAAGGTGTCGGGGTCGACGTAGCTGATGAGCCGGTCGCCCCACTTCAGATCGACCCGGAGCTTGTAGCAGGGCGTTCCATCGAGCTCCTCGGTGCCGAGGAGCGCCACGGTGTGGCCCTTCGCCCGCGGCTCGACCAGCGGGCCCTCGATGTCCGCGTTGAGCCGGAGCGCCTTCGCCTCGTCCGCCGAGGTGCGCTCGGGGTCCTTCCGCCCGAAGAAGGGCCGGACCTTCCAGGCCACCTGCCCGTCGAAGGCGTCGATGGTGACCAGGCCGTGCATCACGTACTCCACCCGGAGCCGGGCGGGGCGGGCGCGCAGCTCGATGACCGCGATCTCCACCTTCACCCCGGGCTCGACCGCGTGCCCGGTGCGGCGGAGGCTCTTCAGCGCGTGAAGGCGCTCCAGGCCCCCGCGGGCCTCGACGTGCCGGGCGACGATCTGCTCGGCGGTGAGCGGGGGCGGTTCGGCCTTCGCCCCCCTGGCCCAGCACATGCCCAGTCCCACCACCAGGGCCAGCGTCCTGTGCATCGGCAGACCTCCCCCGACAAAGGCGGGCGAGTCTGCCACAGACGGTGACCGGTTCAGGCCAGGGCCCGGACGACCTCCAGGGCCCGCCGGGTGTGCCCCTCGGCCACCAGCTGCGCCGCGTACGCCATCCGCACCGTGCCCGCCGGGTCGACCACGAACGTCGCCCGGCCGTCGAGCACCCCGAGGGTCCTGGGGATACCGTACGCCTTGCGCACCGCGCCGTCCGGATCGCTCAGCAGCACGTAGTTCAGCCGCTGCTTCCGGGCGAAGGCCTCGTGCGCCGCCTCGCCGTCGGAGCTGATGCCCACCACCGTGGCCCCGGCCTCGGCGAAGTCCTGGTGCGCGTCCCGGAAGGCACAGACCTCGCGGGTGCAGATGGGTGATTCGTCCCGCGGGTAGAAGAAGAGCACCACCGGACCGCTCGCCCGCAGGGCATCGAGCGACCATGGGCGCCCCGAGAAATCCTTCAGGGTGAACGGCGGCGCAGCCTGCCCTTCGTGGATCATGGGCCCGTTCGGATGCCCGAGCGCCCCCCGCGTTGCGCCCGGTCAACGGTTGATGGGACCGCAAGCAATAATGCCGCACCGCGTTGCGCGCGGCCCCGCTAGGCTGCCCTCCCTTTCACAGGACGAGAGACCGACGGGATGCGCCGGTCCCGGCAAGGAGCGAGCACATGGGAATCTCCAGACGAAGGCTGCTTCAAGTTGCGGGAACGGCCACCGTGGGGGCGGCACTAGGAGCTCACCGCACGGTCTACGCGCAGGGCGGAGCGAAGAAGCTGAGGATCCTGCAGTGGAACCACTTCGTCCCCGCCTACGACAAGTGGTTCAACGGCACGTACATCAAGCAGTGGGGTGAGAAGAACAACACCGAGATCACGGTGGACAACGTCGGCATCCCGGCGCTGAACCCCACCGCCGCCTCGGAGGTCTCGGCCAAGAAGGGGCACGACCTCTACATGTTCCTCTCGCCGCGCCCGGTCTACGAGAACGACGTCATCGACCACCGGGAGATCTACGAGGAATGCGAGAAGAAGTACGGAAAGCCGATCGATCTGGCGATCAAGAGCACGTACAACCCCAAGACCAAGAAGTACCACGGCTTCTCCGACAGCTACGTCCCCGATCCGGTCAACTACCGGACCGACCTCTGGGGCGAGATCGGGATGAAGCCCGACAGCTGGGACGACATCCGCGTCGGTGGGGCGAAGATCAAGCAGAAGACGGGCATCCCGGTGGGCATCGGCCTTTCCGCCGAGCTCGACACCGCCATGGCGATGCGGGCCTGCCTCTACGCCTTCGGCGGCTCGGTGCAGGACGCGGGGGGCAAGCTGGTCCTCAACTCCAAGAACACGCTGGAGGCGGTGAAGTACGTCAAGGCCCTCTATACCGAGGCCATGACCCCCGAGGTGCTGGCCTGGGACCCATCCTCGAACAACCGGGCGATGCTCGCCGGCAAGGTCTCGCTCGTTCTCAACGCCATCTCGGTCACCCGCACCGCCGAGAACGACAAGATGCCGATCGGGGACAAGATCTCGATTGCCAAGGCCGCGAAGGGCCCGGTGCGCCGGATTGGCCTCGAGCATGTGATGAGCGTCTACGTGATCTGGAAGTTCGCCGAGAACATCGCCGGGGCGAAGAAGTTCCTGGTCGACTACGTGGGCAACTTCAACGACGCGTTCAAGGCCAGCGAGTTCTACAACTTCCCCTGCTGGCCGAGCCGGGTCCCGGACCTCAAGCAGCAGATCGCCAAGGACTCCAAGGGCCACCCACCGGACAAGTACGCGGTGCTGACCGACGTCCTGGACTGGGCGACGAACGTCGGCTACCCCGGTTACGCCACCGCGGCAATCGACGACGTGTTCAGCACCTGGGTCCTGAACACGATGTTCGCCAAGGCCGCAACCGGAGACCTCACCCCTGAGGCCGCGGTGAAGGAGGCCGAGCAGAAGTGCAAGGCCATCTGGGAGAAGTGGCAGGAGCGAAAGCTGATCTAGGCGCGCCTGGCAAGCGATCCAGTCATCGCCGTTCGAGGGCCGATGGCCACTGTCGAGACCAAATCGCTTCGCAAGGAGTTCACCGGTCACACCATGGCCGTGGACGGGGTGGACCTCACCATCCACGAGGGGGAGTTCTTGGTTCTCCTCGGACCCTCGGGGTGCGGGAAGACCACCCTCCTGCGGATGATCGCCGGCCTGGAGCAGCAGACGTCCGGCGATGTCCTGATCGGCAGCCGGGTGGTGAACGAGCTGCCCCCGCGCGCGAGGAAGATCGCCATGGTCTTCCAGAGCTACGCGCTCTACCCGCATCTGTCAGTCGCCAGCAACATCGCCTTTCCGCTGAAGGCGCAGGGCGCGCCCCGGGAGAGCATCACCGGCGAGGTCCAGCGGGCGGCGAAGATGTTCGGCATCGAGCGGCTGCTCCAGAGGAAGCCCCGCCAGCTTTCCGGCGGGGAACGGCAGCGGGTGGCCCTGGCCCGGGCGATGGTGAGGCACCCAGACGTCTTCCTGCTCGATGAGCCGCTGTCGAACCTCGATGCCAAGCTGCGGAATCTGGCCCGCGACGAGCTGAAGCAGTTCCAGCGCCGGCTGGGAACAACCACCATCTACGTCACCCACGATCAAGTGGAGGCGATGGGGCTCGGCGACCGCATCGCGGTGATGAGCGCGGGCAAGGTGCGTCAGCTGGGCAAGCCCCAGGAGGTCTATGACGAGCCGGCGGACACCTTCGTCGCCGGCTTCCTCGGTAGCCCGCCGATGAATCTGGTGCCGATCGAAGGGTCGCTGGTCGGTTTCCGCCCCGAGCAGCTCCTGCCTTCCGCCGCGATGGCCACCGAGGGCGACGGCCCGACGGTCCCGATGCGGTTTGCCGTGGGGCGGGTGGAGAACCTCGGCGCGGGCCGGCTCCTCTACGGCACGTTGCCAGACCACGCGCCCGGGGAGAAGATCATCGTCAGCCTCGCCTACACGGTCCACTCGCCCGTCGAGGCAGGGCGCACCTACGACTTCCGGATCAACGAGTCGAGCCTCAAGTTCTTCGACCCGGTGACCGGCCTGCGCATTCCATCGCGGCCGCTCCGGAGGTCGGCGTGACGGCGCCCGCCGCCGTCGCCGCCCCCGCGCCTCGGTCCATGGGCGTGGCCGACGACCCCACCTGGCTCGGAAGGGTGATGCTCGCCCCGGCGGTGCTCTACATCGGCCTGGTGGTGGCTGTGCCGTTCCTGCTGGCCGTCGGCTACAGCTTCTCGAGCGTCACCGTCGGCACCTCGCAAGCCCACTTCGTGGGCCTGGAGAACTTCCGGAACGCGCTTCACGATCCAGCTTTCCTCAGGGCGCTGGGCAACACCTTCGTCTTCTCGCTGGGATCCCAGACGCTGGTCATCGTCCTGGCGAGCATTCTGGCCGTCGCGCTCCAGCGGAACTTCCGCGGGAAGTGGCTGGTGCGCCTGCTCATCCTGCTCCCCTGGGTGGCTCCCATCTCGCTGGGGAGCATCGGGTGGCTGTGGATCTTCGACCCGGTCTACAGCGTCATCAACTGGACGCTGCGGCACGTGGGCGTCTTCGGGCCGGACACCTGGCCCATCTGGCTCGGACAGCCGAAGCTGGCGATGGCGTCGATCATCGGCGTGCACGTGTGGCGGACGATGCCCCTGGCCACCGTCATCTCTCTCGGCGGGCTGTCATCCATTCCCCAGGACATCCACGACGCGGCCGAGGTCGACGGCGCCGGCTTCTTCCGGCACCTCTTCATCATCACCCTCCCGCTGGTGCTGCCCATCCTCCTGGTGGCGGTGCTGTTCGGCCTGGTCTTCAGCATCACCGACATGATCGTGGTGTACGTGCTCACCCGTGGCGGGCCCTTCGACAGCACCCAGGTGCTGGCCAGTCTGGCCTTCTTCAAGAGCATCGACGGAGGCGACCTCTCGGGGGGCGCGGCGGTGGCGCTGTTCCTGCTGCCCGTATTGGCGGTGTGCGCGGTGCTGCTGCTCCGGCTCGCCCGGCGCAGCGAGGTGGTGTGATGGCGGACCCGAAGAAGATCGCCGGCGGGGTGGTGAACTTCGGGGTGATCGCGGCGTTCACCGGGTTCGCCGCCTTCCCGTTCGCCTGGATGCTCATCACCATGTTCAAGCAGACCCGGGATCTGCTCGACCCGGCGCACAACCCCTTCGTGTACAACGCGCCGCCAACCCTCGAACATCTCAGAGTGCTGTTTCAGGACACGCTCTTTTTGCACTGGGTGGCGAACACGCTCTTCGTGGGGGTGCTGGTGGTGCTGATCACCCTGGTGCTCGCGGTGCCGGCGGGCTACAGCCTCGCCCGGCTCACCGGCGCCGCGGGGGAGCGGCTGGGCATCGGCATCTTTCTCACCTACCTGGTGCCCCCCACCATCCTCTTCATCCCCCTGTCGCGGCTGGTGGGCTCGCTGGGGCTCCAGGACTCGCTCTGGGCGCTGGTGCTGGTGTACCCGAGCTTCACCGTCCCCTTCTGCACCTGGCTGCTGATGGGATTCTTCAAGGTCATCCCCAAGGACGTCGAGGAGGCGGCGATGATCGACGGCCACTCGCGCTTCGGGGCCTTCCTCCGGGTCATCCTCCCCATGTCGGTGGCCGGCCTGCTCACCACCGTCATCTTCAGCTTCACCCTGGTGATGCAGGAGTTCGTCTACGGGCTGACCTTCATCACCAGCAGCAGCCGGCTCACCCTCAGCGTGGGGGTGCCCACCTTCCTGGTCCGCGGCGACGTGTACTTCTGGGGCTCGCTGATGGGCGCCTGCTTCCTGTCCTCGGTTCCCATCGCCATCCTCTACAACCTCTTCGTGGACCGCTTCATCGCCGGCTTCACCGTGGGGGCGGTGAAGGGGTAGGTCAGGGCGGCCGCAGTCGAGGTCCGGGTCAGGGTGTCGTCAGGCGGGCTGCAGTCGGCGAGATCAGGGCGGCCGCAGTTAGCTAGGTCAGGGCGGCCGCAGTCGAGGTCCGGGTCAGGGTGTCGTCAGGCGGGCTGCAGTCGGCGAGATCAGGGCGGCCGCAGTTAGCTAAGTTAGCGACGCGCGCGGGAGCGGCGGCGGACCAGGGCGGGCGCCTCGAGCTCGGCGTAGTGGCGGAAGACGTCCTCGTCGCTGAACGGCGGCCGCCGCGGCGATGCCAGGTAGGCGGCGATGCGCGGGCGCTGGCGTACCCGCTCGGCCAGCGCGGTGAGCCGCCGGAGCCGCCGGGCGAGCGACTCCATGGTGAGCGGAAAGGCGTAGCGAAGCGCCTCGACCACCTGGAAGAGCGAGAGGTCGACGTAGCTGAAGCGCCGCCCCAGGGCGTACGGGCCACCGGCGAGCTCGATCCCCCGCTCGAAGTAACCCAGGAACTTCGGCAGGCGACTGGTGGTGAAGTGCGCGGCGGCGCGCGCAGCCTCGACCCGCTGCTCCTCGTAGGTGAGGTCCACCGAGATGGGATGGTGGGTGTCGTGGGCCTCGGCCACGAGATCCGCGATGGTGAGCTGCAGCTGGAGCGCCCGGAGCTGGAGCGCCGGGTCGTGCGGAACCAGCTTCAGTCGCGGCCCCAGAAAATGGAGGATGGCCGCGGTCTGCGCCACCACCACCTTGCCCGCGCGGAGCACCGGCGGAGCGAACGGAATGCGCGGGCCGAGCTCGCCCCGGAGCACACGGAGAATGGCCTCCACCCCTCCGCCCTTGCCGGGCGGCAGAGTCACCACGTCCACGTAGTGGGCGCCGGCCTCCTCGAGGGCCAGCCGGACGAACTCGCCTCGCCCCTGGATTCCCGGCCAGTAATAGAGGGCGTACGTGGGGCGCGCCACCGACCACCTCCTGTCAGGTAGACCTGCTAGAGAAGTCCCTCAGCAACCGGGCCGCAACGGTCCGGTTCTCGAACGGAGGTCTCATCAACATGGCTGGAGGCGTCAACAAGGTCATCCTGGTCGGTAACCTGGGTGCGGATCCCGAGGTGCGTTTCACGCCCAGCGGGCAAGCCGTCGCCAACTTCCGCATCGCCACGAGCGAGAGCTGGACGGACAAGTCGGGCCAGAAGCAGGAACGCACCGAGTGGCACCGCATCGTGGTCTGGGGAAAGCTCGGCGAGCTGTGCGGCGAGTACCTGGCCAAGGGCCGCCAGTGCTACGTCGAGGGTCGGCTGCAGACCCGGGAGTGGACGGACAAGGAGAACCGCAAGAACTACACGACGGAGGTCGTCGCCAGCAACGTCGTGTTCCTCGGCGGTCGTGGTGAGGGCGCCGGCACCGGCCGCCCACGGGCCAACGGCGCGAACGACTTCGGTCCTCCGCCGCCCCAGATGGACGAGCTGAACCAGGCCGCCGGCGCGGCCGAAGACGACATCCCGTTCTGATCCCGTGCGTGGTGCCACACCACGCCCCGGACCGGCGGTGGTCATCCGCCGCCTCGGTCCGGGGGACGCGCACGTCCTCGCGCTGCTCGCCCGGGACGACGCCGACTTCGATCTCGACGCCGGGCGAGGCCCGCGCACGCCTCTGAGCACCGGGGCGGCCGAGGCGTACCTCGCCGATCCGCACGTCCTGCACTGGACCGCCTGGGTCGGCGGAGCGGTGGTGGGTTCGCTCTTCTGCCACGTGCTCCCGATGCGCAAGGAGCCCGCCCGGGAGCTGTTGCTCTACGAGATTGGCGTCCGGAGCACCTGGCGCCAACGCGGCGTCGGGCGTCAGCTGGCCTCGGCGATGACCGCCTGGATGCGCGCCAACGGCATCGTCACCGCGTGGGTTCTCGCCGACAACCCCGGAGCGGTGCAGTTCTACGAGGCCTGTGGCTTCGGCCCGGGCTCGGGGCCGGCGGTCTACCTCGAGCTCCGGGTGTGAGATCGGCTCGATGAAGACCATCGACCTGCGCAAACGATATCGGCCGTTCTACCGGGCCTCGAGCCGCTCGCCGGAGCTGGTCGAGGTCCCGGAGCTGCTCTTCCTCGCCATCGACGGGCGCATCGAGCCAGGTGCCAGACCCGGGACGTCGAAGGCCTTCCAGGCCGCGGTCCAGGCGCTCTACGGCGCGGCGTACACCCTGAAGTTCTCGTTCAAGAAGAGGAAGACCGGCGCCGTGGACTGGCCGGTGATGCCGCTGGAGGCGATCTGGTGGATCGAGAAGGGAGCCTTCGACCTCGCCCGCCCCGGCAACTGGCTCTGGCGGGCGATGATCCTCCAGCCCGAGCAGGTCACCCGGGACGCGCTGGAGCAGGCGCTGGAGCAGCTCCGGGAGAAGAAGCCCTCACCGGCCCTCGGGCACCTCGTTCTCCGGCGCTTCGAGGAAGGGCTCTCGGTGCAGATGCTGCACCTGGGCCCGTACTCCACCGAGCCGGTCACCGTGGAGCGGATGCGGGCGTTCGCCGCGGCGCAGGGGCTGGTCGAGCGGCATGACCGGACGAAGCGCGGGCTGCTCGCGGTCTACGACCACCACGAGATCTACCTCTCCGACCCGCGCCGCACGCCATCGTCGAAGCTGAAGACCGTGCTGAGGCATCCGGTCCGGCGGGCCCGGTGAGGAACCGGGTGCCTGGCGCGCGGCCGTCCCCCGTGCCAATTGGTTAAGGTGGGCGTCTGCCGGAGGTGGCCGTGTCCGACTCAGGGTCCGCGCTCGACGATCTGCTTCGACTGCTCGACCTCGAGCCGCTGGAGGTGAATCTCTTCCGCGGCCAATCGCGCGACCTCGGCGGCAAGGCGGTATTCGGGGGGCAGGTCATCGGTCAGGCGCTGGTGGCGGCGAGCCGGACGGTCGAGGACCGGTGGCCGCACTCGCTCCACGCCTACTTCCTGCGCCCGGGCGACATGGCGCACCCGATCGTCTACGAGGTCGACCGGGTCCGGGACGGCAAGCACTTCACCGCCCGGCGGGTGCAGGCCATCCAGCACGGCGAGGTGCTGCTGAGCATGATCTGCTCGTTCCAGGTGCCCGAGCCTGGCCTCGAGCACCAGGCGTCCATGCCCGACGCGCCAGCCCCCGAGTCGCTGCGGCCGCAGAGCGAGCTGGTCCGGGAGTGGCTTTCCTCGGTGCCCCAGGTTCCACCCCGCATCCGCGAGGCGTTCGAGCGCCGCATGGCGGTGGAGTTCCGGCCGGTGGAACCGCGCAACCCGCTGCTTCCCACGGTGCGGCCGCCGCGGCAGGCCTTCTGGGTGCGGGCGAACGGGACGCTTCCCGACTCGCCGCTCCTCCACGCCTGCGTTCTGGCCTACGCCTCGGATTTCAGCCTGCTCTCCACCGCGCTGCTTCCGCACGGCGTGTCGTGGCTGACGCCGGGACTCGCGGTGGCCAGCATCGACCACGCGCTCTGGCTCCATCGTCCCTTCCGGTTCGACGACTGGCTGCTCTACGCGATGGACAGTCCGACGGCCCAGGGCGGACGGGGGCTGTCGCGGGGACAGTTCTTCGACCGGGGCGGGCGGCTGGTGGCCAGCGTCGCGCAGGAAAATCTGATGAGACGGATCGCGCCGGGGTAGACGGTCGGGCGGTGAACCCCGTCCTCGGCAGCCTGGGCAGCGTCGTGCTGGTGAGCCTGGCCTCGCTGGTGGGGGTGCTGACCCTTTCCCTCGACGAGGAGCACCTCCGTCGGCTCTCCACGGTCTTCATCGCCTTCGCGGTGGGGGCGCTGCTCGGTGATGCCTTCATTCACCTGATCCCCGAGATCTTCGGGCACCCCGGGCAGGCGCCTACGACGCTGGCGCGCTCGTTGCTGGTGCTGGGCGGGATGCTGCTCTTCTTCGTGGTGGAGAAGCTGCTCCGCCACGAGCACGGGCCGCTGCACGCCCACTTCCACGCCGGGCCAGGTCGCGCGGTCAGGCCCGAGCTCGCCGCGGTCAACCTGCTCGGCGACGCGATCCACAACTTCATCGACGGCGCGCTGATCGCCGCGAGCTACCTCGCCAGCCCCGGCCTCGGACTCGCCACCACCGTCGCGGTGGTGCTGCACGAGATCCCGCAGGAGATCGCCGACTTCGGCATTCTGGTCCACAGCGGGCTGACGGTCCGGAAGGCCATCCTGCTCAACCTCGCCTCCGCCGGCGCGGCGCTGCTGGGGGCGGTGGTGGTCCTGGTCAGCGGGACGGTGGCCCACCAGAGCGTCTCGGCGTACCTCCTCCCGGTGACCGCCGGAGGGTTCGTTTACCTGGCGGCGGCCGACCTCGTCCCCGAGCTGCAGCACGACCGGAGCCTTCGGGCCCTGGTGGTCCAGACCACGCTGATCGTCGCAGGGATCGCTGTGATGGGCGCCCTCACCCTGCTGGAGTGAGCGCTCCCTGGCAGCACGTCGTCGGGCTAGGCTCGTGGGCCGTTCATGTCTCCTCGATCCTCTCGCCGCCGTCCCGAGCCCCCCCAGCTGCCCCTCTCGCCCCAGAGCGAGCTCCCCCGGGGCCTGCTCGGACATGACCGCAGCGGTCCGCGCCACCTGGTGCGGGAGATGAGCTGGGCCCAGTTCGACGGCGCGGTGCAGGCCATGGCCCGGGAGATCTCCGCCGCATACACCTGTGACCTGGTGGTGGGCATCGCCCCGGGAGGCATCTACGTCGGCTCGGCGCTGGCCAGCGCGCTGGGCAGGCCGTTCCACCCGGTGCGGATCCTGGGCCGCACCCGCGATCCGCTCACCGGACGGATGCCGAAGGTGATGGCCATGCCGCGCGAGGTGAAGGGCGCGCGCATCCTCCTGGTCGACGACGTCATCGCCTCGGGGATGACGCTGCGGCGGGCCGTCGACCTGGCGAGGAAGGCCGGTGCCCGGCAGATCCGCACCGCGACCCTGCTCAGCCGCGACCAGGGCGCCTCACCCGACTGGACGGTGCTGGTGATGGAGGGGCCGCTGGTCTTCCCCTGGGATTACGGTCCGGTCACCGAGGATGGCCGCTTCGACCTCGCACCGGAAGCGGACCCGGAGCCTGCGTCGCGGCGCGCCCGGTCGCGGGCGTGATCATCGGCACTGCCGGGCACGTCGACCACGGCAAGACCTCGCTGGTGAAGGCGCTCACCGGCATCGACACCGACCGGCTCCCCGAGGAGAAGCGCCGGGGCATCACCCTCGAGCTCGGCTTCGCGCACCTCGCCCTGCCGGACGGCACCGAGGCGGGCGTGGTGGACGTGCCGGGTCACGAGCGCTTCGTGAAGGCGATGGCCGCCGGGGCGGGGGGCGTGGACCTGGCCATCCTGGTGGTCGCCGCGGACGAGGGGGTCATGCCCCAGACCCGCGAGCACCTCGACATCTGCCAGCTCCTCGGCGTCCGGGCCGGCGTGGTGGCGCTGACCAAGGCGGACCTCCTGGCCGGCCTGGGCGACGACTGGCGGGCCCTGCTCGATGCCGACCTGGCCACCTTGCTCGCCGGCAGCGTGCTGGAGAAGGCGGAGGTGGTGCCGGTCTCGGCAAGGAGCGGCGAGGGGCTGGACGCGCTCCGGGCCGCGCTGGGCCGGGCCGCGGCGAGCGTGCAGCGCCGCCCGGCCGACGGACCGCTCTTTCTCCCCGTGGACCGGGCGTTCACCATCAAGGGATTCGGGACCGTGGTCACCGGCACGCTCCTCTCCGGCACGGTGGAGCCGGAGGCCTCGGTGGCGCTGCTCCCCGGGCTACCGGGGCCATTCCGGGTGCGCGGGGTGCAGACCCACGGGCAGACCGTCCCGCGGGGCTCGGCGGGGCAGCGCACCGCGGTGAACCTGCCGGGCGTGGCCACGCAGGACGTCCGCCGGGGGATGGTGCTGGTGCGGGCGGGGGAGCTGCCCGAGACCCGCTCGCTCGACGTGGAGCTCACCCTGCTCCCGGCCGCCGAGGCGCCGCTTCCCCGCCGCAAGACGCTCCTGCTCCACCTGGGGACGGCCCAGGTCGAGGCCCGGCTGACCTTGCTCGACCTGCCGGAGCTCGCCCCCGGCGAGACGGGCCTGGCCCAGCTCCGGCTGCAGGCCCCGGTGGCGGCGCTGCCCGGTCAGCGCTTCATCCTCCGCGGGGCCAGGCCGCTGCCCGGTCGCGGGGCGACGCTCGCCGGCGGACGGGTGCTGACCATCGGCGCTCCGCGTCGCCGTCGCGGCGCGGCCGAGCTGCTCGCGCCGATGCGTGGCGAGGACCTCGACGCGCGCCTGGTCTGGCTGGCGCGGCAGTCGGGGTACCGGGGGATGACGGCGGGGGAGCTCGCCGTCCGGACCGCCAGCGCGCCCCGGACGGTCCAGCGCGCGCTGGACGTGTTGAGCAGCAAGGGCCAGGTGCTGCTGGTGGATCGCGAGCGCCGGCTCTACCTCGCCGGGGAGACCTTCGCCGCCTTGCAGTCTCGTGCCCTGGCGCTGCTCCAGTCCTTCCACGACCGGGCGCCGCTGGAGGATGCGCTGCACCGCGAGGAGCTCCGCCAGCGGCTCTCGGCCGACCTCGATCCCCGGCTGCTGGGGCGTCTGGTCGCGGCGCTGGCCGAGCGCGGGGCGGTGGAGGCCATCGGCGAGGGGCTGCGGCTGAAGGGGAGGGGTCGGAGCCTGTCGCTCGACGAGGAGGCGGCCCGCACCAAGGCGGTGGCGGCCATCGCCGCCGGTGCGCTCGCCCCGCCGACACTCGCCGAGATCGGTCGCATGCTCTCGCTCCCCGCCGAGCGGATCGCCGGTCTGCTGCAGGGCCCGATCGCCGACCACACGGTGGTGAAGGTCACCGAGGAGCTGTGCTTTGCCGCCTCCGCCCTCGCCGAGCTGAAGCAGCGCCTGGTGGCACACCTCACCGAGCACCGGGAGATCACCACCCAGCAGTTCAAGGAGCTGGTCGGGGGCAGCCGGAAGTTCGTCATCCCGCTGTCCGAGTACTTCGACCGGGAAAAGGTCACCCTCCGGGTGGGCGACAAGCGCCTGCTCCGCCGCGCCTGAATTCCCCGAATTGAGGTGTCAGACACCTCTGTCGACCCTTCTGTCGACCCCTTACGCCCCACCAGGAGGCCGTAAAATCAGTGACTTGAAAGATGACTTGCGGTCCTGAGTCAAATAACTTACCAGTCAGTTATATGGAACGGACGCAGGGACCCAAGCGATGGGAGCGGCGCAAGGAGGCGCGGCCAGCGGAGATTGTCGCCGCCGCCCTGCAGCTCTTCTCGGACCGGGGCTTCGCCGCGACGCGGCTGGAGGACGTCGCCACCGTGGCCGGGGTCAGCAAGGGGACCGTCTACCTCTACTTCGAGAGCAAGGAGCAGCTCTTCGAGGCGGTGGTCCGGGAGGCCATCGCTCCGAACATCGACCGCGCCGAGGAGATGGTCGACGCGTTCGAGGGCCCGACCCCGGAGCTCTTCCGCGCCCTCTTCGAGCTCCTGGGCACGGTGCTCGAGACCCCGCTCACCGGGGTGGTGAAGCTCCTGATCGCCGAGTCCGGCAACTTCCCGCAGCTCGCGCGTCTCTACGCGGATCTCGGTGCTCCGGCGAGCCTTCCGGCTGCTCGAGCGGGTCATCGAACGGGGGATTGCGCGGGGTGAGTTCCGGCAAGTGGATCCGCACCGCATGGTCCCGCTGGTCATGGCCCCGGTGCTGCTGCTCGCCATGTGGAAGCACTCGTTCGGTGCGCATACCGACCTGGTCCTGGACCGCCGGGCCGTCCTCGAGGCGCATCGAGAAAATCTGCTGCGCGGCCTCGCCGCCGCCCCCGGAGATCGGTCATGAAGGCTGCAGCCACGCTGGTCGCGATCGGGGCGCTGGCCGGATGCACCCGCGCCGACGGCGTCTTCCATGGCTGGGCCGAGGCCGACGAGACCCGCGTCGCGCCGCTCACCACCGGTATCCTCACCCGGCTCGCCGTCGAGCGCGGCGACACGGTGGACGCCGGAACGCTCCTCTTCACCCAGGACTGCGATGCCGAGCGCGCGGCGCGCGACGAGGCGGCGGCGAAGCTCGCCCAGGCCCAGGCACTGCTGGCGAACCTCGAGGCCGGAGGCCGCCCCGCCGACCTGGACGCCGCGCTCGGCCAGGTGCGCGAGGCGAAGGCCGCGCTCGAGCTGGCCGAGTCCGACCTCCGGCGCACCGAACAGCTCTCCAGGGAAGGCGCTTCCACCCAGCAGCGCCTCGACCTCGCCCGTTCCAACCGCGACCAGTCCGCCGCCCGCCTGCGCTCCGCCGAGGCCCGGCTCCGGAGCCTGCAGATCTCGGTGGGTCGGGTGCAGGAAGTCGAGGCCCAGCGCGCGGCGACGGAGATGGCGCGTGCCGCCCTGGCCTCGGCCGAGTGGAAGCTGCAGCAGCGCTCGGCCGCCGCCCCCGCCCCGGGCAGGGTGCTGGACACCTACTACCGCGCCGGGGAGATGGTCCCCGCGGGAGCCTCCGTGCTCTCGCTCCTGCCGGACGGGGCGCTCCGCGTCCGCTTCTTCGTCCCCGAGCCGCAGCTCGCCTCGGTCCGCATCGGCGCTCCGGTGCGGGTGCGCTGCGACGGCTGCTCCGGTTCGCTCGATGCCCGGGTGAGCTACGTCTCGCCCAAGCCCGAGTACACCCCGCCGGTCGTCTACGCCGGCGACGCCCGGAGCAAGCTGGTGTACCTGGTGGAGGCGCGCTCGTCCGCGCTGCAGGGCCTCCACCCTGGCCAGCCGCTGGACGTCCAGGTGGTCAAATGACCTCCGCCGCGCCGCTGGCCATCGACGTGCGTGGGCTGCGCAAGTCCTTCGGCGATCGTGCCGTGGTGCAGGGCCTCGACCTCCGGGTGGCGAAGGGCCAGATCTGCGGTTTCCTCGGGGCCAACGGCAGCGGGAAGACCACCACCCTGCGGATGCTCTGCGGCCTGCTCACCCCCGACGCCGGCGAGGGCACCTGCCTCGGGCTCGATGTCCGCAAGGACGCCCCCCGGATTCGCCGCCGCGTCGGCTACATGACCCAGCGCTTCTCCTTCTACGAGGACCTCACCGTCCAGGAGAACCTGGACTTCGTGGCCCGGCTCTACGAGCTTCCGGACCGCCCGCGACGCATCGACGCCGTCCTCGAGCAGGCCGGGCTGACCGACCGGCGCACCCAGCTCGCCGGCCAGCTCTCGGGCGGATGGAAGCAGCGGCTCGCGCTCGCCGCCTGCGTCCTCCACGAGCCCGAGCTCCTGCTGCTCGACGAGCCCACCGCCGGAGTCGACCCCAAGGCGCGCCGTGAGTTCTGGGACCTCATCCACCTGCTCGCCACCCGGGGCATCACGGTGCTGGTCAGCACCCACTACATGGACGAGGCCGAGCGCTGCCACCGCATCGTCTACCTCTCCGGCGGAAAGCTGGTGGTCGAGGGCTCCGCATCCGACGTCGTCGCCCGCTCGGGCCTGATCACCTTCGTCGGAACCGGCGAGGGGCTCGCCGAGGCGGCCGCCGCGCTCGGCCGCACGCCGGGGGTGGAGTCGGTGGCGGTCTTCGGGCAAACGCTCCGGGTGAGCGGCACCCGCCGCGCCGCGCTGGAGGCGGCCCTCGCCCCCTGGCGCACGCGGGAGGGGCTCACCTGGGTGGAGGAGCCGCCGTCGCTGGAGGACGTCTTCATCCACCTGCTCTCGGACCGGAGGTTCGCCGGATGAACCTCTCCTTCCGTCGCTTCGTGGCCGTGCTGCAGAAGGAGTTGATCCAGGCCCGGCGCGACCGCTTCACCCTGGCCCTGATGATGGGCATGCCCCTGGTGCAGCTGTTCCTCTTTGGATTTGCCATCAACACCGACCCCAAGCACCTGCCCACTGCGCTGGTGATGGCCGACGACTCACGTCCGGCACGCTCGCTGGTCGAGGCGATGCGGGCCACCGAGTACTTCAACATCTCCCCGCCGGTCTCTCCCGCCGAGGCCGAGCGTGCGATGGCCCGCGGCGACGTGCTCTTCGTGCTCGAGGTGCCGGTGGACTTCGCCCGCTCCGTCGAGCGCCGCGAGCGGCCCCCGGTCCTGCTCGCCGCCGACGCCACCGACCCCACCGCGGTGAGCAGCGCCTTCGCCGCCGCGGCGGGGCTCGGCCCCGGTCTGCTCGCCCGTGATCTCACCGGCGCGACGCCGAGCTCCACCCCCTTCGAGTGGCGGGTGCACCGCCGCTACAACCCCGAAGGCATCACCGCCTACAACATCGTGCCCGGCCTCATCGGGACGCTGCTCACCTTCACCCTGGTGGTCATCACCGCGCTGGCCGTCACCCGCGAGCGCGAGCGGGGCACGATGGAAAATCTCCTCGCCATGCCGGTCCGCCCACTCGAGGTGATGCTGGGCAAGATCGTCCCCTACATCTTCCTCGGCTACGTGCAGGTGGCGCTGATCCTCGCCGCGGCGGTCGGTGTGTTCCGGGTGCCGGTGCAGGGCTCGGTGCCCCTGCTCCTCCTCGGCCTCGGCCTGTTCATCGCCGCCAACCTGGCCGTCGGCTTCACCTTCTCCACGCTCGCCCGGAACCAGCTCCAAGCGATGCAGATGGCGGTGTTCTTCATCCTCCCCTCCATCCTGCTCTCCGGCTTCATGTTCCCCTTCGCCGGCATGCCCCGCTGGGCGCGGATCCTCGGCGAGGCGCTCCCCCTCACCCACGCGCTGCGGCTCATCCGCGGCATCCTCCTCAAGGGGAACGGGCTGGCGGATGTCCTGCCGCACCTGTACCCGCTGGTCCTCTTCTCGGTGGTGGTGGGCACACTGGCCATTCGCGGCTACCGGCAGACACTCGACTAGAGTCGCCTCCGGAGGGAGCACGCCTGTTGCCCACCGCCCGCCCGGAGGACACCTCGCTGACCCGGCTCTCGGTCCTGGACTGGATCGGCGTGCTGGTCGTGGCCGGGTCCGGGCTGCTGTCGCTCGGCGTGCCGCTGCTCGTGGTGCCGATGTACCGGCGGCTCTCCGAATCGCTCGGGACCACCGGTCCGTCCTTCGCCGGCGCGGTGCTACAGGGGTGGATGCCGGCGGCGCTCGGGCTGTTGCCCCTGGCCCTGGTCGCCTACGCGCTCGCTGTCCCCCAGCCCCTGATGCGGCGGCGGATGGTGCTCGTGCTCGCCTTTGCGCTGACCGTCCTGGCGAGCGCGGTGCTCCTGGTGGCGCTCTACGGCACGCTGTTCCAGATGGCGGGAGCGGCCACGGGCCCGTAGGGCCGGACGCAAGTTCCCGGTAGAACATCACCTGCCAGCGGCGATGAAAATTTCCGTCCGGCAGCCCCGAGAGGTGCGTCACGCAGTTGTCACCCGTTGTCAAAGGGGGTGCAATCCGTTATCTGGCGTTCCGGGTTCGCTTGGCTCTCTGAAGAGGTTCCCCCCCACCGCTTCAGACGAGAAAGAGCGAGCTCGTCGTAGAAGGCCTGTGGCCCGGCGTCCGTCGCGGATTGCCGGGCTGCTTCTTTTCCGGGCATCACCCGTTGCCTCGCTCGGCATCCACACCGGCGTCCGGCAGGACCAGGAAATCAGGGAAGCGCGGCGTCGTGGGGGTGGGTCCGAGGCCAGCGGGTGGGTCGGGACCAAAGGTCCTCTGGACCCCGGTGGGTCGCGCCGCTGGGGAGCGCGGTGACTCAATTGTGGCGCGCGGCACGGCCGAGGCACTGTTGTCCGTGGAGCGGGGAGATGGAGCCTGCCGTGGTGGTGAAGTGGTTCCGGTCACGGACGTCGAAGCCAGCAGTGCCCAAGGGCAAGCAATGCACCGGATGCCGCACCCTGATTGCCGGGGAGACCGACGAGCAGCTCCGTGCTTCGGGCGGAGTCCTCCTCGCCGGCGCGGGATGGTTCTGCGGTTCCCGCTGCGAGCGCCAGTACCGCCTCCACTTCCGCATCCAGGCGTCGAAGACCCCCGTCGACGGGAGCACCGCCACGCCGGTGGCCGTCCAGGAGGCGAGCGAACCGCCGGACCCGGACCAGGCTCCGGCGGTGGACGAGCTCGCCGCGGTGCTGCGGGAGCGCCGGCGCCGGCTGCTGAACGGGCAGTGACGATGCGCGGCCGGCCAACCGAGGCCGGCACGGTCCACTGACCGTCGGTCCGGGCGTCCGGCGCGGGTCGCCGCACGTCGCCTGCCGCGCTCGGTCAGTCCCCCGCGGCAGGGGGACGCCTGCGGAACCCCCCGCACCAGGGGGAGGCTCACGGAGCGGCGCAGGGGCGCCGGGCGTCCAGGCTCACGCGCGCAGCGGCGCGCCAGCGACCTTGCTCAGTCCCGGCCGAGGCCCCGCGCCGCCGCGCGCCTCACCTCGCTGTCGCTGTCGCCGAGCGCGGCTCGGAGGGCGGCCCGTGCCTCGGGCGACTCGACGTGGACCAGCGCCTCCGCCGCCGCCCGTCGAACGGCCCGGTCCTCGTCGTGCACCAGGGCCGTGAGCCGCCGCGCGGCCGCCTCGTCCCGTGAGAATCCGCGCAGCGCCTCGGCCGCCGCGGTCCTCACCTCGCGCACCGGATCGCGGGAGGCGTCGAGCAACGCGGCGGGAACGCTCCCCAGCCCGTCCAGCGCGCCGAGCGCCTCCACGGCCGTCGCCCGCACGTCCGGAACCGTGTCCTTGACCGCCCTGGAGAGTGCCGGCGCCGCCTTCGGGTCCTCCATCCGGCCGAGGGCCTGGGCAGCCTCGGCGCGGATCTCCGGCTCGGAGTCGCCGAGTGCGGAGGAGAGGGCGGGCAGGGTCCGGGGATCCTCGAGCGCGGCGAGGGTCCGCAGCGCCGCCCGACGCACCTCGGGGATGCCGTCGGCGAGCGCGCCCCGAGCGACCTCCAGCGCCCTCGGGTCCTCGAGCCGGGCCAGCGCCTCCAGCGCAGCGCTCCGCACGTCCGGGTCGCGGTCGGTGGCCAGCCCGACCAGTGCCGGGACCGCCTTCCGGTCCTCCATCTCCCCCAGCGCCGAGGCCACCGCTGCCCGGACGGAGGCGTCGGGGTCTGCCCGGCGCGCCAGGAGCGGGTCCACCGCCGCGGCATCCTCCGACGCCCCGAGCGCCTCGGCCGCGGCCCGCCGCACCCCGGCATCGGCGTGCTGGAGCGCTCCCCGGAGGCCGCCCGTGTTGCGTGGGTCCCCGGAGCGGCCCAGCGCCCAGGCCGCGGCGACGGCCACCGCCGGGGTCCCGTCCCGCAGCGCGGTCAGCAGGGCCTCACGGCCCGCTCCGTCTGCGTGCACACCCAGCCCGAACGCCGCCGCCTCGCGGGTCGCCGGAGCGTCCGCGCGCAGGGCGGTGGTGAGCCGGGTGACCGCCTCCGGTGCCGGACTGTTGCCAAGCCAGATGGCGGCGGCGCGCCGCACGCACGCTCGCGGGTCTCCGAGCGCATCGGCCAGCAAGGCGAGCACGGCCGGCGCCTTCACCGGACCCCGCGCCAGGGTGGGGAGCGCGTCCTCCCCGGCGAGGCGCTGCCGCTGCCAGTCCCATCCGCCGTGCTCCAGCCGGTCCACGGCCAGGGTGCAGAGCCGGGCGTCGCCCGAACGCAGCGCCTCGAGCGCGGCGCGCACCTCCGGCTCGCCAGGTCCCGGACGGGTCGCCGTGCGCAGCCCCCGTCCGGAGTGGTGCCGGGGTGCCCGTGCACGCGCCGCGGCGGCGCCGGCCAGCACGGCCAGCACCGAGATCACCAGCAGGGCGCGCATCAGTCCCTCTGGCCGAGCGCCTGGGCCGCGGCGCGCCGGACGGTGACGTCCTTGCTCTGCATCGCGGCGATGAGCGCCTGGAGCGCCGCGCCGTCGCGGATCTCGGCGAGCGCTTCCACTGCAGCGCCGCGCACGTCGGCGTCGGCGTCCTCCAGCAGGGCCTTGAGCTGCGGCACGACCTTCGGGTCGTGGATCTGCCCCAGCGCCTCGGCGGCCTCCTGGCGCACGTCGGCGCTCGGGTCCCGGGTGGCGTCGAGCAGCCCCTGCGGGGCCGACTTCAGCTCCAGCTCACCCAGGCCGGCGGCCGCGGCGGCGCGCACCTCGGCGTTCTCGTCCTTCAGGGCGGCCAGCAGCCCGTCTTGCGCCGCCGGGTCACGGTACCGCGACAGAGCGCGGACCGCTCGGGCGCGGATCTCCACGTTGGGGTCCTTCACCAGCTTCGAGAGGGGGCCCAGCGCCCGCCGGTCGCCGCGGTGGGAAAGACCCTCCATCGCGGTGAGTCGCACCCGCGGGTCGCTGTCGCCGAGCAGCTTGATCAGCGGCTCGCCCGCGGCCGGCTCGTCGAACGAGAGCAGTGCCTCGGCGGCCTCGCGGCGCACCGTGGGGTTGGCGTCGCCCGCGGCACGGGTCAGGGCGGGGATGGCCTTCGGGTCCTCGATGTTCCCCAGCGCCTCGACCGCGCTCCGGCGCACCTCGACGTTGGCGTCACCCAGCAGCGCGGAGAGGGCGTCCACCGCCCGCGGGTCGCCGAGACGCCCGAGCGACTCCGCTGCCGCCTGGCGCACGCCCGGGTCGCCGTCCTTCAGCGCGCCGATGAGCGCATCCACGGTCTTCGGGTCGGCCGGGGTGCCGCCGCTGCCGTGCCGGCCAGGGGCCTTCGCCCGGGCCCGGCGGGCGGACTCGTGGGCCTGACGCTGGGCGTCGCGCGCCATGCGCTGGGCATCGCGGCGAATCCGCTCGACGTCCACCGTGCTGGGCGGCGCGGGCGGCCTGGGCGGGGCCGGCGCGCGCGGGGCGGCCGGCGGCACCGGCTCGGCGAGCGCCAGGAGCGGCCCGATGGCGGGCGCGGTGACCGGCCCAGCAGTGGGTGTCGCGTCGAGCAGGGTGCTGGGCTGTTCGACGGTGCGGGTCCGCGGGGCAGGCGCCGTCCCCTTGGTGGATGCCGGGGGCGCCGTCTCGGGCACCCGGGCCGGGGCCGGCGTCCGCGCCGGGTCCTCCCGCGGGGCGGGGGTGGCGCGGACATCCGGCGCCGGCACCTCGCCTCCGGGTGCAGCGTCGTCGGGCACGGCGTCGAGCATCTCCCGGTCCAGCGACTGGACGGCGATCATGCCGCGGGGCTGTGAGGGTGGCACCCGCTCGGGGGCAGCGCGCACCCCAGGGGCGAGGAACACCGTCAGCAGGAGCAGCAGGGCCATCCCGCCGACGTGCCAGGGTCGGAGCCGATCCACCTCGTCCCCGCCCCGCTCCAGGAGCCGGGTGACCCGGGCGAGGAGCTGGCTGGGGTGCTCGGCCATGCCGGCGAGCGGCACGCGCGGCGCCCGCCCGTCGAGCCAGGCCGCGACCGAGGCCAGCCCCCGGGCGACGTCGAGCCCCGAGCCGTTCCGGGCGGCCGCCCAGTCGTCGCAGAGGAACTCGGCCACCTCCTGCATCCGGGCGCGGGCCATCCGGTTCAGGGGCTGGAAGAAGAAGAGCTGCTCGAGCACCGAGCCGACCACCAGCCACACCGGGTCGAGTCGCCGGAGGTGCGCCAGCTCGTGCGCGAGCACGCTGCGCTGCTGGGCGCCGTCCAGCTCGAGGAGCGCCTCGGCGGGGAGGCAGATCTCGGACCAGCCCAGGGCCACGGGGCTGCGGAGCCCCTCGGCAGTGGTGAGCCGGATGGCTCGGGCGTGGCCCACGTCCCGACACAGGCCCTCGAGCCGGGCCCGGATCAGCGGGTCCACCACTGGCGCGCGATCCCCCAGGGTGGTGAGCAGCCGTGCCCGGAGCACGGCGAGCCGGAGCAGGAACGCGCTCGCCACCACGGCCCAGCCCAGGAAGGCCAGACCGGCCGGGGACAGCCGGGGGACGGCGACCGCGTGCCCCGGGGCGGGCGCAGGCGGAGCGTTCGGCATCGTGTCGGCGGAGCCGGCCGACGTCGGGGCCGTGGGGGCGGCCGGCGGGGTCTCCGTCCAGGGAATGGCGGGTGCCGGATGCTTCCGGACCCGCACGATGGCCATCCGCGGGGTCTCCGGCTCGGTGGACGGATGGGTGATGGCCGGCAGGGCGGGCGTGCTGAGCTCCGCCGCCCCACCGAAGGGGGTCAGCCCCGCCGCCAGCTGGAGCGTCGCGGTGAAGAGCGCCCCCACCAGCGCGGTGCGCCACGCGAGGTCGCGGAGCCGGAGCGAGCGCAAGAGCCCCGCCCGTTCGGCGAGCCACACGGTGCCGATCAGGGCGGTGCTGTGCACGGCATAGGTGAGGAGCCAGGCCGCCCCGAGGGTGGCCGCCAGGGACAGGAGCGCCCCGAGGTCGTCGGCGTTCATCGGACGCCCCGCTTTCCCTTGCGGCCCTCGGCCTCGGCGATGAGGGTGCGCACCTTTTCCAGGTCGCCCGGCCGGACGCTGCCCACGTCGAGCAGGTGACTCATGAGCGCCGCCACGTCACCCCCGAACATCAGATTCGTGAGCCCGCTCACCATCGAGCGGCGGACCTCGCCCTCCGAGACGCGCGCCCGGTAGACGTATTGCCTACCCTGGGCGGTGTGACCCACAACCCCGCGTTTTTCCAGGCGACTCAGCAGAGTGGCGATGGTGGTGGGGGCCAGGTCACGGCCGGGCCGGAGCGCCTCGGCGATCTCGGCAACGGTGGCCTCCCGCCGGGCCCAGAGCACGCGCAACAGCGCGATCTGGAGGTCGGTGAGCTGCGTGGCGTCGGGCATGCGAGCTCCTCTCGGCTTCGTCGACAGATGTAATACTACGTCTGTAGACGAGTCAAGCCCCGCTCCATTGCACCGGGTGCTCAGCTCCACCCACCGGGGCTGATCCATCCCTCCGCCCCGACCGTTCCAAAATGATCCTGGAACCGCGCTCGCGAAACCTTGCGCTGCAGGGCTCCTCTTCTCGCGCTGTGGATCTCGGATCAGCGTGGGCACGCGGCCATCCGGGTCTGCGGCCGGAGGAGCGTGCGGCGGCCTCGCGCCCCCGTGACTCACCCCGCCGGGGCGAAGATGCTCCGGTGCACTCTCCAGCTGCCATCCTCGACGCGCTTGAGGATCCGCATCAGGTGGAAGCGGCTGGTGGTGACCTTCCCCGTGGACCGGTCTCGCTCGCTGCCCTCGATGTGGCCCCACTCGACGGCCGTGTCGCCGAAGACCAGCGTCTCCTCGAACACCTCTCGGTAGTCGAGCACCTCCGTGCCCCGGGCTGCCTCCGCCATCTTCGCCAGGTCCGCCTGGAGCTCGGGTCCGCGCTTCACCGGTCCGCCCGGGGGCAGCGCCACCGCATCCTTCGTCCAGAGCTCGGCCAGCGCCTTCACGTCGTACGCCTTGCTCGCCGCCTCGTCGCGCCGCCGGAGCGCCTCGATGCCGCGCATCGCCTCGTCCATGCCCGTCCTCCCGGCGGGCTGGGCGCCCGCCGTCCGTACGGAGGCGACCACAGCCCGGCGTGCCTGAGGAAGCCCCAGCGTCCGGACCCACCAGAAGTCCGGCCGGACGGCGAGCGCCCGCTCGAACCACCTGACCGCCCCGGCCGGGTCTCCTCCGGCGAGGAGCGCTCCTCCGAGCCAGCCCAGGCTCTCGGCCCGCCCCCAGATCGGCAGCTCCGGGTCCCCGCGCGCTCCCTTCTCGAACAGCGCGGCGGCTGCCTTCCACTGCTCGAGTCCCCGCTCCCGGTTCCCGCCGTGTGCTGGAGGGGCGAAGGTGGTGGACATCGCCCGGAGCAGCGCGACCCGGGGGTTCGAGGCCACCGCTGGTGCGGCAGCCTTCCACGCGGGCTGGATGAGCCGGCCCAGCGGAGCGCCTCGCTCTGCGTCCGTCCCCAGCGCCGACCCCGCCACCCAGGCGAGCAGCGCCTGCGCGTCGGCGAAGTCGGGGCGCGCGGCGACGGACGCCTGGAGCTCGGCGGCGGCCCGGAGCATCAGCTCCATCTGCGCGTCCTTCCCCGCGCCGAGGTAGGCGAGCGACGAGAGCCGCCAGTCCGCGTACCCGAGCTCGTACTCCACCAGGCCGCGGAGCCCGGGCACGCCAGAGAGCTTCGTCAGCTGCTCTCGCGCGGCGATCAGCGCCGTCCAGTCACCGTGAAGGTCGGCGTCGATCACCGCCCGGCGAGCGGCCTGGAGCTGCTCGAGACCGGTGCCCTGCGGCTGCGAGGCGAGAAGGACGGATCCGAGCGCGAGCCACGCCGTGCTCATCCGCGCCGCCCCGGTCCCCGGCTGTAGACCGCGAAGGGCCGACCCTCGGGGTCGGCGAGGATGGCGAGCGCGTCGCCCTCGGGGAGCGCCTGCGGGGGGACGATGACCTGCGCGCCGAGGCCGTGGGCGCGCTCGACGGTGTCCTCCAGCTCGGTCGCCTCGATGAACAGCTGCACCAGAGGCTTGCCCTCCGGAGGCGTGGGCCAGATGCCACCCTCGATTCCGTCGGGGCCGGTGGAGACCTCCCGGTACCCGAGCGCGTTGGCCCGGTGCACGGTCCAGCCGAAGAGGCGCTGGTAGAAGGCCGCGGTCGCGTCCGGGTCCCGGGCGAGGATCTGGAACTTGCGCACCGGGTGCGGGCTGACGTCCCCCGCGGTCGGGGCGGTGGGCTCCCCCGTGGCGGCGCCTGCCACGCGCCTTGCGGCCTGCTCCCACACGGCGCGCTCGAATCCGTCGGGATCGAGCTCGCCGGCGCCGGTCACGTCGCGCCAGCTCCCCTCGTTCATCGTCAGCAGCCCGAAGCGGAGCAGGCGCTGGAGCAGGACGTTGATCGCATCCGGCGTGGTGTCCAGCACCTGGGCGAGGAAGCGCGAGTCTCCGCGGAAGTCCTCGGTGTGGACCAGCGCCAGCAGCTGGTGGTGGAGCGGCTCGGCGAGGATGGCCGCGGCGTCGAGGGCGGCGCTCGCGCCCGGAGGGCCCGCCCGGGCCGCGGCGGCATCGCGGACGAAGGCCTCGATCCGCGCCGGCTCGAGTCCCAGCCGCTCCCCGAGCTGGACGATGGTGTCGCGGGTGAGCGCGCGCCGGCCCCGGAGGATCTGCGAGAGCGTCGCGTGGTCGGTGTCCAGCGCGCGGGCGAAGGCGCGGAGCGAGTAGCTCGGGTTCCTCGCGCACCGGCGAGTGAGCTCGGCACGGAGCACGGCGGCGAACGTGGACGGGGTGGGGGCGGTCATGCGGCAGAGGAGGCCACGCCCCACGCCCGGGAGACAACGGTCGTTCGCCGAGAAGTGGGGCAGCGCCGCTGCCCCACCCCCCACGCGTCTGCTACCGCCCCAGGAACACCGACCCGCCCCGTGACAGCCACCCGGCGGCCAGCTGCGGAAGCACGCCCAGCACCACCACCGCCGCGGTGCTCAGCAGCAGCGCCAGCTCGGTGGCGAAGCTGCGCTCGGGCAGCGCCCCTGCCTCGGGGGCGGGCCGCATGTACATGTAGACCACCACCCGCAGGTAGTAATACGCGCCCACCGCGCTGGTGAGCACGCCCACGATGACCAGGCCCACCAGACCGGCGTCCACCGCGGCGCGGAAGATGAGCAGCTTGCCCATGAACCCTGCCATGGGGGGAATGCCGCCCAGCGAGAGCATGAACACCGCCATCGCGAACGCCCAGGCCGGCTTCCGCTGCGCCAGGCCGGCGAGCCGGTCCAGGTCCCAGGCGAAGCCCCGTACCTCGTCGTCCTTCTGCTCCAGGGCCCCCAGCACCCCGAAGGCCCCGACCGTGGTCACGGTGTAGGCCAGCAGGTAGAAGAGGATGCCCCGCAGCGCCGCCGAGGTGTCCGGCGTGGCGCCGGCGGCGAGCGTGGTCACGCCCAGCAGGCCGCGCTTGCTGCTCCCGCTCCGGACGAACAGCGAGGCCACTCCCACCAGGAGGTAGCCGGCGTGGGAGATCGACGAGTAGGCCAGCATCCGCTTCACGTTCCGCTGCGGAAGCGCCAGCAGATTTCCGACGATCATCGTCAGCAGGGCCAGGGTGGAGAAGCCGCTGAGCAGTGCGTCGCCGGGGATGCCGCGCCCCAGCACCAGGAACACCCGCACCATCGCCGCGAACGCCGCCGCCTTGACCGCCGCGCTCATCATCGCCGTCACCGGCGTGGGCGCGCCCTCGTAGACGTCCGGGGTCCACATGTGGAACGGCACCGCGGCGATCTTGAAGCCGAACCCCGCGCCGATCAGCGCCAGGCCGCAGTAGGCCAGCGGGCGCCGGTCGGCCAGGCTCGGCTCGGAGAACACGCGGGCCAGCTCTGCCGCCATCTGCGGGAGCACGGTGCTCCGGGTCGCCCCGAACAGCAGCGCCGTCCCGTAGAGCAGCACCGCCGAGCTGAACGCCCCGAGGATGAAGTACTTGAACCCCGCCTCCGCCGGCCGGGGACCCCGGCGCAGGTACGCGGCCAGGGCGTAGGTGGCGACGCTGAGGATCTCCAGATTGATGAAGAGGAGGATCAGCTCGTTGGACAGCCCGAGCAGGCTCATCCCCGCCCCGCCGAAGAGCAGCAGCGCGTAGAACTCGCCGCGCTCGGCGTGCCGGCCGCGGAGGAACGCCGGGGCGAGCAGCGCCGACAGCCCCACCCCGATGCAGACCAGCAGGGTCACCAGGCTCCCGAACGGATCGAGCACCGCGAAGCCGAGGAACACCTCCCTCGGGGCGGAGAGCGCCGTGGCCCCGGCCACCACCCCCGCCAGCGCCGTCGAGCCGACGGTGAGCGGCGCCTGGAAGGTGCGCGAGGCCGAGGAGAGGAACACCTCGGAGAGGAGCACCAGGCACGCCCCGGCGCTGAGGATCAGCGCGGGCCAGAGTGGCAAGAAGTCGGCGGCGGTCAGCGAGGGCAGAGCGAGCATGGGGGCCTAGCGCTGGGCGGAGGTGCCGGGCGGCAGCGCCGCCACCGGTGAGGGAGTGGGGAGCGGGAGCACCGTCATCCGGGTCTCCTCGTCGCGCATCTGCACGTCGAGGCCCACCTGCGCCCGGGCCACGTACCGCTGGGAGGAGGTCTGGAGTCGGTCGAGGAAGAAGCCGGGGAGCACGCCCATCACCAGCACCGTCACCACCAAGGGCAGCGCGGCCGCCAGCTCACGGCCGTTCACGTCGGTGAGCCGGGCGTTCTCCACCTGCACCAGCGGGCCGAAGAAGACCCGCTGCACCATCCACAGCATGTAGGCCGCGCCGAGGATGACCCCGGTGGCGGCGAAGACCCCCAGCCACATCGAGAGGAGGGTGGACTTGAACGTCCCCAGCAGCACCAGGAACTCGCCGACGAACCCGTTGGTCCCCGGGACCGCGATGCTGGAGAAGGTGATGATCAGGAACAGCGCGGCGAACACCGGCATGCTCTTGGCGATGCCGCCGTACTCGATGATCGCCCGGCTGTGGCGCCGCTCGTAGAGGAAGCCGAAGAGGAGGAACAGCGCCCCGGTCGACACCCCGTGGTTCAGCATCTGGTAGGCGCTGCCGCTCGCTCCCTCGGCGGTCAGGGCGAAGATGCCCAGCATGCAGAACCCCAGGTGGCTCACCGAGCTGTAGGCGATGAGCTTCTTCACGTCTCGCTGGGCCAGGCACATCATCGCCCCGTAGACGATGCCCACCACCGAGAGCACCGCGAACGGCACCCGCATCTGCTGCGCGGCCACCGGGAAGAGGGGGATGGCGTAGCGCCAGAACCCGAAGGTCCCCATCTTCAGCATCACCCCGGCGAGGATGACCGACCCCGCCACCGGCGCCTGCACGTGCGCGTCCGGCAACCAGGTGTGCAACGGGAACATCGGCACCTTGATCGCGAAGGCCAGCGCGAAGGCCAGGAACATCCACGGGCCGTAGACCCGCAGCGCCTGGGCCAGCGGCGAGAGCGAGGCGCAGCTCACGGCCTTCCCGGCGAAGCAGGCTGCCAGCTCGCGGTTGGCCGGGGCGAGCGAGTTGTAGAACGTGGCGTAGTCGAAGCTTCGGGCGCCCGCGGGCTGACCGAGGAAGTACACCGCGAGGATCGCCACCAGCATCACCAGCGAGCCGGCGAGGGTGTAGAGGAAGAACTTCATCGCCGCCTTCGTCCGCTCCTCCGAGCCCCACACCCCGATGATCAGGTACATGGGGATGAGCATCGCCTCGAAGAAGACGTAGAAGAGGATGACGTCCAGCGACGCCAGCGTCCCCAGCATCGCGGACTGGATGAGCAGCAGCGCCAGGTGGAAGCTCTTCACCCGGGACTCGATGAAGCTCCAGCTGGCCAGCACCACCAGCGGCCCGAGGAACCCGGTGAGCAACATCAGGGAGACGGCCAGGCCGTCGACGCCCACGTGGTAGCTGATGCCCAGGTCGGGGATCCACGGGAGGCGCTGCTCGAGCTGGAACTCGGCTCCCCGGGGCTCGAAGAGCCCGTAGAGGAGCACCGTCAGCCCGAAGTTCAGCAACATCGCCAGGAAGGTCCAGGCCCGGACCAGCCGCTTCTCGTTCTGCGGCAGCAGGGCCACCACCGCCGCCGCCGCCAGGGGCTGGAACATCACCACGGTGATCAGCCAGGGAGTGAGCGTGCTCATCGCAGCACCCAGGTCAGCACCACCCCGATGGAGATCAGCATGCCCACCACCATCACCGTGGCGTAGTTCTGCGCGTTACCGGTCTGGGTGTAGCGGAGCCAGCTCCCGGCCTTGCGCAGCGCCCCCGCGGTCCCACCCACCGCCACGGCGTCGATGAGCCCGGCGTCCACCACCTTGTAGAGGACGTTGGAGAGTGCGGTGAAGGGCCGGATGACCAGGAAGTTGTACAGCTCGTCCACGTAGAACTTGTGGCTGGCCCAGCGCCAGAAGACGGCAATGGCCGCAGGCAGCGGGCGCCCGGCACGCTCGGGCAGCCAGCGCCGGTAGACGAACCACCCCGCCCCGCCTCCGGCCAGCGCGATGACCCAGGCGATCGCGAACCCGGGCCAGGGTGAGGCGTGCTCGTGCACCACCAGGTGGAAGCGACTGGCGAGCCCCTCTGCCAGCTGGAAGGCGGGGTAGAGGTAGCCCTCCATCAGTGCCACCTTCTCTCCGCGCGGACCGGGGATGAGCTCCGGCCAGCCCCAGACGATCCCGATCACCGAGAGGGCGGCGAGCACCACCAGCACCGACACCATCCGGAAGCCGCTCTCGTGCGCGTGGGGCACCCTGGCGTCCGCGGCCCGCTTGCCCTCGAAGGTCAGGACGTAGAGCCGGGTCATGTAGAACGCGGTGCACAGGGCCCCGAACAGCCCGAGCCCGTAGACCAGGTGGCCCAGGTACGGGTACCCGGCGACCTCCGCGGTGTGCGCCCCGTGCAGGATGGCGTCCTTGGAGAAGAAGCCGCTCAGGGGAACGATGCCGGTGATGGCCAGGGTGGCGATGAGGAAGGTGGCCCAAGTCCAGGGCATCTCCTTGCGGAGCCCGCCCAGCCGCCGGATGTCGGTCTCGTCGGCGTTGCCGTGCATCACCGAGCCGGCACCGAGGAACAGGCAGGCCTTGAAGCAGGCGTGGGTCACGAGGTGAAGCGCCGCGGCCCACCACACCCCCAGACCCGCCCCCATGAACATGAAGCCGAGCTGGGAGACGGTGGAGTAGGCCAGCACCTTCTTGATGTCGTTCTGGGCGAAGGCGATCAGCGCGGCCCAGACCGCGGTCAGCGCTCCCACCATCGCCACCCAGAACATCGCGGTGGGCGAGAGGACCAGCAGGAAGCTCAGCCGGCAGAACAGGTACACCCCGGCGGTCACCATGGTCGCGGCGTGGATGAGCGCCGAGACCGGTGTCGGACCGGCCATCGCGTCCGCCAGCCAGACGTAGAGGGGAATCTGCGCGCTCTTCCCCGTCGCCCCGATCAGCAGCAGCAGCAGCGCCGCGGTCAGCACCTGGCCGTAGGTCTTCCCCTTCAGCGAACCCTCGGTGATCGGGGTGGCCAGGGTCATCAACCCCCGGGTCTTCTCGCCCTGATCGGGAGGGATGCGGGCTGCCCAGCCGCGGAGTACCTCCACGTTCAGCGGTCCCTGCTCGTGCATCGCGCTGATCCAGGCTCGGGCCGGCCCGATGTCGGTGAAGTTGCCCCGCCCTGGCCCGGCCCTTCCCATCGCCTCGGTGGCCTGGAGCATCAGGATCAGGAGGATCATCCCGATGATGAAGGCGAAGTCGCCGATGCGGTTGGTGATGAAGGCCTTGCGGCCGGCGAAGGCCTTCTCGGTGTCCTGGTACCAGAAGCCGATCAGGAGGTAGCTGCAGAGCCCCACCCCCTCCCAGCCAACGAAGAGGAGGACCAGGTTGTCGGCCATGACCAGGGTCAGCATCATGGCCACGAAGAGGTTGAGGTACGCGAAGTACCGCCAGTACCCCTCGTCGTGCTCCATGTACTCGGTGGAGTACAGGTGGATGAGGAAGCCGATGCCGGTGATGACCAGGAGCAGCGCCGCGGTCAGCCGGTCCACCATGAAGCCATAGTGCGCGCTGAAGTCGCCCGCGGCGAACCAGCGGCCGATGTCCAGCCAGAGGGCCCACTGGACCGGGTTGCCGCTGGCCGGGGAGGTGAACGCGGTGGAGCGGGTTCCCACCGAGAACATGGCGATCGCCGAGAGCAGGAACGAGCCGCCCACCGTGGCGCAGGCGAGGAAGTTCACGTTCGCCCGGCCCATGAACTTGCCGAGCACGCCGCAGAGGAAGGCGCCGGCCAGCGGAAGGGCGACGATCACCCAGAGCAGATCGGCGATCGCCTGAGGACTCCAGGGGTAGGGCGCGTTGAGGAAGTCGAACATGAGCGCGAGCATCGGTCGGTCAGAGCCTCATCGTCCGGATGTCGTCCACGTTCACCGTCCCGCGGCTGCGGAACACGGCGATGATGATCGCCAGGCCGATGGACGCCTCTGCCGCCGCGACGGCGATGACGAAGAGCGCCGGGAGGTGGCCCACGTCCACCCCCGCATCGCGGGCGAAGGCGAGGAAGGTCAGGTTGGAGGCGTTGAGCATCAGCTCGACGCACATGAAGACCACCAGCGCGTTGCGGCGCACCAGCACGCCGAACACGCCGAGGCTGAACAGCAGCGCGCCGAGGAACAGATAGTGCTGCAAGGTGATGCCGTCCACCGATGCCCCCGTTTCAGACGCGGGACTTGGCGACCACGACCGCACCGACCATGGCCACCAGGAGGAGCAGTGACACCGCCTCGAAGGGCGCGAGCCACTGCGTGTAGAGCTGCGCTCCGATCGACTGGAGCGTGCCGAAGCTGGGCGGCGGCTGCGCGCCCACCGGGACGAAGGGCCGGGCCGCGACCACCAGGAGCGCGAAGAGGGCCGCCGAGGCGATGCCACCCACCACCCGCGGGAAGGTGACCTTCGCCGGTCCCACCGCCTCCCCGAGGGACAGGAGCATGATCACGAAGAGGAACAGCACCATGATCGCCCCGGCGTAGACCAGGACTTGAAGCACGGCGATGGTGTGCGCCAGCAGCAGGACGTAGATGGCGGCCAGGCAGAAGAACGTCCCCACCAGGGACATCGCCGAGTACATGGGGCTCCGCGCGGCGATGACCCCCGCGGCGGCGACCACGGTGAGGATGGCGAAGAAATAGAAGACGAAGGTGGTCACGCGGTCATCGCTCCGTAGTGGCCCCAGGGCTTGTCGCCGAACGGGCACTTCCCGAGCCGGATGTGATCCTCGAACTCTTGCCGGAACTTCACCACGAAGCTGTGCACCGGGAGCGCCGCCGCGTCGCCCAGTGCGCAGATGGTCTGTCCCAGTCCCATCGGAGGGTAGGGGGCGATGCTCTGCGCCACGTTGAGCAGGGTCTCGATGTCCCCCGGCTCGCCCCGGCCCTCCTCGATCTTCCGCAGCACCCGGGTCATCCACGGCGTGCCCTCGCGGCAGGGGGTGCACTGGCCACAGGATTCCTCGGCGTAGAAGCGCGTCACCCGCCACAGGCTCCGCACCAGGCAGGTCGCGTCGTCCATGACGATGACCCCACCCGAGCCGGCCATGTTCTGCAGCCCCTTGAGCGCCTCGAACTCCAGCGCCACGTCCAGCTCTTCCGCGCTGAGCACCGGGGCCGACGAGCCCCCGGGGATGACCGCCTTCACCTTGCGGCCAGCGGGCATGCCCTGGCCGAAGTCCGGGCTCTCGATGAGCTCGCGGACCGTGGTGGACATCAGGATCTCGAACACCCCCGGGCGGTTCACCGAGCCGGACAGGCAGATCATGCGCGAGCCACCCGACTTGTCCGGGCCCAGCTTGGCGAACCAGTCGGCGCCGCGCTGGAAGATGGCCGGCACCGAGGCCAGGGTCTCCACGTTGTTCACCACCGTGGGGCAGCCGAAGAGGCCCACCACTGCGGGGAAGGGGGGTTTCAGACGCGGCCAGCCCTTCTTCCCCTCCAGGGACTCGAGCATCCCCGTCTCCTCGCCGCAGATGTACGCGCCCGCCCCCCGCACCACGTAGCAATCGAGCAGGAAGTCACGGCCGAGCACCGTCTTGCCGAAGATGCCGGCGCGGTACGCCTCCTCGATCGCCTTCTGCAGCCGCTCGGCCTGGAAACGGAACTCACCCCGCACGTAGATGTAGGCGGTGTGCGCGCCCAGACCGAAGCAGGTGATGGCGACGCCCTCCAGGAGCATGTGCGGGTCGTACTCGAGGATGTAGCGGTCCTTGAACGTCCCCGGCTCCGACTCGTCGGCGTTCACCGCCAGGTACCTGGGCTTGGGGCTGTCCTTGGGGACGAAGCTCCACTTCATCCCGGTGGGGAAGCCGGCGCCGCCGCGGCCCCGGAGGTTGCTGCGCTTCACCTCGTCGATGATCTGGGCAGGCTGCATGCCCAGCACCTTCTCCAGGGTCGTGTAGCCGCCCGTGTTCCGGTAGGCGTCCAGGGTCCAGGAGTTCGGACGCCCCCAGTTTCGGGTGATGATCTTCTCGGCGGCCAGGGGCATCGGGGGGACTCCTGCGGACCTTTACGAGGCGGGCTTGAGCTGGGCGAAGACCGCGTCCACCGCAGCCCGCGAACGGAGGTTCTCGTGGTGGACCTCGTTGATCTGCAGGCAGGGGGCGGTGCCGCAGGAGGCGAGGCACTCGGCCTCGCGCAGGGTCCAGGTGGCGTTGCTCTCGCCCGCCTTCACCCCGAGCTTCGCCTCCAGATGGGCGAGCAGGTCCTCCGCTCCCCACAGGCTGCACGACAGGTTGGTACAGACGTCCACGATGTACTTGCCCGGCTTCCGGGTGTGGAACATCACGTAGAAGGTGGCGACCTCGTAGGCCCGCTCCGGGGAGACCTCGAGCTTCCGGGCCACCATCTCCAGCCCGTCAGGTGGGAGCCATCCCTTCATCCCCTGCAACAGGTGCAGCGCAGGAAGCATCGCCGCGCTCTTCCGGTCCGCCGGGTAGTGCGAGAGAATTTCGGCGAGCCGGTCGTCGAAGACCCGCTGCTCTTCGGCCGTCAGAAGGGGCGAGGCCATGGGGCCCGCGCTTCGTAAGGGACGACCCAACCGCTTGTCAACGATGGGGATTCTTGATGGCCACTGAAGACAAGCGAGCCGATCCGCGCGCACCCTTCGTGCTCCGGGTGAATTTCCGCGATCGCACCGATTGCCTCGATGCCACCGAGAATCTCTCCCGGGGCGGGCTCTTCGTGCAGACCTCGGAGCGGTTTGCCATCGGCCAGCCCGTTCGCCTCTCCGTGGGCTTCCCCGGCCTGCTGGAGCCGGTGGCGCTCCAGGGGGAGGTGGTCTGGGTGCGGCCGGCACGCGAGGACAGCTCCGGGGGCGTGGGCATCCGCGTCCCCGACGAGGCCGATCGCCGCCGGCTCGACGCGGTGCTGGGTGGGCGGGCGAGCCGCGCGCCCGAGGCACCGGAGGGCGGGTTCAGGGTGCTGCTGGTGGAGGACAACCCGCTGGTGGTCGAGATGTACAGCTACGTCCTGAAGAAGCTCGCCACCGCCGAGCTCCGGGGGAAGGTGCCGATGGAGGTCCACTTCGCGGCGGACGGGCATGCAGCCCTGCAGGCGCTCGCCGAAGGCGACTTCCATCTGGTGATGACCGATCTGTACATGCCGGTGATGGACGGCTTCGCCCTCGTCCAGAAGATCAGGTCCGAGCCGAAGCTCCGCCACATCCCTGTGGTGGCGATCAGCGGAGGTGGGCGTGAGGCGGAGCAGCGGGCGAGAGCAGAAGGTGTGGAGGTGTACCTCCGCAAACCGGTGAAGTTCGCCGAGGTCCTGGAGACCGTGAAGCGCCTTCTGCGGATCAGCTAGAGTCTCACCTTCGTTTCAACCCGGGTAACGAATGACCACGGCCTCACGAGCGATCCTTAACCGCGACACGGTGAGCGGCGAGGCTCTCTTCATCCTCAAGAACCTGCGCGACAACTCCAAGCAGGGGCGCTCCAACAAGCTGGCCGAGGTGAAGACCGCCCTGGAGCCGGCGGTGAGCCTCGAGTTCGACGCCTACTTCTTCTTCCTCCGCAAGTTCCACTACATCGCCATGGACCGCGAGGCGCAGCTCAAGCTGACCGACTCCGGTGAGCGGGTGGTGGACGGCGCAGACCTCGACCGGTTCAGCGGCGAGGTGGGCGAGTTCTTCAGCGAGCAGCTGGCACCGGTGGACGAGCCGATCAGCGACGGCCCTCTCCCGTTCGATACCGACAACGTGACCGACGACCTCTCCGTGGAGACCGCCGACTTGAATCCTCCCCCCGCCCCGGCCCCCGCCGCTGCTCCCCGTCCGCTCCGCCGCGCCGCCGCTCCTGCCGAGCCCGCCGCGGACCTCGACGGCCGCTACTCCAAGGGGGAGGCGATCGGCGGCGGTCCGCTCGGCGCGGTCCACCGGGGCAAGCACCTGGCGCTGGGGACGGAGGTGTGCATCAAGGAGCTGAAGGACATCTTCGGCTACTTCTCCTTCCTCCAGCGCGGCGAGGTCCTGAAGCGGCTGAAGCGCGAGCTGTGCGCCCAGGCCCACGTGCGGCACCCGGCGGTGGTGAGCATCGTGGACCAGTCCATGGACGGTGCGCGGCCGTACGTGGTGATGGAGCTGCTGACCAGCTCGCTGCGTGACCGCCTGGAGCGCGCGGGCGGCAAGAGCCTCCCGGTCGGCGAGTCGATCCGCACCTTCCTACAGCTCTCCTACGCCCTGCGAGCCGCCCACGCCTCCGGGCTGACCCACCACAACCTCAAGCCGGAGAACGTCCTCTACGACGGCTACGGCAACGCCAGGCTCGGCGACTTCGGGCTCAGCCGGGTCATCGAGGTCGAGCCGGGCAAGGGGTTGCCCCAGGTCTTCGTGGGGACGGGCTCGCTCAGCTACTTCGCCCCGGAGCTCATCACCCGGAAGGACCCCGGTCCGGCGGCGGACGTCTACGGCCTGGGCATCCTCCTCTACGAGATGCTGACCGGGGGCATCCCCGGCCGGCGCTCGCCCTTGCCCTCGGAGGTGAACGCCGAGGTACCCAGCAAGCTCGACCCCATCTTCGACAAGATGACCCACGACCGGCGCGAGTCGCGCTACCCGGACTTCGACGCGATGCTGGACGAGTTCTACGGCGCGTTCAGCGACGGCGAGTTCATGCACCGCGGCGACCTGGTCCTCTCCTCCGAGCCTCCGGGCGCCTGAGCGGCCCTGGGCCATGGCCGGGGTCGACCCCGAGCTGCTGGCCGGTGCGCGCCTGCTGGGCACCGGGAGCTGGCGTGCCTCGCACGAGGCCTTCGAGACCGCCTGGCGCCGGAGCGAGGGCGAGGCGCGGAACCTCCTCCAGGCGCTGGCCCAGCTCTCCGCCGCCCTGCTGGTGTGGAGCGAGGGGCGCCTCGATGGAGCGGTGACGATCCTCGGACGGGTCCGTCGCCGGCTGGAGAGCCTCCCCTCGCGCGTGTCGGGGGTCGACGTGGAGGCGCTGGAGTCGCTGGTGCTGGGCTTCCAGGAGCGGCTGGCCCTGCGGGAGCCGGTGCCGGCGCAGGTCGAGCTTCCGCTCGAGGGACGCGCGGCAGTACCGGACCGGGTGGCCGTGGGCGTCCCGTGCCCGTACTGCGGCGAGCGGGTCCTGGTGCAGGTCGAGCCGACGGGGATGTCCGCCGAGCAGTACGTGGAGGACTGCCCCGTCTGCTGCCGCCCGTGGGTCGTCCACGTGGAGCGAGACCCCTCCGGGCCCCCCACCGTACACCTCGCCCGCGAGGACGACTGACCTCCCTCAAGCTACGGCCTGACCCTCTCCATCGCCGGGGAGGACCTCTCGCGTCTGGTCGTGGCCAAGCTGGTGGAGAAAGGCACGCAGCTGCCGCATCGAGGCCGGCAGCGGCGACATTCAGCTCTGAGCTTGGACGTGGCTCCCCTGCGGGGCTCCGCAGGCGTCAGCCCGTCGCCTTCTTTCCCAGACCCAGGGGCACCCGGAAGACCTCCAGCAGCGTCTCCACCTCGACCGGTTTCGGTAGGCAGGCCACCGCGCCGGCCTTGAGCGACTGCTCCACCAGCTCGGGGTTGTGCCGTCCGGTCATGGTGATGAGTCGCACCCCCTCCAGCGGCTTCCGCGCCCGGATGCGCCGGCAGACCTCGAACCCGTCCATGTCCGGCATGTTCAGGTCGATGAGCATCCCGTGCGGCTTCAGCTCCGAGACCAGGAGCAGCGCCTCCACTCCGCTGGAGGTGGTGGTCAGCTCGACCTCGGATCCGTGCGACTTGAACGCCCGCCGCATCGCATCGAGCACCGGCTTCTCGTCGTCCACCACCAGGAGCTTCACCGAGTCGCTGCCGAGCTCGTCCGGGAGCGGCATCTGGTGGGCGATCAGGAAGCTCCGCAGATCCCCGCTGCGGACGCGCCGATGCCCTCCGGGAGTCCGGAAGGCGAGCAGGATGCCGCGGTCGATCCACTTGCTCACGGTGGACGGGTCGACCTGCAGCAGCCTGCTGATGTCGTGGGTCGTGTAGAGCTGGTCCATTCGGCCCTCTCCCCCTCGGATCGCCGTGGAACCGAAACACGTCAGGAAGTTGCAGCGCCGTCAAGCGCCCATCGATTGCGCAGCGATCTCCGGCGCCGCCGGCAGGGCAAGCTGCCAGCCGGACCACGAATTTCAGCCCGCTTCGCTTTCTGAACGACGGGGTGCTCGATCGACGAAGCTCGGCTCAGGGTTGACCGAGAGCCCGCCGGATCGCGACCAGCTGCCCGAGCAGCGCGTCGGCCATGGCCGGGGTGAGGGAGGACGGCCCGTCACAGGGCGCAACCTCCGGATTCTCGTGCACTTCCATGAAGATGGCATCCACCCCAGCGGCCACCGCGGCCCGGGCGAGGACCGGGACGAATTGCCGCTCTCCCCCGCTCGCGTTGCCGGACGCCGACGGCAGCTGCACCGAGTGGGTGGCGTCGAAGCAGACCGCCAGGCCGGCGCCGCGCATCAGGGCGAGCCCCCGCATGTCCACCACCAGGTTGTGGTAGCCGAACGCGGCGCCCCGCTCGGTGACCAGGACGTTGGGGTTTTCCGCGTCCATCGCCTTCCGCGCCGCCTGCACCATGTCCAGCGGGGCGACGAACTGGCCCTTCTTGAGGTTCACTCCACGGCCGGTGCGGGCGACCGCCACAATCAGATCCGTCTGCCGGCAGAGGAACGCTGGCACTTGAAGCACGTCCACCACCTCGGAGGCGGGTCCGACTTGCACCACCTCGTGGACGTCCGTCAGCACCGGAACCCGGGCCCGCTCCTTCACCCGGGCCAGGACCCGGAGCCCCTCCACCAGGCCCGGCCCGCGGAAGGCGCTCCCGCTGGTCCGGTTGGCCTTGTCGAAGCTGCACTTGAAGACGTACCGGACGCCGTGCCGGGCGGCCAGGTCGCGCAGGAGCACCGCGTGGCGGAGCGCGTGCTCCTCGCTCTCGATGACATCCGGGCCGGCGATGAGGAGCAGCGGCTGCCCCTCGCCCACCTTCATCCCCGCCAGCTCGATCATCTCCGGGCGCCGTCCCGGTGCTCGAGCGCGGCGCGGATGAAGCCGCTGAACAGCGGATGCGGGGCGAAGGGCTTGCTCTTGAACTCGGGATGGAACTGGCAGCCGATGAAGTACGGGTGATCGGGCAGCTCGATCATCTCCACCAGGTTCAGCTCGGCGTTGTGTCCGCTCACCACCAGGCCGCCGTCCGACAGCCGGCTCCGGTAGGCGTTGTTCACCTCGTAGCGGTGGCGGTGGCGCTCGCTGACCTGGTCCTTGGCGTAGAGGCGGGCGGCGAGCGTTCCGCTCTTCAGCACGCACCCGTAGGCGCCGAGGCGCATCGTGCCACCCTTGTCCTGGACCTGGACCTGGGACTCCATCAGCGAGATCACCGGGTGGGGCGTCCGCTCGTCGAACTCGACCGAGTTGGCGTTGGCCAGCCCCAGCACGTCGCGGGCGAACTCCACCACCGCCATCTGCAGCCCGAGGCAGATGCCGAAGAACGGCACCTTGCGCTCGCGGGCCCAGCGGACCGCGGCGATCTTCCCCTCGGTGCCCCGCACCCCGAAGCCGCCCGGGACCAGCACCGCGTCCACGTCGCCCAGCAGCGCCTGAGGACCCTGCGACTCGACCTCCTGGCTGTCCACGTACTTCAGTGTCACCCGGACGTCGTTGGCGATGCCCCCGTGCATCAGGGCCTCGTTGAGGCTCTTGTAGCTCTCCTTGAGGTCCGTGTACTTGCCGACGATGCCGATCCGGACCTCGCCCTTGCCCGGCGAGTACACCTTCTCCAGGATTCGCTCCCAGCGCTCCAGCCGCGGCGCGCGCGACCAGATGTTGAGCACCTCGGAGAGCCGCTCGTCGAGCCCCTGCCGGTGCAGCTCCAGCGGCAGCTCGTAGATGCTCTTCACGTCCGGGCTCCAGAACACGCTGCCCGGGTCGACGTTGCAGAACATGGCGATCTTCTGCCGCATCTCGGCGGGGATCTCCCGGTCGGTCCGGCAGATGAGGATGTCCGGCTGGACCCCGATCTCCCGCAGCTTCATCACCGAGTGCTGGGTGGGCTTGGTCTTCACCTCCCCGGCGGCGGCGATGTACGGGAGCAAGGTCAGGTGGATGTAGACCACGTTCTGCGGCCCGGCGTCGTAGCGCATCTGCCGCACCGCCTCGAGGAAGGGGAGCGACTCGATGTCGCCCACCGTCCCGCCCACCTCGACGATGATCGCGTCGTGCCCCTCGGCGGCGGCGCGGATGACCGACTTGATCTCGTCGGTGATGTGGGGAATCACCTGGACGGTCTTTCCGAGATATTCGCCCCGGCGCTCCTTCTGGATGACCGAGTTGTAGATCCGGCCGGTGGTGAAGTTGTTCGACCGGCTCATGCTCGCCGAGGTGAAGCGCTCGTAGTGGCCGAGGTCCATGTCGGTCTCGCCACCGTCGTCGGTGACGAAGACCTCGCCGTGCTGGAAGGGGCTCATCGTCCCCGGGTCGACGTTGATGTACGGGTCGAGCTTGAGGAAGGTGATGTCCAGGCCGCGGTTCTCGAGGAGGGCCCCGATGCTGGCCGAGGCCAGGCCCTTTCCCAGCGAGCTGACCACCCCACCCGTCACGAAGAGGTACTTCGTCTTCTTGGAACGCATGGGGATATTCCATGTGCCAAGAACCGGGCGCGGCGTCAATGCGATGGCCTCGGGCGCGGGCTCAGCGGAGGGCGATGCTGGCCGAAGCGGTGGCGGTGCTGAGGCGACACGTCCCGAGCGGCGCCCGCTGCGCCTCACCGGTCCTCACCGACACCATCACCGAGCCGTCGGCCTGAGCAATGAGACCGTAGCACTCCTTGCGGAGCGGATACGCCAGCCGTAAACGGCCCAGATTCCGGCCGCGGTGAATGCGACTGCCTGGACCACGTCCTTGATCCACGAGAACCGGAGCGCCCGGATCTTCTGCTCCAGGCCCGGTGTGCTCATGTCGGTCGGCAAAGGAGCGTCGGGAGTGCGCACGGGTGACAGGCTAGCAGCAGGGGTGGCGGGCAGAAGACAGACTGGCGGGGTGGAAAGACCTCCCGGCCGATCCCGTGCCATGCTGCTGCGGATGCTGGCGCTCCCTGCCGCGCTTCTCGCCTGGTCGGCGACCACCACCGTTGCCGCGGCGCCGGTGACCACCACCGACTTCGTCAAGCAGGCGATGGAGCAGGAGCGGGCGCTCTCGCGGTGCACCGCCTGGGTCGAGGCGCAGCATGCGATGGAGCTCGACGGAGACGGGCGAATCAAGTCTGGGCGGGAGCTGTTCGTGGTCCGGCGTTTCCTCGGCCTGGCACCGGCCCAGCGCATCGAGATCGTCTCCGCCCGCCACTCGGACAAGGACGTGACCGAGCAGATGCGGAAGGAGCAGAAGTTCGCCTCCGAGACGCAGAAGTTCCGTTCCCCGTTCCACCCCGACGCCCGAGCGCTCTACATGTTCTTCCGGGCGGACGGAGCGGCGAGCGAGCCGATGCGGATCAGCTTTCACCCCACCTACGCGCACCGGAACGACCCGGGGCTGTTCGAGGGCATGGCGGCCTTCGACCGCGCCACCGGGCGGCTGCTGGAGTGGACCGCCGGCCTGGTCAACCCGCCCACGTTCGTCACCAAGGTCGTGGTGCAGGCGAAGTACGCAACCCGGGTCGGGCTGCTCGATGCGCGCTCCGAGGTGAGCGTGGCCATCGAGGGCGGGCTGCTGTTCTACAAGCGGCGGGGGCGGATGGATTTCCGGTACAGCAATTACAGCTGCCCGGAGTCGATGGCGCCCCCGGAGCCCACCATCGCCGAGCCGCGCGAGCCGCCCCCGGTGCCAGCCTCGGGCTCGCGGGCCGAGCGGGGCTCCTGACCGCGACGGTCTGGCGGTGACTCCAGTGCGTCTGGTCACCCGGTCCCGGGTTGACGGCCGAGATGCGTCGGTGAAATGGAGATCGCCAGGAGGCGACGTGGCGGCGACGAACGGCAATCCGATCGGCGAAGGTCGCGAGGCGGACTGGGTGGACGTGGCGCTGGCCCGCGCGGCCGGCGCTCCGCCCGTGGCCAACAACGACCTCCGGCTGCTCCGCGACGGCCCGGAGAACTTCCCCGCCTGGCTCGAGGCCATCGCCTCCGCCCGCCGCTACGTGTACTTCGAGACCTACATCTTCCGGAGCGACCGCACCGGGCAGGTGTTCGTCGAGGCGCTGTGTGAGCGGGCACGGGCCGGAATACCAGTCAGGTTCCTCTACGACTGGGCCGGCTGCCTGGGGACCTCGTCCCGGGTCTGGCGCACGCTCCGCGAGGCGGGGGTCGAGGTCCGCTGCTTCAACCCCTTCGACTGGTCGAGCCCGCTGAGCTGGGTGCACCGCGATCACCGCAAGACGGTGAGCGTCGACGGACGGGCGGCCTTCGTCTCCGGGCTCTGCGTGGGAGATGCCTGGTCGGGGGATCCGGCGAAGGGCATCCCGCCCTGGCGCGACACCGGGGTTCGGCTCGCCGGCCCGGCGGTCGCCGACGTCGAGCAAGCCTTCGCCCGGGTCTGGGCGACCGTGGGGCTGCCGCTGCCCGAGGGCGAACGTCGGCCCCGGGCGGAGATGGAGCCCGCCGGGGAGACGCGGCTCCGGGTGATCGGCGACGAGCCGGGCACCGCGGGCCTGCTCCGGCTGGACCAGTTCATCGCTGGCGCCGCGCGGAAGACGCTGTGGATCACCGACGCGTATTTCGCCGGCGCGCCGCCGTACATCCAGGCGCTTCGGGCCGCGGCGCTCGACGGGGTGGACATCCGGCTGCTGGTTCCCGGCGCGAGCGACATCCCCACGCTCCAGCCCTTCTCCCGGGCCGGCTTCCGGGTGCTGCTCGAGTCCGGCATCCGGGTGTTCGAGTGGAAGGGCCCGATGCTCCACGCCAAGACCGCGGTCTGCGACGGCCTCTGGGCGCGCGTGGGCTCGACCAACCTGAACATCGCCAGCTGGCTCGCCAACTACGAGCTGGACGTGGCGGTGGAGGACGCGCGGTTCGCCGGCGAGATGGAGGACATGTTCCTCTCCGACCTGGAGAACTCCACCGAGCTGGTGCTGGCCGGCAAACGGCTCCGCAGCGCCGAGCCGAGGCCCCGGGCCCGGCGGCTCCCGCGGAAGGTGCGCGGCAGCGCGAGCCGGGCGGCGGCCGGGGCCCTGCGGGTCGGCAACACGGTCAGCGCGGCGATCAGCGAGCGCCGGACGCTCGAGGGTGGGGAGGGGCGGATGGTGCTCCTCGGTGGACTGGCGCTGCTGCTGCTCGCCTCGCTGTGGGCGTTCTTTCCTCGCGTCCTCGCGGTGCCGGTGGTGGTCCTCTGCGTGTGGCTGGCCCTCTCGCTGCTCTGGAAGGCGTGGCGGCTGCGGAAGCCGAAGCGGACGGCGAGCCCGGCGTCGCTGCCGGTGCAAGATGGAACGACGGCGGTTCCGCCCACCGCGGGGGCCCGCTCCCCGGCTCCGCTGTCCGGTGACGCACCGGGGTGAGCCCCGGGGAGGGAGCGCCCATGCGCCGCACCGTTGCGGCTGGACGGTCTCCGCCGGGAGTGGCTGGCGGCCCACCTCCGGTCCGGGGCAGCCTTTCCTCCCTGACCGCGACACCCCGGAGGTCCCCGATGCAAGCCCCACTTCGCCTCTCGCTGTTCGTCGTCTTGCCGGCCACGCTGGTCCTCGCCGCCGACGCCAAGCCACCCTCCACCGAGGACCAGCAGGTCGCGCACCTGAAGGACGCGAAGTGGACGCCGCCCAAGGCGCCGGAGATTCCGCCGGGGGTAGTCGCCTCGCCGATCGCCACCGATCCGGCCAGCGGCGCCAACATCGGGTACGCCAAGTTCCCCCCGGGCTACACCTTCCCCATGCACTGGCACTCGGCGACCGAGTACACCCTCGTGATCAGCGGCAAGGGTCAGTTCACCGTCAACGGCAAGGCGTACGACCTCGAGCCGGGCAGCTACATCGTCATCCCGGCGAAGGCGCACCACATGGCGAAGTGCCTGCCCGGCGCCGAGTGCGTGCTGTTGACCCGCCGCGCGGGGCCGACCGACTACAACTGGGTGAAGTGAGGTGAGCGACGCCCGAGGAGCGCCTCGGCGCGCGCCAGGTCCTCGGGGGTGTCGACGCCGATGGTCGCGTGCGAGGTCCTGACGCAGCGGATGCGGATGCCGTTCTCCAGCGCCCTCAGCTGCTCCAGCGCCTCGGCGCGCTCGAGCGGGGTCGGCTCGAGTGACGCCAGCCGGAGCAACGTACCCCGGCGGTAGCCGTAGAGGCCCTGGTGCGCCCAGCGCTCGACCACCGCGCCGTCGCGCGCGAACGGCACGTCGGCACGGCTGAAGTAGAGGGCGTCCCAGCGCAGGTCGACCACCGCCTTCACCACGTTCGGGTTGGTGCGCTCGTCGTCCCGGAGCGGGCGGACGAGCGTGGCCATCTCCACCTCGGGGTCCTGGAAGGCGCCGGCGAGAGCGCGGAGCGCCTCGGGATGGATCAATGGCTCGTCCCCCTGGACGTTCACCACCACCTCCACCTCGGGCGGGAGCCGCGCCGCGACCTCGGCCACCCGGTCGGTCCCGGACGGATGGTGGGAGGCGGTCCGTTCCACGGGGCCGCCGGCACTCTCCACCGCCGCGGCGATGCGCTCGTCGTCGGTGGCCACCCGGACGTCCTCGAAGGCACCCGAACGACGACATGCCTCGAGCACCTGCAGCACCAGCGGGCGTCCCGCGAGCAGAGCCAGCGGCTTGCCGGGGAAACGGGTCGAGCCCCACCGGGCCGGGATGACGGCGACGGGCTTCACGCGTGTTCTCCAGGGGACTATCCATCGCCTATGGGGGGTCCTGCCACCCGGGTTATGTGCGCCTGACACGTCGATGACTGGTTCCGATCCTGACGGCGCCCCGGAAGCGGTGAGCCGGCGGGAGTTCCGCACCGTGATGGCCGGGCTCCTGCTGGTGCTCACCCTCGCCTCGCTGGATCAGAACATCGTCGCCACCGCGCTTCCGCGAATCGTGAGCGAGCTGGGCGGGCTCGCCCACCTCTCGTGGGTGGTGACCGCCTTCCTGGTCGCCTCGACCGCCACCACCCCGCTGTACGGCAAGCTCAGCGATACTTTCGGCCGGCGGGCGATGTTCTTCGTCGCCATCGGGGTGTTCCTGGTGGGCTCGGCGCTGTGCGGGCTGGCGCGGGACATGGCCCAGCTGATCGCCTTCCGCGCGGTGCAGGGCCTGGGGGCCGGCGGGCTCATCACCCTGGCGCAGACCACGGTGGGTGACCTGCTCGCCCCGAGGGAGCGCGGCAGGTATCAGGGCCTGTTCACCGGGGTCTTCGCCATCTGCAGCGTGGCCGGGCCCTTGCTCGGAGGGTTCATCACCGACGCGCTCTCCTGGCGGTGGATCTTCTACATCAACCTCCCGGTGGGGGCGCTCGCGCTGGGGCTCATCGCGGTGGCCCTCCGCCCGCACAACCGGGTGGTGCAGCACCGGATCGACTACGCCGGTGCCGTGCTGATGGTGGGCGGGACGGTGTGCACCATCCTGGTGCTCACCCTGGACGCCTCGCGCGAAGCGTGGAGCCAGCCGGCGACCTGGGCCGAGGCCGCCGCGGCGGTGGTGTGCTTCGGGCTCCTGGCAGTGCGTGAACACCACGCCGCCGAGCCGATCCTCCCCCCGCGCCTCTTCCACGACCGGGTGTTCGTCACCGCCTCGACCGTGGTTGGCCTGACCGCGTGCGCCCTCTTCGGGGCGGTGATCTTCCTCCCGCTCTTCTTCCAGCTGGTGCTCGCCGCCGCCGCCTCGCAAGCAGGGCTGATGCTCTCCCCGTTGATGGGAGGGGTGATCGTCGCCTCGGTGGTCGGCGGGCGGCTGGTCACCCGCTCCGGACGCTACAAGCCAATGCCCGTCATCGGCCTCGGCGTGGCCTGCGCCTCCTTCCTGCTGCTGGCCTGGCTCGCGCAGTCCCGGGCCTCGGTGCTTCCCCTGGAGCTCTCGCTGGTCGGCCTCGGGGTCGGGCTCGGCCTGGTGATGCCGAATCTGGTCACCGCCATCCAGAATGCAGTGCCACCCGAGGACCTGGGGGTGGCGACCTCGGCGGCGTCGTTCTTTCGCTCGCTCGGGGGCGCGCTGGGGGTGGCGCTGTCCGGCACGTGGATGACGGCGCGGCTCCACCGGCTGCTCCCTCCCGGGCCGGCGGGCTTCGGCGAGGCGGCGGTGGATCGCAGCATCTCCGCCATCCGGGAGCTGCCCGAGGCGCAGCGCGCGCTGGTGGTCCACGCCTACCGGCAGGCCATCGGCTCGACGTTCCTGCTCGGCGCGGCGGTGGCCGCCCTCGGCCTGCTCATCGTCCTCGGACTGCCCGAGAAGCCGCTCCGGGGCGGGGCCGGTCGGCGCGCCCAGGGCGGTGTGGAGGTCGAACCCGCCTGATCAGCGGTTCCAGCGGTGAAACGGATCCGGACCGCTCGCCCGGTCCTTCTCGCTGGCGGTGACCGCGGCCTCCATCTCCGCCCGGCGGGGAGGCGGCTTGGAGAGCGCGGCCCGGACGTCGCCCTCGAAGCGGACCCTTCCGGTCGCCACCTCGCGGAGGGCCACCACCGCGGGCTTGTTCCGCTGGGTCTGGATGAGGGGCGTGGCTCCGGCGGAGAGCTGCCGGGCACGGCGGGTGGCGAGGATGCAGAGTGCGAAGCGGTTGTCGACGAACTCGACGCAGTCCTCGACGGTGATGCGAGCCATGAAAACCTCGTTTCGGACGGGTGGAACGAAACCGTCGTGCGGGTCCGAAGCGGTCCTCGAGGCTCCAGGTGCAGGCGCGAGACGGAACTGGTGCTCTGTGCACTATCAGGCTCGAGCGGCGCGGGCAAACGGAGGGCCCCTGCTCCCGATGCAGATCCTGGCCCGCTTCCGGTCGGTCGCCCTCGACCGCCGGTCCGAACTCGATCAGACTCCGCCTCACCAGCTCGGACAGGTGCGGTGGACGCAAGGAGTGCGCGACGCGGCGTCCCCCCGCCCCACCCTCGACGAGTCGGTCGTACCCACAGGTCTCGATGGGCTTCGCACCGAAGGGGAGACTCACATGCGCAGAGCAATCCTGGTCCTCGCAGTCCTGGCCATCACCGGCCCGGCAGCCGCCTCCGAGTCGACGGAGGTGATGGCAGTGGTCACCCAGTTCATCGACGGCTTCAACAAGGGTGACACCAAGACCGCGCTCGCCACCTGCGCGCCGCAGGCCGCGATCATCGACGAGTTCGCTCCCTTCGTCTGGCAGGGCGCCACGGCCTGCTCGGACTGGGCGACCGACTTCGATGCCGACGCGAAGAAGAACGGAATCACCGAGCCGGTGGTCGTCACCGGGAAGCCGCGGCACGTGGACATCGTGGGTGACCGCGCGTACGTCGTGTTGCCGGCGGACTTCAAGTTCAAGCTGAAGGGGAAGCCCACGGCGGAGAAGGGTTCGATCTTCACCCTGGTCCTGCAGAAGCTTCCCGCCGGATGGCGCATCACCGGCTGGGCCTGGGCCAAGCACTGAGCTGAGCCGCGCCGGGTCTCGACGCTCCCCGGCGGAGCGTGGCGCCGAGTGTTAGCTGAGGCCACACCAGCCCAGGAGCGAGCGATGAGAGCGGCCGTGCTCACCCGATACGGCGACGTGGATGGCCTGGAGCTCCGCGACGTCGACGAGCCACGTCCCAGGCCGGGCGAGGTCAAGCTCCGGGTCGCCGCATCCAGCCTGAACGCACTCGACGTGAAGCTCGTCACCGGGTCCTTGCAGGCCTGGTTCCCGCTGAAGCTCCCGGCCATCCTCGGCTTCGATGCCTCGGGCGAGGTGGTCGAGCTGGGCGAGGGTGTGTCCGGTCTGACCGTCGGTGACCCGGTCTTCGGACAGGTGCGTCACGGCCAGGCCGAGCTCGCCACCGTCAAGGCCGCTGCGCTCGCCCGGGTTCCGGAGGGCCTGTCACTGGTGGACGCGGCGGCCATTCCCGTGGTCGCGCTCACCGGAGCGCAGCTCATCGAGGAGGCGGTGAGGCCGAAGCCGGGCGCCCGCATCCTGGTGACCGGCGCGGTGGGGAGCGTGGGGCGGGTCGCGGTCCATGTCGCCAGGACGCTCGGGGCTCGCGTCATTGCCGGGGTGCGGGCCCGCCAGCTCGCCGAGGCGCGGACGCTGGGCGCGGAGGACGTGGTCGCCCTCGACGACGCCACCGCGGTGGAGCGGCTCCCCACACTCGACGCCATCGCCGACACCGTGGGGGGCGAGACCGTGGCGCGACTCTTTCCCAGGCTCGCGCCCGGTGGCGTCCTGGGGAGCGTGGTGGGCGAGCCACCCGGGGCGAAGGAGCGCGGCATCACCGTCGAGGCGATCAGCGCGCATCCGGATGCACCCCGCCTGCTCGCGCTGGCCGAGGAGGTGGTTCGAGGAAGCCTGGTCCTCCCCATCGTCGGCCGGTTTCCTCTCGCTCGGATCCGCGAGGCGTTCCGGCGGGCGCAGCAGGGCGGAGGCAAGGTGCTCGTCACCCCGTAGCGGACGGTGCAGGCGGTGGATCAGGCCGCCTGCATCGGTTCATCGGGTCACTGCAGCAACGCCTTGCAGGTGCAGTCGCCCGTGCCGGAGCAGAAGTAGTTCGTCGAGTCCAGACACGACAGTCCGGTGCAGCACTGGTCGTTGGAGGTGCAGGCCTGGCCTCCACCGGTGCAGCTGCTGGCCTGGCACGTTCCACTGGTCGCCCCGGACGGGACCGCGCAGGAGTAGCCGCTGCAGCAGTCCGCGGTCGTGGTGCACACCCCATTCTTGGGCTGGCAACTCGCAGGGGGCTGGCACGCTCCCTCGAGGCAGCGCTGCGAGCAGCACTGGTTCCCGAGCGAGCACAGGGTACCGTTCGCCTGGCACACCCCGGCGTCGGCGGAGCCCGCATCGGGTGCTCCCGCATCCGGGGTCCCCGCGTCGCCAACCGGGACGGGGATGGTCTGGCAGGCCAAGGCGCCCGAGGCCGTCGGCCGGCAGTCGGTGCCCGAGCAGCACTGGCCGGAGCTGGTGCAGGACGCGCCCACCGGGGTGCAGTTGGCCACGGTGCAGACCAGCTTCCCGTTCGGGCCCGGAACGCAGGGCGCGCCACCGCAGCACTGGTCCTTGAACTGGCATTCCTGTCCGGCGGCGATGCAGCACTGGCCCTCGCCCGTGTATCCGGTCGGGCAGGTGGTCGAGGCGCCCCCGAAGCACCGGGGGATGCCCGAGCTGTCGAGCTTGCAGACGTCAGAGCCTGGGCCGACCTGGCCGCCGTTCGAGACATGTCCGTCGCAGCAATCCTGCGGCGCATTGGTGCTGCCACCGTCGGGGAGAACCGGGGCGCCGCAGATGTTGCCCACCGGGTTGCAGGCATTCCCCTGGTCGCAGCGCCCGGTCGACGCGGCGCCGGCGTCGGCGCCCCGGCACAGCACCGAGCCGTTGGGGTTGGTGCCGCCCCCGCAGCAGCTCTGGTCGTCGGTGCACCAGGTGCCGGTGAGCCGGCAACCCTCGGCGGCCTGGCAGACCGTCACCCCAGAGCCGGGATCGATGCAGACCCGCGAGCAGCAGTTGGTTCCACCGTTGCACGGCTCGCCTGCCTGGTCGCAGCCGCCACCGCCGCTCCCGCTCACCGCCGCGCAGCGCCCGACGCCGCCGTCGCTGTTGGCGGTGCAGGCGTGCCCGCAGCACTCGTCGTTGCTCCGGCAGACGTCACCGACCGGCTGGCAGTAGTACGCCTTGGCGCAGAATCCGCTCTGGCAGTTGGTCGAGCAGCACTCGGACCCCGTGGCGCACGACTGGCCGACGACCTTGCAACTGCCGCCTGCCAGGCTGGCGCAGGTGCCGCCGGTACAGGTCCCGGTGCAGCACTCGTTCCCCGACGTGCAGGAATGGCCGACGTCGGTGCAGAGCTTGTCGGAGCACGTGCCGTTGACGCAGTTGTTCAAGCAGCAGTCGGTATCTGCGTTGCACGACTTGCCGTTCGCCTGACAGAAGCTGGGGGTGGTGCAGACCGTGCCGTCGCACACGCCGCTGCAGCACGGCCTCCCCGAGACGCACGCCGCTCCGGGCTGCACGCAGGCGAGGACCGTTCCACCGTCGCTGCCGGGGCCCCCATCGGTGTTTCCACCCGGGTTGTCGGAGGGACCGTCGACCGAACCGCTGCAGTTACAGGCGCTGAAGGTGAGCAGGGCACCGATGGCCCACAGGGCCAGGAATGCTCTCGGGCTGGACATCGAAGGAGTCCTTGGACGTTGGCGGGGACGCGCGCTCCGCCGAGTGGAAAATGATCCGCTGGATCGCCTGGGCTGTCGAAGAAGCGGAGGTGTGCTGGTTCCGCATGGGGTCGGCGGATCGACGCGCGCGGCGCCGAGGTGTGGAGGGGCGGCGGAGGAGCCGTGCTTCTCAGGGTGCATCGTCCATGCGCGGGTCGCGGCCGGCGCCAGCGTCCGACATCCCCCGACTCCGCGGGGCGTGGTTCTTGAAGACACCCCGGAGCATGTTCACCTGGGTCGGTGTCGCGGTGACGCTGCTCGTCTCTCCGTCCGATGGCGGAGGCGCGCAACCAATGTCACCGGACGTGCTGTCGCGCACGCTGGTGGCCCAGAGGCCGAAGCGCACCGTGGAGGCGCAGCTGGAGGGCTGGCTGGCGAACCTGGCGGTGGTGAGGCCCCGGGGCGGGGATGGCGGGGCGCCGTCGGCGATGCTGCTCTTCGTGGCAGTCGTCCCCGTGGGCCGCAGCGTGGGCATCCAGGCGATCGGCAGCTTCTGAGTCCCGGAGCCCCGCGGGTGCCGCCGCACCCTGGACGTTCCGGTACAGGAGCTGTCCCTTCTCGTGCGCCCACATGTCGGCGCCCGTGAGCGTGGAGCGGATGCAGCGCCCCCGGTGGGGTCCTCGCCTGCCTACCGGATCTGACCCCGGATCTCCCCCGGCTTGCAGGCTGCAGTGTGGACGTTCACGTAGGCATTCCCGGCCTCGAGGGCGGTGACGAACGCCGCGAAGTCTGGTGGGGCGCCCGGCGCCGCCACGTAGTCCGCGCTGGTGAAGGTCTTGCTGAACGGTGAGCTGAGCGGGGCAGCGAAGGGCAGGACCACCGGCCCGGCGACGCCCGCCGGACCGAAGTGGATGTGCGCGCCGGTCGGGTCACCGGACAGTCCCCCGTAGTTGACCGTCGCCCCGATCGACGAGCGGTCCGTGGCCACGGCGATTGTCGCCGTGCCCGCCGCTCCGGGCCCGGCGCCCGGGCATGGCGTCGGCTCGGCGCCGGGGCTCAGCGCCACCTCGAACGTCTTCGGAGTCGCCGGGGTCGCCGCAGGCTTCTCGGTTGCGCATCCCAGCAGTGCGACCCAGCTCAGAGAGACGATTCTCGTTGCAGTCTTCATGCACTTCCCTCCCGGTTCCGCCGCAGCCTACCTCAGGGACGTGCTCAGGGGTTCGTGCCCCGGCCAGCGCTCATAGGAAACGGCCCGAGATTCTCCGGCGTGAACCCAGGCCAGCGGCAGTCCTCGAGAGCGCGCCAGGAGGACCGTCTCCGCGGTCCCTCCCGTGCCGCGCGCGGGCTGCCCGTCCCAGACCGCGACCATGACGTCGGACACGTCCACCACCGCGCGCCCGGCGAGTGCATAGGCCAGCTCGCGGTCTCCCGGGGCTCCGAGGCCGAGGCTCTCCACGCCAGGCGCCAGGAGGACCGTGCGCGCACTCTCCAGCAAGCGGTCGAACTCACGCATCGAACCTGGGTCCACGAAGTCGCGGCGGTACTCCTCGCGGGGGAGGGGAAGGATCGCCTCCAGGGTCCCGTGGAGTGGGTCGCACTGTCCGACCTCGACGAAGAGCCGGTCCGCGCCCTCCGCCAGTGAGCTCACCAGCACCAGGGGCCGGCCCTCCCAGGTCTCGCGGATTCGGTCCAGCGCTTCCCGGAGATCTCGCCCGACCTTCTCCACCTGCTCGAGCCGGCGATGGCCGACGATGCCGATGCGGAGCGGCTCGTGCACGGGCTTGCCGAGCCACTCGTCGAGGGCCAGGCCGATCCCGAGGCGAGGCAGGAGGTCCGCGAGCTGCGCCCGGGTGCTCTGGACCTGTCCGGAGGGAACGCCAGGCCGGCCCAGGGCGAGCCGGTAAGCCGGCCACGCCTCCTCGAATCGACGGGCAAGGAGAAACGCCTCCGCGCGCGTGGCCTGGAGCCAGTAGGAGGGGAGGGCATCCGGTGCCAGGCGGGCGCGCTGCTCGAGCAAGGCGCAGACTCGGCGCGCGCGATCGAGCGCACTCGCCGTCCGCCCCAGGAGCAGGTCACACGCCGCCGCGCTCGTTCCCAGCCAGGCGTTCTGCCCTCCGGACGCCCGGAATCCGGAATCGTAGAGCCGCGCTGCCCGCTCCAGTCGGGAGACGTCCTGCGTGGCTCGCCACTGTCTTCGGAGCACGCCGGCGAGGATGCCGATGAATTCCTCATCCCCTCCACCACCGGCGCTGACCGCCGGGGCGAGCAGCGCTTCGGCCGCCTCGAGGTCCCCCGGATCCCCGCGTCGGCTGAACCCCAGGCCGCGGAGCTGCTTCAATCGACCATCGGCGGGAAAGCGGCGGATCGAGTCCACCAGCACCTCTTCCGCCTCCTCGAAGCGCCCGCCGTCGATGAGCCGCTCGGCCCTGACCGCAGCCAGGAGGGGCGAGCGGTCGAGCACGGCGCGGATCTCCGGGGCCGGTCGAGTCAGCTCGTCCAGGAGCCCGTGGACCTCCTCCGATCCGAGCCGCGGCAGGGCCCCTCGAGCCGGCGTGGCTGGTCGCCTGGTGAACTGAGCGAAGAACCACTCCACCCACCGGTCGACGAACGCCAGGGAGAGCTCGCCATCGCTCGCGGTGAGCTCCCGTCGAAGGTGGCGCGCGTCGTTCCCCATCCGACGCAGCGCGTGGGCCCAGTCCAGCCAGGGCCGCTGGAGGAAGTCGGTCTGCTCCAGGACGGTGAGATTGGCGAAGGCGATGCCGCGTTCGAGGTCGAGGGCCTCGACCGCGACGCTGGAAAGACCCTCCAGGATGCGACCGCAGTACAGGGCGGTGGCCTCGTGTGCTCCGACCTCGTGCACGGTGGCGAGGCGGTGGAGGTCGGTCCCGAGCCGGAACGGGCCGAATGCGAGATCGAGGACTTCCTTCGGGACGTCTGGCTTCATCGGGCCTGGCCATCCGGGGTGCGTCGCTCTGTGCCTTGGGCTAGATTCTCGCCCCCTTGCTCTCCGGGGAGAAGGAGGGCGCGTCGTGGAAGCAGGCGCTCCCAGGACCGCGGCGGCAACCGCAGCTGGCATCGGCCTACCTCCGAACTGGGAGCTGATCTGGGTCAGGCCCTCCGATCCCGACCCGGCCGACGCTCTCCTCCTGATCCGGCTGTCCGGGACGGCCGCACTCACCTCGTTCTCGATGGCCTTCCTCCAGGGAAGGCTCCGGTCCCCCGGCGGGGGCGCCGGAAGGGTCCGGATCGCGCTCAGCGCCTTCCCGGCGTTCGATGACCTGCTGTGCCTGTACATGCTGGCTGCGCAGACCGAGGGGCACGAGGCCCCTCCCGGCTGGGAGCCTCTGGCTCGGTACGCCGAGAACGTCCGCCAGGGGATCTGGTCCGATCGCCTGCCGGTCGAGCAGAGTCTCCAGGCCATCTACCTGGCGATCGCCCAGCACCATCTCCTGCGGCCGGAGCCTCGCCGTGAGAGCTTCGTCCGCGAGGTCTTCCTGCTCTTCGATGCGGTCCTCCGGCACCTCGGGGCGGGAAGGCGGCTCCTGGACGACCCTGTCGCCGTGGGGGCCCCCGCGTTCGAGCGGTACGTCGCTCTGCTCTCCACGGATCAGTCCCTCTATGCGGAAGATCTGAAGAGGTCCCAGCGGTTCTGGGCGGAGGTCCCCGAGGTCGGAACCTCGACCGGCGCCTCTCGCACGGTGCCGCTGCTGTTCCTGGTCCGACCATCGGCGACGCAGTTCAAGCTGTGGGCGCGCCGGGATACGAACGCGCCGGGAAACCACGGCTACCCGCTGCTGCTGGTCGAATCGGCCGAGGAAACCTTCGTTCTGAGCGCGGACCCCACCAGCAAGATTCGAGTGGGGTGGCTCGCTCCGCTGCTTCCCACCGGAGGTGGCGACGCGACGGCGGGGGCGACCAGGACCGGCTGGTACGCCGGTGAGGCGCACGACGGGACCCTGGTCAGCTCACCACCGGGGGTGAGGCTTTCTTCCGGGGAGGTGCTCCGGGCCATCCGCACGCCGCTCAGACTCAAGACAATCCGCAAGGGCTGGTTCACAACGAGGCGGATGCGGAAGGTGCTGGCCGCCTCGGCAGCGTTCCTGGCGAGTATCGTCGTCGTCGAATCCCGAGACCTCATCGTGAAGTGGCTGGACGGCACTCTGCGCGGCGGCAAGGGTAGCGCATCCATCTCCCAGGTCACGGCCACCGCGAGCACGGTGACCGGGCCGTCGACGGTGGTGGGGAGCATGGATGGCGGCAGCCCCTCGGCGCAGAGCCGCTGAGCGTTCATTCGAGGAGGGACGTCCGTGGCAGAGAGCTGGCCGACCGAAACCGAGCGACGCGAGCTCAGGGGACTGGTGGCGCGGATCAAGCGGGGCGACTGCGTCCTCATCCTCGGTCCCAGCTCGGCCGTCCGCTCCGATGATCCAGGTCGAACGCCCCTCGACGAGCTGCTGGCGGCGGAGATCGCGGCCGCCCTGGAGCGCGACCCGAGCACCCTCTCCCGCGGACCACTCACCCTGCGGAGGGCGGCCGAGCTCCACTACCGCCTCCGCCACGACCGGGAAGACCTCGAGCTCCTGGTTCAGGATTTCTACGCCCGTCACGCCGGGCAGACGACGGAGTTTCACCGCAACCTCGCGCAGCTGCCGTTCAAGCTCTGCGTGAACGCGTCACCGGACGGCCTGATGTCCACCGCCTTCACCGAGGCGGGAAAGCACCCCCGCACCGCCCACTACAGCTTCGGGCATCCCGGGACCCTCCGGCTCAGCTCGCCCACCGCGGAGGATCCGCTCGTCTACCATCTCTTCGGTCATCCCGATGACCCCGGCTCACTGGTTCTCACCGAGGGGGACCTGATCGAATTCCTGGTCTCGGTGGTCCGGGGCACACCGCCTCTTCCCGACCAGGTGCGCAGCATCCTCGCCGACCCCTCGACGTCCTGCCTCTTCCTCGGATTCGGATTCCAGAACTGGTACCTGCGGGTCCTTCTTCAAGTACTCAACCTCTACGGGCACCGCAGCAGGGCCTTTGCCTTCGAGGATCCCCAGTTCTTCGAGCATCCCGAGCACGAGCAGGCGGTCGGCTTCTTCTCGGGCGATCGACTGATCGATTTTCGGCGGCTGCAGTGGGAACCGTTCGCCCGCTATCTCCGCGAGGCGTACGGCACCATCTCGCGCCCCATCGCCCCTGAGACCGGCCTTGCCCGGGCCGATGACAGCGCACCCAAGGTCTTCCTCAGCTACGCCAGCGAGGATCGCGACGCCGTGGAGGCGCTGGCCGACAGCCTGCAGTCGCGGGGAGTGCGCGTCTGGCAGGACACCCAGGACCTGCGCGCGGGTGATGACTGGAACAGGGTGCTGGTGGACGTCATCGCTCGGAGGATCGACTACGTGGTGGTCGTCCAGACGCCGACCCTGCTGTCGCGTATCACCGGCGTCTTCCACCGCGAGATCGAGGTCGCGCTCAAGCGCCAGTCGGAGATGGGCGAGCTCCACGGGCAGCGGCTGCGCTTCGTCTTGCCGGTCAAGCTCGGGGCCTGCGAGACCCTCTCCGCCTTGAGCAGCGCGCACGTCTTGACCTTGAGGGATCCGACCGACGTGGAGAGGCTCGTGGGGTCGATCCAGGAAGACTGGGAACGGCGCGCCGAGATGAGGAGTCTCCGGCAGGTCGTGGCATGACCGGGCGGAGCCGATACCCCGGAACCCGCCCCTTCGGGGACACGCTCGAGGACCGGGAGCTCTTCTTTGGCAGGGACGCAGAGACGGAGCAGCTCTTCCTCCGGGTCCTGAGCGTCCCGCTCCTGGTCCTGTTTGGCCGGTCCGGACTGGGCAAGACGTCTCTCCTCCAGGCCGGGCTCTTCCCCCGCCTCCGGGAACGGACCTTCCTGCCGGTGATGGTCCGGCTCAACGTGCCGGGGGAGACGGTGGTCACCACGGTCGCCCGCTCCATCGATCAGACCTGTGAGATGGAGCACCTGGAACCTCCGCGGGCCAAGGCCTCGAGTCTTCGCGAGCTCCTGGCCGCGACCACCATCTGGCGGGGTGATGTGCTGCTGACTCCGGTCCTGGTCTTCGACCAGTTCGAGGAGGTCTTCACCCTCCACGACCCGGGATTTCGCGCCAGCCTCGCCGCGGAGATCGGCCGGCTGCCTGGGGCGAAGGTGGTCATCAGCCTGCGAGAGGATTTCCTCGGCGCGCTCGAGGAGCTGAGCGCCCAGATCACCAACCTCTTTCACGAGCGTCTCCGGGTCGAGCCCTTCACCGAGGCGGCTGCCAGGGACGCGATCACCCGACCCGCAAAGCTGGTCGCTCCTCCGGGCGGGGTGCCCTTCGGCGTCGGTCCGTTCGAGTTCGACGCGGCGACGCTCGATCAGATGATCGCCTACCTTCGGGGGCGCTTCGGGCAGATCGAGCCCTTCCAGCTTCAGCTCCTCTGTCGCTACATGGAGGGGGTCGCTGCTCGGGAGCAGGCGGCTGCCGACCCGGTCGGACCGGTCCAGCTCTCGTCCAGGAGCTTCGTCGGTGGTCCAGGGTTCGAGCACGTCCTTCGCGATTTCTACCGGGACACCTTGAAGGACCTCCCCGGTCCTCAGCGGCGCCGAGCGCGTCGCCTCTGCGAGGAGGGGCTGCTGGACCGGGCTGGCCATCGGCTCATGCTCGAGGAAGGCCAGAATCCGGAACGAATACCGGGTTCGACGGGAGTCGCTCAACGTCCTGGCCCAGGAGCGCATCCTTCGCCGCGAGCGTCGCCTGGGGAGCTTCTTCTACGAGAATCAGTCACGACCGACTGGCTGAATCCATCCAGCAATCGCGGGCTTTCAGAATTCCCAGGAGGTGGAGAGGCACACTCTGGACGGTGGGGATCGCCGTGCCGTTGCTGGTGGGCACCCTCCTCTACCGCGCGGCCAAGCTGGAGAAGGCCCGGGCACGTGCCCAGAGCGCACGCGCCAACGCCGAGGAGCTCCTGGTCGCCCTCTACTCGGAGGGCGCACTGCAGAAGACTGCCGGCACCGGAAGCAGCGGGACGCTCGGCCGGGTGCGTGACGCGACCACCAAGTACCTGCGCTCCGCGAGCGATCTCAAGGAGCTGAACCGCTCGCGCGCCCTGGCCGGCGTGGCGGACCTCCAGCGGCTCGAAGGCAGGCTCACTGCCTCGATCAAGTCCTACGGAGAGGCCCTGGATGCGGCGAAGGTGCGCTCGCCGGGCCCGCCGCTGCTCCGACATGTCGCGCGACTTCAGGCGCGATTGGGCGACGCGCTGATGGACCAGGGCAGGTCAGGCCCGGCACGTTCGGCCTACGAGGAATCGGTCAGGGCCTGGCGCACCGTGCTGGCCGGGCAGGACCGCGAGCCCGACGACTGCACCGGGCTCGGGTCGAGCCTGGTGTCGCTCGCACGGCAGAGTGAGGTCGCAGGCGAGACCCGAGCGGCGCTCTCGAATCTCGCCGAAGCAATCCAGCTCGCGTTCGGGCGACTCACCGGACGGGGCACCGCTTGCCTCGCGGGCGGTGGCGCAGAGACGGCAACCCTTCTCCCTCGCCTCGACGAGGCGGCGGTGAACGTCCTCGGTCGAGCCGCGTTGCTGCGAGATCGACTTCTGGGCCTCTCGTCCCCCAGCCTGCGGTCCGGACCGGTGGCGGCCGACAATCAGCAGCGCTGGCACGCGCTGGTGGCAGCCGGAGGTCGGGAGGCCAACACCCCCGTGAGGCAGCGGGAACGGGCGGCGCTCTTGCTCTCGAATGCGGAGGCGATCCTCGCCTGCAGGGCCGAGAAGTCGAAGGCCTGCCAGCCGCTGCTTCCGCTCGAGGAGGCAGAGGCGGCGTCGCTCGACGCCGTCTACGTGCTGCGGAATCTCGCCGCGCTGGACGAGACCAACCGAGCGCTGGTCGGCGAACTGGCCTCGGCCTTGTTGACCAATTCGAGGATCCTGGCCGCCGCGGGGCGGAACGCCGAACGCCTCGTCCAGTTGCGGCAAGCCGAGCAGCAGCTCGGCGCGGGCCAGCAGGATCGGGTGGACCTCGAGAGCGACCGGAGGGTGGCCCAGGTCCGGGTGGAGATCGCGAATGCGCTGATGACCCTCGACCACGACGACGAAGCGAAGGAGATGCTCCGGCGAGCGATCAACACCCTGGCCCGGCTGGTCACGGTGAAGCCCGAGAATCCCAGCTTTGCCCTCGACACCTCCTCGGCCTATGCGCTGCAGGCCACGCTGCTCCGGAAGGCGAAAGATGAGTCGTCTGCACTGACGTCCCAGAGCGAGGCGGCGCGCTTCCGGAGCCAGGCGGAGGCGCTGGTGAAGAAGTACCTGAGTGGTGCGGAACCCGTGCTCGGCAACACCACGACCGCGGGCGATTCACCCGAGGCGCTGGAGCGGACGCTCCTCGGCCGGATCGAGAGGCTTCCCACGGCGCATCAGAACTACGATCAGCTCCGGAAGATCTACCTCGACCTTGCCACTCAGCATTCCAGCGGTGAGCTCGAGGCGTGGAGGGCTGCCCTGCACTCCGCGCAGCTCGCCGACTTGCTCGCCCCGCCGCAAGCCTCGGAGGAGATGAAGCTCCAGCTCGAGCGGACTCTCGCCGCGGCGGGCGGATTCCTCGACGGCGCAGGCAAGCACGAGGATGCCCTCGCTCTTCGCGAAGAAGAGGTCGCCGTCGCGACCGAGCTGCTGGACGCCTCGCCGCAGCGAGTCGACCGCCTGGGTGGCCTCGCCGAGGCGAGGTTCGGGCTTGCGCTCGCGGCGCGTGATTCTCATCGCTCCGGCTGGGAGGCCTTGCTGCGGGGTGCCATCGCAGCAGAGAGCCAGGTGACGCAGAGGCCGGGAGCGAACGCCGCCGCCTGGAAGCGCCTGGGGCAGATGCGAGAGGTCCTCGCTACGGCGAGCAGCACCCGCAACCCGGCCGAGCCGAACCCGGACTGTCAGCTCGCTCTGGATGCATTCAGGAAGGCCGCGTCCATGGATCCCGCGGACGAGGTGGCGCGAGCGTCGGTGCGACAGCTGGGGCGCTGCGAGGGCGCCTCACCCGCCCGGTCCGGCCTGTCCGGGACGAATGGGGACCCGGGGAACTGAGGGGCCGCGCGTGTCGATCGAACAGGTCCTCGCTCGAAGGGGTCCTCGGAAGCTCCTGGCGCTGGAGGGCGGCGGAGTCCGGGGCTGCATCAGCATCGAGGTCCTCGCGAAGATCGAGACGCTTCTCCGGGAGCGGACCGGAAACCCGGCCCTGGTCCTCGGGGACTGGTTCGACTACCTGGGTGGTACGAGCACCGGCGCCATCCTCGCGGCCTGCCTCGCCTCGGGCATGCCGGTCGCCCAGATCCGTGATTTCTACCAGGAGCAGGGCCCGGCCATGTTCCAGAAGGCCTTCCTGCTCAAGCGGCTCTGGTTCCAGTACGAACGAGAGCCCCTCGCCGCGAAGCTCCGTGAGGTGCTCGGTGCGGAGACGAAGCTCGGCTCTCCCGAGTTGAGGTGCCTTCTGCTCCTGGTACTGCGGAACGCCTCCACCGATTCGCCCTGGCCTCTCTCGAACAATCCCTTCGCCCGGTACAACGACCGGAGGCGTCCGGACTGCAACCTCGAGTTGCCGCTGTGGCAGCTGGTCCGGGCCAGCGCCGCCGCTCCGGTCTTCTTCCCCCCGGAGCGGGTGCAGCTCGGAGGCAAGGAGCTGGTGTTCGTCGACGGCGGGGTCACCAGCTACAACAACCCCTCCTTTCTCCTCTTCCTCATGGCGACCTTGGAGCCGTACCAGCTCCGGTGGGCAACCGGGCCCGACCATCTGCTCCTCGTCTCGGTCGGAACGGGAAGGTCGCTGGCGCCGTCGTCGCTCCAGCCCGGGCAGGAGTCACCCACCGTCCTGGAGAGCGCGCGCACCCTTCCGCATGCGCTGATCTCCTCCGCGTCGATCCAGCAGGATCTCCTCTGTCGGTCCTTCGGGCGTTGCCTCGTCGGCGGTCCGCTCGACCGCGAGCTGGGCGACCTGGTCGACATGGGTGTTCCCGGTGGACCTCGCCAGGGGGTGGGTGGTCTCCCGCAGCTCTATACCTATCTCCGCTACGACGTGAATCTCACCAGCGAGGGCCTGGCTGCGATCGGGATCGAGGGTATCGACCCGCGGAGGATCGAGAGCCTGGATGTGGTGGAGAGCATTCCGGATCTCCAGGCAGTCGGGCGTGCCCTCGCAGCGAGCCAGGTGGAGGCGCCCCACTTCGCCGGATTCACCTGATGGGGCGGCGGGGCTTCAGCTCCAGCGGCGGAAGCAGCCCGTTCCCGGCGCAGAGGACCTTCTGCGAGGTGACAGGTTTGGTTCATGCGAGGTCGCGGCGGAGATCCGGACGTTTGGTCTCTCCCGACGGTGGTTCCGCCTCGGTCGTTGCGCGATGGGGACAGGCTTCGTTCCAGTGACCTGGGTCCCGAGGCGTGAGACCTAGGTCCCATCTGCGCGGTTCCATCGGAGGGTTACGGTGACGGCGATCCCTGCAGGAGCCCCGGGGCTTCGCGGAAGGAGCGTCAGCGATGGAATCTTCGCACGAGAAATACGACCAGCTGATCGCCCGCTGCAAGTCGCTCCCGCCCACGCCCACCGCGGTCGCGCACCCCTGCGACGAGTCCTCCCTCAAGGGGGCGATCGACGCCGCGCGCGTGGGGCTGATCGCGCCGATCCTCGTCGGCCCCACCGCCCGGATTCGCGAGGTGGCGGCCAAGGCGAAGCTCGACATCGAGAAGTTCCGCATCGTCGACGCGCAGTACAGCCAGGACTCGGCGACCAAGGCCGTGGAGCTGGTCCGGAACGCCGAGGCCGAGGCCCTGATGAAGGGCAGCCTTCACACCGACGAGCTGATGGGTGCGGTGGTGAAGAAGGAGACCGGTCTGCGCACCGCGCGACGCATCAGCCACTGCTTCGTCATGGACGTCCCGGGTTACCCGTACCCGCTGATCATCACCGACGCCGCGGTGAACATCGCGCCCAGCCTCAAGGACAAGGTCGACATCGTCCAGAACGCCATCGACCTCGCCCACGACCTCGGAGCCACCGAGGTGCGGGTGGCGATCCTCTCGGCCATGGAGACGGTCAATCCGGACGTCCCCTCGACCCTGGAGGCCGCCGCGCTCTGCAAGATGGCCGACCGCGGGCAGATCACCGGCGCGCTGGTCGACGGGCCACTGGCGCTGGACAACGCCATCAGCCCCGAGGCGGCGAAGATCAAGAAAATCGACTCGCCGGTGGCGGGCCGCGCCAACGTGCTGGTGGTGCCGGACCTGGAGGCGGGCAACATGCTCGCCAAGAGCCTCACCTTCCTCGCCGGAGCGGACGCCGCGGGCATCGTGCTCGGGGCGAAGGTGCCGATCATCCTCACCAGCCGGGCCGACTCGCTGATCGCCCGGCTCGCCTCCTGCGCGGTGGCGACGCTGGTCGCCGAGGCGCGACGGGTCAGCGCGCAGCGAGCGGTGAGGTGACGCCATGGCCCAGGCCATCCTCGTCCTCAACGCCGGATCGTCGAGCCTGAAGTTCTCGGTCTTCCTGGCGAAGGACGCCGAGCTGGACCTGTGGCTCCGGGGCCAGGCCGAGGGGCTGTACACCGCGCCGAAGTTCGTGGCCAAGGACGCCGCGGGCGAGACCGTATCCGAGCGCCGTTGGGAGGAGGGCCAATCCATCGGTCATGAGGGAGCGATCTCGCATCTGATCGAGTTTCTCCAGAGCAGCAAGGGCGATCACCGGCTGATCGCCGTGGGCCACCGGGTGGTGCATGGAGGGGTCGAGTTTTCCGAGCCGACCCGGCTCACCTCCCAGGTGGTCCAGAAGCTGGAGAGGTTCGTCCCGCTGGCACCGCTGCACCAGCCCCACAACCTGGCGCCGATCCGCTTCGTGCTGGAGCAGATGCCCGCGTTGCCCCAGGTCGCCTGCTTCGACACCGCGTTCCACCGTGCCCAGCCGGAGCTGGCCCAGGCGTTCGCCTTGCCGAAGGAGATCACCGACCGCGGCGTGCGCCGCTACGGGTTCCACGGGCTCTCCTACGAGTACATCGCCGGTGCCCTGCCTGGTGTGGACCGGAAGGCCGCCGCAGGCCGAGTGGTGGTCGCGCACCTGGGCAACGGCGCGAGCATGTGTGCGATGCACGCGGGGAAGAGCGTGGCCAGCACCATGGGCTTCACCGCCGTGGACGGCCTGCCGATGGGCACCCGCTGCGGGGCGATCGATCCCGGGGTGATGCTCTACCTGATGGACGAGCTGAAGATGGACGCCCGGGCCATCGAGAAGCTCATCTACACGCAGTCCGGGCTGCTCGGGGTCTCCGGCATCTCCAGCGACATGCGGGCGCTGCTCTCCAGCGACGCGCCGCGGGCCCGCCTCGCGGTGGACCTGTTCGTCTACCGAATCGGCCGCGAGCTGGGCTCGCTGGCCGCCGCGCTGGGCGGGCTGGATGCGCTGGTCTTCACCGGAGGCATCGGAGAGCACGCGGTGCCGATCCGCGAGCGCGTGGTCCAGGCCGCCGGCTGGCTGGGCATCACCCTCGATCCGAAAGCCAACGGGGCCGGCGGCCCGCGCATCAGCACCGCGGCGAGCCGCGTCGCCGCCTACGTCGTTCCGACCAACGAGGAGCTGATGATCGCCCGCCACACCCGGCGCCTGATTCTCGACTCCTGAGGAGATCGCCATGAACGAGATGACTCAGCGAGCCCAGGAGCCCTGGGAGGTCGCGTGGCGGGGGTTTGCCCCGGGCACCTGGCAGCACCGGGTGGACGTCCGCGACTTCATCCAGAAGAACTACACGCCGTACGAGGGTGATGGCTCGTTCCTGTCCGGCCCGACGAAGCGGACCACCGCGCTGTGGGAGAAGCTCCAGCCCCTGCTCGCCGAGGAGCGCGAGAAGGGAATCCTCGGGGTGAGCCAGGTTCCCTCGGGCATCCTCGCCCACGAGCCCGGGTACATCGACCGGGAGACCGAGATCATCGTCGGTCTGCAGACCGATGCTCCGCTGAAGCGGGCGATCATGCCGAACGGCGGGTGGCGGGTGGTGGCGGCGAGCCTGGAAGGCTACGGCGTGAAGCCGGACCCGAATGTCGCAGAGATCTTCACCAAGTACCGCAAGACCCACAATGACGGCGTCTTCGACGCCTACACCGCGCCCATCCGCAAGGCGCGCTCGTCGCACGTGCTGACCGGGCTGCCCGACGCGTACGGCCGCGGGCGGATCATCGGCGACTACCGGCGGGTGGCCCTCTACGGGATCGACTTCCTGATCGCCGAGAAGAAGGAGGAGAAGCTCGACCTCGACGACCGCCACTCCACCGAGGAGGTGGTGCGCCTCCGCGAGGAGCTCGCCGAGCAGATCCGCTCGCTCCAGGAGCTCAAGGAGATGGCCAAGCGGTACGGCCACGACATCTCCGGCCCGGCGAAGAACGCCCGGGAGGCGGTGCAGTGGACGTACTTCGGCTACCTGGCAGCCATCAAGCAGCAGAACGGCGCGGCGATGTCCGCCGGCCGGCTGTCCACCTTCTGGGACATCTACTTCGAGCGCGACCTCGCCGAGGGAAAGCTCACCGAGCAGCAGGCCCAGGAGATCATCGACGACCTGGTCATCAAGTGGCGGATCGTCCGGTTCCTCCGCGCGCCCGAGTACAACCAGCTCTTCAGCGGCGACCCGGTCTGGGTCACCGAGGTGGTGGGCGGGATGGGCGAGGACGGGCGCACCCTGGTCACCAAGACCGCCTTCCGCGCCCTGCACACCCTCTACAACCTGGGCCCCGCGCCCGAGCCGAATATCACCGTGTTCTGGTCGCCACGGCTGCCCGAGGGCTTCAAGCGGTTCGTGATCAAGACGTCCATCGATACCAGCAGCATCCAGTACGAGTCGGACGACCTGATGCGGCCCAAGTTCGGCGACGACTGCGCCATCGCCTGCTGCGTCTCCGCGATGCGGGTCGGAAAGCAGATGCAGTTCTTCGGCGCGCGGGTGAACCTGCCGAAGACGCTGCTCTATGCGCTCAACGGCGGTCGCGACGAGATCAGCGGCGAGCAGATCGGCCCCAGGCTCGCGCCCATCATCGGAGATGTCCTCACCTACGAGGAGGTCATGGACCGGCTGGATCCGATGATGGACTGGCTGGCGAAGACCTACGTCAACGCGCTGAACGTCATCCACTACATGCACGACAAGTACTCGTACGAGGCCATCGAGATGGCGCTCCATGACCGGGACGTGCTCCGGACCATGGCCTGCGGCATCGCCGGGCTCTCGCACGCCGCCGACAGCCTCTCCGCCATCAAGTACGCCAAGGTGCGCCCGGTGCGCGACGAGCGCGGGCTGATGGTCGACTTCAAGGTGGAGGGCGACTTCCCGGTCTACGGCAACAACGATGAGCGGGCCGATGCGCTGGCCTCGATGCTGGTCAGTCAAGATGATGGAGAAGGTCCGGCACTACCCCACGTACCGGAACGCGCTCCACACCCAGTCGGTCCTCACCATCACCTCCAACGTCGTCTACGGGAAGCACACCGGCACCACCCCGGACGGGCGGAAGAAGGGCGAGCCCTTCGCCCCCGGCGCGAACCCCTCGAATGGCAGGGACAGCCACGGGGCGCTCGCCGCGCTGATGTCGGTGGCCAAGCTCCCCTACGACGACGCCGAGGACGGGATCTCGCTCACCCTGTCGGTGGTGCCCACTGCGCTGGGGACCGAGGCCGACCGGATCACCCGCGGGATGAACCTGCTGGACGCCTACTTCAAGACCGGCGGCTTCCACGTGAACATCAACGTGCTCAACCCCGAGACGCTCAAGGACGCGATGAAGTACCCGGAGAAGTACCCGCAGCTCACCGTCCGGGTGTCCGGCTACGCGGTCAACTTCGTCAAGCTGACCAAGGAGCAGCAGCTCGACATCCTGGGCCGCACGTTCCACGGGAAGATGTAGGGGCCGGCCATGTCCCCGACCGAAGAGGCGCTGGCCGAGAGTCGCTACGAGCTGAAGGTCGCACCGGAGGGCGAGGCGGAGAGCAAGAAGGCCACCGACTACTTCGCCGAGCACCCCGGTGACGTCGACGCGGTCGTCCGGGAAGGGGACGACCTCGTCGGCTACGTGCATAGCTGGGAGGCGGGGAGCACGGTGGATGGGCCGGGCGTGCGCTTCGTGGGCTTCCTCACCGGCTGCCCGCTGCGCTGCCAGTACTGCCACAACCCCGACACCTGGCACAAATTCAACGGGGTGCCGGTCACCATCGCCCGGGCCATGGCGCGGATCTCGTCCTTCGCCCAGGTGCTGAAGCTGACCCAGGGCGGGGTCACCATCTCCGGGGGCGAGCCGCAGCTGCAGAAGACGTTCCTCCTCGAGCTCTTCCGGCGCTGCCACCAGCTGGGCCTCCACACCGCGATCGAGACCTCGGGCCGTCTGGGCGCGAAGTTCACCGACCAGGAGCTGAAGGAAATCGACCTCCATCTCCTGGACATCAAGTCCGGTGACCCGGCGACATACGAGAAGGTGACCCGGCAGCCGCTGCAGCCCACGCTCGAGTTCGCGCGCAGGCTGTCCGAGCTGGGCCGGCCGCTGTGGGTCCGCTTCACCCTGGTCCCCGAGCTCACCGACGCCCGGGACAACGTGGAGAAGCTGGCCGACATCTGCGCCGGGCTGAAGACGGTGGAGCGGGTGGAGATCCAGCCCTTCCACCAGATGGGGAAGGAGAAGTGGCACCGGCTGGGGCTCACCTACCCGCTGGAAAACGCTCAACCGCCGGCGATCGACTTGATCGACCGGGTGCGCAGCCAGTTCCGCTCACGCGGGCTGACCGTCTACTGAGGGAGGAGGACGATCATGGAATTCGTCCAGACGCTCCTCACCCAGCAGCCGCTGATGACGCTCTTCCTGGTGATCGCGCTCGGCTACCTGCTGGGAGAGGTCAACATCAAAGGTTTCTCGCTGGGCGTGGGGGCGGTGCTGTTCGTCGCCCTGGCGATCGGCTGGTGGGTGCCCAAGGCCGCGCCCGCGCCGATGGTGGGGACCTTGGGCCTGGCGCTGTTCCTGTATGCGGTGGGCATCCAGTACGGAAAGCAGTTCTTCACCGGGCTCACCAGCCCGAGCGGGCGCAAGGCGAACCTCATGGCGCTGGTGGGCGTGCTGCTCGCCGGGGCGCTGAGCCTGGTGTTCGTGAAGACCATGGACGTGAAGCTGGGCCACTCGCTCGGGCTGTTCGCCGGGTCGGGTACCAGCACGCCCACCCTGCAGGCCATCATCGCCGCGATGAAGAACGACGACGCGGCGGTGGGCTACTCGGTGGCCTACCCCTTCGGCGTCGCCGGGCCGATCCTGTTCCTCTACATCGCCTTCATGGTGCTCAAGCCCAAGGTGGAGATGCCCACCACCACCGGCGCCGAGCTGCTGGAGATCGCGCTCCACAACCCCGAGCTGTACGGGAAGACCCTGGCGGATGTCGTGTCCACCCTTCCCGAGGGCGTGCAGGTGGCGGCGGTGCGGCGGTCACAGCGCAACGAGCCCGCCTCACCGAACGTGGTGGTGGCCGAGAACGACGTGCTGCTCGCCGTCGGCCCGAGCAAGGAGGTGCTGGCCAAGGCCAGCGAGTCCATCGGGCATCCGGCGCCGGGCCGCTTCATGAAGGACCGCGGGGACGTGGACTACCTCCGGGTCTTCGCTTCCAAGAAGACGGTGGTGGGCCGCCCGCTGGGTGACCTCCAGCTTCCGGGGAAGCTCGCCTCGACGGTTCTGCACGTCCGCCGCGGCGACGCGGACCTCCTGTCGCGTCCAGACCTGATCGTCGAGTTCGGCGACCGGGTGGGCGTGCTGGCGAACCGCAGCGACTTCCCCGAGCTGCGGAAGTACTTCGGCGACTCGATCAAGGGCACGGCGGAGTTCAGCTACATCTCCATCGGGCTCGGCATGGCGCTGGGGTTCCTGCTCGGGGCCATCGCCCTCCCGGTGCCCTTCATCGGGAAGATCTCCATCGGGCTCGCCGGGGTGCTGATCATCGCCCTCATCCTCGGGCAGCAGCGGCGCACCGGGGGGATGAACTGGACCATCCCGCTCTCGGCGAACCTCGTCCTGCGAAACCTGGGCCTGACGCTGTTCCTCGCCCAGGTGGGCATGGCCTCCGGTCCGAAGTTCGTCTCCACCGTCAGCCAGACCGGCTTCCTGATGCTGGGGCTGGGCGCACTGGTGCTCGCCGCGCTCGTGCTGCCGATCATGGTGCTCGGGCTATTCGTCTTCCGGATGCCGTTCGACGAGGTGGCGGGCATCGTCGCCGGCGCCTGCGGAAACCCGGCCATCCTCGCCTATTCGAACAAGCTCGCGCCCACCGACCGGCCCGACCTGGGCTACGCGATGATCTTCCCGGGGATGACCATCGTGAAGATCCTCTTCGTCGACGTGGTGTGCGCTCTGTTCATCTGAGTTGACGCAGACGTGGCCGCTGCCCGTCCCCCCCTGGCGGCGGCCCGCTCCCTCCGGCCGTGCGCTCCCGCGACGGAGCCATCGGGCGGGGGGGGGGTCGTCCCGGGCGCCTGATTCCGCCCACTTCGAGCTGCGACAGAGGTGTTTGACACCTCCCCGGGCTCTCGACTCCGGCCCGGTTGGCCCTCGGGGAAGAATCCGTCGCTCCGGACGACAGTCCCCGGGGGAAGACCCCGAGGAGTTGGTCATGCAGTCGTTCCTGTCCTGCCAGGACACCTTGCTGCGCACCCCGCCCGGCCCGCCGGCGCAGGTGCTGGCCGAGGGCACGGTGCTGGCCGGACGCTTCGAGCTCCGCCGGTTCATCGCCCGGGGCGGCATGGGCGTGGTCTACGAGGCCGAGGACCGCATGCTCCGCGCCCGGGTCGCGGTGAAGGTCCTCCTCGGGGCAGTGCCCGACGCCGAGGAGCGCATCCGGCGCGAGGTGCTCCTGGCCCGCGCGGTGGCCCACCCCAACGTCTGCCGGGTCTACGAGCTCTTTGCCCACTCCTGCGAGGTGGGCCAGCTGCTCTTCCTGGTGATGGAGCTGCTCGAGGGGGAGACGCTCACCAGGGAGATCGCCCGGCGGGGACGCTTCCGCCCGGACGAGGCCGAGCCGCTGCTGCGGCAGATGGCCGCCGCCCTCGGAGCGGCCCACGCCCACGGCGTGCTCCACCGCGACTTCAAGAGCAGCAACGTGCTGCTCGTGCCACAGCCGGACGGACGGACCCGGGTGGTGATCACCGACTTCGGCGTCGCCCGCGCGGTTCGCGAGGGGCAGCGCGCGCTGACCTGCACCGGAAGCTACGTGGGCACTCCGGCGTACATGGCTCCGGAGCAGGCTCAGGGGTCGCCGCTCGGGCCCGCGGCGGACGTGTACGCGCTCGGGGTGGTTGCCTACGAGATGCTCACTGGCGAGCTCCCCTTCTCCGACACTCCGCTGGGCCCCGACGCGGTGCGCGCCCGCGCTCCGCCGGACCTCACCCGTCGCTCCCCCGAGCTTCCGGAGCACTGGCGGAGGGCGCTGGCCCGGGCGCTCGCGCCCTCAGTGCAGGAACGCTGCCCGACGCCGGACGACTTCGTGCGCCTCCTCGCCGGCGAGCGCATCCGGAGGGTGCGGGCCCGCCGCCGCGGCCACCGCGCCCTCGCGCTCGCCCTGGGCTGCATGGTGTCGCTGGCCCTGGGCGGGAACGCCGCGCTGCTGGTCCACCACCAGCTCTCCGCCCGGCGTGCGGTCTCCGCGTCCTTCGGCTCGCGGTGGGTGCCGGCGAATCCGGTCGCGGCGCGGGCCTGGAGGAGCGCGCTGCTGCGCCTCGACGCCAGCGACAACATCGGCGCCGCGGCCGAGCTGCAGCAGGTCACCGCGCTGGCCCCCGAGTTCGTGCTCGCCCGCAGCGAGCTGGCCCACGCGCTCGACCGGGCCGGCTTCTCCGCCGAGGCCCGCGACACCGCCCGCTTCGCCTTCGAGTCCGCCGGCGGCCTCCCCGAGCAGCAGCGGATGGCGGTCGAGGCCCAGTACCGCGCGCTCTCCGGGGAGCAGGAGCGCGCTGCCGGCCTCTGGGGGACGCTCTTCGACCTCTCCCCCGGCGACGTCCGGCTCGGGGTGCGGCTGGCCTCGGTGCAGTCCGGTGACGCACGGAAGGCCACCCTGCAGCGCCTTCAGCGTCTGCCCACCTCTCCGCTCGAGGCCGCGGCCATCGACTGGGTGGCGTACGCCGTCGCCTTCGACGACGGCCAGCTCGCGCTCGCCGATGCCGCGCTCGCCCGGGTGGCGGACCGAGCGCGCGCGCTCGGGCTGTCCACCCTGGAGGCGAACGCCAGCTACGAGCGGGCCGCGGTGGCGCTGGAGCGCGAGGACACCGACGCCGCGGACCGCTTCCACGCCGAGGCGATGCGCGCCGGAGCCGGGTCGGAGTGGGCCTGGCGGGCGGCAAAGGATCGCGCCATCACCCTGCGCTTCGACCGGCCGCTCGCCGACGTGAGCGCCTGGCTCCAGCAGGCGGTGGACGGCACCCGTCGAGCCGGCGACGCACGGCTGCTCGCCGACGTGCTCTGGGACATGGCGTCGCTCGAGCTCACCCGCGGCAACCTCGCCGAGGCCGAGGCCGCGGCCCGGGAGGCCGAGTCGCTCGACCGCCCGCGCCCTCCCGAGGCCCGCTCGCGCGGCGCGCTCTCCCGGATGTACCAGTGGCGAGAGCAGTCCCGGCTCCGCTTCGCCCGGGGCGCGCTGGCCGAGGCGGCACGGCTCGCCGAGCAGGCGCAGCAGGAGGACCTCCGGGTCGAGAACAAGGGCTTTCGCGTCCTGCCCCACCTCGCCGAGGTGCTGCGGGCCCAGGGCAAGAGCGAGCGCGCCGCGGACCTCCTGGCTTGGGCGATCAACGAGAAGGGCCTGCCCACCTTCATCCAGGGCCGGGTGCTGGTGCAGCGGGCCAACGTGCTGCTCGACCTCCGGCGCGTCCCCGAGGCCCGCCGGCTCCTCGACCAGGCGCGTCCGGCGGACCGCACCCGGTACGACGAGGCCTACGCGACGCTGGTCCAGGCGCGCCTGCTCCGGCTGGAGGGCCGGCCCCGTGCAGCGCGGGCGCAAGCGACGCGGGCGAGCGAGGTCGCGGAATCGAACGGGTTCTTCGAGCCGGCCATCCTGGCGCAGCTCGAGCTCGCACGGGACGAGCTCCAGCTCGGACTGGACCCCCGCGGGCGGGTCCTCGCCACCCGCGCCCGCGCCACGAGCGCCGGCGTGGTGCCGCTTCGCCTCGAGGCAGAGCTGGCCCTGAGCGAGGTGCTGACCCGACGGGGGGGTGCGGCCGCCGGCACGCTCGCCGCGCTCGCCCGCGACGCTCAGGCACGCGGCTTCCTCCGCATCGCCGCCGAGGCGCACCGGGTCCACCCCGAGCCCGTCATGGCCAGGCTCGCCGAGGGCCCACCACACGGTTAGGAGCCCGGCGCTGCTGCTCCCTGCCATCGAGTTGACGGTCAATGGCTTCCCGTCCGGAGGCGGGCGGAGTGTCCGGAAGAGCACGGTCGCCGCCGAAGTGTCCGCTGGTCGGCGGTTGGTGCTGCGTGTTGAGCCGCTGACGGGGTGATCCCAACCCCCCGCTGTTCCTTGACCCGTCGCAGGTACAACGGCCCTCCCCTCCCCACGTCGGAGCCCGGTGCCGGCCCCCGGGGGACGACAGAGAGGCCCGCACTCGCCGTGACTGCCGTGCACAGAAGCGAGACCGTCCCCCCCGCGCCCGAGGCGACTCCTGCCGCCGACCTGGGCCCCGGTGCGGTGTCGGCGATCCTCACCGAACTGCTGCGGACATTCGGCCGTCAGGACACCACCGAGGGGCTTCTGGGAGCGGTTCCCGAGGTCCTGGTGCGGGGACTGCGCCTCGAGGGAGCCCTGCTCGGAGTGCGCGAGGGCGATGCGCTCCGGGCGGCTGCGGCGGTGGGCGCCGAGCTCGCGGCGCTTCCGCCCCTCGCGATGGGCGCCCACCCCTGGCCGGATCCCCTGGCCCCCTTCGTGTTGACGGCCGAGGCTGCCGGCCGTCTCGACCCCACCTTGCCGGTCCGCTGGCGGGTCCTGCACTGCGTTCCGCTGGTAACGGCAGGCGGGCTGGGCGGCGCGCTCTACCTGGCGACCGGCGCCGGGCGGACGCTCACCCCTGCCGAGAGCGAGCTGCTCCGGACGGTGGGCGACGCGCTGGGCCCCGAGCTGGCCCGCCGGCGCGAGCTTGACCGGCTGCGCGAGAATCTCCGCGCCCGCGAGGAGGGGCTGGCGGTCGTGGCCCACGACCTCCGCAACCCGCTCCACGCCGTCACCGTCGGGGTGAGCACGCTTCTCCCGCGCATCAGCGAGCACGCCCTCCGGCGCCCGCTGGAGCGCATCCAGCGCAGCGCGCAGCGGATGGAGCGGCTCCTGCAGGACCTGCTCGACATCCACGCCATCGAGGGCGGCCACTTCACGGTGAGCAAGGGGGAGGTCGCTCCCACCTCGCTGATCCTCACCGCCCTCGAGTCCCAGCAGAGCCTCGCCGGACAGACCTCGGTGATCATCAACACCGACGTGGGCCCGGCGCTCCCTTCCGTCCAGGCGGACGAGGAGCGGGTCCTTCAAGTGCTGGAGAACCTGGTGGGGAACGCTCTGAAGTTCACCCCGCCCGGGGGAGTGGTCACCGTGGGAGCGACGCGGGCCTCCGAGCCCGGCTGGGTGCTGTTCAGCGTGCGCGACACCGGGCCCGGCGTCCCCCGCGAGCACCTGCCCCGGGTCTTCGACCGGTTCTGGCAGGCGCAGTCGTCCGACCGGCGCGGCGCGGGCCTGGGACTCGCCATCTGCAAGGCCATCGTCGAGGCGCACGGCGGACGCATCTGGGTCGAGAGCGAGCCGGGCAAGGGCGCGACCTTCTTCTTCACCCTGGCCACCGCGGTGGAGCGGGCGGGGCCGCCGCAGAGCGCGGTCGAGCCGGCGGCCATCCTCCTGGTGGACGACAAGGTGGACAACCTCACCGCGCTGCAGGCCATCCTCGAGCGCCCGGACTACAATCTGGTCTGCGCCACCAATGGCGAGGAGGCCCTGCGCCTCGCGCTGCGGGAACGCTTCTCCGTCGCGCTGATTGACGTGGCGATGCCCCGGATGAACGGCTTCGAGGTGGCCACCCACCTCAAGGCCCTGGAGCGGAGCCGCCACATCCCGATCATCTTCATCACCGCCTTCGGTGAGGACCCGGAGGAGATCCACCGGGCCTATGCGGCCGGGGGAGCCGACTACCTGGTCAAGCCGCTCGACCCGGAGATCGTCCGCAAGAAGGTCGCGGTCTTCGTCGAGCTCAGCCGCAAGCGGCACGACTCCGGGTCGCCCGCCGCCACCAGTTCCTGAGGAGCATCACCCCATGGCCATCGCCCCCCCCAAGAGCGGCGAGCAGCGCGAGAACGGAAACGTGCTGCTCGACACCACCCCCGAGATCCCTCTCCCCGCGTCCACCGCCCCGGCGCTGGAGCCCGAGGTCCCGCTGCAGCTGCGCGAGCTGCTCGGGGTGCTGCTGGAGGTCCGCAACGGCAACTTCGCCGTCCGCGTCCCGGGCCACTGGACGGGACTCCTGGGGAAGATCGGCGACGCGGTGAACGACGTGGTCTCCGCCAACCAGCGCATGGCCGAGCAGCTGGGTCACGTGGGTCAGGTGGTGGGCAAGGAGGGCAAGACCCGGCAGCGCGTCAAGTTCACCGGCCAGTCCGGCGCCTGGGCGGACATGGAGCAGTCGGTCAACACGCTGATCGAGGACCTGCTCTGGCCCACCACCGAGGTGACCCGTGCCCTGGCCGCGGTGGCCCAGGGCAACCTCTCCCAGACCATGCGGCTGGACGTGGACGGCCGGCCCCTGCAGGGCGAGTTCCTCCGCTCGGCCACCATCGTCAACTCGATGATCAAGCAGCTCGGCGTGTTCACCTCCGAGGTGACCCGGGTGGCCCGCGAGGTGGGCACCGACGGAAAGCTGGGTGGCCAGGCCGACGTGCCGGACGTGAGCGGCGTGTGGAAGGACCTCACCGAGTCCGTGAACTACATGGCCTCGAACCTCACCGCCCAGGTCCGCAACATCTCCGAGGTGACCATCGCCGTGGCCTCGGGCGACCTCTCCAAGAAGATCACCGTGGACGTGCGCGGCGAGATCCTCCAGCTCAAGGAGGCCATCAACACCATGGTGGACCAGCTCCGGTCCTTCGCCTCGGAGGTGACCCGCGTGGCCCGCGAGGTCGGTACCGAGGGACGGCTCGGCGGTCAGGCCATCGTGCCCGGCGTGGGCGGCACCTGGAAGGACCTCACCGACTCGGTGAACGCGATGTGCGGCAACCTCACCGATCAAGTTCGCAACATCGCCCAGGTGACCACCGCGGTGGCCCGCGGCGACCTGTCACGGAAGATCACCGTGGACGTGCGCGGGGAGATCCTCGAGCTCAAGGACACCATCAACACCATGGTGGACCAGCTCAACGCCTTCGCCTCCGAGGTGACCCGGGTGGCGCGCGAGGTGGGCACCGAGGGGAAGCTGGGCGGTCAGGCACAGGTGCCGGGGGTGGCGGGCACCTGGAAGGACCTCACCGACAACGTGAACTTCATGGCGTCGAACCTCACCGCCCAGGTGCGGAACATCGCCGAGGTGTCCACGGCGATCGCCAGCGGCGACCTGTCGCGGAAGATCACGGTGAACGTCTCGGGCGAGATCCTCCAGCTGAAGGAGACCATCAACACCATGGTCGACCAGCTCAACGCCTTCGCCGGCGAGGTGACCCGGGTGGCGCGGGAGGTGGGCACCGAGGGACGCCTCGGCGGACAGGCGCAGGTGCCGGGCGTGGGCGGTACCTGGAAGGATCTCACCGACAGCGTGAACTTCATGGCCGCCAACCTGACCGGCCAGGTGCGGAACATCGCCGACGTGGCGACGGCCATCGCCAACGGAGACCTCTCCAAGAAGATCACCGTCGACGTCTCGGGGGAGATCCTCCAGCTGAAGCAGACCATCAACACCATGGTGGACCAGCTGAACGCCTTCGCCGGCGAGGTGACCCGAGTCGCCCGCGAGGTGGGCACCGAGGGGAAGCTCGGCGGTCAGGCGGTGGTCCGCGGGGTGGCTGGCACCTGGAAGGACCTCACCGACTCGGTGAACTCCATGGCCAGCAACCTCACCGGCCAGGTGCGGAACATCGCCGAGGTGGCCACGGCCGTCGCCCGGGGCGACCTCAGCAAGAAGATCACCGTCGACGTGAAGGGAGAGATCCTCGAGCTGAAGAACACCATGAACATCATGGTGGACCAGCTGAACGCCTTCGCCGCCGAGGTCACTCGAGTCGCCCGCGAGGTGGGCACCGACGGAAAGCTCGGGGGCCAGGCCGAGGTCCCCGGCGTGGGCGGGACCTGGAAGGACCTCACCGACTCGGTGAACTCCATGGCCGCAAACCTCACCGGCCAGGTGCGGAACATCGCCGAGGTGGCCACCGCCATCGCCGGTGGTGACCTCTCGCGGAAGATCACCGTCGACGTCCGGGGCGAGATCCTCCAGCTCAAGGAGACCATCAACACCATGGTCGACCAGCTGAACGCCTTCGCCGGCGAGGTGACCCGGGTGGCCCGCGAGGTGGGCACCGAGGGACGTCTGGGCGGACAGGCGCAGGTTCCGGGCGTCGCCGGAACCTGGAAGGCGCTCACCGACAGCGTGAACTTCATGGCCGGGAACCTCACCGCCCAGGTGCGGAACATCGCCGAGGTGACCACCGCGGTGGCCCGGGGCGACCTCTCCCGGAAGATCACCGTCGACGTGAAGGGCGAGATCCTCGAGCTGAAGAACACCATCAACACCATGGTGGACCAGCTCAACGCCTTCGCCTCCGAGGTCACCCGCGTGGCCCGTGACGTGGGCACCGAGGGGAAGCTGGGCGGCCAGGCGGAGGTCCCGGGGGTGGCCGGCACCTGGAAGGACCTCACCGACAACGTGAACCTCATGGCGAAGAACCTCACCGCCCAGGTGCGGAACATCGCCGAGGTGGCCACCGCCATCGCCAGCGGCGACCTCTCCAAGAAGATCACCGTCGACGTCCGCGGCGAGCTCCTGGTGCTCAAGGAGACCCTGAACACCATGGTGGAGCAGCTCCGCTCCTTCGCCGGCGAGGTGACGCGGGTGGCCCGCGAGGTGGGCACCGAGGGACGCCTCGGCGGTCAGGCCAACGTGCCCGGTGCGGCGGGCACCTGGAAGGACCTCACCGACAACGTGAACCTCCTCGCCGGGAACCTCACCACCCAGGTGCGGAACATCGCCGAGGTGACCACCGCGGTGGCCCGCGGCGACCTCAGCAAGAAGATCACCGTCGACGTGAAGGGCGAGATCCTCCAGCTGAAGGAGACCATCAACACCATGGTCGACCAGCTGAACGCCTTCGCCGCCGAGGTGACGCGGGTGGCGCGCGAGGTGGGCACCGACGGCAAGCTCGGTGGCCAGGCGCAGGTCCCGGGCGTCGCCGGGACGTGGAAGGACCTCACCGACACGGTGAACGTCATGGCCGCCAACCTCACCGAGCAGGTGCGGGGCATCGCCAAGGTCGTCACCGCGGTGGCCAACGGAGACCTGAAGCAGAACCTCACCGTCAAGTCGAAGGGCGAGGTCGCAGCGCTGGCCGATACCATCAACAACATGACCAGCACCCTGGCCACCTTCGCCGAGCAGGTGACCACGGTGGCCCGCGAGGTCGGCGTGGAGGGCCGCCTCGGCGGTCAAGCGAACGTGCCCGGCGCGGCCGGCACCTGGAAGCACCTCACCGGGAACGTGAACCTCCTGGCGGCGAACCTCACCACCCAGGTGCGTGCCATCGCCGAAGTGGCGACGGCGGTCACCAAGGGCGACCTGACCCGGTCCGTCCAGGTCGACGCCCGCGGGGAGGTGGCCGAGCTGAAGGACAACATCAACACCATGATCGTGAACCTCCGGCTCACCACCGAGCGGAACACCGAGCAGGATTGGCTGAAGTCCAACCTCGCCCGGTTCACCGGCATGCTCCAGGGCCAGCGGGACCTGACCCGGGTGGGCCAGCTGCTCCTCTCCGAGCTGGCGCCGCTGATCACCGCCCAGCAGGGCGTCATCTACCGGACCACCGACGTGGAGGTGGGCGAGACCCCCTCGCTCCGCCTGCTGGCCTCCTATGCCGACGACGGGCAGGCAGGGCATCCCGGCAGCTTCCACTTCGGCGAGGGCCTCGTCGGCCAGTGCGCGGTGGAGAAGCGGCGAATGCTGATCACCGACCTGCCACCGGACACCACCCGGGTCGGCTCGGGCCTGTTCATCGCCCTGCCCAGGAACGTCATCGTGCTGCCCGTCTTGTTCGAGGGCGAGGTGAAGGCGGTCATCGAGCTGGCCTCGCTCAGCCCGTACACCGCCTCGCATCTGGCCTTCCTCGATCAGCTCACCACCTCGATCGGCATCGTCCTCAACAGCATCGAGGCGACGATGAAGACCGAGTCGCTGCTCGAGCAGTCGCAGAAGCTCGCTGCCGAGCTGCAGGCGCAGCAGAAGGAGCTGCAGCAGACCAACGAGCAGCTGGCGCAGAAGGCCCAGCAGCTGGCGGACCAGAACGCCGAGGTGGAGCGGAAGAACCAGCAGATCGAGCAGGCCCGCCGGGCCCTCGAGGACAAGGCGGAGGAGCTGGCCCTCACCTCCAAGTACAAGTCCGAGTTCCTGGCCAACATGTCGCACGAGCTACGGACGCCGCTCAACTCCATCCTCATCCTCGGCCAGCAGCTGGCGGAGAACCCCGAGCAGAACCTCACCGCCAAGCAGGTGGATTTCGCTCGGACCATCCACAGCGCCGGCACCGACCTCCTCAACCTCATCTCCGACATCCTCGACCTGTCGAAGATCGAGTCCGGTACGGTGACGGTGGAGCCGGCGGACGTCTACTTCAGCAACCTGCTCGACACCGTGGCCCGGCCGTTCCGCCACGACGCCGAGACCCGCGGGCTCTCCTTCGAGGTCTCGCTGGATCCGGAGCTGGGCCGCAGCCTCTTCACCGACCAGAAGCGCCTGCAGCAGGTCCTTAAGAACCTCCTCTCCAACGCCTTCAAGTTTACCGAGCACGGCGGGGTGCACCTCAAGGTGAGCGCGGCGAAGGGCCGCTGGTCCAGCGAGCACCCGGTGCTCGATCAGTCGCCGCTGGTGGTGGCCTTCGAGGTCTCGGACACCGGTATCGGCATCGCCCCCGAGAAGCAGAAGATCATCTTCGAGGCCTTCCAGCAGGCCGACGCCGGCACCGCGCGGAAGTACGGCGGGACCGGGCTCGGTCTGGCCATCAGCCGCGAGCTGTCGAATCTCCTCGGCGGCGAGATCCAGCTGCGGAGCACGCCGGGGATGGGCAGCACCTTCACTCTCTACCTGCCGGTCCGTTACGTGGGTCCGTCCAGCTCGCTCCGCGAGCCGGCGCGCTCGGCACTGGTGGAGCGGGCGACCTCGCCGGTGCGGGTGGTCGAGTCCTCCACTCCGGAGCCGGTGCCGGACGACCGGGCCGATCTCCAGCCGGGGGACCTCACCCTGCTGGTGGTGGAGGACGACCCGCATTACGCCCGGGTGCTGGCGGACCTCGCCCGCGACCAGGGGTTCAAGGTACTGATCGCCTCCCGGGGAACCGAGGCGCTGGAGCTCGCCCGGGAGTTCAAGCCCCACGCCGTCTCGCTCGACGTGTTCCTCCCCGACATGCTGGGGTGGACGGTGCTCAGCCACATGAAGCAGGACGTGGCGCTCCGTCACATCCCGGTGCAGATGGTGACCCTGGACGAGAACCGGCAACACGGCCTGTCGCGCGGGGCCTTCTCCTTCGTCACCAAGCCCGCCACCACCGAGGGGCTCGCCTCGGCCATCGAGAAGTTGCGCGAGTACACCACCCCGCGGCGGCGGAGGCTGCTCATCGTCGAGGACAACGACCTGGAGCGCACCAGCATCCAGGAGCTGCTGGAACACGACGACATCGACATCCTCACCGCCGGCACCGGGGCGCGGGCGATGGAGATCCTCGACCAGGAGCGGGTGGACTGCATGGTGCTCGACCTTCGGCTGCCCGACATCTCGGGGTTCGAGGTGCTGGCGCGGATCCGCGACCGGGGCACCTTGCCCGACCTCCCGGTGGTGGTCTTCACCGGCCGCGAGCTGACCCAGGACGAGGACCGGCAGCTGCAAGAGCTGGCCCGCACCGTGGTGCTCAAGGGCGTGGAGTCGCCGGAGCGCCTCCTGGACGAGACCGCCATCTTCCTCCACCGGGTGGTGTCGGACCTTCCGCCCCACAAGCAGAAGATGCTGGAGAAGCTGCACCGCTCGGACGAGGACCTGCGCGGGCGAAAGGTCCTGGTGGTGGACGACGACGTGCGGAACATCTTCGCCCTGGGGAGCGTGCTCGAGCGGCACGGGATGGACGTGCTGACCGCCCAGACCGGCCGCGAGGCCATCTCGATGCTGGAATCCACCCCCGACGTCGCGGTGGTGCTGATGGACATCATGATGCCGGAGATGGACGGCTTCCAGACCATCGGGGTCATCCGCCGCGAGCAGGCGTTCCGCCGCCTGCCCATCGTCGCGCTCACCGCCAAGGCGATGAAGGGCGACCGGGAGAAGTGCCTCGACGCGGGCGCCTCGGACTACCTGGCCAAGCCGGTCAACACCGACCAGCTCCTGGCCACGCTCCGGAACTGGCTGCACCGCTAGGTCAGGGCGGCCGCAGCCGGGGTCCGGGTCAGGGGCTCGCGGGCGCCATAGTCGGCGAGGTCAGGGCGGCCGCAGTCGAGTAGTCAGGGCGGCCGCGGTGGTGGGGTTCCCGGATCGGCTCCGGGGCCCTATCCATCCGGTGGCTCAGCCGCTCCATCCTCGAGCGCCACGGCGGCTCCATCGTCGCGCTGAACGGGCCGGGCGGTGGCGCGCTGTTCCGGGTGCGGATCCCCGCCGAGCCGCTCAGCCGCAGTGGGCGCGGATCTTCTCCAGCAGCACCTCCACCTCCACCGGCTTCGGGATGAGGTCCTTGATCTGTGGATCGTCGCGGAGGTGCCCCGGGAGGCGGCTGGCGGAGAAGAGCAGCACCGGGATCGTCCGGAGCCGCTCCCGTGCCCGGGCGAGGAACTCGGCCCCGTCCACCCCCGGCATCAGCACGTCGAGGATGATGGTGCAGAACGCCGCCATCGGGCGCGGCGATGACCTCGAAGCCCTCGTCGGCGAGGATCTGCTCCACCGCCTCCCGGACGTCGGCGTCGTCCTCGACGAGGAGCACCGTCTTCTTGCCATTCCTCCGCGTGTCCGTGCCGTCCGTCACGTGGTCGAGGTAAGGCAGCTCGCCCCCGGCGCCCACGTCCGCCTGGACGGGGGCCATTGGCCCAACACTGGACAGGGTTCGACGGGCGACACAGCGTGCGTGCGGCACTGCACAGAGCTCCTCCGGTGCACCCCGGTTGAACCCGAGCCCCGTGGCCCGCTAAGCAGGACCGCTCAGGACATGCACGGCCCTTCTCCGGAGCCCGGCTTCGTCGACGTGACCTTCACCGTCGAGCCCAACTACGCCGGCTGGCGGCTGGACCGGTACCTCTGCGAGAAGATCCGCCGCCTCTCGCGCACCCGGGTCCAGCGCATCCTCGAGCGAAGCCTGGTGGCGGATCGGCCGCTGAAGCCGAGCACCCGGGTGCACGCCGGGCTCACCTTCACCCTCCGGCGGCGGGCGCAGGCCGAGCCCGACGTGCCCGAGGAGATCGTCGAGCGGTACCTCGACGACAGCCTCCTGGTGCTGGAGAAGCCTGCGGGGCTGCCGATCCACCCCACCGCCCGCTACCACCACAACACGCTGGTGAAGTTGCTCGCGCGCAAGCACGGGCCCGCGCTCCGGGCAGACCCGGCGCACCGGCTCGACCGCGAGACGTCCGGGCTGCTGGTCTGCGGCCGCGGCGCCGCGGCCTCGCGGGCCCTGATGCGCGCCTTCCAGTCCGGCGACGTCCACAAGGAGTACCTGGCGGTGGTGGAGGGCCACCCGCCCGACGGCTTCGCGGTCGATGCCCCGATCGCCGAGGGCACCCCGGAGGTGCGCATCGCGGTCCGCATCGACGTCCGGGCCGGAAAGCCCGCTCGTACCCGCTTCGTGGTCGAGCGCCGATTCGTCCGCGACGGCGCCCGGTTCGCGCTCCTGCGCTGCTTTCCCGAGACCGGGCGGCAGCACCAGATTCGCATCCACGCCCGCGAGGCCGGCTTTCCGCTGGTGGGGGACAAGATCTACGGCCCGGACCCGGGCTACTTCGACCGCTTCAGCAGGCGGTGCCTCGAACCCGAGGCCTGGGCTCGCCTGCGCCTGCCCCGGCATGCCCTCCACGCCGCCCGGCTCGATTTTCCGCACCCGGCCACCGGCGCCCGCCTCCGCTTCGCGTCCCCGCTGCCGCCGGATCTGTCGGATTTCTGTACCGCCACCCCGAGGTCGGGTGAGGTGGGCGAAGCGGCCACGTCCCCCTGCAGACCGCCGCCTGAGCCCGGTGGCCCACCACTTGCGGTGATGGCGTTCCGGACGCGATCCTCTCCTCAATGCTGAAGGGGCGTTACGACGAGGGCCCACACCGGGACCAGCAGCCGCCGCAAGTCCTGGTGGTCGACGACGAGCCGGCGAACGTGCGGCTCGTCCAGGCCTACCTGAAGGCGGAGGGCTTCCGGGTGCTCGGCGCGTTCAGCGGCGCCGAGGCCCTGGAGCAGGTGGAGAAGGGGGGGGTGGATCTGGTCCTGCTCGACATCCGGATGCCCCACATGGACGGGTTCGAGGTCTGCCGGCGCATCCGCCAGAACCCGGCCTGCGCCCGCATGCCGGTGGTGTTCCTCACCGCCGAGTTCAACGACGCCGACAGCGAGCTGCAGGGCCTCGAGGCCGGTGCCGACGAGTACCTGCACAAGCCGATCCAGCGCCGCGCCCTGGTGGCGAGGGTCCGCAACCTCATCCGCCTCGCCGACGCCGAGCGCGACCGGCGCATGGCCACCCAGCTCGCCCAGAGCGAGAAGCTGGCCGCCATCGGGCAGATCGCCGCCGGCGTGGCGCACGAGATCAACAACCCGCTGGCCTTCATCCTCAGCAATCTCACCTCGCTGAAGAGCTACGTGGACGACGTGAAGCAGGTCATCGCCGCGTACCGCATCTCGCCGGCCGACGGCAGCGCGCTCGAGGCGCGCATCGGCTTCCAGCAGACGCTGGACGACATCGATGCCCTCCTGGGCGAGACCAGCGAGGGTGGCCAGCGGGTGCGGACCATCGTTCAGGAGCTGAAGACCTTCAGCCGTGCGGACGAGAACCAGGTGCTGGAGCCGGTGGACCTGGCGGACATCGCCGCCTCCACCCTGCTCCTCACCGAGCGCGAGCTGGCCAGCCGGGCCCGGGTGGTGAAGGACCTCCGCCCCGCCCCGGTGGCCAGCGCTCCCCGGGGAAAGCTGCACCAGGTGGTGATGAACCTCCTGGTGAATGCGATGCAGGCGCTGGGGGACAAGGACCCGCGGGACAACGAGATCCGCGTCCTCACCGGGACCGACGGCAAGGAGTCCGTCCTCAGCGTCTCGGACACCGGATGCGGCATCCCCGAGGAGGCCCAGGGGCGCATCTTCGAGCCGTTCTTCACCACCAAGCCGGTGGGCATTGGCACCGGCATCGGCCTCTCCGTCTGCCAGGCGGTGGTGCAGAAGCTGGGTGGGAAGATCTCGGTGCGGAGCACCGTGGGACAGGGCACCACCTTCGAGGTTCGCGTCCCGACCGAGCAGGTCCCGGTGGCCGTGGAGCCGCCCGCGCCGAAGCAAGCGTCGGCGTGAGCCTGGCGCTGCTTGCTGCCCCGCTGGCCCTGGTCCTCGGCGGCGCAGGGGCTCCGACCGCGGACGTGGCCGCGCTCCTCCGCGGCAAGACCGAGCGGCTGCTCGACGCCATCACCCGGGGCGATCGCTCCGGGTGGGAGCAGGAGCTCGATGACCGGGCCCGCATCGTGGACGAGCAGGGCGAGGTGCTGGACAGGAAGGCGATGCTGCAGAGCGTGCGTCCTCTCCCGCCGGGGGTGAGCGGCTCGCTCCATCCCACCCGGTTCGAGGTGACCGTGCTCGGCGACACCGCGGTCACCACCTACGTCGCCGAGGAGGACGAGACGTTTCACGGCGCCCTGATTCATTCGCGGTACCGGATCGACCTCACCTACGTCGTCCGCTGCGAGGCGGAGGGTCTCACCGGCGGAACGCCCGGACGGCCCGTCAAGCCGCTCCGTCTCGAGTCGCCCGACGTGTTCTTCGTGCCCGGCGAACCCCGGACGCGCCGCTTCTTCCAGCGCGATGCAGCGGGCCGCGTCATCGGATTCGTCGAGCGGCGGGAGTCCTGGGACCTGGTCTGGAAGCGCGTCGACTGACCGCGGACCGGGTCCCGACGGCGTCACCCCCCCGTGGTACCTCGCTCGACGAGGAGAGGCGTCACGGTTCCCCATTCCGAGGTCCGCGTTCACCGCCTGCGCGCGCCCCGCGGCCACCCGGCGCTCCCCCCTCGCCCGGTCCGGAGCCGCTGATGGGAGAGGATCATCGCCCCGGCCCCGAGCCACGGCCCGTGCCACTTCGCGCCGCGCGTGCGCCCGAGCTCTGGGTGGTCATCGAGGTGCCCGAGCCGGTGCGCAGCGAGGTGCTCGCCGTCCGGCGCATCGTCAGCCGGACCAGCCAGAAGGTCCCGGTGGGCATCGGCTCGGTGGGCCCGCTCCCGCCTCAGGACCTCGCCGAGGTGCGTCGGGTGCTCGATGCAGTGGGCGAGGAGACCGGGCCGATCATCGGCCGCTTCGTCGGCCTCCGCCGCTTCCCCCAGACCCGCTACGTCTACCTCGCGCCGGACGACGAGATGGCGACCTCGCTGCTCATCCTTCAGGATCGGCTGGTCGAGTTCGGGCTCAAGCTCGCGCCCGACGTCTACCAGGCCACGCCGCACGCGGTGATCGGCCGGGTGCCGCCCGAGGCCGAGCTCGAGGTCGCCGCCGGCGCCCGTGCTCTGGTGCCCTCGCCCACGTTCCGGATGACCACCATGGCGCTGTGGAGCCTCGGCGAGCAGGATCCGAGCTGCATCCACCGCGTGCTCCTCAGCGGGGTTCTGTAGATCCGGAGCGCTCCCGGGCGCGTCCGTGGTGTCGGGCGCGGGGTCGTCGCCTGGGCGCTCCGGGAGGGACCGGTGGCTCTTTGTGTCCTCGTTTCCGCTGGCGGCGGAGTCGACCCGAGGGTCGGCCGCGACCACCATGGCGAATCGCGGGGATGCGCGGTCCCTGACCGACGAACGCCGTGCACTTTGGGTGTGGAGCGCCGGGAGCAGCACATGGTACGACCCGCACCGCTTTTCTCGGTTTGCAACGCATTGGGGGTGAGCCGGTGAAGCAAGACGTGGTGCTGGTGGCATCCGAAAACGCCGAGACGCGCCAGGAGCTCGCGGAGCGTCTGGACTGGGACGACGTTCCCTTCCATCTCGCGTCGACCGCGCACGAGGCGCTGGAGATCCTCGCTCTGCTCCCCACCCGGACCCGGCTCTTCGTGGTGCTCGACTTCGCCCGTCGCTCCCGAGCCCGGGTGATGGACGCGCTCCGCGCCCGCGGCGACCTGGACGTGCAGCTGCTCCTGCTGCACGACGCGCAGGAGGACGGGCTCACCGACGACACGGTGGTGGAGCACGTCCGCCGGCCAGCGGTCCCCGGGTACCTGTACAGCCTCGTCGAGCGGCACGCCCACGGCGCGGTGGCCTGAGACGCCGGGGCCACCCTGCGGCGGCGAGCCAGCCGTGTGAGCTCGAGCCGGCTAGGCTCGCGTGACGAGGCTAGGGCGGGCTCACCCTTCGCGCCGACCCGGATGCGGTGCCCTGGCTCTGGACGGGAGCCGGTCAGGACAGGACCGGGCCGCTCGGTCACTCCGGCCCTGGCCTCGACCTCGTCAGGTTGGCGGGTTGTCGGGGAGCGTCCGGCTCGGGATTGAATTGGAACCTTTTCGGGGACGCGCGGGTCCCCAAGTTTCACATCGGAACCTTTTTCGGACGGTCTCCCGGGCAGGGGGGTCACGCTCCGCCAGGAAACAGGTCGCGGATGGGCTCTCTCGTGCAACTTGGGAACCCGAATCGGACGCCTTGGACGACATGGCGACCCCCCCTCCGCCGGCGACCGTCCGAAAAAGGTTCCGGCTTGCATGTGGGAACCAGCCACGACCGCCCGAGCCACTCGCCGCACGCCGGAACCACCCGCGACACGCCGGAGCGCCGAGGGTCGCGCAGGCCGCCGGGAAGAGCACCGTGCCGGAGCCCCAGCGCGTCCGCCTCTCCCACGAGCCGCTGAGCCGCGGCGCGAACGGCCGACCGCCCGGATCCAAGATCAGGGGGCGCTCCCTAGCTGAGGGGTGCGGCCCTCGGCGTGCCCGGCAGCCGGCGTCATGCGACCTTGCGGCCGCGGGGCCACGACTCACCCGCTGCCGATGGCTTGCGACCACGGCTCGGGAACGCGACGAGCACCCACGTTCGATGTCCTGGTCGACCGACTCGAGCCTGCAGGTCCCAGGTATGAGCTCCGGCCGGTCGACCCGCTCGGCGGCACCTCGGAGATGGAACGCTGCGTCGGCGCGTCGCTACGCCATGGGCTGACGGCTACTCGGCCCAGAGGCGGCGGTACCACGGGCGGGGGTTCTTCACGTCCGAGCCGTCGTGGCCCATCTTCTTCTTGATGTCCTGCATCGACCAGCCGGTGAGCGAGGCCAGGGTCTCGGCCTCCTTGCTCCGCCTCTCGCGCAGCCGCTCACGGTAGTCGTCCATGGCGCTGCACTCCGAGGCCCCCTGGAAGGGGTGCTGGAGGATGTAGCGGCCCTGGAAGTTGCTCCGGTCGGACGTCTCCTGGAACACGAGATCTTCGGGGAAGTGCGCCCCGTCGTAGCGGACGTGGAGACGGGTGAGGAGGACATTCACCGGCCCGCCCACCGGTCCGCGGCGGAACGCCGGCCCGAGTGAGTCGGACTGGCCGTCGTCCAGCCAGAAGACGCCCAGCTGCCGCAGCTCCTGGCGGCTCAGCGGCTGCGCGGCGCACGGGTCGCACCAGCCCATGTCCCAGACGTACTCGGTGAAGACCGCCCGGCGGTCCTCCTTGTCCACCGAGCGGGCGAAGGCGTCCTGATAGAACTTGCCGAAGTCGCTCTTCACGAACAGCGGGATGTTCACGTCGGAGGGGATGCGGGTGGTGCGGTAGTTGGTCGACTCCACCCGGCCGCGGCGCGTCAGCGCGTACACGATGAGGTCCTGCGGCCCGGCGGCGTTGGCCATCCCCAGCCGGATGGGGAGCATGAACTTCTTCGACTCGTAGGCGATCTGCAGCGGGCGGAGGTACTGCACCCCGCTGTTGCGCTGCGCCTCGAGGTTCACCTTGGCCACGAAGAACTTCATGTCCTGGCGGATGTACGGCTGGAGCGCGGCGGCGGCCTTCGCCGGGATGCGGTAGCCGTTCTCCCGGAGCCAGGTCTCGAGCCCCTCGGACTGCTTCGCCCCGAGGATGAGGATGTCGTACTCGCCCACGCTGTACTGGGCCTCGACCTTGACCCCCAGCGCCTCGTCCTTCTTCCTCTCGAAGTTCGAGCGCTGTGCCATGTCCATCGCCGGGGCACCTGCAGCCTTCGACATCGGGTAGTAGCGCATGCAGGGGTCGGGGTCGAAGTACTCGACCAGACGCGGCGCGGAGTACGCGTCGAGGTGCTCGAGCAGCTTGCGGTCGCCCACGTGGATCTGCTCGCGCTCCAGCACCGTGGGGACCGGGACCACCAGCGCGAACTCGGTGAGCGGCCCGCGGTAGTCGTTGCTCATGGTGAGCACGGTGCGGTCACCATCGCGCACCAGCGCCACCTGGGACGAGTCGTTGAACAGCTGGGTGTCGGCCTTGCCCACGTAAAATCCACAAAACGCCCAGGCGGGCGCGGGGTGCAGGAGCAACAGCAGCGGCAGGACGAGCAACGGGGCGACACGACGGAGGGCGGGGGCAGGCACGGCGAGGACTCCTTGTGGTGAGGACTGGCCGGAGGGCCAGGTGAAGCGGGAAGCGGGGAAGAGCCGGTCGAGCAGCGGCACCAGTGGCGAGAGGAGCAACAGCGCCCAGACCGGCGCGTTCATCACCCAGGCCTGGTGCTGCAGCACGAAGGCCAGCACCGCCACCGCCACGCCCCAGCCGATGCGCGCCGACTGGCGGTCAGGCGTGGTCTTCGGGTCGGAGATCATGAAGAAGGTGAAGAGGATGAGGCTCCCCACCAGCAGCTGGTGGCCGAGCACCGCCGGCCGCTGCCCGAGCCACAGCACCCGCCCCAGCTTCAACAGCACCCAGCTGCACAGGAACGCCAGGCTCACGTCGGTGCGGAAGCTCCGGGAGACCACCGCCAGGCCCAGCACCGAGAACCAGGCCAGCAGCGCCATGCCCTCGCCCCACTGGCTCGGCGAGCACCAGGCGTGGCCGGTGAGGAGGATGCAGCTGGTCAGCCCGAGCATCCCGGGATTGAAGACGTGCTTGCCGCGCACCCGGACCAGGTACTTGGCCCCGATGCCGATGGCCGCGGCGAGCGGCGGCACCCAGAACGCGTCGGTCCGGAGCAGCAGGGACAGGCCCAGCCCGGTGATGAGCGGAGAGCGGAACCCGCTCGAGGGCAGCCGCAGCACCCGCTCGCAGGTCCACTGGACGGCACAGGTGGAGGCCAGCAGCAACGGCGGCATCCAGGGCTCGAGCTGCAGCCCGAGGAAGGCCACCCCGAGCACCAGGAAGCTGGCCAGGAACGCGATCTGCAGCAGGCGGGGATCGCGAGGGAGCAGCCGTTGGAGCGGACGCATCGTTCGCCTTGAACGGGACCGCCCTGGAAAGGATCTGCCGATGCCCCTCGGCTGCCGGGCAGGTGGTACTTTCCCCCACCATGCCCACGCCCGACTACGCCGCCATCCGCCTCGGGGATCAGGTCTACACCGCCGAGGGCACGGATCCGATCGGCGCCGTCCGCGAGCTGCGGAGCGGCTCCCAACCCACGCTCATCATCTACATCGAGAACGCCGGTGACATCGCCATCCCGGTGCCTGCCATCCGGGCGGTGCACGACGGCAAGGTGGTGCTCGATCCGGAGAAGCTCGAAGACCGCGTGCGCAGGGCGCTCGGCCACGTGCGCGACAGCGAGGTCCCCGGCTGGTAGCAAAAAAAAACCGGCGAGCCGCGGCCCGAAGGCCGGCGGCTCAGACCGGCGGGCGCTGAACCGGGGGGAGATCCAGCAGCCCAGCCTCTGAAACCTCGAGGCTGCGGGAATCATTCCCCCCATTCCCCCGATGCGCCTAGTTTTTTTCGGGCCGGGCACTGCGCCTCGCCTCTGCCTGCAGCTCGGCCAGGCGACCGGCGAGGGCGGGCCGAAGGTACGGCCGCCGGGCGAGCTGGTCCTCGAGCCACGCTGCCACGTCTGCCACCGGAGTCTTGCGCTCCAGCAGGGCCTCCACGTGCGAGCGCGCGGCGAGCACCGCCACCTCGCGGAGGTGCGGGTCGTCCGGTTCACGCGAGAGCCGGAGGTCCGCCTCGTCGAGGGCCTGGGCGAAGCTCCCGGCTCGGATCATCGCCACTGCCCGGGATTGCACCACCCTGGCCGCGAGCAGCCCGCGGACGCCGAACGCCATCACCACGGCCAGCGCGAGCACGCCGAGCACCAGCCAGCGGGCGGCGGCCCTGGGGGGAGAGGGAGTCAACGCGGGCCCCCCAGCGAGGCGAACACCGGATGCAGGGGCGGGCCTCCGCCGACCGCCGGCCCCAGCAGCTGCAGGAAGCGCCGACGGGAGATGTCGGCCGCGCCGAACCGCGCCAGGTGCTCGGTCTCCACCTGACAGTCGATGAGCAGGCAGCCCCCATCGAACAGGGCCCGGGCCATGGTGGCGAACGCCGCCTTGGAGGCATCGGGGCTGGTGGCGAACATGCTCTCGCCGAAGAAGACCCGCCCCAGCGCCACGCCGTACAGGCCTCCCACCAGCGTGCCGTCCTTCCAGGCCTCCACCGAGTGGGCGTGCCCCAGCCGATGCAGCGCCAGGTAGGCGCGGTCCATCTCCCGGGTGATCCACGTCCCGTCCTGCCCGGGTCGGGGCGCCTCCGCGCAGGCGCGCAGCACCTCGGCGAACGCGGTGTCGGCGCGGATCTCGTACGCCCTCCGCCGCAGCACCTTGTCCAGACTTCGCGGCACGTGGAGGTGCGCGGGGAGCAGCACGAAGCGCGGGTCGGGCGAGTGCCAGAGGATGGGCTGCCCCTCGGAGTACCAGGGGAAGATGCCCCGCCGGTAGCCGGCCAGCAGGCGCGCCGGCGTGAGGTCGCCGCCGATGGCCAGAAGCCCCGAGCGGTCCGCCCGCTCGGGTGGGGGAAAGGACTCAGGATCCTGTCCGAGGAGGAACACCGTCACGCGTCACCGGGGGACTTCTTGTAGCATCCAGCCTGCGGCGTGCCCCTCTCCTCGAGGCCCCTCAATCTCAACCGCGCCATCCGCGCCCTGATGCGCGACCTCGCGGAGCGCTCGCCGGAGTTCGCCCACCTCGTCCCGACCAAGGTGCTGGTGGTGGCCGGCGAGGCGCGCCGGGCATCCCGCGGCTCGGTGAAGCCCCTGGCCTTCGCCCGGGGGAAGAGTCGCGACCACTCCGGGTCGCGCAAGCCGGTGGTGCGGATCGACGGACGGCGGATGCTCTACTGCGTGACCCTGCGGCCGCTCTTCTTCCGCGACGCACGGCCCGTGCAGCGCATCGAGACCCTCCTCCACGAGCTGTACCACGTGAGCCCCGCCTTCGACGGCACCCTGGACCCCTCGCGGCGCCACGCCCGGCTGGGTGGCAAGTTCTCTCGCTCCTTCCGCCCGGTGCTCCGCCGCTACCTGCGACAGTGCCCGCCCGAGGTGATGGGCCCGTTCGCCCACCACGGTCCGGTGCGCATCCTCGCCTGGCTCGAGCGCCCGCCGGCCACCCACGCCCAGGGGCGTTCACGGCGCGTCTACACCGAGGAGCAGCTCTACACCGCCACCGTCCAGATGCTGACCCGAAGGAAGCACCGCCGCCCCGCGGACGAGCCGGGCCGGGGCGGGCGAGACTGAGGAACGCGGCCCGGGTTAGTGTGCCGAGGCCTCTCGTGTCCCTCGCCCCTGGCACCCCGGTCGGCCGGTACGTCATCCGCAGGAAGCTCGCCGAGGGCGGGATGGCGGAGATCTTCCTCGCCCAGTCCCACGGGCCGGAGGGCTTCGAGAAGCAGGTGGTCATCAAGCGGATCCGCTCGGCGCTGGCCGACGATCCGAGCTTCGTCCAGATGTTCATCGCCGAGGCCCGGGTGGCCTCCCGGCTGAACCACGCCAACGTGGTCCACATCTTCGATTTCGACCGGCACGAGGACAGCTACTACCTGGCCATGGAGTACGTCCGGGGGAAGTCGCTGGCCGAGCTCCACCGTCGCGCGCGCCTCCTCGCCCGACCCTTTCCCCCGGTGCTCGCGGCCCAGATCTCCCTCGAGGTCGCGCGTGGGCTGGCCTACGCCCACCGGCTCACCGAGCACGGACAGTCGCTGGGCCTGGTGCACCGCGACGTCACCCCGCACAACGTCCTCGTCTCCTACGAGGGCGCGGTGAAGCTGACCGACTTCGGCATCGCCAAGGCCAGCAACCGCGCCAGCACCGCGGGGATGCTCAAGGGCAAGTTCGCCTACATGGCGCCGGAGCAGGCGCGTGGCGAGCCGGTGGACGCCCGGACCGACCTCTTCGCCCTCGGTATCACCCTGTGGGAGCTGCTCACCGGCGCCCGCCTGTTCGACGGCGACAGCGACGTGGCGGTGCTCCGCGCGGTGCAGGAGCGGGAGATCGCCCCGCCGTCGTCCCTGAATCCGGCAGTGGAGCCCGCGCTCGCCGAGGTGGTGATGACCGCGCTCCAGCGCGACGCGGCTCGCCGGTTCCAGAACGCGGCCGAGCTCGAGCGGCGGCTCCTCACCTACGTCATCGGGGCCACCCGCACGCCCGAGGACACCGACGTGGGGCTCTTCATCCGCTCGCTCTTTCCGGAGGACGCCGCCGCCGAAGAGGACACCGAGCCGATGGTCCCGCTCCAGCTCGTCCCGTCCGGGGGGCCCACCGCCTCGCGGCCGCACCCCACGGCACGGAGCTCGGGACTTCAAGAAACCCGGCGAGACGCGCCCGGGCGCCTCTTGCAGCAGACGGTCCCGTCGGGGAGCGGCGGCCCCGCGCCCGAGGAAGAGGCCTTCGCTCCCACCCGCACCCCCGCCAGCCGCCAGTCGTCCGGGGCCACCGCGCCGGGAGGCCGGCAGAGCGTAGTGACGCAGGCCCCGTCCGAGGAGATACGGGTCCTCGCCGCCGAGCTCGGCGCCCGGCGCCGCCGGGCGGTCCTCGCCGTCCTGGGCGTGGCGGTGGTGCTCGGGGTGGGCAGCATTGCCTTCCTCGCCGGCCGGACCGAGTCCCGCTCCGAGGCCGTCCCACCCGTTCCCCCCGTCGGCATGCCCACTCCGCCGGCCATGCCGGTCCCCCCTCCGCCCTCCCTCGAGGCCCGCGCGCCCACCCCTGCCCCACGGCCCGAGGAGCGCGCTGTCCCTCCGGTCGTCCCGGGTTTTCTGGTGGTGAAGGTCCAGCCCTGGGGAAAGCTCTTCGTGGACGGAAAGCTCCTCGGGGACGTCGAAGGGAGCCGCCGGGTCCCCCTGGCGCCCGGGTCCCACACCGTGCGCCTGGTGAACGGGAAGAAATCCAGGTCCTGGACCGCAGACATCGAGTCCGGGAAGACCACCTTCCGGGAGCACAGCTTCCTGGAGGAGTAGCCACTCGGCCCGTGAATAAGTTCCACGGGTTCTGCGTCCACCAGGGTGGCTCGCCCGGCTCCTTGCCGGAGCGGATGGGCCAGGGAAGGATGTCCCGATGGTGAGGCGGCGCGCACGATGGCTGGCGGTGCTCGGGGGGGCCCTCTGCTGGGGCTTCCTCGTCGTCGCCGCCCCCGCCCGTGCCCAGGACGAGCCCATTCCCCAGCCGGACGGCGACACCGACGTCACCAGCTTCGACGAGACGCTCTCGCCCTACGGCCAGTGGGTGGACACCGGGGAGGGACCCAACGACGGACGCGCCTGGCGCCCGGACCCGGACGTGGTGGGCGACGATTTCCAGCCCTACGCCACCGGCGGCCGGTGGGTCTACTCGGACTGGGGATGGACCTGGGAGAGTGACTACCCTTGGGGGTGGGCGCCCTTTCACTACGGGCGGTGGGCGCTGACGCCGTCCTGGGGCTGGGTCTGGTACCCAGGAAGCGTCTGGGCCCCCGCATGGGTCGACTGGCGATTCGGAGGCGGCTACATCGGCTGGGCGCCGCTGCCCCCGGTGGGCTTCGCGGTGGTGGTGCAGCCCTGGCGACCCTACTGGTGCTTCGTCCCGAGCAATGTCTTCATCTATCACGACGTGTGGGCCTACCGGCTCCCGGTGGACCGCATCCACTCGGCGTACGCGGCCACCGTGCCGGTGCACCAGGCGGTGAGCTACGGGCGGGCGCGCTGGTACGCGGGTCCGCCGGTGACCCAGGTGGAGCACTCGGTGGGGCGCCCCGTTCCGCGGGTGACGGGCTTCACTCCCCCGCCACCGGGCCGGGTGCAGCCGGTGCTTCCGCCCTCGCGCGGCGGGCCGGGCGTCCTTGCCCCCCGGCCGGGCCAGCCCTTCCCCGGCGTGGTCCGGCCATCCACGCCCGGGGGCGCACCTTCGACGGGCGGCGGCTGGCGCGCGCCCGCCACCCCCAGCCCGTGGCGGGGGAGCCCCTCTCCTTCCACCGGCGGTGGCTTCTCCGCGCCCCGTCCGGCCGGCCCCAGACCGACGGCTCCGTCCGGCCCCTCGGCGCCCGGGCCCCGGCCGCGCTCGCTCGGGTACTGGACGCCCCAGTCGCGGTCGGAATCCCCGGGCTTCGGCGGCCCGCGCACCTTCGCCGGCCCGTCCGGCCCGCAGACCTTCGCCGCCCCGTCGCGCGGCTACTCCGCCCCCTCCGCCGGCGGGTTCGGTGGGTCGCGCACCTTCTCCACGCCCTCGCGGGGCTTCTCGTCGCCGGGCGGCTTCTCCGCCCCCTCCCGCGGGTTCTCCGCGCCGTCGTCCCCCCACGTGAGCGGTGGCGGTGGCGGCGCGGTGCACTCCGGAGGCGGGGGCGGCCACGCGAGCGGCGGCGGCGGTGGTCACGGCGGCGGACCCCATCGGTAGGCAGGCCGGGGTGCACCCCGGGGGCTGAGCGGTGAGGATCCCCGAGAGCGGAGAGGCCGGGGGCGCCGCGCGGGGGTGGATTGGCTACGGTCGCTCGTCGTTCCGGGCAGTCGTTCAGCGGGTGATGCGTTCCTGGGCGGCGCGGAGCCTCCAGGTGGGCGCGCTGGCCACGGTGGTCGACATCTGTGTGCTGCTGGTCTGCGTGCGCCTGCTCAAGCTACCCACGCCCGTGGGCGCCGCTGCGGGCGTGGCCATTGGCTCGACCCTGGCGTTCTTCCTCAACCGGATCTTCGCCTTCCGGGCGCACGGCACGCCGGTGGCCGGGCAGGCGGTGCGCTACATCCTCTCCACCCTCGTCGCCATGTCCATCCACGCCTCGCTGGTGGGCATCCTCGCCGACCGGTTCGACGTGCCGGTGGTGGTGGCGAAGCTGATCGCCGACGTGCTGGTCTTCAGCATCGGCCAGCTGCTGGTGCTCCGCTTCCTGGTGTTCCGCAAGGCGGCCCACCAGCGGGCCCCGCAGCGGTGAGGGGCGGCCTCATCTCGACCCGGATGGTCTCGGCCATCAGCGCGCCGGGCGGGCGGCGCTGCCCTGGGTGGGGACCGCGCCCGGAGCCGTCGCCTCGAGCCGCTTCGCCGCCTCGGCCGCGGCGGTGAGGTCCGCCTGCCGGGCCACCGCCTCGCGGTACTCGCGGAGCGCGTCCTTCTTTCTGTCCTGCGACTCGTAGAGCTGCCCCAGGTAGAAGTGCGGCGCCCCGAAGGTCGGGTCGACCGCCAGGCTGGCGCGGAACGCCTTCTCCGCCTCGGCCGGCTGGCCGCGCTCGAACAGCACCTGCCCCAGGTACATGTGGGCCAGCGGCTGGCGGCTGTCGGTGGCCAGCACGCTCCTCAGCGTCTTCAGCGCGGTGTCCGGGTCGCCGCCCCGGAAGTAGAGCGAGCCGAGCTCGGCCTTGGCCTCCAGCTGCGTCGGGTCGCGTCGGACGAGCTGCTCCAGCTCCGGCAGGGCCAGGTCGGGGCGCCCGCGGCGGCTGTGCAGCACGCCCAGCCGCGAGAGCACCGCGGTGTCGTCGGGGTGCCGGTCCTTGGCCCGGCCCAGCACCCGCTCGGCGGCGGCGTAGTCGCCCTTGGCCAGGTAGAGGTCGGCGAGGCCGAGCGCGGCGACGATGTCCTCCGGCCGCTCCTTGAGCACCGTCAGGTACAGCGGCTCGGCCTTGGCAGCCACCCGCTTGCGGGCGTAGAGCGCGGCGAGCTCCAGCCGGGCCTCGCTGGTGGGCTCGAGCTGCAGGCGCTTCTCGGCCTCGGCGATGGCGCCGTCGAGGTCACCCATGGCCAGATGGGCATCGGCCAGCGCGGCCCGGGCGCTCCCGTCCTGCGGGAACTCCCGCACCGCCTTCTCCAGCACCGCGATGGCCTCCTTGAATCGCCCCAGGCCCACGTAGGCGATGGCCAGCCCCCGGTAGGCCTCGGTGCTGCGCGAGGCCTTGCGGTCCTCGGCCATGAGGGCGATGGCCTTCTGGAAGGCGGCCACCGCCTGGGTACGCTTGCCCTGCTTCAAGTACAGCTGCCCGAGCTGGATGTAGGGCGCGCTGGCGCTGGGGTTGATGGTCTGCGCGCGGGCGAAGGCCTGGTTGGCGCGGAGGTTGTCGCCGGTGCGGAAGTACGACAGGCCGAGGTTGAACCAGGCCTCGGCCGAACGGGGATCTTCCCGGGTCGCGGCCAGGAACTCGCGGCGGGCACCCTCGAAATCGTCCTTCCAGTCGAACGCCACGCCGAGGTTGTTGTGCGCCTCCGCCGAGTGCGGGTCCAGCTGCAGGGTGCGCTCGAACGCCCCGATGGCCCCGGGCACGTTGCCCTCGCGCAGCAGCAGCACCCCGAGGTTGTAGTGGGTGGCGGGGTCGAGCGGGGCCGCGGCCGCGGCGGAGATCAGCAGCTCCTTGGCCTCTCCGAGCAGCCCCTTCTCCGCCAGCGCCTTGGCCAGGTTCACCTTGGCCACGGTGAGGCCGGGGTCGAGCTCCAGCGCCTTGCGGTAGGAGGCGATGGCCTCGTCGATGCGCGCGCTGCGATGCAGCGACTCGGCGAGGTTGAAGTGCGCGGTGGCGTCCCGGGGCTGGAGCTCGGTGACCCGGGTCCAGGCCCGGACCGCTCCCTCGTTGTCGTCCAGCGAGCGGGCCAGCAGCGCTCGTTCCACGTGCAGCGCCGGGTCGGACGGGCTCTGGGTGATGGCGGCGTCGAGCAGCGCCTTGGCCTCGGCCGCCTCGCCGGCGAGCCGGAGCGCCCGCACCAGGAGCAGGGTGGACTCGGGGCCGGGTCGGCGGCGGGCCAGCTCGCGCAGCGGCGGCACCGCCCGGTCCGGCTCCTCCAGCGAGAGATAGGCGATCCCCAGCCGGCGGAGCGCCTCGGCGTCGTCGGGTGAGTCGCGCAGCCGGGCCTCGTCGGCCTTCACCGACTCGCGGAGCCTGCCCGTCTCCGGGGCCGCGAGGAGGAGCAGCGCCAGCGGGAGGAAGGCCGCACCCGTCATCTACAGCTTCTCCACGAAGGGGCTGGCCCGGGCGTCGAAGCTCTTCCGGGCCACCACGTCGCGCTTCTTCTCCCACTCGGCCCGCGCCTTCTCCATCCGCTCCCGCTCGGGCTTGGCGGCCTTCTTCCGCTCCGCCAGCTCGCCCTCGCACTGCTTCACTTGATGGTCGAAGTCCTTGGGGTCGTAGCGCTCGCTGCCCGGGACCTTCACCTTCCGCACCGCGGTGAGCCGGGCCAGCTGGTAACGGGTGATGGCGCAGGTGCGGTTCAGCTCGTCCAGCTCGCGGTTGCGGACGTTGAGGTCCTGCTTGGCGCGGAGGTATTCCACCCTCGCCTGTGCCTCCTCGCGGGCCAGCACCGCCAGGTCCTTGGTGGCCGGATCCTTGGCCTGGCCGATCTCGCTGCCGGCGAGCGACTCGGACCTCTTGGCCCGGCGGATTCTGATCGCGGGTGCGGAGGATCTCGTTCTCCGCGTCGTCCACCCGGTCGTAGGCGACGAAGAGATCGTTCTCCGCCTCCACCAGGTCGACCTTGTCCTCGTAGGTGAGCTTGTTCACCATGTCGTCGGGCACGGTGCGGCCGTACTTGCCGCCGCAGCCCGCGAGCAGGAGGAGCGCCCACCACCACGCCGTCGTGCGCAGGGTCATTTCACCTTCGCCTTGAAGTCGCCGAACACCGTCCGGCCGCACCCGAAGTCCACGCAGCGCTGGAACGTCACGCTGAAGCTCCCGTTCACCGTCCCCCCGTCGCGCGGCACGTCGTAGAGGACCATGAACCCGTCCGAGAGCAGGGGGAAGCTCTTGCGCGGGTCGTTGAACACGTCGCGGGTCACCACCCCGCGCTGCTGGCTGGCGACGCCCCCGTCCGGGAGCAGGCCGCCATCGGGGATGCCCGCATCGTCCAGGGCGAAGGCGGGCAGCGGCTCGGCGAGGTTCACGTAGTCGCCGGTCCTCACCGTCAACCCGTCCAGCTTCTCCGAGAGCTCGAGCACCGTGTCCCGGCCGTTGCCCTTGGGACGGGTCCAGCGGACCGCGACCTGACCCCCGGCGAACCCCAGCTCGGTGTCCTGGTAGGTGAGATCGAGGATTTCTTGAAGGCTGCCCTCGACCTTGGTGGGACCGCAGGCGAGCGCCACCCCCAGCACGGCCGCGACGATGGGGACGGCGAGGCGCTTCATCGGCAGGTCCTCCACTCGGGATCGACGTCGAACCCTGCCAGCGAGGCGCTCTTCATCCCCGCCAGCTCCTTCCGGGCGCCATCCTGGTCGCCGTACCGACAGCGGAGCGCGGCGAGGTTGGCCCGCGCCTTCTCGTTGGCCGGGTCCGCTTCCAGCGCCTTGGCGTAGGCGGCGCGGGCGGCCATCGGCTCGCCCTGGTAGAGCAGCGCCACCCCGAGCCCGTTCTGGGCCGGGCTGCGCGACTCGCCCAGCTCGGTGGCCCGGGCGAGCGACAGCTGCGCCAGGGGGATCTGCCGTGCCTCGAGGTACGCCAGACCGAGAGCCTCGAGCGAGGCAGCGTCCTGGGCGGCCTCGGCCTTCTTCTGCAGCTCGGCGAACCCGGTGGGGAGGTTGCCCGGGGCCGGCGGCGAAGGCAGCGGCGAGCGCGCAGTCTCGCTCCGCGTCCGGCAGCCCAGCACCGCGGGCGCGTAGACCTCGAGCTGGCTGGCGCGGGCGAGGCAGGTCTTGAACGCCTCGTCGGCCTGCTCCTTGATGGGCTGGACTTGCTGCTTCACCGCCGATTTGAACTGCTGCGCGTCGGCGGCGGACAGCCCCGGCGGCACCGGGGTGGCCTCCACCGCCTCGGCGAGCGACTGGAGCGACAGGCCCAGCTTCCACAGCGAAGCCACCGCCCACTCCGAGCTGCCCATCGAGGCCGCCTGGTTGTACACGCCCTGCAGCTGCTGGAGCGCGGCCACCTTCTGGTCGATCTGGTCGGCGGGGATGGCCTTGAAGTTCCGGTAGAGCAGCTCGCCCAGGTACCAGAGCGCCTTGGCGGTGTCCTCGCCCTGGCTGCTCGGGGCGTTGACCACCGGGGACAGCGTCTTGGCCAGCACGTCCGGCCGCTCGCCCTGCGTCGCCGCCACCTCGGCGAGCACCGCCGCGGCCTGCGGGTTGGTCTTGTCCGCCGCCAGGGCCTGGCTCGCCGCGGCCTTCGCTCCCGGCAGATCCCGCCCCTTCAGCTTGGCCTGGGCGAGCAGTGCCAGGGCCTCGCCGCGGCGGTTGCCGCCCACGTTGGCCGCGGACTGGAAGTCCTTCTGCGCCCCGGACAGGTCGTTGAGCACCATCCGCAGCCGGCCGGCCGCCATCCACCCGTCGTAGGCGGTGGCGTCCTGGCCCATGCGGGCCCCGAGCTGCTCGTACCACTGCGCGGCCTCGGAGAAGCGCCCGGCCTCCGCGGAGTGGCGGGCGATGGTGGCCAGCACGTCCGAGGTGTAGGCGGTCCTCGGGAAGTCGGTGAGCAGCTTGGCGCCGATCTCCCGCTCCTTGGCGTAGTCCTTCTTCTCCCGCGCCGCGGTGAACGCGCCGTACAGCGCCTTCTCCGCAATGTCGCCGCCCTTGTTCTCCGAGGCGACCTTGAGGAGGCCCTCCACCACGTCGCCGGTCTCGGCCGAGCTCTGCAGGGCGAGCTCGCCCAGGGCCTCGCCCTTGCTCTCCCCCTGGAACTTGCGGACCTCGGCGAGGAAGGTGGCGGGGAGCTGGCCGTTGCCCAGGAACTTCCGGGTCGTCTCCTCGATGCCCTTGAAGTCGTTCAGCTGCCGCAGGCTGTCCAGGGCGAGCTTGCCGGCCACCGGGGCGTCCTTGGTGGTGGGGTACTCCATGGCGAAGGCGGTGAACAGCTGGCTCGACCGCTCGAACTCGCCGTCGTCGTAGTAGGCGCGGGCGATGTTGAACTTGACGGTGAGGGCGTTGGGGTTGCGCGGGTACTTGGTGATGAACTTCGCCCCGTCGAGCTTCAGGGCCTGGCGGGCGTCGGCCACCTCGAACGCGGTGATCCTGTCCACCTCGCCCGGCTTGAGCGCGCTGAAGTGGCTGAGCAGCGCGCCGTAGGCGGCGGCCTCCACTCCGCCGGCGTTCCTGGCCCGCTCCTCGTAGGTCTCCAGCTCCTCGAACTGCCGGGCGGCCTCGGGGTAGGCGTGGGCGGCGAAGAGCGCATCGGCCCGGTTGTGCATGATGTCCCGGACGTACTTCTCGGGCCGGAAGAGCGAGAGGTACTCCTTGTAGGCCGCGGCGGCCTGCAGATAGGTCTTGGTCTCGTTGGTCTTCTGGGCCAGCGCCTGGAGCTGGGTCGCCAGATCGCGGGTCAGCTCCTCCAGCTCCACCAGCTGCTTGCGGCGGGTGCCGTCGTCCTTGAACGGATCGACCTTCACGTTCACCGCCGCGCGCACCAGGAACTTGATGTCCTCCTGCTGGGTGGGCACCCGGCCCTTGGCGGCCTTCAGCGAGTCGTAGAGCTTCTCCGCCCGCTCGATGTCCAGGTCCGGGTCGGGCTGGATCTCCATCAGCTTCCGCAGCGCGGGGATGGCCCACTCGTACTGCTGCTTGATGAAGTAGCGGTTCCCCAGCTTGTCCAGGGCCAGGGCGTAGGTGGTGCGGCTGTCGGAGAGCTTCTCGAAGTAGGGGAGGGCCCCCTTCGCCGGCCGGGCCTCGGTGTAGCTGTAGACCAGGTCCAGCAGCGCCTCGCGCTTGACGTTGAGCGCCTTCTGGCTGTCCACCCCGGGCAGGGGCTCGCTGCCCGCGGCGCCCTCGAAGAAGGTGACCGCGTCGTTGAACTTCTGCTGGTTCACCCGGATCCACCCCAGCTTGTAGCGGGCCAGGTCGTGCACCGGGCTCTGGGGGAACTTGAGGATCTCCTGGTAGTGCTTCTCCGCCTCGGCCAGGTCGGTCTTGTCGAAGTAGTAATCGCCGATGATCTGCTCGGACTCGAGCCGGAGCGGGCTCTTGGGGTACTTGGCGATGAGCTCGTTCAGCGTCTTGAGCATCTCGTCGAACTGACCGAGCTCACGCATCTCGTGTGCCAGGTAGAAGGTGACCTTGTCCGCGTCGTGGAAGTCCGGGAACTCGCGCAGCAGACGGTTGTAGAGCTGCACCGCCTTCTGCTTCAGCAGCTTGGTCTCGGGACTGACGATGGCGCCCTTGTTGTCGCCGCCGCGCTGCTCCACCTGGAGAAAGTACACGTACCGGCTCTTCTCCACGTAGAGCTCGGCCAGTCGGAACTGTAGGTCAGGCAGGTACGGGGCGTTGCGGCTCTTGGCGATCAGCCGCTCGGTTTCGATGAGCGAGCGGTCCACCTTGAAGATGTCCCGCTTGAGCTTCTCCACGTACTCGGTCTTCTCCCGCTGCTTGGTGACCACCGGGTTCACGCTCTTGTCCAGCGTGGGGAGCAGCGGGCCGTTGGCCTGGGCGAGGAGCACCAGGAGCAGCGCACCGGTCATTGGGCGCCCTCCTCGATGCAGCGGCTGGGGATGCTCACCCGGTAGCTGCGGAGCTCGTCGTTCCAGTACTCACCGGTGAACTTGAAGGCGATCTGCGCGGAGGTGAGCTGGAGCTCCTTCTCTGGCTGGGCCAGCTTCGCCCCGCGCTTCACCCGCTCGTAGAGCTTGAGCCCCACCTCGTACTCCATCAGCCGCACCTGCTCGTCGGCCCGCAGCAGCTTGTCAGCCTCCTCGCGCACCGCGTCCCGGAGCTTCTGCTGGTAGAGGCGCTCGGCCTCGGCGTGGGCCAGGTCGTAGACGTGGCCGAGGTGCTTGTAGAGGCGATCGCCGAAGCCGCCGGCGTGCCGCCCCAGGTTCTCGCCCTCGAGGTTCAACGACTCGAGGAACCTCGCTGCCCGCCTGGTCGAGCCGTGGCTGTTGGCGGCGCGGCGGAGCCGGAAGTCCTGGGTCAGGTCGTCGCGCTCGCGAATGGCCTCCAGCGAGTCGCTGAACCGCCGGGTGAGCTCCTTCGCCGCGCGCTTGGCGGGGAGGTACTGGCAGAGGTCGCGGTAGACCAGGGCGCGGAGGATGTACTTGTCGGGGAGGAACTCGTCCCGGAAGCTGGGAGCGTCCAGGGTGGTGAGCAGACCGATGGTCGCCCGCAGCTGCCCGAGGTTGTACCGGGTCCAGGCCTCCTCCAGGTACAGGGTGGCCCGGCCGGGATCCAGCGAGGGCAGCTGCACCAGGTCGTAGGCCTTGAGCGCCCCCTCGTAGTCCTTCTTCTCGTAGCGCAGCCGGGCCACCGCCAGCCGGGCCTCGTTCCGCGCCTCCATGGTGAGCTTCTCGTCCTTGGACAGCTCGAGGAAGTCGTCGATCATCTGATCGTCGACGACGCCCTTGGCGTTCCGCAGGCGGGCGACCAGGAGCGCGAACTTGGCGCGGCTGGCCTCGATGCCGCCGTCGTCCAGCTTGACGAAGTGGGTCCTGGCCCAGCGTTCGTTCCCCACTCGCAGGTCCACCAGGCCCTGCTGGTAGTTGGCGTAGTCGCTGACGCTCTCGGGGAGGAAGCCGAGGTCCAGCGAGCCGAAGATCTGCTCGTCGACCAGCACCTCGTCGTGCGGCACGAGGGTCAATACCTTCAGCGCCTCCAGCGTCTTGGGCAATACTTGAGGATTGCTCCGCTCGTGGGCCACCTTGGCCAGGTACACCGCGCCGGCATGGCGGAGGTTCAGGTCGATGAGGCAGCGGGCCAGGAAGTACTGAGCCCAGGAATAGTTCTCGTCGGTGGGCGGGGTGGACTCGATGAAGGCGTAGAGCTTGCGCGCCGCCTGCTCCTGCCTGTTGTCGAAATAGTCCTTGAGCGCCTCGTCGAAGATCTTCGGATCTACCTTCGCCGGGGGCTGCTCCTGGCCCGCTTGCTGCTGCGGCGCCGGAGGCTGTGCGCCCGGCTGCGCCGGGGCGGTAGCCGGGGCCTGGGCGGGCGTGGCCGGGGCAGGGGCACCCGGCGGGCGCGGCGCCTGGGCAGGAGGCGGCGCCGTCGGGGGAGGGGCAACGGCCACGGGCGGCTTGCTCCCGGGCGCGGGGGGCATGGACTGAGGGGCCGGGGTCTGGGCCAGGGCCGGGAGCGCGAGCAGGAGCGCAACCGCGGCCGCGGTCGCCGGCTGCATCCGGGCGACGCTCATTCGGTTCCGCCGAAGTTCAGCGCCAGCGCGAGCTGGACGAGGAGGATGTTGGACTCCAGGCCCTTGTAGATGACGAACTCGTTGCTGAAGTCGAGCCGGAAGGAGACGCTCTTGCTGGTGAAGACCCGGGCCCCCAGCCCGAGGTGAACCGCGGGGCGGAACACCGTCTGCCCGGTGCCGCTGGCCACGTCGGCGGCGATGCGCTCGTTCACCACCGAGCCGCCCAGCGTCCCGAACACCTCGAAGTGCCCGACGCTGCTGTTGAGCCAGGAGGTCTTCCCGTAGATCGGCGTCCACATCACGTCCGAGCCGACGATCCAGTTGAGCTGGGGAAAGGCGGTGGGGCTCACCCCGAACTGCGTCTCCAGCTGGTTCCGCAGGCCGGACTTGATGTTGTACGAGAGCAGTCCGCGTCCGATCTGCCAGGCGAACGAGTCGCTGAAGTGGAACACGTACCCGACCTGTCCGGTCAGGCCCTTGTAGAACGCGTCCAGCGGCGCGATGCCCACACCGATCCACAGCTCGCTGGACATCCGGTAGGTCCGGTCCTGCACCGCGAGCACCGTGCCCGGGTTCTCCAGTTCGTCGCCCTGCGCGTGGGCGAGGACGGGAGCGAGGCACACCAGGAGCAAGAGCGTTCGTTTCAAGTCGTGTCCTGAACGGTGGGGGAGTCGGCGCCGCCCGCTTCGAGCGACGCCGTCTCGTTCAGAAGCCCACCGCGTTGAAGATGAATGGATAGCTGATGATCACCGACTGGCCTCGAGCGGGCGGGAACTGCCAGGTGTTGAGCGAGCGGAGGATGCACGCCTCGACCGAGCTGTCCTTCAGGGTGGAGCTCTTGGACTTCGAGGCCACCACCCTGCCCTGGGTTGAGATGTTCCATTCCAGCACGACCTTGCCGGCCAACCCAGGATTCTTCAGCAGCGCCGACTCGTAGCAGCGCTGGACCTCGGCCAGGTGGGAGTTGATCGCCTTGGCAACTGCTTCCTTGTCGATCTGCCCCTGTGAGCTCACACGGTCGGAGGCTGCGCGCGCCACGCTGGCGCGCACCGGACCTTTCCCCACTCCGCCCGCTCCCATCGCACCGATCCCGCCGCCGCCCCTGCCCATCAGCAGCTCGCGACCGCCGCCGGTGCCGTTGCCCACCCCCAGCCCGGGCATGCCCACGTTGCTCGCCACCGGACCCTTGCCCACTAGGCCGTTGAGCTTGAAGGCCGCGGCGTTGCCCCCGGGCCCCAGCTTGTTGATCGCCGCGAGCATCGACTTCATCGCCGGGCCGGCCGCGCTCACCTTGGCCAGGGCCTTCTGCACGTTCTCCGGCGGCTGAGGCGGAGGCGGCACCGGCGGGGGCGGTGTCTTCGGGGGCGGAGCCTTCACCACCTTCTTCTCCGGCTCCTTCTTCTTTTCGGGCTTCTTCTCTTCCTTCTTCGCTTCTTCCTTCTTCTCTTCCTTCTTTTCGGGCTTCTTCTCTTCCTTCTTCTTTTCTTCCTTCTTCGGCACCATCAGCCGCACGGCGACTGGGTTGAGGTTCCGGGCGTTGAAGTCCGCCAGCTCCGGCCCTTGCGGTCCGAAGAGGATCCACCACGCGGTGGGGCCGAAGAAGGCCAGGAGGAGGAAGATGAAGAACCAGGGCTTGCCCCGGAGCGGATTGACGAAGGTCCGCGCCGGCGGGGGGGCGACGTAGACGAAGCAGGTCATGTCGCCCTCGCGGAGGGCGACCGCGTTGCCGCTCTGCAAGAGGACGCACTTCCGGCCGTCGTAGGACTCGACCTCGCCCCCGCCGGCCGGGAGGAATCGCCCGTCGCTCCGGCGCTTCTCCAGATCCGCCTTGGGCGGCAGGTAGAGCCGGTAGGCGCCGCGCCCCGCGGACTCGGCGATCGGGAAGCCCTCGGGCATGGTGAAGCCGTAGAAGGGGACCATCGCCACGTCGGCCAGACCGCTGGTGATGGGCTTCTTCTGCGAGGTGGGCCCGAAGCTGCGGGCCACCTGCCGGGCGTTCTGCCAGTAGAGCTCGAAGTAGACGCGCGGTCTGCCCCGGCCACCCTTGGTGGGAACGGGGAACAGCCGCGGTCCGCGTGCGGTGCCACCGGCAGCACGGCGCGGAGCGGCGGTGGCCGGACGGCGGACGGGCGCCGGAGCCAGCGCCGCGGGCGGCGGGGCGGGAGGGGCGAGCGGGGGACGCGACGGCACCGGTGCCCGAGCCGCGGCGGGGTGAGGCCAGGCCGGGGCGGGTTCGCTCCAGGGCCGCTCGGGGGCGGGGCGTGCCGACGCGGCCGGCCGCTCGTAAGCGTCCAGCGGTGGCAGCGGCTCGGACTGCAGCGGCGAGGGCAGCGGCCCGAGCGGCTCGTCGTCGTGCCTCGGGGCCTTGCCCTTGCGCCGGCGGGCGGAGGGCATGGTCCCGGGTCCCTCGGTGTGTCCGTTGGGCACCGGGCCCCGCGTCGAATACGGGGCGGGCACGGTGGCATCCGCCTCGGCCGGCGGCGGCGGGGGCGCAGCGGCACGGCGCGGGGCGGAGATGGGCTGAACTTGAGGGATGGCCGCCGGCGGCACGCTGCCCAGCAGTGCCGATACCTCGGGCGGCGGGGTGGTCCTGGGTGTGGTCCGCGGTCCGAGCACCCGGGTCTTGAGCACGAAGGGCCCGAGCACCACCTCGTCCACCGAGCGGATCTCGCAGGCGGTGACCTGGTGGCCGTTGACGTAGAGCCCGCCCACCGAGCCCGAGTCCTGCACCGCCGCCTTGCCGTTCTGGAAGTAGAGGACCGCGTGGTGGGGATCCACCGCCGCGTCCTCCAGGCGAAGGTCGGCGTCGTCCGAGCTGCCCAGCACGTACGAGCCGGGCACGAAGACCTCCGTCCCCACCAGGAGCCCGTCGCGCAAGATGACGACCTGGAGCACTGCCGGTTGGCCGCTCACGTCAGAGCTCGGAGTCGTAGACCGCGCCGACGATCTCTTCCCGGAAGGACTCGCGCTTCTTGATCATCGAGCGCTGCTTCAGCTCCTTCCGGTCGTAGAGGTACACCGCGCCCGACTTGTTGGTCTGGCCCTGGATGAGCCGGTCGTCGAAGTCGATGCGGGTGGGGCCGCGCTGCGGAGGTGGGCCGCCGGCCGAGGCAGTGGCCGGAGCGGCGGGGATGGAGGTGGAGGGCGCCACCGGATCGAAGGCCGCCTTCGCCGACGAGGAGGTGGACGACTTGGAAGTGGAGGACTTGGCCGGCGTCGCCTTGGCGGTGGAAGCGCTCTTGCTCTTGCTCTTGCTGCTCTTGGCTGCGCTGCTCTTCGACGACGACTTCTTCGACGACGACTTCTTCGAGGACGACTTCGCGGCCCCCTTCTTCGACGTCGCCGCTGCCGCCGCCGGAGGCAGCACGGTCGGTCCCGCGAGCGTGGACACGAGCGCCACGACGCGAAGCGCAGTTCGGACTCGCATGGGTCGAGCGCGAGTAAATCGAACGCTGTGGAGAGCTGTCAACGCATCCAGCAACCCGATTCCCCTGACGAATTTCGTCAATCCCACCTGCGCTCTGCAGGGCGCACAGCTGCTCACGTCAGGGGATCCAGTCGCCGTATCCGGCGTCGAGCGCGGTGGCGTGGAAGGAGCCCGACACGGCGCGTCCACTGCCGTAGGTGCCGTCGCTGACGAAGGAGGTGCTGAAATTTCCGCTGGTGTCGTCGCCCGGGTTGCCGCCCTTGTCGAGAGTGAACTCTCCGATCGAGACCACGGGGAGCACTCGCGCCGGCTCGCCGGCGGCGTTGTGGAGGAAGGTGGCACGCAAGACCCCACCGTCGGTGTAGCCGCCGAGCTTCACCGTCTTGCCCTTCTGCAGCTCCAGCTGATCCAGCGCCAGGGTGAAGCGGAGCACCAGGTCGATGTCCCGGCCCTTGTTGGCCTCGTAGCTCACCACCAGGGCCTCGTCGTTGCGGAGCACGTGGACGGTGGAGACGTCCAGGTCGAAGACCTCGGAGAGGCTCCCGTCGAGCGAGTTGTCTCCCTTGCCGCAGGCCATGGCGGCGGCCACCGCCAGCGCGGCAACGAGGATCAGTGACGCCCGGGTCATGGCTTCTCGACCGCGAGCTGCAGCACGCCGCTGGCGCCGTTGCGGTAGCCGATGACCCGGCGGTTTCCGATGAAGACCATGCGGGTCTGGAACACCGGACCGGTGTCCACCACCACCTCGTGGTCGCTCCACACCTGGCTCAGGCCGCGGTTGGCCACCGCCAGGTAGTCGTCCCCGGTGCAGTTGCCCTCGTTGCGGTTGGGCTGGCTGGAGCAGATGTAATACGCGACCGAGGGGTCGCCGTCGGGCGAGATCGCCGCCGCGGCGTACCAGCCGCCGCTGCCGCGCTGGAACACCGGGTCGAGGGTGTCCCAGTTCCCGGGCTGGGTACAGTCGCTGTTCGCCGCGCAGGCGGTGAAGAAGGCGCCGTTCACGCTCCGGTTGGTGACCGCCACCGCGTAGCCGAAGTTGTCCCGGTAGTCGATGGACGGACCGGCCTGGGTATTGGGGAGGATCGCCGCGCCGTTGGCCCCCAGGATGCTCGGGGTGTCCACGCTGGTCAACGGCTGTAGCGCCCCGCAGCTCTTCCAGGTGCCGTCGCTCTGCTGCTCGGAGAACTCGATGTCGGCGCCGAAGGTGTCGGGCGCGGTCCCCGCGCGATCCGAGACCACCGCTGCTCCGCGGAGCCCGGAGCTCAGCGTCTGGGCGCCGTAGATGATGCGGTTGTGCGCGCCGTAACCGCCTCGGCCCGCGCCCTTGGAGTTCCCCGCCTGGAGCAGGGCGACCGGCGTCCAGCTCGTGGGGCCGCCGATGGCCATCTCCAGATCCGCCGCGTTCCAGTCACCGGTGCCGGCGGAGCTGCCGAAGTGGCCGTCGCGGTAGGCGAGCACCGCGTTGTTTCCCTCGAAGATCAGGGCCGGGTAGAAGCCGACGACGTCGCCGTTGTCGCTCGGCGCCGAGCCGGAGGCGGGCGGCGACGAGTCGGTCGCCGCCACCTGCTCCACCCACCGTCCGCCGGTGTAGTACGAGACCGCGGCGTCGTTCTGGTACCAGAAGGCAGCGGTGAAGTCGGGCGGTCCACCGAGGTATGCCACCGCGGGCGAACCGTTGGCCTGGTAGGCCACGGTGACCCCGAAGAAGCGCTGCACCGTCTGCACCCGCTGCGCGCCCGAGCCCACGCCGGCGTCGACGTCGTACTCCTGGAACATGATGTCGTAGTCGACGAGGCCGGCGTCGGGGTACATGGCGATCACTCCCGAGTCCTGCCGCGGGCTCTTCAGCACGTAGGCGAAGCCGACGGTGGTGGTTCCGGGCTTGGCCACCATGTCGAAGGTGGGGAGGGAGGGATTGGCCACCTCGAGGGTGGTGCGATCGACGATGTGGATGTCGAACCGCCCGCCGTCCGGCGCGCAGGCCTGGGTCTGGTCACCGCACAGCAAGCTGTCATTGTAGATCAGCTCGCCGAGATTCCGGCCGCAGCCGGCGAGCGCGAGTCCGGCCATGGCGCCGATCGCCAGCGCCATCGATGTGGGACGCATCCCTTCCTTCACTTTCACCCCCGGATCCGAGCTCGCATTCTACCCGAGCGATGTGCATCGCCCGCAGGCGCATCGTCTTGCGAGCCGTCGATTTTCCGGGGGACACTCCTCCGCATGTCGGAGACACTTCCACCCACGTCCGAGGACACCGGTCCGGAGGACATCACCCGGCGTCACTTCATCGAGCACCTGGGCTTCATGTCCGGGACCGCGCTGCTCTACGCGGCGTGCAAGCCGTCAGAGCCGAAGAAATCCGAGACCACGGTCGGGCCGGTGGTCGAGACCTCGCACCGCTCGCTGACCAACGACGAGTACGACACCGTGGCCGCCGCGGTGGAACGGATCTGCCCCCGGGACGAGGAGCCCGGCGCCATCGACCTCGGGGTGCCCGAGTACATCGACCGGGCGCTCTCCACGCCCACGCTCGCCCACGTGCGCGACGACTTCGTCCGCGGCACCGAGGCATTGATGCGCCGGGCGCAGACCCGGCACCGGAAACCCTTCGCCGCGCTCGCCCCCGCCGAGCAGGACGCGCTGCTCACCGAGTTCAAGGACTCGCCGGGCGGCTCGGGCGAGCAGCACTACTGGACGGTGCTCATCGGGCTGACCATGGAAGGGCTGTTCGGAGATCCGACGCACGGAGGCAACAGGGGCGGGCGTGGCTGGGAGCTGATTGGTTTCGGCCACGCCCGGCAGGGCTGCGCCGATCCCTCCGGGCACCACCACGGCTGCCAGGCCCGGAAAGGCTGACCGCCGATGGCGCTCTCCGAGGTGGACGTGGTGGTGGTGGGCAGCGGTGCAGGTGGCGCTCCGATGGCGCTGCAGCTGGGGCGCGCGGGCTACCGGGTGGTGCTCCTGGAGAAAGGCCCGCGCTACAGCGAGGCCGACTTCACCCACGACGAGATCGCCATCAGCCGGCGCAACTTCTTCATGCCCCTGCCGTGGGACGAGCCGCACCTGTGGCGGACCGGGCAGACCGGGAAGTACTCGCGCACCAACCACGCCTGGACCGCCAACTGCGTGGGCGGGGGCACGGTGCACATGAGCGGGTTCTTCTACCGCCTCAAGCCGGTGGACTTCCGGATGAAGTCGATGCTCGGTGCGCCCGCCGGCTCGACGGTGGTGGACTGGCCCATCGGCTACCAGGATCTGCTCCCCTACTACGAGCAGGTGGAGGAGGAGATCGGCGTCTCCGGCGTGGTGACCGCGCATCCCTGGGCCGAGCCGCGGAGGAAGCCGTACCCCCTGCCGCCGCTCGACGAGCACCCCATCGCCCGGGAGATCGACCGGGCGGGGAAGAAGATCGGCGTCCACCCGTACCCCACCGCACGGGCGATCAACAGCCGTCCCTACCGGGGGCGCGCCGGGTGCATCTACTGCACCTTCTGCGGAAGCTATGGGTGCGAGGTGGGCGCGAAGTCCAGCACCCACTCGGCGCTCATCCCCCTGGCGCTGGCCACCGGCAAGGTGGAGCTCCGGACCGGGTGCATGGCGCGCAGCGTGGAGGTCGGGCCGGACGGTCGGGCCCGCAGCGTGGTGTACCTGGACGAAGGCGGCGTGCTTCAGGAACAGCCGGCGAAGATCGTGGTCGTCTCCTGCACCGCGGTGGAGAGCGCGCGGCTGCTCCTCAACTCCCGCTCGGCCCGCTGGCCGAGGGGCCTGGCCAACGACAGCGGGCTGGTGGGAAAGAATCTGACGTTCAGCGGATTCGGGAGGTCCCGGGCCTCGTTCCGCATCTCCAGGCGCAAGCAGAGCTGGCCCTGGCTGGACGATCCGGCGCCCTTCGTCCAGCGCAGCATCTCGGACCACTACGTCCTCCCAGCCTCGGCGAAGCTGGGGAGCAGGAAGGGCGGGGCGATCGGCTTTCTCTGGGAGCACCCGGCTCCGATCAGCCAGGGCATCGTGCTCGCCCAGGGGGGCAAGGGGGTCTTCGGCAAGGAGCTGAAGGAGCGGTTCCGCGTGTTCCGCGACAGCAAGGTGCTGCAGTTCGAGACCTACGCCGAGTGGCTGCCCACCGCCGGGACCTACGTGACCGTGGAGGACTCGGTGCTGGACCGGTACGGCCTGCCGGTGGCGGCGATCACCATCGATCGACACCCCGCAGACCTCCCGGTCACCCGCTACCTCATCGATCGCGGCGAGGATCTGCTGAAGGCGATGGAGCCGGAGGCGGTGTGGCGGGTCACCGAGGCCGGCGAGACCACCATCCTCCAGCACGGCACCTGCCGCTTCGGAAATGACCCGGCCACCAGCGTCCTGGACCGGGACTGCCGCGCCCACAGCGTCCCCAACCTCTACGTGGTGGACGGCAGCTTCATGCCCACCAGCGGCGGCAACCCCAACACCCTCACCATCATGGCCAACGCCTACCGGGTGGCGGACCGGCTGGTGCAGCGGGTGAAATCAGGAAAGATCTGAAGATCTAGAAAACCGTCGGGGTGATCTCCACCTTCATGAGGTAGGTCGCCTCGAGGTCGCTCTTGAAGGAGATGAGGTGCTCATCCTTCTCGAGAAGATTCTTGCTCCGCTCGAAGACCCCGGTGGAGTTCGACTCGGTGGCCACGGTCTTCCCCTCCACGTCCTCGCGTGAGCTGGCCTTGCACCCGGTCTCGTACCAGACGATGGAGGTCAGGGTGCCCACCGCCGAGATGTCGTCGAAGTAGAAGCTGACCTTCACCTCGCTCGGCTCCTCGAGCCGGACGATGATCTTCCCCTGTCCGGGGAAGCGCCCCTCGATGTAGCTCTGGTCGCCGATGAAGCAGCTCGCGGTCTGGTTGCACACCGGCCAGCTCCCGTTGCAGCTGTCCTTCACCCGCGCACCAATGAAGTCATCGCGACCGCTGCTACACCCACAAAGCCACACCAGCAGCCCCGCGACGAGCGCGGTTCGTCTCTGGAAGGGGCTGGCCTGGGCCGGTAGACTTCTTTTCATGATCAAGCGTCTTCTCGTCTCTTGCGCGGTGCTGATCGGCGCCGCAGGAATTGCTTGCGGTGGTGACTCGGGCTCCGCCGATCTGCCGCCGAAGCCGCAGATCGTCACCGACCGCGACTCTATCGTGGACCAGGCGATCTTCGCAGGCCAGCAGCACAATCAGACCCTGCAGGTCACCAACAAGGGTCAGCAGGACCTGGTGGTGAGCGTATATGCGCTGGACGCCCAGCCAGGGTGGACGCTGGGGAACACCACGTTGATCCAGGCGTCGGACGGCACCCAGAGCAACACGGTGAAATCCAACCAGACGGCGTTCATCTACATGACCTGCAAGCCCACCGCCGTGGGCGAGACCATCACCGGGACACTGACCATCAACTCCAACGCCGAGAACAAGCCCGTCAAGACGGTGGACGTGAGCTGCGGTCCGGCGGTCGCTCCCTGAAGCTCTCCTCGCCGTTTTCGACCGGGCGGGCCTAGTTCTTGGTGAAGTTGCAGACTGCGGGGCAGCTGACCGTCGCCCCGCCGTTGGCGGTGAAGCTGTACGGGTAGGTCCCGAAGCCCGTCTCCACCGTGTAGGGCACCGTGGTGTCCCAGGTCTGGCGGTTGATGGGGAACACCGAGACGAACATCGTCGCCGTCCCCGAGGCGGGGACCAGCCGTTGCTCCAGGCAGCCGCAGGCGTAGTCGCGGAGCACGGTGAGCACGTTGCCGGTGGGCATGACGCCCGAGTACGAGCGGTCGTAGGCCGGCTCGAGCGGAGTGACCTGAGGTGCGAAGTTCCACCACGAGGTCACCGGGTCGGTCTCGTAGATCAGCCCCAGCTGGCTCCCGCCGTTCTGGGTGCGCGTCTGCACGGTGGCGCAGTCCACCCCGCCGTCCGGGACGCAGAAGCCGAGGCGGATGCCCAGGTCGTACGGGGCCCCGTTCAACGTCGCCGAGGGGATGCGCCACTGGAAGAACAGGCGGGCGTCGGCCACCGCGCCCACCGGCACGGCCACCGCGAAGGTGTCCACGTCGTCGCCCCGGCCGTCGTAGTCCTTCACGTCGGTGATCGGCGCGATGCCCAGGCTGGTGTCGGTGGCCCCGATTCCGTAGCTCAGGTACCCGCTGAGCGGGGTCGCGCCCGCTCCGGCGGCCATGGTGGCGGGGCGCTGCGCCTCGGGGATGGCCTCCAGGGCAGGCTCGGGCTCGTTCAGCCACTCGACGAGGATGGTGTAGTCGGTGTCGTCCGCCCAGTTGGTGCCCTCGTCCTCGAAGAGGAGGAAGTAATCCTGGTTCGCAGCGTGCGGCGGGACCTGGAGGACGCCCTCGAAGTTGGCGAGGTTCGGGAACTTCGGTGTCGCGTCGTGGTTCTCGTACCGTGTCGCCTGCAGGCACTGCGGCGTGGGCGCCTGACAGAGGTTGGTGGCGATCGGATAGTTGTAGTTGCTCTGGGGCGCGCTGATGATGCACACCCCGGCGTCACCGGCGGCGCACTCGCTCTGCGAGCCCGCGGGAACCTCGGTGGAGATCTGCAGCAGCCGATCCTTGATGCCCGGCACCGGCGGGAACCGGGCCGGCGCGGCCGAGGGCGTCACCTTGAAGTGCAGTAGATGGGGTGCGGCCGAGGCGCCGCCGAGCCGTACCCGGTAGTAGTCCGGATCGGGCACGAAGCTTATCCGCCCGGAGATGGTGCCGGACGATCCCCCGCCGGCCAGGGTCAGGTCCGGGGTGGGCTTGGCCTTGGCATCGTCGATGGTGTCATTGGGCTCCGGCGGGTCTTGAAGGGGGACGATGATGATCTCCACCTTGTATTTGAAGTTGAGGTCCCCCGGCGGGATGACGGTCTGGTTGTTGGGATCGACGTACCCGCGCACCTCGAGCGTGTAGGTCCCCGTGGACTTGAGCAGCCGCGCGGTGCCGATCTGTACCAGCGCCTGGCTGACCAGCGAGCCGGCGGAGGACGAGTCGGTGGCCACCACCGTCCCTGCGGGATCTCGAAGAAAGTACTCCAGCCGGTAGCGGTGCGGCGGGGGCGAGGGGAACGCCGGATCCTGCCCGACGCGGATCCACATCACCGAGTTCGGGTTGGGCGAGGCGATCGAGAAGTAGTCGAGGTCACCCGGCGTGGCGATGAACCCGCCCCCGCTTCCCTGCCCGGCGGTCAGAGGGATGGGGGTGGCGGTCGCCGGTGTCTCGTTGGGCTCGTTGGAGTCCGGATCGGGCACCACCTCCACGCGGATCGTGTAAGGCGAGAGGTTGTCGTACTTCTTGCCGGTGTCGTCCTGCACCAGGATGTACAGGTCGTTGCTGCCCTTGCTGTAGCGGAAGGTCAGGTCCAGCATGGTGGGCGGGTTGGAACCGTGCGGGTCCGCCCCGGAGGCGAGGCTGCTCGACACCGCTCCGTTGACCGAGTCGAGCACGTTGATCTGGAAGTTGACCGCGGTGTTGAAGTTGCCCGCGTCCTGCCCGGCTCCGGGCTTGTAGCCGGCCACCACGTGGACGATGGCCCGCGGGGGCAACGTCCCCACGTTGACCACCCACCAGTCCTTGTCCCCCGGCTGCTGGATGTACTCCTGGGTCTCGGTGCCCAGCTGAAGCCGGCACTCGGCGTTCGCCGCCGCATCCTGCGCGGTGTTGCAGTTCAGGTCCGGATGGGTGATCGGCGGTTCGGGCGCCCCGCCCACCTCGCCCTTGAAGCAGCCGGCGGCGGCCGCCACCAGCAGCAGACCAGCCACGAAGCTCGGGGCCCAGAGCGTCCGGGCGCCGGGAACGGCACGGCTCATCGATCCTCCTCGCAAGCCCGGGGCACCGGAGCGCTCAGGGGCCTCCGTCGACGCCGCCGTCCACGGTGGGCGGCACGTAGCAGGTGGGAATGAAGTCGGTGGGCTCGACGCGGATGACGCCGTCCACCGTCTGCTTGATCCCCCCCACCGGATAGCGCGCGGCGGTGGTGTGGTAGGTGCGGAGGATGGTGCGGCCCGCGGGGTCGTCGGCCGGGAGCATGGCGATGGAGAGCTGGATCTCGTTGAACCCCGGACCGTACCCGATGCCTCCGTCAGGGAAGACCAGCCCCCCGTCGGGCCGGAAGAGCTGGCCGCCGTCCGGCAGCGCCACGCCCCCATCGGGCCGGAAGGCCACGGTGGGCGCCAGCGACACGTTCTCCACCCGGAAGCGGTAGCACTGGCGGCCCTGGTCGTCGACCGGGCCGTCCTCCTCCAGCACGTAGCGGTAGCCGTTCACGCCCAGCGTCTCGGTGTCGGCCAGCAGGGGGTTGGTGTGCAGCCGCACCTCGTTGCGGTTGGAGAGGCCGTCGTTGTCCGGGTCCTCGTCCAGGTCCTGCGCCGAGGGCTGCGTCTGCAGCTGCCACTCGATGCTGTCCGGCATGCCGTCGCTGTCCGAGTCGATCAGCGTCGAGTTGGTGCCGATGATCTGCTCGTCGCAATCGTTGATGCCGTCGCAGTCGCTGTCCACGCCGCGGAGCGCCGGCGGGCAGCCGGGATCGAGCCCGCCGCCGTCGGGGAGCATGAAGCCCAGGGGGTTGAAGCTCGCCCCCAGCTTGGAGAAGTGGACCTCGACCCCGTCGCCGAAGCCGTCGCCATCGGTGTCGGGGTTGTTGGGGTCCGTCCCGAGCGCGAGCTCGTCGTCGTCGGTCAGCCCGTCGCGGTCGCTGTCCCCGGCATCCGGCGGCGAGTCGGCCGGGGCGGACATGTTGGAGGCGACGAACTCCTTGAGCACGTACGCCCGCCGGGTCTGCCCGATGTTGAAGTTGAGGAAGTTGACCTGCTCGTTGTTCCGGAAGTCGCGGAAGTTGCCTCCGCCGAGAGTGGCCATCTTCTCCAGCCGCTCGGCGTCCTGGTTGACGATCAGCAGCGGGCAGCCGGCGTCGCCGGTCACGTCGCAGATGCTGGACACCGGCTGTACCGGGGCGAAGACGTGGACGGTGTTGAAGATCACGTCGTCCACCAGGATTCGCAGCTGGCGGATCCGCTTCACCGCATCGCCCTGGAAGAGCTCGTCGTCCTGGTTGAAGGTGGGATGACCGTCGGAGAGGAAGATGACGATGTACCGCGGCCGGGCGTCGGTCTGCGCGCCCACCGCCGCGTTGCGGTTGGCGGTGATGTCGGTGCTGAGGATGGCGTAGATCTCCGACAGCGCCTTGATGAAGTCGGTCGAGTCGCGGTTGGCGTTGGGGTTGGTGAAGTTGAGGATCTGGTCCTCGAGCGCGGTGAAGTCCGCCGGGGTGTAGGAGAGCAGCGGCTCGAACTCCGCCAGCCCGCTCTTGGTGAGCGAGGCGGTGGTGCTCCCGGCGAAGAGCATCACGCTGAACTCGATGTTCGGGTCGCGAGGCAGCGAGTTGAGCAGCTGCACCACCGCGAAGGCCCGGGTGCCGTTGGGATCGCTCACCCGCATCGACTGCGAGGCGTCGAAGGCGAAGAGGATTTTGATCGGCCGGACCACGTCGTTGGTCCCCAGAGTGCAGAAGCGACCCTCGAGGGTGATGGTCCGGTCCGTCGGCAGCTGGTCCCGCCGGCGTTCGTCGTAGAGGTAACTTTGCGTGCAGGCGACCCCGAGGCCGAGCATCCCCGCCAGGGCCGCGGCGACCAGCCGCGCCCGCTGGGAGATCACGGTGGGGTCCCCACGCAGCGAGTCAGGTAGTCCGGATCGCTGATCAGGAGGTTGGGCGGGAGGAAGGCGGCGTTGTCCACCTGGATGTCAGGCCCCGCCGGCACGCGGATGCCGGATGCGTCGTACTGGGCCCAGGCGCAGGCGGCCTTCCACACTCCGTAGTCGGACGACACCGCGCTCTCCGGGGCCTCGGCGAACCACACCTTGAAGAGATTGTATCCCGCCTGGGCGGCGCCCACGCCGTTCGGCGGGGTCACCAGCTCGAGGTTGCTCACCACGTAGTCGTAGCAGACGCTGCCGTCGGTCTGCACCTCGGCCGAGGTGGTGTACTGCACGGCGGCGAGGTCGTACAGGTTGCGGTCAGGTCGGGTGGGGTCGGTGCCGGCGCGGATCTCCTCGTCGTCGGCGATGCCATCGTTGTCGGTGTCGACGTTGTAGTTGCGGCTCAGCGGATCCAGCCCGTAGACCGCCTCCAGCCCGTCGGGCAGCCCGTCGCCGTCCGAGTCGACCAGCGCGGCGCGGGTCTTGAGGTAGGTCTCGGCGAACTGGCTCAGCCCGTCACCGTCGGTGTCCCGGCACACGCAGTTCCGGGTCAGCGGCGAGGCCGGATCGCAGCCCCGGACGTCCTTCTTGCTGGCGGTGAAGCCCAGGTCGGAGTGGATGACCTCGAAGTGGTCGTCGAAGCAGTCGCCGTCGGAGTCGCCGATGAACTGGTTGCTGCCGTTGACGAAGGGCTGGTCCTGGTCGTCCTTCAGCCCGTCGCCGTCGCTGTCCACAGCCCGGCCGTTCCCGTCGGGGATGCTGCGCAGGGAGCGGACGATGAGCGACTTGACCACGTTCTTGCTGGCCAGCGAGGTGTAGTCCAGCGCGCCCAGGCCGAGGTTCTGGATGTCGTTGTTCCGGAACTCCTGGAACACGCCGTTCCCCCGGGCCGCCATCTGCTGGAGCAGCCAGGTGGCCACCTGGTGAGCAGCCATCGGGTAATCCGCCGGAGCGGTGTTGGGATACACGCCGTAGATGTCCTGGCAGAGCAGCCCGATCGAATTGCAGGTGGCGATGCCCTGATCGCTGAAGAGCAGCACGGTGTGCAGCCGGATGTCGCCCACGTTGTACGCGGGCTTCAGCTGCATCAGCTGATCGACGTAGCTGAAGATCTGGTAGTTCTGGTTGCGGTCGGTCCCGGGGACGAAGCCGTTGATCGCATCGGTGCCTGCGGCGTCGGTCAGGTTGCAGAAGTCGGGCAGCGAGTCCGCCCAGATCAGCTCGGGGTGGGTGGGGTCGGCGTACTGGCTGAGGTTGTCGTTCGCCGAGCAGCGGGGATACGGCGTTCCGTCGGTGAGCAGCACCACCACGTAGCGCGTCCGGGGCAACAGCTGCGGGTTGTTGGTGTTGGTGTCCGCGATGTCCGAGGCGATGACCCCGTAGGCGTAGGACAGCGCTCCCTGGAAGTCGGTGCCCTTGCCCAGCTGGGCCTGGAGGTTCTGGAGGTAGGTGTCGATCCCGATGGGCCGGGCGAAGCGCTGACCGGTCGCCACCGGTGGCCAGACGTTCTTCACGTTGGTGTCCCAGGGGACGATGCTCACCTGGACGTTGGGCTGGGCCGCGAACTGCTGGGTCAGCGCCTGGAGCGCGCGGACCCGCGCCGGGGTCTGGATGCCCACCGCGGTCGCGAACTGCTCGCACAGCCCGGCGGCGCCTTGGCTGCCCGGCGGGTCGCTGATGCACATCGACCCGGACTGGTCGACCAGCATCACCACCTTCACGGGGAAGCCGTTGGGGTCCGGAGGATCGGTGCACACCCGGCCGCGCACCGACAGGTGATTGTCGAGCGCGTTGACCTGCGTCGCCTTCTTCTCCAGCGCGGCGCCGCTACAGGACGACAACACCACGGCGAGCAGGGCGCTCGCCGTGGTGAGGAACAACGGGGATTTCGAGTTCACGTTCGTCGGATCGCTGGGTTGACCTGAAACCCCCGGGGGCCGGAGCCGGCTTACTGCCGGCGACGGCGGACGAGGAGACCGAGGGCGGCGAGGGCCAGACCCACGCCCGGAGCGCCCAGGGGCAGCGCGGTGCAGCCGCCGCTGGCCGAGGCACTCGGCTGGACCTTCACCGTCAGCGCCGCGGTGGACTGGCTCACCCCGGGGTAACGCGCATCCGGGGTCACCATCTTCGCGGTCAGCTGCAGGGTGAAGTCGCCATCCGAATCCGGAGTGAAGGTCGGCTTGCCCACCGCGTCGGGGTACGCGTAGCTCCAGTGACGGCTGACGCTGGCCACGCCGATGGGGTTCTGGACCGCGGCTGAAGAGCCGGAGGGCCGCGTGCTGACGGTCCAGCTGTAGCTGATGCCCACGTTGTTGCGGTTGGCGAACAGCGGCAGCCGCAGGGCCTCACCCCGCTTGAGGGTGATGCTGCCACCGGCGCTCACCGCGAAGGCGGCGTTGGGGTCGAGGCAGGCGTTGGGGTTGGACGGGTCGACAACCACGCAGTACTTCGGGTCGCAGACGTCGCCCACGCCGTCGCCGTCGTCGTCGCGCTGGTCGGCGTTGGCGTCCTTGACGCAGTTGTCCTGGGCATTCAGCACGCCGTCGTTGTCGATGTCCTTGTCGCAGGCGTCACCGATGCCGTCGTTGTCGGTGTCCTTCTGGTCGACGTTGGCCACGGTGGGGCAGTTGTCGCGGGCATCGTCGACGCCGTCATTGTCGGAGTCCACCACGCACTGCACGCCGGCGACGGTGGGGGGGTTGCTGGCATCGTGGTAGCGGGGGCAGTGGTCCGCCGCGTCGGCGACGCCGTCGTTGTCGTCGTCCTCGTCACAGGCATCGCCCTTGCCATCCTGGTCGGTGTCGAGCTGGTCGGCGTTGGGAATGTTGGGGCAGTTGTCCTGGGCGTTGAGGATGCCGTCGCCGTCGCTGTCGTCATCGCAGGCGTCACCCTTGCCATCGCCGTCGGTGTCGCGCTGGTCGGGATTGGCAACGCTGGAGCAGTTGTCGCAGGCATTGCCCACGCCGTCACCGTCGCCGTCGGCCTGGTCGCGGTTGGCGACGAAGGGGCAGTTGTCGAAGCCGTCGGACTTGCCATCACCATCGGCGTCGTCGGTGTAGGACAGCGTCTTGCCGTCGTCGGTGTAGCTCACCCACACCGAGCAACCGCAGCCGCAGCCACAGCCGCCGCCCTCTTCCTTGGGCGCGCCGCACTCGGTGCCGAGACATTCGGGGTTGTCACTGTTCTGCGCCAACGCCGGCACGGCCCACGCGAGCGTGAGGCCGACCACCAGCGATCCGATCAGTCGTGAGTTCTTCATGGTTCCAATCCCTTCCGCAGGAGCGAGGGAGCGAGAGAGCAAAAGGCGCGCCGCTCGTCCGGGTCTCAAAAAACCGCTGTGATCCGGCGACTTGTGCGAGAGGTTCCACTCCGGACCATGTGGTTGTGGGGTCGGCCCCCCTCTGGGGCTGTGGGGTGTGGTCCCCTTCCGGATCCGGTGGATCAGCGGGGTCATCGTCCGACCACGAAGGCCTCGGGGGACAGACCGATCGTCCCCCCCGGGTTCTTGTTGTTGGGCGGCGAGAAGACCACCCGCTGCTCGAACGTCTCGGCGATGCCGACGCCGTGCGGGTCGTTGGACCGGCCCGACTGGAAGTACAGGATGATGTCGTTGGTGCCGGCGGGGATGATGTTGCCGAGCGCGTCGGGCCGGGCCTGGGTGGCCACCAGCGAGACGTTGGTCGCGCGCACGTGGTAGCAGGCGCGGCCATCCACGGTGGGCTCCGCGTCGCTCACCTGGACGACGTATCCCCGGTCCGCCCGGTACTCGCCGTCGTTGCTCAACGGATCGGTGTGGCTGGTGACCTCGTCGGCGTTGGAGGCGCCGTCGCGATCGGTGTCGATGAGGTCCTCGGGGGTGAGGGGATTGGTGCGGGACATCACCTCGACGAAGTCGCTGAGCCCATCGCCGTCGCTGTCGGCCACGCAGGGATCGGTGCCGATGACCCGCTCCTCGCACTCGTTGAGGAGGTCGGCGTCGTCGTCGAGGAAGGGGTTGCACTGGATGACGCCGGTGATGTCGTCCTTCAGCGGATCGAGCCCCGCGGCGCGTTCCAGCCCGTCCCCCAGCCCGTCGCCGTCGGTGTCCGGGTTCAGCGGGTCGGTGCCGATGGTCTTCTCCTCGTCGTCGGCCAGCCCGTCTCCGTCGGAGTCGACCAGCTGCTGGCCACCGCGGGCCAGCGCGTTCCGGTTGAAGGCGAAGAAGCGCTTGATGGAGAGCTCGCGCTGCACCGAGGCGAAGCTGATTCCTCCCAGCACCGCGTCCAGCGTCTGGTCGTTGGCGGTCCGGGGAGTGGTCCCTCCTCCGGAGGTGGAGATGACGGTGTCCTGATCGATCACCGCCTGATCCGGCCCGGGCGGGGTGTCGAAGACGTAGATCGGCTGGACCGAGACCTGGCCCGCGCCGTACTGCTGCTCGAGCGCCTTGATCTCCCCGGTCACCTCGGTGAGCTCGCACTTGGAGCAATCCAGCGAGGTGGGCAGCACGGTACAGGCGGTGCTCAGCCCGGCGTTGAGCGCGGGGTAGTCGCAGCTGGTGTCCGCCGAGGTCTGGATCATGATCACCAGGTACCGGGTGCGGTTCACCGAGCCCCGGCAGGCGGTCTGCATGTCGCCGGAGAGGATGCTCTTGGCGAGCTTGAGCGCGCTGCGCATGCTCACCGGCCCCACCTGCTGGAAGGCGGGGTAGTTCGTCAGCTGCCCCAGCATCTGCACCCCGTCCACGAAGCTGCCCTGCAGCCCCTGGGCGGTGACGTGGTACGCGGCGAGCGCGAACTTCACGTTGGTGCCCGAGCGCTGGGCCGCGTTCTGGATGCTGGTGACGATCGCCCCCACCGTCGAGACCGGGACGGTGTTCCCGCCTTCGACCACGAAGAGCACCTTCACCGGGAAGGTGTCGCCGGCGGCCAGTGGCACGCAGACGTCTCCCTCGAACGCGGTGCGATCCGGTCCGGGGATTCCGCTTCCCTGCAGGGCGTACACGCCGGCGTCGGTGCAGGCAACGGTCGAGGCGAGGAGAACGAGAGCGAGGAGCCTGCGCATGCGTGGGAGACCGCGGAGTGTACCCGCGATGTGGCTCCACCGATCGCCCGTGGATTTTTCCACCATCATCTTCCCGTCGCCCTCGTGCGCTTCGGTGCGACAGCCGCCCACGTCGAACCCCGAAGAAAAAAACCCGCCACGGGGAGCGGGGGACTCACCGTGGCGGGTCGACTTCGGAGGCCGCCGGGACGCGGCGCGAAAGGGGAGTCAGTTGTCCCGGCGGATCTCCGGAGTCGTGCTGCTCATGAACGGCGGCGGCGGACGAGGAGGCCGAGGGCGGCGAGGGCCAGACCCACGCCCGGAGCGCCCAAGGGCAGCGCGGTGCAGCCGCCGCTGGCCGAGGCACTCGGCTGGACCTTCACCGTCAGCGCCGCAGTGGACTGGCTCACCCCGGGGTAACGCGCATCCGGGGTCACCATCTTCGCGGTCAGCTGCAGGGTGAACTCGCCCTCGGCGTCGGGGGTGAAGATGGGCTTGCCCACCGCGTCCGGGTACGCGTAGCTCCAGTGACGGCTGACGCTGGCCACGCCGATGGGGTTCTGGACCGCGGCCGAAGAGCCGGAGGGCCGCGCGCTGACGGTCCAGCTGTAGCTGATGCCCACGTTGTTGCGGTTGGCGAACAGCGGCAGCCGCAGGGCCTCACCCCGCTTGAGGGTGATGCTGCCACCGGCGCTCACCGCGAAGGCGGCGTTGGGGTCGAGGCAGGCGTTGGGGTTGGACGGGTCGACGACCACGCAGTACCTCGGGTCGCAGACGTCGCCCACGCCGTCGCCGTCGTCGTCGCGCTGGTCGGCGTTGGCGTCCTTGACGCAGTTGTCCTGGGCATTCAGCACGCCGTCGTTGTCGATGTCCTTGTCGCAGGCGTCACCGATGCCGTCGTTGTCGGTGTCCTTCTGGTCGACGTTGGCCACGGTGGGGCAGTTGTCGCGGGCATCGTCGACGCCGTCATTGTCGGAGTCCACCACGCACTGCACGCCGGCGATGGTGGGCGGGGTTGCTGGCATCGTGGTAGCGGGGGCAGTGGTCCGCCGCGTCGGCGACGCCGTCGTTGTCGTCGTCCTCGTCACAGGCGTCGCCCTTGCCATCCTGGTCGGTGTCGAGCTGGTCGGCGTTGGGAATGTTGGGGCAGTTGTCCTGGGCGTTGAGGATGCCGTCGCCGTCGCTGTCGTCATCGCAGGCGTCACCCTTGCCATCGCCGTCGGTGTCGCGCTGGTCGGGATTGGCAACGCTGGAGCAGTTGTCGCAGGCATTGCCCACGCCGTCACCGTCGCCGTCGGCCTGGTCGCGGTTGGCGACGAAGGGGCAGTTGTCGAAGCCGTCGGACTTGCCGTCACCGTCGGCGTCGTCGGTGTAGGACAGCGTCTTGCCGTCGTCGGTGTAGCTCACCCACACCGAGCAGCCGCAGCCACACCCGCAGCCGCAGCCGCCGCCCTCCTCCTTGGGCGCGCCGCACTGGGTGCCGAGACATTCCGGGTTGTCAGCGTTCTGCGCGAGTGATGGCACGGCCCAGAGCAGGGCCAGGCCGACCACCACCGTTCCAAGAGCTCGGGTCATGCGAAGTCTCCAGATGCGCCGTTTGCTCGTCGTCGCTAGCAACTGGCGATCCAGCGCGCGCTGGAGCAGCGAAACGTCGGGAATGCGTGGAGTTGGTGAACGGGCCTGCGGTGGGCGTCCGTGGGCTGTGGCGCCCGGTCCGGGTCTCGGCTCCACACCCGGGCCCGGCTCGGCAGCCAGATCACGGTGCTCGGCACCCTCCACCACGGGGACGCTGGCGCGCAGGTCTCAGAGCGTCAGGAGATAGGCGAGCAGGTCAGCCCTCTGCTGCGCGTCGAGCGCCGCGGCGTTCCCGTGCGGCGGGGCGGAGTACCGGTCGATCATCGCCCGCAGCGGCACGCGGTCGGCGACCACCGCCCGGCCGTTCTCCTCGCGGAAGCCCGCCAGCCCGGTGGTCAGCATGGGGAACACGTCCCAGCCTCCGACCAGCGAGGGCACGCCCACACCCCGGAAGACCATCTCCTGATCTCCGGTTCGCAGCGGAAACGCCCGCGGAGTGCCCACGTCGATGAAGTGGCCGCGGGTCGACAGCTCCTGATCGGTGGTGAAGAGCGGGGGCGGATGGCAACGGACGCAGTCCGCCTTGCCGTCGAAGAGCCGCCTCCCCTCCGCCGGCCGGCCGGTCCCTCCTCCGGGCAGGGCGAGCGAGGCGGGCGGCGCCCCGTCGGGGCCACGGTAGGGGTTGGGGAGGTTGGTCACCGTCGCGCTGAACAGGGTGAGCTGGCGAACCTCGGACTCGGTGAGCGTCGGGTTCATGTACCGGTTCCGGTCGCCCACCATCCGCGAGGTCTCGGCCAGGCTGAACGTGCTCGCCGGGGTGAAGTAGGGCGGGGTCTCGCGGGTGCCGCGCACCGTGGGGCTCCGGTAGATGCGCAGCGGGTGGGTCTTCTCGAAGAGGATGCCCTCGTCGTGCCCTTCGAGGTGGCAGGCGTCGCAGCTCATCCCGCTCTGGCCCATGTCGGTGAAGTACAGCACCTGCCCGAGCCGCCGCTCCCGTGCCCCGATGCCGGGCTGGAGCGTGATTTGCCGCTCCACCCGTGGCTGCGCGGTGCGCACCCCGTCGACGATCGCCACCGTGGCGGTGAACCGGTCCAGCACGTACAGCACGGTGCCGGTCGCGGAGAGCGCGAGGGCCCGGGGGCCGGAGTGCAGCTCCACGCCCGCCCGGCCGTTCACCCCGTAGTCCGCCGCCGCGCGGGCGAGCGGGAAATCGGGGGGAGGCAGGATGGGCAGCCTCCACAGCTCCGCCTGTCGTGCCTGACTTTCACTGGAGGCCAGCGCCGCGGCGTTCACCGCGCGCACCAGCCCCAGCCCGATGTCCGCCACGTAGAGCCGGCCCTGATCGTCGTCCAGCGCCAGGCCCTCGGTCACCCCCGCGCCGAAGCCCAGATGTCGCTCGAAGCGGTGCGTGCCGAGGTCCACCACCCCCACTCCGCCGTTCATCGAGACCTCCATCCGCTGGGGGTTGGGGCCGATGTTGGGACCGATGCTGGTGACGAAGAGCTTCCCCAGCCGGGTGGACCAGAACAGCGAGCGCGGCGCCTTGCCGCCCATCACGTCACGCGCGTGCGGCTCGGTGTGACCGCCGACGATGGGCGTGCCCGGCCTGGGGCCGATGGAGTCGGTGGCCCGGCCGTCGTCCAGCGCCAGGGTCTGCAGCTCGCCGCTGCCCTGGCTACCCACCACCACCAGGTCCCCGGCCAGGGCAAGCGGCTTCGGATCGGGCAGCACCTCGCTGCGCCAGCGCTCGCGGCCGTCCTCGAGCGAGAGCGCCCGCACCGTGTTCTCCGCCGTCTCGGCGACGATGGCCAGACGCCGGCGCGCGTCCACCACCACCCCGGTCGCGTAGGCCGGCGCGGCGAGCGTGCGAAGGACGGCGCCGGTGCGGGCGTCGAGGATCCACAGCTCGGGTGCCCAGGCGTGCGCCACCGCCAGCCGTTGCTCGCCGTCGGGCTCGGTCCACCCCGCCAGGGCCGAGGGTCCGTCACCTCCGGGGAAGTGGGTGACCTCGCCCTTCAGCGGATCGATCAGCGCCAGCGCGTCGGTGGTGGTCGAGGCGGCCCACAGCAGGTCGCCGGCGCGGACCAGCAAGGTCCAGTCGGCGAAGGCGGCGTCGTTCACCACCGTGAGCCCCACCTCGGACCGCGCCCGCTGGCCCTCCACCGAGAGCACCACCGTCACCTGCGGGGTCTCGGGTGGGAGGGTGAGGTCCGCCGGAAGCCGGACGTAGGCGTGCCCCGGATCCACCACCGTCAACGGCACCGTGCGATCGAAGGGGGCCGACAGCCGCAGCCTCATGCCGCTGCGGAGGTTCTGGCCGTAGAGCGACAGTGGCTGGCTGGTCTGGTTGCTCACCACCCGCGGGCCCACCTCGGTGAGCCGAGGCTCGGGCCGGCGCAGCTGGGTCTGCCAGGCGATTCCGGCCACCAGCGCGAGGAGCGCGAAGCTCCCCGCGAGCAACGCTGAGCGGCGGCGGCTCACTCCGAGTCGGACTGGACCAGCCCGTACTTGTGGAGAAGCGAGTAGAGGTGCTTCCGGTCCAGCTCCGCCTCGCGGGCCGCCTTGGCCACGTTGCCCTTGGAGCGGGCCAGGAGCCGGGTCAGGTACTCGCGCTCGAACTGCCGGACCAGGTCCTCCTTGCACTCCTTGAACGGCCCGCCGTAGCTGGCCGGAAGGAAGTCACCGCCGGCGGGCACGTCCCTGGCGAACTCGCGGAGCAGCGAGCCGCTGGACAGCTCGGGGATGTCCACCATGTGGCGGGCACGCTCCAGGGCGTTGCGCAGCTCGCGCACGTTCCCCGGCCAGGCGTGGGCCAGGAACTGGTCCCGCACCGCCGCGGGGAGCCGGTCCCAGAGCGTCTCGCCGGCGAAGGCGTCCACCAGCAGCGGGATGTCCTCCTTCCGGTCGCGGAGCGGCGGCAGGCTGACGGTGAACACGCTCAGCCGGAAGTACAGGTCCTCCCGGAAGCGCCCGGCCTGGGTCTCGGCCCAGAGGTCCTTCTTGCTCGCGGCGACGATGCGCGAGTCGAAGGCGATGGGCGAGCTGCTCGCGCCCAGGCGGCGGAACTCGCGGTCCTCGATGGCCCGGAGCAGCTTGGGCTGGAGGTCGAGGGCCAGGTCGTCGATCTCGTCGAGGAACAGGGTGCCGCCATGCGCCCGCTCCAGGCAGCCGACGCGCTGGTTCACCGCGCCGGTGAACGCGCCCTTCTCGTGGCCGAAGAGCTCGCTCTCGATCAGGCTGTCGCTCACCGCCGCGCAGTCGAACACCACCAGTGGCCCCTCCCGCCGGGGCGAGAGCTGGTGGATGGCCTTGGCCGCGGCGCCCTTGCCGCTGCCGGTCTCGCCCACCAGGAGCAGGGTCGAGTCGGTGGAGCTGATCCGCTTGAGGAGGGCGAAGATCTGCCGCATCGGCACGCTCTTGCCCACCAGCTCGCCGAGCCGGTCCTCCACCGAGGGCGCGATGCGCACCGGGGTGAGCGTGGACTGGAAGCGCAGCTGCACGTCCCCGAGCTCGAGCAGCTGCCCGGGTTTCAGGTACGCCTCGCGGATCTGGGCCCCATCGATGAAGGTGCCGTTGGTGGACTGGAGGTCCTGCACCAGGAAGCGGTCGCCCTGCCGCTGGATGATCAGGTGGTTCCGGCTCACCGTGGGCGAGTCGATGACCACGTCGTTGTCCGACGACTTGCCGATCTTCAGGGAGGTGTCGGTGATGGGGAACGACTTGCCGACGCCATCGGTGTTGACCAGCACCAGGTGGAACTCCTGGAAGCCGAGGCGCTCGTTCTGGGCGCGCAGACCCAGAACCGTGTGTGCAGGGATGGTCGCGGAGGAACCGGTGGTCATCGCGGGGGGCCACCATTCTACGGAGTTCGGCACGCAACGAAAGGTCCGTCCCGACTTGTGGAGCGCGGAAGGCACACCCTCGCGCACAACGACCGGCCGGTGGTGTGGTACTCCGGTGCCTGCGGGATTGTGTGGCACACATGGCGCGTGGAGAGCGGCGGAGATCGTTCACGGTGGTGGGCGGAGCGCGGGGCGAGGTGGCGCGCTACGCGTCGCTTCTCCCCGAGGCCGGCGGCCCGGTGCTGGTGCTGGGCGTGGCCGACGGTCGGCTCGCCGAGGCGCTGGTGCGGCGTGGCGTTCCGGTGACCGGCGCGGAGCCGAGCCCGCGCATGCTCGCCCGGGCCGAGGAGACGCGGAGCGGTCTTCCCCCCGAGTGGCAGGGACGGATGCAGCTGCTCCGCGCCGACCTGCGCTCGCTTCGCCTCACGCAGCGGTTCGCCGCGGTGTTCGCCCCGCGCGACGCGGTGGCGCTGGTGGCGACGCGGAGCGACCTCGAGGCGCTCTTCCTCACCGCCCGCGAGCACCTCCTGCCCGGGGCGAGCTTCGCCTTCGACCTGTCGCTGCCTCCGCCGCGCTGGCTCGTTCCCGACGATGTGGACCCGCACGAGGGCGTGCAGCCCGAGCGCGCGGTGTTCACCCCGCATCTCCACAGCCGGCGCACCCGCCAGGGGCACGGCGACATCCACCGGCTGCTGCTGCGTCACTTCAGCGCCGGGGAGGTGGACCACGCCCTCGGTGCTGCCGGGCTCGAGCCGCTCAGCCGCGACCGCGACTTCGAGGGCCGACCCTGGGAGCCGGGCGCGGACCGGATGGTGGTGGTGGCCCAGGCGCGTGCGCCGGTGCCCTCCCGCTGAGCTGGACGTCTGCGCTCAGCGTGGCTTCGGTGCCGGGCGCTCTCCCTCGGGGGTGGACTCCATCTCGAACGCCAGCTCGAGCAGGTCCAGCAGCTGTGCGCGCGCGTCCACCGTGTCCGGCCCGAGCAGGATCAGCTCCACCGGCAGCCGGTCCTCGGGGGGCACCGGCTCGGGGTCGAGGGGCCTGCCGTCCGGACCCAGGTCCTCCACCAGGAGGTCTCCGTCACGGTGCACGGTGTATCGCCGGTACATGCGATGCCCACATATCTCCACCGGACGGAAACTTGAACCTACACCGTGGCGTGCGGAATCCTTCCGGACTCGAGAGGTCATGGAACTTCCCTCCAGCGCCCCACTCACCGACTGGGTCCGCCGTCTGGTGGATGACGAGGGTGGCCTCCAGGGCGCGCTGGAGACGCCGCTCGTCGTCTGGGAAGGCGAGCTGTCGGATGCGCACTGGGTGACCAGGCCGCCCGAGCACGCGCCCTCGCGCGAGAACCCGGTGGTGTTCCTGGTGAAGAAGGTCCAGGGCCGGGCGAACCCGTTCGGCGCCGGGGTGACCGTCGGCCGCGCCGAGCACAACGACCTGGTCTTCCCCCACGCCAGCGTGTCTCGCTTCCACGCCTACTTCACCCCCGACCCGACGCAGATTGCCCGCTGGAACGTGGTGGACGCCGCCAGCCGCAACGGCACGCTGGTCGACGGCGTTCCGGTCCAGCCCAACATTCCGGCGACGCTCGGCGGGGCGACCCGCATCAACGTGGGCGAGATGGCGCTGACCTTCCTGTCGCCGGAGGCGTTCCTGCGCTGGCTGACGAAGGTGGTGGACGCGGTGTGACCGCCGGCGGCTTCTGCGGGCCGCCGTAGGTCAGAGTCCCGTCGTCCCAGAGCGCCGCGCCATAGCGCGACGGCGCGTCAGCACGCAGCTGCGTTCGCTCCTCCTCGACGCAGGCCCAGCGATCCCACGGCACGTGACACAGTCCGCGGAGCGTCGCCGCGCCCGGTACGGTGGCAGCGAGGCCGGTGCCCATCTCCGAGCGAGGCCTGGCGTCGGGAGCAAATACCTCGCCGAACCACTGGAGCCCATCCGCTTCGGAGAAGGCGCCGTTCCAGACGTCGAGCGGAAAGGCCCCCAGCCACTCCGAGTCCATCCATGCCCACCACGCGCCCTCGTGCAGCACGAGGCCCAGCGTGACCTCCGTCCCGATCCGTCCGGCGAGGTCCTCGCCCGGGCGAGCGCCGGCGGGCACCCCCTGCCAGCCGCATCGGTCGTAGCAGGTCCGGCGCCCGGCGACCCAGGCGAAGACGAAGAGGTGCGGATCGGAGTCGCCGTACTCCAGGCGGGAGGTCCGGATCCCGATCTCCACGGCGTGGCGTGCGACGCTGCCGAGCTGCGCCTCCACCTCGACGAGGGAGTGCTCCTCCCCGACCACCGCCGGTCGGGTCACCTGGATCCGCGCGGCGATTCCCCTCGTCGACCCGCGACTCCACGCGCCCGCCCGCGTCCAGCGCTGCGGCCGCCCCTCTCCGGAGGTGACCGCGAGCAGACCTGCGTGGCCCGAGGATGGCTCCCGGGCGATCAGCGCCGGGGGAGCGAGATCGGGAAGCCGACCCCTTCGCTCCCCGGGCCACGGGCGAGGAGTGCAGCCCAGGAGAACGAGCGCCCCCGCGAGCGCCAGCGCGGCGAGCCCGTGGCGCGACTCACTTGCTTCCAGGCGGCTGCGCAGACTTGTCTTCAGGCACCGGCGGAGGCTTCTGCCAACCGGGCACCTCCGGGACGTCCTCCAGCGCCTGGCCCACCCGGCTGGCGCTCGCCCGGAGCTTCTCGAGAAGCTCGGCGGTGAGCACGGTCTTGTCGCGGGGGACGAAGTTGCATCCGGCTCCCCCGGTCCCGGGCTCGAAACCGGATCCTCCGGTCCCCTGACTCCGCGCTGGACCACCGCGAAGGCCATAGGCACCTTGTGGAACGGGGGTGGTCCCGAGTCCGCTGGGCACCGTGATCCCCGCGTGGTCGGGGATCTCCGGCGGGTAGGGATCGCGGGGATCCGGATCACCTGCCGGGCTGTACTTCCCCCGGCAGTCGTTCTGCCAGCAGTAGTACCCGGCGGGGGGGACGAGGCGTAGCGGCGGAAGACCGAGAACAGGTCCGTCCACTCCTCCTTGGTGCGAACGGGGCCGATGATGCGCTCGACGACCGGGTCCTTCCGATCGGGGAAGCGCGCATCCCGGACCCGGAAGACGATGAAGGAGTAGGGCAGCCTTGTTGGTTCCGTCGTCTCGTCGGGCGGCTCCGCGAGGGCGTAGACCTGGTAGTAGCCGCGCGGCGGAAGGAACTGCTCGTAGAACGAGATCGACTCCTTCACCGAGTACTGCTTGCAGTCGTCTTGCTCCGGCACGCCCCGCGGCGGCTGATGCCAGTCCCAGTGCTGGCAGGCCGTCAGCGCGCAGACCACCGGGACTGCGAAGATCCAGCGATGCGTTCTCATCGGCTTCCCCCTAGTCGAACAGCACGACGTCCCGTGCCCAGCCCTCGCCCCGCCGCAACCACTCGACCCGCTCGTCGCGGAGCGCCACGCTCGGTGCAACCCCCCGTTCCAGCCGCCGGGCGACGCCGGCGAGGAAGTCGCCGACGCGATCGTCGGGCAACTCTGCCACGGAGGCGTACACGGCGCGAGCCCCGGCGCGAACAAAGGCCTGGGGCAGGGTCCACGTGACATCCCTGTAGTGCGAGCCGGTCGCGGAGCGGCAGGCCCCGAGGAGAACCACTGGTCCGCGCGCGAGCCGCAGCTGCCGGATGTCCGTCGCCGAGATCGCATAGTTGCCCTGCGAATCCGGACTGAGCACGAGGACGGCCCCGTCCGGAGCCGAGGCGTCCACCAGCCCGTGCACCTCGAAGTCGACCAGGTCGGCGCTCTCCAGCTGCTCCAGCACCCGCGACGGAGTGGCGTCGGCCCCCTCCACGACCTTCCAACCCGCGCGGACGGCACTCTCCCGGCTCAGCGGGGGCAGGTCGAGGTCCGCGGGGGCCAGCGCCCCGCGCACCAGGAGCCGATCCTGGAACCGCATCGGACCCTCCGGCCGGGACGGCCCCACCCGGAGGCTCCAGGCCTGGTCGGCGGGGAGCCAGCGAGCGAGATCGAGCAGCCCCGTGGGGGCGAGGACGGTGACGGCGGCGCAGGTGGGATCGCCCCCAGGAGCCCCCGGGTCCGAACGGAGGCGGACCTGGCCGTGGACGCCGCTGTCCGGGGTGGTCCACACCAGCCCCACCCGCCGAGCATCGGCCACGACCGCCAGGGCGCAGCGGTCCGGGGCGGCGGTGTCGAGCATCGTCGCGGCGACCTCGAGCGCATCCTGGTACCGGGACTCGCGGATCAGCTGGAGCGCCACGGTCCGCCCGGCCCGCGCCACCTGGTCCTCCGCGCCGGCGACGTCCCTCGACCCGCGCTGGAGCTCGGCAAGACGCGCCCGCGTGTCCGGCCGACCGTCCTCTGCGTCGAGCATCAGCCGGAGCGCGTCCAGCACCAGCCGGTCGACCGGCGTCGTGGCTGCCGCCGAGGCCTTCCGGATCCGCTCGACGGCAGCCGCCCGGTCCTGGGACGTGGTGGTGAGGACCGCCAGATCGGTCCGCACCTCCGCTTGCTCCAGGCGGTTCCCCTCCTCGCAGCGCGGGGCCGCCTCGAGCACCGCCCGGGTGCTCACCGCATCTCCGCGGCGAAGGTACGCCTGAGCGAGCGAGATGTGGCCGTACTGGGCTTCTTCGCAGGTCTCGCTGGGCAGATGGGCGGCCTCGTCGAACTCGCCGCGGGCCAGCCCCACCCGGTCGGCATCCGCGCTGTTCGCGCCGGCGAGGAGCAAGACACCGTAGTCCCTCCGTGGATGCGGGGCGCGCACCGCGAGGCCGCGGAGGGTCTCGAAGGCCCGCTGCGCATCGGCTGGGCGGCCGGCATGGGCGTAGGTGAGGGCGAGCCCCAGCGCGGTGTCGGCGCAGACCGCGGAGAGCGTGGGGTCACGACACGGGCCGTCGATCACGCTCCGGGCGAACCGCTCCGACGCGCTCAGCCGCCCGCTCTTCCGCTCCACCCAGGCGTGGTACTCCACCAGGCGCACGTCCCAGTAAGGGTCGTGCAGGCGCTGCACCAGCTCGGCGTACGCCGGGTTCTCCTCCCGGGAGAAGAAATCGCGGGAGAGGACGAAGAGCAGCTGGTCCTCCTGCCCGGCGGCGCGGGCCTCGGCCGCGAGCGGCTGCCGCTGCTCGAGCGTGGAGCGGGTGACGAGCGGCCGCAGACGCACGGCAAGCTGCGCGCGCCGGGAAGAGGCCCTGGCGGCGGTGTCCGCCACCCAGCGCTGGAGGCGCCCGGTTCCGGAGCTCCCGTCCAGCTCCCGGGCCAGGGGAAGGAGCTGTTCCACGGCGGCCCGATCCGGGGCGAGCGCCAGCGCGACGTAAAACTGGGAACGGAAGATCCCCGGGACGGCCCGGACCAGCGTCGGCTCGGGCATCCGTCCCTCGAGCATCGCCTCCCTGGCCTGCTCCACCCGCGCGGACTCGGCTGTCCGCGCATCCACCGTGGACTGCAGGGAGGATGCGATCCGGACCGCCTCGTCCTTCCAGCCCCCTTTCGCGCGAAGGCTCGCCTCGCGAATCGTGTCGAGCCCGGCGCGCGGCAGCCCCAGCCGCTCCAGCGCCAGAGCGCGATTGAACTCCACCGGCGCGAAGGTCGGGTCCAGCTCTCGCGCCTGGTCGTAGGCCTCGAGCGCCGCCTCGAGCTTTCCGCTGTCCATCAGCGCGAGGCCGAGGTCGTTGAGCGCGGCGACGTTCCGCGGCGCGCGCTGGAGGTAGCTCAGCGCTTGCGCGTACTCGCCCCGTACCAGCGCGGCCGTCCCGAGCGCCTGCCAGTTGCCCTCCTCCTCGAGCCGGGCCAGCCCCTTGAGGGGCGCGGAGGCAGCGGTCCCACGCTGGACCACGTACGGGCGGTACTCGCGGGGCCCGGCATAGCTCGGCCACCCCGAGGTCCGGCGTGCATCGAGAGAGGCGAGCAGGGTGGGGAGATCGGATCGGGAGGCGTTGACCCGGAGCGCCAGCACCACCGCCGCCGCAAGCGCCACCGCGCCCACCACGCCCACCCATGCCGCGCGGCGCGGTCGGGCGCGCCGGTCCGCCGCGGCCACCAGAACCGGCGCGAGGTCGGGCTGCGCCACCGGACGCTGCTCCCGCGCCTGCTCGGCCAGGGCGGACAGCTGCATCAGCCCGTGCATTTCCTGCTGGCACCGAGCGCACACCAGGAGGTGCCGGCGGAACGCCACCGCCTCCTGCGCGTCCAGCTCGCCGTCCACGAACGGCCCCAGCTGGTCGCAGTGCACGGGGCCCCCGCTGTGGTCCTCGGGCGTCATGTCCCCACCTCCCCCGGGCCGCCCAGCAGCAGCACCCGGAGCTTCCGGCGCGCCCGGAGAAGGCGCGTTCCGACCGTGTTCTGTGGAATGTCGAGCGCGGCGGCGATGTCCCGGTACGAGCGGCGCTCGAAGGCGTGCAGGGTGAACACCTCGCGGAACTCGGGCTCAAGCCGCTCCACCGCCGCCCGGAGCTGCGCGCCGTCGATCTCCATCCACCGCGGCGCGTCCACCGCCGGCATCTCCTGCGTCGTCGCCGGCGCCTCGGGCGGATCGCCCAGCTGCTCGCGCTCACGCTTGCGGAACAGGTCGATCATCCGTCGGTGCAGGATGGTCACCAGCCAGGCCTGTAGATTTTCCACGGCCTTCAGCCGGTCGCCCGCCTGCAGCGCGCTCTCCAGGGCGTCGTGCACCACGTCGGCGGCATCTGCCTCGGACGCACACATCCGCCGCGCCAGGACGAGCAGGACGGGCCGGAGCGCGACGACGGCCGCCCGCAAGGTGGGATCCACTGTCGTTGGACTGCGGGACTTCGACGGCGCCGGAATGGTGTGACGGTGCCACCGTGCTCGAACGACGGTCAAGGCATCCGTGTGGAGTGCGAGGTCCGGTCTCATGTCCCCAGGGAGAGTCGGTCGCGGAGGGCGGATCTTCCCTGCCGCCCCGCGGTGGCGTCAGCCTGGGTGGCGCTGGAACCGGTAGCCCAGGCCCCGCGCGGTCAGGATGTAGCGGGGCGCCTCCGGATCGGGCTCGAGCTTCTGCCGGAGCTGGCGAACGAAAGTGTCCACTGTCCGCGGGGTTCCGTCGTAGTCGATGCCCCAGGCGCCGGTGAGCAGCTCCTCCCGGGAGAAGGTCCGTCCGGGATTCGAGACCAGGTGCGCCAGCAGCTTGAACTCCTGCGCCGTCAGGTCCACCGGGGCCTCGGCCCGCGTCACCTGCCGGGTGCCCAGGCTCACCGCCACGTCCCCGAAGCGCACCACCTCGCCGTCGTCACCCCAGCGCCGCCGGAGCACCGCCTTCACCCGGGCCACCAGCTCGGCGACTCCGAACGGCTTCACCACGTAGTCGTCCGCCCCCAGGTCGAGGCCCAGCACCTTGTCGCGCTCCATGCCCTTCGCCGAGAGGACCAGCACCGGGGTGCGGACCCCGCGCGACCGCAGCTCGCGAAGCACCTCGTAGCCGTTGAGCCGGGGCATCATCAGATCGAGCACGATGAGGTCCGGCGCCTCGCGGACCGCCATCTCCAGGCCCCGCGCCCCGTCCTGGGCCTGGAGCACCTCGTAGCCCTCGAAGCGGAGGTTCATCGACACGCCGGTGAGGATGGAGAGGTCGTCCTCCACCACCAGCACGCGCGGCTTCTCCTGGCTCACGCCCGCGCCTCCTTCGCCGCCGGGAGGTGGATGGTGAAGGTGCTGCCCTTGCCCAGCTCGCTGGTCAGCGTGAGCCTGCCCCCGTGGGCCTCGACGATGCGCCGGCTGATGGAGAGGCCGAGCCCCGAGCCCTCGGTCTGGCGGGTCAGGAGATTGTCCACCCGGTAGAAGCGATCGAACACCCGCTTCCGGTCACGCTTGGCGATGCCCACTCCGTGGTCCTCGACCTGGATGTCCACCCCCCCGTTCCGCACCTCGGCCCGCAGCTCGATGCGCTTCTCGGCGCCCGAGTACTTGTAGGCGTTGTGGAGGAGATTGAGCAGCGCGCCCGCCAGCGCCTCGCGGTCCCCCTCCAGCGCCGGGAGCGCCTCGGGCACCTCGCAGCGGAGCTGGACCTGGCTGTCCAGCCGCTGCGCGCGGAAGGCGTCGAGCGAGGCGTCGATGATCTCCCTCGGGGTGAGGCGCTCCTTGCGGTAGCGCTGCCGCCCGGACTCGAGTCGCGCCCAGTCGAGCACCCGCTCGATCATCGCCGAGAGCCGCTCGGTCTCCTTCTGGAGCAGCTCCAGCACCTCCTGCGTCTGCTGGGGCTCCTTCACCCGGCCGAGCGCCAGGGTCTCGATGAACATCCGGATGGAGGTGAGCGGGGTACGCAGCTCGTGGCTCACCAGGCTCACGAAGTCTGTCTTCAGGCGGGACAGCCGGGCCTGGAGATAGAGAGCGCGCGCGGTGTAGATCACCCCCACCACCAGGGTGGCGTAGAACGCACCGAGCAGCCCGGCGTAGACCAGCCGGTTGCGCAACGAGGCGAACGCGACTGGATCGCCCGCCTCGGGCATGGCGCGCAGCTGGAATTCTTGAAGGGGCGGAGGCAGTGGCCGCTCGGCGAGCGGGCTCACCTCCAGCGCGTTCTTCGCCCCGGGCACTCCGCCCACGAACTTGCCCACCAGCCCCGGTCGGGCCGGCTGCACCGCGGTGAGCTCGAAGCGGACCTGCTCGCCCTTGCCCTTCAGGTCCTGGGCGCTGCTCGCGAGGAGCTGCTCCAGCGCAGCCTGCGAGAGCTGCGCTCCCAGCACGCCGTCGGGCGTCCGGAGGGCCACGATCAGCAACGGCCCCTGGGGCCCGGCAATGCTCTGGAAGCTGGGTCGCTCGGGGAGGAACGCCAGCTGGCTCCGGAGCGGGGTGAGCGCGGCCACCAGGTCGGAGTCCGGTGATTCGAGCACGTCGCGGGACAGCCGGAACCCCGCGCCCGACAGAAGCTGGCCCGAGGGCGCCGTGACCCTGAGGCCGCCGTCGACCTGGGTCACGGTGCTCGCCTCCAGCGCCTGGCGGAACCGGGTGCTCAGGGTGTCGAGCCGGTCCTGCCACACCAGGGCCAGGCGCTTCTCCACCGCCGCGCGCTCGTTGAGGATCGCCACCACCCCCAGCCCGGTGAGCCCCGCCGACGGCACCGCCACCAGCACCATCAGCAGGGCGAAGGTGCGCCGGAAGCTCAGCAGCTCGATGGGGACCGACCGGGGCATGGCCTGCCCCGACATTAATCGCCCTCGGGTCGCGTCTGCCCCGCCAGGGGTGAACAGACCGCGGACAATCGGGGGTTCCCGGGCCCCCTTACCAACCCCAAGTTGCGGCGCATTTCACCTGGGAGCCTGGCCGGCAGCTACGCCTGCGCGCAGGCGGGACGGACAACGACAGACATGAGGAGTGCTGTGCGGTGGTGGGTGGCGGCGGCGGCGGCGGTGACGGCCCTCGTCGGGGCGGTCGCCTGCAGCGACGGGGTGAGCGGCGGGGGGCCCGATGGCGGGACGCAGCCCGACGGCGGCGTCGAGTGCGGCTTCCTGGTGACCTGTCCCGACGGCGGGACGGACGGCGGGGACGGAGGAGAGGTCGACTCCGGCATCCCGGACTCCGGACCGGTAGAGCTGCACCCCTCGGTCCGGGCCATCGACCCGCCGGACGGCTACACCTTCGTGGGTCGTGACACCGCGGTGAAGGTCGACGTGAACCTGCCCAACGTCGGGCAGGGCGTGGACGAGACCACCCTCACCTCGGACAACGTCCGGCTGCTCCGGGCCTCGGACCTGATGCCGATCGAGGCCACGGTGAACACCACCGGCGGCGGTGACGCGATCGTGCTCCAGCCGCGCATAGTCCTCGGCGCGCTCACCGGCTATGTCTTCCAGCTCTCGGACCGCGTGACGGACCAGGGCGGCCACTCCTTCATCCCCTTCACCAGCAGCTTCTCCACCGGCGACTTCACCAACCTCAAGATCGACCCGCGCTACCACTACGACGTCACCGACCCGCCAGTGTGGAACGGGACGCCCATCGACAGCCTGGTCTTCGGGCCGGACGGAAGGCTCTACGGCACGGACCTGCTCGGCATCGTGCGCCGCTGGACCGTGGCTCCGGACGGGTCGCTCATCAACGAGGAGCAGTGGGCCGATCTCGCGGGGCGGACGCTGATCGGCATCGTCTTCCAGCCCGACGACCCGAACGTCTTCTGGGTCACCACCAACGCGCCGGTCTACATCCAGCCTGCGCCGGACTGGACCGGGACGGTCACGAAGGTGACGATCGATCCGCTCCAGCCCGGCTTCGTCGCCACCTGGGTGGACATGGTCAGTGGCCTTCCCCGCTCGGCGAAGGACCACATGACGAACAGCCTCGCCTTCGGGCCGGACGGAGCGCTCTACGTCACCCAGGGGAGCACCACCGGCTCGGGAGCGCAGGACCCCACCTGGTACAACCGCAGCGAGCGTCTCCTGTCCTCGGCCCTCTTGCGCATCGACCTGACCCTCCTGACGGAGCCCATCAACGTGCAGACCCAGCCGCCCCCGCCGCCCGAGTTTCCTCCGGATGGCGGGGTGGATGGCGGGGTGGATGGCGGGGTGGACGGCGGAGACGACGCGGGCCCCCCTCCGGTCCTCGGGCCCCCGCTGCCCCCGTGGGATGGCGGCATCTACGACCCACGCGCGCCGGGCGCGCCGGTCACGCTCTACGGCGAGGGCATCCGCAATGCTTATGACCTGGTCTGGCACAGCAACGGCCACCTCTACGCCCCCGGAAACGGGACGGCGGCCGGCGCGAACACCCCCGGCACTCCGCCCGGCGTGCTGCCCGCGGTTCCGCCGCTATTCAGCATCCCCACCCAGGACGACTTCCTCTTCGACGTGGTGAAGGGCGGCTACTACGGCCATCCGAATCCCACCCGGGGCCAGTACGTTCTGAACGGCGGCAACCCGACCGCCGGAATCGACCCCGACGAGGTCGTTCCCTTCGACGGGGGCGTCGGATACCCGGTGGGCACGCTCCCGGACATCAACTGGAAGGGCTCGATCTACGACTTCAGCCGGAACCGCTCGCCGGACGGAGCGCTGGAGAGCAAGGGCCCGGCGTTCGGCGGAGCGCTGAAGGGGTACCTGTTCGTCGTCGAGTACAGTGCGGGAGACGACATTCTCGCGTTGCCCATTCCTCCGGATGGAGGGCCGATCGACCGGACCGGGGTCCTCCAGGTGGCTTCGGGTCTCAGCGATCCGGTGGACATCGCCGAGGACGTGAACACGGGGAATCTGTACGTGGCGCAGCTGGTGCAAGGTGGCGCGGACGGGGGGGCGATCATCTTGCTCCGACCGGACGGGGGAACGGCTGACGGAGGGTCGCCATGAAGCGGGCGTGGATGGTGGGTGTGGTGGTGGCCCTCGGGCTGGCGGTGAGCTGCGGCGACACCGGTGGAGGCACGGGCGGTGACGGTGGAAACAATCCGCCGCCCGACGGAGGGCCGGGGGACGGGGGCTGCACGGGAGCATCGTGCGTCCCGGACGGTGGCACGCCCGATGGCGGCACGCCCGATGGCGGCACGCCCGATGGCGGGCCGACCGCGTCGCCGTTGAGCGCGAATCCGGATCGGATCGTGATCGGCACCACGCCGGGCGCGGCCAAGACGGCCCAGCTCACCCTGCAGAACACGAGCGGGAGCACGGTGAGCTTGCAGAGCCTGCACGTCTCGGGCAACGGAGCGGGGGCCTTCTCGGTCTCGGGCGCGACCGTTCCGATGGACCTCGCCGCGGGCGCCTCGGTCACTCTGACCGTGAGCTTCAACGGGACGGCCGGGGTCTCGCAGGCGTCGCTCGACGCCGCCAGCTCGGGCGGGACCACGAACGTCCCGCTGGGTGGGCTCGCCATTCCGGCGAGTAACGAGCCGTCGCTCCAGTGGATCTTCGACGTGCACAACATCCCGGTGAACGCCGGGAATCCGGACCCGAGCAAGAAGGACCTCCCGCCTGTCCCCATCGCCGGTGACGAGATCGGTATCCAGTCCTTCGTGAAGGCGGGCGACGGCCCGGTCACGTTGCAGCTGCTCGCCTCCTATGGGCCGACCTGGGAGCCGGTGAGCATCAACGGCTGGTACGTCTCGGGCAACGCGTCACGGACCGAGCTCTTCCGCATCGCCCAGGCCAACGCGTTCGCGCTGGATCCCCCGGTCGAGAACGGGGGCGCGCTCAGCTTCGACCCGGGCTCGAACGCCTTCGGCTTCTGGGACGAGTGGCCCTTCTGGGAGACCCCGAAACAGGGCATCGGGCAGTACGTCGTGTACCAGGAAGACGCGCTGAACACCTGGGACCCGGGCAGCGGCGGCAAGCACCACGTCCGGGTGTATCCGTACAAGAACCCCGACGGATCGCTCGATCCGCACGCGTACATCGTGACCACCGAGGAGGCGCCGGTCTCCGTGGGGCCGGACTACAACGACGTCGTGTACATCGTCCGGAACGTCGTACCGGCCGGCTCGGGAGGAGGTGCGCTCAAGCTCATCAACCAGGACGGAGTGCCTTCGAACGACCGGATGGTGTTCAGCGTCATCACCACCATCGCCCCCTGCTGGGGACCGCTCGTCGTGAAGGACACCGGGACATTGACGATCCGGAATCTCTCCGGAGGAACGGTGACGGTCAGCTCGGTCGACATGTCGGACGCGTTCACCGCCACGCCGTCCACCCCACTGCCCGCGGCGCTGGCGCCGGGCGTGTCGCTGGACATCACGGTGAATTTCGTCGCCACCGATGGCCGGGTCCACAACGGGACCCTCACCATCCACTCCGACGACCCGACCGCAGCGACGCGGACCGTCGCACTGGCCGGGTTCCGGCAGGATGTGCCGCAGAACACGTTCTTCCCTCAGATCTCCACCGAGCCGGACCTGGACGAGGTCGTCAACGGCCTGTACGGCTACATGACCGTGGTCGGGACCAAGCAGCAGCTGATCGACGTGGGAGAGCAGCGCATCGCGGTCGGCGAGGAAGTGCTCAGCGCTTACTGGGTCAAGGCCGATCCCTCGAGGCCGGTCACCGCGAGATTGCTGAACGCGTTCCACAGTGGCTTCGACTGCGGTGATCCGAACGCCAAATCTTACGGGAGCTTTGCGTTCTGGTTCCCGAAGGGCAGGACAGGGGCCTCGGACGACAGTAAAATCCTGGACGGGGCCGTGGAGGACATCCAGCGGCTCCTTCCGCGAAAGTACAGGAACGTGCCCCAGCCGGCGACAGACCCGGGGCTGCCCGCCGCAGGCTCCTTCGATCCGAAAGACAAGCAGTTCGGGTTCCACATCGAGGCCGAGTTCAGCGACGAGTCGCTGCTCGGGCCCCTGGACATCGATCCTGGCTGCAAGCCCGGGCAGGTGTGTGGACACCGGATGAGGTTCTGGCCGCTGAAGGACGCAAGTGGCAACGTGGTCCCGAATGCGTGGCTCGTCAGCGTGGACATGCACCGGTCTGCGACGCCCGGACGTCCCCAGGACTTCTTCTCCAACTACGACTACAACGACGAGACGTACCTGTTCGAGAACATGATGCCCGCGCCTCCGTGAGTGGGCTCCGGCCAGGGGAAACGCCCGTGGTGATGACGTAGAGTGCCGGGCCTCTTCCCACGGGAGCGGCCTGTCATGCGTGCCTCGGTCATCGGCCTCGGAGCCTTCGGGACGGCGCTGGCCAACACCCTCGCCAGCCGGTGCGACGACGTCCTGGCCTGGGCGCGTGAGTCCTCGGTCGTCGACTCCATCAACGGCGCCCGCGAGAACCGGGCCTATCTCCCGGGCATCGCCGTCTCGCCGCGGGTCCGCGCCACGCTTTCGCTGGAAGAGGCGCTCTCCGGAGCCGAGCTGGTGGTCTTCGCCACGCCCTCGCACGCCACGCGCGAGGTGGTGAAGAAGGCCCTTCCGCATCTGCCCGAGCACGTCCCGCTGCTCACCGTCGCCAAGGGGATCGAGAACGAGACCCTGATGACGATGACCCAGCTGCTCGAGGATTGCCTCCCTGAGCAGTACCACCCCTCCATCGCCATCCTCTCCGGCCCCTCGTTCGCCAAGGAGATGGCGGCGGGCATGCCCACGGTGGTGACCATTGCCTCCCACTTCGAGAAGGTCGCCCAGAGGATCCAGGCGGCGCTGCAGACCGAGTCGTTCCGGACGTACACCTCCGTGGACGTCATCGGGGTGGAGATGGGCGGGGCCCTGAAGAACGTCATCGCCATCGCTGCCGGCATCTCCGACGGCCTGGGCTTCGGTATGAACGCCCGCAGCGCGCTGATCACCCGTGGGCTGGCGGAGATCAGCCGCATCGCGGTGGCCATGGGCGCCAATCCCCTGACCCTGATGGGGCTATCCGGGCTGGGGGACCTGGTGCTCACCTGCACCGGCGACCTGTCCCGCAACCGGCGGGTGGGCATCGAGCTCGGCCAGGGGCGTTCGCTGCCGGAGATCCTGGCCGGGATGACGCAGGTCGCCGAAGGGGTGAAGACCGCCCGGAGCGCCCGCGACCTGTCGCGGAAAGTCGGCGTGGAGCTCCCCATCTGCGACCAGGTCCATGCCATCATGTACGAGGGGAAGAGCCCGCGCCGGGCGGTGGTGGAGCTGATGACGCGGGCTCCGAAGCGCGAGGACTGAGTCGTCCTCCGACACGCTGGGAGGGGAACATGAGGCACTGGATGGTGCTGGGCCTGCTCGCCTGTGCGTGCGGGAGCAGTGACAACAACAACAACGGCACGCCAGACTCCGGACCGCCCGCGGGGACCGACGGCGGCACGCCAGACTCCGGACCGCCCCCGGGGACGGGGAGCTTTTCCGGAACCGTGAACGGCCACTCGCTCACCGTCAAGGACGCGGTCTTCGGCAATCCGAACTCCTCGATCATGGCGATCATCGCCTCCGACCAGGCGAACCTCTGCACGCTCCTGGGTGGAACCACGTTTCCGGGTGGCACGGTGACCGTGCTCGGGGTCGCGGTCGTGAACCTCACGATCCCTCCAGCGAACGTCGTAGCTGGCAACTATGACTGGTTCAGCCTCACCTCGGGCGTTCCGAGCGCAGGCCTGTGGTGGGACGGAGCCTTCGCCCTGCCGACTGACTGCAACGGAGGCGGTGAGGCGCACGTGCCCACCGGGGGAACCATCACCATCACCCAGATGGGTACCACGACCGGAACCCACCTCAAGGCGACCTACAGCAACCTCACCTTCGATGGCGGAACGGGGGGGACGCTGAACGGGACCGTCGACGCCGTCTATTGCGCGAACGCCAGCATCAACCCGAGCTGCGGGAAGCTGCTGCTCGCCCGCCCCCCCTCGACCGAGTAGCGGAGGGCTCGGGGTCGGCCGGCCGGCAGCCGCGCCCGGGCCGACGTGGTATGAGCCGGCTCATGTCGGGGCCGGCACTCGCCTGGGACGTGGTGGACTACCCGGAGCCGCACCTCGCGCGGACCCGGGAGCTCCTGGCCGCGCACCCCGAGGTGCGCTCGCTGTTCGGGCGTGACCGCAGCACCGCTTTCTGGGTGGTGGCCATCGTCGCCTTCCAGGTCGCCATCGCCTGGCTCGTGCGCGGACAGCCGTGGTGGGTCCTGTTGCCGGCCGCGTACCTGGTCGGCGCGCTGGCGGACCACGCGCTGTGGACGCTGATCCACGACTGCACCCACAATCTGGTGTTCCGCAAGACGCGCTGGAACGCCTGGCTGCAGATCCTCGCCAACCTCCCCATCATCTTCCCGGCGGCCATCTCCTTCCGGAAGTTCCACCTGCTCCACCACCGCTTCCAGGGTGACCCGGAGCTGGACGCGGACCTGGCCTCCCCGCTCGAGGCGCGCCTGGTGGGCAACAGCACGCTGGGAAAGGCGCTCTGGCTGCTCACCTTCTTCGCCTGGCAGAGCCTGCGGGTGCCGCGGCTGAGGCGAGTGCGGATGCTGGATCGCTGGTACCTGGCGAACGTGGCGGTGCAGCTCGGCTTCATCGCCGCGCTCTGGGCGGTGGCGGGCTGGAAGGCAGTGCTCTACCTCACGCTCTCCAGCATCTTCGCCATCGGGCTCCACCCGGTGGGCGCGCGGTGGATCCAGGAGCACTACCTCACCAGCGGCACGGCCGGGCAGGAGACCTTCTCCTATTACGGCCGCCTGAACCTGCTGGCGTTCAACGTCGGGTACCACAACGAGCACCACGACCTGATGATGGTGCCCTGGTCGCGGCTGCCGCGGCTGAAGGCCATGGCCCCCGAGTTCTACGACGGGCTGGTCCACCACCGCTCGTGGACGGCGCTCCTGTTCCGCTTCCTGCTCGACCCCTCGCTCAGCCTCTACAGCCGCCGCGTCCGCGGCAGCGCGGCAGTGGTCAGCGAGTCGCGCCCGGCCGACGCAGCGTTCACCGACGCCATCATCACCAGGGCTATCGAGGACGCGCGCGCGGCCTGACACCGCCGTGGGGGCGAGCGGGACGGCGCGCGCCGGTCAGCCTCGCTCGGACAGGGCCTTCAGCTCCGGGTCGCCGAGCTTCGGCAGCGCCCGGAGAAAGGCCACCACGTCCCAGCGAAGCTTCTCCGGAAGCGAGCGCTCGAAGCCCGGCATCCCGGTGAGCCGCACGCCGCCGGAGACGAGGAAGTAGATCTCACCGTCGGTGCGCGCCTGGGTCTCGGGCTCGGCCAGGTCGGGCACTGGCGGGTTCAGGCCCGCGGCGATGCTCGACTGCTCCCCGCCGGGGACGCCGTGGCAGACCAGGCAATGGGCGCGGTAGGCCTCGCGTCCCCGCTCCACGCTGGACGCGTCCGACGGGGCCGTCTTTCCGCGGGGAGCGCGGGCCCGCACCGCGGCATCGAGCGCCAGGCGGGCCACGGCCTTTTCGAGCTTCGAGGGCCGGGTGGTGGCCGACGGGTTCACCGCCCCGAGGGCCACCGCGGCCCAGGCGAGCCCTGCTGCGCCCACTCCGAAGAGCAGCAGGCGCAGCCCGAGCCGCCGTCCGGTCACGTGCGCTGTTCCTTGATCAGCGCGGCGAGCGCCTTGAGGTCCTCGGTTCCGGCGTCGGAGACCATCCAGTACGCCACCCCCCGGTGCGCCCAGCGGCAGACCGTCCACCGTCCTGCCACCAGGGGGCGGGGCTCCATGTCGCGCTCTGCCGAGGGCCAGGCGAACACGTCCACCAGATGGCTTCGCACCTGGTACACCACCGCCGCCACCTGCCGGCCCTCGAGCGAGTCGACGCGCGCCCCGCGCAGCGCGAACCCGTCCCCTCCGGCCGTCGGCGGGACGGCCTGGGGGAGCCGGCTGGAGAGCCAGCGCTCGATGGCCGCGGGGTCGTTCGAGGAGAGCTCCACCGTCCGGCCGGCGTCCAGCGCCCGGGCGTGCACCGCCGCGACCTCGTTCGCCATGCCAAGGTTCTGGCCGGGCAACAGCACCAGCGCCAGCACCGCCGCGGCCGCCATGGCCGCGAACCCGCCGGCAGCGAAGACTCGCCGCCGTCGCACCTGGACGCGGCGGGTCACCTTGACCAGGGCCGACTCTGCCTCGGGCGCCGCGCGCTTCGCCGACTGGAGCAACCGCCGGAGCGCCCGGAAGGTCTCCAGCTCGCGGCGGCAGGCGTCGCACTCCTCGAGGTGGTGCTCCACCTCCAGCGAGCCCTCCAGCGAGAGCTCCCCGTCGAGGTAAGCGTGAAGCGCGCCACGCGGATGTTCGTCGAAGGGACTCATCAGTTCTTGCTCCTCGGGTCGCCCACCAGCTCCTTCACCAGCTGCGCACGAGCGCGCGACAGCCTCGACATCACCGTCCCGATTGGCACGCCGAGGATGTCGGCGATCTCCCGGTAGCTGCACTCCTCCATCTCTCTCAGCACCAGCACCTCTCTGTGGAGGCCCGGCAGCCGGTCCAGCGCCGCATGGACTTGCTCGGCGTCGCACGCCTCCAGCAGCCTCGCCTCGGGCGAGGGGCCCGGGTCCGGCTCGGCCTCCAGCGCCGGCTCGACCTCACCCACGTCGTCCCGCTCGCGCTTCCTCCACAGGGTGAAGCTGACGTTGCGGACGATGGACAGGAGCCAGGCCCGCGGGCTGTCCCCGGAGAAGCCACGGAAATGGCGGAGGGCCCGGAGGAACGAGTCCTGGAGCACGTCCTGGGCATCGGCCTCGTTGCGGACCAGCGTCCGCGCCAGGCGGAGTGCCGCGGCGGCGTGGGGCCGGGCGAACCGCTCGAACTCTCGAGAATCGTCGTCCACGATCGCCAGGACTCTGCGAGCCGGAAATCCATTCCATCGGCCCCGATGGAATAGCCGGCCCCCCACCCGGAGTCTGGGGGGCACATGGGTTTCCACCGCAAGAGGAGCAAGAGATGCAATTCGATCGACGGGAGCTGATGAAGCTGCTCGGCCTGGGCGGAGTCGTCCTCGGATCAGGACTTCCGGGGTTCTCCCTCGCGGCCAGCAAGGGCCAGCCAGCGCAGGACTTCATGTTCCTGCAGCTCTCCGACTCGCACTGGGGCTTCAGCGGACCCCCGAATCCAGAAGCGGACCGCACCCTCAAGGAGGCAGTGGCGGCGGTCAACGCCTCCAGGGAGAAGCCCGATTTCGTGGTCTTCACCGGCGACCTGACCCACACCACGGATGACGACGCACTTCGCCGGAAGCGGATGGCCGAGTTCAAGGCCATCGTCGCCGAGCTCCGGGTCCCCAAGGTCTATTTCCTTCCGGGGGAGCACGACGCTTCCCTCGACAAGGGGCAGGCCTACCAGGAGCACTTCGGAGTCCTGCACCAGAGCTTTGTTCACAAGGGCGTGCACTTCATCGCTCTGGACAACGTGTCAGACCCCACCGGGGCGGTGGGCGACACCCAGATCGACTGGCTGAAGTCGGAGCTGGGGAAGCTCGACAAGGACGCGCCGATTGTCGTGCTCGCCCACCGGCCTCTCTTCGACCTCTACCCCCAGTGGGACTGGGCCACCGCCGACAGCGCCAAGGTGCTCTCGGCGCTCGAGCCGTACCGGCACCTGACGGTCTTCTACGGCCACATCCATCAGGAGAACCACCGGACCACGGGAAACATCGCCCATCACTCGGCGAAGTCGTTGATCTTCCCTCTCCCCGCGCCGGGAAGCGTGCCGAAGAAGGCCCCCGTGGCCTGGGATCCGCAGCACCCTGCCAAGGGACTCGGCTTCCGCGAGGTCGAGGTCAAGGACCGCGGCCGGGCACTCACCCTCGAGGAGTACGACGTGCGCGGAGGCCGGGTGTGAGGGGGGCGTTCACCGCCCTGCCCCTGGGGTTGCTGGTGGTGCTCGGCTCCGCGGCGGGCGAGGCGCCTGCCCCACGGGTGATCAAGATCACCGCCAAGAAGTTCGAGTATTCGCCGTCGGAGGTCCACCTCAAGCGGGGCGAGCACGTGGTGCTCGAGCTCACCTCGCTGGACCGGAGGCACGGGTTCAAGCTCCCCGAGCTGGGCATCCGCGCCGACGTTCCTCCCGGTGGAACCGCCCGGGTCGAGGTGACCGCGGAGAAGGCCGGGAAGTTCCCCTTTGCCTGCGACGTGTTCTGCGGCGACGGGCACGAGGACATGACCGGCACGCTGGTCGTCGATCCCTGAGGGGGTCAGCACCCCGCGAGTGTCGGGTGCAGTCCCCATCGCCGGGGTGCGCACCCGCGCTCGCTCCTCCGAGAACACCAGAGAAACCGGGTGGTCCGGGAATTGAAGACCGTTCGCGCGCATGCACGGGGTGCGCGGTCGACGCTGGGTGGTTGCTGCTCTCACCCTGCTCGTCGGGTGTGAGGGGAAGATCGTCGGCGCCGGAGGCGGGCCTGGCGGCGGCACGGCTTCGGCCACTTCACTGAAGATGGGGCCCACCGGGGCGCACCGGCTCTCCCGCGACGAGTACGACAACACCCTCCGGGACCTGGTGGGCGACACCTCCGGCGAAGGCTTCGGCCTCCTGCCCGAGGACGCGCACGATCCCTTCGACAACAACTATCTCACCCAGCTCGCCTCGCAATCGCTCATCAATGCGGCGGAGCAGGTCGCCACCGACGTGGCGCAGCGGCTGATCGGCGATCCGCAGCGTCTGCAGTCGGTTCTCCCCTGCACGCCCACCGGAGCGGGCGATGCGGCCTGCCTGAAGCGGTTCATTGAATCCTTTGGTAGGCGTGCGCTCCGGCGTCCGCTCAGCGATGCCGAGGTCGCCGAGTACGCCTCGCTGCAGTCGTTCGCGGTGGAGAAGAACGACTTCAAGATCGCGGTCGGCCTGGTGGTCCAGGCGATGCTCCAGGACCCCGAGTTCCTCTACCGGATCGAGCGGGGCACCCCGGCCGCCGGTCCGGCCGGAACGTTCCGGCTGTCCGCGTTCGAGGTGGCGACCAGGCTGAGCTACTTCCTCTGGGGGAGCACGCCCCCGGACTGGCTGCTCGATGCCGCCGCCGCCGGGCAGCTGCAGAGCAAGGAGCAGATCCGGGCCGCGGCCGTCCGTCTCCTCGCCGACGCCCGCGCCCGGGAACGGGTGGATCGGTTCCACGCGCTCTGGCTCGGGTTCCACCAGCTCCCGCACCCGGTGGACCTCACCAATGCCTTCCGCACCGAGACGGGGGCGCTCATCCAGAAGGTCGTGTTCGAGGATCGGGCCGACTACTTCCAGCTCTTCACCTCCAGCCAGACCTACGTCAACGCGCAGCTGGTGACGAACTACGGACTCCCGGTCACTCCTCCCGCGAACGGATACGCCTGGGTCTCGTACGCCGGCACCGGGCGCAAGGGCATCCTCTCGCAGGGCGCGGTGCTCTCGGCCGGAGCCAAGTTCGGGGACACCAGCCCCACCCAGCGCGGCATCTTCATCCGCAGCCGCCTGCTCTGCGAGACCATCCAGCCGCCGCCCCCCAACGTCGACGTGGACCAGAAGCCGACCTCACCCACCAGCAACTGCAAGGTGGATCGGTACTCGGCCCACTCGGCGAACGGCAACTGCAACACCTGCCACAAGCGGCTCGACCCGGTGGGGTTCGGTCTCGAGGCGTACGACACGGCCGGAGCGTTCCGGACCCACGACATCGGCGAGCCCAGCTGCCTGATCAGCGGCAACGGCGTGCTCGACGGGGTGGGGAGCTTCAACGGGCCCGCCGGGCTGGCGGACCTCCTGGTCCAGTCGCCCGGGTTCGAGAGCTGCATCACCACCCAGCTCTTCCGCTTCGCCATGGGACGGAACGAGACCGCCGACGACGGCGATCTCATCTCCCAGCTCACCCGGTCCTTCCACGACGGACAGCGGCGGTTCGACCAGCTGCTGCTGGACGTCGTGTCCGACGACCGCTTCGCCTACCGTCGAGAGGAATAGCGCCGTGTCCGTGAAGAAGCCCCTCCGGCTCTCCAGACGCACCCTCCTCCGCGGCGCGGGCGGCGTGGCCGTGGGCCTGCCGCTCCTCGAGTGCATGCTCGACGCTCGTCGCGCCGGCGCACAGACCGCGGCTGCGCCCAAGCGTTACCTGGTGGTGTTCGACGGTCAGTCGCTGGGCGGTGACGACGACACTCTGTTGAGCCAGTTCATTCCCGACACCGTGGGCCCGAGCTACGATCTCAAGACCGCGCTGGCTCCCCTCGGAGCAGCCGGGGTTCAGCCCTGGGTGACGGTGGTCTCGGGCATGCGCATCCCCACCGCCGCCGAGAACGGGGGGACTCCCCCGGCGGGCGGACGGGCCGATGACTTCCACGTCAGCTCGGCCAGCCCCTTGCTCAGTGGCGTCCGGTCACCGTCCTCGAACGGGAGGGTCTACGGGCCCACCTCGGACCAGCTGATGGCGGCGCAGATCGGCGCCGGCAACACGTTCAAGTCGCTGGTCTACCGGGTGCAGGCGGCCTGGTACCTGTCGGTCTCGGCGCCGTACGGGCGCGACCTCATCTCCTACAAGACGGACTCCTCGGGGAACGTGGTCCCCGTCCCTGCCGAGGTGAGTCCGCGGCAGGCGTTCACCCAGCTCTTCGGGAACTTCGTGCCGCCCGGGGTGGATCCGGCCACGGCCGCGGCGATGGACTTCCAGCTTCGAACCCGCCGGAGCGTGCTCGACGTGGTGCACCAGCGCACCGCGCGTCTCCTCCCTCAGCTCGGCCGGGCGGACCAGCAACGGCTCCAGCGTCACTTCGACGAGATCCGCGACCTGGAGGTCCGGGTGGCCGCGACGCCACCGCCCCAGACCAGCACCTGCCTCAAGCCCGCCGACCCGGGTCCGGACCCCGCGCTGGGCGGCAACCAGGGCGTCGACGGGAGCGGGAACACCACCTACGACCAGAACCTCGGCTACAGCAACGAGGAGGACCGGGCCAAGACGTTCGTCGGGCTCATCCACATGGCGATGGTCTGCGACCTCACCCGGGTGGCGTCGCTGCAGCTCACCATGTTCCAGTCGCACATGAACATGTACGCGCTGACCAGTCAGGGGTGTGACCTCCACGAGGTGGGCCACTTCGGCGCTGGACACGACACCACCGCCCAGATGGCAAAGGGCCAGGCGTGGCACGTGAAGCACTTCGCCTCGCTGGTCTCGAAGTTCGCCTCCACCCCGGAGCCGGGCGGTACGATGATGGACAACACCGCCATGGTGTTCCTGCTCGAGGGGGGTCACGGCTTCGACCCCGGCAGCGGGAAGGTCTGGAGCTCGCACAGCACCGAGAACATGGCCTGCCTGGTCGCGGGGAAGGTCGGCGGGCTCAAGACGGGTCAGCATCTCAAGACGACGGGAGCGCACCCCGCCCAGGTGCTGCTCACCGCGATGCGCGCCGCTGGCTACTCCGGGAACACGCTCGGCGAAGTCTCGGGCGAGATTCCCGGGCTCCGCGGCTGAGTCCTCACCGACATCTCTCCTCGACCTGCAACTGACCTGCCTCCAGACGAGGCGGGCCGTTGCGCCGCCTCGGCCCGCGCCCCGGATCTGGGAGATTGTCCGAAGGGACAGGGCAGACGTTCTTGCCTTGACTGGCGGTCCCGCTCGCGTTGAAGGCGCGCTGCGACGCGCAGCGCGCGAAGGGGGTTGAACCGATGAAGCGCAACGTCTCCTGGGTAGCGGCGAGCCTGTGTCTCGTCGCCGGGGTGGCCTGCAGCGAGGATCTCGGGCCGGTGACCGCGGCCTGGAATCAGCTCTCGCAGACCATGACGGCGAAGATCGCCGAGCTCAAGAAGCAGTACCAGACGGTGCAGGGGGTGGTGAAGGGGCTCCCGCCGGTCGCCGACAGTGACGCCGCCGGAAAGGCGTTGAAGGCGAAGCTGGACCAGGCCCTCGCCGGTTACGGCCAGGGCATCGAGGCCCTCGACTCTCTGGTGGCGACCTCCAAGGGGAGCTGGGACGAGGCGGTGAAGACCGGGAAGGTGGTCAACGCGCAGAAGGTGATCGACGACACCAAGAGCAGGTTCGACCAGCTCTCCAGCGGACTTGCCGACTCCGCCAAGACCGTGGCCGGCCTCGTCGACCAGTACCGCAAGCACGTCGAGGCGATGGCGAGGCCCGTGGAGGTCGACTTCACCGACCTCGACTTCAAGCCGGGCACGGCGAAGTTCCTGTTCGATCGCCCGACGAGCAAGGCCACCCTGGCCAAGCTCACCGCGTACATGAAGGCCTGCCCCGAGCTGGTGGTGGACCTCACCGGCCACACCTCCAACGAGGGCTCGGAGGCGAAGAACCTCACCCTCAGCATCGAACGCGCCAAGGCGGTGAAGAGGTACCTGGTCACCAAGGCCGGCGTGGAGGAGAAGAAGTTCCGGAACATCAGCGGGGTCGGGACGCAGGGCAATGCGGTACCCGAGCCGGCTCCGGGGAGCCCGGAGGCGAAGAAGCTGGGCGCCAAGGCGATGGACGAGATCCGTCGGAAGAACCGGCGCATCACCGTGACCACCGTCACGCCCTGCCCGAAGTAGCACCCGGCCACCGACGGGTCGGGGGCAGACCCGCTCGCGCTCGCCGGGAGGGGCCACGGGCGCGGGCCGTGCCGAGGCGCAGCACTGGTGGACAAGACCGTCTGGCCTTGCCGGAAATCCAGGACCGGAGACGGTGCGCGGGAGTCCCTCGGGGCTGGTTTGCTCCTTTTCCACGCTGCGTCGTCTTCTCCGTAGACCAGCGATGCGCTCAGGGGGCTCGTCCGGCAGGCCGCGGGCCTGAACCTCGCGCGGCAGTGGTGGTTCGGCACGGACGCAGCGCTCTAGGAAGTGCTGCTCGACGGCGACGATCACCATCGGTCCGAGCGCGGTTCGGGCTACCAGGGAGCCAGGGTTGAGGTGGGCGGGACCTAGATCGGCAGTTCTCCGGGAAGGCTTCGGGCCGGTCATTTCCCACGCGACGATCCCCGTGCACGCCCAGTAGCCGATGACGCGAGCCGAGGCTCGACCTCGAGATGGTGCGTGACTGACGTACGCGCCGCGGATCAGATCGTCGCGGGGGCAGCCGTCAGCCGGTGTGCGTCGCCGGAGCCGGAGCAGGCGCCGGGGGAACCTTCCTCTGGTCCGGCTCTCCGGGGGGCAGCCCCACGCCCCGGATGGAGGCATCGAGGATCTCCACCGGGTGCGCGGCGCGGAGATTGGTCCCCCTCGCCCTGAGCAGCCGCTGGATGTGCAGGGTGCAGCCAGGATTGGCGGAGGCGAGCAGCTCGGCCCGGGTCCGGAGGACTGCCGCCACCTTGCGCTCCCCGACCTCGTCCGCGCTCTCGGGCTGGAAGAGGTTGTAGGTCCCGGCGCTGCCGCAGCACTGCTCGCCGTCGGCCACGTCGACCACCTCTAGACCGGGGATGCTCCGCAGCAGCATCCGGGGCTGGCTGCGGATCCGCTGTCCGTGCGCCAGGTGACAGGCATCGTGGTAGGCGACGCGCGCGGCGATGGGATGGCGCACCGCCCGGGGCGGACCGAGCGCGGCCAGGAACTCGTGCACGTCCTTCACCTTCGCCGAGAAGGCGCGCGCCCGCTCCGCCCAGGCGGGATCGCTCCGGAACAGCCGGCCGTAGTCCTTGAGGTGCGAGCCGCAGCCAGCGGAGTTGATGACGATTGCGTCCACCGGGGTGCGCTCGAAGCGCTCCATCAGCGCCCGGGCGAAGTGCAGCGACTCCTCGTCCCGGCCCGAGTGCATCGACAGCGCCCCGCAGCAGCCCTGCCCGGCAGGGACGAGCACCTCGCATCCCTCCGCAGCGAGCACCCGCAGCGTGGCGTCGTTCACCCCGGGGAAGAACACCCGCTGCACGCAGCCGGCGACCACGCCCACCCGCGCCCGCGCCGGGCCGGCGGCGGGCACCCGCTCGGGCAGCGCGCGGGTCAGCTCCTTCCACCCCACCTCCGGGCTCATCGCCTCCATCTGCCGGAGGCTCACCGGGAGCAGCCGGAGGAGGCCGCTCTTGCGCACCAGCCAGCGCAGCCCGCTGCGCGTGTACAGGAGGAACAGCGCGCCGACGACCCGGAGCCGCGCGGGGTAGGGGAACGTGGAGAACACCATCCACCGGAAGAGGCGCTCGCGGAGTGGGCGGTGATGGGTCCGCTCCACCTTCGCCCGCGTCTCCTCGATGAGGACGTCGTACTTCACCCCCGAGGGGCAGGCGGTCATGCACGCCAGGCAGCCCAGGCACCTGTCGAAGTGCGAGGCCACAGTCGGGGTCATCGAGATCTTCCCGTCCCGCAGCCCCCGCATCAGGTCGATCCGCCCGCGGGGGCTGTCCATCTCCTCGCTCCAGCTCTGGTAGGTCGGGCAGTGCGGCAGGCAGAAGCCGCAGTGCACGCAATCCTCGATCAGGTCCCGCTCCGGCATCTGCCGCGCTCCCTAGAGTCCGCCCACGAATCGCCCGGGTGCGAGCCGTCTTCCCGGGTCCAGCCGCTGCTTCACCTGGGCCATCAGCGCGAACGCCGGCGGCCGCGGTCCCCACACGTCCACCGCGGCCCGCACCTCGAGCGCGGCCGCCTCGAGCACCACGCTCCCCTGGGGAAGCGCCTCGCGGGCGGCGGCCACCGCGGCGGCCACCTGGCCGGGCACGCGGACTTCTCCGGCGACGAAGGCCAGCCCGAGCAGCGGGTAACAGACGCAGCGAGGGACCTCGAGCGCCGTGAAGAGCGAGCCGATGGCGGCGTTGGCCACCCGCTCGAGATCCATCGGCTGCGCGGCCAGCTTGGCCCGGAACCCGGCGGGGGACTCGCGCGCGTCGTCGTGTCTCGCCCAGAACGCTCGGGCGGTCTCTGCGCCGAGCGACTCCGCGCCCCAGCCCTGGCGCGTGGCGAGCTCGAGGAGCTTCATCGCCTGCTGCCGCACCCCCGCCTCAAACCCCTCGAAGCGGACGCCCAGCTCGAATCGCCCATCGAACCGGACCCCCAGGTCGTCGCCACCCTCATGGACCAGGGCCGCGCCCGCGCCCGGCTCGAGCTGCGCCTCTCGCATGGCGAGCACCACCCGCCGGACTGCATCGGCGTCCAGGTCGGGGAAGAGCACCGTCCTCTCCGTCTCGGGGCGCGGGTGGAGCCGGAAGGTGACGGTGGCGATGAACCCGAGCGTCCCGAGCGAGCCGACCATGAGCTTCGGGAGGTCGAAGCCGGCGACGTTCTTCACCACCTTCCCGCCGCTCCGCGCCTCCGTACCGTCGGCCCGGACGATGGAAATGCCGATGATGAGGTCGCGGATGCTCCCGTACCGCGTGCGCCGGGGCCCGAAGGCGTTGGTCGCCACCAGCCCTCCCAGGGTCGCCTGGCTCGCCCAGGGCGGATCCAGCGCGAGCATCTGGCCCGAGCGAACGAGGAGAATCTTGAAGGGACGCCAGCCGCACGCCTGCCTCGACCGTGACGATCTGATCGAGAGGCGCATGCTCGACGATGCGCTCCAGCCGCTCGGTGCCGAGCACCACCTCGACCCCGACCGGTGGAGCGCCGAGCGAGAGCTCGGTGCCGCCGCCGAGGAAGAGCAGCCGCTCCCCGTCCCGATCCGCGCGCCGGAGCACCTCGGCGGCCTCGGCCAGGGTCGCCGGGCGTTCCTGCCGGGCCGCGGCCAGCGTCTCGAGGCTCGCGGCGCTGGCGCTCATCCCCGGTCCGCGAGCCCCGCCAGCTCGGCGGCGTGCGGGCGGTAGGGCCCCGGCCGGTCACCGCAGAGCCGGGGGGTGGGGAACACCTTGCTGGGATTGAACGTCGTCCCGGGGTCGAACGCGCAGCGCACCTTCGCCATGGTGTCCAGGTCGGCCTCGCTGAACATCTCCGCCATGAAGGGTGCCTTGTCCGCTCCCACGCCGTGCTCGCCGGTGATGGAGCCGCCGTAGCGAATGCAGATCCGGAGAATCTCCCCGGCCAGCGCCTCGGCGGCGTGCTCCTGGCCAGGCACCTTGGCGTCGTAGAGCACCAGCGGGTGCAGGTTCCCGTCGCCGGCGTGGAAGACGTTGGCCACCCGGAGTCCCTGCTCCTGGGAGAGGCGGGCGATCTCCGCCAGCACCCGGGCGATGTCCTTCCGGGGGATGACCCCGTCCTGCACGATGTAGTTGGGCGCGAGCCGGCCCATCGCGGCGAAGGCGCTCTTCCGGCCCTTCCACATCAGCATCCGCTCGTCGTCGTTCTTCGGGACCCGGACCTCGAGGGCGCCGGTGCGGCGGGCGATGGCCACCGCCACCTCCGCGGTGTGCTCGGTTTCGGCCGCGCAGCCGTCCACGTCCATCAGCAGCGCCGCGCCCACGTCCGGCCAGTCGACCCCCGTCGCCGCGACCGCCGCCTGGATGGCGAGCCGGTCCATCATCTCGATCGCCGCGGGGACGATGCCGGTGCCGATGATCTCCGAGACGCAGGCCCCCGCCTCGTCGGTGGAGGGGAAGGTGGCGAAGAACGTCCGCGTCGCCTCCGGCTTCCGGAGGACGCGGAGCACGACCTCGGTGACGATCCCCAGCGTGCCCTCGCTCCCCACCACCACCCCGAGCAGGTCGTAGCCCGGCGAGTCCAGCACCGGCCCGCCGATGTCCAGCACCTCGCCGGAAGCAGTCACCAGCCGGACGCCGCGCACGTGGTTCACCGTGAAGCCGTACTTGAGGCAGTGCGCGCCTCCGGAGTTCTCGGCCACGTTTCCGCCGATGGTGCACACGCCCTGCGAGGAAGGATCCGGTGCGTAGTAGTAGCCGGAGGCGGAGATCTCCTTGCTCACGTCGAGGTTGATGACCCCCGGCTGGACGCGGATCCACCCGTTCTCGAGGTCCACCTCCAGGATGCGCTTCATCCGCGAGAGCCCGAGCAGCATGCAGCCCGGGACCGGGAGCGCTCCGCCCGACAGCCCGGTGCCGGCGCCGCGGGGGACGATGGGCATCCCCGCCTCCACCGCGATGCGCACCGCCGCCGCGACCTCCTCGGTCGACGCCGGGAGCACCACCACGCTCGGGGCAGCGCGGAAGCTGGTGAGCGCGTCGCACTCGTAGGTGCGCAGGTCCACCGGCTCGCGGATCACATTGCGCTCGCCGACCACCGCGATCAGCCGGTCGATCACGCTCGGGGGAGCGGGGATCGGCTCGACGGCCGGTGCGGGGGTGACCAGCGACGGCGAGGACATGGCCCCGACCCTAGTCGAGATAGCGATAGGCGGGCAGGGTGAGGAACTCGGGGAACTCCGGGGCGAGGACTAGGCCGTCCAGGATCTCAGCCGCCTCCTTGTAGCGCCCTGGCCCCCCCTCGGTCAGGCGAGCGACCTGGGCCTCGCGGGTGGTCCGGTACAGGTCCTCGGTCGCGGCGCGCCCGTCGTCGAGCTTCGCCCCGCGGTGGATCCACTGCCAGAGCTGCGCGCGGGAGATCTCCGCCGTCGCCGCGTCCTCCATGAGGTTGTAGATGGCGGCGGCGCCGTTCTCCAGGAGCCAGGAGTTGATGTACTGGAGCGCCACGTCGACGTTCAGACAGAATCCGGGCTCGGTGATCTTCCCGCCGGGGACGGTGGGGTCGGTGAGCTGGGCCGCGGTCACCTGCACCTCGGAGCGCAGGCGATCCTTCTGGTTGTCCTTCGCCCCCAGCTTCTGGTCGAAGACCTCCTTCGCCGTGGGCACGAGGTCGGGGTGCGCCACCCAGGTTCCGTCGAAGCCGTCGCCCACCTCGCGCAGCTTGTCCTCCCGGACCTTGGCCAGCGCCTTCTCGTTGATCTCGGGGTTCTTCCGGCTGGGGATGAAGGGGGCCATCCCGCCCATCGCGTGCGCGCCGTGGGTGTGGCACGACTTGACCAGCAGCTCGGTGTAGGCGCGCATGAAGGGGACGGTCATCGTCACCTGCGCCCGGTCCGGGAGCACCTTGTCCTTCCGGTTCCGGAACTTCTTGATGAAGGAGAACATGTAGTCCCAGCGGCCGGCGTTCAGTCCGCTGGCGTGCTCGCGCAGCTCGTAGAGGAACTCCTCCATCTCGAAGGCCGCGGGAAGCGTCTCGATCAGCATCGTCGCCCGGATGCTGCCCCGCGGGATCTTCAGCGCCTCCTGAGCAAAGACGAACACCTCGTTCCACAGCCGGGGCTCGAGGTGGCTCTCCTGCTTCGGGAGGTAGAAGTACGGACCGGTCCCGCGGTCCAGGAGCTCCCGGGCGTTGTGGAAGAAGTAGAGCCCGAAGTCGAAGAGGCTGGCGCTGATCGGCGTGCCGTCGATAGTGACGTGCTTCTCCGGAAGGTGCCAGCCCCGCGGGCGCACCAGGAGCACCGCGGTCTTGTCGTTCAGCCGGTACTTCTTCTCCGGCGTCTCCAGCGCGATGGTCCGCCGGACGGCGTCGATGCAGTTCTGCTGGCCGATTGTCACGTTCCGCCAAGACGGCGAGAGCGAGTCCTCGAAGTCGGCCATGAAGATGTCCGCCCCCGAGTTGAGGGCGTTGATCATCATCTTCCGCTCGGTGGGTCCGGTGATCTCCACGTGGCGGCGCTCCAGGTCCTTGGGCGTCGGGGCCACCTTCCAGTCCCCGCCTCGGATCGACTTCGTGGAGGGGAGGAAGTCGAAGCTCTCACCGCGGTCGAACGCCTTCTGGCGCTCGGCCCGCGCGGCGAGCAGCTCCTGACGCCGCGTCTCGAAGCGGCGGTGCAGCGATTCGAGGAAGGCCAGCGCGTCCCGCGAGAGAACCTTCTCGGCGCCTTCGGGGGCGGAGGTCAGGACGTTGAGGGCCATGGGAGCTCCTTACTTGGGGATGATGCCCGGGAAGACGTAGGCCTGGAGCATGACCAGGACGCCCACCAGGGCGGCCAGCGCCAGGCTGTGAAAGAAGACGTAACGCAGGATCTCCCCCTCGTGGCCTTCCTGCTTGGTCGCCACGCCGGCGACCACGATGCTCTGGGCATCGATCATCTTTCCCATCACTCCGCCTGAGCTGTTCGCGGCGCAGGTGAGGATCGGGTTGAGCCCCAGCTGCTGGGCGGAGACCTTTTGGAGATTGCCGAAGAGCACGTTGGAGGATGTGTCGCTGCCGGTCAACGCCACGCCCAGCCAGCCGAGCATGGGTGAGAAGAATGGGAACAGGCTGCCGGTGGCAGCGAACGCCAGTCCCATGCTCGCGTCAGAGCCCGAGTACCGGGTGGTGAACCCCAGGGCGAGCATCGCGGCGATGGTGAGCAGAGAGAAGCGCACGCGCCGGAGCGTGTGCACGTAGTACTGCAGCAGCTGCTTGGGCTTCAGCCCGAGCATGAGCCCGGAGATGATGCCGGTGAGCAGCAGCGCGGTCCCGGTGGCGCTCACCCAGTTGAAGACGTACTTGGCCGCCTCGGGCGTCGGCTTGTGCACGATCGGTTCGGACTTCAGAACCATGTTGTGGAGGTAAGGCACCTCCACCGAAGGCATGGAGACCTTGTTCAGCGCATTCTTGATATCGGGGTAGCCCCAGGCGAACACCAGCCCCGAGAGGATGAGCCAGGGCATCCAGGCGCGCCAGGCTGCGGCGGTGGTCGGCGTCGTCTCGGCCGTGGCCACGTGGTCCGCCTCGCCCTCGAACCTCCAGATCTTCTTCGGCTGCCAGAAGCGGAGCAGCGCGTACGTCGCGCCGATGCTGACCATCGCCGCGATGATGTCCACCAGTGCCGGGCCGAAGTGGTTGGAGACGATGTACTGGGGGATGGCGAAGAAGAGGCCCGCGACCAGGCAGGCGGGCCAGATCTCGACCATCCCGGCGAATCCGGCCATCGCCCAGACGAGCCAGAACGGCACGATGACCGAGAAGAAGGGCAGCTGCCTGCCGACCATGGCACTGAGCTTGTCCAGTGGCAGCCCGGTGACCGCGGCGAGGGTGATGACCGGCGTGCCAAGGGCGCCGTAGGCCACCGGGGCGGTGTTGCCGATGAGCGAGAGGCCTGCGGCGGCGAGCGGCTTGAAACCCAGCCCGATGAGCATCGCGGCGCAGATGGCGACCGGGGTGCCGAACCCTGCCGCACCCTCGATGAAGGCGCCGAACGAGAAGCCGATCAGCAGGATCTGGATCCGCCGGTCAGCGGCCAGGTTGGCGATGGTGTGCTTCACCACCTCGAACTGCCCGGTCCCGACCGAGATGTCGTAGACGAAGATGGCATTGAGGACGATCCACCCGATCGGGAAGAGCCCGAACGCCGCTCCGTTCCCCGCGGCGGCCACCGCCATCACCGCCGGCATGTGGAAGACCACGATGGCCACCAGGAGCGCGGTGGCGAGCCCGAGCAACGCCGCGATGTGGGCCTTCACGTGGAGGAAGGCCAGCGACCCGAGGAGGACGATGACCGGAAGCGCAGCGACCACTGCCGAGAGGAACAGGTTCCCGAGCGGATCGTAATTCTGGGTCCACGTCATGTGAGACCGCCTCTCGTGAGAGGGGTTGGCCTTCGACGAGCGCCGCAATCTCGGCCGCCTGACGCTGGAGCGCAAAGGGAAAACGCGCGACCGGCAGGCAACCAACCCGTCCGCTCCGCCCACCACGTGCAAGAATTGCGCGGTCCGGGGGCGGGTTGGATCGAGCGCGCCCTTGCAGTGCAGGACGTTGCGACGCAGTGCGCGATCGAGTCTCGCAGAGCGGTTGGGCGCCTCCAGCGCTCAGCGACCGGCGGCGGCGGCCTCGGCCAGGGGGAGCTCGGCCGGGCTCTCGGCCGCCTCGGGGCGGCGCAACGGAGCGACCAGCGCACCGAGCTCGTCCGAAGCACCCTCGGCGAACAACGTCCGGTCCGCCTTGTGCAGCAGCACCTCGAGCCCCTGACCCCCGATCGCGCTGATCGCCACCCCGCCGCGCGTGCGGACGAGTGTCCTGGCCAGCTCGGGGTCGATCCGGTCCGCCTTGTTCCACACCAGGATGCGGGGCTTGGAGAGCAGGCCCAGCGTCCCGAGGATCTGCTCCACCGCCTCGACCTGGGCGTCGTGCGCCGGGTCCGAGGCGTCCACCACGTGCAGGAGCAACGAGGCGTCGTCCAGCTCCTCGAGCGTGGCGCGGAAGGCGGCCACCAGATCGGGCGGAAGGTCCCGGATGAAGCCCACCGTGTCGGTGATGATCACCTCACGCTCCTCGGGGAAGCGGAGCCGCCTGCTGGTCGGGTCGAGGGTGGCGAACAGCTTGTTCTCCGTCAACACCTCGCTGTGGGTCAGCGCATTGAGCAGGGTGGACTTGCCGGCGTTGGTGTAGCCGACGATGGAGACGACCGGCAGCTCGCGGCGCTCACGCCGGCCCCGACGGACCTGGCGCTCGCGCGAGAGGTGCTCGATGCGCCGCTCGAGATGGGCGATGCGGTCGCGCACCCGCCGGCGATCGATCTCCAGCTTGGTCTCACCGGGGCCGCGCCCACCGATCCCGCCCGCAAGGCGGGAGAGCGAGTCGTCGCTCTGGGCCAGCCGCGGGAGGAGGTACTTCAGCTGGGCCAGCTCCACTTGAAGCTTGCCGTCGGCGCTCTGCGCGCGCTGGGCGAAGATGTCGAGGATGAGCTGGGTGCGGTCCAGGACCTTGAGACTGGTCTCTTCCGCGATGTGCCGGCTCTGCGACGGGCTGAGGTCGCGGTCGAAGACCAGGAGGTCCGCTCCGAGCTGCATCGATTTGAGATTCAGCTCCTCCAGCTTGCCGCGGCCGATGAGGTAGCGCGGGTCGGGTTCGCGCCGCATCTGCAGCACCGAGTCGAGGACCTCCACCCCGGCGGTCCGGGCCAGCTCGCGAAGCTCGGTGAGCGATGCCTCGGCGCGGCCGCGCTGGCCGTCGAGCGACACGCCCACCAGCATCGCCCGCTCGCGCCCGGACACGGTGCGTGACAGGGTCCCCTGTGCCAGCTCGTCCTCCAGCGCGCTGAGGGTGGCCGCGAGGTCCGGCTGCGGTCCGTGCACCGAGGGCAAGGTCTCCGTCCGCCAGAAGCTCCCGTCGCCGTTCGCCGGGACCAGGTGTGCGAAGTGAAGCACCCCGGGAAGCCCGTCCGGGCGGACCCCGACGGCGGCCACCAGGTCCAGCCGGAGCAGCGCGAGGTCGGTGAGGTCGTCCCGGGTGAGAGGCTCGGACTTGAGGTGGGTGTGGACCAGCCGCAGACCGCGGAGGCGTACCTGACCGGCGCGGGCTCGGCCGATGTCCGGGAGCTCGAGCTTGTGGGCGTTCCCCACCACCACCCGTTCCACCTCGCCCTTGCGGTTCAGCAGCACTCCGAGCTGGCGATTCGTCTGCAGCGAGAGCTCGGTGAGATGCCGGGCCAGCTCGGCGCTGACGATCTCGTGCGGGGAGACCCGGCGGCGGTAGGTGTTGCGGAGTTGCTGCAGCTCGCTTGGCTTGAGGCCGAGGGTGTTCCCGGACAGGTCTTTCAGGTGCGCTCTCCCGGGGGCAGGGGGCTGCCCGTGTCGACGATCTAGCCATTTCCCGGCCCCTCCGCTCGTCCGATCAGCCGGCCGGGGCAGCGAATGGACCACCAGCATCCGTCAGCCGTCCCCCGGCGGCCCGCGGGCGTGGTGAAACTGCCGGACGTGCCGCCCCGGAGCGCTCTCCTCGCCCTCGTCCTGGCCGGCTGCGCGGGCGGCCCCCCTCCAAACGTCCGCATCGAGACCGGACCGGCTCCCGAGACCGTCCGACTCCATGCCCGGCCGGAGCCAGGTTTCCATCCGGCCGAACCGGGGCTTCGACATCTCGGCCTCGGGGCGGCGCGCGACGGGCTCCTCTTCGTCCCGGTGACCGCGCGCTCACACCCCGTCGCCCTTCTGGTCATGCTGCACGGGGCGGGGGGCTCGGCGGGGCGCATCTGGCCGACCGTCAAGAGCGACGCCGAGGAGCACGGGGTGGCGGTGCTGATGCCGGACAGCCGCGGCTGGAGCTGGGACTACCAGCTCGGCGACTTCGGAGAGGACCGCCGCTTCCTCGACGCGGCGCTCGCCGAGACCTTCCACCGCGTGTCGGTGGACGCTGGCCACATCGCGCTCGGCGGATTCTCGGCCGGGGCCACGATGGCGCTCTCGCTCGGAACGTCGAATGGCGACCTCTTCGGCTGGGTGTTCGCCTTCTCTCCGACGGGCATCGCGGTCACCGGCCGGGTGGGGCACCCGCGCTTCCTCGTCGCCCACGGCCTCCAGGACGGGCTGGTGCCCATCGCCTCCTCCAGCCGGGCCATCGTCCCTGCGCTCCGCTCGGCCGGGTACCGGGTGGTCTTCCGCGAGCTCCCGGGCGAGCACGAGGTCTTCCCCGAGGCCGTCCACGAGGCGCTCTCGCTCCTGGTCTCCGACTGACGGCCGCCGTTCGCCTCAATCGACGCAGACACCGCTCGAGAGGACCACCCCGCCGTCCAGGGTCCAGACGAAGCACTCGTACTCACCGCTCCCGTACTCCGCCTCATCGGGGCAAGCGCCGGTCCCGTAGGGAAGCCCCAGAAGGTAGTCGTCGCTTCGGAGTTGACCGTCGCAGACCTCGCCGCATCCGCCGTCCGGGAAGGGGAAGCGAGGGCCTCCTGCGCAGCAAGAATCGGTGCCGACGATCCGCCCATCGCTTCCGTAAGTGAGATAGCTGTGGCCGACGAATTGGGTCACGGGGAGGCTGTCGATTGGCGTCCCGACCGGGACCGTGCAGCGTGGATTGCTCGAGCAGGCGGTTGCGATGCCGAGGACGCCGAGGACCAGCGTCGCACGCCCGAGGCGCATCGGCACCGTTCCCTCGGGCAGCGACTTCACCATCAAGTTCATGGCTTCAATCCTGGCAGAACCCGCTGGTCCAGAGGATGCCCCCGTCGAAGGAAACCGCCTCGCAGATCCATCTGCCGTCGCCGTACTCCGCAAGCTCGGGGCAGCTTCCCCCTCCGTAGGGGGAGCGAAGCTCGTGGACCTGGACAGGCAGGCTGGGATCGCAGGCTGGCCCGCAATCCGCCATCGGGCTCAGGGAAGAGTGGGCCGGCGATGCAGCAAGCAGAGATTGCCCGGCCGGTCGAGGTGTCAACGAGGTACGCCGAATACCCCGGGGAGGACCGCAAGCGGGACGCCGTGAGCAGCCGATGTCCGTGACACGTTCTCCCCCTGCCGAGGAGCATCGCACGGCGCACCGGTCGACGGGGAGCGTCTCGCTACTTGGACTTCTTCATCACCCCGACGAATCCGGGAGCGAACAGGGAGCCGTCGTCGTTCACCCGCAGGGTGATCCTGTCGCCGGCGCAGCTCAGGTGAATCTGTTTCCCGTCCTCGGTGTAGGTGCAGTCCTTGGTGTCGCCGCCCAGGCCCATGGTGGCCTTCCCGCCGGACTTCAGCTCGAGCATCACGATGCCGGTGGCGTTGGTGTACGTCCCGGTCAGCTTCGAGCCGCAGCCCAGGGCGAGCCCGCACAGCCCGAGCACCGCCGCGAGCCGTTGCACTCCAGGCATTCCATGCATTCGACCTTCCTCCGGATGTTCGCCCCGTTCCCCGGGCGGTGGCCTCGACGTGCGATGCGCAGGAACCGGCCGTGAACCGTCACCGAAACTCGAGGGCCATCTCGGGCGTAGAAGGGGGCATGGAGGGCAACACGAGATGAATCCGAAGCACTTCGAGGTGGAGCACGGCGATGACGAGTGGAGGAAGCAGCTGTCCCACGCCGCGTTTGTAGTCCTGCGTCAGCACGGCACCGAGCGCGCCTTCACCAGCCCGCTGAACCGCGAGAAGCGTCCCGGGACCTTCCTCTGCGCGGGGTGCGGACAGGCGCTCTTCGCCTCGAAGGACAAGTTCGAGAGCGGGACCGGCTGGCCGAGCTTCACCGCCCCGCTCGCAGGCGCCGTGGAGACCGAGACCGACGAGAGCCACGGGATGGTCCGGACCGAGGTCCACTGCGCCCGCTGCGGCGGCCACCTCGGCCACGTCTTCGAGGATGGGCCACAGCCGACCGGCGAGCGCTTCTGCATGAACGGCGTGGCGCTCCAGTTCCGGCCCGAATCCGGCTGACGTCCGGGGCCTGCTCCGGCCTAGGGTGCGCCGGAGATGGGCTCCCAGCTCCAGGAATCCCTGACCCGGGTCGGTCCGTTCGCGGTGGGGCTCCTGGTCCTCACGGTCGTCGCGCGGGTGCGGCCTGCGGCCCGGGAGCGCCTGGCCTGGAAGCCGGTGGCTCCGAGGGTGATGGTCCAGTGGCTGCTCCTCTGGGCGCTCTGGCTCGCCGCCGGGGAGCTCGTCTCCTGGTCGCTCGGGCACCCCGAGGCGCCCCATTTCACGGACCACGGTCCTGCGCTGGCGATCCGGGTGCTGGGCATCGTGGTCCTGGCCCCGCTGCTCGAGGAGCTGGTGTTCCGCGGGCTCCTCTTCCAGGTGCTCCTCCCGCGCGTGGGACCCGTTCCGACGGTCGTCGGCACCGCGCTGGTCTTCGCGCTCGCCCACGGGCAGTACCGAGGGCTGGATCTGGCGCAGGTCCTGGTGGACGGCCTCCTGCTCGGGCTGGCGCGGCTCCGCACCGGGTCCACCCGGGTCACCTTCTGGATGCACGTCCTCGGCAACGCCCTCGCGGCCTGGCAGCGGTTCCCGGTTACCTGAGCGGTCCGAGCTCGGCCGCCCGTAGCCGCCGCGCGGCTTCGTCCAGCGTCGCATCTGCCTTGCAGAAGGCGAAGCGGGCCACGCACGGCGCTCGCGAACGGTCCACGTAGAACGCCGACAGCGGGATCGCCGCCACACCCACCCGGGTGGTGAGGTCCCGGCAGAACGCGTCGTCGTCGGTGAAGCCGCGGCCGGCCACGTCCACGCAGGCGAAGTAGGCACCCTCGGGCGACCACGGCACCAGGCCAGCCGCGTCGAGCGCGTGGAGGAGCTTCCCGCGCCGTCGGGCGTAGTCGGCCTGCAGCTCCAGGAAGTACGCGTCCGGGAGCCGCAGAGCCGCCGCGACCGCGTGCTGCAGCGGCGTGGGCACTGCGAAGGTCACGTACTGGTGCGCCTGCAGCACCGCGTCCCGGAGCACGCGCGGGCCCATCGCCCAGCCCACCTTCCACCCGGTGAGGCCGAACGTCTTGGCCGCGCTGCTCACGGTGAGCGTGCGCTCGGCCATCCCCGGCAGTCCGGCCAGCGAGCGGTGCCCGGCGCCGTCGTAGACGAGGTGTGCGTAGACCTCGTCCACCACCGCGACCGCGTTCCACCGCTGGGCCAGCCCCGCGACCTGCTCCAGCTCCCGCAGGGTGAATACCTTGCCGGTGGGGTTGTGCGGCGTGTTCAGGAGCACCACCCGGGTGCGCGGCCCGAATGCCCCCTCGAGCTCGGACGGCTCGAACCACCAGCGCGGGTGTGCGGCGTCGGGTGGCCGCAAGGTGACGGGCCGCAGCACCCCACCGGCCATGGCCACGCTGGCCGCGTACGAGTCGTACACCGGCTGAAAGGCGACCACCTCGTCACCGGGGTCCACCAGCCCCTGGACCGCGTCGAAGATTGCCTCGGTCGCACCGCAGGTCACGACCACCTCGGTCTCGGGGTCGATGGTGAGCCCGAGGAAGCGCCGCGCATGCTCTGAGATCGCCTGCCGGAGCGGCACCGCGCCGAGTCCGGGTGCGTACTGGTTCTCGCCCCGGCGGAGCGCGGCCACGGCCGCCTCCCGCACCGCCTCCGGCCCATCGAAGTCGGGAAAGCCCTGGCCGAGGTTCACCGCGCCCGAGCGTGCCGCAAGCGCGCTGAACTCGGAGAACACCGTGGGCTGGAGCGCCCGCACACGTCCCGAAGCCTGCACGGTCCCGGACGCTACCACCCGTCCCCCAGCCTTGACGGGCCAGGGTTCTTCGTCCACATGCTGGTCTGCGTCGCCATGGACCGTACCGAACGCCTGCTGGACCTCGTGGCGCTGCTGCTCGACGCGCACGAGCCGGTCTCCTGGGCCGAGCTCAAGGAGAGCTTCCCCGAGGACTACGGGAGCGGCAGCGACGAGGCCACCGAGCGGAAGTTCGAGCGCGACAAGGCCGAGCTCCTCGAGCTGGGCATCCCGCTCACCTACGTCCAGGGCGACGAGGACCGCAAGGACGGGTACCTCCTCGACCGGAGCGCGTACTACCTGCCCGAGCCCGGCTTCACCCCCGAGGAGATGGCGGTGCTCTACGCCGCCGGCTCGGCCGCGCTGGCTTCCGGCGCCTTTCCCGGCAGGCACGATCTCAAACACGCACTGAGGAAGATCGCCTTCTTCGCCGGCGGCGAGCTGGTCAGGCCGCGGGTGCGGATGGAGCTGGGCGCGGTGCGCGAGACCGCCGCCGTGCCCGAATTCCTGGAAGTGCTCTGGGGTGCGGCCAGCGCGCGGAAGTGGGTGGAGATCGTCTACCTCTCGCCCAAGCGTCCCGAGCCGTCGACCCGGAAGGTGGACCCGTACGGGCTGGTGCTCCGCCGGGGCGTCTGGTCGCTGGTGGGCTACTGCCACATGCGGCAGGACCTCCGCACCTTCCACGTCCACCGCATCCGGGAGCTGAAGATGAACGGCAGCAAGCCCCGGACGCACGACTTCGAGGTGCCGAAGGACTTCGTCGTCGACGCCCACGTACCGCACGCCCCCTGGCAGTGGGGCATCGAGCCGGCGGTGGAGGTGCGGCTCGAGCTCCAGGGTCCGTTGGCGGCCCAGGCGGGCGCGCACTTCCCCGACGGGCGCGTGGAACGGAGCGGTGGCCGGACCGAGGTGGTGCTCACCGTCACCCTGCTGGATGCGCTGCTGAAGCACGTCCTCGCGCTGTGGCCGCAGGCCCGGGTGCTCTCGCCCGAGCCGGCGCGGGCCCGCTTCCGCGCGCTCGCCCAGGCGGTGGCCGCGCGGCACGGAGGCAAGGCGTGAGCGACGTCCACGAGCGGCTTCGCCGCCTCCTCTTCGTGGTCCCCTACGTCGCCCGTCACCGCGGGGTGACGGTGGAGGCGCTGGCCAGTCAGCTCGGCGTGAGCCGCGAGGAGCTGCTCCGCGATCTCGAGCTGCTCACCATGGTGGGGCGCCCCCCGTTCCAGCCGGACGACTTCATCGATCTGCACGTGGAGAACGACCGCGTCTGGGTGGACCTCGACCAGCGCTTCAGCAAACCGCCCCGGCTGACCGGTCCGGAGGCGGCCGCGCTCGCCGCCGCCGCGGAGCTGCTCCGTCCCGCCGCCCAGAGCGCGCTGGCCTCGGCGCTGGCCAAGCTGGAGAAGGTGCTCCCGGCGCAGGCCAAGAAGATGTACCGGGAGCTGGGGAGCGCGGTGAACGCGCGCTCCCTCGCCTCCGAGGAGCTCGGCATCCTCACCCGTGCGGCGGAGGAGCGCCGGGAGCTCGAGTTCGACTACGCCGGACGGGGCAGCACCGCCGCCGAGCACCGTCGGGTCGAGCCGGCGGAGGTCTTCAACCACCGTGGGCAGTGGTACCTGTATGGCTGGGACCTCGCCCGCGGCTCCGAGCGGCTCTTCCGGCTGGACCGGATGACCGGCATCCAGCGGACGGACCGGACCTTCTCCCCGCGGTCGATGCCCCCGGCGCGGGTGCCGGACCCGGCCGAGCGGGGCGAGGTGCGGGTCCGCTTCACCGCCGGCGCGGCGCCGTATCTCCGCGAGCGCTTCGGCGGCGAGGCCCGCGAGCTCACCGACGGCGGAGTGGAGGTCAAGGTGTCCGGTGAGGAGGGCTGGCTGGTCCAGTGGGTCCTCTCCTTCGGGGGCGAGGCCGAGGTCCTCGAGCCCGCCTGGGCTCGCGAGGCGGTTTCGCGCGCTGCGCTCCGCGCGCTCGACGGAACCCGCTAGACCCCCGAACCCTCTGACCGAGCTCCGGCTGATCGCCGGTCAGGGAGCCGCGGGCGGGCACCGGAAGGCGACGCCGGTGAGCGTTGCCGAGGCCGGTGCTCCGCCCTGATGCCGCAGCGTCACCGGCGAGAGAAAGATGTGTGTCGCCCCCAGCGCCGCCGCTCTCTCCAGCGCGTCCGTCGTGGCCTCGGAGACGAGCTGCTCTTGGGTGGCCTCGGATCTGCGAGCCTGGGTCTGGCCGATGACCGTCCCGAGGTTCTCGCAGCGGGGACCGGGCACGCCGTTGACGGGTATGACCCGCCGGGCCTCGGGCGTGGGAGAGGCCGTGGCGCACCCGGTGGCGCTCCCGGTGAGCGCGAGGAGCACCGCGCCGAGCCGCCCACGGGTGGACACGGCTCTCCGCGAAGGGGTCTGGTTCATTCCTCTGTTCTTCAGGCGCGCGGCGGCAGCTCGTCGCCCTCGAAGTCGACCTCGTCGATGTAGCACCAGCCCCAGTCCTCTCCAGGCTCCAGCGACTGGACGACCGGGTGCTGGGTGGCGTGGAAGTGCTTCGTCGCGTGCTGGTTCGGGCTCGAGTCGCAGCAGCCCACGTGGCCGCAGGTCAGGCACAGGCGAAGGTGCACCCACCGCCCGCCCATCTTGAGGCAGTCCTCGCAGCCCTTGGTGGTGTGAGGGTGGACCGGCTTGAGGGTCAGGACATGCTCGCACGCGGCCATGGTGGGCGCTCAGACTGCTCGGCCGAGCAGGCACGGTCAATCAGCCCGCGCAGCGTCCGTCGTCCGTAGACCACCCCCGGGGGTTGCTGGCGCTCGTGGCTTCCGCCGGCGCCCGGCGTCCTGGCTCGTGCGACGCGCGCATGGAAGCCATCGGGCGCGCGGTCGTTGCGCTCGGTCGTTCTCCCGGGCATACCCCCGGGTGCACGGCCATGACCACCGACTCCTTCAAGACTCGAGGCAGCCTGCAGGCCGGCGGCAAGACCTACGAGGTCTTCTCGCTCGACGTGCTGGCCAAGTCACACTCCGCGGTCCAGCAGCTGCCGTTCTCGCTGCGCGTGCTCCTGGAGAATCTCCTCCGGCACGAGGATGGGCGGGTGGTGAAGCGCGAGCACGTGGAGAAGATGCTCGCCTGGAACCCGAAGGCAGCGCCGGACACCGAGATCTCCTTCCACGTCGCCCGGGTGCTGCTGCAGGACTTCACCGGCGTGCCCGCGGTGGTGGACCTGGCCGGGATGCGCGAGGCGCTGGCGACCCTGGGCGGCGACCCCAACAAGATCAACCCCCGCAACCCGGCGGACCTGGTCATCGACCACTCGGTCGTGGTGGACCAGTTCGGGACCACCAGCGCGTTCCAGGCCAACGCCGAGGTGGAGTTCGAGCGGAACTTCGAACGCTACGCCTTCCTGCGCTGGGGACAGGGCGCGTTTCGCAACTTCCGGGTGGTGCCGCCGGACACCGGCATCTGCCACCAGGTGAACCTCGAGTTCCTCGCCCAGGTCGTCTTCCAGGACGGGAACCGGCTCTTCCCCGACACGCTGGTGGGCACCGACTCGCACACCACCATGGTGAACGGGCTCGGGGTCGTGGGCTGGGGCGTGGGTGGCATCGAGGCGGAGGCGGCGCTGCTCGGCCAGCCGTTGACGATGCTGATCCCTCAGGTCATTGGATTTCGGCTGAACGGCAAGCTGCCCGCCGGCGCGACGGCCACCGATCTGGTCCTCACCGTCACCCAGATGCTCCGGAAGAAGGGCGTGGTGGGGAAGTTCGTCGAGTTCTTCGGGCCGGGCATCTCCGAGCTCTCGCTCCCGGATCGCGCCACCATCGCCAACATGGCGCCGGAGTATGGCGCCACCATCGGCTTCTTCCCGGTGGACAAGGAGACGCTCTCGTACCTCCGTTTCACCGGCCGGCCCCCGGCGCAGGTGGAGGTGGTCGAGGCCTACTGCAAGGCGCAAGGGCTCTTCCACACCAAGGACACGCCCGACCCGGTCTACTCGGATCTGCTGTCGCTCGACCTGGCCACGGTGGAGCCGAGCCTCGCCGGTCCGAAGCGCCCCCAGGATCGGGTGCCGCTCAGGGACGCCAAGCAGATCTTCCAGAAGAGCCTGGTGGAGATGCTGAACACCGCCCCGCCTCAGGACGACGACGCCGCGCCCACCGCCGCCGCCCCCAAGGCGCCACCCCCCTCCGGCGCCTCGCGGGTCGCGGCGAGCGCGGTCATCAACCAGGGCGCGCTCAGCTACCGTCTGCAGCACGGCGCGGTGGTCATCGCCGCCATCACCTCCTGCACCAACACCAGCAACCCTGCAGTGCTGCTCGCCGCGGGGCTCCTGGCGAAGAAGGCGGTGGAGCGCGGGCTGGGCACCAAGCCGTGGGTGAAGACCTCGCTCGCCCCCGGCAGCAAGGTGGTGATGGACTACCTGCGCTCGGCGGGCCTGGTGCCTTACCTCGAGGCGCTGGGCTTCCACCTGGTGGGCTACGGCTGCACCACCTGCATCGGAAACTCGGGGCCGCTGCCGGAGCACATCGCCAGCGCGGTCACCGACCAGGACCTGGTGGTGGCCGCGGTGCTCTCGGGCAACCGGAACTTCGAAGGGCGCATCAACCCCTTCGTCCGGATGAACTTCCTGGCCAGCCCCCCGCTGGTGGTCGCCTACGCGATCGCCGGGGAGATGGACGTGGACCTGACGAAGGAGCCCCTGAGCGTCGACCGCAACGGCAACCCGGTCTACCTCAAGGACATCTGGCCCTCGGACCAGGAGGTGCGCGAGGCCATCGCCGCGCACGTCAAGCCCGAGCAGTTCCGGAACCAGTACGCGCACGCCCTGGAGGGCGACGAGCGCTGGCAGAAGCTGAAAGTTCCCGCCTCCGACACCTTCGCCTGGGACGAGAAGAGCACCTACGTCCGCCGGCCTCCGTTCTTCGAGAAGCTTCCGAAGGAGCCGACACCGGTGCAGGACGTCAAGGGCGCCCGGGTCCTGGCGCTGCTCGGTGACTCGGTGACCACCGATCACATCAGCCCTGCGGGGAGCATCGCCAAGTCCAGCCCCGCGGCGCGCTACCTGATGGAGCTGGGAGTGGAGCCGAAGGACTTCAACTCCTACGGCAGCCGCCGGGGGAACCACGAGGTGATGGTCCGCGGCACCTTCGCCAACATCCGGCTGCGCAATCTGCTGGTGCCCGGCGTGGAGGGAGGGGTCACGGTCCACCACCCCAGCCGCGAGCGGATGAGCATCTACGACGCGGCGATGAAATACGCGGCGGAGAAGACACCTCTCCTGGTCGTCGCCGGGTCGGAGTACGGCACCGGGAGCTCGCGCGACTGGGCGGCCAAGGGTACCTTGCTCCTCGGCGTGCGGGCGGTGCTGGCCAAGACCTTCGAGCGCATCCACCGGAGCAACCTGGTGGGCATGGGGGTGCTCCCGCTGCAGTTCGACGCCGGGGAGGATGCGGCGAGCCTCGGGCTCACCGGCAAGGAGACGTTCGACATCGCCGGCGTGGCGGACGGGCTGGCGCCCGGCAAGCGGCTCACGGTGAAGGCGACGGGAGAGCAGAGGACGAAGGAATTCCTGGTCACCTGCCGCATCGACACCCCGAACGAGCTCGACTACTACCGGCACGGCGGCATCCTGGCGTTCGTGCTCCGCCAGCTGGCGAAGGGCTGACGCTCGGCCCCGGGCCGGAGTCAGTTCGCCGAGGCGTCCTTGCGGCGGCGCTTGTCGAGGTACATCCGGCTGTCGGCCTCGGAGAGCAGCTCCTCCAGCGGTTCCGGCGCCGCCGGATCGAACGCCGCCACCCCGGTGCTGAACGCGAGCTGGAACTCACGGCCGGGGCGGGCGTTCAGGGCCCCCAGCCGGCCGGCGAGACGGGCGAGGAGGTCCGCCTCCCGGACCGCGGAGGAGTCGGTCACCAGCACCACGAATTCGTCGCCGCCGAGGCGTGCCACCACGTCGCGCTCGCGGAAGGTGGACTTGAGCACCGTGCTGGTGTCCACCAGCGCCCGGTCTCCGGCGGCGTGTCCCAGCCGATCGTTGATGTACTTGAGGCCGTCCAGGTCCACGAAGATGAGGAGCATCGGGCGGTGGGCCATCGCCGCGGCATCGAGCTGGGCCCGGGCGAACCGCAGGAAGCCGCGGCGGTTGTAGAGCCCGGTGAGCTCGTCGAGGTACGACAGGTTCGGCTCGTGCGGGTGCCCGTGCCCCTCGACGGTTCGCGGGCGGGCGCGTTCGGTCACGTCCCGCCACAGCCACAGCTGCTCGTTCCGCCGGCCCTCCACCATGACCGGGAGGACGTCGCACTCGAGCACCCGCCCGTCGCTCATCGTCCAGCACTCGCCGGTCACCGCTCCGTCCTGCTGCTGCAGCTCGGCGGCGCGTCCGAGGAAGTGCGCGGAATCGGCGAAGGACTCGCCCAGCCGCTCACCCAGCTGCTCGAAGGACAGGCCGTCCAGCGACTCGGTCTGTCCCGGGCGCGCGAACAGCCGGCAGAAGGCCGGGTTGGTGGCGAGGATCCGCCCGTGTGCGCCCACCACCAGCACGCCATCGGCGGTGGCCTCGAGCAAGGTCCGCCAGAGGGTGGACGGGTGCGTCGCCGCGGCGTCCGGCGAGGCGGGGGCGCTGGGGGACACGGACATCTCCACGAGGGGGCCTGACGTCGGATGGTATTGCGGCCCGCTGACGGCTCCCACCCCCCGGAGAGGCGCGAACGGCCCGCTGGCCTAACCCCCCGCACTCCGAGCAGTCGGCGCGAACGTCCCGGGCCGCGCCTGCCTCAGGCCGCCGCGCGAGGCCTCACCAGGGCGGCGACCCGCGCCACCAGCACTTCCGGCTCCACTGGTTTCGTCAAGTAGTCCTGGAAACCGGCGTCCAGCGCGCGGCGGCGATCCTCGGGTCGGGCGTAGGCGGTGAGCGCCACCGCGGGAATGGTCCGGGCAGAGCCTGGACCGGTGCGGCGGATCTCCCGGATGAGCGCGCAGCCGTCCATCCGCGGCATCGCCACGTCGGAGACCAGGAGGTCGGCCTGGTTGCCGGCGAGCCAGCGGAGGGCGTCCTCGGCGTCGGCGAGCGCCACGACCTGGGCCCCATGCGTCTCGAGCGTGGAGGCCACCATCTCCCGGGTGTCTGGCTCGTCATCGACCACCACCAGCCGCAGGCCGGAGAGGCTCACCCGCTGCGTCGTCGTGCCGGGTTCGCCGAGCGAGCGCTCGAGCGGGGCGGCAGCGGCCAGCGGGAGCTGCACGGTGAAGGTGGCGCCCTGGCCCTCGCCGGTGCTGCTGGCGGCGACCGTGCCGCCGTGCAGCTCGGCCAGATGCCGCACGATGGCCAGTCCCAGGCCGAGGCCGCCGTGCGCGCGGGTGGCGGTCGCATCCGCCTGGCGGAAGCGCTCGAAGACGTGGGGAAGAAAGTCGGAGCGGATGCCCTGGCCGGTGTCGCTCACCGTGAGGGTGGCCGTGCGGTCACGCACCGCGAGCGACACCGACACCCGCCCTCCGCGCGGAGTGAACTTCACCGCGTTGGAGAGGAGGTTCCAGAGGATCTGATGGAGCCGCTCCGGGTCGCCGGCCAGGGTGCACGGCTGCACCGAGGCATCCAGCTGCACGCCGCGGCCGTCGGCACCGGGCCGGATGGAATCCACCGCCGCCTCGACGATGGCCTTCAGATCGGCGGTCTCCACGTTGAGCCGGGTCTTGCCGGAGACGATGCGGCTCACGTCGAGCAGATCCTCCACCAGCCGGGTCTGGGCCCGGGCGTTGCGCTCCAGCGTCTCCAGCGCGCGTGCCTGCTTCTCCGGGCTGAGCCCCCCGCGCCGGAGCAGGCGCGTCCAGCCGAGGATGGAGGCCAGCGGCGTCCGCAGCTCGTGGCTCACCGTGGCCAGGAACTCGTCCTTGGCCCGGCTGGCCTCCTCGGCCCGCTGGTAGAGCTCGGCGTTGTCCATGGCCAGCGCGGCCCGGCGGGCGAGCTCCTCCACCAGCCCCAGGTCGAGCCGCTCGAACCGGCGTCCGCTCCGGGCGGTGAGGAAGCTGATCACGCCCAGGGTCCTGCCGCGCGCGGACAGCGGCGCGCAGACCAGCGAGGTGGGGCTCAGCCGGTCGAAGAGGCTGAGCCGCTCCGGATCGGCGGCCATCTCCAGCTTCACCGCCGCGGGGAGCCTCTCGCGGAGCACCGAGCGCCGGGTCCGGAGCGCCTCCATCACCGGTGAGTCCGGGTCGGTGCGGGGAGGCATCCGCCGGAACTCCTGCAGCACCTCCTCCTCGATGTGCCCGGAGACCAGCACCCGGCGGAGCACGCCCGACTCGTCCATGAGATCCACGATGCACACGTCGGCGAAGGTGGGGATGGCCATCTCGCCCACCGCGCGGAGCGTGGCCTTGTAGTCCAGGGTGTTGGAGAGCGCGGCCGCGCCGCCGGAGAGAATGCGCAGCGCTTCCTCCTCGCGGTGACGGGTGGTCACGTCGATGGTGGTGCCTACCCATTCCCGGATGTGCCCGTCGTCGCGGAGCAGGGGGATGCCCCGGGAGGCCACGGTGGCCCAGCCCCCGGAGGCCTTGCGGACCCGGAACTCGGCCTCGAAGCGCTGCCGCTGCTTCACGGCCTCGATCCACTGGTGCGAGACGCGCTCCAGGTCGTCGGGGTGGATGACGTCCACCCAGCCCAGGCCCAGCATCTCCTCCGGCTTCTGCCCGGTGAGCGCGCACCAGGTCGGGACCGGGTGGCGGAGGTGGCCGTTCCAGTCCGCCACCCAGACCATGTCGGCATGCGTCTCGACGATGGAGCGGAAGCGCTCCTCGCCCACCGCCAGCCTTCGGCGTTCGCCCTCGAGCTCGTCGGCCAGCGCCATCCGCTCCCTGGCCAGGGCGTCGCTCCGCGCCCGCGCCGAGACCTGATCGGTCACGTCGGTGCCGAAGGAGAGCACGCCCTCCACCACGCCGTCGCCCCCGGTGACCGGAAGGAAGGCCAGGTCGAACCAGCGGCGCTCGGAGCCGGCCGGTGTCTCGACCACCAGCGGGTGCTCGAGGTCGCGGTAGGGGACGCCGGTCCGGAACACCTCGCGCATCGCAAGGAGAAGCGGGTTGTCCCGCCAGGCGGGGAGCACCTCCGTCAGCGGGCGGCCCAGGAACTCGCGGCCCGGGTGTCGCGCCTGGTAGCGGTCGTTCACGAACCGGTAGACCAGCTCGGGTCCACGCAGGTACGCCATCTCCGCGGGCGCCTGCGCCAGCAGCGACTCGATCGTGGCGCGACGCAGCTCGGTCTGGTCGCGCTCCTCCTCCGTCTTCTGCAGGGCGGCCTGGGTCTCGGCCTCCCGGGTCACGTCACGCAGGTGGATCAGCAGCGCCGTTCCGGCCCGGTTGGCGTGGATGCGGAACGACCCCTTCACCGGACCCTTGTCCTGGTCGACGCGGATGTCGGTCGGCTCGCCCGTCTCCATCGTCCGGGTGTAGGCGGCGAGCAGGCCCCACCGCTCGGCGTCGGGGGCGACAGCGAGCAGCCCCTGTCCGAGCTTCTCCCTGACCTGCGAGCTCAAGACCTGAAGCCCGGTCGGGTTGGCGTACAGGTAACGAAAATCCACCACCCGTCCGCCCTCGCGCACCGGCGCGTAGACGAAGACGGGCTCGGAACTCTCGCCAAAGAGAGTCGCCAGAACCTCGGGAGTGAGCTCGGCCATCGGGTGCGACGTGTCCGGAAGCTTACCCCCACACCATCCGAGCGGCGCGATAGGTGCCAATGTGCGCGCGCACCGTCGCCTCGAGCGGTCGGGCATACCCGCCCCCCAGTGTGACCACCACCGGCACGCCGGAGCGCCGCGCAGCCTCGAGGACGAAGCTGTCCCGCGCCTCGAGTCCGGCGTGGGTGAGCGACAGCCGCCCCAGCGTGTCCTCGGCGAGCGGGTCGACCCCGGCCTGGTAGTAGAGGAGATCCGGCCGCGCCACCTCGATGACGCGAGGCAGGTGGCGGGCGAGCACGTCGAGGTAGACCTCGTCACCCGCCCCGTCGGGCAACCCGAGGTCCAGGCTCGAGCGCTGCTTGCGGAACGGGAAGTTGCGCTCGCCGTGCATGCTGAAGGTGAAGACGTCCGGGTCGTCCTCGAACACCGCGGCGGTGCCGTTTCCCTGGTGCACGTCGAGGTCGACCACCAGCGCCCGACGGATGCTTCCGGATGCCTGGAGCGCGCGGATGCTCACCGCGATGTCGTTGAAGACGCAGTAGCCCTCGCCGTGGTCCGGAAACGCATGGTGGGTGCCTCCGGCGAGGTTCCCGCCGATTCCTTCCACCAGCGCGCGCTCCGCCGCCGCGCACGTGCCGCCCACCGCGGCCCGCGAGCGCAGCACCAGCTCGCGGCTCCAGGGGAAGCCGAGCCGCCGCTGCTCGGCCTCGGTGAGCCGGTTCTCGAGCATCGCCTGCACCCAGCGCGGCGTGTGGACCCGGAGCAGCGACGCGACGTCCACCGGCTCCGCCGGAACCAGCTCGTCTGCCTGGAGAACACCCGAGGCGAGCAGCCCCTCCCGGAGGAGCGAATACTTGCCCATGGGGAACCGGTGGCCCGGCGGGAGCGGCACGACGTGGTGGTCCGAATGAAAAACGCGCACGGAGATGGATGGAGTCTGCCTCGCGATCCGAGATTCTTGGAGGGCCGATAAGCTGCCGACTCGACCGGGAGCACCGGCAGCAGCGCGTCCGGCTCGGGCTCCACGTACGGCTCGGGCACCGGGACGACGGGCAGCGGCACCTCGGGGTCGGGCTCGATGGGCAGCGGCTCGGGCGGCTCCGGCGAGACCGGGACCACGGGCAGCAGCGGCACCGGCCGCCAGACCGCCGCTAGACCGGCGTTCAGCGGAAGTTCATCAGCGGCCATCGTCGGGCATTCCGGCCGTGGCCGTTTGTGCTAAGGCCCCCCGGCCGTATGCCCCTTCTGCCCCGTCCCCTGGTCGCTGGCTTCGCGCTCGTCTTCGGCACCTTCCCGGTCGGGTGCTCCCATGAGCACGGTCCGCTGTCCGACAAGCCCGACACCACCAGCCTCGGCACGGCGGGCCGCTTCGGGGACTGGTACGTCAGCGCCTCGTGGGGCCTCGCGCGCGAGCCGAAGAGCCCGGAGGAGATCGTCCCCGGGACCGTGCAGGGCGAGACCTCGCCGCTGACCACCCGGGCCCAGCCTCCGGTCACGCTGCTGGGCACCCGCGCGGACTGGAATTTCGGGCAGACCGTCGCCCCGGAGACCGGCTGGGCGATGAACACCTGGACCTCGGGACCGAACCTGCCGGTGGAGCCGTGGAACATGGCCCTGGAGCCGCCCACCGGCGAGGGCGGCGAGGGCCACGGCGCTCCGAAGAGCAACCACCCCAGGCAGTAACGAGCCCGCAGGGCAGAGCTGACTGCGGCCGCCTGGAGCTCGCCGACGATAGCGCCCGAGGACCCCTTGACCCGGACCTTGGCTGCGGCCGCCTGACTGACTGACTGCGGCCGCCCTGAGCTCGCCGACCATAGCGCCCGAGGACCCCTTGACCCGGACCTTGGCTGCGGCCGCCCTGACTGACTGACTGCGGCCGCCCTGAGCTCGCCGACTCTAGCGCCCGAGGACCCCTTGACCCGGACCTTGGCTGCGGCCGCCCTGACTGACTGACTGCGGCCGCCCTGAGCTCGCCGACTCTAGCGCCCGAGGACCCCTTGACCCGGACCTTGGCTGCGGCCGCCCTGACTTAGTGGAGCACCTGCGGCTCGGGCGGTGGCCCGAGGATGCGGCTGACGGTCTCGCGCACCCGATCGAGGTCCACGGGCTTGCTGACGTAGCCGCTCGCGCCGACCAGCTCGGCCTCCCACTCGAAGCCGTAGGCCGAGATGATGATGATCGGCAGCCCGCGGGCGCGCGGCAGCTTCTTCAGCGCCTCGAGCAGGCCCCACCCGCTCATCACCGGCATGCGCAGGTCGAGGAGCACCGCCTGCGGCATCTCCTCCTCGAGCACGTCCAGCGCCTCGCGCCCGTTGCCCGCGCTTCGTGTGCGGTAGCCCATCTCCTCGAGGAGATCGCAGATCAGGGTGCGATGGCTCGCGTCGTCGTCGACGACCAGGACGAAGGACATGGGGGGCGTTTCGGCGCCGCGCGTGAAGATGGTACCTCCCCCGGTCAGGCGGCAACTTGCCTCTTTCCCCAGTGGATGCGAGCAGTGCTAGGAAGATCGACCACTTCCGCGGCGCCGAGGAGGTAGGACAGTGTCGTTCCGCGCAGCCCAGGTGCTCTCGATGCTCGTCGCGGGTGCGGCACTCGCGGTGGAGCCGCCGCCCCAGGCCCCGGCGCAGGAGCACCACCCGGTGGACCCCAGGCCGCCCACGCCGAAGGGAAAGTCCGTGGAGCTGTCGTTGCCCGATGGGAAGACGGCCATCGCTTACGTGGCGCGGCCGAAGGGGACGCCGCGCGGCGGCCTGCTGATCCTCCACGAGTGGTGGGGGCTGAACGACTGGGTGAAGGCGGAGGCGGATCGCTACGCCACGCAGGGGTATCTGGTCGCTGCGGTGGACCTCTACGGCGGAGCGGTGGCCACCTCCGACGACGAGGCCCGGAAGCTCGCCGGCGCGCTGGACCAGAAGAGGGCCACCGAGGTGGAGGTCGCCGGGATCGCGTGGCTGGCGCAGGCCGCGCCCGGGAAGAAGATCGCCACCCTGGGCTGGTGCATGGGCGGCGGGCAGAGCCTGAACGCGTCGCTCGCCAGTCCGGAGAAGGTCGCGGCGACGGTCATCTACTACGGGGCGCCGGTGACCGAGGTGAGCCTCCTCCGGAAGCTCCGCGGGCCGGTGCTCGGCATCTGGGCCAAGCGCGACCAGGGGATCACCCCGGAGAAGGTGGCGGCCTTCGACCTGGCGCTGAAGGACGCCGGCATCAAGCACGAGTTTCGCAGCTACGACGCGGAGCACGCCTTCGCCAACCCGACCGGTGGTCGCTACAACCCGCCCGCGGCGCAGGACGCCAACGACGCCACGCGCCGCTTCCTGAAATCCATCCTCAAGTGATCTCCGGCGGGCGTACGCTGCTCAGAAGCCGGTGATGCCCCGCGCCTCGAGCGAGCGCCGGAGGAGGGGCATCGCCCGGGTCACGCGCATCTGCAGCGTGCCGGGGCGCGCCCCGCAGAGCTCGGCCATCTCCTCGTAGGAGAGCATCTCCCCGTAGCGCAGCTCCACCGCCCGTCGGGCCTCGGTCGAGAGCACGTCCAGCGCATGGCGCAAACGCTGGACGAGCGAGGAGCGGTGCACCTCGTCCTCGGCGCTGGACCGCGCGTCGGGGACCTCCGGCAGGCTGGCGTGGGGCACCTGCCAGCGCCGGCGCCGGCGGTGGATCTTCAGCGCATCCAGACAGCGGTTCCTGGCGATGGCCATCAGCCAGGCGGCGATCGACTCCCGTTCCAGCACCCGGTGGAGCGACTGGTACGCCTGCACGAAGCAGGTCTGGTGCACGTCCTCGGCGAGCGCCCGGTCGGGGATGAACCGCATGCACACCGCGAACAGCTGCGTTCCGTATGCCTCCATCAGGACCCGGAGCGCCCTGTCCTGATCGCCCGCCCGCGCTGCCCTGCGGATCCGCGCATCTGCCGCGCTCCGTTCCTCGAGCCCAAGACCCATGGGTTCCGCTCGCCCCCAGGCGCCGGAGGCCGTGCATCGGCCTACGGTGAACAGGAGTCGGACGGGGGTCGGGAATCTTCCCGGGGGGCTGCGGGCTGCTCACTCCGGCTTGGAGGGGGGCGCCGGCCGCTCGAGTCGCTCGAGGAAGCGACCCTGCCCGTGGTACCCGGCGCGCGTCAGCCGCTGGGACTCCACCATGTCTGCCAGGCGGGTGCAGAGCGTGCCCAGGGTGCGGAAGGTCTCCACCAGCAGGCGCTCGGCCTGATCCGGGTGTCGCAGCGGAGCCAGCAAACGCTCGCGGACCGGCCGGAGGAGGCTTGGAAACTTCACGTCCCTACCATAGTCAGTTCCTCGTCCTTTCGCCGAACGAGGAGCGACAGATGGCCAGTGGGCAACGGGTTGGGTTTCTCGGGCTCGGGTTGATGGGGTCGGGGATGGCGAAGAACCTCGCCAGCAAGGGGTTCCAGGTCACGGTGTGGAACCGTACGCGTGCGCGTGGGGCCGCGCTCGAGCCGCTGGGAGCGAAGGTGGCAGACACGCCGGCCCAGCTGATGGCCAGCGTGGACATCGCCTGCACCTGCGTGGCGACGCCGGCCGCGCTCGAGGAGGTGGTGGCGGGAAAGGACGGGCTCCTCTCCGCGGCCCGCCGCGGGCAGCTGCTCATCGACTTCAGCACCATCGGCCCGGACCAGGCGCGGAGCCTCGCGCAGCGCGCCCGGGCCCTGGGCGTGGACTTCGTCGAGGCGCCGGTCACCGGGAGCAAGACCGGCGCGGAGAAGGGGACGCTGCTGATCATGGCCGGGGGGACGCCCGAGGCCCTCGCGCGCGCCGAGCCAGTCTTTCGCGCCGTGGGCGAGAAGTGGGTCCACTGCGGGCCGGTGGGCGCGGGTAGCCAGGTGAAGCTCGCAGGGAACGCGCTCATCGCCTCGATGCTGCAGAGCCTCGGCGAGGGCATGCTGCTCGCGACCAAGGCGGGCGTGGACCCGGCCAGGGTGCTCGAGGTGGTCCAGGCCTCCGGCTTCCGCTCGCCGTACTTCGATTTCAAGGGCAACGCGCTGCTGCGCCGCGACTTCGAGACCCATTTCGCCATCGACCTGATGGACAAGGACCTGGGCCTGTTCCTCGACAGCGCCGCGTCCAACCGCGTGCCCACGCCGGTCGCGGCCATCGTCCGGCAGTGCTACGAGCTGGCGCGCGCCGCGGGAAAGGGCGAGCAGGACATCGGCGCGGTCATCACCGTTTTCGAGCAGCTCGTCGGCACCGAGATCCGCCCCAAGTCCTGACGCGTCATCCCTGCGGCCCACGCGCGTCAGGGGCCGCAGGGGCATGCACGGGTTCACAGTGCGTCCCGTTGACAGGTTGACCCGGTGGCGGGTGGGACAGCCCTCCGGTCCGGGGTCACAGGCCCAGGTCAGATCAGTGATTCCAACGGGTTGCACGCCGTTTACCAGACGGGCTTGCCGGGGGTCAGGCGCGCTGCTTACAGTGTACCCACTTCGCGGTCCGGAGGATGCCCTTGGCCGACATCGGAGAGCTGGTGAAGCTGGGCGATGGTCGCTGGGCGCGCTACCAACAGTGCGAGGTCAGCGGCACCGGGCTCTCGATACTCGTCGCGGTGGAGCTCGACGATCGCACCCAGCGGCTCCTCGACGCAGCCGAGTTCGGCAGCGCGCTCGAGCTGGACGAAGCGCGTGAGCAGCCCCGCATCGCGCTCGCAGACGTCGGTGTGCCGAGCGAGGTCGTCGCCTCCGTCCACTGACGGAGCGCCAGCCCCTCGCACCGTCTTCAGTCCACGCCGAAGAACCGTCGCGCGTTCCGGAACGCCAGGCGCGAGACGAGCGCCCGGCCCAGCCCGGCGCGCTCGAGCAGGTGCACTGCGCGCGGCAACCCCAGCAAGTCTCCCGGGCGATCCCCGGCATCACTCCCCAGCGTGAGCCGCCGGCTTCCGAGCCTGCGCACCAGCTGCACCGCGCGGTCGGCGGTGAGCTCGCCGACGTTGACCGTCAGCCCCGCCCAGTGCCCACGGGCGAGGATGAGGGGCACGGTGCGGGCGCTCGCGTGATCCACCAGCACCCGCCCGGGCTCGGGCCCGTGCTGGCGCAACAGGGCCAGCAATCGCCGCGTCCACCGCTCCTTGTCCAGCGCAGGAGTGTGCAGGACGACCCGCAGCGAGAGGCGGCGGGCGAGCTCAAGCTGCTCGACCAGGGCCTCCTCCTCGTCCGGCCCGCCGCGGTGGAAGCCGATCTCGCCGAGCGCCACCACCCGGCCGCCCCGGAACAGAGAGGGGAGGGTGGCGAGCACGTCGTGCAAACCGCGGCGTGGGATGGCCCGGGGGTGAACGCCGAGGGCGACGTACCCGCGGATGCCGACCCGCTCCAGACGCGGGAGCTGTACCTCCAGGAGGTCGCGAAAGTGGGCGCGCAGGCCCCGCGAGGTGGGCTCGGGAAAGTGATGTCCCAGCACCACCGCACGCTCGACGCCGAATGCGCGGAGCGACTCGAGGTCGAGGTCGGACAACGTCTCGGGGTGGAGATGGGCGTCGAAGAGCACGTCGGCTGCCGAGACAGGTGGCCCGGTGACGTCTATTCTGCCTCCGGGAGGGAGGTTCGGGGTGATGCGCGTCCTGCCGTTGCTGCTCGCGGTCCTCGTCCCCCTGTCCGCCCCGGCCGAGAAGAAGCGGGCCTTCACCGCGGCCACCGCCAAGGGTCCGCCCTGCTCGAGCGCGGCGTACCGCCAGTTCGACTTCTGGGTGGGCGAGTGGGAGGTCCAGACGCCGAAGGGCACTCCGGCCGGAGAGAACAAGGTGGAGAAGATCCTCGAAGGTTGCGCCCTTCGCGAGAGCTGGACCGCCACCGACGGCAGCCAGGGCAGCTCGCTGACCAGCTACGACAGCCCGGCGGGCCGCTGGACTCAGACGTTCGTCGACGACCTGGGGATGGTGCTGGTGCTGGACGGCGAGTTCAAGGACGGCAAGATGGTCCTCAGCGGGCGTCGCTCGGGACCGCGCGGGAGCAGCATGCTGAACCGCATCGTGTGGCAGAAGCTCGAGGGAGACCGCATCCGGCAGCGCTGGGAGCAGTCGTCGGACGACGGGCGGAACTGGACGATTCTCTTCGAGGGCATCTACACCCGGAGGAAGGGCTGACCGTGGAGCACCCGCTGGCGTCGCTGACGCCTGACGAGCGCGCCCTGCTCGCGCTCGAGGACGCGGTGATGGATGCCATCCGGCGCCGGGATTCGTTGGGCCTGGGTGCGCTGGTGACCGAGGGGTTCGTGCTGCTGGGGTCGGACGGGACCGAGACCCATCGGGAGGACTTCCTCCGGGCCGCGGTGGAGATCCCGGGGGAGATCCTCGAGCTCTCGGCGCTGCATCTCCGGGCACGGGTGGTGGGCGGGGTGGGGGTTCTCACCGGCTTGCAGCGGGCGCGCGTCCGGTTGCCCACCGGGGTCGAGGTGGACGACGCGGCCTTCTTCACCGACGTCTGCGTGCGGACCGGAACCGGATGGCGAATGGCCCTGGCGCACTCGGGCCCGGCGCTCCTGCCCGGCGCCTCCGGTGAACCCTCCGTCTAGGGCTGTCCGAGCGGGGTCCCCTCGTTCCGGGGGTCGGAGGCGGCGGTGCGCAAACCCGAGGCCGGGTCCTCCATCACCGCCTCCACGTCGGCGAGCGGGGAGTCCGTCACCTTGAAGGTGTGGCCCATCGCCTCGAGCGCCTTCCGGGTCAAGGTGTCGAGCGAGTCGGGGTTGATGGTGACCACGTCGGGCAGCCACTGGTGGTGGACGCGTCCGGCGGCCACCGCCATGGGGAGGTTCATCCGGGCGTCGAGGAGGTTGGTCACCACCTGGACGACGCCGGTGGGGATGTACGCGCCGCCGGAGGCTCCGACGGCGAGCAGCACCCGCCCCGGGCGCTCCTTCTGGAAGACCAGCGTGGGGGTCATCGACGAGACCGGGATCCTCCCTGGTGCGATGCCGTTGGACTCGCCGTAGACCAGGCCATAGATGTTCGGGACCCCCGGCTGGACGGAGAAGTCGTCCATCTCGTTGTTGAGGAGCAGGCCAGTGCCCCGGGCCACCAGGCAGCTCCCGAACGCGTTGTTGACGGTGGTGGTGAGGGCGACCGCGTTCCCGGAGCGGTCGAGGATGGAGATCTCGGTGGTGTTCTTCGCCCCGGAGGGGTGGGAGGCCGTGGTGGCCGCGCCCGGGAGCGAGGACGAGGCGGTGGCCCTTCCCGGGTCGATGCTCGCCGCGAGCTCGGCGAGGTGCTCGGCCGACAGGAGGCGGTCGAGTGGAACCTCCGCCTGCTCCGGATCGGCGACGAACCGGGCCCGGTCGGCGTAGGCCCGACGGAGCGCCTCCACGTAGAGGTGCAGGTCCTCCGGTGCGCGGCGCTGGTATCCCTGGGGCCGCAGCCGCTCGAGCAGGCTGAGCGTCTCGAGCAGGATGACGCCGCCCCCACTCGGGGGAGGGAAGGTGGCGATGCGATGGCCGCGGTAGGAGCCCCAGAGCGGTGTGCGCCACCGGGGCCTGATCCGGGCAAGGTCTTCCTCGGTGAGGATGCCGCCCCCACCGCGGACCGTGTGCACGATGGCGCGCACGATGGGGCCGCTCCGGACAGCGGCGGCGCCGGCGGCCGAGATGCGCTCCAGGGTGCGGGCGAGATCCCGCTGGCGGAGGCGCGTTCCGAGCGGGGGGACGTCGGGGCGTCCGTCGGGGCCCGGCCGGAGGAAGATGCGCGAGGCCTCGGTGTCTCCTCGCAGGCAGTCGAGCCGTGGTCTCGCCAGCTGGTGGTACTTCGGGGTGACGATGAAACCCTCCCGGGCCAGGCGGATGGCCGGGGCGAGCACCACCGAGCGCGGGAGCGAGCCGGCCTTCTCCAGCAGCGCCAGGTATCCATTGACCGCGTTGGGGACCGCGACCGAGAGCGCGCCGTCGGTGGACAGCCCGGGCACGGGCTTCCCCTCGCGGAGGTACATGTCGCGGGTGGCCGCGGCGGGGGCGACCTCGCGAAAGTCGAGCGCCAGCGTGTCCTTGCCCTGCAGCGCGAGCAGGGCGAAACCGCCGCCGGCCAGTCCATTGTGGTACGGGCCCACCACCCCGGCGGCGAAGGCGGCGGCGACGGCAGCATCCACCGCGTTTCCGCCGCGGTCGAGCATCTGCAGCGCGGCCTCGGCGGCCTGCGGGTAGGCGCTGGCGACGACCCCCCCGCGATACGGGCGGGCCGCCCGGGCGGGCGCGACGAGCAAGACGAGCAGCGACAGGACGAGGGCTCGGGTCTTCATCGGTGCGCCACTGTCATCGCCGTGCGCCCGCCATGGCGCAAGCGGAAGTCGGGCCGGGCTTGCCCGTGCGCGGCGCCGGTCGACGCTCACCTGCGCGCGGAGGGCGCCGGCGATCCGAAGCCCGCCCTGGCGAGCACGGCCTGCCCCTCGGCTCCGGTCACCAGCGCGATCCACTGCCGGGCCAGCTCCGGGTGTGGTGACCGGGTCACTACCGCGATGGGGTACTGGGCCACCACGTTCACCTCGGGGGGAATCTCCACCACCCGGACCCGGTCACCGGCGTTGCGCGCGTCGGTCCGGTACACCACCCCGGCGTCGGCCTCGCCGAGCACGACCTTGGTCAGCACCTGCCGGACGTTCAGCTCCCGGCTCACCACCCGGCTCTGCACCCGGTCCGGGAACTCGGCGCCGAAGCGCGCACGGGCGGCCTCGAGGATCTGCAAGGTGTAAGCGCCGATGGGCACCTCGGGCGCGCCGAGGACCAGCCGCTTCACCTTCGCCAGGTCGGCGAGCCCTCCCACCTTGCCCGGGTTGTCGGCGGGCACGACGATGACGGGGGCGTTGGTGGCGAGAAGCGTCGGCGCCTCGACCAGCCCTGCGGCGCGCGCGGCGTCCATGTGCCGGGTGTCCGCGGAGGCGAACACGTCCGCCGGGGCGCCGTGCTCGATCTGCGTGCGCAGCTCCTGACTCCCGGCGAAGTTGAACCGCACTTGGACGCCGGGATGCGCCTGCTCGAAGGTGGCCCCCAGCGTCCCGAACACGTCGCGGAGCGAGGCGGCGGCGAACACGCCGAGGGCCGCTCTCTGCGACCGCCCGCCGTCCCCGGCCCGGGCCGGCCCGCCGCCGACGAGGAGCACCACCAGAGCAACGACCAGGCCGGGCGCGCGCACGGACGGGACCTGACGACGCGGGGACCCCCGTGTCAAGTCCACTTGACTTCCAAGGTGTCAAACACCTCTGTCATGACCCCTCGCGGCGAGTGTTCGCGCGAACTCGGTGGGAGGCGCCGCGCGGAACCCCTCCAGGGCGCCGACGGAGCGCACCCGGCCCGCCTCGAGCAGCACCACCGGTCCCCCGAGGGCCAGCACGTCGCGCATCTCGTGGGTGACGACCAGGGAGGGAATGGCCAGGCGGCGGAGCGTGTCGGCGAGGAGCCCGCGGGTCGTCTCCCGGGTGTCGGCGTCGAGCGCGGCGAGGGGCTCGTCGAGGAGCAGCGCGCGCGGCTCGGCGGCCAGTGCCCGGGCGAGGGCGACCTTCTGGCGCTCGCCGCCCGAGAGCGCGCCCGGGCGCCGTGGAGCCAGGGGACCCAGTCCGAGCTGGTCCAGCACAAGGGCGGCCCGGGCGCGACCGGCCGGGCCGGGGCTGCCGAACGTGACGTTCTCCAGCACCGTGAGGTGCGGAAAGAGCGCGTACTCCTGGGGGACCCAGCCGACCCGTCGCTCCTCGCTGGGCAGCGACACGCCGCGCGCGGTGTCGAGCAGCGTTCGCCCCTCGAGCCCGATGCGCCCGCGCCGCACCGGGACCGCGCCGAGGATGGCCCGGAGCAAGGTACTCTTTCCCGCCCCGTTGGGCCCGACGAGAACGGTGGGGCCGCGGCCGAGCGACAGCGTGGCCTCGAGCACGAAGCCGTCGCGTGCTACCTCGAGCTCAAGGTCGAGCACGGACCGCCTCGAGCACCGTGCCCCGGCCGAGCACCCCCAGCACCGCGAGCGCCACCATCACCATCACCACGCTGAGCGCCTTGGCCGGTCGGAGGTCGGTCTCCAGCGCGGTGTAGATCGCCAGCGGCAGGGTCTGGGTGCGGCCCTGGAGGTTGCCGGCGAACATCAGGGTCGCCCCGAACTCACCCAGGGCGCGGGCCCAGCTCAGGGCCGCGCCGGTGACCACGCCCGGTCGGCTGAGCGGGAGCGCCACCTGGAAGAAGCGGCGCGCCGGACCAGCCCCGAGGCTCCGGGCCGCCCACAGGAGGTCCTCGTCAAGCCGCCTGAACGCCGCCGCCGCCGACTGGACGTAGAACGGCGCCGAGACGAAGAGCTCGGCCAGCACCACGGCCGCGGTGGTGAAGGGCAGCGCCCAGCCCGCGCGGTCCAGGAGTGGCCCGAGGAGGCCCCGGCGGCCGAACGCCAGCAGCAGGGCCAGGCCCGACACCGCGGGTGGCACGACGATGGGGAGCTGCACCACGATGGAGGCGGCGCGCTCGACAGGGCCGGGGTGTCGCGCCATCCACCAGGCCAGTGGCGTTCCGAGGAGAAGCGTCAGCCCGAGGCTCACCGACGTGGTGAAGAGGCTGAGCCGGAGCGCGGAGAGCGCGAGCGGGTGCCGGAGCCCATCCAGGAGCTCACCCGGGGCGGTGGAGAGCAGCAGCGCCAGCAGCGGGATGGCCAGCACCCCGACCATCAGCAGTGCTGCCGTTGCTGGGACCATCCGGAGCAGGCTGGTCCCTCCACGCCCACTCACGTCAGGCCCACCGGCTGCCCGGAGCGAGCGGTCCCGTACCCCGGCAGGGCCCCCACGTCACGACGGAATCCCGGGGTGCGAGCGGTGACCAGAAGGCCCTGCACCCCGGGCCGGGCCAGCTCGTCGGGTCTCACGACGAGGTTGAAGCTCTCCTCGGAGAGCTGCCGGAGCTCCAGCCCGTGCGCGGCGGCTGCCGCCTGCGTGGTGAGCCCGACGTCCGCTGCCCCGAGCGCCACCGCCTGGGCGACCGCCTCGTGTCCCTGGACCTCGTCCGCGTACCCGCGTACCGCCGCGGGCGAGAGCCCCACGTCGGCGAGGAGCCGGTCGAGGAGCACCCGGGCCGAGGCGCCGCGCTCCCGGTTGACAAGCCGGACGTCGGGGCGACCGAGATCGACGATGCCGCGGATGCCGCGGGGATTCCCGCGGCGCAGGGCAAGTCCGAGAGGCCAGGTGGCGAGGTGGACCAGCAGGGTGCCGCGGACCCGTCGCCGGTCGCGCTCGGTAAGGGAGTGGACGCCCACGACGTGCACCCGACGGTGAACGAGCAGGTCCACCGCCCGACCGGTCCCGACGCTCAGCCAGCGCGCGTTGCCAGAGCGCACCGCGAGCATCCGGAGCGCCGGGTCGCATCCGGCGACCAGGAGCGTGCGTCGCCAGCGCTCCGGCTCGAGCAGTGCTGGCGGGAGGCGCGCGTCCTCGACCAGCGCATCGGCGGGCTCGCCCGAGCTGGGGTCCAGGGCATGGCATTGCACCCGGCCTGCCACCTCGGCCAGGAGCAACCGGGTCCCGGGCGGGCCCGCCCGAGCAGGGAGGGGGACCGGCGCCTCGCGGCCCCGGCCGAAGAGCTGCTCGACGCTGGTCCCGAGAAGCGTGGCGAGCGCCAGCGCGGTCTCGACCGACGGCTGGGCGTGTCCACGCTCGAGCGCGTTGAGCGCCTGACGGCTCACTCCTGCCGCCCGGGCCAGCTGGTCCTGCGACCAGCCATGCAGCATCCGCCGTTCACGCAGTGCGCTCGGGACGCGCGCAGCCATCGACCGAGACTCGACCCCGGGGGAAGCCCGTGTCAAGTCCACTTGACTTTCGAGGTGTCAAACACCTCGGTACCACCTCGGTACCAGGGACTCCCCACCCACCCACGACTTGCTGCATCCTGCTGGCGCGGATGCTGACCGAACGCGACGTGATCATGCGCCTGGTGCGCCAGCTGGCCGAGTTGCTGGCGGCGGTGCTGCGCCTGCGGCGGGAGGGACGTCGCGACGAGGCGCTAAAGCAGATCGACGCCATCACCGGGCGGCTCACCGGGATGGACGCCGGGGCACTGTGCCTCTTCGGTGAGGCGCCGCTGGCCGGACTCCCGCGCGAGCTCAAGGTGCCGCTGGCCTGCGTGCTCCGCCAGCGCGCGCGGCTGCTCCGCGATGCCCGGCGAGACCCCGAGGCGCTTCAGGCGTTCCGTGCCGCGCGCCTCCTGGTCCGCGGCGCCCGGGCCCCGCGGTGAGGCGTGCCAGGGTGCGGGGACGGCAGCCGCCGCCTCAGCTCCGCCGCGCGCTGGTGGAGCCAGGGGAGGACGTGTTCCTGGTCAAGCTGAACGTCTTCCTCACGCTGTGAGGAGGCACGCGGCGTTTGACGCCCGCGGCAGCCGCCTTGCAATCTGCCTGGCCACGATGAGCGAACACCTGGCGGCGGTGGTGCTGTGCGCGGGGAAGGGGACCCGCATGAAGTCCGAGACGGCGAAGGTGCTGCACCCCGTCCTCGGCCAACCACTGGCCGCGTGGCCAGTGGGCCGCGCACTGGCGCTCGGCTGCAATCCGGTGGTGGCCGTGGTGGGTCACCAGGGGGAGCAGGTGCGCACCACCCTCGAGATGCGCTTTCCGGGCCAGCCGCTCCGGTTCGCCACCCAGCTCGACCAGCGGGGAACCGCCGATGCGGTCCGGACGGCGCTCGGCGTCCTCGACGGCGTCAGCGGGCCGGTGCTCGTCCTCTACGGCGACACGCCGCTGCTCCGGGAATCAACGCTCCGCGCGCTGGTCGACGCCTTCCGCCGGGGGACCGCGCCGCTGGCGCTGGTGAGCACGGTGGCCCCCGACCCGAACGGCTACGGCCGCGTGCTTCGCGTCTCCGGACGCATCAGCGGCATCGTCGAGGAGAAGGACTGCACTGCGGACCAGCAGTCCATCCGCGAGGTGAACGCGGGCGTGTACGCCATCGACGCCGCGTTCCTCCGCGAGGGCCTGGCGCAGCTGAGGCCGGCGAACGCCCAGGGCGAGTACTACCTGACCGACCTGGTCGCGCTCGCCGCCCAGCGGGGCGAGGTGGGCTCGGTCAGCGCGGACTTCGAGGACACCGCCGGAGTCAACGACCGGGCCGACCTCGCCGCCTGCGCACGCGTGCTCCGCCAGCGCGTCAACCTCGAGCACATGCGCGCCGGGGTCACCATCGACGACCCGGACTCGGTCACCATCGAGCCGGAGGTGACCATCGGACCGGACACGGTCATCGAGCCGAACGTCTCGCTCCGCGGCAAGACGCGCATCGGGCGTGGGGTGACGCTGGGGCAAGGCTCGGTGTTCACCTCGACCGAGGTGGGCGACGCCACGACCGTCCTTCCGTACTCGGTGGCGACCGACTCGAAGATCGGCGCGCGTTGCCTCATCGGTCCCTTCGCCCGGATGCGGCCGGGCACCGAGCTGGCCGAGGCGGTCGAGCTGGGGAACTTCGCCGAGACCAAGAAGGTCCGCATCGGACCGGGCACCAAGGCGCACCACCACTGCTACCTCGGGGACAGCGTCATCGGGGCGAAGGTGAACGTCGGCGCCGGGACGATCACCTGCAACTACGACGGGTTCGCCAAGCACCTCACCGAGATCGGTGATGGCGTGTTCATCGGGTCGGACAGCCAGCTGGTCGCGCCGGTGAAAGTGGGCGAAGGGAGCTACGTCGGCGCCGGCACCACCGTCACCGAGGATGTCCCGCCTGACACCCTGGTCATCTCCCGTGCTCCTCGAATCGTGAAGGAGGGCTGGCCGAGCCGCCGTCGCGCCAAGTCGCCCGGACGGCGCTAGTGTCCGGGGCCGTGCGGGAGGCTTGTCGGCCGCGGCTCCCGGGCCCAGCTTCCGCTCTCCAGGGGGACCGGGCGACACGCTGACGGGCCGGAGGAACGAACGAACACATGTGCGGCATCGTCGGCTACATCGGGGAGCAGCAGTCCGCGCCCATCCTGGTCTCCGGCCTGAAGAAGCTCGAGTATCGCGGGTACGACTCGGCGGGTCTGGCGGTGGTGAACGGCGGGAAGCTGACCGTGGTCCGGGCCACCGGGAAGCTGAAGAACCTCGAGCTGCGGATCGGGGCCGAGCCTCCCTCGGGGACGCTGGGCATCGGCCACACGCGCTGGGCGACCCACGGGCGTCCCACCGACGAGAACGCGCACCCGCACACCTATGACGGGGTGGCGGTGGTGCACAACGGCATCATCGAGAACCACCTCGAGCTGAAGGCGATGCTCCGCGCACGGGGCCATGTCTTCGCCAGCGAGACCGACACCGAGGTGTTCGCGCACCTCATCGCCGCCCAGCTCCGCGAGGGCAAGGACCTGCCCGAGGCGGTCCGCGGGGCCGTGGGGCAGGTGAAGGGCACCTACGGGCTGGCGGTGGTGTGGGCCAGGGATCCGGAAAGGATCGTCGCCACCAAGGACAGCTCGCCGATGGTGGTGGGCCTGTCCGAGGGCCAGAACTTCGTGGCCAGCGACGTGCCGGCGCTGCTCGAGCACACCCGGGACATGGTGTTCCTCGAGGAGGGAGACCTGGCGGTGCTGAGCCGCACCCGGGTCGACGTGTTCGACCGCGAGGGCCGGGCGGTGAACCGGCCGACCCGCCGCATCGACTGGACGCCGATGATGGCGGAGAAGGGCGGCCACAAGCACTTCATGCACAAGGAGATCTGGGAGCAGCCGCGGGCGCTGGCGGACACGCTGCGCGGCCGGGTGCTCCTCTCCGAGGGCGACGTCTTCTTCGAGGGCTGGACGCTGGGGCCGGAGGACGTGAAGGCGCTGTCCCGGATCACCTTGCTGGCCTGCGGCACGTCCTGGCACTCCGGGCTGGCCGGCCGGGCGATGATCGAGTCGCTGGCCCGCATCCCGGTGGACGTGGAGCTGGCCTCGGAGTTTCGCTATCGCGACCCGCTCATCGACCCAGGGCAGCTGGCCGTGGCGATCAGCCAGTCGGGCGAGACGCTGGACACGCTGTGCGCGCTCCGCGAGGCGAAGGCCCGGGGCGCGCGGACGGTCGCGCTGTGCAACGTGGTGGGCAGCGCGATGACCCGTGAGGCGGATCTCACGGTGTTGACCAACGCCGGTCCGGAGATCGGTGTCGCCTCGACCAAGGCGTTCACCACCCAGCTCGCGGCGCTCTATCTCTTGGCGGTGAAGCTGGGGCGGCTCCGGGGGACGCTGGACGTGGGACCGGCGCAGGAGCTGCTCACCCACCTCACCGAGATCCCCAAGCGCGTGGAGGAGGCGCTCCATTGCGAGGGCGCGGTCAAGCACATCGCCCGGACGTACCAGGCCGCGCAGGATTTCCTCTTCCTCGGCCGCGGGCCGATGTACCCGGTGGCGCTGGAGGGCGCGCTGAAGCTGAAGGAGATCTCGTACATCCACGCCGAAGGTTACGCCGGGGGCGAGATGAAGCACGGTCCCATCGCGCTCATCGACGAGAAGATGCCGGTGGTGGTGCTCGCCCCGCGTGAGCCGCGCGTGCCCTACGAGAAGATCGTGGGTAACGTGGAGGAGGTCCGGGCGCGCGGCGGAAAGGTCATCGCGGTGGTGGACGAGGACGACACCGCCGTGGCCTCGCTCGCCGACGACGTCATCCGACTTCCGGCGAGCTCGGCGCTGCTCGGGCCGATCGTCACCGCGGTGCCACTGCAGCTGCTCGCGTACCACGTGGCCGACCTGCGGGGGACGGACGTGGACCAGCCGCGGAATCTGGCGAAGAGCGTGACGGTGGAGTGATTCACCCCCGCAGGCCTTCCGCGGAGAGCTGGACCAGCACCCCGTCCCCGAATTCCCGCTCGTCCAGCAGCGCCAGCCGGCGCGTCCGGAACTGGTAGAGCGCGAGCCTCCGGGCCGAACGGTGCGTCGCCGAGTCCGGGAAGCGCTCCTGATAGACCCGCCACCCCGCTTTGGTGGCGGGCGGCGAAACCCGGGTACAGGTCCCGAAGAGCTGTACGCCCCGGTCCGGTCCGCCCCAGGTCTGCGTCGAGGAGAAGACGGCGACCGCCGCCGAACGGCGAAGGCGAAGATTGGCCGCGTGCCGCGATCGAGGATCGGAGATGAAGAACAGCCGCAGGTCGGTGGAGAAGGCGAAATAGCAGATGTGGACGTGGGCCCGGCCGCCGGCGCCCACGGTCGAGACCGCGCAGAGGACGTTCTCTCCCAGAATCCGGAGCACGCTGCGGCGGACCCGGTCGCGTGACGGGGAGAGCGAGCCCACTGCCCTCACCGGAGCGGTCTACGGGCGGCGGGCGGTGACCATCGGGCCGCCGATGCGGATGAGGTGAATCACCCCGCGGGCCGTCCCCACCGCCAGCATCCGCCCATCCGGCGAGAACGTCGCCGAGGTCGGGAAGTCGTCCTGCAGCGCGAGCGAGAGCCGCCCCGCCACCGCGCCCGACGGCCACGCCCGGAGCCGCAGCTCCGGCCCGTCCGCGTCCACGCTCACGTCCCCGCGCGGAGACAGCGCCACCGGTCCACCGGTCCGCGCCCGGCGCGGCACCGCGTCGCGCATCGTCGGCCGGCCCACCTCCCAGAACCCGAGCAGCTTCGACGAGGCGAGCAGCATCCGCTTGCCGTCCGGCGTCGCCTCGCAAGCCATCACCTTGCCCAGCTTGCTCCCCGCCCGCGCCAGCGGCTCGCCATCGGCGTCGCGGAGCTGGATGCCCCCGCGCTCGCCCCGGGTGACGAAGGCGCCACCCGGCGGGACACAGCCGCCGAGCAGCTCCTGGTCCACCGGCAAGGTCTGCACCCTCCGCCCGGTGCGCACCGCCACCCGCTCCAGATGGTAGTGGCGGCTGCAGCCGATTGAGCAGCCACTGCGGAGCAGGCTCACGCAGGACTCCTCGGCCACCGGCGCCAGCACGTTCTCGCCGTCGGACGAGAGCACCAGCTCCGGCACCGTCTGCAGCCCGGTCCAGGCCGACGGGTCACGCACCCCGAGCACACTGTCGGCCGCCGGGCGCATCAGCTCCGCCACCTGTGCCTGGGCCGAGGCGCAGGCGGGCGTCGAGCGCACGGGGTCGGGCGCCGGAGGCGGGACCAGCACCAGTCCCGCCGCGCCGTCGGCCAGGCGCCAGGTCCGGACCGAGTCGTCCTCGTGCTGCGAGACCAGCGTCTCCGAGCCGGGGGTGAAGCGGAGATCCACCAGGGCACCTCCGGGCACCGCGGCAGACACCCGCTGCGCCCGCGTGCCCACGTCCCACACCGACCAGACGCCGGTCGCGTCTCCCGAGGCGAGCCGCGCCCCGTCCGACGAGAAGCGCAGCGCGGTGACCTGGGCCCGGTGCCCGGCCGGTGGCGCGGTGGGGGCCCCGTTCCGGACATCGAGCCGGACCAGGGTCGTGGAGATCGGGTCCACCCGGTCATGCACCTGACCGGCGGCGGCGACCAGCACCGAGCCGTCGGCGGCGAACAGGGCGGCGGTCACCTGTACCGGGCGGATCTCCCAGCGGATGCGCCCGGTGGGCAGCTCGATGAGCCGGAGCGCCCCGGAGGTCCGCGCCTCCTCGCACTCCTCGCCCCCGGTCACCGCCGAGACCAGCGCCAGCGTGCCGTCGTCGGAGAAGGTGAGCGCGCGCAGCGACTCGCCCTCGCACGGCCGCCCGCGCCCTCGGAGCACGTCGAGCCGGAAGCTTCCGCCGTGCCGGTCGTAGCCGCGAACGGTGCCGTCCTCCCCCGCGGTGAGAAGGCGCCCGTCGGTGGTGGGCTGCAGCGTGAGGATGCGCCCGTCCTGCGCGTGGAAGCGGCTCAGCTGACCACCCTCGAACGGGATGAGCTCCACGTCGCCCTCGGGCGTCGCCCGGAACGCTGCCGAGCCGTCGGAAGCGGTCGCAAGGGCCGTGGTCCCGTCCACCCCAGGGACGGGGAGATCGCGCGGCGGCCGCTGCCCGGTGGGGTCGCAGACCCGGAGCGCGAGCCCTTCGGCGGTGACCAGCCGCCCGTCCCGCGTGGTCGCCAGCGGGGGCGCGAGGAGACATCCGCCTCGCTCACCAGGAAGCGCGAGACCGCCGGGACCGATGTTCGCCCGCGTCCCGGGCGAGGCCACGCCGAGCTGCTGCCAGTCGGCCACGTCCCAGAGCCGCGCGAAGCCCGCGGCGTCGATGGCCACCACCCGCCTGCCATCGAGCTGCACCAGGGTGTGGATGCGGCTGGAGGACGCCAGGTCCGGGCGTCCCAGCGTGCCGGCGGCTTCGGTGGAGAACGACGGTGCGGCGAGCGACGACGCCGAGACCAACGCGAGCAGGACGAGAGGACGCAAGGCGCCTCCTAGGCTAGCGGGACGACCCCCTCCAGCAACAGGCGGGTAGATCACCACTCGGGAACGCACGCGGAACGTGCGGCATTCACGCCGCCGCGCCTGCCCAACGCTTCCCACCCGGGCGGCGTCGGGCGCCGGACGCCTGTGGTGTCCACCCCACTGCCCCGGCGGAGGTCAGGTCACCGGCTGTGGCCGAGGCGGCCGGCCACTGACCGGCACCGGCTCGGCCGGGCCCGGCGCGGCGGCGGGTGCGGCTGGAGCCTGGAACTCCTTGAACCGGAACTCCACGTCCACCACCCCGCCGTCCGGGGGCGGGACCTCGTCGGCGCCCACGTCGCGGAGCAGGGCGATCATCGCCGAGTTCACCGCCAGCACGTCGGCCCTGAGGCCCTTCAGCCCGTGCGCCTTGCCCACCTCGACCATCCGCCGCATCAGCGCGCTGCCCACGCCCTTCCGCTGCCAGGCGTCGGCGATGACGATGCCCAGCTCGCCGATGCCGCTGACCGGATCGAGGTCGTAGCGGGTGAGGCCGATGAGGGTGCCGTCCTCCGGCAGCTCGGCGACGAAGGCGCAGCCGCGCTGCGGGTCGGCGTCGAGCAGCGCCTGGATCTCGTCGCGCGGGTAACGGGTGCGGAGGTGGTGGTAGCGCGAGTAGACCGACTCCGGCGACAGGCCGTAGAGCAGCTCCTGCACCTTCCCCTCGTCGGTCAGCCGGGCGGCGCGCACGCGGATCTCCCGGCCGTCCCGGAGCTTCTCCTCCCAGCAGCGGACGTCGAGCGGCGGCCTGGGCACCGCCTGATCCTGGAACACCCATCGCCGCTGCTTGGCGGCGGCGAGGAGCTCGGCCCGGTGGTCCGGATGGGCGATGGCGGTCAGGGCCAGCGCGCGCTCGCGCACCGACTTGCCCCAGAGGTCGGCAACCCCGTACTCGGTGACCACGAAGCGCACGTCGCCGCGGCTGGTCACCACCGCCGAGCCCTCGGGAAGGATGGGGTGGATGCGGCTCACCGTGTCGCCCCGGGCGAGCGAGGGCAGGACGATGAGCGCCCGGCCCCCGTAGCTCCGGGAGGCGCCCCGGATGAAGTCCACCTGGCCCCCGATGCCCGAGTAGAAGCCGCCGTCGAGCGTGTCGGCCGCGACCTGACCGGTGAGGTCCACGGCGAGCGCAGTGTTGATCGACACCATCCGGACGTTCTGGGAGATGACGTAGGGGTCGTTGACCCAGTCGCTGGCCCGGAGCTCGAGGTCCGGGTTCTCGTGCGCCCATTGGTAGAGCGCCCGGGTACCCATCAGGAAGCTGGCGACCATCTTCCCCGGGGCGAGCGTCTTGCGCAGGCCGTTGACCACCCCGAGCTTCGCCAGCTCCATCACCCCGTCGGAGAGCATCTCGGTGTGGATGCCGAGGTCGTGGTGGTTCTTCAGCGAGGACAGCACCGCGGCCGGGACCTCGCCGATGCCGATCTGCAGCGTGGCCGCGTCCGGCACCAGGTCGGCGACCAGCTCGCCGATGGCGTGGCTCACCCCGTCCCGCACCGCCGGCTCGCGCTCGGGGAGCGGGGTATCCACCGCGACGATGTGCTTGCACCGGCGAATGTCGAGCAGCGTGTCCCCGGGGGTGCGCGGCATGCGCGGGTTCACCTCGGCGAGGATGAGCCGCGCCGAGTCGACCGCCGCCCGGACGATGTCCACCGACACCCCGAGCGACACCATCCCGTGCGCATCGGGCGGGCTCACCTGGATGAGCGCCGCGTCCACGGGCAGCCGGCTGGACTTCAACAGATGGGGGATCTCCGAGAGGAACACCGGGGTGAAGTCCGCGCGCCCGTCCTGGACCGCCTCCCGGACGTTGGCCCCGATGAAGAAGGCGTTGTGCCGGAACCGGCCCTCGCAGGCGGCCGCGGTGTATGGCGCGGGCCCGAGCGTCAGCAGATGGACCAGCTCGTTGTCCGAGAGCTGCCAGGCGGCGTCCACCATCGCCTGCACTAGCCGGGTGGGCTCGGCAGCCCCGGAACCGATGAGGATCCGGCGACCCGGCCGGAGCGCACGAACTGCCTGCTCCGGGGTGGTGAGCAGCCGCGCCCAGCGCGTTCGCCACTCCGGGTCGGGTTCGGCGCGGAAGACGTTGGTGGTCTCTGACACAGTGCGGCAATCCTAACAGTCTGCCAGCAGCTCCGCGGCCGGATTGGATTCTAGTGTCCATGCGATGCAGTCATGGAAGCAGAGAGAAAGTGCAAGAAGCACGTACTCTTGGCTGACAGCGCTTCGCCTATCGGCCAGGAGATCCCCACCCGCGACGAGATGGAGGCCCTGGAGCCGTCGAGCCGCCTCTACCAGGAGAAGGACGTGCTGTTCATGACCGCGACGCTTTCTCGTCCGGTCCGACACCCCACAGCCCCAGAGCACGGCGGTGAGCTTCATCCTCACCCCCGAGCGGCTGGTGACCGTGCGCTACGCGAACCCGGTCGCGTTCCAGGTGTTCGCCGCCCGGCCCGACGCGAAGCCGGCCGAGCACGACACCTCTCAAGGTCCTCACCGGACTTCTCGACGCGGTGGTGGAGCGGCTGGCCGAGGTGCTGGAGAGGACCGGAGGCGGCATCGAGCAGCTCTCGCGGGAGGTCCTCAGCGAGGGCGCGTCCGACGAGAGGTCACCCCGTGGCTCTGACCGTGGGCAATGCGTCGGGTCGTGAGAGACCCACTTGCAGCGGCGTTGCGAGCAGAGAACTACTCGCCGTTCGGGGGTGCTCCCGATGGGTGGACGGCGAGGTCTGCGACTGCGCTGCTCGGTCGCGCTTGCCGTCGCGCTGCTCGCCGGCCTGGCCCGGGCGCAGCTCTACTCGCCCAACTTCAGCCAGACGAGCATCTTCAGCGGGCTGGACAATCCGGTCGCCTTCCGCTTCGCCCCCGACGGGCGAGTCTTCGTCGCCGAGCGCAAGGGCGTGCTCAAGGTCTTCGATGGTCTCACCGACTCCACGCCCGATGTGGTGCTGGACATCCGCGACAAGGTGTTCAACGGAGGCGATCGTGGGCTCCTCGGGCTCGCCATCCATCCGGCGTTCCCGGCCATCCCCTACGTCTACATCCTCTACTCCGCCGCCCAGGCGCCGGATGGCGGGACGTACCCCAACGACGGCAGCTCCTGCACCGGCGGGGTCAACGGCGGCTACTGCTTCATCACCGGTCGGCTGTCGCGGCTGAACGTCGACGCCAGCAACCAGCTGGTGGGCCCCGAGCAGCCGCTGATCGAGAGGCAGTGGTGCCAGCAATACGCCAGTCACTCGATCGGCGATCTGGTCTTCGGGGCGGACGGGATGCTGTACCTCTCCGCCGGGGACGGAGCGAGCTACGTCTTCGCCGACCAGGGGGACTCCTTCGCCGCCGACGCCGGGAACCCCTGCGGCGATCCGCAGGGACAGGGAGGGGCGCTGCGCTCGCAGGACCTCCTCACCCCGTCGGACTCGATGACCTTCTCCGGCAGCCTCCTCCGGCTCGACCCGCTGGACGGCACGGCGCCCCCCGACAACCCGCTGTTCAATCGGCTTCCCGCGGCGGACCGCGTCGTCGCGGTGGGACTGCGCAATCCCTTCCGGATGACGATGCGCCCCGGCACCAGCGAACTGTGGATCGGCAACGTGGGCTGGAACAAGTGGGAGGAGATCCACCGCCTCCCGGACGCCCACCAGTCCCCGGTGACGAACTTCGGCTGGCCCTGCTGGGAAAACATCGAGAAGGAGAGCGGTTACAACGTCTTTCCCTTCTGCACCGCGATGTACAAGATGGACGCCGGAACCGGGACCAACCTGGACGGCGGGATTCCCCTCGGCCCCTTCGACGGGGGAACCTTCTTCCCCACCAGGCTCGACTTTCCCTGGTACGCCTACCAGCACGGACGCGCCCCCGGCTGGGACACCGGGGTCTGCACCAGCGGCAGCGCCTCCATCTCCGGGCTGGCCTTCTACGAGGGCAGCGCGTACCCGCCGCAGTTCCGGGACGCGCTCTTCTTCGCCGACTATTCGGTGCGCTGCATCTGGGCCATGCTGCCCGGACCCAACGGGCTGCCGGATCCCGCCCAGATCCAGGTCTTCACCAGCAACGCCTCGTACCCCGTCGACGTCCAGGCCGGTCCGGGAGGGGACATCTACTTTGCCGACATCGTGGGCGGGAGGATCTGGCGGATCCAGTACGGGGCCCCGGTGGCCAGCCTCACCGCCACGCCCACCAGCGGGACATCGCCGCTCACCGTCGCCTTCGATGCCTCCGCATCCACCGGCACGGCGCCGCTCAGCTTCGCCTGGGACCTGGACGGCAACGGCCTGTTCACCGACGCGCCGGACGCGCCCACTGCCTCGTTCACCTATGGCGCAGGCTCACACCCCGCCTCGGTCCGGGTGACCGATGCCTTCGGGGCCTTCGACACCGCCTCGGTCACCATCGACGTCGACAACACCCCTCCCCTCCCGGTCATCGACACGCCGTCGCCTTCCCTCACCTGGGCGGTCGGCGACAGCATCACCTTCTCCGGTCACGCCACCGACGCCGAGGACGGGGCACTGCCGGCCTCCGCGCTCCACTGGGACGTGGTCATCCACCATTGCCCGGGTGGCAGCTGCCACACCCACGACTGGGCCCACTTCGACGGGGTGGCCTCGGCCAGCTTCCCCGGGCCCGAGCACGACTACCCGTCGTACCTCGAGGTCATTCTCTCGGTGACCGACTCCGGGGGGCTCACCCGGCAGACCTCGGTCAACCTCCAGCCGAAGACGGTCCTGCTCACCGTCGACTCCGTCCCCCCCGGGGCGCTGCTCACCCTGGGACCGGAGACGGCGGTCGCTCCCTTCACCCGGACGGTGATCCAGGGCACCACCAACTCCATCGGCGCGGCCTCGCCGGCCTACCTCCAGGGCATCCCCCACGTCTTCCAGAGCTGGTCGGACTCCGGGGGGCAGAGCCACAACATCGTGGCCAGCGCCACCCAGACCGTGACCGCCACCTTTGCCCCCGACGCGGACAACGACGGGGTGCCCAACGGCGGTGACAACTGTCCCGCGGTGTTCAACCCCGCGCAGACCGACTCCAACTCCGACGGAGTGGGGGACGCCTGCCAGGTCGGCTCGGTGGCCGTCTCCGGACAGAGCACGGCCAGCTGGCCGCACACCGTGGCCAGCGGCAACGATCGCTTCCTGGTGGTGGGGGTGTCCAACGACGGCGTGGCGGCGGTCTCCTCGGTCAGCTACGGAGGCGTGCCCCTCACCCAGCTCGGCACCGCGGCCCAGGGGAACACCCGGGTGTCGTTCTTCGGCCTCAAGCAGCCCGCGCCGGGCACGGCGACGGTCACCGTCACCACCAGTGCGGTGGCGAACATCGTCGCCGGCTCGGAGTCGTTCACCGGCATCAACCAGCGCGACCCGACCACCGTCCCGGTGAGCGGGGCCGGTACCGGTGGGACGGTGAGCCTCGGCGTCCTCTCCGCCGCGGGGCAGATCGTCCTCGACGCGCTGGCTGCACCGGCCGCGCCGCCGCTGGCTCCCGGCACCGGGCAGACCGCCACCTGGAACCTCGCCGCCGGCACGCTGCGCGGTGGCGCCTCCAGCGTGGCCGCCGCGGGCACCGGGACCAACACCCTGAGCTGGACGCCGGCGGCGGGGGGCAACTGGGCCTATCTGGCCCTGGCCCTCAGCCCGGTGGACCCCAATGCCGTCCGCTTCATGGCGACGCAGGGCTCGGTCGGGCCCGACGGGGTCCGCCTCTCCTGGCGAGGTGCGGACGAGCTCCGGATCATCGGGTACCGGGTGTGGCAGCTGTGGCGCGGGCGCAGGACGCTGCTGACCCCCGGATTGCTCGAGGGTCCGGCGCTCCGGACGCGGGCACGGGTTCCCGACGCCCGGGGGTATTCCTGGGAGAGCGCGCAGGCTCCTCCGGGAGCGTCCTACCTGCTCGAGGCGATCGACCTGCAGGGCCGGAGCACCTGGTCGGAGGTCGTCGAGCCGCTGCCCCGGAATGAGGCGGTCCGGAGCGGAACGCAGACCGCGCGGCTGGATCGCGCCGCCGAGGCGCTGGCGCTCGGGGCGGGGGCGGCGCGGATGGAACGTGCGCCCCGCTTTCCGCGGGCGGTGGCGCCGCGGGCTTTCGTCGATCGAGACCGGCAAGCGAAGCTCGCCGCCGCCCCCGCGGCGAAGCTGGTGGTCCGCGACGAGGGCTGGTACCGGGTGTCCGCCGAGCAGCTCGCCGCCGCCGGCATCCCCCTCGGCACCCCGGTGCAGCAGCTGTCGCTCTGGCGCGCCGCGGAGAGCATCCCGCTTCGCGTGCGCGCTGCCGGGTCCACGCTCGAGCCGGGCGACGCGGTGGAGTTCTACGGCCTCGGCCTGGAAACCCGTTCGACGAGAACCGCAGTCTACTGGCTCACGGCGGCGATGGGACCGGGGAGCACCCTTCCCACCCTGCTGGTGACCGCCCCCTCCGGCCAGGCCTCCCTGTATCCGGAGACGCTCCTCATCCAGGACCATCTGGTCTACTTCGCGGCCCTCCGGAACGGGAGCGCCGAGAAGTTCTTCGGGCCGCTGGTGCTCGACACCGCGACCCAGCCCCGGTTCTTCCGCGTCGAGGGAGTGGCAGCGAACCAGGGCTCGACCCAGCTGGAGGTCGAGCTGCAGGGAGTCACCGATGGCTCGCACAGCGTCGGAGTGAGCTTCAACCGGACCTGGCTGGGGATTGCCGAGGGCGTGGGCCAGAGCCTCTTCCGGCACACCTTCGCCCTCCCGCCCGGACTTCTCCAGGAGGGCGACAACCAGGTCGAGCTGCGGTCGCTCGACACTGGAGGCGTCGCACTCGAGGTGGCGCTGCGCATCAGCTACCTACGCCACATCGCCGCCGGCACCGGAGCGCTGCGCTTCACCCTGGAGGGAGGTCGCCGGGCGAAGCTCGACGGCTTCCTGCCGGCCGACACCCACGTCTTCGACGTCACCGATCCGCTGCGGGTCGGCGAGCTGCCGGTGGAGACCGACCCGGGAGGCCAGCCATGGGTGACGGCGCCCGCCCAGGGGGAGCGGATGCTGCTCGCGGTGCGCGAGGGGGACGTGCGCGCTCCCCAGGCCGTGGTCCCCAACGTGCCCAGCACCTGGCGCTCCGGACCCGGCGCGGATCTGGTGATCGTCACCGAGCCCGGCCTCGCCGCCGCCCTCGAGCCGCTGGTGGCGGCGCGACGGGCCGAGGGGCTCGAGGTGGCGGTGATCGACGTGGCCGACGTCTACGACGAGTTCGCCACCGGGGAGAAGGACCCGGAGGCCATCCGGGCGCTGGTGCGCGAGGCGCTGCAGCGATGGACCCGCCAGCCTCGTTTCCTGCTCCTGGTGGGCAGCGCATCGTTCGACCCCAAGGACTACCTGGGAACCGGGCAGGACCGGGTCCCCACGATGCTGGTGCAGACCCAGTTCCTCGAGACCGCCTCCGACGGTTCGCTGGCGGACCTCGACGGCTCGGGAGAGCCCGCCCTGGCGGTGGGCCGCCTGCCGGCGAGAACGGCGAAGGATGCCTCGCGGATGGTGCAGAAGATCCTCGCCCGGCGGCAGCTCGCCCCCGCGGCGACGGTGCTGCACATCACCGACCGCGACGATGTCTCCGACTTCAGCGAGGCCCTGGGCCAGGTGCGACCGCTCACCGATGGCTGGACCACCGAGGTGGTACGCCGCGCCGACGGGACCGACGCCGAGGTGCACGAGCGCATCCTGGTCGCCCTCGACCGGGGCCCGGCGCTGGTCAGCTACCTGGGGCACGGCGCGGAGTCGTTCTGGGACGGGCATCTGCTGTCCAGCGACGATGCCGCGGCGCTGGTGAACGGCGGCAAGACCGGGCTCATCGTCCAGATGACCTGCCTCACCGGCTTCTTCCACGACCTCTACCGGCAGAGCCTGTCGGAGGCCCTGCTGGGCGCCGAGGGAGGCGCATGGGGGACCTGGAGCTCGTCGGGGATGGTGGTCTCCTCGCAGCAGGCCCGGCTGCACCGGGTGCTGGTCGGTGGCCTGGTGGAGGGAGCCACGCTCGGCGAGTCGACCCGGCGTGCCCTGTCAGCGGTGACCGACCCGGACCTGCGCCGGACCTGGCACCTCTTCGGCGATCCGAGCGCGCGGCTGGTGGTGAAGCCGCAGGCGGCGCCGCCACCTGCGTCCACCGGTTGCTCCGTCGCGGGCGCTCCGGGGAGCGCGGCGGCGCTCTTCGGGCTCGTCCTCCTGATCCTCGCCCGGCGGGCGCGAGGTGGGAGGCGCTGGAGGGCGAGCGGGTGACGCGCTTTCGTCCAGAGCGACGCCTCACCGGCCTGCTCCGGCAAGACGTCGAGGGCGAGACGCTGCTCTACGACGAGCTGCACCACCGGGCGCTGTGCCTGGACGGCCGGGCGGCGCGGATCTGGATGCTTTGCGATGGGACGCGCGAGGTGACCGCCATCTGGCAGGCGCTGGCCGAGGAGGGCATCCCGCTGCTCCCCGAGGTGGTCCGTCTCACCGTAGAGCGTCTGGGGAAGGCACGGCTCCTCGAGAGGCCCGTTCCCCGGCCGCAGCCGCCGCTTTCCCGGCGCCGGGTGATCCGCCAGCTGGGACTGGCAGCCATCCCGGCGATCCTCCTCATCACCGCCCCACGCGCCCTGGCCGCGGTGTCCTGCGCCCAGCTGGGACAGTCCTGCGACCCCACCCCGTGCTGCTCCGGGCTCGAATGCGGACCGAACTCGCACAGCTGCGGGGGTCCCTAGCTCCGGACGGACGCCGAGCTCCTCGCCGCGGCGCTCGAGGATGCCCGCGCCGGGATGGCCCGGGTCACCGCACGCTGACCTGGCTGATCGTTCCGCTCAGCGATCCGTCTTCGTCCGCGCCGCCTCGAGGTCGAGCATCATCTCCAGCGCCTGCCCCTCGGTGAGGTGCTCCAGCAGGTCGAGGTTCTGGATGATCTCCTCGTCCTCGGCGGTCCTCGCCGGCGCCGTCGGCCGGCCGATGCCTCCATCGGGAGCTCCGGGGGTGCCAGCGTCGACGGAGAGGAGGAGCAGGACCGCGAGCAGTCCCGTCACTTTCCCCGCCTCTCCCGCATCTCCCGGAGCCGCTGCCGCATCAGCTCCCGCTGCTCCCGGGACATCGACCGCCACTCGCGGAGGTTCTCCAGCATCTGCCGCCGGCGCTCGGGATTGGCACGGAGGTACTCTCGCATCTGCTGGCGCAGGTCCTGCCGCTGCTCGGGGGTCAGCTTCTGGAACTCGCGCCACTGGGTGAGCAGCTTCTGCCGCTCGTCGGGCGACAGCTGCTGGAAGGCGTGGAGGTTCTGCCGCACCCGCTCCTTCTCCTCGGGCGGGAGCGCCCGCCAGCGCGCGACGTTCGCCTGGACGCGGAGCTGCTCGTCCAGCGGGAGCGCCTTGAACTGCCGGAGCCGCTCGCGGAGCTGCGCCTTCTCCTGCTCGCTCATCCGGTCGAACCGCGCCCCCGGATCCTCGGGCGAGGTTTCCGCCTGGGACCAGGCGGGCCCGGCAGAGAGCAGCGCCAGGCTCAGCAGCCAGGTCCTCATGGCCGGCCCTCCTTCTGCAGCTGGTCGAGCTGCTCCACCACCTCGAGGTCGTCCGGGGAGAGCCCCACCACCTCGTAGTCGCTGAGCAGCTCGTAGTGCTCGGCCACCGCCAGCTCGGTGCGCTGCTCGGCCCGCGCCGTCACCGCGCGCTGGCCCACCACTACCGCGACCACCACCGCCGTCGCCAGCACCAGCCCTGCCGGGGCCAGCACGCCGGGTCGGAACCAGCCACGCACCCGCTCGGTCCACCGCGGGGGGAGCGCGTCGACCTCGGCCAGCACCCGGCGGCGGAGCCCCGGCGACGGCTCGAAGGCCGGCAGCGTGGCCAGCTCGGTCAGAGTCCGCCGGAGCAGGGCCTCCGTCGCCCGGCAATCGGGACAGGAGGTCAGGTGGCCCCGCACCCGCGCCGCCTCGACGGCGGACAGCTCGCCGTCCACGTATGCGGTCAGCTCTTCTTCCACGGTGCAGCTCATGCCTCGCTCCTCGCGGGGCCGCTGGCCCCTGCCTGCCATGCCTCCACCGCCAGGGCGACCGAGAGGGTCGCGCGGTGGATGAGACTCTTCACCGCAGCCTCGCTCGCCGAGAGCACCTCGGCGATGTCGCGGTACGCCATCCCCTCGAACCGGCAGAGCGCGAAGGCGGTCCGCTCGCGCTCGCTCAGCTGCTGGAGCGCCGCCGCCACCGTCGCCTCCAGCTCCCGCCCCTCGACGGCCCGGTCCGGGGCGTGGGCCTCCGGTGCGGCCAGCTCCACTGCCTTGCCCTCCTCGCCCTGCTCGGGCACGTGTCGCACCCGGTACTCCCCTCGGCGGACCTCGTTCAGACAGTGGTTGGCCGCCACCCTGAAGAGGAAGGTCTTGAAGCGCGCGGTGCGCCGATAGCGGCCTGCATGTCGATACAGCTTCACGAAGATGTCCTGCGTCAGCTCCTCTGCCTTCCCGGCGTCCTGGACCAAGCGATGGGCGAAGCGCGCCACCGACCGGTGGTGCCGGTCGTAGAGCGCTGCGAAGGCGGCGGTGTCACCCGCCGCCACCCGCAGCATCAGGGCCGCGTCCTCGTCCGTTCGTTCGTCCACGGGCACTGGATGTGAACACGGGCGCAGGCCCGGCGGTTGCGGGCTGACGCCCGGGCGGCGGCCGCGTGGCCCCGGCGTGGCCCCCCTGGTAAGGAGAGTCCTGTCGGACGTGGAACGCCAACAGGCACACATCCCCCCCGGTCCGCTCGGGGAGCTCGAGCCGGTGGGACAGGACCCGCTCGGGCACGCGCTGGCCAGCGCCCGGGCGCCGGGCGCGGATGAGGGCGCACGCCGCGCCTTCGTGGACCGGCTGGCCCAGCTGGATCTGGGCAACCCCCGGACCACCGCGGATCGGCTGCTCCAGCTCCTCGCCTCGGGCCAGCTGGCGACGCTTCACGCCTCCGACGGGAGCTCGGCGCGGGCGGTCGCCGTGGAGCGGCTGCTTGCGCTCGGCTACCCCTACGCGCTCGAGGTGTCCCCGGAGGACCTGGCCCACTGGCGGGCCGAGCGCCCCTCCGAGGCGACCGACCGCCGCGGGCTCGCCGTCCTGGTGATGACCGTGGCGCTGTGCCTGTCGCTCTGGGGCGTGTCCGAGCCGCCCACCGGCATCGGGCTCGCCTCGGTGCTGGCGCTGGAGGGGGTGACCGTCGCCGGGGCCATCCGGCCATCGCTGCGGAGCTGGGCCCGCCGAGCGGTGTTCGCCCTGGGCGTGCTGGCCTGCGTCCTGGGGTTCCGGTACGGGGTGGCGACGGTGCTCCCCGGAGTGGCGGGCCTGGTCACCGCGCGCTTCATCTGGCCAAAGGGTGTCAGGGGGGTCGACTAGGAAATCGCCGTCGGGCATACTGAAACAGCGTTCAGTCATCTACTGAGCTCGGAGCGAGGTCCAGGCACCCCATGTCGTTGAATCCAGAGAAGGAAAAGGCGATCGAGCTGGCGATGGGCGCGGTGGAGCGCCAGTTCGGCAAGGGCTCCATCATGCGGCTCGGCAAGGACGAGCCGCTCATCCGCGACATCCAGGTCATCTCCACCGGCTCCATCTCGCTGGACATCGCGCTCGGCGTCGGCGGCGTGCCCCGCGGGCGCATCGTGGAGATCTACGGGCCGGAGTCCTCGGGCAAGACCACCCTCAGCCTCCACGTGGTGGCCGAGGCCCAGAAGAAGGGTGGCATCTGCGGCTACATCGACGCCGAGCACGCCATGGACGTGGGCTACGCCCGCAAGCTGGGGGTCCGCACCGATGACCTGCTCCTGTCCCAGCCGGACACCGGTGAGCAGGGTCTGGAGATCGCCGAGATGCTGGTTCGCTCCGGCGCCATCGACGTGCTGGTGGTGGACTCGGTGGCTGCCCTCGTCCCCAAGGCCGAGCTGGAGGGCGAGATGGGGGATGCCCACATGGGCGTCCAGGCCCGCCTCATGAGCCAGGCGCTCCGAAAGCTCACCGGAACCATCTCCAAGAGCCAGACCTGCGTGATCTTCATCAACCAGATCCGGATGAAGATCGGCGTGATGTTCGGCAATCCGGAGACAACGACGGGCGGAAACGCCCTCAAGTTCTACGCCAGCCAGCGCCTCGACATTCGCCGCATCGGCGCCATCAAGAACGGCGAGCAGGTCGTGGGCAGCCGCACCCGGGTCAAGGTGGTGAAGAACAAGATGGCCCCGCCCTTCAAGGAAGTCGAATTCGACATCATGTACGGCATCGGAATCTCCAAGGAGGGCGATCTCCTGGACCTGGCTGCGGCCGACAACATCGTGGAGAAGAGCGGCGCCTGGTACGCCTACGGCGGAGAGCGCATCGGCCAGGGTCGAGAGAACGCCAAGGACTACCTCCGCGACCACCCCGAGGTCTTCACCAGCATCGAGCGCAAGGTGCTGGAGAAGTACGGGGTGGGCAAGCCCTCGCCGGTCCAGGCCGTGCCGGACGTCGACGCGGACGAGAAGCGCACCCGCGTCAAAGCAGTGAAGTGATCCCGGGGTCGGTGACCGGGCGGGCCCGTCCCTCCGTGCTCCTCGCTGTCGACTTGAACTGTTCGCCTCCCGGGGGTTAGAGCAATTCCCGAGGGGCGGACGCAGGAGACATGAGCTTCGGTCAGTCGGGGTGGTTCACGGCGCTCCTGGAACAGGAGCTGGCGAAGCACGAGCCGCTGGTCGACGCGCGCGCCCCCGGCACCAGCCCCCGCGCCCGTGCCCGGGCGCATGTCCGGACGGTGCTCCACGACAGCGGCCTGCTCTACGGGACGCCAGAGAAGGTCGACCACCCGGCGGGGATGACGCGCGAGGAGCAGCTGTCGCTCGCCGTGCTGCGCACCCTGGTGCGGCTGGCGCTGGACCTGGCCGACATCTCCGGGCTCGGCCCCGAGCGCCGCGTGGAGCGGCTCACCATCCTCTTTGCCGCCTGGAGCGGGCACCTCCGCCTGGCGGAGACGCTCCAGACCGCCCTCCGCGCCACCGGGGCACTGCCCCCGCGGAGCGTGGCCCGGCTGGAGGCCCTCCTCGAGGACCGGGCCATGTCGCTCGGGGCAGACCCGCTCTACGGGCTCCTCCTCCACAACGGGGCGGCCTACGTCGACGCGCAGCTCTTTGCCCACCTCGCGCTCGCCGCCTGGCTCCACACCTCGCTCGCTCTGGAGCAGGCCCGCCGCCGGCTCGCGGTGGCGGCACGGCAGAAGGCGCTCCTGGTCGAGGTGCTGACCGCGCTCGCCTGCGCCGAGCGGTCGCCCACCCCTGCCGCCCGGCGGGCCATCCTCCGCCAGGTGGACTCGCTCGGCCTCCCGAAGCCAGTCGGCCCGTTGCTCCGGGCCCGGGTGAAGCAGGTCTTTCGCGAGCGGCCGGACCTCGACGCCCTGGTCCGCCCGGTGCGGAGCCTCCCGCTGCGGCGGTTCATCCTCCAGCAGACCGTGCTCGCCTCGCTGGTGGAAGGGCGGCGGTCACCGGGCGAGCTGGCGTTTCTGCGCGCCCTGGCACGGGCGCTGCGCATCTCCCCGGACACGCTGCTGGAGATCGAGGGCGAGGTGGCCGAGTTCTACGCCGAGAACAGACATCTGCTGGACGTCTTCCGGGTGACCGACAATGCCGCCTCGCTGGGGGAGGAGTGGGTGAGCAGCATGCAGCGCTCGCTCGACGACAACGTCAAGGCGCTGCTGCTCGAGGTGCGGATGATGGGCGAGCTCGGAGTGTTCGTCGGGAAGCTGGCCATCGGCCAGTCGCTCACCTCCGACGAGCGACGGCGGATGCGGCTCGAGCTCATCGACGTGGCCAAGGCCATCCCTGCGCTGGCCATCTTCGCCGCCCCGGGTGGGCTGCTGCTCCTCGCCGCCCTGGCCAAGGTGCTGCCGTTCAGCATCCTGCCCAGCGCATTTCAGGGGGCGCGCCGTCCTGCGCTGCCGGCCAAGGTGGGCGACGCGGCGGTCAGGCTTGCTCGCCCCGGCGACGCACCTCGGTGATGAGGCGGCGGAGCTGCTCGTTCGTCGCCGCGTAGTCCTGCCGGCCGCGGTCCGCCGAGGCCTGCTGCTCGAGCCTGGGGAGCAGCGGCACCAGCTGCCGGGCAGCACCCGAATTGCCCTGCACCAGCCACATCAGCGCCTGGAGCACCGCGGCGCGGGTCTCGGGCTCCTTGTCCGCGAGGTGCTCGCCGAGCGGCTTCACCGCCTCGGGCTTGCCCATCCGCCCCAGCTCCAGCGCTGCCCGTTGACGCACCGGGCCCTCGGCGTCGCCGAGCTTGCTGGCCCAGCAGTCCATCGCCGCCTTGCACTGGGCGGCGGCCCTCAGCGGGGCCTGGAAGACTTTCACCGTCTTCAGCCGGTTCGCCGCCACCTCCTCCACCGGGAGGTTGCAGCCGTAGCGCTTGCAGTCGGCGGCGGTGGCCTTGGGCTCGTCGGCCGCGATGCGGTCCATCGCCGGCTGGTCCCGCTCGTCGCCGAGCATCCCCAGCGCCCCGATGGCGTACTGCCGCGCCTCCCACGGGCCGTGGCCTGCCGAGCGCTGCAGGGCCGGCACCGCGTCGCGGCCGCCGATCAGCACCAGCGCCCGGGCGTACTCGGCGCGGGCCAGCGGCTCGGACTCGTCGAGCATCGTCTCCAGGGTCTTCCGCCCCTCGGAGGAGTGCATCTTCCCCAGCGTGCTCGCCGCGGCCATCCGGGCGTAGAGCGTCTGCTCGGGGGCCGAAGTCCGGTACGAGAGCTGCTTCACCAGCGCCGGCTCGGCGCCGGGAGCCCGGAAGTCGCCCAGCGACTCGGCGGCCCTCACCAGAACCACCGCCTCCCCCACGTCGTTGGCGCGGGCCCAGGCGGACAGGTCGCGGTCCTTCCCCTCGAGCACCACGGTGAGCGCGTCGGCGGCGGGCTTGCCGATCTGGAACAGCGAGTAGCTCGCCTCCTGGGCGAAGACGGCGTTCCCGCGCTGCTTGAACATTGCCTTGAGCAGGGTGGGGATGGCGCGCGGGTCCCCCACCTCGCCGAGCGCGACGATGGCCCGACGGTTCACGGCCGGGGGGCTCTTGTCGTCGAGGGCCAGCTCCACCAGGGTCGGGACCGCGGCCTGGGCCCGGATCTCGCCCAGCGCGGCGATGGCGTCCTGGCGGACGTAGTCGTCGCGGCTGCGGAGCAGGGCGATGAGCGCCGTGGCCCCCCGCGGGTCCTTGATGTCCCCCAGCGCCTGGGCGATGGCGGCGTTCATCCGCGAGGTGGCGCCGTCGGCGGTGTTGACGTCGAGCGCCGCGGTCAGGGGGTCCACGCTGGAGGGGTCCTTCAGCTCCCCGAGCGCGCGGGCGATGACCGCCCGGGTCTCCGGGCTCTTCTCCGAGGCCAGCCGCGCGTTCAGCATCGGCGCGAAGCGCTTGTCGAGGCGCTTGCTGGAGCGGAGCGTCTCCAGGACCCGGACCTTCTCGCTCGGCCGCTGGGCGGCATCGAGCTGGTCCTCCCAGTACCCGGGTGTGCTCGGATCCTTGCTGCAACCGACGGCGAGGAGGCCCAACGAGAGCGCCAGTGCGACCGCAGTTGCGGTGCGTCCCATCCGTCCCCTCCGGGGTGCTGTCCGTAAAAAGTTCCCCGGGTTTTACGCCAATCGCCCGGCTGCTTTCCAATCCAGCGCGAGGGGCTGCGCGTCAGCGGCGTGGTCCGGGCGCGAGCGAGGGTAGAGTGCGGACGAACTTCTCCGTGAGCCCCGAGGCCTACACCCGACGCCAGGTCCTGGTCGACCGCCGCTTCCAGCTGAAATACGCGGTGGGGCTCGCGCTGGGCGGCGCGTCGCTCTGTGCCGCCTTCGGCGGGGCGGTGTGGCTGGCGCTGCACCAGGCGCGCGAGACGCTCGGGCCCGAGTCGCAGGCCACCCTCCAGGGCACCGAGACCACGGTGCTGGTGCTCACCGGGTTCATGGCGCTGGTGATGTCCCTGGTGCTGTCGCTGGTGGGGCTCCTGGTCTCCCACCGGGTGGCGGGCCCGATGCGGGTGCTCCGCGGCCAGCTCCGGCGGCTCGCCGAGGGAGGCTTCCCCCGCTGGCGGCCGCTCCGCAGCCACGACGAGCTGCGGGACGTCTTCGCCGAGTTCCACGCCACGGTGGACACCCTCCGCCGGCGCGAGCACGAGGAGCTCACCGCGCTCGAGTCGGCGCTGGCCACCGGGAACGCCGCCGGAGGACGGGCCACCCTCACCGCCCTGGTCGCGGAGAAGCGCGCCCGGCTCCACGGACCCGACGATGGCTGAGCGGGGTGCGGAGGGTGGACGGGCGCGCATCGCCTTCTTCGGCACCCCGCCCTTCGCCGTGCCCGCCCTCCGTGCCTGCCAGGTGGTGGGCAACGTGGTGGCGGTGGTCACGCAGCCCGACCGCCCGCGCGGGCGGGGGCAGCACGTCACGCCGTCGGCGGTGAAGGCCGAGGCGGAGAAGGCCGACCTTTCCGTACTCCAGCCCCCCAGGCTCAAGGGGACCGACTTCGGCGACCGGCTCCGGGCGATGCAGCTCGACGTGGCGGTGGTGGCGGCGTACGGGCGCATCCTCCCGGTGGACGTCCTCTCCGCGCCGCGGCTGGGGTGCGTGAACGTGCACGCCTCGCTCTTGCCGCGCTGGCGAGGCGCCGCCCCCATCCAGTGGGCCATCGCCTCGGGGGACACCGAGACGGGGGTGTGCCTGATGCAGATGGAGGCGGGGCTGGACACCGGACCGGTGCTCGCGGTGCGCAGGACACCCATCCTCCCCGACGACACCTCCGAGTCGCTGCACCTCCGGCTCTCCGAGCTCGGGGGCGCCCTGGTGCGGGACGAGCTGCCCCGCTTCCTCGCCGGCGCGCTGGACCCCCGTCCCCAGCCGACCGACGGGGTGACCATCGCCCGGCTGGTGGAGAAGGAGGACGGGCGGCTCGACTGGACCAGGCCCGCGGTCGAGCTGGAGCGGCGGGTGCGCGCCTTCGTGCCCTGGCCCGGTGCCTGGTGCCAGCTCGGGCCGGCGCTCCTCAAGGTGTGGCGCGCCGAGGTGGTGCCCGGCGCCGGGCCGCCCGGCACCGTGCTCGCCGCGCACGGGACGCTGGACGTGGCATGCGGGGAGGGGGCGCTTGGGCTGCTCGAGGTGCAGCCCGAGGGCAAGCGGCGGATGACGGCCGCGGAGTTCCTGAGCGGACACCCCTTGCGCCAGGGCGAGCGTCCATTCGGAGGAGTGGTGCCATGAACGTGCTCGTGCTCCACGGACCGACGCTCCAGTTCCTCGGGCAGCGCGAGGGGGACCCGCCGGGAGTGAGCCTGTCCGAGGTGGACCGCCGGCTGGCGGAGAAGGCGCGGGCGCTGGGGCACGTGCTCCGGACGGTGCAGACCAACCACGAGGGCGCTCTGGTGGATGCGCTGTGGGAGCAGCGCGCCTGGGCCGAGGGCGTGGTGCTGAACCCGGGTCCCCTGGCGCCCGGCTCGCACGTCCTCCGGGCCGCGGTGTCCGCCTCGCGGATGCCGGTGGTGGAGGTGCTGCTCGCCCCGGCGAAGGGCCGCGCCGCCGTCCAGCGCCGGTCGCTCCTCAAGGACGTGTGCGCCGCGCACGTCGCGGGCACGGGGGCCGAGGCATACCTCGAGGCCCTCGAGCGGCTGTCGCGCGCCGCGAGCCGGGCGCTGGCCGCGCGGACCCGGAAGACGCTGGGCCGGGCGCCCGAGGCGGCGCGGTCGCGCTCGGTGAAGGCCGACGCCGAGCCAGCCAGCGCCGGTGCGCCGCGGGCCCTGGTGCGTCCCGCTCCGGCCACACCCCCGGCGGCGGCGCCGGCCCGTCCAGGCAAGACGCTGGGTCGGGCCGCGGCGGAGCCAACGCCCGGGACGCGGCGGCCCGGCAGCGGCCTCACCCGCGCCGAGGTGCGGGCCCGCATCGCCGACCGGCTCGCCGGCCGCCTCACTCCCTCGGGCCTCGCCACCTGGGCCCGCGGAGAGTGGGTCGCGCTCCAGCGGGGCGCGGCGGTGGAGGCCGGGCAGCGCGATCAGCTGGAGGAGGTGCTGCAGGCCCTCTTTCTCGCCGTGCAGCCCAGGGCCGCGCTCAGCGACCACCAGCTGGTGGAGTGGATGGCGGCGCTGGAATGAACGCCCGGGCGGTGGCGATCGAGGTGCTGGCCCGGGTGGAGGCCACCGACGCCTACCTGAACGTGGTGCTGGACCAGCGGCTCGCCGAATCGCCGCTCCGGGACCCGCGCGATGCGGCGCTGGTCACCGAGCTCTGCTACGGAGCCAGCCGGCGGCGTCTCGGGCTGGACCGGGTGATCGCCGGCTTCTCGGATCGGAAGCTGGCCGCGCTCGAGGACCGGGTGCTGGGCGCGCTGCGCATCGGCGCCTACCAGATCTTCTTCTCCCGGGTACCCCGCCGGGCGGCGGTGTCCGAGACCGTGGAAGGGCTGAAGCAGCTCGGACTGTCGCGCGCCGCGGGCTTCGTCAACGCGGTGCTGCGGAAGGTCGCCGGGCTGGAGTCCATCCCGCTGCCCCCGGTCTCCGATCTCGCCGAGCACCTCTCGGTCCGCGACAGCCACCCGCGCTGGCTGGTCGAGCGGTGGCTCCGGCGCTATGGCCGGGAGGGCGCCGAGGCGATGCTGGTGGCGAACAACGAGTCGCCGCCGGTGACCGTCCGCACCAACACCCGTCTCGGGACGCCCGAGGCGCTGGGGGCGCTGTTCGCCGAGGCGGGGCTCCAGGCGATGCGGACCGTGCGCTCCCCGGTCGGCTTCCGGTTGCCCTCGCCCGGGCCGGTGGAGGACCTGGTGGGGTACGCCGAGGGCCGGTTCCAGGTGCAGGACGAGGCGGCGCAGCTGGTGGGCCTGTACGCCGCCATCCCCGAGGGGGCGCGGGTGCTCGACGCCTGCGCCGCGCCGGGCGGAAAGGCCTGTCACCTGGGCGAGAGTCACCCGGTGCTGGCGGTGGACCTCTACGTGGCGAAGCTGGAGAGGATTCGCTCCGAGGCACGGCGGCTCCGGCTGGACGATCGCATCGAGGTGCTGGCCCACGACGCGACCGACCCCTTCCCGGAGTCCATCGGCCGGGTGGACGCGGTGCTGCTCGACGCGCCGTGCACCGGGCTGGGCACGCTGCGGCGCCACCCCGAGCTGCGCTGGCGGCGCGAGGAGCCGGACCTGGCGCGCCTCGCCACGCTCCAGCGCCGCATCCTCGAGCGCTGCCAGGAGGTGGTGCCCCCCGGTGGGCTGCTGGTCTACGCGGTCTGCAGCACCGAGCCCGAGGAAGGGCAGGACCAAGTGGACCTCTTCCTCCGCAGTCACCCGGATTTCACCATGGAGACGCCCGCGGTCGCCGAGCGGCTCGGCTGGCCCCTGGTCCAGGGGGCGCTGCGAACGTTACCGGGCCCGGAGGGGATGGACGGGTTCTACGCGGCCCGGCTCCGGCGACTGGCGTGATATGCCCGCCCATCCCAAGGAGATGCCCATGACCCGCGCGCTCGTCGCTGCGTTCTGCCTGGCCGCCGTTCCCGCGCTCGCGTTCGAAGGAGTCCTGACGAACAAGATGAGCAGTCCCCAGAAGATGCCCGACGGCAAGCCGCTCTCCGCCACCGGGACCATCCAGGTGAAGGGCATCAGCACCCGGATGGAGTCCAGCGGAGTCTTCGGGACGGGGAAGCAGGTGGTCATCACCCGGGCCGCCGAGCCGGGCGTGACCTACATCCTCTACCCCGAGCGGAAGACGTACACCCGGGTCGACACCAGCAAGGAGAAGGAGGACGCCGCCGAGCCCGCCGAGGCCAAGAAGTACACCGTCAAGCGGCTGGGGAAGGAGAAGATCGCCGGACGAACCACCGAGCACGTGCTCGTCACCAAGGCCGGCAGCACGGACGAGAGCGAGATGTGGATCGACATGAACCTCGTCTCCCAGGCGGACATGGCCAAGGCCTGGACCGGTACCAGCAAGAGCCAGAGCTGGTGGGGCGCGCTCAAGAAGGAGGGGCTGGGCGGACTCCCGATCAAGTTCATTCACCGGGAGAAGGACAAGCCCGACCACACCGTGACCTGGGAGATCACCGAGGTGAAGGAGCAGCCGATTCCCGATTCCGCCTTCGCCATCCCCTCCGGCTACACCGAGGTAAAGACGGGCGAGGGGGGGATGAGCGCCGATCAGCGTCAGCAGATGCGCGACCAGATGCGAAAGGCGATGGAGAACATGACCCCCGAGCAGAAGAAGCAGCTCGAGGAGATGATGAAGCAGCACGGCGCCGGCAACAACTAGCCCTCGCTCCGTCGCCCGACCGCGGCCGCCCTGACCGCCCTGACCTCGACGACTGCGGGCCGCTGGACCCGATGCCGCGGATCTCGAGCGCGGCCGCCCTGACCACTGCGTTGCGGCCGCCCTGACCTCGACGACTGCGGGCCGCTGGACCCGATGCCGCGGATCTCGAGCGCGGCCGCCCTGACCTATTCTTCGGCGGCAGCCGCTTCCTTGAAGGCGTCCAGCACCGCCTGCGACGCGCGGTCGAGGTACTTGCCCTTCCGCACCAGCAGGCCGATGGGGCGCGCGAAGCTGCCCTCGGCGAAGGGGCGCGCGACCAGCGTGCCCTGCGCGATCTCGTGCTGAACGGTGGCCGAGGGGAGGATGGACACCCCGACGCCCATCTCCACGGCGCGCTTGATGGTCTCCACGTTGTCCATCTCCATCACCGGCTCGATCTCCACGCCCTTCTCCCGGAACAGCCGGTCCAGCGCCTTCCGGGTGGGAGCCTCACGGTCGTAGGCGATGAAGGGCGTATCGGCCAGCGCGGTCAGCGAGACCTTCGCCTTGCTCGCCAGGGGGTGGCTGGGGGAACAGACCACCGCCAGCTTGTCGTCGCGGAAGGGAATCACGTCCACGCCGGCCCGGGGCTGGGGGTAGGCGACGACGCCAATCTCGGCTGCACCGAGGATGACGTCGTCGTAGACCTGATCGCTGCGGCGGTAGATCAGCCGCATGTTCACCTTGGGGTGCGTCTTCAGCAGCCCCTTCTGGATGTTCTGCAGCTCGTGAAGGCCCACCGAGTAGATGGTGGACACGGTGCAGGTGCCGGCGATCTCCGCCGACTGCTCGCGGATCTCCTGCTCCACCTCGCCGAAGCGAGCGAGAATTTCCTTGCAGCCGCGGAAGAGCCGCTCACCCGCGGGCGTGGGCGTGACCTGCCGTGCGCTGCGGCTGAGGAGCTTCTGCTCGTAGCGATTCTCCAGCGCGCGGATCTGCTGGCTCACCGCGGACTGGGTGACGTGGTTCAGCTGGGCGGCGCGCGAGAAGGAGCCGGTCTCGACGACGTCGCAGAACATCTTGAGCGACTCGAGTTGCATGAGGCACCCTCATTCGGAGGACGCCTGGTATTAGCGCTCGTGGGTAGTTGGTGCAACAGGGACTAAGAGCCGCTCAGGCAGCCTCACCACAATCCACGGCCAGTGCGGCGCCCGTCAGGCCTGCTGCTGCCGGGGATGAGAGATACAGAACGAGGGCTGCGACCTCGTCGGGCTGCACCGGTCGGCCCATCGGGTTGTTGGCCAGGACGGCCTCGCGTGCCTGCTCGCGGCTGCGACCCGTCTTGTCGACCACTGCCTCGAGCGCCCGGGTGAACATGTCGGTCTCGGTCCATCCCGGGCAGACCGCGTTCACCGTGACCGCCTTCCGCCCCCATTCGATGGCGAGCGCGCGGGTGAGCCCGAGGAGGGCGTGCTTGCTCGCGCAGTACGCGGACGTGTAGCGGATGCCCTTCAACGAGGCGATGGACCCGACGTTGATGACCCGGCCGCCGCCCACCTCGGCCATCCTGGGGATGAGCGCCCGGCAGAGGACGTAGGGCGCGACGGCGTTGACCTGGAGCACGCGCTGGAGCTCCTCGGTGCTCGTCTTCTGGAGCGGCGCGGAGAGCGAGATCCCGGCGTTGTTCACCAGCACCGCGGGGACCGGAGCCGCGTCGGAGAGCGCCTGGGCCGCGCCCTCGAGCTGAGCGTGATCCGACAGGTCGCAGGCCATCGGTCGGAGGCGAGCGGCGAGGTCCCCGGCCTCCCGTCGCAGCGCGTCCAGGCTCTCGGCGCTCCGGGCCAGCGCCAGCACCGGCCAGCCCCCGCGGAGGAAGGCGAGGGCGATGGACTTGCCGATGCCGCGGTTCGCTCCGGTGACCACCGCGCCTCGTTGCCGGAAGTCGCTCATGGTGAGGCGGCACCCTAACCGGAGCAGCGCCGGCTGCGGGAGCGTGGCAGAGTCCGCCGTCGAGCCATGCTGCACAGCCAGGCGCGCAGGCGGGTCCGGCGGTTTCAGGCGGTGAGCCACGCCTTCGCCGGGCTCAACCTCGTCTACCTGGCCCTGACCGAGGAGCAGGGTGGTGGGGCGCTCCCCTGGGTGGCCGGAGTGGCGGCGGTGCTGCTGCTGGGGCTGGTGGGCTGGGAGCGGCTGCAGCCCGGGGCGCAGCCTCCTGCCGCGGAGATCGCCGCCGAGCTGCTGGGCATGGGGGTGCTCATCGCCGAGGGCCTCGAGAAGCTGCACCTCGGGAAGCGGTACCTCCCGTTCGCCTACTTCCTGGCCGCGGCGGTGCTGGGGGGCGCGCTGCTCCTCCATCGGCGCGCGCACCGGGGCAGCCACGTCGCCGAGAAGGGAGCGCCCGGGTGAAGACTCTGGCCCTCCTCACCTCGGGCGGGGACAGCCCGGGGATGAACGCGGCGCTCCGGGCGGCGGCGAAGACCTGCGCGGCGCGGGGCGTGCGGCTGCTGGGGGTGCGTGACGGGTACGAGGGGCTCATCGACGGACGGATGGTGGAGGTGGTCCCCGGTCCGTGCGTGCTCCTGGGCGAGTCGGGTCTCGACGTGCTCGGTGGCCAGGGCGGGACGGTGATCGGCTCGGCGCGGAGCGCCCGCTTTCGGGAGCCGGCGGGGCGGGCGCGCGCGGTCGAGGCGCTCCGGGCTGCCGGGGTGGACGGCCTGGTGGTCATCGGCGGGAACGGTTCGCTGACCGGCGCCCACGCGCTCGCCCGCGAGCATGGCGTCCGGGTGATGGGCGTTCCCGCGTCCATCGACAACGACATCGGGTGCACCGCGCTGGCGATCGGGACCGACACCGCGCTCAACACCATCGTCGAGGCGTGCGACCACGTGGACGACACCGCCCGGGCGCACCACCGGGCCTTCGTGGTGGAGGTGATGGGGCGGGCGTGCGGCTACCTGGCGATGGCCTCGGCGGTGGCGGTGGGCGCAGACGCGGTGCTGTTCCGCGAGCAGAAGCGGGACGAGGAGACCATCGTCCAGGCGGTGGCCTCGGTGGTGGCGCAGGGCTTCGCCCGGGGGAAGCGGCGAGTGCTGATCATCAAGGCCGAGGGCGTGGAGATCCCCTGCACCCGGCTGGTCCGGCGGGTGGAGGAGAAGCTGGGACAGGTGGAGGTCCGGGCGGTGGTCCTGGGTCACGTGGTGCGCGGCGGCCATCCGAGCTTCCTCGACCGGATGGTCTCGGCCCGGCTCGCGTTCGGCGCGGTGATTGGCCTCCTCGAGGGCGCGACCGACGAGATGGTGGCCTGGAACGCGCCGCTCCCCGGCGGCGTGGCCACCTCGGACGGTTCGGTGAAGCGCTTCCCGCTCGAGCGGGTGCTGCAAGAAACGGCCGCGCTCGAGGACGGCTCGAGCCCGGTGATGGCCCGGCGGCTCCAGCTGCTCCAGCAGGTCGAGGGCGTGTTGCCGCTGTAGCGGTGCGAGGAGGCGACGTGGAGCGGAGCGGGGTCGAGGCGCTGTACCGGCTGGACGACGCGCTGTCGGCGGACGAGCGGGCGGTGCGCGATTCGGTGGCCCGGGTGGTGGACACGGAGGTGCTTCCGGTCATCGGGCGGCACTTCCGCGAGGGGACATTCCCCGCCCAGCTCGTCCCGCGGCTGGGGGAGCTGGGCGTCCTCGGGGCGAACCTGTCCGGGTACGGCTGCGCCGGGGTGAGCAATGTGGCCTACGGGCTCGGGCTGCAAGAGCTGGAGCGCGGCGACTCGGGGCTGCGGAGCTTCGCCTCGGTGCAGGGCTCGCTGGTGATGTACCCCCTCCACGCCTGGGGCTCGGAGGAGCAGAAGCAGCGCTTCCTCCCGGCGATGGCGCGCGGTGCGTGCATCGGCTGCTTCGGGCTGACCGAGCCGGAGGCGGGCTCGGATCCGGGCAGCATGCGGACCGGGGCCGTGCGCGACGGCGACGGCTGGGTGCTCGACGGAAGCAAGGCGTGGATCACCAACGGGACGGTGGCCGACGTCGCGGTGGTGTGGGCCAAGACCGGCGAAGGCGGCCCGGAGTCGGTGCGCGGCTTCCTGGTGGAGAAGGGGATGCCGGGTTTCGTGGCCAGGGAGATTCCCGGGAAGCTGTCGCTCCGGGCGTCGTGGACCGCCGAGCTGTCGTTCACCGAGGTGCGTGTCCCGGACCGGAACGTGCTTCCGGGCGTCCAGGGGCTGCGCGGGCCTCTGAGCTGCCTGAACAATGCGCGGGCGGGCATCGCCTTCGCGGTGACGGGGGCGGCCATCGCCTGCTTCGAGGCGGCGCGGAGCTATGCGCTGCAGCGGCGGCAGTTCGACCGGCCCATCGGCTCGTTCCAGCTCACCCAGGAGAAGCTCGCGGACATGCTGGAGCGCATCGTCCAGGCGCAGCTGCTCGGACTCCGGCTGATGCGCCTCAAGGACGAGGGACAAGCGAGCCCGGTGCTGGTGTCGCTGGCGAAGCGGGCCAACGTGCGGTCGGCGCTGGAGATCGCGCGCTCGGCACGGACCATCCTCGGGGCGAACGGCATCACCGACGACTTCCCCCCGCTGCGGCATGCGTTGAACCTCGAGTCGGTGCTCACCTACGAGGGCACGCACGAGGTGCACACCCTGGTGCTGGGCAAGGCGATCACCGGGATCGACGCCTTCGGGTGAGGAGCGGCGACGTTGGCGGCGCTCGAAGGCTGTCGGCTACGGTGCCGCCGATGGCCAGGTCGAGCTCCGACACGGGCAGCACGCTCACCCACCTCCAGTGCAGCGCGTGCGGGCAGGAGCACGACGCCGACCGTCTTCAGAACCTCTGTCCGGACTGCGGCAAGGTGCTCCTCGCCCGCTACGACCTCCGGCGCGCTGCCCGGACCCTCTCTCCGGAGTCGGTCGCCGCTCGCCCCCGCGGCATGTGGCGCTGGCGCGAGCTGCTGCCGGTCCGGGATGCCCGACACATCGTCTCGCTCGGGGAAGGGGACTCGCCGCTCCTTCCCGTGCCGCGGCTCGGGGCCCGCGCCGGGCTGAAACGGCTGCTCCTCAAGGACGAGGGCAGCAATCCCACCGGCTCCTTCAAGGCGCGCGGCATCTCGGCGGCGGTGTCCCGGGCCGGCGAGCTCGGCGCGCATGAGGTCGCGCTCCCGACGGCAGGGAACGCGGGCGGCGCTCTTGCCGCCTATGCGGCCCGGGCCGGGCTGAAGGCCCACGTCTACATGCCGGTCGATGCGCCGGAGCTGAACAAGAAGGAGTCCGGCGTGGCCGGCGCGGAGGTGGTGCTCGTCCGGGGGCTGATCAGCGACTGCGGTGCCTGGGTGCGGAAGCGTGCCGCCGAGGAGGGCTGGTTCGATCTCTCGACGCTCAAGGAGCCCTACCGCGCCGAGGGGAAGAAGACGATGGGCCTGGAGCTGGTCGAGCAGCTCGGCTGGAAGGTGCCCGACGTCATCGTCTACCCCACGGGGGGCGGCACCGGCCTGGTCGGGATCTGGAAGGCGCTCGAGGAGCTGGAGCAGCTCGGATGGATCGACTCCCGGCGTCCACGGATGATCGCCGTCCAGACCGAGGGCTGCGCTCCCATCGTCCGGGCCTTCCAGCAGGGGCTCGACCACGCGCCGGCCGTCGCCGATGCCCACACCCGCATCAGTGGCCTTCGCGTTCCGGCGGCCGTCGCCGACTCCATCATGCTGGACCTGATTCGCCGCTCGGGTGGCACCGCCCTCACCGTCACCGACGACGAGGCGCTCGACGGGATGCGGGAGATCGCCGCCAGCGAGGGTGTCTTCGCCGCGCCCGAGGGTGGCGCGGTCTGGGCCGGCATCAAGAAGCTTGTGGCCAGCGGAGCGATCGACCGCGAGGAACAGATTGTCCTCATGAACACCGGCACAGGTCTCAAGTATGGCGAGCTGGTCTCGTTCGACTTCCCCGTCGTCGATCGCCTCTGACCCACTCCCATCCCGGCGAGGCCAGCTCCCTGCGTCGCCGTGCGAGCCCGAGCGCCCGGGCGCACAATCCTGCCGTTCCCCACCCGAGACCGATGCGCTCCCTGCTGACGCCCTCGCTCCTCGCCGTTCTCTCCATCGCCTGCGCACACCCCGGAGGATCCACCATGCCAGCGTCGACCTTCTCCAATCCGCCCGGGCTCGCGCCCCCGCGCGGCTACACCCACGTGGTCGACGTGCCCGCCGGGCGGATGGTGTACGTCGCCGGACAGGTCGCCTTCGACGCGAAGGGCAACGTCGTGGGTCCCGGTGACGTCCGGGCGCAGACCGAGCAGGTGTTCCGCAATCTGAAGATCGCGCTCGAGTCGGCCGGGGCGACCTTCGCCGACGTGGTGAAGCTCAACTGGTACGTGCGGGATGCGAGCCAGATCGCCGTGTACCGCGAGGTTCGCGAGCAGTTCCTTGGGGAGGGGCCGCGCCCCGCGAGCACCCTGGTCGAGGTGAAGGGCCTCGTCCGCGACGATCTCCTGGTCGAGATCGAGGCGGTCGCCGCTCCTCGCCACTGACCGCGGCCCCGGGGTCAACGGCCGCGGCCCGCGTTCATGCCCCCTCGACGGGCCGTCGTGCCCTGGTCCGTGCCCGGGTGCCCAGGAGCAGCCCGGCGGCGAGGACGATGGCCGCCGCGGCGCAGGCGATGAGCGGCGCCCGGGACCGCCGGACGCCGCCGCGCTCAGGTGGCGTCGTGGAAGATGATCCCCAGCGTGTGGCGGCGACCGGTGCGCACCTCGCTGACCCCGTGGCGCATGCGCACCCGGTACACTCCGCGCGTCCCCTGGACCGGCCGCTCGTTCACCGCGAAGGCGACGGCGTCTCCCTGCGCCAGCGGCACCACGTCCACCCGCGACTGCATCCGCGGGCGTTGCTGGGTGAGCACGAGCTCCCCGCCTGTGAAGTCCGCCTCGGGCCTGCTGAGGAGGACCGCCACCTGGAAGGGGAACGCCGCCGGCCCGTAGAGGTCCTGGTGCAGGCAGTTGAAGTCGCCCGGGACGTACCGGAGCAGCAGCGGCGTGGGCCGGGTCTGGCCCGCGGCATGGCAGCGGTCCAGGTACTTCTCCAGCGTGTCCGGGTAGCGGCTCGGCTTGCCGAGCGCCTCCGCCCAGCGGTTGGCCGCCGGGACCAGCGCCTCGTAGAGCGACCGGCGGAGCGTCGACACGCGCTCGGGCAGGGGATGGGCGAAGTACTGGTACTCGCCCCGGCCGAAGCCGTGCTTGGCCATCACCACCCTGGAGCGGAAGCGGGCCGGCTCGTCGTACAACGCCGCGATGGCAACGCACTCGGGCGCCCCCAGGAGCCCGCGAATGACTCCGTGCCCGCTCACCTCGAGGGCCGCTGTCCAGTCGTTCCCGACCATGCCCATGGAGCTGTCACCGCCGCCGCGTGACGGCGCCTCGAATCCTGCGCTCGATGTCGGACGGGGGGAACCGGCCCCCTGCGCTGCGTCCCGGCCGCCCGGGCCTCAGGGCGGCTCGCTCGACGGCCGGGCCGCAGCTGACTCGACCGGCCCTTCCGCCTCGGCGGCGTCGGCGGCCTCCTCGGCCCGCTGCTCCTCGCTCTGGGGCGCGTCGGCCGCGGCCCGCTCCTCGGGGGTCTCGGCGGCCTCGGCCGCGGCGCGCGCCTTGACCTCCTCGTCGCTGAGGAAACCCACTGGTGAGCCGGGTGCGTTCAGGAAGCGCACCGCCTTCGGGAACTCGGCGACCAGCGCCAGGGCGAGCTCCGCCGGCACCAGCGCGTGCTCCAGCTGGGCCGGATCGGGCCGTTCCACCACCGCCAGCCGGCCCTGCTCCAGCGCCTCGGCCTGCGCGTCGGCCAGCTCGAGCCGCCGGAGACGGTTCTTCCGGGTGACGAAATAAAACGTCCGCTCGCCCGGCTCGAGCGGTACCTGCGCGGTGAGCACCCGCTCACGGAGCTGGCGGTCGCGCTCCAGCTGGCGCTTCGCCTCCAGCCGCTGCGAGGCCTTGCTTCCCGGCAGCGGCGGCAGCTTGGGGATGGCGCCCAGCGGCTGTGGCCGGACCACCATCCACGGTCCGCCCGACTTCCCGGGCGCGGGTGACGGGCGGTCCGGTCGCTCCCGGCGCCGCTCGGGGCGCGGCGGCGGCTCGGGGGTCCTCTCGGCTTCTTCTGCCTGCTCGGCCGTGACCAGGCCGGCCTTGAGCAGCTTGTCGCGGAGGTTCTGCACGGTGCGGGTGGCTTCTCACCACGTCCAGGTTCCGGGCGGAAGTCCCGTGCTAGGGTCCGTCCGTTCCGTGCTGCACTCTTCCCGTCTCCTCCCCGCAGCGCTGGCGCTGCTCGCCGCCTGCACTGAACCGGTCGACCGCGCTGCCAAGGAGCGCATCTTCTCGCCGGAGGCTCCGCCGGCGGTGGTCGCCTCGGCCAAGGAGAGCCTCGACGCCCAGAAGCTGGGCTCGGACCCCAAGCTCGCGCACCGGGTGGTGGACATGGGGCCCGCCGAGGTGACCGAGCGCCTGGGGCCCCACCGCTTCAGCGCCGAGGTCTCCTTCACCTGGACCGCGGGGAAGGACACGGTGAAGCTCACCGAGACCCGGCTCCTCGAGTCCGCCGCGGGTGGCGTCGCCGGAGACTTCCACGCCCGCATCGACAACAGCCGCGACCAGGGACTGGAGGTCGTCCGCGCCCGGGGCCAGGTCTTCGCCCGCAGCAAGTACGGCAAGTACCGGCTCCGCCTGCGAGACCGGGGCATGGCCGAGCGCACCCGCGATGAGACCGCCGGTGCGCTGCAGCAGCTGGACGGCCTCTTCCAGGGCCGGCTCGAGCTCGCGCTCGCTGGACCCACCTCGATCGAGGGGCGCCCGGCGGTGCGCTACACCCTGCGCCTCGCCGACGCCCCGGCCCAGGTGAAGTCCGCCAGGGGGGAGACGCCGCCCCCGCTCGCCCACGCCCGCAGCGGTCTCGACGACGACACCGCCCGTCGTCAGCGGTTCATGGAGCAGCGACAGCCGAGGAAGCTCACCGGGGAGGTGGTGGTCGACGCGGCTACCGCGGTCGTCCTCCGCGCTCACCTCGACGGCACCCTGGGCGTTGCCGGCGAGAAGGGCGTGGCTCTGGCACAGCTCCACGTGGTGCTCGACGAGCGCATCAAGGACGTGGGCAAGCCCGTCGCCATCCAGCCTCCCGAGGGGCATCTCGCCGACGCCGACAAGCCCGAAGGCATCGCCGATGCGCTCGACCGGTTCGGCATCCAGCGAAAGGGCAGCGCCGACGCCGGCGTGGAGGCCGAGGTGGACGACGACACCTCCGGATAGGCCCGGTCCGGCTCGGGTTTTCGGCCTCTCCTCTCCGCTGACGCTCGAAAAGTTGATCTCCCCGGACCTGCCCGTAAGGTATCGGAACGCCGCGGTTCTGAAGCGGCTCCTCTGGACGCCCGTTCAGAGGTGAGACACTGGACGAGGAGCCATGGAGCGCACGCCGAAGAAGCAGTCCGGAGCCGTCAGGGAGGCGCTGCGCACGCAGGACCGCCACCTGACTCCGGACGAGGAGCGCGCGATCCGCATGCTCCACGGCGTGGGCGTCCGGGCCGATGCCCCGCTGGCCCGCATCGCAACGGAGGGGAGCGAGCTCGCCGACGAGCTGCTCCTCCTCGAGCTCCAGCTCGCCCGGCAGGCCCGGGCCCGTGTCCCGCGGATGCCTTCGCCCGCGAAGTCGAAGATCGTCCGCGCCCTTCGCGGCCGCCGCTGAGCTGAGCCTGGACCTCAGGCGCCGAGCACCGCCACCAGCTCGGCCCCGAGGCGCTCGAATCCGAGCGGGCTCGCGCAGAGCGCCGGTGCCATCTGCTCCGGCGCCTCGGGCGCCCCCCGGCTCCAGAGGGCGACGAGCCACCGCGCCGCCACCGGGTTCCGGAACTCGTCCGCGTCGAACCGCCGGTCCGCCTCCGCCCACAGGCAGCTGGCGAGCGCCGCGGCACGGAGCCGTCGCCGGGTGACGTCCAGGTCCGCGACCATCCCCAGGGCGCGGCCCCGGCCCACTTGGACGCTCAGCGCTGCCGCGACCGCCTCGGCCGCGCCTCCGAGTCGCTGCAGGGTCGGACCCGCGCTGGCCATCGCCCGGCGGTGAGGGTCGAGCGCCGCCTCGGCCCGGAGCGTCCCCAGCGCCACCAGCGCCTCCATCCGTGCCACTTCCCGCGCGGTGGCCCGCCCCAGCCCGAGCACTTCACGCAGCCAGCGCTCGTGCCAGAGCAGCCCGCGCACCAGCCAGCCCGAGGCGGCCACCACGGCGCGATCCCCCATCCACCGGTGCTCCACCGGAGCGTCGGACTCGACCGAGGCGAGGTGCAGCGCGCAGCCAGTCCAGAAGAAGCGCGCCGGAGCCTCGGCCCCGTCCGTCACCGCCGGGAGCAGGAGCTCGATCTGCTCGGGAACGTCCACCGCGATGGCCCGGGCGGCCGCCGGGGGCACCATCCGCGTGCGGAGGTGGCGCGCACGCTCCTCCACGTCCGGCAGCCGTTCCACCCACGCGCGGAGCGCCTCGTCCGCCGCCTCCAGCGCCCCCGGGTAGCCAGGCAGCGCACGCACCCGGTCCAGGTCGCCGAGCGTCGCGTCCCCCCGTGGGAGCGGGGCGAGCCGCGGCGCCACCTTTCCCAGTGCCCAGCCCAGCACGTCGCGGTAGGCGTCCTCGGTGGTGCGAAGGAACCCTGCGGTGTCGAGTGCCGTCCAGGCCGGGTCCCGCCGTGCGTCGACCAGCACCGGGAGGCTGGGCGCTCCCAGCGCGTTTGCCCCCTCGGTCAACGCCCCTTGCACCCGCTGGGCTCTAGGGAGCAGAGCCTCCCAGCCGCGGTCCACCGCCGCCTCACACTGCAGGCGGGCGAGGCGCTCCTCCGCCCGGGGGAGCTCCGCCTCGGCCTCGGCCAGCGGCAGCTCCAGCCCGCTCTCGGGCGCGCTCCGCCACCGCGACACCTCGAGCGCCGTGCGGCCCTCGCGCGCCGCGGCCTCCAGCGAGGCGTCCTCGAGGAAGCGCACCAGCATCCTCAGCCGCGGCAGCTCCGGTGCCGGTACCCGGCTCGAGGCGAGCAGTGCTCCCACCGCCCGCGCGGTGTCGGCCGAGACCACCTCGCGGTGGCTCTGGTCCACCGCCCCGAGCTGCGCCACTCCCGGCGCCGCCTGGGCCCGGGCGCGCCCCAGCTCCTCCAGCCACGCCTCGGCTTCGACGCGGAGCGCGTTCAGAGATGCCATGGGAGGGAATCTCGCGCCGCTAGCGGTCCTCGAGAAGGTCGGTCGCGGTCAGCTCCGGCGCGGCGCGGCCATTCTCGTACGCCAGCAGGCCCAGGGCGTCGTACCGGGGACGGATCCGGTCGGAGAGCAGTCCAATGCGTTTCAGATTGGGGACGATGCGCTTGAACATCGTCTGCCGGAACGCACCCATCAGCTTGCTGCCCACGCTCAGCCGTTCCCACTCCGCGCGGGTGAAGGCGTGCGCCCAGTGTTCCTCGTAGAATTCCCATGCCAGGAAGCGGTTGCGGAGCAGCAGGGAGACCTCGAACGCCCAGTCCTCGCGCTCCCTCCGTTCCCGGTCGCTCAGCTGCTGAATCCATTCGTCGAGCGCCAGCACGCCGAAGTGGACGTGCCGCGCCTCGTCGGTGATGACGTAGGTGAGGAGGCTTTTCAACAGGGGCTCGCCGGTGACCTGCCGGAAGGTGCCGAACGCCCCCAGCGCCAGCCCCTCGATCATGATCTGCATCCCGAGGAACTTCATGTCCCAGCGGGAGTCAGTCATCAGCGCGTCGACGATGGTGTAGAGGTTGTCGTTGATCTCGTAGAGCTTCTCCAGCTTCCGGGTGAGGTAGCCGTGGAACACCTCGACGTGCCGCCCCTCGTCCACCACCTGGCTGCTGCCGTAGAGCTTGGCGTCCAGCCACGGCACCGCCTCGGTCACCTGACACGCGGCATAGAGCGCACCCTGCTCCCCGTGGAGCGCCCAGTCGAAGATGGCGCGGTGCCCGGCCGGCATGGCGGTGCTCCGGGCGCCGCGGGCCTCCTGCACCGCCCTCGCCAAGGTGGTCATGGGCGGTCACGCTGCCAGGAGGTTGATTCAACGGTCAAGGCACGACTCGGGACACCTCGCACGTGAAGCGGCGGGCGTTCCAGACCCGCGCCGCCGGTCCACTCGCCGGAGGCGTCGCCGCAGGACTGGGCTGCACGCTGGACGAGGCGCGGACCCTCGTCGCGCGCGGCGCGGTGTACGTCCGCGGACGGCGGCAGCGCGATCCGGCCGCGGGCGTCCCGGCGGACTGCCCCATCCTGGTGGTGCTGGAGGAAGCGGGGCGCGCCTCCACGGCCCCCCTGCTCGCCGCCGCCCCGCTTCGCGTCCTCCACGAGGATCGCCAGCTGCTCGCGGTGGACAAGCCGCCCGGTCTGCCCGCGCAGCCCACGCCGGGCGGGGTCAGCAGCCTCCTCACCCTCGCCTCCGGGTACCTGGGCCGCGAGGCGGGCCTCGTCCACCGGCTGGATCGGGACACGAGCGGGGTGACGGTGTTCGGCAAGTCGCCCGCCGCCACCTCGGCGCTCGCGGCGAGCTTTCGCACCGGGGCGGCGCGCAAGCAGTACCTCGCGGTCACCGGTCCCGGACTGCCACCGGAGGGCACGTGCACCCTGCGCCTCACGCGTGACCGGACGCGTCCCGGACGGTGGGCGGCACGGCCCGGCGACGGCCTGCAGGCCGAGACGCGCTTCCGGCGGCTCGGGGGGACGCCGGAGCTGGCGCTCGCCACCGTCTGGCCGCGCACCGGCCGGACGCACCAGATCCGCGCCCACCTCGCCGCGCTCGGATCGCCGATCGCCGGGGACCGGCTCTACGGCGGGCCATCGCACCTGCAGGGTCGGCAGATCGACCGCTCGCTGCTGCATGCGCACGTGCTGGTGCTCCCTCACCCGCGCACCGGTGCTCCGCTGCGGCTGGTGGCCCCGCTCCCGGAGGACCTCGCGCTCTGGTTCGCCGCCCTCGAGGTCACCCCCGAGGACGACGCCTCCGAGCTGCTCACTGCAGCTGGATCCGCAGACCGCCCACGATGAGGTCGCCTGCCCCGGCGAGCCCGTGCCGCCAGCCGATGTCCAGCCCGGCATTGTCGAACACGAAGCCGATGCCCGCGCTGACGAAGTTCTGCTCCACCGCCTCGCGCCACTCCCATCCCCCGCGCAGGGCGAAGCTCCGGCCCAGGAAGAGCTCGAGCCCGCTGTTCCAGGTGGGATGCAGCGGCCCCCGGCCGATGTCGCTCCGCACCTCGGTCGCCAGGCGCACCGGACCGAGGAGCAGCCCGAACCCCACCTCGAAGCTGCGCGACAGCTCGGGGTGGCGGGTGTCGATCAGGTTGTAGCCGGCAAAGCCCAGGGTCAGCTGGCGGATGATCTGGATGGAGACGCCGACGTTGAGGCTCGCGGCGTTGATCTTCGGCGCGCTCTGGATGAGCCAGCGCGTGCCGAGCCCGACGGCCACCTTGTCGCCGAGCCGCGTGGCGATGGAGAGCGCGTGGGCCCACTGGCCCACGTTCGCCCCGCCGTACTCGTTGGAGATGTAATGGAGGCTGTACGCCCCCGACAGGTCGGGGTTGGTGCTGTCGCGCGCCCAGCCCGCGGCGTACCAGCCCTTGGCCTTCCAGTCGTAGCCGCCGGCGAACTCCAGCTGGTACGCCTGGAAGAGCGCCATCGCCGCCGGGTTGCCGTCGGCCGCGTTCGCGCCGATGCCCAGCTCGCGGAAGGTGCCGCCCATCCCCACCTCGCGGGCGCCGCGGGCGGCGTCGAAGTCCAGGGGCGGCGCGGCGGCGAGCAGCGGACGGGCGAGCAGCAGCGAGGTGAGGAGGAGGAGACGGGTCATTCGCGGCGCGAGGCTACGTCCTCAGGGCAACAGCACCGTCGAGCCGGTCGTCTTCCGCGCTTCCAGGTCCATGTGTGCCCGCCCCACCTCGCGCAAGGGGTAGCGCTGGTTCACGTGGATGGTGATCACCCCGCGGGCCACCAGGTCGAACAGCTCACGCGCGCCGGACAGGAGATCCTCGCGCCTGGCGACGTACGTCCCGATCGTGGGGCGGGTCACGTAGAGCGAGCCGCCGCCCGCGAGCCGCTGCAGGTCGAACGGTGCCACGGGCCCGCTCGAGGCGCCGAAGAGCACCATCAGCCCGAGGGGCGCGAGGCACTCCAGCGAGACGTCGAAGGTGTCCTTGCCGATCGAGTCGTACACCACCGGCACCTTCGCTCCGCCGGTGAGCTCCTTGACCTTCGCCGGGAGCTCGCGCCGGTTGCTCCCGTCGATGACCAGCGGGTGGCTGCACCCGGCCTCGCGGGCGAGCTGGACCTTCTGCTCGCTCCCCACGGTGCCGATGACCGTCGCTCCCAGGTGGCGAAGCCACTGGCAGAGGATGAGCCCGACCCCGCCCGCCGCGGCGTGCACCAGCACCGTCTGGCCGCGCGCCACCTTGTAGGTGCGGCGCACCAGGTACCAGGCGGTGAGCCCCTTCAGCACCGAGGCGGCGGCCACCTCGTCCGAGACGCCCTCGGGAACCGGCACCAGCCGGTCCGCCGGGTAGTTGCGTGCCTCGGCGTACGCACCCAGCGGGGCGCCGGCATACGCCACTCGCTCGCCCACCCGCACCGTCGTCACCCCGGTCCCCACCGCGGTGACCACCCCCGCGGCCTCCTGACCGAGCCCGCTTGGTAGCTGGAGGGGGTAGTGGCCGTTGCGCTGGTACACGTCGATGAAGTTCAGGCCCACCGCGGACTGCCGCAGGCTCGCCTCACCGGGCCCCGGAGGCGGCACCGGGACGTCCTCCAGGACCATCACCTCGGGACCTCCCTGCTTCCTCAGCCGGACTGCCAGTGCCATCGAACGTCTCTCCCTAGCCGGCGCTCGCGCGACTCCGGCGCGCCTCGATGAAGGAGCGGACCGCGCTCACCACGAAGGCGAGACAGACCGCGAAGGTGATGAGCTGGGTGACGACCGCCACCGGCCGCTCGGCGGTTCCGCCCAGGAGCGCGGGGAGCCGGAGCACGCCGGGGATGCAGCCCAGGACGCCGAGCAGCGCGACGAGGACCGCGGCGTGCATGGCATGCATCCGCAGCCGGGGGTTCCGAGCGATCAGGCCGGCCACGGCGATGAGGACGCCGAGGCCAGCAGGGATGAGCGCGGTGGGGGCGTGGGCGCCGGTGCCGACGTACGCCCCGAGGCCGATCGCCACCAGCACGACGCCGACGAGGAGAGCGAGCGTGGGCATGGCATCCGGGGCTCTAGCCCGTGCAGACAGCTCGTGTACAGTCCTCGCCCCCCGTGCGCCGCCTCCGTCTGCCCATCCTCCTGCTCGCTCTGGCCGCCGTCCGGACTGCCCTGGCCTACGTTCCCGCCCCTGGCGCCATCTTCCGGCATCTCCTGACTGGCAGGGACGAGCAGCGCATCAGCAGCGCGCGGGTGGAGGGCACGCTCGTCCTCTCCGGCGCCGCCACCACCGAGGCCGGGGGACAGGGCGGCGAGCTGCAGTCCGACGCGCGGGTCTACCTGCGGCTCCCCGGCCGGTGCCGGCTGGAGGTGAGCGGCCCGGAGACCGGGAAGCTCGCCGTGGTGCAGTCCGGCGGGCAGCTGAAGACCGAGGGCGCGGCCGTTTCCGCGCTCGGCATGGGCCTGGGCGAGACGTGCGCGCTGTTCGGGGCGCGGAGCGCGGGGGACGGGCGCTCCGAGCTCGAGGCCCACCTTCGAAAGCGAGGGGTCAACGTCGGCAATGCGTGGCTGGCCCGGTTCGGCGGACACGTGGCGTACGTGGTCGGCGGGCCCAAGGACACCGACTCCCAGTTCTGGGTGTTCAAGGACAGCTGGCTCCCGGCCCGCATCCGCTGGACCGAGGGTGGGACTCGCTGGGACGTGCGCTTCGTGGACTACAACTCGCCGGCGGGCGACTGGTTCCCCCGCGCCATCGAGGTCTCGCGCGACGGCGAGCGGCAGGTCCGGTTCACCACCCTCTCCGGCGACCCCAGGGCGAACGTCCCGGACCGCCTCTTCTGAGGGGCGGGCGGCCCGTTGGAGCAGCTCGCCTCGGTGGCGGTGGGGCGCCCGGTGAAGGGGCCCTTCACCTACCTCGTCCCGCCGGAGCTGGAGGGACGGCTGCACCGGGGGCAACGCATCCTGGTCCCGTTCGGCCGTGGGCGGGCGCTCGGCTTTTACCTCGGCCCCGGACGCCCGCCCGACGGAGGGGGGGTGCTCAAGCCCGTCTCGGCGCTGCTCGAGGACACGCCCGCGCTCCCCGACGACGTGCTGGCGCTGGTGGAGTTCGCCGCCACGTACTACCGCCACCCGCTCGGGGAGGCGCTCCGGGCCGCGCTGCCGCCCGGCCTGGCGGACCCCTCCGAGGGACCGGAGCCGAGCCCGGAGGTGGTGCGGACGGTGGTGGTGGTCGGCGTGCCCTCGCTCGACGCGCTGAAGCGTGCGCCGGCGCAGGCGGCGGCGCTCGGTTACCTCCTCGCGGTGGGGGGCCGTGCGGAGCTCGACGAGCTGGGCCGCGCCGTCCCGGGCGCCCGCGCGGCGGTGCAGCGGCTGGTGGAGCGGGGCTACGTCCAGATTGAGGAGCGCGCCGTCGAGCCCACCGTCGCCGAGGGGCTCGGGCAGGTGCGGCCGGAACGGCTCACCGAGGCGCAGGCGGCGGCGCTCGCCGAGCTGGAGGGTGCGCTCGACGCCGGCGGTTTCCAGCCGTTCCTCCTTCAGGGTGTGACCGGGAGCGGCAAGACCGAGGTTTACCTGAGAGCCGCCGAGCACGCGCTCGCCCGGGGCGGGGGAGCGCTGGTGCTGGTGCCGGAGATCGCGCTGACCCCCCAGCTGGTCGGCCGCTTCCGGAGCCGATTCGGCAGCGCGGTGGCGGTGCTGCACAGCGGGCTGCGCGACCGTGAGCGCCTCCTCCACTGGAAGGGGCTTCGCTCCGGCACGGTGCGGCTGGCCGTCGGCGTGCGCTCGGCGGTGTTCGCCCCCGTTCGGGACCTGGCGCTCCTGGTGGTCGACGAGGAGCACGACCCATCGTTCAAGCAGGACGAGAAGCTCCGCTACCAGGCGCGCGATCTGGCCGTCGTCCGCGCCAAGCAGGCCGGGGCCACGGTGGTGCTCGGTTCGGCCACGCCCTCGCTGGAGACGCTGGAGAACGCCCGGCGCGGGCGCTACCGCCACCTCCGGCTCCCCTCCCGCGTGGACGACCGCCCGATGCCCCGGGTGGAGCTGGTGGACCTACGCCGTGTTCGCCCCAGGCCGACCGGTCTTCCGGAAAAGGCACCCGCGCTCTCGCCGCCGCTGGTGGACGCGCTCGGCGAGGCACTCGGCCGCGGGCAGCAGGCCATCCTCTTCCTCAATCGCCGCGGCCACTCGGCGGCGCTGGTGTGCGAGGCGTGCGGCCAGGGCGTGCCCTGCAGCCGCTGCGACGTCTCGCTCACCTTTCACCTCCGCGCGCACAACCTCCAGTGCCACTACTGCGGCGAGAGCCGGCCGGTTCCCGAGAAGTGCCCGGCATGCGGCGGACCGCTGGTGCCGGTGGGCTCGGGGACCGAGCGCATCGAGGCCGAGGTGGCCGAGCGCTTCCCGGGGGCGCGGGTGGCGCGGCTGGACCGGGATGCGGCCACCACCGCCGAGCGGCTGACCGACCTCCTCTCCCGCTTCGCCCGCGGCGAGCTGGACGTGCTGGTCGGCACTCAGATGGTGGCCAAGGGCCACGACTTCCCCGGGGTGACGCTGGTCTGTGTCGTCTCGGCCGACACCGGCCTCCTCCTTCCGGACTTCCGGGCCGCGGAGCGGACCTTCCAGCTGGTGACCCAGGTCTCGGGACGGGCTGGCCGTGGCCAGGAGCCGGGGCGGGTGCTCGTCCAGACCTGGAACCCCGAGGCCGACGCCGTGGCCCGCGTGCCGGCGCACGATTACGAGGGCTTCGCCGAGCACGAGCTCGCTTGGCGCGAGGCGCTGGCCTGGCCCCCGTTCAGCCGGCTGGTCGCAGTGCGCATCGAGGGGGAGGACGCAGGAGAGACCGCCCGGGTGGCTCGCAAGCTGGGCGACCGGGTGGCCGTGCTCCTCCCGGGGCCGGAGACGGGGGTGCGGCTGCTGGGCCCGGCCCCGGCGCCCCTGCCGCGCCTCCGGGGCAAGAGCCGGTGGCAGCTGCTGCTCAAGGCGCCCCGGCACGCCCTGCTCGGGCCGGTGCTGGACCAGCTGGAGCGGGATCTCGACGTGCTCCCCGCTGCCGTCCGGGTGGTCCTGGACGTGGACCCGGGGGCGATGCTGTAGGCTGCTCCTCCGACAGCCCGTGGCGTCCACGCTCCTCCTCGTCCACGACGACCTGGCCACCATCGCGCTCGTGCGCCGGACGCTGGTCCGCGCCGGGCATGCGGTGGAGCTCGCCACCTCGACCGCCGACGCGCTGACCGCCGCCGCCACCTTGCAGCCGGCGCTGGTGCTCCTCGCGCCCGGGGTGGAGAACGGCCGCGGCGCGGCGCTGCTGCACGAGCTGGCCACCCGGCCCGAGACCGCCCGGCTCCGCATCCTGCTCCTCGGCCGGATGGTGGAGGGCCACCAGGGTCCGGTCCTGCCGACTCCCTTCCGGTCCGAGACCCTGCTCCGGGCGGTGGACGAGGCGCTGGCGGCGGAGCCTCTGAGCGACGAGCCGCTGACCGACGTCTTCGGGACGGCCGGGCCCATCCCGCTCGATGCCGGCCCCGAGACGCTGGACCTGGACTGGGACCCCCCGACCGGGCCGCTGCAGCTGGACGAGCCGGCGCCCGAGCCGCCGCTCCCGCCCGACCATCTCGAGGCCTTCGACGCGGGCCCGCTGCTCGAGGGCGAGCCGGAGCCCGAGCTGGAACCCGGGGCTGACGAGGAGATGCTCCACGCGGCCGAGGAGCCGGGCCAGCTCCTCCCCGGTGTCCATCCGGATCTGGAGCACACCGCCCCGATGCTGGCCGTGGCCGCCGGAGCCTGGAGCGCCACCACCGACGACCGGCTGTCTCCGCTGGGTCGGGATGCCTCCGGCGCCTCGGCGCTGCTCGAGGACATCGCCTCCGAGGCCCGCGCCCGCGAGGACCAGGCACGCGCCGCCCAGCAGGCCATGGAGGAGGCTCAGCGGCTGCGGGCCGAGGCCGAGGCGCTCGCGGAGAGCCGGGCCCACGACGCGCGAGAGGCCTCGGCGGCGGCGCTGGCCGCGCGGGTCGACGCCGAGGAATCGCGAGCCCAGGTCGAGGCGGCGCGCGCCGACACCCAGGCGGCGCGGGCGGAAGCCGAGGCCGCCCGGACCGCGCACGCCGCGGCGGAGACCGCTCGGTCCGAGCTCGAGCAGGTGCTGGAGGAGGAGCGGCGCCGGTCTTCCGACGCTCACGAGGCGATCGCCTCGGCACAGGCCACCGGCGCCGCCGAGGCCGAGCTGCTGGCCGCCACCCTGCGTGAGGCGGAGGCGCGCGCCGAGGCCGAGACCAACGCCCGGCTGGCGATCGAGGCGCGCGCACAGGCGGAGCTGGACCAGCTCGCCGCGGCGCTCAGGGCGCAGACGGCGGAGCTGGAGCAGCTGCGGACGGTGGCCTCCGAGGCCTCGGCCGCCGGCGGTGCGCTCTCCGAGGCCAACCAGCTCCTGGAGCGCGAGGCGGCCGAGCTGGCGGAGCGGCTGGCGGCGGAGGAGCGAGCCTCGGCCGAGGCGCGCCGGCAGGCCGAGGCGTGGCTGCAGACCGAGCGCGCACAGGCGGATGCGCTGCGCCGCGAGCTGCTGGAGGTGAAGACGGAGATCCGCCGGCTGCGCGAGGAGCTCGACCAGGGGCGCGGGCGAATGGCGGAGGCGGAGATCCGGATCGCGCAGCAGTCGGCGGCCCGGGCCGAGGCCGAGGAGGTCACCCGCGCCGCGGCGGAGGAAGCAGCGCAGCTCCGCGAGGATCTCGAGCGGGCGCGGGCCGAGACCGAGCAGGTGCGCCAGGACGCCGAGACCCGCGCCCGGGCCGACGAGGAGCGCCGGATCGCCGCGGCACGTGCCCAGGCCGAGGCAGAGGCGGCGGAGGCCGCGCGCCGGGCCGTGGAGCGGGCACGGTGGGCGGTGGCCGATGCGGGTCGGGTCACGCTCGAGGAGCTGGCGGCGCTCCTCTTCCGGCTCGAGGGTGGCCGGGCCACCGCGCGCCTCGAGCTCCGGGCGGCCGATGCGCTGCGGGTCCTCTGGCTCGAGGAAGGAGCTCTGGCCGCGGCGGCGAGCACCGTGTCGACGGAATCGCTCCTGGACCACGCGCTCCGGGACGGGCTGCTGGACCGGGCCGCGGAGCGTGAGCTGCGCATTCTCCGGCTGGCGGAGAGTGAGGTGACCGAGGAGCTGGTCCGCCGGAAGCTGATGACCGACGCCGAGCTGGTACCCTTCCTGCAGCGGGTGACCGAGGCGCGGGCGCTGGAGGCGTTCTCCGAGCCGGTGTCGTTCTACCGGCTGAGCGCGGACACGCCGCCGCCCGAGGGAAGGCGGGCCGCGGTGCGCCCGCTGTCGGCGCTGGCGGCCGAGGGCGTCCGGCGCGGGCTCCCTGCCGACGAGGTGGACCGGCTGGTCCCCTCGCTCCGGGCGGTGCCGAAGCTGCTCCGGCGGCTGGACGCGCAGGCGCTCGGTCTGGGTGACCGGGAGCGCCGGTTGCTCGAGTCGATCGACGGCCAGCGCACCGTGCAGCAGCTGCTGCTCACGCTCGGGGTCTCGCGCGACGCGGGCCGCAAGGCGGTGGCGGTGGCCCTTGCGCTGGGGTGGATCGAGCTCCAGGCCCCCTCTCAGGAGGAAGCCCGGGCGGAGACCGTCGAGGTGGCCGCGGCACGGCTCGAGACCCGCTGGGCGCAGGTGGAAGACGCCGATTACTTCACCGTGCTCGGGCTGCCCCGGAACGCCGGGACCGACGAGGTGGCGCGGGCGTTCGCCCGCCTGTCGGCGGAGTACGACCCCCTGCGCTGGTCGGGCCATCCGGACCCACGGGTGCAGGCGCGGGCCGAGCGGATGCAGGCGCTGCTCTCGGAGGCCGCGCGGGCGCTGTCCGACGACGGGCTCCGCACCGCCTACGCCCGCTCGCTGGGAGAGTGAAGGCCTTCAGCGGGGCACGAACCCGACGACGCCGGTGGCGTGGATCGCCGAGAGGTCCCCATCGCCGGTGTGCATCACCGGCCCGTCCTCGTGCCCCCCGAACCAGAGGACGGTCGCGCCGCCGAGGACCGTCCGGATCTCGTTGTGTCGCGGCCCGGCGGGCAGCGCAATCCGGGCCGGGTCTGCGTCCAGGGTGGGGAGCTCGGCCAGGAGCTTGGTCCCGAAGGACAGGATGCTGAGACCGGAGGGGTTCTGTGCCCATCCATCGCTGCCGCCGACCACCCAGCCACCACCGGGAAGCGCATCCACCGCCAGCAGGATGCTCGAGGCCTCGAGCTGGAGGGTCCGGGTTCGACGGAGCGTCCCGTCGGCGTCGGCCACGCTGACGAACGCGTCCCAGAAGGTGTTGTCGTCTCCCGGAACACGCCGCGACCGGCCGACCACCGCCACCGCGCCCCCGGCTGCGCGGATGGCGTAGGGCTCGTCCTCGTGCTCGGTGCCGATCACCCGGGACCACTGCCGGGCACCGCTGCGATCGATCTTCTCCAGCAGCACGTCGGAGTCCTGGGACAACCGCTCGACGAGCGGATGGAGGTCTTCTCCGGTGAATGCCGCGTGACCCTGGATCTTCCGTGGGTTGGCCCAGAACGCCAGGTACGCATTGCCGGCGGCATCGACGTCGAGAAGGGCGCGGAACGAGGACCACATGGCTCCGAACGTGTCGAACGTGCCCCCGATGGGAAGAAAGGGAATGTGGTGGTTGACCGGCGTGACCAGCGTACGGACGGGCGCCTCCCAGCGCGTGGAGAAGGAGATCCGATAGAGAATCACCGACTCCAGCGTGGTGGTCACCGCGACCACCGCGCCCTCGCCGTCCGGTGCGACCCGGACCGAATCCCGGGGCAGAGAGTTGGCGACCAGCGAGGTGGGTGGTGGGATTCCCGCGTCGGGGAAGGGATCGCTGGCGATGGCAGGATCCTCGAGGTGCGCGAGCTGGAGAAGCGCGAGGTCCGGCGCGAGCCGGGCGATCCACACTCCGAGGTGGTCGTCGACCAGAACCGCAGTGACCGCCCCCGAGGGATGCAGGGCGGCATCCTCGATGAAGAGTCCCTGCGGGGCGTCCCACGGAGCCGACCCAGGTGCGTCGAGCCGGCGGACCCGGGTCGGGCCAGGGCCGATGGTGAAGCTGGTGAGCTGCTCCTCCAGCACGACGTCATCGCCAGCTGCGGTGCGCATCCGGCGGTGAGCGGACCAGGTCGGGCTCTGCTCGAACATCGGTCCGTCCGTGCCCGGACCGGCGTCGATTCCGGGGTGCGGGCCCGCGTCGGTTCCGGAGTCCGGGCCCGCGTCCGCTCCGGTGTGGCTCTCGCCGGCGCCCTGGGGCGGAGGGCCACATGCTGCAAGGAGACAGGCCAACGCCAGCAGCCCGTACCGCTGTCTCCTTCTCCCACCGTCGCTGGAGCGCATTCCACCCAGCGAACCAGCCCGGAGCAGGCGTTGCGGGGAAGCCTGGGCGGAGGCGGTGCCAGCGGGGAGGCTCCGCGGGCCCGGGCCGTCTGGATTGCGCGCGTCGCACGCGGCGACTATGACCGCGGAGGACGATGATCCGAGAGATTCGCCTCTGGCCCGACCGTGTCCTTCGCCGCCGCGCGGTTCCGGTCGAGGCGGTGGACGGCTCCATCCGTTCCCTGGTCGACGACCTGTTCGAGACCATGTACGCCGCGCCTGGCGTGGGCCTGGCCGCCCCGCAGATCGGCGTGCACCGGCGCGTATTGGTGCTCGACACCCGTCCACGCCAGCCCGAGGTCCAGCCGGTGGCGATGATCAACCCGCGCATCGTCTCCACCGAGGGCGGGTTGTCGGTCTACCGCGAGGGCTGCCTGTCCATCCCCGGTGAGGCCGAGGAGGTCGAGCGCCCGGCGGTGGCCACCCTCGAGTACCTCGACGTCGATGGCCAGCCGCGCCAGCTGCGCTGCGAGGGGCTGCTGGCCACCGCGGCGCAGCACGAGATCGACCACCTCGATGGGCGCCTCTACGTGGACTATCTGCCCGTGCTCCAGCGCCTGTCGATGCGGCGCCGGGCGAAGCGGCGGAAGCTGGAGCGCACGGACGTCCCGGAGCAGGGCGCCTCGACCGCGCTCTGACGCCTCGTGCGCCTGGCACCCGGAACCAGGGTAGGCCCGTACGAGATCGTCGAGCTGCTCGGCGCCGGCGGCATGGGTGAGGTCTACCGGGCCCGGGACACGCGGCTCGGGCGTGACGTGGCGCTGAAGATGGTCTCCGAGCCGCTGGGCGCCGACCCTGCGCTGCTCGAGCGCTTCGAGCGCGAGGCCCGGCTCGCCGGCGCGTTGAACGACCCCAACGTCGTCGCCCTCTACGACGTTGGTTCCCACGACCGGACCCCGTTCCTCGTCACCGAGCTGCTGCGGGGCGAGACGCTCCGGCGTCGGCTCGAGCGCGGAGCCCTGCCGGTCGCCACGGCGCTGGAGATCGCGGCACAGCTCGCGGCGGGGCTGGCCGCCGCGCACGAGCAGGGCATCGTCCACCGGGACCTCAAGCCGGAGAACGTCTTCTTGACCCGCGAGGGCAGAGCGAAGCTCCTCGACTTCGGGATCGCCAAGGCGGTCGCGGCCGCGCTCGAGCCGGGCCCGCACGGGATGATGGAGGGGACCGCCGCCGCTGGCGTCGGAGCCACCCGTGCAGGCGCGGTGTTCGGGTCACCGGGCTACATGTCTCCGGAGCAGGTGCGCGGCGACGCGGTCGATCCGCGCACCGACTTCTTCAGCTTCGGGGCAGTGCTCTACGAGATGCTCTCGGGGCGGCAAGCCTTTCCCGGGAGCCTTCTGGAGAGCGGGCAGTCCATCCTCCACGAGGTGCCGCTTCCGCTTCCGGACACCGTCCCGGAGCCGGTGGCCCAGGTGGTTCAGCGCTGCCTGGAGAAGGACCCGCCCCGGCGGTACCACTCGGCGAGCGACCTGGCGTTCCAGCTCGAGGTCCTGCGAGCGGCCCTGGCGCGGCGGGAGGCGGCGAGGACCGCGGGCCCTCGGCGCCTGAGGTGGGGGCTGGCGCTGGCGGGGTTGCTGCTGGTGCTCAGCACGGCATTGGTGGTCTCCCTGCGTCGTCCGCGCGGGGCCGACGGCTCTCCGCAGGTGCAGCAGCTCACCTTCAGCAGGGGAGAGGCGGTGACCGCGCGATTCGCCCCCGATGGGCGAGAGGTCCTCTACACCGGGGCCGCAGCGGGAGAGCTGCCCCGGATCTACGCCACCACCGTGGACCGCCCCGACTATCGCCCGCTGTCGCCGGAGAATGCCGAGCTCCTGGCGATCTCCCGGCGGGGGGATCTCGCAGTGGCGCTGCGGCCGTCGTGGCGACTCTTCGAGGACGGCTGCCGAGGAACGCTCGCCGTTCTCCCCATCGTGGGTGGCGCTCCGCGCGAGCTGCTCGAGGGGGTGAGCTACGCCGACTGGTCGCCCGACGGGGCCGACCTGGCAGTCATTCACCAGGTCGGGTCGGTCAGTCGCCTGGAGTTTCCGGTGGGGAAGGTCCTCCATCAGTCCAGCGGCTGGCTGAGCCATCTGCGGGTCTCACCACGGGGAGACCAGGTGGCCTTCATCGATCACCCGTCGCTCTACGACTACCCCGGGGAGCTGATGGTGGTGGACACCTTTGGGCAAGCCCGGGTCCTGGCCCGCAGTACCGCGCAGATCGCAGGCGTGGCCTGGTCTCCCGGCGGAGAGGAAATCTGGTTCACGCGCGACGACGAGGCGCCGATGTCACTCTGGGCGGTGACCCTCGAAGGTCAGTCGCGGCTCGTGTACCGCGGAACCAGCGATCTCATTCTTCAGGACATCGCGCCGGATGGGCGGGTGCTGGCGGTCAGCTTCGAGCGGCGCACCAAGACCGCGCTGCTGCGACCGGGATCGGACCAGCCGGCGAGGGACCTCTCCTGGCTCGACCAGTCGATCCTCGACGACATCTCGGACGACGGCTCTACCATCCTCTTCAGCGAGAACGACCGGGTCGCGAACCTGAGAAGGGTCGACGCCGCCCCGGTCCACCTCGCGGATGCCAAGGGGCTGGGTCTCTCTCCCGACGGGAAGTGGGTTCTCGCCATCCGCGCGCACGAGGTGCCCGAGTCACGGCAGCTGCTGTTCCTTCCCACCGGGGTCGGGCTCAAGCAGACCCTGGAGCTGACCCGGCTCCGGTTGATCCGCCGGGCGCGCTTCGCCCCCGACGGTCGACACGTGGCGGTCATCGCCCGTGCCGAGGGGGCGCCCGGGTTCGCCGTGCACTGGGTGGACCGCGAGACGGGGGAGCAGCGCCCCATCTCCTCGCCGGACCTCGAGGGCTACTTCCTGGAGATCTCCCCGGACGGGCGCCTGGTGGCGGCCATCGGCCACGGCGGGGTGCTCACCCTCTTCCCCGTCGAGGGTGGTTCGGCCACTCCACTGCCCTTGCCGGGTGAGCCCTGGGCTCCGGCGGGGTTCGACTCCAGCGGCAACCTGTTCGTCCGGCCGCTGCACGAGGTGCCCGCGCGGGTCTTCAGCCTTGATCTCAGGACCGGTGCTCGCCGGCCGTTCGTGACGATCGCCCCGCCCGACATCAGCGCCGTCGACTGGATCTTCCGGCTCAAGGTGGCTGCAGGAGGCGGGGCCGTTGGCTTCAGCTACGCGGTGCGGCAGAGCAAGGTCCTGCTCCTGTCGTGGCCGGACCATCCGTCACCACGCTGAGCAGCGGAGCGCCCCCTGCGCTGGCGCAGACCAGCGTGCTCAGAAGAGCACCAGGGGGGCTACCCGGAGACGGGGCTCGCCCGGCCGGGCGACCGACGGCGCTGCTTCTTCTTCGGCCCACCCCGGCGAGGCGGAGGGGGGACGACCGCCGCCGATCTCGGAGGCCGCGCGCCCTTCACCACGGTGGCCTTGGCCTTGGCCACGCCGATCCGCGGGCAGAGGTCCCGAACAACGCATCGCTCGCAGGCCGGTGACCGGGCGAAGCAGGTCCTTCGCCCGTGCCACACCAGCAGCTGGTGCCCCTTGGCCCACAGCTCCGGCGAGAGGAGCGCCTGGAGGTCCTCCTCGATGCGGCTCGGGTCCTCGCGCCGGCTGAAGCCCAGCCGCCGCGAGAGCCGCTTGACGTGCGTGTCCACCGGGAAGGCCGGCTCGCCGCCGAGGTGCACCGTGACCACGCCCGCGGTCTTCGGGCCCACGCCGGGGAGCGCGGCGAGCTCGGCCCGCGCGGTGGGTACCTCGCCGCCGTGCTGCTCGGCCACCGCCGCCGCCATGCCCTTCAGCGCCTTCGCCTTGGCGCGGAAGAAGCCGCAGCTGTGGATCATCTTCTCCAGCTCCGGAGTGTCGGCGTCGGCCAGCGCCTGCGCGTCGGGGTAGCGCTGGAACAGCGCGGGAGTCACCATGTTCACCCGCTTGTCGGTGCACTGGGCGGCGAGGATGACCGCGGTCACCAGCTGCAGCGGCGTCCGGTAGTCCAGCTCGATGTGGGCCTCGGGCATGGACGCGTCCAGCCGCTCGATCACTTTCACCGCGCGCACTTTTCGCTCGGCCACCGTCTCGCGAGCCATGCCCCGGTTGTAGTACGGACCCCGGCGTGGCCACCGCTCCCATCGACCTGCGCTCCGACACCGTCACCCGCCCGACCCCGGGCATGCGCCGTGCGATGGCCGAGGCCGAGGTCGGGGACGACGTCTACGGCGAGGATCCCACGGTCCGGGCGCTCGAGGCCCGGGTCGCCGAGCGCCTCGGCCTGGAGGCGGCGCTCTTCGTCCCCTCCGGCACGCAGGGCAACCAGGTGGCCATCGGCGTCCACACCCGCCCCGGCGAGGAGGTCATCCTCGAGGCGGGCAGCCACCCCTTCCACTACGAGAACGGGGCCATGGGTGCCCTGTGGGGCGTGCAGCCGCGCACCGTCGTCGGCGAGCGGGGCCTGCTCACCCCGGCGCAGATCCTGGCCGCGTTCCGCGGGCACGACGATCACCTGCCGCGCTCGCGCCTGCTGATCATCGAGAACACCCACAACCGCGGCGGAGGCACGGTGTGGAAGCCGGGAGCGTTCACCGACGCGGTCGCGGCCGCTCGGAGCGCGGGGCTGCTGGTGCACCTCGATGGCGCCCGGCTGTTCAACGCCGAGGTCGCCGCGGGCGTGCCGGCCAGCACCTGGGCGCACCTGACGGACTCCACCACCGTCTGCTTCAGCAAGGGGCTCGGTGCACCGGTGGGCTCGGTGGTCGCCGGGAGCAAGGACTTCGTCGCCGAGGCCCGGCGGCTCCGCAAGCGGCTCGGAGGAGGCATGCGCCAGGCCGGCATCCTCGCCGCGGCGTGCCTCTATGCGCTGGACCACCACGTGGCCCGGCTTGCCGAGGACCACCAGAACGCCCGGGTGCTGGCGCGCCGTCTCGCCGACGTCCCCGGGGTCCGGGTGGAGCTCGATCGGGTCGAGACCAACATGGTCTACGCCGATGTCCCGGTCGAGGCAGCGCCCCTCGTCGCCCGGCTCCGCGCGGCGGGGCTGCTGGTGAACTCGGTGGGGCCCCACGCACTTCGCCTGGTCTGCCACCTCGACGTGGACCGGGCCGGGTGCGAGCGCGCAGCAGACATCGTGCGCGCCTCCCTGGAGGGCAAGTAGGCACCTGTGCGGTCCGTCCTTTTGTCTGGACGGGCGCGTGGCTCGTGGGCGAGGGTCTCTAGGCTGACACGGCATCGCGGCCGGCAGCGCATGGACGATGACCGGTCACGCCTTCGTCATAGCCCTGGCCGCCCTGACCCTCGTGGGCTGTGCCACGGCCCGCGTCCCCGGAGCCCTCACCTCCGAGCCCATCGAGCTGGTCCGGCTTCCGGGCACCGGTGAGCCGGTGAGGCCCGAGCCGGCGCTGCATCCCCTGGCGGTGCCTGCACCCCCCGATGAGCCGATGACCTCGAGCCTCCTCCGGGCCCGGCTGGTGGCCTTCGTCCTCGAGGCCGAGGCGAGGCGGAGCGAGGCCGAGCCGGGGTCCACGATGCCGGACTCCGAGCGCGCCGCCTGGGAGCGGATCCAGGCCGACGTGGATCGCTTCCTGGCCGTTCCGGCCAGCGAGAGCGACGCCGAGGACCTGCAGATCGCCCGGGGCTCGCTGAGGGCCGCGCTGGACCGGGACGCTCAGGCGTACGGCGGGGTCTCTCCCGAGCTGGTCCAGTCGCTGGAGGCGCGGCTCGCCCTCCTCGACGCCCGGATGGGGCCTCCTCCGGGTCCCCGGTTCCAGTGGCCGCTGGACGAGGTGCGCGTGACCAGCCGCTTCGGCCGCCGGTTCCACCCGATCGCCCACCGCAACAAGATGCACTCGGGCATCGATCTGGCCGCCGAGCGAAACCAGCCGGTGATGGCCGCCGGGGCCGGCATCGTGGTGCGCGCCGGCTGGATGCACGGCTACGGCTACGAGGTCACCGTCGACCACGGCAACGGACGGATCACGCGCTACAGCCACCTGGCGCGCACGCTGGTGCTCGAGGGCACGCAGGTGGTGAAGGGGATGCCGCTGGGGCTCGCCGGCAGGACCGGCACCGCCACCGGCGTGCACCTCCACTTCGAGTACTGGAAGGACGACGTCGTCCGCGATCCGCTCAAGGAATTCGCGAAGCTGGTGGGCGACGGAGGGCCGAAGCCGGTGGTGATCGCCCATCCGCCGAAGCGCCCGAAGACCGCCGCGGCGCGCAAGCCGGAGGGACCGGGCGCCTGAGCGGGCCGGCCCGCCTCCCGGTGCCCCTGGTGCTGGGCGTGCTGGTCTGGGCCGCGTGCTCCGCCGTCGTCCCGCCGCAGGACACGGCGCCGCGCCCGGGTACGACCCTCGCCGCCGCCGATGCCGGGGTGGCGACCGAGGTCTTCGTGGACGCCTCGGCAGCTCCCGGGGGTGACGGCAGCCGTGAGCGCCCGTTCCGCGCGCTCGCCGATGCGCTGGGCCGCGGGCGCCTTCGCCTGGCCGCGGGGGTGTATCAGGGCGGTCTGGTCCTCGAGGACGTGGAGCTCGTCGGCGGCGAGGCGGTGGTGGTGGCCGCCTCCGCTCCCGGAACCTGTCTGCGGACGCGCGGCACGGTGCGGCTGGAGGGCGTGCAGATCCAGGGGGAGCGGAGGGCCTGGTGGTGGAGCTCGGGCGCACGACGCTCGCCGCGGTGGGCTTCAGCGGGCAGCGGGGGGCGGCGCTGGAGGTCACCGGCGGCGCCGAGCTGCTCCTCACCGGATCGGCGCTCCACGCCTCGGTCTCCGGGATTCCCGGGGTGCGGGTGCTCCGGGGCGGGAAGGCGGAGCTCCGGCACGTCCGGTTCCAGGGACCGTTCCAGCGCGCGGTGGACGCCAGCGGCCCGGCGATGCTCCGCCTGTCGGGAGTCCAGGTTCAGGATGCGGTGACCGGCCTCTGGCTCTCCGGCGGAACGGCGGTGGTCGATTCGATGGAGGTCCGTGGCGGTCGCGGACCGGGCCTCTACGTCGCCGGCGGGCACCTCCAGCTCCGCGATGTCCGCGTCAACGGACACGAGTACGGGCTGCTGACCGGCACTGCCGCGAGCGTCGAGGGCAGGACCGTGCGGTCCATCGGCGCGGAGCGAGCGGGTCTGGCGCTGGTCCGCAGCCAGGCGGTTCTCGAGGATGTCCACATCGAGTCGGCCGGACCGATGGGCGGAGTGCAGCTGGTCTCCTCCGAGGTGCGGATCAGCGGCCTCGAGGTGCAGGGCGGCGTCTCCTCGGGGGTCGTGGCGCGCAGCACCCAGCTCACGATCGACGGGGGAGTCATCTCCGGCCCGCGCGGTGCCGACTCCGCGGAGGGGGATGCCATCCAGATCCGCGGGGGCCGTGCCACCCTGGGCGGTCTCCGGGTCCAGGAGTGCAGCGGCATCGGCATCCTCGCCGCCGAGGCGGCGACGGTGACGCTCGCCCGCTCCACCGTCCATGACGCCGGCGTGGCGGGAGTGGCGGTGGAGACCGAGGCACGGCTCAGCGCGAGCGAGGTGTCCATCGAGGGGACGAACGGGCCCGCGGTGCTGGTCACCGAGCGCGGCACGGCGAAGCTCCGGGGCATCACCGCCCGCTCCAACCGGGATGGCCCGCTGTGGGCCGAGTGCAGCCAGGGGGTGGAGGTGGAGATCGACGGCTGGACCGGGGACGTGACGCCCATGCCTGCCTCCTGCGTGCATGGCGCCTGGGCCGTCACCCCTCGACGCTGACTGGCAGGGACGCGGGCGTGGGTTCCGACCACGGGGAAGCCCGGTCCGCCACCCAGCGGAGGATGCGCGGGTAGACTTCCACCGGGGCGTGCTCGCCGAAGAGGAGGTCGCCGTGCCCGTAGTCGAGCGTGTCGCCGTTCTCGCGCCCGAAGAGCATGACCGTCTTGTCCTCCGAGCCCAGCAGCTCCGCCTGGCCCAGCACTGCCTGTGGCGTGGCCAGCCCGTCCTGGCTTCCTCCCAGGACCAGTGCCGGCGTCGTCACCTGGCGCAGCCGGGCCCGGTAGTCGATCGCTCCATCGCGGCTCCGGAACACGTCGTGCCGGCTCCAGTCGTCCAGTTGCCGGAGCAGCCGGTAGCTCATGGAGGAGACGAGGTTGCAGTACATCTTCCTCAGCACGGGCGGGGCGATCGCCTTGGGATTGACGAGCACCTCGGTCAGGGGTAGCGTCACCCGCCGCCCCAGGAACGGGGCCAGCCCGATGCTGATCCACCGCTGCCGAAAGGCGAGCGGCCATGCCAGCCACAGGGCGAGCCGCGAGAGCCGCACCACCCAGCCAGTGGAGCGGAAGAAGACCGGGGCCCCGAGCGCGCACATGCCCTGGATGCGACCCCCGTGGGGACCTCCGAGCACCCCATATCCGACCAGCGCGCCCAGCGAGTGGCCCACCCAGAAGGCCCGCGAGGCGCCGGTGCGCTCCAGGGCGTGGGCGAGGAGTGCCGGTCCATCCTGGCCGATGAGGTCGTCGGCGTCGTGGAGAAACCGCTGCCAGAAGTGGGGGGCGCGGGACGCGCCGGCCCCGCGCCAGTCCACGCTGAGCACCTCGAAGCCCGCCGCGGCGAAGGCGTGTGCCAGGGAATGCGGCGGGTCGAAGTCGAAGTTGACGTAGTTGGCAGCGAGCCCGTGACAGAGCAGCACCGGTTCGGCGAATCGGCGGACCGCCGGGCGGCGGTGGTGGACGGCGATCCGGGTCCCGTCCGGGGTGGTCACGAATTCCAGCTCCGGCCGCGGGCTCCGCAACCGGTAGTATGCGCGCACGGCGACCAGGTAAGCCCCGGTGACGAGGGCCAGGAGCCCCAGGGCGGCGACGGCCCGGACCGGGTCCATGGTGCTAGAGTCCCCCGACCCGGCGGCCAGGGTCTCGCCAGAGGCCTGTCCGTCGCAGGGGCCGGAGATCGATGAAGCTGCACAAGCTCAAGTTCGTCCTGCCCAACCTGTTCACCATCACGTCGATCTTCTGCGGCTTCTACGCCCTCACGCTCTGTGCTGGCGAGGCCAGCCCTTCCCAGCTCTACCAGGCAGCGCTGGCGATCTTCTTCGCCATGTTCTTCGACGGATTCGACGGGCGCGTGGCGCGCCTCACCCGGACCCAGAGCCAGTTCGGGGTGGAGCTGGACAGCCTGGCCGACGTCATCTCCTTCGGGGTCGTCCCGGCGATGCTGGTGTACAAGTGGGCGCTGGCCCCGCTGGGCCTGGTGGGGCTGCTGGTGTCCTTCCTGTACACCGCCTGCGGAGCGCTCCGCCTGGCGCGGTTCAACGTGCTGGCCCACTCGACCGACCACTCCGGGAGCAGCCGCTTCTTCGTCGGCCTGCCCATCCCGCTCGCCGCGGGGATGATCGTCTCCATGGTCATCGCCCACCACGGGATGCGGGGCGGCGATCCGCTGGGCACCGGCGCCCGGGTGCCGATCGCCGTCGTGGTGGCAGTGCTGGCGCTCCTGATGGTCTCCACGCTCCGCTACCGGACCTTCAAGGACGTGCGCATCAACCGCCGGACCCTGAGCATCTTCATGCTGGTGTGCCTGGCCGGGGTGCTGGTCGCCACCCGTATCCACCCCGCGTACGTGCTGGTGGTGTACTTCGGCGCCTATCTGCTGCTGGGGTTCGTCGAGTCCGGTCTGCTGCTCGGGCGTCACCTCTCCGCCCGGCGCGAGGCCGGCCAGCCCATGCCCGCCGAGGGCGTGCTCGAGGACGAGGACGAGGTGGACGAGCAGGATTTCTTGTAAGTCCGTCGTCCCGGACATCCAGCAATGCGCATCGAGGCACTGTGTACCGGTGACGAGCTGCTCACCGGCGTGACGACGGACACCAACAGCACCTGGTTCCAGGAGCAGCTGCTGGCCCACGGGCTTCAGGTAGCGCGGACGACGGTGGTCGGGGACGTCCGCGAGGAGATCCTCGAGGCGCTCCGGTCGCTCTCGGCCCGGGCGGACGCGGTGCTGGTCTCGGGTGGGCTGGGCCCGACCGCGGACGACCTGACCGCCGAGGTGGCGGCCGAGGCGACGGGCGTGCCCCTGGTGGTGCACGAGGGGGCGCTGGCGGCCTTGAAGGAACGCTTCGCGAAGCGCGGGCTCACCGTCACCGAGAACAACATCAAGCAGGCGAAGGTGCCCGCCGGCGCCGAGGTGGTGCTCAACCCGGCGGGCAGCGCGCCGATGTTCGTCCTGCGGCTGGGGAAGGCGGTGCTCTTCTTCGTCCCCGGGGTGCCGCGCGAGTACCGGGCGCTGGTGGAGACCGCGGTGCTGCCGTGCATCGACGCGCTGCGGGCCGAGCGGGGGGAGACCGGCTTCCGGGCGCTGCGCCTCTTGAAGACGGTGTTCCTCGCCGAGTCGCACCTGGACGCCCGGGTGCGCCCGCTGCTCGCGGCCCATCCGAGGGTGACCTTCGGGTTCCGGACCCATTTCCCGGAGAACCACCTGAAGCTCATGGCCGAGGGGCGGACCCGGGAGGAAGCCCAGGAGGCGCTCGAGGCCGCGGACGCGGCGTCCCGGCCGCTGCTGGGCGACCACCTCTTCGGGGTGGACGGGGACACGATGGGCGGGGTGGTGGGGCGACAGCTGCTCGCCCGCCGGGAGACGCTGGCCCTGGCCGAGAGCTGCACCGGCGGCCGCATCGCCGACATGCTGACCGAGACGCCGGGCTCGAGCGCGTACTTCCTCGGCGGCGCGGTCGCTTACGCCAACGACCTCAAGGAGCGCTGGGTGGGGGTGGCGCACCCGACGCTGGTGGCGAACGGCGCGGTGTCCGAGCCGGTGGCTCAGCAGATGGCGCGCGGTGCCCGGGCGTCGGCGGGGAGCACCTGGGCGCTTTCGGTCACCGGCATCGCCGGCCCCGACGGCGGCACGGCGGAGAAGCCGGTGGGCACGGTCTTCATCGGCCTCGACGGCCCGGAGGGCAATGAGGTCCGGGCCCACCGGTTCCACGGCGACCGGGAGCAGATCCGCACCGCGAGCGCCTACGCCGCGCTGGACTGGCTGCGGCTCCGCACGCGAGGGACGGGTCGGTGACTGCTCCCGTCCGGTCGAAGTCCACGCCCGAGGTGGCGGCCCGGGCCTGGATCCGGGCCTACCGGACCGAGCTGCTGGTCTTCGTCTGCAGCCTCTTCGCCCTGGCCTGTTTCAGCGGCCCGCGCTTCCTGCGGCAGAGCGCCGCGCCGCACTTCGTCTACCAGGCCAAGGCGTTCCTGGATGGACGGCTGGACCTCGACCCCGAGACGCTGCCCAACCTCGAGGACTGGGCCTGCGTGCGAGTCCTCGGCGGGATGAAGCACCGCTGTACCGGCCCCACGCTCCCCGGCGACCGCTGGTACGTGAGCTTCCCGGCGTTTCCGGCGGTGGTGATGCTGCCGTTCGTCGCGGTCAATGGCTACCAGTTCAACGACACCAGCTTCGGGGTCATCCTGGGGGCGCTGGCCATCACCCTCTTCTACGTGCTGGCCCGGGCGCTCGCGCGACGGGGCGACCTGCACCGGACGGAGCACGAGGCGCTGATCCTCGCCGGGGTGCTGGGTTTCGGCACGCTGCTCTTCAGCTGCGCCATCCGCGGCGAGGTGTGGTTCCTGGCCGAGGTGCTCGGGGTGGTGCTCACCTGCCTGTACCTGCGCGCAGCGGTGGGTGGGGCGCAGCCGGTGCTGGCGGGCGTCCTGTGGTCGATGGCGACGCTCACCCGGACGCCGCTGGTGTTCACCGGGCTGTTCTTCCTCCTCGAGGTGCTGACCCCCGGGCCCACCGGCCGCCTCCAGCAGCTTCGCCAGGCGCTGCGGCAGCCGAAGGCCTGGCTGAGGCCGGTGCTGCTCTTTGCCGCCGGGGCCGCGCCGCTGGCGCTGCTGGCGATGGCCTTCAACTGGGCCCGGTTCGGCAGCCCGGGGGAGTTCGGCCACCGGTTCCTCTACGACAACCGGGTGAACGTGGACATCGACACCCACGGCCTGTTCAGCCCGGTGTACCTGTGGCGGAACCTCGAGGCGGCGTTCCTGATGCTGCCGCGGGTGCAGGTGTCTCCCTTCAAGATCGGCTACGACCCGCGCGGGCTGTCGCTGCTGGTGACGATGCCCTGGCTGGTGCTGCTGCTTTTCCCCAGGACCCGGCCGCGTCTCCACTGGCCCGTGTGGCTGACGGTGGGGGTCTGCGCGCTGCCCGGGCTGTTCTACCAGAACACCGGCTACATGCAGTTCGGGTTCCGGTTCAGCCTCGACTACGTCCCGTACCTCGTGCTGCTGCTCGGGCTATCGGGCTGGTCGTTCCGGAAGCCGCTGGTCCAGGTGCTGGTGGGTGCGGCGGTGGTGGTGAACACCTGGGGGGCACTCGCCTTCCGTGGCTACACCGAGCTGGTGCGGCGGATGTGAGCCGCAGCGCGGGCGAGGTTGACATCGGCGCCCGCCGGCCGCATCGAAGGGGCGTGGCGGAGATTGGACTTCCGAAGCGCTGGCACACCCGCGAGGACAGCGGGCTGGTCCTCGACCGCGCGCTGAACTGGTTCCACGACGGCGAGCGCATCACCCATCCGAAGATCATCGAGGCCTTCAACGCGGGGCTGGTGCCCACCGACGACGGGCGGTTCCAGCTCCACATCGGGAACGACTGGGCCTACGTCACGGTGGAGGGCGCCGCCTACCGGGTGAACGCGATCGACACCGACGATTCCAGGGTCTACCTCCGGCTGAGCGACCGGATGGGCGAGGTGCTCGACCCGTCGACCTTGCGCCTCGGCGAGGACGGTGTGCTCACCGCGCAGGTGAAGGGCGGCCGCGCCGAGGCCCGGTTCTCCCGCGACGCGCAGTTCGCGCTGGGACAGCTGCTGGTTCCCGACGGCTCGGGGTGGGCGCTGTCGCTGCCGAAGGCGCGGTTCCCGGTGGGGATCGATCCCACGTCGCTCGGGGGCTGACGCGCCTCCGGCCGGCGGCGGGGACTACTGCTTCACCGGCCTCAGCCCGAAGCGCCCCATGACCTTGGCGATCACCTCGGGCGGGGGGAGGCTCGTGGTCGCGGCGGCCGCCATCTCACGGAAGTAGTCGAGATACCGCGCCCCCACGATGACGTTCAGGAAGCGCACCCGGACGCCACTCTCGTTCCAGATCGCGTGGGGCACGTTGATCGGGATGGTGAAGGAGCAGCCGGCGGTGGCGGTGAAGGTCCGCTCTCCGAGCCTCACCTCCATCTGTCCTTCGAGGACGTGAATCGTCTCGTCGTGCTCGGTGTGGATGTGGGGCGGGATGCGGAAGGTGTTGCCACGGAACTCGGCCACCGCGAGGTTCATCCGGGTCCCGGAGCCATTCTCCTTGACCAGGATCTCCAGCGGTCCGAGGCGGAAGGCCTCCCCGTCGTCCTGACCGAGGTGCACGGCGGGGGAGGCGACGGCGTTCGGTTGGCTCATGGGGCTCTCCTGGTCAGGACGCCCGGACCTGGGCGTCGGCGAGGTGCTTGGAGAACGTCGCCGGGTCGATGTTCCCGCCGCAGACGATGACGCCGACCCGACGGCCGGCGAGGCGCTCGCAAAGCGGCCCGAGGAGCGCCGCGGTCGCCGCAGCGCCCGCCGGCTCCACCGCGAGCTTGGCCGAGGCGAAGAGCAAGAGCATCGCGTCCCGGAGCTGGTCGTCGTCGACGTAGACCAGCTCATCGATGAACTGGCGACAGAGCTCGAAGCTGTAGGAGGCCGCGTGCGGGGCTCCCAGGCTGTCGGCGATCGTCCGGACGGCCTCGATGGCCTGCGGCGAGCCGGCGGCGAAGCTGCGGTGCATCGAGTCCGCTCCGGTCGGCTCGACCCCGTAGACCTGACAGCGGGGCAGGAGCTGCTTCACCGCGCAGGCCATCCCCGCGGCCAGACCGCCACCCCCGATGGGGATGATGACCGCGTCCAGTGCGCCGGCCTGCTCGACGAGCTCCAGCCCGACCGTGGCGGTGCCCAGCGCCGTCCTCGGTCCCTCGAACGGGTGGACGAAGGTCCGACCCTCGGTGGATTCGATCTGATGGACGCGGTCGAAGGCCTCGTGGACGTTCTCCACCAGCACCACCTCGGCCCCGAGCTCGCGAGAGCCGGCCACCCGGAACGGGTTCGCGCTGCGGGGCATCACCACCTTGGCGGTCGTCCCGAGGACGTGCGCCGCGTATGCGGTGGCCATGGCGTGGTTCCCGGCCGAGACGCAGGTGACCCCGCGGGCCAGCACGGCGGGCTCCAGATCGAGCATCACCGAGAGGGCCCCGCGGGGCTTGAAGCTGCCCGTTCGCTGGAACAGCTCCTCCTTGAGCACCACCTCCGTCTTCCCGAGCCTGCGCTCCACGAGCGGGGAGGCGAGCCGGCGCACCGGCGTGGTCAGGACCAGATCGCCGAGCCGAGCGCGCGTCGCGCGCACGGCATCCAGGGTCGGAGCGTCGGCCATGCGCCGACTCTAGCCTGGCCTTCAGGCCGCCACGGAATCGGCCACGCTCGGCGGAGGCGCCGGCCGCGCCTCGGCCACCCCGATGCGGGCGACGAGTGCCTCGAGCGCCTCGGGCCGCTCGCGGAGCCACTCGACCGCGCGCTCCCGTCCCTGCCCGATGCGCTCGCCGTCGAGCAGGAAATGGCTCCCGGACTTCTCCGCCAGGCCGAGCGTCACCGCCAGGTCCAGCGCCTCGCCGGCCCGGCTGATGCCCTGGCCATACAGCACGTCGAACTCGGTGTCCTGGAAGGGCGGGGCGACCTTGTTCTTCACCACCTTCACCCGGGTGCGCGTGCCGATGACCGAGTCGCCGTCCTTCAGGTTCCCGAGCCGGCGGATCTCCAGCCGCACCGAGGCGTAGAACTTGAGCGCGTTCCCCCCGGTGGTCGTCTCCGGACTGCCGAAGACCACCCCGATCTTCATCCGGATCTGGTTGATGAAGAAGATGACCGTGCCGCTCTTGCTCACCGCGCCAGTGAGCTTCCGGAGCGCCTGGCTCATGAGACGCGCCTGGACGCCCATGTGCGCGTCACCCATCTCACCCTCGATCTCCGCCCTGGGTACGAGCGCGGCCACCGAGTCCACCACCACCAGGTCCACCGCCCCGCTGCGGACCAGCTGCTCGGTGATCTCCAGCGCCTGCTCGCCGGTGTCCGGCTGCGAGACCAGGAGGTCCTCCACCCGGACCCCGAGCTTGCGGGCGTAGCTCACGTCGAGCGCGTGCTCGGCGTCCACGAATGCCGCCACGCCGCCTTGCGCCTGCACCTGGGCGATGGCGTGGAGGGCGAGCGTCGTCTTGCCGGACGACTCGTTCCCGAACACCTCGACGACCCGCCCCCGGGGGTACCCTCCCACGCCCAGCGCGCGATCGAGACCGACCGAGCCGCTGGGGATGACCGCGACGGGGGCGACCTCTCCGTCGCGCCCGAGCTGCATGATCGCGCCCTTGCCGAACTGCTTCTCGATCGCCGCGACCGCGGCCGCCACCGCCTTCAGCTTTTCGCTCACCTTCCCCACGCCCCACCTCCACCTGCCAGATGATCAGGGCGCCGATGAGCAAGAGGCGGGCCGGACCCCGTCGCCGGAGCGGGGCGACCGGGCCGTCCACAGCGCCGGTCGGGGGCGCCCGCGGCGGCGGACGCCAGCGCCTTCAGGCCGTGGTGCGCTCGTTCCGAGCTGGGTCCGAGCCTGACTCCATGACCCGGCCGGCGAGCGAGGCGTGGAGCGCGAGGACCGCCTCCCGTGCCCGCTGGACCAGCTCCTCTCGCCGATCCATCGACATCCCGGAGGTGTGGATCGGCGCGCCGATCGCCATGCGGACCACCCCCGGCCGGAATGGCCTCAGATGGGCGGGCATGCACTGCATCGAGCCCTCGATGGCGATGGGCACCACCGGCACGCCGGCCTGGAGCGCCAGGACGAACGGGCCCTTCTTGAACGGAAGGATCCGGCCGTCGCGCGAGCGCGTGCCCTCGGGGTAGGCGAGGAGCGAGATGCCGCCCCGCACCCGCTCGGCCGCGGCGCTCAGGGTCCCGACCGCCTGGGTGCTGTTGCTCCGGTCGACGAAGACCATGCCGGTCCAGGACATGAACCAACCGAGGAAGGGGACCTTGCGCAAGGTGTGCTTGGCGATGAACCGGAGGTCCACCGGAAGCACGGCGAACGCCGCGGGGATGTCCAGCGACGACTGGTGGTTCATCACGTAGATCGCCGGCCGGTCGCTCACGGCTCGGGGGTCTCCCTCGACGCGGAGATCGGCCCCCGCGAGCCGGAGCATTCCCGGGCCCCAGTGGCGGCGGGCGAAGCGGAGGGGGAGCGAGGAGTCGCGCCGGATCGTGCCCATGAGCAGCGCGGCAGGGATCCAGAAGATCGACCACAGGGCCATCCCTGCGTAACGAATCGGGCTGGTCAGTCTGTTCAGTACCATCGGGTGTCGAACGCGTTGACTTCGTAGGCCCTGGTTCGCACATCCCGGGCAGCGATGGAACCCGACCAGCGACCGCACGTAGTGATTGTCGGGGCCGGCTTCGCTGGCCTCGAGGCGGCCAAGATCCTCGGGCGATCCGATGACGTCCGGGTGACAGTCGTCGACCGGCGGAACCACCACCTGTTCCAGCCCTTGCTCTACCAGGTGGCCACCGCCGCGCTCGATCCCAGCGACATCGCAGCGCCCATCCGGGTGGTGCTCCGGAGGCACCGCAACACCGAGGTCATTCTCGCCGAGGTCGCCTCGATCGACCGCGTCAGCCGGATCCTCCGGTTCACCGACTTCGGCTCGGTCCAGTACGACCATCTCATCGTCGCCGCCGGCGCGCAGGACACGTACTTCGGCCATCCGGAGTGGGAGGACGAGGCCCCGGGGCTGAAGAGCCTCGAGGACGCGCTGGAGATCCGCCGCCGGGTCCTCTTCGCCTTCGAGGAGGCCGAGCGCGAGGAGGACGAGGCGAGGCGGCTGGCCTGGCTGACCTTCGTCATCATCGGCGGCGGGCCCACCGGGGTGGAGCTCGCGGGCGCGCTGAGCGAGATCGCCCACAAGGCGCTCCCCCGCGATTTCCGGCGCATCAACACCCATGACGCACGAATCGTGCTCATCGAGGGCCAATCCCGCCTGCTGCCCACCTACCCCGAGGCACTGAGCGTGGACGCCCTGCACGCTCTCCAGAAGCTGCAGATCGACGTCCGGCTCGGGAGGCTGGTCTCGGCCATCGACGCCGGGGGCGTCACCCTGGGCGAGGAGCGCATCCAGGCGCGGACGGTCCTCTGGGGCGCGGGCGTGGTCGCCTCGCCCCTGGGCAAGGCGCTGGGGGTCCCCGTGGACCGGGCGGGCAGGGTGGCGGTGGGGCCCGATCTCACCCTTCCCGGCGACCCGCGCGTCTCGGTGATCGGGGACCTCGCCGCGGTGACCCAGGACGGCAGGCCGGTGCCGGGCGTCGCGCCGGCGGCGATGCAGATGGGGCGAGAGGCTGCGCGCAACGTCCTGCGCAGGATTCACGGTGACCCGGTGAAGGCGTTCCGGTACCTCGACAAGGGGATCTTCGCGGTCATCGGCCGTGGCTCGGCGGTGGGGACGCTCTTCGCCCGCTGGGACCTGTCGGGCGTGCTGGCCTGGTTCCTCTGGGCCACGGTGCACCTCAGGTACGTGGTGGGCTTCCGGAGCAGGATCGCCGTGTTCTTCACCTGGCTCTACTCGTACCTGACGTGGCGGCGCATCGCCCGGCTCATCACCCTCACCCCCCGGTTGCAGCAGCGCGCGAAGGAGGGCCCGGCGGCTCTGAGCCCGGCATCCGCCTCGGGCGCCGGCGCGCTCCCGGCCGCGACCGCCGCGCCGGTTGCCGTGCACGCCGCACCGGAGCGATGACCTCAGGCCGTCATCTGACCGCCTCGAGCATCGACCGGAGCGGGCTCGAGGGCGACTGGTTCCCGTCGAGCAGCGCCATCAGCCAGTCGCGCCGGTCCATCACCCGGAAGTCCACCGCCAGCTGCACGTCGACGTCCTCGATGTCCTCGTGGTCCATCGAGATCTGCGCGGGTCCGGGCGAGCTTGAGGATCCTGTCGTGCGCCCGGGCCGAGAGCCCGTACCGGTCCATCGCGATGCGAAGCATCTCCTCGGCGTGCCTGGTGGTCCGGCAGTAACGCCGAACCAGCCGCGGGGGCATCTGGGCGTTGCACCGGACTCCCGGCGCGTCCCGGAACCGCTCCCGTTGCCGCCCGCGCGCGACCTCGACGCGCTCGCGGTACCAGGCGCTCGGCGTCTCTGCCTTGGCCGAGGCAGCCAGCCGGTAGCCCTCGACCCGCCGGGTGAGGACGGTGATGTCGATGCGGTCCAGCAGCGGGCCGCTCACCCGGGCGTGGTACTCCAGCACCCGGTTGCGCGGGCAGGTGCAGCGCGTGTCCGCCACTGCCAGCCGGCCGCACGGGCACGGGTTCATCGCCGCGACCAGCATCACCTGCGCGGGGTAGCTCACGTGGTGGTTTGCCCGGGCGATGTGCACCACCCCGTCCTCGAGCGGCTGCCGGAGCACCTCGAGCACGTTGCGCCGGAACTCGGGAAACTCGTCCAGGAAGAGCACCCCACGGTGCGCGAGGGACAGCTCGCCGGGCCGCCCCATCGGGCCGCCGCCGATCAGCCCGGCGTCGGACACGGTGTGGTGCGGGGCGCGGAACGGACGCTCGGTGAGCAGCGGGCGGGGTCCTCCCAGCAGCCCGCTCACCGAGTAGATCTTCGTGACCTCCAGCGCCTCGTCGAACGACATGAGCGGGAGCAGCCCTGGTAGCCGGCGGGCGAGCATGGTCTTGCCGCTTCCCGGAGGTCCGCAGAGCAGCGCGTTGTGGCCCCCGGCCGCGGCGAGCTCGAGGGCCTCCTTGATCTCCCCCTGACCGCGCACCTCCGACATGTCCAGCTCCCCCACCGGGCGCTCCTCCTGGGCGAGGTCCCGGCGATAGGGAGCAATGGGCGGAGCACCCTTCACGTGGGCCACGGCCTCCTTGAGGTGTCCCACGGGGTAGACGTGGATGCGGTCCACCAGCGCCGCCTCGGGCGCGTTGGCTGCGGGCACCAGGACCCCTTCGAAGCCATGGTCGCGCGCGGCGATGGCCAGCGGCAGGACGCCCCGGACCGGTTTCACGACACCGTCCAGCGAGAGCTCCCCACCCATCACCCAGCGGTTCAGCGAGCCTCCCTCCAGCACGCTGCCGGCCTCCAGCGCTGCCAGGGCGATGGGCAGCTCGAAGGCCGCGCCCTCCTTGCGGATATCGGCCGGAGCGAGATTGACGGTGATCCGCCGGGCCGGGAGCTCGTACCCGGCGTTCCGCAGCGCCGAGATCACCCGGACCTTGCTCTCCTTGACCGCGCCTTCGGGAAGGCCGACGACGTTGAAGTAGGGGAGGCCGACGGACATGTCGACCTCCACCTCCACCACCACCGCGTCCACCCCCATCAGCGCGCCGGAATGAACCCGGGCGAGCCGCCGCATCCGCCTCCCTTCGGCCTCCCCCGGGGCCCTTCCCTGAGCAAGCGCAGTGCCGAAGCGCACCCCAGGGGCGGCGAACCGGCGCAGTCGCACAACGGAGACGGGGGTCCGTGGGTAGAGCGCGGTCGTGGACCGGCGCGTCCGGGGACGAGCCACGTCGCACAGAGCTGGTTCCGGGATTTGAACCTGAACCGAAGTCCGTCCGTTCGGGTTCCGATGTTGCGCGTGAGAACCCGAATCGGACGGTCGGGCGGGGAGGGGGGTCGAGCACCCGGAAAGGCGTCCGAAACGGGTTCTCAGATGCGAACCCGGAACGGACGCCCCGGGCCTTCCGAGAGACTCCCGAACCAACGGGCGCAGCGAGCGGGCTCCAACGCCGGCCCCGGGAGTTCTGGAGCCGGCCTCGTCAATTCAGCAGCGGGGACTCGGGGCTACTTCGTGCCGCCGGTGGGCCCGGCCGGGGCCGGAGGCGCCCCCGGGGCGGCGGGAGCGGCAGGCGCGGCGCCCGGCTCGGCCGGCGTCCCCGGCGCCGGTGTACCACCGGGGAGCACCCCCGCCACGGGCTCGGTCACCACGCCCAGGATGTAGGCCCCCGCGCCGCGGGTCCAGTCCAGGACCTGGACCACCCGCGGGTAGGGCGCCTTGTCGTCGGGCATGAAGAACACCAGCTTCTCCTCGTACGACTTGGCCGCCAGCGCCCGCTTGATGCGGGTCTTGTACGTCTCGTCGTCCAGAGTCTCCGTGTTCAGCTTGATCTCCCCGGCCGGCGAGATGGTGACCACCAGCTGGTCGGCCAGATCCTCGGGCTGGACGTCCTGCTCCGTGTCGTCCGGGACGCGGACCTGGATGTCCTTTTCCAGGAGCGGCGTGACCACCATGAAGATGATGAGCAGCACCAGCACCACGTCCACCAGCGGGGTGACGTTGATGTCCGAGTTCGGCCGCCCCTCGCTGATGGCGTACTTGCGCTTCTTGTGGAGGTGGTACTTCGCACCGAGACTCATCTACTTCTCCTCCACGCCGAGCTTCACCGACTTGGCCTTGGCGTCCTGGGCGTCCTTGAGGACGCGGCGCACGTCGCCAAAGGTCAGCGCCGAATCGCCCTTGACCAGGATCGGCTTCCAGGGCTCCGCGGCCAGCTTGCTGCCGAGGGCCTGCTTCAGGCCATCGTCGGTCATCGGATCCTTCTCCAGCCAGATCCGCTTGTCGGCGGTGACGGAGACGATCATCGGATCGACGTCCTTCCCCTCCTCGTGCTTCTGCTTGGTGGCGACCGGGAGCTTCACGTCCTTGCCGCGCTGGAGCATCGGCGTCACCACCATGAAGATGATGAGCAGCACCAGCACCACGTCGACCAGAGGCGTGACGTTGATGTCCGACTTGATCCCGCCCCTGCCACCTGCCGTCATCGCCATGACGAAAGCTCTCCCACCGCTCGGCTACCGACCCGAAGCTGCTGCGGCGGCGGCGGAGGTGGAGGTTCCCGCCTGCTTGGCGACCAGGTCCAGGAACTCGTTGGACGACTCGCTGATGTCCACCGCGCGGGCGTCCACCCAGCCCTGCAGGTAGTTGTAGGCCATCACCGCGGGGATCGCGACCAGCAGACCGAAGGCGGTGGTGATCAGCGCCTCGGCGATACCGGCGGACACGGTGCCCAGACCGCCCGACCCGGTGAGCGCCATGGACTGGAAGGCGTTCACGATTCCCATCACCGTTCCCAGAAGACCGACGAAGGGGGCGGTGGAGCCGACGGTGGCCAGCAGTCCGAGGCCGCGCTTGAGGCTCTGGACCTCGCGCTGGGCCTGCCGCTCGAGCGCGCGGGCCACCGATTCCACCTGCAGGTCCTTGTCCTTGTCGGTGCTCAGCCGGAGCGCGTTCAGGCCGGCGCCGATCACCCGGCCCAGGTGGCCCACCTTGTCTCCGACCTTGGTCCCGGCCACGGTCATGAGGTCGTTCTTGGAGAGGGTGTTGGCCATCTTCTCGGCGAAGTTGCGCGACTCGCTGCGCGACTTGTTGAAGACGATGAGCCGCTCGGCCATCACCACGAGCGACGCGACGGACATGACGCCCAGCACGGCGACGATCAGTCGCGCGAACAGGCCCATGTGGTGCCAAAGGTCAGTGAGAGTGAATTGCATGGTTGTTGGACTGCGCCTCCGTGATGCGCCGTTGAAAGGGTTCCTGTCGGACCGAGACCGCTACTCGGCCATGGTGAGCTTGAAGTTGAAGACGTAGCTGACCTGCTGCGGCTTCCCCTGGAATGTGACGGGCGAATAGCGCGACGCCTGAAGCCAGGAAAGCACTGCCTGCTCCATGTGGGGGATGGGCTTGATGATCTGGCAGTTCTGCACCCGCCCCTCGCTGGTGATGACGCACTTGACGATCATCAGGCCGCTCACCCGCGCCTCGCGGGCCTCGCGGGTGTAGTCCGGGGCCTTCTTCCCGTTGGGGCTCGACTGGAGCTCGGGCCGGGTCATGCCCTCGCCGAAGGAGAGGGTGGTGCTGCCCAGCTGGCCACCGACCACGCCACCCACCACCCCGCCGACGACGCCACCCACCACGCCACCCGCGACCCCACCCTCGACGCCCTCGGGCTCGTCGTTGGGGTCGGCCTCCTTGGGCTTCTCCTGGGGGATTTCCTTGGGCTGGATGATCTTGTCCTTGGGGATCTTCTTCTTCTCGACGTGGGTCTTCTTCGGGGTGCTCGACGCAGGCGGAGGGGGTGGCGGGGGCGGCGGCGGGGCCACCTTCAGCACCACCGCGACGTCCTTGTCCTCCTTGGGGGGAGGCCGGGTCGAGAACCACAGGGCGAAGCCCAGGAGCCCCACGTGGAGCAGGACCGAAACCACCGCGCCTGATCCGAAGCGGGACTTGGGCGTGACACCCTTGCCCAGCACTGAATCGAACATACGTCTGTTGTCTCCTGTCGCCGCCCTTTGAACGCCAGCGGGTGCGGCACGGACCTGAGGTCTCCCCTGAAGCCGGAATGGGCGCGCCTACATCAAAACGGGGGAGTTGTACAAGCCGATCCCCGGTGGAATTCCCACAGCCGGGCACTGCCGGGGGGCACAAGGGGCCATCCGTACCGGGGGGTCGTGTCTACCGAGATGATGCAAACTTCTATTGACAGGTCGGAGTATGCCCGGGGAGCATGCGCGGCTGCTTTCCCGCTTTCCGGCCACATTGGAGGGGTCTCGGTGAGTCATAGACAGAAAGTCGTCTCGAGGAATGTCCGCGCGACGCTGATCTGCCTCGCCCTGCTCGCAGGATCAGGAGCATGGGCCCAGATCGGCGCCTCGGTGCTGACGGGTAACGTCGTCGACGCGGCCACCAAGGCTCCCGTCGCAGACGTGGTGGTCACGGCAACGTCTCCTGGCCTGCAGGGCGAACAAGTCGTCGTCACGGACTCGACCGGTCTCTACCGCATCCCTCAGCTGCCGCCGGGAACTTACACCCTGCGCTTCGAGAAGGAGACCTATCGCCCGTTCAGCCGGACGGGCATCGACGTGTCCCCGGACCGCACGCTCCGTCTGAATGTGGAGCTGCTGCCTGAGACCGCCGGTGCGACCGAGATCTCGGTCGTCGGCTCTCCCCCGGTGGTCGACGTCGGGTCTTCCACCACCGGCGCCAACATCAACCAGGACTTCATCCGCAACATCGCCGTGGCCCGGCCCGGTGGCCTGGCGGGTGCGAACCGGTCGTTCGACTCCCTCGCCCTCGCCGCGCCCCAGGCGACCGCAGACGTGTACGGCGTGGCGATCAACGGCGCTCAGTCTCCCGAGCAGCTGTACCTGGTCGACGGCCTGTCCACGAACAACCCCGCCTACGGCGTGAACGGAAGCCCGCTGACCTCGGAGTTCATCGACGAGGTCAACGTCATCACCGGCGGCTACATGCCGGAGTACGGTCGGTCGACCGGTGGCGCGATCAGCGCAGTCACCAAGACCGGTGGTAACGAGTTCCACGGGTCGGTGTTCGGAACCTGGTCGCCGGGCGGCCTCACCGGTCCGGCCACCCCAGTGCCGGTGCAGAACCTGACCATCGCTTCGAACCGGGAGCTCTCCAACATCGGGGACATCGGCGCGACCCTCGGCGGCTACATCATCAAGGACCGCCTCTGGTTCTTCGTCGGTGCCCAGTACTCCGCGACCCGGTACTCCTACACCCGGAGCTTCCGCACCTTCGACGGAACCACCTACACCGACATCCCGGACTCGACGCAGCGGCGCTTCGGCGACGAGCACTCCTGGAACTACATCGGAAAGCTCACCTTCCAGGTGAACCCGGACCACCGCCTCAGCGTGTCCGTGACCGGGACGCCCACCAGCGGCGGCGGCGGCGGCTCCTTCCCCTTCCGCGCCCTGTCGACGTCGCGCGGCGTGGTGACCGCGCCCACCTACGCCAACGGCACGTTCAACAGCTTCGGCGCTGCGGTGCAGATCGACTCGATGGACGTCTCCGGCGAGTACAACGGCTCCTTCCTGGACAAGAAGCTGCTCCTCGACATCAAGGGCGGCTGGCACCACCAGAAGGACGGCATCACCCCTCCGGATGGCTCCGGCTTCGACGTCGACAATGCGGCGACCCTGGCCGGAACGTCGAGCGTGCGTAGCCGCGCGGCCGCGCGGAACATCCTCCTTTTCGATCAGAGCCTGCCGGCGAGCGTGGTGGCGGCCTGCACCGGCCAGCCCGACTCGGTGTGCGGCGTCACCAACTACTTCTATGGCGGCCCTGGGTTCATCAACCAGAACGACCTCAACAGCTACCAGGTGCGTGGCGTGTTGACCTACCTGGTCAGCGCTCTCGGCCACCACGTGCTGAAGGCCGGGTTCGACTACCAGGCGGCCGACTACGACATCCAGTCGGGGTACACGGGCGGATCAGCGTACCGGACCAACACCCCGACCGCCGCCCAGCTGGCGCTCCTCGGTCCAGGCAACGCCATCGGTGGCGGCTACGTCTTCGACTACCGCCGGTACGGGAGAATCAGTGACGTCGACACCATCACCGACGAGCCGATCACCCACAAGAAGGTCAAGTCGCAGATCGCCGGTGGGTTCGTCCAGGACAGCTGGAGCGTGATGGACAAGGTCACCGTCAACCTCGGCCTTCGCTACGACGCACTGGCCATGCAGGGAATCGACGGTCTGAACCGCCTGACCCTCAACGACCAGTGGAGCCCCCGCATAGGTGCGGTGTGGGATCCGACGCAGCAGGGCCGCGCGAAGATCTACGCCAACTACGGGATCTACTTCGAGAACATTCCCCTCGACCTGGCGAACCGCGCCCTCAGCGCCGAGGTCCAGCTCGTCGGAAACCACAACTGTAACCCGCTGGTCGACCGGCGGCAGGGATGCGATGCCGCCACCTTCGTACGCTATGCCGGACCCAATCAGCTCTGGACCACGACCGGGGCCCCGTACCCGAGCGCGATCGACCCGAACGTGAAGAGCCCCTCCAACGAGGAGGTCGTGGCCGGCGCCGAGTACGAGGTCATCCCCAACGCCCGCGTCGGATTGAGCTACACGCACCGGAATCTGCGCCGGGCCCTCGAGGACATGTCCAACACCGACGGCCAGACCTACTTCATCGGCAACCCCGGTGAGGGCATTGCCGACTCGTTCCCCAAGGCGAAGCGCGTCTACGACGCGGTGACGGTCACCTTCAACAAGACCTTCTCCGACCTCTGGCTCGCGCAGGTCAGCTACACCTGGTCGCGGCTGACCGGTAACTACGACGGCCTCTGGTCGCCGAACTACCAGCAGCAGCTCGATCCGAACATCACCGCCAACTTCGACCTGAAGACCCTGCTCCTGAACGGTGACGGCGTGCTCAGCGCCGACATCACCCACTTCATCAAGATCTACCTGGCGAAGGAGTTCATCATCACCCCGGCCTTCAGCATCAGCGTCGGTGGCTCGTTCAACGCCAACTCCGGCACCCCGGTGGACGCGCTCGGCGCGCACCCGATCTACGGCGACGGCCTGGCCTACCTCCTGGTGCGTGGCAGCGCCGGACGCCTCCCCTGGGTGACCAGCCTCGACGGGAAGGTGAACTTCAACTACCGGTTCACCAAGGACCTCGTCGTCACCGCCTCGGTCGAAGCCTTCAACATCTTCAACTCGCAGCGGCCCATCCAGAGCGACCAGCGGTACACGCAGGACTCCGTGGGTCCGATCATCGGGGCCACCCCGGGCAACATCCCGCAGCAGTACGGCGGGACGTGCGCGGATGGAGAGACCGATCCCGCGAACTGCACTCAGGGCAACGGCAACCTCCCCAGGCCGTACGTGTATCCGTCCGGCAACAGGGGCCTCGTGGTCCTCCCTGACGCCAACCAGAACCCCATCGTCGCGCAGACCAACCCCACCTGGGGTCAGCCGAACGCCTACCAGCCGGTCCGCCAGTTCCGGTTCAGCCTGCGGGTGACCTTCTAATGAACGCCCTCCACAGGAATCCAAGCACCATGAGCCGCTTCCTCTTCCTGGGCCTCTTCGCCGCCGTGGCGCTCGCCACGGCGGGGTGTGGATCCATGCAGGCGGCCGACTGTCAGCTCCAGAGCTCGGCCAACGGACCGTACATCATCCAGTTCACGGCCACCTCGGCGGTGACCCCGGGATGCGAGACCAGCACCCCGGACATCTTCGCCGACCGCTGGACGTTCAGTCCGTACGAGGACCGTCTGATCGTCGCGTTCTCCCGCCAGTCGACGGCCTTCCTCCCGAACCCGCCCGACTCCAACGCGACGCTCTACGGGAAAGGCCACTTCGATCAGGCGTTCCCGGAGGCGGACCAGAATTGCACCGTCTCCGACATGAGCACGATGCAGATCACCCCCACCAAGAGCATCGCCTTTACCAAGATGACGTGGTTGAACACCGCGCTCTACCTGGGCACGGAGTTCACCGCGGACGTCACCTACACCAACGCAGGCTGCACCCGGAGCTACTCCGCGCAGGCGCTCAACCCCTACGTGCCGTGCGCGCAGACGCAGGCGGACGCCGACGGTCCGAACTGCGACCCCTTCGCGCAGCCCTTCGCCTCCGGCATCAACTCGCTCTACAAGCAGCACTGCGTGAAGGATGCCTGGGCCACCGACTACACCGGGGACCCGGACACCGGCATCTGCTTCTTCACCGACCCGTACCCCAGCCTTGGCGGCTGGGATCCGAGCGCTCCGTGAGCTGAAGCGAGAGGGATTCGCTTCGAGCCCCGGTGGCCCTTTCGCGGGTCACCGGGGTTCGTCGTTTCCAGGGGCCCTGGACGCGCCGGCGGGGGCGCGTTAGCCCTCCTGTGTCTGTGACCTCCTCCCGGGACCTCCTCGCGCGCCGCCAGGCCTTGCTCGCCGACGAGCAGGGGACCCTGCACAAGGTCGCGCCCCTGCGCGTGGCCCTCTGCTACCCGAGCCCCTACCACGTGGGGATGAGCTCGCTCGGGTTCCAGACCATCTACCGGGAGATTCACGCCCACCCCGGGGCAACCGCAGAGCGGGTGTTCCTGCCGGACGAGGTGGAGGCCTTCCGCGAGAGCCGGACCCCCCTGTTCACCCTCGAGTCGGCCACCCCGGTGGGGGAGTTCCCCGTGCTCGCCTTCTCGGTGGCCTACGAGCTCGAGCTGCCTGGGCTCCTGGACGTCCTAGCCCTGTCCGGGCTCCCCGTGCTGGCCTCGGAGAGAGGAACCGTCTGGCCGCTGGTCGTCGCCGGAGGGCCCCTGACCTTCTCCAACCCCGAGCCGCTGGAACCCTTCGTGGACGTGCTGGTGCAGGGCGAGGCGGATGGGCTCGTCCACCAGCTGTTGGACGCCCTGGCCGCAGAACCCGGCCGGGAGGCGCTCCTCGACCGCCTGGCGCGGACTCCGGGGTTCCGGGTGCCCGGCCGGGGCGGGGTGTCGCTCCAGGTGACCCGGGCAGACGACGCCCGGCTCCCGGCGCGGTCGCAGATTCTCACCCCCCACACCGAGCTCTCCTCGATGTTCCTGGTCGAGCCGGAGCGCGGCTGCAGCCGGGGTTGTCACTACTGCGTCATGCGCCGGACGACGAACGGCGGCATGCGCACCGTGCCCCCCGAGCGGGTGCTGGAGCTCGTCCCGGAGGTCGCCCGCCGGGTGGGCCTGGTCGGCGCGGCGGTGACCGACCACCCGCGCATCGTCGAGCTGCTCCGGACCCTCGTCGATTCGGGCCGTGAGGTGGGAGTCTCCTCGCTCCGGGCGGACCGGCTCACCCAGGAGCTGGTGGACACGCTCCGCCGCGGTGGGGCCCGGGTGCTCACCGTGGCCTCGGACGGCGCGAGCCAGCGGATGCGGGACCTGGTCGACCGGAAGCACTCCGAGGAGCAGCTGGTGCGCGCGGCTCGCCTCGCCGCCTCCGCCGGGATGGAGCGGCTCAAGGTGTACTCGATGGTGGGCCTGCCGCTGGAGACGGACGGCGACGTGGACGAGCTGGTGGGGTTCACCCGTGAGCTGGCAGGGTATCTCCCGGTGGCGCTCGGAGTGTCGCCCTTTGTCTCCAAGCGGCACACGCCCCTCGATGGAGCGCCGTTCGCGGGAATCCGGGAGATTGACGGACGGCTGGACCGGCTGCGCCGAGGGCTGAAGGGGAAGGCCGAGGTGCGGCCCACCTCCGCGCGGTGGGCCTGGGTGGAGTACATGCTCGCCCAGTGCGGTCCCGAGGCGGGGCTCGCGGCAATGGATGCCTGGCTCGCCGGGGGCAGCTTCTCGGCCTGGAAGCGCGCCTTCGCCCAGCGCGGCTGCATCCCCTCGCTTCGGGCCCGGGTGCCAGACGGGCGGCGCTCGGCCACCGACTGGCCGCGGGTGGACGGGCGGCCAGTGGCGGCACCCGTCGCCTGAGCCGGCGGCGCCGGTCAGGGGGACAGCGAGAAGAAACGGGAGATCTCCGCCCCGGCCCAGTCCGGGATGTCATGGTCACCGTCCCACTCGCACGCGTCGACGGCCCAGGGCGCCGGGCAGGCGTGGCCGACGCAGTGCGGGCCGTCCGGTGCGGTGCTCCCGCTGCACTGGTCCCGGGCCAGGGTGTGCCCCCGCGCGCGCCGTCCCTCGATGAGCGGAATGTCGCTGTCCTGAGTGCCGTGGATGAAGATGGCCGAGATCGGTCCCTGGCAGCAGCGGGTGTCAAATCTCGAGTCGCTCCCCGCCACCGCGGCCATGCCGCGGAACGCGCCGGGCACGTTGCACCCCAGGTACAGGGTGAAGACCGCGCCCGCGCTGAACCCGGTGAGGTACACGCGGTCCGGGTCGATGCAGTAGCGCTCCGAGAGCAGCTGGATGAGCCGGTCCACCTGCCGCCCGTCCGGCGAGAAGCGGGTGATGTCCCAGGTTCCCTCGACTGCGTTGGGGTAGACGAGGATGGCGCCGCCGTCGCTGGGACCCTCCAGCGCGAACCGAGCGCGGACCCCGGCCCCGCTTCCCCCCGCGCCGTGAAACACGAACACCACCGGAAGCGCCGTCCCGGGATCGGAGGCCGGGACGACCAGCAGCCCGCCCACCGGCGCCCACCCCAGCGTGGCGAGGTCGAGGACCCCGACGGTGCCTGGTGGCGCGGCACACCCGGGGACCGGTGCGGACAGCCCTCTGGCGAACACGCCCCCGTCGGAGGGCGCGAAGCAGGCCGGAGGGAAGCCCCCGTCCGGAACCAAATCGAGCTCGGAGGAGCAGCCGGCGAGGAGGAAGGGCAGGGCGAGCAGCGCGCGGTGCATCATCGAGGACACTCCCTGGGCCTCTCCCCCGGGCCGATTGTTACCATGCATCCAGCGAGTAGTCCGGGGCCTCAAGGTGCCGTCCTGCCGCCGACGGGACGAACCGGGGCCAGCTCGAGCCGCCGCGCCCCTGGGACCTCGGAGAGGAGCCTCCGGGCCGGCACCGCTGCCCCCACCGTCGTGTACTGCGCCGGACCAATCCGCGTCCGGGCCTGCCGGAGCGGGAACTCGCCCGAGCGGGCCAGGAACCAGGCGCGGACCGCGGGGAGGGGCAAGAGATGCAGCTCCCGGCGGTCCAGGAACACGTACGCCAGGAGGTCCGCGCTGCTGTAGAGGAAGCACCCCGGGGTGTCCTTCTCCGCGTTCGAGATCAGCTCGAGGAAGTAGGTGCCGCGCCGGCCGCCCTGCCGATCGCCCTTCACCTCGACCCCGAGGACGTCGGAGCCGGGACGCTCCCAGAGCAGATCCACCCCCCGGTGCTGGAAGCGCGGGTCCTCCTGGACGTCGTGCACCTGCGAGCCCGCCACCTCGGCGAGGAGGAATGCGCGGACGAGCCCGACGGCACGGGCGGCCGCGTGCTGCACCGCCTGCATGCTGTACGCGCGCGCCACGGTTTGACCTTCCAACGGGGAAGGGCGGCTGTCTAGGCTCGGCGCCCACGCGAGGGAGGACTCATGGAAGCCCGCTGCCCCCGCTGTTCCACCGTCTTCACCACAGACCGGAGCGGCATCCAGTTCTGCCCGAACTGCGGGCAGCAGGTGGACGTGCCGGAGCCGTATGCGCGGCCACCCGTCCCGGATACCTGGGGACAGCCTCCGGCGGGCGGCGGTGGGGCCGGCGCAGGCTTCGGCGGAGGCCGGTTCACCGGTGAACCTCCCCCGGGAGGCGGACCCATCCCCGGGCACCGCGAGCTGACTCCCTGGGAGCGCCGGCGGGAGATTGGCCTGGTCCAGGGCTTCTTCGAGACCTGGAAGCGGAGCGTGCTGTCGCCGCAGGCGTTCTTCCCCACCGTTCGCCCCGACGTGCCGTGGAGCGAGGCGCTGTACTACGCGTGGATCATCTACGGCATCACCGTGGCGGTGGGGCTGCCCTTCGTGGGGCTGGGGATGTTCCGTCCCCCCAGCAACTTCGGCGGCGACCCGCAGATGGAGACCGCGATGCGCGCCTTCTCCGGGGGGGCGGGTGTCGGCTCGCTGCTGGTCTCGTTGCTGCTGTATCCCCTGTTCGTCCTGGCCGGGGCGGGCGTGCTGCATCTGGTGGCGATGCTCTTCGGGGCGGCGCGGAACGGGTACGGCGCGACGGTGCGCGCCCTCTGCTACGCCAGCGGTCCGAACCTGCTAGGCATCGTCCCCTGCTTCGGCGTCCTGGCGAGCCTCTACACCCTGGTCCTCGCCATCTTCGGGGTCTCCAGCCTCCAGGAGACGAGCATGGGCAAGGCGGCGGGCATCGTGCTGCTGCCCTTCGTGGTCCTCGTCTGCTGCTGTGGAGCCCTCGCCTCGGCGGTCATCGCCGCCGTCGCCGGGATGGTGGGGAGCATGGCCGGAGGCGGCTCGCAGTCGCTCTAGGACACCGGATGACGCTCCACTGGACGCCACGTGAGCGACGCTTCACGCTCCTCCACGCGCTGGGGCTGCTCGGGGCGCTGGGGCTGTTGGTGGCCCGTTTCGTGCCCGTCGCCCGGCTCCCGTTCTGGCACTGCACGTTCCGGGAGCACACCGGCTGGCCGTGCCCGGGATGCGGGCTGACCCGGGCGGCGGACGGGCTGGCCCACCTGAGATTCGGCTTCGCCTTCGAGTCCAACCCGCTCGGGGCGCTGGCGGGCTGCCTCCTCGCCGGGGCCGCGGTGCTGGGCCTGCTGCAGTGGGTGTTCCGGCTGTCGCTCCCGGTCCCGCAGCTGTCGCCGCGGGAGGCGCGCGCCGGTCGGGCGGCCCTGGTGGCGGCGGTGGTGGCGAACTACGCCTTCGTCATCGTCCAGACGCGCCTCGGCTGGCGATGACCGCCGCCGGCCTGGTGCTGCTCGGCTACCTCTCGGGCAGCATCCCCTTCGGGCTGCTCCTGGTCCGCGCAGCGCGCGGGGTGGACGTCCGCGCCGAGGGGAGCGGCAACATCGGGGCCACCAACGTGGCCCGCGTCGCGGGGAAGGGGCTCGGTGCCGTGGTGCTGGTCCTCGACGCGCTCAAGGGCGGGCTACCCGTCTTGCTGGCGCGCGCGGTGGCCCCGGGGCCGGTGGTGCCGGCGCTGGTGGGGCTGGCCGCGTTCGCCGGGCACGTCGCTCCGCCCTGGCTCGGGTTCCGGGGAGGGAAGGGCGTGGCCACGGCGCTGGGGGTCCTGGCGGTCCTGGCGCCCCGGGCGGCGCTGGCCTCGGTGCTGACCTATGCCGTGGTGCTCGCGGTGCTGCGCATCAGCTCGGTGGGCTCACTGCTTGCCGGGGTCGTCGCGGTCGGGGTGGCGTGGCTCGTGCCGGGGACGCCGCTGGCTGCCGCTGCGCTGACCACGGCGCTGTTCCTGGCGATTCTCTGGACGCACCGGGGGAACATCGGCCGGCTGCTCCGGCGAGGCGAGCCGCGGGTCTGAGCCGCGCGCCGCGTACTCGAGCAGCGCGCACTCGATGGGACCGTTCCAGAGCGACCGGCGCCGGAGCGGCCGGTGGTGGAACGCCGCCTCGAATGCCGGGTTCCCGGAGAGGATGGCCAGCCGGAATCCGTCGAGGGCGCCCAGCCGCTCGCCGAGGTGGAAGTAGAAGGTCTTCATCCCCTTCTGCCCGCCCTGGGTGAGCCGGTCGCCGTACGGGGGATTGGTCACCAGGACCCCGTGGTCGAGCTCCCCGAGGGGGAGCGGGCGGGTGGCGTCGGCCTCGGCGAGGGAGATCTCCCGCTCCAGCCGGGCCGCCCGCACGTTGGCCCGGGCCGCCTCGAGCGCCTCGCCGGAGCGGTCGAAGCCGCGGATGGGGAAGGGGGCGCGCCGCTCGTGGGCCCGAGCCTCGGCGCGGAGCCGGTCGAGGATGGTCCGCGCCTCGGCGCCCAGCGTGGGCCAGCGCTCGATCCCGAACGTCCGGTGCACCGAGGGCGCCCGCCGCACCGCGAGCAAGCCGGCCTCGATGAGGAACGTCCCCGAGCCGCACATCGGGTCCACCAGCGGCTCGTCCCCGGTGTAGCGGACGGCGCGGAGGATGGCCGCGGCGAGCGTCTCCTTGAGCGGCGCCACGGTGGGCCGAACACGATAGCCACGCTGGTTCAGGGGCGCGCCGGCGACGTCGAGCGACAGCGAGAGCCGGGTGCCGGCCAGGTGGGCCACGACGCGCACGTCGGGCCGGCGGGTGTCCACGTCGGGGCGACCACCCCGTTTCTCGCGCAGGCGGTCCACGAGGGCGTCCTTGATCTTCAGCGCGACGAACCCCGAGTGGGTGTGCTCCGAGTCGCGAAGGGTGGCCTCCACCGCGAACGTCGCGCCCCGGTCGAGGTGCTCCTCCCAGGCGACCGCATGCGCGGCGTCGTAGAGCCCTTGCGCGCCCTGGGCCTCGGTCTCCGCCAGCGGCCAGAGGAGCCGCATGGCGATGCGCGACCAGAGGGCGACCCGGAGCGCCTCGTGGAGATTGGCGGAGAAACGCACCCCGCCGCGGTCGGCCCGCACCCGGACCGCGCCGAGCTCGGCGAGCTCCTCGGCGAGGAGGTCCTCCGTTCCGCGGGCGGCGGTGGCGAAGAGGGGAAGTCGAGGGGGCATCGAGACCCCAGCGCTACTGTCTCACCCCGTTCGCTGCAAGCGTGGTTGACTCCCGGCCGCCGTTCACCGGAGGAGGGAGCCGATGCGCCGTGCCGTGCTGATGCTGGGGGTGTGCGCCGTTCCGCTCGTGGCGGCCAAGTAGGAGCGTCCGCCGATGCTCGGAGAGGCGCTCATCGACCTCGAGACCGCCCAGCGCATGATCGACGGGAGTCCCTTCGGGCGCTGGTGGGGGTACCGGGTGGAGGAGCTGGGGGCAGGGCGCGCCCGGCTCGTCCTCCCGTTCCAGTCCAACTTCGAGCGGCCGGGTGGAGTGCTGCAGGGCGGTTGCGCGATGACCCTGGCCGACGTCTCGTTCTGGATCGCCGGGATGACGGTGATCGGCGAGGACCCTTCGGCGGTGACGCTCCAGATGAGCTCGTCGTTTCTCCGGCCTGCGCTCTTGGGGGACATCCGCTCCGAGGCCCGCATCCTCCGCGCGGGGCGGCGGATCCTCTACGGGGAGGCGTCGGTCATGGACATGGCGGGGAACCTCCTGACGCACCACGTCCTCACGTACATGCGCCCCGACGCGAGCGGCGGATGATTGACGTTGTCCTCCGAGCTGGGAAGCGGGATCGACGTCGGTGTGATGCCCGCCACGCCGAGGCACCGGGTCGGCCTCTGGTTCGATGTGGACGCGATGCGGCCGGAGCCTTCCGACGGCAGCGCCGCCCGACGAGCCTGGGCAAGGGGGGGCGGCGCCTCTGGGCAGCAGACGGCATCCGCCCAGCGGGGTCCTGAAGCCGCGACCGGGTCGCACGTGTCCCTCGGCTCGACCTCGCGACCGTCGCGGCGATCTGCGGCCAGCTCGAGAACCTTGCGCTCGAAGCGACGAACAAAGTCCCCCGAGCGCGAGGCAAGCTCCCGGCCCGAGCCTTCTGATGACCTCACCCTCGCCGCTCGCCACCCCCATTCCGTGGAATCTCGTCGCCTCCGCCTACGAGGCCGAGGTCCTGCCCACCTTCCGTTTCTTCGCCCAGGAGGCCCTGCGGCTCGCCGCTCCTCCTGCCGGTTCGCGGGTGGTGGACGTGGCCTGTGGACCGGGGACGCTGGCGCTCACCGCCGCGAGCGCCGGGTTCACCGTCGATGCGATCGACTTCTCCCCGGAGATGATCACCCGGCTCGAGCGTCGGCTCCAGGAGCTCGGGGTGACCACCGTCAGCCCCCGGGTCGGGGACGGCCAGGCGCTCCCTTACCCGGACCGCGCCTACGCCGGAGCGTTCTCCCTCTTCGGTCTCATGTTCTATCCCGACCGCGCGCTCCGCGAGGCGTTCGCCGGGACGCATGGGCAAGCCGGTCCCGCGGAGGGCGAGATGCCCCTCACCACGGCCGAGGCCTGCCGCGAAGAGATGGGGGATTTCTTCGACCAGGTGACCGTTCATCCGGTCTCGACCGCCGTCTCGCATCCGTCGGTGGACGCGCTCTGGGAGTCGATGGAGCGGAGCATGGCCCCCATCCTCCTCATGCGCCGGGGGCTCGGGGACGAACGCTGGGCGCCACTGTCCGCGGCCGCGCGCCAGGCCATGGCCGCCGTGCTGGGGGAGGGTCCGGTGCAGTTTCCGATGAACGCCTGGCTCACAGTGGGCGTCGCCGGCTAGCACGACCGCCCGCTGGCATCCCGCTCAGCGCAGCTTGGACACCAGCGCCCGGAACCGGGGGTCATCCCGGAGGAAGTCGTAGTCCGGATCGTTCTCGATCCAGTCGCGCTTGCCGATTCCTCGGCCGAAGGTCCTCTCCAGGCACGCCAGAGCCTCGTCCTTCATGTTCGCCCGGGCGTACATGCAGGCGGCGTTGATGATCACATTCGGCTCGTCCGGGGCGATCTGGACCGCTCGGGCGGCCCACTCCAGTGCGCGTTCGCGCTGCCCCTCGTCCATCAGGGCGCCGGCGCCTAGGGCCAGCGCCCGGACGTTGCTCGGCTCGAGCTCGAGCTGGCGCTTCACCCGGCGGAGGCCCTCGCGGCGGGCGGCGGATGCCTCCTCCAGCCGCCCCAGCCGCCGAAGCGGGACGTCCATGAGGATCGAGGATTGAAAGTCCTCCAGCCGGATCTCTGCAGCTCGACGGAACAGCTCGACCGCCTCGGCCAGCTGCCCCGACTGGACGCAGCAACGGGCATACATGTAATGGGCATCGAAGGAGCCCGGATTCAGGCGGATTGCCTCATCGTACTCTTGCGCCGCCGTCGTGTAGTTCCGCTCCATGGCCAGCACCGCCCCCCGGGCGACGTGCGACTCCGACAGCTCCGGTCCCAGCTCGAGCGCGCGACGGCTGGCGACATCGGCGGCCTTCCGGACCTCCTCGTCTCCCGCCAGCCACTCGACCTTCCACCCATGGATCTGCGCCAGCCCGGCATAGGCCGGTGCGTAGCTCGGGTCGATCTCGATGGCCCGCCGGAACTCCCGCTCCGCCGCCTCCAGAGAGATCGTGTTGACGTTGTAGAAGAGCTGCCGCCCGCGCAGGAAGTGCTCGTAGGCCTCCACGGTCGTTCCCGGGCGGCGCAGGGCATCCAGCTCGTGCGTGCTCAGCATCCCCCGCAGCGCCGTGGCCACGCTGGAGGCGATCTGGTCCTGGATGTCGAAGACGTCGTCGAGCTTGCCGTCGAAGCGGTGCGACCAGCGCGGCGAGCCATCGTGGACGTCCACCAGCTGCACCGTGACCCGGAGGCGGTCGCCCGACTTGCGCACGCCACCTTCGAGGATCGCGTCCACCCCAAGCCGGGCGCCGATTGCCCGCGCGTCCGCGGCTTGCGACTTGAACTGGAACGACGTGCTCCGGGCGGCGACCCGGAGGCCCCGGACCTTGGTGAGGGTGTTGATCAGCTCGTCGGCGATCCCATCGCACAGGTAGCCCTGATCTCCGGACGAGCTCATGTCGAGAAACGAGAGCACCGCGATGGAGGAGACCTTCCCCTGACCCGGGGTGCGCTCGCCGGTGGCCGGCGTGGCCCAGCCGGGCCTGGTGGGGGATTCCGAGCCGGGCGGGGGCCCCGGAGGGAGCTCGGCGCTCCCCTCGGCCGCCCCGAGGTCGATGGCAAACAGCGCCGCCCAGGCCGCGGCGCCATCGGCCGGCCGGCGTCTGGGGTCCTTGTCCAGCATCCGCGCCACCAAGGCGTCCAGCTCGGGCGGCACCTCGAGCAGCTCACGGAGGCGTGGGACGGGGCGATGGACCACGGCGGCGATCAGCTCGTCCGGAGTCGCTCCCTCGAACGGAGGCCGACCGGCGAGGCAGCGAAACAGCAGGGCACCCAGCGCGTAGACGTCCGCACGGGCATCGACGTCCCGGCGCCCGCGGGCCTGCTCCGGTGCCATGTACGCCGGAGTTCCCACGACCGACCCGGTGCCGGTGAGCGATTCCATGCCCGCCCGCCGGGCGATCCCGTAGTCGAGGAGCTTGACTCGATCCAGGCGCCAGTCGGCGAGGAAGACGTTGGACGGCTTGATGTCGCGGTGCACGATGCCCTGCTGGTGCGCCACCGCGAGGGCAGCCGCGACCTGGCAGGCGATCTCCAGCGCTTCCGGAGCGCTGACCTCCGCGCCGGCGAGACGGGTCGCCAGGTCCTCGCCCTCGAGCCATTCCATGACCAGGTAGAGCTCGTCCTGGGTACGCCCGTGCCCGAGGTAGGCGACGATGCCGGGGTGCCGGAGCGCGGAGAGCAGCTCGACCTCGCGGCCGAACCGCTCGGCCCCGGCGGCCGCCCGGACCGTCTTCACCGCCACCAGACTGCCGGTCTGGCGATCGGTCCCGCGGAAGACGGTGCCGATCCCCTCCGCTGGCCGCGGTGCGCGCGATCTCGAATCGATTGTCGAGGACGTCGCCTTCTCGGACAGGCATCGGACGAGGAATCTCGCACGCCGGCGCGCGAGCGGTCACCTCCGGGTGGACCCGAGGACCCAGGCGCGCAACGTTCGGCGGAGAACGTGTCCGGCTGTACAGGTCACGGCGGCAGGCGAGGGCGCTCCCCCGGCACTCCTCAGCCGACGCCCGCGCCCGGCATCTCGCCCAGTGGTCGGAGCAGCACCTCCCGCGGCTTCGCGCCGTCGGCCGGGCCGACCACCCCGTCGCGCTCCATGCGCTCGATCATCCGCGCGGCACGGTTGTACCCGATGCGCATCTTCCGCTGGAGCATGGAGATGCTCACCTGCCGCATCTCGCTCACCGTGGCCAGCGCCTGGTCGTAGAGCTCGTCGCTCAGCTCGTCGTCGGCACCGCCGTCGGCCAGGTCCTCCTCGCGCGGTCGGAGGATGCTCTCGTCGTAGACCGGCTTGCCCTGCGCCTTGAGGTGGTCGACGGCGCGCTTGATCTCAATCTCGCTGACGAAGGCGCCGTGCACCCGCACCATGTTGGCGCTGGTCGGCGGCATCAGCAGCATGTCGCCCATGCCCAGCAGTGACTCGGCGCCCACCGTCCCGAGGATGGTCATCGAGTCCGGCTTGCTGCGGAGCATGAAGCTGATCCGGGTCGGGAAGTTCGCCTTGATGACCCCGGTGACCACGTCCGTCGACGGCCGCTGGGTCGCGACCAGGAGGTGGATGCCGGCCGCACGCGCCATCTGCGCCAGCCGGGCGATGGAGGTCTCGACCTCGCGGCTGGCCACCATCATCAGATCCGCCAGCTCGTCGATGATCACCACCAGGTAGGGGAGCTTCTTGAGCTCCTTCGGCTTCTCCTCCGCCGCGGGCCCGGCGGCCTTCTCCTCGTCCAGATCGCCGGCGGCCTGCGGCTCTCCCTCGAGGCTGGCGCGTGGGTCCTCGGCGGCGGCGTGCGGTGAGGGAACCCCGAGCGATTCCTCCTTCGCCCGGGCAATCGCCTCCTCCTCCGACTCGCCCTCGCCCACGTCCACCACCAGGAGCGAGGCAGCCTTCTGCGGCTTCGGCGTCTCGCGCCTCTTCTCCAGCAGGACCCGCGCGTTGCCCTTCGCGCTCTCCACCAGCTTGTTGTAGCCGGCGATGTTCCGCACCCCCGCCTCGGACAGCACCTGGTAGCGCCGCTCCATCTCCTCCACCGCCCAGCGCAGCGCCAGCGCCGCCTTCTTGGGATCGGTGACCACCGGGAGCAGCAGATGGGGGATGCCCTCGTAGACGCTCAGCTCGAGCATCTTCGGGTCCACCATGATGAAGCGGACCTCCTCGGGCGTGGCCTTGAGGAGGATGCTCATCACCATCGAGTTGACCGCCACCGACTTGCCCGAGCCGGTGGTGCCCGCGGCGAGGACGTGCGGCGCCTTGGCCAGATCCAGCACGTAGGGCATGCCCTCGATGTCCTTGCCCAGCGCCATGGTCAGCTTGCTGCTCGAGCGCTGGAACACGTCCTGCTCGACGATCTCCTTGAGGTAGACCGTCTCCCGGTCCCGGTTGGGCACCTCGATGCCCACCACGCCCTTGCCGGGAATGGGCGCCACGATGCGCACCCGCATCGCCTCCATGGCCATCGCCAGGTCGTCGGCGAGCGCGGCGATCTTCGAGACCTTGATCCCCGGGCCGGGGAGGAACTCGTACATCGTGACCACCGGGCCGGGGCGGATCTCCACCACCTCACCGACGATGCCGAAGTCGGCCAGCTTGGCGCGAAGCTTCTCCGCGGTGCTGAGGAAGACCTCCTTGTCCAGGGCGCTGCGCTCGGGCCGGTCGAAGTCGAGCACGTCCAGCGGTGGGGGGGTGAACTGGGTACGGCCCCCCACGAACTCGAACTGGTTCTGCTCCTTGTGCTTGGTCGGCTTCGGCGGTGCCTTGGGCTCGACGATCAGCGGGGCCCGGGGCGGGCTGGGCACGATGGCCGCCAGCGGCATGACCTCCTCGGCAGCCGCCACCGCCACCCCCACCGCGGCAGTGGCCATCGGCACGAGGCTGGTGCCCACGGCTGCCGGGGGAGTGACGATCTCCGGTTGCTGATCGCCCCTGCGCCGCCGCCTGGGAGCCTCGGGCGCAGGGGCTGCCCCGGCGGCCAGCTCGCGCGTCCAGACCGGGTCCGCTCCGGGCGCCAGCGCGGTGCCCGAGGCCGGGCCCCTGGAGCGCTCCAGCGCCTTGCTCTCGGAGTCACGCGCCAGCCGGAGCGCCTCCTCGGCAACCTCCTCGGCCTCCAGCGCCTCCGACTCGGCCTGGCTCAGCTCCTCCTCGTCGGCCTCGAGCTGGGCGAGGAACGCCGCCTCCTCCAGCTTCGCCGCGGCCCGCGACTCGACCCGGGCGGCCCAGCCTTTCTTCTGCGCTGCCCAGGCCGCGACCAGCGCGCCCCGCGCCTTCGTCGCCAGCTCGCCGACCAGGTGCCCCAGCGCCGCCAGGCCCCGGAGCAGTGCGAAGTGGGTGGCCACCAGCATCGCCGCGAAGGCCACCGCCGAGACGACGATGGCCGTCCCCAGCACCTCGAACTGGTCCACCAGCCATGCCGACACCACCACCCCGAGGACCCCGCCGGGCGGGTTTCGGGGGTGGAGACCAGGCGTGCCCAGCCCGAGCTGGACCAGCACGCAGGTCGCGACCAGCAGCACCAGTGCTGCCAGGGTCTGGAAGAGGCGCCGCTTCTCCCGCTTGCCGACCAGGAGGACGCCCGAGACATAGACGCCGGCGAACGGGATGGCCGGGGCGGCGATGCCCAGGAATCCACCCAGAAGCGCCGCCAGGGCGTGCCCCACCGGGCCGGCTCCGTTGTGCGCGGTGCGCAGGGCCCCCGGTCCGGGCTCTGTCAGCAGGGCAACCAGCGCCAGGGACGACAGGGCAAGGAGCGCCACACCCAGGAGTGCCCGGTGACCCACCCCGGTCCCCTCGACGCGCCGAACGGCCAGTGCCTTCTTGCGCGACGAGACCTCCTGCTTCGACAGGATCTTCTTCTCCGGACGGGGCCGTCTGGCCGCCATGACGTACCGCTCCCTCGCCCCCGAGTGGGGCTACCTGTTACGACCTGAAGCAGCAGTCGACTGTCGAGCCAGGGCCGGGGGTGGTCAATTTTCCAGCCCTGTGCCATGCACAGACGCTCCAGGGCATGGACGTCCGCTGCGAGCGGTGCAAGACGCTGTACGAGCTCGACGACGCGCGGGTCTCCGAGGCGGGGACCACCGTGCGCTGCACCACCTGTGGCCACGTCTTCCGCGTCCGGAAGAAGGTCTTCCTCATGACCGAGGCGGTCGGCGCGGGGGGTGAGTCCACCGCCGTGCCGCCTCCGGTCGTGGAGAAGCCGGCCTGGCGCGTCCGGAGCCCGGGCGGCCGGATGATCGCCTTCCGCGAGCTGACCTCCATGCAGAAGTGGATCGTCGAGCGGAAGTTCGGCCGCGACGACGAGATCAGCCTCCACGGCGACCACTGGAAGCGGCTGGGCGACATCGCCGAGCTGCAGCCCTTCTTCCTGCTCCTCGACGAGGTGGACCGGGTTCACGCGCTGGAGGAGCGCCTGCGCCGGGCCGAGCTACCGGACGAGGCGCCCTCGCGGCTCGAGGAGGAGCTGAGGGCCGCGGACCGCGCCCGGCCGCCCGAGCCGACGTCGACCCCCACCCCCATCCGTCTCGAGACGCCGATCGAGCCCCCGCCGGAAGTGGCACGCAGGCCCGAGCCGGGCTTCGACGCCCCCGAGGCGGCGCCCCGGGCCGCGGCATCGCCCGCGGACACGCCGCGCACGGGCCCCCCGTCGGCCTTCTCGCTCGAGGAGATCCGGGAGGCGACCCGGCCTTCGCCCGACGATGCGCCGATGCCCGAGGGCCCGGTCGAGCCCCAGGAGCAGACGGAGGAGGCGGACCAGCCGCAGTTCACCCGGCGGGCGGGCCTGGGCGTCGACCCGGGCGCGGTGGACGACGCCGACGGGTGGGAGCCCCCGAGGTATCGGAGCAAGGCGCCCTGGGTGGCGGCGGTGCTGGTGCTGGGCGCCGTGGGCGTGGCGGCAGCGGCCTACTTCCAGATCTGGGTCCCGGCGCAGGAGGAGAAGCTCCGGCAGGAGGCGGAGCGGGCCCGGCTGCTGGACGGGCAGCAGGCCCGTGCCGCGGCCGAGGCCGAGGTCGAGGAGCGCGAGCGACGGGCGAAGGAGGAGCTGCTGGCGGGGATGGCCGGGCGGGCGGATGGAGGCACCGGGGGCGCCACGCCGCCCGCTGCAGCCGTCGACGCCGGAACGGGCGGGAGCGCGCCCCCCGGTCCCTCCCACGGGTCCGTGGAACCGCCCGGGCCCGGTACCTCCACGCGCCCGGCGACCGTCGCCAGTGTCTCCCCGCCCCGGGCGCGAACCTTCGACCAATGGATGGCGCAGGGTGACCGGGAGCGCCAGCACGCGCGCGCCCGGGCGGCCGTCGACACGTACGCCCGGGCCATCGAGCTCGAGCCCGATCGCCCCGAGGGATACGCTGCGCAGGGCCTGGCGTTGCTCGACCTGGGGGAGGCCCGCTCGGCGGTCTCGGCGTTCCGTCGCGCACTGGCGGCCAATCCGCGTTATTCAGTGGCCGAGTTCTGGCTCGGCGAGGCATACCGGCGGGCGGGACAGACCACGGAAGCTGCCGACGCCTACCAGCGCTACCTGCAGGCCGCACCCGAGGGTGCGGAGGCGTCGCGGGCGCGCGAGGCCTTGAACGCTCTTCGGTAATCGGGGCAGAAGGGAAGAACCATGCTGGACAAGCCTTCGAAGGAAGAGGACGAGTACTTCGCCCGCGAGGACGTGGAGAAGAAGCGGAAGCTGGCCTTCCAGCAGGCGCAGGTCATGGCCGAGCAGCAGAAGGAGGCGCTCCGCACGCTCCACTACATGAAGTGCCCCAAGTGCGGCTTCGACCTCCACACCCTGAAGCGGGGCGAGGTGGACCTCGACACCTGCTTCAACTGCAAGGGGCTGTGGATCGACGCCGGGGAGCTGGCGCACTTCCAGAAGCAGCTCCAGTCCCCCGAGCAGCGGCACGCGGTGGTGAGCGCGCTGCTGAACATCTTCAAGAACGACTGACCATGTCGCTCACCCTGGAAGAGGTGCGGCACGTGGCCAGCCTGGCCCGGCTCTCGCTCTCCGCCGAGGAGGAGACGCTGATGCGCACCCAGCTCAGCGCCATCCTCGACGCGGTGGCCGAGCTGTCGCGGGTGGACACCTCCACCGTCGAGCCCACCTCGCACGCCGCGGGAGAGGTGGCCCCCTGGCGGGCCGACGAAGTGCGTGCGTCCTTCCCGCCGGAGAAGGCGCTGGGCAACGCGCCGGCGAAGGTGGGGACCAGCTTCGCCGTGCCGCGCATCATCGAGTGAAGCGATGGAATTGACCGAACTGAGCATGCTCGAGCTGGGGAAGAAGCTCGGGTCGGGCGAGCTGTCCAGCGTGGACGCGGTGCGCGCCTGCCTCGACCGGGTGGAACGGTTCGACGGGAAGGTGAAGGCGTTCCTCCGGGTGGACCGGGAGGGGGCGCTGGCCCAGGCCGAGGCGGCGGACCGCAGGCGCAAGCAGGGAACTCGGACCGGTCCGCTGGACGGCGTGCCCATCGGGCTCAAGGACCTCTTCCTGACCGAGGGGCTGCGCACCACCGCCGGCTCCCGGATCCTCGAGAGCTTCGTCGCCCCCTACGACGCGACGGTGGTGAAGCTCTTGAAATCGGCGGGGACGCCCATCCTCGGCAAGCTGAACATGGACGAGTTTGCGATGGGCAGCTCCACCGAGAACTCGGCGTACTTCCCCACCCGCAACCCCTGGAACCTCGAGACCAGTCCTGGCGGCAGCTCGGGCGGGTCGGCGGCGGCGGTCGCGGCCCGGATGGTCTTTGGCGCCCTGGGGACCGACACCGGCGGCTCCATCCGTCAGCCGGCGGCGCTCACCGGGACCGTGGGCCTGAAGCCGACCTACGGACGGGTGTCGCGGTTCGGCGTGGTGGCCTTCGCCAGCTCGCTCGACCAGGTCGGCCCGATGACCCGGGACGTGCCGGACTGCGCAGCGCTGCTTCAATTGCTGGCGGTGCACGACCCGAACGACTCCACCTCGGCCCCGGTGAAGGCGCCGGACTACCTGGCGGAGATCGAGTCCGGGGTGAAGGGGATGAAGCTGGGGCTGCCCCGGGAATACTTCGAGCTCCCGGGAATGGACCCCGAGGTCCGTGCTGCGGTCGAGGCAGCCACGCGGGCGCTGGAGAAGCTCGGGGCCGAGCTGGTCCCGGTCTCACTGCCGCATACGAGATTCGCCCTGGCCACCTACTACCTGGTGGCTCCGGCGGAGGCCTCGAGCAACCTGGCCCGGTACGACGGGGTCCGTTACGGGCTCCGGGCCGCCGAGGCGAAGAATCTCCTGTCGATGTACGGACGCACCCGCGACCAGGGCTTCGGGCTCGAGGTGAAGCGGCGGATCATGCTCGGCACCTACGCGCTCTCCGCCGGCTACTACGACGCCTACTACCTGAAGGCCCAGAAGGTCCGCACGCTCATCAAGCAAGACTTCGTCGAGGCGTTCCGTGCCGTGGACGCGGTGCTCGCGCCCACCTCGCCCACGCCGGCCTTCCGGATCGGGGAGAAGGTGAGCGACCCGCTGGCGATGTACCTGAACGACGTGTTCACCCTGCCCTGCAACCTGGCCGGGCTGCCCGGGCTCAACCTGCCCTGCGGCTTCACCCGGGCCAACCTGCCCGTCGGGCTGCAGATCCTCGGCCGGCCCTGGGACGAGGCGCGGGTGCTCCGCATCGCCAGGGCCTTCGAGCGCGAGCACGACTTCCACCGGCGCACGCCGCCCCTGGGGTCCGCATGAGCGTGTCCGATTTTCAGCCGGTCATCGGGCTCGAGGTGCACGCGCAGCTCCTGACCCGGAGCAAGATCTTCTGCGGCTGCTCCACCGAGTTCGGCGCCCCACCCAACGCCCACACCTGCGCGGTGTGCCTGGGGATGCCGGGTGTGCTTCCGGTCTTGAACGAGAAGGTGGTGGAGTACGCGGTGCGGACCGGCCGGGCGCTGGAGTGCCGGATCAATCCGGTCAGCATCTGGGCCCGGAAGAACTACTTCTACCCGGACCTCCCCAAGGGCTACCAGATCAGCCAGTACGACCAGCCGCTCTGCGAGCACGGCGCGCTGGAGATCGACACCGACGACGGCCCGAAGCGGATTCGCATCCTCCGCATCCACCTCGAGGAGGACGCGGGGAAGAACGTCCACGACCCGGGCGGGGGCGAGAGCCTGGTGGACCTGAACCGCTCCGGCGTCCCGCTGGTGGAGATCGTCAGCGAGCCGGACATCCGCTCCAGCGCCGAGGCCGCGGAGTACCTCAAGGCGCTCCGCGACGTGCTGGTCTACCTGGAGGTCAACGATGGAAACCTCGAGGAGGGGAGCTTCCGCTGCGACGCCAACGTCTCGGTGATGCGCAAGGGCGCGACCCGGTACGGGCAGCGGGTGGAGCTGAAGAACATCAATTCCTTCCGCTTCGTGCAGAAGGCCATCGACTACGAGATCGAACGTCAAGTCAGGCGCCTCGAGGAGGGCGGGAAGGTCGCCCAGGAGACCCGGCTGTTCGACGCCGTCCGGGGCGAGACGCGGAGCATGCGCAGCAAGGAGGAGGCGCACGACTACCGCTACTTCCCCGAGCCGGACCTGCCGCCCTTGCGCATCCCACCGGGGTACGTGGAGCGGATCGAGCGCGAGCTCCCGGAGCTGCCGCGGGCGAAGCTGCACCGCTTCACCAGCGATTACGGGCTTCCGGCGTACGATGCGAAGATCCTGGTCGGGGACCGTGCGCTGGCGGATCTCTTCGAGAAGGTCCAGGGGGCATACGGGGGGCCGGCGAAGAAGCTGGCCAACTGGTTCACCGGCGAGCTCCTCCGGCTCCTCAAGGAGGAGTCCGCCGAGCTCTCCGCCCTCCGGTTCTCGCCCGAGCAGTTCGCCGCGCTGCTCACGCTGGTCGACGGTGGCGAGCTGTCGAACAACGCGGCGAAGGACGTATTCGCCGAGATGTTCCGGACCGGGCGGCCGCCCAAGGACATCGCCCAGGAGAAGGGGCTGATCCAGGTCCAGGACTCGGGCGCGGTCGAGGCCGCGGTGGACGCGGTGCTGGCGGCGAACCCTGGCGAGGTGGAGAAGTACCGCGCGGGGAAGAAGCAGGTGTTCGGCTTCCTCGTCGGCCAGGTGATGAAGGCGATGAAGGGGAAGGGGAACCCGGCCCTGGTCAACGCCGCGCTGAAGGCGAAGCTCGGGGACTGAGGCGCCGAGCCGCGAGGGCGGGCACCGACGTTGCGTGGCTCGATGGATCGACGGTGCGCGAGCGGGCGTGCGGCTCCGGAAGAGGAGCGCCCGTAGGAACGGCGGTGCGGCGGGGTTCGGCGGCACTGCCTCGGTCGCGCTGGCCTCCGCTCGGAGCGCGGGCGGGTTGCAACAGATGGTTGCGGGTTGCGTCCCGACCCGCGGACTTCACGGAACTCCGCGTCGGTCAGCGTGGGCCGGAAGCGGGCACGAACGCGGGCCGCGGGAACGCTGGATTGCGTTTCACGTCCCGAAACAATCTCTCCGTCCGGAGGGGGTGGCGGGCAGCGGTCGTGTCAGGCCGCGAAGTGAGGCCCCGGGAACGTGGAGTGCGGTTCAGGGATGCAGGATGCAATTCCACGTTCCGAAACGGACCCTTCCACGTTCGAGCAAGGCGTACCCGCACGACCCCCCCGCCCACCGGAGAGATCGTTCAGGGATGCAGGATGCAATTCCACGTTCCGGGGTGTCCGCCGACCCGCGGATTTCAGGATTGTCGCGAGTGCTGCTGTCCGGACTGCCGGACCCGCGCGTCGTGTGGGCCTCGCGCTGTGGCAACCCACCTGCCGTCGAGGCTGAGGCCAGGCGGGATCAAGCCATCCCGCCGCACGCCCCGGAGCCCTCGCGTCGGCTCAGAGCCAGCGCGCTCCTCGGGACACCTGGGCTCGATCTCCGTTCGAGCGGCCTCGCCCAGGACCAGGCCGGTCGGGCGCCGCCGCTCAGCTCTTCCGGAACGCGAAGGTGTGCGTGTGGTTGTCCTCGTTGGTCGTGGTCTTGGTGACCGTGTTGCCCTGGTTGATCGTGTCCAGGTCTGCGGCGGTCAGGCTGACCATGTGGGTGTGAGCCAGGTCGTTCGAGGTCGTCTTGGTGACCCCGGCGGTCGGGGGACTGCTGATCTCGCTCAGCTGGAGGCTCACGGTGTGGGTGTGCCCCAGGTCGTTCGACGAGGTGAAGGTCAGCGACTGAGGGCTCGTGCCCCCGCCGCTGTCACCGCATGCCATCAGCACCCGGGAGGCAGGGAGGGCGAGGAGCACCCCGCCGATCCGGAAGATGACCTCGCGACGATTCATGGAGAGCATGAGCGGAGGACCCCACCCGGGCCGGGTGTTGCGAGGCCCGCCCCCCGATCGCCCCGGTGGCCTCCGACGGCCGGCATCCGCCTTGACTTCCGGGGGGTTGCGGGCTATTCGCTCGGCCCTTTCACGACAGGGGCAAGGTCCAGATGTACGCAGTCATCCGCACCGGCGGTAAGCAGTACCGCGTCGCCGAGGGCGATGTCGTCCGCATCGAGAAGGTTCCCGGCGAGGTCGGCAGCGAGATCACCTTCGCCGAGGTGCTCTGGCTGGGCGGGACGGAGTCCCCGAAGGCCGGCCGTCCGCTCGTGGACGGGGCGAAGGTGGTGGGGAAGATCCTCGCCCAGGACAGGTACCGCCGCGTGCTGCACTTCCGGAAGGAGAAGGAAGGCTGGACGCGTCGCAAGGGCCACCGGCAGCCCTACACCGAAGTGAAGGTCGTCTCGGTCGCGGGCTGACCCCCGGGCCCAACCAGGAATCGGACCATGGCTCACAAGAAGGGACAGGGCAGCTCGCGCAACGGGCGCGACTCGGCCGGACAGCGGCGCGGGGTCAAGGTGTACGGCGGCGAGAGCGTTCACGCCGGCAGCATCCTCGTCCGCCAGCTGGGCACCGTCATCCACCCGGGCTCGAACGTCCGCCTCGGCCGCGACTACACCCTGTACGCGACCGTCGACGGCGTCGTGAAGTACGAGCGTCTGGGCAAGGACCGGAAGAAGGTCTCGGTCTACCCCCAGGCGCCGGCCAGCGCCTGATCCAGCACCCGGAGCATCCGGGCGTGGCTGCAGCACCCTAGGCGTGCCGTGAAGTTCGTCGACCAGGTCTCCATCCAGGTGAAGGCCGGGGACGGCGGGAACGGCGCCGTCGCTTTCCGCCGTGAGAAGTTCGTCGAGCGGGGCGGTCCCTCGGGCGGTGATGGAGGCAACGGCGGGTCGGTCGTCTTCGAGGCGGACACCGGGCTGACCACCCTGCTGGACTACCGGTACCAGCAGCACCACCGGGCGAAGAACGGCCAGCACGGCATGGGCAGCGACATGAACGGGGCCTCCGCCGAGGACCTCGTCCTGCGGGTCCCGGTGGGGACGCTGATCCGCGACCAGGACTCGGGCGAGCTCCTGGCCGACCTCGCCGAGCCCGGCGCCCGGGCCGTCGTCGCCCGGGGCGGCCGCGGGGGGCTCGGCAACATGAACTTCGCCACCTCCACCCGGCAGACGCCGCGCTTCGCCCAGGACGGCAAGCCGGGTGAGGAGCGGCGTCTGGTACTGGAGCTGAAGCTGCTCGCCGACGTGGGGCTGCTCGGGTTCCCCAACGCCGGGAAGAGCACGCTCATCTCCCGGGTGTCCCGCGCGCGGCCGAAGGTGGCCGATTACCCGTTCACGACCCTGGTGCCGAACCTCGGTGTGGTCCCCTACAAGGACGGGGTGTCCTTCGTCCTGGCGGACATCCCCGGGATCATCGAGGGCGCGGCCGAAGGCGCCGGACTGGGGCACCAGTTCCTCCGCCACGTCGAGCGCTGCCGGGTGCTGATCCACCTGGTGGACCTCTCGGCGCCCGGCGAGGACCGCGCGCCGCTGCGCGATCTCGACGTGCTCGACCGGGAGCTCGCGCGCTACAGCCCTGAGCTGGCGGGGAAGCCGCAGCTCATCGCGGCCAACAAGATCGACCTCCCGGAGGCGCGCGAGCGCCTGGCGCCGTTCCAGGCGGCGATGGCCCGGCGGGGCGTGCCGGTGTTCCCCATCTCCGCCGCGACCGGGGAGGGGCTCGGGCCGCTGCTGGACGCCGTGGCGCAGGTGCTGTCGGGCGGCGCGCTCCCCACGCTCGGGCGCGCCGGGCGGCCCAGGAGGCGCCCGCGCGCGGGTGCCCCGGTCACGCCGACCCTCCCGCCAGCATCGGCCTCGCCCACCGCTCCGTCTACCGGGAGCCCGAAGTCGCCCCGTGACGCACGTGCCGACCGGGGCCGGGCCGGCACCAGCGCGACACCGGACGCGAGGCCCCGCCGAAAGACGCCCGCCCGCCGTCAAGCGCCCGGCCGTTCCGGCCCCAGCGGGCAGGGCGCGACCGCCGCACGCAGCACGGCCCGCGCCAGCTCCCGGCCCCCGGCGAAGAAGGGCAAGCGATGAAGCGCGCTCCGTCCGGCAGCGCGCCTTCCCGTCCCGCTCCGGCGGCCGACTCGCTGCTGCTGCCGCCGCGGCGCGAGAAGGTGGACGCGGTCGTCTCGCGCCGGCTGCGGGGGCTGACGGTGGTGCTCGACCAGCTCGAGGACACCTTCAACATGGCGGCGGTGCTCCGCAGCTGCGAGGCCTTTGGGCTCCAGGACGTCCACGTGGTGGAGAACCCGGACGTGCCCTTCGCTCCGCACGACAAGGTGACGCAAGGCTGCGACAAGTGGCTGGACGTGCGCCGTCACCGTAGCTTCGCTGCCTGTGCCCGGGCGCTCCACGCGGCCGGGTACCGCATCTGCGTCTCCGCGGTCCGCCAGGACGCGCACAGCGTGTTCGAGATGGAGTTCGGCCGTCCGCTGGCCCTGGTCTTCGGCAACGAGCGCACCGGCGTCACCCCCGATGCGCTAGCCGCCGCGGACGAGGCGTTCTGGATTCCGATGCGCGGCTTCACCCGCAGCCTGAACGTCTCGGCCGCGGTCTCGGCCACGCTCTCGCGGGCCATCGGCTGGAGGCTCGACCACGGCAAGCCCGGCGGCGACCTTCCGGAGGCCGAGGCACGCGTGCTCCGGGACCGCTTCTACGCGCTGAGCGTCAAGCAGCGGAAGCGCCTCTTCGGGCGCTGAATCACCCGACACGCCCATGACAGCGGGGCGTTTCCGGCGCGATGCGGTCGTCGCGATCCCGTCAACGACCGCCGTTCGCCGAGCGAACGCCACGCGGATCAGTGCGCACACCATCTCACCGGCCCGCGTCCCGGCCATCTCGATCAGCCGCCCCTAAACGCGTGAATCGCACATCCGCCGTGCGCTGACCGGACCCGCGTGACGCCCGTCATCCAGGCGTGTCACGCGCGTCATCCAGACGAGTCACACACGTCGCCCGGATGTCCCCCGCTCGCAAGCGTGCTGGCACGGCGGTGCTTCATATTGGCCTCCCATCGCTCCTCGAAGGAGGACTGCTTGATGGCGCGGTACACCGTCCGCACGCTCTGCCCGGAAGATTTCGACGCGCTGATGAGGCTGGAGGAGGACGTCTTCGGAGCGCAGGGCGAGGCCCTGCTCGGGCCCTACTACGTCCGGCTGTGCTGCGAGTTCTTCCGCGAGAGCTGCTTCGTCGCCTTCGACGGTGATCGTCCTGCGGGATATCTCCTGTCCTTCGTGAAGGACCGCGAGGCCTACTGCACCACCCTGGCGGTGGTCCCCGACTACCAGCGGACCCGGGTGGTGGTGCAGCTGCTCCGGGCGCTGGTGGGCTACCTCGTGGACCGGGTGGACAGCTGCTGGTTCACCGTGGACGAGTCGAACGCCGCGGCCCGCGCGCTCCATGCGGCGCTGGGCGGCAAGGAGGTTGGGGTCCGGCACAGCTTCTACGGCCCTGGCGTCGATCGCATCGTCTCCCGCATCGACCGCGAGGGCTTCGCCGCCCTCCGCGCCCGCTACGAGCGCCTGGGGCTGGTCGCGCCGGAGAGCGCACCGCTCCGGGGGGCGGCGTGAGCGGAGCCTCCCCGCTCGCGCTCCGGGAACCGCGTCCGCTGGTCGAGTCGGCGACGGGGGCAACCCGCGCCCTTCGCCGGGCTCGGGCCTGCTTCGGCGCGCTCTGCACCGAGATCCGCACCGTCCCTCCCGCCGGAATGGCGGAGAGGGAGCGCTACCAGCAGTCCGCCCGCACCGCCCACCGGCTCGCCCTGCGGCTGCTGGAGATCAACGGGGTGCACGTGACGGTGCGAGGTCAGGTGCCCAGAGGACCGGTGGTGCTCGCCTCCAACCACCTCGGCTACCTGGACCCGATCGTCATCGGCGCGCTGCTCCCGCTGGCCGCCATCGCCAAGTCGGAGCTCGCGGGCTGGCCGTTCCTCGGCCGGGTGGCGGCGCACGTGGGCACGCTCTTCATCCGCCGCGGCTCCGCCCACCACGGCGCGCTGGTGCTGCGGAGGGCCCTGCGCCGGCTCGCCGCGGACGTCCCGGTGCTCAACTTTCCCGAGGGGACCACCACCGACGGCTCGGGGCCGCTGCTCCCCTTCCATCGGGGGCTGTTCGGCATCGCCCGGCGGGCCGGCGTCCGGGTGGGCCCGGTGGCGTTGCGCCTGCATCCCGAGGACGCGGCCTGGGTCGGTGGCGCGCCGTTCCTGCCGCACTACTGGCGGATGACCACCCGCCCCTCGCTCCACGCCGTGGTCCGCTTCGGTGAGCCAGTCGATGCACGCCGCTTCGTCTCCGCGCAGGCCTGCGCCGACGAGGTGCGGTTCCAGATCTCGGGGCTGCTCGGGGGGCTCGCTGATGCCCCAGCAGTCCGCCGCCGAGTACCTCCGCCACGGACAGATGCCGTTCTTCCGGCTCCCGGTGGCCGACGTGGGCAGTGCCACGCCCTATGCCGGGGTCGACGCGGTGCTGCTCGGTGTGCCCTACGATGGGGCCGTCACCTACCAGCCGGGCGCGCGGCTGGCGCCGTACCATCTGCGCCGGACCAGCGCGTTGCTCCAGACCTTCCATCCGTTCCACCAGCTCGACGTGTTCCGCAGCCTCCGGGCGCTGGACGGCGGCAACGTGCCCTTCCCGCCCTTCGATGCGGCCGCCGTCCGGCACCTGGTCCAGACCGAGGTGGCAGCGATCGTCGCCGCCGATGCGACGCCGTTCGTCGCCGGTGGCGACCACTCGGTCGCGCTGCCGGCGATGCGCGCCGTCGCCGCGGCGCACGGGCCGCTGTCGGTGCTGCACGTCGACGCGCACCTGGACACCAGTGGTCCCGAGGTCTGGGGCGAGCCGTTCCACCACGGGGCGCCGCTCCGCCATGCGCTGACCGAGGGACTCATCGCTCCGGGTCAGCTCTTCCAGGTGGGCCTGCGCGCGTCCTGGGGCCACCCCGAGGAAGGTGCGCTGGTCGCGGCGCACGGCGCGCACGGGTATTCGATACCGGTGGTGGAGCAGCGGGGCATCGAGGACGTCGCCCGCGAGATCCGCGAGGCCATCGGCGACCGTCCGCTCTACGTCAGCTTCGACGTGGACGGCATCGACCCGGCCTTCGCCCCGGGCACCGGGACGCCGGTCCCCGGGGGGCTCAGCTCGCGCGAGGCGCTCCAGCTGCTCCGCGGAATGGCCGGCGCACGCCTGGTCGGCATGGACCTGGTCGAGATCTCCCCGGCACTGGACCATGCCGACCTGACCTGCCACCTCGGGGCGTGGCTGCTCTACGAGGGGCTCGCGCTGCGAGCGGTCCGGTCCCGCTGAACGCCCGCGGGGCAGCTTCAGGCTCAACGGCTCGGAGCCCAGCTCAGCCGGCTCAGCTGACGATGGGAGCGAGCGCCTTCATCACTCGCTCGGCCTGCGCGGGGGTGATCATCCCGGTGAGCAGCTTCATGAACCGCGGGTGCTGCACGCCGGAGACGATGTACTGCCAGCGGTAGGCGCGGAGCACTCCCAGCTCCAGCTCCTTCACCTGCAATTCGGTGAATCGCTCGCTGGCGTTCGCCCGGAAGTAGCCGACGTCGGCGGCGGACTGCGCCTGGAGGATGCCGTCCACCGCGCCCACCAGGGCAATGAGGTCGTCCACCGCCCGGTCGCGCGCGTCCGGGGTGAGGCGCTGGTCGCAGCGCATCCACTCCACCTCGTCGAGGATGGCGTGCTGCGATTCCTCCTTCCAGTGGAAGAGGAAGACGTCCTTGAACAGTGGGGAGAGCGAGGCCTCGGGCTGGATCGACTCGAGGTAGTGCGCCTGGGTGAACAGCTCGATGTGGCAGGTCAGTGCGAGCACCGCCCAGGTGGACTTGCCGAGGACCGCCGAGGCCACGGCGTCCGGATCGGCCATCAGCCGGTATCCCGCGGGCATCGTCTCCGCCATCATCCGCTCCAGCCGCCGGAACAGCTCCTGGTGCTTGAGCTCCTCCTGGCTGAAGCCCACCAGGGCCTCGAGCGCCACCTGATCGCCCAGCCAGTGCTCGCGGGACAGCTCGAGCACCTTGGCGTTGATGAACCGCTCCACCAGCCCGAAGATGTTGGCGTAGGTCCGGCCCTGGATCTGGCTCAGCAGCCGGGCGTCGGCGGCACCCAGGAACTTCAGGCGGCTGATCATCGACAGCCCATCGGGGAGGAAGTGGCCCGAGTAGTCGAACGTGCGGCCACGGATGACGTCCCTGTCGATGTCCCAGCGGATCTTCCGCGAGTTCTCGAGGCAGCGGGCGTAGCGACTGTCGGTGTGAGGGTCGATGGTGGTGTTCACGTCTTTGGTCTGCATGCTGGTCCTTGGTTGGGTTGACGCCTGGCTCCATCGCCGGGGCGGGTGCCGCCAGAGAGCAGTGGATGTGCCAACCGGTTGCGTCGCGGAACCCGCTGTTTTCAGGGTGCTTCTCTCGATCAGGATGCTCGCGAGCTTTCGCGACTTCGCGAGTTTTCGTGTCGGCCAGTGGCGTCCGCCGCAACGAGAGGGCGCAACGAAACCGGGCCCGGGGCTGTCGTGCCCGGCCCTCAGCGGTGGCGGCGGAGCCGGAGCGCTTTCACCCGTGAGGCCAGGGTCGAGGGCGCCACGCCCAGCAAGCGCGCCGCTCCGGCCTCGCCGGCGATCTGCCAGCCCGTGGACTCCAGGGCCCGGCGGATGTTCTCGCGCTCGAGCCGCGCCAGCTCCTGCGCGGTGAGCACCCCGGGCGAGTCCGGCATCCGGCTTCCGCCTCCGTCGGAGACGTTCGCCGGGAGGGCCCGATCGAGGTTCAGCTGCCCCTCGCGGGCGGTGATCACCGCCCGCTCGATCACGTTCTGCAGCTCCCGGACGTTGCCCGGCCAGGGGTACTCGCGGAGCCGCGCCCGGCCCTCGGAGTCCAGCGGCGCGAGCCGCCGTCCGGTGCGGGCCGCGAACTGCCGGGCGAACTCCTCGGCCAGGCGCACGACGTCGTCGCCCCGCTCCCGGAGCGGGGGCACGGTGAGAGGGAAGACGCTCAGCCGGTAGAACAGGTCCTCGCGGAACTTCCCCTCCGCCACGGCCCGCTCGAGGTCGCGGTTCGTCGCCGCGACCACCCGGACGTTCACCGTGCGCGTCCGGGAGCTCCCCACCGGCTCGAACTCGCCCTCCTGGAGCACGCGGAGCAGCTTTCCCTGGAGGTCGAGCGGGAGCTCGCCCACCTCGTCGAGGAAGATGGTGCCTCCGTCGGCCAGCGTGAACCGCCCGTCGCGCCGCATGGTCGCGCCGGTGAACGCGCCCCGCTCGTGGCCGAAGAACTCGCTCTCCATGAGCGAGGCGGGAATCGCCGCGCAGTTCACCTTCACCAGCGGCTTCTCGCGGCGGGGGCTGGCCTGGTGGATCGCCCTGGCGAAGAGCTCCTTGCCGGTGCCTGTCTCGCCGAGGATGAGGACGGTGGTGTCGGTGGGCGCCACCTGTTGGACCTCGGCGAGGACGCTCCGCAGCCGCTCGCTCTCGCCGAGGATCTCCCCCGACTTCCCCAGCTCCCGCAGCTCGGTCCTCAGGAACTCGGCCTCCTCGGTCAGGGAGACGATCCGCCGCTCGGCCTCCAGCCGCTCGTCGACGTTCCGGAGAATGAGCGTGAGGTGCTGCTGGCCCTCCAGCTCGAAGAGCGAGAGCGTCGCCTCGGCGCGGAAGGTCGAGCCGCCGGCGGTCAGTCCGGTGAAACCGCCGGGCACCCAGGCGCTGCGCTGCGAGGGAGGCCGCTCACCGAGCGCTCGGGAAAGCCCCTCGAGCCGGACGGCGTCCTCGGGAGAGACCAGCGCCGAGAGCGGCGTCCCCCTGGCGTGCTCGGTGGGCCGCTCGAACGTCCGCTCGGCCGCGGGATTCATCCGGGTCACCCGGAGCTCGCCGTCGAGCTGGACGATGGCATCCAGCGCGCTCGCCACCAGACCGGCGAGCTGTGCTTCCCGGGCGCGCACCGAGCGCTCGGCCCGGAGCCGGCGGAGCTCGGCGGCGGCCCGGGCGGCGAAGATCTCGAACACCGTCAGCCGGACCGGTTCCTCCGGCATGGGCTTGACGTCCATGACCGCCAGGTGGCCGAGCACCGAACCATCGAGGTCCTGGAGCGGCACCCCCATGTAGCTGACCGCCCCCATCTGTCGGGCGTTGGGCTCGTCCGGGTAGAGCTCGAGGATCCGGTCGGGGAAGTGCACCAGCCGGCGGTTCTCGATCACCACCTGGCACGGCGTGCCGTCCACCGGCTGCTCGAAGCCCTCGATCCACTGGCCGCCCATCCAGAAGGCGAGGGCCTTGAGCCGACGCGTCCGTGGGTCGAACTCGGTGACCCACGCCCCGCGCGTTCCCAGCGCCCGCGCCAGGTTTTCCACCAGGGCCTTGAAGAAGCCCTCGCCGGTCTGGCTCGCGGTCCCCTCGAAGATCGCCTGGAGTGCAGCCTGTGCGGAGGCATCCGGCAAAGGCGGGGCCGGTGGCAACATGGGTGCACTCTGCCACGGCCGCTACTTCTTCTTGCAGTGGTCCTCGCCCATCTTCTGCCAGGCGCCCTTGTTCTCGAGCTCGGTGACGATGGTGATCTCGCGAGGACCCTTCCGGGTCACCGTGGTGCGGGTCTTCGCCGGCTGGCCCATCATCGCTCCCTCCTCCGCCCAGACCGTGGTGTCGCCCTTCTGCCCCTCCGAGGTGCCCTGCCAGCTGCTCCCCACGTTGTCGAAGCCAAACTCGACCAGCTTGCCCTTCGCGTCGTCCCAGCCCCACTTCAGAGTGCCCTTCATCCCTGCTGGCATGGCGGCGTTCTTCTCCAGGAGGTAGTGGCCGGAGTAGGCGAAGCCGTCCACCTCCGGGACAATCTTCATCTCCGACTTGGTCTTGACCTGTGTGCCTGGCGACTGGGGATTGTCCATCGAGCCGGTGCAGGCCCAGGTCCCGCTTGCGTCCTTGAAGGCCTCGGTCAGGGCCGGGTTGGGCTTCGGGGGCGCGGGCTTGGCGGAGCCGGTGCTCTGGGCGAGCGCGGGGACCGCAACGACGAGAACGAAGGTGGCAAGTCGACCAGACGGGCGCATGACTCCTCCTTGGACATGGGGGGCCGGAGGGTGCCACGGCTCCGCCCCGGCCGGAAACTGAATCGGCAGGTGGATCTGGACGTCGGAGCCGGTGCATGACACGGCTGCACTCCATGTCACTGCTTCCGCTGCTCCTCGTGCTCGCCGCGTCCCCGACCCGGGCCGCCGAGCGTCCGATGACGCCCGAGGTCAAGACGCTGGTGGAACGGATGCAGGGCTTCTACGAGCGCACCCAGGACTTCACCGCCGACTTCAAGCAGGAGTACTTCTACAAGACGTTCAACCGAACGGTGGTCTCGACCGGGACGGCGGCGTTCCAGAAGCCGGCCAAGATGCGCTGGGAGTACCTCACCCCCTCGAAGCGAAGCTTCGTGCTCTCCGGAGAGCGGATCTATGCGCTCGACCCCGAGGCGCAGACCCTGACCAAGGCCGCGCTCCCCACCAGCCAGCTCTCTGCCTCGGTGACCTTTCTCTGGGGAAAGGGGAAGCTGACCGACGAGTTCGACATCTCGCGGACGGAGTGCAAGGAATGCCTGGGGACGCTGCTCACCCTGGTGCCGAAGAAGCCCGACGCGCGATTCCGCGAGGTGCAGCTGGACATCGACCCCAGGACCGCGCAGGTCCGCCGGAGCATCGTGGTCGATCCCGACGGCAGCCGGAACGTCATCGCCTTCTCGAATCTCAAGACCAACGTGGGACTTCCGAAGGACACCTTCCAGCTCTCGCCGCCTCCGGGCACGCAGATCATCGACACCAGCGCCGCGCGCTGAGCATGGTCGCGCTGCGCCCCCCCGTGGGTCGACTCGCCGTCCTCCTCGCGCTGGCCGCCGGCTGCGCCCATGGCGCCGGCGCCACGAACACCGGTCCGACGGTGAAGCTCTCGCTGCGGCCCGGTCCGGGGTTGCCCGTGGAGGGCACCGTCGGAGGGACGAACACCGACGTCCGGCTGGCGATCGAGGAGCCGCGGTCCCTGCTCTCGGCGAAGTGTCCCGCGGCGGCCGTCACGTCCCAGGTGCAGGTCCGCCTGCCGCTCCTGCAGGGCGGATGGGAGACGGTGCCGGAGATCCCCCTGACCGGGGTGACCATCGGCACGCATCCCCTCCCAGCGTTCCGGGCGGCCGTGGTGCCGGAGACCAGCTGTGTCCTCTTGCTGGGCCTCGACGTGCTCGGGCGGTCGGTGCTCGACGTGGACCTGGACGCCGGCACGGTCCGCATCGCGCGCGCGGCGCCGGAGCTTCCGGCCACCGTCGAGCAGACCCAGGTGGACGTCACCCGCGCTCCCGACACCGACCGGCTCCTCGCCACCGCGCAGCTGGCCGGCACCTCGGCGACGGTGCTGCAGACCCTCGTCCTCGCCACCGGGCGCCCGACCGAGCTGGCCCGGTTCCAGGCGCGGCTGCTGGGGGCGGAGAGCGTGCTCCGCGCGGTGCAGCTCGCTCCGGGCTGGGAGGCCTGCGACGTGCCGGTGCGCACCCGGACCGACTGGACGCGCGCTCCGGCCATCGGGGCGCTCGGCCCCGAGGCGTGGGGTGCCCGGCGGGTGATCATCGACCTGGCGAACGCGCGAATGACCTTGGTCCGCCCGAAGGGCGCCCCGGCGCCGGACTGTCGGCAGGTCGAGGATGCGGGGACCGGCACCGCGCCCACGACCCCCGAGCGCGAGCCCCGCTGAGTTCGCCCCACGCTCCACCCCGGCTTGACTAAGGTCGGCTCGAGGAAGGGGAAGATCGATGCCTGACCCTCGTGAGCTCCCTGCGGCCCGCGCCTGGATCGGGCTGCTCGCACTGGCGTTCGCCCCCGAGGCGTCCGCGCAGATGCTGGACGTGGACGGGCTTCTGGTCGAGGCCTCGGCGGTGCCGGATCCGGGGACCTTGCGTGTCTTCGCCAGCGGCGGCGGACTCTGCTGGCCCTCGGCCGGAGCTGGGGGCGGCTGGACACCGTGCTGAACCTGGTCTGGGGCTGGGAGATCGACGACCCGGGGATGGACGCCGAGATCAAGCTCCTCGTCGGCTGGCGCTTCACCGACGACGTCCGGGCCGGGGTCGAGGCGCGGGGCCAGTCCGAGGTGCACGACGAGGATGGCTGGAAGAGTCCGCAGATGCTCTTCGCCGACCTGCGCGGCGGAGCCACCGTGTTCTGGCGCATCGTCCGGCCGGTGACCGTCCAGCTCCTGGTGGGGGTGGGCAAGCCCGCAGGGGTGCACGCCGCCGGTCTGCTCGCCCTGGGCGCCTTCTCCTTCGACATCTAGTCGCGGGCGCGCGCGTCAGGCCGAGGCGACGGGCTTCCGCTCGGGGCGGTCCACCACCCGGCCCACCAGGTCGTAGTCGTGGGCTTCGGTCACCTCCACGGTCACGAACTCGCCGGGATAGCCGAACCCGTCGTTGATGTAGACCACCCCGTCGATGTCCGGGGCCTGGCCCTCGTGGCGTCCGACGAGCAGGTGCTCCGACTCCGGGCTCGGTCCCTCCACCAGGACCTCGAGGCGCTTGCCGATGAGCGCACGGTTCTGCTCGCGGTTGATGCGCTTCTGGATGGCCATGATCTCCCGCCAGCGGCGCTCGATGACCTTCGGCGGGACCTTGTCCTCGAAGTCGTAGGCCGCCGTGCCTTCCTCGTCCGAGTACTGGAAGCAGCCCATCCGCTCGAAGCGCAGGGTGCGGACGAACTCCTTGAGCAGCCCGAAGTCCTCCTCGGTCTCGCCCGGGAGCCCGGCGATGAGCGAGGTGCGGAAGGTGAGCCCCGGGATGCGCGCCCGGAGCTTGGCCAGCAGCGCCACCAGGAATGCGCTCTCCCGCCCGCGCCGCATCGAGCGCAGCAGCCGGTCCGAGGCGTGCTGCAGCGGCATGTCGAGGTACTTGGCGATCTTCGGCTCGCCGGCCATCACCTCGATCAGTGCGTCGGGGAACACCCGCGGGTAGGCGTAGTGCAGGCGGATCCACCGCACGTCCACCGTGCACAGGGCCACGAGCAGCTGGTGCAGCGGGGGCTTCCCGGGCAGGTCGTGCCCGTAGGCCGTCAGGTCCTGGGCGACCAGATTCAGCTCCCGCACCCCGCTCGCCGCCAGGCTGCGCGCCTCGGCGACCAGATCGTCGATGGGTCGGGACCGCTGCGCGCCCCGGAGGGTGGGGATGATGCAGAAGGCGCAGGCGTTGTCGCAGCCCTCGGAGATCTTGAGGTACGCGGTCCACCTCGGGCTGGAGTTGACCTTGGGCGTGCGCGCGTCATGGACGTAGTGCGGATCGGGGATGACCTGCCGGGGCGCGGCCTCGGCGGCGAGCAGGTCGCCGATCTGCACGTAGGCCCCGGTGCCGAGGAAGTGGTCGACCTCCGGCATCTCCTTCGCCAGCTCGGGGCCATAGCGCTGCGACAGGCAGCCGGTGACCACCAGGGTGTTGCACTGGCCGCTCTTCTTGAACTCCGCCAGCTCGAGGATGGTGTCCACCGACTCCTGCTTCGCCGGTCCGATGAACGCGCAGGTGTTCACCACGATGACCGAGGCGTCCTCGGGGCGGTCCACCAGGGTGTAGCCGCGGGCCCCCAGTGTTCCCAGCATCACCTCCGAGTCCACCCGGTTCTTCGGGCAGCCCAGGGTGGCCATGTACAGCGCCTTGTTCTGGTGTGTGCTCACAGCAGTCCGTACTCGATGCGTTCGAAGTGGTCCCGGTCCCAGGTGAAGCGGACCGTGGCGCCGCTGGAATAACCGACCGACAGCTCGCCGTCCTCATCGAGTGACACCGAGAGGGCCTTTCCCAGGGCGCAGCTCATCGCCGGCCAGTCCAGGACCCGTTCTCCCACCCGTCCCTTCACCCAGAACACCGCCAGCCGCATCTCCCGCTCCGGGGCGCAGCTGTCGTCCGCGCCAAACGGATCCTGCCCGGTGAGGACCGCGAGCAGCCCCTTGCCATCCGGCAGCTGCATCCGGGACGGCACGTAGACCCGCACCGCGGCGGGGTCGATGGGGGCCTCGGCGACCAGCACCCGGAGCGACTGCTCGTTCAGCGGCCGGTCCCCGAGCACCCATTTCGGATCCACCTGCCCGTTGAAGCCCACCCAGCCCCCCGGCCTGCCCTCGACGGTCTGCACCTCGGCGGGTGGACGCGGCCGGAGGCCCTGCCGGAACGCGGCCGGCAACGCCAGCAGCTCGGGCGGTGGGGCGCCGGTGACACAGGTGGAGATCTCCTTCGCCGCCGGTCCGGCGTCGTCCGCGTCCTCGTACGAGAGGCACATCTCGAGGACCAGCGCGTCCCGGGCCGGGAAGCGGGGGAGGGCGCGGGCGGGCACCGCCACCTCCAGCGAGACGCCCTTCCGGGTGCGGTGCACGGCGGAGTCGACCAGGGCCAGGCTTCCGGGGCTCACCCCGTCCTCCGGTCGCGGGTCGAGCTTCCCGCCCGGGCCGAACCGGAACACCGCGGCCCCGGCCGTGACCCCCGCCTCGGGGAAGTGGAGGGCGAGCGTCACCCGGTCGCGGTCGGTGATGGCCTCGTCCTGCACCTCCAGCGCGACGTAGAGCGTGTCCCGGAACGCTCCCACCCGGGCGGTGAGCTGGGCGCTGGCGCCTTCCAGCGGCTTCGCCGTCAGGGGCAGACCTCCCCGGAAATCGCCCAGCACCCCGTCCACCTTGGGGCTGCGGGCGAGCTCGGGCACCGGACGCGCCGGAGGCGGCTCGTCCGGGTTGGCGAGCAGGAAGGTACTGAGGAGAAACGGCAGCATCGAGGAGCCCCGGGCCCGGGGCCGAGGGCGCGGGGGTCATACCAGAGGGAGCCCGGGAGGTGGTCTCCCGCCTGCCCGGCAAGGGGTCTGGAGGTCAGATCCGGACGAGCAGCGGGAGGATCAACGGCCGCCGTGCCGCCCGGTCCCGGAACACCTGGCGGGTGACCCGCACCAGCGCCTCCCGGAGGAAGGCGTCGTCGCCGCGCACCGCCGGGCTCAACTCCTCGAGCAGCGGGACGAGGTCCAGCGCGGCCGACTCGAGCACCCGCTCCTCGTCACGGGTCAGGCCGCGGCCCACCAGCTGAGGCAGGCCCACGTAGGCCCCGGTGTCGCGGGAGATGGTCACCACCACCGCCACCACCCCGGTCCGGGCCAGCCGGTTCCGGGCCGAGAGCGCCTCCGGGGCGATGTCCCCGCCGCCGGCCCGGCTCTCGAACACCCTCCCCACGTGCGCCTTGCCCCAGAACGCGCCCTGCCCTCGGGCGAAGCCCAGCACGTCCCCGTCGCGGGCGAGGAAGCACTGCTCGGCCGCCAGGCCGGCGCTCCGGGCGAGTTCGACGTGGGCGGTGAGCTGGCGCAGCTCGCCGTGGATGGGGACGAAGTGCCGGGGGCGGACCGCCTCGAGCATGCGCCGCTGCTGGGCCCGTGCCGCATGTCCGGAGACGTGCAGGCCGGGCTCGATGCCGGCGTGCACCACCCGCGCCCCGGCGGCGAGCAGGGTGTTGATGAGGGTGCTCACCGCCCGCTCGTTGCCGGGGATGGGGCGCGAGCTGAGGAGCACCGTGTCGCCGCGCTCGATGCGCAGCCCCTCGACCTCCGGCTGACACAGCTGGGAGAGCGCCGCGTGCGGCTCGCCCTGGGCGCCGGTGGCCAGGATGCAGACGTGGTGCGGGAGGAGCCCTTCGGCCTCCTCCACCGCGCAGAGCAGACCCTCGGGGACCTCGAGCCGTCCGGCGCGGCGAGCGGCCTCCACGTTGCGTTCCAGGCTCCGCCCGGCGAGGACCAGCCGGCGTCCGGTGCGATGGCAGACGTGGATGACGTGCTGCACCCGGTGCAGGTGCGAGGCGAAGAGCCCCACCAGCACCCGGCCACCGGCCTGGGGGATGAGCCGGTCCAGGGTCTGGGCCACCTCCCGCTCGGGCGGCGTCTCGCCCTCCACCTCGGCGTTGGTCGAGTCGCTCAGCAGGCACAGCACCTCGCCGTCGCCCAGCGCCTCCAGCCGGGGGAGATCGGTGGGCCGCGCATCGAGCGGTGTCTGGTCGAGCTTGAAGTCACCGGTGTGGACCAGCGTGCCCTCGGGCGTGCGGAGCAGGAAGCCGACCGCGTCGGGGATGGAGTGGGCGACGCGGAAAGCCTCGGCCTCGAAGGTGGGCGTGGGGTGGAACGGCTCGCCGGGGAGGATCTCCCGGAGGTCGGCCCGGACGTCCATCTGGTCGAGCCGCTCGGCCACCAGGGCCAGGGTGAGCCGTGTCCCGTAGACCGGAACCATGCGCTCGCGGAGCAGGAAGGGGAGCGCACCGATGTGGTCCTCGTGCGCGTGGGTGAGCAGCACCGCCCCGAGCTGCGCCGCTGCGTCCCGGAGGTAGCTGAAGTCGGGGATGATGAGCTCCACCCCGGGCAGCTCGGGCGGAGGGAAGAGCAGGCCCGCGTCGACGAGCAGCAGCTCGTCCTGGCACTCGACGACCATCGAGTTCAGGCCAATCTCGCCGAGGCCGCCGAGGGGGATGATGCGGAGCACGGAGCCCCGGAACTTAGTCCGTCCCGGGAGGGCAAGCCGTCAGCGGGGGCCGGCTAGGCTCGAGTGAAGGTGGCAATCCATCAGTAGGCGAAGGACTCGTTCACCGCCGCCGCACCGTAGCCTTCGCGCGTCGCGCCACCGGGGACGTAGAGGCGGGTTCCGACCACCGCGGCGCCGATGCCGTGTCGGCCCGTCCGCATCGGGGTGTCGGTCCGCCAGCGGTCGGTGCCCGGATCGTAGCTCTCGGTCTGGTGGAAGATCCCGGCGGGATCGGCATCGTTCCCCTCTCCCCCCAGGACGACCAGACGACCGGAGAGCTCCGCTCCGGCGCATCCGCCCCGGGCGGTGGGGATGTCCGCGCGCCGGCTCCAGGTGCCGTTCGTGGCATCGAGGACCTCGAGCGCGGCCCTGAGCATCCCGTTGTCCCGCCCCGAGACCGCGTAAACCCGCCCGTCGACGGTCGCGGCGGCGAGGTGATCGCGCGCGACCGCGAGCGGCTGCAGCGGCGACCAGGCGTTCGTCTGTGGGTCGAAGATCGAGGCGTCCGTCACCGACACGCCCCTGAGCCCACCGGCCACGACGATCCGCCCGTCCAGCACCGCCACCCCCGAGGCGCCCCGCTCGGTTCCGGACGGCATGGAGCTGAGCGGAGTCCAGCTGTCGGCCGCAGGGTCGTAGACCAGCGTCGTCCCGGTCGCCGTGAACGAGGACCCGGTGAGCCCGCCGACCACGAACAGCTTGCCCCCCACGGCGGCCACGTTGACGTGGTGAAGGGGGGAGGGCAGCGATGCCCGCTGAGTCCAGTGATCGGTGCCGGGATCGTACGCTTCGACCGTGGCCACGGCTTGACCGGAGCCATCGAATCCTCCGACGACGTACACCCGTCCATCCACCGCGGCGACACCCATCTCCTGCCGCGGTCCGAGCGACAGCGGGGCATGTATGGACCACGCGCCGCAGGAGGTGTCGCACGAGGCCTCCGGCGCGTCCGAGCCGCAGCCGGCCCCGGAGGAGCCCACGAACATCGCAGCAAGCCACGCAGCCGGCTTGCCGGTTCTCCAGAGGGGATTCATCGTCCCTCCCAGCGAGGGGAGGGTACTGCCGCAGGGGCGGGACGCGCTCGGGGACCCAGGAATCGACCGTGTCGGTCAGGACAGTCCCGCCGTCCGCCGGGCCGGTCTCCGGCGTGCCGGACGGGGCGTGGCCGCGCGCCTCAGCCGGCCGGCCCGAGGTAGCGGTCCAGCCAGTCGAGGACTTCCTTGGTCAGCACGTCGTTCGGCGGAACGTGGCCCGCCTCGAGGACCAGGTGCCGCTTGTCCTTGGCCGGGGTACCGAGCAGCTTGAACATCGGCACCTGCGTCTCCTCGACGGGAAAGAAGAAGTCGTAGCGCCCGTTGACCATCAGCACCGGCTGGCGGACCAGGCCGAGGAAGTTGAAGGGGTCGGCCTCGGGGAGACTTCCCTGGGACTCCAGCCCGCCGCCCACCCAGAGCCCGGCCTTGATCCGCTCCTCCACTGCCATCATCACCGGACCGAGGAAGGCGCCCCAGCTCGCGCCGTAGTAGGCGACCCGCTTCGCATCGAGGTCCTGCCGCGTCTCGGCCCAGTCGATGCTACGGCCGAGGTCCTTCGACCACATGATCACGTGGTCCCGGTAGAAGGTCGTCGGCGCCTGGTAGTCCGAGTCGAGCGCATCCGCGCGTTCGAAGGTGGATTTGAACACCGGGTAGAGCACCGCGCGCCCGCTCCGGACGATGGGGATCAGCAGGCGCTTCCCGGGAAGGTCCTTGCTCGAGCGCTCGTGGATCGCGTTCGAGCCGGGGAAGAACACCACCAGCGGGTACGGCGGGCGCCCGGTCCGCGGCGTCAGCAGATACGCCGTGACCCGTTCTCCTCCGTACGCGGCGTTGAAGCTGACCTTCTCCACCCTCCACCGGTCCGAGCTCTCGTCGATCTCCTCGGTCCGCGCATCGAGCGGAGTCCGGTCGTAGGCGTAGAGGCGCCGGTACGCCTGCGCGATCTCGGGCCGAACCGGCGTCTCCCGGGAGTAGTCGCGCTCCGCGAGCGGGATGACCGCCGAGGCCTCGGGAGCGGTCCGATCGTCGAGCGGCTTCACCAGCCGGAGTCCGTACGCCACTCCCCGGGTGAATGGATCCTGCGCGTCGGGGTCGTTGAACATGTACGACGGCTCGTTCCAGCCGCCGCCCAGGATGAAGCGCCGGCCGTCCTTCACCGCGTTCCTGCACCACTCCTTGGCGTTCCCGGCCATGTCGTGGGTGCCGTACGGGTTGATGGCCCCGAGGGTCGCCACCGGCACGGTTCCGGCGTTGCGGAAGTTGCTCGCGGGGACGATCTGCGGGGCCAGATACGTCCCTGCGGAATGGGCCCACTGGTACGTGCTGGGCAGCTCCTTGCCGACGAACGCGGCGTACGCCGCTGCCTCGTACCAGCTCACCCCGGTGACCGGATGGTCGGCCTGCCCGTCCGGATAGTCGCCGAGGTCCCAGGTCGCTGGACCGGGTCGGCCGGTGCGGTCGTGCAACAGCGCCATCGCCTGCTCCCAGCCGAGGGTCCGGCCGCCCTGGACGAAGGGCTCCTTCCAGAGCTCCCGGCGCTGGTAACCGCCGGCGTCCACGAAACGCTTGAACTGGCGATTGGTGACCTCGGTGCGATCGACGAGGTAGTCGCCGAGGAAGACCTTCGGAAGATGGTCGAGGCCGGGGATGGGGAGATCCACGCTGCCGCCCGGGACACGCACCATGTCCGGAGGAACCGCTCCGACGCGGTCCAGGGCCAGGGTCAGGGTGGTCTCCGGTGGTGCATAGGCCCCTGGGTAGGCGAGGGTCACCGGCTCGTACCCGGGTGAGAAGATGCGCCAGACGTACAGACCGTACGGCAGCCGGAAGCCGCGGAGCGGGGTGGTTCCCAGCTTCCGCCACGCGCCGTCGGCCGCGCCGTACGGCTTCACCTCCACCGTCGCCCCGGGCGGCGCGGTCTCCACCGTGTAGAGCCGGGACATCTCCGGCAAGAGCTTCCGGAGCTTCGGGTCGTCGGGGAGGACCTGCTGAACCTGCTCGGCGAGGGCCATCGCCTCGGGGTACTTGTTCAGCTCCACCAGCTCGACCACCTTCGGAAGCGCGACGTCGCGCGCCCAGCGCACCCGCCCCTCCCGGCGAACGTAGAGCGAGGCGAGGACCACGGCCGCGGTGAGCGCGAGGGCCACGCCGGCCACCAGCCCTGCCCTGCGCACCGGGTGCCTGGCCGGGGCGAGCAGGGCGGCCCGCACGTGCTCTGCGGTACGGAAGCGCCGCTCGGGTTCGCGGGCCAGGCAGCGGAGGATGACCTCGCTCCAGCGCCGGTCGAGGCCGGGGAGCACGGTGTGCGGCGCGCGCGGCATCTCCTGGATGCGCTTTGCCGCGGCGGCGAGCGGCGTGTCGCCGGTGAAGGGCAGCTCGCCGGTCACCATCTCGTACATGACGACGCCGAGCGCGTAGAGGTCGGTGCTGGGGGTGATGGCGCCCCCGGTCACCTGCTCGGGGGCCATGTACTCCGGCGTGCCGATCATCCCTGCGCCACCGGTCAGCCCCGGCTCCGCTCCCATCTCCAGCGGCCGGGCGATACCGAAGTCGGTAATCACCGCGCGGGTCGTCCCCGAGTCGCCGGAGGGGCCACGCCGCTGGACCAGCAGGACGTTGCTGCTCTTGAAGTCCCGGTGGACGACGCCCTCGGCGTGGGCGGCCGCGAGCCCGTCGCACATCTGGAGCACCAGCGGCAGCGCCTCCGCGGTGCTCATCCGCCCTCGCTGGCGGAGCCGCTGGGTGAGCGTCTCGCCCTCGAGCAGCTCCATGGTGAGGAAGTGGACCGGAACTCCCTCCGCCGTCCGGGCGTCGTAGAACTCGTAGACGTGGCAGACGTTAGGGTGGCCCACGCGGCGGGCCAGCAGCACCTCGCGCCGGAAGCGTTCCAGGGCCGAGGACTCGGCCAGAAGGGCGCTGTGGATGATCTTCAGCGCCACTCGGGTCCGGAGGCTCAGGTCCTGGGCCTCGTAGACCGCCCCCATGCCGCCCCGGGCGATGAAGCGGACGATGGAGAAGCGGCCGGCGAGCAGCTCCTCGGGGCGCAACCGCGGGAGATCCGGATCTCCGTCACCGGTGGGCAGCGATGGCGAAGGCAGGAGCTCCGCAGTGCGCTGGTCGGAGGGATGCCGGACGAAGGTGGCGCCGGGCTCGTCGGGGGCTGGCTCCGCGGGAGTGCCCGACTCGCTCGGCTTCCCGCTCATTCGCCTCTCCCCTCCATCGAAGGGGCGAGGGTAGTCACGTTCTCACCAGTCGGGCCAGCGCCGTGGTGAGTGGGGGTGGCCCCGACTCAGGGTTGGCGGAGCGCGGCCGAGGGCGCCGCCCCCGCAGCGGAGGGCGCCGTCCAGCGCGCCAGCTCGCGGGCGACCGTCACCGCCGCCACCGCCGCGATCGCGCTGCCGCCGAGGAGGACCCGCGGCATGTCGATGAAGCGGCTGAGCCAGGCGATGAGGAAGGGCGCGCCGAAGCCCAGGTACGCCCAGGCGTAGAACCAGCCGACCAGCGTGCCGCGAGTGCCGGCGTCCGCCAGCAGGCCGGCCGCCGAGAGGCCACCGACGAGGCAGAGGCCATAGGCGCTTCCCAAGAGACCCATCGACACCAGCACGCCGGGCAGCGTCGGGCTCCGGGCCGTCCACGCCGCCACCGCCCAGCCCAGGGTGGCGACCGCCAGCCCCACCACGGCCGAGCGGCCCGGTCGCGACGCCTCCAGCCGTCGGCCGAGCGACTGGATGGCGGCGCCGATGCCCAGGGTCACCCCGGTCATGAGGCCCACCAGCGCCACCGGGTGCGGCAACGGCGGGAAGCGCGTGGGCAGCACCACGAAGGCCACGGCCACGCTGGCGAACACGAAGGGCGCGACCGGTGCGACCGCGTGCCGGAAGCGCCGGCGGACCTCGGCCGAGGGTGGCACGCGTCGGGCCTGGGTCCCGGGACGGAGCGTCTCGCGCGCCGACAGGACTCCCGGCAGTGCCGCGGCCATCAAGAGGAGATGGGGCAAGTACGGCACCACCGCCGGCCAGGGGAGCGCGTCGGCGAGGAGCCCCGCGGCCAGTGGCCCCAGACAGAACCCGGCGGTCACCGCCAGCGCCGCGCGCCGGGTGTGCAGGGCCTCGGACAGCTCGACCAGCCACGCCGAGCCCGCGCCGAACACCACTCCCGAGACCACGCCTGCCACCAGGCGGCCCAGCGCCAGGGCGGGGCTCCACACCGCCCCGGCGATCAACACGCCCGTGGCGAGGAGCGAGAGGAAGAAGAAGGGGATGACTACCGGTCGCCGGCCGCGGGTGTCCGAGGCGGCGCCGCCGGCCAGCAGCCCCGGGACGAGCCCCACCGCGTAGCAGCCCCAGAGCGCGCCGAGGACCGCGGGCCCGAACCCGAACTGCTGCCGGTAGACCAGGAGCAGCGGGGTGAACTGGTTGGCGCCCCAGGCCACGGCGAACAACGCCAGGGTGAGCCGCCGCTCGTCTCGGGCGTCGTCCATCGCCGGTCGGCTAACGCGCATCGAGCTCCTCTGCTCCGTCCGAGCAACTGTTGCTCCGGCCGAGGCCGTACCTGTGCTCCAGGCAGCCCCCCAGGGTCACGATGACCATCAGCGCGATGCATGCCTCACATTCGGGGGCATGCTCCGGGCCGTGCCGCTCAGCCGCCCGGTGCGCCCTGCGGCGCGTCCTGCGCCTGGCGGCTCACGGCCACCACGGCCTGGCAGCGCGCGCAGACCTGTCCCCGGTCGTCGAGGATGCGTGCGCTGGCGAAGATCGTCCGCTGGCCCTTGCGGTCGATCCACGCCTCGCACCGGGCCGAGCGCCCGAACACCGCCCGCTCGAAGCTCATCGACAGCTGCATCGTCGCGCTCCGCCGGCGCGGGTCCACCAGGACCACCGTGCTGCCCACCGCGAGGTCGAAGAGACCGGCCAGCACCATGCCGTTGACCGCCGTGGTCCCCAGCCCCCCGAGGTGCTCCGGGCGGACCTCCGGGAGCTCCACCACCACTCGATCCGGCTGGAACGCCACCCGCATTCCGTGGTGGCGCAGCACCTCGCTCCTGTTCCAGAGCTCGGCCAGGGCGGTGAGCTCGTCGGGGGTCGGGCGGGGAGGCGGCACGGGCGGGGCGACTGTAGCGGAACCGGTGGACTGGGGGCGCCAGGAGCCTGTAGGGCATGGCTGACTGCGGCCGCCCTGACCTAGCGGGGCCGTCGCGTCTGCAGCGCCGCCAGGGTGGCCCGGGCCTGCGGGTCGCCGGGGCGGAAGCGGAGCACCTCCTGGTAGCGGGCCTCGGTCTGCTCGAACGGCTCGTTCGCCCCCGCGTCCCGGACCTGCTCCAGCTGCTGCACCTGGACGGCGTGGTCGATCTGCCCGGGGAACGGCGGGTACTCGAATGGCCGCGGCGAGCGCGGCGGCGCCGTCCACCAGCTCCACGCCGGCGGCCCGCGCCACCTCGGCGGTGAGCTGGACCAGACGGGCGTCGGCGCGGAAGCGGAGGGTGTCCAGGTCGCGCGCCCGAGATGAGCCAGAGCTTCTCTCCCAGCCAGGCGGGGATGGCCTGGACGAACGCCGGGAGCCCGCGGGGAGCGATGGCCAGGTGGGTCTCGAGGATGCGGTCGAACTTGAGAAACGGCTTGTCGTAGAACGCGACGCAGTCCAGCGCCTCCACCCCGATGTTTGCCTCGCGGAGACAGGCGCGCGCCGCGTGCTCGGGGAAGCGATGGTCGGGACTGTAGCTCCCCGGACGAGTCGCGGGTGCGACCAGGTACGCGTGCCGGCGACGTGCGCGCGGGTGGTCGAAGAGGCGCGCGCGCAAAGTTCAGGCGGTGCTGTGGAAGACTCGCGGTCCACGATGCTGGACGCGGGGAACGGCGCCTCGAACAAGGCGGTCGCGGCGGACGCGCTGAAGCGGCTGCGCACCAGCCTCGCCGACGTCGAGGCGGTGGAGCAGGCCCTGCGTGGCCAGGTGGTGCTCTACGAATCGGTGCTGGCCTCGCTGGTGGAAGGCATCGTGGTGCAGGACGTCACCGGGAAGACCGTCGCCTTCAACGCCAGCGCCCTGCGCATCCTGGGGCTCACCGCGGAGCAGCTCACCGGTCGCAGCTCGCTGGATCCGAGCTGGGCGGCGGTGCACGCCGACGGCTCGCCATTCCCGGGAGAGCACCATCCGGCGATGGTGACCCTGCGAACCGGCGAGCCGCTGCTCGGCGTTCTGATGGGGGTGCGTCTGCCGAGCGGGGGAACGCGGTGGATCAGCATCAATACCCAGCCCCTCCGGGACGGACACTCCGGGCCGCTGCAGGGCGTGGTGTGCTCCTTCCAGGACATCACCGCCCGGCGGACGCACGAGGCGGCGATCCGGGCCAGCGAGGCGCGCTTCCGGGGGCTCAGCACCCAGGCCCCGGTGGGCATCTTCCTGACCGGGCCCGGTGGCCAGGTTCAGTACGTCAACGAGGCCTGGACCGAGATCACTGGACTCGAGCCGCAGACGGCGCTCGGAGAAGGCTGGGCGACCGCGCTTCATCCGGACGACCGCGAGACGGTGCTCGCCGCGTGGGCCCGGTCGGTGCGCACCGGCGAGCCCTACTCCGGTGAGCTCCGCTTCCGCCGCCCCGACGGGGAGGTCCGCTGGGTCCTGGCCACCGCGCGCATCCTCTCCGACGACGTGGGACGGGTGAGCGGCTTCATCGGCTGCCTCAACGACATCACCGAGCGCCGCCGGCTGGAGCAGGAGCGGGAGGAGTTCTTCGAGCTCGCGCTCGATCTCCTGGCCGTGGCCGACCTCGACAGCGGCTTTCTCAAGGTGAGCCGCAGCTTCGAATCCACGCTCGGCTGGGCCCCCGACGAGCTCCTCGGCCGTCCCCTTCTGGACCTGGTCCACCCCGACGACGTGGCCGCCACCGAGGAGGCGCTGCGGCAGCTGGAGGAGGGCCGCGCCACCGCCGGCTTCGAGAACCGCTACCGGTGCAAGGACGGGAGCTGGCGTTGGCTGGCGTGGCGCACCCCGCCGCCAGCGGCGGGCTCGCGCGTGCTCCACGCGGTCGCCCGCGACGTGACCGCGCAAAGGCACGAGGCCGAACGGCTGGTGCGGGCGGCGGAGTCCGACCCGCTCACCGGCGCGGCAAACCGGAGCCGGCTGGAGCAGGCAGTGCTCGAGGCCATCGCCCGTGCCGGGCACAGCGGTCAGCCCTTCGGCATCCTCTTCGCCGACCTGAACCAGTTCAAGGCGATCAACGACCGGCTGGGTCACGCCGCCGGGGACCAGGCGCTGAAGGAGGTGGCCCGGCGACTGCGCGAGCACGTCCGGGCGAGCGATCTGGTGGCGAGGGTGGGCGGCGACGAGTTCGCGGTGGTGCTCGAGGGCGTCAAGACCCGGGCGATCGCCGACGAGGTTGCGGCCAAGCTGGTGCGCGCCATTGTCGAGCCGATGCCGGCGCTTCCCTCCAAGCCGCAGGTGGGGGTGAGCATCGGGGTGGCCCTCTGGCCCGAGGATGGGGGCTCGGCGTCCGAGCTCCTCCAGTTCGCCGACCGGGCGATGTACCGGATGAAGCGTGACGCCGCGCCTGCTGCCGACGCGCCGGTCTCGCAGGCCTGACGCATCGCAGTCGCAGGGAGCACCCAGGCTGCCGGGCGTTCGACTTGCGGATCCACCTCGACTTTCGGGTTGTCTTCCAGCCGCCGAGATGCATGCTCCGTCGCTCGCCGGAGGGGTCACCATGCACGCTCGCGTCGTCTTCCTGCTCGGAGTCGTCCTCGCTGCCCCTGCTCTGGGAGGGAGCTCAGGTGACCCCACCTGGTGGGAGAAGTACCAGTTCATCCAGAGCGGCGCGGACCCGGCGGCCGGCACCACGTCCTCGGTTGCAGTGGGCTCGAACGTGAACGTCTCGAACGAGTGCGGTCCGCAGAGCGAGACGTTCATCACGATGTTCGACGGCAAGAGGATCGCCGGCGGCTCGAACGAGATCTTCCGGGATCCGATGCGCGGCTACGGATCGAGCGACGGCGGGAAGACCTGGACCGGCTCGGACCTGCCGCTCCCCCCAGCGCAGGGAGCCAACGGGGCGAGGTTCGGGTCCGACCCGTCGCTGGCCTACGACACCAACGGGACGCTCTTCTACGGGTACATCGTGGTCTTCTTCGGCAACGGAAACGGGGTCAACGGGACGGAGATGGCCGTGTCTCGCTCGACCGACAACGGGAAGAGCTGGACGCCGACCTACTTCAGCTTCTCCGGCGGGGCGAACCACTTCAACGACAAGCCGATGATCACCACCGACCGGACCCTCGGCTCGCCGTATCGGGACCGGGTCTACATTGCCTGGGACGCGGCGAGCGGCGGGTCGGCCACCGGTGGTGGCGTGCTGGTCGCCACCTCGAAGGACCACGGCGGCAGCTTCGGCATCGTGCGCGCCGACGAACCGCATGGGCCGGGTCGGGCCATTGGCGCCGTGCCCTTCACCGGTCCCAGCGGGGAACTCTACGTCGCGTGGAACGACTACTCCGCGAACACCATCGCCTTCAGCCGGTCCTTCGACGGCGGAGTGAGCTTCACCTCCCAGGTGGTCATCTCCCCCAAGACCATCCCGTTCGAGGCCGCCATCCCCGCCGAGTTCATCCGGCACGCGCTGGTGTATCCGGCCTGTGACGCCGACCGCTCGACCGGTGCGCACCGGGGCCGGCTCTACTGCGCGTGGATGGACGCCGGCGCGCAGGGAACCGACATCTTCCTCTCCACCTCGGACGACGGTGGCTCCGACTGGTCCCCGGCGCGCCCCGTGGGGGACCGGCTGTCGTTCCCGGTGGACCGCTTCAACCACTGGCTCGCGGTCGACCCCGTGACCGGTGACGTCGTCGTCTCCTTCTACGACACCCGCAACGACACCACCGGCCAGCGCTACGAGACCGACGTCTACCTCGCGCGCTCGAAGGACGGTGGAGCCACCTTCGCTCCCGACGTCCGGGTGTCGACCGAGTCATCCAACGAGCACGACTGCAACGGCCTCTTCCCGTGCCCGGCCATCAACTATGGCAACCAGCAAGGGGACTACGAGGGCGTGGCCTCGCATGGGGGCGTGGCCCACCCCATCTGGACAGACTCCCGCGCCAACTCCGACCTTTCACCTGGCTGCCGGACGGGCATGGCGATGGAGGAGGTCTTCACCGCCGCCGTGAAGTGAGGTGCCCCGGGACCACGATTGTGCGTTCGCCCTCGGGCCGCTCGAAGCCGGGGAGCGCACCGGTCTCGCCGCGGTAGTCCACGAAGTCGCCGCGGTCGCCGTGAGCATCCACACCGGCGTCTGGCGAGAGCGGACGGCGCTCTGTCGGCCGCGCAGAACCTGCGCGCCGGGGTCCAGTTGGCGCGCCGTGCTGCGGAGGTCGGGGGAGCTGACGGCCCAAGCCTTTCGATCGCAACGGATCCCGGCCTCCGCCTGCGGGCCGCCTCGGACGACGGCCCGCCCCGCCACCGGCGACAGCTGCGCCAGCGACCAGGGCGCGAGCGAGGGGCCGCTACGACTCGCGGCACGCGGGGTGCAGGTCAGAGCGGGACCGCCAAGGAGACTCCGGTGACCACGCTCAGAGTCGTGAAACCCGCGCCAGCAGAGCGGCGTCAGGCCATTCTCGATGACACCGCCCATCGATGGACGCGCGAGGAGCGCTACGCCGCCGGCAAGGCGCTCCGGGAGACCTGCCCCCGCAGCTCGCATGGCGCCTGGAGCCCGGCCTCCAATCGACTGGGCCCGGTCGAGCTGATCCTCCGGGCGGAGAAGGGACGGATTGCCGAGTTGCTGCCGCTCCGCCACGGGCGGATGGTCCGTTCGGCGTTCACCTTCTACCGCGGGGCGGCGCTCACCATGGCGTCCGACCTGGCCTCCACGCCGGCCACCGGGGTCCATGTCCAGTGCTGTGGAGACGCCCACCTCTGCAACTTCGGTGGATTCGCCACGCCGGAGCGACGGGTCATCTTCTCCATCAACGACCTCGACGAGACGCTTCCGGCCCCCTGGGAGTGGGACGTGAAGCGACTCGCCGCGAGCTTCGTCGTCGCCTGCCGGGACAACCGGCTGAGCGACGCCAGCGCCAGGGACGTGGTGCTCGAGTGCGTCCGGACCTACCGGGAGTCCATGGCGGAGTTCAGCGAGCTGAACACGCTGGAGGTCTGGTACCAGTCGCTGCCCCTGGAGGATCTTGTGGCGCGCATCCCGGATCCGGACGTCCGCGACCGGGCGCTCAAGCGCATCGAGAGGGAGCGCGGGAAGAGCACCGCCGAGGAGCTGTTCCCCAAGCTCGTGGAGCACAAGGGTGAGAAGCCGGTCATCAAGGATCAGCTCCCCACCATCTTCCACGCCGAGGGCTACCCGCCCGGTGAGATCCAGCGCGTCCTGCGACAGGCCCTCGACACGTACCGTGACTCGCTCCCATCTGCGTACGGAGCCCTCCTCGGTCGTTATGACCTGCGGGACATCGCGATCAAGGTCGTGGGGATCGGCAGCGTGGGGACCGCGTGCTGGGTCGCGCTGTTCACCGCGGGCGAGGGGGACCCGCTCTTCCTGCAGATCAAGGAGGCGAGGGCCTCGGTCCTGGAGCAGTTCGCCGGGGCCAGTGTCTTCCCCAACCACGGTCAACGAGTCGTCGACGGCTATCGGCTGATGCAGCCGGCCAGCGACATGTTCCTCGGATGGACACAGGGTCCCAGGCGGCACTACTTCCTGCGCCAGCTCCGGGACATGAAGATCAGCCCGTTGGTGGAGATCTGGGGACGCGACGAGATGGAGATCTTCGCCGAGTGGACCGGACGGGCGCTCGCTCTCGCGCACGCACGCTCCGGCCCCGCCGCGGTCCTGAGCGGCTACATGGGGAAGAGCGATGCCTTCGACCAGGCCATCGTGAAGTTCGCCCTGGCCTACGCCGACCAGAACGAGAGCGACCACGCCGCATTCGCGCGCGCCGTCGAGAAGGGCACGGTGGAAGCGCTCTTCGAGGAGGAACGCTGAAGCGAGCCCGGGCTCCGACGGTCGGTGGTGCGGTGGTGTGAGGTGCGCGGCTCGGGTGCTCGCTTCCCGCACCCTGCAGCCGATGTGAGCCCAGCGCGCCGGCCCTCCCCGGATTTCTCGACTGCTAACCTCCAGGCCTCTCCGGAGGTCACCCGAGGATGAACGTTCGTCTCTTGATCACCGCTGCAGTGCTGTCCAGCGCCTCCGCCCGCGCGACCGATGTCGGAGCGTCGGTCTCGATTGGCGACTCGGGCTTCTATGGACGGATCGAGGTCGGGACGCTCCCGAAGCCTCCTCCGGTGGTGTACCGGTCGCCGATGGTGGTCGAGCCGGCCGCGGTCCCGGCGGAGCGCCCGCCAATCTATCTGCGGGTTCCGCCTGGCCACGCCAAGCACTGGCGGAAGCACTGCCGGGAGTACAACGCGTGCGGCGAGCGCGTCTTCTTCGTCAACGAGCGCTGGTATCAGGAGGTCTACGTCCCGAGCCGGCAGGCGCAGCGCGACGAGGTGCGCGAGCGTGACGGGCACGGGCACGAGCGCGACGAGCACGGGCACGGGCACGGGCACGGCAAGAAGGACGACTGAGAACGTCCTCCGCCGGGGTCAGAGCAGGCGCAGGGCGAGCCACTCCGTCGCCGACTCCACCGCCTGCCGCTCACGCCGGCCGAATGCGTGGGTGGCGCCATCGATCACCTTGAGCTGCAGCCGGGCGTTGCGCGCCGCGAGGCGCTTGAGCGTCCGGAGCGGACCGAGCGGGTCGTCCGCCCCCTGGACGAGGAGGGTCGGACAGGGCAATTCCGCGAGTACCCGCTCGTCCTCGAGCCGCCGCTGCCCGCTCTGGGAGCGGACCGGAAACCCGAGGAGCACCAGGGCCCGTGGCTGAAGCTGCAGCGCCAGCCGGGCCAGCACCCGACCTCCGAACGAGCGCCCGACGTAGGCGGCGATCTCCGGCTCGCCCGACACGAGCCCCCGCGCCTGCTCGACCTCGTGCGCCAGGCCTGGTGAAGGCCGGCCGCGTGCCAGCGACGCCCGGATCGACGACAGCCCACGGGAACGGAGCGCGGCTTCCAACGCGCGGAGGATGGGCTGATCCGCACCGCCCCCGAAGCCGGGGAGCATCAGCACCCGGGCCGGCACCTAGATCCGGAACAGCGGCTCGATCTCCGGAACCGCGCTGTCGCCGCGCAGGTGGGTGAACTCGTTGGTCTTCGACGAGTAGCGGTAGTCCGCGCCCCAGGCCTCCGCATGCTGCACGCAGGCACGCACCGCCTCGACCAGGGAGTCGACCTCCGCGCGGGTGGTGGTGGGGTGCAGCGACACCCGGACCCAGCCCGGCTTCTCCGACAGGTCGCCCTGGTCGATCTTGTCGGTGATGCTGTGCGAGCGGTTCGGGTCCACGTGGAGCAGGTAGTGCCCGTAGGTCCCGGCGCAGGAGCAGCCGCCGCGCACCTGGATGCCGAAGCGGTCGTTCAGCAGCCGCACCAGCAGGTTGTAGTGAATGTCCTCCACGTAGAAGGACACGATCGCCAGACGGGCCTCCAGATGGTCGGCGAGGATGTGCAATCTGGGGATGGTCCGCAGCTCGGAGAGGAACACCCCCAGCAGCTCGTGCTCCCGCTCCTGGATGCGCGAGGTGCCCATCGCCTCCTTCAGCTGGACCGCGAGCGCCGCCTTGATCGTCTGGAGGAAGCCCGGGGTCCCTCCGTCCTCGCGGGCCTCGATGCCGTCCACGAAGCTGTGCTGCTTCCAGGGATTGGTCCAGTTGACGGTCCCACCGCCCGGCTGGTCCGGAACGCGGTTGTGGTACAGCCGCGAATCGAAGACCAGCACCCCGGGCGAACCCGGACCGCCGAGGAACTTGTGCGGCGAGAAGTAGACCGCATCGAGCTTCTCCAGCGGGTCTGCCGGGTGCATGTCGATGTCCACGTAGGGAGCCGACGCGGCGTAGTCCACGAAGCAGTAGCCGCCGTGCCGGTGCATCGCCCGGGCGAGCGCGTGGACGGGCGGGCGCACCCCGGTGACGTTGGAGCAGGCGGTGAACGCGCCGATCTTCAGCGGCCGGTCACGGTAGCGCTCCAGCAGCTCCTCCAGCGCGGCGAGGTCGACCAGTCCGCGCTCGTCGGGTGGGACCACCTCCACCGTGGCCACCGTCTCCAGCCAGGAGGTCTGGTTGGAGTGATGCTCCATGTGGCTGAGGACGACCAGTGGCCGGAGGTTCTCCGGGAGCTGACAGAAGGGCGCGAGCTGCTCCGGCAGACGCAGACCGAGCATTCGCTGGAGCTTGTTGACCACCGCGGTCATTCCCGAGCCCTGGGTGATGATCACGTCGTCGGGACCGGCATGGACGTGCGCCTTGATCAGCCCCTGGGCGCGCTGGTACGCGCGGGTCATCGCCATCCCGGTGGTGCTCGATTCCGAGTGGGTGTTCCCCACCAGCGGGCCGAACTCCTCGACCATCCGTCGCTCGATCGGCGCGTACAGTCTGCCGCTCGCGGTCCAGTCGGCGTAGAGGAGCGCACGGGTGCCGTACGGCCCTTCGAGCCGATAGTTCACCCCGACGATGTTCTCGCGAAACCTGGCGAAGAACTCCTCGAGCAACGGGACTCCTCTCGGGGTGGGCCCTGCACGGGTCACCCGCCGGTCTCGAGCATACTCGCAACCGCGCACCGGAGTCCGCCGCCCCGGTAGAGGAACGTTGGACCCCGGGCGCTTCCGGGCTCAGTCGGGCAGAACGCCGTCTCCGGCCCGTGGGACGGTCCAGAGGCGTTCGCGGGCCCCGGCCAGGCGTCGAAGGAACGGCATCACGAGCGTGGGAAGGACTCGACCAGCCGCTCCGCGAGTTCCCGGTCACCCGAGGGCGTAGCTCGCGTGCGCGAGAAGCCGGGGGCTCGCGGCCTTCCCCACGGCCGGCCCGAGGCGCAGCCGCGGGAGCGGGCGGGTGCGGGCCAGCCCACGGGCGAGCAGCAGCCGCTCCCCCACGTTGTCGAGCACCCCTGCCTTCAGCGAGCGGTCGATCCCCGCGAGCCCCACGTCCAGCAGCTGGCCGGCCGCCGTCTCGTCGGTGGCGGTCCACGGTCCCAGCGTGTCGTCCTGGATCACCAGGAAGCCCCTCAGCGCACCGCCGCCGTCGCGGGCCACCCAGGCGGAATCCGGCGAACTCCCGGGCATACGCCGAGAGCACCTGCGAGCGGTCCGCGCCGAAGGCAGGCGCGTCGAAGCGGGCGGCCGCGGGCGTGTCCTCGGCCGTCCATGGGCGCACCGTGTACGGGCCCTGGGCGGGGGGCGAAACCTGCGGCACCCCGATCAGCTCACTCGATTCGCCGTCCGGCACGAAGCCCAGGCGCTGGTAGAGCGGAACGCCCGCCGGCGTGGCGATGAGGCACACCGTGTGGCAGCCGCGGGCACCGGCCCAGGCGATCGCGGTCGTGGCGATGGTGCGGCCCAGCCCCTCGCGCTGCCGGTCTCGGCGGACCACCATCAGACCCAGCCAGGCGAAGCCGCCGTAGCGGACGACGCCTCCGAAGGAGAGCAGCGCTCCGGCCTCCTCCAGCCCGAACCATCCTCCGGGCTCGAGGGCCAGGTACCGCCGCAACCGTGCCTCCCGCGGTCCGCCCCCGAAGGCCTCCGCGGTGAGCTGCGCCGCAGTGGGGACGTCGTCAGGCACGAGAGTGCGAACCTGCATTCCCCGAAAACATAGAACCGGGCCGTGCCAGGCCGCTGTCGAATCGGCGACGGTTGCCTCGACTGTGCTGGCCTGGCCGCCGTCCGCCGGACACGCTGAGGGGCATGCCACTGGTTCGCATCGATCTGCCGCGTGGAACGAGCGTGGATTTTCGCCGAGGGATCGGGGACGTCGTCTACGAGGCGATGGTCGAGACCCTCAACGTCCCGGTGAACGACCGGTTCCAGATCATCACCGAGCACGGCCCGGAGAATCTGATCCTCGACCAGACGTACCTGGGCATCGACCGCGGTTCGGATTGCATGGTGATCCAGGTCTTCCTCAACGAGGGCCGGACGACCGAGCTGAAGAAGCGCTTCTACCGCGCGGTCGCGGACGGACTGAACCAGCGGCTCAACATCCGGACGCAGGACGTGGTGATCAACCTGGTCGAGGTGAAGAAGGAGAACTGGTCCTTCGGCGACGGCGAGGCGCAGTACGCCTGATTCGCCCGACGGCCCGGGTGCCGTTAATCCAGGGGGCATGCGCGTCCAGGAGATCCTTCCCGGCAGTGCCCGCCCCGTCCTCACCGAGCGCCCGCGGCCTCCGCTCGGACCCACCGACGTCCGCGTCCGGGTGCGGGCGGCATCGCTCAACTTCCGAGATCTCAAGATCGCCGAGGGGAGCGCGGCGCGCTCCGGCCCCATCGTCCCGCTCTCGGATGGCGCAGGCGAGGTGCTGGAGGTCGGTCCCACGGTGCGCCGCTGGGCCGTCGGCGACCGGGTGATGGCGAACTTCTTTCCCACCTGGGTGAACGGGCTCCTCTCGGACGCCCACCATGCCCAGGCGCTCGGCGGCGGCCAGGACGGGATGCTGGCCGAGGAGGTGCTCCTCCCCGAGCACTCCTGGGTCAGGATCCCCGACCACCTCGACTTCGAGCAGGCCTCGACCCTGCCCTGCGCCGGGCTCACCGCGTGGAACGCGCTCTTCGAGCAAGCTTCGCTCCGGCCGGGCGACGTGGTCCTCGTCCAGGGCACGGGGGGCGTCTCCATCTTTGCCCTTCAGCTCGCCAAGGCGGCTGGGGCGCAGGTCATCCTCACTTCCAGCTCGGAGGACAAGCGCCGCCGGGCGAAGGCGCTCGGAGCGGACCACCTCCTCGACTACCGCGCGGACCCGGCCTGGGGAGCCGCCGCGCATGCCTGGACCGGGGGCCGCGGCGTGGACCTGGTGGTCGAGGTCGGCGGCCCGGGGACCTTCGACCAGTCGGTCACCGCGCTCCGATATGGCGGCCAGATGAGCATCCTCGGGGTGCTCACCGGGAGGCGCGGGGAGGTGAACACCCACGCCGTCTTCCACAAGATGCTGAACGTGGCTGGCATCTACGTGGGCTCGGTGGAGATGTTCGAGCGCTCCGTTCGCGCGCTCTCCGCCACCCGCCTGGTTCCAGTGGTGGACCGGATATTCCCCTTCGAGCAGGCCGCGGCGGCGTATGATCATCTCGCCTCGGGCGCACACCTCGGAAAGGTCGTCGTCCGGATCTGACCAGCAGACCTTCAGGGATGCCCCGGCGAGGGCGGAGTCCACTGCTCGATCGCCCCCCGCGGCGGCGCTCCGGGCCCGGGTGCCACCCCGTGCACCGCGAGCACCGTCGGTCGCCGCGACGAAAGGTTCGCCTCGCCACAGCAGGCCAGGTCGTCTGCTGTGGGACGGGACACTCTATCCGGGAGCCGGTTCGGTCCCCGGCGGCAGCGGCGGCGCGCCGACCGCCGACCCACCCTGCTCCTCCGCCTCCCCCGCGCGGGAGCGCCGCACCACCAGCAGGTCGAGCAGCACCGGGAGGATCAGCAGCGACAGCAGGGTGGAGGACAGCACTCCGCCGATGACCACCGTGGCCAGAGGCCGCTGCACCTCGGCCCCTGCCCTGGTGGAGAGCGCCATGGGAAGGAAACCGATCGCCGCCACCAGCGCGGTGGTGAGCACCGGCCGGAGCACGGTGAGGCATCCGGAGCGCAGCGGATCGGGATCCCCCTCCTCCATCCGGCGCTTCACCTCACTGGCCATCACCACGCCGTTGAGCACGGCGATGCCGGCCACCGCGATGAAGCCCACCGCGGCCGGGATGGAGAAGGTGAGCCCCCGCAGCACCAGCGAGAGCACGCCACCGATGAGCGCGAACGGCGCTCCGGCGAACACCGCCACCGCCCACCGGATCTGGCCGAACATCAGGAACAGCATCCCGAAGATCACGAAGAGGGCCATCGGGACCACCAGAGCCAGCCGGGCGCTGGCGCGCTGGAAGTTCTCGAACTGCCCGCCCCAGTCGAGCGTCACCCCGGCCGGGAGCTGGACCTTGGCCACCGCGGCCTGCGCGTCCTTGACGAAAGACACCAGATCCCGGCCGCGCACGTTCACCTCCACCAGCACCCGGCGCTGGAGCGCCTCGCGGTTGATGACCGACGGGCCCTCCACCGGCTGGATGTCGGCCAGCGAGGCCAGGGGGAGCAGCTGCCCGCCGGGCGCGCCGACCAGGAGATTGCCAAACCCCTCGGGCGTCGCCGAACTGGGGGGGTAGAGGAGCATCAGGTCGAAGCGGCGGGAGCCCTCGAAGACCCGGCCGGAGTTCCAGCCGACCCTCGAGGCTTCCACCACGTTCAGCACGTCCTCGGCCGGGATGCCCACCCGGGCCAGCCTCTGCCGGTCCGGCCTCACCTCGAGCATCGGCAGCCCGAGCACCCGCTGCACCCGCAGGTCGCCGCGGCCGGGAACGTCTCGCAGCGCCTCGGCGATCTTGTCGGCGGTGGCCTTGAGCACCGTGAGGTCTTCGCCGAAGACCTTGATCACCACGTGGGCCTTCGAGCCGGCGAGGAGCTGATTGACCCGATCCTCGATGGGCTGGGACACCGAGACGAAGGTCGCGGGCACGTTGGTCTCGATGGCTTGCTTGATCGCCTCGCCGAGCTGGTCGAGCGTCTTTGCCGTCGTCCACTCCTCCTTGGGCTTGAGCGAGACCACCACGTCCGCCTCGTCGGGACCGACCGGATCGGTGGCCACCTCGGCACGGCCGGTGCGGGTCACCACCGAGGTCACCTCCGGGAACTTGGCGAGCACCTGCTCCACCTGGAGCCCGAGGCGCTGGGCCTCGGAGATGGACACCGAGGGGAGCCGCCGGACGTCGAGCGACAGCGCTCCCTCCTCGAGCCGGGGGACGAACTCCGCGCCGAGGTTGGCACCGATGTATCCGGTCAGCACCAGGGCCCCGAGGGCAGCGAGCATCGCCCGGCCGCGGTGGGCGAGGCACGCATCCAGCAGCCGGCGGTACACTCGCCCGATCGCCCCGAAGACCCCATGGTCCGGGTCGTGGGCCTTCTTCGGTGCCTTGAGGAAGATCGCCGCCAGCGCCGGGAACGCGGTGAGCGAGAAGAGGAGCGCGCCGAACAGAGCCAGCGCCACCGTGATCGCCATCGGCCGGAACATCCGGCCCTCCACGCCCTCCAGCGCCATCAGCGGGAGGTAGACCAGGAGGATGATGGTCAGGGCGAAGGTGACCGGCCGGGCGGCGCGCTGCATCGTCTCGGAGACGGCCTGCTGGACGTCGGCGTGCGTCTGGGGCCGGCGGGTGGCGAGCACCAGCAGCGCCCCCTCGAGCATCACGATGCACCCGTCGACCAAGAGCCCGTAGTCGATCGCCCCGAGCGACATGAGGTTGCCGGTGACGTTCAGGCGGACCATCCCGATGACCGCGATCGCCATCGCCAGTGGAATGGCCAGCGCGGCGATGAGGGAGCCGCGGACGCTCCCGAGGGTGAGAAAGAGCACCGCCACGACCAGCAGCGCGCCCTCGCCGAGGTTGATGGCCACCGTCTTCAGCATCCGGTCGATGAACTCGGCGCGGTCGATGTAAGGGCGGATCTCCACCCCCTCCGGCAGCTCCTTCTGGATCTCGGCGATCTTGGCTTTCACCGCGTGCACCACATTCCGGGAGTTCGAGCCGATGAGCATCATCACGATGCCGGAGACGATCTCCCCCTCGCCGAGCTTGGTGACCGTGCCGAACCGGAGCGCCGCGCCGGTGGTCACCTCCGCCACCTGGCGGAGCAGCACCGGCGTCCCGTCGGCATCGGTGGTGATGACCGTGGAGGCGATGTCCGCCGGCTGCTTGAATAGCGCATCGGCCCGGATGACGTACGCCTCGGAGGCCCGCTCGATGTAGCCGGCGCCCAGCGAGGCGTTGTTGCGGGCGAGCGCCTCGTGCACCTGTCGCAGCGAGAGCCGGTAGGCGGCGAGCTTCCGTGCATCGATCTTGACCTGGTACTGCTTGGCGTCGCCGCCCATGGCGTTGACCTCGATCACCCCGGGCACCGTCCGCAGCTTGTAGGCCACCACCCAGTCCATGAGGGTGCGCAGCTCCATGGGCGAGTCGGTCTTGCTGCGGAGGTAGAAGCCGTAGATCTCACCGAGGCCGGTGCTCACCGGGGCCAGCTCGGGACGTCCGTACCCGGCGGGGATCTCGGCCTCGGCCTGCTTCAGCCGCTCGTTCACCAGCTGGCGGGCGAAGTAGATGTCTGTCCCGTCCTGGAAGACCACCGTCACCGCGGAGATGGAGGTCCGGGAGATGGATCGGAGCTCGGCCAGCCCGGGAGTCCCGTTGAGCGCCATCTCCACCGGCCGGGTGATGTACTGCTCCACCTCCAGCGGGGCGAGCCCGGGGGCGGTGGTGAGCACGGAGACCTGGACGTTGCTGGTATCCGGCACCGCGTCGATGGACAGCTTGCCCAAGGCCCACCAGCCTCCGAGGGCGATCATTCCCCACAGGGCCAGCACCAGGCCCCGGTTGCGGACGGAGACGTCGACCAGCTTCTCCAGCATGGCTACCTCTGCAGCTCGCTCTTGAGGAGGAACGCACCGTCGGTGGCGACCAGCTCGCCTTCCTTCAGGCCCTGGCGCACGGCGATCAGATCTCCGCCCGAGGGTCCGAGCTCCACCAGCCTGCGCTCGAAGCCGGCGTCGGTCTTCACGAACACCGCCGGCTTGCCGTCCAGGGTGAGGACCGCCCTCCGGGGAATGGCCAGGGTCTCCCCGGTGGCGTGCTGCGGGTCACCGAGGATGCGGGCGGTGACGAACTGGCCTGGTCGGAGCTTGCCCGCGGAGTTGTCCACCTCGATCCGCACCGCCGCCGTCCGGGTCGTGGGGTCGATGACCGGATGGATGTACTCCACCCGCGCATCGAGGACCTCGGGGAAGGACTCGGTGCGAATCTGGACTCGCTGCCCGGGTTGCACCCGGGCGAGATCCTTCTCGTAGAGGTCGAGGTTCACCCAGAGGTGCGAGAGCTCGATCAGCTCGAAGGCGTCGGTCGCCCGCTCCACCGCCTGCCCGAGCGTCACGTTCCGGGTCACCACGGTGCCGGCGATCGGCGCCCGGAGCGGCAACCGCCCACCGCTCGCCTTCCCCTTGCGAAGGGCCTCGATCTCCGCGTCGCGCATGCCCAGCGCCCGGAGCCGCTCCTCGGCGGCCCGCCGCTGGGCGCTGATGGCGGTGGCGTCGGCCTCGGCCATCTCCCGGTCCCGGGCCGACGAGATGCGCTGCTGCGCCAGCTCGCGCTCACGCTTGGCGTTGAGCTCGGCAGCGTCAGCGCGGGCCGCCGCCGAGATGTACTCTGCCTCCGCCGCGCCCACCTCCGCGCTCTCGATCTCGGCCAGCACCTGTCCGGCCTTCACCGTGTCCCCCGGATTCGCCCGGAGCCTCGCCACGCGGCCCGGGACCAGCGGCCCCACCACCGCGTGGTGGTTGGGGTCGTAGGTGACCGACCCGACGATCTCCACGTCCGAGGCGAGCCGGGTCTTGCGCACCGCCTCGGTGCCCACGGGGTTCTTCGCCAGGGCCTCGGGCCGCAGCGCGATCGCCGTGGAGGCGGTCGCCTGGGCTGGTGACGGACCGGCCTGGGCGGCCTTCTCCGCGCGGCCGGACCGGATGGTGACCAGGGCGACGGCCCCGAGGACGAGGAGCGCCGCCACCGCGACGAAGACTTTTCGACGCCTGCTCATGGAGCCCCCGCTGCGCGATCGAGATCGATGACGGCGGCCCACGCGGTCCCGAGCAGCCGCAGGCCCTGGGCCCGCGCCTCGGCGTTGTCGCGGAGCGACTGGACCACCCGGAAGAAGTCGAACTTGCCGGCCGTCCACCCGCGGGCGATGAGCTCGGCGTTGGCAGCCGCCGCCGGGGCAACTTCCTTGTCCCAGCGCTGGGCCTCGGCGACCAGGGCGCGGGCGGCGGCGGCCGCCACCTCCACCTCGGACTCCACCTCCAGCTCCAGCAGCATCCGCTCGCCGTCGATCCGCTCCTGGGCGGCGCGGGCCCGCGCCTTCTCGCCCTGGTTTTGACGCCAGATGGGGATGGGGAGGGCGATGCCGCCGCCGATGTAGTTCTGCTTCGGCTGCTGGCTCGCCCACTCGAAGAAGAACGTGGGGCTGGGGATGACCTCGCGCGAGAGCCGATCGAGCGTCGCATCCAGCTGCGTGCGGCTCGCGGTGAGCGCGGCCAGCTCCGCCCGCCGGCTCTTCGCCTGGGTGACCAGCGCCTCGGTGTCCTCGACGGGTACCGGGGGCACCGTGAGGGGGGTGGTCAGGTCCAGCGGTGGGCCGCGCGGGAGGAAGAGGAGCCTGCGAAGCGCCTGGTGTGCGGCGACGACCGCGACCTTCGCCACCGCGAGCTCGTGCTCGGCACGACCCACCTCCACCACGGCGAGGTTCACGTCCACGTCCCCGGCGGCGCCCAGACCTGCGCGCGCCTGGACCGAGGTCCGCACCCGCCGGGTCAGCTCGAGCCGCTCTTCGGCGAAACGAACCCCCTCCTGGGCGAGCAGCACCCCCACGTAGGCGGAACGCACCCGGGCGCGTGACTCGGCGAGCGCGATCCGCTCCCGGGAACGGGCGGCCTCGACCGCCTTCTCCACCTCGGTCAGGCGGGTACCTCGCTGGCCGCCGATCTCCAGCTGCTGCTCGACGCGCACCACCACCTCGCCTCCAGCCGCCGGAGGGACGGCTCCGCTGTCGTCGCTCCGGTGGCCCGCGGCGACGGTCACCACCGGGTTGGCGGGGAAGAACACTCCGGCACCGACCGCCTCGGCCTCGACCGAGAGGCGCTCCAGACGGGCGCGCTGGACCGTGGGGCTGGTCTCCGCGGCGCGGGCGAGCGCATCGTCGATGGAGAACGTCAGTGGCTGAGCGAACGCAGCGGTGCAGCACAGCGTGCAGAGCAGGCTCGCCGCGTTGCGGGGGAACATCGGGGCAGACTCCAGGCGGAAACGGGGACCGGGCACCCGCATGGCACAGACGTATCGCGCCGTTTCCCGGGAGACCTACGGTACCAAAGGCGTACGTCGGCCTCCAGACCAGGGAATCCCCAGACCCGCCTCAGCCTCCGTCCGCCAGCTCCACGCACACCGAGACCTCCAGCTGCTCGCCCCTGCCGCCGACGAAGAGCGTGCCCGAGGAGGGGTGGCATCGGCGTAGGCACGCCCGACGGCGACGCGCACGTGGTCGGTCTGGGTGAGGATTCCGTTGGTGGGATCGAAGCCGACCCATCCGACCTCGGGAAGGTAGACCTGCACCCAGGCGTGGCTGGCCTCGGCGTGCGGATGCGGCGGGGAGCTGCGAGGGCCGGTGTAGACGTAGCCGCACACGTACCGGGCCGGAACTCCGAGCAGCCGCATCATGCAGATGAAGAGGTTGGCGAAGTCCTGACACACGCCCTGCCGCACCGCATGCACCTGGTAGGCGGTGGTGCCGAGGTGGGTGCTCCCCGGGACGTAGCGGTATTCCTCGAAGATGGTCTGGTTGACGTCCATCAGGGTGTCGAAGAGGTCGTCGTCGTTCCGGCGAACGAAGCTCATCGCGTAGTCGGTGAGGTCGCCCAGCTCGCTCTCCGGCAGCTCTGGAGGGAGGAGGTACGGGGCGAGCTGGTTGCGCTGCCAGGGAAGCCAGACCAGCGGGAAGGTCGAGTGCGAGCGCAGCGGGCGGGAGGGCAGAGGCTTTCCCGCGGCGCAGGTCTGGACCTCGGCGCTCGCGGTGTGCGGTGAGGACGAGACGTTCCTCGCTCGCCACGGAAACGCCGCCACCGGCGAGGGGTCGCGGGTCACCGAGTTCCTGACCTGGGACTCCTCCGTTCCCTCCAGCCTGGCCAACTCGGTGTACGCCGCCCGGGAGAACGCCCGCAGCATCCGCGAGGTGGTCTCGCTCGAGGCCTGGGAGGCGATCAACGAGCTGCACGTCTGGCTGAACGACGGCGGGGCCGGTGCGAGTGGGAGGTGCGGCCCGACGCGTTCTACCGCCAGGTGCGCACCGGGACGCAGCTGATCCTCGGCGCGGTGGAGCACACCATGCTCCACGACAACGCCTTCGACTTCATCCTGCTCGGGGTCCTGCTCGAACGGGTGGGGCAGACCGCGCGCATCCTCGACGTGCACCACCACGCGCTGATGCAGCTCCCGCCGGACCTGGTGCGGGAGGAGACGCTGTGGCTGTCGCTGCTCCGGGCCTGTGCCGGCTTCGAGCCCTTCATGAAGCGCAGGCGGGCCGGGTGACGCCGGGGGAGGTCGCCACCTTCCTGATGCTCGAGCCGCGTTTCCCGCGCTCGCTGGTCTTCTGTCTCCACGAGGCGGACCAGCGGCTGGCCAGCGTCCGCACCCCTGGAGACCAGGCCTTTCCCGCGTTGCGCTGCCAGGCGCGACTCGCCGCGCTGGAGACCTTCCTCGCCTCCCGTCGCGTGAAGGACGAGGATCTGCACGCCCTCCTCACCCAGGTGGTGGACGAGACCGCGGCCATCTGCGGCGAGCTGCACCAGGAGCTGTTCGCCGCCCCGCAGCGCGCCCGACCCGCCGCCGGCGACGAGCAGCCGCGCGCCGAGGCCTGAAACACGCGGCCCGGCCGGACCGGACACCTCAGTGCGAGTGGGCCGCGGCCTCGGAGCTCCGGTGCCCGTACTTCCTGTCGTACTGCTGCCGTGCGCTCTCCACCCAGCCCTCGCGCTCGATGCGGCCCTTGAAGTTGGGAAGCCGCTCGGTCACCGCGGCGATGTCGTTCGCATCCCAGCGCATCACCTGCTCGAACCGGTAAACGCCCATCCGGTGGAGCAGCCGCTGGAGCACCGGACCGACCCCGTGGATGAGGATCAGATCGTCCCGCTCCTCCCTCGGAGGCCGTGGCCGGCGAGGAGGCGGCGGCGGTGGCGCGGCGAGCCGGAGCTGCAGCGCGGCGAGCTCCTGGGCCAGCGCGTGCAGCCGACGCTCGACCGCCGCCATGTCCGAAGCGGTGGCCAGGCTGGGGCCGACGTCCACCGCCGGAGAGGGTCGGCTGCGGAGATCGTCCAGCGCCACGGCGAGGTCGTCGAGCCGCGCCTCCACCCGGTTCGCCAGCGCCTCGGCCCCGTCGCCGGAGAGCGTCTCCAGCCTCTGCACGATGGGCGTCAGATCGACCGCCGGCGGGGTCGGGGGTGGCCGGCGAGCCAGCTCGGACACGGTACCCTGCAGCCCCTGCTGGGCCTCGAGGAGGCGGTGCAGCTCGGTGGCCGCGGCCTCGGTGGCCGGGCGGCCGGACTTCACCTCCTCCATCATCCGGACGAGGAGCTCCAGCCGGGTCGAGAGCGCCGAGGGAAGCACCCCGGTCGGCACGATGGCGCGGAGCCGCTCCGCCTCCGAGGTCAGCTCCGCCACCTGTCCGGCGCGGAGGAACCAGGCAACGAGAAACCCGACCACCGCCGCGGCCAGCAGACACAGGAGCATCTGGGAGATCAGCGCGAGCATCGTTCGGCCTCCACGGCTGCTACCTCGTCACGGTGAGATGGATGCGCCGGTTCCGCGCCCGGTCCTCCGGGGTGCGCTCGGAGACCAGCGGGCGCGAGCTCCCGAAGCCCAGCGTCTCGATCCGCGTGGCGTCCACGCCCCGCGCCACCAGAACGGTCTTCACCGCCTCCGCCCGGCGCTCGCTCAGCCCCTGGTTCTCCTCCGGGCTGCCCGAGGCGTCGGTGTGGCCCTCGATCTGCACTCGGGCCTCAGGATGCTTCTGAAGCGTCGAGGCGATCGCCCCGAGCACGCCGAGGCTCTCTGGACGGAGCGCCGCGCTGCCGGTCTGGAACTCGATCACCGTCCCGGTGAGCAGCGTGTCCACCGTGTCCTGGATCGGCTCCGGCCTCGGCGGGGCCGCAACCTCCCGGACGCTCGCCGCCGGGGCGGCCCCGACCGGCTTCGGCGCGATGAGACCCCAGTGACGCTGCAGGCAGAGGAGATAGACCGCACAGAACGCGACGACGCCCAGGAACCACACCCGGATCGATCTGTCCATGCGGACCTTCTCTCGCGACGCGGCCGGAGGCTTCCTACAACGCCGACGGCGTGGGCGGTGGTGCACCTTGGTGCCGAGCCAGGCGCGACTCGTCCCTGGGATCGTGCACGTTCGGACAAGGGAAGCGCCGCGCGAGGGTCAGAATGACCAGCCGAGCCCGCCCAGTACAGCCTGCTCGCCGAGGAACCCGACCTCGACGAAGACCTCCAGGTGCGCGGGGAGGATGAAGCTCGAGCCTGCGCTCAGCTGGTAATGGTACACGTCGCTGCCGGTGTGGGACTGGCCGCCTGGCGCGAACCACACCGGGCCCCCGAACACCGCCGCGCCGACGTACGGCATCCAGAGCTCGAACAGCCGCTTCCCGAGCACGACCGAGGCGCGGATGTCGGAGGCGGTGAAGTCCGGCCGGTCGAGGGGGCTGGACCTCGACTGCGTGGGGGCGATGGAGAGGCTGAGGGTGCCGATCAGAGCGAGGTACGGGCGCGGCCCCTCCCCGTCCAGCAGGGTGTACGCGACCGAGCCGCTGGCGACGATGCCGGGCTTCAGGTCGTAGTCCCCGAGCGGTCCGGTCACGCTCCCGGCGACGACGGCCCCCAGCGACACCTGGAAAGACAGCGCGGAGGGACGATAGGTGAAGGCCACCGCAGTGCTGGCCTCCTCGAGATGCTGCCGGGTCTGGTCGAATTTCAAATCCGTCCGGAGCCCGGCACCGGTGATCGCCAGCTGGAAGCGGCGCTCCTCGTCGAGCGCCGCACCGCAGGTGCCCGTGAGACCCACGGGCGGCGCAATGCCTCACGCCCGGGCGGGTGGCGGGCACCAGAGCAACGCCAGGAGGCCGCCGGCGAGGAGGACGCGCGAAGGTCGATGCATCGGGTGTGCACCTACTCCGTCCGGCTCGGACTCGCCATCGAGCGACGAACGTCCACGTCGTTGTGAGTACACGGGCGTCGGCCTGGGCCGTTCGTCAAGACGTCGTGCTGCGGTGCCTTCCCCCCATCGCGGCGGGCGCCGGCCAGCTTGCGCACCGAAGGCCCTCACTCGACGGCTGACGTCCGGGGGCTGGTCAGCCTACGATGCAGCGGTGCACGTCGCCCTCCTCGTCCTCCTGGCCGGGCTGATGGTCTACGTCCGAATCGTCCCCCGGTGGCTCCCCGCGCCGGCCGCGCCGGTGGCCATCGGCGGCGCTTGCGAGATCCTCTGCGGGCTGGGGCTGCTCGAAGGGGGACAGGGGTGAGCACGGGGGGGCTGCGACGGCGGACATCGCAGCGCGTCCTCGCGACCGTCCTCGCCCCGCTGCTCCTCTGCGCCTGGACCTACCCGGAGCACCGGGACATCTCCGCGGCAGCATTCGGCCGGCTGACGCCCGCCCGGCAGGAGGTGCTCGGCAGACTCTGGACCGTGGCCACCGCGGGCTCCGAGCCGCTGAAGAACTCCTGCGCCGATCCGCTCGGCGGCCTCGATGGCTCCTGCCTCGACCTCGCGAGCTGGTCTGCCCTGGCCGGGGACCACTCCTGCTCGCCGGAAAACCTCCGCAAGGACGTCCTCCCCAGCAAGTGGGCGATGGACGTCTCGGCCGTGGGCGTGGAGCTGCGCCGCAGGCTGGCCGGTGCCCCGAGCCAGTCCGCCCGGCTCGACGCCTGGGCTCTCTCCAACCTCAGGCTGGAGCAGGTCGACCGCGAATACTCGAGCCGGGCCGCGGCGAACACCGCGCACTTCCTGCTCCCGCGCACCGAGGACGAGCTGGGCGCCTACCTGGCGCGGGCGGTCTCCACCAGCACCGAGCCCAACGCGATGGGGCTCTTCCTCTACTACCATTTCTCCGCGCTCGGGCTTGCGGCCCGGTGGCGGGCGCACCCCGACGACCGGGTGCTGGCCGCGCAGGTGCTGGCCACCGAGGCCTTCGCCCTTCATTTCATCGAGGACTCCTTCAGCGCCGGCCACGTCGCCGGCAGCTGGGGCGGCGTCGCCGAACGCAAGGGCACGCACGACTACTACTGCGAGGCAGGGCTCGACGGCAGCACCTGGGCCGGGACGCTGCAGACGCTCAAGGGCGATGCCCACATGCGCCCCGAGGACCTGGAGCGCACCTCGCGGCTGGTCTCGGACGCCTGGGCTCAGCTCGCCGACGCGGCGCTGGGAAAGGGTGGGGCGAGCAAGGTGGGCACAGAGGTGGACGCGGCGATGGCCACCGCTGCTCCGAGCGTGGACATCTGCACGGCGACGAAGCAGCCGCCTTTCGTGAGCCCTCCGGACTCGGGTCTCTTGCGCGACGACATCATCAAGCAGACGCCGGTGCCCACCCGTCCTGCGGGCGACGTGCACCTGCCGCACTTCCGCCAGGAGGTGGGGCCGTTCATCGGCTTCGCCGCAGGCCTTTTCGGCGGCGGCGCATTCGGCGGCTACGACGCCCCCGAGTCCGCTCACGGGCGTCCGTTCGGGCAGGCCGAGATTGGCGTGCGCTTCGGCGTCGGTCTCGATGCAGTCATCGGCTCGAGCGGCGCGGGGCTGGCATTCGTCCAGGTGGGAGTCGTGTATCAGGCCGACCAGTCGGACCTGTGCGGGGAGTGCGGGGGAGACGCGCTCAGTTCCGCGGGCATCCCACGGGTGCTGGGGCGGAACGGACTCGGCATCCGGGTGCACATGCCCTTCTGGCTGCTCCCGGGGGACCTCCTGCTGGCCGCGCCCGTCCTGCTGCTCGTGGACAAGAACGCGTTGAAGCAGATGGGCATCATCGCCGCCAGCGGCGGTGTCATCCCCTGGCAGCGGACCTTGAACACCGGCATCGGTGCATTCCAGTTCCTGCTCGGACGTGAGGTGGGGGTCGCCCTCTTCGGCTACGGCAAGGAGGGCATTCGCGGATACACCGACGTCAACGGCGTCGTCACCGCGTACTCCTACCGCTCGGCGCAGCTCGACTTTCCCATCGTGGAGTACCGCCCCTTCCGGACGTTCGCCACCAACCAGGCGCTCACCGTGGCGCTGCAGCTCGGCTTTGGAGTGGACATGCCGAACAACGCGCACCTGGTGGACCCGCCGGGAGCGCCGGGGCCGGACCTCGGCACGAGCTGGCTCGTGTACCTGAAGGTCGCCTTCGACGCGCGCTACTACCCGTGGTGAGCCCCGCGCCGCTACTTGAGGGTGAAGTAGACCCGCGCCCCGCCCGGGCGATGGTGGCGGTCTCTCGGTGCAGCGCCGCGGTGAGCCGTGAGGAACCCGAACGCCGTGTAGAGCACCAGCAGCGTCGCGAGGACGATGAGCAGGCGCCGCCCTAGGGAACGAGCGACAGGAAGAGGAACGCGGCGAAGACCACCAGGTGCACCGCGCCCTGCATGATGCTGGTCCGCCCCGGACCGAGTGTCACCGCCCCGACGATGAAGGTGAGCCCGAGGAGGACCAGGTCCTTGGGGTCCAGGCCGAGGCTGACCGGGAGGTGGAACAGCTGCGAGGCCACGACCACCGCCGGGATGGTGAGACCGATGGTGGCCAGCGCCGAGCCCAGGGCCAGGTTCATGCTGGTCTGGAGCCGGTTGGCGCGGGCGGCGCGCACGGCGGCCACGGTCTCGGGGAGCAGGACCAGCATGGCGATCGCGATGCCGATCACCGCCTCCGGAGCGCCGGCGTCGCGGACCGCTGCCTCGATCCTCGGCGAGAGCACCTTCGCCAGGCCCACCACCCCGACCAGCGAGACGAGCAGCAGCCCGAGGCTCACCCATGCGGCGAGCGCGGTGGGGGGAGGCAGGTGCTCGCCCTCGGCGGCGGCGTCGTGGGCCGGAAGGAAGTAGTCGCGGTGCCGGATGGTCTGGACGAAGACGAACACTCCCCAGAGCACCAGCGAGCACAGCCCGGCGAAGGCCAGCTGCACCGGGGTGTACGCCGGGCCCGGCGCGCTGGTGGTGAATCCGGGAAGCACCAGCACCAGGGTGGCGAGCGCCACCAGGGCGGCGAACGCCGGCCCCGCTCCCTCGATGCGGAAGGACTGCTCGCGGTGCCGGATGCCTCCGACGAGGATGCAGAGACCGATGACCCCGTTGCAGATGATCATCACCGCCGCGTAGACGGTGTCACGAGCGAGGACGGCCGTGTCCGGTCCTCCGGCGAACATCAGGGAGACGATCAACGAGGTCTCGATGATCGTCACCGCCAGGGCGAGGACCAGGGTGCCCAGCGGCTCGCCGACCTTGTGGGCCACCACCTCGGCGTGGTGCACGGCGGCCAGCACCGCACCCACCAGGGCCAGGCCGCAGACCGCGGCCAGGAGTGGGCTCGGGACAAGGACGGCGGCCACGCCGAGCAGCAGGGCGGCGAGGAGCGGGGCGACGGTCGACCAGTGCTTCATCGGGCCTCGGCGGTGCGACGGAGAGGGCCCGGGAAGCTACCTCAGCTCCCTCCCCACCTTGCTACTGCGGCTGGATCTCGCCGTGCGCGACGACCTCGAAGTCGCGCCCGTGGAGCGCGCCGAGGGTCAGGTTCTCCTCGTCGGACCAGCGCCGGTCGGGCGCCCCTGCCACCCACCAGCTGGTCGCAGCGGTGTTGTCGGCGACGAACATCCCGTACTGCTGCAGCGCCCTGAGCACCACCTGCATCCTCGGGCTGAAGCGCGAGATGTCCACCGACTTCTTGAGCCGCACCCGCAGCCCCATCGGTGGGCAGTCCGAGCCGAGCGCGCAGCTCCCTGCGGCGTGGCTGGCCGGCCAGACGAAGCCGCGCTGACTCTTGTTGACCGCGAATCGGAGCGCGTGGCCGATCCAGCCTGCCTCCACCTCGTCCCAGCGGACGACCCCCGGGAAGATTGGCATCCCCGCGGCATCGGCGGAGGTCCAGCGGTAGGGTCGCCGGTCGTTGGTGCGCAGGTTCCACCTCGCCCCGTTGGATGCCTGCCAGGAGCCGTCGGCGTTTCGCGATGCGCGGAACAGCTCGTAGAGCCAGCCGTTCGCGCGATCGACCACGAGGACGTGGTGGTCGGCGCTGAGGTCGATCGGCGCTTGCCACGGAATGGGGTACGGACCGGGGTCACTCTCCTTGGGGTACCCCCAGAAGTGCACCGGCACCTTCGCCTGGTCCTTGCCCACCTCGATGTACGGGAGACCGTTCCCTTCGGCGTCCCAGCTCGCGACCAGCGGATCGTCGGCGCCCATCGAGGCGATGTAGGCGTCGGAGCGTGGGTCCATGGGGGCGTCGTCGATGCGGGTGTTCCACGCGCTGTCCGGCGGGAAGATGCCGCTCGGGGCCACGTCGGAGGTGGGCACGGCGGTGCCCGCGTCGACCGTTCCGGCATCCACCGTTCCGGCGTCGGGACCGGGAGCGGAGGGCGTCGTCGGATCGCCGCCAGTTCCGGGCGCGAGGCGCCCCTTGCGAACCACGGGGGTGTTCGAGGGATCGGGCAGGCCGTCGCAGGCGGTGAGGGTGAGAAGCAGGTTGAGAAGGGTCAGGAGTGGAAGGTGCCGTCGCGTCACGGGCGCGGCCTTTAGCCGTCATGACCCGGTGCGTCGGTGTAGGTATCAACAGTCGCGGCGAATCCCTGTGCTGGTCAGGCCGGAGAGCAGTCCGCCCGCCGGGCGCTCCCGCGTGCATTCGGGAATCGCGGGTCAGCCGCGCGCGCGTGTGCCGGAGTGGAGCGCCTGGGGAAGCCGCTCGGTCAGGAAGTCCGCGACGGCGCCGATGCGCGGCGAACGCCGGAGCTCGGGCGGTTCGCCGACGAGCTCCGCCGCCGTCGCCCGGAGGGGGTCCGGGTGGTGCTCGACGCCTCCGGCTCGACCCTGCGCGAGTCGCTGCTCTGCGTGGCGCGGCGTGGGCTCCTGGTGGCCCACGGACACGCCAGTGGGCGCTATCCGCTGCTCGATCCCTCCGAGCTCCACGCCCGCGCGGTCACGGTCACCGCGCCGTCGATCCGCGAGTTCATCGCCCGGAGGGACGAGCTGGAGCCGGCGGCGGAGGCGCTGTTCGCCGGGCTCGCCGAGGGCTGGCTCACGCCGCGGGTGGAGCAGACCTTTCCCCTCGTCGACGCGGCGGAGGCCCACCGGACGCTCGAGTCACGGCGGACCACCGGCGCGCTGGTGCTGCGCCCCGGCTGAGAAGCTCTTCCCGGGAAGACGGCAACGCGGAGGGTCGTGAGTGGGGTGGGGCTAGGACTTGCCCCCCTTGCTCCAGGGCGGGACGACGCCGTTCATCCGGGCGTAGGCGATCGACTGCCCGAGGTGCTCCTCGTAGTGGCCGAGCGCCTCCATCACCACCGCGCGCTTGGTGAGGGTCTTCCCGAAGAAGTCGATCGTCTTGGTCAGCTCGGCGTCGGGCATCTGCTTCACCTGGCCGATGAACCAGGTGAGCGAGTCGGTGAGCGTCTTGTGGATCTTGGCCTTGTCGGTGGTGCTCTTCTCCAGACCCTTCATCTGTGCGGCGATGTCCGCCGGAACGTCGAACCCGAGCATCTTGCCGAAGAAGTACCCGGCGCCCGCGGCGTGCAGGTAGACCTCGGCGACGGACCGGACGCCCTTCGCCGGGCGCCAGGTGAACTTGGATTGCGGAATGGCCTGCTCGAGCGAGACCATCTCCTCTTGGACGTTGCCGAGCACCCCCGCCAGCGTCGGCCTGGAACGTGGGGGCCGGTCCGGGCGCCGTCGCGGAGGGGGCCGCACCCTGGGCGAAGACCGGGAGCGAAAGGGCGAGACAGGCTGCGAGCACGACATTGCGCGAGAGGGGCATGGAAGCTCTCCAGTGTCAGACCGGTGAGGGGTGGGGCCAGACGCGCTGCAGCACCGGGGCGAGCCCGACCACCACGGCGCATCCGAGCACGTTGTACCAGAGGAACCCCACGGTTCCGAACGTCGCTGCAGCGAGCACGGCGATCTCGCCCGCGACCGTTGCCCAGAAGGCAGCGCGGCCGCCGACCCGGACGAGGAAGAAGCCCACCAGGAACACCCCGAGCATCGGTCCGTAGAACAGGGAGCCGAGCACGTTCACCGCCTGGATGAGGTTGTCCAGCAGCGAGGCGAAGGTGGCGAACCCCACCGCCACCGCGCCCCACGCCGCGGTCGACCAGCGCGCCACCGCCAGGGTGCGTGCGTCGGACGCGTCCGGGTGCCTGGGCCGGTAGAAGTCGACCACGGTGGTGGCCCCCAGCGAGGACAGCGCCGCAGAGTTGGCGGACATCGCCGCCGAGAGGATGACCGCGACCAGCAGCCCGATGAGCCCGCGGGGGAAGTGGTCGAGCACGAAGCGGACGAAGATGAAGTCGGCGTCCTTCGGATCGGCGCCAGGCCGGGCCCGCGCCACCAGCGCACCGGTCTCCCTTCGCAGCGCCTCTACCCGGGCCTCGGCGGCGCGGAGCTCGGAGGCGTCGCCGGGGCTGGCGAGCCAGGCATCGATGGCCCGGCGCTTCTCGGCGAAGAGACGCGCGTGGGTGGCCTCGAACGTGGCCACCTCCGCGGGATGGCTGGCCCGTACCCGCTCCAGCTCCGCCCGGTTGAAGAACAGCGGCGGTGGGCTCAGCTGGTAGACGACGAAGACCATCACCCCGATGAAGAGGATGAAGAGCTGCATCGGCACCTTGAGCAGCCCGTTCATCAGCAGGCCGCGCCGGCTCTCGGCCAGGGGGCCCCCGGCGAGGTACCGCTGTACCTGCGACTGGTCGGTGCCGAAGTAGGCCAGCTGCACGAAGAGTCCCCCGAGCAGCCCGGACCAGAGCGTGTACCGGGTGTCGAGCCGGAGCGAGGTGTCCACCCCGTGGAGCTTTCCCAGGGCCCCGGCCAGCGCCACGCCCTTGCCGAAGGACACGCCAGGGGGGAGCTGGCCGATGGCCACCCCCAGCGCGACGATCAGTCCGACCAGGATGACCGCCATCTGCGCGGTCTGGGTCCGGCTCACCGCGCGGCTCCCACCGGCCACGGTGTACACGATGGTCACCCCCCCGAGGACGAAGTTGGTCCAGATCACCGGCCATCCCAGCACCGCCGACAGCACCAGCGCCGGCGCGTAGATGGCCAGCCCCGAGGCCAGACCGCGCGAGACCAGGAAGAGCAGCGCGGTGAACTGCCGCGTCCGCCGGTCGAAGCGCTGCTCGAGGTACTCGTACGCGGTGTAGACGCGCAGCCGGTGGTAGACGGGGAGGGCGATCGCCGAGAGCAGCACCATGGCGATCGGCAGCCCGAAGTAGAACTGCACGAAGCCGAGCCCGTCCTGGTAGGCCTGCCCGGGCAGCGAGAGGAAGGTGATGGCGCTGGCCTGGGTGGCGATGACCGACAGGCCGATGGTCCACCAGCGGATGTCCTTCCCCGCGCGGAGAAAGGACTCGGTGGTGTGCACACCTCGGCTCCGCCAGGCGCCGAAGGCCACGATGCCCACCAGGGTGAGTACCAGCACCGCCCAGTCGATCGCGCTCACCGGAAGACCTGCTCCAGGACCCAGAGGCCGGCAATCTCCAGGACGAGCATCCCCAGGAGCAGTCGCGTAGAGCCGGCCCCAGCGGCCGGGGTCCTCCTCCCGCGCCTCGTCCTCCCGCTCAGCCTCCGGCACCGTCCACCAGATTGGCGAAGAGCCGGAACGCGCCCGGAACGCCGGCGGGCAGCTGCCGGAAGAAGGACAGCCCGGTGTAGACGAAGGCGCCCTTCCCCGAGCGGGCGACCAGCAGCGAGCCCTTCAGCGGCCTCTCGCCCGGATCGTGCATCGCCAGCGGGGTGGCGTAGCGCGGGTCCCAGGACTCGGCGAAGTACAGCCCCCGCTCCTGGACCCAGCCTGCCCAGTCGTCCGGGCCGATGCGGTTGGGGGTGGTGAGGACCGGGTGCGCCGCCGCCTCCACCGCCGCGGTCTCGTCGGTCACCCGTCCGTGCCCGATGGTGAAGGGGAAGGGGCCGAGATCGGGCGGGGCCTGGGAGATGAAGTTGCTGGTGACGTACTGGACCAGCACCATCCCACCCGAGGCGACGTAGTCCATGAGCTTGCCGTGCAAGGCCTGCAGCTGCGGCTCGACGTTGAAGGCCCGGACCCCGAAGACCACCGCGTCGAAGCGCGTCAGCGGCTCATCGCGCAGGTCTGTCACCGACAGCGGCGTCACCTCGTACCCCGCCTGGCGCAGGGCCTCGGGGACCTCGTCGCCGGGGCCCGGCACGTAGCCGATGCGGCGCCTGGCGTGGGCCACGTCGGCGCGGGTGAGCTGCACCGTGGCCGGGGGAAGCCAGGTCTGGATGGGAATGTGCTCCGCCTCGATGCGCCGCAGCCCGCGGTCGAACCGCTGCCCGGCCACGGTGGCCACGGCGCGGAGCGTGCCCCGGGCCGTGCTGCGTGGCGGGGTGACGCTGAAGCGGAGCGTCGACTCTCCGCCGGCGGCCACGGTGAACGGCGCGCTCGCCGGCTGGGCGGAGAAGCCCGGCGGAAGGTCGAGGGCGAGCGTGCCAGAGGCACCGCGCACGCTCCGCACCGTGACCTCCAGCGCGCGCGGTGAGGGGTCCGGGAAGAGGAGCAGCCCGCTGGAGGCGTCCACCGTCACCGCCGGGAGCACCTCCAGCCGGCGGTAGCGCTCGCCGAGCACCGGGTCGGTCCACTTGTAGGCCACCGGCCGCCGCACGCTGATGGACTCGCTCCCGAAGGCGAAGATCCACTCGGCCTCCAGCGGCGCTGGCTCCTCGGGCAGCCCGATCCACGCCGGGTTCCGCACCGGGTAGAGCCCGGCCTCCGGGGCATCCAGCCAGGCGGGGTTGGAGAGGCGCGTGTCGGGCGGTACCTCCAAGGGGGCCTTCTCCTCCCGCGGCACGCCGGCCTTCAGCGCCGACGGTCCGAGCAACGTCCGCGTGCCCACCCGCGCCGAGGCGAGCGACACCGCCGCCGGACGGCGGAGCAGCACGGTGCTGGTCGCGGTGACGGTCCCGCCGGGGGAGGTGCTCGGCCGGTCCGTGGTCACGTCGGCGAACAACCCGGCGCAGGCGACCACCGCGGCATCCAGCTCGGCCAGCTTCACCTCCTTCCAGGGATGCTCCGGCAACTTCCGCATCTCGGCGCGGGCGGCGAGGAGCGCCGGAATCGCCGCCTCGGGAGTGGCGGCCCGGTACGCCTGGCGTGCCCGCTTCAGCTCGGAGATCAGCCGCGCGGTCCCCGGCACGCGCGACCAGTCCGCCGCCATGCCGTCCAGCGGCCCTTCCTTCATCGGCTCGCCGGCGAGCAGGTGGAATGCCTCGAGGGTGGGACCGCGGCGTCGCGCCGCCCCGAACCCCTGGCTCCGGTGGTTGCTCCGGCTGTCGGCGGCGAGCTCGGGGTACGACAGCCCGAGCCACGGGTCGTAGCCGCCCACGTCGAGGTGGGGGAGCTTCCCCAGCTCCGCATCCGACTTCCCGAAGAACCCGCTCTCGTTCCACACCACCCGGCGCGCCTTCCACGGCCCGAGCCGCCGGTGCTCCGCGTCCGGCATGTACGCGGGATCGGCAGCGCGGGCGAAGGCCTCGACCGCGAGGCGGGCGGAGGCGGTGTGCTGCCCGTGGGTCTCACCGGCCTCCAGGGGGAAGCGGGTGATGATGACGTCGGGACGGAACCGGCGGATGGCGAGCACCACGTCGGCGAGCATCGCCTCGTGCCCCCAGATGGCGAGCGACTCCTCGGGGCTCTTCGAGTAGCCGAAGTCCCGTGCGCGGGTGAACAGCTGCTCGGCGCCGTCCATCGCCCGCGCGGCGAGCAGCTCCTGGGTGCGGATGAGCCCCAGCCCGGGGCCCAGCTCGGGGCCGATGAGGTTCTGGCCGCCGTCGCCCCGCGTCACCGACAGATAGCCGGTTCTAAGCAGCGAATGGTTGGAAAGGTACGCCAGGAGCCGGGTGTTCTCGTCGTCCGGGTGGGCGGCGACGTACAGCACACCGCCCACCACCAGCAGCCGGTCGAGCCAGCGTTCCAGCCGCGCTCCATCGGGCTGGGAGGGGCGCAGGGTGGGAGCAGCGTTCGCGGTCGAGAGCAGCAGGGTGAAGGCCATCGGGGCAAGCACGGCGCGGGGCGCGCGTTTGGATGGGTGCATGGGCACTGGTACGGTGCAATCTGGCATGGCTTCGGATTTCTTCGCGCACTTCATCGCCGGGGAAGCCGATGCCACCGCGCTGCTTCCCACGCGGCCCCTCGAGCCGAAGGCCTGGGAGGAGGCGGCGGCCCGCGCGTCGCGGCGCAGGCCGGTGCAGGGAGTGGTCGAGGAGCTGCAGCGACAGGCGGCGGCGCTCCCGGTGTCACCGGCGCGGCACGCGACCCTCGCCGCGCTCGATCGCCCCGGGACGACCTGCATCGTCACCGGGCAGCAAGTCGGTGTCTTCCTCGGTCCGCTGTACACGGTGCACAAGGCGGCGACCGCGGTGGCGCGGGCCCGGTGGCTCGGCGAACGCACGGGGCGCCTCTGCATTCCGATCTTCTGGCTGCAGACCGAGGACCACGACTGGACCGAGGTGGCCCGCTTCGACGGGTGCGTCCGCGGCAGGTGGCTCTCGGGCCGGCTCGCCCCCGAGTCCCCGGCCGAGGCGCGGGTCTCGCTCGCCCATCGGCGCTTGCCGCCCGAGGTGGAGGTCCACCTCGCCTCCCTGTCCCGGTCGCTGGCGCCGCTCCCGCACGGCGACGAGGTGACGGCGCTGCTGGCGCGTCACTACCTCCCGGGCCGCTCGCCCGGCGCAGCGTTCGCGGGCGTGCTGGCCGAGCTGTTCGCCGAGGAGGGGCTGGTGCTCCTGGACCCACGGACCCCGGCAATGGCGGCCCGTGCCGCGCCGGTGGTGCAGTTCGCGCTGGAGGAGGAGGACGCCATCGGCGCGCTGCTCGAGGAGCGGTGCGCGGCGCTGGCCCGGTGCGGATTCCCCGAGCAGGTGCACACCCGGGCGGAGGCCTCGCTCGCCTTCTTCCACCCCGAAGGTCCCGATGGCCCGCGCTTCCGGCCGGACCGCGACGGGAACGGCTTCCGGACCCCGCTCGGGCGGGTGTCGCGTGGCGAGCTGCAGGCGCGCCTGGCCGACGACCCGCTCTGCTTCAGCACCTCGGCACTGCTCCGCCCGCTGGTGCAGGATACGCTGCTGCCGACCGCGGCGTACCTGGGCGGCCCGGCCGAGTGCACCTACTTTGCGCAGCTCCCGCCGGTGTACGCCCGCGCCGGGCTGGAGCTTCCGATGGTCGCCCCGCGGGCGCGGTTTCGGGTGGTGGACCCGTGGACCGCCTCGGTCCTCGACGCGCTCGGGCTCACACCCGAGGAGACGGACCAGCCGGCCCATGTGCTCGCCGCGCGGCTCCACGCCTGGCCTGCCTGGATGGATGGCTCGCTGCGGCAGAGGCTGCTCGCGCCCATCGAGCGTCAGCTCGAGACGGTCCGGCCCGAGGCAGTGGCGCTCGACCGGGCGCTGGCCCGCGCGGTGGAGAAGACGAGAGCCCACGTCGAGCGCGGGGTGGACCGGTTCATCGCCCGGCTGCAGCGCGCGGCGCTCGTCGCCAGCGGCGTGGGCACCGGGCCGCTGGAGGCGCTGGCCCAGGTGACGACGGCGCTCCACCCGGCCGGGCGGCCACAAGAGAGGGTGCACGGGTTCTGGGCCATCGCCGCGGAGGTCGGCCCGCGGGCGCTCATCGCCAGCCTGGTCTCGGCCGCGGCTCCCCTCTCGCCCGAGCTCCGGACGGTGCGGCCGTGACCGCGCTCGGGGTGGGCATCGCCTGCTTCCCCACGGTGGGCGGGAGCGGGGTGGCGGCCTCACAGCTGGCGATGCAGCTGACGGCGCGCGGGCACCGGGTGCATGTCTTCTCCTCTGCCGTGCCGGTGCGGCTCGCCGGCAACGGGCCGTGGACGGTGCACCTGGTCGAGAGCACGCCGCGCCCGCCGGCGGGAGCGGTGACCGAGCCCCTGCCTCTGGCCCGCGCCATGGCCGGGGTTGCGGTGCGTGAGTCGCTCCACGTCCTGCACGTGCACTACGCCTTGCCGCACGGGCCTGCGGCTCTGCTCGCCCGGGAGCGGGTACGCAGCCTGGGGGTACGTGGCCCGGCGCTGGTGACCACCCTGCACGGCACCGACGTCACCGGAGTCCGGGCCGACGCGGAGATGCGCGCCCAGGTCCGGGAGACGGTGCTCGGAAGCGACGCGGTCCTCACCCCCTCGGCGTGGCTGCGGCGGGTGGCGGTGGAGACGCTCGGGCTGCCCCCTGGCCTCGCAGTGGAGGTCATGCCGAACTTCGTCGACCCCGAGGCTTTCCATCCACTCGACAACGGCGCAGGCGAGGTGCCGGCGCTGTTCCCCGCGCTGGACTTTCGTCCTGGCCGCCGACCGGCAGTGCTGCTCCACGCCTCCAACTTCCGGCCGGTGAAGCGGGTAGGGGATGCGGTCCGGGCACTGGCCGAGGTGCGGCGGGCGCGTCCGGCGGTGCTGGTCCTGGTGGGCGACGGCCCGGAGCGCGGCGCGGTCGAGGCGCTCGCGGCCTCCCTCGGGGTGAGCGAGGCGGTGGCCTTCGCCGGGGAGCGACGCTCGCTCGGGGACCTCTTCGCCCACGCCGACCTCTTCCTGCTCCCCAGCGATCAGGAGAGCTTCGGCCTGGCGGCGCTGGAGTCGCTTGCCTCCGGCGTCCCCGTCGTGGCCAGCGACGTGGGGGGCGTGCCGGAGGTGGTGAGCCACGGCGAGACCGGCTGGCTGGTGCCGGCGCGGGACCCGGTGGCCATGGCCGGAGCGGTGCTCGGACTGCTCGCCGATCCGGTGCGGCGGGTGGCGATGGGCCGGGCGGCCCGGGCCGCGGCCCTGGCGCGCTTCCAGCCTGGCCCGCTGGTGTCCCGCATCGAGGCACTCTACCGGGAGGTGGTCGCCCGCCCGGTCGCCGGCTCGACGTCGGTCCGGTGAGGACCGTGGATCGCCGCGGCGGGGGGTGAGAGGGTCGTCCTTCAGCCGGTGGCAGGAGGGCGCCCCCTTGTCCTCGCTCGGAACGATCATGGAGTTCCCGCTGACCCTGGACCATCTGCTGGTCCGGGCGGAGCGGATGTTCCCCGCGGTACCGGTGGTCTCCCGCCTGCCGGACCGCACCCTGCACCGCACGACCTACGCTCAGGTGGCGCGACGGGCACGCGCGCTGGCCGAGGCGCTCGCCCGGGCCGGACTCCGTCCGGGTGACCGCGTGGCCACGCTGATGTGGAACCACGCCGCGCATCTCGAGACGTACCTGGGGGTGCCGCTCGCAGCCGGGGTGGTCCACACCCTCAACCTCCGGCTCTCCCCGGAGGAGCTGGCCTTCATCGTGGGCCACGCCGAGGACCGCGTCCTCCTGGTGGACGAGGTGCTGCTCCCGCTCTGGGAGAAGGTCCGTCCCCGGGCGTCGATCGAGCGGGTGGTGGTGGTGTCGGCGGCGCAGGGCGGCGAGTACGAGGCGCTGCTCTCCACCGCCACCGGCCACTGGACCCCGCCCAGGCTCGCGGAGAGCGACCCCTGCGGCATGTGTTACACCTCCGGGACCACCGGGCAGTCGAAGGGCGTGGTGTACACCCACCGCAGCACGATGCTCCACACCCTGGCGGGCGCGCTCCCCGACATGCTCTGCATCCGGCACGCGGACTCGGTCATGCCGGTGGTGCCGATGTTCCACGCCAACGCCTGGGGCCTGCCGTACGGCTCGGTGATGGTGGGAGCAAAGGCGGTGTTTCCCGGGCCGGCGCTCGACCCCGAGTCGCTGCTCGACCTCATGGCGTGCGAGCGGGTGACGATGTCCGCCGGCGTGCCCACGGTCTGGATCGCCGTGCTCGAGGCGCTGGACAGGGAGCCGGGCCGCTGGCCCCTCGCCTCCGGGCTGCGGCTGATCGTCGGTGGCTCCGCTGCACCCGAGTCGCTCCTCCGCGGCTTCGACCGGCACGGGATCACCGTGGTGCACGCCTGGGGGATGACCGAGATGTCGCCGCTCGGCTCGGTGTGTCACCTCGGCCCGGAGGCCGGCTCGCTGGACGAGGACGGGCGCTACCTCCAGCGCGCCCGGCAGGGTCGAGCTTCACCGCTGGTGGAGATCCGTGCACTGAACGAGGCCGGCGAGGTGCCCTGGGACGACCGGACGATGGGCGAGCTTCAAGTGCGTGGCCCCTGGGTGAGCGCGCGCTACCACGACAACGAGGAGGCGAAGGACCGCTGGACGCCGGACGGCTGGTTTCGCACCGGGGACGTGGTCACCCTCGACGCCACCGGGAGCATCAAGCTGGCCGACCGCACCAAGGACCTCGTGAAATCCGGCGGGGAGTGGATCTCCTCGGTCGATCTGGAGAACGTGCTGATGGGGCACCCGGCGGTGCGGGAGGCGGCGGTGGTGGCGGTGCGGCATCCTCGCTGGGGCGAGCGCCCGCTGGCGACGGTGGTGCTGAAGGCGGGCGCCTCGGTCACCGCGGCCGAGCTCCAGGAGTGGCTCCGGCCGAAGTTCCCCCGGTTCTGGATCCCGGAGGCGATCGTCTTCGCCGAAGCCATCCCCCGCACCTCGGCGGGCAAGTTTCGCAAGTCCGAGCTGCGGGAGCGGTACTCCGGCTGGACCTGGCCGCCTATTTCTTCCAGCTGACCAGCGCCTTGGCGACGGCGTCGGCCTCGAAGAAGTTCGCCGAGGCCTTCCCCAGCGTCTGGGCGCGCTGGGCGGCGGCGAGCGCCTCGCCGTTCTTCCCCGCGGCGTGGAGGAGCTGCGCGCGGGTCCAGACGTTGTTCCACGTTTCCTGGAGGCGGATGGAGCGGTCCGTCAGCTGCATCGCCAGCGCAGGCTCGATGCCGGCGCCGAGCAGGTACCGGGCCGCGTTGTTGTAGGGCCTCCAGTCGTCGCCCTCGAGCGCGCGGATCTGGGCGAGCACCTTCTCCCGGGTGCCGGTGGTGAACCTCACCGACACTTGAAGCTTCTCCCACTCCATGGCCAGGGTGCCCTTCTCGTCGTCGAAGTCGAGGATGGCGAAGGCCATCCGCTCGCGCAGGGGGATGGTGCTCGAGGTGGCCGCAACCCGGAGCGCGTCCTCGCTCTGCTTGTAGTCGCCCGTGCCCGCCTGCTCGGTGTTCTTGCTGAGGATGAAGGTCCAGCCGGTCTTGCGGGGCAGCAGGAACAGGCAATAGGCGCCGGCCGTGACAGGCTTGCCCTCGATGGAGACCGGGGTGGAGAAGCTCACCTTGGTGCACTCGTTCGCCCCGGCGCGCCAGACCTCGTCGAAAGGTACCACCTCGCCCCAGAATCCTCCGGCCCTTCACCGCCGGGCTGGAGTAGCCGACCGACACCTCCGTCAGGCCGACGTTCTGGGTCACCGAGCCCTTGGGGCTCGGACGGGGCAGGTCGAGCTTGGGCGTGGCCTGGGCGAGCGCTGCGCCGGAAGCGAGCATGGCGGGGAGCAGGGCGAGACGGATGCGACGCGGCACGTGGTGACTCCCAGGGAGAACTTCGAGGGGCGCGGAGCATAGCGGACCACGTGGCTCGCGCGGCTCTCCTGAGCCCTGGCGTCCCGGCTGCTTCCGGGTACTCTGCCGCCCCCCGGCCCCGGGAGATTGCCTCTGATCACGCTCACCCTCCTGACGCTCACTGCCCTGTCCGCGGCTGCCACCCACCCCACGGTGGAGTCCTCGCTGGCCGAGCTGAACCGGCTGGTGAAGATCGAGCGAGTCGCCCTCTCTCCGGATGGCGAACGGGTCGCCTGGGCGGAGGCGGCGCCGACCCCGGCAGGGCCGTCCGGCCGGTTGAGGATCCTCCGTCTGGCCGCGCGGAGCGGCGGGAACCCGGTGCGCATCACCGCCGCCCGGGACGGAGCGGACCACGAGGAGGACGAGCCGGTCTTTTCTCCCGATGGGAAGTGGCTGGCCTTCCTCTCCGACGCCGAGCAGACCGGCCAGCCCCAGCTCTACCTGGCCGACGTGGCGAGCGGCGCGGTTCGCAAGCTGACGCAGGCCAGCGGGCACCTGGAAACTCCACGCTGGTCTCCGGACGGCAAGCGGCTCGCCGTGCTGTACCTCGAGGGAGCGGCGGACGCGCTGGGCCCGCTCGGCCCCAGCCCGCGCGAAACCGGCGTCATCGGCTCGGTGGTGCGTGAGCAGCGGATCGCGCTCGTCCCCGCCGAGGGCGGGCGGCTGGCCCCCGTGTCCCCGGAGGATCTGTTCGTCTACGAGTATGCCTGGAGCCCGGACGGAACGACGTTCGTGGCCACCGCGGCGCACGGTTCCGGCGACGACAACTGGTGGAGCGCCGAGCTCTTCCTCATCCCCAGCGCCGGCGGCGCGGTGCGGGTGCTGCACCACCCGGCGCTGCAGATCTGCGAGCCGACGTGGAGTCCGGACGGCAAGCGCGTGGCCTTCATCGAGGGGCTGATGAGCGACGCCGGGGCAAACGGGGGCGACGTGCACGTCGTTCCGGTGAGCGGCGCGGGGGCGCGCAACGTGACGCCCGGCATGCGCGCGTCCGCGTCGCAGCTGTCGTGGACCCCTGGCGCCGGCCTGGTGGCAGCGGCGGTGATGGGGGGCGACTCGGCGTTCCTCCACATCGACCCGGACCGGTCGGGCACGCCCGGCGTGCTCTGGCACGGCCCCGAGCATCTGACGGCCCGCCACGGGACCTCGGCCGCATACTCCGCCGACGGATCGACGGTGGCGGTCGCCCGCGAGACCGGCCTCGAGCCCCCCGAGGTGTGGGTCGGTCCGGTGGGTCGCTGGACCCAGCTGTCGCGGGTGAACCGCGCGTTGAAGAGCCCGGCGGCCCGCGTGGAGCGCCTCGCCTGGATGAGCGAGCGCTGGAACGTCCAGGGCTGGCTCTACCTGCCACCGGAGGACGTCTTCCCGGGCAAGCGGCCGCTGGTGGTCAACGTCCACGGCGGCCCGGCCTCGGCGGCGAAGAACAGCTTCGAGGCGAAGCTGCTCGTGCTGGTGAGCCAGGGTTTCGCGGTGCTCGCCCCGAACCCGCGGGGGAGCTTCGGTCAGGGGGAGGCCTTCACCCGGGCCAACGTGAAGGACTTCGGCCATGGCGACCTGAGGGACATCCTCGCCGGGGTAGACGCGGCGGTGCGCACCGGCAGGGTGGACGGCAGCCGGGTCGGCATCCGCGGTCACAGCTACGGCGGGTACATGGCGATGTTCGCGGTGACGCAGACCCGGCGCTTCAAGGCCGCGATGGCGAGCGCAGGCATCGCCAACTGGCTGAGCTATTACGGGCAGAACAAGATCGACCAGTGGATGCTGCCGTACTTCGGTGGCACGGTGTACGCCGAGCCGGCGGTGTACGCCCGCAGCTCGCCGATGCAGTTCATCACCCGGGTCGAGACGCCGACCCTGGTGCTGGTGGGCGAGCGCGACGCCGAGTGCCCTGCCCCGCAGAGCTACGAGTTCTGGCACGGGCTGAAGACGCTCGCGGTCCCCACCGAGCTGGTGGTCTACGCGGACGAGGGACACAAGTTCCGCGATCCGGCGCACGTGCTGGACGCCATGCAACGCGAGGTGCGGTGGTTCGACCGGTACCTCGGCAGCCCGCGGCAGCCCGCCCCGCGCTGAACGGCGGCCGGGGTCGACCGGGCCCCGGGGTGTCTGGCATCCTGGCCCCGTCGCCTGCATGCCCGATATGCCCCTCAACCGAATCGACGACGTCCGGATCGCGCGCCTGCGCCCGGTCCTGCCTCCCGCCATCCTCATCGAGCAGCTCCCGCTCGGGCCGGAAGCCGAGACCTTCGTCTACTCCGCCCGCCGCGAGGTGAGCGCCGTCCTCCACGGGCTCGACGACCGGCTCCTGGTGGTGGTCGGCCCGTGCTCGATCCACGACGTGGACGCCGCCCGGGCCTACGCCGAGCGGCTGGCGGCGGTGGAGCGCCGGCTCTCCGACGCGTTGCTGCTGGTGATGCGGGTCTACTTCGAGAAGCCGCGGACGCGGGTGGGCTGGAAGGGGCTGATCAACGACCCGCACCTCGACGGGAGCTTCCGGATCAACGAGGGGCTTACCCTGGCGCGGGGGCTGCTGGTGGGGCTCGCCGACCAAGGAATCCGCGCCGGCTGCGAGTTCCTGGACACCATCACCCCGCAGTTCCTCGCCGACACCGTGTCCTGGGGGGCGATCGGCGCTCGCACCACCGAGAGCCAGGTGCACCGCGAGCTGGCCTCGGGGCTCTCGATGCCGGTGGGGTTCAAGAACGGCACCGACGGCAACGTGAAGATCGCCATCGACGCGGTGACCGCCTCCGGCAATCCGCACTGCTTCCTCTCGGTCACCAAGCAGGGGCTGGCGGCGATCGTCGAGACCAAGGGCAACCCCGACACCCACCTCATCCTGCGCGGCGCGACCAGCGGGCCCAACTACGACGCCGCCTCGGTCGCTGCCGCCTGCGCCGGGCTTCGCGAGGCAGGGCAGCGGCCCCGGCTGATGGTGGACTGCTCGCACGGGAACAGCGGGAAGGACCCGCGCCGGCAGATCGCCGTGGCCGGCGAGCTCGCGGCCCGCCGCGCCGGGGGTGACCAGGCGGTGTTCGGGGTGATGCTGGAGAGCCACCTCGTCGAGGGCCGGCAGGCGCCCGGTCCCCGCTCCCAGCTCACCTATGGGCAGAGCATCACCGATGCCTGTCTCGGCTGGGACGCCACCGAGGAGGTCCTGGGCGGCCTGGCCGAGGCGGTCCGGGCCGGCCGGGCGCTGGCCGCGGGGCCGCGGGCGGCGGGGTGAGTTCCGGCGGTCAGGCCATCCGCCGCGCCGACTCCCGCCCCTCGCAATACGTTCGCAGCGCCTGGATCAGGTCGATCATCAGATTTTCCTGGTAGCGGTACGCCATCTCGGCGCCCATCGGGACGAAGATGGAGACCGACTGCGTGCGGCACCGCCCGTACAGCGCCTCCAGACGCCGCATCGCCTGCTGCACCCCGACCTCGACCTCCTCGGCTCCGAGCCCGGCCGCCGGCCGGGCTCGGCGGATCTCGCCCACCGTGATGCCGGCGCCGAAGAGCCGGGAGATCTCCTTCTCGATCGCCACCCGGTTCGAGTCCAGCCTCCAGAGCCGGAAGCGGCTGACGGCCCCCATGGCGTTGAACAGCACCGAGATGCCCAGCGCCAGCTCCACCCAGCTGGCGGTGGGCATGATGTCCACCACCCACGGGGCGTAGACGCCGACCAGGTCCGGGCCTCCGCTGTCGAAGTACGCCCGGGCGACCGTGGAGTAAGGCAGCCCGCTGAGGTTCGGCGTATCCCGGTTGTGCTTGAGGAACTGAGGGTAGATGTCGGCGAGCACGGAGATCAGCCCCGAGGTCGCCGAACGGCTGGCGCACCCGTTCCCGATGATGAGCGTGTCCACCAGCAGGACCGGCTTGTCGGTCGGCGGCAGCCCGACCACCGGGTCGTAATGGCCTGCTTCGACGCGACCCACCCGGAGGAACGGCAGGTCGTGAGCGAGGGCCTCGGCGCGCGGCAAGCCGAGTATCTGGAGCCCGCGGCTGCGGACGGCCTCCCTGAGCTGGTCGGCGTCCTGCTCGGTCACCATCGCCCCGAGGTCCAGCTCACCTCGCTCGAGCTTGTAGATCTGCTCGTCGACGGGCTGGGTGGAGATCTGCAGCTGCAGCCCGCTCAGCGGAGCCAGCAGCCGTCGCATCAGGGCCTCGCTGCCGCTCCCCGCCGGGCCGATGCCCAGCCGCAGCCCTTGCAGGTCCCTGGGGGAGACGACGCGGTCGACGTTCTTCCCCAGGATCACCAGCGACTCTGGCCGGGTGAGCCGCCCGATGAGCTCGAGGTTGTGGTCTACCGGCAGCTCGGTGCCTTCCTGGACCAGGGCGAAGTGCGCCTTGCAGCCGGCGGAGCGTGCGGCGATCAACCGCCGGACGTTCTCCACCGAGCCCGCGGAGGTGAGGTTGGTGATCCGCCCCTTGCGCCGCGAGGCGCCGACGGCGATCCGGTCGACGATGGCGAAGTAGTTGCCTTTCACCCCGCCGGAGAGGAACCCGACCTTGAGGTGCCGGAGGCTGGCCTCGGGGTCGGTCATGGCGAAGAGCGCTCCCAGCACCCCCAGGACCAGGAAGAACAGTAATGTCTTGAGCCCTGGGGACAGGCCGCCCGGATCCGCGCCCAGCCCGAGCACCCTCCTCTTGCCGTTCCCCGATGGCTCCGGTGCCATGGAGCGTCCGACCCTAGCAACTGGCCAGGGGGTCCGGGGGATGAGAGGGTGGAGTGCGCCGGATGGCCCCCAGTCAACGCACCTACGCCGCCGTTCGAAGCGTGGTGTCCTTCGCGCTGCGCTGCTTCTACCGCATCGAGCGCGCCGGTCCCCGTCTTCCAGAAGGTCCGCTGCTGCTGGTGGGCAACCACCCGAACGGGCTGGTCGATCCGGGGCTGATGATCGCCGTCTCCTCGCGCCCGCTCACCTTCCTGGCCAAGGAGCCCATCTTCCGGATGCCGGTGCTGGGCGCGCTGGTGCGTGCGCTCGGAGCGCTTCCGGTGGTCCGCGTCCAGGACGACCCCTCCCGGATGCGCGAGAACATCGAGGCGCTCGAGGCCGCCGCCCGCGGGCTCGCCGCCGGACGGGCCATCGCCCTCTTTCCCGAGGGGAGGAGCCACTCCGAGCCGTCGCTCGGGGCGCTGAAGACCGGTGCGGCGCGGATGGCGCTCCAGGCGGGCGTTCCGGTGCGCATCGTCCCGGTGGGGCTCACCTATGCGGAGAAGGACCGGTTCCGCAGCGCGGTGCGGGTCGAGTTCGGACCGGCGCTGGAGGTGGTCCCGGCCCCGGTCGAGCCCGAGCGGGTGCGCGCGCTGACCGAGCGCATCGCGGTGGCGCTCCGCCTGCTCACCCTCGACCTCGCCGCCTGGGAGGACCTGCCGCTCATCGCCGCCGCCGACGCGCTCTACGTCCTCGCCACCGACGCCCCGGCGCGCGATGCCGAGCGGCAGCGTCTTTTCGCCCGGGGGCTCGCGCTCCTCCGGGCCGAGCAGCCCGAGCGCGCGGCGGAGCTCGCCGGCGAGGTGCTCGCCTTCCAGCGCCGGCTGGCGCTCACCCGCGCCGACGCCACCGACCTCGGTATCCGCTACCGTCCCGGGACGGTGCTCCGGTTCGCGCTCCGTAACCTCCTCGCCCTGGTGCTCGGGCTACCCCTGGCGGCGCTGGGCGTGGTGCTCTTCGCCCTGCCCGTGCTCGGCGCCCGGCTGGCGCTGCGGCTCGCGGGCACCGCGCCGGACATGGTGGCCACGGTGAAGCTGCTGGCCGCCCTGGTGCTCGGTCCGCTCTACGTGGCCGTGCTCGCGGTGGGTGTCGGGCTCCGATTCGGACCGTGGTGGGGGGTGGCCCTCGCCGCCGGGGCGTTGCCCCTGGCGCTCTTCACCCGGCGGTTCCTCGCGCGGCGGGCGGAGGCCCTCCGGGACGCGCGGCTCTTCTTCGTCCTCGGCAATCGGTCGGCCCGGAAGCAGCAGCTCCTCGCCGAGGCGCACGCGCTGGCGGAGCGGGTGACGGCGGTCGCGGACGAGGTGCTGCCCCGGTTGACCGGCGCTCCAGCCGACACCGCCGTCCCGGCGAGGTGAATCACGGATGCGCTGGTTCGTCCGCGGAGACATCGACGGGTTCTTCGGCCTGGCGCTGGACAACCTGGTGCAGCTGCTGGTGCTCTCCGAGCTGTGCCGGGTGGTGCTGGGCTTCCCCGCCGCGCTGATCTACGGGCGCATCCTCCCCGGCGCCGCGGTCTCGCTCCTGGTGGGCAATCTCTTCTACGCCTGGCAGGCGATGCGCCTGGCGCGTGCCACCGGCCGGGACGACGTCTGTGCATTGCCCTACGGCATCAACACCGTCTCCCTCTTCGCCCACGTGTTCCTGGTGATGCTGCCGGCGAAGCTGGCGGCGGAGGCGGCGGGCGCGGCGGATCCGGCGCAGGTGGCGTGGCAGGCGGGGCTGGTGGCCTGCTTCGGCTCCGGAGCCATCGAGCTGCTGGGGAGCACCGTGTCCGAGCGTGTGCGGAGCTCCACTCCACGCGCCGCGCTGCTCTCCACCCTGGCGGGCATCGCCCTGACCTTCATCGCCATCGGGTTCCTCTTCCGCGCCTATGCCCGGCCGGTCATCGGGCTCGGCACGCTGGCGATCATCCTCCTGGTCTACTTCGGCCGGGTGCGCTTCCGCGGCGGGCTCCCCGGGGGGCTGGTGGCGATCGCCCTGGGAACGTGCTTCGCCTGGCTCACCGGGCTGGTCCCCGCGGGCGCCGCCCCGCCCGGTCCGGCGCTCCACCCTCCGACGCCGGTGCTGGGCGCGCTGTTCAGCGCGTTCGGCGGCGGGTTCTGGACGGCGTACTTCTCGGTCATCCTCCCGATGGGGCTCTTCGCCACGGTGGGGTCGATCGAGAACATCGAGTCCGCCCGAGCGGCGGGCGACGAGTACCCGGCGGGGATCTCGCTGGCGGTGAACGGCGTGGGAACGCTCGCCGCCTGCGCCTTCGGCTCGTGCTTTCCGACGACGCTCTACATCGGCCATCCGGGGTGGAAGGCGCTCGGGGCCCGTGCCGGGTACTCGGTGCTCAACGGCGTCTTCATGACCCTGATCTGCCTCACCGGCACCGTGCAGTGGATCGCCTGGGCGGTCCCCATCGACGCCGGGATGGCCATCGTCCTGTGGATCGGCATCGTCATGGGCGCCCAGGCGTTCCAGGCGACACCCCGCACCCACGCGCCGGCGGTGGTGGTGGGCCTGCTCCCCAGCCTCGCGGCCTGGGGCGTCTACATGGCCAAGTCCGGGCTGCACGCCGCCGGTCTAGGCGTTCCCGGGGGCCGGCCCTTCTCGGAGGAGCTCCTGACGGCGTTTCTCCGTTCGGACCTGTGGATGGACGGGGCGCTGCGCCTCGAGCAGGGCTTCATCCTCAGCAGCGTGCTGCTCGCCGCGGCGACGGTCTGTGTCATCGAGCGCCGCTTCCGGCAAGCGGCGGGATGGTGCGTCGCCGGGGCAGTGCTCTCGGCGGTGGGCCTCATCCACTCCTACCGGTGGACGGCGGCGGACACGGTGCTGTCGCTCACCCCGGCGTGGCCCTGGGCCGTGGGCTACGCGGTGATGGCGGTGTGCTTCGCGGTGGCGCCCTGGGTGACGTCCCCGGTGGACGACGCATCGGGAGAACACTGAGGCCGCGGCGCACCCAAACGGGCAGGACGGAATACTGTCGCCACGTTGTGGGCGGCCGTCCGAGCTCCGCGCGCTGCGCCCGCGCCCTGCCTTCGCCCGGGCGTGGAGCGCACCCCTCGCGAAAGTGAGGAGCGCGGACCTCATCTCCCGAGGCGCCGCAGGAGTGCCCGATCCGAGAACCCGCGGAACCGTCTCGATCACTTCACCGAAACAGGTGTCAGGAATGCCTCTTGCTGTGAGGCGGATCGTGCGCGGGAGGAGTGGGAACGGAGGCCTGGATGCGCACGCGGATTGGTGGATTGCTTCTCCTGGGGTTCGTCCTCGCCTGGGCCCGGCCGGCCTCAGCGCAGAACGCTGACAACCCGGAATGTCTCGGCACCCAGTGCGGCGCGCCCAAGGAAGAGGGCGGTGGCTGTGGCTGCGGGTGTGGCTGCGGCTGCGGTTGCTCGGTGTGGGTGAGCTACACCGACGACGGCAAGACGCTGTCCTACACCGACGACGCCGACGGTGACGGCAAGTCCGACGGCTTCGACAACTGCCCCTTCGTCGCCAACCGCGACCAGGCCGATGGCGACGGTGACGGCGTGGGCAACGCCTGCGACAACTGCCCCAGCGTTGCCAACCCCGACCAGCGCGACACCGACGGCGATGGCCAGGGCGACGCCTGCGATGACGACAGCGACGGCGACGGCATCCTCAACGCCCAGGACAACTGCCCCACCATTCCCAACGCCGACCAGCTCGACACCGACCAGGACGGCAAGGGCGACGCCTGTGACGAGGACGACGACAACGACGGCGTCGCCGACGCGGCGGACCACTGCCCCCGCTCGGCCGATGCCAGCAACCCCCTCACCATCCCCGGCGTGCAGTGCGTGGTGGACTCCGACAATGACGGCGTCGACGATGCCCGCGACAACTGCCCCACCGTGGCCAACGTCGACCAGAAGGACACCGACAACGACGGCATCGGTGACGCCTGCGACAAGGACATCGACAACGACGGCGTGCTGAATGCCCAGGACAACTGCATCAAGGACGCCAACGCCGACCAGCGCGACGACGACGGCGACGGCGTGGGCGACGTCTGCGACCCGAGGTACTGCGTGGTCGTCGACCCGTCCAACCCCAACGCCTGCCTCGACCCCAACGCCGCCTTCGCGGTGAGCGCCGGTGGCAGCATCACCCTCAAGCGGGGTGAGGCCCTGCGGCTGCCGCTGTTCGCCAACCGCAACAACGTGGGCATCAGCTACAGCTGGACCGTCAGCGCGCGGCCCTCCGGCTCGTCGGCCGCGGTCCAGAACCCCATCGGGGTGGCCAGCGTCAGCCGTCACTGGGCCTACGCGTACCCGGACAACGTCGGCAAGCCCATCTTCAGGCCCGACGCAGAGGGTGACTACGCAATCCAGCTCACGGCGAAGATGGTGACCCCGGATGCGCGCTACCCCGGCGTGCAGCAGTCCACCGCCGCGCTCACGGTGAAGGTCCAGCCGGCAGCCTCGGCCAGCGGCGGTTGCACCGCGCTGCCCTTCGGTGCTCCCGTCGCGGGCCTGGCGCTCGTCGGGCTCGGTCTCCTCGTCCGCCGCCGACGCCGTTGATGCCCGGGGGCAGACCGCGGCGAGCATCCGTCGCCGCGGTCAACGGCCCGGCGCACTGCATGGCGCTGGCCGAGGTCAGTACTGGGTCCGTCTGAGCGCTGGAGAGAATCACCCGAGTGACGTGGTCGCGCCGGGCGGCGGGCCCGTCGAGCGGGGCTTCGCGAACGTGTCGACATCGAATGGGATGAGCCCAACGTCGATGGACCTGTGCACGTCACCTCGTGCTCACCGGTTCCTCGTGCAACCGCTGGTGCCGCACGTGTCCTCTGGCCACCGCGCCGCAGCCTTATCCCTCGCGCGGAACAAGGAACGTGCACCGAATGCGAGTTCACCATCGTCTGGTCGTGTCCTGCGCTGGCCTGTTCGCGACGGCACGTGGGTGGCGCGAAGGGCGCGGTGAACAAGAACGCCCGGCAGCCCAACAGCTTCGTGTACCGGTTCGTCCCCCGGCACCCGCACGACCTCACCCGCGGGAAGCTGCAGGTGCTTCAGGTCATTTCGCTGCGGACCGGCGCTCCCATCGTGTTCCATGCCGGCCAGGTGGATGCCGACATCCTCTCGGACGACGTGAGGGACCTCCACACCTACGGCAACGTCTTCCGGACGAGGTGGGTGACCATCCACGACACCGACGTCGACGGGAGCGCGCCGTTCAGCGCCAACGCCGCGGCCAAGACCCAGGACGGCACCCCCTTCAAGCGTCCCGAGAACGGCCAGTTCCGGCCGGGGACGGGCTTCCGCGAGTTCTTCTTCGACGCCACCGGTGACACCGACCTCCGCACCGAGGCCGGCTCGACCTTCGGCGGCTTCGGGGCCGTGTTCAAGCTGGTCCAGGAGCGCCCCGGGGCGAACGAGGGCTACCTCGAGCTGTTCTTCCTCTGCGACGCCTTCCACTCCGGCTTCGACAACGTGGCCTTCTGGGATCGCGACCACATCGTCTTCGTCGAGGACGCCGGCGACGGGCTCCACGGCCAGCGCAACGCGCTCGACTCGGCCTTCATGTTCGACATGCGGGAGGACTACTCGGATCCGAGGAACCAGCCGCTTCGCCTCCTCGCCGAGGGCCGGGACGCCTCCGCCACCATCGACTCGGCGTACAGCGCCGCCGGCCATGGATTCCAGAACGAGGGTGACAACGAGATCAGCGGCATCCACGTCTCCAACGGCGACCCGGGCAGGAGCGGCCTGCTCGGAGCGAGCGACCCCCACCCGTTCCGCGACGGCTGGCGGGTGTTCTGGACCCAGCAGCACGGGGACAACAACACCTGGGAGATCCTCCCCGCCGCCGGCCACGGCGGCGACCGCGACGACGGCTGACTGCGAGCTCGGCGGCGGGGCGGTCCGGGCGAGCCCGCGCCGTCCGCCGTTCGTGCTGTGGAAGGGGCTGATGGGCAAACGGGCCTATCCTGTCCCGACCGGCCGTTCGGTTGATGACTGAGACGGTTTTATGATGTTTCTTCAATCATCTCGGCGTCTTCAAGAAACCATTGACACCATGCATCAGCGAGAGGATGCTCCGCGTCACATGCCCCCGCAGCCCACTGCAGCCGGAATGAGCGCGATCGCCCTCGCGCCACGGCTGCCGTCTGCTGCCCGGTCTTCCGCCCTCTCACTGGTCGTCGTCGGTCTGCTGCTGGGCCTGGTCCTGCTGCCCCTGATTTCCCTGGGGTGCGGGCCGCCGACCTGACCGAAAGAAGTCTCGGAAGGACACGGCCCCCGCACCCACCCGGTGCGGGGGTTTTTCGTTTCTGGAGCACGGCAGCACCGGAGGTAGTCGATGGAGCAGATTGTCGAGACGAAGAACGGAAGACGCCCCGCGCTCGCCGACACGACCCCGGCGCGGATGACCGGGGCGCAGATCCTCTGGGAGGTCCTGGCCCGCGAGGGCGTGGAGGTCGTCTTCGGCTACCCCGGGGGGGCGATCATGCCGGCGTACGACGCGCTGCCGGCGAGCCGCATCCACCACGTGCTGGTCCGTCACGAGCAGGGGGCTTCGCACATGGCCGACGGGTACGCGCGCGCCTCGGGCAAGGTGGGCGTCTGCGTCGCCACCTCCGGACCCGGGGCGACCAACCTCGTTACCGGCATCGCCACCGCGATGCTCGACTCGTCTCCCATCGTCTGCATCACCGGACAGGTGTCCTCCACCTTGCTGGGAAGCGACGCCTTCCAGGAGATTGACATCACCGGCATCACCCTGCCGATCACCAAGCACAACTACCTGGTCACCCGGGCCGAGGAGCTGGCGCACACCCTGCGGGAGGCGTTCGAGGTCGCGCGCTCGGGCCGGCCCGGGCCGGTGCTGGTCGACATCACCAAGGACGCGCAGCAGGCGACGGTGCCGTTCCGCTGGAGCGAGGAGCCGGTGCGCCTCCCCGGCGTCCGCCCGGCGCGCCGGCTGAGCCAGGAGCAGATCGAACGGGCGGCGGCCCTCATCGATCAGGCGAAGCGTCCGCTGGTGTTCTGCGGGCACGGGGTGGTCAAGGCGGGGGCCAGCGAGCAGCTCCTGCGCTTCGTGGAGAAGACCGGCGTTCCGGTGGCCAGCACCCTCCTGGGCCTCGGCGCGTTCCCTGCCTCGCACGAGCTCAGCCTGGGGATGATGGGCATGCACGGCGAGGCGTGGGTGAACCACGCGGTGCAGGAGGCCGATCTGCTCATCGCGGTCGGCATGCGCTTCGACGACCGCGTCACCGGCAACCTCAAGAACTACGCGCCGGCGGCGAGGAAGATCCATCTCGAGATCGACCCCGCCGAGGTCAACAAGAACGTCAAGGCCGACGTGGCGCTGGTGGGTGATCTGCGAAGGTCGCTCGATTGGCTGCTCCCCGCGGTCCGGGAGCGCGAGCACGGCGAGTGGCGAGAGAAGATTCGCACCCTTCGCGAGGACTCGGCCGCTCGCGACGTGCAGGGCATCCCCCACGGCGGGAAGCTGCGCGCGCCGCACGTCTTGCACGATCTGTGGAGGCTCACCCGGGGCGAGGCGCTGGTGGTGACCGACGTCGGCCAGCACCAGATGTGGGAAGCGCAGTACTACCGCCACGAGCGTCCGCGCTCGCTCCTCACCTCCGGCGGGCTGGGCACGATGGGCTTCGCGCTCCCGGCGGCGATCGGCGCCCGCTTCGCCCGGCCCCAGGACGACATCTGGGTGGTGGTGGGCGACGGTGGCTTCCAGATGACCGCCTGCGAGCTGATCACCTGCGCCCAGGAGGGGATCAAGGTCAACGTCGCGCTGATCAACAACGGCTACCTGGGGATGGTCCGGCAGTGGCAGGAGTTCTTTTACGGCGGCCGGTACGTAGCCACGCCGCTGAAGAGCCCGGACTTCGTGAAGCTGGCCGAGGCGCACGGGCTGACCGCGCTCCGGGTCACCAGCCGCGAGCAGATCCCCGCGGCGGTGGAGACGGCACGGAGCGCCCCGGGCACGGTGGTGATCGAGTTCTGCGTCGAGGGCGAGGAGGCGGTCTACCCAATGGTTCCGGCCAACGCCGACCTGCACGCGATGATCCGGCGGCCCTCACGGATCGAGGAGAGCATCCATGAGTCATGACTCGGCCTTTGCCGCACCCAGCGGCCGGCGCATTTCCCGTACCTTCATCGCCTACGTGGAGGACCGGCCCGGCACCCTGAACCGGGTGGTCTCGCTCTTCCGCCGGCGGGGCTTCAACATCGACTCGCTCACCGTCGGCCGCACCGAGCGGGAAGGGGTCTCGCGCATCACCCTGGTGGTGCAGTGCGACGAGGACACCGCTCAGCGGCTGGAGGCCAACCTCTACAAGCTGGTCAACGTCCTCGAGGTCCACGACGTGACCCACGCCCCGGCGGTCTCGCGGGAGCTGGCCTTCGTCAAGGTGCGCGCCGGCGCCGAGCGGCGGGGGGAGATCCTCCAGCTCTGCGAGACCTTCCGCGCCCGGGTGGTGGACGTGGCCCCCGAGGCGCTCACCGCCGAGGTGACCGGCACCCCGGAGAAGCTGGATGGGCTGATCGAGCTGCTCCGCCCATTCGGAATTCTGGAGATGGTCCGGACCGGGGCAGTGGCCATGGCCCGCGGTGCGGCGATGCAGGGCGTGGCCGGCCCGTCCGAGGGAGATCTCGCGGCCTGATCCCGGAGCACGAACGAACACCGGCGCTGGAGCGCCAGAGCACCTTTCCCAGGAGACACCAGAGATGAAGAACGGCAGCGGGAACGAGCGAGTCATCGTCTTCGACACCACCCTGCGTGACGGCGAGCAGGCGCCGGGGGCGAGCATGAACCTGGCCCAGAAGCTCCAGGTGGCGCGGGTGCTGGGCCACCTGGGAGTGGACGTGATCGAGGCCGGCTTCCCGGTCGCCTCGCCGGGCGACTTCGAGGCGGTGCAGGCCGTGTCCCGTGCGGTCGACGGGCCGACGGTGGCCGCGCTGGCCCGCGCCAGTCGGGGCGACATCGACCGGGCGGTCGAGGCGCTCACCCCGGCGAAGCGGCGGCGGGTCCACGTCTTCCTGGCCACCAGCCCCATCCACCGCCAGCACAAGCTGAAGATGTCCCGGGAGGACGTCGTCCGTCTGGCCACCAGCAGCGTCGAGTACGCCCGCTCGCGCTGCGAGGACGTGGAGTTCTCGGCCGAGGACGCCGCCCGCACCGAGCCGGAGTTCCTGGCCGAGGTGGTGGAGCGGGTCATCGAGGCCGGGGCCACCACCATCAACATCCCCGACACCGTGGGCTACGCCGTTCCGGCGCAGTTTGCCGAGCTGATCTCCTTCCTCCGGCGCACGGTGCGCCGGATCGACGAGGTGGTCCTCAGCGTCCACTGTCATGACGACCTGGGCCTGGCGGTGGCCAACAGCCTCGCCGCGCTGCAGGCCGGGGCCCGGCAGGTGGAGTGCACGGTCAACGGCATCGGGGAGCGGGCCGGGAACTGCTCGCTGGAGGAGGTGGTGATGGCCCTGCGCACCCGCGCGGACTACCTCCATCTGGAGACCGGGATCCGCACCCAGCAGCTCTGCAACGCCAGCCGGGTGGTCGCCGCGGCCACCGGCTTCCACGTCGCGCGGAACAAGGCGGTGGTGGGGCAGAACGCCTTCGCCCACGAGTCGGGAATCCACCAGCACGGGATGATCGAGTTCCCGCTGACCTACGAGGTCATGCGACCCGAGGACGTGGGCTTCAAGAGCACCAGCCTGGTCCTGGGCAAGCACAGCGGCCGGCATGCCCTGGCGAGTCGCCTGCGCGACCTGGGCTACGAGCTGGAGCCGGCGCAGATCGACCAGGTGTTCGAGGAGCTGAAGAAGCTCGCCGACAAGAAGAAGGAGATCTACGACGGGGACCTCGAGGCGCTGCTGGTGGGCCTCTTCCACCAGAGCTCCGCGGGCGGCTGGACGCTGGTGAGCCTCACCGCCGCCTCCGGCACCGGCACCCCACCGAGCGCCGCGGTGCGCCTGCAGCGGCACGGGGGCCGGGCGCAGGAGGAGGCCGCCACCGGCGACGGTCCGGTGGACGCGGTCTTCAAGTGCATCGACCGCATCACCGGAGTGAACGCGAAGCTACGGGACTTCCGGATCAGCAGCGTCAGCGCCGGGGAGGACGCGCAGGGCGAGGCCACGGTGGACGTCGAGTCCGAAGGCCGGCGCTTCCGCGGCCGCGCGGTGGACACCGACATCGTCGTCGCCAGCGCGCTGGCCTACCTCGAGGTGGTGAACCGCATCGCCGCCGGGCGGCTGCCTCGGCGGAGCCCCGCCCTCCCGGAGATGACCTGTGGAGCCGTCTGAGCCTGGTGCGCGGACCCTGTTCGACCGGATCTGGACCGACCACCTGGTCCGTCCAGAGACGGCAGAGACACCGGCGGTGCTCTTCGTGGACCTGCACCTGGTGCACGAGGTCACCTCGCCGCAGGCCTTCACCATGCTCCGCGAGCGCGGGCTGCGGGTGCGCCGTCCGGACCTGACCCTGGCGACGATGGACCACTCCATCCCCACCACGCCCGCGGGCACGGCGGGCGAGGTGGAGATCACGGATGTGGAATGCCGGAGCCAGCTCGACGCGCTGGAGCGGAATTGCCGCGAGTTCGGCGTCGAGCTGCACCCTCTGGGCGCCGAACACCAGGGCATCGTCCACGTCATCGGGCCCGAGCTCGGCTTGACCCAGCCCGGGCGCACGGTGGTCTGTGGCGACAGCCACACCAGCACCCACGGCGCGTTCGGCGCCTTCGCCTTCGGCATCGGCACCAGCGAGGTGGGGCACGTGCTGGCCACCCAGTGCCTGCTCCAGCGGCGTCCGCGGACCATGGAGGTCCGGGTGCAGGGCCGGCTCGGGCCCTGCGTCACCGCCAAGGACCTGATCCTGGAGATCATCTCCCGGCTCGGGGTGTCCGGAGGGACCGGCCACGTCCTGGAGTACGCCGGCGAGGCGATCCGCGCGCTGCCGATGGAAGCGCGGATGACCCTCTGCAACATGTCCATCGAGGCCGGGGCCCGCGCCGGCCTGGTCGCCCCGGACGACACGACGTTCGAGTACCTGCACGGCCGGCCCCGCGCACCGAAGGGGAAGGCGTGGGACGCCGCGCTGGACCGCTGGCGGACCCTGAGGAGCGATCCGGGCGCGCGGTTCGACGCGGCGATCGAGATCGACGCCTCGGCGCTCGAGCCCACCATCACCTTCGGCACCAACCCGGGCATGTCCGCACCGGTGTCGGGGCGTGTCCCGGAGCCGGAGCGCGAGCGCGAGCCGTCGACCCGCCGCGCCCTCGAGGCGGCCCTGCGCTACATGGGGCTGCAGCCCGGACAGCCGCTCCAGGGGCACCCCATCGACGTGGTGTTCATCGGTTCCTGCACCAACGGCCGGCTCTCCGACCTCCGTGCCGCGGCGTCGGTTCTCCGCGGCCGCCGGGTGGCACCACGGGTCAGGGCCCTGGTGGTCCCCGGCTCACGGGAGGTGAAGCGCGCGGCGGAGGCCGAGGGGCTGCACCGGGTCTTCCTCGAGGCCGGCGCGGAGTGGCGAGAGCCGGGCTGCTCGATGTGCATCGCGATGAACGGCGATCTGGTGGCGCCGGGCCAGTCCGCGGTGAGCACCTCCAACCGCAACTTCGAGGGCCGGCAGGGGCCGGGAGCACGCACCTTCCTCGCCAGCCCGCTCACGGCCGCTGCCGCGGCCATCGCCGGGGCGCTGGCCGATCCGCGGGGCTTCCTCGACGGCCGGGGAGAGGGGAGACGCTGATGCAGCCCTTCCGCACGCTCACCTCCCGGGCAGTGGTGCTCCCCCGGCGCGACATCGACACCGACCAGATCATCCCCGCGCGCTTCCTGAAGGGGACCACCCGGGAAGGGCTGGGGCGGTGGCTCTTCGCCGGGTGGCGGTACGACGCGCAGGGTGCTCCGGTGGCCGACTTTCCGCTCAACGACCCCCGGGCATCCGAGGCCCGCGTCCTGGTGGCCGGGGCCAACTTCGGTTGCGGCTCGTCGCGGGAGCACGCGCCCTGGGCGCTGGTGGACCACGGGTTCCGGGCGGTGATCAGCGCTTCCATCGCCGACATCTTCCGGAACAACGCGGTCAAGAATGGGCTGGTGCCGGCGGTGGTGGACGAGGAGGCGCACCGGGCGCTGCTCGCCCAGCCCTTCGTGGAGGTGACGGTGGACCTCGAGGCGCAGGAGGTCATCGCGCCCGGCGTCCGGGCCCGCTTCTCCATCGATCCCTTCGCCCGCCGCTGTCTGCTCGACGGGACGGACGAGCTGGGCTTCCTCCTCGGCCAGGCCGAGGCGATCGCCGCCTACGAGCAGGCCCGCCGCCGCGAGGAGGGCAGATGAGCCATCTGGTCGCGGTGCTGGGGGGCGACGGGATCGGCCCCGAGGTGACCGAGCTCGCGGCGCGCGCCCTGGTCGAGGCGGCCGCCCTGCACGGAGAGACGGTGGAGCTCCGGCATGCGCTCATCGGTGGGTGCGCCATCGATCAGACCGGCTCGGCGCTCCCCGAGGAGACGCTCGCCCTGTGCCGCTCGGCGAGCGCCGTCCTGCTCGGGGCAGTGGGAGGACCGCGGTGGCCGCCCGAGGCGAGGGTCCGGCCCGAGCAGGGTCTGCTCGCGCTGCGCCGGGAGCTGGGACTGTTCGCCAACCTCCGCCCGGTCACCGTTCACCCGCAGGTCATTCCCAGCTCACCGCTCCGACCCGAGCTGCTCCGAGGGGTCGACCTCCTGGTGGTCCGCGAGCTGACCGGCGGCATCTACTTCGGCGCCAAGCGGCGTGAGGGGGACCGCGCCGAGGACGTGTGCTCCTACACGGTCGGCGAAGTCGAGCGCGTGGTGCGCGCCGCCGCCGGCTACGCCCTGGCCCGTCGCCGGAAGCTCACCTCGGTGGACAAGGCCAACGTGCTGGAGACCTCCCGGCTGTGGAGAGAGGTGACGACGCGGGTGGTGGAGAGCGAGTTCCCCGACGTGCAGCTCGACCACCAGCTGGTCGATTCCTGCGCGATGCAGCTGGTGCGGGCGCCGAGGTCCTTCGACGTGATCGTCACCGAGAACCTCTTCGGCGACGTGCTCACCGACGAGGCGGCGGTTCTCGGAGGCTCCATCGGGATGCTCCCCTCGGCGTCGCTGGGCGACGGGCCGCTCGGGCTCTACGAGCCGATCCACGGCTCAGCGCCGGCGCTCGCCGGCCGGGGAGTGGCCAATCCCTACGGGGCGATCCTCAGCGCGGCGATGCTCCTCCGTCTCTCGCTGGGGTTGCTCGGGGCGGCCTGGGCGCTGGAAGCTGCGGTGAGCGCTGCGCTCGAGGAGGGCGTGCTGACCGAGGACGTCACTCCGCCCGGCCGGCACTCCGCCAGCACGCAGGAGGCGGGCAGCGCGGTGCTCCGTGCGCTCCGCCGCGCGGTGCCGGGCAGGCAGAGGCCCCAGCTGCAGATGGAGGAGCGCTGATGCCGGGCGACCTGCGCCACAAGAGCCGCGCGCTCACGGAGGGACCGGACCGTGCCCCGGCCCGGTCGATGCTCAAGGCCATCGGCTTCAGCTCGGAGGACCTCGCTCGGCCCCTGATCGGCGTGGCGAGCACCTGGACCGAGACCATGCCTTGCAACTTCCATCTCCGCCGGCTCGCGGAGCAGGTGAAGCAGGGCATCCGGGCTGCCGGCTGCACGCCGATGGAGTTCGACACCATCGCCATCAGCGACGGGGTGACCATGGGGACCGAGGGGATGAAGGCCTCGCTGGTCAGCCGCGAGGTGATCGCCGACTCCATCGAGCTGGTGGGCCGCGGCCACCTCTTCGACGGGATGGTCGCCCTGGTCGGCTGCGACAAGACCATTCCCGCGGGGGCGATGGCGCTGCTCCGGCTGGACCTGCCCTCGCTGGTGCTCTACGGCGGCTCGATTCGCCCCGGCCGGTTCGAGGGGCGCGACGTGACCATCCAGGACGTCTTCGAGGGGGTGGGGGCGCACGCGGCCGGCCGGATGTCCGCGGCGCAGCTCCGGGAGCTCGAGAACTCCGCCTGCCCCGGCAGCGGAGCGTGCGGGGGCCAGTACACGGCGAACACCATGGCGCTGGCCATCGAGGTGCTCGGGCTCTCCCCGGTGGGCTACGCCACCATTCCCGCAGAGGACCCGCGCAAGGACGAGGCGACGCGGGCCGCAGGCGCGCTCGTGGTCCGGCTGCTGCAGGCGGGCATGCGGCCCAGGCAGCACCTGACCCGGGCGTCGTTCGAGAACGCGATCGCCGCCGTTGCCGCGACCGGAGGGTCCACCAACGCCGTTCTCCACCTTCTGGCGCTGGCGCGCGAGGCCGGCATCCCGCTGGCCATCGACGATTTCGACCTTGTCAGCAGGCGCACGCCGCTCCTGGCCGACCTCAAGCCCGGCGGAAGGTACGTCGCGGTGGACATGGACCGGGCGGGCGGGGTGCCGCTGCTGGTGTCGCGGCTGATCGAGGCCGGCAGACTCGACGGCGAGGCGCTCGCCGTGGACGGCAGGCGCTGGTCGGAGCACGCGGCCGCGGCCCGGGAGACGCCGGGTCAAGGAGTCGTGCGGCCGCTGGCCGATCCGGTGAGCCCCAGCGGAGGTCTGGTCATCCTCCGCGGGAACCTCGCGCCCGACGGCTGCGTGCTGAAGATGGCGGGCCACGAGCGGGCGTACCACCGCGGGCCGGCCCGGGTGTTCGAGCGCGAGGAGGACGCCTTCGCCGCCGTCCGCGCGGGGCGGATCCGCAAGGACGACGTGCTGGTCATCCGCTACGAGGGCCCGCGGGGCGGCCCGGGCATGCGGGAGATGCTCGGGGTCACCGCGGCGCTGGTCGGTCAAGGCCTCGGCGAGCAGGTGGCGCTGATCACCGACGGCCGCTTCAGTGGCGCGACCCGCGGTCTGATGGTGGGTCACGTGGCCCCGGAGGCCGCAGCCTGCGGACCGATCGCCGCGGTTCACGACGGAGACCTGGTGGTCATCGACGTGAACGCACGCGAGCTACGAGTAGAGCTCCCGGCCGAGGAGATCGCCGCCCGCCTCCGGGCCTGGTCTCCGCCGGCTCCTCGCTACACCTCGGGCGTGTTCGCCAAGTACGCGGCGCTCGTCACCTCGGCGGCGGAGGGCGCGATCACCCTCCCGCCGCGCAGCTCAACCCCAAAGGAGCACTGAATGGCCACGCTGTATTACGAGAAGGATGCCCCGCTCGAGCCAATCCAGAAGCGCAAGGTGGCGATCATCGGCTACGGCAGCCAGGGGCACGCCCACGCGCTGAACCTCAAGGACTCCGGGGTCGATGTGCGCGTCGGTCTGCACGCCGGGAGCAAGTCGGCCCGGAAGGCGCAGGACGCCGGGGTACGGGTGCTGAGCGTGGCCGACGCCGCCCGTGAGGCCGACGTGGTCATGGTCCTCACTCCGGACGAGAAGCAGCGGAAGATCTACGAGGAGGAGATCGCCCCCGCCCTGTCCCGGGGCAAGGCCCTGTTCTTCGCCCACGGGTTCAACATCCACTACGGGCAGATCCGGCCGCCGTCGGACGTCGACGTGATCCTCATCGCTCCCAAGGCCCCGGGGCACATGGTGCGGAGGCTGTACCAGCAGGGCCAGGGCACGCCCTCGCTGATCGCGGTGCACCGCGACGCCTCCGGCCAGGCGAGGACGCTGGGCCTCTCCTACGCCCGGGCGCTGGGGAGCGCACGGTGTGGGGTGCTGGAGACCACGTTCAAGGAGGAGACCGAGACCGACCTCTTCGGGGAGCAGGCGGTGCTCTGCGGTGGGCTGACCGCGCTGGTGCAGGCCGGCTACGACACGCTGGTTCAAGCCGGTTACCAGCCGGAGAGCGCGTACTTCGAGTGCCTCCACGAGCTGAAGCTCATCGTGGACATGATGTACGAGGGCGGCCTGGGGTGGATGCGCCACTCGATCAGCGACACTGCCGAGTACGGGGACTACAGCCGCGGCCCCCGGATCGTCACCGAGGCCACCCGGGGGGAGATGAAGCGGATCCTCCGGGAGATCCAGAGCGGCGCCTTCGCCCGGGAGTGGATCCTCGAGAACCAGGCCGGCCGGCCCCACTTCGATCGGCTGCGCGATGAGGGCAAGGCCCATCCCATCGAGGAGGTCGGCCGGAGGCTCCGCGAGACCATGAGCTGGATTCGCGACGCGCGGAAAGACTCGAGCGAGGTGGGCTCGCACTGAGATTTCCTCCCGGGCCGTCGTGGGGGGGCGGCCCGGGGGGACACCAACCAGGGAGAGCACGTGGAGACGAAGAAGGCGCAGAGGCCGCCGATGTGGCTGAACGGCAAGCTGGTGGCGGCGGCGGACGCCAAGCTGGACTTCCTCACTCCGGCGCTGCACTACGGCGTCGGCGTCTTCGAGGGCATTCGCTGCTACCGCACGCCACGCGGGCCGGCAGTCTTCCGGCTCCGCGAGCACATGGCGCGGCTGCTCAACTCCGCCCGGGTGCTCGGTTGGCGCGAGCTGCCCTATGGAGTCCCGGAGCTGGTGGAGGCCTGCCTGGAGACGATCCGGGCCAGCGGGTACGAAGAGTGCTACGTGCGTCCGCTGATCTGGCTCGCCGAGGGCGGCTGGAACCTCACCATGGACGCCGGCAAGCCCTACTTCGGGATCGCGGTCTGGGAGTGGAAGGCGTACCTCGGGACGGAGGCGATCGAGAACGGCGTCCGGGCGAACATCTCCTCCTTCACCCGCCACCACCCGAACGTGATGATGACCAAGGCGAAGATCACCGGGAACTACCCCAACTCGGTGCTGGCCAAGACCGAGTCGCTCCGGCTCGGGTTCGAGGAGGCGATCATGCTCGACGCCCAGGGCCTGGTGGCCGAGTGCACCGGGGAGAACATCTTCCTGGTGAAGGATGGCGTGCTGCTCACTCCACCGGACGCCTCGGTGCTGGAGGGGCTCACCCGTGACTCGATCATCCAGCTGGCGCGCGAGCTGGGACACGAGGTGGTGAAGCAGCCCATCTCCCGCGATCAGCTCTACGGGGCCGACGAGGTCTTCGTGTGCGGGACGGCGGCGGAGGTCGTCGCCTTGCGGGAAATCGATTTCCGGACCATCGGAACCGGGCGCATGGGGCCGGTGACCCGCGGGCTGCAGACGGCGTACCTCGCCGCGGCCCGGGGGCAGCGGGCGGGGTTCGAGCACTGGCTGACTCCCGTGGCCGCCACCGAGGCGGTGAAGGTGGCCGCGGCGGGATAGGGGCAAATGCCGCCGGCCAGATGACGGCCCGCCGGTGATGGGCGCCTTCACCCTCGGAGTGCTGCCCCTGGCTTCGCGAGCATTCCGGGTCGGCGCTTGCTCCTCATCGGAACGAGTCGTAGACAGTCGAGTCCATGGTCAGTGAGCGGGGGAAGGAGAGCCTTCGCGAGGTCGCTCGTTCGGTCACTCTGCTCCTGCACTGCCCGCTGCGCCTTGGTCTGGCCGCCAGCCTGACCCAGTTCATCTACACCCACGGGCGCCTGCTCTACCATGATCAGTACGTCGACGCCGAGAACGACAATCACTACTACACCCGCCTGAAGTGGGACGTCTCCAGCTTTGGGATGACCGACGAGGAGATCGCCGAACGTCTCCACCTCCTGATCGGTACGGAGCCCGACACGGAGTGGTCGCTTCATTACTCGGACGAGGTCCTTCGGATGGCGATCTTCGTCTCGAAGGACCCCTGGTGCCTCTACGACATTCTCGCGCACCGCGAGTCCGGAGAGTGGACGGTCGAGGTGCCGGTCATCGTCGGCAATCATCCTGACCTCGAGCCGGTGGCCCGGAGGTTCGGGATCGCCTTCCGCGCCTTCTCGGTGACGAAGGAGAACAAGAGCGAGGTCGAGAGAGAGCAGCTGGCGCTTCTCCAGAGCCATCGGATCGACCTCGTCGTCCTCGCGCGCTACATGCAGATTCTCACCGGCGAGTTCGTGCGGGCGTATCCAAATCGAATCATCAACATCCACCACGCATTCCTTCCGGCCTTCCCCGGCGCTCGCCCGTACCACTCGGCCCGTGAGCGGGGCGTGAAGATCATCGGAGCGACGAGCCACTACGTGACCGAGACGCTGGATGCCGGGCCGATCATCGAACAGGACGTCCAGCGTGTGTCACACCGGCACTCGACCAAGGACCTGATCCGCTTCGGGCGAGACCTGGAAAAGGTGGTCCTGTCGCGAGCCATCTGGAGCCACCTCCGGCGGAAGATCATCGTTCACAAGGGGCGAACGGTCGTCTTCGACTGACGACCGACCGGTGAGGGGCTCAGGAGGCGGTCGGCGGCGAGGAGCCCTCGCACCCGCTGACGGCTGCCGCCCCCGCGGCGCATCAGCTCCCCCGTTCCGGGCGCTGGCGACCGCGCAGGCAGCACACGCGTGCAGCCGCCAGCCGAAGGGCCACGACCAGGGCGAGCAGGAAGGTGTTGCCCGCCCCGCCCCCGGTCGCGCTGCAGCCGAAGGTCGGATCCTCGATCTGCGGCCCGGCGGCGGGAGCCCCATTGGGGTCCAGGCCCTGCTGGAGCGCGGCGATGTCGGAGATGCCGTCGCCGTCGCTGTCGTGACGCTCGCCCTGGGCCGCGGCGAGCGACCCGGCCAGGGACGACTCGTCGAATGGCGACAGACCGCGCGAGACGAGGTACTTGCCGAAGGGCTTCACCACCGTTCCAATCCCACCCTCGTTGGTGGCGTGGCAGATGGTGCAGGCTGGTGGAGCCGACAGCTGCAGATCCCGGCTTATCGCTCCCGGGAAGTTGGGAGTCGCCCGGGCGCCGAGCGGAACGGCAACGGCGACCGCGAAGAACAAGAAGAGTGGAAGACGCATCACAGGTATCCGTTCACTTGAACCAGGTAGGTGAGTGTCGAGGGTCCCTCGCTCCAGCGCTCGATCACATCCGCACGGACGTCGAGGTGAGGAACGGCGAACCACCACAGGCCCCCCCAGGCTCCTTTCTCGAGGACCGGCGTGGCCCCGGTCTTTCTGCCCTCGAGCGCACCGATCAGATGCAGCCCGCGGAACACCTCCACGTCGGTCTGGAGCCACTCGGCATGGCCCACGTCCTGCGGACCGCCGCCCAGCTGCTTGTTCAGAACCAGGTCGGCCTCCACCTGCACCACCAGCGGCTGCCAGGGCGAAACTCTGGCGAAACCACCGTAGGCCTGCCGGAGCGTGGGGTGACGGGTCACCAGGGAGGCGTCCGTCCTCGCCGCCAGTGCGCTGATGCCCACGGCGGCGGTCGGCGCGAGCGAGAGCTCGAGGTAGCCTGCGCCGCCGCGCTCCCGGTACGCGTCGGGGTGCACCGAGAGGTTTCCGAGCAAGGCCATCACCTCCGCGCGCCAGGTGCGCTTGGAGATGGCGAAGGCCACCCCGTAGGTCTGGTCGTCGTTGGCGTCGGTCTGGGTGGCCAGCCTCACGAACGAGGTGTGCTCGAGGTTGCGGAGACCGAAGGGAATGTTGATCCGCCCCGCCCGGAGAAGCCCATCACCTCCGGAGGTCTCGACCCCGAGCCAGAACTCGCGTCCGATGAGATTCGGCCCGGTGGTGCTGCGGGTGATCTGGGCCAGCTGAGTGAAGGGCGTGGCGTCAGCGCTGGAGTAACCGAGCTCCGCGGCCGCCCGGAAGGCGCCGATCCGGAGATCCGCTCCGACGTCGGCCCGCATCTGCAAGAGACGCCGGTCGACGATGCGACCGTCGACTGCATTCCAGATGTACCCCTCCCGGACCCAGCCGCCGAGGCGAAACCAGGAAGGAAGCGCGGCGAACCCGAGGAACCGCCCGGCCGTCGGTTCCGTCTCTTCGGAGTCGGAGAGCTGGTCTCCGCCTCCGTAGATGGAGCTGAGGAGCAGCTCGCTCTGAGCCCGACCGTATTCGTTGAGCAGCGTCCCGCCCGAGGGGTCGGTGTGGCAGGTTGCGCACTGCGTGTATCCGTGCCGGATCATGAAGGGATAGGCGTGGGCACTGCCCGACGCGCCGCAGACCATCAGCGCCAGAAGCCAGAGAGCATTCCTCATACGTCACGGAGGGCGAAGTCGACCTGGATCGCCACGCCCGGATCGACGTGCACTCCGAGGTACGAGGGAACGTCGATCCCGAAGTCGCGCATGTCGATCCGGGTCGTGCCGTGGACGCGGAGCTCACCGGACCCGACCTGCTCCACCCGGTAGTGGATGGAGCAGGGCCGGGAGACTCCGTGGAGGGTGAGGGTGCCCACCGCTTCCGACTCGGCGGTCTTTCCCGGCGCGGGGAAGACCACTGACTTCCGCATCACGCGGAGCTCCGCGTCGGGGAAGTGCGCGGTGTCGAGGTATCCGCGCATGTGCCGGTTTCTCAGGCCGATGCCGGTGTCCATCCCGGCCAGCGGCACATGGAACAGGAGCTCGCCATCGCGTTCGGAGATCGCGAGCTCGTGGGTCGTGCCTTCGATGTGGAGCCCAGCCGTCCCTTGCAGCGAGATGAGCACTGCGGCTCCGGAGGGACTGGTCAGCGCTGCGTGGACGAGGCCTCCAGCGATCAGGACCGCTCGTAGCAGGGTCGGCATGGGCGTTCTCCCGGACGTGCGGCGGCTAGAGGACCGTCGGGTCGACGGCCTTGAAGGGGGCGACGATGTCGAGACCCTTGGTGTCACCAGGAGCGGCGTCGCCGACGAAGTAGTAGAGCGGGTGACCGTCGAAGGCCGACTGCTTGGTTCCGTCCGCGCGGGTGAAGGTCGTCAGCTTGGCGGGGTCGATCCCGGTGGGGAGCGAGCCGGCAGCCGCGGCGAAGACCGGCCAGTTGTTCAGGCATGCGCTGGTGCAGGTCGGCGCCGGGTCCGAGCCCGCGGTCACGGTGTCCCGCGAATCGAAGTAGATTGTCCGGCCCGCCGGGTCGGCCAGGTAGGACGCTGGGCCGCCGTTCTTGGTCATGACCAGCGCCGAGTAGAACGGCGCCTTGATCACGAACCAGAGATCGGTCGGACGGGGGTCACCGAGGTTGTCGCCGCTGGTGTCACCGGCCTTGGTATCCCCGGCGAAGTAGTAGAGGGGCCAGCCCTTGTAGGTGGTCTGCTTGGCGCCGTCGGGGCGGGCGAGCTCCGCGAAATCGGCCGCGTCCAGGCCGGCGCCCACCACCGGCGCGTCGACGTGGAAGATCGGCCAGATCGGCAGGCAGCCTCCGGTGCAGTTGGAGACCGCCGCCTGCCCACCGGCCGCCGGAAGATCGAGGGCGAAGTAGTACAGCGTGCGCCCGTTTGCCGAGACCAGGTAGTTGCCGAGGCTCGCGTTCGAGGCGAGCGAGAGATTGCTGGTGGGCGGGGGCGGGGGCGGGTTGCCGCCGTTGTCGGGGCCGCCACCGCTCGCGCCTCCGCATCCGATCGCGGCGAGGGCAACGACCGATGCGAGGGAAACCAGAGTCCGACGTACATTCATTTCCGCGACTGCTCTGAACATGTGCTGATTGCTTTCCTTGTGAACGGCGCTTGATTGCGTCCGTGTCTTCTGGCGGGAGACACGGCGCTCGATCTCGCGTTGCGGGCAGCGATCGATCGCGAGCGCGGGACTCGCCGTGATCTGAGCCACTGTGCCCGTGCGTTCGTGTGGGTGCTGCCGACGCTGACCGATGCGGCGGCAATCAGAAGCGCCGGGATTCACGAGCGCGTACGCCGAGCACGACGTCGTCCGATCGAGAGGGCGCGTCCTGTTCCGTCGCGCCCCACGCGGGCGGGACTCGGAAGCAGCGCAGCTACTCGCCGGCAAAACTATCCTCGGGGATTCATGCACTGCGCTGCAGGCATGCGATGGGAAGGGCATGCCCCATTCGTCACGCAACGATCGGTGCGCGGTGCGTCCTCACCCTGTCCCCTGGCGGCGGAGCGCCGGGCCGTCGCCCTGATCTCGGCGGGGCTCAGCGACTCTCGGTCGAGGCCTGGAGCCGCGCGGCGAGGAGCCGGTGGAAGTGGTGAACGCCAACCTCCCGGCGGACGCTGAAGCGCCCGGTGGAGTACGAGCGGCTGGCCAGCCCGCGCTGCACGTCCTCGCAGATCCCCACGTCCTCGAGCTGGATCCGGTGTCCCAGCTCCACGCTCCGCTCCGCGAACGCCCGCGCCTCCTCGCCGTCCAGCTCCGCGAAGTAGAAGTCGATCACCACCCGGCATCGATCCCGGCCGAGCGGGAACACCGCGTTGGTGTCCATCACCCCGGCGTAGAGGTTGATCATCACGTTGGGGAACGCCCAGCCGTAGAGGGCGACATCGCCCTTCCGGGTGGCCGAGGCCGACGCATCGACCGGACCCGAGCTCGCGGCGCGGATCGGGCTCGACTGCAGGCTCGCCGCGGCGAAGACCTCGGTCCGGTACTCCGAGTACTGGAGGACGCTGCCCAGGGCCGGGTGCACCGAGTTCACGTGGTAGCCGCCGTCGAGGTAGTTGTCGACGAAGACCTTCCAGTTGCAGGCCAGGGTGTATTCCTTCCGCTGGAAGAAGCGGAGGCCGTCGAGCGCACCGAACCGGCCGGGGAGCGGGTCGAGCCAGCGCCCGAGGGACGGGGGAGTGGCCCCCAGATGCACGAAGATCAGCGGTCCCCAGCGGTCGACCGCCACCGGAACCAGGCCCTGCTCCTCGCGGCGGAACTCCTCGACTCCGTCGAACTCCGGTGCGCCCCGGAGCTGGCCCCGGAGGTCGTAGGTCCATCCGTGGTAGCGGCAGCGAAGCCGCCGCGCCTGACCCTGCGGCTCGGTCATCACGCACGCCGCGCGATGCCGGCAGACGTTGAAGAAGGCGCGGAGCTCGCCCGCGTCGTCACGGAGCACGAGCAACGGCTCGCCCGCCACCTCCGCGGTGACGAAGTCGCCCGGAGCGGCGAGCTGATCGGACCGGGCCACCAGCTGCCAGCTGTCACCGAACACGCGCTCCCGCTCGAGCGCTTCCACGCGTTGGTCGCGGTACCAAGTGGAGGGGATGGAGCGCGCCCGCTCCAGGGGAACGCCGGAGTCGAAGGCGGCGAGGAGCTCCCGCAAGGATGGGTCCACGGGACAGGAGGCTTAGCCCGGGCGGAGCCCCGCCTCAAACCGCCCAGCGCCCCGAACGTGTGTGGCAGGATGCGCCGGCGTGACCGCCACTGGCCGCCCCGCCCTGGACGAGGAGGCCGCCGGGCGACAGCCCACGCTGGTTCGCACGCTGGGCAGCTGGGACGGGGCGCTGATCACCGTCGGGGCGACGGTGGGGAGCGGCATCTTCCTCACCACCGGGGACATCGCCCGCGGCCTTCCGCAGCCGGGGCTGATCCTGCTGCTCTGGGTGGTGGGCGGGCTCTACGCGATGGCCGGGGCGCTGGCCTACTCCGAGCTGGGCGCGATGTTCCCCCGGGCCGGCGGCCAGTACCACTTCCTCAAGGAAGCGTACGGCCGGGTGTGGGGGTTCCTGTTCGGCTGGACGTCGTTCCTGGTCATCATGAGTGCCGCCATCGCCGCGATCGGGGTGGGGTTCGGCGAGTACCTCGGGGCGTTCGTTCCCGCGTTCTCCGGGGACACCGAGCTGCTCTCGCTGGGTCTCGGCGGCCTGCACTGGACGGTGCGGGGGCCACAGCTCGCCGGCGCCCTGGCGATCGTCTTCCTCACCGCAGTGAACTGGCTCGGGGTTCGGGAGGGAGCGCTGGTCCAGAACGCGGCCACCGCGCTCAAGATCGCCGCTCTGGTCCTCCTGGTGGTGATCGGCCTCCTCGTTCCCCCGGCGGCTGCTCCCGCGTGGTCGGCGCCGCTCCCCGCCCAGGGGCTGATCGCCGGGCTGGGGCTGGGCATGGTGGCCGTGCTCTGGACGTACGACGGCTGGTACGTCCTCACCTTCTCCGCGGGCGAGATGCGACAGCCGGAACGAAGCCTTCCCCGGGGGCTGATCGGCGGAGTGGCGGTGGTCGCCGCCCTCTACCTGGCCATCAACTGGATCTACCTCCGGGCTCTGGGGCCCGCGGAGCTCGCCCGGTCGGAGCGGGTCGGGGAAGCGGCGGCCGCCGCGCTGCTCGGTCCCGACGCAGCCCGCGCCGTCTCGGTGGTGATCCTCCTCTCGATGTTCGGCTGCCTCGCAGCCAACGTGCTCTGCTGCGCGCGGATCTACCTTCCCATGGCGCAGGACGGGGTGTTCTTCCGCTCGCTGGCCCGGATCGACCCCCGCCATCGCACGCCCGGGACGAGTCTGCTGGCGCAGGGTGCCTGGGCGATGGCGCTCGCCCTCTCCGGAACGTACAGCGAGCTCTACACCGCGGTGGTCTTCGCCAGCGTGCTCTTCCACGCCGCCACCGCCGCGGCGGTCTTCGTGCTTCGCAGAAAACTGCCCGACGCTCCCCGGCCGGTCCGGACGTGGGGCCATCCCTGGACGACCGGAGCGTTCATCCTGGGTTGCCTGGGCCTGGTGGCGGTCACCCTGATCCAGACCCCGCTCCGGTCGGTGCTCGGGCTGCTGCTGATCGCCAGCGGTTTGCCCGCCTACGCCTGGTGGTCGAGGCGCTAGCGCTCAGGGCCCGTCTCTGCGGTGCCAGGCCGCTCCGTCCAGCTCCCAGGTGTCGCCGAAGAGCTGGTTGGTGACCGGGTCGCCCCCGCCGAAGACCACCAGCACTCCCCGGCCCCGGTCGTAGGCCACGCCGGGCAGGTAGCGGGTCCCAGGTGCGCCCGCGACGCCGAGGGGGCTCCAGCTCCCGTTCTGCCGGAGCAAGACTCCGTCCGTCGCGTTCAGCCCACCGACGAACACCAGGCCGCCGCGACCCTCGTCGAACGCCATTCGCCCGTGCGTCCGCGGCGCGGCCTGGGGAGGAAGCTCGACCCAGGTCCCACCGTCCCAGGCCCAGGTGTCGCCGCGGTCCGAGGGTGGCTGGAAGCCGCCGAAGGCGATGATCCGCTGGGCTCCGGGATCGTACTGCATCGCATGGTGGACGCGGCCCCCTGGCGACGGACCGCTCACCGAGTCCCACTGGCCTCCGTCCCAGGTCCAGGTGTCGGACGGAAAGGCGGTCGGATCCTGCTGGCCGCCGAAGAGCACCACCTGGCCCCGGAGCGGGTCGTACGCCATCTGGGTGTGGTCGCGAATGCCGGGTCCCGGGACGTCGATCCGCCGCCAGCCGGCGTCCGACCTCCATTCCCATGTATCGCCGTACGAGAGCTGGGCGCTGTAGCTGCCGCCGTGGAGAACCAGCACGTCGCGCCCCACGTCGTAGGCCACGCCGCCGAGGTTGCGCACCGGGGGGCCCGCGTCGTCGAGCAGGCTCCAGCGGGTCCCGTTCCATCCCCACAGCTGGGTGGGGGTGGACGAGGGCGAGGAGCTCGCGCCCCCCAGGCCAGCATTGACCAGGAGAACGAGGCGGAGCGCGTCGTCGTAGACCAGGTCATGACCTGCGCTCGGCGGCGGGCGCTGGACGGTCCCCGCGTCGCCACCGGGTCCTCCGGGCTCGGACCCACTGCAGCCGGCGAGGACGATTGCTGCGGCGACGGCGAGCGCGGCGCCTGAGCGGGTCACCCCATCGACGCTAGCGCCCACCGCGACGGGATGCGGTTCTTGCAGCCGGCGCCCCGTCTCTCGCAGGGAGCGCTCCGGGCCGCTCCTCCAGCGAACGTCGCCGAACTACCCCGCATCCAGTACCGGACGGTCCGCGCGTCGGTGTCCATCTGTACCCGAGGGTGGGATGCGTCTCACGACCCGGGGTGAGGGAAGGGACAGCGTCCGACGGGAGCCGTCGGCAGGCGCGTCCGGACGGCCCGGGTCTCCCGGCGGAGGACCTGGAGGCGAAGCGAGTTCCCCTCGGGAAGGAGCGTCACTCCGAGGTACGGCCTGGGGGCGCCACCGGGAGGAACCCGGAGCTGGAAGCGCGGGGAGAGCTCGCCGATGACGATGGAGGCCTCGACCTGAGAGAAGGCGCTCCCGATGCAGGTCCGAGGTCCGCCCCCGAAGGGGAAATAGGCGAAGCGGGGGAGCTGCGTGAGGAATTGCCCGGTCCAGCGCTCCGGCTGGAACTCGTCCGGGTCCCGGTAGTGCCGCGCGGACCGCTGCACGGCCCACTGGGGAATCATGATCTCCGCCCCGGTTTCCACCGGGTGACCGCCGATCTCGCAGGAGCGGACCGTGGTGCGGCTGATCCGGTACGCCGGTGGATAGAGGCGGAGGCCCTCGCGCATGACCTGCTCGAGAAGCTGGTCGCCTCGGCCCTCGTCGAGCTGAAGCGCCAGGGACTCTGCAACCTGCGGGTGCCGCGCCAGCAGGTAGAGCGTCCAGCTCAGCCCGCTGGCGGCGGTCTCGTGTCCGGCGAGGAACATGGTGACGATCTCGTCCCGGATCTGGCGATCCCCCAGCGGCGCGCCCGAGGCGTCGGTTGCGCCGAGGAGCAGTGAGAGGAAATCCTCGCCGGGCGGCTCGCGTCGCCGGCGCACCACCAGCTCGGCGACGAAGCGATCGAGCTCCCGGACCGCGTGGCGAAAGCGCCGGGCATAGGGCGTGGGCAGCAGGGTGGGATCCACCACGAAGTCGGGACGTCCCAGGGCGGTGGCCACCGCACGGACACCCGCGAAGGCCAGGCCTCCCGCGGCGCCGATCCACTGCGCGTGGAGGTGATGGAAGGCATGGAGGGCCTCCGCGGTGGCGGCCACCAGAGCACGGGCTTCGGGGAGCTCCTCGCCGAAGAGCGACCGGGCCAGCACCTCGAAGCACAGGTCGGTCATGTCCTGGTGGACGTTCCGGGTCTCCCCGTCGCGGAACGTGCGCAGCAGCCGTCCGCACGCCTCGGACATCAGCCGCCCGTACCGCGCCAGCTGGCGGGCATGGAAGGCGCCCTGCACGGTCCGGCGCTGGTGCAACCAGAGCTCCCGGTCGGAGGTGAGGAGCCCCTCGCCGAAGGCGAACCGTGTCGAGCGCAGCCCCGCCGACTTGATGAAGCAGCGCTGCTTGCGAACCAGGACCTCCTCGATGAGCTGGGGATCGGTGACCACGCAGATCGGGAGACCCCAGATGTGCGTCTTGACCAGTCCTGCCCGCTGCTCGCAACGCCGGTAGAAGCCCAGGACGTCGTCGCGTGCCTCCAGCGCCGCGCCGTACAGCCAGTCCAGCCGCGGGCGTGAGGAGCGCTGCACCGTGCTCATCGCCGCCCTTCTGCGCGCGGGGCCAGCCGGAGCCCGGAAGTCCGGATCGCCGCGGAGGGCTCGCGCAGGTCCCAGATCAGACCGACGGCAGCGAGGCACCTGAGTACCCAGTAGGTCGGGTCCACCTCCCACCAGAAGAACCCCAGGGTGGCCGACCCCGGGAAGTGGTGGTGGTTGTTGTGCCAGCCCTCACCGAGGGTGAGCAGCGCCAGCCAGGGGTTGTTCCGCGACTCGTCCTCCGTCCGGTAGCGCCGGGAGCCGAAGGCATGCGCCAGCGAGTTGATGGTGAAGGTGCAGTGCCAGAGGAGGACGGTGGAGACGAACGAGCCCCAGATCGCGGCCGGCGCTCCGCCGAGCAGGAACAGCGTTCCCAGCAGGGCCCAGGACGGGACGAAGTGGTGGCGGTCGAGCCACCGGAGCTCGGGGAACCGGGCGAAGTCCGGGATGTGGTCGAGCTGAGTCTCCTCGAAACGCTTGGAGATCACCCACCCCAGATGGCTCCAGAACAGTCCGTGCTCGCGTGGCGAATGAATGTCGGTGGACCGATCGGAGTGGCGGTGGTGGTGTCGATGGTTCGCAGCCCACCAGAGCGGTCCTCGCTGGGCACAGGTGCCGCCGAGGAAGGCGAGGACCAGCTGGAAGGCACGGCTGGTCCGGTAGCTCCGGTGGGCGAAGTAGCGGTGGTAGCCGCCGGAGAGCGCGACCATTCGCCCGAGATAGAGCGCCAGCGCCAGGCCGACGTAGGTCCACGAGAACCGAACCAGGAATGGTCCCACGATCGCGATCGCGTGACACAGGTACATTGGTACGGAACGAAAATAGGGAAGGCGTTCCGGGCCGGGCCAGCCACGGCGATGGGTCAACGGGCGTTACTCCCTTCGCTCATCCGGATCGACGAACCGGGAAGCCGAGCACGTTGCGCAGATTGTTCGCCGTGGACCTCAACTGATCCGATGCGCCGCACGGTCGCGCCCACTATGTGAGGGGCTCGCGTGACGCCCAGCCCCACCCGGTTCGACGCGCTCATCGTCGGCGGCGGTCCAGCCGGGAGCGCGTGTGCACGGGTGCTGGTGCGCGGTGGGCTACGGGTGGCCGTCATCGACCGGCGGCGGTTCCCCCGGGTAAAGCTGTGCGCCGGGTGGGTCAGTCCGCCGGTATGGGAGGTGCTGGAGCTTTCCCGCCGCGAGTACACCGGCGGGCTCTGGCCCTGGCGGCGCTGCCACGTCGAGTACCGGGGGGAGCGGCACAGCATCGCCGCCCGCGGCGATTTCATCCGCCGGTGGGAGTTCGACCACTTCCTCCTCCGGCGCAGCGGGGCCACGGTGATCGACGGCCACCCGGTGGCGACGCTGGAGCGCGCGGATGGGTCGTGGATCGTCGATCGCGCGTTCGCTGCGCGCTGGCTGGTGGGCGCCGGCGGCACGCACTGCCCCGTCGCGCGCACGCTGTTCCCCGCCAGGCCCGGCAACCCGGTCGCCGTGCAGGAGCGCGAGTTCGAGGCCGACCCCGCGGAGATCGCCGCGACCCGCGTCGGGGCCGACGGCGAGCCGGAGCTCCTCCTCCACGATGACCTGGGCGGCTACTCGTGGAACGTGCCCAAGGGCGGGTGGCTGAACGTCGGAACCGGCACCGCGGCCGCCAGGCGCGTGCGATCGGCATGGGCGACGGCGCGGGACTCGTTCCTCCACAGCGGCCACCTTCCAGCGGGCGCTCAGACTTCCCTCGAGCACGTGGAGGGACACTCCTACTACCTGTTCGATCCGGCGCACCTCGATCGGTGCCACCGCGACGGCGCTTTCCTGGTGGGTGACGCGCTCGGGCTGGCCCATCCGCTGACCGCCGAGGGGATCCTCCCGGCGGTGCTGTCGGGCAGCGCCTGCGCCGAGGCGATCCTCGACGGCGCGCCGCTGGCGTACCGCGCCCTCCTCGCACGACACCCGACGTTCCGCGACTACGCGCTCACCCGCGACCTCCTCCGCGCGTGCATCGCCTTGCGCCGCCGGTCCGATGCTCCGGCGCGCGCGCCCGGCCGGCTGGCGCGGTCCGCGACGGCGCGGGCATTCGCCTGGATGTTCAGCGGTCGTCCCCTTCCTGGCGGCCTTCTGCTGCGCAGGGTTCTGCGGTCCGGTGAGACGCGGGAGGCGAACGCATGACCATTGGGAGGACGGTCCTTCCGCGGATGCTGGTCGGGCGCGCCGAGCGGACGGTGCGCAGCCTCCTCGAGTCCGCCGACGTTCGGGTGGGCGGAACCCGCCCCCACGACATCCAGGTGCACGATGGCCGCTTCTACCTGCGGGTCCTGCGCGACGGTCGCCTGGGCCTGGGCGAATCCTACGTGGATGGGCAGTGGGACTCCGGTGCGCTCGACCAGCTCACCGCCAGGCTGATCCTCGCAGGGGTGAAGAGACCTCTGCCCAGCTGGCGCACCGCGATCGATGCCGCCAGAGCGCGGGTGTGGAATCTCCAGAGCGCGGTGCGCGCGTCCGCGGCGGCCGGGCGTCACTACGACATCGGGAATGATCTCTACCAGGCGATGCTGGGCGAGACACTGGCCTACACCTGCGCGTACTGGAAGGACGCGCGGACTCTCGGCGAGGCGCAGCGCGCAAAGATGGATCTCGTCTGCCACAAGCTCGGCCTGTGCCCGGGGATGAAGCTGCTCGAGCTCGGCTGCGGCTGGGGCACGTTCGCCCGCCACGCCGCGGAGAGGTACGGCGTCGAGGTGACCGGCTACACCGTGTCGCGGGAGCAGGTGGCGCTGGGCACCGAGCTGTGCCGGGGTCTTCCGGTCACGCTTCACCTCGCCGACTACCGCGTGGCGCGCGGCCGGTACGACGCCGTGGTCTCGATCGGGCTGATGGAGCACGTCGGCCACAGGAACCACCGGGTCTACATGGAGACGGTCGACCGCTGCCTCCAGCCCGGGGGCGTCGCCTTCATCCACAGCATCGGGAGCAACACCCGGCAGCTGCTGATCGACGCCTGGTTCCATCGGTACGTCTTTCCCAATGCCGCCATCCCCTCTTTGGCGCAGGTCAGCGGGGCGATGGAAGGGCTGTTCGTGCCCGAGGACGTCCACAACATCGGTCCGCACTACGACCGGACCCTGATGGCATGGGCAGACAACTTCGAGCAGGCGTGGCCGAACCTGCGCGCCCGCTACGGCGACCGGTTCCGGCGGATGTGGCGGTACTACCTGCTCTCGTGCGCGGGGGCATTTCGCGCCCGCTTCATGCAGCTGTACCAGATCGTCATCACCCGGGCGGGCACCCCCCAGCCCGAGTGCCGGATCAGCTGACGACGCCCAGGGACTGCGCTCGACTCCTTCGCGACCTGGACCTCCGGCGGTCAGGTCGCCGGCGTTCCCCGCTTGCCGAAGCCAAAGTACCAGAAGCCGGCGGCGAGCAAGCCGTAGATGAGAACGGTGGACCAGCCCAATGGGTTGGTCGCTCCGGCCAGCACCCCCTTCAGCCTGCGCGTCTCCACCAGCCTGCTCGGCCTCGGCTTCGTGGAAGACGTCCCCGACGACGAGCTCCGGGCGCTGGCACGCGCCAACGGCGGCCAGGTGGTCGAGGTCGCCGTTCTGGAAACACCCGGCGTGCGCCGCGTGGGACGCTTCGGCTGGAAGTGCCAGCACGCCTCTCTGCTCAGCTTTGCCGGCGATGGCGAATTCGGGGAGAAGGGCGTGACCAATCGACTCTTCACCGGTGGGCAGAAGCCACCGTTCGAGGACGTCGACGAGGATGGGTCCGAGGACATCGACGCCTATGCCCGCTTCATGCGAGCCACCACGGCGCCCCCCCGCTCGGCGGCTGCCGGCTCGAACCAGGTCCGCGCCGGCGAGCGGGTCTTCCTGGAGATGGGCTGCGGTTCCTGCCACGTGCCGACGCTGTTCACCAGGAAGGAGGTCTTCCATCCCTACGGCGATTTCCTGCTCCACGACGTCGGGACGGCCGACGGAATCCCCCAGGGTGGGGCCCCCCTGAACAAGCTGCGCACCGCGGCTCTCTGGGGTCTCCGGGTCCGCTCCAGGCTCATGCACGATGGACGCGCGGTCGATCCGGTCGCTGCAATCCAGGCGCACCACGTCGAGGCGGAGGAGAGCCGGAAGCGCTTCGACTCCCTGAACGCCCAGGACCGGGCGGCGTTCCTCGCCTTCCTGGCGTCACTGTGACTCCTTCTAGGGGACCCGAGAGACTCACCCCGGGGTCGCGGTCGTCTAGACTGCCCGCGCATGGCCAGGGCGGGGGCATCGAGTGGGGCCAAGTTCTTCGAGCGGGACCTCACCGAGCTCGCCCGGGAGGGGCGGCTCCCGGCCCCGCATGGCATCGAGGAAGACGTCGCGGCCCTGCAGGCCCTCATCGCCCGGGGCGCCCAGCACGTCCTGCTCGCTGGTGAGCCGGGAGTTGGGAAGACGGCTCGCCTCCACGGCCTCGCTCGCCGCATCGCCCTCGGCCCGGAGGGCGGGCCCCTGGCAGGCGCGCGGGTGCTGGAGGTCTCCCTGAGCGCATTCCTCTCCCGGGCAGGAAAGGAGGAGGAGATCGGGGACAGCTGGAACGCGCTGGTGGAGCGATTGGAGGCGCTGTCCGGACTGACCGTCGTCGCCCTTCGCGAGGCCTCGCTGGCCCTGAACCCGCCGCTGTTCGGCAGCCTCGCCGATTCGCTCCGCTCGAGCTCGCTGCGCTTCGTCCTCGAGACCGATTCCCGCGGCGCGCACGGCTTGCTCGGCGCGGAGGGAGGACTGGGGGAGCTCCTGCACCTGGTGGCGGTTCCCGAGCCACCCGCGGAGCGCGCCCGGGCCATCCTCGGCCAGGTGGCCGCCGAGCTCGAGACCCAGCTGGGGATGGTCATCGAGCCGGCGGCCTGTGAGCTCACCCTGCGCCTGGCGAAGAAGTACCTGCTCGCCCAGCACGAGCCGGGGAGGTCGGTGGAGCTGCTCCGGGGCGCGGTGGAGGAGGCCAGCGCCAGCAAAGGGGAGTGCCTCGGCACCGAGGGGGTGCTCACCCGCTTCTGCGCGGTGTCCCAGCTGCCGCGCTTCCTCGTCGACGACGCGACCCCGCTCGACCTCGCGCAGACCGAGGCGTACTTCAACGAGCGCATCCTCGGACAGCCGGAAGCGGTGAGAGCGGTCCTGCGGACCCTGGCCCTCCTCAAGGCGGGGCTCACCGACCCCAGGCGCCCACTGGGCCTCTTTCTCTGCGCGGGGCCCACCGGCGTGGGAAAGACCCATCTGGCACGCCTGCTGGCGGAGTACGTCTTCGGCTCGGCCGAACGGCTGGTCCGGGTCAACATGGCCGACTACGGCGAGGAGGACGACGCCTCTCAGCTCTTCGGGATGACCTGGTCACCCGTCCGGGAACACCAGCGCGGCCAGCTCACCTGCCGGCTGGAGGGGAAGCTGTTCGCCGTCTTGCTCCTCGACGAGTTCGAGAAGGCCCACCGGTCGGTCCACGATCGGTGCCTGCAGCTCTTCGACGAGGGTCAGTTCATCAACGCCGCCGGGGAGCTGGTTCGGTGCGACAACGTCCTGATCATCGTCACCACCAACGCTGGAGCGGAGGTCTACCGAGAGGGCCCGCTGGGGTTCGCCGTCGCCCCCTCCAACGCCGAGCTCGCCGCGGAGGCGGACCGGCGGCTGGCCGAGGCCTTCCGACACGAGCTCCTCAACCGCTTCGACGCCATCTGCCACTTCCGGCCGCTGGGGAAGGTGGAGATCCGCCGCATCGCACAGCGGGAGGTGGGACGGGTCCTGGAGCGGGAGGGCATCCGGCTCCGGGGGCTGGACGTGGAGGTGGCGCCCGAGGTCATCGACCTCCTCGTCGACCGCGGCTTCTCGGCCCAGTTCGGAGCGCGCTTCCTCCAGCGGGAGATCGAGCGCACCCTGACCGCGCCGGTGGCGGTGGAGATCGTGCGGCGTCCGCTCCCGCCTGGGTCGCGCATCCTGGTCGAGGCGAGTGAAGGGTCGGTGGTGGTTCGCTCCGAGGCCCACTTGGAGCACGAGCCTCGCACCGCGGTGGCGACCACCCGGCTGGGGACCGTCGTCGGACGTCGCCGGCTCGATCGCAAGAGCTTGCTTCATGAGGCGCAGGGCCTTGTGGAACGCGCGGGCCGGGTGGCGGAGTCGCTCGGTCGCCCTGCCCTGGAGCAGCGGCGCACGGAGCTGCTCGTCCACACCCAGGCTCCCGACTTCTGGGATGACCCGGAGCGTGCGGCGCAGCTGCTGCGCTCCTTCCAGAGCGTCGACCGGGAGCTCCAGGCACTGGATCGGTTGGCGCAGAGCTGCGAGTCGGCGAGGCGGCTGGTCGGTGAGGCCAAGGGGGAAGGCCGCCTCGCCGCCGCGGCGAGGGCGGTGGAGCACGCTGCCCGCGAGGTCCAGCTCGCCGAGGCGCGGGTCGCCGCCGGGGGCAGCACCGCCGACGAGGTGATCCTCGACCTGGCCGCGGCGCGGGAAAACGAGGAGCACCGGGCGTGGGTGGCCGAGCTGGCCGCGATGTACCAGGGCTGGGCCACGCACCGCGGCTACGAGGCCAGCGCCCTGGCCGAGGCCGATCACCCCCCACGGCTGATGCTCCACCTCGCCGGCCCCGGAGCGCTGGGGTTTCTCGCCGGCGAAGAGGGCATTCACCGCCGCCATGTCAACGGGCGACGGATGGTGGTCCGGGTCCGGCTTTACCCCTGGCCACGGCCCGCCGGCGCGGAGGCCGGCCTCCGCGCCCAGGGTCGCTCGGTGCGACGGCGCGCCGGAACGCACGTGGAGCGGGTGACGGCGGAGATGCGCGCCTTCGACGAGGAGACCGGCCGCGAGGTGGAGCTGGTGGGCGGAGTGTCTCTCGACGAGCTGCGCTCGCTGGCGTTCCTGGTGGTGCGCCCCGGGCCGGCGGACGTGGAGGCCCGCCACTACTTCTTCGGCCGTGGCGCCCGGGTGGAGGATCCGCGCACCGGGACCACCACCCCCCGCCTCAAGGACGTGCTCCGCGGCGAGATCGAGCCCTTCATCGCCGGCTGGCTGGGCCGGTCGCGAAACTAGTCCCGCCCGGGCGAGGTAGATCGGGCCGCATCGACGGCCCTCGCACCAGGAGAACGGCACATGGCGGACAAGGAGACGACCAGCTTCATGCGCTCGCTGTGCATGGGGGTCATCGAGGAGGACGTGCTGCTGCCCTTTCCGGTGATGGCCGACAGCGAAGGAGAGACGCTCCGGACGATCTTCGGCTCGCTGAAGCAGTTCCTGGGGAACCGGGACGAGGAATTCCGCGCCTGGGACCTGGCCGGCGAGCTCCCGGCCTCGGTGCTCGAGGAGCTCCGCCAGTTCGGGCTGTTCGGCCTGGTACTGCCAGAGGACGTCGGTGGCCTCGGGCTGGGGAGCACGGCCTACTCGCGCACGCTGCAAGAGCTGTCACGCTACGACGGCTCGGTGGCGGCGACGGTAGGGGCGCACAGCTCCATCGGGCTGCGGGGGCTGCTCCTCTTCGGGACCCCGGAGCAGAAGGCGCGTTTCTATCCCAAGCTGGCCACCGGGGAGATGATCGCCGCCTTCTGCCTCACCGAGCCCGGCGCCGGATCGGATGCGGCGAACATCAAGACCACCGCGGTGCGCGACGGCGACGACTGGGTGCTCGACGGCAGCAAGCTGTGGATCACCAATGGCGGGCTGGCCAGCTTCTTCACCGTCTTCGCCAAGACCGGCAGGGCCGAGGAGCGGGGCAAGCTCACCGCCTTCATCGTCACCCGGGACATGAAGGGAGTGAGCGTCGGTCCTCACGAGGACAAGATGGGGCTCCGGGCTAGCTCGACCACCGCGGTGTTCCTCGACGGGGTGCGAGTGCCGGCGACCAACGTCCTCGGCGAGGTGGGGAAGGGGTTCAAGGTGGCGATGCGCATCCTCAACAGCGGGCGCAGCGGCCTGGGCGGGGGCTGCATCGGAGGGATGAAGCGGATGATCGAGCTTGCCACCCGTCAGGCGAAGGGCCGGGTGCAGTTCGGAAAGCCCATCTCCGAGTACGGCCTCATCAAGCAGAAGGTCGGCCACATGGTGGTCGACACCTACGCCGCCGAGTCGGCGGTGGCGATGGTCGCCGGTCTGGTGGACGGAGGCTACGAGGACTACGCAGTGGAGGCGGCGATCAGCAAGGTCTTCGCCACCGAGGCGCTGTGGCGCACCACCGACGAGGCGCTGCAGATCGCCGGGGGCAACGGCTACATGCGCGAGTACCCCTACGAGCGGGCGCTCCGCGACTGCCGCATCTTCCGCATCTGGGAGGGGACCAACGAGATCCTGCGGCTGTTCATCGCCCTGACCGCGATGAACGACGTCGGGGCGCAGCTGGCCGACCTGGCGGCGAGCCTGAAGGGCGTGCTCAACGACCCGATCAAGGGCTTCGGCGTGCTGAGTGAGTACGCGCTGCGGCGGGCGGCACTGGCCACCAACGTCGGGCGCGAGCGGGGCGCATTCACCAGGCTCAGCCCGGCGCTCAAGGCCGAGGGAGAGGCGTTCGAGGAGCACACCCGGGAGCTGGCCACCGCCGCCGACCGCATCCTGCGCAAGCACGGCAAGCGCATCGCCGACAGGCAGCTCGCCACCCAGCGACTGGCGGACATCATGATCGACCTGTTCCTCATGGCCTGCGTCCTGTCGCGGGTGGACTCGTCGGTGCGGCGGCTCGGCGAGGAGGGCGCGGCGAAGGAGCTGGAGATCCTCCGCGTCTTCGCCGGACAGGTGGAGCGCCGGGTGAAGAGCAACTACGGCCAGATCGACGACAACGACGACGAGCTCATCAAGAGCCTCGCCGACCACGCCTTCGCCGAGGAGCGCTTCGGCTGGGACAACCTGCCGTAGCGGTCCCTGTCCGCCATCTGACGTCTCCGGGTACGACGGACCGTCGATGCGGGCCGTCATGTCGGGCTGGCCTGGATCTACCTCGCGCCGCGTGTGAAGCCTCCGGCCATGGGAGGACGAAGAGTCGTGGTCACTGGTCTCGGGCTGGTCACCCCCCTGGCGACGGGGGTGGAGGCCACCTGGGCAGCGCTGGTCGCCGGCAAGTCCGGGGTGGGCCCCCTCACCCGGTTCGACCCCGGGAAGCTGAAGACACGGATCGCCGGGGAGGTGAAGGATTTCGATCCTCTGGCGTGGATGGACAGGCGGGAGGCGCGCCGGGTCGATCGCTACGTCCAGCTCGCGGTCGCCGCGTCGGAGATGGCGGTCCGGGCGAGCGGTTTGACCATCGGTTCCGGAGGAGCGAGCAGCTACCTGCCCGAAAGGGTGGGCGTCATCCTCGGCTCGGGGATCGGCGGTCTGGCCTCGGCGGAGGTGGCGCACGAGAAGGCGCTCCGCACGGGGTTCGACCGCCTCTCGCCGATGTTCGTGCTGCAAATACTCTCCAACACCGCCGCCGGTCTGGTGAGCATTCGCCACGGAGCTGCCGGCCCCAACTACGCGCCGGTGGCGGCCTGCTCGAGCGGATCCCACGCGATCGGTGAAGCGCTGTGGTCGATCCGGACCGGCCGGAGCGATGCGGTCATCGCCGGTGCCTCCGAGGCCGCGGTCACCCCGCTGGGGATCGGCGGCTTCGAGGCGATGAACGTGCTCTCCGCCCGGAACCACGATCCCCAGGGAGCCAGTCGCCCGTTCGATCGAGGGCGGGACGGCTTCGTCCTCGGCGAAGGGGCGGGGGTCCTGGTGCTCGAGGAGGAGGAGCGTGCCCGACACCGGGGAGCGCCCATCCTCGCCGAGGTCGCCGGATATGCCGCCAATGCCGACGCCCATCACCTCACCCAGCCGACCGAGGACGGAGCCCCGGCAGCGCGCTGCATCCGTGAGGCCCTTCGCGACGCCGGGCTCGACGCGGAGAAGGTGTCCTACGTGAATGCCCACGGGACCTCGACCCCGCTCAACGACGTCCACGAGACCCGGGCCTTGAAATCGGCCTTCGGGGACCGTGCCCGTCGCCTCCCGGTGAGCTCCACCAAGTCGATGACCGGCCACCTGCTGGGGGCGGCCGGAAGCGTCGAGGCCGCCTTCAGCGTGCTCACCCTGATGCACGGGGTGATGCCTCCCACCATCAACCAGCAGGACCCGGATCCGGAGTGCGACCTCGACTACGTCCCGAACCGGGCGCGCGAGGCTCGGCTCGAGGTGGTGATGAGCCTCTCCTTCGGCTTCGGCGGCACCAACACCGTCCTGGTCTTCGGTCGTCCGGCGCGTGCCTAGCTCGGCCGGGGCTCAGGACACCGCGATCCGGAGTGCCTCCAACCGCCGGCGAAGGCCTCGGCTGGAATCCAGGCGGCAGGAATGAGAGGGTGCCCGGCTCCGATGTCCGGGCCGTCGCCGCTCCAGTCTGCCGATCAGCTCCTCGAGGACCTCAACCCGCCCCAGCGTGAGGCCGTGCTCCATGGTGAGGGACCGCTCCTGGTCCTCGCCGGCGCCGGCTCGGGGAAGACGCGGGTCATCACCCGGCGGGTGGCCCATCTGGTCCTCGCCCGACGCGTGCCGCCCTGGCGCATCCTGGCCGTCACCTTCACCAACAAGGCCGCCCGCGAGATGCGCGAGCGGCTCGAGACGCTGCTCGGACCCTGGGCCTCCGACCTGAACGTGGCCACCTTCCACTCCGCGGCGGCGACGATCCTCCGGCGCGAGGCGGAGAAGGTCGGGCTCACCCGCTCCTTTGTCATCTACGACGATGCGGATCAGCTCCAGCTGGTGAAGCGGGCGATGCGCGAGGAGCGGGTGGACCCGGTGCTCAACCCGCGCGACGTGGCCCGACGCATCGACGTGGAGAAGAACGCCGGGCGCGGCCCCGACGTGGAGCGCGTCTCGCCTGACGACTACCGCGGCCTCGCCGTGCAGCGGGCCTACCGCGCCTACCAGAAGCTGCTTCGCGCGGCGAACGCGGTGGACTTCGGCGATCTCCTGTTGCTCCTGGTGGAGCTGCTCCGCAAGGACCCCGAGACGCTGGAGAAGTACCGGGCGCGGTTCCAGCACGTGCTGGTCGACGAGTTCCAGGACACCAACCCCGTCCAGTACGAGCTCTTGCAGCAGATTGCCCCGCCACCGGGGTCGAACCTGGTCGTGGTCGGCGACGACGACCAGTCCATCTACCGCTGGCGCGGGGCCGAGGTGAGCAACATCCTCGGCTTCCCCGACCTCTATCGCGGCGCCCGGGTGGTGAAGCTGGAGCAGAACTACCGGAGCGACGGGAACATCCTCGACGCCGCCAACGCGGTCATCGCCCAGAATCCACGCCGGATGCCCAAGCGGCTGTGGACCGACCGCCCCAAGGGTGAGCTGCTCCATCTCCTCATCTCCCGCGACGAGCGGGAGGAGGGGCACGAGATCGCCCGGCGGATCCACGCCCTGCACCAGGAGGACTTCGTCTCCTACGACCAGATGGCCATCTTCTTCCGGGTGAACGCCCAGAGCCGGGTCCTGGAGGAGGCGCTGCGGCTGTCGCGGGTCCCGTACACCCTGGTGAGCGGGCGCAGCTTCTACGAGCGGGTGGAGATCAAGGATGCGGCGTCCTACCTCCGGCTCATGGCCAACCCCCGTTCGGACGCGGACCTGCTTCGCGTCGTCAACGTGCCGGCCCGGGCCATCGGGGACACGACGCAGGAGCGGCTGAGCGCCTGGGCCGCGGACCAGGGCATCTCCCTCTGGGAGGCGCTGGATCAGGTGGAGTCCATCCCCACGCTCCAGGCGGCGGCGCAGAAGCGGCTCCGCGGGTTTCGCTCCCTGATGGAGCCGCTGGTCCAGTTTGCGGTCGAGGCGCCGTCGGCCGCGGCGGCGCTGGAGCGGATGCTCCAGGAGACGCGGCTGGTCGAGTCGCTGGTGGAGGCAGGAGACGACGAGTCGCTCGGGCGCGCCGAGAACCTGCGCGAGTTCGTGGGCGCTGCCCAGGAGTTCGACCTGCAGCGCGCGGCCCGCCCGGCGCCCGGTCCCGAGTCGCTCGAGGCAGAGGCCCCCCCGCTGCAGGCCTTCCTGGAGCAGATCAGCCTGGTGGCCGAGGCCGATGCCGAGGCCGGCGAAGGGCGCGTCTCGTTGATGACGCTCCACGCTGCCAAGGGCCTGGAGTTCGACGCGGTGTTCCTCCCGGGGATGGAGGATGGCGTCTTCCCGCACCAGCGGGCGCTGGACGAGTTCGGCGACGACGAGGAGATGGGGGAGGAGCGCCGCCTCTGCTACGTCGGCTTCACCCGCGCCCGGAAGCGTTTATTGGTATCGCTGGCGCAGGCCCGCTCGCTCTTCGGCGAGCTGCGCTTCAATCCACCGTCCCGCTTCCTCCGCGAGGTTCCCAAGGAGCTGTTCGACTTCCAGCCCGAGCTGCGCGCTCCGCCGCCCGAGCCGTCGTACGGGCGGGCCGAGCGCCGGCCCCGTGAGGACACCGGTCCGCGCATCGACCGCAGCTACGCCCAGGACGCGGCGTACATGGAGGAGGGCTCGGTGGTCGGGATGCGCGTGCGTCACGCCCAGTTCGGCGAGGGCGAGGTGATGGCCTGCGACGGCTCGGGCCCCAATGCCAAGCTCACGGTGCGCTTCCGGACCGTGGGGCTGAAGCGGGTCATCGCCCGGTTCCTGCAGCCGGCCTGACCGTCCCGGACGCTCGCCGTCCGTGACCGGAACGCATTCTGCCCGCCGCTCACTTCCGCCGGCGCCGCCGGTCGAGGTCTTCCGGTCGAGGGCGGGGATACGGGGGGCGGACCGAGACGCGCGCCTCGGCAGGAGTCCCGCCGGCCGGCCCTGCCCCACCACCGGGGGCTGGGAACGGGTGGCGCGCCGCGGAGTGCGGCGCGATCACCGAGAGGAGCCCGACCACCGAGAGGATCTTCCGGAGCAGCGTCTCGTCGTCCGCACGCGCCTGCTCCACGTTCGCGCTGCGCCGCAGGACCGGGATCACGGTCTTCACGACGGAGTCAATCCCCTCGGCGGATGCGAGTCGGGACCGGAGAAACTCTGCGTGGCGTCGGAGCTTCTCGTCGAAGTCCTCTCCCGCGAGGTCGCGGGCGGAGCGATGATGGAGGTCTTCCCGGAGCAGGGACTGGCGCATGGCGCTGGCGACCTCGCGTGCCAGAGCCTCCATGCAGAGTGCGGGGACACGGAGGTCCCCGTCCACGAAGCACAGAATCACCGAGCCCCTTTGGGCGCAAGCTCCGCGTCCACCTCGTCCTCGAACGTGCGGCGCTGCCTGGCGACGAAGCGCCGGTACCCCTCGGGGTCCACCCACGCCTTCACCCCCTCGGCCGCGACGCGCTTCCGCTTGCCCTCCAGGTCGAACACCTGGGTGTGATGATTGAGCCAGATGTCCGGCCTCAGCATCTCCAGGCGGTGCAGGGTCCGGCGGAGTCGGCCTCGATCCCCGGATAGGACGGGTCCCTGGCGACGCGGTAGCCCGGGTTGATGCTCGTGCCGTCCGGAAGACGACCAGGTAGGCCCGGCCCCCGTCCACCAGCTCGGTCATCCAGGTCGTCGCCCCGCGAGTGTGGCCGGGCGTCGTATATGCCCGCGCCAGGTGGACGAAGGCCGGGCGGGGTGGTCTCGTCCGCACCCCGTCCAGGAGACGTCCGCCATGGCTTCCCAGAAACCCATCATCGCAGTGATCGGCGCCACCGGCGCGCAGGGCAGCGGCCTCGTCCGGGCCATCCTCCAGGACCCCGAGCGGCGCTTCACTGCCCGCGCGATCACCCGGAACCCCGGGTCCGAGAAGGCCCTGGCGCTCGCTGCGCAGGGCGCGGAGGTGGTGGGCGCCGATGCGGACGACCCGACGACCCTCGACCACGCCTTCGCAGGGGCGACGGGCGCGTTCTGTATCACCAACTTCTGGGAGCACTTCTCGCCCGACCGGGAGGTGGCCCAGGCAAGGGCCATGGCCGGCGCCGCGGCCCGGGCCGACGTCCGGCACGTCATCTGGTCCACGCTCGAGGACACCCGGGAGCGGGTCCCGCTGTCGGATGACCGGATGCCCACCCTGCTGAACCGCTACAAGGTGCCCCACTTCGACGGGAAGGGGGAGGCGGACGCGGTCTTCGCCGAGGCCAAGGCGCCCACCACCCTGCTGCGCACCTCGTTCTACTGGGACAACCTCATCAACTTCGGGGCGGGGCCGAAGAAGGACTCCTCGGGGCAGCTGGTCTTCGCGCTGCCCATGGGGGACCGGAAGCTCCCGGGCATCGCGGCCGAGGACATCGGCCCTTGCGCCTACGGCATCTTCCTCCGCGGGGTGGAGATGGTCGGCCGCACCATCGGCATCGCCGGCGAGCACCTGACCGGCGCGGAGATGGCCGCGGAGCTGTCCACCGCCCTCGGGCAGCCGGTGCGCTACCAGGCGATGTCGTTCGAGGCGTACCGGAAGCTCGGGTTCCCCGGTGCCGAGGACCTGGGGAACATGTTCCAGTACAAGCACGACTTCGAGCGCGAGTTCTGCGGCGCCCGACCGGTGGACCAGGCCCGTGCGCTCTACCCGGGGCTGCAGACCTTCCGCCAGTGGCTCGCGCGGCACGCCAAGCAGATTCCCCTGAGCTGATTCCGTGAGCGAGGAGCGCACCACAGGGCGCCACCCCGCGGGGGTGGACGCCGGGGGCCTGCGTCTGCCCGCAGTTCGCCGCCTCGTCGCCGGGCTGGCCGCCGTCGCGCTCTCCGGCACGGCCCCGGCGTGTGCTCCCGCGGTGGTCTGGCTCGACGGTGGTGCGCTGCACGACCTGCCCTCGACCGGGGACTGCGAGGCGTGCCACGGGGCGGGGCGGACGCCAGTGCTCGGCTTCTCCGCACTGCAGCTCTCGCCGACCGACCCCCTTGCGCCGCACGCCGAGCCGCTCCCCCAAGGCGCAGTGGATCTCACCTCGGCGGTCCGCACCGGGATGGTGCGGCGACTCCCGCGCGCGCTGCTCGAGGCGCCACCCGGGTCGAGGCGCCGACCTCGGTCGCCCGTGCGGCGCTCGGCTACCTTCATGGCAACTGCGGGGGGTGCCACGATGCGCGCGGTGAGGCTCGGGTCGCTCGGGCTCGACCTCGTGCAGCGGCTCGTCCCACGCACGGGCGAAGGTCCTCTGGCGACGGCGGTCGCCGTGCCGAGCCGCTACCAGCCGCCCGGGGCGGCGGAGGCGCTGCTCCGTCTGGCCCCGGGCCAGCCCTCCCGGAGCGCGCTGCTGCACCGTCTGTCGAGCCGGGCCCCGGCGGACCAGATGCCGCCCATCGGCACCCACCTGGTCGACGCCTCCGCGGTCCGGCCCATCGGCGCGTGGATCGCCGGGCTTCAGCCGACCACCCTCGCCGCCCTTGCCGCCGCCGCGGGGACGCCCGACGCGAGGCAGATCGCCCGCGGCCTACCTCCGCTCCATCCCGCGGTGAAGAACCGGGTTCCCGACCCGCGTCCGCCGCGCCCGGAGACCGCCACCGCGTCCGCCGAGCCTCGCTGAACACTCGAGAGCACACCTCCACCTGCCCGATGGGCTCCCGAAGATGAGGGACTTCCCGGTCGGGGTGGGCGGCTCGGGAATGACGTTGAGCAAGTGACCCGCCCGACGCCCGTGGTGCCGGGTGGCTTTCCTGCAGGGCTGTTGCAGGACCAGACTCGGCCGGTATGGGCGCCTCAGCGGCCATCGCAGTCCTTCCGTTCGACAATCCGTCGGGCGATCCCGAGCAGGGATACATGGCCCGCGGCTTCGTCGAGGAGCTCGTCACCGAGCTGGCCCGGTTCCCGACCATCGAGGTGATCCACCACCACACCACCCTGGCGTCTGCCGCGCCATCCGCGCCTTCGGCCAGGGCCGGCATGCGGAGGTGGTGGCCGAGCTGCTGCCGGTGCGCGACATCGCCTCACGCTTCGGAGGCAGCCACGCCCAGCGCGACGTGCTGACCCTTACCCTCGTCGAGTCCGCGATCCGCAGCAGACAGTCGACGCTGGCCCGCCACTACCTCGCCGAGCGGCTGGTGCTGAAGCCAGCCAGCCGCTGGGCACGGCGGCTCCAGGCCCGGGCGGGACGAACGCGTCGTGCTTCCTGAGCTCCGTCGGCTGACCCTTCCCTCCGGCCTCATCCGTGTCGAGGCTCCAGCAGTCCCCGGAGGAAGATCCGCGCCTCGGTGACGTTGCGCACCCGCAGCCCGGCATGGCTCGTTGCCGGGCCGACGTGCACCGAGATGGCCCCCGGGGGAAGCGCGGCGAAGAGGTCCTCGTCGGTCAGGTCGTCCCCGAGGGCGGCGACCAGGGTTCCGCGCGGGGCGTGGGCGAGCACGCTCGGGACCACCTGGCCCTTGTTCACGCCCTGCGGCCGGATCTCCACCACCCGGTCGCCGGTGAGCACCTCCGCCGGGGCGTTGGAGAGCAGGGTTGCGAGGTGGAGGAGGAGATCTCCGGCCTGGGCCGCGCCGAACTCCGGGTCCGCGGCGCGCCAGTGCCAGGCGAGGCCCGCCGTCTTCTCTTCGACCAGCGCCCCCGGCGTCCGCGCGGCGTACTCCTCGAGGATGGCCTTGACCTGCGGCAGCCAGCTGCTCGCGTCGACCTCCGCCCCCTCCCAGCGCTCGCCGGGAATCCGCGACCAGTACCCGTGCTCGGCATGGAGCCCGATGGGGAGGGCTCCCAGCCACCGCTCCAGCGTCTCGCGCTTTCGCCCGCTCACCACGTGCACCACGAAGCGACGGGCGAGTGACCTGAGCAGCTCGAGCAGCTCGGCATCGGGCACCGCGAGGTCCGGCGTGGGCGTGAACTCGACCAGCGTCCCGTCGTAGTCCAGGAGCAGCGTCGCCGTGGGAGCCTCGCGGATCCGCGCCTGTGCCGCGGCGAGGACCGAAGGGGGTGAGGGGCGGAGCGCAGGCGGCGTCTCGAGGTCCGACCCGAGCCGCTCCAGGAACTCGCGCGCCCAGCGGTCCACGTCGTACTTCTGCACTCGGGTGCGGAGGGCGTCCATCCGGAGGCGGCGTTCCTGAAGCGGCATCTGCAGCGCCCGGCACAGCGCGTCCGCCGTCCCCTCCACGTCGTATGGGTTGACGATCAGCGCCTCGGCCAGCTCGGCAGCGGCCCCGGTGAACTCGGAGAGCACCAGGACCCCATCGCCATCGGAACGTGAGGCGATGAACTCCTTGGCCACCAGGTTCATCCCGTCGCGGATCGGCGAGACCACCAGCACGTCGGCGGCCCGGTAGAGCGCGGCCACCTCCTTCTCCGAGAGCCCGCGAGCGAGGTAGCGCACCGGCGACCAGGTGGTCGTCCCGAAGCGGCCGTTGATCCGTCCCACCAGCCCATCCACCGTCTCGCGCAGGCCCTGGTACGCGCCCACCCCGGTGCGAGACGGAACCGCCACCTGCACCAGCCGCACGTGCTCCCGGAGCTCGGGGTGGCGCAGGAGCAGCTGCTCGTAGGCGAGCAGCCGGCGAGGAATGCCCTTGGTGTAGTCGAGCCGGTCGATGCCCACCAGCAGCCGCTGTGGCTCCGCGCGCAGGGCCTGGAGCTCCGCCATCACCTCGGGGTCACCCGCGAGCTCGCCCCAGCGGGCCGCGTCCACGCCCATGGGAAAGACGCCGAGCCGGACCTCCCGGCCGCGCCAGGGAATCCGGTCCACGTTGGTCCAGGAGCCGGTGGTGCGGAGCACCGACGAGGAGAAGTGCCGCACGTACGCCGCGGTGTGGAAACCCAGAAGGTCGGCCCCCAGCAGCCCCTCGAGGATGCGCTCCCGCTGGGGCAGGATGCGGAACGTTTCCGAGGACGGGAAGGGGATGTGGAGGAAGAAGCCGATGCGGGCCTCGGGGATGCGCTCGCGGATCAGAGCCGGCACACGCATCAGCTGATAGTCGTGGACCCAGACCAGATCTCCGGGGCGGTGGTGCTCGACCACCGCGTCCGCGAAGCGCCGGTTCACCCGCTCGTAGTCCTCGAACCCCTCGATCTCCACGGGGAGCTCGCCGGCGAAGTAATGGAACAGCGGCCAGAGCACGCCATTGGAGTACGACTCGTAGTAGCGATGGACCTCCTCCTTGGTCAGCGGTACCTGGACCAGGCGCATCGCCTCGAGCCGTGCGGCGAGCGCCTGCCCCTGCTCCTCCGGGAGCGCGTCCTCCAGCCCTGGCCAGCCGATCCACAGCCCTCCGGAGCGCTCGTGGGGGCCGCGCAGCCCGGTGGCCAGCCCGCCGACGCTCGGCTGCACCTCGACGCCGTCCGCATCCGCACGGACGGTGATCGGCAGCCGGTTGGAGACGATGAGGACGCGGGCCACGTTCCTGGGCTTGTAGCGGCAGAACCGAGCGTGCCGGCACAGTTCACCGAGACAAGTGCGCAGTTTGGAACGAGAGGCTGCGCGCCGACGGGGTGCTGGTTAGAGCGGCCGGCCATGCACTGGGCTCCCTGGGAGCTGTTCGACGCGAAGACGTTCGGTACCTACCTGGGCGCTGCGGCGGCACTCGTCGCCGCCCCCGGTCCGGGCCAGGCGCTGGTGATGGCCCGCACTCTCCAGGGGGGCGTGCGCTCGGGGCTGCTCACCAGCGTCGGGCTGAACCTCGGGACGCTGGGGCATACCGTGGCCGCTGCGCTGGGGCTGTCGGCGGTGTTGCTGGCCTCGGCGACGGCGTTCACCGTGGTGAAGCTGGTCGGTGCGGTTTACCTCGTGGTGCTTGGGACGCGGATGATCGCCGGGACCCTCGGTGCACGTCCGGTGGCGCCCCCGGACCGGCCTGCGGCCGAGGCGCCACGCGTCCCGAGCTCGCGGCTACTGGGCCACGGGGTGCTCACCGGGCTCCTCAATCCCAAGGTGGCGGTCTTCTTCTTCGCCTTCCTGCCGCAGTTCGTGCGGCCCGAGCGTGGCGGGGTGTTGTTCCAGTTCCTGGTGCTTGGCGGAGTGCTCGGGACACTGGGGGTGATCGGCGACGCGCTGGTGGCGGTGGTCGCCGCTCGGACGGGCCGGAGGGTGGCCGGGGGCGCGTGGCGCGAGCGCATCACCGGCGGCGTCCTGGTGGCGCTCGGCGTCCGGCTGGCGCTCGTCCGGCGCTAGGCGTCAGCGGAAGCGGAACCCGAGAACCCGGCCATCCGCGGCCAGGATCCAGGCCACGCTGCCCCGGACCAGGGGCCTGGTGCGGAGCGGGCTGTCCACCCGCGCGGCCGCCGGGGAGCCGGGCCGGGCGAGGTCGATGGCCAGGAGCCGGCCCTCGCGGCCCGCGGTGGGCACGAGCAATCGGTCCTGCCACTCGGCCACGCCGCCCACCAGCGCCGCGGGCAGCGACGCGCGCCAGGGGGGCTGCTCTCCGCGGGCGTCGATGCCCACCAGCGAGTGGTCCTCCAGCCCCACCCAGATGTGGCCGAGCGCGGCGCTGGGAGGCGAGATGATGTGCTGCCCCAGCGGGACGACGCGTCGCTGCGCGCCCGAGCGCCGGTCCAGGACCACCAGCCTTCCGGACTGTTCGGCTGTCCAGAGCTGGTCGCCGTCCAGCACCGCCCCGGTCGCGTCGCGCATCGGCGCCTTCCAGCGGAGCGCGCCGTCCTCGGCGGAGAGAAGGAGCATCGCGGTGGGCCCGATGGCCAGCACGCCGCCCTCGAGCGCGAGCAGCCCCCGGGGGGGAGCGCGGGCGCGCAGCCCGAGCGAGGCGTTCCACCCGCGACGCAGTGGCAGTCCACCGGCCAGCGCGGGGAACGAGCGCAGCTCGCCCTCCTTCCCCAGGAGGAGCAGGCGGGTGCCCACCGCGGCGAGCGCCGCCACCGGGGGCTGTCCGCCGGCGCGCCACCGCTCGTGACCGGTGTCGGCATCCAGGGAGACCAGCGTGTCCCCGCCGATCACCGCACCGACCACGCCGTCCTCGGTGACCACCAGCGGGAGCTCGATCTCCCCGCCGGTCTCCACCGTCCACAGCACCCGCCCCGCTCCGTCCAGGCGAATCACCCGCCCGGCGTCGTTTCCGAAGACCGCCCCGTCGCCCAGCGCGGTGAGGCCGGTGCGGCTCGGCGCATCGCCCGAGGCGGTGAACACCGGCACCAGCGGCGCGCTGCACGCCGTGGACAGACAGGCGAGCAGCACCAGGAAACCCCCGTACCGGGGAGACGGCGGGCGGTCGGGCTCGGGCGGGTCGGCCGGCGCTGGCGGAGCCACTGCGGCCACGCTAGACCAGAATGGCCGTGAGCGACCGCGGACCTGGACTGATGCTGATTCTCATCGGGGTGGGCCTGGTGGTGGCCGGCCTGCTGGTGTGGACCGGCGGCCTGTCCTGGTTCGGGCGGCTGCCCGGCGACATCCGCTGGGAGAACGACCGGGTGCGGGTGTACATCCCCATCGCCTCGATGATCGTGGTCTCGCTGGTGCTGTCGCTGCTCGCCTGGATCTTCCGGCAGCGCTAGGACGCAGCCCCCAGGTTCAGGCGACCTTCATCCCCTTGGGGATCACCACCACCCCTTCGGAGGTGACGTGGAAGCGGCGGCGGTCATCGGCCTCGTCGTAGCCGATGGTCGTTCCCGCGGGAATCTCCACGTTCTTGTCCACGATGGCGCGGCGGATCCGGCAGCGGCGGCCGACGTTGACGTTCTCGAAGAAGATGCTCTCGCTCACTTGGGTGAACGAGTTGATGCGCACCTTGGGGCTGAGCACGCTGAGGTGCACGTGGCCGCCGGAGATGATGCAGCCGTCGCACACCAGGCTGTCGGTGGCGTAGCCAACGCGCTCGTTCTCCACGTCGTTGAAGACGAACTTCGCCGGCGGGTAGGAGCGGTTCTGGGTGTAGATGGGCCAGCGGTCGTTGTAGAGGTTGAAGATCGGGTCCACCCCCACCAGGTCCATGTTGGCCTGGTAGTAGACGTCGATGTTCCCCACGTCGCGCCAGTAGCCGCGCTCCTTGGCCTCCTGCCCGGGATAGGAGTTCTCGGCGAAGTCGTACACGTAGACCCGGGCATGCTTGTACAGGTCGCTGATGATGCTCTTGCCGAAGTCGTGCGCGCTCTGGTCGTTGGCTGCGTCGCGGACCACCTCCTGCACCAGGGTCTCGGTCTCGAAGAGGTAGTTCCCCATCGACGCCAGACACATCCTGGGATTGCCCGGCATCGGGGGTGGGTTCTTCGGTTTCTCGAGAAACCCGCGCATTCGACCATCCGGCCCCACGTCGATGATGCCGAAGTCCCGGCCCTCCTCGAGGGGCACCGGGATCGCCGCCACGGTGCAGTCGGCCTTCTGCTTCAGGTGGTGCTCGAGCATCGTCGACACGTCCATGCGGTAGACGTGGTCCGCGCCGAAGACGAAGATCTGGTCCGGCTCCTCGTCGGTGATGAGGTTGAGGTTCTGGTAGATGGCGTCGGCGCTGCCCTTGTACCAGTCGAGCCCGGTCCGCATCTGCGCCGGCACCACGTCCACGAACTGCCCGAGGAAGCTGCTCAGCCGCCAGGCCCGTGAGAGATGGTTGTTGAGCGAGTCGGACTTGTATTGGGTGAGCACCTTCATCTTCAGCACACCCGAGTTGGCGAAGTTCGACAGGACGAAGTCGATGATCCGGTAGCGCCCCCCGAAGGGAACCGCCGGCTTGGCGCGCTCGCGGGTGAGCGGCTCGAGCCGCGTCCCAGCGCCTCCGGCCAGAATCATCGCCAGTGTCTTGCCCATGGCTCCCGTCCATTTAGACGCGGGACCACACGGTGTCGAGAAGGGGGCTTCGCGTGACGGCCTCCCGTCCGTGGCAGTTCGGCGACGGACTTGCCTAGAGTCCCGCCTCGCATGGACATTCCCCACCCCGAACCCGCTCCGGCGAGCCTGAGCCGCCGCACCCTCATCAAGAGGGGGCTGCTGGGAGGCGCGCTGCTCGCCGCCGGAGGGGCCGGCTTCCTCGCGCTGCGGGGCGGCGTCTCGGTGAAGCTGCCCGCGGACGGGCTCCTGGTCTTCAGCCCCGCGCAGTTCGCGGTGCTCGACGCGGTGGCGCGGCGCATGGTCCGCCCCCGCCGGGGCTGGCCCACCGTGGACGAGGTGGGGGTCGCCCGTGCCGCGGACCGCATCGCGGCGCGGGTGGAGCCCAGCGCCCAGAAGGAGCTCCAGCAGCTGCTGGGGTTGTTCGAGAACGCTCTGGCCGGCTTCCTCTTCGGCGGCCGCATCCGGCCCTTCACCGGGCTGGTCGGCGCGGAGCAGGACGCGGTGCTGGCCGAGTGGCGGGACAGCCGGCTCGCGGTCCGGCGCACCGGTTACGCCGCGCTGCGGACCCTGGTGCTCGCCGGGTACTACCAGTCCCACAGCATCTGGCCTGCGGTGGGCTACTCGGGGCCGCCCGGCATCTTCCAGGACGGGCCTTCTCAGCCCGAGTGGCGGGGGGGCGGCCAGCCCCGGCCGGACGACAACGGGGTGTGGCACGGGGAAGCCCTGCCATGAGCAGACCCGGGCGAATCCTCACCGGCCGTGACCACACGGTGAACACCACCCTGCACTGCGACGTGGTGGTGGTGGGCTCTGGCGCGGGGGGCTCGGTGCTGGCCGAGCGGCTCACCGCGCGCGGCCTCGAGGTGGTGCTGCTCGAGGAGGGCGGGCACTGGACGAAGCGCAGCTTCGACGGGCGCGAGGACCACTCCTACCCCCGGCTGTACCAGGAGATGGGCAACCGGGCGACCGACGACCAGTCGGTCCTCATCCTCCAGGGCCGGAGCGTGGGCGGCGGGACGACGGTGAACTGGTGCACCTCGTTCCGCACCCCGCGCCGGGTGCTGGAGCACTGGCGAGACCGCCACGGGGTGAAGGGCCTCACCGAGGAGGCGCTCGTCCCGCACTGGGAAGCGATCGAGAAGCGGCTCCACATCGCCGAGTGGCCGCTCGACCGGATGAACGCCAACAACCAGGTCCTCTGGGACGGGTGCGGCGCGCTCGGATACTCCCGGGGGCTCGTGCGGCGCAACGTGAACAACTGCGCCAACCTCGGCTACTGCGGCCTGGGCTGTCCCCTGGACGCCAAGATGTCGATGCTGGTGACGCTCATCCCCGACGCGGTGGAGAAGGGGATGACGGTGCAGGCCAACGCCTCGGTCCGGCGCCTCCTGGTCGGCAACCGGCGGGTGGGGGGTGTCGAGGCGCAGCTGCTCGATCCGGAGACGGACAGGCCCACCGGGGTGACCCTCACGGTGATGGCGAAGACGGTGGCGGTGTGCGGCGGGGCCATCAACTCGCCCGCGCTGCTCCTCCGCTCGGGCCTGGACGGCAACGGCAACGTCGGCAAGCGCTTCTTCCTCCACCCGGTGGTCATCATGAGCGCGGTGATGCCCGAACCGGTGGCGCCCTGGGCCGGTGCGCCCCAGGCGGCCTACTCGCACCACTTCATCGAGCGCGGCCCGGGGAAGCTGGGTTTCCTGCTCGAGGTTCCGCCGATCATGCCGCTCATCGCCGCCACGGTGTTCCCGGGCATCGGCGAGCAGCACCAGGCGCTGATGGAGCAGCTGCCGTACACCCAGAGCACCATCGCCATCTGCCACGACGGCCTGCTGCCGGATGATGCGGGCGGGACGGTGACCCTCCGCGACCCCGCCGAACGGCGGGTGTCGATCGACTACCCGCTCCGCCCCTTCCACTTCGAGGCCTTCCGCGCCGCGTGCAAGGAGATGGCGCGGATCCAGTTCGCCGCCGGCGCGCGCGAGGTGCGCTCGCTGCACGCCCGGCCGGTGCGGATCCAGAGGGCGGCGGACATCGACCCGGCGATGGACGCGGCGCCCTGGGAGGCGGGCCGGGTACGGGTGGCCACCGCGCACCAGATGGGCGGGTGTTCCATGGGCAGCGACCCGCGCACCTCGGTGGTGGACAGCACGCTGCGCTACCACGCGATGGACAACCTCTTCGTGGTGGACGGCTCGGTGTTCCCCACCTCGCTGGGGGTCAACCCCCAGGAGACCATCTTCGGCATCGCCCGGTGGGCGAGTCAGTTCGTCGCCGCGGCGACCGCCTAGGTCAGGGCGGCCGCAGTCAGCTATTCCCTACCGGCCCTACCGCCTCTTAGCCTCGGGGGCGTGCCCGGCCCGAGGTCCTCCTCCGGCCTCGGCGGCGCGGGCGGATGTTGGGTTCGTCCGCCGCGGCGTTCGCTGCGGACAAGACCGCTGCACCGCCGCGCTTCGAGAGTGCTCCGCCAGCGCGCGCCGCATGGTGCGCCCGCGCGCGGTCCTGGAGGAGCTCGCGATGTGGAACCGTGTCTTGCTGGGAAGTCTGCTTGCGCTGGGCTGCGGCGGGGCAGTGGCGCCCCCCGAGGCCGTCGTCGCCTCGAACCCGGAGCTCTCCGCCATGGCCGCCGAGCTCCGGAGCGAGGAGCATGCCCGGTTCGTGGCCGCGGGCCATGATCGGATTGTCGTCCCCGCGTCGGTGTTCGGGACCAGCACCGACATCGTGGCCTGGTTCTCGTTCGTTGCGGTCAAGGGTCGATCGGGCGCGGTGAGGGGCCTGTACCGGGTGACCGAGGCGGCCGAGGGCAGCACCTTCCACTACGGGGGGCATCTCACCTGCGCCGGCGTCTACGACTTCAACGGCCTCACGGGGAACCGGGCCAAGGTCGGCGGGCGGATCGACGCCACCGACGATCCGGGCATCGCCGTTGGCTCGTTCATCTGGTGGCAGGCCATCGACAACCGGACGCTCGGCCGACCGGACCAGTCGACCCTGGCGGGCTTCGGGGACGAAGCGGCCAACGAGGCCTTCTGCGGATCCTCCAACCCGCCCCGGTTCGGGCCGTTCGACGTGGTGCGAGGAGACATCGGGGTCGGCGCGGGCGAAGACGACGACTAGACGACGTTGCGGCGCCGCCACTCCCCCGGGGTGAGCCCGAGCACCCGGCGGAAGACGCGGGCGAAGTGGCTCTGGTCGGCGAATCCCGCCGCGAGCGCGAGATCGGCCATCGACGCCCCGGGGCGGAGCAGCTGCTCCTGCGCCCAGGCCACGCGCAGCTTGCGCACGTGGCTGGCCACGGTGCAGCCGTGATGCCTCCGGAAGGCTCGGGCCAGGTGAACCGGGTGAACGCCGGCCTGCCGGGCGAGGCTGCGCATGGACGGAGGATGGACGAATTCCGCGCGGAGCAGCTCCTCCACGCGCCCGAGCCAGGGCGGTGGGCGGCGTGGCGCCTCAGGCCGGTTCCCCCGCGCGGCCGAGACGAGCAGCTCCAGCGTCAGGCCGTGGAGCGCCAGGGGGGAGAGATTGTCCGGGAAGCTGAGCTCCTCGGCGATCCGTCGGGCGAGGGCGGCGCACCAGGGGGACATCTCCGCACGGGGACGGCCGAACAGCGTGCGCCAGGGCACCTCGCCCTCCTTGGCGAGCACCAGCGGCTGGAGCAACACCACCCGTGCGCCGCGGGGGCCGAACCAGTTCGCATGCCGTTCGCCGGGTGGCTCGGTGACGAGAGAACCCGGAACACACTCCTGCACGCTCCTCGCCAGGTGCTTGCGAAAACCTCCCGAGAGGACCACGGCCATGGTGGCGTGCTCGTGCGCGTGCCGTGGGAGGTGGAGCGAGGCAGGGAAGTCCGCGACCAGCGCCCGCAGCCCGCGCAGCTCGCGGACCACGGCGGTGGGGCTACCCTGCGAGACCGGGACGACGGGAGCCGACATGCTCACCTCCATCGTAGCTCCTCGGGGTCGGACAGGCCCCTGTGCCGCCCCTCCAGGTTCAGGGAGTCACCTGGGCGCTGGCGGTGGCCGACACGGGATGCCCCACGTCGTCCCTTCCAAGCGCCGTGACGCTGAGCGTCGCCGGATGACCTCCTGCCGATTGATCGTAGTGCACGCTGACCGACACCGTCCGGGTGCCACGGGCGTCGACGCGTGCCGAGCCTCCCGACTGCTGCACCAGTCCGGCTCCCTGGAAGGAGCCGGCGGCGATGGTCGCTCCCGCGGGCTGGGAACGGAGCGTCATCGAGACCGACTCCAGTATCACTCCGGTGCCAGCGGTCTCCCGCAGCGTCAAGGAGGCTGAGGCCTCGGTCTGGCCAGTGAGCGATCCACAGCTCGTCGGCGGGCAGGGCGCCTCGACGATCGGATCTGGGGAGAGGGTCGCCGAGAGCACCGCGGGGATGGTGGCACCATCGCTGCCGCCGCAGGCGAGCAGGGGCAGAAGGCCGAGGCTGAGACAGGCGTGCCATCTCATGGGCACGAAGGTTGGCGTCTCCGCGACCCTGGTGCCTTGAACGGATCCAACCCATCGCAGGACGGGTGCAACCCGCGAGGGTCTGCGAAAAGACGCCGAGGCCCGGAGACGGTCGCGGTCGTCTCCGAGCCTCGGGTGGCAGCCGTTGCCGGCCGCTGCTTTCAAAAATGGGGTCCCGGAGTGCGGCGGTTCTCCCCACGAGTCCAGGCGCAGGAGGGGACAGGGGTCTGCGCCTCGTTCCGCCGCCTCCGGGGTTCCCCCCGAGGTTCCCGCTCTCCGTTCAGGCCCTCGGACCGCCCACCTGGGCGGTGTGGTTGGTGTAGTTGTCGATCAGCACGGCGCTGGCACCCACGTACCCGGCGACGAGGAGCACGCCGCTGAGGATGAAGGGGATGGGGCTCCAGCGGCGGGAGGAGCGGAACAGCTGGGGATTGGAGCTGGTGATCTCGGGCTTCATGGCGTCCTCCGGTGTCTCTCGACGAACCAGCCATGTTGCAGCGGCGATGCCAGCCCCGAACCCCCCGCTTCCCTCGGGAGTTGCGGACACTTGAGGAGCCTAGCCGGCAGGGTCCATTGCTTCGGAAGTGACACTGCCTGTGCCAGCTGTGGCGTCCGGTGCAACGCGCCGTCGCTCAGGTGTCCGGGGTGCGCACGCGCGGGGACGGGCTGCGCCGAACACTGCACGGCCCGAGACGTCGTCGTCCCGGGCCGTGCGCGATGAGGGCATGCCGCCAGCGGTGGTGCGTGTCGCTACGCGACCTGGTCGAAGGTCGACGGGGCCGCCGAGTAGTCGCGGATGAGAACCACCGCGGTGCCGAAGTAGCCAAGCACCAGGAGGATTCCCAGCACGAGCCCGGGCGAGCGACGACGTGAGTTCTGGAAGATGGGGGAAACGGACTCGGTCTGGGCGCGCATCGTCTTCTCTCCTGCGGGTGGCATTGCCTGCCCCCGGTCGCTCTGCAGCGCGCGTGCCGGGTTGCCGGAGAGCGTGATTGCCGGGGGTTTCACGGAGGTCCTTCCCCGAGGGCCGTTGCGGCAGCGGCGACGGCCGTTCCGGAAATGGAACTTCCGGGGCAACGCGAGAACGGGACTGCACAGCGGAGAAGGTGTTGGTCGGTCGGTGTCCGCCGTCAGTCCCGGACGCGGTGACGCTTGATCAGCCGGTAGAGGTGCACCCGGTCGATGTCCGCCGAGGCCGCGGCCTGGGACACCTTCCCGCCGTGCAGCTGGAGCAGCGCCTCCACGTACTGCCGCTCGAAGGCATCCAGCGCCCGCCGCCGCGCCTCGGGGTAGGGCACCCGCGGATCGATGGTGGTGGGCGCGTCGCCGGGAGGCCGGGCGCTCTCCTCCCCCTCGCCCGGGAGCAGCGTCTCCTGGAGCACCACGCACCGCTCGAGGTGGTTGCGGAGCTCGCGGATGTTGCCCGGCCAGGCGGCCCGCTGCAGCTGGGCGACGAAGGCGGGGTCGAGCAGGGTGGCCCTCACCCGCGCATCCGCTCCGAGGCCGCTGACCAGCTTCTCGACGATGAGCGGCACGTCCTCCGAGCGCTGGCGGAGCGGAGGAAGCGAGACCTTCACCACCGCCAGCCGGAAGTAGAGGTCGGAGCGGAAGCGGCCGGCGTTCACCTCGGCGCGCAGGTCACGGTTGGTGGCGGTGATGATCCGGACGTCCACGGGGGTATAGGTGTTGGTCCCCAGCCGGCGGATCTCCCTGGCCTCCAGGACGCGGAGGAGCTTCGGCTGGAGCTCCAGCGGCAGCTCGCCGATCTCGTCGAGGAAGACCGTCCCGCCCCGGGCCTCCTCGAACACCCCCACCCGACGGGTCATCGCTCCGGTGAAGGCGCCCTTCTCGTGGCCGAAGAGCTCCGACTCCAGGAGGTTGGGCGGCATCGCGCCGCAGTCCACCACCAGGAACGAGTGGTCGCGCCGGCTCGACTGGCGGTGGATGGACTCCGCCGCCTGGCTCTTTCCGGTGCCGGTCTCGCCCTCGAGGAGGACGGTGACGTCCGAGGCCGAGGCGCGCTCCATCAGGGCGAAGCTCATCCGCGCTGCCACCGAGCTGCCCACCAGCGAGCCGAATCTCGGGTGCTCCGACAGCTGGAGCCGGGTCTTCTCCCCGGACAGCTCGAACCGCAGGCCGACCCGGCCGAGCTGGAGGAGGCTCCCGTTGCGGACCGCGGCCTCCTTCACCAGCACGCCGTCGAGCACCGTGCCGTTGCGGCTGCCGAGGTCCTTGGCCCAGACGCCCTTCTCGTCGACCAGGAGCTCGCAGTGGAAGCGGGACACGGTGCGCTCGTCGAGGAGCACGTCGTTGAGCGGGTGACTGCCGATGGAGGTGCGCTCGCCGGTGGACTCGAAGCTCTGGCCCGCGCCCGGTCCGTCCACCACCCGCAGCCGGAACCGGCGGACGTCCGGCACGAGGCTGGGACGGCTGACGCCGAAGGTGGCGGTGGCATGCGCGTCCCGTTCGGGCGGCGGCGCCGGCTCGCCGCTGCCCACTTCCTCAGGAATTTCCCGCTCTCTGTCGCGCGACGGCATCCGCATGCGTGAACCTACCTGGACCACACCCCCAAGGCGACGCCGTGACCGGCTGCGCAACGGCCGATCCCGAACCGTGACCCCGGACGCAACGCGGACAAGGTGAGAGCCCTGTGAAATCGAGCACATGGAGCGCCTCCAGGGTGGCCCCGGGGGTGCAATTCAGTGTCCGCGTGGCCGGCGCTGAAAGCCGGCCGACCCTTCGACCGGAGACAGTCATGAAGACCTCGCAGACCTCGCTGAAGTCGTTCGAACAGATCGCCCGTACCCGAGGGCGGGGGATCCTCGTTGCCGGTGCGGTGCTGGTCGGCGCCTGGGTGGGTGGGCACGGCGCGCTGTACAGCGCCTACCGGGTCACCAGCACCGACGCCCCGACGGTGATCGCCCAGGTCGCGCAGGCCAGGTAACGGCAAGAGAGGGACGTCGACCGTGACCCGGCCACCCCTCTTCGACCCATGGGCAAAGGCCCTACCTCGCGCGCACCAGGATGGTCATCTCGCCCGCGAGCGGCGGGGTCGAGGCGCGGGAGAAGTCCTGCACCAGCGCCGCGGACAGCAAGAAGTACGAGAGGATCAACGCGGCGCCGAGGAGCCACCCGGGATTGCCGGAGGTCACCGCGCGGGGTGCGACGAAGAACTCTGCCTGCATGGTGGTCTCCCCGCCGACCCGCGACGAGCCGGTGTGGCGGGTCGACGCTGCACCGGCAGTGCCAGCATGGAAGGCGAGCCTGACGCGCCGAACGTCGGGAGTTCTCCAGATGCGCCCGCTCGTCGATGAAGGTCCGCCCAGCTCGATGCCAGGCTTCGACGGGGTGGGGGAGTGGCTGCTGGTGGGTTACACCCTGGCGGGCTCGGACCCTCATGGGGAGCGCGAGCCCGCTCCCGCCGCTCAGCTCCGTCGCAGCGCCGCCAGTCGCCCCTTGGTCCCGGGCCACTGCTTCTCCGGCATCCGGGAGAGCAGATCCATCACCGTGTCCCGCAGCGTCTCCTGGGGGTCGCGGGCCACGAATCCCAGCTCGCGCTCGGCCTTCCGTGCATCCACCCAGAACCAGTGTTCGGCGATGTCCACGCTCGCCGCGTCCAGCGCCGGTTCCCGCCCGCGGGCCTCGGCCAGCTTCTCCAGCAGCTTCGCCCCGGCCACGTTGAGCTTCGAGGGGAGCCGGAGCCGCGGCCCGGGGACGCCGGAGAGGCGCTCCAGCCGGCCGAAGAACTCGGACATCGACATGTTGACGCCGATCAGGTGCTTGCCGCCCGGCTCTCCCCGGTCGAGCGCGGCCACGAAGACGTCCGCTGCATCCCGCACGTCCACGAAGCTGATGCCGCCGTTGGGCATCGCCGGGAGGTCGCGCTGGAGGAACTTCATCACCGTCCAGGTGGACGACAGCCGCTCGTCGCCGGGTCCGAGCAGCAGGCTGGGGTTGAGGACCAATACGGGCATCCGGTGCTTGCCGGCGAACTCGAGGACCAGCTTCTCCTCGTAGATCTTCGAGAGGTAGTACGGCCAGCGGCCCACCACCTCGACCGGCGGAAGGTCCTCCTCGGTCGCCACCCGTTCGGTACGCGAGACGGCGATCGTCCCGCTGGTCGAGGCGAGCACCATTCTCTGCAGTCCCCCGCGTGCCCGTACCTCCTCGAGGAGCCCCCGAGTCCCCGCCACGTGCAGCCGGTACATCGCCGGGCCGTCCGCGGGATCGAACGAGACCATCCCCGCCAGGTGGTACAGCACGTCGATGCCGGCGAGCGCCCGCTTCAGCACGGCCCGGTCGGCGAGGTCTCCCTGGACGAACTCGCCGTGGGCGAGCAGCTCGGCCCCGGGCGTTCTCCGGCCCAGCATCCTGACCCGATGTCCCGCCTCTGCCAGCCGGGGAACGACGGCCTTGCCCAGGAAGCCGGTGGCGCCGGTGACCAGGATGTTCCGGCCGCCGCTCACCTCGGTCCCCCGCCCGAGCTGCGCCGTGGACGGACCGGCGCCGGCGCCAGCTCCACGTCGGGCTCGAGCCAGAACACCTCACCTTCCCGCAGCCGCTTCACTGCTTCCTCGGCGATGCGGGTCACCAGGCGATAGCTCTCGCTGCGGGCGAGCCCCCGGGCGCGGCGCCGCAGCTCGCCGATCCCCAGCGCCGGCCCGATGCGGACCGAGATCTCCGTCTGCCTGGGGAGCATGCTCCCCTTCGGAAGGGCCTCGTACGCCCCCTGGATGTACAGGGGGAGGATGTCCACCCCACACGACAGCGCGAGGTAGCCCAGCGTGGGGTAGAACTCGCGCATCTGCCCGTCGGGTGAGCGCGTCCCCTCGGGGAACAGGAGCAGGTGGTAGCCGCTCTGCAGCGCCTCCCCCGCCAGCCGCAGCGACTCCCGCAGGCTCCCGTGGCGGTCCATGGGGATGAGGTTGGTGAAGTTCTCGAACCAGGCCCGCTTGAGCGGGGTGTCGAAGAAGTAGTCTCGCGCCGCCAGCGAGGCCATCCGGCCGCCCTGCTCGCCCAGGGCGTACTTCACCAGTCCCATGTCCAGGTGCGAGCTGTGGTTGGCGATGACCAGGAAGTTTCCGCTCTGCGGAACGTAGGCCTGGCCGGTCACCTTCACCTCGAACACCCCGCCGAACATCGCCTTCTGCCAGAGGTCGAGCATGGTGCGGCCAAACGTGGCGACCGGCGCCGGCACGGGGATCTCCCGGCTTCCCGGCTCGGCCTCGGTCTGCGCCGGCTGAACGCCCTCGGCCGGCTCGGCCAGACGCCGCGCGGCGCTTCCCAGCAGGCGCCCCAGGTCCTTCACCGTCTCCACGCCGGAGAGGTCCCCCGCCTCGGGCAGGGCGATGCCAGCGGCCTCGAGCGCCACCGAGAGCTCGGTCAGCATCAGCGAGTCGAATCCCAGATCCGCCGACAGCCGTGACTCGGGCCGGACCTCGCTGGCCGGCTTGCCGATGACCTCGGCCACCAGCCGCTGGAGCCAGTCGGTCGAGCCACCATGCGCGACGGGCCGCGCCTTCTCCCCGGATGCGGCGAGCTTCTCCAGCTTCCGCAACTCGTCCACCACCAGCTTGCGCTTCACCTTCCGGGTGCTGGTCTTGGGCAGCTCGCCGTCCCAGAAGCGCAGCACCTTGACGCGCCGATGGAAGGGCAGCTCGGACGAGACCCGGCGGAAGTGCTCCTCCAGCTCCGCCCGTACGTCCTCGCGGTGGCGCTCTCCGTATTCGGGCACGCAGAGGCAGGCCACCGTCTCGCCGCCCGCGTCGTCCGCAAGACCGACCACCGACAGCTCCTTGATCGCCGGGTGGTCCCCGTAGAGCTCCTCCAGCTCGTCCGGGTAGGCGTTCTTCCCGTTGGCGTCGATGATGACGTCCTTCTTGCGCCCCACCAGGTAGAGCTGCCCGTCGGCTTCGAGCCGACCGAGGTCGCCGGTGTGCAGCCAGCCGTCGACCAGGGTGGCGTCGGTGGACTCGCGGTCCGCGAAGTAGCCGGCCATCACGTTGGGCCCCCGCGCGCACACCTCGCCGATGCCCTCGTTGTCCGGGCCGTCGATGCGCAGCTCGATGCCGGGGAGCGCCTTCCCCACGCTCCCGGGCACGCGCTTGTTCCCGACCGCCTGGACACTGAGCACCGGCGCCGCCTCGGTGAGTCCGTACCCCTCGGCCAGGTCGAAGCCGAGGTCGTGGAAGACCTTGTGCACCTCGTCGGGCAGCGCCGAGCCGCCGGAGACCAGGAACTTGATCCGGCCCCCGAACTTCCTGTGCACCGGCCAGAACAGCAGCTTGCCCAGGTTGACGTTCCTTCGATTTCGCAGCGAGCCGTGGGCGGACATCAGCGCCCGGATCGCCTGCTCGACCAGCGCCGGCTTCGCCGCCAGCTCCTGGGTCACCTTGCGGTGGAAGAGCGTCCACAGCGCGGGAACGCCGATCATTGCGGTGACGTGCCCTGACTCGAGCACCTCGCCCAGCCGGTCGGTGGTGAGCTCGTCGAGGTACGTCACCTCGGCGCCCCGGCTGAACGGGGTGAGCAGCCCCGCGGAGAACTCGAAGGTGTGGTGGAGCGGAAGGACCGAGAGCAGCCCGTCGCCTACCCCGAAGTCGAAGGAGGCGGCGAGCTTCGGCACCAGCGAGGCGAAGTTCCGGTGGGTGAGCATCACCCCCTTGGGCGTGCCGGTGGTTCCCGAGGTGAAGATGAGCGAGGCCACGTCGTCCGGGGCGGCGCTCTTCCGCACCGCCCCGATGCGCCCGGGCTGCCCGACGTCGCCCTCCATCGCCTGGGCCAGGGTGGCCAGGGTCACCTCCAGCGACTGCCCGGAGAGCGTGCGCCAGAGGCCGGGGAGGTCGTGCGCCGCCTCCTCGGAGAGGAGCACCACCCGCGCCTGGCTGCGGCGCACGATGTTGACCACCTCGGACTCGCTGGAGGCCGGGTCCACCGGGACGACGGTGGCGCCGGCGCGGAGGATGCCGAAGTAGGCGATGGGCCACTCGGGGCGGTTCTCGGAGATGAGCAGCACCCGGTCGCCCTGCTTCACCCCGCTCCGGAGCAGGAAGCTCCCCACCCGGGCGGCCCAGCGGTGCACCTCGCCGTAGGTGAAGCGCTCCTCGCGGTCGTCCTCGACGCGGCGGAACGCGACCCGGTGCCGGTAGGTGTGCACCGCGGAGTCGAACAGCTCGAGCAGGTCGCGGTGGGCGTGAATGGCCTTGCGGCGCTCGCGCTCCTCCTCGAGGCCGGGGAAGACCCACCTCTCCAGACCGGGGAGGTGGATCTCCAGGAAGTAGCGCCGCCAGTCGATGCCGTGTGGGTCCCAGGGGATCTTCGCCGCGTCCTCGGGGTCCATCGCCGCGTACAGCGCGCGGGTGTTGTCGCAGCGGAAGACGTACCGGTTCTCCCAGAGGAAGGGGAGGAAGAGCTCGATCAGCGCCGAGAGCGACGAGGCCTGCTCCTCCACCCGCTCCAGCTGCTCCCTGGCGCGTTCCAGCATGGCCGAGACGCGCGGCGCTCCCCACCGGGGCCCGTGATCCTCGATGCCCTGGCGCAGGAGACGGGCGCCGGTGGCGAAGAGCGGGGCGGAGCGGGAGAGGAAGCTGCGCTTGGACACCGGCTGCGGCTCGAGCCGGCTCTTCACGTCGTTCAGCAGCGCGCTCCCGGTCTCGCGCTCGCGGTAGTGCTTGCGGCGGTACAGCCCGACCAGCTCCACCGAGCGGGGGGCGTAGAACGGGTTCGAGTCGCCCGATGCCTGCTGGTAGACGCGCCGCTCGGGGTGGTGCAGGGCCCGGGCGGTGATGGCGATGAGCGAGCCGGCCACCAGGTCCACCGGGATGATGTCCAGGATGGTTCGCTCGTTCGCGGGGATGAGCCGGTGGCCCTTCAGGCCGGCGAAGGCCAGCGGCGCCGAGGTGGTGAAGCCCTCGTTCCAGCCGGGGAAGGGGTAGCGGAGCGCGCTCTCGACGATGCTCGGGCGGACGATGGCGTAGCTCAGACCGGGCGCGCCGGCGATGACCTGCTCACCGAGCGACTTGGTATAGGTGTAGGTGTTGGGCCAGCCCCAGCTCCGGGCGCGGTCCATGCCAGCCTCGGTGAGCTTCTGGCTGAGCCACAGCTTTCGCTCCCGGCCCACCGCCAGCCGGAGCGTCTTGTCGTCGCGGCCATCGCGACCCTCCTCCTCGAGTCGTTCCAGCGCGCGGGCGCGGAACTCCGAGGTGAGGGCATGGTCCTCGGCCTGCTCCCGCAGCCGCTTCACCAGCCGGGCGGCGTCGTCGAGCTCGCTCTGGAGCGTGAAGTCACGCCCGTCCAGCTCGCCCTTCCGGGGGAAGTAGCCGGCAATCTCCTCGTCCTCGAAGACCAGCCCGCTCCGGTTGCCGACCACGAAGGCGGTGGAGACGTGGATCAGCGGGACCCCCAGCCGCTGGCACAGCTCGACCGCGTTCCGGACCCCGTAGGTGTTGATCTTCAGCCCCACCTCGAGCGGCGGGTTGAAAGAGACCAGGCCGGCGCAGTTGACGACCACGTCCACCTGGCCGGCGAGCATCCGGAGCTCGTCGTCGGACAGACCGAACAGCGGCTCGGTGATGTCGCCGTCGAGCACCCCGCAGCGCGCCAGGACGAAAGCCTCGGCCTGCTCGTCGCCGTGGTGGTCCCGGAGCGGCTGGAAGGGCTCGCTGCGGACCACCTTCTCCACGAACCGGGCCTCGGCGCTGGTCGCCGAGCCGCGCCGGACCAGGGTCCAGACGCGTCCCAGCACGCTCCCGTAGCGGTGGAGGAGCATCGAGAGCGTGACCTTGCCCAGGAACCCGGTGCTCCCCGTCAGGAGGATGCGCTTGCCGGCAAGGGCCTCGGACACCGAGAGGACGGGCGATTCCATGGGGTTGCAACCCGTCACTATCACCAGCGGCGGCCATCGGGTGAAGCCCCCGGAACGCCGCGACGCGTTGGTGGGCGACGGGGTGCGTTCTCCCCCACCCCCGAGCAGGGCTCAGAGCCGATGGGGGGCCAGGGGAAAGCTCGCCGGCAGCGCCGGAACCTGCGATGTGCGGCCGAAGAAGTGGTCCCACCGGCGCCGGAGCTGCTTGCCGTCGTCGAGCCCGTCTCGCACCTTGCGCTCCCCGAGGACCGTGCTGCCGGTGAGGGTGAAGCTGGCGTCGCCGGGGAGGTAGATCTCCACGTTTCCGGCGATGACCACCTCGGCCTGGACCTGGTAGCGCCCCGGCGGGAGCGGCGTGCTGGCGAGGTCCAGTACGAGATTCCCCACCCAGGTGCTGAACGGCCCCTGGTCGAAGAGGCGGCTCCCGTTCTGCGAGACCGAGTGGAACGCGTTGCCGAGGAATGTGGTGGTGGGCATCGCCGTCGGACTCTAGCGGTCGCGACCTGGTTTGCCGGCAACGATTCGGGTGTCGCCGAAGTTTCGCTGATGCGAGGGGCGCTACTCTCCCGGCTGGTCATGACCACCGACGCCTCGCATCGAAGTCACTCGTACCGTGCCTCGCTGGTGTGGGAGGGCAACCAGGGCAGCGGGACCGCGGACTACCGCAGCTACGGGAGGCAGTACCGCATCCGGATGGAAGGGAAGCCGGACCTGGTCGCCAGTGCCGATCCGGCGTTCCGCGGAGACTCGACCTTGCACAACCCGGAGGACCTCCTGGTCGCGGCGCTCGCCGGCTGTCACATGCTGAGCTATCTCGCGCTGTGCGCACGGGCCGGCGTCCAGGTGCTCACCTACGAGGACTCCGCCGAGGGGACGATGGTCCTCCGTCCGGATGGCGGCGGAAGCTTCCAGGAGGTCATCCTCCGGCCCCAGGTGACCGTCGCCGCAGGGACCGACCTCGCCCTCGCGCGGTCTCTTCACCAGCGCGCCGGCCAGCAGTGCTTCATCGCCGGCTCCTGCAACTTTGCCGTCCGGCACGCGCCCGAGGTCCGGCTGCCCGGCGAGGCGGCCCGGCCATGAGGGACCTGTGCCTGCGGCTCCCGCACCGTCCCGGGGCGCTGGGCACGCCCATCAGCTCATCCTGGTGGTGGACCGGCCCGACCGCGCCCAGCGGGTGAGCGAGGCCTGGATGCACGAGCGCGCCGGCCAGCGCTGACCGCCGGCGCGCCCGGAGTCCCGGTCAGGGAACGACGTTCGGCCTGCCGGCGTCGTAGCGCGCCTTGGCAGGCAAGGTGGACACCGCCCCGGTCGATGGATCCACCCACGGCCAGGGGTTGCTTCCGAAGAACGCCGGCTTGGTGCTCCGGTAGAGCGACGGCGGAAGCGCCTTCACCCCGGCGGCCCAGACGGTGCGCCCGTTCACCGAATCCCAGTTGCCATCACGCCAGACATGGGCCTTGGCGTAGCCGTCGTCCCAGTTGCCGCCCGACAGGAAGTTGTTTCCCAGGGAGAAGATTGGCGTTCCGTTCCGGGACGAGGGATTGGTCTCGTAGACGTTCCCGCCGCGGAGCACGTTGCCCACGAAGGCGCTCTCGTGCGTCCAGGCGTCCACGCCGACCGCGCGAATGTTGCCGGTGACGCTCCCCGACGAGTTCCGGCCAGTGGCGTAGTTCCGGAAGTGCACGTGCCACCCGGAGTTCCCGTGGGTGGTGTCCGAGCCGAGGTTCGGCGTCCAGTTCCCCTCCACCAGGTCGTGGTGGGTGAAGGCCCCGTGGCTGTCGTCGATGGCGTTCTCCTGCCAGCCCGGCGCGCTCCAGATGACCGCGTTGTCCACGTAGTTGTAGGCGATGACGTTCCCGCCCCCGCTGGAGATGGAGACCACGGGCTTGTTGTTGTTGATGGAGATGTTGTTCTCCACCAGGCTCGCCGAGGTCCCGGTGCCGACCACGATGCCGTAGGCCTGACCTCCGGGGTTCTCGTCGCGCGAGTCGTGCACGTACGAGTCGCGGACCTCGCACCGGTAGCAGCGCCCGAGACCGATGTTGTAGCCGTCCTTCCCCGGGTGGCCCGCGCCCGCGCGCGAGCCGTCGGCCTCGACGTTCTTCGCCCAGGCGTAGGACATGTAGCTGAAGGCGATGGTGCCGCCCGGGAAGCCCCACTGGTTGTTCCCGCCGGCCACCGCGATGGACTCGATGCCCGACCAGCGGTTGCCGAGGGACACCGAGCGGTTGTCCTTCGGCACCACCCGCCACACCTGCGGCGAGCGCCAGGCCGTGAAATCCACCACCAGCCGGTCCTTGAGGTACAGGGTGTTGCCGCTGATGGCCACGATCTCGCTGGTCTGCATCAGCGAGCGCCACCGGGGCACCGCGTTCACCGCGGCGGCGTTGGCGCTGGCCAGGTCGTGCACGTCGAGCGCCGGGGCGCCGGTGCTCGGGCCCTCCCAGAAGTACGACGGCTGCCGCTTGAAGTACTGCGCGTCGTAGAACCAGATGTAGTCGTGGTTGAAGCGGACACTGCCCACGGTCTTCGCCGGACCATCCAGGGTGTCGATGGTCACCACGTCGCCCACTGCGAACCGGCTGGCGTCGGCCACCGGCACGTTGGTGGTGCCCATCCAGGCGTTGCCGGTCACCGCCGTCACCCGGAAGTCGGCATCGGAGAAGCCGGTGCGATGGCCGAACAGCACCACGGTGCCGTACTCGGGGATGGTCCCGTTGGCCACCAGCCGCGTCCGGTCGGCGCCCTCGCCGCGGATGGTCACGTTGTCCACCGTGACGTAGAGCCCGACCCGGCCGCCCTTGTTCGGAAGCATCTGCGGATTGACGTAGTAGGTGCCCGCCCTCAGGAACACGATCTTCCGGCTGCTCGGGGTGGCGGCCGCGCCTGCGGCATTGATCGCCGCCTGCATCGCGCTGGTGAACGCCGCGGCGTTGCCCGCGCCGGTCAGGGCGGGGTTGACCGAATACCCGCCATACGGGTTGCCCGCCGGAACCCAGACGGTCGCCGGCCGCACCGGGTCGTTGTCCCGCGGCACGCCACCGGGAATACCCGGCGCCCAGCTGGTCCGGAACTGCTTGGGGAGCAGGGAGGTGTCGATGGCGGCGGTGGTGGTCGCGATCTCGGAGTCCGGCGGACCTCCGTCCTCGGCGCCGGAGGGTCCGCAGGCGGCGAGGATCAGGGAGAGGGCGGCGGTGGTCGCTGTTGCAGTTCGTGGTGTGTTCATGCCTTCCCGCGTGAGAGGAGCCCGAGGCGCAGTGCCCCGGGGCGTGTTGTGGACCGCGGACCCTCACACGCGGGTGCGGAGGTAAGAAGGACTCGCTTCGATGTGGTCAGGTGTGGCTCGTCTCCCCGGCTCTTCGACGGGCGAGCACGCTCGCCGCGCACGCTGAAATCCTTCACGCGCGTCGAGCGACGTTCGTTGACGGATGTCGCACCAGCGCGGCCCGCGAGGGCTCAGCGCGACGACGGACAGCGGTACGCGAGGCCCGATGCGGCGGCGGTGGTGCCGTAGGCCATCGCCCCGCGGCTCGACGGACGGGCGACGACCAGGTGCGTGGCCCCGCGCATCGCCGCGCGCCGGCGCAGCTCGCTCACCGCGGAGGCGAGCAGGGCATCCTCGGGCATCAGGAGCTCGGTGGACATCCGCACCCCCATCGAGCCCAGCGGATCACATGCCTCGTCAGGCGGCTGGAGCAGCACCAGGATGCCGTTCACCTCGGCCCCGCCGCCGGTCGCGCAGCCGGCCAGCAGCATGAGAACTGCCGCCCGTGCACGGAGAGCGCCCATGACCCGCCGAAGTCTGACATCGGCGCGAGCCAGGGTCACCACACACGGCAGGCCTTGACCGGTGCCATGGGCTTGCCGGCCGGGCGACCCAAGGCCTGAGGGGACGGCTCAGTCCTCGACGTCACCCGAGGCCCGGGAGAGGAGCCAGGACCGCACCCGACCGGCGTTCCGCCCGAGCGGCCGGCTCCGCGACACCAGCCAGTAGGATGGGCCGGGTCGTCGTAGTCGAGCAGGACCGCTTTCCCGAGCTGGAGCGGATCCTCCAGATCGACCGCCCTGGTGGCCACCGGGACGAGGTCCTCGCCGAACAGCCGGACCGCTCCGGACGGGGCGTGCTCCGCGGGGCAGTAGCGCACCGCGAGGTCGACGGCCTCGCGCTCCAGGTCGAGCACCCGGTTGCTGGCCACCACTCTCAGATCGACGTCGGGATGGCTGCCCTGGAGCTCTCCGAGATGGGGGAGGAGCCACAGGGCCGCGAAGCTGCTGGAGGTGGTGATGGCCACCGAGCTCGGATCCACCGGGCGAAGCGCCTCGATCGCCTCGCCGAGCTGGTCCAGCCACGCATCCGCGGTGCGGAGGAGCCGGGTCCCCTCCGGGGTGAGCTCGAGGCTCCGGTGATGGCGGACGAACAGTGCGCACCCCAGCGCATCCTCCAGGGCGTGGATCTGCCGGCTGAGCGCGGGCTGGGTGATGGCCAGCTCGCGAGCGGCGGCGGTGATGCTCAGCGAGCGCCCGACGGCCACGAAGCCCCGGAACAGCTCCAGCGGAGGGAGGTTCAGGAGGCGGGGTGGCATTCCCGCTCCGCATGCGAACCGACCCGAGACGGCATTGGAGTCCCGGACGCCCGGCCTCTACTGAGAAGACCCATGGACCCGAGCATCGCCCAATTCACCAAAGGAGAGCGGCGGCGGCCGTCGTCGGTCGTCGCCCCGCTCCTGTATCTCGCCAGCTGTCCTGATGTCCCCTTCAGCTACGTGGGAAGGCCACCCCCGGGCATGCCCCCCCACAACTGCGAGTACGTCGCCCGGTCGGTCACCATCCACGACGTCCGGGACACCTCGGGCTTCCTGGATCTCGACCGCAACGGGTTCGAGCTCTGGCACGCGCCGTCGGCCATGGGCGACTTCCTCGACCCGGACGAGGTGCGCCGCCGCTATTACCCGGAGATCGCAGAGCTGGTGCTGCGCGCCACCGGCGCCGAGGAGGCGCAGGTCTTCGACCACCTGGTGCGGAGGCGCGAGTTCGGCCGTCCGCAGATGATCCTAGGCGCTCGCCGCGGTCCCTTCGCCGGTCCGGCGGGCCTGGTGCACGTCGACTACACCGAGCGCTCGGGGGTGAGACGTTTCGGCATGGTGCTCGAGGGCCGGACCCCGCGCGGGCGCTTCGCCATCGTCAATGTCTGGCGCTCCATCGGGGTCGCGCCGGTGCTGGACACACCACTCGCGCTCTGCGATGCCCGGAGCGTGAGCCCGGACGCGCTGGTGGCGAGCGAGCTTCGATACCCCGAGCGCACCGGGGAAATCTCCCTGGTCCGCCACCAGCCGGAGCAGCGCTGGTCCTATGTCTCCGGGATGCGCCGGGAAGAGGCGCTGCTCTTCAAGCAGTACGACTCGGATCTCGGGGCGGCGCGGTTCGTCCCCCACGCCGCATTCGAACATCCGGCCATGCCGCCCGACGCCCCGCCGCGACAGAGCATCGACGCCCGGGTGCTGGTCACCTTCCGATGAGCGTCGGGCCTCCGGTGCTGGAGCTGTGGTTCGATCTGGCGAGCAACTACAGCTACCTGACTCTCCTCCGCATCGAGGCGCTCGCCGGGCAGGCCGGGGTGACGGTTCGGTGGGAGCCCTTCCTCCTCGGCCCCATCTTCGAGGCGTTCGGCTGGAAGAGCTCGCCTTTCGTCCTCCAGAAAGAAAAGGGCGCCTACGTGTGGAAGGACATGGAGCGCCAGGCCGCGAAGTACGGGCTTCCCTGGCGGAAGCCGACCCGCTTTCCGCAGAACACGGTGCTCCCGGTGCGGGTGGCGCTGCTGGGCCGGGGCGAGCCGTGGATGCCGTCGTTCTGCCGGGCGATGGCCCGCGCCAACTTCGCCGAGGACCGGGACATCTCCACGGCGGAGACCGTCACCGAGGTGCTGGAGTCCCTGGCGCTGCCGGCCGAGGCGATCCTGGCCCGGGTCCAGGCGCCCGAGGAGAGGCCGAAGCTGCGCGCCCAGGTGCAGCGGGCACAGGCGCGGGGCATCTTCGGCGCGCCCACCTTCTTCGCCCGGGGAGAGATGTACTGGGGGAACGACCGGCTGGAGGACGCGCTGGAGGCCGCCCGGGAGGAGGCGAGGCCCTGAGCCTTGTATCTCAGCCGGTCGCGGCCTCACCGGCCCCGGCGACCGCCTCGGGCGCGCGGCGCTGCCGCTGCCAGACCAGCGCGGCCGGGAGCACCAGCACCGCCGCCAGGATGCACGCCGCCTCCCCGATGACCGCGGTGATGCCCAGGCTCCGCACCCCGTAGTTGAGCGAGCGGGCCAGCGCGAGGTACCCGAGCAGGGTGGTGCAGCTGCAGAGGACGACCGCTCCGCCCGTGCGCCGCAGCACCTCGAGCGGGTCGCGCAGCTCGAGCTCTCGCTGGACGATGTTCACCGCGTAGTCCACGCCTATCCCGAAGGTGACCGGCAGGGCGATGAAGTTGAGGAAGTTCAGCTTGAATTTCAGCAGCGCCAGCATCCCCACCGTCCAGAACACTCCCACCAGCAGCGAGAGCATGACCCGGCTCATTGCCCGGCGGTTCCGGAAGCTCAGGGCCACGATGCACAGGGTGGCGAGGATGGACACCGCGACTGCCCGGGGCACGTCGTGGAGGATCGCGCTCCACATGTCGGCGTAGATGACCGCCCGCCCCGAACCACGGATCTCCGTCCCGTCTGGAAGGACGGTGCTCCGGTACCCATCCGCCCAGCGCAGGAGGTAATGCGCGTCCGCGGTGTCGGTGCCGTCGGCCGGGCTGATGTAGACGATGCGCCCGCGGGTGCCGTCCTTCTCGGTGAACGGCCGGGCGATGGCGTCGGGCAGCTCGGCGATGCCGAAGGGCGTCAGGTTCTCCGGCGGGAGGTAAGGCTCGACCTTCTCCCAGTCCGGCACCAGGCCCCGCTGGTGCGCCTTGAGGATGCGGCGCCGGAGCTGCATCAGCACCGGGATCTTCGCCTCCTGGTCCCTGGGCACGAAGTCGTCGAGGGTGTGCACCGCCTTGAACGGCCTGGCGTCCGGCGGGGCGGCGTCGCGCCGGGCCTCGAGCGCGGCCTTCAGGGGCGCCACCTGGTCGAGGCGGTCGGTCATCACCGCCATGCCGTCCACGCCCACGAAGCCGGTCAGGCCCGACGCCACGTGGAAGAGCCGGTGCACCTCGGCGACCGCGGAGCGATCGCTCTGGATCTTGTTGGTGTCGTACTCCATCGGATCCGAGCGCACGTAGAGGACGGTGAGCACCGCGCCGGCCACGGCCAGCACCGCCCCGACCACGGTGATGGTCCGCGGCGCCCTGGCCACGATGCGTGCGAAGGGCTTTCCGAACGGAACGCCCTCCCCACGGACCCGGAGCGTCCGGCGCCACCAGGATTCGCGCTCCAGCGGGACCATCCGCTCCATCAAGAGGAGGATCGACGGAAGCGACAGGAACGCCGCCGCCCAGCAGACCAGCATCCCCATCCCACCGATCCAGCCGAACTCCCGGAAGCCCTTGAACTCGGAGACCACCAGCGCCCCGTACGCCGCCGAGGCAGTCGCGGCGGCGGTGAGCGTGGGACGCCAGGTACGGCGCATCGCCTCGACGATGGCGGCCTCGGTGGGCGTCCCCCGCCGCCGTTCCTCGAGGTAGCGGGCCATCAGGAGGATGGAGAAGTTGATGCCGTTGCCGGCGATGATGGTGAAGAGGAAGCCAGTGGCGAGGTTGAGCCGCCCGATGAGCAGCTCGGTCAGGGCGAAGGTCCACGCCACGCCGATTCCGATGGCCAGGCCCATCGAGAGAACCGCCCGGATGCGCAGGTAGTAGAGGAAGACGACGCCGAGGATGAGCAGCGTCCCGGCCAGGCCCACCTCGGTGAGGTCCCGGTTGATGAGCCGGTACTCCGCCAGACCGATGAGGAGGTCGCCGCTCAGGTCCCACCGGGCTGCGGGATCGAACGACGCGGGGTTCACCCTGCGGACCACCTCGGAGACCCGGGCCACCGCTTCCTCGGCCTTCCGGAAGTCGGCGCCGATGACCCCGCTCCGGATGACCACCACCGCCGTCTTGCCGTCGGCGCTCTGGTAGCGGCCGTCGGCTGGGAAGCGGCGCTCGTCCTCGGCCTTCACCCCCAGGCGAGACTTCACCGTGTCCGGAGCGATGGGCGGCGGCGGCGCCTCCTCCAGCCCGAGCTGCAGCCCGGTCTGCTTCCCGACCTCGTAGGCGTAGCGGGCCTCGACGTCGTCCCGGAGCCGCTTCAGGACCCCCAGATCCGCGTACAGGCCCGTGCGCGGGCGGAGGAAGGCCAGCGCGTCCTGCACCCCGTTCTCCACGCTCCCGACCCAGGGTGGCCCCAGCGCCCGCAGCGCGGGGACCAGCGCGTCTGTGGCCCGCCGGAGCCCGGCGGGGTCCTGCCCCTCGAGGACCACGAAGATGGTGGACTGGCTCGCGGTGCGCTCCGAGACCCGGTGGAGCTCGACGACGCTGGGCCGCGACTCCGGGAGGAGGCTCTCGAACCCGGTCTCGAGCCTCAGGCGGGTGGCGAGCGCGATGGAGACCGCCGTCAGCACCGCGACCACCGAGAGCACCCGGAGCGGCCGGCGGAGCTGCCAGCCGATGAGCCGGTCCACGGCACGGCGCAGGGCCGGGGGAAGAGAGACCGGGGGCACGCTCACCCTCCGCCTCGCGGTGCGCAGGCCCACAGGTGGTAGCGCTGCATCACCACCCCGTCGCGCTCCACGGCCAGGGTCCGGGCCGGTCGGCAGTCACGGCCCGGCAACAAGGTCGCGGGAGCCTCGCGGTAGTGGTCGTCCTGGACGTACACCACCGGGACACTCGGCGGCGGATCCCGACGGCCGAGGAAGTCGAACTCCGTCCTCCGTGGCCCTGGGCAGTAGACCGGGGGGCGATCGTCCAGCGCGGTGAGGAGGTGCGCGCAGAGCGCGTACTGGCAGCTGGCGACCACCGTCCCCGACCCCAGCGCGGAGGCCTCCTGGGCCACCATGGCCCGGACCTCGCTCCAGCCGACCATCTCGTTGAAGAAGTCGCGGTCCGGGTCACGGACCCCCGCCGGGAGGAACCGGCGCAGGGCAGGGGCCTGGGAGTAGGCATAGAAGACGAGGGTGCCGGCCAGGGTGATGGCCAGACAGGCCCCGATGTACCACCGGAGCGCGCTGGACAGTCGCCCGGCGCGCTCGTCGAGGAGCCCGCCCGCCGCCACCGCCAGCGGGACGTAGCCCACCATGGTCCAGTGGGACTCGGCGTCGCGGACGCGGATCATCATCAGCAGGAAGAAGAGCAGGACTGGCCAGCTGGCGAGCGCGAGGAAGCGGAATCGGTCGTCGCTGGCCGAGCGCCGGATGCAGATCGCCAGCACCACCATCAGCCCGGGGAAGATCAGCGGGTGGAAGGGGGCGAGCTGGCCCACCAGCGCATGCCAGGCGTTGAGGGCGAGGGTGGCGGCGTCGGTGGGGGCGCGGCGCTCGACGAGGTGGAGCACCACGGACGGCCATCCCCGCTGCTGGTTCCACACCAGGACCGGCGTGGCCACCGCCAGCGCCACCACGCTTCCGAGGTACAGCCACGGCCGCCGGAGCCAGCGCCGCCCCTGTGGCGACACCAGGACGTAGAGCAGCCCCACCCCCAGCAGCAGCACCCCCGAGTACTTGGCGAGGAAGGCCAGCCCGGCCACCGCCCCCGCGGCGAGGGGGCGCCACGCCTCGTCGTGCGTGCGCATCCGCTCCAGGGTCAGCAGTCCCAGCACCCACAGCGGCGCGAGCGGGGCCTCGGGGTTCAGCGCGTAGCTGGAGGCGAAGAAGACCGGGATGACCGTGGCGATGGCCACCGCGATGAAGCCGGCACGGGGCGAGAACAGGCGGCGGCCGAGGGTGTAGAGGAGCGCGCCGAAGAGCGCCGCGCAGAGCAGCGGGCCGGAGCGGATGGCCAGCGACCCGTGGGACGTGCGGGTGGTGAGCCAGGCCATCCAGGCCACCAGCGGCGGGTGGTCGTAGTAGCTGAGCGAGGGGAAGCGGGACCAGACGTAGTAGTAGGCCTCGCCGTTCGCGATGTCGGTGGTGGAGACGAACAGCAGGCGCACCAGGGTCACCGCGGCGATCAGCACCGCGGTACGCACGCCCCACTGCCGCACGCCCTCCGGCACGCGGACGGCCACCATGACCTCAGCCATGCCCGGCGCCTACCACTCGACCACGAAGTCCGCGTAGTCGGCCTCGGCCGGCGTCTGCGAGTTGTCGCCGTCGGTCATCACCCCGATGGCCACGAAGTCGGGCACGTCCTCGAGCTTTCCGCCGTAGTGCTTCACGAATTCCCTTCTCGGGTCCACCGTGTACGAGGTCCAGACGTCCAGCGGCCCGCCGACCTGAAGCAAGGTGGTGTCGCGGTCGAAGAACCATCCGCGGGTGGACTGACAGGACGCCCCGACGGTACCCACCGTGCTCCAGACGTACTTGATGACCATGAGCTTCAGCCCGGCCTTGAAGGCCAGGAAGACCGAGGCCGCCGCGTCCGATGCCCCCGGTCCGCAGTCGTTCGCCTCCTTCGGCAGCAGGTGCGCCCGCCAGCGCCAGCTCACCGAGCGCACCGACTGCCTGGCCGCCTCCGGAACGCGGGCGTTGAGCACCACGTTCCCCAGCCCGGGCCGGTAGAGGGCGCGGAGGATGGGCGCGTTCTCCTCGGAGGCGACCGAGTAGTAGTTCACTGGTCCGGAATCCTGCTTGAAGACGGTGAAGGCGCTCGGGGGGATGGCGGCCCGGTGCGCGGGCGGCGGCGCGGTTCCTCCGTCGCTCGCGGCCAGCGCCGCGAGCACCAGAGACATCGAGGGAGCCATGGTGGTGAGTCTCACTTGACGGCACTCCGTGTGCGCGTGTCAAAACCCTCCAGGTGGAAGCCTCTTCCCTCGCCAGCAACGCGCCGCGCCCGTCCGCCGAGGGCGTGGACCGGGCGATGCTCGCGCTGGCCGAGGCGATCATCCCCGGCACCAGCGTCATTCCCGCCGCCGACGACACCACGGTGCGCGAGGTGGCGGCGGTGGTGTCGCGGCTGTCGCCGAGGCTGGCCACCGCCTGGACCGCGGCCCACCGCGCGCTCGACGCCGCTGCCCGGCTGCGCACCGGCCGGGCGTTCCATGCCCTCTCCGCGGCGCGGCAGCAGGCGCTCCTCCTCCAGTGGGAGCGCGATCCGCTCTTCAAGACGCCGCTCTCGCTCCTCTCCAGCGTCTACAAGATCGTCCACTTCGACGCCGCCCACGTGCAGCGGGCGCTGGGCGCCCGGCCGAAGCCGCCCCTTCCGGTCACCGAGCCGCGCTGGATGGCGCAGACCCACGCCGCCGAGGCGTGGACCGGCGGCGACGTGGAGTGCGACGTGGTGGTCATCGGCACCGGTGCGGGTGGGGGGGTGGTCGGTCACGAACTCGCCGCGCGCGGCCACGCGGTGGTGTTCGTCGAGGAGGGCCAGCTCTACCACCGCCACAGCTTCGACGGCAGCACGGTGCGGGCCTATGAGCGCTTCTACAAGCCGGTGTTCGCGCTGGGGAACGCGACCTTCCCGGTCTTCGTGGGGAGGATGGTGGGCGGGTCGACGGCGGTGAACGGCGGGACCGCGTTCCGCACACCACCGTGGGTGCTGCAGCGCTGGTGCGAGGAGATGGGCACCGACGCGCTCGAGCCCTCGCGCATGGCGACGTACTTCGAGCGGGTGGAGAGCCACCTCGGGGTGGGCCCCTCCTCCCGGAGGTACGTGGGGCCGATCGCCGAGGTCATGCAGCGCGGGTGCGACGCGCTCGGGTGGAAGCACGGGCAGCTGCTCCGCAACGCGCCCGGGTGCGAGGCGTCGGGCTTCTGTCACGTCGGCTGCCGGAGCGACGCCCGGAAGAGCACCAACGTCTCGTACCTGCCGCCGGCGCTCGAGCGGGGGGCGATGCTCTTCACCGGCCTGAAGGCCGAGCGGGTGCTGGTGGAGAACGGCCGCGCCACCGGTCTGGAGGGCACCGCCCAGAACGGGGCGCTGATCCGCATCCGGGCCCGGGCGGTGGTGCTCGCCGGGGGGACCATCTCCAGCCCGCTGCTGCTCCTCCGGCAGGGCATCGCCAATGCGAGCGGACAGGTGGGGCGGAACCTCACCGTGCATCCCAGCGTGGTGGTGATGGCGCTCTTCGACGAGGAGATCCGCGGGTTCGACCACATCCCGCAGGGCTACGGATCGGAGGAGTTCCTCGAGGAGGGAATCCTCCTGGTGGCGGCGCAGGCGAGCCACAACGCGATGCCCAGCATGTTCCCTGCAATCGGCCGCCGGCTGATGGAGCCGCTCGCGCAGCTCCGCCACGTGGGCGGGGTGGGGCCGCTCGCCGCCGATGCCACGCGCAACGGCCGGGTGTGGGGGGAGTTCCGCGGGCTGCCGGTCATCCGCTACACGGTCACCCCGGCCGACGTGGCGAGGCTGAAGCGGGGGCTCGAGCTGTCGATGCAGCTGCTGGTCGCCGCCGGCGCCCGCCGGCTCTACCCGGGGGTGATGGGGCTCGGGGGCCTCGAGCCCCGACGGCTGGACGAGTTCCGGAAGATGGAGCTCTCCGCCTCGGACCTGGCGATGGTCAGCTATCACCCGCTGGGCACCTGCCAGATGGGGACCGACCGGCGAACCAGCGTGGTGGGCCTGGACCACCAGGCGCACGACGTGCCCGGGCTATTCATCGTGGACGGCAGCACGGTGCGGGGACCGCTGGGGGTGAATCCCCAGCTCACCATCATGGCCATCGCCGCGCGCGCGGCGGATCAGATCTCACCGCAGCTCGGATGAGCGCCGCCTGCGGAAGAAGGCCCGCAGCGCCCGCATCCGTCGGCGCATGAGCCCCGGCAGCTTCCAGGCGCGGTCGAGCCGGCTGGTCTGGAGATCGGCCAGGACGTCGCCCAGCTCCACCAGGGTCTCGTCGTAGGGCATCCAGTAGAGCTCCGGGTCGCGACGGCGGTCGACCACCAGGGTGCGTGGCCGGACGAGGGTGGCCAGCGCCAGCGCGCTGTTGGCCACGCCGAATCCGGTGGCCCGGGTGCCGGACCAGGGGAGGCTCGGTACTGCGCCGGTGAACGAGTGGTTGTTGACGCTCACCACGCCGTAGTCGAGCCGCTCCGCCAGGCGCTGACCCCGGGCCAGATCGCCGGTCCAGATGGAGGCGCCCAGTCCGTAGCGCAGCTGGTTCGCGGCGCGGATGGCCTCGGCCGGACCTTCCACCCGGATGATGGCCAGCACCGGGCCGAACGTCTCCTCGCGCACCACCGACATCGCCTCGGTGCAGTGGTCGAGCACGGTGGGCAGAAACCACAACCCTTCCCCGAGCGAAGCGCCCCCGCATACCACGGTGGCCCCGCGTGCCTTCGCCTCCTCGACCTGCTGCCGCACCACCTCCAGCTGCCGGGCGTTGGCCAGCGGCGCCACGTCGGCGGATGTGCCGTGGGCCGGGCCCACGCGGAGCTCCGTCCAGACCTCGCGCAGCCGCTCCACCAGCGCATCGGCGATGCCGCGCTCGGCGTAGACGATCTCGATCGCCCCGCAGGCCTGCCCGGCGTTGCACAGCGCCCAGTGGGTGATGCCGGCCACGGTGCGCTCGAGGTCGCAGTCGGCGAGGACGATGGCGGGGTCCTTGCCCCCCATCTCGGCGCTGCAGGGGATTCCCCGCTCGGCGCACCGGATCGCCACCCGTCGCCCGGTGGCAGTGGACCCGGTGAAGACGCAGCCGTCCGGCCCGGCGTCGAGCAGCGCCGCACCCACCGAGCCATCCCCGGACGCCACCTGCACCACGCCCGCGGGGAGGTGCGCGGCGAGCCGCTCGGCGAACCATCCGCTCGAGCGTGGCGAGTACTCGCTCGGCTTGAGCACGATGGCGTTGCCGGCCATCAGCGCCGGGAAGACCGACCGGTAAAGGCCGGCCACCGGAAAGTTCCAGGGCGCGATGATGGCGATCACCCCCCGGGGCACGGCGTCCACGTAGGCGCGCTTGCCCGGAAACCCGAGCGGATTGAGCGGAACCCTCCGCCGCGCCAGCGCGGGCCCGAGCACGCTGGCCCAGCCCTTCACCGCGTCCAGCGGACCCAGCGCCTCGTTGAAGAGCGCCTCGGCGTGGACCTTGCCGATCTCCTGCTCGACCAGCGCCATTGCCTCCTGGCGTCGGGTGAGCATCTCTCTCGCCGCGCGGGTCAGGCACGTCACCCGCTCGTCGAAGGGGGTGTGCCTCCAGGCCTCCTGGGCGTCGCGCGCCCGCGCCACCTTGGCTGCGAGGGGCTCGGGGGGCGCGGGAGGAGCCGCCTCTGTCAGGGGTGGTTCGGTCGACGCCATCGAGGGGGGTCACCCACCGGGTGGGGCGACTCCTCTTAACACGCTCGCCCTTGACCCTTGGGAGTACCCACCCGGGCCCGCTTGCCCGTTGCCAGAGCAGTCTCCGGGTGTTACGCAGCGCCCTCGTCGATTCATGAAAGTTCGTCGCGGCGGAAGGGTCATCGGCCCGCTGGCCTGGACGGCGGCGTCTGCGCGGGTCATGGCCTGGGACCGGCTTGCCGGCGACCGCAACCGTCTACGAGAGGTCCAGCTCGCAGCACTGAGGGAGAACTGTCGGGCGGCCGCCCGGACGGAATTCGGCCGCGCGCACCGGCTCGCCGAGGTGTCGACCCACTCCGACCTCCGGGAGAGGGTGCCGCTGCGGACCTACGCCGACTTCGAGCCGTACCTCGAGCGGATGCGCCGCGGCGCCCACGACGTGCTCTGGCCGGGGCTGATCCGCTTCTACGGCCAATCATCGGGAAGCTCGCAGACGCTCGCCCAGCACAAGTTCCTGCCGATCTCGGAGCGGCAGATCCGGTGGCAGCAGAAGTCGGCCTTCGACGTGGTCGCGCGGTACGTGACTCACGTCGGGCACGCCCGGTTCCTTGGCGGTTACACCCTGGGGCTCTTCCCGCCCTCGACCCTCCGGCCGGACGGTCCGGTGAGCAACACCAACAATCCAGGGCTGATGCAACGACATGTGCCTTGGCCCGTCCGGGACGGGGTGCTCCCGACAGCAGAACTTCGAGATATTCCAGATTATGATGAAAAGCTGGAAAAGATGGCGGCGGCCTACCTGGAGCACGACGTCCGCGCCCTGTCCGGCACCACCTGCTGGTTCTCGGTGTTCTTCGACAAGGTGCTCCGGGCGGCGGCCGCGCGCGGGCGACCGGTGAGCACCGTGTCCGAGCTGTGGCCGAACCTGGCAGTCCTCTTCGGGGGTGGAATCAACGCCGAGCCCTACCGGCCTGTCATCGAGAAGCGGGTCGGGCACCCGATCGTGGTCATGGACAACTACAACGCCACCGAGGGCGGCATCTTCGCGGTCACCGATCGCATCGGTGAGCCGGGGATGCTCGTGGTTCCCGACCGGGGGGTGTTCTTCGAGTTCGTCCCCGCGGACGAGCACGACAAGCCCGACGCGCCCCGCGTTCCCCTCTGGGAGGTGGAGCCGGGCGTCGACTACTCGATCGCGGTGAGCACCTCCTCCGGCCTCTTCGCTTACTTGATCGGCGACCTGGTGCAGTTCCAGAGCGTCTTCCCGCACCGCCTGGAGTTCGTGGGGCGGACCTCGGGCGTGCTCTCGCTCACCCAGGAGCTGGTCTCGTTCGTGGAGATCGAGCGGGCCATGGACGCCGCCGTGCGGGCTGCCTCGTGCTCGGTGGTGGAGTTCTCCGCCGGGGCGGAGGTCGGAGTGGCGGGAACGGCGAAGGGGCGGTACCAGATCTTCGTCGAGTTCGATCAGCCGCCCGCCGACCCGCGCCGCTTCGCCCGCGCCTTCGACGAGAGCCTCTGCGCCCAGAACCGCGTCTACCGCGAGCACCGGACGTCGGACGTGGCCATCCTGCCTCCCGCCCTGTTCTCCCTGCCACCTGGCGGCGCCAGGCGGTTCATGGAAGACATTGGCCGGAGGAGCCCGCAGCAGAAGTTCCCGAGGGTTGTGGAGAATTCTAAGCGGGACATCCTCGTAAAATATGCGACATTGATCGAGTTGCCCTGGGAGCGTGCATGAGCCGGTTGGGAGTCTGCTTCGTCGGCGCGGGTGGTGCCGTGGCCAGCACGGTGATCGCGGGCGTCGCCCTGATGAAGCGCGGGCTGGCTCCACGCATCGGGATGGTCACCGAGACCGGAGGCCTGCCGCAGACCCTCGCCTGCGCCCCCCTGGACAGCCTGGTCTTCGGCGGCTGGGACATCCGGGACGCCAACATCTTCGAGGCGGCCCTCCGGGAGCGAATCGTGCCCGAGCACCTGCTCCGGAAGGTCGAGCCGGAGCTCCGGGCGATCAAGCCGTGGCCGGGGGTGGTCTCCGAGAAGTTCCTCGGCACCGAGGACGCGAACCACGTGGTCACCGCCAAGAGCCACCGCGAGGAGCTGGATCTCCTCACCCGCAACGTGAAGGACTTCAAGGCAGCCAACAAGCTCGACCGGCTGATCATCGTCAACCTCGGCTCCACCGAGCGGCACGCCGAGGTCTCGGACGTGCATCGCACGGTGGCCGCCTTCGAGGCGGGCCTGTCCCGCAGCGACGAGCGGATCAGCCCGGCGATGAAGTACCTGTACCTGGCCTGCAAGCTCGGAGCGGGGCACGTCAACTTCACCCCCAGCCTGACCAAGGTGCCGGCGCTGGAGTCGCTGGCCGAGACCGCGGGCATCCCCATCGCCGGTGAGGACGGGAAGACCGGTCAGACGCTGCTCAAGACCGCGCTCGCCCCGGCGTTCGCCGTGCGGCAGCTCCATGTTCAGGGCTGGTTCTCCACCAACATCCTGGGGAACAACGACGGCCGGGTGCTCGACGATCCGGAGAGCAACAAGACCAAGGTCGCGAGCAAGCTCTCGGTGCTGGACGAGATCCTCGGCTACGAGGTCACCGACCACCAGGTCCACATCAACTACTACCGCCCCCGCGGGGACGAGAAGGAGGCCTGGGACAACATCGACGTCCTGGGGTTCCTCGGCGAGCGGATGCAGATCAAGATCAACTTCCTCTGCAAGGACTCGATCCTCGCCGCGCCGCTGGTGGTCGATCTGGTACGCCTGATGGACGTGGCCCAGCGCTGCGGAGAGCGGGGCATCCAGCGTCAGTTCTCGCTCTTCTTCAAGGCGCCCTACCACCGCGAGGGCGAGCGCGCGGTGAACGACCTGTTCAAGCAGAACGCCCTCCTCCAGGAGTGGGTGGAGAAGGTCGCCCGCCGCCTTCGCGCCGCGGTCTAGCGTGCAGCCCCTGGCCATCCACGGGGGCACCCCGGCCGTCCCGGCGGGGACGCACGTCCGCTGGCCGGTCCTGGGCGAGGACGAGCGCCGGGCGGTCCTCGGGGTGCTGGACCGCGGCGTCCTCTCCGGTCAGCTGGCCCCCGAGGTGCGGGGCCTGGAGCGCGAGTTCGCCACCTTCGTCGGCGCGCGGTACTGCCTGGCGACCAACAGCGGCACCTCGGCGCTCCACCTGGCGCTGATCGGCGCCGGGGTCCAGGCCGGCGACGAGGTCATCGTCCCTGCCTTCACCTTCGTGGCCACTGCCATGGCGGTGCTGCACCAGGGGGCGGTGCCGGTGTTCGTCGACGTCGAGCCGCGTACCTTTGGCCTGGACCCCGCCGGGGTGGAGGCGGCCATCGGCCCGCGCACCCGGGCCATCGTCCCGGTCCACCTGCACGGGGTGCCCTGCGAGCTGCAGCCCATCGCCGACACCGTCGAGCGGCGGGGGTTGCTCCTCATCGAGGACTCGGCCCAGGCGATCGGCGCGCGCTATCGCGGCCGGATCGCGGGGACCGTCGGGCTCGCTGGCTCGTACAGCCTGCAGTCCTCGAAGAGCATGGCCTCGGGCGAGGGCGGGCTCCTGGTGACCGAGGACGAGGCGGTCTACCGGCGCGCCCACGCCGCCCGGATGTTCGGGGAGGACAGCCGCCCCGAGGACGAGGCCAGCTACGACCTTCGGCATGCCCTCGACGGCAACCGCGCCTATGACTCGGCGGCCATCGGCTGGAACTACCGCACCAGCGAGCTCTCCGCCGCGGTGGCCCGGGCCCAGCTCCGGCGGCTGGAGCACTGGAACGCCAACGCGCTGGCCAACGCCGAGCTCCTCAGCCGGCGGCTGCGCGCGCTGCCGGGGGTGACTCCGCCCGAGGTCCCAGCGGATCGTGTCCCGGCCTTCCACAAGTACCGGGTGCAGCTGGACGCCTCGAGGCTGGGGGTGGACGCCGGGCCGGCGGAGGTGCGTGACGCCGTGCTGCGTGCGCTCCGGGCCGAGGGTTGCGAGGTGGTGCTCTGGCAGACGCAGCCCGTGCCCGGGCAAACGCTGTTCCGGCGGCTCGAGGCGGACCGCGCAGCGCAGGCTGGCCCTCCGGTGAGCTACGACCTCGCCCAGTACCCGGTGACGCGGGCCATCCTCGACCGGTCGCTCTGCCTGTTCTCGCAGACCTACCCCATCGCGCCGCAGCCGCGGCCGCTGGTCGAGGCCTACGCCGAGGCCTTCGCCCGGGTCTGGATGCGCCTGCCCGAGGTGCTGGTGCGGGCGAGGGCGGGATGAGCGAGGGAGGACCGGGGCTGTTCGGGCGACCACTGGTCCGCATCGCCTGCGCGGTCGTGGGGACCGGCGTGCTGGTGCTCTCGGTCTGGGCGGCCGGAGCCCGGGCGGTGCTCGCCTCCCTCGGGGCCAGCGCGCACGCCCTGCCTGCGCTGGCCGGGCTCGAGGCGGTGATGGTCGGCTGCAGCACGCTCGCGCTGCGGGCCCTCTACGGGTCGGCTGGCAGTCGCGTTCCGGTCCGACAGTGGGTGCGGGCCGGCGCCCTGGGCTACGCGGTGGGGCTGGTGGTGCCGATGGGCCGGGGCTCGGGCGAGGCCGCCCGTGCCGTGCTCCTGAGCCGGAACACCGGCGGGGCGAGGGCGGCGGTGGCCGCGGTGCAGATGCAGGGCATCGTGCTCCTCTCCACTGCGGTGATCGTGGTGCCCGTGCTGCTGGCCGCGGTGGCGCTGCTCGGCCCGGGAGTGGCGGCGGGGCTCATCCTCACCAACGGCCTCGTCGCCGCGGTGGCCGGTGGCAGCATCCTGGTCGCCCATGAGCGGGCCAGGTTGGGCCGCCTCCTCGGCGGGTTGATCAAGCGGCTGGAGCGGTTCGGGCTGGCGTTCGACGCGGTGGTGGGTGCCTCGCGGGCCGAGCTCGCCCGCTCTCTGGTCTGGGAATCGGCGGGCCGGGTGGCGCAGGTGGCCCAGTGCGCCGTGGCGCTCGCCGCCATCGGTCAGCCGTCCGGGCCGGGGCGGGTGCTGGTCACCCGTGGGGCGTTGATCATCGGCAGCGCGATCGGTGACTTCCTCCCCGGTCAGCTCGGAGCCACCGAGGCAACGCTGGTGGTGGGCGCCGGCGCGCTGGCCCTCACCGCCGCCAGCGCCGCCGCGCTCGCGCTGCTCATCCACGCGGCGCAGATCGCCCTCGGGCTGCTGTGCGCGGCGGTCACCGTGGCCGTCCCCGGACTTCGGCGGACAGCGGCCGGCGGGGTGGAGGTCGCGCCGTGACGGCGGCGGCATGGCGCTGATCCCCCGCATCGTGGTCGGTACCGCGCGCCTGGGCTTCGTCCTCCCCGACCGGCTCCTGCGTCGTTCGCGGCGGGAGCAAGAGCTGCGGACGCTGGACGCGCTGGTGGACGCGGGCTGCACCGCGTTCGATCTCGCCGCGTCGTACCAGCTCGGGGGGACCGAGCGGCTGCTCGGGCAGTGGCTGGCCACGCGCGGCCTCCGGGAGCGGCTCTTCCTGATCGGCAAGGGCGGTCACCCCTACCCGGGCGTGCGCCCGAACCGCCTCACCGCGGCGGCGCTCTCGGCGGACCTCCACGCCAGCCTGCGCAGGCTCCGGGTCGACCGGCTCGACCTCTACCTGCTCCACCGCGACTTCCCCGCGGCGCCGGTGGAGCCGATGGTGCGGATGCTCGCCGCGGCGCACCGCGCGGGGAAGATGCGGGGCTGGGGCGTCTCGAACTGGACCATCGGGCGCATCGAGGCAATCCAGGCTGCGGCCGCCGAGGAAGGCCTTCCGCCGATGGCCGCCAGCAGCCCACACTTCTCGCTCGTGGACTGGGTGCGACCGCCCTGGGCTGGCTCGGTGAGCATCGCCGGGCCGTCGAACCGCGAGGCGCGTGGCTTCCACGCCCGGGAGCAACTTCCCGTGCTGGCCTGGTCTCCTCTCGGGTCGGGATTCCTCACCTCGGACCAGGTCGGGGGGTGCTACGGCAGCCCGGCGAACGTCGCCCGGCGGGAGCGGGCGCGGGCGCTGGCGCGGGAGCGCGGCTGGACGGCGGCGCAGGTCGCGCTGGCCTACCTCTTCTCCCAGCCGTTCCCGGTGTCCGCGGTGGTCGCCGCGGGCACCGTGGAGAAGATGCGCGAGAATCTCGCCGCCGCCGAGCTGCGCCTGTCCCCCGGCGAGGCCCGGGCGCTCGAGGGATGAACGGGTCCGTGGAGGAATGGGACGCCATCGTGGTCGGCTCGGGCGCCACCGGTGGCGCAGCAGCATGGAAACTCACCCGGGCGGGGCTGCGCGTCCTGGTGCTGGAGGCCGGGACGCCGGTCACGCGCCGGAGCGACCACGGCTCGTTCCTCACCAATGGGGTGAAGCAGCTCTACCGGCATCTCGTCTCGCACCGGCAGGAGGTGCAGAAGAGCCACCCCACCTACTGGGCCACCAACCCCGACTTCTTCGTGGACGACGTGGAGAACCCGTACTCCACCCCACCGGACAAGCCGTTCCGGTGGATCCGCTCGCGCCGCGTGGGCGGCCGCACCCTGGTGTGGGACGCGGTGACGCCCCGCTTCTCGGACTTCGACTTCAAGGCGGCGAGCCGTGACGGATTCGGCCCCGACTGGCCCATCTCCCACGCCGACCTCGCGCCGCACTACTCCGAGCTGGAGCGGCTGCTCGGGGTGCACGGCTCGCGCGAGGGGCTCCCCCAGCTGCCCGACGGGGAGTTCCTCGAGCCACGACCGATGACCCCGGCGGAGCGCCTGTTCAAGGAGCGGGTGGAGCGGGTGTTTCCCGAGCGGCGGGTCATCATCTCCCGGGGGCTGTTCGCCCGGCGGCCGCCGGAGAAGGGCGAGGCGCTCTCGCGCATCTCGAGCCCGGCGACGACGCTCCGGGCCGCGGAGGAGACCGGCCGGCTGACCCTGCGAAGTGGCGCGGTCGTCGCCCACGTCCTGGTGACCCCGGACGGCACGCGCGCCACCGGGGTGGAGTTCGTGGACCTCGAGACCGGCCGCACCGAGGAGGCGCAGGGCAAGCTGGTCTTCCTCTGCGCGTCGTCCCTGGAGAGCGTGCGGATTCTCATGAACTCGCGGAGCAACGCCCACCCCGCGGGCATCGGTGCCGCCTCCGGGGTGCTCGGGCGCCACGTGATGGACCACAGCGCGGGCAACGTCTACTTCTACCTGCCCGGCGTGCCGGACACCGGCGGCCCGTTCGAGCTGCTGGGCAGCGACAGCATCATGATTCCCCGGTACCAGAACCTCGGAGCGAGGCGGGAGCCCTATCTCCGCGGCTTCGGTCTGTGGGGCGGCATCCAGCGGCTGCCGGTGCCGAGCTTCCTCCGGAGGCACAAGGAGGCGGCCTTCGGGTTCCTCTGCGCGCGCTCCGAGACGCTGCCCCACCGCGACAACCGGATCGAGATCGATCCCATCTTGAAGGACGCCTGGGGCATCCCCGCGGCGCACATCGTCTGCGAGTGGAAGGACGAGGACCTGGTCCTCGCGCGCGCAGCCCGGGCCGCGGCGCGGGAGATCGTCGAGGCGGGCGGGGGACGGTGCGCCGAGGTGACCGAGCTGTTCCACACCCCCTTCGTCACTGGCCACATCCGGAAGATGCAGAAGGAATGGACTCTCTCCACGCCGGGGATGTTCGTCCACGAGGTGGGCGGCGCCCGGATGGGCACCGACCCGCGCAGCTCGGTCGTCGACCCGAGCTGTCGCAGCTGGGACGTGCAGAACCTGTTCGTCACCGACGGGGCGTGCTGGCCGACGTCCGGATGGCAGAACCCGACCCTCACCGAGATGGCGGTCACCGTTCGCGCCTGCGATCATGCCGTGGAGCAGCTCAGGCGGAGAGACCGCTAGGTCAGGGCGGCCGCAGTCGAGATCCGGGTCAGGGTGTCGACGGGGCTGCAGTCGGTGAGGTCCGGGCGGCCGCAGTCAGCTTGGTCAGGGCGGCCGCAGTCGAGGTCCGGGTCAGGGTGTCGACGGGGCTGCAGTCGGTGAGGTCCGGGCGGCCGCAGTCAGCTTGGTCAGGCGGCGGCCGCAGTCGAGATCCGGGTCAGGGTGTCGACGGGGCTGCAGTCGGTGAGGTCCGGGCCGCCGCAGTCAGCTTGGTCAGGGCGCGGCCGCAGTCGAGATCCGGGTCAGGGTGTCGACGGGGCTGCAGTCGGTGAGGTCCGGGCGGCCGCAGTCAGCTTGGTCAGGCCGCGGCCGCAGTCGAGGTCCGGGTCAGGGTGTCGACGGGGCTGCAGTCGGTGAGGTCCGGGCGGCCGCAGTCAGCTAGGGGGTCGAGCTCCCGGCGGAGGAACGCGAGCCCGGTCGTGGCACGAGGATCCACACCGCCCAGGCCATCACCAGCGCGTTCCTTGCCAGGACAAGCACCCCCAGCAACGGCTCTGGCCCGCGCCCCAGGAGCCCGTAGAAGACGTGCTGGTTGAGCTGGGTCAGCAGCATGGCCGCCGCCAGCAAGTAGATGGCCGTCCGCCGCCGGCTGCCGGCGTCGAGGACCGACACCAGCGCGCCCGCCGGTAGCAGCCAGGTCAGGTATTGCGCGCTGAACACCTTCCCCAGGGTCATGGTCGCCGCCAGGGTCGCGCACGCGGCGCGCACCAGGATCTCGCCGGAGACCCGCTCCCCGTCCGCTCCCCGCAGCGCCGCCCGCGTCTGCACCAGGCTCCAGGCGGCGATGCCTGCCGTGGCCACGAGCGGCGCGACGTCCGCCAGCGGCAGCAGGAAGCGATCCGCCGGGCCCACCACGTTGTCGAAGCCGAAGGCTTCCACCCGCCATGCCGAGGCTGGATCGAAGAAGCGCCCGATGGTGAGCAGCGCCGCACCGGTGCTCTCCACCTCCAGCGGCCGCCCGGCGTGATAGCGCAACAGATCCAGGAGGTGGCTGCCGGCCGCCAGGAGGAACGGTGCTCCCACCCCCAGGACGACGGCGCCGGTCACCCCCGCTGCCACCGCCAGCTCCCGCCAGCGCCGCTGGGCACCCCAGTGGACGAGCGCCACCGGGAGCACGAGGACGGGCACGACCTTGGCGACCAGCCCCACCCCGAGCGCGAGCCCGGAGAGCACCGGCTTGCGCCGCAGGCAGCCGTCGAGGAGCAGGCACAGCGAGAGGGAGACGATGGCGTCGAACCGCCGCACGGCGACGGTCCCCAGCGCCAGCCCCAGGAGCGTCGCCACCGCCACCGGCGACGGAGCCGCCAGCGGCCGCAGCACCCGTCCGATGCGGATGGCAGCCAGCAGCGCCACCGTCAGGAGCAGCGCCATCCAGCACGAGAACACCAGGCGGTAGCCGTCGAGGTCGAGACCCAGCAGCGCCGGCGGCAGCACCAGGAGGAAGAGGCCCGGCGGGTACTCGACCGAGAAGTCCCGATAGGGCACGAGCGGTCGGTCGGGACGCCGAGGCGGCGTCTGGCGCGGATCGTCGGGATCGGGGCCGGCGGCCTTGTCGGGCTGGGGCCCGGTCCAGCCCTCGAGCGGCCGCAGGTAGAAGGGCTGGTAGGGCCGCCCCAGGGTGGCGTTGGCGTACGCCAGGTAGCGGCTGATGTCGCCATCGTCGGTGCCCGCGCCGCGCAGAGCGGCCAGCGCGAAGGCCGGGGTGAGTCGATGGTCGCCCCGGGCGAGCTGCGCATCGCTCCGGCGGGCGTCCGCGTGGGAAGCGCAGCTGTTCCACAGCCCGAAGGAGAGCAGGAGCCAGCCGACCCACGGCCACAGCCGCTTCGCCGCCGGGGTGAATGGCCGGGCGGCGCCGCCGTCCTCGGCGGCAGGGGCGCTCGGCCCGCGCGGGCGCTCCGGAGAGGGCAGGCTCATCGGCTCATCGTCGAGACACCATCGGGCGCGGCCTCCGCACGAGCGCGGTCGGTGGAGTACCCGCAGGGAGAGCGGGAGCGCAAGCCCCCTGGTTTCGTCGAGACGGCGTTGACCGTGGCCCGCGAGCGGGGTCAAAAGAAATCCGTGAACCCAACGTCCGGTACGGATTCGTCTGCCACCGAGCTCGCTCCCGCCGAACCCGAGGTGCGAGCGGAGAGGCGCGATCCGATCGAGCCTCGAAAGGGCGTTCCCCGCTACGGGCGGCGCGCGGCGCTGCTCATCGTCGTCGCCGGCGTCTTCTACGCGCTGCTGGCGCGGGTCGCCCTGCAGGGCTACCCCTACGCCGGCGACGAGTACTCGATGCTGCTCCAGGCCGAGGGGTTCGCGCGCGGCGCGCTCAAGGCCCGGGCGCCGCCCTACGCCGACTGGGCCGCCGTGGACCACGTGGTCATCGACGCCTACGTCCGCAGCAAGTACCCGCCGGGCACGGCCACGCTCCTCTCCCTCGGCGTGCGGGCCGGAGTCCCCTGGCTGGTGACGCCGCTCGAGGGCGTGCTGGCCCTGGTGGCGTTCTGGTTCGCCACCCGGGCGGTGCTCGACGCCCGGCGCGCCTTCCTGGCGGTGGCGTTCCTGGCGGCGGCGCCGCTCTTCGCCTACCAGGCAGCGACCTTCCTCTCCCACACCCCCACCTTGCTCTTCGGCGCGCTGGCGACGCTGGCGGTGGCCCTGTGGGCGCGGTCGCGGCGCGACGGATATCTGGTGTTGTTCGGACTGTGCGTCGGGTGTGTGTTCCTCATCCGGCCGGTGGATGGCGCGCTCCTGGGGCTGTCGCTGATCGCCTTCGGCAGCCTCCGGCCACTGCTGATCGCCGGCGGAAGCTCCTTGCCCTTCGTCGCGCTCGACCTCTGGTACAACAAGCTTCAGTTCGGCTCGCCCTTCACCGACGGGTACAAGGCCGACATCCCGGGCTTCGTGGCCATCTACGGAGAGAGCGGCTCGGTCAGCAACATCCACCCGCTGCACGTGGTCGAGCCCCTCCAGATCTTCCACCACCTGGCCGAGCTGGAGACGTTCTTCTTCCAGTGGACGGTCCCCGGCGCGGCGCTCCTGGCCTGCCTGGGGTGGGTGGCGCTCCGGCGGGAGCAGGCGGCCGGCGAGGGGCGAACGGCGCCGCTGCAGCGCTTCTTCGGGGTGCTCATCGCCCTGTTCGTGGCCGCCGTCCTGCTGACCTTCAACGAGCCCGACGACAGCCCCCGCCCCCGCTATCTCTCGATGCTGCTGCTGCCGCTGGCCTTCCTGGCCGCCGCCGGCTGGAGCACCGCCGCCGCCTTCGTCAGGCGGCAGCTCGGACGGCGCATGGGCTGGGTGGTGGGGGTGGGCATCTGGATCGCGCCGCTGTTCCTGATCGCCTCGTACCTCGAGCGGCGCATCCCCGAGGTGAAGGTGCATACCGGCCTGTCCGAGGAGCTGGCCCGGCAGGGCGTCCGCTCCGGAGTGGTGATCCTCCGCGCCGAGTGGCCCACGCGCTATGCCCGGAACGGCATGTTCTTCGACCGTTCGCCGCTGCTGCTCTCGGTGCCGGCGAGGGTGTCGGCCGCGGAGGTGGCGGCCCGGTTCCCGGGGCAGGAGGTCCACGAGGCCTTCGAGCCCCACGGCGCCAATCCGTGGAAACATCCCTGGGTCATCCGGCGGGTGCAGTGAGCAACGGGTCCCCGATGCAAGCGGTGGTGCTCGCCGGCGGCCTGGCCACGCGGATGCATCCACACACCGAGCGGGTCCCCAAGTCGATGCTCGAGGTCGGCGGCCGCCCCTTCATCGACTGGCAGCTGGAGCTGCTCGCGGGCTCGGGCATCGGCGAGGTGGTCCTGTGCATCGCCCACCTCGGCCAGGCCATCCGCGACCACGTAGGCGATGGCGCGCGACACGGCCTCTCGGTGCGCTACGCGGTGGAGGAGCCCGGCCGGCTGCTCGGGACCGCGGGCGCGCTGCGGGCGGCGTTGCCGCTGCTCTCGCCCCGATTCCTGGTGACCTACGGCGACAGCTATCTGCCCTTCGACTACGGAGAGCCGCTCCGGCTCCTGGAGGGTCACGCCGATTGCGAGGGGGTGATGGCGGTCTACCGGAACGCCGGGCGCTTCGAGCCTTCCAACGTGGTGACCGACGGGGCGTGGGTGCTCCGCTACCGGAAGCACCCCGCTGGCCCGGAGTTCGATCACATCGACTATGGCGCCACCGCCCTGCGGCGCGAGGTGGTCGAGGTGCTGCCCCCGGGCGTGCCGCTCGGCCTCGACCGGCTACAAGAAGATCTGGCGGGGCGGGGGCGCTTGCGCGCCCTCGTGGTCCGTGAGAGGTTTTTCCAGATCGGCTCCCCGGCCGGCTGGGCCGACCTCGACCACCACTTGCGAAGCTCCCGATGATCGTCTCCCGCGCGCCGGTCCGCTTCTCGCTGGGGGGCGGAGGCAGCGACCTCCCCTCCTATTCCCGCGAGCACGGCGGCTTCGTCGTCTCCGCCGCCGTGGACAAGTTCGTGTTCGTCTGCGTCGCCCGGCGCTTCTACGACACCATCCGCCTGGCTTACTCGGAGACCGAGACCGTGGACTCGGTGGACAAGATCCGCCACCGGATCTTCCGCGCCGCGCTCGAGGGGATGGGCTTCACCGGCGGCCTCGAGCTCCACAGTCTGGCCGACGTACCGGCCAACACCGGCCTGGGCAGCTCCTCGAGCTTCACCGTGGCGCTCCTCAACGGCCTCCATGCCTTCCGGCGCGAGTCGGTGCCGGCCGAGCAGCTGGCGCGGGAGGCCTGCCATCTCGAGATCGACGTCCTCGGGGAGCCCATCGGCAAGCAGGACCAGTACATCGCCGCGTACGGCGGCATCAGCGCGATGACCTTCCACCCCGACGGCCGCGTCGAGGTGGAGCGGCTCGATCTCCGCGACGAGGTGATCGACGAGCTGGAGACCAAGCTGGTCATCTTCTACTCCGGGGTGGAGCGGGCCGCCTCGTCGGTGCTGGCGCAGCAGGCCAGCGCCATCGTCGAGAACCGCGACGCCGCCATCGAGCGCATGCATCGGATCAAGGCGCTGGGCCACGAGACCCGGCGCATCCTCCTCGCCGGCGAGCTCGACTCCTACGGCGAGATGCTGCATGAGCACTGGACGCAGAAGCGCCGCCTGACCGAGGCGATGACCGACGGAGTGATCGACGAGCACTACCAGGCCGCCCGCAAGGCGGGCGCCATCGGCGGCAAGCTGATGGGCGCCGGGGGCGGGGGCTTCTTCATGTTCTACGTCCGCCCCGCGGAGCGCCGCCGGGTCCACGAGGCGCTCACCGCCCGCGGGCTGCGCCCGATGCGCTTCCGCTTCGACTTCGACGGCGCCCGCATCATGGCCAACTTCCACCGTTCCTAGGGACCTCCCGTGAGCTTCACTGCCAGTTACCTCGCCGAGAGCGCCGAGATCCTCGCCAGGCTCGACCCTGCCGCCATCGAGGCAGTGGCCACCGGCCTGTCCCGCGTCCGTGCCGACGGCGGGCGCCTCTTCGTGCTCGGCGTGGGGGGGAGCGCCGGCCACGCCAGCCACGCGGTCAACGACTTCCGGAAGCTCTGCGGATTCGAGGCCTACGCCCCGACCGACAACGTGAGCGAGCTCACCGCGCGCATCAACGACGACGGCTGGGACTCCTGCTTCGTCGAGTGGCTGCGCGGTTCGCGCCTGCGCCAGGGCGACGGGGTGCTGGTGTTCTCGGTGGGCGGTGGGAGCCGCGAGCGGAACGTGAGCGTGGCCCTGGTTCGCGCCCTGGAGCACGCGCGCGAGGTGGGCGCCCACATCTTCGGCATCGTCGGGCGGGACGGAGGCAGCACCCGCGCGCTGGCGGAGGCCTGCGTGCTCATCCCCACCGTGGCCGCCGAGCGGGTCACCCCGCACACCGAGGGGATGTGCGCGGTGGTGTGGCACCTGCTGGTGAGTCACCCCGAGCTGCAGCGCACGCCGACCAAGTGGGAGAGCCTCCGGTGAGCGGGCTTTTGCCGCTGGCCATCCTCGACCGCGACGGCACGCTCATCGACCTGGTGCGTGACGAGGAGACGGGCACAATCGTGACCGCGTTCCACCCCGCCCAGCTGCGCCTCCTCCCCGGCGCGGTGGAGGGACTGCGGGCGCTCGCCGGCGCGGGCTTCGTGCTGGCCATGGCCACCAACCAGCCGGGTCCGGCCAAGGGGCAGATCTCCCGCGCCGCGGTGGCCCGCACCAACGCTGCCCTCCTCGCGCTGCTCGACGCGCAGGGCGTGTCCATCGCCGCCGTGGAGGTGTGCGAGCACCACCCGCAGGGCGGCCCGGGGGGTGATCCGAGCTCTGGTGCGGACCTGCGATTGCCGGAAGCCGCGGCCGGGGATGCTCCGGTCTCTGCTCGCGCGTCTGCGGGGCGACGCGGCCCGCTCCTGGGCCATTGGGGATTCGCCTGCCGACGTCGAGGCGGGGCGGGCCGCGGGGCTGCGCACGGCGCTGCTCGTGCCGACGTCGCGCTGCGAGCTCTGCCCCCTGCGCGAGCGCCCCGACCTCGGTGCCGACGTGCATGGGCCGACGCTGCTGGAGATCGCCACGGCGATCGCCGGGCGGATGTAGTAGGAGGAGACCGTGGCCCTGTTCGTAGACAGCTCCGATCCGAAGGAAATCAAGGCGCTCTTCTCCTGGGGCTCGTTCTCCGGGGTGACCACCAATCCCCTGATCATCTCCCGTGAGTCACCGGGGGCCGACCTCGCAGAGGTGATCCGCGAGGTGCTCTCGGCGTCGACCGGCGACGTCTCGGTCGAGCTCACCACCGAGTCCGAGGAGGAGATGATGGCCGAGGCGGTCGGCTATCACGCCTGGGATCCGCAGCGGATCACCGTCAAGGTGCCGTTCTCGGAGGTGGGGCTGCGGGTCCTCCACGGGCTGCGGCGGCGCGAGGTGAAGACCAACGTCACCTGCCTGATGGCCTTCAACCAGGCCTACCTGGCGGCCCTCTCGGGGGCCACCTACGTCAGCCTGTTCTCGGGGCGCATCCGGGACATGGGCTACGACGCGCGCCCGGTGATCGAGGCCACCCGCAGGACCCTCGACCGCGAGGGACTGGGGTCGCGGATCATCGTCGGCTCCATCCGCCACCTGATGGACGTGAACGAGGCCCTCGACGCGGGCGCCCACGTGGTCACCGTGCCCCCGGACATCCTGCGCAAGATGGTGTGGAACCCGCGCACCGTCGAGACCATCGCCGAGTTCAACGAGGCCTGGCGAAAGCGCTCCGGCCCACGCTGATGGCCGTACCGGCGTCGATGGCGAGCTTCGCGGGGCGGCGGGTGCTGGTGACCGGAGGCGCCGGCTTCGTCGGCAGCCATGTCGCCGATCGGCTCCTGGCGCAGGGAGCCGAGGTCACCATCCTCGACAACTTCTCCACCGGCTGGCGGCAGTTCGTGCCCGCGGGTGCTCGCCTGGTCGAGGCCGACCTTCTCGATCCGGTGGCCGCGGGGCGCGCCCTGGAGGGCTGCGACTTCGTGTTCCACCTGGCGGCCAACGCCGACATCAAGGACAACCTCCTCGAGCCGCGCAGGTGCATCGACCAGAACGTGGTGGCCACCCAGAACCTGCTCGAGGCGATGCGCGCGGCGGGGGTGCGCGAGGTGGCCTTCGCCTCGACCGGCTCGGTCTACGGCGAGGCCACGGTGGTGCCCACCCCCGAGGACGCGCCGTTCCCCATCCAGACGTCGATCTACGCCACCTCGAAGCTGGCCGCCGAGGGGCTCCTCACCTCGTACGCGCTGGGCTACGGCTTCCGGGTGTGGATCTTCCGCTTCGTCTCGCTGCTCGGCGCCCGCTACACCCACGGGCACGTCATCGACTTCTGGCGCCGGCTGCGGCGCGACCCCACCCGCCTCGAGGTGCTGGGCAACGGCCGCCAGAGGAAGAGCTACCTCCACGTCGGCGACTGCGTGAACGGCATGCTGCTGGCCATCGAGCAGGCGCGGGAGCCGATCAACCTCTTCAACCTCGGGCACCAGGAGTGGATCGAGGTCGATGAGAGCGTCGCCGTCATCACCGCCACCCTGGGCGTGAACCCGCGGATCGTGCACCTCGGCGGAGAGCGCGGCTGGGTGGGGGACTCGCCCCGCATCCTCCTCGACACCGGGCGCCTGCGCGCGCTCGGCTGGGCCCCCACCCGCAGCATCGAGGAGAGCATCGTCGAGACGCTGGCGTTCCTCGAGGCCCACCCCTTCGTGGACCACCGCCAGCGGCCTGCGGAGGTCCTCTCGCCGTGACCCGGACGGACAACCCGGCGCGCTCGTTCCAGTTCGCCCCCACCTCGGCGGTGCGAACCGCCCGCGCCCACAGCCGCTTCGTGGACTGCCCGGCCTGCCAGGCCGACCGGGCGAGCTATCTCTTCCATCGCGCCGGCGTCCGGTTCGTGCGCTGCACCGCCTGCGGCGCGGTCTACGTCAACCCGACGCGCGAGAGGCCGTTCAACGACCTCGACATCGAGCGAATCCAGAACTTCTCGCACCCGCGTGACCGGGAGCTCATGTCCGAGGACTTCGAGCGCCTGCTCCAGCGCGTGGAGCGCGATCACCAGCACATCGGGGGAACGCCGCTCCGGCGCACGCTGCTCCTCGGAAGGTACTTGCCGGAGTTCGCGCGGGTGCCGTCGGCGGCGCGGGTCGGCCTGGAGGTCGCCGGCTTCGACGACGCGCGTTTCACCCGCCTGGCGCTCGACTCCGACATGGAGTGGGCCGCTCCCTACCTGGCACGGGAACCACAGGTCGTCATCCTGGCCGAGCTCTTGGAGTCCCTGGCCGCTCCGCACGCCGTCCTCTCACACCTCGTGGGGGCGCTGCCGCCGGAGACGCTGTTCGTGGTCACCTATACCAACGCGGACTCGATCCCGGCGCGGATGATGCGCAAGTACTGGTCGCAGTTCTTCGACCACAAGGCGACCTTCCTCAGCACCGGCAACCTCACCGCTCTGGCCGGGCGCATGGGGCTGGTCCTCAAGACTCAGTATGCGCTTCCTGTCAGGCGCACCGCGCGCTACGCCGGGGACATCGTCTCCCGCATCGTGGTCCAGCCGGCGCTCTCGACCGTGCTGCGTTCCACGCCGCTCGGGGACGTGGAGATGCCGGTGCGCTCCGGCAACCGGGTGGCGGTGTTCGGCCGGCGCTCCGGCGAGGCGAATGTCGGCGAGAAGCTGTCGATCGTGCTGCCGGTCTACAACGAGGCCCGCTACGTGGCCGAGGTCATCGACGCGGTGCTCGCCAAGCCGCTGAAGATCGACCGCGAGCTGATCATCGTGGAGAGCAATTCCACCGACGGGACCCGGGCGATCGTCGAGGGCTACGCCGGCCGGCGCGGGGTGCGCCTGGTGCTCGAGGACCGGCCGCGTGGCAAGGGCCATGCGGTGCGGACCGGCCTGGCCCACGTCACCGGCACCATCGTGCTCATCCAGGACGCCGACTTCGAGTACGACATCGACGACTACGACGCTCTCCTCGAGCCGCTGCTCCAGCACAAGGCCACCTTCGTGCTCGGCTCGCGCAGTCTCGGCCTCGACGACTGGAAGGTGCGCAAGTTCGAGGCGACGCCGGTGCGCGGGCTACTCCTCAACTTCGCCCAGCTGGTGTTCGCCCGCACCTACAGCGTGCTCTACCAGCAGCGCGTCACCGACGTGAACACCATGTTCAAGGTGTTCCGCGCCGAGTGCCTCGACGGGCTGGATCTGAAGTCCAACGGCTTCGAGCTGGACATCGAGCTGGCCTGCAAGCTGGCCAGGAACGGCCACTCGCCGATGGAGGTGCCGGTCAACTACGTGGCGCGCGGCTTCGCCGAGGGGAAGAAGATCCGGTTCTGGCGCGACGCGCTGCCCTCGTATGCGTCGCTGTTCCGGCACCGCTTCTGAAGCGAGCGGTGTCCTGCGGACCGCCAGCGGACTTCAGGTCGACGAACGGGTCAGCACGACGTGGAGCGCCTTCTCCGATGCGACGTGCTCGGTGGGCCGTAAGCCGAGCTCGAGGAGATTGATTCCGGACAGGAGATGCTCCCCGCTTCCGAGCACGACCGGCGAGACTACCAGGTGCAATTCGTCGACCAGCCCGGCGCGCAGGTACTGCCGGACCATCGACACGCCCCCTCCAAGTCGGACGTCCCTCCCTCCAGCGGCCTCGCGCGCGCGGTCGAGCGCCTCGTGGATCCCGCCGGTGACGAAGTGAAAGGTCGTCCCGCCCTTCATCGGGATCGAGGGCCGCGACTGATGGGTGAGCACGAATACCGGGACGTGGTACGGCGGCTCGTCGCCCCACCACCCCTTCCATGTGTCGTCGGGCCAGGGACCGCGGATCGGGCCGAACATGTTCCGCCCGAGGATCCACGCGCCGACGTTCTCGAAGCCCCGGGCGGCGAAGTCGTCGTCGATTCCCGTCGTACCCTCGCCGCTTCCGAACATCCGCTTGAAGGTCCGGGTGGGGAAGACCCATTCGTGCAGCGCTTCCCCTCCGGCGCCCAGAGGGTGCTCGAGGTCCTGGCCGGGCCCGGCGCCGAATCCGTCGAGTGAGATGCCAAAGCTCTGGACTCGCAGGCGAGTCATCGGTCCTCCTGAAGCCGACCCTACCCGGGGTCGAGGGTCATCTCCACGCGCTGGCAGAGCGCGTCGAAGGCGGACTTCCGCTCGAAGTAGCTCCGGTGCAGCCCGAGACCGAGGAGCACGGCCGACATCGCGCCGACCGCCTCCGACCCGCACACCAGCCGGTCTGGTTCCAGCTCGCCCAGAGGAGCGCCTGCTTCACCGCCTCGGTCGGATGGGCCTCGGCGAGCCGCAGCGCCCGTGCGAGCCCGTCCGATGGGAGGTTCAGGGCCCGGAGCTCCCGGGTGAGGACCGGCTCGAGGTCGAGCTGACCGCGGGCGTGCAGCGCCTCGGCCGCGGCGAGCCGGATGTCCACCGAGAGGTGGTCGCGCGCGGCCTCCTCGACCGCCGCCCTTGCCCGGGGGCGATCGATCTGGGCGAGCGCATCGACGGCGCGTCCGCTCATGCCCTCGGCGAGGATGAGGTCGATGAGCGCCTCGAGCTCGTCATCCTCGAGCTCACCCACCGCGTCGAGGGGTCCGGCCGGCGACTTGCCACGTCGCTTCCGTCCTGGGGTGCGCGTGGGCTCGAGGAGGGTGATGGTCCCGGCGGCGAGATCGATCTCCGGGGTGGTTCCGGGCGCCTTCTGCCGGACGACCTCGCCAGCGACGTGGGCGAAGACCTCCGCCTGACGTCCAGTGGCCCAGGGGCAGGCGCGCTCCCACTCGCCCGCCTTCGGCCCGGTGATGATCGCCAGGGCAGGGGAGAGCGCGAACTCCCAGTAGAAGTCGGCGCTGTGGACTCCCTCGCAATAGGTGACCGATCCGGCCCGGCCGCCGTCGCTGATCTCCACCCGTGGCATGATGGGAGCGGAGCCTCCCATGCCCAGGACCTGCGCACACCTCGAGCCTCTGGAGACGGAGCTGGAGAGACACGGCGTGCAGATCGGCGAGCCCGTGCCCAGCCCCTACGGACCGGAGTGGGGGCTGTGGGCTCCGGTGGACTGCACCTTCGATGCCGGCTCGCTGCGCGCGCGGCTCGGGCTCGCCGACTACATCCGATTCGAGGAGTACGACGGGCGCGTGGCCGGCAGCGACGCGACGTTCTACTGCCCACGGTGCCGGCGCGCGATCATGGGCCGACACCCCAGATACGCAGGACCGTCCACGCCCAGGCTGGCGTGAGCGTGACGGTGGTGGCCCGGAGCAGCCACTGGCGACCTCCGGTCGCTGCTGCGGTCCATGCCCAGGACTCCTTGAGCGCTCGCCTCAGGCGCCGCACCAGCGGCGGCCCAGCTCGCGGTAGAGGTCGGTGGTCTCCTCGATGCAGCGAACCACGGCGTACTCGTCGGTCTGGTGCGCCTGGACCAGCTCCCCGGGTCCAAGGATGACGGTGGGGATGCCGCCGAACGCAGGCGTCAGAATGCTCGCGTCGGTGAAGTAGGGTGCGCTGGCCGGCTCCGGCCACTTCCCCTGCCGTCGCTCGGTGAGCTCGTACACCAGGCGGATGAACGGGTCCTGCTCGTCGGTGCGCACCCCGGGCACGTCCACCCGGGCGCTCAGCTCGACGTCGGGGCCGAGCACCCGGGCGAGGTCCTCACGCACCTGCGCGTGCCGCTGTGCCGGCACGGTGCGAATGTCGATCCCGATGACCGCCTCGTCCGGGACCGAGTTGACGTTCAGCCCGCCCCGGATGGTGCCCACGTTCAGGGTGGGACGCCCGAGTAGAGGGTCTGGCGACACGTCGAACCGGAACGCCTCGAGCGTCGACACCGCACGGGCCGCCCGGTACACGGCGTTCACCCCACGCTCGGGCATCGAGCCGTGCGCGGTCACTCCCCGCGTCCGCGCCTCCAGCCACAGCGCGCCCTTGTGCCCGACCAGCGGAGCGCCTCCGGTCGGCTCTCCCACCACCATCGCTCCGGCGGTCCCGAGCGCGCCGGTGGTCCGCGCCAGATGGGCGGCGCCCTCGCAGCCCGTCTCCTCCCCGGCGACGAAGACCAGCGTGAGCCCGGCGTCACGCAGCGCGCTCGACCGCACCAGGTCGAGCGCCGCGCAGGCCAGGGCGGCGATGCCGCTCTTCATGTCGCTCGAGCCGCGGCCGTAGAGGCGGCCGCCGTCGGTCTCGCCGGCGAACGGGTTCCGCCTCCAGGGCGCGGCCCCGAGCGGCACCGTGTCGATGTGCCCGGCGAAGCACAACGGGGGCTTGCTCCCTCCCGGCGCGGTCGCCACCAGGCTCGCCCGGCCCGGGGCGAACTCGTGGAGCCGCACCCGAAAGCCGCCGTCCTCGAGCAGCTCGGCGAGGAAGCGCGCACAGTCGAGCTCCGGGCTGGTGGGGTTGATGGTGTCGAACCGCACGAGCTGCTGGGTGAGGGCTACTGGATCGACGCTCATCGCCTCGCCTCCGTTCCGCCGGCTCCGAAGTAAGCCGCGTGCATCTGCGGGTCGGCGCGCAGCTCGGCGGCGGTGCCGGACGTCATCACTCGCCCCTTGGCCAGGACATACCCGCGGGTGGCGATGCCGAGGGTCTGGTGCACATTCTGCTCGACCAGGAAGATGGTCACTCCGGCCTGGTGGATCTGCCTGAGCACGGCGAAGGTCTCCTGCACCAGCCGGGGAGATAGGCCGAGCGACGGCTCGTCCACCAGGAGCAGCCGGGGCTCCGACATCAGACCGCGCCCGATGGACACCATGGCTTGCTCGCCACCGGACATCGTGCCCGCGAGCTGCGTCCGTCGGTCGGCCAGCGCGGGGAAGGTGGCGAACACGCGTTCGAGCCTCCGGCCCACGACCTCGGGCCTTCGCTCGCCGTGGGCGGCGACCAGGAGATTCTCCAGAACGGAGAGCCGGGGGAAGACCCGACGTCCCTCCGGAATGCAACCGATGCCCAGGCGGACGATGCGGTGGGTTGGCAGACGGGTGAGCTCGGCCCCGGCGAACGCAATGCGCCCGCTCCTTGGGGGGGTGAGCCCGAGGATGGAGCGGATGAGGGTGGTCTTCCCCGAACCGTTCGATCCGAGCAGGCAGGTGATGGACCCGGGCTCGATCCGGAGCGAGACGTCCTGCAGCACGTCCGCCCGGTCGTAGCCGGTGAACACGTGCTCGATGACCAGCGCGTCGTCCGGACCCGTCATGTCACCCCCAGGTACGCCCGGCGGACCTCGGGGTCGCTGGATACCTCGGCGAAGGTGCCCTCGCAGAGCTTCTTCCCGTAGTTCAGCACCACGCACCGGTCGGTGACCCGCTCGATCACTGACATCTCGTGCTCGATGAGCACGATGGTCAGGTCTCCGAACCGCCGGCGCACCTCGAGGATGTCGTCCATCAGGCGGGTGGTCTCCTCCCCGGTCATCCCCGCCGAAGGCTCGTCGAGGAGCAGGAGCCGGGGATGGCTCATGAGCGCCCGGCAGATCTCCACCCGGCGACGGTCGATCATCGCCACGCCCGTCATCGGCTCGAACAGTCGTCGCGCCAGCGGAGGGTCGAAGATCTCCAGCAGCACCGTCGCCGCCGTCCTGGTCGCGTCAGCCTGCCTCGCCAGAGCGGTGCGGCGGAGCACGTTGAACCACAGCCGGTGATCGAGCCGCTGGTGCGCTCCGATGGCCAGATTGTCGAAGATCGACAGGTCGAGACACAACCGCGAGCGCTGGAAGGTGCGGGTGATGCCGGCGCGGCAGATGGCCTGGGGGGTGGCGCGGCCGAGCGAGGCTCCGGCGAAGAGCACCTCGCCCCGGCTCGCCGGAAACAGTCCGGTGAGGACGTTGAAGAAGGTGGTCTTCCCCGAGCCGTTGGGTCCGATGAGCCCGAGGAGCTCCCCCCGCCGGACCTCCAGGTCCAGCCCGGCGAGCGCCACCAGCCCGCCGAACTGGCGCGTGAGCCCGCGGGTCACCAGGAGGGCCTCGGGCGAGCTCACGCGGCCACGCTCCCAAAAGGCCGGCGGACGCTTCGCCGGATCAGCCCCGTGGGGCGGAGCACCAGCACCAGCACCACCAGGACCGAGAACAGGAGATACCGGTACTCCTGGATGGGCTGCAGCTTCTCCGGGAGCCAGAGGACGATGAGCGCGGCCGCAGCCAGCCCGGCGAGGTTGCCCAGCCCGCCAAGGAGCAGGATGGAGACCAGGACCAGCGATTCCTGGAAGGTGAAGTTGTTGGGGGCGATGAACCCCACCATCATCGCCGACAGCCCTCCGGCGACACCGATCAGGGCGTTCCCGATGGTGAAGGCGGCGATCTTCCACCGTCCGATGGAGATGCCGAAGCAGGCCGCCGCGGTCTCGTCGAGTCGGACCGCGTCGAGCGCCACGCCGATCCACGAGCGTTCCAGCCGCCGCACCAGCCACACCGCGGCCAGCGCCAGGGCGACCGCCGCCAGACAGTAGAACGCATATCCGGAGAACTCGACGCCCAGCAGCTGCCGGTCGTCGTTGAAGCTCCAGCCGAAGAGCCGGAGTCCTCCGAGCTTGAGTCCCTGGGGCCCACCGAGCGTCTCGTTGACCTCGAGGAACGTCCGGAAGAGGAGCCCGAAGGCGATGGTGATCAGCGCGGCGTAGTGGCCTCGCGTCCGGAGCAGTGGCAGGAGCAGCAGCGAGCCGACCGCGGCCGCCGCGGCCGCGCTGGCGAGCAGCACCAGCGGATGGGGGAGGGCTCCCCGGCCGAGCACCGCCGCCGTGTAGCCGCCCACGCCGAAGAAGGCTGCGCCCGCGAAGTTGGGGACGCCGGCGTCGGCCAGCTGGACGTGGAGGCCCAGGCACGCCACCAGCACCAGGAGCGCGCGGGCCATGAGCAGCAGCACGAAGGGGTCGTCGTGGAAAACGCCGATCAGCACCAGCGCCGCGGCTCCCAGTCCGGCGAGCACTCCCGTCGGTCCTGCAGCCTCGACCAGCCTCGGGAGCACACGGCTCCTGAGCCCAGCTGCCACGGCGACCAGGGCGCCAGCGACCACCAGACCCACCGTCCGCTCCGATTCGGCGGAGAGGAAGGCGTACAGGAGCAGCCCGGTCACCGCAGCGATCCCCGCTGCCGACAGCGCCCTTGCCCCGGCACGCGGAACGCTCATACCCGTTCGCCCAGCTGCTCCCCGATGAGACCGGTGGGCCTCCAGGTCATGAGGAGGATGACCACGGTGAAGGCGAACACGTCCTTGTACGCGGAGGCGAAGGGCAGGGCGACCGCGCCCAGCGTCTGCAGCCCGGCGAAGAGGAATCCACCGAGCACCGCGCCCTCGAAGCTTCCCAGCCCTCCGAGCACCGCGGCGCTGAACCCGATCACCCCGAGGAGCAGCCCGGAGCCGAAGTTGATCTCGTTGTAGTAGAGCCCGTTCATCACCCCGGCGAACGCCGCCAGCGCCGAGCCGATTGCGAAGGTGAGGAGCACCACCTGGCGGAAGTCGATCCCCATGGTGCGAGCGGTCTCCTCGTCCTGGGCGACCGCGCGGATGGCCAGGCCGAGCCTGGTCCGCCGCAGCACCAGCGACAGCCCGACGACGAGCAGCACCCCGGCGACGATCATCAGCACGTTGTCCAGACGAAGGGTGAAGCGCCCCACCGACCACGAGGCGCTGGGGAGCAGTGCGGGGAAGCGCTGCGGCTGCGAGCCACCGGGGTAGAAGAGGCGGATGCACTCGCGGAGCGCGGTGCCGCCCATCAGCGTGGCGAGGAGCACGTTCAGCGCCGGTGCGCCCCTGAGCGGGAGCACCAGCATTCGGCCCAGGACCGCGCCGAGCACCGCCATGGACAGCGTGGCGGCGAGCACCACCGCGAGCAGCTGGGGGACCGCCGACTGCACGCCCGCGTGGACCAGCGCGGCGTAAGCGGCGAGACCGGCGAAGGCACCGGCGGTGAGCACGTCTCCGTGGGCAAACTGCACCACGTCCAGCACGCCAAAGAAGAGCGTGAACCCCAGCGCGACCAGGGCGTACATGAGCCCCAGCATCACGCCGTTCATCACGTACTGGGCGAGGAGATCCACGGCCCGGCCGGCCCGGCGCTCAGCGCCCCTTCAGCTTGCGCTTCCCGCTGGCGTACTCGCTGTCCTCCCAGACCACCCACTTCCCGTCCTGGACCACCAGCGCGGTGATGACCGCGACCGTGTTCTGGCCGTGGTCGTCGAAGGTGATGGGGCCGACGATGGAGTCCACGTTCTTCACCCCGGCGAGCGCGGTGATGACCTTCTTCCGGTCTGGCCCCACCTTGTCGATGGTGTCCATCAGGAGCTTCGCCGCGGCATAGGCGAACGGGCCGTAGGCCTCGGGCGGATTGGAGTACTTCTGCTCGGCGTACTTCTCGAGGAAGAACTTGCCCCCGGGCAGCTTCTCTGCCGGCGCGCCCTCGCGGAAGGCAACCACCCCCTCGGCCAGCGGTCCCAGGGCCTTGATGAAGTCGTCGTTGACGATGCCCGAGGTGCCCTGGAACTGGGCGTTGATGCCGAGCTTGTCCATCTGCGCGCGGATGCGGACGCCGATCGGGGTGAGCCCGCCGAAGAAGATGGCCTCCGGATTGAGCCCCTTGGCCTGGGTGAGCTCGGCGGTGAAGTCCTGCTGGTCCGCGGTGACGCCGAAGTCGCCGAGGATCTTCCCGCCGCCCGCGGTGGCGAACTGGGTGAAGTACTTGTCGTGGCCCTTCCCGTAATCCGTGGTGTCGTGGATGATCACCCACCGCCGGAAGCCCTGCTTCAGCATGAGCTTTGCCGCGGTCTCGTTCTGGTTGATCATCGTCCCGTTCACCCGGTGGATCTCCGGGTACTTGTTCGCATACGTGATGTCGGGCAGCACCGCGCCCCAGACGATGGTGGGGAGCCCGAGACGGTGGAAGGTGTCCACCGTCGCGATCGCCACCACCGAGCAGTAGTGGGTGACTCCGGCGACGATCGACCGGTCGGCTCCGGCCTTGGTGGCGACCTGGACCCCGGTGTCGGGCTTGCACTCGTCGTCGAGCACCACAAGCTCGTAGAGGTACTTCGACTTGGGGTCGGCGTTCTTCAGCTTCACCGCAAGGTCGGCCGAGTTGCGGCCGCCGAGCCCGATGGCCGAGTTCCCGCCGGTGAGGGGACCGATGAAGGCGAGCTTCACCGATTCCTTCGCCGGGGCGGGCAATGCGATCAGGAGGACGAGAGAGGCGAGACGGAAGAGGACGGCCGTTCTGTTCATGGTTCTCCCCTGGGCAGAGCGAGGCGATCTACCACGCCGCGTCTTGCAAGGGGGCCAGGCGTAGCCCGGACGGGTCAGAGCGAGAGACGCCCCGAGACTGCCGGAACCCCGGGCGGTTCGCTGCAATCGACGGAGCCTCGGCCCGTCCGAGGGGTTAGGTTCCACCCCCGTCCACATGCTCTCCGCCCTGCTGACCCTGTCCGTTCTCGCCGCACCGGCCACTGCGACGCCCCATGCCTCCGGCAAGCCACCCGCGTCGGGCATCGTCTTCCTCGAGGACGACTACCGGGGGGCCCTGGCGAAGGCGAGGGCGGAGAAGAAGCCGCTGTTCCTCGACAGCTGGGCCACCTGGTGCCACTCGTGCCTGTCGATGCGGTCGTTCGTCTTCCCCGACGCGGGGCTGCGGCCGGCGAAGGACGCCGTGGTCTGGCTCTCGGTGGAGACGGAGGCGGAGAAGAACCGTGAAGTGGTGGAGAAGTTCCCGGCCGACGGCCTGCCGACATTCCTGCTCATCGATCCGTACACCGAGCAGGTCATCGGGCGCTGGCTGGGGACGTCCTCGGTCAACGAGATGCGCCAGTTCGTCCTCGACACCACCGGGGCCTGGCAGGCGGCCCGGAAGGGCGGGAAGGTCCCGGAGGCGGCGCGGGCGGAGCAGGAGGGCCACGCGGCACAGCAGAGGAGGGACTACGCCGCAGCGGCCGCGGCATACCGGCGGTCCGTGGCGCTCTCGGCCAGGAACGACCCCCACCGCCCCGAGCGCGTCAGCCTGCTCCTCGCCACGCTCGGCCGGCTGAGCACTCCCGAGGGACTCAGAGAATGCCTGGCGCTGGCGAGCTCGGAGCTGCCGAGGGCGCCGGCGACTCCTCCCGGCGGGGACGTCAGCGAGCACGCCGCGGAGTGTGCGGCGAAGGCCAAGGACGTACCCGGGGCGAAGGAGCTATTGGCCGCGGCGCTGAAGCGGATCGAGACGCTGGCCGGGGATGCGAAGGCCGCGCTCTCGGTAGACGACCGGAGCGACCTCTACGCCTATCTCGCAGACCGGCTCGATGAGCTCGGTCGGCACGAGGAGGCGGTGGCGGTGATGCGCAAGCGCTCGGCGATGCTGGAGACCGCCGCGGCCGCCGCTCCCGACGCCACCACCGCCGCGACGTTCGACGCCCACCGGACCGACACCTACCTCTACCTCGGCGAGCCGGCGAAGGCCGAGGCCCTGCTCGCCACCCGCGAGAAGGAGATGCCCACCGACTACAACCCGCCGGCGCGCCTCGCCCGCGTGCTCCTCGAGGAGAAGCGTGCCCACGAGGCCGAGGCCGCCGTGAACCGCGCGCTGGCGCTGATGACGCAGGGACCGCGGAAGGTGGGCGTCCTGGGGCTGAAGGCTCGTATCCTCGAGGTACAGGGGAAGGACAAGGCGCCGGTCCTCCGCGAGCAGCTCGCCCTGATCAGGACGCTGCCCGCCACACAGCGCAATCCGGAGTCGGAGCAGAAGATCGAGCAGGAGCTGAAGGCGCTCGAGGCCGGAGCGCACGCCAAGCTGTAGGGGAGCTACAGTCCCGGGCATGGTGGTCGCGCTGCTGGGGTTCGGACGCTTCGGGAGGGCGCTGGGCTCGCTCCTCGAGGAGGCGCAGATCCCCTACCGCGCGCTCGACTCCGGCGTCGACGTCCCCGAGCCGGTGCGGGCGCCCGGGCTCCAGGGGCTGGTGTCCGGGGCGAGCCTGGTGGTGCTGGCGGTCCCGGTGCCTCGGACCCGCGAGGCGCTGGACTCCCTGCGGCCACACCTCACCCCGGACCAGGTGGTCCTGGACGTCGGCAGCGTGAAGGTGCACCCCTACGCAGATCTGGAAGCGGTGCTCGGCGACGCCATCCCCTGGGTGGCCACCCATCCGCTCTTCGGCCCGGTGAGCCTGGCGCTCGCCGAGCGACCCTTGCGGGTGGTGGTCTGTCCCTCCCCGCGCCACCCCGGGGCGGCGGTGCGCGCCGGCGAGCTCTACCGACGGATTGGCTGCGAGGTCATCGAGCAGACGCCCGAGGGACACGACCGGGTGATGGCCCACACCCACGCGCTGACCTTCTTCGTGGCCAAGGGCATGCTGGACGCCGGAGCCGGAATGGACGTTCCCTTCGCGCCGCCCTCGTTCCAGGCCATCTCCCGCACCATCGAGACGGTGCGCTCGGACGCCGGACACCTCTTCGCCGCCATCCAGCGCGAGAACCCCTTCGCCCACGAGGCTCGCCGCCAGCTGCTCCAGGCGCTCGGCGAGATCGATCGGGCGCTGGACGCCACCCCGGCGGAGGCCGGTCTCGAGTCCGCGCGGTTCGCCATCCCGGACCTCGGCGCCCGCTCTCCCGAGCTCCAGGAGGCACGGGAGCTGATCGACGCCCTGGACCGTGAGCTGGTCGCGCTCCTCGCCCGTCGCGCCACCCTGGCCCAGCGCGCCGGGAAGGCCAAGGCCGAGCTCGGTCACCCCATCGTGGACCCCGAGCGCGAGGCCCGCCTCCTCGTGGAACGCCGTGCCTGGGCGGAATCGCTTCAGCTCGACCCCGAGGCGATCGACGAGCTCTTCCGGGCCATTCTTCGCTTCTCCCGACGCGCCCAGCGGGGCTCGCCACCGGCGCCCTGAAAAAGCCCGTCGCCTCCAGGAGACCGACCGCATGGTGAGGATGAGCCGAGCCGTTCCCCGACTGCGCTTGCTGTTCACCCTCGTGCTGCTCGGGACCTCGGCTTCCGCGCAGCCCGCCCCGGCCACCCCGGCCCCGCCTAGGTTCACAGCGGTCCGCGTGGGGCGGCTGGTCGATCCGGCGACGGGCACCGTCACCACCGATCAGATCATCCTGATCAAGGACCGGAAGTTCGAGGCGGTCGGCTCGAAGGTCGCCATCCCCGAGGGAGCGGAGGTGATCGACCTCTCGGGCCTCACCGCGCTCCCGGTGTTCAAGCAGAAGGGGGTGATGACCCCGGGAGCGTTCTTCCACGGCGGGCCGGTCAACGGGCTGGTCCGCTGACCGACCGCACCGGCCCTAGTCGTCCCCGTGCTCGTTGGCCAGAATCCCCGCGGCGAACCAGCGGCCGCCGGTGTTCTCGATCAGCAGGACCGGGCTGGTGCAGGGGTTCGGCGGGGCGGGGCTGAGGGTGTCCTCGATGCGGAAGTCGCCGCTGGAGGCGAGCGGCACGCCGGCGGCGGCGGTGGAGTGTGCGGTGGCGGTGGCCGCCGGTCCGCAGAAGAGCGTCGCGTGCACGCTCTGGTTGCCGTTGGTGCCGATCCCGTTGCCACCCGCCAGGAGCAGCCCGCGGCCCCGGACGTCGATGCGGCCGCTGGCAAGGACCGTCGCCTCCAGCTTCGAGATCACCCAGGGAACCCCGCCGGGGCTCACCCCTCGGACCACGTTGGGGGTCGCCGCTCCGGTGACCGGGTCGACGGCCGAGACCGGCTCCACGCCAATCCCTCCCCGGAACGCGAGGAGCAGGTCGGACGCGCCGAGCGCGGTCCCTCCGAGCAAGAGCAACGACGCGCCGAGCATCCACTTCCGCATGGGTTCTCCTCCAGGGCAGCGCAGAAGGGCGCTGGCCTCCCCGGGGAACCCGATCCCGGGCCATCGTTGCGCGGAAATGCCGCCGGCGGCGGGTTCACTTCGCCGGCTTGATGTTCTGGTTGTTCCGGAAGAGGTTGCCCGGGTCGTACTTGGCCTTGACTTCCGCCAGCCGGGGATAGTTGTCGCGGTAGGCGGCCTTCACCGTGTCCTCGCCCTCGTCCATGATCATGTTCACGTAGGCGCCGCCGGCCGAGTGTGGGTGCAGCGCCAGCCAGTAATTCCGCGCCCACTCGGTCATCTTCGCGTTGTTCGCCGGATCCGGGTCCACGCCGACGATCACCTCGGCGAAGCTGGCGTCGCGGAAGCTGAAGGCGGTGTCGCCCGGGGCTGGGCGATGCGCGGCGCCGTTGATCGGGTACAGGTGCATGGTGGACTGCCCGGTCGGGAGCTGCGCGCCGTACTTCACGTGCAGGTCGATCGCCTTGTCGGACAGCTCCTTGAAGAAGTCCGCCTTCCAGTACCACTGGTGCCCGGCCGGATAGAGCGCGTCGAACATGCCTTGCAGCGCCGGCCAGGGGATCGGACCGACGAAGTCGATTGCCGGCGGACCGAACGCACGGATGGGCTTGAAGCGCTCCTCGGCCTTCTCCAGCGGCCCGGAGTAGCACCAGACCACCACGCAGGCCTTCTTGCCCTGGTACTGCTCGGGGAAGGGGGCCGCAGGTGGGACGGTGATGAACCCGAACCAGCCGTTGATGTCCTCCGGCGCCTCGAGGATGAAGTTGCGCCACCACTTGAGCAGCTCGCCGCTCCGCTCGAGCGGCCAGATCATCGGGCCGCCATAGACCTGGCTGATGGGATGCAGCCGGTACTCGAAGGAGGTCACCACCCCGAAGTTGCCGCCGCCCCCGCGCACCGCCCAGAACAAGTCCTTGTTCTCCGTGGCGCTGGCGACGACGAAGCGGCCATCGGCGAGCACCATGTCCACGCTCAGGAGGTTGTCGATGGTGAGGCCATGGGTGCGCGACAGGTAGCCGATGCCTCCGCCGAGGGTGAGCCCCCCGACTCCGGTGCTGGAGATGAATCCGCTGGGGGTGGCGAGCCCGAACGGATGCGTCGCGTGATCGACGTCCGCCCACTTCGCCCCGCCCTCGACGCGCACGGTGCGGGCCGTGGGGTCGACGCGGATGCTGCGCATCCGAGAGAGATCGATCACCAGGCCGCCGTCGCACACCCCGAGGCCCGGTCCGCTGTGCCCGCCGCCCCGCACCGCGAGCACCAGCTTCTGCTCCCGGGCGAAGTTGACGCAGGCCATGACATCGGCCACGTCCACGCAGCGGGCGACCATCTCCGGTCGCCGGTCGATCATCCCGTTGTAGACCTTCCGCGCCTCGTCGTAGGCGCCGTCTCCCGGCCGGATGACCTCGCCCCGCATCCGGGATCTGAAATCCTGCACCGCCGTCTCGTTCAGCTTGCTCATCGTTTGCTCCTTTGGGTCCAGCGTGTTGCCGCGAGGCTGACGCACCCACCGTGAGCGGAGCGTTCGCGCCAAACTCGGTCCTGGACCAGCAGACTGCCCGGAGCGTTAGTCGGCCGTTAGCTCGTTCAGGAGCGCCCGGGCCGCGGCGTGGTCGGGGGTGCCGGCGCCCTCACGGAACGTGCGGATCAGCTCCGCGAGCGGTCCGGGCCGGCGCTGGAGGCGGGCCAGGCTGGTGGCGGCCCGCAGCTCCAGGGCCCTTGCCCCGAGGCTCCGGGCGATCTCCACCGAGCGCCGGTAGGCGGCGGCGGCCTCCTCCGGGGCGCCACCCTCGGCGAGGCGGAGATCGCCGCGCAGCCGATGCAACTCGGCATCCCACCAGCGCTCGTTGTTGCTCCGGGCCTCGGCCAGCGCCTCGTCCACCACCGACAGGCCCTCGGCAGCACGTCCTGAACGGCCACAGACCCCGGCGAGCAGCCCCAGGTAGTAGGGGAGCCGGAGCCGCGCTCCGCTGGCCCGGAATACCTCGATCGATGAGCGCAGCGCGCCGAGCCTGCTCTCGTCTGGCTGGCTCGTCGCCTCGGCGTGGCGCACCAGGATCTCGGACCAGGCCCGATAGTACGGAGCCCGGGATTCGGTGGTGATCGCCAGCGCCCTCGCCGCGTACGTCCGCGCCGTCTCGAGGTCTCCCCGCAGCTGCTGCAGCAGCGCCAGGTAGGTCGCGGCCACGGCCTGGTTGAAGGGCTGCCCCAGCTCGTCCGCGATCCGCACCGCATCGAGCCCGTTGGCCAGGGCCGTGTCCGCCCGCCCTTGCAGCCAGAGGACATGCGCGTACCAGGCGCGGCCGTGGACGGCGGAGTTCCAGCCTTGCTCCTCGGCGATGCGCTGGACCTGCGAGGGGTCGGTCGTTGCCAGGACCCGCTCGAACTCCTCGCTCGCCTGCGCGATGCGGCCCAGGTGCATCCGGGAGCCGGCCAGCATCATCATGCTCTCCAGCGGCGACGACGAATGCTGCGTGCGCTGGTAGAGCTGCTGCAGCTCGTCCGAGACCAGCTGCACCTTCTCCAGTCGCGCCTGGACCACGTAGAGCGACTGCAGTCCGTAGAAGACCTGGGCCCGCTGCACGTCATCGCCCACGGTGTCGCAGAGGCCCACCGCCCGGTCGAGGCTGCGCTCGACCTCCGGCGAGGTCCAGCCCTTGGTCATCCGGTAGAGCCGCGCCAGGCCCAGCTGGATCCGGAGCTCGCTCGAGTCGCGCGCCAGACCCTGGGGCTGGCGCTCGACCAGGGCGAGGGCGCGACGGAGCAGATCGATCGCATCCTCGTTGGCATAGGTGCGTTGCGCCACGCTCGCCGCCCGCTGGTAGTGCTCGATCGCCTGCGCATCCAGCCCAGCCCGCTCGTAGTGGGCGGCGATTCTGCCGCTCAGCGGATCCAGCGCCCCGGCGTGCAGCTTCTCCAGGGCCTGGGCGATCCGGCGGTGGAGGAACCGGCACTGCGGAGGTCCGATCTCGGCGTACGCCACCTCGCGCAGCTTGTCGTGGGTGAAGTCGTAGTGGTTGGCGCCGAGCTCGTGGACGATGCGGCGCTGCCACAGCTCGTCCAGGGCCCTGACCACCCCATCCTCGGCGGTCTGGCCGGCCTCCAGGAGCAGATCCAGCCCGAAGCCGCGGCCGATCGCGGCGGCGAGCCGGGCCAGGTCGCGCGCAGGCGGCGAGAGCTGCGCCAGGCGCGACTCGATGACCGCTTGCATCTTGGAGGGAAGGATCGGCCCCCTGCCCAGACCGGCCCGTGCCATCTCCACCACGAACAGGGGGTTCCCCTCCGTCTCGTGGAACAGCCGGAGCGCCACGTTCTCGTCCAGCTCGCGACGCTCGATGTGCGCCGCCAGCATCGCGGTCTCCGCCGCGTCCAGCGGGTCGAGCGCGATCTCGGTCACCGGGATCCGGCCGGCCCGGAGGTGCAGGAGCAGAGCCCGCAAGGGGTGGTCGACCGGCACCTCCTCGTCGCGCGCCGTTCCCAGCGCCAGCATCCGTGCGTGCGGGTCGAACCGGAGCAGGAAGTGCAGCCACTCGATCGTCTCGCGGTCGCACCACTGCAGGTCGTCCACCAGCAGGACGATGGGCTGCGCCGCCGCGAGCACCGAGCGGGCCAGGGCCTCGAAGAAGCGCTGCCGCTGGCCATACTCGGTCATCGGCTCCGGCTGCGGCAGCTCGGGGCGCTCGGCGCGCAGCTCGGGCAGCACGCGCGAGACCTCGGTGAGCCACATCGGGTCCAGCCGGAGGAGCGCCCGCCGCACCGGTGTGGTCCGCAGCCACTCGCTCACCGGCGCCAGGGAGAGCTGGCCCTCGGTGGCGTAGGAGCGGGTGGCCGCCACGGTGACTCCCTGCCGGCGTCCCCAGGCGAGGAGCTCCTCGGCGAGTCGCGACTTGCCGATCCCCGGCTCGCCGGTGATGAGCGCGAAGCTCGGGCTTCCGCCGCTGGCGACGCGCCAGGCCTCGAGGAGCACCTGCCACTCGTGGTCGCGACCCACCAGGGGAGACCCGGCGTCGAGCGGCGGCTCGCGCACCGGTGTGGCCAGGTCGCGCTGGAGCGCCTCGTGGGCCTGCCGCAGCTCCGTGCCCGGCTCGACGCCCAGCTCGCGCCGGAGAGTCGCGGCGTGGTCGCGGTAGAGGCGCAGCGCCCCGGCTCGGTCCCCGGAGAGCGCCAGCACCCGCATCAGGGCGCGACAGGACTCCTCGTCGGTCGGCTCGTCGTGCAGCAGCCGCTGGAGGGCGCGTACGGCGTCGTGGTAGTCCCGCCCCGCCTCCAGCAGCTCCGCGAGGCGGCCCAGCGCGCGTCGGTGGAGCTGTCGCAGCCGCTCGCGCTCCTCCGCGATCCACCCGTCGTAACAGCCAGGCAAGAGGTCGCCCCGATAGAGCTCCGCCGCGCGCTCCAGGGCCGCCCGCTCGCGCTCGTCACCCCGGGAGGCAGCGGCCTCGGCGAGCGCCTTCTCGAAGGAGGCCAGGTCCAGCTCGAACGCCGCGTCGGCCCGCCAGCCCGCGGTCCGGTTGTCGGCGACGAGGAAGCGGTCTGCCTCGGGCAGCGCGTGCCGAAGCTCGTGGAGGAGCTGCCGCAGGTTGTTGCGCGCCTGGGCCTCGCTGGAATCCGGCCAGAAGGTGAACGCGAGGTGCTGTCGCAGCTGGGGCGCGTCGCGGTGCACCAGGAGGTACGCGAGGAGCGAGTGCAGACGCGGCGAGTGGATCGCGTTCACCGCCTGGTCGCCGTGCACCAGGCTCAGCCCGCCGAGCAGACGGATGTGCAGGGTCGCCGCCGCGTCCACCGCGCGCACCATACCGCCGGCAGGCGGCGAGGCCAGCCGCTCGGTGCCGGACCGCCGGTCCCGGGGTAGGGAGGGTCCTACTGGAACCCCCGCAGACTCAGGAACGCGTCCGAGAAGACCTGTGCGTGCGTGCCGGGTGCGTTCTTCACCCCGGCGAATATCCCCCAGCGGCCCTCGATCACCCGGACCGACGTGACTTCGTTTCCACGACCCACCGGGCCGGGCGGCAGCGCGATCTGCTTCCGCACCGTTCCGTCGGGCCCGAGGACGACCGCGAGGTCGTCCCGCGCATCGCTCACGCTCAACCCGGCGGGATTCTGCGTGTAGTTCGTGGAGCCGACGCCCAGGACCGAGCCCTGGCCCAGCGGCGCCAGCTCCCAGAACATGTCGCCGCCCTGGACGTCGACGAGTCGTTCGGAGAGCGGATGGCCGGTCGCGGGGTCGAAGGATTGCATCCAGCCATCCCAGTCCTCGGGCTCCCCTCCCGTCCGGGCCCGCCCTGTCAGCCAGAGCGCCTCCGCCGTCGCCCGGATGCTCAGCAGGCGCTTGCCAGTACCCAGACCCGAGAGGGTGGCGTAGGTGCGCTGCCCGTCGGCCGAGAGCCTGGTGATGATCGCCACTCCGTAGTCGAAGTGCGGCTGGTCCGCGCCCTCGAGCAGGTGCTCGCGAAAGAACGCGTCGTGGGCGGTCAGGACTTCCGGTGTGCTCGGGACGACGACGTACGCAGCTCCGGCTGGATCGATCTCGAGGTGGAGGAAGGCCGATCGGTCGCCCTGGTGAAAGTTGTCGAACCCACCTCCGATGATTCCGATCGCCAGGAGCTGCGCCTGAGGCTCGACCACCGTGGTCCACGACGGATGGAACCCACCGTCCCCGAACTCCAGGCGGTGGGCCCGGACGGAGTTGTCGGACCAGCGCATGGCCACCAGCACCCCCTCTCCCACGGCAGAGATCCGCGCCCGGTCGAGCGAGAAGAGGAAGGGAGGTATCTCCCCGGTCTCTGGAATTCCCGAGTCGAGCGCGAAGGTGAGCTCCGAGCCGTCGGGGAGAACGCGAACCAGCCAGGCCTTGATCGGCTTCAGGAAGAGATCGGCCCCGGGGGCCGGCTCGAGCTCCACCAGGGTCGCCGCGCCCGAGGGATGCACGGCGAAGTCGATCAGGAAGCGGCCTTCGGGTGGGACGTGCTCCCTGACCACCTGGAGGTCCGCGTCGAGCCAGACCAGCTTGCGCGCGGGCGCCGTCACCAGCAGCTGTTCTTGCAGGGTCTCGACGAGGACCACCCACTTCCGGTGCTCCCACGCCTCGACCTTGACCGCCGCGACTCCGGGGAGCGTCACGTCCCTCGCCGTGAGCTCGGCCTCCGGGGGGACTGCCTGTCCTCCGCAGCCGCACAGCGCCATCACCCACAGGAGGACCGGAAGGACCCGGCAAGGGGTTGGGGGAGGATGCACGTCTCGAGCTCCTGGTCGGGGGGTGTCTGCCGTCGCGGTGCCTTCCCCCGGGGACACCCGCCGGTCCCGGCGTTGCTTGACGGGTCGGTCAGCCGGACATCAGCGAGGCCCGGGAGGCCGCCGCGTCCTGCGCCGGTGGTCGCCCGAAGAGCCGCTTGAACTCGCGGCTGAACTGCGACGGGGACTCGTAACCCACCCGGACTGCCGCCTCGGCGGCGGTGAGCCCCTCGTGGACCATCAGCGTCCGTGCCTTGTGGAGCCGGACGGCCTTCAAGTACTGCAGCGGCGAGGTCCGGGTCACCGCGCGGAAGCTCTCGTGGAAGGTGCTCATCGACATCGCGGCCTCGGCGGCGAGCGACTCCACGGAAAGCACCGAGCCGAAGTCCCGGTGGATCCGCTGGAGCACCCGGCTGATCTGTGTGAAGCGCGCGTGTCGCACCGCCACGGCGCGGAGGGCGTGCGCCTGATCGGTGGAGAGCACCCGGTAGGTGATCTCCCGGATGATTCCCGGGCCGAGGATGCGGGCGTCGGTCGGCCGCCCCAGGCACTCCACCAGGCGCAGGCAGGCGTCGCGCAGCCCGTCGGTGAAGCGAGAGGCGAAGATGCCCTGCGGTGGGGCGCTCGCCGTCTCCGCGGGGGCCTCGAGCGGGCCCGCCTCCAGGATGAGCTCGGCAAGCGCCACCGGGTCCAGGTCCAGCCGGAATCCCAGGACTGGCTCCTCGGGAGAGGCGAAGACCTCGCACTCCAGCGGCAGCGGCACCGAGAGCACCAGGAAATTGTCCGCGTCGTACGTGAACTGCTGGTCTTCGAGCCGGACCACCTTCCGACCCGCGGCGAGGATGCAGATGCCCGACTCGTACACCAGCGGATGGGTCGGCGACGGCCGGTCGGCCCAGAGGTAGTGCACCCCCGGGAGCGGGCAGCGCGCTCCGGCGGAAGGGTCGGCCTGCGTGCGCAGCAGCTCGGCCATGCGCGCGGTGGCGGCGGGAACCGGAGCGCCCTGCGGTGGGGGCGGCGTGCCCGGTGGATTGGGCAAGAGAGACGGAGGAGTCGGCATGGTGGCGACCTCGGCCTTGGGAGAGATCACGCTCCGCCGGAACGCACTCTCGAAGGAGTCAACCATGGAACGAAGAACTCTGGGCAGCTCGGGCCTCTCGGTATCGGCCATCGGCCTCGGGTGCATGGGAATGAGCGAGTTTTACGACCCGCGTCAGCAGGACGACGCCGCGTCCATCCGCGTCATCCACCGCTACCTCGATGCGGGGGGGAACTTCCTCGACACCGCGGACATGTACGGGGTGGGCCGCAACGAGGAGCTGGTCGGCCGCGCCATCGCCGGCCGCCGGCAGAACGTCGTCCTCGCGACCAAGTTCGGCAACGTTCGCGGCCCGAACGGGGAGTTCGCCGGCGTCCGCGGAGACGCGGCCTACGTCCGCGAGGCCGCCGAGGCCAGTCTCCGCCGGCTGAAGGTGGACGTCATCGACCTCTACTACCAGCACCGGGTCGACCCCACCGTTCCCATCGAGGAGACCGTGGGCGCGATGGCCGAGCTGGTCCGCGCCGGCAAGGTCCGCCACCTGGGCCTGAGCGAGGCGAGCCCGGCGACCATCCGGAGGGCCGCGGCGGTGCATCCCATCGCCGCCCTCCAGAGCGAGTACTCGCTGTGGACCCGCGAGGTCGATGAGTCCATCCTGCCCACGGTGCGGGCGCTGGGCATCGGGTTCGTCGCCTATTCCCCGCTGGGGCGCGGCTTCCTCACTGGCCGCTTCAAGCGCTTCGAGGACCTGCCGGCGGACGACTTCCGGCGAAACAACCCGCGGTTCCAGGGGGAGAACTTCCGGCGCAACCTGGACCTGGTCGCCCGCGTGGAGGAGCTGGCGCGGAGCAAGCGCGTCACCCCGGCCCAGCTGGCGCTGGCGTGGGTGCTGGCCCGCGGCGAGGACATCGTGCCCATCCCGGGGACCAAGCGTGAGGCCACGCTCGACGAGAACCTCGGCGCGGCCAGGGTGAAGCTCTCGCCCGCAGACCTCCAGGCGCTCGACGAGATCTTCCCCCTCGGAGCCGCCCGGGGCGATCGCTACACCGCGCAGGGCATGGCGGCGGTGAACCGATGAACTACCGTCTTCCGGGCAGGAGTGGGCTCCGGGTCTCCGAGATGGCGCCGGGGACCATGACCTTCGGCGAAGCCTGACCGCATCCTCGCCTCGCCAGGCGGCGGGCTCCGGGCACCGATGTTACCGTGCGCCCTCGGGTGAGCCCTCCGCTGCGCTTCCTGCTCGATGACCTCTCAGGTGCGCCGACGCGCGCCCTCATCTCCCGGCACCTGGCGGGGATGCACGCCAGCTCGCCGCCCGAGAGCGTGCACGCCTTCGACGTGGACCGGCTCCGGCAGTCGGGGGTGACCTTCTGGTCCGCCTGGGTGGGCGAGGAGATCGCCGGCTGTGGCGCGCTCAAGGTCCTGGACTCCGAACGCGGTGAGCTGAAGTCGATGCGGGTGGCGGATGCGTTCCTCGGAAGGGGAATCGGGCGGGCAATCCTCGAGCATCTGCTCGCCGAGGCGAGGGCCCGAGGCCTGCGCAGCGTCTGGCTGGAGACGGGCTCGACGCCGGCGTTCGTCCCCGCGCTCCAGCTCTACCAGAGCGCGGGATTCCGGTTCTGCGGTCCCTTCGGTGACTACTGGGAGGATCCGTTCAGTCGGTTCATGACTCGGGAGCTGTAGCCCCGGGTGCCCGGAGCCGGAGCTAGCGGACCTGCTTGCGGACCGGCTTGGGCGTGACCTGCTTCGCCAGGTGCTGTGCGCGGATCGCCAGCTCCTCCGCGCTCTCGGCCAGCTTCTCCGCGGTCCCCTGGAGCGCGTATCCGGCCCTGGCGACCGCCAGGTGCAGCTTGTCGGTGGCCTTGATGTTCAGCGCCTTCGCCCTGGCTGCGACCACGTCGATCTTCCGGTTGATGTCCTTGGTCTTCATGATGTCGCTCCCGCGGTTGGTTCTGCGCCCCCTACGGAAATGCATGGAACGTGCCCCGCATCCGGGCTGATTTTGGAGTCAAGGATGGGGCCCCACCGCAAACGGTGCGTCCACATCGTTGTCGACGCAAGCAACGCGACGATAAGGGAGCTCTCCCGGCCGAGATGTGTCCCGGGCCGAGGAACAAGTGCGAATCATGCGATGGATCGGCTCCGCCTGATGACCGTCTCAGCGGACCGACGAGCGAGCTCCGCCGTGGAGCCTCAGGGCGAGGTCGCGGCTGGCAAAGGCGAAGAAGGGGGCGACCAGCACGTCCACCGTGTAGTGCACGTGTTGCCAGAGGACGCACGCTGCGACCGCGGCGGTGCAGGCGAGGAAGAAGGCCCGCGCCACGCGTCCCGGCGCCATCAGCGCCAGGAGGAAGAGCGTCGAGGTGTGGCCGGAGAAGAAGAGGTCCCTGGTGAGGACATGGCCAGTCCCGAGAATCTGTACGAAGGGGTCCTGCAGCGGCACCATGCCCGGGGGAGGGTCGAGCGGCGTCACCGACATCACTGCCATGCGGAGCAGCACCATCACCGTGTAGGCCTGGAGCCCCAGCAATAGCCGGCGCGGGTAGGGCAGCAGCACCGCCACCGCGGTGAGGATCCCGGCGTAGACGAGCGCGAAGGTGACCCAGGTGACGTCGCGCGGGGGGATGACGGCCAGCACTGCATCGGGCAGCACGACTCCGGGCCGGCGCTCGACCCAGTTCAGGAACCGGGCCATCACGGCGAGTACCAGCGGTAGCCCCGCCATGGTGAGCACCAGCTCGCGTCGGAAGCGCTGCTCGGCCCAGAGATCGATCCAGGCGCGGAGAGTGGAGCTGGAGGGGCGCGGAAGGTCGATGGTGTCCGGCATGCTGGGCTGGTCGGGGGCAGTGGTCTTACGCCACCTGCGCCCTCTTGTCCGGACGAACCGCCCGCGGGGCGTGGTACCAATGCGGACCCGATGTCGATCCGCGAACGTCGGTCCCGCATCGTCCGTGAGCCGCTGCTCCACCTCCTGGTGCGCGGCCCGGCGCTCCTCGGCCTGCAGTCCGCGGTCTCCTCGCGCGCGGGGATGGCGTGGGTCATCGACCGGGTTCTCCGCGTCTGGACGTGAAGGCTCGCCAGCGGCTAGGCCTCACTCCATGGGCACGACTGCGCTGGTGACCGGGGCGTCTTCAGGACTGGGTGAAGAGTTCGCGCGGCTTTTCGCCGCCGATGGCGTCGATCTCGTCCTGGTGGCGCGACGCCGGGAGCGGCTGGAGGCGCTGGCCACCGAGCTGCGCGCGGCGGGGAAGGTGTCGGTCCAGGTCATCGCCGCCGACCTGGCGGTCCCCGACGACGTGGAGCGGGTCATCGCCGAGGTGCAGCGCCAGAGGATGGAGATCGAGTACCTGGTCAACAACGCCGGGCTGGGCAACGTCGGCCCGTTCGCCACGAGCGACCTGGCGACGCAGCTGGTGATGGTGGACGTCAATGTCCGGGCGCTGGTCCGGCTCACCCACGCCTTTCTTCCGCCCATGCTGGCCCGGCGGCGCGGCCGGGTGCTGAACATCGGCTCGACCGCCGGTCTCCAGCCCGGGCCGTACGGAGCCGTCTATTACGCCACCAAGGCGTTCGTGAACTCGTTCACCGAGGCCCTGTCCCACGAGCTGAAGGGCTCCGGGGTGACGGCCACGGCAAGCCTCCCCGGGGCCACCGCGACCGAGTTCGCGTCGGTGGCGGGGAGCGGAAGAACCCGGCTGTTTCGCTCCGGCGTCATGTCGTCGGAGGCGGTGGCGAGGGAGGCATATCGCGCCATGCTCCGGGGAACGCCGTTCGTCGTTCACGGGTGGACGAACAAGGCGATGGCGTTCAGCGTTCGCCTCGGCCCGCGCGCGCTGGTGCGCTCCATCGCCGCGGCGATGAACGCACCCGGCAAGTGACCCCACGCCTCGATTCACTTCGAGTGAATGGTCGCTGGTGTCCGCGCTCGCATCTCTGACCGGGGCCGCATAGAGAGCGGAAGACCCGGCACCGGAGGTGGCGATGAGCGGACTGACCCTGTTGACGGCGATCCACACGGCAATCAGCCTGGTGGGCATTGCTTCCGGATTCGTCTGGCTCGCCGCCACGCTGCGAGGGCAGGACCTCCCGGGCTGGCTGGTCGTTCTCGCCGTGGTGCTCTGGGCCCGTCACGGGCGCGCGATGCAGGGCCGGTGGGCGCAGGTCTTCGTCATCGGCGCGCTGGTTGCCCTGTGGTTGAACGTGTTCGTGCTCGTGGCCCAGCTCTTCGCCAAGGTCCCCGCGCTGCATGCCCTGGCCCCCACCCAGTCCGAGCCACCCTTCGGCATCGCCCAGCTCGGGTTGCTGGCAGTGTTCATCACCCTGGGTGTCAAGGCCGTGCAGCGGAGCCGGGCCGCCGTCGCCCAGCCACGCCCGGCGCTCTGAGCCGCGGCGCGGCGTGGCCGCCACTCCGGGTTGCGCCGGACCTCGGCCCGCGGCAGAAAGCGCAGGAGGGAGGTGTGCCATGCAGAGCAAGGCGACCGCGGAGTGGCAAGGCGATCTGATGGGCGGCCAGGGGAAGGTCAGCGCCGCGAGCGGGACTTTCCAGGGAGCGAACCTGAGCTGGAAGGCGCGGACCGAGGGAGCGGCGCGGTCGACAACCCCGGAGGAGCTGCTGGCCGCGGCACACGCCAGCTGCTTCTCCATGGCCCTCTCGCACGCCCTGGCGCAGGGAGGTCACCCGGCCACGCGGCTGGAGACCAGCGCGGTGGTCGAGTTCGGGCCGAAGGCGGGAGGCGGGTTCGAGGTCAAGTCGTCGGCGCTCGAGGTGAAGGGGTGGGTGCCCGGCATCGACGCGTCGGGGTTCGAGACGGCCGCCGAGGGCGCGAAGAACGGCTGCCCCATCTCGGCAGCGTTGAAGATCCCGATGTCGGTGAAGGCCACCCTCCAGAAGTAGCGGTGGACGTCTCTCGCGCTGGGTCCCGAAGGTGGCAGGCCGCCGTGCGTGAGGCCTGCCGTCAGCGAGCGATCGGCGCCGGTTCCACGGTGGGGGCGAGGATCTTCCGGAACAGCAGCGCGAACAGCATCATCGCCACCGCTCCCACCGCCACCAGACCGGAGTGCAGCAGCCAGAAGGCGAACCCGCTCATCTTCTCCAGCAGGCCGCCGAGATATCCGGTGGCCAGGTTCCCCATGGCGAGGTGGAGATAGTAGATGCCGATGATCATGCCCCCGATGCCCCTCGGCGAGGCGCGGGAGAAGAGCGCCAGCCCCACGGGGTAGATCATCGCGAAGCTGATGTTGTTGACCAGGTGGAAGGCCAGGCCCCAGAGCAGCGAGACTTTCTGGCCGGTCGCCGCTTCTTCCGCCGCGCCCGCCGCCAGTAACAACGGCCCGCATGCGCCGATCACCGCGCCGATGATGATCTTGATGATCTCGTCCGGCTCTCTCCGGCGACGGCTGTACCAGCGCCAGAACAGCAAGGTACCGGCCATGGTGAAGGTGGAGAACGTCGCGTCCAGCGAGAGTAGCCAGGTCACCGGCAGGTCGAAGCCGAACAGGTTGCGGTCGTAGTGGGCGTGGCCCCACACCTCGTAGGCGTTGAAGATCTCCTGGTTGGCGATGGTGCACAGCGCAAGCGCGGGCAGCATTGCGATCAGCACCATGATCGCCACCCATTCCTTCCTCCCGAGCTTCGGGCGCTCGGCTCTGGCTCGCGTCCCGCGCGGGGCCTCCGCCGGGAGGTATCTCCGGCCGGAGAGATAAACCACCAGGCCCAGGAGCATGCCGATCCCGGCCGCGCCGAAGCCCCAGTGCCACGCCACCTTCTGCCCCAGCGTGCCGCACACCAGCGGGGAAACGATGACCGCCAGCTGGATGCCCAGCATGAAGGCCTGGTAGGCGTCGGCGCGGCGCAGGTCGGCCGGCCCGTAGAGCTCGCCGACCTGGCTGGCGATGTTTCCCTTGAAGCAGCCCACGCCGACGAAGAGGCAGAGGAGGGCGACGACGAAGGAGACCTCGAAGGCCATCAGGAAGTGTCCGAGGACCATCAGCAACGCGCCCAGCGTCACCGTTGCGGTGCGGCCGAGCCATCGGTCGGCGATGAAGCCACCGACGATCGGGGTGATGTAGATCCCGCTGGTGTACACGCCAGTGATCGCGGCGGCGAGGGCGATCGGTGTCGCCAGCGTCCCGTATCCCAGCTCGAGCGCCGACTTGAACGCGGTGAAGCCGGCGACCTGCTCCACGTGCCCCGGGAACAAGAGATATTGGGTGAGGTAGAGCACCAGGAGCCCGTTCATCCCGTAGTAGGAGAAGCGCTCCCAGGCCTCGGCGAAGCAGAGGTACCAGAGCCCGCGCGGGTGCCCCAGGACGTCTCGCGCGGGTGGCGCCGCGCTCACCGGCATCGCCGCTTCAGCTCGCACGCACCCCTCCCCGAAGAGGATGCGGACCTAGCACAGGCGGCCGGCGAGCGTAGTGCCAGCGGAGGCTCCATGGGCTCGAAATGAGGTCAACGCCGCCCGTTCAGGGGCCCTAAAGCGCCGGTCGGCTCCGGGACTGGGTGCGGACCATGCCGGATACCGATGTCCGGCATCTGGAGGGGAGAGCTCGATGAACGTCGTACGGGTCGTTGCCAGCGCAGTGACCGGCGTCCTTCTCCTCGCGGCAGGAAGCGCGAGGGCGCAGGAGCACTACACCGAGGGGCCAGTCTGGGAGTGCTCGGCGTACCGGACGGAGCCGGGCCAGTTCGATGCCTACATGAAGTGGCTGCGCGGTCAGTTCCTTCCGACCACCCAGGAAGCGAAGAAGCAGGGGTTGGTGCTGGACACCAAGATCTTCCTGCAGACGCCGCGGGAGCCCACCGACTGGGACGTGTTGATCTGCTCCCTGTATCCGAGCTTCGGCAAGGCGATGGACTACGACAAGGGCGACGACGACAAGTTCAAGGCCATTGCCGCCAAGCACTACAAGACCTCCGACGAGGACAAGCAGCGCGAACTGAGCCGGCCAAGGCTGGCCATGCGAAAGTTCATCGGCACCTCGTACATCCGCGAGGTCAACCTGCGGCCGCCGGGCCCGGCGCCAAAGTAGCCACGGAGCAACCAGCGGGATGAGGAGCAACGGTCGCACGGGCATGGCCGCCTCGGCCGCCCGCGGATCGGTTCCGATCAGGGCGATGATCCCGTTGAGGGCGTTGAAGATGGTGTGGGGCTGGAGCTGTGCCTGCAGCGCGAGCGATGCGGCGCGTGCCTCGGCCCGGGCGAGCGCCTGCTTGGCCTCGAGGATGTACGTCGCCGCCTGGACCCCGAGGACCAGGCACGGTCCGGCCAGGCCGAGCACGCTCATCTTCGCCACCGACTCGAGCGGGCCCGGGAAGGGGAGGGATACACCCAGGCGCGGTAGACCCCGAACAGCTTGAGGAAGAAGACCTTCGCCTGCCGGCGACTCAGCGCTCCGACCGCGGCGCGGAGTAGGTGCCTCGTTCGAGCGTCACCCCCCAGCGGCCCAACGCCGCCGGCATGTCGAAGCCGATCTGCTGGTAGTAGGCACGGACCTCCTGGCGCGCATGCTCGATCGAGGGGGCGTCCCGCCAGGCGACCACCGTGATCAGCTCTCGGTGGGTCGCGTCCCGGTCCCGCTCCAGGACGAGATGGCCGAGGAATCCTGGCAGGGTCGCGAGGAAGGTGGTGTTCCGGCGCATGGCCGCCTCGAGCTCGCCCCGCGCGGCGAGCGGAACGACGAAGCGGTCGACCAGCACCTGGGCATCGGGATGGTCGTCGAAGAGTGCATCGAAGCGATTCATGGGGTCGGTCCTCGTGGGTTGCCGAGCGTCGGTCCAGCCGAGGCAGACCGACAGCGCGGCGATGGCGGTGAGCTGGTGAAGGATTCGCATCGCGAGGACGTTTTGCCGGCGCCGCAGCCGGCCGCCTTGTACGAATTCGGGGTGCGCGCGCTTCCGGCCAGCCAGGAACCCGGATCGAGCCCGGCGGTGACCGTCAGGACGGTCGCTCCTCCCGCGGCGCTCGCGCCCTACCTCCACCGCCTCGAGGTCGTCGAGACCTCCGCCCCAATCACCCGGACTCTCCTGCCGGAACCCGGGCTCATCCTCGGGGTTCGCTACGCCGGAGAGTCGGCGGTGGAGGGGTCCTCGAAGCCGCTCGCTCCCGCAGCGCTCACCGGCTTCCGATCGACCGCCCGCCTCATGCGGACCGCCGCCGGCGGGGGCGTGGTGGTGGCCAAGTTCACCGAGACCGGGGCGGCGGCGCTGCTCGGCGTCCCTCTTCACCCTCTGTTCGGCGCCATCCTCCCTCTGGACGACGTTCTGCCGGCGGCGCAGGTCGCACGGCTCGTCGACGAGGTCGGACGTGCCTCGGACGACCGGGAGCGGGCCGCGGCACTGGAGCGCTTCCTGACCGCGCGTCTCCGTCCGGAGGCCGACCCGCTGGTCGCCGGGGCGGTCCGGCTGCTCCGCGCCTCGCACGGGACCGCGCGGATCGGCGGGATTGCCCACACCCTCGGCGTCAGCCAGGACCTGCTGGAGAGGCGCTTTCGGCGGCGCGTGGGCGCCACCCCCAAGCAGCTCGCGTCCATCCTCCGTTTCCGGAGGGCAGTGGCGCTCCATCGGCCGCGCGCCTCGCTGGGGGAGCTGGCGCTGGAAGCCGGCTACTACGACCAGGCGCACTTCACCCGCGAGTTCCGCTTCATCACCCGGTCGTCTCCGGGCACGCTACTCTCCTCTGCCGAGTACTGCTGAACCCGTCCGGCCCCGTCGTTCTTGCAGGAGGAAGTCGATGACGGCTCCCGACGCTTCGCGCTTCACGCTGCGGCCGGCGACCCCGGAGGATGTGGAGGAGATCGCCACCGTCTGGCATCGTGGGTGGATTGACGGCCACCTCGGGCACGTGCCCGAAGCGCTCCACGCCCATCGCCAGCTGAGCGACTTCCGCAAGCGGGTGCCCCCGCGGCTACCGACGACCACGGTTGCCACGCTCGACTCCCGGGTGGTCGGCTTCGTCACGGTGCACGTCGACGAGATCGAGCAGCTGTACGTCGACGGATTGGCGCGGGGCACCGGCGTGGCCGCCACCTTGCTCCGGCACGGGGAGAAGCTGATCGCCGCCCACCACCCACTCGCCTGGCTGGCGGTGGCAGTGGGCAACGCCCGGGCGCGCCGGTTCTACGCCCGGCAGGGCTGGGTCGACGCCGGGTACCTCGACTACGGCGCTGAGACCAGCAGCGGACCGGTCTCCGTTCCCTGCCGGCGATACGAGAAGCCCGTCCCCTGAGCCTTGTATCTCCTCCACGCGCGCGGAGGAGCAGAGCTCTAGCCCTCGCCGTCGAGGCCGCCCTACTAGAGGGACGGCTGAGCAGGCGGGCTCGCCCGAAGCCAGCTAGACACAGGGGATGCTCGCCGTCCTCCTCGCGCTGGGCGCGGCCATTGCGTACGGCGTCGGGGACTTTCTGGCTGGGTGGGTGTCCCGCCGGACACACTACGCGCGGGTGGGGCTCATCTCCCAGCTGACGGCCGCGGTGGGGGCGGTGCTCGCAGCGTGGGTGGTCGGAGGCGGCGCGAGCGCGTCCGCGCTCCGCTGGGGAGCCATTTCCGGTGTGGGTGGTGGACTGGGAACGCTGGCCCTCTACCGCGGGCTCGCTCGCGGTCGGATGAGCGTGGTGGCGCCGCTCTCCGGGGTGCTCGCCGCAGGGTTGCCGGCGCTGTTCGGGCTGGCGACGGGCGAGCGTCCGTCGCTTGCCGCCGCCTCCGGGCTCGTCCTGTCGATGCCCGCGGTCTGGCTCGTCTCCAGTGGGCCGTCGGAGAAGCACCGCCCCGGGCTGGAGCTCGGGAGCGTGATCGATGGCGTGCTGGCGGGGGTGGGCTTCGCCGTGCTCTTCATCGCGCTCCAGCGCGCGGGGCGTGATGTGGGACTCTGGCCCTCGGCGGCCTCCCAGCTGCTGTCGACACTGGTCATGGTCGCCGCCCAGCCGTTCATCGGAACAGGACCCGTGAACCGCGGTGAAGAAGAGCGTCCGGGTGCGATGTTCACCTGGGTCTGGCCAATTGCCATCGGCGTCCTGGTGGCGGTGGCGCTCATCTGCTACTTCCTGGCGACGCGGATCGGGCTGCTGAGCGTCGTCGCGGTGCTCACCTCGCTGTACCCGGCGGTGACGGTGGCGCTCGCGCACTGGATCCTCGCGGAGCCCATTGCCAGGCGTCAGGGCGCCGGGCTGGCGCTGGCCGGCGTGGCCGTCGCGCTCATCTCGGCCGGCTGACCGGGGCGTCCTCGAAACCCAAGCCCAGCGGGGTCGGGACGCGCTGCGACCGTTCCTGGCGCATCATTCCGACAGGACCGCCCTGTGTTTCGCGCGGAGACGGCGCGTGGTGCGGGGTGTCCCCATCACGCTGCGGGGAGCACCCCCCGCCTCGTCGACTCGGCGAGCGCTCACGCCTCCGGAACTCCCGCCCCGGGCCCCGGCGCTGCGGATGGCCCCGACGTTGCTGGGATTTCGCGCGGTCCGATGACGCGCTCCTCCCCTCTTCTCCCGGTGCTGTTCGCCGGGCTCCTCTTGTCGTGCACCGGATCGATCACCTCGGCCGGGGATGGCTCCGGGAGCGGACCAGGTGGTGGGGGCGGCCCCGGCGGCGGTGCACCATCCCCGCCAAACCCGGGAGCGAGCTTCCTCCGGCGGCTGACCCGCTTCGAGTACGACAACACCGTCGCCGACCTCCTGGGCGACACCAGCCGTCCGGCGCGGGCCTTCCCGGTGGAGGACCAGACTGTGGGCTTCGACAGCGGAGAGGTCTTCGGGCTCTCCCCGCTGCTCGCCGAGCAGTACCTCGCGGCGGCCGAGACGCTCGCCGGACGCGCGGTCCAGAAGCTCTCCACCTTGGCCCCCTGTGCCGCCGGGACGCTGGCCGACTCCGCCGCCGAGGAGAGCTGTGCCCGGAGCTTCATCCAGGGATTCGGCCGCCGCGCCTTCCGCCGGACGGTGACCGCCGAGGAGACCACCGCCCTGCTCGGCGTGTTCCAGGTGGGCAGACAGCAGAAGGACGTTTCGAACGGGATCCGGCTGGTCGTCGAGGCGATGCTGATGTCGCCAGGGTTTCTGTACCGCCCGGAGCTCGGGGCGCCGGGCGCGGCCAGCGGATCCGTGGTGCCGCTCACCTCCTGGGAGATGGCCTCGCGGCTCTCGTATCTGCTCTGGGGGTCGATGCCCGACGATGCGCTGCTGGCCAAGGCCGAGGCCGACCAGCTCCGGACCGCCGAGCAGATCCGGACCGAGGCCGAGCGGCTCGCAGCGGATCCCCGCGCCCACGCCGCGGTGGCCCACTTCCACGAGCAATGGCTGAAGCTCTCCAAGCTGGATGCCCTGGAGAAGGACACCGCCATCTACCCGGCCTTCAGCCCCGCGCTGGTCCCGCTCTGGCGCGAGGAGACCGCCCGCTACGTCGACGACGTGTTCTGGAACGGGCCGGGAGATCTCTCCTCCCTGTTCTCCGCCCGTTCGACGTGGGTCGACGCCACGCTGGCCGGCTTCTACGGGCTTCCGGCGCCGACGGGCAGCGGCTTCCAGAAGGTGGACACCACCGGAACGGTGCGGGCCGGGCTGCTCACCCAGGGCAGCATCCTGGCGATGCTCTCCAAGCCCAACCAGACCAACCCCGTCCAGCGGGGGAAGTTCGTCCGAGAACAGCTCTTCTGCGCGGTGATGCCGCCTCCCCCGGCCAACGTGAGCATCAAGGTTCCCGATCTCGACCCGAACCTCACCACCCGGGAGCGATTCTCGCAGCATTCCACCGATCCGGCCTGCTCGGTGTGCCACCGGTTGATGGACCCCATCGGACTCGGCTTCGAGAAGTTCGACGGGATCGGCCAGGCGCGCACCATGGAGAACGGCAAGCCGGTCGACGACTCCGGCCAGGCGCTGGACACCGACGTCTCCGCGCCGTTCCAGGGCGTCCTCCAGCTTGAAGAGAGCCTGTCCCGGAGCCAGCAAGTGCGTGACTGCGTGGTCCAGCAGTGGTTCCGCTTCGCCTTCGGGAGGGTGCCCGGGCCGGAGGACACCGGGAGCACGGCCCTCCTCGAGTCGCGCTTCGCCGGACGAGGCTGGACGATGCGCGACGTGTTCCTCTCGCTGGTGGAGACCGATGCCTTCCGTTACCGGGTGAGCGAGGGGGGTGGCCCGTGAGCGCCCGGTTCGGCCGACGGACGCTGCTCCGGGGCACAGGGGTGACCCTGGCCCTGCCGTTCCTCGAGTCGCTGCTTCCTCGGGGCAGGGTGGCCCGGGCGGCGCCGAGCGGCCCGCCTCGCCGGTTCGTGGTCTGGTTCACCCCCAACGGGAGCATCCACGAGAACTGGGTGCCCACCGGCAGCACCTCCTCCTTCACCCTCTCCCGCATCCTCGCCCCGCTGCAGCCGTTGCAGTCGAGGTTGCTGGTCCTGGATGGGGTGATGGTCAAGGTGGGGAACTACGAGCAGCGACCAGGGGACGACCATCAGAAGGGCATGGGGTGCATGCTCACCGGGACGCACCTCCTCCCCGGGAACATCAACGGTGCCGGGCTGGCCGGGAACCAGTCCATCGACCAGCTGATCGCCGGCACCGTGGGCGCGGACACCAAGTTCCGCTCGCTCGAGCTCGGTGTGCAGTCCGGCGGGTCCGAGGTCTGGTCCTACGCCAACTACGCCTCGGCAGGCGTCCCGCTGCCTCCGGCCAACGACCCGAAGCAAGTCTTCACCCGGCTCTTCGCCGACGCGGCGGACCCCGCGGCCCTGGCCCGGCTCCAGGCCGAGCGCAGGAGCGTGCTCGACGCGGTGCTCGGCCAGTACTCGGCGCTGGCGCCCAGGCTGGGTGCGGCCGACCGGCAGAAGGTCCAGTCCCACTTCGACACCGTGCGGGATCTGGAGACCCGGGTTCTCTCCACCGCCGGGATCTGCACCAGGCCCGCGGCTCCGCCGGCGCTCGACGTCTGGAGCAACGACAACTACCCTGCGGTGGGCAAGCTGCAGATGGACCTGATGGCCCAGGCGCTGGCCTGTGACCTCACCCGGGTGGGCACGCTCCAGTGGTCGGTGTCGGTCAGCGGGGTCCGCTTCACCTGGCTGGGCATCGCCCGCGGGCACCACGACATGTCGCACGATGCGGACTCGGCGGCGGACACGGTGGAGAACCTCACCCGCATCAACGTCTGGTACATGGAGCAGCTGGCGTACTTCCTAGGCAAGCTGGCGGCGATCCCCGAGGGGACCGGCAGCGTCCTGGACAACACCCTGGTGTTCTGCGTCAACGAGCTGGCCCGGGGGAACGTCCATTCCCACCAGCCGATGCCGTATCTGCTCGCCGGTGGCGCGGGCGGGGCGCTCACCATGGGGCGCTTCCTCCGTTTCAGCGGCAACCCGAGCCACAACGATCTCCTGCTTGCGCTGGCCCGGAGCATGGGGTCGAGCATCACCACCTTCGGAGACCCGAGCTTCTGCACCGGGCCGTTGCCGCTCTCCTGAGCGGTCGTTGGGCGGGCGGCACGGAGACTGAGCAAGCCTGGGTGTGCGGCTGCCACTCGTACTGGGTGTAGCGCCCCTTGTGGCCCGAGCGCCGGAGACGGATCGTGGGCGGCGGAGGTGCGTCATGATCGCTCGAGTCCTCAGCGTTCTCCTCGGCGCTGCGGTGTTCGCCAGCGCCTTCCTGCTACCCAGCGGATCGGCCGTGTTCTGGCACGACCTGCTTCTGGGAGGACTGATCGCGGTGATCTCGGTGATGGCCATCTGGGCTCCGCGGCTGCGGTTCCTCAACGTGGCCGTGGCCGTCTGGCTCTTCTGGTCGGGAGCGGTGCTGCCCAACATCGACCACTTTCACGTGACGGTGCTCGCCGCGACGCTGCTCTTCATCCTCTCCTTCGTCCCGAACAGCGACGAGACGTTCTGGCCGCATCACGCGGTTCACCACCATCACCACTGAGTGACGGGCGTCCACCGGGTTGGGTAACGAGGTGTCTGGCACCTCGTTGGGGCACCTCGTTGGGCACCTGCTTGGACACAGTCAGTTCCACGGGGCCCTGACGCGGCGCCCGGGCCGCAGCTCCTCCGGCCGGTACAAGGTCGACCGCCATAACAGGCCTCCCCGCGCCCTGGCGAGCAGCGCTGCCCGGAGCAGCAGCACGGCGTTGACCACCACTCCCAGCGGCGAGAGGAAGGCGGGGAGGAGTCGCTGACCCGCGAAGCGGCTCATCCAGGCGGTGCTCCCGAGCAGAAGTGCCCCGCCGAGGAGGCCCAGCCCGCGCGCAAGAGGGCTCGGGGCGAGGACCGCTGAGAGGAACGGCCCGAGCTCCAGCGCGGTGAGCGACGCCGTCCAGCACAGTGCCGGCCAGAGGCGGTAGTCGAAGAGCGCCGCCGCCTTCTCCGAGCTGCGGGCCATCTCGCCGAGCGAGCGGTGGTAGGTGAGGGTCACCAGGCCCCGCCCGTTCACCACCGCGCTCCGCGCGCCCGAGGCCTTGAGCATCTGGCCGAGCGCCAGGTCGTCGACCACCTCGAGCCGGAGGTGCTCGATCCCCGGAGTTCCTTCCAGCGCGGAGCGGCGAACGAGGCCGAACGCCCCCACGCTCCCGCCCACAGTCGACCGTGGATCGGAAACCAGCCACACCCGGCCGAGCACGAGTCCGGAGCGGGAGAAGGAGGCGAGGGCGGCGTCGACCAGCCAGCTCACCGGGAGCAGCTGGGGAAGGATCGCGAGATGGTCCAGCCCCCGCGCCTCGGCGAAGGCCACCGCGCGCTGCAGAGTCCCCGGTGCGAGGTGGACGTCGGCGTCGCTGAAGAGCAGCCACTCGCCAGTGGCCAGGCCCAATCCCTCGCGGAGGGCGTGGAGCTTCCCCAGCCATCCGGGAGGAAGCGTCGTGAGGTGGACCGCCCGGATCCGCGCATCCTCGGACGCGAGCGCGTCCACCACCGCGCCGGTCCCGTCCGTCGATTGATCGTCGACCAGGACCACCTCCAGCACCGGGTATCCCTCGGCGAGGCGGCTCCGGACCGCCGGGCCGAGCGTCTCGGCCTCGTCGCGCGCGGCGACGATGAGAGAGACCCGTGCCCGGTGCTCCGGCGCAGGGGAGGCGTCATCACGCAACACGGGGATTCCGCGCACGATGCGAGCGGTGCCCCAGGTGGAGGTACAGGCGTAGGCGAGCCCGACCACCGCCACGGCCAGCCAGCAGGTCTCGCCGATTGTCATTCGAGGCAGGCAAGACGAGCGATGGAGGTTCGCTGGGGTAGCATCTGCGGAGATGAGACCCCGGTCGAAACCAGCGTTGCACCGGGAGCTGAACGATTGGAGGCCGCTTCCGAGATGGGGTGCCGCGGTCGCCTGATCAACCGAGGAGCGGGGCGGCTACTTTGCGCCGCGCTCACCCTCACCCTGGGGCTCGACTCGCGAGCTGCGGAGCAGTCCGGGGTCACCGCGCGCAGGAACTACTCCAAGGTCACGATGACCTACAAGCGCGTTGGCGAGTGCGCGATCAAGGCCGATGTCTATCGCCGCGCCGGCAAGGGCATTCGGCCGGCGGTGATGTGGATCCACGGTGGAGCCCTTATCTTCGGAAGTCGTGACACGGTCCGGCCGGATCAGCTCCAGCGCTACCTGGACGCAGGGTTCGTGCTGATCTCGATCGACTACCGCCTGGCGCCGGAGACCAAGTTACCTGCGATCCTCAGCGATCTGCGAGACGCCTACCGGTGGGTGCGGGAGAAGGGGCCGAGTCTGTATTCGATCGATCCCGACCGGATCGCCATCGTCGGAAACTCGGCCGGCGGATTTCTAGCGCTGACCGCCGGATACGCGCTCAGTCCTCGGCCGAAGGCGATCGTCTCGTTCTACGGCTACGGCGACATCGCCGGAGACTGGACCACGCGACCGAATCCCGACTACCTCGGCTTGAAGCCCGTTCTCGAAGCGGAGGCCGAGTCCGTCGTCGGCGACGAGCCGGTCTCGGAGAGCCCAATCTTCCCTCGTGTCGTCTACTACAACTACTGCAAACAGCATGGCCTCTGGCCCCTGCGGGTCGCCGGCCTTGACCCGGTCACACAGCGCCGTGAGCTCGAGGGGCTGTCTCCCATCCACCACCTCGGTCCGGACTACCCGCCAACGCTCCTCCTGCACGGCGATCGGGACCGCGACGTCCCGTTCGAGGCCTCGGAGCGGATGGCTGCGGCACTCGACAGCGCGCGGGTCCCGCATCGCCTGATACGGATGAAGGGCTACGACCACCTGTTCGACGTCTTCCCCGGCGGCTGGCCCGATGCCGAGCCGTTCGGACTCGCCGATCCGGCGGTTGCCGCTGCGTACGACGAGGTCGTCGCGTTCCTCCGGTCGCACCTCGGCGGGTGACGATCGCGCCGAGGGCACGCTCGCACGTGCTTCGAGTCCGGGCGGCTTTCACATCGCCGCCGGCTGCTCTCCATGCTCCAGTGACCGGCGTCGTGGATGACCACCGGCTGCACGTCCGAGGCCCACCGCGCCGCGCTCACTTCGAGCCCGAGCCCGCTCCGGTCAGCTTCTGCCACGCCCAGCGGAGAGGGTCGTAGAACGCGTCGGCCACCCGTTCCTTGAGGGGAATGATCGCGTTGTCGGTGATGCGGATGCTCTCCGGACAGACCTCGGTGCAGCACTTAGTGATGTTGCACATTCCCAGGCCCAGCTGCTCCTTGAGGAACGGCCGCCGGTCGACGGTGTCCAGCGGGTGCATCTCCAGCGCCGCGAGGCGCACAAACAGCCGGGGACCCGCGAACTGCGGCTGGTTCTCCGGGTGGTCACGGATGACGTGGCAGACGTTCTGGCAGAGGAAGCACTCGATGCACTTGTGGAACTCCTGCACCCGGTCGATGTCCTCCTGCATCATCCGGTAGGTTCCGTCGGGCTCCCGGGGCCGGGGCTTGAACGCCGGCACCTTCTTCGCCATCTCGAAGTTGAACGAGACGTCGGTCACCAGATCCCGCAGTACCGGGAAGGTCTTCAGCGGCGCAACGGTGATGGGCTGGGAGGTGTCCAGCCCGCTCATCCGGGTCATGCACATCAGCCGCGGCTTTCCGTTCACCTCCGCGCTGCACGAGCCGCACTTTCCGGCCTTGCAATTCCAGCGGACCGCCAGGTCGCCGGCCTGCGTGGCCTGGAGCACGTGCAGGACGTCGAGGAGGACCATGCCTTCCTCCCAGGGGACGTCGTAGTCGCGCAGCTGCCCTCCCGAGGCGTCACCTCTCCAGATCCGGAGCTTCGCCACCTGCGCCATCCGTCACCCCTCGAGCAGAGCCTTCAACTCCTCGGGCATCGGGGGGATGGGCTCAGGTGTCACCACCAAGCCGTCGCCCCGCTTGCGCACCACCATGTTCACCCTGGCGAAGGCCGGATCGGGCTTCGGGTAGTCGTCGCGGGCATGTCCGCCGCGGCTCTCCTTCCGCTCGATCGCCGACCGGGCCACGGCCTCGGCGCAGAGGAAGAGCGAGCGAAGATCCAGCGCCAGGTGCCACCCGGGGTTGTACTGGCGATGTCCCTCGACCCGGACGTGCTTCAGCCGGGCACGCAGCTCGCCGATCTTCTTCACCGCCCGCTCGAGCTCTTGCTGGACCCGGATGATGCCCACGTCCGACTGCATCGTCTTCTGCAGCTCGTGGTGAAGGGTGTACGGGTTCTCGGTGCCACCGGGATCGAACGGGGCCAGGGCCTCCCGGGCCAGCGCTTCAAGGCGACCGGCATCGATGGAGAGTGTCCTGCTGACCGATTTCGCGTACGCCGCCGCGGCCGCTCCGGCGCGCCGGCCGAAGACCACGAGGTCCGAGAGGGAATTGCCCCCCAGCCGGTTGGCGCCGTGTAGCCCGCCGGCGACCTCCCCCGCGGCGTACAGTCCGGAAACCGCGGTGGCCTCGGTCTCCGCATCCACCCGCACGCCGCCGTTCATGTAGTGGGCGGTCGGCCCGACCTCCATCGGGGTGGTGGTGATGTCCACGTCCGCCAGCTCCTTGAACTGGTGGTACATCGACGGCAGGCGACGCTTGATGGTCTCCGCGTCCCGGCGGGTGGCGATGTCGAGGAAGACGCCGCCGTGTGGGCTGCCGCGGCCCGCCTTCACCTCGGCGTTGATCGCCCGGGCCACCTCGTCACGGGGCAGCAGCTCGGGTGGACGGCGGTTGTTCTTCTTGTCGGTGTACCAGCGGTCGGCCTCGGCCTCGGAGTCGGCGGTCTCCTTCCTGAAGAACTCGGGGATGTAGTCGAACATGAAGCGGCGTCCCTGCGAGTTCCGGAGCACGCCTCCGTCGCCGCGCACGCCCTCGGTGACCAGGATTCCCCGCACGCTGTGCGGCCAGACCATCCCGGTGGGATGGAACTGGTAACACTCCATGTCGATCAGCTCGGCTCCCGCCTCCAGGGCCATCGCCACCCCGTCTCCGGTGTACTCCCAGGAGTTGGAGGTGAACTCCCACGCCTTGCCGATGCCGCCGGTGGCCAGCACCACCGCCTTCGCCTTGAAGACCACGAACTTCCCCGACTCGCGCCAGTAGCCGAACGCTCCGCACACCCGGTCGCCGTCCTTGAGGAGGCTCACCAGCGTGCACTCCATGTAGACGGTGATTCCCTTGTGCACCGCGTGCTGCTGGAGGGTGCGGATCATCTCCAGCCCGGTCCGGTCGCCCACGTGGGCCAGCCGCGCGTAGCGGTGCCCGCCGAAGTCGCGCTGGAGGATGAGCCCATCCTTCGTCCGGTCGAAGAGCGCGCCCCACTCCTCCAGCTCCAGCACCCGGGCCGGCGCCTCCTGGGCATGGAGCTGCGCCATGCGCCAGTTGTTGAGCAGCTTCCCCCCGCGCATGGTGTCGCGGAAGTGGACCTTCCAGTTGTCCTCGGGCCAGACGTTGCCCAGGGCGGCGGCGATGCCTCCCTCGGCCATGACCGTGTGGGCCTTGCCCAGGAGCGACTTGCAGATCAGCGCGGTGTCGGCACCCTGGGCCGAGGCCTCGATGGCGGCACGCAGGCCCGCTCCGCCGGCGCCGATGACGACGACGTCGTGCTCGTGCGTCTCGTACTCGGCCATCAGAAGAGCCTCAGGTCACGGATCGCGCCCGTGGCGAGGAGGCGGACGTAGAGGTCGGTCAGCGCCACTCCGAAGAGGCTGACCCAGGCGATCTCCGCATGCCGTGCGTTGAGGACGGTCAACCTCTTCCACAGCCGGTAGCGGGTGGGGTGCGTCGAGAAGACCTTCAGATTCCCTCCGCAGACGTGCCGGCAGGAGTGACAGGAGAGCGTGTACAGGCTGAGCAGCGAGGCGTTGGCCACCAGGACCAGCGTCCCCACCCCGACGCCGACGCCATCGGCGAAGCGGAAGGCCCGGATCGCGTCCCACCACAGGAACACCAGGATGGGGATGGAGAGATAGAAGAAGTAGCGGTGGAGGTTCTGGAGGATGAGGGGGAAGCGGCGCTCGCCGAAGTACCTGGCGCGGGCGTCCGGCACCGCGCATGCCGGCGGGGCCCAGACCAGGGAGCGGTAGTATGCCTTGCGGTAGTAGTAGCAGGTCAGCCGGAAGCCGCCGGGCGCCCAGAGGATGAGGATGGCCGGCGACCATCTCCACCAGTCCCCGAGCAAGGGCAGGTCGGTGTGCACGCAGTTCGCGCTCAGGCAGGGCGAGTAGAAGGGGGAGAGGTAGGGCGCAACGTAGTAGTTCGCGTTCTGGAGCCCGGCCCAGGTGGCGTAGACGACGAACCCGAGGAGGACGATCGCGGTCAGGGTCGGCTTCACCCACCAGGCGTCCTCTCGCAGGGGCGCACGCATGGCCATCGAGGTGGGCGGCGCCTGCGGGGCAACGGCCGACATCCGGACCTCCGTCCAGGGGCGAGGAGCCTCGCCGACGATGGCGCGAAAGTCTCCGGGGACAGCCCCGGGGTGTCAATGACGATTCGCGCCGCAGCGACTACTCGAGACGCAGCTCGGCGGGCTCGTCGATCGAGGGACGGAGGTGCGCGTTCTCCATCAGCACCCGCGCGCAGGTGTTCCAGCGGAGGATGGCATCGTCGTTCCCGGGCGGGCGGAGCGCCTCGGCCTGCGCGTACCAGCGCATCGCGCTGCGAAACCCGGCGTAGGCCTCCTGGGGGCCGAGCGGGCCGCCGGACTCGAGCCTGGCGCGGGCGAGGCGCTCCTCGACGATGCCGGCGTAGTAGCAACGGTCGTACTCGGACGCGAAGTGGTCGAGGAGCGCCCGCGCCCGTCGAACGTCCGGCGTTTGGGTGGTGCGGAAGCTGTCGGTCACCGCCAGCAAGTACAAGGTGATGGCCTGCTGGTTCTCGGGCTCGGTGCGGAGCACGTCCTGGCAGATGCTCTCGGCCTGCTCGGGCTCGTTCAGCAGGCGATATCGCTCGGCCTTGGCGAGCGCAGCGGGGATGGCCTCGGCGCGCAGCGGCTTGAGCTCGAACACGGGCGCCTCCTCGACGGTGACGGAGTGAGCTCCCCGGTTCTTACCACGACCCCCCGCCGCCCGCCGCCCCGGGGGTCAGGCGGAACCCGAGAAGCACCGAGAAGTCGGCACCTCGGCCGGGGCTGAGGAAATTCTCCGCCATCGAGAGGGCAATGCTGGTGCCGGGAGCCAGCTGCCAGTCCGCGCCAGCCAGGATGTAGAAGGTCGACTCCGACAAGCCCGGCGCGTCGTCCACCCGGAGGGGAGGCGTGTGGCCGCTCAGCTGGAGGTGAAGCGCGACCGCCTCGTCGACCCGGAAGGCGAAGCCCACCTGGACCGAGGCGTACGGACGGGTGGGCAGGTCCAGCACGCGGAGCCTCCCGGTCGGCACGGCGACGTCGAACGCCAGATGGGCCGCGAAGAACCCCGCCTCCCAGCCGGCCAGCAGGCCGCCACCGACGTCCCAGGTGCCGCTCCCCACCAGCGGTCCCCCCGTGGGGGCCTTCAGCGCCACGCGGAGCGCCAGGGCAGGGCGGAACCCGTCCTGCTTCACCAGCCACCCCTGTGCCCCGAGTGTGAGGTCCCCGATGGAGGCCGAAGGCCCGTCCCGTTCGACCACCCGGCCGCCCGGGGTGGCAAAGCGGACGACGGTCTGGAACGAGGTGGTGCCCCGCCGCGCGGAGCTCGCGCCGACCAGCTTCTCCACTCCGTCGATGACCGGATCCAGCCAGCCTCCGTACTGCAGCACCAGCGGCACGCTGACGCTCAGGCCCCACCGCTCTGCGAGGACCAGCTGCCCGGTCACCGAGAAGGAGGCGATCTCCTCGTCCACGGTGTACTCGAATCCACCGGCGCGACCGCCCTTCATGAGGAGGTTGGCGGAGAGCATCTGAACGCTCAGGCCGGAACCCTCGGGTCGTGGGGCCTCGAACGGTTGCTGGAGGAACAGGCGGCCCAGTGGGGCCGGGTCACGCCAGGGAATCGGCTGGAGCGGAATCGGCGCGGCGGCCGTCGTCGCCGCGAGGAGTGCTGCGCAGACGCCGACTCCCACCGCTCAGCGTGCCCAGCCGGCGCTCCATCGTGGCGGCCGGGCGATACCGGCTTCACGGGGCAGGTCGTGGCTGGGGCAATCGGTTCGGGCAGGAGGGTGGCGCGCGAGGTCTCCTGCCCCGCCGGCCAGGCACCGTTCGCCGCGGCCGGCGAGAGACTCTCCTGTGGCTGTGGCGCGTTGGACCGCCTCGTGAAGCGGCGTGACCGGAGCGTCGCCCTGCTCGGCCAGCGCCACGGCGGCGAACACGCAGACGGTGACTCCCAGCACGGCGACCTGGCGTCGCGAGGGGGTACGGCGACGATCGCTGGCTCCGCGAGGCTGCTTCCCGGCATCCATGGCCGGACGACCCCTGGAGCAACCGGTGTGCCACCGTCGGCGGCGGCGGTTCGCCCAGCAAGTCCGCGGGACCTCTTGCCGATCGAGCTCCTCGACCCTGCGCACCGACACACCGTCGCGTGTCGACACACCCGTCTGTCGGGAAGGGGACCAGTGCCGAACGCTCGACGGCGGTCAGCCGGGCGCAGCGGAGTGGTTACGCCGAACCGGCTCCTGCCCCGAGCTCGGTGATGATCGCCGTCCGGAGATCGCGGAGCAGGCGCAGCACCGTGGCCTCGGCGACCCGATGCCCCACAGTGGCATCCACCGCCGTCCCCAGGGTCCCCAGCGGGGGGCGATACCGGCCGTGCAGGTCGAGCTGCGTCTCCTGCGCCGAGAGCGGATACGCGCTGAGCGTGGCTTCCATCGTGGGAAACCACCCGGCGCTCCGGGTCGCTTGCCAGCTGAAGTCGAGGCGCGTCCGCGGGTCGCCCACCGCCGTGACCTCGTCGGTGATGCCCGTGATTTCCAGACGGACGTCGACCCCGACCTCCGCCGGCCCCACATTCAGGCGCAGGGTGGCCACGAGCTCGCGCGCGCGGTCATTCGCAGTGGCGGTGGCGCGGGCGAAGATGCCGGCGGCGTCGGAGTGCAGAAGGTCGCGGACCCGACCGTAGGGCACGGTCACGTAGTCGTAGCAGCGAACCTCGCGTGACTCCGACATGGTCAGTTTTCCATAGCACGCGGACGTCCCCCGAGCCATCGCCTCCTCGTTCCCGGAGGCCTAGAGTTCCGGGCATGCCAACGCGTGGGATGCTCCTCATTCTTGGCCTGCTGATCGCGGAGGCGCGAATGCAACTCTCGTCACCGAGCTTCACCTCTCAGGGGTCGATCCCGGAGAAGTACACCTGCGAGGGGAACGACACCTCGCCTCCCCTCGCCTGGAGCGGGGTTCCTCCCTCGGCGAAGAGTCTGGCGCTGATCGTCGACGACCCCGACGCGCCCGATCCGAGCGCACCGAAGATGACCTGGGTGCACTGGGTCCTCTACGACGTGCCGCCCCAGACCACCGCCCTCGCCGAAGGCGCGTCGAGGACGCCTCCGCAGGGAGCCAGGGACGGGCTGAACGACTGGAAGAAGCCCGGCTACGGAGGCCCGTGCCCACCCATCGGACGCCATCGGTACTTCTTCAAGCTGTACGCGCTGGACACCGTGCTGCCCGATCTCGGCAAGCCCACCAAGGCGGATCTGCTGAAGGCGATGCAGGGGCACGTGGTGGGCAGCGCCGAGCTGGTCGGGACGTACGAGAAGCGCAAGAAGTGAGCGCTGGCTCCAGGCGCGCCGTACTCACTGGACCTCGGCGCGGATTTCCCCGGGCTTGCAATCGTTGGTGTGGAGGTTCACGTAGCCAGCCCCACCGCCCTTGAGGGCTGTGACGAAGGTCGCGAAGTCCGCCGGAGCGCCCGTCGCGGCGAGGTAGTCCGCCGCGGTGAGGGTCTTGCTGAACGGCGAATCGAGCGGAGAGCTGAAGGGGAGAACCACCGGGCCGGGCGCTGCCGAGGTCCCGGCGTGGATGTGAGCTATGGTCACCGGCCCCGAGAGGCCCGAGTAGGTCACGTCGACGACCACCGATGCGTTGTCGGTGGGAATCGTCACCTTGGCCGTTCCCGTCGCATTGGGCCCCGCGTCAGGACAGGGGGGCGTCTCGTTCGCGGGCGAGAGCGTGATGTTGAACACCTTCGGCTGAGGCTGTGATTCGTCATCGCTGCAAGCCACAGTCATCGCCATCACGGCCGAAATCAGCATCACGACGAGCAGGACGTTCTTCATTTTCCGCCTCCCGGGCACGTCGAGAACGAACCTTCGCACCCAGCCGGAGGGACACGGTCCTCGAGGGGCGTTGCGGAGCCGGGCGGCTGCGGTGTCAGCGATCGGTTGAGGATCCGACGCTCCCCGGCGCCCGACTGATCGTTCGACCATCGCCGCCTGCCTGTCCGGTCGGCGCTACCCACGCGGGCGCGAGAAGGTACAGTCGCCGGCCGACGGACCGTTTCCGAGGAGGATCCATGGCTCTCGAGTACGCGTTCGAGATGGCTGCCTCGAGCATCCGCTTCGGGCGAGGCGTCACCCGCGAGGTGGGGATGGACCTGGCGGAGATGAAGGCGCAGAAGGTCATGGTCCTCACCGATCCCACCCTGACCAGGCTCCAGCCGGTGGCCACGGTCTTGCAGTCCCTGCGGGACAACGGGATCACCCATGCCCTGTTCGATCGGGTGCGGGTCGAGCCAAACGACGCCTCGTTCCGCGACGCGATCGAGTTCGCCACCCAGGGTGGTTTCGACGCCTTCGTCGCGGTGGGAGGGGGATCCACCATCGACACTGCGAAGGCGGCCGACCTCTACGCCACCTACCCGGCGGAGTTCCTCGACTACGTCAACGCGCCCATCGGGAAGGGCAAGCCCGTGCCTGGGCCCCTCAAGCCGCTGATCGCGGTCCCCACCACCGCCGGAACCGGGAGCGAGACCACCGGGGTTGCCATCTTCGACTACACGCCGCTCCACGCGAAGACCGGCATCGCCCACCGGAGGCTGAAGCCGCTGCTGGGAATCCTCGACCCGGAGAACACGCGGAGCATGCCGCCCCAGGTCGCGGCGACCAGCGGCTTCGACGTGCTGAGCCACGCCATCGAGTCCTTCACCGCGCTGCCGTACCACCAGCGCCCCAGGCCGGACCGGCCGGTGGTGCGGCCCGCGTACCAGGGCTCCAATCCCATCTCCGACGTCTGGTCACTGGAGGCGATGCGCATGGTGTCGAAGTACTTCGTCCGGGCGGTGGAGAACCCGGACGACGACGAGGCGCGGGAGAAGATGCAGCTCGCAGCCGCCTTCGCCGGCGTCGGGTTCGGGAACGCCGGGGTCCACCTTCCGCACGGGATGTCCTATCCGGTCTCGGGGATGGTCCGCGATTTCCGACCGGAGGGATTCCCGGCTGATCACCCGATCGTCCCCCACGGGATGTCTGTCATCCTCAATGCCCCGGCGGTCTTCCGCTTCACCGCCCAGGCCTGTCCGGACCGGCACCTGATCGCCGCGGAGATCCTCGGTGCCGACGTGTCGAGGGCCAAACCGGAGGACGCGGGAAAGATCCTCTCCGACCGACTGGTGGGCATCATGCAGCGGCTGAAGATGCCCAACGGGCTGCGGTCCGTCGGCTATGGAAAGTCGGACATCCCGGCCCTGGTGAAGGGAACGCTCCCGCAGGCCCGGGTGACCAAGCTCTCCCCCCGACCGGTTGACGAGGCGGACCTCGCGCACCTGTTCGAGGACGCCCTCGACGGGTGGTGAGGGCGAGGGGCTCCCTCGCTCATGCCTTCCAGGTGAAGCTGAAGGCGAAGAAGAGAATCCAGGTGCTGGCGTAGCTCCCGGAGACATGCCCGGAGAATGGTCCGTTCTCTCGATCGATCGTCGGGCTTCCACCCCAGAGGAGCTCGGACGCCATCCCGAGGTCCCAGTGTTTGTCGATCGCCACCTGTGCACCAACGCCGAGTCGGAGCTGGCTGGCGAGCGAGAGCGAGAGGCTCCGGTTGTCGTCGCTGGTCATCGAGGAGTCGTAGGCGATCCCGAAGTTCAGCAGCCAGGGCTCGGAGAGCCGCACCTGAGCCCCGAACGCCGCGTGCCAGGTGTCGCGATAGCTGATCTGTGTCACCAGGCTCCTGGGGTCGGAGATGGTGACCCCGATCTCGACCGCCCCGAACGCCGCCCAGTTTTGCCACCCCACGTCCCCCATGACGGTCCAGCGGTCGTCGATCGCCTGGGAGAAGCCGAGCATCACCGTCTGGGGAACCTTCATCCCGAGATCGATCACCGCGGTGTCCAGCCCGGTGGCACGAAGGGCGGCCCCGATCCCCGGGCCGAGGCCGCTGAAGCTCGGCGTGGAGGTGAAGTTCAGCTTCACCGGCGAGGTGTAGGTGAGGCCGAAACGCGTCGCAGGAGACAGGGCGTAGAGGATGCCGGCGTTGGCGCCGAATCCCCAGGTGCTCGAGGAGACCTCGATGCTCCCGTCGGTCGCCTGCGGCTCGAGGTTCTGCACTGCCGCCACCTGCTTGAGGTAGCCGTACATGACGTTGACTGCCGCGCCCACCGAGAGCCGGTCGGCGATGTGCCAGGCGACGCCCGGCATGAGCGAGAATCCGAGGAGCGTCGTCTTGGTCGTGTAGTAGCGGCCCACCCACGGCGGGTCCCAGGACTGGGGAGCGCCGAAGTTGTTGAACAGTCCCACCCCGAAGCGCAGATCTTCGTTCGGCGCGAAGGTGGCGAAGGCACCGATGGTGGGAAGCGCGCCGACGGCATTGCCTCCGTCGTTCGCTCCCAGCCGGGCGTCGGTCTGCGAATCGGGAGCGAAGTGGAGATGCCCGTAGACCAGCAGTGTTCCGAGCTGGACCTGCGTGCCCTGCAGCTGCGTCATCCCCGCGGGGTTGGTGAGCAGGGTCGAGGGATCGATGGCCCGTGCGGCGTGACCGGCAGAGGCGGCGCCGACCTCCGCGGTTCCGGTCTCGTAGAAGAGGAAGCCGGCCGCCCGTGCGGCGGTGGAGATCAGGGCGCAGCCAGAGCACGAGAGCGCGACGACGAGCGAGATCTCCCGCCTGTGGAGCATCGCGGCCTAGCCCTCCTCCACCGACGACCGAACCGAGCCGCCGGCGTCAGGCCGTCACCTTACCAGTGCTCGGCGCGCGCGCACGGAAACGACGGACGCGGGGCTGCAGCCTCAGCGATGCTCGTGTCCGTGCGCGGCCCGCTCGCCATGCCAGCCGCGGACCCCGAGTCGCGCGGGTGCCCGGGCGACGACGTGCGGGGCGACGTAGACGCGGTGGGGAGCAACCCAGCGCCCTCCACCCCAGTACCCGCGCCCGCCCCAGCCGACGTAGCGCGGCGCGAAGCCGTACCAGCGGCCGAAGCCGCGGCCCCACCAGGTGAAGCGAACCACGCCGTGGACGCCGAAGTAGGGTTGCGGTCCGAGCCCCCAGACCCACGGCGCGACCACCCACCGCCATCCGAAGGCAGGGTAGTAGACGTACATGTCCGGGACGGCGCCGCCCACCGGAAGGTAAGTGTACCGGGCACCGTAGGGCATCCAGACCCAGCCGTACTGGCTGGTGTAGACCCACTGCCCGTCGGTCGGCGGCAGAGTCACGCTCTCGGCCTGCGGCGGAGCGGCGCGAGCGGCCTGCGGGGGCGGCGCGAAGGTGGCCGGCGGAGGCGGAGGAGCCGACTCGGGCGGCGGAGCGGGAGGCTCGACCGCGGCCGAGGGCGGGGCGGAGTCGGGAGCCCCCACCTGTGCGGCGGCCAGAAAAGGGAAGGAAACCAAGGCGATTGCGAGCAGTCTGTTGATCATTGCATCCTCATGGATGTTCGACGCGAGGGCGCAGGCTGGTATTCCAGGCTCCCCGCCGTCTGGTCACGAACGCTGCTGGGATCGTGAATCGGACCTCGCCGCAGTTAGATCCCGGGCGACATGGGGCGATCCTCCGACGCGGCGTCGCCGGGTTCACCCGGTCGCTCGACGCTTCCTTTCATCCTCAAGCTGGTCGGAGGAGTCGTCTATCCGGCGGCCATCTTCGGAGTCTTGCTCCTCGTTCCCACCGGGACGCTCGACTGGCCGCGCGCGTGGGTGTTCCTGGGCGTGGTGGTCCTCGCCTCCGCGATCACGATGTTCGGCATCTTCCGGACCCGGCCCGATCTCCTCGACGAGCGATACAAGCCGCCCTTGCAGCGAGGTCAGCCGCTCGCCGACCGGATCCTGGTCACGGCACTGCTGCTCTCGTTCGTGGCGCTGGTGGCCTTCATCCCGCTCGACGTCTTCCGGTTCCGGATGCTCGGGGGACCGGGGCCCGGCCTCGCGACATTCGGGCTCCTGATGTTCGTCGCAGGCTGGACGGTGATTGCCCTGACCTTGCGCGAGAATGCCTTCGCCGCCCCGGTGGTCAAGCATCAGGTGGAGCGCGGGCAGTTCGTCGTCCAGACCGGCGTCTATCGCGTCGTCCGCCATCCGATGTACGCGGGTGCGATCCTGCTGATGGCGGGGATGCCGCTGTGGCTCGGCTCTTACGCCGGAGCGCTCCTGGCCCTCGTCCCCATCGCGATCCTCGTGCTTCGCGTGCGCATCGAGGAGCGCTTTCTGCGCGAGGAGCTGCCGGGCTACTCCGACTACGTCCGGAAGGTCCGCTGGAGGGTCATCCCGCTGGTCTGGTAGCCGAGGCTCGCGGCCCCGAGGGTGATGAAGGCCGTGTTGCGTGCCCTGGAACGGTGAGGGCCGGGGTGCCCGGTCCCGGCCCTCACGCCAGACTGCCGCTAGCGCCGGGGCGTCTCGGTGGTCGAGCCGGAGCCCGTCGTGCCGGTGGTTCCCGTGCTGCCCGTCCCGGTCGTCCCCGTGCTTGCGTGGTCATCGCCTTCGTCGGGGCGGTGCTGCTCATGTTGATGCTGCGGGCACTGAGGCGGCGACGCGCCTGAGGGGCCACCGGACCGATTCTCGGGGCGAGCGCGGCGTCCGCTTCCAGGTCTACCGGGAAGGGCCCTACCAGACGGACGACCAGGGGATCTTCCGCGGCGAGGGCCCCACCATCGCCTGGTTCACGGACCCGGGGGGCAACATCCTCTCGGTGCTGGAGGCCGAGGGACCAGCCTGAGGCGTGCCACGCGCCGGCGCACGGCGACGGTGCGCCGGTCAGGGCGGTCGAGGCTCGTGTTCGTCGCGGATGTCGGGAGCCTCAGAATCCGGCGTGGCTGGCTTCGCAGGCTCCCCTAGACGGCCGGCTGCAAAGCGAGGGCCGGGGGGCTTGGTCTGGTTAGGGTCGGCGGGTGAATCCTGCTCTGATCGTCCTCGCCGTGCTCTCCGGCACCCCGGCGGAGGAGCTCGACGGCCGTCTCTACCGCGGGGAGTGGGAACAGGTGCTCGGCGGGCTGAGACACCAGCTCGCTGCGACCGACGGCGGCGCCGACGCCGGGGCACGGGTCCGTACTTCCGTGCTGCTGGCCCGGGCGCAGGTGACCAGCAATTCCTACCATCTCCAGGACGAGCAGCTCGCCGACCAGACGTCGGCCGAGGCGCTCGCGCTCGCGGAGCATGGAAAGGACTCCGGGCTGCTGGCCGATGCCCTGATGAGCCGAGGCCGGCTCTTCTACTGGCGGGCGTTCAAGAACAAGCAGTGGGGTGTGTCGCAAGAGCTCTTCGAGCGCGCCCAGAAGCTCTACGCAGAGGTGAAAGACACCCGAGGCGAGGCCGAGGCCTGGTTCTACCTCGGCCTGGTCGAGCAGCAGCAGAACCGCCTGGACGCCGGGGACGAGCGATTCCGCAAGGGCCTGGCCCAGGCGCGCTCGCTGAAGGATGGAGTCCTCGAATCGTTCTTCCACCGGCATCTGGCCGCCAGTGAGGAGGACCGGGGCCACCTCGATCAGGCGGAGAAGGGCTTCGTGGAGTCGGCGCGGCTGCGGCTGGAGGGAAACGCCTGCGTGCTGTCGGCGTTCGCGCAGATCACCCTGGCCGACTTCTACGAGAAGGCGAACCGGTCCCGGGAGAAGATCCCGGGGCTGCTGGGGGAGGCGCTGGCGACGGCGACGCGCTGCGGGAGCAACCTCGTGGCGATCCAGGTCCAACTGCGGCTGGCGCGAACGGCGAAGAATCCTCTGGAACGGCGCAAGCATGCGGAGGAGGCCCTGGCGCTTGCAAAACGCTTCGACGACGACGAGCTGGTCAAGCAGGCCGAGGCCCTGCTCTGACGGCACCTGCTCAACGCCTACTACCAGGGCAATCGCACCGGCGTGGACCTCGACCCCGGGCTTCAAGGCGCTGCGTACTTCATTCCGACCGCCCTGGTGCCGCTCTTGCTTCTCACCCATGGGCTCGCGTTTCGCATCTTGCGGCGTCAGCGCTGACGGTCCGCCAGCTCGTCGGAAGGCCCCTGCCTCCGCTCGGCCAGATCGGCCAGGTAGGTGTGAAGCTGGGCGACCACGGCCGCTCCTTCGCCGATCGCGCCCCCGACGCGTTTCACCGAACCGGACCGCACGTCGCCGATGGCGAAGACACCTGGCACGTTGGTCTCCAGCGGGCGGGGAACCTCTCTCCGCCCGGCGCGAACCAGCTCCTGAAGGCTGAGAATCGACCCCGGTCTTCACGAAACCCTTCGTGTCGAGCGCGACGTCGCAGCCCCGGAGCCATTCGGTCGCCGGTTCGGCGCCGACGAACACGAAGACGTGACCGATGTCTGCCTCGGTCTCGGACCCGGTCCGATGGTTCTTCCACCGGATCCTCTCCAGCTCTCCTTGCTCGTTCCCCTTCAACCCGGTGAGCTCGGTGAAGGGCTGGACTTGGATGTTGGAGGTGGCGCCAATCCGCTCCACGAGGTAGCGCGACATCGTCTGGGACAGCGACGGGCCCCGGACCAGCAGCAGAACCCGGGCTGCATGGCCGGAGAGAAAGACCGCGGCCTGTCCCGCGGAGTTCCCACCGCCGATCAGCACCACGTCTCGTCCCCGGCAACCGCGGGCTTCGATGGGAGAGGCCCAGTAGGAGACCCCGCGCCCCTCGAATTCTTGAAGGTCGGGGATCGACGGGCGGCGGTAGCGCGCACCGGAGGCGATGACGACGGCGCGGCTGGAGACCGTCCGCCCATCGTCGAGAGAGAGGGAGAGCGGCGTGGTCGAGGCCTCTCGTGGATGGCACAAGAGCCCGGTCACCACCGCTGGCATGGCGAACTCGGCCCCGAACTTCTGAGCCTGGGTGAAGCCTCGCCCGACGAGCTCCTGGCCGGTGATCCCGGTGGTGAAGCCGAAGAAGTTCTCGATCCGTGCGCTGGCGCCGGCCTGCCCCCCGAATCCCCGGGCGTCGATGACCAGGATCGAGAGACCCTCCGAGGCCGCGTAGACCGCGGTCGCGAGGCCGGACGGCCCCGCCCCAACCACGGCGACGTCGTAGCCGCGCTCCCGGATGGAGTTGGGCAGGACGTTCAGGTACCTGCCCAGGGCGATGTCCCCCGGGTTCTTGAGAACCGATCCGCCGGGGCAGACGACCAGAGGCAGATCCTCCGGCCCCGACGCATGGCGGGAGACCACGTCCGCGGCATCACCGTCGGTCTGGGGGTCGAGGACCGAATGGGGGTGGCCGCTGCGCACGAGGAATTCCTGGAGCGCTCGCAGCCGGGAATCACCGGGAGAGCCCATCAGAACCGGCCCACCGAAGCCGAGCGCCAGCAAGCCGAGCCGCCGGAGGGTGAGGGTGCGGAGGATGCGCCCACCCAGGTCGACCTCGGTGACGAGCAGGGTCCGGAGGCCCTCCGGAGGAATGAGCACCACCTCCACCGGGCCGCAGGCCTGGACATCCAGCAGGGCATCGGCCCCCGAAAGCTGTCCGACCTCGGCGAGAACGTGGCCCGGCCCCCGGCGCTCCCAGACGGGGATCCTTCGCCCGAGGGCATCGCGGCGGCCGAAGACCACCCGCCCGGAGAGGAGCATGTACATCCCCGGTCCGGGCTTCCCCACCTCGAACAGCATGGCTCCATCTGGATAGGAGCGGCGCTCCCCGAAACGGGCGACGCGGGGAATGTCGGCCTCGTCGAGTGGGGCGAAAATCTCGTGGCGCCTGGCTTCGAGGTACGCGAACTCCGAACCCGGCGGCAGTTTCGGGAGCTCTGGAATGACGTCGTCGGGGCTGGCCACGGGTGAACCCTGCCACAGGTGACGAGGCCCAGGCCCGTTCCGCGGCCTTGAACAGCACTCCGGTTGACGCAGCGGCCGACCCTCGGAGGCGCGGTGTCGCCCGCCACGGGGTCTCGGGCGGGCGGGGGGCGGGCTGCTAGGGTGCTCCCGTGTCGTTCGCGTTCGCCTGGCCTCTGGTCATCGCCGGCGGCATCTTCGCGCTCCACGCGTTGTTGCCGGCGCGCCGGGTCGAAGGCTACGTGCGTGATGCGCGTGGCGTTCCGCTCGGCTACCGACTCAACGGCCCGCTGGTGTTCGCGGTGAGCGTCGCAGCCTGGGTGGGCGTCTGCCGCGCAGGGTGGCTGGCGTGGGACGCGTTCTACGTCCACCGCTGGGAGATGGCCGCCGGCGCCAGCGCTCTGGGAGTGCTCTTCACCCTGTTCGTCGTGCTGCCGGCCCCGAAGGTGCCCGGCTGGAGTCTCGGCAAACAGCTCTACCTCGGTCGGCTCGAGCAGCCGCGGTGGCTCGGGGGACGGGTCGACGTCAAGATGTTCCTCTACCTGCTCGGGGCGGTGATGCTCGAGCTAAATCTCATGTCGTTCGGAGCGCACCACTTCCTGGTGCAGGCGGCAGACCCGTCGCCCGGCGTGATCCTGTACCTGGTGCTCTTCGGCTTCTTTCTCGTCGAGTACCTCCTCTTCGAGCAGGTGCACCTCTACACCTACGACTTCGTCGCCGAACGCGTCGGTTTCAAGCTCGGTTGGGGCTGCTTCTGCTTCTACCCGTTCTTCTACGCCGTCGGTCTGTGGACGACCGCCGAGCTTCCCAACCCGCAGTGGCCCGGGTGGGCGTACGCGCCGATCGCGGTTCTCTTCTTCATCGGGTGGGTGCTCGCCCGTGGCGCGAACCTCCAGAAGTACTGGTTCAAGCGCGACCCATCCCGGAAAGCGTTCGGGGTGCTCTCTCCCGAGGCGCTCGAGGGTCGGGTGCTGGTGAGTGGCTTCTGGGGCCTCTCGCGCCACATCAACTACCTCGGAGAGCTGTTGATGGCGTCCGCTCTGAGCTTGAGCCTCGGTCATCCGGACGTGCTCGGCCCCTGGCTGTACCCGCTCTACTACCTCGCGCTCCTGGTGCCGCGGCAGCTGGACGACGACCGCCGCTGCGCCGAGAAGTACGGCCCGCTGTGGAACACCTACCGGGAGCGGGTGCGGTGGCGCATCGTTCCCTTCATCTATTGAGGACACCCCGGTGAGCGACGAGAGCTTCGTGCGCAGGTACGGACGCTGGGCGATCGTGGCTGGCGCCTCCGAGGGGCTCGGGGCGGCGTGGGCCGAGGCGCTCGCCGCGCGGGGGCTGCATCTGGTGCTCATCGCCCGCCGCCGCGAGGTGCTCGAGGCCACGGCCGCCTCGATCCGCGCCCGGCGCGCCGTCGAGGTGCGCACCGTCTGCCTGGATCTCGCCAGCCCGGACTTCGGCGTCGAGGTCGAGCGGCTGAGCCAGGAGCTGGAGGTGGGCTTCGGGCTCTTCAACGCCGCGCATGCGCCGCGCGGGCAGTTCCTGGATCTGGCGCTCGACGACCAGCTGCGCAGCGTGGACGTGAACTGCCGCGGACCTCTGACGATGGCGCACGTGCTGGGCAGGCGGATGGCGGCGCGCGGACGGGGCGGGCTGGTCCTGATGTCGTCACTCACCGGGTTCCAGGGCAGCCCGTTCATCGCCGCCTACGGCGCGACCAAGGCGTTCAACCTGGTGCTCGGGGAAGGCCTGTGGTTCGAGCTGCGCGCGCGCGGGGTAGACGTGCTCGCCTGCGCCGCGGGAGCGACCCGGACCCCGGGCTTTCTGCGCGCCTCGCCCCAGGGAGAGCCCGGGATGATCGAGCCGGCTCAGGCCGTGGAAGAGGCGCTCGGACGGCTCGGCCACTCCGGGCTGATGATCCCCGGGCGCTTCAACCGTTTCGCCTCCTTCCTGATGCGGCGGATCCTCCCCCGAGGGACGGCGGTCGGCATTCTCGGCAACCGCACCCGGAAGCTGGTCCTGCCCTCGTAGACGCGCTCAGCGGACGAAGTCGGTGATCGCCTTCACGAACAGGTCCGGCTGGTCGACGAAGGTCATGTGCCCCGAGTTCGGAAGCACGACCAGCTTGGACCCCGGAATCTTGGCGTTCATCTCGCGAGACATCGCCGGGTCGGACTGGTCGTGGTCGCCCACCAGGATCAGCGTCGGCACCTTGATCTGGGAGAGCCGGTCGACCCATTCGACCTCGGTCAGGTTCCCGTCGACCACGAACTCGCCATGCGAGCCCCACATGGCTCGATAGAGCTCCCAGGAGTTGGTGGTGTTCTGGAGCAGTGGGTCGTAGTTGGCGTCGGGGTGCGCGCCGTAGAGCTTGGGGAAGTAGCCGACGCCCCAGGCGAGCTTGGCGTACTCGTCCGGATAGCGGCCCCGCTCGTACAGCTCGCCCTTGTCGAACAGGCCGGCCTGCTCCAGCGCATCGAGCCGGGCGCGCTTGTCCGCCGGCATCGCCTCCTTCATGCGGGCCAGCGCCTGGTTCAGCTCACGGGTGCTGGAGAAGGTGCTACCGAGGATCAGGTGGCTGAGATTTTCCTGGTACTTGAAGGCGTAGGCCTGCACCACCACTCCGCCGTACGAGTGGCCGAACAGCGCAATCTTCCCCAGCTGGAGCGCGGCCCGCACCGCCTCCACGTCGTCGGCCATCTTCTCCGCGGTGTACTGGTCGGGATCCTCCAGCCGCGGCGAGCGGCCCGACCCTCGCTCGTCGACGAACACCAGCCGGTAGCGCGAGGCGAGCCGGTACAGGTTGGGCAGGAAGTAGTCGTGCGACGCGCCCGGCCCACCGTGCACGATGACCAGGGGCGGACCGTGCCCGACCGACTTGAAGTAGAGCAGCACGCCTCCGTTGTCGACGAAGCCCTCCTCGATGGGCAGGACGGAGGGGCGCACGGCGGTGGCCGGGGCGGCACAGGCGGCCAGCACCGATCCCAGGGCGACCGCGGTCAGGGTCAGCGAGCGGGGGCTCATGTCTCCTCTTACCAGACGCGGACGCGGTCCTTCGGGGCGAGATGGAGCGCCTCTCCAGCCTTCACCTCGAACGCCGGGTACCAGGCATCGAGGTTCCGCACGATCTGCGCGCGGTAGGCGTCCGGGGCGTGGCCATCGCTCACGACCAGCAGGCGCAGCATCGGCTCGCGGAACTTCGTCCGCCACGACTGGGCGTAGGCGAGGAAGAACTGCTGCTCACCGGTGAAGCCCTGGAGCATCGGGGCAGACCGGCCACCGAGCGAGGCCAGCCATGCGTCGTGTGCTGCGGCGAGGCCCGCCAGGTCGGCGATGTTCTCGCTCAGCGTCTGCTTCCCGTTCACGTGGAGGTCCGGGAAGGGTCGGTAGGCGTCGTACTGGGCGGCCAGCTGGGCGCCGGAGGCCTCGAAGTGCGCCAGGTCCTCCTTCGTCCACCAGTTCCGGAGCTTGCCGGAGGCGTCGAAGAGCGCGCCCTGGTCGTCGAAGCTGTGGCTGATCTCGTGCCCGACGGTCCCGCCGATGGCGCCGTAGTTGATCGAAGCCGGTGCCTCCGGATCGAAGTAGGGCGGCTGGAGGATGCCCGCCGGGAAGCTCAGCGCATTGCGCATCGGCAGGTTCACCGCGTTGACGACGTGCGGGAGCATGCACCAGTACGTCCGGTCGACCGGCTTGCCGAGATCGGCCAGCCGTTGCCGGAGCTGGAAACGCTCGGCACGGTCGACGTTGCCCACCAGGTCCCCGCGTCGAACCTCGAGCCCGGACCAGTCCGACCAGTGGTCGGGATAGCCGACGCCCACGTAGAGCGCCTCCACCTTAACCTTGGCCTGTGCCTTGGTCGACGGCGCCATCCAGTCCAGCGCGTCGATGCGGCGGACGAAGGCCCGGGCGATGGAGTTCACCATCGCGGACGCCTTCGCCTTCGCCTCGGGCGTGAAGTGTCGCTTGACATAGAGGCGTCCCACCGCCTCGCCGATCAGGGCGTTGAGCCAGTCCTGCGCTCGCTTCCAGCGCGCCGCCTGCTCCGTCGCCCCGCCGAGCACCCGACCGTGGAAGGCGAAGCCCTCGCTCTGGAACGCCTTGCCGAGGAACGGGCTGCGGCGATCGATGGTGTGGAAGGTCGCCCAGTCCTTCCAGCTCTCCAGCGGCTCCCCGGCGACCAGCGCCGAGAGGCCAGCAGTGGCCTTCGGGTGCCAGGCGAAGACGACTGGCTGCGCCCCGAGCCCTGCCGCGGCGAAGAAGCGAGCCCAGTCGAGGCCCGGCGCGCGGCGGGTCCACTCGCTTGGAGGCCACGGGTTGTTCGCGTCCTTGACTTGAAGGGACTCGAGCCGGGTCGCATGCGCCTGGGCCATCTTCGTCTCCAGGGCGAAGACGCGCGTGGCCCGGGTGGCGGCGTCCTTGATGCCCGCCAGAGCGAGCACGGCCTCGATGTGCGCGCGGTACTTCTCGCGGGTCTCGGCCATCTTGGGGGAGGTCGACAGGTAGTACTCGCGGTCGGGGAGGCCCAGGCCGCCCTGGAGGAGGTAGGGGACGCTTCGCGCCGGGGCGTTCAGATCCGGCGCCACCCAGAGGCCGAACAGGCGGGAAGTCTGGAAGCTGGTGCAGTCCATCGCGTCCACGTCGGCACGGAGCTCCTCGCCGAGGTAGGTGGCCAGATCGGCGCGGGTCTTCACCGTGGCGATGCGCGACAGGGCGGGCTTGAGCGGCGCGATGCCCTTCGTTTCCACCGCGGCCTCGTCCATCGCCGAGGCGTAGAAATCGCCGACCTTCCGCTCCAGTGAGCCAGGCGCGGGGCTCGAGCGGGCGGAGGCCTCGAGGAGGTCCCGGGTCTGGCTGCGGAGCCGCTCCTCGAGCTCGCCGGAAGCTCCCCAGGTGGAACGGTCAGGTGGGATCTCGGTCGTCGCGAGCCACTTCCCGTTGGCGTAGGCGAAGAAGTCGTCGCCCGGGCGCACCGAGCGGTCCATGGCTCCGATGTCTATTCCGCTGCCAGAGGGCGGCGCGATCGGTACAGCGGTGGCAGTCGCCGCCACCACGATGGCGAGCAGGAGAAGACGCGGGGGGAAGGGCATGGCGGGCGGCCCTAGCCGGTTGCGAGGAAGCCCGGCCAGCCGAATCCGGGAACGGTCTCGGATCTGCGATGAACGGCGGTCCGTCACCAACCACGTTGTCCCAATGTCCGTGGATGCGTCCGCGCGCGCGCCCCTCGAAGCCCGCCCTCAGCGTGGAGGTTCTCGGACGAGATCCTGGAGAACAGGCTGTCCCCGCGCACGGCGCCAGCGGTTGACGCCGAGCCAGACGGCCGCGCTCACCAGCGCCCCCAGCAGCGCCCCGGCCACGATGTCGCTCGGCCAGTGGACTCCGCCCACGACCCGGGACAGCGCGATGAGCGTCGCCAGCACCAGGGCCGGTGCGCCAAGCGATGGCCGGACGAGCCACAGGAAGACGGCGACGCTGAAGGCGTTGGACGCGTGGAGGCTCGGCATCGACCCACCGTGGGCCACCTCGACCAGCCGGCGGAACGTACCGGCCGGGAGCACGTCAATCGGCCGCGGTCTCGTGAAGAGCGGCTTGAGGAGCCGCGCACCGAGGAGGTCGGTGAGCCCGAGCGAGCAGAGCAGGGAAAGGGCGATCCAGAGGCCTCTTCTGCCACATCGCAAGACCAGGCCGAGCACCACGGCGGACAGCGCCAGAAGGCCGAAGCCGCGGCTGCTCAGGAGCCGCGTCGCCGCATCGACGGCCGGGCCGAAGTCGTGGTTCAGGAGTCGATAGAGCGTCAGGTCGAGACCGCCGGGAGCGCTCATGGGACGAACCTCAGCGCCGGCGTGGCCAGGGGATGAGGGCCGACGTCGCCCGCATCCGCGTCGCCCACTCCGGGTGGTGCGAGCGCATGCGCTGGTCCATCCAGGGAACGCTGACCACGGCGAAGAGGAGCGTGATGGAGCGGTCACGGCCAGGGCGGCCAGGTCGAGCGCTCCCCACGGGCGCCCCCGGCCGGAGAGTGCCGGCCAGATTGGCAGCAGGCCCAGGAAGACCCCAGGCGGTGGCGCCCCCGACGCCCAGGGCCGCCCCGCAGGCGAGTGCCACCGCGCTGAGCGCCTGGCGGCGCGCGGCCGGGGCCGGGAAGGACAGCGGGCCGGGGACGGACATGGGTCGCGAAGCCTAGGCCAAGAGCACTGCGGTCACGGCCGACGCGGCCTCTTTGTCACTCAGCGAATCGGAGGCCTCGACGAGCTGGAACTCGCACTCGACGAAGCCGGGGACGCGTGAGGGCGCGAACCCCCAGGTGACCCAGATGCCTCGCTCCTTTGCGACCCGGTCGCGCCGCTCCGTGAGCGCGTCCGCCGAGCCGCGGAGATGGACCCGGAACATGTTGGTGGTGACCGGGTCGGGAGCGACGACGAGCCGACTGTCCTTCCGGAGGGTCGCCGCCAGACGCTGGGCGCGAGCGACCCAGGTCGGGATCCGGGCGAGCGCCTTGTCGAGGCGCATCGCGGCGGACGCGACGTAGGGGTGAAGGTGGACCACGTCCCCGCCGTGCCGCCGCCGCCACATGCGCAGCTCGGTGATGAACGCCGTGGATCCGGCGATCACCGCACCGCCAAGCCCGCCGATGGTCTTGTACATGGAGACGTACACGCTCTCGAAGCCGCGAGAGATCTCGGCCAGCGTCTTGCCGTAGTAGGGCTGGCATTCCCAGAGGCGAGCGCCGTCCATGTGGAGCGCGATCTGGCGCTCCCTGCACGCCGCCTTGAGGTCCTGGAGTTGCTCCCAGGTGGGAAGCGCGCCGCCGAGCCACCGCACGGGCAGCTCGACGGAGACCGCGTCGAGCCGCTCGGGGATGTGTCGGATGTCCTCGCCGAGCATCGGCCGACCCCACGGTGAGATCACCATCGGGTTCAGGCCGTGAAGGACCTCGAGGCTCTGGTGCTCATGCAGGAGGTGGTGCGACGAGGGGTGCAGGCCGATGGTTCGTGCGCCCGTGCGTGCGGCGAGGAGCCGGAGCGCGATGAGCTGCGACATGGTCCCGGTGGGGAAGAAGCATCCCGCCTCGAACCCAAGCAGCCGGGCGACCTTCGTCTCGAAGGCCTGGATCCACTCGGCCTGGCCGTACATGTCGGAGACCGCGTGCTGGGCCCTCATCCACTCCGCGCACCGGATGAGCTCGGCACCGTCGTCCGGGATTCCACCGACGACGAGAGCGGCGCGAAGACCGCGCGCGGGCGGGGAGCCGGCTGCAACGGGCGGGGCGACGAGGGCGGCAGTGAGTGCCGCGGAGCCGACGAGCAACTGACGCCGCGATTCGTCGAAGGGCATGCGCGCATGCTGGCACGGCGGCATGACGAGGCGGGAACCGGGTCACGAAGCGTCTGGCACCTGCCGCCGCAGTGGCCGGAGCGTCAGCGGGTGCCTATTCTTTCGTGGATGAAGCGGGCAATGGCATGGGCAGGCCTTCTTGGCGCCGTCACGGTCGCCACGGCGGCCTTTGCGAAGGCGTCTCAGATCGAGATCCGCGAGTTTCCTGTTCCAACCGCGAGCGCGTTCCCACACGATCCGGCTTTTGCTCCCGACGGGGCGCTGTGGACGACCGAGCAGAAGGCCAACAAGCTTGGACGCCTGGACGTCGCGAGCGGCGAGTTTCGCGAATACCCGCTCACCACCCCGGATTCCGGCCCGCATGGGCTGGTGGTCGACAGAGCGGGAACGGTCTGGTTCACGGCCAGCTACAAGGGCTACGTCGGTCAGCTCGACCCCCGGACGGGCAAGGTCCGGGAGTACCGATGGAGCGACCCGAGGCCTCGCGACCCGCACACACCGGTGTTCGATTCGGCAGGGATCCTCTGGTTCACGGTGCAGCAGTCCAACCTCATCGGTCGCCTCGATCCGAAGAGCGGGACGACCCGATTCGTGGACGTGCCCACCGCGGATGCCGTCCCCTACGGGATGGTCATCGGCGCCGACGGCGCTCCGTACTTCTGCGAGTTCGGAGCCAACAAGATCGGACGCGTCGATCCGGCCACGATGGCCGTTCGTGAGTTCACCCTTCCGCAAGGCGCCCGGCCGCGCCGCATCGCCCTCGCCTCGGACGGCACGCTCTACTACTCCGACTACGCGCGGGGGATGCTGGGGCGCCTCAATCCCAGGTCGAGCAAGGTCGAGGAGTGGCCCTCACCGGGTGGCCCGCAGTCCAGGCCTTACGGCATCGCCAGCACCGCCGATGGGTCGGTCTGGTACAGCGAATCGGGAGTGCAGCCCAACACCGTGGTGCGTTTCAATCCGGCGACGAAGCGCTTCAAGTCCACTCCCATCCCCTCGGGAGGCGGAGTGGTCCGGAACATGGTCGCCACTCCGCAGGGCCAGCTCTATCTGGCCTGCAGCGGGGTGAACCGGGTGGCGGTCGTCGTGCCGGGAGCCTCGAAGGAGTAGGCGCGCTCAGCACCCCGGGAAGCTGGCGGTGCCCATCCGCTGAGCCGCCTGGTTGCGAGCGTCCGCGGCGATCTCGAGAACCCTGCCCACCGCGCTCCAGGCAGCCTGTTGAAGCTCCGGTGTGGTCGCGTACTTCGCGAGGAGCCGCTGGCCGAGCTGCTGGTGGGCGCGCTCGTCGGGCTGGATGTACTCGCGATAGATCCGGACCGTCTCTGCGTCGCCGCGTCGCTCACAGAAGGTCATGAAGTTCTCGTTGACCGCGTGGGCGATGGACTCCAGCGTGAACAGCCCCGCGGCGATTCGCTCCACCGTGGTGGAGAGGCCCTTCAGGTACTGAAAGAGCGGGCTCTCGCCCGGCGTCCGGAATCCGGTGACGTCGAACCCGAGAGCCGTGAGCCGCTCGGCGACGAGCTGAAAGTGCCCGGCCTCGTCTCCAGCCTGCCGAGCGAACGCGAGCTTCACGTCGATCTCCGACGTGGTCGGCATCCACGCCGCGGCCAGCTCGCTGACGCTGATCTCGTTGGCCAGCGCAACCTGCAGCATCTTCTTCGCGTCGCCGGGCGCCCCTTCCGCCAGCGATGTCCGGCCCGCCCCGACGATGGGCGTGAGCCGCTCGGCCTTGAAGGCTTCGAGCTCCTGCACGAAGACGATCGGGTCCATCGACGCTCCTCCACCGGATCGGTCGATTCGCAGTCAAGGCTGCCACGCGCAGAGAGGCAAGAGCGGGAGGAGGCGAGCGACTCGATGCCCGCGCGCCCTCGCCCTTGACGTTTCCCGGCTCCCCGCTGTCTTGTGCCGGGTCCGAACCAGGGATCAGGAGGACCTCATGGCCGAGAGTGTCTACAAGGTGATCGAGCTGATCGGTACCAGCACGGAATCATGGGAGAAGGCGGCAACTGCCGCGATCGGCAAGGCCTCCAAGAGCCTGCGCGATCTGCGCATTGCGGAGGTATCGCAGCTGGACATGCAGATCGAGGGGGGCAAGGTCCGCGCGTACCGGGTCAAGGTGAAGGTGTCCTTCAAGTACGGAGGCAAGGACTGAGCAAGCACCGGGGGGGCCTCCCCGCGGATCCGCGGGGATCCGCACTGCCCCGGGAGGTTTCATGGCGTCACCGCTGCGGAGCGAGCTCCTGGGCGACCAGGGACATGGGCATGAGCCCCGTGCGATCGAGGCCGTCGAGCAGCGCCTTCATCGGTAGCGGCCCATTCTTCGACATCGAGGCGATGAGCTCGTCCGTCATCTGCTTCCCGACGATGTAGCTCGTCCCGTAGCTCGGCCGGCGCAGAAAGAGGTGCTGCTCGCCGCGGACGGTGCGCCCGTCGAGGCGGAGCCAGCCCCGCGGGGTCTCGCGCGAGGCGAACTCGCTGGCCTGCTCGAGGGTCCAGGTGTTGGCGTGCATCCGGAGGTCCCCGAGCGCGCGCGCCGCCCGCTGCCCGAGCATCACGTACACCAGCTCGCGCGAGCGGGGCCGACCCTCGAACAGACCCGCGTGCATCATCAGCTCCTCGATCGCGGTGGCGAAACCCTCGGTGCGGGTGGCGAAGATGTTGTAGAGCGCCGGGCGCGCGCGGACCGGGTCGGCCGGCGGGTGGTGGGCCAGCATCCCGAGGTCCAGGAAGTGCCACATGTGCAGTCGAAGGAGGAGCGGATCTCGGGCCTCCACCTCGGCAAAGAATTCCAGTGGCGGCCTGGGGTCGAAGCCTCCGGGAAGCGTTGCGAGCGCCGGCTCCATCCAGTCTTCCCAGGTGATGAAGTCGTTCTCCCGGAGGAAGCGGACCCAGGTCTTGAACGCGTCATCGAAGCGGCGCTGGTGCTCCTGGACGGTGGTCGCCGGCAGCAGCGGGGGAAGGGCGCGGTTCTTCAGCTCCTCGGCGGCGAGCGTGGCGCGGGCACGGGCGAGCTCGCGCTCCATGAGCGTCACCAGCTGGGCGTGGCTGTAGGGGACGAGCGCGGCGTTGGCGAGGTACCAGTCGTAGTTGGCGACACCCACGCCGGAGGGTCCGGTCTTGGTCGCAGCCTGCTGCTCGACCCAGTGGCGGTAACCCTCGGTGGCTTCGAGCGCCGATTTCACTGCGGCGGAGAGCGCGGCGTTCGAGGCCACCTTGGGTGCGAGCGCGGAGAGCGCCTCCGCCTGCGCGCGGATGGGGCCGCTGGCCATCCCCCAGAGGTCCTTGCCCTTGCCAGTGAGGTTCTTCCTTGCCTGGGCGAGCAGGGGCGGGACGGCGCCGAGGCCGGCGAGCAGCTCGCGCTCGGCGTCGGCCGAGAGTGGGAACTGGAGTGCCCACAGCTCCACGGCCGCGTCGGCCCACTCGGCTTCCCGGGCCGGCTGGTCCGACTGCTCGTCGAAGATGGTGACGTAGAACGCCGGGTCCCGGGTCCACGGGCTGAGGACGCGGTGATCGAAATCGAGCCCGTTCATCTCGGCCCGGATGAGCCGCACGTCGTTCCGCAGAGGGAGCGGTGCGCCGGAGAGGTCGAGCGCATCGACGCGGGAGCGCCAGCTCCTGAGCGCGCGGGCCTGGGCGGCCATCGTCTTCGCCGAGTAGTCCGGGACCCCGCCCACGCGGAGCGGCCGCTGGAACTCGCGCCACTGCGAGAAGAGTGTCGCGACGTCCCGAGGGGTCGCCGGGGCGCCGAAGGAGGCGAGGGGGGTGAGCGTCAGGGCGAGCCACAGGGCAGCGGAAGGACGCATGGGCCGCACTGTACAGGGCGCCCCGGCGTCCTCGCCGCCGTTTGCCACTTCTCTGCTGTGATGGCGGACGGACCGGGGTAGAGCGCCGGGTCGTGACTCGACCCGTCCCCATCCTGCTGCTCGCCCTGGCGAGTGCATCCCCCGCTCTTGGCGACGAGGGCATGTGGCTGGTGAACGATTTCCCCTCGGCCAGGGTTCAGTCCCAGTACGGATTTGGTCCCTCCCAGCAGTGGCTGGACAAGGTCCGGCTCGGGGCGGTCCGCCTGGCGGGCGGCTGTTCCGCCAGCTTCGTCTCCACACACGGGCTGGTGATGACCAACCACCACTGCGTTCGCGAGTGCGTCCAGGACCTGTCGACCTCCAGGGACGACCATCTGGCGAAGGGCTTCTTCGCCGCGGGCCAGAAGGACGAGCGCCGCTGCGCCAGCATCGAGGCCAACCAGCTGGTGTCGATCACCGACGTGACCGACCGCATCCGCGCCGCGACGGCGGGGAAGGAAGGAGACGCGTTCGCGACCGCGCTCCGGCAGGAGAGTGCGCGCATCGAGGGAGCGTGCGCCACCGGCCCCCACCGGCGCTGCGACGTGGTGAACCTCTTCCACGGCGGCAAGTACCAGCTCTACACCTACCGCCGGTTTCAGGACGTGCGCCTGGTCTTTGCGCCCGAGTTTCCCATGGCGGCGTTCGGGGGCTACGCGGACAACTTCGACTTTCCGCGCTACGGCTTCGACGTCGGCTTCCTGCGCGTCTACGAGAACGATGCGCCGGTCGGCACCCCGGACGCGCTCCCCTGGGCGGCGAGCCCGGCACGCGAGGGCGACCTGGTCTTCGCCGCCGGCAATCCGGGTGGCACCGAGCGGGTGCAGACCATCGAGCAGCTGGCGCTGCAGCGCGACGTGGTCCTCCCCTGGATCCTGGTCCGGCTGGCCGAGCTCCGGGGGACGCTCCTCCAGTTCTCCGGGGGGAGTCCCGAGCTCTTCCGCATCAGCCGGGCGCACATCCGCACCGTGGAGAACGGCCTGAAGGCGCTCGGCGGCCGTCGCGCCTGGCTGGCCGATCCCGCCAACTTCGAGCGCAAGCAGACCGAGGACGCCGAGCTCCGGGCCGCGGTGAAGAAGGATCCGGCGAAGGAGGCGCGCTTCGGGGGAGCCTGGTCGGGCATCGCGCAGGCGGTCCAGGCGGAGCGGGAGATCTTCGTCCGGTACGAGCTGGCCGAGTCGAAGAGCGGCATCCCGTCGGACCTGTTCGAGTACGCGAGACTGCTGGTGCGTGCTGCGGAGGAGCGGCCGAAGCCCTCGCCGGAGCGGCTGCGCGAGTATGGTGACGCGCGTCTGCCCTCGCTGGAGACGCGGGTGCTCCGTCCGGTGCCGGTTCCCCGGTCGCTGGAGCGGGTGCTGGTCACCTTCGCGCTGCGGAGCCTCCGGGACACCTTCGGCCCCGAGGACCCGCTGGTGCAGGCGGCGATCGGGAAGCGAAGCCCGGAGGACGTCGCCCGGGAGGCGGTCGACGGCACGCGGCTCGATGATCCGAAGGTGCGCCAGGCGCTCTGGAGGGGTGGGGCCGCGGCCGTTGCCGCGTCGAAGGATCCGATGATCGCGCTGGCGCGGCGGATGGACCCTCAGGCCCGCGCCATCCGCAAGGAGCACGAGAATCGCGTGGAGGGAGCGCTCGCGCGCAATGGTGAGCTGCTCTTCCAGGCGGCGGTGGCGGTCAGGGGGACCTCGAGCTACCCGGACGCAACGCTCACCCTGCGCCTGTCCTACGGCACCTTCTCGGGCTGGACCGAGTCCGGGAAGCAGATCCCCGCCATGACGCGCCTCTCGGGGCTCTATGCCCGGAACACCGGGCAGTTCCCGTTCGCGGTCACGCCCACCTGGCTCGCCGCCCGGCCGAAGCTCGATCCGGAGATGCCGTTCGACATCGCGACGACCAACGACATCATCGGCGGGAACTCGGGCTCGCCGCTCATCAACCGGAACGGCGAGGTGGTGGCGCTGATCTTCGACGGGAACCGGGGCTCGCTGGGTGGCGATTATGGGTACGACGCGGCGACGAACCGGGCGGTGGCCCTCCACGGACAGGCGATACTCGAGGGGCTGGAAAAGGTGTACGGGGCGGGGCGTCTGGTGGAGGAGATCCGGACCCGCTGACCGCGACGGGGGAGGCCCATGGTTCCGACCGAGATCGACGCCGCCGGCCGGGAGGCGCTCGCCCATGCCGGGGGCTTCATGCGCCGTCACGGCTGAGACCTGGTCGTCATCCAACAGCTCACTGGTGGGCTCGGGGCGAAACGAAATTCGACCTCGGCGTTCGTGGTACCCCTTCCAGGAGAAGGAGACCTGCGATGCGCACCAGTCCCATCCAGTCCTATGGCGCCCAGCTCCGGACCGTCCCCCCGCGCGTGACGACGTTCCCCGCCAACGCCGATTCGGCCGCGGCGCTCCTCGAGGCCCGGCGCTGGGTCGAGGATCAGGCCCGAGCTTTTCTCGAGGAGCACTCCATGCCGCAGAACCCGTGGGAGGCCGGGATCGTCTTCGCGGGCGAGGTCGACCAGGGCTCGTCCGCCAAGCCCCTCGCCATGCTGGCCATCTACACTTCGGAGGGGGAGTACGTCTTCGAGTGGGACGACCAGGGCTGAGCCGCGGGAGCCCCCTCCCGAAACCGGGGCGTCCTCGCCAGGAATCTCCACGCTCCCGCGCCTCAGTCGGCCGTCAGCAACACAGCGTCGCAGGTGGCCCCCCTGCCTACCTCGCCCCCGGTGCGTCGCGCACAACCCCTGTGACGTTCGTGCCACAGGTGGACGCGGCCCAGGTCTGCGGTTCCGCGGCCTTGGAGAGCATTCCGCCCGGCCTCGCCACTGCAGAAGTCCCTCCCCGAACCCCCAGGAGGAACTTCTCAGATGAGCCGCATGCTTCCGTGCCCCATGTTCACGTCCACAAGGGAGAAGGTGGGCGTGATCGCCGCGGCCCTCCTCGTCGCGTCTCCGCTCGTTCGCGCCGAGGAAACGCGCTCCGGCTCCAGCGCTGCTTCACCGAGCATCACGGGCACCGCGGAGCGGCTGGAGGAGGGGAGCCGCGGCCCGGGCCCGAAGGTCTCCGGGTTCATCCCTGGCGTGCTCATCGGGCCCCGGCTCTCGGTCGCCGTGCCGACTCCGACGCTGGGGGCGGAGGTGAAGGTCCTCCGGTACTTCGGCGCTTCCTTCGACTACGGCCTCTTCCCGAAGATCGGCATCTCGGGTGTCGACGTCAGTTACAGCATGTGGAACGTGGCCGGGCGGATCTATCCGTGGGGTGACACCTTCTTCGTCGGCGCGGTCTACGGGCACTATGGCGTCGAGGCCACCGCCACCGTTGCCCAGGGCTCGGGCGCTGTCCGGGCGAGCAGCAACTTCGTCGGCCCACAGATCGGCGCGCGGTGGATCCAGCCGAGCGGGTTCTTCTTTGGAGTGGACGTCGCCTGGGCCTTCCCCCTGGGGTACAGCTCGGAGGCCACGCCTGACCCGAGCGGCACCACACAGAGCGTCAAGGAGACCGCGGACCGATATCTGAAGAACGGCATCCCCCTGGTGGGGCTGGTCTCGGTGGGCTGGCTGTTCTGAGTCGCTGTGGTATGCCGCGGCGGCAAACGCAGTGACTGCAAGGACCGTTCGCGACGTGGTGACGACCGCGGACCATTCGGAAGAGTCGACGCCCAAGACGGTGTCGATGGTGGCCACCGGGACGGTGGCCCCGGCCGTTCAGAGGTTCCGCCTCCGGGGACTCAATGGCGAACTCGCCGGGAAGTCCTTCGACAGCTCCTCGGACCGCGTGCAGATCGGCTCGCACCCTTCGAACCAGATCGAGGTCCAGGATCGCACCGTCTCTCGCTTCCACTGTGAAGTGTTCGTGGATCGCGAGGGGCGCGCCTGGGTGAAGGACCTCGGGAGCCGGAACGGCACGCGGGTGAACGGGATCCGGGTGCGCGAGGCCGAGCTCGCCGATGGAATGGTGCTCCAGGTCGGTCACCTGGATCTGGCCTTCACCCCTCTGGCCGAGCGCAACGTGCTGGAGGTGGCATCGACCAGCAGCTTCGGGACCCTGCTCGGCTCGTCGGTTCCGCTCCGGGCGGCGTTCGCGCTGCTGGAGAGGGCCGCGGCGAGCGGCGCGACCGTTCTTCTCACCGGTGAGTCAGGCACCGGGAAGAGCGAGGCCGCGGAGCTGATCCACACCCGGAGTGCCAGGGCCCGCAGGCCGCTGCGGATCGTCGATTGCGCGGCGGTTCCCTCGAACCTCCTCCACTCCGAGCTGTTCGGGCATGAGCGCGGGGCGTTCACCGGCGCCATCGGGAAACGTGTTGGGGTCTTCGAGGAGGCGGACGGCGGCTCGGTCTTCCTCGACGAGATTGGCGAACTCCCGGCGGACCTGCAGCCCAAGCTGCTGCGCGTCCTGGAGGCGCGAGAGATCCGGCGGGTCGGCTCCAACCGGTACTTGCCAGTGGACGTCCGGCTCATCGCCGCCACCAACCGCGACCTCAGGGCCGAGGTGAATGCGGGCAGGTTCCGGGCCGACCTGTACTTCCGGCTGGCCGTGCTGCGTGTCCATCTCCCGGCGCTGCGCGAGCGGCCGGAGGACATCCCGCTCATCGCTCGGCAATTGCTGCAGAAGCTGTCCATCGACGACGAGACCCGGCCAGCACTGCTCGACCCAGCGTTCCTCGCCCGGCTTCGCCTTCCACCCTGGCCGGGGAACGTCCGGGAGCTCCGGAACCATCTGGAGCGATGCGCGGCCCTACGGCAGGTCCTGAACCCCTCGCCCGAGGAGACTTCGCCCGTGCCCGCCGATGCGGTCGACGTGAGCATCCCCTTCACCGAGGCCCGCCGGCGGATGCTCGACAGCTTCGAGCAGCGTTACCTCCGTGCCCTCCTGGACCGGCACGGGGGAAACGTCTCGCAGGCGGCGGCGACGGCCCAGGTCGACCGAGCCCACCTGCACCGCATCATCAGGCGACACGGGTTGAGGGGCTGAAGCGCTTCGGCTCAGATCCGCACGTCGCACTGCACGATCGGCGCGGTCTTCACGCAGGTGATGCTGGCGCTTCGGCCCATGAAGCCGCGGGCCAGGTCGATCGCCTCGCCCAGGGTGTCGGCCCGCTCCCAGCCGAGGAGCTCGGGGACGTGGTTGTTCTCCGCACCGGCGCAGATCACCTTGCCCACGTGCTGGCGGCCGTTCTCGCCCCAGTACCACATGTAGAAGGGGTGGGCGCCGTGGTAGGCGTGCCCCTTCCGGTACAGGTGCACGTAGCTCGGGTTCTCCGCGAACTCGCGCTCGTACATGTGCTCGAGCTTCATCGCGTCCCGGGTCTCCGGGAGTAAGCGGTTGAAGAACTCGATGTAGCTCGGGTGGTGCTCGGGATCGAACTCGTCGTACGCCGGGTGGCAGAGGATGATCACTCCGCCCTTCTTCACCAGCGGCACCCCCCGGTTCAGGTTGTACAGGTACCCGAGCCCCATCACCTGGACCAGCAGCGGGTTCAGGATCGAGTTCACGTTGTACGGCGAGATGTACGGCACCGGGAAGATGACCACGTCGCTCTGTCCGTCCACGGGAATGGAGTACTGCTTCCAGCAGAGCTCCAGCGTCTTCTCGTGACAGGGCTCGGTCGCGCCCGCGTTCACCCCGATCACCTCGTACGGCGCCGGGATGTTCATGAACAGCTTCCGCTTCGCTGCCCGGGGCAACTTGGACAGCGTGTACTTCAGCCCCTGGAACTTCAGCCGGTCGAACTCGGTGTAGTCCTCCTCCCGCTTTCCCAGGAACGCGGTCGGACCGTCGAACATCCGGTTGTTCAGCGCGGTCTCGATGTGGAAGACCTTGAGCGCCTTGTCGATCACCCGGCCGATGCGCTCGGTGCTCCTGTGGAGCGCGCTGCGACTCGGCTCCATGTAGCTCTCGGACTCGCGGATGGTCTTCGGGTTGTGGTGCGCCCGCAGCGACTCGTAGTTCGCCAGCCCCGTGCCCACCGACTTGTGCCCGCCGTCCATCGGCACCAGGTTGATGTTCAGGTAGATGAGGAGGTCGCTCTCCGCGGCCCGCCGGTTGATCGCCACCACCTCGCCGGCAGAGGTCCGCTCCAGCTCCACCATCCCCTCCGGGTCCTCGGCGTCGTGGTTGTAGTAGCGCTCCGGGTAGTAGGCGGCGAAGATCTTCGAGCCCACCATCCGCTTCATCTCCGCCTCGGTCATCCGGCGGTGGAGCGCGTTGGCGATGATCAGATGCACGTCGTCCACGCCCGAGTCGGTCAGCAGCTCGAGCACGATTTCCAGGATGGTCTGCCGCACGTCGGGCAGCGCCATCGGCGGCAAGGGCAGCGAGATGTCGTCGATCGCCACCGTCACCTTCATCCCCGGCCGGAGCAGCGCGTGCAGCGGGTCCATTCCCTCGGGGTGGTTCAGCGCCCAGCGGATCGCCGCCTTCACGTTCGGCACGCCCTGCAGCGGCTGGCGCGGGAACACCACCCGCGTGTCCAGCGGCAGGTCCTCGAGCAGGAAGTCCTCGCCGAAGAAGAGCACCCGGGGCGGGCTGCCCTTCTCCGTCACCACGACGTGGCGCTCCTCGTCGTAGAGCCGCTTCAGTGTCTTCAGCTGGCGCATCGAAAGAACCTCGCGGGGGCCATACCACGCGGAAGCCCGGGGGATTCTGTCAAGCCCCACCCTCCGGGCCGTCCCCCCACGACCCTCAGCAGCGCCGGCTATCTCAGATCCAGCACTGGCCAGTGGTACGCCCGCGCCACCGAGCGGAGCCGCACGTCCGGGTTCACCGCCGTGGGCCGCCCTACCATCGCCAGCATCGCGTAGTCGCTGAAGCTGTCCGAATAGGCGAAGCTCTGGTCGAGTTGCAGACCGTGCTTCACGCAGTACTCGCGGATGGCGTTGGCCTTGTTCGCCCCCTCGATGATGGGGGGAATCACCTTGCCCGTCGCGACGCCTCCCACGAACTGCATCTTGTTGGCGATCACGTCGTCGGCGCGCAGGTGCCTGGCCAGCGGGAGCACCGTGAAGTCCAGGGCGCCGGTGATCAGCACGATCCGGCAGCCGGCCCGCCGCGCCTCGTCGATCAGGTCCTGCGCCTTGGGGAAGATCGCCGGCTTCAGCACGTCGTCCAGCAGCTCTTCCCCGAGCACCACCAGCCGGTCCTCCGACAGCCCCTCGTAGGCCCGGTAGAAGTACTCGTTGAAGACCTTCCGGTTGATCAGGTCCAGGCCGGCATAGACCGGAATCTGCGCAACCGTCGCCAGGGTCCGCGCCGCGATGCCGGTCAGCGAGCCGCGGTTCATCGCGTAGTACGCGTAGGTGTGGACGATGTTCGTCCTCACCAGCGTTCCGTCGACGTCGTAGAAAGCCGCCTTGGCGCTCATAGCCAGCCGTGGGCCTGATACCACGCGGCGCTCCGCGCAATCGAGGTGCGGGCCTCGATCCGCGGCACCCATCCCAGCCGCGCCCTGGCCTTCTCCCCGCTGCAGGTCCATGCCGGCGCCAGCAGCTGCCGCGCCAGCTTCCGGTTCAGGGGCAGGTGCTTCCCGGTCAACCGGCTGAACCCGTCCGCCATCGCTGCCAGCGCACGGAGCCGTCCGGGAGACAGCCGCAAGGTCCGCGGCTTCACTCCCAGCACCTCCGCGCCCAGCGTCTGGATCTCCTCGAGCGTCGTCTGGTCGGGGCCCGGGGCGAAGAACGCCTCGCCCACCGCCTCCGGCCGGGCCGCGAGAAGAAGGAGCAGCTCCACCACGTCGTCCACGTCCACCACCGAGAGAGGTCGCGGCCCACCCCCGATCTCCAGTCGAATGCCGCGCTTCACCAGCCGGAAGAACACCAGGTTCTCCCGATCTCCGGGTCCCAGGATCCGCGGCGGCCGGGCCACGGTCACCTCGAGCCCCTCCATGCCAAGCGCGATGCGCTCCGCCTCCGCCTTGCTCTCGCCGTACCATTCCTCGGGGGCGAACGGGTCCGTCTCCACGTGGGGCCGGTCCGGCCGCGAGGGCCCCACCGCGGCGAGCGACCCGGCGAGCACCATCCGCCGTGCCCGCACCCGGAGCATCGCGTCACACACCGACCGCGTGCCTTCGGCGTTGACCCGGAAGAAGGCCGAGCGCTCGGGAGCGCGACGCAGCCCCGCGAGATGGAAGACCACCTCCGTCCCCTCGACCGCGCGCAGGACGGACTCCGGGTCGGTCACGTCTCCCGAGACCCGCTCCACACCCACCCCGTCGAGGGCCGAGGCGTCGCTCCCTGGACGCACCAGGGCCCGGACCCGGTGCCCCTCCCCGACCAGCCGCCGGCTCAGGGCACTCCCCAGAAACCCGTTTGCACCGGTGATCAGCACCCGCATGTCAGAGGGGCCTCCGACGATTCTCCGAGGGGAAAAGGCGCTCCACGGGTGTTTTCTCCTCTGAAACCTGATATCCGCCCAGCCTTGGCTTCGTCGAACGCGAAGCCATCGACTCGACCGACGAGCCGTACAACGTCCCCTTCAAGAGGGGGAGGGAGAATTCGACCGAATGGCCGCCAAGAAGCCCGCGAAGAAGGCAAAGAAGTCATCCGGAGCGAAGCGCAAGCCGAACGCAGCCTTCATGAAGGAGATGATGCCGTCCGAGGACCTCGCCCAGGTCGTTGGTAACAAGCCGATTCCCCGCACCGAGGTGGTGAAGAAGCTCTGGGCCTACATCCGCAAGAACAATCTCCAGGACGCCAAGGAGAGGCGGATGATCAACGCCGACGACAGGCTGAAGCCGATCTTCGGTGGCAAGAAGCAGGTCTCGATGTTCGAGATGACCAAGCTGGTCAACAAGCACCTGAGCTGACGCTTTCCGCCGGGGCGCGTCCCCGCACTCCAGGGCTCCGTGGTCGGCTGGTGCGAAGCGGCCGCGGGGCCCTTCGTACGTCCAGGGTTCCGGTCGCCCGTCTTCGACCCTGGACGAGGGCGGCCGCCTGTGCAGGGCGAGCGGGGTTGGCCCGCAGGGTGCACCGGCCGTGGCGCTGGGTCGCTGCTCCGAGGTTGCGCCCATGGCCATCCGAACCGTCGCGACCGTCCAGCCCGGGGACACGCTGTCCGGCATCGCCCGAGGGCTCCAGCAGCAGGGCGTTCCCGGCACCACCGCCGAGCTGGTGCGCACCCTCGCCCGACTCAACGGCATCGCCAACCCGGACCGGATCGACGTCGGGCAGGTGCTCACCTTGCCCGCCCCGGTGACGACGCTGCCCGGATCCGAGGACCGCATCGTGAACCTCGCACAGGGCCCACGGCCGCTCCCGGACCCGGCGCGTCTGCCGACGAATGCAGCCGAGCAGCAGGCCCGCCTGGCCAACGCGCTGCTCCGGCTCCTCCACCGGGAGGTCCCCGAGGAGCGCGCTCTGGCCCGGGCCTCCGGCGGCACCCCGCTCTTCCGGCAGGGAGATCCCGCCTGGCGAACCGAGCGGCTCGGTGCCTCCGGTGAAGGCCCCACGCTCGCCCAAGCCGGCTGCGCGGTCACCGCCTGCGCCATGGCCCTCAGCCGGCTCGCCGGCAGGCGCGTCACCCCCGATGCGCTGGTGCGGCACCTCCGCGATGCCGGCGGTTTCCAGGGGCCCCTCGTGGACTGGAGCGTCGCCGGGTCGGCCATCCCCGGCGGCCCCCGCGCCAGCCCGGGGGACCTCGACTGCAGCCAGGTCGACCGCGAGCTCGACGCCGGCCGCCCCGTCCTGCTCCGGGTGGTGCACGACGTCCAGGGCCGTCCCCGGCAGCACTGGGTCTGCCTCACCGGCCGCGACCCGGGGTCCGGGCAGTACACCGCCAACGACCCCGCCACCGGGCGAGCCACCGTGCTGATCCGAGCAGGCGGCACCTTGGCGAGCGTCGGCGGCGAGCCGGTGCTTTACACCTCGGACGGCCGGATGGTGACGTTCACCACGGACGGCGCGGGGCAGGCGTGAGAGGCTGGGTCCACCCGGGGGAGGAGCTTTCCCGACCCGGGGCCGAGGGGATTGTTGGCTGGCATGCGCGTCCCCAGATTCGCCGGCCGTGAGACTGTCCGTCCTTCGGTAAGCAGCTCACAGACGCCATGGATCCGCACCTCGACGAGGCCCGGCAGGCCGACCAGACCGGCGAGACCCCCTCGCTGGACGAGCCTGCCATCGCCGAGGCGCTGTACGGCCGCACCCAAGCGCAGCTGCTCGCGCAGCAGCGGATCCCCCTCTCCACCTATCGGGTCCAGCTGCACCGGGACTTCGACTTCTCCCGGGCGAGCGCCGTGGTGCCGTACCTGGCACGGCTGGGGGTGAGCCACCTCTATACCTCGCCCATCCTCAAGGCGATGCCGGGGAGCAATCACGGCTACGACGTGGTGGACCACACCACGGTGAACCCCGAGCTCGGCGGAGGGGTGGGGTTCGCAGCCCTCGCCGACACGCTTCAGGCCAACGGCCTCCAGCTGGTGCTGGACACCGTTCCCAACCACATGGGCATCGCGGCCGGAAACCCGCTCTGGGAGGACGTGCTGGAGAACGGGCCGGCGGCGGTCCACGCCCACTTCTTCGACATCGAGTGGGACCCGGTGAAGTCCGAGCTCCGGAACAAGGTGCTCCTGCCCATCCTCGGAGACCAGTTCGGGGTGGTGCTCGATCGGGGCGAGCTCCAGCTCGAGTACCAGGGCGGGAGCTTCACCCTCCGCTACTTCGACCAGCGCTTGCCGCTGAATCCGCGCGCCTATCAGGACGTGCTCGGGGTCGGCGTGGAGCAGGTGGGGGCCCAGCTCGGCGAGTCCCATCCCGACTTCGTGGAGCTGCAGAGCATCCTCACCGGGGTGAGAAACCTGCCCTCCCGCCGGGAGACCTCGGTGGAGAAGGTGCTGGAGCGCAGCCGGGAGAAGGAGGTTCTCAAGCGGCGGCTGAAGACCCTGGTGAGCAGCTCGCCCGTGGTGGCCGAGCATCTGCGGGCGAGCCTCGCCCGGCTGAACGGCACGCCCAACGACCCGCGCACCTTCGACGAGCTCCACCAGCTCCTCGAGCGCTACGTCCCGTACCGGCTCGCGCACTGGCGGGTGGCGGGGGAGGAGATCAACTACCGGCGCTTCTTCGACATCAACACCCTGGCGGCGATCCGGGTCGAGGACCTCGATGTCTTCGAGGAGGCGCACGCGCTCACCTTCCAGTTCCTCGCCCGGGGGCAGGTGCACGGGCTGCGCATCGACCATCCCGACGGGCTGTTCGATCCCAGCGGCTACTTCCTCCGGCTCCAAGAGCGGTACTTCCTCGACCAGGCTCGCAAGCTCGCCGGCGATGCGGTGGACGACGCGAGCTGGCCGGCGGTGAGCAAGGCGCTGCTGCGGCGCTGGCGGGCCGAGGCGGGGGGCGATCCCTCCTCGCCGCTCCGCCGCGCGCTGTACCTGGTGGTGGAGAAGATCCAGGGCGGCAAGGAGCGCATCCCGGACGACTGGGCGGTGCAGGGCACCACCGGATACCGCTTCGCCAACCTCACCACCGGGGTGCTGGTGGATGCCTCGGCCGCCCGGGAGTTCACCGAGATCTACGAGAAGTTCATCGGCCACCCGCTGCGCTTCGAGACCTTGCTGGTGGAGAAGAAGAAGCAGGTCATGGCGGTGAGCATGGCCAGCGAGATCAACGGCCTGGCCCGCGAGCTCAATCGAATCTCCGAGATGAACCGGCGGACGCGGGACTTCACCCTCAACTCGATCCGCCGGGCGCTCATCGGCTTCATCGCCCACTTCCCCGTCTACCGGACCTACGTCTCGGAGGCTCCCGGTGTCGACGAGCGCGACGGGCACTACATCCAGTGGACCATCGCCCGGGCCCGGGTGGCGGACCCCACCACCAACGCCTCGCTGTTCTCCTGGCTCGAGGACGTGCTCCTCAAGCGGTACCCGGAGCATCTGCCGCAGGCCGAGCGGCAGGTCATGCTGCACTTCGCCATGAAGCTCCAGCAGATCACCGGGCCGGTGATGGCGAAGGGGCTGGAGGACACGGTCTTCTACGTCTACAACCGCCTGGTGGCCCTCAACGAGGTGGGCGGGGAACCGGAGCACTTCGGGACCAGCGTAGAGACCTTCCATCACCGGAACCTCGAGCGCGCCCGGGACTGGCCCGGAGCCCTGGTCGCCAGCTCCACCCACGACACCAAGCGCAGCCAGGACGTGCGGGCCCGGCTGGTGATGCTCTCGGAGATCCCGGGCGAGTGGCGCCGCGCGCTCGAGAGCTGGCGGAAGCTGAACTCAGTCCACAAGACCGAGCTCGCCGGCAGGACCGCGCCCTCGGGCAACGACGAGTACCTCCTCTACCAGACTCTGCTCGGCACCTGGCCGATGGGCGAATTGGACGCCGGCCAGCTCCCCTCGTTCCGGACGCGGATCCGCGAGTACATGCTCAAGGCCATCCGCGAGGCGAAGGTCCACACCAGCTGGACCAACCCCGACCCGGACTACGAGGAGGCCACCGCCCGCTTCGTGGACCGGATCCTCGACCCCGCCGTCTCCCGGGTGTTCTTCGAGCAGGCGCGACTGCTCAAGGAGCGCATCGAGCGGCCGGGTCAGGTGAACTCGCTGGTGCAGCTCGCCCTCAAGCTCGCCAGCCCCGGCGTGCCGGACATCTACCAGGGCGACGAGCTGTGGGACCTCTCGCTGGTGGATCCCGACAACCGCCGCCCGGTCGACTTCCAGCTCCGCGACGAGCTGCTCTCCGAGCTGCTCCGCCAGCACGCCGGGGCGCCGGTCGGCGTTGCGCGTGAGGCCTGGGCGCATCCGGCCGATGGGCGCTGCAAGCTGCTCCTCACCACCCTGATGCTCCGGCTCCGCCAGGCGCGGCCCGAGCTGTTCCGGCGGGGCGCCTACGAGCCGCTCGAGCTGGACGGCATCGCCGCGACCCGCGCCCTGGCCTTCGCCCGGCGGCTGCGGGACGACGCGGTGGTGGTCGCCGCGCCGCGGCTGGTCTCCCGCGCGCTCCGTGCCGGCCTCGGTCCGGTCTACGGTTCGACGCGCATGCGCCTGCCCACCGACCTCGCCGGACGGCGTTTCCGGAACGTGGTGACGGGGGTGCGGGTGCAACCGCTCGAGGGGGGACTGGCCCTGGGGCCGCTGTTCACCGACTTTCCGGTGGCGGTCCTGGAGGCGGTGGAATGACCGTCCCCACCGCGGTCTGGCCCGGAAAGCCGCAGCCGCTGGGAGCGACCTGGGATGGGGAAGGAGTGAACGTCGCGGTCTTCTCCGAGTGGGCGGAGCGCATCGACGTCTGTCTCTACGACGTGCGCGACCCCAACCGCGAGACGGCGCGGGTCACCCTGCCCGAGCGCACCCGGAACGTGCGGCATGGATATCTCAAGGGAGTCGGCCCGGGCACGCTCTACGGATTCCGCGCCGACGGGCCGTACGACCCCAGCCGCGGACTGCGCTTCAACGCCAACAAGCTGCTGGTCGATCCCTATGCCCGCGCCATCTTCGGCCGGGTGGACTTCGACGCGCCGGTCTACGCCTACCGGGTCGGAAGCCGGAAGGCGGACCTCTCCTTCGACGACCGCGACAGCGCCCCGGGCATGCCCCGCGCCATCGTGGTGGACGGCAGGTTCAACTGGGAGGGCGTGGAGAGTCCGCGCATCACCTGGCCCCGGCTCGTCGTCTACGAGACCCACGTGCGTGGCTTCACCATGCGCCACCCCGACATCCCCGAGTACCTGCGCGGGACGTACGGCGCCTTCGCCCATCCGGTGGTGATCGACTACCTGACCAGGCTGGGAATCACCGCGGTGGAGTTCCTCCCCGTGCACCAGGCGGTGGACGAGGGGTTCCTCGAGGCCAAGGGGCTCACCAACTACTGGGGCTACAACACGCTCGGGTACTTCGCCCCCGACGCGCGTTACGCCTGCACCGGACCCTTCAACGTGGTGAACGAGTTCAAGGGCATGGTGAAGGCGCTGCACCGCTCCGGCATCGAGGTGCTGCTGGACGTGGTCTACAATCACACCGGCGAGGGAAATCACCTCGGGCCGACGCTGAGCCTCAAGGGCCTCGATCCGCTCGCGTACTATTTGATGTCCGCTGAGTCGCCGCGCTACTTCCAGGACTTCACCGGCACCGGGAACAGCCTCAACCTGGACCACCCTCAGAGCTTGAAGCTGGTGACCGACTCGCTGCGCTACTGGGTCCAGGAGATGCAGGTCGACGGCTTTCGCTTCGACCTGGCGACCACGTTGGGACGCCACCGTCTGATCTTCGACCGGAATGCGCCGTTCTTCCAGGCCATCCACCAGGACCCGGTGCTCAGCCGGGTGAAGCTCATCGCCGAGCCGTGGGACGTGGGCCCGGGCGGGTACCAGCTCGGGGCGATCCCGGTGGACTTCTCCGAGTGGAACGGGAAGTACCGCGACTCCTTCCGGAAGTACTGGAAGGGCGAGGACAACCTCGCCGCCGAGATTGGCTACCGGCTCACCGGGTCGTCGGACCTGTTCCAGCTCTCTGGGCGGGGGCCACACGCCTCGATCAACTTCATCACCGCCCACGACGGGTACACGCTCCGCGACCTGGTCTCCTACAACCAGAAGCACAACGGGGCGAACCTCGAGCACAACAAGGACGGCGCGGACGAGAACAACTCCTGGAACTGCGGCGTGGAGGGGCCGACCGACGATCCCCAGATCAACGCGCTGCGGGACCGGCAGGTCCGCAACTTCCTCACCACGCTCCTCGTCTCCAACGGCGTGCCGATGCTGCTGGCCGGCGACGAGATCGGCCGGACCCAGGGCGGGAACAACAACGCCTACTGCCAGGACAACGAGATCTCCTGGGTGGACTGGAAACTCGACGAGCGGAAGAAGTCGCTGCTGACCTTCACCCAGCGGCTGATCAAGATGCGGCGCGAGCAGCCGGTGCTGAAGCGGCGGCGGTTCTTCCGCGGGCAGCACATCTGGGACTCGGACCTCAAGGACCTGGCCTGGTTCCGGCCCGACGGCAGCGAGATGACCCAGGAGGACTGGAATCAGCCCTTCGTCCGCTCGCTGGGCTACCTCCTCGGGGGCGATGCCATCGCCACCACCGACCCGCAGGGGAACAAGGTGGTCGGCGACACGCTGCTGATCCTCATGAACGCCCACCACGAGCCGGTGGAGTTCGTGCTCCCGGCCATCGAGTGGGGCAGCGACTGGGAGATCCTGGTCGACACCGCCAACGACGACGGGAAGACCGGCGCCTTTGCCCCCGCCGGTGGCAAGCTCACCGTCGTGGACCGCGCGATGATGGTGCTCCGCCGACCGGCGATCCCGGGCGGCGGCGGCGGATGAGCACCCCCTGGTGGGTCTGGCTGCTGTTCAACGTCGGCGTCCTCGCGGTGCTGGCACTGGACCTGGGCGTGGCCCGTCTCCGGGGACACCGGCCGCAGACCGCCGGCCAGGCCGCGCGGTGGGTGCTGCTCTGGGTCAGCCTCTCGGTGGCGTTCGGGGCGGGGCTGTGGTGGTTCCGCGGACAGCAGCGGGGCCTGGAGTTCTTCACCGCTTACGTCGTCGAGTACGCGCTCAGCGTCGACAACCTCTTCGTCTTCCTCCTCGTCTTCCAGTACTTCCGGATCAAGCCCGGGGAGCAGCACCTGCTGCTGTTCTGGGGCGTGCTGGGCGCGTTCCTGCTCCGGGGGACCCTGATCCTCGGGGGCGCGGCGCTGGTCCGCGAGTTCGAGTGGCTGCTCTATCTTTTCGGTGCCTTCCTCCTCTGGACGGCGTTCAAGCTGGTCCGCGGCGGCGAGGCCGAGCCCGAGGCAGATCCCGCCCAGAACCCGGTCCTCAAGCTCGCCCGCCGGGTGCTCCCGGTGGCGGATCCGGCGCCGGCGGCTCGCTTCATCGTCCGTGGCCCGCACGGCATCCAGGTCACTCCGCTGTTCCTGGTGCTGCTGGTGGTGGAGACCACGGATCTCATGTTCGCGCTCGACTCCATCCCCGCGGTGCTGGGCGTGAGCCGCGATTCCTTCGTCCTCTTCAGCAGCAACGTCGCCGCGGTGCTCGGGCTCCGCTCGCTGTTCTTCCTCCTGCGCTCGCTCCTCTCCCGGCTGCACTACCTCAAGCCGGCGCTGGCGGTGGTGCTGGGGTTCGTCGGCCTGAAGATGCTCGTCGAGCCGTGGGTGCCGGTCCCGGTGTGGCTCTCGCTGGCGGTCATCGCCGGGGTGCTGCTCCTGGCCTTCGTCGCCTCCTGGTGGAGAGGCCGGGGGGAGCAGGCGTCGCCGGAGCAGGACGGTCCCGGGGCCTGATCGCGGAAACCCAGCGGGCCGCTCGGCCCTTGCTAGCCCTCGCGACCGATCCCTGCGTCGCTCCTCGGTCACGGGACTCGGGCCCCGCTCCCTCCTCGCTCCTTGGCCTCGGCCGCGATTGCGGCGCAATCTTCCGATCGGCCCACAGGGTCTCCGCGATGACCGTTGCGCCCCGGGCGGGGGACGGGCCATGGTGCCGCCGGGCCATGTCCACCACCGTCACCGAGGGCATCCGGGTCACCGTCCAGCCCAGCTTCTGGGCCGAACGCAGCGCTCCGGAGAACGGGCAGTTCGCCTTCAGCTACGCGGTGGAGATCGCCAACGAGGGCAGCGCGCCAGCCCAGCTTCGGAGCCGGCACTGGATCATCACCGACGCCAATGGGCACGTGGAGGAGGTGCGGGGACAGGGAGTGGTCGGGGAGGCGCCACGGCTCGGCCCGGGCGAGCGCTTCGAGTACCGGAGCTGGGCGATGCTGCGCACGCCGTTCGGGACGATGCGGGGGAGCTACACCTTCGTGCGCCCCGACGGGTCCACGTTCGAGGCCCGCATCGCGGAGTTCGCCTTGACCCAACCCAACGCGCTGAACTGATGGACTCCTCTCCGCAGGGCGTGCTGCTGATCAACCTGGGAACCCCGGACGCGCCGGAGACGGGGCCGGTGCGGCGCTACCTCCGCGAGTTCCTCAGCGATCCCCGGGTGCTCGACATTCCTCCGGTGGGTCGGGCGGCGCTGCTCTACGGGGCGATCCTCCCGTTCCGGCCGCAGAAGTCCGCCGAGGCGTACCGGAAGATCTGGATGCGCCAGGGCTCGCCCCTGCTGGTGTACGGGCTGGCGCTGCGGGATCGGCTTCAGGATGCGCTGGGTCCCGCGTGGACCGTGGAGCTGGGGATGCGGTACGGCAAGCCATCGCTCGGCTCGGCGCTGGAGAAGCTGCGGGCCCGCGGGGTGCGGGAGCTGAGCGTGGTCCCCCTGTATCCGCAGTACGCCTCGAGCTCGACCGGATCCAGCCTGGAGCGGGTGTACCAGCTGGTGGGCGAGGCGTGGAACGTGGAGGCGATCAGGGTGTTGCCGCCGTTCTACGACCGGCCGGCGTTCCTGGACGCCTTCGCCGACGTCGGGCGGCCGGTGCTGGCGGAGGCACGGCCGGATCACGTGCTGTTCAGCTTCCACGGACTGCCCGAGCGGCAGGTGAAGAAGAGCGACCCGACCGGGGCGCACTGCCTGGCGCGGGCGGACTGCTGCGACGTCCAGGTTCCGGCGAACCGGTGGTGCTACCGGATGCAGTGCGTCTTCACCGCGCGGGCGCTGGCGCAGCGGCTCGGGCTCGAGGCGGGGAAGTGGACGGTGACCTTCCAGAGCCGGCTGGGGCGGACGCCGTGGATCAAGCCGTACACCGATCTGGTCATTCCCGAGCTGGCCCGGAGCGGGGCGAAGCGCCTGGCGGTGTTCTGCCCGGCGTTCGTCGCCGATTGCCTGGAGACCTTGGAGGAGATCGGGATCCGGGCCAGGGACCAGTTCCTGGCGCATGGCGGAGAGGCGCTGACCCTGGTGCCGAGCCTCAATGCGCATCCGTCATGGGTGCGGGGGCTGACGCAGATGCTCCGGCAGCTGCGGGGGGACGAGCCGCTAACCGACGCAGCCTGACTCGCTCCTTGCGGGGTATGCGAGGCTCTGGCGACCGATGACGCGGCGCCGAGCACCGCTCACATCCGGGACAGGGCGTCGCGGGCCTCGCGCTCGAGGTCCGCGTCGCAGACGTCGAGCGCGTAGGCCAGCACGGCGGTGGTGTGGGCGATCGCCCTCAGCCGTGCCAGGAGCCATGTCTCCTGGTCGATTGGCCCGTAGGCTTCGCGGAAGGCGTCGTGCGCGGCGGCAGGGAGGAAGGAGTGTGCGATCGCCAGATCGACCGCTGGATCGCCGAGATGCAGGTCGCCCCAGTCGATCACACCGGCGAGGTGCGCTCCGTCGAGGAGATCCACCAGCAGTGCGCGCGAGTAAAAATCGCCGTGCACCACGGCGCGGGGGCGCGATGGCGGCGCCGCCTCGAGCTCCCGCTCCCACGCCTCCGCGCGCAGGAGCCCGATGACGGCGGCGCGCTCGCGGAACTCCGGCAGACAATGACGGAAATCCAGCCGCCCCCACTCGTCGGCGGGCAGTTCGAGCCCCTCCGTGCCGAGCGAGTGGAGCGCCACGAGAAATCGACCCAGAGGCGCGGCCAGCGAGGCGCGCTGCGCGTCGGTGAGGTGGACGCGATCGGCGGTCTCGCCCGGTAGCTTGCAGTAACCGGCGAACGGCCACGGATAGGCGCCCGTCGGCTGGCCCACCCGCTCCGGGACGGCGACGGGGAGGGGCAGGCGGGGTGCGAGGCGTGGCAGCAGGCGGATCTCGGTCTCGAGAAGCCGCACCGCGACCTGGCGCCGGGGAAAGCGAAACACCAGCTCGCCGTTCACCTCGTAGACGGTGTTGTCCCAGCCGGTCCAGGCGCGTCCGATGGTCACCGGGCGGAGATCGGCCATCTGCGTCTCGATCAGTGCCACCGCCTCGACGGGGGAGACGACGCGTTCAGGCGCCCAGGTCGGCATCGGCGCAGAGTGTGGTCCGCTCTCGGCGCGAGACGCCAGGCGGCCAGGCGATCAGCCGCCCCGGGGCGCCGCCGCGCGACGCAGGCGATCGACGACCGCCAGCCCGAGCCCCTCCTCGCCCGGGACAGAGATCACGGCCACATCGACCTTTGCCTCGTCCGCCGCACGGAAGACGGCGTAGAGCTCCCGCGCCAGGCCCTCCACGTCGCCCGGGATGCGGAGCGCGACCAGCGGCTCCGGCACCTCGACCGCCTCGGGCACCGCCACCGCCACCTTCCGTCCACTCCCGGCGAGCGCCAGCGCCTTCGCCACCGCCCCGCCCGGCTCGGCGAGCAGTACCCCGGCGCGCGGCGCGTAGTGCGAGGGGAGCAGGCCCGGGGCCCGGATCTTCCGGCCAGGCATCCGCGAGATGCGCCGCTCGAGCACCTGCTCCACCGACTCCACCGGCACCCCGCCCGGACGCAGGAGCACCGGCTCGGCGCCGCTCAGGTCGACGATCGTCGACTCCACCCCCACCCGGGCCGGGCCCCCGTCGAGAACGAGGTCCACGTCGCTCCCCAGATCCGCCCGGACGTGCTCGGCACGGGTCGGGCTCACCTGGCCGAAGCGGTTCGCGCTCGGCGCCGCCACCCCGCCGTCGAACGCCCGCAGCACCGCCAGCGCCACCGGATGCCCGGGCACCCGCAGCGCCACCGTGTCCTGTCCGCCCGTCACCGCGTCCGAGGCGCGCGCGGACCGCTTGAGCACCAGGGTCAGCGGGCCGGGCCAGAACGCCGAGGCGAGCCGGTACGCCTCCGGCGGAACGTGCGCCGCCCACGACTCGACCGCCGCTGCCTGCGCCACGTGGACGATCAAGGGATGGGTCGACGGGCGGCCCTTCACCGCGAAGATGCGCCGCACCGCCAGCTCGTTCTCCGCGTCCGCCGCCAGCCCGTACACCGTCTCCGTCGGCAGCCCCACCAGTCCGCCGCGGCGGAGCACCGCGACGGCAGCAGCGATGCTTTCCGGTGAGGTGACTTCCATCGAGGCCCCAGGGTTGCGACGAGGCGCCCACGCTCATAACAAGCGCCGCTGGGTGCCCGGAAGTGGTGACCTGGGTGGCGTCTGGAGGACGTCGATGGACGAGCAGCGGTACGTCGCGCGCAGCCCGATGCCGGTACCGCCCCGGGAGCTGTTCGACTGGCACGCCCGCCCGGGCGCCTTCGAGCGCCTCAACCCACCCTTCGACAAGGCGGAGATCCTCGAGCGGACCGGGGGGCTGACCCCCGGGGCCCGCACCGTCCTCCGTGTCCACCTCGGCCCGGTGCCACGCACGTGGGTCGCGGTCCACACCGCCCTGGAGGACGGCCGGTCCTTCACCGACCGGCAGGAGTCCGGCCCGTTTGCCCGCTGGGAACACGTGCACCGGATGCTCCCCGACGGCGAGGGCCGCTCCGTGCTGGAGGACGAGGTGCGGTACGCGCTGGGGCCCCTGGGCCGGCTCGGGGCCGGCATCGCCCGGGAGAAGCTCGAGTCGGTCTTCGCCTACCGCCACGCGCTCACCGCCGCCGACCTCACCCGCCATGCCGAGCTGCCCGGCCCGCCCCTCGAGGTCGGCATCACCGGCTCGCACGGGCTCCTGGGCGAGGCGTTGACCCACTTCCTCACCACCGGTGGCCACCGCGTGGTCCGGCTCGGCCGCGGCGACAAGGCCGCCGAGGTCGACGGGCTCGACGCGGTGGTGAACCTGGCCGGCGCCAACGTGGGCGAGGGCCGCTGGACCGAGGAGCGCAAGCAGCAGCTCCGCCAGAGCCGCGTGCGCACCACCGAGACCGTGGTGGCCGGCATCCTCCGCGCGCTCCGCCGCCCGTCGGTGCTGATCAACGGCTCGGCCATGGGCTACTACGGCGACCGCGGCGACACCCCCATCGACGAGTCCTCCTCCCGCGGCACCGGCTTCCTCGCCGAGCTGGTGGAGGCCTGGGAGGCGGCCACCCGGTCCGCGGAGGAGGCGGGGGTCCGGGTGGTGAGGCTCCGCACCGGCGTCGTGCTCAGCCCGGACGCAGGCGCGCTGGCGAAGATGCTGCCCATCTTCAAGGCCGGCGCGGGCGGGAAGCTCGGCTCGGGCAGGCAGGTCTTCAGCTGGATCTCCCTCGAGGACGTCATCGGCGCGATCCACTTCGCCCTTCGCACCCCGTCCTTCCACGGCGCGGCCAACCTCACCGCGCCCGAGCCGGTCACCAACGCCGGGTTCACCCACGTGCTGGGACGCGTGCTCCGCCGGCCCACCGTGGCCGCGGTGCCCGCCGCGGTCATCCGCGCCGTCTTCGGCCAGATGGGCCAGGAGTCGGTCCTCGCCGGGGCCAACGTGATTCCCCGGGCCCTGCTCGACGCCGGTTTCCGCTTCCGCTGGCCCGGCCTGGAGGACGCCCTGCGTTTCTGCCTGGGGAAGGTCCGTCTGCCGAGCGCGGTGTAGGTGCTGCGGCCAGGGCGCTTCCACCTTGACCCGCGGCCCCGGTGCCTGGGAAAGAGGGCGCCCCCCTGATGATCCAGGTCGAGCAGCTCTCCAAGTACTACGGAGCACGGGCGGCCATCCGGAACCTGTCGTTCCGAATCGACTCGGGCGAGGTGGTGGGCTTCCTGGGCCTCAACGGCGCGGGAAAGACCACCACCTTGCGTATCCTCGGCTGCGTGCTCCTGCCCACCTCCGGGACGGTTCGCCTCGACGGCCAGGACCTCTTCACCGCGCCCAGGCAGCTGAAGGCGCGCATCGGCTTCCTGCCCGAGACCCCGCCGCTCTACGAGGAGATGGAGGTGGGCGAGTACCTCGCCTTCGTCGCCGGGCTACGGGGCGTGGAGCCAGCACGCATCCGCGCGCGGGTGGCGGAGAGCGAGGAGCGCACCGGGCTGGCCGCCCTCGACGCCGAGCGCATCTCCACCCTCAGCCACGGCTTCCGGCAGCGGGTCGGCGTCGCCCAGGCGCTGGTCCACGGGCCCGAGGTGCTCCTCCTCGACGAACCGGCCAACGGGCTGGACCCGGTGCAGAACGTGGAGATGCGCGCCCTCATCCGGAGCCTGCGCGGAGACCACACCGTCCTGGTCTCCAGCCACATCCTTCCGGAGATCGCCCAGACCTGCGATCGGCTCATGGTCGTCCGCGATGGCGAGCTGGTGGCCCAGGGGAGCGAGGCCGAGCTCGAGGAGCGGCTCGGCGTCGGAACCGGAGTGGAGCTGGAGATCGCCGGGCCGGTCGACGCGGTCGCGGCGGCGGTCCGTGCCCTCCCAGGCGTGCACGGGGTTGCCGTGCGGCCGTTGCCAGGAGGCCACGCCGTGCTCCGGGTGGAGGCGCCCGACGCGCTCCGGCCGGTGCTGGCACAGGCGGCCCTCGGCGCCGGCGCCCAGCTGTTCCGGCTGGACGTCTCGGCGGACCGCCTCGAGTCGCTGTTCCTGAAGCTCGCCGGCCGGGGGGCCGCGGCGTGAGCCCGGCGCTCCTCATCGCCCGCCGGGAGCTGCGCGGCTACCTGCGCACCATGACCGGGTGGATCATCGCCACCTCTGTCCTGCTCATCGATGGGCTCCTCTTCAACGCCTTCGCCCTCGAGGGGGCGCGCCGCTCCACCGAGGTCCTCACCCGCTTCTTCTACTTCGCCTCCGGGCCCACGATGGTCGCCGCCATCTTCCTCGCCATGCGCCTCCTCGCCGAGGAGCGACAGCTGGGCACCTTGGCGCTGCTCTACGCCTCGCCGGTGCGCGACCGGGACATCGTCCTGGGGAAGTTCCTCGGGGCGCTGGCGTTCCTCTCTGGCCTCACCCTGGCCACGCTGTACATGCCGCTGCTGATCCTGGTGCACGGGCACATCTCCGTCGGACATCTGCTGGCCGGTTACCTCGGGCTGCTCCTCCTCGGGGCGGCGTCGCTCGGGCTCGGCACGCTCGGCTCCGCGCTCGCCCGGACCCAGATCGTCGCCGCCATCCTCGGGGCGGCGCTGCTGGTGTCGCTGCTGGTGGCCTGGCTGCTCGCCTCGGTGACCGAGCCACCGTTCTCCAGCCTCTTCGCCGCGATCGCGCTGCACAACGCGCACTTCCCGCCCTTCCAGTCGGGTCAGGTACATCTGCGCGACGTGGCCTACTACCTCCTCGTCACCTGGGTGGCCCTCTTCGCCACCACCCGGGTGCTCGAGGCGCGGCGGTGGCGATGAACGCCCGGAGCGGCGCCCTCACCGCGGCCACCGTGCTCGGCCTGCTCGCCGTCTTCCTCGGCGAGCGGGTGGTGGGCGCCGGGGCCCTCCGTGCCGTCCTCGACGTCCTGGGGGTGCTCGCCGTCGCCGTGGCCGCCGTCCTCCGCTGGAACCGCTCGGCGCTGTCGGCCTCTGCGCCCCGGGCCCGGGTGGAGCGCCTCTTCGCCATTCTCTCCACCCTGGCGCTGCTCGCGCTGGTCGCCTGGTTCGCGCAGTCCGACGTGGTGCTGGCCGCCGGCGGGCCGGATCTGAAAGCCGGCGCTCCGCGCCTGGCCACTGCCTTGCAGCTTGCCACCGCCCTCCTGGCCGCGAGCGCCGTGGTGCCCCTGGTGCTGGGTGAGCTGGCCTACGCCGCCATGGCCCGCGCCCCGGAGGTCGAGGTGGCGCGGGTCCAGGACGCGGTGGGCACCGGCGCGGCGCTGGTCGCGGTGCTCACCACCGCCCTGGCCCTGGGCTGGGTGGCGGACGTGCGGGACGTGTCCTCCGACTGGAGCTACTTCCGGCCCGGGCGCCCGAGCGACTCGACCCGCGGGCTGGTGCGCGGGTTCACCGAGCCGGTGACGCTCAGCCTCTTCTACCCGCCCGGCTCCGAGGTGGGCGCCGCGGTGCGCGACTACGCCGAGTCGCTGGCCGAGGAGAGCCCGCTGCTCCGGGTGGAGCGTCTGGACGCCGCGGTCGATCTCGCCCAAGCCCGGGCCCTGGGCGTGAACGGGAACGGCGCCATCGCCGTGAGCCGGGGCGAGCGCCACGAGACCTACCTGACCGGCAACACGCTCGACTCCTCGAGGAGCCAGCTCCGCGAGCTCGATCCCGAGGTGCAGAAGCGGCTCTACCAGGTCGCCCGCGCGGCGAAGATCATCTACCTCACCACCGGTCATGGCGAGCGGGCGGCATTGAACGCCGACCTCTCCGACCCCCGGGGGACGGTGCGCACCTTCCAGGAGCTGCTCCGGGCGCAGAACGACCAGGTCCGACCGCTCGGCCCCGCCCAGGGTCTGGCCACCGAGGTCCCGCGCGATGCCAGCGCGGTGCTGATCGTCGGGCCCACCATGCCCTTCCTCCGCGAGGAGGTGGAGGCGCTGGTGCGGTGGGTGCGCGGGGGTGGACGGCTCCTGGTGGCGCTGGACCCCGAGTCCGGCTCGCACTTCGACGCCCTGCTCCAGCCGCTGGGAGTCCGCTTCGTTCCCACCACCCTGGTGAACGACCGGGTGTACCTGGCGCGCACCCACCAGCCCAGCGACCGCGCGCAGCTGGTCACCGCCACCTTCGGTCCCCATGCCAGCGTCGGCACGCTGGTCCGGGCCAGCGGGCGGCTCCCGGTGTTCCTGCTCGGCGCGGGGTCCCTCGAGGCGCTCACCCAGAAGCCGGCCGGGGTGAACGTGGTCTTCACCGTCTCCACCCTCCCGGAGACGTTCCGCGACCTCGACGGGAACTACGTCTTCGATCCGCGGACCGAGAAGCGAAAGGCGTGGGACGTGGCCGCCGCCGTCACCTTGCCCAGGAAGGGCAGCGACGAGGGACGCGCGGTGGTGGTCGCCGACTCCGACGCCTTCACCGACCTCGTCTTCGACGGGAGCCAGGGCAACCGCGTCCTGGCCCTGGACGGCGTCCGCTGGCTGCTCGGCGAGGAGTCGCTCGGTGCGCCCGGCGGGGAGACGGACTTCCCCATCCAGCACACCCGGGGCCAGGAGGTGGCGTGGTTCTACGCCACGGTCTTCGTGGCGCCGCTGGCGGTGCTAGGGGCCGGGTTCTGGGTGACGCGCCGGAGGAAGGCGCGATGAGAGGGCGAGCGGTGCTGGTGCAGGGCGCGGTGGCTGCCGGCGCGCTGGCGCTGGCCACGGTGGTCTGGCTCCGTCCGCCGCCACGGGGCGCTCCGGGCGAGGTGCCAGTTGCCGCGCTCGCCCGCGGCGAGGTGAAGAGGGTGCGCTGGGACGACGGCAGCCATCTGGTGACCGTCACCCGGGACATCGACCAGACCGCCTGGGTGCACATCGCCACCAGCCCCACGCTGCAACCGCCGGACGCAGGTCCAGGCACGTCGTCCGATGCGGGCCTGGACGGATCCGGTGCCCGGGCCGACGCCGGTGTGCGCGGCCGCGGCGATGCCGGGGTGACCGACGCGCTCCGGGCCATCCGGGAAGCACCACCTCCACCGCCGCGCGACCTCCGCGGGAACGAGACGGCCGAGCAGCTCCTCGATCGGGTCTCCCCGCCGATGGCCACCCGGGACCTGGGCGCCGTCACCCCCGCACGCCGCGCCGCGCTCGGGCTCGAGGCCTCGAGCAAGCGGCTCGAGCTCGAGACCGGAGCGGGCCCGTCCGGCCCGGCGCGCACGCTCGCCTTCGCCGTCTCCACCCCGCCGGGTGCCGCCGGCGCGTATCTGCTCGCGCCCGATGGACACCTGTGGCTCGTCCAGGAATCGCTGGTGCAGGACCTCTCCGCGGCGTCGAGCCGGCTGGTCGACCGGCGGCTCCATGCGTTCCGCTCGGACGAGCCGGATGCGCTGCAGCTCCAGCTGGACGGGCGCACCCGGGCCTTCGTCGTTCGCCGGGCGCAGGGGACGACCCGCGTCGCCCCGGCCGAGAACCCGGATGCCCCGAGCCCGGACGCCACCGCCCTGGCGGACCGGGTGTGGCGGCTCGCGCCGCTGGAGGTGCTGGGGCGCGGCGAGATGCCGCGGGAGGGCACGCCCACCATCGCCCTCCGCGTCGAGTACGTGCGCGACCGCAAACCGCTCGGATTCGTGGAGCTCGGGCGCGCCGGGGCGGAGTGGTACGCCCGGACCGAGCACACCGCCGGCTGGGTGCGCCTGCCACCACAGTCCGCCTCGCTGCGCGAGCAGGCCGAGCGGCTCGAGGCCGGGGCGCCCTCCACCCCCCGGTAACTGACCGGGTTTGCATTTCTTCACCGCAGCAGGGGGGGCGGCTTCACACGGCCCTCTTACGTCTGGGAGGCGTGGGCGGCACTTCCGTCGCCCCTGACCGGAGAAGACGAGCGATGTTGGGTTTCCTGGTGGGCGCGGCGTGTCTGTATCTCCTCGCCCGGACGATGCGCGGTGGTGGCTGGGCGTACGCCCACGGCCCGGGCCGTTGGGGCCGGGGCCGGTGGGGTGGATGGCGCCACGAGGGCTGGGACGGGCCGGGTCGTCCGGGCGGGCGCGGCCCCCTGCGCTGGCTGTTCGAGCGCATGGACACCTCGCCCGGACAGGAGAAGGTGATCGCCGAGGCCGCCGACGCGCTCCGCAGCACGATCCACGGCTGGCGCGACGACGCCGAGCGGATGCGCTCCGACGTCGCCCGCAGCATCCGGGGCGAGACCTTCGACGCGGGCGCCCTGGAGGAGGCCTTCGCCCGGGCGGAGGCGCGGATGGCGACCGTGCGCGAGACGCTGCGCGGGCAGGCGGCTCGGGTCCACGAGGCGCTCGATCCGCGGCAGCGGGGCGAGCTGGCGGATCTCCTGTCCTCCGGCTGGCGCCGGCGGTGGAGCTAGGTGAGGACGACCATGCGACGGGATCTGCGCATCGCGCTCCTCACCGCCGGCGTCCTGCTCGGCTTCGGGTCGGGCTTCCACGCGCTCCGGATGCGCCGGTGGGAGCGCCGCCTGGCCTGGGAGCGGCACATGGCCGGGCTCTGCGTCGAGGCCGCCCGGGGTGGCCCTGGGCGCCCGTCCCCCCACTTCCTGCCGGGCGACGAGGCGGGACGTTAGACTCGTCGCCTCGCCATGTCCGTCCGGGTGCTGTGCATCGATGACGACCGCCGGCTCCAGGAATTACTGGTCAGCTGGCTCGGGCAGAACGGCGTCCAGGTGACGCCGGCCTACGACGGAGCGAGCGGCATCCAGGCCCTGGACGCCTCCGCCTTCGACGCCGTGCTCCTGGACATCATGCTCCCGGGCATGGACGGGTTGGAGGTGCTCCGGCGCATCCGCACCCGGAGCCGGGTGCCCATCCTGATGCTCACCGCCAAGGGCGACGAGACGGACCGGGTGGTGGGGCTGGAGATCGGTGCCGACGACTACGTGCCCAAGCCCTTCAGCCCCCGCGAGCTGCTCGCCCGCCTGCGGGCGGTGCTCCGCCGCAGCGCCCCGGAGGCGGTGAGCGAGAAGCTCGCGGTCGCCGACGTGCAGGTGGACGTGGGCTGCCGGCAGGTCCTGGTGGAAGGCAAGGCGGTGGAGCTCACCGGCCTGGAGTTCGACATCCTGGTCGCTCTGATGCGCCGGGCCGGACGGGTCATCCCCCGCGACGCGCTGCTCGCCGAGGCCGGGCGGAGCGACGTGGTGGTCGGCGAGCGCACGGTGGACGTCCACATCTCGCACCTCCGGGCGAAGCTCGGCGATGACCCGCGCTCTCCCCGGCGCATCAAGACGGTGCGCGGGGTGGGCTACGTGCTCAGCCGGGAGCAGTAGGCCATGGTTCCGCCCTGCCATCCGGGACACCGCCGGGGCTGGCCAAGGCGCTTTGACTGGAGAGGCCGGGCCAAGCTGCAGCGCCGGCTGTTTCTCTGGTTCGGCATCTCCATCCTGATGACCGCCCTGGTCGTCTCCGCGGTGACCGCCGCCGTGGAGCGGCTGCGCGGCCCCTCGGCGCGGGCGCAGTGGGGGAACGTGCAGGCGCTCATCGGCGCCCAGGCGGCGCGGGTGTGGTCCGATCCCCGCGAGCGAGACGCCTGGGCCTCGGAGCTCTCGCAGCAGCTCGGCTGGGCGGTGCAGCTCGAGGACCCCCACGGGCAGCAGCTGGGCCGCTTCGGTCCACCCGCGCGGCGCTGGACCGCGAGCACCCCGGTCGTCCAGGGCGGGGAGACGGTGGGCGTGGTGCGGGTGCAGCCGTGGCCGCGCAACGGATGGGCCGGCTGGACGGCGCTCCTCGCGCTCAGCGTGGCGCTGGCGATGCTCTGGGCGATGTCCGGCCGCATCGCCTGGAAGCTGGCCTGGCCGCTGGAGGAGCTCACCCGCGTGGCCCGCGACCTCGGCGAGGGGCGGCTCCAGAGCCGGTTCGACGTGCGGTTCGCCCGCGGCGAGGTCCGCTCGCTGGCCGAGGTGATGAACGGGATGGCGGAGCGGATCGAGCGGCAGCTGAAGGACCAGCGCGAGCTCCTGGCGGCGGTGAGCCACGAGCTGCGCACCCCACTGGCCCGCGTCCGCCTCCTGCTCGAGCTGGGGCGCGGTGGCGACGGCTCGGTGCTCGATCAGCTCGAGCACGAGGTGCTGGAGATGGACGCGCTGGTGGGCGAGCTGCTCGCCTCCGCCCGCCTCGACTTCACCGCCATGGCTCGCCTGCCGCTGGACGCCGGTGACCTCGGGACGCGTGCCCTGGAGCGGGCGGCGCTGCCGGCGGCGCTCCTGGAGGTGGAGTCCGCGCCGCTGTCGCTCGAGGGCGATCCGACCTTGCTCCAGCGGGCCCTGTCGAACCTCCTGGAGAACGCGCGGGTCCACGGCGGAGGAGTGACGCGGCTCCGGGTGGATGCGCCCGATGGGGTGGTGCGCTTCTCGGTGGAGGACGCCGGACCGGGCCTTCCCGACGCCGGCGAGCGCGCCTTCGCCCCGTTCCAGCGCGGCGAGACCAGCGACGGGCTGGGCCTCGGCCTGGCGCTGGTCCGGCGCATCGCCGAGGCACACGGCGGCAGCGCGTTCGCCGAGAACCGGACCGAGGGAGGCGCCCGGGTGGGCTTCACCGTCCGCGCGCCCGCCGAGGTCAGACCTCCTCGAACATCGCGCGGATGACCCGCCACACCATCCGCAGCTCGGTCTTGTTCCGCGTTCCCAGGTAGTCGCAGAGCTCGGCGACCTGGTCGCGCCGGTCGCGATCGAAGTCGTTGAACAGGGTGCGCAGGGAGACGTCCAGCCCGGTGGCGAGCTTGTTCACCGTCTCCAGCGAGGGAGAGAAGGCGCCGCGCTCGATCCGGCGCACCGCATCCACCGAGAGCGCGCTCCGCTCGGCGAGCCCTTCCTGGGTGAGCTGGCGAGCGTGTCGAAGCGCTCGCACGTGGACGCCGAACCGTTTGCCGACGTTCAGCCGCATCGACTCGCCCCTCCCGGCGGCGGACTGGAGGACAGCGGGATGACACCCGGAAGGGACGTTGTTCCGGTGCGGCGAGGCAAATGGTCTGGGTGTTGACAGTCGATTGCTGCTGAGGGCGCATTCGGCACAAGGAACGGTAACCACGCCCCGGCGACGTCGAGAGGTGTGGACTGGCCTGTCAGCCCGGCGGAGCGTCGAGCAATGGGCTTTCCGGGGGAGACACCGCGGGGAGCGCCACCGGCGCCGCGTCGGCCTGCTCGACCAGCGCCGCCGCGAAGCGCGTCCCCGCCACCTGGAAGGCAAGACGGAGCCAGAGCACCAGCTGTCCCATGCCCAGCGCGAGCACTGCGAGCCCGCCGTTCCCCTCGGGGAGCGCCGCCCGCCCGCGCGCGGCGAGGAGCACCGCCGCCGTCGCCAGCGCTCCGAGCACCGCGTAGAGCACGATCGACCTCGGCGCCCGGAGCACCATCCGCACTGCGCGCCAGGCCGCCCGGCGCGTCGAGCGAAGATCATCGCGGAAGAGCAGCACCCGTCCCACCTCGAGCGACAGCCTCCACAGCGCCAGCGCGAGCGTCACCACGCCGAGGTGGGCCACGCTCGCCGCGGTGAAGGGGCGACCGAAGAGCCAGGTCTCGCCCGGAATGGTGAAGAGGGTCGGCAGCCCGATCGCATGCATTCCCACGGCGAGCGCGGCGGGAATCAGCGCCGCGGGGACCAGCAGCAGGAGGAGCCACAGGTAGAGCCGAGCGTTGCGGCCCACCAGCCGCCCCGACTGGCCGAAGAAGGGTCCCAGGCGGAACGGTCCACCCGCGCATGCCCGCCACACCACGCCGCCGACGAGGAAGGTCTGCAGCACGACCAGGAGCAGCAGCGGTGCGGCCACCGACGGCATCCCTCCACGCTGGAGCAGCGGCCCGAGCTCGAGCAGCAGCTCGACGGAGAGCAGCGGCTTCCCCGCGGCCCGGGGCGCGTGCCCGAACGCATCCACCACCCCCGGAATTGCCGGGGCGATCATCAGGACAGCGACCAGCCAGTTGGCGCAGAGGAGCACCGCCACCGTCCGCCACTCGCGGGCGCCCGCGCGGACCGCGTCGAGCAGGCGATTCACAGGAGCGACCCCACTGCCGCGGCGAGCAGCTGCGCGGTGTAGAGGAGCCATCCGGCCACGCCGAGCGCCGGGCCGGGCGTGGCGGCGAGCGAGCGCGCGTCGTTCACCGGAATCTGGTCGAGCGGTGGCGGCGCGCCCGGGTGGACCTCCGCCAGGGTCACCCGCCCCCCGGGCAGGGCCCGCTGGGTGGTGATCCGGCACCAGCGCTCGCCGTCCGCCACGTCCCGGCGGATCTCCGTCCCGTCCTGGAAGATGAGCCTCGTCTGGAGGGGGAGCGCGAGGTCGCCGTGCCGCTCCACCAGCACCTCGCACCGCGCCTCGGTGCCCGCCCCGCCAGGTCGGGCCGCGGGCCGGAACGTCGGCGTCCCGCCGTCCACGTCGAACAGGCCGGGTCCTCCGCCCGCGGGCACGTCGGTGCAGCGCAGCTCGGCCACCGCGTCCTCGAGCCCGGCCGTGCCACGAAGGAGCGCATTCCCGAGCGGCCGGAGGTCACTTCCGCCCACCTCCGAGGCGGTCTCCAGAAAATCGTCGGTGCCCGGATGCCGGAAGGCCCAGCGCTCGGCATAGGCGCGCATGATGCGGGCGAAGACTTCCCGGCCCACCTCGCGCTCGAGCATCTGCAGCGCTGCCGCGGCGCGGCCGTAGGTGCTTCGGCCCACGTCGTTGGCACCCTTGAAGCGCCAGCCCGGGCGCACGATGGAGGACTGGTAGCGCGGGCCGGCGCTCCGCCCGCGGATCTCGCGGTCGGGAATGGACGAGCGCAGCAAGGGCGCGAGCAGCCACCGGGCGCCGGGCGGCGCGAGCTGGGCGAGGTCCCACTCCAGCCCCACGCCATCGAGCACCTCCATGGTGGCCCAGGTGTCGACCCCCTCGTCGAGCCAGGCCTCCTCGAACTCGTTCGAGGCGAGCATCCCCTGCCACCATCCGTGCCCGACCTCGTGGACCGCCACCTCCCAGAGCAGGGCATCGCGCGGCGGAGCGGGGTCGGTCCGAGAGTACACGGTGACGAAGGTGGGGTATTCCATCCCGCCCGACTCGATGTTGGAGCCGACGGGGGGCGCGACCAGCGTGAGATGAGGGTAGGGGTACGGCAGCCACTTCCGTCCGCCGTGCTCGAGTGTCGCCCTGGCGGCGGCGAGGATCTGCGGCGCGCTCCGCTGCGCGTCCTTCGGGACGAGCGCGGTGAGCGCCACCTCGGGCAGTCCATCGCTCCGGAAGACGTCGCTCACCTCCACCGCGCCCTCCCACGCGGTCCAGGCGAAGTCGATGACGTCGTCCTGGTGGAAGTGGTGGGTGACGGTGCCGTCCGGGTTCTCGGTGCGGCCGGTGCGCACCCCCGTGGCGCCGACCACCAGGGCGCGTGGAACGGTGAGCGCGGCGTCGTAGCTGCCGAAGTCGGCGTAGAACTCGCTGCTGGCGTGGAACTGGTGGCAGTTCCAGCGGGGCGTGCGCACTCCGCGCTGTGGGGGGACCTCGAGCACCCCCAGCTTCGGAAACCACTGGCCGAAGAGGGCGTACTTGCCGGCGACGCCGGTGCGCGCGGCCAGCTTGGGCACCCGCGCCTCCCACGCCAGGTCCAGGACGAGCGTCCCGTGCGGCGGCACCGGCGCGGGCAGGGTGAGGGTGAAGACCGTCTGGTCGGCGGCGTTGCCGTCGTCGGGCTGCTCCCAGCGCAGGGTGGGGCGCACGTCGGTGCCGTCCGGGAGTCGCGCCGAGCGGAGCTCGGTCCAGCCCCAGTCGTCACGACGGTAGTCGCCGGTGCCCGAGCGCGAGCCGCCGGACCGGGTCGCCTCCCTGGAGAAGGTGCTGTCGGCGTTCTTGAAGGCGTTCCAGTACGCGTGGAACCAGAGCGTGGGCTGGGGGAGGTCGGAGCGGTTGGTCCAGGTGAGCCGGGCCGTCCCGACGACGCGCCGGGTCGCCGGGTCGTAGCGCGCCTCGAGCACGTAGCTCGCCGTGCGATCGCTCAGCGGGGGGCCGATGCTCCGCCCGGCCTGGTCGAAGCGCGCCGGTGCGGGGGTCGCGCCGACCAGCAGCGAGACCACGAGGGGGCAGAGCATGCGTGCCGCCAAGTTTACAGGCCCGGCGGCGGAAGGTCCGTCCCGTCCAGCTCCAGGCCCGGGATCTCCCGGAGCCTCCGTGCCACCTGCGACACCCGCATCTCGTCCACGTCCGAGCGGACGTCGAGCGTGAAGCTCACCTCGTCGTGCCGATGGCCCGGTCGCACCTGGAACCGGGGCCGGGGCACCCGCTCCAGCCGGCCCACGAGCCCGTGCAGGCCCGCGTTCCAGTCCTCCACCAGCTGGTCGAGCGGCACGCCCTCGACGCGGAGCCGGTACGCGTCCCCGGGGAGGTCCTCGACCAGGATGCGGCCCTCGAGCGCGTGGCCCCGCCGGCGCAGCTCGGTGCGTTGCGCCTCGGTGAGGAACTGCTCGGGATGCAGCGGCGCCGGCGCCGCGCCCAGAGTGTCCAGGAGCTTCGTCCGGACCGAGGCGGTCCTGGGCCCGCGGGTGAAGGCGGCCCACTCTCTCGCGAGCCGTGACTGCCAGCTGGCCGCAGCGGCGCGCCACCGCCCGACCTCGCTCTTCTGTGTCGGCCCGAGCAGCTCCAGCGACTCGGCCGCGGCGACCGGCTCGGGAAGCGCCGGCGGCTCGTTTCCGCCCGCGAGCGGATCGGCCGAGAGAAAGGCGAGGACACCCGGCGGCTCCCCCTCGGTGACCAGCCCCGGGGCGATCGACAGCCGCAGCCGCGCCGCCGGGAGGACCGCGCGTAGCTCCACCGGCTGGCCTTGCTCCACCCGCCGGCGCACCGCCTCGGGTGCCCTGGGCCAGGTCATCCAGGCGGCGAACGGCGCCCCGGGGTCGATCCGCGCCGGCAGCCGCTCGGTGTGGCGGACGACGCCCACGCTTCCCTGCCGGCCGAGCCGGGTCACCGGGGTGCACGCGCCCGGGTCGAGGCACACCATGTCGGGCGAGGCGGCGTCCAGCAGCACGAGGAGGAGGACCGGCACCACCCCGCGGACGGTACCAGCGCCTCGGGGCGTGTGAAGACATGTTTCCGGGGTCCCGGGGTGCGCCGCCAGGCGGTAGGGTGGGAGCCCGATGACCGTGCCCGAGCACATCTCGGTGGTGTACGTCGAGGACGACGAGCGGCTGGCCCGCCTGACCCAGCGTTATCTGGAGTCGCACGGGGTGGTGGTCACGCTCGCCGCGGACGGTCGCGAGGGGCTGGCCCAGACGCTGCGGGTGTGGCCCGACGTGGTGCTGCTCGACCTCATGCTCCCGCAGCTCGACGGGGTCGAGCTCTGCCGGCAGCTCCGCTTCCGGGCGGACGTGCCGATCATCATGGTCACCGCCCGCGGCGAGGAGGCGGACCGGGTCCTCGGCCTGGAGGCCGGGGCCGACGACTACGTCCCCAAGCCCTTCAGCTCCCGCGAGCTGCTGGCGCGCATCCGCGCCCAGGCCCGGCGCTCGCGCGGCCGCGCTGGTCCCTCGAACCGCCCGATCATCGTGGGCCCGCTCACCGTCGATCCGGCGGCGATGCGGGTGACCTTGGGGAGCGTGGAGCTCGGGCTCACCACCTACGAGTTCAACCTGCTCCGGGCCCTCGCCGAGCGCGCCGGACGGGTGCTCAGCCGGGAGCAGCTCCTGGATCTGGTCTGCGGCAGTGCCGAGGACGCGTTCGATCGGAGCATCGACGTGCACGTCTCGCACCTCCGGGCGAAGCTGGGGGACGACGCCCGGGCTCCACGGTGGCTGATCACCGTGCGTGGCGTGGGCTACATGCTCGCCGCGGATCGGCCGGCGTGAACCTCGAGTCGCCGGTCCCGGCCCGGCGCTCGCCGCTGCTCGGGCGGCTGGTGGTGCGGATCTACCTGGTCTGTCTCGCCCAGCTGGTGGTGGTGGTGGTGGGCGTGGCGGTCCTCCTGCAGCAGTCGCGCATCCCCGAGTCGTGGCTCCGGGGGCAGGCCCAGTACGTGGTGGAGCAGATCCTCCCCCTGCTGCACGATCCGGCCGACCTGACCCGGGCGCTCAGGCAGCTTCGGGACACCGCCGGCGCCCGGATGACGCTCTACGGGGCCGACCGGAAGGTGCTGGCCACCAACGTCGAGCCGGCGCTGCCGTTGCCCCCGGGCCCGGCACCCTCCACCATCCTCGCCCACCCTCCGCTGATCGTCCTTCCGCTGGTGCGCCCTCCGCCGGGCCCGATGCTCCACATCTCGGGGCCACCGCCCAGGCGTGGCGGCGTCCCCGGGCCGATGGACGTGCCGATGCGTCTCCCCGAGGGGCCCGAGCGGGGTCCGCGTCCCCCGGCATTCGGAGTGATGCTGGGCCCGCCGCCAGAAGGCCTGCCGATGCGACTGCCGCCTCCGCCGCTGGAGGGCTGGGCCGTGCTCGATTTTCGTCCACCGATGCCCCCACCCGGGCAGCTGGCGGTGGTGGCAGGGCTGGTGCTCGCCACCCTCGGCATCAGCTCGGCGCTGCTCGCCCGGTCGATCTCCCGCCCGCTGGGAACGCTCTCCTCCGCGGCGACCCGGCTGGGGGCCGGCGACCTGGACGCGCGCGCCGCGCTCGCGCGAAACGACGAGCTGGGCGAGGTGGGCCGTGCGTTCGATGGCATGGCGGGCCGGGTGGTGGCCCTCCTGCGCTCGGAGAAGGCGCTCCTGGCCGCCGTGTCACACGAGCTGCGGACACCGCTGGCTCGCATCAAGGTGGCGCTGGAGCTGGCGGAGGAAGGAGACGTGGCCACCGCCCGCGCCTCGCTGGCCGACATCACCGACGACCTCGGCGAGCTGGAGCGGCTGGTGGACGAGCTGCTCACCGCCGCGCGGCTCGAGCTCGGGCAATCCGTGCCCGGTGCCCCGGCCTTGCGGCCGGCGTGGGTCCACGCCTCGGCGCTGGTCGCGACCGCGGCGGAGCGCTTCCTCTCCATTCATCCCGAGCACCGGCTCGACGCGGCGGCGAGCGACACCGCCGGGCGGCTCCGCGCCGACCCGGGACTCGTGGGCCGCGTCCTCAACAACCTCCTGGACAACGCCGCCAAGTATTCGGCTCCTTCCGCCGGGTGGGTGCGGCTCGCCGTGGACGGGGCGGCGGACGAGGTCACCTTCAGCGTGGAGGACCACGGGGCGGGCATCGCCCCGGAGGACCTCCCCCACGTCTTCACCCACTTCTTCCGGGCGGATCCGAGCCGGAGCCGCAGCACCGGCGGCTTCGGGCTCGGGCTGTCGCTCGCCCGGAGCATCGCCGAGGCGCACGGTGGTCGGCTGGATCTCACCTCCGAGCCCGGCGCCGGCACCCGGGCGACGCTGGTGCTCCCCCGGTCCGGTCCGCTTCACGAAACCACACGCGGGGCCCATGGGGGCGACGCGCGGGCGGGCTAGCACTGCAGCCCTCACCCAGGGGGCCGCATGCGTCGCTGGTTGGTGGGGGTTTTGCTGCTGGCTGCAACGGCACGGGCCCACCGCCAGCCTGGGCACGGCGTGCCCCCCGGGCCCCCGTCTGTCACCCTGGCGCCACTCGACAGCAAGATCCGCGTGGATCTCGCGCCGGCGCCGGAGGACGACGCCGACGACGTGACACACTTCTTCGTCGACCTGGCGGTGGATCCGCTGGACGGCGGCGTGGCATCCTGGCGGAACGTGGGTGGAGAGGTGGGTACGCGTTTCACCATCACCGGGCTAGACAACGGGGTTCGCTACCTCGTGCGTGGCATTGCCATCGACGAGGCGGGTTGTGGGGGCTCCATCGGCGGTCTGCTCGTCTCCGCGCTGGCCGGGCGCGGGCGGAGGCGTCGGTAGATGGGTCTGGTCACTGCGCTCCTCCTGGCCGCTGCGCCGGTCCTCACTCCCCCGCTGGAATCGAAGCCGGTGGCGCCGGCTGCGAAACCCACCGAGACCGCCGTCTCGGTCGGGCTCGGTCGGGTGCGCCAGGGCGGGGCGATGGGAATGGGCCTCTCCCTGACCCAGGGGACCTCGCTCGAGGCGCCCGCCCCCGGGAAGACGCGGCTGGTCTACCGGCTCGAGGTCCACACCACCGAGTCCGGCTTCCCCCGCTGGATCGAGGCCCGGCTATCGCTCACCGAGGGACCGAGGGCGAGCGCCCGGGGCAGCGAGCTCGCCAGTCCCGGGCAGCAGGACGGGGCGTTCGTCGCCGCGGTGGCCTGCGTGCTCCGCTGGCTCCAGCCGCGCGACCAGCGGGTCTTCAGCTTCGTCGGGACCACCGGCGAGCCCTCGCCGGTGCAGCGGCCGGACGCCGGAACTCCCGCCCGCCTCACCCTCGGTTGGGGCGTGGAGTTCTGAGCACCGGCAGCGCGACGCGGACCGGGGACGGCCGGAGCACCAGCGCCACCGCGGTGAGGATGAGCGGCACCGCGACCAGCAGGGCCTGCGGCAGGTGCTCTCCGTAGAACGCCGCGCCCAGCGCCAGCGCGACCAGCGGATTGACGTAGGCGTAGCTGGAGGCCACCGGAGCGGGCACCCGCGCGAGCAGGAAGAGGTATGCGGTGTAGGCGACCAGCGAGCCGAACACCACCAGGTAGGCGATCGCGGCCACGGCTCGCCCGGGGACGGCGGTAGGCAGATGCTCGCCGTGGAGCAGGCTCAACGCGACGAGCACGAACCCGGCGGTGAACATCTCGGCGCCCGCGGCCATCATCCCCTTCGGCAGGTCGAGCCGGCGGCTCCACAGCGACCCGAAGGCCCAGGCCGCGGTTGCGAAGATCAGCGCCGCCACGCCGGCGGGGCTTCCGCGGAGCTCGCTGCCGAGGTTGAGGATGAGGATGCCGCCGAAGCCGATCCCCAGGGCGATCCAGTCCTTGCTCGCCGGCCAGCGACCCCAGAGGCCGCCGAAGAGCGCCATCCACAGCGGCATCGCCGCGACCATCAGCGCCGCCAGCCCGGAGCTGACGGTCTGCTCGGCGAGGGCCACGCCGCCGTTGCCGCAGGCGAGCAGCAGGGTGCCGATGGCCAGCGCATTGCGCCACTGTCTCCGGGTGGGGAGCGCCTCACCGCGGGCACGGGCGATGACCAGCATCACCGCCCCGGCGACCAGGAAGCGGGTCGCCGCCATGGTGAACGGGCCGAAGCCCTCCATCGCCACCCGCATCGCGAGGTAGGTCGAGCCCCAGATGACGTAGAGAGCGAAGAGGGCGAGCCCCACCGCGAGACGACTGGTCGAGGTTGTGGTTCCGGTGGGGCTCATGGTCCTGCGAGAATCTCATTAGCTGCGGGGCGCGGAGCATGCCGCTTCCTGTCGCTGTTCTCCCGTTGCGGCCTCCGACGTGTGCTGGTTTGGTTGAACCACCGTGTCCGACCCCCGGGCCCTGGATCCCGAGTCGCAGCGCCTGCTGGAGGACGGCCAGCGGACCCGCAACTGGAAGCGGTGGGGTCCGTACCTGGCCGACCGCCAGTGGGGAACCGTGCGTGAGGACTACTCCGCCACCGGCGAGGCATGGGAGCACTTCCCGCACGACGCAGCGCGCTCGCGGGCGTACCGCTGGGGGGAGGACGGGCTGCTCGGCATCACCGACCGTGAGTGCCGGCTCTGTCTCGGCGTGGCGCTCTGGAACGAGCGCGACCCCATCCTCAAGGAGCGGCTGTTCGGCCTGAGCGGGAACGAGGGCAACCACGGCGAGGACGTGAAGGAGCTGTACTACTTCGTCGACGCCACGCCGACCTCCAGCTACCTCGAGGCGCTCTACAAGTATCCGCAGCGGGCGTTCCCCTACGCGCAGCTCATCGAGGAGAACCGGCGCCGGGGCCGGGGCGCCCCGGAGTTCGAGCTGCTCGACACCGGCGTCCTGGATGGGAACCGCTACTTCGACGTCCGCGTCGAGTACGCGAAGGCCGCCCCGGACGATCTGTGGATGCGGCTCACCCTCACCAACCGCGGCCCCGAGCCGGCGCCCTTGCACGTGCTGCCCACGCTCTGGTTCCGGAACACCTGGGCGTGGGGGCGGATGACCGAGGGGTACTGGCCGAGGCCCGAGCTGGTGGGCGAGGACGGGCACGTGCTCGCCCGGCACGCCTCGCTCGGGCTGTTCCGGTTCGAGCCCCAGCCGGGCGCCTCCGGCGCGACGCCCGAGCTGCTGTTCTGCGACAACGAGACCAACGCCCGGCGGCTCTTCGGGATGCCGTCGCGCAGCCCCTGGCCGAAGGACGCCATCCACGACGCGGTGGTGCACGGGCGGCGGGAGGCGGTGAATCCGGACCGGGTGGGGACCAAGGCTGCTGCCCACTACCGCCTGGAGCTGCCCCCGGGCGGGTCGGCGAGATTGCGCCTGCGGCTGGCGGCGGTGGAGCACGGGCTGGCCTGCGACTTCGACGGCTCGGTGGACGCGCTCTTCGCCGACCGGCGCGCCGAGGCCGACGCGTTCTACGCCCGGCATCTTCCTCCCGACTCCACCGAGGAGGAGCGGCGTATCGCCCGGCAGGCCTGGGCCGGGCTCCACTGGTGCAAGCAGTACTACCACTACAGCGTGCGGGAGTGGCTCGAGGGCGATCCGGCCGGCCCGCCGCCTCCGCCCGAGCGGAGGCAGGGCCGCAACTCCGGATGGGCGCAGAACCTCTACAACCGTGACGTGCTCTCGATGCCGGACAGCTGGGAGTACCCCTGGTACGCGGCGTGGGACCTGGCCTTCCACATGCTGCCGTTCTGCGAGGTGGACCCGGCCTTCGCCAAGGAGCAGCTGATCCTTCTCCTGCGCGAGTGGTACCTGCACCCCAACGGCCATCTTCCGGCGTACGAGTGGGCGTTCTCGGACGTGAACCCGCCGGTGCACGCCTGGGCCTGCTGGCGGGTGTACAAGAAGACCGGCCCGCGCGGGCGCCGGGACACCGTCTTCCTCAAGCGGGTGTTCCAGAAGCTGCTGCTCAACTTCACCTGGTGGGTGAACCGGAAGGACCCCGACGGGAGGAACCTCTTCTCCGGCGGCTTCCTCGGCCTGGACAACATCGGGGTGTTCGACCGGAGCAAGCCGCTGCCCACCGGCGGCCAGCTCACCCAGGCCGACGGCACGGCGTGGATGGCGTTCTTCTGCACCACCATGCTCAGCATGGCGCTCGAGCTGGCCCAGCTGGACGACTCCTACCAGGACATCGCCAGCAAGTTCTTCGAGCACTTCGTGTCCATCGTCGACGCGATGAACGCCATGGGCGGCGAGGGCCTGTGGGACGAGCCCGACGGCTTCTATTACGACCACCTGGTGCTCGACGGGCGGAGCATCCCCCTCCGGATCCGCAGCCTGGTGGGGATCGTCCCGCTGTTCGCCGCCGAGGTGCTCGGCGACCGCGAGGTGGACCGGCTCCCCGGGTTCAGCAAGCGGATGCGGTGGTTCCTGGAGAACCGGCCCGATCTGGCATCGCACGTGTATTACCGCCCGCCGGAGCATGGGGCGCCAGGCGCGCGACTCCTGGCGATCGCCCCCCGGGAGCGGCTGGTCCGGCTGCTGACCTACGTCCTGGACGAGAGCGAGTTCCTGTCGCCCTTTGGCATCCGCAGCATGAGCCGCGTGCACGCCGCACATCCCTACTTCCTGGAAGGGCAGGCCGACTGGAGCGTGCGCTACGACCCGGGCGACTCGACGACCGGAATCTTCGGTGGGAACTCGAACTGGCGCGGCCCGGTGTGGTTCCCGAGCAACTACCTGCTGATCGAGGCGCTGGAGCGGTACCACCACTTCTACGGTGATGCGCTGAGAGTGGAATGCCCCACCGGCTCCGGCCGCTACCTGACCCTCTCCGAGGTGGGGAACCTCCTCTCCCGGCGGCTCTTGGCGCTGTTCCTCCCCGACGCGGACGGCCGCCGTCCGGCCCACGGCGACGAGGCGCGGTACGCGACCGACCCGGCGTTCCGGGACCTCGTGTTGTTCTACGAGTTCTTCCACGGCGACACCGGGAAGGGCCTCGGGGCGAACCACCAGACGGGCTGGACGGCGCTGGTGATCGAGGCGCTGCGCGATCTCGCCGAGGAACGGCGCCGAGCGCGGTGAGCGCTCAGCTGGGCGAGGGGTCGAGGAGAGAGGGCGTGGTCAGGCGCCGAGGCGCTCGCGCGCGTGCTCCAGCGAGTGCCCGAGAGCGGTCTCGATCTCCGCGGTCGTCGCCGCGCTGCACTCCACCGCGCGGCGCAGCCCATTGAGCAGGCCGCGGGCGGTCGCCGCGTCGTCGAACTCGGCGCCGAGGCGGGTGGCCTGCGCCGACTGATCGAGGAACTGACGCAGCCGCGCCGCCGCTGCGGGAATCTCCTCGCGCAGGGTGGCGAAGAGCGCGCCGTAGCGCGCCGGCAGCTGGGCGGGGTGGAGGTCCCAGCCCTGGACGATGCCATCGCGGTACGCCCGCCGCACGTCGTCCGCCGCCCGGGCCCAGGCGCGGAACACCGCCTCCCGGTTCGCCGCGCGCTCGGCGTCGTTCCGCGGCTCGCGGTGGGGGCCGACCGGGAGGAGCGTGGTCGGGCCGTCCACGACGGTGACCCCGGTCCCGGAGAGCGCGAGCTGGAGCAACCGCCGCACCAGCTCTACCGAGGGATGCCCGAGCCACTGGTGCGCCGCGCTGATGCCCAGCGCCGACGTGAGATCGTACGGACCGACGTGCACCGAGCGGCAGCGTCCGCCGGCTGCCTCCACCAGGGCGAGGATGCCCAGCCGTCCATCGAGCGAGACCAGCGCCGACGGCGTCTCCACCATCAGCTCCAGCGCGATGGCTCCCGCGGGCCAGCCGAGCCGGTGCTCCAGCGCCTCGGCCGAGCGGCGGAGCAGCTCCACCTGGATGGGCAGCACCACCTTGGGGGCGGTGAGCGCGAAGCCGGGGATGGGGTCCCCACCGAGCTGGGCTCCCACCCGCTCCAGGGTCCGGAGCGCCCGGCGCGCGGTGCGCCCGGAGAAGGGCTTGAGCCGGAGGCCGATGAACGGCGGCAGGCTTCCATCCCGGCCTCCCTGCTCGAGGGCCACGCCCGCCGCCTCGGCGTGCGTGTCCTCCTCCTCGTCGGGACGGATGCCGTAGCCGTCCTCGAAGTCGATCCGGAGGTCCTCCACCGGCTCGCGCTCGAGCTTGGCCATGACCCGCTTGCGGAGCTCCGTGGCCTGGGTCGGGCTCAGCGACAGCCCGAGCGCGTGGGCGTACGTCGGCCCGTCCGGTGCGTAGGCGTCCAGCGCGGCGCGGGCCAGGGTTCCCAACCGGGCGGCCGCGCGCGGCTTGAACAGGTGAGCGCCGCCGTAGAGCACCTGCACCGGCCTCCGCCCGGCGGGGCCGGCCTGTCGCTCGCGATCGCGCTGGTGCAGCGCCTCGTCGAGCGACTCCAGCAGGGGCTGCAGGGCCTCGGTCAGCGGGGGCAGCGCCATGGCCGCCCCCTTACCACCACCGGGTCAGCGGTTCGACTGGAGGTGGGCCTCCAGGAACCACAGCCACTTGTCCACCCCGCGGGAGATCTCGGTGAAGATGTCCGCCGAGTCCTTGTCTCCCAGCTTGTCCGACTCGTCGATCGCCGCGCGGGCGAGCTTCCCGTACGCGGCCAGCACGCTGGACAGCGCGTCCACGTGGGCGTGGCCGTCGGCGATCTCCACCGGGTACTCCGCCAGCTTGCTCGCTTTCACCGCCAGGCGAGCGGTGCCCTCGGCGACCCCACCCAGCTGGACCACCCGCTCGGCGGTGAGGTCGACGTACTCCTCGACATCCTCGTTGATCTCGTCGAACAGCTTGTGCAGGGCGATGAAGTCCGGACCCTTCACGTTCCAGTGGGCCTGCTTGACCTGGGTCTGCAGATCGATGGCGTCCGCGAGCCGGGCGTTGCACAGGGCGATGATCTTGGTCCGCGTGGCCTCGGGGAGGTCGTTCTTGGTGGCGTAGAGCTTGGGCATGTGCGTTTTCTCCGGTGGTGACTACCTCTAGGCGTGTGGCGGACGGTCCGCCACCCGAACGTCACGGTGCATCGTCCCCTCGCCCGTGCTGTAACCTCTGCTGATGCCTGAGTACGACCTGGTGGTGATCGGCTCGGGGCCCGCCGGCGAGAAGGGGGCGGCCCAGGCCGGCTACTTCCGCAAGAAGGTTGCCGTGGTCGAGCGGCAATCCAACCTCGGCGGGGCAGGAGCGAACACCGGAACGCTCCCCTCCAAGACGCTCCGGGAAACCTCCTTGTTCCTGTCCAATTTCCGTCAGCGTGGGCTCTACGGAGTCGAGATGCGGCTGGAGGCCCGGACCGGAGTTCGCGAGCTGCTCTTCCGCGAGCGGACAGTGGCCCAGGAGGAGCAGGTGCGGGTGGCCCACAACCTCCGGTCGCACGGGGCCGACGTGTACCAGGGCAAGGGCCGCATCGTGGATCCCCACACGGTGCTGGTGCGCCGGCCGGGCGCCGAGGAGCGGCTCACGGCGAAGGTGATCCTCATCGCCACCGGGAGCACGCCGTTCCACCCCCCGCTGTTCAACTTCTCCGCGCCGGGAGTCTACGACTCGGACAGCATCCTCCTCATGTCCGAGGTTCCGCACTCGCTGGTGGTGGTGGGCGGCGGGGTCATCGGCTGCGAGTACGCCTGCACCTTCGCCGCGCTCGGCATCCCCGTCACCCTGGTCGAGGCCCGGACGCCGCTGCTCTCCTTCCTCGACCTCGAGATGTCCACCCGTCTGAAGGCGCGGATGGAGGGGCTGGGCGTGCAGTTCCGGATGCCGGCCACCGTCGAGTCGGTGGACGTCGAGGAGGGGCGGATCACCCTGGGGCTCAAGGGCGGGGACACCATCGCCGCCGCGGCGCTGCTGGTCGCGTCCGGCCGGAGCGCGAACACCGCGGGGATCGGGCTCGAGGAGGTAGGGGTCAAGCTCGGCGAGCGCGGGAGGGTGATCGTGAACGAGCACTACCAGACCACGGTCCCCCACATCTACGCGGCGGGCGACTGCGTCGGCTTCCCCGCGCTGGCCTCCACCTCGATGGAGCAGGCACGGGTGGCGGTCACCCACGCCTTCAACCTCTACCAGAAGGACCGGATTGCCCGGATCCTGCCCTACGGGCTCTACACCATCCCCGAGCTGTCGATGGCCGGCGAGACCGAGGAGTCCTGCAAGCAGGCCGGGGTCGAGTACGTGGTGGGCCGCGCCGCCTACGCCACCAATGCCCGAGGGCAGATCATCGGCGATGGTGGCGGCTTCCTGAAGCTCATCTTCCGGCACGAGGACATGAAGCTGCTCGGGGTCCACGTCATCGGGGAGCAGGCCTCGGAGCTGGTCCACATCGGCTTGACCGCGTTGCTGTGCGGGGCCGGGGCGCAGCTCTTCATCGACACCTGCTACAACTACCCGACGCTCTCCGACCTCTACAAGTACGCGACCTACAACGCCATGGCCCAGCGCGATCCGCTCTGAGCCAGGCGTGCCCTCCCACCCCGGCTATCTCCTCTTTCTCTTCCTGACCGCCATCCCGGCAGGAGCGATGAACGCGCTGGCCGGAGGGGGAACTCTGCTCACCTTTCCCGCGCTGCTCGCCGCCGGGGTGAGCCCGGTCGCGGCGAACGCGACCAACAGCGTGGCCCTGGTCCCGGGGTCGCTGAGCGCCGGCTGGGCGTTCCGGGGAGAGCTCGGGTCCCACAGCAAGCGGGTGCTGATCGCGCTGGTGATCACCAGCATCGCCGGCGGGCTGGTCGGAGCCTGGCTGGTGGTGGTGGCCGGGGACGCGCTGTTCCGGGCCCTGGTGCCCTGGCTGATCCTCGGCGCGACCGCGCTGTTCATCGTCCAGGAGCCCCTCCGACGCTGGCGCGAGCACCGCAGCACCGCGACCGAACCCCGCGGTCTCGACGAGGTGAACGTCTGGTGGCTCGGCGCCGCGCAGTTCGTGGTGGCGGTGTACGGCGGCTTCTTCGGGGCGGGGATGGGCATCCTGATGCTGGCGGAGCTCGGGCTGGTGGGGTTGACCAACATCCACCAGATGAACGGGCTGAAGAACTTCGCGGCGGTGTGCATCAACGGCGTCGCCGCGGTGTACTTCGCGGTGGGCCGGCACGTGCACTGGCCGCTGGCATTCCTGATGGCGGTGGGAGCGGTGCTGGGCGGCTACTCCGGGGCCTGGTTCGCGCAGCGCATCGGCGAGGCGATGGTGCGCTGGGTGATCATCGTCATCGGACTGGGCATCGGCCTCTACATGCTCGTGAAGTGACCCGGGTCGCGGCGCAGCGGCCGGTCGCGCCACGCCTCGAGCAGCGGGCAACGGAAAGAGCTGCCGGTTTGGCGGGTCGGGGCGGAGCTCGCCTTTCGAGTCTCAGCCTTCGCCGGGAGGCAGCGCGACCGGAAGGATGGCCTCGGGGAGGGCGTGGTGCGCCTCCGCCTCCTTGCGGAGCTCGGCGTCGGTCAGCTCCTCCTGCCACTGCTTGGGGTCGGTTCGCCAGACGAAGTCGGCCGGTACCGAGCCCCCGCCCTGCTGCCCGTCGCCGATCATGTCCGGGAACAGGTGCGTCCAGCGCCCGCCGGCGTCCGGCTCCTTGGTGACCTGGGGGCGCTGCCGACGGGGAACGAACGGGTAGAACGGTGTGGTGGCCACGGCGAGCGACCATGCACCGGCAGGATGCCCGGAGGGAAGAGGGCATCGGCTTTTGCCGCGTCGCTGCTAGCGTTCCTGCCACCCAGGCGATGGACCGCGCACGCAACCTCGACTGCCTCTCGGAGCCCTTCGACCTCGCCATCGTCGGCGGCGGCGCCACCGGCCTCGGTGCGGCGGTGGAGGCGGCCGCCCGCGGCTATCGGACGGTGCTGCTCGAGGCCCGGGACTTCGCGCAGGGGACCTCCAGCCGCTCGACCAAGCTGGTCCATGGCGGGGTCCGCTACCTGGCGCAGGGGAACGTGGGGCTGGTCCGCGAGGCGCTGCTCGAGCGGGGGCGGCTCCGGCGGAACGCGCCGCACCTGGTGGGAGATCTCGAATTCGTCGTCCCGGCGTACGCCTGGTGGTCCGGCCCGTACTACGGGGTGGGTCTCAAGCTGTACGACGTGCTCGCCGGGCGGCACCGGCTGGGCACGAGCCAGCTGCTCTCCCGGGCGCAGGTGCTGGAGCGCATCCCCACCCTCGAGCCCGACCAGCTGAAGGGCGGTGTCCGGTACTTCGACGGTCAGTTCGACGACGCGCGGCTGGCGGTGACCCTGGCCCTCACCGCGGACGACCTCGGTGCGGTGCTGGTGAACCACGCCAGCGTGACCGGCCTGCTGAAGAGCGGGGACCGGGTGCGCGGGGTCCACGTGCGCGACGAGGAGTCGGGCCGGGAGCACGAGGTGCAAGCGCGGGTGGTCATCAACGCCACCGGCATCTTCGCCGACGCGATCCGGCGGATGGACGAGCCCGGGGCGGCGCCGCTGGTGGCACCCTCCCAGGGAGTGCATCTCGTGTTGCCCGACACGTTCCTTCCGGGCGCCCACGCCCTGATGATTCCCAGGACCGACGACGGCCGGGTGCTCTTCGTCGTTCCCTGGCACAAGCGGGCGCTGGTCGGGACGACCGACACCCCGGTCCCCGAGGTGAGCGTCGAGCCGCGGCCGCTGGAGCAAGAGGTGGCGTTTCTCCTCGAGCACGCCGCGCGCTACCTGACACGGGACCCACGCCCCGAGGACGTGCTGAGCGTCTACGCCGGGCTCCGGCCGCTGGTCCGGACCGAGGGGGCGGAGCGGACGGCGACGCTCAGCCGTGATCACAGCGTGTTCGAGAGCCCGAGCGGGCTGGTCACCATCGTCGGCGGGAAGTGGACCACCTACCGCCGGATGGGCGAGGACGTGGTGGACCATGCGGCCCGGGTGGCCGGCCTCCCGCCACGCCCCTCGTCCACCGCCGAGCTCAGGCTGCACGGCGCGCCCGAGGACGAGCAGGTCACGCACTCCACTGCCGGAACGCCGAGCGAGATGCTCGCCGCCTACGGCACCGACGCGGACATGGTGCGCGCGCTGGCCGAGTCGGACCCGGAGCTCGCCGTCCCGATGCACCCGCGGCTACCGTACCTCCTGTGCGAGGTGGCCTGGGCGGTGCGGCAGGAGATGGCCCGCTCGCTGGAGGACGTGCTCTCCCGCCGCACCCGGGCGCTGGTGCTCGATGCCCGCGCCGCGCTGGAGTGCGCGCCAGCGGTGGCCCGGGTGATCGCCCGCGAGCTCGGGCGGGACGAGGCGTGGGTGCAGTCCGAGCTCTCCGCCTTCGAGCAGCGAGCCCGGGACAGCCTGCTGGCGTGAGTCAGGCCGCGGCGTCCACCACCGTCCGGAGCACGGACTCGACGCGCGGCAGGACCTCGCGGATCTCAGCCTCGGACACTGCACCCACGCTGCAGCGGAACCAGCCGGTCTCGTCCTGGAGCCCGAAGGCCTGGAAGGGCACCGCCGCGAAGCCGGCACCCTCGAGCAGCAGCTTCCGGATGTCCTCGTTGCCGCGGATGCCGGCGCGGCCGACGAGGTCGAAGTGCACCGACAGGTAGATCGCGCCCTGCGGGGCGATGTCGCTCACCGGGAGGCCGCGGTTGCGGAGCTCCATCACCCCATGGTGGAGCGCCTGGAGCCGTGACTCCACCCCGCGGCGCATCTCGACCAGGTAGCGCTCCATCGCCGGCACGTCGTCGAGGAAGCGCGCCGAGGCGACCTGCTCGGCCCGGGGCGCCCACGCACCGGTGTGCCCGATGAGGTCCTTCATCCTGGAGATGATGGACGGCGGTCCCACCCCCCAGCCCACCCGGACGCCGGTGGCGGCGAACGCCTTGGAGATCCCGTCGACGAACACGGTGTAGGGGGCCATCTCGGGAACCAGCCCCACCGGCGTCACGTGCTTCTCCCCGTCGTAGGTGAGCACCCAGTAGATCTGGTCGTACATCACGATGACCGGCGGGCGCCCGGCGTGCTTGCGCTCGAGGTTCTCCTCCACCACCGCCTCGCACAGAGCCTTGAGCTGCTCGGCGGCGAACATGGTCCCGGTGGGGTTGAGCGGGCTGCCCAGGCAGAGCAGGCGGGCGCGCGGCAGGTACGGGCGGACCTGCTCGACCGTGGGCATGAACCCTTGCTCGGGATACGTGGGCACCACCGCGCCCTTCGCCCCCACCATGTAGACGTAGTACTGGTTGTTCCAGCTGGGCACCGGGTAGATGACCACGTCCCCGGGGTCGACCACGGTGCGGAACGTCCCGTAGACCACCGGCCGCGCTCCGCTGGCGATGACGATGCTCTCCAGCGGGTAGTGCAACCCGAGGCCGCGGGCGTAGAAGCGCTGCACCGCTTGCCGAAGCTCGGGCATGCCGTCCGCCGGCGGGTAGTTCGTCTCCCCGGCCCGGAGCGCCTCGCCGATGAAGTCGCGCAGGCCGGCGGGGATCGGAAACTCGCGGGGGCTGAAGTCGCCCACGGTGAGGTTGCAGACCTTCTGCCCCTTTGCCACCAGCGCGCGGATCTCGCCCGCGACCTTGAGGATCTCGCTTCCCATCAGCCCCCGGGCCATGCCGCTGACGGTGTCGGGGTCCCGCGGGTGCCCCAGGGTGTCGTTCAGGTCGAGAGCCACGTGGCGTCCTCCGCGTCCCCCTTACCGGAGCCAGAGGGGAAGGCGCCAGCACAGTCGCCAGTGCGCCGCACGGAGGCCGACTGTGCAGGGCGGGTGGGAATCGAGCGCCCTGAGGCGGGAGCGGTCAGGCCGGAGCGGGCCGGACCCCGGGGGCGTACTTCACCACCCGGACCTTCTCCATCGTGACCAGGCCCTCGCTCACCATCTCGTCCAGGATGGGGAGCAGGCGCTCCACGTGCTCGGGCGTGTCCACCAGCTCGAGCACGATGGGCAGGTCCTCGCTCAGCCGGAGGATGTGGGTGGTGTGCACGACGCTGCGCGCCCCGAACCCGGCGATGCCGCGGAGGACGGTGACCCCGGCCGCGCCCTCCTTCCGGAGCCGCTCGAGCAGGGCGAGGTGCAGCGGGCGGCCGTGCCAGAGGTCGGATTCGCCGAGGAAGATTCTCAGCAGAGTCTGCTCGCCCTCGAGCACCCGGTGACCCATCGCTCAGCCTCCTGCCACCGCGCGTCCGGCCGCGAGGCCCAGGACCCCCGCGGCGAGGCACCCGAGCACGGTGGCGGCCAGGTTCAGTCCCGCGAGGCCATACGCCCGCTGGTTCAGCAGCGCCAGCGTCTCGTAGTTGAACGAGGAGTAGGTGGTGAACCCGCCCATGACTCCGGTGGTGAGGAAGATGCGGAGCTCGAGCGAGATGACCGTCCCGCTCAGGGCGACGTGCATCACCAGGGCGATGAGGAAGGAGCCGGTGAGGTTGACCAGGAGCGTGCCCCAGGGAAAGGCCGGCCCGAGCAGCTGCGCGGCCAGCGCCCCGACCCCGTAGCGGGCGACCGAACCGATGGCCCCGCCCAGCGCCACCAGCGCGACCCGCGTCACTGCGGCGGGCCCTTCACGTAGAGGTCGATGATGCGCGAGAGGGCCGCCTGGCAGACGCGGCAGAACGGCACCTCGTCGCGGGTGAACATGATGCAGTCCTCCTCGGGCCGGAAGTAGCCGCGGGACTCGTACATCGCGCCCTCGAAGGCGCCCACCTTGCCCGAGTACTGGTCGGTGCCCAGCAGGCGGGTGACCTCCTTCTTCTCGCGGGTGAAGAGCGCGTCCATCTCCGATTCGGGCCGGCGATCGGCGCGGATCTTCTTCCGCTCGATCTGGATCGCGCGGCTGAAGCTCTCGAACTCCTCCTTGCGCCAGGGCGTCGGGAGGGGCGTCCCGGGCGAGACCAGGGCCTTCCACTTGAGCTGCGCGGGGTCCTTCAGCGCGGTGACGTTGGGCTCCCAGGGCTCCACCCGGTCGGCCGAGGGAACCAAGGGGCTGTCCGAGGTGAAGTACTCGTCCGCCAGTGCGGCGAAGTGGTGCCCGAACTCGTGGACGAAGACGTAGGGCGACCAGACCGAGTCGGCGGCCACGGTGCTGTACAGCCCGAAGATGCCCCCGCCGCCATAGGTGTTCCCGTTGACCAGGATCTCCACGAACTCGTAGGGGGCGAAGGAGGCCACGTCGCGGAAGGAGCGGTTGTCGAAGGTGAGGATGTACCGCTCGCTCCCGAACGCGTCGTAGGTGGCGCCGATGCGGCTCCGGCGGTGGATGCCGGTGGAGGGGCGGGAGATGCCCGGCTCGCGGGACTCGGGGCAGAGGCCCCAGACGTTGAAGTCCTGCTTCCGCTCTCTGAACGGCGACTGAGAGAAGAGGATCGACACCAGCCGCCGGGCGTCCTTCTCGAACTTGCCCCGCTGCGCCCGGGTGTAGCCGTCGCCGAGGATGAGCACGTCCACCTTCGACGCGGAGGGGCCATTCTTGAGGAAGGGAACGAGGGGACCGGGACTGTCGGGAGCGGCGTCGCTCACGGTCTGGTCCTTCGGGTCGACCTTGAAGGTCCACAGCGGGAGGAAGGCGTTCTTCTGGTCGCGCTTCTCCAGCGTCACCTCCACCGGGCCGGAGGGCAGCGGAAAACGCAGCGACTCCTCGAAGGTGCGCGCCCGCTCCTTCGCCTCCTGGGTGTCCTCCCACTCGCCGTAGATGGAGCTGAACCCGCGCGAGTAGAGGAGGTCCTTGCTCGTCGCGTCGCGCACCTGGAACCGGTACTTGCCCAGGTCGGTGTCGTCGATGGGTCGGCCGGGATTCCCCGGCCAGGGCAGCGGCTCCACGGTGAGCCGGTCGAGGCTGAAGATCTCCTTCCCCCCGCTTCCGGTGTGGAAGTAGTCGATCCGGAACGTGCGAGGCGGGGCGGCGACGGTGGTGGCCGAGGCGAGCAGCAGCAGAGCGGCGAGTCGCATGCGAGCGCGGGGGACCTTAGGGCAGGTGCCCGGAATCTGGTAATGGCGCACCGGTGAAGCTGGAGACACTCTCCACCGTCCCTCGGACCGATGCGGTGTCGCGCGAGCTGCGCACGCGCGGGGCGGCACGTCTCCTCCTGTCGTTCCTGGGGATCCAGGCGGCCGGCTTCCTGGTCTACCTGGCCATCTCCGCCTGGGTCGATCCGGCAGCATGGATGCGGTACGGCCTGCAGACGGCGTTCGGGTGGACGGTGGTCCTCGTCCTCGTCTTTGCCGTCCGGCGAGGCCAGGTGGTGCTCGCCGCGGTGGGCTATCTCGCCTGCGGGTTCTTCTTGTTGACCGTGTCCGCGGCCACCGCCGGGGGGATCCAGAGCTCGGCTCCGCTCGGCTACCTGGTGCTCATCGTCGCCGCCGGCCTGCTGCTCGGGGTGCGCGCCACCGTGGTCACCGCGGGGGTGTCTCTGCTCTCCGCGCTGGCGCTCGCCGTTGCCGGAGCGAAAGGAGCGCTGCCGCCGCCGGCCATTCACAACTCGGCCCTGGCCACCTTCGCCGACTTCGCGGTGTACGCCGGGCTGACCGTGGCCTTCCAGGTGCTGGCGGCCCGGAACCTCCGCGCCTCGCAGGATCGCTACCGGACGCTCGTGGACCGGGCCCGCGACGTCATCTTCACCGTCAACCGCGAGGGGGTCATCACCGCGCTCAACCCGGCGTTCGAGTCGGTGACCGGGTTCCAGGCCGCCCACTGGGTGGGACGGCGGTTCGTCTCGCTGATCGCCAGCGAGCGGGCGGAGGAGATCTGGACCCGGCTGAAGGACGCGCCCGGGCCCGCCCTCGAGGTGCCGGTGCGTGCGGTGGCGGGCGAGCGGGTGCTGGAGGTGGTGCTGGCCGTGTCTCCGGACCCCTCCGCGGATCTGCTGGGCATCGGGCGCGACGTGAGCGAGCGCAAGGAGGCCGAGGCCCGCCGGGCGCATCTGGAGATGCAGCTGCGGCAGTCACAGAAGCGGGAGGCGATCGGCACCCTGGCCAGCGGCATCGCCCACGACTTCAACAACGTGCTCACCGCCATCATGGGCCAGGCGCAGCTGCTCCACGACGAGTGCTCGGGGCCCATGCAGGCCCGGGCCTCGGAGATCCTCCAGGCCAGTGGTCGGGCCCGCGACGTGGTTCGCCAGCTGCTCACCTTCGCCCGGAGCAGCGGGCAGGAGCACCGCCCGGTCCAGCTGCAGCGGGTGGTGGCCGAGGCGCTCCAGCTGATGCGGGCGTCGATCCCCGCCTCGGTGGAGCTGGAGGCGGCCATCGACTCGGGAACGGCGCGGGTGCTCGCCGATCAGGGACAGATGCACCAGCTGGTGATCAACCTCGTCGCCAACGCCGCTGCGGCGCTGCAGGGCCGGAGGGGGAAGATCGGCGTGTACCTGGGGAATCTCCCGGGGTCGGGGGGCGACGGCGCGCCGCCGGACACGGTGCGGCTCCGGGTGTCGGACGACGGGGCGGGGATGACGCCCGAGGTGCTGGAGCGGATCTTCGAGCCCTTCTTCACCACCCGGGCGCCGGGGGAGGGGACCGGCCTCGGGCTGGCGGTGGTGCAGGGCATCGTCCAGGACCACGGCGGGCAGATCTTCGTCCGGAGCGCGCCCGGCCAGGGAACCACCTTCGACGTCGAGCTGCCCCCCGCCGAGGCGGAGCGCCCGGAAGCGGTGGTGGCCCCGGGCGCGGCGCCGCCCGGCGCGGGCGAGCGCCTCCTGGTGGTGGACGACGAGCCGGTCATCGCCCGGGTGGTGAGCGAGCAGCTGCGGCGGCTGGGGTACCAGGTCACCTCGGTGAACGACCCCGAGGAGGCCCTGGAGCTCATCGCCGAGGATCCGGACGACTTCGACCTGCTGCTCACCGACCTCCAGATGCCGCGGATGGACGGGGTGGAGCTCGCCGCGCGGGTGGCACGGATCCGTCCCCAGCTGCCGGTGGTGCTGTCCACGGGGAACCGGTGGTCGGTCCCGGCGTCCACCGCGCGGGCGGCGGGCATCCGGGAGGTCGTCGACAAGCCCTTCCGCATCGAGGAGCTGGCGCACGTGCTCCGGACCGTGCTCCAGGGGGTGGGAGCCCGGCTCCCGCCGGCCGCGGACGGGGGAGTTGACAAAAAGAACGACCGTTCGTATTAAGGACCCCGTGAGCAAGGGCGAGGAAACCCGGACGCGCATCCTGCGCCACGCCTCGAGGGTGGCGAGCCGTGACGGCCTGGAGGGGCTGAGCATCGGCGAGCTGGCCTCGGCGCTGGAGATGTCGAAGAGCGGGCTCTTCGCCCACTTCGGCAGCAAGGAAGAGCTTCAGGTCGAAGTGCTCCGGGCCTCTTCGGCAGACTTCGAGGCGAATGTCGTCCGCCCGGCCCTGCAGCAGCCGCGCGGCGCGCCCCGGCTCCGGGCGCTGTTCGAGCTGTGGCTGAAGTGGGCCTTCACACCCGACGCACTGGGCGGGTGCATCTTCGCCGCCGCCTCCTTCGAGCTGGACGATCGCCCGGGTCCGGTCCGCGACTACCTGGTCGAGGAGGAGAAGCGGCTGCTGGCTCTCCTCTCGCGCTCGGCCCGGCTCGGTGTCGAGTCGGGCGTGTTCCGCGCCGACCTCGACTGCGACCTGCTCGCCTTCCAGATCCACGGCCTGATGCTGGGCTTCCACCACGCGCGGCGTCTTCTCCGCCAGCGCAACGCCGAGGCCCTGGCCCGGCAGTCCTTCGAGCAGCTGCTCGCGCAGGCCTTGCCCGCGCGCTGACCTGTCACCCGTCGTTGCACGTCGTCGAGGAGGAATCGCCATGGCAAAGAATAGTACGAACGTTCGTTTACTGTCCGGGCTGATCTCCGCAGCGGGGGCCGTGTCGCCCCGTGCGGCTGGCCGGCTCGCCTTCGAGCTGTTCTGCATCACCGGGCCGCGGCGGGTACCGCGGTTCGGCACCGCGCCGGACGCGGTGGAGCGGTTCCGGGCCGGGGGGCGTCAGGTTACCAGCTACCTGTGGCAGGGCGGAGGCCCGACGGTGCTCCTGGTGCACGGCTGGGGCGGTGGCTCGGGCGACCTCGCGTCGTTCGTCTCGCCCCTGCGGGATGCGGGACGCCGGGTGGTCGCCCTCGATCTGCCGGCCCATGGCCGCTCGCCAGGGCGGCGGCTGAACCTGGCCCAGGCCGCGGCGGCGGTGGAGATGTGCCTTCGCCGCGAGCCGTCGGTGGAGGCGGTCATCGCCCACTCCTTCGGCGTCCCGGCCACGGTGCTCGCCGCCGGCAAGGGCGCTCCGCTCCCCAGAGCGGTGCTCATCTCCGGCCCGGTCTCGATGGAGCCGTACCTCCAGCACTTCGAGCAGCTGCTCGGGCTGGCGCCTGCGGTCCGCAGCGGGATCCGGGAGCGGGTCCGGCGCGTGCTCACCGAGGGCGGCATCGAGACGATGGAGCTGAGCGCGGTGGCCCCGCGGCTGTCGGGGCGGGCGCTGGTCATCCACGACCGCAGCGACCGCGAGGTCCCGTTCCTCTCCGCCCAGGCGCTGCACCGCGGCTGGCCGGGAGCCGAGCTGTTTGCCACCGAGGGCCTCGGGCATCGGAGGCTGCTCGCCGACCCCACGGTGATCGAGCGGGCGGTCCGGTTCGCGGTGGGGTGGGATCGGCAGGCGCAGCAGCAGCCCGTCGCGGTGCCCGCGGCCGACCTGCGGCTCGTTGCAGGCTGAGCCGCCCGAAGGCGTTTCGCGGGAGGGAGGGCGCCGGTCGAAGCCGAGGTGGAGGCTCGGTCGACCACCGCGGCGGAGGCTTGACCCGCGCTTGCCAGGCCCCTGGGGAGACGGACTGGCGGAGGACGAACGTTGGACCCTACACGGGGCGGCCTGCGCGGAGCTCGAGCGCTCGATGGAGCCCATCTGAGTCCAAACCCTCGGATGCCCGGAATCGCGGAAACCGAGCAAGACGCGCATCGGGCGCTGTTCCAGAACGTGGCGTCGAACGTGGCGTCCCGAAACAATCTCTCCCATGGGCGGAGGGTGGTGCGCGGGTCAGCGTTGCTGGAACGTAGAAGGGTCCGTTTCGGAACGTGGAATTGCACTCAGCATCCCCGAATCGGACTCCACATCCCGAGCGCTCGCTTTCCAGCTCGAGATGGCCAGTGCTCCGACCCCCCCGCCCAGCTGAGAGATTGTTTCGGGATGCCGCGTGCAATCTGGCATCCCCGTCTTGTCGCGACTCGACACGGGTCTCGTGTCAGCTTGGCCCGATCATCACCCGTTGCAACCCTCCGCGCTCCGGGAGTGGGCCAGCGCGGTACAGGCGCAGGCGCCCACCCCGGACGGGGTTCCCGGCTCCCGTCAGAGCGACTCCGGCACCGTGCACCAGATCGAGTGGCCCGGACCGGGAGACACCGCCCGTGCCATCCGGAACCGCGTCCCCGTGGTGCCTACTCGATGCGCGTCTGGTCGGTGATCCAGTTCACCTCCCAGGTCTTCCCGCCGTCGTCCGAGAAGGCCTGCTCGAAGTGCGCCGATGTCCGGGTGATGCCGGACCAGACGTAGCGGACGAAGATCGTCCGTCCCTCCCAGACCTCCTGATCGTAGAACTCGCCGCGGCCGTCGTGGAACTCGCCCACGGTCGGCACGCCGAACGACGCGCTCTTCCGCGTCGCCCAGCTCAGCGACCACTGCCGGGCGGTCGGTGAGTACATCCGGACGGTGATCGCCTCGACACGCCCGTCCGGCCCGTCCACCTGGAGCTCGTCGAGATTCCCCGCGCCGTTCCAGAAGGGACGGCACACCGACGTGCCGGACATCTCCACCCACTCCGTCGAGCCACGGAGCGGTGCCTTGAGCTTCCGGATGCGGATCTTCCACCTTCCATGCGCGAAGTCGAAGTCGTGCTGGCCGTCCCGCGCCGGGGCCGGGGTCGCCGGCGCGGCGAGGGCCACCGAGGACACGCTCAGGACGAGCCGGAGGAGAAGGTCGAGCAGGCGAGATCGTCGGGCGAAGTTCATGCGCCGACCCTCGCCCGTGGCTGGACTGCCCGGCACGGCCAGTGGCGCAGACATCGAGCAGACCAGAATGCGCGCGGACCCCGGCGTCAGCGGGAACCGCTCCCGTCAAGCGCCCGGCGGCGCGTCGATCCGGTGCCCCGCCGCCCGCAGCGCCTCCACCGCCCGGGCGAGTGTCTCCTCCCGGACGAGCACCAGGTCGGTATCGAAGGTCGCTATGGCGAACACCGAGACCGCTGCCCGGGACAGCGGCCCGGTGAGGGCGTGCAGCACGCCGACCTCCTGGAAGTCGATCGGCCCTTCCACCTCCAGCGCCCGCCAGCCGCGCTCGGCCCGCACCTCCACCGGCACCCGCGCGTCGGCGCAGACCACGCTCAGCTCTCCGGCCCGCCGGGTGATGGACACCACCCCCGGTCCATCGACCCACGCGGGCACCGGGTCCGTTCCGGACAGCCGGGCCACCGCCAGTCGCCCGGGCAGCAGCTGCAGCCGCAGGCTCTTCGCCGTCTCGCTCAGTGGAACCGCCCCGTCGTCCACAGCCCCACCAGCGCCACCAGGAAGTACGCCGGGAGCACCGCTGCCCCGGTGTAGTCCTTGGCGATCCGCTGCCCGAAGAAGAGCGCCAGGAAGGCGATGGCTGCCACGGTGATGCCCCAGAAGGCGATCCGCGGCACGCCGAGCACCACCAGCTCCACCAGGCCCACCGCGCAGAGCACGCCCGCCGTGACCTCGATGATGGTCAAGGTCAGCAGCATCGGCGTCACCACTCCCCGCAGCGGGCTGTTCCCGAAGTGCTGGGTCAGCCAGCCCTGGTTGCCGCGGAAGTCGATCACCTTGTCGATCCCTGACTGGAGGAAGAGGATCGCCAGGAACGTCGTGGGCAGCGACTGCAGCAGCCAGGCGACGATGCGGGGAGAGGACAGGGGGGGCATGGCTCACCTCTGCTCGAAGAGCAGCTTCCGGACCAGGCGGATGGGTAGCACCCCCTGGGCGAGAAACGCGTCGTGGAACTCGCGCAACGTGCCCCCCTTCTGGCTCAGGTACTCACGCCGCAGCTCGTAGATCTGCAGCTTGCCGTACGTGTAGTACAGGTACGTCGGGTCATAGGTGCCGCGCCGGGCCTCCTCGTACGCATTGGCCGGCGTCTGGAAGCACTCCTTGACGAAGCGCTCCGCCCCCTGTTCCACCGTCAACGTGGTGGTGTGCAGCTGGATGCCCACCACGAACCGGCAGTCGCGCAGCAGCGCCTCCTCCAGCTGCGCGAGCTTGATGCGCGGGTCGTCGTCCGCGAACCCTTCCTCCACCACCATCTGCTCGGTGTAGTGCGCCCAGCCCTCGACGTTGGTGTTGGCCGCGAGCAGCTTCCGCACCTTGGTCGGCACCTTCGGCATCCACAGCGCCTGCAGGAAGTGGCCCGGGTAGGCTTCGTGCACGTCGGTCATCGCCAGGATCGGCGTGGCGTAGGCACGCAGGTGCTCCTCGATCTGCGCGCTGTTCCACGTCTCCTCGGTGGGCGTCACGTAGTAGTAGGACTCGGTGGCCTTGGTCTCGTACGGCCCTGGCGCGTCGAGCGAGGCGAACGAGCCGTTCCGGGCGTACGGCGGGGTGGGCTCCACCTTCGGCCTCACCTCCGAGGGGAAGGTGACCAGGTTCTTCGAGACCACGAACTGCCGCACCCCCTCCAGCGAGCGGCGCACCGCGGGCAGGAGGTCCTTCGCCGTCGGATGGTCGGACTGCATCGCCGCCATCACCTGGGCCACCGACCTCCGCCGGTCGATCAGCTGCGCGGTCTGCACCGCCGCCTCGTTGTCCGCCTTCAGCTGCGCCTCCCCCTTGGCCAGCAGCGCCTCCAGCGGCTCGGAGACCATCTCCTCGGTCTGGAGCTTCTCGGAGAAGAAGGCCGGGCCGATGGCCCAGCTCCCGGTGCTCCGGGGCTTCAGCTCCTTCTCCAGGAAGTGGATCCAGTCCTGAGTCGCGGCATAGGCGGTGGTGTTCGCCCGGTTGAAGTCGGCCAGCGCCAGCGTGTCGCCTCCGGCCGCTTCCTTCGCCCAGGTGGAGACCGACTCCTGGAGGAAGCCCAGCGAGCCGTTCGCCATCCGCAGGGCGAGCTCGGTCCACTCCTTGGGGGGCGTCTTCACGTTGGCCTTGCCCGCGGCGTAGACCGCCGGCACCGCCCGGAGCCGCGCGGTGATGGACTTGAGCCGCTCCGAGGCCGGGGCGAAGTCGCGCTTGAGCAGCGCGTCCACGCCCTCGCCGGGGATGCGCGAGTAGGTCATCGGGTTCTGGAGCCGGAACCCCATCTTCTCCCACTCCAGCAAGTCGGCCCGGATGCGCGACTCCAGCGCCTCGAGGTCGATCAGGTCGTCGTAGGGCAGCGCCACCCGCTCGGTCCACAGCGCCACCGCGCGGTCGAGCATCCCCTGGAGCTTCTGCACGTGCGTCGCCACCCGCGGCGCGCTGAAGTCCTCGAGCTTGGGGTCGAACTGGTGGAACCCCATCTGCGTGCCGGGCGTGGGCTCGAAGGCGTACGCCTCGTCGAAGTAGTCGGAGACCAGGCTGGAGAACCGGGCCGTCGCCTCCTCCCGGGAGAGCCCCTTTCCGTGGGCGCAGGCGAACAGGCAGAGCAGGGCGAGCGGCGGCACGAACCGTGGCATGAACCGCCTGCTTACTACGGCAGACGCTCCGCCATGTGCCCACCGTCGATGGGCAAGGCCACTCCGGTCACGAAGGCCGACTCGTCCGAGGCCAGGTATCGGTCACCAGCACCCGCGCGCCCTCGGCGACGTAACGGACGGCGATGGCCCTCCCCAGCCCCGACCCCCCGCCGGTCACCATCGCCACCTTCCCGTCGAGGCGCCCCATCCCTTACAGATGTGCCGAGCGCGCCATCGCCGGCGCGCCGCCCAGGGCCCGGAGCAGCGAGCTGTTCTCCCAGGTCCCCACGTGCCGCTTGCCGTTGATGAAGAGCGTGGGCGTCCCGGTGACCCCGCTGCGCACCCCACCGTCCATCTCCGCGGCCACGTGCGCGCGGTGGGTCCGTGCCTGCAGCTCGCTCGAGAAGCGCTCGAGGTCGAGCCCCAGCTCCGCGGCGAGGCTCGCCGGGTCCACCGGCTCCCCTTCGAGCATCAAGGCCTGGTGCATCTCCCAGAACTTGCCCTGCGTCCCCGCCGCGTGCGCCGCCTCGGCCAGCAGCTCCGCCTCGGAGTGGAACTCCTCCCGGGGGAAGTGCCGGAAGGCGTACCGCATCTTCCGCCCGAGCTTCTTCCGGGCCACGTCCACGAAGGCCGAGGCACGGCGGGTGTACGGGCAGGTGTAGTCGCCGTACATGACCAAGGTCAGCGGCGCCTCCGGGCTTCCGAGCACGTGGTCCTCGGGACCGACGGGAACGGCGAGCCGGGGATGACGGACCATGCAAACCTCCAAAGGAGCGCCGGAAGATGGTCCCGGACCCGGGCTGGGCGGGTGACACTCCGGTGACGCGTACGTGACGCAGTGCGGCCTGGCCGGTGAGCCGCGCGCCGGCAGTCCGCAAGTCACGAGAGTCAGGCCGGATGTTCCAGCCGACACACGATTGCGGCTGGCGGCCCCCCACGCTCTCCGTGAAGCGAACCGGCCCGGCTAGCAACCGCCCCAGCGGGTGTCACGCCGGCGCCCGTCGCGCAACCTGCGTCCAGGTCGCGGGTTCGACCGGACGAGGGCGCCCGTGTCAGTCCGTGCAATGCAACGGGTGCAAGGACGTCCTCAGGACGAGGTGTCGCATGCGAGCAGCTGGCCGGAATTGCTCGGGCTCGCCGGTGGATCCGGGCTTGCAACGGTCCGGGGCCAGGCATGCGTCTCGAGGTGTCGTGATGTCGGACAATCGCTCTCCCGCTCTGGACGTCGCCCTGGTGGCGCTGCTGGTCGCGCTCGCCTTCGATGCGCTCAGCACCGCGCTGGTCTGGGGCCTCATCCAGCACCTGCCGTCCTGAGCCTGGCGGCGAGCAGCTCGCCGAGCGTGCGCGCCTGCACGCGGATCTCCGGGATGGCCGTGGACTCCCACAGGTCGCCGCGCCGCAGCCCGCCCAGCGTCCAGAGATGATCCTCGAGCGGCCCGAGCACCGCGCCATCCGGTGCGGTGGCGAAGCCGAGCCCGTGCGGTCCGGGCCGTGCCTGCCCCGTGGCGAGCAGCGACCGCAGCAGCGGGTCGTCCACGGCGCGCACGTCCATGACCGGGCCGGTGGTGGGAATGGCCAGGTCCACCGCGAGCACTGCGAGCGTCCGCGCCCCCCGCGGCCGGTAGCGCACGGCCACCCTTCCGTCCTGCTCGGCGATGGACACCACCCGGCCCGCATGACGGACCAGGCGGCCCTCGGCCTCGATGGACGCAATGCGCGCGCCCACCTGGGGCGCCACCCGGTGCCGGAGGATGTCGAACCAGGCCCGGAGGTGGCGGAGGAACCGCCGCTGCTCGGAGCTGGAGAGCCCGTGCCAGAGCGCCCCCAGCTCGGGCCGGAGCGTGTCCATCACCGCACGCGGGTCCTCCCGGCGGGCGAGCGCGCGGAACATCCGGAGCAGCGCGCGCAGCGCGGTGGGCCTCGGCCCGAGCGGCAGCGGCGCGAACGTCTGGGGCGGATGCGTGAGCGGAGCGAGCCCGTGTCGGGACAGGAGGTGGATGCGCCCGCGGTGGCCGCGGGTATGGAGCGAGAGCACCACGTCCACCGCGGTGAGCCCCGCTCCGAGCAGGAGCACCTCGGCCTGCGGCGCTGGCCAGTCCCCCGGCGGAGCCCAGGGTGAGCGCCAGGCCAGCCGGGGGGGCAGCGCGCTCCAGCCCGGCGGCAGCTCGGGGGGGAAGTTCCCCAGCGCCAGCACCGCCGCGCGCGCCGCAAGCGCCGGACCGCGCGAGAGCAGGATACGAAGGCCCTTGCCCTCGGCGGCGACGCAGATCGCCCGGTCGACCACCCGGCGCACCCCGGTGCCGGTGCCATCCAGCAGCTCCCCGAGGTACGCGCCGTAGACCCGCCGCTCGATGAAGGCCTCCGGGTCGGCCGGCTCCCCGCGGGCAGCGAGCCAGTGGAGGAGGTGCGACGGCTGATCCGGGAACGCGCTCATCCGGCCCGCGGGCACGTTGAGCAGGTGCACCGGCTCGTCGGTGGAGTACGCCACCCCACGGGCGAACGCGCCGCCGGTGTCCACCAGGGTCACCGCGCCCGGCGCCGCGACGCGGGCGAGCGCCAGCGCGGTGAGCGTGCCGCTCGCACCCCCGCCGACGATGACCACCCCGTCCGTCATGCGTTGCACGACCCTAGCGGAACCGCGCTTCCATCGGCGCCCAGCAGCCGCACACCATCCACCACGTCGAGCACGCCGGACGGGTCCGGGCGGTGAGCGTGTACCTCTATGCGCCGCCGCTCGCCCGGATGGACCTCTACGAGGGCTCCACCGGGACCAGCCAGCCGCGTGGGTCCGGACGGCGCGAGCCGAAGAGGTCCATCATCGCCCGGTAGAGGCGCTCGGCGATCTCCCCGCGGGAGTCCCCGAGCCGCATCGTCCTGTTGCCCCACTGCAGCTCGCCGATGGCGGAGATGGTGGCCGCGGTACCGGTGCCGAAGGCCTCCTTGAGCTGCCCGCGCTCAGAGTGCTGGGCCAGCTCGGCGATCTCCACCGGCCGCTCCTCCACCTTCACCTTCCACTCCCGCAGCAGGGTCAGCACCGAGTCGCGCGTCACTCCGGCCAGCAGCGAGTCCTCCAGCGGGGGCGTCACCACCGTGTCGCCGATGCGGAAGAAGACGTTCATCGTCCCGGCTTCCTCGACCTGGCGGTGGGTCTGGTCGAGCCAGAGGACCTGGTGGAAGCCCTGCTTCTTGGCCCGCTCGGCGGCGGCCATGCCGGCGACGTAGTTGGCCCCGGCCTTGGCCGCGCCGATCCCACCGCGCGCCGCGCGAACGTGCTCGGTCTCCACCCACAGCCTCAGTGGCGCCGGGCGAGGCCCGAAGTAGTTCCCCACCGGCGAGGTGAGCACGTAGAACAGGTACTTCTTCGACGGGCGCACTCCGAGGTAGGCCTCCGAGCCGATCATCGTCGGCCGGACGTAGAGCGACGCGCCGGGCTCGGTCGGAACCCAGGAGGCGTCCTCGTGCACCACCGAGCGGAGCGCGGCGAGGAAGAAGTCCTCGGGAATCTCCGGCATGCACAGCCGCGCCGCGGAGGCGTTCATCCGGCGGGCGTGCATCTGGGGACGGAACAGCAGCGGGCCACGATCTCCGGCCACCGCCTTCATCCCCTCGAACATGGCCTGGCCGTACTGCAGCGCGCTGGCCGCCGGGTCCAGCGGCAGCGGCCCGTAGGGGACGATCCGGGGGGAGTGCCAGCCGCGGCCGTCGTGCTCCGCGAGGAAGAGGTGGTCGCTGTAGAAGCGCCCGAAGCCGAGGTCACCGGCGGGCGGCCGGGGCCTCGGCGTGGTGGTGCGCTTCACCTGGATGTCGTACGGCATCGGCTCTCCTCGGGGCGCCAGCACCATCCCCGGCGCGGCCATATACCGGTGCGGCGTGACGTAGGCCACCCCCCGTCCCGCCGACCGGTCGGTCAGGGCAGCGTGAGGATCTCCGCCCCGTCGCGGGTCACGAGGATGGTGTGCTCCATCTGGGCGGAGCGGAGACCGTCGGCAGTGACCGCGGTCCAGCCATCGTTCCAGTGCTTCACGCCCCAGCTCCCCTCGGTGAGCATGGGCTCGATGGTGAAGATCATCCCCTCCTCGAGGACGGTGGTCGCGCCCGGGTCGTCGAAGTGGGGAACCTGCAGCTCGGTGTGGAAGATTTCCCCGATGCCGTGGCCGCAGTAGTTGCGGACCACGCCCAGCCCGTTCGCCGCGGCGTGGGCGGCGATGGCCTGGCCGATGGTACGCACCTGGCGCCCGGGCTTCACCGCCTCGATGCCCTTCATCAGGGCCTCCTCGGTGACCCGGAGCAGCTTCTTCGCCGCCTCGTCCACCTCTCCGACCGGGAAGGTGGCCGAGCAGTCGCCGTGCATGCCCTCGAGATAGATGGTGACGTCGCAGTTGACGATGTCCCCGGCCTCGAGCGGGCGATCGTCCGGGATGCCGTGCACCACTACCTCGTTGACGCTGGTGCACATGCTCTTCTGGAAGCCGTGGTACCCGAGCGTGCTCGGGTAGCCGCCCCGGGCGATGTACGCGGCGTGGGCGATGGCGTCGAGCGCGTCGGTGGTGACGCCGGGCGCCACCCGGGCGCCGGTCTCTTGCAACACCTGGGCGGCGGCCTGGCAGGCGCGGCGCATGCGGTCCAGCCGGGTGGCGGGATCTCCGCGGAGGCCGCGTCCCGGGCGGCCCGACGGCACGTAGTCCGGCCGGGGAATCTCGGGCGGCACGGTGCGCATCGGGGAGATCCGGCCCGGCTTGACCCGGCGCAGCCGGGGAGCGGGCGCCCCCGAGCGGGCGTCGGCCTCGCGGTGGCACTTCTTGTACTTGAGCCCGCTCCTGCACCAGCAGGGGTCGTTCGGGCCGGGGCGGGCGCTGGAGAGCTGGGGTTCGGTCACGGCGACCCCCTCCTCTAATTCGGCGCGCGCACCGCCGCCAGGGGGCCCTCGGCCGAGCAGGTGCCGATGTAGGGCAGGGGACCCGCGTCCGGAAGCGCGCCGTCCCCCTGCCTCGGCCTGGCCGGACCGGCGCTGCCAGGTGCGGCCGTGGCGAGCAGGAGCACGAGGAGGGTGAGCAGGACGAGTCTGCGGAGGCGGGTCACGGAGCTCACCGGCCTCGGAGTGTAGCGGTCCGGTCGACGCCGATCAGCTCACCCGCCGCAGCACGGGCTCCACGGGCCTGACTGGCCTGTACCGGGCCTCCCACCGCTCCCGGAGCGCGAGGAACGGATCCTCGATGAGCACGAAGGTGACCGACGCCACCAGCGCCGACGACAGCACCGCGACCAGAAAGGCGACGGCGGCGAGCAGAGGCCCCGAGCCGAGCACCGGGACCAGCGCCCGGGTCATCCCGGGCAGCACCCTGGGCAGCACCTCGAAGTGGTTCAGGTACATCCCGAACGACAGTCGGGACAGGACGTGGAAGCCGCGCCAGGCGGTCAGCTGCCGGACCCGCGGACCGGCGCGCAGGCCGAGCGTCACGCACCCGCCATAGATGAGCCCGAGCCCGCTGAAGCTGAAGAGCGGTCGATCGACCTCCCGGAGAACGAATCCGGCGAGAATGGCCACCAGCGGCCAGCGCCAGGGATGCGGATGCTCGGGGGACAGCGCCGCCGGGCGCTTCAGCGACACCCAGGCGAGGAACAGACCCACGAGCAGCCCGTCGCAGTGGGTGTGAATCGGCCCGTAGATCCGGTCGAATCCGGCCTCCCCCGTCCCGTGGAGCGCCAGCGCCCGCACCACCGGCATCAGCGCCAGCAGCACCAGGGGCACCCACGCCTGCCCGCGTGGACCGAACACCCGCTGAACCCCGAGCAGCAGCAGCGGGACCACCAGGTAGAACTGCTCCTCGGTCGACAGCGACCATCCGCCGCTCACCTGGCCCTGCACGTAATTGGAGAGGAAGACCAGGTCCGGCCACAGGCCTCGCCACTTCCCCAGCGCGAGCGCGAGGAACGCGACCCAGGTGAAGTACAGCGGCCAGATCCGAAGCCCCCGCCGCAGCAGGAACCGCGGAACGTTCACCGCGCCGGTCCGTTGAAGCTCGCGCTGGAGCTGCCGTCCGATCAGAAATCCGGACAGGACGAAGAACAGGTCCACTCCGGTCCAGCCGTAGCGGAAGAGGGTGAAGCTCCACACCGGCGACGGCGTCAGCTCGGAGCCGCCGACCGCCAGGTGGTTTCCGATGACCAGGACGATGGCCGCGGTGCGAAGCGCATCCAGCGACGGGAACGTCCCCGGCGCGGGGACGAACAGTGACCGGAGCGCACGCCCCGGCCACCGGTCCCCCGTCGACCCACCGCTGATGCGCTCACCCACGCCCACAGGCGAAGGTGGGTCGCCCGGCCGCCAGGCGCAAAATCGCCCGGGGCGACCGGGCTGCCCATCGTCGAGTCCCGGACGGAGTTCCCGCCGCCCGGGGCCCGGGGGTCAGGCGAGGTCGAAGACCAGGACCTCGGAGGCCTCTTCGCCGGTCAGGGTGAGGGACCGCTCGTCCGAGATGGCCGCGCCATCCCCGGCCGAGAGCACCACGTCACCCAGCCGGACCCGTCCGCGAGCGACCTGGACCCAGGCGTGCCGGCCCGGCGCCAGCGGGTGGGTCACCGACTCGCCCTTCGCGAGAAGGGTGGTGTACACGCGCGCGTCCTGGTGGATGGTCAGGCTGCCGTCGGCCGCGTCGGGCGAGGCGATGAGCCGGAGCCGCCCCTGCCGTTGCTCGGGCGGGAAGTTCTTCTGCTCGTAGCCCGGGGCGATGCCGCGGCGATCGGGGACCACCCAGACCTGGAGGAAGTGCACCGGCTCGGACCGCGAGGCATTGAACTCGCTGTGCAGGACACCGCTCCCGGCGCTCATCCGCTGCACCTCCCCGGGACGGATGATGCCGCCGCCGCCGGTCGAGTCCTTGTGGGCCAGCCCGCCCTCGAGGACGTAGGAGAGGATCTCCATGTCCCGGTGGCCGTGCGTCCCGAACCCCTGGCCCGGCTGCACGCGGTCCTCGTTGATGACCCGCAGCGCCCGGAACCCCATGTGGTCGGGGTCGTCGTAGTCGGCGAAGGAGAAGGTGTGGTGGCTGTCGAGCCAGCCGTGGTTGGCGTGGCCCCGCTCGTTGCTCTTGCGAATCTGGATCATGGCAAGAGAGGACTTAACCCATGGACCGGGGAACGCCCGTCCCGCGCCGGGCAACGGTCCGTCCCGCGGCCAGCAACCGGGCCGGGTCCGGTTATGGTGGGCCGGCCGTGCTCCGCACCCTCGCCGCCACGCGTTACGTCACTGCCCTCCGCGAGGGCGGGAGCCTGCCCGCCATCGTCGAGGCGGACGACGACGGGCTCTACGTGATGAAATTCCGGGGGGCAGGGCAGGGGCCACGGGCGCTGGTGGCCGAGCTGCTCGCCGGGGAGATTGGCCGGGCGCTCGGGCTCCCGGTGCCCACGCTGGTGCAGATGACCCTGGACGCCGACATCGGGCGCACCGAGCCCGACGGCGAGATCCGCGACCTCCTCAAGGCCAGCGTGGGGCTGAACCTCGGGGTGGACTACCTGCCCGGCGCGCTCGGGTACGATCCGGCCGCGTCCACCCCGCCGCCCGCGGAGCTCGCCGCGGACGTCGTCTGGTTCGACGCTCTGGTGCTCAACGTGGACCGGACCCCGCGCAACCCGAACCTCCTGGAGTGGCACCGGCGGCTGTACTGCATCGACCATGGGGCGAGCCTCTATGTGCACCACGACTGGGCGGAGGCGCCCGCCCGTGCCGCCTCCCCCTTCTCCCAGGTGAAGGACCACGTGCTGCTCCCGGTCGCCGGCGACATCCGGGCCGCGGGCGAGCGGCTCCGTCCGAAGCTGTCCCTGTCGCTGCTCCGCGCGCTGGTCGACGATGTGCCCGAGGCGTGGCTCCCCGCGGATCCCTACCTGGGAGGAGCGCCCGCCCAGCGGCACGCGTACATGGAATGGCTGTCCCGCAGGGTGGCGAACGCCACGGTGTTCGAGGAGGAGGCCAACCGTGCCCGCGCCCTGCGCGTTTGACTACGCGGTGGTCCGGGTGGTGCCCCGGGTCGAGCGCGGCGAGTTCTTGAACGCCGGGGTCATCGTCTGGTGCCTGGCGCAGGACTACCTCGCCGCCCGCGTGGCGCTGGACGTGACGCGCCTGCGCGCGCTCGACCCGAAGGCCGACGTGGACGCCATCTCCAGTCACCTGGCGGCGGTTCCACGCATCTGCGCCGGAGACCCGGACGCAGGGCCCCTGGCGCGGCTGCCGGCCAAGGAGCGCTTCCACTGGCTGGTCGCGCCGCGGAGCACCGTCATCCAGACCTCGCCGGTGCACGCCGGCCGGGCCGAGGTACCGGAGGCGGCGCTCGCCAGGCTCTTCAAGACGCTCGTGGAGTCCGGCACGTGAGGCGTCGCGCGCCCGCGCCCGGGCGGGTCTTCTTGCTGTCCCCCGCCCGCTGCGATGGGGTGCGGATGTCGATGCTGCGGCGTCCGGCGGCCGCCTTTCCCCTCGCCATGGAGCTCCGGTCCGAGGTCGGCGCCACGCTCGGGGACGTCTTCACCTTCACCAGCGGTCTCTACTTCCGGGGCAAGCTCACCTACGCGCGCGCGTTCGGCGCCTCCTGGGTGATCACCCCCGGGGCCGGCCTCGTCGAGCCCACGCAGCGCATCACCCCGGCGGACCTCGACGACTGGGCCCGGGTACGGGTGGATCTCACCGATCTGCGCTACCGCCGCCCGCTCGAGCGTGATGCCCGTGCGCTGTCGCGGCGACTCCCGGAGGCCGAGGTGGTCCTGCTGGGGAGCATCGCCAGCGACAAGTACGTGGACCTCCTGCTCGAGATCTTCGACGGCCGGCTGCTCTTCCCGGTGGACTTCGTCGGCCGTGGGGACATGAGCCGTGGCGGGCTGCTCCTGCGCTCCGCCCGGAGTGGCACGGAGTTGCCCTACGGACCGGTACGCGGCGCCGTCCGTCACGGGCCGCGCCCGCCCCGGCTGCCGAAGCCTCCCCGGCCCGCCGGCGCGAGGAAGAGCGCATGACGCCGTGTCTGGCCTCCTGAGGGGATTCAGGCGCCGAGCAGCGCGCGGACGAGCCCGATCGCACCGCCCGCGAGCACGACGTAGGCGACGTTGACCTTCTTGCCGCCGACCACCAGGACCGCCAACGCCACCACGCCCAGGATGAGCGTCACCCGGTCGAGCTGCCCGGCGTGGAACACCGTGGCCTTTGCCAGCGCCAGCGACACCGCCGCCATCAGCGCCAGCACTCCGGCCGTCACGCCCTCCAGGAAGGGCTGCACGCCGGGCCAGGTGGTGATCCGATCGAGGTGCGGCGCGCCCATGAGCACCAGGACGAACGAGGGAAGGAACAGCCAGAACCCGGCGCACATCGCCGAGGCGAGCCCCACCCCCAGCGGATGCCCGGCCAGGTAACCGATGAAGACCCCGATGCTGATCAGCGGACCCGGCGTCGTCTCCCCCAGCGCCAGCGCGTCGACCATCTGCGGATCCGTGAGCCAGCCGAACTGCTGCACTGCGCCCTCCCGCAGCAGCGGGAGAACTGCGTAGGCGCCTCCGAACGAGACCAGGCCGACCTTCAGGAAGAACAGCGACACGTCCCGCACCCGCTCCAGCGCGGGGCCCGCCGCCTCCGCTCGCCCGGCGCCGACCACCGCCAGGAGCGCCGCCGCGGCCACGGTCCCGCGCAGGCGTGAGCGGAGGATCGCGAGCGCGCCACAGCCGAGGAGCAGCGGCACGAAGCCGACGTGCAGGAACACGGATGCGGCGAAGGCCAGCACCGACAGCACCCGCTGGAACGGCGTCCGGAGCGCCGCCTTTCCCAGGCGGAGCATCGCCGAGGCGAGCAGCGCCAGCGCCACCGGGCGGAATCCCGACAGCACCCCGAGCAGCTCTGGCCTCGAGCCGAAGCGAACGTAGATCGCCCCCAGCGCCGCCAGGGTGATGAACCCCGGCGCGATGAACAGCACCCCGGCCAGCAGGCCGCCGAGAACGCGATGCACCCGCCAGCCGATGAGGATCGCCATCTGCGACGCCTCGGGGCCCGGCAGCACGTGGACGAAATTCAGCGCCCGGACGAACTCCGCGTCGTCGAGCCAGCCTCGCCGCTCGACGCACTCGGCGTGCATCAGGCCCATCTGGGCGACCGGCCCCCCGAACGCCAGCCAGCCGATGCGGAAGAACACCCGGACCAGCTCGGAGAGGGGAACGGATGAAGCGGGCATGCCGGCGAACGGACCATCGCTCGTTTTGCCCAGGGTGCGCCAATCCCTTGCGAGCGGCGGAAGGCGTCCCCACCCTGAGCCGCCACGGAGGACTTATGACGTTCCGGAAACACTTCTGTCTGGTGATCCCCCTCGCGGCGGCGCTTGCTTGTGCCACGTCTCAACCGGCGAGCGTGGCCAAGACCGAGGGCGACTCGTCGGCGGCGGCCGCTCAGAGTCCTTCGCAGCTCGTCCCCTACCAGGGCGCCAACGGCTACACGGTGCTGATGCCGGCCAATCCGCAGCGGAACGATCGCACCCAGGAAACGCCGGGCGGGCCGGTCCAGGTGCACATCGCGCAGGTGCAGGATCCCTCGGGCAAGTACATGTCCAGCCTGAGCGAGTTCCCCAACGGCAGCCTGGACAAGGTGAAGAGCAAGGACCTGCTCGACTCGCTCCAGCAGGCCACCATCCAGTCGATGGGCGGGACGCTGGTGAATAGCCAGGACATCGAGGCCAGCGGACTGCAGGGTCGCGAGTTCACCGCGGTCGATCCCGACGGCAGCGAGGTCACCGCCCGGGTCTTCGTCGGGGGCTCGAACGTCTACACCCTCGCCGGGACGTACTCGAAGGGACGGATGCCGGCGTCGGTCCAGCAGTTCCTCGGCTCCTTCCAGCCTCCGTCTGGCACCGCGGTGGGCGGCAGCGGCGCGCCAGACTCGACCGCGGACCGCAGCGCCTCCGGTAACGGCTCGGGCAGCCATTAGCTGAGCAGCCCGCTCGGGGATCAGGTCGGCGCGGACCAGTCTCCGCCCGCCGGCCGGAGCACCAGCTCGTGGGTCCACGCGTCTGGCCTCTGCCCGTGGAGGAACGCGCAGGCCTCGGCAATCGCCTCGGGGGAGATCAGCCGCTCCGCGGTGAATCCCGCCGCCCGCGTCCGCTGGGAGGCGATCGGTCCGTCCACCGGGAGGTAGGCGACGTGCACCCCCCGCGTGCGCCACTCCCGGGCGGCCACCTGCACCAGCGCCCGGAGCGCGTGCTGCGCGGCTCCGAGTGCGGCGAACCCCTCCTTGGTGCGCACCCCGGACGAGGTCCCGACTTGCAGAAATGTCCCGCGGCCGCGGGCGAGCATCGCCGGACCGACTGCCCGGAGCAGATTCCAGGTCCCCTGCGGGTACGCGGCGAGCGACTGCGCCAGCTCGGCGTCGGGAATCTCGAGGAGCGGCAGCGCACCGAAGCGCCCCCCCATCGTCTGGGCGGCGATGACCAGATCCGCCGGGTCCTCGCCGAAGCGGGCCAGCGACTCCGGACGCTGCAGGTCGCAGACGACCGGCACGCCCTGACCTCCCGCCGCGGTCACCTCACGGGCGAGTGCCTCGACATCCGCCGCGGTCCGTGAGGCACAGAGCACACGCCACCCCTGGCGGGCGAAGTGCAGGGCGATCGTACGTCCGAGCTTCCGGACGCCGACGATGAGCAGCGACTCGCTCACCCCTGCCGCCGCTCAGCGCAGCGAGTCACGCAGCGTCTTCAGCCGGTTCAGCGCGTCGTCCATCAGCTTCTTGGAGGACTCCGTCGCCTGCTCGGCGGCGCGCTCGACCTTGTTCAGCTCGGGCTCGAGCTTCGCCCACTGGTCCTTCGCGTCCATGCCGGCGAGGTGGAGCTTGACCTTGATCTCGTCGCGCAAGGTCCTCAGCAGATCCGCGCCCTTCTTCAACTCGTTCCTCAGATCGAGCTCGTTGGCCATGGCTGGACCCTCCTGGGATGAGTCATAACTCCGGGCCGGAGGAAGTCCATGCCCTCGGAGAAACACCCCGGTGTCCTGCCGACCTTCGACCCCGGGGTCGAGCGCGCGGAGACGCCGGCCGTCCTCCTGGTGATCGAGCCCCGGCCCCGCGATCTGGGCGGGTTCTCGGTGCGACGCCTGCTGCCGGTGGCGGGCAACCGGATGGTCGGGCCGTTCATCTTCCTCGACCACATGGGCCCGGCGGTGATGGAGCCCGGAGCCGGAGTCGACGTGCGCCCCCACCCGCACATCGCGCTGGCGACGGTGACCTATCTCTTCGAGGGGGAGCTCATCCACCGCGACACCCTGGGCAGCGCGCTGGCCATTCATCCGGGGGACGTGAACTGGATGCTCGCCGGGCGCGGCATCGCCCACTCCGAGCGGAGCAGCCCGGAGGAGCGGGCCCGTGGCGTGCGCCTCCACGGCATCCAGAGCTGGGTCGCGCTGCCCACCGCACACGAGGAGGACCCACCGGCCTTCGCCCACCACCCCGCCCGGACGCTGCCCAGGGTGAAGCGCGACGGCGCCGAGCTCACGGTCATCGCCGGGACGGCCTACGGCGCCCGGTCCCCGGTGGGCGTGCTCTCTCCCACGCTCTACGTCGACGCGCGGCTCGAGCCCGGTGCGCACCTTCGAGTGGACGGGACGCATCCGCAGCGCGCGGTGCACGTGGCGGAGGGCTTCGTGCAGATCGGCAGCCAGCGCCTCGGCCCCGGTGTCATGGCGATCCTCCGCTCCGGCGAAGAGGTGGAGCTCCAGGCCGACGGACCCGCCCGGGTGATGCTGCTCGGCGGCGCGCCGCTCGATGGCGAGCGGCACATCTGGTGGAACTTCGTCTCCAGCTCCAGGGAGCGCATCGAGCGCGCCAAGGCCGACTGGAGGGACGGCCGGTTCGGGAAGGTGCCCGGGGACGAGAAGGAGTTCATCCCCCTGCCCGAGGGCTGAGCGCCGTCAGAGCACGCGGGGAGGGCGGAGCCGGTCGTGCAGCTCGCGCTCGAGCTGCATGACCGCCTCGGCGAGCGGCCGATCTCCGTCGACCACCAGATGGGCCCATGCGCCGAGTGTCACCGGCTCCCACCGGGCCTTCTGCGCCACGTACACCTCCCAGCCCGCGTCGGAGACCACCCCTGGCTCGCGGGCCCGTGCCTCGAGCCGGGCGCGGATGACCTCCTCCGACGCGCGCACCTCGGCGAGCAGGAGCAGCGCTCCGTGGGCGCGCGCCGCGTCGGCCAGGACCGTCCGCTCCCATGCCGCCTGCGCGGTCGCGTCCACGATGACGCACCTTCCCTGGTCGAGCGCCGCGCCCGCATTGGCCGCGAGCCGGGCGTAGGTCGACCGTGTCGCCTCCGGTGTGTACAGGCCGCGGTCGAGCGCCGCGGTCGCCCGTTCCTCCGGGGCGAGCCCGTGCAGCGACTTCCGGACCACGTCCGAGGAGAGGACCTCCCATCCGCGCCGGCTCCCCAGCTCCCGGGCCAGCGCGGATTTCCCGCTCCCCGACAGGCCGGACATCGTCAGGAGCAGGGGAGGGAGGTCCTCGCTCGCCGCGTCGCACGCCACGCCGAAGGCGCGCCGGGCCATGCGCGCGGCCTCCTCGCGGTCGGCAGGGGAGATCTCCGGCTCCTCCGCCCGCAGGCTCTCGACCTTCCCCCGCACGCAGGCCCGGTAGCAGCTGTAGAAGGGCACCAGCTGCGGCAAGGTCGTGTCACCCGCGCACGTGACGTAGCGCTGCACGAAGGCCTCGGCCAGGTCCGGTCGCGTCCGGAGCCGCAGGTCCATCGCCAGGAACGCGACGTCGGAGGCGACGTCCGAGCAGCGGAGCCGGGCGCTGAAGTCCAGACAGTCGAAGATGGCCAGGGGCTCGGTGAAGCACACCGACGACGTGCGGAGGTCCCCGTGCCCATCGCGAATGCGTCCCGCAGCCACCCGCTCCTCCAGCAGCCGCCGCTTGCGTACCGACCAGGCGCCGACGACCGCCCGCAGGTAACCGTCCTGGAAAGGAGTGACGGTCTTGCCGAGGAACGGCGCCACCTGCGCGAAGTGCTCGTTCCAGAGCGCCTGCACCGCCGCCGGCGTTCCGTGGACGGCGACGCCCGGCCCTGCGTCGGCGGCGGCATGAAACGGGGCGAGGACCTCCGCCACCTGCTCCACCATCTTCCGGGTCAGCGCCCGGCTCTCCAGCAGCCGGTCCATCATCCGGTCCTCCGGGAGCCGGCGCATCTGCACCGCGTACTCCACCGGCTCGCCCGTGCCGCCGACCACCAGGCCCTGCGGCCCACGGGTGATGGGCACCACCCCCAGGTACAGGTCGGGGCTGAGCCGCCGGTTCAGCGCCAACTCTTGACGACACATCTCGGCCCGGCGCTCGAGCAGGTGCGCGTCGAGGAAGTCGAAGTGCACCGGCTTCTTCACCTTGTACGCGTACGGCCCGGCGAGGAACACCACCGAGACGTGCGTCTGGACGACGGTCACGCCCTCGACCGGGTGGGGATAGGCCTCCGGCCGCACGAGCGAGCCGAGAACCTCGGCCAGATGGGCGTCGGGAGACTCCACCCCGCCAACATCGCACACCCACCGTTCAGCGCGGGTCCGCCCAGGTCCTCACCACAGCGCGGAGCGCGGCGTGGGTCGCAGCACCAGCTGCTCCGGATCTCCCACGATGCGGCGGCGGAGTCCGGGGACCACCGCCTCGGCCCAGGCGAGGTCCGCGGCGAGCAGCGCCAGGTGTCTGCGGAGCGCGCCCTCGTCGGGGAGCACCGAGATGCACACCACCACGTCCGCTCCCTCACGGACCGGCAGGCGCGGAAAGTCGTTCGCTGCGTGCTCGCTCTCCAGCCAGGCCACGACCGGAGCGCCGGTGCCCTCGAACGCCGGCTGGACGTGGTCCTCGCAGAAGCCGAGGAGGTCGGTGGCGCCCGCTGCGCGGTGGAAGATGCGGACCAGGAGACGGCTGGCCTCCCGGTCCTCTGCCGCGCCCCGACGGTGTCCGGGGAACTTGCTGGCGGGACACACCGGGCGGAGCAGCAGCACGTCGTCCGAGTCGACCATGGTCGCATTCGCCGCGTCCCGGTGCTCCCGCCACACCGCGCCCTCGTAGAACGCGGCGAGCGACGTGCGCCGGCTGGCCATGTCCCAGAAGCCGCGGAACCAGACGAATCGCTCGGGGCAGTCGACGTCCTCGAACTGACCGAGGACGCGGATGCCGGCCGCCTCCTGGGGCTCGATGAACGTCTGCTCGAACAGCGAGACCAGCTCGTCCCTGCGCCCGGGGTGAAGCGTGTACTGGCGAAGCTCGACGACCGAACAGGGCACCATACCCGGCAAGGTGCGGGAGGCCTGGTATCTTGTACCAGGCCAGATGAGGACGATTGACCCAGACCAGAATCGCACCCTCGCCAGCCTGCTGCTGAGGGTGGACCGCAAGACGTCGGCGCCGCTCCACGCGCAGATCGACCAGGCGCTGCGCGCCCGCATCCTCTCCGGTGCGGTGAGACCCGGGGCGAGGCTGCCTTCCTCGCGCACCCTGGCCGCCGAGCTCGGCGTGGCCCGGACGACGGTGCTGCAGGCGCTCGAGGCTCTGCAGGCCGAGGGGTATCTGGTCGCCGCGCCCCGCTCGGGCGTCCGGGTGGCCCCGGAGCTCCCCGAGGAGGGGCTCACCCCGCCGCCGCTCCGCCCCCTCCGGCCCGGGCCGCCACCGAGGCTCTCGCGGGCAGCGCAGGCCCTGGCCGCGCTCGGGACCGGCGCGCCCCGTCTGGGTCCGGCGCCGCGCGCGTTCCGGCCCGGTCTCCCCGCGCTCGATCTCTTTCCCACCGCGCTCTGGTCGCGTCTGGTCGGCCGGGCGCAATCGCTGGCGAGCGCGCGGCTGCTGGAGGGAGGAGATCCGGCCGGACACCCCGGGCTTCGCCGTGCGATCGCCGAGCACGTCGTCGCCGCGCGTGGTGCCCGCTGCAGCCCCGAGCAGGTCTTCGTCACCGCCGGCACCCAGCAGGCCTTCGAGGAGGTGCTCCGGCTGGTGGTCGATCCGGGCGATCCGGTGTGGCTGGAGGATCCGGGCTACCTCGGCGCCCGCCGGGCGGTGCTCGGCGCCGCCGCCCGTCCGGTGCCGGTGCCGGTGGACGACGAGGGGCTCGACGTCGAAGCGGGGATCCGCCGTGCCCCCGGGGCCCGGCTGGCGATCCTCGCGCCCTCGCACCAGTACCCGCTGGGGGCCACCCTCTCGCTGTCGCGGCGGATGGCGCTGCTCCGGTGGGCGGCGGCGGGGCGGGCGATGATCCTGGAGGACGACTACGACAGCGAGTTCCGCCACCGCGGCCGTCCGCTCACCGCGCTCCAGGGCCTCGACGACGCCGGCCGCGTCCTCTACGTCGGAACCTTCAGCAAGACGATGTTCCCCGGGCTGCGGCTGGGGTACGTGGTGGTGCCCCCGGCGATGGTGGAGGTGTACGACGCCGCGCGGGCCTCGCTCCCCGCGCCGGCCTCGGCGCTCGAGCAGGCCGCGCTGGCCGCCTTCATGGACCAGGGACACTTCGCGCGGCACCTCCGGCGGATGCGGGGCGTGTACCGCGAGCGGGCCGAGGCGCTGCTCGAGTCGCTCGCCTCCCGCTGTTCCGGCGTGCTCGAGCCGAAGCTCTGCGACACCGGGATGCAGCTCTGCGCGATGCTCCCCCCGGGCGTCTCTGACGTGGCCGCCGGTGACCGCGCGGCGCGGCTGGGCGTGGAGGTGGCGCCGCTGTCGGACTACGGGGTGATGCGGCAGCGCCAGGGGGGGCTGGTCTTCGGATTCGGCGCCGTCCGGCCCGCGGCGATCCGCGCCGGGGTGGAGACGTTGCAGCGCGCGCTGGAGGCGGGGTGAATCAGCGGGGGGCGCTGGCCCGTGCCAGGGTTTCCCACGGGGCGCCCTTGCCGCGGTCGCCGGGCGTGCACACCCCGGAGTGCATGGAACGCGGACGACTCGACGGTCTGAAGGTGGCGGCGCTGGCGGCGGACGGCTTCGAGCAGGTGGAGCTCACCCGTCCCCTCAAGGAACTCCTCCGTCACGGCGCGGCGGTGGACATCGTCTCGCTCCACCGCGGCTGGATCCGGGGGATGAATCTCATGTGTCCCGGGGTGAAGCTCCGGGTGAACCGCACCGTCGATCGGGTGAGCGCGGCGGACTACGACGCCCTCCTCATCCCCGGGGGTTTCGTCAATCCGGACTTCCTGCGCCAGAGCGAGAAGGCGCGGATGTTGGCCACCGCCTTCGACGTGGCGGGCAAGCCGATCGCCACCCTCTGTCACGGCCCGTGGGTGCTGGTATCGGCGGGCCTGGTCCACGACCGGAAGCTCGCCGCGTGGCCCGGCATCCAGGACGACATCCGCAACGCAGGCGGAATCTGGGTCGACGAGCCGCTGGTGCGTGACGGGAACTGGGTCTCCAGCCGCTCACCGCTGGATCTGGTGTCCTTCGAACAGGGGATGGTGGAGCTGTTCGCGGAGGCGCCGCGACGACACCGGGTGAAGGCGCGCCGAAGGAAGTTCTCCCAGTACCGCCCGAGGTCCCCGCTCGCCTTCCTGCTCGGGGTGGCCCTCCAGAATCTCCCTGCGCCGGCTGCTGCTTGCTGGCTGACCTTCCCGGCACGGACCGCGGTTGACCGGAGCGGGGGCCCCGGTCTCGCCGCTACACTCCCCGGCCTCATGGCGGAGACCACCATCGACAGCACCCAGCTCGAGCGGCACCGCGCCGCGCTCACCGGCCACTGCTACCGGATGCTCGGCTCGCCGGAGGAGGCGGACGATGCGGTGCAGGAAACGTTCGTCCGCGCCTGGCGGAGCCTGGACCGGTTCGAACAGCGCTCGTCCCTGAAGACCTGGCTGTACAGCATCGCCACCCGGGTGTGCCTGGACGCCCTGGCCGACCGCGCACGCCGGGTGCGACCGATGGAGCTCGGTCCGGTGGGCGCGGTCAGCGACGAGCTGTGCACCCGGCCTGCCGCGGAGTTCATCGAGCCCGTGCCCGAGTCACAGGTGCTGCCCGACGACGCTGACCCGGCAGAGCGGGCAATCCTGCGTCAGAGCATCCGGCTGGCCTTCATGGCCGCGCTCCAGCACCTTCCGCCTCGGCAGCGGGCGGCGCTGCTGCTGATGGAGGTGCTCGGCTGCTCCGCCGCCGAGGTCGCGGCGACGCTCGACATGTCTGTGCCCGCGGTGAACAGCGCCATCCAGCGCGCCCGGGCCACGCTCGACGCCCGCCAGCTCCAGGCCGACGCGGTGGCCGCCGAGGCCGACCCGGAGCTGGTGCACCGCTACGTCGAGGCGTTCGAGCGTTACGACATGGACGCGCTCACCCGGCTCCTCCATCAGGACGTGGTGATGTCCATGCCGCCGTACGCGCTCTGGCTCCGGGGCCCGCAGTCGGTCCGGGACTGGATGCTGGGCCGGGGCATCGGCTGCCGCGGCTCGCGGATGCTGCCGGCGGCGGCGAACGGGGCCCCGTCGTTCGGTCAGTTCCGATCCAGCGGTCCGGGGAAGGGCTTCCACGCCTGGGGGCTGGTGGTGCTGGAGATCGGCGGCGGCCGGGTGACCGGCATCAACACCTTCCTCGATACCGAGCGGCTCTTTCCGCGCTTCAGGCTGCCGCTCAGCCTGCCGGCGTAGCTGGTCCACCGTGGTCTTCGAGATCTGGTCCTGGCGGGCCGATGACTTCTCGGCGCTCATGCCGTCTCAACCGGCAGACTCGCCGCTCGGAGACCCGCCATGCCCGTCAAGAACCCCCGCAAGATCTTCGTCAACATTCCGGTCAAGGACCTCAAGCGCTCGATGGCCTTCTTCGAGGGCCTGGGCTTCGGCTTCAATCCGCAGTTCACCGACGACACCGCCGCCTGCATGGTGCTGAGCGACGATGGCTACTTCATGCTCCTCACCGAGCCGAAGTTCCGCGAGTTCAGCAAGAAGCAGATCTGCGATACCCGGACCCACAACGAGGGGCTGTTCGCCATCGGGGCGGACAGCCGCGCCGAGGTGGACCAGCTGGTGAAGAAGGCGGTGACCACCGGCGGGAAGCACGCTTCCGATCCGATGGACCTGGGCTTCATGTACGGCTGGAGCTTCCTCGACCCTGACGGGCACCACTGGGAGGTGTTCTGGATGGATCCCGCCCACGTCCAGAAGGGGTGAGGTCAGGTTCGCCCGAGGTCAGGCAGGGAATGCTCGGGGTAGCGGGTCCCCGCCACCGCCTCGGCGGGGACCGCCCGGGCGATCTCCTCGAGGTCGGGGCCGGTCAAGGTGACCTCGAGCGCGCCGAGCGCCTCCGCGAGCCGGTCGCGCGTCCGGGCCCCGATGAGGGGGACGATGTCCGGGCCACGCGCGAGCACCCAGGCGATGGCCGCCTGCGCGACGGTGATTCCCTTCCGCCGGGCCACCTCCCGCAGAGCATCCACCAGCCCGAGGTTCTGCTGGAGGTTGTCGCCGCGGAAGCGGGGGCCGAAGTTCCGGAAATCCCCGGGTGATAGCGCGCGGTCCTGCCTCCAGTGTCCGGACAGCAGACCGCGCGAGAGGACGCCGTAGGCAGTGGTGCCGATCCCGAGCGCGCGCGCGGTGGGGAGGATGTCCCGCTCGATGTCGCGCGTGACGAGCGAATACTCGATCTGGAGGTCGGCGATGGGGTGCACGGCCGCCGCGCGGCGCAGCGTCTCGGCCCCGACCTCTGACAGGCCGATGTGGCGGATGTGGCCGGCCTTGACCAGCTCGGCCAGCGTTCCCACGACCTCCTCGACGTTGGTGCCCGCCGGCATGCGCGCCGGACGGTAGATGTCGAGGTGATCGGTGTTCAGCCGCTTCAGCGAGTAGGAGAGGAAGTTCTTGATCGCTGCCGGGCGCAGGTCGAGTCCGATGAAGCCGCCCTGCGGGTCGCGCAGCGCTCCGAACTTCACCGAGATCACCACCCGGTCCCGGGGGCGGGCCCGGAGCGCCTCGGCCACCAGCAGCTCGTTGTGCCCCGAGCCGTAGAAGTCGCCGGTGTCGATGAGGGTGATGCCCTGGTCGAGCGCGTCCCTCAGCGTGGCCAGGCTCTCGACCCTGTCCGCCGGGCCGTAGAAGTCGGACATCCCCATCGCGCCGAGGCCGAGCGCGGAGACGGTGGGACCGGTCCTGCCGAGAGTCCGGGTGGGGAGTGCGCTGGACATCGTCGTTCTCCGTGGCCGTGCGTCGGAGCGGAGATGGCACGGACCCGCGGGTGCGACAAGCCTCGGCCGGGCTCGGACGCCGTGGGGCGGACTGCTGCTCCGCGGTCGGTCGAACGCGCCGCTGCTCGGGCTCGGACTCATCCGTCCACTGAAGGACTGATTTCCCGGAGCCACTTGTAAGTGGTTGCGCTTGCAGTTAATCATTGCCGCCGTTGGCAATCGATCACCGGAGGACGACCATGAAGAAGCCACCCGAGGGCTGGGCGCGGATCTGCCCGGCAGTCTTCTACGACGACGCGAGCAAGGCCATCGACTGGCTGTGCCGGGCGTTCGGCTTCGAGGTGCAGCTGAAGATCGAGGGCGAGGGTGGGCGGATCGAGCACTCCGAGCTTCGGTTCGGCGAAGGGCATATCGGGGTCAGCAGCTCGGGCGGCAGCTCCGATCGCAAGGTCCCGCTTCCGGGCCGGAGTCCCCGCTCCGTCGGCGGCATCAACACCCAGATGCTGGCGATCTTCGTCGACGACGTGGACGCGCACTGTGCCCGCGCCAGGGCGGCCGGGGCGAAGATCATCGACGAGCCGACGACCACCGACTACGGCTCGGACTACTGGTCCGATCGCGCCTATCGGGCCGAGGACCCCGAGGGTCACCACTGGTGGTTCATGCAGCGGGTCCGGGACGCGGCGCCCCGTGGCCGCTGAGCTGGATCGCACCCTCGCCGCGCTGGCCGACCCGACCCGCCGGGCGATCGTCGAGCGCCTGCGGAAGAAGCCGCAGCGCCCCAGCGAGGTGGCCGAGGCGCTGTCGATGAGCCGTCCGGCGATGAGCCGGCACCTGCGCGTCCTCCGGAAGGCGGGGCTCATCGCCCAGGAGGCGATCGAGGAGGACGCGCGGGCGCGGCTGATCCAGCTGCGGACCGAGCCGTTCTCCCGCCTGCGCGCCTGGGTCGAGGACGTCGAGGCGATGTGGGGCGACCAGCTGCAGGCGTTCAAGGCCCACGCCGAGCAGGTGCACCGGGGGCGGCGCCGATGACCCAGGTGCAACCGCGTGCCGGAGACCAGGCCCGGGCGACGGTGCTGGTCGCGGTGCCTCCCGACGTCGCCTACCGGGTGTTCACCGAGGAGATCGACCAGTGGTGGCGGCGGGGGCTGAGGTACCGGATAGCCGGCGGGAACCGCGGCTTCCTCCACCTCGAGCGGCACGTGGGTGGGCGGCTGTTCGAGTCGTTCGAGACCAAGGGCACGATGCGGGTCTTCGAGACCGGGACGGTGACGGTCTGGGAGCCACCCGCGCGCCTGGTGTTCGAGTGGCGGGGGGTGAACTTCGAGCCCGGTGAGCGGACCGAGGTCGAGGTGCTGTTCGAGCCGAGCCCCAGCGGGACGGTGGTCACCGTCACCCACCGCGGCTGGGCCAGCCTCCGCCCGGACCATCCGGTCCGCCATGGGCACGACGTTCCGGCGTTCATCCGGATGATCGGACTGTGGTGGGGAGATCTCTTGACCTCGCTCCGCGAGCACGCCGCCGGCCGATGACCGGCTCGGGTGCGCCGGTGGGGGCCGCTACGGTGCGCTGCTGTCGAGGCCGTGCCGGTCGGTGAACCCGGTGGTGTTGCTGTAGGTGTACTGCCCGTTGAAGCCGATGGTGGGGAGGTAGCTGAGCACGTAGGAGGTCTCGCCGGCGCGGGCGGCGTCGACGCTCTTCCACGCTCCGAGCACGTCCAGCCGGCGTCCCGGGGCCTGTTCCTCGAGGAGTCCGAGGTCGGGCGGGGCAGGAGGCTCCGGGGGCGTCTCCACCTCGAAGTCGGGCGCGCGGTCGAGCAGCGCCGCCAGCGCGCTCTTGGCGCCGCTTGCCCGGGGCAGGCGAGGGAGGACGGCCCGTTGCGGGCGCCGCGACTGTGCCGGGACGCATCACGAGTCGCGGCCGTCGGCGACGTCGAACCGAGTCCTCTGATCGACGCCCGGCGTGGGTTCCGTCGCCGGAACGCGTGTGGTACGGCCGACTGATGCCGCGCTACGCAGCCTTCCTCCGGGGCGTGAGCCCGATGAACGCCAGGATGCCGGAGCTGAAGCGCGCCTTCGAGAAGGCGGGGTTCGAGGAGGTCCGGACCCTGCTCTCCAGCGGGAACGTGGTCTTCGACGCCCGCGCGGCCACGGACACGGTGCTGCAGCGGAAGGCCGAGCAGGGGATGCAGGAGCACCTCGGGCGGACGTTCCTGAGCATCATCCGGTCGCTCGAGGAGCTCCGGGAGCTCCTCACCTCCGACCCGTTCGCCTCCCACCGCCTTCCCGCGGAGTCGAAGAAGATCGTGACCTTCCTCCGGGAGAAGCCAGCCCAGATCCCGGTGCGCCTTCCCGAGAAGGACGGCGCGCGCATCCTCCAGGTTCGGGGGCGGGAGGTCTTCACCTCCTACGTCCGGAGCCCGAGAGGCCCGGTGTTCATGTCGTTGATCGAGCGGACGTTCGGCGACGAGCTGACCACCAGGACCTGGGACACGGTGAGAAAGGTCGCACGATGACCGGGAAGATCCAGACCCGCCACCCGACGCGGGGGAAGAGCGGGAGGCGCATCGACCGGGAGAGGTACGAGGTGGTGAAGGGGGCGCTGCTGGCGGCGCTCGAGGGAGCGGAGCTCACGCACACGGAGCTGATGGACGCGCTCGCCACCGCCCTCCGGGGAGGCTTCGAGGGGAACGTCAGCTGGTATGCCGAGACGGTGAAGCTCGACCTCGAGGCGCGGAAGTTCATCGAGCGGACCGGCTCGAAGCCCCAGAAGTACCGGGTCCGCGTGCCCCGTGTGAATCGGCGCCTCAGCTCCCGGCCAGAACCCGGGGAGGGACTCGCCCTCAGGACTCCGAGCGCAGCTCCTCGGCCGGCACCGGGTGGGCGAATCCGCGCAGCGCCTCGGGGTAGTGCTCGAACAGGTCGGGCGGGGCGGGGACGTCCTCGCCGGTGAGCATGGACTCGAGCATCAGGGCGTTGGTGGGCGCCTTGCCGAAGTTGTGGTTGTTGTTGACCAGGTAGACGTCCCGGACCTCGGGAAGGGCGGCCACCTGGCGCGCGGTCCGGGCGACGTCCTCCAGCTCCGAGCGCGGGTACAGGTAATCGAACCGGGCGTCCTTCTGCGCCTCCTCCGCCCGGCGCTGCTCGGGGGTCTTCTTCTGACGCTTCTCGACGTTCTCCGCGGTCTTCTTCGAGCCCCGCCCGAAGAAGCGCATCCAGGTCTGGTAGTTGCGGCCGTGCATGCGGATGTAGCCGGTGGAGGTGGTGGCGTAGGGGCGGAGCCGCAGTGAGTCCTTCGGGAGGTGGGGCTGGTCGACGTTGATCCAGCCGATCTTCCGCTCCCGCAGCTCGGCCAGGACCTCGGGCGCGTCCCAGCTGTCGTGCCGGAACTCGACGAAGACCGGCAGGCCCTTGAAGGCGGCGGCGGACTTCAGCAGCCAGCGGAGCGCGTCCTCGTCGATGGTGGCGTCACGCTTGATGCGCTTGAAGCTGTAGGCGAACTGGAGGACCGCGGCCCCGAGCCGGCCGGCCTCGTGCAGGACGTCGAGCCCCTCCCGCGCCCGCGCCACGTCCTCGCGGGTCCAGCTCTTGCCGGGGGCGACGAACTGCTCGGGGATCTTCGCGGTGAAGACCACCCCCGGCCGGTGAGCGACGCGCCCCAGCCACCCGCGGGCCTCGGCGGCGGTGGCGGCGCGGTAGTACGTCCGGTTGATCTCGAAGAGCGGGAGGTAGAGCGAGAGGTACTCGAGCTTGTCGAACCCGCGTCCCGCGTGCTCGGGGTACACGGTGCCGCTCCAGTTCTTGTAGTCCCAGCCCGCCACACCGGCCTTGAACATGCCCGGGGAAGATAGTGTGGGCTCCCTGGCCTTGGCACCGGGCGGGCCGAGTCGCCTGGTCTCAGTCGCCGGTGGCGCGCGCCCGTCCGGCCTCGCGCCCGCCGCGGAGCCCTTCGATCTGACCCGCGACGGCCACCGACGCGCCGATCACCAGCACTCCCGGGAGCTCGGGATGCCGGTCCGGGAGCTCGCAGCCGCCCAGGGCCGCCAGTATGCCGCGCCACGCGCGCGCCTCGGCGGTCCCCGCGGCGAGCAGGACGGCCGCGGGCGTTGCCGGATCCCAGCCGCGGCCGAGCAGCGCCTCGGCGAGCAGGGCGCGGGTCTGCAGTCCCATCAGCACCACGACGGTCGCCGCCCCAGGCTCGAGCGATCGCAGGACCGGGGCAAATGCTGCCTCGGCGTGACCGGAGACGACCAGGAACGCCGCGGACAGGCCGCGGTGGGTGACCGGGATGCCCGACAGGCCCGGAGCGGCCACCGCCGCGGAGACTCCGGGCACCACCTCACAGGAGATCCCAGCCGCCGCCAGCGCCAGCGCCTCCTCCCCGCCACGCCCGAAGACGAACGGGTCGCCGCTCTTGAGTCTCACCACCCGCTCGCCCCGGAGCGCCCGGCGGATCATCAGCCGCTCGATGGTGCGCTGCGAGATCGACGGCCGACCTGCCCGCTTCCCGACGAACGCCCAGCGCGCCCGCGGCGCGAGCCTCAGCGCGGCCCGATCGACCAGCGCGTCGTAGAAGACGACGTCGGCGGCGGCCAGGCGGGCCACCGCGCGCAGGGTCAGCAGCTCCGGATCGCCGGGCCCTGCCCCGACCAGCGAGACCAGCCCCGGGCCACTCACGCCGGCTCCCGTCCGCCGTACTTCTCTTCCAGCACCCGCAGCAGCAGTGGCCGCCGGGCTTCCATGCTCACGCCCTCGGCCCGCCAGCGCGCCCGGAGCCGCTCCGCCGAGGTGACCCAGTCGCCGAGGTCGTCGGGCAGAAGCCGCTCCAGCGCCTCACGGAGCAACCCCGCCAGCGCCGGCGCCCGGCCTCCGGTGGAGATGGCCACCGTGGCCGCTCCCCGCCGCACCACCCCGCCGAGGTAGACGCTGGCCGAATCGACGTCATCGACGGCGTTGACGAACACCCGCCGGGCTCGCGCGGCCGCCGACACCTGCCGGTTGACCTCCGCGGTGGACGCCGAGACCACGAACCAGCAGCCATCCACGTCGCCCGGCTCGAAGCGGCGGCGGATGAGCCGCACCCCCGGTTGCCACAGGTCCGGGAGGATGCTCGGGGCGATCACCGTGACGTCGGCCCCCGCGTCCAGCAGACCGCGGAGCTTGCTCGCCGCCACGCGCCCGCCGCCCACCAGGAGCACCTCGCGGCCCGACAGCTTCAGGAACGCGGGGTAGAGCGTCACGCGGCGCTCCGGTAGGCGAGCCGGCCCACCAGCGCGTCGAGCATCGCCCCCATCTTCGGAGGATCGGGGACCACGTGGGGCGGAACCCCGAGCTCCTCGAGGACGCGGGCGCAGGTTGGCCCGATCGCGGCCACCACCACGCGCGAGCGCATCGCCTGAACCAGCTCCTCGTTCCGTCCGCTCCAGGTTGCGACCTGCATCAGATGCCGGGCCTGGATCTGGGTGGTGAACGCCGCGGCGGCGAACTCTCCCTGGATCAGCGCCTCGGCCGCGTACGCCAGCGGGGTGGGGTCCTCCGGGAGCTCCCAGCCATAGAGCAGCAGCTCGAGGAGCACCGCCCCGCGCGCGGTGAGCGCCTCCACCAGCGGCTCGTTCCGCTCCCCGTAGTGAACCAGCACCATCGTCAGGCCGCGGAGATCCACCGTGGCGAGGATCTCCAGGAGGTCGCCCGTGATGTAGGGCGAGCGGGCCCGGAGCGAGGAACCGATGCCCTCGCGGTAGAGGGCGGCAACCGCCTTGGGGCCGCGGCAGACCGAGCCTCCGCGCTGGACGAGGTCCCGCAGCTCCGTTGCCCGTCCGAGCGCCCGGGCCTCGTCGAACAGCGCCTGGACCCCCACGCCGGTGGAGAAGACGAACGCCGCCGGTCCCTCCGCGCCGAGCAGGTCGAGCAGCGCCGCGACCTCCTCCCCGGCCGGGCGACGGCGCTCGACCACCGCCGGCACCCGGACCGGGACCCCTCCGCTGCGCCGCACCAGCTCGGACAGCTCCTCGCCGAGCCGGGACTCGAAGTGGACCACCCGCTCCCCCGACATCCGCGCTCTCATCGGGCGGCCGCCACCTGCGCCGCCACCGGCTCCTCGACGGTGCGGACCGCGAGGAGCCGTCGTTGCCCCTGGGCCACGAACCAGTACGGGAGCCCGATGAGCATCGCCCCGCCGACGATGTTCCCTGCCGTGACCAGGATGAGGTTCCGGACGAAGCCGGCCCAGGAGACCAGCGCCGGGTCGTGCGGCAGGAACAGACCGATGCCGAGCAGGCTCATGTTCGCCACGCTGTGCTCGAAGCCCGCGCCGATGAAGGCGAACAGGCACCAGAAGATGAGGACCAGCCGGGCGGTCTCGTCCTTGGTCCGGAGCCCCATCCACACCGCGAGGCACACCAGCGCGTTGCAGAGCACGCCGCGGAAGAACAGCTCGCTCGCCGGCGCGGCCATCTTGGCGGCCACCACCCCGAGCACGAACTCCTTCGCCGGGGACTTGCTCAGCACGCCCGAGGCCGCGGTGGCCAGCGCCAGGAGCAGCGAACCGGCGAGGTTGCCGAGGAAGCTCGCGATCCACACCCGGGTCAGCGCCGCTGCGTTCGCCGTCCGCGAGAGCAGGCCCACGGTCATGATGAGGTTGTTGCCGGTGAACAGCTCCGAGCCGGCGAAGATGACCAGGGTGAGGGCCACCCCGAACGAGGCGCCCATCACCGCCCGCGTCGCCCCGGAGCCGGCGGCTGCCAGCGGGGCGCCGATGGCGAAGATGAGCACGATGCCCAGGCCGACGTAGGCGCCCGCCAGCGCGGAGAGGACGAGGTACTGCAGCGGGCTATGTCGTAGCAGTCCAGCCTTGGCCCGGGCGGCGGCGGCCGCGGTGGCGATCGTCTCATGCTCCATCGTGTTCTCCCTGGCGCGGTTCGCGGTGCACGAGGACCCGTCCGCGCTCGACACGGACCTCGTGGGTGGGGACGCGGATCTTCGGATTGTCCAGGCACCGGCCGGTGCGCAGGTCGAAGGTCTGCTTGAAGATGGGAGAGGCGATCTTCGGGATGCCGCCCTTGTCGCCGACGATTCCCCGCGAGAGCACGAAGGCCTTGCTGAAGGGATTGAAGTTGCCGATGGCGTAGACCGCATCGCCGGTGCGCACGATGGCGACCTGCCGGCTGCCGACCAGCGCGCAGACGCCGGTCCAGGGGACGATGAGGTCGAGGGCGCAGACGTCCTCCCACTGCGACGCCTCCGGCTGGAGCGCGACGGCGGTCATCCGGCCTCCTGTGGCACGAGCTCTCTCTTCTCCTCCCAGGTGGCGGGCCGGTGCTGCGCCCGCTGTGGGATCCGGACCAGGCTCGGGTCCGGCTGGGAGGAGTTCACGAAGCTGCGGAAGCGAGCGAGCTTGGTGGGGTCGTCGAGCGTGGCCGCCCACTCGCACCGGTAGGTGTCCACGACGTGCGCCATGTCGGCTTCGAGCTCGGCGCAGATCCCCAGCGAGTCCTCGATCAGGACCTGGCGCAGGTACTCGATGCCGCCCTCGAGGTTGTTGAACCAGGCCGCCGTGCGCTGCAGCCGGTCGGCGGTACGCACGTAGAACATCAGGAAGCGATCGAGGTACCGGATGAGGGTGTCCTCATCCAGGTCGGTGGCGAAGAGCTGGGCGTGCTGCGGCTTCATCCCCCCGTTGCCGCAGAGGTAGAGGTTGTAGCCCTTCTCGGTGGCGATGACCCCGAAGTCCTTGCCCTGGGCCTCGGCGCACTCCCGGGCGCAGCCGGAGACCGCGGACTTCAGCTTGTGGGGCGCGCGCAGACCCTTGTAACGATTCTCCAGCCGGATGGCGAAGCTGACCGAGTCCTGCACGCCGAAGCGGCACCAGGTGCTCCCGACGCAGGACTTCACGGTGCGGAGCGCCTTGCCGTAGGCATGGCCGGACTCGAAGCCCGCGGCGATCAGGTCGCGCCAGATCTCCGGGAGCTGCTCCAGCCGCGCACCGAACAGGTCCACCCGCTGCGCGCCGGTGATCTTCGAGTACAGGCCGTACTTCCGCGCGGTCTGGCCCAGGGCGACGAGCTGCTCGGGGGCGATCTCCCCGCCCGGGACGCGGGGGACCACCGAGTAGCTGCCGTCGCGCTGGATGTTGGCCAGGAATCGATCGTTGGTGTCCTGGAGCCCGAGATGGCGGTCGTCGAGCACGTGCTCGTTCCAGGTGGAGGAGAGAATGGACGCAACCGCGGGCTTGCAGATCTCGCAGCCGGAGCCGCGGCCGTGCCGGCCGATGACGGCCTCGAAGGTGCGGATCCCGTGCACGCGGATCAGATGGAAAAGCTCCTGCCGGGAGTGGGGGAAGTGTTCGCAGAGATGGTTGGAGACCTTCTTCCCGGCCCGCTTCATCTCCCGGGTGAGGAGCTCGCCGAGGAGCGGGACGCAGGAGCCGCAACCGGTGCCCGCGGTGGTGGCGGCCTTGATCGCCCCGACGGAGCCCAGGTCCCGGGCGCGGATGGCCTTGCAGATGACGCCCTTGGCCACGTTCTGGCACGTGCAGATGGTGGCCGCCTCGGGGAGGGCGTCCACCCCGGGCAGCGCCGCTCCTCCGTCGATGCGGGGGAGAATGAGCTGTTCGGGCTGCGGTGGCAGCGCGGCCTTGCTCTGGGTGAGCGAGAGGAGGTGTCCGTAGCTCGAGGCCTCGCCGACCAGCACCCCGCCGAGGAGGCGCTGGCGGTCGGAGCTGAGGACGAGCTTCTTGTAGATGCCGGAGACCGAGTCGGTGAAGGCGACGACGCGGGCGCCGGGGTGGGTGCCGTGGGCGTCGCCGAAGCTCGCGACCTCCACGCCCATGAGCTTCAGCTTGGTGCTCATGTCGAACACGCCCAGCTGGTCGTCGCCGCCGGTCAGAGTGGCGACGGCGGTGCGGGCCATCTGGTAGCCGGGGCCGACCAGGCCGTAGGTGCGGCCGCGGTACTGAGCGCACTCTCCGATGGCGAGGATCTCCGGGTCGGAGGTCCGGCAGTGCGCATCGATGACGATGCCCCCGCGCTCGCCGATGGCCAGGCCGCTCTGCCGGGCCAGCTCGTCGCGAGCGCTGATGCCGGCGGAGAAGACGACCATCTCGGTGGCGAGCACGCCGCCGTCGGCGAAGTGGATCTCGGTGACCCTGCCCCCACGGGAGACGATCCGACTGGTCTTCTTGCCGGTGTGGACGGAGACGCCGAGCGCCTCGATCTTCGCGCGGAGGATGTCCGCGCCGCCGTCGTCGATCTGCATCGACATGAGGCGGGGTGCGAGCTCGACGACGTGGGTCTCCAGACCCATGCGGGTCAGGGCGTGGGCGGCCTCGAGGCCAAGCAGGCCTCCGCCGATGACCACTCCGGTCTGGACCTGCCCGGCCCAGAGCCGGATCCGCTTGAGGTCCTCGACGGTGCGGTAGACGAAGCAACCCCACGCCTCACGGCCGGGGATGGAAGGTACGAAGGGCGCCGAGCCGGTCGCCAGGACCAGCACGTCGTACGGGATGCGTCTTCCTTCTGCGGACAGTACCCGCTTGCGCTGACGATCGATGGCCGCGACCCGGTCGCCGAGGTGCACGGTGACCCCGGCATCCTCGTAGCGGTGGGGCGGCACCAGGCAGAGGTCGCCGGCGGTCTTCCCGGCGAAGAAGGAGGTGAGGTTGACCCGGTCGTAGGCGAGCCGCGGCTCCTCGCAGAAGGTGGTGACGGCCCAGTCGTCGCGGCGGTCGCTCTCGAGCAGCAGCTCGATGAAGCGGTGACCCACCATCCCGTTGCCGACGACGACCACGTCCTTCCTCGTCATGGGCCAACGCACTCCAGCAAGCGAGATGCCACACGTGACGCGTCGCATTCTCCTCGGAGCGGTGGGTGGTGCTCCGGACGCCACACTACAGAATTGTAGCGACTGATTAGCATCGCGACGTTTTTGTCTGGACCGCTCGCTGGCCCGAGATCCTCGGAGAGGGGGGCCGCACCTGACCAAAAGGTCGGCGCCTCCTGAGGTTCGGGGACTCAAAGGCGCGTACGACAAAATTGTCTGAGCTTGAGTACAAGGCGACAAATTCGTTACTGCCTTCCGGCTCGGGTGGGCGCAGGCCAAGGGCGGCAGGGCGGCAGGGCGGCAGGGCGCAGGTCGACCCGGTCGGCGGGAACAGGGTGATCTGCGAGGTCCGACTCGGCCCGATGTCGCGCTCGAGGAGCGCGCGGGTCTGCGTCCGGTCGCTCCGCAAAGAGTGCAACGCCGTACCGACGGCCGTGCGACGGCCGAGCGAGTAACCGAGGCGATCGTGGGGTCCGCCCCCCGAGGAACAAAGGAGAACGATTGTCTCGCGCGAAATTTCGCCACGCACGCGATCCGGTCGAGGGGTCGATCCCGCATCGCGCTCTGCGTGAGGGAAGCTCTCCGCATGCGGGGCGGAGACCTCTCCCACACCGAACCTTGAGGGGGCACAGCGACGAGGTTCACACGGGCCCGAGAGCCGGATGGACCGGCTCGCATGGGGGGGATCGGACAGAGGTGGCCCATGAAACTCGTACAGACATCCAGGACCGTCGGGCTCGTCCTCCTGCTCTCCGGGGCGGGGTGCGGGCCCGGGAACGTCGGCTCACCCCCGGCGGAACCGGAGGCGGATCAGGACCTGGACCCGGAGGGAACCGCGCTGCACGTGCGATTGCAACCGGCAGCCGGAGAGGCGCTTTCTGGTCTCACGCAGGGCGAACGCGAGCGGTTCGCCGATGGGAAGGAGGAGTTCGAGGCCGACGAGACGCCCGAGGAAGGTCTCGGGCCGGTGTTCAACGACACCTCGTGTGCCCGGTGTCACAGCGTCCCGACGGTGGGCGGAGGCAGCGCGCTGCTGGAGACGCGCTTCGGCACGATGGTGAACGGTCGCTTCGACCCTCTTGCGCACGCCGGCGGCTCGCTGATCCAGGCCAAGGGCATCGGCGCCACCGGAGCCTGTGACTACGTGGCAGAGACCGTGCCGGCGGATGCGACGCTGGTCTCGCAGCGCCGGACCACGCCGCTCTTCGGGCTGGGCCTGGTGGACGCAGTTGCGGAGAGCACCTTCCACTACGTGGCGCGCATCGAGGCCGCGCTCTTCCCCGACGAGGCGGGACGGGTGGCGGTGGTGCACGACATCAAGAGAAACCGGCCCGCGGTCGGGCGCTTCGGCTGGAAGAACCAGGAGACCACCCTGCACCAGTTCTCCGGTGACGCGTACCTGAACGAGATGGGCATCACCAACCCCGAGTTCCCCGACGAGCTCTGCCCGGGAGGCGACTGCGCCCTCCTGGACTGCAACCCCCTGCCCACGCTGAACGACGACGGGTCCGGGGTGGTGGAGTTCGCGGACTTCATGTCCCTCCTCGCGCCGTTTCCTCGAAAGCTGCTGACGGCCGAGGCGTGGGGCGGCAAGCGCGTCTTCTCCAGCCTCGGGTGTTCTCACTGCCACTGGGACACCTTCCGGACCGGAGATTCGGCGGTGGCGGCGCTGAACCACGTCACCTTCCATCCGTACTCGGACTTCCTGCTCCACGACATGGGGTCGCTCGGCGACGGGATCGAGATCGGAGACGCGCGGGGCAGAGAGTTCCGGACCGCTCCGCTGTGGGGCATCTCGGCGGTGACGCTCTACCTGCACGACGGGCGGGCCAAGACGCTCGCCGAGGCGATCCTGGCGCACGATGGTCAGGCCAGGAAGGCACGAGACCGCTTTGCCAGGCTCTCGGGCGAGCAGCAGACGGCGCTCTTCGCGTTCGTGAACTCGCTCTGAGAGCGTGCGCGCCCCGGCCGCTCGAGGGCAGAGCGGCCGGGGTCACGCACGCAACTTTCGTGTGACCTCGTTCCCTCGAGCGGGAACTCGCTGGTCCAACCGATAAGCGAGCCTTCTATGTGCCCCTCGCCTTCACGGCGGGGAGCGGGTACTCAGCCGCGTTTCGTCCGAGGCCCACACCGCAGATGCCCGAGTCACCGTCGAACGCAGTCATCCACCAGGTTCCCTGGGAGGACTTCTTCAGCCATGGCCCGCTCCCGATGGGGGTGCTCTCCCGGAATGGAGAGGACGCGCGCTTCCTCAAGGCGAACGCGGCCAGCGCAGCGCAGGTGGGACGAGACCCATCCGAGGTCGCCGGGCGTTCGGCGCTGGACCTGGGGATTCCCCCTGCGCTCGTGCAGGCCTGGCTGATGTCGCTCGAGGCGGCGCACCAGCTGGGGAAGCCGCTGGACGTGCGGTGGCAGCTCTCGACCACGTACGGGCTGCGGTCGTTCACCACCCGGCTGCTCCCGTTTCCCATCGGCGACGATCCGACCCAGCACTTCGGCTACATCAGCCACGAGTGGACCGGCGCGGCAACGGCGCCGCTCGATGATATGGTGGAGCGGGAGCGTCTCGCCGGCGCTCTGGCCGCCGCGCTGGCCGAGGAGATCGAGGCTCCTCTGCAGCAGCTCCTCGGGTTGATGGGAGTCGTGGCCGACGAGGTGGGAGCGCTCGCCGACAGCGACCCCGAGCTGGAGCTCCAGGAGTGCGGGCGGGTGCTGGCAATCGCCATGCTCCTGGCGCGCACCGCTCACTTGCCTGTCCAGGAGCTACGGGAGTTCCTCCGACCGGTTGCCTCGTTGCCGGGCCCGGTGGATCCGGGCGCGTGCCTGCAGAGCGCGCTCCGGCTGGCCGGTTCGCAGGTGAAGCGGTCGTGTGGCGTCCGGATGGAGCCGATGATCTCGGCGCTGGTCCACGCCGACGAGCCCAGGTTGCGTCATGCGCTGGTCCGGGTCCTGCTGGAGACGGCCCGCGGCCCGGGGCTGTCGTACGCGCGCGTCGGCGATCTCCTCCTCTCGATGACCACGGATGACCGCCGTCTCGAGCTGGTCATCACCCGGACCGACCGCTGTCCGACCCCCCAGGGGGACCTCGCCACCTGCGAGGCCCTTGTCCACCGGGCGGGCGGGACGCTCCGGGTGGAGCCCTGGGTGGGGACCGGCTTCCGGGTCCGCATCGGCCTGCCGCTGCTGCAGACCCGGGACTGAACCGACGGGGTTGCAGAATTCCAGGGCCTCCCAAGATTTGCGTGAGGAGGTTCACCGTATGCCAGGTCGGAAGGAGAGCAGTGCCCGGAAGGGCGGCAAGGCCACCAAGAATCCGAGGCAGTACCGGGCCCTGCGGCGCAAGGGGCTGTCCAAGGCGCGCGCGGCGAAGATCACCAATGCGGGCAAGAGGGCCAGTCGCAAGGGGGGCCGTCGCTCGAAGCGGTAGCCGAGGCAAGAGATGGCCACAGCGCGTCAGAAGTCGGCGGCGAGGTGGAACATCAAGAAGGCGGCGGCCGCGGCGAAGCGGAAGCAGACCCTGAAGCACCTGCCGGCGAGCACCCGCACGGCGCTCGGGAAGCAGGCGAACAAGGTGACGCGGCAGAAGTCCCGCGCGCGGCCGTGGCCCGGTGCGTTCAGCGGCCCTCGCCAGGATGCCACGTCGGCGTCACCCAGTCGTGGACCACCACCGTGCCCGCGAAGCGATCATGGAACGCCTGGCGGCGGGTGGAGAACAGGACCGGCAGGAATCCCAGCCCCAGCGCGAGAACGCTGCCCACCCGCAGCGCCCAGCGACGGATCGCGATCGAGAAGCCGATCGGCTGAAGGTCGGTGCGGAGCAGCCGCAGGCCGAGGAGGGCCATCCCCGGTGTGCGTCCGGTCACGCTCCAGAAGCCCACCCGGTACAGCGGGGGAAAGGCGAGGGCCGCCAGGGGAGTGAGCCAGCCCAGCGCGTGGCACAGATGCGCGCGCACCCGCCACCACTCCGTCCCGGAGCCGCAGCGCGCCGGGTCGGTGGGGATGCCGAAGAGACGGCTTGCGAGCTCGGGCACGACCCAACTCGTTCCGGCGAGGAGCAGCGCGAGGACCACCGTGTCGGCCAGGAGAGCCAGCCCCCGGCTCACCACGCCGCCGTAGCGCGGAGTCACGTCCGGCCCGTTGCGCGCCCGACCCAGCGGTCGACGGCGTCGTCCCCCGCCAGCGCGCGTGCGCGGAGCGCCTCCAGGAACTCCTCGACCACCCCCCGACTCTGCTCCCGGATGAGTCGCTGCACTGGCTCCGGGTGCTCTCCGAGGTGCTCGAGGTACTTGCCGGCCTGCTCCCGGATCAGGAGCTGCAGCGCCTCGCTCTCCCGGACCGCGTCGAGGACCCTCGCCACCTGCCGGTCCACGAGCGAATCCACGACGGGGCTCGCCTCGAGGTCGGCCACCACCTGGGTGATCAGCCGGTCCAGCTCGCCACTCCGCATCAGCGCCTGGACGATCCGGTCGATCAGCGAATCTGCCAGCGGCGACTCGAGAAGCCGCCGGACGATCGCGTCGGCCACCTGCGCGGTGAACCCGGGGCGTTCCCGGATCGGATCGACCGGCACCTCGAGGGTGCGTTCTGTCCCCCTCCGGAGCACGGCGAGGGACGGTACCAGACTTCCAGCCGTGGTGACGCCCGCTGGCCTCAGGCCCAGGAAAGATCGTGCTTCGACAGCGGCAGCGAGCGCACCCGCTTTCCGGTCGCGGCGAAGATGGCGTTGCACACCGCCGGGATGACCGGTGGCAGCGCGGGCTCGCCGAGGCCGGTGGGTGGGAAGTCGGTCTTGCGGAAGTGAACCTCCACCGGAACGGCCTGCTGGATGCCCAGCATCGGGTACTCGTGGAAGTTGCTCTGCTCGGTCCGGCCAGCGTCGAAGGTGATCTCCTGGCCCAGCATCTCCGAGATCCCGTCCAGCACCGCGCCCTGGACCTGGTTCTCCGCCATGCTGGGATTGATGATGGTGCTGCCGATGTCTCCGGCCACCCAGACCCTCTCGATCCGCAGCTTGCCCTTCTTGCTGACCGATACCTGCGCCACTTCGGCGAAGTGGCCGCGGTGGCTGAAGTAGAACGCCACGCCCATCCCGGTGCCGCGGGATGGAGGCTGCTTGCCCCAGCCCGACTTCTCTGCGGCGAGTTCCAGCACTCCGAGCATCCGTGCCGGGTTCATCGTCGGTGGCGGCGGTGCGCCGCCGGCGGGTGCTCCGGGCGGCGGCGTGGGCGGAGGCCCCGAGGGACCGGCGGCGAGGAGCGCCCGGCGGAACTCGAGCGGGTCTTTCCCGGCGGCGTGGGCCACCTCGTCGAGGAAGCTCTGGAAGGCGAAGCAGATCGCGTTGCTTCGGGGGGCGCGGAGGGCTCCGGTGGGAATGCCCAGCGGCATCAGCGAGGCGTCGAGCGCGACGTCCGGAACGTAGCGGGCGGGAAATTCCGCGTCGGACAGGGCCGCGGAGGGGGCGAACTCCTTGTCCCTGCCGAAGCTGATGAAGTGGTCGCGGAAAGCGGTGAGCGTTCCAGCGGCGTCCAGGCCGGCGGAGAAGAAGTGGTACCCACCCGGCCGGTACAGGTCGTGCTGGAAATCGTCCGGCCGGGTCCAGAGGAGCTTGACCGGCACGCCGGCCTCGCGGGCGATCCACGCCGCCTCGACCAGGTAGTCGTTGTACAGGCGCCGTCCGAACCCCCCGCCGGCGCGGATCAGGTGGATGCTGATCGCCTCTTCCTTGAGGCCCAGCGTCTTGGCCACCAGCTCCCGTCCGTCCTCGGGAGTCTGGGTCGGCGCCCACAGGGTGAGCTTGCCGTCCGCGAAGTGAGCGGTGCAGTTCTGCGGCTCGAGCGGGGCGTGGGCGAGGAATGGGTAGGCGTACTCCGCGGTGACCACCCGCGCCTTGGCCAGGGCGGCCTTCACGTCTCCGTCCTTGCGGAGCGAGCGCTGCGGAGGCTCCTTGGCCAGCTCGGCGGCCCGTGCGTCGAACGCCGCCGTGCTCTGCGTGGCGGTGGGTCCCTCGTCCCAGGTCACCCGGAGGCCACGCCGGGCGGTCTGGGCGTTCCAGAAGGTGTCGGCGACGATCGCCACCCCGCCCAGGAGGCCTTCCAGGTCAGTGCCGCCCTCGACCACGAAGGCCTTGAGCACCCCGGGCATCTTCCGGATCTGGTCGACATTGGCGGATTTCACCTTCCCGCCGAACACCGGGCACTTCACGAACGTCGCGTGACGCATCCCGGGCACGGTCACGTCGACGCCGAAGATGGGCTTGCCGGTCACGATCGCCCGGTTGTCGACGCCCGGGATGGGGGCGCCGATGATGGTGAACTCCGACGGGTCCTTGAGCTTGACCGAGGCGAGATCCGGCGGCGGGACGGCAGCGGCGGCTGTGGCGAGCGCTCCGTATCCGAGGGAGCGGCCGGTCTTCTTGTGGAGGACCTTCCCCTTCGCGGTGGTGCACTCCCCCGCGGGCACCTTCCACTTCTGCGCCGCGGCGACGATCAGCATCGAGCGGGTGGCCGCGCCCACCTGTCGCATGGGCAGCCAGTTCTTCGGCACCGCCTGACTCCCGCCCGCCCACTGGTCCTTGAAGCGGGTGGTGTCCAGCGGAACCTGTTCGACCCGGACCCTTTTCCACTCCACGTCGAGCTCGTCGGCGATCAGCATCGGGAGCATGGTCTTCACGCCCTGGCCGATCTCTGGATTCTTGGCGGCGATGGTGACGGTTCCGTCGGGGTGAATGCGGATGAAGGCGTTGAGAGAGGGCCCGGCCCCCGGCTTGCCCCCGGCCTCGGCTGCCTCGAGGGGATCCCAGAAGCTGGAGAGCAGGAGGCCACCGCCGGCGAGGGCCGAGGCCCGGAGGAAGGCACGTCGAGTGAGCTCGCTCATCGCCCGCTCCCGGTGGTGCCGGCCCCGGCGGTCTTGCCCACCTCGGCAGCGCGATGAATCGCCCGCCGGATGCGGAGGTAGGTGGCGCAGCGGCAGAGATTGCCGGCCATGGCCTCGTCGATCTGGGCATCGGTCGGGTTGGGGTGCTCTGCCAGCAGCGCGGCCGCCGCCATCAGCTGTCCGGCCTGGCAGTACCCGCACTGTGGGACGTCCAGCTCCTCCCAGGCCCGCTGGAGAGGGTGGGTTGCATCTCGCGACAGTCCCTCGATGGTGGTGATCGCCGACTTCCCCACCGAGGACACCGGGGTGACACAGGAGCGGCGCGCGACCCCGTCGATCAGCACGCTGCAGGCCCCGCACTGCCCGATGCCGCAGCCGAACTTGGTCCCCTTGAGGTCGAGCCCGTCCCGGAGCGCCCAGAGGAGCGGAAGGTCGTCTGGACCCTCGAGCTCCCGCGTCTGCCCGTTGACCTTCAGCCGGAACTTCATGGCGCCTCCCGCGAAAAGGGCCGCGTCCGTTCTCATCCGGGTCTTGGCGAGAAGGCAAGTCGATGCAGGGAATAGAGCCGACTCCTGGGCACGGTGAGGTTCCGCCGCGCAGGAAGGCGACCTCGACGACCATCCGGAAGAAGCGAAGACCTCGCTCATGACAGCTCCCTGCCCCGGCGCCTACGGCCCGCCGCGGCGGATTGCCTGGAGCTTGCTCCGCTGGACCTCGGTCAGCGCATTCCGGATCCGGATCAGGAGGGTGAGGTGCGTCCGCTTGATCTCCGTCTCCAGCTTCATCACCTCCGCGGCCTGCGCGAGCGCCTTCGCCTCGTCGACCTGGGGCGCGTCGAGCAAGCGGGACAGCTGCTGGCTCGCGGCCTGGAGCTGCCACTGGAGCCGGGGGAACTGCGATTGTGCCCGCTCGAGCTCCTTGAGGATGGCCTCGCGCTGGCGGTCGTCGAGTCCCAGCTCGGCCTGATGGGACATGATCAGCTCGGGGGGAAAGAGCTTCCCGGCGAAGGGATCGGCGGCCGGCGGGGGCTCCTCGGCGCGCGTCGGAAGGGCGAGCCCGAGCACCGTCACGCAGATCCAGAGCGCGCGGCAGGTCATGGGAGGCCTCGGTTTTCCAGGGTGGGGAGGGTGCGAAGGGTGACCATGTCGGGGGTCTCGAGGAGGAAGTCGGTCGGCGCGACCCAGCGCGTTCCGGTGGGATGCCACGGGGGCGGGGCAGCAGGACGGGTCACGGCCCAGATGGCGACCGCGGCTGCCGCGACGAGACCGCCAAGAACGAGACGCCGGCTGCGCGCACTTCGGGGGCGCCGGGTCGGCGACCACATCCGGGCAAAGGAGGGAGTCCGCTCCACATCCTGCCGGTGAGCCTCGGCCAGGGCGGCGCGGAGGCGTGCCTCGTCGTCTGCCGGTCTCATCTCGGGTCCTCCGGTCCGAGCAGCTCGAGGAGGTGCAGCTTGCCACGGTGGTAGTGCGTGCGCGCCGTCCCCGTCGACACCTCCATGACCTGGGCCGCCTGCTCGATGGTCATCTCGTGGAAGAACACCAGATCGAGCACCTCGCGCTGGCGGGCGGGAAGGGTGCCGAGCGCACGGCGGATGCGCTCCCCACGCTCCTCCGAGGTGACCGCCTCATGCGGCCCGGGCTCCGGCGCCCCACCGAGGAACATCCGCCAGGATGCCCGCGCCTCCAGCCAGCGTCGCCGCCGAGCGCCGGCGGCCATGTTGCGCACCACGGAGAACAGCCAGGTCTTGAAGGTGGAGCACCCGTCGAACCGGGCGCGGCCTTCGAGGAGGGACAGGTACACGGACTGGAGGACCTCCTCGGCCTCGGTCGCGTTCCAGCGGGTGCAGGCCAGGGCCCAGGCGAAGGTCGCCGGATGGAGCGCAGCGATCTGCTGCTCGAGGTCGTCCGCTGCCACGCGTCGGGCCCATGACGGACGCTAGCGCAACGGTTCGCTGAAGACGCAGTCGCTCGCGTCGCCCTCCTCGCCGATGCCCCCGTCGGGAGTCCTGGCGGTGGCGTAGACCCGGCCGAAGCTCGCGTCCCAGCACTCGGTCACCAGCATGCCCTGGCCGGCATCGGCGTGGGTCTCGACGTCGGCCCGGCCTGCGCCGGTCGGCAGCCAGCGCGAGCGGACCCTTCCGGTCTCGACCGTGGCTGGATCACCGTCGAGATCTCCCTGGGCGTCGATGGCGAGCACTCCCGAGCCGTCGGCGCCGGTCAGCGCGCCCAGCTCACCGTTGCTCGCCAGCCCCGAGTCGGTGTGGACGTCGGCGAGGTGGACGCGCACCGCCCGTTGCTCGGGCGCAATGGTCCATCCGGCGACGAGCTGGCCCTCGCTGGGCTGGGCGACGGGGTCGAGGCGGTGGGCGAGCGTGAGGTCCACCGAGAACGAGCCCTCCGCCGGGCCGCCGGGGCCGGCGCCGGTCGAGGCGCCCAGGAGGAAGGTCTCGAACTCGGAGTCGGGGGAGGAACGGGGGCGCAGGTCCAGACGAAACTGGTGCGCCCCGGGACCGACGCGGTGGATGACCAGGCGACCGGCGACGGGAGAGAGCGCATCGGTGATCGGGCCCCAGGCGGCGCTGTCCGGTCCAACCGCGGCCGGCGGGCTCCGGGCGATGGCGTGCAGGGTGTCGAGCGTGTGTCCGACGAGCCCGTTCACGTCCTCCGACGCCTTCCGGGTGAGGACGTAAAGCCCGGCAGTCTCACCCACCAGCGCCGACGAGCGCACGGTGAGGGCGGCGGGAGCGCGTGCGCTCGGGCCCGAGACCTCGAGAGTCTGGCGAGAGGGGAGCCCGGTCAGGAACGATTCGGACGTCGCGGACTCCGGGATGGTTCCCGAGCCGCACGCGGCGCACAGCACGGTCAAGACGGATAGACGTCTGCACATGGAAGGCCTCCTGGGGGTGTCCCCGGGGCCTTGGTCGCTCGAGGCGGGCGGGCATATGACAGGTGCCCGCCGCGTTCCGGCCTGGGTCAGCGACGCAGGGACGGACACTGACTGCAGCCGAAGGCTACTTCCAGGACCAGCTGGCCCCTCGGGGACGGCCTGGCGCTGACCACGCTGCCGCGCTAGCTGGAAGGCGGCATCGAGTAGCAAGAGGTGGATCGCATGAACTTCGAACGGATGGTGCTCGTCTGCTGCTGTGCCGCCACGGTCGGGACGGGACTGGCCGGAGGCGTCTTCTTCGCCTTCTCCTCCTTCGTCATGCGCGCGCTGGGTGGCATTCCGCCCCGGGCCGGAATCGCGGCGATGAACGCGATCAACGTCACGGTCATCAACCCCGGCTTCATGCTGGTCTTTCTGGGCACCGCGCTGCTGTCCCTCGCGCTCGCGCTCGCGTCCCTCCGCTGGTGGGGGAGCCTGGACGGGGCCTTGCTCCTCGCCGCCAGCCTCCTCTATCTGCTCGGCTGCTTCGGAGTGACGATGGTCCGCAACGTGCCGCTGAACGACGCGCTGGCAGCGCTCGGGCCCGACCCCTCGGGCCCGACGGGCCTCTGGTCGCGTTACCTGGTGGAGTGGACCCGGTGGAACCACGTCCGGACGCTCAGCTGCGTCGGCTCCGCCATCCTCCTGGTGACCATCATGGCGCGGCGGTGAAGCTCTCGATCCCCGAGCTGTCCTTCGTCGTTCTCATCGGCCCCTCCGGGAGCGGGAAGTCCACGTTCGCCCGCAGGCACTTCAAGCCGACCGAGATCTTCAGCTCCGACGTCTACCGCGGCCTCGTTTCCGACGACGAGAACGACCAGAACGCGACCGAGGACGCCTTCGACGCGCTCTACTACGTGGTGCGGAAGCGGCTGGCCGTGGGACGGCTCACGGTGCTCGACGCGACCAGCGTGCAGCTCGAGTCGCGGAAGAAGGCGGTGGCGGTGGCGCGCGAATACCACATGCTGCCGATAGCAATTGTCTTCGACCTGCCGGAGACCATCTGCCACGAGCGCAACGCGGGACGGCTCGACCGCGACGTCGGCACGCATGTGGTCCGCGCGCAGCGCCTGCACATGCACCAGGGGGTGGGCGACCTCCAGAAGGAGGGCTTCCGGCACGTCTACCTGCTGAGCTCGGTCGAGGAGGTGGACGCAGCGACGGTGGTCCGCGAGCCGCTGTAGGTCGGACACCTGCTGCGGATCCAGGTCGTGGCCCGTCGCCTCCACGAGCGCCCGCCCGGACTGTCTATCCGGCCCAGAGCCGCTGTTCGGGCAGCGGAGCCTCGAAGCGTCTCGAGCGCACCACGGGCAAGTGGAACCGGAAGCACGTTCCGCCCTCGTTGGTCGACTCCACCTCCAGTGACCCACCGTGCGCGTCCGAGATCTGCTTCACGATGTACAAGCCGAGCCCTAGCCCGTGTGGAGAGCCGGAACCCCCGCGGGTGTAGGGCTGGAACAGGCGCTCCCGGACCGCCGCGGGGATCGCAGTGCCCTGGTTCCGGACCTCGATGAGGAGTGTGTCTCCCCGGGGTCCTGCAGACCGCTCGGCGCGGACATCGACAGGTCGATCCGGGGCGCCATGCACCAGCGCGTTGGCCAGCAGATTCGAGAGCAGCTGCCCCAGACGCTCGCTGTCGCAGCGCACCGTCCCTAGCTTCCCGATGGTGACGTTCACCGTCCGCTGCGGGTTCGCCTGCTCCAGCTCGGAAACCACGTGGCGGAACGTGCTCTCGAGATCGCTGGCGTCGGCCATGACCACCCCGAGCCCCGAACCCAGCTTCGCTCGCGTGACGTCGAGCAAGTCGGTGACCATGGTCGCCATCCGCTGGACGCTGAAACGAATGCGCTCGAGGGACCTGCGCTCCGCCTCGTTGAGCGGCCGCTGCAACAGCGCCTCGGTTGTCACTCCCACCGAGGCGAGGGGGTTGCGGAGGTCATGGCTGAGAACGGCGATGAACTGCTCACGGAGCCGGACGGCCTGTTCGGATTTCACCACCTCGGCGTGGGCCGCCTGCTCCCGGGCATCGGCGGCCAGCTGAAGCGAAATGAGCTCAGAGAAGTGCCGCATCATGTCCGTGACCTTGTGCTGAGTCACCGGCAAGGGCCTGGGGTCGAGTCCGCACACCGTCCCGAAGTACCGGCCATCGGTTCGGAAGAGCGGCACCGAGATGTAGCTCTCGAACCCGTACATCCTGGGAGTGGGCCAGTAGACGTCGGTGCTCGCGTGGCCCATCGCTACGGGGGCCTGAATCGCGCGCACCTTCTTGCACAGCGTCGTGGCGACAGCCAGCGCCCCACGCGGCCTGAGGCCCAACGAGAGCTCGTCGTGGAAGGCACAGACGACCCACTGGTCGTCGGTCACGCGGGCGACCAGCGTGAACCGCAGGCCCGTGGTCTCGCTGATCACCCGGAGAATCGTCGGGACCGCGCGGAGCCGGGAGATGGCCTCGAGGTCCCGCAAGACGTCGGTGGTGGGGATGGAGGACATGGGGATCCCTCCTGGCGAGCAACTAGCGAGCAGGGAGGTTGGGCACCAGCCGGCCGAACGTCCAGTGCCCGACCTGGGACTTGATCGAAGGTGCTCCACCTCGTCGCCCGTGCGTGCAACCAACCTGGAGTCTGATGCTGCCGATGAAAGTCAGGCGCGCTCGGGCGCTGAGGTCTTCAATGGGCCAAGGCCTGAGCTGCAGGTGGCGGTTGCGTTACAATCGCAGCCCGTCGTGCACTCGCTGAAGCCCGACTAATGAGGACGCGATTGTCGCGGCAGTAAACTCGGCCGCTTGCGCAGGGACGGAGCTGGGGCGAGCCGGATCCTCGAACAGGGATGAGCAGCGCGGCTGCAGGATGCAGTCGGTGAGTACCGCTCCGCCCCTGCTCACGAGAGCGATTTCCGGTGGCTCTTCCGCGTGCAAGCCTGTGCCCGGTCGAGAAGGAGCTCTCGCTCCCGTGAATTCTGCGCCAGGGAGGCCGCGCGCTCGAACTCGGCACGCGCTTCATCGATGCGCCCGAGCTTCTCCAGCAGGTCCCCGCGGACGCTCGGCAGGAGGTGATACCCGCGGAGGGCCGGCTCATCGACCAGGGCGTCGACGAGCTCCAGTCCCTGGGCAGGCCCGAACACCATCGACACCGCCACCGCGCGATTGAGCTCGACCACCGGGGACTGCGTGATCTCGACCAGCCCGTCGTACAGGGCGACGATCTTCTTCCAGTCGGTTGCCTCCGCCGTCCGGGCTCTGGCGTGACAGGAGGCAATCGCGGCCTGGAGCGTGTACGGGCCGAGCGGCCGCGCGAGCGCCTCGGCGCGCTCCAGGGCGGCCAGACCGCGGTGGATGAGGAGCTGGTCCCAGCGAGATCGGTCCTGATCGAGGAGAAGGATGGGCTCTCCGCCCGGCCCGATGCGCGCGTGCAGCCGGGAGGCCTGGAGCTCCATCAAGGCCACCAGCCCGTGCACCTCGGCATTCCCAGGGGCGAGCCCGGCGAGGATCCGGCCGAGGCGGAGCGCGTCCTCACACAGCTCCCTGCGCGTCCAGTCGTCCCCCCGCGTAGCGGCATATCCCTCGTTGAAGATCAGGTAGATGGCCTCGAGGACCGAGGAGAGGCGGCCGGAGAGGTCGTCGCCTCGTGGGACCTCGAAGGGGACCTTCGCCTCGGCGAGCGTTCGCTTGGCCCGGACGATCCGCTGGGCGATCGTCGGCTCCGGAACCAGGAAGGCCCGCGCGATCTCCTCGGTGGTGAGTCCCCCGAGGAGGCGCAGGGTGAGCGCCACCCGTGCCTCGGTCGACAGGACCGGGTGGCAGGCGATGAGCATCAGCCGCAGGACGTCATCGCCGACGTCCTCGTCGATCGCGGCTTCGAGATCGGGCGGGCGGGGGGGCCGGCTGCCGATCTCGCTCTCGAGCGCCGCGTGCTCGCGCTCCAGCATCTGTTTCCGGCGGAGCTGGTCGATCCCCCGGTTTCTCGCCGTCGCCATGAGCCAGGCGCCGGGGTTCTCGGGGATCCCTGTCTCTGGCCAGCGCTCGAGGGCGGTGACCAGCGCTTCCTGCGCGAGGTCCTCGGCGAGGCCGACGTCGTGAACCACGCGCACGAGACCACCGATCAGCCGGGCGGACTCGATTCGCCAGACCGTCTCGATGGCCATGCGCGTGGCAGCCCCGCTCATCAGCCAAGCCCGTTCCGTCTCACTTCTTCTGCTTCCGCTCGATCTCGGCACGCAGGCGCTCTTCCTGCGCGCGGAGCTCTGGCGTGAACTCCTTACCAAAGTCCTCCGCCTCGAAGACGGGCCGGATCTCGATCTCCGATTCCTCCCCGGGCATCGGATCGGGGCAGCGCCGCACCCACTCCAGCGCCTCGTCCATCGACTTGACCTGCCACACCCAGTAGCCGGCCACGAGCTCCTTGGTCTCGGTGAATGGGCCGTCGATGACGGTCTTCTTCCCGCCCGAGAAGCGCACGCGCTTGCCCTTGCTGCTGGGGTGGAGGCCGTCGGCGGCCAGCAAGATCCCGGCCTTGACCAGCTCCTCGTTGAACTTGCCCATCTCGGCGAAGTCCTTCTCGCTCGGCAGAGCGCCAGCCTCGGAGTTCTTCGTCGCCTTGACCATCACCATGACTCGCATCGTCGTGCTCCTTTCGGTGTCGCGAGGCCGAGCCGACCTGGACCGGCCGGGTCGCCTGCTTCTGAGATGGCGACGAACGGGGTCGGCCCGGATCGACACGCCTGGATCCCCTTCTTCGCCCAGGGTAGCCATTCCCGGAAAGGGCTGATTCTGCGAGCGGTTGCGTTGCTAGCGTTCCGCGCCATGTCTGCCCTGCCGATTCTGGCCGCCGTCCTCGCCGCCACCCCATCCGTCCAGGCCCTGAGCACCCGCTACCTGGATGGCCTGTTCCGGGCGCGTCCCCACCTGGCCACGTACATGGGGGTGCACCGTGAGGACGGCCGGGTCATGGAGATCGATCCCCCGGCCATCCAGCGGCGGACCAAGGAGCTCCACGCGCTCGCCAGGGAGGTCAAGGCACTCGATCTCGCGAAGCTGTCCCCGGACGATCGGGCGGATGCCCGCATCCTCTCGGACGGGATCGCGCTCGAGCTCTTCTACCTCGAGGATCTCCGCGAATGGACGTGGGACCCGCGCCTCGAGGACTCCTTCCCGTTCTACGACCCACGGGAGTACGTCGCCTCCCGGCTGGGCGAGCTCATCCACGGAACGTTCGCCTCCGAGGACCAGCGCGCCAGATGGCTGGCCGCGGAGCTCGCGGCGCTCCCCCATCACCTCGCGGTGAAACAAGCGTCGCTGGTCGCCCCCGAGCCAGTCCGGCTCCAGCAGGCGGTGAAGGACAACGCCGGCCGGATCTCCTTCTTCGACACCGAGCTGAAGGCCTTCACCGCGAAGCATCCCGATGCGGAGAAGACGCGTCTCGCGGCGGTCAAGGCGCTGGAGTCCTATCAGCGCTTTCTCTCCACTTTCCAGGCGGCGAAGGCGGCGCACGACTGGCGCCTCGGCAAGGCGCTCTACGGAAAGAAGTTCCCCCTCGCGCTGCAGACGGACATGACTCCCGAGCAGCTCCTCAACGCGGCCGAGAAGTCCTTCGAGCTCGAGCGGGGAAACCTCTATGCCATCGCCCGGACCCTCTCCAGGGAGCTCTGGCCCAAGGAGTCGCCGCCTGCGGAGAACGCGCCCGGCGCAGTCCAGGGGCAGGTGATCCGCCGCGTGCTCGAGGAGATCAGCAAGAACCACCCACCGGCCGACAAGCTCGTCCAGGCGCACGCGGACAAGCTCGACAGCCTGCGCGCGTTCATCGCCGAGAAGAACCTGCTCACCCTGCCTCCGCCGGAGACGCTCCGGGTGGAGCCCGAGCCCGAATACAAGCGGGGCGGGGTCGGCGCCGAGTACCTCGCCCCCGGCATGCTGGATACCTCCAGCGCCTGGGACGGCACCTTCTACGTGGACCCGGTGGATCCCTCCTGGCCGCCGGAGAAGGTGGAGAGCTACCTCCGCGCCAACGACTACTACGCGATCACCATGACCTCCGCCCACGAGGCCTACCCGGGCCACCACACCCAGACATGGTACGCGCGCCAGCATCCCAGCCCGCTCCGGAGCACGCTCTGGAGCGGCGCCTTCGCGGAGGGGTGGGCGGTGTACGGGGAGCGGCTGCTGATCAAGGAAGGGCTCGGTGGGAAGGAGAATGCCCGCTACGCATTGAGAGAGGCCCGGAGCGGCATGGTCGTCGCCGCGAACGCCATCCTCGACATCAAGCTCCAGCGTGGAGAGATGACCGACGAGGAGGCGCTGCGCTTCATGGAGGAGGAGGGATTCCAGGAGAAGACGCTGGCGGAGAAGAAGCTGCTGCGCGCGAAGCTCGACTCGACCCAGCTCTGTCAGTACTTCCTGGGGCTGAGCGAGGTCGAGGCGCTGGAGCGCGACGTCAAGGCCCGTGGTCGGTTCGATCAGCGGGCGTTCAACGAGGAGCTCATCGGCCACGGGACGGTGCCGGTGAAGATCCTCCGGAGCTTCTTCGGGCTGGACCGGTAGGAGTCTGTTCTGCTGGCGACGGTCGGCGCTGACCGGTCGTCGAGGCATGGCGGGAGAGTCGGCCGCCGGACTATGCGGTCGGTGAGGTCTGGATCGAGAAGCTCAGAGGTTCCCTTGGCGCGCCTTCGTCGGTTGCACATCCACTACGAGCGCGTGGTGTCGTCGGGGCTGCCGGCGGGAATCGGCCTCTTCGGGTGGCTCCCGGGGATCGTGACCCGCCCGGAGTGGAGCCCGCCGACCGACGTGGTCGAGACCACCTCGGAGTTCGTCGTCACCCTGGAGATCGCCGGTCTCCGCGAGGACGAGTTCGAGGTCGTGCTGTACCCCGAACACCTGATCGTGCAAGGCGAGCGGCCGTGGCGAGTGCCCGGCGACGGGGCGCGAATGCACCGGGCCGAGATCCGGCACGGCCGGTTCCACGCCGCGGCGCACATTCCCCACGGCCCCGGGTCCATCGATGTGGACCGCGTCGTCGTGCAGTACCAGGACGGAATCCTCCGGATCCGTCTGCCGAAGACGAAGGAGAGCCGGCGATGAGTCCCGACACCGCGGAACGCCCGGAAGGTGCGCCGTCGGAGATCGAGATCCCTCCGATTCTTCCCCTGCTCCCGCTGCGCGAAGGGGTGATGTACCCGATGTCGGTGGCCCCGGTCGTCATCCAGGACGAACGGGCGATCCGTGCAGTCGAGGACGCGATGCGCACCCATCGGTTCCTCTGCGCGGTGGCGCAGCGGGAAGGGGCAGCCACCCCTCTCACACCGGGGGATGTGTACTCGATGGGGTGCGCGACGGCGATCGGCCAGTTCCAGCGCGCGCCCGACGGACCGATCCTGATCGTGCTCCAGGGGCTGGAGCGCCTCCGGATCAAGCGCTTCCCCCAGACCGAGCCCTACTTCATCGCCGAGACCGAGCGGGTGCCCGATCAGCCCAGCAGCGGGGTGGAGACCGAGGCGCTCGTCCGGCGCCTCCGCGTGCTCTTCCGGGAGATCGGAGAGCTGGGCCGGGCGCTGCCCGAGCAGGTCCTGGTGGTCGCCGAGGGGCTCAACGACCCCAGGCAGCTGGCGTACCTGATCGCCTCCACCGCCACGCTGCCCCGGCCGGCGCGCCAGGAGATCCTCGAGCTCGACCCGGTGGAGGCCAAGCTTCGCCGACTGGTCGAGCTGCTCGAGCACGAGCTCGCCGTGCGCAAGCTCGAGCAGGAAGTCTCGACCCGGACCCAGAAGCGGATGACGAAGCAGCAGCGCGAGCACCTGCTGCGCGAGCAGCTGCGCTCGATCCAGACCGAGCTGGGCGAGGAAGGGGAGGGGGGCTCGGAGATCGGCGAGCTCCGCAAGCGGATCGAGGAGACGCCGCTGTCCTCCGAGGCGCGGCGGGAGGCGGAGCGGGAGCTGGCCCGGCTGGAGCAGATCCCGCCCATGTCGCCGGAGTTCGGGATTGCGCGGGGCTACCTCGACTGGCTCCTCGCCCTGCCCTGGGGGAAGGAGACCGGCGGCACCATCGACATCGCGCGGGCGCGGGCCATCCTCGACGAGGACCACTACGATCTGGAGAAGATCAAGGAGCGGATCCTCGACTACCTGGCGGTGCGGAAGCTCCGACAGGAGCGGCACGCGCCGGTGTCGCTGACCGGCGAAGGCGAGGCCGAGCATGCGGCGATCGCCGGGCCACTGCCTGTCACGCCCGAGGACGAGGCACGCCGCGAGCCCATCCTCTGCTTCGTCGGCCCGCCCGGCGTGGGAAAGACGTCGCTGGGTCAGTCGATCGCCCGGTCGATGGGCCGGAAGTTCCTGCGCATCAGCCTGGGCGGAGTGCACGACGAGGCGGAGATCCGGGGGCACCGGCGGACGTACGTCGGCGCCCTGCCGGGCAGGCTGATCCAGGCGCTCCGCCGTGCGGAGACGATGGACCCGGTGTTCATGCTCGACGAGGTGGACAAGCTGGGAGCGAGTTTCCACGGAAATCCGGCGGCCGCGCTGCTGGAGGTGCTCGATCCGGCACAGAACAATTCCTTCGTCGACACCTACCTCGGCGTGCCGTTCGACCTGTCGAAGATCCTGTTCATCTGCACCGCGAACACGACCGAGACCATCGCTGCGCCCCTGCTGGACCGGATGGAGGTGGTCACGCTCTCCGGGTACACCGAGGCCGAGAAGCTCCACATCGCGCGCCGGTACCTGCTCCCCAAGCAGATCAAGGCGCACGGGCTCCGGGACGGAGAGCTGGAGGTCGACGACGGAGCGCTGCGGCGGATCATCAGCGACTACACGCGCGAGGCCGGGGTCCGCCAGCTGGAGCGGGAGCTGGCCGCGGTGGCGCGCAAGGCGGCGCGCCGGATCGGCGAGGGAGAGCCCGGGCCCATCCGGGTCACCGCGGAGACGATCCCGACCCTTCTGGGGAGGCCGCGGTTCTTCAACGAGGTCGCCGAGCGGGTGGACCGTCCCGGGGTGGCGACCGGGCTGGCCTGGACGCCGGTGGGGGGCGAGATCCTCTTCGTGGAGGCGGCGCTGGTTCCGGGGCAAGGTGGAGCTCCGGTCCTGACGGGGATGCTGGGTGACGTCATGCGCGAGTCGGCGCAGGCGGCGGTGACCTTCGTTCGCTCCAATGCCCAGGCGCTGGGTGTGGATCCGGAGGTCTTCCAGAAGAACCAGGTGCACATCCACGTCCCGGCCGGAGCCGTTCCCAAGGACGGCCCGTCCGCCGGGGTGGCGATGCTCTCCGCGGTGGCGTCGGTGGCGCGTGGGGTTCCGGTGAGGAATGACACCGCAATGACGGGGGAGATCACGCTCCGGGGCAAGGTGCTCCCCATCGGGGGGGTGAAGGAGAAGGTGCTCGCCGCCTACCGGGCGCGGATCGAGAGGGTGATCCTCCCGAGAAGGAACGAGGCGGACCTGGAGGACGTGCCGAAGGAGGTGAAGGAGAAGATCCGCTTCATCCTCGCCGACTCGGCAGACGACGTGCTGCGGGAGGTCTTCGCTGCGGAGCGCCCCCACGCTCCCGGGACCGCGGAGGCGCCGCTCCCTCCGTCGCCGCCGATGCACTGACGCTCGCCGGCTCAGTTCCTCGAAGGGGCACAGCCGAGATAGTCGTGTTCCTCGAGGATCCCTTCGCGGGCCTCCCAGTCGCCGAACGGGCACCAGCCGTGGTGGTCCGCGGAGGGAGGCCCCAGCGCGACGTGGCGGACCTCGTGGGGCAGAACGCTGAGCGAGCCCTGGTAGAGGTCGATGGTCCGGCTGCCCCAGAAGGTCTCTCCCGCGTAGAAGCTGCCGGTGGCGGCACCCTGGGTGGGGCGTTCGCTCACCACCCGGACTTTCCAGTCCGCGAGGGCCGGCACCTCGTCCCAGCTCGCCACGTAGTCCTGGAGGTACTCGGACAGGATCGTGGCCACCCTCCCGCAGCTGGTCCCGCCGGCGATCACCCCCGGCTCGACACCGAGGTGGATCCCCTGGAAGGCGCACCACTCGGCGATGTCGCGCGGAGGTGCCTGATCATCGCCCTCGCTCCGGGGGCCACAGGCGACCGCGAAGGTGAGTGAGGCAAGCGCTGGGAGGAGGGCCTTCCACGACATCCCGGGGGAGGCAAGCACGCTCGATGCCAGAGAGGAGCGGGTGCCTTGACCCGTGAATTCTCTGCTCTGTCCGGCGCGTCGGATGGGGTCATACGGGTGATGCCCTGGCACGGCGTACCCCCCTTCGAAGAAGCCTGGCAGCTCGTCACCCGACGCTCGTCTCGGCAGCCGGGCTCTGCGGCTGCACCTCCGCGCCGACACTGACCAAGAACAGCGTGAGGGGTCCGGCGGCGCAGAGAAGGGTGACGATCAGGATGCTCTCCAGAACGGAGTGCACCACCCACCTCCAACCACGAATCTCGTCCGACAGGCTTCCGTTCAGCATCGCTCGCTCCTCGCCATCGCCACCACGGCGGGCGTCGGGCGGGAGTGCAGAGCGGATGCCGCGGCAAGTGGCCGGTACGATTCGACATCACACATCGACGGAGTCGCCTCGCAGGAAACGAGCTCGACGCTCGGTTGCGGCTGCCGTTACGGCCGAAGAGAGCGACAGGTGTGCGAGCCAGTGCGCCGGCCCCTGGCCCGCGCGCCCGAACTTCAGGCCCGAGCCACAGCGGCAGAGCGCGTTGCGCGAAGTCCGCGGCTCGGGATGGCTGGCCGTCTCCTCGGAGAGGCGTTCGGGCGGCGTGGCCATGGCGATGAGCTCGTACCCATCTGCGGAGAGCTCCACATGCGCACCGTGCTCGGGAATGGCGGGCTCATCCGCGAGTAACGCCGCCGAGCGGAGAGCAGCGGAGAGCTGGAGCAGCTCCAGGGCCTCGGGACCGCGTCGAGAGCCGGGCTTCAGGCGGATGACCGTGGGGAACTCGCCGAGCCCGTATGCCGTACGAACCGCCTCGGCTGCCCAGTGTGGCCCCGGCTCGAAGGTGAGCAGCAGGGAGTCGACCTTCGGAACCCAGGCGACGAAGCCGGGCTTCTCGTGGAGCTCGAGTCCACGGGGCGCGTTGCCCGATCCGCGGACGACGAACTCACGTTTCCAGCACCTCCACCCCTCGGTCATCATCACCGCGAAGGCATCATCCGACCGGAAACGCCTCCACGGCGCCGTCTTCTCGAAGAACGCGCAGGCCTCGAGTAGCGAGGCGACGGCGCTCGGCTTCCGGAACAGCCGGTGCGAGCTCGAGAAGGCGAAGGCGAGCACGGCGCGCGGAACCAGGGCGCGGTCCGGCAAGGGCTCCGGACGGACCCCGAGCGGCGCTGCGACCTCTGTCAGCGCCGTTTCGACTCTGAGGTTCTGCGCACCGTGTCGCGTGACGAGGGCCCCGAGCCCCGTCGCGAGGTCCCGATCGAGGACCGGATGCACGTACCCGCCCTCCTCGTTGACCCCGGAGAGGAGCCACAGTCGGCGTTCACCGACGACCAGTGGTCCGAGATGAAAGAGATGGAACATGGGGCCGGCTGGTGCGACTTCCGTACCAGGCCCCTGCGGCCCGGAGCGGCCGCCCGGCGTCTCTCGCCTCGGACGATCCAGTCGCGGCGCGCGGACCGGGCCAGCGATGAGCGCGAAGGCAGTCAGCCTTTCGACGCGGGCCCACCGGAGCGCGGCGGACCCGAGTCGACGGGGCTCCCGGAGCCGCTGCCCGACGCGGAGCCTCGTCTGGGCCGGCGGAGCGCTCTCACCTTCCCGCTCCTTTCTCCTCCGCAGAAGAACCGATCCCCACCATCGGACTCGAGCCCCGAAACGTGCACTCCGGGCGGCATGTCGAGCGCCTCCAGGACTTCTCCCGTTCGTGGGTCGACCCGTCTCAGATCGCTCACGTCACCTTCCCAGGTGCCGTGCCAGAGCTCTCCGTCGACCCAGGTGACCCCGGTGACGAAGCGGTTGGACTCGATGGTGCGAAGAATTGCCCCTGTCTCGGGGTCGATCTGATGGATCTTCCGGGCCCGATACTGCCCCACCCAGAGCGTCCCTTCGGCCCACGCCAGCCCCGAGTCACCGCCGCCGCCGGGCGCCGGGATCGTGCCGAGCACGCGGCCGGTCTTCGGATCGATCTTCTGGATGCGATCCTCGGCGAGCTGAAACAGGTGCTGGCCATCGAAGGCCGTTCCTGCGTGCGCGGCGACATCGATCGAGCGCAGCGCCTTCCCGCTCGCGGGATCGAGGGCGTTGAGCGTGTCTCCAGCAGCAAACCAGACGTTCTGACCGTCGTAAGTGACTCCATGCACCTGGTCGACGCCGGGGAAAGGTCCATACTCACGGACGATCTCGACTTGCGAGCCACGCATGCGTCCAACCTAGCCAATCGGCAGAGGAGGAGGGAGTAACAAGGTCGTCGCTAATCCGGGGGTAGGCGGGGTCGTCCAGCGACGCGCTCGCCCGCGACCGAGCGACTGCACCTTGCCCGCTGCGGCAAGCGAGTCGAGGGCCCGCTGCACGGTGCGCTGGCTCGTTCCAAGCGCAATCCCGAGGGCAGAGCTCGACCACGATTCACCGTCGGCGAGGAAGGCGAGCACCGCCGCGTGCTCCTCCTCGACGGGCAGCGCCAGCACCACGACCTCGCGCGCGCGGCGCGGCGTCAGCCCGAACCCTCGCTTGGTCGCGCTCACCTCGCCCAGTGTCCGGAGCACCGTGCGAAGCCGCCCGACCTCGACGCGCAACCGCGCACGATGCGATTCATTGACCAGCTTCGATCCGAACGCGCGCGCGACGAGCATGTCCCTCGCCACGTCTGCTGGCCACGCTTCGCCCAGCGCGCGTGCGAGCGCGAACAACACCGGACGCCTCGCGAGCGAGACCACGGTACCGTCCTCACGCACGACATGACGGCACCCGTCCACGACGAGCGCCTTCGACGCCAGCAACGCCTCGACGTCATCGAGCAAGAGGAGTCGCTCCTCGCCACTCGCGATCAGGCGTGCGGCGGGGGCGTTCAGGGCGCGGAATGCGCTCTCGACCTCGGCCGTCAGCGCAGGGATCCCTGCCTGGCGGGCTGCACTCTCGGCCCGAGCGAGCGCAGCGCGCGCCGCCTTTGCCTGGAGGCGCCGCATCGCGAGCCCCGCGGCCACCAGCTCGTGGATGGCTCTCGATGCGGGAGGGAAGGGCGCGGGGTCGAGCTCGGCCAGCATCCGTTCGGCCTGGTCGATACGTCCGATCAGGAGGAGCCGGCGGACCTCGAGTGTCCGCGCGTGCGCGGCGTTCGCCTGGTCACCGTGCTCCTCGAGCGTCGCCCGTGCCGCGTCGAGCGCCTTCGCCGGCCAGCCCAGGTCCCGTGAGACCAGCGCGACCTCGGCCTCGGCAACGACGCACCTCGCCCGGGCCACGGGCTCTCTTGGTCCGAAGGCACGTGCCGCACGTCGCAGAAGCGCCCTCGCTCGAACGAGATCGCCGAGCTGCGCCATGGCGATGCCTCGAAGCGCGAGCGCCGGAGGGTCGTCGCGCAGGGCAACTCGCTTCAGTGCCCCGAGCGGATCGCCTGCCCCGAGAGCACGCGCGGCGGCAGTGATCAGCGAGTCCATCGGAATCCCGTCACACTTGTAACTCCCGTCGTCCCGTGCCCCGTCGCTAGATCGGTCTCGTGGTCAACCGAGCATGAGAGGAAAGACGATGAAAGCACAGAGAATCGAAGGAGCTGTCGCCCTGGTGACTGGTGCCAACCGGGGCATCGGGCGAGCACTGGTGGAAGCGCTCCTGGCCCGGGGTGTGAAGAAGGTCTACGCCACGGCGCGCAATCCAGAGGCGCTGCGCGACCTCCGTGACAAGCGGCTCGTGGCACTTCGGCTGGACGTGACCGACGCGGACCAGATCCGCGCGGCGGTGAAGACGGCGCCGGACGTCGACCTTCTCTTCAACAACGCCGGCGTGGTGCTCAATACAGGAATCGCGGATTCAGCGGTCCTCGACCAGGCGCGACGCGAGATGGAGGTGAACTACTTCGGGCCTCTGCAGCTGCTCCACCGCCTGGCGCCGACGCTGGCCAGGAACGGAGGGGGTGCGGTGGTCAACGTCGGCTCGGCAGCCGGCCTGACCGGTCTCCCCTTTGTCCCGACCTACAGCGCCTCGAAGGCCGCGCTCCATTCGCTGACCCAGGCCGCGCGTAACCTCCTCGCGCGGCAGGGCACCTCGGTCTTCGGCGTCTACGCGGGCCCTGTCGACACCGACATGAGCCGTGGGCTTCCGTTCCAGAAGGCCTCGCCGCGTGACGTGGCGTCCGCGATCCTCGACGGCATCGAGGCCGGGCAGGAGGACATCTTCCCGGACCCGTTCTCGGTGGATTTTGGCCGACAGTTCATGTCGGCGCCGAAGACCTCGGAGCGGCAAATCGCCGCGATGGCCGCTGCGATGCCATCCGGCTCCGCGACATGATCTGGCTAATCACGTTGGCAAGGAAGGAAGGAGAAGACCGATGAGCAAGCACAAGACCGGAACACGGAAGGAGTGGCTCGCAGCGCGGCTCGCGCTGCTCGAGGCCGAGAAGGAGCACACCCGGCGCAGCGACGAGCTGGCGCGGCGGCGGCAGGAGCTACCGTGGGTGCGGATCGACAAGGAGTATCGATTCGAGACCGACGAGGGGAGCGCCTCGCTGAAGGACCTCTTCCGAGGGCGCTCGCAGCTCCTCATCTACCATTTCATGTTCGGGCCCGACTACACGGCGGGGTGCCCGTCCTGCTCGGCGATTGCCGATGGGTTCGACGGGTCCGCGGTGCACCTGGCCAACCACGACGTCACCCTGTCGGCGGTGTCGCGGGCCCCGCTGGCAAAGTTGCAGGCGTACAAGCGGCGGATGAGGTGGACGTTCCCCTGGGCGTCCTCGTTCGGCAGCGACTTCAACGCCGACTTCGCTGTCCGGGTCACGGAGGAGCAACAGCGCGAGGGGGGCGTCGAGTACAACTACCGGCGCGAGGGGAAGTGGGAGCTGGGCGACAGCGAGGGGCCCGTTGCCGAGATCGCGGCCATGACCGGAACCGATGTGGCGACGTACGTCCGCGAACGGCCCGGCATGAGTGCCTTTGCCCTCGAGGACGGCGTCGTCTACCACACGTATTCCGCCTACGCGCGTGGACTGGATGGCCTCTGGGGCATGTACCAGTGGCTCGATCGCGCACCCAGGGGCCGCAACGAGCAGGGCATCTGGTGGCGCCGCCACGACGAGTACGAAAAGCGGTGAGCGCTCGGGCTTCCCAGCAGGCGTTTCTTGGCGTCTCGGCGCTGCTCTTCGCCGCCAGCGCGGTGGTGACGATCGCCTGGTGCGCGTCGATGTCGGCGATGGGCGGGATGCCGATGCCCGGCGGCTGGACGATGTCGATGGCGTGGATGCGGATGTCCGGGCAGACCTGGCCTGGCGCGGCGGCGTCGTTCCTCGGCATGTGGGTGGTGATGATGGTGGCGATGATGCTGCCGTCCCTGGTCCCGATGCTGTGGCGCTACCGCGAGGCGGTTGGCGGGACCGGAAAGACGCGCCTCGGCTGGCTGACGGCACTCGTGGGCGTGAGTTACTTCTTCGTCTGGACGGTGTTCGGAATGGCCGCCTTCCCACTGGGCGTCGTGCTGGCGGCGATCGAGATGGACCAGCCGGCGCTGGCGCACGGGGTGCCGATCGCGACCGGCGTGGTCGTCCTGCTCGCCGGTGCCCTCCAGTTCACGGCGTGGAAGGCGCGTCACCTGGCCTGCTGCCGGGAGGCGCCCGGGCCTGGCCGTACGCTGCCGGCCGACGCCGGAACGGCCTGGCGCCACGGCCTGCGTCTCGGCCTCCACTGCAGCCTGTGCTGTCTCGGTCTGACGGCGATCCTCCTGGTCCTCGGGGTCATGGACCTGCGCGCGATGGCCGTCGCGGCGGCAGCGATCACCGTCGAACGTTTCGCACCGGCCGGTGAGCGGGTCGCCCGAGCGATCGGGGTCGTCGCCGTCGGGGCAGGAGTGTTCCTGGTCGCGCGGGCAGTCGGGCTCGGATGACGCACGTCGGATCTTCGATCAGCGGCGCGTGACGTGCGCGATCTGCCAGATGTTGTGGAACGGGTCGCGGACCATCGCGCGGCGATCGCCGTAGGGCGTGTCGAGTGGGGCCTCGATCGAGAGAGCGCCAGCTGCAATCGTCACGGCAAACCGCGATTCCTCGTCCGGCTCGAGCGGGCCGATCTTGCCGTCGGCCGTCGCCACGTAACCATCGAGCGACACGATCATCGAGTAGACGACCTTCCTCATCGGTTGCCTCCCTCGACGAGCTCTGTCGCTACGCCGGCTTGATGTTCACGTTCCGGTGGAAGATGTTCTCCGGGTCCCAGGTCGCCTTGATGCGCGCCAGCCGCGCGTACTTCTCCGCGCCGTACGCTGCCTTCACCCGCTCGTCGTCGCTCTCGGCCATGAAGTTCACGTAGGATCCCGACCCCCGTGCGTGGGGTTGCATGGCGCTCCAGAAGTTCCGCACCCACTCACGGTCGGCCTGGTAGACCTCGCGGGTGGGCCCGTGGGCCGCGATGTTGAAGACGAAGCCTCTGGCCCTGGTGCCCCCAAAGGCGGAATCGCCGTCGGGCACGTTCAAGTAGGCACCGTCGAGCGAGAACGTCGGGCAAAACGAGAGCGGCGAGCTCTTCTTCGGTGCGTGCTCGCCGATGACCTCGATGGCACCGTCGGAGAGCTCGTCGAGGTAGAGCGCCTTCTCGTAGGCGAGCGTCCCCCAGATGGCGCTCTCGTTGAACATCTGCTGCAGGGCGACGAACGGGATCGGCGTCACCAGCTCGAAGAGCGGCGGCGCCGCCTCCCGGATCGGCGCAACGATGCGCGCGTGTTCCTCGGGAGAGCGGAAGCTTGCCACGAGGAGCGCGTGGCCAGGCCGACCCTGGTGCTCGGGTGGGACGAACGGTGCGGGCGGCGCGCTCAGGGCCACTCCCAGAAAGGAGCTCGCGTACGACGGAAGCGTGCCGACGTAGTCGCGCGCGAAGCGCAGGGCGTCGGCGCCGCGCTCGAGGCCGAAGAAGAAGAGGCCCAGGTTCACCAGCGGACCCACCGGGTGAAGGGCGAATTCGAAGGAGGTGACGACGCCGTAGTTCCCGCCCCCGCCTCGCAGCGCCCAGAAGAGATCGGAGTTCTCCTCCCTGGACGCGCGCACGATGTCCGAGTCGGCGGTGACCACCTCGGCCGAGATCAGGTTGTCGCACGAGAGCCCGGCCAGCTTGGTGAGCCAGCCGATGCCACCTCCCAGCGTGAGCCCGGCGATGCCGGTGTGGCTGATGAAGCCACCGGGTGTCGCCAGCCCGTGCTCCTGCGTCGCTGCGTCGACGTCGGCCCAGGTCGCGCCGCCGCCGCACACGGCGCGCCGCTGGCCGGGGTCGACCTCGACGCGATTCATGCCGCCCAGGTGAATCATCATGCCGCCGTCGCAGACGGCGTGCCCGGCGTAATTGTGCCCACCGCCGCGTACGGCGATCTCGAGGCCGCTGCGACGTGCGAAGGCGATGGCATCGGCGACCTCCGCGGCCGTGGTGCACGCTGCGATGACTGCCGGCTTGCGATCGAACACGCCGTTCCAGAGCGCGCGCGACTGATCGTAGTCGGGCTGACCCGGCGTCATCGCCCGACCGGTGAAGTTGGCGAGAAAGGTCCGCGTTTCCGATTCGGTAGACGTCATGGCGCCTCCACGCAGCGATCAGACGATGGCGACGAGTAGCCGAATGCCGCCCGGATTGACAACCCCGGCGCCGACGACGACTGAACTGCAGTCCGCCCGTGGTACAAGCCTCCTGGAGGCGCGGAGACTTGGGGATTCCTCCACCGGCAGTGAAGAGCTGGGTCGAGGACGCGAGGCAGCGCACGCTCGAGCTCGCGAGCTCGCTCGCGCCGGAGGAGCTCCTCGGGCCGAAGCTCACCATCGTCAACCCGCCGCTGTGGGAGCTCGGGCACGTCGGCTGGTTCCAGGAGAGCTGGGTGCTTCGCCACGCGGCCGGCCGTGCTCCGCTGCGTCCGGACGGAGACGGCCTCTACGACTCGGCGGCGATTCCCCACGACACGCGCTGGCAGCTGCCCCTTCCCACCCTGGGGGCCACGGTCGAGTACCTGAACGTGGTGCGCGACGCCGTACTTGAAACCCTGTCGCAACCAGCGGTCGGTGACCCGTACTTCGCCTGCCTGAGCGTCTTCCACGAGGACATGCACGCCGAGGCGATGGCCTTCTCGCGCCAGACACTCGGCTGGAGGCGGCCGCCGCTGGCGCGCCGTGAGCGTGAGCCGGCCCCGGCGGGGCCGCTCGACGGTGACGTCGCGGTCCCGGGCGGCGACTTTCCTCTCGGCGCGAGCAAGGAGGAACCCTTCGTCTTCGACAACGAGAAGTGGGAGCACCCCGTCACGCTCGCTCCGTTCGCCATCGCCCGCGCGCCCGTGACCCAGAGTGCGTTCCTCGAGTTCGTCGAGGACCGGGGCTACGCCCGGGCCGATCTGTGGAGCCCCGACGGCTGGCGCTGGCGCACGGAGGCGCGTGCCGACCAGCCTCTCCACTGGCGTCGGCAGGGTCGTGACTGGCTCCGGCGCGACTTCGATCGGTGGCTGCCACTCGAGCCCCACCGGCCGATGGTGCACGTCAACTGGCACGAGGCAAACGCCTGGTGCAGATGGGCGGTCCGCAGGCTGCCCAGCGAGGCCGAATGGGAAGCGGCAGCCGCCGGCCAGCCGGGTCCCGACGGGCGGCTCGCCCCCGCCAAGCGTCGCTACCCGTGGGGCGATGCGCCCCCCACGCCGGAACGTGCGCACCTCGGCTTCGAGCAGCTCGCGTGCATCGACGTGGCTGCCCTCCCCGAGGGCGACAGCGCGTTCGGTTGCCGCCAGATGCTGGGGAACGTCTGGGAGTGGACCGCGAGCGCCTTCAACCCGTACCCCGGTTTCTCGCCGGACCCCTACCGCGAGTACTCGGCTCCGTGGTTCGGCAACCACAAGGTCCTGCGGGGCGGGAGCTTTGCCACCACCGCGCGGCTGGTGCATGCCGGATTCCGCAACTTCTACACGCCGGACCGCCGCGACCTGTGGGCTGGCTTCCGCACGTGCGCCCTCTGAACATCGTCCTCGTCACGCCGGCAGCGCCCGGATCGCGCAACGGGAATCGAGTCACCGCGCTCCGCTGGGCGGGCCACCTGCGCGCGCTCCACCACCGGGTTCGGCTGGCGGAGTCCTGGGACGGTCAGCCCTGTGACCTGCTGGTCGCTCTCCACGCACGGAAGAGCGCAGCCTCGATCGAGCGGTTCCGGGCGAGCCGGCCGCAGGCGGCGCTGGTGGTGGCGCTCACCGGCACCGACCTCTACGAGGATCTGCCGAGGTCCGCCGAGGCGCAACGCTCGCTCGAGCTGGCCGACCGCCTCACCGTGCTCCAGCCGCTGGGCGTCGAGGCGCTGCCGGCCGGGGTTCGACACAAGGCACGGGTGATCTTCCAGTCCGCCCAACGTTCTCTTCCCGCGCCCGTGCCTCCGGAGGTGTTCCAGGTCTGCCTGCTCGCCCACCTCCGGGAGGTGAAGGACCCGTTCCTCGCCGCGCAGGCGGTGCGGAAGCTCCCGGCGCGCTCTCGCCTCCGGCTCGTTCACCTGGGAGCCGCGGTCGACGCCGATGCGGCCGCCCGTGCGCGGAGCGAGATGGCGGACAACTCGCGGTACCGGTGGCTGGGCGATCGCCCGCGCGCCGAAGCGCTCTCCATCCTCGCCGGAAGCCGGCTGCTGCTGGTGACGTCCCGGCTCGAAGGTGGCGCGAATGTGGTCTCGGAGGCGCTCGCCTCGAACGTGCCGGTCCTCTCGACCCGCATCGACGGCTCCGTGGGCATCCTCGGTCGGGACTACCCCGGTTACTTTCCGGTGGGTGACGCGGAGGCCCTCGCCGGGCTCCTGTGTCGCGCCGAGGACGAGGCGGGCTATCTCACAGCGCTCGTAACGGCGCTGCAGCCCGCCCGACCCCTGGTCGAGCCAGCCCAGGAGCGGGCGGCGTGGCGCGCCCTGCTGGCAGAGCTGGTCCCGTGATGTTCGAACTGGGGGCTCGACCGTTTCAGCGAGACCGCATGCCTCATCTCGGTTAGTACTCGGGCTTGGGCGATAAGTACGACTGCACCACCTGTGGTGCCTGCTGCTTCGGAAAGCGCGATTACGTGCAGGTCTTCGCCGATGACGCCGCGAGGCTCGGCGCGGCGCGAACGGCCGAGCTGGTCGCCCCGCCGGTCGGAGAGATGCCGGCGAGCGTCGGCCGCGAGTCGGAGCCGAAGCGCTTCATGAAGATGACCCACGGACGCTGCATCGCGCTGCGTACCGACGTACCGAACCGATTCCTCTGTGCCGTTTACGAAGATCGGCCCCTGCTGTGCCGCGCGCTGGAGCCAGGGAGCGCCCCGTGCCTCGAGGCGAGGGCGCGCATGGGGGTCGATTCGCCACCGGCGAGCCGCGACGCATAGGCCGATGCTCCTTCGCCAGGGGTCAGGTCGCCGGCTTCGGGACTGGCAGCCCCAGCAACTCTTCCACGCGCGCCTTGAGCGCGGTGCGCTGGATGTCGTCGCCGCTCAGCCGCGCCGCCTTCTCCTTGCCGCCCTGGAGGAAGACCAGGGTGGAATGGCGGTGACGCCGAGCTTTTGACGTGGGTGGACGGGATTTCGTTGCGCTCGGGGTCCTCGCTCCAGGGGAGCTTCACGTTGAATCGATTACGCATCCGGACGGCCTTTCGGTGTGCACGGGTGAAGCGGGTGGAGACGACCGCGAACGCCCGTGCGTGATCGACTGAGATTCGGTCGAGGCGGGCGTTACCCCACCGCCGCGACGGCACGCAGGTAGGGAAGCCGACCGGCGAAATCGAGCTCGAAGAAGCCGTGGTCGGCGCCCCAGAGAGCCCAGGGCATCTTCTTGCCGTCCTGCACCCACACCACCTTGCGCTCGCGCCCACCCAGACGCCTGCGCTGCGTCCCGCACCACGAGCGACGCGCCAGCACGCGCCATCCCGGGATCGCGTTCACCAGCTCTGCCAGGAACGCGGGCGGGGCCATCGACGACTCATAGCACCGATTCCCCGCGCTCGCTCGGACCGGTGCAATTCGGGATCGATCGCAGTGCTCATCCCGGCACGCGTGGACCGGCGTAGAGCGCGGGAATCTCCGGGCCGAGGAACTCGAGCACCGTCTTCCGCCGGAGCTTCAGGGTCGGGGTGACCAGCTCGGGATAGTCCGTGGGGCTGCCCGGGACCACCAGCAGCCGCTTCGGCTTCTCGTAGTCGGAGAAGGCGCCCAGCGGCTCGAGCGCGATCGGGAGGAGCGCCTCCGCCGGATCCTTCCCCTCGTCCTTCAACCGGGTGAGCTCGCCCCGTGGGACGAACACCGCGGCGGTGACGAAGGGCAGCCCGTCTCCGAGCAGGAGCGCGCCCTCGAAGGGAGGCGTCGAGCCCAGCGCCGTCTCCAGCGGCTCGGGGGCGACCTTCTTTCCGGTGCTGAGCACGAGGAGATGCTTCTTCCGCCCGGTGATGTGGAGCCAGCCGTCGGCGTCGAGCTCGCCCAGGTCTCCGGTCTTGAAGAACCCGTCGGCGGTCCACGAGCCGGCGTCGTCCTCGGGCTCGAGGTAACCCGAGAGCATGAGCGGCCCGCGCAGGAGCAGCTCGTGGTCCTCGGCGAAGCGGAGCTCGTGGTCCGGACTGACCAGTCCGGCGATGGACGGCCTCCGGCGCTCGGCGAAGAGGTTCGAGGAGATCATCCCCGCCGTCTCGCTCATGCCATACAGCTCCACCAGCGGGACGCCGAGGCCCTCGAAGAAGCGGAACAGCGCGACCGAGGTCGGAGCTCCGCCGGCGAAGAGTCCCTCGATGTGCCCGCCGAGCGCCTTGCGGATCCTCCGGCCGACGAGCAGGTCAGCCACCCGCATCCGGAGGTGGTCGAGCGCGCCTGACGCACCGTCGACCCGGACCCGCGCCGCCGACTCGAGCGCGTCGTGGACGAGGCGACGAAGAGGCCCGGGAAGGTGACCGAGCCCGTCGAGCACCCGCGCGCGGATCCGCTCGTACACCAGCGGCACCGAGAAGACGTAGGTCGGTCCGAGCGCCAGGGCACGCGGCGCATCGGACGGGTGCCCGAGCAGGAGGAGCGTATGGCCCTGGGCGAGCGCGAGGGCGAACTGGTCATGGCCCGCGACATGCCCGAAGGGAAGCAGGTGGAGCCCGAGGTCGCGCTCGGTGCGCGCGGTGGAGAGGGCCCCGGCCTCGACGGCATGGACGATGCTTCGCTGCGGCAGCCGCACACCCTTCTGACGGCCGGTGGTGCCGCTGGTGAACAGGAGGAGGAACGGGTCCTCCTCCCGGATCGACGCCGCGCGGGCCTCGAACTCGTCGATGGCGAGCGCCGGCACATCCTCGCCGAGCGCCGCGTCCAGGCTGGCGCCGCGAACGCCCGCGGGCAGGAGGTCGACGATGGCCCCGTCGACGGCCAGCACCGAGGTCAGCCCTTGCCCCGCGAGCGCCTCGGCGACCGGGGCCAGCTTGGCCCACTGCTCCCGGGTGGAGACGAACCCCACGCGCGGACGGACGCGGAGGGCGATGTCCTGGACGGCCGGGGCGCCGAGGCTGGCGAACAGCGCGGACGGTTCGGCCCCGAGAAGCTGCGTGCCGAGGGCGATCGCCTGCCACTCGGGGGAGTTCTCGGCGAGGAGCATCACGCGGTCGCCGCGTTTGACGCCCGCGCGTTCGAGGAACACGGCGGCGCGACAGACCAGCGCCCGGAATTGAGAGAAGTGAACGTCTCGCGGCGGTCCGGCGGCGCCCTGCGGCAGGAAGCGAAGGAAGACCCGGTCCGGAACGCGGCGCGCGGTCAGGGCGAGCAGGGCCGGGAGGGTGCGGGCCGGGAATCGCGCGATGGGGAGTGTCCGCATGGCAGGGCGGTCACCTTATTGCGCGACCGCGTCCACCGGAACCGCCTGGGGCAATCGGCCGAGGACCTCCGCTTCGACCTGGCGTGATCCGCGGTCGCCAGGGTCACCCCACGGTCCAGGGTGTCTTCCTGGCCTGATGAACCCGCTGGCGGAGGTCGGAGTGCCAGGCCGAGCGCCGCACGGATGCGTCGTCGGGCCTCCGCAAGAGTGCGCCCCTGCGGGATCGCCTCGGGAGCGCCCTTGACCTGCGCCACACGCGACGCCTTCAGCCATCGAGTCCGGCGCCCTCGAGACAGCGACCATCTCGTATCCTCCGGCGCAGATCGCGACGTTCGCGTCCATCTCCACGGCGCGCTCGTCACTTCCGGCCATCGCAACAACCTCGAGCGCTGCGGCAAGCTGAAGCAGCTCCAGCCGCTCTGGCGCTCGCGGACGGCCCCGGCGCAACCTCACGACGTTCGGAAAGACGGGAAGCCCGAAGGCCGCCTGCACCGCCTCCACTGCCCAGGTTGGCTCCAGCTCGAAGGTGATGCACGTCGAGTCAATCTTTCGCGCCGCGGAGATCCGTCCGCCGTCCAGAGCGCCGGCGAGACGGGCCACGGAACCGGGACGGTCGTAGAGCTCGAGCCCGCACTGCTCGTCTTCTGATCCGAGAATGGCGGCCTCCCGATTCCACTCGCGATATCCCTCTCGCAGCTCAACGTGGAAGGCGCTTCGCGAGGTGAAGCGCCCCCACGGGCCCGCCTCCCAGAAGCGAGCGCACGCCTACCGGAAGGCGGCAATGATGCTCGGCTGTGAACGGCCTCGGGTGCGCTGACGAAGGCCCAAGCGTAGACCCGCGCGGGGGATGATGGCCTCCGGCGGAAGGGCAGCGATCTCTATCCCCGGCCCGGCGAACTCCGCGAGCCCAGGTTCGCACCGAAGATTCTCCGGTCCGAGTCCCTTCGCCAGGTCCGCAATCGCCGCCTGGAAATCCTGCGCGACCAGCGGCTCGGAGAAGGCGCCCTGCTCGTCGACACCGGCGATAACGTACGAAGGACACCGCGGAGCGTCAGCGGACCCGGATGAAAGAGATGAAGCATGCACGGCCGCGGTGCGATTCTCGTACCAGCAGCCACTAGAGTGGACCCCGTCGCGCGGCATCTCCCGCTCGGGACTCCGGGTCGCCCGCGATGGACACAAGGCCGGGGCGAAGCCCTAGTAGTAGCTCGGACGCCGCTTCGCGAACCCAATGGGTCCGCCGTGCCTGGCGGCAGTCCTGGAGGTCGAGGGGAAACGGGTCACCTTGCGGATCAGCGTGCAGCCGAGCCAGACCGCGTCCGCCGACGTGAGGTCGATCCAGTTCCGGTCGCCCGTGTACAGTCGAACGGGTTTCTTCACGTCCGACCTGCGGTCAACTCTGAGGTGAAACACCTTTCGCCGGGCCACCTGACCTCCTCGTGGAGACCGATCAGGTCTTCACCTGATCGCTTACACTTCGATGGTACCGAACTCCTTCGGGGCGGAGCACTTCGATGAGCGTTGCCAGGACACCGTTGGGACCGCAGGTGTTCACGCCGGCAGACACCGGTTTCGAGCAGCGCATCCGTGCCAGCTTCGCACGCCAGCGCGTCATGAACACCATTGGTGCAGAGTTGACTTCAGTATCGCCAGGCGAGGTCGTCATCGAGCTGCCATTTCGAGAGGACCTCACGCAGCAACACGGGTACTTGCACGCGGCGATCATCACCGCCATCGTTGACAGCGCATGCGGCTACGCTGCTCACACCCTGATGCCTGTGGACGCCGCCGTCTTGACAGCGGAATACAAGGTAAACTTTCTCGCGCCCGCCGCTGGTCGCAGATTCGTCGCGTACGGGCGGGTGACAAAGCCCGGTCGGACGCTGACGGTCGCCGCAGGTGAGGTGGTCGCAGAGACCGAGGACGGGCCAAAGGCCATCGCGATCATGCTGGCGACGATGATGACGGTGACCGGCCGGGAGATTTCAGGCTGATGCGCCCTGGTGCGATGAAGGTTCAGCTCCTGTACTTCGACGGCTGTCCCCACGTGGCCGAAGCGCGCCATGTGCTGCGTGCGGCGCTCGCCGCATGCGCGCTCCCGGAGATGGCGGTGGAGGAGCTGGACGTCGACGCACCGGCCACGCCGGGCGAGCTCCGTGATTGGGGCTCTCCCACCATCCTGGTCAATGGAGCGGATGCCGCCGGAGAGGAGGCGCCGAGCGGCCGGAGCTGCCGGCTCTATACCGGGGGAGAGCGCGCCAGGGTGCCGCCACGAGCGCTCATCGAGCGGAGACTGCGAGAGGCCACCCGGTCGGCGAACCCCGGAGACACGAAGGGAGGAAGGTGATGCTGGAACGATTGAAGGGACTCCCTCCAGGGATCGAGGGAGTGAAGGCATCCGGAAAGGTCTCGAAGGAAGACTACGACCAGGTCCTCGAGCCCATGCTCAATGAGGCACGGAAGGAAGGTCGGCGCGTCCGGTTCCTCTACGAGCTCGGTGCCGAGTTCGAGGGCTTCACCCCGGCTGCGGCGTGGGAAGACGCGAAGATCGGGCTGCGTTCCATGCGCCTGTTCGACGGCTGCGCGGTCGTGAGCGACACCGGGTGGTTACGCGAGTCGGTGCGCCTCGCTGCCTTCCTCATGCCCTGCCCGGTGCGAACCTTTGGAGTCCAGGACCGGGACAGGGCCGTGGAGTGGCTGGGGTCGCTCCCGGAAGGCGCCGGCATCTCGCACCGGCTCCTCCCCGAGTCGGGCGTCATCGTCGTGGAGGTGAAGGAGGCCCTGCGAGCCCAGGACTTCGACGCGCTGGCGACCATGGCGGACACATGGATTGAAGCCCATGGCAACCTGCAGGGTCTGGTCATCCATGCACGAGAGTTTCCGGGCTGGGAGAATCTCGGAAGCCTCTGGCGACATCTGCGCTTCGTTCGTGACCATCATCGAAAGGTCAAGAGGATCGCGCTGGCAGCGGACACCAAGGTCGCCGGTGTGGCGGCAAGTCTCGCCGAACACTTCGTCCAGGCCGAGGTGAAGCGTTTCCCCTACGAGGAGCTGGAGAATGCGATCGCCTGGGCCGGCGGTGGTGCTACGGGACCCAGCCGGGCAGCTCCGGTGCCTGCCTGATCCAGCTCGCCACGAGCTCCTCGTCGAGCGGGTCGTCCGCGCGGACATCGAGGTAGCGCGTGTCCTTCTGGTTGGACTCGCCGGGAGGGACAGGGCGCAGCGCGGTGCCGCGGAAGAAGGTCACCTTCACGTAGTGGGTGAAGACGTGGAACGACAGGAACCAGCCCTGGCCCTCGATGCCGTAGAAGGGCGAGTTCCACTTCACGGGCTTCCGCACGTCGAGCACGTTGCGCACGATGAGCGCGTCGAGGCGGCGCCCGAGGTCGCGTTTCCACGCCGGCATGGCCGCGATGTAGGCGTGCACGGGGGCGTCGCCGTCGGCCTTCGCAATCTGAGGGTTGCCGCCTGCGAGGAGGGCCGGCTTCGCGGTCACCCCCGGAGCCTTGCTCTTGGTTGCCGTGGATCGCCCGCCTTTGCCGGCCGCCGCCTTGGGCTTGGCCTTGCTGGGCATGCGCTCCTCCTGGGCTCGTCACATTCGCGGGCCGCAGCGAGGACTGAGGGGCGAAGGGTTCGGCCCGGAACAGTTCGACCAAGGGACGATCAACCGGCAGCTGGGTCGAATGCGATGCCGCTCGCGTCACGGCGAACCGACGATGGGCACCCGTGCATCCTGATAGATGCGAGAGTTGCTATTTCGACCTGGCGGCCACGTCCTTGGCGGCCTTCGCAATCAAGGCAGCCACCGGCGCCGGCTGGGATACGTAGACCGAGTGGCTGGCGGCCACCTCGGTCACCGTCGAGCCAGCACGCTTCGACATCATGCGCTGTGCGGGCGGAGGGATCATTCGGTCCTCCGTGGTCAACAGGTACCAGCTTGGCTTGGTCTTCCAGGCCGGCGTGGTGATCGTCCCGGCCAATGCATCGACGCCCCACGGGACCTGGGAGTTCGCCATGAACTCGGCCGTCTTCGCGTCCACGTCTGCCGCGAAGGAGTCGCGGAACTTCGCCTTGTCCAGGAGCAGGAAGCCCTCCTGGGGCGGCAGGATTGGAGGAACCGGCGCGTCGGGTGGCGGATTGGCAATCAGCGTCGAGACCGATTCGCCTGTGTCGGGGGCAAACCCGCAGACGTAGACGAGTCCGGCGACCCTCGGATTGGTGCCGGCCTCGGTGATCACCGCGCCTCCATACGAGTGACCGACGAGCAGTGCCGGGCCGCCTTGCGCTGCGATCGCGCGCCTGGTCACGGCGACGTCCTCCGCCAGGGAGAGGGTGGGGTTCTGCACGACGGTCACGTTGTAGCCGTCCTCGGTCAGGATCTTGAAGACCCCCGCCCAGCCAGAGCCGTCAACGAAGCCGCCATGAACCAGAACGATGTTCATCGAATGACCGGACGGAGGCACAGCGATCTCCTCTCGCATGCGTGTGGGCCGGCGACCCTCACTCCGACCTGGGGCGATTGCACGCCCTCCGGTTGCGCGTTGGTAAGAACCGAATGGTTGACGCTCGAGGGCTGGGGGTCAGTAGCGCGGCCAGTGAACCGTGGAACGCCCCGGCTTGCCGTGGGCGTCCACCGCGACGAGGACGAAACGCCCGCGGGTCGGGCTCAACGGTGCCCGTTCCAGCTTGGCGCGGAGCTGGTTGTAAGGCTGAGGCCCGACCTCATCGCATACCAATTCCCAGGAGAAGAGCACCTCCATCCGCACCACATCAGCAACCCCGGCGAGGCTCGTTCTCCAGTGGGCGAGCGAAGACCGCAATGGAGAAGCTCGTTCGATTCTTGAGACTCAGGTAGAGGGTGCGTCCGTCAGGGGACCGTCGGGCGGAGACCGTCGCGTCATATCCGAGCTCGAACGGAGGCCCCGTCGGGTCTGCAGCGAATGAGGGCGTCGCTCCGAGCAGCAGGACCAAGAGAAGGGAAACCATCTCAGAAGCATGCACGTCTCACCTCGCCTACCTTCACATACAAAGACACACTCCACCTCTTTTTGCCGCGTCAAAGTATTCTGCTGTGATCGCTTGACGGAGGCGTGAATCCCGCTGTTTTGTGCACCCTTCCTCGGGGGGCAAGCATGCGTGGGATTGCTAGGCCTTCTTGGCCATTCCCTCGGCTCCGGGGGCCCTGGCCAAGCACCCTTCGTGGCGGTCCCCCGTCCGCCGCTCACTGGACCGACGGTCTCGCGCTGGAGAGGGGAGAACGGCCATGAGTCCCTCGTCGCTGAGGCTCGGGCGAGTCCGGTGGCGTCTCTCGCTCTGCCTGGGCCTCTCGATGATTGGTGGCGCATCCTGGCTCGCCGCCACTGCTCAGTCGGTTTCAGCCGGTCAGTCGCACAGCGCGGTGCTCGAGACGAGCGGGACCCTCGCCCTCTGGGGCTACAACGGCTACGGCCAGATTGGGGATGCAACCAACACCCCGAGGCCCGTTCCGACGGAGATCACCGGAGCCTGGCAAGCAGTGTCCCTGGGCTCCAACCACACTCTTGCTCTGAAGTCGGACGGAACGGTCTGGGCATGGGGCTACAACGGCTACGGGCAGCTCGGAGATGGGACTTCCACGAGTCGCAACGCGCCCGTGCAGGTCAGTGGACTGACCGGAGTCGTGGCCATCGCGGCCGGTGACAGCCACTCGGTCGCCGTCAAGGCGGACGGAACGGCCTGGGCGTGGGGCTACAACGGGTACGGGCAGCTCGGGGATGGCAGCACGACCAATCGCTCGGCGCCGGTCCAGGTGCCGGGAGTCACGACCGCGACGCTCGTCGCTGCTGGCGCGAGTCACACGCTGATCGGCACCGCGAGTGGTGTCCTGGCCGTTGGTTACAACGGTTACGGCCAGCTCGGCGATGGAACCACGACATCCCGGTCGTCGCCGGTCGTTTCCAGTGGTGTCCCCAGCCCGCGCGCCATCGCGGCCGGCAGCTCGCACTCACTTGCTGTCGCGTCAGACGGCACCGTCTGGGCCTGGGGCTACAACGGTTACGGCCAGCTCGGTGATGGAACGAACACCTCACGGGTGACCCCCGTCCACCTGAGCACGATCAGCAACGTCGGCAAGCTCGCCGCGGCTGATCACGTTCTCGCCCTGAAGTCGGACGGAACCGTTTGGGTCTGGGGCTCGAACGGCTATGGGCAGCTCGGCGACGGAAGCACGACGTCCAGAAATTCCCCGAGCCAGGTGGCAGGGCTGAGCGCGGTGGTGAGCGTGGCGGCAGGTGCCTCCCACTCCCTGGCCCTGACCTCGAGCGGGGTCGTCTACTCATGGGGCGGAAACAGCTCGGCTCAGCTCGGTGATGGAACCACGAAGGCCAGCCCCACTCCGAAGGCGATCAGTGGAACCAGCTTCGCCTGGAGGGTCGGAACTCCACAGTTCAACCCCGGCGCTGGCACCTACTTCTACCCGCCAGGCGTCACGATCACCTCGGCGACACCGAGCGCGACCATCTACTACACACTCGATGGCACCGATCCCACGAGCGGTAGCCCTACGATTGCAAGCGGCGGAAGCGTCCCCATCGACCGGACGCAGACGCTGAAGGTGTTTGCGGGCAAGGCGGGGAGTCCCTCGAGCGATCTGGCGGTGGCGGACTACGTGATGAAGGTCTTCACGCCATCCCCCTCGCCTTACCCGTCAACCTACACAACCGCTCAGACCGTATCTCTGGCGGACAGTACTCCCGAAGCGACGATCCACTACACGCTCGACGGAGCGACCCCAAGCGGAACGTCGCCCACGTACTCGGCCCCGCTCTCGATCTCGACCCAGACGACACTCAGGGCGTACGCGACCAAGCCCGGTTGGTCTGACAGTGACGTATTCACCGGCACGTATGACTTCAACTACGGAACCCTTTCTGCGCCAACCGTCTCGCCTGCCGCCGGGGCTTACGTCTCTTCCGTCTCCGTGACCTTGTCCTGCTCCGCGGGAGCCATCGCCCGCTATACGACGGATAACGCCAATCCCGCCGACACCTCGAACGCCTACGCTGCCCCCATCGTTCTTGCTCAGACGACGACTCTCAAGTCCGCCTGCTTCCAGCTCGATCACGCCACCAGCAGCGTGAGCACCGTCCTCTACTCACTCCAGGTCGCGGCCCCAGCGCTCGGTGTGCCTGGCGGAAGCTATCCGGCCGGAACACAAGTAACGGTGACTTCGCCCACGTCCGGCGCCACGCTCCACTACACACTCGACGGGACGGACCCGACCACCGCCAGTCCCACGATTGCATCGGGTGACGCGTTGGTGATCGGGAACTACACCCTCAAGGTGAAGGCGTTCAAAGCCGGCGCCGTGGACAGCGCCGTCACCACGGCAACGTACTCGATCACCGGCAGGGTGGCCGCCCTCGCCGTCGCCGCGGGCTACCTCACGTCCTATGCGCTGGGCACCGATGGAACCGTCTGGGCCTGGGGTTACAATGCCGTGGGTCAGCTCGGTGATGGAACGACGAGCGACCGAAGTTTCCCTGGGCGCGTTCTGGGCCTGAATGGGATCAAGCAAATCGAGGCACGTTACCGGAGCGCCTACGCGCTACGGGAGGACGGGACCGTCTGGGTATGGGGCCAGAACGGTGGCGCAACTGGCAACGCTCTCGCACCTGTGCAGGTCCCCAGCCTGACCGGTATCGTTCAGATCGCCGCAGGGCTCTATCACGGACTGGCGCTCAAGTCGGACGGGACCGTCTGGGCGTGGGGCGGCAACTCTGGTGGCGAGCTGGGAGATGGGACATCGACAGCACACACCACTCCGATTCAGGTCCCCGGTCTGACGGGCGTCGCATCGGTTTGGGCTGGGGACGAGACGTCGTTCGCCATCAAGGGTGGGCTCGTCTACGGCTGGGGAAGAAACGCCTCGAACGAGACGGGCTTCGTGAGCGGAGGGCAACCGGTCCGCGTTCCGACGCTGGTCAGCTCGATCGTCGGTGCGGTGGCCATCCGGGGGGGCGGAGACACAATCTCCACCTATTACTCGCTGGTGCTCGGAGCTGATGGCTCGGTCGATTTCATCGGGTACGACTCCTACCGCTACCTGACCGGGAGCTACGGGGGCGCTACTCCACAGACCGTCATCGGCGCCTCGAACACGGTCGACGTCTCGACTGCAATCACCGCCGCAATGGCACTTGGGAGTGACGGATTGGTCATGTCCTGGGGACTCAATTCATCAGGTGTCCTCGGAGACGGAACGACCGTCTCTCGTTCGGCTCCGGAAAGGATCCCCGGCCTCCCGCCGGTGGTGAGTGTTGCCAGCGGCGGAACACACTCGCTCGCCCTCACCGCCGATGGCGTCGTCTACTTCTGGGGGGCTGCGAGCCAGCTGAACTCGGTCCCGCTGACCTTGTCGCCCACAACCCTGAGTTCGCCAGGGCTCACCTGGAGGGTCGCCGCTCCCACGCTTTCGCAGCCGTCGGGCACTTACAATTATCCTTGGCCCTTCACCGCCAGCTGCTCGACACCAGGGGCCGAGATCCACTTCACGACCGACGGCTCGGAGCCGACGACGTCCTCACCTGTCTGGCCGTCCGGAACCACCCGGACGATCCAGGATCCGGCCACCTACAAGCTGAAGGCCTTTCTTGCCGGCTATCCGGACAGCAACACGACGACCTACGATTTGGAGTTTGCACCCGCGGTTCCAGACTTCACGCCGGGCGATGGGTACGTCTTCTCGAATCCAGTCGACGTCGTGATCACGGAGGGGACTCCGGAGTCCGTCGTCCGGTACACGCTCGATGGCTCCGAGCCCAGCTCCAGTTCCACGCCCTACACGGCGCCGATCCGACTTGGCTCGCGCGCCACGCTGAAGGCCGCGGCGTTCCGCTCCGGCTGGCAGCCCTCGGCCACTCGAACGGCCGTCTACCTGTTCAACCTGGGAGCGCTGAATCCGCCCATTCTATCCCCGCCATCGGGGACGTTCCAGGGCCGCGTCGACGTGAGCATCTCCGCTGACCCACGCGGGACGGTTTACTACACGCTCGACGGCTCGGATCCCTCGCCCGCTTCGAAGGTCTACACGGGCCCAATCCCGGTCAACGCCACCACGACGATCAAGGCCTACTCCTTCAGTCCGGACTACGCCCCGAGCCCGAAGATCGCCGCGACGTTCCGGATCAAGGTCGCGCCTCCCGTCTTCGACCCACCAGGCGGGAACTACCGCGCGGGCCAGGACATCTCTGTCTCCGTGGAAACGTCGGGCGCGGTGGTCAGCTATCAACAGGGCCCACCGCCACTGGGCGTGTCCGCAGGCAAGCTCCTTCGTGGCCAGGTCATTCCGGCCGGAAACTTCACCTTGACCGCGCAGGCGACCAAGCTCGGGTGCGACCCCAGCGACGTCGTCTCGCAGAGCTACACGATCGCCGGGAGGCTGCAGGACACGGGGACACGTGTCGCGCTCGGCACGGGATTCGGTCTCTTCATCGACATCTACGGACAGCTCTACTCATGGGGAGAAGGAGCGGCTGGTCAACTGGGAGACGGCACATCGGTCTCCCGTCGCGACGCCCAGATGATCGCAAGAGGGACCAGCTTCCGGGAGATCGCGGCTGGCAAGGACCATGGCCTCGCGGTCGCTTCCGACGGGAGCCTCTGGGCATGGGGAGCAAACGACCAGGGACAGCTCGGGCTGGGGGACCTGGAGTCGCGCGAGGAACCCACCCCCGTTGTGGGCCTGAGTCAAGTCATCGGCATATCGGCCGGTGCCGGATCCAGTTACGCCTTCACCGCGGATGGTTCGCTCTACGCCTGGGGACAAAACGATCATGGCCAGCTCGGAACAGGCGCGGCAGGTGGGCCGAAGAACACCCCCGTTCGGATCGCCGCGCTCAGTGACGTGACCCGCGTTGCCTCTGGGCAACAGCATGTGCTCGCGGTCACCCGGAGCGGAGACCTCTATGCCTGGGGTGGCAATGCGAGCGGCCAGCTGGGGGACGGGACGACCAGCGACAAGGCACTTCCCACGAAGGTGGGGGGGACAGATGCATTCGTGGCCGCGGCCGCGGGTGACACCCATTCCCTTGCTGTCACCACCGCGGGAAAGCTGATTGCATTCGGCGACAACACGTTCGGCGAGCTCGGAACCGGTAGCAAGGCAACGAGTGTGCCTAGCCCGACCCCCACCCTGGTGTCCGACGCAAGTGGAGCAATTGCCGCTGGCCAGGGGTTCAGTCTCGCCTGCGGTGGTGATGGCACGTGCGTTGGCTTCGGCGCGAACGACTCTGGACAGCTCGGCGTGGTGGGTCCGGATCAGCCTGCGCCGGCCCGCATTCCCACCATCAGCGGCATCGTGGGCCTCGGGGCCGCCGCCAAGGCAGCGGCCGCCGTGAACAGCCGAGGGCAGCTGGTGAGGTGGGGTGGGGCGACACCGCTGCCCTATACGGATGTCGCGGTCTCACGGGCAAGCACGCAGGCGCCGCAGCCGGTCATCACCGGATACAAGGCTGGCCAGGAATATGTCTGGTGGGGTGACGATTTCACCGTTGCTGTCACTAACCTCGACACGCTGGATCCACATCTGACCGTGGGGCAGTTCCCGGGGTACGCCGTTCAAGCCACGAGCGTCGCGGGTCCCACGACCGCCGGGGACTTCGTCGCGACCTTCAAGGTTCCATACGACACCAGAGGGGGTCGATTTCTTTATCTCTCGAGCCGAGGCAGGACCGTCCCTGTCGACAACAATGTCGCCCCGATCCAGCTTTCGCCTCCGGTCACGTACAACGGCATCCTCTCGGTCGTGGGAACTGACTTCAAGGCTCCGAAGAAAGAGGGCCATCTCTTCGTCAGCGACAGTGATGGAGTTTACGATCTCGATCTCTTTGCCCAGCCATTCTCTTCGGCTTCCAGTCAGAAGCTGCAGGCCATCCCGGGAGGCCAGCTGCTGTCGGAGGTCACGTCGGACGGCAAGCTCTTCTTCGTTCCCACGACGACTGGCAATCCAGACGTGATGGTGCTGGACATCGCCACCGGCAATGCAACGAAGTGGTCGTCCACCACCGATCTCAAGGACAAGACTGGCGCGAAGGTCACCTTCACCGCCGGAGCAATCGCAGCATTCCGCGATGGTTCGACAGTGTTCATCTGGGACAAGGACAGCAGCCGGATGATCGCTGTCTTCCCGGACACACCATTCTTCGTGCTCGATGAAAAGAAATTCGCGGTCAATCCAGACGCTCCGGCACTGACGGCCCTGAACAGGGATGGGTTCGTCGCATACAACACGAGGGTCACGGTCGAGCTGGTGGGTCCACTGCATGGATACGCCCTCACCTTTCCCATCCCCGGGGTGAAGGGATTGACCCGAGCGGACACGTATTTCGATAATGATCCCACGCAACCCAACGCCGTGCTGTGGTGCAGGGCGCAAGGTTGTTCCGAGGTCTTCAATCCGACGACGCATCGCGCCGCATCGGTGACGGTGAACGACGCCAGGAACCGGGTGTTGCTCTTCGAGTCGTCGATGTGGACCGCCAGAGTCGTGACCGACCGCGTGGTCGTCTCCAACCCATCACCCACGACCGGGCCAATCCCATTCCTGAGCGATGCACAGGTCGGCGATGGCGTGCTCTCGATGAAGGTCGTTGCGCCACCCTGGCAGACCGTCGCGCTTCGGGTTGTGGATCCACCGGACACCGCTCCGTACGTGCAGCCGCAATCAACTGCGTTCCGTGGAAACGACAACAAGAACACGAGCGGCCAGGCCGGAGTGGGAGCTGACCCGCAAGGCGCGTTCTCCCGCTGTCTTTCCCTGCCTCCGAGCAACCCGCTCCTCAACGGCGACGTCGTTTACCAGGTCTACCTCCGCGTTCCAGGTGACGCAGCAGCGGGAGACAACTACCGCGTCGAGCTCTCCATGTCGCCCTTCGTCGAGTCGGAGTGCTCCGGGAACGGTCTGCCTGACCGGCCATTGATCAACTACAGCGGCTCGGTGGAGGTCTGGCGACAGATTGCGCTCGAGGTCGACCCGATGTATCGGAGAGGCGCTCCTCTCGCGAGGCGGGCGAGTCCGGGCGATCAACAGGTGTGGCTGGCGAAGCTGAACCTGAGTCCCGGATCGGCGACGCCCAGCTTCCAGGAAGTGGATAACATCGTCGATGGCGAGAGCGTCACCATCTTCGGCGGCTCGGCGACAGGCGAGGGATCCGAGCAGGCGTGCGTTGATCAACGTGACCCGCATCCGGCTGATGCCGGACCCGATCTGGTGAAGGTGACGCTGAAGGACTGTCGCACCGGACTGCCGTATGCGATCCAGGGCGACTACATCCCAAGTTATTCCGTAGGTGGTAAGGACCTGGACTTCACAGCCGGAGCCAAGGGCATCTCGGGACTCGGCGCGAACGCGCCCGCTCAGGGTGTCTCCAGCCCGCTCCTCAAGCCGAACCTGGATGACCTCCTCCAGGCGTTTGCCGGAGCATACGTGGAATTCTACGTGCTTGAATTCGGTGCGGGTTCACGTCCGGTGCCCTTTCTGGATGAACAGTGGTTCACGCGGAAGGACGAAGCCTCGTACGACTGGTTCGCCGTCAGCTCGTTCAGGAACTACCGCCGGGGCGCTCCGCGTCAGGAACTTCCCTCGGCGCCAAACGGGGACCTTCCACACGCGACCTGGCATGTTCTGGGTGCGACAGCGGGCCTGGTCAATTCCAAGGGCCAGCCAAGCTATGGCCTGACCGCACGCGGGTACGATGTGACAACTCTCGCAATCACAAAGATGGAGCGCGACGCGCCGTCATTTGGATATGATGTGAAGCAAATCACGGCGTGGGTGGCCGCTCACGAATTCGCCCACCACTTCAAGGTGGCTGCGTGCAGCGAGGAACATGACGATTCACGTCTTGCCTGGACGACCGCGCTGAAGGTGACCTCGGGCGAGGTTTGCCTGATGCGCTCACAGCCCCCGACAAAGTACTCGCACCTCGGCCTCGCGCACTTCTGCGTCGAGGAGCTGCTTCTCGGTGACCCGGCATGCCAGGGCGCTGGGACTTCTGTTTCCCCGAGAGATGGGTCGATCCGCGGGTTCCCGAGCGACGGGCTATGATCCTTCCGGACCGGATGGCCACGCTCCTGGCCGCATGGGTGTTCGCGACCGCGCCGGCGCCGGCTCTGGTTCTCAAGCTCAGGCCACTGAGGCCTGAGTTCGTCCACGGCGAGAGGGTTTTGCTTTTATTGTCAGCGACGAATGATGGAGACGAGAAGTTTGGGCCTCCAGGCGGGGTCGTGAAGGGAAGCTGGGAACACCGTCGAAGCGATGGATCCTGGGAGCTTTGCCACAGAGAGTCGTGGACCACTCCCATCGAGAGCGAGCTGTCCATCGCAACTCGCCCTGACTTTCGTTCACACGAAACGAGAAACCTCGGTCTGGTCTTTCCTGCCTGCATCGAAACAAGCGGACAGAAGGAATACGAGGTGCGCCTCAAAGGGGCAGTGGGCTGCTGCGGCGCAAGCCACCCTGTGAAGGTCAAGTTGGTCCCTGGAACCTCGGCGGACGCCCGGGCCCGTGCAGCGCAAAACGACAGGGCGGAGTACACGGATTCCATCCTGGCCGGGTATGACTTCTTGAGCTGGCGGGAGATCGACCGCCTTTATGAGGACCCGTCCGTCTCTCTGGAGATGGGTTCCTATCGCTTTCTCCACGGGGACGAGCTGCAGCCGAGTATCGATAGAATGAAGGCGTTCTTGAAGAATTTTCCGTCCTTCCCGTTCGCACAGAGTATTCGTCTGAGACTTGCGACCGAGCTCGCCTTGACGGGGCGAACGGCCGAGGCGCGAGCTCAGCTCCGGGAAATCACGGGCACGCCCCAGGAACCTCACGTGAGAGAGGACGCACGACGACTCGAAGCGGCACTGCGCTCCCGATCCCTCGGCGATGCAGGGAACGGGGGTCGGTCACCATGACCACAGCGTCGAGGATGACCACATCGCTGGCGGGCCCATGAGCGTCTCCAAAGAGAAACACGGTTCAGCACACGCCGCTTTCGCGGAGCATCCCGGCTGGCACGGGCACTTCGTGGGACTGGGCCTCATCCTGTTGCTGGGGATTTCCCTGACGGGTTGTGGGCGCAAGGGCTCGCCACCTGAAGGGAACGTTGGCTCGGACGCGGGGGGCACCGGGGCTGACGCGGGCCCGCAGGATGGTGGCGTCGGGCCTGACGTCCAGATCAACAGGGTCCCAGGGACGCTCCAGGGATCTCCGTCTCTCGCCATCGTCGTGCCCAAACTGGATGCTGGTCCGGTGGTCACTCCCCCAGTTGACGGGGGCGGACCTGTCTCGGAATAGGCGGCGCGGAGACGCCGGCGGGGAGCCACCTGCCTTTGTGCCCGCGGACCGTCTCAATGGTTCGACCCGTCCCTACTCACCGAGGCGCCCGCCACCGAGCGCCTGGCCATGGACTCGGATCGCCGCGTCCTCCGTGGCCAACTCCCGGACATCACCCGGGGCGCGGTGGTGGAGGTCGAGACCCGGAGCGCCGTCACGCCTTGGGCCCGGGGGAAACGCTCAACCAGAAGGTTGACGAGGGGGCCTGACCGAATCTACATTCAACCCTATGGTTGACGGTCCGTCCGGCGTTGGCACCGTGTTTCACGCGCTCGCGCACGATGCGCGGCGGGACATGCTCGGCCGCCTCGCGTCCGGTCAGCTCACGGTGGGCGAACTCGCTGAGCCGCTGGCGATGTCGCTCGCGGCGGCGTCCAAGCACGTGAAGGTCCTGGAAGGGGCGGGGCTGATCCATCGCACCGTCGAAGGTCGACGTCACGTTTGCCGGCTGGAGGCCGCCCCGCTCGCATCAGCCGCGGGCTGGCTACGGTTCTACGAGCGCTTCTGGGGCGAGCGGCTGGACGCCCTCGAGACCCTTCTCCATCCCGGTCCGAAGAAGAAGAAGAGGAGGAAGAGCCCATGACCCAGACGACCAAGTTCCCCGCCGTTCGCTTGGAGCGCACCATCCCGGCTCCAGCTCATGCGGTGTACCGCGCATGGCTCGAACCCGATCTGGTTCGGCAGTGGATGGCACCGGGAAGTCTGGAGGTGAAGCGCGTCGAGATCGACGAACGGGTGGGCGGTCGCTACAGCGTCTGGCAGATGGGCTCGGGCGGAAGAGCAGGCGGGTTCGAATGCGAAATCATCGAGCTGGTACCCGACGAGCGCATCGTCTTTCGATGGGGCTTCGTGGGTCCCCGGAGAGCCGAAGGTCCGGTCTTCGATTCCCGATTGACCATCACCCTCCGCGAGGTCGATCGAGGGTCCACGCTGCTCACCCTCGTCCACGAGCGGCTCGATGAGCTCGCCCGGGCGATGCCGGATGTCGCCGACAAGGTGCGGCTCGGCTGGGAGCTCGTTCTCGAGAAGCTGGAGACCCAATGCGCAAAGTGATCGCCTGCGAATGGACGAGCCTCGATGGTGTCGTGCAGGCGCCGGTCTACCGGGACGAGGATCCGTCCGGCGGCTTCAGGCACGGCGGGTGGCACCCGCGCTACTTCGATGCAGCGTCGATGAGATGGGTCGTCGAGAACGTGACCCAGGCGGGCGGGTTCTTGCTCGGCCGCCGGACGTACGACGCGTTCGCGGCCCACTGGCCGAACGCTTCGGCGGAGGAGCAGCCGCTCGCGCGGCCTCTCAACTCCCTTCCCAAGCACGTGGCGTCACGGACGCTGAAGGAGCCCCTCACCTGGCAGAACTCGACATTGCTCCAGGGTGATATCGCGGCAGCCGTATCGGCATTGAAGCGCGAGGCTGGCGCGGATCTCCTCACCATCGGGAGCACCGAGCTGCTCCACGCACTCATGGCCAACGACCTCGTCGACGAGTTCCGGTTCATGATCGATCCGGTCATCCTGGGCGGTGGCAAGCGCTTCTTTCGCGATGATGGCCGGCTCGCGGCGCTGCGGCTCGTCGCCAGCGAGGCCACGAGCACTGGCGCGATCCTCGCGACGTATGCTCGGGAGGCGAGATAGGCGAGGCCGAGCCATGGAAGCGACGACCACGGGTCGTGCGGTACGGTCGTACCGGGCTACCCAATCGGCGGTACTCTTACGTCATGCGACCCCTTCGGTATTCCATCAACGTCACATTGGACGGGTGCTGCGATCATCGTGAGGTGCTCGCGGACGAAGACTTGCATCGTCACGCGGTCGAGAACCTGAACCAGGCCGATGCCCTCCTCTTTGGCCGGGTGACTTACGAAATGATGGAGGCAGCGTGGCGGTCGCCGGCGCGGACCGGAGTGAGGCCGGATTGGATGGAACCCTGGGGGGAGCCCTTCGCCCGGACGATCGACGCGGCAAAGAAGTACGTCGTGTCGAGCACCCTGGACCGGGTCGATTGGAACGCGGAGCTCGTGCGCGGGGATCTGGGGAAGGCCGTTCAGCAGCTCAAGCGGGAGTCGGGTAGGGGACTGCTCGTGGGAGGCGTGAAGCTCCCGCTGGCGTTGGCGGAGCTGGGATTGATCGATGAGTACGAGTTCGTGGTGCACCCCAGGCTAGCGGGCCATGGGCCGACGTTGTTCGCGGGGCTATCGAAGCGTGTCGACTTGAAGCTCGTGAGCCGGCTGGAATTCGGCTCGGGGGCGGTGGCGATGCGGTATGAGCCGAGAAGGTAGCCATCGGGCTTGCTAGCGGGGCGGAGCCATCCTGCCGAGGATCGAGTGATCCCTACCGCGCCCTGGTTCGCAGTGACCTGAAGCCTTCGCGAATGTCCTCCGACAGGGCCTGGGGCTGCTCCCAGGCGGCAAAGTGTCCGCCCTTGTCGCGCGTCCGGTAGTAGGTGAGCTTGGGGTACGCCCGCTCGGCCCAGCTCCGCGGGGCCTGGTAGAGCTCGTCCGGGAAGGCGCTCACCGCGACCGGGATCGCGACGCCCTTCGGAGCGAAGAAGGCGAGCTTGTTCTCCCAGTAGAGGCGAGCCGCGGAGATCGAGGTGTTGGTCAGCCAGTAGAGCGTGATGTTGTCGAGGACGTCGTCCCGGGTCAGTCCCTCGGACCGGCCGTCGAAGACGCGGGCGATGAGCTCGTAGCTGCGATCGTCGTGGTCGATCATGAAGGCCGCAAGGCCGACCGGTGAGTCGGCGAATCCGGTCAACGTCTGCGGACGCGTCCCCATCATGATCGCGTAGCCCAGGTGCTTGCCGAACAGGTTGAGCTGCTCCCACGCCTGTCGTTCATCCGCGGGGAGTCCGGCTGGCGGGGGCTCGCCGCCGAAGAGCGCCGCCTTCAAGATCTCCGTCGGGACCACGCCGGGCATGTTGGTGTGAATGCCGAGCAGCTCCGGGGCGGCCTGGGCACCCAGCATGTCCGTGACCACCGCGCCCCAGTCACCCCCTTGCGCCACGAACTGCGTGTATCCCAGGCGCTTCATGAGCACGGCCCAGGCACGTGCGATGCGCGCCGGTTCCCAGCCAGTGCTGCTCGGCTTGCCCGAGAACCCGTAGCCCGGCATCGACGGAACCACCAGGTCGAAGGCGTCCGAGGCGTTTGCCCCATGCCCCGTCGGATTGGTCAGCGGATCGATGATCTTCAGCTGCTCGGTGATCGAGCCTGGCCAGCCGTGGGTGACGATGAGCGGCAAGGCATTCTCGTGCTTCGAACGAACGTGGATGAAATGAATGTCGAGCCCATCGATCTCGGTGACGAAGTGCGGAAGGGCTTTCAGTTTGGCCTCGCACCTGCGCCAGTCGTACTCGGTGCCCCAGTAGTGCGCGAGCTTCTGGATCGTGGCCTGCTGCACGCCTTGCGAGAGATCGGGGACCGTCTCCCGTTCGGGCCACCGTGTCGCCTTGATCCGTCTGCGCAGGTCGGTGAGCTCCTCTTCCGGAAAAACAGGAACCTCGAACGGACGAACGGCGGTCTCGTCACTGCTCACTGGAGTCATGGCTTGGAGCTCCCTCGGAACCGAGAAGACCTGGTGAGTCGCTGCCGGCGTGGCGGTTACGCCCTGTCTGTTTCAGGCGCAAGACGCCTGGGTGTCACGGTTCGGTGTGTGACACCGCAGTTCGGACGGCCCCAGCGGGGCCCGGCGTTGCGCCGGTTGGGGCTCGGTTGTTCGCCCGCCCCTCCGCATCCCGCTCCAGAACGTCTACCCGACCCGGAAGCTCACGGTCCGCGTGGAGTTCCCCCGAGACCTCCGGTTCCACCTGACCGAGGCCGGCGCGCAGTGGGCCTACACGACCCGCGAGGACGCAGGGACCCGAGTCCTCACGCTCGAGGTCCCGCCGACACCCCGCGCTCGAGCTGGACGAGCCCGACTCGCCCGAAGACTTCCCGTCCATCCCCGACCTCTGGGTCTCCACCACGCCGGACTGGCACGCCGCGGCAGCCGAGTACTCGGCCATCGTCGATCAGGTGATTTGCCAAGGATTTCGAGGCTGCCGCGCCCACCTGACCTGCCTCCAGCTATTCTCCGTTGGCGACTGGAGGAGAGGTCGATGAGAGCGCTCGCTGTCCTGCTGTTCCTGTGCCAGCCGGCCTTTGCGGCCGAGCCAGTCGCGAAGCCAGTCACCCTGAGGAGCAGTCTGCTCGACCAGCTCCGCACGGCACACGACCAGCAGGACTGGTTCGTTCCCGTGAAACCCGCGCTCGACGGAGTCACCGCTGCCCAGGCGAGCTGGAAGCCGCAGGGGGGAGACCACTCCATCGGGCAGCTCGCGAACCACCTGCTGTTCTGGAACTCGCAGCAGCTTGCCAAGTTCAAGCGAGTGGCTCCGGCGAAGTTCGACGGCAACAACGAGGAGACCTTCAATGCCTTCGACCAGGCCCGCTGGGACGAGATCCGAGAGAGGCTCGATTGGGTGCTGGGCGAGCTGGAAAAGCTGGTCGCTGGCGCGGACGACAAGACGCTGCAGTCCTGGGCGCCGACGCTCGGCCGGATCGCGACCCACAACGCCTACCACACCGGGCAGATCCTCATCCTTCGGAAGATGCAAGGAGCCTGGGACCCGGCGAAGGGTGTCAAGTAACGCTCGGCGAGACGGGCGATTCGCCGTTCGCCGGCCCGGCACGTGCGGCTCGTCTCAGTACGGTGACCAGCCGGTCACCGACCCAGCACGGTGTCGAAGCAGGCCAGAACCAGGTCCAGCTGCTTGGCCGAGACCCGACCGACCCGCTCGGTGAGCAGTGAGCGATCGAGCGTGACGAGCCAGCTTCGCCGGGCGCCCCGTGGCCGGCTTCTCGTCGATCCCTCAGGGCGCCTCGGCCGCATCGTCGACTGGCTCCTGCAGGTGTTGGCGGGCACTACGTCGAACCAAGCCTCATGAGGACTTCGGCAACTCCACCCTGGTGATGCTGGTTCTCGTTGATCATGGCGTGGAAGCCACACTTCTCGAGGACGCGGATCGACGCGAGGTTGTGGAGGGCGACCCACGCATGAAGCGGCCGGGCGGGCTCGAGCACGAGAAACTCAGAGAGGGCCCGAGTGGCGATGCCTTTGCCCCAATGCTCGCGACCGATCCAATAGCCGACGAGGCGCTTGGCATCCTGTTCCCAGCTGCCGATGTTCCCAACGACCACGCCGCCCATGACGATGGTGCGGGCGACGTTTTCAGGGCGGAGAACCTTTGTGCGCCAGTGGGTCATGAACGCGTCGCGCTCCCGCGAGGTAAATGCGGCCATGCGCAGCGCTTCTGGGTCGCGCTGGTGTTCGAAGAAGATGGGAAGGTCCTCATCTGTGACGTTGCGGAGGATCATTCTGAAAAGGCTCCGTCCAGTCTGCGCCCCGAGGGCGGTTTCCGCCTCCACTGCCGAGCGGTCCGTCGAGCGGCCGGCTTCACCCTCACCGCCGTGCCAGCAGGCAGCGGAACCAGGCCGACGCGCGATAACTGCCGTCGGACTGGCGGAACGGCTCGATTGCCTTCTCGTAGGCCTGGGTCACGACCTTCTCGTCGATCTGCTCCATGGCCCTGACCGCGTTCCCCGTCGACGTCAGACCCCGCAATGCCGCGGTCTTGTCGGTGTAGATCCAGGGGCTGTCGACGTCGAAGACCTCGATGGGCTCGAGTCCTGCGTCAGTTGCGAACTGGCGCAGGATGGTTTCGTCGGACAGCGCGAACGGGCCAGGTGCTCCCGGGGGCGGGGGCGGCAGGAGCGACTTGAGCGCGGTCAGCAAGGCGACCACTTCCATGCCGGCGGGGTCTCCAAAGGTCATCACCACGACCGAGCCACCTTGCCTGGCGACACGTCCTGCCTCGCGCAGCGCCGCAACCGGGTTCCCGGCGTACTGCAACGAATTGAAGCCGGTCACCACATCGAAGGTTTCGTCAGCGAACGGCAGTTCCTCCAGATCGCCTTGGCGGAAGTCGCCCGTCGGCACACGCGATCGCGCGATCGACAGCATCGCCTCCGCCGCGTCCACGCCGGACACCTCGGCCCCACGCGTCAGCAGCCATCTCTGCCGCCATCCCCGAGCCGCAGCCGGCATCGAGATATCGCGTTCCCGGCCCCACGCGCGTGCGCTCGAGCACGGCTTGGAAGACCGGGCGAACCGTCCCTTCCTGAAAGTCGGCCCAGTCCCTCGCGCGCGCACCCCAGAGGCGACCGTGTGCTTCCGAAGTCCTCGGCTTCAACTCGTCGGCTCGCAATCTACCGAACCCACTCACCGACCACTGCCGACTCATCGACGTCCATCGCCCTGGCAAGTTTGTACAGCGTCGTCCGTCGCGGCATGGAGCCTGAGCTGAGCATGCGGCTCAGAGCTGGCTGAAGGATCCCTGCCTTCCGTGCAACCGCCGAGATGCCACCGTGCTGGTCGATGAGGGCACGGAGTCTCGCCTTGTGAGACCGGATGCTGGTCAGGGCTGCAGGGAGCTGTTCGAACCCGAGACGCGGCTTCTCCTCGATGCCGCGGGGAGCGTCGGCCGCATCGTCGATGGCTTCCTGCAGGTCCGCCTCCACTGCCTCGCGGTCCGCCGAGCGGCCGGCTTCACCCCAGAGTTCCATGAGCTCGAAGACGCCCTGGTCCTCGAGAGCCAGGCGGAGCACCTCGCCAACCAGGTTGGCGGGAAGGTCCGCGGCCTCCATGGCGACGGCGAGCTTGGCAGCCCGAATTCGCTCCTCGGGACTGGTGACGAAGACGCTCATGGCGTTCCCCGAACGACGTACTGACCGGAGTGAATCCGGTTCAGGTGTGTCTTGAGCTTGGCGAGCTCCCGCTTGTCGGTCGCGTCGCTGCCCTTGACCCACGCTCGACAGAGCAGCGCCTGCGGACCGGCGATGACCACGCCCAGCCGGAGCTGCACCTTTCCCGGTCCCAGGTTGTGCCAGTTCATCTTCCACGCGCCCGGGATGGCTCGCCCGGGCTTGTCGGTCGCGACGGACCAGAACTTCGGGTTCGCGAACCTCGGGTGACTCGGCCAGCTCGCGAGCAGCTCGACGGCTGGACGGATCTCGCGCCGATACTCCACCTTGCTGAACACGCCCGCGTGGAGAAGGTCGAGGTAGGCGTCCAAGGCCCACTCGGTGATGACGACTACCACACATAACCTAACATAACATTAGCCCTCCTTCCGGGGCAAGTCCATCGGGGATGGAGCAAGCGCAGGGCCAGTGGGCCCCGTACCAGCGTGCTCGCGTCATCGCCGCAGCGAAGGCTCAACGCGCCGCGAGAACCTCGAGGCCGGGCACCCGCCGGAACTGGCGGAGGTTCGCGGTGAGCAGCGGCCGCTGGATGGCGAGACACACGCCGGCGATCAGCGTGTCTCGATCGCCGATCGGGTTCTGCCGGAGGAACCGTGCCAGCTCCGCCGCGCGCCTCGCCGCGGCGTCGCTCAGGGGGTAGACCCGTACGCCACGGAAGCTGCGGCGGGCCAGCTCACGGTCGGAGTCGGTCTCCAGGCCCTTCCAGATCTCGAACACGGTAATGGCGGTCGTCGCCAGCCGTTCAGACCTCATCAACGTGGCCACCTTCCGGTGCGCTCCCTCGCCACGAAGGAGGTCGATGAAGGCATCGGTGTCGACGACAATCACTCCACGGTCCAGGGTGCCTTCCTCCCCTCACGAACGCGCTTCCGCAGATCGGTTCCGCGGAACGCTCCGACCGTCTCGAGCGCCATCGCGATGTCCTCCTTGCTGGGAGCCGGCGGCTCCTCCACACCCAGCTCCTCGTCGGCGTGCTGGTCTAGACGTCGACGGGCCCAGTCCGAGAGCGAGACACCGGCGCGCTCCGCCGCCCGGATCCACTTTGCCTTTCTCCCAGCGGGTACCCTCAATTCGACGCGCTCCTCGGCCTTGGCCATCCGTACAATGTACGGCCCTCGCGATCTCGGCGGCAACGCCCCGAGCAAGACCGAGGACGGATGCGACTTCCGTACCAGCGGCCACCAGAGTGAACCGCCCCTCGCACGTCCTCGGTTCTGGACCCCGACTTGTTCGCGACGGACCAGAACTTCGGGTTCGCGAACCTGGGGTGAGTCGGCCAGCTTGCGAGCAGCTCGACGGCGGGGCGGATCTCGCGGAGATACTCCACCTCAAGAACGGGAACCGCTCAGTCTGCTGCTGCGTGGCTCCGAACGGCAGTCACCAGATCCGGAACGACACGCTCGAGGCGCGCGAGCAGCTCATCGAACGTCATCGGTGGATTCTGGAGGTCGTCTGCCTGCTCGCGAAGCAGCTCGATGAATCCCTTGGGGTCGAGATCGAAGAGGTTGGACAGGAACTGGTTGACGAAGGTTGGACGTCACGATGACCTGGGCGCCGGCCTTGAGCGCGACCGCCGCGACGTGCCGGTCCTTCAGTCGTTCCGCATCGCCGCCACGAGGGGCTCGTAGGCGGACACCCCGGCCTCCGGAAACGCCCGCTCCATCGTCTCTCGAAGCCGCGCCGCCTTGTCCGCAGACATCGTCGATGACGAGACGAGGTTTGCGGCCATCTCCTCCAGAATCTCCGATGACCACCGCAGCTGGTAGATGTCGGCCGCCGCGGCGCGCAGCAAGGTGTCCCGCAGCGTGAACGGGAAGAGAACGTTCGCGTCGAGGACGACGATGAAGGGCGCGGGGACCATGCGGGACGATTCGAGCTACTTCAGCTCGGAATCGTAGCCGCCGAACTCCTGTGTGAGGCGGGACAGATCGCGAAGCCCGGCTCGGCAATCCTTGTCTCGCCGTTCCTTGTAGGCGAGCACGTCCTCGATGCGCAGGCGCCGGTGCTTGCCTGTCTTCCCGTACGGGAGCTTCCCCTCCTCGAGCAGCCGAACGAGGTACTGCCGGGAGACGTTCAGGATGTTGGCGGCCTGCTGCGTCGTGACGAGCTTGCCCACCGGAACGACGGTGATCGCGTCCCCGCGAGCCATGACCTCCACGACGCGCTCGAGCACGTAGAAGACGGACTCCGGGATCGCGAGCGTCTCCCCGCCGGGCCCGACCAGCCGGCACTTCACTGCGCGGCGCCTGGGAGGGTGGGCGAGCCCCTCCAGGGCCCGCGACAGGGCCGCGACCTGCGCCTGCTGCTCAGGCGGCGCTGCGACCGGGGTCATCCGGCGAATCTGGTTCTCGAACTGCCGAGTGGCTGGGCTGCTCATGGGGATTGGTTCCAGAGGGAGAGTAGCCACGAATCGACTCAAACGCAACTCAAGACGACGCAAACGCAACAAGGGCAAAGCGCCTCCGTGGCCGTTTGGACGAGAGCCACCGACACCCCGAACACCGGGTGTCACGGTCGACCGATCCTCAATCGGCTGTGCTGTCCGCCGCGGTCCCTAGGTTGGACAGCATGCTTCCAAGTTGCGTCCTCTCGCTCTCGGCTGTCCTCACCGCGTCCGCCGCCGCCTTCACCAGTCCCCCCAGAATCTCCTCGCCTGGGCCTCCCAAGGCGCACCGACCCCAACCGCCGCCGCCGAGATGCTCCTCGACTCCACCGAGCTCACCATCCACCCCGACGGCCGCGAGCTCTGGCGCACCGTCCTCACCTACCGCGTCCTCGACTCCGACTCCCTCCCCCGCCACCTCCAGGAGGTCCGCGAGGACTGGAACTGGACCAGCACCCGGCCCGAGATCCGCGCCCGGGTCGTGAGCCCGGACGGGACCGAGCACTGGTTCGACCCGTCCCTGCTCACCGAGGCGCCCGCCACCGAGCGCCCGGCCATGTACTCGGATCGCCGCGTCCTCCGTGGCCCACTCCCGGCCATCGCCCGGGGCGCGGTGGTGGAGGTCGAGACCCGGAGCACCGTCACGCCCTGGGCCCACTCGGGCGCCAACCACCGCTTCGCGCTCCAGAACGTCGAACCCACACGGAAGCTCACGGTCCGCGTGGAGCTCCCCCGAGACCTCCCGTTCCACGTGACCGGGACCGGCGCGCAGTGGGCCTACACGACCCGCGAGGACGCCGGGACCCGAGTCCTCACGCTCGAGGTCCCGCCGACACCCGCGCTCGAGCTGGACGAGCCCGACTCGCCCGAGGACTTCCCGTCCATCCCCTGCCTCTGGGTCTCCACCACGCCGGACTGGCACTCCGCGGCGGCCGAGTACTCGGCCATCGTGGATTAGGCCCTGAAGGACACGGAGCTCCACGACCTCGCCCGCAAGGTGATCGGCGACACACAAGACCCACAGGTGGCCGCAAACCGGATCCTCACCTGGATGGCCCCGCTCCGGTACGCGAGCGTCGGCCTCGGCGACACCAGCGTCGTCCCCCGCCCCCCGGCCGAGGTCCTCCGCCGCCAGTTCGGCGACTGCAAGGACCTGTCCACACTGGTCGTCGGTCTCCTCCGGGCCGCGGGCTTCGAGGCCTGGACCGCGCTGCTCCTCACCGAGTTCCAGGACAACATCGACGCCGCGCCCGGCCTGAGCCAGTTCGACCACGTCATCGTCCGCGTCGGCAGCGCGCAGCGCTTCGCGTCTTCGGCGTGACGAGGGAAGCGCGGCCGGCTGTGCGCGGCGGCAGCGGGCGTGCCGCTGCACTCAGCGACGCGGATTCTGTTTCTCCAATCGCTTGTACGCCTCGACCGGCTCCAGCTTCCTACCCGTCTTCAGGTGGTTGAACTGCCATATCTTCCAAGGCGCGTTCTGAGCGCCCCGGTACCAGGCGACCTTGACGCTCGCCTTCTTGTATTCGAGGTAGCGAAAGGCAGCGCCTCGGTATCCGTAGCGCTCGGACGCCTTTGTTTCGTCCGAGTCCGGCGGGCCGTAGTTCCTCTGGAACACAGTCATCTCGTCAATCGGTTCAGGAGCGGTCACTGTCGAAGTGGACGCAGCGGTCATTGTCGGAGTGGGCGCAGCGGGGTTCGTCACGCTGACCTCCTTCGGCCCCGTCGTCGTGGTCGCCGAAATGGCCACAACCGCCCCGAACAAGAGAATCGCAGCGACAACGAGAAGTCGCGCACCGGGTGTCTTCGGTTTGCCGTCGTTTGTGATGGAGCCGGCCGTTCCCTGCGGTGCTCCGTCAACAGCCGCAGCGGGAAGCAATGGCTGTGCGCTGCGCTTCCGATTTGGTGCGTTTCCGTCAGCGAGGGCCCGTAGCTCGTTCTGGTACTCAAGGAAAGCTTCGGCGAACCGCGCCGCCTTTTGAGTACTCGAGACCATGTACTGCTCGTGGATGCCCCCCAGGCTCTTCCACACAAGCTCCCCGTAACCCACAACGGGGATTCGGTAGTTACCCTTGAATCTCTTGTCCGGGGTGCCGTTCTTGTTGACCTTGGCCCACGTCGAATCGACCACAATGGCGTCTGAAGGAATCTTGCCCGTTTCGACGAATCTCACCTGCTTGAAGGCCAGTGTCAGCTCGCGCAGGTCGATCAGACCGAAGTCGTTGCGTGAGACCGCCATGACAAATGCCGGGTAGATGAGGAGATTGGCGCCGTTCGCGTTCCCAAATCGAAGTACCTTCGTGTTGGAGAGCAAAAGGTCGTCGTCGACAACGTCGAGGCGGACGAGCTTCAGCGAGACGGCTGTGCTGGCTGAGGAGCGAGTCACCCGGCGATTCACGTCTGCTTCGCTCGTGATATCCCAGATACGCTCTGCGGTGGCCATTTCGGCAAACGCGATGGAGAGCGCGGCGAACGAGTTGAGCGCGCTGTCGCCCATTCCGAAGTCGATGTCGATAACGGCGCCCGCGAGTTGCTCCTCCAGCTCCTTGAGCTCCTTTGCCTTGGTTTCGAGGGCGGCCTCCCGCTCCTGGAGATGCTTTCCCACGAAACGCTTCCACAGCCAGTGCCTTGCGTTTTGCACTCGCTTCTCTGCACTGGATGCCTCGGAGCGTGCGCGGGGAAGCTTCGCCCGCAACATCTCGCGCTCAGTGCGGGCTCGGAGGATGAGATTCTTCAGTTCCTCCAGGCCATCGCTCGTGACTTCCTCGGCGGGTGCGCTCGCGATGGGCTTGGCCTGCAGCTCGGGAATGGGAACTGGAGCCTGAGAAGGTGGCGGGCTTGGCGAGGCCGATGGGGTGAGGTTCTTCCGCAACGAAAACCCGGTGCCCGGCACGCCGAGGTTGAGCGCCGCCCCGGCGGCTCCAATATTCACGCTTGCACCGCGGGGGCCAATGGTGGTGGAGATGCCCCGCCGGGAGAAGTTGAGGCGGACCCCGGGGAACAACGTGATGCGACGCTGAAAGCGAAACCCCATCGTGCACCTCCGCCGGACCGTCAGTAGACCATCTCTGGCTCAAGATGCTGGCTGAGGGTCGCGAGCGACCCCTGGGGCACCACGCCGCCCTCGTTTGTGCGCGGACAGCGTTGAAGCAGCGCCTGAGGGGGATGCGTCGAGAGGAGGCTCCAGGACAACATCGACGCCGCGCCCGGCCTGTGACAGTTCGACCACGTCATCGTCCGGGTGGGCGGCGCGCAGCCCTTCTGGCTCAACGCCACCGCCTTCGAGACCCATCCGGCAGGCTCGCTCCCGACCGGAGACCAGGGCCGCCGGGAGCTCGTGGCCTCAGCGACGACGACGGGACTCGACCGCCTCCCGGTGGCGACGCCCGAGCTCAACCACAACCGGACCGAGATCCGGCTCGACTTCGCACCGGACCGCCCGGGGCGCGTGCGCGAGCGCCACCAGATGCAGGGGGCGTTCGTGAGCCGGTTCGGTCCCATGGTGCCGAAGGGCGTCGCGGATGCCCGGGAGCGCAAAATCCGAGCCCGGTTGAGGCTCTCGACGCCCGCGGCGGTCACGCGCGCAACCAGTGCTTCGTAGGAGCCCATCGTTCCTCCACTTGTCACCGGCCAGGCGCAGAGAACAGCTCGGAGCAGATGCCGATCAGGTCGCGGTCGTAGAGCAACGCGCACCGAAGATGCAGGTCCCTGTCCGCGGTGATCAGGGTTCCGCAGCGCGCTCCAGCTCCGACGATGTTGGCGTCCATCCAGTCGTTGCGGTCGGTCCGGAGCGCGCCAATCTGGGGATCCAGTTCCATCCTCTCCCGGGCAGGAACCGTCTCCAGCAGGTCGAGCAGCGAAATTAGAAGTCCCCACGTCCAGCAGCTCCAGTACTTCTCGGGCTGCTCGTGCGCGCGATCCAACTCGATCTTCACTCGCTCTGGCTTCCAGCCGTAGTCCCTGCAGACAAGCTCCAGCAACGCTCGTGGGGCTAGGAGTGCCTGGGGCGCGCGGAAACTACCGAGCAAGACGCGGACCTCTTCGACCAAGCTCGGGTTCTCCGCCCGCTTCTTCTTCCACGCGTCCGATACCTCTTTCATCGCTGCCCGGTGGCGTTGCAGGAACCTCTCGGTTTGCTCAAGGCCTCTTTGCAGGGTCGGTGCTCCGTCGAGGCTTCCGGTCCGCGCGACGTTCGCCAGCTCCGAAGAAAGACTAGCGAGCGGCCAGGTGTCGATGCCGGTACGACGCTCGACAAGCTCCCGGCGGTGCGCGGTCGTGACAAGGTCCAGCACCCGAAGCCTCCCCCGTACCTCCGCGTCGATGTGCAGCAGCGCCGACACGACCGCCTGGAGTCTCCCATCCGGCGGCGTCCGAACCAGCTCGTTCAGCGTGTCGACGGCAATCCAGCAGCTGCCCGCAACCTCAGTGAGCTGGTTTACCCGTCGGATTAGGCGCCGACGATTGGGCGCGTCGTCCTTCACCCAGCCGATCACCGACGTGTCGAGCAGGATGTCGGACTTGATGTTGATCCACGCGACCGATGGTGTGCCGCCACTTCCTTGGATGGTCGGCGCCGTCGAAAGCAGAAGCCTGCGGTCCTTGATCACTCCGCCGCTCGCGGACCGAAGCGGCTCCCTAGGGACGGGGGGTCGAGGCTTCGGGGGCCTACGTGACTGCGTCCCGCCCACTCGACGCCTCTAGCGGGTGCCCCTGACGGTTGCCCAACGGCGATTAGGCGCGACTGATCGCTGACAGAACCTGAGCGGCCCCGATGGTTGAACAGGTCGGCCCCCGGTGTCCCTGCGTCCTCCGGCTCTGCGGAGGCCCACCGTACGTAGCCGGAACGTGAACGCCCGGGCCCGCCCGGCGACGGCCCGCAACGGATGGAACCGCACGGATCGCGGCCTTCCCTTTAAGACCACCTCTTTACGGCTCCGCGGCTCCGTGCCCCTCAGCTCCCCGACGTGGACTCGAACCACGGACATGGTGATTAACAGTCACCCGCTCTACCAGCTGAGCTATCGGGGAATGAGGCGGCGTGTCTACGAAACGGGACGCCGGCCTGTCAACCGATGTCCCCTTCCCCGCGAGGGTCCCCTGGCGACCCGGTCCTCGACGGACTCGAGCTCTACGGCGAGGCGCACGGCTTCGGCCGGGACCACGATCTCCCTGGGTACGACCCCCGGACCGACTTCTGCCGCTTCCTGATGGAGAAGGGCCGCGCGTTCGAGGCCGCGGTCCTCCGCCTCCTTCGGAATCGATGCGAGATCGTCCCGATCGGCGAGAGCGCGCAGGACTCGCGCGACCCCGACAAGGCCCGGGAGACCCTCGAGGCGATGAAGGCCGGGGTGGAGGTCCTCCACTGCGCGGTCCTTCACGACGAGCCCACCCGGACCTACGGGATGCCCGACCTGCTCATCCGTGGAGACGTCCTCGAACGGCTCTTCCCGGGTGTGTATGCGCTCGAGCTCGAGCGGCAGTCCGACGAGGAGGGCTGCGCGCCGGACGCTCCCGCGCGGCTCGTGGCCCCACGCCTGGGCGGCAGACACCACTACCGCGTGGTCGACATCAAGTTCACCGGGCTCCACCTGGCTGCCTCCGGCGAGCTCGGGAACGGCGGCTCGGGTCTCGCCTACAAGGCCCAGCTGTTCCTGTACAACCGTGCGCTCGGGTCGGCCCAGGGCCTCATCCCGCCCGCCGCCTTCCTCCTGGGTCGCTCCTGGGAGCAGGGCGAGGACGGTGGCCGGGGCTGCTTCGAGCGGCTCGCTCCGGTCCTCCAGACGGGAACGGTCACCCGGAAGGAGCCGCTGGCCGATGCGGCGAACGCCGCCGTCTCGTGGGTGCGTCGCGTGCGGCAAGACGGCGCACACTGGTCGGTCGACCCGGAGCCCTACATCCCCGAGCTCCGTCCGAACATGAAGCACACCCAGGACGCGCCCTGGCACGCCGCCAAGAAGCAGATCGCGAGCAGGACCCGCGAGCTGACCTCCCTGTGGTTCCTGGGTGCCGAGAAGCGCGATGCGCTCCTCGTGCGCGAGCCGCCCATCACCCGGTGGGATCATCCGGACCTCTGCGCGGAGGTCGCGGGCATCCGCGGCGAGGTCAACGGCCCCCGCTTCGACGCCCTCCTGGACGTCAACCGCGACCCGAGCGGTCCTGCCGTTCGTCCGGCCCGCGTCACCCTCGCCGAGGAGCAGTGGCACCGGCCGGAGGCGCTCGAGTTCTTCGTCGACTTCGAGACGGTGAACGACTGCGACGACGACTTCTCGCAGCTCCCGGCGCGGGGCGGGCAGCCGCTCATCTTCATGGTGGGCTGCGGTCACCTCGAGGACGGCCGGTTCGTGTTCCGGTGCTTCACCGCCGACGCGCTGACCGAGGCCGCCGAGGCCGAGCTCATCGAGCGCTGGCTCGGGCACATGGAGGAGGTCCAGCGACGCCTCGGCTTCGTCGGCTCGCCGCGGGTGTTCCACTGGAGTCCAGCAGAGGAGTCGGCCTACGCCACGGCGTACAACTCGGCCAAGGCCCGGCACCCCGACCGGGCGTGGCCGGACCCGCGGCTCTTCGATTTCCTGAACCTCGTGGTCCGGAAGGAGCCGGTCGTCGTCCGCGGCGCGCTCGGCTTCGGGCTGAAGGCCATCGGGAAGGCGATGCACGCGCAGGGGCTCATCGGGACGTCCTGGGCGGACGGGCCGACGGATGGGCTCGGGGCCATGGTGGGCGCGTGGAGCGCCGCGGCGGAGGCACGGCGGGGTGGGGTGGCTCTGGGCCAGGTGGAGCTGATGCGGGAGATCGAGCGGTACAACGAGGTCGACTGTCGGGTGATGGCGGAGGTCATCGGGTACCTGCGTAGGCACCACTGATTTTCAAGGGCTCCCTGGTCATCGGCCGACCGAGCGCAGGGTGCGCAGAGCCATCTACCTCTCGGGACGGGTTGCCCAGTGTGCGAGACGCTGCTCGGGTGGCCTGGAAAGCCCGGCCGCCGCGTCCAAAAAGCATGCAACAGCCCACAAGTGGATGCATATTGGACGCATGGCGGCGACTTCCCCCGAGCTGGTCAAGCGGTCCCTCGAGCTGCTCGCGAAGCAGGACGGGCCGGTGCGCCTGTCGGAGGCCCTGAAGCTCGGGATTCACCGGGACACCCTCCGGGCGATGCGGGCTCGGGGTTTTCTGGTCCAGGTCTCCCGTGGGCTGTACCTGCCCGCGAGGGCGCCGTCCCTCGCCGACCCCGACCTCGTCATCGTCGCGAAGCGCGTTCCGGGCGCCGTGGTGTGCCTCGTCTCTGCCCTGGCGTTCCATGGGCTCACCACCCAGATTCCGCACGCCGTCCACATCGCCCTGAAGCGCGGTCGAAGGCGCCCGCGGCTCGCGCATCCTCCCCTCTCGGTGCACTGGTGGGGTGCCCCGGCTCTGACCGAGGGCGTTCAGAAGCACGTCCGCAGCGGTGTGGACGTCCTCATCACGAGTACCGAACGCTCCGTCGCCGACGCCTTCCGCTACCGACGACAGCTCGGAACCGATCTTGCAATCGAAGCCCTCCGAGCCTGGCGAGAACGTCGGGGGAGTCGCCCGGACGCCCTGCTCCAGGCAGCGAGGATCGTGCGTGTGGAGAATGTCGTTCGGCCGTATCTCGAGGCTGCTCTGTGAGTGGGGAGCTCAAGAACTTCTCGAGGTCCGTGCACGACAGGCTGCTGAACCTGGCCAGAGAGACCGAGCGCCCATTCAGCGAGCTATTTCAGCTCTACGCGATGGAGCGGTTCCTCTTTCGGCTTGCGAGTTCCCGTCATGCCAGCAACTTCGTGCTCAAAGGCGGCCTCATGCTCCGTGTCTGGGATGCGCCGATCAGCAGACCGACCAAGGATGTGGACCTTCTCGGTCGTACGAGCAACACGATCGAGAACCTGGTGACAATCGTCCGCGAGGTTTGCGCCGTGTCGGTCGTGGTCGACGGCATGAGGTTCGACTCGAGCAGCGCGGTCGGCTCGATGATCAAGGAGGACGCCGACTACAGCGGGATCCGTGTCCGGTTCAGTGGCTACCTGGGAGTGGCGAAGGCACCGATGCAGCTCGACGTGGGGTTCGGAGACGCAACTGTGCCTGCCCCCGTGGAGGTCGAGGTTCCGCCGCTGCTCGATTTCCCCGCGCCAAGACTTCGCGCCTACCGGCGCGAGACGCTCATTGCCGAAAAGCTTCACGCGATGACCATTCTCGGAACCACGAACGGCCGGATGAAGGACTTCTACGACCTGTGGCTTCTCGCCGGAAGCTTCGACTTCGATCGGGACGAACTCTGCCGGGCCATCGAGGCGACATTCGCCGCAAGAACTACCGAGATCGAAGCGACGCCCCTGGCCCTTCAGGACGAGTTCGCGCGGCTTCCCGACGTTAAGCAACGGTGGTCCGCATTTCTTCGTAAGAGTGGCCTCGCCGGAGCAGCGCCGGAATCGTTTGCCGACGTGGTTGAACGGGTACGGGAGTTCGTTGCTCCTGTCCTCGCTCACCGAGGCGTCCGCGGAACGTGGTCCCCGGAAGGGCCCTGGAGGCCGTGATGTCTCGGGCTCCTGGCGCGGGGCGGGCAGCCGCTCATCTTCATGGTGGGCTGCGGTCTCCTCGAGGACGGCCGGTTCGTGTTCCGGTGCTTCACCGCCGACGCGCTGACCGAGGCCGCCGAGGCCGAGGTCATCGAGCGTTGGCTCGGGCACACGGAGGAGGTGAAGCGGCGCCTCGCCTTCGTCGGCTCGCCGCGCGTGTTCCACTGGAGTCCAGCAGAGGAGTCGGCCTACGCCACGGCCTACAACTCGGCCAAGGCCCGGCACCCCGACCGGGCGTGGCCGGACCCGCGTCTCTTCGACTTTCTGAACCTCGTGGTCCGGAAGGAGCCGGTCACCGTCCGCGGCGCGCTCGGGTTCGAAACACCGGGCCGAGGACGGGCCTCGGGGGCCATGGCGGGCGCGTGGAGCGCCGCGGCGGAGGCACGGCGGGGCGGGGTGGCTCGGGGCCAGGTGGAGCTGATGCGGGAGATCGAGCGGTACAACGAGGTCGACTGCCGGGTGATGGCAGAGGTCATCGGGTACCTGCGGGAGCACCACTGACCTCCGAGGGCCTCCTGCTCGATCCACGGGCGAGCGAACATGGCATCGCCGTCCATGGCTCCGGTTTCAAGCGCTTCCGCTAGGGGAGGAAGTCGAGCTCACGCTGGTGGCGAACGCCGAGAACGCGCACCTCGGAGCGGTGGGGCACGAATCGGTAGAGCGCCAGGTAGCCCGTCTTCCCGAAGGAAATGACGAGCTCCCGGATGTCGCCGTGGCGCACATGGCCGATCAGGGGGTGCTCGGCGAGGAGCGACACTGCGCTGCGGACGGCCGCCGCCGAACAGAGCGCGGCGGAACGATCCTCGCGGGCGAGAAACTTGATGAGGCGCTCGAGGTCGTCCAGCGCTCGCCGCGAGTAGACTACCCTCGCCACGGTTTCGGCCGGATGGCCTTCCTGCCATTCGCGAGCCGGTCGAGCCAGGCGTGGACAGCCTCCGCGGGGTACACCTCGCCCGTCGCTTCGATGTCCGCATCCGCCTCGAGCGCCTGGGTGACGAACTCCTGCATTCGTTCTTCAGCGGTGGTGTGACGCTCGACGGCCTCGATGATGAGGCTGTGCGTCGACCGGCCGGTCTTCTTCGCAAGCGCGGCAACCCGGGACTTGAGGGCGGGCGGGAGCTTCACCGACGTGGTGGCCATGGAAGAGTCCTCGGTGACACCAAGGTAACACCCATCGAGCTGCAGAACAACAGGAGACCCGTTCCGATGATCACCTCCCCGCCGCCTCGCCAGTGCTGGCGAGCACCTCGAGCGTGAATCGCTCCTCCAGCGCCCGCCAATCCCGCACCGCACCGATCCGCGCCAGGACCGAATAGAGCCCGAACCGGATCCGGAACAAGAACAGCAACCGCCCTGGCAGCCGGATCTTCAGCAGCGCCCGCTTGTCGGCGACCAGCTGCCGCGCCTCGAGCGTCACATCCCCGCGCATCGGCCTGGGACCACTCTCCAGGGTCGGCTGAAAAAAACCGCGTAGCAGCCGGCGGGTGGTTTCGAACGCCTTGTCGTCCTCGGGCGGCCTGGCCTCGAGCCCGCGCAACGCCGCCATGATCCCCTCGTGCCTGTCCTCCCGAACCGCCTTGGACAGCCGCGCCACGCATGCCACCGTCCCCCGGTCGAACTCGCGCACACATCCATGATCGAGGATGACCACCGAGCCGTCGTCCCCGAACAGCAGATTTCCCGGATGCGGATCCGCATTGAACAGCCCATGCCGGTACAACGTCCCGATGTAGAACTCGTAGAGCGCCTCCCCCGCGCGATCGCGCGCGTCCTGAGTCGCCGTTCGAGCGAAGTCCTCCAGCCTCAGCCCGTCCCGCCATCGGGTGGTCAGCACCCGCCGAGCGCAGAACTCCTCGAACACCCGTGGAATCCCGATTGACGGATGCCTACGGTAGATCTCCGCGAAGCGCGACTGCCGCTTTCGCTCCAGCGTGTAATCGCACTCCTCGAGAAACCGCTCCTGCGCCTCGGCGATCACTTCCTTGACCTCGACACCCGGCGCGATCAGCCCCGCCATCGCCTTCGCCACCCGAGCGTTCTTGAAGTCCGCGCGGATCGCCTCTTCCACGCCAGGGTGCAGGACTTTCACCGCCACCGGCGTCCCGTCCGGGAGCTTCGCCCGGTGAACCTGTCCCACCGACGCCGTGGCCACCGGAACTCGGTCCATCGTCGCGAGCAGCATCGCCGCGCGTTCGCCGAGCTCCGCGCGCACAATCGTCTCGATCTCCGCGAACGGCGTCGCCTGCGATTGCCGCTGTAGCAACCCAAGCAGCTCACGCGCCTGGGGCGTCAACAGCGGCACGTCGACGTAGCTCAGGATCTGTCCGAACTTCATCGCGATCCCTTTCAGCTCGCCGAGGGAGAGCACCAGCCGCTCGATCGCCCTGGGATCGAAACCCTCGCCCGATGCGAGCCGCCCGAGCAGCTGATCCGCTCCCGCCCGAATCGCCGTGGTCGCCGTCCGGCGAATTCGCCCAAGCGCGGACGTCGGAATCGGAACCCCGCTCCGCCCCAAGATCCGCTCGAGGAGCCACTTCTTCCCGTCGCCGTCGCTGTCGTCAGGATTCGCCATGTGCTCCGCTTCCGGGTAGCGGCGGTCGAGATCTCCTAGGTCATGACGGTCTGATCGGCCTGCCAAATCGACGGCGAAGGTCTGGATGGTGGGCGCGGCGGGCCAGCCGCCCGCGCGCAGGACCTGTACCAGAAGCCGCCGGCAATTGGTCTGCCACGCGGAGGTGGCGGAGTAGAAGCCGCGGAACCCGTCGCCATCAGGGATGACCCCGAGATGCCGCCGAGCCGCCCATCACCCGCTGGAAACAAGCTCGACAAGGCCCCCCCTTCGACGCCCTCCTGGAAGTCAACCGCGACCCGAGCGGTCCTGCCGTTCGTCCGGCGCGCGTCACCCTCGCCGAGGAGCAGTGGCGCCGGCCGGAGGCGCTCGAGTTCTTCGTGGACTACGAGACGGTGAACGACCGCGACGACGACTTCTCGCAGCTCCCGGCGCGGGGCGGTCAGCCGCTCATCTTCATGGTGGGCTGCGGTCACCTCAAGGACGGCCGGTTCGTGTTCCGGTGCTTCACCGCCGACGCGCTGACCCCAGAGAGCGCCGAGGGGGTAGCGCTGGCTCTGCCACATCGAGGAGGTGAAGCGGCGCCTCGGCTTCGTCGGCTCGCCGCGCGTGTTCCACTGGAGTCCAGCAGAGGAGTCGGTCTATGCCACGGCGTACAACTCGGCCAAGGCCCGGCACCCCGACCGGGCGTGGCCGGACCCGCGGCTCTTCGACTTCCTGAACCTCGTGGTCCGGAAGGAGCCGGTCGTCGTCCGCGGCGCGCTCGGGTTCGGGCTGAAGGCCATCGGGAAGGCGATGCACGAGGCAGGGCTCATCGGGACGTCCTGGGCGGACGGGCCGACGGATGGGCTCGGGGCCATGCTGGGCGCGTGGAGCGCCGCGGCGGAGGCACGGCGGGGTGGGGTGGCGATGGGGGAGGTGGAGCTGATGCGGGGGATCGAGCGGTACAACGAGGTCGACTGCCGGGTGATGGCGGAGGTCATCGGGTTTCTCCGGGAGCACCACTGACCAAGGGTCGCGCGAGCTCGGCCAGAGGCACTCCTTGCGGCGGCCGACAGTTGGTCATACTTCTTGCATCTGCGAGAGTTCACGATGCCCACCACCGATCGAGTTGCGGTGAACCTTCCAGCGGCGCTCGTCCGCCGCATCGACGCCCTGGGGCGAGATCGGAGTCGCTTCGTCCAGGAGGCAGTCGCGCGGGAACTCGCCGAGCGCGGGCGTATCGACCTGCTGGCTTCCGTCGAGCGCCCGCATCCCGATGGAGCTGCGCTGGCCGAGTCTGGGCTCGCGGACTGGGCATCCGCGCTTCCGGAGGGTGACACAGACCTCGTCGACATGACCAAGGGCACCGAAGTGACCTGGACGCCAGGTAAGGGATGGATCGAGAAGGCGAGGGGGAGGCGTGGAGCGGGGAACGGTCGTTCTGGTCGATCTCGATCCCACGGTCGGTCACGAACAGCGCGGGTTTCGACCGTGCGTCGTCGTCAGTGATCCCAGGGTCAACGCGGGCCAACGCTTTCCGCTGATCGCGCTGGTCCCGGTGACTCGCAGCGCGGGAATCGGCGCGCTGTATCCGGCGCTGTCGCCAGGCCGGAGCGGGCTTCGTCAGCGCTCGTTCGCTCTCAGCGACCAGGTCCGATCCGTCGACAAGCGCCGCGTGCGACGGTCCTACGGACGGCTCCCTCGCGTCGAGCTCAGCGCAATCGATCATGGACTCCGGCTGTTCCTGGGTCTCGGGGGCTCCTCAGAGGGCCAGTGACGGAACTGCGTCGACTTGCGCCCCAGGGTCGCTTGCTTCACCGGAGTCACTGCGAGCTCCTGCTCGTGAAATCAACAGGCCCGGAGATCAAGGCCGCGAAGGCTCCGGACCAGGTCGTCGACGAGCGGCGAGTCGACGGCTCCGGGCGCGATCAACGCACGGAGCACGAGGCCCGGCAGGGGCGGCCGGACCTCGACCTCGGCGAGAGTACCGTCCCTCAGTTCCTGCTCCACGGCGTGTGCCGGTAGACATCCGAGCGCCGTGCCTCCGGCCAGGAGCCCTCGCCGCACACCCTCGACGTTACCTCGTGGTCCGGAAGGAGCCGGTCGTCGTCCGCGGCGCGCTCGGGTTCGAAACACGGGCCGAGGATGGGCTCGGGGCCATGGTGGGCGCGTGGAGCGCCGCGGCGGAGGCACGGCGGGGCGGGGTGGCTCTGGGCCAGGTGGAGCTGATGCGGGAGATCGAGCAGTACAACGAGGTCGACTGCCGGGTGATGGCGGAGGTCATCGGGTACCTGCGGGAGCACCACTGACCCGCCCGGTCGCTCCCCCACGGAGGGTGTAAGGTCGGGACGTATGCGCTTGGCGTCCGGGATCCGGCTGGGGCCCTACGAGGTGCTGGCACTCCTGGGAACGGGCGGGATGGCCGAGGTCTACCGGGCGAGGGACACCCGACTCGGACGCGAGGTCGCGATCAAGGTGGTCTCGGAGGCACTGGGCGCAAACAGCGCCTTCGTGGAGCGCTTCGAGCGAGAAGCGCGGCTGGTCGGCTCGGTGACCCACCCGAACGTGGTGGCCCTCCACGACGTGGGCGTCCACGACGGCAAGCCCTACTTCGTCACCGAGCTGCTCCAGGGCGAGACGCTCCGGACCCGGCTCGGCAAGGGGGCCGTCCCGCTGCCCACTGCGCTGGACTGGGCGACGCAGATGGCGCAAGGCCTGGCCGCGGCGCACGCGCGCGGCATCGTCCACCGCGACCTCAAGCCCGAGAACGTGCTGGTGACCCGCGAGGGGCATGTGAAGCTGCTCGACTTCGGGATCGCCAAGGTGATCGCCGCGGCGCACGACCCCCAGTGGGTCGACGGTGCGGCATCGCACGACCTGCTCCAGGAAACCGTGTCCTCGAGCCCCGGCAAGACATCCACCGGGTTTGTCATCGGCACACCGGGGTACATGTCGCCGGAGCAGCTGCGAGGAGACCCGGTGGATGCCCGGACCGACCTCTTCAGTCTCGGTGCGGTGCTCCACGAGGCTCCTCTCGGGCCAGCGCGCCTTCCCTGGAGCCTCGGCCGTCGAGAGCAGCTACTCGATTCTCCATCACGAGCCCGAGCCGCTGCCGGCCTCCACTCCGCCTGCGGTCGCTCAGGTGGTCCGCCGGTGCCTCGAGAAGGACCCCGACCGGCGATTCCAGTCCGCGCGCGACCTCGCCTTCCATCTCGAGGTTCTGCGGGCGCCGCCCACGGCCCCGGTGGCCGCTCGGGGGCGCCGGGCACGGGCTCCCGCCGCTGGTGGTGGATCGGCGCTGCGGCGGCCTCCCTCGTCGGCGGTCGGGAGCGTGCTCTGGGCAGTCGGGGCCGGCGGAAGGTCTGGCTCGGCCCTCAGGCATGGAGCCAGCGTCGAGCCAGGACGGGCCCAGCCTGCGGCAGCGATGCCGTCGATCGCTGTACTGCCGTTCGTGAATCTCAGCTCGGACAAGGAGCAGGAGTACTTCTCCGACGGGATCACCGAGGAGCTCCTCAACGCGCTCGCGCGCGTGAAGGGGCTGAAGGTCGCCGGGCGGGCGTCGTCGTTCCACTTCAAAGGGAAGAACGAGGATCTCCGCACGGTCGGCGAGACACTCGGGGTGACCAGCATCGTCGAAGGGTCGGTCCGGAAGCAGGGAAACCGGGTGCGCATCACCGCCGAGCTCATCCAGGTGGCGGACGGTTTCCAGCTCTGGTCGCGAACGTACGAGGGCGACCTGACCAACGTCTTCGATCTTCAAGAAAAGATTGCCCGCGCGATCACCAGCGAGTTGAGGGTCGTGCTCGAGGGAGACCAGCAGAGCCGGCTGGTCCCGGTGGCCACCAGGAACGCAGAGGCCTACGCGCTCTATCTCCAGGCGACCGCGATCTTCAACCGCCGGGACGGCCTCCGGTTCCCTGATGGAATCGCCGAGCTCGAGCAGGCGCTGCGCCTCGATCCGGGATATGCGCGGGGGTGGTCCCGGCTGGCCACCCTCTGGGTCCTGAACGCCAACTACCAGCCGAACGACCTTCAGTCCGCGCTCGCGGCCGCGGACAGGGCCGCTCATCGTGCCATCGAGCTCGATCCTTCTCTTGCCGAGCCTCACGCGGTCCTGGGACTCGTCTCCAGTTCGCAGAGGCGGTTCCTGGAGGCGGATGCCGCCTATCGCCGGGCACTGGAGCTCGATCCGGACGACGTCACCACGAACTTCTGGTTCGCAACGGACCTGATCAAGGAAGGCTACGTCCGGCGGGGGAACAAGCACCTGGACAGGGCCCTCGCAGCCGACCCGATGTACCCGAACGCGCTGAACTGGCGCAGCATGACTGCCCTCGTCGAAGGCGACATCGATCTCGCCGAGCGGCTGAGCATGCGGGCCCGCGACGCCGGCCTGGGGTACGTGGGCATCGCGGTGTCCTACATCGCCGAGCTGCGCGGCCGGCGGCAGGAGGCGGTGGCGCGGTTGACCGAAGGCTTGAGCGTTGGGGTGAACGATCTCCGCGATGGAGCGAGCGAGATGATCGCCCGGGGTGCGCTGGGCGATGTCCAGGCCCGCGGGCAGGCGCTGGCCCTGATCGACCGCTATCTCGCAAACCGCCCTGCAGTGGTGAGCGGCACGGTTCCCTACGCGCTGATCCGGCTCGGCAGGCCAGGCGAGGCGCTGGAGGTTCTCGCGCGTGGGCCCACGGGGAACGACGCGCTACCTCTTCCGACGCTCTGGTTGTCCCTCGGTCGCGATGCCCGGACGCTGCCTGGCTTCTCCGAGGCGGCCCGGCGAATCGGGCTGGTCGAGGTGTGGGAGCGCGAGGGCGCGCCGGACATGTGCCGGCGCGTCGAGCCCGGGAAGTACACCTGTCACTGAAGATCGGGGACCCACGGCGGGAACGACGTCCAGGTGGAGCTGATGCGGGAGATCGAGCGGTACAACCAGGTGGACTGCCGGAACGACTGAGCAAGGGTGTGTCGCGGGCTGTCACTGGCAGACGTAGGTGCCCACTCCGGTGCGGCGACACAGGTCTGGCGGACCCTCGCGCTCCCAGACCTCGACCAGTCCCGTCCGGCGGGCGAACTCGGCGAACGCCGGCGACTGCCGGGCCTCGCGACCGTACGGACCCCACAGCACCTCGAAGATCCCCGGATCATTGCTGGTGGGCCTGGAGGCGATCAGGTCCAGGGCTTCCTTGGTGCGGCCGAGGCGGAGCAGCGCGTACGGGGCGACCGCGTTGAGCACCGTCGGCCGGGTGCCGAGGTACCGGTCGACCCTCGCCAGTGCCAGGTCACGGGCCCGCACGTCGCCGTACGCGCCGCGCGCGATGGCCTCCAGCGCGTCGGGAGGGAGGTCGGCTCCGAGCGCCTTGAGACCCTCGGCCAGCTGTTCCGCCGCCTCGTCCCGGTTCCCACGGGCGTCGGCGAGCTCCGACAGCCCAAGGCCCACGTGGCTCAGCCCCAGGTCCCGCGCGCGTCGAAGGAGCCGGTCGGCCAGCTCGGTATCGCCCAGCCGGATCGCGGTGGACGCGCGCCAGGACAGCGCACTCGGGTGGATGGGGTCCATCCGCAGGACCTTGTCAAGGCGCTCGGCCCCACTCCGGATGTACCCGTCGCAGACCAGCTGGGCCGCGAGCCAGAAGTTGGCCGTGATGTCGTCGGGGTCGATCTCCAGGGCGCGACGGAAGGCCTCGCGCGCCTCGACACGACGCCGGCGGGTCCACTGGACCAGGGCCAGGACCGCCTGGGGCTCGGCGAGGCTCGGGTCGAGCTCCGCGGCGCGACGCGCGGCCTCCTCGGCGGCGCGCAGGCCGGACTCGAACTCCCCGCTCCGGTAGACCGGGAGCAGGACCTCGAGCGTGCCCAGCCGTGACCAGGCGCGGGCGTAGCCGGGATCGAGCCGCAGTGCCTCCCGGATCTGGGCAATCCCATCGGGGAACCGCGGGCCATCGCGCCGGTTGAAGATAGCGGTCGATTGCAGAACAAGCGCGTACGCCTCCGGGTTGCTGGTGGCCACCGGGACCAGCCGGGCCTGCTGATCACCCTGGAGCACCACCTTCAGCTCGCCGGTGATCGCCCGGGCGATGCGTTCCTGGAGGTCGAACACGTCCGTCAGGTCGCCATCGAACGTCTTCGACCAGAACTGGAACCCGTCCGCCACGTGGATCAGCTGCGCGGTGATGCGCACCCGGTTCCCCTGCTTGCGGACCGAGCCCTCGACGATGTTGGCGACGCCGAGCGTCTCTCCGATGGTCCGGAGGTCCTCGTTCTTGCCCTTGAAATGGAACGACGAGGTCCGCCCGGCGACCTTCAGGCCCTTCACCCGCGCCAGGGCGTCGGCCGCTTCCGGGGCTCCGGCGGCGGAGGAGTGCTGGAGGTTGCGGCGGTGGGTGCGCGGAGCCCTTCCAGGTGGAACGCCAGAATCTTGCGCCGAATGGAACCGTCGTCCCGGATCCTTCTCCAGGCAGCGACGGACCACCTGCACCACGCTGTGCGGGAGCCCTTCCGGGAGCGGCTGCCGCTCTTGATGAAGGATGGCGTACCCGCTCTCCACGGCGGTGCTTCCGGGGAATGCCCGGCGACCGGAGAGCATCTCGTACAGCACGGCGCCGAGGCTGAAGAGGTCGGTCCGGGGATCCACCGGCTCGCCGCGGACCTGCTCGGGCGACATGTATGCCGGCGTCCCGATCACCATGCCCGTGCCGGTCTGGCCGCTGGAGGAGACAGTCTCGCTGAGGAGGTGGTGGGAACCCTCGTCGACCAGGGAGTCGACCCCGTGCGCGGCCGCGATGACCTTGGCGATCCCGAAGTCCAGGAGCTTGATCCGCCCCTCGCGGGTGACCAGCACGTTTTCCGGTTTGAGATCGCGGTGCACGATGTTCCGCTCGTGCGCGGCCGCGAGCCCGTCTGCCATCTGCTCGGCCCACGCGAGGGCCGTCGCCAGGGGCACGGGACCCTTCCCGAGCCGCGTCCGGAGGGTTTCGCCCTGGAGCAGCTCGGTGACGAAGTACGGCTTTCCGTCGTGCAGACCGACGTCGTGGAGGGCGGCGACGTTCGGGTGATTGACCGAGCCGACGAGCCTGGCTTCCCGCTCGAAGCGCTCCACGAATGCCCCGTCGGCGCCCAGGGCCTCGGAGACGACCTTCACCGCCACCTCGCGGCCCAGCCGGGTGTCCCGGGCGCGGTAGACCTCGGCCATGCCGCCGGCCCCGAGGAATGCGAGAACCTCGTAGGGCCCGAGCCGGACACCGGCGGCCAAGCGCATCGACGGACCATACACCTCGGGCCAGGCCACCGGCCTTTCGCGGGCGCTCGACCGCCCCGCGCCTGTGCGGCCCCCCGCGTCGCCTAGGGGAAGGCCACGGATGGCTCGGGGCGGTGGTGCGCGCGTGGAGCGCCGCACGGCGGGGCGGGGTCGAGGCCCGACTCCACGCGTCCTTGCGGGCAGCCGGCACCCGTCACCCTCGTCGAGGAGCAGTGGCGCCGGCCGGAGGCGCTCGAGTTCTTCGTGGACTTCGAGACGGGGGGCACGTTGGGCTGCGGTCACCGTGAGGACGGCCGGTTCGTGTTCCGGTGCTTCACCGCCGCCGCGCTGACCGAGGCCGCCGAGGCCGAGGTGATCGAGCGCTGGCTCGGGCACATGGAGGAGGTACAGCGGCGCCTCGGCTTCGTCGGCTCGCCGCGGGTGTTCCACTGGAGTCCAGCAGAGGAGTCGGCCTACGCCACGGCGTACAAGCGCGTGGAGCGCCGCGGCGGAGGCACGGCGGGGTGGGGTGGCTCTGGGCGGCGCTAGGCGCGAGGTCGACTGCCGGGTGATGGCGGCGGTCATCGGGTACCTGCGCAGCCACCACTGACCAGCGGTCCGCGGCAGGCGTGCGAGTAGTCGAACACCCTCCCGTCGTCAGCCTGCGCTGGTACTTCTTTCGCGTGGGGGGCGGGGTCGGTGGGGGGAACTCATGCAACAGGTCGGCTGTGCTGGGCGGACAGCTTCGCCACGGTGGGTCTTGCCCGCTGGCGCGCGTGTCTGGTTGATTCACCATATGGTGAGTGGGTCTGACCGTGCCGCGCTGGCTGCAGAAGGCCATCGCGCGCATCCACGTTCTCGCGAGCGCGGGAGCGTTCCAGTTCACGGACAAGGCCCTGCGAGAAATGGAGTCGCTTCGCCTCACGCCGCCCGATGTGGCGGACATTCTCGCCACGCTCACGCCCCGGGATTCGGCCGGCCGGAGAATCTCGGGAGCGGCGGCCGAGTGGCTGTATGTCTTCACGCCCGACGTCGGAGGCGAGCGGCTCTACGTCAAGGTCGTGCTCCGAGATGCTTGCGTGGTGATCTCGTTTCACGAGGATGAAGGAGCGACCGATGAGTAGCCTGCATCGTGAAAAAGTTCGCCCACGTGTTCTTCCGAACGACGCCTGTCCGACCTGCGGCACGATGATGAAGCAGGCGCGTGGCAGGCGGAGCCTGCCGATCAACGGCGAAGAGGTGAGCGTCTCTTCGACGTTTCTGAAGTGCCCGAAGTGTGGCGAGATCATGCTGCGTTTCGACGAGGCGGTGCAGGTTCATCACGATGCCCTGGAGCTCTACCGACAGAAGTACGGTCTCCTGTCGGTCGACGACATCCGCAACCTTCGCGAGCGGCTCGATCTGAAGCAGGCGGAACTCGCCCAGCTCCTGCGGCTCGGAGCGAACACCGTCTCCCGCTGGGAGTCTCGGAGGAACGTCCAGACCGGAGCGATGGATGTGCTCCTTCGTCTCGTCCGGGATGTTCCCGGGAGCCTGGAGTACCTCCGGGCCCAGTCCAGGCCGGAGGAGCGGTCCGCGCCAAGGAAGCGGGCGCGGCAGGCGACCGGGGGGAGGATGGCCGTGCACGGCGCTCTCACACGCCGAAGCGCAGGACGCGGTCGATGACCCAGGCCATCCCCACCGAGCCCGCACATGAGTGTCGGCCCGCCCCGACGACGCAAGGTTTGCGCACGAATTCGACGGCGGCTTCCTGCGCAGCGGAAAGCCACCGGAACCTCACTCGGACCCGAGACCGGCGCGCCTCCGCCATTCGAGGGCATGGTGCTTGCTACCTCGGCACGCCTGTGGAGGCGCTGAACCGCATGACCGTCGCGAACGGAGGCCCGGGCGAGGGTGCCGGACCGACCGTCGGTCGCCGGTCTCGAGGCTTTCTTGCGCTGGTCGTGGTGGCTGCCTGGTGGGCCGTCTTCACGCACCTCGAACCCTTCGCCAGATGGACGACCTACACCCTGTTCTCGATGGCGTCCGGCAGCCACCTGGCGACAGCCGTCGAGTTCTTCGTCTTCGAGGTGCCGAAGGTGCTGATGCTGCTGACCCTCGTGGTCTTCGGCGTCGGCATCATCCGCTCGTTCTTCACGCCCGAACGTACGCGCCGCATCCTCGCGGGGAAGCGCGAGACGGCCGGGAACGTGCTCGCGTCATTCCTTGGCGTCGTCACACCGTTCTGCTCCTGCTCGGCAGTGCCGCTCTTCATTGGCTTCGTGACCACCGGGGTCCCACTGGGGGTGACGTTCTCGTTCCTGATCTCGGCGCCGATGGTCAACGAGGTCGCGCTCGTGCTGCTGTTCGGCCTCTTTGGCTGGAAGGTCGCTGCGCTGTACCTCGGCACGGGCCTGGTCATTGCGATGGTCTCGGGCTGGATCATCGGCCGATTGAAGCTCGAGCGCTGGGTGGAGGGCTGGGTCTACCAGACGCCCGTGGGGACAGCTGGTGCCGTGGGTGAAGCGCCAATGACCGGGACCGACCGCGTGCGAGCGGGGCGAGAAGCGGTCAGGGACATCGTCGGCAAGGTCTGGCCCTATGTCGTCGGTGGAATCGCCGTCGGCGCCGGCATCCACGGCTACGTGCCAGAGGACTTCATGGCCTCCATCATGGGCAAGGGCTCCTGGTGGTCGGTGCCGCTCGCCGTGGTGATCGGCGTGCCGATGTACTCGAACGCGGCGGGCATCATCCCCGTGGTGCAGGCCCTGCTCGGGAAGGGCGCCGCCCTGGGCACCGTCCTCGCCTTCATGATGTCGGTCATCGGGCTGTCGCTGCCAGAGATGATCATCCTGCGCAAGGTACTCAGGCTTCCCCTCATCGTGACCTTCGCCGGGGTCGTCGCCGCCGGAATCCTGGTGGTCGGGTATCTCTTCAACCTCGTTCTGTGAGGAGCTCGCCATGGACGTGAAGGTGCTCGGACCCGGCTGTGTGAGGTGCAAGAAGCTCTATGCCGAGGTCGAGAAGGCCGTCGCGCAGTCGGGGCTCCCTGCCAGCCTCGAAAAGGTGGAGAAGATCGACGAGATCATGAAGTATGGCGTGATGGCGACGCCGGTGCTCGTCATCGACGGCCAGGTGAAGTGCTCCGGGCGAGTAGCGCCGGCTCCGGAGATCGTCACCTGGCTGACCATCGCGGCAACGAAGAACGGGTGACCTGCTCGACCAGCTCGTCGGCAACGCGGAGCTGATCGAGCGCTGGCCGGGCACGTGTCCGGGTCGCGGGTTTCGACCGTGCGTCGTCGTCAGTGACCCCACGGTCAACGCGGGCCAACGCTTTCCGCTGATCGCGCTGGTCCCGGCGACTCGCAGCGCGGGAATCGGCGGGACTGTATCCGGCGCTGTCGCCAGGCCGGAGCGGGCTCCGTCAGCGCTCGTTCGCTCTCAGCGACCAGGTCCGATCCGTCGACAAGCGCCGCGTGCGACAGTCCTACGGACGGCTCCCTCGCGTCGAGCTCAGCGCGATAGACGTGAGATGGACACCACTTGCCCTGGCGTAACATATGGGTTACGGTCCTCGCATGGCTGCCCGGACCAAGACGGGTGCAAGCTTTGCCGGCGAGTATGGGCAGGCACGGGCTGAGATCGACGCGGTCGACACGCTCATCCGGGCGCTCGACCAGGCAAGGGAGCGGTCCGGGTTGACCAAGGCGGATCTGGCCCGGCGCATCGACGCGAAGCCGGAGATCGTTCGGCGGCTTCTCACCGAGGCAGGCAGCAATCCGACGATGACGACGGTCCTGAAGCTGGCGTCCGCCGTGGACTGCCACCTCGAGCTGGTTCCCCACGCTGCCCGCCGCGATCGAGCCCGTCGCCAGATCGCGATGCCAGCACGTCGGAGCCGCAGCGCCGAGGCTGCGGCAGCCTCGCAGCAGGCCCGGCTTCGCGCGATGAGCGCGCGGGACCGCGTCCTCCTCGCACTCCGGCTGTCCCGTCGCTTTCAGGCGCGGGGTCGGTTTGCGAGATGAGCGACGAGGACTCCGCGGAACGTACCCTCGCCCTGGCCAGCGAGATCGCCTCCGGCAAACGGAGGACCTCGACCTCGCAGTTTCCGAGCCGCTCGACCGTTTCCGGAGGTGGCAAGCGCCTCCTCGTCCTCGGGGAACGAGGTGTCCCTGGTGCAGACACTGCGCATTTCGACCGCCCGACAGACGTCGCGGTGCTGAACGACGGCTCGTTCTATGTGGCCGACGGATACAGGAACACGCGGGTCATGAAGTTCGCTGTCGACGGGCGTTTCCTCTTCACAGTGGGGCACGCCCGGGAGGGCCCCGGACAGTTCGACACGCCGCACAGCATCGCCGTCGACGCGACCGGCCGAGTAGACGTTGCCGACCGGGGCAATGCGCGCGTACAGGTCTTCACCCCAGACGGCCAGTTTCTTGCCCAGTGGAAGTCAGAGGCGCTCGGACGACCATACGGACTGGCGCTGGGCCCCGACGGCCGTTGGTTCGTCGCAGACGGTGGAGACCAGCCGGTGAACCCGCCGAACCGCTCGGCATTGGTGGTGGCCACCGCTACGGGGGAAGTCCTCGAACGAATTGGCCGCTGGGGAAACTACGATGGGCAGTTCGCGCTCGTGCATGACCTGGCCGTCTCCCGGGACGGCTCGGTCTACGTCGGGGACATTCGCGGCATGCGGGTCCAGCAGTCGTGCCTGGCACACCGCCGGGCCGTTGACGAAGTCGGTCTACGCCACGGCGTACAACTCGGCCAAGGCTCGGCACCCCGACCGTGCGTGGCCGGACCCGCGGCTCTTCCACTTCCTGAACCTCGTGGTCCGGAAGGAGCCGGTCGTCGTCCGCGGCGCGCTCGGGTTCGGGCTGAAGTTGCGCTGCTAGCCCAGATCGATGCGGCTCCGGGCCGGTGAGGCCCTCACCGGCTCGGCTCAGGTGCCCCGTTGAGGACGAGCACGATCTTGCCCGTCACGCCTCCCTTCGCGAGCAACTCCTGCGCGTGTCTTGCCTCCGCGAGAGGAAATCGCTGCGCGATGAGCGGCTTGATCTTCTTCTGTCGAAGGAGGTCAAACAGGGCAATCAAGTCCGCTCGAAAGAAATCTGGCTTCAACCGTTTGAGCGTCTGGATGCTGTACGGGACCACCCGTTTGTGGCCTGGGAGAAGCCAGCCGCCGGCGATGTACAACGCGAACATGGCGGTTCCACGAAAGCGTTGACGACGACCTGGACGACCGGACGCCAATCCCTCCCCACGGAGCGATGAACGAAGGCCATAGCCCACCACCCTCCCTCCGGGACGGAGAGCCTGGCGGGAATGCCAGAGGTGGGCGCCACCGATGGGGTCGAACACGACGTCCACGCCGTCGCCGGTGAGGCGATGGATCTCTTTGACGTAATCCTGGTGGTGGTAGTCGATCGGGGTACCGGCAAGATCGGAAACTGCTGGCGCACTCCGCGACGAACAGGTCCCGTACAGCTCCAGCCCGACGAGGCGCCCCAGCTGCAAGAGCGCCGTGCCGACCCCGCCTGCCGCGCCGTGGATCAGCGCGCGCTGGCCCGAGGCGACCTTCACGGAACGATGCAGCATCTGGTACGCCGTGATGTAGTTCAGAACGAGACTGACGGCCTCGGCGGCGTCCAACCCGGACGGCACCGGGACGAGTTCCTGTTGCGGCAGGCAAACGAACTCCGCGTATGCACCGTGGATCGGCAACGCAGCCACCATCTGCCCTGGTTCGATTCCAGAGACACTGCGGCCGAGCCGATCCACGAGGCCAACCAGATCCCAGCCCGGCGTGAAGGGCACCGGGGGCGTTTCGGGATGAACGCCCTCGCGCGCCATGACGTCGGGCAACGAGACGCCTGCGGCCAGCACTCTCACCCGCACCTCACCATCCTTCGGCTCGGGGCACTCCTCTTCGACCACCTGGAGTGCATCGGGTCCGCCGTACTGAGTGACGATTGCGCGCGTGTGTCTCATCGCTCTCCTCCCTGCGCGGCTGGCCGGCCGAGCGCGGGTCGGCGAGCGGCGTGGTCCGAACCAGGCGCTGAGGCCAGCCAGCGGTGGCGTCAAGAGGGGCCCGGGAAAGACTAAGAGTGCCTCGCGTATGCCGGGACGGCCTCTCGCCGCGGAGCCGCCGTGAAGGCTGTGCCTACAAGAGGCAAGGGTCAAGCGAATGGTCACGGAGCGAGGGGCCCTTATCCGAACCTTCAGCCGATCCTAATGCTCGACGTCCGTCGCACCCCCGTCGCGGGGTCACACGCGCCGCCTCTCGAGCTGCCGGACCGACTGGCTCAGCGCGGAGGTCGACACCCCGAGCTCCCTGGCGGCAGCGGCGTAACTGCGCCGGCGAGCGACGGCGATGAACCCGTTCAGGGAATTGAGTGGGGTCAACGCCATACTGAAGATTTCTTACGTCCAAGCACGGCGTGGGCGCCACGATTGGATGCTTCAATGCCGCGGTCATCTCGAGGACGGCCGGTTCGTGTTCCGGCGCTTCACCGCCGACGCGCAGACCCGAGAGAGCGCCGAGGGAATAGCGCTGGCTCGGGCACATGGAAGAGGTGAAGCGGTGCCTCGGCTTCGTCGGCTCGCCGCGGGTGTTCCACTGGAGTCCAGCAGAGGAGTCGGCCTACGCCACGGCGTACAACTCGGCCAGGGCCCGGCACCCCGACCGAGGGTGGCCGGACACCCGCGGCTTCTTCGACTTCCTGAACCTCGTGGTCCGGAAGGAGCCGCTCATCGTCCGCGGCGCGCTCGGGTTCGGGCTGAAGGCCATCGGGAAGGCGATGCACGCACGGGACGTCCTGGGCGGACGGGCTCGGGGCCGTGGTGGGCGCGTGGAGCGCCGCGGCGGAGGCACGGCGGGGCGGGGTGGAGATGCGGGAGGTGGAGCTGGGAGATCGAGCGCTACAACGAGTTCGACTGCCGGGCCTCGCGTGCGCGCGTTCGGGAGAGCCACCCGTTTTCTTCTGAGGTCCCGCGTTTGCAGATACAGGCGTTCTGCAGAGCAAAGTATGCGCAGAGCGCGATGGTGATTCGGTTGTGCGTCTCTGGCACGCAAAACCTGCGCTGTCTCAGCCGTGAGTCGTTCAGGCTGAAGTGCAGCCAGCCCGGTCCGCGCCTCCGTCGCTGGCCGTCGTGCTCCTGGGCGCGAGGGAGGCGGCCGTCATGATGATTCATCGTGGTGTGGTCGCATTAGCGATTTCGATGGTGTTCGGCTGCGGCGGAACAGTCCCGGAGAACGGCGTGACGGGACAACGCGATACCGTCGGGAGTACTTCTCATTCTCTCAAGGGAGATCCTGGCGGGCCGAAGGCACCCGCACTCTGCACGGCGCCGTGGGGCGTCGACCTCTGCGCCGCCACGGGCGTCACTGCGGCTTGGGCCTTCCCGGCCTACTTTGGTGGCGCGCCGGTGCCGGCCGGGAACTGGTGGACCCTTCCCGTCGGCTGGGGTGTGAATGCGGCCGGAGGGTTGCCGGGCCTGCCACTCACGTACCACCCCGGCTACGTCACCAGCTTCCCCGATGATCCGACCGCGGACTTCATCTCGAAGTTCGTGATGTTCCGGGTCGTCGTTGATCCCGGCACGCACCAGGAGCGTACGTACGAGTTCCGCAATCCGGCGCAGCTCGAGCGCATCATGACCATCGCAGAGTTCTGGGGCTCCGGTGGGCTCGGCACGACGGCGATCGACGACGGACAGTGGATCGCGTACGTCCCGATCTTCCACCCGCTCTCGGTCGGTGAGCACGAGATCCACCTCATCTACACACTCTCCGCCGAATCGTGCGACGGATTCCCGTCGACCGGAGGCGAGCCGATCACCTTCGAAGGCGGACACTGCCTCCCGGCGGGTGACTTCGCGATCGCTCCGGACTGGCATCCGTGGCCGATCGCCTTCGCGCCGCGGTAAGACGGTTCTGCGCCGCCGTTCTCGAGTTCACCGGACTGCGCCGGGCCATGGGCCCGGAGGGTCCGGTCTTCCAGGCCCTGACCCAGAGGGAGCGCGAGGTGCTGGCCTTGCTCACCGAGGGCCTGCCATCGTCTTCGCGCGCGATCGGGGCTTCGGAGCCTCGTAGGCGGCCAGGCCCAGCTCCGATTCGCGCCTTGGTCTGAGGTCAGCGAAGGACGAGCACCGGGATCTTGGTGTGGGTCAGCACCTTGGTGGTCTCACTCCCGATCAGCAAGGCCTGCATCCCTCGCCGCCCGTGCGAGGCCATCATGATGAGGTCACAGCCCTTCTTCTCAGCCGTTTCCACGATCACCGCGTAGGGATGAGAGCTCGTCTCGGTGATGCAGTCGCAGGTGACGCCGTTCTCCTTCGCCGCGGCGTAGATCACCGAGAGAGAGCTCCGGGCATGCGCCCGGGAATCCTCGGCGTATCGTTCCTTCGAGTCGGAGAGCATCTCGCCCCGCGGCCCCGACGGACGCCTCGTCCGTCCCCGGTGGACGAGAATACGACCGGGCCCGCTGGCCCATGGGCATTCCTGCTTCTTCTACTTCGCGGTGGCGCAGGACTCGTTGGATCGCGCGCTCTCGCCGCCACTTCCGAATGCAGTGACGACGTAGCAGTAGCTCGTGCGGCTGATGAGCCCGTTGTCCTGATAGGACGTTCCGGCAGGGATGGTCACCGTGGGCGTCGCGCCGTAGGTCCCAGTGCTGGTTCGACGGTAGATGCCGTTCTGGGTGACGCCAGGTGTGGTGGACTGCGTCCAGCGCAGGTTGATCCGCCCCCGCTTGCTCGCATTCACCGCCAACCTCGTGGGCGCAGCCGGTGGAGTCGTCGCCGACTGCGGCGTGGCGCTCACTTGCGAGGAGTTGCCGCTCTCGCCCGACGAGTTGACCGCGGAAACGACGTAAAAATAGGTCGTCCCGTTGGTGAGCCCGGTATTGGTGTAGCTCGTCGAGGTCGGGCTCGCGATGGTCGTGTAAGGACCGCCGGAGACGGTGGCGCGCTTCAGGTTGTAGCTGGTCGCACCCGTCGACGCGTTCCAGCTCAAGCCGACCTGGGCGTCCCCGGCGCTGGCCGCGAGTCCCGTCGGTATCGGAGGTATCGCCGGCTGGGGCGTGGCGCTCACCTGCGAGGAGTTGCCGCTCTGGCCCGCCGCGTTGACCGCAGACACCACGTAAAAATAGGTCGTCCCGTTGGTGAGCCCGGTATTGGTGTAGCTCGTCGAGGTCGGGCTCGCGATGGTGTTGTAAGGACCGCCGGAGACGGTGGCGCGCTTCACGTTGTAGCTGGCGGCACCGGAGGACGCGTTCCAGCTCAGCGAGACCTGGGTATTCCCCGGCGTCGCAGTGAGCCCGGTTGGGACCGGAGGTATCGCCGGCTGGGGCGTGGCGCTCGCCTGACTGGAGTCGGCGCTCTCGCCACCCGCGTTGGGGCCTCCGGTGTAACCCGCAGAAACGACGTAGAAATACGTTGTTCCGTTCGTGAGGCCCGTGTCGGTGAAATTGTTCGAGGTGGTGCACCCCACCGAGCCATATGGCCCACCGCTCACCGTGGCGCGCTTCAGGTGATAACTGCTCGCCCCGACCGACGCCGCCCAGGAGAGGGAGACCTGTCCATTGCCCGGTGTCGCCGCCAGGCTCGCCGGAGGCGCAAGTGTGATGAGGAGGGTGGTGGAGGTGGTGTGGGTGAGCGTTCCGCTGGTGCCGGTGATCGTGAGCGAAAGCGCATAGGGCACCGTCGCAGTCGTCGTGTTCATGGTCAGGGTCGACGAACCGGACCCGGTGATCGTGGCAGGACTGAAGCCACCACTGGTGATGCCGGTCGGGAATCCCGACTCGCTGCCGACGCTCAGGCTCACCGTCCCGGCAAACCCACTGGCCGGTGTGACCGTGACCGTGAACGTCGTCGATTGACCGGGGTTGACCGTCTTCGAATCCTGGCTCATCTCGATCTCGAAGTCGGCGGTTGGGGGCGTCACGGTGATCGTGCGAGTCGGTGGGCTCGGATCGGAATTTCCACTCGCGTCGATCACGGTCAGCGAAGTCGTATATTCGCCCGGGCTGCTGAAGGTGACGTTCCCCGGATTCTGCGCGGTCGACGTCCCCGGTGACCCTCCAGGAAAGACCCACGAGTACTTGGATGCCACGGTGCCTGCGCTGAAGGAGACCGAGCCACCGGCCGCAATGGTCACGTCGGAGGCGGGCGTAGCGATCGCGCCGACTGGCGGAGCAGTCCCGTAGAGAGAAAGCTGGATGAACTGCGCCTTCGACGGCACTCCGTTGCTGTCGAGCAGGAACAGCATGTAGTAGCCGGGTGGCGCGATGTTTCCGTCCGGAGGCGTGGTCAGGTTGAGGGTGCCCGAACCAGAGCACGCGGGCTGCGGCGACGGACCGCACAGGCCGATGAGCCGCTGCTCAAAGTCGAAGGCATGGGTCACCGAGCCCGGGCGTACCAGCACGGCGGAGCTGATTGGCGAAGTGGAGGTGTAGCTCACCGAGAACGGAGCGCCGTAGCCGATCGCTCCTGAGGAAGGTGAGACGCCGGTGATGTTGGGACGGTTCGTGACCAGCCGGTCATTCGCGTCGAAGAGGTAAGGCGGGGTGTAGATCTCCATGGCGGGCTGATAGCTGCCGCGGCCCCCGGGGTTGCTGCCGATGCTCATGACTCTCGCATCCGGAAGGAGCAGCGCCGCCGAGTGGTAAAGCCGTGAATACGAAGCCGTGCCCCCTCCCCCCAAGCTGACGGTGCCGGTGGCCGGATTGAAGAGATCCGCCGTCTTCCCTGGCCCGTCGGGAGCTTCGTTGTTCACGGAGCCGCCCAGGGCGAGCACCCTCCCGTCGGGCAGAAGGACCGCGTCCATCTGGATGCGCCCCGTCGACATGTCTGGGCCCGGCGTCCAGACCGGAGGGGTGACGGAGAGGTCAATGGTCTCGGTCGAGCTGGTGGCGGGATTGTCGCCGCCACCAAGGGCCATGATCTTCGGCGTGTAGGCGGGCGGCAGGAGCGGCAGCAAGACAGCTGTGCCATAGGACCGGTTCCTGGTCGTGGGCGCCGAGATGGTCCAGGTCCTCGCCACCGGGTCGAAGAAATAGCCGTTGGCGTTCGACCCACCGCTGCCGTGCCCGGTGTAGAAGACCTTGCCGCCCGGAAGCAGAAACATCCGGGGATAGAGCGGCGGAGTGACGGGGGCTGCCGTCGGACTGCTCCATCCGGCTCCGGCGTTCTTCAGGTCATAGATCTCGACGGTGTTGTTCGTGCCGCCGGTCAGCTTGATGCCGGACCAGGCCATGACCCGGCCGTCCCCGAGGGTCGTGATGGTGGCGTACCAGCGGCCGTCCACCATGCTTTGAGACTGAAGGAAGCTGTTCGTCAACGGATCGAAGATGGAGGAACGGTTCTCGCCGGTGAACGAGTAATCGGATGTGCCTCCCACGACGAAGGCGCGCCCGTCCGGCAGGACAGCCACGCCGCTGCAGAAGACGTCGTACTCGATGTCTTGAACGGCGATGCTGCTCTGGGTCGTTCCAGTCGGATCCCAGACCGCGTTGCGGTAGCTCTCGGATCCCTGCGAGTTGTTCCTCGCGTCGTTCTCCGACCCGGAGACGATCAGCACCTGGCCCGTGTGCAGGAGCGTCGCGGAGATCGGATTGATCGGCATCTGGTACGGCAAGGTCACCCACTGGCCGTTGAGATGCGGGACGTTGGCCGGACATGTCTGGGCACGTGCTCCGGTGGGGAAGCCGGCAGCTGCTCCGACGGTGAGCAGCGCGACGACGAGGCGCCATTCCATTGGCATCCTCCTTCCGGAGAACTGGTTTTGGGCGCGGTAGGATAGCACCGCCAAGAATCCACATGGTCTCTTTCCGGGTTCCTTGCGCCTCGCTCGCGCGTGCGGGTGCGTCAAATCTCTGCTCAATGTCTTCCGTGACTTAGGGCTCACGGCCCTCACCGCTGGTTGATGCAACTCGGGGCGAGTCGTCTTCACCCCACCGGTCCAGGCGCGGGCTCGGCAGCCGTGCCGCCTGGCGATCCAGGGGTCCGCCTTCTCCAGCCGGACCAGCTTTACGTCGAGGTTCCGATTCCATCCCAGATCAAGAACGCGCTCTCGGTCCTTCAGACCCAGAGCCCCCCCATGCCCTTCTCGCGCCTCTGCGAGGTCGTCTGCAGCGACCTCGGGGACAAGGGGGCTCCGCTCCTCGCCGGAATGGACCGCATACCGGTCTCCGCGGCCTCCATCGGACAGGTTCATCGAGCCCGCCTCCCCGATGGACGCCTGGTCGCCGTCAAGGTCCGCTATCCGGACATCGACCGAGCCATCGCCGCCGACTTTCGACAGGCGGCGCTCGGCGGGCGCATCGCCGCGCTCGTGTACCCAGGAGCACGGGTCGAGCCGATGATTCAGGAGGCGCGGGCCCGTTTACTGGACGAGTGCGACTACGCTCGCGAAGCCCGAATGCAGACACGGTTCGCCGAGCTCTTCCGGGCGCACCCCACGATCGTCGTCCCGCAGGTTGACCCGGAGCTCTCCTCCAGGCGCGTTCTCACGACTGCCTGGGTCGACGGGCGCGGGTTCGGGCGGGTGGCGCCGGCTCCGGAGATTGTCACCTGGCTGACCACCGCCCGACCATTCTCGCTGCCTCGGCATCCTGCGGGACGCCCGCCGACGAGGGCGGCGGCGGGACGCGGTACCGGTGCTCCTCTTATTGCAGCTCGAACCAGTACCTGGAGAACGTCTCCGTCTCGGCCTCGAGCGCGGCCGAGGCGGCAAACGTGTGCCAGTCGCAAGGGCAAGGAGGCTGCACCGGAGAAGTCTTCTGCAGCGAGTGCGTTGGGCCGTGATTGGCTTTCGCCCGGACGAGGTTGGCCCTTGGGGGTGGCACGAGGGGGAGCGGCCTGAGGGGAGCTACCGCCCGACGTGTGCCACGCCCCAGAACCCATCGTTGTGGGTCATCGAGGTTTCGGTGTGCGTGAGTGGGCCGTCACGCGTTCCCGCCAGCACGACGTCTCCGCCCGGGAGCACGCGTGCCGCGCGCACCTGGACGTCACGCGGCATGGGCAACTCGAGGACGGCCTGGCGGCTCAGGTCCGGACCCAGGGTGAGGAGGAGCCCCTTCCCGTTCTCGACCTCGCTGTTGGTGTCCACCTGCACGTAATCCGTCCGGCCGCCCACGACGAGACGGCCGTCGGGCGTCTGCGCCAGCGCCCAGCCGAAGTCGTCGCGGGCGAGGTCGATCGTCCGGTATTCCAGCGCCGAGGCCTCGTCGACGCGGCCGCGCATGATCGCGACGTCCCACTCCATCGTCCGGTTGGGAGCATCGTGCTTCGTGATCCGCGCCGCACCGGCGATGAGGACCACGCCACCGTACACCGTCATCGCACTCGGGTGATCGACGGCGGCGCCGCCGAAGAGGCGCGCCCCGGCAAACGTCCCGTCGGCGTCGAACCTCTGCACCAGCGCGTCGTAGCTGCCCAGGGGCTCGAGGGCGCTGCGCCCGAAGTGTTCGCCGTAGATATGTACGTCGTCTTGAAAGATCTGCGTCACCACGTAGACGGCGTCGTCGTCGTGCGCGACGAGCGAGGGCGAGAACTGGAACGCCACGCCGATGTTGGCCGGCATCACCTGGACTCCCCATACGCGTCGATTCGCGGCGTCCAGACGGTAGAGCTTGAAGCCGTACGTCCACTCAGCGAGGAGGTAAAGACCTTCGCCCTGAGGCACGCCAACGACGTGGCTGGTCCACCCAAGCTTGAATGGGCCGTCCACCGGGAGCTCGTGGACGCCGGTCTCGTCGTAGAACAGGTTCTCGCGAGGCCCGGGGATCTCCTCGAACGTCGTCGTCGCGACCGCGTCTCCGTCAGGCGACAGGCGCACGATCTCGAGGCCGTACTGCCGGTCGCCATCGTCGTCGCGCATGACGAAGACGCTGAGTTCGCCACTCGGGTGAATGACGAAGCTCGAAACCTTCGAATGCTCCGGGAAGGCGATCCGCCGTTCCAGGTGCCCCGTCGGCGCGTACCGTTCGAGCACCGGCGTGCCGTCGAGCTGGGAGGGATTGGAGAGCTCGTCGCGGAGGAGCCACACCCGCCCGCGCGGATCGACTTCGAGCGCAGTGATCATCGTGCGAAAGGACGCCGGGACGCTGCGAACAGCGATCACCTCCGGCCAGCCCGGCGACGGTGCGAGGTTGATCGAGTCCAGCTCCCCCGGCGAGTTCCCTTTGCCAATCGTCATCCCGCACCCCGCGAGCAGGAGGACGGCCCAGGAGAGCTTCACGGCCGCGCATCTGACGCGGGCGCGCGTGACAGTCGGCGAACGGCCGCTGATGGCTTCGCCAGAGGCGGGCTTTGACGGCCACGGCCGGGGAAGCGCGCAGGCTGCGGCGATCGGGAGATCAGGCACGGAGGAGCGTCCTTTCGAGGAAGCGAGCCGTCTCATCGGAGGACGGCGGCCGTGCCACATCGTTGCGGGCCTGCCCGCCGCGGCTTGCTACTCCGGACCTCGCTCCGGCCAACGGGGTGGCCGCTTCTCGATGAACGCGTCGATTCCCTCGGCTGCGTCCGGCTCGAGCATGCTCAATGCCATCGACTCGCTGGTCGTCGCATACGCACCTTCGAGCGGCTGGTCGATCTGCCGGTAGAAGGCGCGCTTCCCCCTCGCGACGACCTTCCCGCTTCGGGCCAGGATGATGCTCGCCAGCCGTGCCACCTCCGCGTCGAGCGACGCCGCGGGCACCACCCGGTTCACGAGGCCCCAGCCGAGGGCTGTGCGCGCGTCGAACAGCTCGCCCGTGAGCAGCATCTCCAGGGCGCGCTTGCGGCCGATGTTCCGCGCGACGCCGACTGCGGGGGTGGAGCAGAAGATCCCCACGTTCACCCCGGGCAGCGCAAAGCGCGCCTCGTCCGACGCCACCGCCAGATCACACATGGACACGAGCTGGCAGCCCGCCGCCGTGGCGATGCCGTGTACGCGGGCGATGATTGGCTGGGGGATCTCGGTCATCTTGACCATCATCCGGCTGGCATCCGCAAAGAGCTTCTGCTGCCACGACTTGTCGGCGCTATGCACGCGCATCTCCTTGAGGTCGTGGCCGGCGCAGAAACCCCTCCCCGCACCGGCGAGGACGACGATGCGCGCGGTGCGGTCCGCCCTGAGCGCGTCGAGCTCCCTTTCCAGCGCCGCGATCATCGCGGTCGACAGCGGATTGAATCGTTCGCCCCGATTCAGGGTCAGGGTCACCACTCCGCCGTCGTCCCGCCGCAGGACAAAGGGCGTCTCGCCGGCGGCCCCTTCGCTCGCATTCATGCCCGACCACCTCGCTCTCGTCGTCTCCGGGACCTCTTGTCACGACGCACGCATGCTCACAAGGGAGCTGCCGAACGGGCCGCGAGCATCCGCTGCCTCGGGCCTGGACTCAGGGGCTGGTCACGGCGATGCGGAACTCGGGCTGTGCGGCGATGACCTTCTTGACCGCGCAGTTCGATGCGGCCCGGACGAGCGCGTCGCGGTATTGCGATGGGAAGGCTTCCGGCACGTGGATGTCGATTTCCACGCCCCGGAGCGTGCCGGTCTCGCGATCGCGGACCGATCGCTGGGTGAGGGTGATGCCGGTCGGATCAATGCCCCGGGCCTGGCAGAAGGAGAGGACGTAGATGCCGGCGCAGGTTCCGATGGACGCGAGGAACAGCGAAAAGGGGGCCGGGGCCGAGTCGTCGCCGCCGGCGGCGCGCGGCTGGTCGGTCGCGATGCGGTGCAGACCCATCTGTGCGTCCACCCGCTTGCCCCCAGGGAAGCTGACGGTGAAAGTCTCAGACATTCGTTCGGTCCTCCCTGGCCGGTCCCTCTCCGGACGGGCACTCCGGGCGGCCGGCCTGCCAGCGACGGAACAGACCCGCGCCGACCAACGCCGGAGCGGCCACCACGCACAGCGGGCACACCGCACCGAGCAGCATGCCGGTTGCCGCTCCCCACGCCCCCACGCCCAGCCCGAGGCCGAGCAGCTGGTTCCCTTCCTTTCGCCGATCCTGGTTCACGTTGTGTCAGAGCCAGAGAGAACGGCCGAGGATTCGGCCTCCGCGCCGGCCCTCCCTCCGTCTCCCTAGCGGCTCTGAGCCGACGGATCGGCGGCCTGGTTCCGTCCGGCCAGCTTGGCCTGGACCTGTTCGTCGCTCAGACGGGCGTCGTAGATGCTCCGCGCCTCGATGGTGCGCGAGACGAGCGTCGCGCTGATCACCGCCAGGAGCAGAGGGGCGATGACAGAGCGGTCCCGGTCCGACAGCTCCATCATCAGGACCGTGGCGGAGATTGGCCCCTGGGTCGTGGCCGCGAGGACCCCGGCCGCCCCGAGGAGCGCAGCGAGGCCCACCGGCACCCCTGGGACCAGGTGGGCTCCGAGGGACCCCAGCACTGCTCCGAGGAGCGCGCCGAAGGTGAGCGAGGGGGTGAAGAGCCCGCCCGGCGCGCCGCTCCCGAGGCACAGGATGGTCGCCAGGGGCTTCAGCACCACCAGCGCCAGCAGGAGAAGCGTGGAGGTGAGAGCCCCGTTGAAGAGCAGCTCGGACACGTCCCTGCCGTTCCCCAGCAGCTGGGGGAAGGGGATGGACACGGCGCCCAGGACACCGAGCGCAAGGATCGGCTCGAACAGCCGGCGCGTGCCGGTGGGCTTGCGCCGGTCCGCCCAGGCCACGGCCCGGACGTAGGCAACCGAGGCGAGCCCCGCGAAGGGGCCGATGAGCAGTGCCAGCAGCAGCCACGCCGGAGAGCTGGGGTACGTCGGCAGGTGGTAGGTCGGCGCATTGGGCAGCACGGCCCAGGAGACGGCCGAGGCCACCACCGAGGTGAACAGTGCCGGCAGGATGAGGCGCAGGGCGAGGGTTCCGCGGAGCACCTCGAGCGCGAAGATCGCGCCACCCAGCGGCACTCCGTACGCCGCCGCCATCCCCGCGCCGGCGCCGCAGGCCACCAGCAACCGCCGCTGCTCGTCGGACAGCGACCCGAGATCGGAGAAGACGTTCGCCGCGACCGCCGCCGCCTGCTTGGGTCCACCCTCCCGGCCGAGAGAAGCGCCCATTCCCACGATGACCTCGGAGAGCGTCGCGGTGCCCAGGGTCCGCAGCTTGGGGAGGCGCCCGGCCGAGAACCAGATGGCCGAGGTGATGTCGATGCTGTTGCCGCTGGTGAGACGCACCAGCACCAGCTGACCGAGACCGGTGACCACCCCTCCCCCGGCCAGCGCCAGGAGGTGCCGGGAGGGGCTGGCTTGCGAGGCCACCTCGAGAATCTCCCTGCCCTCGCCGCCCCAAACCAGCCGCTGGACCCACTCCAGCAGTCGGGTGAGGACGATGGCCGCCGCCCCTGCCGAGACTCCGGTGAGCAGGGCGACGGTCCAGAAGCGGAGCGCTCCGGGCCAGGTGAGCGTCGCCGGGATCCTGGACAGATCGCCGTGGGCAGCGGCGGGGACGCGCTCCGACACGGACGAAGGTCGTACCACGGGCCGGATGCAAACAGTCGCGAATCCGTGCCCCTGGGCGGACGGGCCGACGGATGGGCCCGGGGCCATGGTGGGCGCGTGGAGCGCCGGCGGATTTTCCCGCGGGCCTCGGCTGTTAGCACCACCCGTCACCATCCTCATCGACGAGCGCCCCGACGGCGTCCACCTCACCTACGATCGGATGGTCAGCTTCCTCCGACCCTACGGGAACCCGGAGGCGCTCGAGATCGCCGCCTCCCTCGACGCGAAGATGGAAGGCCTGCTCGTCGCGGCAGCCTCCAGCGAAGCCCCGCCGAAGAGCCACTGATTCAGCGCTCGGGCGCGGCCAGCCCGCGGAGGTGGTTCAGCACCACGTCCAGGCCCTGGTCGTCTGCCGCGACTCCGCGGAATTTGAGCCTGTCCGGCGACGCTGGTCCCGGCGGCCCCGTGGATCTGACGACGTTGAGCCGGTGCGTCTGTTCGCTGGACGAGGGAGGCAGGGCCGGACACGCCTCTGGTCTTCGCCCGGGGCGCTGCGTTCTGACCGCACTCCGTGCCAGGGAAGCGCCTGCACGCGCAGCTCACCCGGCGAGCGGGGCCGGTGCGCGGTACTGACCTGCAAAGAGATGCGAAGTGAGCTTGCTCACCCTGGATCGCGGGAGGGAGCCATGCCCTACTTCATCGCTTCGTATTACGGCCTGTTCGCAATCATGGGGGAATCCACGCGGGCGCTCGGAATCGAGGCGTCGATCATGCTGGGCTTCATCGTCCTCTCCATCGTCGGCTTCCGATCCAGCCTCTGGCTCGTTGCCGCGGCATTGGTGGGTCATGGCTTTCTGGTGGCCGCCATTCTGCCTCGCCTACGACGTCACTGCGGCGGCGTGCCTCGCCTGGCTGTTGCGCCGTTCCCGACTTCCCGCCCGGCCCTACCCCCGGGCGGCCGTTGCAGATCGCTGAGCCCGGGACAAGCACATGCCTACTCGCAATGAGCTGGTCGCGGTGATGGCGGAGAACCGCCGGTCCTTTCTCTCGTTCCTGGAGCGGCGGGTGGGGCACCGCGAGACCGCCGAGGACCTCCTTCAAGAATCGTTCGCCCGGAGCCTGGACAAGGTCCCGCTCGAGCGCGAGGAAAGCGTCACCGCGTGGTTCTACCGGGTGCTCCGCAACGGGGTGATCGACCACTACCGGCGGATGGGCGTGAGCGACCGCGGGCTGAGCTCACCTCAGCGGGAGCTGGAGCACGACACCCGGGAGCCCAGCCCGGACGAGCGTGACGCCGTCTGCCGCTGTGTGTCGCGGCTTTCCGAGACCCTCAAGTCCGAGTACGCGCTGGCGCTGCGCCGGGTGGAGGTCGATGGGCTCTCGGTCCAGGCATTCGCCTCCGAGGCGGGCATCACCCCGAACAACGCCGCGGTGCGCCTGTTCCGGGCGCGCGAGACCCTGCGGAAGCGCGTCGTGCGCTGGTGCGGGTCGTGCGCCGAGCGTGGCTGCGTGGACTGCACCTGCGGCGAGCCCGGCTCCACCGGCTGCGTGCACGGTGAGGGATGAGGCGCGGGAGGCACGTTCTCGTGTCTCCGCGCCGGACCGGGGTTGGGCTACTTCGCCGGGGTGCAGGCGCAACCGCTCCCGCACTCGCAGCCCTTCTGGCACCGACAGAGCCCACTGCAGCGACAGGGCTCGGTGGGGTTGCAGCCACAGGACCTCTTCTCGCAACGGCACTCGTTCGTGGACGGCATGGGGTCTCTTCTCCTGGGGTGCAGCAGGCGCTGTTGCCCGCTGTCACCGCCTGCCGACGCAGAGGCCGCCCGGGCATTACACCCCGCGGGCAAAGGCAGCCCGGACCGAGGCTCCCCCCACGGGTCCACGCCCGCCGGGGTGCTGCGTCGAGCAGCTCGGGATCGTCCATGAGGCGCGGGCGCACGTGGCCCGCAAGACAGAGGACGCCGAGAACGAGAGATGGGACCAGGGCGCGGCTCATCGGCCGCGAAAGACGCGGGGCCGGCGGGGCTCTTACAGTCGGCGTCGGTCCACGCGTTCCGCTGCGGCGAACTCCAGTCGATCCTCACCTGGAAGACCGGCGAGACCGGTCGGCGGCTGCACGCTGCGGTCGCTTTCTTCGGGGTGGATGGCAAATTCCGGTCTGACGAAGCAAGGTCACCAGGCCGAAGCGAGCGCCGAGCGCTGAACTGCCGTCGCTTCCGGTGTGGTCCGCCGCCCGCTTTCCGGGAATCATCGCCGCCCATGGACCGATGCATGGGCGTCTTGTGCTCCTTGCTGGCGGTCAGCGCGAGCGCTGCGCCTCCCGCCGCCCGCATCGACCAGATCGCCTGGCTCGCCGGCCAGTGGCGCGGAGAAGGCACCCCGAACGACCGGATCGATGCCTTCATGCTTCCACCCTCGGGCGGAGGCATGGTCGGCGTGTTTCGCCGGGTTCGCGGAGGCCAGGTCACTACCCACGCGCTGGCCTATGTGAGCGAGGAGGCCGGGTCGCTGGTCCTGCGATCGAAGCTCTTCGACAGCGCCCTTCGAGGTCGCGAGTCTCAGGACGCTCCCCGCCCGCAGCAGCTCCAATCCATCAGCCCTACCGAGATTCGCTTCGAGAAGGCCCGTGTCGCCCGGCGCGGGACGGGGCTCGAGCTCGTCGCGGGCCTGTTGAGCGTCCGGATGTCCCGGGTCGCCAGCCCGGGAGCCTCCATCGTTTCCGCGCCTCCCCAGGGCGAACCCGTCATGCAGGCGAGTCCGGGCAGTGCTCCGCCCCCCGCGCGGATCAACGCCGGTGCCTGGCTCGAGGGCGACTGGGTCGGTAGCGGTCTGGGCGGAACGTCCGAGGAAGCCTGGCTCGCCCCGCTCGCCGGCAACATGGCCAGTGTCTACCGCGGGATGCGCGACGGCCGGGTCAGCGTCTTCGAGATCGTCACCCTGGTGGAAGCCGGGCAATCGCTGGCCGTCCAGCTCAAGCACTTCGCTCCGGACCTGCGTGGCTGGGAGCCGAAGGACAAGACCGTCGATTTCCACCTGGTCCGGACCGCGCCCGGGGCGCTTTACCTCGACGGCATGAGCTACCGGAGGACTCAGGAAGGCCTCGAATCCTGGGTCCTCATCGGTCTGAAGGACGGCGGCGTCCGCCCCGAGAAGTTCCTGTATCACCCTCGGGCACCCTGACCGGCACACCCCGCCTGGGCAGCGTTTCGCGAAGGCGGGCGAACGGCCCTCTGGTCTCCGGGGACCGGAGTCACCCTCGTGAAGCGCCGGGCTCACCACGTTGGAGCTCGCGCGCCTGGAACTCCTGTGCCAGTGCGAAGAGCACACCGGTCGACCAGGCGAAGGTCATGAGACCGGAAATGGCGATCATCCCCTCGAGGAGCCGCCAGTTCGCGGGCAGGTCGTACTCGCAGCCGAGGGTCGTGTAGTCGAGGAGCGCGAGGTAGTACGCCATGCTCGCGTTCGGCATCGCACCCTTCCAGCGAATGAAGCTGGCCCAGGCCAGGACCTCCACCAGATGTGAAACCGTGATCAGCCAGGCGGCGACGACGAGGACGAACAGCGACCCGGGCAGCTTCAGATCGGAACCCAGGCGCACCTTCAGGCCGTGAACCGCCCTCAATGTCCAGACCATCCCCAGGCCGTGGAGCACCATGGTGATCGCGACGAGGGCAACTCCCCAGGCGATCTCCTCGAATCCTGCGACGTAGAGAGTCAAAGCGGGCTCCTCCGGGGGGACGACGAACACTCCGCTGCATTCTGCCTCCACCTCCGCCCAGGGCCCGGGTGATGGCGGAGGGCGGCGGTGAGCAGGTGGGTGCTGGCTCTCCGTCTCTCCTGCAAAGGGCTCTCTGGCTGGCCCGGGGGAGGCGCCATGCGGTTGCGTTGCGTGCTGTCCGTTGCACTGGTCCTGGCAGTGGCCTGCGGTGGAGGAGACAAGCCGCCCCCGGTCACGCTTCGCCATGCCCGGGTAGCTCGCCGGGGCCCGGTTCGATCGGATCCTCCTGGCCCACGTGCACTGAGGACCGAAGCCGGTACTTCACCGCCGACGCGCTGACCACAGACCGCGCCGAGGGGATGGCGCGGGCTCGCCGAGGCAGGAAGGGCCACCGGCCGACCGCGGCCGGAAGCGACGGTGACGGATCTCGAGCGCGTCTTGCGCATGGTGGCGGCGGGGCTGCTCGTCCGGGCCTGTACCCATCCTGAGGTGAAGGGGTTCGCCATGCCGACGATGTGCGGGGAGCTGAAGGAGTTCGAGAGCCCGGTGGGGGGAGGGGTCACCACCCGGGATGTCCGGTACATGCAAGGTGGCACCGAGGTTGCGCGCCGGACGTTCTGGACCAAGCACCGGATGGTGTTCCCCCGGATCCGCATCGGCGAGCAGACGCTGGAGAAGGCCTTCGTCGCCAGTGATGGCCTCGGCCAGGAGATCGCCCGGGGCGCGCGGATCGGGGAGCAAGTCTGCCTCACCGTGTACGGGCACATGCTCACCCGGAAAGTCATCATCGGTCTGAGGTCCGAATCGGGCGCCAGGTTCGTCATGCCGGCCAGTGGGCTCACCTCCGGGCTGCTCTGGTACGGGGTGTTCTCTCCGCTGGTGTTTCTCATCCCCGCGGGGGCGGTGGGGATGATCGTCGGGATGCTCGGCGGGAAGCAGGGAACCGCGCTGGGGCTTCTGCTCGGCGTCCTCTATGCAGTGGGGATGAGCTGGTTCAGCGGCTACCGACTCCTGGTCGCTCACCGCGAGCTGTCACGGCCCATGCAACCTGCATCGCCGAGGTCCCCGTCCGCCGTGGCAGGCACCTGACCCTGGGCTCCTAGGCTAAAGTGGGGCCATGCGTGACTCGATGGTCGCCGCGATGGAGTGGTTCCGAGACGAGTTTGGCCGGTTGATGCAGGAAAGCACCTTGGCGGGGGATGCCCCCGCTCCGACCCCGCCCGGCACGGCGGAGGTCTACCGCGAGCTGGATGCGCTGGTTCAGGCGCTGGCGCTGTTCCCGGTGCGCCGCGTGTTCATGCTGCGCGACCTCGACTCTCCCTATCTGCTGGCCGACGTGCTGCGCGCGTTCAGTCTCAAGGCGCTGGCGTACAAGGTCGACGGGAACATCTCCTCGACGGAGAGAGCGGCGAACGGGGCGGCCGTCGACCGGATGGTCGCGCGCGCCAGGAGCCTGACTGGGCGGCTGGAGGCGATGCCCGTCCCGGAGGGGAAGCAGCAGCCGATGCACGTGAGATTGCCGCCGGGCGCGGTGCTGCGGAAGCTGGTCGGGAGGGGCTGAGTCGAGGTGAGCCAGGCATGGATCTGAACACTGTGCTCCACGCGGCCCAGCTGCTTCGCACAGCGAGCTGGATCTTCGGCGCCCTGGTACTGTTTGCCACCATCGCCCGAGGCGAGCCCACCCGCGCCGCGGAGACGCAGGGTCGCTCGATGGTGATCACCCGCTTCGGCATCGTCGCCACGAGCCAGGCGCTCGCGTCGCGAGCCGGCGCCCAGGTCCTCGAGCTGGGAGGGACCGCGGTGGACGCCGCCATCGCCGCGAATGCGACGCTCGGCGTCGTGGAACCGATGAGCGACGGCATCGGCGGCGATCTCTTCGCCATCGTGTACGAGGCCAAGACCGGAAGGCTCTACGGGCTGAATTCGAGCGGCTGGGCGCCGGCCGGAATGACGCTCGACTTCGTGCGTGGCCGTGGGCTCGAGGCGATGCCCGAGGAGGGGATTCTCACCGTCACCGTCCCGGGATGTGTCGCCGGGTGGGATGCGCTTCACCGCCGGTTCGGGAAGCTCCCTTGGCAGACGCTGCTCGCGTCCGCGATCCATTATGCCGGGGACGGTTTCCCGGTCACCGAGCGGATTGCAGCCGCCTGGCAATCCGCCCAGAGCCCCCAGAACGCGGACCCCATCTTCCGGCAGACCTTTCTCCCCGGCGGTCGGGCTCCAGGCGTGGGTGAGATCTTTCGCGACCCGGACCTGGCGACGTCACTGCGGAGGATCGCAGATCGGGGGCGCGACGGGTTCTACCAGGGTCCGACTGCCACGGCGATCCTCGGGCTCTCGAGGCAGGCCGGCGGAGCGATGGAGGCCGCGGACCTGACCGAGTTCCAGGCGGAGTGGGTCCAGCCCATCACCACCACTTACCGCGGATGGAAGATCTTTGAGCTGCCGCCCAACGGGCAAGGCATCGCCGCATTGATGATGCTGAATCTCATGGAGCAGTTCCCGCTCTCCGAGTACGGGCACAACAGCGCGCGCTCACTGCATGTCATGATCGAGGCCAAGAAGCTCGCCTACGCCGATCTCCTGAAATACGTGGCCGATCCCCACTTCTCCGATGTTCCGGTCGCGGGGATGCTGTCGAAGGAACATGCGGCGATCCGAGCGAAGGAGATCGATCCCTCCCGGGCGAGGTCCGCGGCCGCTCCAAGCGCGGCGGCGGATCTGAAGGCCAAGCGGGCCGGAGACACGATCTACCTGGCCGCCATCGACCGCGAGGGAAGCATCGTCTCCCTCATCCAGAGCGTCTACGACAGCTTCGGCGCGAAGCTGGTCGCGCCGGGAACCGGCTTCGCCCTCCAGAATCGGGGAGCGCTTTTCAGCCTCGACCCAGGTCACCCCAACGTCCTGGCGCCACGGAAGCGGCCACTGCACACGATCATCCCGGCGTTCATGCAGAAGGGAGACGTCCGGATCGGCTTCGGAATCATGGGCGGGTGGAATCAGGCCCAGGCACACGCACAGTTCGTGTCCAACGTCGTCGACTTCGGGATGAACATCCAGGCCGCCCTCGAGTCGCCACGCTTCACCAAGTACACCTTCGACGGGCTGGACGTGATGCTCGAACCCCGGATCCCCGAAGCCACCCGCACCGAGCTGGCGCGCCTGGGCCACCAGCTCCAGATTCTCGACGAGAGCTTCTCCCCGAGGGTCGGCGGCGGTCAGGCAGTGATGAGCAATGGCTACGGGGTGAACTTCGGCGCGTCCGATCCTCGCAAGGACGGCGCAGCAGATCCGCAAGGAGCGCTCGTGTCCGGAACGGCGCGGGGCTCGCCCGGTCGAGCTGTCGGGACGAAGAAGTAGGTCGCCGGGCCCAACGACCGCCCGTCTTCGGGTTGACGAAGGCCCGCATGACCGCTGGGGGTTCATCGAGACCGGCAGCGACCTGGTTCACGACGGCAAGCCTCCCGAGGGCTGGCCGCTCCAGCGGCCGCCGCTTCCGCTCGAGACCAGCATCCCCGGAGTGTTCGCGGCCGGCGACGTCCATCGCCGCTCGGTCAAGCGCGTGGCCGCCGCCGTCGGCGAAGGCTCCCGGTGCATCCAGTCCCTCCACCAGTACCTGGAGGAGATCCGGTCAGGCTCCCTGAGCTGAGCACGCAGATCGAGACCAGCTCCGCACCGTCTGACGCGACCGGTCTTCAACCCGCGAGGACCTCATCGCGGTCGACAGCGGATTGATTCGTTCGCCCGTCGCGACCATGCGACCTCCGGGAGGGCAACGCTTCGGTCCCGGCCGAAACACCCGGCATCAGAGGAGCCTAGGGTTCGAGTTGATCCAAGAGGAGGCACTCCGATGAATCAGGTCATTCGCGTCGAGCCACTGTCCACCTATCTCGAGCGATGGAAGGCGCCCGCATCCGCGGTGACGCGGCACGACAACACCATCTACGTGTCGGGCTTTCCGCCGTACGATCCCGCGACGGGCGAGATTGTCGAGGGGCCGATCGAGCGCCAGACCGAGCTCGTCCTCGAACAGATGAAGCTCTGTCTCGAAACGGCAGGATCGTCACTGGAGAAGGTTCTCAAGTGCACTGTCTACTGCACCTCGGTCGACAAGTTCGCGGCCGTAAACGCCGTCTATTCCCGCTACTTCCCGAAGGATCCACCCGCCCGGACCTTCGTGAACGTTCCGGCATGGCCCTTTCGCTTCGACATCGAGATCGAGTGCGTCGCGGCGCTCTAGGAGAACTCGGGGGGGCTGGACGGGAGCCCGCCCCGGAGAGGGGCTGGCGTTTGCGACTCACGCGCCAGCACAGCTAGTCTCAAATTGATGTTGCTGCGGCTCGACCAGCTCGTTCAGCGCCACGCGCGGTATCGCCCCTCGGCGCCCGCGGTGACATTCGAAGAGACGACGGTGGACTGGCGCACGTTCGGCGCACGCATCAACCGCGTCGCCAACATGCTCGCCAGCCTCGGCGTCGCCAAGGGCGACAAGGTCGCGACGGTCCTCGCCAATTCCATGGAGCTCCTCGAGGTGTACTTCGCGGTGCCCAGACTCGGCGCGGTCCTGGTGCCGCTCTCGCCCCTCTTGATGCCGTCTGGCCTCGCCAGCCTGTTGCGAGATTCCGAGGCGAAATGCCTGGTGACGCAGCGCTCGATGATGCCAGCGGTGCGCGAGATCTCCGCGGAGCTGCCACCACCGGTGCGCGAGCGGATCCTCGTCACCGACGACGCCGAGCCGCTCGATTATCACCGCCTCTGCGCCACGGCGTCCGACGCTCCGCCACCGCTCGCAGACGTCGGTGAGGACGATCTCTACAACATCATGTACACGAGCGGCACCACCGGGCTGCCGAAGGGCATCATGCATTCGCACTTCACGCGCTCGATGTACTCGCTGATCTTCAGCGCCGCCTTTCGCTTCACGCCGGAGATCGTCACGCTGCACACGGGCGCGCTCATCTTCAACGGCGCGTTTGTCACCATGATGCCGACCTTCTTCAACGGCGCGCATTTCATCACCCACCGCCAGTTCGATGCGGCCCGCGCGATAGAGACGATCGAAGAGTACCGCGTCACGCACATGATGGTCGTGCCCACGCAGATCATCGCCATGCTCGCCTCCGCGGCCTTTGCGCCCGAGCGGCTCGCCTCGCTGGAATGTCTGCTCTCTCTGGGCGCCCCGCTGCTGCAGGAGCACAAGGAGCGACTCACCGCGCTGTTGCCAGGCCGCTTCCACGAGCTCTACGGCCTGACGGAGGGCTTCATCACCATCCTCGACAGGACGGAGGCAGTGCGCAAGAGCAGGTCGGTCGGTGTGCCGACCCATTTCAACGAAATGCGCATCGTGCGCGAGGACGGCACCGACGCTTTGCCCCGCGAGGTGGGTGAGATCGTCGGCCGCGGGCCAATGCTGATGAAGGAGTATTACAAGCGCCCCGACCTGACGGCCCAGGCGCTGCGCGACGGATGGCTGTACACCGGCGACATGGGGTACGTGGACGAGGAGGGGTATCTCTACCTCGTAGATCGCAAGAAGGACATGATCGATTCCGGCGGGGTGAAGGTGTACCCACGCGACGTGGAGGAGGTCGCGGTGCGGCACCCGGCCGTCCGCGAAGTCGCGGTCTTCGGGATCCCCGACGAGAAATGGGGCGAGACCCCCATGGCCGCTGTCGTCCTCGTCTCTCCCGACGCGGCGACCGCGGATGAGCTCCGCGAGTGGATCAACGCCCGGGTGCAGGCGCGCTATCAGCGGGTGAGCCGCGTGGTGATCCACGAAGAGTTCCCGCTCAGCCCGGCAGGCAAGACGCTCAAGCGTGAATTGCGCAGGCCGTACTGGGAAACGGCGAAGACACGGCCCTGACGGCCAGCCGCGGCCGGGGCAGCCGGAGCGAGCGCGGCATGGAGCGGAGCCTGGCGTCGGGGGCGAAGGTACCGAAGTGGCTGACGAGGTTGGGCCTCGGCGGAGCGATGCGGACCGGACGCAACGCGAGATGGGCAGGCGTGTCCCAGACTTCGAGGACTCGGATGCAATCAGGCACCGATCACCGATCTGACCATGAAACCGTCTCTGCACCAGCGCCGTCTATCTTTCCTTGCCTTCAGCCTGCTCCTGACGATCGGAGGGCTGGTCAAGGCAGGAGTCGACGCTCCTTCCGGAGCAGCCGTGCGCTTCTCGATGCAAGGCACGGCCGGTCTCCACGTCGAAGGATTGACGCACGAGCTGCTCGTGACGAAACGGGAAGGAAACCTGGTTTTCCGAGTACCGCTCGCCGGGCTGGACACGGGCATCGGCCTGAGGAATCGGCACATGCGCGGATATCTCGACGTCACAAACTTTCCAGACGCGGAGCTGCGCGTCACGAGGAAAGGGGTCGCCTTTCCCTCGCCGGGGAAGACCGTGGAATCCGATACCCGGGGGACGTTCACCTTGCATGGCATCTCCAGGCTCTGCTCCATCCACTACCGGGTGGAACAGGGGCAGCAGGGTGAGTTCCGTGTCCATGGCACGACCCGAATCGACATTCGTGATTTCGGGATCGAAGTCCCGGCGTGGGGAGTACGCGTCGACCCCGGCGTCGGGATCCAGGTCGACTTCACATTGCGCGACCCATGGACGCCTGACTCGCCATTGGAGACGTCGCAGGCTCAGGCTCAGGGCGCGTCGGCTCGATAGCGCTGCCCGCGCACCGGTCCGGAGCGAACCTCGACCCCCAGGGGCACCAGCCCGATTCGTGGTCCGGCGGGGAGCGTGCCGTCCTCCAGGACCAGGACCTCGTGGCGGCCCGGCCGGGTCCACGGCTCCCGGATGAGCACCTGGTCCCCCCGCTCCCGGGCGAAGAGCTTCACCCACAGGGCGCAGGTCTGGAGCCGCTCCGGCCCCGTCTCGTTCACCAGCACCCCCCGGGAGACGGGGAGCGCCCGCGCCACTTCACGGCAGGCATCACCGTTCGCGGTGCTCTCGAATCCGCGGGAGAGCGTCGCCACCAGCTCAGGGCCGCGCCAGAGCGGCAAGACGGCCCAGAGAAGCAGCACGGCCGCGCCGGCACCGAGCAGGGCTCGGGGAACACGGGGAACCGCCGGGACCCAGGCCGCCGCGGCGAGGGCCACCAGCGGCGCGAGATTGGCGATGAGCCGAGGCTGGAGATTCCCGTGGTGGAGGACGGTCAGGAAGGTGAGCTGGAAGAGGACCAGCGCGCCGAGCGGAAACAGCACCCGCCGCGTCGCGACGGAGCGCCAGGCCGCCAGGATCGAGCCGCAGAGCAGGGCCAGCACGACCCAGCGCGCGTCGGAGGGCAGCCAGCCCTCCCACGCGGCGCGGGGAAAGTAGAGCAGCCACTCCCGAAGCGAGCCCCGTCCGACCCGATCGCTGCCGGACGCCACACCGGCGGCGAGCGTCTGGAGCCGCCAGGTGAAGGGCACGAGGATCCAGGCGATCATCGGCGTGAGCAGCCAGTTCCAGAGGAACCTCGCCCGCCGAGGAACCTCGGCCGCCAGCCAGACCCGCTCCTGCCAGAAGGCGAGCTCGACGAAGAGAAAGAGCAGCAGCGCCCCGAAGGTGATCGGGCCCCAGGCACCGCGGAGGCTCACCTCCTGGCCGAAGACGGTGGCGCTCAGGCCTCCGCTGCTCACCGACCACCATCCACCCAGCAGCACCGTCAGGGCGAGGGCGAGCAGCGCCAGGCCCACCGGGCTCCGCGCTCCCCGGAAGAGGGCGGTGAGGACGGCCCGCGGGGGCCGCACCACCCCGGCCGCGCCGGCCTCCACCATCAGCACCGCCAGGCCCAGCATCAGCCCATGCTCGAACTTCACGTGAAAGAGGGCATTGCCGAGCAAGGCCACTGCCCAGGGCCGGAACGTTCGGGAAGCCCGCGAGGCGAGCCATGCCGCGGCCATCGCCAGGGTGAAGACCGCCGAGGGCACCTCCACTGTCCCGCTCACTGCATGCGCGAACAGGTCGCGATTGCCCATCAGAATTGGGGTCGAGACGGCCAGCACCACCATCGCCTCGCCAACCGCGGGGGCGATACACCGCGCGGCCAGTCCGAGCACCAGGAAGAGCAGGGCGGTGAAGGCGACCGAGATGCCGAGCTCGACACCGAGAGCGTGGGCCTGGCCGGCCAGCGCGTGCGCCGGGGCGGCGACAAGCAGGAGGAGGCTCGACCCAGTCTCCGGGCCGGCGACGAGGGCCGGGAGCTCCAGCACCTCACCCCCGAGGAGGGCGTCGGCGGCCTCGACCTCGAGCATCGCTCGCCGGGCAGCATCGCTCGCCAGCGCGTGGCGGTTGGGGACCTCGGGGAGCACGGCCACCAGGCGTAGGGCCACGGCGGTCGCCACCCCGAGTCCCACGATTCCCGTCCGTGCCATCCAGCGGGCCTGGGCTCCCACGCGGTTTCGCGAAAGCAGGGTCGGCGCGGGAGTGGCGAGCTCGCCGATGGGGGACGTCACGGGGAGGCAAGCCTCGCTCGGCCGCGCGTCCGTGACCAGGGTGACAGGATGGCCACACCGACCCACCCTGGGGGACATGGGCCCCACGAAGGAAGATCCGGGCGGGCTCACGCCCGGGTGGGGTGACCGAGCGTGCGCCGCCACGCTGCCGGCGGCCGGCCCACCAGCCGCTTGAACGCGCGCGCGAAGGCCGCCTCCGAGGCGTAGCCGACCTCGAGCGCGATCGCCCCCACCGTGCTGCTGGAGTTGCGCAGCAGGCCGGAAGCAAGCTGCATGCGCCAGTGGGTCAGGTACTGCATCGGCGGCTGACCGACGAACTGCACGAACCGCTCGTGCAATGGCGATCGCGACAACCCCACCTGTCGGCCCAGCTCCTCCAGCGTCCACTCCCTGGATGGCTTCTCGTGCAGCAACCCCAGGGCACGACCGACGTAGGGGTCGCGCAGCCCGCCGAGCCATCCCATCGTCTCGGGAGGCATCGAATCCAGGTAGCGGCGCACCGCATCGACGAAGAGCATCTCGCTCATTCGCGCGAGCATCGCCTCGGCGCCCGGGCGCCTGGCGTGTGACTCGGCCACTGCTCGCTGGATCAATTGCGCGAACGAACCACCACCGTCGGCAGCGTGCAGGTGGAGCTGACGGGGCAGGGCTGCAATCAGCGGGTTGAAAGGCCGAATGTCGCAGCTGAGGAATCCGCAGGCGAGGGTGGTGGACCCGGTGTGCCCGGGTGGCGCGAGCATCGGGCCGCTGGCCCCGTCGTAGGCGATCCGGAGGGGACGCTGATCGATCCTCGTCTCGTGAAACCAGGAGACCTTCGGATCCGCCCGAAGGCCGGGAGCGCTCGACAACACGTGTGCATCCCCATGGGGGAAGAGGATGAGGTCTCCGTGGGTGAGGCGCACCGGCGGTTCCCCGACGATGCCGCCCCAGCAATCGCCGCTGGTGACCACGTGGTACTCCATGAGGTGCTCGGCACCGGGCATCACCACGGGGGCGAGCTCTCTGGACGCGGGCGCTTCGGCGGCCCACTGACGCCCACCGCTGATGTAGAAGAAGACCGCTCCCTGGAGCCGCACGGTTCGCAGGACGTCGGACAGGGTGTCCTGGCTCATTTCGGCCTCCTCGGCAGGAATTCCGGTTGACCGCGCGCGCTCGACGAACCCCGGATGTCGCTGCGAACAGGACGGGCGAGCAAATCTGAACGACGCGGGGTGAAGCGTCAACACGCGCCGCCGCGAAGAACTGTCTCGTCTCTCGCCGCCACTCGGTGCTGAGACAGGAGGACCGCACGATGAACTCGACGCAGGACGTTCTAGACAACCACCTAAGATCCTTCAGGGAGGGCAATCTCAAGCGCATCTTGTCCGACTATGCGCCGGGCGCCGTTCTGTTCACGCCCGGCGGGCCACTCAAGGGACCCGAGGCGCTCCGCACATTCTTCATTGGGCTGCTCGCGGAGTTCGGGAAACCGGGTGCGGTGTTCAGCATGAAGGCGCAATTTGTCGAGGGCGACTTTGCGTACATTCTCTGGACGGGTGAGACCGCCGACAACGTCTACGAGCTCGGCACCGACACCTTCGTCGTGCGAGACGGCAAGATCGCGGTCCAGTCATTCGCCGGGAAGACCGCGCCCAGGAACTGAAGAAGTCCTGCGCGGACCGCAGTTCTCCGCCCAGGTCTTCATGCTGGCGCTCGCAGGTGGAGCCGCTCACCCGAGGGCTCGGCTCCGTCGCTCGGGTGCACCCTCGAGCCGTCGCAGGGACCTGCCCCGCACCGTTCAGCTGCGGGACTGACCGTGCGACGGCTTTGGCATCGCTTCCGGAGCCCTGGCGAACATCAGCCGGTAGGAGGCGGGCGGGACACCGAGCGCGCGCTGGAAGGCGCGGGTCATTCGCGGCGTCGAGCCGAACCCGCACTGAACCGCGATGACCTTGGTGCCGAGTTGCGTCGTTGCCAGGAGCGTCCGCGCCTGCTCGACGCGGAGCTTCTCGATCAGCTTGGCCGGGCTGAGGTCGAGCGCTTGCAGACAGCTCCGATGGAGCGTCCGAACCGACATTCCGGCCTTGCGCGCCACCGTTTCCACGTCGAGCGGCGCGCGCAGATTCGCCCGCAGCCAGGAGATGACCGGCGCAAGTGGATCCGACGCCAGGGTCTGAGCCACCAGCTCCTCGCTGAACTGCGACTGGAACCCGGGACGCCGGGCGAAGAGGACGAGGTGCGCGGCGACGGTGTCGGCGAGCTTCCGGCCGTGATCTTCCTCCACCATCGCCAGCGCCATGTCGATTCCAGTGCTGATGCCGGCGGAGGTCCAGACTCGGCCGTCGCGGACGAAGATCGCCTCGCGGTCCACATTGACCTTGGGGTGCAGTCGCGCCAGCCGCTCGCACGACGACCAGTGCGTCGCTGCCCGCCGTCCGTCGAGGATGCCCGCGCTCGCGACGACGAATGCTCCATCACACACCGAGCCGATGCGACCCACCGTGCGGGCCGCGCGCGCAAGCCAGCCGAGCAGCGCCGGGTCCTTGGCCGCTGCGTCAATGGCGGCATCGGAGCCCCCGGCCACGAGCACGATGTCCGTCGGCTGCGGGCGCATGGCCCCGAGGTCGCACGCAGCGACCGAGAGCCCGGAGGTCAGTGTGATGACGCCGCCGCCGATTGCAGCGACGGTGACTTCATAGGCGGGCTCGCCCAGCCGCAGGACGGCTTCGGCGAAGACCTCGGCAGGCCCGAAGAGGTCGAGACCGTCAGCGTCCTGGTAGCCCACCAGCAGCACTCGCCTGCGCATTGGCATAAACTAGAACGTCCGCGAGATTCAGGACAACGGCCAGATACAGCAGTCATCGCACTGCTCACGCCCTCCCTTCGCCGGTCTGGCCCGAGCGCACCTTGTAAGTGAGGAGCGGGCGCAGCGTGGCGACGACCCGGCACGATCCGGCGTCGACGAGGTCCGCGACCACCCGGTCGATCTTCTTGTACGCCTCCGGGGCCTCCTCGAAGAGGAGGGCGCGATCCTCGCAGATCACCGGGTTGCCCAGCGGTGTCCGGAGCAAGGCCTCGCTCCGGTACCGCTCGCGCATCCGCTCCCGGGCCTCGGTCCGGCTCCACTTGCGGCCGGCGCCGTGGGCGAGTGAATACCCGGAGTTCGCTCCGTCACCGGTGGGCTCCACCAGATAGCTCAGCGCGCCCCGCGAGCCAGGGATGACCACCGGCCCGCAATCATGCGGGGCCGCGCCCTTCCGGTGCAGCCATCCACCGTCGAAAGGCAGAACCGCGTTGTGACAGAGATCGACCAGTGGCTCGAGCACTAGCCCTAGCAACGTGGCGATGCGCCGGGCGATGAGCAGGCGATTGGCCCGTCCCCAGCGCACGGCATCGTCGTGCGCCGCGAGGTAGGCGCGCCCCTCTTCGGAGGTCGCCTCGAGTGGAGCTGCTCCGCGGCGTTCGGTGTGCGACCGCATCGTCTGCTCGCCGAAACCACGTGAGCCGCTGTGGACGAGCAGGAGCACCCGGTCATCCGAACCGAGCATCGCCGCCGCGAGTTCCGAGTCCGCGCGCTCCTTCACTCTCTGGAGCTCGGCGAAGTGGTTCCCGCCGCCGATGGTGCCGAGCGCGTTCAGGTGACCCCGGTGACCCACGCCTTGTTCCGCGAGAAACGCTTCCAGGTCTTCGCCCCAGGGCTCCTCCAGGCCTCGCAGACGCTCCGCCGCCCGTGTCACGTGGAGCTTCCGGACCGGCGTCCGGGTCGTGAACAGCGCCATGCCGCACCCGATGTCCGCGCCCACCAGATGCGGGTACACGACGCCGTCCGCCATGGCTGCGATGCCCACCGGGTGCCCCTTGCCAGGGTGGAGGTCGGGCATCCCGACCACCCAGCGCACCCCGGGCAGGGCGGCGCTCGCCTCGAGCTGCTGGACGGCCTCGCCCTCGATCCAGCTGGAGGACGAGGCGATCAGTCGGACGTGCGACGCGGGGAGGGCCATCGACGAGGGGAGGATAGCTCTACGCTTCAGGGCAGGGGGCGCACCGCCTCGAGGCCCCCGCTCCCCAGATGCAGCTCGGGCGCGTAGACCCCACGGTCCTCGCGCTTCCAGAAGGCGCCCGTCGCCCGCTTCTCCTGCGGCGTGGTGAACCAGTACTGCCACCGCACCGCGCGCATCCAGCCAGGCGGGCCATCCGGGAACGGGTTCCTCGCGAACAGGTGAAGGACGGCCGGAGACCCTTCCAGCAGGCGCATCTCGGTGCGCAGCACCCAGGGGTACGCGCGCCATTCTCCGAGGGAAGCGAACCAGAGGTTCCACTCGAACCGCGGCTGGTATGGCGCGTAGATGCCTGGCGCCTTCATCGGGTCCTGCGGCTTGTAGCGGAAGGGGTAAGGTGTCCAGTGCACCCCGTCGCGCGAGCCCTGGAACTCGATCTCATAGCGCTCGGTGGTCATCACGGCGAACAGTCCGTAGCGGTTCGCGATCCGGAAGGGCTCCAGCGCGGTGGCAGGCCAGAGCAGAGGCCGCGGCAGGAGGTGCGAGATGCCGGGGGCGACCACGACGGTGGCGTAGAGGATCCATCCGAGCGCGATCCGCGCCGGCCACGAGAGCTGCTTCGGCTCCACCGGAGGCGCGGGCAGGCGGAGAAAACGGTCGTCGACCAGCAGCACCCCGAGGCAGAGCACGATGTAGTTCAGGAACGCGTAGTTCGCGGTGAGGATGATCCCCGCCTGGAAGACCGTGGAGAGGCAGAAGCAGGTCAACCGGAACCGGCGCGGCAGGAAGGCCAACCAGACGATCACCAGCTCGAAGGCGAAGATGAGGATCACGGTGAAGGCGTGGAACCCGTGCGGCAGACGCTGCTGGACGTACCAGCCCAGCCACGTCGGGAGCGGCCCGTTCTCGTAGTAGTGGTCCATCGCGGTGAGCGATCGCCACTGCAGGTCGCCGGAGAGGAGCTTCACCACGCCGGACTCGAAGTAGATGCGGAACCACTCGCAGAGCAGCAGGAAGAGCGCGAACGGCGAGGGCGGGTCCGCAGCGCCGAGGCGAGGGCGCAGGCCGCGCGGGGCGAGGAAGTAGGAGATGAACGCCGCTTCCAGCAGCATCCCGTCGGACTGATAGCTGGCGAAGTCCCGCGCGGCCGCGATGAAGGAGAGAAAGCACACGGCGGCGACCGCGATGCAGAGCCGCGGCGCCACGTTGAGTACCAGGAGCACCGAGGCTGCGGCGCCGAGGAGAATGACCGCCAGGAGCGCGACGTCCGAGGCGGAGAGCCAGAACAGGGTGGGCGCGAACCAGAGCGCCTCGGCCATGCCGAACGCCCGGCGCACCTCTGCCAGGTACTCGCCGGCGGGCAGGATACCGCGAGGACCGATCAGGCCGGTGATCTGGAAGGCCAGCGAGTAGAAGGCGGAGAGGAAGATCAGTCCCAGCGCGCGCAGCCAGAGCCAGCGAGGCCAGAGCGCGTCGCCCCGAGGGAGCCAGGATCGCCAGCCGCTCGTCGCCGGGGGGACCTCTTCGCGGCCGTCACGCTGGACGTCGTCCACGCCGCGATCGACCTCGAGATGGAGCCGGTAGTGAACCGGGGCGGCGGCTCGCGCTCCACTCCGGTACCAGTCTACGCAGGCCGACGCCCCGAGCGGGTGGGGCGCCGGCCGCACGACGTCAGCCCTCCGGATCAGGTGACATCGAACCGATCGAGGTTCATGACCTTGCTCCACGCCTTCGCAAAGTCCTGGACGAACTTCTCCTGCGCGTCAGCGCCTCCGTACACCTCCGACAACGCCCGCAGCACCGAGTGGGACCCGAAGACCAGATCCGCCCGGGTCCCGGTCCACTTCACCTCACCCGTCTTGCGATCGCGCCCCTCGAACACATCCTTGGCGTCCGACGTCGGCTTCCACTCCGTATCCATGTCCAGCAGGTTCACGAAGAAGTCGTTGGTCAGCGCGTCCGTCTTCTTGGTGAACACGCCATGCTTGGACGGGCGAGCATTCGTGTTCAGGGCCCGCATTCCGCCCACCAGCACCGTCATCTCCGGCGCGGTGAGCGTCAAGAGCTGCGCCTTGTCGATCAGCAACTCCTCGGTCGACACCGGTGCCCTTGCCTTCTGGTAGTTGCGGAAGCCGTCGGCGAACGGCTCGAGCACCGAGAAGGACTCGACGTCCGTCTGCTCCTGCGACGCGTCGGTGCGACCCGGCGTGAAGGGCACCGTCACCTTGACCCCGGCGTTCTTCGCCGCCTGCTCGACGGCCGCGCAGCCGCCCAGCACGATCAGATCGGCCAGCGAGACCTTCTTCCCGCCCTTGGCCGAGTCGTTGAACTCCTTCTGGATGCCCTCGAGGGTCGTCAGCACCTTCGCCAGCTCCTTGGGGCGGTTGACCTCCCAGTCCTTCTGTGGAGCAAGACGGATGCGGGCACCGTTCGCCCCGCCACGCTTGTCGGAGCCACGGAACGTGGACGCCGACGCCCAGGCGGTGGACACCAGCTGCGAGATGGACAGGTCCGAGCCCAGGATCTTTGTCTTGAGGGCGGCGATGTCCTTGTCGTCGATCAGCTTGTGATCGACCGCCGGGACCGGGTCCTGCCAGATGAGCTCCTCCTTCGGAACCTCCGGGCCGAGGTAGCGCGCGCGCGGGCCCATGTCGCGGTGCGTGAGCTTGAACCACGCACGGGCGAATGCGTCGGCGAACTCATCGGGATGCTCCATGAAGCGCCGCGAGATCTTCTCGTAGGCCGGGTCGAACCGGAGCGAGAGATCGGTGGTCAGCATGTTCGGAGCGATCTTCTTCGACTTGTCGTGGGCATCCGGCACCGTGCCCTCGCCCGCGCCACCCTTCGGCTTCCACTGGTGCGCACCGGCGGGGCTCTTGGTCAGCTCCCACTCGTAGCCGAACAGGTGCTTGAAGAAGTCGCCGCCCCACTTCGTCGGCGTGGTGGTCCAGGTGAGCTCGAGACCACTGGTGATCGCGTCACCGGCATAACCCGTGCGGAACCGGTTCCTCCAGCCGATGCCCTGGTCCTCGATGTCACCGCCTTCAGGATCGGCCCCCACGTTCTCCTTGGGGCCTGCGCCGTGGGTCTTGCCGAAGGTGTGGCCGCCGGCGATCAGCGCCACCGTCTCCTCGTCGTTCATCGCCATGCGGCGGAAGGTCTCGCGGATGTCGACGGCCGCCTTGACCGGATCCGGATTGCCGTTCGGACCTTCCGGATTGACGTAGATCAGACCCATCTGCACGGCACCGAAGGGGCCCGCGAGGTCCCGCTCTCCCGAGTAGCGCTTGTCCCCCAGCCATTCCGTCTCGGCGCCCCAGTTGACGTCGCTGTCCGGCTCCCAGACATCCTCGCGACCACCGCCGAAGCCGAAGGTCCTGAAGCCCATCGTCTCCAGAGCCACGTTGCCGGCGAGGATCATCAGATCGGCCCAGGAGATCTTGCGACCGTACTTCTGCTTGACCGGCCAGAGCAGACGACGCGCCTTGTCCAGGTTGCCGTTGTCCGGCCAGCTGTTGAGCGGCGCGAATCGCTGCTGGCCCCTTCCGCCGCCACCACGGCCGTCGCCGACCCGGTACGTGCCCGCGGCGTGCCAGGCCATGCGAATCATCAACGGCCCATAGTGACCGAAGTCCGCCGGCCACCAGGGCTTCGAGTCGGTCATCACTGCCGCGAGGTCCTTCTTCAGAGCCTTGTAGTCGATGCTCTTGAACTCCTTCGCGTAGTTGAAGTCCTCGCCCATCGGGTTGGACCGGGAGGAATGCTGGTTCAGGAGATCGACGTGCAGCGCGTTCGGCCACCAGTCCTTGTTCGATCTCCCGCGGCCGGCAATGTGGTCAACAGGGCACTTCGCTTCAGTCGTCATGATGCATCTCCCAGGCGGGGTCAGACCCTTGCCGTCGGCCCGATCGGCCGCTGTTTTGCGCGGACTCTAGGCTCGGAGCAAGCCCGCGCGCACGCAGCGTCCGGAGGCGGGCGACCCGTGCGCCCTGACGGGGACTTCACCGACCGGTCGGTGCTTGCACCGAAACTTCGAGTGCCACGGCCCGCGCGTTGAGCGAAGCCAGAGGCGGCAGGACGGCTCCTGACGGACCAGGCCAGCGACCGGACTGACCATGGTCCTGCCCGGCCGGGCGTGGCCCGGAGACGTGTCGCCCGTGCGTTCTCGCCCTGAGGCGGCTGGCCAGCTCGCGCATCCGTCGGACCGCCGGATTCGCCGGATCTGCTCTGTCCCAGATGCGCAGCTGCTCGTTGGCGACCGCGAGCGCTTCCGCCCTGCGGCCCAGTCGCTCCAGCGCCATCGCCCGGACGTACGATCCCTCGCCCGCGCCCCACGCGTAGAACGGGAGCCAGCCCAGGGTCTGGCGGTCGAACTTCTCCAGCGCACGGAGCGCGTCCTCGGGGCGCCCGGCGTCGAGCAACATCCCGCCCACGTAGAGCTGCTCCGTCCCGAAATCGATTCCCTTGACGCGCTGGAGCCCGGCCGCAGCATTCCCTCGGCGCCAGAGGATCACCCCTTCGGCGATTGTCCCGCAGGGGGTCTGGCGGAGGCCACGCGGGACCTGGTCCAGCACCACGGCCGCGTGCTCCGGGTCGCCGACGTAGGCGAGAATACCCGCGGCGCAGACCGACCAGGCATTGCCACCGCGAAGAAGCTCGTCGGTACCCGAGCGAACCGTGGCCGCTCCCAGCCCGCCGGACAGAAACACCCGGCTCCAGAGAAGCTCGAGCGAGAGTCGTCCGCCATCGACCTCGTCGACCGCCCGGTCGAGTACCGCGAAGGCCTCCTTCCACCGCCCCTCGTACCCGAGCACCGTCGCCAGGTTGACGTGCGCGGCCCGGCGATCGAGCTGCGGCAGCTCGGGTGAATCGATCGTCCTCCGGAGGGTCGCCTCCGCCTCATCCAGCGCCTGCCCACGAAGATACGCCTGCAGCAGGACGCCCTCGAGCGGGACGCCGGCGGCAACGGCCCGGCGCGCCGTCTCGAGCGCAGGACCGACCCTGCCCTGGTACGCGCTCACCACCGTCAGGACATGGAGGGCCTCGGGCCCCGGATGGCGAGCGGCGAAGCGTTCGGCGACTTCCGCGGCCTCGTCGTACCGATTCCCGAAGATCAGCGCCTGGACCAGGGACGGCGTCCTCCCGGACTCGAGATCCGCCGCGGTCCGGAGCAGCTCGATCGCCCCGGAAGTGTCCCCCTTGAAGTTGCGCACCAGGTCGGCGGCACGGACGAAGGCCTCCGCGTTCCTCGGAAACCGGCGCTGGACCTCCTGGTACAGCGCGATCGCCTCGTCCATTCGCCACTCGCTCGCGGCGGTGAAGGCCCGGATGATGAGCCGCTCGCGCTCGGGAGCCGTGGCACCATGCAGGCGCGCCTGATCGAGCGCCGCTCGCGCACCCTCGGCATCGCGCGTCTCCAGAAGTCCCACGATCCCCAGGTGCGCCATCGCGAAGGAAGGGTCGAGCGCAACGGCGTGTCGGTAACTGGCCAGCGCCTCGCCGCGTCTCCCCTCCGCCTCGAGCTGCTCGCCCTCGTAGAAGGAGTGGTACGCCTCGAGATTGCTGGTGACGGCCTGCCCGACTCGCACCTGCGAGGCCTTCACCTGGTCCGAGGGCTCCGCGACCGAACGACGCACGGCGTCCGAGAGTCGATCGAGGGTATCCGGGATGGATGCCTTGCCGACGCCCTTCTCGCGCAGGGTGAAGAGGTACCCCCGGCCGGAGGGATCGAGCGCCCGGAGGTCGATGGCGTAGGTCTGGTCGAAGCGGGACACGGTTCCCACCAGCAGCAGCTGGGCTCCGGTCCGGCGGGCGACCTCGCGTCCCAGCGGCTCGTCGATGCGACCGGTGATTGGGCGGTCGAGGCTCCGGATCTCATCGAGAAGCGATGCCCGGGTGAGCACGGTCAGCGCATGCGACTGCTCGAGCGAGGTGACGAAGAGCCCGGAGAGCGCGTCGAGCTGGGGATCTCCGGTCGCGTTCTCCAGGTCCGCGACCACCACCGTGAGGGGGGTCGATCTCCTCGTCAGCGCGGGTCGCCGGACCGTGACCACGACCGCTGTGAGCATGGCCGCCACGAGCCCCATGGTCCGGATGAGACGGAGGGATGGCCGGCGCAGCCGACGAGCCTCCCGCCCCAGAGCGCGAAGGAACGCCTCCGCCGACTGCGGCCGACAGGCCGGATCGATCGCCAGACACTGGTCGCAGAGCTGCCTCCAGCGCCTGCTGAGGCGGACGTTGCGCCGGTCGTACGCGCGCGGCGCGGAGGGAGAACGCTCGCCGCGGTCGCTGGCATGGGGGCCGGCAGGGAGCGTTCCGGTCGTGGTCTCGATCATCAGGACGCCGAGTGAGTAGAGGTCACTCGCCGGCGTCAGCTCCCAGCCGGTCAGCTGCTCGGGCGCCATGTACGCCGGGGTTCCGGCCGGCCCGTCCCACGTCGTGGTGGCCTGCGTGCCGTCCATCGTCTGGGCGATGCCGAAGTCGGTGACTACCGCGCGTTGGCCCCCGCCGTGAACGGGGACCAGCATCACGTTGCTGGGCTTGAGGTCGCGGTGGAGCACCCCCTCCTTGTGGGCCGCCCCCAGGCCGGAGGCGATCTGCGACACCAGCTCGGTCGCTGCGTGCTCGGCGAGAGGGCCTTCGCGGCGCAGCCGGTCGGCGAGCGTCTCGCCCTCGAGCAGGTCCATGCTCAGGAACAGCGGCGGTTCACCCGGGCCGCCCACGTGCAACTCGAAGACGCGGCAGACGTTGGGGTGGGCGATCCTCCGCGCCAGGAGGATCTCCCTCCGGAACCGCTGCATCCTCCCCTCGGTCGAGCTCTGCCCGAGACGGACCGTCTTCAGGGCCACGCGGGTCCCCAGCGCGAGGTCCACCGCCTCGTAGACCTCGCCCATCCCACCGCGGCCAAGCATGCGGATGATCCGGAACCGTGACTCCAGGACCGTGCCCGGGCGCAGCGTCTCGTCCTGCGCAGGACTCCCGAATGACTCTGTCCCATCCGTCAGTTGCGGTGTCACCACGCCGGTCGCCGACTTCTCCTCGACCACGCGCTCCGGAGGCATGGGAACCTCCTGTGGAGTCAGCCTCTAGTCTATGGCGCCGCGAGGGTTGCACAAGTCACGCGTTGCCCCCGCCGACTTGCGAATCCGCCGACCCGGGAATACGGCGATCGTCTTCAGGCCTCGACGGGCCCCGCGGTCACGCCGACCCCGGCGAACCGGAAGCCGTCGTGGAACGCACCGTGTCCTCCCAGGAAGAAGATCACCAGCAGCCCACCGACGAGGAGCGTGCGGTACCCGTGAACGCGGGCGATCCGCTCGAGGGACCTGAGCGTCATCAGTCGGGTCTTCATGGCCGTCTCCTCCTCTTCATGGGAGGAGGGTGCTGACTGCATACCGGCGGCCAGCTCGCAGAGGCTTCAACACGCCGGATTCTCTCGGAAGCTGCGCCGCGACTGTTGCATCGGTGGTCACCCGGCGCGTCCCGTGTTGTCTCGCCGGTCATGGCGGCGATACAAACGCTACTCCGAAGGCCAAGTTTTGCTTCAGTCGTGGAGTCCAGGGAGGTGCTAGCGACCCGCGTCGGCGTCCAGCGGCCAGAGCCGCGTCACTGGACGCTCCAGCACCCGGGCGGCCGTCGCGTGCAGCCGGTCGGGGTCGAGGCGCCCGCCACGGCTTCATCGAGCCACTTCTCGATGGACCCGCCGCGTTCCGTCCAGCGGTCCTCGCGCAGGTATCCGTAGAACGCCGCCGCGAGCACGTGCATCCCGTCGTCCGACTTTCGCCAGCGGTCGGCAGAAGCTTCTGCTCGGGCGCCCCGAGCGCGGCGAGCACCGCGTCGAGCGTGTCCCCGTTCCGACCGCTGGAGAAGATCGTGTCCAGCGCCGGCCCGAGCAGACCCACGTCGGCCTTCCCGGCCTCGGCCCAGAGCCTTGGCACGTAGAGTTCCAGGAGCGCGTCGCGCTCCACACCGGCCGGCTCGTCGACGCGGCCGTCCATCTGGACGGTTCGCTCGCCCTCCCAGACGACCAGCGACGCCCGCGGATCGTGCCGGAGATTGACCGCCTTCCGCGACGACGCGACGGTGTCGAAGATCGCGTCTCCCTCGGCGGTGAACGCCAGGCCGACCACCGCCGCCTGCGGCTGTCTCGCCTCGCCGAGGGACCCAAGGACCCCCAGTCGCTGCCGTCTCAGAAAGGCGAGGATCTCCGGGGCCTGCATTCGCCCATCGTCGCGCACCCCGCGCCGAGGTCAAACGCCCCTGACGAGGGTGCGACCTTCCCTGGACGCTCCGGGGGCCGCAGCGGACTCACCAGCGCGCCGCGGAGAGTCCTTCCAGAACGTACAGGTCGCTCAGCGTCCGCTCGACAACGGGCGGCAGCGTACAGTCGGGCGCGCCAGGAGGACATCACTTCGGTGGGTGCCCAGATGAACGAGGTGCAGAGCCGAGCTGGAGGGGCGCGGGTGGTGATTCCTCCCCCGTTCGTGTTCCTCGCGGGCCTGGCCGCCGGCGTGGTGGTGGATCGGCTGGTTGCTCGCTGGCCAGTTCCGGGTGGTGCGGCGCGCGTCGCGCTGGCGGTGCTGGCCATCGGCGGTGGCGTGGGGCTCGGCGGCTCCGCGCTCCGCCTCTTCCGCCGGACCGGTCAGGACCCGGAGCCGTGGCGGCCCACGCCGGAACTGGTCTTTTCAGGTCCCTATCGCTTCACGCGGAACCCGATGTACGTCGGCATGGCGTTCCTGACGATCGGGCTCGGCGCGGCGGCCGGCACGCTGTGGACGGTGCCGTTCGCGTTCGCCGCGCTCGGCGCAGTGCACGTTCTCGCGGTGCTTCCCGAGGAGCGGTACCTGACGGCGAAGTTCGGCGCGCCGTATCTCGAATACAAGGCGCGGGTTCGCCGGTACCTCTGACGTTTTCCTAGACCTTGGCCATGGCTTCCTGGGCGAGCGTCATCTCCCCGCTCATCTGCTTCGCCTTGTCCGCGACTCCGTAGATCTTGAACAGGAACACGGTCTGGCCCTTCTTGACATAGAGCACCGTGTACTGCGCCAGCGTCGCGTAGAAGGCGTCATCGCCGACTCCGCTCGCCGGGGTGATGGTGGTTCCCGGAAGGGGACCGGCCTTGATCCGGTCCCACTCCTTGGGAGGCCACAGCGACACGGTGACGATGACGTGCGGCTTCTCCGAGGTCCATGAACAGCCAGTGGTTCCGATCGGCTGACCGGCGCTGAAGCTTCCGCCGACCGCCGCCGTGACCTGCGCGGTCGTGAGCAAGCCACATGGCGCCGGCGCCGCCCGGGCGACACCGCCGAGCCCGCAGAGCGCGAGCGCGCAGATCAGCTGCACCCGCGTGATCCAGTGCGTCGGAATCATCCGCCACCTCCTGAGAGGAGCGGATTCCTCGCACCGACTCCGCCACCGGACAAGAGGCTCGTAGCCTCTCCCTCGAAGCTGCCACCGACTTGCCTGAGGAGCCGGTTCCCATGAGCGGCACGACCGTGCATCGGTGCTTCCGTTGACCGCGTAGACTCGCCCGGTCCACGAGGCCCTGGTCTACGGATGGTCACCGGTCAGCGAGACATTCTCGATCACATCGGGCGCACGCCTCTCGTTCCGCTGTCTCGCCTCGCGCGCGGCCTTCCCGTCCCGGTGCTCGCGAAGTGCGAGCACATGAATCCCGGCGGCTCGGTGAAGGACCGCATCGCCAAGGCGATCGTCGACGACGCCGAGGCGCGCGGCGTGCTCCGTGCGGGGATGACGCTCATCGAGGCGACCGCGGGCAACACCGGCGTCCTCGAGCAGACCAACGGTCGCGTCGGCGCGTTCGTCGCGGGAGCCGGTACCGGAGGCACGCTCACGGGGGTTGGTCGCCGGCTGAAGGCCGCACTGCCGACCGTCCGGATCGTCCTCGCGGATCCGATCGGTTCCGCGCTCGCTGACTGGGTGGAGACCGGGCGCCTGGGGCCCGATGGCACCTACGCCGTGGAAGGCATCGGGGCGAGCGAGGTGGCAGCCAGGGGTGGGCTCGACGGCCCGGTGGTGACCGTGTTGCCCGACGGATGGGCCCGTTACCGGGCGAAGCTCTGGATGCAGGAGTGGGCATGAACGACGGCAGCCCCATCTACCTCGACCACAACGCGACGACGCCAATCCTGCCCGAGGTCGTGGAGGCGATGGTCCCGTACCTCCGGGAGCACTTCGGCAATCCTTCGAGCGGACACGTCTACGGCAAGCGCGCACGGAGTGGGGTGGCTCGCGCGCGCGAGCAGGTCGCCGGGCTCCTCGGCTGCGACCCTGACGAGGTGGTGTTCACCTCCGGCGGCACCGAGGCGAACAATCTGGCGATCCGCGGCGTGGCCGAGGCGGTCGAAGGGCGCAACGGCATCGTGACGACGGTCATCGAGCATCCCGCCACTGCACGCCCATGTGCCTGGCTGGAGAAGCACCGGTGGCGCGTTTCCCGCATCGGCGTCGACGGGGACGGCCGCGCTCGTGTCGAGGAGGGACGCGGGGCAATCGACGCCGACACGGCGCTGGTCACGGTGATGCACTCGAACAACGAGACCGGCGTGCTCCAGCCCGTCGCCGAGCTCGCGGAGCTGGCGCGCGCGAACGGCGCGGTCTTTCACACCGACGCCGCCCAGTCCATCGGCAAGGTGCCGGTGCGTGTCCGCGAGCTCGGTGTCGACCTCCTCTCCCTCGCCGGCCACAAGCTCTACGCACCCAAGGGCGTCGGAGCGCTCTACCTGAAGCGGGGGACGCCGCTCGTTCCCTTCGTGCTCGGCGCGAGCCACGAACGTGGTCTGCGCCCCGGCACGGAGAACGTTGCTGGCATCGTCGGGCTGGGTGCGGCGTGCGAAGCGGTGGGGCGTGACCTCGAAGCGGCTGCGCGGATGCGCGCGCTTCGCGACTCGCTCTGGAATCGCCTGGTGGCTGCGGTACCGGCAATCCGGCTCAACGGTCACCGCGAGCTCCGGTTGCCGAACACGCTCAACGTGCGCTTCCCGAGGGCTTCGGGGAACACCATTCTCGACGGGGCCCCGGAGGTGGCTGCTTCCACGGGCTCGGCGTGCCACGAAGGAACCGAGAGCGCTTCGGCGGTCATCCTCGCGATGGGCATTGCGCCAGAAGACGCCCTCGGATCGGTGCGGCTCACGCTGGGACGCAGCACGACGGAGGAGGACGTCACGCGCGCCGTCGAAGCACTGGTCCGGTCGTGGCGTCGGGTGGACAGCGAGAGGGCGCTCGGTTGGATTTCGCCGGCGGAAAGGGGTTGACTCCCGACCACGCGCACGGAGCCCCCCATGGCCACCCGAGGCTTTCACGGACGACGCAGCCCCGTTGATCCATCCCGGGTTCCCCCGGGCCAGTACCCGACATCGGACTTTCCGGTGCTCTCCGCCGGTCCAACGCCGCACACCCCGCTCGAGCAATGGAGCTTCTCCATCCGGGACACGGACGGGTCCGATCTCGCGCGCTGGACCTGGAAGGAGCTCACCGCCCTCCGCACCGCCGACGTCACCGTGGACATCCACTGCGTGACCAAGTGGTCGAAGCTCGACACCCGGTGGAAGGGCATCACCTTCGACGCCCTCCTGGAGGAAGCCGGCATCGGGCCCCCGGCCGAGTACCTGACGGCCTTCTGCGACGGCGGCTACACCACCAACCTCGCCGTGGAGGATCTGACCGACGGCCAGGGCCTCGTCGTCTGGGAATACGAGGGCACACCACTCGAGCCGGAGCACGGCGGACCCGCGCGACTGCTCGTGCCCCACCTCTACTTCTGGAAATCGGCGAAGTGGGTACGCGGCCTGTCGTTCATGGACCAGGACGAGCCCGGGTTCTGGGAGACGCACGGGTACCATCTCCGGGGCGATCCCTGGAAAGAGGAGCGCTACGACGGAGACTGAAGGCGTGAGGCGCGGACCCATCCCCTGGCAGACGGCGGAGGTCCGGGAGCTGGCCTGGGCCACCCCACGGGTCAGGCTCATCCGCCTCCACGTCCCGGACTGGCCCGGCCATGCCGCCGGACAGCACGTCGACCTGCGCCTCACCGCAGAGGACGGTTACCAGGCCCAGCGCAGCTACTCCATTGCTACGGCCCCCGAGGGGAAAGGCATCGAGCTCGCGGTGGAGCGTCTCCCCGACGGGGAGGTCTCGAGCTTCCTCGCCGACGAGCTCCGGGCTGGCGACACGCTCGAGCTCCGCGGTCCCCTCGGCGGCTACTTCACCTGGCAGGTGGAGCAGGGCGGCCCGCTCGGGCTGGTCGCCGGCGGAAGCGGGGTGGTGCCGCTGATGGCCATGGTGCGGCATCGCGCCGCGCGGGCGAGCGCCGTTCCGGCGCGGCTCCTCTGCTCCTGGCGTACCCTCGAGGACGTCATCTTCCGTGAGGAGCTGGAGCGCCTCGGCGCCCGGGGCGACGGCCTGGTGGTCACCCATACCTTCACCCGGGCGACGTCCGAGCTCCCTCCGGGCGTCCATGGCCGGCGGATTGACCGGGCGATGCTGGTCGAGGCACTGCCCGCCCCCGACCAGGCGTCCCTGGTCTTAGTCTGCGGACCAACGCCGATGGTGGAGTCCGTGGCGAGCCTGCTGGTGTCCATCGGTCATCCGGCGGGACGGGTGAAGACCGAGCGATTCGGAGCCACTGGAGGCGTGCGATGACTCACCTGGATGGCAACGGAGCCGCGGGCGTGCTCCGGGAGATCTTCGCGCACGAGATGACCGGCGCGTCCTGTACCTGCGCCTCGTGCAAGCGAGAGTCGGCGATCGGGACGCTCCTCCTGTACGGCGGTGCGCTGGGCACCGTGCTGAGGTGTCCGAGCTGCGAGGCAGTCGTCCTTCGAATCACCCAGACCCCCTGGAGGTGGACCCTGGAGATCCGCGGGGTGGTTCGCATCGACCGGACGGACACGGAACCGGAGGCGGCAGGCTGACCCTCCCCAGCAAGGACGGGTCCGGGTGCGGCTCGCCAACGGCGACGAGATCCAGGGACGCATCCCCTCCGCTGACGGCGCGCAGGTCACCTTGTCGCACCGTCACGGGTCCGACGTGTTTGCGGGGCGCTACTGGGCCATCATCACTCTTCTGGCTTCCTTCTCCAGATCCAGGTACTCGGCCTTCTCCACCGTGACCCCGACGCCCTGGATCGTTCCGCCCTTGAACGTGCCGGGGGTTTTGTATTCCTGACTCACGGCGTCGCCGCTGTCATACCCCACGCACAGCCCATCCCCCGAGAGGGTGAACTTCCCGGGCTGCGTTCGCATTGGCCCCTCGGCGACGAGCTTGTCGTCCAGGTAGAGCCTGGTGGTCCCCAGGGATTCCCCGTTCTCGCCTCCCTTTTCCCGGGCGAACTCCACGCCGAACGTGTGCTTGCCAGGGGTGATCGCGGTCTTCGACACGAACTTCTGCTCCGGCCGGATCCCGAGGAAATTGTACACGTAGTAGAGCTTGTGGTTCTTGATGAAGAGCGCGTGGCCGCCGAAGCGCGAGCCGTGGGCGAAGATGACCCCGGAGGCGTTGGGGTCGGTGATCTCCACGTTTCCGAGGATCTTGTACGAGCGGCCACGGACGTTGACCGCCACCGATTCGGGGACGGGCGTGGTGTCCGGATAGTAGATGTACCGGTCGTGCTTGGGCTCGGCGGACGGGCGCTCGGTCCCCAGCAACTCGATCGCGGAACGGTCGTCGAGGGGGAGCACCTTGTTCTTTTCCGCCTCCTCCATCCACACCTTCTTCAATGCCTCGAGCTTGTCGGGGTTCTCCTTGGCCAGATCCTTTGACTCCGAGCGATCGACGTCCACGTGGTAGAGCTGCCAGGCGTCCTGATCGAAGTGCCCCTTGCCGGTGAGCGGCGCATGGATCGCGGCGGCGAACCAGCCGTCCTCCCAGATCCCTCGGGTGCCGAGCATGGCGTAGTACTGGCGCTTCTTCTTCGTCGGGTCGTCGGGCTTGGCGTCGAAGGTGTACCGCATCGAGACCCCGCTCAGCGGGTACTGCTCCACCCCGCGGTAGACCTTGGGCATCTGCAATCCGGCGATCTCCAGAATGGTCGGAACGATGTCCACCGAGTGATGGTACTGATTCCGTATCTCGCCGCGCGCCTTGATTCCCTTTGGCCAGGAGATGACCAGCGGGTCCGCGGTCCCCCCGGAGTACTCGGAGTAGCGCTTGAACATCTGGAACGGCGTGGAAAAGGCCACCGCCCAGCCAGTCGGGAAGTGCTCGTAGGTGTCCGGCCCCCCGAGCACATCCAGATACTTCATGTTGGCGGCGATCGAATCGGGAAAGCCGTTGAAGAACTTGTTCTCGTTGACCGAGCCGTTGGGGCTTCCTTCACCCGAGGCACCGTTGTCGGCCGCATAGAAGACGACGGTGTTCTCCAGCTGGTGGGTCTTTTCCAGGTAGTCGATCAGCCGGCCGACCTGGGCGTCCGTGTACTCCGAGAACCCTGCGTAGACCTCCGCCAGGCGGGCGAACAGCTTCTTCTCCTCGGGGGTGAGGGTGTTCCAGGGCCGCACGACGTCCGCGGGGTTGGCCACGTCCTTCGGCAGCGGGTTGATCGGGGTCAGCTGGGTGCCCTTGGGGAGGATGCCCTTCTCGATCATCCGTGCCAGGACCCAGGTGCGGTACGCCTCGTAGCCATCGTCGAACTTGCCCTTGTACTTTGCGATGTAGTCCTTCGGGGCCTGGTGCGGAGCATGGTTGGCCCCGGGGTTGAACCACAGGAACCAGGGCCGCGAGGGGTTGGTCGCCTTCTGGTCGCGGAGTATCTCGATGGCCTTGTCGGCCAGGTCCTTGGAGAGGTGGTACCCCTTCTCCGGCCCGTACGGCTGTTCGGTGAAGTGGTTGTCCTCGACCAGATCGGGGTACCACTGGTTGGTCTCTCCTCCCAGGAAGCCGTAGAAGCGGTCGAAGCCTTTCTGGAGCGGCCACAGCTTGCGGCTCGCCCCCGAGGCAACGTCCGTCTCGGCGACGTTGTGGTTCTTGCCGATCCAGAAGGTGCTCCAGCCACCGTCCTGGAGGATCTGCCCGACGGTGGCCGCCTGATCGGGGAGGCGGCCGCTGGCACCGGGGAAGCCGCTGGCCGTCTCGGTGATCGCCGCCATGCCGTTCAGGTGGTGGTTGCGCCCGGTGAGGATCGTGGACCGGGTCGGCGAGCAGAGCGCCGTGGTGTGCCACTGGGTGTAGATGAGACCGTTCGCCGCGAGCTTGTCGAGCGTGGGCATGTTGATCCGCCCCCCGTACGGAGACCAGGCGGCAAGACCGGTGTCGTCGTAGAGAATGAACAGGAAGTTGGGCGCTCCCTCGGGGGGCCGCTTCGGGGTGTAGGGCGTCCAGTCCGGGGTGGAATCGCGGATGTCGAGCTTGATGACGCCCTTGAACCCGTCGGTGGACGCCGGCGCCGACTGTTCCGGAGCCGGCGCCGCGGGCTTCTGGCCGGAGGGCGCCTGCGGGGAGGACTGCTGCTGCTCGCAGCTCGTCACTCCGAGCGCCGAGCCAATCACCAGGCCCAGGAACGAGGTCCGTCGCGTCATGGGGCGTTTCTCCCGGCGCCGGGGCAGTGTGACTCCTTCCGCAGGCGCTCCTGTGACCGTCCTCCCCTGAGGGCTCGGGCTCCATCAAGCCCAACGTGCGGGGGCTCCCCTTCGGCCCTCCCCTCGGTGTCCGCCGCCGAACACCGTCGTGACGGCCCGGTCAGGCTTCACAGATCGATGACCACGTCACGAATCGGCTGTGAGCAGCAAACGAGAACGTTGCCGTCGGCGGGCTTGTCGAGCGGCTCGGGTCCATAGACCACCGCCCCCGAAACCAAACCGCTCTCACAGTTGTGACAGACACCGGTCCGGCACGACCAGCGGACCGGGACGTCGGATGCCTCGGCCAGCTCGAGGATGCTCTGGTAGGCCGAGGCATTCCAGTGCGCGGCGATGCCGCTGCGGGCGAACGACACCAGCGGACCGGTGCTGGCATCGCCGCGGGGCAGATGCGGAGGACGCATCGCTGCAGCGACGACGCCAGGGGTCATCGGCTCGCTGCCGTTGAAGAGCTCGACATGAACCCGCTCCGGCCCGATGCCCGACGCTGCGAGCTCCACTTTCATCTCTGCCATGAAGCGCGTGGGCCCGCAAAGATAGACGTCCACCTCCCGTGCGATGCCGACCTCGGCGAAGGCCGATCGCGAGAGGTGACCGGTGGCGTCGAAATCCTCGCCCGCCGTGTCGGGCGGGCCCGGCGCGCTGTAACACACATAGCTGTGGCCGTTCGGGAGCGCGCGCACGAGCCGGCGGACCTCGGCGGCGAATGGATGGTGTTGCCGATCCCGAGCCCCATGGATCCAGAAGACCTGCCGTGTCGTGCGGGCATCCGCCAGCGCGTGCAGCATCGCCAGAACAGGTGTCGCCCCGATTCCCGCGCTGAGCAGCACCACCGGCCGCTCTCCGGACTGCAGAACGAAGCTTCCGCGGGGCGAGCTGACGTCGAGAACATCGCCTACCCGGACATGCGCTTTCAGGTAAGTCCCCGCCGCCCCATCCACCTCGACCTTCACGCTGATTCGATGGCGCTCCGTCGAGACAGGCCCCGAGAGCGAGTAGCTGCGAAAGAGTGGGGGGCCCCCGGCGGTCCGTGGAAGACGCAAGACCACGTACTGGCCGGGTAGAGCCGTTCGCAGGGGCTGACCGTCCGCGCTCTGCATCGTCAGCGAGACGACGTCCACGGACTCCTGGTCGATCGCCGTCACCGCGAGCGGCCGAAATCCTGGTGCAGTCGGATGTGCAGCTGCTGCCGGCGCGAGACCCGCGTTACCACTCCCGGTGGCGTTCACTGGACTCTGCACCAGCGCCTCGAACGAAGAGCGCCATCCGGGCGAAAGAGCCTCGATCCGCAGCGCGAGCTCCAGTCGATCGCGCGGATGAGCGGGCGAATAGAGGAGGGCGTTGATCTCTGCGACGGTCATTCGCTCCGTCGCCTCTCCCACCTTCACGATCTCGTCGCCGGCGCCCACCTCACCTTCCTGCAACACACGGAAGTAGAAACCCGGCCGTCCGCTCGCTGTGAGCAATGCCGGCATGCGTGGCTCGTTCGTCCGGATACCGACCCGATAGCAGGTCGTGCGAGGTTGAGTGACCTCGAACACCGCGCTGCCGATCCGATAACGGTCGCCGATGCACACGGCGTCATCGGGCAATCCTTCGGTCGTGAAGTTCTCGCCGAACTGTCCGTGGACGAAGTCGGTCCTTTTCAGCTGCTCTTGCCAGTGGCGATACGATTCGATCTGGTAGACGAAGACGGCGCGCTGCTCACCGCCGTGCCCGGCCAGGTCGCCTTGACCGTCTCCATCCAGATTCAATCGGCCCACCCGACAGCGGCCAGGCACGGGATCCTTCCAGATCCCGGTGTGCACCGTGCGCCCCTTCCACTCGATGTCGCGCGGAAGTCCGACGTTCACCGATAGTAGTCGTGCCATGTGGCGCTCGGCGCACAAGAGCCTGCTGGGCAGCGGTTCTGACACGAGGAACCGGCCAATTGCTCCCTGTGCGAGCGGACCTTGTTGCCAGGACAACCCCCCATCCAACGGCCATGGGAGGGGCAGGGTCTTTCATGGCGGTTAGTCCAGGATCACGGCGCCGGTCGCGGCCGGAACGTCCAGGCCGCGAGCAGCGCAAGGATTCCCAGCGCCTCCGGAGAGGCGAGTGCTTGCTTCAGCCGATGGCTTGCGCCAGCTCCGCGACCCGCCGGTGACCATCCGCGCTCAGCTCGCGGAGGCTCCGGTCGAAGTTTGGATGGGTCATCCCGCTGAGGAGAAACGTCCAGCGGTAGCTCTTCACCTGCTCCCGCTCGATCTCCTCCCTCTCCGCGGGAGTGAACACCCGACCGGTCGCCGCCTGCAGGCTCTCGATGTCCATCCGGACCTGCGTCTGCAGCCCGCCGTCGAGCAGCTTGCCGATGTCCATGTAGTCGTCGATGCCCTTCTCGATCTCCTTCCGGTCGAGCCCGGTGGCGATCTTGTCGACCACCAGCGTGTCGAGCTTGGCGTGCTGGCTCTCCTCCATCCAGTGGTGCTTGAGCATGCTGCAGAAGAGCGGGTCGAGCTTCTCCTTGGCGTTGTCCTTCACCGAATCCAGGTAGTGGTTCTGGGTCATCCACTCGATGTGCAGCGTGGTGATGAAGACACCCAGAGGCGCGTGGTCGAGAATGGCTGCGGCGATCTCCTCCGCCGGTCCAATCACCCCGCAGGGAGTGCCAAACCCCTCCTGGAACTGCTCCCCGAACCACTGGAAGAGCTGAATGTGCTTCGCCTCCTCCTCGGCAAAGTGAAGGAGAGCCCGCCGTTCGTGACCGTTCCCGCGGACGCCGTGGCGCACGTGGTCGACCAGCGACGGCACGATGTACTCCTCCACCAGGCCGAAGAGGTACAGGTAGGTGAACCCGCGGATCTGGTTGAGCGTCCGCTTTTCCTCGGGGTTCAGGCAGCGGATCGCTTTCAGGCCGACGAGGGACTCCGGCAGGAAGGGCCGGGTGAAGTCCAGCGTTCTTCCCTCGATGACCTCCTCGAGCTTCCAGTTGACCTTCTCCGACGTCTCCAGGACTGACCGGTAATCGTATTGGTGGCTCAGCATTGCGTTCCTCCGTTGTGTGAAGGAACGGTGCACCGGTCGCCTTCGGCCCACCATGGGAGTCTTGTCCCGATCCGAGCTAGATTCGCGGTTCTTCGGGGGACAAGTGTCCCGGTCGAGAATCGCTCGCCAACGCATCCAGTACCTGCGAACCACCGACGGGATCCGGCTGGCCTGGGCCGATGCCTCCACCGGTCCACTCCTGATCAAGGCGGCCACCTGGCTGACCCATCTCGAATACGAGTGGGAGAGCCCGCTGTGGGGGCACTGGCTCGGCTTTCTCTGCACCCACTTCCGCCTCGTCCGGTACGACGAACGTGGAAGCGGGATGAGTGACTGGAACGCGGGAGATCTCTCCTTCGACCGCAAGCTGGGGGATCTCGAGTCGGTGATCGCCGCCGCCGGACCGCGAGAGCCTTTCGCGCTGCTGGGCATCTCTCATGGCGGCGCACTGTCCCTTGCCTACGCTGCCCGGCACCCCGAGCGGGTCTCGCGTCTCTTGCTCTACGGGGCCTCCGCGCGCGGGTGGGCCAGACCCGGCCGTTCGGACCGGGTTCGCTTGTACCAGGCCATCGCCGACCTCGCGCGCTTTGGCTGGGGAAAGGACAATCCCGCGTTTCGCCAGGTCTACACCTCACGCTTCGTGCCCGGCGCGACCGCCGAGCAAATGAGCTGGTTCAACGAGTTGTGCCGGAAGACGACCTCTCCAGAGAACGCTGCGAGGCTCCTCGAGGCTCGCGCCAACGTCGACGTGGTCGACATTCTGGAGAAGGTCCGCACGCCCACGATGGTCGTTCATGCCCGCGACGACCAGGTCGTTCCCATCGAGGAGGCGCGTCTGATCGCTTCCCGGATCGCCGGTGCGGAGTTCGTCGAGCTGGACTCGAAGAACCACATTCTGCTGGAGGACGAGCCAGCCTGGAAACGATTCTGCGACGCCGTTCTCGAATTCACCGGGCTGGGAGGTGCAGCCGTCGGTGAAGACCCGGTCTTCAAGGCCCTGACCCGCAGGGAGCGCGAGGTGCTGAGCCTGCTCACCGAGGGCCTGGGCAACGCCGACATCGCCGAGCGGCTCTCCCTGAGCGAGAAGACTGTCCGGAATCACCTCTCCAACCTCTTCGACAAGCTCGGGGTCTGGACACGCGCACAGGCCATCGTCTTCGCGCGCGATCGACGCTTTGGAGTCCCCTGAGCGCATCGCCTCCCCGGCGGCATCGGGCGGTGGGTGACAGCGGGGTCGTTGAGGACTGGACGCTTCCCGTCGGCAGGGGCCCCTCTCCTCGGTCGTGGCTCCCGACGGTGTTCATCTTGCGCCCTCCGTGGCCCGAGACCTGGTCAAGACCGGAGTCAGCGGACTCGACGAGATCCTCCGCGGCGGGTTCCCGCGGCGGCGCAGCTATCTGCTCCGCGGCGCTCCCGGAGTGGGCAAGACGACCCTCGGACTGCAGTTCCTCCTCGAAGGGGCACGCACCGGTGAGCCCGGTCTCTACGTCACCCTCTCCGAGACGCAGGAGGAGCTGGCGGCCGTGGCTGCCTCTCACGGCTGGACGCTCGACGGATTCCGCGTGCATCCCCTCTCCACCCCGGAAGAGATGCTCGAGGCGCAGCGACAGAACACCCTCTTCCACCCGGCGGAGGTGGAGCTCAACGAGACCATCGAGCGGGTCCTCGCCCTGGTGGACGACATCAGACCGCTGCGCATCGTCTTCGACTCCCTCTCCGAGATGCGACTGCTGGCCGGAGAGTCGCTCCGCTACCGCCGGCAGATCCTCGCCCTGAAGCAGCAGTTCGCGAGACGGGACGCCACGGTGCTGTTCCTCGACGACGGCACCGCCGAGGGAGGGGATACCCAGCTGGAGAGCCTCGCCCACGGGGTGATCGAGCTCGACCGCAGCGCCCTGGCCTACGGCGCGGCCCGCAGGCGCCTCGAGGTGCTGAAGATGCGCGGGGTCGACTTCCTCACCGGGAAGCACGACTTCACCATTGTCCGTGGCGGGCTCCAGGTCTTTCCCCGCCTGGTCGCGGCCTCCCACCGCACCTCCTTCCGGCGAGAGGTCCTGGCCAGCGGAGTGCCGGGCCTGGACGCGATGCTCGGAGGTGGGCTGGTGCGCGGGACCAGCACCGTGTGCCTCGGCCCCGCGGGCACCGGGAAGTCGAGCATCGCTTCCCAGTACGCCGCGACGGCGTTGCAGCGGAAGGAGCGTGTGCTCTGCTTCTCCTTCGACGAGACACTCGAAGTCTTCAACGCGCGAACCCACGGCCTGGGGCTTCACCTCACCGACGATCCGCTGTTCGAGCTCCGGCAGGTCGACCCGGCGGAGCTGTCCCCGGGCGAGTTCGCCCACGCCTGCCGCGAGAACGTCGAGCGAGGCGACCTCCGTCTGCTCATCATCGACAGCCTCAACGGCTACCTGATGGCCATGCCGGAGGAGCGGTTCCTCGTCCTGCACCTCCACGAGCTGCTGACCTATCTGGGCCAGCAGGGAGTGACCACCCTCCTCGTGCTCACCCAGCACGGGATGGTGGGAAAGATGGACGCTCCCGTCGACGTGACCTACCTCGCGGACACCGTCCTGCTGCTCCGGTTCTTCGAGGCCGAGGGCAGGGTCCGGAAGGCTCTCTCGGTCCTCAAGCGCAGGGTGGGCAAGCACGAGGACAGCATCCGCGAGCTGCAGATCTCGGACCGGGGCGTCGAGATCAGGGAGCCCTTGACCCACTTCCGCGGCGTGCTCACCGGCGTCCCCGTCGTCGAGCCCCCTCGCCCGAGGTCCGGAGACGACGGGTGACCGGTCTTCTCGGCCGGAGTGCCTTCGAAGAGCGCATCCTGGTGCTCGCTCCGACCGGCCGTGACGGCGCCCTCGCTGCACAGACGCTCCTCCGCGCCGGGCTCGCCCCCCAGGTGGTGCCTCATCCCTTCGCGCTCGTCACAGCCATCGACGAGGGCGCCGGCGCCGTCCTGATTGCCGAGGAAGCCTTCTCCCCGAGCGCGGTGGAGATCCTCGCCGAGTGTCTGCAGCGCCAGCCGCCCTGGTCCGACCTCCCGCTGGTGGTCTTCGCCGCGCCGATGGAGCGGCAGGCCTCGTCCGCGCGCCTGGACAGGCTGTCGACCCTGCTGGGAAACGTGACGGTCGTCGAACGCCCGGTCCGGGTGGCGACGCTGGTCACCGCGGTGAGGGCCGCCCTCCGCGCCCGCCGCCGCCAGTACGCAGCGCGCGCGACGATGGAGGCACTGGAGCTCCGGGAGGCGCAGCTCAAGGTCGCCGACCAGCGCAAGGACGAATTCCTGGCGATGCTGGCGCACGAGCTGCGGAACCCGCTGGCGGCGATCTCGATGGCGCTGGAGCTGCTCCAGCGCCCCGGTGCGGATGAAACGCGCATCGCGCACCATCAGTCCACCGTCCGGCGACAGCTCGGCCACCTGGTCCGTCTGGTCGACGACCTGCTCGACGTCACCCGGATCACCCGCGGGACGTTCGAGCTGCGGAGGAGCGAGCTCGATCTCGGTCCGGTGCTGGATGGCGCGGTCGCGGCCGTCCAGCCGCTCCTCGACGCCCGGGCCATCGCGCTGGTCGTGACCCGCCCCGAGGAGGCGGTGCCGCTCCACGCCGACGCGACCCGCATGGAGCAGGTCCTGACCAATCTCCTCTCCAATGCGGCCAAGTTCACCGAGCCGGGCGGATCGGTCGAGATCTCGCTCACCAGGTCGGCCGCGGAGGCGGTGGTGAAGGTTCGCGACACCGGGCGAGGGATTCCGGCGCGCATGACCGAACAGGTCTTCGAGCCGTTCGTCCAGGTCGATGCGGGCCTGGATCGGACCAAGGGTGGGCTGGGGCTGGGACTGACCCTCGTGCGCCGGCTGGTCCAGATGCACGGAGGGGATCGTCACTGCCTCCAGCGAAGGCCCGGGACGGGGCAGCATCTTCGAGGTGCGTCTGCCGCTCCGGAACGAGCAGTCGAGCTCCGCGACGCCCGGGGCCAGGAGCAGCGCTGAAGGGTGGCCACCGCGGCGCATCCTGGTGGTGGAGGACTCCCCGGATGTGCGGGAGACGCTCGCCGATTTCCTGAGGACGCTCGGTCACTCGGTGGAGCTCGCGGCGACGGGTCCCGAGGGTGCGGAGAAGCTGCTCGCGCTCCGCCCGGACGTGGCGCTGGTGGACGTCGGGCTCCCCGGGATGGACGGCTACGAGGTGGCCAGAGCGGTGCGTGCCCGGCCCGAGGGCCGGTCGCTCTTCCTGGTGGCGTTGACCGGGTACGGCGGACCGGAGGCAGAAGCCAACGCGCGACGCGCAGGATTCGACCTCCATCTGGTCAAGCCGGTCGACGCCCGTCGCCTGCCGGAGATCCTGAACCGAGCGCCGGCCGCGACGGCCTGAGGCGCCTCCAGCGGTCATCGCCGTGCGCGGGGCACCACGTCCACCCGCGCGACGAACGGGTGATCCTGGAACAATGCCGCCTCGATCGCCTCCACCAGTGACGTGACCCCGCGAGCATCGAGCCGCTCATCGAGCTCCACGCCGGCGAGCACCCAGACCTGCCGTGGCCCGAGGAACGTCACCAGCAGCTCGGGGACACCACGGACGCCGGGCTGGCGAGCGATGACGCCCCGGACTCGCTGGTGGAGGCCCGGGGTAGCACGGAGACCGATGAGAAAGTCTCCGTTGCGCCGTGCCAGCTGCACCGCCACGTAGCCGAGGATGAGGCCGATGAGCATGGCCGCCACCGCATCTGGTACCTCCGAGCCAGTGAGCTGCCGCAGGCCGATGCCCACGCCGGCGATCACGTTCCCCGCCAGCGCCGCCGCGTCCTCGGCGAACACCGCCCGGGCGATCGGGTCCGAGCTGAGGTCGAAGTGCTCGTCGAACGGGCGACCCAGTTCCGCCGCCTCCTGCCGGAGCTGTCGGTACGCGCGAAGAAACGAGACTCCCTCCAGGACCAGCGAGACCGCAAGAACGGCATAGGCGATGGCGAAGGAGGGCATCTCCGCAGGGGAGAGCAGCGCCCGGACACCCTGACGGATCGACAGCAGCGCACCGGTGACGAACACGCCGAGCGCGGCGATCAGTGCCCAGAAGTACGCCGCGCGCCCGTGCCCGAACGGATGCTCCTCGTCCGCCGGTTGCTCGCTCCGCTTCTGGGCGATCAGGAGCAGGACCTCGTTCCCGGTGTCGGCGAAGGAGTGGAAGGCCTCGGCCATCATCGCGCTGGACCGGGAAATGCCCCCCGCCACCAGCTTCGCCAGCGCGATCCCGAGGTTTGCCAACAGGGCGACGAACACCGTCACCGCACTGGCGTGGTCGGCCCTGGCTCGCCGCCCACCGGTGATGGGGCGCAACAGCCCGGAAGGGGCTCTCTCGCCCGTCACGGCGCTCCAGGCATCAGGGCAATCGGCGCACCGACGAGCGCCAGCTGGAAGAGCTCCATGCGCGGCTGTCCAGTTCCTACTCTTCGTCGGCCAACCTCTCGAACCGATACGCCACCCTGCGGACGCAGCGTCGTCGATTTCACGGAGGCCTTCGCGCCTCAGCTCGATGTCCTTCCGCCGGATGTTCTCCTCCAGACGCACCAGCTCGCGCCCACGTCCTCGGGCTGCTCGATGGTGAAGGCGATCGCCCGGGCCACCGCGTCCGCGGCAATCGCCACCCGCGCGGGCCGGAGCTACAGCGGACTCAGAGCTGGTGGACCGAGCGGATCTCGTAGCTGACGTTCTCGCTGGCCGACCTCATCGTCGCGCACAGCGGGTCGTTGAAGGTCAGCGTGGCGTTCCCGTCGGGTAGCGCGGCGAAGGTCCACACGTCCGAGGGGTACGGGTAGGCGGTGGTGACGCCGTTCTCGGTCACCAGCACGGTGAGGAACGTGGGATCCACCGGCGCCGGCTCGAGCTCCACCAGACACGGGTTCCCCTGGAGGATCGCCGAGGTCACCGCCGCCAGCGCCGCGGACAGCTGCTCCTTCGACGCCGCGCGGAAGAACTGCTCGCTGCAGAGCGTGGGGTTCGTCTCCAGGTAGCAGGAGGAGTCATTCGGGTCGCACTCGCCTCCACCGGCGGCACAGCGGCGCTGGAAGTCGCCGGCCAGCGAGATCTGCTGCAAGGACCGTTGCGCCGAGGAGCCGAAGACGTCCCCAAACCCGATGACGATGGTCTTCACTCCCGTGGCCCGGATGTTCGAGACCTTCCGCGCGGTCTCGTTGAAGTCGTTGCAGTCGAGCACCGGGTAGTAGGTGCAGACGGTGGAGGTGGGCCCGTCGGTGCAGTCGCAGGCCGCCGGGTTCACGTTGGCGTCGAGCCCGGACGCTGGATTGCAGTTGGGCAGACCGTCGGTCATCAGCAGCAGGAACGATTGACGCTGGATGGTGGAGCCGAAGTTCGCGTGATCGGCGACGTAGACCAGGCTGTCCCCGGTAGGCGTGCCGCCTCCCACGCCGCCGGCCAGGGGCGAGGCGGTCGCCCCCACCCGCTTGATCGCGAAGTCCACCGCGGTCGCGTTGTCCCGGAGCGCCGCGTCCTCGTCCGAGGTGGGGAGCGGAACGTCGATGCTGCTGGACGGCCCGCAGAAGTTGCTCGGGTTGCCGCTGCCGGGATCCACGATGTTGGCCCCGGAAAGCGAGGGGTAGAACGCCACGCCCATGCGGGCCACGGTCCCGTGCTGGCTGAGAAAGTCGGACGCAGTGGTGGTCAGGACGTCCCACCGCGACGGGCAGGCGACCGGATCGCACGACGGCTGACCGGTCTGACCGCAGGAGCCACAGGCGGCTTGCGTGGGGTCGAACGGCAGCCGCATCGACCCGGAGCGATCGAGCAGCAGCATGAGGTTGGGCTTCAGCTGCTTGGCGCTGATGCTGACCGAGGTCGTGGTCTGGCCGAGGCTCACCGGGGACACCGGCTCGAAGTCGTAGGTCTGGCAGCCGAGCGCGAGGAACAGCGCCGCAGCGAGCAGCGGCCGGGGACCCAGGGACGCACGTGGACGGGAGGGGGAGCGCATCAGTTGATCGGGACCGAACAGCTGCAAGGCTCGCCGGCGACGCACGGGGCCAGCGTCTGACCGAGGCAGGTGAGCCCGCTGCAGCAGGCCTGGGTGGGGGAGCAGGTCTCGCCGAGCCCCGGACAGACCTGGGGCGGCTGGTGGTCGTCCTGCACGCACGAAGACACGTCGAAGAGCATGAAGATCAGCGCCTTCTCCTGTGGCGTGAGCGCCCCCGCCTTGCAGGAAGTGGGGAAGAAATTATTGTTTCTGTCGCGGCCGGCGGCCGTCACGTGGAAGTCGCTGAACACCACCCGGCCGCACTGCACCCCGGCGTCACCGTCCGGCTGCGGGGGCGGGGAGATGGGCGTGTTGAAGGTGAGGTGCTGGGTGGTGATCGGGGTGACGCTGTTGTTGGGATTCGGCCCGTAGATCCACCGGGTGCCGGCGTCGAGGTTCACCGGGCCCACGTCGTCGCGCACCTCGCGGATGCTCAACGTCCCGCCGCTCAGCGCCCCGACGTTGGACAGCCAGTCCTGGAACGCGACGCCCTTCGGGAACGAGGTGTCGACGATCCCGGAGAACGGGTCGGGCGGGTTGGTGTTCTGCGCCGGGTCCGGCACCCAGTTGGCCACGCTGTTGAACGGGGCGTCGAAGGCGGTCCAGACGTAGCTGTAGTGGGTGACGAAGAGACGCCCGCCGGTGGCGGTGTAGTTCACGAGGTTCTGGATGGCCTGCGCCGGCTTGCGGTACTCGCTTCCCTCGCAGGGCAGGAGCACCACGTCGTAGTTGGCCAGCGTTCCGGCAGTGGACCAGAGGGTCGAGTCCAGGGGGCTGCCTCCATCGAGCCGCAGCGGCGGCGGATTGCCCACCGGGGTCACGTACATGTGGACGCGGCCACCGGCGTCGGGACGGGTGAACTCGGCGGGGTCGATGCCCATCTTGAGGAGCAGGCACTCGAAGGGATCGGCCGAGCCGGTGGCGATGGCGAACTGGGGCAGGTCGCCCTCGGTGTGATTGCGCGGAAGGTGCTGCAAGCCCGGGTCGGTGAGCGTGGTGACGCTGCAGGCGGGCACTGCGGGGATGGTGACCTGCCGCCGCCACTTCCCGATCTGCATCACCAGGGGGAAGCTGGTCCCCGCCGGGACGTTGCGCAGGGTGAAGGCGCCGGTGGCGTCGGTGAGGGCGATCACCAGCGGGTCACCGGTGGTGGTGCTGCCGCACCGGTCGCAGGTCACGCCCGGGGTGAAGGGCTTGACTTCCCCGTTGGGCACGTAGACCAGGGCGTTGTAGAGCGGCACCTGCCCGCTGGGATCGAAGACCGAGCCCATGACGGTGGTGGTGGTGCCGTTGGAGCAGGTGACCTGCGCGCATTCGAGGTTGACGCACTTCGGGCCGGCATCCGGGGGTGGAGGGGGGAATCCCCCATCGGGAACCGGCGGCAGGGGAGTGCCCACCGGAGCGCAAGCGCCCTCGATGCAGACCTGCTCCAGGCCGCAGTCGATGGCGCTGGTGCAGCTCGGCGGGGCGCAGACGCCATGGCTGCTGCAGCTCGCGCCGGGTGCGCAGGCCTGGTTGCTGGAGCAGGGGTTCCCCACCGGCGTGCATCTGGCGTTGATGCAGCTGTTGCCGGCGTCGCAATCGCCCGAGCGAGAGCACTGCGGGAGAAGGACGCACGCTCCCGCGATGCAGCTCGCACCGCCGGTGCAGTCGGTGCTCGACGCGCACTGCGTGTCGACGCGCCCGGAGCATCCCCACGCGGTGAGAATGACGAGCAGAAGACCGGACGACGCCGTGATGAGGACCGAGGAACCCCGCTCGCGCACGAGGAGAGCATCGCCTGCTTCCACGCGCGACGGAATCCGGTGGACACCGGTGCGCGGCGGTGCGCGTCGTGGCTACCTTCACATCACGATGAGTCTCGCGGAGATGGCGCCCCTCAGGGAGGTGAGGGTGCGACACGGCGCGACCCGCGGCCGATGTGCCGGGCGGCTCAGCGGCCGTCGTAGGCCGCCTTCAGCTTCGCGATGTCGAGCTTCACCATCTTCAGCATGGCCTCGGTCACCCGGCGGGCGCGGGCCCGATCGGTGTCGGCGATCATCTCGTCCAGGATCGCCGGGACGATCTGCCAGCTCACCCCGTAGCGGTCCTTGAGCCAGCCACACTGCTCCTCCTTGCCTCCCTGGAGCAGCGCCGCCCAGTACCGATCGACCTCCGCCTGGTCGTCGCACGCCACCACCAGGGAGATGGCGTGGTTGAACGGGTCGAGCGGGCCGGCGGTGATGGCCTGCAATCGCTGCCCGAAGAGGGTGAAGTTGACGATGGTGACCGAGCCCGCGGGGCCGCTCGGGGTGTCCGCCGGGACGGGGATCACCCGCTCCACGCGGGAGTCGGGAAAGATGGAGGCGTAGAACCGCGCCGCCTCCTCGGCCTCCTTCGTGAACCAGAGATGCGGAAAGAGCTTCTGTCCTCGCTTGCTTGCCATGGGATCGGCCTCTCGAATGGGTTTCCCCGATGAGACACCCGGCGAGAACACGAATCATCGGCCCTTGCGCCGAGCAACCGCGTCTCCATCCTCCGCCTGGAGAATCCGACATGATCCGTCGCCTGTCGTCGGGGAAGTACCGTCTCTACTCGAAGAAGAAGGAGCCCCGGACAGGCAAGCGGAAGAACCTGGGCACCTTCGACAGTCGGGCCGCCGCCGAGAAGCATGAGCGGGCCGTGCAGTACTTCAAGCGCCGCTGAACCCCGGCCCTACCGCTCCGCCAGGAAGCTGCCGACGATTCGCATCGCGCGGGTCACGTAGTCCGACTCCTCGCCGACCGGGGCGACGTAGGCGAGCGCCTCCTCGGCCTCGGCGCGCCCGGCCAGCCGCCAGATGAACCAGGCCGCGAGGTAATGCGAGGAGAGGCAGCCACCCGCGGTGGCCACGTTGCCGCTGGCGAAGAACGGCTGCTGCAGGACCCGGACTCCGGCCGCCTCGACCAGCGGACGGGTCAGCCGGTCGGTGCACGCCGGCAAGGTTCCCAGCACCCCGAGCTTCGCCAGCATCAACGCGCCCGAGCACTGGGAGCCGAGGAGCTGTCGCCGCGGGTCGAGCGCGAGGCGGGACATGATGGCGCGATCCTCGGCGAGCTGCGCGGTCAGCTTGCCGCTGCCGACCAGCACCGCGTCGGCCTCGCTGGCGAACTCGAGCGGTTGCTGCGCGCTGACCCGCACGCCTCGACCGGACTCGACCACCGGTTCGGGGCAGGTGATCTCCGCCTTCCACCCGGGACGCTTGACTCGATTGATCATGTAGGACGCAACGAATGAATCGATCTCGTTGAACCCGTCGAAGGTCAGAATGGCGATCCGCATGGGCCCAACCTAACGCTGGACGTGGCGCGTCATCGACCGGACGAGGACGCGGGAGGTCACAGACCCGGCTCCGCCCGGGCGGAACAGAAGACCGGCCCACCCCCGCCCGGCGGATCCGCTACCATCCGCCGCACTCACCAGGAGGGGCCGCGACCTTGGACGCCGAAACCATCTCACGCCGTGACGCTCTCATCCGGACGGGAGGCACGCTGGCCGCGATCGCCTTCTTCCAGAGCCCGCTCTTCGCCTGGGGCCGTCCGGGAGAGAAGACCATCCCCTTCGTGGACCAGCCCACGGCGCCGCCTCCCCCGCTGGCGGGTCTCAACCAGCTCGACTGGCAAACGATGAATCCGGATTCCTGGATCACCCCGAACGACAAGTTTTTCCATGTCGGTCACTACGGCGTCCCGGAGTTCGATGTCGCAAAGTGGAAGCTCGAGATCGCCGGACGGGTGGCGCGCCCGCAGACCTTGACCCTCGCCGCGATCAAGGCTCTGCCGAAGAAGGAGGTCGTCTTCGCCCTCGAGTGTTCCGGGAATAGCGGCTTCCCCTTCCTTCAGGGGGCCATCGGCAACGCGCGCTGGACGGGCACGCCCCTGGCCGCCGTGCTCCAGAAGGCGGGACGGAAGCCCGATGGCGTGGAGGTCGTCTTCTACGGAGCCGACCAGGGCGAGGAGCCAATCCAGTACATCGGTGGGCTGGGCGACAAGATGGGGGAGTTCAAAGCCAAGGCGCCCTTCGCGCGGAGCATGTCCTGGGCGGAGGCAACCGACCCCGCGAACCTCCTCTGCTACGAGATGAACGGGCAGCCTCTGCCTGCGGCGAACGGCCATCCGCTGCGCCTCATCGCCCCGCGCTGGTTCGGCATCTCCAACGTGAAGTGGCTCACCCGCATCGAGGTGACGGACGCGCGGTTCGAGGGCCCGTTCCAGGCACAGCGCTACCTGACCGTTCGGGAGGAGCCACGCCCCGACGGAACGTCGGTCTGGACGCGCACTGCCGTGGGTCGTTCCCTGCTCAAGTCCATCGCCGCCACGGTGACCGTCCAGGACGGGAAGTACCGGATCTACGGCGCGGCCTGGGGTGCGCCGGTCGCCCGGGTGGAGGTCCGGGTCGACGACGGACCGTGGAAGACGGCGGTCATCGACCGCGGCGCCGAGCACGAGTTCGCCTGGAAGTTCTGGCACCTGGACTGGGCGAATGCCGCTCCCGGCGAGCACACGATCACCTCGCGGGCGGTCGACAAGACGGGCACGGTCCAGCCAGCCAAGGACGACCCGCGCGTCGCCAAGCGACACACCTACTGGGAAGCGAACGAGCAGATCACCCGGACGGTCAAGCTCACCTAGACCCCCGCTCCCGAGCGCGGATCGCCTCCAGCGAGGCGACGAGCCGCGTGTCGGCGAGCCCCCAGCGCCGGTACTCTGGCAGGCACCCCTCCAGGAGCGACTGGCCCTCTGCCACCGCGCCGCTCTGGCTCCATAGCGCGAGGCGCCTAGACCCCCAGATCGACGATCGGCCGCACCTCCACCGCCCCCTCACCCTCGAGCATCGGGCAGCCGCGCGCGAGCTCGACCGCCTCGGCCAGGTCCCGCGCCGAGATGACGTTGAAGCCCAGGACGATGTCCTTGCTCTCCGCGTAGGGCCCGTCGGTGACGGCGCGCTTCTTCCCGCGGACCACGGCCCCGCTGGCGTCGAGCGGTTGGCCCCGGGCCTTGAGGTGGCCCTTGGTCTCCAGACTCTGAATCCACGCCTTCCACGCCTGCAGGCTCTGCTGGGCACGCTCGGGTGTCCCCATCGCCGCCCGCCGGCTCTCCTCGGTTGCCCGGAACAGAAGGACGAAGTCGCTCATGTGCTCGTTGCCTCGCGTCATGCCCCGGGGGCGGGCTCGGACCCATTCCGGGCCGTCCCCTGGGTATCCGGGCCTAGGACGTTCCAGCCCCCACGGGCAGGACATTTCGCTCTCCGTGCATCCCTTGCCCCGCCGATCGGGCATTCTTCCGCTGTGACGCCCCGGCCTTCCACGGGGACCCGGCTCCCCACGGTGCAGGCGCTCGAGCGTGCCGCCAGGGACCGGCTGGCCCAGCTCGACTGGTCGCAGCTCCCCGAGGTCCGTCGCCCGCTCCTCGACGCGCTTGGCGCCGTCCTCCACGGGGCAGACGCCGCGCGCCAGCTCACGGTCCTGCTCCGCTCCCATCCGGGCTGGGACGCCACCCACCGCGCCGTCGCCTCCGAGGGCCTCTTCGGCGTCGCGCTCTGGCGCAGGCGCCTCGCGCACCACGCCGGTTCGCAGTCTCCGGCCGCCCTGCTCGCGGCGTTGCTCCGGGACATCGCCCACCTCCCGAGGGAGTCCGTCCGCGACTGGACCGGTGCCGACCTCCCCGAGCCCCGTCCGGCGCCGGAGGACTGGCCCACCCGGTTCTCCTGGCCCGAGGCACTGGTCCCCGAGCTCGAGCGCGCCCTGGGCCCGGAGGCGGCCCTCTTCGCCGCCGCGTGCAACCTCCCCGGACCGGTCACCATCCGGGCCAACCGGCTCCGCCTCGACCGCGACGCCCTCGCCGAGCGCCTCCGGGCCGAGGGCTTGCCCAGCCACGACGCCCGGTACGCGCCCGATGCGCTCCACCTCGAGGGCCGGCCCAACGTCCTCGGGCTCCGCGCCCACCAGGAGGGCCTCTTCGAGGTCCAGGACGAGGGGAGCCAGCTCGTCGGTGCCCTGGTGGAGGCCCGCCCCGGGCAGCACCTCCTCGACCTGTGCGCCGGAGCGGGGGGGAAGACCCTGCTCCTCGCCGCCGGGCTTCAGGGCTCGGGCCGGGTGGACGCGTACGACATCGACCGCGAGGCCCTCGAGCGGCTCCGGCAACGCGCCGAGCGGGCGGGGGCTTCGGCCACCGTCCGGGTCCTCCACGGCGTCCCCGAGGAGGCCTACGACGCCGTCCTCGTCGACGCCCCGTGCTCGGCCCTCGGCTCCCTGCGCCGCGGGCCGGACCTCCGCTGGCGGCTCGACGTCGCCTCCTTCGCCGGGTGGCCCGCGGTCCAGCGCGGCCTCCTCGAGACCGGCGCTCCGCGCGTGCGGCCCGGCGGTCGGCTGGTGTACGCCACCTGCACCCTCCGGCACGAGGAGAACGAGGACGTGGTCCGTGCGTTCCTCGAGGGACACCCGGAGTTCCGCACGGTCGATGCGCCGATCGCCGCGGAGCTCCGCCGCGGGCCGGCCCTCGTCACCCTTCCGCACCGGCAGGGGACGGATGGGTTCTACGGAGCCGTGCTCTCTCGTTCGGGTGAGGCGCTTGGCTCGGACGCGCGCGCCGCGTAGTGACGGACCCGTCACCGTCATACCGCCGGAGCAGCTCCGCCCACTCGCCTCGGCGCGCCGGGCCTTCCAGCGCAGGAGCGGCCCCAGCAACCGCAACGGGCTCGAAGCGCTGCTGGACCGACCGCAAGAGCCGGGTGAGTGCGCTACTCGGTCTGGCCGATGTCCAAGCGGTGAATCTTCCCGTCCGGAGCGAGGTGGAAGCGGAAGTACGTCCGGAAGTCGCCCCACTGGTCGGAGTGGAACTTCCCGATGACCTCGAGCCCGTCCTGGCCCACCCGCTCGATGGAGGTGAAGCGCTCGTGACCGAGGGCGTCCCGGGTGAACTTCTCCAGGCTACGGGGGCTCCCGTCGTCGTAGAGCTCGGCATCGTCCTCGAACAGCGCGGACCAGGCCTTCCGGTTTCCCGTCTGGAACGCATCGATTGCGGCCTTCACCGTGGGGTTCCGGAGCGCGGGGGTCGACATGGGAGCAGACTCTAGCGTCTCTCGGCGTCCAGGGCGTCGTGGTTGAACACCTCGACCCCGAACACGACCCGCCACCGGGGGTGAGCCGAACGCCGAGTTCAGGCCAAAGCCGGCCCCGAGCTCGAAGCGGAGCTGGGCACTGGTGCTCCCCATGCCGTGGACGAGGTCTGGGGCGCGCTGCGGTTCAGACCTCGATGATCAGCTCGGGGTTCATCGAGGTGCCCGGCTCGGCGGGGTAGCCGCGCGGATTGCAGACCACCCGCGTGTCGCCTACCCGGTAGTCGAAGCTGGTGTGGGTGTGGCCGTGGAGCCAGAGCCGGGCGCCGCGGTGCTCGACCAGGGGGGCCGCGTCCTCGGCGACGAAGAAGCGGTTGAGCGGCGAGCCCTCGAACTGGGGCGCGATGCTCCTCGGGTGGGGGACGAAGTGGGTCACCACCACGTCTCCGGGCCGCACCGTTTGCTCCAGGAAGGCCAGGTGCCTGGCGTGCGTCTCGTGGACCCAGGGGACGAACTGCTGGATCAGCGCGAAGTCGGCGAGGAACGGCCGGTAGTTCGCCTCGTCCGGGGTGAGGGGGTACCACAGGGTGGCCCCGACGAAGCGGGTCCCGTCGATCTCCACCGTCGCCGCGTCCAGCACGTGGAGATTGGGGAACTCCCTGGCGCAGGAGGCGAGGAGGTCCGAGGCCGGCGCCGGACTGGTCTCGTAGTACTCGTGGTTTCCAGCCACGTAGATGACCCGGGGAAAGCGGTGGCAGAACCAACCGAGCGTCTCGCGGATCTGCGTCGCGCGGAGCAGCGGGAGGATGTCGCCGCCCAGGACCAGGACGTCCCCGAGGACCGGGAGCGAGAGAGCGAATCGCTGGCCCTGGTCCTGCTCGAACTCGAGGTGGAGATCGGACACCGGCTGGATGCGCATGCATTCACTCCCACTGGCCTCGTCGCGCACTGCGTAACAGGCCCGGAGCGCACCACGTGGCCAATCGCCCTCGTACAGCTGTCCAGGGCATGGGTCGAGAGCACCTCGATCCCCTGTCGCAGCCGAGCCGCAGAAGCATCGCGATCGTGTGCAGAGACGACACCACATTGTTCGGCAAGACACGTCCGGGTGCATGCCGAGCTGCCAGCCTCGCAGAATCCCGCGTCGCATGGGCGTGCTACCCTCCCGGCAATGTTGCGCCCACCGCCCCTGCGGCCGGGAGACCGCGTTGCAGTCGTCGCCCCATCCTCTCCGATCGATCGCGAGCGCTTCGAGCGCGGCATGGCCCGCCTGGCCGAGCGTTACGAGCTCGCGCCGTCTGCGAGCCTCTTCGAGCGGCAGCGCTACCTCGCCGGTTCGGACGATGTCCGCACCGCAGCACTGATCGACGCCTTCTCCGATCCCGGCAACCGGGCCGTGGTCTGCGCCCGCGGCGGGTCCGGCGCCGCCCGGCTGCTCCCCCGCATCGACTTCGGCCGGCTCCCGCTGAAGCCGCTGGTGGGCTTCTCGGACAACCTCTCTCTCCACTGCGCGCTCCAGGCCACGGGGCGGATCTCCATCCACGGTCCGGTCGTCACCCAGCTGGCGGACCAGCCGCCGTGGGTCTCGGACCGCCTCTTCGCGCTGCTCGAGGGCCGCGTCCCCGAGCCGCTGCAGGGCACGCCGCTCGTCCCCGGGGTGGTGGAGGGCCCGCTCATCGGCGGGGACCTGATCGTCTTCGCCACGCTCCTCGGCACGCGGTGGCTCCCGGAGATGAACGGGGCCATCCTTCTCCTGGAGGAGGTGGGCGAGCCCCCGTACCGCATCGACCGTGCCTGGACGCACCTGCGCAACGCGGGCGTTCTCTCGCGCATCGCGGGGATCGCGCTCGGACAGTTCGTGGAGTGCGAACCGACGGACCGGCGCTACGACCCGCACACCGTCCGCGAGGTCCTGGCAGATCTGGCGAACGAGGCGGGGGTCCCGTGCATCGCCGGGCTCCCCATCGGTCATGGAGACGTGAATGCGCCGGTTGCGCTCGGCGCCCGGCACCGTCTGGACGCCCACAAGGGGACGCTGCAGCCGCTCGAGGCCGCCACCGCGTGAGGGACGTCCGCCCTCCCTTCCTCCTCCTCGCCGCGCTGGCCGTCCTGACCTCCGCGTGCCGGGGCTTCGAGCCGACGGTGCGCCGGAGCATGTCCGCGGACGCGAAGTGCCCCGAGGACAAGGTCGAGGTGAAGAGCCTGACCGGCGGGGGCTACCAGGCGGACGGCTGCGGAAGGAGCGCCGTGTACGACTGCACCTGGCCCGAGGGCGGGACCCGGGTCTGCAGCCGGCGCGGAGCGCCTCCTCCACCCAGCTTGCCCGGGACCGGCTGGTGACGTCGGGCCTGCAAGCGCTGCTCGAGGGGGGCGTCCGTGACGGCGTCTTCCCTGCGGCGCAGGCCTCGGTGTTCCACGACGGGCGCGAGGTGGGACGGGCCTCGGTGGCGGCTGGTGAGGACACGCCGTTCGATCTCGCCTCGCTGACGAAGATCCTCTGCACCGCGACCGCCTTCGTCGCGCTCTGGGCCGAGGGGAAGGTGGGCCCGTTCACGCCGGTCTCGCGGTGGATCGACGGCAGCCCGCTGGCCAGGCACGGAGCGACGCTGGGAGATCTCCTGGCGCACCGCTCGGGTCTTCCGGCCTGGGTCCCCTTCTTCGCGGTGGTCCTCCACACCGTGCCCGAGCTCCGCCGGGGCGCGGAGTGCCCCGCCGGCGCCCGCCTCACCGTGCGCAGCGAGGTCCGCGACGCCGCTGCGCGCGAGCCGCTGGAGACCATCCCCGGTACCCGGACGCTCTACAGCGACGTCGGGTTCCTTCTCGCCGGGGAGATGCTGGCCGAGGCCGCCGGCGCGCCGCTCGACGCCGTGCACGCGCGGCTCTCGGAGAAGCTGGGGGTCGCCACGCACTTTCACCGGCTCTCCACCCGGGGACACGACTCGCGGGACCCGTGCGGCGGGGCGTGGGACGCGCTCCCCATCACCGGCTCGCTCCGCCCGCGTCCGCCGGCGCCCGGCCAGGAGAACCGCTGGGGCTCCCTCGCCAGCGTGCCGTCGCGGCCGGGCGAGGTGGACGACGACAACGCCTGGGCGATGGACGGCGTCTCCGGTCACGCGGGCCTCTTCGGCACGGCCACCGAGGTCGCCCGCTTCGGCCAGCGGGTGCTCGAGGAGCTCGACGGGGCAGGGCGCCTGGCGCCGGCCTTGCTCTGGGAGCGGGCCGTGACTCCGGTGCCGGGCAGTGGCCGCGGCCTCGGCTTCGACACCCCTTCCGGCGAAGCCAGCGCGGCGGGGCGTCTCCTCGGGCGGATGCCTCCCGGCGGGTTCGGGCACCTGGGCTACACCGGAACCAGCCTCTGGGTGGACCGGGCTCGGCGGCTCAGCATTGCGCTGCTCACCAACCGCACCGCGCTCGGGCGGGACAACCTCCGCATCCAGCAGTTCCGCCCCGCGTTTCACGACGCGGTGCTGCAGGCGCTCGGCCTGGGCTAAACCGGGGACCCCCACCCCCGCCAGGAGCCGTCGAATGCCCGGACCCGTCAAGCGTGCCTTGTCTCCCGTTCTGGTGTCGGCGCTGGTCGCCGCTGCGCTCGGCCTCGCCGGCTGTGCCACCGCGGCGATGAGCACCGCGGCCCGCGACGCGATGGCCAGCAGCAACAGCTGCCCGGCCGACCAGGTGAAGGTGGAGGAGCTCGGCGACTCGAGGTACCGGGCCAGCGGCTGCCAGAAGACCGAGACGTACATCTGCAAGGCAGCCGAGCACGCGGTGGTGTCCTGCGTGCCCGAGTCGTCGGTCACGCCGGCCGCGGCCCAGCCTCGCTGAAAGTGGCGTTCCCGAGGGGCTCTGCTGCTGATATGTATCAGTGGTATCTATCGAGGCGACGCCGTGGCAAGCAAGCGAGCGAAGGTCTTCTGGACAGGGCGAAGTCAGGCGATCCGGCTGCCGAAGGAGTTCCGATTCAAGGGGGACACCGTTCTCGTGCACCGGAAGGGTAGAGCCGTGGTCCTCGAGCCGGCGGACGAATGGCCGGAGGGCTACGTGGAATCGTTCTCTGGCATCGGATTCGACTTGGCCCGCCCGGCACAGGGCGAGCTCGAGAAGCGCGAGAAGCTCGATTGAAGTTCCTGCTGGACACCAACATCTGTATCCATGCCCTGAAGCAGAACGCGGTCGTCCTCCACCGGCTTCTGGCTCAATCGAGGGCCGATGTCGGCCTCAGCGTCATCACCGAGGCCGAGCTCTGGACAGGTGCGGCCAAGAGTCTCCAGCCGGAGAAGACCCTCCGGCGGGTCGAGAACTTCCTCCGGCCGATCGAAGTGATCGAGTTCACCTCGATCGACGCGGCAGCCTACGCCCAGCTTCGTGCGAAGCTCGAAGCGCGGGGCAAGCCAATCGGACCTCTCGACATGCTCATCGCTGCACAGGCGGTCGCCCGAAGGGTCACCCTGGTGTCGAACAACGAGCGCGAGTTCGGGCGGGTTCCCGGTCTCCGGCTCGAGAACTGGGCGAGGGGCTGAACGACGTGTCCGATGACGGCAACATCCTCACTGACGTCCGGCCCGAGCAGGCCCGCCGCGTCCACCTCCTCGGGGTCGCCGGCACGGGGATGGGCAGCTTCGCCGGCATGCTCAAGGCCGTGGGCCACACCGTCACCGGCAGCGACCAGAACGTGTACCCGCCGATGAGCGACATGCTCGCCGCCTGGGGCATCGAGGTGATGACGCCCTACCGACCGGAGAACCTCGACCGGGCGAAGCCGGACCTGGTGGTGGTGGGGAACGTCATCCGCCGGGTCAACCCGGAAGCCACTGCGGTCCGTGAGCGGCGCCTGCCCTCGATGAGCTTCCCCGCGGCGTTCGGCGCGCTCTTCCTTCGTGGGCGCCACCCGGTGGTCGTGGTCGGCACGCACGGAAAGACCACCACCTCGGCCCTGACCGCCCATCTCCTGGTCACCGCGGGGCTCGACCCGTCGTTCCTGGTCGGTGGGGTGACGGGCAACGCGGGAAGCAACTTCCGGGTCGGGAAGGGTCCTCACGTCGTGGTGGAAGGTGACGAGTACGACACCGCCTATTTCGACAAGGGCCCCAAGTTCCTGCACTACCAGCCGCGCACCGCCATCTTCACCAGCATGGAGCTGGACCACGCCGACATCTATCGGGACGAGGCGCACTACGCCTCGGCCTTCGAGCGCTTCGTCGCCCTGGTGCCGGCCGAGGGGCTCGTCGCGGTGAGCGCCGCCTGGCCCGCCGCGGTGACGCTCGCCCGCGGAGGGCGCGCCCGGGTGGTGACCTATTCGGTGTCTCCGGAGGTCCCGGCGGACGTCCACTCGCGGGACGTGACGCACCATCCGGACGGCGTGCGGTTGACCCTGGTGGACCAGGGACGGCGGCTGGGACAGGTGCATCTGGCAGTGCCCGGGCTCCACAACGTGGAGAACGCGCTCGGAGCCTGGGCAGCCATCGGCCCGCTCGGGGTGACCTTCGAGGCCTTCGCCGCGGGCTGTGCCTCGTTCCTCGGCGTCAAGCGGCGCCAGGAGGTCCGGGGCGAGGTGAACGGCATCCTGGTGGTCGACGACTTCGCGCACCACCCGACCGCGGTCCGAGAGACCATCCACGCGCTGCGCGGCCGCTGGCCCGAGCGCCGGCTGTGGGCGGTCTTCGAGCCGCGCAGCAACACCAGCCGCCGAAAGCTTCACCAGATCGCGTACGCCGAGTCCTTCGACGGCGCCGCCCGGGTCAGCCTCAAGACGCCCGAGCGGCACGACCAGGTGCCCGAGGGCGAGGAGCTGGACATTCCGCGGCTGGTCTCGGACCTGCACGACCGGGGGCTCGAGGCGGATGCGGCCTCGGATGTTCCCACGCTGGTGGCCCGGGTGGCCGCCGAGGCGCGACCGGGCGACGTCATCCTCGGGATGAGCAACGGGAGCTTCGGCGGGTTCCACGCGGCCCTGCTCGCGCTCCTCGGGGAGAGGCGGTCGTGAGCCGGACTTCCGCTCTCCTCGCGCTGGTGCTTGCTTGCGCCGGCAGCGCGCCACCGCCGACTGCAAGCAGCCCGCAGGCGCTGGTCACCGTCGGCGGCCGATCGGGCCCGTCGGTCACCCCGGTGGCCGACATCTCGCTCGAGACGTACCCCAAGCCGGGCAAGCACGCCTTCTCCGCCGATCGCGGCCAGGTGGTGGTCATCGACGCCTGGGCCACCTGGTGCGCCCCGTGCGTGCGCTCGCTCCCGCAGCTCCAGGCGCTCCGGAAGGACTACGCCTCGCGGGGCGTGCAGGTCTACGCGGTCAGCGTCGACGAGGACCGGGCGCAGATTCCCACCTTCCTCGCCACCGCCCGGATCGACCTTCCCGTGCTCCTGGACCCGGGGGGCTTCGTGCTCGAGGACAAGCTGAAGCTCAAGCAGATGCCAACCACCTGGGTGGTGGACCGCACCGGGCGCGTCCGCTACACGCAGGAGAGCTTCGACGGAAACCTGAACGACATCCGTTCCCAGGTGGACGCGCTGCTGCGAGAGAGCCAGTGAGCGTCTCGCTCGACACCCTGCTCGAGACGGCGGTCGAGGGCGCCCGCCGCGCCGGCCGCGTCCTGGCCGAGCGCTTCCACGAGCCCCGGACGATCTCCTTCAAGAGCGGCATCGATCTGGTCACCGACGCCGACCAGGCCAGCGAGAAGGTGCTCCTCGACTGGCTCCGTCAGCGCCACCCCGAGCACGCCATCCTCTCGGAGGAGAGCGGGGCGAGCGCCGGCTCGACCTACCGATGGATCATCGACCCGCTGGACGGCACCACCAACTACGCCCACCAGCTGCCACACTTCTCGGTGAGCATCGCGGTGGAAGGGGAGGGTGGGGTCCAGGCTGGCGTGGTCTACGACCCGATGCGCGACGAGCTGTTCAGCGCGGTCCGCGGCCGCGGCGCGATGCTCAACGGGCAGCCCATCCGCCCGAGCGCCATCGATCGGCTCGACCGCGCGCTCCTCTGCACCGGCTTCCCCTACGACGTCCGCGAGCACCCCGAGGGCCCGGCGGGGCTGGTGGTGCGCTTCCTGGGCCTGGCGCAGGGCATCCGCCGGCTGGGGAGCGCCGCACTGGACCTGGCCTACGTCGCCTCCGGCCGCTACGACGGGTACTTCGAGTTCTCGCTCAAGCCGTGGGACGTGGCCGCAGGCGCGTTGATCGTCTCCGAAGCGGGAGCGGTCGTCACGCGCATCGACGGTGCGCCCTACGACACCTCGGTGGTGGAGGTGCTCTCCGCCGCCCCGGGCGTCGCCACCGCGCTCCAGGACGAGTGCCGGCGGTTCCTCGAAGAGATTCGCTGGACCTCGAAGCCGTTCCGCTGAAGCGGGCCCGTCCGCCGCACCCGTGCAATTGGGTGCACATCTGTGCAGACCGTGCTGCACCGAGGGCGCAGTCGGGGACTCCAGGCCAGCCTCTTCAGGCCCACCGCGCGGAGAGCGCCGGCACGGAGATCGCAGTCGGAGCGTCGGGGGGTGTCTCATGAGCCGAGCGACGACCAGATTCCGGGGCACACGCGTGGTGCTGGCCTTCACGCTGGTGGTCGGATCCTCGTGCACGTCCTCCTCCGATGTCTCCGAATCCCTCGAGGTCACGGTCGGTAGCTCGAATCCGGCGCACCAGAACGATCCCCAGCTCATCCAGGTGAAGGTGGCCCACGCCACGACCGTCAACTACACGGACCTGCGATCGGGCCCGGACCCCTACGGCGCCGAATCATCCAGCACGTACCTGGAGTCCGTGGTTCCCGACCACCTCTCGCTGACACTCGACGGAGTGCCCGTTCCTTGTGCGCTGCCTCTGTGCAACTTCTACTGGGACACGTCCGCGTACCCCGATGGTGAGCATGTCTTCGTCGCCACCGCGAGTTACCAGTCGCTCAGCGGGACGGGGAGATACAGCTGGAAGCTCGATCGCCGGCCGGGCCGTGTGAACCTTCCGGGAGGCGTCGAATGTCCGCAGCCGCGCGAATGATCGCTGGCATCGGCGCGCCGCTCGCGGCCATCTGCGTGTCCGGGGGCTTCTTCGGGGTGGCGTTCCCGCCCGGGTTCAAGGTGCTGCTCTACACCGGGGCTGCCCTGGTGGCGCTCGTGACCTTCCTGACGGGTGTCGGGCTCGTGCGCTGAGTCAGGGCTTCGCGACCTTCGGGGTGAAGCGGGCCAGGTCGTCGATCCCGAATGCCTTCTCGATCGCCCCGACGTCGGCGACCATCTTCTCGAAGTCACCCAGCGGGAGCGCCTTCTCCTTCTGCTCGAAGGTCTCCATCAGCGCCCGCAGCTCCTTCTCGCTGACCAGCCGGGCAAAGGCGGGAAAGAGCACCGTGTCCTCCCGGGCAGCGTGCGGCTCGTACATCCGGATGAAATGGCGCATCGCCCCGGCCATCTCCGTCCGGGAGGAGGCCTTCCCGAGCGCCGCCGGGTTCGCGAGACGCTGGATGCTCGCGGTCAGCGTCCGTCCGGCCTGATGCTGCTGAAGCAGCACGTCGACCAGCCCGGTCAGCGTTCCGGCCTTGCGGAAGCGGGGGAAGATGAACTCCTCCTCGTCCTTCTCGTGGTAGTCCTCGATGAAGGCGCGGATGATCGTCGCCGCCTTTGCGACCGGCTCGGCGCTCACCGGCTGTCCGGCGTCCACGCGGCGAATCACCTCGCCGTAGACCAGCAGGATGCGCCGGAGCACGCCGTGCTCACGCATCAAATCCTCGGTGGGAGAGACCTCCTCCTCCTCTTCCTTCTGCTCCGCGGCGATCGCCGGGAGCAGCGCCGCGGCGGCGAGGACCGCGCCTCCCACCCCCACCGCGTCCTTCAGAAAGCGCCGCCGTGCACGCTCTGCTGCGATCTCCATGGGCTCACCCTCCGGCCGGGGCGGCGTAGTGCTCGGCCCCGAGGAAGTGCAGCGAGACGTACGGCACGTCCCCCACCACCCACGAGTCGTGCGGCACGGCCGGGATGTGGAACAGATCGCCGGCGCGGAGCTCCACCACGTGCCCGTCGTCGAAGGCCGCGGTTGCAACGCCCGACAGCACCAGCCCCACGTGCTCCACCGTGCACCGGGTCTGCCCCAGCGTGGGTCCCACGTGCTCGGACCACTTCCAGCCCGGCTCGTAGGTCGCCCGGCCGATGGTCATCCCGCCGATCCGGACCAGCTCGAACCGGCCCTTCACCATCTTCCGGACCTCGTCCGGCTGGGCGAATCGCTTCAGGACCACGTCGACGTCGGGGCGCGAGCGCATGGCGAAGGCACTCGTAGCACCGCCGACGCTCCGCTGCCCGCTCCTCGGCCCGGCAGCGTCCTAGAAGATGCTCTCCGGGACGAAGACGATGTCCCCGGGCTGGAGCCGGAAGTTCCTCTCCCGCCCGGTGCCGATGTCCGCCACCGGCACCCGGATCTTCGTCTCCCGCCCCTCCACCTGACGGGTCACCGCGATGTCGTTCTTGCTCGCCACCTTGGTGAATCCCCCGGCCATGGTGATCGCCTGGATGATCGACATGTCCTCCTCGTAGGGGAACGTGCCGGGCTTCTGGACCTCGCCGAAGACGAAGATCTTCTTGCTGTTGTACTCGCGCAGCAGCACCGTGACCTGGGGGTGCTTCAGGTACTTCTCCCCCAGACACCGGGTCAGCGCATCCGAGGTGGCCGAGGTGTTCAGCCCCTCCACCCGGACCTTCCCGCACAGCGGAAAGTCGATGGTACCGCCCGGGGCCACCCGGTACGGGCCGGAGAGGTCCGCCTCCTCGAAGACCCGGACCTCGATCGAGATCCCCGGGCCCGAGCGTGGTGGAGGTCGAGGCCGGGGCCGGCGCCTGCGAGACCTCGTCGGCCCGCAGGGTGGCGCCGCCGGAGCCGCGCGGGCCCTTGCAGCCGGCAGAGAGCACGGCCGCGCAGAGGAGGATGGAGAGGAGACGGTTGCTGGGCACGAAGGCTGCGGCGCTCAGTAGGTGAAGGTGAGGCGCAAGTAAACCTCGTTCCGAGTGTAGTTCAACGGCTGCGCCGCCTCGTAGTCCGACGTCCGCTTGGAGAACACGTAGCCGGCCGCGACGATGAACCAGCGGGCGATCGCGTAGTCGAGGCCGAGGTCCAGGCTGAAAATCTGATCGTTCTGGCCGCGCCCCTGGGTGAAGGAGAGGAAGTCGTAGGCGAAGTTGCCGTGCAGACCGAGCCGGCCGGTGAGGAAGGTCTTGGTGTTCAGGTACGCTCGGAGGTCGGTGGTGCTGGCCGAGCCCACCGCGTTGTTCACGTCGCGGAGCACGCCAGGAGTGATGGCGCTGGTCTCGTTCGGGGTCCAGGTCATCTCCGCCCGGCCGATGAAGGTCGAGGCGGCCCCGTCGAAGCCGATCGCATAGCCCGCCTTGAGGATCGCCTGGATCTTCGGGGTGACGAGACCCTGCGCACCGGCGAGCAGCTTGAGGATCTTGCCCGGGGGCACCACCGAGGCGTCGGGGTGGAAGTAGCTCCGGCCCTCGAAGTTCGACTCGAAGACCAGCGCCGTCTGGGGCAGGAACTTCCAGTGGATGTCCACGCCGCCGGCGTAGTTCTGGTAGTCGTTGACCCCGGGGTCGCTCGGATTCGAAGGGCAGGTGCCCGGGGGGCAGGGCCCGATGCCCGCCGGGATACCGCTGTACGCACCGAAGAACTCCACCGTGTAGTCGCCGTGGGGCCGCACCTCGAAGGCGCGCCCGCCGGGGTGGATGGGCGTGGTCAGCCGCAGCTGGTTGTAGAGGGAGATCACCGCCACCCCGACGCCGATGTCGCGGGGCCGGTCGCTCCGGGCGAAGGTGTCGGCCACGTCGAGCTCGACCGCGCCCTCGCGGTTGATCTCTGCGTGCATGTTCGCGCCCGCCTCGCTGCGGGAGGCCGAGCTCGAGCCGTCGGTGATCCACCCGGTGTACCAGACATAGTCGTAGTAGCCGTTCAGCCCGAAGGTGACATCCGTTCCCGGAGCGTCCAGCCGGAAGCCCGGCCGGAAGTGCATCAGGATCTCCGGCTTCAGCTCGGCGGGGCTGGCCGGGTCGTTGGGGTCGGTCGGAAGGTAGAGGGCCGCCGAGTCGTACCGGAACTCGAGGTCGAAGTACGGGTGCAACCGGGCCGGCCCGAAGTGGATGCCGTTGTTCTCGCCGAGGGCGGTGGTGGAGACGCTGGTCGTCTGCGCGCGCGCCGAAACCGCCGCGACGAGCGCGCCGAGCAGAAGAAGGCGGGCGGCGTGCGGCGACATCCGTCTGAACCGCTCCGGTCCTCCCCAGTGCAGAGTCCGCTCCAATCAGGACGGAAGCCGTCGTGCGTCATAGCACGCAAGCGCGCGCTCGCTCCAGGATTCGAGGGGTGAACGAGCGGGCGCCGTCACCGCCTGGGGTCCACGCCCCTCGACTACAGAATCGGGCTCGCCGGGGGCGGACGGTTCGACGGCACCGGCGCGTCTGGCGGGTTCGTCGGGTCCTCTGTCGGCAACCCGCTTGGGACTTCCACCTCCACCGTCAGGTTTTCGTCCGTGCGGAACGCGAGCTGCCCGATGCACTGCTCGGCCTCGTTCCGCAGCTGGTCGACCTTGTTCTTGGCGATGCTGACCTTCGAGTACTCGTGCTCGGCCGCCGTCGCGTCCTTCTTCGAGACGGCCTCCTGAAGGGCCACGTCGGACTGCTCCGAGATGCGCAGCAGGCCCTTCACCTGGGTCAGCTTCTCGTTGACGCAGTTGAGCTTCACCACGTCTTTGGTGGCCCGTGCCTCCTCCAGCCGGCCGAGCACCTCGCTCAGCACCGAGCGCATTCGGCTCACCGCGGCGCTGGACCGGGAGAGCTTCTCCGGGTCCGGGATGTCGGCCGCCCGCTCCAGGGTGGGTGGGGGTGTGGCCGGCTTGGTCGGACCCTGCGCGTGCGATGGACCGGCCCAGAGCAGGGCCAGCGCAGCAAGGAGCTGCAGGCGGACGGACGGTCGCATCCTGAAGGAGCGTAGGGAGCCCTGGCGGAGGGTGTCAAACTGGCCGAACGTGCATCCTGGGGGCATCCGCTAACCGGCCGAGGTGAAGAGGAACGGGTACTGCACCGGGACCTCGTCGGGCGGCTTGAAGGGGAAGATCCAGCTGCGCATCAGGCTCTGGATGCAGCTGGCGACCTCGCCGCTCCCCAGGGTGTTCTCTTCGATCCGGACGTCGCCGGCGCGGCCTGCCGGGGTGATGTTGAAGCGCACCACCACCTTGCCCTTCAGGCCAGGGTTCCGCTTCAGCTCCCGCTCGTAGCAGCCGCGGATGGCGTTGAGGCGGTCGCGGATGTAGCGGGAGAGCGCGGCCCGGTCCACGTCCGCGGAGTCCACTTCCGGAGACGCCGCCGACACGCGCCCCGAGACGGTCGCGTCGCCCTTGCCGGCCAGCGCCACCTTGCCACCCCCGGCAGTCCCGACGTCGCCGATGCCCGCGGTGCGTCCGGCGCCCCCACCGGCGCGGGCGCCCACCGAGTCGGCGTCGGCGATGCTCACCCCGCGCGCGCCGGCCAGGGCCGAGGCCACGTCTCCCGAGCCGGTGCCGCTGCCGAGCACGTCGGACAGGGCGCCGTTGCCGCCGGCCGAGCCGAGAATCTTGAGGAGGCCCTTGCCGGCCACCTTCTGCTGGAGCACCGCCTTGCGCGCGGTGGCGTCGGCCGGGAGCTCCTTCTTCTTCACGTCCTTCTTGACGTCCTTCTTGTCCTCGGTCTGCGCGGTCTGCTCCGGGGCCTTGGGCTGCTCGGGCTCGGCCGGCTTGGGCGGCAGCAGCACCCGGGCGAAGCGGTCGGGTAGCTCGTCCAGTGCCAGATCGGCGTCGGGCGGCTTGGGGCTGAGCATGATGCACGCCGCCCCGGCGAAGTGGAGGAAGAGCGAGGCGGCGAGGATGCCGAAGAACAGGTGGTCGATGCTCCGCCACACCGTTCCCCGCACCTCGGGGGGCAGCTCGATCCGCGCCGGCTCCGGCGGGGGGCTGACGAACTGGAAGAGCAGCGTCACCTCGCCCAGCGACACCTTGCCCCGCGCCGACTCCTCGAGCGGCAGCGCCCAGACGTTGCCCCGCCGCTGCACCAGGCCCTTGGTCTTCAGGCCGGCGAAGTCGAGGTCGCCGGCCTTGTTCCGCACCCGGCCGTTCATCCGGTCGGTGAAGAGCAGGGTGTACTGCCCGCCCTTGTGCTCGAAGACCGGGAAGCTGGCGGGCAGCTCGCTGGCCGGGATGACGAAGGTGTTGGTCCCGTCCTGCCCCACGGTGACCGCGGACGGGTTCCGGATCTGGCGCTCTTCGATGATCTTCCCGTCGCGGATCACCCCCACGCGGAGGATCTTGGCGCTGCTCGAGGCAGGCTTGGACATGGGCAGGGCGCGTGCTCTCACGGCTAGAACGGATCCTTCTGCGCGCTCTTCTCGATCTTCGGCACGAAGCTCTCCGACTTCTGCAGCTCGTCGAAGTTCAGGTTGGAGCGGGGAAGCACGTAGAACGCTTCCGGTTTCTGGATACGGCCCTCGACGGTGAGGGTGTCGAGCTTGATGACCTTCTTGCCCCCGGAGCGCCCCGCGGGTCTGGCCGCTGCCCGCACGTCCGCCCGGGCCTTGTTCGCCGCCGCGGCGGCGCGTTCGGCCTCCTTCTGCGCGGCCGAGACATCCGGCTGGCCGAGGGAGGGCGCGGCCGCGGCGAGCGCCGCGCAGGCCACGAGCGCTGGGAGGGCAGGGCGCATCAGGGGGTCTTGAGCTTACCGCGAGAGCTCTTCTTCTTGCTCGTTTGTGGCTGCGTCGCGGCGGGAGCAGCCGGGGTGGGATTCTCGGCGGCCTTCGGTGCTTCGGCCTCGGCCTGCTTCTTCGCCTCCGCCTCCTTCTCCGCCTTGCGGAGCTGGTCCTTCCTCTCCCGTTCGCGGCGGCGCTGCTCCCGGTCGATGCCCTTCGCCGCGTCCTTGAGGTACTGCTCGACCCGGTCGTCTGCCCCGCCCTTCTCCTTGTAGGTGGTGAAGTAGGCGATGGCCTTGTTGTAGCGATCGATGGTGTCCATCCCCGGTATGTCCGAGTCCAGGTGGAGGATGGCGAGGTTGTAGTAGGTGTCGGCCAGGGTGGGATCGAGGGCGACAACCTTGTCGTATTGCTCGCGGGCCTTCACCAGCTCGAGCTTTCCGCGGTAGGCGTTCCCGAGGTTCATCCGCGCGGGGAGCAGCTGCGGCGCCGCGCTCACCGCCAGCTCGAGCTCCTTCACCGCGCCGTCGTAGTCGCCACTCTCCACCAGCATCGCCCCGTAGTTGCTGTGCGCCTCGGCGAAGTCCGGCCGGAGCGAGGCGGCGGTCTTGAACGAATCGAGCGCCGCCGCGCGCTGCTTGAGCTTCAACAACACCGTGCCCAGCGCGTTGTGGGTCACCGGATCGTTCGGGTCCACCGCGCGGGCGTTCTCCAGCACCAGCCGGCACAGCTCGTACTTCCCCTGCCGGTAGTAGCCTTGCGCCAGCAGCTGCATCGCCCGGACGTTCTGCTCGTCGGCCTTGAGGACCTTCTTCGCCTCGGCCTCGGCGTCGGCGAGGCGATTCGTCTCCAGCAGCACCCAGGTGAGCGCGTTGCGGGCGCCCAGCGCGGTGGGCGCCTGCTGGACCCGTCCCCGGAGCAGCGCCTCCGCCTCGCTGGCGCGCTTCGTCCGGACCAGCAGCCGCGCCAGGAAGTCCCACGACTCGGGCGGGTCCGGGGTGCACTGCGCCGCGCGGCGGTAGCTGGTCTCGGCCTCGGCGAGGTCTCCGGTGCGCTCGGCGATGACCCCCAGGTTCACCCACGCCGGACCGGCGTTGGGGTTCCGGTGGACGACGTCCTGGAAGGTCCGGCGCGCGCCGTCGAGGTCGCCGCTCCGGCCCTGGGCGATGCCCCGATCGATGGCGGCCTGGGTGTCGGCGTCGATCGGCCCGCCCTGCCCCCTGGTCGCGCCCTCCTGGATCTCCGGCGTGGCCGCGGTGGAGGTGGTGAGCGGCCGGGGGGGCGGCGCGGCGACCGGCGCGTGCCCGCAGGCGGCGAGCGCGCCGATCGCGAGCAGCGGCAGGAGCAGGCCTCTCACGACCCACCTCCGGCCACCGGGGTTCCGGGGCCTGCTGGCGCCGGCGGTGGGGGCGGGGGCGGGGCGGACGGCGCGGAGGGGGCGGCTCCGGGGGGCGTGGGCGCCGCGGGCTGCACGTCCTTCGCCGGGCGGGCCTCGCCCTTCTCCTTCGCCGCCGCGGTGCTGACCAGACCGTCGGGCCACGTGACATCAACGGCGATGGCCGGCTTTGGATCTTTCAGGACCGGGTACTCCTTCGGCCGGTACCGGTTGAGCGCCTCGAGCGTCTTCTTGGTCCACTCGTTGCTGATGCGGTTCTTCCGCGCCTGCTCCAGGGTGGCCGCGTAGCTCTCGACCGCCTTGTCCTCCAGGGCCGCGGTCTGCTGCTGGAGGAGGTCCTGGTAGGCGGCCACCGCCTCCGGGCCGAGCCGCTTCACGTCCGGCGGCACCGGGGTCTCGTTGATTGTCGCCCCGAAGCTCTCCAGCACGTAGCCCTGCCGGTAGAGCGCGGCCAGGGTCCACTCCAGCCGCTTGTACTTGAAGACCTCGGCGTAGCTGGCCTGCACCTTCTTCACCCCGGCGCGCTTGACGGTGAAGCTCTGCTCCAGCGCCTTGCCCCGGCCGCCGATCTTCAGCTTGTCGAAATCTCGAAGGTCCTGCTCGGCCACCATGAACCGGGACTCGGCGGCAGCGTCGGCGCCCTGGAGCGCGGCGTCCGGCTTGAGCCCCTTCCGGTCGAACTCCCTGGCTGCGGTCTCCCAGGCCTTCCGGGCGTCCTTGGGGTTTCCGGACTTCGCATACGCGTCGCCGAGCTTCTTGTGCGCCTCCACCACCAGCTCACCCTGGTTGGCCTTGCCCCCGAAGCGGCGGACGAACTCGTTGAGCGCCTTGACCTCGTTCCGGGTGTCCCCCTGCTTCTCGTAGACCAGCGCGGCGCGGTACTGGTTCTTGGGCGCGTCCTCGGCCCTGGGGAACAGCTCGGCGTAGCGGGCGTAGGCCGCGGCCGCCTGGGGGTACTTCTGCTGACCCTCGAGCAGGCGGGCGGCGTTGTACAGCGCCGCCTCGCGGTCCTTGCTCGCCGGGTACTGCTTCACCAGCTGCTCGTAGCTGGCCACCGCGCGGTCGAAGTCGTACGAGTTCTCCTGGTTCACCGCCACCCGGAACAGCGCGGCGTCGGCCAGCTTGCTGTTCGGGTACTCCTGGAAGATCCGCTGGTACAGCTTGAGCGCGCTCTCGAAGCGGTGGTCCTTCTCGTAGCAGACCGCGGCGTTGTTCAGCGCCTTGTCGGCGAACTCGTGCTTGGGCTCCTCGTCGACCAGCTGGATGTACTTCCTCGCCGCCTCGTCCCAGGCACCCTGGGCCATCAGCTCGTCGGCGAGCTTGAACCGGCCGGCGAGCTTGAACTTGACCAGGTCCTTGTACAGCTCGCTCTTGGGTCGATGACCTCGGTGTTCTGGGCCAGCCGGGCCGAGACCTCCTCCACGCTCCGCCAGTCCTTGTCGATGAGGAAGCTCTCCACCGTGAGGTTGGTGGCGTACTTGGCGACCTCGCTCTTCGGATAGCTGCGGATGATGTTCTCGAAGCGCACCCTGGCGTCCGGGAACTGGTTGTGCGCGTAGAGCAGCTCGGCGGCCCGGTAAGCCGCCCCGGGGGCGCGCTCGTCGTTCGGCGAGAGCTGGAGGAAGGCATCGGTGGCGGCGACCAGCGACTGCTCCTCCGGGGCCAGGGGGATGCCCTGCGGCTTGTCGCCCTCGGGCCGGTCCTTGCTCCGGAGCACCGGGTACCTGGCCAGCTTCTTCGAGTCTTGGAGCTGCTCCACCAGCTTGCTCCAGGCGAGCACCGCGCCGTAGGCCGCCTCCTTGCGGTACTTGTCGTCCGCGCCGGTGTCGCGGATGGCGTCGTAGTTCTTCGCCGCCTTGGCGAACTGCAGCGAGTTGTACTGACACTCGCCGGCGAAGAACTGCACCTCGTACGCGGCCTTGCTCCGGGGGAAGCGGGCCAGGTAGCCCTCGTAGCCCGTGGCCGCGGACTCGAACATCGTCTTCGCCGCTTCCAGCTTCCCCTGCTGCTTGAGGGCGAGGGCCTGCTGGTGGTGGTAGACCGCGCTGCCGTAGAGGTTCTTCTCCGCCAGCTCCTGGGTGGCGGCGAGGATCTCCGGGTCGTTCTTGTGCTTCTCGTACCACGGGCGTGCCCGGGGCGTAGGCGTTGGCCATCGCCTCGGATTCGGCGAAGGCCTCGTTCAGCTTGCGGTCGCGCTCGTAGGCCTGGACGATCTTCTGCTGGAGCTTGGGGGCGTCGTCGGCCAGCGGGTCCCTCTGCAGCGCCAGCCGGTAGGAGGCGATGGCCTCGGTGTGGCGGGTCTGGTCGAAGTAGACGTCGCCCATCCGGCGGTAGACCTCGGCCTCGTAGGGCCGGCCGCCCATCTGGGCGAAGGTGGCCTTGGCCTTCTCCACCGAGCCCCACTTCTCGTCGGCGAAGCTGATCGCGGTGTACTGGAGCGCCTCGCCGCGGAGCTCGCCGGTGGCCTTGCCGTCCCTCTTCGCGCCGGTCCGGTCGTAGTAGTCCACCAGCTCCAGGAAGCGCTGCACCGCCGGCTCGAACTTGTCCTGGCGGTAGTAGGTCCACCCCAGCTTGTAGAGCGACTTGTCGTAGAGCGGGCTCTTGGTGTCCTTGATCGCCGCCTCGTAGGCCTGCGCCGCCCGGGGAAGCGCGTCCGGGTCGTCGTAGTCGTCGAAGTAGTACTCGCCGATGCGCACCCAGGCCTCGGTCACGAACTTGCTCTTCGGGTAGTCGTCGATGACGTCGTGGTAGGCCTGCTGGGCGCCCTCGAAGTCGTTCTGCTTCTCCAGGCAGTAGGCGAGCAGGTAGGTGGTGGCGTCGTTGAACTTGAACTTGGGGAAGCGCTCCAGCAACTGTCTGTAGAGGGCGATCGAAGGCCGGAAGTCCACCGCCGGCTCGGGCGGGGGCGGGGTGTTGCTCGAGGGGTCCACCCGCTTGAGCTGGTCCTCGTAGGCGCGCATCGCCACCGCGTGATCGTCCGCGCTGCGCTCGTAGTACAGCTCGGCCAGCCGGAACATGACGTCCGGGGTGTAGCGGGGCTCGTCGGGGTAGCGCTGGAGGAACTCCTCGAACTGGGCGATGGCGTCGAGCCGGTCCTTCCGCTCGTTCACCTCCAGGTCGCGGATGGCCTTCTCGTAGCTGGCGTCCAGGCCGCTGCGCTTCTCCTCGTACTTCTTCTCCACCAGCAGCTGGACGTCGCGCTTGAAGTCGCGCGATTCGTCCTCGTACGCGTGGAGCATCTGCTGCAGATCGTCCAGCTGCTTCTGCTCCTCGGGGGTGCGCCCCATCCCCTCCATGCTCAGCGTGGGCTTCTGGGCGGGCAACACGTCCTGCTTCTCGGGGGTGGCGGTCGCCGGAGGCGCCGCCTCGGCCGGCCTGGCAGGCGCCGGGGCCTTCTTCGTCGCTGGGGCCCGGGCCTTGCCCTTGGTCTTGGTGGAGGTGGAGGCCGGGCTCGCCGCGACGGCCAGGGCGATGAGGAGGTGGCCCAGCATCAGTCGACGTCCTTGAGCACCGGCCGGAAGTCCTCGTCCAGCGCCCGCAGCTCCTCCTCCTTCTGCGAGGCGACCTTCTGGATGGCGGTGGTCTGGGCCTGCTTCCTGGTGAAGGCGCTGTCCACCACGCCGACGTCGGCCTTGAGGACCAGGTCGTAGAACTGCCGGCGCACGCGGCGGAAGCTGTCGTAGGCCATGCGGCCCACCAGCTGCTGCGCGTCGCCCGAGACGTGGCCCACGTCCTTGCCGTAGCCGTCCAGCAGCTTCGCCTCGGTCACCACCTTCTCCCGGATCTCCACGCCCTTCTGCCGGACCCGATCCCGGAGCGCGGACTGCGCCGCGGTGGTGCGCTGCTGGAGCGTGCCGATCTGCGCGCGGAGGTCCCGGGTGCGAACGACGAACTGCGCGCCCTCGCCGCTCGCCCGGGGCTCCACCCCGGAGAGGATGCCCCGCATCGAGGAGCTGGCCTGGGCCATCTCCTGGCGGATGGCCTGCTCCCCGCCGATGGTGGTGTCCACCAGGCCGCGCTGGGCGATCAGCTCTCCGCGGAGCCTCGCCACGTCCTGCTCCAGCGCCTGCAGCGAACGCTGCTCGGACAGCAGCCGCTCGGTGAACTTCTTCTCGTCCTCCGGCCCGTCGCGCCGTGTCCCCCGCGTGTCCGCCACCCACTTCTGCGTGGCGACCAGCATCGCGGTCATGCTCTGCAGCTCGGTGCCGAGGCGGAACGCCTCCCGGTCCACGGCGTCCATCAGGGCCTGCATCTTGGTGCGGCGGGCGGCGACTTCGTCAGGGGTGACGGGCAACGCGCCGAGCCGCGCACGGCTGCTTGCCAGGCTGGCCTGGATGCGACCCAGCTCCAGCCGCTCGTCGTGGGTGAGCACCGGGTCCAGGACCTCGACCTCGGTCGAATCCAGGGTGGTCTCGGCCGAGGCCAGCGCGTTGGCCACCGCCTCGGCGCGGGTGGTCCCTTCCTGAAGTGCGGGGAAGGCCTCGGCGCCGCGCTCGTCCAGCGCCCTGAGGATGCGATCGGCGATGGCCCGGCTGTCGGTGACACCCTTCTTGCCGCCCTCGAGCGCGCCGACCACCCGCAGTGCCTGGCCCACGTCATCCTGGGTGCTGGCCCACTTCAGCGCCAGCGGAGGGAGGAGCGTGTTCACGTCGAGGGCCTTCTCGTTCCGGGCGAGGAGGTTGTCGAAGTAGGCCACCGGGTCCTTCTGAACCGCGAGCATCCGGTCGATCTCGTCGCGCACCGGGGCGTAGGTGCTGATGACGCCGTTGTACGTCTCGGTGGCTTCCTTGTACTTCTTGAGCTTGAGCTGCAGGTGCCCCTGGAGGATCTGCCCCTCGGGGGCCAGCGGCGAGTCGGGGGCCACCAGCAGCAGGATGTCGGTCGCGTTGCGCGCTCCGACCCAGTCCTCGGCCCGCACCTTGGCCCAGGCCATCTCGTAGAGCGCCTCGGGAAAGGCCGGCGAATCCTGGCTGATGGCCTGGTACTGATCGACCGCCTCGGGCACGTGACCGGTCTCGACCAGGAGCCGCGCCAGCCCCAGGTGGCCGAGCTCGACGATGCGCTGCTCGCGCTCGTCGGCCGGCTTGCTGTTCGCCACCTCGCTGAAGCGCACCATGGCCCCCTCGTAGTCCTGGGCCTGCACCCGCAGGACGCCGAGGAAGTAGAGACTCGGCAGGCGGAAGCGGTTGCCCTGCCCGGTGAGCGGCAGGAAGGCCTCGGTGGCCTGGCGCTGCCGCTCGGCGGGGGAGAGGTCGGTCCTCCGGGCCAGCCACTTGGCGTGGACGTAGGCGATGTCCGGCGGGAGCTGGCCGTCCGGGCCGCGCGCCTTCGCCAGGTACGGCTCGAGGTTCCCCCAGTCGTTCAGCTTGGTGGTGACGTCGAGGTAGCGGCTCAGCGCCTCGCGGTAGCGCGGCGTGTCCTGCTGGAGCAGCTCGCGCAGGTAGAGCCGGGCGCTGCCGTAACTCTGCTGCTGGTAGAGCGCATCCGAGAGGTACCAGAGCGCATCCGGGCGGCGGGGGTTGTGGTCGAATGCCTTGTCGGCGAGCAGATCGTAGAAGAGCACCGAGGCGGTGGCCCAGTCCTGGAGGAGGTACTGGATCTCCCCGTCGGAGAAGCGCCGCTCCAGCACCAGCTCGTTCGAGGGGTCCGCGCGACCGACGTACTGGGTCTCGACCACGCCCAGGTTCTCGGTGGCGTTGCGGAGCTGGGCCGCCACCTGGTCCAGCTTGGCCCCGCTGGAGGCCGAGACCTTGACCTCGGCGGCGAGGGCGGGCGTCTCCACGGCGAGCAGCGCCAGCAGCGCCGCGGCCCTGGCGGGGTTCACTTCGTCTCCTTTTGCTCCACCTGCGCCGAGGTGGGCTTCGGAGCCACCTCCCGGTTGACCTCGACGTCGTAGCGCACCGCGGGCCGGTCCTTCAGCTCGGTGGTGATCCCGCCCTTCTCGTAGCCCACCACCTTGACCGTGGTGACCTTTCCCGGCTCGGCGGTGAAGGTGTAGCTGGAGCTGACGGTGAACTTGTAGCCCTCGAGGTAGCTGAAGACCCCGAAGCCCTTGCCCCGGTAGATGAGCCGCACCGCGATCTGGTGCTGGCCGGGGACGATGCGGCCGTTGAAGATCTCGAACTCCGGGCGCTTGGAGAGGTCGCCGTCCTTGTCGGTGCGGGTCAGGATGGGCGCCCCGTCGAGGGCGTAGGCCACCGACTCGAGCCGGAAGCTGCCGCCCATGTCGTTCTTGTGCACCAGCACCGCGCGGGCTCCCGAGGACAGGTCTCCTCCGAGCACCGTCTCTTGCAGCAGCAGCAGCCGCGCCTTGGTGCGGTAGATCTTCTCCTTGAGATCCACCACCTGCTCCTCGAGCGTCTTCACCCGCGTCTGGAACGCCTCGTCGGAGGTGACCGGAGGGAGCGCCTCGGGCGGGCTGGCCTTCACCGCGGCGGCGGCGGGCGCGGACCCCGGCGGAGGAGGCGGTGCGGCGGTGGAGCCGGGCTTCGCCGGTGCGGGGGCCGGCGGGGTGGCCTGCAGCGACTTGTCCCCGGTGCGCATCGGGGCCATCTCGCCTGCCCCGCCCGCGGGATCGGCGCGGGAGTCGGGCAGGGGGGGGAGCGCGTCGCTGGACTGGGCGAGGACCGAGACGCTGGCGAGCACCGTGAGGGCTGCGAGAAGTGCGGACTGACCTGGGCGCAAGGACGGCTCCGAGGCGGCGAAAACCCTGTCATTACATACCACGGGGCGCCGGACGACCCCCTTGTCCGACTGGCCGCCGCCCTTCCTGCCTACCCGCCCTTTTTCAGCTCGGTGAGGACCAGCTTGGCCACGGCCTTCAATGTGTCGAAGACTCCCACCCCGGTGGGGGCGACGGCCTGGAACTCGGGGACGGACCGGGGATTGAGCGAGGCGCGGAGCTCTTCTATCGCCACCGCGTTGGGCAGGTCTCGCTTGTTGTACTGCACCACGCTGGGGATGCGGTTCAGGTCGTAGCCCTGCTCGCCGAGATTGGTGCGGAGGTTCTCGAACGATTCCATGTTCGCCTCCATGCGCTCCACCTGGCTGTCGGCGACGAAGACCACCCCGTCCACGCCCTTGAGGATCAGCTTGCGGCTGGCGTCGTAGAAGACCTGACCGGGGACCGTGTAGAGATGGAAGCGGGTCTTGAACCCGCGGATCTCGCCCAGCGACAGGGGGAGGAAGTCGAAGAACAGGGTGCGGTCCGTCTCGGTGCTGAGACTGATCAGCTTGCCCTTCGTCTCGGGGTTGGTCTTGTTGTAGATGTACTGGAGGTTGGTCGTCTTCCCGCAGAGACCAGGCCCGTAGTAGACGATCTTGCAGTTGATCTCGCGGGATGAGTAATTGATGAAGGACATTTCGTGACCTGGGGGTCTGTCACTCGCTGAAGAGGTTGTCGATGTCTTCGTCGGAGATCTCGGCGAAGGGCGAGCCCATCCCGCCCGGGCTCTCGGTCTTCTTCACCAGCGCCTCGAAGATCTTGCCGAGCTCGTCGGAAGCCTTCTTCACCCGCAGCCTGACCAGGCCCAGCGAGGTGCGGGTGTCGAAGATGACCACCAGCACCACTCGGCTGCCGACGATGGTCATGTAGAGCGACTCGCGCGCTCCCTCGTGGATCTGGTTGGGGAACTCGTTCTCGCCGATCAGCTTCGCCAGCCCGCCCATGGCGGCGACGTTGCCGGCGGTGAGCGAGGCCAGCGAGGTGGTGTCGATGTTCTGGGTCTGGCCGGAGGCGGAGATCAGCTGTCCGTTCTTGTCGACGATGAAGACGACCTTGGCGTTGGCGTCCTTGGTCAGGCGATCGCAGACGGCGTTGATGCGATTGTACTCCTCGTCATACATCACCAGTTGCGTGCCCATGGGCGTGAGATTGTCCCCTTCGCTGCCGAGGGATCGACCGCGTTTTCTGAGGGATTCCGCGTCAGTTCGCGCCGCCGCGGCCTCGTCCGGACGGCGGGGACGGTAGCAGGCGGCAAAGCCATGCGGCAAGGATCGGCAGCGCGGGCCGCGGCCCGGCGCTTGCGCCCGCGCCCCGGGTCTGGAAAGCCGCGACCACATGATCCTACCCGCCGCGACCGTCTTCCTCCTGCTGGCCCAGCCGCAGTCCACCGCGCCGGCCCGGGCCGATGCCGGAACAGCCCGTCCGTCGTCGATCGCCGTCGAGGCCGCCCCCGGGCTGTCCCGGGTGCTGGTGAGCGGGGTGCCGGTGGTGCCGGCGGACTTCGAGGCCTGGCTCGCGCCGTACAACGAGGTTCGCTCGGCGCTCCTGGCGGACCCCGGAGAGGACGGCAAGTCGCTGCTGATCCTCACCCGGTTCGCGTCGGTGAACCAGCTGCATCGGATCAGCGCGCCGCTGGGGATGCGCGAGCAGCTCACCTTCGGCAAGGAGCCGGTGGCCAAGGCGCGGTGGCTCCCCGGAGATCCCCGGATCTTGTTCTTCCTCCAGGACACCGGAGGGGGCGAGTACTTCCAGCTGTACCGGCTGGACGTTCGCACCGGCCAGCGCCAGCTGCTGACCGACGGGAAGAGCCGGCACGAGACGTTCACTCTGTCGCGTGACGGACGCCGGCTGGCGTACTCGGGCACCGGGCGGAACGGGACGGACACCGACGTCTACCTGGCCGAGGTGGCCACCCCCAGCACCGCGCGGCGGCTGACCGAGGAGAAGGGGACCTGGACGCCGGTGGACTTCTCCTCGGACGGCGAGCGCCTGCTGGTGCTGCAGCGGCGGGCCATCGACGACGCCGACCTCTGGCTGGTCGACCTCGGCACCCGGCAGCGCACGCGGGTGACGCCGGATCCGGAGAAGGCCGGGAAGGCCTCGGTGCGCCACGCCGCCTTCTCCGGCGACGGCAAGGCGATCTACCTGGTCACCGATCGAGGCGCCGACGTCGCGCAGCTCTTCCGGGTGGACGCGGGGCGGCCGGACGCCCCGTGGACGCCGCTGACCCGGGACCTCCGCTGGGACGTGGAGGCGCTGGCGGTGGCGCGCGACGGCACGGTGGCCTTCGCCGCCAACGAGGATGGGTTCAGCAAGCTCTATCTGCTCCCGCGGGGCACCACGAAGCGCACCCCGGTCGACGTCCCCCCGGGGGTGATGGGCGAGATGCGCTTCCCGAGCCGGACGTCGGACGTGCTGACCTTCGGCATCGATACCCCGACCTCGCCCGGCGACGTGTGGCAGGTGCCGGTGAAGCGCGGCAAGCCACTCCGGTGGACGCGCAGCGAGGTGGGGGGGATGGACGCCTCGCACTTCGTCGCTCCAGAGCTGGTCCGCTACCCGTCGGCGGGCGGCGTCCAGGTCCCTGCGCTCCTCTATCGTCCCCGGGGGCTCCGACCTGGGACGCGCGCCCCGGTGGTCGTCTACTGGCACGGCGGGCCCGAGGGTCAGGAGCGGCCGAGGTTCACCGCGACGTTCCAGGCGATGGTCGATCTGGGGTTCGCGGTTCTGCTCCCCAACGTGCGGGGCTCGGACGGCTACGGGAAGGCGTACCTCGCCGCCGACGACGGGGTGAAGCGCGAGGAGGCGCTGAAGGACATCGGGGCCACCCTGGACTTCATCGGCCGCCAGGCGGACCTCGATCCATCGCGGGTGGCCGCATTCGGGGGCAGCTACGGGGGGTACATGACCCTGGCCTCGGTGGCCTTCTACCCGGAGCGCTTCCGGGCGGCGGTGGACGTGGTGGGCGTTTCCAGCCTTGCCACCTTCCTGGTCAGCACCGCCCCGTACCGAAGGGACCTCCGCCGGGCGGAGTACGGCGACGAGCGGGTGCCGGAGGTCCGCGCGGTCCAGGAGCGAATCTCCCCGCTCAACTCGGCGGGGAAGATCCGCGCCTCGATGTACGTGCTGCAGGGGAAGAACGACCCGCGGGTGCCCCAGAGCGAGGCGGAGCAGATCGTCCGCGCGGTCCGCGACCAGGGGAAGACGGTGTGGTACCTCCTGGCGCTGGACGAGGGGCACGGGTTCAAGAAGAAGGAGACCCGCGACTACGCCAGCGCCACGATGCTCTTCTTCCTCCGGGAGCAGCTGGTGGGCGGGGGCCCGGGACCGGCGGGAGGCCGATGAGCACCGAGCGCGCGGACGTGGTGGTGGTGGGGGCAGGTCACAACGGCCTGGTGGCGGCGACCCTGCTCGCCCGCGCCGGGCTGTCGGTGCTGGTTCTCGAGGAGAAGGACACGGTGGGCGGGGCGGCGAAGACCGAGACGCCGTTCAGGAAGGCGCCCGGGCTGCGGACGTCCACCGGGGCTTATCTGTTAGGGCTGATGCCACCGGAGCTGCTCCAGACCCTGGGGCTGGAGCTGCCGCTGCTGCGCCGTGACCCGCACTACTTCCTGCCCACCACCGGCGAGCGCTACCTCCTCTTCGGCTCGGACCAGGCGGCGATGAAGGCGCAGTTCACCTCCTTCTTCTCCGAGGCGGACTGGCGCGCGAACCAGCGGCTGCAAGAGGAGCTGGGCCAGCTGCGCGAGGACATCGCCCCCACCTGGCTCGAGGAGCCGCTCTCGATCGAGGACACCGCCGAGCGGTACGTGCGGCCGGCTCTGCGGCAGGTGTTCGTCGCGCTGTGCCGCGGGCCGGTGGGCCCGTACCTGGACCGGTTCGAGTTCCGGAGCGACCTGCTGCGGGCGATGTACGCGGTGACCGACGGCTTCAGCGGCCTCTCCGGCACCTGGCACACGCCGGGGAGCGGGATGAACTTCCTGGTCCACAACATGTGCCGGCTGCCCGGGGCGGACGGGACGTGGATGATCGTCCGCGGCGGGATGGGCACGGTGACCGCGCGGCTGGCGGAGCTGGCGCAGGCGGCGGGGGCGCGCATCGTGACCTCGGACCGCGTCTCGCGCATCGCGGTGGGCGCGGGCGGGGTGGAGGCGGTGCACTGCGGCTCCGGCCGCGAGGTACGGACGGGGGTGGCGGTGGTGAATGCCGACCCGTTCCGGATGCGCGACCTGGTCGGGGCGCCGCGGTTCCCGGCCTCGTGGAACGCCCGGGTGGACGGCTACCGGCGCACCGGGACCACCTTCAAGGTGAACATGGCGCTGAAGGGGCTGCCCCGCTTCCGCTGCCTGCCGGAGGATCGCGGGCAGTTCGGCTCGACGATGCACCTCCTTCCGGACGAGGGCGAGGTGATGGCGTCCCTGACCCGGAGCTTCGCCGACGTGCAGGCGGGTCGGCTGCCCGAGTTCCCGACCATCGAGTGGTACATCCACACCACGGTGGACCCGTCGATGCGGGACGAGGCCGGGCACCACAACTCGGCGCTCTTCGTGCAGTGGGTGCCGCACACGCTCTCCGGGACGACCTGGGAAGCAGAGGAGGAGCGCTACGTGCGCCACCTCCTGTCGATCTGCGACCGCTTCGCCCCGGGGACGAGCGGGCTGGTGGTGGACACCTTCCCCCTGCACCCGCGGAAGATCGAGACGCACTTCGGCATCACCGGGGGCCACATCCACCACGTGGACAACGCCTTCGGCTTCGCCGACCGGCTGGCGTACGCGCAGCCGGTGGACGGACTGTACTCGGCGAGCGCCGGCTGCCACCCGGCGGGCTCGGTCATCGGGGCGGCAGGGCACAACGCTGCGCGTCGGGTGCTCCGGGATCTCGGGCGGGCCTGAGCGAAAGGCGTTTCCGGCGGCGCTCGCCACCTGGGGCGACCCGGAGGTGGCGGCTCTTGCTGGCGACCATGGCGCAGCGCTAGCCCGCCGACGTTCAGGGGGGCAGCCCGCCGCGGCTGGTGGCGACCAGCTCGTACTCCCGGGTCTCGACGTCGGTGAGAAGCCGCGACTGGATCACCCGGGCGAACTGGACCGACGCGCCGGCCGTGCGCTGGTGCTCGGCGGCGTCGCCGTCGTCGGCGGTGATGAGCGTGACGTAGACGTTGGGGTTCCGCCGGTCGCGGTAGGCGGTCCAGGCGGAGTCCTCGAGCTCGAGCCCCACGTAGAGGGCGAACTCGCGCATCGCCCGCTCGACCTCGTCCCGCGCGTCGGGGCGAACCGCGAACCGGGCGATCTTGAAGACTGGCATGACGGTGGGGATGACACGGGGCGGAGCCGGGTGGACACGGGGTTGCTGCATGCGGGAGCTTCCTCGCAGGGAATCGTCGGCCCCCCCGGGAGTGGTCGCATGCGTCGATGGCTCCTGTCCGTGGTCGTGCTGGTGGGCTGCGCAGCGGCGAGACCCCCTCTCCCGGCGGCCGGAGGTGGGCTCGACGCCGACGGATTCCGGGCGCTGATGGAGCGGGTGGCCGAGGGGTGGCGGGAAGGGAACGCGACCAAGGCGGTGGAGTGCTTCACCGAGGACGCGCTCTACGAGGAGCCGCCACGAAAGCAGTTCCACTCCGGCCGGGCCAACCTCTTCGAGTTCTTCGGCGGGACGAAGGGCACCGACCTACCGATGCACATGACCTGGCACCACCTGGTCTTCGACGCGCGGACGCAGATCGGCGCCGGCGAGTGCACCTTCCGGCTGAACCGCCAGTACCACGGCGTGGTGATGGTGCAGCTCCGCGATGGGCGCATAAGCCGGTGGCGGGAGTACCAGACCGAGTCGGCGCTCCCGTTCGAGGACTTCTCGGCGGCCACGCGGTTCGAGGCGCTTCCGGAGCCGCGCCAGCAGGGCCGGTCCCCGCATCCGCAGCACCGAAAGATCCGGATCCAGGCGTGCACGAATTCCGCGGAATACGGTCCTGCGTGAGTCTTTCGTCCTTGGGACGCGGTGGCGGTTGCACCGACCGAGGAACTGGCGTGGAGTCCGCCTCTGCCGGCGACACATCAGGGGCCCGTGGTCTTTCGGGGTGGGTGGGCCCGAGTGGAGATCGCTCTCGAGCGCGGCTGCCACCCCAAAGGGGGCACCATGAGGACTGCAGCAATGGTCGGGGCGCTGTGCTGGCTCCTCGCTGCACCTGCGCAGGCAGCTGGTGACAGGACACAAGGCACGTACGTGTGCGGAGAGGGGCTCGAGATGCTCGCGGGCGGCAAGCCCGCCGGAAACTGTTACGGGGTCACGAACGGCGCCCCGACGGGAACAGCCGCAGCGGCAACGCTGACACTCGCCGACCCGGGGAGCACCACCGTCACGGTCGCGAATTGCACGGACAAGGGAGGGTTCTGGGATTGCCCGAGCCCAACCTTCAGCCGTCCAGGCTTCTGTAAAGCCCCGCCCCGGGGCTCGTTCCGAGTGTTCGTACTGAAGGCGAAGCTGTTGAGCGGAGGCTTCACGTTTTCGATGGGCACGCCTCTGACGCTCGTCTGCGGCGGAAACGATGGCAACGGACCACAGACGCCCTCCTGTGCTGGACCGCAGCCGGAGCTCTTCAGCACCGCCGGGGACTGCATCGATTGGAACTATGGACCCACCACCCCGGGAGACCAGAGGCGCTTCAATGCCTGTGTGCGGATGGCCCGCGCGGACTATCTCGGCAACGGCTCGAGCGCGACGCGGGTCGGGACGCACATCCAACCGGGAAGTTCCGCGGATCGATGCGACTGCACGGACTGTGAGAGTTGTCTGGAGGCATACTGGACCGACCTGGGAGCGATCTGCATCTTCCATCCCCGCTGGAAAGAGGTCGTCACCCGCGTCACCACGATCCTCGGGCCAAAGGCAGGAGAGATGATGAAGTCGACCTTTCCAGACACCGTCGAGTACGAGAAGAAAGTGTTCAAATGCCGGAGGGGGATGACGCCACCAAATGCCGTGCTCTGGAATCGCTCCCGTATTCACTCCTGCAACGGGTCGACCCTGAACATTTCGCCCTGTCCCCGCGGCGCGTTCGACCCGGACTGCCCGCAGTGCCCTCATTGAGAGATGGAAACGTGGAGTCCACCCTCGGACTTCGACGGCTATCGGGTTCTCCGTCCTCTCGGACGAGGGGGGATGGGCCACGTCTATCTGGCGAGGGACCTCCTCCTCGATAGGTTGGTGGCGATCAAGTTCACCGCCGGGGCGGAGTCGGCGCCGACGCTCGAGGACCGGTTCCTGGCTGAAGGACGGGCGCTGGCCCGGCTCGCTCACCCGAACGTGGTCTCCGTTCATCGCGTCAGCCAGATCGAGGGGCATCCGTACCTCGTTTCCGAGTACGTCCGCGGCCAGAGCCTGGATGCTCTCAGCCGCCCCATGCCCTGGGAGAGCACGCTCAAGATCGGACTGGAGCTGGCCCGCGGTCTTGCCGCCGTGCACCGGCAAGGCGTGCTCCATCGCGACATCAAGCCGGCCAACGCGGTGCTCAGCGAGAAGGGCGAGGTCAAGATTCTCGATTTCGGGATCGCCAAGCTCGAAGAGCAGTCCCAGCCGAGTGGTACAAGCCGCGGCTCTGCCTCGTGGCGGAGAACTACTCGCACGCTCGACGCCGTCACCGACGAGCTCTCCACCGGTCGAGCTCGGCCCGGAAGGCAAATGCCCGGAACCCCGCTCTACATGGCCCCCGAGGTCTTGGAAGGCGAGTCAGCCTCCCGGCGAAGCGACCTGTACTCGCTCGGTGCGGTCCTCTACGAGCTCTGCGTTGGTCATCCGCCTCGTCGCGAGCCTGGCGACTGGTCAGTTCCACCAACCGCCAACGAAGCGCCGGGAATCAACCAACGCTTCGCGCAGACCATCGATCGCTGCCTGGAAGTCGACCCTCTGCGCCGATACGCCTCCGCGGACGAAGTCCTCGAGGCCCTGGAGCAGGTGGCTCCGACCCATCGGATGGTCGGGCTTCCCGAGGGCAACCCCTACCGCGGTCTGCGCGCCTTCGACAGCGAGCATCGAGCCGTGTTCTTCGGACGGGATTCCGACATCCGGGCGGTGCTCGAGCGAGTCCGCGCCGAGTCGTTGGTGGTCATCGCCGGTGAGTCGGGCATCGGGAAGTCCTCTCTTTGCCGGGCCGGGGTCTTGCCACTGGTCACGGAGCTGGGGCTGGCCGGTTCCCGTCCGGGGATGACCGCCCGCCTCGTCCCGGGGCGAGAACCGCTCCTGCACCTGGCGACGGCCCTGGGGCCGCTCCTGCGAATCGATGCCGCCGCTCTGGAGGCCTGGATTCGATCCGAGCCCGCAGCCCTCGCTCGCGCGGTGCAGCGAGAGCGGCAGACGCGAGAGGAGCTGATGATCCTGGTCTTCGTGGACCAGGCGGAGGAGCTCGTCTCCGTCAGCTCGACCGAGGAGGCTTCTCGGTTCGCCCAGTGCTGCGCGATCACGCTCTCGCTGGCGCCGAGTCTCCACTGGCTGATGACCGTTCGGGGCGACTTCGTCACCCGGCTCGCCGCTCTCCCCGGTCTGGGCGAAGAGCTGCAACGGTCGCTCTACTTCCTCCGGCCTCTCTCCCCGGAACGCCTGCGCGAGGCGATCGTCGGGCCGGCCCGAGCGTACGGTGTGAGCTTCGAATCCGAAGAGATGGTCGAGGGGCTGGTGATGGCCGGCCAGGCCCCCACGGGATCGCTGCCCCTGCTTCAATTCGCGCTCTCCGAGCTCTGGGAAGCAGGTTCTTCCAAGGAGGTGGGTATCACCAGCGCAGCCCTGGAAGCCATCGGGGGAGTCAACGGGGCGCTGGCGCGGCATGCCGACTCCGTCCTGGCCAAGCTCCTCCCCGAGCAGCAGAAGGAGGCGCGGCGGATTCTCCTCAGCCTGGTGCAGAGCGACGGCACGCGGGTCAGGCGAAGCGCTCAGGAGATCGGAGCCGACCGGGGCCCGGCGGCCGAGGCACTGGATGCCCTGGTTGTCGGACGCCTGGTCGTCGCCCGGAGCCGGGTCGGGGAAACGGAGTACGAGCTCGCCCACGAGTCGCTCCCTACGATCTGGCCGGTGCTCGCCGGATGGCTCGCCGAGTCCTCGGGGATCAATCGGGCGCGGCAGCGGCTGCGCGATGCGGCAGACGAGTGGAAGCGGCTGGGGCGGTCGCCCGACGCTCTCTGGCATCGCCGCCAGCTCCGGGAGATCCGGGAGCTCGACACCCACACCCTCGACGAGCAGGAACGATTGTTCGTGGAAGCCTCTCGACGTCGCGCTCGCCTGCACCGACTGCTGCCCGTGGGCCTGGCGATCGCCGCCGCGCCGCTCATCGCTCTCGTGGCCTTGATCGCCAACGCCCGAACCAGGGCGGGCCTCGAGACGAGGCTCCGGAGCTATGAAGCGCTGGCGCAGGAGAGCGCGAGGGAGGCTCGGGCCGCGGCTGCGGCCGGTCAGGAAAAGCGTGCCGAAGCGCTGGGCCTCTTCGACGGAACCTGGATGCAGCCTCCTGGCCGGCCCGCGCCAGAGCACGCCCGATGGGATGACGCGGAATCCGTGTGGGCGGAGTCGGTCGCTCTGCAGCACAAGGCGGAGGCCGCCTATGCCCGCGCCGCCGCCTCACTGGAGCTGGCCCTGTCCCTCGAGCCAGAACGCACGTCCCGGCGGACCGACATTGCCGCGTTGCTCTTCGGGCAATTGAGCAACACTCGCCGCCGCGCCGGCTCGAGCGAAGAGCTGCGCCAGCGATTGATTGCCTTCGATACCGAGGGCCGCTTTCGAGAGCAGCTCGAGGCTCAGGGCGCCGTGACGCTCTCCATCAGCCCCTCCCCGAAAGAGATCGTCCTCGAGCGGTATGGCACCGTGGGCGGGATTCTTCGGCCGCAGCTGATCCAGCACCTCGTGCCTGGAGGTTCAATCGAGCTTCCCCTGGCCCCAGGAAGTTATCGTCTCGTCTTGACCTCGAACGAGGGAAGCAAGCTCAGGTATCCCTTCGTCCTTCAGGCAGGTGAAAAGCGACAGCTCGCTCTCCACTTCCCGGACCCCGCGAGCGTCCCCTCAGGCTTCATCTTCGTCCCCCCAGGTCGGTTCCTGGTCGGAAGCGCGGACGAGGAGAGTCTCCGGATCGCCCAGACGGCACCGCCCATCCACGAGGTGGAGACGAGGGGTTATTTCATTTCCGAGTTCGAGGTCACGTTTGCGCAGTGGATTGATTTCCTAGAGTCGTTGAAGGCGAATGCATTAGAACGCCTCCCGAACATCGAGAGCACCAAGGGATCAGTCCGCCTCGAACGCGACCCGAAGGGTTGGAAGCTCCGCCTCCGGCCAACCTCCAAGGAGTACGTCGCTCGGTGGGGCGAGCCGATTCACTACGAGGGGCGCAACCGGCTCGCGGTTCAGGACTGGCGGCGTTTCCCGGTCACCGGGATCTCCCTGGTGGATATCCACGAGTACCTCGCCTGGCTCGGGGCCACGGGTCGTGTTCCCGGCGCGCGCCTGTGCAGCGAATGGGAGTGGGAACGAGCCGCGAGGGGTGCCGATGATCGAACGTACACCACAGGAGACATCTTGCCGGCGAGCATGACCAACGTCGATCTGACCTACGGGCGAAACTCGGTGGCCTTCGGTCCGGACGAAGTCGGCTCGCACCCCGAGTCGGACAGTCCGTTCGGGGTTCACGACCTGCTTGGCAATGCGCTGGAGATCGTCGCGGTAGGGCGTCCCGGTGCGGCTGCGAGCGGACGAGGAGGAAGCTGGTACTTCGACGCCCCGTTCAGCGCACGCATCACCAGTCACGAACCGCTCGAAGCGCAGACGCGGGCCGTCTATCTGGGATTCCGCGTCTGCGCCCCGAGCGACGCCCGCTGACTGCCCGGGTGGTCCCTACAGCTCCCTGCGCCCGGAGAGTGCGCGGGCCAAGGTGGCCTGGTCCGCGAACTCGAGGTCGCCGCCCATTGGGAGCCCCTGGGCAAGCCGGGTGATCCGGATGCCCATCGGCTTGAGCAGCCTCATCAAGTAGAGCGCCGTCGCCTCGCCCTCGACGTCCGGGTTGGTGGCGACGATGACCTCCTCCACCTTGCCGTCCTCGAGGCGGACGAGCAGCTCCTGGATCCGCAGCTGCTCCGGGCCCACGCCCTCCAGCGGCGACAGCACGCCGTGGAGCACGTGGTAGCGCCCCTTGAACTCCCGCGTCTTCTCCAGGGCCATCAAGTCGGCGATGCCCTCCACCACGCACAGGAGCCGGTCGTCACGGCGCGGGTCGGTGCAGAAGCCGCACAGCTGTCCCTCGGTGAGCGCGAAGCATCGGCTGCAGAGCCGGACCTTGCTCTTCACTTCCTGCAGCGCGGCGACCAGCTCGGCGGCGTACTCGGGCGGTGCTCGCAAGATGTGGAAGGCCAGCCGCTGGGCAGTCTTCTCCCCGATGCCGGGGAGCTTCGACAGCTGGGCGACGAGGCGGTTGAGGGGGTCCGGCGTCATCCGGTGATTCCGGGAATCTTCAGACCGCCGGAGATCTTCCCCAGCTCGCGCTCGCTGAGCTCGCGAGCCTGGGTGAGGGCGGCGTTGACCGCGGCGGCGATGAGGTCCTCCATCATCGCCACGTCGCCGGCGGTGAGGACCTCCGGGGCAATCTTGATCGAGCGGACGTCCCCCGCGCCGGTGGCGACGACCTTGACCCGACCGTCGCCGGCCTGGCCCTCGACCGTCTCCTCGGCCAGCTCCTTCTTCCGCTGCTCGAGCTTCTCGGTCAGCTTGCTGGCCTGGCGCATGAAGTAGTTGAGATCGACTCCGGGCATGGCTGGCTCCGTGCTCTGGTCAGGGCTGCTCGTCGATGACGTCGCTGCCGGGGGCGCCGGTGCGCTCGTGCTCGAGGACCTGGATGTGCTCCAGCTCGCCGCCGAGGACGCGGAGGGTGGCGAGGATGGCGGGGTGGTTGCGGACGGACTGTCCGGTGGCGCGCTCGTGCTCGGCGCGGGCGTCGGCGTCCAGCTCCGCGATGCTCTTTCCACCCGCGGCCGCCCCCGCGGTCTCGTCCACCACCAGGCGGGTGGGCCGTCCGAAGTGGACCGAGAGCAGGCGCTCCACCACCGGCCGCCCGCTCTGCCCGCTGACGGTGGTGCGATGGAAGCTGGCGTCGCCGCGGTAGGCGACTCCGACCTCGCCCTCGCGGAGGTAGAGGAGCCGGGCCTGCTTCAGCGAGGCCGAGTGCCGGGGCGACTCCGCGGCCACGGTGTCGAGCGCGGTGCGCCAGCGGTCGAGGAGCGAGCGCGACGGATCGTCCCGTCCGCGGGCCGGCGCAGCAGGCTCCGGCAGGCATTCACCCGCGGCACAGCCACCAGGGCTGGTGTCGACCACCAGCGGGGCATCGGCCGGTCTCGGTGTCGGCGCGCGGGTCTCGGATGCGCTGGTCTTCGAGCCGGGTCGGGCGGCGTCGGTCGACGGCGTGGCGGCGGGGGCAGGGCGAGATGGTGCCGGGGTGGAAGCGGGCTTCGGGGAAGGGTCGACGGCGGGCGAGGACCGGACGGCGTTCGCGCGGGGGGCCGAGACGGGTGCGGCGCGCGCGGCAGCCGGCTCAGCCGCGAAAGGGCTGGGGAGCGGGACGACCTCCAGGCGTCCCGCCGGGCCGGGCGGCCGCACGCGCATCGGGCGCGGCGCCTGTGCCGAGGAGCTTCTCCACCCGGGTGAGCAGCTCGGGGATGGAGGCGGTGGGGGCGAGCTGGATGGCCTTGAGGAGAGCCATCTCCAGCGCGAGCCGGGGCTGCGCGGCGCGGCCGACGTCCCAGACCGAACCGTGCACCACGTCGAACAGGCGCGCGAGCTGTGCCGGGTCGGCCTCGCGGGCGAGCTCGACGACCATCTTCTGCTCCACCTCGGCCAGCTCGGCGGGGGGCTTGCCGGTGGCGCGGGTGACGAGCACGTGGCGGAGCTCGAGCGCGAGCTCCTCGGCCAGCCGGCGCAGGTCGGCTCCACGCTGAAAGAGGTCCTCGACCGAATCGAGGAGGGCCTTCGCGTCGCGGCGGACGAGCGCGGCGGCCATCTGCTGGACCACGGTGCGGTCGATGGCCCCGAGGGCCTCGGCCACGGCGGCGTCGCTGGCGCCCGGCCCGCAGGCGGACATCACCTGGTCGAGGAGGGAGAGGGCGTCGCGCATCCCACCCTCGGCCTGGCGGACGATGAGGGCGAGCGAGGCGTCGGACAGGCCGGCCTTCTCCTCGGTGGCGATCTGCTTCACGCGGGCGAGCATCCGCTCGGCCGGGATGCGCCGGAAGTCGTGGCGCTGGCAGCGGGAGAGGATGGTGTCCGGGAGCTTGTGGGGCTCGGTGGTGGCGAAGATGAACTTCACGTGTCCCGGCGGCTCCTCGAGCGTCTTGAGCAGCGCGTTGAACGCCGCTCCCGAGAGCATGTGCACCTCGTCGATGATGTAGATCTTGTGCCGGTCGCGCTGGGGCAGGTACTTGGCGTTCTCGCGGATCTCCCGGACGTTCTCCACGCCGTTGTTGGAGGCGCCGTCGATCTCGGCGACGTCCACCGAGGTGCCGGCGGCGATCTCCACGCAGGGCTGGCAGACGCCGCAGGGGGTGGCGGTGGGGCCGTTCACGCAGTTGAGGGCCTTGGCGAGGAGGCGGGCGGCGGTGGTCTTGCCGACGCCGCGGGGGCCGCAGAAGAGGTAGGCGTGGGCGACCCGGTCCAGCTTGATGGCATTGGCCACCGTGCGGACCACGTGCTCCTGGCCGGTCATGTCGTCGAAGGTCTGGGGGCGCCACTTCCGCGCCAGTACGAGGTAGCCCATGTGGAGCCGGCCAATGTAACAGCGCCACTCCCAGCGTCTACACTGGCCGGCCGAGCGTGACCGACGCCGAAGCTGCACCGTTTCCACCCGGGCGGACCGAGCCCGGACGCGCGGCTGGCGTGCCAGCCGGAGGCGTGCTCGACGCCCCGCAGTGGCGGTGGGTGACCCCCGCGCGCTGGGCGGTGGTCCTGGCGCTGGTGCCGGCGGTGGCAGCGGTGGCGGTGCTCGGCCGCCTGCACCCGGACGAGGTGTACCAGTTCCTCGAGCCGGCGTACGCGCGGGTGCACGGCTACGGCGTGCTGGCCTGGGAGTGGAAGCAGGGCCTGCGAAACTGGGCGGTACCGCTGGTGCTGGCGGCGGTGCTCCGGGTGGGCGGCTGGCTGGGGCTGACGGATCCCTGGGTGGCGCGGGGGCTCATCGCGGTTCCGCTCTGGGCGTTGCAGGCTTGGGGGCTGGTCGCGGCGGCGCGGCTCGGCAGGCGCCGGGCGGGGGTGCCGGGCGGGTGGGTGACGGTGTTCGCGCTCGGCTGCCTCCCGGTCTTCGTGGTGGTCGCGGGACGGACGCTGGGCGAGGCGCTCTCGGTGGCGCTGCTGCTCGTCGCCGCGGAGGCGCTCTGCCGGGAGGAGCGTCCGCGTTCCACCGGGCTGCTGGGCGGCGCCGCACTCGGGCTGGCCTTCGTGGTGCGCTACGGCTCGCTGCCGGCGGTGGCGGCGGCGCTGGCCTGGGTGGCAGCGTGGCGTCGCTGGGCGCTGCTCGGGTGGGCGGCGGTCGGGCTCGGAGTCGTGCTGCTCGGGCTGGGGGCGCTGGACTGGGCGAGCTGGGGGGCGCCGTGGCACTCGGTCCGGGCGTGGTTCACCTTCAACGTGGGGAGCAGCGGGGCGGCGCGGACGTTCGGAGCGGAACCGCCTGGCTACTACTGGCCGTTCCTGTGGAAGCAGGTGCCCCTCTGGGTGTGGCCAGCGCTCGTGCTCGGGGTGGCATGGCTACGGCCGCGGGTGGGCGTGGCCGGAGCGATGGCGGCCCTCATGCTCGTGGCGCTTCTACAGACGACGCACAAGGAGGAGCGCTTCCTCTATCCGGTGGAGGCGCTGCTGGTCGCCGAGGCGGCGCCGGGGCTGGCTGCGCTGCTCGAGCGACTCCGGGCGATGTGGCACCGCGTCGGGCTGGCGGCCGTCGCCCTGCTGCTGACGGTCTTCTCGGCGGCGCCGTACCGCGACCTGCGCGGCGATGAGTTCCGGGCAATCGTCAAGGCGACCCGGCCGGCGGAGGTCACCGGGCTGCTCATCGTGAACGAGGGGCTCTGGGGCTCGGGTGGCTTCTTCTACGTGGGGAAGCGCATCCCCTGGCTCACCTGCGACTGGCCGCAGGACGGCGCGTTCCAGGTGGCGATGCGTGACCGGCGCTTCAACCGGGTGGTGACGTTCGAGGACCGCGCGCTGGCCGAGCTGCAGGCCTCCGGGTTCCGGATCCTCGGGCGCGATGGACGCGAGACGATCCTGGGCCGCTGAAAACCGCTCGGATGACGGCCGCGCGCCAGCGCCCCTGTTCAGCGCGCCTCCTCGTCTCGCCCGTGCACCTCCGCCGGCGGGCTGGTGGCCTCCACCGCGGAGAAGGTCTCGAGGATCCGGTAGCTGTGCTCGGCGCCCTTCGGCACCACCCAGCTGTCCCCGGGCTCGAGCCGCACGGTCTGCCCCTCGAGGGTCAGCTCGGCCCGCCCCCGCAGCACGTACCCGACCGTCTCGTAGTCCCTCCGCACCGCGGGCTTTGCCTCGCCGGGCTCCTCATCGAGCCACAGCCGCATCGAGAGCCGAACTCCCGAGGCGAGATACCGCTGTCCCATGCGCCCGACCGGGCTCTTCTCGCCGTCGACCTTGGTGACGCTGGTGTCCGCCATGTCCGTCCGCACCTCCGGGGGAGAGCCCCGAAGATGCGAACGGACCGACGAGATGGGAACGGCCGGGACACACGCGAAGGTGCGCTACCGTTGCTTCCTTCCGGATCTGGCGGGGTTCACGTCCCCGCGTCGTCCCGACCACAAGCTGTTGCTCCAGAGCTCCTTAGCAGCGGAGAGGGTGGGATTCGAACCCACGATACCCTTTCAGATATGCACGCGTTCCAGGCGTGTGCCTTCAACCGCTCGGCCACCTCTCCAGCGAGCGGAGAGCGTAGGATTCGAACCTACGGTACCGTTGCCGGTACGCCTGATTTCGAGTCAGGTGCCTTCGACCACTCGGCCAGCTCTCCAGCGATTCAGTTTTCAACGTCCCGCCCCCGCAGACCCTGGAAGAACCGGGTCAGCCGCTCCCCGCACTCGGCCTCCAGCACGCCCCGCCGGACCTCGAGCCGGTGATTGTGGGGCAGGGCGTTCAGGTCGAACAGCCCTCCGAGCGCTCCGGCCTTCGGGCTCGGTGCGCCGTAGACGATCCGGTCGACCCGGGCCTGCAGCGCCGCACCGACACACAGCGAGCACGGCTCGAGGGTGACGATCAGCGACACGCCCGATAGCCGCCACCGGCCGAGCACCCGGGCAGCTTCGGAGAGTGCGCGCATCTCGGCGTGAGCGAACGGGTCGCGGTCGGTCTCGCGGCGGTTCGACCCACGGCCGACGACCACGCCCTCGTGCACGGCGACGGCGCCGACCGGCACCTCGCCGAGGGCCGCGGCCTCGTCGGCCAGCCGGAGTGCCTCGCGCATGCACCGCTCGTCGTCGTCTTCCATCGGGGATCGAGGGGGGAAATGGCGCGCCCTAGAGGATTTGAACCTCTGGCCTTCGGATTCGTAGTCCGACGCTCTATCCAACTGAGCTAAGGGCGCGTACCAGGCGGGGATTTCAAAGAGCAGCGAGCGGCCTCCTACCCTCTCGGACACCACCTTGCAACGGAGAGAGAGGGATTCGAACCCTCGATACCCTTTCGGATATGCAGGTTTAGCAAACCTGTGCCTTCAGCCTCTCGGCCATCTCTCCAAACCTGCGACCACTCAAAGAACCACCGCTCGACGGAGGAAGTAGGATTCGAACCTACGAAGGGCGTGAACCCTTGGCGGTTTTCAAGACCGCTGCCTTCAGCCGCTCGGCCATTCCTCCCAGGCAGGACGGCCGAAAAGGGCCGCCTTCATACTCGATTCGGCCTCCGTTGCAACCAGGGGGCTCAGGCGGAACGTAACTCGGTCCGCCCGCCCATGTACGGACCGAGGACGTCCGGCAGCCGCACGGTGCCGTCCTCGCGCTGGCCGTTCTCCAGCAGTGCGACGAGGGTGCGCCCCACGGCCAGGCCGGAGCCGTTCAGGGTGTGGCAGAGCTGGGGCTTCTCCCCCGGGCCTGGGCGGAAGCGGATCTTCCCCCGCCGTGCCTGGAAGTCGCCGCAGTTGCTGCACGAGGAGATCTCCCGGAAGGTACCCTGTCCGGGGAGCCAGACCTCCACGTCGTAGGTCTTCATCGAGGCGAAGCCCATGTCCCCGGTGCAGAGCAGCACCACTCGGTGGTGCAGCCCGAGCCGGCGCAGCACCTCGGTGGCGTCGTCCACCATCCGCTCCAGCTCCTCCATGGACTGCTCGGGCTTCGTGAACTTCACCAGCTCCACCTTGTGGAACTGGTGCTGGCGGATGAGGCCGCGGGTGTCCTTGCCGGCCGAGCCCGCCTCGGCGCGAAAGCAGGGGCTGTAGGCCGTGTAGCGGAGGGGGAGCCGCTCGCCGTCGAGGATCTCGTCGGCGTGGTAGTTGGTGACCGGCACCTCTGCGGTGGGGATGAGGAACCGCTCGTCCGGCCCGACCGTCTTGAACGCGTCCTCCTCGAACTTCGGGAGCTGACCGGTGACGGTCATCGCCGCCCGGGTGACGAGGTACGGCGGGAGCAGCTCGGAGTAGCCGCGCCCGGTGTGGACGTCGATCATGAAGGCCACCAGCGACCGCTCCAGCCGGGCGAGGTCGCCCCGGTAGAAGGCGAAGCGGCTGCCGGACACCTTCGCCGCGCGCTCGAAGTCGAGCAGCCCCAGCGCCTCGCCGATCTCGAAGTGCTGCTTCGGGGTGAAGGGCATCCGCGGCGGCTCACCCCAGGTCCGCACCACCACGTTGTCCTCGGGGCCCGCGCCCACCGGCACCGAGGGGTCCGGCACGTTGGGCAGGGTGAGCAGCATCGCCGACAGCCGCTCCTCCACCAGGGCGAGCTGCTTCTCCTGCTCCTTGATCTCCTGGCTCAGGGCGCGGAGGTCACCGCGCAGCCGCTCGAGGGCGGCCGGGTCCTGCTTCGCCGCCCGCTTCATCTCCTCGTTGGCGCCGTTGCGACGGGCCTGCAGCGACTCGAGCGAGACGTAGAGCACACGGCGCTCGTTGACCAGCGTGCGGAAGTCTCCGAGGTCCAGGTTCCCGCCGCGGGCGCTGAGGCGCTCCACCACCGCGTCGAAGTTCTGCGCCACGTACTTGAGGTCCAGCATGACGGCTGCAGCCTCTAGCACTACTTGGACAGGTAGTAGATCTCGTCCTCGATGTCCTTCCGGTCCTTGGCGTCGGGCGCCTTGGCCAGGTAGTTCTGGAAGGCGGCCACCGCCTCGCGCTTCTTCCCCCGCTCCTTGAGCGCGTAGCCCAGGTGGTACCAGGCCTGTGCGTCGTCGGGCTTCGCCGAGAGCGCGCGCTCGTAGAAGCCGATCGCCTTGTCGTGCTGGCCCATCTCGCTGAAGGCCCGGCCCAGGCGGTAATAGAGGCCGGTCAGGCTCGGGTCGGCCTTGAGTGCGGCGTTGTAGCTGGCGATGGACTGCTGCCACTTGCTGGCCTGGAAGTACGCATCGCCGATGCTGCCCTGCACCCGGGCCCGGCCGGGATCGGCCTTGAGCGTGGCCTCGAACGCGCCGATGGCGTCCTTGTACCGGCCGGCGTCGAGATAGGCCTGGCCGATGGCTTCCCAGGCATCGGCGTAGCCCGGGTCGAGCTTCACCGCCTGCTTCCAGGCCTCGACGGCCTCCGGGGTCTTCCCGGCGGCCTGGAGAATCTTCCCCAGCTCGTGTTGGTACGTCGCGCGGGTGGGCGCGCGATCGAGCGCGGCGCGGATGGACTCCTGCGCCAGGCTGTAGTCGCCCTTCTTGGCGTGCACCCGCGCCATCCAGAAGTTTGCCTCGGGGTTGCCGGGCTCGGCCCTCAGCACGTCCTGGAGGAGTGAGGTGGCGCCGTCGAGGTCGCCCTTCTCGAACCGCACCGCGCCCAGGGCCACCTCCAGCCGGTGGTTGGGCCCGGCGCTCCGGGCGGCCTCGAGCTCCCTGGCCGCCTCGTCCAGGTCCCCGAGCTTCCACAGCGCCATGCCGTGGGTCAGCCGGCCGTCGACGACGTCGGGGTCGAGCGACAGTGCCTTCTCCGACAGGAGGCGTGCCTCCTTCCATGCGCGCCGCTCCAGCGCCAGCCGCGCCCGAGCCACCCAGGCCTCGGGCATCTCGGGCGAGAGGGAGGTGGCGCGCTCGAACTCGGTCTGCGCCGTGGACAGCTCCCCGGTGGCCAGCGCCAGCTCGCCGAGGCCCAGGCGGAGCCGGGCGTTCTGGGGTTGCTTCTCGGTGACCCCGGCGAGCGCCGCCCGCGCCTCGCTGGGGCGGCGCTGGCGGAGGTACAGGCGGGCCAGGCCGAGGGCCGCGTCGAGGTCGGTGGGGTCGAGCTGGGTGGCCGCCTTGTAGCTGGACTCGGCGTCGGTCATCCGGTCGAGCAGCTCCTGTGCGCGGGCGACCACCAGCGCGGTCTGCTCGTCCTTGGGAAAGGCGGCGCGGGCCTTCGTCGCCGCCGCCAGCGCCTCCTCGGACTTCTTGAGCGCGGCGAGCGACTGCACTTGCCCGTCGGCCCACACCGGGTTGTCCGGCTCGCCGGTCACCGCGGTCTTCCACAGCGGAAGCGCCTTCTCGTCCTGCTTCATGGCCGAGTAGGCGCGGGCCAGGGTGCCCTTGGCGAAGACGCTGTTCGGGTCCACCCTCGCTGCCTCCTCCAGCCCGGCCACCGCGTCCGCGGGCTTGCCCTGCATGAGGAGCGCCGCACCCCTGAGCGCGAGGCCACGGGCCCGCTCGGGTGGAGCGAGCGCCTTGGGCTCGGCCAGCGCCGGCTCGAGCGCATTGAGCACCGCCGGCGGCTCCTTCCGCCCGAGCGCGAGCTGGGCGAGCTCCAGCGACGAGGAGAGGTGCTGCGGGGAAATCTTGAGGCCCGCCTCGAAGTCGGCCTTCGCCTTGTCGGGCTTCTTCAGCGCGAGGTGGGCGAGCCCGAGCGCATGCCACCCGGCGCCCGAGGGTGCGGCCTTCACCGCGCCGTCGAGGACCGTGGCTGCCTCGGCCGCCTGGCCCTTCTGGAGGAGCGCCTCGGCCTCGAGCAGAGGGCCCTCGGCGTCGAGCTTCGCCGCGCGGATCAGCCCCAGCGCCACGTCCGGTTGCTTGCCCAGCAGCGCCTGGCCGATCTCCGCCTTGAGCCGCTCGGGGTTCCCCTTCGGGAGCACGGTGAGGTCTTCCAGCGCGGCGGTGGCCTGGGCGAGCTGCGAGGGATTGGCGGTGCCCCAGCGCCGCTGCTCGAAGAACACCGACTGCGCCCACACCGCGCGCACCTCGGGGTACGCGCCGCGGGACAGGAGGCCCTCGAGCTGGCTCCTCGCCTTCCGGAGCCCGGGCCAGGTGTCCTCGGCGAGCCCGGCCTTCGCCTCGGTGAAGGTCTTCCCCTCGGCCGAGCTGGCCGACACGTGGGACGGGAACAGCCAGCGAAGGCCGAAGGCACCGTACCGGGTGAGGTGGAGGCTCGCCCCTGCGCCGATGAGGACGAGCACCCCGAGCGCCCCGGCGCCCAGGACCAGCCACCGCTTGCGCCGCCGGGACTGGGCCTCGCCGTCCACCACGCTGACCACGGCCATCCGGCCGCCGTACGCCTGGGCGAGCTGGTCCAGGTCGAGCTTGGGCGGTGGGGCGGCCGGCGCAGCGGCGATCTTCGGCGGGGCGGCAGGGGCGGCCGTGGGGGCGGAGACGAGCCGCTGCATCGCCTGGGCGAAGGTGGGGACCGCCGCCATGCCAGTCCAGGCATCGCCGTCGGTGGACACCTCCTCGCTTCCCAGGAGCTGGCCGTCCTCGAGCATCTTGACGATGACCCCCGGCTCGAATGGCCCGAACACCTTCCCGCTCCTCCGCCGCACGTGGTACCGGGTGACGCGGCCGGAGCGCGGGCGGATCTCCTTCGCCGCCTCGTCCAGGAAGCCGAGCACCTCGAGCCCATCCTCCGCCGGGCGCACCCCCGCCGGGAGCGGGCTGGAGAGGTCGGCCTCGAGGTCCTCCGGCGAGCGGCGGGTGGGGTCGAACTCCAGCGGGTCTGCCGCCGGACCGCCGTCGAGCTCCTTCAGCGCGTGGGTCTGCGGCAGGTTGGAGAGGTCGAGCATGTCCGGTGCGGCAGGTGGGGGCTCGGTCCACGCCGCCTCGTCGCCCGCGGGCAGCGGGTCGTCGGCGGGGATGGGGAGGGCGGTGGCGTTGGCGTCGTCGCCGCCGAGGTCGATGGTGCCGAAGTCCGGCGAGGTCCCCGGATCCCACGGCTCCCCGTCCTCGTCGGAGTGGGGAGCGGTGGCCTCGGCCGGTGTCACCGGCTCGGCTCCTTCGGCCGGGGTGTCCTCGTGCAGCGGCTCGGCGCCGTAGGAGCCGTCGTCGGCAGGCCAGCCGTCACCCTCCGCCTGCGCGCCCGCGTCCGACAGCGCGCCATCGTCGAAGCTCGCCTCCTCGAAGCTGGGCAACGGCGAATCCGGGGGCACGGCCGGAGGAGCCGGCGCCAGCAGCGGGGCCACCGCTGGAGGAGGCATCGGCACGGCAGAGCTGGACGTGCCAAACGCGCTCGACGGACGCCCGGGGGCGAGCGGCGGCGGAGGGGCGAAGACCGAGGGCGGAGCGGGGACGCCCTGGCCGGTGCGTGCCGCCGTCGACGGCGCGGGCAGCTGCACCGCCCCGCCCGACGGGGCGGCGACCATGGTGCGGTCCGCGCGCCGGGGCGGGGGGGCCGGGGGCGCGGCGGTGAGGGGTGGGATTGCGCCGGGGGTGGGGGCCCGGGCCGGCGGCAGCGGGATGACACCGGTGGTGAGCGACTGCGCCACCGGGGCCGGCTCGGGAGCGCGCGGGGTGATCTGCGGCAGCCCGGTGGCGGACGGAGGCACCGGCGCGCCGAGGCCGAGTCCGGGCAAGGGCACCGCGCCCTCGTTGAACCGCACCCCGGCCATGGAGGGCGCGGGCGCAGGCGCGGGCGCGGCGGCCTCCGGTGGACGCAGAGGAATCAGCGTCTGGCAGGTGCTGCACTTGAGCTTGGCGCCACCGGGAGGGATTCGCCGCTCGTCGATGTTGTACGCCGTCTGGCAGGACGGACACGTGACGCGCATGGGGAGAGACCGGAGGCTAGCAGACTGCCCGGGAGTTCTCGTGCTAGGCGAGCCGTCCGAGCCGTGAGCGTGAACACCCACATCGAGCCCGTGCTCATCCTCGGCGGCGGCCTCGCCGGGCTCTCCACCGCGTTCCACCTCCACCGGCCGTGGCTGCTGGTGGAGAAGGAGTCACGCGTCGGCGGGCTGGTCCGCACCGAGACGATGCACGGCGGCTTCCGCTTCGACCCCACCGGCCACTGGCTCCACCTCCGGGACCCGGAAATGAAGGCCCTGGTGCACGAGCGGCTGCTCCCGGGTGGGCTGGTGACCGTCGCCAGGAGAGCGGCGGTCTTCACCCGGGGCGTGTTCACCCGGTTTCCCTACCAGGTGAACACCCATGGTCTGCCGGCCGAGGTGGTGGCGGAGAACCTCCTGGGCTTCGTGGAGGCCACGGTGGGGGAGGGCGGCCGGGCGCTGCGCGAGCGGGAACCGGCCAACTTCGAGGAGTTCATCCTCCGCCATCTCGGGGCGGGCTTCGCGAAGAACTTCATGGTGCCGTACAACACCAAGCTCTTCGGCGTGCCGCCGCGCGAGCTGAGCGCCGCCTGGTGTGGGCGGTTCGTGCCGAAGCCGACGCTGCGCGAGGTGGTGGACGGAGCGCTGGGGCTCGGCTCGGACGCGCTCGGCTACAACGCGACGTTCGTGTACCCGAAGCAGGGCGGCATCGAGGCGCTCGCCCGGGCGCTCTTCCGGGAGGTCACCGTGGGCTCGACGGGCTCGGTGGCCTCGCTGGCTCCGGCCAACGAGGTCCGGGTCGGAACGGAGCCCGTGGCGCTCGACTGGGAGCGCCGGCTGGCCCGTCTCTCGGATGGCAGCGAGGTCCACTGGTCGGCGCTGGTGTCGACGTTGCCGCTGCCGCTCCTGGTCGATCTGCTCCACCGGGTGCCCGACGAGGTACGTGCCGCGGCCGGGAAGCTCCGGGCGACCGACGTCACCTGGGTGGCGGTGGGGGTGCGCGGGCCCAACCTCCAGCCCTGGCACTGGGTGTACACGCCCGAGCCCGAGTTCACGACCTACCGCATCGGCTCCCCCTCGGCGGTCTTCCCCGGCACGGCGCCGGAGGGGACCTCGTCGTTCTACGTGGAGTACTCCGGGCCCCGCTCCCCCCAGGCCTGCGCCCGGGCGGCGGTGGAGGACCTGGTCCGTGCGAAGATGATCCACGGCGCGGCCGACGTGCTCTTCACCGAGCCGCGCGTCATCCGGAACGCCTACGTGCTGTACGACGCCCACTACGGACCGGCCCGCCAGAGGGTGATCGACTTCCTGTCCGGCGTGGGCATTCGCACCGCTGGCCGCTACGGGAACTGGGAGTACTCGTCGATGGAGGACGCGCTGCTCGGAGGGCGCGCGGCCGCGGAGCAGGTCGAGCGCGCGTGATGGCTGCCCCGCGGCTGACCGTGGTCATCCCGGTGTACAACGAGGAGCGCATCCTCCCCTCCGCCCTGGCCGAGCTCACCGCCGGCCTCGATGCCCGGGGCCTCGACTACGAGGTGCTGCTGGCCGAGAACGGCTCCACCGACGGAACCCCGGCGCTGCTGGAGCGGCTGACCGCGGCGAACCCGCGTCTGCGCTGGTTCCACTGCTCCACGCCCAACTACGGCGCGGCCCTGAAGCAGGGGATGCTCCAGGCCCGCGGCGAGCTGGTGTTCTGCGACGAGATCGACCTCTGCGACCTGACGTTCTACGACAGCGCGCTGAAGCTGCTCGGCGACCCGGGCCTGGACATGGTGGTGGGGAGCAAGGCGGCGCGGGGCGCGGTGGACCGTCGGCCCCTCATCCGCCGGGTGGCGACGCGGGTCCACAACGGTCTGCTCCGGCTGCTCCTGGGGTTCCAGGGCACCGACACCCACGGACTGAAGGCGTTCCGACGCGAGCGGCTGGTGCCGGTGGCGCGGTCCTGCGTGGTGGACCGCGATGTCTTCGCCTCCGAGTTCGTGGTCCGCGCCTGGCGCGACGGGTATCCGGGTGCTGGAGATTCCCATCCGGCTCGAGGAGAGGCGGCAGCCCTCCGTCCACCTCCTGCGCCGGGTGCCCAACGTGCTCCGACAGGTGGCGAAGCTGGTGTGGGTCATCCAGGTCCGGGGCGGGTGAGCGGCTGCATGACCGGGCTGGCTTCCATCTCTATCGACCTGGACGGCCTGCCGCACTACGCGGCCCTGCACGGGCTGCGGTCGGAGGTGGTCACAGCGGAGGCGCGGAGCCTCGTCCATCGAGTCGCCGTTCCCCGGTTCGCCGAGCTGCTGGAGGGCGTGGGCGGCCGGGGCACGCTGTTCGTCATCGGGGCCGAGGTGGACCAGGCCGGCCGCCCGCCGCTCGAGGACGCGCTCCGGCGAGGGCACGAGCTGGGGAGCCACAGCCACGCTCACGCCTATGCCCTGTCGCGCGCCCCGCCCGGGGACATTGACCGCGACCTCGCTCAGGCCGAGGGGGTGCTCGCCTCGCTGGGGGCGGTGTCTCCGCTCGGGTTCCGTGCCCCGGGGTACACGCTCTCGCCGGCGCTGCTCCGCGCGGTGGTCGCCCGGGGGTACGCCTACGACGCGAGCATCTTCCCCGCGGCGCCCTACTGGGCGGCGAAGGCGCTCACCCTGGGCTGGCTCCGGCTCCGGGGCCGCCGCTCGGTCGCCATCCTCGACACCCCTCGCGTGTTGCTCGCCCCGCGCCTGCCCTATCGGCCCGACCCGGATCGGCCCGAGCGGCGCGGGGCGGCGCCACTGCTCGAGCTGCCGATGTCGGTGACGCCGGGCGCCCGGATTCCGTTCATCGGCACCTTCGTGGTGCTCGCGCCGTGGCCGATGGTGCGCGCGGCTTACACCCGGCTCCGGGGGGACCCGTTCCTCTCGCTGGAGCTGCACGCGGTGGATGTCCTCGGCCCGGAGGACGGGCTGCCGCCCGAGCTGGCCCGCGCCCAGCCCGACCTCCGCCTCCCGCTGTCGACCAAGCTCGCCCGGCTCCGGCAAGTCATGGAGTGGGTGGCCCGGGACTTCCAGCTCGTGCCGCTCCGGGAGGCCGCCCGGTCGCTGGCGGTCCAGGACAGCGCTCGCAGCTAGGTCGGGGTGTCGTACGGCGGGCTGCAGTCGGTGAGGTCAGGGCGGCCGCAGTCAGCTAGAAGGGACGCCCCGGACCCCATGTTCGAGCGCTGGAGCGAGCAGACGAGGCAGCGACTGAAGCGGCTCACCCTGGAGCTGGCCGGGGACCGCGGGCCGGCGCTGGAGGCGATGGCGAAGCGGAGCAACAGCGAGTTCGGGGTGGACCCCTTCGGCTTCGACCCCGACTACGCGCTGGCCGCGATCGCGCCGTTCGTCTGGCTCTACAAGAAGTACTTCCGGGTGGAGACGCACGGCATCGAGCGGGTGCCAAGCGGACGGGTCTTCCTGGTGGGCAACCACGCCGGGCAGATCCCCATTGACGGGACGATGGTGGGCGTGGCGATGCTCCTGGAGCACGATCCGCCGCGCCTGGTCCGGGCGATGACCGAGAAGTGGGCCGCCTCGTTGCCCTACGTGTCGACCATCTTCGCCCGGAGCGGGCAGATCGTCGGGACGCCGGAGAACTGCCGGCGGTTGCTCAACATGGGCGAGGCGGTGATGGTGTTCCCCGAGGGGGTGCCGGGAATCAGCAAGCTCTGGCCCGAGCGTTACCAGCTCAAGCAGTTCGGCCTCGGCTTCATGCGGCTGGCGCTGGAGACGGCGACGCCCATCGTGCCGGTGGCCATCATCGGCTCGGAGGAGCAGGCCCCGGCCCTGCTGAATCTTCGCTCGGTGGGCAAGCTGATCGGCTTTCCGGCGCTCCCGGTGACGGTGACGCCCATTCCGCTGCCCACCAAGTACCGGCTGTACTTCGGCGATCCGCTGACGTTCTCCGGGAGCCCGGACGACGAGGACACCGAGCTGGACAAGAAGGTCCGGGTGGTGAAGACCACGCTGCAGGGCCTGCTCCAGCAGGGCCTCGAGGAGCGGAAGAGCGTCTTCTGGTGAGCGAGCCGATGAGCGCCGAGGCCCGACAGGTGGTGGTGGTCACCGGCATCGGCGGGAACCTCGGGCGCACGCTCACCAAGCTGCTCCACCGGACCGAGCGCATCGTCGGCCTCGACCGCCGGCCGTTCCCCGGTGCCCCGAAGGACGTGGAGCTCTTCCAGCTGGATCTCCGCAAGAAGAAGGCCGAGGACGTCTTCCGCATCCACGACGTGAAGGCGGTCATCCACATGGGGATCATGCACGACCCCCGGATGTCCTCGGAGGAGCACCACTCCTTCAACGTGGTGGGCACCACCCGGGTGCTGGAGGCGGTGGCGAAGTACGGGGTGAAGAAGGTGGTGGTCCTCTCCAGCGCCAACGTCTACGGCCCGAGCCCCGACAACTCGAACTTCCTCTCCGAGGATGCCCCGCTGATGGCGGCCTCGCGCTTCTCGGGCGTCCGCGACCTGATCGAGGTCGACATGCTCGCCCACGGATTCTTCTGGCGGCACCCGGACATCGAGACCGTCATTCTCCGGCCGGTGCACATCCTGGGGCCCACGATCCGGAACGCCCCTTCGAACTACCTGCGGCTGCGGCACCCGTGGGTGCTGGCCGGGTTCGACCCGATGCTCCAGCTCATCCACCAGGAGGATGCCGCCCGGGCGATGGTGGAGGCGCTCCGGCCGGGGCTGAAGGGTGTCTACAACGTTGTCGGTCCCGGGGAGGTGCCGCTCTCTGCCGTGCTGCGCGAGCTGGGCAGGACGCCCATCCCGGTGCCGCACCCCATCGCCCGGCTGCTGCTGGGCACGCTGTTCCGGTACCGTCTGGCGAGCTTCCCCCCGCCGGAGCTGGACCACATCCAGTTCCTCTGCATGGTGGACGGCAGCCGGTGGCGGACCGACGTGGGCTGGGTCCCCCAGCACTCGATGAAGGACACCATTCGATCGGTCGACGGAGAGCGGGCGGCGGCGTGACAGGCTGAGCCGCCTGGGGCCGGTGGCCGGGCGTGTGAGGGCGCGTGTCCGGCGTGGTGAACGTGGCCGCGGGTCTCGAGGCACGACCGGGAGCGACTCGGACGAGCGCCGGCAGAGCCCTGAAGCAGTCGGGGACTGCGAGGCGCTGACCTCGAGGCATGACCGGGCGGCCTGCGCGATCCCCGAGCGCTTCGGCGATCCGGACGGACACATCTCGCGACAGAGCGGAAAAGCCCGTTCACGCGAGCACTTTGGATCGTGAGATTGCACGTCACGTCCCCGAACGATTTGTCCCTTGGGCGGGGGGGGGGCGGTGGAGTCGACCTTTCTCGAGCGTGGAAGGGTCCGTTTCGGGATGTGGAGTTGCAGCCGGCATCCCCGAATCGCATTCCACGTCCCCGAGGCGTCAATCGGCGCGCTGACACGACCGCTGCCAGACACCCCCACCCGACTCTGGGATCGTTCGGGGACGTGGAACGCAATCTGGCGTTCATCGAGTGCACCCGGAGGGTTCACCCTCGACGCCCGGCCAGCCAGGGAGGGTGGCGCACGGCCCGGCCCTCCGTGACGACCTGGGAATCTGCGGGGCTTCCGTCGCTCACGTTGCAACCTGCCAGGCCCGGAGTGCGGGCCAGCCACGTGCCTGGCGATCGCGTGCGGTGCTCGATCCCCGCCGCGTTCCCCACGGGCAACGCCGGTGCCTGTGGGTCTGTCACCAGGGCATGGCGGGCCACGGAGCCGCTGCTGACGGTCTGAGCTCGCCCGCTCGAACTCCTTCCCTGAGACCACGACACAGACGTCGTGGTTTCCCCCACGCCGGACGAAGACCACCAGTGAATGCGCCTTCCAAGCTCCTGAAAACACCGAAGGCGGCTCATGGCACCCGTGTTGCTCGTCCATGTGGACATGTGAGGGCGTCCCATTGGGGGACGCCTGACGCCCACCGTCCCGGCCGGCCCCGGGGCGGTGGGCGCTTTTTTTTGGGGAATCAGCGGGGCGAGAGGTCCGGGTAGGGCCCACCCTGCATCGACTCCAGCAGCCACTCCCCGCCCCGGGCGACCCACACCGCCTTGGCCTCCTGGGCCTGCTCCGAGGTGGAGGGCAGGCGGAACCACCGCCAGCGTGAGGTGACGGTGGCGCGCTCCCCGCTCTCGCTCGGGACGACGTCCACCAGCTCGATGTCGGTGATGTTCAGGTTCGACCCGTCGCGGGCGCGCGCAGCGAGGAACTGGCTGCGTCGCTCGGGGACCAGCATCTGCGCCACCGCCGCCGACTCGCTCCAGCGCGCCTTGAGCTCGAAGTCCTCGTACGTGCTCTTCAGCTTGGCCTGCGTTGCGCCCCCTTCGTGACATCCGACGACACCGAGGAGCAGGCAGGCGAGGAGGGGGCGCGTGGTAGCCTTCATCGGCTGACAACGATGCCCGAATCCCTGGTGGAGCGGTACGAGCAGCTCCTCGCCACCGATCCCACCTCCACCCTCTTCGTGGAGCTGGCTCGGGTGCTGGTCGAAGAGGGTGAGAACGCCCGCGCGGCCGAGGTGTGTCAACAGGGGCTCGTCCACCATCCGGACAGCATCCACGGCTACGTGCTCTGGGGGAAGGCGCTCATCGGGCTCGGCCGGCCCGCCGAGGCCATGGAGCAGTTCGACCGGGCCGTCGCCGTGGACCGCCAGGACCCGCTGGCCTACCACCTCATCTCCGAGGTCCTGGTGAGCAAGGGGCTGTACCGCTCGGCGCTGCCGCTGCTGCGCAAGGCGGTTGCGCTCTCCCCCGGGGACGAGCAGGTGAAGGTCTGGCTCGAGCAGACGCAAGCGGCGCTCGCCGGCGGCCCGGCGCCCACCATCCGCCCGGCGGTGCTCGACAACCCCCCGGAGCGCCCGCTTCGCCCACGCACCAACGGGTCGCCCAGCGGGAGCGCGGCGGCCGTTCGCCCGACCCGCACCGGTTCGATGCCGCCGCCTCCTCCGCCCGAGGCGCTGAGCGAGGCGGCTGGCTTCACTCCGCTGCCCGAGCGGAAGGGCTCGGGCTCCTTCTCCGCGGTGGGCGACGGACCGACCGCACCGGGCCCGGCCGATTACCCGGCCAGCGCCCGCGCCAGCGGAGGCGAGCCGCGCGGCGGCGAGGCGGGCACGAACGACGTCACCGAGCCGAGCCTCCTCGCCGACGTGCCCGACGCGCCGCTGCCCACCGGATCGATGCCGGCGGTGAAGCGCCCGCTGACCACCGGGACCACCGAGGCCATCGCCAAGGAGTACGAGAAGACGCTCCGGGCAAGGGTCGACGAGAAGGCGAAGCAGAGGAGCTGGCTCCAGGTCCACGCCCTGAAGCTGGCCATCGCCATCGTGGCGACGGTGGCGGTGGTGGCCGGCGGCCTGGTCTACCGGCACACCCGGGTGGTGAACCAGGGCCGGAACCTGGCCGACGCGCTGTCGTCGGCGCGCAAGGCGCTGGCGCTTGACACCGCCGCCGGGGACCGGGCCGCCCTCGAGTCACTCGCCCAGGCGCTGCGCATGGAGGAGGACAGCATCGAGGCGTGGGACTTCAAGGCCTACGCGCACGCGATGCTCGCCGACGAGCACGGCGGGACGCCGCAGGACCGGGCGCAAGCGGCGGCCGCGCTCGCCCGGCCGAAGATCGGTACCAGCCACCCCGGGCTGGTGCTCGTCGCCCGGGCGATGGCCGCCGAGGGCACCGAGCGCGACGCCGCCCGGAAGGCCATCCTCGACTCGCCGCTGGACCTGAGCGAGGTGCACGACGCCGCGGGGCGGCTGCTCCTGGCCAAGGGTGACGCCAAGGGCGCGGTGCTCCACTTCAAGCGCGCCCTGGAGCTGAACGCGGGCAACGTGCGCGCCCTCGTCGCCCTCGGCGACTACTACCGCGAGGCGGGCGACGACGCGGCGGCGCTCACCGTCTATGGCACCGCCGAGCAGCTCTCGCCCGACCATCCGGGCCGCGCCCTCGGCGAGGCCGAGAGCCGGTTCGCCCTGGAGCAGGACCTCACCCAGGCGCTGGCCGAGGTGGACAAGCTGGTTCCCGACGCGCTGACCCCGGAGATGGCCGCCCGGCGCGCGCTCGACCGCGGCCGGCTGCTCTCGGCGAACGGGGCGCACGACCAGGCGGTCAGGGTGCTCACCGAGGGAGCGTCCTCCGCCGGCAAGCGCGCCTTCGACTTCCAGGTGGCGCTCGGCGACGCGCTGCGGGCGAGCGGCGACCTCGCCGCGGCGCAGAGGTCCCTCGAGGCCGCGGTCAAGCAGCGGCCGAAGAGCGAAGAGGCCAAGGAGGCCCTGGGGCGGGTGCTGCTCGGCCGCGACCGCGAGCGCGAGCTCCTGCAGCGCTTCGCCGACGACGCCGGCCGGCGCATGTCCCTGCTCCGGGGCATCGCCTGGGGCCGTCTGAAGGACTGGAAGCGCGCCCGGGCCGAGCTGGCCCGGACGTCGGTCGCCGGCAAGTTCCCCATCGAGGCGGTCGCCTGGCTCGCGCTGGCCGACGCCGCCGAGGGTGATCCGGACAAGGCGCAGTCGGTGCTGGAGCGCACCCTGGGGGCGGCGAAGCGCCCGCGGGCCGACGTGGCAGTGGCGCTGGGGAAGGTCTACTGGCAGCGGGGCATCCTCGACCGGGCCAAGGCCCAGTTCGAGGGTGCCAGCCGCGACCCCCGCGACTACGAGGGCGCGTGCTCCCTGGGGCGCCTGGTGTGGCTCTCCGGCTCTCCCGAGCGGGCGGTGGAGCCGCTCCAGCTCTCCATCCAGCGCAACCGCGCCCACGGCGAGAGCCGGCACGCGCTCGCCCGGGTATTCCTCGCCCTGGCCAAGCCGGCCGACTCGCTGGCCCAGGCCGAGGCGTGGGCCGCGGAGAACCCGTCCAGCGCCGCCGCCCAGAAGGACATCGCCCTGGCGCTCGCGCAGCAGGGCAAGTGGAAGGAGGCGGAGGCGGCGGTGAACCGCTCGCTGAAGCTCGACCCGCAGGACGCCGAGTCCCACCGGCTCCGGGCGAGCCTCATGTTCACCAGGGGTGATGGCCGCGCCGGCTTCGCAGCGCTGCAGAAGGCGAACACGATGGCTCCCAAGGACAGCGAGGTCTTCTGCGCCATCGGCCGTGCCTACACGCGCCAGGGCAACCTCCAGCAGGCACAGAAGGCCTACCAGGCGGCGGGGCGCGAGGACCCGACCAGCGTCTGCGCACTGGCCGGCGAGGTGCTGCTCAAGCCCGCCGCAGGCAAGCCGCAGCTGTCGAAGCTGCAGGGGCTCTCGTCGGCGGCACCGAAGGCGAGCGACCGGGCCCTGGCCGCGGTGGCCGCCTCACGGGTGGCGCTGGCCAATGGCCGGGTGCAGGACGCGAAGCACAGCGCCGAGCTGGCGGTGGAGCTCCAGCCGTACTTCTCCGACGCGGCTCTGGCCGAGGCGCTGGTGCTCCGCAAGCTGCGCGACGAGACCAAGGCACGCGAGCTGCTGATCAAGGCGGTGCAGCTCGACCCGTCGGACGGACCGACCCGTCTGGCGCTCGCCGATGCCTACGTCGCGGGGGGTGACAGCGATGCCCGCCGGGCTTACGACGAGTACGTGAACTTCACCCGCCTCGCCCCGAAGTCGCCCGACCTGGCCCGGGTGAAGAAGCTCCTCCCCGCGCTGAAGAAGCGGGCGGCCCGGGCTCCGTGAACCCGAGGCGCTTCCTCCAGGTCGTCGCCGGCAACGCGCTCGCGCTGTCGGCGCTGTACCTGGCCATCGGGGTGATGGTGGAGGCGCTGCGCGTGCAGGCTCCATCCACCGCGGTGCTGCGGGTGTCGTACGCGCTCGATGCGCTTCCCGCGCGGGTGCTGGAGCGGCTGGGGCTGCTCGCCCCCCTCAAGGAGGCCTACACCGACGGACGCATCGGCGAGTCGATGGTGCGGCTGGTGTTTGGCGCCACCGCGGTGGGATTCGTGTTCGTGCTGGCGCTGGCGCTGGCGGCGGCGACCTTGCTGGTGCGGGAGCTCCTGGTCCGGCGGCGGCGGCCGGTGGAACCGTGAGCCGGGATTTTGCTTCGGCGAGCGGATGGCTCCTCAGCCCGCGCTTCCGCTCTCCACCTTCCGTGACTGCTCCAGGGCACCGCGGCAGATCTCGACGACCTTGGGGCCGAAGCGCTCCCAGCTGGTGGCTCCGGTGCCCTTCACCGCCAGGAAGTCCTCCCGGGTGAGCGGCAGCGCCGTGGCCAGCGCCTGCAACGTCCTGTCGGTGAAGAGGATGAACGGCGGCAGGTCCAGGTCCCGCGACAGGTCGCGGCGGAACCGGCGCAGCGCCTCGGCGGCCTGGTCGTTCATCGGCCCCTCGGCGACGCGCTCCCTGGACTTGTAGATGCCCCCGGACTTCGTGGTCGACCGCGGCGGCGGCAGCTCGATCCGCGTCCGCTGACCGGTGCAGACGTCGCAGCCGTTGCAGTCGAGGTGACGCGTGTCCTCGCCGAAGTAGTCAAGCACGAACGCCCGCCGGCAGCTCTTCGCGTAGGCGTAGTCGGTCATCCGGCGGAGCAGGAGCAGCGCCCGGCGCTCCTGCCGGCGTACCTTCTCCAGCGAGAGGTCCAGTGCATGAAAGGGGACGCGCCGGAGCGCCCGGATGGCCCGCCCGGCGAAGGGCTTGCGAACCGAGATCGCCTTCGACCGCTCCAGCGCCGACAGCGCCCGGCGCAGGTCCTTGTCCTGAAGGCCGGAACGGGTCGAGAGCGCCCGGAGCTGGACCGACAGGGTCCCGCCCGCACCGGCATCCGCCAGGAGCGTCTCCAGCAAGGCCCTCGCCGAGCGGGAGTGCAGCTCCACCTTCGTCTCCAGAACCTTGATCGCGTGGGCGCCCGCCCCGGGTGCCTGCATCTCGACGAGCCCCTCGCGTTCGAGGATGCGCAGCGCCGCCGAGATCTCGAACTCGCTCGCCCCCACCGCGGCGGCCAGCGCCTCCTGCCCCCGGGCGAAGACCTCCGCCGTCTGGAGCACGTTCCACACGTCGGCAATGACCGCCTCGGACGGGTGGTTGCTCTCGATGAGCCGCTCCTGGGTGAAGACGTCGGCGTGGTTGAAGAGGAGCAGCGCGTGCGCCGCCTTCCCGTCCCGGCCCGCCCGGCCCACCTCCTGGTAGTAGGCCTCCACTGCGCGCGGGATGTTGGCGTGGATGACGAAACGGATGTCCGGCTTGTCGATCCCCATCCCGAAGGCGTTGGTGGCCACCGCCACGGACGACGGGTCGCCCATGAAGCGGTCCTGCGCCTTGTGCCGCTCCGCCTCGTCCATCCCCGCGTGGTAGACCACCGGGTCGTGCCCGCGGAGCCGGAGGGCGGCCTGCATCGCGTCGGCCTGCTTCCGGGTGGCGCAGTAGACGATCCCGCTGCCGCCCTCGGCGATGACCCGCGCGCACGCCGCCCGGCGCTCCTCGTCCCCCGAGATCCGCAGCACCTCCAGGAAGAGATTGGGGCGGTCGAACCCGGCGACGAACACCCGGGGGTCCTTCATCAGCAGGCTCCGGACGATGTCCTCCCGCACCTCGGGGCTGGCGGTCGCGGTCAGCGCCACGGTGCGCGGCGGCCGGAGCCGCTTCCGTACCTGCCCCAGCAGCGCGTAGTCCGGCCGGAAGTCGTGCCCCCACTGGCTGATGCAGTGGGCCTCATCCACCGCCAGCAGCTCCACCCCCACCTCGCCGAGGGCGTCGAGGAAGCTCGGGCTCCGGAATCGCTCCGGGGCCACGTAGACCAGCCGGTACGCCCCGGCGCGCATCCGGCGGATGCGCTCGGCCCGCTCGAGCTCGGGGACGGTGGAGTTGATCAGCGTCGCGGGGATCCCACGCGCCTCGAGCTGCTCCACCTGGTCCTTCATCAGGGCGATGAGCGGAGAGACCACCAGGGTCAGCCCCTTCAGCATCACCGCCGGCAGCTGGTAGCAGAGGCTCTTCCCGGCACCGGTGGGCATCACCACCACCACGTTGCGACCGGCGAGGACCGAATCCACCACCTCGACCTGGCCCGGCCGGAAGGCGGTGAGACCGAAACTCTGCTCGAGCTCCGCGCGCGCGTCGTCGTGGAACCGGAGCGGCTCCGTCATGCTCCGCATCTTCACCGTTTGCCTCCCGCCGTCAACGCCTCCGCCGAGCCCGGAGGGAGCACCTGGAGGAGCCCGGCCCGGGCCAGCGAGACGTACCGCCCGGCTCCGACCACCACGTGGTCCAGGACGCGGAGGTGGAAAATTCTGGCGCCGGCCTGCAGCTCGCGGGTCAACATCAAGTCTGACTCGGACGGCTCCGGGTCTCCCGAGGGGTGGTTGTGGGCGAAGATGACCGCGGTGGCCCGGGCGGCGAGCGCGGCCCGGAAGACCTCCCGCGGATCCACGGTGCAGGCGTCCGTCGTCCCCTGCGCCACCCGCGCATCCGCGAGCAGCACGTTCCGGGTGTTGAACGACAGGACGTGGAAGACCTCGTGCCGGAGCAGGGCGATGCGAGGCGCCAGGTAGCGGTACACCTCGCCGGCGGTGCGCAGCCGGGGCCGTCCGTCCGGGGCGAGGTGCGCGCGCCGGGCGAGCTCGAGCGCGGCCAGCACCTGGGCGGCGCGCTCCCGACCCAGGCCGGCGGCGGTGCACAGCTCGGTCGGCTCCATGCTCGCCAGCGCCCGGAGCCCGCCCGCGGCCGCGAGCAGCGACTCGCCGAGCCCGCGCACCGTCCGGCTCCGGCCGCCGAAGAGCAGTCCGAGGAGCTCGGCGTCGTCCAGGGAGTCCGGCGCCTCCAGCAGCCGCTCGCGCGAGTCTCGAAGTCGTCCGTCCTCTGTCTCGGCAAATCCCCGCTCCACGGCCCTGCGCAGCAGAGCAAGTCACGTGCCTGCGGCGTGCTCTTGAACGCCGGTTCAGCACCCCGTCCGCAGCGGCGGCCGTCCAGGTCCTAGAACTTGGACATCGCGAAGAGCGCCTTCATCTTCTCGTTGGTGTCGCGGAGCCTGCCGGACAGCGTCCGCACCAGCGCCCAGAGCACCGAGTACGCCAGCTCCTTGTCGGTGAACAGCAGCTGGTCCAGCGGGTCCCGGCCGATCCGCAGCAGGACCGCTTCCCCCTCGTGGGCGATCGCGTCCGCCGACCGCACGCCCTCCTCCACCACCGCCATCTCCCCGAAGGCGGCACCGGGATCGAGGATCGCCAGCGCCTCCTCCCCCATCCCTGGCAGCTGCCGGGAGATCCGGACCCTCCCCTCGACGATGACGTACATCGATGCGCCGGGCTCGCCCTCCCGGAACACGTACTTGCCGCGGGGGACCCGCTCCGTCTCGCAGACACCGGCGAGCTTCTTGAGCTGGGCCTGGCTCAAGCCTTCGAACAGTGGCACCCGCCCGAGCAGGTCGAGATTCATGGCATTCGTGCCACCCTCGTAGCACTCTTTCCGCCATGGCCGACACCGTGCATTCCGTCACCATCGTTGGCTCCGGGCCAGCGGGCTACACCGCCGCGATCTACGCCGCCCGGGCGAACCTCCGGCCCGTCCTCTACGCCGGAGGACCGGCTCTGGATGACCCGGCCCGGGTGCCAGGCGGCCAGCTGATGATCACCACCGATGTCGAGAACTACCCGGGCTTCCCCGAGGCCATCACCGGCCCGGAGCTCATGGAGCGGTTCAAGGCCCAGGCGGAGCGGTTCGGGACGGTCATTCACCTGGAGAACGTGATGAAGGTGGACCTCTCGGCCCGCCCCTTCACGCTGTGGGACGAGAGCGGACGCGCGGTGAAGACCAGGACGGTGATCATCGCCACCGGCGCCTCGGCCAAGTGGCTGTGCGTGCCCGGCGAGACCGAGTACGCCAACCGAGGGGTCTCGGCCTGCGCCACCTGCGACGGGGCCTTCTTCAAGGGCGAGGAGGTGTTCGTGGTCGGCGGCGGCGACACCGCGATGGAGGAGGCCACCTACCTGGCGAAGATCGTCAACAAGGTGACCCTGCTCCACCGGCGCGATCAGTTCCGGGCCTCGAAGATCATGCAGCACCGGGTGCTCTCCAATCCGAAGATCTCGGTGGTGTGGAACACGGTGGTCGAGGAAGTGCTCGGTGACGGCAAGCGGGTCACCGGCGTCCGGGTGCGGAACGTCAAGACCGGCGAGGTGATGTCCTTGAGCGGCGGCGGCGTCTTCGTGGCCATCGGTCACAAGCCGACCACCCAGCTGTTCGACGATTGGCTGGAGACCGACGACGTCGGCTACGTCAAGACCGTCCCCGGCAGCACCCGCACCAGCCTGGACGGCGTCTTCGCCTGCGGTGACGTGCAGGACGCGTTCTACCGCCAGGCGGTCACCGCCGCCGGCACGGGCTGCATGGCGGCCATCGAGGCCGAGCGCTTCCTGGTGGAGCACGGGGAGTGAGCTCGGACCGGAAACCGGCCACCGTGGCGACCCTGGCCATCCACGCCGGGAGCCGGCTGCCGGAGAGCAGCGCCGTCCCCATCACCCCCGCAGTCCATACCGCGGCGGTGAGCTGGTTCGACTCGGCCGACGAGCTCGACGCGGCGCTGGACGGCAAGGACTTCGTCTACACCCGCATCCGGGGCGAGAACTCGGTGCTGCTCGAGGACGCGGTTGCCGCGCTCGAGGGCGCCGAGGCGGCGGCGGTGTTCGGCAGCGGGATGGCGGCGCTCCGGGCGGTGTTCGACGCGCAGGGCCTCGCCCCGGGTGACCGGGTGGTGCTGCCGGTGGACGGCTACGGCGCGACCCGGGCGCTCTTCAAGCGGCTGGCCGAGCAGCAGAAGGTCGAGTTGCACCCGCTCCGCCTCAGCGATGCGGCGGCCGTCGAGCGCATCGCCGCGATCCGTCCGAAGCTGGTCCTGGTGGAGAGCATGACCAACCCTCTGCTCGCCGTGCCCGACCTGCCGGCCATCGCCCGGGCGGCGCACGCAGCCGGCGCGGTGCTGGTGGTGGACGGGACCTTCACCTCCCCGGTGCTGCAGCGGACACTTGCCCAGGGCGCGGACTACGCGCTGCACTCGACCACCAAGTGGATCAACGGCCACTCGGATGCGACCGGCGGCGTCGTCTCCGGCACGCGGACGCGCATCGAGCCGCTCCGGGGTGCGCGGGTGCTCGAGGGAGCTCTGCTCGGGCCCTTCGAGTCCTGGCTCACCCTCCGCGGGCTCCGCACGCTCCCGGTCCGGATGGCCGCGCACTGCGCGCACGCGCTCCACGTGGCGCGGCGCCTCCGGGAGCACCGGGGCATCGACCGGGTGCTCTATCCCGGGCTGCCGGACCATCCCGACCACCCGACCGCCCGGACGCTCCTCCAGGGCGGCTTCGGGGGGATGGTGGCGTTCGAGATTGCCGGCGCGGGCCGGGCCGAGTGCTTCCGCTTCCTCGAGGCGCTGAAGCTCTGCCGTCCGGCGCCGTCGCTCGGGGACGTGACCACCCTGGTGATGCACGCGGCGAGCGCCAGCGCCCGGCGACTCACTGGGGAGGAGCGCGCCGCGGCAGGCATCGGCGAGAACCTGATCCGGGTCTCGGTCGGTCTCGAGGATCCGGACGACATCGCTGACGACCTCCTCCAGGCGGTGGGCCGGCCATGAAGATGGTCGACGTCGGCGGCAAGGAGCGCACCGAACGGGTCGCCGTGGCCACCGCCCGGCTCCGGATGCAGCCGGCGACGGTGGCCCGCATCCGCGAGGGCCGGGTGGAGAAGGGCGACGTGCTCGCCGCCGCGCGCCTCGCCGGGGTGATGGCCACCAAGCGCACCCCGGACCTCATTCCCCTCTGCCATCCCATCGCCCTGACCGGAGTCACGGTGGAGGTCACGCTCGACGACAACGGTGCGCAGGTCCGGGCCGAGGTGAAGACGCTCGACCGCACGGGCGTGGAGATGGAGGCGCTCACCGCGGCGGCGACTGCGGCGCTGACCATCTACGACATGGTGAAGAGCGTCGACCGGGGGATGGTCGTCGAGTCGCTGCAGCTGGAGCACAAGGCCGGCGGCCGCACCGGCACCTGGCACCGCGGCTCGGCAGGGTAGGGCACCGGTCGAGGCTCTGGATGGTCATCGCCCCGGCGGAGGTCGCCCTGGATGTGGTGCTCGGCGCCGGCATCGGCGTCCTCAGCGGCATCGTGGGCATCGGCGGCGGGCTGTTCATCATCCCGCTGCTCGGCGTGTTCTTCGGTCTCAACCAGCAGCGCGCGCAGGGCACCGCGCTGGTGATGGTGGTCCCGAACGTCCTCGTCGGGCTCTGGCGCTATGCCCGCCACCGCGGCTTCGACCCGCGCGGGGCGCAGCTGCTCGCGCTCCTCGCTCCGTTCTCCACCTACGTCGGCGCGCGGCTGGCGACCGTTGCCCCGTCCAGCGCGCTCCGGGTCGGGTTCGCGGCGTTCCTCCTCTCGCTCGCGCTCTTCTACGGGCTCCGGAGCCGCTCGGCGGAAATCCGCGTTGACCCCGATGCCCGGCTCCCGCCCCGGATCGCCGTCGTCTTCGGGCTGGTCGGCGGGTTCGTCTCCGGCGTGTTCGGGGTCGGCGGTTCGCTCCTCACCGTGCCGCTCATGACCACCCTGCACGCCATGGGACAGGCAACGGCCCAGGGCATGGGGCTTGCGCTGGTGGCGCCGGGGACGGTGGTGAACCTCGTCGTCTACGGGCGGGCGGGCAACATCGACTGGGTCCGGGGGCTGGCCCTCGCGGTGGGCGGGGTGGCCACGATGCCGCTCGGGGTGGCCCTCGCCCACCGGCTGCCCGAGCGGGCGCTTCGGGGAATCTTCGCCGTGGTGGCCCTGATCAGCGCCGTGGGGCTGTTCCTGCGGCGCTGACCTGTCCGACCACTCACCGGGACACCAGCGGCAGCTCGCCCGCGCTCGCCCGCGTGGCGCCGGCCGAGGACTGGACCGCGGTCATCGTGCGCGCCGCCCTGAGCAGGGCCGCGCGGGCCGAGGGCTGCCGGACGGTGTCGTAGGTCAGCACCGCGAGGACGTTGAGCACGATGACCCTGAGCAGCGGGTACTTCCTGGCCATCCCACGCACGTTCACTGGAAGCTGTGCCGGGCGAGGGCGGGCTCGGCATCGCCCGGCCCGACGTCCTGGTCCCCGCTCGCGATGTGGAACGTCTGCCGCTCGGCCGTGGCTCCGTCCGGGTTGCCCTCGACGGCCGGGGTGACCGCGGCGTGGGCGGTGACCTGTCGACTCCCGGCGGACGAGAGCACCGCCAGGGCAGACAAGACGACGAGGAAGAGGAACGTGTGCTTCCGGGCGGCGGTAGTCATGGGCGGCTCCTGGGTTGGGTGAATCACCAGGTCCTGTGTCGGGGCCGGGCTGGAAGTCGCACCGCCCCGGTCGGGAGCGGGCGGCTACTTCAGGATCTCCAGATCGTGGCAGCATCGGATGCAGGTGACGGACCTTGCCGCAGCCGCCGCGACCTTCGCCCAGCGCATCCGCGACGGAGACCGCTCTGCCGAGGCCGAGCTGGTCCACACCTTCAGCCGCGGCATCCGGGTCATCCTCCGGCACATCGCGCGTGACGCGGCGCTGGTGGAGGACCTGCACCAGGAGACCTTCCGGATCGGGCTGGAGCGAATCCGCGCGGGTGCGCTCCGGGATGCCTCGCAGCTCGGGGGGTTTCTCGCGGGGCTCGCCCGCAACCTGGCCATCGAGCACTTCCGGAAGGCGCGCCGCTCGGTGCCCGAGGACGACGCGGGACTGGACCGGCTGGAGTCCCCGGATCCATCCCCCACCGAGCGGCTGGAGCGAGAGGAGGACGCGCGGCGGGTGGAGAAGGTCCTCGAGGCGCTCCCCACCGAGCGGGACCGAGCAGTGCTACGGCGTTTCTACCTGGGCCAGGAGGACAAGGACCTGCTCTGCGCCGAGCTGGGGGTCGATCGGCTCCAGTTCAATCGCATCGTCCACCGCGCCCGCGAGCGGTTCCGGGCACTCTGGGAGCGGAGCGATAATTCGGGGGGTTCTCACACATGACTGGGGAGATGGACGCCGGTCGCGGACAGGGGTCGGAGTGGCACGAGACGAGTGTGCCCGAGGAGTACGCCACCGGACAGCTCTCCGCGGAGCGGCGCCCGTCGTTCGAGGCTCACCTGGTGGGCTGCTCCGAGTGCCTCGACCGGGTCGAGTCCGCCGAGAGGATGCGGGACGGCTTCTTGACCCTCGAGCAGCGAACGCCCGCCGCCGAGGCGCGCCGCGCGCAGCGACGGGCGCCGCCTCGCAGGGCCACCCGCATGCGCCTGGCGGTGGGACTGGCCGCGACCGCGGCGTTTGCCGGGCTGCTCTGGGCGAGTTCCCTGCGCATCCGGAAGGTGGAGCAGAGGCTGGCGGAGAAGACGGACGCGCTCGCCCGCACCGAGGCGGAGCTCGCCCGCGCCCGCTCGCAGCTGGAACAGGCCCCCACGCGGGCGCCAAAGACCGGTGTCGGGGCTCCGAGGTCGAGCGGAGGGACACCGGTGCCCGTGCTCGCGCTGCTGACCACCCGGGGCGCCCAGCTGCCGACCCTGACCCTCCCTTCGCCCGGACAGCCCGTCGCGCTGTGGATCGAGCGGGAGCTGCCGGCGCGCTTCGAGCGGTACCGGGTGACGGTCCGCTCGCAGCAGGGCACCACCATCCTCGAGGACGCGCTCATGCCTGCCACGCGGGAGGCGCTCCTCCTGGTCGTCGACGGCGCGCTGCTGCCCCCGGGCCGGTACACCCTCCTGCTCGAGGGTGAGGCCCGGAGCGGGCGGCGCCTGCCCGTCTCCACGCACGAGTTCCGGACCCTTCCTGCTGCGCAGCGATGAGCCTCTCGAGCCCCTTCTCCAGCAACGACGAGGAGGTCCCCTCTTTCGAGGAGACCTCCCGGAGTGGGTCGACAGGGGGTGGCGTGTCCGGTCCTCGGACCGCTGGTCAAGTGCCCTGGATGCTCTCCACCGAGACGTCCTGTGAGTCCTGCGCCGCGGTCGAGGTCGCGGCCGCGAACGACAAGAGCAGCCCGACGAGGGACACCGCGAGGAACATCACCGCCACCACCCTGATCGAGCCCTTGGTCTTCTCGGGTTCGCACCGCCCCTGGCCGTTGCCTTCGCGCTGCTCGCTCCTTCTCCCGGCCCTCCTCGCAGCGCTGGCCGCCGATGCGGCGCCGGCACCAGCCCCCGCGGAGGTACGGACGGTGAAGCTCACCGCCGGCGAGCCGAGCATCGTCGAGCTCCCCTGCACCGCCGGCGTGCTCCTCCGGACGACCGTCGATCCGGATCTCCAGCCGGTGCGCGTCCAGCTGCGCGATCCATCCGGCGAGATCCTGGCCGAGGTGCGAAACTCCTTGGACCCGGATGAGCCGGAGGAGCTCCCGGCGGCCGCGGTGCCCACCCGTTCCGGAGTCTGTCAGCTCATCCTCGGCACCTCCTCGGAGCCGGCCGGGGAGGCAGTGGTGCGCATCGAGCCGCCGCGCGCACCCACGCTGCTCGACGAGAAGCGGATCCAGGCCGAGCGGCTGCACCAGCGCGCCATGGTGCTCTGGGCCGAGCACGCGGAGCCCACCCTCCGGGAGGCGGTCGATTTGGAGGCGCGCGCCGCGGCGCTCGCGCGCCAGGCGGGTGATGGGCGCGGTGAGTCCGACGTCCACGCCACGGTGGCAAGCATCCTCTGGGAGCTGGGGGAGCTGGAGCGTGCCGAGACGTCGATCACCCGTGCCATCGAGCTCCGCGAGCAGCTCGGCGACCCGCGCGCGCTCGCCCTGGCGTACAACGACCGCGGGGTGATCCGGGACAGCCTCTCCAACTCGGTGGGGGCCCTGGAGGACCTCCGACGTGCGCGCGAGCTGGCCGAGCCGCTGGCCCGCCCCGGGCTGAAGGCGATGATCCTCCACAACCTGGGCTTCAACCACCTGACCTCCAAGCAGTGGGAGCGGGCGCTCGAGTTCCTGCGGGCGGCCGAGCGCACCGAGCCGCGCCCGGAACGCCGGGGCACCACCAAGGACGTCATCGGGGTGGTGCTCTACGATCTCGAGCGATACGCCGAGGCGGAGGGCCAGTTCCGCCAGGCCCTGGAGGCGCACCGGGCACTGGGGGACCGCCGGAACCAGGCCGTCTCGCTCTACCATCTGGGCTGGGTGTACGGAGACACGCACCGGCTCGCCGAGGCCAAGCGCGCCTACCGCGAGGCCATCGAGCTCCTCACCCCGATCGGAGACCGGGTCAATCTCGCCATCACCCACGATGGGCTGGGGGAGATCTTGCAGCTGGAGGGCCGGCCGGAGGAGGCGGTGACGCTGCACGGTGCCGCGCTGCGGATGGCGCAGGAGGCGCCCGACACCAACCAGCAGGCGGTCTCGCTGACGAATCTCGCAAAGGCGCAGCGCGCGCTCGGCCGCCTCGAGGAGAGCCGCGACTCGCTGGTCCAGGCGGTGGACCTCACCGACTCCGGCCGCCTCCTGCGCCCCGGTGGGAGCGTGCGCAGCGACTGGACCGCCCGGAACCGCGACCGCTACGAGCTGCTCGTCTCGGTGCTGTGGGACCTCCAGCAGCGCGCGCCCGATCCGGCCCGTCTGGCGGAGATGTTCTGGATCAGCGAGCGGGCGCGGGCCCGGAGTCTGCTCGATCTCCTACTCGAGGCGCGGGTGGACATCAGGCGCGGCGCCGACCCGGAGCTGGTGGCCCGCGAGCGCCGGCTGCTGGAGGAAGCGGAGCGTGTCTCCGCGGATGTGGCCCGGCGCACAGCCGCGGGAGCCCGGGTGTCCACCGACGTCCCGGAGCTCCGGCGGGTGATGACCGAGCTCGACGACGTCCGGGCCCGGATGCGTCAGAGCAATCCGCGGCTCGCGGCGCTGGCAGGGGGCGAACCTCTCCGCCTGTCCGCGGTGCAGTCACGGGTGCTCGACGGGGACACGGTGCTGCTCCAGTACCTCCTGGGGACCGACCGGAGCTTCCTCTTCGTCGTGACCCCCGGATCGATCGACGTCCGGGTGCTCCCGGCGCGCGGGCGCATCGAGCGAGAGGCGCGCAGGCTCGCCCAGCTCTGGCAGTCGCCCGTGTCGGACCCGACCGCCGAACGGCGCCTGGCCTCGCGGCTGGGGAGGATGGTGCTGGAGCCGGCGCTGGAGCGGATCCGTGGCAAGCGCCTGGCAATCGCCGCCGATGGTGTCCTTCACGAGCTGCCCTTTCCCGCGCTGGTGCTGCCTCGGACCCAGCGCCGGCTGGTCGAGGAACACGAGGTCATCCTCGTGCCCTCGGCATCGGCCGTGGCCGCAGTGCGGGCAGCCGAGCACGCCGACCGGCATGCCGGCGCGGTCGCGGTGCTCGCAGATCCGGTGTTCGATCGGGGGGATCCGCGTCTGCAGGCGAGGACAGGCCTGGCGGCGGCGCTGGTCCCGGCAGACCTCCAGCGTTCCATGGACGAGCTGGGCCTGCAGCGGCTGGTGCGGCTCCCGGGGACACGTCTCGACGCCGAGGGCATCCTCGCTCTCGCCCCCCGGGGTCAGAGCCTCGCTGCGACGGGGTTCGAGGCCCGCCGGGCGCTGGCGATGGACCCCTCGGTGAGCGCGTACCGCATCCTCCACTTCGCCACCCACGGGCTGCTGAACAGCCAGCACCCCGAGCTCTCGGGTCTCGTGCTCTCCCTGGTCGACCCGGCCGGGAAGCCACAGAACGGGTTCCTCCGGCTCCAGGACATCTACGGCATGCACATCGGTGCTGACCTGGTGGTCCTCAGCGCTTGCCAGACGGCGCTGGGAAAGCGCATCCGGGGTGAGGGAATGGTGGGCCTCACCCGCGGCTTCATCCACGCCGGGGCGCGGCAGGTGCTGGCGAGCCTGTGGAAGGTCTCGGACCAGGGGACGGCCGAGCTGATGAAGGAGCTCTACCGGGCGATGCTGGTCGAAGGCCAGCGTCCGTCCGCGGCGCTCCGGCAGGCGCAACGCAAGCTCGCCCGCACGCGCCCCTTCGACGCTCCGTACACCTGGGCTGCCTTCGTGCTCCAGGGAGACTGGGCGGAGATTCCCCACGCACCCGCTGCCGGCGTCCGGCACTGAGCCGCGAAACGACGGGACCCTGGCTCGGGGAGCGCTCAGCTCAGCGCGAGGACCGCGGCCAGGCTCGCGGCCTTGTGGTCCGCGGTCCAGGGCGGTCCGAGCTCGCGCCCCACCCGCTCCAGGTAACCGGGGACCTCCTCCTTGGAGAGGCCGAGGGCGCGCGCCGCCCGCTGCACGAGCTCCGGTGCAGGAACCTGGAGGACGGCGAGCCCCAGGTCCTCGCTCGCGCCACGGATGACCGCGCGGAAGAGCGTGCCCTCCGCGGCGTGGACCAGGGTGTGGCTGCGGAGGATCTCCTCCAGCGACCGCGGAGGCCCCTCCCTGGCGATGATGACCGCACTGCCCAGAACGTGATGCCCCGCTTCCCGGAGATCCTCGATGGCCGCCCCGAGAACCTGTCGCGCCTTGGAGCGCGCCTCCTGCTCGGCGATGCGCACGAACCGCTCCGCCTCCTCGAGCGGGAGCTCGCGTGCGGCGTGATAGACGTGCGGATAGGCGTCCTGGCGCGGCGTGGGCGGCACCGGCAGCATCCCCACCCGGCGGCGGTCGAGCACGGCCATCGACGAGGCCGATCGCGACACCGCGACCAGCGCCGCCCAGCCCGTGTGGACCGAGAACCCGAGCGCCACGGCGCCCGGTGAAGGTTCAGCCGACGCCACGGCGCGACCATAGCCCGGCCGAGCTGGCCCGGGTCAGCGGGAGGCGGCGACGAACCAGATCTCGCTCCTTGCGGTGACCCGGCCCGTCCGTCCATCACCGAAGACGACCTTCGCGTACTCGCCGGGAAGAAGCCGGGTGGCCGGCTCGTCGGACGGACGGTCGACCCGGACCGGGATCCCGGCCGGTGGGATCTCCACCTCGCTCGCCGGCTGGACGCGGATCACCTGCACGAAGCCAATCCCGGCGTGCACCAGGTACAGACGGTCCTGCGTGCCCATCGCGCGGTAGGCGAGGCCCCGGCCCTTGGTCGGAGCGATCCGGTCCTCGCGCTCGACCTCCACGCGCACCACCCCGTCCACCTGTTTCCGGCCGTCGGGGCTCTCGGCACCGAAGCGCCACAGCACTCCGGTGAGGTGCTGCCCCGGGTGGAGCGCCGGGGGCGCGTCGACCGCGAGGTGGTACTCGGCGTCGTCGAAGCTGCGGCCTTGCGCCAGATCGTCGTGGAGGACCCGCACCCGGGTCAGGCGCAAGGTGTCACCCGGACCGTCCGGAGAAAGGAGCAGGAACTGGGCCTGCCCGGCCCCGAAGAGCAGCGGACCCTGCCGCGCCCGGGCCGCCTCCGGCGACATCGCCAGCGAGAGCACCAGCGCCAGCACCGCGCTCACGGGAGCAGCCCTCGCACCAGCGCCTGGCACATCGAGGCGAGCACCAGGCCATGGGTGATCTCCCCGCTTGCCACCCGTGCGCGGAGCGAGGCGGCGGGCACCAGCTCGACCCGGACGTCCTCGCCCGAGTCGAGCTTCGGCTCCGTCCTCCGGCGACAGTCGAGCGCGAGGAAGCTGTGCAGGCGGTTCTCCTGGATGGCGGGGTTGGGCTGGCAGGCGCCGAGCGCCGTCCAGCGCGCAGCGACGAAGCCTGTCTCCTCCTCCAGCTCGCGCGCCGCCGCGGCCTCGGGCGTCTCTCCGGGATCCACCATGCCGCCCGGGAACTCCAGGGTGTCGGCGTGGATTCCCGCGCGGAACTGCCGGACCATCACCGCCTGCCCATCGGTGGTGAGCGCCAGCACGTGCACCCAGTCCGGGGCGGAGATGATGACCCTCGGGTGCTCGTGCCCGTGCGGGTCGGCCACCACGTCCTCGCGGATGCGGAGGATGGTGAAGTCGTGCTCCTCGCCCCGGCGGAGTGTCCGCCAGCCGGTGCTCAATTCAGGAACTCCAGCCGGTGGCGAAGCGCCTGCGCGGTGAGCTCGAGCTGCGCCTGGTCCGGCGCGTCGGGAGACAGCTCGAGGCACCGCTCCACGTCGGCCAGCGCCGCGCGGTAGGCGCCGAGGGCGGAGAGGATGGTGGCCCGGGCGCGCAGCTCGCCGGGATGGTCGGGGTGGAGCTGGAGCAAGAGGTCCACCGCGCGCGCGGCGCGTTCTCCCTGCGTCCGCTCGAGCCAGGAGCGCTTCACGTTGTTGAGCATGCGCCAGACGATGACCTTCGCCGGCGCGGGGGCGAGCAGCCGCGGCTGGAACCGGACCTGGGGCGCGACCTTCGCCAGCAGATCCTGACAGCCGGCCTCGGTGAGGATCTTCCCGCCCTGGAACGGGTCGAGCACCAGCTTGCCCTCCTCGGAGGGGCAGGCGACGAGGAAGTGGCCGGGGAAGGAGACGCCGAAGAGCGGCACGCCGGCCCGCCTGGCCACCTCGAGGTAGACGACGGCGAGGGTGATGGGGAGCCCCTTCTTCCGGGCGAGCACCCGGTCCAGGAAGCTGTTCTCGGGGGCGTCGTAGGTGTCGGTGTCCCCCCAGAATCCCTCCTCGTCGGCCAGCACGCGCCGCAGCGCCTGGGCCCGGCCGAGCGCGTCCAGCCGTGCCGGCTCCAGCGCCTGCACCCGCGCCCCCAGCGCATCGAGCGTGTGGAGCACCCGCCCCAGGTCCAGCGCCTCGTCCTCGAGCGCGGCGACGGCGCAGGCCGCGAGGTCGAGCCGGGGAGGCTCCGAGGCCAGCCCCTCGGAGAGGAGCGCGCGCGCCCGGCTGCTGTGGAGGGTCAGGCTTCGCATCAGGGAGCCGTTCGCTTCCGGTGCTCGGCGCGGAGCGCGATCTGGGCGGCGACCAGGCCGCTGAGGAGTCCGTCCTCGAACTCGAAGGTGGGGTGGGCCTTCAGCTCCGGGAAGTCGTGGGGGTTGAGCACGTCCTCCGGCCCGATGTTGGGCACGGCTTCACGGGCCAGCCGGAGCACCTTGACCCGCTGCTGCGAGATCATCTGCTCCAGCAGTGCCTCCGCGGCGGGGAAGAAGTCGTCCACGCCCTGGTTCATGCCCGCCCGCCCCCCGGCGGTCAACCGGGGCCCCTTCCCGACACCCGCCATCCTTGACGCGGGGCGATGTAGTGTCCCGGCCATGGCATCGCCCCATCTTCTGGAAACCGAGGAAGCCGTCCGGGATCTCGTCAGGCGCATCCTCCGCGTGGCGGTGCTGGGCATCAAGACCGATGCGCAGTCGGACCAGCCGGCGTTCTACGTGCCCGAGTACCTGAACTCGGTCGGCATCGAGGTGGTGCCGGTGCCGGTGTACTACCCGGAGGTGAAGGAGATCCTCGGCAAGCCGGTCTACCGGAGGCTGGTGGACATCCCCGGAGAGCTCGACCTGGTGGACGTGTTCCGGCGCCCCAAGGACCTCGAGGGCCACCTCGACGACATCCTGGCCAAGAAGCCGAAGGCGGTCTGGCTCCAGGCGGGGATCCGGAACGACGCGGTGGCCGAACGCCTGGCGGCAGCGGGCATCGACGTGGTGCAGGACCGCTGCCTGATGGTGGACCACCGGCGCTACGCGCGCGGGTGAGCCCGCGCGGCGCCTGTGCGCCGCTTCGCAGGCGTCCCCGGTGTGCGGGGCCCGAAGCTCGCTCGGCCGTCTGGGGGTAGGACGAGCGCGAGCCCTGTCCGGCCGATCATGGCCGGTGCGGTGAGCGGTGCCGATCCTGAGGGCATGGCGACCAAAGATCCCAGCAGCCGGCTCCCCGAAGGCGTCCTGAACAGCCCTTACACCTCACCGAACGGCCTCACCGACCCGCGGGGGAACGGAGGAGGCGCGGCCCCAGGCGAGACCACCGCGGAGCGCGACGTCCGCGCCCGGCAAGACGAGTCCCCGGGCGAGAAGATTGGCCGCTTCTTCCGGCGGGCGATGGAGCGCATCGCCGGCCACGACGATGACGACCCGCGCCGGGACCGCGACCGCGACCGGGGCGAGTGGAGAGACCTGGGTCGCGCGCGCGACAATCGGAACCGGAGCTACCGCGCGGGTCCGTCCGGCGACATCGCGGGAAGCTACGAGCGACTCCAGAGCAGCCGACAGGGGACTGGGAGGGTCGACTACGGGCAGGGCACGACGGGCCGGCCATACGGTCAGGACCCGGGCAGCGACGAGTCCTCCCAGGACCGCGGCAGTCAGCCGCTGGGTCAGCGCGCGCGGGGCCCCAGCCAGGGCCAGGGCGGGGGGCTTCCCCGGATCTCCGAGCAGGGCCGGGAGGACTGGAACCGGGGCGCGGAGCGCTGGGGCGAGCAGAGCGCCCAGAGCGGGGCGACGGGCATGTCCACCGGGTACGCGGGCTCGGGCGCGTCGTTCGGCTTCGTGCGCGAGGAGGAGCGCCTGGCGGACTGGGGCGAGATGGCGCGCGACCGCGACGAGGGCCAGGGCCGCCGATTCTGGCAGCGCGAGCCGTTGGCCGCGCGCGACGTGATGACCCGTAACCCGAGGACCGTCGACCGCGAGAGCCCCATCCGGGAGGCGGCGATCATCATGCGCGACGAGAACTGCGGCGTGGTGCCGGTGGTGGACGCCTCGGGGCGGCTGCAGGGCATCCTCACCGATCGCGACATCGTGGTCCGTGGACTGGTGGAGCTGGGCGGGGACCGGCTGATCGAGGGCGTGATGACCGACGACGTGTCGGCGGTGACCGAGGACGAGCCGCTGACCTCGGTGCTGGACCTCATGGGTCGCCGGCAGATCCGCCGGGTGCCGGTGGTGGACCGGAACGATCGGCTCCTGGGCATCATCAGCATGGCCGACATCGCCAACCGCGCCGACTACGACGAGGACCTGCAAGACGCCTTTGAGCGCATCTCCTCGCGGCGCTCGTTCTGGAGTCTCTTCAGCTGACGTGGACGGGCGTTCCGGCGCAGCAGAAGCGCTGCTGCCCGTGGGCCCGTTTCTGCTTGACTCGCGGGTGCGCGGCAAGCCGCCCCGGCCGGGCGACCGATTCGGTATGCCCAGGGCGCTTCCACATACCAAACCGGTCGGGGAGCTGGGTCGGGGCGCCGACACATGGCGGCCCCGCGGCCCCCCGCCCGCGTCGTGCCAGGTCCCGGCTTCCGTCCTGGCCAGGCGCCCTGGTCACCGCGATGGGCCGTTTCCCGACACCCCAGCTTGCCGGAACCCTCCCATCGACATATGAACACCCATTGATATGGAGGCGCTCTCCCAGTCCTTCCGCGCCCTCGGCGACCCGACCCGCCTGCGCATCCTCCGCCTGGTCGCCGCCGCGCCACTCAACGTCTCCGAGCTGGTCTCGGTGGTCGGCGTCGCTCAGTCCTCGATGAGCCACCACCTGGGCAAGCTCCGCCAGCTGGGGCTGGTGCGCGAGGAGCGCGCTGCGGGCTTCACCTACTACTCGCTGGCGGTGGACGCCGGCGACGTTCAGGCGCCGCTGATCAAGATGGCCTGCGAGGCCGAGGACGGCACCGGGGACCTGGCCCGCCTCAAGGACCTGCTCCGCCAGCGCGAGGACCGCCAGCTGCTCAACGAGCGCCTCCTCGAGCCCGGCCAGTCCTGGTTCCTGTGGGCGGGGGCGCTGGCCTCGCTGCTCCCGCCGCTGGACGTGGCCGACTTCGGCTGCGGCACCGGAGTGCTCAGCGTGTCCATCGCCCGCTGGGCGCGCTCGGTGGTGGCCATCGACCAGAGCCGGGCGGCGCTCGCCCAGGCACGGGCCCGGGCGAAGCGCGAGGGGCTCCGCAACGTGACCTTCCTCCGCGAGGACCTGCACCACCTGTCCCTGCCCTCGGGCAGGACCGGCCTGGTCGTGCTCTCGCAGAGCCTCCACCACGTGGAGGAGCCCGCGGCGGTGCTGGGCGAGGCGGCACGCATCCTCGCCCCCGGAGGCAAGCTGGTGGTCCTGGAGCTGATGCGGCACGACGAGAACTGGGTCCGTGACCGTCTCGGCCACCGGCACCTGGGCTTCGACCCCGGGGAGCTCGAGTCCACCCTGCTGGCCGCCGGCTTCGAGTCGCTCACCCGCGAGGTGCATCCACGGCAGGCGAGCTCGCCCTTCCGGGTCTTTCTGATATCCGGAGAGCGGCGATGAGCGCGTCCACCGACCAGCGCATCCAGCGGCTACGGGAGGCGCTCCAGCAGCGCATCCTGGTCCTGGACGGGGCGATGGGAACGCTCATCCAGTCGAAGAACCTCAAGGCGGCGGACTTCGGTGGCCCCGAGCTCGAGGGGTGCAACGAGAACCTCGTCCTCACCCGCCCGGAGCTGATCCGCGACATCCACCGGGCCTACTTCGAGGCCGGCGCCGACGTGACCGAGACCGACACGTTCGGCGGCACGCCGCTGGTGCTTGCTGAGTACGGGCTGCAAGACCAGGCGCTCCGGATCAACGCCCGGGCAGCCGAGCTCGCCCGTGAAGCGTCGGACGCCGCCGAGGCCGCGGACGGTCGACCGCGCTGGGTGGCCGGCTCCATCGGCCCGACCACCAAGGCGATCAGCGTCACCGGCGGCATCGGCTTCGACGCTCTGACCGACACCTTCGCGGTGCAGGCCGAGGGCCTGGTGGTCGGCGGGGCGGACTTCCTGCTCATCGAGACCGCCCAGGACACCCGCAACGTCAAGGCGGCGCTGCTCGGCTGCGAGCGGGCCTTGGCCAAGGTCGGGCGGCGCATCCCCATCGCCGTCTCCGGGACCATCGAGCCGATGGGCACGATGCTCGCCGGCCAGTCAGTGGAGGCGCTGGCCACCTCGGTGGAGCACGTCGATCTGCTGTACCTCGGGCTCAACTGCGCCACCGGCCCCGAGTTCATGACCGACCACATCCGGTCGCTGGCCCAGCTGACCGGGTTCGCCGTGGGCTGCGTGCCGAACGCCGGCCTCCCCGACGAGAACGGCCGCTATCTCGAGACACCGGCGATGCTCGCCCGGACCCTGCGCCGCTTCGCCGAGGAGGGCTGGCTGAACGTCGTCGGCGGCTGCTGCGGGACCACCCCCGAGCACGTCCGGGCCATCGCCGAGGCGGTCCGGGGCCTGCCACCTCGCCGTGCCCAGCCGCGGCGTGCCTCCCGGCTCTCGGGGGTGGACTACCTCGAGGTGGGCGAGGACGTGCGCCCGGTCATCGTCGGCGAGCGCACCAACGTCATCGGCAGCCGCAAGTTCAAGGACCTGATCGTCGCCGAGCAGTGGGAGGACGCCTCGGAGATCGCCCGCGCCCAGGTGAAGCGCGGCGCCCAGGTGCTCGACCTCTGCCTCGCCAACCCTGACCGGGACGAGCTCCAGGACATGGAGCGCTTCCTGGCCGCGGTGATCCGGAAGGTTCGCGTGCCCTTGATGATCGACTCCACCGACGAGAAGGTGGTGGAGCGCGCGCTCACCTACTGCCAGGGCAAGGCGATCATCAACTCCATCAACCTCGAGGACGGCGAGGAGCGATTCCACAAGGTGGTCCCACTCGCCCGCCGTTATGGCGCGGCGGTCATCGTGGGTTGCATCGACGAGACCGGCATGGCGGTGAGCCGGGGGCGGAAGCTGGAGGTGGCGGAGCGCAGCCACGCCCTGCTGACCGGGAAGTACGGCCTGCACGAGGAGGACCTGTACTTCGACCCCCTGGTGTTCCCCTGCGCCTCCGGCGACCAGCAGTACGTGGGCAGCGCGGTGGAGACCATCGAGGGCGTCCGGGCCATCAAGCAGCGCTTCCCGCGGAGCAAGACCGTGCTCGGCATCTCCAACGTGTCCTTCGGCCTGCCGACCGCCGGACGCGAGGTGCTGAACTCGGTGTTCCTCTACCACTGCACCCAGGCCGGCCTGGACATGGCGCTGGTCAACTCGGAGAAGCTGGAGCGCTACCCCTCCTTGCCCGAGGAGGAGCGGCGGCTGTCCGAGGATCTCCTGTTCAACCGCGGCCCGGACCCCATCACCCCCTTCGCCGCGCACTTCCGCGAGCGCAAGCCACCCGCACGGGCGACGAACACGCTGCCGCTGGAGGAGCGGCTGCAGCGCTACGTCATCGAGGGGAGCCGCGACGGGCTCCTCCCCGATCTCGAGCTGGCGCTGAAGGGCAAGAAGCCCCTGGAGATCATCAATGGCCCGCTGATGGCCGGGATGGACGAGGTGGGACGGCTCTTCGGGAAGAACGAGCTGATCGTGGCCGAGGTGCTGCAGAGCGCGGAAGTGATGAAGGCCGCGGTGAGCTACCTCGAGCCGCACATGGACAAGGCCTCCAGCGCCACCCGGGGCAAGGTGGTGCTGGCCACGGTGAAGGGCGACGTCCACGACATCGGCAAGAACCTGGTGGAGATCATCTTCGCCAACAACGGCTTCCAGGTGGTCAATCTGGGAATCAAGGTTCCGCCCGAGCAGCTGGTGGCGGCGGTGCGCCAGCACAATCCGGACATTCTCGGGCTCTCCGGCCTGCTGGTGAAGAGCGCGCACCAGATGGTGGCCACGGCGGAGGACCTCTCGCGCGCCGGGGTGAACCTTCCGGTCCTGGTGGGGGGCGCGGCGCTGTCTCGCAACTTCGTGGACCGCTCCATCGCCCCGGCCTACGCCGGCACCGTGGCCTACGCCCAGGACGCGATGAGCGGGCTGGAGCTGGCCAAGCAGATCGTGGACCCGGGTGGGCTGAAGCGGCTGAACGACGAGCTGCGGGTCCGCCGGGAGAAGCTGGCGGCGGAGACGGCCAACCGCCCGGCGCCCACGCCGAGCGCTCCGGCCACCCGCTCGCGCGAGGTGCGCATCCTCGAGTCCGTCCCCACCCCGCCGGACTGGGAACGGCACGTGATCTCCAATACCCCGCTGGAGCAGATCTGGCGCTTCGTCAACCCGGTGATGCTCTACGGCCGCCACTTCGGGGTGAAGGGCTCGGCGGCACGCGCCCTGGGCACCCCGGCGGAGGCGAAGCTGGCCGACACCGAGGACGGGCGGAAGGCGCTGGCGCTCAAGGCGGCGCTGGACGGGCTCAAGGACGAGCTGAAGGGGACCTTGGAGGCCCGGGCGGTGTTCCGGTTCTACCGGGCGGGCTCGGAGGGGAACCGCCTGGTCCTCTTCGACGGCGACACCGGTGCCGAGGTGACGTCCTTCGAGTTCCAGCGCCAGGCCCGGCCAGGCGGCATCTGCCTGGCCGATTTCGTGAAGCCGCTCGAGTCCGGCCGGCCCACCGACAACCTCTGCCTCTTCGTGGTGACAGCGGGCAAGGGTGTCCGCAAGCTGTCGGAGCGCTTCAAGGCCTCCGGCGACTTCGTGAAGATGCACGGGGTCCAGGCGCTGGCGCTGGAGAGCGCGGAGGCCTACGCCGAGCTGCTCCACTCCCGCATCCGGAGCATGTGGGGCACGCCGGACGGACCGGAGATGACGATGCTGGAGCGCTTTCGCGCCGAGTACTCCGGGAAGCGCTACTCGTTTGGATACCCGGCCTGCCCGCGGCTCGAGGACCAGCACCAGCTCTTCGGCGTGCTCCGGCCGGAGGACATCGGCGTCACCCTGACCGAGGGTTGCATGATGGAGCCCGAGGCCTCGGTGTCGGCGCTGGTCTTCCACCACCCCGACGCCTTCTACTTCTCGGTGACCTAATGCTCCCCGCCATGCTCACCACACCCTGGTCGGAGCATTGAATGGCCGACGTCCGGGCTGCCCTCGCGCTGCTTCCCCGCGGTGCCATCACCGGGATCGGCAGCCTGCCGCACACCCAGATGGAGCTGGCGCTGCAGATGGCGCTGGCGGTGGACGTGCCCTACCTGCCCCAGCTTCCGGCCGACAACCCCTCGGAGCTGATGGTGCCGGCCGCCCTGGAGGGGCTCCCCGGGCTGCAGGCCACCGACGACGGGGTGTGCACCGTGAACCTCGGGGCGTGGGAGGCAGGGCGCGGGGAGCTGGACGCGCGCATCGACACGGCGCTCCGGACCGGCGACGCCTCGGCCTTCCTCCCCGGCGTCACCGCGGCGCGCGCGCTCCGGCCGTTCCTCTGGGAGGTCCGGGAGCGGAAGCTCGCCTTCGCCAAGGCCCAGATCGCCGGACCGGCGACGGTACGCTGGAGCTCGCGGCTCTCCGGCGGCGCGCCGCTCTCGGACCACCCCGGGCTCGATGCGCAGGTGTTCCGGCTGGTGCTGGTGCGCTCGCTGGCGCTGGTGCAGGCGCTCCGGGCGGCGGGGGCGACGGTGCTGTTCTACCTGGACGAGCCGGGGCTCTACGCGCTGGACACCACCGACCCCGAGCATCTGGCGGTGCTCTCGGAGCTGCGCCTGCTGGTCTCCGCGCTCCGCCAGCAAGGGGCGCTGGTGGGGGTGCACTGCTGCGGCAACACCCGCTGGGGAGCGCTGCTCGACCTGGGCGTGGATCTCTTGTCCTTCGATGTCCGGCTGTCGCTGGATGCGGTGCTGGACGAGCCGCGGGCGGTGCGGCGCTTCCTGGACCAGGGCGGGGCCTTCTCGTTGGGGCTGGTCCCGACGGATCTCGGCCAGGAGGCGGATCCTCAGGAATTGGCCCGGGCGGTGGAGACCTCGTTCGCCGCTGCGCTGCCGGACCGGCCCGAGGCGCTGCGTCACTTCGTGGCCACGCCGGCGTGCGGGCTGGCCATGCGCTCGGTTCTCGAGGCCGAGCGGGTCTTCGAGCAGCTCAGGGCCGCCCGGTCAGCCCTGCTGCGCTGAGCATCCGGCCGACAGCTCGCGCTCGGCCTGGGCCCAGTTCTCGTCGTCGCGACCGCACAGGCACCCGCTCTGCAGCCAGATCTCGTAGGCCCGCCGGGCGATCTGCTCCCGGGTGGGCATGGGCCGGGGCGGCATGGGTACCCGGTGGAGCTCGGCCTTGCGCGGCGCGGGGATGACCGCGGCGCCCCGGGACGGGCGCGGGGTCCGGGCCGGGCGCGTGCGCCCCTTCGGCGCCTGCTCGGTCGGCTGGGGGGAGCCGGAGGGCTCGGGGGTCTCCTGGGCGACGAAGTTCCTCTTCGACGGCATCGGCAATCTGTCTCCCTCTTTGCGTTCCAACCTCTTCTCTCCACCCGAGCGGCGGGGTCAGTCCAGATACGGGGTGTCCTCGCCGTTCAGCGATGGGCGAAAAACCAGGCAATGTTCCGCAGAAGACGCGGGGCGTCGTCCACCGGGCAGGAATCAACGCAGAGCGTCACGATGCTGATGTGCGGTTGCTGCACGGCCGTCTCTTTTTCGCTGGTGCCGGATACCTGGGCTGACCTACTCCGAGTGGAACGCACAGAGGAGTGAATCGATGCCCCCCCGTCGCCTCGTCCTCGCCTTCGCCGTCCTCGCTCTCACCGCCTGTCCACAGAGCAAGCCCGGCCGGATCGGAATCATCACCGCGCTCACCGGAAGCCAGCAGGCGTTTGGTCAGGCCCACGACCGGGGCTACGAGATCGCCCTCGAGGAGATCAACGCCTCGGGTGGCGTGCTCGGAAAGCCGCTGGAGATCGTGAAGTACGACGACCAGAGCAAGGCCGACATCGCCGCCTCGGGCGTCGCCAAGCTGGTGGACCAGGACAAGGTGAGCGCGCTCATCGGGTCCTACTCGTCGGAGAGCACCAAGGCCATCGTCCCGCTGGTGGCCCGGCGCGGTGTGCCACTGCTGATGCCCACCGCCACCGCGGACAACGTGCTCGACAACACCGAGGGCTGGAGCTTCCGGCTCTGCGCCGGAGCCACCGGCTACGCCAACGCCATGATGGTCTTCTTCAAGGAAGTGGGAGTGCCGAAGGCCCTGGCGATCATCTACGAGAACACCAACTTCGGGCAGGCCAACGGGGCGTCGATGAAGAAGGCGGCCACCGAGGCGGGCATCCCCATCGTCGCCGACGAGTCGTACACCGCCAAGTCCCCGAGCTACACCGCCATGCTCCAGAAGGTGAAGGAGAAGAACCCGGACACGATCTACTTCGCCAGCTACCTGCTGGATGCGACGAGCCTGATGCACCAGGCGCGGCAGGTGGATCTGAACCCTCGGTACTACACCGCGGCGGGCACCGGCTTCAGCGCCCCCGAGTTCCCGACCGCGGAGAAGGGAGCCGGGAAGGACGCCGAGTACACCTTCAGCGTCACCCAGTGGATGCCGGAATCGAAGTGGCCGGGGAGCGCCGAGTTCGCCAAGAAGTTCGAGGCGAAGTACGGGTCCATCCCCGCCTACCACGCGGTGCAGGCCTACACCGCGCTGAAGGTGATGGCCGACGCGGTGAAGCGGGCCGGCAAGTGGGACCCGGTCGCGATCCGCGACGCGCTGAAGGCCACCGACATGCCCCAGACCACCTTCGGCCCGGTGAAGTTCGACGCCCGGGGGCAGAACGCGCATCCGGTCCTGGTGACCCAGATCCAGAAGGGAAAGTACGTGATCGTTTCCCCCAAGGCCGAGGCCACTGGCGACGCGATCGTCCCCACCCCGAAGTGGAGCGAGCGCTGACGTGCAATTCCTGCAGGCCTTTCTCAACGGCCTGCTGGTGGGAGGCGTCTACGCGCTGATCGCCAGTGGCATGGCGCTGATCTTCGGCGTCATGCGCCTGGTGAACTTCGCCCACGGGGCCTTCCTGATGCTCGGGACGTACCTCAGCTACTACGGCTGGGTGCTCCTGGGTCTCAACCCCTACCTCGCGTTCCCGGTCTGGGGCGCGGTGCTCTTCGTGTTCGCGGTGGGCGTCTACCGGCTCCTGGTGCGACGGGTGATGGGGGCCAACGACTTCCTGCAGATCCTCCTCACCGAGGGGATCAGCCTGACCCTGGTGGGGCTGGCCCAGCTGGTCTTCGGGGCGGACTACCGGCAGATCAATCTCCCCATCGCCAACCGCATCACCAGCCTCGGCCAGCTGCACTTCAGCGTGGGGTACATCCTGTCCTTCGCGGTGTCGCTGGCGCTGGTCGTCGCGCTGCGCCAGTTCCTCGGGCACACCGAGATGGGCCGGGCCATCCGCGCGGTGGCCCAGAACCGCACCGTGGCCCCGCTGATGGGCATCCGGGTGGAGCGGGTGTCGGCCATCACTTTCGGGCTGGGCGTCGCCTGCGCCGGGGTGGCAGGAGCGTTGCTGCTGCCCATCTTCTGGACCAACCCCACGGTGGGCGGGCCCTACACCCTGAAGTCCTTCGTCATCGTGGTGCTGGGGGGCATGGGGAGCGTGCAGGGCGCGGCGCTGGGGGGGCTGCTGCTCGGGGTGGCGGAGCAGTTCACCGCGTACACCTGGGCCGACCGCTACGCCGAGGTGGTGAACTTCGTCATCTTCCTCCTGGTACTGGTCTTCCGGCCCCAGGGGCTCTTCGGGGGGAAAACATGAGCCGGCTCCGTCGCTGGGGACTGACCGCGGCGTTCTTCGTCGCCCTGGCCAGCTTCCCCCTGTGGATGCACGACGGGTACGTGCTGCAGCTGGTGTTCCGGGTCATCGTCTTCGCGGTCCTGGGCATCGCCTGGAACCTCGTGGGCGGTTACGCCGGGCAGCTGAGCCTCGGCCACGTGGCGTACTTCGGGATCGGCGCCTACGCGATGACGCTCTCCACCGAGCGCATCGGCTGGAACCCCTGGCTGGGGGTGGTGCTCGGTGCGGTGCTGGCGGCCGTCGCCGCGCTGCTCATCGGGAGCATCACCTTCCGGCTCCGGGGGCCGTACTTCGCCCTCTCCACCATCGCCGCAGCGGAGATCATCCGGGTGCTGGTGCAGAACCAGGACGAGCTCACCCATGGCGCGGTGGGCACCAACGCGCCGCTCCTGTTCCAGGCGCCGGATCTGGACGCCAAGTTCTTCTTCGGGTCCATCCCCCTGCTGGGGGCGGCGTTCGCCCTGGCGACCTGGATCCACTCCTCGCGCTTCGGGTACCGGCTCCGGGCCATCCGGGAGAACGAGGACACCGCGATGGCTGTCGGGGTGAACCCGGCCCGGGAGAAGCTGCTGGCGCTGATCCCCAGCGCGATGTTCACCGCGCTGGCCGGGAGCATCTACGCCAGTTACTTCAGCTTCGTGGGCCCGGACACGGTGCTCAACATCGAGATCTCGGTGCAGGCGGCGCTGATCGCCATGCTCGGGGGCGCGGGGACGGTGTGGGGGCCGATCCTCGGCTCGATCGTCCTCACGCTCACCGCGGAGATCTTCAAGACCTACTTCGAGCACACCCACCTGGTGGTCTACGGCCTGCTGCTGATCGTGGTGGTGGTGTTCCTTCCCGGGGGGGTGATCTCCCTCTTCGAGGGGCGTCGGCGGTTCAGGCGTGAGGCCGGCCCCATCGGCTCGGTCCAGGGCTAGGCCATGCCGCGAATCCTCGAGTTCGAGAAGGTGATCAAGCGCTTCGGAGGGTTGATTGCCACCAACGACGTCAGCTTTCACGTCGACGAGGGGGAAATCGTCTTTCTGATTGGCCCCAATGGTGCGGGGAAGACCACCGTCTTCAACCTCATCACTGGCTTCGTGAAGCCGGACGCGGGCACCATTCGCTTCGCCGGACGGGACATCACCGGGGGCGAGCCGTATCAGGCGACTCGGCTGGGCATCGGACGGACGTTCCAGGTGGTCCAGCCGCTCCCCGCGCTGACGGTGCGCGAGAACGTGATGCTGGGAACGTTCCTCCAGCACCCGCGGCGCGCGGATGCGGCGGCGCGGGCAGACGAGATCCTGGCCTTCATCGGTCTGGGGGCGCGGGCCGATCAGCTGGCCAGCGGGCTTCCGCTCGCCCAGCGCAAGCTCCTGGAGGTCGCCCGGGCCATCGGCACCGGGGCACGGCTGTTGCTCCTGGACGAGGTGATGGCCGGTCTCAATCCGCGCGAAGGCGAGGAGGTGGTGGCGCTGATCAAGCGGCTCCGGGAGTTCGGCATCACCAGCGTGGGTGGGGTGGAGCACATCATGCGGATCGTGATGTCGCTGGCTTCCCGGGTGGTGGTGCTCGACCAGGGACGGAAGATCGCCGAGGGACCTCCAGCGGAGGTGGTGCGGGACCCGAAGGTGATCGAGGCCTACCTGGGCTCGAAGTTCATGGCCGGGGCTGGGCGATGACCGCGCTGCTCGAGCTCCGCGACGTCGTTGCCTACTACGGCGACTTCCAGGCGCTGTTCGGAGTGAGCTTCGAGGTGCGGCCCAACGAGGTCCTGGCGCTGCTCGGGGGAAACGGGGCGGGGAAGACGACCTGTCTCCGGGTCATCTCCGGTCTGCTCCGGCCGCGGTCGGGTTCGGTGCACTTCGAGGGGAAGGACATCACCCGCACCGCTGCGGACACCATCGTCGACCTCGGCATTGGCCACGTCCCCGAGGGGCGCCAGCTCTTTCCGGAGATGACGGTGGAGGAGAACCTCTACCTCGGCTCGCAGCTCTCCCGGGCCCGAGCCCAGCGCTCCGCCAACCTCGAGCGGATGTACGCGCTCTTCCCCCGCCTGGCGGAGCGGCGGAAGCAGCTGGCGGGGACGCTCTCCGGCGGCGAGCAGCAGATGGTGGCCATCAGCCGGGCCCTGATGTCCGAGCCGAAGCTCCTGATGCTCGACGAGCCGTCGCTGGGGCTGTCACCCAAGCTGACCGAGCAGACCCTGGCGGCGGTGCGGGAGATCTCCAAGTCGGTCACGGTGCTGATCGTCGAGCAGAAGGTGATGGAGGGGCTGGAGATCTCCGACCGGGGCTACGTCATCGAGCACGGAAAGCTGGTGAAGGAAGGGGCGGCGTCCCAGCTCATCTCCGACGCGAGCATCCGCGAGGCGTACCTCGGGCTCTGAGCTCGGTGTCCGGGCCGCGAGATTCGAGACTGCTCCCCCCACGCCGCATCCGAAGACCTCGGCGCAGAGGGGTTTTGTTCACCTCTGAACGCTGGAGGGGTGGGTCCCTCTGAATTTCCCGGAAAACTGCGGGCTCCCGGTGCGGCGCCATCCTCTAGCGTCCTGTCGCTCTGGAGGGAGGGGGTCGATGGCTCGCCAACACGGCCGGTCCGTGCAGGTGCATTGCGCGCGCGCCGTCGCCGCCCCTCCCATCCCCGCCGAGGTTCGCATGCGTCGTCGCACTCCGGGCGTCCGCTTGACGGCCGCTCTTCTGCTGCTCTCCGTCCCCGCGCTCGCGCGCGATCTGCCCAACTACCACGCGGTCTACTCCGGACCCTCGCGACCGGCGACGAGCAGCACGTTGCAGGCCGTGAACCGGCGCCTCCCGCAAACCAGCTCGGTCAAGGCCGCCGAGGCGCGGTTCGCGCTGCCGACGGTCATCCGTGCGCCGTACAGCGCGGTGGGCCCCGTGCCGAGCGCGCGCACGCCTGCGGACGCAGCGCGGGAGCACCTGCGCTCGTACGCCGGCGCGTACTTCCTCCGGTCGGCAGACGCCGACGCGCTCACCGTCAAGCAGGTCCACGACACGGGCCGGGGGGCGATCATCGTCAACCTGGTCTCGCGTCCCGGCGGTCTCGAGGTCTGGGGCGAGCAGCTGAACGTGGTGATGGACCGGAAGCTCCGGCTGGTCGGGCTCACCGGCTACGTCTCCACGCCGGAATCCGCGGCGGCGCTCTTCTCCGCCACGGCGAGCAGCGTCCGGCAGCCGCAGCCGAGCTTCCAGGTGAGCCACGCCGCAGCGGTGGCAGCGGCCTACGGCGACCTCACCGGCACGCCACTGGGCGCCGGCGCGTTCGAGGAGAACGGCGTCATCCGGGGGGACTACCGCGGGGTCCAGATCCGCGCCGACGTCTCCACTCCGTCCCCGCTGCGCTTCCCCGCCCGCGCCAGGCAGGTCCTCTTCCACCAGCCGGGCTCGCTCGAGCCCGCGTACTACGTCGAGGTCGCCTCGCGGGACCCGGAGGCGAGGACGCTCGACTACTACGCCTACGTCATCTCCGGGAGTGACGGCCGGGTGCTGGTGCGGACCAACCTCTCCGCGTCCGCCCAGGCCTTCACCTATCGCGTGTGGGCGGATGACCAGGGCGACTACCGGCCGTGGGACTCTCCCTACGGCAACGCGCTCTCGCCCGCGCCGCAGTCCGGGCCGGTCACGCCGTTCGTCGCCCCGCCGGTGATGGCGCCGCAGGACGTCAAGCTGGTGTCCGGCCCGATCAGCACCGGAGATCCCTGGCTTCCTGACGACGCCACCGAGACGGTGGGGAACAACGTCGACGCCTACGCGGACCTGGGCGGCGAGGACGGCTACACGCCGGACCCCAACGGGCCGGACTACCGGGCCCAGCTGACCGGGACGCGCGCCTTCAAGTACCTCTGGACCGACCTCGTGCCCGCCGGCACCGACACGTCGAGCAACAAGGCGGCAATCGTCCACCTCTTCTTCCTGAACAACTGGTTCCACGACTGGTACTACGACTCGGGATTCAGCGAGGCCTCGGGGAACGCGCAGAGCGACAATTACGGCCGCGGCCCCTCGGGCGGCGACCAGGACCCGCTCTTCGCCGAGGCGTTCGACTTCAGCGGGCGGGACAACGCGAACATGTGGACCCCCGCGGACGGCGCGTCTCCGCGGATGCAGATGTACGTGTTCGACGGTCAGACCATCCCCACGCTGCACGTGAACGGGAACGACACCCTGGGCTTCCCGAACGGCGACGTGCCGGTGGTCGTCATGAGCAACTCGCCGACGAGCTTCGACATCACCCAGAACGTGGTCCAGGCGAACCCTGCGCTGGCGTGCACCGCGGTGACCAACGGCGCGGCCCTGGCCGGGAAGATCGCCCTGGTGGATCGCGGCACGTGCAGCTTTGCCGCCAAGGCGGCCGCGGTGCAGGCGGCGGGGGCGATCGGCGTGATCTTCCGCAATGCCACCAACGGCGCGACGAACGTGAGCCTCGGGTTCGACCTCCCCGCATACCTGGTGTCCAACGCCGACGGGCTGACGCTCATCGCCGCGGCGAATGGCGCGGGGCTCAACGTTCACATGAAGCGGGTCACCAAGCCCGACCTCGATGGAGCGATCGACAGCGGGATCGTCGCCCACGAGTGGGGGCACTTCATCGCTCACCGGCTGATCGCCGGCGGAGCCCTGGACCTCTGCGACAGCTGTCAGGGTCGCGGAATGGGCGAGGGCTGGTCCGACTTCCACGCGCTCCTGATGCTGGTGCGTGAGGAGGACAGCACGGTCCCCGGAAACGACCAGTGGCAGGGAGCCTACGGTGCGGCGACCTACGCCACCGCCGGGCTCATCTCCGATCCGATCTGGTTCGGCATTCGCCGGGTCACCTACTCCACGGACCTGGCGAAGAACGGCACCACCTTCAAGTTCATCAACACCGCCTTCGCCCCGGGCAGCGTCACCTTCCCCTGGGGTGGCTCGGCTGCGGACAACCCCGCGGAGGTCCACAACACCGGCGAGATCTGGGCCACCATGCTCTGGGACTGCTACGCCTCGCTGCTCAACGCCTACTCGTTCACCGAGGCGCAGCAGCGGATGAAGGACTACCTGGTCGCCGCCTACAAGGTGACGCCGGCGTATCCGACCTTCGTCGAGGCGCGTGATGCGCTGCTCCAGGTCGCGGCGGCGAGCAGTGATGCCGATTACCAGGCGTTCGGGAAAGCCTTCGCCCGGCGCGGACTGGGAGTGGCCGCGGTCGCGCCCGACCGGGCGAGCGCGGATCACGCCGGCCTGGTCGAGGACTTCACCTGGGGCACCAACGTCCGGCTGGAGAGCGTGGCCGTCGTGGATGGGCCGTCCAACTGCGACGGGGACGGCATCCTCGACAGCGGCGAGGTCGCCCTGGTCTCGGTGACCCTCCGGAACGTGGGCAAGGACACCGTCACCGGCGTCACCGGGACCGTGTCCAGCACCGACCCCGGGATCACCTTCCCCGACGGGCCGTCGCTGACCTTCCCGGCCATCGCCCCCGGCGCGACCGGCGTGGCCACCGCGAAGATCGCGCTCAACGGAGTCACCACCCCGGGTTCGGTGACGGTCACCGCGACGGTGGAGGGCTCGACCCTGGCCACCACACCCCAGAACGGGGACAACGGGGGGGCGCCGACCAACTTCGACGACGTGGCGACAGCCACCACCGACGGGTTCGAGGCGATCAACTCCAACTGGGCGATCGAGTACCCGCCGCACGGCCAGAGCTCTCCCGCACTCAGCAGCTGGTTCCGGGGGGAACTGGACAGCGGTTCAATCAGCTGGGACGTCGCCAACAACATTCAGGCGGACGAGTCGCTCATCTCGCCGCCGATCCAGGTCGGTGCGGCGGGTGATTTCATCCTCTCCTGGTCGAGCATCGCCGCGATCTTCGCCAACGGCGCGGTGACGGCCATCCCCTACCTGGGTGGCGTGGTGGTGGAGGTCTCGACCGACGACGGGACGACCTGGACGGACATGACCGACCCGGTGTTCGGAGCGACCATCACCAACGGGTACAACCACGAGGTCGCGAGCCGCGCCGGCGCCATTCCGCAGTACCAGAGCCCGCTCGCCGGGCGGATGGCGTTCACCGCCGCCGACGCGAGCGCGCCGGGCTTCCTCACCACCACCGCCAACTTCCATGCCAGCCTCGCGGGGAAATCGGTCCGGGTACGGTTCCGCTACGGCGGCGGGTTCGACGATTTCAACACCATCTTCCTGTACGAGCTGGACGACTTCGCGGTGAGCAACGCGGCGAACACTCCGTTCCTCGAGGACGTCGCCGATCGCCACGTCTGCATCCCGATCGCCGATGCCGGGCCTGACCAGACGGTGAACGAGGGCGCCACCGCGACCCTCACCGGCTCGGCGCCCGACCTGAGCGGCGGCGAGGTGTCCACCGCGTGGAGCCAGATCGGAGGTCCAGCTGTCACCCTGAGCCCCGTGGCCCTGACCACGACCTTCACCGCGCCCATGGTCGATCAGGACACGGTGCTCACCTTCCGGCTGACCGCCACCGGCCAGAACGGGACGCGGACGTCGGATACCCACGTCACGGTCCACGACCTCGGCAGTCCACCCGTGGCGCGGATCAACGGTCCGAGCAGCGCGAAGACGGGTCAAGCGGTTCAGCTGGACGGCAACGCGTCGACCGATCCGGACGGCCAGACTCTCACCTACGCCTGGAGTCAGGCCTCGGGACCGGCGGGGACCTTCAGCTCGGCGACCGCAGCCCACGTCACCTTCACCGCGACCACCGCGGGCACCGTGGTGATCTCGCTGAAGGTGACCGATACGACCGGGCTCACCTCCACCGCGACGAAGAACCTGACCATCTCGAAGCCTCCCCAGGATTCGGGCGGCTGCTCCAGCACGGGCGCTCCGAGCTCCGCGGTCGCCCTCCTCGTCGTGGCGGCCTTCGCGCTGCTTCGGCGGCGGCGGGCGTAGGGAGGGGCACGACGGCCACGGCGGCGTGTGCGGTCGCCGGGGCCGTGAACCCCTGCAGTGCAGGTCGGGCGGCGACGCTCGGCCGCGCCACCGGTCACTGCTTCAGGGGACCGGCATCATCGCCCGTTCCGGGCGACGCCTCGGAAGGGCGGGGAAGGAAGATCGGGCCGGGAGGCGGAGTCCGTCGCGGATCCAGGGGCGGCGGCTTCACCCGGCGGTGCTCGTCCAGCGTGGGAATCGGGGCGGACGGGCGCCGAAGCCCGATGGGAACACCCGCATCTGGGCCGTCGGTCGAGGGCGACGCCCGGAACCCGGAGCTCCGCTCCGCCTGTACCGGGTGCGGCGAGATCGCCCGAGCTCCAGGGTCGCTACCGGCATCGAGTGGAGCGGGCACAGCCGAGGCCGCGCCGGTGCAGGCGGTTCCCAGTGCGGAAACGAGCATCCACCCGACCGCGCAACGGTGCATGAGCTCTCCGGGGGTGCGCATCCTCACCCGACGCGAGGTCTCGAGGAAGGATTCACCTTCCGACGTCCCCGGGCCTCCACGGGTGTCCTAGACTCCCGGGAGAACGAGCGGAGGAGGCACCGTGCGCTCTCTGATCGCGGTCTTCGTCCTGGAAAGTCTGGCCCTGGCCGACGCTCCCGACGCCGGGCGGGCCCCGGACTCCCGCGCCGCCGAGCGGCTGGACATGGTCCAGCGGTACCTGGTGTCCGAGGGGATCCGTGATCCGGCCACGCTGCAAGCCATGCGAACCGTGCCCCGGCACGAGTTCGTGCCTCCGGGGCTGTCGTCCGCGGCCTACGAGAACCGCCCGCTGCCGATCGGCCTCGGCCAGACCATCTCCCAGCCGTACATCGTGGCCTATCAGACCGAGGTCGTGCGGCCCCGCGAGGGCATGAAGATCCTCGAGGTCGGGACCGGTTCGGGCTACCAGGCCGCGGTGCTCGCCGCCGCCGGAGCCCGGGTCTACACCATGGAGATCTTCGCCGAGCTGGCCACCAGCGCCAGGCAGCGCCTGGAGCGGCTGGGCTACCGCGCCACCGTGCGCCACGGCGACGGGAACCTGGGCTGGCCCGAGGAGGCGCCGTTCGACGCCATCGTGGTGACCGCCGCGTCGTCGCACGTCCCGCCGGCGCTGATCGAGCAGCTCAAACCCGGTGGGAGGATGGTCATCCCGGTGGGAAGCATGTTCGGCGCGCAGAATCTGCTGCAGGTGGACAAGGACGCCGCCGGCGTGGTGCGGACCCGCATCCTGCTCCCGGTGGCCTTCGTGCCGATGCTGAGCGGGCTCCGGTGACCGGACCGGAGCAGCGCGGGCTCGCGCCGGCAGTCGCGCTGCTCTCGGCCTCGACCACCGGGTACGAGATTCTCCTGGTCCGCCTGTTCGGGGTGGAGCAGTTCCATCACTTCGCCACGATGGCCATCGGGGTGGCGCTGCTGGGCCTCGGCGCCAGTGGAACGCTGGGCGCGCTCCGCCCCCCGGCCGACGCGGCATCCGCGGGCCGACGGCTGCGCACGACCGCGACGGCGACCGCGCTGGCGCTGGTCGCCTCGCCCTGGCTCTCCCACCGGGTGAACGTGGAGCCGACGCAGCTGCCCTTCGAGCGTGGCCAGTGGCTCCGGCTGGCGGTGCTGGTCGCGGTGCTCGCTTTGCCGTTCCTCGCCGGCGGGCTCGCCACCCTGACCGGCTTCGTGCTCGCGCCTGGGCGCACCGGCCGCCTCTACGGGGCGAGCTTCGCCGGGGGTGCGCTGGGGGTCGCGCTGGCGCTGCTCGTCCTCTTCGTCCTTCCGCCCGCGAGGGCGCTCGTCCTCCCGCCGGTGCTCGCCGCCATCGGGGCGCTGGCGCTGGGATGGCGGAGCCGGGCCGGGTGGGTGGCGACGGCCGGCGGGTTCCTCGGGGCGGGACTCTTTCTCGGACCGGGATGGGACGCTCAGCTCACCCCCTACAAGAGCCTGCCCCAGCTGTCGGCGCTCCCCGGCGCGCACCGCGTCGCCGAGCGCTTCAGTCCCCTGGGATGGGTCCTGGCAATGGAAGCGCCGTCGTTCCACCTCGCGCCGGGCCTGTCCCTGACGTTCTTCGGGAGCTTCCCTAGGCAGACCGCGCTGCTCGTCGACGGTGACGTCGTCGGGGCAGCGACCGACCTGACCGATCCCGGGGTGGCGGCGCTGGCCGCCGCGCTCCCGACCTCGGTGCCATACGCGCTGGCCAAGCGCCGTCGCGTCCTCCTGGTCGGGGTGGGGGACGGGCTCGACCTCGAGGCGGCGCTCGAAGCCGACGCCGAGCGGGTGGTGACGGTGGAGCCAGACCCGGATGTGCTCCGCCTCGCGCGCCAGCTCGGACAGCTCAAGTTCTGGCAGTCGGCACTGCTCGACGACCGGGTCGGGCAGGCCCGAGCAGTTCTGGCCCGGGGACGGGAGACCTTCGATCTCATCTCGCTGGCGCCTGCCACGGGCCACGGGGCCTCGGTGGGCGGGGTTCGAGCCTTGGACCAGGACTTTCTCCACACCATCGACGCATACGAGCTCTTCCTGAGCCACCTCGAGCCGGAGGGGGTTCTCTCGGTCACCACCTGGCTCTCGACGCCGCCACGCGAGAGCGTGCGGACCATTCTCACCGCCGGCGCGGCACTGCGGCGGCTCGGCCACTCCCCGTCGCTCACCATGCTCGTGCTACGGAGCTGGGGGACGGTCACCGTCCTGGCCCGGCCGGTCGCCTTCAGCGCCGCGGAGCTCGAGCAGGTCCGGGAGCTCGCCCGTGCCCGGGGGCTCGATCTCGACTGGCCCCTGGACGAATCCGCCTCTGCGGCTCCCTTCAACGTGCTCGAGGACTCTTCGCTCCGGGAAGCGGCGGCCGTTGCCACCCGCTCTCCGGAGGAGGTTGCCCGCTTCGCGGCGCGGTACCCCTTCGACGTGGCGCCGGTGGACGACGCGCGGCCGTACCCGCACCACTTCCTGCGGCTGAGGAGCCTTCCCGCGCTGTTGCGAGGCGCCCACGGTTCCTGGCTTCCCTTTGCCGAGTGGGGGCCGATCGCGCTGCTCGCCACCCTGGTACAGACGGTTCTCGTCGCCGCGCTGCTGCTGCTCGTCCCGGTCGCGCTCCGGGGCCACCGGGCGCGGTGGATCGCCCCGCGGTGGGCCGTGCTCGGGTACTTCGGCGCCCTCGGCTGCGGCTACATGGCGGCCGAGATCGCCGCCATCCAGCAGCTGGGGCTCCTCTTCGGCCATCCGGTCTACGCCGTGGCGGCGGTGCTGGTGATTTTCCTGACCCTTTCCGGGGTGGGGAGCGTCCGGTCGGATAGGGTCGCCGTCTCGCGTGCCCGCCCGACCTGCGGGGTGCTGGCCCTCCTCCTCTGGATTGCCGCGCTGGTGCTGCTCCGGGTGGTGCACGCCCTCGTGCCGGCGCCCTGGCCGCTTCGCGCGGTGGCGATGCTGGTCTGCCTCGGGCCGCTCGCTTACCTGATGGGGCGCCCCTTCCCGCTCGGCCTCCGTCAGCTCGCCCCGAGGGGTGGGACCCTGGCCTGGGCCTGGGCCTCGAACGGCTTCGCCTCGGTCGCGGCCGCCCCGCTTTCGGCACTGGTCTCGCTGGAGCGGGGCTCCCGGGTTCTCCTGGTCCTCGCCGGCGCGGCGTACGCCGTCGCGGCGGTGCTGTCGACCGTGGCGGGACGGGGACACCGGAGAATGCCGCGGGCTACGAGCGGCGGGTTGGTTTCCCCGGAACCCTCCGTGCCCTGAGCCCGGGGCGGCCTCAGGCGCTCCTGGTCAGGCCGACCGGGCAGCTCACGCCGGTGCCGCCGATCCCGCAGTACCCGCCCGGGTTCTTGGCCAGGTACTGCTGGTGGTAGTCCTCGGCATAGAAGAACTCTGGCGCCTCGCGGATCTCGGTGGTGATGCGCCCGTGACCAGCCCGGGTGAGCTCCTTCTGGTACGCCTCGCGCGAGGTCTCGGCCGCCCGCCGCTGCTCCTCGTCGAAGGTGTAGATGGCGCTCCGGTACTGCGTCCCCACGTCGTTGCCCTGGCGCATGCCCTGGGTGGGGTCGTGGCCCTCCCAGAAGGTCCGGAGCAGCTTCTCGTAGCTGATGACCTTTGGATCGAACACCACCAGCACCGCCTCGGCGTGCCCGGTGCGCCCCGAGCAGACCTCCTTGTAGGTGGGGTTCGGGGTGAGGCCGCCGGCGTAGCCCACGGCGGTCACCGTGACGCCGGGCAGCTGCCAGAACACGCGCTCGGCGCCCCAGAAGCAGCCCATGCCGAACAGGGCCTGCTCCTTGCCCGGCCAGGGCCCGACCAGCGGCTGGCCGTTGACGAAGTGCTTCTCGGGGACCGGCATCCGCGTGCTCCGGCCCGGGAGGGCCTCGGCGGGGGTGGGAAGACCGAGCTTGGCGGATCGCGATTCGAAGTAGCCCATGGCGTCCACTTTCTAAGGCCCGCCCCGGGGGCGTGCCAGACTCACTCGGTACGCGGAGGACATCGATGAAGTTTCGCACCGTCGGCCCCTACCTCTTGCTCGTGCCGCCCGCGGTGGCACTGGTCCTCTTCGCCGACCGATTCCCCTCGCCCATGCCGGTGCACTGGGACCTCGCCGGTCGACCCAACGGCTTCTTTCCCCGGACGCCGCTGGCGATGGCCTTCCCCATCCTCTTCCTGGGCGGGCTCCTCCTCTTCCTCGACGGCATCGTGGCCAGCGGGGCACGGGTGGGTCCGCCGGCGATGACCGAGGGCGTCCGCCGGTTGCTGGCGCCGATCCGCTGGATGATCGGGCTCATGGCGACCCCGTCCGCCTTCGTTCCCCTGTGGGGACCGACTCCCGTGCTGGTCGGCGCCGGAGCGATGGTCCTGGTGGTGGTGGTCCAGATCGCACGGGCTCCGCGCCTGGCCCCGGCGAGCACCGAGGGCTCGCGCGGCGGGCTGTTCTACGTCAACCCCTCGGACCCCAGGCTGGTGGTTCCCAAGCGCTGGGGAGTCGGCTGGACGTTCAACTTCGCCCGGCCCGCCGCCTGGGTGCTGCTGGCGGTGCTGCTCCTGCTTCCGCTGGGGCTGGTGGCGGCCATCGCCCTTGCCCGCTGACCCGGAGGGATCTGGGCGTGCTCACCCGCGAAATCGTGCTTCCACCGAGCCGAGCACCCCGAAGTCGGCACGCACCTCGTCCCCCTCCTGGATCTCCAGCGGGGCCATGCAGGTTCCGGTGATGACCACCTGACCGGCCCGTAGCGTCTCGCCGATCGCCGACAGCTCGTTGACCAGCCAGGTGAGGGCCACGCGGGGATCGCCGAGGACGGCGGCGCCGCTTCCCCCGCGCACGTACCTGCCCACCACCTCGGCGCTCACCCGGTGGGTGACGAGGTCCAGGCTCCGCCACGGGAACCGCGTCGCAGGCCCGAGGACGAGGTAGCTCGCGCAGGCGTTGTCGGCGATCAGCTGAGCCTCCCCGGCACGCACGAAGTCGGCGTAGCGCGAGTCCGGAACCTCGATCGCCGGGTGCAGGCTGGCCACCGCGTCCAGGACCTCGCCGACGGCGTGGCGCGCCTCGCGCGGTGCGAGGTCGCGGCCAAAGGCGAACGCGAACTCGGGCTCGGCCACCCGCATGATGTTGCCGGCCAGCGACACCTCGCTGCCGCCGGGGAAGGCGCGTTCCGCCACTAGTCTGCCGGCCATCGGCCCATCGACGCCGATGTGGCGCTGGCCCGGAATGCTGGTGGCGGCGATCTTCCACCCGGCGAGCCCCTGCCCCGCGCAGGCCTGTACCTCGCGCTGGATGGCGTAGCCCTCGGCCCGCGTGCGCGGACGCACGCTCTCGGGGAGCGCATCGAGCTGCGTTCCCTGTCGCCAGTGCCTCCAGAGGATCTCGGCGGCGGTCTCCATTTCCGGCCGGGAGCCTAGGCGAGTCGCGGCGCCAGCGCCTCGCGCCCTCGACGGGCCTCGGCGACATAGGCGAGTGCCGCCGCCTCGTGCACCCCGGCCAGCTCGACCGCGTTCCGCAGGAGCCGTCGCGCGTGGGCCTCGTCGAGCGGGGGGAGCTTCCGCCGAGCTCCCCGGCGATGCGCCACCCCGGTGAGCGCCCCGAGGAAGGCCAGCGTCGGGCCGCGCTGCGCGGCGGGGAGCGTCTTCCAGTCGAGCCGGTCGTCCTGAGGCGTGAGGCGGCGGACCAGGAGCCCGTGCCGGAGCACGCGCACCGTCCCCAGCATCGCCGGCGGCTGGCGAAGCAGCGTCCGCAGCGCGTGCACCACCCGCTCCGGCCCGAACTCCGGAGCCCGCGCGGCGAGCGCCGCTCCTGCCGGCTCACCCATGGCCTTCATGTCGAACATCCACGCCCCGTCGCGAGCGCCGTGACCCTCGGCGAGCACCGCGACCCGGAAGGTACCCAGGCTGCCGGTACCGGCGAGGCGAAACGCGACGTCGAGGATCCCGAAACGCTCGGGAGGATGTCCGGCCTGCTTCAAGTCCTGCTGCGCGAACCGGGTGAAGGCGCGCGCGCAGGCGGCCTTCACCCCGCGGGGGAGCGGCAGGAGGTTCTCGCCCAGGATGAAGCGGCGATGGTGCCCCGAGACCCGCGTGAAGCGGTCGAGCAGCGTGCGACGCTTCCGGGCTGCGACCTCCGCCAGCAGGGCCGACACCGGTTCGGGGACGGGCGGGAGCCGTCCCGAGCCGCGCGCCCGGCTGTACCCGTCCAGTAGCTCGCCGGCGAGGCCGAGCGCACCGTCGGTGGTGGCGCCCCAGCCCCGCGCGGCGAGCAGCACGCTGGTGAGCACCCGGAGCACGTCCAGGTGGAGGTGGCCGATGAACGCCTCGTCCGCATCGTTCAGGTCGAAGGCGACGCGATCGCCGCCCCGCGACGGGCGGTCGGGTCGATAGACGCCGAAGTTCTCGAGATGGAGGTCGCCGTAGAGCAGCCCCTCCTCCTCCGGCCCACGCGCCAGGCGCGGTGCGTTGCGGAGCAGGCGGTAGAAGAGCGGGGCCGAGCCGCGGAGGAAGGCGAACGGCGAGGCCGCCATCCGCGCCTGCTTGCGCGCGAGCACCTCGGGCCTGCGGCGCATCCGTTCCTGGTCGCGCTCGAGCTGCCAGCGGGCCAGCTCGAAGGGGCGAAGCTTGCCGGTGGCGTCGGCCATCGGGGAACTCCTCTCAGCCAGTCGACCGGGCGCGCAGGGCGTCGGCGAGCACTGCCGCCTCGTTCGCCCGGAAGCGCGCCTCGGTCCGCAGCGAGGGTGGGGTGCCCGCGCGCTCCTCGGTGGCCGTCCAGAGGTCCCGCCGGCGCTCGCACTCGCCCACGCAGGCCAGCCGTTCCTGACGCACGGCGGTCCGCAGCCCGGTCTCCAGCCGGTGGGCGATCTCCTCCCCTCCAGCCGTCCCGACCGCCGGATGTGCCCGGAGCAGGTCGGCGGCGATCATCCGCGCGAGCGTGGTGAGCGAGAGCTCCTCCATGCCTTGCCTCCTCCAGGCGCCTCTGCGCCGAATACTCGCCGGAGCACCGCCTGCATGGCGGCGGATACGCCCAGCGATTCGATCTGCTGGGCGGTCGCCCACCGTGCACCCTCGGGCGGCGCGAGGGCTTCCACCGCGTAGACCTCGATCGTCAGCGCACGGTGGGTGAGCGTCCGCTCCACCTTCCCCAGTGGACGCAGCGTCTCGCCGATCTCCGGCCAGCGCGCACGGAGCGCCTCGACCTCGCCGCCCGGCGCGCACTCCACCCCGGGGAGCTCCCACAGCCCGCCGAAGAGCCCGGTCCAGTCGCGGCGGACGAGCAGCACCGCGTCCCCCATCCGCACCGCCGCAACCGCCAGGTGGAGCGGCCGCCGCGCGGTGCGGACCTTGGGCTCGGGAATCGCCTCCACCCGTCCCGCGGTGAGGGCGGCGCAGTGGGCGCGCACCGGGCAGAGCAGACAGGTGGGCTGCTCGGGCCGGCACACCGTCGCCCCGAGCTCCATCAGCCCCTGGTTCCAGTCCCCCGGGCGCTCGCCCTGGACCAGCACCTCGGCGAGCGACCACAGCCGCGTTTCCCGCGCGGGGTCCCCCGTCGCCCCCGCGATGGCGAACAGCCGCGCGAGCACCCGGGCGACGTTGCCATCCACCAGCGCGACCGGACGCCCGAAGGCGATCGAGGCCACCGCTCCCACCGTGTACCGTCCGAAGCCGGGCAGGGCGCGCAGCGCTTCGACGTCGTCGGGGAGGCGACCGGCGTGGTGCTCGAGCACCACCTGGGCTGCGCGGTGAAGGTTCCGTGCCCGCGCGTAGTAGCCGAGGCCACGCCACGCGGCGAGCACCTCGTCCAGGCTCGCCCGGGCAAGCGCGCGCACGTCCGGAAACCGCGCCAGGAACGCCGTCCAGTAGGGCAGGACCACTGGCACCTGGGTCTGCTGGAGCATCACCTCGCTCACCCAGATGGCGTAGGGGTCCCGGGTGCGCCGCCACGGGAGATCGCGGGCCTGGGTCCCGTACCAGCGGAGCAGCGCGCCGCGGAGCTCGGAGCCGGCAGGCACGGCGGGCGGGCGCGCTCCCCGTCGCTTCACCTTCGGGCCCCCGGTGACAGGGCCGCGGGCTACAGTCCTCGTCGAACCGGAATGGGCCAGAACGTCCTCAGCAACGATTTCAGCTGGTCGAAGAGCCGCCACGAGAAGTTCCAGGACTGCCGGCGGGCCTACTACCTCCATTACTACGGCAGCTGGGGCGGCTGGGAGGACGAGGCGCACCCCGAGCTCCGCCAGCTGTGGATTCTGAAGAAGCTCGCCAACCGCTTCAACTGGGCAGGCAGCGTGGTCCACGCAGTCATCAAGGATGCCCTGCTCGAGGTCCGGGCCGGGCGCCGGCCGGACGGGGCGAGGGCCATCATCCGGGCGCGGGCGATCATGCGCGAGGACTACAAGCATTCCCGCGCCCGGGCCTACTGGAAGGAGCGTCGCCGGCTCGAGTTCATGGGGCTCATGGAGCACGAGTACGGCGAGCCGTTGCCGGACGCCGAGTGGAAGCGCACCTGGGACGGGGCGGAGGGGGCGCTGAGCTGGTTCTTCCACTCGCCGTGGCTCGAGCGGGCGCGGGCGCTGCAGCCACAGCAGTGGCTGGAGGTGGACGAGGGCGCCGATCACAGCTGGTTCGAGATGGACGGGGTGAAGATGTTCGCCATCCCGGACTTCGCCTTCCGCGATCACGACGGCCACATCACCGTGGTGGACTGGAAGACCGGCGCGCCGCACACCGGCTACGAGGACCAGGTGGTGGGCTACGCGCTGTACCTCGCCCACCGCCACCGGGTGGAGCCGCAGCAGATCCGCTGCCGGCTGGTGTTCCTCAACGCCGGGCAGGAGGTCGAGGTCCCGATCGACGCCCAGACGGTGCAGCACTTCTCGGTACACTTCCGGCAGTCCGTGCAGCGGATGCGCGAGCTGCTGGTGAACGCCGCGGCGAACACCCCGCTCGACGCGGCCCAGTTCCCCATGACCGAGGAGCTGTCGCAGTGCGCCCGCTGCCCGTTCCGGCGGGCCTGTGGCCGGGAAGGGGTGACGTTCGCCTCGCTCCCACCGCGGACGCCGCAGCCGGATGGCCCGAGCGCATCCGCGGCCTGATAATGAGGCCGGCCCGGCGGCCCGGGGGCTCAGCGGCCGTGGGCGATGCGGCGGACCACCACGCCGGCGGCGTTCATCCCGAACACGCTGGTGACGAAGCCCACGCTGCCGTTCACCTGGGTGCGGTGGTCGCAGGTGTGGAAGTCGTTCTCGCGGCTGGGGCACACGCAGAGGAACCCCTCGGTCGCCGCGTCGTAGCTGAGCGGCACCGGCGTCCGGGGTGGCTCGACCGAGTACACCGCGGTGATGCCGGTGCGCCGGTCGGTCTCCACCCCGTACTTGCGCCTGAGGAGCTTGCGGATGTCCTTGGCGAAGGGGTCCATGATGGTCTCGCAGAGGTCATCGACCCGGATGGCCGTCGGGTCGAGGCGACCCGCTGCGCCCATGCTGCTCACCACCGGGAGCCCGAGCTGGATGCAGCGGGACAGCAGATGGAGCTTGGCCTTCACGTTGTCGATGGCGTCCACCACGAAGTCCCAGCGGGGCTGGAGCAGCTGCTCGGAGGTCTCGGCCCGGTAGAACTCGGGCACCGCCTCCACGGTGCAGTCGGGGTTCACCTCGCGGCAGCGCTGGGCCATCAGCTCCGCCTTGCTCTTGCCCACGGTGCGCACCGTCGCATGCAGCTGGCGATTCAGGTTGGTGACGCAGACCTCGTCGAAGTCCACCAGGGTGAGGTGGCCCACGCCGCTCCGGACCAGCCCCTCCACCGCGTAGCTGCCCACGCCGCCGAGGCCGAAGACGATGACCCGTGCGCGGGCGAGCCGCTCCATGGCGGCGTCCCCGAGCAGGCGGCCGGTGCGGTCCCACCGTCGCGACAGCCGGAAGGCGCGGGCGGTCTGCGAGGGAGCGGTCATGGGCGGCCCTTCTCTAGCGCGTCCCGCTCGCCGGCGCGCGGGGACCGCGGAACGCCGGGAAGAGCCGCCGGGCGTTCTCCGCCACCAGCGCACCGGTGGCCTCGACCGGCTCCCCGAGGGCCGCCGCCGTCGCCTCGACCACCTGCACCAGGAACGCCGGCTCGTTCCGTCCTCCCCGGTGCGGGGCGGGCGCCTGGTCGGGCGCGTCGGTCTCGACCAGCAGCCGCTCGCGGGGGGTGAGCCGGAGCGCCTCCAGCGGCTTCCGGGCCTCGGGCCAGCTCACCGGTCCGGCGAAGCTCAGGTGACAGCCGCGGGCCACGTACGCCCCGACCCGGCCCGGCCCACCGCTGTAGCTGTGGAGCACCACCCCGGCGTCGGGCAGCTGCGCGCGTGCCAGCCACTCCTCCAGCGCGGGGTGTGCCCGCTGGCAGTGCACGAGCAGCGGGAGCTGGTGCTTCCGGGCGAGCCGCGCATGCGCGTCGAGCACCCGGAGCTGACGCTCCATCGGGGCGCCGGGGACACTGGGGCCATCCAGCCCGCATTCGCCGACCGCGATCGCAGCGCCCGAGCCGAGGAGCGCATCGAGCCGCTCGAGCGAGGGCCCGTCCTGGCTTTCCGGAAGTGTGGGGAGCAACTGGGGGTGAATGCCCAGCGCCACCTCCAGCCTCGGGTCGCTCCGGGGCAGGCCGAGCAGCCCCTCCCAGGCATCCGGTCCGATGGCCGGAACCAGGATGCCTTTCACCCCTGCCGCCCACGCGCGCGCGAGCACCGCGTCACGGTCCGGGTCGAACCGGGGGACGTCCAGGTGGCAATGGGTGTCGATCAGCCGGCCAACCTCGTGGGGAGCAGTCGAGGCTAGGCCGGCCGGGAGCTACTGGACCAGGACGATGCGCGCGTGCGCCGCCCGGCCGATCTCCCGGGAGGACAGCAGGCGGGCCACGTCCTTCACCTCGTTGCCCACGGTGTCGAAGGCAGCGGCAATGAGCTCACCGAGGGTGGTCTGCACGGCCTGGTGGTGCGCCCTGGCCCGCTGCTTCAGCCGCTGCAACCGCGTGTTCTTCTTCCCCGACGACTTTCGCATGTTCCCTCCGTGGGAGCCGGAGCGATGTCCGGCGAATCTGGTGGAGGTCCGTAGCAGGCACCGTGCCGTGCGGGGACCGGGGGAGAACGTGTGTTCTTCCAGGGAGTCCGTGACACGGCCCCTGTCGGGAAGCCGACGGGCTGTCGTTCTTTCAGGCTCGAGGGCGGCAGGTCGGAGGTGGAGCGTCCCCGGGGCGTCGAGCGAAGGGGGCGAATTCCCTCTCCCGCAGCGACGGGGTGGGGTGGTAGTCCGTCCTACCAAGATGCGGATGCACGTGCTCTTCCACGACAATTGCTTCGATGGCGCGGCGAGCGCCGCAGTCTTCTCGCGCTTCTATCTGGAGCGGATCCGTCCGGGTGCCACACTCACGTATCAAGGTGTGTCACACCAGGCGGGCGGCGCCGCGCTGCCCGACTCGGCGTTCCAGGGGGACGAGAACGCCATCGTCGACTTCCGGTACAGCCAGTCTCCGAAGCTGACCTGGTGGTTCGACCACCATGCCTCGGCCTTCCAGAACGACGGGGACGCGGCCCACTTCCTGGCCGACGCCTCGGGACGAAAGTTCCACGATGCCCGGCGGAAGAGCTGCACGGTGTACCTGGCGGACGTGGCCCGGGCCCGCTTCGGGTTCGATCCCGGGCCGATGACCGAGCTGCTGGAGTGGGCGGAGATCATCGACGGGGCGCAGTTCCCCAGCCCCCAGATGGCAGTGGGGCTCCGCGAGCCCGCGCTCCAGCTGATGACGGTGCTCGAGGCCAACCACGACCCGGAGCTCATCCCGGAGGTCATCCGGCTTCTGCACCGCCACACGCTCTCCGAGGTGGCATCGCGGCCGATGATCCAGGAGCCGTTCCGTCCGCTCCTCGAGCGCCACCAGCACAACCGCGAGGTGGTGCGGAGGAAGGCGGCCATCGACCGCGGGGTGGTCTTCTTCGACGTCGCGGACGAGGGGCTGGACGCGATGAACAAGTTCATCGCCTACGATCTCTTCCCCGACGCCCGCTACGTGGTCTGGGTGGGCCGCGGAGCGAAGCGGTCCAAGGTCTCCATCGGCAGCAACCCCTGGCGGCCGGAGCTGCGGCGCCACGACCTGTCGGCCATCGCCGAGCGCTGGGGCGGCGGCGGGCACCCGGTGGTGGCGGCGATGAGCTTCAGGCCCGACGAGCTTCCCCGGGCGCGCGAGGCGGCCCGTTCCATCGCCGAGGAGCTGCGCAGGGAGCCGGTGACCGCCTCGGCCTGAGCCCGGGGGAGCTCGGACGCGGCCGCCCTGACGACCGTGCCGCGGCCGCCCTGATCTCGATGACTGCGGGCCTGAGAGTCTTCGACCAGGCCGTCGGGCGCGACCGCCCTGACTTACAGAAGCGGGAAGCCGCGGGCGCGGAGCATCCGGACCACGGGGAGCATCGGCAGCCCCTGGACCGAGGTGCGGTCCCCGTCGAGCGCGGCCACCAGCGCCTGTCCGCGGCCCTCGATGCGGTAGCCGCCGGCGCACCCCCGCCACTCCCCGGTGTCGAGGTAGCGCTCCAGCTCCTCGGGAGCCAACGGGTGGAAGCGCAGGGTGACCACGTCCAGCGCGAGCTGCTCGTCGCCGCCGCCCACCAGCGCCACGGCGGTCAGCAGCCGGTGGCTCCGTCCGAGCAATGACCCGAGCTGCGCGCCCGCCGCCTCCCGCGACTCCGGCTTTCCGAGCACCCGGCCGTCCACCTCGGCGAGCTGGTCGGCGCCGAGCACCAGCGCATCGGCATGCCGCGCGGAGACCGCCCGCGCCTTCCGCAGCGCGAGCATCCGGACCGCGTCCTCCACCGGAGTTCCCTCGGGCACCTCCTCGTCCACGCCGGGCGCCTCGGCGGAGTAGGGCACCCCCAGCGCGTCGAGCAGCGCCCGGCGCGCCGGCGAGGTCGAGGCGAGAAGCAATCGCATGGTCGGGGCCGCTGTCTCACATCGTCGCCGGGGCTGCCGCAAGCTTTGCCGACCCACCGGGCCGGTGATGACCCACCCCGTCCACGGGACGAGTCCCCGGAACTCGGGCTCTTGGTGCTGGGACAAGGGCTTGCACTGTTGGGCCGGCGCAATGAGCCGCCGACCCAGAGCGAGAGCGAGACACCCGCGCGGTGCGACGCTGCTGCTGTCGCTGGGGGTGGTGACCTTTCTCACCCTCGGCGCCATCACCACGCTCAACCTCATCACCGCGCAGTCGGATCCGGCGGGGCAGGATCGCCGGGCGAAGGAGGCGTTCTTCGCCGCCGAGGCAGGCCTGGCCGAGGCGCGCGAGTGGCTCCGGCTGCAGACCGCGGCGATCCCCTCACCGCAGCCGACCAACGCCATCCTCGCCGCGCTCGCCCCCGCGGCGGACGTGGGCGTCGCCGGCGACCCCTGGTACCAGGTCCCGCTGGGCAGCACGCCGGAGGCCTGGGTGGGGTACGTGCTGTCGCGGGCGCCCGACGCCAGCGGGGCGCAGGCCCTGGACTCGGACGTCACCACCGCCGGCCTGGAGCTCGTCGCCTCGGACGGCGCCCCCTACACCAGCTACCCGGACGCCTCGCGTGTCGCCTACCGCGTCTTCCTTCGCGACGACGACGACGGGGATGGCGACCTCACCGTCGATACCAACGGCACGGTGTGGCTGGTCGCGGTGGGGCAGGTGCAGGTCGGCGCCGGTGTCCCGGTGCAGGCGGTGGTGCGCGCGCTGGTGCGCCCGGGCACCGGCGCAGTCGGCACCGGGTACAGCTACTCCGACAAGATTCGGGATCCCGTTCACCTGAACGAGAACGCCCCCATCAACGCCAACCAGACCACCAGCCTCTGAGAGGACAGACGTGCCTCGCCTTGTCTCCATCGCCCTGCTGCTCTCCTTGCCCGCCCTGGCGGCCGACCCCGACGTGGGCGCCAGTGCGTTCGCCTCCGCCTGCGCCCGGTGCCACGCGGCGAGCCAGGTCCCCGCCGGGGAGCGGGAGCCACACGCCGACCGGCGAAACGCCCGCCCCGGCGCCGGCCCGGATTTGACCGAGGCGCTCCTGTCCAAGGGCTACGATCCGGCTCGGGCGTGGATCCAGAACCCGGTCGCGGTACGGCGCGACACGAGCTGTGACACGCGGCAGCTGCCGGCGGCGCAGCTGGACGACGTCATGGCCTTCCTGATGTCCCGGGTGGTGCCCGAGGCGCCTCCGCGCAAGGAGCGCCTCCGCCAGTCGCTGGCCCAGGATCAGGCGCGGGCCGCGAAGGCCGGCGTCCCCACCGCCCGGGCGAGGCGAGGAGGGAAGCGGCCATGAAGCGGCTGGCAACGGCACTGGCGGTGCTCGTCTGTTGCTGGGCACTGGTGGCGCAGGGCGGCAACCTGGCCGCGCTCTGCAAGGACGACCTCGCACAAAATCGCCAGCCGGACTTCGCCGACGGAGGCTTCCAGAGCCTGAAGACCGTCCAGGTGGTGGGCAATCCGGCGGTGCTCCGGCTGAACACCAACCTCGACGTGCTGAACCCGCAGAAGATCCAGCTCCCGTTCGACCAGAACGTGAGCATCAGCTACGTCTACAACGCCGGCGGCGCCGGCTGGGCGCTGGGCTGGCTGTACGCCGACGACCTGGTGAAGCGGGGGTACATGGACGCGAGCGGGAACCTGCTCGACTCCGATGCGGACGGCATCCCCGACCTCCACGAGGACATCTACAACCTCTCCCAGAACCGCTACATCGGGAAGTTCCGCAAGTGTGGCGCGACCCCGCCCACCTTCACCTGGAACGGGGTGAAGCTGGTGGAGCCGGAGATCGCCACCGACGCCTGCGGCACGACGTACGGGACCACCAGCAAGACCGCCTTCCTCGCCGACGGCGGGATGGGCTCGGTCTCGGGCTGGCAGGTGGGGAAGGCCAATGGCAGCACGCCCACCACCCCGAACCTCGAGTACACCGACAACGGCCTCTACGCCCGCGTCCCCAACCTCCTCGAGCCCGCGGACCCGGCGAACGGTGGCCTGGGCCTCGGGCACCTGGTCTTCCTCAACGCCGACGACGACACCGACACCACCACCAAGGCGCTGGTCCCGGTGAAGGACATCTCCAGCAAGGCGGACGGCGTGCCGGACTACGACGTGAGCGCCTACGACGGGAACGGCCGGCTCCTACCGGCGGGCAGCAATCCCGATCCGGGCGTGTCGCTCTACGACCGGACGCTCAACCTCGGCACGCTGCCAGGCAACCGGGAGATCATCTTCTACCTGGTCACCTTCTACACCGGCCAGCCGCAGGCGGGCTGCCTCGGCCGGATCGGCGGGGTATGCAAGCTCTGGCTCAACACCCCGATCGTCGTCCACTTCAGCCGCACCGACCTGAACATGGACGAGAACCTGAACATGACCAACCCTGCGGCCCAGGTGGACATCGGATGCGGCTACCCGAACACGTGCAACGTGGACGGCGGCACGTACACCGGCTGGCTCGACCAGGCCACCCTGACCCGCCTGGCCTCGCCCGACGGGGGCTACAACCTGACCATGCCTCACGAGGTGGTGAGCGTTCCTCGCTCCACCACCAACCGCATGCCGCACGTCATCGTGGGCGCGCCGAGCACCGACCCGTTCCGCTGGATCCTGGGCTTCGAGGACCTCAGCGGCGGTGGTGACCGCGACTTCAACGACGTGGTGTTCCAGATCAACAAGAGCAACGGGGGGACGGCGACCTCGGGCCTGGTCTCCAGCGACATCAGCCCCACCGATGTCGCGGACCTCACCATCACCAACATCCGCTTCCGCAAGGACGACGACACCGCCTTCCAGGCCTCCGGCCCGGCCAACGCCTGCAACGGGCCGCCCAAGGCGAGCATCGACTACTACGTGGCGGTGGACTGCAACCTCTGCGCGAGCGGGATCTGCACCACCAACCCCGACCCCTCCTGGACCCGGGTGCCGCTGCCGTCAGGCAACCCGTCCGAGGTCACCTTCAACGTGCTGGACCTGGGGTTCACCGGCTCGCAGCTCTGCTGGCAGGCCCGGCTCTCCAGCCCCAACCAGTACTGCCAGCCCACCATCAAGAGCATCTCGGTGGGTTACCAGGCGGTGCGCGCCGGCTCCTACTCCCGCTCCAGCCTCTCCACCGTGGGCAACGCCTTCGTCTACGGCACCTACGAGACCCCCGGCCAGAGCTGGACCGGACCCTGGCCCTCGAGCCCTCCGGCGCCCTCCACCCGGAACTACGACGCCAAGCGGGACCTCGCGATCCGCGGTCACCTCTACCTCAAGTCCATCTACGATCCGGAGCAGCCCACCGTGACCCACGGCGTGCAGCGCTGGGACTCGGGCGGGAAGATGGTGACCGACCTCACCGCCGGCTCACCGTCGACCCGGCGGTTGCTCACCGTGGACTCGACCGGGAAGATCGCCGCGCTCTCCACGGTGAACTCCGCCGAGGATCTGCTGCTCCCGGCCACCCAGCTCTGCCGGGTCAACGGCGGCAAGTACGTCTTCGACCTGAACCAGGACGGGGTCTGCACCTCGACCGATCGAGACTTCCTCAAGGACTGGCTCTACGGCTGGGAGGACAACCAGAATCCGGCGCCGAGCAACGTGCGCCGCGCCTGGCCGATGGGGGGAGTGAACCTCTCCACCCCGGCGGTCGTGGGGCCGCCCACCTTCCCGTCCTGGTACTACAACACCACCGGCGACGAGCAGACCTCGTTCCAGACCCGTTTCATGAGCGGCATCCTGAATGGCAGCCCGCTCTCGGCGCGCAACACCTATACGTACGTGAACACCAGCAGCGGGATGCTGCATGCGTTCGCCGCCGGCCACTACTCGCCCTCCACCTCGGACCCCTGCCTCGGCCAGATGGGGCAGACCTTGTACCGGGGCTTCTTCCAGCCCACCGGCGCCTGCGTGACCCCACCGGGCATCAACGCCCGCAACTACGGCAACGGCGCCGAGCGCTTCGCCTTCCTCCCCCGCCGCCTGCTGGGACGGTACGTCAACAGCTACGTGGGGCCGACCATCACCGGCGCGCCGGCGGCGTCGCTGGACGCCTCGCCCGCGGTCGGCGACGTGGACCTGGGAGGGCTGGGGAGCACCGTGCTCCCCTGGACCATCAGCAACAAGGTGGGCCTGGGGGCGAAGACGATGCTGGTCTCGGCGGCGGGCCGCGGGCAGAGCAGCGTCTTCGCGCTGGACATCACCCAGCCCGACCTCGACACCTACCCCATCTTCCAGTGGGAGTTCGACATGAGCTCGGTGAGCGGCGCGTTCGCCACCGCGCGGCTGGGCAACCCCAGCATCCTGCTCCCGGACACCAACGGCACCCGCCACGCCCCGGTCATCGCCCGGGTGGACTTCGGCACCAGCGCCACCGCGGACTGCGGGGGCGGCCAGGGGAGCTGCCGCAAGTGGATCGCCGCGGTGGCCAGCGACTACGTCCCCGCCTCCGGCTACGCCGGGGCCATCTACCTCATCGACCTCGCCACCGGGCTGCCGGTGGTGGTCAACGGCAAGCAGGTGGGTGTGGTGCCCATCGAGCAGGGTGAGGGCATCGGCGGGGAGCCCACCTACGGAGACGCCACCCCCGGGGACGGAACCTCGGACGTGCTCTACGTCCCCTCGACCAGCGGGCGGGTGTACCGCCTGAACCTGAGCAAGCGGGACGAGTCCCTGACGCTCGGTTCCCGGGTTCCCAAGTGTCTCATCGCCAGCGCGCCGCTGGCGGTGGGAGGCAGCGACGGGCCCTACCAGGAGATCCACTCCGGCCTGGTCTCCCGTCCAGGCCCGATCACCGACGGGAAGAACACGGTGATGTTCTTCTTCGGCACGGCGGACAGCCCGGACGACCCCTACGATGCCACCGCCTCGCGGTACTACGTCTTCGGATACACCGACCCCGATCCGCTGGGCACCTGCCCGCCCGCTCCGGTGGCGCCCACCTGGAGCAACGCGCTGGACCCGGGCCAGCGGGTGTGGGGTGGCGTGTCGCTGGACGCCAACTTCGTCTACGTCACCACCGCGGTCGGCAACGCCGCCGACGCATGCAACCTGAGCAACGACACCAGCGGCAAGTACTACAGCTTCGGCCAGGGTGACGGCTCGGCCCAGTCGGGCAGCGGCAAGGACCTCGGCGGTCACTCCCTCAACTCCCCGGTCATCTACGACGGCCACGTGCTCAGCGTCAGCGTCACCGGACAGGCCACGGCCTACGGTGACGCGGCATGGAACAACCGGACCAACTTCACGCCGGCCACGGCGCCGAGGGTCATCCTGTGGGACGTCTCGACACAGTCGCAGCTCCCCAAGTGAGGACGCGCCGAGGCACCACGCTGCTCGAGGTGGTGATGGCGATGGGGGTGATGGCCATGGGCATCGCCGCCGTCGGCTCGCTGGTGCTCTCCGCCACGGCGCAGAACCGGCGCACGCTCGCCAACGCCCAGGCCGAGGCCATCGCCCAGCGCGAGCTGGAGCGCGTGCTGGCGCTGGGCTGCAGCAACGGAGGCTCGGACACGGCCTTCTGCGACAACGTCCGCGCCCTGGACCGCACGGGTTACGACGTGAGCTGGGGCGCCTCGACGATGCTGGGGAGCGCCCCCACCGGATCCACCCGTTCGTACCACGTGGACGTCGACGTGGACGGCCCCGGGACCTGCAACGGCGGTGCCCCCTGCTTCGAGGGCAACGAGACCGGCGCGCCGCTGCTCGCCAGGGCCCTGGTGCCGGGCCAGCCCGCGCCGCACGTGCTCAACGTCCGGGTGACGGTGAGCTGGCTGGAACGCGACCGGGCGCGGCAGTCGGTCGCCCTCCAGACGCGGGTGGCCCCATGACCCGGCGCGGCTACACCTTGATGGAGGCCATGCTGGCCAGCGCCATGGGACTGGTGGTGCTCACCGCGACCCTCAGCGTCGGTCTGCAGTTCCAGCGCAAGGCGTTCATCGAGCAGCAGAGCTCGTTGATCCAGGGCGGGACGCAGGCGGTGACCGACTTCTTCGGACCGATGCTGCAGCGGGCGGGGGAGGGGATGGGTAACGCCCGCATCAACCTCGGCGGGACCACCTTCGCCTACGCCATCCAGGTGACCACCGCGGACCCCTTCACCGGATTCCCGAACTTCGCGCCGCCGCCGCCGATCTACGCCGACCGCATCTCCGACTCGCTGCAGCTTCGCTGGGGCGACCCCACCGCGCTGGTGCCGCTGGCCTCCTGTGCCCTCTCCGGCGCCGACGGGGGCACCGGCGGCTTCTCCCGCGAGAGCGCGGGGCTGTGCACCCCGACCGCGGCCACCACCTTCGACGCCGGGACGCCGGTGTTCGTCGTCAACCCGGACCTGCCCGAGGCCTGCTCGCAGATCGTCACCGGGCTGGCGGGCGCCGGGACGCCGGGTGTGCACGCCGCGACCCTGCCGACCACGCCCTATCCGAACTCCAACGACGCACCGGCTGGAGACGGCTGTGCGATGGGAGGCTCGCTGTTCGCCACCCAGCGCACGGTGGTGATGCCCGCCGGAGGCGTCACCCTGCGGGTCAACTGGGCGAGCGGCGCGCCGGTGCTCGAGTACACCACCCGCGCTCCGCCGCTTCCTTCCGACACCTGGACCGAGGTCAGCCGTGACGTGGAACAGATGACCGTGGCCTTCGGGGTCCGGGACCTGACCACCGATGCCGGCGTGCCGCTCACCTGGTTCCCGGGTGCGGACGGCGGAGTCTCCATCGACCAGTGCGCCGGGATGAGCCCGAGTGGCGACTGCGCCGTTCCGGGTGGCATGGGGCCTCTGGCACTGGATCCCACCGCCTGGGACGCCCTCATGCGGCGGGTGCGCGCGGTGGAGGTTCGCCTCGTCGCTCGCTCGACCCGGCGAGAGCGGCCCGGCGTCGCGGCCTCCGACGGCGGGGGCTTCGCCCGCGACGAGGAGGGCAATCCTGACGACGGCCTGGTCCGGCGCACGCTGGTGCTGACGCTCGCGCCCCGGAACTACCAGCTGGCGGGGAGCTTCTGATGGCCCGGCGAGGCATCACCCTGCTCGAGGCGATGACCACCTGCGCGGTCATCACCGTCCTCACCGCCCTGGCGGTCGACAGCTGGACCGCGGCCATCGCCCGGGCCCGCGCCAGCGACGCGGTGACCGGCGTCTACGGGCAGCTGCTCACCGCCCGGAAGCTGGCCCGCACCGCCAACCAGCCGGTTCGTCTGGCGATGGTGGTGGACGGCGGAGTGGCGCAGGCGCGGTGGGAGCGGCTCCCCTGTGACAACGAGGTGTTCGGGATCGGCTGCCCCTCGGCCGGATGCGCCACCACCGACATGTGCGGGACCGGCTCTTGCCCCTGCCGGGAAAGCGGGGCCTGGATGACGGTGCCCGCCACCGTCGACCTCAGCTCCTGGGCCGGGCTGTGCTTCCGGGGTGGGACGGGACAGGCCGTCCCCCGGGTGGCGGGGGTGGGCGACTGTCTGGCCGCACCGCCCGCGGGGGTCCTCACCCTCCGCGCGGCGATCGCGCACCAGGACGACCGTCAGCTGCTCCTGGAGCCGCTGAGCGGGCAGCCGAGACTGCTGTCCTGCGGCGCGGGCGACGCCGGTTGCAACTGAGTCCCGGAGGCGTGTGCCGGCCCCGACGCGGTCGGGCCGTCTGTTAGATTGACCCCATGCTCCGCCGGCTGGGTCTTCTGTGCTGCCTCTGCGTCGTATCCGCCTGTCACCGGGCGACGCCGGCCGACCCGCCGCCGAAGAGCGCGGCCACCAGCCCCGGGCTCCCCACCGCCCCCAGCCACCATCCCTCGCGGCCACCACCGGTGGAGCCGCTGGCGGTGTGCGACGCGCGGGGGCTGGATCCGCTGGACGCGGCCCGGGCGGCCTACGACGCCCGGGAATACGACCGGGCGCTGTCGTGCGCCGCCGAGGCGTCGGCCCGGGCGCCGGACGAGCCGGATGCCCACAGCGAGCGCGGCGCCGCGCTGTCGGCGCTGGGGCGCTTCGACGAGGCCAAGCTGGCCTACGCCCGGGCGCTGGCGCTGGACCCCGAGCACCTCGATTCGCTGCTCGGGGCTGCGCACCTCTACGGGGTGAGCCTGCCCAGCAACCGCGACCACGACGAGCTGGCCTTCGTCTACGCCGAGCGCGGAAGGAAGCTGGCACGGGAGGCGGGTGACGGCGAGCTGGCCTCGCAGTTCGCGCTGCTCGGGGCGATGGCGGCCAACGACCTCGGGGAGGCGCAGGTCGCGCTCGAGCGCAGCGAGGAGGCCGCCGAGGAGCGGGGCACCGACCCCGACGCGGCCTACGAGCGTGCAGTGGCCCTCTTCGAGCTCTGCCGGTTCAAGGAGGCGCAGGAGGCGTTCAGCCGGCTCCTCTCGGATGACGAGCACGGGGCGCATGCGCACCACCACCTCGGACTGCTGCTCGAGCGGACCGGGAAGCTGCCCGAGGCCGAGATGCACTTCCGCAAGGCGCACGAGCTGTCCCCGGACGACTTTCCGCCGCCGCAGCTGCTGTCGGAGAAGGAATTCCGGCGCGAGGTGGACCGGGCGGTGGCCGCGCTCCCCGCCGACATGCGGAAGGACCTCGGCGGGGTTCCGGTGACGGTGGAGGACATCCCCCGGTCGGAGGACCTTCTCGAGGGTGACCCGCCGCTGTCGCCCACCATCCTCGGGCTCTTCCGCGGCCCACCCATCGGCGAGGCGTGCAGCGCCGAGGACGGCCCGGTGTGCCGCTCGGTGGTGCTGTACCGGAAGAACCTGGCCCGGGCGGTGACCTCCCGGGAGGAGCTGCTGGAGCAGATCCGCGTGACCTTGCTCCACGAGATCGGACACCTCCGGGGCGAGGACGACCTCGAGCTGGCGGCCCGCGGGCTCGAATGAGCAGCACTCAGCGCGGTCCTCCGCCGACGGTGCGCGTGTCGGCCGACGGCGCGCGGGCGCTCCGGCACCTGCGGCCCTGGGTGTGGCGCAAGGACGTGCTCGAGCCGCCCGATGCGCCCGGTGGCGCGGTGGTGGCGGTGGTGGACCCCCGGGGCCAGCCGGCAGGCCAGGCGCTGTGGGCGGCCCGCAGCCCGCTCGCGCTGCGGTTGCTCACCCGGCGGGCCCCGGCGGAGGAGCGTGTGGACGACGGGTGGTTCCGGGCACGGCTCGAGGCATCGATCGCCCGGCGCTCGTCGCTGGGCCGCGAGGCCCTGCGGCTGGTGCACGGCGAGGCGGACGGGCTGCCGGGCCTGTTCGTCGACCGCTACCGCGACCGGCTGGTGCTGCAGACCCTGGCCGAGGGAATGGATGCGCGGAAGGAGTCGCTCGCCGCCGCGCTGGTGACGCTCACCGGGGCAGTTCAGGTCCTGGCGCGGGACGATGGCTCGGGGCGCGCCTTCGAGCAGCTCCCCCGGGAGTCCCGGGTCCTGCTCGGTCCGCCCGAGGCGATGGTGGAGTGGCGCGAGGGGCAAGCGGTCCTCCGCACCGACCTCCTGCACGACATGAAGACCGGGGCCTTCCTCGACCAGGCGGAGAATCACCTCCGCGCCGCCGAGCTGTGCCGCGGGCGGGCGCTGGACGCCTTCAGCTACCACGGGGGCTTCGCCCTGGCGCTGGCGGGGCGGTGCACCTCGGTGCTGGCGCTGGAGCAGGACCCGGCGGCGGCGGCCCGACTCGTGGAGAACGTGCGCCGCAACGGCCTGTCGAACGTCGAGGCCCGGGAGGCGAATGCCTTCGACGTGCTCCACCAGATGGACCGGGACGGGGAGCGGTTCGATACGGTGGTGCTCGATCCGCCGGGCCTGGCGAAGCGGAAGGAAGGAGCTCGGACGGCGCTGCGCGCCTACCGCGAGCTGAACGTGCGGGCGCTGCGGCTTCTCCGGCCGGGCGGCCTGCTGGTGACCTGCTCCTGCTCCGGCAAGGTCAAGCCACCGGACTTCGAGGAGATGCTGCTCGGAGCGGCGGACGACGTGCGGCGGCCGGTGCAGATCCTCGAGCGCCGGGGCCCGGCGGTGGACCACCCCGCGCTCGGCGGATTGCCGGAGACGGAGTACCTCAAGGCGTTCTTCGTCCGGCCGCTCTGACCTGTGACTCCCGGCCCTTCGCAGCGGGTCGGTTGAGCCCGGTTCCTCGCTCCCCGGGCATGCACCCCCTTCCGCCGGCCCAGCCGATGATTTTCGCGGGCCACCGGCGTCTCATCCCAGGACCCGCTCTCCGTTTCCCGGAGAGCCTCTCACGGAGACGACCCGATGGCGGAGACGCAGAAGATCCGGCCGATGCTGTGGTTCGACGGGCAGGCGGAGGAGGCGGCGAAGTTCTACGTCTCGCTCTTTTCCAACTCGAAGATCCTCGAGGTGACCCGCTACGGGGAGGTGGGCCCCGGGCCGAAGGGCTCGGTGATGACGGTGAGCTTCCGCCTCGGCGACCAGGAATTCGTGGCGCTCAACGGCGGTCCGCAGTTCAAGTTCAGCGAGGCCATCTCCCTGGCGATTGAGTGCGAGACCCAGCAGGAGGTCGACCGGCTCTGGAAGGCGCTCACCTCCAACGGTGGCCAGGAGGGCATGTGCGGCTGGCTCAAGGACCGCTGGGGGGTCTCCTGGCAGGTCGTCCCGTCGGCGCTGATCCGTGCGGTGAGCGGCCCGGATCAAAAGAAGGCGGACCGGGTGATGACCGCGGTCATGGACATGAAGAAGATCGATCTCCCGCGCATCGAGGCCGCAGCGCGCGGTTCCTGAAACCGCGGCCTGTCGCCGTGACTCCCGCGACCGCTGCCCTCATCCGGCCGCCGCCCCCGCGGGAGCCCCGAGCCGCCGGAGCGTCTCCTCGAGCGAGCGGGTGAATATCCGCTTCCCACCCAGCCCGAGAAGGAGCGCGACGATGCGACCCTTCAAGTTCTTCGGCCGCCGGTCGAACTGGAACCGCACCCGGCTGCCGCTGCCCACCGGCTCCACCTGGTACCGCCACCAGCTCCCCGCGGCGAAGGCGTTGGAGTCCTCGACCTCGATCAGCACCACCCCTGGCTCGCTCCAGTCGTACCGCGCGCGTTCCCAGACGCCGCCGAGCACCGCCGACCCCTCGGTGACCTCGGCCTCGGTCTGCCCCACCGAGTGCACCTGGTAGAGCTTCGGCGACAGGTTCGGCCACAGCTCGGGCCGGCGGGGGCTGAAGTCGGTCAGCGCTCCGAGGACGACGTCCGCCGGGGTCGACGAGGTGACCTCTCCCGAGACGCGCGCCATGACGGCCCTCCGGTCGTGCCAGCGGCCTCACGCTGGCAGGCCGGAGCCGCTCAGGCAACAGACAACGCTCAGCTCGGCAGTCCGAGCTCCTTCCGCAGGCGGGCGGTGATCTCGAAGTATTCCTTCCGGGGGAAGGCCACGTTGAGGATGTGGAAGTCCTTCTTGCTGAGGCCCACGCAGCCGAAGCAGTAGTTGCAGTCGGAGAGAGTCCGGCACATCACGAGATATGCCGAGTGGGTACAGGACTCGGACTGGAGGAGATAGGCCGAGGACTGGCAGCCCTTGCTCTCCACGCAGTGGCTGCAGTTGCTGCAGCCGTCGCAGCCCACGCAGTGGGTACACTGGTAGCAGCCCACGCAGTCCCGGCAGAACATGCAGTTGGCGCAGCGCTCGCAGTCCTTGCAGGCGTAGCTGCCCGGGTTGCCCGGGTCGGCGGCGAAGGCGCGGCCGAGCGCGGCCAGCTGGTCGAGGAACTCGCGGCGGCCGAGCCGGGCCACGGCGGCGCGCGCCTCCCGGGCCTGGTTGTCGAGCTCGGCGGTGGACGGCTGGACGGGAACGCGCGCGGGGGAGGCGGCCATCGGTCGACCGAGGACTCTAGCAGCGCCGTCGGCCCCCGAGGCTATACGCGTCCGTCCTGCGTGGACCTCTCCGGACTGAACCCTCCCCAGCGCCTTGCCGTCACCACCACCGAGGGCCCCCTCCTCGTGCTCGCCGGAGCCGGGAGCGGGAAGACACGGGTCATCACCCACCGCATCGCCTGGCTGCTCGCGCAGCGCGTGCCGGCCCGCGCCATCCTCGCGGTCACGTTCACCAACAAGGCCGCCGCCGAGATGAAGGAACGGGTGGTGCGGCTGGTGGGGCAGGGCGCACAGGCGCTCACCGTCTGTACCTTCCACGCCTTCGGTGCGGAGGTGCTCCGGCAGCACGTGCATCGGCTCGGCTGGCCCAGGAAGTTCGCCATCGCCGACACGTCGGATCAGATCTCCCTGGTGCAGCGGGCGCTGCGCGAGCGTCCCATCGACGGCCGGTCCGACCTCGACCCCCGCCGGATCCTCACCGCCATCAGCCGGGCGAAGAACGCCGACCGCGCGCCGAGCCTCACCGGCGATGCCCCGAGCGACCGGGAGATCGCCGCCGCCGAGGTCTTCCCCCTCTACCAGCGGGCGCTCAAGGCGCAGGGCGCGGTCGACTTCGACGATCTGCTGCTCCTGCCGCTCCGGCTGTTCCGCGAGCACCCCGAGGTGCTCGGCGGCTACGTCCGGCGCGGACACCAACGGCGCGCAGCTCGAGCTGGTGCGGCTTCTGGCCGCCGAGCGCCGGAACGTGTGCGCGGTGGGCGACGACGACCAGTGCATCTACGGCTGGCGAGGCGCCGAGGTGCGGAACATCCTCCGCTTCGAGGAGGCGTTCCCTGGTGCCACCGAGGTCCGGGTGGAGCAGAACTACCGCAGCGTCCCGACCGTGCTGGAGGCCGCGCACGGGATCGTGGCGCAGCTCCCGGAGCGGCGGGCGAAGAAGCTGTGGACCGCCACGGTGGGTGGGCCCAGGGTCCAGCTGGTGGTCCTCCCTGGCGAGGACGAGGAGGCAGTGTACGTCGCGCGCGGCATCGAGGCGCGGCTCGCCCGCGGGGTGCGGCCCGACGACGTCGCGGTCCTCTACCGCACCAACGGCCAGTCTCGCCCGTTCGAGGAGGCGCTCCGCGCCCGGGGCGTCGGGTACGAGGTGGTGGGGGGGACCGAGTTCTTCGACCGGCGCGAGGTGCGCGACGTGCTCGCCTACCTCAAGGTCCTGGCCAACCCCACGGACGAGGTCTCGCTGCTGCGCATCGTCAACGTGCCCGCCCGCGGAATCGGGGACGTCACGGTGGAGCACCTGGTCGCCCACGCGCGGGGCCGCGGCCTGCCGCTGTCCGACGTGCTCGCCCCTGCCGGCTCGGTCCCCCAGCTGACCCCTGGCGCCGCGCGGGCGGTCCAGGAGTTCTCCGAGCTGATCCACAGGACGCGGGCCCGGCTCCGGGCCGAGCCGCTCTCGGTCGTCACCCGGGCGCTCCTCCGGGACATCGGCTTCGAGGCCGCCGCCCGCGCCAGCACCCCATCGGCGGCCGCGGTGGACCGGAAGCTGAAGGGCGTGGAGGGCATCCTCGCCTCCCTGGAGCAGTTCGAGCGCCGGGAAGGGCCCAGGTCCGACCTCCGGACGTACCCCGGCCAGGGTCACCCTGCTGACCTTGCATGGTGCCAAGGGGCTGGAATTCCGGACGGTTTTCCTCGTGGGGATGGAGGAGGGCCTTCTCCCCCACGGGGGGATGCAGGGTGAGCCTCCGAACCTCGAGGAGGAACGCCGGCTCTGCTACGTGGGCATCACCCGGGCCCGGGAAGAGCTGATTCTCACCCGGGCGGCCACCCGGCTGCGGCGGGGCAGGGAGGTGCCCCGGACGCCCTCCCGCTTCCTCGGCGACATCCCGGAGGCGGTGCTGGAGGTGTCTGACACCACGGTCCCAGACACCACGGTCCCACCCCCGGGGCCGCCGAGCGAGGCGGAGCAGGGCTTCTTCCGGAGCCTCAAGGCCAGGCTCCAGGGGGGCTCGCCTCCTCCGTCTGCTTGACTTGAGGCGGCAAGACCTCTACATCGCCCGTCTTTTCCGGGGGGCACCCCTCCGGTGGCGGAGTGTCTCCAGATGTCGAACAGGACGTACAGCGCGAAGCCCGCGGACGTGAAGCGGGCATGGCTCGTCATCGACGTGAGCGACAAGGTGCTCGGTCGTGCAGCGAGCCAGATTGCCTCGATTCTCAAGGGCAAGCTCAAGCCCATCTACACGCCGTCGATGGACACCGGTGACCACGTCATCGTGATCAACGCGGCGAAGGTGAAGGTCACTGGCTCCAAGGAGACCAACAAGCTCTACCACCGGCACCCGCGGGCAGGCTTTCCCGGTGCGCTGAAGACCACCAATCTGGCGGACCTCCGTGCCCGGCACCCCGAGGACATCGTCATCAACGCCGTCCGCCGCATGCTCCCGCGCAACGCGCTGGGCCGGAAGATGATGACCAAGCTCAAGGTGTACCCGGGCGAGCAGCATCCCCATGCCGCGCAGAAGCCCGAGCCGCGCCAGGTGGAGGCCTGAGGAACATGCCGATCCAGACCGAGAACGGGTTCTACGCCACCGGCCGCCGCAAGGAGTCCACGGCCCGGGTGTGGGTGAAGGAAGGAAACGGGACCATCGTCGTCAACGGCCGTCCGCTCGACGAGTACTTCGGGCGCGAGACGTCGAAGATGATCCTCAACCAGCCGCTGCAGATCCTCGAGCAGGTGGGCAAGGTCAACGTGACGGTGAACGTGGTCGGCGGCGGACTCTCCGGACAGGCCGGCGCCATCCGCCACGGGCTCAGCCGCGCGCTGTGCCTGCTCAATCCCGAGTTCCGCACCCCGCTGAAGAAGGCTGGCTTCCTCACCCGCGATGCACGCGTGGTGGAGCGAAAGAAGTACGGCCAGCCTGGCGCTCGCCGCCGGTTCCAGTTCAGCAAGCGGTAACGGGCATGTAGGCCCCGTCCGCATAGACGGGCTCGCTCGGTCGGGTGCTAGGCTCCGAGGCGCGTGGAACTCAACGAGATCCTCCAGGTTGCGCTGCGCGGCGGCGCGAGCGACATCCATCTCAAGGCCGGTCTGCCCCCCATGTTCCGGGTGGACGGCTCGCTGGTCCCGCTGAAGGACGGCAAGCGCCTCCCCCCCGAGGAGGTGGCGCGCATGGCCTTCGGGATCATGAACGAGTACCAGCGGGACAAGTTCAAGAATTCAAACGAGGTGGATCTCGCCTACGGCGTCCCGGGCCTGGGCCGCTTCCGGGTCAACGTGTTCCAGCAGCGCGGCACCCTGGGCGCCGTGCTCCGCGTCATCCCCTTCAAGGTGATGACCATCCGGGACCTCCTGTTGCCCCCGGTGCTCGAGTCCATCGCCCTGGAGGAGCGTGGGCTGATCCTGGTGACCGGCACCACCGGCTCGGGCAAGAGCACCACCCTGGCGGCGATGATCGATCACATCAACGCCAACGAGACCGACCACATCATGACCATCGAGGATCCGATCGAGTTCCTCATCCGCGACAAGCGGTCGATCGTGAACCAGCGCGAGGTCGGGGTGGATACGATCTCCTTCAGCCAGGCGCTGAAGAGCGCGCTCCGCCAGGACCCGGACGTCATCCTGGTGGGCGAAATGCGAGACCTCGAGACCATCGAGACGGCGCTCACCGCCGCCGAGACCGGGCATCTCGTCATGTCCACCCTCCACACCCTGGATGCGACCGAGACCATCAACCGCATCGTCTCGGTCTTCCCGCCCTACCAGCAGAAGCAGGTGCGCCTGCAGCTGGCGAGCGTGCTCAAGGCGGTCATCTCCCAGCGGCTGGTTCCCCGCGCCGACGGGAAGGGCCGCGTCGCCGCGGTCGAGGTGCTGAAGGCCACCGCTCGGGTCCGCGAGCTGGTGGAGGACAAGGACCGGACCAAGGAGATTCCCGACGCCATCGCCCAGGGCCACCAGAGCTACGGGACGCAGACCTTCGACCAGTCGCTGATGAGCCTGGTGCGCCAGAACATCATCACCTACGAGGAGGCGCACCGGCAGGCGACGAACCCGGACGACTTCGCGCTCCGGTTCAGCGGCATCAGCGCCACCAGCGACGCGCGCTGGGACGACTTCGAAGGCTCCTCTCCGGATGGGAACTCGGCGCCGGGGAGCGTCGCCTTCGCCCAGCGTGGCGCTCCCGCGGTCCCTCCCGGCGCGCCTGCTCCGGCCGGGGCGGTCCCGCGTCCGCCCACCCCCGGGGCGGGCACGCCGGTCGGACGCATCAACCCCACCACCTCGCGCCCCGGCGCACAGCCCGCGGCGAAGCCGGCAGGCGGCTCGACCGGGCTGCCGGCTGCGGACGACGACTTTCACATCGAGCGGTTCTGAGCAGCCTGCAGATCAGATCAGCTCGGACAGCACCCGCCGCAGCCGCGCCCGCCGCAGCGGCCCGACGAGCCTCATCTCCGCCAGGTGGTCCACGAACTCTTCCAGCGCCCGCCGCTGGTCCGGCTCGAGCCGGGTGGCGGCCGCCTCCAGATGCTCGCGGCTGATGAGGTCCGGCCCCTCCGCCCAGGCCACCCCGCAGAGCGCCTGGGCCGCGATGCGCCGTGCCCGCCGCTCGGGCCCGTCGGGTCCGCCGGCGAAGGCGATCTCCAGCGCCGTCGCCCGGTCCGGGGTGACGGTGGCCAGCTCCGCCAGCGTCTCCAGCGACTCGGCGACGAACGCCGCGTCGAACCCGTCGGCCGGCATGTCGTCGCCGAAGGCCTCCTCGAGCAGCACCGCCCCGATCAGCGCGTCGATCTGATCCTCGGTGGCCCCCTCGGCCCGCAGCGCGCTCCAGGCCCGCTCCAGCGGCCCGGTCAGCCGGTCGTCGTCGACGAGGACCGTGGTCGCGGTCTGCGCGGCGAGCACCAGCAGCGCGTTCTGCGCGTCCTCGGGCGGGTGCGCCCTCCCCGCCGCCCGCTCCACCGCGCACCAGAGGTCCGGCCGGGCCCGCGCGGCCGAGACGAACGCCTCGTCCGTCGGCTCGTCCGGTGCGCAACCGTTCCGGCGCTGCCAGACGCCCCACGCGGTCTGAAAATCCATGTACCGTCCCAGGGCGGGGTGCATGCACCGTGAGGCGTAACACCGCTGGAGCCGCCGGGGGAACGGGTCTTCGTGCACTGCGCACGCTTGCTCGGCGGGAGGTGTCCGAGGCAACGCTCCGGGAAGCGCTGCGTCGTTCCGGCCTGGCGGACGAGGAGGTCGAGGCCGAGCTGCAGGCGGCCATCCGGCTCGGCGCGCTCGACGACCGGCGCTCTGCCGGCGTCCGTGCCCGGACCCTGGTCCTCCGGGGCGGCTGGGCCCTCGAGGCGATGCGCGCCCGCCTGATTCAGCAGGGGTACGCGGCGGCCCTCGCCGAGGAGGCGCTGAGCGAGGCCATCCGGGACGAGGGCTGGGACGCCCGGAGCGCCGCTGCCCGACTCATCGTCCGGGGCGAGCCGCCCCGGCGGTCCGCGCGCCGGCTCCTGGCCCGCGGCTTCGACGCCGCTCTGGTGCGGGAGCTGCTGCCCGGGGTGGAAGGGATGGACGAAGGAGGCTAGGGTACTTGCCCCCTCGATGCGCCTGCACCGCCTCCTCCCGCTCGCTGCCCTGGCCCTGGCGCCCGCCTGTGGACTGTTCTCCAACAACGGCGACTTCGGCGAGCCCGATTACGCGAGCGAGGCGAGCACCAACCTCAAGCGCGGCGACGAGGCGCTGGACAGCAGCCAGTACCAGCTGGCCGAGAAATACTTCGAGTACGTCAAGACCAAGTTCCCGTTCCTCGAGGCCTCGCGCCAGGCCGAGCTCCGGCTGGCAGACGTGTCCTTCGAGCGCGAGCTGTGGACCGAGGCCGCGGACCGCTACACCGGCTTCGTGAAGCTCCACCCCACCCACCCCAAGGTGGACTACGCCGCCTACCGCGCGGCCCTGGCCCACTACCGCGACATCCCGAGCGACTGGTTCATGCTCCCGCCCTCCAGCGAGAAGGACCAGACCCAGGTCCGCGCCGCCTGGGAGGCGCTGAACGACTTCACCCGGACCTTCCCGCAGTCCCAGTACATCGAGGACGCGAGGAAGAAGCAGTCGGAGATCCGCGAGCGCCTGGTGCGCCACGAGGTCTACGTGGCCGACTTCTACGAGAAGCGCGACCGCCCCTCGGCGGCCGCCAGGCGGCTGGAGACGGTGCTGCAGAAGTACCCCGGCCCGGACGACGAGAAGTACCTCTTCCGGCTGCACGACCTGTACTCGCGCCTCAAGGATCAGAACAAGGCGCGCGATGCTCTCCAGCGGATCATCACCCGCGTGCCGGGCACCCCTGCGGCCGAGAAGGCGCAGAAGATGCTCGGCTCGTGAACGAGGACGGCCGTCGCGGCATACGGGCGGTCGCGGTCCTCCTCGGCCTGGCCACCCTGGCCGGCGCGGTGTGGGCCCTGCTGCCGCGGATGCTCGGCGCCGTGGGCGGGCCGGAACCCGAGCTGATCGCCGCCCTCCGCTCGGCGGAGCTGGCCCGGGCGCCCATCCCCGTTCCGGGTGGGCCGGCCTTCGAGCCGCGCGGCCTGCGCTACGACCGCTTCAGCATCACCGTGGATGCCGACCGGGCGGCGGTGGTGGCCACGCTCGATGCCGCCGGCACCTCGGGCGGGGTGCAGGTCTCGTCGCTGGGACGGGAGCGGGTCCGGTTCCTGCGACGGAACGGACGGTGGGAGCCGGAGGGCCCGCTCGCCCCGGCGCTGGCCGGGGCGCTGGGGGTCCTGTGGCAGCGGGCGACCCTCCTCTCGGCGACCTCGGCGGAGGCGCTCGGCGTGCTGGTCACCCCCACCGACCGCCAGCGCTCGCTGGCCGATGCGCGGATCGACCCCGTGCTGCGCCTTCCGGGGCACCGGTGGGAGCCACGCGCCTGGTATCTCCGGTCCGAGCGGGAGGAGGTGCTGGTGACCGAGGAGGCAGTCCTGACTTCCTCGTCCCGGGACCCCGAGCCCCGGACCGGTCGGCTCCGGCTCCTGCCCTCCGGCGATGCTGGAGTTTTCGTCTTCGCCGGGACGTTGCTGTAGGGTGGTCTGACGAAGATGGCAGCGTCGAGCGGCGACACGGCCTGGGCCCTCCGGTTCATCTCCGGCAAGTACCAGGGGGGCGAGTTCCCCCTGAAGATGAGCCGTCAGGTCACCATCGGCCGCTCGAGCGAGCTGGACATGGTCCTGGTCGAGGACATGGTCAGCCGCAAGCACGCGAAGATCACCGTCGGCCCCGGCAAGGTGCTGATCGAGGACCTGGGGAGCACCAACGGCACCTTCGTCAACGGGGAGAAGATCCGCCAGGCCCGGCTGAAGGAGGGGGACCGGATCCTCATCGGCACCTCGATCCTCAAGCTGGTCCAGCGCGAGGCGGGGGCCCAGACCGACCTCTCGGACGCCGAGATGCGAGAACGGCTGGAGGAGGCGGCGCAGGTCCAGGCGGCCAAGACCAACAAGACCTCCTCGATGACCGGAAAGATCGAGGACATCCCGCTCCCCGACCTGCTCCAGCTGTTCCACACCTCGAAGAAGAACGGCGTGCTGGTTGTGACCGGCGCCCACGAGGGCCGCATCTACCTGCGCCAGGGCCGGGTGTATTACGCGGTGGTCGACGGCGACCACGCGCTCGGTCCGCAGAAGAGCTTCAACCGGATCATCACCTGGGAAGAAGGGGACTTCGAGCTGCAGCCCCCGGACGGCCAGGAGTTCATGGTCGAGCTGGACCGGTCCACCGAGGCGCTGCTGATGGACGCGCTCCGGTTGCTGGACGAGTACAAGCGCATCGAGGCGCAGCTTCCGCTGCCCGAGGCCCCGCTGGTGGTGCGCCGTCCGCTGGTGCCCAGACTCCGCGACCTCACCCCCGAGCAGCTGGATCTGCTGCAGCTGGTGCACAACCACGGCACGCTCCGCGCGGTGATGGACCACTCGGAGGGCGACGACGTGACCATCGCCGAGGCCATCGTGGAGCTCATCCGCAAGGATTACGTGCGCCCCGGCTGATTCCCGGGCAAAACAGCCCCATGAGCCCCGAGACGCTGCGGCGACTGACCCAGTTCAGTCACTGCGCCGGTTGAGCCGCCAAGCTCCGACCGGCGCAACTGGCGCAGGTCCTGCGCCGCCTGAAGACCAGAAAGGACCCGCGGGCGCTGGTGGGCTTCGCCACGCACGACGACGCCGCGGTGTACCGTCTGTCCGCCACCCAGGCGGTGGTCTCCACCGTGGACTTCTTCCCCCCGGTGGTCGACGACCCCTTCGCCTTCGGGCAGATCGCCGCCGCCAACGCCCTCTCGGACGTCTGGGCCATGGGCGCCCGGCCCCTGTTCGCGCTGAACCTCGTGGCCTTCCCCACCCAGGCCCTGCCGATGCAGATCCTGGCCCGCATCCTCGAGGGCGGGCAGAGCAAGGCGGACGAGGCAGGCATTCCCATCCTCGGCGGGCATTCCGTCGACGATCCGGAGCCCAAGTACGGGATGGCGGTGACCGGTGTCGTTCACCCGCGGCGCATCCTCACCAACGCCGGAGGCCGCCCCGGGGACGTGCTCCTGCTCACCAAGCCCCTCGGCTCGGGCATCGCCACCACCGCCATCAAGCGCGGCCTCGCCACGCCCGAGCTGGAGCGGGCGGTCGTCGCCCTCATGTCCACCCTGAACCGCGCCGCGGGCGAGGTCTTCGCCTCGGGACGCTTCCCGGTGCACGCGCTGACCGACGTCACCGGCTTCGGGCTTCTGGGACACCTCACCGAGATGGCGCTGGGGGCGAAGCTGCGGGCGAGGCTCTTTCTCGAGCAGATCCCCATCCTCGCCGGAGTCCCCGCGCTGGCGGAGCAGGGCGTGGTGCCGGGCGGGACCACCGCCAACCTCGAGCACTTCGGCGCGCACGTGCGCTTCCCCGACGGCTTGCCCGACCCGGTTCGGTGGGTGCTTGCCGATGCGCAGACCAACGGTGGGCTCCTCGCTGCGGTGCCCCGCTCCGCTCTCCCGAAGGCCGAGCGAGCGCTCGCTCGGGCAGGGGTCGAGGCAGCTGTTGTCGGAGAGCTGACTCGTGGCCGCCCGCGCATCGACGTGGGGTGAACCGCACCTTGCGCTCCTCGGATCGATGACCAGGTTGTGCTGCTGAGCAAGGAGGCTGTCCATGAAGCGACTCATCACCGGCCTCACCGCAGCGCTGGCGCTGGCGGTGGTCGGCACCGCGCGAGCCGATGACACGAAGGCCACCACCGAGAGCAAGAGCACGACGAAGAAGAGCGGCGAGGGTACCAGCTCCAAGACGGAGAAGAAGTCGACGACCGAGGAGAAGGGAACTGGCGGGTCCACCTCGGACACGAGCACGTACTCGACGGAGAAGAAGACCGCTCCGAAGGCTGACGAGAAGACCCCTCCCGACACCCAGGCTGCTCCCGCCAAGTAGGCCGGCGTCGGTGTCGGAGTAACACGCCGGGCACCGTCAAGCAGAACGACGACGGGACCAGCTCGGTGAAGCGGAAGTCGAAGCACGACGCCCCGGGGCCACGGCAACGTGGTGAAGCACGAGAAGACGAATCCCGACGGGACGACCAGCCCCGTCAAGTAGTCCGGGGCCAAGGTTGCAGTAACATGCCGGGGCGGATGTCCTCCGCCCTGGCGCTCTGCACCGCGCTGCTCGTCGCCGCCGCGCCCGCCCCACGGCCGCGGGTGGTGCTCGATCCGGGCCACGGTGGCGCGCAGGAGGGGGCCATCGGCCCCGACGGGCAGCTGGAGAAGGCGGTGTCGCTGGACGTCGCTCGCCGGCTCAAGGCCGCGCTGGAGCAGCAGGGCGTGGAGGTACTCCTCACCCGCGAGCAGGACGTGCTGCTGGCGCTCGCCGATCGGGTCACCTTCGCCAACCAGGCCCGGCCTGACGTCTTCGTCTCCTTGCACCTGAACTCGATGCCCACCCGCAGGCTCCGGGCGAAGCTGGAGGGGGTGCAGACCTTCTTCCTCTCCGCCAGCGCCTCCGGCGAGGACGCACGCCGGGTGGCGGAGCTGGAGAACGCGGACTCGGCGGGGGCGGGTGCGCCCGAGCCGACCGACACCCTGTCCTTCATCCTCTCCGACCTGCGGCGGAGCGAGGCCCACGCAGACAGCGCGCGGCTCGCCTACGCCATCCATTCCCGGCTGGTGGCGGCCTCGGGCGGGAGCGACCACGGGGTGCAGCAGGCGCCGTTCTACGTCCTCACCGGGGTGGAGGCGCCGGCGGTGCTGGTGGAGTTCGGGTTCATCTCCCATCCCGAGGAGAGCCGGAAGCTGGCCCGCGCCGAGTACCGGGACCGCATCGCGCAGGCGATCGCCGACGGGCTGAAGGCCTTCCTGGCGCAGGTGGCAGCGCGGGATCGGCGCCCGGTGGCCTCGACCACGCCGCCTTGAGGTCGCGGGCCAGGGGAGGAACGTTCTGTCCAGTTCCGGCGCCGCCTCCAGAGGCGGGCGCGACAGCGGCCCAGGAGCAGATTCAGAGAACGGGGCATGTCGAGCTCGAACAGCCGCCGCGGATTCCTCTCCACCCTGGGCTGGGCGCTCGCCGCGCTGGGCATCGGCCCCGGCGCTCGCGCCGCCGATGCCGGGCCTGGCCGGGATGGCGTTCCACGCCGGAAGCTTGGGCGCACGGGCGTGGAGGTGAGCTGCATCGGGCTGGGCGGCTACCACATCGGCAACCCGGCCGACCCCCAGGAGGGGGTCCGGCTGATCCGCAGCGCCATCGACCGGGGCATCAACTTCCTCGACAACTGCTGGGACTACCACGACGGTGAGAGCGAGCGGCGGGCGGGGCTGGCGCTCCAGGATGGCTACCGCCAGCGGGCGTTCGTGATGTCGAAGATCGACGGGCACACCCGCGCCGCCGCGGCCCGCCAGATCGACGAGTCCCTGAAGCGGTTCAAGACCGATCACCTGGACCTGATGCAGTTCCACGAGGTGATCCGCCCCGATGATCCGGAGAAGATCTTCGCCCCCGGAGGTTCCTGGGAGGCGATGGACGCTGCCCGGAAAGCGGGGAAGATCCGCTTCATCGGCTTCACCGGGCACAAGAGCCCGGACATCCATCTCCACATGCTCGAGGTCGCCAGGGCCCACGGCGTCCGCTTCGACGCAGTGCAGATGCCGATCAACCCGCTGGACTGGAGCTTCCGTAGCTTCTCGCGCCGGGTGGTGCCCGAGCTGGTGAAGGACGGCATCGCGGTCCTGGGGATGAAGCCCATGGCCGACGGGCACGCGCTGAAGTCGGGTGCGGTGACCGCGGTGGAGTCCCTCCACTACGCCCTGTCGATGCCGACCTCGGTGGTGATCACCGGCTGTGAGCGGATGGAGATCCTCGATCAGGCGGTCCGGGCGGCGCAGACCTTCCGTCCGCTCGGCGAGGCCGCGCTGGACGACATCCGGAAGCGAGCCGCTGGCGCCGCGGCCGATGGGAAGTACGAGCCGTTCAAGGTCACCCACCAGTACGACGGGACGGTGCAGAACCCCCAGTGGCTCGGCTGAGCCGGGCCTGATAAGTCGGCGGACCCGCATGCGTTCCTTCGACCGTGGCCCGCTCGATCTCCGTCCGCTGACCATCACCCCCGGCGTCTCCCGGCATGCCGAGGGTTCGGCCGAGGTCCGCCTCGGCCACACCTGGGTCCGGGTGACCTGCTCGGTGGAGGAGCGCGTTCCTCCACACCTGATCGGCAAGAACAGCGGCTGGGTGACCGCCGAGTACGGGATGCTGCCCCGGAGCACCAACACCCGCACCGCGCGCGAGGCGGCCCGGGGAAAGCAGAGCGGGCGGACCCAGGAGATCCAGCGCCTCATCGGGCGCGCGCTCCGGGCCTCCGTCGACCTGACCCAGCTCGGGCCGCGGACCTTCACCCTGGACTGCGACGTCATCGAGGCGGACGGGGGCACGCGCTGCGCCTCCATCACCGCGGCCTACGTGGCCCTGGCCCAGGCGGTGCGCAACCTCCAGGGCCGGAAGGTCCTGTCCAGCGTCCCGAAGATGGTGCCGGTGGCCGCGGTCTCGGTGGGCATCGTGAAGGGGACGGTGGTGACCGACCTCGATTACGAGGAGGACAGCGCGGCCGAGGTGGACATGAACGTGATCGCCACCGGCGAGGGCAAGCTGGTGGAGGTGCAGGGCACGGCGGAGAAGGGGTCCTTCGCCCGGGCCGAGCTGGACGCGCTGATCGACGCCGGGCTGGCCGGGGTGGCCCGGCTGGTCGAGACGCAGCGCCGCGCTCTGGGCGCATGAAGCTGCTGGTCGCCACCCGCAACCCGGGAAAGCTCCGGGAGGTGCAGTCGCGGGTGCAGGGGCTGGACGTCCTGTCGCTCGACGACGTCCCGCCGATGCCCGAGGTGGAGGAGACCGAGGAAACCCTGGAGGGCAACGCGCGGCTGAAGGCGCTGGCCGCTGCGCGGGGCACCGGGCTGTGGAGCGTGGCGGACGACTCGGGGCTCTTCGTCGATGCGCTGGGGGGCGCCCCCGGCGTCCGGTCGGCCCGGTATGCGCCCGGACCGGACGCCGTCCGCATCCAGAAGCTGCTTCGGGAGCTGCAGCGGGTGCCCGACGCCGAGCGTGGCGCGGCGTTCCGCTGCGTCCTGGCGCTCGCCTCGCCGCAGGGCGAGGTGCGGCTCGCCCGCGGGGAGTGCCGGGGGACCATCCTCCGTTTCCCGCGCGGGAGCGGGGGATTCGGGTACGACCCGGTGTTCCTGGTCCCGGAGCTCGGGCGGACCATGGCCGAGCTCACCCTGGAGGAGAAGGGACGCATCTCCCACCGGGCCCGTGCGCTCGACGCACTGCAGCCCGAGCTCGCGACCCTGGAGCGCACGCCTCTGTCCCGCTAGACCATCCCGGCCGACCGGCAATCGACCGGCGCGGGGCACGTACCGGTTCGAGACGGCCCTCCGGGAGCTCTCCATGCCCTTCGATCCGGCGCGGCCATCGCCTGGCGCGTGGCGGTGAAGCCCACGATGCGGGCCCTGGTCGAGTACCGGACTGCGCGCGGGGCGAGCGATCCACAGCTGCTGCGCCGCGTGTCCGAGCTGGAGGAGGAAGTGCGGGCCCTGAAGACCCAGGTCGGGCAGCTGCCGGAGGGCGGTGCGTCGCGCGGACTGGTCGAGGCGCCGTGGCGGCCCGGCCGCGAGCGGGCCTGAGTCCCGTGAGCTTCAGCCGGTCCCCTCGGGCGTGGCGCGCTCGTCGAGGACCCGCTCCAGGAAGGTGAGGTCGAGCCAGCGGCCGAACTTGCAGCCCACCTGGTGAAGCGTCCCGGCGCGCTGGAAGCCGAGGCGCTCGTGCAGTCGGATGGAGCCGGCGTTGTCCGCGTCCACGCCGGCCACCATCACGTGCTTTCCCAGGGTGGCCGCGCGGAAGAGGAGCACCCGCATCAAGGCGCCGCCGATGCCTCTCCCCCGGACGTCTGCCCGGACGTGGACGCTGTGCTCCACGCTGTGCCGGTACCCCGGCCAGCTCCGGAAGTCGCCGAAGCTGGCGAACCCGAGCACCCCCGTGTCGTCCACCGCGACCAGCACCGGATAGCCGAGCTCGCGCCGGGCCCGGAACCACTGCACCCGGTCCTCCAGCGTCGTCGGCCTCTCCGAGAAGATGGCGGTCGAGGTGATGAGCACGTCGTTGTAGATGGCGAGGATGCCCGGGAGGTCGGCCTCGGTGGCGTCGCGGATCATGACCCGGACAGGGTCCATCGCCGCGGAGGTTCCTCGCCAGCACAGTCCAGGCCATCGGCGCGAACCTTGACGGGCCCCAATCCGTCGTGTTCTCTAAGCAGACCGACTCGGGGCGTAGCGCAGCCTGGTAGCGCACCTGCCTTGGGCGCAGGGGGTCGGAGGTTCAAATCCTCTCGCCCCGACTCCCTGTATCCCGCCGCGCGCCGGTCGTCCCGCCCAAGAGGGCGACCGGTCCGCGCAAGTGCCGCCGCGGGGTGGACCTCCGATGAGCTCTAGGCCCTGGTCGCGGCTCGACGGGTTGCGCCGGTGCGCGGGGTTTCCTGCTCCCGCTGCCCTTCGCGCCAGGCGGCAGGAGGAACCCCCACCACCTTCTTGAATGCCCGGCTGAACGCGGCTTCGGAAGCGTAGCCAACGTCCATCGCCACCTCGAAGACGCTGACGTCTCGTGAGCGCAGCAGCGTCGCGGCGAGCTGCATCCTCCAGCGCGTCAGGTACTGCATCGGTGCCTCGCCGACCAGGTGCGTGAAGCGCTCCGCCAGCGCCGAGCGCGACAGTGCCGCCGCCTTCGCCAGCGACTCCACCGTCCACGGCTTGGCGGGCCGGTCGTGTAGCGTCGCCAGCGCCCGGCCGACGAAGGGGTCCCGGACCCCAGCCAGCCACCCGGTCTGCTCCGGTGGAAGCGAAGCGAGGTAGCGTCGGATGACCTCCACGAACATCAGCTCGCTCGCGCGCGCCAGCACGGTCTCGCCGCCGGTCCGGCCACCGCCGGATTCGGTCACCGCGAGCCTGGCCAGCGATTCGAGCCAGCCGCCTCCTTCGCGGGTGCTCACCCGCAGCGTCCGGGGAAGCGTGGCGAGCAGCGGGTTGAAGGGGCGCACGTCGCAGCCGACGAAGCCGCAGACCAGCTGGGTACGGGCCCCGCCGCCCTCCTCGCGGAGCGTGAACGGGAGCTGACTCCCAGGCGGCCGGCGGTACGCGTCGACCGACACCCGTCCGCGCAGGCCGGGGCTGCTCGACATCACGTGCGGGTCACCCTGGGGGAAGACGATGATGTCGCCCTCGTGGAGCAGCATCGGCTCCTCGCCCACGATGCCCCCCCAGCAGGTACCCCGGGTCACCAGGTGATACTCCATCAGGTGCTCGGCGCCGGGCATCGCGTGCGGCGCCACGTCGCGCGCCGGGAGCGCCTCGGCGGCAAACGGGGCGGACGCATCCACCAGGAAGTAGACCGCGCCGCTCAGCCGCACCGCCCGGAGAACGTCGGAGAGGACGTCGGTGCTCATCGCCGCGGACGGAAGAGCAAGAGATGCGGAGTCCCAGTCAAGCGCGCCTCGGGCCAGGGACGCATCCAGAGCCGTGCAGCACGTCCCCCTTACCCCAGGAGCTCGATTCGTGACCACCGTTTCAGCGACCCACAGCACCCCCAGCACCCCTCCCGCCCCGGACCTCGCGGCCATCAACGCACGCCAGCAGGCCACCTGGGCCAGCGGCGACTACGCCGTCGTCGGCACCACCCTCAACCTCGTCGCCGAGTCGCTGTGCGAGGCGGCCGACCTGCACTCCGGCCAGGCCGTGCTGGACGTGGCCTGCGGCAACGGCACCGCGACGCTCGCTGCCGCCCGTCGCTACTGCAAGGTCACCGGTCTGGACTACGTGCCAGCCTTGCTGGCCCGGGGCGAGGAGCGCGCCCGGGCCGAACGGCTGGACATCGCCTTCGTCGAGGGCGACGCCGAGGCGCTGCCCTTCGACGGTGGAGAGTTCGACGCGGCGATCTCCACCTTCGGGGTCATGTTCACCCCGGACCACGGCCGGGCAGCCCGCGAGCTGGCCCGGGTGGTGCGTCCGGGCGGGAAGATCGGCCTCGCCAGCTGGACGCCCGACGGCTTCATCGGCCAGGTGTTCGCGCTGGTGGGCCGCACCGCCCCACCGCCCGCCGGCCTCAAGGGCCCCGCGCTCTGGGGCACCGTGCCGCACTGCGAGCAGCTCTTCGAGGGCGCCGCGGCCTCCATCCACTCGGTGCACCGCGAGTTCAGCTTCCGTTACCTGTCGGCCGAGCACTTCATCGACGTGTTCCGGACGTTCTACGGACCGATCCACAAGCTCTACGCCGCGCTTCCCGAGGAGAAGGCCCGGGCCTTCACCGCCGAGCTGACCGACCTCATCGGCCGGTTCAACCGCGCCCACGACGGCACGATGGTGGTTCCCTCCAAGTACCTGGAGGTCGTGGTCACCCGGCGCTGAACCCCGGGCTCACTTGGTGCCGACGAACTGGTAGGTGAACGGCTGGCACTCTGGCCGTGGCGAGCCCCGCAATGGTTGCGCCGGCACCCGCGCGCAGCCGCACCCGCTGCGCGCCCTGGTGCCTCTCCGGGGCTGAACTGCGGAGGCTGCATGCCCGGGGCCAATCCGTGGCTCGACCGATGCACGACTCCTCTCCGAGGAAGGAGGTCAGTCATGCGCGTCGAGGACATCATGACCAAGCAACTGGAGACCTGCGGGGCAGATGAATCGCTGTGGGTCGCCGCGCGGAAGATGTGGGAGTACGACATCGGGTGCCTCCCGGTGCTGGGAGCGGACGGTCGCGTGACCTCGGTCATCACCGACAGGGACATCGCGATGGCCGCCTACCTCCAGGGCAAGACGCTGGGGGAGATCAAGGTCTCGGCGGCCATGTCGCACCGGCTGGTGACGGTGCAGCCCACGGACGGGCTCCGGGTGGCAGAGGACCGGATGCGCTCGGAGCAGGTGCATCGCATCCCGGTGGTGGACACGCTCGGGTTCCTCAAGGGGATGGTGACGCTGAACGACCTGGTGCACCACCTCCGGACGATGAAGGCCCTGGAGGGCGTCGAACCGGCGGAGATCGCGGGGACGCTCGCCGCGATCAGCAGCCCACGGGCGGTTTCCTCGGGCCACGCCCAGGCCTGAGCCATGAGCCGCCTGGTCCGACTGCTGGACCCGAACAACCTCCGGCCGTTCTTCGACGCGGTCTCGGCCGGCCAGGACGGCTGGAGGGCCATGCGCGAGGACCCCGAGTTCCTCGCCGTGCTGCGGCGCACGCTCCTGCCGCTGCCGACGGATCGTGAGCCGGTCATCGACCCGGATCCCTTTCCGCCGTTCGAGCCGGAGGAGGTCCCGGCACTCCGGGGCGAGAAGCTGGCGGTCGTGGTCTCCGGTGGAAGCGGGGCGACCAGCGCCTGTGTCGGGGTTCAGCGCGCGTTCGAGGAGGCGGGTCTCGAGCCCGCCGCCCTCTCCGCGGCCTCGGGGTCGGTGCTCTTCGCCGTGCTCTGGGCGTGCGGCCTGGACTCGGCCGCCATCGCCCGGTTCTGGCTCGGTCTCCGCCGCGCTGACTACGTGGACGTGGACTGGGGCGCCCTGGCCCGCTCGGCCCGACGGGCGATGGGGGGCTGGGCCGGGCTTCTCCGGGGGGAGGCGCTGGAGCGTTCCCTCCGCGGGTTGGTCGGCGATCGCCGGCTGGGCGAGACGCGCATCCCGTTCTCCATGCCGGCCTGGAACATCGACCGGAACCGGGTGGAGATGTTCGGCACCCGCACCACGCCCGATCTGCCGGTGGCGGTGGCAGCCCGCACCTCCGTCGCGATCCCCATCTTCGTGGAGCCGGTGCAGATCGGCGCCCACGTCTACGGGGACGGGGGGATCATCGACATCTTTCCGGTGCGCCCGGTGCTGGAGGTCAAGCCCGACCGGGTGCTGGGGCTCAACTGCTACCTGCCGGTGGGCTTCGAGGGCGAGGACGTCACCGGCTGGCGCCAGCGCTCGTTCGCCATTCTCCGGGCGAGCGGTCAGCTCCGCTGGTCCGGGATGGTGGCGCTGGCCCGCGAGCAGGCGCTCCTGGCCGGAGACCGGCTCACGCTCCTGCACCCCGTGGCCTACGAGGCGGTGCGCGGGGGCAAGTTCTACCAGACCTTCGTCGATCGCCGGCGGTGGCCGGGTTACATGAACGCTGGACGCGAGGTGACCCGGGACTTCTTCTCCCGGCTGTCGCCCCTTCGGGCCGCCGGCTGATCAGCGCCGGCTGGTGCGCTGGGCCCGTGCCCCGGTCCGCACCTCGTCCAGCTCGGGGACGCCGGGGTCGGCATTCTTCCACTGCGCGGCGAGCGTCGCGTACCGCTCGCGGGCGGTCACCGCATCGCCGCCCCGTTGCGCTGCGCGCGCCGAGCCGAGCAGGGCGCGAGAGAGATTCGGGAAGCGGAGCAGGGTGGTGTCGTAGGCCGCCAGCGCCTCCTTCGTCCGGTTGGCCTCGAGCAGGAAGTCCGCCACCAGGAGCCGCGCCGGCGGCCCGAAGGCGGGCCCGGAGGGCGGTCGCTTCTCGATGGCGTCCGCATAGCGGGTCATCGACTCGGCCGCGGCGCTCCAGCTCTCCGGGGTTGGCTCGCGGAACGCACGCGCCCCGGCGAGGTACGCCGCGGCCTGCAGCTTCGCCCGCTCCGCGCGGTCCGGGGGGAGCATCTTTGCCCAGGGCTCCATCGCCTCGTGCGTCCGATCCATGGCCGCGAGCTGCGCCTTGACTCCGGACTCGTCGCCGGCGCGCATCGCTGCGTCGGCGAGCGCGGCTTGCATCCCATCCCGGGCGAAGAGCCCGACCGGGACACGGACCTCGTCGGCCCCGCTGGTCGGGCTGTGCAGCGCACACCCCAGACTGCCCTCGGGCTCCCCCTTCTCCACGTACGGCGTCTCCATCAGCGCGAACAGCGCCTTCGCCTCGGACCAGCGGCCGGTGTCGGCGAGATACTTCCGGGCGAGCTGGGCGTAATTGAACCGGATGTCCGCTCCGTCCTCCTCCTTCATCCGCGAGGCGATGTCGTCGAGGACGGCCCGCGCCCGGGTGAAGCGCCCCAGCTCGAGGTACGAGGCCCCGAGCCAGGAGTAGGTGTGGTAGTCGCGGTCGGCCTGCCCCAGCTTCCGGCTCGTGGCCCGCTGCTCCGAGGCGGCCCAGGCGTCCTCGTTGGAGGCCGCCGAATCCGACCACATCCCGAGCTGGACGAAGATGTGCGAGGGCATGTGCCGGGCATGCGACGAGGCCGGCGCGATCCGCGCGTACTTGCGGGCCGCGGGCAGCGCGAGCACCGCGTGGTCCGGCGTATCGCAGGCGTGAATGAGGTAGTGCGCCGCGCCGGGGTGGTTGGGCTTGCGCCGGAACACGTCCATGGCGATGGCCGCGGCCTTCATCAGCCGACCGGTGTTCCGGAAATTCTCGGCGTTGGCCATGAGGGCGAGCGCATGCTGCAGGGCCAGCTCGTCGTCCCCCGGGAACGCCCGGTGCGCGCGCTCCGTTTCCTCCAGCCAGGCGCGGTGGCGCTCCTGGATGTCGCCCGGCCCGTACAGCGCCCGGGCCGCCGCGAGGTGCGCGCGCTCGGTGGGCTTGAGCTCCCCCTCGTTCTTCACCAGGGACAGCGCGGCCCGGGCCGACTGGACCTGCTCCTCACCCCAGATCGGGTGGCTATAGGCCATGGCGTCGCCCCAGTGCGCCATCGCGCAGCGCGGATCCGCCTTCGCCGCGGACTGGAAGCTCTCGTGCGCGTCGTCGTACTGGAAGGAGTGCAGCTGGAGCATCCCCCGCACGAAGAGGCGCCGGCACTCGGCGTTCCCGCTGATGGGAAAGTCCAGTACCCCGTAACTTGGCGAGGGGCTCGCCGCGAGCACGACGGACAGCAGCAAGGCAGTCATCGTCCCGACCTCCGGGGAAGCTCCAGGCGGCGTTCATCACCGGGATAGCACGGCTGGAAGTGGCCGGTCCCCCGTTTGGTGGTGAACGACCGCCTCCCTCGGCCGGTCCCCAGCACCCGGGCCGTGGCAAGTATCCGGCTCTCGACCGGGAGTCGCACCCACTGTCCCGACCGAGAGCGGCGGGGAATGATCAGCGGCATTCGGAAACCCATCGACGACGGCGCCCTCGACTTTCTCGCCGGCGGAGGTGCGCTCGGGAGCGAGATGCGCCGCAAGGACTGGGCCGTCACTCCACTGGGAGATACCCGGGACTGGCCGCAGAGCCTCAAGACAGCGGTCAGCATCTGCCTCAACTCGCGGATGCCGGTCTTCGTCTGGTGGGGTCCCGAGCTGATCATGCTGTACAACGACGCCTACCGGCAGATGCTCGGCGCCAAGCATCCCCGGTCCCTGGGGCAACGAGCCCGGGAGTGCTGGGCGGAGATCTGGCACGTCATCGGCCCGATGCTCGAAGCGGTGATGTCCCGCGCAGAATCCACCTTCTCCGAGAACCTGATGCTTCCCCTGGAACGCAACGGGTTTCCCGAGGAGTGCTACTTCACCTTCTCCTACAGCCCCATCCGCCACGAGGAAGGCGGGGTGGCCGGGGTGTTCTGCTCGGTGGTCGAGACGACCAGCCAGGTGCTCGCCGGGCGCCGCACCCGGACGCTGCGCCGGCTGGCGGAGATCGCCGCGGTGGGGCGCACCGAAGCCAGCGCTCTGGTACTGGCGATCGAGGCCTTGCGCGAGAGTGCCGCCGACGTTCCGTGGGCCGTCTACCGGGAGCTGGGCGAGCGGGGACCCGAGCGCAGCGTCACCGTGGGACTGGAGAAGGCCGAGGAGGAGGCACTCTCTGGCGTGCTCGGAGACTACGTCGAGCGGCTCAGGGTCAGCAGGAGCCCGCTGCCGCTTCCCTCGGCCACCCGGGAGAGCGCTGGCCCCCGAGGGTGGGTGCTCCCCATCGCGAAGGCTGGCTCCGGCCTGAGCGGGGTTCTGGTCCTCGGCCGGAGCCCGATGCTGGCCTTCGACGAGGCGTACCGGACCTTCTTCGAGCTCGTCGGCGCCGCCCTCGCCTCGTCGCTCGAGACCGCACGGGCCTTCGAGGAGGAGAAGCGCCGTGCCGAGGCGCTGGCGGAGCTCGATCGGGCCAAGACCACCTTCTTCAACAACATCAGCCACGAGTTCCGGACCCCGCTCACCCTTCTCCTGGGACCGCTGGACGAGCTGCGCAGTTCGCGGACACTTCCAGACGAGCTCGCCGGCCAGCTGGATGTCATGCGCCGGAACGTGCTCCGACTGCAGCGGCTGGTGAACGCGCTGCTCGAGTTCTCCAGGCTCGAGGCGGGCCGGGCGAACGCGGTCTTCCGCCCCATCGACCTCGCCCGGCACACCCGGGACCTGGCTGGCAGCTTCCGGGCGGCGTTCGAACGCGCCGGTGTGCGAGCTCGAGGTCGAGACCCCGGACCTCGGCACGCCGGTCTACGTCGACAGCGAGATGTGGGAGCGGATCGTCCTCAACCTCCTCTCCAACGCGCTGAAGTTCACCTTCGAGGGGAAGGTGGCGGTCTCGCTGCGGATCGAGGGACGGCAGGCGGTGCTCCGCGTCCGGGACACCGGGACCGGCATCCCCGAGGCCGAGCTGCCGCGGGTCTTCGAGCGGTTCCACCGCGTGGTGGGCGCCCGGGCCCGGACCCAGGAGGGCTCGGGCATCGGGCTGGCGCTGGTCAGCGATCTGGTCCGGCTGCACGGAGGTAGCATCGGCGCCCGGAGTCGGCTGGACGAGGGGAGCGAGTTCGAGATCCGCCTCCCGCTCGGCCACGCGCACCTGGAACCGGCCCGGGTCGAGCACGGCGAGGGCCAGACCCAGCTCCGGCAGGCAGAGGCGTACGTGGAGGAGGCGCTCCGCTGGCTTCCCGACACCGGCGCGCCCTCGCCTCCGGCAGACGCGCAGCCCGACCGAGCTGCCGCGGGTGCTGCTGGCCGACGACAACGCGGACATGCGCGACTATCTGGTCCGGCTGCTGGAGGGCCGGTTCGAGGTCGAGGCGGTGCGCACCGGCACCGAGGCGCTGGCGGCGGCGAAGAGAGGCCGGCCCGACCTGGTGCTCACCGACGTGATGATGCCGGAGCTGGACGGGTTCGGGCTGGTGGCGGCGATCCGCGCCCACCCCCAGCTCGAGGACACCCCGGTGCTGATGCTCTCCGCGCGCGCGGGCGAGGAGGCGCAGAGCGAGGGGCTCGAGGCTGGAGCGGACGACTACCTGGTCAAGCCGTTCTCCGCCCGCGAGCTCCTGGCCCGCATCGACGCGCACCTCGCACGGCGGATGCTCCGCCGGCTGGAGCGGCAGAGCGCCCGGCAGCTGGCCTCGGTCTTCGAGAACGCGCCGGTGGCGATCGCGATCCTTCGAGGTCCGGACCTGGTCTACGACTTCGCCAACCCCTTCTACCGCGCCCTGGTCGGCGGCCGCGAGGTGCTGGGCAAGCCGCTCCTCACCGCCTTGCCGGAGCTGCACGGACAGACGGTCTTCGCCAACCTCCGGGGCGTGCTGGAGGCGGGACGTCCGTTCATCGAGCCCGCGATGCGGGTGATGCTCGGGCGCCACGCTGGTTCCGAGCTGGAGGAATGCTTCTTCAATCTGGTCTACGAGCCGCTGAAGAACGAAGAGGGCAGCGTGGACGCGATCGCCGTGGTCGCCACCGACGTGACCGAGCTGGTGCGGGCACGCCAGGCGGCGGAGACGGCGAACCGGACCAAGGACGAGTTCCTGGCCATGCTCGGCCACGAGCTACGAAATCCGCTTTCCCCGATGCTCACCACCCTGGAGCTGATGCGCCTCCGGGCGCCGCAGGTGCTCGAGCGGGAACGCGGGATCCTCGAGCGGCAGGTGCAGCACATGGCCCGCCTGGTGGACGATCTGCTCGACGTGTCGCGCATCGCTCAGGGGAAGATCGAGCTCAAGCGTGAGACGGTGGAGCTGGCAGCGGTGATCTCGGCGGCGGTGGAACAGGTCAGCCCCTTGCTGGAGGAGCGTGGACACCATCTGCGGCTGACGGTGCCCAGAACCGGGCTCAAGGTGGTCGTCGATCCTGCCCGGCTGGCCCAGGTGCTCTTCAATCTCCTGCACAACGCGGCGAAGTACACCGATCCAGGGGGAAACATCCTGGTGACCGCGCACCGGGAGGAAGGGCAGGTGGGCATCTCGGTCCGCGACGACGGGGTCGGCATTCCGCCCGAGCTGGGGCCGAGGGTGTTCGACACCTTCTTCCAGGCCCGCCAGGACCGCGACCGGGCGAAGGGCGGCCTCGGGCTGGGTCTGGCGCTGGTGAAGAGCCTCACCGAGCTGCACGGAGGGACGGTGCAGGTGGAGAGCCCGGGTCCAGGCAAGGGAAGCACCTTCAGCGTGCGCCTTCCGCTGGCGGTCGCCACGGGTCTCTCCGACGGCTCGGGGGCGCGGGTGGAACCGGCAATCCGTGGCGCGCCGGACCGGGGGCTGCACATCCTGGTGGTCGACGACAACGTGGACGCGGCGGAGAGCATCGCCGAGGCACTGGAGCTGCTCGGCAACCGGGTCCGTGTGGCCCACGACGGGCTCGAAGCGCTGCGGATGGCCCGGGAGAACGTGCCCGATCTGGCGCTGCTCGACATCGGCCTTCCGGTCATCGACGGGTACGAGCTCGCCCAGCGTCTCCGGTCCGAGCACCCCGACCTCCGGATGGTGGCGGTGAGTGGATACGGACAGGAGGCCGACCGGGCAGCCGCGCTCCGGGCCGGGTTCTCCCGGCACCTGGTCAAGCCGGTGAGTCTCCATGACATAGAGTCGGTGGTGAACGGGGAGGAGGCTGCCCCGGCCCGCGAGGAGGCACCGCGATGGGGAAGAAGATCCTGATGCTGGTCGGCGACTTCGGTGAGGACTACGAGGTGATGGTCCCTTTCCAGGCGCTTCAGGCGGTGGGGCACACCGTGCACGCGGCCTGCCCGGGCAAGTTGGCCGGGGAGAAGATCCGCACCGCGGTGCACGACTTCGAGGGCGACCAGACGTACACCGAGAAGCGCGGACACGACTTCACGCTCAACGCCACCTACGCCGAGGTGAAGCCGCACGACTACGACGGGCTGGTCATCCCCGGCGGCCGGGCCCCCGAGTACCTCCGGCTGGACCGGACGGTGCTGGCCACGGTGCGCCACTTCGCCGAGAGCAAGAAGCCCATCGCCGCCATTTGCCACGCCGCACAGATTCTGGCCGCGGCCGACGTCATCCGGGGCCGAAAGGTCTCGGCCTACCCGGCCTGCGCGCCGGACGTGCGGCTCGCCGGGGGCGAGTACATGGACGGACCCATCGACCGGGCGGTGGTCGACGGAAATCTGGTGACCGCGCCCGCCTGGCCCGCGAACGCGGACTGGATCGGCAAGTTCCTCGGCGTGCTGGGGACGAAGATCTCGCACTGACCCGGGTGCGACGCTCCGGGAACTTGCGGGAGAGCGCGGGCCCGGCTTAGGACTGCGGAGCCTCACGAGCAACCGGCCCCGTAGCTCAACTGGATAGAGCGTCGGCCTTCTAAGCCGATGGTTGCGTGTTCGAGTCACGCCGGGGTCGCTGGTGGGCGCGGCGCCGCGCACCACGTCGCACAGGGCACCGCGGTCGGAACCGCTCGGGAAAGCGGCGCCCCCGGCGGGTGCCAGACGAGCTGGAACGCGGTGCCGGTGCCGTTCGATCAGCTGCACTTCGACTGACCCTGGCGGTCACTCCAGCGCGACCTCGAAGCCGAAGTTCAGAACCTCGATTCCGGGGTTGGGCGTCGCCAGCTTCCCGTTGGAGATGTGAGCGAAGCTCACCAGGCCACGCAGCCCGGGGAAGAGCGGGAACCCGAGCTCGACCGACGATTTGAACAGCAGGTGCGAGCCGAAGTTCCGCGTGCCGTCCACGGTGCGGATCCCCGGCGCGAGCCCCGGCGAGAGCGTCAGGCCCCAGGCCAGCGGGATGTCGATCAGCACGCCGGCGAAGACGAACTGGGTTCCGTCGGTGGACTGCAGGAGGCCCCCGGTGGGGCGCACCCACCGCCAGTGCACGCCCGGACGGAGCTCGAGCTGCACCGCCAGGGCGTGCTCCGCGGTTCCCCCGAGTCCCCACTGACCGCCCTGCAGGGCGAAGCGTGCCGGCTCCGCCCCCGACAGCCGGGAGAGCAGCAGCCCGGTCACCAGGACTCCGAGCTGCAATCTCACGCCTGCCCCGGAACCTCCCCGTCCGACCATGCCCGCGGGGGAACCTAACCCTTCGTGGCGATTGGCGAGGGGCATTCCGACCTGGCCGAGGCAGGTCAGCCCGTCCCGGTCGTGAGCGGGGTGAGCCGTGCGTCATCGAGCCGGTAGCGCTCGGCCAACAGTGCCGCGGAGAGCTCGGCATCGTGGGTGACCACGACCTGGGGAATGTTCCAGGCGCGGACCGCCGCCACGTGCGCCGCGACCTCGCGCTTGCGCTCGGGGTCGAGCGCGCTCGTGGGCTCATCCCAGAGCAACGCCGCCGGCCGGCACGACAGGGCGCGGGCGATCGCGACCCGCTGACGCTCCCCTCCGGACAGCGCTTGCGGCCAGGCGTCGGCACGATCCGCCAGGCCCAGCCGCTCGAGCCAGGTCCGTGCCTCGCGCTCGGGCTGCGGATCTCCCCGGAGACGCGGGGCCAGGGTGCAGTTCTCCAGCACCCGGAGGTGCGGAAAGAGCTCCATCGACTGGAACACCAGGCCTACCCGGCCGAGCAGTGCGGCGTGCTGCGCCGGCTGCACCTCCAGTCCGCCCAGTGACACCCGGCCGGCGTCGAACGTCTCCAGCCCCGCGAGACAGCGGAGCAGGGTGGATTTTCCCGAGCCGCTGGGGCCGAGCACCACCGCCACCCGCCCGGGCTCCACCCGCAGGCTCACGCCGTCGAGCACCGCCCGCCGCTCGGCACCCACCCGCCGCACGAGCCCCTCCACCACCAGCGCGCTCAACGCGCCACCTCCAGGTGTGCCGCCAGGCGCCGCTCCAGCCACCGGGAGAGCCGGGCGAACGGCAGCCCGAGCAGCAAGTAGATCACTCCCACCAGGAGCCCGAGCCCGAGGTGGTCCCGCGTCGCCGCGGCCAGCGTCCCGTAGGTCTTGGTCAGCTCGGTCACCGTCACCACCGAGACCAGCGAGCTGTCCTTGAGCAGGGCGATGAAGTCGTTGGTCACCGGCGGCAGCGCCACCCGCATTGCCTGGGGGGCGATCACGTGCCGGACCGCCTGCCAGCGGCCGAGCCCCAGCACCCGGGCCGCATCCATCTGGGTGCGCGGCACGGCGAGCAGCCCCGCCCGATCGTTCTCCGCCTCCGCGGCGGCGTAGTTCAGCCCCAGGGCGAGCCAGCCCGCGAGCAGCGGGCTCAGGCGCACGCCGAGCTCGGGAAGCCCGTAGTAGACGACGATGAGCTGCAGGAGCAGTGGCGTCCCGCGGAACAGCTCCACGTACCCCAGGGCGAGCGCCGAGAGTGGTCCCGGTCCGTAGATCCGGGCCAGGGCCAGCGCCGCGCCGAGAACCATCGCCAGGGCCATCGCCGCGACGGAGAGGAACAAGGTGACCGCGGCACCGCGTCCGAGCGCCGTCAGCACCGGCCTCACGCCCACGCCCCAAACGCCCTCGGTCCGGCGGGCGCGCCAGGCCTCCAGCTCGGTGGCCGGGCCGGACGGTGCTCTCTCCACCCCGAGCACCCGGGCTGTCTCCTCGGTCCACAGACCCCAGCGCTGGAGCACGGCGGGGAGCGTCCCGTCGGCGGTGAGCGAGGCGAGCGCCGCGTCCAGCGCATCCCCCAGGCGCGGGTCGCTCGCCCGGGCCACCACCACGTACCGGAGCTCACCGAACCCCGAGGGGAGGGTGGTCAGCTCCGGGCGGTCCCCGTAGTAGAGCGCGATCGGCGCATCGAGCAGCACCGCGTCGGTGCGGCCGAGCGCCAGGTCCCGGTAGGGATCCTCCTGCCCTCCATCGTAGGTGTGGACGTCGGCGCCCGCGGCGCGGAGCATCCGCTCGGCCAGGGTGCCGGGCAACGTCCCCACTCGCCGTCCGCGGACATCGGTCAGGTCCGCCGGCGCGTGCGGGTCGTTGCGGCGGATGGTCAGCCGCTCGGGGCCCGCCCAGTAGGGCCGGGTCAGCGCATAGGCCCGCGCGCGTTCCTCGGTGGCCTCGATCCCGTTGATGACCACGTCCACGTCGCCGCGCTCGAGCAGTGGCAGCAGCTGCGCGAAGGGGCCCTGGACGTGACGCGCGGTGCGCCCGAGCCGCGCGGCCAGCAGCTCGGCCAGCTCGGCCTCGAACCCGCGAAGGCGCCCGGGGGGCTGCTCGAAGACGTACGGAGCGCCCCCCTCGGCGTCCGCGCCCCAGCGGAGCTCGGACGGAGCCGCGGCGAGGGCGACCGAGGCGAGCAAGGCGGAAACGCTCACTGTGCCGGTCAGTCTATGGCATGCACACCGCTCCATGCTCGGTTCGCTCGCGCTCACCCTCCTCGCAGCCGCTCCCTCCTCCGCTCCGTCCGCCTTCGAGAGCATCGCCGGCCGTGCGCTGACCGACGGCGCCACGCTCGCCACCGTCACCGACCTCACCGACCGGATCGGCCCCCGTCTCAGCGGGTCGCAGGGCGCCGCGGACGCCGTGCGCTGGGCCGTGGAGCAGTTCCAGGCGGCAGGGGTGCCGGTGCGCACCGAGCCGGTCGCCGTGCCGCACTGGATCCGGGGTGAGGAGCGCGGAGAGGTGCTGGCCGGCCCGGGAAGGCGTGCCTGGCCGCTGGCGCTCACCGCCCTCGGCGGCAGCGCGCCCACGCCACCGGGAGGCGTGGAGGCGGAGGTGGTGGAGGTCACCAGCCTGGAGGCGCTGGCCACGGCCAGCGTCCAGGGCCGGATCGTCTACTTCCACCACGGCATGTCGACCCACGAGGGATATGGCCAGGCCTCGGCGCTGCGGACCTTCGGGCCAGCGAAGGCGGCGGAGCGGGGCGCGGTGGCGACGATGGTGCGCTCCGCGGCGAGCGCCTCGCTCCGCTCGCCTCACACCGGGGTGGTCCTGTTCGAGCACGGCCACCGGGCCATCCCGGCGGTGGCCCTGGCCACCGAGGACGCCGAGGCGCTCCACCGCTGGCTCGCGGCCGGACCGGTGCGGGTGCGCCTGGTGCTCGGCTGCCGGACCGAGGCCGACGTTCGCTCGGCGAACGTGGTGGGGGAGATCCGTGGGCGGGAGAAGCCGGCGGAGGTCGTCCTGCTCGGCGCGCACCTGGACTCCTGGGACCTCGCGGTGGGAGCGCAGGACGACGGGACCGGGGTGGCGATGGTGCTGGAGTCGGCGCGACTCATCGCCCGCATGCGGCCGGCGCCCCGGAGGACCGTCCGCTTCGTCCTCTTCATGTCCGAGGAGGTCGGGGAGCTCGGAGCAGAGGCCTACGCCGAGACCCATGGAGCCGAGCGACACGCTGCTGCCCTGGAGCTGGACGCCGGCGCCAGCCGCCCGCTCTGGGTCATCCTCCGCGGCGGGGAGGGCGCCGAGTCCTTCCTCGCCCCGCTGCTCAAGCCCCTGACGGTGGTGGGCCTCGACCCACAGCCGAGGACAGGCACGCTCCACGGGGCGGACCTCGGGCCCCTGGCGAGAAAGCGTGGGCTCCCAACGGTTCACCTGTGGCAGGAGCCCACGCACTACTTCGACGTTCACCACTCGGCGGCGGACACCCTGGACAAGATCGACCCGGTGGCGCTTGCCCAGACGTCGGCGGCGACCGCCTGGCTGACCTGGGCTCTGGCCGACGCGCCCGGCGCGCTGGTTCCGCCCGCCATCGAACCCCCGCGCGCCCGGCCCTGAAGCCGAATCCCGCGGGTGGGCGCGTCGAGCACATTGTCCGCTCACCTGACGCTCGTTTACCGTTCCAGTCGTGCTCCATCGACGTGTGTTGGTCCTCACCTGCCTGTGGATGCTGGCAGGGTGCGCGGGCTCCCTGGACAACCCGGACCGCTTCGGAGACGGAGGCTCGAACGTCAGCGGATTCGTCTGCCCCAGCCTGGGCAAGCCGGCCAAGGCCGAGGTCATCCTCAAGAAATGCGTCTCCGGCTGTCACTCGGCCGCGGTGCACCAGAACGGGCTGGACCTCGAGTCAGCGAACGCCGGTGCGCGGCTGGTGGACGTCAGCACCAACGCCTGTCCGCCCCGTGTTCGGGTGGACCACCTCGACGGCGGGACGCTGCAGGAGCTGATCAGCCAGGTGAACCCGACCTGCACCTCGTCGATGCCGCCCGGGGGCGGGCTCACCAACGGGGAGATCACCTGCATCGCCGAGTGGACGCGGAACCTCGCTGCAGGGGGCGAGGAATGAGGACCTCCGCCCTGCTGCTGTTCCTCGCCGCGCTGGTGACGAGCCCCGCCCTCGCCGCGTCGAAGAAGGCCAAGGCCCCGGCGTCGAAGAGCGCCCGCCGCTACGGGGTGCTGGCCACCGGCCCGGGCGCGCCAGTGGCGGGAAAGGCTGCGCTGGGCGCGCTGAAGGGCGTGACCGTCCCCGACAACCGGCTCCAGGACGAGGCCCAGAAGTACGGTCAGACGCTCGGCACCGACGGGGCGTACCAGGCGCTGGCGCTGGGGATGAAGCTCGACGCGGTTGTCCGGGTCACCACCCTGGACAAGGGGAGCAGCCAGCTCGCCGTGGTCCAGGTCCGCGACGGTGCGACCGGCTCCATCGTGGACGACGCGACCTGGAAGGCGCCCAGCGTCAAGGCCCTGGGACAGGTGCTCTCCAAGCAGCTGAAGCCGCGCTTCCAGCGCTCGCTGGGCGGCACCAAGGCGCCCCGGCCCGGGTCGCTCCAGCCCGTCCCGGTGGGAGGCGTGGCCGCGGTGGCTGCGGCCCCTGCCGCTGCAGCGCCAGCCCAGGGCCCCACGCTCGCCGCAGGGGCAGCTCCTCCGCCCGGAGAGCCGGCCCTTCCCACGGGCGCCGCACCGCCGCTCCCGACCGCTGCCGCGGCGGCGTCCGCCCCGCCGGGCGACCCGGGCATCGTCGGGGGAACGGTCAGCGCCGAGGCCGCCTCGCCGCGCGACTCGCAGCGCCCGGCGCTGGACATCGCCGCCGGCGCGGCGCTCTTCACCCGGAACTTCACCTACAAAGACGACCTGAACCAGTCGCTCCAGGGCTACTCGCTGGGCGCCGCGGTGGCTCCGGCGGTGGAGCTCACCTGGGCGCCGCTCTTCGGCGGCCGCGTCTACTTCACCGGCCACATCGCGATGTCGGTCGGGCTGCAGTCCCAGGCCCAGGACGGGACGAGCTACCCCACGAAGGCGCTGGTCTGGGGGGCCGGGCTGGGCTACCGCTTCCTCATCGGCGAGAAGTCGCACCTGGGGCTCGAGGCGCGCTTCGAGCGCCAGACGTTCACCATCTCCGGGACCGCCTCTAGTCCCAGGCCGGACATCCCCGACGTGGGCTACTCGGCCCTGGCCGCCGGGGTGGATTTCCGCTTCTCGCTCTTCGGGCCGGTGTCGTTCCTGGGCGGCGCGGCGTACCGCCACCTGTTCGCGGTCGGGGAGATCGGCAGCGCGGCGTGGTTCCCGCGGCAGTCGTCGATGGGCCTGGACGCCAACGTCGGCTTCGGGATCGAGCTCGGGCGCTCGTTCGAGATCCGGCTGATGGGCGCGGTGCAGCGCTACGGGTTCACCTTCAACCCCGAGCCCGGCGACTCGCACGTGGCCGGTGGGGCGACGGACACGTACCTCAGCGGCGGTCTCTGGCTGGCCTGGCGGCTGTAGCGCTCATGGCCGTTCGGCCTCGGAGAGCGACGCCGCCGAGATCGAGAGCGAGTTCCCCTTCGGACCGATCGGGAGGACGAGGCGCAACCGCGCCCCGGCGGCGGCTCCGGGGGTGGGGAGCCGCTTTCCCTCGAGCACCGAGCGAGCGCAGGAGACGAAGCCATCGTTGACCGGGCCGTCCGCCTCCAGCCTGCTGCCCACCACCCGCACCGCCTCGGCCTCGGTCACCGTGTCCAGCACCAGCGCGGCGCGCCGGCCGGGTGGCGGCGCGACCGGGTCGGCGGGACAGCGCCCCAGCTCGTCCTTGAGCTCTGCCAGGCCGTGAATCAGCTCCCGCCGGAGGCGGAGGCGGGTAGGAAGGGTGAGGGTCGTGGCGGGGAGGAGCGGACGCGGCGGTTCGGGCTCCACGGCGACGGGAGGCGGGCGGGGTGGCTCGTGCAGCGCAGCCGGCGGGGGCGGGGGGACCGGCTCGGGCGGCTGGGGACGCGGTGCCGGGCGCGCGACGGGGACCGGCTCGGGGTCCGGCCGGAACGACTCGCCGGGAGAGAGCAGGCTTGCCAGACCGAGGCCCAGCACCGCCAGGAGCAGGAAGGCGGCTCCCGTCCCCAGGACCCACAGGGCGCGGCGAAGGAGCGGCTTCAGCCTACCGGCCGCCGCGGGCGGTGGCCCGCTCACCTGCCCGTGCTCGGTCCCGCGCCCCATCCAGGGCCGAGGCATCTCACAGCAGCACGTGCACCTGGAAGAGGGCCCCGACGCTGTCGGTGGAGCCGCCGGTCTGCGGTTGCTGCCGGAAGAACAGGTCGATCCGCAGCTCGAGGTGGCTCCAGGGAAACCAGTCCACGGTGATCCACTCGCCGGTCGAGACCCCGCTCACGTCCCCGTACTGCTTCCAGGTCTCGAACGCCGGCATCAGGTGGAGCCCCTGGATGGGCTCCCAATCGAGCTGGCTCCAGGTGGTCGAGCCGGCCTCGAGTACCCCGCTCCCCAGCCGTTGCTGCAAGAGGACGTCGGCCTCGGCGAGGAGTCCCAGCTCCGGGAGGATGCCCCAGCGCAGGAATGCGCCGTGCGCCTGCCGCAGCGTGGGCATCTTGGTGGACAGCCCGGCCTCGGCGCGGGTGACGAGGCTGCTCAGCCCCAGGGCCACCGAGGGCGCCACCATGGCCTCGACGTACCCGGAATAGCCGCGTTCCCGGTACTCGTCGGGCTTCACCTGGTAGTTGCCGGCGATGGCCATGATCTCCCCGCGCACCGTCTCACCCGCGAGGAGCAGCGACACTCCGTACTGCTGGTCCTCGTTGATGTCGGTGCGGGTGGCCGAGCGCACCCAGGCGGTGTGCTCGACGTTCCTCAGGCCGAAGGGAAGGTTGATGCGCCCGCCGCGGACCAGCCCCGCCTCCTCGCCGAGCTCCCAGCCGGCCCAGAACTCGCGGGCGACGATGTTGTTCTGGGGCTTGGAGGTCACGCTGATCGCCGAGGCCGGGATCTGGAGCCAGCCAATGGCACCGGAGGCCCGGAACCGGCCGATGCGCAGGCCGGCACGGAAGTCCGCCAGCATGTGGAGCCACCGATGGTCGGTGGCGGTGCTCTGCTGCAACCCGGAGTCGTCGCTGGTGGTGGAACGGGCGAACAGCTCGCCCCCGCGGTAGGTGATTCCGAGGAACAGCCAGTCGGGGAGCTTGAAGAGACCGAATCCGAAGTCGGCGGTGGGGCTCGCCTCCTCGGACTTCTCCGGCGTCCACCGGGTGGCCATCAGGAGGTCCGACTGGGCCCGCCCGTAGTCGGTGAGGAGTCCGGCACCGGAGGGGTCGATGTGGCAGACGCCGCAGCCGCTGTAGCCGTGGCGAATCATCCACGGATATGCGCGCGCCGCGCCCGGGATGAGGAGCACGGCGGCCGTCAGCAAGAGCGGACCGCGGCGGCCGCTACGTCTCATCCACGACGAAGGCGACGTTGACGTCCACCGGCGGCTTCACGGTGGCGCCGAGGTAATTGGGGATCTCGATGCCGAACTCTCGGAAGTCGACCTTCAGATCGCCCTTGACGTCGTAGGAGCGGCCCTGCCGAGTCGCCCGGTAGTGCACGGGGACGGTCTTGGACTTCCCGTGCAGGGCGAGCGTCGCCGGCACGGTGCCCTCGGTGGTCTGGCCGTCGTGAGGGAACTTGATCGCGGTGCGCGACACGGCGAGCTGGGCGTTGGGGTACTTCTGGGCCTCGAGGTACTTCTCCTTCATGTGCTGATCGCGGAGCGAGATGCCGGTCTCGAGCCTGGCGAGGGGCACGGTGACCACCAGCGCGTCGGGCCGGTCGGTGACCTGGAGGTCGGTGGACTTTCCCTCGATGCGCAGTCCGGCGGGACCCACTGCGACGAACGTGACCTGGGAGGGCGGGCGCGCCTTGAGGGCCGCGGTGGCCGCGGCGGGAAGCGCGACCAGCAGGAGGAGCGAAAGAAGACGGTTCATCTTGGTCATGACCATGGGCGACTCTAGCGCGGAGGGTTCGGAGAGGGACCTCTGTCATTGCCGGAACCGGGTGCCTTCCGTCAGAGACCCAGCCGGAAGCCCAGCTCCCCACCGAAGACGGCGGCTTGCGCACTGTCAGCGCGTCCCGGGGCGTTGAGGTTGTAGTTCTCCTGGAAGTAGGTGCCGGCCAGGAACAACCGGAGCACGCGAGAGACCTGCCAGGTCGCGCCCAGCCGCCCCTCGAACGCGGGTCCCGCACTCTGGTCGGGGAATTCGGCGGTATCCACCCCCGTGGAGAGCACCAGGAGGTAGTTGAATTCTCCGGTGAGCCCGAACGCGCCGGCGATGGGGCCACCGAATTCGAGCCCGACCCGGAGGGCCTTGGCGTCCACGGTGGGGACCCCGTCGAGCCGGGCCCCCTGGGAGTTCGGGTTGACGGATTGATGTGACAGATGAAAACCGGCCCCGGGTCCGAGCGTCCAGCTCCCCAGACGAAGGCGGACCCGCAGGCCCGCGTCCATCCACCACAGGCTCAGCGGGAACCTCGGAGCTGCCGGGTCATTCCCGGCGAGCACCGTTCCGATTGCCACCGCCCCGGACAGCTCCACCCCGGCCGCGGCGAACAATCCCTCGGCAGAGCGCAATGGGTACACGCCGAGCCGCGCCCGGGGCTGGGTGTAGAGCGAGAGGCTGTAGGTGCGCAGCCCGCCGGCGGGGTCGTAGTCCGAGTAGCTCCAGCTGCGGTGGAGGACCTGGGCGGCGATCTCCAGCTCGAACAGGTCCGGCTTGGGAGGTCCGCCGAGGTCGGCGGCGGTGCCCGCGGCCGAGATGTCCGTGCCTGCGGGCGGAGGGGCGATCTCCCCGGGCGGAGGCGCGGGCGGCGCGGCCGCGGTTCCCGCGGCGGCGGGGGGAGCGGCCCTCGGCGGAGGCTGGGGGGCGGGTGCGGCGGCCGGAGCGGGCCTTGCTGTGGCCAGGATGCCGTCGCGGATCTGCACCAGGTTGGTGGAGGAGATGCGTCCGTTGACGATGGTGTAGCGCTGACGCCAGGCCCGTTGCCCGTCGGGGGTGAGGAAGCTGACCTCGAGCACCTGGGGCCGGGTGGCCTTGGACAGGCCGCCGACCACCACGCCCTCGAGGCGAGCCCGCCGGACCTTGTCCCAGTCCACCTTCTTGCCGCTCATCACGTTGGAGGCGGGGACGCAGCCCATCTTCGCGCAGATGGAGGAGGCCAGCTGGCGCTCCAGGGTGTGGTTCCTGGGTCCGCTGAGCGGGAGCACGGCGACCCGCGCGCCCGCGGGCGTGGCGGCGAGCGCCAGGACGAGCGCGGCGAGGCGCGGGGCGGAGGACGGGGTCGTCACCAGCGGATCAGTGCCCTAGCTTGTCACGACACCGCGCGATCCATCACTCCGAACCTGCTCGGCCCCCTCCGTCGCCGCGGTGCTGTCCCGGCGCGGACGGCAGGCGCGCCAGGTTGGAGGCGGTGTCGACCAGGGTGATGTGGCTGAACGCCTGGGGGAAGTTGCCCACCAGCCTCCGGGCCCGGGGGTCGTACTCCTCGCTCAGCAGCCCCACGTCGTTCCGCACCGCCAGCAGCCGTTCGAAGAGTGCGCTGGCCTCGTCCTGCCGCCCCAGAATGGCGAGCGCGTCCACGAGCCAGAAGCTGCAGGGAAGGAAGGCGCCTTCCCCGGGAGGGAGCCCGTCGACCGAGGCCGAGGTCCGGTAGCGGAGAACAAAGCCGTCGTCGACCAGCTCGCGCTGGATCGCCTCCACCGTCTTCACCACCCTCGGGTCCGACGCCGGGAGGAAGCCCACCTGGGGGATGAGGAGCAGGCTCGCGTCCAGCGCGTCGCTGCCGTAGGACTGGGTGAAGCTGCCGCGCGCGGCGTTCCAGCCCTTCTCGCAGACCTCGGCGTGGATCCGGTCCCGCGTCGCGCGCCAGCGGTCGACGGGACCGTGATGCCCGAATCGCTCGGCCATCTTCACCGCCCGGTCGAGTGCCACCCAGCACATGACCTTGGAGTGGGTGAACTGCTGCCGGGGCCCCCGGACCTCCCAGATGCCCTCATCGGGCTGGGACCAGTTGCGCTCCAGCCACTCCATCAGCTTGCACTGCACCCGCCAGGCATTCTCGCTGTGGGAGAGGCCCACCCGGCGCGCGGTGTAGAGCGCGTCCATCAGCTCGCCGTAGACGTCGAGCTGGAGCTGGTCGACGGCGGCGTTCCCCACCCGCACCGGACGGCTCTGCTCGTAGCCCGGCAGCCACGGGAGCTCGAGCTCGGTGAGGCGCCGCTCTCCCCGCACGCCATAGAGCGTGCGGAGATCATCGGGGCTTCCGGCCACGCTCCGCAGGAGCCAGTCGCGCCAGGCCCGCGCCTCCTCGATGTAGCCGCCTTGCAGCAGCGCATAGAGGCACAAGGTGGCGTCGCGCACCCAGCAGTAGCGGTAGTCCCAGTTGCGCACTCCGCCGATCTGCTCGGGCAGGGAGGTGGTGGCCGCGGCCACGATGCCGCCGGTGGGCGCGTAGATGAGGGCCTTCAAGGTCAGCAGCGACCGGACCACCGCCTCGCGCCAGGGTCCCTTGTAGCTGCACCGGTCCGACCAGCGCTGCCAGTACCGCTCGGTCTCCGCCAGCGCGTGCACCGGGTCGGTGGAGAGGGGCGGGTCCTCATGGCTCGGATGCCAGGTGAGCAGGAACGGGACGCGCTCGCCCGGGGAGACGTCGAAGCGGGCGACGGTGGTCAACCCCTCGCCGCGGGTGGGGACGGGGGAGAGGACCTCGAGGGCGTCCGGGCCTCCGATGGCCAGGAGCGCGTTCTCCCGGCCCTTGCGCACCCAGGGGACGATGGAGCCGTAGTCGAAGCGGATGACCAGCTCCATCCGCATCCGGACCTTGCCCTCCACGCCCTCCACCATGCGGGCGAGGTCCGGCCAGCGGGTGCGGACGGGCATGCCGTCGACGACCCGTACCACCCCGTCGTCGGTGTGGAACTCGGTCTCGAGCACCAGCGAGTCGCCGCGGTAGCGCCGCCGTGTCCGGCGGACCGGCCCCTCGGGGGCGAGGAGCCACCGTCCGTGGTCGGGCGTGCCGAGGAGCGCCGCGAAGCAGGCTCCCGAGTCGAAGCGGGGGAGGCAGAGCCAGTCGATGCTGCCGTTCGTCCCGACCAGCGCTGCGCTCTGGGTATCGCCGATGACGGCATAGTCCTCGATCCGGAGTCCCATGGGCCGCCGACCATGTCTGTTCCAGCGGGGGCAGGTCTTACAGGTCCCCCGGGGCGATGGACGGGGGGTGAACACCGCGCGCATCGGCTTGAAGTCGCAGGGGAACTCGGCTACGTGACCCCGCTCGCAGCACGGCGATCATAGCTCAATTGGTAGAGCACCGGACTGTGGCTCCGGGGGTTACCGGTTCAATCCCGGTTGGTCGCCCAGGAAATTGCAGGACTTTTGGTCCGCTCGGCGCCTCAGCAGTTCCCGCGTGTGCTTCCCTTGTGCTTCGACTTGTCGCGGGCGGCGCTGGACGCGGTTGGAAGCTGGGCTCGAGCACCCGCACCGCATCGTGGAGGTCGCTCCTGCCCAGGTGTGCATAGCGCGCAGTCACCGTGAGCACGCTCTGGCCGAGCAGCTTGGCCACCGTGGCCAGCGGCACGCCTCTCTGGACCAAGTGAGAGGCATAGCTGTGTCGGGTCATGTGGATGTTGAACGGCTGCATCTCGATGCGCTGGCAGACGCGCTCGATGGGGGGGCGCGCCACGTAACGGTCGAAGGGAGTCCCGTCCTCGTAGCCGAACACGAGTCGCTCGGTCGCAGCGACAATGGGCCGTAGGGCTCTGGCCACCTCGGACGGGAAGGGGACGATCCGTGCGCGCCCGCTCTTGGGCGTGGTGATGTCCCCATCGTACCTCGCGCGGCGCACATGGAGCTCGTGGCGCTCGAGGTTCACGTCCTTCCAGCGGAGCTCGATGAGCTCGCCGATTCGTAGGCCGGTACGGAAGGCCACGACGAAGAACAGGTGCCACTCGGGTTCGAACTCCAGCACCGCCGCGAGGAACGAAGCGGTCTCGGCGGCCGAGACGAATTGAAGCTCCTCATCCGGGTTGGGCTCCTCGACCATTTGAACGTCGGGCACTTTCTCGAGGAGGCCTTGCTCCACGCCGAACCCGAGCAACGCCCGGAACGCGCGGAGGATGGAGTTGACGCCGCCGGGACTGCACTTGGCGAAGAGCTCAGCAGTGAAGTCGGCAACCGTGGCCGTCGACACGGCCGTCACCTTCAAGTCGCCGAGGGCCGGCACGACGTGGCTCAGAATCTTCGACCGGTAGTACTCCATGGTCGAGCGCTTCACTCTTGGGCGATGGAGCCGGAAGAACTCGTCCGCGAGCTGTCGGAGCGTCAGGATGTCAGTTCGCTTGCCGTAGGTGCCTGCCAGGAGCGCGGCCCGCAGTTCACGTTCCTCGTCCTTGGCTGCACGCTCGGTGTTGGTCTGTGCTCGCTGTCGGATGGCGGTGACGGAACCGTCGGGGTGACGGTACGTGAACTGGATGAACCAGACGGACCGCGTCTCGCCGCCACGCGTTTGCCAGGTGCGCTTGCGGACACTCATCGCCTGGGATGCTAGTTCGAGTCGGCCGGGCGGCGCAGGGTCTCTCGAGTGCCCCCTGATTCCGAGGACGGGAGACCGGCGCTATCGAGCCAACGGAGGATGGCGGGACGGGAAATCAGAATCTTGGACCCGATCCGGACAACGCCGATCTTCACTTCACCTCTTTGGATGGCTGCGTAGAGCGAGCTCCGAGAGCGTCGGAACAGCGGAGCAGCCTCCTCGACGGTGAGTAGAAGCTGGGGTGTCTGCATTTCGTCCGTCGCCAAGACCCACTCCTGGCCAGAGCATGCTGCTCGCCCGCTAGGTCCTATGTATAACCCATATAGAACTCGTTTACAAGACATCGCTCGTCGCCAAGAATCGGCTTCCAGGCGCGCGATAGAGGCCTGGAACGAGTCAAGACATCGCTGACAGTTGACTGCAGGGTGACGGCGGGTTTCTCAGGCGTTTACGGCTCGCGCGTTCAGCAGCGCGTCCTGGGTGACAGTGGCGTTGACAGCCTCTGAGTACGGTGCGTTGACGGGTGTAACGGAGCTGACGTCATCGGGTGTCAGCACGTTCGCCAGCGGGGCGATCTCGATCATCCCGAGGTCGACGCCGAAGAAGTGAGCTCGCCAGCGCAGGATCCCTTCCTGCTTGAGACCGACGATCTGGCCCGCGAGGGCCGTGCTGACGAACACCACGTCGTCGTTCACCGAGATGGTCCCCACCTTCGAGACCAGGCGCGTCTTCCACTCGGGCGGGTAGCTCGGGACGAGCGGGTCGAGCGAGCGACGCTCCGAGTCGCGATAGACCTCCGCTGGCGTCTTGCCACCGAGCGCATCGTGGGGGCGGACCTCGTTGAACTCGATCACCCAACGATCGCACGCGCGCTGCTGAGCGCGGCGGGTACGGGCGGGGTTGAGCTCCAGCTCGCTCAGGTCCCGATGCATCCGCTCGTGCCCGCCGTTGTCCTGCGGGCACCCGGGACGTGAGCGCACGACACGGATCCCGAGCGAGACGAGCCACGCCGAGAGCCGACTCAGTCCGCCGCGGCCGCGGGTGGATACGAATGGCGTGCCGTTGTCGCTCTGAATGGCGGCTGGCAGGCCGTGCCGCAAGAACAAGCTCCGGAGGACACGCCGGACCTCTTCGGCCCTCACCGAGCCGAGGAGGGTCACGGCGAGGACCTTCCGGCTGAACCCGTCTCGCACCGTGAGCGGCTCGCACCGCTCGCGGTTTCGAGCTCGCCACCAGCCCTTGAAGTCCATCGTCCACAGGTCGTTCGGCCCGTGCACCTCGACCCGCGGGCGCCCGTCGACGCTCCACACTCGTACGCGCGGTCGGTGTCGCCTTAGCCTCCCGAGCCGATGCAGGACCCGCGCTACGGTGCTCTTGCTCGGCCCGTCCTCGCCCAGCGTGCGCCGAAGCACCCGGGCAATCTTGTCCGGCCCCCAGGTCTGGTGCTGGTCGCGCAGCTCGAGGATGCGGACGACAATCTCCTCGCCGGTGGTGAGCGGGCTCGAGAGCGGGCGACGGCTCTGCTCGACGAGGCCCGTGTATCCCCGCGCGCGGAAGCGCCGAAGCCACTTGTGGCCGGTCTGCCGGGAGATGCCGTACTCCCTGCAGAGCGCCGAGATGTTCGCCCCCATCGCGCTGGCCTTCTCGATGAACTCCAGCTTGTGGCTCATGACTCGCTGCTCTTTCCAGGGCACGCGACAGTCGAGCAGCCGAAACTGTCAGCGATGTCCTGAACCGGTTTTGGTCAGCGATGTCCTGGTACAGCACCCCTGGCCTTTGGTTCCGGAGGGGGCATCCGGTCCGTCCATCCATGTCCGCGAGCGTCCAACCCGTCGAGAGAACTGAGCCTGTAGTCGGGTCATCGTAACCGATCGAGCTTGGATCCTCCGGCCGAGCTGAGCGGTCAGGAGGTGTTCGGAGCTGGCTGCATCCACCGGTCCGGGAGCAGCTCGTCGATCCGCGCCGCCGGGTGGCTCTGCACGCGGAGGAGGACATCCGCGAGGTACGCCTCCGGATTGACTCCGTTCGCCTGGCACGTGGCCACGAGGGAGTAGAGACCAGCGAGTCCGGCTCCGGCTTCGTCGTGCCCCACGAAGAGGAAGTTCTTCCGACCGAGGGCGACGGTGCGGAGCGCGTTCTCCGAAGCGTTGTTGTCGAGCGGCAGCGAGGCACCCTCCACGAAGTGGCCCAGCGCCTCCCACTGCCCACGTGCGTAGCGGATCGCCTCGCCCAGCGGAGACTTCGGCGGATGGAGCGGGACCTGTGTGGCCAGCCAGTCGCGAATTTTCCCGAGAAGCGGGACGCTCTGCTCAGCTCGGAGCTGGAGGTGCTCCGGCTGGCCGAGGACGCCCGCGTCGCGGGCGGCGTGCTCGACTCGGTACAGGCCAAGGATGAGGTCCAGCATGCCCTGGGCCTCGGGGGCGGTGCCGAGCGCGTCGAAGAATTTCCGCCGCACGTGCGCCCAGCAGCCCACGCGGATGCGTCCATCGGGCAGGGTGACGGCGTTGTAGCCGCTGTACGCGTCGACAAGCAGATAGCCCTTCGTGCCTTCGAGCACCCTCGCGGGCGTCTCACCGCTCCGGGACGCGCTGTACTCGTAGGCGATGAGCTTCTCCGTCCGAAACGTCCAGATGTAGCCGCGACGTGTCTTCTCCTCCGCAAGGACGCGGATGGGCGTTTCATCCGCTCGGACCAGCTGCGCGTCGCGCACCCGCTGGAGAATCCGAGCGGCCAAGGGCGCGAGCACGTCCGCTGTGGTGTGGAAGAGGTCTCCGAGCGTGGTGCGGTTGATGGGCACGCCGGCGCGGGCCAGCGCCTTGGCCTGGCGGTACAAAGGAATGCTGTCGGCGCACTTCGCCGTGACGACGTGGGCGAGCAGGCCAGGCCCGTATTGGCACTTGTCCACCACGCGGCGAGGCCCGTCCGCGGTGACGAGGCCTTCGCCGCATCGGCAGGCCAGCGTCTCTTGCACGTGCACTTGTCGCTCGAAGCGGGCCGGCACGTACTCGTACAAGTACGTCCGTTTCCCTTCGCCCACGGGCCGCAGCTCCGAGCTCCCGCACTTCGGGCAGGTCCGCTTCTCGTCAGCGACTCGGTGCTCGACGAGGCGCTCGGGGAGCGCGGCCCTCGCTTCGCGGCGTGCGCGCCGCGTCGCCTGCGTCACCGCGGGGTCGACCGGCTTCTCTGCCCGGAGCTGCTCGGCGACCGGCGGCATCTTCTCGCTGCGCTGCCCGAAGATGTGGCGCTGGAGCGCAGCGAGCTGACCCTCGAGCTGCTGCTGTCGGTCCTGGACTTGAGCGAGCTCCGCTGCGAGCCGTTCGGCTTCGTCTCGCCACGCACACTCGTGGTCTTCGGAGCCTGGTGCCAACGCGCAGTAGAGATTATACCTCCCCCCTCGTTGGAAACTGGGTGCGGGGGGACCCACTGCTTGGGCCGGCGGACGCGGCTGAGGTCGATGCCGTCGAGCAGCATGGCGAGCTGGCTGCTCTGCAGCCGCGCTCCGAGCGCACCCTCGCGGAAGGCCGGGAGCCGGAAGCGGCCCTGCTCGAGCCGCTTGTAGAACAGGACGAAGCCCCCGTTGTCCCAGGTCAGCACCTTCGTCCTATCGCCTCGCCGGCTGACGAAGATGAAGAGGTCCCCTGCGTAGAGGTCCTCCTTCCACTCGTTACGGATGATGGCGGCGAGCCCGTCGATGCTGTTGCGCATGTCCACGGGCTTCGCGGCGAGGAGGATGCGGACTGCCCGCGGGAGGAGCAGCACCGGGCGGCTACCGCAGCGCCCGAAGCAGCTCGCTCACGTACCTGGGCTCGGTCCCGGCCGGCAGCCGGACCACGATGCCTCCGGCGAGCGCGATCTCCACAACCACTCCCCCTGGCCGCGCTGGAGGCGCGGCAGAGCCTACGACTTCGATGGGCAGGAAGGACTCGGAAAGCTTGGCTGCCGATTCGGAGTGCTTCTTGGCCTTCCTGTACATCCAATACTGAAATGCGGCGATGGAGAGGTCGTGCTTGGCGCAGAATTCCTTCTGCTGCAGGCCGCTCTGCTCGAACTCGGCCAGGAGGGCGATCCACTCCTCGGTGCTGGGTCGTCGGGGCATGGCGCCCGACTCTGCCGGTCAGCCGCTACGGCTCAAGACGTCCGTCGTCGGTCGGTTACGTCGGGTCATCTCGTCTCGATGGACGCAATGGACGCTCCCGGATGGCTCCGCGTGGGACCCTAATGGGACCCAAACTGCCGCTCGGTGTTGTGGAGAGCGGGGCAGGGCGCCTCATGTCCGTCCGTGAGGTGGCTACCCGGCTGGGGGTGAGCACCGCGACCGTCTACGGACTGTGCGAGCGGGGCGAGCTCCGGCACGTCCGCGTGTCCAATTCGATTCGGCTGCGAGTCGCGGACATTGAGGACTTCATCCGGCGAAGTGGGCGGTGAACTCCCGCGCGATGCCAGCCAGACTGCCGCATTCGCCCCAGGAGCGTCGCGCGCCCACGTGCTGGAACAGCCGACAGCGGGCATGCCGCGTTGTTCTGGCGCCCGCTGGCAACGCCGCACTGGCACACCCGGCAGCCACGTGCGGTATCCATCCCAATGTACCCCGAGGACGGCGCCGAGCCCGTGGTCGGCGAAGCCGGTCGCGCCAGCGTCCAGGTTCACTGGCGCACCGGCGCACCGGCGCACCTCCTTCCGCACGGCCCAGGCCAGCCGGGCGGAGGGCGCGGGAGATGCGCTCGACTGCCGAGGGCTCATGGAGGTAACAGGACCAGCCCAGGGGCGCCTAACGGTGGGCCCGGACCAGGCACCAGCATCACATGAGTGGGTCACGACGGTTCATCGGCAGCGTCATCGTGCTGTACTTCATCATCGGGCTGGAAGTGCTCGTGATGATCAGCCCATTCGCGGCTTTCTTTTACGCCGCGTTCAATCCGTTCCTGCTCTTCCTCGCGAATTGGCCGGCCACACACTGGCTGGCAGACTTCTTTCTCCCGCACATGGTTCTACCGCCCGACGCGTTCCTCAGGGCGCTGCGAGTTGCTGGCTCTGTCCTCTTCGTGAGCGGCACGGTCTTGTTCCTGGTCTGCGCCGCCCAGGTGTACTCCCACAAGTTCTTGCGACGGGGGCCGGTCCTGGGCGGCGCGTACAGGTGGATCAGGCACCCGCAGTATGCCGCGCTTGCGGTCGCTGGGCTCGGGCTAGCGATTCTGTGGCCGCGATTCCTCACGGTTGTGCTCTGGGCGGTGATGATGGGCCTCTACTCCTTCCTCGCACGGGACGAGGAGCGGCGGATGGTGGCTGCGTTCGGGGAGCAGTACTCGGCCTACATCTCGCGGACCGGCATGTTTCTTCCGAGGCCGCTGGAGCAGGTCGCTAGGAAGATCCCCGCCCCACGCACTCCAGTGCTCCGAGGCAGCCTCGGGCTGACCTCGCTCCTGGTCCTCTCCATCGGAACCGCCTTCGCGCTGCGCTCGTACACCGTCGCGAGGTTGCCGATCTGGTCGGATGGCCGCGTCTCGGTGCTGGCCATCCTCCCCGGTGATGCGGTCATGGTCCAGCATCGGATGCCGGACGTGCTGCGGATACCCGAGATCGGGTCGCGGCTCGCGGAGGAGCGGGGGGCCATTCTCGGCTACATCGTGCCCCCCAACTACGTGATGCAGGGGATGATTGCAGACACCGACCCCGCCTTCCGGCTCTACGAGCACAATCAGACCATCGCGATGATCGCGGACTGGATCTTCCACCCGTTTCGCCACCTTGAAGGTGGCCACGAGATGGTGCATCACACCCCGGGTGAGGCGGCGGCCACGTCTCCAACCGCCAGGAGGATCATCTTCCTCCGGGTCGGCCACCACGGCGATCTGAGCCGACGGGCGTCGCTGTTCGCGATTGACCAGGAGCGCGTGCCGCAATTCTTCGTGGACCTCGACATGCACAGCCTGACAGTGCTCAACCTGAAGGACCTGGGCCCGGGGACGGGCTGGGGGAACGTCCCCACACCGATGTTCTAGGGTTCCGTTTCCCGGGCTCACTTAGACTTCCGAGACTCACTAGGGCTTGGCGAGTCGGTGGTGGGCCGACTGCAACTGAATCCCCAGAAACGAGAGCAGAGGTCGACGATGGCCGCCAGGTGGAGGTAGCTGAACGGCAGTCCAAATGATTTCGTGCGGCGCGAGGGAAGGAATGGAAGGGAAAGCGTCTCAACAGCGCGGGCCTCGACGCTCGCACCTTGGACCTGGTTTCCTCGCCAGCCAGTCCACGGAGCCTGTACCCGGTCGCCTTCCCCGTCTTGGCGCCCACTCCGAGCTCGATGACTTGCCCGATGTTCAGGTACCGACAGAGTCCAAGTGCGCCAACCAGCTGTCGGTCCTTACGGCTCAGCCGCCCGCGCCGACCGGCTTGCTCGACCTGCTCGGGGGATGCACGTTCCATCGTTGCTCACACCTTTCTCACTGCCCTCCCTTCCTCACTCACTCCATCTCGAGACCTTTCCTCATCAGGACTCCACAAATGAGGGTCCTTTCGCCCTCGCCCACCCCGTTCGAATTCAGGGGTACCCAGAGTTTCCCGCTCACGCCCTCAGTTTCATCGTTGCGAGGGCGTGAGCGGGAAACGCAGGGGTACTCCCGGTGCTGCAGGCGAACCGGGTGGGCGAGGGCGGAAGGGCGCGACCTGCCTGACGACGGCTGCTCGAAGCCGCCCGGCATTCGGCCCGGCAAACGGCCCGACAATGCGCCCGATCTGGGAGCGCATTGTGGAGCGTATTTTCGGGCGGATTCGAGAGCCATTTCGAGCCCCAAAAGGCCGATCCCGCAATTGATTGCGGGACGTGACTTTAGGCCTCGAGTTCCTGGAGAAGTGTCTGCAATTTGTCCGCCAGAGAGGCGCGCTCGGTTGCTCCGGTTGGCTCTGGCGCCAAAGGCACGTCGCGCTGGACCAGTGTGAGGCATCGTGACGTGCCCCCGTTTTCTGGACCACCGTCAGGTTGAGGATCCCGCGACCGTTTTCCCCGCCCAAGCCTTTTCAGCGGTAAGGCACAGCGCGGCCACCCTCGAAGCCCGGCGAGAAGGAGCCCCAAGAGCGTGGCGCACGCACGTGGCGCTCAAGCTCCTCTCACGTCGGGCGCGACGTTCAGGTTCAGGTGAAAGAGGTTCTCGGGGTCGTACCGACGCTTCACCTGCGCGAGGCGATCCAGGGTCGCAGGCGGGTACGCGCGGCGGACACCCTCCTCGCCCTCGTCGCCGAGGAACCCGACGTAGGCCGGAGTCGTCACTCCACGGGAGAGCGCCTCGGCCAGCCCGGCGGCCCATGTCTCATGCTCCGCGCGCTCCTCGACGCGCCCATCCATGGCGGCAATGTTCACCATGAGCTTCGCTCGCCGGTGGCCGAACGCGGTCGCGCCGTCGGCGACGCGCGCCATCGCGCCCCCGAGGACGCGCACTTGGACGGCGGCTATCGCGGCAGTCGCGGTCTCGAGGTGCGCGAGGATCGTCCCTGCCCCGGCCGCCGAGAGCTCATCGACGAGCAGGTTCGTTCCCACGGCGAACGCCGGACCAGGAGCTTCCGGCCCCGCGTACATCTCCGGGTAGCGGATCGGCCGTACCATGTCGGCGACCGGAGTGGCGAGGGTGCGAATCGGCGCGATCGCCTTCTCACCAGCCGCGGGCTCGCCCGCGTAGACGACAAGGGCCATCACCACGGGCTTGCCGTGCTGTTCCGGCGGGATGAAGGGCAGCGGCGGGGCCTTCAATACGTTCGCGATCACGGACAGGTCCTCGGACGCCGCATCTGTCGCGGCGACCAGCCCGGTGATCACGTCGGCGCTCGCAGGGAGCAGTAGCATCCCGCCGAGGACCTGGTCGATCTTGTGCAGCCGGAGACGGAGTCTGGTCACGACACCGAAGTTGCCGCCGCCGCCCCGGACGGCCCAGAAGAGATTGGGGTGGGCATGCTCGTCCACCTCGAGAAGCTCGCCGTCGGCGGTCACCACCTCGGCCGCAAGCACGTCGTCGATGGCGAGGCCGTGCTTGCGGACGAGGAAGCCGATGCCGCCGCCGAGCGTGATCCCACCGAGGCCGACGCTCGCGGTGTCGCCGAGCCCGGTCGCAAGGCCGCGTTCGCCGGTCACCCTGGTGTAGGCGCCAGCCTTGACCCCGGTTTGCGCCCATGCTGCTCGGCCATCCGCGTCGATTTCGACCGCGTTCATCGCGGAGAGGTCGAGGACGATCCCGCCCTCGGACGTACCGTACCCCGCCCGGCTGTGGCCGCCGCTTCGCACCGCGAGCTCGGCCCCGGTCTCCCGTGCCAGCGTCACGACGCGCGCGACGTCCAACGCGTCGCCGACGCGGACGATGGCCGCGGGCCGACGGTCGAAGCCGGTGAAGAACACTCGGCGCACGTGGTCGTACCGGGCGTCGTCGGAGCCGATCACCTTTCCGTTCAGGGTGGTGCGGAGGTTGGAGATTTGGATTTGGGTGTCGGTCTTCATATGGCCCCACGTCACTCGGCGAGCGCATGACGCAGCGCGAAGCCGAGTTCCGCGATCTGCCGTTGCGACACCTCGGCGGACAGGACCGCTTGGGATCCGTGGAAGGTGCCGCGCCACTGGTGCAGTTCGACTGGCACGCCGGCCTGTAGCAGCCGCTGCGCATAGACGATGGCTTCATCGCGGTTCGGATCGAACTCCGCGCAGGTGATGTAGGCGGGCGGCAGGCCCGACAGATCGGTAGCCCGCGCCGGCGCGGCGTAAGGTGAGGCGGGCGCGGACCCGAGGTAATGCCTCCACGACGCGGCGACCTTGTCGCGCGTCATGAACGGGGTATCGGTGAAGTTCCGTGCCGACCAGGTCGCCTGCCGATCGTCGAGCTCCGGCTGGTTGAGCAACTGAAACCTGATCGGCGGCCCCTGTTGGTCACGCGCTCGCAACGCCGCCGCGGCTGCGAGCCCCGCACCAGCAGCATGGCCGCCGATGGCAATGCGCTGCGGGTCGATGCCGAGTTCGGCTGCGTGCTCGGCCGTCCAGGTGAGTGCGACGTACGCGTCATCGAGCGCGGCCGGAAACCGATTCTCGGGCGCCAGCCTGTAGCCGACGGACACAACCACCGCGCCGGAGCCGTCCGCGATCCGGAGACCCCACGGATGCTCGATATCCAGGCCACCCATGACGAATCCGCCGCCGTGAAGCCAGACGATGGTGCCTTGCGCCTGATGCGGGCGATAGATACGCACCGGTACGTCCGGGTTGCCAGGGACCTTGCGATCCTCGATCTGCATTCCCTCGACGTTCGGCACTGATGCCCTGGCGGACAGCTCGGCGAGTTGCCTGCGCGCAGTGACCGGATCGCTCAAGTCGGCCGGGGGAAACGACTGGATGAATGGTGCCAGCTGGGGATCCATTCGCCGAGTCCTCAAGTCACTCGTCATTCCTCAATCTCCGGGCAGCTTGATCAGGATCTGATCAGTGCCGCCGTGGGCCGACTGCCGCAAGCAGATCATCTGGATCCCAGTACCGGAGGACGGGAAGATGGTCGCCAGCCCTGCAATTGGTGCGAGCTCGACTGCTTTGACGGCGCGGCTTGATGAACGGCCTCCGGATCGGCAGGCGTTCGAATGAATGCGCGCTGAGCAACTCGAGGTACCAGGCATGCGGCTGACGGGTTGTGACCCGTCAACCGGATCTGGCGACCTCTTCTTGACGGCGTGCGAGCCCGAGCTCCCGCCTGTACCTAACCCTCACTGCCGGATCCAGAGCGGTGGCTCGAGACCCGAGCGCGCCGACCGCCAACCGGCGAGGGTCGCTGCGAAGACCATCGACGTTCGGTGGTGACGTCGGGCGGCAGCACCGCGGACGGGGCGCCGAGCCTGCGCCGCCCCGAGACGTACCCGGAGGCATCGCAAGTCCACCACGCCGTGTGCCTCCCTTGTGCCGTAGCGGGTCGGACGAGCACGATGCTGCCTGGGCGGGGCTGGACCAACCCGTCGAGATCCGGACGGGCCGGTCACTCCTCCGCCGGGTCAGGCGAGACTGTGGCTCCGGGGGTTACCGGTTCAAGCCCGGTTGGTCGCCCAACCTCGACAGGCAGTTACGAGTCCCCTCGGCAGACCTCGCTTCTTCCACGTCGGCAGCGGTGGCGACACGGACACCGGTGTTCCAGCCGGCGGCATGCCGAATGGTCGCTGGTTGTGAGGATTAGGAACCTCGGCGCATGGATGCGCGACGAAGCTGCTAGGGCTCTCCCCGCCCTGGAGGGGCGTGACCTTCGAGGTCGCGACGGTCACCGTTTCTGGTGACGGGGCGTTTCACCTCGGGGTCGCGGCGGCAGGCGCGGCAGCGGGGGGCGCATACGCGGGCGTACCGGCGGGCGGCGGCGCAAGCGCGGGCCCAGCAGCGGGCGGCGCAACAGCGGGTGCAGCCTTCGGCGTGGCAGCACCATTGGACGGGGTCTGGAGGACGATCAGCTGTGTTTGCAGCATCCCGATCTGACCCTTCAGCTCGTTGATCTGCGTTTGCAGGGTGCTGGCCTGCTGACTCTTCAGTTCGTTGATCTGCGCTTGCTGCGCCTGGACCTGCTTCTGAAGAGCGGCGGTCGCTGCTGCCTCCGCTTCGTCTTCCTTCTTGCCGAAATGCGCGCAGCCAAGGAGCGCCGCGAGTGAAGCCGCCGTGAGGATTCTCTTCATGATGAGGTCATTCCCTTCACGGTCGCGGACCTTGCTCCCGTCGCCGCGGTTGCGGCGGCAGCTGTCACTCGTCTCATCGGGTAGTCCACTTTCCGGAAGCTAGCGATGAGTCTTAGGTCGTACGCAGCCGCGCCGTGGCGCCACTTGGAGGCCACGCTGGACCGACTCGGCGGGGGCCAGGCATCGCGAGCGAGCGCTCGAAGCGTCGCGTGTCCTCCGATGCCTACCTCCTGCTGACCTCGTGCTCGACCTACTTCCCTGCAGCGGGCCTCTTACGGCGCGTCGGATTCCCGTTCAGCCACCACAGCCGACTGACGCTCAGACCAAGGGCCAAGAGCACCACCGGGGTGGTCCAACTCGGACTGTGGCTCCGGGGGTTACCGGTTCAATCCCGGTTGGTCGCCCAGGAATCTCGATCAGTGGGAGCATCGTTGGGGGCACCTCTGAGCGGCAGGGTCGGTCAGGCCCGCCGGCAGCAAGGAGAGACCCCGTCAGTCGCTCTGCGTCTACCCTACGCCAGCCATTGGGCGAGCTGCGCGTAGACCGCCGGCGAGTCCAGGAGGTCGAAGTGGTCTGTCTGGAAGAACACGCGCTGATGCGCGGGCGGGAAGGCGAGCCTGAAGCGCGGCTTGGGGTGGATCCCCAGCGCGCTGGTCACTGGAACGAGGCCGTCGCCGAGAAGAGCGTCGATGGCGTCACCCCTCTTCCGTCCCCGGCTGGCGGCAATGGCGTAGCAGCCCACACCTTCGGGCAACGGCACGGGGGTGCGGGGATCCATCCGATACCGGCGCTGGCGGTTGGCCCAGTCCTCGTCGAGAACGTTCCCGAAGCGCAGGTCATTGATCCCGGCCGCCCGGTTCCCACCGATGCGAGTCAGCGGTGCGGCATAGGGACTCACCTCAAGGACTCGATCGAGGAGGTTGCCGACCCGCTCTAGCGGCGCCCCGTGGTGTGGAGTGCCGAGGAAGATCAGTTTGGACAGTCGCTGGGTCCAACGATGGCCGGCGAGGTGACCCTGGTGACATGCGCTGCGGATGACGAGCCCGCCCATGCTGTGACCGAGGAGCACCAATTCTTCCACCGGGACTCTCCAGGCGGCGAACATCAACTCCAGCGCTTGGGCGACGTCACGACCGTTCAGCGAGACATGTCGGCCGGTGTTGTAGTGGAGGTAAACCGGCACGAAGCCGTGCTCGCGCTCCAGGGCCTTGCCGTGGTCGTGGCCGCCCCGCTTCCACTGGAGGTCGCTCATGCACAGGCCGTGGACGAGAACCACGACCCTTCCCCGTGGTTCTGGCAGCCGTGCGGCCAGCAGGTCCCGATCCAGCTCCAGCGCGTCCCCATCCTTCCGGAACCGCATGGGAATGGCGAGCGGATTGTCCGTCGCCGCCAGATGATCGCCCACCACGCCGTTGAGAACGGAGAGCAGCATCTCGCGTCGTGGCGAGGAGGGCCCGCCGGCTGGCAGCTTGAGCAGGGATTGCGCGGTCTCGAGACCGCCCTCCAGGAGTCGGGTGATCAACCGGATGCTCTGATAGACCCGTCGGGTGATCCCGCGGGTCCGCGTGTCGGCGATCGTCCCCACCGGAAACGGCCGGCGGGAGATCGTGCCGTGCATCGACTCGACCACATCGGTGAGCCCGATGACGGCATCGAACGCCAGCCGGGCGACGCCGAGGACATCGGAGGCTCGGAGAGCAAGCTCGTGTCTCATGCTGAAACCATCACTGTATCCGCTAACGAACCGCATACTCACGGATCGTGACTTCAGCGCCGCCTGGGGATCAAAGGTCCTTCTTTCCGTCAGGGACATCCTCATCAAGAATCCGTTCAACGGTCGTCTTCCATGTGGGCCAGCGGATCGGCCTGCGGCCGTCCAATAGTGAGGCCGTCCAAGTTTGCTTATCGGCCGCATGCTTCGCCGAAGTCGCTCAATTGCGTGAGGATGTCTAACTCGCTTGTTAGGCGGCCCGCGGATCCGTAGCAGGAATCAACGCCGCCCCACGTTCACGAGAGCGTTCCTCGTTGTGGTGCCGATGACGCGACGCGTGCACCCGCGCGGCGCATGATCTCCAGCGGATCGCTCAGGCCGTGGCGCTCGGCGTTCGGCCGAGTGGTCCAGATCTCAATCGCTTCTACGATCCGGCCATGCGCCTGCGTCACGTGGTCGGACATGATCTTCAGGGCGCGGTCCGTCATCCCACCGCCGGAGATCACGAGGGCGACGGGCATCCCCTTCAGGTCACCGAGGCGACCCAGATAGGCGAGCGTCGGCCGCGCCGGCTGCCAGTTGTAGGAGGGCGCACCCAGCGCCAGAACATCGTAGGCTGACAAGTTCACCGGCGTTGCATGGCTCGCTGTGGTCATGTCGACTCGCCAGCCTTGTGATTGGAGGCCCTCGGCAAAGGCGCGTAGGACCAAGGGCTGGAAGCCACCGTGAGTCGAGTGATAGACGATGAACGCGCGACGGGCGCCTCCAGCGGCGCCGAAGCTCGCAACTTCGGACACGACTTCGGTGTTGGCTCTCGCTGTGATGCCAAGCTCGTAGACGAGCAACCAGGTGCCGAAGACGGTGGCCCCCACGGCGATGCCAGCGAGTCCGGTCCCGGGACTCATGAGCCATAGGGGGATTGCCGGGACCGCGGCGGTTCCCACGAACGCCACGGACACCTTCGGGGCAAAGTGTCTCAGTGTCCACGAGATCGCGACGAGGACTCCTGTGATCGCGCCGCTGCAGAGGATCGCGGCCCACGGCGTGCCGTGTTGCAGCGCGAGTATCAGCATGCCCGCAAGAGCGATGAGGGCGATGAAGGTGATGGGGAACGCCACGCGCCATTGCGGAGGGGTGTACATCACGGTTTCGCTCCAAGGCGCCACCCAGGCATGGTCATCCGGCGGCCCAACGACCGCGTCTCAGCCGCGGCGGCTCATGATCGCGCCGGGCGCCGCCGGCTGCAAACGATGGAATGGACCCCTCATGACTCCTCCTTGCCTTGGCCTCATGGTCGCGTCGATAAAGAACGCCGTGGAACGAAGGACGACGGCGACGACGTGTCGGGCGCCTCCGCAGCAGGGCAGGTTAGGACGAGCGTGCTCGAGCGCCGCGGGAACCGGTAATCACTGCGAAGGCGATTGAGGGAAGATTGAGGGAGTTGGCGCTCCCTCAGGCCCCGACGGAGTGAACCGTGCTCGTCCGGTGGTCACGTCGAACCGAGAAACGGCCGAGTGTTATCGAAGGTCTTGACGGGCGCTTGGAGGTATCGGGTGTTCATTCGGACTGTGGCTCCGGGGGTTACCGGTTCAATCCCGGTTGGTCGCCCAAACGTTCCGGCAGGTTGGCCCCGATCCATCCGGCTCACCGGAGTTAACTGGGGGCCCCCTGGGCGCTCAGTGAGCCGGATGAGCTGTTCAGGTCAACAACGCGTCTCGGCTCGTGCTCGCCGAACCAACGAGGGCAGCTGGGGCTGTCCCATCCGGCACGTGCTCGATTGCCGCAGTGTCGCCCTCATTCGCCGCAGGACAGCCAGCGCTCGGTCGACGACCGCCAGCCATTCCTCAACTTTCTGGGGTTGAAGCCTGGCGCTTTGATCTCGGAGGTACGTAGGGACAGGTCGACGGCCTGGGCCCCAAGATCGACCGGAAAGGCTTCACCGTCTCAGCTCGCCTTCTTCCTGATCTCGCCGAGGGGTGTCTGCAGCGTGCCGTCGTCATTAATATCGATGGGCATGTCGAGGTTCGGGGCATCGGGCTTGTGCAGGTACATCCTGGCGCCGCCCATCCAGCACTCGAACACTTCGTCGTTGCCGCCCGCGTCGGTCATTGTGGCCTTGCCAGACCGAAATGTCAGCGTGAACGAGCCAAAGCCTCCGGTGCTGGCATAGCGACCCTCGAACTTCCCCGCGCAGCTCGTCAGCCCGGGCTTCGGCGGCATGCCGGCGGAGGAACTGGAGACTGCTACCGGGGCCGAGTGCGCCGGGCGCAGGTTGTTGGGCGTGGCCCATGCAGTGCGATTGCCGGGCAGCTCCACCTGGTAGTCCTGACCCATCTCGGTGACGATCCTGCTGCTGATCCACCGTCCGCCGACGTTCACCTGCACGCGGTCGCCGAGCCGGTACTGTCCCTGCGCGTGATCACGGGCCGAGGCGGCTCCGAGTCGGCGCACTTCTGTGGGATAGTCCTTCGTCACCTGGACGCCGTAGACCAAGACCCGATACGAGTTCCCGTTGACGGCGACCACCTTGGCCCGGGTCCAGCCGGAGCCAGTCACCACCTCGACCGCGTCACCGACCTTGATTCCGTTCGTCCCGTCTTCCTGGATAGCCCCAGGATGCCCATCGGACCGGGTTTCTCCTGGGGTTTGGATGTGGCAGATCGGGAGCACGCCCATGACCTGCTGATGGGTCGACTTGCCGCGCATCTCCGGCTGGCCGTGGCTGTACGACTGAACGTCGCAGAGATCGGCGTCCGCCGAGCCAGCACAGGAGAGAACCTTGAAGCTCTTTCCCGCTGGACAGCGGTAGATCGTGCCGAGTTGGAGGACAGACGTCTCTGCGCCCGCCGCGTCGGGCAGGACGCCGAGCGCAAACAGCGCGAGGGCGAGGGCCGGGAGACATCGCGAGAGGAATCTGAGAGAGACTTTCATCGGGCGCTCCCGTGAGCGGGCGAGCCTTTGGCTCCACCCGTACTGCGCAAGATGAGCCGCGAAACCGTCATCTACCGGTGTGCAGTCGCGCTGTTCCCAGCCCAGCGTTGAGGGAGGTTTGAGGGAAGTCGCTCGCCCTCAGTGCCCGACGTAAGGATCGGCAGCTGTCCGGTGCTCACCTCGGCACAAAGGATTCCATCGAGTTATCAGGGGCGTTGACATGCGCTTCAGTCTGTCGGCTGGTCCTTCTCGGACTGTGGCTCCGGGGGTTAGCGGTTCAAGCCCGCTTGGTCGCCCAGGAAACTCCAGGACTTTTCGTCCGCGCTTTCCTCCGGCGGAGCACACGTGTGCTGCGGGAATCGTCAGGAGGCGCGAGTCACCCTCCTCCCGAGCTCGAGCCGCGGCGCAGGGCAGAGCGAGCACTCACTCACCTCGGTCATGGTCGAGGCCTACCTCCTTCCAGGGACCCTCTCGACGCGGACCTGATGCACGGCCGATTTCAGGGTGCGACCTCCAGCAGCGCGTGCTGCACGGAGATGAAGAGGTTGCCCGTCCCATCGGCCGCCACGCCTGTTGGAAAGGCGAGGGCTGCCGGAAGGTTCGTGAGGAGGTTGCCGACGACGGGTCCACTGACTCCGACAGCAGTGGTCACCACGCCGTCGCGAGTCACACGACGAATGGCATTGTTTCCAACATCGGCCACGTACAGGGCGCCGCTCGCATCGACGGTGATCTGCGCAGGGCTGAACAATCCTGCGTTCGTTCCTGTACCGTCCTGTCTATGGGCCATCCCGGGTGTGCCGGCAATCGTACTGACCTTTCCCGATGCAGCGACCTTGCGAATTGTATGGTTCGAGGTATCCGAAACGTACAGGTCGCCAATTGCATCGACCGTGATGCCTCCTGGGTAGTTGAATCGAGCCGTCGTGCCGATGCCGTCAGCGGTACCCATGGAACCCGCCACGCCGGCGAGAGTGACGACAGTGCCGTCGGATGTCACCTTGCGGATTGTCTGATTAAACGTGTCTGCGACGTAAACTGTGCCACTTCCGTCGACGGCCAGAGCCTTCGGGTAATTGAACCGCGCGGCCGCACCGCTTCCATCGGCACTCCCGGCAGAACCGGGGGTTCCGGCGAGGGTCGTGACGACACCGGACGAGGTGATCTTCCGCACCGTGTGGTTTGCCGAGTCGGCGACGTAGAGGTTACCGCTCACGTCGACCGCGATCCCCTCCGGACCGAAAAACCTTGCTGAAGCGGCCGTCCCATCCGCACTCCCATAAGATCCCAATGTGCCCGCGATGGTCGTGACGGCACCGGCGAGCGTCACTTTTCGAATGGCGTGGTTGCCCGAATCCGCGACGTAGATATCACCGCTCGCGCCAACCGCGACCTGGGCCGGACCGGAGAATCTGGCAGCCGCACCAGTGCCGTCGACTCCTCCGAAGAGAGGAGCCCGGCCGGCGAGCGTGGTCACAACGAGGGCCGGCGTGACCTTGCGGACCGTCTGGTTTCCCGTGTCGGTGAGGTAAAGGTTGCCGGTCGCATCCGCCCCCAGACCCGACGGAGAGCGGAACCGGGCCGAAGAGCCCGTCCCGTCCTCGCTGCCGGAGAGCCCGGGCTTGCCGAGCGGCGTCGTGACGACCCCCGACGGTGTCACCTTGCGAATCGTGCTGTATGCCCAGTCACTGACGTAGACATTCCCGCTGGCGTCCACTGTGATTCCGGTGAGATCGCCGAACCTCGCGCTTGCCCCAACTCCGTCGTCACTTCCTGGGGAGCCGGCGCTGCCCGCAAGGGTGGTGACGAGGCCGCCCGGCGTCACCTTTCGGATCGTGCGATTCCTTCTATCAACGACGTACAAGTTCCCGCTCGAGTCCGCCGCCAAGTTCTCGGGAGAATTGAACTTGGCCGCCGTGCCCGTTCCGTCGGCGCTACCAGAAGCACCCGGCATGCCTGCCAGCGTCGTGACGACACCTGACGGAGTGACCTTGCGGATCGTGTGGTTGCCCGTATCGGTGACGTACGCGTTTCCGCTCGCGTCCAAGGCCACTCCCGAGGGGAAGTTGAACCTGGCCGCCGTGCCCGTTCCGTCTGCACTTCCGCTCGTGCCTGCTTTTCCTGCAAGTGTCACGACAACGCCCGCCGACGTCACGGTGCGAATCGTGTGATTGCCTGCATCGGTGACGTAGAGGTTACCACTGGCATCCAGCGCGATCGAGCCGACACCATTGAAGTAGGCGTTCGCTCCGGCACCGTCGTTGCTTCCGCTGTAACCTGTCCTGCCGGCGAGAGTGGTGACAACCCTGGCGGTCGTTATCTGACGAATTGTGAAATTCCCGGAGTCGGCGACGTAGAGATCACCGCTCGCACTGGCCACGATGCCGAGCGGGTCGTTGAACCTCGCCGACTCAGCAGTTCCGTCCGTACTTCCGATGCCGGACGGCTCTCCAGCCAAACGTTTCAACTGCAGGACTGCGAAAACTGCCGTGAGGGTCCTGTCCGAAGTAATCGTGAGACTACAGTTCACGCCTGATGTGACTTCACACCCCGACCAACTGGAAAAAACCGAGTATGGCGCAGCAGTCGCCGTGAGCGTCAGGATGCTGCCGTCAAAGCTTCGCACGGAACAGGTCGTCCCACAGTCAAGTCCTGCACCGGTGATCGCCCCGGAGCCGGAACCGTCCTTCAAGACGGTGAGGGTGTAGATCGACTTGCTGGCCTCCCCCGACGCAAAGTCGATGCTCGTGGCATCCGCGCCACTCAGCGTGACAGTGCGGCTCTCTGGAAGGAATCGGAAGCCGGCGGCCGACGGGGTGACGGTGTAAACGCCATTCTGGAGGTTGGGGAAATTGAAGTGGCCACCGCCGGACGTCGTCGTTGTGCCGCTGAACACGCCGCTCAGGGCGACGGTGACGCCATCGGCGACGTCTCCGGAGATGGAACCTGAAATGCTGTGGAGGACGCTGACGGCGGTGAAATTGTTGTTGTTGACGTCGCTGTCGCTGACGATGACGGGAATACTGGGGGGAGTGAAGGCGTATCCGTCCCTCAAGGGGGTGAGGGTGTAGCTTCCATTCGCCACGTCGGCGAAGGCAAAGCTCCCGCCAGCGGAGGTGGTCGCGGTCCTCGTGCCCCCTGCGCCGTTCAGGGTGACGGAGACGCCATCGGCGATGGCGCCCGAGACCATCCCCGACACGGAGTGGGTTTTCTTGCCTTCGCCACTACCACTGCTGCATGCGGAGAGAGTGAGGATCCCGAGCGAAATCCAGCGCAGCGTCGCACCACCATGCATTCTGGATCGCACGTGTGCCCCCTCGTTCCGGCGTTATCTCCATCAGGAAAGGCCAGGTCGGGACGAGATGCAAGGCAGGGCGGCAGCGCTTGGCGCGCCACGCGGACTCGACCTCGGCGGCTTCATCAAGACGCTCCAGCAACATGCGGCTCTGGACGCGGCAGAAGGCGTTTGTGAACTCAAGCTCTCCGGAGCAGTGGCGGTCCATCCACTCAGCCAGACTGGCGAGACCGGCGGCCTGCTGGACGCGGATAGTCGGCAAATCCACGCAGGATCTAATGCCGTAGTCGACCGGGGCGCCAGTGAGCACCCGGACGGCCAGCGTGTGACGAGAGCCGGTGCTCCCCCCGATCGGACCGAAGCTACCGCGAAGGTGATTGAGGGAGGATTGAGGGTGACGTGCCCCCGTTTTCTGGACCACCGTCAGGTTGAGGATCCCGCGACTGACCTCCCCCGTCCCGGAACTTCCCGTTGAAGCTCGGCGTGTCGCCAGAGGCGGTACGCCCGCTCCGGGCTCATCTTCCAGCCCTGCCGCTCGAGGAAAATCCGCACCCGCCGGTAGCCGTACCTCGGGAACTGCGCCGAGAGCTCCCGAATTCGGGCCCGAATGGGCCCATCCAGATGCTCCTTCCTCGAGACGTAGCCCAGGGAGGAGCGCGCCACGCGCAACAGCTTGCACGACCGCCGACAGGAGAGCCCTCGACCACGGGCGTACTCTACCCATGGGCGTCGCATGGACGCGCTCACCATTTTTTTTTGCGGCGATCTCCTTGAGCACCTCGACCTCGAGGTCGCGCTCGGCGAGCAGCTTCTTCAGCCGGTTGTTCTCGGTCTCGAGCTGCTTCAGACGCTTCGAGTCGTCGGCGCCCATCGTCCCGAACCGTCGCCGCCAGACGTACAACGTCTGCTCGCTCAGCCCACCCCTCCTCTATCAGAGGCCACGGAAGTTCGCCCCTTCCGCGCGGCCGCTACCCGCCGTCGGCGTTGGCGGAGGCCATCAGCGCCTCCAGTGCGTTGGTGATGGTGAAGATGCCGACCAGGTCGCCCTTCTCGTTCGTCACCAGCACCCCGTTCAGCTTGCGGTCGTGGAGGAGCTTCGCCGCCTCGCGCACCGGGGTGGTGGGCGTCACCGTGTGCGGCCGAGGGTTCATCGCCTCCTTCACGGGCGTCTTGGAGAGCAGGTAGTGCGCCTCCCAGGCGTTCAACGAGGTCGACTTCCCGGGCGTGAAGGTGAGGAGCATCTTCTCGGTGACCACCCCGGCGATCTTCCCCCGGCGCATCACCGGCAGCCGGCGGATGTTCTTCTCCTTGAGCAGGTGGATCGCCTCCATGATCGAGGTGTCCTCCTCGATGGTGATCGGCTTGACGGTCATCCAATCCCCGACGTCTGTCTTTCTTTTCATGGCTTCACATTCCCAGAAATGCCTTCCTCACCTGCTCGTTGGCGAGCAGCTCCTGCCCCTTTCCCGAGAGCACCACCCGCCCGGTCTCCACCACGTAGGCGCGGTGGGCGATCTTGAGCGATTGGTAGACGTTCTGCTCGACCAGCAGAATGGTGATGCCCTGCCGGCTTATCTCCTTGATGATCTCGAAGATGTGCTTGACGAACAGCGGAGAGAGGCCCAGCGAGGGCTCGTCGAGGAGGAGGAGCCTGGGGTTGGCCATCAGCCCGCGGGCGATGGCCAGCATCTGCTGCTCGCCGCCGGACATGGTGCCCCCCAGCTGGCGCTCGCGCTCCTTGAGCCGCGGGAAGAGCGTGAAGACCCGCTCCATGTTCCGCGCCCGATCCTTTCGCGTCGCCTTCACGAAGGAGCCCATGCGCAGGTTCTCGAGCACCGTCATCTCCGGGAAGATGCGCCGGGCCTCCGGCACCTGAACGATGCCCCGCTCCACCACCTGGTGCGGCTCGAGCCGGAGGAGGTCCACCCCGTCGAAGACTACCTCCCCGCTCGAAGCTTTCACCAGGCGAGAGATGTTGCGCAGGGTGGTTGATTTGCCGGCCCCGTTGGCCCCCACCACGGTGACGATCTCCCCCTGGTTCACCTCCAGGTCGATGTCCCACAGGACCTTCAGGTCGCCGTAGCTGAAGCTCAACTTTCGGACGCTAAGCAACTTCGGCGTCTCCGAGGTAGGCGGTGATCACGTCTGGGTTGTGGACGATCTCCTGGGGCGAGCCCTCGGCGAGCTTCTCGCCCGTGTTGAGACAGACGATCCGGTCCGAGATGCGCATGATGGCTCTCATGTTGTGCTCGATCACGATCTGCGTAAACCCGCGGGCCTTGATCTCCAGGATGAGCTGGATGATCTCATCGCTCTCGGCCGGGTTCAGCCCGCCCATCACCTCGTCCAGGAGCAACAGCTCGGGCCGGGTGGCGAGCACGCGCGCCACCTCCAGCTTCTTGCGCTCGCCGATGGAGAGCCCGCCCGCCAGCATCGCGGCGCGATGGGCCATCCGCACCAGCTCCAGCTGCTCCATCGCCGCCTGGCGCGCGACCTTGAGCGAGTTGGTGCGCGCCAGCGCTCCCACCATCACGTTGTCCAGCACGTTGAGCTTGGCCAGGGGCCGCACCTTCTGCCAGGTACGCGCCATGCCCAGCTTGCAGACCCGGTCCGGCTGGAGCCCGTGCAGCCGCTGGCCCTTGAAGACCACCTCTCCCTTGGAGGGCGGGTAATAGCCGGTGATGCAGTTGAAAAGGGTGGTCTTGCCCGAGCCGTTGGGGCCGATCAGCCCCATGATCATCCCCTTCTCCACCGAGAAGCTGACGTCGGCATTCGCAGCCAGCCCGCCGAAGAACTTGAACAGATGCCTTATTTCAAGGATTTGCATCGGGGGCCTCCCAGGTCCGCACCGGGGCTGGGCCGGGCGCTCGCCGCGCGAGCAGCTTCTTCGCGAACCCGAGCACGCCGTCGGGCATGAAGAGGATCACCAGCACCACCAGGATCCCGTAGATGAGCACGTGGGCGTGGGCCAGGTTCTCCTTGAGGAACGCGCCTGCGCGCGACGTCTCGTCCAGCAGCCCGGCGCTGAAGAGGAGCCGTGCGAACAGGTTCGCCCGCAGGGCCTCCGAGAGCGGCACCAGCACCAGCGCGCCCACCACCGGGCCCAAGTTGGTGCCGATGCCGCCGATGATGCAGATCAGCACCATCTCCACCGAGAGGTCGATTCCCAGCACCGTCTGGGGGTCGATGAAGCCGATGTACAGCCCGTAGAAGGCCCCGGTCAGGGCGGTGAAGACCGCGGAGATGGCCAGCGCCACATTCTTGTAGAAGGCGGGGTTGATGCCCAGCGAGTGGGCGGCGTCCTGGTCCTCCCGGATTGCCTGGAAGCAGTACCCGAGCTTGGAGCGGCCCACCAGGTAGTTCACCAGCAGGGTGACCAGCGCCAGGACCAGCCCGATGTAATAGAACGGCACCTTCGAGAGCCAGTCGGTGATCAGCATCCCTCCGATCTTGAGGGGGGGGATGTCCATCAAGAGGATGCCTTCTGCGCCGTTGGTCACCGCCTTCCAGTTGAGGGCGATCAAGCGGATGCTCTCCGTCACCGCGATCGAGGCCAGGGTGAAATAGGGGCCTCGGAGCCGGAAGCAGATGCTGCCGATCACCAGCGCCACCACCAGCGAGACCCCCACCGCGGCCCACGCGCCCCACCAGGGCGCGACGTGGCGGTACTGGAGGAGTATCAGCGTGGTGTACGCCCCCGCGCCGAAGTAAGCGGCGTGCCCGAGCGAGTACTGGCCGGTGTAGCCGCCGATCACGTTCCAGCTCTCCCCCATGCTCACGGAGAGGAAGAAGAGGATCATCACGTGCAAAAGGTATGGGCTCTGCACCGCCCTGGGAACGAGGAGCAGCACCAGCGCCACCGCCGCCACCGCAGCGAATGAGAGCAGGGTGGAACGGCGCGAGCGGGTGAGCGAGCGCGGCAGGTCGTTCACTCGGATGGCTCCAATCACATTCTCGATCTGCCGAGCAGGCCCGCCGGCCTGAACAGCAACACGATCAGGAAGAGCACATAGACGAACAGCTCTTTCATGCCGGCGGAGATGTAAACCGCCGCCAGCGACTCGGTCACGCCGATGATCACCCCGCCCAGCGTCGCCCCGAGGACGCTCCCCATGCCGCCCAACACCACGATCACGAATGCCTTCAAAGTGAAGACACCGCCCACCTGCGGGAAGATGTAGTAGGTGGGCGAGATGAGGGCGCCGGCGGTGCCGGCCAGCGCGGCCCCGATTCCGAAGGCAAGAAGCGACATGCGCTTGACGTTGATTCCCATCAACTGCGCCGCGTCCCGGTCCTGGGCGGTGGCGCGGATCCCCTGGCCGGTGTCGGTCTTGAGCAGGAACCAGTACAGGAGCGCGGTGATCGCGCTGGTGATGGCGAAGGAGATGGCCAGCGGCGTGGAGACCGACAACCCGGCTAGGCGGAGGGTGCTCGAGGAGTAGCTGGTGGTGAGGATCCGGTAGTCGGAGGTGAAGAAGAGCATCACCAGGTTGCTCAGCACCAGGCCGAGCCCGACGGTGAGCAGGATCTGGTTCTCCGGCAGCGCCCCCAGCACCCGGTTGATGAGCGTCTTCTGGATCAGCGCGCCCACCGCGAACATGGCCGGAATGCTGATCAGGATTGACACGAACGGGTCGATGGCCAGCCCGGTGAAGATGATCCAGGTCAGGTACATGCCGATCATCACCAGCTCACCGTGGGCGAAGTTGATCACCCGCATCACGCCGAAGATGATGGTCAGCCCAATGCCTACCAGCGCGTAGACCCCGCCGATCAGCACCCCGCTCAGCACCGACTGAAGGAAGACGATCATCGTCGCTTGTGCGATCCGCGCTGCGAGCGGCGCCCGGAAACGCGCCCGCCGCCCGCGAGGCGAACCCCAGCGGTCATTTCCAGCCGGGGAACGGGTAGCTCCCCTTCTTGCCGCCCGCGAACTTGGCCGGGAACACCGTCACATACTTGCCGTCCTGGATCTGCTGCACCAGCATGGGGTGCTTGTTCTGGTTGGCGTAGCCCTCGTAACTCTCGAATTTCACGTCGCCCATGATGCCGTTCCAGCTGCCGGAGGCCAGCGCGCTGCGGACCTTCTCCCGGTCGCCGCCCTGTTTTGAAGCCACCTCCGCCATGATCATCATCGCCGCGTAGGCGCACGCCGCGTGATAGGGCGGCTCCTTGTTGAACTTGGCCTTGTACCGGGTGGCGAAGTCCTTGGCCCCGGGCCAGGGCACGTCGTCGGTCCACTGGGTGGAGGTGAAGACGTGGTTGGAGATGTCCTTCTCGCTGGCGAACTGGGCGGTGGTGAACCCGGCGCCACCGCCCAGGAAGGCCTGCGGCTTCAGGCCCATCTCGCGCGCCTGTCGCATCAGGAGAATCGCGTCCGCCACGTAGGAAACCATGAACACCAGGTCGGGGCTCAGGGCCTTCACCTTGGTGAGCGTGGACCGGTAGTCGGGCGAGCCCTTGGAGTACGATTCGTCCGCCACCACCTTGATGCCCTTCTTGTCCGCGTACTCCTTGGCGGTGGTGGCGGTGGAGGTGCCGAAGTCGGTGTTCTCGTAGATCAGGGCCATGGTCTTGGGCTTCCCGAGCTGGGTGACCGCGTCGAGGAGCACCTGGGCGTAGACGTTGGCCGGGGCGTTGAGCCGGAACACCCATTCGTAGCCCTGGCGCGTGATGTCTTCCTTGGCCGCCACCGGCACTAGGAGCGGCACCTTGTAGCGCTGCGCCTGCTTGGCGACCGCGTTGGCGCTGGCCGAGGTGTAGGGGCCGACCACCCCGGCCACGTTGTCGCGGGTGGCGAGCTTCTCGATGGCGCTCATCGCGACCTGCGGCTTGCCGGTGTCGTCCTCCCAGATCAGCTCGACCTTGATGTTCTTCCTGGCCAGGTCGTCCTGCGCGAGCTTGATGCCATTGGTGAGGCTTTCCCCGATCGGTGCCTCGGGGCCGGTCATGGAGTTGATGATCCCGATCTTGACGCCCTCGGCGCGCGCTGCCGAGGGGAGGCCAAGGCCGAGCACGATTGCAGCAGTGAGAAATGTCTTCATCGCTGTCACTCCTTGGGTGAAGGTTTGGTCAGAACGTGAACGCGGTGGAGAGGGCGAACTGCTGGATGCTCTCTCTGGGGCCGGGCAGGGGCAAGCGGAAGCAGCGTCCGCGGCGCCGGAGGGTAGAGGGGTGGCTGGCTGCGGAGCGTGGCTACACCGATAGGCGGTCGCTCATCGGCGCTTGGACTAGTCCAAAGAAGAACAAACCGGGTTTTCGAGCCGCGGACCAAAGTGGGGTGTCGCTTCAGCCAGGGAGAGGGGAGGGCGACGGGACCAGGAGGCGCTCGGCGGGGGTGCTCACCGCTGTTGAGGGTAGAGCAGTCCCGGGGCCGTGGTCAGGCCGGGGCGAGTCGCGAACGTCGGACGGCACTCACCAGAGGCCGAGCTGGGGCGCGGAGGTGGCTTTGGAGCGAGGGGGAGACGCCTGGAGGGGAGCCGCAGGTGCTCGAGGATGGCCTGGGCCCTCGCGGAACGGAGGACGACTGCCACGACGGGGCGGGTGCCCCCGCAGCGAGGGCAGGTGAGGACGAACGTGTTCGAGCGCCGCTAGAACGCTGTGACCACTGCGAAGCCGATTGAGGGAGGTTTGAGGGAAGTCGTTCTACCTCAGCGCGACGGAGTGATCGAGAGCCGTCCGGTGCTCACCTCGCCACGAAGAATTCCATCGAGTTATCGAGTGTCTTGACAGGAATCTTGAAGTGCCAGGTGGTCTAGCCCGGACTGTGGCTCCGGGGGTTACCGGTTCAAGCCCGGTTGGTCGCCCACGAAATTGCAGGACTCTTGGGCCGCCCTGCGCTTTGGCAGCTCCCGCGTGTGGCCTCCCTTGTGCCTGACCCGGCGCGGGCGATGCTGAACGCGGCAGGAAGCTTGGCTCGAGCACCCGCACCGCATCGTGCAGGGCACTCCGGCCGAGATGCGCGTAGCGGGCAGTCACCGTGAGCACGCTCTGACCGAGCAACTGGCCACCGCTGCCAAGGGGCACGCCGCGCTGGACCAAGTGGAAGGCATGCCTGTGCCGGGTCACGTGGATGTTGAACGGCTCCATCTCGATCTGCCCGCACACGCGCTCGCGAGGCGCGTGCCGTGGAGACCGACGACCAAGATCCCGGGTTGTAGAGCAGCGTTTACCAGTCGTCTTCTGCCGATCGGCCGCCTCCCCCGTCCAGATCTCGAAGAGCCGCGCGGCTCGCGCCTCGCCATCATGTGGGGCCGGTCGTCCGGCCGGATTCGAGCGGGCGCAGCACGACAGGAGAGACGTATGAATCAAGCGCTCATCGTGTTGATCGCGTGTGTCATCAGTGGGTCTGTCGCATCGGCGCGAGCTCAAGTGACCCAACGCGACGGCTCTGCTCCCGCTCGTTCGAAGCTCTACAAGCTCGAAGAGCTCAGCTGGCCCCAGATCGATGCCCTCGATCGTGAGCGGACAGTGTTCATCCTGCCGGTGGGAATGATCGAGGAACACGGCCCCCACCTGCCCGTTGGTGCCGACACATTTGGCGTCATGTACGAGGCCAACCGGGCGTCGAGGCGCGTGAGCCGAGCTTTGCCAGAATGGCACGTCGTTCTGATGCCTCCAATCAACTACGGCCACAGCGGAGCGAACCACCTGGGCGACATGCTGATCCACCCCGGCACCTACGGCATTCGACAGTCGACGTTACGAGCCGTTGTGGCCGATGTTGGCGGACAGGTCGCCCAGAACGGATTCAAGTGGATCTTTGTCGTGAACGGCCACGGAGCGCCCACGCACAACATCGCCATCAACGAGGCGTGCGACTTCGTTAGCGAAGCCTTTCACGTGACAATGCTGCACCTCACCGCTCTGTTTCGGGCCGATGCCGCAATTCAAGCGAGCGGAGAGAAGATCAACATTAAATATTTTTCAACAACAGAGTTTTCGTCCTTCGGCATGGATGTTCATGCCGGCGTCAGCGAGACATCGGGCATGCTCGCTGTGCGACCCGATCTGGTTCGTTCCAACTACAAGACGCTCCCGAGCCGAGCAGGTCGCTCGTTAGAGGAGTTGCGCGAGATAGCGACCGCACCCGGCTGGCAGGGCTATCTCTCTTCTCCTGCAAAGGCGACGGCGGCCCACGGCCGAGCGGTTGAAGCATGGTGGATCGACGGGTTCGCGGAATTGATCCTCCGCGCCGTGCGTGGCGAGAACATGTTCGTCCATGCGCGTGTACCCGAGACGGTACCTCCGGCCGTGGCCCCGATTCTCGAGAAGGCGCTCGCCAACGAAGCCGCATTCGAAGCGCAGCTCGAGACCTGGCTGGTGCAACGCAGCAAGCGTTAGTTGCTTCGGATAGCAGCTCTCCTCGAGACCGCGAAAGGCGTAGCTCTCCGGCCTTGCCCCCCGGGCGGCGTACCGTCAATGGGCACTGTCGTCCCCCAGGTTCTCTCATCCGACACGCAACGATCTGTAGAGCCGTTCCGGGGCCGTCGTCAGGGCAAAGCGCGTCTCGAACGTCGGACGGCACTCACCACTGGAGTCAGGTTGGAAGCCGTGCTGTTGCTGCCCTCGAAGGTCCAGGTCGGGAACCTGAAGGACCCGTCGGACGGAGCCCCGCGATGTTCCTGCCCGTGCCTAGCCCCGGGGGTTCCCTCGCGCTGACCCACGAAGGTCTGCCTCGGCACTCTGCGTCGCCGCCTCTCAATCTTCCTCACCCTTCGCATTGACGTCGGTTCCCTGATGACATCACACTCCCAACTCGCGGGAGGACAGGGTCAGTGGTACCGTCTGGACCTCCGGAATCGTGCGGCTGTCCCGAGGGGGCGAGCATGAGGCAGACACCATCGAACGAAGCGGAGTTCTTCCCCAGGGGAGCCGTCGCGTTCTTCGTTCTGATGATCGCCTTCTTTTCCCTCGTCTGGCTGTTCCTCTACGTTCTGATGATCCACCGGCACTGACTCCATGGCCATCAATTCCGCCGTTCCCAACGTCGAGAAGAAGGTTCTTGTGGCCTCGTTGGTGTTCGCCGCCGCGATGCTGGGGTTGATCGCTTACGCGGCGATTCGCCTTGGCATCTCGGTGCCCACCTGCATCACCAACGTCAAGCCCTTCGAGGAGGGCGAGCTGATCCGGGTGGCTCCCGGCCGGTATGAGGCGCACGTGGTGGCGAAGACCTGGTCCTTCAAGCCGAACCGGATCAAGGTGGAGAGGGGCTCCGTCGTCGACTTCTATGTCACCAGCAAGGACATCGTGCACGGTTTCATGATCGACCGGACCAATGTCAATCTCATGGCCATTCCCGGCGCGGTAAACTACGCGCAGGCGCGATTCGACAAACCCGGCAAGCATCAGATTCTATGCCACGAATTCTGCAAGTCCGGGCACGACAACATGATGGGCTGGATCGAGGTGACGCCGTGATCCAGAAGAATCTGCGCGCGACCATCGTCTTCGAGCTGCTCTTCCCGCTCACTTTGTTTCTCTTTGGCGCGTACCATGGCGTGCTGCAGGTGTTCTATCGGGCGGGACTGATCCAGGAGACGTCGTTCCTCGGCATCGGCTATTACAAGGGCTTGACCGCACATGGCGTGATCAATGCCATCGTGCTCACCACCTTCTTTGCAGTGGCGTTCGGGCACGCGGTGGTCAGCCAGCAGCTGGGCCAGAGCGTTTCTGCCGCGGCCGCGAAGACCGGAGCCGCCTTGATGGTCGTGGGGACGCTGGTCGCCGCCGGTCCGATCTTCGCCGGCAAGGCCGACGTGCTCTACACCTTCTACGCGCCGATGAAGGCACATCCGCTCTTTTACATTGGAGTCGTCTTGTTGGTCGTTGGCTCCTGGGTGTCGTTCTGGGGGTGGATTCCCGGTTACTCACGGTGGCGCAAGGACCATCCGAGGGAGAAGACGCCGCTGGGGGCAGTTGGAATCTTTTCCACTTTCATCATCTGGCAGATGTGCACGCTGCCGGTCGCGTATGAAGTGCTTGTCCAGCTGATCCCGTGGTCGCTGGGCTTGACCGCAGGTGTCAACGTCGTCCTCTCACGCCTCTTGTTCTGGTTCTTCGGACACCCGCTGGTCTACTTCTGGCTCCTGCCGGCCTATGTCATGTATTACGTGATCATGCCGCGGTTGGCAGGCGGCAAGCTGTACAGTGATTTCTATGGGCGCTTCGTGTTCTTGGCCTTCATCGTGCTGTCGACGCCGCTCGGCCTGCACCACCAGTTCGCCGAGCCGGGCATCTCCTCCGGATACAAGGCGCTGCACGCAGCGCTGACCTTCCTGGTCGCTGTTCCGAGCCTGCTCACGGCATTCACGCTGGCAGCGTCGCTCGAGCACGGAGCCCGTCAGAATGGCGGGAAGGGCCTTTTCGCCTGGTGGGCGAAGCTGCCGCACTTCGACAAGGAGCGGTGGCTGTTTCCCTATCTCTTCCTCGGCCTGGTCATCTTCATCCTCGGCGGAATCACCGGCATCGTGAATGCCTCGTACTCGATGAACGCGGTGATTCACAATACATCGTGGCTCCCAGCGCACTTCCACTTGACCGTTGCTGGTCCGGTGTTCCTCGCCATCCTGGGGATGAGCCTCTACCTGTCGGTAGGCGTCTTGGGGAAGAAGATCGTTGCGCCGAGAGTAGCGATATCGATTCCGTACGTGTGGACGATCGGCGTGTTCACCTTCTCGGCGGGGCTTTTCTACGGAGGCCTGAAGGGTGTACCGAGGAGGACCAATCTGGGGATGTCGTATCTCGACGAGCTTTCCGACGCGTACCGGCCCGACTGGCGCATCGGCGAATACATCGGAGCGGTGGGTGGGAGCATCATGGGTCTCGCGGTGCTGCTGTTCTTCTATGTGCTCGTCCGCAGCCTCGCGAGCGCGCGATCCGAGCAGCAGGCCGACTCGTTCGCGCTGCCCGAGTCGGAGGCGTATCACAACGAGGACGTTGGAGCGGTTAGAAATTTTAGGCCGTGGATCGTCGCCGGAGTGATTGCGATTCTGATCTCATACATCCCGCCGCTGATTCAGGTGCTCGGCGCCAATTACCCGCTCGTATCAGAGTAGTCGCATGAGCGGTTTCTGGGTCATGAGCCTGATATTGGCTGAACTGCTCCCGCCGGCGCGGCCGGGTCTGGTGCCACGCAGCCTGGCCATTCTCGACGAGCACGACCGGCACCAGAATCTCGGAACCGCCGGAGCGCCGACGCTTCTCGTGCCCATCTTCACGCGCTGCGCCGGAAGCTGCCCGTTGACGGCGGTTGCTCTGAAGCAGGCGATCCCAGGAGCGTCGGCAGATTTTCGTGTGATACTGCTTTCCTTCGATCCCAAGGACGTCGCGGCAGATCTTCGGCGGTTCCGCCAACGGCTAGACCTTCCTTCCGAGTGGCTCGTGGTACGCTCCATCGACGCGGTGGCGACTCGCGAGCTCTTCGACGAACTCGATTTCCGCGTGATGAACAGCGGCTCGGGCTTCAATCACGCCGACCAGACGTTTGTCCTTTCGCCGAAGGGCCTCTGGGCTGCAACCCTGTCGGGGCCGCCCTCGAAGGAGGACCTGAGCTCAGCCCACCGCCGGGCCCTGGCCGCCGACGACCGGACGGCACCGCGGAGGCTGAGGGCCTGGTTGATCCGTCCAGAGGCTTGGATCGTGCTTGGGTGCGCTGGGTTCGGTGTCTCGCTCGCCGCCGTCCTGCTTCTCGCGCGGAGGGCCAAAGCCGGTTCAACTGCCCCGCAGTAACTGGACCAGCTCGCGAAGGCTCGCCCTTCACACCCCGGGTCT
>CAWCKH010000003.1:0-778271 GCA_963796055.1 uncultured delta proteobacterium | reverse complement strand
TGAGGAAGAACAAGGCTGGTAGCCCCACCGAGCGCACGGCTCGGCGACGAGCGATTCGGCATGACCCGAACACGCAACCGTTGGCTTGGAGGCCCGACCAGCAGACTTCTGCAAGAACTCATACAGTCGCAACAGAGGCACGGACTCGAGGACTGGGTCTGACGACGGGCCTCGATTGCTCTACCCTCCGAGGCGTGGGCACGCCCGCCGAGCGCCTCTGGCAGCTTCCCCCTCTCCTCTGGCTCAGGCGGCGGGACGAACTCGTCCAACGGCATTACCCGCGCTGCGAAAGGTCATGAGCGCCGTGGGTATCCGACTCCTGATGGCCGCCGTGCTGGGCATCAACGGCGCCGCCGGCGCTGCTGAGCGCATCCTGTTCATGAGCCTCGCGCCCACCGCGGGTCGTCTCTACATCGCGCACGCCGATGAAACGCACGAGGAGCCGCTGACCGGCGCCGGCAACGTCGACTACAACCCAGCCTGGTCCGCGCTTGGTGACTGGATTGCGTTCACCTCGGAGCGGGCCGGCTCGGCGGATATCTACCGCATCCACCCGGATGGCACGGGGCTGGAACGCCTCACGGACGATCCGGCCTTCGATGACCAGGCGGCGTTCTCGCCGGAGGGCCGGCAGATTGTCTTCGTCTCCACACGCGGCGGCGGGCAGGCGCGCCTGTGGATTCTCGACCTTGCCACGCGGGCTGTGCATCCTCTGACCGCGGGCGGAGGCGGGGATTTTCGCCCGGCCGGGTCACCCGACGGGCAGTGGATCGCTTTCTCCTCGGACCGCGACAGTCCCCAGCCGGCCACCGCCGGTGGTTGGGAACGACTGCAACTCTTGGATGTGTTCGTCGTGCACCCCGACGGACGCGGGCTCAGGCGCATCTGGCCCACGGAGGATTCTGCGGCGGCCCGCGCTGGTCGAGCGACAGCGCCAGCCTCATCGTCTACTGCGGCACTGCGGAGGCCTCGTTCGGATTCCGCACCGGTGCGCAGCGGGGGGACACGCAGCTGTTGCGCCTGAACGTCGCCACCGGTCGCGACACCCGCGTCGCCGTTGGCAACGGCATCATGATCTCCCCGGCGTTGCTGCCGTCCGGTGCATTGGCCTGGGTTGGGGTCGACCGGCCAGGCGTGTTCTACGAGGGCGGCCGCCGTGGACCGAAGGGAGATGACCTTGCCACCCCCTGCTGGTCCCCCGACGGGTCCCGCATCGTGTACAGCCGGCTCGCGGGGGACCTCACGGTTGCGCCGCATGCGCTGTACAGCAGGGATCCGCGCTATGAGCTCCTTGGGAGTGCCTTCTTCCCCGCCTACGATCGCTCGGGCCAGCGCTTTGCCGTCACGGTGCGCACGCCAGGCAAGACGATGGCCCTGTACGTGGTCGATGAGGGCCAGCCACCGCGTGAGATTGACCCGGAGCGCCGAATCACTGCTGTCGCCGCAATGGACAGCCGATGGCCACCAGCTCCTGCTGACCGTGGGCAACCTCAGCCGCTTCCATGTGGTGCCGGCGACGCCGAGCGGCAAGGCGCAGCTCGCCCTCCTCAACGCGGACGGGACGGGGCTGACGTTCCTGACCGCTGACGCCAACGACAACGCCTTCGCCTCATTTGCGCCCGAGGGCCGGCGGATCGTGTTCCGCACCTCCGGCCCCCTGGGCCAGGGACTGCGGCTCATGGGACTCGCCGATCATTCGATCACCGTGTTGACTCGCGAGCGGGACAACTTCCCCGCCTGGTCGCCGCGCGGCAATCTGATCGCGTTCACGCGCAAGGTGGGCGATGACTTTTCAGTGTTCACCATCCATCCGGATGGCAGCGGGTTGCGCCGCCTCACCCACACCCGCGGCATCGATGCCCACGCAGCTTCTCCCCCGATGGCGAGCACCTGGTGTTCACGAGCAGCCGTGCCGGATTCAAAGACGAGGCGCTGAACACCCAGAACCCGCAGCCGTACGGTACATCTTCGTCATGCGCACCGACGGCAGTGAGGTCGAACAGCTCACCGACAACCAGTGGGAAGACGGCGCGCCGGTGTGGCAGCCGCACGGCGGCCACTGAAGCCGCGCGAGTCTCGAAGCCTGGCCGACGGCGTCTCGAACGATGTGGGCTTCCGCTGCTTTGGTCGACACCACGGAAAGGCGTACATGTCCGCCATCGGGATGCGAGGGGCGGAGGAGTTTCACCCCGGAGTTCAAGGCATAGGCCGTCAAGGTAGTGCGAGAGACCGGTAAGAGCGTCGGTCGGGTCGCGATCGAGAGCGACCTGCTCCCGGCGTAGGGCTAGGAGCTCCTCCTTGCGCATGCCGTGTCGAAGGCGAGGAGCAGGATGGGCTGGAGCGCCTCGGTCCGCGGCGCCCTCTGCGTCGGAGGCGTGGCGCTGGCCCGCGAACCTCCTCTGGCACAGGGGTCAGCGCGTCCCGGCGTTGGGCGGGGCGAGGGCGTCGAAGGCCACCTTGCCGCCGATGACGGTGAGCACTGGTCGGATGGTGGGGACGTCCGCGGCCGGTGCGGTGAAGATGTCCTTCGAAAGCACGACGAAGTCGGCCAGCATCCCCGGTGCGAGGGTGCCCTTCTCCTTCTCGGCGAACTCGGCATAGGCCGCGCCCCGGGTGAAGGCGACGACAGCCTGCTCCCGGGTGAGGGCCTCGTCTGGATTGTTGGGGTTCGTCGCCGCCAGAAGGATGTTCAGTGCGGGTTGCCGGCCCGTCCGTGCCCAGGGCGAATGGGATGCCGGCTTCCACCACCGACCGAAGGGGTTGCGCCGGCCCGCTCGGCCAGGCTCTGGCAAGGGCGGTCCGGGGCGTGCCCGGTGGCAACGCGAGGTGGAAGGGGTTCTGGACCAGGACGATTCCCAACCGCTTGGCGCGGGCGAACATCGGGGGCCGGAGTTCGTCGCCGTGTTCGATCCCGAACGCGGCGAGTCCGCCAGTCGATCCCCCGGCATCGACTCCATGGCCGTGAAGAGCTCGTCAATGGCCACCTCGCCGACGGCATGGAAGAGCAGCGGCTGGTGCAGCGTCTCTCCCTGCTGGAGCATGAGTCGGACCGAGCCGGGGAACCTCCCGCGGCTTCGTCCCGTCGGGGAAGGTTCCGCGGATGGCGGTCGTTTTCTCGAATGGTGTCCCGTCGAGGACCATTTCAGGCCCGAGACGGTGACGGAGGAGCCGGGCGGGGGTATGGCAGGGACCGGGCCGCGGATCTCCTCCGTGTCGGCGGTGTTGACCGGGATGCGCATCACCCGGATGCGGAGGGGAGCGGCATCGGCGACGGCGAGCGGAACCATCTCCGTCACCCGTACGGTGGCCATCGTTTGCAGGCTGGTCCAGCCGAGCCGGAGTTTGCGGGCCACGAGGTCCTGGAAGTCACGGTGGACGGTCGCAGGGTCGACCCGCTTCTGCAGGCGGACGTCGAAGTCGAAGCAGGCCGACTCAAGCAGCCGGCCGTTCGTCGTGGAGCTCTTGCCCGTCCGCTCGAACCACCCTCCGGGCAGATCGGGCGGTGTCGTCCCCAGGCCGAGGGAGGTGAGCGCAGCGGTGTTGACGATCGCCCCATGACCCCCGAGTGTCTGCAGCACCACCGGATGGTCCCCAGTGAGCGCGTCCAGGGATTCCCGCGTGGCCTTGGGGTCGAACCAGGCCATTGGGCCGATCTGCCCGATGATCGCAGGCCTTGCCCGGGGTCTTTGACGCCCGAGCGGCCAGGGCGGACGCCACCTCGGCCCAGGTTGCCCCCCGCGGAGCATCGAGCTGGAGGGTGTCATCCGACAAGTCACCGAAGTGGTGGTGGGCATCGTTGAGCCCAGGGATGACGCTGCGGCCCGCGAGGTCGACACGCCGGACTCCGGCAGTCGCCAGCCGGCCAATCTCCGCGTCGCTCCCGACGGCTGCGATGCGGTCGCCTCGGACGGCGAGGGCCTCCACCCACGGATGGGACGGGTCGGATGTGAAGACTGCCTACTGTTCGTATAGACCGTGTCGACGGGAGCGGGCGCCGCTCCCCAGGCTGCCGCGGGCAAGAGTAGGACGACGAAGAGACCGGCTGCGCGGTGCATCGACCCTCCCGTCGAAATTGCCGTAGGGACTAGCACACGTCAGTCCTGGTCGACTGCCCGCCGCACCACTTTCGCAACCGAGGTTCGGAGTTCCTCCGCGACGATGTTGCGTCGCTCGGTTGAGCCGGTTCACTTCGTCGCGCAGGTAGTCGATTCCCAGGTGCCCGTAGACGGCCTCGGTGAGTCTTCGGGTCTCTGCGCCGGAGCACTTTCTGTACGACGACGAGGGCGACACCCAAGGGAAGAAGCAGGGTGGCCGTGGTGTGCCGGAGATCGTGGAAGCGGATTGGCCGAACGACCGGCTTCGGCCAGAGCTTCATCTGGCGCCTGGGGCAGCAGCGGAGCGTCCGCTCCTGGCTCTCCTCGACATGCCGGCACCCCTGGCGGCGGCAGACATGGCGCCAGAACCGGAAACTTGTCCTTCAGGGTGCGGAGGATCTCGACGCGTGTGTTCTCGAGGATATTCCGCCCGGTCAGCGAGTTCCGGTGGTTGAGCCCCAGCCTTGGGACGGTGGCCGAGCGCGAGACGACGGCCGCCACCCGGCGGGTACCGCCGCAGCGCGGGCAGGCGCGTCTACCATTCCGCTGCATTCGCAGGGATTGACTGGCCGTTCGCGCCGCTATTGGGCAGGATACCCGGGGGCAGCTGCGCGCGGCCGTCTCCCTCTAGCAAGGACTTCTCGTGCGCTTCACTTCAGCCCTTGCGATTCCGTTGCTCTTCGGTTGTGCCTCGGCGCCGCGGGGGGCACCGACCACGCCGCCCGCGCCGTTAACGCCGACCTCGGCATCCGTCGCCGGAATACCGACATGGTTCGATGAAGTCATGGCCGTTGCGGCCCGTGATCCGCAACTGCAACGGGACAGCATTCGCGCAGTCGCACGCGAACGCGTGACCGAGCTCAGTTGGATGGAGGGTCAGTGGACGGAACACTATCGGCTGTTTGCCACGCCACGCTTTCCTGAGTATCGCCGGGAAAGCCCGGCGCTCATCGTACCGACCCGCGGCAACCTCTGGATTGAGGTTCGCGTTACGGGCCGCACGACAGATATCAGTCGCTACCTGGCCTTCGATGCAGCGACGAAGCGATGGAAGCGACTCGAAGTAGGAGTGCCAACGTATGGTAGTTACGCGGAAACGTCGAACGATTGGAAGGACGGTCGCCTCGTCTTCGAGTACGCGATGGCGCTGGAGCCATATCTCGGGCACTCGCTGCGTCAGCGCGAGATATGGAGCCGAATCTCGCGCGACGAATGGACGCTGACGGTCGAACAGGAGCTGGCCGACGGACGATTCGTCTTCATCGAAGAAAGTCGCTTTACGCGTGATCTTGGATCCGATAGCTCCTCGTCGCACAAATAGAAAGAAACGTTCGATAACCAGGTGCTGCTGACGAATGTTCTCCGGGTTCCTCGTGAAGGCACTCCCCAAATGCCCGAAGACGGCGCTGGCAAGCGCACTGTGCTCGCCCTCATCGCCTCGCGCCAGACAGCCGCGGTATGACCGAGTTTCCTCCATGAGGAGCGCCCGATCGCGAGCGGGCGGAGTCCTCCGCGCGGTCTTTTTCTGGGCGCTACAGCGGGGGTCGGACTGGTCTACCTGTGGGGGTCAGCGAATTGCGGCAGATCGTCGCGGGTAAGTCCGGCGGCATCGACAGCCGATTTCGTCTCTCTGCTCGCCCGTGCGCTGGAGCTGGATGGAAACCAGCTACTCGTGCTCGACCGCATCCTGGCCGCAGACGCTGGAGAGGTCGCTCGGATCCGGGAAAGGAGTGAGCCGAAATCTCGCGCCCATTCGGACCCGGCAGCTGGGAAGACTCCGGTGCTGCTGACACCTGGGCAGCAACAGAAGCTCGATTGAATACTCGAGGAGGCGAGCGGGAACGCTCTGCCGGGTCATCGGGGCAGTGAGAGTGGACGCGCACTCATATTAAAGCTCCGCTCGTGCCTGCATACCCTCGCCGAAGAGGCGGCCGAAGCGGGACCACCAAGGCGGAGGCATCGAAGCGGATCGACCAGCTTCGACAGAAGACCGGAAAGGGACCGACGTCCGCACCCGCCCGCGCTGCGGAGGCCCCCCGCCGCGTCGTCGCCGTCGTCCTTCGTTCCTCGACGGCCCAGGCCATCCTCGAGCACGCTCAGCCGCTCGCCCCGGCCCTCCCCGCCCCAGCGTGGGTTCTGGTGAGTGCAGACCGAGCCTCGAGACTCCTGCCTGAAGACGGGCATCGGCGTGCTCCCTCAGCGGCGTGAGCACCCCCCAAGAGCTCCTCCGGCCCGGGTCTCGCCGCGCTTCTTCGGCCCAGCGACCCGGCCTCCACTCGGTCTGTGCCGCGAAAACGCGGTTTTGTTCTTCCTTGGACTCGTCCGCGCCGGGGTTCACCGCCCACCTCTGCGGATGAAGTCCTCGAGGTCCTCGACCCGCAGGCGGATGGCATTGGAGACGCGCAGATGGGGCAGGGTGCCTCGCGCACAAAGCCGGTACACCGTCACCGGCCGCACCCGGAGCCGCTCTGCCGCGTCGTGAACGGTCATGAGGCGCCGGGCCTCGCCGAGCCGCACGGGGCTCTGCCCCCAGACCCCTGAAGCAAGCGGTGAAGCAAACGGGAGCGGATCCGGTGGAACCAGTGGAGCCGGTAGAAGGCGGTCAGCCGCCCGTGCCGTCGCCAACCCCACGGAATGACGACCCGGGCGCAACCGGTCTGAACCGGTGGAAGTGGCGGAATCGCCGCCGATGCGCTTCCCAAGCCGAGGGTCGCGGGTTCGACCCCCGTCTCCCGCTCAGTCGAAGTGCCCGGAAGACGGGCGGAAATCCCGCCGCCTCCGCCGGGCGGGCAGTCGTCCGGATCGTTCTGCCGTGAATCTGCCGTGCGGGAGGCGTTCGCGACGGCGGCCCGCGGGACGAGCTCCGCCGTCTTCGCTTCGCCGAGGAGCCGCAGCTTGCCGAGCTCGGCCTGGAGATAGCCGGGAGCCAGATGGCCGTAGGTCTCGGTCGTGAGCCGGAGGTCGCGGTGCCGGAGAAGCCTCTGGACGGCCACCGCGTCCGCGCCGGCCATGAAGAGCAGGCTCGCTGCCGAGTGCCTGAGATCGTGAAAACGAATCGGCCGCACGTGCGGTTTCGGCCAGAGCAGGCAGCGGTGCTCCGGACAGCGCCGCTGGCCGGTGTCCGCCGCGTCTTCCCGGTGCGCGCAGCGCTTCCGCCGGCAGACGTGCGTCCAGTGCGTAACGAGGCCCGCCCGGGCCATCGCCCGGCGCAGCACCGCCGCCAGGTCGGTGTCCTCGGCGAACATCCCGCCGTCGTGCCCTGGGAAGACGAGCGGGCTTGGCGAGCTGTCGATGGCGTGCCGTAGGAAGGGCACGAGCTCCGGGTGGATGGGGATGGCGTCGGCGTGCCCGCCCTTCGTTGTCGCCCGCGCTCCTGAGCGCCGGACGAGGATGAGGCCACGCTCCAGATCCACATCCTCCTTCCGCAACGCCCGGAGCTCGCCCTTTCGCAGCCCCGTGTACAGCGCTGCGGCGAAGAGCGGCCGCCAGCGTCGCGCAAGCTGCCCGAGGACGAGCGGCACCTCCTTGACGCGGAGGTAGTCCCCGACCACGCCCTTGGGGACTGGCTTGCGCTGCACGTCGGCCATCGGGTTCACGCCCGTCCACCAGCCTTTGCGCCGCGCGGTGCTGAATGCGCGCGACACGTACCCCCGGAGGTGGTTCACAGTCTGCGGGGCGAGCCCCGCCGCGAGCTTCTCGTCTAGGAAGTTCTCGACGTCCGACGCCTTGAGCTGCGCCACCACGATGTCCGCCAGGGCCGAGGCGAGGAGGTGCTTCCGCACCGCACTGGCGTCGCGCGCGGCGGATGGTGCATGCTGCTTCGCGGTGAGCCAGCGTTCCAAGAGGCGACCGACCGTCGCGCCGCCCGTGTCCGAGCCGAGCGGCTCGAGGCCCTCGCGCTGTCGTTGCGCATGGCGCTGAAGCTCGAACTCGAGCCGATCCGCCTCCCGCTTGTCCTTCGCCCGGACCGACTTCTGCCGGAGTCGGCCCGTACCCGGGTCAGTCCACTGGGCGATCCAGCGGCTCCGTCCCTTCAAGTCCTGGCGCTGGTAGGCCACCGCCGTTCTCCTCCCGCCAATGACACCTCGAGCGGCTGACTCACGGTCCGTTCCTGGTGAAGGGAAGCACGGTTCCGCGCGGCTCGGATCGCCCGAGCACCCAGGCCCGGAGCGTCGGCATGTGGAACCGGAGTCGGCCGAGGACGCTCACGTGCGGAACGGCATTCTCGGCCGCCTTGGCGTAGAGCCAGCTCTTCGAAACGCGCAGGAAGCGGGCTGCCTCCCCTACAGTCGCGAGCTCGCCCTCGGGTTCCGGCGCGTCGACGAGTTCCTCGGGCGTGGGCAGTCCGCGCTGGCTCATCCGGCGCCTCGCTTTCTCTCCCAGCACTCGCTCGGGAGTTCCATCAGGCCTCCAGCCCTCCCAAACGAGCCAGCCTAGCGGGCTCGACGTCCACCCACTGGCCGGCTCGTGACCTGTGGGGTGCTGCCGTCGCGAAGAGCCTCGTACCGGCGAAGGAGCAGCTCCTGGACGTAGCCTAGGATGTTGAGCTTCTTGGCCTTCATCTCCGCCTCCAGGACGTCCACGACGTACTGGGGGAGGCGGAAGCAGGTCCGGAGCTGGACCAGAACTTCCCGTACGGCCTCGGCGTTGTACGAGACCCCGAGGGCCGGCCTGAGGACCTCCTGCACGAAGTAGAGGTCCTCGGACGGGACCTTCACGTTGAGCGGCTGGAGAGCCTCGTCCTTCGGAAGCGGGGTCCTTCCCACAAAGTAAGTAGATTCTAATTAGAACCCGCTGTCAAGCCGGACGGACCCCTCGGCACACTTGAACCGGAACCAGTCAAGACATCGCGGAACCAGTCAAGACATCGCTGACAGTTGACTGCAGGGTGACGGCGCGTTCTCAGGCGTTTACGGCTCGCGCGTTCGGCAGCGCGCCACTGCCTGCACTCGCGCTCCTCCTCGGGCTGAGCCTGCTGACCCGGAGGCCGGTCCGCGCCTCCGGGGCGGCAGCGGTCATCCCGGCCCGACCGGCAGAGCCTCTTCGCAGCACTGGACCTCCACCGTGAGGTGGCTCAGGGCGGGGAGGTCCGCCAGCGCCTGCCTGAAGCGATCCGCGCTGGTGGCCTGGTGCGTGACGAGGGAGACGATGGCTGCGTGGTGGCCGGGGCCGACTCTCCAGACGTGCAGATCGCTAATCCGCACGTCTCCCCGCTCGATCCTGGTCCGGATCTGTCCCGCCAGCTCCGGCGCGACGGCGAGGTCGAGCAGGACTGCGGCTGCGCGACGCATCAGGCCGAAGGACCAGCTGGAAATCAGCGCTGCTCCGACGAGGCCCATGGCCGGGTCCAGCCAGCGCCATCCGAGGTAGTGCACTCCGAGGATCGCGCCGATGGCGAGCACCGAGGTGGCGGCGTCCGCCACGACATGCACGTACGCTGAACGAAGGTTGTTGTCGTGCTCGCCCTCGTCCTCGTCGTGCAGGAGTGCGGCGGATACGAGGTTGACGGCCAGGCCCACGCAGGCGATTGGCAGCGCCTCCGAGAAGGCGAGGGACACGGGATGGATCATCCGCTGGACACTCTCGACGGCCACTCCAACCGCCACCACCCCGAGCAGGATGGCACTCGCGAAGCCGGTGAGGTCTCCCACCTTGCCGGTCCCGAAGACGAACCGGTCGCTCTGCCCGTGTCGCTTGGCGTAGCCGTAGGCCAGGGTAGCGATGCCGATCGCCAGCGCGTGGGTGGACATGTGCAGGCCATCGGCCAGCAGCGCCATGCTGTGGGTCCAGAGGCCGCCCGTAACCTCGACCACCATCATCCCGAACGTCAGCACGACGACCCATCGCGTCCGGCGGGCATGCTCGTCATGCCGCGCGCCGAGGAAGCGATGCGGGTGCATCCAGGGTTCAAGAGTCACTTCGTGCATCGGAGAGCCCCTTCACTGCGGCGAGAGCGTGAACACGTATCCGGTCAGCGTCTGCATTCCCTGGAGCAACTGCGCATGGAAGGTGGTCTTGTTGTCCCAGGTGTAGTTCCCGGCCGAATCCGGTGTCGAGCCGAGGAGCTGCGAGAAGTCGGTGGTATCGAACCAGGGGCCGGGATCGACCCGCAGCACGAGCTGCTGGGGCGTCGCGGTGAAGATCAGCGACGGAGCGAAGGAACCGATGATTCGCTGGAGCGCCTCGGGGGGCTTCTGCGGGCTGGCCTGACTGATGTCGATGGTCACGAACCCGGCGAACGGCACCGTCACCCCCGCCCTGGTGGCGGTCCCGCGCACGTAGGCCTCCGACTGACCGAGCAGATCTTGCGCGTCCTGGGACTGGCTGGGATCGGGGGGAAGGAGGCCCATCTCCACCGCCACCGCAGTGCCGGTCTGGCCGTCGGCACCATCCGAGATCGGGACCAGCGTCGGGTCGAGGGGATCCACCACCAGCTGCTGCGTCGCCTGGACGATCACGATTCCGGTCCGGATCTCGGCGCCGGAGGGCGGACTGACGTTGAAGTAATAGGGGCCGAGGGAGATCCGCGCCTCGTCGAGCGTCACCGTCCATCCAAGTGGCGTGGCAAATGACAGGGGCCCGGCCGCAGGCCGCTCCAGTCCACCGACCGTGAACGGGAGGTGAATGAGTGCGCCGCCGGTGGTGTTTCCACAAGACACGAGAAGCAGCAGGGCACTGCTGAGCAGGGACCGCTTCATCGGCGAGTCTCCTGGTCGAAGATCAGGGCCAGAGTCAGTAGATACGTGCGCGGGGCCGCGGCAGTGAAGTGAGACGCCGGAGCGAGGGTCGCGTACTGCCGCGTGTGGAAATCCGAGGCATAGAAGAACTCGCTCTGCGCGTACTGCCGGTTGAAGAGGTTCCAGACGTTCACCCCCAGCTCCAGCAAGCTCCACCGGAGCGTGGCGTGAAGGTCGACGACGAAGTTCCCGGGTGCAGTCTGGCTGAAGGGCAACGCTCGCGAGCCGATGTAGCTGAGGCGCACTCCCAGCGTCCCGGTGATGGGCTGGTCGCGGATCCGCAGCCCGAAGAACGGCCCGAAGAGCGACGTGTCCGAGCGCGCGACCCAGGCAGGCACGTACGGGACCAGAAGGCCCGTGTCGTCGTAGGTCGCGTAGGCGTAGGTGACAGAGGCGCTCTCGTCGATGAACCGGCCGGTGGCTCGCAGGGCGCCCACGAAGCCTTTCCGGGTCGTCCCGTTGGTCTGATCCAGACGACCGAGCTGGGGATCGAAGATGAGATCGTGGTCGACGTGGGTCCAGAACCCCACCGCCCGCGCCGAGAGGTCGAGATCGGTCCACTGGTGGTGGAAGAGCACCCCACCCTCCGCCGCCTGGAGCTTCGAGAACGGCGACTCGCTGTTCTGGAAGACGTACCGGGCGTCCGACGAGGCCGCGCCGATGCCGTAGCTCGCGGTCAGGGTGATCCACGGGTGGACCCGGGCCAAGGCGGTGAGCTTCGGCTCGAGGACGCTGCCGCTCGCCGAGACCCGCGTCTCCGGGAGGCGCGGTCCGGCGCGGTCGTAGGGCGGACAGTCCACGTCCAGAGGCTGGCCGCGGGTGTAGTTGCCCGAGGTCGCGCACTGGTTGAGGACGTTGTACGAGAAGTATTCCTGGCGGAGCCCGCCGCGGAGCGAGAACCAGGACACCGGCCGGAGGTCAAGGTCGAGATAGCCGGCGAGGTTGAAGATGTCGTCGACGAAGTCGTCCTCCGTCTTGTACGGAATCTGCGTTCCGAAGCGAAGACGCTGAGCTTGCGGCGTGACGTGGTCGTAGCGCGCGTAGTAGCCGACCTCGAGCGATTGCTCCTGCCCGAGCAGGGTGGTGGAAGCGCGATAGCTCCCCCGCGCGCCGGCGACGATGGCGTTGTAGGCCTGCTGGCGCGCATCGCCTCGCTGATCGTGCAGGCTCTGGCCGATCTCCTGAACGTCCTCGAGAAATCCGGTGAAGTTCTCCACCAGCCGGTGGGAGCGGTAGGTGAGGAAAACTTGCTGGGTCAACGTTCCCCCGCCCACCGGCGAGAGGATGTCCGCGGCGAGCGTGTAGCGCTGGGCATCGCCTCCCTGGCTCGGATCGAACGTGCCGTAGAAGCCGACGGTGTCGAGGGCGTCCCGCCGGACCACGCCGGCGCTCCGGTAGTGGTCGGAGTAAGCGGTCGCCAGCAGATGCCAGAGCCCGCGCTCGCCCAGCTCGCCTTCGTACTGGCCCATCGCGCTCAGGTACGAGTAGGCGCGGTTCGACCCCCAGCCGTCGCTGCTCTCGTACTTCACCCCGAGGAACGTTCCTTCTCGCTCACCAGGGGGAGCGACGATGCCCAGGGCCTGCTTCGTTCCGTAGTTCCCCAGCCCTCCCTGCAGTCGGATGCCGCGCTCGACCACCCCCAGCTGGTAGTCCGCGCTTCCGGCCACGGCGAAGTCGCCCTGGTGGGGATCGAATGGGCCCTCGATCACCCGGAGGTTCTTCACCAGCTCGGGGATGATGAAGTGGTAGTCGGCGTAGCCGTGGCCGTCCGGGTTGTCGACGTCGTTGATCGGAACGCCGTTGACGGTGAACTCGAGGCTCTGACCCTGCTCGAGGTTGAAGCCACGAAGGAAGACCTGGTCCGCATGTCCTTCCCCGCCCTCGTTGGCGATGAAGATGCCGGGGGCGAGAAGGAGCACATCGCTGGCCGTTCCGCTCCTGGTCACGACCGACAGCTTGCCGATCTCGATCTGGAAGTCGCTTCCGCCCCGCTCCACTCGGCGGGTCCCGCGCACCGTGACCTCGCCGGACGGGGGAGGAGTGGCGGGACCTTCTGCGGGCGACGTCACGGGAGTCACCACCGGTGCAGCCTCGGCGCCGCCTGGGAGAGACGGTGTTCCCGCATCGGTCTGCGCCGGGGGCGTCGAAGCCACCGGAGGCTCGAAGCGGAACGGGATCCGGATCCGCGCGGCGAAGGGCTGCCCGTCGCGAAGCGCGGGCCGGAACGTCCATCTCCGAACTGCGGCCAGCGCCGCGTCGTCGAAGGCCTTGCCGGCCGATTCGGCGATCTCGGCGCTGGTCACGTGTCCGGTCGCGTCGACCGTCACCTGGGTCACGACCGTCGCGCTCGTGTTCGCTCCGATCGGGTACTCGGCCGGTGGAGATTCCACCACCTGGGGCGGGGTGACCGACTGTGCCAGGACGGCGGTACCCAGCACGCTGCTCAACAGCAGGATGGCTCGGGTCATCGAACGAAGTGGATGGACAGCGAGGTAATCGTCCCGGGAATGGACTGCCCGGCATCATCACGTGCCGGAGAGAACCGTTCCGAGCGGGCGCAGACCCGGGCAGCCACGGCGAAGGCCGGAGTGGGGCTCTGCAGCACCTGGATGTTCTGTGCAGCGCCGTCGCGATCCACCTGGATGCGGACCGACACCCGCGCCTCGCGCAGATCCGACGATTGTTCCTCGTCCGGCCAGGGGCAGGCCCAGTCTTTCCGGGCAGGACTGGCTTGACGGGCCAGACTTCCGCCCGGAGTCCCGCCGACCACCCCGTGCGGCCGGGCGCGAGGATCGTTCACCGCCACCTGGCTGGTCCCGCTGGGCGCGGTGAAGCCACCGGCATAGCTCTCGCTCCTCCCCACCGGCATGTCGAACTGCGTGAGATCCAGCGGCTTGTTCGGATCCTCGGGTGCGGTCACCACCCCTCCGGCCCGGGCCGCCGCCGGTGGTGCCCTATGGATCGGGCGAGCGGGCGGAGGCGGCGGTGGCGGGGACTCCCGGGCCGGAGCCGGCGGGATCCGCTCCAGCGTCACCGCCGTGGTGGTGGTCGGCGGCGGGGGCCGCCTGTCGTGGGCGATGTCGCCCCAGACGGCCAGACCGGCCAGGGCTGCGTGGAAGAGCAGCGTTCCTGCCAGGGCGAGACCTACCCGTCTGCGGAGCTCGGCGCTCCCGAGCGCCTCCGCGGCCTCGTATGCGGCCCCAGGTGGCCCCGGGAGCAGGACCACCCGGTGGAGCAGGCTCCTTCGCCGCCGAGGGCGACCGCTCATCGGGCGCCCGCTGCCCCGCGCTCGAGCGTGACCGCGAAGGCGATCTGGGTCACTCCTGCACGACCCAGCAGGTCCATCACGTGGACCACCCGGGCGTGAGTCACCTCTCCATCGGCCTGGATCACCGCGCGCAGGTCAGGATGGGCCTGTCGCTCCGCGGTCGCCCTCTGGAGGAACTGGGCGTCGTCCACGACCGGCTGGCCATTCACCCGGACCGTCCCGTCCCGGGGCATGGTCACCGCGAAGACGGGGCTGACCTGCTCGCCGGTGCTGCTCCTGGGGAGGGTGAGCTTCAACGCGGCGTTGGGAGCCACCACCAGCTTGGCGGTGACCATGAAGATGATCAGCAGCACCAGCGTGATGTCGACCAGCGGGGTGACGTTGATGCTGCTGATGGTGTTCTGGTCTGGCGAGGACGCGGCCATCACTCGGCCCTCCGCGCGGCCGGGCGGACCTCGACGTTCGGCGTCCCGGGAGGAGCCTCGGCATTGAGGTGGGCCAGGACCACGTTCGTCAGCGCCTCGCTCCTGGCCATGATGGTGGCGATGCGACGCTGGAAGTAGTTGAAGGCGGCGACCGCGGGAATGGCCACGAAGAGGCCGACCGCGGTCGCCACCAGCGCCTCGGCGATGCTGCTCATGATCCCCTGCGGGGCCAGCGAGCCCGTCGCGGAGAGCGCCTCGGGACGTCCAAGGACGTCGAAGGCCTCCACGATGCCGATGACCGTGCCCAGCAGCCCGATGAAGGGGGCGTTGTTCCCCAGCGTCCCGAGGAAGGCCAGCCCGCGTTCCATCCGGCTCCGTTCCAGAGCCAGCGCACCGGCCACGGACTTCTCCGCAGCGACCGGGCCGAGGTCCGCGCTTCGCAGCCCCGCGGCGGCAGCCGCAGCCTCGGCGGAGGGAGAGCGGCTCAGCCGCTCGAGCGCCTCTCGATGGCGGCCCGCCCGGAGGAGCCCGTCCAGCTCACCGGAGAGCCCACGGATGTCGTCCCGGATGCTCCGGAAGAAGAGCGCCCTCTCCACGGTGACCAGGACGCTGGCCAGAGAGAGGACGATGAGGATCCACATCACCCAGGACGCGTGAAGGTCCAGGAGGACGTGCTTGAGGTGCTCGGTCAGGGACATGTCGGTCCTTGCATTGGGAATCGTTCGAGCGCTCGGGGCCGTGCAGCGACCTGGGCTCTCGGGCGAGGACGGCCGACCGGTGAGGAGGTCGGCCGTCCACAGTGCGCACGATTACTTTGGAAGCCCCGGCACGTAGAACGGGTCGCTGGCGTGCTGGCCGGTGTTGTAACAGAGGCCGTCGGCGTTCAGGTGCATCTGCGACTGGCCGCTGAAGGCCATGAAGTCAGCCAAGTTCTTCACCACCGAGGAAGGAACTGATCCCGCGCTTCCCGAGAGGTGGAACGTCAGCTGCGCCGGGTTGGGCTGGAACGAGCTGTCGTAGCAGGCGGCCGTCGGTTGCGTGGGGCCCCGGTCAGGCAGCGGCGTGCCGTCGGCGAAGGTCGCTGCCAGCGGCTTCCCGAGAACCTGGTCGATCGCCAGCGGGGTGCTCGGGTTGGAGTTGGCAGCAGTGGCCCAGGCGGCGATCTGGTCGAAGTGCAGGGGAGTGCCGTGGATGATCAGCTGGTCCCAGAAGATGTGGTCGGTGTGCAGGGTGACCTGCGCGTAGACCGCGCCGGTGGGCGTGACTTGGACGCCCCGACCCGCCGGATCGTCCTCGGCAAGGTTGAAGTCGGGGTTGTTGCAGTTGATGGCGCTGTCGTGATCGTCCCAGCCAAAGCTGAAATAGACCGTCTGGGGAAAAGCCTTGAACTTGGCGTCGAGCGTCGCATCGCCCGGGTAGCCCGCGGTTCCGGCGAAGACCGCCTTGCCCTTCACGAACTTGCTCCAGCCCTTGCTGATCATCTGGGCGACCTCGTTGCTCACCTGGGAGTCGGAGAGATTCACGTTGACGATCCCCGCCTTGGCCTGGACCACGTCGTAGCTGAACGCGTACTTGACGGCCGGATCGAAGCTCCCGCCGCTGTTGGGACCCGTGAAGAGGTAGAGCGCTCCGGCCGGTTCCTCGCCATCCGCTCCGACGAACCCGGAGGGTTTGTGCATGTCGAGGATCCAGGGTCCGCCCGTGGAGCTCGCGACCAGCGAACCCACGTCGGTCTGGATCGCGTTCCCGGCCGTGGCGTTCAGCCGGATGTTGTCCACCACGACCAGGTACTCGTCGAAGCTGACGCTCCAGCCGTCGACGAAGAACAAGGCATCCGGCCCGCCGTTGCAGTTTCCGGGATACGGCAACCCGTCGACCCCGAAAGTCTCTCCGGAAAAGGTCACCCGGATGGACTTGTCGAGCTGCTGCGAGTTGGGAGTGAAGGGAGGAGTGAAGGTTCTGCTGATACCCCCGTCCGTGCCTCCGTTTGGGTTACCGGAGCTACTTCCACAGGCGGAGAGAGCCAGGACGACGGTCCCCAGGACGGGGACAAGTGAACGACGCATGGTGTGAGACCTCGAGAGGCAGGAGTGGTGTCAACGAAGGGACCGCCCGCGCGCAGACGACCCGCGCGGGAGAACGCAGTTGACGGTCGCGTGCAGCTCCTGCCCGACGATGTCGGACGGGCGCTACGCCGACCGCAGGCGCCGCCTCCTGCCGCGAAGCGCCACTCGCGCCCGGCGCGAACCGAGATCCGCGCGAGCGCCGGCGTCCAGCGAAGGAGGGCGCCTAGACCACTGGGGGCGACTGCTTGGGCGCGACGTCGATGCGCCCCGAGTCGTCGGACGGCCAGACCTCGGGCGCCTTCAGAATCCGCCGGAGGTGGATGGAGCGCGAGCACCCGCACCACGGGCGGACTCGAAACAAGCGAGTCGCGTCTTCCATAGAAGACGGGGCAGGGGACGTGCTCGAGGGCATCCGACCGACCGGCGGCCACCGCCGACTCACCGGCCGGTGGAAGCGCTACTGGGGTCTGGGCCGCTGGGGGCAGCTCGATGATCTCGCCGTGCTCGGGGCAGATCCCGTGCCGACCGACCACGAGATGGCCGAGCTGGGCGGCGTGGAGCGCAACGAGCGCCAGCGCCGTCAGAAGGACGGTCTTCGGGGTCCCTGGCGCTGCACTCGCGGCGCGCATCGGGGCGCATGTCTACTTCGCAAGTCGCTCGGACCGCAAGCTAGGCGCCGCAGCGGACCCACGACTCTGGGCGCTGTCCATCCACCTGGCCATCCCCGAGGTGCTCGTCGAGTGCGCTCCACGGCGCAGCGATCAGTCACGAGCCAGTGGTCCGCGACGAGCTGGGCCTTCGTCCGGTTCGCCCGGAGATCCTCGGCCCCGCAATCGATTGCGGGATCGCCCTTTTGAGGCTCTAAGTGGCCCTCCAATTCGCCCGCGAATACGCCCGAGAATGCGCTCCTGGATCGGGCGTGTTTCCGGGCCACTTCGGGGCGGAAGCGGGGGTGGAATCGGACGCGGCTTGTTCTGGATTCCGCGCCCTTGTGCCCTCGCCCACCCGACATCGGATGCAGCGCCGGAAGCCCCCCAAGTTTCCCGTCCACGCCCTCGCAACCATGAAACTGAGGGCGTGGACGGAAAACTTGGGGACCCCCTGAGAACCAACGGGGTGGGCAACGGGGTCCAGGGTCATGAAGCCAGTCCTGAACGATCCGATGGGAAGGAGATGGAGAGACAAAGCGAGGTGGAGGAGAGCATTGGGTAGAGCGAGACACGGGTGCGCTGCGATGGAGCACGCCGACCGGAGGAACTTGGACCGGAGGGATGGAGTCATCGAGCTCCGAATTGGAGCTCAAGACGGAAGGCGCGGGAGAGCATCGCCGAGGGGTAGCCTTGCGGAGTGGAACTTCGGGAGCGAGACCCATCGGATCGTGGAGCGCCGAGTTCGGTCCGAGGCGTGTTGGTAGCCAGGCGGATGCAGGTGCAGAGACGCACGACGGTGGCCTACCTCCGTGTCTCCACCGAGGAGCAGCACTTCGGTCCCGAGGCACAGCGAACGGCCATCAGAGATGGGCGAAGGCCAGCTGCTTCGAGGTCGTCTGCTGCCGCGAGGACCTGGGGGTCAGCGGGGCAGTCGAGCTCGCCGACCGCCCGGGTCTTCTTGCGGCCCTGGATGACGCCCAGGCGCACCGCGCCGCCCCCTCTGGTCGTGGCCTAGCAGGACGGGGGTTGCTGATTCAGAGCGGAGTGCATCGCCCGGTCCACGGCCTTCATCAGGTCCTCGAGTTCTGCTCAACCCCGGCCCGCGACGGGCCGTCGGCCTCAGGAGCTCGAGCTCGGTGGCCACCTTGCCCGAAGGCCCGAGCCAGGAGCGCCTCGCCCGATTCTGGGGGACGCCGGGGATGGGCATGGCCTGCTTCTTTGCACCGTGAGCCTGATCCGGCCGTTCTGGAGGCATCGGCGCCGTGGGCCTACCCCTCGTTTCCGGCGAGGAGGCGCTCGAGGTCGTCGGCGCGGATCCGGATAGCGTTCGACACCCGGGAGTGGAGCAGGGCGCCGCGGGCGCACAGGCGGTACACCGTCACCGGGCGGACGCGGAGCAGCTCGGCCGCCTCGCGTACCGTCAGCAGTGCCAGACCGCGGACCAGACCCACGGCCATCGGTTTCTGCCGTGCGGGTGCCGTGCGGGAGGCCGTCCACGCACTCTCTGGGCGTCCAACGGCTCCAGGGTGCTGGAGAGGTTTCGCGGCGTTGGACACCGCGGGACGCACCTGGAGGCTCGGAGAGCCAATTCCCAAGCCGAGGGTCGCGGGTTCGACCCCCGTCTCCCGCTCAAGTCAAAAGGGCCGGACGTCCTCGGGTTTTCGTCTCGGGACTCCGGCCCTTTGAGCATCAACGCCCGGTTGGGTCCCGCTCCCGCTCGCAAACGCGATGGACGGAACCGATGCAGGCTCGGGCATCCCCTCGAAGTGGAGCCGGTCGACGCCGTCTCTGAGGAAGTCATCGGCGAGATGTCCGTAGACCTGCTCGGTCAGCTTCGGGTCTCGGTGTCGGAGCACCTTCTCGCGGAGAAGCAGCGTCGCCGTCGTGCGATGGAGGTCGTGGAACCGAATGGGGCGGACGACCGGCTTGGGCCAGAGCCGCATGTTGCACCTGGGGCAGCGCCGGAGGGAGGCGTCGGAAGCGGGCTCTGCTCGTGAAGCGCCTCGTATCGGCGGAGAAGAAGCTCCTGGACATAGCCCAGGATGTTGAGCCTCTTGGGGTTCATCTCGGCTCGAGAACGTCGACGACATACCGGGGAAGGCGGAAGTTCCGCCCCGCGTGGTGTCGTCCGCGGTGCTCGAGCTCCTCGTCTGGCCGCGCGGGCGAGCGCAGCATGTGCAGACCGGCTCCCGAAGAACGTCGAGCAACTTTCGATGGTTCTCGAAATATGGTTGACAGGAGTCCTTCGACAGTCCTAGAAGGATCGCATGAAGACGCGCGAGGTCATCGCTGGTCTCGGCTCGCTGGCGCAGGAGACCAGGCTCGCCATCTATCGACTGCTCGTGCAGAAGGGCCCAGAGGGGATGGCGGCGGGTGCCATCGGCGAGGCGCTCGGGGTGCCGGCGTCTTCCCTGTCGTTCCACCTTCATCAACTGATGCACGCCGGTCTCACCACTCAGGAGCGCCAGAGCCGGCAGCTCATCTACTCGGCCAACTTCGACCGGATGAACGCCCTGGTGGCGTACCTGACCGAGAACTGCTGCGGGGGAGCGGGCTGCGCTCCCGTGTGTGAAGTCCCCGAGCGGGACGAAGGAGTGAAGCGTGAAGCGTCTGCACGTACACGTCGCCGTTGAAAACGTCGAGCAGTCTGTGGAGTTCTACTCGGCGCTCTTCGCGACAGCGCCCACGGTGCTCAAGCCCGATTACGCGAAGTGGATGCTCGACGACCCACGCGTCAACTTCGCCATCTCTGCACGGGGTCGCGCGGCCGGGATTGACCATCTCGGGATCCAGGTCGAGGAGAAAGCGGAGTTGAGCCAGGTGGCTCACCGACTCCAGGCCGCGGGCAGGGCCCTTTTCGACGAGGGTGCGACCACCTGCTGCTACGCGAAGTCCGAGAAGGCATGGGTGCTGGATCCCTCGGGAGTCTCGTGGGAGACGTTCCTCACGACCGGAGAGAGCACGACGTACGGGGAGGCGCCGGCGGAGGGCCAGGGTGCTCAATCGGCAGCTTGCTGCACCCCCGCGATAGTGCGCGGCACGGCAGGCTGCGGCGGCTGAGGGTTCGACCCGATGACCGCGACTGCTATCGCGCAGCCCGCTGCTCCTCGCGTCATCCAGCGCCTCTCGGTCGTTGACCGCCTCCTTCCGGTCTGGATCGGGGGAGCCATGGCGCTCGGGCTCCTGCTCGGCCGTCTGTTTCCGGATCTCGGGGCGCGGCTGGACTCGGTGAAGCTCGACACCGTTTCGTTGCCGATCGCGGTCGGCCTGCTCTGGATGATGTATCCGGTGCTCGCGAAAGTGCGTTACGGCGAGGTCCATGGGCTGCGGACGCGCGGGAAGCTCTTCGCGACCTCCCTGGTCCTGAACTGGATCGCCGGACCCGTGCTGATGTTCGCGCTGGCCTGGGTGTTCCTGCCCGACCTGCCGCACTACCGCACCGGGCTCGTCCTCATCGGCCTGGCCCGCTGCATCGCGATGGTGCTGATCTGGAACATGCTCGCCCGTGGCAGCAATGAGCTCGCGGCGGTGCTGGTCGCCCTCAACTCGCTGTTTCAGATCCTCTGCTACTCCTTCCTCGGATGGCTCTTCATCACCGTCGTGCCCGGCTGGCTCGGGCAGTCAGGTAGCTCGTTCGACGTCTCGGTGTGGGCCATCGCCAAGAGCGTGCTGATCTTCCTCGGCGTCCCCCTCGTGGCCGGTGCGTTCACGCGCTACTCCCTGGTCAGGCTGAAGGGGTCAGCCTGGTACGAGGAGAAATTCCTGCCGCGCCTCGGCCCCACCGCGCTGGTCGGCCTGCTCTACACCATCGTCCTCATGTTCGCGATGCAGGGAGACAAGATCACGCGCTTGCCGGTCGATGTGGTGCGGATCGCGATCCCGCTCTTGGTCTACTTCGGGGTGATGTTCACGAGTGCCTTCTTCCTCGCGCGGCGTCTTGGCTTCACCTACGAGGAAACCGCGAGCCTCTCGTTCACCGCCGCCGGCAACAACTTCGAGCTGGCCATCGCGGTGGCCGTCGGTGTGTTTGGAATCTCCTCCGGCGAGGCTCTCGCCGGCGTGGTCGGGCCGCTCATCGAGGTGCCCGCGCTGATCGCGCTCGTGTACCTGTCGCTCTGGCTCAAGAAACGTCTCTTTCGGGGCTCGGGTGCCCCGGTCCTCCCGCGCCGCGTCGGCGGCGATCAGAGCAGCGGTGCTGGCGACCCGACCGCCAGCGTTTCCTGACCCTCGGTACCCCAGGAGCCGTCGCATGAAGACCGACCAGCGTCGTCCATTTCGGGTGCTCTTCCTCTGCACCGGCAACTCGGCCCGGAGCGTCTTCGCCGAGTACTTCCTGAAGCGGCTTGGAGGAGCGCGATTCGAGTCCTACAGCGCCGGGGCCATGCCAACCGGCGTCGTGAATCCGCTTGCGGTGAAGGTGCTCCGTGAACGTTTTGCGATCGACGCAAGCGATGCTCGCAGCAAGTCGTGGGACGAATTCCGGAGGACCAACTTCGACTTCGTGATCACCGTCTGCGACAACGCACGCGAGACGTGCCCTGTCTGGCCGGGACAGCCGATCGTGGCGCATTGGGGCGTGGACGACCCGGCTGCCTTCGTTGGGTCCGAGAGCGAAAAGGAACGCTTCTTCCACAGCGTCGCTCTCACCCTGTACCGGCGCTTGCAGATCTTCACCTCGCTCCCTCTTGAGCAGCTCGAAAGGCTCAAGGTGGAGAAGCTGACGAAGGACATCGGCCTCGAGCGACTGAAGTCCCCGGACTCTGCCGCGTGACCCCGTCCATCCGCCTGGCACGCGCGAGCGACTGGCCCAGGATCCGGGCGTTGCTTGAGGCACGTCATCTGCCGACCGAGGGCGCGGACATTCATCTCCCGGATTTCATCGTGGCAACGAGCGAGACGAACGGGGCGGTGCTCGGAGTTGCCGGACTCGAGCGCTACGGGAACGTTGGGCTGCTCCGGTCGGTGGCAGTCGCCGACAACTTGGCGGGCAACGGGCTCGGAACCGCTCTGGTCCGAGCGCTCCTGGAGCGGGCTCGCGAAGGTGGCGTCCGCGACGTCTTTCTCCTGACGACCACTGCGCCCGACTGGTTTCCTCGGTTCGGCTTCACCGTGGCTCGACGCGAGGAGTTACCGGAGGTCCTGAACGCCTCCGAGGAGCTGCATGGAGCGTGCCCCAGGAGCGCCGTCGCCATGCGGGCCGTCCTCCAGTAGGAAAGTCCCTTGGCGATCCTGAGCTTCCCCGGTCGGAGTGGTGGACCAGGCCCGCGGCAGGAACGCGGAGGGCCAGCGACGTAGGTGATGTCGGTGCTCCAGACGCGGTTCGGCAAGTGTGCCAGGAAGTCCCGATCGAGGGTAGAGCACTGCCCCTGCAAGGGCGGCCGGCGGGTCTCAGCGCACGATGAGCACGGAGCAGTGTGCGTGGTAAGCGACCTGCGTTCCCATCCCCCCGGCAGCCCGTCGCAGGACGCGCGAGTGGCCCAGCCCCCCGAGGACGATGCACTCGATGCCCTCCTGCTCGGCCAGGTGTACGAGGACCTCCACTGGGTGACCGGGCATCACGTGGCGGACGAGCTTGACCTTCTCGCGCTTGGCCTCCCCGGCGAGTGATTCGTAGACCCGATCGAACGCCTTCTGCGCTCGCTCCACCGCCTCGTCGACGTCGGCGATCGACTCGCCGTCATATTTAGGCACGTCTTCGATGACCGAGCAGACGTGGAGCGGGGCGCGGTAGTGCTTTGCCAGGTCGAGCGCGACCGCGAAGGCGCGCTGACTCGGGGACGAGCCGTCGACCCCCACGAGGATCCTGGAGAACATGGGTCTCTCCTATCCGGGCGCCGCCAGACCCCGGAGAATGTCCGCGCGGTCGACGACGCCCACCAGCTTGCGCTGACCGTCGACGACTGCAATGAGCTTCTCCTTGCCTTCGAGCATGGAGCGGAGCGCCTGGCGGAGCGGGGTGCTCTCCTCCGCAGTCGGGATTGCCCGCACCATCAGCTCCCGGGCAGTATGGGCGAGCGCGTGCTGCTCGACTCCTCGGGCATCCTGACGCCGAGGAAGGAGCGGCAGGCGGTGCATCAGTGACTGGAGCGCGCTCGGCTTCAACGACGGGGTGACCCGTTCCAGGAGCTCGGCGTCCGTGACCAGGCCCAGGACATGGCGCTCGGCATCCACCACCACCGCGCGATTCAGCCGGGTGGAGAACACGGCCTGCATCACCTCCGGGACCGAGGTCTCCGGGAAGACGGTCGGGACGTCGCGACGCATCACCTTCCCGATCGGCGCGTCGCCGTTCAGCCCGACCTGGTCGGGCTCGGGCTGGTTTCGCGAGAAGCCCTCGGCGACCGTGCGGAGCAGATCGAGACGACTGACGATCCCGACCAGCCCACCCCCTGGGCCCACCACCGGCAGCCGCTTGAGATGGCGCCGAGCCATGATCTGCGCGACCTCTGGGAGTGGCGTCGTGGCGAGCACGGTCACCGGGTGCGGGGTCATGATCTCGCCGGCGGTCTTCTGTTGCCTGGCGAGCCGCTCGAGCACGTCGTGGAGCTCGGGGCCCTCGAGGCTGGGTAACAGCTCCATCCGGACGGTGAGGCCTCCGCGGGTGACCAGGTCGGAGTTGCTGATGATCCCGACCGGAACCGTTCCGTCGATGACGGGAACGGCCCGGTAGACCCGCCCGAGAAGCAGCTCCACGACCTGGCGAACCGGCACCTGGGGCCCGACGGCGGTGACGTCGTGGGACATGACGTTGGCGGCGGTCAGATGACTCGAGACGCGGCGAACAGGATAGGGCTCGTAAAGGACGATCTCGGTCGGATCGACGGTGATGAGCCCGCGCGGGACGAGCTCCTTGACCCGGGGCAGCAGGCGCTCGACGCGCTCCTCCGAGTCGACCCACTCGATGACCATCGGCAGCGCCTGGGCCACGTCCACCAGGCGCGCGGTGTGGATCTCGCCGTGCCCGCCGAAGCCCTCGATGGCGCGGAAGACGGTGGCTCCGGCCGCGTTCTCGCGACGAAGGAAGGTGAGGATCGCGATGTCTGCCGACTGGTGGCCGACCCGGGCACCCTCGTTCACGTAGATGCGCACCCGCTTCCCTCGACCCTCGAGCGCCATGGTTTCCTCCTGCTCCTCATTCCACCATCTCAGAGCTCCGCCTGCTTCGCCGGCCCAGCCGCGACGAGGCCCGCCGGTGGAGCGCTCGGGAGTAGATGTCTAGGGAGGAAGAAGGCATTGGCGATGACCGTCGGGGCGACCGCGCTCATGATGACCGTCGCCACCAGGTGCGAGTACTGGGCCTGGTCGATGATGCCGTGATTGAGGCCGAAAAGGGCGGAGATGCTCCCGAACGTCAGACCGGTGGACATGAGCAGGGTGGTGTAACGCGCCTCCAGCCGGGGGTAGCCGACCGCCTTGGTGGCCGGAAACACCCCGACGGTCTTGGTCACCATCTTCGCCAGGAAGAGCACGAGGAAGACCAGCGGGGCGGCGAGCAGCGCCGGGACCGAGACGAACGACCCGGCGCGGATGAAGTAGAACGGAGTGAGCAGTCCGAAGGTCAGGGTCCGGAGACGGGCGACCAGCACGTGGTCCTTTCCCACCGTTCCGGCCAGGACCATCCCCACGACGTAGGCGGGAAGGACGGCCTCGCTGTCGGCCCAGGACGCGAGGGCTCCCAGTGCGAACAGCAGGAACAGGAGATACTTCGCCTCCAGCTCGGAGGGTCTCCCACCGTAGCGGCGAAAGAAGCGCGGGGTGAGCCAGGGGAGCACGGCAAAGACCGCGATGCCCACTCCCACGAAGGCCAGGGTCCGGGAGCCGAACGGAGCGAAGATCAACCCCAGGGCGATGACCGTGCCCAGGTCGTTGACAAAGCAGGCCGCGAGGACCGCCTTCCCGAAGGTGGTCTTGTTCAGGCCGAGCTCGAGCATCACCGCATAGACCACCGCCACCGAGGTCGTGGACAGAGCGACACCGGCGAGCCAGCTGGGCCTCCAACCCCAGTGCAGCACCCAGTGGGCGATGAACGCGCAGCCGAGGAACGGTGCGAAGAACCCGACCGCCCCGATCAGCGTGGCCTCTTTCCAGCGCGCTCGGAACACCACCGGATCGAGCTCTGCGCCGGCGAGGAAGGTGAGGACGATGGCCCCGGTGCCGGAGAGGAACTTGATCCAGCCCTGGTCCGTTCCGAGCACCGCACCGCCGATCAGCGCTCCGATGACCAACTGGGCGACCGTGCCCACGACGATCTCCGACAGGGCCGTCGCCACCCGGAACCAGATGGAGAGCAGAGTGGCCAGCAGCGCCAGCCCGAGCCATAGTGCGGCGAGCGTCCAGACCTGAGTCACGGCCAGACACCGCGACGTGCGGAAAGCCAGCGGTTGACTTCCGTGGGTGCCTTGCGCTTCTCGAGGACCTTGGCCATGGACGCCTCCCGTGAAACCGGGGGAACCGTTGCGGTCTCCCCACGCTCACAGGAGTCATTGGCCGCTCGGACACGCCGACCGGCGGTTCATGGCGGACTCCACCGCCTCGACTGGTCACCAACCGTACCGGGACCGACGCCGCTCCGCCAGGCCCATCGGTCCACCCAGGGCTGCTCTCACCCCTTGAGAAGTCAGCCTCGACTGCGTAGATGTAAAGGTTGACACAGAGGCGGTGGAGTCCGCCGGAACTGCTCGGAGCGAGCCAATGACTCCTGCGAACGCAACGACGCGTCCGCGGGGCATGCGTGACGCCACGAGGAGACCGCGATGGGCACCGCTCGACGTCTTCAGGACACCCTTGTTCCGGTCCTGGAGCGGACGATGACTGCACTGGTGGAACAGACGGGGGAACCGGAGGTGGCTGCCTCCCTGTCCCAGCTCTCTGCGCTGGGCCGGCGGGCCCGCATGGCCGACCTCGCCGACGAGGCGGACCGGCTTCGCGAGCGCACCGTGGCCGGCCGGTATTTCGTGGCCTGCCTGGGTCAGTTCAAACGAGGGAAGTCGACGCTCATCAACGCGCTTCTCGGAACCCCGGTGCTCCCAGTGGGGGTCCGGCCGATGACCTCGGCGGCCGTCGTCGTTCGGCATGGACCGCGCGAGACCATCCGGATCCGCGTGGGCGGCGGCGACTGGGAGGAGATTCCGCGCGCCGAGCTCGCCGCGTACGTGACCGAGGAGCAGAACCCCCGCAACCGCAAGCGGCTGGATGCGGCAGAGGTGCTCCTTCCAGCTCCCATCCTCGCGCACGGGATGTGCCTGGTCGATACCCCAGGAATCGAGTCCACCTACCTGGAGAACACCCGGACCACGCTCGCCTTCCTGCCGCAGGTGGACGCTGCCCTCATCGTCCTGGGAGGGGATCCTCCCATCGCGGCACGCGAGCTCGAGCTGGTCATCGAGCTGTCCCGGCGCGTGGAGCATTTCCTCTTCGTCCTCAACAAGGCGGATCGGATGGACACGGCCGCGCTCGAGGAGGCCCGGACCTTCACCACCTCGGTGCTCATCGAGGCCGGAGTGCCCGATGGTTCGCGCCACTTCGAGGTCAGCGCCCAGGAGCGTCTCGCTGGCGGCAGCGGAGGACGCGACTGGAAAGCTCTGGTGACGGCCCTGGAGGAGCTCTCGGCCAACGAGGGCACCCGGCTGGCCTCGGGGGCCGCCTGGCGCGGCCTGATGCGACTGCGGGGTGAGCTTTTGGGGGTGCTCGAGGAGCGCAGGCTGGCGCTCACTGTTCCGCTCGAGGAATCGGAGCGGCGGATGAAGGCGCTCCTCGCGGCGGTGGATGGGCTGGAGCAGTCGCTCCGGTTGCTCGACGTCGCCTTCCGCGTCGAGGTGGAACGGCTCCGCTCGGCGCTGGAGGAGCAGCGGCAGGAGTTCCTGGCCAGCGCTGCGCCGGCAGGTGTCTCCGCGCTACAGGGCCGAATCGCGGGCCTGGGCGGCCGTCCCCATGCCGTCCGCGCGCAGAGTCTCGACCTGGCCGAGAGCACCGCCCGGGAAGTCACCGAGGGTTGGCTGCGCGAGGAGGGATCTCGGGCCGAGGAGCTACACCGGGCCGCATCCGAGCGACTGACCCGCATCGCGAGCGAATTCCTCGGCCGTGCCGCCAGGGCGCTCGAGGCCCCGGGCCTGGCCGACATGGACCTCGACCTCGGATTCCGGGTCCCCAGCCAGAGGCGCTTCGCCTCCCTGATGCAGCTGACCGGGGAGCCACCGTGGTCGTGGGTCCTCGACCAGCTCTTCCCCGTCTCTTGGCGCCGGGGGTCGATCCTGCGCCATGCGCGGCACTACTTCCTTCGCCTCCTCGAGGCCAACAGCTCGCGCGTCCAGTTCGATCTCGCGGAGAGAGCCGAGGAGAGCGCCCGGCTGCTCAGGGAAGAGCTGCGCCGGAAGCTGGGCGTCGTGCGTGCTCGTTCCCGCGATGCGGTGGAGGAGGCGCGCCGGGCCCAGGCGCTGGGAGCAGGTCAGGTCAGAACGGAGCTGGAGCATCTCGACGAGCTCACCCGGCAAACAGGACTGCTCGTCGTCGCACCGACTGCATCGGAGGTCACATGACGGCGGAGATTGCACGGGTTTGCGCTCGGGAGATCCTCGACTCCCGAGGGAATCCCACGGTGGAGGTCGACGTCGAGCTGCGGGACGGGCACCTGGGGCGGGCGAGCGTGCCTTCCGGCGCCTCCACCGGCAGCGGCGAGGCCGTCGAGCTGCGGGACACCCACGAGCCGAAGCGCTACGGCGGCCGGGGCGTCCTCCTCGCGGTGGGGCACGTCAACGGAGAGATCTCCGCCGCGCTGGCGGGTGCGCCGGCAGACTTCCGACAGGTCGACGCCAAGCTGCTGGCGCTGGACGGAACGCCGAACAAGTCCCGCCTTGGAGCCAACGCCATCCTGGGCGTCTCGCTCGCGGTCGCCCGGGCCAACGCCGCAAGCCGCGGGCTGCCGCTCTACCGGGCCATCGTCGAGCCGCCCGGCGAGGTGCTCCCGGTCCCGCTGCTGAACGTCCTCAACGGGGGCGTCCACGCCGACAACAGCGTCGACCTCCAGGAGTTCATGCTCGTTCCCGCCGGGGCGATCAGCTTCCAGAGCGCCATGCAGGTCGCGGTTGAGTGCTACCAGGCGCTGAAGGCGCTCCTGAAGCAGCGCGGGTACGGGACCAACGTCGGCGACGAGGGCGGGTTCGCGCCCAACCTCAAGTCGAACGAGGAGGCCGTGGAGCTGCTGCTCGAGTCGATCGTCCGCGCCGGGTACAAGCCTGGAAAGGACGTGGGCATCGCGCTCGACCCGGCGGCAAGCGAGTTCCACGATGGGAGCGCCTACGTGTTCCGGAAGTCGGACGGGCGGCGCCGGAGCTCGGAGGAGATGGTCGCCTTCTACGAGAACTGGGTTCGCCAGTTCCCGATCTGGTCAATCGAGGACGGCCTGGCCGAGGACGACTGGGAGGGATGGAAGCTCCTCACCCGGGCGCTCGGTGAGCGCATCCAGCTGGTCGGTGACGACCTCCTGGTGACCAACGTCACACGGGTGCGGCGGGCCATCGAGGAGAAGGTGACCAACTCGGTGCTGATCAAGCCCAACCAGATCGGCACGCTGAGCGAGACGCTGGAGACGATGCAAGTGGCTCGCTCGGCGGGGATGTCGCTGGTGGTCAGCCACCGCTCGGGAGAGACGACGGACGACTTCATCGCCGACCTCGCGGTGGCCACTGGGGCCCAGCAGATCAAGACCGGGGCGCCGTGCCGGGGAGAGCGGCTCGCGAAGTACAACCAGCTGCTCCGCATCGAGCGAGAGCTCGGAACCCACGCCCGCTACATCGGGATGCGGGCGTTCCCCAGGGTCCCGCAGCACCGATGAGCACCTCCTGCCCATTCTGTCCGCCCGACCCGCGGCTGGTCTTCTGGGAAGGACCGGAGGTCCTCGCGCTCTGGGACCTGCATCCCGCCGCGCCGGGGCACGCCCTGATCATCACCCGGCGGCACGTCCTGACCTGGTTCGACGCGTCCGACTCGGAGCGGGGAGCGCTTGCCGAGGCGACCGTTCCGGTCCGGGCCAGCATCTTGGACCGCCACCGGGCGGATGGGTTCACCGTGGGGGTCAATGTCGGCGAGGCGGCGGGGCAGACCGTTTCCCATCTGCACTTCCACGTCATCCCCCGGCGCTGGGGAGACGTCGCGGAGCCCAGGGGAGGAATCCGGAGGCTCCTGCTCAGGGCTGGTGAGGAGGTCGGGTGACGCTGCTGAGCTTCGGGTGGGATGGCCCCGGAGTTCGCAGCCCTCGGGAGTGTTCATGGTCCCGCCCGCCGATCGAGTCGAGCCACTCACCGTCGAGCTGGGGCTCGCGCCCCCACTGCGCCTCTCGCACCTCGTCCTCGACTTCAACGGCACCCTGGCGCGCGACGGCGAGCTGCTGCCGGGCCTCCGGAAGCGACTCGTCCGGCTCTCGCGCCGGCTCGAGGTCCACGTCCTGACCGCCGACACCTTCGGGAGCGCGAGGGCCGCGCTTCGCGGGCTGCCCCTGCGGGTCCACACCGTGGAGACCGGAGCCGAGAAGGGCCTGTTCGTCAATGCTCGGCGTGGTGTCGTGGCCGTGGGGAACGGACGGAACGACGTGCCGATGATGCGCTCGGCCACGCTGGCGATCGCGGTCCTCGGGCCGGAAGGGCTCTCGTCTGAGCTTCTGCGCGCCGCGGACGTCGTGGTGGGCAGCGTCACCGACGCACTGGACCTCCTGCTTGAGCCGCGGCGGCTGACCGCGACCTTGAGGCCGTGATGGGCGAGGGCACGCATTCAGCCGGGCTTCTCGGCCGGGCGGCCCTGCTGGACTCGCTGGAGCGGCAGGTCGCGGAGGGGCAAACGCTCCTGCTCCATGGACCACTGGGGGTGGGAAAGACCGCGCTGCTCCTCGAACTCCGACGACGCGCCCTCGCGTCCGGGTGTCCGTGCGGGTACGCCCGCCGGACGGAGCACCTCTCCGACGTCACCCAGGCCCTGCTCCGCGCCTACCCCGCGACGAGTGCACAGGGACGGCAGTCCCACGTGCGCGGCCTGCTTCGGCTCGCCGTCGAGCGCCAGCGGGGAACGTTGCTCCTGGACGGAGTGCGTGCTGCCGGGACCGCGCTGAAGGGATACCTGCGCTCGCTTCGAGGTACCGGGCTCGGAGTCGCTCTCGCTGCGGACGTCGAGCACGCACGGGATCACGCTGGTGTTCGGGCGCTTCGCCTTGCGTATCTGGAAGTTGCGGTTCCGCCGCTCGGGTCGCGCCAGATGCGAGCGCTGCTCGAGAGGCGGCTCGAAGCTGCGCGCCTGCCTCGAGCTCCTGGGGTGGAGGATCGGGCGCTGTTGCTCGAGATCGCCGCTGGACGGCCGGGCATCCTGTCGGTGCTCGTTCAGGCACTCGAGGATCCGCAGTCGTGGAGGGAGGGCCGGATCCGCGGCGAGCGGCTGCGGACCGAGCGTGCGGTCGCCGTCGCGCGGCAGTACCTCACGCCGAGCGCTTCGCGTGCCTCCGGGGGTGGAGGTTGAACGACAACCACCGCCGCGTGCTGACCGCAACCTTCGTCCAGCTGGATCGCCTGATCCGGGAGGTCGAGCGGGCGGCCTCGTCCCGGCAGTCCGCGTTCTCGGAGATTTCTCCGGACCTCCAGCCCGCGCAGCAGCAGGTGGTGGCCGACTATCTGGAACGCCTCCACGAGCGACTGCTCGAGGCATACCAGGGGCTGGGGCTTCAGCTCGCGAAGCCCCGGGTGACGGCAACCTGGGCGATCCAGACCTCGCTGACCTTCGCGGAGATCACCATCGAGGAGACCTCACCCTCTCGCCTGCGAGGGTACGGCCTGCTGAGCGAGGAGGATCAGCGCTTGATCCAGCGCGCCCTTGACCGGATCGTCCGCCGGCTCCACGCGTACATCGTCGAGGGGCTCGGGCGGGACCTCGGCACCAGGCTGCAGCGCCTGGAGGGCGTACCGTTTGACGTCCGGCGGGTGGCGGTTCTGGAGCGCGTCATCCGCGAACAGGGATTGGTCGAGTTCCGCGGATTGCTCGAGGCCCTCCTCGAGCGGCTCGAGACAAAGACGTTCGACATCGCGGTGTTCGGGCGGGTCAGCTCGGGCAAGTCTTCCCTTCTCAACGCCGTTCTCGGCACGAACGTCCTGCCAGTGGGCGTGACCCCGGTCACCGCGGTTCCCACCCGGATCGTCCTGGGCGAGGTCCCGAAGGCGGAGATTCATCTCGCGGAGCGCGAGCCCATGGAGGTGGGCCTCGAGCAGCTCGGGGAGTACGTCTCGGAGCAGCGGAACCCGGGCAATGCCAGGCGCGTCGTGCGGGTGGTGGCCCATGTCCCTTCGCATCGACTCCGGGGCGACGTCGCGCTGGTCGACACTCCTGGCGTCGGCTCGCTCGCCACCTCCGGAGCCCGCGCCTCCTATGCCTACCTCCCCAGGTGCGACCTTGGAGTCCTCCTGGTCGATGGGGCGAGCGCCCCGGGACGGGAGGACCTGGACATCGTCCGGCTGCTGTACGAATCGGGGATTCCGGTCAAGGTCGCCCTGAGCAAAGTCGACCTGCTGTCGGGCTCGGATCGGGAGCGTGTCCGCGATTACCTCGCCGGGCAGCTCCACTCGCACCTCGGCGTCGACATTCCGGTCGGTCTGGTGAGCACGGTGGGCACGGAGCGACAGCTGGCCGAGGATTGGTTCGAGCGGGAGGTCGGCCCCCTCGTCTCGCAGGTGGCCACCCTGAGCCGGACGTCGGCAGAGCGCAAGCTCGCGGCTCTCCAGCAGGGCGTGGCGGCGACGTTGAAGGCCCGCCTCGCAGTCATCACCAGCGGCCCGACCACCTCCGGCGATGCCGGACGGAAGGAACTCGAGCAGCTCGCGCTGGATGCCGAGCAGGTGCTCCGGGAGGCGGAGCGCCGCTGCGGCACGCTGGTCCAGGCGCTCGAGGCTGCCACCCCTCGTGCTCTCGATCGCGCGGCAGGCGAGCTCACGCGGATGTTGGCCGACTCGGCCGAGAGTCCCGTCGGAGCGGTGGTCGGTGACGTTCTGGCCGAAGTCGTGGGCGAGGTCCTGGACCGCCTCCGGGCCGAGCTCCTCGGCAGCCGCGATCGCCTGCGGCACCTTCTGGAGAAGATGTCGGCGCTGGCTCCTGGCCTCCCGGTCCGACCCGAGGAGCTCCACGTCGACTTCCTCGGTCAGCCGCAAGTAGTTCGGCCGAGGGAGCTGGCCTCGCTGAAGCTCGAGCCCTCGCGGTGGATGCGCCGCATCCATAGGCTCGCGGAGCGGCAGATCAAGCAGATGCTGACCGAGGAGGCGGCTCCGGCGGTGACGGGCGCGGTGGCTTCGCTCGGGTCCAGACTGGTCCCCTGGGTCCGCACGGTGGTTTGCCCCCGGACCCCTGAAGCAAGCGGTGAAACAAGCGGGAGCGGAACCGGTGGAATCGATGGAGCGGATGGAAGGGGCCCGGCCTCCTCCGCCTCGGCCAAGCCCTCGGAACTACGACTCTGGCCCAACGGGTGTGAACCGGTGGAAGCGGCGGAATCGCCGCGGATGCGCTTCCCAAGCGAGGGTCGCGGCTTCGACCCCCGTCTCCCGCTCTTCGGAGTCTCCGGAAGCGCTGGCGGAGAGTCCTCCGCCTCTGTCCGGTCCGGAGGACGAGCGGAGCGCGCCCGCGAGCTACCTCGGCATGTTCGAGCCCACGGTCGAGCAGCCCATTGCCTTGTGCGCGCCGGGGTAGCCATCGCAGCCGGCGTACTGCCCATCCACAAACCCGCAGGTGGAGATGCAGGAAAGGAACTCTGCAGTCGTAATACAGGCGGATGAAGGTATCTCCCGAGACGTCTCCAAAGGTCTCGGTGAGCCCTTCGCACTGGAGGTCCTTCTCGCCCACCGCGGTGGTGAAGGTGCAATCGGTGAAATCTCGTCTCGAGCTGCCTCGGAGCGGCGAGGGTGGAGCGTGGTGGTGGTGAACGTCGTCGCTGCCAGGAACGCCGCCGCAGGTAGCATCAGCAACGCTCTTCGCCGCATCTGCCCGCTCCCCTCGGTGCCGATGAGACACCGGTCGAGGCGCGGCTTCAAGGAACGCGTGCGTCCGCACCCATCACCGGGTCCAGGAGGCCCCGTTCTCCAGAGAACAGGGGCGGTCGCCCACCTGCCAGCCCCTGCGCTACCTGCGGCCCTTCCAGCCTGCGCGCCGGAGGGTGTTGTACATGGTGGGGAGCGAGACCTTCAGCTCCTTGGCCATGGAGGCGGCGCTCTTGCCACCCTCGACCTGTTTGCGGAACTCGCCCGCCTGATCCACGGTGAACTTGAACGCCCGCCCGCGCTTGCGCGGAGCCCCGTCGCGCATCCTGGCCGCGCGCCGGGTGGGGTTTCGTCCGCGCCCGGTGCGCGGCTTCCAGCCTGCGCGCTTGAGGGTGTTGTACATGGTGGGGAGCGAGACCTTCAGCTCCCTGGCCAGGGAGACGGCGCTCTTGCCACCCTCGACCTGCTTGCGGAACTCGCTCGCCTGATTGGCCGTGAACTTGAAGGCCCGCCCCCGCTTGCGCGGGACCCCGTCGGACACCCGGACGGTGCGGCCGGCGGATCCTCGCCCGCGCCCGGTGCGCGGCTTCCAGCCTGCGCGCTTGAGGGTGTTGTACATGGTGGGGAGCGAGACCTTCAGCTCCTTGGCCAGGGAGGCGGCGCTCTTGCCACCCTCGACCTGCTTGCGGAACTCGTTCGCCTGATCATCGGTGAACTTGAAGGCACGGCCCCGCTTGCGGGGCACTCCATCACCAGCCCGGCCAACGCGGGCGATCCGACCTCTCCCGCTCCGCCCGTCGAGGAGCACCTGCTTCCTGAGATGGGTGTTTTCCTCCACCAGCGCGCGCATCGCGCCTTCCAGGCCTCGGAGGGCGCCGGTGATCGCCCTCATCGGATCGAGCGTTCTTGGCATGCGGTGGACACTACACTGAATCGGTAGGTGGTAGAAAAGAAATCCTCGCCACTATACGTTTGACAGGAATTAATAGGTGGCGAGCGGCTCCATTCTCAAGTTTGACCGCCGAGGCTCGCGTCCGACCCTGGACAGGTTGGGAAGCGACTCGTCCGGCGCTACCGATCGGAGATGGCGCGGCCCGACCCGGTTCGGCCCATGGACACCTGGACTTGCTGGCTAGGGGGTCACCGACACGGTGGCGCTGGCTGAATTCCCCACGGAATCCTGGACGCTCACGACGTCGGTGACGTTGGGTGTGGCGCCGGCCGTGTAGACGCCGGTGCTGGCATTGATGGTCCCGCCCGAGGCGTTGGTGGACAGCGCCCAGGTGTAGCCCGAGCCGCTGCCGCCGCTGGCGGTGAAGGTCGCCGAGCCTGAGACCGGGACCGTGGCCGGACCGCTGATCGAGACGCCAGGCCCGACCGCCACGTTCTGGGTGGCCGCGTTGCCGAGGGAGTCGACGACCCGGACCACGTCGGTGACGTTGGGTGTGGCGCCGGCGGTGTAGACGCCGGTGCTGGCATTGATGGACCCGCCCGACACGTTGGTGGACAGCGACCAGGCGTAGCCCGAGCCGCTGCCGCCGCTGGCGGTGAAGGTCGCCGACCCGCGAGGGGCGACCGCCGTCACTCCGGAGATGGAGACGCCCGCCCCGACCGTCACGTTCTGGTTGGCACCGTTGCCGAGCGAGTCGACGACCCGGACCACGTCGGTGACGTTGGGTGTGGCGCCGGCGGTGTAGACGCCGGTGCTGGCATTGATGGACCCGCCCGAGACGTTGGTGGACAGCGACCAGGCGTAGCCCGAGCCGCTGCCGCCGCTCGCGGTGAAGGTCGCCGACCCGCGAGGGGCGACCGCCGTCACTCCGGAGATGGAGACTCCGGGTCCGACCGCGACGGTGCGGGTCGCGGCGTTGCCGAGCGAGTCGACGACCCGGACCACATCGGTGACACTCCCCGTCGCGCCGGCGGTGTAGGCGCCGGTGCTGGCGTTGACGGATCCGCCCGAGGCGTTGGTGGACAGCGACCAGGTGAAGCCAGATCCACTTCCGCCGCTGGCGATGAAGGTCAGGACTCCCCTCGGGGGAACGCTTGCCGTCGCGGGGGCGATGACGACCGGGGCGAGCACGATCGTCGCCGGCGAGGTGGTGGCCGCAGCGGTGAGCGCGTTGCCGGTGTTTGCTGCGGTGCCGTTCGCGGTCGCGGTGAAGGTGAGGGTTCCCGCCCCCCAGGGTGTACAGGTGAAGGTGAACGGCACGGTGGAGTTGGCGGCGATGGTCGAGGAGGCCGGGGAGGCCGTGGAGCAGGAGGCGGCCGCTGTTCCCGTCACCGTCGAGAAGCTCGGGGTCACCGAGACCGTAGTCGCCGCCGCCCCGCCCGCCCCAGCGGTGTTGCGGACGTTCGCGGTCAGGGAGACCACCTGTCCGGCGTTGACCGGGGACGGGGGCTGCGAGGCGAAGGTCACGGCCAGGGCCGCCGGTGTCTGGATCGTCGTCGCCGGCGATGTGGTGGCGGCCGCGGTCAGCGCGGTTCCGCTGTTCGCCGCCGTGCCGTTCACCGTGGCGGTGAAGGTGAGCGTGCCTGTGGTGAGTGGGGTGCAGGTGAAGGTGAACGGCAGCGACGCACCCCCGGCGATGGACGAGGCGCCCGGACTGGCCCCGGTGCAGGAGGCGGTCGCGCCGAGCGTCCCGGTGACGGAAGCGGTGACGGTCACGTTGTTCGCGGTCGCTCCCCCGGCGCCGGCGGTGTTCGACACCGCGACCGTGAGCGCCAGGGGTTGCCCGACGCTGGCGGTGGGAGGCGGCTGGGCCGCGAAGCTGGCCGACAGCGCGGCGGCCTGCTGCACGACAATCGAGGTTGCCGTCAGGTTCGTGGTGTTGAAGACCCCCGGCACGTTGGCGTCCTCCCAGGTCGCCGAGCCGGCCAGGGCCAAGGCCCCCGCGGTCGACGGCGCGGTGCAATTGCTCCAGACGAGGGCCTGGGTCGCCGCGATGTTGTTGATCGGGAACGCCGGCGGGCTCAGGCAGGGCGGGGAGTAGCTCGTCGTGGCGACGGTCACGTTCGCCGCAGCCCCGCCCGACTTGGTGAGGGTCAGGGTGATGGAGAAGGTCTGTCCCGTGCTCAGGGTGGCCGGGGTCGTGGTGATGTTCGTGGCGGCCACCAAGGCGGCGGCGACGACCGGAACGGAGGCCGAGACGGGGCCTGCCGTCCGGACCGTCCCGGTGTTGGTGTCCACCCACGTCACGGAGCCCGCCAAGGTGAGCGTCTGCGGGGTCGCGGGCGCCGTGCACCCGGACCAGGTGAGGTTCAGGGTTGCGCCGATGGCGTTCACCGGCATCGCGGGGCCGGTGGCGCAGGTCGTGCCGGTGAGCGACACGCCGGTGACGTTGGCCGCGGCCGTTCCGGTCTTTGTCAGGGTCAGGGTGACGGTGAATGCCTGCCCGACGCTGAGAGTCGACGGCGACGTTGCCAGCACGGTGGCGGTGACCGCCGCCGGGGTTTGCACGACCACTGTGACGCTCGATGGATTCGACGTCACCGCCGTCGAGGGGCTATTGGCGTCCATGCCCGACGCGGAGGCCGAGGGGGTGAGCGTCCCCGCCGCGGCCGAGGAGCAGCTCGCGTAGAGGAAGACCACCGGATTCCCGGGCGTGACTGTGGACGAGGCGGGAGAGGGCGCCGCGCACCCGGCAATCGGCGTGGCGGTGACCGCCACCGCCGACGCCCCTCCGGTGTTGCTCACCGCGAGGCTCAAGGTGAATGCCTGGCCGGTGTTCACGGTGAAGGGCTGGCCGGTGGGAACCGGTGGCGTCCGCGCCGCGGTGAGGCTGGCAACCAGCGTCGGCGGGGACTGGACGGTGGACGACGCCGCGGGCTGCGCGGTGATCGGATCGCCGGAGAACCCGTCGGTGCCGCTCGCAATGACCCCGAAGGCGAGGTGCCCCGAGGAGAGGCCCGGGGTCAACGCCGGGTCGTAGGTCCAGGCGATGTTGACGGTCTGTCCGGCGGCGAGCACCGCGGGCGGCGCCGGAGTGGGGCCCGTGGCCAGCGCGGCGTTGGCGCCATCGGTGGAGTCGACGCTGGGGGTGCTCACGGCGAAGTTCCGGACGTCCGCGAGCCCGGGGTTGGTCGCCGTCAGCGTCAAGGTGAGGGGCTGCCCGACGCTGGCCGTCGCCGGCGCGGCGGACAGCGAGGCGTTCAGCCCCGCCGCGCCGACGGTGAAGTCACCCGAGGTGGCGACGGGGGAAGCCACCGGCGCCCCGGAGTTGTCGTCGTTCCCGCTTGCGCTCGAGGAGAACTGCACCTTGCCGGGGGTGTTGCCGGCCACGAATGTCCAGGTGAAGGTGGCGCTCGCCCCCGGGAGGAGCGAGTCGACGGAGACCGGGACCGGCCCGGTGCCGGCCTTCAGGGCCGCAAGTCCGCTCGGAGCCACCGTGGGCACAGCCGGCACCAGGTTCTTCACCGCCGCCCCGCCGGTGTTGTTCACCGTCATCATGACCGTGAACTCGCGGCCGAACGCGGCAGCCCCGGAAGAGGGAAGGCTCGCGGTCAGCGCCGCCGGGCGCACCACCGTGACCGTCGCCGGGCTGGCCGGATCGGTCACCGCGGTGATCGTGGTGCCGGAGAAGCTGTCGGTGGCGTGGACCGAGGATGCGAAGGCGAGCGTTCCCGCGCCGGTGGCGGAGTAGGTCCAGGTGAAGGTTTCCGATTCACCCGGGCCCAACGTGGCGATCGAGGCTGGATCGGGCCCGCTGGACGGGTCCGCCGCGCCAGTCCCGCTCACCGTGGGAGGGGTGGGTGCGGCGCCGGTGGCCGAGGTCGTCCCGGTGTTGGTGACCGTCGCCGTGACCGTGATCACCTGGCCGATGCTGACCGTTGGCGGCGCGGCGGCGATGGTGGCGGAGATCGAAGCCAGGGCAGTGCCCTCGACCGTGAAGGCATTGGGAAGCTCACCGGAGGTGCCGAACGGCCCCTGGACGCGCAGGGTCTTGACCCCGGGGGAGAGCCCGGCCGGAACGGTGGCGGTGAGCGTCTGCTGGTCGACCCGGTGAACGTCGAGCAGCGCCTGGTCTCCCATCCATGCCTGGAAGGTCTCGTCCACCGTGGGTGCACCGCCCGACGCCGACTGGACGGTGCGGACGGAGAAGCCGTTGCCCTGGATCACGACCGGCGTGGCGTTGCCCGCGAAGCCGCGGCCGGGGCTGACCGACGTGGGCGCGGGGCTGGGGAGCTCGGTGTCCCCACACCTGACGAGGGCGACGACTGCGAGAATCAAGGGAAGTCTGCTCCTAGTCGACATCGAAGCGATACCCGAGCAGACCGAGGAATGTGGTGCTGGACCCGCTCAGCGTCGAGAGCCCCGGATCGCCGATCCAGGTGACGCGGAGCTCGAGGAACAGGGCTCCCGGCCCGAGCCGCGGACCCGCGGAGATTGAGAGAGTCGCCGCCGGGGCAAGCCCGCTCTCGTTGACCGAGGGCTGACCCTCCAGCCGGGCGCTGTTGGAGACCAAGCTGCCCCCGGCGCCGGTGCTCGCCCAGAGCATCCAGTGGCCTGCGAACGGCAGCCGCCAGGCCAGCGAGAGAAGGAAGGGGAGATGGTTCTGCGTCGCGTCGTAGGTCGCGGCTGCGCCGCCGATTGTCGTGCTGTTCGACTGCGAGAGCGTCCACCAGCTCACGTCGAGCACCAGGCCAAGCTGCGTGCGGCCGAAGCGCCTCCACACCCCGCCCTCGACCCCCACGGCGGGTCCCACACTCCCTCCCACCGCCACCGCGGCCTTCAGCCCCAGGGAAAAAAAGAGGCGTTTCGCCAGCAGCTCCAGGTTCAGCGTGGTGGAGGTGGCACCCGCCCGGATGACAACCGGGTCGACGGTATCCTCCGAGAGCCGGGGTGGGAGGTAGGGCAAGGCCCAGCGACCCGGTCTGACGGCCATGGCCTCCCGGAACTCACCGCGTTCCGCCGAGCCCACCGGAACGTCGCTCGCGGGGTTGCCGAAGGCGTCGACCACCTCGACCGCGAGGACCACCAGCTCTCCCGGGGCGTGCTCGTCCGCGCTGATCGGTGCGTGCGGTTCGATGGTGATCTTCGCCGCAGTCGCGGGCGTGACGGGGAGGGTAGCGCTGGCGACTGCCCGGCCCGCGATGACGGTGAGCGTCATCGAGCTCTGCAGTGTGCCCGGAGGCGCGGTGATCGGCACCCGGTAGACGCCGGGCTCGAGGCGGACCGGCTCGTCGATCGTCCCCACGTCGGACTCCACCTGCAGGGCCGCATCGGTCGGATTGCCGACGGAATCCCGAAGACGGACGGTCACGGAAGTCGGAGTTCCGGTGACGACCGTGGGGCGGTCCGGGTCCGGGGTGATCTCGATGCTCGCTGGCGTGCCGGCCGTCCGGGCCAGGGAACCCGAAACGGGCGACTCCGACCCGAAGGCGACCTCCACCGCGCTGGCCCTGGCGTCCCCGGACGGCACGCTCCAGCGCCCACGCCAGACTCCGGGCCCGAGTGGATCGACGCGGGTAATGACCCCGGCGGCCGGTCGGAACGTCGGGGCGCTTCCGCGTCGGGCCGCGCCGCGCGCGTCGACGGCGAAGACGTAGACCATTACCTCGGCCTCGCGCTCGGCGGGCGCAGCTGCGGGCTCGACCACCGCCACGGTCGCGGGGTGCGCGGGGACGGCGGCGTCAGAGGCCGCGGCGACCCGAACCACCGAGAATCCGCACGCTCTCTGGCTCACCGCAGCGACGATGACGAGCTGCGGGGAAGCGGGGTCGACCGTGTAGTCCGCCGTGACCACGTTCGCCCTGACGGCGACCGGCGGGCTGACCGTTCCGCTGCTGCTGCGGACCTGGATGCCGGAGAGGCTCGCGGGAAGCCTCGCGGGAATCCGGACCCGGGCCTCGCGGGAGCCGGCGGGGATGGTCGTCGGTGTCACCGTCAGTGGTAGATCGCAGCCGTTCGGGGCGGCCCTCGCTACGCCCGGGGCGCCGGCCAGCGGGACCACGGCCAGCACAACCGCGATGCGGGCGACCGCACGCGTTGCTGCTCGCTCCAGCAAGAGGCCCTTTCCACCTCGACAGAGAGGTCCTCGTCAGGCCAACAGCACCCGGTGATCCATGATGAACTCGTGGACGCGGGGATGGGAATCTAAATCGGCTCATCCGGCTCCGAGGCGGAGCGAGGGCTGCGGGCGTCTTCGACCCAGGCCGCCGACTCGCTCGGGCGCGACCTCCACCGGGGTTTCAAGATTTCATTGCCTCCCGGGACGCCCCGTCGCTAGACAGCTTCCGCGTCGTGAGCATGCGAGTGGTCCGGCTGGGAACGGGGCGCGCACCCGGGGAGGGGTTGCGGATCGGCACCGTGCGCCGTCCGCCCCGCGGGGTCCGCAAGGAGCAGATCGCCGCCCGTGACTTCTACGACCTGTGGTTCCCGCTTCTCGCGCCATCGGCGGAGACGATGACCGCGTTCCGCGGGGAGATGAGCGATCCGGCCTGGAAGAGGTTCGTCCGCGCATACCGGAAGGAGATGGCGCGGCCGGAGGCGAGCCACGTGCTCGACCTCCTGGCTGCGCTCTCCCACCGCACCGACTTCTCCGTCGGCTGCTACTGCGAGGACGAGACCCGCTGCCACCGCTCGCTCCTCCGCGCGCTGCTTCTGGAGCGAGGGGCATCGATGTCCTGAGCCGTACGGAGCGGCCGCACGCGGATTCTCGGCAGCCGAGCGCTGCCCTCGAGTCGCCTCTAGTCGGCGGCCAGCGCCGGTCCGGGCAGGTGCGCGCCGCTTGCAGCGCCGGCCAGATGCTCGCCAGAACGGCGGTGAGCACCAGCACCGCGAGGACACCACCGAGGGTGGGCAGGTCGAGCGGGTGGACGCCGAAGAGGAGCCTGGTGAAGGCGGAGGCGCCCAGCGTACCCAGCGTGGTTCCGAGCAGGCCGCCGGCGCCCACCCAGCGCACCCCGGCACGCAGCACCGAGCCTGCCTGGGTGAGCGGTGTGGCCCCGAGCGCGCTGCGGATGGCCAGCTCCCGGCGCCGCTGCACCTGCGCGTAGGCCAGCACCGCGTACAGCCCCGAGAGGCAGAGCGCGAGCGCGGCGATGGCAAACAGCTCGAGGAGTCGCACCGCCGATCGGCGCGCCGACAGCACGCCGCCGAGCAGCGACTCGCCGGACTGGACCGCGGAGACGGGAATCTCCGGGTCGACCGCGTGAATGGCATCGACCATCCGCCGGGCAAGCGCGGGCCCGGTCCGCTCCGGCCGTACCAGCACCGACAGGCCGGTCCGGAGGTACGGCACCACCGGCCCGGGGACCTGGTACAGCGGGGCGTAGAGCGTACCGGCGGGGGCCTCGTCCAGCGCCTCGTGCTTCACGCTGGCCACCACGCCCACCACCCGGTAGTCGGCCGCGGGCTCGGCGGTGAAGCTCACGTGGAGCGTCGCCCCGAGCGGGCTCGTGCCCGGCCAGAAGGCACGGGCCAGCGCCTCGTCCACCACCACCACCCGCGGGTGCTCCGCATCGTCCTCGGGTCCGAACCCGCGCCCCTCCCGCACCCGGATACCCGCCGTCTCGAAGTACGCCGGGCTCACCCAGCGGGTCTGGGCGCCGGGCTGCGCCGTCCGCGAGGGCGCCGGACGGTCGACGATGTCGAAGTCGGTGCGGCTGTTCACCCCGCTCAGCGGAAGCACGTTGACCAGCGCGATCCGGGCGTCCTCCGCCACCCTTTCTTCCAGCACATCGTGGAAGCCACGCAGCGCGGCCGGGGTCCGGTAGCGCGCGGCGGGCAGCGAGATCCGGGTGACCGACAGCCCGGCCAGACGCACGCCGGGGTCGACGCGGAGCAGCGCCGACTCGCTCCTCCAGAGGAGGCCCACCGCCACCAGCAGCACGCCGGCCAGAGCCGCCTCCGTCGCCACCAGCACCGCCCGGAGCTGGAGCGCGGAGCGTCCCGCGGTCGCATGCGTGGTCAGCTCCGCCGCGGTGCGAGGGGCGGAGGAGGCCGCCGCCGCCCCGGCCACCAGCAGCGCGGTCACCGCCACCAGCAGGCCCGCGGCGTAGAGCGCGATGCGCCAGTCGAGCCCCAGCTCGGCGAGGCGGGGCAGATCGGCCGGCGCGAGCCGCCGCAGGACGTCCTGCCCCAGCCAGGCCAGCAGCAGACCCAGAGCGGTTCCCGTCCCGGTGAGGAGCGTGGCCTCCGCGGCCAGGTCGGTCAGCAGCGCGCCCCGGCTCGCTCCCAGGGCCCAGCGCACGGCGAGCTCGGAGCGGCGCGCGGCCACCCGGGCGAGAAAGAGGCTGGAGAGGTTCGCGGTGGCGATGAGCAACAACAGGATTCCGGCCGCGCCGAGCAAGAGAAATCCCGTCCGGTACGCGCCCACCCACTCGTCCTGGAGGGTTCGCACGCGCGGCGCGGCGAGCTTGGCGTCCTCCTCGGGGTAGCGCACCGCCAGGTCGGCGGTGATGTCCGCCAGCTCCTGGCGCACCTGGGCCACGGTGGCCCCAGGCGCGAGATGGGCGATGACCCGCAGGAAATTGGAGCCGCGCTCGTGGCGACGAGGGTCCGCAGCGGCCCGCAGCGGAGCGAGCAGCTCGGTGGAGAGGTTGGGGAGCGAGAACGTCTCGGGCAACACACCCACCACCGTGGTGGGCTCACCGTCCAGGATGAGCGTCGCCCCCAGCACCGACGGCGAGCGCCCGAAGCGGTCGACCCAGAGCCGGTGCCCGAGCAGAACCACCGCCGGGCGGGAAGGGTCGTCGTCGCCGCGCTCGAGCATCCGGCCCAGCACCGGGACGACGCCGAGCAAGGCCCCCAGCTCGCCCGAGGCACGGATGCCGGTGAGGCGCACCGGGGGTCCGTCACCGCTCAGGTTCACCCCCCAGGTCGCCAGGCCCACCAGCGCGTCCAGGCGGGTGGTCCGGGCGCGGGTGTCCTCGAAGTTGGGGACCGAGAAGAAGGCGCGGTCGCGGTCGGTCCGCGTGGACCAGATCCACACCAGGCGCGAGGGGTCCCGGAACGGCAGTGCGCGGAGGAGCACCCCCTCGATGCCGGTGGCGATGATCGCGTTGGCTGCGATGCACAGCCCGAGCGTGAGGACGACCCCCGCGGAGAAGGCCGGGGCGCGCGCGGTCCGGCGCAGTGCATGACGGACTCCCAGCCCGAGGGGCGACATCGATGCCTCCCGACGACACCGCAGCGCCACGTCCCTGAGCAAGCGGTGGGCCGTGGAACACTCCCGCTCCGACCCGGGCTGGGCGCCGGAGGGGTGTGCGGTTCTGGGACCGGGCGTCCCGAGCCCGCACCTCTCAGGCCGATGGAAGCTGTGCCTCCTGTGGCGGCGCCACCCGGGGGAGCCGGAGCCGGGCGTCACACCCCCGGCGACCCTCCGCGTTGCGCAGGCTGAGCGTCCCCCGGTGCGCCTCGGCGATCTGTCTGCACAGCACCAGCCCGATGCCCGAGCCCTCGGGCTTGGTGGTGTAGAAGGGGACGAAGAGGTTGCGCGAGTCCAGCAGCCCCGGTCCTTCGTCCGAGACCACCAGCTCCACCTCGCCGGGCGCCTCCTGCCAGCCGATGCTGACCCCGCCCCCGGTGGTGCTCGCCGCCTCGACGGCGTTCTTGATGAGATTGATCAGCAGCTGCTCCAGCTGGTCGGCATCGCCGCGGACCCACGCCGGCGGTCCCGGCACCACCCGCACTCCGGGGGTGCGGTCGAGCGCAGTCACCCGCTGCACCAGCGCCGGCACGCTCACCGCTGTCAGGCTCGGCGGCGGCAGCTTCGCCAGCCGGGCGTAGGCGGCGAGGAACCGCGAGAGCGCCTCGCTCCGCCGGGCGACCACCGTCAGTCCGGAGCGCACGTCCGGCACCCACTCCGAGGGCTCTCCCTTGCCCAGTACCCCCTGGAGACTGGCGGCGATGCTCTGGATGGGGGCGAGCGAGTTGTTGATCTCGTGGCTGAGCACCCGGACGATGCGCTGCCACGCCGCACGCTCCTCCTCACGCACCACCCGCCGGAGGTCGGCCAGCACCACCAGGGTGTGGGGCAGCCCCTCACGGCGGAACTGCGAGCGGCGCAGCTCGTATGGGCCGCCCTGTCCGCCGAAGTCGGTGTCCACCCGTCGCGGCGTGTCGCCCTCCAGCAGGCCGGCCATTCCCAGCGATTCCGCGTCGCGGCCCAGCAGGTGCGAGGGCGCTCGCTGCAGCAGCCTGGCTCCGGCCCGGTTGACCAGCCGGAGCGCGGGGACGTCGTCGAAGGCGAAGATGCCGACGTCGATCTCCTCCAGCACCTGCCCGAGCAGGGCGCTGGCCTCCAGCTCCCCGAGACGCTGGGTGCGGAGCTGGTCGCCCAGCGCGTTCACCTCCCAGACGACCTCGCCCAGCGGGTCGTCGCGGTCCGCGTCGCGCCCCCGGACGGAGTAGTCACCCTCACGGAGCGCGGAGACCAGGTTGCTCAGCGTCTTGAGCCGGAGGACCAGCCGGGCCCGGAGCTGTGCGACCACCACCAGCGAGGCCGCGAGCGCCCCGCCCACCAGTGCCCAGCGGAGCCAGCCCGGGGGCAGGGCGTGGAAGGCGAGCACCGCGGCCAGCACCAGCCCCGGCAGCACCGCCAATGCTGCGCCGAGGGCGAGCCTCCGCTCGAAGGTGAGGAATCGACCCATGTCCGACCAGGGCCGAGAATGCCAGGTCAGCTGGCCTTCAGCCCGTACTGCTGGAGCCGACGGTACAGCGCGCTGCGCGACAGGCCGAGCAGCCTCGCCGCATCGCTCACGCTGCCGTCGGTACGCCCGAGCGCCCGCTGGATGAGGTACCGCTCGGAGTCCTCCAGGGTCATGTCCTCGACCCGGGCCCCGCCGTCGCGCGGACGGAGGACCAGGTCCTCCGGGGTGAGCTCGGCGCCGCGGGCCATCAGCACCGCCCGCTCCACGCAGTGCTCCAGCTCACGGACGTTGCCCGGCCAGGGGTACTCGAGCAGCGCCTTGAGCGCCGCGGCGCCGAAGCGCTGCACCGGCTTGCGGTAGCGGGCGGCCTGCGCGGCGAGGAAGGCGCTGGCCAGTACGGGAATGTCCTCCCGGCGGTCGCGGAGCGGCGGGAGCACCACCTCCACCGTGTTCAGCCGGTACAGGAGGTCCTCGCGGAAGGCGCCGGACTTCACCCCGGCGTGCAGGTCGGCGTTGGTCGCGGCGAGCACCCGGGTGTCTGCCCGGCGGACGCGGCTGCTCCCCACCGGGTGGAACTCGCCGGTCTGCAGCACCCGGAGCAGCTTGGCCTGCTGTCCCAGCGGCATGTTCGCCACTTCGTCCATGAAGAGCGTGCCCTGGTCGGCGAGCTCGAAGCAGCCGGTCCGGTCCGCCTTGGCGTCGGTGAAGGCGCCCTTGACGTGTCCGAAGAGCTCGCTCTCGAACACGCCCTCGCTCACCGCCCCGGCGTTGACCGGGACGAACGGCTTGCCGGCGCGGTGGCTCATGGCGTGGATGCGCCGGGCCACCACCTCCTTGCCCGTCCCGTGCTCGCCGGTGATGAGCACGTTGGCGTCCGAGGGGGCGATGCGGTCCACCAGCTCCAGCACCGCCTTCATCGCCCGCGACTCGGCGACCATCCCCGGGGCGCGGGTCTGCAGCCGCTCGTTCTCCGCCGACAGCCGGCGGCTGCGCCGCAGCGCGTCCCCCAGCTCGACCTGGCTCCGCAAGGTGGTGACCAGCCGGGTGTTGTCCCAGGGCTTGGTGACGTAGTCGCGGGCCCCGCCGCGGATCGCGTCCACCGCGCCCTCCACGCTGCCCCAGGCGGTCATCACCACCACCGGCAGCTGCGGGTCGAGCTGCTGCAGCCTGGCCAGCAGCTCCAGGCCCTCGCGGCCCGAGGTGGTGTCGCGGGTGTAGTTGAGGTCCATCAGCACCACGTCCACGTCCTCGGTCTCCACCGCGCCCAGGACGCCGGAGGGAGAGCTGGTGGGCACCACGCTGAAGCCGTTGGCCTTGAGGAGGAGCCGGAGGGCCTCCACCACGTCCGGCTGGTCGTCCGCGACCAGGATGCGGGGCTGGGCCAGGGACACGGTGCGTTTCCTCCTAGTCCCGGAGCCAGCCGTCGGCCATGTGGAGGGTGCGTCTTCCGTAACTGGCGTTGTCTGCACTGTGGGTCACCTGGACGATGGTGGTGCCTTCGGCGTTGAGACGCCGGAACAGCGCCATGATTTCCGTGGCCTGCTCCGAGTGCAGATTTCCGGTGGGTTCGTCGGCCAGCAGCAGGCTGGGCTCGTGGATGATGGCCCGGGCCACCCCCACCAGCTGCTGCTGGCCGCCCGAGAGCTGGGAAGGGTAGAGGTCCTTCTTTCCCACGATGCGGAAGCGGTCGAGCGTGTCCGCCACCCGGGCCTGGATCTCCTTGCGCGAGAACCCCCGGTATCCCAGCGGGACCTCGAGGTTCTCGGCCACGGTCAGGTCGTCGAGCAGGTGGTAGCGCTGGAAGACGAACCCCACGTGGCGCCGGGCGAGCGCCTGACGGTCACGCGGCGGCAACCGGTGAACCTGGTTTCCGTCCAGCTCGTACTCGCCGGTCCAGTCGGCGTCGAGCATCCCCAGCACCGCCAGCAGGGTGCTCTTCCCCGCGCCCGACGGGCCCATCAGGGTGAGGAAGTCTCCCTTCTCCACCGCGAGGTTCACGTTCCGGAGCAGGAACAGCGCGCCCGTGCCGGAGCGCACCGACTTCTCGAGGTTCTTCACTCGGATCATTCCCAGCGCCTCCCCTGGCAGCCCATGTGGGCCACGCGCTCCGGGCGCGGCTGCTGGCTCCACAGCACCTGCGCCGCCCAGTCCGCCGCGGCGGCGGCGTGCTCGAGGGGGCGGGTGCGCACCGTGCGCGCCGCGGCGGCGACCGCCGGATCCTCGGAGAGGCGGACGCCCACCGCGAGCAGCACGGTGGCGAGCAGCAGCAGGATCGCAGCCCGATGCTCTGCTCTGGCGTCCATCGCCCCGATCACCCCAGCGCGCCCGCGGTGTCGTCCTCCACCACCCGGCCGTCGAAGAGGCTCACCGTGCGGGTGGCGAGCTTGGCGTGACCGAGGTCGTGGGTGACCATGCAGAGGGTGGCCCCGCCGGCGTGCAGCTCGCGCAGCAGCTCCATCACCGCCTGGCCGTTCTTCGAGTCGAGGTTTCCGGTGGGCTCGTCGGCGAGCAGGAGCAGCGGGTCGCCGGCCACAGCCCGGGCCACCGCCACGCGCTGCTGCTGACCGCCCGAGAGCTGCCCCGGGAGGTGCTTGCGGCGATGGGCCATGCCCACCCGCTCCAGCGCGCTCTCCACCCGCCGCTTCCGCTCCGCCGCGGGCATGCCCCGGTAGGTCAAGGGGAGCTCCACGTTCTCGAACACCGTCAGGTCGCCGATGAGGTTGAAGCTCTGGAAGATGAAGCCGATCTGCCGATTCCGGACCCAGGCCCGCTGGGACGCGCTCAGCCCGGACACCGGACGGCCGTCGAGCAGGTAGTTCCCCGACGTCGGCGTGTCGAGCAGCCCGAGGATGGCGAGCAAGGTCGTCTTGCCCGAGCCCGAGGGGCCGACGATGGCCACCCACTCGCCCTGGTGCACCGTCATGTGCACGTTGGAAAGCGCGTGGGTCTCCACCTCGTCAGTGAGGAAGACCTTGGTCACGCCCTCCAGATGGAGCAGCCGCTGTCCGGCGGCGGGGCGAGCGTCTCGAGCTACGGCCTGGACTGCAGTGTCGTTCATCGGAGCCTCACGGTCTCGCTGGCGTCCCACGCGGACATGTCCGAGAGCACCACCCGGTCTCCCTCGGACAGCCCGCTCTTCACCTCGATGGTGTTCACGCTGCTGCGTCCCAGGGCCACGCGGGTGCGCTGCGCGGTGTCGCTTCCTGGGGCCAGGCGGTACAGCTCCACCGTGCTCTCGGGCTGCGCGCCGGCGGGGCGGCCCACGTAGAGCACGTCGGGGAGCTTCTCGATCTCGATGGTGCCCTCGACGGTCAGGTCCGGCCGGGCGCCCTTGGGCAGCGCACCTTCCAGCTCCACCTCCACCAGCACCGTGCCCTGGGAGGCAGCAGGGTTCACCCGGCGCACGTGGCCGGGGACGATGCCGTTCCGGGTATCGACCTCGACGTGCTGGCCGAGCGCGACGTCACGGGCCTGTGTCTCGGGAATGCGCAGCTCGGCCTTGAGCTCGCCGGGCTGGACCACCTTGGCGAGCAACGTGCCGGGGGTGACCCACTGGCCGAGCTCGAGCGGCAGGTCCTGGAGGATGCCGTCGTCGCCGGCGCGGACGTTCATCGAGTCCACCAGCTGCTTTCTGAAGCGGGCCACAGCCCGGAGCTTCTCCAGCTGGTCGGTGACGGCGCGGGTGCGGTCCGCCAGGCTGCGCTGCAGCACCTGCACCGTGTCCTTCCCGAGCTTGAGCCGCTCGGAGAGGTCGTTCGCCCGGTCGCTGCTCAGGCCGGTGTCGATGTCCGAGAGCATGGCCTTGGCGTGGAGCTTCCGGTCGGCTTCGGCCCGTCGCCGCGCGTCGGCGGTGTCGGTCTCCAGCTGTGCCACGGTGGACTCCTGCCGGAGCCGATCGGTGGCCAGGTTGCTCTTGAGCGCCAGCAGATCCGCCTCGGCGGAGGAGACCTGACGCTCGGCCTCGAGCGACTGGAGCATCACGTCGGGGTTGGAGAGCTCGACCAGCGGGGTGTCCGCCTTCACCGCGGCGCCGGGGCGGAGGTGGATGCGCTCCACGCGGCCGGCGGTGTCGGCGGTGATCCACCGGATGTGCTCGGGGACCAGGGTGCCCGGCCCCTTGACCGCCCGGAGCATCGCCCCCCGGTGGACGGTGTCGATCCACACGCCGCTCTTCTCCACCGACGGGGCTGCCGGCTTGACCCGGGTGAGGCCCAGGGCGAGCAGGGCCACCAGCACGGTGGCCCCGCCGGCGAGGTAAACCGGACGGAGGTTTCGAACTCTTTCGCGAGGGATGTCCACGGGGAGGCTGGCCGCAGCCGATAGCGAGCGTCGTGCCATCCGGGGTCCGAAGGACCACCCCCCTGAAATCACGGGGCTTTTCGAGGTGTCAGACACCTCTGACGGCCCTCGGGAGGCGCTGCCGGGGCAGCGCACGCGGCACGGCGAATCCCAGAAACGGACAACGTGCGCCCGGCCTCCGGACGCGCGGGGGTCAGACGCCTCGCCGACGAGGGCGCAGGGCGAATACGCCGAGCAAGAGCGCGAGCAGCGGGGTCACGCTGCCCCCGTCCGGGGCGCCGCTGCAGCCCGAGGAGGTGCTTCCCGCCGAGCTCGACGCGCAGTCGTTGGAGGCGCGGCCGGCCGGGTACACGTCGCAGACGAACTGCTTGCTTCCCGAGTCGAGCACCCGCTTCGAGGTCTCGCCCAGCGGCTCGTTGGCGTACATGGTCGAGCTCGAGTCCGGGGCGTGGGCCAGCCCCAGCACGTGCCCCAGCTCGTGGGTCATCGCGTTCTGGACGTCGTTCGCCACGCAGCCCGTGGAGATGGCCCCGGGAGCGCAGGGAGGTGAGTCGACGATCGTGGGGTAGGCGGTGGCGGCGTTGAGCTCCACGTCGGCGTCGAGCACCACCCCGGTGGTCGTCACGTAACTCGAGGTGGTGAGCGCGACGATGCTGCTCGAGTGGTCCCAGCAGTCGTAGGCGTTGCCGCAGCTGCCCGCGGCCACGCACGGGTCTCCTGCCGGCACCACTGCGGAGCAGGGACGGGTGCGGAACAGGATGAGATTTTCGTTCGGGCCACTCTGGGCGTAGCCGATGGTCCGTGAGCTCGAGCGGTTCCCCTCGGCCAGGTCGAGGTTGCCGCACGCCTGGAGCTGCGCCTGCCAGGGTTGCGCGGAGCGGGAGACGGCATCGAACACGCCGGCGCCCAGGCTGGGAAGTCCCTCGGTGCTCTGGACGAAGGCCACCGTGCCGCGCGCGCCGGCGGCGACCGCCCAGCGGAAGCAGTGCTGTCCGTCCTCGGTCTTGGTCCGGACGTACTGCAGCATGGACTGGCCGAGGAGCAGCCCGGAGAGGAGAACGGCGACCGACGCCTTCATCGCGCCGCCTGCACCTGGCCGCGGAGCTCGGACAGGGGCAGGGCGACCCGGACCGCCGGCGCGCCCCCTGGAGGCGGTACGAGATCAAGTCCCTCCAGCGCGGCCGGGACCGCCCGCAGCTCGGCCGTGCTCTGGGTGGAGACGATCCGGTACACGCCCTGGGCCAGCCCCACGACGCGGTGGTACGGCCCGGAGCGCTCGAGGAACAGCACCACCCTCTCCCCGCTGGCGAGACGAGCCACGCCCGAGACGTGCTGGCCGATACCGTCACGCTCGCCGCCCGGCTGGACCACCGTGATGCGGCCGCTGGCTGTGCCCTTCCAGGCCTCGCCCACCTCGACCACGACGTGGGTGACGATCCGCCGATGGTCGCCGGTCCAGGAGGCGGTGGAGGAGACGACGCGCGCCTCCACGACGTCGGAGGCGGCGGCGGTGAGGGCCGGGAGGTCCATCTGGACGGCGGTGCTGGCGAGGACCGCAGTGGCGAGGAGCAGGGTCAGTAGCGGGAGCGATTTCACGGATGCGGACGGTAACCGGACCAGCTCCGACCGCCAAACCCCGCGGAAGCACGGGCAGAGTCCGGCCCCGGTGCCCTCGATGTCAGAGGGGCGAGGGGCAATGTCACCCTCAGGAGTCCGTGCCGTGGCAGCGATCCAGATGACGGTCGTCTCGCGGTCGAACCGCCCACCGTTCACCGTCCGCGGTGAGCTCGAGGCGTTCGCTTTCGAACCGCACGCCGGGCTCGATTTCCTCTGCGGGGCCTGCGAGAGGGTGGTGCTCGCCCGGGTTGCGCCGAAGTTCGCCCTCGAGCACTCGTTCCCTTGCCCCCACTGCGGCGCGCTGAACGAGGCCCCCTGAGCCCCCGCGAGCGCTTCTTGCTCGGGCGGCCGCGGCGGAGCGTGGTCCCCGCTCGCCTGAGGGTGCCGAGAATGGTGGGGAGCGCGGCCTGGTGCCTTTCCGCCAGCTGGGCGCTGGTGGCGCCCTTCTCGTACTCCTTCCGGAGTTTCCGAGCCTGAGCGTCGTCGAACTTGGACGGAGCGCCACGCCGCCCCCCGGTTCGCTGGCGTCGGCGCCGTTCCGAGCGGGGAGTCGCAGCGCCGACCCGAACTGCGCCCTGGAGCGCGCCGGTGATGCTTTCCAGCTTCTGCTCGAGGAACTCGTTGCGCTGGGCAAGTCGCTCGATCTCTCGCCCGAGGTCGCGCAGCAGTCGTCTCACGTCCCTCATGTGTCGATCTCGTTCAGTCCGGAATCCAACGTCAATGTGGGATGGTTGAGGACACAAACATCAAGGAATCTGGAGAAAGATGGAAGTCGTGTCGCCTCCACTCCGTTCGCTGACCCTGCTCGCCGCCCTGCTCTCGGTTGCCGCACCCGCTGCCGACGGCCCGATTCCCGTCGCTCCCGATCACACCGAGCCCTCGTTCTGCCTCGGCGAGTACGCCGACGACCTGACCGCGCTCTCGGCCGCGGCCCGCCGGGCCGAGCAGCAGCAGCAGGCCTATACGTTCTGTGTCCGTACCACCGCAGTCTACGAGTGCCCCAGCTACGGGCCCGACGGTTCGCTCCGCAAGAAGCGCCGCACCGCCACCGCCCACGGCACGGCCTTCGCCTACCGGCGCGACGACAAGGGGACCCTGCTCCTCACCAACCAGCACGTCGCCGAGTGGCCGGCGGTCACCGACGAAGACCACCGGGTCGACGGTGTCCCTGCCGGTTGCAAGCGGGTCTCGGACGTTCTGCGCATCGTGGAGAACGAGGCGGACAACTACACCCCGGACGACTTGCCCCTCACCCGGGTGGTCTCCGACGTGGCGCTCGACGCCGCAGTGCTCCGCTCGGCGAAGACCCTGCCGGTGCTCCCCTGGAAGATGGGGAGGAGCAGCGCGCTCCGGGTCCGGAACGTGGTGGACGTGCGTGGCTTCCCGCTCGGGGTGTTCAGCGCCACCAACGTGGGCAAGGTCGTCTCCGAGCACGACCACGACCGCTTCAAGGACTGGAACCACGACGATTTCGTCATCGACGCGCTGCTCTCGCAGGGCAACTCCGGCTCGCCGGTGCTCGCGGTTTCGTGCAAGACCGGCGAGTTCGAGCTGGTGGGCCTGTTCCACGCCGGGTACACCCGGGGCAGCGCGCTCAACGTAGTGGTGGGCATCGACCAGCTCACCGCGCTCATGACCACCCTCAAGGCGGGGCCGCCGCGCTCCGAGGTCGCCCAGCTCGACTCCGACCGCCGGGCCCAGCTCCTCACCGCGGTGCGCACCGCCGTGGACCCGTACTTCCCCTTCGGAAATCTGATCGCCGAGGTTCGCCCCCGGGACGACGGCACGCTGGTCTACGGACTGCTCTCGTCGGAGTTCCCCGCCCGGGCGAACCCGGTGCTGGTGGTGGAGGACCTCCCCTCTGTCTCGGCCGGTGGATTCGGGGCGGCGGGCCGGGTCTGGTTCGGAAACCGCCGTGGCCTCAAGGGCTACACCCAGGATGCGCTCGACGCCGACGGCCAGGCGCTGCTCCCGCGGCTGCTCGACGCCTTTCGCAAGCAGAGCACCACCACTTTCGCGCTCCGGGCCGCCGACCGCCGGACCACCCCCACCCGGGAGGAGTTCGAGGCCGCCGCGGCACTGCAGCGCGAGCTGGACCGGAGCAGCCTCGGGCTCCAGGACCTCGCCCAGTCGGCGCTCGAGCTCGCCGGGCGGCTCGGGCCCTCGAGCACCGACAGCCCGATGGCCATGGCCGACGTGCTCAAGCCGCCTGAGCCCGCGCCGGTGACCACGGTCCCGGCCGGCTCACCGCCACCGCGCACCGCAGCGCCCGCGGTGCTCAAGGCCCCGTCCCCCCACTGAGCGAGGCCGAGGTCAGGGGCGCGCGGGCAAGGGCTGGAGCCGCGGCCACTCGCCGGGGATCGGCATGGCCGGCGGGGGCCCTGCAACAGCCCTACTGCGTGTCTTCTTCCACCGTGAGCTGGTAGCTGTCCTGGAAGTTGGACTCCCGGTTCTTCGAATCCTGCACCTTCAAGAGGTAGATGCCCGGGTCGGCGGCGTAACGGATGACCTCCGGCGCGTCTGCCTTGGCGCGGTCCGCGGTCTGGACCAGCGACAGCGAACCGTCCTCGGCCCGCTGGTAGAGGAAGAGCGCCACGTTCACCTTGAGGATGCCGGTCAGCGTCGCCTTGAGCGCCGTCTTCACCGGACGGTCCGAGAGGTCGAGGCGGAAGTAGTCAACGTCCTTCTTCGGGTACACGGTGCCCCGGATGGGCTTGCCCAGGGTGAGCGGGGTGGCCTGGTCCGCGGTGTCGTTCGGCTCGCGCTCCTCGCTGCCGTCGTCGGGGATGGCACGGGCGGTCAGCCGGTACGGCTGGTCGGGGTTCTCGAACTCGCGCACCCATTTGCCGTCCACCTTGCGGAGAGCGCCCTCGACCTTGACGAAGCACTCCTTGTTGCAGGCCACGCTGTTCAGCCGCTCCGGCTCCTTCACCGCCCCGTCGTTCGAGCGCTGGAGAACCTTCTCCGTCCCGGGCTTGCTGCCCGGCTCGACCAGCGAGAGCTGGAGGTCCAGCTTCTCCACCCCGCTCAGCTCGAAGCGCACCAGGGAAGGCTGGGGTGGCCGCACCACGTAGGTGTCGACATCGGTCTTGGGGGTGAGGAAACCCTCGCGGTAGCCATCGAGCGGAAGCGGCGTGGCGTGCGCCAGGTCGTCGTTGGGCTCGTACTCGGCGTTGGCCCCGGCGGCCTCGCGGGAGACGGTCAAGGTGTAGGGTGCCTCGGGGTCGAAGCCCCGGCGGGCGTCCTTGCCGGTGCCGGTCCAGGCGCTCTTCACCACCACGTCGATGACCCGGTCCGTGGCCCGCACCGCCACGTTGCGCTGCGACAGCGGCTGTCCCTCGGTGCCGCGGGCGGTGAACAGCGTCGCCTCCGCCTCGGACAGCACCTGGATCTCCGGACGGACCCCGGCCACCCCGCTCAGCTCGAGGCGGAGCGCCACCCGCGGCGGCTCTGGCACCACCGGCCCGGCGTCGACTTCGGCGCGTGCTCCGCCGAGGGGCGGAGGCTGCGCCGGGAACCCCTCCTGGCGCGGCGGCTCGGACGGCGGAGACGGCGCCGCGGTGGTGGCGGTGGCGCCGGCGTCGGGCGCGGCGACCGCTTCGGGAGGGCCCGCATCGGCAGCAGTGTCGAGGACGATCCGGTAGTGGTCCTCGTCCGCCGGGGACCCGTAGAGGCCCTGGATGGTCCAGGCATCGTTCTGAGGCTGGAGCTCGGTCGCGTCGGCGTGCCGGTCGTTGGGCTCCACCTCCATCCCCGGTCTCGGCTCGCCGTAGCGCACCGACAGGGTGTAGGTGCCGCCACCCCCCTTGCGACCGGCCGCCACCCGGAGGAGCAGCTTCCCGCGCACGGTGAGGTTGGGGAAGCGGGCCGGCTGGCCCTCGGCCTCGGCGCTGACCGCCGCGAGCCGGGTGCGCGTCTCGTCGTAGACCTCGAGCAGCACCACCGTGCCCGGAATGCCGCTCACCGTCGCATCCACCAGGCGCGGCCTCTCTCCGAAGAGGAGGTACCAGTCCTCGTCGGCCCGGGCGGGTGTGCTGGAGAGGCTGGCCGCGACGTCGGTGCTCTCCCCGAGGGGCATCGACTGCTCGGGGCGATCGTCCGGCTCCACCTCGGTCCGCTGCGCCGGGCCCGCGTCCGGTGGTGCGGCCGGTGGCGCCTCCTGCTTTCGTGGACATCCGGTGACGACGAGCAGCGACAGGGCGGCCAGGGCGCGCGCGGAGCTCACGGGCCACAGCCCTACCACACGCCGGGCCCACCCCTCGCGACGCTGGAGTGCACCGCCTCTCTGCGCCATGCTCGGTCCGCCCATCCACATGACCCTCAGCCCGCTCCTCGGAGTCGTCCTCTCGGCCGTGCCCGGACTCGGCTACGTGCAGGCCACCGACTGGTACGAACACGCGAGCAACCCGGCCCACTTCCAGCCCCTGCTGCTGGTGGACGGGAACCTCAAGACCGCCTGGTGCTCGGCCAGCGGGGACGCGCAGGCCGACGCGCTGGGCTTCGGCGTCCCGGCGATGGTGGTGGTGGACGAGGTCCGCATCGCCACCGGCAACCAGGCAGACACCGCCGCCTTCCACGCCTCCGCCCGCCCGCGGAAGTTCGTCCTGCGAACCGACGGGCGCGCGAGCACCTTCTCGGTGGTGGACACCGAGGGCGTGCAGTCGGTGAAGCTGGACGCGCCGCTGCAAGGGCAGGTGTTCACCCTGGAGGTCCTCGACGTCGAGCCGGCAGAGGACCCGGCCGCGCCGGCCTGCCTCTCGGAGGTGCAGCTGGTCTCCCACGGCAAGCCGGTGCCGCACCCCAAGAAGTCACTGCTCCGCTGGAGCCCGGAGCGGGCCCGGCTGCTGGGCACGTGGTACGCCGGAGACGAGGGCAACCCCGACCAGAGCCTGTCCTTCTTCCTCGACGGTTCCTGGCAGCACCGGACGGTGGTCTATGACGCGCCCACCCGGCCGAAGACGGTGAACGGGACCTGGGGCCTGGACAAGAAGGGCCTGTGGATGAAGGCCCCGGGCTCCGGGAAGGGCCGGGTCACCCCGTCGATGGAGACCAAGGCCGACGCGCACGGCAAGGGGCGCACCACCTTGACCCTGAAGGGCGGCGTCCCCGCAGCGCTGCGGGTGCCGTTTCGCGACCGGAGGTGAGTCCCCCGGGTCCGCGGCCTCAGCGGCCGGCGGCGCTCTTCTTCTTCCGCGACGAGAACCGCTGGAAGAAGTCCACGATCTCCTGCTGCGCCACCTTCGCGTCGGTCGCGTCCTTGAACTCCGACTCGAGGAAGATGCCGCCACAGGACTCGCAGGTGTCGTAGTGCAGGGGGTGCTGCCGATCACCGCCATCGACCCGGACCAGGTCGACCTGGCACTCGGGGCACTGGCCGGTGAGGGCCTCGGCGTCGACGCGCCCTCCGAGGCTTTCCAGCCCCGGGAGGTTGTTGTGGAGGAGCAGGCGGTTCAGGTCCGCCACGTCCAGCCACAGTCCGCCGCACTCTCCGCAGCGTCGCAACGTCGTCTCTTCTCCCTCCAGCTCGGCCATCTCGACGTTGCAGCCGGGGCAATCCATGAAAACGCGTCTTCTCCGTGCAGGGGGAGCAGTGCTCCGGTAACGGCTGCACTGGTGAGTCTAAGGCCGGGAATTTTTATCCTGCAACCGGCAGTGACCTGGGCTGAACGGCTTTTCCGCCTTCACTTCACCCGGGTGGTCCGGGCGCCCAGGGTCTGGAGCTTCCGCTCGAGCGCCTCGTAGCCCCGGTCCAGGTGGTAAACGCGTGCCACCCGGGTGGTGCCGGCGGCCCGGAGCCCGGCGAGGATGAGCGAGGCCGAGGCGCGCAGGTCCGTCGCCATCACCGGGGCCCCGGAGAGGGTGTGGACTCCCTTCACCACCGCGGTGTGGCCCTCCACCCGGATGTCCGCCCCCATCCGGCGCAGCTCGGCGACATGCATGAAGCGGTTCTCGAAGATGTTCTCGGAGAGGACGCTGGTCCCCCCGGCCACGCTGAGCAAGGCCATGAGCTGGGCCTGCATGTCGGTGGGGAAGCCCGGATGCTCCGTCGTCTGGAGGTCCACCGGCTCCGGCACCTCGGGCCCCTTGCAGCGCAGCCCCTCGGGCGTGGGCGCCACCGAGCAGCCGGCCTCGCGCAGCTTGCCCACCACGGCGTCGAGGTGGGTGGGGACGGCGCCCTGGACATGCACATCGCCCCGGCTGATGGCCGCGGCCACCAGGAGGGTGCCTGCCTCGATGCGGTCGGGGATGACCGTGTGCTCGACCCCGGCGAGTCGGGTGACGCCCTCCACGACCACCAGATCCGTGCCCGCGCCCTGGATGCGGGCACCCATGGCGTTCAGGGCCCGGGCGAGGTCCTCGACCTCCGGCTCGCGGGCGGCGTTCTCCAGCACGGTCGTCCCCTCGGCGAGCACCGCGGCCATCAGGGCGTTCTCGGTGCCGGTGACGGTGATCTTGTCGAACCGCACCGTGGCCCCCCGGAGCCGCTTCGCCCGCGCCTCGACGTAGCCGCCCTCGAGGAGGATCTCCGCCCCGAGCGCGCGGAAGGCCTTCAGATGCTGGTCGATGGGGCGGGCGCCGATGGCGCAGCCCCCGGGCAGCGAGACCCGGGCGCGGCCGAACCGACCGAGCAGCGGGCCGAGCACCAGCACCGAGGCGCGCATCTTCCGCACCAGGTCGTACGGCGCCTCGGGCAGCACGTTCGGCGCGGCGTGCACCCGGACCACGTGGCGCTCCGCGCCCGGCACCCGCTGGGCCTCGGCGCCCATCGTGCGGAGCAGCTCGAGCAGGGTCGTCACGTCCGCGAGATCGGGAACGTTGCGGAGCGTGGTCGGGCCCTCGCCGAGGAGCGCGGCGGCCATCAAGGGGAGGGTGGCGTTCTTGCTCCCCGAGACCCGCACCTCCCCCTCCAGCCGCGGGCCGCCTTCAATGTGGATCTGGTCCAAGGGCTCCTTCTCCTGGGTGCGTGGCCGCCTGCCCGCGGGGGTGTGTCCCGAGGGCCAGTCGATCGTGTCGGGCGAGGTCGCGTTCGATGCGGACGGAGCCATATCCGGCCGCCTCGAGCAAGGACCGGACCGCCACCCCCTGGCGGTCCCCGATCTCCATGGCCAGCAGCGCTCCCGGCACGAGGCAGCGCGGGGCCTCGGCGACGATGCGCCGGATGAGGTCCAGCCCGTCGGGACCCCCGTCGAGGGCCAGGGCCGGCTCATGCCGCACCTCGGGTGCGAGGGTGGGGATTTCCCCCCGCGGGACGTACGGAGGATTGGCGGCGATGGCAGAGAAAGGACGCTCGCTTTGGACCGGGGTGAACAGGTCTCCGACCCGGACCTCGAACCGATCGCCCACCCCGAGGGTAGTGGCATTGGCCAGCGCGACCTCGGCTGCCTCGGGGGAGATCTCGGTGGCCACCACCCGCGCCCGGGGCCGCTCCAGGGCCAGGGTGATGCCGACGCAGCCGGCCCCGGTGCAGAGGTCCAGGAGCCGGACATCGGCGTCCCGGGGGATGGCCTGGAGCACGGCCTCGACCAGCAGCTCGGTCTCCGGGCGGGGAACGAGGACCCGGGCGTCGACGGCGAAGGGCCGCCCGTAGAACTCACGGGTGCCGGTCAGGTAGTGCGTGGGCTCGCCGGTGGCGCGCCGGGCGATGAGCGCGCGATAGACACCGAGCTCGCCGACCTCGAGCGGCCGGTCCAGGTCGGTGTACAGCCGGACCCGGGTGGTGTGGAGCACGTGCGCCAGTAGCAGCTCGGCGGTGAGCCGTGGTGAGTCCAGGCCCAGCTTCTCGAAGTGCTGGGACGTCCATCCGAGGACCCGGCGCACCGTCCAGGGCTGCTCGCTCATGCCTGGGCCGGAGCGCGCGCCGACTCGGCCTTGAGCTGCTCGGCCTGGAAGTAGGTGCGGCAGGCGACGACGATGTCCTCGATGTCCCCGGCCATCCGCGCCGGGAGGTTGTGCCAGGTCATCCCGATGCGGTGATCGGTGAGCCTGTCCTGAGGAAAGTTGTAGGTCCGGATCTTCTCGCTGCGGTCCCCGGTGCCCACCTGGCCACGGCGGAGCGAGTCGCGCTCGCTGGTGATGCGCTCCTGCTCCAGCTCGTACAGCTTGGCCCGGAGCATGCGCATGGCCATGTTGTAGTTCTTCGTCTGGCTCTTCTCCTGCTGGCACTTCACCACGATGCCTGTGGGGGCGTGCTTGAGACGCACCGCCGAGTCGGTGGTGTTGACGCTCTGACCGCCCGCGCCGGTGGAGCGCATCACCTGTCGCTCGACGTCCGAGTCCTTGACCTGCACGTCCACGTCCTCCGCCTCGGGCATGACCGCCACGGTGATGGTGGAGGTGTGGATGCGGCCCTGGGCCTCGGTGGCCGGCACCCGCTGCACCCGGTGGACGCCCGACTCGTACTTCATCGACGAGTACACCGAGTCGCCGGAGAGGGTGACGGTGGCGTCCTTGATTCCGCCTGCGTTCCCCGCGCTCATGTCCACCAGCTCCGCCTTCCAGCCCTTGCGGTCCGCGTAGCGGAGGTACATCTGGAGGACCTCCTCGGCGAAGAGACCGGCCTCGTCTCCCCCCGCCCCGGCGCGAATCTCGAGGATGACGTTCTTCTCGTCGTTGGGGTCCTTGGGGATGAGCAGGAGCTTGAGCTCGGCCTCGAGCGCGTCGCGGCGCGCCCGCAGGGCCGGGAGCTCCTCCTTCCCCAGCGCGCGTTCTTCCGGGTCCGAGCTCTCCAGCATCTGCTCGGCGGCGGCCAGGTCCTCTCGCACCTTCTTGAACGTGCGGTAGGTGTTGACCAGCGACTCGAGTGACGAGCGTTCCTTCATCACCTTCATCAGGCGCGTGCTGTCCCCCAGCGTCTCTGGATTCGCGAGGTCTGCCTCGAGCCGGTCGTAGCGCCGCTCGACTTCGTCCAGCTTGTCGATCATCTGCCGGGGGGAGGCTCTAACCCGTCGGGGTGGCCCTGCGCCACCCGGGAAGCCCCCGGCTCCTCCCCGCAGCCCGGCCCGGACCCGGGGGCAGCTCCTCGCGATGGCCGAGCCCCGGTGGTCGCGGCTCCGGTCGGGTCGCCGAGGAGGCATGCCGACCCCTTCGCTGGAGGCGAGCGGCTGGTGCAAGACGGGGAAGGGCACGAGCTCGGCGAGGTGGCGGTGGGTCACGCTGGGACATGAGCGGCTCCGGCAAAGAGGACCGGTTCTCCGCCCCGTGACCGGCTGCGGACGACTATGCGAATCAGCAACCGTTGCGCGGGCCCGAGCCCGAAGGGAGGTGGGCGCGCGAACAGTGCGTGCGCTGTACTTCATGACTTTGCGTTCGCAGGTCGATCCGGGGCGACGGGAGTGGCGCGGTCCTTGCTCGAGTCCCAGGGTCACCTTCACAGGAGGTCTCGAGATGCGCCAGCACCTCCACCGTTTCCCCTCGCTGCTGTTGGTCGCCTCCGTCGCTGCTGCCCTGATCGCCTGCGGGCCGGCGGGGTTCGCTCCCTCGGCCCACCCTGAAACACGAGCCACCGCCCCGCTCACCACCTCGTCCCCCGACGTGCTCACCCCGATCCCGGTCCCGGCCCCCGAGGGCCCGGCTTACGCCAGCGGGTTCATCCGGGACGTCGCGGTCGTCTACCAGAACGGCGACGAGCACGCGGAGAACGTGGAGCTCCACCTCCTTCCATCGAAGCAGATGCTCCTCGCCTTCCGGGCTGGCGGCACGGGGCAGACCGAGACCGGCAGCGCGCACATCCGGATCTTCCGCTTCGACCCTCTGACCTACGCCGGGACGCTCGCCACCGACGTTGCTCCGGCGCCGAGCGATCCGGTGCGCGGGATCCGGGACCCCAAGCTCTTCGAGTGGAACGGCGAGCTGCGGCTGGGGGCCATCTCCCGCCTCGCCGGATTCCCCATCCGCGACCTGCTCGCCGATACCCAGACCGTCTTCGCGACCTCGCACGACGAGGGCAGCTCCTTCGACGTCCCGGCCCCGGCGGAACTGAAGCTCACCCAGAAGCCGTTCGGGTTCTGGCGCTACGTGGTCCGCCACTCGGCCTTCGGAGGCAAGACGCTCTACGCCACGGGCTACGACGACGGTGACCAGGAGGCTGCGTACTTCGCTTCGCTCGACGGGGGGAAGACCTTCGTCAAGCTGGGCAGCATCCTGAACGCCCCGGCGCAGGTCCCCAGCGAGGCCGAGCTGAACTTCCTCGGCGAGCACGGCGAGGTGGCGGTCTCGCTGGTGCGGCTGGACAACCAGGGCCTGGTCGAGGACGGTCAGACCGCCATCTGCGTCAAGCACGCCTCGTGGTTCGGCTTCTTCGGGAACTTCGACTGCAGCCGGCGCCTGGAGCAGCGCCTGGACGGCCCGTCGCGGGTGTTCGAGGTGGACGGGCGAACGTTCGTCGTGGCCCGCAAGCACCTGGCCTGCACCCTGAAGCGGACCGCGATCTACGAGATCCGGGGCGACCTCGCGGACCCGCACAGCCAGATCCGGCTGTTCGAGGTGGCCGAGCTGCCCTCCAACGGGGACACGTCCTACGCCGCGGTGGCGCCGATTCCCGGAAAGCACGGCCAGTTCGTCGTGGCCTGGTACTCGACCCCGCTCGGGGTCGACATCCCCTGGCTGCCCGCGCAGTTCGGGCCGAGCTGGATCCTCGCCGCCACGCTCGATTTCGGGAAGTACGACCCGGACATCGCGGTCAAGGTCGGAAAGGACGCGCGGTGCCCCTCCCAGCCGCTGCCCACCGCCTCCCGGGCGGACGTGCAGGGGCCGTTCCTCCTGAGCATCGGCCCGACCTTCTTCCCCCAGCTGCCGGCGGTGTTTCTCGCCCAAGCCACCACCAGCGGTCCGAAGCTGACGCTCGGGCTCCAAGCGGTGGACCAGAACGCGCTGCTCGGGACGGGTGAGCTGGTCCCGGTGGGCGAGCCTTTCGTCGGCACGGGGACGGTGAACGGAAAGGGGCGGTTCACCATCGACTTCGGCGACCCGGTCATTCCCTTCGCGGCCTACCCGCTGGGGACCACCGGGGCGGGAGGGGCGGACATCACCTTCCTCCTCCGCGGCTTCCGGCTGGAGGGGGTGACGACCTCGGGCGACGGGTTCTGCGGCAACGTCTCCGGTGACATCCTGGTGCAGGGGCCGGGGATCATCCCGCCCAACACCCGGTTCCTCTTCGAGGGGTCGACCTTCGGCGCTTCGCGGGACCAGGTCGTGACGGCGTGCGCGGCCGCGCCCTGAGCTCGGGAGCCGTGTGGTGTCGCTCAGGCGCTCCGCACGGTGGCCTGCACTGATCCCAGCGTCCGCTCGAGGAAGGGGAGGGCGTGCCCGAGGAACTCCTCGGCGTGGTCCTCGTGGGCGAAGAGCCTGGCGCGAGGGATCTCCACCAGCTCCGCCCGGCCCCCGAACTGAGGGAGCATCCGCCGGGCCTTCGCCACCGGGAAGAAGGGATCGTCGGGTCCCCAGATGCAGAGCGTGGGAGCGTGGATGCGCCGGTGGACCCCGGCCAGCGCGTCGACCTGGTCGAAGTCGACCGCGCGGAGCAGCTTCAGCTGGTCCTCGAGCACGTCTGGATCCTCGAGCGGAGCGAGGAACAGCGCGTCGAACTCGCCGTCGATGAACGAGGGGTCGGTGAACAGCGGGCCGAGGCCGACGCTCGTGTTCCGGAGCGGTCCCCGCGAGAGCCAGCGCAGCAGCGGCCCGTGGAGCGGGCCATCGAGCGGATGATGGCCCAGCACGAGCCGTTCCCGCTGGTGGTGTTCGACCGGAAGTACGACATCGTCCGGCTCAACGAGGGCGCGTCCCGCCTGCTGCCCCGCTTCGTCGCCGAGCCGGACGCGCTCGCCCCGCCGGTCAACGCGATGGTGCTCCTCTTCGACCCGCGGGGCGTGCGGCCCTTCGTCGAGGACTGGCCGCAGGCGGCGCACGCGATGCTCGCCAGACGGCACCGCGAGGTGCTGGCCAGCGGTGGAGATGCCGAGCTGGGAGCACTGCTCCACCGGCTGCTCGAGCTCCCCGGGGTGCCCGCGAGCTGGAAGCAGCCCGACGTCGGGCTCCCCTCCGAGCCGACGCTCACCGTGCGGTTCCGTCGCGGGGAGACCCGGGCCTCGTTCCTCACCACCGTGAGGACGTTCAGCGCGCCCCAGAACGTGGCGGTGGAGGAGCTGCACCTCGAGAGCTGGTTCCCGCTCGACGACGAGACGGCGCGAGCATGCGCCGCGCCTTAGGTGCTAAGAGCCACGGCCCCATGGCCAAGAAGATCGGAAACCGCAGCAAGCGGAAGGTGAAGAACCGGGCGAAGGTGAAGCGGAAGGCTCTCCGGCGCCACCGGGTACGCCACCAGAGGGCCTCCGGGCGCCGGTAGGAGGCACGGGGTTCCTCGCCCGCGCCGTGCCGCCGCTGCCGGACTGTGCTGGCACGGGCCAGGTGACCGGGGGTAGCGGTGGGATCCATGGACACCCGCGCGATCTTCGACTTCGTCGTCACCTTCACCAACGGTGGGCACCTGCGGGGTGAGGGCTTCCGGCTCGATCTGCCGCGGCCCGACGCCTCGGACGAGGAGATCGGCGCCCTGCTCGTCGCGCACCTCGGGCTGCTGATGGTGGGCGGGGTGGAGCTGCGGAACCTGCGCCGGGTCCAGGAGCCCCACCGAGGCTCGCGGGGCGTCCCGCGTGCCTCGAGCGGCGGGCGACGGCTGGTCGACCTGAGCCATCCCATCCACCACGGGCTGGTGACGTACCCGGGCCTGCCCGCTCCGGAGATCTCCGAGCACCTGTCGCGGGAGGCGTCGGCCGGGAAGTACGCGCCCGGAGTCACCTTCCAGATCGGCCGCATCAGCCTGGTGGCGAACACCGGCACGTACCTGGACAGCCCCTGGCACCGCTATGCGGACGGGGCGGACCTGGCGGGGCTACCGCTGGAGGTCCTGGTGGAGCTCGAGGGCGTGCTGCTGCGGGCGACTGGAACGGGCCGCCGCGCCATCGACGTGCTGGCGCTGGCGCCGCTCGAGGTGCGGGGCAAGGCCGTGCTCCTCCACACCGGATGGGACGTGCACTTCGGGACGGGAAGCTATGGCAAGGACGCGCCGTTCCTCACCGACGCCGGCGCGGGGTGGCTGGTGGAGCAGGGCGCGGCGCTGGTGGGCATCGACTCCATCAACATCGACGACATGGGCGACGCCGCCCGTCCGGCGCACTCGCGGCTGCTCGCTGCGGGCATCCCCATCGTCGAGCACCTGCGCGGGCTCGACCAGCTGCCGGCATCCGGCTTCCGCTTCTCGGCGGTGCCGCCACGGATCCGGGGGCTCGGGACGTTTCCTGTCCGCGCCTACGCGGTCGTCGACGGATAGTGGCTGACGGCGCGGGCGAGTCCGCCGGTGGCCACCCAAGCCTGGCCGCCCGGAACCTGGCCCGAACGAGGCCAAGGCGTTCGGGGCACTGGCCGGAGCGTGGCCCCCCGCTCTCCTACGAGCCCGGCGCGGCAGCCGCGGACACCGGCGCGGCAGGCTTCGGCCCGAGCTCCGGCAGCGGCGTGACGAAGGCGGAGGATGCGCTCCGGAGCCGCTGCAGCACGGCCTCCGCCTCCGCGCCGGTGAGCGGGTAGGGCTGGATGGGCCGGTCGGGGTACCGGTCCGTCTTCAGGGGGAACAGCTCCGCCCCCAAGTACCCGCTCCGGTCGAAGCGCGCCTTCACCAGCACCGAGTCCTTGTCCCGCGGATTCCAGTTGCCGCCGAAGACGAAGTTGCCGAGCGAGTAGAAGACGGGCACTGATCCCATGCGCTCCATCCCCTGCAGCACGTGTGGATGGGCGCCGAGCACCGCCGCCGCGCCGGACTCGACCGCCGCCTTCGCCAGCGCCAGCTGATACACATCCGGTCCCTTGCTGCCCTCGCGTCCCCAGTGGAAGAAGGGGACCACCAGATCCGCATCCTTCCGCGCCGCGGCCACGTCCTCTCGCACCATCTTCTCCACCACGGTCCAGTCACTCGGGTGTCCGGCGACGCCGGCTGTAGTCTCGGTGGCCCAGACCACTGCGGGCTCGGGATGCACGGCTCCGAGGATGAGGTAGCCGAGGAAGGCAATCTTGAGTCCGCCCACCTCGACGATGGCCGGCTTCCGGGCCTCGGCCAGGGTGCGCCCGGCGCCGAAGTGAGCGATGCCCGCCCGATCGAGTGTCTCGATGGTGTCGGCGACGCCGTCCGGCCCGTAGTCCATCAGGTGGTTGTTGGCCAGCGAGACCGCCCGCACACCGGCGTCGACCAGCGCCTGGACGGTGGAGGGCCGCGCGCGGAAGTTGAAGTTCTTGGGGATGGGCGCGCCGCCGACGGTGAACGGGCACTCGAGATTCACCACCACCAGGTCCGCGCCGGCGAAGAGCGGCTTCACCTCGGCGAAGCCCCAGCCGTCCACCGACGGACCGCTCTGGCCTTTACTGCGAAGGCCATCCACCCACTCCTCGTAGTGCCCCCCGAGCGTTACGTCTCCGCCCGCCACCACGGTGATGGGGCGTGGTGTGGGGGTCGCGGGAGCGACGGTCAGCGGCGGCCCCTGGCGGGTCTCGACCTCGTCCGGGCGAACCGTCGTCCGCGGGGCGCACGCCGCGACCAGGCCAAGCGTGCAGCCGAGGGCGAGCGCGGGGAAATCGTGGCGGGAAGCGGGGTTCACGTCGGGTCAGGAGTGTAGCTTGCGGAGCCGGTTTTCCGCTGAATACAGTGCCCCGGCACCCCCTCCATGGCCCGCGAGAAGGACAACATCGCGCTCTCGGACGAGCACAATTCCCGTGGCATCGAGCTCGCCGATCGCGGCTGGCTGGACGAGGCCATCCGCGAGTTCCGCAAGGCGATCGACCTCGACCCGGACTCGGCGCACGCGCACGACAATCTCGCAACCGTCTACGCCGAGAAGAAGCTCTACCGCGAGGCGCTCGCCGAGTACCTCACCGCGCTCAAGCTCGAGCCCGACAGCGCCACCGCCCACTACAACCTCGCCTGCTTCCTCTCCACCCACGGGCCCGAGTTCGCGGTCGCTGCCTACAAGCAGGCGATCGAGCTCGATCCGGAATACCCGGACGCGCACCTGAACCTCGGCCTGACCTACGCCGATCACGGTCGGGTCGAGGAGGCCATCGCCGAGCTGCAGACCGCCATCGAGCTGGATCCGGCCGACGGCTTCCCGCGCCACGAGCTCGCCGCGCTGCTGATGGACGAGGGCGACTACCGCGGGGCCATCGCACAGCTGAAGGAGGTCGTCCGGCTCGAGCCGGAGGACTTCGAGGCGCACCTCGACCTGGGCATTTGCTACGCGCAGAAGGGGTTCTACGCCGAGGCCGAGCGCGCCTACCAGAAGGCGCGGGCCCTCAACGCCGAGGACTTGCTCCTCCACTACAACCTCGCCGCGCTGTACGCGCTGTGGGCCAAGAAGCCCGAGGCGCTGGAATGGCTGAAGAAGGCGCTGGAGGCCGATCGGCAAAAGGTGGCCGGCTGGCTCGCCACCGACCCGATGTTCGACGGTCTGAAGGGCGACCCGGAGTACGAGAGCCTGCTGTGAGGCCCCCTCTTTGAGCAGCGAGGCCTGGCACATCGCAGTGGCGTTGGTGCTGGTCCTGATCAATGCGTTCTTCGTCGGCTCGGAGATGGCGCTGGTCCGGGCCCGGCCGACGCGCTTCCGCGCCCTCGCTGCGAACGGCAACCGCGCCGCGGAGCGGACGGTCGAGATTCTCGGGAACCTCGGTCCCTACCTGAGCACGGTGCAGTTCGGCGTGACGCTCACCTCGCTCGGCATTGGCTGGGTGGGCGAGCCGGCGTTTGCGGCGCTCATCGAGCGGACCCTGCACGCGGCCTTCCCCGCCCAGCGGAGCTTCTGGCCACTGGCCCACACGCTCGCCTTCGTCGTGGGCTTTGCCATTATCACCATCCTCCACCTGGTCATCGGCGAGCTGGTGCCGAAGAACCTGGGGCTCCAGCGGACCGAGTCGGTGGCCCTGGCGGTGTCCGGGCCGATGCAGGCCATCTATCTCGTCAGCTACCCGGCGGTGACGGTCATCAACCGGATGGCCGCTGCGGTGTCCCGGCTCCTCGGGCTCAAGCCCGCGGCCTCCCACGACAGCGTGCTCGACCTCGAGGAGCTGGCAATGCTGGTCGCCAGCTCGGCGCGCGCCGGCAGCATCACCGAGGAACGGGCCGAGCTTCTGGCCCGGGCGTTCGCCGTGTCGGAGAAGACCGCCCGGCAGGTGCTCGTGCCGCGCCAGCAGGTCCGCTACCTCGATCTGGAGGAGCCCCTCGAGCACAACATCGCCGAGGCCCGCGCCGCCGGCCACACCTGGATGCCCGTGGCCCGCGGGAGCCTGGACCAGGTGGAGGGCGTGGTGAACGTGAAGGACCTGTTTTTCCTCCTGGCCAACGCTCAGCTCCAGAGCCTGGGCCAGGTACAGCGGCCGGTGCTCTTCGTCCCGGAGAACGTGACCCTCGAGCAGCTGCTCATCGAGTTTCGCAAGCGTCGCCGTCAGCTGGCGGTGGTGGTGGACGAGCACGGCGGGACGAGCGGCATCGTGACCCTGGCCGACCTGGTGGCCGAGGTGGTGGGGGAGGTGGCCGAGCTGGGCCGCCGGGTGTCCGAGGTGAAGACCCTGCCCGGAGGACGGCTGGAGCTGCCCGGCACCACCCAGCTGTCGGACCTGGAGGACCGGCTCGACGTCCGCTTCGACGTGGACCCCGCCGAGGTGAGCACCATCGCCGGCTTCCTCATGGCCCGGCTCGGACGGGTGCCGGAGCCCGGAGACCACACCGAGGTGGACGAGTTCGAGATCCGGGTGGCCGAGACCGACGGCCCCCGCGTCCTGAAGGTCCGCATCGAGCCCAAACCGGCTGCCCAGCCGCCCCCGCCCCCGGCTGCATCGGCATGACAGTTCACGCAATGTCACGCATTGTCATGCACTGCTTGCCGGGACGTTCACCGAAGCGGTAAACAGTGGCGGGCAGCCCGTACGCCCGTTCCCCTCGCGGAGGAGTCCCCCCGACCCATGCGCATCCGGCGCCTCGACATCACCGGCTTCAAGTCCTTCATGGACCGGGCGGTGTTCACCTTCGACGCGGGCATCACCGGCGTGGTCGGTCCGAACGGATGCGGCAAGTCGAACGTGGTCGACGCCGTCCGCTGGGTGATGGGGGAGCAGAGCGCCAAGAACCTGCGCGGCCGCGGCATGGAGGACGTCATCTTCAACGGGAGCGAGAGCACGCCCCCGCTGTCGATGGCCGAGGTCTCGCTCACCTTCGAGGTGCAACCGGAGGATCAGCTCGCGCCGCAGTACGCCGGCTTCGGCGAGGTGACCGTCGCCCGCCGGCTGTTCCGCTCGGGCGAGTCCGAGTACCTGATCAACCGCACCCACTGCCGGCTCCTCGACGTGGTGGAGCTCTTCCTCGGCACCGGCGTCGGCACCCGGGCCTACAGCATCATCGAGCAGGGGCGGGTGGGCCTCATCGTCTCCGCCAAGCCCGAGGACCGCCGGAGCATCATCGAGGAGGCGGCCGGGGTCACGAAGTACAAATCGCGCCGCAGGGCCGCCGAGCGGAAGCTGGAGGCGACCGAGGGCAACCTCCTCCGGGTCGCGGACCTCGTCTCCGAGCTGGAGAAGCGGCTGGACTCGCTCGGCCGCCAGGCGAGGAAGGCCGAGAAGTACCGCTCGCTCAAGGCGCGGATCCGGGAGATCGAGCTGCACCATGCCAGCCACAAGCTGCTCGGGCTGCTGGCGGAGCAGAAGCACCTCCAGGAGTCCATCGGCGCCCTCGGCGAGACGGAGCAGGCGGCTCTCCGCCGGGTGCGCACCCTCGAGGACGGGGTGGAGGCCCGCCGTGCCCGGCTGGAAACCGACGCCCAGCGGCTCCAGGCCCTGGGCGACGAGGTGCACGCCCTCGATAGCCAGACCCGCGAGACCGAGCAGGCGCTGGCCTTCTGGCGCTCGGACCTCGCCACCGCCGAGGCAGCCGAGTCGGCCGCGGCGGCCGAGGGTGAGGCGCTGGCCGCGCGCCTCTCGGCCCTGGAGACCAGGGAGGCGGCGCTCGAGGCCGAGGTGGCGGCCCTGACCGGAGCGTCCGCCGCGGACGAGGCGGGGATGCGCCGCGCCCAGGAGGGGCTCGACGCCGCGCAGGGATTGCAGCGCGGATGTCAGGAGCGGCTCGACCAGGAGAGGCTCGCGCTGCTGGGGCTCGCCGGCCGCATCGCCAATCAGGAGACCCAGCTCACCGCGCTCGCCGCCCGCAGGGAGGAGCTGCGCGAGCGGCACCGCCAGGCCACGGCCGAGCTTCAGGCGGTGCGGACGCAGGAGTCGGCGCTGGACCGGGAGCGCAACGAGGTGACCCGCCGGGTGCAGCAGAGCCGGCAGCTCACCCTCGAGCTGGCCGAGCGCCGGGGCGCGGAGGAGGACGCGCTGCAGCGCGCCCGGGCCGCCTTCGCCGAGAGCGAGGTGGGGGTCATCTCCCTGCGCGAGGAGCTGGCCGATCGCCGGAGCCGCCTCCACTCACTGGAGGAGATCCAGCGGCACTACGAGGGCTTCGACCGCGGCGTCCGGGCGGTGATGCTGCGCGCCGGAACCGAGGCCCGAGCCCAGGGCATCCTCGGCCTGGTCGCGGACGTGCTGGCCACCTCGCCGCGGTTCGAGCGGGCCATCGAGGCGGCCCTGGGGGCGCGGCTGCAGAACGTGCTGGTGCAGAGCCGGTCGGTGGGCCTGGAGCTGTCGCGCTACCTGGCCTCGGTGGCCGAGGGGCGCAGCTCGTTCCTCCCGCTGCCCGAGCTGGCGGGGGCGCCGCCGCCGCCGGTGCCCGAGGGACTGGCAGGGGTCCTGGGCCGGGCGACCGACGAGGTCCGTGCCGAGCCCGAGTTCCGTCCGGTGGTGGAGCTGCTGCTCGGCAACGTGCTCCTGGTCGAGGACCTCGAGGCCGCGGCGCGGGTGCGAGACCTGGCCCCGGGCTTCACCGCGGTGACGCTCGCCGGCGAGGTCCTGGCCGCCGACGGTACGCTCACCGGCGGCGTGCTGGAGGGCCCGGGCTCGGGCGCCCTGCAGAAGAAGCGGGAGATCGCCGAGCTGGCGGAGACCGTGGCCGCCACCGAGGCCCGCTACAACGAGCTGCTCACCCGGCATTACGCCCTGCAGAAGCAGATTCTCCACACCGAGGAGCAGCTGAAGGGGCTGCAGAAGCACCACCACGAGGAGGAGCTGGTCCGCTCGGCGCTGGAGAAGGACCTGCACCAGGCCTCCGAGCAGCTGGCGCGGTTCCGCGAGCGCATCGGCCAGCTGGTGCGTGACTCCGAGGGCCTGGAGGAATCGCTCGCCCGGGTCGATCGGGACGAGGAGGCGGCGCGGGGCGAGTCGGCCCACGCCCAGGCCGAGCGGGCCGCGCGCGAGGAGCGGGCCCGCGAACTCCAAGAAAGGCTTGAGGGACTGCTCCGCTCGGCGGAAGCGCACGCTCAGGAGCTGATGGGTCTTCGGGTCAAGGTGGCCTCGTACGCCGAGCGGGCCGAGGCGGCACGGGGCTCACTGGCCGAGGTGGCCTCCGGCCTCGCCGAGCTGTCGGAGCGCCAGGGACGGGCGCAGGCGGCGCGGGCCCAGGCCGGGGGCCGGCGCGAGGAGCTGCGGGGCCGCATCGTCACCGCCGAGGAGGGTCACACCGGGCGGCTCCAGCGCCTGGCCGAGGGGACCGCCCAGCTCGAGGAGGGGCGGCGCGCGCACGGCGAGGAGGTGGCGCGGGTCCGGGCCGACGAGGCCAGCCTCCGCGACGAGCGGGCCCGGCTGGACGGAGTGACCGAGGGCCTCGGCCAAATCACCCTGCGGGAACGCTCGCTGGTGCTGGAGGTGGAGCACCTGGTCCGCTCGGTCGAGGAACGACACCAGACGGACCTGGGGGAGGAGCTGCACCGGTTCCACACCCACCGGCCGCTGCAGGCCACCGAGGAGCAGCAGCTCCGGGAGCTCCGCGGTCAGCTGGAGCGGCTGGGGGAGATCAACCTCACCGCCATCGAGGAGCACGCCGAGGTGGCCCAGCGGCACGGATTCCTCGCCGGTCAGAAGCGGGACCTCGAGGCGAGCATCAAGGCGCTCCGCGAGGCCATCGCCAAGATCGACCGGACGAGCCGCGAGCGCTTCGCCCGCACCTTCGAGGTGGTGAACGACCGGTTCCAGCGCGTCTTCCCCCGGCTGTTCGGGGGCGGCCGGGCCGGGTTGCTCCTCACCGAGGACGGGCCCACCGGCGAGCCGGGGGTGGAGATCGTCGCCCAGCCGCCGGGGAAGAAGCTGCAGAGCGTGACCCTGCTCTCGGGCGGGGAGAAGGCGCTGACCGCCGTCGCGCTCATCTTCGCCATCTTCCTCATCAAGCCCACCCCGTTCTGCCTCCTGGACGAGGTGGACGCCCCGCTCGATGAGGGGAACGTGGGTCGCTACAACGACCTGCTTCGCGAGATGGCGAAGCAGTCGCAGTTCATCCTCATCACCCACAACAAGCGCAGCATGGAGGTGGTGGACACGCTCTACGGGGTGACCATGGAGGAGCCGGGCATCAGCAAGCTGGTGTCGGTCCGGCTCCGCGAGGCCACCGCCGCCAACGACGACCAGGCGGTGGCCTGAGCGGTGGTGCGCTAGACAGTATGGAGCGACCGGCTCGCTCGTTCAGCGCGGATTAGCCTCGGCAACGCCGCGGCCAGAGCCGCAAACGAGGAGCCGGTCGAGTGAAAACTACAACGCTGACCGTCGGAATGGACGTGCATAAGGAGTCGATTTCCTTCTCGGTGCTGGCCGGTGACCGGGGAGGCGCTCGGCCCACGGTGAAGATCCGGAACGATGCGCTCGAGCTGAAGCGCTGCTTCGGCAGGCTCAAAAAGGAAGGGGCGGTCCGCGCCTGCTACGAGGCCGGGAGTTGCGGCTACGAGGTCTACCGGCAGCTCGCAGCGATGAAGATCCCATGCGACGTGGTCGCGCCCTCGCTCATCCCGGTGCGCGCCGGCGATCGGGTCAAGACCGACCGGCGCGACGCCGAGAAGCTCGCTCGCCTCTACCGCGCCGGCGAGCTCACTTCGATTCGTGTCCCCTCCGAGGCCGAGGAGGCGCTGCGGGATCTCGTTCGCTGCCGAGAGGATGCGCGCGAGGACGTCATCCGCGAGCGCGACCGACTCCTGAAGTTCCTCCTGCGCCACGGGCGCAGCTTTACCGAGGGCAAGAAGAACTGGTCGATGCCGCACTGGAAGTGGCTTCGCAAACAGACGTTCGAGGCCCCCATCGCACAGACGGTCTTCACCGAGTACTTGGCCCGCCTCGAGGGAACGCTCGGACGTCTCAAGGCGCTCGACCAGGAACTCGCGACAGCCGCCGAGAAGGAGCCCTATAAAACTCCCGTTGCGAAGCTCCGCTGCCTGCGCGGCATCGACACGCTCTCGGCCGTCATCCTCATCGCCGAGATCTGCGACTTCCAGCGGTTCGAGCACCCCGACCAGTTCATGGCTTTCGTCGGCCTCGTCCCGAGCGAGCGCTCGAGCGGAGCCAAGGAGCGGCGGGGCAGCATCACCAAGACGGGCAACGGACACGCCCGGCGCGTACTGGTCGAGGCCGCCTGGCACTACCGGCGCCCGCCACGCCAGAGCGGCGTCATCAAACAGCGCTGGGAGGGCCAGGATGCAAAGGTCGTAGCCCACGCATGGAAAGCCCAGGAGCGGCTGCACCGGCGCTTCCACCGCTTCGTCTCCCGCGGCAAACCTTCGCAGGTCGCGGCCGTCGCCGTGGCTCGCGAGCTCTGCGGCTTTGTCTGGGCCATCGCCCGCGCCGCTTGAAAGGAGCAACGTACGTGCATCGCTTCGAAGCCGGCAGGCAGTGGATGAGCCAGGAACGTAGGAGGGACTCTCGACAGTTCTAAGTGGCGGCGGGCTCGACCCGCCGACCCACGCCGCTAGAGCGAGAAAGCCTCCCGACGAATCACGGTCATGCGGCGGCTCCGCCGACCCGCGAATCCTAGAGTGATCAACCGTCGCAGCTCCCTCGCTCGTCCCCTGCCTGAAGGCCTCGAAGTACGAACCACGAGGAGCTGCGAAGCGAACAGACGCATCGCCACCAACGAACGAGAGAGCTGACTTGACGGGTCGCTCCATCCTAGAACTTTTCCTTGGGACAGGCCTTCTCGTTCGCCGCCCGGAGCTGCTTGGAGGCGTCGATCTGCTTCTGGGTGTCGGCCAGTGCAGCCGAGGAGGCCTTCTCCGCATCGGCCCACTGCGGCTCCTTGGCCTTGAGCGACTGGGCCAGGGTCAGCGCCTGCTGCTCCACCGCCGCCTCGCCCTCGAGCGCCTTGGTGTACTCGTCGTCGGCCTTGACCAGGCCGGCGCAGCCGGCCTTGAGCTCCTTGACCATCGAGCCTGCCGCCTTGCGCTTCTTGGCGTCCTTGGAGTTGGCAGCCGCCTGGTACGCCTGGACTTGCGCGTCGTAGGCGTTGGCCACGTTCTGCCGGCGGGCGAGGGCGGCGAACGCCTCGGCCTGGCGCAGCTCGCGAACGGCGTCCAGCTGGGCGAACTGCAGCGGGGGCGGGACGCCGGCGGGCATGGCGGCCGAGCCGTTGGAGTTGACGAGCAGGACCTGCGCCGGCACCGTGAGCTGCTCGGAGCTGCTCTTCAGAGGCAGCGACTCGACGCGCTGGTTCAGACAGCTCGCCAGCTGCGCCCCGGACGGGTCGGAGGGCTGCAGCGCCGCGACCACTCCCTTGTTGACGACGGTGCCGCCGTCGGGAGCCTTCAGCCGGTCGGCGTACTTGGTCACGTCCTCGCGGGTCAGGGTCACCGGGCCGACGAGCTCGGGCGGAGCCTGGCCCTTGACCGACTCGAAGCAGCTGCACCACTGCGGCATCGCCAGGCGGATGGCACCCTGGACGTCCGAGGCCTCGTTGAGCCCCATCCGGACCATGGTGCTCGGCTCGCGCTCGAAGGGGCCCTCCAGGGTGAGGGGCTTGCCGCCGGAGGGAACGGCCACCCCCTCCAGCCGCGACCGGATGGCCCTCTCGATGCAGGTGGCGGCCGTGGGCTGGAGGCCGTCGCTGCTCACGGTGACCGCCGTGCCCGAGGAGTCGAGGGAGACGGTGGCCTTGCCCTTGGTGGCCACGTTCGGGTTCTGCACCTTGGCGTCCACCAGGCACTCGTTGATGGCCGAGCGGGCGCCGCGGAACGCGGCCTGCAGCGTGTACTCGTTCGCGGTCTTGCCCACATCGAGCCTGGTGGGGAAGCAGTTGCCGATGTCGAAGGGAACGAGGTTCTGCACCCGCTGGCGCTCGGCCGGGGCGGCGGTCCCGGTGCTCTGGCCTCCGGCGCAGGCCATGATCACGGTGGCGATCAACAGGGAAAACTGGCGTCTCATCGGCGCTCCTCCTCCTTGGACAGCGCATCGAAATCAGCGGCGGGGGGTTAGCAGAAGTGGGCCGGAAGGTGCACTGCTGATTTGCGCGCCGGAGGTGTCCGGTGCTGGAGAGTGAGCGCATGGCGGAAGCACTCGGAGCGTGGACCGGGGACGGGGGGGCCTGGACCGCGCTCGCGCTCCTCGCCTCGGTGGGCGTCGCCGGGCTGCTGGAGCGGGTGCAGTACCGCCTCCGCGCCGACGAGGGGCGCGCCTGGTGGGCCTCCAACGGGCGCGACGTCCTGAACGCGGTGGCCCTCGGCTCGGTGAGCTCGGGGTTGTGGATCTACGGCTTTCGCGGGCCCCTGGTGGTGTGCGTGGCCGGCACCCTGGTGCTGCTCCTCTCCATGTCGCAGATGCGGCTCGAGTCCGGGCCGCGGTCCACGCTCTGGTCGGTGGTGGTCGCCCTTGCGCTGGGGATGCCGGTGCTGCTCGCCCCGGGGACGGTGGCCCGCCTCTTCGAGCGGCTGGTGGTGGCGCTCGGACCCTGAGCCTGGTCGCCGGCGCGCGGCGGCGCGCTTCCGCAGGCGTCCCCCTGGGTACGGGGGGCGTCAGGGCCAGCGGACGCGGTGCGCGGCGCCGGTGGCCGTCTCCACCTCCAGCCGGACGTCCCGGGTGCCCTGGCGCGCGCGGTCCAGCGACTCGGGCGTGGCCGGCACGCCGTCGATTGCGGTCACCATGTCGCCGGCATGCAGCCGGGTGGTCACCTCCGCGGCGCGGACGAAGACCCCCGGCGGACGGCGCATCAGCCGCGCGGCCTCGTCCTCACCCAGGCCGGGGTTGGCCAGCCGGAGCTGCGCCAGCCGGCGCACCTCGCCCTCCAGGCCCGTGGTTCCGGGGGTGGGCCCGAACAGTCGCCAGGCGTCGACGGCCGGGCGGGGAGGACGGGCCCACTTTCCCTCGAGTCCGGCCAGCGCGTCGTCGAGGACCCGGTCGAGCAGGGGACCTGGGCCCTCGCCGTCGGTCCGGAACGGGTCCACCCGCACGTCCGCAGTGCTCTCCACCACGGTGTGGCCGGTGCTGGGGTGGATGAGCTCGATGCGCACCCGGTCGATCCACTCCGCGCTCGTGCCGACGCCGGCTCCGCCCTGCCGGCCAGCCACCTCCTGCCGCCCCTCGGCCGTGGTCCGGTCGAGACGGGCGCGAACCAGCAGCACCTCACCCGGGTTGACCCCGGCGGCCTTGATGGCGGTGAGCGCGTCGGTCGCCGTCCAGTCGGTGCGCTCCGGATGAAGCGGTCGGACCTCGCCGGGTCCCCAGACCAGCGCCCGTCCCGAGGTGGCGGAGACCCCACGCAACCCGAGCCGGGCGGAGAGCGCGAGCACCTCGTCGTCGGTCACGCCTCCGGAGGTGCGGAGCTGCTCGACCACCAGCGCCGAGACCCTCAGCCCGGGGACGGCCTCGCTGCGCCGGGACGGCGTTCCGGCGCAGCCCAGGGCGAGGACGGCGGCGAGGAGGAGTGGGAGGCGGGGGGCGCGAATGTCCGGGAGCGTACCGCACCGCGCCGGCTAGTACCCGGGGGCGTCGCTCGCGGGGAAGCTCTCCTCCGAGGCCTCCTCCACCCGGGTCTGTGTCCGGTCTCCGGCGGCAGTCCCCAGGCGGCGGGCGAGCAGCGTCTTGCAGCGGGCGGCGAGGTCGAGTGACTGCTCGCGCACATCGTGGAAGAGCGCGGCGAGCTCGGTGTCGCGGCCCCGCTGAGCGTCGGCGGCGTGGCGCTCCGCCGCCGCCGCCTGCTTCAGCGCGTGGTACAGCGTGCCCACCAGGTCGTACAGGGGATCTGAGGTGTTCGCCTGAATCTCTGCCATGGGAGTCCTCCGGCCAGGGATCGAAGGTAGGCACCCCCGGCCGCGCGGAAACCCCGGGCGCCCGCTCAGGATCGCGCGAGCAAGGGCTGGAGCTTCCCCTCGCCGTCCAGGCGGACCAGGTCGGTGTAGCCGCCGATGTGGACGTCGCCGACGAAGATCTGCGGCACGGTGAGCTGGCCGTTCGAGCGCTCCACCAGCAGGGCCCGGGCGTCATCGTCTCCGGTCACGTCCACCTCCTGGTACGGAACGCCTTTCGAGCGCAGATACTCCTTGGCCCGTAAACAGAAGACACAGGACTCGGTGCTGTAGATGACGACGGCGGCCATGGCTTTCCTTCGTTGGACGTCCCGGTCCCGGCATGCTCAACTGAAACTCCGGGGTTCCCCCAGACATGCGGCGGGGGGATGCCGGATGCCAGTGGAAGTGGCCATCCGTGGGGGTCAAGCGGCCGTGCAGAACACGCGGGTCCTCGGCCGGCAACGTCGCCGGTTCAAGGTGCAGATGGGGGCCGCGTCGGGCTTCACCGTGGACGTGTCGGCGGGCGGTTTCTGTGCCGAGCTGATGCGGGTCTTCCCCAAGGGGACCGCGGTCAAGGGCACGCTCCTGGTCGATGGTCAGGAGCACGAGTTCTCCGGCCGGGTCGCCTGGGCCAAGCAGGGCGACTTCCGGCTCAACATGCGCGGGCGGATGGGCGTGACGTTCACCGACGCGCCCGAGGAGCTGCGGCGCCTCTTCGGCATCGGTCCCACCGGGACACCACTTCCCGCCCCTGGCCCGTTCCCCCACGGACGGGGCTGAGTCTCGAAACGAGGCGGCCCCCGTCCCGAGTCCCCGAGGGGACCGGAACGAGGGCCACGGCACTCCGGAGAGACCGGAGCGGGGGCCTTACATGCCCATCCCGCCCATGCCGCCCATCCCGCCACCGGGGGCCTTCGGCTCGTCCTCCTTCGGACGCTCGGCCACCATCGCCTCGGTGGTGAGCATCAGGGAGGCCACGGAGGCCGCATTCTGCAGCGCGGTGCGGGCGACCTTGGCCGGGTCGGCGACTCCCGCCGCCAGGAGATCCTCGTAGGTGCCGGTGGCCGCGTTGAACCCGAACGCTCCCTGACCCTCCTTCACCTTGTTGACGACGACCGAGCCCTCCAGTCCCCCGTTGCCGACGATCTGCCGCAGCGGCTCCTCGAGCGCGCGCCGGACGATCTCCACCCCGAATCGCTCGCCCTCGGAGAAGGTGCCGCCCTCGAGCGCCTTGAGCGCGCGGATGAAGGCCACGCCGCCGCCGGGGACGATGCCCTCCTCGACGGCCGCGCGGGTGGCGTTGAGCGCGTCCTCCACCCGGGCCTTCTTCTCCTTCATCTCGGTCTCGGTGGCGGCGCCAACGTTGACCACCGCCACGCCGCCCACCAGCTTGGCCAGGCGCTCCTGGAGCTTCTCCTTGTCGTAGTCGCTGGTGGTCTCCTCGACCTGCGCGCGGATCTGCTGCACCCGGGCCTGGATGTCCTTGGGGTTGCCGGCGCCGTCGATGATGGTGGTGTCGTCCTTGTCGACGGTGACCCGCTTGGCGCGGCCCAGGTCGGCGAGGGTGATGTTCTCCAGCTTGAGGCCCAGGTCCTCGGCGATCATCTTGCCGCCGGTGAGGGTGGCGATGTCCTCGAGCATGGCCTTCCGGCGGTCACCGAAGCCGGGAGCCTTGACCGCGCAGGTGTTGAGCACACCGCGGATCTTGTTCACCACCAGGGTGGCCAGGGCCTCGCCCTCCACCTCCTCGGCGATGATCAGCAGCGGCTTCCCCGAGCGGGCCACCTGCTCGAGCAGCGGAAGCAGGTCCTTCATCGAGGAGATCTTCTTCTCGTGGATCAGGATGTACGGGTCCTGGAGGACGGTCTCCATCCGCTCCGGATCGGTCACGAAGTAGGGGGAGAGATAGCCGCGGTCGAACTGCATGCCCTCGACCACCTCCAGGGTGGTCTCCAGGCCCTTGGCCTCCTCGACGGTGATCACGCCCTCCTTGCCCACCTTCTCCATGGCGTCGGCGATGATCTTCCCCACCGTCTCGTCGCCGTTGGCGGAGATGGTGCCGACCTGGGCGATCTCCTTCTTGTCCTTGGTGGGCTTGGCCTGCTTCTTCAGATCGGCCACCACCAAGATCACCGCCTTGTCGATGCCCCGCTTGATCTCCATCGGGTTGTGACCGGCGGCGACCAGCTTGGCGCCCTCGCGGAAGATCGCCTGGGCGAGCACGGTGGCGGTGGTGGTGCCGTCGCCGGCCACGTCGGAGGTCTTGCTCGCGACCTCCTTCACCATCTGCGCGCCCATGTTCTCGAACCTGTTCTCCAGCTCGATCTCCTTCGCCACCGTCACCCCGTCCTTGGTGATGGTGGGGGAGCCGAACGACTTCTCGATCACCACGTTGCGGCCCTTGGGACCGAGGGTGACCTTCACCGCGTCGGCGAGCGTGTTGACCCCGCGGAGGATCGCATCACGCGCGCGGACGTCGAAAATGATGTCCTTTGCCATGTGTCTGTCTCGTCTCTTTCCGTGAAAAGCGGGCGGACTACTTCTCGATGACCCCGAGCACGTCCTCTTCGCGGAGGATGAGGTGATCCTCGCCCTCGATCTTCACCTCGGTGCCGGCGTACTTGCTGAAGAGGATGGTGTCCCCGGCCTTGATGTCGAGCGGGCGCACCTTGCCGTCCTCGAGGATCTTGCCGTTGCCGACGGCGACGACCTTGCCCTCGAGCGGCTTCTCCTTGGCGGTGTCGGGGATGATGATCCCCCCCTTGGTCTTGTTCTCCTCGGCGACGCGCTTGACGATCAGCCGGTCCTGCAGCGGGCGAATCTTCATGTTCGTTCCTCGTGCATCGATGTGGGTTTGCGTTGCGCGGGTTGGCACTCGGACTGCTCGACTGCCAGGCCCTTGGCGCGGCGGACAATAACCGCGGAGATCGACGTGTCAAGGCGCCCGGGCGCGAGCGCAAGCGCGCGTTGCACTTGACTTTTTCGTCTGGCCTGGCCCGTCGGATGAGCACTGTCCGGCGACGAGTGCCAAGGTCCGTTCTGGCAGCGGCTGGACGCGAGTGCCAGCCCAACCCCGCGAAATTCCAGGCGACCGGAGTGCACGGGTGGCCCAGCCATTGCTAGTCTTGTGTGAGCATCGATGGATCTCGTCGCTGTCACCTCGCTGAAGCAATTCTTCAAGTCACTCCTGGACGAGGCGCTGGGGCAGACCGGGCTGGACGTGGCGGAGGTGACCGAGTTCTACCTGGCGAACCTCTTGGCCGAGTTCGCCGCTGCCGATCGGCTGTTCGCCCCCGAGGAGCTGGGGGGAGCGGAGGAGCCACTCGCGCTGCTGTACCACCGCGCCCAGGCCGCCGAGCGGGAGGAGCGGATCCGCATCCTCCGCCGGCTGGGTGATGTGTCGCTCTACAAGGCGGGGTTCTTCGCCGGGGCGCTCCGCCACAGCGTGGTGGGAAGGGGCTACACCATCGACATGGGCCGTGCCGCCTATACCCAGGTCGCGGCGCTCGCCCGTGGCGGCTTCGCCCACGTCTACGACGAGCTGGGCCGCAAGTTCCGCCCGCTGGTCGAGGTGCTGGAGGGCATCGCCGCCCGCTCCTCGGCGAGGAGCTCTCCGGCCGGCGCGCTGCGGGTCTACGAGTCGTGGCGTCGCACCGGGAGCGACACGCTGGAGAGCGTGCTCATCGACGCCGGGCTGCTTCCGCCCCGCGGAGGGCTGCCCAACTGAAGCTCGTCGACGAGGTCCAGGACCAGCTGCAGGCCATCTACGACATCGAGTGTCCCCGGGCCTCGGACTTCCTCCTCCATCCCGAGCACGCCGAGCTCCTCCGCTCTCCCCGCTCGGACGAGGAGCTCTGGGTCCACGAGGCCGCGGACGGTCTGGAGATCGGGCTGTACTACTCGGCCGCGCTGCGGACCCACCTCGAGGCGCGCTCGCTCCGCGATCCGGGCTGGCTCGTCCCCGGGCTCGACGCGTACTGCCGGCTGGCCGAGGGGGTGAGCCACTTCCTCTACCTGACCCGCTCGGCGCAGCTCGGGCGGCGGCTGTCGATCCTCGAGCTGGAGGTCCAGGCCGAGGTGGACAAGTTCGCGAGCCTGGTGCTCCACCACTGGCCCGCGCTGCAGGCCGCCTCGGCCTGGCAGCTCCACGCCCGGCTCTTCCACGACGTCTCCTATCGGCCCGGGCTGACCCCCGAGGAGCAGGCACGGTACGTCGAGGCCAACCGGCTGGCGGCGCTCTTCACCCGCTGGCTGCTGGCCCACGTCGTGGCGCGCCGGCTGGATCGGCTCCTCGCTGCGCTGAGGTACGCCTACAGGCTCGGGGCGGAGGCCAAGCTGCGGCATCTGGCGCGCGCGGCCTGAGGGTCCTGGTACAGTCCTCTCTCGTTGACCGTGACGAAGCTCTCCATCCTCGCGGTGGACCCCGACCTGGCGTCGGCCCGCGCGCTTTCCGAGGCCTTCACCCGCGCCGAGTTCGGTTTCCGGGCGGTGCCCGACCTGCGGCGCGCCCTCAACTTGCTCCGCTCGACGTCGGTGGATGCCGTGCTGGCGGTGGGGAATCTGGACACACCCCTCGTCTCCCAGCTGCTGGGCACGCTGGCCCACGACGCGACCCTCTCCCGCCTCCCGGTGGTGTTGCTCGGGGACCAGGCCCTCGAGGCTCCCTTCGTCTCGCAGATGCGGAGCGGGGTGGTGGAGCTGCTCCTCCGCCCCTTCCAGCCGTTCGAGCACCCCGACCGGGTGCGACAGGTCCTGGCCGAGCTTCCGGAGCGCTCGGGGCGGGTGGTCGGCTTCGAGGCCCTCCGGATGGTGGAGCACATCCAGCGCACGTTTCGGTCCGGCGCGCTGAAGCTGAACCCCGGCACGCCGGGCGAGAGCCAGGCCCTCTTCACCCATGGGGTGCTGCGTGGGGCGCGGCACCGCGACGCGCGGGGCGAGGTCGCGCTGGCAGCGATGCTGGCGCTGCCTCGCACGCCGTGGGCATTCTTCCAGCTGAGCGGGCAGGAGGGGGAGGGAACCGAGGTCGCCATCCACCTCGACCGGAAGCCCGCGGTGCCTCCCCCCTCCATGGAGGAGAGCGGGTACGACATCGTCCCGGACGGCGGTCCCGAGGTGCTCCTCGCCGAGGGGAGCGGTCCCATCGCGGTCGACGCCGAGGCGGAGGGCGAGCAGCTGCTGGTCCTGGAGGGCAACACCCCCACGCCCGCGCCCCCGCACGTCCCCATCCTCCTGGTGGACGACGACGAGGAGCTGTGCCGGATGTTCGGCGCGCTGTTCCGCCGCAAGGGCTTCGACGTCACCTCGGCCTCGGACGGGCTGGCCGGCTACGAGGCGGCGACCTCCGGGGAGTACGAGCTGCTCATCGCCGACCTCAACATGCCGAAGATGGACGGCTGGGGCCTGCTGCGCCTCATCCGCGACGACTACCGGACCCGCGAGCTGCCCTTCGCGATGCTGAGCTGCCAGGACCACTACCGCGAGTCGCTGAAGGCGCTCGACGCCGGAGCCCAGGCCTACTTCCCGAAGACGCTCCGGCTCGAGGCGCTGGTGAGCCAGGTCCAGTCGCTCCTCCAGCCGCGGCAGCAGGCCCGGGCGGACATCGGCTCCGGCTCGCTGCGGACCATCCCGGTGGGGCAGCTCGGGGTGCAGTGGACGCTCCGCGAGCTGGCCGCCGCCGGCATCACCGGGACGCTCCGGGCGCGCGACAGCTGGGCCACCTACGAGGTCGCGTTCCGGCAGGGGCGTGCCATCCACGCTTCGGCCCAGACCGGCTCCCACCAGGCAGTGGGCGAGCGGGCGCTCAACGCCTTCGTCGCCAGCCGCTGCACCGAGGCGACCTGGAACCCGGCCGAGCCCGGGCCCCGGCAGACGCTGATGCTCCCGGTGCCCGAGCTGCTGGTCCGGGCCACCCAGCTCCTCAACGACAACGCCCGGCGGCTCCGCGACGGGTTGATGGTCAACCCCATCGAGATCCACGTGAACCCCGAGCTGTACGAGGTCTACGTCCGGAACGGACCCGAGCAGTGGCTCCCCGCGGCGCGGCTCCTCTGCGAGCAGGGGCTGCCCCCGCGTGAGGTCCTGGCGCGGCTGGACGAGTCCCCGATCGAGCTGGAGGAGGTGCTGCGGGACCTCATCCGGCGCGGCGTGGTGTCCCTGAGCGCCCCTCCGTCCTGACGGCGGAAACCGGCTGCCTACAGGGCGGCTGCAGGCTTGGACGTCGACGCCGCCGACTCGGCGTCGTACTTCCCGGACAGGGTCTCGCGCACGTCGCGATCGAACTTCACCCGCCCGGTGGCCACCTCGCGCAGGGACAGCACCGGCGGCTTGTTCTTCGAGGTCTCGATCAGCGGCCGGGCCCCTGCCATCAGCTGACGGGCCCGCTTCGCCGCCAGCAGCACCAGGGCGAACCGGTTGTCGACGAGGGGGAGGCAGTCTTCGACGGTGACGCGGGCCATCTTCGGGAATTCCTCTGGAGCCAGCCCCCCCGGGGGGAGCGGAAAGGGGGTGGACGTAACGGCACCCCCGGGGGGTGTCAAGACGGGAGGCCCTCCCTACCTTCGCCCGGGCATGGGCGAGGCGCGGCACCCGAACCATCCCGGCGAGCTCTCCACCGAGGCCTCGGCGGCGGAGCGGATGCGCGAGGGGGACGAGCTCGAGGCCCGGGCGCGGGCCATCCAGGTGGTACGGGCGGCCGGAGTGCCCTTCCTGGTGGGCGGGGCCTACGCCTTCGCCCACTACACCGGCATCTACCGGGACACCAAGGACCTCGACCTCTTCCTGATGCCCGAGGACGTGGAGCGTGCCCTGGCGGTGCTGGCCGGGGACGGCTGGCGCACCGAGCACCACCCGGACGGGTGGCTGGCGAAGGGCTTCAAGGGCGAGTACTTCGTGGACCTCATCTTCAGCTCCGGGAACGGCGTGGCGGTGGTGGACCCCGGCTGGTTCGAGCACGCGGTCCCGGGCCGGGTGTTCGGCCAGGACGTCCCGCTGGTTGCCGCCGAGGAGATGATCTGGAGCAAGGCGTTCGTGATGGAGCGCGAGCGCTTCGACGGTGCCGACGTCTACCACCTGCTCCGGGCTCTCGGGGCCAAGCTCGACTGGGACCGCGTGCTGCGGCGCTTCGAGCGCTACTGGGAGGTCCTGCTCGGGCACCTCATGTTCTTCCGCTTCGCGTACCCCAGCGATCGCGACGTGGTCCCCGACCGGGTGATGACCGATCTCCTCTCCCGAGCGGTAGAGACGCTCAAGTCGGGGCCGGAGGAGGAGAGGATCTGCCGCGGCGATCTGCTGTCGCGGGTGAACTTCCGGCTCGACATCGACTCCTGGGGGTACGCCAGCGGCCGGGAGCGGGACGAGCGAAAGCGAGGAGCGTCCAGTGGCACGGGATCCGAACTCCAAGGTCCGGGTAGCGGCATCAGGTGACCTCCACTGCCGGGAGGATCAGCACGGCCGGTTCCGGAACTTCATCAAGCACGTCAACGAGGTGGCCGACGTCCTGCTCCTCTGCGGGGACCTCACCGACCGCGGCACACCGGAGGAGGCGCGGACCCTGGCCGAGGATCTCTCAGCGCTGCGCATCCCCTGCGTCGCGGTCTTTGGCAACCACGACTACGAGGGCGGGTGCAGCAAGCAGATCTGCGCCGAGCTGAACAAGGCCAGCGTGCACGTCCTGGACGGGGACCACTACGTCTTCGAGAAGGTGCTCGGGGTGGCGGGCATCAAGGGGTTCGGCGGCGGGTTCGGGCGGGCCACGCTCCAGGCCTTCGGCGAGGGTCCGGTCAAGGCCTTCGTCCAGGAGGGCGTGAGCGAGTCGTTGAAGCTGGAGGCAGCGCTGGGCCAGCTCGACACCCCGAAGAAGGTGGTGATGCTCCACTACAGCCCGATTCCCGACACCTGTGCCGGGGAGCAGCCGGAGCTCATGCCCTTTCTGGGCACCAGCCGGCTCGTCTACCCCATCGATCACTACGGCGCGGCGGTGGTGTTCCACGGCCACTCCCACTTCGGCTCGCGCGAGGGCAAGACGCCGGGCGGAATCCGGGTGCTGAACGTGGCGATGCCGCTGCTGGCGAAGACCACGCCCGAGCAGCGGTTCGCGCTGGTCGAGGTCTAGGTCAGGGCGGCCGCAGTCAGCTTGGTCAGGGCGGCCGGAGTAAGCTCCCGGAGGCGATGGACTTCTTCCAGGAACCGCCCCGGCTCGGGAACCAGTACGACTCCGACCTCCTCCTCCGCAGCTGGCTGGAGCGGACCTTGCCGGAGCCCGTGCGCCGGTCCATCGAGCCCGAGCTGCGCGAGATGGGCGAGCTGGCGGCGACGACGCTCCTCGAGCTGTCCACCCGGTCGCGCCGGGAGGAGCCGGAACTGGTTCCCTACGATGCATGGGGCCGCCGCATCGACGAGATCCGGGTACCGGAAGCGTGGCGCACCTTCGCCCGCCTCGCGGCGGAGTGGGGCCTGGTGGCGATTCCCCACCAGCGCGCCCAGGGGGCCTTCTCCCGGATCCACCAGGGGGCCCTGGTGCACCTCTTCGGCCCGTCGAGCTCCATCTACACCTGTCCCCTGGCGATGACCGACGGCGCGGCGACCACCCTTCTCGCCCACGGCAACGCGGCCCTGGTCGAGCGGGCGGTCCCCCGCCTCACCAGCCGCGACCCCGCGCGCGCTTGGACCAGCGGGCAGTGGATGACCGAGCGCACCGGGGGCTCCGACGTGGGGCAGAGCCTGACCCGGGCGGTGCGCGATGGCGACGCCTGGCGGCTCCACGGGACCAAGTGGTTCACCTCGGCCACCACCAGCGAGATGACCCTGACCCTCGCCCGGCCCGAGGGCAACCCGGGCGGCGGCAAGGGGCTGGCACTCTTCTACCTCGAGCTCCGTCGACCGGACGGGACCCCCAACGGGGTGAAGGTGCTCCGGCTGAAGGAGAAGCTCGGGACGCGGATGCTCCCCACCGCGGAGGTCGAGCTGGACGGCGCGCTCGCCACCGCGGTCAGCGGCCTGTCCGAGGGAGTCCGGGCCATCGCCCCGATGCTGCAGATCACCCGGACCTGGAACGCGCTCTGTGCGGTGTGCTCGATGCGGCGGGGTATCGCCCTGGCCCGCGACTACGCGGGCCGGCGCTCGGCCTTCGGCGCACGGCTCGCGGACAAGCCGCTCCACGTGCAGACCCTGGCCGAGCTCGAGGCAGAGTACCAGGCGGCCTTCCTCTTGACCTTCCGCCTGCTCGAGCTGCTCGGCCGGGTCGAGGTCCAGGAGGCAACCGATTGGGAGCGACGACTGGTCCGTGCGCTCCAGCCCGTGGCCAAGCTGGTCACCGGAAAGCAGGCGGTGGCGCACGCGAGCGAGGTGCTCGAGTCATTCGGCGGGGCGGGGTATGTCGAGGACACGGGACTTCCGGTGCTTCTGCGCGATGCGCAGGTGCTTCCGATCTGGGAAGGGACGACCAACGTCCTCTCGCTGGATCTGCTGCGCGCGCTCACCGGCGAGGCGGGATTGCGCGACGTGGACGCCGAGCTGTCCCGGGCGCTGGGCGCGGCGACCGACGCGGCGCTCGCGCCCGTGCGGACCCGCGCGCGTGCGCTGATGGACGCCGCGGGTGGCTGGTTCGGCGTCGCCCACCAGGGAGGGCCGGCCCAGCTGGAAGGTGGAGCGCGGCGCTTCGCGCTCGCGGTGGGGCGGGCGCTTCAGCTCGCCCTCGCCGCCGAGCACGCCCAGTGGCTGGCGGGGCGCGGCGACCGGAGGGGCATCGCCATCGCCCGCCAGCTGGTGGCGCTGAGCCCGGTGCCGGACCTCGTGGCGATCCTGGCGAGCGACGAGGCGCGGACGGCCGCTGAGCTCGAGGATTGAGCAAGAATCGCCTCGGAGGGCGGCCCACTGGTCCATGACGACGGGCGTCGCGGTGTGTAGGTTGGGCCTCGACGATGCGTTCGCCTTTCAATTTCGACTGGATCGACCAGCGGCTGGCGGTGGGCGGACGGTTCCCGATGGAGGCGGCGGAGCAGCTCGCGCAGGGCGAGGGAATCCGGGCCATCGTGGACCTGCGGGTCGAGGCGCGTGACGACGAGGCGACGCTGCGGGTGCACGGCCTCGAGTTTCTGCATCTGCCGACTGTGGACTGCTGCGCGATCGCCCCGCGGATGATCGACGACGGGGTGGAGTGGGTGCGGGTGCGACTCGACGGCGGAACGCGGGTGCTCATCCACTGCGAGCACGGGATCGGGCGAAGCGCGCTGCTGACGCTGTGCACGCTGGTGGCGGGCGGAACCGAGCCGCTCGATGCGATGAACCGGCTCAAGGCTGGCCGGCCGGTGGTCTCGCCTTCGGCGGAGCAGCTCGAGGCCTTCCGGATGTGGGTCGGACGCTACCGGCACCGCACCGGCGCGCGCATCGAGGTGCCGAGCCTCGAGGCCCTGGCCTGGGTCGCCTACGCCCACCCGCGCACGACCGGATGAACGTCGACGGAGATCGCGACGAGGCCTTCGACGGCCAGAGGCGGGTTCTGCCCGTACGGAACGCGGCAACATCCGGGTTCAGCGCTCGGGACGTTCCGAGCGGCATGCGCGATCCCGGGCGCTCAGGGAGGCGGGGCCCGACTGCGGCCGTGCCATCCACGCCGCGGGACTGTCCCGAACCGTCGACGAGAGGAGCCCGGGCGGGGCGCGCTCCCCAAAAAAACAATTTGCTTCCTGCAAGCAAGTAGTTTCCGAAAGCATTTGCTTGCAGCAAGCACATATTCGATTTTGGGCTGCCTCCCCCCCGCCGCTCCTCTGCGACAACCTGCCACGCTACGAGCCGAGGCCAGGGCAGGGTCTGGCCCCTCCGAGGAGCCCGGGTGGACTCGGCTCCCCTCGAAGCAGATCCAGAGTCGCTCCGCGATCCGGCGCGTGCAACGTGTTCGCGCCGAACTTGGATCCGCTCGCTGACCGGCCCCGGAGAGGTTCAGCCCCGCAGGCTCTGCGGCGAACGCGCGTCAGGCAGGCGACGGAGGGAAGGACCGAGGCCGCCGTTCAGAAGCGGTAGCCGAATCCCAGCGACAAACGGATCGCGAACGACGGCCCGAAGCTCGTGGTCTCGGTGGCGCTGGACTCGTTCTTGAAGAGGTACGTCGCCCCGGCCACCGCCAGGTAGAGGTACGTGCGGCCGCCGAGATCGCGGCTCACCGCCACCGCGGGGGTGAGCTGCAGCGCAGCGGTGGTCCGCGGTGGCGCCGTTCCCGCCGTCTGGAACTTCTGGTTGAGCAGCGCCGCACCCACCGTCAGCCCCACCTCGATCGACACCGGCGCCAGGTCCCAGACGTGGGAGGCCTGGAGCTCGACGTCGAACTGGTCGGTGGTCGCCGCGAGGCCATCGCTGGTGTAGCCGGTCCGGCACCAGGCGACCCGCGGGACGAGCGTGATGGGCTGGAGCGCGATGGCCAGTCCCACCGCCACCCCCGGGCAGAGGCCGGCGTCGCTCACCAGGGAGGTCCGCATCCGCGCTTCGGCCTCCAGCGAAACGACCGAGTTCCGGGTTCCCTCACCCTTGCGCACCAGACGCGCGTAGGCGGTGCGCTGCAGCTTCGACTCGTCCACCGTCGCGGTCGAGCCGGGAGCGAGGGCCACCGTGCCCTCCAGCAGCACCTCCGGGCCGCGCCCGCGCAGGAAGTAGCGACCGGATCGCAGCGACAGCCGGCGCACCCGGTCCGCGCTCGCCACCTCGCCCACCACCGCCCCGTCGGCGTTCTCCTGGAAGAGCAGCCAGCTCTTCCCCGCCGGCAGCTCCAGCCAGGCCCGGGTCGGCGAGCGGGCGTCGAGCGTGGCCAGCACCAGGTCGCCCGAGCCGCGCAGGTCGTACTGGAAGGTGGGGTGCTGCGTGCCGGCCAGGGTGCGGCTCGACTGGCGAAGCGTGGACTCGTAGGCATAGCGGTATGCCTCGTCCAGCGTCACCCGCCCATCGCGGTTCTCGTCCGCTGCACCCAGCAGCCCGGAGACGAGGGCGTGGGTGAAGAAGCTCCCCTTCAGCTCGTCCGACTCCTGGCTGTCCTCGGACGCCGAGCTGGAGGTGAGGAACACCGCGCCCTCACCGGCCACGCGCTCGCCGAGACGGATCTCGAACGGGGGAATAGGCGTGCCTCCCTTGACCCGGGTGAGCGCGCCGGAGCGGCAGGCGTCCAGCACCAGCAGCCGGAACGCCGCGGCCGAGCCGCGCACCAGCTGCTCCAGCTCGCCCAGCTCGAGGCGCGAGTCCCCGAGGTGCAGCGCCCCGGCGTCGGCGTGGCCCGAGTAGTAGACCAGCAGCACGGTGGACCGCCCTGCCGTCCGCACCCGCTCGTTGACCGCGATGAGCGCGCGGCGCACGGTGCCCGCGTCCTTGCCCTGGAGGAGGACGGTGTTCTCCGGCCGCACCCCACCCACCTCCTGGAGCACCGAGGCCACCCGCGCCGCGTCCATCTCGGCGTAGCGCAGGGGCAGGTCCGGCGGCTGGCCGAGGTTGTTGCCCACCACCACCGCGTACCGCTCCACCTCCGCCAGGGCGGCGGTCGGGAGCAGCACCAGGGCGAGCGCGGTCAGCGCTTGACGAAGCTCCACCGGAGACCCTGACAGTCGCTGGGCAGCGGGGAGGCATCCTGGCCCTGCTCCAGCGCCTGACGGATGGGCTCGAGCTCCACCGCCGAGGCGCAGAAGATGCCGAGGAGCCGCTCCTCCCCGGTGGTCGGGTCCAGCCGTGTGCCGAGCGGCAAGAGCACCTCCGTTCCTGCCGGGACCGGGGCGGCCCGGGGGCCCTGCGGGAAGTACACCGAGGCTCTTCCGGTGGGGTCGAGGCTGAGAACGGCAACGTAGGCGGGCGCCGGGGTGCTCACCGCGAAGCGCACCGCGTCGCCGGGCGAGACGCGCTCGCCCGGGGCCGCGCGGCGGACCTCGTCCCCGTGCTGGACGTACATGGTGAGCGCGAACCCGGCCCCCTTGCTGCGCTCCCCCGTGGGCGGAGAGCGGAGCACGAGGAGCAGCGAGGCGGCCAGGGCGAGCCCGATCCCGATGGCGGCGCCTGCCGGAACCCGGCGCCGCGGGGAGGGACGGCCGAGCGCCGGCGGCAACGGCAGCGCCCGCACCTCCTCGCGCACCCCGCGCATCCCGGCAACGGCAGCGCTGCAGGCCGCGCAGGCGGAGACGTGGGTGCCGACGGTCTCGGCGTCGGCGGAGCCGAGCTCGCCCATCATCCACCGGTCGAGGCGGAGGGCGGAGACGCAGGCATTCCAGCTGAGTGGGGTGGTTGCGAGATTCATGCGGTCTGCTCCGCGCGATCCCAGAGTCCCTGGGCGCGTTCGAGGAGGTAGCCCACCTGGCGCCGCGAGCAGCCGAGCAGCTCCGCGACCTCGGCGTGGGTCATCCCGTCCAGGTGGTGGTAGACGACGGCGGCCGCCACGTCCTCGGGCAGCAGCGCCAGAAGCCGACGCACCTCCGCGGCAGCCTCGCCGCGGGGACCTCCGGTCTCGGCCATTCCGGGGCGGACGTGCAGCTCCAGCACCCGGGCGCCGGTGCGCGCCTTGCGCAGGTGGTTCAGGCAGTGGTGGGTGGTGGCCTGGTAGAGCCAGCCCACGACGGAGCCAGCCGAGCGGACCGCGTCGGGGTTGCGCACCAGCGCGGTGAAGATGTCTTGCAGCGCCTCCCGCGCATCCGCCTCGCTGCCCAGGAGCGTGCGTGCGCGCCGGAGCACCACGTGGCCGTGCGAGCGATACAAGCTGGCGATGGCCGGGGCGTCGAGGATCATGGGCAGGCCGGGGCCGCCCCGGCGTCCGGGGAGCCGAGCCGGAGGACGATGGCCTCGTCGAGACTCGTGGGGTGCAGGCGGTAGGGTGCCTTGCAGTACGCCCGGGCGGTGCCCGAAGCGTCGGTTCCATCGTCGGGCACCCCGCGCCGGACCAGCTCGGCGACACAGCTCTCGAGCTGCGCGGCGGAAAGGCAGCCCGGCACCGGGAGCACCCGGACCAGGTGATAGCCCGCGCCGAGCGCCTCGCCGAGCCACCACTCGGTCAGCGAGTTCGGGGGCACGTCCGACTCGAGGTACATCACCCAGTGCTCGGGGTCGTAGGTGTAGCTGGGGTTGTGCGCGGTGGGCAGGTTGGGCACCTGTGCGGGGTCGAGCCCATAGGGCACGGCGGCGGCGTTGGCCCGCGCCCAGCGCGGCGCGCCGGTGGTGAGCGTCCGGAACGCGGCATCCGGCGGCGGGGTGTAGAGCCGCAGGGTGAAGCTCGCCGGGAACCCGGAGGTGACCGGCGCCCGCGTCGCCAGCTGCTGGTCCTCCGTCCCCGGGGGCGGACCCCGTTGCCAGAGCATCGCCGCCTCGAGCGGCGGCAGCTCGCCGCTGCTCTCCACGCGGCCCCGGAGGGTCACCAGGGGCTCGCCCTGGTAGCCGGGATCGGTCTGGGCATCGCAGGCCATCAGGGCCGTGAGCACGACGCCGATCGGCGCCCCCACGCGTCTCACGGGTAGACGAGCGGCGGGAACTTCACGGTCTGCAGCCACGCCGGCAAGCTTGCCACCTTGGCCGAGCGCACGCCCGCGTCGCTGATTGCATACACGTACTGTCCGTCCTGCGCGTCGGCGAGGATGCCGCGGCGGATCCACGGCGACCAGCTGTAGCTCCAGTTCTCGTAGGACCAGCTCAGGTAGACGTCCGCCATCGACAGGCTCCCCAGCGCCTGGATGCCGCTCGCCGGATCGACCTTGAACAGCCGCAGGTCGGAGACGAAGGTCTGGCTCCCGTAGTCGACGAAGGGGATGGCCAGCATCTTCTGCGCCGGCAGCCAGGTGAAGGCCTTCGGGTCCCACAGCGCGTCGGAGTACGACCAGCCCTGACCCACCAGCTGGGTGGCGAGGACCGTGGGGTCTGCGAGGTCAGCCACGTCGAGGAGCGCGACCTTGAGCTGCATCATCCCGGCCGATCCAGGCTCCCGGCCGACCCCCAGCAGATGCGTGTCGTCGATCGGGTGCAGGTAGGAGATGAACCCGGGCATCTGCAGCTCGCCCACATTGGTGGGGTGGGCCGGGTCGGTCAGGTCGAAGGTGAACAGCGGGTCGACCTGCCGGGCGGTGATGACGAACCCCCGCGTGCCCACGAAGCGGGTCCCGAAGGTCTGCTCGTCCGCGCCGTAGTCGTCGGTCTTGCCGGCGAGCTGGAGCGCCCCGCCGCTGGGCTTCAGCACCGAGATGCGGTTCGAGCCCTTGAGCGTGCCCCAGGGAGTCCCATCCGCCACCCGGGTGCTCAGGTGGGTGGCGACGCGGAGGGCGCCGCTGAACTCGTCCATCGCGTACTGGTCGCGCACCCACCCATCGACGGTCCCCGACCCGACGTAGGGAGCCTTGTCCGGGTCCTTCAGATCGAAGGCGTGGATGTACGTGGCGTCGGACTGGCCGATCTCGGGCCACCACCACCAGTGGGCGGTGGCGACGTAGAGGGTATCCTTCGAGGCGTAGACCGTTCCTGGCTCGGCGAACACCGTGGTGCGGCTCTTGAGCGAATCGGTCCCCAGGTCCACGGTGGCCACCGTGAGCAGCCCGGGCCGCGTCGGCGCGCGACTGAGCGCGAAGTCGCTGCAGTTGTAGGCGATGGGGGTGGTCGCGCCGCCAGGGATGCGCACCTCGCCCTTCCGGAGCCAGTCGTCCAGCGAGCGGCCGCGGATGAGGGCCTCGTTGGCCGCCTCCAGCGCATCGAACGCCTTGTCGCGATCTTCCTTGCTCGTCCCCGGGGGGAGATCCGGCCAGTACTTCAACCCGTCGGGGTAGGGCAGGGTGTCGGACATCACCAGGCGCACGCGCTGGTCGATCCTCCGCGCCGACAGGTACGAGCCCGGGAGGAGGATCTCCGCGGTGACCTTCGGATGCGAGAGGTCGCTCACGTCGATGGTGGTGATCTGCGTGACGTCATTCGCCCAGTAGCCGCAGAAGGCGTCGACGGCGGGGCCCGGGGCCGGAGCGCAGATCGGGTGCGTCCCCTCGATCGCCCGCGGGACGTAGACGTTGCTGAAGACCACCACCTGGTTTCCGGCGAGGAACATGTCCCGCGGCCAGCCGTCGATCTTCAGGCTGGCGGTCTCGGCCATCGCCTGCGGGGGCCAGGAGGAGAGGAGGTGCAGCATCCCGCCGGCCAGCACCGCGATGCGGGTGCCGTCGTTCTGGACGAAGTCCGCCTCGTCCACGCCGGCGACCTGGGTGTTGGTGGTGCTGACGCTGGTGGGGCCCGCGCCGGCCCCGCCCGGTGACGCGGTCACCGGCCCCGGTGGCGCCCCCGGGCCCACCGGAGCGCCGCCCACGCCGATGTAGTAGTCGCCCTTCCGGATCTGCTCGAGGCTGCTCTTCATCTGCAGCACCAGGGCGTCCTCGATGGCGGTCTCGAGCTGGCCGCAGCTGGTCACCTGGGTGAGCAGCGGCGTGCGATCGACGCCGACCGGGGTGGGGACGGTGTTGCTCGATGGGCTGCTGGAGCAGCTGGCCAGGATGCAGAGCAGCAGAGCAGCGAGGGCTGAACGGGTCATTCGGATCTCCGGGGAGGCTCTTCGCACAGCCCCCTGGACCGCGAGACACCCGTTTAGGGCAAACGCCTCGCGAGGTCCTACCCACACCCACCCGGAGAGCCCCGGATGCGCGATGAAATTCCCGCGATTCCGGCCCGTCTTGGACCGAACACCCCAGGGGGTCCATCGTCCGGGCTTTCGAACTGAGTGGTCCCTGCTCCTCAGCCGGCCGGTCGAGGCGTGCATAGCTCTCCTGGCACTGCTGGCCGAATCCAGGACGGGAGAGAGCGAGGATGGCGAAGAAGCGGGTGCTGATCACCGGGGGAGCGGGCTTCATCGGCTCGCACCTTGCCGACGAGCTGCTCGCGCGTGGGTACCGGGTGCGCGCGCTGGACTCGCTGGTGCGGCAGGTTCACGGCGAGGACCGCCGCCGGCCCGAGTACCTCGCCGCCGACGTGGAGCTGGTCCGGGGGGACGTCCGTGATCGGCGGGCGGTCGACCGGGCGCTGAAGAACGTCGACGCCGTCTTCCACTTCGCGGCCGCCGAGGGCGTGGGCCAGAGCATGTACCAGATGGCCCACTACACCAGCGTCAACAACTTCGGGACCGCGGTGCTGCTCGAGGCGCTCACCCAGAGACCGGTGGAGAAGCTGGTCGTCGCCAGCTCGATGAGCATCTATGGCGAGGGGCTCTACCGGACTGCCGACGGGAGGGTCGTCGAGGCGCAGGACCGGAGCTTCCGGCAGCTGCAGGCCGGTCGCTGGGAGCCGACCGGGCCGAACGACGAGCCGCTCGAGCCGTTTCCCACCCCGGAGACCAAGGCACCCACGCTGAGCTCGGTCTACGCGCTGGGGAAGTATGAACAGGAGCAGCTCTGCCTCATGCTGGGCAGGGTCTACGGCGTCCCCACGGTCGCCCTTCGCTTCTTCAACGTGTACGGGCCCCGCCAGGCCCTGAGCAATCCGTACACCGGGGTGCTGGCCACCTTCGCCTCGCGGCTTCTGAACGGGAACGCGCCCCTCATCTTCGAGGATGGGCTCCAGCAGCGGGACTTCGTCAGCGTCCACGACGTGGCGCGAGCGTGTCGCCTTGCCCTCGAGTCGACTGTCGCCGCGGGCCGGGTGTTCAACGTTGGCAGCGGCACGAGCATGAGTATCCGCAACGTGGCGGCCCAGATGGCCGAGGCGCTCGGTCGGCGGCACCTCCGGCCGGAGCTGACCGGTCGCTATCGGATGGGGGACGTGCGGCACTGCTACGCCGACACCACGCTTGCTGCGAAGGCGCTCGGGTACGAGGCCCGGGTGTCGTTCACCGAGGGGCTGCTCGAGCTGGCGGAGTGGCTGGCCGGGCAGCGCGCCGATGACCGGGTCTCCGAGATGTGGGCCCAGCTGGAGGCGCGAGGGCTCACCGTATGAAGGCGGAGCGGGATCAAGCGGCTGCGCAAGGTCTCCGCGGCGAGCGGGCCGGAGGCGGTCGGGCGGCGTGACGACCCGCCGTCGCCCGGGTGGCGGGGAGGTGAGGTCCAGCCCGGTCGCCAGGCCGACTTCGAGGCCATGGCGCGAAGACTCTCACTACGAGGCGTACGCGACGAGCGAGGACTGAGGAAGCGCGGCGGGTCGCTGGCCTCTCAGCTCCCGGCGTCCGCTCCCGCGGGAGCCGCGGGCGGAGGCGGAGGCGGCAGCACATCTGAGGGCTTCGAGGGAATGTCCTTGAGCCGCGCGCTGTCGACGACCACCACCCGGCCTCGGTCGTCGCGCACGAACGTCCCCACCGGCTTCTTCGACGGGCCGCCGAGGGTGACGCCTCCGAGCGTCTTTCCGCCCTGCCCCTCGAAGGCGATCGTGCGCGCGGCTGGCCCGAGCCCGGTCGACTTCGGATCGGTCGGAAGCTTCTCCTCGGTCGCCTCGGAGCGGAGCGAGGTGAGGGTGTAGAGCAGCGAGCTGGCCTTGAAGGAGTCCGCGACGGCTCCCGAGGGACCGCCGACGTGCCAGCTCTCCGGCCCGCCGTCCGCCGGACGCTGGCGCTCCAGCACGAGGGCGCCGTCGCTGCTGCCGATCCGGATCCGGCTCACGTCCTCGGGCTTCGCTCGGAGGACGGAGCGGTCGCGCAGCTCGGCCGGGCTCTTGTCCAGCGCCGCGAGCGCCGCCCGCGGCACCTCGGCCAGCGCGGACCCGTACTGGTCCTCGCGCAGCACGTACACCGGGTCGATCTCCGCCTTCCCGGCGGCGAGCCGCACCCGGACGGTCTCGGTGGTGCCGCGCTGGAAGGTCGCCTCGACCGCCGGCTTCTCCACCCCGGTGCGCTTCCGCTCGGCCGGCGTGTCCTCGAGGTACTTCGTGGCCTTCGTGCCGTGCAGGGAACCGAGCCATCCGGAGATCGCGGCGGTGTCCGCCTCCTCCTTCACCGGGCGAACGAAGGCATAGGGCTGTCCCGGGTCCCGGCCCACCGCCCAGTCGTGCTTCTTGCCGCGGAGCTCGATTCGCGTGACGCCGAGGTCCCGCACCGCGAGCACGTCGCGGTCGCGGAGATCGAACGTGCCCTTGTCCAGGCTGGAGCGGGTCGATCCGTCGACCGCGTACACCTTGGGGTCACCTTCGCGCTGGAGATAGGCGCTGGCGTCGTAGGGATTCTCGACGCCGAGGCGAACGGTCAGCGGGGGGACCCCATCGGCCGAGGCGGTGACCTCGACGGCGGGCCTATCCAGGCCGAAGCGGTGCAGATCCTCCGGGGTGGGCTTCTCCTCCACCGTGGCGCGGATCCGCGCGAACTGCAGAGCGCTCACGATTCCCTCCGCGGTCTGTACGTCGGCCGCAGTCTTCAAGGGCCGGGTGAGGACCCAGGACTGATCCGGAAGCCGGGCGAGCTCGGTGGTCTGGCCCTTCGCCTTCACCACCAGCTTGTCGTAGCGGACCGTCTCCGTGCCGCCGTCGGGCCGGGAGACCGGCTGGACCAGGCGTTCGGCGGTGCGCTTCTGCTCGGCCTCCTTCTCCTCGCCCTTCATGACGCCGAAGTAGGCGTAGAGCCCCAGGCCCAGCGCCACCACCGCCGCCCCCAGGAGGGTCCAGAGGTTCTTGCTCCGGGCGCTCATGTCACTTGTTTCGGCGGTTGAGCCAGATCGCCAGGCCGACCCCCAGGAGCCCGAAGGGCACCAGGTCGGTGGCCAGAAAGCGGATGCGGGCCAGCCGCGGCGCGTCCAGGTCGAGGGTGGAGATGTCCCGGTCCGGCGGGCGGATGGTGATCTTCTGCACCTGGCTGGTCGCCCAGGCGAAGGCGTTCATCACCATGTTCCGGTTGGGCTCGTCGCCCCAGTTGGGGTCCACGAGGATCTCCGAGTCGCCGAAGGCAACCAGCCGCATCTCGTCGTTGCGCTTGCCCTCGGCGTTGCCGACGTTGCGGGTCGACTGGACGATGAGCGGGATGCTGCCCGCCTTGTCACCGCTCTGACGCTGGGGGTTCTCGGTGGGCGTCTTCACCTCGAAACCGTTGGGGGAGGTGGTGAGCACCGGCGCGACCTGGGTGCCTTCCTCCAGTCCCTCGCGCAGCACGGTCAGGCCGCGGGCGGTAGGGAACTGGAGGTTGTATTGGGCTCGCTTGAGGTCGCGGGCCAGCTCGGTGTCACCGAAGAAGTGCGAGACCACCAGGTACGGGCTGTCGATGGCGTAGACGTCGTCGGCCACCAGCCCCGGGTCGACCTGGATGCCGTATTTCGCCAGGAGCGGGTCGAGCCCGGGCTCGGCGTCGGCCTCGGCGAAGTACAGCATCCGTCCGCCCTGGGCGAGGTACTTGCGGAGCTGCTCGGCCTCTGCCTTGCCGAACTTGCTCTTGGCCCCGGCCACCACCACCACCGAGGCGTCCTTGGGGATCTCCTTGCCATCGGCGAGGTTGAGGGTGCCCGGGACGTAGCCTTCCTGGATCAGCGTCTTCTTCAGCTCGCTCAGCGACGCCGGGTCGCGGGCCTCGCGTGGTTCGAGCGGCCACTCGCCGTGGCCGGTGGTGAAGTACACCTTCTGCTCACCCACCGCGTTCAGCTTGATCAGCGCGTTGGTGAGGTCCTGCTCGGTGACCCCGTTGGAGACCGAGACGGTGGTGTGGTTCTCCTTGTCGCCCGTTCCGCGGGTGAGGACCAGGGTCGTCTGCCCTTCGCGCAGCTGGTACTTCTGGGCGAGGTCGGGGGCCTTGCGCGGGTCCTTGAACAACACCTCGAACCTGTCGGGCGCCTGCTCCCGGTAGCGCTGGAGGAGCCGGTCCACCTGCTCGTAGTCCGGGTCGCTGGGGGCGAGGAAGGCGTAGGCCCGCACCTTCTCCTTGAGCCCCGCGAGTGCGCTCCTGGTCTGCGGAGCGAGGGTGAAGATCTTCTTGGTGGTCAGGTCCCAGCTCTTGCCCTTCTTGACCACCACGTAGTTGACCGCCACCAGCCCCACCAGGACGACCAGCACCGTGGCGATGGTCGACCCGAGGTAGAAGGTGCTCCGGCGCGAGGCGAACTGCCCGAACTCACCGAGGTTGGTCCCGAAGTACGCGCCCAGCAGGAGCACGCCGAGGATCGCCTTCGTCGCGGCCATCCACGGCGAGCCGGTGGTCACGAAGTAGGTGTAGGGGGCGGAGAGCAGGGCCACCAGCCCCAGCGCTCCGAGGATCTTTCCCAGGGTGCGGAGGTTCATCGGTCAGGCCCAGCGCTGTGCTTCCACCGTGCGGTGGGTGAGCAGCAGCGAGAAGAGGATCACCGAGGCGAAGAAGACCAGCGCCTTGAGGTCCAGCACTCCGCGAGAGAGCGTGGAGAGCTGCGAGCTGAACGAGAGGTGGTTGGCGATGCTCCGCCACGGCTCCTCGGCGCTCTGGGCCAGGCCGCGGAGCAGCATCCAGGGGAGCAGGATGGCGAAGGTGAGGAACGCGGCCAGCATCTGGCTCTCGGTGAGCGCCGAGACGAACATCCCCACCCCGAGGCAGGTGGCCCCCCAGAGGAGGAGCCCGCCGAACCCGAGCGCCACCGTGCTCCACTCCAGCGCCGTCCCGGACTCGCTGGAGCCGAAGAGCGAGAGGGTGATGGGGAAGATGATGGTGAGGCCCAGGGTGGCCCAGATGACGCCCACCCCCCCGAGGTACTTGCCGAGGACGATCTCCCAGGGGCGCACCGGGGCGGTCATCAGCAGCTCGAAGGTCTTGTTCCTCTTCTCCTCGGCGAACAGCCGCATGGAGAGGAACGGGGCGACGAAGAGGGTGATCACCCCGATCACGTCCCAGAGCTGGACCACGATGCCGTCGGTCAGGTTCTTGAACTGCCCGTACTCGGGCGGCAGGCGCGCCCAGCCGTACACCCGGGCGAGGCCCTGCACCTCCTTGAAGGTGGCCAGGAGGTTGACGAAGAAGAAGGAGCTGATTCCGAGCATCGCGGTGAAGACCACGTAGGCCCACGGCGTGCTGAAGTAGATGCCCAGCTCCTTGCGGGCGATGGCCAGCGCGTTTCGCATGCGGATCGTGCTCCGTCAGGCAGCGGCGGTGAGCTTGAGGAAGATGTCCTCCAGGGAGGTCTGGTCGCCTCCGCCCAGCGCGTGGGCGAGCTTGCGGATCTCGTCGAAGGCCACCATCCGTCCCTGGTTGAGAATGAGCACCCGCTCGCAGGTCATGGTGACCTCCGAGAGAATGTGGGTGCTGAGGATGACGGTGTGCTGTCCGGCCAGCCCCTTGATGAGCTGGCGCATCTCGGCGCGCTGGCTCGGGTCGAGGCCCTCGGTGGGCTCGTCGAGGATCAGCACGGGCGGATTCCCCAGCAGGGCCTGGGCGATGCCCACCCGCTGCCGGTACCCCTTGGACAGGTTCTGGATCAGCCGCTCCGTCACCTCGGAGACCCCGGTGGCGTGGGCGACGCGCTCCAGCTCCGCGGCCATCTGACCGCGCCGGACGCCCTTGATGGAGGCGACGAACTTCAAATATCCGCGCACCGTCATCTCCGGGTAGAGCGGGGGCGTCTCCGGCAGGTAGCCGATCCTCCGCTTGACCTCGTAGGGCTCTTCGAAGACGTCGAACCCCGCGACCTTCACCGTCCCGCTCGAGGCGGGGAGGTAACCGGTGAGGATCCGCATGGTGGTGGACTTCCCGGCCCCGTTCGGCCCGAGAAAGCCCAGGATCTCCCCCTCCGGGACGCTGAACGTCAGCTCCTCCACCGCAATCCGGTCGCGGTAGCGCTTGCTGAGCCCGGTGACCTCGATCATCGCCGTCATCTGAGTGTCGTTCCTCGCGAGCGGGCGCGCGATACTATGGATGGGCACCGGTCTGTCAACACACGGGGAGGCCCGGTTCTTTCCGTGGCCCGCCCGGTGCAGTGGCAACGACCTGACATGAGCGTCATCGTCCAGAAGTTCGGGGGCTCCTCCGTCGCAGACGTGGAGCGAATTCGCAAGGTGGCCGCACGGGTGGCGGCCAGGCGGGCCGAGGGACACCAGCTGGTGGTGGTGGTCTCGGCCATGGGCGACACCACCGACGAGCTCCTCTCGCTGGCCAGGAGGATGTCGGCCGACCCTCCCCGCCGGGAGCTGGACATGCTGCTCACGTGCGGGGAGCGCATCAGCATGGCCCTGCTCTCGATGGCCCTCCACGAGCAGGGGGTCCCGGCGATCAGCTTCACTGGGAGCCAGAGCGGCATCATCACCGACGACACCCACGCCCAGGCGCGCATCGTCGAGGTGCGCCCGGTGCGGATTCGCGAGGAGCTGAGCAAGGGGAAGGTGGTCATCGTCGCCGGGTACCAGGGCGTCTCCCGGAACCGGGAGGTGACCACCCTGGGCCGTGGCGGGAGCGACACCACCGCGGTGGCGCTGGCAGCGGCGCTCGGCGCAGAGGCGTGCGAGATCTACTCCGACGTGGACGGGGTGTTCTCGGCCGATCCCCGGGTGGTGCCCGAGGCGCGGAAGATGCAGACCCTGGACTACGGGACGATGCAGGAGCTCGCTGCGGCGGGCGCCCGGGTGCTCAACGCCCAGGCGGTGGAGTTCGCCCGCAGCGCCGGCATCGTCATCGACGCTCGCAGCACCCATGGCGAGGGCACCGGATCGCGCATCGGCCCGGACCCGGCCCCGGTGCGCGCCGTGGCCAGCGACACCGAGGTACGGGTGCTCGAGGTCCCGGAGGCGCAGCTCGAGGCCGTGCTCCGGAGCTTGGCCGAGCACGAGATTCGCCTGCGTCTGGTGGCCGGGACGCGGGGCGGGGCAGGGCGGCTCCTCCTGGTGGTGCCGCTGCAGGACGTTCACGGGGTCCAGGCCTTCGACGCGCGCGCCCGGGCGCTCGGGGCCGAGCCGCGGCCGGGGCTGGGGACGGTCACCCTGGCCGGCCCGGGAGTGGGGACCGACAGCGCGCTGCTGGCCGGGTGTCTCGGGACGGCGGCCGCGCTCGGCGTGGAGGTCTGCGCGCTGCACGGCTCCCCGCTCCAGCTGACCTTCGTGGTGGACGGGCCACAGGTGGGGGGGCTCGCCCGCGAGCTCCACCGGGTGACCCGCTAGAACCTATCGCAGGGCCGTCGCTCGGGCCGGGAGCTTGAGCTCGAACCCGAAGACCTCCAGGGCTCCCTGCCGGAAGTCGAGGTCCGGGGCGCGCTGGAACCCGAGTTGCTCGTACAGCCCCCACGCTGTCTCCATCGCCCGGGTGGTGTGCAGGACGACGCTGGACCTGCCCAGGGCTTGAGCGTGCTCGATGCAGTGGCGCGTGAGCGCTTTGCCGACGCCGCGACCGCGCGCCGCGGGCGCGACTGCGAGCAGGCGGATGCCTGCCGCATCGACCCGCATGCTGGCCGTCCCTCCCGAGCCGTAGTGGGCCATGTCCTCGATCAGGTCGGCGCTTCCGAGCAACTCGCCGTCGAGCGTGACCGCGGCGAGGATGCGGATGGCCGGGTTGCGCGCGCGCGCTGCCGCGTCACGCACCATTGCGTAGTACGCCGTTTGCTCTTCGGGTCCCGGCATCCCCGGGAGCGCGGCATAGCTGTCCGCGACGAGCCGGCCGAGTGCGGCGAGTTCCTCCGGACGGGCCTGGCGAACGTGAAACCCGCGAGTGGGGTGGCTCATGACGTGGCGACTTAGCGGCTGCCTGGCCGCCACGCCGCCAAGAAATGCGGGCCGGTGAGCTCGTTCCACGCTCAGGTGCCGCTCGCCTCGAACTGGGACCTTCTCGGACTACGGGAGCCCGTAGGCGCGTCGGAGCAGCTCGGCCGCGCTCAGCCCCGACCTCCGCGCGGCCTCCACGTCGAGCCCTAGACCGTGTCCGCGCCCGCGTCCGCGTATCCGGACGCTCTCGCCGTCGAAGCGGCCGTCGGTGGGACAGCTCGGCAGGCGCAGCGCGGCCCGGACCGGCTCACAGGGAACACGCTCGACGCCACCGAGCCTCGTCACCTCGAGGGTGCGTCCGTCTCCGCCGAAGCGCTTCGCCTCGCCCAGCAATGCCCGCACGTCCGCCGCCGGGCGCCGGGTCTCCCACGGCTCGTCCCCACCCTGGAAGTAGGGGAGCCACCGCGTCGTGGGCAGCTCGGACAAGGCGAGCGCTTCGGTCACTGCGGCGGTCGCCGGCGCCGTCCCGAGGAACACCTGGCAATGGGTGGTGTCACACAGAGGCCGCCCGGGATGGCGCTCGACGCGGGCATCGTGGGCGATGACCTGCGCCAGCGCGATCGCCGCCTCGCCGGTCAGCCCCGCCTGCTCCGCCGCCAGGACGCCCGCGACGTACGCGGAGAGCGTCGTGCGGAAGATGACCTCCGAGCCCCGCCGGGCCCGCGCCTCTCGCCGGGTGCTCCCAGGCTCCGGGGGCCGGTCGGGCAACGGACGGAAGGAAAGGACGCCTGCGTACGGACGCGGTTTGCTCCCCGCCACCCGGACCAGCCACGGCCCGGAGGTGCACAGGATGGCGCCCCTGCCGAGCACGCTCCGGAGCGACTGCCACCCCGGAGGGAGGTCCTCGGTCTCGCTGGAGCTGACCCGGACAGCGCGCCCGCGGCAGAGGACGTTCACCCGCTCCGACCCGACCAGCCCGAATACCTGGACCTCGACCGGATCATCCCCGCGGGTGGTGGCAGGCAGCTCCCGGGCGTGGCCAGCGCGCACCACGATGCGATCGCGCTCCAGTTGGACCTCGTAGCCGCCTCCCACCTGCCACGCGCCTCTTCCCGCCTCTGCCGCGACGCGAACGGACTCGGCGAGCTGCAGCGCGCGGCGTGGAATCGAGTCGAGCAGCTCGAAATCGTCTCCGGCGAGGATCTCTCCGGAGTGGCGGGAGATGACACACAGGTCTGGTTCCCCGACCGCCCATCCCCCCAGCAGGCTGGGGACGGCGGCCCAGGCTGCGACGCGCAGCGCTCGGACGACGGCCCGGCCCGAGTGAAGGCTGCGGCGGGGCCTCCGCACTACGACGCCGGGCGCACCAGCCGCCGCGTGGGGCGTCCGTCCTGCTTGGTGCGCCGGAAGTCGTCGGTGCGGGCCGGAAGCGAGACGAAGTCGCACATCTCGCAGAGCCGGCTGTAGATGCGCTCGCCGATCCGCTCCACCAGCAGCTCCTCACGTTCCTCCAGGGCCTGCGCCGGCGCCTGAAAGCCCCGGGGCCCCGTGGACGGCGGCCGCTCGCGCTCGAGCGAGAAGTTGGTGGCGACGATGGTGGTGAGCCCGGAGTTGTAGCGGCGGGCGATCAGCTCGTCGAGCGTCTCCATCTCGAAGGGGCTGCCCCGCCCGCGGCCGAGCTCGTCGATGGCCAGCACGTCGGCGTCCACCAGCCGGGCGATGATCTCCCCGCCACTCTTCCCGGCGTTGAACCCGCGGCGGATGTCGGCGAAGAGCAGGGAAATCTCCCGGTACTGCGCCGAGGCGCCGCGCTCCAGCACCAGATGCCGCAAGGTGGCCGAGAGCAGATGCGTCTTCCCCGAGCCCACCCGGCCGGAGAGGACGAAGCCACGCGCCGGCCGATCGCGCCGCCACTCCTGCGCCACGGCGCGGGCGACGCCGAGCGCCTGCTCCAGCGCGGCGGTCTTCTCCTGGTCGTCCCCCTTGGCGCGGAAGGTGGTGAAGCTGCTGGTCGCGTGGTGGGCGGGGATGCCCACCTGGGCGAAGTTGGCCACCCGCTGCGCCAGGAGCCGGCACACGCACGGAACCAGCGCCTCGTAGGTCCTCGGACCGACCTTCCTGCTGAACTCGACCTGGCGCGCGGTGTAGACGAAGCCGCGCCCCTCGCAGTGCGGGCAGCGCTCGCGGCAGATGCACACCCGGGCCACCGCCCGTGCGCGTCGTCCCTCGCCGTCGCCTGGGCCGGGCTGGACCTCGGCCTCGACCCGGTAGCCGTCACCCCGGCACTCGGGGCAGCTGGAGGTGGTGGCAAGGGCTTCCATGTCGTCGTGTGGCCTCAGTCGCGACGTCCCCAGGTGCGTGGCGTCATGCCGCGCAGCGCTCGGGACCGAGGAACCGCGTCGTGTACCATCTCCGGGCGCTGCACGCGCAAGGTGGACATGCGTTCCGGGCTCGCGCGATCGATCGTGCGCGCGATCGACGCTGCGAGCGGAATCGTCCGCGGCCGAATGATGCCGGCGCGCGCGGACCCGCGATCCCCAGGATGATCGCCGGTCGCGCACATGACGTCCACAGGAAACCCACCGGTTTCAGACACCGTCGCCCTTTCGGCTGCTGCCGGCGCCCACGCTGCGGAGCTTCCACGCCTCGATTTCCTCCTCCACTTCCGGACGGCAGGCACGGAGCGAGCGCGGGGCGGCGCCCACCGGGCCGTTCCACCGCGCCCGCTCGGCCGCGCGAAGTAGCCCACGTGCGACCACCTCCAGCGGGACTCCAGACTCCGACCACCGCCCGAGCAGCTCCCGGTCCAGGGCGCCGAGCGCCAGCCCGCGCCCTCGCACCACGGCGAAGAGCACTTCCACACGCTCGGCGAAGGTCGAGGTGGGCGGAAGAAGACTCATTCCACACCTCCACCTGAGCAGGCGGCCGGTCGAGGGGTGGGCCCGGTTGACCTCCCGTCAGGAGGTTGAGGATGATGCCGCTGCAACTCCGAAGAAATTCCCAAGACGATCAATGGCTTGCCCGCTCGTACGAACACCGGCCAAGGCGCCTGGGTACACGGGTCCGGAGTCCACATCCACATGCGACGCTCCCTCGTTCTTCTCCTGACGGTTCCCATGTTCGCGCATGCGGCCGACACGGCCCGCGCACCGAAGGAGCAAACGCTCGGAAAGAAGGAGCAGACGACGCTGGACTCGTCGCTCGCCGGCGACATCACGCGGAAGAAGGAGGACACCGGCGGCGCCCCGCTCGAGTACGACCATTTCCAGCTCGGCGTGGAGCGGCAGATCTCGGACAAGCGCCGGAGCCAGATCGACTCGCTCCAGCGGATCATCGAGCTGTCCGGCGACTCGAAGGAGACCCCGGACCTCCTCTTCCGCCTCGGCGAGCTCTACTTCGAGGAATCGCGCGACTACTTCTTCCAGGCGAACCGCAAGGACGACGATCTCATCCGCGGGCTGGCGACCAAGGACGTCGCCCTTCAAGAGAAGGCCAAGAAGGAGAAGGCGACGCTGATGGTCCAGCGCGACGCCAACGCCAAGCTGGCGGTCAACCAGTACACCCAGATCGTCCAGAAGTACCGCGACTACCCGCGCACCGACGAGGTGCTCTTCTTCCTGGCCCACAACCTGATGGACCTCAACGAGGAGAAGAAGGCCCTCATCGCCTACGGCAAGCTGGTCAAGGACTACCCCAAGTCGCGCTTCGTGCCCGACGCCTACCTGGCCTTCGGCGAGTACTACTTCAACAACAGCAAGGGCCGCCGTGACTGGCTGCTCAAGGCGCTGGAGGCGTACAAGTCGGCGGCCAACTACCCCGAGAGCTCGATCTACGGATTCGCGCTCTACAAGCAGGGGTGGTGCCATTTCAACCTCACCGACTACCCGCGGGCGATGGACCTCTTCAAGGCCACCGTCCTCTACGGCGAGTTCACCGGCGCCTCGGCGCTGGAGAAGCAGGGTGGCGCCAAGGGCAAGGCCACCCTGATCCGCGAGGCGCGAAACGACTACGTCCGGGCCTACGAGCGCGCCGGGTTGCTCCCACAGCAGGCGAAGGAGAACTTCAGCACCGTGGCCAGCAACCCGGACGATCGCTTCGGGATGATGGAGCTGCTGGCCAGCCTCTACTACGACGCGGGCAAGGACCGCGATGCGGCGCTGGCCTACAGCTTCCTGATCAAGGAGAAGCCACTCATCGCCAAGACGCCGGGCTGGCAGAGCCGCATCGTCGACTGCGTGCTCCGCGCCGGCGACAAGAAGCAGACGGTGGCCCAGATCCGCAAGCTGGTGAAGGTCATCGGCGACGTCGAGAAGTCGGGCAACGTCAAGACCGATGCGGACAAGAAGGCCATGGCCTCGGCCAAGGACCTGTCCGAGCGCACCCTCTCCAACATCGCCGTCAACTGGCACATCGAGGGGCGGAAGACCCGGGACGACGACACCTTCGAGTACGCCAACGAGGTCTACGCCGACTACCTGACGCTCTTCCCCGACAACAAGAAGTCCTACGACCTGCACTTCTACTGGGGCGAGCTTCTCAATGATTACCTCCGGAAGTACCCCGAGGCCGAGCAGCAGTACACCTGGGTGGTCACGCAGGATGGCAAGGCCATCGACGGCAAGCAGAAGCCGGGCAAGTGGCTACCCAACGCGGCGTTCAACGCGGTCTACGCCGGTGACGAGGTGGTGCGCCGCGCCGAGCAGAAGGGCGAGCTGAAGCCGCCCAGCGGGACCGACCTCAAGACGGTGGTGCCCTTCGCCCCGCAGCGGAAAGTCCTGATCGACGCCTGCGAGCGCTACCTCAAGTACCTGCCCCGGGGCGAGAAGCGGGTGGAGGTCGCCTACAAGGCGGCGAAGCTCTACTACGACCATCACCGCTACGACGAGGCGGTGTTCCGGTTCAGCGAGATCGCCCTCAACGCGCCGGACCACAAGTTCGACAACGGAGACCGCGCCGGCGAGATCGCCGCCAACCTGGTCCTCGACTCGTACAACGCGCTCGGCGACTACAAGAAGGTCAACGAGTGGGCCCGGCGCTTCTACGCCAACGACAAGCTCGCCACCGGCAAGTTCAAGGAAGAGCTGGCGAAGGTCATCGAGCAGTCGAGCTTCAAGCTGGTGAGTCAGCTGGAGGAGAAGCACGAGTACGCCGCCGCGGCCCAGGCCTACCTGGACTTCGTGAAGGACTTCCCCCGGACCCAGATCGCGGACAAGGCGCTCTACAACGCCTCGACCGATTTCTACCGGGCGCACATGCTGGAGAAGGCGCTCGCCACCCGCGAGCTGCTCTTCCGCAACTACCCGCACAGCCCGCTGGTCCCCGTATGCCAGTGGGCCAACGCCGAGGGCTACGAGGCGATCGGCGACTTCGAGCACGCCGCCGACGCCTACGAGCTGTACGTCCGTGGCTTCGAGAAGCAGCTGGTTCCCGCCGACAAGTCGAAGAGGGGGAGCAAGAAGAAGGGCAGGCAGGCCAAGGCGCCGGTGGAGGAGCCGAAGAAGGAGGGGCCGGTCTGGGAGGAGTCCAAGGCGCAGATCGCCCTGTTCAACGCCGGCGTCTACCGTGAGGGGCTCGGTCAGCTCCGCCAGGCCCTCAAGGACCGCGAGCGCTACCTCGAGATCTGGCCGGCGGCCAAGGACTCGGAGACGGTCGCGCGCTCGATCGCCGACCTGCACGAGCGCATGAACCAGAACGGCAAGGCGGTGGCCTTCCTCGAGCAGCGGGCCCGGGACCAGGAGCGCGACCACAACAAGTTCCTCGCCGCCCAGGCCCGCATGCTCCTCATCGAGGAGCAGAAGCTGAAGAACCCCCGCGCGGTCGCCCGGCGGCAGAAGACGATCCTCGACTACTACGACAAGCTCTACCGGCGTCAGAAGGACGCCCTGGAGCCGGCGGCCAAGGAGGCGGTGGCCCGGGCGACCTACGCCAAGAACGAGGAGCAGTTCCAGTACTACGCCCGGCAGAAGCTCCACTGGGGCAAGGGCGGCGACCCGGTGAAGGGCTTCCGCGACAGCATCAAGGAGAAGGGCAAGTCGCTGGACGAGATCAACCGGCTGTACACCAACACCGTCGCCTTGGGTGCTCCCGAGCCCGCCATCTGCTCGCTGCGGAAGATCGGTCTGGCCTACGAGAACATGGCGGACGCGGTGGCCAACGCCCCGATGCTCCGCTCGCTGCCCCCCGAGGCCCAGGAGGAGCTGAAGAACCAGCTCGAGCAGCAGGCCCAGCCCATCCGGGAGAAGGCCGCGGACCACTTCGCCGCCGCGGTGGCCAAGAGCCGCGAGCTCGGCATCCGCAGCGATTGCGCCACCAAGAGTCTGCAAGTCCTGCGCACCACCTACCGCCCGGCGCAGTACCCGCCGCTCCTCGAGGAGGTGTCCAACCCGCGGCAGGATCGCGGCGTGCAGCCGCCTCCACCCCAGCTCCTCACCCAGGTGCAGCCGCCCATGCCCGGGGTGGTGCTCAAGGGAACCAGCGCCGGGCTGCCGCCTGGCCGTCCGGTGGTGACCCGTGAGCCGCAGGCGGCCTCGGGCAGCGGCCGACAGGACGACGCGAGCGACCTCCGCCCCGGCCACCGGCCGGCGGACGCCCGCGCGCCCGAGGTCGTGCCGGCGAGCGCCAGCCAGCCGAAGAAGCCGGCCGCCGACGCCGAGCCGGAGGACCTTCGCCAGTGATCTCCACGCCCGTCATGTCCGCACGCCGACTCCTCGCCACCACCACTGCCGCGCTCCTCGCCACCGCCTGCGCCACCTCGGCTCCGGCGGAGAAGGCGGCTGCCGCTCCGGTCAGCGCGCCCGCCGCCGGCGCCCCGAACTCCCGGGCGCTGCTGCTCTTCGAGGACGCCACCAAGGCCGCCGAGGCGCAGGCCAAGTCCGGGTCCCGTGACGACGCGGCGCTAGAGCGGCGGTTCGAGGCGGTCCGCCAGGCCGACCCGACCTTCGCCGAGGCCGACTACAACCTGGGGGTCCTCGCCGAGCGCCAGGGCAAGCGTGAGCAGGCGTACGCGCTCTACCGCTCGGCGCTGCAGAAGAAGTCCTCGCTCAAGCCCGCTGCCGAGGGGCTGGCTCGGCTCACCCGCGCCCAGGGCGACCTGGCCTCGGCCATCGCCCAGTGGAACGACGTCGCCCGGGCCTTCCCCGACGACTCCGAGAGCCGCGCCCAGCTGGCCGAGCTCTACCGGCTGTCCAGCGACCACGACCGGGCGCAGGAGCTGTCCCGCCAGGCGCTCATCCGCGATCCCAAGAACCTCGACGCCTACAAGACTCTGCTCAGGAGCAACCTCGACCGGAAGCAGTTCGCCATGGCCGAGCTGGTCGGGGTGCGGGCGCTGAAGATCTCCACCACCGACCCGGACCTGTACCTGGCCATCGGCGACACCCAGCTGGCCAAGGGCTCGGCGGACAAGGCGGCGGCCCAGTACCAGAAGGCGCTGGAGGGGAGCCCGGGGTTCGTCCCGGCGCGATTGGCGCTGGCCCGGCTCGCGCTGCGGGACGAGGACTTCGCCGCGGCCGAGAAGCACCTCTCCCGGGCAGTGGCCGACGGGGGCGGGACCGCCGAGGTCCACCTCGACCTGGGTGTGGCGTACCGGGGGCTCGGGCAGCCAGACAAGGCGCTTGCCGAGTACGAGGCGGCGGAGAGGCTGCAGCCCCGGCTGGCTGCCATCTACCTGAACCGGGGCATCGTGATGCAGCGCTACAAGGACGCGCCCGAGAAATCGCTCGAGCTCTACAAGCAGTATGTCGCGCTCTCCGGGGGCGAGTCGGCGCTCCCCAACGACGCTTCGGTGCTCGCGCTGCGGCGCGAGGCCGAGGCCCTGGTGGCGGCGAAGTCGCAGGCCCGCGCGCAGGATCAGCAGGCCAAGACCCTGGACCAGGCGCAGAAGCTCCAGCAGCAACGGCTCAAGGACGCCGAGGACCGGGCGGCGAAGGGGACGCCGGCGAAAGGCACGGCAGGGGACACCGGAAAGGACGTACCGGAGAAGCTGTAGGCGTGTGTGGTCCGTCGGAGGGGGACGCAGGGAAGTCGGGGTTTGGTGTGGCCTCCGCCATTCGATGTAGATTGAAACCAGGCGGATCTCCCGGGTCGGGGAGAACTTCGGGGGTTGGACGCGTCATGCGAGTGTGGATGTTGATCGTGGCTCTCGTGCCGTGGATCGCGGCCGCGCAGGACAAGTCGGCGGCCAGCTCGGCAGAGGCCGCTGCGGCGAAGGCGCAGAAGCGCAGCGAGTTCAGCTTCGAGGAGGACACCATCGAGGGTGACCTCAGCCGGCCCGACGGCGAGTACGTCGAGGCACTGAAGAAGGTGCCGCACTCCAACCTCATCCGGATCCGCGAGGAGTACCGCGACAAGGTGATGCAGTCGGTGGACGAGTTGTAGCGTTTCGAGAGAGAGAGCGACGACAACCGTGGCCGTGCCCCTCACACTCAAGGTCTTCAAGGGCGACGCGATGGTCGCGGCGAAGGACTACGACCGAGACATCATCAAGATCGGTCGGCTCGCCTCCGCGCACCTCTGCCTCGACGACGACAAGGTCAGCCGCATCCACTCGGTCATCGAGGTCGCCCCCGACGGCAAGCTGTCGATCATCGACATGGGCAGCGTGGAGGGCACCTGGGTCAACGGCCGCCGGGTGAACAAGGGCGTCCTTTCTTTCGGCGACGAGATCCGGGTCGGGAACACGCTGATCAAGGTGGAGGACGGGGCCACGGCGAAGGCCGCGGCCGCGCTTGCCTCCGCTGCCGCCCAGCTTCCGGCCCCGGCTCCGGTGCACACCAACGGGAACGGCCTGTCGCCGGCTGTCGTGCTCTCGGAGGCGGCCCGCTCCGTCCCCGTGGCGAGCGTCGCGCGGGCCATCGTGACTCCGGCGGCAACGCCCGTGCCCGCGGCGGCCCCTGCCGTCCGCCCTCCCGTTCCGGCTGCTCCCGCTCCCGCGCCGGTCGTCGCGCGGGCCCCGGTCGCTCCGCGTCCCACCGCGCCCGAGGAGACCTGGCCGCGCCTCGATGGCCGGGAGCGCCCGCTGCGCCGCAAGGGCGCGGGCCCGCTGGGACTCGAGCTCCGCTTCCGCTGGGGCGATCAGAATCCTCGCCGAGCAGCTGCTGGGCCCGAAGCACAAGGGTGAGTTCAAGATCGGCAGCGCCGCGGGAGTGGACTTCACCCTCGGCGACCAGCGGCTGGGCGCGCCATCGTTCGTGCTGGTGAGCGCCGACGGCGCCGGTGGCTTCACCCTCCGCATCACCGGCCAGATGACCGGCGAGCTGGAGCGCAAGGGTCGGATCGTCACCTTGCTGCAGGCCATCGAGTCGGGGATGGCCACGCGCGAGGACGACGCCTACACCATCGCCCTGGAGCCGGACGACGTCGCGCTGGTGGACGTGGGCGGGGTGGTGGTGGATCTCTGCTTCCAGCCGGTCCCGCAGCGGGTGGCGGTGCCTCTCACCGAGAGCCTCGACTGGACCGCGCTCAACATCTTTCTCCTGGTGTTCTTCTTCGCCGGGCTCCTGGTGGTGGCGGCCATCACCCGGGCGGCCTCGGGCGATGAGTTCACCGACGAGCTCTCGGGCAACACCGCGGTGCTCACCAAGCTGCTGGTGAAGCCGCCGGAGATGCAGAAGAACCCCTTCATCGAGCAGCTGAACAAGGCCAAGGAGAAGGGCGAGGCGCCGGCGGCCTTCCAGGGCACCGAAGGGCAGATGGGCAGGAAGAACGCGCCCAACCGCGATGCCAAGGCCTCCCCGAAGGCCATCGACCCCAACAGCAAGGACCAGGCGCGGCTCATCGCCCAGCGGATCTTCGGCGGGAAGGGTAACGCGGGCATCGCCACCTTGTTCGGCCGGGCGGGACTCGGCGGCAGCCTCCAGGCGGCGATGGGCCACATGACCGGCTCGACCGTCGGTGACGCCGGCGGCGTGCTGGGCATGGGCCTGAAGGGCAGCGGCGGGGGCGGCGGCGGCACGGGCAACACCATCGGCATCGGCGCGGTGGGCACGCGCGGTGTGGCAGGGGGCGAGGGCAAGTACGGGACCGGGATCGGGATGGGGAAGAAGTCCAGCGCGGACATCTCCATCACCCAGTCCGACCCCGAAGTGACCGGCTCGATGGACCCGGAGCTCATCCGGCGCGTCGTGCGGAGCCACCACGACCAGCTCAAGTACTGCTACGACAACGCGCTCACCAAGAATCCGAAGCTCACCGGCAAGGTGTCGGTCCGGTGGATCATCACCGAGGCGGGGACGGTGGCCTCGTCCAACGTGATGAGCTCCACCACCAACACGCCCGAGCTCGACCGGTGCATCGCCGGCCGCGTGTTGACCTGGATCTTCCCCAAGCCCAAGGGCGGCGGCGTGGCGGTGGTGACCTACCCGTTCGTGTTCAAGCAAGCAGGGGAATGACGCCTACATGAACCGCTCCCTCCTGGGGATGGTGGTGGTCCTCACCTCGCTGTGGGCCGGCCCGCTCCGGGCACAGGCCGCGGCGCCGATCCTCGCCTCGACCGAGCCGCCGGTGGACGAGATCACCCGCGGGGTCTACTTCGGTCTCGACATCGGCCCGGCGTTCCTCACCGCCGCGCCGGCGCCGAGCGGTGGAAACAAGCCCTTCAGCTCCGGGGCCACCCTGCGGCTGGAGATTGGCTACGACATCGGCAAGGTCGTGTCGCTGGGCGTGTTCTTCGCCGGGAACACCTACTCCGCCAACTCGGACTACGTCGGGAGCTCCGGCGGGACCGCCTCCGGTGACTTCTCGAGCATCGCCACCGGGCTGGCGGTGCAGTGGAACTTCCTCGGGTTCGCCGACAGCCAGGCCGTCCAGCGAACCTGGCTGTACCTCAAGGCAGGAGGGGGCCTCGCGCTGCTCAAGCCCAACGCCCTGTTCGCCTCCGACCCAACCGACAGCTACGGAAGCATTCTTGTGTTCGGCGGACCCGGGTTGCAGTACTACACGCGCCTTCGACACTTTTCGGTGGGCGTGGAAATCGTGGGTTCGTACCTGTTGAAGCCCAAGACGTTCGGCTTCGCCATCACGCCGAACCTGCGCTACGCCTTCTAGCGAGGGCAGCCGTGGCAGTGGACAGTGGACAGGGACCTGGGCGCCCGGGGCAGGGGCGCCGCGGCGAGGGACCGGCAGGACGGGGCGGCGGTCGGGGTGACCGCGGTGGACCCGGCGGCCGTGGCGGCCGCGACCGGGGCGATCGGCGTCGCGAGGGCGGCCTCGGGGGCACGGGCGGGCGCGTCGTGCCCGAGCTCTCGGCGCTGGAGAAGGCGCTGGCCAGGGGCGACTTCGCAGCCGAGCTCCAGCCGCTCGATGCGGTGGTGAAGGCGCTCCGGCAGGCGCGTGCCCGCTCGCTTCAAGATCTGGACATGGACACCCGGGGGCGGCTCATCACCACCCTCTCCCGGGTGGCACGCCAGCCCGGGCCCGCGGCGCCCGGTCCGGAGTCGCTCGCGGCGCCGGACGCGAGCGCCGGCCCGGCGGACGTTCCGGGCGAGAGCGAGCAGGCGGCGCCGCCGGACGTTCCTCCGGAGCAACTGGCCGAGTCTCCCGGCGGCAGCGAGGGCTCCCCGCCCACCGAGGCCGCGACGGCGGAGGCGGCCTCGGTGGCCACGTCCGCCTCTCCGGACACCGGCGCGGAGGCGATTCCGGTGCCACCGGCAGAGGCCAGCGGCACCGCCGAGGCCACTCCGCGCCCTTCGGCACCGGCGACGATGACCCCGGCGCGGGCCCATGGCGAGGTGCTGTTCCGGGTGGGGCTGGCCTGGGCGGCGGTCGGCGAGCAGGAGCGGGCGGACACCGCTTTCGCCGCGGCAGGCCGACGGCCCAGCGCGGACGAGCTGCGCGCCCCTCCGGGACCGGCGGCCTCCGAGACGGCGCCGGCCGAGCGTGGCGGCGCCGGACGCCGGGGTGGCCGCGAGCGGCCCGAGCGCGGCGAGCGGCGAGAGCGGCCCGGACGGCCCGAGCGGGCGCCCCGCGTGGAGCGGGTGCCAGGGACGGCTCGCGGGGCGCCCCTGGAGATCCCGCCCGAGCTGGCCGGGGACTGGAAGGGGCAGGCGGACTTCCTCGAGTCGCGCGGGCGGACCCGCGACGCGGCGCGCCTGCACGACAAGCACGGCTCCTTCGCCGACGCGGCCCGGCTCTTCGAGTCCGGGGGGGACCTGCGCTCGGCGCTCCGGGCGGCGCTCGCCGCCAAGGACATGGACGCCGGCCGGCGGCTGGCGACTCAGCTTCCGCCCGGCGAGGCCCAGACGATCCTCGAGAAGGCAGAGGGCTGGGAGCTGCTGATGGAGTTGCACGTGAAGTCCGGCCACTTCGACGAGGTGGCAAAGCTCTACGAGCGGGCCCGGCAGTTCGACCAGGCGGGCCTCGCCTGGGAACGGTCCGGGAAGCTGAGCGCCGCCCGGAAGGCCTACGAGCGCGCGCGGGACGTGGCGTCGGTGGACCGGGTGCGGACGCTGGAGGTGGACCGGCTGGTAGAGCGGGGCGACCGCCTCGGCGCGGCGCTGCTTCTGGTGCAGGCGCGCCGGCGCGAGCAGGCGGCGAAGCTGCTCGAGCCCTTGCCCCCGCCGAAGGGCTTCCGCTTCATGCAGCAGCTGGGGCTGAACGCCGAGGCCAAGGCGCTGGGCGAGCGCGAGCTGCAGCGGGCGACCGAGGAGTCCAAGTCGATGGCCCGGGCGCGCTGGCTCGAGCTGCTCGAGCGTCCGGCCGACGCTGCCGAGGCCTGGGAGGCCGCGGGCAGGAAGGACAAGGCGTTCCCGCTGCTGGAGAAGGCCGGTCAGTTCGGGAAGGGCGCGCGGCTGGCGGAGGAGCTCGGCAACCGGAACGAGGCCATCCGGCTGTTCCGACGTGCCGGGGAGGATGCCGAGGCGGACCGGCTCGAGGCGCTCCCACCCGCACCGCCGCCGGAGCCGATGCCCGAGCCACCTGACCACGAGGGTGTGGGGAGCGCGACCGAGCACCTGCAGCCCGCGGGCGACTCGGCGGGCGAGGGAACCACGGCGTCGGAACACGTCTGACGTTGTCCCGGGGTCGCCTGCCCCTTGTCCCGCGGGACGAGCGCGGGGTCGGGCGGCCCCTGGTAGATTCCGGGCCCCCTTGCTCGCATTCACCTCGACCCTGGTCCTGGCGACGCTCTCGGTGTCGCGCATCCTCCACCTGCAGCGCTCGGCCGCCCTCGCCGCGATCACCGCGATGATCTGCACCGCGGTCATCGCCTGCGTGCCGCGGGTCGCCGCGCACCTCCGCGCCTCGCGCCGGACGGCGGCGAAGAGGAAGCGGCTCCGGAAGCGCTGAGCGCCGGTCAACTCAGGCGGCATCACCCCTGGTGATGGAGCTCGCTCAACGCGCGCCGGGTGCCGCCGGCGGACTGCCTCCGTCCGTCCGGGGCGTCACGGCGTCGCGCGGGCCGGGCGGAATCCACCGCTCGAAGAAGTCCACCAGCCGTCCGTAGAGGTAGAGCGCGTCGTCCTCGCGGGCGGCCCAGGCGTGCGTCGCGGTGGGGGTGAAGGCGAACTCGAAGCGCTTGTGCGCCTTCACCATCGCCTCGGCGAGCATCACCGAGGTCTGGAACGGGACCACGTCGTCCGCCATGCCGTGGATGATGAGCAGCGGGTCCTGGAGGCTGGCCGCGTAGGCCATGGCGCGCCCCCGTTCGAACACCTCGGGGTGGGTGGCCGGGGTCCGGGTGATGGCCACGTCGTCGCTCCCGAAGTAGCGCGGGTCGGTCGCCGGTGCGCCCGCCACCCCGGCCTGGAACAGCCCCGGCTTCTTCAAGAGCGCGAAGATGGTCAAGAGCCCTCCGTAGCTGCTCCCGAAGATGCCGATGCGCCCCGGATCGACGAACGGCAGCGTCTTCATCCCGGCCACCGCGTCCTGGTAGTCGTCGAGGTCGGAGCGTCCCCACTCGAAGAGGAACTTCTCGCGGAAGGCGCGGCCGTACCCGGTGCTCCCCCGTGAGTCGACCTGAACCAGCACGTAGCCGTGCTCGACCAGCAGCTGCATCAGGCCTCCGAAGTGCGCATCCCACTGGTTGCGGACGGTGTTGCTATAGACCGGGCCGAAGAGCACCGGGTACCTGCGCTTCGGGTCCAGGTCCGCCGGGGTGACGATGCGCACGTGCAGCGGGACGCCGGCGGTGGTGCCCGGGAAGGTGCGGTACTGGACGCGGCCCCAGCGCACGCGGTCGAACTCCGGCGGCGGCGAGCGGGTGATGCGACGCGGGCCGATGTACAGCTCGGTGGGCGCGCCATCGTCGCTGTGCAGGAATGCCACCGCGCCGCCGTCCGGTGAGACGAAGGCGACGTTTCTGCCCGGCAGGGGACTGACCCGGATCGGCGTCCCGCCGCCTGCGGGGATGCGCCACACCTGCCGCTGCTCAGGGCCCGGATCATTCGATGGGTAGTAGATGACGCTCGCCCCGGCCGGTGCGATGGCCGGGCCCAGCACGTCGTGCGGTCCGGTGGTGAGTGGCCGCAGCTCTCTCGAGCCAGGGGTGAGGAGGTACAGCCGGTACCAGTCGTCCAGGTCGCCGGTGAGGAGGATGCGCCGTCCGTCCGGGTGCCAGGCCGAGGCGACACGGTTGTAGATGCGCGACGGCCGTTGGTCGGTCCACACCTCGGTGAGCCCGCCGGTGGCCGGGTCCACCAGGTGCAGCGCGCGGTCGATCGCGTCGTCCGTCTCGCGGTCCACCAGCAGCTGTCCCCGGGGAGAGAAGGCCAGGGTGACGAGATGCCAGCGGGTCGGCTCGGGGAGCGACAGCAGACGGAGCCGACCGGTCGGAACCTCGACCAGCGCCACGGACCGGCTGTCGTTCACCTCGCCGGGTGCGCCCCGGCGGACGTGGTCCAGCGTCGCCTCGCCAGCGAGGTAGTCGGGGATGGGGAAGGCGTGGACTCCGCGGCGGTCGACGAGCTGCACCGCGAGGAATCTCCCGTCCTGCGACCAGGCCGGCGCGAGCGCCTCGTCCCATGCGGCACGGCCGAGCTCGACGTCGGGCCGGTGGTAGACCCCGCCGCCCTTGCCGATGGGCTTCACCGCCACCTGCGTCGCCCGGATGGGCTTGCCGCCGGCCAGGGTGAGCAGCCAGAGGTCTCCGTCCTCGAGCCAGGCGGCGGTCCGCCCATCGGGAGAGACCGAGAGGCTGCTCCGCTCACCCGCGGCGGGAGCGAGCAGCTCGGGCGTGCCGCCGGTGGCGGGGATGCGCCGCAGCTCACCGCCCTCGAGGTAGAGCAGCCGCCCACCGGGAAGCCAGGCCAGCTCGGAGACGCCGCCCCGGGTGCGTTCCTCGGTCAGCCGGCGCGGCCGGGTGCCGTCCCGTTCCACGACCCAGACCTGCCGCTCGGGCATGGCCTTGTCGTTCCAGAGGAAGGCGAGGAGCTTCCCGTCGGGCGACCAGGTGGGCGCCGCCGGCGCGGTGCCGGAGAGGGCAGGGCGCCGGGAGACGATCCGCTCCAGGGTGAGCGCGAGTGGAGGCTCGGCGGCGTGCGCCGCGGCGGCGGTGACGAGGATCGACAGAGCGAGGCGCGTCCTTGCGCTGGGCATCGCTCGGATGCTCAGGTCCGGGCCCGGCCTTGGCAAGCGCTGCCCGCGCCGTCCCCGCGGCGTCCGATGATCACGCGCTCCTGAGTCCGAACCCACGCCCTGCCGAGCGCGAACGTGCCCGGGGCAGGTGGTGTCCTCGATCCAGGAGCGCGCTGTGCCCAGCATTCGACTCGAACGGGTGACGTTCGCCCACCATGACGCCTTCCCCTTGCTGGACGGGGTGAGCGCGGTGTTCCCCCAGGGATGGACCGGGCTGGTCGGTGAGAACGGGGCAGGGAAGACCACCTTGCTCCGGCTCGTCGCCGGCGAGCTCCGGCCACGGCAGGGGCGGATCCGCACCGAGCCTGACGGAGCGGAGGTCGTCCTGTGCCGGCAAGACGTGGAGGTCCCCGGCGAGGACGGGCGCACGCTGGCAGCGCGGGACGATGGTCCGGCCTGGCAGCTCCTGGGCGAGCTGGCGCTGGAGGCGGCGGACCTCGAGCGGTGGAGCAGCCTTTCACCGGGCGAGCGACGGCGATGGCAGGTCGCCGCGGCGCTGGCCCGGGAGCCACGGGTGCTGCTGCTCGACGAGCCGACCAACCATCTCGACGCGGCCGGCCGCGCGCTGGTGCTCGTCGCGCTGGAGCGCTTCCGCGGCGCTGGCCTCCTGGTCTCGCACGACCGGGCACTCCTCGAGGCGCTCACCACCTGCACGGCGCGGCTCCATCATGGGCAGCTCACGTTGATCCCCGGGCACTACGGGGAAGCGAGGGAGATCTGGGACGCCGAGCAGGTGCGGGCGAGCGTCGTCCGCGAGGCGGCACGGTCCCGGGAACGCCAGGCCAGGCGGGCGCTGGCCGAGGCGCGCTCCAGCCGAGCGGCGGCCGAGCGTGCGCTCAGCGGTCGCGGGCGAGATCCGAAGGATCGAGACGCCCGGAGCATGGGTGCACAGACATTGCGCTCGTGGACCGAGGCGCGGCTCGGAAGGGACGTCCGGCGGCTGCGGACGGCGGCGGAGCGTGCCGCGGGGGTCGTGCCCGATGCGCCCGTCGCCGTGGAGCTGGGTCGCTCGGTCTTCCTCGGTCACAGCCTTTCCCCGCGTCCGATCGTGCTCCCGCTGGACGCGCCGGAGCTTGGCGCAGGCGGACGCGGTCTAGCTCGGGATCTGCACGTCGTCCTCCGACGCGAGGACCGGATCCGGCTCGCCGGGCCGAACGGGGCAGGAAAGACGACCAGGAGGTGGATGCCAGCGATGGAGCGTCGATCCTGGACCGGGTGCGCGCGCTCCCGGCCGATGCCCGGGGGCGGACCCTCTCGCTGGTCGCTGCTCTGGGGACGGATCCGGATCGGCTCCTCGCCTCTGCGGCGCCGTCGGCCGGAGAGGTCCGGAAGCTGTTGCTCGCCGAGGGGCTGGCCCGACGTCCGCGGGCGGTGGTGCTCGACGAGCCGACGAACCACCTGGATCTTCCGACCGTGGAGCGCCTCGGCGCGGCCCTGGCTGCGTACCCGGGTGCGCTGATCCTCGTGACACACGACGATGGGCTCGCGGCCCGGTGCACCCGGACGACCTGGGAGCTCGTCGAGGGTGTGCTCGTGCTCCGTTGAGGCCTGACTGCCCTGAGGAAACGCGGATCCCACCAGGGTCCGGGCGGGCGGACTCTCCTCGACCGGCCTGCGCGGTCCGCGTGCTCTGGCTATGCGCAGCGGGTCCGGATCGGAACGTGGAGTTGCACATAGCATCCCGAAACGATCTGTCAGTCGGGTGGGGGGGGCGCGAGCCCCCCCGTGCTCCGCGTTCTTCCGCCCAGGGAACGTCAGATGCGTTTCGGGGATGTTGAATGCCGTTTGACATCCCCGAACGGACGCTTCCACGTGCGAGATGACCCGAGCACGCCCGACCCCCTTCGGCGGTCCACAGATTGTTTCGGGACGTGAGGTTCCACGTCACGTTCTGGAACGGACCCTCGAGCGGGCTTTCCAGTCCTTGCGGGTTTGCGCCAGTCCACGAGACGAGATCCTTGGCGGCACCGCGACAACCTGCCACGGCCCGTGGTCGAGGTCAGGCCCCTCTCGCCCGGTGCGGCGACGTCCAGAGCCCCCGACTCCGCCATGGGCAACCCGGAAGTGGGCCTCGCCGGTGCGTCGGTGGTCGTCGAGCGGTCGACGTGAACCGTCACGAGCACGCCCCTCTCGGCTCGGGGACTCACCCCCGGTCCTCGACGCCCACGCCGTGGTGGAACACCAGATGCCCCCCGAGCCACCCGCCAGCCCCGAGCCCGCCGGCGACGAGGACCAGCGCCGCGACGTGGAGGACCCGCCCCACGCCCGTCGGCAGCACGGGACCGCGATAGACGAGATCCACCGCCGCGACGCAGGTCACCGAGAGCATCACCGCCAGATGCGCCGTGGCCGTCCGGAGCACGCGGGGGACCGACTCTCCGAGCGCCAGGTAGTCCATGAACCCGACGGACGCGGCGAGCACTGCCGCCGCCGTGCCGCCGATCAGCGCCCAGCGCCCGAGCATCCAGAGAACTGGAGAGCCGAGCACCAGCGCCATCCCGTCCATTGCCACCCAGAGGAGGAGCAGAACCATCGGAAAGTCGCTCAGCGCCGCATGCAGGGGATGTCCACCAATGCGCAGCCCCCGGTTCATGCCGCCTGCATCGCCGCGACCAGCAGGATCACGAACCCCGTCACCGCGACGAGGGCGTGGATCACCACCACCGGGATCGGCAGGGCCTTCTTTTGCATGTGCTGGGCGAAGAGGAAGAAGCCGCCCAGGGCCGCGACGATGAACACCACCAAGGCGGTCCGCGGCGGTCCCGGATTCGGCACGTTCATCACCGCCACGATCAACGCGATCAGGCCGGCGGCGGCGGCGGCCCCGTGCACCAGCGCGATGGCGGTGGGAGGTCGCTCGGCGCCCCTGAAGCGCACCATCGCCATGTAGATCCCGCCCAGCGCAGCGAGGGCGAACAGCACCAGAGCGATGGTCATGCCATGTCTCTCCTGTCAGGGGCGGGACGTTTGCCGCCGGCACATGGATGGTGGAGCGGGACGGAGGTGACAAGCGGGGGCCGCCCTCACCCGGTGTGCGTTGTCACCCGGTGACGTCCCGTGCATCTCTTGGGTCGACGCGATGTCCACCACCGTACCGCTCCCACCCCCGACCCTGGACCCGGGCACCTCCGACGAGGTGCTGGTCGAAAAGGCTCTCGCGGGCGACCTCCACGGGTTCGAGCTGTTGATGCGGCGCAACAATGCCCGTCTCTACCGCGCCATCCGCTCCCTGGTCCGCGACGAGGACGAGGTCGAGGAGCTGATGCAGCAGGCCTATCTCTTGGCCTTCACCCGGTTGCAGCAATTCGCCGGCGGCGCTCGCTTTTCCACCTGGCTGCTCCGGATCGGCATCAACGAGGCGCTCCAGCAGCTCCGTCGGGACCGGCGCTGGCCCCGGGCTGCCCCCGAGGCGATCGACGGGGAGGCCTCCATGCACGCACCCGACGCCACTCCGGAGGAGCGCCTCGCCCGCGCCCAGCTGAACCACCTGCTCGAGCAGCTGGTCGACGGTCTGCCGGAGTCGCACCGGTCGGTGTTCGTCCTCCGGGAGGTCCAGCAGCTCTCGACGTCCGAGGTCGCCGAGGCGCTCGACCTCACCACCGACAACGTCAAGCAGCGCCTCTCCCGTGCCAAGGCAGTGCTCCGCGCCACCCTCGAGGAGCGAACCGGGGCGACGCTCACCGAGCTGTACCCGTTCGAGGCGCCCCGCTGCGACCGCGTCGTCGCCGGCGTTCTGGCCGGGCTCGCCGATCGCCGCTGAGCCACGCACCCGCGGAACCACGGGCGCACACCGCCCCACCTCTCCAGAAGGGCCCGGAACCCTGCGATTTTGGTACGCTTCCGCGGCTGGGCCGGAGCGGGCGCGGGGTCCTGTGGCATCCCTCCGGTAACCGTCCGAGAAAGACCTGGCTGGGAGGCCGCGCGTTTTGGGGACCGGTGCCGATTCCGTCAAGGCGTACTCCGCCGTCCTGCACAAGAAGCCGAATGACGCCGAGGCGCTCGCGGCGCTGGAAGCGCTGCTGAAGGACGACTCGGTGCGCGCCGAGGCCGCGCGTGCCCTCATCCCCGCCTACGAGGCGGTGAAGGAGCACCGCAAGCTCGTCGCCGCGCTCGACCTCGTCGCCGAGATGACCCAGGACCAGCTGGAGCGGGTGCTCGCGCTGCAGCAGGCCGCGCACGTCCACCTCCACCACCTGCGTCAGCCCGAGCTGGCCTTCGCTGCGCTCTCCCGCGCCCTGCGCCTGTCCCCTGCCGACCCCAACCTCCGCACCGCTGCGCGCCGGGCCGCCGAGGACGCCGACGCGATGGACGGCTTCGCCAACGTGCTCAAGGAGCTGGTGGGCCGCGTGGACCTCGACTCGCCGGCGCGGGTTGCGCTCCACCGCGAGCTGGCCGACGTGCAGGAGAAGAAGCTCGACGATCGCCGGGGGGCCATCGCCCAGCTCGAGTCGGTGCTGGTGATCGAGGCCGGCAACGTCGATGCGCTCCGGGCACTGCAACGGCTGCTCCGCGCCACCGACGACTGGCGTCGGCTGGTCTCGGTGCTGGACACCCTGGCCACGGTGGTGCCGGACCCTGCCGAGCGGCTAGCGCTCTGGCGCGAGATGGCGCTGCTGCGGGAAGGGAAGCTGGAGGACCGCGAAGGTGCCGCCGCTGCCTGGCGCCGGGTCTCCGAGGCCGACCCGCTGAACCGCGAGGCCGTCTCTGCGCTCGACCGGCTGTACACCGCGCTCGGGAAGTTCGAGAACCTGGCCTTCGCGCTCGAGCTCCGTCGTGCTCAGGAGGGGCAGAGCCCGCAGGGGCGTGAGGCCACCTTCCGCCTCGCCCAGCTCCGGCGGGAGAAGCTCCAGGACTTCGGCGGCGCGCTGCAGCTCCTGGGGCAGGTGCTCTCCGAGGACCCGGGGCACACCCCCACCCTCGACCTCCTCGAGGCGTGGGCCCGCTCGCACGAGCCGGACAGCCGGAGCGCCCTCGACACGCTGGACCCGATTCTCGCCCGCTCGGGGCAGCACGCGCGCCGCGTCGCCATCCGGGAAGCGCGGATGGGCGACGCGCTCAGCGACGAGAAGATCCGCCTGACCCAGGAGGTCCGCTCGATCCAGGAAAGGGACATGGGCCAGCCGCAGCGGGCCTTCGTCTCCGCGGGCCAGGCGTTCGCCCAGAATGTGGATCGCGCCGCAGCCAGGGCCGATCTCGAGCGCCTGGCCAGGGTGAGCGGCAGCTACGAGGAGCTGGCTGCCGTCTACGAGAAGGTGGCCGCCGAGACCCGCGGGCCGGACCCGGACAAGGTGTCCTGGCTACGCCGCGCCGCCGAGCTGCGCGAGCACCTGGCCCAGAGCGAGGAGTCGATCAAGGACTGGCAGGCGCTGCTGGTCGAGGCGCCGCAGGACCGCCAGGCGCTCGACGCGCTGGGGAAGCTCTTCGAGCAGACCAAGAATGCCAAGCAGCTCTCGGACGTCACCCTGCGCAAGGCCCAGCTCGCCTCCGACCCCCACGAGCGAAGGGCGCTGCTGCTCAAGGCCGGTGAGGCGCTGGAGGCTGCTTCCGACGACGCCCGGGCCATCGACGCCTACAAGGAGGCCCTGGCGCTGCGCCGGGGAGCCGACGGGCTGGAGGCACTGGATCGCCTCTACGCCCGCGGCAAGCGCTTCGAGGAGCAGGCGGATGTCCTGGCCCAGCTCGCCGCCTGGACCACCGGCGAGGCGCAGAAGGCTTATCTGTTGTCGCGCGCCCAGCTCCTGGAGCGGGAGAAGGCCCTCCCCGCCGCGGTCGAGGGCTATGCCCGGCTCCTCGCGGTCGCCTCCACCGACTCCAGCGCCGTCGCCGGGCTGGAGCGTCTGATGGAGCTCCCCGAGGTCCGTCCCGACGCCGCCCGCCTGCTGGAGCCCGTCTACCGGAGCCTGAACGACGTCCGCCACCTGGTGGAGGTCCTGGAGATCCGCCTCGCCGGGGCCTCGCCCCAGGACCGGCTCCCGCTGCTGGAGGAGATCTCCAATCTCCGCGAGACGCTGGGACAGAAGGACCTGGCCTTCGCCGCCCGGGTGCGCGCCTTCGGCGAGATGCCCGAGAGCCCGGAGGCCCGCGAGCAGCTGGAGCGGCTCGCCGCCGAGACCGGCTCCTTCGAGGAGCTGGCCGCGGCTTACCAGGACCAGCTGGAGCGCGGCGTCACCAACGCCACCTCCACCGAGCTCTGGCGGCGGCTGGCGGTGCTCTGGTCCGAGCGGCTCGACCGGGTGGATCTGGCCATCCGCGCCTACGAGGAGCTGGCCCGGCGCGAGCCGAGGAACATGTCGGTGCTCGAGGCGCTGGCCCGAATCCACACTCGGTCCGGCGAAGCGCGCGAGCTGGCCTCGGTGATGAAGCGGATGGTGATGGCCGAACCGTCGCCGCCGAAGCAGATCGATCTGCTCTTCCGGCTGGGCACGCTGGCCGAGGAGACCTTGTCCGACAAGCAGCTGGCGGCCCAGTGCTACGGAGAGGTCCTCGCCCGCAAGTCGGACGACGAGGACGCGATCAAGTTCCTGGGCAAGGTGCTCACCGAGAGCGAGCGCTGGCCCGAGCTGGCCTCGCTCATCGTGCGGGAGATCCAGCTCGCCGACTCCAGTGGTCGCCACGAGGAGATGTACGACCTCATGGTCCGCCTCGGACGGCTACGCCTGGCGCGGCTCCGGGACCCGCGGGGCGGCCTGGACATCTTCGAGGACGTGCTCCGGAGGAAGCAGGGTCACGCCGGGGCCATCGGGGCGCTGGAGGAGATGGCCCGCTCGGACAGCCCGCTCCGCGGCGAGGCCGCCGAAGCCCTGGAGCCCATCTTCACCTCCGGCGGCGACCACCTGCGGCTGGTGCAGATGCTCGAGTCCCGTGCCTCGACCGAGCCGGTGGCCGAGGAGCGCGCCGCGCTGCTGCGCAAGGTCGCCAAGCTCTACGCCGGACCGATGCAGAACGCCGACCTGGCCTTCGTCTCGGCCAGCCGGGCGCTGCGCGAGCTGCCCGACGAGGAGGCCTCGCTGACCCTGACGGTCACCCTCTCCGAGCGGGCCACCCACGGCGGCGAGGAGCTGGCCTCGCTCCTGGAGGAGATCCTCCCCCGCGCCTCGGAGGACACCGCGCAGGTGGCCATCCTCCGCGCGCTGGGCAGGGCCCAGGAGAAGCTGGGGCATCGCGCCGAGGCGATCGACGCCTGGCGCCGGGTGCTGGAGGTGGTGCCCTCCGAGGTCGAGGCGATGGAGAGCCTGGTGCGGCTCTACCAGTCCGCCGGCCGCGCCCCCGAGCTGCTGGAGATCTACCGGCGCCAGCTGTCGATCACCGAGGAGCCGGCGGTCCGCGCCGCGCTGCTCTTCCAGATCGCCGGGCTGCAAGACGGCGCCCTCCACGACACGGTCGGTGCCATGGCCACGCTCCGGCGGCTGCTGGAGCTGAAGCCCGACGACGCCCAGGCGCTGGAGAAGCTCGACGCGCTCTGCGAGAAGCAGGAGCGCTGGCCCGAGCTGGCGGACGTCATCGGCCGGCGGCTCGCGCTGCCCGGCGGGGACCTCGACCTCGACCTCCGGACCCGTCTGGCCATCGTCCGCGAGACGCGGCTCCTCGATAAGTACGGCGCCCTCGAGCTGTACGGGCAGGTCCTCGCCGCCCAGCCGAAGCACGCCGGCGCGCTGGCGCAGCTCGAGGCCTGGGCGCAGCGCGAGCCCCAGAACAAGCCGCTGGTCGACGTGCTGCTCGGCGCCTACCGGACCACGGCAGAGCAGGGGAAGCTGGCGCAGCTCCTCGAGCTTCGCGTCGGCGCCTCGGCCGACCCGTTCGAGCGCAAGCAGCTCCTGGTGGAGCTGGCGGGCCTGAGCGAGGCGGCCCACGACCCGGCCGGGCTCTTCGGTGCGCTCTCCCGCGCCTTCCAGGAGGATCCCAACGACCCCACTCTCCGGAGCCGGGTGGGCAAGGCCGCCGATGCGGGGAGGACCCACGAGGCGCTGGCCCAGCTCTACGAGGAGGAGCTTCCCCGCATCGCCGAGACCAAGGACGCCGCGGCGGTGCTGCTGGAGCTGGGCGGCCTCTACGAGCAGCACCTCTCCAACCCGGCCCGGGCGATCGAGGTCCTGGAGCGTGCCAGGGAGCTCGACGCCGCCACCGCCCTCCCCGCGCTCACCGCGCTGGCCCGGCTCTATGGTCAGGCGGGCCGGAGCGACCGGCTGGTCCAGAGCCTGGACGAGCTGGAGACGCTCACCCCCGACGGCAACGAGCGGGTGCAGATCCTCTTCCGCCTCGGCCAGGTGGCCCAGGACGAGCTGGAGGACGAGCCCCGCGCCGCCGACGCCTTCGAGCGGCTACTGGCCATCGACCGGACGCACCTCCCCGCCGCCCGGCTGCTGGAGTCCATCTACGAGCGCAGCGGGACACCGGACCGGCTGTTCAACGTTCTGCGCATCCAGCGTGACCTGACCTCCGGCCCGGAACGCGAGCGCATCCTGGCCAAGATGGTGAAGGTCTCCGCGGAGGGGCTGGCCGACCTCGAGGCCTCCATCGAGCTGTACAGCGAGCTGTTCAAGAAGAACCCCAGGTCGGACCAGGCGTTCGGCGCGCTGGAGCAGGCGCTGGAGAAGGCTGGCCGGTGGGAAGATCTCAGGGCGCTGATGGCGGGGAAGATTCCCCAGGTCGCCGAGCCCCGGGAGCTGGTGCGCCTGAACGAGAAGCTGGGCGTGGTGCTCTACCGGCAGCTCGGACGGGCCGAGGAGGCCATCGCCCCGCTGCGCACGGCGCTGGAGCGGGATGCGCGCAACCGGAACGCGCTGGAGACGCTGCGCGACATCGACGAGCAGCTCGGGCGGCGCGAGGAGCTGGTCGCGGTGCTGCGGCGGCTCATCCCGCTGCAAGAGAGCCCCGAGGGGGTCAAGGGGCTCCGCATCCGGCTGGCAGAGGTGCTGGGCGAGATGGGCCGGCGCGAGGAAGCGCTGGATGCTGCCCGGCGCTCGCTGGAGATCGAGCCGCACATCGTCCAGGACCTCGAGGCGGTGGGGAAGCTCTTCCTCGGGCTCCGCGCCTTCGGCGACGCGGTCCGCACCCTGGAGCTGAAGGCCGAGGTCTGGCAACGGCTGGAGGAGAAGGAGGGGGTCATCGCCGCGCTGTTCGAGATCGCCGAGCTGTGGATTGGCCAGGCCGGCAAGGCCGAGCTGGCGGCGCCCATCCTGGAGCGGGTGCTGGAGTTCGACCCGGCGAACCGGGGTGCCCACGAGCGGGTGCTGTCGCTCTACTCCGACGCCGGCGACTGGCGCGCCTACGCCCAGGCGGTGGACCGCTACCTGCCGAACCTCGTCACCGACGAGGACAAGATCAAGGCGCTGCGCGAGCTGGGCCGTATCCGGGAGCACAAGCTGGGGCAGAAGGACGGCGCCTTCCTCGCCCTCTGTCGGGCGCTGCAGCTCGCCGCCTCGGACGACTCGCTCCGTGAGGACGTGGAGCGGCTGGCGCAGGAGACCGGCTCGTACGAGGAGCTGGCCGCGGTCTACGAGCAGGTGGCGGACGATCTTCCCCGTGGCCCGCTCGCGGAGCGGCTCTACCTGGTCCTGGCCCGGGTGCAGGACCGGAACCTGGACGACCCCGGCGAGGCCGAGGCCGCGCTCCGGAAGATCCTCGAGTTCGATCCCACCAACTCCTCCGCGCTCGACGCGATGGCCCAGATGTTCGGGCGCCGCGGACGGGACCGCGAGCTCATCGTCTCGCTGGAGCAGAAGATTGAGGCCGCCCCGTCGCTCGAGGCCCGGAAGACCCTCTTCCGGGAGATCTCCCGCATCCAGCTCGAGCGGCTGAAGGATCCGGAAGAGGCGGCCAACGCCCTCATCCGCGCGCTGGAGCTCGAGCCCGACGTGGAGACGCTCGGCGAGCTGGCCAGGCTCTACCGCGACCAGCACATGTGGGGCGACCTCGCCGCCACGCTCGCCCGGACCCGGGATCTGCTGCCCAGCTCCGAGGAGCGGGCGCGGATGCAGGTGGAAATGGCCGGCGTCCAGGAACGGGAGATCGGAGACGAGGAGGCCGCGGTCGAGGCGTACCGCGAGGCCCTGGGGCTCGACCCGAGGAACGCAGAGGCTCTCTCGGCGCTGGAGCGCCTCTACACCCGGCTGGACCGGCCGGCGGACATGCTGACCATCTACGAGCGGCAGCTGGAGCTGACCGAGGACTACCGGGAGAAGGTGAAGATCCTCTTCCACTCCGCGGCCATCTGGGAGGACCGCTACCAGAACGCGGCCAACGCCGACGCCTGCATCGAGGGTGTGCTCGCGCTCGATCCCACCAATCTCCAGGCGATCAAGGCGCTGGAGCGGCTGCGGCGGGCGCAGGGCCGCTGGGAGGACCTGGTGGGAGTGCTGGAGCGGCACATCCAGCTCGCCATCGACTCCCAGGAGCAGGCCGACATCATGGTGGAGGCCGGAGAGGTGCTTCGCTCCCACCTGCACCAGACCGACAAGGCCGCGGACGCGTTCCAGGCCGCGCTGGGCGTCCACCCCGGCCACACCCCGGCGCTCCACGCCCTGGGCATGGTCTACGAGCGGAGCGGCAACTGGCCCTTCGCCCTGGAGATGCTGCACCAGGAAGCCGAGGCGCTGGGGCGCGACCCCCGCGCGGTCGAGGTGCTGCACCGGATGGGGAAGATCAACGAGGACATGCTGCAGGACGTGTCCTCGGCCAAGGCCTGCTACTCCGAGGCCCTGCGCATCGATCCCGAGTACCTGCCCTCGCTGCAAGCGCTCCGCGGCATCGCCGAGAACGAGCAGGACTGGGAAAGCTACGAGCAGATCCTGGTCGCCGAGGCCCAGGCCACCAGCGAGGCCTCGGCCAAGTCCCTGGCCTACCTCGCCGTGGGGCGCTACCACAGCGAGCGCCGCGAGGACGCCGACTCGGCGATGCAGTGGTACGAGGAGGCGATCAAGCTCGACCCCGAGCAGGCCGAGGCCGCGCTGCCGCTGTCCGACCTCTACCTCGCCCGCGAGCGCTGGGAGCCGGCGGAGAAGATGCTCGACGTGGTCATCCGCAACCTCAAGGGCCGGCTCGCCAGCGAGCAGGACGAGGCCCTGGAGAGGGACCTGTGCCGGCAGGTCTACCGGATGGGGTACGTGCAGGAGAAGCTGGGACGCCGAGACCGGGCGCTGGCCGCGTACGAGGAGGCCTACCAGCTCGACGCCACCTACCTCCCCGCGCTCGAGGGCTACGGGAACCTCCTGGTCCAGTCCGGCCGGCACGACCTGGCGCTGAAAGTCTTCCAGACCATCCTCATCCACCACCGCGAGGACCTGACCGATCTGGAGATCGTCGAGCTGTACTGGCAGATCGGCGAGGTGCACATCGCGCTCAAGCAGTACGACCGGGCGCAGAACCACTTCGAGAAGGCGCTGGCCATCGATCCCGGCCACGAGCCGAGCCTCCGCTCGCTGATCCAGCTCGCGGACGGGGCAGGGCGCTGGGACCGCTCGGCCGAGTACCGGCAGGCGCTGGTCAACATCCTCGACGGCGACCCGAAGGCCGAGGCCGCGCTGGAGCTGGGGCAGATCGCCCGCGACCGGCTCAAGGACCTGCACACCGCCATCGACGCCTACGGCCAGGCCCTTCGGATCCGCCCGCAGTCGCTGGAGGTGATGGACGCGCTCTACGTGCTCTTCCGGGAAACCCGCCAGCCGGGGAAGGCCGCCGAAATACTGGAAGTCATGCTCGGGCAACCCGAGCTGCAGGCCGACGCGCAGCGCGCCAAGCGGGTGTGGTTCGCGCTGGGCGAGAGCCTCCGCGACGAGCTGCGTGACACGGGCCGGGCGGTGGAGGCCTTCAACGCGGCCCTCGACCTGGATCCGCTGTTCATCGAGGCCTTCAGCAGCATCGAGGCGATGCTCGGGGCGGCGAAGGAGTGGAAGCAGCTGGAGGAGAACTACGCCCGGATGATCCAGCGGCTGCCGAAGACCGACGAGACCGAGTCGGCGCGGATGGCGCTGTGGCGGACCCTGGGAGACCTCTACCTTCAAGTCTTGAAGCAGCCGGAGAGCGCGCTGATGGCATACAAGGTGGCCGCGGCGGGACTCCCCGACGACGCCACTGTCCAGGAGACCTACGCCGACCTCCTCCTCCAGTCGTCCGGGAACGAGGAGCCCGCGGTGCAGGCGCTGCGGCGGGCGCTGGCCCACACCCAGAATCCGAAGAAGATCGCGAGCCAGCTCGCCGAGCTCGCCGCGCGCCGGAAGGACTACGACGGTGCGTGGCTCGCTGCCCAGGTGGTCGCGGGGTTGCTCGGGGACCCCGGTCCGGCGGAGAAGGAGATCATCGGCAAGCTCGGGCCGTACGCGAAGAAGCGCGAGACCCCGCGGGCCACGCTCAACGATCGGCTCTGGGCCCAGCACCTGCTCCACCCGAAGGCGCGGACCCCGTTCGCCGAGCTGATGGGCCTGCTCTTCCAGGGCGCGGGTCAGCTCTCCGCGGTCCCCCTCGCCCAGGCGCAGCTGATCCCCAAGAAGCACCGGATCGACGTGGCGACCGCCCAGGAGTACCAGATCCACCACTACCGCGCGGTGGCGCGGCTGCTGGGGCTGGAGGCGGTGGAGCTCTTCTCGCCGTTCCTGGTGGCCACCCGCGACAAGCTCGCCAAGCGCTCGATGGAGCCCGCCCCCGACCCGCTCCTCGGGGTGGAGATCATCCACTCCCAGCCGGTGTGCCTGAAGGTCGGCGGAAAGTTCTTCGGCGATCCCCAGGCGAAGGACACCCACGCCCAGCTCGGGCGCATGCTGGCGCTGCTCCGGCCCGAGCTCATCTTCGCCTCGCGCTTCGCCCCCGAGCGGCTGGCGGCGGTGTTCCAGGGCGCGGTGCTGCTCGCCGGGTTCCAGATGCGCTGGACCGCTCCGGCTCCGGCCATCGAGGCCGAGCGGAATGCGCTCGAGTCGGTGATGACCGAGCCCTTCCGCGCGGCGCTGGCCCGGCTGGTCCCGGAGGTGCTCCGGCGGAATGAATCGGACCCGGTCCGGGAATACCTGGAGGGGGCAGAGCTGACCGGGGTCCGCTGTGCGCTATTCACCGCGGGAGACCTCGAGGCGGTGAAGAAGCTCGTCCAGGGTGAAACCGGCTCGAGCTACCGCGTCGCGGGCAAGGTGAAGATCCGCGAGCTGATGACCTTCGCGGTGTCGGAGGACCTCGCCGCGCTGCGACTGGCGGTGGGGACCAACGTCGAGGTGCCCACGCGGAAGTAGATCTGCTCCGTCTCCTCGGGCGTTCCTTGACCCGGCCGGGGGGCGACCTCTACGCTCGTTGGCTGGGCAACCCCCCGGAGTTCCATGCGCTTCGTCTGCGACAGCTGCCGCGCCCAGTACATGATCTCCGACGACAAGGTCGGGGTGAACGGGGTGAAGGTCCGTTGCAAGAAGTGCAGCAACGTCATCGTGGTCCGCCGCCCCCAGGACGCCGAGACCGACGCCGCGCTCCGGGGTCTCGAGGAGTCCGGGCCCCCGCCCCCTGGACCCGAGGCGCCCACCGGCGAGAACTCGATCTTCAGCGACGTGGACGACGAGGAGATTGGCGCCGCGTTCGAGAGCGCGCTCGGGGAGCGCAAGGACGAGCCGCCTGCGGCCCAGGAAGAGGAGCCACCGCCGGTGGAGGCGAACCTGCCGCCGGTCAGCGACGGTCCGCCCCGCGCGCACGACTGGTACGTCGCCATCGACGAGAAGCAGACCGGGCCGCTGACCCCCGAGGCGATCAAGGATCACTGGGAGCGCGGGGAGATCGGCCCCGACAGCCTCACCTGGCGCCAGGGCTTCGAGGACTGGGTGGCGCTCTCCGAGGTCTCCGAGCTGGCAGCGTGGCTCGCCCCCCATCCACAGCGCCCGGTGTTCTCGCCGGCCTCCTCGCCGTCCGGGCCGATGCCGGTCGTTCCGGTCCCGGTCGAGTCGGCGTTCAGCGCCGGCGGGGTGATGCGCACGGTGCGGGCCGAGGTGCCCACCCCGGTCCCGGACGCCGGTGGGTGGAAGCCGTCGGCGTCGGCCGCCCTGGCCAGCCTGGTGAAGGACGAGATCGAGGCGCTGAGCAAGTCCGACGCCCCGCCGCCGGCTCCCGAGCCGATGGCCGCGCCGCGCGGGCTGCTCGAGCTGCCGCCGCCGACCGGCGAGGTGCCCGCGGCCAGCGTGAACGGTCGCCCGGCGCGTACCGAGGCGCCCACGCCGGTCACCGCCGTCGAGCGGCCGCCGACCTTCACCCCCGCGTACCCGTACGCCACGCGGCCGATGAAGTCCCAGGGCAACAAGAGCCTCCTGATCGGAATCGGGGTGGCGGTGGCGGTGGTGCTGGCCGCGGTGGGTGGAGGCGGCTGGTACCTCCTGCAGCGTCAGAAGGCCGCGGAGCTTGCCGTCCGTCAGGTCCCGCCAGCGCCGCCCGAGCCGGCCAAGGTGACACCGCCGCCAGAAGCGCCGAAGGCAGCCCAGGCACAGGCGCCCGCGGGAGCGACCACCACGCCGACCGTCACGCCGTCGGTGACGCCGCCAGTGGCGAAGGTCACACCGGCCGTCCCGCCGAGCGAGGGCAGCGGGACCCGGCGAGGAACCCGGGGCACCCGCCACACGGGCGGAAGCAAGGGGTCCGGCGGCGGTGAGGAGCAGGTCGCCTCGGCCGACCCGCCTCCGAAGAGCTCGGGCAACGGCAAGAGCAAGGCCGACGACCTGTTCGACGAGGTGTTCGGCACGGGCGGCGGCTCGAAGCCCGACCGAGAGCCACAGCAACGGCAGGAAGACCGCCTACGTTCCCCCCGCGCCTGGCGCCTCGAGCAGCACCGAGGTCCCCGACCGGCTGCCCAAGGGCGACATCATGTCGGTGGTGCTGGCGAACAAGCCATCCATCGTGCGCTGCGTGAACGAGCAGAAGGCGCGAGACCCGAACCTGCACGGCACGCTGGTGATGCACTGGGTCATCCAGACTTCTGGCAAGACCACCTCGGTCAACGCGGTCACCGACCAGTTCCGGTCCTCCTACATGGCCACCTGTCTCACCGGTTTGGTGAAGTCCTGGAACTTCCCCAAGCACAAGTACCAGCCGGGCGAGCCGGTGGACTTCCCCTTCACGTTCTAGGCTGTTAAGGCGCCGCGCTCCCCATGCGCCTCCCCATCGAGCCGAAGCTCCCCGACCTCCCCGTCCGCTCCGTGGCCGAGATGGGCCTCAAGGAGCTGGAGCGGGTGCGCCTCATCCTCCGGGGCGGGTCGGTCATCGACTGGCGCCGGCTGCACTTCCGGAACCGGGACGAGGTGGACCGCTTCCTGCGGCTGTGCGGGCTGGACCTGACGCACCCCGAGGACGAGGCCTGGGCGCGGCTGGTGCTGTCCGACGCCGTCGAGTACCTGCGCCGCACCTTCTCCTACCGGGTGGCGGACGTGGTGGCGCGCCCGGCGGAGATCCACGACCTCTTCCTCTTCGCCTCCGGGGTGAAGGAGCCGCACCGGTTCCGGCGGATCGCCTGCATCGTCCTCAAGTGCATGCACGTGGTGCAGCACATCGAGGGGCGCGATCTCCTGTTCCGCCTCGCGGTGTCCGAGGCCGACCTGTCGCGGATGGCGACCGCGAAGGTGAACGGGGTGCTGGCCGAGGCACGGGAGAAGGGGCTGCCCATCCTCGACTACAGCCCGTCGGTGAAGAGCCGTGAGTCGCTCATCACCAAGCTGCTGGCGAAGAAGGAGAACGTGGCGGCGCAGGTCTACGACAAGACCCGCTTCCGCATCGTCACTCCCACCCGGGCGGACATCCTTCCGGTCCTCTACTTCCTGACCCAGCGGCTGTTCCCCTTCAACTTCCTCGTCCCCGGGCAGACCGAGAACACGCTGCTGCCGTTCAAGTCGCTGCTGCACGAGTTCCCGCACTTCCGCAACCACGCCCACGAGCTGCACCTCGACCCGGACTTCGAGGACCGCGAGGGAGCGGGCGGCAACGAGTTCAGCGGCAGCGGCTACCGGGTGCTGAACTTCGTGGTGGACGTTCCGCTCCGGCTCGACGAGTGGCTGCCGCCCCCGGAGCTGGACCGCCGCGAGCGGAAGGGGCGCATCGGTTTCACCCTGGTCGAGTTCCAGATGCTCGACGTACGGACCGCCGAGCTGAACGAGCAGGGCGAGAACGCTCACGCCCGGTACAAGCAGCGGCAGAAGCTCCGGGTGCTGCGGCGTCTGTCGCGCGGCCTGGTCGTCCCGCGGGGCGAGGATCCGCCCGGCGAGGCCGAGTAGCACCGGGCCGGGATCGGCGCCGCGGCTGCACGCCGGCGTGCAGGCTCCTGCACAGCGAAGCCGGAGGTCTCGTTGCCCTCCCCAGGAAGAGAGCACGGCACGTCCGGTGCTTCATGGGGCGAGCCGAAAGGAGCGCTCCCATGCGTCGCTCTCTCGTGCTCTCGCTGTTGCTCCTCTGTCCTGGCTGCTCGTTGTGGGCGGTTCGCGGGCCTGCACCCGACCTGCCCGGCGGAGGCGAGTGCACCACCTCGGTCGCCGTGCCGGTGATCGACGGGGTCCTCGCGGCCGGGCTGGCCGGCCTTGGCGTCGCGGCACTGGCCGAGGGGAAGCCCGGCTGTTCCTCGGCCTCGTGGGGCTGCCTGGATTACTCGGGCGCGGCGCAGGGGGCGGGCGCGGCGCTGATCGCGCTGGCGGCGGTGGAGACCGCGGCGGCGGTCTACGGCGGCGTCAAGGTCGCCCGCTGCCGAGAGGCGCACCTGGGGACGCTCGGCCCGGTCCAGGCCGCACCGGCCCTCGACCTGCGGTACGCGGCATCGGTCAGGCCGTGACGACCCCGGGTCAGCGCCGCTTGCGGTTCTTCTTCCGCGCCTGGCGCTCGCGTTTCCGCTTGTCCTTGAGCGCGTCGCGGTCCACCTGCTTGCCCATCGGCGCGTCCGAGTAGCCCATCAACCGCGCCCGGGCCATCGCCCCCGAGCCCATCGGCGGGGTGTAGCCCGGCGAGATCTGAGGCATCTGCATCGGCATCGGGCCGCCGCCGAGCGCCTGTTCCATCATCTTCGCGTCCTTGCCGAAGACCTGGGACAGGTCCATGTTCTTCATCTTCGACAGCTGGCCCAGCTGCTTGAAGCCGGGGATGCGGCCGAGGAGCCCGGGGTTCTGGCCTACCGCTCCCATCACCTGCTGCATCATCTGGTACTTCCCGAGCAGCTCGTGGACCTCCTGCTTCTTCCGGCCGGAGCCGCGGGCGATGCGCCCCATCCGGCTGTCGTCGATGAGCGTGGGGCGGAGGCGCTCCTTCTCGGTCATCGAGTCGTACATCGCCTCGATCTTGGTCAGCTCCTTCTCGTCCGGGTTCAGCTGCTCGGTCATCTCCCCGAAGATGGGGAACTTCTCCAGCAGGTCCTTCAGCGGGCCCATCTTCCGCACGGTGCGGATCTGCTCCACGAAGTCCTTCATCGAGAAGTTGCCCGAGAGGAGCTTCTTGGCGTCCTCCTCGGCCTTCTTCTCGTCGACCACCTGCTCGAAGTCCTGCATCAGGCCCACGATGTCGCCGAACCCGAGGATGCGGCTGGCGAGCCCGTCGGGCCGGAACTCCTCGAGCCTGTCCAGCGACTCGCCCATGCCCAGGAACTTGATGGGCTTGCCGGTGACCTCCTTGATCGACAGCGCCGCGCCGCCGCGGGCGTCACCGTCCAGCTTGGTGAGGATGAACCCGTCGAGCGCCAGACGGCGGTCGAACTCGGCCGCGGTCCGCACCGCGTCCTGGCCAATCATCGCGTCGCAGACGAGGAGAATATCGTCCGGCTGGACCGCGGCCTTGATGAGGTTCAGCTCGTTCATCAGCTGCTCGTCGATGGCCAGCCGGCCGGCGGTGTCCACCAGCACCACGTCGCACTTCTGCGCCCGTGCCGCCTCCACCCCCTTCACCGCCAGGTCCGGGGGGAGGGTGTCCGGCTGGAAGAAGACCGGCACACCGAGGCGGTCTCCGAGGACCTCGAGCTGGTCCACCGCCGCCGGCCGGTAGATGTCGGCGGCGACCAGCAGCGGCTTCCTGCCCTTCTTCTGGAGGTAGCTCGCCAGCTTCCCGACGGTGGTGGTCTTTCCCGAGCCCTGCAGCCCGACCAGCATCATCGTGGTGACACCGCCCTTGGGCTTGAACTTGAGCGAGGTGTCCACCGGGCCCATCAGGGCCTCGAGCTCGTCGTGGCAGACCTTGATGAAGTGGTCGGCTGCGGAGACCTTCTGCTTCCGGCCGTGCTTGTCGGTGATGGTGGTCTGGACGGTGGCGCCCACCGCCTTCTCGCGCACCCGGGCGACGAACGACTTCACCACGTCGAAGGCGACGTCGGCCTCGAGGAGCGAGACGCGGATGTCGCGCAGCGACTCGTCGACGAGCTCGGGTGAAATCTCCTGCTTCCCGGCGAGCCGATTCTTGGCCGCCCGGAAGCCCTTGGTGACGGTTTCCAGCATGGGGGGAAAGGTCTTTAGCACCGGCCCTGGTCACGTGGGACCCCGGTGCGACTTCCTTGTGTGCCCCCCGCCCGACCAGGTGAGATCGCCGAGGTGGGACATCCCCAGGCTCGTCAACGTCGAGGGGTATGCGCGACCGACGCCAACCTCAACAAGTTCGAGGCATGGGAGGTGGCCCTCCGGATCTACCCCATGCGCGGCGTCTTCTTCCTCGGGGTAGGGTTCGGACAGCAAGTCATCGATGGCGACGTGAGCGCGCTCCAGGCAGGCACTCCCTTCGGAGCGACGGCGCTCGCCCGGGTCGAGAGCTGGGTCATCACCCCGCGCCTGGGCTGGCAGTGGAGGACACGCTGGTGATTCCGCCCGGGGTTCCGCCCGACGCCGAGCAGGACGCCCGCGACATCATCCACTTCGGCGCCTCGGTGCCGTTGCCGGTGATCAACTTCCGGATCGGCTACCACTTCGGATAGCGCGGCCTCGGATTACGGCGTGGACATCAGCAGCGCCATCAGGATGGCGATGTTGATCGGCTTCCACTCCAGGATGGTGGTCGGAAACCGCACCGTGACCGGGCTGACGCCTCCGGCGCAGGAGCGAGAGCCCCCGTAGGCATCCCCGGACCTCGCGAGATCGTATGCGCAGAGCCCGATGGTCCCGGTGATCCGCTCGTGGGAGACGGTGAAGTTCGACGGCCGTCCGGCGATGAGGCCCGTGGCCTTCAGCTGGTCGCCTTCGTCCGTGACGTTCACGCTGATCGGTCCCGGCCCCCACTGGCCGGTGGCAGTCCCCTTCGCCTCGTCGACCGAGAGCTGGAAGGACTGGTTGAGCACCTTGCCCCGGAGGGTGCTCCCGTTGTCGTAGCGCCCGAGGTCGATCTGCGGGCCCTGGGCGCCGTCCTTGGTGATGAGGGCGGTGGTCTCCCTTCCGCCGCCGGTCATGCTGAAGCGCTGCTCGGGACCACTGGACGTAGAGACCTTCGAAGAGCTGGTGGTCGCGCAGCCCGCGAAGACGACGGCGAGGATCGCCAAAGAGGTGGAAAGAGAGTGTGGCTCGACACGAACTGATGGCATGGCGCTCCTCCGGAGTGCGACCGGGCCTCCCCCGGGCCGCACCATAGCCCTCTAGGCTGAGGGGCCGCGTGGAGCAGTCCCTCGCAGGCGGTACCGCCCGGTGCGACGCCGACCGTCGGCGGCGCCAGATCAGCCGTTTCCTCTTCCGGGGACACCCCCTAGTGTGCATCCCCCGCGCTCGGGTGGCGGAACCGGTAGACGCAGCGGACTTAAAATCCGCGAGCCCGATCAGGGCTGTGAGGGTTCGACCCCCTCCCCGAGCACACTGCCCGAGGACTCAGGGCGCCGCCGAGGGCGGAATCTGATCGCTTGCGTGAGCAGTCCTGACCCGCGGACACTGCAACCAGGCGGCCGGGCAAAGAATTGCCGCGTGGAGTCATGGCCTGGCCGGGTCTCGAGCTCGGGGCTTGCTTGATTCATTGCAGATTCAATGAATCCTTCGTTGACATCCACCAGCTGGCGGCCGGAACGTCTCTCTCGTCCTCCACCAACGGAACTGGAGCCGCTCATGCGAAAGACACTCCTGGTCGCCGTCCTCACCGTCACCACCCTCGCCCGCGCGCAGTACACCGAGGGGCCGGTCACCAACGGGGGCACGATCAGCGGGCGCATCACCTACGACGGCACCCCGCCCAAGCCGGAGAAGGTGACCATCACCCAGGACCCGGGGACCTGCGGCACCTCACGCGAGCTGGACGAGCTGGTGGTCTCGCCCACTGGGGGGGTGAAGGAGGCGGTGGTCTACCTGGTGGACATCAAGAGCGGAAAGAAGATGGACCTCCCCCCGAAGCCGACGCTCGATCAGAAAGGCTGCCGGTACGAGCCTCACGTGCAGATCATCGCTCGCAACTCCGAGCTCGAGGTGAAGAACAGCGACCCCATCCTCCACAACATCCACTCCTACCAGGAGGGCCGGACCATCCTGAACATCGCCGAGCCCAAGCAGGGGATGGTGGTGGGGAAGAAGATGAACAAGGCGGGCGGCCAGTCCCTCAAGTGCGACATCCACAACTTCATGCGCGGGGCGCTCTTCGTGGCCGAGAACCCCTACGCGGCGGTGACCGATGCGGAGGGCAAGTACGAGATCAAGGACGTCCCGCCCGGGACCTACCAGATCGGCACCTTCCAGGAGGTCGCCGGGACCAAGCTCGGCACGGTCACCATCCCCGCCGGGGGGAAGGCTACCTACGACGCAAAGATCAAGAAGTGAGCGCCGCCGCGACCGGCTTCCTCGAGCGCTGGGTGGCGCGCCCGGCATTCTGGTGGACGGCGATGGCGCTCCTCGCCGGGGGCCCCCTTCTCTCGGGGTTGCTCCGCCGTCCACCCACTCCCCTGCCGGTCATCGATCGGGTCCCGGCCACCGGGAGGGGGCGGCTGGTCGTGTTCGCCGACACGACCTGCCCCGGCTGCGTTGCCAGCAGCTCGGAGGCGCTGCGAACGCTCTCCCGCCATCTCCGCTCCGTCCGGCCGGGCTTCGATCTGGAGTGGGTTCGACTGGGGTCGGGGGATGCGGCGCCTCCGCTCGCGCCGACGGTGCTGGTGCTGGACGACGAAGCCCGCGCCGCACCCCTGGTCGCGTTGCTGGGACGAAGCCCCGAGCAGCGGGAGCTCCGCCGCGGCGAGCGTGCCGTGCTGATCGACCCCGGCGGCCGGGTCCGCGCGCTGCCTGCACTCGCCGAGCCGCCCGGCCGGGAGCTGCTGCCCGCCATCACCCAGGTGGTGAACGGTCGCTGACTCTTGGCGGCGTTCCGGGGGGACTTCTGTTCAAAGATTGACCGAGCAATGAAGTGGCGATTCCAGGCCCGCGCCCATCGCTTCTGCTTCACACGACGCACCGTGGCGTGAGAATCGCTTGTTTGGAATTTCTCGCGGACTGCCTTTTTAGTTGCGCGCGCAATCTTGCCGCCCGGGTTCCCTGGGTGGCTCGCGGGAGGAGGGTGGCATGAAGCTGCGCGTCCTCGTCGTCGCCGCTGCCGCACTGGCAGCGCTGCTTCCCGGGAAAGCCAACGCCATCCCGGCGTTCGCCCGGAAGTACAACGTGGCCTGCAGCACGTGCCACGAGGCCTGGCCCAAGCTGAACGACTTCGGCGAGCTGTTCCGCGACAACGGCTACCAGATGCTCCGTGGGAAGGACGAACCCAAGGAGCAGCCCGGCACGTACTGGCCGATCGCCTTCCGCACCACCGTGGGCTACCAGTACGCCGAGCAGGAGGGGGTCCCGGTCGATCAGCCGCCCGGGACCACCACCACCAAGAACGGCACGTTGGGTTTCGCCGGCCTGGACATCCTCACTGCCGGCACGCTCGGGAAGCAGATCAGCTTCCTGGTGGTCTACACTCCCGGGCTGGGGAGTGCCTCGTTCGGGACCGAGCCGGCGGACGGAGACCTCGAATCCGCCTTCGTCGGGTTCCACCGCCTGTTCGGGACGCCGTTCCTCAACGTCCGGGTGGGAAAGCACGCCCCGGATCTCCCGGTGGATGAGCACCGCATCATCAGCCTCACCCAAGGCTACAACATCTACCACTTCCATCCCCAGGGCAGCGCCGTGACCTTCGAGCCCGGAGAGAACCAGGTGGGGGTGGAGGTCTACGGCCATACCGAGCTGAACGCGCTTCGATACTCGGTCTCGGTCCTCAACGAGAACGGAGCGATCTTCTCCAAGAACTGGGTCAGCTCGCCGGTGGTCTGGGGCCGCATCTCGGGGAAGCTGCTCCTGAACAACTCGATCCTCCCCGAGGTGAAAGGCGGGGTCTTCGGGGCGGTCGGGTGGCATCCGACGCAGGCGCTGACCCAGACCGATCCCGCGACCGGGGAGGCCGTTCCGGTGAACGGGACCGCGTACTCCAACCAGCCGTACCAGAAGTACGGCGCGGACCTGCACCTTCTCTTCCTGAGCAACGTCAATCCGCTCGACCTCACCGGGGTGTTCATGGCCGGGAACGAGGACCAGGCGCTGATCACCGACGGGGTCCGTTCCGCCCAGTGGATCGGCGGGTTCGTGGAGCTGAGCTACGTCCCGAACTTCAACTGGATCGTCTACGCTCGCTGGGAGCGGATCACGACGACTCAGGCGGGGACGGACACCATCCCTGAGAGCGAAGGTGACCTGACCGCCTTGACCCTCGGAGTCCGCTGGACGCTCGAGTTCGGGAACCGGGCCGACGTCGCCCTGGTGCTGGAAGGAAGCCAGGTGACCAACACGGTCAACGACGACACCGCCAACAGCAGGAAGCCGAAGGGCACCACTGTGCTCGCCGGGATCGACTTCGCCTTCTGAGCCGGAGGAACATGACCATGCGCTCGCTCCGATCTCTCCTCCTCTTCACCGGCTCTCTCGCTGCGCTGACCCTGCTCCCCGCCGCCGATCAGGGCGGCGGGGCCGACCGACCGCCGGTCCCCATCGACCAGGGCCTGGTCAACCGCGGCAAGCCGATCTACGAGCGGTTCTGCATCAGCTGCCACGGTGCCCAGGGCGACGGCCTGGGCTACTCTGCGCAGTGGCTGGACCCGATGCCGCGGGACTTCACCTCGGGGATCTTCAAGTGCCGCTCGACTCCCAGCGGCACGCTGCCCACCGACGAGGACCTGATGCGGACCGAGCGGGTCGGCATCTACCACACGTACATGCCGACCTGGGAGGTGCTCGGCGACTACGACCTCCGCGGGGTCATCGAGTACATCAAGACCTTCTCTCCCAAGTGGAAGGAAGAGGCGCCGGGACAGCCCATCACCATCCCAGCGGAGCCTTCGGACAGCGAGGAGTCCCGGAAGCGCGGCGCGGTGGTGTGGGCCAACATGCAGTGCGCGAAGTGCCACGGCCCCGAGGGCAAGGGCAACGGTCTCTCGGTCCCCACGCTGATGGACGACTGGGGTCACCACATCACCCCGTTCGACTTCACCAGCAGCGACGCCCGGAAGTGCGGGAACACCGACATCGACCTCTACCGGACCTTCATGACCGGGGTGAACGGCACGCCGATGCCGTCCTTCGCCGACAGTCTCAAGCCGCAGGAGGCCTGGGACCTGGTGCATTTCCTCCACACGCTCCGTCAGAAGGACTGAACCCAGGGAGTCGATGACCACCGCCCACGCCCACGTCCACCCGCAGATCACCGCCAGCTGGCCGCCCGACGCCCAGTTCGGCAGGGCCAACCCGGCCAAGCTGGCGATGTGGGTCTTCCTGCTCTCCGACTTTCTCTCCTTCTTCGGACTGCTGCTGGCCTACGGCATCCTCCGGGCAGGAAGTGCGGTGTGGCGGCACCCCGGCGAGCCGGGGCTCAACATCCCCTTCACCTCGCTGCTGACCCTGGTGCTCATCGCCTCCAGCATCAGCGTGATCGTCGCCCACGACGCAGCCCTGCAGGAGAATCGTCGCCGGGCCGTGCTCTGGCTGGGGATCACCGCGCTGGGCGGCGTGCTCTTCCTCACCGGCCAGTACGCCGAGTGGATCGGGATCCTCCATCCCGGGCTGATGAAGGAGGGCCTGGTGTTCGGGCGGTCGGCCTACGCCAGCACCTTCTACGTGATCACCGGCTTCCACGGGCTGCACGTCACCGCCGGGGTGATCTACCTTCTGGCGGTGCTCGGACGCACCGCCCGGGGCGTGGCGCGGGCCGGAGAGGTCGAGCTGGTGGCGCTGTTCTGGCACTTCGTGGACCTGGTCTGGAACCTGGTCTTCGTCCTGGTCTACCTCATCCCCACCGGGGTGCCGTGATGAGCAGCACCGCGGGTGCTGCCACGACGAGCCAGCACCGAACCCGCGAGTACCTGGTGATGCTGGGGGTGATGGTGGCCCTGACCGTGCTCGAGGTGGCGGTGGCCCTCGTGCCCAGCCACGCCCGCTGGACGGTGGTATTGCTGCTCCTCCTCGCCCTTGCCCAGGCGGTCTACTTCGCGCTCTACACCATGCACCTCTCCCGGGAGACGATCGCCCTCCGGCGCATGGCGGCAGCGCCCGGGATCATCGCCGCGATGTACGGGCTGGTGCTGATCGCCGAGGCCGCCTGGAGGCATTTCCGATGAGCCTCTTGAACCTGGTGCTCCTTGCCTGTCCGGCCTGCGCCGCCAACTCCGCCTCCCCCGGGGTGCTGGTGCTCCTTCCCGCGCTGCTGGGCACGCCGTTCCTGGTGGCCGGAGCGGTCATCCTCGGGATCCGGCGGGTCTCCGGAGGAGGGCAGCCGTGAGCCGGATCCTGCTCGCCGCCGGCCCGCTGGGGATCGGGTTGCCCTTCGATGCCTCGAAGGAGGGCTGGCGGATCGACGAGATGATCAACGTCACCTCGCTCTTCGTGGCGTTGATCTTCGTGATCATGATCGGCTGGATGGGCTGGGCCATCCTCAAGCATGGCCCCACCCATGCCGCGAAGTTCGACCACGGGGCGCGCCCGAGCTCCTGGTTGTGGACCGTGGGGGTGGCAGGGCTGATCTTCGTGGTGGTGGACGGCGATCTCCTGGTCCGGACCCTGATCGCGGTCAACCGCGTCTACTGGAACTTCGACTGGGCGGAGGAGCAGAACGATGCGGTGCGGGTGGAGATCAACGCCCACCAGTGGGCCTGGCAGGTGCGCTACGCCGGACCGGACGGCAAGTTCAACACCCCGGACGACGTCATCACCCTGAACGAGGTGTACCTCCCGAAGGACGCCCCGGGCCTGTTTCAGGTGGCGTCCATCGACGTGATCCACAGCTTCAACATCCCCAACATGCGGATGAAGGTCGACGCGGTGCCCGGGACCATCAACCGGATGTGGTTCACCCCCGCGGTGCTGGGGAACTACGAGATCGGCTGCGCCCAGCACTGCGGCGCCAACCACTACAAGATGCAGGGCATGCTGCACGTGGTCGAGCCCGCTCGTTTTCGACAGTGGCTGGCCGCCGCCTCCGCCAACTCGCAGCAGGGATACGACCCCCAGGACACCGAGGCCCACTGGGGCTGGGACTGGGCAGAGCACACGAGGATGAAATGATCGCCGAGGAGCAGGTGAACCTGGAATTGGCCGAGGCGCTCCAGCCCATTCACCATCCGCCGAACACCTTCTTTCGCAATTACATCTGGTCGCTCGATCACAAGGTGATCGCCAAGCAGTACCTGTGGGCGGGGCTGATCTTCTTCCTGGTGGGCGGCACGCTGGCCATGCTCATCCGCTGGCAGTGGGCCTTCCCCGGGCGGCCGGTGCCGGTGCTGGGGCAGATCTTCCTCCGCGACTCCGGTGGGGCCATCGGCCCCGGCCAGTACATGCAGGTGTTCACCATGCATGGGCTGATCATGATCTTCTTCGCCATCACCCCGATCCTGATCGGCGCGTTCGGGAACTACTGCATCCCCCTGATGATCGGCGCGCGGGACATGGCCTTCCCCTGGCTGAACGCGCTCAGCTTCTGGGTGTTCGCCCTCGCGCTGTGCCTGGTGGTGGGCTCGTTCTTCGGTGACCTGGGCGCCGCGGGGGCGGGGTGGACGACGTACGCCCCACTCTCCACCAACGTGGGCACGCCGGGCTCCGGTCAGACCCTGATGGTGCTGGCGATCTTCGTCACCGGCGTCTCCAGCATCATGGGAGGCATCAACTACATCACCACCACCATCCGGCTCCGGGCCCCGGGGATGACCTACTTCCGGATGCCGCTCACCGTCTGGGGACTGTTCCTGACCGCGGTGCTCAACGTGCTCTTCGTTCCGGTGCTGGGCTCGGCGGCGCTCCTGCTCCTGCTGGACCGGATGCTCGGCACCCAGTTCTACCTGGCAGGCGCGGCGACCCAGGGCGGGGGAGACCCCATCCTCTTCCAGCATCTGTTCTGGATCTTCGGCCACCCCGAGGTCTACATCCTCATCCTCCCTGCCTGGGGCGTGGTCGGTGACCTGGTCGCGTTCTTCGCCCGCCGGCCCGCGAACTGGTACCGCGGGTCGGTCCTGGCGATGGTGGCGGTCACCGCGCTCAGCGCGGTGGTCTACGGACATCACATGTTCATGACCGGGCTCAACCCGCTGCTCGGCCAGACCTTCATGGTGCTGACCCTGATCATCAGCTTCCCGGCAGAGCTGCTGTTCCTCAACTGGCTGCGGACCATCTGGAAGGGCTCGATCCGCCTCACCACCCCCATGCTCTTCGCCCTGGGGATGGTCTTCGTCTTCGGTTTCGGAGGACTGACCGGCCTGTATCTGGGGGCGGTGGCCCCCGACTTCTACCTGCACGACACGATGTTCGTGGTCGGCCACTTCCACTTCACCATGGCCGCTGCCTCGGTCATGGCCAGCTTCGCGGCCATCTACTTCTGGTACCCCAAGATGTTCGGGCGTTTGACCAACGAGCGCTGGGGGAAGGTGCACTTCTGGTTCACCGTGGTCGGCCTGACGCTGGTGTTCGGCGGACAGCTCCTCGCCGGTTACTCGGGACAGCACCGGCGGCTCTACGACCCGTTCGTCTACCAGTACCTGCAGCCGCTCCGGGCGCTGAACCGCTGGACCAGCTACGCCGCGTTCGCCCTCTTCTTCGGGCAGCTGGCGTTCATCTGGAACTTCCTCCACTCGATGTTCCGCGGTCCGAAGGCCGAGGCCAACCCCTGGCAGGTGGGGACGCTCGAGTGGTCCGTCCCCTCGCCGCCGCCGATCCACAACTTCGACCACCTCCCCATCGTCCGCCGCGGACCACACGAGCTCAGCAGCCCCGAGGTGCGGAAGCGCCTGGGCCGCGACTGGATCGGCCAGGCGGAGGTGCTCCCGGACGAGCGCGATGTTCCTGCGGCGTCGCCGGCGCGCGGGTGAGCCAGCGATGACCTCCGGCGTCCTCCCCTACCGCTCGCCCCACGCCCGCGACGAGGCCACCGCCCGGGTGGGAATGCTCCTCTTCCTCGGGAGCTGGGCGATGATGTTCGCCGGGTTGTTCTTTGCTCTCGGGGTGGTGCGCTGGCGAAGCCCGATGTGGCCACCCGAGGAGGTGGGCCCGCTCCCGGTGCGCTGGGCGGTGGGGAACACCGTCCTGCTCGTCGGCGCGAGCCTCGGACTGGAGCTCGCCCTCCGGGCCGTCCGCAGGGGACGGCTCGGGCCGATGCGCGGGGCGCTGGTCGCGGCACTGCTCCTCGGGGTCGGCTTTCTCGTCAGCCAGGTGCTGCTCTTCCTCCGGATGGCCGATGCCGGGGTACGCTGGGACGCCGGAGCGTTCGGGGGCGCGGTCTACGGGCTCTGCGGCTTCCACGCGCTGCACGCGGCGGTGGGGCTCGGCGGGCTCGCTGCGGTGCTGGTGGCCGCGGTCAGGGGAGCGATCCAGCCGGGGCGTCATCTGAAGCTCCGCCTCTGGACCCAGTACTGGCACTTCGTGGGCGGGGTGTGGCTCATCCTCTTCCCGGCGATCTTCGCCGGCTGGGGCGGAGGCTGACCGATGCGAGGTCTGACCGCGGGCGCTCTGGCGCTGTTGCTCGCCGCCTGTAGCAGCAAGGAGAACACCCGGCCGTTCAAGGCGCCGATGAAGCTGGCGGGGAAGATGGTCCCCGCCTCGACCTTGAACGACGGCCGGACCGCATACCTCCAGTACTGCCGTGCCTGCCACGGTGAGCAGGGGAAGGGCGACGGCCCCTCCGCCCCCGGGCTGCGGCCCCCGCCGCGGAACTTCACGCAAGGGGAGTTCAAGTTCGCCGGCGTGCTCGAGCAGAAGCTCCCCCGCGACGAGGACCTGGTCCGCATCGTCCGGAGCAACCTGCACGGAACGGCGATGCTGGGATGGGAGGTCCCCGACCGGGAGCTGCACGCCATCATCCAGTACATCAAGACGCTGTCCGATGCCTGGAAGGACGACGATGCGGTGGGGGAGCCGGTGGTACCGGCTCCGGACCCGTGGGGGCCAGGCAACGAGGCCGCGGCGATCGCCCGGGGGAAGCTCCTCTACCACGGTTACACCCAGTGCCTGAATTGCCACCCCGCCTACGCCACGCCGGAGGAGATCAGCGCCGCCTCGCAACAGCTGAGCGGCCACCCCACCACCGACTTCCGCCCCGACATGTACCTGCCGGAGCTGAAGGACAGCGACTACACCGCCCCCGACGGAAAGACCGTCAAGCTGCTCCCCCCGGACTTCCTCCTCAACCCGGTCCGTTCCATCCAGCCCGGCACCGAGCTCAACGACCTGTACCGGATCCTCGTCGCCGGCGTGACCGGCGCGGCGATGCCGGCGTGGGACCCCCAGGTCCTCCCAGACAAGAGCCGGGACATCTGGGCTCTCGCCTACTACGTCCGATCGCTCATCCGGATGCGAGACACCGAGCAGGCCCTGGCGTTCAAGGCGCGGCTGGCGAGCTCCGCTCCTCCCCCCAAGGGTCCACAATAGGCGAGGAGAGGCGCTTGGTCCGGCTCTCCACCGTCCACCGCGTGGTCATCACCTCCGCGCTGGTGGTGTGCATCGGGGTCTCGATCTTCGGGCTGTCCCGGCCGGAGGGGCCCGCGCGGGGGGACTGGCAAGCACTCGGGGTGACTGGGCTGTCGGTCGCGGTGCTGCTCGGGGCCTACCTCTCGTGGTTCGTTGCCCGCCACCGTCCCGGCAAGCCGGATCAGCGTTGAGCGCGGCGACGCCGCGGGCCCGCCGCCGAGTCACCGGTTCCCGGGCCCTGCACCAGCTGTGGCTCGCCGATCCGGCGCAGCAGTCCGCGGAGCTGATGCTGCTCGGTGAGGGTCAGGATTCCCAGGACGTTCTCGCTCGCCCGCAGCACCAGGGGCTCCAGCTTGCGGTGCCAGCGGCGCCCGGCGGCGGTCAGGGTGACCAGGCGCCGGCGCTGGTCGAGCGGGTCGAGCGCGCGGGCGGTGAGGCCCCGCCGGTCCATCTCGTCGAGGAGGCGGGAGATCCCCGCCGGATGCTGACCGGTGATCTCCGCGAGGTCCTTCTGACTCGCCGCACGCCGCTCCATCAGGCGGGCGGCGACGATCCAGGCGGAGATCTCCTCACCACGGGTTCCCAGCTCCCGCGCGGCGACGACGTACAGCGTGCGGCGGGCCTTGGTGATCAGCCGGGTCAGGTCGGGCAACAGCGGTGAGCCTTGAATCTGCATCTTCGTCCTCCACCGTGGTCGTCCAGGGGGAGGACACCGGAGGGTGGATTCGTTGCCCATTTACTTGAGAACGCCTCGCAAAATCAATCTCGAAGCAGCCCCATTGCGTGAGCTCACAACGACCTGGTTTTGTTGGGTTCCCGAAGCACCACCTGTTCAGTGGTCGAAGAAGACCTCGGGGCCCCGCAGCGCCCTCCGGACCAGCAGGCGCGCCGCCCAGAGCCCCAGCCAGCTGCCGATGACCAGGCTGAGCGTCGGGTCCACCCAGTGCCAGCCGAACAGCGAGATGCACCCGGCGCCGACGAGCCCGGCGAGGGTCATCGCGCCGTCGGACAGCTCGTGGGCCAGCGCTGCGCGGAAGGAGAAGTGCGTGGCCGCCGGCTTCTGGAAGAGCAGCGCCGAGCAGGTGTTTGCGGCGAGCCCGAGGACGGAGACCAGCATCGCCGCCGGATTCGGCAGCGCTTCCGGCGGAGCGATCAAGTGCCTCACGCTGATCCACACCAGCCAGCCGGCGATCGCCACCACCATCACCAGGACGACGACCGCGCCCAGGTCCTCGCTCGCCCCATGCAGCCGGCCGGGAGGAATCAGCAGCACGAGGAAAATGCCCAGGTGGGCGAGCAGGTGCACCGCGTCCGCGAGGAGGAACAGGCTCCCGCTGGTCTTCGAGAACAGGAGCTCGACCCCGCCGGCGAGCACGGTGATGCCCGCGGCGAGTGCCACCCGGGACGCCGGGACGTGGGAGAGGTGCTGGTGGTGGTCGTGCGACGGGTGAGAACCCAATCCGCGAAGCTATACGACAGCCCAGCGCCCGGCGCTCGAAAGTCACACCGGAAAGACCCTCAGTGGGCCGCCCCCGCTGCTGCGCCGGCCGATGCCCGGGCCGTCGCCGGCGGGCCAGCACGGCCGAGCCCCAGCGCCTCGGCCATCACCCGGAAGACCTCGGTGTTGTCCATGAATCCGTGCACCCGCTCCGAGCCCGGCCCGAACGCGTCGATCACCACGTCGTCCATGGTGTGCACGCCGCCCTCGGCGGTGCGGGGAAGGTTGCCCTCGGCGAGCGGTGCCTGCGCGCTCTTCTCCGCAGGGTTCGGCACGAAGCCCTTCTTGTCCGGGGCGGGCACGGTCGGCTCGCGAGGACCGTTCAAGGAGGGCTCGCGGCCCTCGTACACGTCCGGCGTGTCGGAGAAGAACACCGCCAGCCGGCGGCTCACGTCGGGCCGGGGCGGGTAGCCATCGGCGTCGGGGGCCGGGTAGTTCGGGAAACCCGCCTCGGCGTAGGTGCGGATGCGCTCCCGGGGAGGCCCGGAGGCCGAATCGTCCACCGATCCCACGATGCACAGCCCATGGGTGTGGTCGGCGGTCACGAGGATCAGTGTGTCGTTCCGTCGGGCGGCGAAGTCGCGGGCCACCTGCACCGCGTTGGAGAGCATGATCGTGTCCCACGTTGCCCGCTCCCAGTCGAGCTTGTGGCTGTACTTGTCGATCAGCCCCGCCTCCACCATCAGCACGAAGCCGTCCGGGTTGCGCGAGAGCACGTCGATCGCCGACCGCGTCATCTCGGTCAGGTCCGGCTGGTCCGGGTACTCCGGAACGGTCCCTTTCTTGAGGTACTTCCGGTCCAGCACCCCGTCCATGTTCTCGGGATGGAAGAGCCCGAGCAGCTTCCGGGTGTCCGGGCGGGACGCGGCGGCACCGAGCTCGCGCGCGGTGGTGACCAGCGGGTACCCCGCGTCGCGGTGGCGGGCCAGCGGGTCCAGCCCGTCGTGGCGCCTGCTTCCCGGCGTCCCCGCGGGGAGGAAGTACGCCCGTCCTCCCCCGAGGAGCACGTCCACCCCCGCGTCGAGGAACATCGGGGCGATCTCCGCTTTCCGTGCACGGCGCCGGGTATGCGCCACCATCGCCGCCGGCGTGGCGTCCTCGACCTCGGCGTCGGTCACCACCCCCACGCCCATGCGAGTCCGCCGCTTGACCAGCTCGACCAGGTTCTCCACCCGGGGGTGCTCGAAGTCGTTCTCCGCCCGCGAGGCGTAGACACCCATGGCGTTCAGGGCGCTCTTGTGCCCGGTGGTGTAGGCGCTCATCGAGTTCGCCGAGTCGGTGATGATCGAGTCCAGCCCGCTGGTGCCCACCAGACCGGTGTGCGGGAATTCGTCGAAGGAGAGGACGCCCTTGAACTTGCCCTGGCTCATCCCTCGGGCGAGGAGCCGCGCCGCGGTCCGGTGCGCCGGGGAGAGTCCGTCGCCGATGAAGAGGATGACGTTCTTCGCCTTGCGCGGACCCGTCGCGTAGACCTCCCACCGCACCCGGAGGGTCTGTCCGCCGCCCGAGGCCACCACCTCCACCGGACCGGCCCTGGGAAGCGAGGCCCCCTGGAGCACCCAGGAGGTGACCGGCTTGCCGTCCTCGCGCTCGAGCCACAGCCCCGGACGCCCGAAGACCTCCTCGGCGGGGCGGCCGCCCACCGTCACCTGGATCTTCTCCACGGGAACGACCTGGTCGAACTCGACCTTGAGATCGAAGCGGCTGCCGGCGAGCACGGCCGCCCGATCGATGGGGTAGATGGCCCCTGCTCGGGCGCTCCCGGTGAGGCAGAGGAGGAACAGCAGGCCAGCGGCGAGGCGGGTCATGCAGGGAAGGCTCCGGGTCCTGACGGCGAGATGGGTCAGGTGTCCTCCGTCCAGGTGACGAACCGATGACATCCCGCCCGTGCACCGGCAAGAGCGTTGCGCCGGGGCCGCCGTCAGTGGGCCGAGGTCTCGGCGGCCAGCCGGCGGATCCGGGCCTCTGCGGGCCGGAGGTCGAAGGGGACGCCGAAGACCTTCGCCACCTCCTCGGGTTGCGGCTTGTTGCCCTCTGCCACCAGCGTCCGGATGAGGCGCCCGGCCTCCGGATTGCCGTACCAGTCCGCTCCGAACCGGCTCCGCATTCCCTCGTGGATGAGGTGGGCGAGCGCGAACGCCCGGGCGTAGTCCGCCGAGTAGAAGGTGTCGTCGACGTCGGTGCGGAAGCGCAGCGCGTCGTTCTCGTCCAGCGGCACGGCGTAAGCGGTGGAGAAGACGTCGCGGTACACCGCCATCGGGTCGCCCGTGGGCCGATCGTAGAGCCCCTTCCAGAGCGCCGGCGAGCCGCCGTGCAGCACCGACTCGTAAACCAGCTTCGCGTATGCATACCGGCGCAGGTAGTAGAGCTGGTAGAGCAGCTGGAGCCGCGCGAGATCGCGGATGTCCTGGTCGCTCATCAGCGGCTCGCTCCGGTTGGCCTGCGCGTTGTGGGCCTGCACGAAGCTGCGGTAGCGCTTCAGCCAGACCGGGTCCGCCCAGGAGTACCGGAAGACCTCACCCAGCCCCTCGGTGAAGGCCAGGGGCCCGAGCTGCTGGAACTCCCAGACCTTGGTGGTGGTGTTGGCGAACATCACCGCGTGGCCGCCCTCGTGGAAGAAGACTCCCAGGCTGTCCAGACCGGGGAGGGGCTTGACGTTGATCCGTACGTCCTCGGGCACCCGGATGCCCCAGCAGGCGGCGCGCGGCTCCTTGAGCGGGTGAAGCGCGTCGTCCACCCGGACCTCGGTGCCGGCCACGGTCTTGAAGTCGAGGCCCATCCCACCGAGGAAGGCGGTGAACGACGGCACCGCGATGTCCGCGGGGAAGAAGCGCTCGAGCCGCGGACCCTTGAAGAGGCGGCCGAAGTCGCTGCGTCGAAGCTGCGAGGCGGGGATGCCCAGCTCGCGCGGGGTCACCTCCTCCAGCAGCTGGCGAAAGAGCCCGTCGGTGGCGTCGAGGAAGCGCTTGCCTTCCACCATGAACGGACGGAGCTGGACCCTCCGGCCCTCCTCGGAGAGCTCCACGTACGAGCGGTAGCCGAGCGCTCGTGCCAGCCGCTGCGCGGTGGCCTCCTTCTCCGCGAGGATGGGGTTGAGCACCGTCCTCCAGATCTCGGCCCGTGCCCTGTCGATCTCCGCCCGGCGGCCGCCGTCCTTCTCGTCCGCGATCAGGAGGTCCAGCTGCTTGTAGGGCACCGGGTCCTTCATCCAGGGGAGGCGGACCGTGGCTTGGAGCTCGGCGTTCTGGGCGCGATCGTCGAAGACGGCGGTCGACTGGGAGAGGTACTCGCCGGCGAGGTAGGCCTGGAGGAACTCGCGCGCCCGCCGCTCGTCGGCGGAGATGCCGGGCGCCTGCGCCGCCTTCCGCACCCGGGCGATCGACTCCCTGGAGAAGAGCCGGTCGTGACCCAGGTAGGTCTCGGCCTGGATGCTCGTCTCGCCGACGGTCGCGGTGTACCACTGGAGTGTCTGCTGGATGAGCACCAGGGCCCGGGACTCGGCGCGGATGCTGGCCAGCGGGTCTGGACTGGCGGCCAGGGTGAGCGCGGACACGGTCAGGAGCGGAGCGAGCATCGGTCCAGGCTAGGGCGGCGCAGGATTTGCGGCGTCCGCGGTGCAGCCAGCGGGGGCTGCGGCGTCGCTCGAGCGACCGTGTCCCTCTCTTCACCCGCGGGAGTAGAGTGCTGCCCAGCCGGAGGTGCTCGATGTCCCGCGTCGCAAAGGTCGGAGACCTCATGTCCACCGCGCTCATCGTCGTGCACGACAGCGACACCATCGGGGTGGCCGACGCCCAGATGAAGCTCGGCGCGATCCGGCATGTCCCGGTGGTGGACTCGAAGCAGAACCTGGTGGGGATTCTCTCCGCCGGGGACGTGCTCCTGGCGCTGGCGCGGGGAAAGAAGCAGGTCCGGGTGGGCGAGACCATGAGCCGCCATCCGGTGACCGTCACCCCCGACACCCCGGTCCACGAAGCCATCGAGCTGCTGCTCGAGCACCAGTTCAGCTCGCTCCCGGTGCTGGGGACGGATGGGCACCTGATGGCCATCGTGACCGACACCGACTTCCTCGCCGCGGCACGCGACTTCTTCACGCCCCGCTGAGTCCAGGCTCGCGGGAAGTGGCGCCGCTCCGCTGCACGCTGCTCGGGGTGGGGGCGATGAACTCGCCCCGCTTCGCCCCGGCGGGCGTGCTGGTCCGCGCCCGGCGGATGCGGGTGATGATCGACGGCGGCCCGGGCTCCGAGCCCGCGGGACGGATCGACGCCTGGCTGGTGACCGATGCCCGGGGCGAGCTGATGAGCGGCATCCGGCGGCTGGCGCGCTCGCGGGGATGCGAGCCGGCTGTCCGTGCCTTCGTCCGGGACGGCCTCTCGATCCAGCCCCGGGCGGTGCGGCACACCGCGCACCCAACCTTCGGGTACGACATCCGCCTCGGAGCGGCCCGGGCCGTCTGGGCACCCGAGTTCCTCGTCTTCCCCCGGTGGGCCCGGGGCGCGCCGCTGGTGTTCGCCGAGGCTGCGGCCTGGAGCCGGCGCATCTGGTTCGCCGGCCGCGTGGGCGGGCACGCGACGGTCGCCGAGGTGTGTGCCTCCGCCGCGCGGCATGGAGTGCGCCGCCTGGTCTTCGCTCACCTGGGCCGTCCGACTCTGGCCGCGCTCGACCGCGGGCTCCGTCTGCCGTGGGGCGAAGTGGGTCGCGAGGGTCGGACCTACCGCACCGGGACGTCGCCGATCAGGACGTCGCCGCGGCCTCGGTCTGCTCGTCCGGTTCCGCCTGACGCGCGGTCTCGCCCGTCCGGTCCAGGGCGGTCTTGAACAGCACCGGGCCGACCATCTCGTTCACCGCCACCGTCGCCACCCCCATCGCGGCGAACGCAGTGCCGAAGGCCGGGAACTCGCCCTGGACCCGCGCGAACAGCCCGAGCGCCAGGCCCGCCTGGGAGACCAGGGGACACCAGGACCAGCGCCGGAACTGCGGCGGATCCCCGGCCACCCGGGTGGCAATGCGCGACGCGGCCCAGATCGCTCCCACTCGGGTGAGCGCCAGCGCCAGGGCCATCGGCCAGAGTCGGCCGAGGAGCGGCAGATCGAGGTGCGCTCCGGCGATGGCAAAGAAGATCACGTAGACGATCTCTCCCATCCGCTTCAATGCCTGGAGAAAGCGGTCGCCCTGCGCGGAGAGGTTCTGCACCACGAAGCCTGCGGTGATGAAGATCAACAGCCAGTCGAAGCGGAGGTAGTCGAGAACCTGCGTCATCACCAGACCGAGAGCGATGAAGAGCAGGACCAGCTGCCGGCCCACGAAGCGGAGATACGCGGCGAGGATCAGCCCCAGGGTCGAGCCCACCGCCACGCTGCTCAGCACTTCCCTGCCCACGTCGCGAAGCGCACCCAGCGAGAGGGGCTCGGTGGGGTCGATCAGCGGGCGGGCGAAGGTCAGGACGACCCCGAGCAGTACCACCACCATGACGTCGGAGCTGACCACCAGGCCCAGGCTGAAGCTGGTGAACGGTCCCCGGGCGCCCGTCTGGGCCAGCACGCCGACGGTGGCCGCGGTGCTCCTGGTGAGCGAGAGCACCCCCCAGACCAGGGCCACCCCCACCGCTGGACCGAGCGGCAGGGGGCGGAGGAAGGGAAACAATGGCTTGAGCGCGAGAAACACCCCGCCGGTCACCGCCACCACCAACCCGGCCTGGAAGAGCAGCGCCCAGGCCATCGAACGCGCGCTGGCCCGGAGCAGCTTCGCTCGCAGCTCTGCCCCACCGGTGAGACAGATGAGCGAGAGGGCGAGCGCGTTGATCCCCGACAGCTCCGTCACCGCCTGGTGGTCCACCAGATGGAGAGCATGCGGGCCCGCCACCATCCCGGTGAGCAGATACGCCGTGAGGTGCGGGATCCCCAATGGCTCGAGCACGTTGGCCACCACCGTCCCGGCGAGCAGGAGGAACCCCAGCGCGGCCAGTGCGCGACTTCCGCCGCCCTCGGGGGTCGCATGCGAGGCGAGGAGCATCAGCCCGACCAGCACCCCGAGCAGGAGGAGCTCCACCGCGCGATTTGCCGTGCGCCGTTGCTCGCCGGTGGTGCTCATGCCGGCACCTCGAGTGCAGGCTGCGAGCCGGTCTGGACCGTGGCCTCGCCGGCACGGCGCAGGGCCGACCTGAGGCCCAGGGGGGCGACCAGCTCACCCAGCACCGTTGCCGCGGCGGCCGACACCAGCACCGTCTCGCCGACCGGGCCGGGAAAGCGCAGGGCGAAGGCCAGCCCGATGCTCATCGCGGTGGGGCCACAGGCCAGAAGCCCCGGGACGAGGGGAGGTCCAGCGCGTCGAAGTGGAGGGCAGAGCACCGCGGCCATCCCCGCGACCAGGGTCTTGGCCAGGACACGCGCGCCCAGTGCCGTGGGCACCACCCATGGCAGCAGCGGAACGTCGCGGATGTCGATGTGGGCGCCGGCCAGGAGAAGCGCCGGCAAGCGGAGGGGGCCCTCGACCGGGAGGACCACCGCCCGGATGGCCTGGCGGTGGCGGGACACCGCGCTCAGCCCGAGGCCCATGCAGAACCCCACCGTCAACACCGCCAGGTCGGCCCGGACGGCGAGTCCGATGGCAACCATCGAGGTTCCAAAGAGCAGCCCCCACAGTGACCGGGAGCGGAACTCCCGCGAGACCAGCAGCGCCGTGAGGAGGCCGATGGCCACTCCGAGACCGATCTGCCCTGCCCAGAGCACACCCGGGTGGGCCGCCCATCGGAGCCCGGCTGGCGGCTGCAGTGTGAACAGCGCACCGCAAGCGAGCAGGGGCCCGAAGTCGTCCGCGTCGGCGACGTCGAGCAGCACGTCGGTCACCTCGCCGCTCGCCTTCAGTCGGTCGGCCACCCAGCGCACCGCGTGGCGGGTCGTCTCGGCGCAGGCCGCCCCGATGCCCCCGGCGGTAATCCAGTTCGCGGTGTCCTGCCACCATGACGGCCCGGTGGGCTGCAGTCGCCGGAGCACGGCGAAGGTCGCCGCGGTGATGGCCGCCATGGTGAAGAGCCCGGCGAGCGTCCCTCCGACGCGCCGGATGATGGGGATCCGTCGACGGTCCACCCACCCGTAGTCGAGCCCGACGATCAGCGCGAGCCAGCCCAACCCCACCTGCGCCAGCGGGGTGAAGACCTCGAGGAGGCCGGGGGTGACGAGGCCAAGCACCGTCGGGCCGAGCAGGAACCCGGCGAGGACCGGCTCCGACCCCGAGGCCAGCCCGTGGCGTGTCTGCCTGCGGCGCCCCACCAGGACGCTGCCGACGAAGGCGGCGGCGATGAGCCCCATCAGCGCCCAGAGCGTGTTCATGGGCGGCGCGCCTCGGGCCCAGGTTGCCCAAGCGTCACCCGCGCATCGCGCAGCGCGGTGGCCACCCGCTGGCCCAGGTCGGGGTGGATGCCCCACACCCGCCACCGGGCTCCGCGTCCGTCCAGCGAGAGGAGCTCGGCCCGGGCCCCGGAGGCATGCGAGCCCGCGGCCTCGAGCAGCACCGACTCGACCCGGGCCTGATCCTCTGCGCTGTCCACCCACACCTCGAGCGCCCGGCGCGAGACTCCTCCCAGCGCGCGTCTCGGGTGGAGGAATGCCACCAGATGCGGGATGTGCAGCTCCGCCCCCTGGGGGTCCTCGAGGTGAATCTCGAGGAGCGTTACCGCGCGGACGCGGCCCCGGCGGCCCCCGAGCTCCACCATCTGTCCCGGCTGAAGCGTCCGGCTGAAGACCGTGGGAAGCCCCACCGCGACCGAGGCCAGGAGGGGCACGGCCCCCAGCGCCAGCGCCAGGAGCACCGCCGTCGCCAGCCGGGAGAGAGCACCGGTGTCGCCGCCGGTGATGAGCGGGGCGGCGAACAGCACCGCCAGCACGACGATCGCGCCGCGCAGCAGCACGCCCACCGGGCGCGCCAGATCCGCCGAGATCCAGCGGACGTGCGTCTCGCCCCGGGCGATGCTCTCGAAGAACAGCCGCAGGGTGCGAACCACCAGCCCCACCACCAGCGCCAGCAGGGCCGCCACCACCAGCATCGGGAGCGCGCCACCTGCCCGGCCGAGGATGGCCGCCGCCGGCCGGAGGACCGACCCGGTGAGCCGGGCGCCGTACGCGCGGGTGGGGGCGAACAGCGAAAGGACGAAGAGCACCCAGACGTAGAGCACGAGGATCTGGACGATCCAGGCGCCGACCAGCAGACCGAGCCCCAGCGCCCCGCGCACCACCCGCTGGCTCGCCACCTCCACGTTGCCCACCCTGAGCGCCGGGACCCGCTCGCGGTCGGCCACCAGCGCGGCGCGGAGCTGCGCGGCGAGCCTCCCGACCAGCCGCAGCGCCAGGAAGGCGAGCAGGGTGATGAACACCGCCAGCGAGACTGAGAACACGGTGTCCTGGATCTCCAGCCGTCGCCGCTCCGCCTTCAGCGCCGCCTCGATGCGCTGCCCCACCACGGCGGCGTAGAGCGTGAGGTCGGTGGCCCCACCCTCTCGGGCGTCGTCCGCGGCCAGCTCGAGAATCGGCGTCGTGCCCACCCGCAGCGCCACTCCCTGCTCGGCCGGCTCGAGGTGGACCACGTCTGGCCCGGGTTGCTCGAGGACGTGGGTCAGGGCTTCGGTCGCCTCGCGGGCGCGGGTCTGGGGTGGACGCCCGGCGAGGGGAACCCGGAGCTCGAGGACCCCCCGTTCGCGGATGCGGACCACCCCCGGCGGGGAACCCCCGGGCCGCTCGTCGGGCTGGGCGCCGGCGGTGCTGGCGGAGACCAGGAGGACCAGCAGCGGCGCAAGGGGGTGGCACTTCACGGGCGGCGCGAGCGTTCTCGCCACGGCCGCCCCGGTCAAGCCCATTCCCGAAGGGAAGGGCGCTCCCGCGGGCCGGCACCGGTGCCTACCTTCTGGGTGGATGGAGGACGGTTTCCGTCGTTTCGCCAACAGCGCGTCCCGAGCGATGGGGACGCCGCTCGCCTTCACGCTGGCGCTGCTGGTGGTCGTGGCCTGGGCGGTGACCGGCCCGCTGTTCCACTTCAGCGACTCGTGGCAGCTGGTCATCAACACCGGGACGACGGTGGTGACCTTCCTGATGGTGTTCCTCATCCAGGCCACCCAGAACCGCGACGCCACCGCGCTCCACCTCAAGCTCGACGAGCTCATCCGCAGCACCCGCGAGGCGCGGAACACCTTCGCCGCGCTCGAGGACGCCTCGGAGGACGAGCTGAAGGATTTCCAGGACGAGTTCAAGAAGCTCCGGAGCGAGGGTCAGAGCGAGACGGCTGCCGCGGTCACCGCGCGCGAGCGACGGCTGCGCGAGCGAAAACCCCCGGGGGATCAGAAGTAGACCGCGACCGTGCCCCGGACGTTGATCGGGTTCCCCGGCGCGAAGTGGATGCCGAACTGGCCGATCCGTGCACCGGTGACCGGATCGCGGAGGTCCGGGTCTCGCCCAGCCACGTACGAGTTGTTGGCGAACTGGGCCTCGCGCCAGGCGGTGTTCAGCACGTTCTCGATGGCCAGGCCAACCTCGAGGAAGCGCCAGCGGTAGGCGAGCGTGAGGTCCACGATGAAGTACCCTTGCGCCTGCAGGCCATTCGGGTCCTCGGTGGCCGGGCGGCTCCCGACCCAGCGCGCGCCGAGCCGCCCACGGATGCCCGCGGGGTGGACGACGCTGAGGCCGGCCTGGGCGGTGAAGGTCGGTGCCAGCGCCACCGCCCGGGCGTTGCCGTGGTCCTGGGTGTACGCGGCGTGCGCGAGCGTGAGGTCGAGATCGGCCCACATCCAGGCGAGGATGCGGAAGCGGGCTTCGAGGTCGAGGCCATAGCGGTCGGTGGGGTCCGACGCCTCGGTGGTCCCCTCGTCGGCGACGAAGACCAGCTCGGACTGGAGGTGGATGGCCCAGAGCGCTGCGGCGAGGTCGAGCCTCCGGTCGAGAAGCGACAGGCGGGTGCCCACCTCGCCGCCCCACGCACGGGGAAGCGCCCCCGAGCCGTTCTGCGCCACCACTGCCCGCGCGTCGTTGCTGTGAAAGCCACCTCCGGCGTCGAGGTACAGGTCCCAGCCGGTGAGGGGAGTGATGACCGTCTGCAGCTTGGGATTGACGATGCCGCGCTGGACGACTCCCGTGCCGTGGTTCTCGGCGGGGCTCGGGTTCGGGCCGTTGTTGGTGACGTTCCATTCGAACAGGTCTCCACGCACCCCGAGCACCACCCGCAGCCATGGCGTGAACCGCACGTCCTCCTGGAAGAAGGCGGCGAGGTCGGACTGGACGACGTCGTCGAGCGCACAGGGATTGAGCGGGGCGCCCGGCACCACCGGTGCGCAGGTCGGGAGCCGGACGCGTTCCTTCACGTGCCAGAGTCCCACCGTCGTCGAGTCCAGCCGGGCCTGGGCGCCGATCGTGGTGACCATCCGGACGTCACCGAGCTCGATGCGGCGCCGGTAGATCGCGTTCAGCCCGGTGTAGAGGCGCGCGTCGGTCTGCTCGATCTCGTCGAAGTTGGTTTCGTCGTGGAGCTGGAAGGTGAAGTCGCTGAAGAGCGTGAGCCGGTAACGGACCGCGTAGGCGGTGAGGGCGATCTCGTTCCGGTCCGACGGGTGGCTCTCGACGGTGAGCGCGATCATCTGCCGCTGGGTCTGGCCGCCCTCGCTGGGGTCGATCGAGCCGAAGGGGTCCAGGGCAACGGGGTTGAACTGGGAGACGGTCAGCAGCCGTTCGGGAATCTGGCCGCTCGCACGCCACTGCGATCCGTACGCGCTGGCGAGGATGCCGAGGGTGGTGCTCGACGAGAGCTGCAGGGTCGACTTGAGGAAGAGGGCGTACCGGCGCAGGTCCTCGCCGACGAGGAACGGGCCCTGCGTGCCCGACACCTCCGCGGCGAGCCAGGTGGGGTTCGCGGTGGCCCCGGTGCTCCCCACGCCCAGGACGCGCCAGCTCTGGAACGATCCGTACGACGCCTGGACGGAGCTCTCGGCGAAGCTGCGACGGGTGCGGAGGTTCACCGCGCCGGCGGTGGCGAAGTCGCCGAACTCGACGAAGTAGGGACCCTTGAGCACCTCCACGCGGTCGACGACCTCGGGGATGAGGAAGTTCAGGTCGGCGTAGCCCTGGCCGTGGCCGTGCGAGGGAAGGTTGACGGGGATGCCGTCGAGGGAGAGGGCGACGTCCGTTCCGTGGTCTGCGTCGAATCCGCGGAGGAACAGCTGGTCGGCCTTTCCCCCGCCCTGATGCTGGGCGGTGACCAGGCCGGGCACGACGCGGAGGATGTCCTCCGGGGTCGCGTAGGGTCGAAGCCGGAGGTCCCGGTCGCGGATGGTCTCCGCCGAGGCCGCGGAGGTCGGGGCCCGGGCCTCGACCGTCGTCTGGTACGGCGACCCATTCGCGTCCACCGAGGGAGCATCGGGGGTCAGCTGGGCCACCGTGGTCTCCGACGGCCCGCTCGGCGGAGCGGTGGCGGGCTGGGCGCGTGCGGTCGCACCCGCGAGCAACAGGACGAGCACCTGGCCCGTCCGGACGGATCGGGGCATCACTCCCCCTGGGGGGTTCGGGAACGGTCAGCGGACGACGGGCGGCACGGGAGCTCCCGTGCGGCTCACGGCGCCTGCGGCTGCTCCTGCGACCACCGGCGGGGGAGGGAGAGAGGGCGCTCCGCGCGCGGCGGCGGCGGCCGTACGGCGAGCACAACCGTCTGGAAGACGGGCGGCGGCGCGGCTGCCAGCAGCGGGAGCTGGAGGTGCTCGGGGGCTCCGGGGGCGTGGTGGTGCCCGGCCGGAACCGCCGGCCCGCCGTCACCGCCGCGACCGTCCCCATGGTGGACCCACCCCTCGTCGGCCGAGTCATGGAGGAACGGCGTGCCGTGCCCGAGCAGCGGGTGGGCGACGGGCGCCACCGCCAGCGCCCAGCCGGCGAGCACCAGCGCGAGCGGAGCGGCTTCGCTCCTTCGCTGCTCCGGGGTGCGTCGGGCAGGGCGCATGGGCTGGACCGGACGAAGTACGGACGCGGGCGGCAATCGGATTCAAGTGAAATTCGCTGCGCGGGCACCGGTCTGCCCTCGTTAGGGTGGCGCCCAGCCGATGCCCCGCCCGCGCCTCCTCGCCCTGCTCGCCCTCTGCGCGCTCGTCCCCGGAGCCGTCCGGGCCCACGCGCTGCGCCTGTCCACCGGTGACGTCACGGTCGAGGGGAGGCGAGTGCAGGCGACGCTCCAGTTCGCCCGGGTGGAGCTCGACGTGCTCCGGCCCGAGGACGTCGCGGCCACGGTGCAGGTCTCGGTGGACGGAGCCGCGTGCACGCTCGCCACCTCCTCTGCCGCCCCGGTCCAGGACGATGGAGTGGCGGTGACCGCCCGCTGGGAGTGTCCCCGTGCGCCCGGCCGGCTGCGGATGGTGCTCGGGTTCCTGGATCGGCTTCCCGAGGGCCACCTGCACGTCGCGCTGCTCCGGCTCCCCGGGGGCACCGTGCAACGGACCGCGCGGGCGAGCGCGCCGGTGCTCGAGGTCGAAGCGCAGCCGGGAGCCTGGGCGGGCGCCGCGAGATTTCTCCGCCTCGGTGCCGAGCACATCTTCCAGGGGGCGGACCACATCGCGTTCCTGATCGGGGTGCTGCTGCTGGGAGGCACCTTCCGGCAGCTGCTGGCCATCGTCACTGCCTTCACCGTCGCCCACTCGCTGACCCTGGCCCTGGCCACCCTGGGATGGGTCGTGCCCCCGCCCCGGCTCGTCGAGCCGCTGATCGCCCTGAGCATCGTCGCGGTGGCGGTGGAAAACCTCCTCGCACTCAGGGCCCCCCTGTCGGGCGAGCGGGTGAGGTCTGCAATCGCTCACCGGTGGCGACTCACCTTCGGGTTCGGTCTGGTGCACGGCTTCGGATTCGCCGGCGCCCTGCGCGCCCTCGAGCTTCCGCGCTCCCTGCTCGCCCCGAGCCTGCTGACCTTCAACCTCGGGGTCGAGATCGGGCAGCTGGTCATCGTCGCGCTCGCCTGGCCGGTCCTGCGATGGCTGCGCGGTGTCGGCGGCATGTGGCCGGCAGGGGTGCGCTGGGCCTCGGTGGCCGTCGCCGGGCTCGGCGGCTACTGGCTCGTCGGTCGGATCCTCTCCGGCTGACGCCCGGACTGTCCGCTAGACGCCGATCCTCCAGAAGTCCCTTGGCTCCCGATGCGGGAGGCCGGAATTCTCCCGGCACACCCGACGAGGCTCGGAGGTCCGCAACCATGGGCAACAAGAGCACCTTTGCCACCGACATCGCCGCGATCCGGAAGCGGGCCCGCGAGAAGCTGGAGATGGGGGCGGTCACCGAGAACTACGGAGGGGACGTCCAGACCGCCATCGCCCTCCTCAACGAGGCGCTGGCCACCGAGATCGTCTGCGTTCTGCGCTACAAGTCGCACGCCGTCTCCGCCACCGGCATCTCCAGCGAGTCGGTCAAGGAGGAGTTCGCCCAGCACGCCCGCGAGGAGGAGGAGCACATGGACCTCATCGCCGAGCGCATCAACCAGCTTGGCGGCCGGCCGAACTTCAACCCCGAGGGGCTCACCTCCCGCGCGGTATCGCAGTACACCGAGGGCGAGAACCTGGTGGACATGATCCGCGAGAACCTGGTGGCCGAGCGGATCGCCATCGAGCACTACCGCGAACTCGTCCGCTACTTCGGCGAGAAGGACCCCACCACCCGGCATCTCCTGGAGCGCGTCCTGGCCCAGGAGGAGGAGCACGCCAACGACATGCACGACCTCCTCGTCACCCACGAGGGGAGGCCGATGCTGAAGCGCTGAGGCGTCCCCTGGGGCGGGGGGTCGAGCGCTGCCCACTTAACCTAGGGCCTGGACCGGTGTACGCATCTTCTCATGCCCGAACCCGACGCGTCCCACCCCGGCCGCCGCCGCTGGCTCTGGGTCGCCGCGCTCGTCGTCCTGGTGGTCGCTGGCCTCGTCACCTGGCGGGTGCTGCACCGGCCTTCGCCCCTGCAGTACCAGGTCGCGGCGGTGGTGAAGGGCCCGGTGGTGGCGCGGGTGACCGCCACCGGCATCCTCTCCGCGGTGGTCACCGTTCAGGTCGGTAGCCAGGTCAGCGGGCGCATCGCCAAGCTGCATGCGGACTACAACTCGACGGTGAAGAAGGGCCAGCTGATCGCCGAGATCGACCCCGCACTCTTCGAGGCCAACCTCGCGCAGGCGAAGGCCAACGTGCTCGCCGCCGAGGGCCAGCTCAAGCAGGCCCAGGCCAGCGTGCTCGCCGCCCGCCGAACCTACGATCGGGACAAGTCGCTGCGGGCCAGCAACCTCGTCGCCCAGGCAGACCTCGACACCGCCGAGACCACCCTCCAGGGGGCCGAGGCGTCGGTGGTCGCGGCGCGCGGTCAGCTGGCGCAGGCCCGCGCGCAGCTCACCCAGAGCGAGGTGAACCTCGCCTACACCAAGATTGCCTCCCCGGTCGACGGGACGGTCATCTCCCGGAGCGTGGACGTGGGCCAGACGGTCGCCGCTTCCCTGCAGGCGCCCACCATCTTCACCCTGGCCGGCGACCTCCAGCAGATGCAGGTGGACACCTCGGTGGCCGAGGCCGACGTGGGCAAGCTCGCCCCGGGAATGGACGCCACCTTCGTGGTGGACGCCTTCCCCGACGAACGCTTCAAGGGAACGATTCGACAGATCCGCAACGCACCGCAGACGCAGCAGAACGTGGTCACCTACGACGCGGTGATCGACGTGCACAACCCGGACCTCAAGCTCCGGCCGGGGATGACCGCCAACGTGACGGTGATCTACGCTGATCGACAGGACGCGCTGCGGGTGCCCAACGCGGCGCTCCGTTTTCGCCCGCCGCCGGAGATGCTCGCCGCGCTGGGGCGCACCAGCGGCGCTCCGCAGAGAGTGGCGGGACGCGACGGAGGCCGAGGCACCGCCCAGGCGGCCGGCGGCGGAGGAAACGGACGCAGCCTCTGGGTCCTGCGCGACGGCCGACCCGCCCCGGCGCAGGTCACGGTGGGCGTTTCGGACGGGACCTTCACCGAGGTCGTCTCCGGCCCGCTCCAGGCGGGGGACGCGGTGGTGACCGGCGTGGAGAGCACCGGCCGCGCTCCCACCCCGGCCGCTCCTCCCGGAGGACCGGTCCGGCGGCCGTTCTAGATGGCCAGTCCGCTGATCGCCGTCCAGGACGTCACCAAGGTCTTCCGCATGGGGGACGTGGAGGTGCGCGCGCTGCGCGGGGTGAGCCTGGAGATCGCCACCGGCGAGTTCATCGCCATCCGCGGGCCGTCCGGCAGCGGAAAGTCGACCCTGATGAACATCCTCGGCTGCCTCGACCGGCCCACCACCGGGCGCTACCTGCTCGACAGCCGGGACGTGGCCCCGCTCGACCGGGACGCCCTGGCCCGGATCCGGAACCGGATGCTGGGGTTCGTGTTCCAGAGCTTCAACCTCCTGAACCGGACCTCGGCCATCGAGAACGTCGAGCTGCCGCTCCTGTACGCGGGCCTCGGCCGGGCCGAGCGGCGGCGGCGTGCGGCCGAGGCGCTGGAGCGGGTGGGGCTGGGCGATCGGCTGGACCACACTCCGAACCGCCTCTCGGGCGGGCAGCAGCAGCGGGTGGCCATTGCCCGGGCGCTGGTCAGCCAGCCGAAGGTCATCCTCGCCGACGAGCCCACCGGGAACCTCGACTCGCGGACCAGCCTGGAGGTGATGGCGCTCTTCCAGGAGCTGGGGCGCAGCGGCATCACCATCGTCCTGGTCACCCACGAGCCGGACATCGCCACCTTCGTCGGCCGGGTGGTGGTGGTTCGCGACGGGCACATCGCGAGCGACCGGCGGCAGGCCCCTGCCCGCGCCGACCCGTCGGCTCTCCCGGAGGAGGAGGCGGGATGAGCGAGCTGGAGACGCTGCGGGTGGCGATCCGGGCGCTGCTCCGGAACAAGCTCCGCTCCTTCCTCACCACCCTGGGGATGATCTTCGGGGTGGGGGCGGTGGTGGCCACGGTGGCCATCGGGGAGGGCGCGCGCTCGGCGGTCGAGGAGGCCTTCGCCTCCATGGGCACCAATCTGCTGGTCGTGCTCCCGGGCTCCTCGGTCACCGGCGGCGCGCGGGGCGGGTTCGGCTCGCAGCCGACCTTGACCTGGGACGACCTCCGGGCCGTCCGCGCCGAGGTGCCCACCGTCCGCTACGCCGTGCCGTACCTCCGCAGCTCCTCGCAGGTGCTGAGCGAGGAGCAGAACTGGACCACCCAGGTGGCCGGCACCGAGCCGGACTACTTCGAGATCCGCAGCTGGCCCATGGCCCTCGGCACCCGCTTCACCGACTCCGACGTGGACATCGGAACCAAGGTGGTGGTGCTCGGGGCGACGGTCGCCGAGAAGCTCTTCGGCCCCAACTCGAACCCCGTCGGCCAGACGGTGCGCATCCGCAACATCCCCTTCCAGGTGGTGGCGGTGGCAGGGCGCAAGGGCCAGACCCCCACCGGCCAGGACTCGGACGACGTGGTCTTCATCCCCCGGAGCACCTTCCAGGCGAAGATCCAGGGCGGGCTGGGCAAGTTCCTCCAGGGCACCATCTTCATCAGCGCGACCAATGCCGCCACGGCCGAGGGGCAGGTGGCGGACCTGCTCCGGGACCGCCATCGGATCGGCGGCCCGAGCGAGGACGACTTCCAGATCCGCAACCTCGCGGAGGTGGCCAGCGCCCGGGAAGAGAGCAGCCGGACGGTGACGCTGTTCCTGGCCATCGTCGCCGCGGTGTCGCTGCTGGTCGGCGGCATCGGCATCATGAACATCATGCTGGTGAGCGTGACCGAGCGGACCCGGGAGATCGGCACCCGCATCGCGGTCGGGGCCCGCGGCAGGGACATCCTCCGGCAGTTCCTCAGCGAGGCGGTGGTGCTCTCGGTGGCGGGCGGCCTGCTGGGCATCAGCGCCGGCGTGGTGACCGCGCGCTGGCTGACCGCCGCGTTCCACTGGCCGGTGGCCTTCCGCTGGGACGTGATGATCCTCGCGGTGGTCTTCAGCGGCGCGGTGGGCGTGGTCTTCGGGCTGTACCCGGCGCGCAAGGCGAGCCGGCTCGATCCCATCGACGCGCTTCGTTACGAGTGAGCGGGGCTCGCTCTGGGGGGACGCGAACGCATCCTTCGCGGCTCCGGGTGTCCCCTTCGAGCCAAGTCCGCGTCCGCACGGGTCCCCGCTGTCGCGCTCCGCAGTCATTGCGTGGTCCCCGGGCCCGAGGCGCAGTGCATGCGCCTGCCAGACGCCGTCGACTCGGGGAGGGCCGGTGGCTCGACCCTTGCTGAAGCGGAACCGTCGGCTCGGAGTCGGAGGTCCGCCCGCCATGCAGCAGGGCAGACGCATCGAGGTGGTAGGCACGGTCCAGGGGGTGGGCTTCCGTCCGTGGGTGTACCGGATCGCCACCCAGCTGGGGATCGCCGGGCAGGTCCGCAACGACGTGGGCGGGGTGACGGTGGAGGCATTCGGCGAGCCCTCGGCACTCGACGGCCTAGTGCGGGCGCTGCAGTCGGACCCTCCGCCGGCGGCGGAGATCCGCTCGCTCCAGTGGAAGGAGATTCCTCCCCGGCCGACGGAGGGATTCGTCATCGCCCCCAGCCTCCCGGGGACCGGGCGCCGGGTGTCGATCCCCGCGGATCTGGCGACCTGCCCGGCGTGCGTGGCGGAGATCTTCGATTCCTCCAACCGGCGGTACCGCTACCCGTTCACCAACTGCACCGACTGCGGCCCGCGCTTCACCATCGCCCGGGACGCGCCGTACGACCGCCGGGTCACCTCGATGGCGGCCTTCGTGATGTGCGAGGCCTGCCAGCGCGAGTACGACGATCCCAGGGACCGGCGGTTCCATGCCCAGCCCAACGCCTGTCCGCGCTGCGGCCCGCGGCTGCGGCTGCTCGACTCGAGGGGGAGGGACCTGACCTCGGCGGATCCGATCCGCGAGGTCGCCTCGGCGCTCCGGGCGGGGAACGTGGTCGCGGTGAAGGGGCTCGGCGGATACCACCTGGCGGTGGACGCCACCTCGTCCGAGGCGGTGCAGCTGCTCCGGGAGCGGAAGCGGCGCGATGCCAAGCCGTTCGCGGTGATGGTGCGCGACCTCCGCGAGGCCCGGAAGCTGGCCAGCTTCTCCCAGGCCGAGGCGAAGTTACTGGAGACGGTGGAGCGGCCCATCGTGCTCGTCGCGCGCAAGAGCTCGGGGCGGCCAGTGGCGCCCGAGATCGCGCCCGACAACCCGCTCCTCGGCCTGATGCTGCCCTACACGCCGCTGCACCATCTGCTGCTCGCCGAGGTGGAGCGGCCGCTGGTGATGACCTCCGGCAACCTCTCCGACGAACCCATCGTCTTCGAGGAGCCCGAGGCGCTGAACCGCCTCCGGGACGTCGCCGACCTCTTCCTCACCCACGATCGGCCGATCGTCACCCGCTGCGACGATTCGGTCACCCGGGTGGTGGCGGGTGCACCGGTGCTGCTCCGGCGCTCGCGGGGGTACGTGCCCCGGCCCATCCCGCTTGCCCGCCCGGTGGCCCGGCCGGTGCTGGCGTGCGGCGCGCAGCTGAAGAACACGTTCTGCCTCGCCGCCGGGGACGTGGCGGTGCTGGGTCCCCACGTGGGTGACCTGGACCAGCTGGAGGTCCACCGCTCCTACGAGGAGTCGATCGACCGGATGCAGCGCTTCCTCGGCTGCCGGCCGGAGGTCATCGCCTACGACCTGCACCCCGACTACGCCTCCACCCGGTACGCGCTGGACCGGCCCGAGCCGGTGAAGGTCGCGGTGCAGCACCACCACGCGCACGTGGCCAGTGCCCTGGCCGAGCACCGCCTGGACGGGCCGGTCATCGGGGTGGCGTTCGACGGGACGGGCTACGGCACCGACGGGACCGCCTGGGGCGGGGAGATCCTGGTCGCCTCGGCGACCGCCTTCCAGCGCTGCGCGACCTTGCGCCCGGTCGCGCTGGCCGGCGGTGAGCGCGCCATCCACGAGCCCTGGCGCATCGGGCTGGCGCTCCTGCTCGACGCCTACGACGGCGACCCACCCGGCCTGTGGAACTTTCCCGCCATCCCGGAGGACGCCGTGGTGCTGGTGCGCCAGGCGCTGACCCTGGGCATCAACGCGCCGAAGGCGCACGGGATGGGACGGCTGTTCGACGGGCTCGGAGCGCTGGTCCTGGGAAAGGGCAGAGCACGCTACGAGGGCGAGGTCGCGCTGGCCTGGAACCTGGCGGCCGACGCCGGGGGGCACGGACGGTACCCGTTCGGGATCGACACCCGCGGGTCGGTGCTGGAGCTCGATTTCCGGGCGATGGTGCGGGCGCTCATCGAGGAGCACCTGGGGGGCGTGCCCGCCGCGCGGCTGGCGGCGAAGTTCCACGACACGCTGGTGCACGCCACCGCGACCCTGGTCGGGCTGGTGCGCGACCGCGCGGGCGATTTCCCCGTCGTCCTGACCGGGGGCTGCTTCCAGAACGCCCGGCTCGCGGAGGGCCTGAAGGCAGCGCTGGACCCGGACTGCGCGGTGTACCTGCACCGGCAGGTCCCGCCGGGAGACGGTGGCATCGCGCTGGGCCAGGTGATGGTGGCCGACGCGACCACCCGCGGATGACAGGAGACGTCAATGTGCCTCGGAGTGCCAGGTCGGGTGGTGGAGGTCGATGGGCTCGTCGCCACGGTGGACTTCTGGGGCCTGCGGAAGCAGGTCCGGCTCGACGTGGTGGACGCGCCAGTGGCTCCCGGCGACTACGTGCTGAACCACGTGGGGTTCGCCATCCGCCGCATCCCGGCCAGCGAGGCCGAGGACACCCTGGCCCTCTACTCCGAGCTCCTGGCGAAGGAGGCTCCCGGCGACCTCATGGCCGCCGACGTCCGGGGTGAGCTGGACGCGGCCCACCGGAGCAAGCCGTGAGCACCCCGGCCGCCGACGCCGCCCAGCTCAAGTTCCGCGACCCCATGGCCGCCCGGGCGCTCGGGGCCGCCATCGAGAAGGTGACCCGGGAGATCGGCCGCGAGCCGGTCTCGGTGATGCACGTGTGCGGCAGCCACGAGCAGGCCATCGCCCGGTTCGGTCTGCGCGCGGCGTTCCCGCCCGCGCTGGACGTGATCATGGGCCCCGGGTGCCCGGTGTGCATCACCGACGTGCCCGAGGTGGACGAGGGGGTGGCCCTGGCGCGCCAGGGCGTGCGGGTGGCCACCTACGGGGACATGCTCCGGGTGCCCGGCTCGGCGGGCTCGCTGGCCGATGCCCGGGCGGCCGGGGCGAAGGTGGACATCGTCTACGGGGTCTCGCAGGCGGTGGAGCTCGCCCGGCAGACCGAGGAGGAGGTGGTGTTCTTCGCCACCGGGTTCGAGACCACCGCCGTGGCCACCGCGGCGGAGATCCTCCGCGGGCCACCGAGGAACTTTTCGGTCCTCTCGGCCCACAAGTACATCCCGCCGGTGATGGAGATCGTCGCCGAGATGCCCGGCAGCCGGGTGGAGGGGTTCCTCGCCGCGGGTCACGCAGCGACCATCACCGGGTCCGGGGTGTTCGAGCCGTTCGTCGAGCGGCACCGGCTGCCGGTGGTGGTGGCGGGGTTCGAGCCGCTGGACATCCTCGCCGGCCTGCTGCGGCTGGTGGAGCTGATCCGCGACGGCACCCCGACGGTGGAGAACCTCTACCCCCGCTGCGTGACGCGGGAGGGGAACGTCGCGGCGCAGGAGCAGCTGTGGAAGGTGTTCCGTCCCCTGGGCGGGCGCTGGCGGGGCATCGCCCACGTGCCCAACGGCAACCTCCGGCTTCAAGATTCCTGGGCGCACCTCGACGCCAGGCGCCGCTTCGAGATCGACGTCAAGGCGCTGTGGGACTTCGCCCCGCCGGCGCTGGTCCAGCGCTGCATCTGCGGCGAGATCATGTCCGGCCTGCAGTCGCCCACCGCCTGCCCGCTGTTCGGCAAGGAGTGCCAGCCGGAGACGCCGGTGGGCGCCTGCATGGTGTCCAGCGAGGGCACCTGCCGCATCTGGCACCAGTACGGCGGACATCCGCAGCTCCGCCAGGTGGCCGTGGGAGGCGCGCCGTGAGACCGACCCTTCCGCTGGGGACGACGGTGAGCCTCAAGCACGGCGCCGGCGGCCGGGCGATGCGCGCGCTCATCGAGCAGCTGTTCGCCGAGGGGGCCGAGCAGCCTCCCGGCTCGGTGGGCCTGGCGGAGATGGACGACGGCGCCGCCTTCCCGCTCAAGGACGGCTGGCTGGTGCTCACCACCGACTCGCACATCGTCGCCCCGCGCTTCTTCCCCGGCGGGGACGTGGGACGGCTGTCCATCTCTGGAACGGTGAACGACCTGTCGATGATGGGGGCCACCGAGGTCCTGGGGCTCACCTGCGCGGTGGTGATCGAGGACGGCTTTCCCATCGCCGAGCTGGAGCGCATCCATGCCTCGATGCGGGACACCTCCCGCGAGGCCGGGGCGCCGGTCGTCACCGGCGACACCAAGGTGATGGGCCGGGGCGAGCTGGACGGCCTGGTCCTCAACACCACCGGCGTGGCCCTCACCGACCGGCTGGTGCGCGACAACGGGCTCCGCCCCGGAGACCGCATCGTGGTGACCGGCACCATGGGGGACCATGGCTTCGCGGTGCTGGCCGCGCGGCAGAAGCTGGAGCTCCAGGGGAATCTGAAATCCGATGTCGCCCCGCTCAACGGGCTGGTCCGGGAGGTGCTCCGGGCCGCCGGCGACGGCGTGGTGGCGATGAAGGACCCGACGCGCGGAGGGCTCTCCAGCGCCCTCCACGAGATGGCGGAGAAGAGCGGGGTGGGCATCCTCCTCGAGGAGCAGGCGGTGCCGCTCTCCGACGAGGTGCGCGCCGCCTCGGAGATCCTCGGCATCGACCCGCTGCACGTGGCCAACGAGGGCAAGGCGGTGATCGGCGTTCGCCCCGAGGCGCTGGACCGGGTGATGGCCGCCCTGGACCGGCACCCCCTGGGCCGGCGCGCCGCGGTGGTGGGCACCTGCATCGCCGAGCAGAAGGGGCGCATCGTGCTCGACACCGGCCTCGGACGGCGGCTCCTCGCCGAGCCCGAGGGCGAGCCGATGCCGCGGATCTGCTGAGGGCCCGTGGCCGCGCCGACTCACATCCGGACCGCCGTCGACCGTGGCGTCGGAACCCTCACCATCGACCGGCCGCAGCGCTTCAACTCGCTCGACGTCTCGACCGCGCGTGACCTCCGGAAGGCCGGCCTCCAGCTGGCGCGGGACCCCGCGGTCCGGGTGGTGGTGCTGCGCGGGGCGCCCGGCATCTTCTGCAGCGGGGCGGACCTCAAGTACATCCGCGCCGGCGGCGACCCGGCCGAGCTGGCCTACCTGACGCCTGGCGCGCGGGCCGTCCCGCTCGGCCCGGGGGAGATCTTCAAGCAGATCCTCGAGTACCTCCACTCCACCATCTCGGAGATCCGCCGCGCGCCGAAGCCGTTCATCGCCGCGGTGGACGGCGCCTGCGCGGCGGGAGGGCTCGGGTTGGCCATGTCCTGCGACCTGGTCCTCGCCTCCGAGCGGGCCACCTTCGAGTGGGCCTACGCCAAGACCGGCCTGAGCGGCGCGGAGAGCTCGACCTTCTTCGTCCCCCGGCTGGTGGGGCTGCGCTTCGCCGCAGAGATGGTGCTCTTGAACCCGCGGCTCGATGCGGCAGCGGCCAGGAGCGCGGGGCTGGTGAACGGCGTCTTTCCCGTCGCGGCGTTCGACACCGAGGTGGAGGTCGTGGCCCGGCGCGTCGCTGCGGGTCCCGCCGGAGCGTTCGCCGCCGCCAAGCAGCTGTTCAACGACGCCCTGGGAGTGGACCGGCTGGACGTGCACCTCGACCGGGAGCTGGAGGCGCTCATCCGGAGCGCGGACTCGCCGGAGTTCACCGAGGGCATCGACGCCTTCTTCGCCCGGCGGCCTCCGCGCTTTCCCGGAGCGGAGTGACCGCGCGCCCCGCCCGGCAACGGCGACGGGTCTCGGTCCGGAGAGGTTCCTGCTCGGCGTCGAGCGGACACCCACGTCACGGGGACGGCGCACGAGCGCGGCATCGTACGCCAACCGAAGCGGTCCCTGGACCGGTCCGTCGGTGCGCGCGGGACCGGCGCGGCGCGACATCATCGGAACTGATGGGAAGGTCCGGCACGGGCGCATCGTTCGGAACGCAAGGGTTGCGTCCACTCCGGAAGACCTACGCAGGTCCTGCCCCGCTGCCGGGCGTCTGTACTCGGAGGCCGCCGAGGCTTGCCTCTTGCACGCCCCCCGGGCGCCGCGGCGTCGAGCCTTCGAGATGAGCGCTGGCCGTACGCCCGAGACGGAGGTTGTCATGAGGAGTCGCGAAGGCTGGCTGGCCCGAGAGCTCCGGCGCCGCGGAGTCAGTCGCCGGGAGTTGCTCTTGTTCTGCGCCGGGGTCGCGGGCACGTTCGGTCTACCTGCCTCCGCGGCGACGCAGATCGCCAACGCGCTCACCAAGGCCAAGAAGCCCATCCTGGTGTGGCTCGAGTTCCAGGATTGTGCCGGCAACACCGAGTCGTTCCTGCGCTCGAGCGCGCCGACGGTGGCGGAGATCGTCCTCGACCTCCTCAGCGTGGACTACCACGAGACGATCATGGCCGCGGCGGGTTTCCAGGCCGAGGAGGCGCTGAAGGGCGTGGTGAAGGACAACGCCGGTCAGTTCATCGCGGTGGTGGAGGGGAGCATCCCCACCGGCGCGGACGGCGCGTACTGCACCATCGGCGGGCGCTCGGCGCTGGACATCGCCCGGGAGGTCTGCGGCAAGGCGGCGGCCACCATCGCCGCCGGGACCTGCGCCACCTACGGCGGGCTCCCGGCCGCGTCACCGAACCCCACCGGCGCGCTGGGGGTCGCCGACGCGGTCCCCGGGGTGAAGAACCTGATCAACCTCTCGGCCTGCCCGATGAACGCCGCGAACCTGACGGCGCTCCTCACCTACTACCTGACCTACAAGCGCTGGCCGCCGCTCGACGGCTTCCGCCGGCCGCTGTTCGCCTACGGCAAGACCATCCACGACAACTGCGAGCGCCGGGCGCACTTCGACGCCGGGCAGTACGTGGAGCTCTGGGGAGACGACGCGCACCGCTCGGGGGCCTGTCTCTACAAGATGGGCTGCAAGGGGCCGGTGACCTACCAGAACTGCCCCACCGTCCGCTGGAACGAGGGCACCAACTGGCCCATCGGCTGCGGCCACCCGTGCATCGGCTGCGCCGAGCCGGACTTCTGGGACAAGATGACGCCGTTCTACAAGCACCTGCCCGCCGTGGCCGGATTCGGCGCCGGGTCCAGCGTGGACACGGTCGGCGCCTGGCTCACCGTGGGCACCGCGGCGGCGTACGTCGGGCACGGCGTGATCAAGGGCATCCAGAACGCCGGGAAGAAGAAGGAAAACGGTGCCGGTCCTCCCGGTGACAACGCCCCGGCCGGCAAGGCAGGGGGCGCGTCATGAGTCACGTGGTGGTGGATCCGGTCACCCGGATCGAGGGACATCTCAGGATCGAGGCAGAGGTCGATGGCGGCCAGGTGCAAGACGCCTGGTCGTCGAGCACGATGTTTCGCGGCATCGAGCTCATCCTCAAGGGTCGTGACCCACGCGACGCCTGGGCGTTCACCCAGCGCATCTGCGGGGTGTGCACCACGGTGCACGCCATCGCTTCGATCCGAGCGGTGGAGAACGCGATCGGGGCCAAGCCTCCGCCCAATGCACGGGTGCTGCGAAATTTGATCATGGCCTCGCAGTGCATCCAGGACCACGTCATCCACTTCTACCATCTGCACGCGCTGGACTGGGTGGACGTGGTCTCGGCGCTCAAGGCGGATCCGGAGAAGACCTCGGCACTGACCCAGTCCATCTCCGACTGGCCGCTGTCGAGCACCAAGTACTTCGCCGGGATCAAGAACCGGCTCAAGGACTTCGTGGACCGCGGCCAGCTCGGCCCCTTCGCCAACGCCTACTGGGGACACCCCGCGTACAAGCTGCCCCCGGAGGCGAACCTCATGGCGGTGGCCCACTACCTCGAGGCGCTCGACTGGCAGCGAGACTTCATCAAGATGCACGCCATCCTCGGCGGCAAGAACCCCCACCTCCAGTCGTTCCTGGTGGGCGGCATGGCCACGCCGGTGGATCCCGACAAGCAGGCGTCGATCAACATGGGGTCGGTTGCGCGGATGAAGGAGCTGACCGCCAGGGCCAAGGAGTTCGTCAGCAAGGTCTACCTGCCGGACGTGCTCGCGGTGGCCAGCTTCTACAAGGACTGGGCGGCGGTCGGCGGCGGAGTCGGCAACTACATGGTGTACGGCGAGTACCCGGAGAGTGACGACGACAAGCCGACGCTCTTCCTGCCCTCCGGCATCATCCGCAACAAGAACCTGGGCAAGGTCGAGCCGCTCGACGCGAGCAAGATCACCGAGTCGGTGAAGCACAGCTGGTACGAGGACAGCGCGCAGCCGCTTCATCCCCGTGATGGCGAGACCCGGCCCAAGTACACCGGGCCCAAGCCTCCGTACGAGCGGCTGGAGACGGCGGCCAAGTACAGCTGGCTGAAGTCGCCCCGCTACGGCGGCGAGCCGATGGAGGTCGGTCCGCTCTCCCGGATGCTGGTCGCCTATGGCTCCGGCCACAAGCGAGTCCAGGAGCTGGTGGGCACGGTGCTGAAGTCGCTGGGCGTCGGCCCGGAGGCCCTCTTCTCGACGCTGGGGCGCATCGCCGCCCGCTGCGTGGAGACGGTGCTCCTGACCGAGAAGATCGACACCTGGGTTGACGGCCTGGCGGCGAACATGGAGAAGGGTGACCTCCGGATCCACGACACCGGGAAGTGGGACCCCTCGTCCTGGCCGAAGGAGGCCTTCGGCGCCGGGTTCCACGAGGCGCCCCGCGGCGCGCTCGGCCACTGGGTGCACATCAAGGACGGGGTCATCGCCAACTACCAGTGCATCGTCCCCAGCACCTGGAACGCCGGACCGCGCGACGGGGCGGAGAAGCGCGGGCCTTACGAGGCCGCGCTGCTGAAGACGCCGGTCGCGGATCCGAAGCAGCCGCTGGAGATCCTCCGCACCGTCCACTCCTTCGACCCCTGCATGGCCTGCGGAGTCCACGTGGTGGACGTGGAACGGAGGGAGCTGGCGCGAGTGAGGACCCCATGAGAGCGATGGCCGCCCATCCGCCGGAGGAGATCCCGCGTCTGGGGGTCAAGGGCACGCGTATCCGGGTGTACGTCTGGGACCTGGTGGTGCGGAACACGCACTGGGTCATCGCGCTGGCGATGGCCATCCTCATCGCCACCGGCCTCTACATCGCCCATCCCTTCGGCTTTCCCGGCACGACGCCCGGCCCGCACTTCCTGATGGGCTGGGTGCGGGTGGTGCACTTCTACAGCGCCATCTTCTTCACCCTGGCGGTGGTGGTGCGGCTGATCTGGTTCTTCGCCTCGCCGGTGCGCTACGCGCGGTGGCCCCAGTTCATCCCCTGGCAGCGACACCGGCGGCGCGAGCTGCTCAATGCCATCAAGTTCTACTCCTTCTTTCGTGCCCGGCCGCCGGACGTCATCGGTCACAACCCGCTGGCGGGCCTCTCCTACGCGGGTGTCTTCCTGCTGTATCTGGTGATGATCACCTCGGGCCTGGCGCTCTACGCAGGCAGCGCGCTCCCGGGCGCGTACATGAAGAGCTTCCAGTTCCTGATCCCCATCTACGGAGGCCTCCAGACGGCACGGTTCATCCACCACTTGGTGATGTGGGTGCTGATCCTCTTCGTCACCCTGCACGTCTACGCCAATGCGCTCACCTCGGCGCTGGAGGAGAACGGAGAGGTGGACTCGATCTTCTCCGGTTACAAGTTCGTGCACCGCGCGGACGTGGAGAAGGAGCTGGCGGACGAGGCGGGGGAGCACCAGGGGAAGCGGCGTGCTTGATCCGCTGCTGGTGCTGGGTCTGGGGAACCCGCTCTGTCAGGACGACGGGGTGGGGGTGGTGGCGGTCACCAGGCTCCTGGAAGATTGGAGCCCGGGGCCCGGCGTGAAGATGATGGAGGGTGGCACGCTCGGGCTCTGGTTGCTCCCCCTGCTCGAGTCGTACCGGAACGTGCTCCTGGTGGACGCGATCCGGGCCGACGGCGAGCCGGGCACGCTGGTGCGCATCGAGGGCGAGGAGGTGGCGCGGGCCGCGGCCCACCGGCTCAGTGTGCACCAGGTGGGTGTGGGCGATCTGATGGACGCCGCGCAGCTTCGTGGAACGCTCCCTCCCAGGCTGACCTTGCTCGGGGTGGTCCCCGAGGCGGTCTCGCTCGGGCTGGGGCTGACCCCACGGGTCGCGCAGGCGGTGCCAGCGTTGATGGAACGGGTGATCGAGACCTGCGCCGAGCTCGGACATCCGCTCCGACCGAGGACCGACGATGAAACCCTGGTGGGCGCTGACGATGGCCTGCGCCGCGTCCTGGGCATGCCTGTCGAGGTGCGCTGAGGACGACAAGGCGGCCAGCGTCCCGTACGAGCGGCTTCGCTCCGCGGCGGTGCGGGCGAGGGGAGAGCAGCTCTACCGGGACGACTGTGCCCTGTGTCACGGGGAGAACGCCGATGGGCGCGGCGCACGGAGCATGGGCCTGGACCGCAAGCCGGCGAACTTCACCGATCCGGTCTGGAGCAGGCCCGAGAGCGCGTCCCGGGCGTTTCAGGCCATCACCAACGGAGTGCCGGGCTCGGCGATGCCGGCCTGGGCCAATGTCTTGAGCGCCGACGACCGCTGGGCGCTGGTGGCGTTCCTCACCTCGGTGAGCGAGCGCGCTCCGGCCGGCGGTCCGGCAGGCCGCTGAGAGACGAGCGCGCAGGAGCGCGCCAGCGACCATGCTCAGCCCCCGCACCGACCATGCTCAGCCGCGGAGCTGCGCGAGCACGTCCGGCAACCTGACTTGTGTTGCCAGCGACTGGATCTGTCCCTGCACTTGCGGGAGCAGCGCCTGTGCCTCGCCCTGGAAGCGGGTGAAGAGCGCGCGCAGGTCGTCCGCGGAGAGCTTCCGGCCCTGCGCGTAGTACTGCTTTGCCGCGTGGCCGAGCGCGTAGGTGGCGGCGAAGGTGACCGCCGCGCCGGCTGCCACCCCGGTGGCGCCCCCGACGAGTCCGCCGAGGATGCCCGAGGCGACGCCGCCCAGTACCTTGCGCACGATGCCCTCGACGACCTGCGCCGCCGCGCCGAGCCCGAAGGTGCCGGCCAGGTCCTTCACCTGGTCGGCGTCGAGCTGCTGCCCGTAGCGCTGTCCCACCTCGTAGACCAGCCGCAGCTGCAGCGGGAGGATCGCCAGATTTGCCAGACGGTCAGGGAGCAGCTCCAGCGCACCGGTGAGCATCGCCTGCTGGAGGATGCGCTCGTCCAGCGTGGCGTCGGTGGTGGCACTGACCGATGGGAGCGTCCCGGCCAATGGCGCGGCGGCGAGCCGGCGGAGCTCGTCCTCGAACTCGTGGGTCGCTGCCGGCGCGAGCCCGAGCGCTCCGTGCAGCGCGCTGAGGAAGGTCTGCTCCGGGGAGTTGGGCGCTCCGTCCACGCTGCAGACGGCGAGGGCGACCTCGTATGCGGTCCGTCGGGCCTCGGCGTCCGAGAGCGAGGCCGCGAGCACGCCGATGCCCTGGCGGGCAGCCTGCGGCTGCTCGAGCGCGGTGGTCGCGGCGGGGACCCCGAGACGGGTGGCGACCGAGGCGAGCTGACGCTGCTCGTCGGGGGAGATCTCCCCGTCGGCCATTGCGGCCATGAGCGCGATCTGGGTGATGCGAGTGGCGTCGTCGGCATTCATGGGGCGTCTTGTACCGCTCCCGGGCCGTGGCGGCGAGGCCGGCCCCGGGCCCACGCAGATGGTGCGCACCCGAGGCGGGTCCCGCACTCTGGGGGCCGCAGCGGCCCTGCTCTTGCACACCTCTCGGGTGGTGCACGAGCACGGAGGTGCCTCATGGGCTCCGTCGAGCAGATTCACTCGGTGACTGGGTCGGTTGGCTGGCTGGAGCGACTGGCCGGAACCGTCGGCAGCTCGGTCCAGGCGCAGACGGTCTACGGGCAACCGGTCGAGCGTGACGGCGTCACCGTCATTCCGGTGGCGCGCGTGGTCTACGGCTTCGGCGGTGGCGGTGGCACCCATCCGGACCCCGGCGTCGAGAGCGGAGAGGGCGGCGGCGGAGGCGCGCAGGTTCAGCCGGTGGGATTCATCAGCGTTCGCGGCGGCTCGGCCGAGTTCCGCAGCATCCCCGACCCGTCGGCGGACGCGCGGCGTCTCTTCGCCCTCTTCGCCGGTGCCGGCCTGGGCGCCTGGCTGATCTTCCGGGGCCTGCGCAGCCTGTTCCGGTGACGGCCGTGAGCAGCTTCGATCTCATCCGCGAGCGCCTGGTGCGGACGCTCGCTGCGCGCGGCATCGCGGATGCGGACATCCTCCGGGCCTTCGGCGAGGTGCCCCGGCACCGGTTCCTCCCCGAGGGGCTGGCCGAGTTCGCCTACCAGGACATCCCCCTCCCCATCGCCGAGGGGCAGACCATCTCCCAGCCCTACGTCGTCGCCTGGATGACGGAGGCCGCCGGAGTGAAGCCGGGGCAGCGGGTGCTCGAGGTGGGCACTGGCTCGGGGTATGCGGCCGCGGTGGCCTCGCGCGTGGCCGCCGAGGTGTACTCGGTGGAGCGTCACGGGGTGCTGGCCGAGGGCGCCCGGAAGCTGCTTGCGGAGCTCGGCTACCACAACGTGCACGTGCTCCACGCAGACGGCACCCGCGGCTGGCCGGAGCATGCCCCATACGATGCCATCCTGGTCGCCGCGGGCGGACCGTCCGTCCCGCCGGCCCTCGTCGAGCAGCTCGCCCCGGGCGGAGCCCTGGTGATGCCGATCGGGCACGCCGAGGAGCAGACCCTGGTCCGCATCCGGCGGACGAGCGACGGCGTGCTCAGGCGCGAGGAGCTTGGCGACGTGCGCTTCGTTCCGCTCGTCGGGGAGCATGGCTGGGCTCCGACGCCGCGCGCCTCGGAGTCCGCGGTGGTGGCGCTCCTGCACGAGTGCGCCCAGCCGATGGAGGACGTCGAGTCGGCCGAGCTCGACGCGCTGCTGGAGCGCATCGGCTCTGCCCGGGTGGTGCTGCTCGGAGAGGCCACCCATGGCACCCATGAGTTCTACCGGATGCGCGCCAGGATCAGCCGGGCGCTGATCGAGCGGAACGGATTCCGCGCGGTGGCCGTCGAGGGCGACTGGCCCGACGCCGCCCGGGTGGACCGCTACGTCCGCCATCTCCCGCCCTCCTCGGCGCCATGGAAGCCGTTCTCGCGCTTCCCCACCTGGATGTGGCGCAACGAGGAGGTGAGGCTCTTCGCCGAGTGGCTACGGGTGCACAACACCCGGGTGGAGCCCCAGCGTCGCGCCGGGTTCTACGGGCTGGACCTCTACAGTCTCTTCACCTCGGCCGATGCCGTGCTGCAGTACCTGGAGCAGGTGGACCGCGGGGCCGCGGCGGTGGCCCGGGCGCGGTACGGGATGCTCACCCCCTGGCAGGCGGACCCCGCCGCCTACGGACGGGCAGTGGTCAGCGGACGCTTCGAGAGCTGCGAGGCCGAGGTGGTGCAGGTGCTGGTGGATCTGCTGGGCCGGCGCCTCGACTACGAGGCGCGCGACGGTGAGCGCTTCTTCGACGCCTCGGAGAACGCGCGGGTGGTGGCGGACGCCGAGGCCTACTACCGGGCGATGTACCGGGGGAACGTGGCGTCCTGGAACCTGCGCGACCGGCACATGGCGGACACGCTCGGCGCGCTCCTCGCCTTTCTCGGTCCGGAGGCGCGGGTGGTGGTCTGGGCCCACAACTCGCACGTGGGGGACGCCACCGCCACCGAGATGGGTGCCATGGGCGAGCACACGCTCGGGCAGCTGTGCCGCGAGCGTTTCGGCCCGGACATCCGGCTGGTGGGCTTCGGGACCGACCACGGCACGGTGGTGGCCGCGACCAACTGGGGTGAACCCCACGAGGTGAAGCGGGTGCGTCCGGCGGACCCCCGGAGTTACGAGGCGCTCTGCCACCGGACACAGACTCCGGGGTTCCTGCTCTCGCTCCGCCATCCCAGGCGCGAGGTGCTGCGCGACGAGCTGACCGCCCCCAGGCTGGAGCGGGCCATCGGCGTCATCTACCGCCCGGAGACCGAGCTGCAGAGCCACTACTTCCGGGCCAGCCTGCCGCGCCAGTTCGACGAGTGGATCTGGTTCGACCGGACGTCCGCCCTGCAGCCGCTCGGGGGAGGGCCGCTGGAGCCGGGCCTTCCCGAGACGTACCCTTTCGGGCTCTAGGAGTGAGCGAATGGGAACCGAGATCAGCTACGGATACACGCGCACCCTCGCGGGAGTCGGGTACGAGGAGGCGGTCGCCCGGGTCACCGAGGCCCTGAAGAAGGAAGGCTTCGGCGTGCTCACCACCATCGACGTGAAGGAGACGCTGAAGCAGAAGCTGGGCGTGGACTTCCAGCGCTACATCATCCTCGGAGCGTGCAACCCCCAGCTCGCGCACCGGGCGCTCTCCATTGAACCCGGGGTGGGCCTGCTCCTGCCGTGCAACGTGGTGGTCTCGGAGAGCCCCCAGGGTGCGGTGGTCCAGGTGGTCAAGCCCGAGGCGATGCTCGGCGTCATCCAGCGCAAGGAGATCATGCCCATCGCCGAGGAGGCGGACGTACGCCTCCGCCGTGCGCTGGAGCAGCTCGGGACCCGCTGAGTCCAGCACGGCGCAGCCTCAGAGCAAGCGCTGCACCGGATTGGGTCGGCCCTCGGCGAAGCGCGCCGGCCGGAGCGCCTGGACGTCCAGGCCTGGTCTTTGCCCGGTGAGCATCTCGGCGGCGAGCTGCCCGAGCGCGGGCGCGTGCATGACACCGTGGCCGGACGAGCCGTTGACCAGGAACAGACGCTCCAGCCCGGGCGCCGGGCCGAGCAGCGCGTGCTCGTCGGGGGACATCTCGTACAGCCCAGCGTAGGTGGACTCGATCGGCACCCCGGCCAGCGCCGGGACGCGCTCGCGGGCCATGGCCACGACCGTGTGCGTCCACGCCGGGTCGACCGAGACGTCGAATGGATCCTCCGCCCCGTCGGTCGGCCAGAGCAGCAGCACCCGCCCGTCACGCGCCCGGAGATGAAACCCGTCCGGAAAGATGATCATCGGCATCGACTCCGGGAGCACTCCGGTGGGAACCGTGACCGCGACCTGGCGCCGGAGAGGCGCGACCGGGACGTCGATCCCGGCCATTGCCGCGAGCCGCCCGGCCCATGCACCGGCGGCGTTCACCACCCGCCCGGCCTGGTGGGTGCCGGCAGAAGTCCGGACCCGGAGCCCCTCGCCCGTCTGCTCGAGCCCGACGACGTCGGCCTCCAGCGCCTGGACCCCGGCGCGGATCGCCGCCTCCCGGTACCCCCGGCGGATCTCGGTGGGGCGGAGGAAGCCGTCCGCGGGCGAGAACGCCGCGCCCAGGAGGCCCTCGGTGCGGATCCACGGGGCGAGGCGGTGGACCTCGTCGGCCGCCACCAGCGCCGCGTCACGGCAGCCGGCGGCACGTTGCACCTCGAGGGCCGCCGCGAGCCGCTGCCGCTGTGCCTCTGCGCCGTAGAGGAAGAGGTAGCCGGCGCGAAGGAGCCCGGGATCCACGCCGGTCTCCTCGGCAAAGACGAGCAGCTTCTGCCGCGACAGGAGCGAGAGACGGACGTTCACCTCGGTGGCGAACTGCGCGCGGAAGCCGCCGGTGGCACGCTCGGTGCTGCCGCCGCCGCCGCCGCCGCCGCCGCCGCCGCCGCGGTCCACCACCAGGATGCGACCGGCCCGTCGCTGCGCGAGGTGGTGGGCCACGCTCCAGCCCACCACACCGCCGCCGACCACCAGGACGTCCCAGCTCACCGGGCGTAGACCGCGTCGGGATTCCGGGGGCTCACGGCCGGGGAGCAAACCTCGCCCCGACTCCCCGGTGCAATGCCTCAGCCAGGCGCGCGGCGTGCGAGGAGCCCCAGCCGCACGTGCTCCTCGCGCTCCCGCTCGTCCAGCGCCGAGCGGACGCGGGCCGCCTGTCGCCGGAGGCCCGGGGCCACCCGGCGCTCCAGCCGGTTCACCTGACGCGTCGTCTGGGCGAGCGCCTCGCCGAGGCGACGGAGGAGCATCTCGCGTGGCGCGGCACGGACGAGCAGGTCCGTCAGGCGCTCGAAGGCCTCCGCCGCCTCCACCGCTGCCGGGACGGGCCCCGGAGGTAGCCCCCGGGCGGCGAGGGTGCGAACGATGGGCCCGGCGGCCTCGAGGTCCGCCACCGGTACCCCCCACACCACCCGGGCCGTGACCCGCACCGCGAGCTCGCGCGAGGGCCAGGCGAGGCCGGTCAGCGCCCCGGCGCCCTCGGCGGCCAGCGCGTCCAGGTACACCGGCCAGGCGGCGCGGGCCTGGGCGTCGATCTGCTCGCGGGTGTCCAGCGCCGAACGCGCCAGGGAGAACAGCTCCGCCACCAGCGCCTCGCGCTTCCTGCGGAGCAACGACGTCCCCCGCTCCAGCCGCACCAGCCGCCGCTGGGCCCGGAGCAGCCCGAGGCGGGTCGCCGGCAGCCGCGCCTCGCTCACCGTCCCGCTCCCTTCCCGAAGCGGCGCTCCCACGTCGCCTCGCGGATCCGCAGCAGGTCCTCCCGGGGGAACCCCTCCATCAGCGACCAGCCCGCCTCCAGCGTCTCGGTCAGCGTCCGGCGCGCGCGCCCCTGTCCCACCAGCGTGTGCTCGAACCGGTCGACGAAGACCAGCGCCCGGCGGTCCGCGGGGAGTAGCCCGCTCTCGCCGACGATGGTGGCCATCAGCCGCGCCTCGGTACCCCGGGCGTACAGCGCGTACAGCTGGTCCGCCCACTCGCGGTGCTCGGGCGCGCTCCGGCCCTCCCCGATCCCGGCGTTCATCAGCCGGGAGAGCGAGGGCAGCACGTCGATGGGCGGGAAGACGCCGCGGCGATGCAGATCGCGCCCGAGGACCACCTGGCCCTCGGTGATGTACCCGGTCAGGTCGGGGATGGGGTGGGTCAGGTCGTCGTCGGGCATGGTGAGCACCGGGAGCTGCGTCACCGAGCCGGTCCGTCCGCGGACCAGCCCCGCCCGCTCGAAGAGCGAGGCCAGGTCGGTGTACATGTAGCCGGGGTAGCCGCGCCGTCCGGGGATCTCCTGCCGCGCGGTGGCCAGCTCGCGCAGCGCCTCGCAGTAGCTGGTCACGTCGGCCATCACCACCAGCACGTGGAGCCCGTGCTCGTAGGCCAGGTACTCGGCCTCGGCCAGCGCCACCCGTGGAGCGAGCAGCCGCTCGATGGTCGGGTCGCGGGCCTCGTTGAGGAACACCACACTGCGCTCGAGCGCCCCGCTGGTCTCGAACCGCTCGAGGAACTCGCCGGCCTCGCGGGCGGTGATGCCGACGCCCACGAACACCACCGCGAAAGGCTCGCCCTTGGGCGCGCGGGCCCATTCCACGATGCGCGCCGCGAGCTCCAGCGCCGGCAGGCCCGGGCCCGAGAAGATTGGCAGCTTCTGGCCGCGGACCAGCGTGTTCATCCCGTCGATGGCGGAGACGCCGGTCTCGATCAGCTCCTTGGGGGGCAGCCGCGCCGCCGGGTTGAGCGGAGCGCCGTTCAGGGGGCGGAGCGCCTCGCCCACCGGCGGAGGCAGTCCGTCCAGGGGCGCGCCGAGCCCGCTGAAGACGCGTCCGAGGAGCTCGCGCCCCACCACCGCCTTCGCGACGTCGCCCATGAACGCGAGCCGGACGCGCCCGGGCACCAGCCCCAGCCCCTCCTCGAGCAGCTGGAGCACCGTGTGCCGCTCGCCCGCGTCGATGACCTGCGCCTGCCAGCGTCGGCCCTCGAGGGAGATCTCCACCTGCTCCCCGAGCGCCACCCGGCGCACGTGCTCCACGAAGACCAGCGGTCCGCGGATCCCGGTGGCGCCCGCCACGCTGCGGGGAAGGGCGCTCATCGCGACGCCTCCGCTCCCGAGAGCCGATCCAGCTCCGCCGTCGCCGCCGCCGTCCGGGCCGCCAGCTCGTCGGGCGCCCCGTCGCGCAAGGCCACCAGGGCACGGCGGAGCGGGCCCAGGTCGAGCTCCGACAGCGCCGTGCCGGCCTGCAGCCGTGCGGCCACCCGGTCCGCCACGCCGCACGCCAGCGACGCGAGGTGGAACGTCTTCTCCGGCGAGGAGCGCGCGTCGTGGGGATGGTACGCGCTCTGCCCGAGCACCACCTCCCGGAGCAGCTGGGCCACGGAGAGCACCAGGCGGTCCGCGTCCTGGAGCGCCTCGGGGCCGATGAGCCCGGCGATCTCCCGGAGCTCCCGGTCGCGCTGGAGCAGCTCGAGCGTGCGGGCGCGCACCGCCGACCAGCGGGCGTCCACCGACTCGGCGAACCAGGGCGTGGTCTGGTCCGCGTGCAGGCTGTAGCTCGTGGCCCAGTCCACCGCGGGGAACTGCCGCTGGTGTGCCAGCTCGGCGTCGAGCGCCCAGAGCGTCCCCGCGACCCGGAGGGTGGCCTGGCTCACTGGCTCGGAGAGGTCTCCACCGGGAGGGGACACCGCGCTGATGAGGGTCAGCACGCCCTCGCGCTCCGGACGGCCCACGGCCTTCGCACGGCCGGCGCGCTCGTAGAACTTGGCCAGGCGGCTGGCGAGGTAGGTGGGGTAGCCCTCCTCGCCGGGCATTTCTTGCAGCCGAGCGCCGATCTCCCGCAGCGCCTCGGCCCAGCGCGAGAGGCTGTCCGCCATCAGCGCGACCCGGAGGCCGAGGTCGCGGAAGTACTCGGCGATGGTGATGCCCAGGTACACCGAGGCCTCGCGCGCGGCGACCGGCATGTTCGAGGTGTTCACCACCATCACCGTGCGGTCCATGATCGACCGGCCGGTACGCGGGTCGGCCAGGCGCGGGAACTCCGAGAGCACCTCGGCCATCTCGTTCCCCCGCTCGCCGCAGCCGATGTAGACCACCACGTCGGCGTCGCCGTGCTTGGCCAGTGACTGCTCGATGACCGTCTTCCCGGTGCCGAACCCGCCGGGCACCGCCACCGTCCCGCCCTCGGCCACGGGGAAGAGCAAATCCAGGATGCGCTGGCCGGTCAGGAAGGGCCGACCCAGTGGCAACCGCCCGGCCACTGGCCGAGGGCGACGTACGGGCCAGCGGTGCGAGAGCCGGAGCGCGGTGCCGTCCTCCAGCGTCCCCACGGGCTGATCCACGGTGAGGTTGCCGCCGGCGAGCGAGGCCAGCGTCCCCTCCACCCCGGGTGGCACGAGGATGCGGTGGGCGAAGCCGGGACGCTCCTCCACCGAGCCGAGCACGTCCCCACCGCCCACGCGGGCTCCGACCTCGAGCGAAGGGACGAACCGCCAGCTCCGCGCCGCATCCAGCATCCGCAGCTCCCGGCCGGGCGGCACGAAGGGCCCGGTCTCGGCGGCGAGCACGTCGAGCGGGCGTCCGAGGCCGTCGAGGATGGAGCCCAGGAGTCCCGGCCCGAGCTCCGCCTGCAGCGTCCCTCCGGTCGCCTGCACCGGCTCTCCCACCGAGAGCCCGTTGGTGTCCTCGTACACCTGGAGGATGGCGACGTCGCCCGACAGGCCGATGACCTCGGCGAGCAGCTTTGCCTCGCCCACGTGGGCGAGCTCGTACAGCGCGACCCCTGAGGCCGGCGCAGCCTCGACCAGCGAGCCGTTGATCCTCTGGACGCGCATGGGGCTCATCGCAGCCGCACCTGGTAGCCGATGGCCCGCCGGAGCAGCTCGACGATGACCTGGTCCGCGGCGGCGTGCTCGGCCCAGCTCGGGGCGGGGACTGGCACCACCAGCGGCACCGGCCGGGCGGAGAGGCGCCGCTGGAGGTCGGCGTCCAGACCGTCGTGGAGCGGCGCCTCGATGAGCACCAGGCCGATGCGGGGGTCGGAGAGCAGGGTGGTCAGCCGCCGTGCCGCGTCCTCGGCGTCCGGAACGACCAGCGGCCGGAACCCGGCCAGGGCGAACGCAGGCGCCACCTCCGGCCGGCAGAGGAGGGCCACGCGGAGGTCGCTCATCGGCGCCCTCGCCTCGCCGCCGCCGGCGCCCCGAGCGCCACGCCCCAGACCAGCCGCTGCAGCTCTTGGACCTCGTCGCGCACCCCGAGCACGTAGGCGATGAGCGGCGCCGAGCTCAGCGGCGCGGTGCGCGCCCGGGCCCGCGCGATGTCCAGCGCCGCCGCCCAGGCTCGATCTCTCGCCAGCGCCGCGCCGCCCGCCCCGGAGAAGGCGCGCTCGAACGGAGACCGGGCGAAGCCCTGCCGGGCCAGCACCAGCGCCGCCGCCACCGAGCCCGCACTGGCGATGGCCTTCCACGCCCGCACGGGGAAACGCGCGCCTCCGGGGACGGGCTCGAGCTCGGGGCGGTCGCCGGTGCTCCCGGCCAGCATCACCGCGGTGAGCGCATTTTCCAGATCAATGGTGGCTGCGACGTAGCGGCGGAGCTCGGCGTCCACCCGGGCCGCGGCGCTGGCGGCGCGCGCCGCCCAGGAGCGGGTGAGGGCGGCGTCCAGGGCGAGGAGATCCGGGGGGCCCGGGGCCTTGATGCTGGCGAGCGCGGCAGCGTCCGGGTGGCGCCAGGCGGCGAGCAGAGCGGCCATGGCGCGCACGGTGGTCTGCGCGGCCAGGGTGGCCAGCGCCCCCGTGGGCAGGGTGGGCGTGGGCAGCGTGCCCCGGAGGCGATCGGCCGGCGCGGCGCCCTCGACCACGCCGTGGAGCAGCAGGCGGAGATCGCGCCGGTCCTCCTCGCCCAGCAGCACCGTGAGCACGTCCGGCACGTCCACGCACCACCGCGCGAGCGCCGCCAGCCGCGCGCCGGCCCGGCGACGGATGGCGGCCTCCAGCGCCTCGGGTGTGGGCACGCCGGGGCCGGTGAGGACGACCGGGTCGGGCCCGGTGCGCAGTCGCTCCGCGACCGTTTGCAGATCCTGCGCCGTGCGCAGCTCGTCCAGCGCCGCCGGCGCGAGGAGGTGCGTCGAAAGCCCGCGCGCGCGGGCGATGCCGGCGTCCAGCCCGCTCATCCCGCCACCTCCAGCGCCTGCCCGACCGCGATGGCCAGCGTGGGGCGCTCCCTCTCCAGCCGTACCGGGAGGGTGAGGTCCACGGTGAGCCGGCCGCCGTCCGCCGTGCAGTGCAGCCCGGCCGTGACCTCCGGCGAAGGGAGTACCGAGAGCGTCGAGCCCGCCACCCAGCTGCGCACCCGCTCGAGGTCGCCGGGCGCGCAGCGCAGCGTCCCAGGGTCGGCCCCCAGGAGCTCCCGGACGCTCCGGACGGTGGCCTCGAGCGCTGGGGCGTACTCCGGCCACACCAGCACCGCCGGGGCCCGGGCGCGCGCGGCCTCGAAGACCCGGTCCAGGAGCGCGGCACGTGCACGGAGCAGGCGCGCGGTGGCCTCGCGGCGCGCCGCCACCCGCCGCCGCTCCCCCTCTTGGCGGAGCCGCGCCCGCTCGGCCTCGAGGGTGCGCCCCAGCCGCTCCTCGGCCCCGGCACGGGCGGTGGCGCGGATCGCCTCCGCCTCGTCCCGGGCGGCCGAGAGAAGACCGGCGACCTCCTCGTCGGTCGAGCGCCCGAGCGCCTCGAGCAGGTCCGGCAGCGGCACGGCACTACGCCCCGGCGCGGAGCATGATGAACATCGCCACCACGAAGCCGAGGATGGACATCGTCTCCGGGATGGCGAGCATCACGATGACCGTCGTGCTCAGCTCGGGCTTCTCGGCGAGGCTCGCCGCGGCCGCCGGGCCGATGCGCGACTGCGCCCAGGCCGTGGCCAGCGCGGGGATGGAGATGGCCAGCGCGGCACTGAGGGTGATCCAGAAGAGCTGCATCAGTGCGTCCTCCAGTGGGTGAACGGTCGGTAGCGCACGCCGCCCGGGCTGTAGAACCGGCCGAAGAACTCGACGTAGTGGAGCCGGAGCGCGTGCACGGTCGGGCTGAAGAGCCCGAGCGCGAAGTTCACCAGGTGGAAGAGCAGGGCGAAGATGGCGCCCACCACCACGCTGCCCATGGCGCCGGCCAGCCGGTTGGCGACCACGGCGAGCATCACCGACGCCGTCCCGAGCGCCATGATACGGGCGTAGGAGAGGATGTTGCCCATGGTGGCCAGCAGCTCCACCGGGGCCACGATGCCCTCGGCGATGACCAGCACGGGGAAGGCGATCAGGAGCACCACCACCGCCGGGGTGAGGAGCTGCGCGGGCAGGAGCTTCACCGCCGCCAGCAGCGCCACCACGACCAGCAGGATCATCACCGCCGAGAGGCCGCGGCCGACGGCCTGCCTCCGGTGGTGGCCGTGCACCGCGTTGAACACGCCCAGCACCAGGCCGAGCAGCACGTGCACCCCGCCGATGCCAACGCAGAGGATCAGGAAGGAGACGATGTCCTTCGGCTCCTCGCGGTCGAGCACCAGCGGGTGGAGCCCGAACAGGCGGCGGCCCGCGTCCCCGAACAGCTCCCCGAAGAGCACGCCGAAGATGATGGTGAATACCGAGCAGACGAGGGCGATCTGGGCGACGGCGTGGAGCGGGGTGCCCGGCCGCGAGCGGCGGTGGAGGAGCACGCCCAGCCCGAGCATCACCACCCCGTAGCCGATGTCCCCGAGCATCAGGCCGAAGAACATCGGGAAGAACACCGCCACGAACGGCGTCGGGTCGATGCTCCCGTAGGTCGGCAGGGGGAGCATCTCCACCAGCAGCTGGAAGGGGCGGAACAGGCGTGGGTTCTGGAGCACCACCGGAGCGTCCACGTCCGGGGCTGCGGGCAGCTCCTCGACGGTGATCTCCGGGCCGATGCGCTGGCGAAGCGCTTCGCCGAGTCCCGGGAGGTCGGGCGCAGGTACCCAGCCCTCGAGGACGAACGCGGTCCGGGTGGAGGCCGCGTGCCCCACCGCCTCGAGGCGGGTGATGGCGTCCTGCGCGGCGGCGAGCATCGGGGGAAGCGCTCCCGCTGCCACCGCTGCCTCAATCTTGCGCTCGCCGTCGACCTCCTCCAGCAGCGCGGGGAGGGCTTCGAGCCGGGCCCGCATCCTGGGGAGCGCCTCGGCCGCGGTGGCGCACTCGTAGCCCGCGGGGAGCGGGACCTCCTGCACTCCGCTCTCGCCCAGGAGCCGCTCCACCCGGGCGGCGCGCGGCAGCGGGACGAGCAGCAAGAGCGCGGTGTCGCCGGCGGACAGGGTCCGGGTGCGGAGCTCGAAGGCCGAGTCCAGCGCCTCGGCCAGCGCCTGGCGGAGCGGCTCGACCACCGAGGCCTGCCCGGGCCGGAGGATGATGTGGTACGCGCGCACCGCCGCGGGGATCTGGCCCGCCTCGAAGAGGCCGGAGAAGGCGTCGAGCATCTCGCGGTACTTGCCGAGCAGCGCGCGCTCCTCCTCGAAGCGCTGCCGGCGTTCCCGCAGCTGCTCCGCCCGGCGGCGGAGATGGCGCGCCTGGCGCGCCCAGCGGGCCCAGGGCACCGGGTCGGGAGGGGGCGCGGTGACGGGGGTCTGCGGGAGCTCGAGGAGCGTCCGGGCCGTCTCGGCATCTGCCACCAGCGCCCGCAGCTGGCGCAGCAGCCGCTGCTCGCGTCGCGTGGTCGGAGAGGGGTTGAGCGCCGGCAGCCGGGGAGGAGAGGCGAGGTGCATCGACCCCAGGTCCTGGAGGACACGCAGGGTGGCCTCCAGCTCGCGCCGCGGCCCCATGACCCGGACACGGCGCATGGCGCGGATCACCCGAGGCCTCCCGAGAGCAGCGCGCGAAGAACGGCGTCCGCGAGCTCCGCCACCCGTGCCTGGTCGACGCCCGCGAGCCGCTCGATGCGGGCCCGGGTCTCCGCCTCGAGGCTGGCCAGCTCCGCGGCCAGGGTGCGTTCCTCGTCCGCGGCGAGCGCCTCGCGGGCCTGCGCGAGCCGCGTGGTGGAGTCGCCGGCCAGCGCCTCGGCGTCGCGGCGAGCGGCCTCGACGACCGCACGCGCCTCACGCCGCGCGGTGTCGACCCGCGCAGCGAAGGTCTGCTCCGCATCGAGGAGACGACCGAGATCTGCGCCCATGCAGGCCTTCGAGCGTGCAATGGCCGGACCCTTGCAAACCGAGAGGGCGGCCATCGTGGTCGGCGCTCAGGCCCCCGCACCGGATGCGGGAGCCGCTGCCGGCGCGCAGATTCTGCACCTTCGGGGCGCGGGGTGCAGGCGCAGGCCGATCGTGCGAGGCGTGCACCGAGAACGCGAGCGAGCCGTCCGCCCGGTTCTCCGCCGAGACTCCCGAGGCGGCTGCAGAGCGTCCGGACCAGCCGGTGGCGTTCGCCCATCGGCGATCCCGGCCTTGCCCCTTGCGGGCCGCGTTGAGTAACAGGCGCCGTCTCCATGGCAGCCCTGGCAATCGAGGTGGAGCGGCTGGTGAAGCGCTTCGGCGACCTGGTCGCCGTGGACGGTCTCGATCTCACCGTCCCCGAAGGGACCTGTCTGGGGCTGCTCGGGCCGAACGGGGCGGGGAAGACCACCACCGTGGAGATCCTCGAGGGCCTCCAGCCGTCCACCTCGGGCACGGTCCGGGTCCTGGGCCGCACCTGGGCCGAGGATCCGGAGGGCATCCGCTCGCGGATCGGGGTCACCCTTCAGGAGACGCGCTTCCACGAGAAGCTCACCGTGGAGGAGACGCTGACCCTGTTCCGGAGCTTCTACCCGCGCGGCCCGGCGGTGGAGGTGGCGCTCGGCCACGTGGACCTGGAGGAGAAGCGGGGCGCCCGGGTGGGGACCCTCTCCGGGGGGCAGAAGCAGCGGCTGGCGCTCGCGGTGGGGCTGGTCGGTGACCCAGAGCTGCTCTTCCTCGACGAGCCGACCACCGGCCTGGACCCGGTGAGCCGCCGGGGCCTGTGGACCATCATCGAGGGGCTGAAGGGCCGCGGCCGCACCGTGGTGCTGACCACGCACTACATGGAGGAGGCAGCCGTCCTCTGCGACGACATCGTCATCGTCGACCACGGGAAGGTGGTCGCCCGGGGCAGCCCCGAGGCGCTGGTGCATTCGCTGGGGGGCGAGCAGCTGGTCGAGTTCGTGGCCGAGCCGCCCATCCCGCCCCAGGCCCTCGAGCGGGTGCCCGGATTCAGCGGCCGCCGGCAGCGGGGGGAGATGGTGTCGCTCTCCGTCCAGGCGCTGCACGAGGCCGTGCCCGGGCTCCTCCGGCTCGCGGACGAGCACCGGAGCGCGCTGGTCCGCCTCTCCACCCGGGCCGCCACGCTGGACGACGTCTTCCTCGCGCTCACCGGGCGCACCATCGCCGAGGCGGAGGAGGGATGAGGGGCGCGGGCGGCTGGCTCAACCCCTTCTGGCAGCTGCTGCTCATGCGGCTGCGCGGCTTCACCCGCGAGCCGTCGGCGACCTTCTGGGTCTTCGGCTTCCCGCTGCTCATGTCGGTGGCGCTCGGGCTCGCCTTCCGGAACCAGGCCGGGACACGGCTCTCGGTGGCGGTGGCCGACGGTCCGGGGCGAGCGGCGGTGATCGCCGCGCTCGGGGCGAGCGAGGGGCTCGGCGTGACCGAGATGACCCTGGAGGACGCGCGCCAGGCCCTCCGGCGGGGGAAGGTCGCGCTGGTGGTCGTCCCCGGCCCCAGCCCACGGCTGCTCCTCGACCCGACTCAGCCCGACGCCCGCTCGGCACGGCTCCTGGCGGTGGATGCGCTCCAGCGCGCCGCAGGGCGGGCCGACCCGCTGACCCTCACCGAGGAGCAGGTCACGGTGCCCGGCACCCGGTACATCGACTTCCTGGTTCCCGGGCTGCTCGGGTTCGGGCTGATGTCCTCGAGCATCTGGGGCCTGGGATGGGCCATCGTCCAGATGCGGATGGGGAAGCTCCTCCGCCGCCTCGCCGCCACGCCGATGCGCAAGCTGGACTTCCTGCTCGCCTTCACCGCGGGGCGGCTCCTCCTCGCGGTGCTGGAGGTGCTCTTCTTCCTGGGATTTGCCCGGCTGCTCTTCGACGTCCGGGTGGCAGGAAATCCGGTGACCTTCGTCGTCTGGGGCCTCCTCGGCGCGCTCACGTTCGGTGGCCTGTCGGCCCTGGTGGCGAGCCGGGCACAGAACTCCGAGACCGCCAGCGGGCTCATGAACCTGGTCACCCTCCCGATGACGGTGGTCTCGGGGGTGTTCTTCTCCTCCAGCCACTTCCCGGGATGGCTCCAGCCCGTCCTCGGGGCTCTGCCGCTCACCGCCCTGATCGACGGGCTCCGGGCCATCTCCATCGACGGCGCCGGGCTGTCCGCCCTGGTCCTCCCGGCCCTGGTCCTGCTCGTCTGGGGGGTGGGAAGCTTCGCCCTGGCCTTGCGGCTCTTCCGCTGGACCTGAAGCGGTTGCTGTCGCCGTCCCGTACCTGGCACGCTGACCCTTCGTGCCCAGGCGCGCCCATCTTGCACGGGAGGATCAACGCGCGCTCGCCGTGCTCGCCGACATCGGTCGGGCCCTCGCCCGCGCGGCCGAGATCCGGCCTGCCCTGGAGCGCGCGCTCGAGCTGCTGGAGGAGGCCCTGGGCATCGTCCGGGGCGCGGTGTTCCTCTTCCACGAGGAATCGGGCGTGCTTCAAGTGGATGCGGCGGTGGGCATCTCCGAGGAGGGGCTCGGGGCACGCTACCGGCCGGGAGAGGGAATCATCGGCCGCGTTCTGCAGTCCGGGCGACCGGTGGTGGTGCCGGCGAGTGCCCGGGAGCCGCTGCTCCTGAACCGTGCCTTCCAGCGCCGCCGGGCCGGGGCGCCCGAGGTGAGCGTCCTCTGTGTCCCCATCGCCTTCGACCGGCAGCCGGCGGGGGTCCTGGTGGTGGACGTGCCGTTCCAGCCGGGGCGCGACTTCCAGTCCGAGATGCAGTTCCTGGGGGTGGTGGCGGCGATGATGGCCCAGGCCCTCCGGGCGCAGCGAGCCATCGAGGACGAGCGCAGCCGGTTGCTGGCGGAGAACAAGAACCTTCGCTCCGAGCTGGAGGAGCGGTACGACCTGTCGAACATCATCGGCACCAGCGGACCGATGCGGCAGGTCTACGAGCAGATCGCCCAGGTGGCCCAGACCACCACCACCGTGCTCATCCGCGGCGAGTCGGGCACGGGCAAGGAGCTCATCGCCCACGCCATCCACTACAACTCGCCGCGGGCCTCGAAACCGTTCGTGAAGGTGAGCTGCGCCGCGCTGCCGGAAACGCTGATCGAGTCGGAGCTGTTCGGCTACGAGAAGGGGGCGTTCACCGGCGCGCAGGCCCGGAAGCGCGGCCGGTTCGAGCTGGCCCACGGCGGGACGCTGTTCCTGGACGAGGTGGGCGAGCTCAACCTCTCCACGCAGGTGAAGCTGCTCCGCGTGCTCCAGGAAGGCGAGTTCGAGCGGCTGGGCGGGACCGAGACCATCAAGGCCGACATCCGCCTCGTCGCCGCCACCAACCGCGACCTCGAGGCGGCCATGGCGGAGAAGCACTTCCGCGAGGATCTCTATTACCGGCTCAACGTCTTCTCCATCTTCGTCCCGCCGCTGCGCGACCGGAAGCCGGACGTGATGCTCCTGGCCGATCACTTCCTCATGAAGTACGCGCGCCGGCACAACAAGCGGATCAAGCGCATCGCCACCCCGGCCATCGACATGTTGATGAGCTACCACTGGCCGGGCAACGTCCGCGAGCTGGAGAACATCATCGAGCGGGCGGTGCTGACCTGCGACGGGCAGGTCATCCACGGGCACGACCTGCCGCCCACGCTCCAGACCGCGGAGGCGTCCGGAACCGCGGTGCAGGCCTCGCTCTCCGACGCCATCGAGCAGTACGAGAAGGACCTCATCCTCGACGCGCTGAAGAGCGCCCGTGGCAACCGGGCCAAGGCGGCGCGGCTGCTCGGCACCACCGAGCGGATCATCGGCTACAAGGTCCGCAAGTACGAGATCGAGGTGGCGCGCTTCCGTGGCGGCACGGCGGTCAAGCCGGCACGACGCCGGACCGGGACGCGCTGAGCCCCCGGGGTTGCCGGTCCCGACTCACTTCGTCTTCGGCAGATGAAGCTGCAGTCCGCCCGCGTCCACGTCGACGCTGCTCACCTCCGCGCCGCCCTTGAACTCGAGCACGATCGCGGTCGCTCCCGGGACCCGGAACTTGCTGCCCTCGACCCAGAGCAGGGGAGCGGTGGGCCTCCCCTTCTGCGAGACGGTGAGCACGCCGTTCTCGTCCAGTCCGACGCGGAACGCGATCCCTTGCCCTCCGTCGTACGTTCCGGCGAAGCGGGCCAGGAGCTCCCGGCTGGGGGGGGGCGGCCTCTCCGTTCGCTTGAACGGTGCTGCCAGCCCCGCTCTGGCCTCTTCGTGGGCAGAGCCCTGCGCCGGAAGGTCGAGGGCGCGGCGGTAGGCGGCGAGCGCCTCGTCTCGGCGACCCGCCAGGTCGAGCACCTGTCCCAGGTGGGCCGCGCTCTGGGTCACCGCCGGCTCGTACACGCCAAGGCTGGCGTATCGATCCAGCACCTCACGGAACGCGCGCTCGGCATCGCCGACCCTTCCCGCGTCCTGGGCAGCGACTCCGAGCTGGTACCTGCCCTCGAGGCTCTCCGGGACCTTGCCGAGGTAGTCGGAGAGCTTGGCGATGGCCTCCTGGCTCCGGCCCATGCTCGACAGTCCGATGCCGTCGACGAGTAGCCGGGCGTTCCGGAAGGCGGGCGTCCAGCGGAGGATCTTGTAGTCGGAGTCGAGCACCACCCACTGCGGCTTCTGCTGGGTGGTGAAGGAAAACGCCGTGGAGGGTCCCGACACCGACACCGTCTTCGTGTCGTGGCGGCCCGGGTAGGCGAGGGCGACCTCGGCGGTGACGTCGTAGGGCGTTCCCTGCTGGGAGATGGCTCCGGAGACCACGAAGCCCCGGCCTTCACTCCTCGCGGTCCACTCCAGCCCGAGGTCGGGCGCTCCCGTCCGGTCCATCCACTGACCCCAGAACTGCGACAGGTCTTGGCCGCTGGTGCGCTCCCAGGCCACGCGGAGATCGCCGAGCGAGACGTTCTTTCCGGCGAAGCTCTCCACCACCGACCTGAGCCCGCCGACGAAGGCAGCGTGGCCGATCCGCTCGCGCAGCATCTCGTAGACGAACATCCCCTTGGTGTCGGCGATGTCGTGCATCGCGCCGGCTGCGTCCGAGCCCTGGGCCGTGGCGCTGAGGGGATAGTCCTTCCCGCCAGGGCCAGCGAAGCGCAGGAAGTACTGCGTCGCGGACTGCGCGTAGCCCGGGACGCCGTTCTTCAGAAAGCTCCGCACCGCCCTCTCGCCCTGGAGCTCCAGGAGACAGAGGACCGCCGACATCTGCGCCAGGCCCTCGTCGACGATCGGTCCGCCGGTGGAGCCGACGAGATTGCCCCACCAGCTGTGCCCCATCTCGTGGGCCACCAGGAGGAGCGGGAACCCCGTCTCGGGGAGGACGCCGACCGGAAACAGGTTCATTCCCTGCTCGCTGGAGCCCCCGAGCCCGCCGGTCACGTCCGAGGGGATCTCCACGACCGCGTATCCATCGAAGGGGTAGGGGCCGTACAGGGACTGCTCGATCTCCAGGATCCGGGTGGCCTCTCGCAGGTAGAGCTCGGCCTTCGGCTCCCCACCGCGGAGGAGGTAGATCCCCAGGCGCACGCCCCCGACGGTCTTCTCCCGGTGAAAGTAGCGGGCCACGGCGAAGGAGAAGTCCAGTGGCCGGTCGACGGAGAACACCTGGCGCGAACGGGCCCCGACGCTCCGGGTCTCGGTGAGGCGACCGCTGCTGGCGACGGTCACACCCTCCGGCACGTCGAAGGTGATGCGGCCCGGTGACTTCGATCCGCTGCCCTGCACCCTCGGGTACCACTCGGTGACCCAGCTGGCGAAGGAGCCCGCCGGCGCGATGCTCACCTGCGAGTAGCCCTGCTCCTTGCTCTCGTTGAAGAACGTCCCGGCGAACTCGATGGCGAAGGTCCGTCGCTCTCCCGACCGGAGCGAACGCTGCTGGGGAACGGAGATCGCATCCGCCTCGCGCGAGAAGCGGACCGTGCGCCCGCCGCCGTCCCGGATCGACTTCACCGCCAGGCCACGGTTCAATACCAGAATCAGGGAATCCTCCCCGGGGGCGATCACCTCCACCTCGAGCTTCGAGGAGCCCCGTATGGTTCCGTCCTCCGGGTGGAGCTCCACGCGCAGATCGGTGCTGGTCGCCCGGGCGAAGGTCCGCTCAGCCTCGGTGGTGATCCTCCATCTGGTCGCCAGCTGACGGAGCTGGACCGTCTCCCACTTCGCCTCGATCTGGTCGCGGCCGTGCTCGCGCCAGCGGATCTCCCGCAGCACCACCGCCTCGAGGCTCTCCTGGGCCGGCGTGAGCAAACCCAGCTGGTAGGCGACCCGTGCGCCCTCCAGAGCGAACCATCCCTGCGCCTCGCCGCGCACCCGGGCGACCAGCGCCTGGTCCCCCGGGTCGTACGCGCCGAGCAAGCCGTCGAGGTCTCGCGCGACGATGGCGGACTGCATCTTCGCCAGGAGCTGCTCGACGGAGGCACGGTCCGGCACGGCGGCGCTGGCCGGTCGACTGGCTCCGGCGAGGAGTACGGCGGCCAGCAGGAACCCCCCCTTGCGCGCGATCTGCCTCATGCGGCCTCCCATTGCTGGGCCCGCCCCAGCGCATCGAGCGCCTCGGCATCGAAGATGTAGCGGACCTGATGCACCCGGGGGTCCTCGCGCAGCCTGGTGGGGAGCTCACCCCACATCCTGGGCGAGAGCAGGAGCGGGCCGGCGGAGGCGGGACCCTCCAACGCCTCCTCGGCCCGGGGGACCACGCGGGTGGTCACGCGGAACCGATCCGGGGAAAGGATTCGCACCAGGTCCGCGGCGATGTTCCCGGCCATCGCTGCGTCGTGCTCACAGAGCTGGACCGTCAGCTTCCCGGAGCGCCGCCGCGCACCGGACAGCGTTCCGGCGAGGCTGGCCTCGGGGACGATCGGAAGGAAATGGATCTGGGGCAGTCTCTGTGGCCAGCGCAGGCGGATGTCGTTGTAGTGGAAGTACGTCCCGACGACCGGGCCGGCGGGCGGCTCCCCCCGGTCGAGGACCCATCCGCGGGCCTTCACCCGCCACCGCCGTGAGAGCTGTTCGGCGAGATCAGTGCTCTGGGTCGCGCTGCACTCCACCACCGAGACCTCGGGCGGCGTCCGGTGTGTCCGGGATCCGCGCAGCAGGCCGATCAGCGCCTCCACGTCCAGGCCGTGCTCCAGCCTGGCCTCCTGGAGCACCCGGTCGACAAACTGGCGGCGGGCCTCGACTCCGGACGGCTTCCGCTCATGGAAGCCGTTGCGGATGACCTCCGTCCCTGCCGGGGTGCGGGTCACCACCAGGCCCAGCCGGGCGAGCTCGGCATAGGCCCGCCGGACTGTAAGCCAAGCCCCTCGGCCGGAGCCATGCGGCAGCTCGTGTCCCGCCCTGGTCAGCGCCCGGAGGCGCGGAGCACGTGGGCGGCGATCTCCTCCACGCCCACCCCGTGGGTCACCTGGGCGAACACGGTGGGGCCGGCGCCGCGCATCCTCCTCGCGTCACGGTCCATCACCTCCAGATCTGCGCCCACGTGCGGCGCGAGGTCGGTCTTGTTGATCACCAGGAGATCCGACTGGGTGATGCCCGGGCCGCCCTTGCGCGGCACCTTGTCTCCACCGGCGACGTCGATGACGTAGATGGTGAAATCCGCCAGCTCGCGGCTGTACTGCGCCGCCAGGTTGTCGCCGCCGCTCTCGACGAAGAGCAGCTCGGGCGCGGGCCGCACCTCCTTCATCAGCCGCTCCAGCGACAGGAGGTTGTGGCTGATGTCCTCGCGGATGGCGGCGTGGGGACAGCCCCCGGTCTCCACCGCCCGGATGCGCTCGGTGGGGAGCGCCTCGTTGCGGACCAGGAACTCGGCGTCCTCCCGGGTGAAGATGTCGTTGGTCACCACCCCCAGGCTGAGCCGGTCCCGGAGCAGCCGGCACAGGGCGAGCACCAGGGCCGTCTTTCCGCTCCCCACCGGGCCGCCGACGCCGACGGTGAAGGCCCGGTCGCGGGTGTCGCGCCGCATCGGGCGCTCGCGCTGGTGGTAGTGGCCCGGGTGGTCGGCGTGGGTGTGGTCGCCTTCGTGGCCCATCCGGGGACTCCTTCAGGACTGGAACAGCCGGGAGTGGAGACGATCGTGGGTGCCGAGCAGGAGATCCAGCAGCGGCGCTGGCTGGGCCAGGTCCTCGGCGCCGAGCGCGCCGCAGCGAGCGGCCACCGCGTCCAGCGTGGGGGCGAGATCCACCAGCATCCGCTGCGCCTCGTACGTCCCGGCCAAACCCAGCCGGACGCCGGCGGAGAGAACGCCCCGGGCAGCGCTCCACAGGAACAGCGACCGCGCCTCGTCGAGCGACATCCCCAGCGCGCGGAACACCGCGCCCCAGAGCGGCGCGAGGTGCATGCCCAGGCCCTCGGGCAGCCGGGGCGCCTCGGCGGGGAAGACGCGCGCGCAGGTGGAGAAGAACGCGCCGCCCTGGGTCCGGCTCGCCCGGTTGGCGACGTGGTTGGCGAGGAAGACGTCCGCCCGGGCATCGAGCCGGGCCAGCGCACCCGGGTCGTCCCAGGCGTCCCGGAGGAGGGGAAGCGCGCCGAACCCGGCCTGCCAGAGCGTGCCCCGGGTGAACGCCGCCAGATCGGAGACCTCGCCCGCCTGTGCCGCCGCCTCGAGTCCCCCCGAGTGGGCGAAGCCGCCGGTGGGGAACGCCGTATCGGCCAGCTGGAGAAGTCGCCAGGTCCTCATGGGCGCTAGAACAGCGAATACCTCTGGGCGAGGGGCAGCGACCGCGCCGGCTCGCAGCGGAGCAGCACGCCGTCGGCACGCACCTGGTAGGTCTCGGGGTCGACCTCCAGCGCGGGCAGGGCGTCGTTGAGCTTCATGTGCCGCTTTCCGAGGCCGCGGCATCCGCGCACTGCACTGAGCCGCTTGCCGAGCCCGAGCCTCGCCACCGTTCCCTCGGCCAGCGCCCGCCCGGAGACCAGAGCGAGGCTGATCGCCCCCGGCGCCCGGGCGCCGAACATCGGCCGCATGATCAGCGGCTGGGGCGTGGGGATGGAGGCGTTGGCGTCCCCCATCTGCGCCCAGGCGATGAAGCCACCCTTGAGGACCAGCTCGGGCTTGATCCCAAAAAAGCCGGGTTTCCACAGGACGAGATCGGCGAGCTTGCCCACCTCCACCGAGCCGGTCTCGTGGGCGAAGCCGTGGGCGATGGCCGGGTTGACGGTGTACTTCGCGACGTAGCGGCGGATGCGGAGGTTGTCGTTGTCCCCCCGCTCCTCGGGGAGGCGCCCCCGCTGCTCCCGCATCTTGTGGGCGGTCTGCCAGGTCCGGGTGATCACCTCGCCCACCCGCCCCATGGCCTGGCTGTCGCTGGACATCATGCTGATCGCCCCCAGGTCGTGGAGGATGTCCTCGGCGGCGATGGTCTCGGCCCGGATGCGGCTCTCGGCGAACGCCACGTCCTCGGGGATCTCCCGATCCAGGTGGTGGCAGACCATGAGCATGTCCAGGTGCTCGTCGAGGGTGTTCACCGTGAAGGGACGGGTGGGGTTGGTCGACGACGGCAGCACGTGCGGCACGCCGCAGACCCGGAGGATGTCCGGGGCATGCCCGCCGCCGGCACCCTCCGAGTGATAGGTGTGGATGGTCCGGCCGCCGAAGGCAGCGATGGAATCGTCGACGAAGCCCGACTCGTTCAGGGTGTCGGTGTGGATGGTGACCTGCACGTCCTCGGCCTCGGCGAGGGTGAGGCAGGTGTCGATGGTTGCGGGCGTGGTCCCCCAGTCCTCGTGCAGCTTGAGGCCGATGGCCCCGGCGCGGAGCTGATCGAGCAGCCCCTCGGGGCGCGAGGTGTTCCCCTTGCCGGTGAAGCCGATGTTGAGCGGGATGTCGTCCACCGCCTCCAGCATCCGCGCCGTGTTCCAGATTCCGGGCGTGCAGGTGGTGGCGTTGGTCCCCGTCGCCGGGCCGGTGCCGCCGCCGATCCACGAGGTGATGCCGCTGGCCAGCGCCTCGTCGGCCTGCTGCGGACTGATGAAGTGGATGTGGCTGTCGATGCCCCCCGCGGTCAGGAGGAGGCCCTCCGCGGCGATGGCCTCGGTGGTCACCCCCACCACCATCCCCGGCGTCACCCCGGCCATGACGTCCGGGTTCCCCGCCTTGCCGATGCCGGTGATGCGACCATCCTTGATCCCCACGTCTGCCTTGTAGATGCCGCTGTGATCGACGATCAGCGCGTTGGTGAGGACCACGTCGAGCGCGTCGCGGTCCAGGGCGCCTGCCTTCTGGCCCTGCCCGTCGCGCAGCACCTTCCCGCCGCCGAACTTGCACTCCTCGCCGTAGGTCGTGAGGTCGCGCTCCACCTCCGCCACCAGCGCGGTGTCGCCCAGCCGGACCCGGTCCCCGGTGGTGGGTCCGTAGAGGTCGGCGTAGTGGCGCCGGTCCAGGCGGCGGCTCACGGCTGCTCCCGGTGGTGGAAGCCGCGATCCTTGGCCCTGGCCAGGAACCGCGCCCGGCCGGACTCGGTCACCTCCCCGTCGCCCAGCGCGTTTCCGCCGTGCACCACCCGCGCGCCGGCGAAGGCGACCAGCTGCACCGTCTTGCTCTCCCCGGGCTCGAAGCGCACCGCGGTCCCGGCTGGAATGTCGAGCCGCATGCCGTAGGCGCGCCCCCGGTCGAACTCCAGCGCCCGGTTGGTCTCGGCGAAGGGGTAGTGGCTGCCCACCTGGATGGGGCGGTCACCGCGGTTGAGGACGGCGAGGCTCACCGTCTCCCGGCCGGCGTTGAGCTCTATTTCTCCGCCCGCTGCCATCACCTCGCCGGGTGTGGGCACCGCCTCGGCGGGGGGGAACGACTTCGGCACCGGGAGGAAGCTCCCCTGCAATGCCAGGGCGAGATCTCCCTGCTCCAGCGCGATCGGATGGTGGACGGTGACCAGCTTGGTGCCGTCGGGAAAGGTCCCCTCCACCTGTACCTCGGCGATGAGCTCGGGCACCCCGGGGAGCACCTGCCCGCGGCCGAGCATCCGGCGGCCGAGATCCATCAGCTCCGCCACGCTGCGGCCGTCGCGGATCAGCTCGAGGATCTGCGCGGAGATCAGCGCCACCGCCTCGGGGTAGTTCAGCCGCAGCCCGCGGGCCAGGCGCTTCTGGGCGAGGAACCCCCCGCCGTGAAGGATGAGCTTGTCGATGTCACGCGGCGACAGATGCATCGAGCCTCCAGGGGTCGTCCCCGAGCAGGGAGGGGAGGGTGGCGAGGTGGTGGCGCAGCCGCTGCACGAGCTGCTGCACCGAGGGGGCGGCGAGGCGAACCACCAGCGCGCCGTCGCGCAGCGGACTGGCCGACTCGACCAGCGGCGCGCCCGGCCGCGCGGGGCCATCCTCGACGTGCGCGCGAATTGCCTCAGCAATGATGGAGAACAGCGGCCCCACCAGGAGCAAGGTGCCGATGGCCCCGAAGCGGCCCATTCGCTCCTCGAGCGGACCGTGCTCCGGGTCGAGCAGCCAGCGCTCGTCGAGGAAGGGCATGACGCGCAGCGTGCTCTGGCAGCGGGTGAAGCCCCAGCGCTCTCGTCCGGCGGAGAGCACCTCCCAGAGCACGAGCGAGGCACCGGGCGCGAGCGTCACCTCGGTGCGTTGCGTGTACCGGGCGCCGGCGAAGCAGGCCGTCGGGTCGGGGACGAGCACCAGCGCCCCGCCCTCGTCCACCCGGGCCAGCGTCTCCGAGACGGCACCCCGGGACGAGCGGAATACCCGTGTCGGGCCCTGCGAGGAGACGAAGGCCCGCGCCATGGGGCCGACCGAGATCTCCAGTGCCAGCCGGTCGCCGTCGACCAGTCCTCCCCCCAGCGTGCTGGTGTAGGCCCAGGCCGCGCTGCCGTGGTTGCGCGGGGTGAGGAACCGGAGCGGGCTCTCGGCGTACGCGGTCTCCACCGCCGTTCCCGTCCCGGCCTGCCGGAAGGCAAGGTGGCCCCGAGCCATGGAGTGCCTTGTAGCGCGGATCACACCGAGAGGTGTCGCCTGACCTGGGCGGGGTCGAGCTCGGAGATGCGGCCCCGCAGGACGATCTCCCCCCGGGAGAGGACCGCGCAGTGCTCGGCCAGCTCGAGGGCGAAGTCCAGGTACTGCTCCACCAGGACGATGGTCATGTTCCGCTCCAGCAGCGCCCGGAGCACACGGCCGATCTCCTTGATGGTGGACGGCTGGATGCCCTCGGTCGGCTCGTCGAGCAGCAGGAGCCTCGGCCGCGAAACGAGGGCCCGGGCGATGGCCAGCTGCTGCTGCTGACCGCCCGAGAGGTCGCCGCCGCGGCGGGTCCGCATGGTGCCGAGGATGGGGAAGAGCTCCTCCAGCTCGGCGCGGGGCATGGTAGGGCCACGGGCGGCCGACTCGCCCACGCTGAGGTTCTCGTCCACCGTCAGCCGGGAGAAGATCTCCCGTCCCTGCGGCACGTAGCCCATGCCCAGACGGGCCCGCTCGTAGGAGGGAAGCCGGGTGACCTCCTCCCCACCGAGCTGCACCGTGCCCCGCTTCACCGGGAGCTCGCCCATCAGGCAGCGGAGGAGCGTCGTCTTGCCCACCCCGTTGCGTCCCAGCAGGGCGGTGCAGGTCCCCGCCGGCACCTCCAGGTCGATCGCCCGGAGCGTGTGGCTCCCTCCGTAGTACTGGTCGAGTCCGTGCACACTCAGCATCAGCGCCCCAGGTAGACGTCGATGACGCGGGGGTCCTTCCGGACCGTGTCCATGGAGCCCTGGGCCAGGACGCGGCCTTCGTGGAGCACGGTCACCTTGCTGGCGAGGGTGTCGACGAAGTGCATGTCGTGCTCCACCACCACCAGTGAGTGTTTCCCCGCCAGCGAGCGGAGGAGCTCCCCGGTCCGCTCGGTCTCCTCGTCGCTCATCCCGGCGACCGGCTCGTCCAGCAGGAGCAGCCCCGGCTCCAGCACCAGCAGCATCCCGATCTCCAGCCACTGCTTCTCGCCGTGAGAGAGGAGATCCGCCCGGACCCCGGCCTTCGCCCGGAGGCCGATGAGGCCGAGGACCTCGTCGATGCGCGCGTCCTGCTCGGGCGTGCGCCGGGCGCGCAGGGTGGGGAGGACCCGCTTGTCCATCTTCAGCGATAGCTCGAGGTTCTCGAACACCGTGTGGGCGCGGAAGATGGTGGGCTTCTGGAACTTGCGGCCGATGCCGGCGTCGACGATCTCCGCCTCGGACATCCGGGTGAGGTCGTGCGCCTCGCCGTACTGAACGTCGCCGGCGTCCGGACGGGTGCGGCCGGTGATGACGTCCATCAACGTCGTCTTGCCCGCGCCGTTCGGTCCGATGATGCAGCGGAGCTCGCCCGGCTCCACCATGAGGCTGAGCGAGTCGAGGGCCTTGAAGCCATCGAAGCTGACGGTGACCCCGCTCAAGTAGAGGATGGGCCCGGCCGGGGTGTCGAGGTTCACGACCCGCCCTCCCTCCAGAAGAGCCCGAGCACCCCGCGCGGCAACCAGCGGGTCACCACGATGAACGACAGCCCGAGCACGAACAGCCACAGCTCGGGGAAGGCCACGGTGAGCACGCTCTTGGCGCCGTGGAGCAGCGCGGCTCCGAGGATGGGGCCGAGCAGCGTTCCCCGGCCGCCGAGCGCGACGGCGATGGCGATCTCCACGGAGTTGGCCGGGGACATCTCGCTGGGGTTGATGATGCCCACCTGGGGCACGTAGAGCGCGCCGGCGATCCCGCAGATCGCCGCGGAGAGCGTCCAGACGAAGAGCTTGAACCGCACCGGGTCGTAGCCGCAGAACCGCACCCGGTCCTCGGCGTCGCGGATGGCGGTGAGTACCCGACCCAGCTTGGACAGCACCAGGGCCCGGCAGAGCACCAGGACCGAAAGAAGCAGGGTGGCCGAGAGCACCAGCAGGGCCACCCGGGTGTGAGGGCTCGCCAGCGGGAAGCCGAGGATGCGCTTGAAGTCGGTGAAGCCGTTGTTCCCCCCGAACCCTGTCTGGTTCCGGAAGAACAGCAGCATCGCTGCGTAGGTCAGCGCCTGGGTGATGATCGAGAAGTAGACGCCTCGAATGCGGGAGCGGAAGGCGAACCAGCCGAAGACGAAGGCCAGGAGCGCCGGCACCAGCACCACCAGGAGTGCCTGCTGGAAGAAATGATTGGAGCCGAGCCAGTACCAGGGCAGGTGCTTCCAGTCGAGGAACACCATGAAGTCGGGCAACACCGGGTCGCCGTACACGCCGTCCCGGCCGATGGCCCGCATCAGGTACATGCCCATCGCATAGCCGCCGAGGGCGAAGAACAGCCCGTGGCCCAGCGAGAGGATGCCGGTGTAGCCCCAGACCAGGTCCATCGCCAGGGCCACCGTGGCGTAGCAGAGGATCTTCCCGACCAGGGTGACGGTGTAGTCGGAGAGGTGGAGCGGCGAGCTGGCCGGCACCAGGAGGTGGAGCGCCGGCAGCGCGATCACCAGCCCACCGTAGACGGCGAGGATCACCGCCCAGACCTTCCGCGGGTAGAGCCGGCGGCCGGGGTCGGACCGCATCATCGCCGACGGGGGGAGGACTGCGGTGGCCGTGCTCACCCCTCCTCCAGTGCCCGCCCGCGCAGCGCGAACAGCCCCTGCGGGCGCCGCTGGATGAAAACGATGACGAACACCAGGACGACGATCTTCGCCATCACCGCTCCGGCCCAGGGCTCGAGCAGCTTGTTCACCACCCCCAGGCTCCCCGCGGCGATGGTGGTCCCCGCGAGCTGACCCACGCCTCCCAGCACCACCACCATGAAGGAGTCGACGATGAAGCCCTGGCCGAGCTCGGGGCCCACGTTGCCAATCTGCGAGAGGGCGCACCCGCCCAGCCCGGCGATGCCCGAGCCGATGGCGAAGGCGAGCAGGTCCACCCGCGGCGTCCGCACGCCCAGCCCCGCGGCGCGCTGCCGGTCCTGGGTGACCGCGCGGACCAGGAGCCCCAGCCGGGTCCGGGTGAGCAGGGCCCACACCCCGAGCAGGACGGTGGCGGAGAAGAGGAGGATCACGATGCGGTTCCAGGGCAGGACCAGGTCCGGGAGCAGGGCGACTCCGCCGGACATCCAGCTGGGGTTCGAGACCTCCACGTTCTGGGCGCCGAAGGCCACGCGCACCGCCTGGATGATGAGCAGGCTCGCGCCCCAGGTGGCGAGCAGCGTCTCCAGCGGCCGGCCGTAGAGCTTCCTCACCACGGTGATCTCCAGCAGCGCGCCGACCAGCGCCGCGGCGAGGAAGGACGCCGGGAGCGCGGCCAGCAGGTACCAGTCGAAGTGGTGAGACCCCCGAAATGCCGTCTGGACCAGCCAGGTGGCGTAGGCGCCAACCATCAGCAGCTCGCCGTGGGCCATGTTGATGACGCCCATCAATCCAAAAGTGATGGCCAGGCCGAGCGCGGCGAGCAGCAGGACGCTCCCCAGGCTGAGGCCGGAGAAGAGGAGCCCGACCATCGCCGCGCGCTCCAGCGCGTGGTCCACGTCGCGGATCGCGTCCTTGAGCGCGGCGAGCGCCGTGGGGTCCTGCTCCACCTCGAGGCGCTGCATCAGCTGCCGTTTGGCGTGGACCTTCCGGAGCTCCTCGATGGCGGCGAGCCGCTGGGCGGGATCGTCGCTGGCCAGGGCGAGCATCGCCGCGGTCGCCCTCAGGGCCTCCTTCACCCTGGGGTCCTTCTCGCCGGCGAGCGCCTTCTGGACCGCCGGGAGCACCTCCGGGGCCGGATTCTCTTGGAGCACCCGCGCGGCGGCGAGTCGGTCGGCCGGGGAGCCCTCGAAGAGGGAGAGGGCCGCCACCGCCCGTTCCAGGCTGCGCCGGAGCCGGTTGTTGATCGTCACCTGCTCCAGCTGCTCACGGTCGACCGATGCCGGAGCACCGGTGAGCGCATCCTGGAGCGTACCCTCCTGGTCGACCAGCACCGTCTGGCCGACGTAGAGGTTCCCCTCCAGGAGCGCCCGGAGGACGGGCAGAGCGTGCACGTCGGACGCTTCCACCAGGGAAGCGATGGTCTCGTCGCGAGACTCCGGTTTGACCAGACGGTCCAGGGTGGCGGCATCGAGGCTCGGGGCCGGACGTGGCTCGGGCGGGGCGGCCTCGCCAGCGCGGGCCGCGACCGCCGTGAGCAGGATCAGCAGAGTGAGGAAACGGCGCGGCTCAGCGCTCGGCACGCTTCTCATTGCCGGGGATGAACGGGCTCCAGGGCTGCGCCCGGACGGGCTTGCTGGTCTTCCACACCACCGAGAACTGACCGTTGCCCTGCACCTCGCCGATCATCACCGGCTTCCACAGGTGGTGGTTGGTCTCGTCCATCTTCAAGGTGAAGCCCGAGGGCGCAGCGAAGGTCTGGCCGCTCATCGCGGCGCGAACCGCGTCCACCTTGGTGGTCCCGGCCTTCTTCACCGCCTGGGCCCACATGTGGATGCCGACGTAGGTGGCCTCCATCGGGTCGTTGGTGACGCGCGCGTCACCGCCGGGGAGGTTGTTCTTCTTCACGTAGGCCTTCCACTGGGCGATGAAGGCGGTGTTCACCGGGTTCTTGACCGACATGAAGTAATTCCAGGCGGCCAGGTGGCCCACCAGCGGCTTGGTGTCGATGCCCCGCAGCTCCTCCTCGCCGACCGAGAACGCGACCACCGGGATGTCGGTCGCCTTCAGGCCCTGGTTGCCCAGCTCCTTGTAGAAGGGGACGTTCGAGTCGCCGTTGATGGTGGAGACGACGGCGGCGTGCCCGCTTGCGCCGAACGCTTTGATCTGCGCGACGATGGTCTGGTAGTCGCTGTGCCCGAAGGGCGTGTACGTCTCCTGGATGTCCTTGTCGGTGATTCCCTTGGAGTGCAGGAACGCCCGGAGAATCTTGTTGGTGGTCCTGGGGTAGACGTAGTCGGTCCCGAGCAGGAAGAACCGCTTCGCGCCGCCGCCCTCCTTGGACATCAAGTACTCCACCGCGGGGATCGCCTGCTGGTTGGGGGCCGCTCCGGTGTAGAAGACGTTCTTGCTCAGCTCCTCGCCCTCGTACTGCACCGGGTAGTAGAGCAGGCCGTTCAGCTCCTCGAACACCGGGAGGACGGACTTGCGGGAGACCGAGGTCCAGCACCCGAAGACCGCGGCCACCTTGTCCTTGGTGAGCAGCTGGCGGGCCTTCTCGGCGAACAGCGGCCAGTTGGAGGCGGGGTCCACCACCACCGGCTCGATCTTCTTTCCCAGCACGCCCCCCTTGGCGTTGATCTCGTCGATGGTCATCAGCGCCACGTCCTTCAGCGACGTCTCGCTGATCGCCATCGTCCCGGAGAGGGAGTGGAGGATTCCGACCTTGATCGTCTCCTCCGCGCGCGCGCTCGACGCCGTGAAGGTGAGAGCACAAGCCAATGCCGTGAGCCCCAGGCCCCTTTTGGTCATTCCGATCTCCTTAGGCCCATGCGGGCCGACAGCGGAGGCTGCAAGCGCTGGACCACGCACAGCGTGCCGCGCCGCCCTGAGGAGCGCGGTGGGCTGACATTCCGACCATCAGACGAAAAGGTAGGAATCGAGTCGAAAGGGAACGAAAGTGTCCGCACCTGCCGACCGGTCGGAAACTTGACGGTCGGGTATCCCGCGGCCAGTTGGAGGTCGTGACGCACTCCGCCAGACAGATTTGTCGGATCGGTCGGGCAGGTAACGAATTTGTCACAGCCTCGAGCCCGTGCCGTGGCGACCCGGATGTCTGCCCGGCCCTGCAACTCGCATGGAGGACGGGGCAGATGGCGTGCCACGGAGGCGTCGGGGAGGGCACGTCCCGCCACGAGGCCCTGGCTCGATCCTCGTCATTCGTTGGCGATGCGATTCCCGCGCCCGCCGCCGCCCCGAGTCCGGGAAAGCCGTGGTGGCGGTTCTGGTAAGACCCGCGTGATGAATGCGCTGGCGGTGGTGGTCGCCGCGGTGATGGCCCAGGCCTCGGCCGTGCCCCGGTCGTCGGGCGAAACGGCGCCGCAGCCTCCGCCTCCGGCCGCCGCCCCGGAGACCGTCGTCCCCGCCCCGGCGGTTCCGCCCGCTCCCGGGAACGCCGCCCCTCCGGGTGCCACCGCCGCTCTCCCGAGCCTGGCTTCACCGCCCTGGCCCGCGCACGGACTGCCCACCGTCGGGGTCTGGGACATCGTGGCCACCGGGGGACTGGTCGGCGCGCTGAGCGTCGTCCAGTTCGGCGTGTCCGCTCCCACGGAACCCAAGTGGGCCGGGAATGGCTTCGACGACTGGGTGCGTGGCGGGCTCCGCCTCTCCAGCGAGAACGGCCGGGCGACGGCGTCGACCCTCAGCGACGTCGGCGCCTTTGCCCTCTCGGCCTTCCCGCTGATCAACGCCACCCTGGTGGCCGGCGTGGAGCACGAGCGGTGGGACATCGCCTGGCGATTGATGGTGCTGGACGCCGAGACGCTGCTCACCGCCACCTTCGCCGCCCTTTCGCTCCAGCACCTCACCGCCCGGGAGCGGCCCTTCGTCCAGGAGTGCGTCACCAACCCCAACCTCCAGGATTGCCAGACCGGGAGCAAGTACCAGTCGTTCCCCAGCGGCCACACCACGCTGGTCTTCGCCGCGGTGGCGCTGGAGTGCTTCCACCACGGTTACCTCGACACCACGCACACCGGATGGGGCGCCGTGGCCTGTCCGGCCACGGTCGGGGTGGCCACCCTCACCGGCGTTCTGCGGATCATGGCCGACCGCCACTGGGCCACCGACGTGATCGCCGGCGCGGTGCTCGGCGGAACCATCGGGTGGGCCATTCCCGCGCTGCACGTCGCGGTGGCGAAGGGACAGACGCCCACCGTCGTCACCCCGGCCATCGGCCCGGGGATGATGGGCATCAGCATCGCCGGGAGGTGGTAGCCCGCCCGGAGCTCAGCTCCCGGGAGGGGGATTGCCTTCCGGGCGCTCGACGCCCACCACACGGAGGACTCCGCCTTGCTCGGCAAGGTGCAGCCGCAGCGGTCCCTGTCCGGGGCGGCCGGTGACCAGGTCGACGATCCGGTAGCCGGTCTCCCCCCTGGGCAGCACCACGCACAGCTTGGCCGGCTCCGGACGGTCGACCTCGAGTCCCAGGGAGGCCGTCGGCGAGTACCAGAGTCGAACGCCCGGCGCGGGACCGGCCCCGAGGCCGGCCTCCTCCGCCCGGTCGTGCACGCACAACGTGACCCCGTCCTGCCCGAGCTCGGGATCGGTCAAGGACGAGACCCGCGTCAGGTAACGCTGGAGGATCCGCAGCCGTCGCCCCTTCAGGATCCGCTTCAGCTCCGAGCTGGCGATGGGCGCACTGAGCCGCGCCTGGTCCACCACCAGGTCGATCGCGGTCTCGTCGATGCGGGCGATGATCCGCGCCATCCACGCGGCGTCCTGCTCCTCCATCGCGGAGAAGGCGACGTTGGGGTAGCCGACATGCCAGTCCTCGGGGACGAAGTCGGTGTCGTTGAAGTAGCCGAAGATCTCCCCGGCCGGCCCGTACTTCGCGCGCTCCCAGGGCCGCTGGGGGATGCCGAAGGTGATGAAGTCGGCGCCAATCTGCCCGAAGTCGATGTAGTACGTGTAGCCCACCCGTCGGGAGAACTCGTCGCCATACGACAGGCCTCCCAGGGTGTCGCCCCAGTCGATGACGTAGTGGTCCAGGTACCCCATTCCCTCGCTGGTGGTCATCCAGGTGTTGAGGGTGTTCTGGGAGCGCGCGTCGTGGTGGTTGATCCACGCCCCCAGCACCCGTGAGCCGCGAAGCTCGCGGCGGTCCTGGTGGTCGATCCGGTCGTTGGGATCATCCCCCCGGCGGTCGCTGTAGTTCCAGGGTCCGTTCGGTCTTCCGGGGATGAACTCGCTGGCCACCGCACGGTACGTCCCGTTCGTCTCCTGCTGCGCGAACTTCAGCATCTCGTCGATCGTCTCGCGGGTGACCACCTTCGAGGCATCCTTCGGCGGCTTGTCGGAGACGACCAGGTCGGTGCTCCGGAGGTACACCACCCGGTTGCAGGGCACCTGGAAACCGGCCGCGTAGTAGAGCCGGCTGCCCACCACGTCTCCGGTGGAGGCCCGCTCGAACTGCTTGGGGTCGTCGAACTTGAGGAGGTAGTTCGCCCCGGCAGCGGTCTTGATCTGGAACCCCGGATTGGCCCCGTTCAGCTTGGCCCCCACCACCGTCCACGGGAGCTCCTCCTCGGGCGCCGTTCGGTGACAGGCTCCGCGGGCGATCTCCTCCGGGGACATGGGCCGGCGGCTGATGCGGTTCACGTACCAGCTGGAGTCCGGGACCTCGTCGAGCGCGTTGACGTCGATCGCCGGGGAGCCCTGCTCGAGCAGGAAGGCGTGGCTCAGCGGTCGGAAGAGGATGTGGTCCGCTGCATCCCATCCCAGCGGGGAGAACGACTCCTCGATCGGTCCCGGGAACGGACGGCGATCGTCGTCCTTGAGGACCACCGGTTTCGTGGAGAACTGTCGAATGCTCGGAGCACAGGCCGCCACGCATTCCAGCAGCGCCAGGGAGGCCCAGCGCGCTATCCAGTTCCCGTGGATGCCTCGCATTCTCCGGCCGCGACCGGGAGTCGCCGCTTCCTGGACTTCCTGGGCCAGCTGCTCAACCGCCATCGGCGGCGAATCCTCGCCCTGTTCCTGGGGGTGCTGGTCCCGCTCTGCTTCTTCGCCATCCTGGCGCGGGAGGTGGTTCACCGCCAGCCACCCCCCTGGGATGTGGCGGTGCTCACCTGGCTCCACGCCCATTCCTCCCCGCTGGCCGACCGGGTGATGCTGACCGCCTCGCGGGTCGGCACCTGGTACGGAGTGATTCCCGTCTCGGTGCTCCTGGCGCTGTGGCTGCTCATCCGACGGGAGGCGGCGCGGTTCTCCTTCTTCGCCTTCTCGATGCTCGGGTCGTGGTTGCTGAGCGATGCGACCAAGCGGCTCTTCGGACGCGATCGCCCCGTGCTCTGGCCCTCTCCCGCCCCGGAGACGAGCTTCAGCTTCCCCAGCGGCCACGCCATGGGCTCGATGGCGCTCGCGGTCTCGGTGGCCGTGCTCGCCTGGAACACGCGCTACCGATGGGTGGCGATCCTCGGCGGAGCGGCCTTCACCGCGGTGATCAGCGGTTCGCGGCTGTATCTGGGCGTGCATCACCCCACCGACGTTCTCGGCGCCTGGCTCGCCTCGCTGGCCTGGGTGCTGGGGCTGCGTGACATCCTGCTCTCTAGAGCCCATAGGTGACCCCGAAGGAGAAGCGGAAGGTGGCCAGCGCGAAGCCCTGGCGGAACGTCTCCGTGCCTACCCCGATGATGAGCTGGAACGAGCTGGTGCCCGATCCTCGGGTCCGGACCCCGAGCTCTGCCGACATGCGAAGCAGGTCGAAGTCGAAGTTTCGGAGATGCGCGTCGAAGACGTTCCCGAACGAGACCGCGGCGACTCCGTCGAGGAAGACGAAGACCGGCCAGTTGTAGGAGAGCTGCAGCGCCACGGCACTCCGGTCGCGCAGAGACCCGGTGACGAATCCGGCAAACGGGTCAGCGCCTCCGAGCGTCACGTAGTTGGTGAACGGGACTGGCTGACTCCCCAGGGGGTCGACGAAGGCCGCCCATGCTCCGAGCCCGAGCACCCGGCCGGTGCCGGTCATGTCCCAGAACCCCTGGACCGTCGCTCCGTAGAGAAGCCAGGAGCGATCGAACCCGCGGGTCACGTCCACGGCCGGGGCCACCTCCAGGCCGGTGCGGATGCCGCTCCGGTGCATCGGCCCGGGTGGACGGGTGTCGAGGACCACCCGGAAGGGAATGGAGGCGGCGGTGGTGTTCTCCTCGAATCCCGGAGGAGCGGGCAGCTCTCCTCGCTCCACCCTCTGCGCCAGGGTCGGATCGCTGCAGCACGAGTAGCTCCGGAAGACGGTCCGGTCCAGGCGGGCCCCGACCTTGAACTCCAGGCCCCGCTGGGAGTGGACGTACTCGATGCCCCCCGAGATGAGGTCGGTGCCGTAGCGGGTGCGGAGGTCGGTGTCGATCTCCGGCCCGATGCCGTAATACAGGTTGTCCGGCCGTCGGGCCCATCGGGCTCCGATGGCGATCGAGTTCTTCTCGTCGAAGGTGTAGCGATCCCCGACCGCCAGGGTGATCCAGTTCGATCCGCCCCACGAGGCATTGGCGGTGAGCTTGTTGTTCTGGACGAAGGTGTCGTTCCACCAGAAGTGCAGCCCGATGCTCGGACGCAGCCCGAAATCGAGGAAGAAGGTGGGGAAGATGCCGCCCCGGTGCTCGGGGCCGAAGGCGAAGAAGTTGAACAGCCACTGCGGCCAGTCGTTCTTCTCCGCGGTGGTGGACAGCGCGCCGAGGGGGACCCGGACGACGTACTCGGTGACCAGATAGGCGGGGAGGAGGATCACCCGGGGAACCCAGATCAGCACGTCCCCCGTCGTCGGCGGCGGATCGGACTGCCCTCGAAAGTCCGCGCGCTCGCGCCGGGGAGCGTCTTGCGCCGCTTCGCTGCTCCCACCGTCCGGCGCCAGGACCTCGGCCTGAGGAACCCCGCCATCCGGTGCGGCAGCGATGCCCGGCGCGACCGGAGTCCCTGCGTCGGCACCCTCGGCGGCCCGCGCCACCTCGGCCACGACGAGGCCCAGCATGAGCCCCACCCATCTCGGGCCGGAGGATCGAGAGACCCGGAGGCAGATGTTCGGCCGCATGTGCTCGCTCCGCGGTGGCCCCGGGACCAGCCCCGGAGGTGTGCTCTGTCGATCCTTATCCTGCCAACGTCGTAGCCGGCGGTCTCCCCGGTGCGCCGACGGTGGTGAACGGGGTGCCTCTCGCTTCCGCGGCGAGAACCACGGCCCAGATCTGCGCGGCAAAGCTGCGGATGAGCTCGAAGCACAGCGGGTCGTCGTCGTCGATGGCCTCGGTCAGCTCGGGGTGACTGAGGACGACCGCGGTCGTCTCCTCGACGGCCTTCGCTTGCTCCTCCATCGGCACGCCGGCCACCGACTCCACCAGGCCCAGGGCCTCCCCCCGCTCGGTGTTCCGCTCTGCTGCCCCGTTCCCGTGGAGCCGGAGGCTGCCCTCGACGACGATGACCAGGTCCGCCACCTGGTCCGGCGCCCAGAGCGCTGCTCCCGGGGAGAAGCGCCGCGCGTGGACCACCCGGGCCAGGCGGGCCACCACTGCCATCCCGTCCGCGCCGAGACCCAGAGCCTCGCGGAGGAGCAACATCCGCGAGACCAGGTCCAGGCGCGCGCTCACCCCCGCGGGAGGAGGAGTCCGTCGAGGGGCCATCATCCCGCGGACAGTTTGCAGCTTGGAGGCCAGCACCCGGAGCACGGCCCGGCTCAGCCGCCCGTGCTCCTCGAGGACCGCGACCAAGGCGTCCTGATCGAGCACCAGGAGCACCGTGCCGGGGTCGGCCACCAGGTCCGCGGGGAAGACGCCCCGACCGAGCACCGACAGCGCTCCCAGCCCGGAGTGAAGCTGGGGCCAGGGGAGCTCCCGCCCGTCCGAGATGAGCCGCAGTCGGCCTGCCAGCGGAAGGAAGTGCGCCGAGGAACGTTCTCCGGCGTGGACCAGCACCGTGCGGCCGGCGAAGGCTTGCTCCCGGCCCGCTGCGGCCAGCAGCGCCAGCTGATCGGCGGCCATCATGTCGAACGGTGCGGAGCGGCTCAGCCGGAGCACGCGCTCGGCGAGGATGGGTGGATCGATCTCAGCCATGGCGCTGCTCCGCCCGTCGCTCCAGCTGCTGGATGGCCTGGTCGGCGAGGGCCGCGGCCTCCGCATCGCCACAGCGCGGACCGGCGCGAAGCCTGGGCACCGTGCTCACCCAGCCTTCGGCATGGGCCAGACAGGGCGTCAGGAGCCGGACCACCTCGCTGCTCTGGGCGAGGAGCGCGGTGACGAAGCTCTCGGTCGTCGGCTGGGGGCCGAGCAGCCGCTGGACCGTCGCGGGATCCACCTGGTCCGGCTCGAGGAGCATCACCACCCGCTCTCGCCAGGGCGCCCGGAGCAGCTCGACCAGCACCTCCCGGGCTGCGTCGCGCCGCCGCGGGCTCTCCGAGCGCGCCCCGAGATAGACCTGCTCCAGGCGTCCACCGGGGAAGAGCAGCGCGAGCACGCGGAAGACGCGCTCGACGGCCAGGCGCTCCTTGTCCAGAAGGAGATCCAGCAGCAGCATCCCCGCGGGGTTCTCCCGTTCCGGGGTAATGCCCATCCGCAGTCCCGTCAACCGGAGCGCTCGGTTCTTCAGGACGGAGGCGACCTCCAGCTCGAGGGCAGAGGTGAGCGCGGCCTCATCCAGCGCCAGCCGGGGATTGCTGCGGCGGAGCTGGTTCAAGGCGCGGAGGGACCGGAAACGGGACAGCCCCCCGCGCGGCTGGACCAGGCGCCGGAGCAACGGGGGAGCCGCCGCTTCTGCAGGGAATCGAGCCAGCGTCGCCGGCAGCTCCCGGTCGACTGGAAAGGGCGTATCTCGAGCGAGAAGGAGCGCCTCCAGCTGCTCTCGGGCGGGCGCGCCCACCGAGACCAGCGCCTCCCTCACTCCCGGGCGGAGTACCGGATGGGCAAGGAGGGAGATCAACCCGGAGACGAACTCCGGCGGAGGGGTGGGTAACCCGCGGGCGGCACGGAGCAGCTCGCGGCGCGTCTCGATGTCTCCCCGGAGGAAGAGACCCTCCACCGTCGGGAGCAGGTCCGGGCGGGGGGCGTTGGCGATGGCCCAGGCCAGCGCGCGCCGCGCCTCGGGGAGCCCATCGCCGACGATGCGGGCCATGGCCTCTCGTGCGTCCTTGCCGGAGTCGATGGAAGAGAGCGCGACCAGTGCCGCGGCACGGACCCGGGGGCTGGAGTCCTCGAGCGCCCGGCGCAGCTCCTCCGGCGTGTTCCCCGCCTCGAGCCACCGCTCCGCTGCTGCGGCGCGGACCTCCTCGTCGGGATGGCGAAAGAGGAAGGGGAGGAGCGCGTCGACGTCCGTCCGGCGCGACCCGGAAAAGTGCGCCAGCGCGGCGCGCACCACCGATGGCTCGGGATGATAGAGGATGAGCGCCGGAATCAGACCGAGCCGCCTGGAACGGGCGAGCACGTCCAGGGCGGTCAGCACCTCGCGGGTGTTGGACGAGCCGAGCCCGTTCACCAGGATCTCCGCCGAGGCCAGGTCCAGGGTCCCCACCCCCTCCATCTGGACCCGGCCCGCGCCGAGCTCCTCCTGGAAACGGTTCAGGTAATGGCGCCGCAGCACCCGGGCGGCGCCGACCCAGGCGACGGCGACGGTCGTCAAGAGAATGGTGACCGCGCCCATCTGCGCCCGGTCCGGAAGCTGCGGCACGCCGAGGAGAAGCAGCGAGACCAGTGCCTGCCCTCCGCGCTGCCCGAGCGTGTCGATGGAGGGCTTGATCACCCGACGTACCGCCGCGCCGATGGGAAGGAAGAGCAGCTCGGTCCCCACCCGGTAGAGCGAGGGCCGGAGACCGCCGTCGAGGATCTTCAGACCAAGCACGACCGCCAGGCCGCCGCCCACCGCATACCCCGACGCGCCTCCCAGCACGACCAGGGGCAACAGGGCGAGGCTGCGGGTCACGCCGGTGCTCTGCAGCAGGGTCTTCACCACCACCAGCTCGACCAGCAGCGCGAGCGTGTTCTGCCCCAGGTACACGTTGGCGACCAGCCGGGGAATTCGCTCCGGGGACACTCCGGCCGACACCGAGGCCTTGAACAGATAATCGATCAGGGTGGCGCTGGCCGCGGTCAGGAGGGCCAGGACTGCCAGCAATCGCAGATAGGGATCGCCGCGCATGTAGCCGGGGACCGCGCTGGTCACCGTCATCTCCGGCTCGCTGGCCTCGCCGACGGCGCAGGATCGGACCAGGGCGTAGCCCAGCCCCGCGGCGCCCAAGGTCAGGGCCACCGAGATCAGCAGCAGCAGCCGTGGATCGGCGTAGCCGAGCACCAGCCTGGCCAGCGCACTCCCGGAGACGGCCCCCACCAGCCCCCCGGCGGCGATGAACCCGAAGCTCTGCTTGGCCTGGGTCACGCCGAACGCCTCGTCCGCGGTGAGCCAGAACTGGACGAAGACCAGCGAGGAGAACAGCGCGGTCCAGACGTAGAACGCGAGCACCGCGCTGTGCGAGCGGGTTCCCAGCCAGAAGGCCAGGGTCACCGCTCCGGAGGCGGCCAGGGTCAGGGGCAGGGCGATGCGGCTATGGCCGCTCCAGAGGCGACGCTGAAGGGGGGTGAGGACGAGCACGCCCGCCGTGACCCCGAGGTACAGCCAGGGGAGGCGGGTCACCGGCTGCTCGGTCAGGAAGAGCCCGTCGCGCGCGGTCTCCAGCAGTCCGTGCGCCGCCACCAGGAGGAAGAGCAGCACGGCGAAGGGGAGAGCCCGGCGCATGGGGAGCGCGGGCGTCTGGGACGGTTCGCTCATGCCGAGGCCACCGGCGCCGCGCCGGGAATCGCGGCCGACTCGATGGCTCCGGTCCGGGCATGGTGCAGAGCGCGGATCTGCCAGGCCACGAAGACCCAGATCGCGGTCAGCAGGACATTGACCGCGGCGAACCCGTAGGTCCTGACCCCGAGGTGGGTCCCGATCCAGATGGAAGCGGCGGCGCAGACGTCCCCGGCGCGGACCAGAAAGGTGTCGATCACCGCTTTCGCCTTGTACTTCGCGTCTCGGGAGACCACGAGGTAGAGCGCGTTCACCGCCGTGGTCTCGAGGGAGTACTCGACGCCCTTCTCCGCGATCTTCGCCGTCCGGATGAGCGCCAGAACGGGGAAGAGGACGATGGTGGTCGCGCCGGCCATGGACACCAGGGGGAGCACCAGCAGCGCGCCGCCCACGCCCAGGTACTTCAGGACGCGCGAGACCACGAAGAACTGCCCCACGACGGCCAGGACGTTGACCCACCAGAAGTACTGGGCCTTGAACTGACCGACGAAGCGGCCGGCGTCTGCGGCGCTGAAAGCGCTGGCGTGCGCCACCTCGATCAGCGTCTTGTCCAGGACGTACTCGCCGGAGTTGGTCACCCAGTTGGCGAGGATGGTGATCAGACCGATCAGGAGCAGATACCGGTCCTGGAGGAGAGCCTGGAACCCGCCCGCTCCGGTCAGCGGCTCGTCCCGGTGCGCCTCGCGTCCGCGGTCCTTCGGACAGCACCGCCGCTGCGCGTTGACCCAGGCGAAGGGAACCAGCGCCGCGGCGAGCAGCGCGGCCGAGGCCAGCATCAGATGCAACGGCGCCAGATGGCGCAGCAGGAAGCTCGCCAGCGCCGCGCCGGCCAGAGCCCCGACGGAGCTCCCGATCCCGACGATGGCGAACAGCCGCTTCCCCTGCTCCGGCGTGTACACGTCGTTGGCGAAGCTCCAGAACGTCGCCACCAGGAGGTAATTGAACGTGCCCACCCACAGATAGAACGGCAGCCCGATGGGGACGTTGGCGCGGAGCAGCAGCGAGAAGACCAGGAGGTTGGAGGCGACGAACAGCAGCACCGCGGCGATGAGCGTCAGCCGGTTCACCCGCCGGGCGATGGCGCCGTGGGCACGGAGGACGGGGAGGAGCAGCAGCGCCTGACCCGCCGCGGCATAGGCCTTCACCTCTGCCCCACCGCCGAGGAGGATGAGCGGTTCGCGGATGACCTTGAGCAGGTAGTAGGCCGTCAGCAGCAGGAAGATGGTCGCGGCGAGGACGAGGGCGGTGACCGCTTCACCGGCCCGCACGTCGGCGAAGGGGCGGAGCAGGCGGTCAAGCCAGGGCAGAGACTGTGTGGCCGCGCCTGTCGCACCTGGAGTGGAATCAGGTCTCCGGGAGCGGTCTGTGGGCACGGACGTTGGACCTCTCGACCCCGATCAGGGTTTCGCGATGTCTTTGCGTCTCTATCCGGAGGGTTCGCGACGCGCCAACCGAGTTCGGCCACTTGGCCGGCAGCAGCCAGCTGGTGGTCAGCGCCTCGGCTCAGGCCAGCGTCTCGCGCTGGCGGGCGTCCTCAGGCGCCGGGCTTGCGGTAGTCGACCGACTTCTTCGTCGCCGCGTCCATCTCCTCGATGGTGAGGAGTGGGGTCGTGCTGCAGCGCACAGCGCCGCTCGCGGACACCGCCAGGCTGACGGCGGCCGCGCTCGCGTTGTCGGGCAGGTCACCAAGCACGAAGACGTCGTCATCGCCGAACGCGAACCAGACGCCGTCCAGCTTCCCGCCCGCGCTCTTGACCATCTTCTCGACCGCGTTGCGCCGGCCCGAACCGCCGTCCTTGAGCAGCCCCTTGACGCCTTCCGTCGTGTAACTCGCCTTGATCAGGAACTTGGGCATGACGTCTCTCCTCGGCGGCCGCACGCCGCGCGGCGGGAAGTGAATACCTCTCCGCGACCGATGTCGAGTCCGGGAGCGTGGTTGGCAAGAGGGCTGCTACGTGAGCCTGGGCATGCGAAGACTGGATCGGACAGCAGCGGTCGAATTCATTCCCGCAGTGCGGTGGTCGTCGAGACGCCCCGGGTCCCCTCGAGGCGCCAGGCGCGGAGCTGCGAGCGGTGGCGGAGTACGTCGCTGCCGAGAAGGTCCTCGCCCGGCTCGGCGGTCGCCCGGCCTGTGCCCCCGGAGCAGATGCTCGCCTGCGACGGGCCGCTGGGCCCAACGATCTGTTCTCGACCGGATTCGAGCCAGTTTTCCCGGCTTGAAGCGCCGAGCCCTTGGCCGGCCGGCCTACTGGATCGTCAGGTGCTCGGTGAGCGTGACCGGCACGCCGGTCATGTCGTGTCCGTTGAGGACGATGGTGTGCTGGCCTGGCGTCATGGGCTTGAAGAGAAGGTAGAAACCATCGGTCCACCCCCAGCATGTGCTTCTGGGTGATACACGAGTCGAATGCTTGGATGCTGAGATCCGGCTTGAATCCGAAGACATCGTCCGAGGTGAAGCGATAGCTCAGCGGATCCTGGACGTTCACTCCGTCCAGGGTGACCACGAAGCCAGTCTCCCCATCGAACAGCGGCGAGATGCCCCCGATGAGGAAATCATAGAGCGACTGCCCTGGCGCCGGATGAAAGTTGGGATCCGGACAAGGATAGTCGTTCAGCGCCGACGACATCTGCAGCATGATCGCGCGATCCCGCGGGATGGTGCAGCTCCGTGAAATGTCGGTTCCGAGGCTGCTGCCCGGCACCGCCGATGTAGCTCCAGAGCAGCTCGCTCCACCGGTCGATGCTTCGTCCGTAGGGCCGCGCATCCTTGGGAAAGAGCATCGGGTTGGGATTGGAGTCTTCTCCCTGATGCCGGAGCTCCTGCGACGCGGTCTCGGGAGCCTGTGGTCCGTTCGTTCCACATCCGAGCAGCACCGTGGTGAAGAGTGGGGTGAAGATGCGCATGGGTCCTCCTTCGGAAGAGCCCACGAGTGGATACCGACCATCGGATCCCTCTGAAGATCCCCTTCTGCGATTTCGACTGGACCGGTACGATTCCCTCGATGCTCAACTGGGAGCTGCTCACGGCTGCGCTCGATCCGCGCCGCGGCTCACCGATGTTCGTGCAGCTCTCGGAAGCGCTCGCCAATGACATCCGGACCGGCCGCCTCAAGCCCGGGGACCCCCTGCCGGGGACGCGCGCCCTCGCCACTCGGCTCAGGGTGCACCGCAATACGATCATCGCCGGCTACAAGGAGCTCATGGCCCAGGGGCTCGTGCAGGCGCGACGGGGCGGTGGAACCTTCGTCGCCAAGGAGGCCCTGTCGACCTTGCAGGAGCTGGACAGGGCCGCACCGGCGTCGCGAGCCAGGACCTACTCGGTCCCGCCCCCGCCTCGGCCGTTGCCTTTGATCTTCCCACCCGATCCGCGAACCGCGCTGATCCTCTATCGGGCGGCGCCCGACGTGCGATCGTTTTTCCCGACCTCGGCGCTTGCCCGCGCTTTCCGGGATGGCCTCCGCCGCCATGGCCGGAGTCTCCTCAACTATGGCGACCCTCGCGGTCACGAGGATCTCCGCCGTGGACTCTCGACCATGCTCTCCTACAGCCGCGGGCTCTCCGTCGCGCCGGAAGACATCATGGTGACCCGGGGGAGCCAGCAGGCGATCGATCTGGTCGCTCGCGCCCTGCTCTCACCGGGGGACGTGGTCGGCGTGGAGGCCTTGGGCAATCCGGGGACCTGGACCGCGCTCCGGCTGGCCGGCGCGGAGATGAAGCCGCTCCCGGTTGACGACGAGGGCCTCGAGGTCGAGGCCCTGGTTTCGCTTCTGAAGACGCACAAGGTCAGGGCGGTCTACGTCACCCCGCATCATCAGTTTCCAACCAACACGGTCATGACCGTTGCTCGAAGGAAGCGGTTGGCAGCGCTCTCGATCGACCATGGCTTTGCGATCATCGAAGACGACTACGATCACGAGTTCCACTACGAGGGTCGTCCCGAGCCGCCCATCGCCGCCGACCCAGATGGCGCAAACGTCCTGTACCTCGGGTCGCTCTCCAAGATTCTGGCCCCCGGGCTACGGATGGGCTTCATCGTGGCCCCTGCTCCGCTCATGGAGCGGCTGGTCGCCCTTCGTCTGGCGTCCGACATGCAGGGCGACGCTGCCGTCGAGTACGCCATCGCCAAGCTGTTCGAGGACGGGGAGCTTCTCCGCCACCTCCTGCACTCGCGGGATCTCGTCGGAGAGATGGAGGTGGTCGAGCCCCTCGTCGTCCACGATCATCTCGCGATAGTCGCAGCACCCGTCGAGCGTCACGTTGAGCGCGAAGGTCAGGCGGCCTGACCACGAGATCGACGACTTCAAGACCGTCCCACGCTCGCGCTCAGGGTGACGAGAAGCTCATCCAGTTGCTCGAACGTCTCGTGCATCCCACCCTCCATCCCGGCGATGGCACCGTCGAGAGCTTCCTTCGAGGGATACAGGTCGTGCATGACCAGCAGCGTCTTGCCACCTTTTTCCTCGAAGGTCACCGTGGTGACGGCCCCACCGTCATCACCTTCCTCGTTGGTCCAGACGAGGCGCGAGTGCGGTGTCACTTCGATGTACCTACCGTAGAACTCCATAGTTTTTGAGGCATCGTGGCCGAACACGAAACGGTACCTGCCCCCGACACGAACATCCGCCTCGCAGGAAAGCAGGGACACGCCAGTCGACTTTGGTGCCCACCACCGTTTGAGCAGCTCGGGCTTGGTCCACGCCTCGAACACGATGCGCGCCGGGCCGTTGAAGGTTCGCGCGATGACTAGCTCACGCTCGGACTTCCGTTCCACCGTCGTGCGGTTCTTCATGGGGGTGGGCTCACTCTCTCCTCGTGCGTCCATCGACCTTCTCCTTCCGTTTCAGTTCCTCGACAACCTTGTCCAACTCGTCGAAGCGTGCGTCCCAGAGCTGGCGGTACCTCTCGATCCATGCCACCTCTTCCTCCAGTCGGCGCAGGCCGAGCTTGCAGGTCCGCACGCGCCCCACCTTCTCCGTGGTGACGAGCCCCGCCTGCTCCAAGACGCCGACGTGCTTCTTCATGCCCGTGAGGGTCATGTGGAACTTCTCGGCGAGGTCCGTGATCGAAGCGTCTGCACGCCCCAGCTGCTCCAGAACGCCGCGTCGGGTGGCGTCCGAGAGCGCGGCGAAAGAGGCATCGAGGTGGGCCTTTGCATACTGAACCATACGGTTCAGTGTATAGCGCACGGATTGGCCGCATGCAAGGGTAGCCGAGCGCGCGCGCTGCGTTGCCGCTCGCGTCGACGTGGCGCGCGAGAGTGGCGTCCGCCGCAGGACTAAGATGTCCCTTCGCTTTTGGCCGCCGACAGGCCGCGCTCCTTCGCGTAGCGTTCCGCTTCATGCTCGGACCACTGACCTCGGTGTGCCACTGGCGCTACACCGCCGCCTCGCCGAACACGAAAGCCACGGCCCAGCGCTTGGCCGAGGAGCTCGAGCGCCACGCCCGGCGCCAGCTCGCAGGCCTCGAGGCGCTCCCGCCGCGGGACGGCGGCGGTACGGTGGCGGAGCTCCAGTGCCAATCTCTCGCGGAATCAAGGGCTTGAGAGGGGAGGGGGACGACTGAGGACATCCAGCCGTCGCAGTGATCGCAGCCGATTCAAGTCGTTTGCTGCATCCTTGCTGCATGCGATCGCAACGAATCGACCGCGAGCCGCCCTTTCCCACTCCGAGGGCCGCCCGCATTCATCTCAGGAGGTCGGCCAGGAGCCGGTAGATCTCCTTCCGGTCCCCGGCCCTGACGACGAGTACGTACAGCCTCGCGTCGTCGACCGTGTAGACCAGGCGCCAATCGCCAACGCGGATGCGCCAGAACGTCGTTCGCGTCCCGCTGAGCTTCTTGCAGCCGGGCGGGCGGGGATCGGTCGCGAGCGCCCGGACGGCCGCGAAGATGCGTGCCTTGAGCCCGGGCTCGGAGACGGCGGCAATGGGCTCGAGCGCGTGCTTGCGGTCGAGCTCGACCGTGTACGTCCGCGGCTTCGGTTGAGCCCGGGACGGCCCTGGCTTGCCCTTCTTCCCCTTGCGCTTGCTCACAGGCCCAGGAGCTTCTCAGCCTCCTCGAGGCTCACCCGTGCGCCCTTCTCGGCGAGGGCCTTCTCCGCGAGAAGCACATCCAGACGGTCCTCCAAGGCCTCTAGGAGCTCCAGGTCCTTGTAGGAGATCAGCGCGGCCGCTGGCTTGCTGTTCTTCTCAATGACCAGTCGTTCCCGACCGTGGCGAACGCGTCCGATGTGCTCGGAGATGTTCTCGCGGAGTTCGGTTGCCGAGACGGAGGCGTGCCGGGGCGACTGGTTGAGCATGGAGAACCCTTCTGTACGTAATGTACATTTCGTACGCGTAGGGCGCAACCCTCCTCGAGGAGCCCAGCCAGTCGGAAGCACCGGACGACGCCATCCGACGCTCCCCGGAGCACGGGGTCTTGCTCTGGCCCAAGCCGCGCGTCCGGCCAATCCGCTTCCACGACCTCCGCCACACTGCGGCCTCGCTGCTGATGCAGGCCGGGGTACCGGTCCACGTCGTCCAGCGGATGCTCCGCCACCGCGCTCCGCGGCTCACGGCGAACGTCTACGGCCACCTTGCTCCGGATTACCTGCTCCGCGAGGTGGCGCCCCAGAACTGGCCCGGAAATACGCCCCGATCCGAGAGCGTGTTTCGGAGTGTATTTTCGAGCGGATTCGGGAGCCATTTCGAGCCGTAAGAACGCGTTCCCGCAATCGATTGCGGGAGACGTTTTCGGCCCTCCGACAGGTTGACCGGCCCGGATTCATCGCACCACCGTTTGCGCGAACGCTGCCCCCGAGGGTTGATGCTTTCTGCTCCGGCTCTCTAGGCGGCAATGTCCTCGACACTCACTAGTCGTCCTGCTTCCTCCAGGGCAGCGCGTTCACCTTTGCCGAGACACAGCGCCCTTGGGCAAACCCGTTGAAGATCGCCGCGTGGTAGTGGATGCCGCCGTAGAGGCGAGAAAGCCCGGTCTCGAGCATCGAGTCCGAGAGGCTGGCGAAGGTACGCGGCGCGAACCCATCGAGGTCATGGGTATGGTCGGTGTACCCGATGTCGCCGAACAAGGCCTGGAGCGTGGTCAGCGCGGCAGCGGTCTGGACCGAGTGCGCTGAGGTGTACTCCGGAAACGGCGGCGTGGGCAGCAGCGTGCCGTATGCTGGATCAATGACCTTGCGGATGTAGGTGATCGGGCGGATCAGGTTGTACTCGTACTTGGAGAACCAGCAGGTGAGGACAGCATCGGCGTCGGCAAGGCCGACACGGGCGAATGTCTCGGCAGCCTCCCCCAGATTTGCGCCCACCAGGACGAGAACCTGGCTCGCCGTCGACAGCGAGTGGCCCGGACCGTTGATTGTCCCCGGCCCGTCGGCCCAGAACCGCGCGATGGTCAGCTGCTCGGCGGTCAGATGCGTAGAGACGTCGTACACCTCGAAGGCCTCGTCGTAGAAGGTCGAGCCCGGCGTCTCCGAGTAGGCCGGCGGCGGTCCTGGATCACAGGCAGCCCCGGCGCTCACGAACGGGGTCATTTGATCCCGCCAGAAGGGCTGGAGCGCCGTCTGGCCCGGAAGAGGCACCCAGAGCCCCGGACCGACCGGGGGCACGTAGCTCGTCGGGAAGTTGGTCAGGTAACTCCGATGTTCTCCGTCATCCTTCGAGGTCTCGAAGATCGCCGCTCCGACGGCGTGACCGAAGTCGATCGAGCGTCGCGCCAAGGATCCATGGACGTCGGTCGCCGCCGCCGCGAACTGAGCTTCGAGGGTGTCGATGTCGGCGATGTTCTGCGCTGCGACGTTGGTGGCATCGCCCCACAGCCCGCGCATCACCTCGGCCATCGCGGCGCTGGCAACGAGCGGCCAGTGATAGTTCCCGTGCGGCTTGGGAAGCTGGCCAATGCCGTTCAGGTGACTGGCAATCGACTGATGGTGCGGCATTCCCCCGATGAGCGACTCGTACAAGGCCAGGCCCATGTAGGCGAAGATCCGTGCTTGAACGGGCGGGGTGATCCCTCCGGTGCGCTTCGACAGTTTGAAGGACAGATCATAGTAGGCCACCGGCACCTCGGCCCCGAACCTGCGTACCGATCGAACGCGGTCCCTGTCGTGGGCTTTCAGCCCGAGTCTTTCATCGGCTGTACCGACGAATGGGGCGGCGCTCCCATCGCTCCCGGTCTCGCCGCCACAGCGGGCAAGCATGAGGGCCGCAGCGATGATCAAGATTGGTCTGATCGTCCGGCTCGTGTTCGCCGCTCTTCGCTCCGTGCGTTCCATGTCAGTTCCTCCGCTCTCGGTGGCAGAGACCGGTCGCGGCGAGTTTGACGCTCACGAATGTCAAGATCGGATGATTCGGTCTCTACCCTGGTGGAGCCCGACGCCTTGTCGGACCCCGCACCAACGGCAGAGTGCTTTGCCTACGGCCGCTCCAGGAGCCCTGCAGCCTCGGCAAGCTTCCGGAGCCTGGCCTTCACGCGTTGAAAGCGTTTCGCGACGGTCTGAGGATCGAGATGCTCTTCTGGGGTGGACATCACCGATGCCACCTCCGGCCATGACAGGCCACGATCGATCCGCAGAACGAGGAGGGATTGCTCGGCGGGCGTCAGTTGCTCACGCAGGCGTGCGATCGCGTCCTTCGCTTCGGATTTCAGGTACAACGCGGTCGTCGATCGAACCTCCGCGGCGAGGCGGGACATCTCTTCGGTGGCGAGCGGGCGGCCGCGGCGCCGATAGGCGTCGCGCTCGTTCCGGAGCCACGCATGCCAGGCCAGCGTGTAAACCCACGTCCGTACCGAGGCGTCTCGGCGAAAGGCAGGCAAACCAGACCACAGGTCCTCGCAAAATTGAGCGAACACGTCATCGGCTCGATCCGCATCGCGAGCAAGGGCTGCCAGATACCCAAGGATCGCCGGTCCGTACCGCCGGACGATCGCCGCAGCGGCCGCGGGGAGGTCTCTCGCCTCGAGCAGACGTGCAATCTCCACCTCAACGGCTTCCACCGAGCCACCCCAGCAGTGCCCAACCTGGACGGTCTTCGAGCCCGTCTACCGTGCGACGATGACTGGTGGGATATTCCGCCCGGCGGCACCTGGGAGGTGTCGAGGCGTGCTCCCATGAGTCCGGTTGGCGACGAGAAGGTCGATCTCCGGGGCGAAACGACGCTCCTGGAGACTGACCTCCAGGAAGAGCCGCAGCCCTCCGCCTTCGAATCCCTTCTTCGCCAGGTGGCCCGTGCTCCCGTCGAGGACATCTCGCCGACCGAGGAACTCGGGCCGGGCGTGACGGTGGCCGGTCGCTTCGAAGTGGTGCGAGAGATCGGTCGGGGTGGCTTCGCTCGGGTGTTCGAGGCGCGGGATCGCGTGCTCTCCCGCTCGGTGGCGATCAAGCTTCTCAAGCGCCGCCGGCGTCTGAACGACACGGAGCTGGAGCTCTTCTATCGCGAGGCGAGAGCCACTGCCCGCCTGAACCATCCCCACATCGTGACTGCCTACGATTGGGGAGTGTGGAATGACGCTCCCTTCCTCGTCCTCGAGCTGCTCGACGGGCACTCACTACAGACGAACCTTGCACACGGGCCGCTGAGTGAAGACCGCGCTTGGCGGATTGCCACCGAGGTTGCGCAGGCCTTGGCATACGCGCACTCGTTGGGGGTACTGCACCTCGATCTCAAGTCACAGAACGTCATCGTGCTGAGAGACGGGCGGGTCAAGGTCCTCGATTTCGGTCTGGCCGGCCTCGACTGGGATGAGGAAGTGCCGGGCCGCTTGACTCGCGTCGCCGGCGGTACTCCGGCGACCATGGCCCCCGAACAGGCTGAGGCCGTGAGCGCCGACGCGCGCGCCGACATCTGGGCGGTGGGCGTGATTCTTTACCAGATGCTCGTCGGGCGCCTCCCGGAGAAGCTGGCGGCCGAAGCGGAGCGGGTGCCCATCCCAGCCGGAATTTCAGTTCGCGCCCAGAAGGTCCTGGGCCGCACGCTTTGCCGCGCTCCCGAGGCGCGGTACCCCGACGCGGCCGGGCTGGTGGCCGCGCTCGCAGAAGCTCCCCCGCCCCGGACGAGGCGCCGCGTGACTCCGGGCGTCGTGACGGCACTGATGCTGGTGAGTGCATTGCTTGCGTTGGCTGCCGTCGGCGTCATGCGGCTCGAGAAGGCGGATTACTTCTGGCGTAGCCCCTTGGCCAATGCACGATACCAGCGTCTCACCGATTTCGAAGGAGCCGCCCACTCGGCTGCGGTCTCCCGCGACGGGAAGTTCGTGGCTTTTCTGGCGTCCCGCGACGGACCGGTTGGAATCTTCGTCACTCAGATCGGAGCCGGCACTTTCCGCAATCTGACCCGAGGCCACGTTCCGGAGCAGCTCGTCAACCGCGAGATTCGAACGATTGAGTTCTCGCCTGACGGGGCTCGCCTCTATTTCTGGGTCGGCGCTTCGGACACGTTGAACAGGAACATCATCAGCACCTGGGTCGTGCCGACAGACGGCGGCGAGCCACGCGTCGCCCTCGAAGATGTGCCCGAACTCGGCTGGTCACCCGATGGACGGCGCCTCGTCTATCACACGGCAGCGGCCGGCGACCCGATGTTCGTGAAGCCCGAGGGTGCCGCAGCCAAGCCGCTTTACGACGCTCGCGCTCCGAAGCACTCCCACTTTCCTACCTGGTCGCCGGACGAGTCGTTCATCTACTTCGTGCAGGGGTATCCACCCAATGAGATGGATGTCTGGAGGATCCGCCCAGGCGGCGGAACGCCAGAACGCATCACCTTCCACAACTCGCGGGTGAGCTATCCGACGTTCCTGGATCGTTCGACGCTGCTGTATCTCGCCACCGGCTCCGGCGGCTCGGGACCGTGGATCTACGGCCTCGATGTCGAGCGGCGAGTACCGCACCGGCTCAGCACTGGCGTCCAGCGTTGGACGTCGCTGGCCGCCACCGGCGACGGTCGCCGGCTCGTTGCAACGGCAACGCAGATCAGATCGTCCCTGTGGCGCGTGCCGATTTCTGGACGGCCAGCGGACACGTCGGACGCCCAAAGAATTCCGCTGCCCACAGCACAGGGTCGTTCGCCAATGCTCGCGGCAGACTATCTTCTGTACGTTTCGTCCGACGCTACGACCGATCGCATCTGGAAGCTCGTCGATGGGCGAGCGTCCGAGGTCTGGACCGCTCAAAAGGTGCGAATCATCGGCGGGCCTTCGATCGCGCCGGAGGGAGGCCGGATCGCCTTCTCGATCGAAGACCGAGCCAAGACGCGGCTCATCGTCATGACTTCGGATGGGAGGAACGTCCGAACCGTCGCAGATACGATGGAATTGCGCGGTGCACCCGTGTGGTCGCCGGATGGCCAGTCGATCGTCGTTGCGGCGAATCAGGCAGGGAGCCCGCGCCTCTTCCGAATCTCGCTGAACAGCCGCGAGACCGTTCGGATCCTGGATGACTACGCGCTCGATCCAGCGTGGGGGCCGCGAGGAGAGTTCCTGGTCTACTCGGGCGTAGACCCCGGAACGACGTTCACAGTCAAGGCGGTCACTGCTTCCGGTCAGCCGTACACGTTTCCTGAGCTGAACTTGAGTCGCGGCGGGGCGCTGGGGATCAGTCAAGTCGGCGCGAGACGGCTGCGATTCATTCCGGGACAACGGACGTTGGTTGTCTTGCGCGGAGACATCCAACACAAGGATCTCTGGGCAATGGAGCTCACGACCGGGAACTGGCGCCAGTTGACGAACTTCAGTCGGGACATCGTCATCGGTGACTTCGACGTCTCCCCCGACGGTACTGCGGTCGTCTTCGAACGGGTTCAGGAGGACTCGGACGTCGTGTTGATCGACCGGGCGGAGTAAGCGCGATGCATTCAGGCAAGGAGCAGTCCCCTCGCGATACCGACCGCCAGACACGACCGAGGAATCGGACTCTCCCATTGACACCGGCGAAAGGGCTGCTGCTACCGCGAGGAAGCCGCCGACCGTCGTCAGCGGTGCTGCCCGAAGTGCCGGATGAAGCTCTGGCCTAAGCCGAACGTTCGTACCACCAGGTTTCACGACCTCAGGCACTCCACCGCGACGCTGCTGCTCCGCGAGGGCGTCCCGCTCGCGGTCGTCCAGCGCGTGCTGCGGCACGAGGACCCCAAGCTCACCACGGCGACGTATGGGCACCTGGAGCGGGATTTCCTCCTCGCCTCCGTGGACCGTCTCCGGTTCGAGGGCATGCCAGAGCCCGAGCCGGTCCGCGCGCGGGCTGCCGCCGGGGCGCGTGGGACCCTAATGGGACCCGCGCCCTGGAAACGCCGAAGGGGCCGAAGTCGCGCGGTGAAAATCCGAGCGACCTCGACCCCTTCAGCGTGCGCGCGATACTGGATTCGAACCAGTGGCCTTTGGCTCCGGAGGCCAACGCTCTATCCATCTGAGCTAATCGCGCGTACTGACGGACGGCTTGAGACGTCGTGGCCCCTCGGCCACTCCGGAAGTGCAGCAGTTCCTACCTGCACATCGATGGCTCGCGCAAGGGCCACCGGTCGGGCGGTCTTGCGAGTCGTTGCGAAAGCCCCGCAGTTCCTGTACGCCGGCCCCCGAGGCGGCGGTCCGAGGTGTCGCCGCTCCCAAGGTGCCGCGCGCTCCTCGCTCGAGCGTCGGCTGGCCGAAGACGGAGACGCCTGGGCCGAAGGTCGGCGCGGAGGGCGCCACCATGGAAAAATCGATTCGCTGGGGACTTCTCCTCATCGCGCTCCTCGCCGGTGTCCGGTGCGGCGGAGGAAACGGCGGCAACGGCAACGGCAACGGTGGCGGGACCGCGCAGACCCCGCTGGCGTGCGGCGGCACGCAACCCGATGCGCAGGCAATGGCGAACTGGGTCCACCACCAGAGCGCCCACTGGGCCTACTTCGCCCCGGACGATACTTGGCGGTCGGTGGAATCGACCTCGAGCATCGACATCTCCTCGGCCACCGGGGATGCGCTGGTCGAGTTCGCGTTCGCCTACGGGCCGCTGGTGCCGACCACCCTCGCCGACGTGGAGAACCTGCTCTGGCAGTTCATCAGCAATCACCAGGTCATCTCGCAGTCCCAGGTGGTTGCCGGTGGGCCAGGCCAGGAGCAGGCCATCGAGTTCACCGGGGTGTCGAACCTGACCATGCACAACGTGCATGGCTACATCGCCGGGGTAGGTCCACAGCTGATCCAGGGATACCTCCTCCAGGCAAACGCCGAGATCTGGGCCGGCGTCGAATGCACCCTGAAGCTCATCCGTGCCCACATCACCTATCTGGGCTGACCTTCCGCGCCTGCTTGCCTGCTTCGCCGAGAGGGGGCCATCGTTGCAGTCCATGCGCCCAGCCGAGTTCGTACCCAGCCCCGCCATCCCCACCCGCGAGACCTTCTCCATCGGGTCGGCCATCTCGCGGAGCGTCGCCGTCTGGGGGAAGAACCTGCCGTTCTTCTTCGCGGTCTCGATCGTGGCCTATGTGCCGATGCTCCTGCTTTCGCCCGGCGTCCCCACCTCGGCCAACGGCTGGGGCCTGTGGCTGCTGGGGTTCATCGTCAGCGTGATGCTCAGCTACGTCGTCACCGGGCTCATGACCTACTCGGTGCTCGAGCAGCTCCGTGGCCGCAGCCCGAGCCCCTCGGCGTCGATCTCCTTCGGCCTTTCCCGCGCGGGACCGCTGCTCGGCGCCGCCATCTTCACCGGCATCCTGATCGGCGGGGCGATGCTGCTGCTCGTCATCCCCGGCATCATCCTCGCCGTTCGCTGGGCACTGGTCGCCCCGGTGGTCATTGCCGAGAAGGGCGTCGACCCGCGGGCCCGCAGCGCCGAGCTCACCGCGGGCCACCGCTGGGCGCTGTTCGGCCTGCTGTTCCTGATGGGCACTGCCGGCGGTGTCCTCGGCGCCGTCGCCCGCGCCATCGTGGGACAGCCCACCAGCTTCGTCACCATGCTGCTCGGTCAGACCCTGCCCCAGGCCCTGGTGCTCTCCTTCACCGCCGTGGTCTACGGCGTCATCTACTACCAGCTGCGCTCGGAGAAAGAAGGCATCGACATCGAGCAGCTGACCGCCGTGTTCCGCTGAGCGAAAAGCGACCCGTGCGGCCGGCTGCCGCCCCTCGCCGGCTCACTGCCTGCTGTATCTGCGCGCCGCAGGGCACCGGTCGAGGAGCGACGCGCGGGGCGGAACGTCCCCTTTCCCGTCGCTGCCATCGGCGATCGCTGCCCAGATCTCCAGCATGCGTGGGCACTCGTTCCTCTTGTCGATGTAGCCGGAGCAGCAGCCGTACTCCGCCTCGTAGATGAAGGCTCGGCGAAGGAGCTGCGCCTGGTGTGCCTGGCTCGCCGATCGCTCCATGGCTCCGCCCCACAACGCCAGGGCCAGGGTGCACGCCAGAGCGAGGATCAGCGGTCGCCCGAAGCGGCCGACGAACACACCCAGGCGCTCGAGGAGGTCCAGTCCCTCCCGGTCCTCCACCAGCTGCCCATTCTCCACCCGCAGCGAGAAGAGCCACTTGCCAGGACCCTGCCCATCTCGCTCGAGCCTCAAGCGCAGCACGGCGAAGACCGCCGCCGTCCCCAGGAGAAACACCACGGCCCGTACGGCCAGGGAAGGACCGTCCAGGGAGCCCGCGGGGAAGCCGGTGCCCGGGAGCGGTCCGCTGCCCCAGGCCACCGCGAGCACGTGCGCGGGAAACGCGGCGATCGCCGCGGCCAGAGCCAGGTCCACCAGGTCGGCGCCCAGCGAGCGCGCGGTCAAGCCGCACCTCGCTCGCGGGCGATCTCCCGGGCGGCACGCGCGGCGAAGCCCACGTCCTCCTGCAGCCGGCGCAGCTCGCGAGACACGCCGGTGTCGCCGGGAGCAGTCGCGAGATTCGAGGCGTGCCACCGTCGTTTCCAGCGCCGCGGAGATTCGCAGGAGCTGGCTCATGGCCAGGGCCTGGGCCCGCTCGAGGTCGCCGGCCTCGCGGCAGGCCTGCTCGACTCCGGCGATCGCTTCTTGCAGCGCGAGCGCCTGCTCGGTCTCGGCGGCGGCGCGGCGCCGCAGCTCCTCGAGTCGTGCCAGCAGCCGCGGCTCGTCCACCGCCGCCAGGCGCTCCAGCCGGCGCTGCACGTCGACGGCGATGTCCAGGGCGCGAAGGGTCAGCTCGATGGCCTGCTGCCTTGGCTCGTCGAAGAGCATCTGCACGGACGGTGGAGCCTCGCGGAAGCACCGGTGGAGGGTGAGCGTGCGCTCCACCAGCCGGCGAACCGTCGCCTGCAACCCGCGATCCTTCAGCTGCGCGAGCACGGCGCGGTAGCGTGCCCCCAGTCCGGCGGGAAGCGGGGACGCCTCCGCGGTGACCGGGACGGTGGCCAGCGCCGGCACCAGACGGTGGGCGTTGCGCAGGACCCAGGACGCGGCAAGGGGCCCCCCCAGCCCCACCGCGGCCAGGAGAGCCAGCTGTGTCGCCCCGCCACCACGGCGCACGTAGAGGACGATTCCCGCGCCGAACAGCAGCGCCCAGGGGATCATGAGGCCCAGCAGGAAGAGCCAGCGCGGCACGCTCGCGCGGTGCAGGAGATCCGCGGTGCCGTCGGAGATGCGGCGGATCTCCACCTGCAGGTCGTGAGGCAGACAGCGCTCGCGCAGCAGCCGCGCCACCGGCTCGCCCACGTTCTTGAGCAGCAGCCGGGGCACGTCGCGGGCGATGGCCGGATCGGCGCGCGCCAGCGCCGAGCGGGGCGTTGCTCCCACCGAGCGCACGACCTCACGCAGCGCGGGGATCGCCCCTGGCCCCGGCGCACGGGTCAGCAAGACCAGGAAATCGCCCGCGGCCACGTTCGCCGACTCGCCACCGCAGGCCGGACAGATGGCCCATCCGGGGTCGCGCGGCTCCCCGCAGGTGCCGCAGACACCCGCTGTGGCACGGGGCAGGTCGGTGCTGCGGTCCAGCGCATCGAGCACCGCCTCGGCGGTGGGCATGCGATCCGCCGGAGCCTTGGCCAGGAGTCGATGCACCACCGCACACAGCCGAGGCGGGAGATCCGGGCGCAGTGACGCCAGTGGCGAGGGCGGCTCCGAGATCTGGCGCCGCAGCAGCTCGTAGGTCGAGCTCCCGGAGTAGGGGAGCCGCCCGGACAGCGCTTCGTACAGCGCCACCCCCAGGCCGTAGAGATCCGCACGGCCGTCCACCGGCCCACCCTCGATGAGCTCGGGGGCCGCGTAGTCGGGGGTGCACACCATCACGCTCCGGGTGGTGAGGCCGGCGGCAGCGTTGGTCCGGGCGAAGCCGAAGTCGAGCAGCTTGACGGTGCCGCCGTCACAGAGGAACACGTTCTGCGGCTTGAAGTCGCGGTGCACCACGCCGGCGGCGTGCGCCGCGCCCAGCCCGGCGAGGCAGGCACGCGCCACGCGCTCGACCTCGTCCGCGCTGAGCGCTCCCTCGGCGAGGATCGCCGCCTTGAGGGTGCGCCCCTGGAGGAGCTCCATGGAGATCGAGAGTGCGTCCTCGTCCTCGAGCAGCTCGTGCATCCTGACGATGGAGGGATGCCCCACCGCCCGGGCCACCCCGGGCTCGCGGCGGAAGCGCTCACACACCACGGGGTCCGCGCGGAGGTGGGGATGGAGCACCTTGAGGGCGCAGAGCTGCCCGGTGGCGAGATCACGGGCGCGGTGGACGGTGGCCACGCCTCCGGCGCCGGCCACGGAGATCAGCTCGAAGCGCCCGTGCAGCACCTGCACCCCAGGAGAGTATCACGCGAGCTCCGGGCCCCCGCTCGCCCGGGCTGTGTGCGCCCGTGGGCCGGTCTCGCATATCAGCCGGTCCGGGGACGCTTTCGCTCGCGCCGCTCGCCCAGCAGCAGCCGTTGCTCCAGCCGGGCCCGCTGCGCGGCGTAGAAGGTGCTCAGGAACTCGTACGGGCCGATGCGCTCCGTGCCCGGCGTCCAGCCGATCCGCTGCTGGATCTGCTCGGCCACCGCGGTGAGCGCGCTGGCGTTGTCCAGGGTGTTTCCCAGCCGGAGCACCGCCTCCAGGGTCTGCAGCTCGTAGGCCCCGTAGATGTCGAGCTGCTCCACCCGGAACTGGAGCGCCGGCCGGCCCCGGGCCGCTCCGAGGTCGTCGAGGAGCAGCATCGGGGGCGCCCGCACCACCAGGGTCCCCGCCACCAGGTCCCCGGCCCGGAGGTGGTCGCGGTTCGCCAGGGGCAGCACGCCGAAGACCACCACCCACAGCCCCGCCACCAGCCCCAGCCACGGCGGGAACCCACCTGCCACCGAGGCCGGCGCGAGGAGGATGCCCAGCGGCTGGAACAGCTCCAGCTCGCGCAAGAGGTTCCTGGCCACCACCGCCCGCGCGGTCAGCGGTCCGCCCGAGCGGGAGATGACCCGGATCTTCGTCGCCCGCTTCCCGGGCGTCTGGCCCCGCCAGCGCAGCTCGAAGATGGGGAAGTAGAAGCAGCGGATCAGGAAGAACGACACCAGCATCACCGCCGACGCCAGCTCCATCCGCCCCCGCCCGCCGGTGAAGACCGCAAGGATGGCCAGGACCAACCCCAGGGCGTTCATCAGCGACAGGTCCACCATCGCCGCCACCAGCCGGTCCCCCGCGGTCGCCAGCTCGAGCTGGATCGGCACCCCCTCGGGTGTCTGCAGCCCCCGGATGGACGAGAGGACGCTCACCGCCCGCGCCCCGCGAGCGAGAAGTACAGCGACCAGAAGGCGAAGGTGCCCCCGGCCACCATCCAGCGGATGGCCGCGTCTCCCACGGTCTGGCGGAAGACGCCTTCGATGAGCCCGGCCACCCCGAACATCGCCACTGCCCCGAGGGCCACTACCCCCGCCGTGTCCCCGGCCCGGCGGAGGCTCGCCAGGCGCGCGACCCTCCCGGGGAACACCAGCGCCTGTCCCAGCCGCAGCCCGGCCGCCGCGCAGAGGAGCAGCGCCCAGATCTCCGTCACCCCGTGCGGCAAGGTCCAGGCCCAGAACTCCCGGCCCAGCCCGCGCGAGCCGTAGAGCCAGCCGAACGCGCCGAGGATGAGGCCGTTGGTCAGCACCAGGTAGGCCGTCGGGACGCCGGCCGCGAACCCGAGGCCCAGCGACACCAGCCCGATGGTGGCGTTGTGGGTGAAGAGGAAGCTGCTGAAGTGGATCAGCGCCGACCGCGGCGTCTCCTTGGCCTGCAAGATCTGCCGGAGGTCCGCGTCGCTGGCATCGGGCCCGCGCCCCTGGGCGTACCCGGGGGGGACGAAGTCCGAGAACCGCGCCGGGTCCCGCGCCAGCTCCCGCCAGGCGACGGCGGTGCCGAGCCCGGTGAGCAGCACCGCGACCAGGGTGTGCCAGCGGAGCGAGCGCACTGCGCCCGGGAAGGTCCGCGCCCAGAACCGCCGGAACGCGGGGGCGAAGGGCTCGCGCCCGCCGTGCAGCACCACGTGGGCCCGCGCCGCCAGCGCGTTGAGGTAGGCGAGCAGCGCCGCGTCGAGCGCGATGGCCCGGGCCACGCTCAGCGACGACAGGGCGGCGCGGTAGAGCACCGGGAGCCGTCCCAGCTCCTCGGCGCTCAGCGACCCGAGCCCCGAGCGCTGCACCCGGTCCACCAGCGCCTCCAGCGCGCGCCAGCCCGCCTCCCGCTCCTGGCGGAAGCGCACCGAGGGCATGCGCAGCTCGCCACTCACACCATCTCCCTTCGCTTCACGTCCAGGTAGCGGGCGATGAGCTGCGGCGAGGCGTCCGAGGGGCGGGCGTCCAGCACCTGGATGCCCATCCGCCTCAGCCGCCGGAGCACCAGCTCGCGGTCGCTCCGGAGGTCGCCGGCGATGACCGACCGGTGCAGATCGGACACCGCCGCCGGCACCGCACCGGCGAGCGCGTCCAGCCGCGGATCGCGGAGGGTGACGAAGAGCACCAGATGGCGGGCCCGGAGCCGGTCGAGGTTCTCCAGCATCAGCTCGGCGCTGGTGCTGTCCGAGACGTCGGTGAAGAGCACCACCAGCGAGCGCCGCCGCACCCGGGCCGACAGCTCCGCCATCCCCAGGGTGTAGTTGGTCTCCTCGCCGCTGTAGGGCAGGGACGCCAGCGCCTGCTGCGCGCGGGGGAAGGCCCGGCCCCCGCCCAGTGGCTCCGCCCAGCAGCGCACCCGGGCGTCGAAGCCGAAGACGCCCACCCGGTCCCCGGAGCGGAGCGCCACCCAGGCCAGCACCAGCGCCGCGCGGACCGCGTGGTCCAGCCGGGCCACCGAAGCCAGCGGGACGGACATCGCATGGCCTGCGTCCACCGCAACGATGAGCTGGTGGTTGCGCTCCGCCCGGTGCTCCCGGGCCATCAGCTTCCGGTGCCGCGCCGACGACTTCCAGTCCAGCGCGCGGATGTCCATCCCGGGGACGAACTCGCGCAGCGACTCGAACTCCGAGCCCTCCCCGCGGCGCCGCTCGAGCTTCACCCCCAGCTGCATCAGCGGCGAGCCGGCGAAGCGGAGCGCCACCTCGCGGACCTCGGTGGTGTCCGTGGTCACCACCGGCGCCGGTTCCAGCGGCCGCCGCTCCTCCCGGAACATCAGCCCGAGCGGACCGGTCCACCGCGCCCAGAGCACCGGCGGCTCGGTGGGCCCTCGACGCATCGCGTGGAGCGGGACCCGCTCCGTGGCCCGTCCGTTGACCAGCGGCAGTCGGCGCGCCGGCACCGGCTCGAGCAGCGGATCGAGATCGACCACCAGCTCCAGCGCGCTGCCGCGGGGGAGCAGCAGGTCCAGCACCATGGTCTCGGTCCGCCCCACGTGGAGCAGCGGCGGGGCCTCCGCCGAGACCCGGAGACCCCGCGGCGCGAGGAGGGCGTCGAGCCCGAGGGCGAGCAGGAAGAGGAGCAGCGCCACCCCCCACAGCGGCCACAGCCGGGGAGACAGCAGAGCCGGCAGGAGCGCCAGCGGGACGCCGGCGCCCGCCACCACCAGCGCGCTGCGGGTGGGACGGATCATCGCGGCGCGGGCACCTGGTCCAGAATCTGCCGGAGGGCCTCGGCGGTGGTGATGCCCTCGATCTCCGCGCTCGGGGCCAGCACCAGCCGATGCTGCAGGGTGGGGATGGCCAGCCGTTTCACGTCGTCGGGGATGACGTAGTCGCGCCCCTGCAGCACCGCCCAGGACCGCGCGGCGGCGGCGAGCATCAGGATGGCCCGGGGAGAGCCTCCGGCGAGGAACTGCGGCCGGGCGCGCGTCTCGCGGACGAGGTCCACCACGTAGTCGGCGATGGGCTCCGACAGCCGAATGCCCGCCACCGCCGCCCGTGCGCGGTCGAGCGCCTCCTGGGTGGCGACGGGGGAGAGGCCGAAGTCCTCCAGCGGCGGCGAGGTGGTGCGCTGAGCGTGGAGCCGGAGCATCGCCCGCTCCTCGTCGCGCGCCGGGTAGCTCACCTGTATCTTGAACAGGAAGCGGTCCAGCTGTGCCTCGGGCAGGGGGTAGGTGCCCTCCTGCTCGATCGGGTTCTGGGTGGCGATGACCAGGAAGGCCCGGCCGAGCGGGTGACTCTTGCCGTCGATGGTCACCACCCGCTCCTGCATCGCCTGGAGCAGCGCGGCCTGCGTCTTGGGCGGGGTGCGGTTGATCTCGTCCGCCAGCAGCACGTCGGTGAAGATCGGCCCGCGGGTGAGGACGAACTGGCTGGTGCGGAAGTCGAACTGGTTGGTCCCGATGACGTCACCGGGCATGAGATCCGGCGTGAACTGCACCCGCGAGAAGCGCAGCGCGAGGCAGGCGGCGAAGGCCCGGGCGAGCAGGGTCTTGGCGGTGCCGGGCGGGCCCTCGAGGAGCACGTGCCCCTCGGAGAGCAGCGCCACCAGGAGGAGATCGAGCACCTCGTCCTGGCCCACCACCGCCTTGTGCACCTGGGCGCGGAGCCCCTCGCATAGCGCACGGGTCTCAGCGAGCTCCATCGAGCATCCTCTCTCTCCAGCGCTGGATTCGTCGGCCGGCGGCGAGCGCCGCCCGTGGAGTGGTGGCCGCCTGTACCTCGGCCCGGAGGCCGGCACTGGTCGGGGCCTCGGTCCCTCGCCGCCGGGCGTCGAGCCAGGCGTCGGCGGCGCGGGCATCGAGATTGGGGGGACTGTGCATCCGCTCCAGCACCTCACGCCGCGCCGACTCGAGCAGCGCCCGCACCGCGACCACCGACGAGCCGGCGAGCGTCTGCAACGTCACCGCGCTCTCGATGAGCGCCTCCGCGCCGTGCGGCCCGTCGTCCGGCTCGGGGAGCGGGGTCCCGAAGCGCGGTGTGCCCGCCCAGACCGCGAGCCCGAGCACCACCAGCAGCTGCAGCACCGCCAGCACCGACGGGAAGTGGAGGAGGCCGGCGAGGATGCTGCGGGCCCGACGGGCCTGGAGGGTCTCGTCGATGGTGAGCCCGTCCTCCTCGGCGTCGAGCATCGAGAGCAGCTCGGCCAGCACCCGCGCGTTGTCGCCGCGGTCCAGGCCGGCGTTGGAGAGGAGATCCGGGTCGGCCACCACCACCAGATGCTGATCGTCCTCCTCGCGCTCGCCCACCAGGATGCCGTCGGGCCCCGAGACCAGCGGGACGAGGTCCTCGGAGGTCACCAGCTGCGCCGTCTCCAGCTCCGCGCTTCCGCCTCCGATGCCGCTCTCGACCCGGGTCGTTCCCTCGCGCCGCACCACCGCGCCGTGGAGGTGCAGCGCGGTGAGGCCGGCCGCCACCTCGCGGGTGGGCAGCAGCCGCGCGCGGCCGAGCCATCCCGGGCGTCCGGGATCGCCCTCGCCGGTCCACTTCGGCAGCACCACCACCACGGTGTCCGCATCCAGGGTGCGCGCGGCCAGCCGCGCCAGGGTGGACGGACGCTCGGGGTCGAGGTCGGGCTCGAGCACCCAGACGATGCCTTCGGAGTGCGCCGCCGAGGGACCCACCCGCGCGGCGATGCCCAGCGCGCGGACGAAGGCGAGGAACGCGGCGTGTCCATTGGCCGCGCGGCTGGCGACGCCGGGCGGAGGAGGGGCCTCGGGCGGGGCGGGCGCATCCAGGGCCAGCACCGCGGCCACCCCGAGCGACAGGCACCCCACCACCCCCAGCGCCACCAGCCAGCGGCGGGGGAAGAGCGTGGGCCCCCTCATGCCCGGGCCCCGGCGAGGGCGGACTTGAGGACCGTGAAGCGCTCGGCGCAGCGGCGGTAGTCGCCCTCGGACGCGGACCGCCCGGCGAAGGTGGTCGTCTCCACTGCCTCGACCAGGTCGGCCAGCGCGGGCTGCGCGGGGGCGGGCAGCGCCAGCCGGACCAGCGCCTCGCGGGCCGTCATCCCCGGGGCGAGCCGTGACCCCATCCGCCGCGCCAGCACCTCGAACGTCCGGAGGAGAAGCAGGTGTATCGCCTCCCCGAAGCGGCCCTGCGCGGCGAGCGCCTCGGCGTCGAGCAGCGGGCCGGCGTCGAGCGCTGGGGTGGTCGCGCTCCCGAGGGTCGAGCCGCGCTCCCCGCGCTCCGCCATCCTCCGGGCGAGCCACACCGCCCCGAGCAGCACCGCCAGGACCGCGCCGCCCAGCCCGAGGAGCCGGAGGAGCTGCGCAGCGATGCCTCCGAGCCCGAGCCAGCGGAGCAGCGCCACGGCGGGATCCAGCGCCGCCTCGGCGGACTCGAGGGAGCCGGCGCGTGCAGCAGGGTACGCCCGCTGGAGATCTCCTCTGACGTACGCCTGCCGGAGCGCGTCCTGCACGCTGTCCGGCCGTGCCGCGCTGGGGGCGGCCAGGAGCACCAGGCTGGGGAGGACGGCGAGGAGCATGCCGGGCCCTAGGCGGGGCAGACCGGCGGGGGACGGGGCATCACTCCATTGTCGATGAGAGCGAGACCGAGGCGCACGCGCCAACTTCGGGGCGGCACCATCCGACACGGACCGCCACCCAGGGCAACCCCGCCAGGAGCAGAGCCATCCCGGCGGCGAGCGCCGGCCAGACGCGTCCGGGCGACGGCGGAGGTCGGAGCGGTGCGGCGGTGAGGACGGCGCGTCCGCCGGTCAGCCGCGCCACACCGAGGCGGTCGAGCCACAGGCTCCCGCAGGCGGAACACCCATGGGCGGTCACCGCGCGCAGCTGGATGCCACGCATCGCCGAGCCGCACTGCGGACAGTGCAGCGGCCGGGTGCCGGTGGAGCCCAGGCGGATCTCCCGGCGGTAGGTGGCGTCCTCCACCTGGGCCATCGAGAGAAGGGTGGACACCTGGCCCGGGCCGAGCAGCGCACCGGCGCAGCGGGCGCAGGCGCTCCCGGCCAGTCCATCCCGGAAGCGCTGGAGGGTGGGTGCGTCCCCGCCGCACTGCGGACACACCAGGTGGCTCGGCAGAGGAGCGCCGGTCTCGGCCGGACGGAGCAGGAGGCCGGGCAGGGTGATGCCCAGGGCGCAGAGGTGACCCTGCCGCGACGCCAGGGCCACGGCGGTCACCCCGGCGAGCGCGATCGGTGACAGGCGCACCAGCCCGAACCCGTCCAGCAAGGTGAGGAGCACCTCTGCCGAGAGGCAGCCGAGCGCCGCCCGGCTCCAGCCGATGAGCTGGGCCGCGCGCTTGCGGCCGCCGCGGCGGACCAGCGCCGAGACGAGATGCCCGTGGAGCGCGGGCCAGCCGAGCAGCATCCCTCCCGGGACGACTGCGGCCACCGCGGACAGCACGGGGGAGCGCACCAGCGGCCGGCCCGCGACCGCCCGCGCCGCGCCGAGCGCGAGCCCGAGCACCACCGCGGTGCAGGCCCAGGGAAGCGAGGCGAGGAGCCACCGCTGAGCGCCCACCCGCTCGCCCCGGAGCGCGTGGACCGCGAGCGCGGTGAGCGAAGGAATCACGGCGGGGAAGAACAGCTGCGCGAGCAGCAGCACGCCGAGCGCACCGCTCAGCAGCTGGGTGACCGAGACCAGTGTCGACGGGTCCGGCGGAGGGCGCGCCTCGGGAGCGAGCTCGCGGGTCGGGGCCTCCGACGGCTCGACCCGGGAGACCCGGGCGGTGGGCGTCTCGCGCGGCGCGACCCGGGGGCGGCGATCGAGCTGGAGCCCGGATTCCTCGGCCGCCTCGGTGGCGGCGACCGGTGCGGCGATGCGATTCCTCAGCGCCGCCCCGCATCGGCGGCAGCGCTCCCAGCCCGGACGCCACTCGTTCCCACAATGGCGGCAGACGTCGCGAGCGGTGGGGGTCGTGGCCATGACGGGGACGCTGTCGGTGCAAGAATGAAGCAGAGGTGCACTCTCCGCGTCCAGTCCGGGCGCGGTGTCGGCAGCAACCCTCCCTGGGTCCTCGTCAGCTCTCAGTGTGAGGGGCGGGGGTGCACGTCATCCACCCAGTGCACCGACTCCGGCGGCTCGACGGGCGTGATGTCCAGGTTGACGACCACCGGTTCCTTGCCGCTGCGGACCAGCACGCACTCCAGCGGCTCGTCCGCAGCGTTGATCTCCTGGTGCGGCACGTAGGGCGGGACGAAGATGAAGTCACCCGGTCCGGCCTCGGCGGTGAACTCCAGCCGTTCGCCCCAGCGCATGCGCGCGCGGCCCTTCACCACGTAGATGATGGACTCGAGCGCGCCGTGGTGGTGCGCGCCGGTCTTGGCGCTCGGATCGATGGTGACGGCGCCGGCCCAGAGCTTCTCCGCCCCCGCGCGTGCATGGTTGATGGCTGCCGCCCGGCGCATCCCGGGGGTCTGGGCGGTGTTCGGATCCAGCTCCGAGCCCCTCACCACCCGCACCCCGTGCAGGCGCCAGTGCTCCGCGTCGTGGGCGCCGCTCATTCGGCCTCCGGGAAGGTGAACTCGAATTCGGTGGGCTCGTCGCCCTGGATCTCCAGGGTGCGACGCTCCTTCTGATCGCCCCGGGTGATCTGCACCAGGTGCGAGCCCTCGTAGAGCGACAGCGGGGGGAGCGGGGTGATCCCCATGGCCTTCCCATCGACCGTCACCGCCACATCTTCTTGTAGTTTCAGCACCAGCTTTCCCTTCGGGATCACCACCCGGTGGGTGCCGTTGTCGCCCGGCTTCAGCGTCAGCTGCTCGGTCCTCGACAGTCCGAGCCCGGTGTCGAAGAACTCGAGCTCCACCGGCCCGTCCGAGACCGGGAGCGTGAGGTTCACCGGAGTGGTGCCGACGATCTTCCCGCCCATCCGGACCCGCAGCTTCGGCGTGCTCTCCAGGCGCACCGTCGACTCCTTCGCCACCTCGAGATCGGCGAAGGCGCCGAGGAGCTTCTCCTTGCCCGACTCGCGGGCGGTCTTCCGGGCGGTGTCGAGCGCGGCGGTGGCCGAGGCGGGGGCCCGGCCCGATGACGGGCTGGACGTGGTGGTTGGCGGAGGTATTCCGGCCTTCAGCGTGGCGCTGGATTCCTCCTCGTCGGCGACGGCTGCGACGCCGGCGCCTCGGCCTCCGGAGCCCGGAACGGTCGCCGGCGCTCCAGCGGGGCCGCTCGTCGTCGCGCTCGGTTCGGGCGAGGCGCGGCCCACGGTCGTTGCCCCGGGCGCCGCGGTCCCGGGCGCGTTGCCGGGCGCCACCGACTGTGCGCTCCCAGGCCGCGGGCTGGGGGCGACGGAGCCGGAACGCGGCGGAGCCGCCGGGGTGCCCGGGACGCCCGCGGTGCCCGAACGAGGCGTGCTCCCGGAAGCCGGAGACGCCGTGCCTGGAGCGGGCGGTGGAGTGACTGCCGCGGCCGGAGGCGTGCCCGTCGGCCCGGTCACCACGGGCGCCGCGGACGGCGCGGTGTTCTCCGGGGTGGGCGAGAGCACGCCGGGCACCGGCAGCCCCACGCGGGCAAGCAGGTCGGTCCGGTGCGCGACCGCCAGTCCCAGGTACGCGCCGACCGCCGCCAGCCCCGCGAAGAGCACGATCAGGCCCAGGAGCCGGAAGCCGCCGCCGCTCCCGCGTGCGCGGCGGACGTTTCCGGTGGTGCGCCGGCGTGCGTCGGATCGATCGAGCCCGAGCCGGACCGGGGCGACCGAGGCACGCTCCTGCTCCAGCGCGGTGGGGAACACGAAGGCGGAGGGACGCGGCGCGTGCGTCGCCGATGCGGCCTGGCGGACGTCGAGCGCGGCCACCGGAGGCGAGGGCTTCCGGTGCCCGTCCGAGCGGACAGTGCGGTCGAGCTCGAGGATCTCCAGCGGCGGCGGCACGGAGACAGGGACGGCGCTCTCCACCGGCTCGCTCAGGAGGATGGGGCTGGAGCTGGTGGGCGCGAAAGCCGAGGCGGTGACCCCCGGGGGAATCTCCATCGCCTGCGCGGGAGTGGGTGGGACGGCTTGCGTCGGCGGCGCTGGCGGGGCGAGCTGCGCCACCAGCCGCGAGAGGGCGAATCCGGTGGTGGCCTCACCCCTGGACTGGATGAAGGCCTCGAGGTCGGCGTGGAGCGTGCGGCAATCCGGGTAGCGCGCGGTGCGGTCCTTGGCCAGCAGCCGGTCCAGGATGGCCTGGATCCTCGGCGGCAGCGTGGCCACGCGCCGGATGGCGGGGATGGCCGCGTCGTACAGGACCGCGCGCACCATGCTCGCCTCGCTGGTGGCCTCGAACGGCATCCGCCCGGTGCACAGCTCGTAGAGCACCACCCCGAGCGCGTACAGGTCCACCCGCTGGTCGAGCGGCTCGCCCCGCAGCTGCTCCGGTGCCATGTAGGCCACCTTGCCCCTCACCGTGCCGGCCTGGGTGTGATGGCTCTGGCCCCGCGCCTTGGCGATGCCAAAGTCCACCAGCTTCACCGCGCCGCTGCGGCCGATGAGGATGTTGTCCGGGCTGACGTCGCGGTGCACGAGGTGCAACGGCTCGTCGGTCACCTGATCTCTGAAGTCGTGCGCGTAGGCCAGCCCCTCGGCGGCGGAGGAGACGATCCGCGCGGCGAGGGCGAGCGAGACGGGGGCGCGCAGATCGCGTGCCCGGGCCAGGAGCAGACGGAGGGTGGGCCCGTCGATGTACTCCATGGCGATGAAGTAGCTGCCCTCGGCCTCACCGAAGTCGAAGAGCTGGACCAGATTGGGGTGGTTCAGCTGCGCGGCCAGCTTGGCCTCGCCGAGGAACATCTTCACGAACTGCGGGTCCTCCGCCAGGTGGGGGAGGATGCGCTTGATGACCAGCAGCTTCTCGAAGCCCATCGGCCCGTCGGTCTTGGCGAGGAACACCTCGGCCATGCCGCCGGTGGCGAGCTTGCGGAGCAGCTGGTACTTCCCCAGTCTCATCGAAGGGACAGCGCTATCACACCTGGCGAGGGAAACCGTGCCCACTCTCTACACCGAGGTCGAGGTCGACGGGCGGGTGGTCCGGATCTCGAACCCGGACAAGGTGTTCTTCTCTGCGCGGGGGGAGACGAAGCTGGACCTGGTCCGCTACTACGTGGCCGTGGGACCGGGCGCCCTCCGCGGGGTGCGTGAGCGTCCCACCGTGCTCAAGCGCTACCCGGATGGTGCGGGCGGCGAGTTCTTCTACCAGAAGCGCGTGCCCGCTCCGCTCCCGGAGTGGCTGGAGACGGTGACCGTGACCTTCCCCAGCGGCCGGAGCGCGAAGGAGCTGTGTCCGGTGGACGTGGCGCACGTCGTCTGGGCGGCGAACCTCGGGTGCCTGGACCTGAACCCGTGGGCGGTGCGCCGGAGCGACGTGGACCATCCGGACGAGCTGCGGGTGGATCTGGATCCGCAGCCGGGGGTGGAGTTCTCCACCGTACGCCAGGTCGCGGCCGAGGTGAAGTCGGTCCTCGACGGGCTGGGCCTCGTCGCCTGGCCGAAGACCTCGGGCTCGCGCGGGGTGCACGTCTACGTGCGCATCGAGCCCCGATGGGATTTCCTCGAGGTGCGGCGGGCGGCGCTGGCGCTGGCGCGGGAGGTGGAGCGACGACTCCCCGACATCGCGACCAGCAAGTGGTGGAAGGAGGAGCGGGGCACCCGGGTGTTCCTCGATTACAACCAGAACGCGCGGGATCGCACCATCGCCTCGGTGTACTCGGTGCGGGCGAACCCCGAGGGGAAGGTGAGCTGCCCGGTCACCTGGGCCGAGATGGAGACGGTGAACCCGTCGGACCTGACCATTGCCACGGTGCCGGAGCGCTTCGCCCGGCTCGGGGACGTGGGCGCGGGGATCGACGACCGGGCGTTCTCGCTGGAGCCGCTGCTGGAGCTCGCGGCACGCGACGAAGCGCAGGGGCTGGGGGATGCGCCATGGCCGCCGCACTTCCCGAAACAGCGCGGAGAGCCCAAGCGGGTCCAGCCGAGCAAGGCGCGGAAGGCTCCCGAGGAGTGACCGCGCGCGTCGGCCTCAGCTCCCGAACAGCGCCCGCAGCTCGGCCGGCACCACCGCCTCGAGCTGGGCGTAGGTGCATGAATGCGGCGTCCGGTCGGGCCGCCAGCGGAGGAAGCGGGTCGCGTGCCGGAAGCGGGGACCCTGCAGGTGGTCGTAGCTGACCTCGACCACCCGCTCGACCCGGACCGGCTCCCACGAGAGGTCCTTCTTGTTGTTCCAGCGGCTCGGGGCGCCGGGCATCCGCTGCCCGCTCTCGCCGGCGAGGGTGGCCCACTCCTTCCAGGGGTGGGACTCGAGGCTGCCAGAGCGGAGCGGGTCCAGCTCGATCTCGAGCTGCTTGCGGAGCGCTGCCGAGAAGCCCGAGCAGATGCCGACGTGGTGCAGCGTGCCGTGCTCGTCGTGGAGCCCCAGGAGCAGCGAGCCCACCCCCCCACCGCCCTTGAACCAGCGGAAGCCGGCGACCACGCAGTCGGCGGTGCGCTCGTGCTTCACCTTCAGCATCTCGCGCTTGTCCTCGAGATAGGGCAGGGCGACCGGCTTCACCATCACCCCGTCGAGCCCCGCACCCTCGAAGCGGCGGAACCACTCCTCGGCGACGGCGCGGTCACGGGTCGCCGGCGTGAGGTGTACCGGAGTCCGGGCCCGGGCAAGGGCCTCCTCCAGCCGGCGCCTCCGCTCCTCGAAGGGGCGACTGCGGAGGTCCTCGTCGTCGATGGCCAGCAGATCGAAGGCGACGAAGGACGCGGGTGTCTCCTCGGCGAGCTTCCGGATGCGCGATGCCGCGGGGTGGATGCGGTTCAGCAGTGCGTCGAAATCGAGCCCCTTCGGGCCGGCGATGACCACCTCGCCGTCGACCACGCAGCGCGGGGGAAGCGAGACGCGCAGCGGCTCGACCAGCTCGGGAAAGTAGCGGGTGAGCGGCTTCTCGTTCCGGCTCCCCAGCTCGATGGCATCCCCGTCGCGGAAGACGATGGCCCTGAAGCCGTCCCACTTCGGCTCGTAGATGACCTCGCCGGCGGGTGGCAGCTCGCGGACCAGCCGCGAGAGCATCGGCGAGACCGGCGGCTGGACGGGCAAGGTCAAGGGGTGACCGTCTCGACCTGCGTCGCGATGCGCTGACCGTTCTTCACGATGTAGGTGATCCGGACGGTGGACCCGATGGGGAAGCCTCCCCGCCCGGCGGCTGCGCCCCGGAGGGTCCATTGGGTCTGCCCGTCAATGAATCGTCCGCCGTCGCCTTCGCCTGGTCCTTCGTCGACCGCGCGGTGGCGGCGACCTGGTCCGCGGCCTCCCTCGCGGCGCGCTCGGCAGCGGCGGCGGCTCCCTTGGCCTGAGCCACGGCCTCCTGTGTCTCCCGCTTGCAGCCGGCGAGGACGAAGGTGGCGAGGAAGACGACGAGGACGACACGCATCGAGGTGGGCCGGACCGCGCGGTGCTCAGCCGGCCAGCCGCCGGTACTCCTTGAGGTGGCGGAGCGCGAGCATCGGCTCTCCGCGCCGCTCGTGGAGACAGGCCAGGTTGTAGTGCGCCTCGGCGAGGCGCGGGTCGGACCGGAGGGCGGTCTCGTACCACTGGACCGCCTCGGCCATCCGGCCCTGGTCTCCGAGCGACACGGCGAGGTTGTACGCGGCTGTCGCGTCTTCCGGACGGGCGGCGAGCGCGGCCCGGTAGTGGGTCTGCGCCTCGGTGAGCCGGCCTTCCTCGTGCAGCAGGCGCCCGAGGTTCACGTGTGCGTCGGCATGGCCGGGAGCGCGCGCCAGCAGCTGGGTGTAGAGCACGCGGGCGCGGGCCGGGGCGCGGTCCTCGAGCGACTGCGCCTCGGAGAACAGCGCCTCCACGTCGGGGGCGGCCGCCGGGGCAGCGGAGGAGGCGAGGTCGAGATCCAGCAGCACCTGCCCGGAGTCGGCGGCGACGCGCGCCTTTCCCTCGCGGATGACGATCTGCTGCCCCGCGGCCTCGAGGGTGAGAGCGCTCACCGGCCGGTCCGCTGGGAGCCGTGCTCGGGCCTGGCGCAGGGCGTCTGCCACCCGCGCCGGGGCGATGGCCTGATCCACCAGGCGCTTGGCGTTCCGGAGCAGGACCAGGTCCTGGAAGGTGAGGGCGCGCGCGCCGGGCCGGCGCAGCCTGGCTGCCCGCTCCGGGAGTCCCGCCTCGACGAGCTGGAGCACCCGCGTCTCGGTGGTGCCCAGCACCGCCGCGGCATCAGCGAGCGTGTAAGTCCGCGTCTCCACCCGGGTCTGCATGTCCCGGAAGAGGTACCAGTGGGGTCTGACGGGGAGGGATTTGCGGGACTGACCCTCCCGCGCCTGAGTGGGACCAGGCGGGTTTGCCTCTGGGGGCTGCCGGGGGACGCTCGCCGAGGCTCTGCTCGGGACCACCGGCCTGCGCGATCATGCGCGCTCTGGAGCGTCGAAAGGGTCGGCGGGGACGGGAGGCTGCAGACCGGTCCGATGAACGAGACGAGCTCCGGCGCCCCGGACCGCGTCCGAGGACCGCGGCGGTCCGCCCCGGGGGGAGGGGGTCGCCAAAACGAAATGCATGCTTCCTGCAAGCAAGTAGTTCCGCAAAATGCTTGCTTGCAGGAAGCAAATATCTCGTTTTTGGACGGGCCTCCCCCCGGAGGCGCCATGAGCCCTCGCTCGTTGCGCGACCCGGAGGTTGAACCGACGAACCTCGAGGCGCGCGCCGCGAACCTTCTCGGTGCCCTCGCAGTCGGGCTGGCGGAACGGATCGAGACGGCCATGCAACGGAGCGTCGACTGCTCGGTTTCGGGAGTCGCGGCCCTGCAGTGGATCCACCGTGGTCCCGGGCTCCGAAACGAGGAGCTGAGCCAGCTGCTCGGAATGAGTCAGTCGAGCGCCTTCCGTCTGGTTTCGATGCTGGTCGCGGGCGGACTGGTCCTCAGGGAGGCGGACCCGAGAGATGGCCGCGCCATGAGACTCAGGACGTCCGAGGTGGGCGCAAGGGCCGCCCTGCGCGCCACACTCGCTCGGTCCCAGGCGACGCGCTCACTCATCGCGCAGCTGCCCCGCGCGTGGTTGCCGCGTCTCATCCGGATGACCGAACGAGCCCTCACCGTGATGGCGGATGATCCGTGGACCGGGCTCCGGATGTGCCGGCTCTGTCACTGGGCGGCCTGCCGAAGCGACGAGACGGCTCCGTGTCCCGTCGTCATGGCCGCGACCACACGCCAGTGCGCGAGCGGTCCGCCGATTCTTCGCCTTTACGAGCAACGGCGCATCATCGATGGCGCGGAGCCGCCCGTCGAACTGTGGTTGGAACCGGGCGGGGCTGCGTTCCGCCTTCCTGCCAGCCGACGCCTCGAGGTCATCTGCCGAGCGGAGGAGCACGGGCATCTCGAGGAGGAACGGCTTCCGGAGGGCCATCTCGCCCTCTACGCTTGGGCCGGAGCGACCTTCACCGTCCTCGAGGCCGGAAGGGAGATCCTCGTCGAGGAGCGCGCGCTCTCTCTGAGCACCGGAGTCGGGAGCACCACGCGCGAGAAGGTGGAGTCCATCTGGGGCGAGTTCCAGCGGCGCCGCCAGCGCTCCGGCACCCGATGGCTTTGACTCATCCCCGCCAGGGTCGCAGCCGCGGCCACCAGCCCGGCACTGCCCGGCAATACGCCTGGTAGGCGGCTCCGAAGCGGCGCCTCAGCACCGGCTCCTCGTAGAGCTTCACGAAGGCCACCACCAGCACGGCAACGATCGCCGCGTAGCCCAGCAGCCTCGGCTGGCCGAGCAGCAGCGCCTGGCCGACGATTCCCCCCAGCACCGCCAGGTACATCGGGTTCCGTACGTACCGGTACGCGCCGGTCACCACCAGGTGCTCGGCGGGGGCGACCGGTGCGGGCGTCCCGAGCCCGTCCCGCACGAAGCGCACGAAGGCGCCCACCAGGATCGGAAGCGCCAGGACCAGGAGCGCCGCGCCGAGCACACGGACCGCAGCCGCGGCAGGCAGCACCTCCCCCCACCACCATCCCCGGCGCGGCCGCGAAGAAGAGCGCGCTTCCGAGCGCTGCAGTCCCTGGACGCATCCCTGATCCGAGAGCTTGCCGGGAGCGCCCGGTCTTCAGGGTTGCTTCCGCGCGCCGGCCCGCCCCGGATGTCGCGGGCCCCAGCTGTCGATCAGCCAGCGATCCAGCTCGCCCCGTTGCTCGGGCGTGAGGACCGCGCGCGCCTGATCCATCGCGTTCGCGTGCGCCTCGATCATCTGCTGCCGGAGCTTGCTCATGTGCACGTACACCGACCCGACCGCCTTGGGATCGGGCTCGGGCTGGGAGGAGAGGTCCCGGAGCTTCGCCTCGTCGTCCTGGATCTGCCCCAGCAGTGCCCAGTGCTTCTTCCGGAGATCGTCGGAGATCGCGTTGATCTTCGATCGCTGAGCCGGCGACAGGTCCAGCAGCCCGATCCCACCCAGCGCGTCGCCGCCCGGGCCGAGCCCCATGCCCCAGCCGCCGCCCATCATGCCCGGTCCGAAGCTCCAGCCACCCATCATCCCCGGCCCCGGACCGTAGCCGCCCATCATGCCGGGCCCCATGCCCCAGCCGCGCATCGGCGGAGCGGGACCCCCATCGCGCTGTGCGAGGGCTGACCCGGAGAGGCCCAGCATCACCGTGACGAGCGTGCCCGCAAATAGACGTCCGGTGTCCACTCTCATCGTCGCTCCTCCCGGAGGTCGGCGCGTGCTCCGCGATTCGATTGCGAGCGCACAGACTCTCGCGCTTGTTGTGTAAGAGCCGCCCGGGGAGGGCGAGGGTTCCCGGCCCGCGCTGTTCGGAAGGACACGCCGCGGCCGGCAGGCGGGCGGGCGCTAGCGCTTGCTGCGCTTCTTCGCCCCGGCGGACTGCGCCGCCGGCGCCGGGGCGCGCCTGGGCGGCTTGCGCTCCGTCACCGCCGACGCCGGAGCGGCCTCCTCCCCCCGCTTGGCGAGGCTGGCCTTCAGCGCCTCCATCAGGTCGATGACCTGGGTCCGGGGCGGCTCGGGCGGAGCGATGGACACGGGCTCTCCGGCGATCTTCTGGTCGATGACCGCCTGGAGCTTCTTCCGGTAGGTGTCCTCGTACTTGCCGGCGTCGAAGGTCTCGGTGGAGAGCTGGTCGATGAACTGCTTCGCCAGCTGGAGCTCCGCCGGCTTCACCTCGCCCTCGCCGATCGGAACCTCGCTCACCGGCCGCAGCTCGTCGGCGTAGCGGAGCGTCTGCATCACCAGCGCGCCCTGCCGGGGGCGCATCAACACCAGCTCCTCGCGGCCCCGGGTGGAGTACTTGGCGATGGCCGCATGCTGACTCTGCTCCAGCGCCTGCGCCAGGAGCCGGTACGGCCGGTCCGCGCCCTTGTCCGGCCCGAGGTACCAGCCGTTCTCGAAGTAGAGCGGGTCCACGCTGGAGAGCGGGACGAACTCGGTGATCTCCATCGCCTTGGTGGAGGCCTCCTCGAGCGCCTTCAGCTCCTCGGCAGTGAAGAGCACGTACTGGTCACGGGCGAACTCGTACCCCTTGACCAGGTGGTCACGGGTCACGATCTCGTTGTCCACCGGACACCAGAGCTGCTGCTTGATGCGGCTCTTGCATTTGTCGTGGAGCTGGTGGAACGAGATCTGCGCCGCGCTCTCGGCCGCCGCGTAGAGCTTCACCGGGATGTTCACCAGGCCGAAGGAGATGGTCCCCGAGCCGATCGCACGTGCCGCCATGAGAGCGTAGATATACCCCCCACCGCATGGCCGCCAGCACACGCCCGCCACGCAACAGGTCTGTCGCGTCGTCGCCATTCCGGCCCACCGTCGCGCAGAGCGGCGCACCGCGGCGAGAGGTCCGCCTGGCGGACGTGGATTTCCAGCTCGCCACCCGTGCCCCCCGGGCGTTCACCCGCAGCGGCTGGTGGTTCGAGCTGAAGTACGACGGGTACCGCATCCTCGCCGAGCGCCGGGGCCGCGAGGTCCGGCTCCGCTACCGGGGTGGCAGCGACCCATCGGCGCAGTTCCCGGAGGTGGTGGAGGCGCTCCGGGCATTGCCCTCGGACGACTTCATCCTCGACGGCGAGCTGGTGGTGGAGGACGACGACGGCAAGCCCTCCTTCTCCATGCTCCAGGGCCGTGCCCAGCGCGAGAGGCCCCCGCGAGATGCCCGGCCTGCCACCTACTGGACCTTCGACCTGCTCGCCGCCGAGGGACACGACCTGCGCGGGCTGTCGCTCGCCCGGCGGCGCGATCTGCTCCGGCTCCTGACCGCCGAGAACCCGCGCGTCCGGTGCGTCGAGCCGGTGGAGACCGAGGGCGAGGCTTTCTTCGAGGCGGTGAAGCAGATGGGCCTCGAGGGAGTGGTGGGCAAGCGCGCCGACACCGCGCACCACCCCGGGCGCGGCGGCGACTGGCAGAAGTTCGTCATCCAGCAGGTCGGAGACTTCGCGGTGGTCGGTCACACCCGGGACCTCACCTCGCTCGCCCTTGCCACCTGGGACGGCGACGGATTCGCCTACGCCGGCCGGGTGGGCAGCGGGCTCGGCCCACGGGAAGCCTCCCGGGTCGAGCGCGAGCTCGCCACCCATCGCCGCCCGACGCCGCCCTGCCGCAATGCCCCGCGTGACCGCGACCTCCTCTGGGTCGACCCCACCCTGGTGGCCGAGGTCCGCTACAAGGAGTGGGATCGCGAGGGCTCGCCGCGCGGCCCCGTCTTCTGCCGTTTCCGGGACGACCGCCGCCCCGAGCAGTGCCTTCCGCCCTGGCGCACCGAGGAGCGGAGCGTCTCGTACGTCAACCTGGACAAGCTCTGGTGGCCGGAGGACGGGTTCACCAAGGGGGACCTCATCCGCTACTACCAGGCCATCGCGCCGTGGATGCTCCCCTACCTGCGCGATCGGCCGCTGATGCTCACCCGCTTCCCGGACGGCATCCACGGTCAGAGCTTCTTCCAGAAGCAGACCGGCCCCTACGTCCCGTCGTGGATCCGCACCGTGCAGATGGAGGGCGACGAGGGGCCCATCCGCCAGTTCGTCTGCGACGACGTGGAGACGCTCGGGTTCCTGGTGAACCTGGGCACCATCCCTTTTCATCTCTGGAGCGCACGGGTCCGAGATCTCGAGGTCCCCGACTGGTGCATCCTGGACCTCGATCCGAAAGCCGCCCCGTTCGAGCAGGTGATCACCCTGGCCCTGTCCGCCCGTGCGCTCTGCGAGGCGCTGGAGCTCCCGCACTTCATCAAGACCAGCGGCAGCTCCGGCCTGCACGTGCTGGTGCCGCTCGGTGCCCAGCTCGACCATGAGGCCGCCATCAGCTTCGGCCAGGTGCTCGCCGAGGCGCTGGTCCAGCAGCACCCGGACATCGCCACCACCGAGCGGGTGGTCCGCGCCCGCCGCTCGAAGGTCTACGTCGACTACCTGCAGAACGGCCGGGGGAAGCTGCTGGTGGCCCCGTTCTCGGCACGGCCGCTCCCGGGAATGCCGGTGTCCATGCCGCTGCGCTGGAACGAGGTCGGACCCGGGCTTCACCCCCGGAAGTTCACCGCGCTCGACGCCCCGGCGCGGATGGAGCGGCTCGGCGGCGATCCCTTCCTCGGCGTCCTCGGTGAGGCCCCCAGCCTGGTCGGAGTGCTCTCCCGTCTCCAGAGCTACCTCGAGCGACGGGGGAACCTCCGGGCGCCCGTGGGGGGGCCCACCAGGACCGGGCGCTGGGGAGGTGGGCGCTCCTCGAAGCTCAGTAGCTCCGGAGGACGACCAGGGTCACCCGCCGGGGGCGCACGTCCACCTGCACCTCGCGGGCCCCGCCGCCGGCCACCACGGTGAGCCGGTGCACGCCGGCAGGCATCCGGAAGCGGGCCAGCTGGAACTCCGCCGGCAGCGACATCCACGACCGGAGGTCGGGCTGGTTGGCGTAGCTCAGGGCGAGAAAGGTGAGGATGCCGATCGCCTCGCTCTTGGTCGCCGCCCCCGCGCCGGCGGCGATGCCCGTCCGCAGCGCCAGCGCGCCGATCTGCCGGGCGACGAGCCCATCGATGCGGTAGTCGAGGTGGATCTTCGCCACCTGCTCCAGCGAGGTCACGGTGGTGGGCCGCACCGCCGTTGCCGCGTCGCCGTCGAGGAGGACCTGGGCGTCGCGGATCCACGGCCGGTCGCGGAAGACGGGCACGGCGATGACCTCCGCCTTGGGACCCCCCGACCTGCTCCCGTTGGTCTTCACCGGGGCCTTCCCCGCCTCGAGCACCACCAGCACCTGTCCCTCGTCCTTGCCCAGGGGCTGGGGCTGCAGCCAGGGGTACTGGCGCCGTAGCTCCTTGAGCGCCTGGTCGCGCCCGGTCTCCTTCGCCAGGCGCACCAGCGGCTCGGCCAGCGTGCCCAGGTCGCCGGCGAGCTGGTTGGCCGCGAGGTAGTCGATGATCGCGTCGTCGGGGTGCCCCTGGTCCTCCCAGAGCACCCCGGTGAGGTACCTGGCCACCGCCAGCTGCTGGTAGGGCTTCTTCTCCTCGTTGATCATCCGCTGCATGCGCTCGTTGACCCGGCGCACCTCGACCAGCGCATCCTCGTCCTTCCCCAGCTGGGCGTAGTTCAGCGCCTGGAGGGTGGAGATCATCAGCTTCTCGAAGTCCTCTCCGCGGTAGGCGCGCTCGCGCTCGCTGGAGATGAGGACCTTGGCCTCCTCGCTGACGGAGACGAAGTCGAGCCGCTCGCTCAGCTTGTCCGCCTGGGCGAGCACCTGGATGCTCTCCTCGAACTTCCCGTCGGCATGCAGCACCATCCCCTGGTCCATCATCGCCAGCAGCTGGTCGATCTGCGGCCCGGACGAGGCCTCCCCGGCGAACCCCTGGATGGCCGGCGGATAGTTGTAGGACTCGTAGGCCCGCCGGTACCCCGCGGTGCGGGCGATGTAGTCGCCCGCGCAGCCGGTCAGCAGCAGCGCGATCGCCCCGAGCGCGACCGGCGAGCGAACCGCGAGGAGAGGGTGGGCCACGTCAGGAGCGCTGGGCGCCGGGCGCTACGGCCGGATCCCCTGCTTGACGAACTTCTTCTTCAGCTCCTTCTCGTCCGTCCACACCAGCAGACCGCTCCGGAGGTTGGAGAGCTTGGCGGTCATCTTGTAATAGATGAACTCGTCGCTCCCCACCCGCTGTTTGATGGAGGCCAGCTCGCCGGTCATGATGTAGTCGGGCGAGATCTGCTGGCCCGGGGCCTTCGCCTGATCGGGCCGCACGTAGCCGCTGCCCTGGTACTCGTACTCCTCGGCGATCGCCTGGCGCGCGCTGGCGTCCACGAAGGCGAACCTCCCGGTGCCGGCCAGCTGGGTCTGGATCTTGTCCGCCAGGCTCTGCATGTCGATGTGCTCGGAGGTGCTGTTCTTCAGCTTTCCCACGATCACCACCGGCTGGCCCTGGATCTGGGCGAAGGCCGGCGAGGCCTGGAGATCCCCCACCACCTTCTTGGCGATCAGCTGCAGATCGCTGGGGGCCCACTCGTCGGAGAGGAGATCGATCTCGTTGGGGTCGGTGTACTCGCCCCGGGTGAAGGCGCGCTCGGTGGAGCAGGCCAGCCACAGTCCGGCGAGGAGAGAGACGGCGATTCGGGTGCGGGTCATGGTCAGTTCCATTCGCATTCGAAGCGGCTGCCTTGGAAGCGCCAGCGGTCGGTGATCTGCGCGTCGCGCCGGTATCCGGCGGTGAGGCGGCAGAGGCTCTGCAGCGACGCTCTCGGATAGTCGAACAGATACACCTGCGCCGCCGCGCGGTCCTGCGGTTTCAGCTGCGAGGGGTGGGCGAGGCTGGGGCTGGCGGAGCTGGCGACGACCAGGGTGTGGCGCCCGTAGGTCTTCAGGGTCAGCTGGCCGGGGAGCACGATGCGGCGCACCGTCCGGGCGATGAGAAAATCGCTGGTGTCGACGGTGGTCTCGTGCGCGTTGGGCCGCCGGAGCAGCTCGTCGATGTTCGCGCTCATCACCCGCGTCAGGTCACCATCGTCGACGAAGACGTAGAGATAGGCATTGCGTGCTCGCCGGCTCTCCCCCGAGAAGTCGAGCGTGACCTCCAGGTTCAGCGAACGATTGGGCTTGAGGGCGTGCTGCGAAACCGCCGAGATGACCGACGGATCCACCCCGGCCACTTTCAGGCGGATCAACCCTTCAGGCGAGGCGTCACAGGCGCACTGACGTTCGGCGATCACCCTCACCACCTGATCCGGGGAGAACCCCGCCTCGGTCAGCTTCTTCACCTCCTCGTCGGTGAGCGGGGGCTGCTCGCTTCGTTCGTACACCGGCGGAAGGGCATTCGAGTCCCACTGCGCCATGTCGACCCTCTGCTGCGAGCCCCCGGGCGGCGGGAGGGACGAGATCGCAGCAGGGGACCCGGGCGTCGCGGAAGGCGGCGGCGTCGGCGGCGGAGGTGGAGGGGCGGACAGTACCGGTGGAGGTGCGGTCTGCGCGAGGAGGGCGACGAGGATGAGGAAGGCAGGCATCGGGGCTCGGAGGGTGCTGGGTCTAGAAGCGCCAGCCGATGCTCAGACCCACGCGGACGATGGAGAGGTCGTAGTTGGCCAGGTTCAGATCCCAGTTGGCGAAGATCCCGAGCTGGAAGTGGCTCTCGGTGATCCAGTCCATTCCGACCCGCGGGGAGAGGATGAAATTCACCGAGCCGGCATTGGGGATGTGCAGACCCCCCTGGAAACCGATGCTGAAGGCGATCGGCCAGGTGGTGGTATGGAACGAGGGGCCGAGGAGCACACCCCAGAGCTTCGGGTCCGGGACGTAGAAGCCGCTGAGGTCGATCCGGTAAAACTCCTGATTCCAGTAGGAAGCGGTGAGGCCGACGAACAGCGGTGGGCTGAACTGGCCGCCCTTGATGGTGATCGCTCCGCCCCCCTCCGCGGTGAGGGAGAAGCCGCCCAGCCCGCCCGGTCCGGAAACGTAGCCGCCCTTGCCGACCTCCGATCCCTCGGGCCCGTCGGTGCGGCCCCGTTCCTGTCCGAAGGCGGCGCCCGCGCCGAGCACTGCAAGGCACACCACCAGCGAGCGAGCTGCGTTCCTCATCGTCGGCTCCCCTCCCGTGTTCCGGCCCGCGAAATTCCTGATCGATTGTCGTCGGAGGGCTGCTCCGGGGGCAAGTCTCGGCAGAGCGAGGTCTAGCGTAACCGGCGACCGTGTCGGCGGTGAATTTTCCGGTGCGTTCCCACGTCGCGCGCCCGCGTCTCAGTTTCCTGTCCGCAGGCCGAGGACCAGCTGAAATGGAGGCTCTCGTCGGAGCACCGCGCCCAGGCGGCCGGAGCTGGCCGAGAGGTGGACGGGGGTGTTCCCGCCGGCCACCCGTGTGGCTTCCACCGCCAGGTCCAGGTGGGGGAGCGCGGCGGGAAACAGCGCCCCGAGCCGGAGGCGGATCCACGCGTCGGCGGTGAAGACGTCCGGGTCGCGGAGCGCCACCGGGTCGGACCGGAGCACCCCCGTTCCCCGCGATCCACGGACGGTGCGGAGCCCGGCCGACCCGGGAACGGAGTAGGTCTCCCAGAGCGGGGCCCCGGTGGCGTAGCGGAAGCGGGCGCCGAGCTCGACCGCGGGGTGGGCGAGCAGCGCGAGCGAGACCATCACCCGGTGCCGCCGGTCGTCCGGCAGCGGACCGGTGGCGAGCGCGGCCGTGCGCGGGTCGGCCAGCCAGTGGTCGAAGGGACCGGCGGCGGTCCCGGTGACGTGCGAGACGCTCCAGGCGACCGAGACCCGCGCCGGGCCGGCGTGCGCCCGGGCCCAGGCGCCGAGCCCCAGCGCTCGGCGCCATGCCCGGCCATCGGCAGCGAGCGCCCGGCGCGACGTCCACTGACCGTCGACGCTGGTCCAGCGGCCGCGGTCGTCGGTGAGGAGCCCGGATTCCTCCTCGGTCCAGACCTGCGCCGTCTGTCGCCAGCGGGCCTCCACCCCGCCCTCGACCCCTCGCGCCGGCCGCCCGCGCCAGCCGAGCGCCACCTCGTCGACGCGTGGGAACCCTCCCGGGGTGAGCGCCGCCGCTCCTCCGAGGTGCACGCAGGAGGGGCCGGGCTGCGCGCATCCGTCGAACGCGGCGTCGCTCCACGCCGCCACGCGCTGGACGGGGAGCACGGCGCGGGTGACCACGGGCTGTAGCTCGGCGTCGTGGCTGCGGCCGGCGTGCACCAGCAGCCAGTGCCGTCCCGTTCCTCCGATGTCCCAGGCGAGCAGCAGGCGCGGGCCCACACCGAGTCGCAGCCCCGTCGTCACCTCGCCCGCGCTGGCCTGCGCGGCGTCAAGGCGAAGGCCGGCGCGAAGGGTCAGCTCCCCGAGGTGGAGCGCGTCCTCGAGGTAGCTCCCGAGCGCCCAACCTCGTGACTGTACCGCGGTCGGCGTGACCTCCACCCGGAAGGCGCACCCGGCGGTCTCTGCATCGCCGCACGGGGCTCCGCGATCGAGGAAGCGCACTCCTCCGGGAACCTCGGCAGCGCTCCACCCGGTGTCCAGCCGCGCCTCGAGCCCGCCCTCCAGTCGCTGGACGCCGAGTGCCGCGTGCAGGGCGGCCGAGAGCCGAAGACGGGTCCGGGCCGCGTCGAACGTGCTCGCTGCGAGGTCGGGACCGAGGGCCCCGGGCGCGCCGTCCGTCACCCAGCGCGAGAGGTCGAGATGACTCGGCGCTGCCGGCGCGGACCGCGCGCCGGCCGAGGCGTTCCGTTGCTCGGCCGAGACTCGGAGCTCCAGCCCCCCGCTGCCCCCGAATGCGTGCGCCCAGCCGAGCCCGGCGAAGGCGGCGAGCTCGCGGTCGAGGCGAGCCGCGAGGTCGGTGCACCGGAAGCAGTCGGGGGACTCGGTTCGCCGCCCGGCCAGGACCAGCAGCGACAGCCGTTCCGCCGCGCCTGGGAGCCAGGTGGCGTTGAAGGCCAGCGTCTGGCGCGCCCGCCCGCCACCGGCGAGCCCGGGCTCCGCGGGGGGAAGCCCCACCCCGGTCGCCTCCAGCGAGAGGATCGCTCCGATCCGCCCGCCGGCAAGCGGGCCGCCCAGCAGGCCGGACGTGCGCCAAGCGCCTCGCGGCGCCGAGACCGCGCCCTCTCCACCGTCGGCGACCACCGCACCGCCCAGCCCGACGGGGGCGGGGCGGGCCGACAGCGCAGGAGGGGCCCAGCGTCCCGAGACTGCCCAGCGCGCGCCGGTCAGCCCGTGCTCGAGCGTGACCTCGTCCGTCCACCCCAGCCCGGTGAGGCGCGCGTCCGCAGCCGCCGAGGTCGCAGAGTGGTGCACGGTGGCCAGGAAGGAGGGGAGGAGCGGAGCGGCGTCCGGCCCGAGCAGGAAGCCGTCGACGGAGACGCGGCGCTCGAAGGCCGGCCCATGCGTGAGCTCGCGGGGAAGTGGCGGTGGCACGAGAGTGGAGCGGGCGACGACGGACGCCGCGTCCTCGGGCTTCGGTCGTGGAGATCCGGGCCTGCGTACCGGAGCGGACGTTCGGGGTACGCTCGAGCCGTCGGTCGACGTCGGAGGAGCCGGCCTGCTGGGCTGAACCGCGGACCCGCGCATCGGAGCGCGGGGGCTCGGTGATTCCGTCGCGGCCTCCAGCACGCGGACACCGGCGGGAAGCATGGGCCGGCTTCCGGGTGCCGGGCGCTCTTGCGGCGGGCGCGCGCTCGTGGAACGGCTCGTCGGCCCGACATTTGGCTGGGCCCGGCGAGCCCGGCGAGCCCGCGACGGTGGACGGGACGCCGGTCGCGGAGAGCGCTGACGGGTGCGTCGCTCGGCCCGTGGGGGGCGCTCGATCGAGGGCTGGCCCACCGCCGTCCCCAGCCACCCCACCGCGATGCCCGCCAGCCACCACCCCGCCCCCATCCGTGAATGCTGGTGCAGCGCGCGCGCCAGCGACGAGCGGGGAGAGATGCGCCCCGGCCGTCCGCGCCACTGGACACAGGCGGCCCCTGGTGTGGACCCGGGTGGTCAGCGGTCGTCGGTGGGACCTGGCACTCGAGCGCCGTGCGTCCTGGCGGCGCCGCGGCCCTCAGGCGGCGAGCGACTGGAGCATCAGCGCGAGCTCGTCCCGCCCGGCGGCCTTGGGCAGGTAGTAGTGCGGACTCGTCGCCAGCGCCTGCTGCACCTCGTCCATGCCGGCGGCGGTGAGGAGCACCACCCGCGGCCCCCCGGGCGGAAGCCGCGCCAGGAACTCGCGGCCGTCCAGGCCTGGCATCCGGAGGTCCAGCAGGACCACGAAGCAGTCCACCTGCTCGAGCAGGTGGAGCGCCTCGGCGCCGTCGGCGGCCTCCACCGGCTCGTAACCCAGCTCCTCCAGCTCGAGCACCAGGATGTGCCGCCAGCTCGGGTCGTCGTCGACGACCAGCACCTTGCGTTTCGGAGTTCCGGCCGTCCCCACGCGAGTCCCGAGGTTGGCAGAGAGGTCGGGGGACGGTCACGGCCGGGAGGTGAGCCCGGCCGGGGAGCGACCGGCCGTCAACTCTCGACGGCCCGGCTCCTTGGGTGCCGGACGTCGGTGCCCCGCACCATGTAGATGACCATCTCCGCCACGTTCACCGCGTGGTCGCCGATCCGCTCCAGGTGCTTGCAGATCGAGACCAGCGAGGTGGCGCGGCGGATGTTCCGCGAGTCCTCCATCATGAAGGCCAGGAGCTCGTTGAAGATCTTCACGAACAGGTCGTCGAGGTGGTCGTCCCCGGCGAGCACCTCCTGGGCCTCCTCGGGGTCGGCGCGGACGAAGGAGTCGAGCGCTTTCTTCACCTGCTCCTGCGCCAGTTCGGCCAGCCGCGGCATGTCCACGTAGGCGGCGAGCGGCGGGGCCTGGTTCAGGTCCATGGCCCGCTCGGCGATGTTCACCGCCAGGTCCCCGATGCGCTCCAGGTCGGTGACGATCTTCAGCGCGGTGGTGATCAACCGGAGGTCCGAGGCCGCCGGCTGCCGAAGGGCGAGGATCTTCCGGCACAGCTCGTCGATGTCGACCTCGAGCCGGTTGACCTCGATGTCCCCATCCTTCACCTGCTCGCCCAGCTCCGAGTCCCGGTCGGTGAGCGAGCGCATGCTCTTGGCGATCTGCTCCTCCACCTTGGCTCCCATCGCCAGGAGCTTCTCCCGGACCAGGCGGAGGTCCGACTCGAACGCCTTGTCGGTGTGCGCCGCGCCCGCCTTACCCGAACTTGCCGGTGACATAGTCCTCCGTCCGTCGCTCGCGCGGGTTGGTGAAGATCTGTGCGGTGGGCCCGATCTCGATGAGCTCGCCCAGGTAGAAGAACGCGGTGTTGTCCGACACGCGAGCCGCCTGCTGCATGGAATGGGTCACGATGATGATGGTGTACTTTTCCTTCAGCTCGTGGATCAGCTCCTCGATCTTCGCGGTGGCGATGGGGTCGAGCGCCGAGGCCGGCTCGTCCATCAGCAGCACCTCGGGCTGCACCGCCAGCGCCCGGGCGATGCAGAGCCGCTGCTGCTGCCCGCCGGAGAGCGACGTGCCGGCGTGCTTCAGCCGGTCCTTCACCTCGTCCCACAGCGCCGCCTGACGGAGGCAGTGCTCGACGACCTCCTGGTGGTTCCCACCCATGCCGTTGAGGGTCAGCCCGGCGGCGACGTTCTCGTAGATCGACATGGTGGGGAAGGGGTTTGGCCGCTGGAACACCATCCCCACCCGGCGGCGGAGCAGCACCGGGTCGATGGCTTTGGCGTAGAGATCCTTGCCGTCGACGTAGACCTTGCCCTCGACCCGGGCACCCGGGACCAGGTCGTGCATCCGGTTCAGCGCGCGGACGAAGGTCGACTTGCCGCAGCCGGATGGGCCGATCACTGCCATCACCGTCTGCGGCTGCACCTTGAGCGAGACGTGCCGGATGGCGTGGTTCTTCCGGAAGTAGACGTTGAGGTCCTGGACCTCGACCTTGGGGAGGCTCTCCTCGGCGGTCCCCGGTTGTGGGGCTGGGTGCGGGGGGACGGAGGCGGGCTTCTCTTGAGTCATGGCTTGTGCCGCGGGAGCGGGAGTCATCGAGCGCCCTTCAGCCGGCTGCGGGTGGCAATCCGCGAGATGATGTTCAAGAGGCCCACCACGATCAGGAGAACCAGCGCGGCTGTCCAGGCCTTCGCGTGCCAGTCGTCGTAGGGGCTGATCGCGTAGTTGAAGATGGCGACCGTCAACGACGCCGTCGGCGCGCGTGGGTCGGTGTTCCAGTACTGGTTGTTCAGGGCGGTGAAGAGGAGGGGCGCGGTCTCCCCTGCCGCCCGGGCGACCGCGAGCAGGCACGCGGTGACGATTCCGCTCATCGCGGTGCGGATGACCACCCGGACGCTGGTCTTCCAGTGGGGGACGCCCAGGGCCAGAGAGGCTTCGCGGAGCGATCCCGGAACGAGCCTCACCAGCTCCTCGGTGGCCCGGGCGAGCGTGGGAATCATCAGGATCGCCAGAGCCACGGCTCCGGCAAGCGCCGAGAAGTGTCCCATCGGAAGCACCACCAGCGCGTAGGCGACGATTCCCACCACGATGGAGGGAACACCTGAAAGCACCTCGGCCATGAAGCGGACGGAGGCGCCCACCGTTCCGTCCCCTTTCTCGGCCAGGAACACCCCGGCCCCGACACCCAGGGGCAGACCGATGAGACAGGCCAGGCCGACCATGAACAGTGTCCCGACGAGGGCGTTCCCGACGCCGCCCCCTACCTCACCCACCGGCTTGGGCAGCTGGGTGAAGAAGTCCCAGGAGAGCCCGGCGGCGCCCTTGCTGATCACCAGCCAGAGCACCGAGAGCAGCGGGACGAACGCCAGGGCGAAGAACAGGGCACACACCACCGCCATCCCCCGGTCGACGATCTTCCGGTAGGTGAAGGAGGAGTGAAGGTTCATCCGGAGATCCGCCTGGGGCCCTTCTGGACCGCGGTGACCAGCACCCGGGCTCCGGCGTTGAGGAGGAACGTGGTGGCGAAGAGGATGAGTCCCAAGCCTGCCAGTGCTCCGATGTGAACGTTGGTGACCGCCTCTGCGAACTCGTTGGCGATCACCGCTGGGAGGCTGTACCCGGCTGCGAAGAGCGACGCGGAGATCTGGGGCGTGTTCCCGATGACCATGGTCACTGCCATCGTCTCGCCGAGCGAGCGGCCCAGTCCGAGGAGCACGGCGCCGAGGATCCCCGCGCGGCTGTAGGGAATGACGGCCATCATCACCGCTTCCCACTTGGTCGCCCCCAGGGCCAGCGCCGCCTCTCGATTCGCCTCCGGCGTGGTCTTCATCACCTCCACCGAGACCGCGACGATGGTAGGGAGGATCATCACCGCGAGGATGATGCTCGAGGCAAGATAGCCCAGACCGATCGGAGGGCCCTGGAACAGGGGGATCCAGCCGAAGTGCTTGCCCAGCCAGGGCTCGATCGTACTCCGCAGCCAGGGAACGACGATGAAGAGGCCCCACAGCCCGTACACGACGGAGGGAATGGCTGCCAGGAGCTCTACCGGGATGGTCAGGACACGACCGAGCTTGGGGGGGGCAAACTGGGTGATGAAGAGGCTGAGGCCGATCGCCACCGGGACCGCGAGAACCAGCGACACCCCTGCAGTGACCAGGGTGCCATAGAGGAAGGTGAGAGCCCCGAAGTGGTCCTCGACCGGATCCCACTGGGTGTTGGTGATGAACCCCCAGAGGCTGTGCTCCTTGGCCAGCGGCCGCGCGACCAGAGCCAGGTTCAAAACGATCAGCGCCGCGACCACCAGGATCATGATCCCGAGGATCCACAGCGTTCCACCGAACACCCGGTCACCCAGGTTGCTGACTCCCGGGTGGCCGGCGTGGGGGTCGGACGCGTCGGCAGTTGAGGCCGGAACGTCCACGACTGCCTCCCTACCTGGCACTGATCTTCGTGCCCTGCACGGTCAGCGTGTCGATGGTCTTCAGCACCCGCTCCTGGACCGGCTTCGGAAGCGGGGCGTAGTCGAGGGGAGTGGCAAGCTTCTGCCCGTCGGTGATCGCCCAGCGCAGGAAGTTGATGATCGCCGTGCCCTTGCTCTTGTCCTTCGCATCCTTGTGGACGAGGAGGTAAGTGAAGCCGGCGATCGGATATGCGTCCTTCCCCTCGGGGTTGGTGATCGAGACCCGGTAGTCCGGAGGCATCTCGATGCCGGCGGCGGCAGCAGTGGTGCTCTCCAGCGAGGGCTTCACCCAGTTCCCGTCCTTGTTCTTGACGTCCGCGACCGAGAGCTTCTGCTGGATGGCGTAGATCAGCTCGACGTAGCCGAGGGAGCCGGGCGTGCTCTTGACGATTCCGGTGACGCCTTCGTTGCCCTTGCCCCCGAGTCCGACCGGCCAGTTCACGCTGGTCCCGGCGCCGACCTTGCTCTTCCACTCCGGCGAGACCTTCGAGAGGTAGTCGGTGAAGATGTAGGTCGTGCCCGAGCCATCGGACCGGTGCGCGACGGTGATGCTCTGATCGGGAAGCTTGAGGCCGGGGTTATCCGCCGCGATCGCTGGGTCGTTCCACTTGGTGATCTTCCCCAGGAAGATGTTGGCGATGGTCTGGGGAGAGAAGCGCAGGTTCTTCACTCCGGGCGCGTTGTAGGCGACGACGTCGGCGCCCAGGACGGTGGGGATGTGAACCACGTCCGGTGCCTTGGCGATCTGATCGTCCTTCATCGGGGCGTCGCTGGCGCCGAAGTCGACCGTGCCGTCGGTGAACTGCTTGATGCCACCGCCCGACCCGATGGACTGATAGTTGAATTTGATGTCCGGGTGGAGGTGATTGTACTCGTTGAACCACTTGGAATAGATGGGGAACGGGAACGTCGCGCCGGCTCCGTTGATCAGCAGGCTCTCTGCGGACGCGATGGTGCCGAGGAGCAGCGCGGCGCCAATCAGCAACCTCTTCATGGTGTGACTCTCCCTTTTTGAATGTCTGTCGGTGGAGACGATTCAGCCGCCGGCGATGTAAGCGGACTCGATGGCGTCTTGGTGACGGGCCGGTGAAAGCTCCGCTCGGAAGCCCGGTTACACGCTTTCGTCACCTGAACCGAAGTACCGGGAATCAGGCGGATGGCGCGCTGGCTTCGGCGGGGCTGGATTCGCGTTCCAGCCTGGCGGTCGTGGATTCCGTCGGCAGCCGATCCACCCGCGCCAGTTCGGGGAAAAGCCGCGTCCAGGCGAGGACCACCAGCAGGGTTCCGACCCCGCCGGCGACCACCGCGCGCACCGGTCCGAGCCACTGAGCGGTGAGCCCGGACTCGAACTCGCCCAGTTCGTTGCTGGCCCCGATGAAGAGCATGTTCACCGCGTTCACCCGGCCTCGCATCTCGGGGGGCGGGGAGATCTGCACCAGCGTGAGGCGGACGAAGACGCTCAGCATGTCGGCCGCGCCCATGACGATCAGCAGCAGCACCGAGAGCCAGAGGGCGCGCGACAGCCCGAAGCCGACCGTGGCCGCCCCGAAGACGGACACGCCGATCAGCATCGTCCGGCCGACGTGGCGGCGGAGGGGTCGGGCGGCGAGGTAGAGCCCGACGGCGCCGGCGCCCAGGGCCGGCGCGCCGCGGAGGATGCCCAGGCCCCAGGCGCCGGTGTGCAGCACGTCCTGGGCGAACACCGGCATCAGCGCGGCCGCGCCCCCGAGCAGCACCGCGAAGAGGTCCAGCGAGATGGAGCCGAGGACGACCTTGTTGTGCCAGACGTACCGGACTCCGGCGAGCACCGTTGACCAGGACGTCGCCTTCGATTCCATCCGGCCGGTCCGGGTGCGGATCCCGGCGAGCACCGCGACGTCGAGGACGGCGAACCCGGCGGCGAGGAGGTAGACGAACTCGGGGCTTCCGAGCAGCGCATAGAGCGCGCCCCCGAGCGCCGGACCGACCACGTTGGCGACCTGAAGGGTGCTCGAGTTCCAGGCCACGGCGTTGGGGAAGTCGGCCTCGGGCAGGAGCGACGGCATCAACGCCTGTGCTGCCGGAGCGTTGAAGGCCCGTGCGACGCCGAGGAGGAGGAGCACGACGAAGATCGGCACGGGGCTTCGGACGCCGGTGAGCGCGAGCCAGGCCAGCAGCCCGGCGCAGATCCCGAAGCCGAGGTGGCAGAGCAGCATCACCCGGCGCCGGTCGAAGCGGTCGGCGGCGTGCCCCGCTGGCAGGGTGAGGAAGAGCGGGGGAAGGAACTGCGCGAGCCCGACGTAGCCGAGGTCCAGTGGCCGCTTGGTGAGCGCATAGACCTGCCAGCCGACGGCGACGTTCACCATCTCGAGGCCGAGGATGGCGAGCAGCCGCGAGCCGAGGAACCGTCGGTAGTCGAGCGAGCGAAAGGCCCGGAGCGCGGGCGAGCGGGTGGAAGGACTCACGGGCGGAGGGCCGTCGTCGCGCATCCCACGCCGGCGGCCTGCCGGCAAGGGTCAGGCGGTGCATGGGCCATGCACCGCCACCGCGCTGGGGTCACTCCGACCGGACGAGCTCTCGAACCCGGGCATCTCGCAAGGCGAGGTCGGCCCAGAGCAGGGCCGCCACGTAGATCGGGAACAGGGTGTGGGTGGGGAGCGGGTCGCCGACCCGGAGGTGCACCGCCACCGCGCCTCCGAGGTAACGTCGAACAGCATGAACGCCGAGCGGCGAGAGGTCGAGCTGGCTTCCATGGTCTGCCTCCTGGTCGGGGGCGCTGAACTGCGCCCACGCCCAGACGACAAAGCAGCGGTCCGCGGATCGACATCGGTCCGGGCTATGCCGCTTCCAGAAAAGCCCGCGGCCCACCGACGGGCCCCGTGAAGTCGATGTGGTGCGCGAGGAGCCAGAGCTGCCGGGCGGGGTTGGCCATCCACCGCATCATCAGCGGCATGACCGCGTCGCGGATTGCCCGCCCCACTGGCCCGGCGGCCTTATCGGAGTTGACCCGCTTCGCCGCGCGGAGAACGCGCCGGACTCGCGCTTCCCGCAGGGTCTGGAAGGCGCTGAAGGCGGAGCCGACACGGTTCCGCTCCCTCAGGCACCGCGCCAGCTCCACCGCGTCCTCCATGGCCAGCGAGGCGCCCTGACCCGAGCTGGGGGACGTCACGTGCGCCGCGTCGCCCACCAGGACGGAGCGTCCCCTGTACCAGCTCGCCGGCGGCTCGAGGGTGTGCATGCTCGCGGTCCGCAAGTCCTCGTCGTCCGTGGCCTCGATGATCTCCCGGGCCGGGAAAGCGTCGTCGGCGAAGGCCTCCACGAGGCGCTCCTTCCACGCGCGCGGCGGGACCGCTGCGAGCTCCGTGCGCTCGGGCTCGGGGCGCACGGGGAGGTTGGCGAACCAGAGGACGTCCGAGCGATCTGGAATGAAGCCGAAGAACGCCCGCGCGCCGAAGATCATCTCGAAGGTCGACGACTCTGTGTCGAGCTTCACGCCGCGCGCACGGCCCCCGAGCCCGAAGAGCCCGGTGTACTCGGGGCGGGGCGCCTCCAGATCGAGGAGGAGCCGGGTCGTGGACCAGATCCCGTCCGCACCGATCAGGAACCCTCCCTCCTCGGCGCTGCCGTCGGCGAACCGGGCGATGACGCCGGCGGAGGTCTCGTCGATCCCGACCAACCGCTTCCCGTGGGCGATGGGGATTCTCCGCCGCCGCGCCTCGTCGTGGAGCAGCCGGTACAGGGTCGCGCGCTCGATGGTGGTGGTCGTGCTTCCGTCGGTGAGCGGGACTCCCGCCTCGATCGCGCCGAGGAACTTGCCGGTTCCGCTGGAGAGCACCATGCGCTCGGTTCGGATGCCGGCGGCGACCACCGGCCGGTGCGCGTCGATGGCTTGAAGGGCATCGATCCCGTTCGAGGCGACGGTGAGGAAAGCGCCGACACCATCGGACGGTCCGGAACTCGCCTCGAAGATGGCGCTTTCGATCCCCACCCGCTGGAGCGCCATGCCCATCACTGGTCCGGCGATGCCTCCGCCGATCACCAGCCCCCGTCCGTACCGCCGTCCGACGCTGTTCACTCCTGGCCTCCCTTCTCGCGCTCTTTCGCGCTCTGCTCGTGAAAGCTCCGCCACATCTCCACCAGCTTCGGATCGTCGAGCGTGCGCAGCAGCTGGTCGACGAAGGTCTTCTCCGCGCTCTCCAGCGCCAGGCGGAACTCGTTCTCCACGAGGAAGAACGGGTGGAGCCCCCCGGCGACGAGGGCGTCGATCCGGGCGCGCTGCTCGGCAACGCGTGCCTCGAGCCGCTGACGCCGCAGGGTGAGCAGGCGGATGGCCTCCTCCGGAACGAGGACCCCCAGCAGCGCCAGGGCCGCCTCGAAGGCGCGGTACTCCTTGACCGGAGTGCTCACCAGCTCGGCCATCCAGTCGTGGAGCTCGTCGCGACCGGCGTCGGTGATCTCGTAGATGGTCCGCTCGGGGCGGGCCGTCTCCCGGAGGGTCTCGCGCTGGGCCACGAAGCCGGCCCGGAGCAGCTGCTCGAGCACGCTGTAGAGCGAGCCGTAGTTCAGCTTGATGCTCTCCTCCTGGCCCCGCTCCCGCATCGTCCGGCCCATGTCGTACGGGTGCCTCGGCTTCTCCAGGAGGAGCGCCAGGACCGCGAGGGCCAGAGGATTCGAGACCTTGCGAGGCATCCTGGCCGATATATACGGCACAGAATAACCGCGCAAGGGTATATCAGGCAGTCAATTTCACGCCGCCACCAGCCGCGCCTGCCGGAGCCGCTCGGCTCCGTCCAGGAACATCCACTGGGCAAGCGCCGAGCGCTCCACCGCCGCCTTCGCCGTCTCGACCGAGCCGCCCCTGGCGATCGCCCGCTCGAGGGCCTCGCGCAGTCCCCGCGCGTGGTGCACGTCCAGCTCCCCGTGCAGCCGGAAGAAACGCAGCGCCACCGGCGAGTCAATGCCGTAGCAGCGGAGGCCGCTTTCCTTGGTGTCCGCCACCCGCGCGGTCTGGACCTCGTATGCCCAGAGCGCGGCGAGCGCCGTCACCTCGTCATCGCCCACCAGACCGGTCAGCGCCTCGGCCGAGGCGCGCGTCTCGGGCAAGGGCGACGCCTCTGCCGCTGCGCCCACCGCGCTCCCGAACGCCTCCCACAGCCGCGCGTGGGCCACGCCGGTCCGCCCCTCCTCGTCGTCGAGGTTCCGGGACAGCTCGGCCCTGGTCTCGGCATCCTCGCTGCGCGCGCGCGCCCGGCGCAGCAGCTCGGGGAGCGCGTGGACCTGGAACCGGTACTGCTCGGCGTACCGCGCGAGGTCCTCGGCCCGGAGCTCCCCGGCGGACCATGCCTTGTAGAAGGGGTGGGTCAGCAGATCGCGCGGAGCGAGCGCGGCCTGCAGCACCTGCTCGAGGGGGAGGGTGTTCATCGGTGCATACTCCTGGGGTCTCGCCACGGTGTGGCGGCGCAACCTAGCAAGGTCGGGGGCGGACGTTCAGCGGAAGGTGACGGCCGCGTCCTCGCCCAGTCCATCGTCCGACGCGTCCACCTCGTCGACCCGGCCCGTCCCCAGCGGGGGCGCGGCGGCCAGCACCGGAATGGCGGGCGCGGGCTCCGCCTGCGCCGGGATGCCCTCCGGCGGCGTCAGGGCCACCACCGCCGCCCCGGGTCGGCTGTCGTGCCGCAGCGCCTCGATCCCCGGACGTCCGCCCGCGGGTGGGAGGCCCGAGTGCCGGCGGGCCGCCTCCAGCAGCGCGCCGTGCTGGCGGTAGCGCGCCTCGAGCAGCTTGTGCACCAGCAGCGGCCCCCCGGGCACACGGCGCGCGGTGAGGGCCTGCGTGGCCCGGCGCACCGAGTAGCGAACCCGGCGGATCTGCACCCGCCAGCCACGCGGCGTCCAGGTGAAGAGCCCGTAGGCTGGGCGCACGTCGCCGTCGCGGGGGATGCCGGCAGAGGCCACGTCGGCCAGCAGCATCCTTCCGAAGCGGCGGCGGTAGGGGAAGTGCAGGTGACCGAAGGCGCACGCCGCGGCGTCGAGGTGGGCGAAGAACCGGCGCAACGCCGCGTCGTCCAGGGTCGGGTCCACCGACTCCTCGAGGTTCCGGGGATTCGCGTGGCAGACGTAGAGGTCCTGCCCCCGCCGCGGGGAGTACCGCACGCTGAAGGGAAGCTCGCCCAGCTTCCGCGTCCACTCGGGGCCGAGCTGGTCCCGGGTCCACGCCAGGAGATCTCGCTTCCAGTGCTCCCGCTCCCGGTAGGCGCCGCCCAGGTAATTCCCGGCGATGTAGCAGTCGGTGTTCCCCATCAGCACCGCCTGGCAGCGCTCGAAGAGCAGCTCCACCGTCTCGCGGGGGTGCGCGCCGCGGAGGGCCAGGTCGCCGGCGGCCACCACCACGTCGGCCCCGTTCCTGGCGATGTCCTGGAGCACTGCCTCGCAGGCCGGGAGATTCCCGTGGATGTCTGCCAGGATGGCCACCCGCATGGCGTCCTGCAGTGTACCCGTTCCCGTCGCTGTCCGGCCACGGACCCGGGTGTTCCTAGGCGGCCGGCAGGACCACGGTGAACGTGCTCCCCACCCCGAGCTGGCTGGCCACCCGGACCTCGCCCTCCATGCCATGGACGAGGTGCCGGACGATGGACAGGCCGAGCCCCGTACCTCCCATGTCCCGGCTCCGGCCCCGGTCCGCCCGGTAGAACCGCTCGAAGAGCCGGGGGAGGTGCTTGCTCTCGATGCCCAGCCCCGTGTCCTTCACCGACAGCTGCGCCCGGTCCCCGACCCGCTCCCCGAGGAGCTCCACCGTTCCCCCCTCGGGGGTGTACTTGATGGCGTTGTCGAGGAGGTTCAGGAGCACCTGCTCCAGCGCCTTGGGGTCGGCGCGGGCAGTGAGATCCCCCGGAACCCGGAGCTGGACCGACAGGCGCTTGCCGGTGGCCCGGGGCTCCATCGCCTCGCTCGCCTGACGCGCGACCTCGGCCAGCGAGACCGAGGCGGAGGAGAGCGGCCGCTCCCCGGCGTCCAGCCGGGAGAGCTCGAGCAGGTCCGAGACCAGCTCTCCCAGCCGCTCTGACTGGCGGTGGATGATCTCCACCATCTGCGGGGCGTGCTTGGTATCCGCCAGCGCGCCGGAGCGGAGCGTCTCGGCGTACCCGAGGATGGCGGCGATGGGCGTCCGCAGCTCGTGGCTCACGTTGGCCACGAAGTCCTGCCGAACCCGCTCCAGCCGCTTGCGCTCGGTCACGTCGCGGAACACCGCCGAGCTCCCGGGCAGAGAGCCCCCCAGCGGGGCGATGTGCACCTCCAGCGTCTTGCTCCGGGGCGCGTCCATCGACACCTCCACCTTCGAGGTGACCCCCTCCCGGCAGGCCCGGATGACGGCGTCGTGGAGGTCGGTGCGCCGCACCAGGAACAGCGGCCGTTGCCCGACCAGCTCCTGGTCGGTGCCGAGGATGGCGCGCAGGGCCTCGTTGTGCCGGAGCACCACGCCGTTGGCGTCGGTGATCCACATCCCCTCGTCCATCCCCTCGATGGCCGCGGCCAGGGTCTGCACCTCGAGCAGCGCCCCGTTGCGCTCCTCGGCCAGAGTTCGCTGTTGCGCCTCGGCGGACGTCTCCACCCGGGCCAGCGCCCGCGCAGCCTCGCTCTCGCTGGCCAGGGCGATGAGGAAGGCGACCAGCGAGCTCAGCCCGCCGGCGAGGAGCCCGGTCTGGACCCCGGCGAGCACGCTTGCCCCCGCGCCCGCGGCGATGCCGGGGACCAGGGTGGCGAGGAGCAGGAAGGCGAGTCGTCGTGGGTGGGGTCGGTCGTTCACGCGTCCTTGTCGGGGCTGGCCAGCTTGTAGCCGACCCCGCGGACCGTTTCGATGATGTCCCCTGCACTCCCCAGCTTCTCCCGCAGCCGCTTGATGTGTGTGTCCACGGTGCGGGTGGTGATCTCCGCCTCGATTCCCCAGACGTCCGAGAGCAGCACCTCGCGGGTCTGAACCCGGCCGGGCCGCTCGAGCAGCGTCTTGAGCAACCGGAACTCGAGCGCGGTGAGGGCCACCTCGTTGCCGGCCACCGTCACCTCGTGGCGGGCCGGGTCGAGGCGGATGCTTCCTGCGGCCAGCACCCCCGTCCCCTCGGAGTCGCGGGCCATCCGGCGGAGGACGGCCTTCACCCGGAGCGCCAGCTCGCGGACGCTGAACGGCTTCACCACGTAGTCGTCGGCCCCGAGCTCCAGACCCTGCACCCGGTCCGATTCCTGTCCCTTGGCGGTCACCATCACCACCGCCGTGCGGCGCAGGTTCGGGTCCTCCTTGATCAGCCGGAGGACCTCGCTGCCCGGAAGGTCAGGGAGCATGAGGTCGAGCAGGACCAGGTCGGGCTTGAAGACCTTGGCCCGGCTGAGCGCGGCCGCCCCGCTGTGGGTGGTCTCGGTCTCGAAGCCGGCGGCGGACAGGTTGTAGGTGAGGAGGTTGGCGAGATCTTGCTCGTCCTCGACGATCAGGATGCGCGACACGGGTGGGGAAACCTCCGGGGGGCTATGCCGACGACCCGGGAGGACGCCTGTACCAGACGCCTCCCACGGGACGGGTGACGCTTGGGTGTCGGGGTCATGACGGGCAGGGAACCTTCCTCTCGTTGACAGGGGATAGGCTGTGCCATTAAGTCCGCGCCCTTTTCCCGCCGCCCCATGGTCGTCACCGTCGATCAGATTCGCGAGGGGGGTCTCTCCCTCGACGAGACCCTCTCGGAGAGCTTCCTCACCCACGCCCTCGCCGAGATCAAGGACACCGGCTTCCGCCCGGATGGCCCGGCGCCGCTGCGCGTGAAGCTCCAGAAGACCGGGAGCGGGGTGCTCCTGCGCGGCTCGACCGAGGTGGCGGTCCACACCCCCTGCCGGCGCTGCCTGGCCGACGTGCACCTCCGGGTCCCGGTGACCTTCACCCTGAATCTCGTCTCCAGGGCTGCGCTGTGCGGCGGCGAGGACGGGGCGGACGACGAACAAGTCGAGCGCGCGGGGAGCTTCGACCTCGAGCGCGCCGACGAGGAGCTCTTCGATGGCAAGACCATCGACCTGGACCCCCTGGTACGGGAACAGGTGCTCCTGGCGCTGCCGATGCACGCCGTCTGCGGCGAGGACTGCAAGGGCCTGTGTGGCACTTGCGGCCAGAACCTGAACGAAGGGCAGTGCGGTTGTGCGCAGACCCAGGTAGATCCCCGGCTCGCCGCGCTGAAGAACTTCAAGCTGAACTAGGAGCGACAACGCCGTGGGAGTTCCCAAGAAGAGGACGTCCAAGATGCGCCGCGACCGCCGGCGCGCTGCCAACAACAACCTCCGTGTGGCGGTGCAGGTCATCTCCTGCCCCAACTGCAAGGAGCCGGTGCTTCCCCACCGGGCATGCAGTAGCTGCGGCCACTACGCCGGGCGCGAGGTCGTCGCGACCAAGTAGCTGCCCGCACCGTGGACGACGCACAGCCTCAATTCCGCTGTGAGCAAAATCCGGCGGGGGTTCGACGCAGGACATCGGGGCGGGCATGCGCCATGGTGACCCGCGCATGACACGGACCGCCATCCTCGGCACCGGTGCCTACGCGCCGGAGAAGGTGCTCACCAACGCGGATCTCGAGCGGATGGTCGAGACGTCGGACGCCTGGATCACCGAGCGCACTGGCATCAAGGAGCGCCGGATCGCCGCTCCGGGGGAGGTCACCTCGGACATGGCGGTGAAGGCCGCCATCCGGGCCCTGGAGATGGCGCACACCCGGGCGGACGAGCTGGACATGATCATCGTCGGAACCATCTCCCCGGACATGCCCATGCCGTCCTGCGCGGTGATGGTGCAGGCCAAGCTGGGAGCGAAGAAGGCCTTTGCCTTCGACCTCTCGGCGGCCTGCGCCGGGTCGCTGTACGGGATGTCCATCGCCGATCAGTTCATCCGCAATGGGAGCGTGCGCAGGGCGCTGGTCATCGGGGCGGAGCTCCTGAGCCGCATCGTCGACTGGACCGACCGGAACACCTGCGTGCTCTTCGGTGACGCGGCGGGGGCCCTGGTGCTCGGCCCCTCACCCGACGAGTCACGCGGCATCCTCGGCATCCAGCTGCACGCGGACGGCGACGCCGCGGGCGCTCTCGCCATCCCCGGCGGCGGAAGTCTCCACCCCCAGTCCATCGAGGTGCTGGAGAAGAAGCTGAACAAGGTCGCGATGAACGGCCGCGAGGTCTACAAGTACGCGGTCCGCGCGCTGCCCGAGGCAGTCCTGGAGGTGCTCGGGAAGCAGGGGCTGACCCCCGCGGACGTCACGCACCTCGTCGGTCACCAGGCGAATCTCCGGATCATCGAGTCGGTGTGCCACCGGCTGGGGATTCCGCTGGAGAAGTGCTGGGTGAACATCCACCGCTACGGCAACACCTCCTCGGCATCGCTGCCCACGACGCTGGACGAGGCGAACCGCGCCGGCAGGCTCCAGCCCGGCGACATCATCGCCACCATGGCCATCGGCGCGGGGATGGCCTGGGGAGCCGGCGTCATCCGATGGTAGCCACGGCATTCCTCTTTCCCGGGCAGGGCAGCCAGCTGGTCGGGATGGGCAAGGCCCTGGCCGAGGCATTTCCCGAGGCCCGCGGCGTCTTCCAGTCCGCGGACGACGCGCTGGGCGAGCCGCTGTCCCGGCTTTGCTTCGAGGGCCCCGAGTCCGAGCTGGTGCTCACCCGCAACGCCCAGCCGGCCATCCTCACCACGTCCATCGCCGCGCACGCGGTGTGGGCTGCCCGCGGCGGGCCAGGAGCAGTGTTCGTTGCCGGGCACTCGCTCGGCGAGTACTCGGCGCTGGTGGTCGCGGGCGCGCTCTCCCTGGCCGATGCCGTCCGGGCGGTGCGGGCGCGCGGGACCCTCATGCAGGAGGCGGTGCCGGCGGGGACTGGCGCCATGGCCGCGGTGCTCGGGCTCGAGGCAGACGTCGTGGCGCGCATCTGCGCCGAGGTCGCCCAGGACCAGGTGGTCTCGCCGGCGAACTACAACTCGCCCGAGCAGACCGTCATCGCCGGGGACACCGCGGCGGTGGAGCGCGCCTCGGCGAAGCTGCGCGAGGCCGGCGCCAAGCGGGTGCTGCCGTTGAGCGTGTCCGCACCCTTCCATTGCGCGCTGATGGAGCCGGTGAAGCCGCGGCTGGCCGAGGTGCTCGCCCGTTGCACGGTGTCCGCCCCGCGCATTCCGGTGGTCTCCAACGTGGAGGCGGCGCCGAACTCCGACAAGGCCCGCGTGGTGCCGCTGCTCCTGGCGCAGGTGAGCGCGCCGGTGCGGTGGGTGGAGTCCATCCGCGCCCTCGCCGCCGCCGGGGTCACCCGGGTGGTGGAGCTGGGGCCGGGGAGGGTGCTCGGCGGTCTGGTGAAGCGCATCTGCAAGGAGATCGAGGTGCTCAACGTGGAGGACCCGGCGAGCCTGGAGAAGTCGCTCGCCGCCGCCGGAGGCCGCTCGGGGGCCTGAGGGACAGGACGATGAACTTCACCGGAAAGGTCGTCCTGGTCACCGGCGGCTCGCGCGGCATCGGTCGGGCCTGCGCAGTGGCGTTCGGCAAGGCCGGGGCAACGGTGGTGCTGACCTACGCCGGGAACGAGACCGCGGCCGCCGAGGCCGTGGCGGCGAGCGGTCCCAACGCCCGGAGCATGAAGTTCGACGTGGCGGACACCCGGGCCTGTGCGGCGGCGGTGGACGAGGTGGTGAAGGGCGCCGGGCGGCTGGACGTGCTGGTGAACAACGCCGGTGTCGCCATCGACGCTCTGGCGGTGCGGGTGAAGGACGAGGACTGGGACCGAACGCTGGACACCAACCTCAAGGGCGCGTTCGCGCTCTGCCGCGCCGCGGCGCGCCCGATGATGAAGCAGCGCTCGGGCGCCATCGTGAACCTCACCTCCGTCGTGGGGGAGACGGGGAACGTGGGCCAGGCCGCCTACGCGGCGAGCAAGGCCGGGCTCATCGGGCTCACCAAGTCGCTGGCCCGCGAGCTGGCGAGCCGGAACGTGCGGGTGAACGCGGTGTCGCCCGGTTTCATCGACACCGACATGACCTCGGGGTTATCCGCCGAGCTGAAAGCGAAGATGACCGAGGCCATTCCGCTGGGCCGACTGGGCACGGCGGACGAGGTGGCAAGGGCGGTGCTGTTCCTCGCCAGTGACGCGGCGTCCTACGTGACGGGTGAAATCCTCAAGATCAACGGCGGCATGTACATGTAAAGGGGCGTGGGCTATACCGCGCGCGCCCGGGGGTTGCCCGCGGGACCTGCCAAGCGTCTTCCAGGTCCCCCGGTCGCGTCTCCCCGAACACGTTCGGCAGCACTTCGACAGAGAAGGAACCGGAGGAATCAGATGGCGACGAGTGCAATCGAGGCCAAGGTCAAGTCGATCATCGCCGACCAGCTGGGCGTCGGTGAGGACGAGATCAAGCCCGAGTCCTCCTTCATCGAGGATCTCGGCGCGGACAGCCTGGACATCGTCGAGCTGGTGATGGCGATGGAGGAGGAGTTCGAGGTGGAGATCCCGGACGAGGAGGCCGAGAACATCAAGACCGTCGGGGACGCCATCAACTACATCAACACCCACAAGAAGTAGCGCTGGCCCCGGGGCCGGAGCTAGGTCTTTTGCCCATGCCGAACCGTCGCGTCGTCGTCACTGGAACCGGACTCATCACCGCGCTGGGAACCGGCGTGGAGAAGAACTGGCAAGCCATGCTGGCCGGCAAGTCCGGGGTGGGTTCCATCACCCGGTTCGATGCCAGCGGCATCGACGCACGCATCGCGGCCGAGGTGAAGGACTTCGTGCCCGAGGAGTGGATCGACCGCCGGGAGGTCCGCCGGATGGACCTCTACGCGCAGTACGCGATGGCGGCCACCGACATGGCGATGAAGGAGAGCGGTCTCCCGGTCGGGACGGACAAGCCGAATGGCTACGTCCCGGAGAAGGTGGGGGTCATCATCGGCTCGGGCATCGGCGGCCTGGGCTCTCTGGAGGAGCAGCACAAGAAGGCCCTGGAGAAGGGCTTCGATCGGCTTTCCCCCTTCTTCATCCTGCAGATGATCATCAACATGGCGCCGGGCCTGGTGACCATCAAGTACGGGTGCAAGGGTCCGAACTGGTCGCCGGTGTCGGCCTGCTCGACTTCTGCCCACGCCATCGGCGAGGCGGTGAAGTCGGTGCGCATCGGCGAGACCGACGCGATGATCGCCGGCGGCGCCGAGGCGGCCATCACCCCGCTGGGCATCGGCGGCTTCGCGGCGATGAAGGCGCTGTCCACCCGGAACGACGACCCGGCGCGCGCCAGCCGTCCCTTCGACAAGGACCGCGACGGTTTCGTCGAGGGCGAGGGCGCGGGCATCGTGGTGCTCGAAGAGCTGGAGCATGCCCGCCGCCGCGGAGCGAACATCCTGGCGGAGGTTGCCGGGTACGGCGCCAACTCCGACGCGCACCACGTCACTGCCCCGGCCCCCGAGGGCGAGGGCGCCGCACGGTGCATGCGCCTGGCGCTGGCCGACGCAGGGATGCGGCCCGAGGACGTGGGCTACCTGAACGCGCACGGCACCTCGACCCCGTTCAACGACGCCAACGAGACCAAGGCGATCAAGACGGTCTTCGGGCCGCACGCGAAGAAGATGCTGATCAGCTCCACCAAGTCGATGACCGGGCACATGCTCGGCGCGGCGGGCGGGGCGGAGGCGGTGGTGGGGGTGCTGGCGCTGACCCGCGGGGTGATTCCCCCGACCATCAACTACACCACGCCCGATCCGGAGTGCGACCTGGACTACGTGCCCAACAAGCCCCGCGAGGTCCGGGTGGACGCGGTGATGAGCAACAGTTTCGGGTTCGGCGGGACAAACGCGGTGCTTCTTCTGAAGCGCTACAGCAAGTAGTCGGTGCGCCTCAATCCGCATCTCACCTTCGACGGCCGCTGCGAGGAGGCCTTCCGTTTCTACCGGGAGGTCCTCGGCGGGGAGCTCCTGGCGCTGGTCCGGTACGAGGGCACGCCGCTCGCCGACCGGGTGCCCCCGGCCTGGCGAGAGAAGATTCTCCACGCGACCCTGGACGTCGGCGGCACGCGGCTGACCGGGGCGGACGTCAGCGCCGAGGAGGGGTACGTCGCGCCGACCGGGTTCTCGGTGCTGCTCGAGCCCGGGACGGCAGCAGAGGCGGAGCGCGTCTTCTCCGCTCTCTCGGAGGGTGGCGACGTCATCCTCCCACTCACCCAGACCTTCTGGGCCGAGCGCTTCGGGATGGTGGTCGACCGCTTCCGGGTCCCGTGGATGCTGAGCTGCGCCCGGCCCGAGCCGAGGGCGGGGACGTAGGACTTCCGCCGCTGCGCGCTCGAGACGGCGATCTCGCGCCCTTCCGACGCGACAGCTCCCGGCGCATCACCGGTCGGCGCGGGTTCCGGTCCACCACCGTCCGAAACCCCGCCCGGACGAAGGTCGAGGCACGCCCGGTGAAGAGATTCGTCGTCGACTCCGGCTGGGTGGTGTCGACCGGATAGGCCTCGAGCGCCGGTGCTCCGGCCTGCCGGGCGACCTTCACCGCCGCGGCGATCAACTGCGCGCTGATGCCCCGCTCCCGGTGCCCGCGGCGCACGTAGAAGCAGGAGATCGACCACACCGGCCGGTTGTCCACCCGCGGGTAGCGGGGATTCGCCTCGAGGGCGGGAAGCACCGAGCGCGGGGTGAGCTGGCACCAGCCCACCGGCGTGTCGCCGTCGAAGGCGAGGAGTCCGGGGGATGGGCCCCGGTGGACGATGGAACGGAAGGCGGCCCGGTTCTGCTCGTGGGGGCGCCGGGAGTAGGCGCTGCCGATCCGCCAGAACATGCACCAGCAGCCGCCACACGCCCCGTGCGCCCCGAAGAGATCTTCCAGCGCCGGCCAGAGGTCCGGGGTCAGAGGGCGGATGGTCAGCCGCGGGCGGGGCATCCTGGTTACAGTCATCCCGACATGGCTCTCTACCCGATCGTCGTCGAGATGAAGAAGCTGCTCGGCCAGATGAACGTCTGGATCGAGAAGGCCGAAGCGCACGCCGCGGCCAAGAGCTACGAGCCGACCGTGCTGCTCCAGGCGCGGCTCGCGCCGGACATGTTCCCGCTGGTCCGTCAGTTCCAGAACGCCTGCGACACCGCGAAGTTCGCCGCCGCGTTCACCGCCGGCAAGGAGCCGCCGTCCCATCCGGACACCGAGCAGACCTTCGCCGAGATTCGAACCCGCATCGCCTCGGTCATCGAGTACCTCGGCACCTTCACCCCTGCGGACTTCGAGGGCACGGACCAGCGGGTGGTGAAGCGCCCGCGCTGGGAAGGGAAGTGGATGCGGGCGACGGACTACCTCCTCGAGCAGGCCCTGCCGAACTTCTTCTTCCACCTCACCACGGCCTACGCGATCCTCCGCCACAACGGCGTGGACCTGGGCAAGCGCGACTACATCGGGAAGCTGAGCCTGCGCTCGGGGGACTAGACCCGGCGGTCGAGCCACACCCGGTCGCGAACGGGCACGCCCCGGACGGAGAGCCCCTCGGGGTACCCTCCCTCCGGCGTGAAGGCGTCGCGCTCGATGCGCAGCATCCGGAACCCGAGCCGCTGGTAGAAACCGAGGTTGTCCAGGTCCGCGGTGGCGGTGGCGACCAGGAGCCGCTCGGCGCCGTGCTCGCGCACCCAGACCATCGACCGATGCACGAGCGCCGTCCCGACGCCGAGTCCACGGTACGCCGCGAGCACGGCGAGGCTCTTCAGCTCCCAGACCCGGACGTCGTGGGGGATCGATCTGCGCGTGGCCGATCGGCACGCCCCCGGTCCGCGCCACGTGCACCAGACCCAGGTCGAGGTACTGGCGAATGGCCACCGGCGAGTCGTCGGCGAGCTCGAACAGCGGCCAGAGCGCCAGGCGCGGGCCCTGGTCCAGCGTGATCCGGATGCCTTCAGCGTCGGGTTGTGTGGGTGCGATACGCATCTCGTCCCGCGCGGTTGGACGCACGAGGGACGGGGTTTGTTCCCCTGCGCCGACCGGACTCTTCAGCCCAGCCGACGCAGAACGGCGAACCGCGTCGTGTTCTCCGGGTCGTCCTCGACTCCGGAGGCGAGCACCGACAGTCCATAGAGTCCGGCCGCCGCCGCGCTGGCGATGACGGCGCACGCGCTGTCGCGCTCCTCGGAGAGCTGCCGCGCCGCACTCGACGTTGCCCGGCGCGCAACGAGGTCCCAGCCGTGTTGCTGGACGAGCTTGCTGCACTGGGCGAGCGCCTGGGGGTGCGAGGCGACGCGGCGAATGTCCTCGAGGCGCACCCCGGGAATCGCGAGCAACGACTGCCGGACGCGGAGCGCGAGCCGGTCGATGACTTGAAGTTGCGACTTCGCGAGTAGCCGAACCACCTCCTCGACCATTCCGGCGCGAGAATTGTGCAAGGGGACGACTCCGCGCTCCGCCTCGCCGCGCTCGACGGCCTCGAACACCGCGGCGAAGCTGGGGCAGGGCACCGGCTCGGCAGAGGGCAGCATCCGCGCCGCCTCCTCTCCGAACGCTCCCGGTTCCCCGGCGTACGCGACCTTCACCTCAGCCCCCGTGCGCCGGATACGAGCCCACCACCCGGACCTCGGCGTGTGCCCGGGCCTCTTCCAGCGCCCGCGCGACGTGCTGCCCGGCGGCGTGTCCCTCCATGTCGATGAAGAAGCGGAACCGCGGCGGCGTGCCCGGCATGGGTCGCGACTCGATCCGGGTGAGGTTCACGCCCTGCCGCGCGAACGACTGGAGCACCTCCCCCAGGGCGCCGGCGCGGTCGGCCAGGGTCACGATGACCGAGGTCTTGCAGGGCACGTCCTCGGGAACCGCGGGCGGCTCGCGGCCGATCTCGACGTAGCGGGTGTAGTGCTCGCCACCGTGCTGGAGCTGCTCGCCGCTGATCACCAGGCCTGCCTCGGCGAGGAGGTCCATGGTCCGGGTCGAGCCTTCCTCGGTGCTCTCCAGCGGCAAGAGCGCCACGTCTGCCCGTCCCGAGCGCACCGCTTCCACGGCTTCGGCCAGGGTGGGGTGACCCTCGAGCAGCGCTCCCCCGCGCCGCCCCCCGTAGCGCGCCTGCGCCGCCCGCTGTCCCGGGCTGCCTTCCACCCCCTGGAAGGCCACCCGGAGCGGCACCGTCTCCAGCTCGAGCAGGTGGGTCTGCTGCTGCGAGACCGACATGTCGATGATCAGCCGGTAGAGCCGCTCCGACTGGTGCGCATCGAGCCCCAGCTCGGTCGCCGTCTCCCGCGCGCGGCGCAGGACGACCTCCTCTCGCACCGGGTCGCGGAGGGGCACCGCGGCGGCGATCTTCGCGCGGGCGGCCTGCTGACCCAGCAGCTGCCTTTCGCGGAGCAGCGCCAGCAGCGAGCGGTCCAGTGCCTCGATGGCCTGGCGGATGCGGGCGAGCTCGGCGTCCTGGTCGTCCACGGGGTCCCGGAGTCTCGCATTGCTGGACGGCCGCCTGCGAGCGGGGCGGCAGCCGTCCGGGGCCTCTGCTATGAGGCCGGCCATGGAGAACACCCGCACCCTCGCCCAGGTGGACCCGGAGATCGCCGCCCTGGTCCGCAAGGAGACCGAGCGCCAGGAGGAGGGGCTCGAGCTCATCGCCTCGGAGAACTTCGTCAGCCCGGCGGTGATGGAGGCCGTGGGGTCGACCCTGACCAACAAGTACGCCGAGGGGTACCCAGGCAAGCGCTACTACGGCGGATGCGAGGTCGTGGACCAGGTGGAGACCCTGGCCATCGAGCGGGCGAAGAAGCTCTTCGGCGCCGAGGCGGCCAACGTCCAGGCCCACTCCGGCAGCCAGGCCAACATGGCCGCGTACATGTCGGTCATGCAGCCGGGCGACACGATGCTCAGCCTGGACCTGAACTCCGGCGGGCATCTGACGCACGGGATGTCGCTCAACTTCTCCGGAAAGCTCTACAAGGTGGTGCATTACGGGCTGGACCGCGCGACGGAGCGAATCGACCTGGGGCAGGTGAAGTCGCTCGCCCGCGAGAATCGTCCGAAGATCATCGTGGTCGGCGCCTCGGCCTATCCACGGGTGCTCGAGTTCGCGGCCTTCCGCGAGATCGCCGACTCGGTCGGAGCCGTCCTCGTCGTGGACATGGCCCACATCGCCGGGCTGGTGGCGACCGGGCTCCACCCCTCGCCGGTCCCGCTGGCCGAGCTGGTCACCACGACTACCCACAAGACGCTCCGGGGGCCGCGGGGCGGAATGGTCCTGGCGAAGGAGCCATTCATCAAGGGCGTGAACAGCAACATCTTCCCCGGCATCCAGGGCGGGCCGCTGATGCACGTCATCGCCGGGAAGGCCGTCGCCCTGCACGAGGCGCTCCAGCCGGAATTCGCGGCCTACCAGCGGCAGATCGTGGCCAACGCCAAGGCGCTGGCCGAGGCGCTGCAGCGGGGTGGTCTGCGGCTGGTCTCGGGCGGGACGGACACCCATCTCATGCTGGTGGATCTCCGCCCGAAGAAGCTCACTGGAAAGGTCGCCGAGGCGGTGCTGGGCAAGGCGGCGATCACCGTGAACAAGAACATGATCGCCTTCGACCCCGAGAAGCCGATGGTCACCTCGGGCATCCGCATCGGGACGCCGGCCCTCACCACCCGCGGGATGAAGGAGGCGGAGATGGCCACGGTGGGCGGGCTGATCGTCGAGGCGCTGGATCACCCCACGGACGAGGCGGTGCTGGCGCGGGTGGCGGGAAAGGTGCACGAGCTGGCGAAGAGCTTCCCGCTCTACGCCTCGCGGCTTTAGTGCCGAGGCACCAGGAGCTGAATGCGCTGTCCCTTCTGCAAGCGCGACGACAGCAAGGTCCTCGACTCGCGCGAGTCGGCCGAGGGAACGGTGACCCGGCGCCGGCGCGAGTGCCTGGCCTGTCACAAGCGCTTCACCACCTACGAGCGGGTGGAGGAGCTGATGCCGCTGGTGGTGAAGAAGGACGGCCGGCGCGAGCCGTACGACCGGGAGAAGCTCATCTCCGGCCTGCAGAAGGCGGTGGAGAAGCGGCCGGTGTCGATGGAGCAGCTGGAGCTGCTGGTGGCCGAGGTGGAAGCACGTATTCTCGAGCGGGGGGAGAAGGAGGTCCCTTCCAGCCTCGTCGGTGAGGAGGTGATGCGCCGGTTGCGCGCGCTCGACCAGGTGGCGTACGTCCGCTTCGCATCGGTGTACCGGAGCTTCCGGGACATCGAGGAGTTCATGGACGAGCTGAAGGGCCTACTCGATGAACACGGCGCCGACGCCGCGCGGAGACCCCGCGGGCGGCTCGAAGACTGAACGCCGGGACGAGCTCCCCCCCGGCGCCGAGGCCTGGATGCGCGAGGCGCTGGCCGAGGCCCGTCTCGCCCTGGGCCGCACCCACCCCAACCCCGCGGTGGGCGCGGTGGTGGTGCGCGATGGGCAGATCGTCGGCCGCGGTCACACCGCGCCGGCCGGTGGACCGCACGCCGAGGTGCGGGCCATCACCGACGCCGGGCCCCGGGCCCGAGGCGCGGACCTCTTCACCACGCTGGAGCCGTGCGACCACTTCGGCCGGACGCCGCCGTGCACCGAGGCCATCCTCGCCGCCGGGGTCGCCCGGGTGTTCGCCGGCTCCGCCGATCCCAATCCGCTGGTGGACGGGCGCGGGGTGCGGCGGCTGCGTGAGCTCGGGATCTCGGTGTGGACGGGCGTGCTCGCCGAGGAGACGGATGCGCTCAACCGGCCCTTCTTCAAGGCGATGCGCACCGGCCTCCCGTGGGTGACCTTGAAGGCGGCGGTGTCGCTCGACGGCAAGCTGGCCACCGCCTCCGGAGACAGCCGGTGGGTGACCGGGGAGGCGGCCCGGGCCGAGGTGCACCGACTCCGGAACGTCGTCGACGCGGTGCTCGTGGGGGCGGGGACGGTGCAGGCGGACGACCCATCGCTCACCACCCGGCTTCCCGAGGGTGGAGGACGCGACCCGCTGCGGGTGGTGCTGGATTCGGCGCTACAGCTGTCGCCCGGGCGGCAACTGTTCCATCTGTCGTCCAGCGCGCGGACGCTCCTCGTGCACGTGGAGGGGCAGGGGGGAGAGCGGGCCGGCTCGCTGGAGCTGGCCGGGGCCGAGCTCCTGGCCGTCCCGGGGCGCCCCGGCGAGGTGGACCTCGAGGCGGCGCTGCGGGCGCTGCTCCGGCGCGACGTGCTGCACGTGCTGGTGGAGGGGGGCCCCAGGGTCTTCGCGGCGTTCGTCCGGTCGGGGCTGGCGGATGCGCTGGTGTTGCACCTGGCGCCCAGGCTGGTGGGCGGTGACGGGCTCTCCTGGCTCGGTCCGCTGGGGCTGGACCGGATGGCCGGGGCCCGCTCGGTCAGGGTCGAGTCGGTCCGGTGGCTGGGCGAGGACCTCGAGGTCCGGGCCCTGTTCGGACCGGCCTGACCGGCCTAGCGCGACGCGGTCTGGACTGGCCCTGGGGCGGTTTGACCCCGGACCGCGGGGTGTGACCCGGCCGAGGTGGCCGCTCCGGCGGCGCCGACGGTGACGAAGAACGCGCTCGCCCAGAGGAGAATCCGGCGGCGGAGGCAGTGGCTGCAGAGATGAGAGCGGTGCATGTCGAAGGTCCTAGGCAACGGACGTGCCGATTGGACGCGCATTCATGATGAAGGTTTCGGCGTTTCGCTGCGTTTGACTCCCACCCATACGTTTCTTCATCGGTATGCCCGGAAGGACACACATGGACCGCCATTCGCTCATGTCGGAGAGTTCTCATCCCATGCGCCGTCTGATTCCACTTTTCGTCCTGGCGGTGGCCTGCTCGAGCGGCAAGTCGGCGAAGTACGACCCCGGGGCGGACACGGCCCAGCAGCAGCTTCCACCGCCGCCCCCGCTCCCGCGTCCCCCGCCGCTCGGCCCGGACCAGTCCATGGCGAAGGTGATCGGCTGCTCCGACTCTGCGAACCCCTCCGAGCAGGATGCGGTGGCATTCCCCCCGATGGTCCAGGGGAGCCGGGCGCCGTCGGCGACCGAGGTGCAGCTCGGCACCCAACAGGCGGGTGTCTGGGTGGCGCACAACCTGACCCATGCCTGTTGCACCAAGGCGACGATCTACGTGCAGCGCACCCAGGAACAGGTGAACTTCTTCGAGACGGTCGAGGGCACGCCGTGCGGCGAGGGCTGCATGTGCACCTCGCAGGTCCAGGCCGCGCTGGGGGTGCCCCCCGGGCGCTACGGGGTCGCGCTCCGGCTCGAGGACGGCGCGGGCTCCACCATCGTGAAACAGAGCTCGTTCGTGGTGGAGGCGTACTGATGCGGGCGCGCTGGCTGGCTGTTCTGGGCATCATCGCCGCCGCGCCGTCGTGGGCGAAGGATTCCGCCGATGCAGGCGCGCACGGGGCGGCAGCCGTGGCCCCGCTCAAGAAGCTGGAGCCGGCGCAGTTCAAGGCGGAGCTGGAGAGGGCGCGTGTGTCCGGGAAGCTCACGCTCCTCGACGTGCGCGAGCCAAACGAGACGGCTGCCGGGTACGTCCAGGGTGCGGAGCTGATGCCGTACACCAGCGGCGTCTTCGCCCGCGAGCACGGGAAGGTCCCGAAGGACCGGCCGGTGCTCCTCTATTGCGCCAGCGGCCGCCGCGCGGGCCGGGCGGCAGAGATGCTGGTCGCCGAGGGCTGGAAGGACGTCACCGTGCTCACCAACGGCGGCTATGAGGACCTTCGAGGCCTCGCTCCGCAGCGCTGAGCAGCTGTGCTCGTCCCTGCGAAACGCCTCTGTCTGGCAGAGGCAGCGGCGCTCGGGCACACTCCGAGAACCGATGCTCGTGACGCACCGCTCGACCTGTCCGTTCGACTGTCCTGACGCCTGTGGTCTGCTCGTCGAGACCGACGGGAGCAGCGTCCGGTCCGTCCGCGGTGACCCCGAGCACGGTTACACCCGCGGAGCGCTGTGCCCGAAGGTGAATGGATTCGAGAAGACGGTCCACGCCCCCGGCCGGCTGCTCACCCCGCTGATCCGCACCGGGCCGAAGGGGCAGGGGGCGTTCCGCCGCGCGTCCTGGGACGAGGCCGCGGCGCTCGTCGCCGACCGCTGGCAGGCGCTGATCGCCACGCACGGCCGCGAGTGCATCCTCCCCTACACCTACGCGGGTACCATGGGGCTCATCCAGCGCAATGCCCAGGACCCGCTGTTCCACAAGCTGGGGGCCTCGCTGCTCGACCGGACGATCTGCACCGCGGCGCAGAACGCCGGATGGGAGCAGGTGATGGGCACCACGCCCGGGTCGGATCCCGACGACGCCGCGCAGAGTGATCTGGTGGTGCTCTGGGGCATCAACGCGCTGGCCACGAACATCCACTTTCTCTCGCAGGTGAAGGCCGCGCGCCGTGCCGGAGGTCGCGCGTTTCTCATCGACACCCACCGTCAAGCGACGGCAGCGCACGTGGACCGCGTTTTCCTGGTGCGACCGGGTTCGGACGGGGCGCTCGCGCTCGGGATGCTGCACGTCATGACCCGGGAGAAGCTCATCGATCGCGAGTTTCTCGCGCGCGAGACCGTCGGGTGGACGGACCTCGAGCGGCAGGTGCTGCCCGAGCACGCTCCGGAGCGCGTCGCCGCCATCACCGGGCTGTCCGTCGAGGACATCGTCCTCCTGGCAAGGGAGTACGGCAGTGCGCGGGCGCCCTTCATCCGCGTGGGAGGCGCTCCCTCTCGCTACGCCAACGGGGGGATCTCTACCCGGGCGCTGCTATGCCTGCCCGCTGCCGTCGGGGCCTGGGCGAAGAACGGTGGAGGCTTCCTGTCCAGCACCGGGACGGCGGTGGCGTTCGACATGACGTCGTTCACCCGCCCCGACCTGCTCCCCGGGCCGACCCGCATGGTGAACATGAACCGGCTCGGTCACGCCCTGAACACGCTCGACGGTCCGAGGGTGATGTCGCTGTTCGTGGCCAATTCGAACCCGGCGGCGGTCGCCCCGGACCAGAACGCGGTGCTGCAGGGCCTGACGCGCGAGGACCTCTTCACCGTGGTGCACGAGCGCTTCCTCACCGACACCGCGCTCTACGCCGACGTGGTGTTGGCCGCGCCGACGATGCTGGAGACCGCGGACCTGTACCGGAGCTACGGGCAGTTCTACGTGCAGCGCACTCGGCCGGTGATCGCGCCGCTGGGAGAGTCGCGGTCCAACTGGGACACCATCCAGACCCTCGCCCGGGCGCTGGGGCTGAAGGACGACGTCTTCTCGATGTCGGCGGACGAGCACATCGACCTCCTCCTCTCCAGAGCCTCGTCCTCCTGGTTCGAGGGGGTGGACCGCGAGGCGCTGGCGGCGGGACGCGCGGTCCGGCTGAACCCCCCGCGCGGCGTCTGGTTCACGCCGACCGGTAAGATCCAGCTACGCAACGACCAGCTCGACGAGCCGCTCCCACGCCACGTGCCGACCCATTCCGATCTGGAGACGAACGGGCTACCGCTGCGGCTCCAGACCGCGCCATCGCTCTACCGCCTGAACTCCTCCTTCACCGAGCGCCATGAGCTGGCGGCGAAGCTGGGCCCACAGACGATCCGGCTCTCGCCCGCAGACGCGGCCTCGCGCGGCCTCACCAGCGGGCAGCGGGTCACGGCATTCAACGCGCAGGGTGAGGTCTCGTTCGTGCTCGAGGTGACCGAGGCGGTGCCTACGGGGATCGCCGTCGCAGAGGGGGTGCACTCCATCCAGGCCGGGAACGCGCGCAACGTGAACGGGCTCACCTCGCAGCGGCTGAGCGACTCGGGTGGCGGCAGCACGTTCTACGACAACCGGATCGACGTCCGGGCCTGACCCGGCGGGTGCCCTCGGGCATCAGCTCAAGCGGTGCCCTGGCGCTGCCTTTCGATGCTGGCCCGGACGATGAACAGGGCCACCATCGCGCCCAGGGCGGCGGCGGCCAGGGCCAGTACCTCGAAGAGGGTTCCGGCGGGCAAGAGGGTCCTGGCAAGAAGTCCGCCCACTACCCCGCCGACGCCGCCCGCGACGATCCCCGAGATCACCGTGAGGCCACGGACCTTCCAGATCACTGCGATAGCGGCGCCGAGCACCACCCCGAGCACCTGCCAACCCAGAAGCGCGAAAATGGTCATCGCTTACCTCCGCTCGAACGGTCCGCGATGCAATGGTCATGCGCAGGCCGAGGAAGGGCCCGAGGGCCGCAGGCTTTGCATTGAATCCCGAATGCATTGCGCCCCGGCATGTTCGCCGCGCAAATGGCGCGCCCTTCCGAGCCCAGACTTGCCTAGCGGCCGCCCGTCAGCCCGCGGATGACGAACAGGTGCCCGGTGACTCGCTGTCCTCGTGGCGAGGAGTCACGGCATGTCGTGCGCCGTGTCCGGGTCACGGGACATGTAGACTTTGCGCTCGTCCTCGTGCGTGACGCGGAACCCGAGGCGCTCGTACAGACGCCGGCTCGGGTTGAACTTCACAACGGCCAGACGGACCGGCAATCCCCGCCCTGAAGCCTCCTCGATGATCCGGCGCAGGACCTCGGTCCCGATGCCTCTTCTCTGGAACGGAGCATCCACGAAGATCTGCCCGAGCATGTGCTCGCTCTTGCTCACGACGGTCTGAAGCCAGCCGACGTCGACCCCGTCCGCCTGGATGATGCATACCTGGGCGGGATCCCAGAGCTTTCGGAACATCGACTCCTGATCGTCTCGCTTCAGGCCCAGGCGCTCGTTGACCCAGTCCATCTCCGCGAAGTACGTCCGGCGACAGGCCTCGAAGTCGGCGTCGACGGCAGCACGGAGAGAGACGTTCATGCGCTCGCCTCAGACCTTCTCCAGCCACTGCTGGAACGCCTCGAACCCGTAGGGTCTCCCGAGGAAGTCCTTCACTAGATCCGCCGCGTCCTTGCTCCCTCCCGGGACCAGCACCGTGTCACGGTAGCGGGTCGCGGTCGCGTCGTCGAGCAGGCCGTTCCGCTGGAACTCGCCGAGCAGGTCCTTCGCGATCACCAGCGACCACAGATACGTGTAGTACATCGCCGAGTACCCGTTGAGATGCCCGAAGCTCGCGAAGAAGTGCGTGCCCTCCACGTACGGGAACGGGCTGTACTTCTTCTGCAGCTCCACCATCGTCCGCGTGACGTCGATGTCCGCCGGCGGTTGGCTGTGCAGTGCCAGCGAAAGCTGGGCGTAGAACACTTGATGCCGGGTGTGGGCGCCCTTGCCGAACTCGTTCGCCTCCCGCATCCGGTGCACCAGCTCGGCGGGGATGGGCTCGTCGCTCTCGACGTGCCGGGCGAAGAGCTTCAAGGTCTCCGGGTCCCAGGCCCACTCCTCGAGCATCTGGCTCGGGGCCTCCACGAAGTCCCACTCCGTCGCCACGCCCGAGAATCCGAGCCACTGCTGCTGCCCCCCGAGCACGTGGTGCATCAGGTGCCCGAACTCGTGAAACAGGGTCACCACGTCGTCATGGTCGAGCAGGGCCGGGCTGTGCACCGCGGGATCGGCGAAGTTGCACACCAGCGCGCCCTCGGGGAGCTGCACGGCTGCGACGCCGGAGACGATGGGGAACTGCGCCGCGTGCTTGTACTTGTCCGGCCGCGGGTGAAGGTCGAGGTGGATGCGCCCCAGCCGCTCGTCGCCACGGAAGACGTCGTAGGACTCGACCTTCGGGTGCCACGCCGCCGGGTCCTTGATCGGGACGTAGCGGATGCCGAACAGCCGCGAGGTGATGGTCAGCAGGCCGTCGCGCACCCGGTTGAACTCGAAGTAGGGCCGGACCGACTGCGAGTCGAAGCCCAGCTCTTCCTGCTTCACCCGCTCCTCGTAATACGCCTTCTCCCAGTCCTCGACCCGCGTGGCGGAGGGCACGTCCTTCTGCTTGCGCCGGAGCAGCCGCTCCACGTCGCGCTTCGCCGGGCCCTCGCTCACCGCCGCCACCCGGGCCAGGAACTCGGCCACCGTCCTGCCCGACTTGGCCATCTTGTCCTCGGTCACGTAGTCCGCCCAGGACGCCATCCCGAGGAGCCGCGCCTGCTCGGCCCGAACCTCGAGGATGTCTCGCAGCACCTTCTCGTTCCCGGGGTACGCCCGCGAGGTGTTCTCGAGGTACAGCTGCCGCCGTGCCTCGCCATCGCGCGCGTAGGTCCGGAAGGGGAGCAGGTCGGGGTAGTCGGTGGTGATGACCACCTTCCCCTCCGGCCCTGGCTTGTGCTTGGCCCGGTAATCCTCCGGGAGGCCGGCCAGCTGCTCGGGCCGCAGCGACACGCTCCGCACGTCCTCGCGGATGGCCCGGTCGAAGTCCTGGCCCAGCCGGACCGCGCGGTCGGCCAGTTCTCGGAGGCGGGACCGCGTCTGCTCGTCCTTGTCCACGCCGGCCCGGCGGAAGTCGCGCAGGGTGTGCTCCAGGAACCGCCGGGTGTCGGGCGCGAGCCCCTCCGCCTTCACCGAGGCGAGCGCGTCGTACAGCCCTCGATGGAGCGACAGCTCGGTCGCGTAGGCGCTGATCTCCTGGACCGCGGCCTCGGCCGCCTCCCGCAGCGGCTTGTTCGGATGCACCTCGGACAGGAGCCCCGCACGGTGCCCCGCGTTGGAGAGCGCCAGCTGCAGACGCTGGTAGGGGCCGAGGGTGTCGGCCTCGGTGCGAGCCCCCGTCACCGCCAGCAGGGTCTCCAGCTCGGAGCGGGCGGTGGCCAGGGCGGCACGGGTGTCGGCGAGGAGGGTCTCGGGGGTGGTGTCGGTCATGGCGGGTTGGCTCGGAGGGCCTTATAAGCGACCGGCGAGCATGTTCACTGGCCTGGTGCAGGACGTGGGCACCGTGGAGCGCGTCCTCCCCGGACCCATGACCACTCTCTGGATCCGGACCGCGCTTCCGGCAAGCGAGTTCGCGCTCGGGGAGTCGATCGCCGTCAGCGGCGCCTGCCTCACCGTGGTGGAGCGCGAGGGGAACCACTTCCGGGTCGACGCCGCCCCGGAGACCCTCCGCCGGACCACCCTGGGCGAGCTGCGCTCAGGGTGCCAGGTGAATCTGGAGCGCGCCCTCCGCCTCTCCGATCGGCTGGGAGGCCACCTGGTCCTGGGCCACGTGGACGGGGTGCTCCCCCTCCTCAGCCGGGACCAGGAGGGCGGATCGCTGGTGCTGGAGGTCGGCCTCACCCCGGAGCTCGCCCCGCTCTTCATCGAGAAGGGATCGGTCACCCTGGACGGGGTCAGCCTCACGGTGAACACCGTCGGCGACGACCGGTTCGGCGTGCAGCTCATTCCCGAGACGCAGGCCAGGACCACGCTCGGCGAGCGTCGGATCGGGGAGCGGGTCAACGTCGAGGCGGACGTCATCGGCAAGTACGTGGCGCGGCTCCACGCGGCGCACGCCCGCCGGCCGGCGACCTCGGAAGGCCTCACCCTGGACATGCTCCGCGCCGCCGGATTCGGATTGGACTGATGGCACGGCGTCTGGAAGAGGTGGGGAGCATCGCCCTGGTCGCGCGGGCCATCACCGACATCCGCAAGGGCCGGATGGTCATCCTCACCGACGACGAGGACCGCGAGAACGAGGGAGATCTGGTGATGGCCGCGGAGAAGGTGACGCCCACCGCCATCAACTTCATGGCCACCCACGGCCGGGGCCTCATCTGCCTGTCGTTGACCGAGGACCGGATTCGCCAGCTCGCGCTGCCCTTGATGGTCCAGGACAACACCTCGCCCTTCGGGACCGCGTTCACCGTGTCCATCGAGGCCGCCCGCGGCGTCACCACCGGCATCTCCGCCGCCGACCGGGCGCGCACCATCCAGGCCGCGGTCGCCCCCAGGGCCAAGCCGGGCGATCTGGTGCGGCCGGGGCACGTCTTCCCGCTCCGGGCCCGCGAGGGTGGGGTGCTGGTCCGCACCGGGCAAACCGAGGGCTCGGTCGATCTCGCGCGGCTGGCGGGCCTGTTCCCCGCCGGCGTCATCTGCGAGGTGATGAACCCCGACGGCAGCATGGCCCGGCGCGCGGAGCTGCAACGCTTCGGACGGAAGCACGGGCTCACGCTCCTCAGCGTGGCCGACCTCATCCGCTACCGGCTCCAGAACGACCGGCTGGTGAAGCGGGTGGCGAGCGCCGAGCTCCGCCGCCCGCACCAGGGCACCTGGACGGCCCACGCCTACCAGAGCGACGTCGACTCCGACGTGCACATCGCCATGGTGAAGGGGGACATCACTGGCCCGATGCCGGTGCTCACCCGCGTGCACCGCGCCTGTCCCGTGGGCGACCTTCTGGGGAGCGCCGGGTGCGACTGCGGCAGCCAGCTCGAGCAGGCCTTCAAGGCCATCGCCGACGCGGGCCGGGGGGTGCTGGTCTACCTCCACAAGGCGGTGCGCCCGTCGTCCTCGCTCGCCTGCACCCGGCAGCAGGCGGAGGAGGCCGGGCCCGGGGGGGACCGGAGCCGGCTCCGCGAGTTCGGGGTGGGGGCGCAGATCCTCAAGGACCTGGGCCTGCGTCGGCTGCGCCTGTTGACCAACAATCCCAAGAAGATCGTGGGCCTGGAGAGCTACACTCTCGAGGTCGTGGAGCAGATTCCCCTCACCCGGCCGCGAATCCACCGCCGGCAGGGGACAGCGAGCTGACATGGCACGGGTGATCGAGGGCTTTCTCACGCCGCCGCAGGGGCGCTTTGCGCTCTGCGTGTCGCGCTTCAACGGCTTCATCACCGAGCACCTGCTCCACGGCGCCCAGGACGCGCTGCTTCGCCACGGCGTGGCGGAGGCCGACATCGACGTGTTCCGGGTCCCGGGCACCTTCGAGCTGCCGGGCCTGGTGCGCCGGGTGGCCGAGGGCGGGCAGTACGCCGGGGTGGTGGCCCTGGGCTGCGTCATCCGCGGGGGCACGCCGCACTTCGAGTACGTGGCGGGCGAGGTCAGCAAGGGCATCGGGCAGATTGCCCTCACCGCCGCCTGCGCGGTCAGCTTCGGGGTGCTCACCTGCGACACCGTGGAGCAGGCCGTCGATCGGGCCGGGGTGAAGGCTGGCAACAAGGGGGCGGACGCGGCGATGGCGTGCCTGGAGATGGTCAACCTGTACGCCCGGATGGCGGAGGTCGGAAAGAAGCGCTGATGGGGGCTCGCCGCATCGGTCGGGAGCGGGCGCTCCAGGCGCTCTACCAGATGGAGATGAGCGCGCTGCGTCCGGAGGATGCGCTGGAGACCGCCTGGAACGCCGAGCCCGAGGGCCCGCCCGATCCCGAGGCACAGCGGTTCGCGCTGGAGCTGGTCCAGGGCGTCGTCGAGCATCGCGACGAGATCGACGGGCTCATCGAGCAACACAGCCACAACTGGCGGCTGGACCGGATGGCGCGGGTGGACCGCAACGTCCTCCGGCTGGCGGTGTTCGAGCTGAAGTGGCGGCCGGACATCCCGAAGAAGGTGACGCTCAACGAGGCGGTCGAGCTGGGCAAGGCGTTCGGCACCGAGGCCTCCTCGGCGTTCGTCAACGGGCTCCTGGACCGCATCGCGCTGGACGTGGAGCAGCAGCGATGAGCGCCGCGGTGAGCACCGTGCCGTTGACACTGGACGCGCTGGATCCGCTCCCGGCGGACACGCTCTGCCTCTTCGTGCCGGAGGACGAGCGGCCGCTCACCGGTGCCGCCGGATACGTGGACTGGCGGCTCTGCGGCCAGCTCTCGCGCCTGCTGGTGGACGGCTTCTTCAAGGGCGCCCGGGGCGAGTCGCTGCTCTTGCCCTCCAACGGCCGCATCGGGCCGCCGCGGGTGGTGGTGCTGGGCCTGGGGCCGGGGGGCGAGTCGCTCCACGAGGCCGTCTTGAGAAGCGCGCTTTCCCAGGCTGCGGACGTGCTCAACCGTGCACGGGTGGACAGCGTTGCCCTGGAGCTACCGGGCCGCGGAGCGATGCCCGCCCCGGAGCGGACCTCGGCCTTCGACGAGGCGTTCATCCCCGCGTTCCGGGGCACCCGGGTCACACTGCTGGCGGACGGACCCGTTCGGTCCTCCCGGTGAGTTCCCGGGCGTCGGCTTCCTGCTAGGCTCGCAGATCCGGCCGGGGAATGGGGTACAAGGTTCTCATCGTCGAGGACTCGACCGCGTCGCGGGAGTTCATTGCCTCGACCATCGTTCAGATCGAGGGTGCGGAGGTCGTCTGCGCGGGTAGCGGCTTCGACGCGCTGAAGCTCCTGCCGCGCTACCGCTTCGACCTGATCATCACCGACATCAACATGCCGGACATCAACGGGCTCGAGCTCATCAACTTCGTGAAGATGAACCCGAACTACCGCGAGACGCCGCTGATCATCGTCACCGGCGAGGGCCGGCAGCACGATCGCGACCGCGGCATCCAGCTCGGCGCCTCCGAGTTCCTCATCAAGCCGCTGCAGCCCGACCACCTGACGCAGCTGGTGCGGCAATACCTGAAGATCGCGTGAGCCCGGACCGCCCCCCGGCAGAGTTCTCGTCCGAGGCCGTCGAGACCGCCGAGGCGCTGGGCCGAAATCTCCTGTTGCTGGAGAAGTGCGCGGCCGACCCCGACCCCGAGGTTCTGAACTCGGTCTTTCGCCAGGCGCACTCGCTGAAGGGGCTGGCGGCGACCTTCGGCCAGCAGCGGCTGGCGGAGCTGGCCCATGCCGCGGAGGATCTCCTCGACCGGTTCCGCCTGGGCAAGGCCCGGCTCACCCCGGCGCGGCTGGATCTGCTGCTCGAGGCGGTGGAGCTGTTCCAGCGCCTGGCGGAAGAGCCGGGGAGCGCGGACGACGAGGCGCGGTCGCTCGCCGCCCGGCTCTCGGCCATCGAGGAGGGGCCGGAGCGGATGGGCGAGGATCCCCTGGAGCGGCTCGAGCTCGCCCCCGAGATGCGCCGGGTGCTCACCGAGTTCGAGGAGCACCGGCTGCGGGAGACGCTCCGCCGGGGCGACCTAGTCTGGGCGGCGCGGGTGGAATACCCGCTGGAGACGTTCGACCGCGAGCTGGAGCAGCTCAAGGCACGGCTCCGGGGCGTGGGCGAGCTGGTCTCGACGCTGCCGGGGCCGGCGGGAGATCGCCTCGACGTGCTCTCGTTCCTGCTACTCGTCGGCTCGGGCGCGGGCGAGGCGGGGCTGCGCGGAGCGTTCGGCGGCGTGGCGGTCGAGCTGCGGCCAGTGCCGGTGCGGAAGGAGGGCCGCCCCGCCCCCGAGGCGGCGCGCGCGGGCCAGGCCGAGGGCGGGGAGTCCGGCGCCGTGGCGCGGACGCTCCGGGTGGACATCGCACGACTCGATGCCCTCATGGACGACGTGGGCGAGCTGCGGCTCATCGGCGAGGCCATCCGCGGGCTGTCGGACGCCCGGGAGCTGTCGCCGCGGGCCTGGACGGTGGAGCTGCTCCGGGAGCACCGGCGACTGGTGCGCCGGCTGGACATCCTCCAGGACCGGCTCCTTCAAGCAAGGATGGTGCCGCTCCGTCCGCTGTTCGACCGCATGCAGCGGCTGGTCCGGCGGATGGCGCGCGAGGCGGGCAAGGAGGTGGTGCTCGAGACCTCCGGGGCCGAGGTGCAGATCGACAAGCGCCTGGTGGAGGAGCTGAGCGATCCGCTGGTGCACCTGGTGCGCAACGCCATCGACCACGGCATCGAGCCGGCGGGGCTGCGCGAGGGCCGTGGCAAGCCGCGCGCCGGGCGCATCCTCCTCTCCGCCGAGCAGCTGGGAGCGCGGGTGGTGCTCGCCCTCACCGACGACGGCGGCGGGGTGGACTGGGCGCGGGTGCGCCAGGTGGCCATCCAGAGGGGGTTGCTCGACGAGGAGCGGGCCCGGGCGGCCGACGACCGCGAGCTGCAGGCGGTGCTCTTCAGCCCGGGCCTCTCCACCGCCTCGGCGGTGAGCCCGATGTCCGGCCGCGGCGTGGGCCTGGACGTAGTGAAGACCAACATCGCCGGACTCTCGGGGGTCATCGACGTCGAGAGCCGGGCAGGGGAGGGCACCAGCTTCCGGGTGACGTTGCCGGTGACCCTGGCGACCGTGCGCGGCCTGCTGGTGGGTGTGTGCGGGCGGGTCTATGCGGTGCCCCTGAGCAGCGTGCTCGACGTCCTGGCGCACGACGGCCAGCACGGGATGACGGAGGATGGACGGCGGTTCCTCTCCGTCCGGGGATACAGCATCCCGGTGGTCTCGCTCGCCGAGACCTTCGGGTTGCCGAGGCGCAGCGAAGGCGCGGTGTACGTGGTGGTGGTGGGCGTGGCCGAGCGACGACTCGGGCTGATGGTGGATGCGCTCCACGGCCAGCGAGATCTCGTGATCCAGGCGCTCGGGCCGCGGCTGGGCCAGGTGCCCGGCATCTCGGGCGCCGCGGAGGTCGGTCACCACCACACGGTTCTGGTACTCGACGTCGGTGCGCTGCTCGACGAGGTGCTCCGCGGGCCGCCGCTGCTGGTGGCGGAGGCGTGAGCCAGCCGATGTCCACCGTCGACACCTTGCTCGCGCGGTTTCGCTACCGTCCCGACGAGAGCTCCGCCGGACTGGCCGAGCTCCCCACCTCGGCCGTCGAGCCGGAGCGCCCGGCCGGAGCGGAAGATCTGAATCTGCTGACCTTCGGCCTCGGCAGGAGCGAGTACGCGGTGCCGCTGGGCACGGTGACGGAGATCCTCCGTGCCCGGCCGCTCACCGAGATTCCCCGGGCGAGGCCGCCGCTCCTCGGCGTGCTGAATCTCCGCGGGACCATCACCCCGGTCTACGATCCGTCCTTGCGGCTGGGGCTGGCGAGCTCCGCACCGCCGTGCGCCGGTCCGGACTGCGAACGGCCGCCGCGCCCGGCACGAATCCTGGTGGTCCGCACCGCGCTCGGTCCGGCAGGGCTCTGGGTGGACCGGGTGCGCGGCGTGCAGCGGGTTCGCCCGGCGGCGCTCGAGCGTCCCCGCAGCGGGCCGACCGGGGGGGTGGTGGGCATCCTCCAGACCGCCGAGGCCACCTGCACGGTGGTGGATCCGGAGTGGCTGCTCCGATGAGCGCCGACGCCGAGGCGGTGGACGTCTGCGCCTTCTGGGTGGGCGGGGCGGTCTACGGCATCGACGTGGCGCGGGTGGACGAGATCCTCCCGCGCGTCGTTCCGCTCCCGGTCACCGACGCACCGGCCCACGTGGAGGGCGTGGTGCACGTGCATGGCACGGCGGTGCCGATCGTCGACCTCCGGCGGCTTCTCCCGGCCGGGAACCCGCCGCGGACGGCCAAGCCGAAGGTCATCCTGGTCCGCATCGGACGGCGACGGCTGGGGCTGCGCGTGGACGGGATGGCGGGTGTGCGCCGCTACACGCCGGCGGAGATCCGCCCCGGCAGTGCCGTCCCGGGCGTGCTCGGGGTGACGGGCGACGAGTGCCGGTTGCTGGATTTGCAGGGATTGCTCGCGAATCGGCCTGCGGAGAGAGGGCCGGTCCTGTAAACTGATGTCTCGTCCCCGATGAGAGGCTTCCGCGTCCTGGTCGTCGACGACTCGCGCGCCGCACGCCAGGTCCTGGTGTCGGCCATGGCCTCGCTCGGCTCGAGCACCTGCGACGAGGCGGCAGACGGCGCCGAGGCGCTGAAGCGGTTCGCCGCGGGCGAGTACGACCTGGTGGTCACCGACGTGCACATGCCCCGGCTCGACGGGCTGAAGCTGATCCACCACATCCGGTCGGGGGCCCGCGGGTCGCGTGTTCCGATCCTGGTGGTGACCACCGACCGGACCCCCGCCGAGCGCGCCCGGGCGCTGGGGGCGGGGGCGAGCGCGTTCCTCTCCAAGCCGGTGGAAGCCGAGGACGTGAGCCGGGCGGCGGCGTCTCTGCTCGCTGCACCCGGGTAGCCGTCGGCGGCAAGCTGCCCGAATGGGCAGGTCCCTGACCTCCCCAACCGGGCGATGTCCACCGCGCCGTGCGGTCATAGCCTGCCGCGGCCTTGAACATCCTGACCGTCAACGTCCTCTTCAGCACGCTGGTGTTCGGCATCGCGGCTCGCATCTACGTCGTGCCGAGGATGCGGCAGGTCAGCTCCAGCACCGTGCTGGTGCCGATCCTGTTGCTGCACTCCTTCCGGCACCTCGGCCTGATGTTCCTGACTCCCGGAGCGACGTACCCCGGGATTCCCGTCGAGTTCGCCCGGCCCGCGGCCTTCGGCGATCTGACCGCGGCCGTCCTCGCCCTGCTCGCGCTCGCCGCGGTGGTGACGAACAGTCGGGCGGCCCGTCCGCTCCTCTGGATCTTCAACATCGAGGGGACGCTCGACTTCCTCAACGCCATCGTCCTGTCGAACAAGTACGGAGCCGACCCCTACATGGGGCCCGCATACTGGATCCCGGCGTTCTGGGTTCCGTTGCTGCTGGTCGGGCACTACCTGGTCTTCGTCATCCTCATCAGGCCCTGGAAACCCTAGCGCTCACCGGAGGGACCCCATCTCACTTGTAGAGGAGATGGGGAACCCAGAGGATGATCTCGGGGAAGATCATGCAGAGTGCGAGCCCCACCACTTGCAGGCCGATGAAGGGAATGGCCGCTTTCCAGATCTCGTGGGTGGAGATGCCGAGCTTCGGCCCCACCGTCCCCGCCAGGTAGAAGAGCGCGTACCCGAACGGCGGGGAGAGGAAGGAGACCTGGAGGTTCACCGAGAAGAGCACCCCGAACCAGACCGCATCGAAGCCCAGGGTCTTGATGATCGGCACGAAGATCGGAACCGTCAGCATCAGGATTCCCACCCAGTCCAGGAAGCATCCGAGGAAGAGCAGGATGAGCTGCATGATGAACAGGACGCCCCAGCGTCCCAGGCCCGAGCCAAGCAGGGTGTCCTGGACGAACTGGGCCCCTCCGGCGGCCACGTAGATGGCCACGAAGAGGTTCGCCCCGAAGATGGTCCACATCACCATCGCCGTCGCCTTGAGCGTGCCCTCCAGCGACTCCCAGAGCTTCCGCCAGCTGAACTTCCGCTGAGCGACCACGATGATCAGCGACCCGGCAGCGCCGACGCCGGCGGCCTCGGTGGGGGCGGCAATCCCGGCGAACATCGCCCCCAGTACCAGGGCCACGAGAATCGCCGGAATGATGATCCCCCGGAGCATCTTCACCTTCGCGGTGAAGGAGATGCGCTCCTCCTTGGGGACGGCGGGCCCCATCGCGGGATTGATCCAGCAGCGAAGGGTGATGTAGGCGATGTACAGACCGGCCAGGAGCAGGCCGGGCAGAAACGAGCCGGCGTAGAGCTGGCCGATCGACTCGTTGGCCACCAGCCCGTAGACGATCATCAACACGCTGGGCGGGATGAGAATGCCCAGCGTGCCCCCGGCCAGCACCGCCCCCATCGCCAGGCGGCGGTCGTAGCCCCGCTTGAACATCTCGGGCAGGGCGATCATGCTCATCGTGGTCTCGCTGGCCCCGATGACGCCGACCATGGCGGCGAGGATGGTGCAGGCGACCACCGTGGCCGACGCCACGCCGCCACGGAGCCCTCCCAGCCAGCGATAGACGATCTCGTACAACTCTTCCATGATCCCGCTGCGTTCGAGGATCGACGCCATGAAGATGAACAGGGGGATGGCGGCCAGCAGGTACTGATTCATCAAGGTGAAGGTCCGCACCACCCCCAGCGCGGCTCCGTTCCAGCCGAGGAGCCCGATGGTGAAGATCATCCCGATCCCGCCGGCGGCGAAGGCCACCGGCATTCCGAGGAGCAGGATCAGCAGGAGCGAGCCGAACATCAGCAGGGTGATCAGCTCGATGCTCATGCCTGGGCCACCCGTCCAAGGGCGACCTTGAGGTCACGAAGGAAGTTGGCCACGCCCTGAAGCAGCAGGAGGAGCGTCCCCACGAAGACCGAGAACTTCACCGGGTAGAGGGGAGGCGCCCAGTCGGTGAAGGAGACCTCGCGAATCAGCCAGGAGTCCCAGAAGAACCCCCAGGCGGTCCAGGTCATGATTCCCAGGTAGAAGAAGAAGAGCAGGGACGTCAGCAGGTCCATCCGCGCCCGGTTCCGCACCGAGAGGCTCTGGTAGAGGACGTCGACCCGGACATGGGCGTGGAGGTAGTGATTATAGGCCCCGGCCAGGATGTACTGCATGGCGAAGATCAGGGTCATCGACTCGTGCGCCCAGTTGGTGGGCTTGTCGAAGACGTAGCGGGCCACCACCTCGAAGGTGATGATCACCACCGCCAGGAGCGTGAACCACACCACGATACGCCCGACCGCGATGCTCACCCGGTCGATGACGCGCGCCACCTTCTGCATCGGGCCTCACTCGAGAGCAGCTGGGGAACGCACCGGCGCGCCAGTCGCGCCGGTGTCCAGACCACAGGGATGGGACCTCGCCCTAGAGGGTGAGTTTCTTCCCGTCGAGGCCGACCAGCATCGAGTCGGTGATGTAGCCGACGTTGATGGTCTTCATGTAGGCGAGCTGGGAGGAGAAGGCCTCCTTCGCCAGGGCGTCTTTCTTGGCCCACTTGAACCACATGGGAATGGCATAGCGCCGGAACTTCTCGATGTCCGCGTCCGAGAGCCGGATGATCTGCACCCCCTTGGCCTTGTACTTGTCCCAGGCGGCGATGTCCTCCTTCTGGATCAGCGCGTACTGGTTCCAGGAATGCTCCCGGGTCGCGGCGAAGACCACGTCCTGGAGGTGCTTGGGCAACGCATTCCACTTCTTCATGTTGACCGTCAGGTCCATCAGGTCGACCGGCTGGTGCAGGCAGGGCGTGGAGGGCGGGCCCATGATGATGTACTTGGCGACCTCGGCAAATCCGAGGTTGTAGTTCACCGCCGGCCCGACGAAGTCCGCGCCGTCGATGACCCCCTTCTCCAGGGCGGGATAGACCTCACCGCCGGGCAGCAGCACCGTCGAGACGCCGGCCGAGGCGTAGATCTCTGCGATCATCCCTCCGGGGTAGCGGAGCTTCTTTCCCTTGAACTCCTCGAAGGAGCGAATCGGGACCTTGGAGTGGATGAGGTTCAGGTCGTGCTGGATCGGCCCGACGTAGAACATCCCCTGGCCCTGGAAGGCCTTCCGGGCGATTTGCAGGCCCCCGAGCTCGTAGAACCACGCTTCCCACTGCGCCGGCTGGTCGAGGGCGAGCGGATACGAGGAGAGGAAGGCGGTCACCGGCATCTTCCCCGCCCAGTACAGGGTGAAGACGTGCATCGCGTCGAAGATGCCGCTCTTCACCGCGTCGAACATCTCGAAGGTGCCGACGATCGCCCCCGCCGGGAAGGGGGTGAACTCCAGCTTGCCCTCGGAGAGCTCCTTGACCGAAGCGCAGTACTGCTGGAAGGCGGTGAACCCCACGGTTCCCGCATCCCAGGCCGTCTGCACTCTCCACTTGATGGGGGCCTGTGCCCGCACGACCGCGGGGAACCCCAGGGTCGCTGCCGCGGCTCCGCCGACCGCAGCCTTCTTCAGGAATCCCCGCCGGGTGCTCGGGTCCGACGGCTTCTTCTCGTCGTGCATCTCAGCCTCCCCCTCCCCGACGGAACGGAGCGCAGCTGCCGATCCCTCGGCGAGAACGTGAAAAAAGCTTGCGGACGCTATCGCTCGGCCAGGGTCAGAGCAAGAACGTCCAGGTGAGGGGCAGGAACAGGGGCAGGAGAATCGCCCCGCTGTATCCGAGATATCGGAAGAATCCCGGAGAATCGCGAGGGGCGGAATCATCGTCGCGAAGATCCCGGCGAACAGGGCGGCCACCTCGATGATCGGCTCCCAGCCGAACTCGTTCTCTCGCCGCAGTGCGTCGCTGGTGGTGAACCAGGAGAGAGCGCCGATCACGACCAGACCGGCGTTCTGCACCATGACTGGCAAGCCGAAGCGCCCGGAGATGAGCAGCAGGGCGACGATCGCGAGCAGCAGCAGCAGATTGTGGTTGCCGGCAATGCTCAGCGGGATCTGGTGCGCGACGGCGACCTTGTCGAGATCGCCGGGCCGGGCCAGGTCCTCCCGGCGAAAGACCGTCGAATCGACCACGTAGAAGAGGGCGATGAGGAAGCCGTTGGTGAGCAACCAGGGTTGCCACAGCGGCAGGACGGCGATGGAGAGCAACATCAGGACGAAGGGCACACGCTCCAGAGCGGGAGCAGATGGCCAAGCTGAGGGACCGTCCCAAGAATCAACGTTCGCTCGTCGGGCCGGGCACACTGAACCACGGCTCCCCAGAACCCGGAAGGCCTCTCCGAACGTTCCTGCGGGAGACGAGCGCGGACGAGGGCTCCCGCCAGGTGGGCTTCGCCCGGGTGGTGACGCTCCCGCGCTCGACGCGCTGGGGACACTACTCCCGTCGAGCGGTGGCGGTGCGCAAAGCTGAGCGAGCGTCGCAGCGACGGAATGGGCCGGAGAGCGATGTGCGCCGGGCCCACCACGGTGCGCCTGCCACGGCCTGTGAACGCTGAATTCCCAGCGATTGCTACTCCGGAAGCAACTCGGGAGCCGGCGGCGTCGCCGGGCATGTGACGAGCCGCCGCGTAAGCGTCCTTTCTCCCTCGCCGCTCGCCCCGGACCGCGCGGTGCAGAACCCGCCCCCGGGCGCGAATGGTCGTGCTGCTGAACGGCGGTGGGCAATGAAGACAGGGAGTGGATGGTTCCGGGCCGAGGCGCTGATCCTGGCGCTCTGTGCGGTGGGATGCGGCAATGTCGAGCAAACATCCGTTGGGGTGTCGATCATGAACGGCCGCGCAGCCGACTCGAGGGTGGTTCGCAATCGCTTCGGTTACTCCAGGACGGTGACCGCAAATGGTGCATCGCTCGACGACCCGGAGAATCCGTTCTTCCGGTCGCTCGGTCAGAACGGACGGTCGTGCAGCAGCTGTCACGTCCCGGAGGCCGGGATGAGCATCACCCCGGAGTTCGTGCGTGAGCGGTTCAGGAGCACCAATGGGATGGACCCGATCTTCCGGACCGTCGATGGCGCTGTCTCCCCGCGGGCGGACGTGTCGACTCCCGAGGCGCGCGCCCACGCCTACGAATTGCTGCTCGACCGAGGGCTCATCCGGGTCGGCCTCGGCGTGCCGGCGAACGCCGAGTTCGAGCTGGTCGGGGTCGACGACCCGTACGGCTTCGCCAGCGCCAGCGAGCTCTCGCTGTTCCGGCGGCCTCTCGCCTCGACCAACCTGCGTTTCCTGAGCACGGTGATGTGGGACGGCCGGGAGACATTTCGGGATGCAGCTTCACCGAACGGATTCGCCGCCCTGCACTTCGATCTCGCGCACCAGGCGAACTCGGCGACCACGGGCCATGCGCAGGCCGCCAGCGAGCTGGCCGGGGCGGAGCAGGAGGCAATCATCTCGTTCGAGATGCAGCTCCACACTGCGCAGGTCTACGACTTCCATGCAGGCGCGCTGGGCACCCCCGGCGCGCAGGGTGGACCCGAGGCGCTGGTCACCCAGGAGTTCTACTGGGGAATCAACGACCCTCTGGGCGCAGACCCCACCGGCCGCCCGTTCGATCCGACCGTCTTCACCCTCTATGACGCCTGGGCTTCCTCGAAGCCGCCCGGTGAGGTCCACGGACAGGCGGCGGCCCGGGCGGCGATTGCCCGCGGACAAGACCTCTTCAACCATCGATCGCTCGCCATCGTCGGAGTCTCCGGGCTCAACGACGATCTGGGCGTGCAATCCATCCCGGGGACGTGCACCACGTGTCATGACACGCCCAATGCCGGGAACCACTCGGTGCCGGCGCCGCTCCGGATCGGCGTGGACGCGCCTGAGCCGGTGGGAGCGCTGAACGTCACGAGGCTGCCGGTGTACACGCTCCGCAACCGGACCACCGGTGACGTCCAGCGCACGACGGATCCCGGCCGGGCGCTGGTCAGCGGTCGGTGGAAGGACATCGGGCGTTTCAAGGGGCCGACGCTCCGGGGTCTGGCGGCCCGCGCACCCTATTTCCACAACGGGTCGGCGGAGCGGCTCGAGGACGTCATCGCCTTCTACGATGCCCGCTTCCAGATCGGCCTGACCGAGCAGGAGAAGTCGGACCTGCTGGCGTTCCTCGCCTCGCTGTAGCCCCATGCCCGCTCACTCCAGCTCGAGCGGGGGAGGGGCGCAGGCCCGGACGAGCTCCGGGCCGAGCGCGTCGAGAGGGACGTCGCGCTGCCGACCCGCGGGATCGCGGACGCGCACCGATGCCCTGGCCTCGTCGCGTGGCCCCGCGGCGAGCAGGTAGGGGATGGCGAGACGGTGCGCATCCGCGACCTTCTTCGAGAGCGCCTCGTCGCGCACGTCGAGCCGGACGCGCAGCCCGGCCTGCTCCAGAACGCGGCACGCATTCCGGGCGTGGGCAACGCCACCCTCGAGGCTGGCGACCACCGCCTGCTCCGGTGCGAGCCAGGCCGGGAGCCTGCCGCGGTGGTGCTCGAGGAGGATGCCGAGGAAGCGCTCGAGGCTGCCGAGGACTGCTCGGTGGAGGACGACCGGTCGATGCCGACCGCCGGCTCCGTCGGGGAACGCCAGCGCGAACCGTTCGGGCAGGACCAGGTCCACCTGGATCGTCCCGCACTGCCAGGCACGCCCCAGCCGGTCTTGGAGGACGAACTCGAGCTTGGGGCCGTAGAAGGCGCCTTCTCCGGGCTGCGAGCTCCACGCGAGCCCGGCCGCGCGCGCCGCCTGCGCGAGGAGCGCCTCGGCCCGGTCCCACACCGCCTCGTCGCCCAGCCGGTTCGGAGGGCGGCCGGAGAACAGGATCTGGAAGCCGTCGAAGCCGAGCGCCGAGTAGAGCGCGCGCAGGCTCCGCACGAAGAGGACCAGCTCGTCGGCGACCTGGTCCTCGCGGCAGAAGACGTGGCCGTCGTCCTGCGAGAACTGGCGCAGCCGGAACAGGCCGTGCAGCGCCCCCGACGGCTCGTCGCGGTGGACGAGCCCGAACTCGGCGATTCGAAGCGGCAGCTCGTTCCACCGCGGCGCCATCCGGCGCACCAGCTCCATGTGGCCGGGGCAGCTGACCGGTTTCAGCGCGCGAGCCTCGCCCTCCACCACCAGCATCCCCTGGCGGAAGACGCTCCAGTGACCGCTGCGCTCCCAGATGGACTGGGCCAATACTTGAGGACTTCGCACCTCGCGGTACCCCTGGCGGAGGACGAGGCGCCTTAGGTGGTCCTCGAGCGCGCGGAGGAGCTGCAGGCCCCGGGGGTGCCAGAACACGCTCCCCGCCGCCTCCTCCTGCATGTGGAACAGCCTCAGGCGGTGGCCGAGGGCGCGGTGATCATCGTCGTGCAGCATGGTCGAGCTCCGGTGTGGTGAGGCCCGGGTGACCGGCAGGACGGTGAAGAAGGCCTCGAGCAGGGCGCCCCGCCGGAACCACGGGCGGGACGGGGACGGCGTGCTCGAGGTCAGGCCACCGACGCACACACGACGCTCCGACCCGCCTCGCGGGTGGTGGTCGTGGTGGTGGTGACGAGATTCCTCACGGAGGGAAGCAATAACGGGGCGGATTGGCCGGTGTCAACCCACGGCCCGGTCAGCGCCGGATCGGCTGGAGCTCCGTCCAGTTCCCCTGGAGCACTTGCCCCGGGTTGAACCCGGGCGCGTTGCTGAGGACGTACTCGCCGTTTCCGCTGGCCCAGGCGTGGGCATAGGAGTTGTCGAGCTTGACGTCCTCGCCGGTGCTCGGGTTCCGGTAGGTCTGCAAGCCGCGCATCGCGTCGCTCCATCGCTCGGCGTTCCGGTCCTCGGACTTTTGCCGGGCCTCGTAGCCCTCCTTGATGGTCCGCCGGGTGTCCTCGGCCGACTGGGCGATGATCCGCGAGCGGTCGCGGGCCCCCTGGATGTTCGCGGCCTGCATGTTGAGCTGGACCTGCGTGACGCGAGCCTGCCAGACGGGGTCGACCCGGGCCGTCGAGACCACGGCGTGGAACAGCTTCTCGTGCGCGGGGAGCTCGCCGGGAGGGGCGCGGAGCCCGAACAGCGACTCGGCGCTCGACTGGTACATCGCCGACTGCACCATCTGGCCGGTGGCGGGATTCATCGAGGGCATCGCCGTCGCCCGGACGTACACCACCGCGGTGATCCACTCCTCGGCCGGGCCTTTCCCGGAGGTGAGCTGGATGCGCGCCCGGGCCTGGTCCGCCTTGAGCCGCATCTGGACGCCGGCCTGTGCCGCCATCGTCTGCGCCTGCTTGACCTGGGCCTGGAGCGCCTGGTCGAGGTCGGGGATGGGCTCGATCCCCAGCACCTTCGCCCCGGGCCGGAACCGGGGCACGGCGACCCGGGTGAGGAAGTCGCGCGCGCTCATCGGAGGGCCGATCTCGGCGCGTGCGCCCCCCATCTGGGCGGTCATGGCGTTCTGGCTCTGCATCGCCCGACGTATCGTGGGGTCGTCGGCCCAGGTCCAGCTCCAGCCCGGGAACATCTCGACCGCCAGGCGCCCGTCCGGGCTCGTCGCGCGGAACGCGAGCCGCGCCAGATCCTCCGGGTTCCCGACCCGCTGCGCGTAGCGGACCTCGCCGTCGAACTTCCAGTCGGAGGGGATGAGCACAGAGAACGCCGGCATCGGCTTCTCGAACCCGTGCCGGTCGATGATCTCCGTGCGCTTCAGGCGGAGGTAGCCCGGCTCCGCCGCGACCCCGGACAAGGGAAGCAGCACGGCCAGAGCAGCGGACAGCCAGGAGTGGTTCATGACACCTCCCGCGCCTTCCGGATCAGCATCCCGAGTTGCCCTGGGTGCAAGCCCCGCGATGCCAGGAGCGTGGCAGACTCGCGGACCTGCGCTGGCAGGGCAGCACCCGGGCGATTGCAGCAGTAACCGTGGTCGCGGTCGTCCTCGTCGTGTGGCCCTGGGCCCCGAGCCCGTTCTCCGGACCGAGGTGGGTCGTGACCTGCGTGGCCGTGTCCCGGTGACCGGGCGGTACACCTCACCCTGACCCTCGCGCCCCCCACCCCGTGCTAGCTCCCTCGCCCCCCGAGGAAGAGCCAGGCGCAATCCGGTTTGAAAGATGACACCGCGCTCGCGCCGAAGCGGTCGGCTGGAGGCCCGCACCTAACTTGCCGCCATCCGGCAGGCTGGCCGGCCGGAGCATCGGAGGGCGGCGGGGATGCGGGTGGCGAATGGTCTGGTCGTGGCGGTGTGCTTCGGGCTGCTCGCCGCATGCGGCGACGACAAGGCGAGCGGTCCCCCGACGGGCTCCACGGCGGATGCTTCGGTGAGCGGCGACGGCGGCGCGCCGGACGCTGGGGCTCCACGCGACGTGGCGATTCTCGGCCAGGATGCCGGCCGGACGCCGTTCATCGCTCTGGTCACGCTCGGAGGGACCTCGCTCCCCGACGTGACCGACCTTGCGTTCACCGTCGATCCCAAGCCGGGATCGGCCTCGAAGCCGGTGTCCGCCAGCTACAGCATCGGGGCCCTGCAGGCCCGCGGCTACGTCGTTGACGCCGGGGTGACGGTGCCCGTCTTCGGCCTCTACGCCGGGTACGACAACACCGGCTCCGTGGAGCTGACCTTCCGGGACGGGGCGACCCAGCGCTTGCCGCTGGAGATCTCCACGGCTCCTTACATGGATTCGACCGGGATCTACGACCACCCCACCATCCTCAAGGCGCGTCCAGCGGGGAGCACGCTGGGGATCGACTTCTTCGCCATGAAGTCGTACATCGCGCCGGTCGTCATCATCGACACCGACGCGGTCATTCGCTGGGTCGGGACGAACGCACCCTCGATGTCGGTCATCTTCACCGACAACGGGTTCGTGGTCGGAGACACCAAGCACCCCACGTTCCAGAGGGTGGAGCTCGACGGAACCCTCCGGGCCGGCTCCGTTGCGGACCCCACGGTCACGGCGTTCCATCACAACATCGATCCCGGCAAGCAGGGACTGCTCGTCGAGGTCGACAACACCAGCGGCGGGGGGTCGCTCCTGGCGGAGATGGCTCCCGATGGCACGCTCATCAAGACCTGGGACATGGTGCAGATCCTCGGCGACTACATGACCAGCCGGGGCGACGACCCGAGCCAGCTGGTGCGTCCGGACGACGACTGGTTCCACTTGAACGCCGCCACCTACGACCCGAGTGACGATTCGGTCATCGTCTCCAGCCGGGAGCAGTTCCTGATCAAGGTCGGCTACGGGAGCGGCGACGTCCGCTGGATCCTCGGTGACCCCACGAAGCTCTGGGGCAAGTACCCGTCGCTGCGTGCCAAAGCGCTCCACGTGCCTGACGGCGGGCCGTACCCCATCGGCCAGCACTCGACCTCCATCACCTCCGACGGGCTGTTGCTGTTATTCGACGACGGCTTCAACAGCCAGCACGTGCCCGACGGCGGGCCGAAGGGCGAGAACCGTGACCGCAGCTTCGTCTCCGCCTACGCGATCGATCCGGGAACGATGACCGCGCGCATCGTCTGGCAGTTCGACAACGGACTCTACTCGCGGGTGTGCTCGAGCGCCTATGAGGGCAAGGATCAGTCGGTGCTGGTCGACTACGCTGTCTCGGACGGTGGTACCACCACCCGCATCATCGGGCTCGATTCCACGCACCAGCCGGTGTTCGACTTCGCGTACGCCAACCCGGGCGGCCGCTGCAACACGGGCTGGAACGCGGTGCCCGTGCCGATGGACGATCTCCGATTCGAGTGACGGCCAGCTAGGGGGTGATCCGCTCCATCATCCGGGCGAAGGGGATCGTCTCCCGGACGTGGTGGAGCCCGCAGACCCAGGCCACCGTGCGCTCCACCCCGAGGCCGAAGCCCGCGTGCGGCACCGTTCCGTACTTCCGGAGGTCCAGGTACCAGGTGAACGCCTCCCGCGGGAGGTGGTGCTCGGCGATGCGCCGCTCGAGCGCCTCGAGATCATCCTCGCGCTGCCCGCCGCCGATGATCTCCCCGTACCCCTCGGGCGCGAGCACGTCCATGCCGAGCGCCAGGCGCGGGTCGTTCGCGTCGTGCTTGAAGTAGAAGGCCTTCAGCTCGACCGGGTAGCGGTGGACGATCAAAGGCCGGTCGAATTGACTCGCCAGGACCGTCTCCTCGTCTCCGCCGAAGTCGTCGCCGAACTTCGCGGGATGCCCGGCGGCCCGGAGCCGGTCGATGGCCTCCTCGTAGGTGATGCGGGGGAAGGGTGCCTGGACGTTCTTCAGCTTGCTCACGTCCCGCTCCAGGACGCTGACCAGCTCCTTCTCGTGCTTCTCCAGCACCCGGCTGACGATGAACGAGACCAGTTCCTCGGCGAGGACCATGTCCTCCTCCAGGGTCATGTACGCGACCTCGGGCTCCACCATCCAGAACTCGGTCAGGTGCCGCCGGGTCTTGCTCTTCTCCGCCCGGAAGGTGGGGCCGAAGCAGTAGACCTTCCCCAGCGCCGCCGCCGCAGCCTCCATGTACAGCTGGCCCGACTGGGTCAGGTAGGCGTTGCCGAGGTCGAAGTAGGGGACGGTGAAGAGCGTGCTCGTCCCTTCGCAGGCCGCGGGGGTGAAGATGGGCGCGTCCACCAAGGTGAAGCCGTTGCCGTCGAAGTAGTCCCGGATGGCCTTCTCCACCGTCGCCCGGACCCGGAGGATGACGTTCTGCCGGACCGACCGGAGCCACAGGTGGCGGTGCTCCATGAGGTAGGCCACCCCGTGCTCCTTGGGGGTGATGGGGTAGTCCTTGGCCTCGGAGACGACTTCCAGGTGCTTCACCGAGAGCTCGTACCCGATGGGGCTCCGGGCATCCTTTCGCACCAGCCCCCGGACGATGAGCGCCGTCTCCTGGCCCAGGTGGTCGGCCCGGGTGAACTGCTCGGGGGGCACGTCGTTCTTGAAGACCACCGCCTGGATGACCCCGGTGCCGTCCCGGACTTGAAGAAAGTGGAGCTTGCCGCTGCTCCGCTTGTTGTAGAGCCAGCCGCGCAGCTCGATCTCCTGGTTCTCGTACGCGGCGATGTCCCGGATGGTGACGACGGGGGTTGCCATGGGAGGGGCTCTCTACCACCGAGCAGGGGCGAAACGTTGCACCCCGGGGGGCGTGCCGGGTAGGACCGTCGGATCACCCCATGAAGCTCAGCGAGCGGTACGACCCGAAGTCCATCGAGCCCACCTGGCAGGAGCGCTGGGAAAAGGCCGGCCTGTTCCGCGCCGACGCCCGTCCCGACGCGCCGAAGAAGTACGTGCTGGAGATGCTGCCGTACCCCAGCGGCTCGATGCACATGGGGCACGTCCGCAACTACCTGATCGGCGACGTCTACGCCCGCTACTACCGGATGCGCGGCTTCGACGTCCTGCACCCGATGGGATGGGACGCCTTCGGGCTTCCGGCCGAGAACGCTGCGATCAAGGACGGCGTCCACCCGGCGGTGCGCACCCGGGAGAACATCGACCGCTTCCGCGCAGCCATGAAGTCGCTCGGCTTCGCCTACGACTGGAGCCGCGAGGTCAACACCAGCGATCCCGAGTACTACCGGTGGAACCAGTGGTTCTTCCTCCGGCTCTGGGAGCGGGACATGGTGTACCGCCGGTTCAGCAAGGTGAACTGGTGCACCGGCTGCCTCACCGTCATCGCCAACGAGCAGGTGAAGGACGGCCGCTGCGAGCGCTGTGACTCGCCGGTGGTGGACCGCCAGATGCCCGAGTGGGCGTTCCGCATCACCCGGAACAGCGAGGACCTCCTCCAGGCGCTGGACACGCTCACCGCCTGGCCCGAGCGCATCACCTCCGCGCAGCGGAACTGGATCGGCAAGAGCGTGGGCGCCGAGGCGGACTTCCAGACCGCGGACGGCCGCCCCATCCGCGTCTTCACCACCCGCATCGACACCGTGTACGGCGCCACGGCACTGGTGCTCGCCCCCGACCACCCGATGGTCCCGAGCCTCACCGCCCCCAGCCGGAAAGCCGAGGTGGAGGCCTTCGCCGCCCGGATGGCGGCGATGGGCAAGATCGAGCGCACCGCCGAGGGTGCCCCGAAGGAGGGCGTCTTCACCGGCGCCCACGCCACGAATCCCTTCTCCGGCCAGCCCGTGCCCATCTGGGTCGCCAACTTCGTCCTCAGCGACTACGGCACCGGCGCGCTCATGGCCGTCCCGGCCCACGACACGCGCGACTTCGCCTTCGCCCGGGCGTACGGGCTCGCCATCAAGCAGGTGATCCGGCCGGCCGACGGGCGAGACCTCGGCCCGGTCGAGAGCTGGACCGGGTCATTCAACGACGACGGCATCCTCGTCGACTCGGGCGAGTACACGGGGCTCCCCTCCGAGGAGGCGCGCCGGCGGATGGGCCAGGCGCTCGAGCAGCGCGGACTGGGAAAGCCCACCGTGACTTACCGGCAAAAAGATTGGGGGTTCAGCCGCCAGCGGTACTGGGCCACCCCCATCCCCATCGTCTACTGCGAGCGGTGCGACCCGGAGCGGAAGGGCATCCCCTTGCCGGACGAGCAGCTCCCGGTGCGGCTGCCGGACATCGATACCCAGGCGGTGCTCACCGGGAAGGGTGAGCCGCCGCTGGCCAAGGTGAAGTCCTTCGTGGAGACCACCTGCCCCCGGTGCGGCGGCCCCGCGCGCCGCGAGGTGGAGACGATGGACAACTTCGTGGACTCGAGCTGGTACCAGGCGCGCTACCTCTCGCCGCACTTCGACCGGGCGCCGTTCGACCCGGCGCTGGCACGGCGCTGGCTCCCGGTGGACATCTACGTCGGCGGTCCCGAGCACGCCGTCATGCACCTGCTCTATTTCCGGTTCTGGAGCCGATGGATGAAGATTTTCGGGCTCGTCCCGACCGACGAGCCGGTGACCCGGCTGGTCACCCAGGGCATCGTCAACGGCCCGGACGGGCGAAAGATGTCCAAGCGCTGGGGGAACGTCGTCGCCCCGACCACCCTCGTCGAGAAGTACGGCGCGGACACCGTCCGCACCTACGTGCTCTTCGCCGGTCCGCCGGAGCAGGACTTCGACTGGAGCGACAAGCAGATGCAGGGCGCCCACCGGTTCCTCAACCGGTTGTGGGCGCTCGCCGCCGCCCACCAGGACGTGGCCGCCACGGCGACGTACGACGGCCCGTTCGAGGGGAAGGCGCTGGAGATCCGCCGGGCCGCCCACAAGGCCGTGAAGCGGGTGGGGGAGGCCATCGAGCGGCTCTCCTTCAACACCGCCATCGCCTTCATCATGGAGTTCGTCAACGCGCTCTACGAGGCCGGGCGGCCGGAGACCCCGGCGGAGAAGGCGGCGATGGGGGAGGCTGTCCGGCTCCTCACCCGGCTGCTGACTCCGTTCGCGCCCCACCTCGCGGACGCGGTGGCCGAGGTCTACGGGCCCGCGGGCAGCCTCTCCACGGTCACGCAGGGCTGGCCCAGCTTCGATCCGGCGCTCGTCGTCGACGAGGTGCTGCCCTACGCCGTCCAGGTGAACGGGAAGCTCCGCGGGGAGATCCGCATCGCCGCCGACGCCGGCGAGAGCGAGGTCCGGGCGGCCGCCGAGAGCGAGGAGAAGGTCCGCGCGGCGCTGGCCGGCAAGGCGCTGCGCAAGGTGGTCTTCGTCCCCAAGCGGCTGATCAACTTCGTCGTCGGATGAGGCGAGCGCGCGCGGCTCTGCTGTGGCTGGCCTGCCTGGCCCAGTCAGGCTGCGGCTACCACTTCACCGCCGGCGGGGCGGGGTTTCCCCAGGGCATCCAGAAGGTGTTCGCCCCGGTCGTCGTCAACCGCACCACCGAGCCCGCGCTGGAGGGCGTCTTCACCGAGGCGCTGCGCGAGCAGCTGGCGCGCTCGGGGCATCTGGGCGCTGAGGGCAGCGAGGGTCGGCTCGAGGGCGAGCTGCTCGCGGTCGGCGCAGGGGTGGCGCAGCTGGCTCCGGGCACCTCGGCGGCGCTCACCTACCGCGTGTCGGCCACCCTTCGGGTCCGGCTGTTCCGGGGCCAGACGCTGCTGGCGATGAGCGACGTCAACGGGACGGAGGACTACCTGCCGGCGCTGCGAGCGGACGTGCTGACCACCGAGGCCAACCGTCAGGCCGCCCTTCGCCGACTGGCGAGCACGCTCGCCGCCGACGCGGTGGCGCGGCTGCAGACCGGGTAGGAGTGGTTAGGCGTGTGCGGCCTGGGCCGCAGCGGCCAGGCGGGCGATGCGGCGGCTCGCGTTCTTCTTGTGCAGCACGCCCTTGCTGGCGGCCTTGTCCAAGGTGCGGGCCACAGCCCGGAGCGCCTCCTGGAGGCGGGCGGGGTCCTTCGAGGACAGCGCCTCGCGGACCTTCTTCACCGCCGACTTCACCTGCGTCCGGACCGCCTGGTTCCGGGCCCGGCGCTTCAGCGCCTGCCGGTTCCGCTTCTGAGCTGACTTGGTATTTGCCACGGGCGGCCCTCCCTACAGGCGAGCCCCCAGGCCGTCAAGAGAGACCCCCACGCGACCCCGTCGTCCGGGAAAATCCCGGAGACCCGGACGAAGGATCAGTCCTCTTGTGGAGAAGTAGGCCTTTTCGGAGCCCTAACCTCGCGTGCTGACTCGGAGGTGTTCGATGCTGAAACCTTCTGCACGCCCGGTTGGTTGCCATCCGCTCGTCTCGTGCCTGTCACGGTCCACAGCGTTCTCCCCAGTTTCCACACAAGTCTTGTGGGAACTCAGGAGCGCGCAGACCCGCTCAGAGTCGCACGTGAATACACGTGCCTACCGGGTCACGGAAGACCAGCGGGCGCTCCGAGACCACCGTGCCTCCGGCCTCGCGCAGGCGGGTGTGCGCGTCGGCGGTGAGGCCGGGCGCGTCGACGACCAGCGTCGCCGCCGAGGCCGGACCGGGGGCATAGGACAGGCACAGCCCCGGCGTCTCGACGGACCACTCGCCACCGTCCACCTCCACGGTCCACCCCAGCGCGGGCGCGGCCGCGCTCCAGAACGTGTGGGCGCGCGCCGGCTCGGGCGCGGTGAGCTCGAGCCGGGCGACGAGCGCCCGGGGTGGCGACGCCGGTGGCGGGACGCCGGCCTCGGCGGCCTTGGCCTTCTGCCAGAGCGCGTCCATCTCGGCGAGGGTCGCGGTTCCGAACGGCACGCCGCGCGCCCGGAGCCCCTCCTCGACCGCATGGAAGCGCCGGGTGAAGCGGGCGTTCGCCGCGCGGAGGGCGTCCTCGGCGGGCGTGGCGGTGAAGCGGGAAAGGTTGGCGAGGCTGAACAGCACGTCGCCCAGCTCGTGCTCGATGGCCCGGGGGTCTTTCGAGGCGAGCGCACCGTCCAGCTCCTGGAGCTCCTCGGAGAGCTTGCTCCGCACCCCGGCGAGGTCCGGCCAGTCGAAGCCGATGCGGGAAGCCTTCTCGGTCATCCGCTCGGCCCGGAGCAGCGCCGGCGCGGCGGAGGGCACCCCGTCGAGCACCGAACCTTCGCGGCCGTGCTTGCGCCGCCGCTCCTCCGCCTTGATGCGCGCCCAGTTCTGTAGCACCTCCTCGGCGCCGCCCACCGTCTTGCCCTCGAAGACGTGGGGGTGGCGGGAGACGATCTTGTCCGAGATGGCGTCGGCCACGTCGGCCAGGCCGAACTCGCCCAGCTCGCCCGCCAGCTCCGCGTGGAAGACGATCTGGAACAGGAGATCTCCCAGCTCCTCGCAGAGCGCCCGCCACGGCCCGCCCTCGCCCACACGGTCCATCTCGTCGAGCACCTCGTAGGTCTCCTCCACGAGGTAGGGGCGCAGGGTCCGGATGTCCTGCGCGCGGTCCCAGGGGCATCCACCCTCGGCGCGCAGGGTGCGCATGATCTCCTCCAGCCGCTCCACGGCGTCTCCCGAGCGTCCCATGTCCTCCTCGACCCGGGACCTGGTCATTGACTCAGGTTGAAGCGTCCCGGCGCGGCTCGCCTATCATGGGACACCCGTTCCTCGAGATGCCCCCTTTTCGCGCGGCCCCCGCGCTCCTCGCCACACTCGTGCTCCTGGCCTCGGCGCAGGCAGCGGCGCAGATCGACCCGCCTCGCCCGGTGGACGAGCTCGCCCCCGACGGCCCGGTTCCGCGCCCCTCGCGCACCCGCCGGCAACCGCCGCCTCCACCGGCTCCGGAGCCGGACGACGACGCGGCGGCCGCCCAGGCACAGGAGCAGGCCCCCCGGCCCCCGACCCCGGCCCGGCGTCCCGGCCGCGCCGCCACGCCGGCTCCCCCGACCGCGCCGGCAGCTCCCGCGTCTCCTCCCCCGTCCGCCGGACCCGCGCGCGACCGGACGCCCCCGCCGCCCCTGCTGGTCCCGACCGAGGGTGACGAGGCCATCCTCCAGGCCTTCGATGCGTGGAGGGAGGCCGAGCGCATTCGCGATCCGAAGGCCTCGCGCGCCGCACGCGACCGCCTGGTCGAGCTGCGGGAGACGCTGGCCATCGCCGACCTCGAGTCGGTCAGCCTGGCGCTGCTCCGGGGGGCCCGGGTCCGTGCCGTCGGCAAGGACGGCGCCGGGGCGGTGGAGCTGGCCAAGTCGGCGGTGACGCTCTCCCCGGACGTCGCCGACGCGCACTGGGGCCTCTTTCGCGCGCACCTGAGCAACGATCCTCTCGACCTTCGCCGGCTGTGGGCAGACGCCCGGAACGCCGGGCATGCCGCGCTCGCCGACCCGCGGTGGAGCCGGAGTCTGCTCGGCGACCTGGGGGCGATGCTGCTCGTCGCCTGGCTCGCGACCGCCCTGGCCGCGCTGGTGGTGCTCCTCCTGCGCACCGCGCCCTCGCTGGTGCACGACGTCCACCACGCCTTCCCCCGGGGCGTGGCACGGTGGCAGGCCGGTGCGCTGCTGAGTCTGGTCTTGCTGCTTCCGTGGGTGTTCCGGCTGGGGCTGCTCTTCCCCTCGCTGGTGCTCTTCGCCGCGGTGACGCTGTACCTCGAGGCGAAGGAGCGCTGGCTGCTGGCGGTGCTCCTGGCGGGGGCGTGCCTGGTAGCGCCGCTCGCCGGGGCGCTGGTGCAGGCCACCACCTTCGCCGGCACGCCGGCGGCGGACGTGCTGCAGCTCGAGCGCGGCGGGCTGGAGGCCTCCGCCGCCGCGGCGCGCGTCCAGGCCCGCCTGGAGTCGGGACGGGCGACCTATCCCGAGCTGTACGCGCTCGCGCGCTGGGAGCTCCGGCGCGGCAAGCTCGAGCCGGCGCGGTCCCATGCAGAGAAGGTGCTCGGGCTGCGCGGGGGCGATGCCCGGGCGCAGACGCTGATCGGGAACGTGGCCTTCGGCGAGAACCGATGGCCGGAGGCGATCGCCGCCTACACCAAGGCCAGCGAGGCCGACCCCACCTTGCCCGATCCGCTGTGGAACGTGTCCCGGGTCTACCGCCGGCGCGCACGGACGCTGTCCGATGACGCGGTGGGGCCCGAGCTCGACCGGGCGCAGAACGCCGCCGCGGCCGCCCAGCGCCTCGACGAGCGGCTGATGACCCGGGCCGATCCGCCCGACAGCCACCCGGCGATGAACCTCACCCTCCTCACTCCGGCCCTGTCACCGGCCGAGCCGTCGGTGACCGACGGCCCCGAGCGGCGGGCCCGGGTCACCGCGCAGCTCGGCCAGACGCTGGTGGGAGATCTGGAGCCGAGCGCCGCGGTGCTGGTGCCGCTGGCGGGCGTGGCGGTGCTCGCCGGGCTGGGGTTCGCCCGGGGAGGGCGGGGCGTCAGCCGGGCCTGCATGAAGTGCGGCCGCGCGGTGTGCCGGCGCTGCGACCCCGAGCTGGTGGAGGACAGTCAGCTCTGCCACCAGTGCGTCAACGTCTACGCCCGTCGCGGCAAGGTGGCGCCGATGGCGCGGGTGAACAAGGAGATGGAGGTCCGCCACCACCAGGCCTGGGTGAGCCGCTGGGCGTACGCCCTCGGCCTGCTCTGGTCGGGGGCCGGCCACCTCTTCACCGGGCTTCCGGTACGCGGCGCGCTGCACGCCTTCGTCTTCGCCTTCGGCCTCACGGTGGCCGTCAACCGCGAGGGGCTCCTCCGGACTCCGGGGCTCTCGGCGGGCACGGTGGGGTGGCTGGTCCTGGCGCTGGTGCTGCTGGCGGTGACCTGGGGCGCCTCGCTCCGGCACCTGGCACGGGAGAGGAGCTAGTGCTCTAGCCATGGCCCTCGCCGGAACGCTCAAGGACTTCGGCATCGCCGACATCCTCCAGCTCATCGCCCAGCAGCAGAAGACCGGGGTCCTCCGCCTCCGGAGCAAGGACCAGGAGGTGAAGGTCGGCTTCGTCGACGGGGCCATCGTCTCCGCGGAGAGCGCCAACAAGAAGAAGCGCGACCTCTTCGGCCACATGCTGGTCGCCGCGGAGCTGATCACCGAGACCCAGCTGGAGCTGGCGCTGGAGACGCAGAAGCGCTCGCTGCAGCGGCTGGGTGACTGCCTCATCTCGCAGGGCGTCCTGACCAAGGACCAGTACCGGCGGATGGCGCAGCTGCAGTTCGACGAGACGCTGTACCGGCTCTTCACCTGGAAGACCGGGACGTACGAGTTCGAGCAGGGGCCGGTCCACCACGACACGCACGATCTGGAGCCGGTGCGCGCCGAGTCGGTGCTGATGGAAGGCTTCCGGATGGTGGACGAGTGGCCGGTGATCCGGAAGCGGATCCCGCGCTACGACCTGGTGTTCGCCCCCGGGAAGCTTCTTCCTCCTCCGGACGGGAGCCCGATCGAATCGGCGGGCGAGTTCGCCTCCATTGGCCCCTCCGAGCGTCGGCTCTACGCGCTGGTCAACGGCTACCGCGACGTGCGCAAGCTCATCGACCTGTCATGCCTGGGCGAGTTCGAAACCTGCAAGGCGCTCTGCAACCTGGCCAACCTCGGTCACGTCACGGCGCTGATGCCGGTGGGCGAGCCGGACCTGCCCGAGGACGACATCGGCCTCGGCGATCGGGTCCGCGGAGCGCTGGGCCGCCTGGCGGTGAGCATGGTGGTGCTGGCCGGCATCGTGGGGGTCCTGCTGGGAACCCAGCTCAACCCCTGGTCGGTGCGCTCCAGCGCCGGCGCCGGATTCGCCGAAGGAGTGCTCCGGCAGCAGATCACCCGCGCGCAGGTGAGCCGCATCGAGGGGGCGCTGGCGGTGTACCGCCTCGAGCGCGGGGAGGTCCCGGCCTCCCTGGAAGCGCTGGTGGAGCAAGGGCTTCTGTCGTCCAGTGACGTGCGGTTTCCCTGGGCGGAGCGTTACTACTACCGCCGCGTCGGGCCTCAGGAGTTCATCCTTCTGCCGCCCTTGCGCTAGCCTCCCTCTCTGCTGCCGCGTCCCGTCCCCGGGCGCACCTGAAAGGAACCGTTGCCCACCGCTTCTCCCCGTGACACCTCGCTCGTGACCACCGCCCGGGTGGACCTCCGGGACAACGACGTCGCCCTCGGCGTCTCCGGCAACCACGCCGAGAATCTCAAGGCCATCGAACGCCGGCTGGGCGTGCGGGTCGGGCAGCGCGGGACGGAGCTCCACCTGTCGGGGCCGGCGGATGCGGTCGCTTCCGCGGTCCGCCTCGTCGAGCAGCTGGAGACCATCCTCCGGGCGGGCCAGTCGGTGGGCCGCGAGGACGTGGAGCAGGGGCTGAAGATGCTGGGCCGGGGCGCCTCGCCGGAGCAGGGGCTGGACACCCTGGTCCTCGGGCCGGTGCTGTCCCGCGCCGGCCGCCACGTCGCACCCAAGAGCCTGGGGCAGAAGCGCTACGTCGACGCCATTCGCCGGCACGACATCGTCTTCGGCATCGGGCCCGCCGGCACCGGCAAGACCTACCTGGCCATGGCGATGGCAGTGGCGGCGCTGCAGGACCGGAGCGTCAAGCGCATCATCCTCGCCCGGCCCGCGGTCGAGGCGGGCGAGAAGCTGGGCTTCCTCCCGGGGGACCTGGCGGAGAAGGTGAACCCTTACCTCCGGCCTCTCTACGACGCGCTCCACGACATGATGGACGCCGGCCGCGCCACGCAGCTGGTGGAGCAGGGGACGGTGGAGGTCGCGCCGCTCGCCTTCATGCGCGGGCGGACGCTCAACGACGCCTTCGTCATCCTCGACGAGGCGCAGAACACCACCGTCGAGCAGATGAAGATGTTCCTCACCCGGCTGGGCTTTCACAGCAAGGCGGTGGTGACCGGCGACGTGACCCAGGTGGACCTGCCGCAGGGGAGGACGTCGGGCCTGTCGCACGCCCGCCGCATCCTGGAGGGTGTGGAGGGCATTGCCTTCTGCACCTTCAGCGAGGTGGACGTGGTCCGCCACCCGCTGGTGCAGGAGGTCATCCGGGCCTACGAGCGGGCGGATGTGGAGGCCAAGGCGGAGGTGGCTCGCGACGAGCCTTCTGCCGCGCCGCCCACACCGGAGTCGGAGCCGAAGTAGCCCACGCGACCCCGCGGACAGCCTGCGCTTGCCTCCGTCCGGTTCGGTATGCCGGAGGGCCTTCCAGATACGAAACCGGTCGCCCGGCCGTGGCGGGGTGTCCGCGCAGGCCGGCTGCGTGACTCCGGACCGCGTCGAGCGCTGAAGGTCGCGCAGGCCGTCCGACGCCGGCAGTGCCTCGATGGTCTCGCCCCCGCGTCCACCCCGGGGCCGCTCTGCACCTGCCTGTCCGGATATGGGATTCCCGGTCCCGAGCCTGCTTCGTCCGCTGGAGCCAGGGCGGCGCTTCTCCCCGTGATCCAGCCGGCCTCCCGGGTGGCACGCCCTTCGCTGAGGGGGCCACTCCATGTCCCAGCATTCCCTCCGCCCACCGCCGGATCCCCCGCTGCTGGCGGGCGTCGGGAAGGACGTGCGGGTGGCCGTCCGCCGCCTCCTCCGAGACAGGGGCTTCACTGCCACCGCGATCCTCACCCTGGCGCTGGCCACCGGCGCCACCACCGCCGTCTTCACCCTGGTCAACGCGGTGCTGCTGCGCCCGCTGGCGTACCGCGCACCCGAGGAGCTGGTGCGGATCTACGACGTCCAGCCGGACGTGGCCCGGGCGTCGGTCTCCGTCCCCGACGCCCGAGACTGGGTCACCCACTCCCGGAGCCTCAGCGGGCTGGCGCTCTTTGCCCAGACCAACAAGAGCCTCTCCGGCGACGGTGAGCCGATCAGGGTCTCGACCCAGCGGATGAACGCGGGCGCGCTCCGGGTGCTCGGCCTGCCGCCGCTGCTGGGGCGCGAGTTCGCCCCGGACGAGGACCGGGTCGGTGGGCCAGCGGTGGCGATGATCGGGGAGCGCTTCTGGAGGAAGCACTACGCCGGCCGCCCCGACGTCGTGGGGAGCACCCTCCGGCTCGACGGCCGCGACCACACGGTTCTCGGGGTGGTCCGGGAGCAGCCGCACTGGCTCGGCGACTCCGACATCTGGGTTCCGCTGCAGAACGACCCGGCCACCTCCCCGCGGGGGACGCACTTCATGAGCGCCGTCGGCCGGCTCGCGCCCGGGGTGACGGTGGCTGCGGCACAGAAGGATCTCCTGTCGGTGGTGAAGCTGATCGCGACCGACCACCCGGACTACGTCCACCACGGCATCCTGGTCGTTCCCTGGGTGGACGAGCTGCTCGGCGAGGCGCGCACCTCGCTCGGCGCCCTCGGGGCGGTGGTCGGGCTGGTGCTGCTCATCGCTTGCGTGAACCTGGCAAATCTCCTGCTCGCCCGCGGAGCGGCGCGCCGGCGCGAGGTGGCGGTCCGGATGGCGCTGGGGGCCGACCGCTGGCGGGTGGCCCGGGCACTCCTCGTCGAGGCGGCGGTGCTGTCGGTCGCCGGGACCGCCCTCGGGCTCCTGGTGGGGTGGATGGGGTCGGCGGTGCTGCGCGGCGCGCTGCCCATCCGCGCCCCGGCGCTGGCCACCGCCGTGGGGCTCGACGTCCGGGTGCTGGCCTTCTCCGTGGGGCTGTGCGTGCTGACCACCGCGCTCTTCGGTGTCCTGCCCTCGCTGCTCCTGGCCGGGGGCGACCTCGCCGCGGTCCGGGGGGAGATGCGGAGCGCGCTCGGCCACCGCACCCAGTGGCTGCAGTCGGGGCTGGTGATCTTCGAGGTGGCGCTCGCGCTCGCCCCGCTGCTGGGCGCGGCCCTGGTGCTCGAGAGCGTGGACCGGCTGCTGCACCAGGACCCGGGGTTCCGTCCAGCGCAGGCCGTCGCCTTCCGGGTGCAGCTGCCCCCGGAGCGGTACCAGGACGATCCGTCGAAGCGGGCGATGCTCGCCTCGTTCCTGCCGCGGCTCAGGGCCTTGCCCGGAGTGAGCCATGCCGGAGCGATCAACGACCTCCCGCTCAACGGGAGCAACTCCAACGGGAACTTCTCCATCGAGGGGCAGACCTTCGACAAGGCCCACGAGCCGGCGATCGAGTACCGGTTCGCCTCGCCCGGCTACGTCGAGGCGATGGGCATCCGCCTCCTGGAAGGCCGCTCGTTCGAGGACTCTGACCGGTCGGGCGCCGAGCCGGTGGCACTGGTCAACGTCGAGGCGGTGCGGCGCTTCTGGGCAGGGAGGTCACCGCTGGGGGCGCGGATCCGCCCCGGCGACAGCGAAGACCACGAGCCGTGGCGGCGGATCGTGGGGGTGGTGGGTGACGTCCACCACGACGGCCTGGGCGTGAAGCCACGACCCGAGATGTACTATCCGCTCGATCAGGACACCTCCAGCCGGCTGACCTTCGTGCTCCGCAGCCGCGAGGCGCTGGCGCCGCTCGCCTCCGCCGCCCGGCGAGAGCTCGCCTCCGTGGATCCCGGGCTCTCCTTGTTCGAGGTGAAGACGCTCGAGGACCGGGTCGCGGACTCCGTCGCCGCCACGCGCTCGGCCGGAATGCTGCTCGGGCTGTTCGCCGGCCTGGCGGTGGTCCTCGCCGCGGCCGGCGTCTACGGGGTGCTGGCCTTCAGCGTGGCCCAGCGCACCCGGGAGATTGGCATCCGGATGGCCATCGGCGCCTCGGCCCGCTCGGTGCGGTGGTGGGTGCTCCGCCGCGCTCTGGCCCTGGCCGGCATCGGGATCGTCGCCGGGCTCGGCGGCGCGCTCATCCTGGGACGCTCGCTGAAGCAGCTGCTCTACGGTGTCGCGCCCTCCGACCCGCCCACCGCGCTGGGGGCGGCGGCGGTGCTGACGGTGGTCAGCGTTGCCGCGGCACTCCTGCCGGCCAACCGCGCCACCCGCGTCGACCCGCAGGAGACGCTCCGCGCCGAGTGAGCACCGGTGAGCGCCGGTACGGACTGCCCACCCCAGGACATACCCCCGGTGCGCGGGGAGTACGTCGCCGGCTGCTTGGCAGGCCTCCGCGGCTTGTCCTGCGTCGGCCCCGGACCCTAGCGTTCCCCGCCCTTGGACGACGACGCGAAGAGCCGGTCGGTGGACGCCCTCCGGCGCGCCCTCCCCGCGCTGAGCCTGCTCGGCGTGGTGTCGGTGCTCGCGGGGCTCCTGGTCGCTCCGGGGTTCGCGGTGCAGACGCTTCCGCAGCTGCGCCCCGAGGATGTCGGCCGTCCCTTCGAGAGCCCTTCCGCGGCGGGATTCAAGGCCACCCGCGACTACGACCTGCCCGACGCAGCGCTCACCGACCGGCGCCGCCAGGAGGCCCGGGCCGGCGTTCGCCCGGTCTTCGACTTCAACCCCGCCGTGGTTCCCGAGATCCAGAGGGGAATCCAGGAAAGCTTCGGCGTGCTGCGGGCGACGTTCGCCCGGATGGATCCGCCGGCGAAGCCGCCCCCAGGGAAAGCGAGGCGGAAGGCCGAGCCGGTGGACACCTCGGCCATCACCCAGGCCCGTCAGACCTTCGAGGCGCGGCTGTTCGAGCTGGACGACGAGGACTGGGCCGCCCTGGTGGAGGCGCGGGGGGCACCCGAGGTGGAGCACGCCGTGCTCTCGGTGCTGTCGCGTGGCTTCCTCGCCCCGGTGGTGGGCGCGCGCGAGGACCTCGGACCGGCCGGCAGCTTCCTCACCATCCGCGACCTGAACGACGGCGTGGAACATCCGAGCGCGGTGCTCCCGCCGGCCGTGCTCGACGTCCGCGAGGCCCGCGCGGAGATGGACCGCTGGGCCACCCTCCCTGGAAATCTGTTGCCCGAGTCACCGGCGCCGCTCCGCCGCGCCGTGCTGCGCTTCGCCAAGCGCGCGCTCAGGCCCAACCTCACCGCGAACATCGCCGAGACCGAGCGTCGTCGGGCCATCGCCGCCGCCGCGGTGAAGGGGGCGGTCATCCAGATCAAGAAGGGCCAGAAGATCATCGGCGACGGCGAGCTGGTCACCCCGGAACACCTCCGGATGCTCGCCGCGATGCGTGCCCAGACCGACCGGTTCGACGTGGTGGAAGCGAGCGCCGGAACCGCGGCGCTGGTCGCGCTGCTGCTGGCCGGTATCTGGACCTTCCACCGGCGGGCGTTCCGGCGGTTCCGGCCCACCCGGCGGGACGGGCTGCTGCTGGGGGTGCTGCTGGTGGGCTTCCTCGGCGCCTTCCGGATGGCGACGGCCGTCGCCGAGGCGCTCCACGACCGCTGGCCCGCCCTTCCGTTGCAGGCATTGCTGGTGCTGCTGCCGGTGGCGGCGGGGGCGATGCTGGTCCGGCTGCTGCTGAACCAGGAGCTGGCGCTCTTCTTCGGCCTGGTCCTCTCCACCCTGGTCGGGGTGATGCTCGGCAACTCGCTCTTCTTCGCCGTCTACGGGATCCTGGGGAGCCTGGTCGCGGCGACGCAGGTGGCCCGGGCGCGGGACCGCGCATCGCTCTTCCGGAGCGGCGTCTGGGTCGGGCTGATCAACGCCGGGGTGGTGCTGGCGTTCGGGCTGGCGGCGGGGAAGGCGCCGGCCCGGGACGCGCTCCTGGCCGCCAGCTTCGCCGGCCTGGGCTCCACGCTCCTGGTCCCCACCCTGGTGCTCGCCCTGACCCCGCTGCTCGAGCTGGCCTTCGGGTACGCCAGCGATCTCGAAGTTGCTCGAGCTGGCCAATCTCAACCACCCGGCGCTCAAGGAGCTCATCGTCCAGAGCCCGGGCACGTACCACCACAGCATCATCGTCGGGAGCCTGGTGGAGGCGGCCGCGGAGGTGACCGGCTGCAACCCGCTGCTGGGCCGGACTTGCGCCTACTACCACGACATCGGCAAGGGGAAGAACCCGCTCTACTTCGGCGAGAACCAGAAGGGTGAGAACCCCCACGACTGTCTGGCACCGGGGATGAGCGCGGTGATCATCAAGCGCCACGTCACCGACGGGCTCGAGCTCGCCCGGCGGTACAAGCTGCCACGCGCGGTGCAGGACGTCATCGCCCAGCACCACGGCACCCGGCTGGTGGGCTACTTCCACCACAAGGCGCTCGCCGACGCCGGGGGGCACGAGGCGGAGGTGGAGGATGCGGTGTTCCGCTACACCGGGCCCAGGCCGCAGTTCCGCGAGGCGGCGCTGGTGATGCTGGCCGACGCGGTGGAGGCGGCGAGCCGGGCCATGCCCGAGCCCACGCGCGAGCGACTCCAGGCGCTGGTGCAGCGGATCATCACCGCGGTGTTCACCGAGGGGCAGCTCGACGAGTGCGACCTGACCCTGCGGGACCTGAACGCCATCTCGCGCTCGTTCATCCACACCCTGGAGGGCATCTACCACTCGCGGCCGGTGTATCCGCCCGGCGCGGTCGGCGGAGCCCGGCCCACGGCGCTGGCGCTCGCTTCGGAGACCCGGACCGTCCAGCGAAGGTGAAGGGTTACGGTCCGCACGGGTGGCGGGACGCTCACTGGTGGACGTCCCGTCCGAACGGAGCCGGCGTGGGGCCACGGACGGCCGCTAGCGTGCGGCGACGATGCCGACCAGGGCGGACGAGCTGGAGCTGCTCCGCCGGGCGCTGGAGGTGGTGCAGGAGAACGTCTACATCCTCGACCGCGACATCCGGTACGTCTATGTGAACCAGCTCGGCGCGGCGGCGATGGGGCTCACCCCGGCGCAGATGCTCGGGCGAACCATGGACGAGGTCTTCGGGACCGCCACCTTTCCCGAGTTCCGGGTGCAGCTGCGGGCGGTCTTCGTCACCGGCGCGCCGGCGCGGAACGAGCTGGGCTTCCTCGACGGGCAGGAAACCCGCTGGTTCGAGTACACCCTGTCGCCCATCCCCTCCCCGACCGGCCGGCTGGAGCACGTGACCTGCGTGGGACGGGACGTCACCGCGCGGCGGAGAGTGGAGAGGGAAGCGGCGCTGGTGCGAGCAGCGGTGGAGGTGGAGCGGCGGAAGCTCGAGGCCGCCGCCGAGTTCGAGCAGAAGCTGCTGGGCATCGTCAGCCACGACCTGCGAAACCCGCTCTCCTCGGTGCGGCTGGGGCTGGAGACGATGCGCCGGCGGGGCGTCCCCGGGGAACACGTCCGGACGGTGGAACGGATGGAGCGCTCCACCGACCGGATGCAGGCCATCATCTCCGGGCTGCTCGATGTCACCCGGATCCGGCGGGGGCAGGGCCTGCCGCTCGCGCCCGAACCCGTGGCGCTCGATGCAGTGGTGACCCGCGTCCTCGACGGAATGCCCGAGGACCAGGTGCGCCGGGTCCAGTGGGAGGCGCTGGCCCGCCCGACCGGCTTCTGGGACCCCGAGCGGCTCGCCCAGGCGGTGGGGAACCTGGTGGGCAACGCGCTCCAGCACGGAGACCCCGAGCTTCCGGTGACGGTCCGTCTGTCGGCACGGGAGGACAGGGCGGAGCTGTCGGTGCACAACCACGGCCCTCCGATTCCCACCGAGCTGCTCCCGGGTCTCTTCGAGCCGTTCCAGCGCGGTCTGCACGCCGGCGCGCTCGGCGGCAGCATCGGGCTCGGGCTGTACATCGTGCGCCAGGTCGCCGTGGGGCACGGTGGCGAGGTCCGCGTCCGTTCGACGGCCGAGGAGGGGACGACCTTCATCCTCGAGCTGCCGGCGGACGGAAGCGCTGGTGGCGACGTCCTTCGCTGACGCCTCCCAACGGCAGCGAGAAGGGGTAGACGTCGATACGGCAATGCCTCGTCAAGTGCGAACCCGGGTGGGCGGTGTAGCCGCCGGGAGGCGGCCCACCCAGGCCGAGCGCGCTCCGCGTAGCCGCTCCTCCGCTGCCCGCTCCCGCCGGCCGCTGGTCGAGGCCCGAGCCGACATGCCATCCGGCCGAAGACACCTGTCCCGCCTTCGGGCCCGGGCCCGGGCCTTTCTTGCCACGCTGGCGCTCGAGGATGTGGAGCTCTCCGTCCTCCTCACCACCGACCCTGGCATCCAGGAGCTCAACCGCAGCTGGCGCCGGAAGGACCGGCCCACCGACGTGCTCAGCTTCCCCGCCGGGGAGCCGCCCTCCGGAACGATTGGCCCGCACCACCTCGGGGACGTCATCCTCTCGCTCGACACCGCCCGTCGGCAGGCCCGGGCCCGCGGGCGCGCACTCGCCGAGGAGCTGGACCTGTACCTCGCGCACGGGCTGCTCCACTTGCTCGGCCACGACCACCACCGCCGCCGGGATGCCGAGCGGATGGCCGCCCTCGAGGCGAGGCTCCTGGGCCGGCCGGGGATGGTTCCCCCTCGGTGACCGACGTTCGGTGCCGGGACGACACCCGTCCCGCCGAGGGTTCTGGTAGGAGCACCCGCATCCCGATGTCCGCCGTCGCCCTCCCTCCCTCTCCCGGGGCCCCCCTGGCCCTCACCGCCGTGCCCGGCCGGCGCGAGCGCGTCCTCGTGCCCTGGCGCATCGGGGCCCTCGTCCTCACCGGACTGCTCGGCGCCGCGGCGTTCCCCATCGCCTTCCCGGTTGGCCCCCGGCGCGAGCTGTTCGCCTCCGGCATCCTCGAGCCGCTGGCCTTCCTCTGTCTCGTCCCGATGCTCCTCGCCATCCGGCGACTCTCGCCGTGGCGGGCATTCGGCGCAGGGATGCTCGCCGGGATGGTGTTCTTCACCGGGGCGTTCTGGTGGGTGAACGTGGCGATGGTGACCTTCGGCGGGATGCCGAACTGGCTCAGCATCCCCGCGCTCGAGCTGCTGGTGGCCTGGTGCGCCTTCCACTGGGCCATCGCCACGGGCCTGCTGCGGCTCCTCGAGCGCGGCCTCGGCTGGAGCATGGGGTGGACCGTCGGTCCGGTGTGGATGGCCACCGAGCTGATGCGGAACTACTTCTGCTCCGGCTTCCCCTGGGCCAACCTCGGCTACACCCAGACGCGGAATCTGTGGTTCCACCAGCTGGCGAGCCTCGGCGGGGTCTACGGTGTCGCCCTCGCGGTGGCGGTGGTGAACGGAGCGCTCTACGAGGTCTGGCGGTGGTGGCGGCTCCGCGAGCGTCCGATGCCGCGGGCGCTCCTCGCCCTGGCCTCGGCGGTCCTGGTGCTCGGGCACGCGTACGGGGCATTCCACGTCCGGGCGATGGACCGGGCGGCGGCCGCGGCGCCGCGGGTCAAGGCCGCGGTGGTGCAGGGCAACGTCGACCAGAAGCTCAAGATGTCCCGGGGCAGCTCGCGGGCGGCGACCATCCTCGGCCGCTACCTCCCGCCCACCGCCGCCGCGGAGCAGGCGGGCGCCGAGCTCATCGTCTGGCCGGAGGGCAGCTACCCGCTGGCGTTCCCCACCGGGGTGACCCGGCTCACCGAGGCCGGCCTTCGCCCGGGCGGCTACCGTGCCGGTCTCCTGGTCGGCGTGGACGTGTTCGACCCCAGGAACCTCCGCAAGGGGAACGAGAACGCGGCCTTCCTCCTCGACCCCACCCTGGGCATTGCCCACCACTACGTGAAGAACCACCTGGTGCCGTTCGGCGAGTACGTGCCGTGGCGCCTGGACGAGCTGCTGGGCGTGGGCAACATCGTGGGCGCGAGCTTCGCCCCGGGGAACGACCTCGGCCCGGCGGTGCTGCGCCGGCCCGACGGCCCCCCGGTCCGCCTGGGCATCGAGATCTGCTTCGACGCCATCTTCCCGGAGATCTCCCGGACCTACGCCCGGAACGGAGCCCACGTGCTGGTCAACATGACCAACGACGCCTGGTACGGCTTCAGCTCGGCGCCGTTCCAGTTCCTCCACATGGTGGCGACCCGGGCGGTGGAGACGGGGCGGCCGGTGGCCCGGGCGGCGAACACCGGGGTCAGCGCCTTCATCGACCCGGTGGGCAGGGTATTCGACGCGACCGAGGTGGGCATCGTCCCCAGCGACCGGCTGTCGGTCTCGGCCGCGGAGCTGACCGGGCCGGAGTGGCGGATGGCGGAGCTCCCCTTGATGGAGGGCAGCACGCCGTACGTTGTCATCGGCGACATTCCCGCGTACCTTGCCGCGCTCTTTGCCGGGCTCTCGGGGCTGGTGGCCTTGGTCCGCCTCCGCTTCCGCCGGGCCGGTCCGCTCGGACACTCCTGACTCATGCCCATCGACGCGACGGAACGACTCGGCTCCCTGCAGGCGCGCCTGGACGCGCTCCGGGGGCATCTTTGACCTCGACCGCAAGCGGTCACGCATCGCGCTGATCGACCGGGACGCGGGCCAGCCCGACTTCTGGAACGACCAGGTCAAGGCGCAGGGCCTGCTACGAGAAAAGGCGGGGCTGGCCGCGCAGGTGGAGGGGTTCGAGCGCGTGGAGCGGGCGCTGGACGACGCCCGCACCCTGCTCGAGCTGGCCGAGGAGGCCGGGGACGATGCCGCCCGGGCCGAGGCCGAGGGCTCGCTGGACGCCGTCGAGCGCGACGTGGAGGCGCTCGAGCTGCAGCGGATGCTCTCCGGTGAGAACGACCACGCCAACGCCTACATGGAGATCAACGCTGGCGCCGGGGGCACCGAGTCCATGGACTGGGCGGCGATGCTGCTGCGGATGTACACGCGCTACGCCGAGTCGAAGGGCTGGACGGTGGAGATCAACGACTTCGTGGCCGGCGAGGAGGCGGGCCTGAAGAACGTCTCGATCAAGGTCACCGGCGAGAACGCCTACGGTTACCTCAGGGCGGAGAACGGGGTGCACCGCCTGGTCCGCATCAGCCCCTTCGACGCCAACGCCCGCCGCCAAACGTCCTTCGCCTCGGTCACCGTCTACCCCGAGGTGGACGACGACATCGTCATCGACATCCCGGAGAAGGACGTCCGGGTCGACGTGTACCGGGCGAGCGGGGCGGGGGGCCAGAAGGTGAACAAGACCTCGTCCGCCGTCCGCCTCACCCACGTCCCCACCGGGATCACCGTGGCGATGCAGAACGAGCGCAGCCAGCACGCCAACCGGGACATGGCCTGGAAGATCCTCCGCTCCCGGCTCTACGACCTCGAGCTGCAGAAGCGGAACCAGGCCCGCGACGAGGCCGAGTCGCAGAAGAAGGACATCGCCTTCGGCTCGCAGATCCGCAGCTATGTGCTCGCCCCCTACCGGCTGGTGAAGGACCTCCGGACCGGGGTGGAGACCGGAAACGTGGACGCGGTGCTGGACGGCAAGCTGGACGACTTCGTCACCGCCCAGCTGCTGGGCGTGAAGAACCCCAACCGGGCCGTTCCGGAGTAGGAGAGCCTGCACGACCGTGAGCGACGACACCGAATCGGCGAAGGAGCACGAGCTCTACGCGCAGCGCCAGGAGAAGGCCGAGCGCTGGCGCAGCCTGGGGTGCAACCCCTTCGGCAACGGCTTTCGCCCCGCCGACCTCGCCGGCGACATCGCCCGGAAGCACGCCTCGGACACCGCCGAGCAGCTGGAGGCGTCGCGGCCGACGTACTCCATCGCCGGCCGGGTGGTGGCGCTGCGGAGCTTCGGCAAGGCGGCGTTCATCAAGCTCCGCGACCGCAGCGGTGAGATCCAAGTCCACGTCAAGAAGGACGCGCTCGGAGATCGGTTCGAGCTCTTCAAGCTCACCGACCTGGGCGACTTCGTGGGGGTCCAGGGGACGCTGTTCCGGAGCAAGACCGGAGAGCTCACCCTCGCCGCGACCGAGTACCTGCCCCTCACCAAGGCGCTCCGCGCGCCCCCCGAGAAGTGGCACGGCCTGGCCGACGTGGAGACGCGGTACCGCCAGCGCTACCTGGACCTGGTCTCGAACCCCGAGGTGAAGGAGGCCTTCCTCAAGCGGACGGCGCTGGTCCGCTACCTCCGCGAGTTCCTCGACCGGCGGGGCTTCGTCGAGGTCGAGACGCCGATGATGCACAGCCTGGTGAGCGGCGCGGCGGCGCGGCCCTTCACCACCCACCACAACGCGCTCGACATCCCGCTCTTCCTGCGCATCGCCCCGGAGCTGTACCTCAAGCGTCTGGTGGTCGGAGGCCTGGAACGGGTCTACGAGATCAACCGCAACTTCCGGAACGAGGGGGTCAGCACCCGGCACAACCCCGAGTTCACGATGCTCGAGTGGTACCAGGCCTACGCCACCTACGAGGACATGATGGTCCAGACCGAGGAGATGCTCTCGGGCGCGGCCGAGCGGGTGACCGGCTCGATGAAGGTCGCCTACCAGGGTCAGTCCATCGACTTCACCCCGCCCTGGCCGCGGCTCCCGATGGCCGAGGCGGTCCGCCAGGCATTCCCCGCGCTGAACGAGTCCGACCTGAAGGACGCCGACCGGCTCCGGGCGGAGATCGGCCCCCGGCTCCCGGAGGGCGAGCGCAACCACCTGGCCGCCTTCGGGCCGGGGGCGATGCTGGCGGTCCTCTTCGAGCACGCCGTGGAGTCGCGGCTGGTTCAGCCCACCTTCGTCACCGAGTTCCCCACCGAGATCAGCCCCCTGGCGCGCCGGAACGACGCCCGGCCCGAAATCGCCGACCGGTTCGAGCTGTTCATCGTCGGCCGGGAGATCGCCAACGGGTTCAGCGAGCTGAACGACCCGCTGGACCAGAAGGGCCGGTTCGAGGCCCAGCTGGAGGCCAAGCGGAGAGGGGCCACCGAGACGATGGACTACGACGAGGACTACATCCGGGCCCTCGAGCACGGCATGCCGCCCACCGGCGGGGAGGGCCTGGGTGTGGACCGGCTGGCGATGCTCCTCACCGACACCCCCTCCATCCGCGACGTCATCCTCTTCCCGCTGCTCAAGCCCGAGAAGCGTTGATGGACGAGCCGCTCGCCCTCGGCGTCGCGGCCCCTGCCCGGCCCCACGCCCGGTGGCTGCTCCGTGGCGTGGGCGCGGTGCTGCTGCTCACCGGCGCGGTGCTCGCCGCGGTGGAGGTGGGGCGCGTGGGCGCCTGGGGACCGGTGCTGGCCCGGCTGGGGCTCGGCGCCTTCGGCTGGGGCCCGCTGGTGGGCGCGGTCAAGGGCGTGCTGGAAGCGCGGCGGACTGCGGCGCCCAGCCCCGCGGTGTGGCTGCTCGGCCCGGCGGCGGGGGCCTGGCTCGTCGGCTGGGCGCTGGTGGCGCTCGGGAGCGCACGCAAGGCAGGCACCGAGCCGGTGCGCGCCGAGCAGACCGGCGGCGGGTTGTCGGCGCCGCTGGCCGGCTGGCGTGACTTTCACCTGGGGACCCTGGCCGCCTACGGGGTGGGCATCCTCGGGGCGGAGCTGGTCCTGGTGCTGCTCCAGACCGCCCTGGCCTCCGCCTCCCGCGGGGTGGGGTGGGGACCGCCGGCCGCGTTCGGCGTGGCGCTCACCGCCGCGGCGGGGGTGGCGTTCCTCGGAGGATTCGTCGGCGCGGCTCGCGCCCGCAAGCTGCTCCGCGCCCGAGGCGACCATCGCCGTCCTCTACCTCGGCGTTCCGCTCCCGGCGCTGCTCACGGTGCTCCCCTCCGTCCCGGCGCTGGATGCCACCCTGGGGCCGCGGTTCCGGGAGATCATCTACCTGGCGAATCTCCTGGGCCGGCCCGAGCTGGGGTACTGGCTGGTCTTCAGCCTGCTGGTGCTGGCCCTCACCCTGGGCATCCTCACCGGGTTCGTGGCCAACGCCTCGGGCCGGCTCGACGTACGCACCGGGTTCGAGCTGTTCGTCGCCCGGCGACACGTCCACATCTTCCGCCCCCGCCTGCTGCTCGGCGGGCTGGTGGTGCTGCTGCTGGGCATCATCCCGCCACTCATCGTCCTGGGCATCCTCCGCGCGGCGGACGCGGCGGTGGAGCGGACGCGCATCCGCGCGCTGGGGCGGCGCGATCCGCTGGCGGCGGCCAAGGCGCTCCACGAGGCGCAGGAGCGGAGCCAGTCCCCCACCGAGATGATGACCGCGCTGAGCGTGGGCGGGGTCGGGGTGGGGGTCATGGCGCTGATCATCGTCCTCAGCGTGATGAGCGGCTTCGAGGTGGACCTCCAGAAGAAGATCCTCGGCACCAACGCCCACGTGGTGGTCCTCAAGTACGGCGACCCGCAGGCCGGGATGCCCGAGTACCCCGAGGTGATGAAGAAGGTCGCCCAGGTGCCTGGCGTCGTCGGCGAGACCCCGTTCCTCCTGGGCCAGGTGATGGTGGCGAGCGAGGCCAACGTGGACGGGGCGATCATCAAGGGCGTCGACCCGGCCACCACCGGCCAGGTGACGGACCTCCCGAAGAATGTCCTGCCCGGCGGGGACATCCGCTGGCTCGCGCACCCCGAGGACATCCCGGTCCGCAGCCGCTACAAGATGGACCAGCCGAAGGACGACGAGGTCATCCAGATGCCGAAGGAGGCGCCTGCGGGGCCGCCGCTCCCCGGCATCCTGCTCGGCCGCGAGCTGGCCTCGAGTCTCCGTGTCCTGGTGGGCGACCCGCTGACGGTGGTCTCGCCGCTCGGGGGCGGCGTGGGGCCCTCGGGGCCCATCCCCAAGTCGAAGGCCTTCCGGGTGGCCGGCATCTTCTACACGGGAATGTTCGAGTACGACTCGAAGTTCGTCTACGTCGGCCTGCAGGCGGCCGAGTCCTTCTTCGGCATCCCCGGGGCCACCGGAGTCGAGCTCAAGGTCAAGGACGTGGACGACGCCCGGCGCATCGCCTCGACCGTGCTCAACACCCTGGAGGGGTACCCCTATCGCACCAAGGACTGGGGGGAGATGAACCGGAACCTCTTCTCCGCGCTGCGGCTGGAGAAGCTGGTGATGGGCATCATCCTCTCCATCATCGTGGTGGTCGCCGCGGGGCTCATCGTCGCCACGGTGACCATGCTGGTGCTGGAGAAGCGCAAGGAGATCTCGGTCCTCAAGGCGCTGGGCGTGCCGCAGGGGGGGATCGTGAAGATCTTCCTCGCCGAGGGCCTGCAGATCGGCGTGGCCGGAGGCCTGCTGGGGCTCATCTCCGGCCTGGCCTGGTGCCTCTTCATCGAGAAGGTGGGGCTCCGGCTCGACCCGGAGGTCTATTACATCCCCTCGTTGCCGGTGAAGGTCGAGCCGCTGCAGACGGCGCTCACCGTGCTCATCGCAATCCTGGTGACCTACCTCGCATCGATCTACCCCGCGCTGCGCGCCTCGCGCGTCGAGCCGGTGGAAGGGCTGAAGGGAGAGTAGGGGACCCGTGGCCTTCGTCGAGATCCGCGAGCTCTCCAAGAGCTACTGGCTCCACGGCGCGCGCATCGACGTGCTGCGGGGGCTATCGCTGGACATCGAGCGCGGCGAGCTGGTGAGCCTGGTGGGCGCGTCCGGGTCGGGGAAGAGCACCTTCCTCCACGTGCTGGGCACGCTGGATGCGCCGGTGGCAGGAACGATGTCGGTGGACGGGGTGGACGTTCTCGCGCTTCCCGACGCCGACCTGGCCCGCTTCCGCAACCGGACGGTGGGGTTCGTCTTCCAGAGCCACTACCTGCTCCCGGAGTTCACCGCGCTGGAGAACGTGGCCATCCCCGCCCTGGTGCAGCGGATGGAGCGCTCGGCGGCCCTGCGGCGCGCCCGGGGGTTGCTGGAGCGGGTGGGGCTGGGTGCCAGGGTGGACCACCGTCCGGGCGAGCTGTCCGGCGGGGAGGCACAGCGGGTGGCGCTGGCCCGGGCGCTGGTGCTCGAGCCGGCGCTGCTGCTGGCCGACGAGCCCACCGGCAACCTGGATCCAGTCACCGGCGAGGGCATCCATCAGGTCCTCCGCGAGGTGAACCGCGACCTGGGCATCACGGCCGTGGTGGTGACCCACAACGAGGCGCTGGCCCGTTCGATGCCGCGGAGGCTGCGGCTCGCAGGGGGCAAGGTCGAGCCGGCGTAGAGCTTTTCACCATTGTCCCTGTCCTCCTCCCTCCCCTACAGTGCGCGCCCTTCCAACGGCCGCCGCTCCTCGACGAGGTTGAACGTTTCCGCACGCAAGACGACCGCCACCTGGCTCCTGGCCGCCGCCCTGCTCGTGCTCGTCCTCCCTTCCGCCTCGCGCGGTCAGGAAGCAGACGCGGGCACCGTGGCGCCCGCCAGCCCCGAGACTGCCGCCGAGGGCGCCAGCGCACCCGACGCCGGCACCCCGGGCGCGGCGACCCAGACCGACGTCCCGGTGGCCAGCGGCTCGGACGTCATCTCCGAGATCCGCATCGAGGGGAACCGCCGGGTCGAGCCGGAGGTCATCAAGCGCGCGCTGAAGAACAAGCTGGGCCGTCCCTTCGACCCCACGCTCACCGGCGCCGACATCCAGTCGCTCTGGAGCCTGGGCTACTTCCAGGACATCCAGCTGCTCACCCAGCGGCTCCCGAACGGGGGCATCGCCTACGTGGTGCGGGTGGTGGAGCGGCCGTCGATCCGCCAGTGGCTCCTGCAGGGGAACGAGGAGCTCAACAAGGATGACTTCAAGGACGTCATCGACCTCAAGCCGTACCAGATCCTCGACCTGGACGCGGTGAGGCGGAACGAAAAGAAGATCCAGGAGAAGTACGTCGAGAAGGGCTTCTTCCTCGCCGAGGTCACCTTCAAGGTCGTCCCCGTCCAGGGCACCAACCAGGCCGACGTGGTGTTCGTGATCAACGAGCACGCCAAGGTGATGGTGAAGCAGGTGAACCTCATCGGCGCGGAGAAGGTCTCGTCCGACGAGCTCAAGGCGCTGATGATCACCCGGGAGGGGAACTTCTTCGGATTCCTCACCGGTGAGGGCACCTTCCGCGAGGAGGCCTTCCAGCGCGACCTGGCGATCATCGAGGCCGCCTACTACGATCGTGGGTTCCTCAACGTGAAGGTGGAGAAGCCCACCGTCGCGCTCTCGCCCGACAAGCGGCTGATCTACATCACGGTGAAGATCACCGAGGGCGAGCAGTACCGGATCTCCAGCATCGACTTCTCCGGCGACCTCATCGTTCCCAAGGAGCGGCTGTTCGCGGTGCTCGAGTCGCGCCGGGGCGACTACTTCAGCCGGGCCAAGGTCCTGAAGGACGACCAGTCGCTGGCCGACATCTACCAAGACCAGGGCTACGCCTACGCGAACTTCAACCCCGAGACCCAGGTCAATCCCCAGGAACGGACCGTGGCGCTCGACTTCCGGGTGGAGAAGGGGAAGCTGCAGACTATCGACCGGATCGAGGTCATCGGGAACACCAAGACCCGGGACAAGGTCATCCGGCGCGAGCTGCGGATCTACGAGGGCGATCTCTTCTCGGGAAGTGGCTTGCGGCGAAGCAAGGAGCGGGTTACCGCGCTCGGCTTCTTCGAGACGGTGGAGATCACCTACAAGCCGGGTGGCGACGACAGCCACGTGGTGGTCACCGTCGAGGTGAAGGAGAAGAGCACCGGCAGCTTCCAGGTGGGCTTCGGCTTCAGCTCGGTGGAGAGCTTCATCTTCACCGCCCAGGTCACCCAGAACAACTTCCTGGGGTGGGGGCAGACGGTCTCGTTGTCCGCCCAGCTCAGCAGCCTCCGGCAGCTGATACAGCTGTCGTTCTACGACCCCTACTTCTTCGACACCGACTGGATCTTCTCCCTCGACGTCTACCGGACCCAGATCGACCAGTTCGACTTCACCCGCCAGGCGCTGGGTGGCTCGGTGGGGCTCGGCTACCACATCTGGGACGACCTCATCGCCAGCGTGGGGTACACCCGGGAGTGGGTGGAGGCCTCGCCGGGAGGAACCGGAACCGGGCCCAATGCCGGCGTGATCAACACCAACACCGTGCCGCTCTACGGGCGTTTCCGCATCGGCACCCAGGTCACCTCGGCGGTGCGCTTCACCCTCGCCTGGGACCGGCGCGACAACCGGCTCTTCCCGAGCAAGGGCTTCTACCAGTTCGCCTCGGCCGAGTTCGCCCCGGACTTCCTCGGGGGGACCCTGAACTACGCGCGCTACACCCTCTTCTCGCGCTTCTACTGGTCGCTCCCGCTGGGGATGGTGTTCAAGACCAACACCACCATCGGCTACATCGCGAATCTGGACAGCACCCGCCCCCTGCCGGTCTCCGAGCTCTATTACCTCGGCGGCATCAACACCATCCGCGGCTACTCGCTGAGCTCGATCTCTCCCACCATCCTGGTGCCCACCTGCAACCGGCCCGACTGTCCGGCGACCGCCTTCGTGGTCGGTGGCAACAAGCAGTTCGTGCTCAATCTCGAGCTGGAGTTCCCCATCGTCCCCAAGGTCGGGGTCAAGGGCGTGGTCTTCGTCGACGCCGGAAACGCCTTCGCCGTGAATGCCAGCTTCTTCGAAGACAAACAGCATTCACTTCCGCTGGGACTGTTCTGGTCTACCGGCTTCGGGATTCGCTGGTTCTCTCCGGTCGGTCCGCTACGATTCGAGTGGGGCATTCCACTCACCAGACGCCCGATCGACGACCCAATCCTCTTCGAGTTCACGATCGGCAACTCCTTCTAGAAGGGGTGTGCGATGCGCATCGCGGTGGTACGGGAGACCGCACCGGGGGAAGCCCGGGTGGCACTGGTTCCCGAGGTGGTGGCGCGGCTCACCAAGGCCGGCCATCGGATCTCGATCGAGCGGGGGGCGGGCCTCGCCGCCGGATTCACCGACGCCGACTACGAGAAGGGCGGGGCGCGGCCGCTCGGCTCACGGGCCGAGGCGCTCACCGGGGTGGAGCTCTGGCCCCGGGTGCGCCGGCCCGCCCCGGCGGAGATCGCCGAGGCGCCCGAGGGGACGACCATCGTCTCCATGCTCGGGGTCGAGCCGGCCGACGCGCTGATCCCCTCGCTGGCCGCGCGCCGGCTGACGTTCCTGGCGCTGGAGCGGGTGCCTCGCATCACCCGCGCCCAGTCGATGGACGTGCTGAGCTCACAGGCCACCGTCGCCGGCTACAAGGCGGTGCTCATCGGCGCCGCCGAGCTGGGCAAGCTGCTCCCGATGCTCACCACCGCCGCCGGGACGCTCGCCCCGGCCAGGGTGCTGGTGCTGGGGGCCGGGGTGGCGGGGCTCCAGGCGATCGCCACCGCCCGGCGACTGGGGGCGGTGGTCGCCGGGTTCGACGTGCGGCTCGCCGCCCGGGAGCAGATCCTGAGCCTCGGGGCGAGCTTCGTCGGTCCGGAGGTGTCCTCCGACGCCGAGGCGGCCGGTGGCTACGCCCGGGCGCAGACCGCGGAGGAGGAGGCGAAGACCCGGGAGGCGCTGGCCGCCGCCATCCCCCAGCAGGACATGCTGCTCTGCACCGCCCAGGTCCCGGGGAAGCGGGCGCCGGTGCTGGTCGACCGCAAGGCGCTGGGGACGCTCCGGCCGGGCTCGGTGGTGGTCGACCTGGCAGCCGAGACCGGCGGGAACGTCGAGGGGACGAGGGCCGGCGAGCGGGCGGTGGTCGGCGGGGTGGTCCTCCTCGGGCCGGTGCAGCTCGCGGCCACGGTGCCCCTGCACGCCAGCCAGATGTTCGCCCGCAACGTGCTGACCCTGGTGCAGCACCTCTCCACCAAGGAGGGGGCGTTGAAGATCGACCCCGGTGACGAGATCACCGGGGCGATGCTGGTCACCTTGAACGGGCAGGTGCCGGGAGGGAGCGGACGGTGATCAGCGTCATCGAGCTGTACGTGTTCGTACTCGCCGCGTTCGTGGGCTACCAGGTCATCACCCGCGTCCCGCCGCTTCTCCACACCCCGCTGATGTCGGCGACCAACGCCATCTCCGCCATCAGCCTGGTGGGGTCGCTGGTGCTGGCCGGCGCCAACCGAGACACCGTTTCGAACTGGCTGGGTTTCGTCGCGGTCACCGCCGCGAGCATCAACGTGGTGGGCGGGTTCCTGATCACCGATCGGATGCTGAAGATGTTCCGCCGGGAGGTGAAGCCTGCGCCCGGCGCAGCGGTGGAGAAGGCCGGCCAGCGCGCAGGCGGGGCCCGATGAACACCCGCGACCTGGTCATCGAGGCGATCTACCTCGCCGCCTCGGTGCTGTTCATCCTCGGCCTGAAGAGCCTCTCGCACCCGGACAAGGCCCGGCTGGGCATGCAGCAGGCGGCGCTGGGCATGGTCCTGGCGATCGTGGGCACGCTGTTCAATCACGAGATCGTCCGCTTCGACTTCATCGCCCTGGCGCTGATCCTGGGGACGGTGATCGGCTACCCGCTGGGCATGTTCGTGCCGATGACCGCCATGCCCCAGCGGATCGCCATCAGCCACATGTTCGGCGCCCTGGCCGCCACGCTGGTGGGCATCGCCGAGTTCCGGATTCACCAGCATTCGATGCCGCGGTCGACCATGGCCGCGCTGGGCTTCGAGGTGCTGTTCGGCGCGCTCACCGTGACCGGCAGCTTCATGGCCTTCGGAAAACTTCAAGAATTCATCACCGGGAGGCCGGTGACCTACCGGGGACAGAACGCGGTCAACATCACCCTCTTCGGGGTGGCGATCGCCATGTTCTTCTTCCTCATCTTCCGCCCCGGAACCCCGACGGTCTTCTACGGGATGATCGCCCTGGCGCTGTTGCTCGGGGTGTTCATGGTCCTCCCCATCGGCGGGGCGGACATGCCGGTGGTGGTCTCGCTGCTCAACTCCTACGCCGGACTGGCCTCGAGCGCGACGGGGTTCGCCATCCAGAACAATGTCCTCATCATCTGCGGCGCCCTCGACGGGGCCTCGGGCTTCATGCTCTCGATTCTCATGTCCAAGGCGATGAACCGGAGCTTCGGCAACGTGCTCTTCGGCGCCTTTGGCTCCGCTCAGCCGGCGCTGGCCGCGGGAGCCGAGGCCAAGGACCTCACCGTCCGCAGCGTCTCGGCGGAGGACGCGGCGCTCCGGATGGCCTACGCCAGCGAGGTGATCGTCGTCCCGGGCTACGGGATGGCGGTGGCGCAGGCCCAGCACGTGGTGCGGGAGCTGGCTGACCTCCTGGAGAAGCGGGGGGTGACGGTGAAGTACGCCATCCACCCCGTCGCCGGGCGGATGCCCGGCCACATGAACGTGCTGCTGGCGGAGGCCAACGTCCCCTACGACCGGCTCTACGACATGGAACAGATCAACGCCGAGTTCGAGCGGGCGGACGTGGCCCTGGTCATCGGAGCCAACGACGTGGTCAACCCCGCCGCGCGGAGCGATCCCCAGAGCCCCATCTACGGGATGCCGATCCTCGACGCGGACAAATCCAAGGGCGTCATCGTGCTCAAGCGGAGCATGAACCCCGGCTTCGCCGGCATCGAGAACCACCTCTTCTACGCGCCCAACACCTCGATGCTCTTCGGCGACGCCAAGTCGTCGCTGACCCGGCTGGTGACCGAGGTGAAGGCGCTCTGACCCCCGACCCAAAGGCCTGCCTGACTGCCAAGTGGCATCTGCTTGACGGACCGGCGGCGTTCCTCCTAGTGTCCGCGGACTTTTTCGACCGCATCGGGAGCACCCGCCGGGGGGCTTCCGTTCCACTCCGGTCGGCGGTGGTCGCCCATCCAATCGCCGGAGTTTCCCCGAGGAGCATGCACGTGATGTCGTTCCGTCGCCTGATGGTGGCCCTTGCCGCCGCGATTCCGCTGACCTTCTCCGCGGTTGCGCACGCGGAGGCGAAGATCGGCTACGTCAACTTCCAGAAGGCGCTCGCCGAGCTCGAGGAGGCCAAAGCCGCCAGGACCCGGCTCGAGGGCCTCAAGGAGCAGAAGCAGAAGGACCTGGACAAGGCACAGGAGGCGCTGAAGAAGGACAAGGAGACCTTCGACAAGCAGGCCGCGACCATGACCGAGCAGGCCCGGAACGACAAGGCCGAGGCCCTGCAGAAGCGGTTCATCGACCTGCAGCAGAACTTCGAGAAGGGCCGGGCGGAGCTGGCGCAGAAGGAGAACGAGGAGTTCCAGCCCATCGTCGCCAAGATGCGGAACATCATCAATTCCCTCGCCCAGCGGGAGGGCTTCACCATGGTGTTCGACGCCGGCGGCATCGCCTACGCCCCGGACTCCCTCGACCTGACCCCGCAGCTGGTCCGCACCTACAACGAGCAGAACAAGGTCAAGACCAGCTCGACGGCGCCGGCCGCCACGCCGGCCAAGAAGAAGTAGCCTCCAGGGAGCGGATGGAACGCTCCCTCGCAGAGCTCGCGGCACACGTGGGCGGCACCGTCGAGGGCGACGGGTCGCTGCGGGTCCGGGGACTGGCTTCTCTGGAGGAGGCCGGCCCGGGCGAGCTGTCGTTCTACGGGAACCCGCGCTACCGCAAGGAGCTGGGGACCACCCGCGCCTCTGCGGTCCTGGTCCCGCCCGGCGAGCCGGTGACCCGCACCGACGTGGCCTGGGTGCGGGTGGCCTCGCCGCACCTGGCATTCGCGCAGATCCTCTCGCTGTTCCACCCCGCGGCCCACTCGGCGGCGGGCGTGCATCCGCGAGCCGAGGTGCACCCCTCGGCGCGGGTGGACCCCTCGGCCACGGTGATGGCGCTGGCGGTGGTGGAGGCGGACGCGGTGGTGGGGCCGCGCTCGGTGCTCTGGCCGGGCAGCTACCTCGGCGAGGGCTCACGGCTGGGGGAGGACTGCGTGCTCCAGCCGGGAGCGGTGGTGCGCGAGCGCTGCGTGCTGGGGAACCGGGTGCTGCTCCAGCCCGGGGTGGTGGTGGGCTCGGACGGCTTCGGCTTCGCCTTCGACCCGGCAGGCCCGGCGCACGTGAAGGTGCCGCAGGTGGGCACGGTCCGCATCGAGGACGACGTGGAGGTGGGGGCAGGCAGCTGCATCGATCGGGCGACCACCGGGGAGACGGTCATCGGCCGGGGGACGAAGATCGACAACCTGGTGCAGATCGCGCACAACGTCCGGGTGGGGCCGCTCTCCATCCTCTGCGCGCAGGTGGGCATCTCCGGGTCGACCGAGGTGGGCAGCGGCGTGGTGCTCGCGGGCCAGGTGGGCATCGTGGGGCACGTGCGGGTGGGAGACGGGGCCCGGGTCGCCGCGCAATCGGGTGTGCCGCACGACGTGCCGCCCGGCGCCACCTTCTCCGGGTACCCCGCGGTGGAGCGTGCGCTGTGGCTGCGGCAGTCGGCGGCGATGAAGCACCTGCCCGAGCTGCTGCGCGAGGTGAGGGAGCTGCGCGCGCGCCTGGCCGCGCTGGAGTCGAGGAAGGACGAGTCCTGAGACATGATGGACGTGCAGGAGATCCAGAAGCTGCTGCCCCACCGCTACCCGTTCCTCCTGGTGGACCGGGTGGTGTCGATCGACCCCGGCAAGGCGCTGCGGGCCTACAAGAACGTCTCGGTCAACGAGCCGTTCTTCGAGGGGCACTTCCCGGGCCACCCGGTGATGCCGGGGGTGCTGGTGCTGGAGGCGCTGGCCCAGGCGAGCGCGATCCTCGCCTACCGCTCCACCGGGTTCGACCCGTCCCGGAAGGTGACCTACCTCATGGCCATCGACCGGGCGAAGTTCCGCAAGCCCACCGTGCCCGGCGACCGGCTGGAGCTGGAGGTGGAGGTGCTGCGCTTCAAGGGCGCGATCCTCAAGACCCGCGGGGTGGCGAAGGTGGACGGCGAGGTGGTGGCGGAGGGCGAGTTCCTGGCCACGGTGGTGGACAAGGACCGATGAGCGTCCATCCCACGGCCATCGTCGCCTCCGGAGCCCGGCTGCATCCCACGGTCGAGGTCGGGCCCTACGTGGTCATCGGCGCGCAGGTGGAGATCGGCGCCGGGACCACCGTCGGCCCGCACGCGGTGATCGAGGGGCGCACCCGGCTCGGCGAGCGCAACCGGGTCTTCCAGTTCGCCTCGGTGGGCGCGCAGCCCCAGGACTTGAAGTACGCGGGGGAGGACAGCGCGCTGGAGATCGGGAACGAGAACCTGATCCGCGAGTTCACCACCCTCCACAAGGGGACCACCGGCGGCGGGGGGGTGACCCGCATCGGCGACGGCAATCTCTTCATGGCCTACGCCCACGTGGCGCACGACTGTCAGGTGGGGAGCGGCTGTGTGTTCGCCAACGGGGCGACCCTGGGGGGCCACGTCGAGGTGGGGGACCACGCCATCCTGGGCGGGCTGGCGGCGGTGCACCAGTTCACCCGCATCGGCCGCCACGCCTTCGTGGCCGGCGGCTCGATGGTGGTGATGGACGTGCCGCCGTTCTGCACCGCCCAGGGCGACCGTGCCGAGCTGGTGGGGATCAACAGCGTCGGCCTGGCCCGGCACGGGTTCGGCGAGGAGCAGATCGCCCGGGTCAAGGAGGCCTACCGCATCCTCTTCCGGAGCAAGCTGCCGCTGGAGGAGGCCATCGAGCGCCTCCGGACGGAGCTCGGCGACCAGCCGGAGATCCAGGTGCTGCTCGGGTTCGTCACCACCAGCCACCGCGGGCTGACGCGCTAGGGCCGTGGCCGGACGCATCGGCCTCATCGCCGGGAACGGCGCGCTTCCCCGGCTCTTCGCCCGGGCAGCCCGCGGCCGCGGCCTCTCGGTGATCGCGGTGGGCCACGTGGGCGAGACCGACCCGGAGCTGGCTTCGGAGGTCGATTCGCTCGAGTGGGTCAAGGTGGGGCAGGTGGCGCGCATCGAGCGGCTGCTCCGGGACCAGGGCGTCACCGAGGCGGTGCTGGCGGGCGGCTTCTCGCGGATGCGTGCGGTGCAACAGATGCGGCCGGACCTCGGGCTCTTCCGGATCGCCTCGCGGTTGCGGAGCTTCCGGGACGACGCGCTCCTGCGCGCCGCTGCGGACGAGTTCGAGTCCGCGGGGATCCGCATCGTGGCACCCACGGAGCTGCTCCGGGAGATTCTCGCCCCCGAGGGACATCTCGCCGGCCCGCCGCTCGATGCCGCGCAGGAGCGGGACGTGGCGCTCGGCGAGGAGGTGGCGACGCTCCTCGGCCAGGCTGACGTGGGGCAGACGGTGGTGGTGAAGAACGGGCACGTGCTGGCGTTGGAGGCGGTGGAGGGGACCGACGCCTGCATCCGCCGCGGCGCCGAGCTCGGTGGCCCGGGTGTGGTGGTGGTCAAGCGGAGCAAGCCCGGGCAGGACGAGCGCTTCGACCTGCCGGCGGTCGGACCTGGAACGCTGGAGGTGCTCGTGTCGGTCGGCGGACGGGTCCTGGCTGTCGAGGCCGGAAAGACGCTGCTGCTGGAAGGGGACCGGCTGCTCTCGCTCGCGACGGAGAGCGGGATCACGCTGCTCGCCCGTACGGGCCCGCCGCCCGTCTCGCATTGACGTGACGCTCCCCGGGCGGGCTAGCCCTGGAGCGGGGGCAGGCCCACCAGCTCGCGACCGCCCTCGGCGATGAACTGCACCGCGATGGCGGCGAGGAGCAGCCCCATCACCCGCTGGATGATCGCCACCCCCGACTGCCCCAGCACCCGTTGCACCAGGGACGCGCCGCGCAGCAGGAAGTAGGCCGCGGCCATGGTCACCAGGACGCTCAGGATCACCGCCACCACCGAGACCACGCCCGAGGCCCGCGACATCAGGACCATCACCGTGGCGATGGCGCCCGGGCCGGCCAGGAGCGGAATGGCCAGCGGTACGATCGCGATGTCCTCCTTGCTGGTGGCCTCCTGCGCCTCCTCGGGGGAGGTGCGGGTCTCGGACTGACGGGCACGGAGCATGTCCAGAGCGGTGATCAGGAGCACGATGCCCCCCGCCACCCGGAAGGCGCTGAGGCTCACCCCCACCACCTTGAAGAGGAAGGTGCCGCAGAGCGCGAAGAACACCAGGAGCCCCGCGGCGACCAGCGAGGCGCGCCGGGCAGTGTCGCGGAGCTCCTCCGGCGGGTCGCCCTGGGTCATGGCGATGAAGATCGGCACCACACCGATCGGGTCGACCACGAAGAAGACCGCCGAGAAGGCGACCAGCGCGGAGGAGACGGCGTCGCTCACCGGATCTTCCACACCATGGAAAGCGCCTCGAGGACGATGGCCTTGGACATCTTGGACTGCCCGACCCGCCGGTCCTCGAACACGATCGGTACCTCGACCACGCGGAACCCGCGCTTGATGGCCCGGTAGGTGAGCTCGATCTGGAACCCGTACCCGGTGCTGGTGACGGTGGGCAGCTCGATGGCCCGGAGCACCTCGGCCCGGAAGCACTTGAAGCCCCCGGTCAGGTCGCGGATGCCGAGGCCGAGGATGGTGCGGGCGTAGAGCGAGCCACCGCGGCTGATGAGCTGCCGGCCGATGCCCCAGTTCCGGGTGCCCCCCCCCTCTACCCAGCGGCTGCCCAGCGCCAGATCGGCGTCGGTGGAGGCGCGGTCGAGCAGCGTCGGCAGGTACCGCGGGTCGTGGCTCCAGTCGGCGTCCATCTCGAGGACCCAGCCGTAGCCGCGCTGGAGCGCCCAGTCGAACGCCGCGAGGTACGCCTTCCCCAGCCCCTCCTTGCCGGAACGGTGGAGCACGTGCACCCGCGGCGACTCCCGGGACAGCGCATCCGCCAGCGCGCCGGTTCCGTCCGGGCTCGCGTCGTCGACCACCAGGACGTCCACCCGCGGGTCGGCGGCGAGCACCGCGCGGACGATGGAGTCGATGTTCTCGCGCTCGTTGTAGGTGGGGATGCAGACCAGGGCGGGGTTCATCGGGCGAGGGCGGCCGGCTCCTTACCACGCGCGTCGAGGACCTCCAGCACTTCGTCGGCCACGCGCGAGGCGGTGGGGCCGTCACCCAGCCGGGTCCGGAGCGCCGCGAGACCCTCCAGCTGGGCGTCGCGCGCGCTTCCCGGAGCCCAGAGCCGGCGGACCTCGTCGGCCACCGCCTCGGGGCGGAGCTCCCCCTGGAGCAGCTCGGGGACCAGCCGTCGCCCGGACAGGAGATTGACCAGCGAGACGAAAGCCACCTTCACCATGAGCTTGCCGATGGCCCAGCTGAGCGCCGACATCCGGTAGACCACCACCATCGGGCGCAGCATCAGCGCGGTCTCCAGGGTGGCGGTCCCCGAGGCGACCACCGCGACGTCCGAGGCGCCCACCACCTCCGGGGCCCGCCCGGCGACGAGCGTGGGGCGAAGTCCGCGGGCAGAGAAGGCCTGCTCCAGCCGAGCCCGGTCCAGCCCCGGCGCGACCGGCACGACGATCTGCAGCTCGGGACGCTCGCGCTGGAGCAGCGCCGCGCTCTCCACCAGCGGCGGGAGCAACCGGGAGAGCTCGCTCGGGCGGCTCCCCGGGAGCAGCGCCAGGGTGGGCCGGGCGGCGTCGAGCCCCAGCGCGCGGCGAAACGACTCGGGCGGGCCGGGTGGGGGAACCTGCTCCACCACCGGGTTGCCCACGTACCGCGCGCGCACTCCGTGGGCCCGGTAGAACTCCTCCTCGAAGGGCAGGATGCAGAGCATCCGGTCGACGTCCCGGGCGATCTGCCGGACCCGGCCGCGCCGCCACGCCCAGACCGTGGGACTCACGTAGAACACCACCCGGATGCCGAGTCCCCGAAGCTTCCGCGCGAGCCGCAGGTTGAAGTCCGGCACGTCCACCAGGAGGGCAGCCGTCGGCCGTCGCTCCCGGGCGGCCCGCGCCAGCGCGCGGAACACCCGCCAGATGCGCGGCAACCGTGGCAGCACCTCGGCGATGCCCATCACGGAAATTTCTCGTGCGTCGAACAGCCGCTCCAGCCCGGCAGCTTCCAGACGTGGGCCCCCCATGCCGAAGGCACGGAGGTCGGGCCGCCGGCGCCGGAGCTCGGCCAGGACGTCCGCCGCGTGAAGATCGCCCGAGGCTTCGCCTGCCACCACCATCAGCTCGCCGTTGGCCATGGACGCTCGAAGCCGGGATGGTACACCTCGGGTCCCTGGTGACCACCGCTCCGGACAACACCCTCGGCCGCCGTTCGGGGTGGCGCGCGCTGTGGCGGCTGGTGCCGTACGCGCGTCCGCACCTGGGGCGGCTGCTGCTGGCGACCCTGGCGATGGCCGTGCTCGCGCTGGCCACCGGCCTGTATGCCTTCCTGGTTGGTCCGGCCCTCCGTTTTCTGCTGACCGGCGGCGCCTCGGCGCTGGGCCGGGTGGCGGGCTGGGCACCGGCGCTCGAGGCCGCGGGCCGGGATCGGCTGCTGCTCTCGCTCCCTCTGCTGCTCATCGCCGTGGCGCTGGTGAAGGGGCTGGCGTACGCCGCGCAGTTCACCTGGACCGGTCAGTTCGGACAGCGCACCGTGGCCTGGCTCCGGAGGGCGCTGCTCGATGCGCTGCTGCGGCAGTCGCCGGTGCAGCTGGCGGGGCGGATGAGCGGGGACCTCCTCTCGCGCTTCTCGGCCGACGTGAACGCGGTGGAGACGGCTGCCATCTACGCGGTGGGCTCGTGGATCCGCGACGGGCTGCAGATCGCCGTCCTGGCCGCCGTGGCGGTGGCGCTCGACTGGCGGCTGGCCCTGGTGGCGCTGGCGGTGGTTCCGGTGGCCGGCCTGCCCGTGGCGCGGCTCACGCGGTCGGTGCTCCGCCGGACACGGGAGGGACAGGTCCGCCTCGGCGGGATGGCGGGTCAGCTGCGGGAGGCGCTGGGGGCGGTGCGGACCGTCCAGGCCTACGGGGTGGAGGGGGCCGAGGCGGCGCGGTTCTCGGCCCGGGCCGAGGCGCACGCCGCTACCCTGGCCCGTGCCGCCTGGGCTCGCGCCGCGGTCCCCGCTCTGACCGAGGTGCTGGCGGCGCTCGCGGTGGCCGGGGTGCTGGTGTGGGCGGCGGGAAGCATGGAGGTCGCGCCGGAGCGGCTGCTCTCGTTCCTCGCCGCGCTCATCCTCCTCTACCAGCCGGCAAAGGAGCTGGGGCGTGCGTCGCAGTTCGCCACCCAGGGCGCGGCGGCAGCCGAGCGGCTCCTCGAGGTGCTGGAGACCCCGCCGCTGGTGACCGACGCGCCGAAGGCGAAGGCGGCCCCGCGGCTCGCCCGGGCGGTGCAATTCGACATGGTGAGCCTGTCGTATGGAGATCGGTCGGCGCTCTCGCGGCTGGAGCTGGAGATCCCGGTGGGAAAGGTGACGGCGCTGGTCGGCCCGAGCGGCGGCGGCAAGAGCACAGTGGCCGCGCTGCTGCTCCGGTTCCTCCGGCCGGACGCCGGGCGCATCCGCTGGGACGGGGTGGACGTGGAGGCCTGCACCGTGGCCTCGCTCCGCGCGCAGATGGCGCTGGTCACCCAGGAGCCGCTGCTGTTCTCGGGAACGGTGCGTGAGAACCTGCTCGCCGTGCGGCCGGAGGCGACCGGTGGCGAGCTGCGCTCGGCGCTCCGGGCGGCCCGGGCCGAAGAGTTCGTGATGGCCCTGCCGCGGCAGTGGGACACGCCGCTGGGCGAACGCGGGGCGAGGCTCAGCGGTGGACAGCGGCAGCGGCTGGCGCTCGCCCGGGCGGTGCTGCGCGACCCACGGCTGCTGGTCCTCGACGAGGCCACCAGCAACCTCGACCCCGAGAGCGAGCGCGAGGTGCAGGCGGCGCTGGAGGCGGTCCTTCCGGGCCGGACGGCGCTGGTCATCGCCCACCGCCTGGAGACCATTTCCCGGGCGGACCGGATCCACGTCCTGGTCGCGGGCCGGGTGGTGGAGGAGGGGACGCACGAGGCGCTGCTCGTCCACCACGGGTGGTATGCGGAGGCCTGGGCGCTGCAGCACCCACCACCGGCGGCGACGGGGACGACCCGGTGAGACGTCCCAGCATGGTGCTCCGGCCCATCCGGCGCCGGAGGAAGACGCCGGGATGGGTCCGGGTGCTGAGCTGGGCGCTGGGGCTCCTGGTCCTCACCCTGGGGTGGTTCGCGCTGCTGGCCGCGGTGCGTCCGCTCCCGCTGACTCCACCGCCGGCGACGCGCGAGCTGCGGGGCGCATGGCACGTGCACACCACCCGCAGCGACGGCCGCAGAAGCCCCAGCGATGTCGCCCTGGCGGCGCGCTCGGCCGGCCTCGACTTCGTGGTGCTGACCGACCACAACCCCAGGGAGCTGCCCACCCCGGCGCGCGAGGAAGGCGTGCTGCTCGTCCCGGGCGAGGAGTCGAGCACCCCGTTCGGTCACCTGGCGGACGTGGGGAGCCGGCGGGCGCTGACCGACGCGGAGAAGGTCTCGGCCCCGGTCCGCGCCGTGCTCGAGCTGGGCGGCATCGCGGTGGTGGCCCATCCGCTGCACCCCCAGCGGGCATGGACGGACCTGGCGCAGGCCCGGAGCGCGAGCGGCGCCGAGGTATGGAGCGGCGACTCGGCCTGGGGCGCGCTCCGCCAGCGGCCCCTGACCCGTCTGCTGCCGGCGCTGGGCACCGCCCTGGTGAGCCCCGAGCGCGCGATGGTCTACGCGCTGGCCGAGGCCTCGCCGGTGGAGGACTGGCTGCTCGCCCTCGACGGGGCGGAGCCCAAGCTCGCCTTTTGTGGCCCGGACGCGCACGGCTACCCGAGCTACGGCGCGGCCTTCCGCTGGATGTCGGTGCACCTCACCGGCATCACCTCCTTGCCGGTGGCGCCGGCCGAGGGTGCGCAGGCGGTGGTGCAGGAGCTCCGGGCCGGCCGCTTCTACTGCGCCGTGGACGCGCTGGCCGCGGCGGCCGGGTTCGCGGTCCTGCCGGCGGACCGGCGGACGTTCCGGGTGGGCGAAGTGCTCGAGGTGCGGCTCCCGGCGGTACATCCGTCCGGCGTGCAGATCCGGGTGCACGGCCCGGGGCGCATGGTGGATGCCTCGCGCCTCCGCCTGGAGGGACCCGGGCAGGTGCTGGTGGAGGTCCGGGTGCAGACGCCGGGGCTCGGGCTGGGCGACGTGTCCTGGCCCTGGCTCGTGGCCCAGCCGGTGAAGGTGGAGGCTGGGCCGTGAGGCGGGCGCTGTACGTGCTGCTCAGCACGCTCCTCTTCCTGCTCCTCGCGCCGGTGCTCCTGGTTGCGCGGAAGACGCGGGCAGGCCTCCTGGAGCGGTTCGGCTTCTACCGCCCCGAGAGCCTCCTCGCAGGAGGGTGGCCGCGGGTGTGGCTCCACGGCGCGAGCGCGGGTGATCTCCAGGCCCTGGCGCCGATGATCGGCCGGTTCCGCGAGCGCTTCCCCGACGCGCGCATCGTGCTCACCACCATGACCGACACCGGGCGGGCGATGGCCGAGCAGCGGCTGCGTTCGCAGGTGGACGCGGTGCTGTACGCGCCCTGGGACCTGGCGGGGAGCACCCGGCGGGCGGTGCGGGCGCTCAGGCCGGACCTCCTGGTGCTCGAGTATGCGGAGATCTGGCCGAACCTCATTCACGCCGCGCACGTCGCCGGCACGCGGGTGGTGCTCACCAACGGCCGGTTCTCGCCGGAGCGGCTCCGGGGCTACCGGACGCTCTTCGCCGTCTTCGGAAATCCCCTCGCCGAGCTGGACCTGTTGCTCATGCGCGAGGACGAGGAGGCCGAGCGCGCGCTGTCGCTCGGGGCGCCGCTGGACCGGGTGTGGGTGACGGGGAACACCAAGTTCGATGGGCTGGCGGTGCCAGCCCCCTCGCCGGAGGACGACGCGCTCCGGACCGCGCTCGGGTTGCCGCCGGAGGCGCTGGTGCTGATGGGGGGGAGCACCCACGAGGGCGAGGAGGAGATTCTCCTCTCGGTGTGGGAGCGGCTGCGGCAGTCGCACCCGGGGCTCCGGCTGGTGCTGGCGCCGCGCTACGTGGACCGGGCCGCGCGGGTGCAGTCGCTGGCCCAGGCTCGCGGCGTGGAGGCCGGCCGGCGGACGGGAGGGCCCTCGGGGTCGCCGGTGATGGTCCTCGACACCATCGGCGAGCTCGCCCGGGCCTACCGCCTGGCCACGGTGGTGTTCGTCGGCGGGAGCTTCACCGCCCGCGGCGGCCAGAACATCCTCGAGCCCGCCGCGCAGGGCCGCCCGGTCCTCTTCGGCCCCCGGATGGAGAACTTCCGCGACAGCGTCCAGGTGCTGCTCGGTCGGGGAGGCCTCCAGGTGGCCGACGCCGAGCAGCTCCATCGGGTGCTCTCGGAGCTGCTGGGCCGTCCGGACGTCCTCGCCAACCTCGGGGCCCTGGCCGCGCAGTCGGTGCGGCAGGTGTCCGGGGCGAGCCAGCGCAACGTGGACCTGGTGGCCCGGCTGCTGCTGGGCGCCGGAACCCGCTCGACTCCGCGACGGACGGGGTCGGTGGGATGATCCCGGTGGTGCACCTCCACTTCCACGGACGGCGCACCGGGGTGACCCGCCACGTGGAGGACGTGGCCCGGCTGTTGCCCGCGGAGGTCACGGGCTGGGGTCCGCTCTCCGGCGTGCGGCGGCTCCCCTGGCGCGAGCTCCGGGCGCGGGCACGGGCTGGCCCGCTGGTGGTGCACGCCCATCGCAACCTCGAGCTCCTGGCGGCGCTGCTGCTCCGGGCGATGGCGCGCTCGGTCCGGGTGGTCTTCACCCGGCATTCGGCGGGTCGGCCGTCGGCGTGGACGCGGTTCCTGGCGCGGCGGGCCGATGCGCGCCTGGTGCTGACCCGGGTGGCGCTCCGCGAGCTGGGGCTTGCCGCCGAGGTGGTCTCGCACGGCGTGGACGTGGAGCGCTTCTCGCCTCCCAGCGACCGGGCGGAGGCCTGGCGCGCGCTGGGGGTGGGAGGCGCGCGAGGCCTCGGCGCGGTGGGGCGGATCCGTCCCTCGAAGGGGCAGCAGGACCTCGCGGCGGCCTGGGGTGTGCTGGGCCGGATGTTTCCCGGCTGGCGGGCGGTGCTGGTCGGGCTGGTGACCCGGCGCTGGCGGGGGTTCGCCGATCGCCTGGCCGGGCTCGAGCAGCTGGGAGAGCTCGACGACACCACCGCGCTCTACCGAGGGCTGACGGTGCTGGTCCAGCCATCGCGACAGGAGAGCTTCTCGCTGGTGCTGCTCGAGGCGATGGCCAGTGGCTGCTGCGTGGTGGCGGCGGCGCTGCCCCACTACCCCGAGCTGGTGGAGCACGGGGTGACCGGGTTCCTCTACCCGGCGGGAGACGTCACCGCCCTGGGGGACCTGCTCGAGCCACTGCTCGCCGACCCCTCCCGGGCGGAGGCCGTGGGGCGCGCGGCGGTGACGGAGATCCGCGCCCGGTGGACGCTGGGCGTCGAGGTGGAGGCTCTCCGGGGGGTGTACGCGCGGGTGGAGCGGCTCCGGTGAGGATCCTCCATCTGCTCTCCAGCCCGGTCTGGAGCGGGCCGGCCGAGCCGGTGGCGCTGCTCGCGGAGGCGCAGCGGGCGCTCGGACACACCGTCTCGGTGGCCATCGACTCCACCCGCGCCGGGACGGGCTCGGAGGAGCCGGCCGCGCCGTACCTCGAGCGGCTGGGGCTCCTGGACGGCGGGGGGCTCCGGCTCAGCACCCGAGACGGCGCGGCCGGAGTGTGGCGAGATGCACGCCGGCTGAGGACGCTGGAGGTCGACGTGGTCCACACCCATTTCAGCCATGACCACTGGGTGGCGGCGCTGTCCGGGCACCGGGGCATCCGGGTGCGTTCCTTCCACGCCGCGCGGTCGCGCCGGGCGCTCCGTCCCCCCGCCGCGGCCTTCACCGTGCCCACGGCCGAGCTGGGGGTGGGGCTCCGGCGCCCGTGGATGGTGTTGCCCCCGCTGCTCGGTCCCGCGTTCCGGCCCGCCCGGGACCGCACCGCGCTTCAGGCCTCGCTGGGCCTCACCGCTCCGGTCATCGGCATGGTGTCCACCTTCCAGGCGTCACGCCGGCACGACGTCGCGCTCGCCGCCTTCACCCGGCTGCACGTGCGCGAGCCCGGGGCGATGCTGGTGCTGGTGGGCGACGGGCAGCTCGGGCCGACGCTCCGGGCGCAGGCGCACGCGCTGGGGCTGTCCTCGCACATGCGCTTCACCGGGTACCAGAGCGGCGCGTCGCTGGTGCACTGGATGCAGGCCTTCGACGAGCTGTGGGTGCTGGGGTTGGGCAACGACTGGGCCGGGCGTCCGGTGGTGCAGGGGCGTGCGGTGGGGGCGCGCGTGGTCGGGGTGGACGAGGGTGCGCTGCGGAACTGGGTGGACGCGGTGCTCCCCGGGCCCACCCCGGAGGCCCTGGCGCGGGTCGCGCTCCGAGGCGAGCGGCGTTCGCTCGCGCTGCCGGAGACCCGGGCGGTGGCGGAGCAGGTGGTCGGGCTGTACGCGCGCGCGGGGGCGCGGGCGTGAGCGGCTGGGTCGAGCGGCTCTTCTATCCCGAGCGTCCGGACGGGCCGCTGCGCGAGATTGCCCTCTCGCCGCTGGCGGTCGCGGAAGCGCTGTTCGCGACCGGGGTCCGGATGCGGACGGCGGCCTGCGCGAAGAACTGGCTCCACTCCGAGCGGGTGCCGGGGCTGCGCGTGGTCTCGGTGGGGAACCTGCTGGTGGGTGGGACGGGGAAGACGCCGGTGGTGCAGGCGCTGGCCGAGCGCTTCGTCGCCCGGGGCCAGCCGGTGGCCATCCTGAGCCGCGGGTACGGGCGGGCGTCGACCGCGGACGTACGGGTGGAAGGGCCGCCCTGGCCCGAGGTGAAGCGGGCCGGCGACGAGCCGCTGATGCTCGCACGGAGCCTTCCGGCGGTGACGGTCTGGGTGGGCGCGGACCGGCTGGCGCTGGCGCGGCTCGCGGCCCGGTGCGGCGCCTCGGTGGCGCTGCTGGACGATGGCTTCCAGCACTGGCGCCTGGCGCGCGACGCCGACGTGGTGGTGGTGGACGAGGCGGTGGGCCTGGGCAATGGCCATCTCCTTCCGCGCGGGCCGCTCCGCGAGCCGGTCTCGGCGCTGGGCCGGGCGACGCTGCTGTGGGTGCGGGCGGCGGAGTCGCCGGTCCCGATGCCCTGCCCGGCGGGGCGACCAAGAGTGAGGGCGCGGCACGGGCCGCGCGACGTGGTGGACCCGGCAAGCGAGGTGCACCCGGCCGACGTGCTGCGCGGGCGCCGCGTGGTGGGCTTCGCGGGGATCGGCCGGCCGACGGCGTTCCGCCGAACGCTGGAAGGGCTCGGGGCGGAGGTGGTGGGCTTCCAGGGATTCCCGGACCACCATCCGTTCGGCGCAGAGGAGCTGCGGGCGCTGGAGCGGCAGGCGTCAGCCGCCGGCGCGTGGCTGGTGACGACGGAGAAGGACCGGGTGCGGTGTCCCGAGGGGGCGGGGGTGCACGTGCTGCGGCTCGGGGTGGAGGTGCTCGAAGGCCAGGAGCACCTCGAGCGGCTCGTGTCGGGGGCCTGACGGCGAGGAATTGGCGCCGGGGGGGCGGGGTGTGGGACAAGCGAGGGTCAACGTGGCGTCCGAACTGTCGCGGCTGCTCTCGGGCTTTCGCTCGCGCAAGCTGGTGGTGCTCGGGGACCTGGTGGCCGACCACTACGTGTACGGCCAGACCGACCGGGTGAGCCGCGAGGCGCCGGTGCTGGTGGTGCGCCACGAGTCCTCCGAGGTGACCCTGGGCGGAGCGGCGAACGCGGCGGCCAACGCCCGGGCGCTGGGGGCCGAGGTGACGGCCGTGGGTGTGCTCGGCCGAGACGAGATGGGCGAGGCGGTCAGCAAACGGTTTGCCGAGCGCGGCATCCGCCTGGTGACCGTGGAGGCACCGGTGACCGAGACCAAGACCCGCATTCTCGCCGGCGGACTGAACACCTCGCGGCAGCAGATGCTCCGGCTGGACCGCGGGAACGCGCTCCCCCTGCCGCCCGCGGTCTCCGCGCGGCTCCGGCAGGCGCTGGAGGAGGCGGCGCAGGGTGCGGACGCGATCCTGGTGAGCGACTACGGCGGAGGCGTGGTGGGCGATGCCACGCGGGCGACGCTCCGGCACCTCGCCGGGAAGGGCGTGCTCGTGTCGGCTGACTCGCGATACGCACTCGGGAAGCTGACCGGGTTCCGGGCGGCGAAGCCGAACGAGCCGGAGCTGGCGGCACTCACCGGCATGCCGGTCGAGGACGAGCGCGCGCTCGGGCGGGCAGCGGACGCCGGACTGAAGCTGCTCGACGCGCAGGTGCTGCTGATCACCCGGGGGCGTCGGGGGATGGCGCTGCTCGAGCGCGGCGGAGAGGTGCAGCTGCTTCCGGCGCACGGCAGCCGGGCGGCGGTGGACGTGACCGGGGCGGGGGACACGGTGATGGCCGCCTTCACCCTCGGGCTCGCCGCCGGCGCGGCCCCTCGCGCTGCAGCGGAGCTGGCCAACGTGGCCGGGGCGCTGGTGGTCCTCAAGCCGGGAACGGCCCTGGTGACCGCGGACGAGCTCGCGGCGGAGCTGGGCAGCCGGTGAGCACGGCGGGGAAGGTGCAGCCACTCGAGTCAGTGGCAGCCGCCGTGGAGGCTGCGCGCGAGGCAGGGAAGACGGTGGCCCTGGCGAACGGGGCGTTCGACCTCCTGCACGTGGGGCACGTCCGGTACCTGGAGGGGGCGAAGGCGCTGGCGGACGTGCTGGTGGTGGCGGTGAACGACGATGCCTCGGTCCGCGCGCTGAAGGGACCCGGGCGCCCGCGCATCCCGGCCGCCGAACGGGCAGAGCTGGTGGCGGCGCTGGAGTGCACCGATCACGTGGTGCTCTTCGGAGAGCCGGACGTGCGCGCGGTGCTGCACCGGCTCCGCCCGCACCTCCACGTCAAGGGGACCGACTACACGGCGGAGACGGTGCCCGAGCGCGACGAGCTGGCGGCCTGGGGCGGCAGGGTCGCAATCGCCGGGGATCCCAAGGACCACAGCACCACCGAGCTCCTGGAGCAGTTGAGCAGGGAGCGGTGAACCGTGCGAACAAGGGTCACGGCGTGGGCCGCCCCAGGTAGCCCACTGCGTCAGCGCGGCCGTGGGCCCGCGCCCTGGGTGAAGCTCAGCGGCGCCAGCCGTGGCAGCAAGCGGCCAAAGGAGGTCTGGATGGTCGAGCCACCGCCGTGCAGCAGAACCACCGGGGTCCCGGCGCCGTGGACCTCGTAGTACATGCGCAACGGACCGATGCGGGCGTACCGGCCGGGCGCGGCGGAGGGCGGTGCCCCGGCAGCCGCCGAGGTCCAGGCGGCGAGCGCGAACATCGCTGTGGCCAGCTTCTGCGTCGGCGGGCTCACCGGCCACCCCGGGCGCGGAAGGTGCCGTTGGTCCGGCAGGGCAGTCCGAGCTCGCGGCACAGCTCCTGGAGCACCTCGGGGGTGTAGAAGTAGTTCCGGAGCCGGGCGATCCGGTCGCCTTCGGTCGAGGGCTCGACCAGGGAGACCGCCCGGACGAACTCCCCATCGTGGTGGACGTACCAGGAGAGGAGCAGGGGCTCACCGCGATGGAACCGAAGCTCGAGCCGCGCCGGCTGGGGCAGCACGCCCTGGGCGAAGCGGGGGTCCATGCCGTCGCCGCTGCCGCCGTCGGCCGGGGCAGCCATCCGCTGGCTGCCGAAGAGCATGCCGGTCAGCACCGTTCCCCGCGCGCTGCGAGCACCGTAGATGGTCGAGGCGCCGACCACCTCGACGGTGGCGTGATCGAGGAGCAGCGCCGTCAGCCGGTCGAGATCGCGGGCGTTGAACGCCGCGGTGAACGCGTCGAGAACTCCGGGGGCGGGCCTGCGCCCGTCGTCCCGGTCTGGCTCGCGGAGCTTGCCGCGGCCGCGGTGCAGCGCCGCCTTCACCGCCCCCACCGAGGTGGAGAGGATCTCGGCAATCTCCTCGAGGCCGAGGTCGAAGGCGTCCTTCAGCACCACCGCTGCACGCTCCTGGGGCGAGAGCTGGACCAGCAGCGTGCCCGCCGCCTCGCGGGTGGCGCGGTCGGAAGCGACGCCGGGTGCGGTCGCCAGGAGGCCCGAGTTCTCTTCCGCTGGCGAGCTGCCGCTCGGCCGGAGCTCGCGACGGCGGACGTCGTCGATCCAGAGATTCGAGACGACACGGAACAGCCAGGCGCGCGGGTCGCGCGGGGGCTCGGTCAGCCCACCCAGGGTGGCGAACGCCCGGGCCAGCGCGTCCTGGACCAGATCCTCGGCATCCCAGGGACTGCGGCTCAGGTAGCGGCAGAAGCGGTAGAGCTCCGGACGGAGCGGCTCGTAGACCTCGAGGAAGCGCTTCCAGGAGTCGGTCACCGTGGCGGAGAGCTCGGACGCTCGGGGGTCGATGGCGGAGGGGTCAGTCATGCCGGGCAGGACGGGCGAGGGCCCTCCGAGGATACGTACCCATCCAACCTGCCGGGTGCGCTCAGCCCCCCGGAAGCGCCAGGGCGAACGCTCGGACGGCTCGTTCCACCTCGAGCACGGCCCGACCGGCGTCTTCGAGCACCGGCGTGAGGTCGAGCACCGCGTGTGGCGCCCCTCGGTATCCCCACCGCTCCGGATCCATCTTCAGGAAGAGCGCGAGGGTGGGTGCTCCCACCGCGACCGAGAGGTGCATCGGCCCCGAGTTGTTGCAGACGGTGCAGCCCGCCGCGGCCAGCAGCGCGGCGAGCCCGTCCAGGTCCGTGGGCGGCGCGAGCTGTGCGCCGGGCGCCTCGGAGACGACGGCGTGGCCGAGCTCTTCCTCGCCCGGTCCCCACGCCACGACGACCGTCCGGCCGAGGGAGGTGAGCATGCGGGCGGCCGCGCCGAACAGCTCGGGAGGAATCCGCCTCCACCCGAGACGACCCCCCGGGACGAGCACCGCGTGCGGGCTCGCGCGGACCTGGTCGAGGAACGGCCGGAGCGAGGTCGAGACCCGCGGAGTCCGGAAGGTGGGCAGCATCGAATCCGGCGGCTCCACGATGGGCGAGAGGAGGTGCAGCCGCTGTGCGAGCTCCGACCGCGTGTCCGTGCGCGCCGGCACGGGCGTGTCGTGCAGGGGGCCGGTGGGCGCCACCGCCGGACCGATGACCTGAGCCTTGCCGGCCACGAGCCGCGAGACCAGCGCCGAGGTGACGCTCGGGACCTCCCAGTTGCCGCAATCGATGACCACGTCCCACGGCCCGGCGCCCCGGAGGGCGCGGATGCCGGGCGCGAGCGGCCCCAGGCCCAGGAGCCGCCGGTCGAAAGGGAAGATCCGGTCGATCGCCGGATGGTTCTCGAGCACCCGGGCGCTCCGCCGGTGGACGAGCACCTCCACCGCCGGCGAGGGCTGGAGTCGCTTCAGCGCCACCGCGAGCGGGGTGGTGAGAAGGGCCTCCCCGACGCGGTCGTCGATGCGGACCAGCAACACCCGCCCCGGGCCGGCCGGGAGCAGGCGGATGGGCCTCCGGAAGGCCAGCGCCGCGACGCGGGCCAGGGCCCGTTTCCCGGTGCCTTCCAGTCGCTTGTGCCAGGGTTCCATGCGGTGGGCCTTGACGGCCGGGCCGGGGGCCTCCTAGCACCCCTGGGCACATGCTCAAGAGCATGACCGGCTTCGGAACGGGTCGGGCGCACGCCGGGGAGGAGGAGATCTCCGTCGAGGTCCGGGCCGTGAACCACAAGCACCTCGAGGTGAAGGTGCGGCTTCCGCGCGAGCTGTCCGCGCTGGAGCCTCTGGTGCTCAAGGCGGTCCGGGCCCGCTGCGCGCGCGGGGCGGTGGACGTGGCGGTGCGGCGGAGCGCGAGCACTGCAAGCGGGGCGGTGCCCACCGTCGACCCGGCGATGGCGCGGGCCTGGCGCGAGGCGGTCCGGGCCGTGGCTCGGGCGGTGGACATGGCGGACACGCCCACCACCGCCCAGATCGCCGCGCTGCCGGGCGTGATCCGGATGGAGGAGCCGCTGATGGATCTCGGCGTCGCAGAGGGGGCGCTGGAGCTCGCCCTCGGCGAGGCGATCGAGGCTCTGGTCGCGATGCGGGAGCGCGAGGGGCGGGCGCTGGCGGCGGACCTCTCGACGCGGTTGCAACGGGTGGAGACGCTCGCGGCCGAGGTGGCGTCACTGGCGCCGCGCACGGTCGAGGCCTACCGGGCCCGGTTGCAAGACCGCGTCACGGAGCTGCTGAAGGGCGCGCCGGTCGACGAGGCGCGGCTGGTGCAGGAGATCGCCCTCTTCGCCGAGCGGACCGACGTGGCGGAGGAGGCCACCCGCCTGCAGGCGCACCTCGAGGCCTTCCGGGCCTTCCTCGCCAGCAGCGACCCTGCCGGACGGCGCATGGATTTCCTCGTCCAGGAGATGCACCGGGAGGTGAACACCACCGGGAGCAAGAGCCAGTCGACGGAGATCTCCACCCGCATCGTCGAGCTCAAGGCGGAGCTGGAGCGAATCCGCGAGCAGGTGCAGAACGTCGAATGAGCCCCACGTCCCTCCACCGAGGTCTCCTCCTGGTGCTCTCCGCCCCGTCGGGGACGGGAAAGACCACCCTTGCCCGGCGCTTCGTGCAGGCGCACCCCGAGGCGGCGTTCAGCATCAGCATGACCACCCGCGAGCCGCGGGGGCCCGAGCGGGACGGGGTGGACTACCACTTCGTGGACGCGCTCACCTTCCAGCGGATGATCGAGCGGGACGAGTTCGTGGAATGGGCCGAGGTGCACGGCCACTTCTACGGCAGCCCGCAGTCGACGGTGGACCGCGCCTTCTCCACCGGAGGCATCGCGGTCTTCGACATCGACGTGCAGGGTGGGCAATCTATCCAGCGACGGTATCCGGAGGCAGTCCTGGTCTTCGTGCTCCCTCCGACCATGGACGAGCTCGAGCGGCGGCTCCGGGAGCGGGGGACGGAGAGCGAGGATTCGATTCGGCGCCGGATGCTGGCCGCACGCTCGGAGCTCGAGCACGGAGCGCGGGCCTACGACTACCTGGTGGTGAACGACTCGGTGGACAGGGCCTACGCCGAGCTGGAGGCCATCGTCACCGCCGAGCGCTGCCGGAAAGGGAGGGTGGACCTCACGGCGCTGGGACTCGAGACGCCGCGTCGAGGGAGTTGACACGCGCGGTCGAAGTCTCTATCTAGCGCGCCCCTCGCATCGGTCGGGCGGGGAGGGTTGGGCAAGGCGCAGGGCGACAATCGAATATGTTCCGCGCGGCCTGACGGGTCCGGTCACCGCGTTCGAAGAAACGGACCACCTCGGAGCGAGTCTGCAGTCGCATGCGGCTCCTCCAGGTTGACAGGGCCCGGTTCCAGCGGTATGAAACTCGGCCCCTCGGACGAACCACCTCCGGATCAGCGGCGGGTTGGCTCCTCTCCGAGGCTCCCAGGTCACCTCATGGATGCTGTTCCAGGTCCTTGAAAGCACTGGGCTTCCCGCACTCCGCGGGTGCTTGACAGCCTCCGATGCCGACCGTAGAAGGGTCGGCCCGCCAACGGATCAGTGACGGTCCGGAGGACGGCGGCTCGGTCTTTGAAAACCGGATAGCAAGTCCAAGACGATTGCGGAAACCGCAGTCAATTCAATTGGATGCGCGCGTTTCACCCAGGGTCTGCCGCGAGGCAGCTCGGACGGGCGGAGCGTCGCGTGTCCCGAACAGCGACTCCTGTTCGACGCCGGAGCTCGAGGGACCGCCCGTGAGGGCCGTCCGGCGAGCGCCGGGGAAGGCAGGAGGTACGCCAGTTCAAATCCTTCAATTTTAATTGGAGAGTTTGATCCTGGCTCAGAACGAACGCTGGCGGCGTGCCTAACACATGCAAGTCGAGCGCGAATGGAGCAATCCTAGTAGAGCGGCGCACGGGTGCGTAACACGTGGGTAATCTGCCCTGGAGCCCGGGATAACCTGCCGAAAGGCAAGCTAATACCGGATAAGCCTACGGTCCCTTCGGGGGCTGAAGGAAAAGGTGGCCTCTGCATGCAAGCTATCACTTCAGGATGAGCCCGCGGCCCATCAGCTCGTTGGCGGGGTAACGGCCCACCAAGGCAACGACGGGTAGCTGGTCTGAGAGGACGATCAGCCACACTGGAACTGAGACACGGTCCAGACTCCTACGGGAGGCAGCAGTGGGGAATTTTGCGCAATGGGCGAAAGCCTGACGCAGCAACGCCGCGTGTGTGATGAAGGTCTTCGGATTGTAAAGCACTTTCGACCGGGACGAAACCCCGCTGGCCAATATCCAGCGGCTTGACGGTACCGGGAGAAGAAGCACCGGCTAACTCTGTGCCAGCAGCCGCGGTAATACAGAGGGTGCAAGCGTTGTTCGGAATTATTGGGCGTAAAGCGCGTGTAGGCGGCTTTGCAAGTCGGGTGTGAAAGCCCTCGGCTCAACCGAGGAAGTGCGCCCGAAACTGCAGAGCTCGAGTACCGGAGAGGATGGCGGAATTCCCCAAGTAGAGGTGAAATTCGTAGATATGGGGAGGAACACCGGTGGCGAAGGCGGCCATCTGGACGGATACTGACGCTGAGACGCGAAAGCGTGGGGAGCAAACAGGATTAGATACCCTGGTAGTCCACGCCGTAAACGATGAGAACTAGGTGTCGTGGGTGTTGACCCCCGCGGTGCCGTAGCCAACGCATTAAGTTCTCCGCCTGGGAAGTACGGCCGCAAGGCTAAAACTCAAAGGAATTGACGGGGGCCCGCACAAGCGGTGGAGCATGTGGTTTAATTCGACGCAACGCGCAGAACCTTACCTGGTCTTGACATCCTCGGAACCCGCCCGAAAAGGCGGGGTGCCCGCAAGGGAACCGAGAGACAGGTGCTGCATGGCTGTCGTCAGCTCGTGTCGTGAGATGTTGGGTTAAGTCCCGCAACGAGCGCAACCCTCGCCTTTAGTTGCCACGCAAGTGGATCTCTAGAGGGACTGCCGGTGTTAAACCGGAGGAAGGTGGGGATGACGTCAAGTCCTCATGGCCTTTATGACCAGGGCTACACACGTGCTACAATGGCCGGTACAAAGCGCTGCCAACTCGCGAGAGGGAGCCAATCGCATAAAACCGGTCTCAGTTCAGATTGGAGTCTGCAACTCGACTCCATGAAGGCGGAATCGCTAGTAATCGCAGATCAGCACGCTGCGGTGAATACGTTCCCGGGCCTTGTACACACCGCCCGTCACACCATGGGAGTCAATTGCTCCAGAAGTCGCCGTGCCAACCGCAAGGGGGCAGGCGCCCAAGGAGTGATTGGTAACTGGGGTGAAGTCGTAACAAGGTAGCCGTAGGGGAACCTGCGGCTGGATCACCTCCTTTCTAAGGAGACCCTGGGATGGGGTCGGCGCTCCGGCGCCGGCATGGCCCATCCCGCCGAGGGCAACCTCGGAGTGGTCGACTTTAGGTCAACCGTGGTTTCCAGGGGCTTCAGTGCCCCCGCAGTCGTCAGGATGGACTTGCTGTCCGGTTTTGAGAGGCCGAGCTTCGAGAAGGCTCGCTCTTTGAACCCTCTAGTTGGTACGTGGAGCGCTCGGGCGCGGGAGCCGGGCCTATAGCTCAGCTGGCTAGAGCGCGCGCCTGATAAGCGCGAGGTCGGTGGTTCGAGTCCACCTAGGCCCAAGTCAGTTTCTTGACGCTGGGCGGTGGCGATCGTCCTCTTCTCTTCCTGGGGCTGTAGCTCAGCTGGGAGAGCGCCAGCTTTGCAAGCTGGATGTCGTCGGTTCGAACCCGATCAGCTCCACACCAACCGCTCTTTGAAAACTGCATACGAAGGGTAGAATTCAATTTCTGCTGAGAGTTCTACTCCGTGCTCGGTTCCGGGCCGCCGTGAGGCGCCCTGGAGGAGAGCTCGGAGTCAGACGTCTCGAAATTCAGCGTCCCGTGGCGAAGAGCCGGGGACCTGGACCTTGATCTCGAGTTTCAACAATCCCCCTGGGGCCACGGCCCTGATCGGTGGGGGCGTTCGAGATACAAAGGTAAGTAAGCTACTAAGGGCGTGTGGTGGATGCCTAGGTGCTCAGAGGCGATGAAGGACGCGGGTGGCTGCGAAAAGCTCCGGGGAGTTGCCAACCAGACGTTGATCCGGAGGTGTCCGAATGGGGAAACCCACCGTTGCGAACAGCGACGGTACCCCGGCCTGAATCCATAGGGCCGGAGGAGCGAACCAGGGGAAGTGAAACATCTCAGTACCCTGAGGAAAAGAAAACAACGAGTGATTCCCGTAGTAGTGGCGAGCGAACCGGGAGAAACGAGCCTAAACCGAGGTCACGAAAGTGCCCTCGGGGTTGCGGGTCCGCGGTAGGACCTCCGAAAGCTAGCGGAAGCGCCTGGAAAGGCGCGCCAAAGTGCGTGATAGCCGCGTACGCGAAAGCAAGAGGAGGCCGAGCGGGGTACCCAAGTAAGGCGGGACACGTGCAATCCTGTCTGAATCTGCCAGGACCATCTGGTAAGGCTAAATACTACTGAGCGACCGATAGTGAACTAGTACCGCGAGGGAAAGGTGAAAAGAACCCCTGTGAGGGGAGTTCAAAGATCCTGAAACCACATGTCTACAAGCAGTTCGAGGACTATGGGGCAACCCAGTCCGAGAGCGTACCTTTTGCATCATGATTCGGCGACTTAATGTACGTAGCGAGGCTAAGCCGATAGGTGGAGCCGGAGCGAAAGCGAGTCCTAAACGGGCGATTCAGTTGCGTGCATTATAACCCGAAGCGGGGTGATCTACACTTGGCCAGGATGAAGCGTGGGTAAAACCACGTGGAGGTCCGAACTCGTGAGAGTTGAAAATCTCTGGGATGAGCTGAGTGTAGGGGTGAAAGGCCAATCAAACTCCGTGATAGCTGGTTCTCCCCGAAAGATATTTAGGTATCGCCTCACGTAATTCAGTGGCGGAGGTAGAGCACTGGAACGGCTAGGGGTCTCACCAGATTACCAAACCGTACCAAACTCCGAATGCCGCCAACTGTTACCGTGGGAGGCAGTCAGTGGGTGATAACGTCCATTGGCAAGAGGGGAATAACCCAGACCGACAGCTAAGGTCCCCAAGTCCAGTCTAAGTGAACACTAGAAAGGATGTGGCAGGTCACAGACAACCAGGAGGTTGGCTTAGAAGCAGCCATCCTTTAAAGAAAGCGTAATAGCTCACTGGTCAAGACAGGCCGCGCCGAAAATGTAACGGGGCTCAAGACTGGCACCGAAGCTTCGGATCGTGCGCGGATAGAGCCGTGCACGGTGGTAGGGGAGCGTCCCAACTGCTGCGAAGCATGACCGCAAGGACATGTGGAGCGGTTGGAAGTGCTGATGCCGAAATGAGTAGCGATAAAGGGGGTGAGAAACCCCCTCGCCGTAAACCCAAGGTTTCCTGGGCCAGGTTCATCCTCCCAGGGTTAGCCGGATCCTAAGTCGAGGCCGAAAGGCGTAGATGATGGGGAGCAGGTTAATATTCCTGCGCAGTCTTTGTAGCGTTGAACTGAGGGACGACGGAGAAGGTTAGACGGGCCGGGTGGTGGATGTCCCGGTCTAGCGCCGTAGGGGTGCCGCGTACGATCAAAAGGCGCGGCAGCTATCTCCGAGGGCGAAAGGGAGCGCCTAGCGCGAACCCGTCGATACCACGCTTCCAAGAAAAATCCCGCAGGGAGCTACAAGGGCTTCCGTACCGCAAACCGACACAGGTGGGTGAGGAGAAAATCCTAAGGCGCCTGAGAGAACTCTCCTCCAAGGAACTAGGCAAATTGACACCGTAACTTCGGAAGAAGGTGTGCCCTCGGTAGGTGAACCCGTACAGGGGGAGCCGAGGAGGGTTGCAATGAAACGGCGGTAGCGACTGTTTACCAAAAACACAGGACTCTGCGAAGGCGACAAGCCGACGTATAGGGTCTGACTCCTGCCCGGTGCTGGAAGGTTAAGGGGATCCGTCAGCCGCAAGGCGAAGCGGTGATCCGAAGCCCCAGTAAACGGCGGCCGTAACTATAACGGTCCTAAGGTAGCGAAATTCCTTGTCGGGTAAGTTCCGACCTGCACGAATGGAGTAACGACTTCCGCACTGTCTCGGAGAGGGACTCAGCGAAATTGAAATAGCTGTGCCGATGCAGTTTACCCGCAGCAAGACGGAAAGACCCCGTGAACCTTTACTACAACTTGACAGTGACACTAGGGATTGACTGTGTAGGATAGGTGGGAGCCTTTGAAGCCGGGCCGCTAGGTTCGGTGGAGGCACAAGTGAAATACCACCCTGTTGATTTCTGGTGTCTAACCGCGTTCCCTCACCGGGAACCGGGACACTGTCTGGTGGGTAGTTTGACTGGGGCGGTCGCCTCCCAAAGTGTAACGGAGGCGCGCGATGGTTCCCTCAGCCCGATTGGAAACCGGGCGGCGAGTGCAATGGCATAAGGGAGCTTGACTGCGAGACGGACACGTCGAGCAGGTGCGAAAGCAGGTCATAGTGATCCGGTGGTCCTGAATGGAAGGGCCATCGCTCAACGGATAAAAGGTACTCCGGGGATAACAGGCTTATCTCCCCCAAGAGTTCACATCGACGGGGAGGTTTGGCACCTCGATGTCGGCTCATCGCATCCTGGGGCTGGAGCAGGTCCCAAGGGTTTGGCTGTTCGCCAATTAAAGCGGTACGCGAGCTGGGTTCAAAACGTCGTGAGACAGTTTGGTCCCTATCTGCTGTGGGCGTAGGATACTTGAGAGGATCTGACCTTAGTACGAGAGGACCGGGTTGGAGGCACCTCTGGTGTACCAGTTGTCACGCCAGTGGCATCGCTGGGTAGCCATGTGCCGATTGGATAACCGCTGAAAGCATCTAAGCGGGAAACCGACCTCAAGAATTGGTATCCCCGCCGCAAGGCGCTGAAGACCCGTCGCAGACGACGACGTTGATAGGCCGGGTGTGTACGCGCAGTAATGCGCTCAGCTAACCGGTACTAATTGGTCGTGAGGCTTACTTTACCTCTGTTTCTTGCATGCTCCCCGGGAGTCGATCCGTGGGGAGTACGGGATTCGAGGTCAAGGTCGAGGTCCGGAGCTCGTTGAGAGCTCCAGGACGCTGACTCGAGACGGCACATCTCTCGGCAGAAATTGAATCTACCCTTCGTATGCAGTGACAATTTTTCTGCAGTGACAATTTTTCCGGTGGCTATATCGGAGGGGTCACACCCGTTCCCATCCCGAACACGGAAGTTAAGCCCTCCAGAGCCGATGGTACTCCGCGGGAAACCGCGCGGGAGAGTAGGTCGCCGCCGGGTTTTTTCGTTCAACGGCCGTCAGTCCCTCCGGGGGCTGGCGGCCGTCGGCGTTTGTGCGCCGCCGAGGCCACGTGCACGGGGTCAGCTGAGTCCCGGCGTCCCGGGCAGAGCCGGTGTCGTCTCCACAGCCCAGGGCACCCGCGGCGAGCGCGCGGACCCCCGCAGCCAGTCCAGCAATCTCTCCGATGCGCATGGGTCTGGTTGCTCAGCGAGCTTCGGCCGGTCATCTGCTGCTTGGCGGCCTTCTGCTGCTCGGTCATCGAGGGCTGCTGCGCCCGCGAGCGTTGCGATCGGTGCGCGCTGGCCGGTGCCTAGGCGTCGTCGAGGTCGGCTGCGCCGTGGCCTGCGCCGGGTGCTGACACCTGCCGTGGCCAGCGTTGCGCTCGACGTGGCCCATCACGGCCGATGCGTTCGCAACTTGCGACTGTCGAACGCTGGACGAGATGCGAACGGGTTGCGGCGGTGCGCCTCGTGTACTGTGCATCCCCCCAACACGGGCCGCCTCTGCAGTGCGACCGGTCGGATGTCTCGCCCGACTGGCCAAGTGGCAGGGGAGGTCTCTGCAGTCCAGTCACCAGGAGGAACACCGTGAGTGATGGAACGCGGAAGAAGGGTCTGCTGAAGCGCCGGACGTTCATCCAGGGCTCGCTGGGAGTCGGAGCAGCGCTCGCTGCGCCGACGATCTTCTCCCGGAAGGCCTCGGCGCAGACGGAGAAGGTGCTCAAGATCGTGCACTGGAAGCACTTCGTGCCGGCGTACGACACGTACTTCAGCGGCTTCGCCAAGAAGTTCGGCGAGAAGCACAACTGCAAGGTGGAGGTCGACTTCGTCGCCACCGCCGACCTGCCCACCGCCATCGCCGCGGACATCTCCCGGGGCGGGGGCCACGACATCTTCCACCTCAACGGCACCGGGGCCTGGCTCTATGATCAGGTGGAGGTCGACGTCACCGACGTGGCCAACCGGCTCGGCAAGCAGTTCGGCGGCTGGAGCCCCGGTTCGGAGAGCATCGCGGTGGTGAAGGGGAAGTGGCTGGCCATCCCCCACTGGTACATCCGCTACCCGTGGATCGTGAACCGGGCGTACCTCGACCAGGTCAAGGAGGACTACAACTCCAAGACCACCTACGAGGACATCATCCGCATCGGCGGGAAGCTGAAGAAGATCGGCCATCCCATCGGCATTCCTTACTCGCAGACCCCGGACGCCAACGACGACCTCTACCCGATCATGCTCGCCTTCAAGGCATACATGTTCGACAAGCAGGGCAACATCGCCTTCGCCAGGAAGGAGATCGTCGACGTGCTCAAGTGGGGCACCGCGCTCTACAAGGAGACGATGACCGACGAGGTGCTCAGCTGGGACGACACCTCCAACAACCGCTTCATCGCCTCGGGCAAGGGCTCGATGGTCTGCAATCCCATCAGCGCCTACCGGACCGCGGCCAAGGACAACCCGGACGTCTACAAGGCGCTGGAGATCCAGCCGCCGCCGCTCGGCGCCGCGGGGCGCATCGGGGGTGCGCGGACGATGTCCTACGGCATCTACAAGTTCAGCCAGGTGCAGGACCTGGCCAAGGAGTTCCTGTACCAGATGAACGCCGAGGGCCTGGAGGGAATGGAAGCGTCCACCGGCTACAACCATCCCTTCCTGAAGAACTTCCTCAAGAAGCCCATGCCGGTCATCGGACACGAGCCCAAGCTTCAGATCGAGCAAGACTTCAACGAGTGGGTGAAGTTCATCGGCTACCCCGGCCCGATGACCAAGACCGCCACCAGCATGTACGCCAAGTACATCATCCCCACCATGTTCGCCGAGGTGGCCAACGGCGGGAAATCGCCCCGCGCCGCCATGGACGACGCGGAGAAGAAGCTCCGGGCAGTGGCGGGCTGATGGCGGAGGTCGTCCTCACCGGACTCGAGAAGCGCTTCGGCGACGTGGCCGCCGTGGCCGGGGTGGACCTCACCGTCAAGGATCGCGAGTTCGTGATCCTGGTGGGGCCCTCCGGCTGCGGGAAGACGACCACGCTGCGGATGATCGCCGGTCTGGAGGACGTGAGCGGTGGGGACATCAGCATCGGCGGCAGGTCGATCACCCACCTGCCGCCGAAGGACCGCGACATCGCCATGGTGTTCCAGAGCTACGCGCTCTACCCGCACATGACGGTGTACCGGAACATGGCCTTCTCCCTGCAGCTGCGCCGGATGCCGAAGTCGGAGATCGACCGCCGGGTGAAGGAGGCGGCCGGCATCCTCGGCCTGAGCGACCTGCTCCAGCGCAAGCCCCGGGCCCTCTCCGGCGGCCAGCGCCAGCGGGTGGCGGTGGGCGCGGCGCTGTGTCGCCAGGCCGGGGTGCTGCTCTTCGACGAGCCGCTGTCCAACCTCGACGCCAAGCTCCGGGTCCACATGCGGACCGAGCTCAAGCGGCTCCACCAGAGCGTGAAGTCCACCATGATCTACGTCACCCACGACCAGGTCGAGGCGATGACCATGGGCGACCGGATTGTGATCATGGACAAGGGGAAGATCTGCCAGGTGGCCACCCCGCTCGAGGCCTACCGGAGTCCGGCGAATCGCTTCGTGGCCGGGTTCATCGGAACGCCGCCGATGAACTTCTTCGAAGGCGAGCTGAGAGGGGAGGGGGCGGGCCTCTCGGTGGACCTGAAGGGAAGCCTCACCCTGCCGGTCCCACGCCCGCGGATCACCGGCTCCAGCGGACGCTCGGTGATCGTGGGTATCCGCCCCGAGCACATCCAGCTCGGTGGCCAGGGCAACGGGACCCGGGTGAAGGTCCCCGCGGTGATCGACGTGGTCGAGCCGCTGGGGCACGAGGCCATCATCACCGCCCGGTGCGAAGCGGGCCTGCTCCAGATCGAGACCGAGCTCCAGGGAGAGCTGAAGCCACACCAGAGCGTGGACCTCTTCTTCGACACCGCGCAGATGCACCTCTTCGACCGGCAGACGGAGTTTGCGCTCTGAGGACCCTTCCCGCAGCGCAGGCGCGCCTCGAGGAGCAGCCCGCCGTCCCCCGCACTCCGTTCCTCGAGCGGGAAGCGCCCCTGGGATACGTGCTGGTGCTGCCGGCGGTTCTCTACCTCTCCGTCTTCATCGCCTACCCCTTCCTGATGGCGATCTGGCTCAGCCTGACCGACGCCGAGGCCGGGCACCTCAAATGGAACTGGGTTGGTCTGGACAACTACTCGAAGGTGGTCAGCTACGAGGTCCGGGCCAACGACTTCGTCATCGCCACCGTGCCCACCCGCGCCGAGGCGGACGCGCTGCTGCAGGCCCGGAGCGGGGCGAAGCTCGAGACCACCCCCGACAGCGCGCTCTTCCGGACCTCGGTGGCGATCGCCGGGCGCACCATCCCGCTCTTCGCCATGGAGAGCGCCTCGGACGCCGAGTTCCAGGCAGACACGGTGGTGAACGAGCTCGACTGGCTGGTGCATCCGGCCAAGGGCGGATTCGCGGTGGTGGCGCATGCCCCGGAAGAGCCGATCCGCCTCGGTCCGTTTCCTGACCGGGCGGCGCTGAAGAAGGCTCTGGAGTCGACCTTCCTGGTCAAGGCCAACACGCAGATCCGGACCAACGGCACCGGGGTGGTGCAGGACCCCAACTTCCGGCTCGCGGTGGTCAACACCTTCAAGTACACCTTCGGGACGGAGATCTTGAAGTTGATGATCGGCGTGCCCTGCGCGCTGCTCCTCAACCGGAAGTTCGGGGCCCGCCGGCTGCTCCGTGGCCTGGTGGTCATCCCCTGGGTCATCCCCATCGCGATCAGCGCCCAGGCCTGGCTGTGGATCCTCGACTCCACCTACAGCGTCATCAACTGGTGCCTGGTGCACTGGGGCATCCTCAGCCCGGCGAACATCATCAATTTCCGGGGCGACCCCCAGTGGGCAATGTTCAGCGTGGTGATGGTGAACGTGTGGCGTGGGTTCCCGTTCACCGCCATCGTCATCCTGGCCGGACTCACCGCGATCCCCGACGAGATCCTCGAGCGCGCCCGGCTGGACGGCGCCAACGCCTTCCAGCGGTTCCTCTACATCATCGGTCCGATGGTCCGTCCCATCCTGATGGTGTCACTCCTCTTCTCGGTGATCTTCAGCTTCACCGACTTCAACACCATCTGGATCATCACCAAGGGGGGGCCGTTCGATCAGACCCAGGTGCTCGCGACGTACGCGTACCAGCTGGGGGTGAACGCCGGTTACCTGGGGAAGGGCGCGGCGACGTCGCTCTTCATGTTCCCGCTCATGGCGGTGATGGTGTTCCTGATCTTGCGCTTCCTCAGGAAGGAGGCCTGACGAGGTGGTGGCTCCCAGCGTTCGCACCCGTCTGCTCTGGCGCCGCTTCCGCCCCCACCTGGCCTCGTGGGTAGGGATGCTGCCGTTCCTGTTCTTTGCGCTCTTCCCCTTCTACTGGATGCTGGTCACCTCGCTGAAGGCGGATGCCAACCTCTACGATCTGCAGCGGAACCCGTTCTGGTTCAGCCAGGTCGACGTGACCGGGCGGCCCTACCACAAGGACATCATCATCCCCGCCTCGTACGCCGAGGGTCCGATCCGCTGGAACGTGGGGCCCGGATCGCACACCACCCGCTCCGACAGCGAGCGTCACCCCACGCCGATCGCCTTCGTGGGGGATCAGCCGGTGTTCAGCCCGGTGGACGGAGTCCTGAGCGAGATCGACGTGCCGGCAGGCAACGTGGCCCATCCGAACGACGTCGTGGGGGTGATCCATGTGCGCAGCCCCAGCCTCACCCACTATCGCTATCTGGTCACCACCCCATTCTGGCGCTGGATGCAGGTGAGCCTGATCACCGGGCTGATGGTGGTTCTGATCACCCTGGTCTTCGCGGTCCCGGCGGCCTACGGCCTGGCCCGGCTGAGCTTCGCCGGGAACAGCGCGATCGGCATCTCGATCTTCCTCACCTACCTCATCCCGTCCACCATCCTCTTCATCCCCTTCTCGCAGTTCGTGGGCGCGCTCAAGCTGGACAACAGCATCTGGTCGCTGATCCTCAGCTACCCCACCTTCACCATTCCCTTCTGCACCTGGCTGCTGATGGGGTTCTTCCGGAGCGTGCCCAAGGAGATCGAGGAGCGGGCGCTGCTCGACGGGGCGACCCGGCTGCAGATGCTGCGGCTGGTGGTCATCCCGGTGGTGCTCCCGGGCATCCTCACCGCGGCCATCTTCGCCTTCACCCTGTCCTTCCAGGAGTACGTCTACGCGCTGACCTTCATCAGCTCGACCTTCAACCGGACGCTCCCGGTGGGCATCACCGTCGACATGGTGCGCGGGGACGTCTACTTCTGGGGCCCGCTGATGGCCGCGGCGGTGCTCGGGTCCATCCCGGTGGTCATCGTGTACGCGCTGTCACTGGACTACTTCATCTCGGGGATGACGACCGGCGCGGTGAAGTGAGCTCCGGAGCGCCCCCGGCCGCGGCGCCGTCCGGCGACGGCTCGGGAGCCCGCAGCACCAGGTAACCCTCCGGCACCAGGCTCGTGGCGAGCATCACCGCGTTGATGTCCAGGTGGTCGCTCCAGGTCGGCGCTCTCTGGTTCCGGGGCTCGAGCCAGAAGGCGCGGAGCGCCGCACCGAACGGCAGGTGCTCCTGGAGGCTGCGGAGCATCCGCTTCGTCCGTTCTCGTTCGGCGAAGCGGTCGGGCGCGGCTTGCAGCGCGAGGTCGACGACCCCGAGCGCCTCGAGGCCGATGGCCAGCCCCAGCTCACGAAAGGGCAGCCGGCGGGCCGGGTCGCCCTCGAGCTCGGAGACGGCGCGGAGGTGCTGCAGTCCCGGGAGCGCAGACTCCAGCAGCCGCGGCAGGAGGAGCGGGGCGTCGAACGCCCCGGCGGCGACGAGCTGGGCGGTCCACGCGGCATCGGCCAGGAGGCCTCCGATTCCGAGGGGGTCCGCGGTGGGCCAGGCGACGCGCTCGGCGATGTCCCGCAGTACCCGCTCCTCGTGCTCCAGCCCGGGTCCCTCCGGAGGAGCGCCGAACGCCGCCGCGGTCTGCCGTAGCTGGGCGCAGGCGACGGCCCCGTCCAGGGCATCGTGCTGTCCCATCGAGGCGACCAGCGGCCGCGAGAGGTCGATGCTCATCTTCCAGGCCAGCCGAGAGGGCGCTTCCGGTCCGGGCAGCACGAACCCGGCGAAGGCCGCGGCGGCGAGCTCGCGGGCCCAGAGGTTGAGGGACGCGTCGCCAGTTGCGCACGCGAGCTGGTCGAGCCCGTGCATCCAGCGCGTCAGGTAGTGAAAGTATTGCCCGTCGCGGTCCCACTCCAGGCGGTCGTCCGCCGGCTGACCCGGAGCCTGCTCCGGGAGCCGCTTGCCGATGCGCAGTCCGCCCCGGGTGGGGTGTGCCTCGCCCTCGGCGTCGCTGGCGCCGCTGATCCAGCCGGCGCGAGCGTCGTCCGGCCGGTGACGTCCGAGCGTGTGGTGGACGCGGGCCACCAGCAGCCCGGCGAGCCGGAGCAGCCCGGGCCTGCCCAGGACCCGCGCCAGCCCGACGAGGTTGCAGAGCGCGAAGGCGTCCGTCCACAGGTACCGGACCTGTGGCCGCTCGCCGACCACACCGGTGCGCTCGGCGAAGCCGGTCATCAGGGTCATCGCCCCGGCCACGCGGTCCGGTCGTTCGTCCATGCCGGGGAAGGCCCACGTGCAACTCGTGGGCCCCGGGCTCTGCGGTCCAGCGTGCGCCGGAGGTGGCTCGGGCGAAGTCGATGCGCCTGCCCTGCGCCGGGGAGCTGCGTCGCGCAGGAACTGCGCCGCGCCGTGGACATCTCCGCGATCTTCCAGGGGTTCACGGGCATGCGCGATGCAGCATGGTGGAGCATGGAATCGGTGCACCGCGGAGTGGTCGCCACGGGCGAGGAGCCCGACCGTCGCGACCGTCCGGCCAGCGGCTGGTTGCGACGGCACTGGCGTCCCTTGCTCGCGGGGGGGCTGGTGCTGCTGGCGGTCGTCGTGGCGCTGGTGTTCGAGGCGCTCCGTCCACGCCAGGTCAAGCCGAGCGTCTTCAAGTTCGAGACCACCCTGGTCTCTCGGGGGCCGATCCAGGCGCGGGTGACTGCCTCGGGGACGCTCTCGGCGCTGGTCACGGTGCAGGTGGGGAGCCAGATCTCTGGACGCATCCAGTGGCTCGGCGCCGACTTCAACACGGTCGTCCGCAAGGGGCAGGTGGTCGCCCGCATCGACCCCTCGCTGTACGCGGCAGCCGTCGAGCAGGCGAGGGCGAAGGTCCAGACCGCGGCCGCTAACCGTCAGCTCGCCGAGTCGCAGCTCGCCAATGCCCGGATCCAGACCGAGCGAAACCGGGCCCTGCGCAAGGAGTCCCTGGTGTCGCAGTCCGCGCTGGACGACAGCGAGACGGCACTTCGGGTCTCGCAGGCGCAGGGCCGCGCCGCGCTGGCGCAGGAGGCGGACGCCCGGGCCACGTTGCACCAGGCGGAGATCAACCTGGCCTACACCACCATCGTCGCGCCAATCGACGGAGTCGTCATCTCGCGGAACGTGGACGTGGGGCAGACCGTCGCCGCCACCCTTCAGTCGCCCACGCTGTTCCTCGTGGCCCAGGACCTCCGGAGAATGCAAGTGGACACCAGCGTGGCCGAGGCGGACGTGGGGCGCATCGCCGCGGGGATGGCGGCGAGCTTCACCGTCGACGCCTACCCCGCGGAGACGTTCCGCGGGACCATCCGGGAGGTGCGCAACGCGCCCCAGACCGTGCAGAACGTGGTCACTTACGACGCGGTCATCGACGTGGACAACCTCGAGCTCAAGCTGAAGCCCGGGATGACCGCGAACGTGACGGTGGTCTACGCCGACCGGGCCGACGTCCTCCGGGTGCCGAACGCGGCGGTGCGCTTCCGGGCTCCCCCGGCGATGGTGAGCGGCGCTCCTGCCGTTCCGGTCCTCCGGCCGGACCAGCGGCTGCTGTGGGTGCTCCGGGACGGCCAGCCGCGTCCAGTGCCTGTTCGCATCGGCGTCTCGGATGGCGTGCTCTCGGAGGTGCTCGAGGGAGGCCTCGACCACGGCGACGCCGTGGTCACCGAGGCAGTGGCGCCGTCCAGGAGCGGACCGGGCAGCTATGGCCGGGTCTTCTAGAGGCGTACCGGTGGCGCCGCTGATCTCCGCTCGAGGACGTGAGCAAGATCTACCGGATGGGCGAGGTGGAGGTCCCGGCGCTGCAACACGTGGACCTCCGCATCGACGAGGGCGAGTTCGTGGCGGTGATGGGCCCTTCCGGCTCGGGCAAGTCGACCTTGATGAACATCGTCGGCTGCCTGGATCGACCCACCTCGGGCACGTACCGCCTCGGCGGCGCCGAGATGGGCGGGCTCTCGCGGGCGCGTCTGGCCGAGGTGCGTAACCGACAGATTGGCTTCGTCTTCCAGCACTTCAACCTGCTCCCGCGGACCACCGCGCTGGAGAACGTGGAGCTGCCGCTGGTATACGCCGGGCTCCCCGCGCGGGAGCGGCGGGAGCGCGCGCTCGGTGCCCTCGAGCGGGTGGGCCTCGCCGACCGCGCGGCGCATCCACCGAACCAGCTGTCGGGTGGACAGCAGCAGCGGGTCGCCATCGCCCGCGCAGTGGTGAACGACCCGCGACTCATCGTGGCCGACGAGCCCACCGGCGCGCTCGACACCCGCACCAGCATGGAGGTGATGCAGATCTTCCAGGAGCTCGGCCGGGCAGGGGTGACCATCCTTCTGGTCACCCACGAGGCGGACATCGGCCGCTGTGCCGGGCGGATGGTGGGGATGCGCGACGGACGCATCCTCAGCGACCGCCGGCAGAGCCCGATGCGGGCCGATCCCAGCCTGGTCTCGATGCCGGCGGAGGCCACCGCATGAGAGCGGGCACCCTGGTGCGGCTCGCCGGCCGTGCGCTCGGGCGCAACCGGCTGCGCTCCTTCCTGACAACGCTCGGGGTGGTCATCGGGGTGGCCGCGGTGATCGCCATGACCGCCATCGGCGAGGGCGCGAAGTACCGGGTGCAGCAGACCTTCGAGTCGATGGGGACCAACCTCCTCATCGTTCTCTCGGGCTCCACGGCGACCGGTGGAATGCAAGGGGGATTCGGAACCCAGCCCACCCTGACCTGGGAGGACCTGAAGGCGATCCAGACCGAGCTGAGCGCAGTGAAGCTCGCCGCGCCGGTGCTGCGGGCAGCGAGCGTGGTCCAGGCGGAGGAGCAGAACTGGACCACCCCGGCGGTGGGCACGACGCCCGAGTACTTCCAGATCCGGAACTGGTCCGTCGCGGCTGGCCAGCGGATGACCGCCGAGGACGTCACCGCAGGGGCGAAGGTGGTGTGGCTCGGGCAGACGGTGGTGGAGAAGCTCTACGGTACGGGCGCCAATCCGGTGGGCCGCACGGTGCGGATCAAGATGGTGCCCTTCCAGGTCATCGGGGTGCTGGCGAAGAAGGGCCAGTCACCCATGGGGCAGGACTACGACGATGCGGCCTTCGTTCCGGTCACCACGTTCCAGGCCAAGATCCAAGGTGGGCTGAGCAAGTTCCTCCCCGGCGCCATCTTCGTGGGCGCGGTGTCGGCCGACGCGACCGGTCGCGCGCAGCAGCAGATCGCCGGGCTCCTCCGTGATCGGCACCGGCTGGCCCCGGGCATCGACGACGACTTCTCGGTCCGGAACCTCTCGGAGATCGCCAGCGCCCAGGCCCAGGGCACCCAGGTACTGACCACGCTGCTGGCCAGCATCGCCGCGGTCTCGCTGCTGGTGGGTGGGATCGGCATCATGAACATCATGCTGGTCAGCGTCACCGAGCGGACGCGGGAGATCGGCATCCGCATGGCGGTGGGGGGAAAGCCGGGCGACATCCTGACCCAGTTCGTGGCCGAGGCCCTCGCGCTCTCGGCGGGCGGCGGGTTGATCGGCGTGGCGGTCGGCATCGGCGCAGCGCTGCTGCTGGCGCACGAGTTCCACTGGCCCACCATCATCCGCGCCGGGACGGTGGTCCTCTCGCTGGGGTTCAGCGCGCTGGTGGGGGTGGTGTTCGGCCTCTACCCGGCGCGGAAGGCCTCGCGCCTGGATCCCATCGACGCGCTCCGCTTCGAGTGACCCCTCTGCAGTGGCTGCGCCCTTCGTCGACCGGGGCGCACCGGTTGCGTTCGCGCCGTCGCCTGACCGTCCCTGCTGGAACGTTCCGCCGCATCGTAGGCTGCGAGCGCGATGGGCAGTGACTGGATGACCATGTTCCCGGCGGCCGGGAGTCCCACCAGCACCGCGCTCGCGATCTCCGCACGCGAAGCGCCCGCCTCCCGGGCGAGCTGGACATGTGCCGGAAGGCCCCCCTGGAGGCGCATCGCCGCGAGCACGGCCAAGTAGGCAAGGTGCAAGGTCTTCTCGTCGAGCGCGGTGGCTTCCTCCAGCCTTCGGGCCGCGCCCAGCCACGCCTCTGCCTGTCCTGGTGCCTCGTCCAGAAAGGTCTGGAAGGCGCGGCTGACTCCATCCGGGGACGCGCTCATGCCCGCGCCTCCGGGCCCGTGCCCCGGGTGGGTGGGGTCGGTGCCCCGGGGGCGCGCCTCGCCGTGGCCTCGTCCACGAGCTCGAGCGCGAAGCGGTCGACCGCGCTCCAGTCGGTGTACTCGTAGTCGCGCGAGGTATCGGTGTCCCCGCCCTCCTTCTTCGAGATCCGCCGCATCACGAAGCGAACGAGGAAGTTGTACCGGGTGTACGGGAGCGCCCCGGCGACCAGCTCGATCCGCCCGGGACGCCAGCCGGTGGTGGCGATGAGCTTGTCGACGATCTCCATGGTCTGCGCCCGGCCGTCGCTCACCTTGCTGAGCACCGCGAGCCCCACCGAAAAGAACAAGGTCGGGACGCGCTCGAGCGCCGCGCGGTGCTCCTGGACGAACCGAACGACGGGTCGCAGGTATCCCTGGGCGTGGATCGGCGAGCCGACGAAGACCGCCTGGAAGCGCCCGAGGTCCAGCTCGCGGGACGGCCGGGCGGCGTCGAGCAGCTCGACGGCGTGACGGCGGACCCGGAGAACGGTCGCGATGCGCTCGGCAATCTTCCGGGTCTGCCCGTCGCGGGTGGCATAGACGACGAGGACGGTGGCCATGATGCGTCTCCTGGTGACGGACACCCTCCGGGGTGCAACAACCGGTCCGCCACCTGGCCGGCAGGCGAGGCTTGACTGCGCCCCGGGCTGCGTTAGTGGTCGCTTCTGGCTCGGGCGAAGTTGCCCCGACCTCCTGGCCGAGGTCCGTCGCTCGCCCGCCGGAGGGCCGATGGAGACCAGGAACTACTACGTCGTCCTGGGGGTCGATCCCCTCGAGTCGTCGCACGGAATCCGCAGCGCGTTTCGCGAGCTCGTCCAGCGCTACCACCCGGACCGCGCCGGCTCGCAAGGAATGCCCTTCTTCCAGGACATCGTCGCGGCGTACCGGGTGCTCGCGGATCCGGACCGCCGGGCTTCCTACGATGCGGGTCTGCGCGATGGAGGCGAGCGCATGGTGGAGCGCCGCCGGCCCATCACGCCCGCGCCATGGCCCGAGGCCGAGCCGCTGGCGCCGGTGCCCATCTCGCTCTTTCGCGACTTCGCGGTCCGCCGGCCCGGCCTTCAGGAGGTGGCCAGCCGGTTTCGCCGGAGCTTCACCCATCCGGACCTGCCCAAGTCGCAGCGCCCGGAGGCGCTCCGGCTCGAGGTGGTGCTCCCACCGGACCGCGCCGCCCGCGGCGGGCTGCTCGAGCTCACCGTCCCGGTCTTCTACCCCTGCCGCTCCTGCCACGGCTCGGGGTCCATCGGCCCGTTCGCCTGCAGCCGTTGCAACGGGCAGGGCATGGTGGAGCACGAGGAGCTGGTCCAGCTCTCGGTCCCGGCCCGTCTCCGGGACGGATCGGTCTTCGCGCTGCCCCTCCGGGGGCTGGGCATTCACGGGCTCTTCCTCGAGCTGATGTTCCGGGTGGGTGGGCTGAGGGGCTGACCGGCCGTCTGGAGACGCTCCCTCTCCGGGAAGCCCCGGGCTGCACGTTCTGTAGTAGGACCGCTCATCTCATGGACGTGAAGCCCCTCAACCCTCTGGCGCCCGCGCGCGGTGGCGCGGCCGTGTCGCCGGGCGGCCGCCCACCGGTGGCCGCCACCGCGCCTCAGCCCTTCGTCTATCCGCTCGAGCGGGAGTTCCGGGAGCCGGACTGGACCCGCATTCCCGGTTACCGCTCCGCCTCCCGCGCCGACTGGGAGAGCGCGCTGTGGCAGCGGCGGCACACGGTCAAGAACCTCCGGGAATTGAAGGACGCCCTCGGCGACCTCATCCCCGACACGCTGCTGGCGAGCGTCGACCGGGACCAGCGGGAGCGGGCGACGATGTCGATCCTCATCCCGCCGCAGATGTTGAACACCATGGATCTGGACGACCTGTGGCACTGCCCGGTGCGCAGGTACATGCTCCCGGCCTTCGTCGACCGGCGATCCGACTGGCCGAACCACCCCCGCGCCAGCCGCGACAGCCTTCACGAGGCAGACATGTGGGTGGTGGAGGGGCTGACCCACCGCTACCCGACCAAGGTGCTGGCCGAGATGCTCTCCACCTGTCCTCAGTACTGCGGCCACTGCACCCGCATGGACCTGGTGGGCAACGACGTGCCCCAGGTGGAGAAGCATCGCTTCGCGCTGCCCCAGCCCGAGCGCTACGAGAAGATCCTCGAGTACCTCCGCCGGACCCCCGGCGTGCGCGACGTGGTGGTCTCGGGCGGCGACGTGGCGAACCTCCCCATCCAGACCCTGGAGAGCTTCGTCTCCCAGCTGCTGGACATTCCCAACATCCGTGACATCCGGCTCGCCACGAAGGGGTTCATGGGGCTGCCACAGCACTTCCTCCAGCCCAAGGTGCTCGAGGGGTTCGCCCGGCTGGCGAAGAAGGCCTTCGAGCGGGGTGCGCAGCTCGCGCTCCACACCCACGTCAACCACGCCCGGCAGCTCACCCCCCTGGTGCAGAAGGCGGCCGATGCGGTGCTGAATGCCGGGTTCCGTGACATCCGGAACCAGGGCGTGCTGCTGCGCGGGGTGAACGCGACGGCGAAGGATCTCCTGGAGCTGTGCTTCACCCTGCAGGACCACGCACACATCCTCCCGTATTACTTTTACATGTGCGACATCATCCCCAACTCCGAGCACTGGCGGACGTCGGTGGCGGAGGCGCAGCAGCTCCAGCACGACATCATGGGCTACCTGCCGGGGTTCGCCACGCCGCGCATCGTCTGTGACGTGCCGTTCGTGGGGAAGCGCTGGGTGCACCAGGTGGCGGAGTACGATCGCGAGCACGGCATCTCCTACTGGACCAAGAACTACCGGACGGGCATCGAGCTGTCGGACCCCTACGCGCTCGAGCGGCGGTACGAGTACTACGACCCGGTGTACACGCTGCCCGAGTCGGGCCAGGAGTGGTGGCGCGCGCAGGCCCGGGCCTGAGCGGCGAGCACGCGATGCAGGGTGCGGACTGGCGCCGCCTCTTCCCCGAGGCGACCGAGGAGCAGTGGGGCGACTGGCGGTGGCAGATGCGCCACTCCATCCGCTCCCTGGAGCTGCTGGCGCGTCTGGTGCCGTTGACCGACGACGAGCGCCGCGGGTGCGTGGAGACGCAGCATCTGTTCCGCCTGGGCATCTCGCCCTACTACCTGTCACTGGTCGACCGGGAGCACCCCTTCTGTCCGGTGCGGATGCAGGCGATTCCCACCCGGGCGGAGGCACGGATCCGACCCGGTGAGCTGCGCGACCCCCTGGGCGAGGATCCGCATCGCCCGGTGCCGGCCATCGTGCACAAGTACCCGGACCGGGTGCTCTTCCTTGCCCTCGACAGCTGCTCGACCTACTGCCGCCACTGCACCCGGCGGCGCATCACCCGGGGTGGGGAGGCGGTGCTCGGACGGGATGCCTGGGCGGACGGCGTCGCCTACGTGCGCGCCCACCGCGAGGTCCGGGACGTGCTGGTCTCGGGCGGTGACCCCTTCTTGCTTCTGGACGAGCGGCTGGACGCGCTGCTCGGCGAGCTGCGGGCGATTCCCCACGTGGAGATGCTGCGCATCGGGACCCGGGTTCCGGTGACGCTCCCGATGCGGGTGACCGAGGAGCTGGCGCGGCTCCTCCGCCGCCACGCTCCGCTCTTCGTGGTCACCCACTTCAATCATCCCAAGGAGCTGACCGCCGATGCCCGCGCCGCCTGCGAACGGCTGGTCGACCACGGCGTGCCGGTGGAGAACCAGACGGTGCTCATGCGGCGGGTGAACTCGGACGCCCGCATCCTGAAGGAGCTGAACCACGCGCTGCTCAGGACGCGCGTGCGGCCGTACTACCTGCACCAGATGGACCTGGCCGAGGGGCTGGAGCACCTGCGAACACCGCTCTCCGCGGGGGTCGCGATCCTCGAGCAGCTGCGCGGGCACACCACCGGCCTCGCGGTCCCGCACCTCGCCGTCGACCTCCCGGGCGGGGGAGGGAAGGTGACGCTCCAGCCCGAGTACCTGGTGGAGCGCCGCGGGCACGAGACCGTCTTCCGGAACTACCTGGGCAAGCGGTACGTGTACCCGGAGCCCGAGGAGACGGACTGTCGCTGCCCGTACGACGAGGTCTGGGCGGCGCGCGCCTCGTAGCGCCGGGCATCAGTCACACGGCTGTCCGAATCCGGCGACGTGCTGCGGTCCGTCCCGGACCTGCTCGCCCACGTCCGTCACCCAGGCGCTCGCGGCGCTGGGACAGCAGATTCCCTCCCGGCGTAACCACAGCAGCCGGAGATCGGTCCCCTTCGCTCCGGAGAGGGCGGCGACGGGAACGGGGAGGTGGGAGCCCTTCCCCCGCGGCTGCCAATGCCATGGCCCGAGGACCCGCTTCCCCTCGCGCCGCGGGAGCACGCGAAAGCGAACGACGTCGTAGAGCGCGAAGCCGTTCTCTTGCAGTCGGCCGCGTCCCTGGACCTGCACACCGAGATCTCCGCTCGCCTCGAGGTAGCTGAGGCAGCTGACCAGCAGCCCGCTCGCGGGCGACACCGAGGGCGCCGGCGGCGGCTCACCGCAGGGCGGAGGAGACTCCATGGCCGGCCCCAGCCCGGGTCGAAGACCGTCCGGATCGCTCCCCTCGATGCCCACCAGCCTCAACGGATGAATCGCCCCGGTCTCGATCCGACCGGCCGGCAGGACGATGCCGGACCGCTCGGACTGCCGCACCGCGAGCGGGACCGAGAGCTGTCCGCTACCGCACTCGCCCGGCATGCACTCCGGCGTCTCGAACGTCACCTCGTCCATCCGCCCGTCGCCGATCAAGAGGCCCTTGTCCCCGAGGGCTCTGCGCATCTGCGACCGAAGCTCGGCGGGAACCTGGCTCGCCGCGCGTGAGCACCTCTGTGGCCAGATCACCCGGCTCCGCTCGACGACGAAGAGCGGAAGGTCGCCGGGCCGTGCGCCCTCACTCGCCCCCGGCGCGATGAGCCCGAGCGTGGCGAACAGAAGGAAGAGCACGCATGCCATTCTAGCGCGCCCCCAGGGTGCACCCGCTCACCGGCCGGTGGCGACGTTCTGGCGCAGGCCAGCGAGAGCGGCGATCCTGGGCCAGCGATGCGCCCGGTCCTCCTCCTTCCGCTCCTCATCGCCACCAGCGCGCACGCCGCCGAGACCGTCCGCATCGCGATGGGTGAGCGCCCCGAGCGCGAGGTCGTCGTCCGGGGAAAGGGGCTGCAGCTCGGTCCGGACTCCGAGGACGGCCCGTTCCAGCCGCTCGACCGCGACGAGGTCCGCATCCGCCACGTCGGCGACGCGCTGGAGGTGGAGGGCGAGCGGGTGGAGGGCGCGATCCGGTTCCGCACCTCCGACACCGGGCACGCCCTCCGCGCCGGCAGCACCGAGGTCCGCGGCGAGGTGGTCGCCCTGCCCAGGGGCAGCAAGGTACTCCTGGTCAACGTGCTCCCGCTCGAGGACTACGTGGCCGCGGTCCTCGGCGGCGAGATGCCGGTGGGCTTCCCCATGGAGGCCCTCAAGGCCCAGGCAGTCGCCGCGCGCACCTACGCCCTCCAGCGGAAGATCGACGCCCTCGGGCAGCCCGTTCACCTCGGCAGCAGCGTGCTCGCCCAGGTCTACGGCGGGGTGAACCGCGAGAACCCCCGGACGCGCGCCGCCACTGCTGCCACCGCCGGGCAAGTCCTCACCTTCCAGCTGGCGCCCATCGAGGCCTACTTCCACGCCTCCTGCGAGGGGAACACCGAGACCGGGCTCGATGCGCTCGGCCGCGACCTGCCCTATCTCCAGAGCGTCGCCTGCGAGTGCCGCCCTGGGCCGGCCACCCGCTGGAAGGCGGACCTCGAGGCCGGCGCGCTGGAGCGGGCCTTCGGCGGCGGTCGGGGCGAGCTCCGGGTTGCGGCGCGGACACCCACCGGCCGCGTCCGCCGACTCGAGCTCGGGGGCAGGAGCCTCAGCGGGGTCGAGTTCCGCCAGCGGCTCGGGTACGACCGGGTTCGCTCCCTCGCCTTCGACGTGGCCCCCAGCTCGGGCGGCGGGGCCGTGCTCACCGGCCGCGGCCTGGGACACGGCGCCGGCCTCTCCCAGTGGGGAGCCAAGGAGATGGCCGACTCCGGCCAGGACTACCGGGCCATCCTCGCCCACTTCTACCCGGGGACCGAGCTGCAGACGCTGTACTGACCGGCGTGGCAGCCGAAGGCCGGTGAAACTCGGACCGGCACGTGCTCTGTAGCGTCCACGATGAATCTCGCGATCGACCTGATGCCCCCGCCGGTGCTGGTCCGCTCGGCCATCGCCGCGGTGTGGCTGTACGAGGGGCTGTGGTGCAAGGTGCTGGGCCGGCTTCCCGAGCAGGAGCGGATCGTCGAAGCGGTCCCCTTCCTCGGACCCAGCGCAGGACCCCCGTTCCTCAAGGGGCTGGGCATCCTCGAGTCCCTGCTCGGGGTGTGGGTGCTTTCCGGCTGGGAGCCGGTCTGGGCCGCGGTGGTGCAGACCGTGCTCCTGGTGGGGATGAACGCCAACGGGCTCCTCTTCGCCCGCAAGCTCATCCACGACCCGGGGGGGATGGTGGTGAAGAACGCGGCACTGATCGTCCTGATGTGGGTGGCCGCGGCGCAGGGGACGGCGGCTCCGTGACCGCCACCGCCGGCGACACGCCCTGGGCGGGTGGCCGCTTCGATCAGCGCACTGGCCCGCGGCGGATCCTCTTTGGCCAGATGTACGAGGATCCCCAGGTCGAGCTCCGCGCATTTCCACCCGGGGCGCCGGTGTTCTGCATCGCCTCCGCGGGCGACACCGCGCTGGCCCTCGCCACGTGGCATCCGGTGACCGCGGTGGACATCAACCCCGTCCAGCTCGACTACGCGAGGGCACGGATCGCCGGTGCTCCGGCGCGGGTGGGCAGCGCCGAGCGCCTGCTCGCCTTCGGACGTGCGCTGCTTCCGCTCGCCGGGTGGCGCCGGCGGGACGTCGAACGGTTCCTGGCCTTCGACTCGGTCGAGGCGCAGCTCGCCTTCTGGAAGGAGCGGCTGGACACGCGTCGCTTCCGGGCGGGACTGGACCTGCTGCTCTCGGTGACCGGCCTCCGCGCGGTCTATGCCTCGCCGTTCCTGCAGGCCCTGCCCGGCCACTTCGGACGGGTGATGCGCAGCCGGATGGAGCGGTGCTTCGCCCGGCACCCCAACGCCTCCAACCCGTACGCCCGCGTGCTCCTGCTCGGCGAGACGGCGCCCGCTCCGCCTCTCTCGCGCCATCCCATCGACCTGGTCTGCTCCGACGCCGCGGCCTACCTCGAGTCCTGCGAGCCCGGCAGCTACGGCGGCTTCAGCCTGTCCAACGTCCTGGATGGCGCGCCCTCCGAGTACCGGGACCGCCTGCTGGCGGCGGTGGAGCGCGCGGCCCAGCCAGGCGCCATCCAGGTTCTCCGCAGCTTCGGCGAGCCCCTGGGCGCCAGTGCGACCAACGTCGCCGGCGAGGACCGCTCGATGCTCTGGGGGGTGGTCGAGGTGCAGCCAGCGGCCGCGCCCGCCGGCGGCCCTTGACCGGGGGTGCGTGCCTGCCTCACAAGACGGGCCTCGTTGCCCGTCTCCGACTACGACTTCGACCTCCCCGGGGCGCTCATCGCCCGGGCTCCGCTCGAGCAGCGCGACGCCTCGCGGCTCCTGGTGCTCGACCGGACCTCGGGTGCGGTCGCCCACCGCCGGTTCCGGGACTGGCCGGGGCTGCTCCGCCGGGGCGACCTCGTGGTTCTCAACGACACCCGGGTGGTTCCAGCCCGGCTCCTCGGGCGGAAGCAGGGGAGCGGCGGTCGGGTGGAGCTCCTGCTGGTTCGTCCCGGTGCCGACGTCGACGCCGACGGAGCGCTCTCCGGTCCGGCCGGTGCGCTGAGCTGGATCTGTCTCGGCCAGGCCAGCAAGGGGCTCCGGCCAGGGACGGTGGTCGAGCTCGAGGGTGGCTCGGCGACGGTGCTGGAGGCGCCGGGCGAGGGCGAGCTCCGCGTGCGCTTCGAGGCCGAGGGGTCGGTGGGTGGACTGCTGGAACGGGCAGGGAAGGTCCCGCTTCCACCCTACGTGGCGCGCGAGCCCACCGCCCTGGACCGCACCCGGTACCAGACGGTGTACGCGCGGGTGGTTGGCTCGGTCGCCGCGCCGACCGCCGGATTGCACCTCACCGCCGAGACGTTCGCCGAGCTGGGGGCCCGCGGCGTGGAGCGGCGGTTCGTCACCCTCGACGTCGGGCCGGGGACCTTTCTCCCGGTGCGTGGCGAGGACGAGTCGACCCACCGGATGCACGCCGAGCGCTACCACGTCCCCGAGGACACCGCCGCGGCGGTGAACCGGGCCCGGGGCGAGGGGCGACGCATCGTGGCGGTAGGGACCACGGTGGTGCGGACCCTGGAGAGCGCGGTCGACGGCGCCGGGGTGCGCGCCGGGACGGGCTCCTCGCAGCTCTTCATCCGGCCCCCGTACGACTTCCAGGTGGTGGACGCGCTGCTCACCAACTTCCACCTCCCGCGCTCCACCTTGCTGATGCTGGTGGCGGCATTCGCCGGCCGCGAGCGTGTGCTCGCCGCCTACCGGGCCGCGGTCGCCGAGCGCTACCGGTTCTTCAGCTACGGGGACGCGACGTTCATCGCCGCGGGAGCGGTTCCTTGAGCGTTCGCTTCGAGCTGCTTCACCGGGACGCCGGGAGCCACGCCCGCCGCGGGCGGCTGCACACCCCCCATGGGACGGTGGAGACGCCGGTGTTCATGCCGGTGGGCACCCAGGCCACGGTGAAGGCCGTCGGCCAGGACGACCTTCACGCGCTGGGGGCGGAGATCGTCCTCGGCAACACCTACCACCTGATGCTCCGGCCGGGCGAGGAGCTGGTCGGTGCGCTCGGGGGGCTGCACCGCTTCATGGCCTGGGACCGGGCGATCCTCACCGACTCGGGAGGATTCCAGGTCTACAGCCTCGCCCAGAATCGAAGAATCACCGAGGAGGGGGCGAGCTTCCAGTCGCACCTCGACGGAAGCCGCTGGCTGTTGACGCCGGAGCGGTCGATCCAGATCCAGGAGACGCTCGGCGCGGACATCGTCATGGCCTTCGACGAGTGCCCGCCGTCGAGGGCCGAGCGGGCGTACCTCGAGGAGAGCCTCGCCCGGACGACGCGCTGGCTGCACCGCTGCGCGGGCGCCTGGAGCCGCGGCCGGAGCGCGCTCTTCGGCATCGTCCAGGGAGGGCTGGACCTCGAGCTCCGGCGCCGGCACGTCGACGAGGTCTGCGCGGTGGAGCTCCCGGGCTACGCGCTCGGGGGCTACTCCGTCGGCGAGCGTCCCGAGGAGATGCATGCCTCGGTGGCCGAGGTGGCGCCGCTGCTCCCCGAGGACCGGCCGCGGTACCTCATGGGCGTGGGGACCCCGGTGGACCTCGTCACCGCGATCGCCGCCGGGGTGGACATGTTCGACTGCGTGCTCCCTACCCGGTGCGCGCGCAACGGCCTGCTCTTCACCACCCAGGGCCGCCTCAACCTCCGCAACCGGGTGCACGCCCGGGACGAGCGGCCCGCCGACCCGGCATGCAGCTGCTACACCTGCCGCACGCATTCCCGGGCCTACCTCCGGCACCTCTTCGCCGCCGACGAGCTGCTGGCGCTGCGGCTGGCGACGCTCCACAACCTGCACCGTTACCTCGAGCTGATGCGCGAGGCGCGCCGGGCCATCGACGAGGACCGCCTCGGCGCGTTCGTGGAGGACGTCCGGGCGCGGGAAGCGGGCCGGGTGCCGGCTGCTGAATAGGCCCTGGCTGATCCGCCCCATGCGCGCGGGGATGCGGCGAGGGCGCCCGCCTGCCGGTCTCGAGCCAATCCAACCAGGAATCTCGGGCAACTCCGGGGTGTTGAACGTCCGTTCAGAGGGCCGGGTCTGATCCAGTTCTGATCCTGCCCGGGGCCCGTGCTCGCCTGCCGGGGAGGGGAGCGACGTGCCTTGTCGTCCGGGTCATGCTCTTGCTAAGGATGCGCGCCCTCTCACGATTCCCCGGTTCGAGAGGCCCTGACGGAGTCCACCCCCGTGTTCACCCACCAAGTCCTCCTGGCCCAGGCGGCCGGCGGAAGCCCATCGTCGCTCTTCATCTTCATCGCCGGGATGTTCGCGATCATGTACTTCCTCATGATCCGGCCCCAGCAGAAGCAGCTGAAGGAGCACAAGGCCCTCCTCGCCAACCTCAAGAAGGGCGACGTGGTGGTCACCCAGGGCGGCATCATCGGCCGCATCTTCCTGGTCGCTGATCGCGAGGTTCAGATCGAGGTCGCGAACAACGTCAAGCTCCGGGTGCTCAAGACCTCGGTGCAGAGCGTCCTGAAGGATCCGGCCGAGTCGGCGAAGTCCGACGACGCCAAGGCGGAGAAGGAGTCCAAGTGATGGGTCGTCAGTGGGGTCGGTGGGCGATCATCATCGCCGTCACCCTCGGCGCGATCTGGTACTTGATCCCCACCTACTACTCGTTCTTCGTGCTGCCCAAGTCGCAGCGGAACGACGAGAAGCTGCTCCAGTCGAAGCTGCCGCGCTGGGCGCCGAGCGCCAAGCACCGGTTGAACCTCGGCCTCGACCTGCAGGGTGGCATCCACATGGTGATGCGGGTGGACACCCAGACCGCGCTCCAGAAGCGGGTGGAGCGTCGGGGTCTGCAGATCGTGAACTACCTCAAGGACCAGAAGATCGAGGGCGTCACCTACAGCACCGATCCGGAGAAGCTCGAGCTCACCCTGAAGGCCCCCGATGCGGCGGCGCTGGACCGGGTGGAGAAGGAGCTGAAGGGCTTCGACGACTTCACCCGGACCGGCCGGACCCCCGAGACACTCACCTACCAGCTGAAGGACACCCAGGTGTCGCGCTTCCGCGAGGACGCGGTGGACCAGGCGATGCTGGTGATCCGCCGCCGCATCGACAAGTGGGGCGTCGCCGAGGTGGACGTGCGGAAGATGGGCACCGACTCGATCCAGAATCTCGCTCCCCGGCCAGCAGAATCCGGAGCAGGCCAAGGAGCTGATCGGCACCACCGCCCAGCTCGAGTTCCGGATGGTGGACGAGAAGAGCACCTTCTTCAGCCAGCTGGTGTCCAAGCATCCGCCTTCGGCGGACTCGGGCATCCGGCTGGTCAAGCCCAACGGGTACGAGCAGCTCGAGGGCAAGGACCGCGAGGCGCTCCTGGCCTATGCCCGGCAGGACGTTCCCTCCGATCGGCAGGTCCTTCTCCAGTGCGTCAGCGCGCAGGCCCAGAAGGGAACCTGCGACAGCTACCTGGCCTACCTGGTGGACAAGGCAGTGCCCCTCACCGGCGAGAGCCTCGCCGGGGCCGACGCCAACCGCAGCCAGAACAGCAACGACTTCGAGGTCAACCTCTCGTTCGACACCCAGGGGGGCATCGAGTTCGGGAAGCTCACCGGGGACAACGTGGGCCGGTACATGGCGATCGTGCTCGACGACAACGTGAACTCGGCGCCCCGGATCAACGAGCGCATCCCCAACGGGCGGGCCCGCATCACCATGGGTCGCTCGCTGGGCAAGACCGACGAGCAGATGTACCAGGAGGCGAAGAACCTCGAGCTGGTGCTCCGAGCCGGGGCCCTGCCGGCCCCCGTGACCACCGGGGAGATCCGTCAGGTCGGGGCGAGCCTGGGCGAGGAGCTGGTCCGCAAGGGCAGCCTGGCGGCGATCGTCGGCCTGGGACTGGTGGTGGCCTTCATGGCGGTTTACTACCGGAAGTCGGGGATGATCGCCGACGTGGCGCTGATCCTGAACGGCCTGCTCATCCTGGCGGGACTGGCGCTGTTCAACGCCACCCTGACCTTGCCGGGCATCGCCGGCTTCGTGCTCACCCTGGGCATCGCGGTGGACGCCAACGTGCTGATCAACGAGCGGGTGCGTGAGGAGCTCGCCGCGGGGAAGACCGCCCGGGCGGCGGTGGACCAGGGTTACGACCGCGCGTTCTGGACCATCTTCGACGCCCACGTCACCACGCTGATCGCCGGGTTCATCCTGCTCTCCACCGGGACGGGTCCGGTGCGGGGCTTCGCCACCTCGCTGATCATCGGGCTGGTGGCCTCGCTGTTCACCTCGATCGTCGTGACCCGGGCGATCACCACCTACTTCGTCCACGGGCGTGGAGCCCGGACGGTCTCGGTCTGACGATGCAGATCATCAAGCACAAGACCAACATCGACTTCATCGGGAAGCGGAAGCCCGCGCTGTTCATCAGCTCGGTGCTGAACCTCGCCATCCTGGTGGGCATCGCCATCTTCGGCTTCAACTTCGGGGTCGACTTCGCCGGTGGCACGGTGGTGGAGCTCAAGTTCGCTCACCCCATCCGCCCCGACGAGGTGCGCTCCCGTGCCGAGAAGGCCGGATTGCACGACGTGAGCGTGCAGGGCATCGGCTCCTCCGGCGACAACAGCTACCTGCTCCGGCTGGGGGGCGTGACCCAGCTGACCGCGGAGAGCGCGGTGACCGCGCGGCAGGCGCTGGAGGCGCTCGGCGGAATCAGCAACCTCCACGCCGACGTGCAGAACGGGCTGATCAACTTCCGTTCGGCGCAGAAGGTGGATCCGGACCGGGTCCGCCAGGCGGTCTCCGCCTCCGGCACCGGGGTGAAGGAGGTCCGCGACCTGGGCGCCGCGCAGGGCGGGGGAGAGGACTACCAGATCGTCGCCTCGGGCATGGCCGATCGGATCACCGCCGCCATGGCCAAGGGGCTCGCCCAGCCCGACTTCAAGGTGCAGCGGGTGGACTACGTGGGCCCGCAGGTCGGAAACCAGCTGCGGAACAAGGGCATCGCCGCGCTGCTCTACGCGATGCTGGCGATCCTGGTGTACGTCGCGTTCCGCTTCGACTTCAAGTTCGGGCCCGGTGCGCTGCTGGCCATGGTCCACGACGTGATCATGGTCAGCGGCTACTACCTGGTGAGCCGCCGCGAGTTCAATCTGACTTCGATCGCGGCTCTGCTCACCATCACCGGCTACTCGATCAACGACACCATCGTGGTCTACGACCGGATCCGCGAGGAGATGGCCCGGTACAAGGGCAAGCCGCTCCCGGAGATCATCAACATCGCGGTGAACGACACCCTGTCGCGCACCATCCTCACCTCGGGCGTGACCGCGCTGTCACTGGTCGGCCTGCTCATCTTCGGGGTGGGGGAGATCTGGGACTTCGCGATGGCGATGCTGATCGGCATCATCGTCGGCACGTACTCCAGCGTGTACATCGCCAGCCCGCTGACCATCTGGCTCGACGAGCGCGCGGCGAAGAAGAAGGCCGCCAGCGGGGCGATGAAGGTGCGCGCCGCCTAGAGCGGCAGCTGGGTCATGTCAACCGGCATGGTCGCGTCCGCACCGATGCGCGGGTCCGGTGTCTCCGGGACATGGCACCGGGGCGTCCACGGTCAGGGCTCGACCGCCGCGAGGCGCTCGCCCTGCTGGGGCGGGCGGGCGTCCTGCTCGTGGCCGGCTGCGGGACCGCTCCCGAGGCGCCACCCTGTGCGCTGGCCCGCGAGCTGACCCCCGGCCCGTACTGGCGGGATTCGCCGCTTCACCGCTCGGATCTGCGCTGGGACACGGCGGGCACGGAGGCCGAGCCGCGCTCCGGGGTCCTGCTCCAGCTCGCGATCCGGGTGGTCACCGCGCTCGAGGACCGGTGCCGCCCCGTCCGTGGCGCCCGGGTGGACGTCTGGCACTGCGACGCCTCGGGCGTCTACTCGGACGTCCCGGAGCGCGGGACGGGTGGTCGGGATTTCCTCCGCGGCTACCAGGTCACGGACCCGTCGGGGCAGGTCACCTTCTCCACGGTTTTCCCGGGCTGGTATGCGGGTCGGGCCGTGCACATCCACACCCGGGTGCGCCTCTTCGACGTGTTCGGTGAACCCACCACCGACGTCAGCACCCAGCTCTTCTTCGACGACGCGGTGACGGACGCGGTGCTCGCCACCGCGCCATACGTCGGGCGCGGGCCGCGTGACACGCGGAATGCGACGGACCCCATCTACGGCGGCCAGAGCGAGCTGCTCGTCCCGCTCGAGGGACAGATGGGCCTGGGCTACCGCGGCGAGGTCACGCTGGGGATCCGCATCGGTGCCGTCCAGCCGGCCTGAGCGGGCCTGCGGCAAGAGGTCCGGGCTGATCGTCCTGGCGACGCACGCGCCCGCATCTCCCGGTCCTTCGATCGTCCGGCTGATCCGGCGCGGGTGGATGTCGTCCGCTGTCAGACCACTCCGGTACGAACACTCGCAACAACGGGTGTTTGGGGGCGAGAGGAGCGGTGGGTTGCGCTGGGTGTTTCCGGGTGGAGATCGAGACGTCGAGGCGCAGCGGCGCGCGGCGCGCCGTCTGGCCATCGAGCTCGGACTGGACCCGCTGGCGGCGCGGGTGCTGGTCGCCCGCGGGGTGCTCGACCCCCAGGACGCCGCGCGCTTTCTCTCGCACGAGCTGACGGACCTCCCGGACCCGTTCCGGATGAAGGGCATGTCGGCCGCGGTCGAGCGCCTGACCCGGGCCGTCGTGCAGCAGGAGAAGGTCACCCTCTACGGTGACTACGACGTCGACGGGGTGTGCTCCACCGCGCTCCTCTCGCTGTTTCTCGACGCGGTGGGGGCCCCGCCGGAGACGTACATCCCGCACCGGATCGACGAGGGCTACGGGCTCAACGTCCGCGCCGTGGAGCGCATCGCCCGCGAGGGCTCGCAGCTGCTGGTCTCGCTCGACTGCGGCATCGCCAGCGTGGCCGAGGTGGCGCGCGCCAGGGAGCTGGGGATGGACGTGGTCATCGTCGACCACCACACCGTCCCGGAGACGTTGCCCGCGGCCACCGCGGTCCTGAACCCGCACCAGCCCGGCTGCGAGTACCCCACCCAGGCGCTGTGCGCGGCCGGTGTCGCCTTCAACCTCATCATGGCGCTCCGCCGTTCGCTCCGGACGCTGGGCTGGTTCGAGCGCAGGCCCGAGCCCGCGCTCAAGCCGCTGATGGACCTGGTCGCGCTGGCCACGGTCTGCGACGTCGTGCCGCTCACCGGGGCCAACCGCATCCTCGTCCAGCACGGTCTGGAGGCGCTGGGCCGGGCGGACCGTCCAGGCGTTCGCGCGCTCAAGGAAGTCGCCGGTCTGGAGACGGAAGGCGCGGTGAGCGCTGGGCAGGTGGGTTTCCGGCTCGGCCCGCGCATCAACGCCGCCGGCCGCCTCGACGACGCGTCCGTCGGTCTGCAGCTGCTCCGGACGCGCAGCCTCGCCGAGGCCCGCGACCTCGCGGCCAGACTCGACGGGGCCAACAAGGAGCGCCAGGAGATCGAGCGGCGGATGCTGGTCGAGGCCATCGCCCAGGCCGAGGAGCGGCAGGGCGCACGCGGCCTGGTCCTCTGGGGGGAAGGCTGGCATCCGGGGGTGGTGGGCATCGTCGCCGCCCGGGTGGTCGAGCGTTTCCACAAGCCCACCCTGGTCATCGGCGTGCAGGGGGGCCTCGGAAAGGGGAGCGCCCGCAGCATCGAGGGCTTCCATCTGGTCGAGGCGCTCAGGGAGTGCGCCGAGCACCTGACGAAGTTCGGCGGCCACCGCCACGCCGCCGGTGTGACGCTCGAGGCGCAGCGACTCCTCGACTTCCGCCGCGCCTTCGAGGCCATCGCCGCGCGACTCCTGCGCGAGGAGGACCTGGAGCCGCGCTGCCGGGTGGACGCGGTGGTCTCGCCCGACGAGCTCACCGAGCGCGCGGTCGAGGCGCTCTCCGCACTCGGTCCGTTCGGCGCCGGCAACCCGGAGCCCACCTTCGTCGCCGAGTCGCTGCAGGCCCAGGCTCGCATCGTCACCGCCAAGAACGGCGGGGTGGCGCATCTCAAGCTCGTGCTCCCGGAGGCGCCGGCGCTCGACACCATCGGCTGGGGCCTGGGCCCGCGCCTCCCGGAGGTGGACGGCCCGGTGGACCTGGCGTTTCGGCCCTCGATCGAGACCTGGAACGGCCGGAGCCGGGTCTCGCTGACCATCCGTGACCTTCGGGCCTCGGACGCGGCCGTCCTCTCTCCGACCGGCTCCTGAGACGAGGCCCGCAGCGACGGGCGTTCCCTCGAGCTCACCGGGCTCCATGACGCGTAGCGGCGACACACGCGGCGCGCTAGGTTCCGCCCCCTCCATGTCCGTTCCCTTCATCACCCAGGTCAAGCGCACCCACTCCTGCGGCGAGCTCACCGGCGAGGACGTCGGCAAGAACGTGGTCCTCTTCGGCTGGGTCCAGAACCGCCGCGACCACGGCGGCGCGGTGTTCATCGACCTCCGGGACCGGCACGGGCTCACCCAGGTGGTCTTCGAGCCGGACATCGACCCCGAGGCCCACGCCCTCGCCGGCAGCTTGCGCCTCGAGTGGTGCATCGGGGTCCAGGGGACCGTCGCCAGCCGCGGCGCCAACGTGAACCCCAAGATGAAGACCGGGGAGATCGAGGTGAAGGCCACCGCCCTCGGCGTGTTCAACCGGAGCGAGCCGACGCCGTTCCCCATCGAGGACAAGGTCGACACCGCCGAGGACAAGCGGCTCACCCACCGCTACCTCGACCTCCGCCGCCGGCCGCTCCAGCAGTCGCTCATCACCCGCTCGCGGATGAACGCCATCACCCGCAGCACCCTGGTGGAGCAGGGCTTCCTCGAGCTGGAGACGCCCTACATGGGGAAGTACACGCCCGGCGGCGCCCGGAACTTCCTCGTCCCCAGCCGGCTCAACCCGGGGAAGTTCTACGCGCTCGCCGAGAGCCCCCAGCTCTACAAGCAGCTGTTCATGGTCGCGGGGTTCGACCGCTACTTCCAGATCGTGAAGTGCTTCCGCGACGAGGACCTCCGGCTCGACCGGCAGCCCGAGTTCACCCAGATCGATCTGGAGATGAGCTTCGTCAGCCAGGACGACGTGTTCGCCGTCGTCGAGCGGCTCATCTCCCGGCTGTGGAAGGAGATCCTCGAGGTCGAGGTCCCCACCCCGTTCCGGCGGATGCCCTTCGACGAGTCGATGGCGAAGTACGGCAACGACAAGCCGGACCTCCGCTTCGGCCTGGAGCACGCGGTGCTCACCGACGTCATCACCGCCCACGGCGGCGAGGGCGGCGTCCCGATGCTTCTCGAGGCCGTGCAGCAGGGAGGCATCGTCAAGGCGATGGTCATCCCGGCCGCGCACCCGCTCTCGCGCGCCGAGGCCGACAAGCTGGAGGAGTTCGCCAAGGGCGCCGGCGCCCGCGGCCTGGCCCGGGCCAAGGTGGGGGAGGGCGGCGAGTGGACCCAGTCACCCCTGGCCAAGACCATCTCCCCCGCGCTCCGGGCGGCGATCAACGAGGCCTGCGGGGCGAGGCCGGGCGACCTCATCGTCTTCCAGTTCGGGCGGCCCTCGCTGGTCCACACGGTGATGGCCAACCTCCGGGTCCACGTCGCCAAGAAGCTCGGCCTCATCCCCGAGGTGGGCTCCGGCGGCCGCTGGGAGTTCCTCTGGGTCGTGGACCCGCCGCTCTTCGAGTACGACGAGGAGCGCCGGTCCTGGGTGGCCGCCCACCACGCCTTCACCCGGCCGCATGACGCCGACGTGCAGTACCTCCGCACCGACCCGGGCCGGGTGAAGTGCTGGCGGTACGACGTGGTGCTCAACGGCTTCGAGATCGGCGGCGGTAGCATCCGGCTGCACGACCCGCGGGTGCAGGCCGAGGTGTTCGCGGCGATGGGCATCGGCGAGGAGGAGGCCCGGAACAAGTTCGGCTTCCTCCTCGACGCGCTCCGCTACGGGGCCCCGCCACACGGGGGCATCGCCCTGGGCATGGACCGGCTGGCCATGCTCCTCACCGGCGCCGAGTCACTCCGCGAAGTCATCCCCTTCCCGAAGACCAAGACCGGCACCGACAGCATGACCGGTGCCCCGGGCGAGGTGGACGAGCAGCAGCTGCGCGAGGTGCACGTCCGCGTCGTGCCGCCCCCGAAGTCCTGAAATCCGCGCTACCCACCCGCCGCCGCGTCGACCAGATCGGCTGCGCGAGCATCGGGCGCGTCCACCAGGGCCCGGACCAGCGCCCGCATCCGGGCCAGCTCGAAGGGCTTGGTGAGGAACGCCGCACCGAGGGCCGCCGCGCGTGGCACGTCCGCCGGCTCGAGGAAGGCGCCCATCAGGATGACCCCCAGCCCGGGCTCGCGCCGCTGGATTTCCTCCACCGCCTCGAGCCCGCTGCGGACCGGCATCGACAGATCGCTCAACACCACCGTACGCCCGCTCCGACCGGGCGGGAGCGCCGCGTGGGCCACGACCAGCTGCTCGCCGTCCGGAACCTCCAGCACCCGGTGCCCGTCCTTGCGGAGCACCGAGGCGAGGAGAAAGCGCAGCGCGCCGTCGTCCTCGGCCAGAAGCACCCAGCGCTCGTCGTTCCCGGCTTCCACGCTGGAGTCGCATGCTAACGCGGAGAGCCGAGACCCGAAGAAACCCGGGGCCGGAGCTGGCGCGCAGCGTCAACCACACTTTCTGCGAGCGCCTGTCCGGCGGCGTGCCACAGTGGCCCACAGACAGCGATGCGCACCTTTCTGGTGGTGAATCCCGAGAGCGCGGGCGGAGCGACCGGTCGCCGCTGGCCGGAGATCCGCGCCGAGGTGCTGCGGGCGCTCGGAGACGGCGCCGAGCACGCCTTCACCGAGCGCCCGATGCATGCCGCCGCGCTCACCGCCCAGGCGCTGGAGCGGGGCTTCCGCCGCATCGTCGCGGTGGGGGGCGACGGGACGCTCAACGAGGTGGTGAACGGCTTCTTCCAGACCGCAGGCGGCGTGCCGCCCGATGCCTCCCTGGCGCTCGTCCCCCGGGGGACGGGCGGCGACTTCCGGAGGACGTTCGGCCTGAACGGCTCGTTGCGCGAGCACTGTGCGCGGCTCCAGGGCGAGGTCAGGCCGCTGGACGTGGGCAAGGTCCGCTTCACCCGGCCGGACGGAAGCCCGGGCGAGCGCTACTTCGTCAACGTCGCCAGCTTCGGAGTCAGCGGTCAGGTGGACCGCGCGGTCAACACGAGCCGGAAGCTCCTCGGGGGGAAGGTCAGCTTCTTCGTCGCCAGCGTGCGTATCTTGCTCGGCTGGCGAGACCAGGCGGTCCGCATCCGTGTGGACGGCGGGTCCGAGGAGTCCCTGGCCATCACCACCCTGGCCGTCGCCAACGGCCAGTTCTTCGGCGGCGGGATGCGGGTGGCGCCGGAGGCCGACCCCTCCGACGGACTGCTCGACGTGACCGTCTGGAGCGGCTACCACCTGAAGGACTTCGCCCTGAAATCGGCCTCGGTCTACGACGGGAGCCACGTGCGCTGGGCCGGCACCCGGACCTTCCGCTGCCGGAGGCTCGAGGCAGCCAGCGACGAGGAGGTCCTGCTCGACGTGGACGGCGAGCAGCCCGGCCGGCTGCCGGCGACCTTCGAGGTCCTCCCCGGCGCGCTCCGGATCCAGGTGTAGACCGGGCCTCAGCTCAACCAGAAGTAGGCGGTGCCGACCAGTGCGCGGCGGTCCACCACCTTCGCCCGCGTGGCCAGCTCGGCCAGGGTGCGGTCCTTGACCCCGTAGCGGGTCTCCTCCTCGCTCCGCAACGCTGCGAGTCGGCGGCGGTGGTCGCGCTCGGCCCGCTCGATGGCAGCCCGCGCCCGGGCGCGCTCGGTCGCGTCCTCGAGGCCGGCCAGCCGTGCGCGCGCCTCCTCCCAGCCCGTCCGTGCCCGCCCCAGCGCCTCGCGGACCTCCAGCAGACAGTCCTCGGCGTAGCGGTCGGCCTGCTCGCGGAGTCGGTCCAGCTCCAGCTGGTTTCGTCGCTCGGCGTCGCGGCGGAGCGCCTCCCGCGCGGCGGCCAGCGCCTGCTCCTGGGCCTGGGCGACCGAGATGGGCGGCGGCGGGCGGAGCTGCCCCTCGCGCGCCGGCACCCGTGCCAGCAGCGCAGCGTCGTCGGGCGGCAGTGCGCGGAAGCCGTCGCGATCGCGGAGCAGGACCAGGTGGAGCAGCCGTTCCTCGGGGAGCAGGCCGGTGGCCTCGAAGCGGTAGACGAACCACCAGCCCTCACCACCGGCGAGGCGGGCCAGCCGGGACGGCAGCGCGGCGGCGTCCAGCTGCAGCCAGTGTACCCCGTCGGCGGGGCTGGAGCGCACCGCGCCGGCGGCCTCGCTCACCCGCCGCCCGCGGGCGTCCTTTCCCAGGACCTGCCGGGCGAAGGTGCGCGCGTTCCGGCGATGCCGGTCCACGGCGGCCTCGGCCTCCTCGCCGGCCATCCGCAACCGCCGGCGCACATCCCCGTCGAACCGCTCGAGCAGCAGCGAGCGGGCCTGCGTCATGCGGGCGTCGATCCGCGATTCCGAGATCTTCGCGGAGCGCGTCGAAGGCGCGGGCGATCTCCTCGGTCGAGCGGCAGGACTGGTAGATGTCCAGGACCCGCTTCTCGAAGTCGATCCCGGTCTCCAGCGCGCCGAGGATCTCGTCCGAGGCGCCGAACACGCCGTCGAAGAGGTGGAGCTTCCGCTCCAGCAGCTCATAGAGCCGGGCGTCGGCGGCGTTCCGGCGGTTGAGGAAGTTGAGGACCAGCACGTCGCGCTGCTGGCCATAGCGGTGGCAGCGGCCGATGCGCTGCTCGATGCGCTGGGGGTTCCAGGGGAGGTCGTAGTTGACGACCAGGTTGCAGAACTGGAGGTTGAGCCCCTCGGCCCCTGCCTCGGTGGAGAGGAGGATCTGCGTGCGCCCCTGGAACTCGTCCACCAGCGCCTGCCGCTCCTCGGGCGTGCCGGCGTCACCCGAGAGCAGCGAGATGCGCCCCGCCCAGCCGTGCGCGGAGAGCAGCTCTGCGAGATAGCACTGCGTCCGCCGCGACTCGGTGAAGACCACCGCCTTCTCTGGCCACTGGTGCGCCCGGGCGACGGTGAAGAGCCGATCCAGCGCGCGCTTCAGCGCCTCGCCCTTGGCGTTGACCCGGATGGACTCGGCACGTGCCGCGTAGCGCTCGAGCTCGAAGGCCTCGGCCTCGAGGGCGGCGAGCGAGGGGAGGATGGGGCGCCCCGGCTCGTCGGACCAGGCCTCGGATTCCTCGGCGTAGCCGCTGACCTCCTCCGGCTCGAAGAGACCCAGCTCCTCCGCCCCCCGCCTCGCCGCCTCGATGCGCTGGCGCAGGCTCTCCGCCAGCCGGCGCAGCGTGGGAGCGATGGCGTAGCTCGAGGAGGCGAGGAGCTTCCGGTAGACCAGGGTGAGAAGGGTCTTCTTCCCCGGCGCGATGGCCGCCGCCTCGCCGCGGCGGAGGTACTCCGACACCTCGTCGTAGAGCGACTGCTCCTCCTCGGAAGGGGCGAAGTCCTCCACCATGCTCCGGCGGTTGGTGAAGCGAACGTACTCGCGGACCTGACGGCGCAAGGTCCGGTGCACCACCGGGGAGAGGCGCTGGCGCAGCTCCTGGGCGGGCCCGTCGGGGATGCCGCCCGCCTCGGGGTCCACCGGGTAGCGGCTCTTGAAGGCGTGCTCGGGGCCGAGGATCTGCTCGTCGAGGAAGGAGAGCAGCCCGAACAGCTCCATCAGCTCGTTCTGCAGCGGGGTGGCGGTGAGGAGGAGCTTCGGCCGGTCCCGCAGTGCATCCCGGAGCGCCCGGGCGATCTTGTTTCCCGCCCGGTGGGCGTTCCGCAGGCGGTGGGCCTCGTCGATGACCACCAGGTCCCACGGGAGCTGCCGCACCAGCTCGGCGCGGCCGGCGGCGAAGGGGTGGCTGGAGATGACCGGGACCGGCTGGTCGAACGGGTTGTGCCCCGCCCGGACGCTGCGGCCGTCCACCACCACCGCATCGAGGTCGAACTTCCCCTGGAGCTCCGCCTGCCACTGGGCACGCAAGGTCGCGGGGGTGAGGACGAGGACCCGTCCCTTTCCCTCGGCCACGAGCTGGGCGAGCACGATGCCGGCCTCGATGGTCTTTCCCAGCCCCACCTCGTCGGCGAGCATGGATCCGCCGCGGGGAAGCGACTCCAGCGCGAACGCGGCCGCCTCCACCTGGTGGGGATTGAGGTCGACCCGCGCCTCGGACAGCGCGGAGGCGAGCCGGTCGGTGGCCCGTCCTCCCCGGAGCGCCAGCTCCTCTGCCAGCAACCGCTGATGAAACCGCGTGAGCGGGGTTTCCCCCGCGACCTTCTCCCGGACCGGCTCCGCCACTCCACGGAGTCTACCTCGAAGGAAGCTGACGTCGGGCCGTGCCGCGTGCAAACGTCTGTCCCATGGGAGTCCGTCGCTCGGGGGTGCTCGTCTCATTGCTGGTCGGCTGCGCCACCGCACCCCCGAAGCAGCCGTCCACCGACTTCGCGGCGGTGGAGCGGGCCCGCATCGCCGAGCTCGAGCTCGCCCGGGACACGCGGGGCGAGGTGCTCACCTCGCGGGCGCGCCTCCACGCCGACCCCACGGTGCGCGCGCGGGCGCTGCTGGCGCTGGCGCGGGTGCAGGACCTCGCCACCGCGCCCAAGGTCGCCGAGGCCCTGGCCGACCCGGTGCCGTCGGTGCGCGGCGCCGCGGCCTTCGCCGCCGGCGAGCTCGCCCTGGCCTGGGAGCCGGTGCCCGACGAGACGCGCGCGCTGCTCGCCCGGGCGCTCCTCGATGCCGAGGCGAAGGAGACGGACGCCGCGGCCCGGCTTCTCGAGGTCGACGCGCTGGGCCGGGTACGGACCCCGGCCGCGCTCGAGCGGCTGGCGCTGCTGCTCGCCGTGCCCACCGGCCAGCGGGTGGACGAGAACGACGCCCGCACCGAGGTGCCGGTCCGCGCCGCCATCGCCCTGGGCGTCGCCGCCCGTGCCAAGGCTCCGGTGCCCGATGCGGCGCGCCCTGGTCTCGAGCGCCTTGGCCGGGCGCTGCTGCCGGCCTACCGCTGGGCCGGGGTGTACGCGCTTGCCCAGCTGAAATCCCCTGCGAGCCGGGCGGTGCTGCTCGGAGCGCTGCGCGACGACGACCCGGAGGTCCGGGCCATCGCCGCCAAGGGCGTCTCCGACGTGGCGCTGCCCGAGGACACGGCGGCGCTCAGGGTGCTGCTGCGAGATCTCGACGGCCGCGTCGCGGCCGAGGCGGTGCGCGGTCTGGTGACCCTGGCCGAGCGGTGCAAGCCCGGCCCTTGCACCCCCGCGGAGGCGCTGGGGGAGCTGGACCCACTGGCAGCGGGGCTGGGGAGCACGACGCTTCCCCAGGCGGTCCCCCCGCTCCTGGCGCTCGCCCAGGCGCCCGTCCCTGAATCGGCACGCCGGGTGCTGGTGCGGCTCCGCACCAGCCTGAGCTCGGCGGCGGAGACGGCGCTGGTGGAGGGGGTGGCCTCGACCGCGGCCTGGCTCGACTGCCGGATGGCCGCGGCCGAGGACCGGCAGCGGGGCTGGCTGGACGAGACGCTCCGCTGCGGCCACGACCGGGTGCCGGAGGCCCGGCGGCTGCGGCTCGGGCTGGAGGCGGTCGCCACCAGCCCCCGGCTCCCCGAGGCGCGGGTGCAGAAGGCGCTGGCGCCGTTGCTCCGCCATGCCTCCCCACAAGTCAGAGCCGCCGCCGCGGGGGTCGTGCCCGCGGCCAAGGCACCCGAGCTCACCGTTGCGCTCCGGCCCCTTCTTCAGGACTTGGATCCCCTCGTCCGGGCCGCGGCAGTGGAGGGGTTGACCACCCTCGGCGACCAGGCCTCGGCGCCGGCCATTCTCGCCGGCGCTCGCACCGCGACGGTGGACGTGGTGACGACGTACGCCGACGCGCTGATCAAGCTGAAGCCCGAGGGCAGCAGGACGGTCCTCCGACAGTGGCTCGCGTCCCCGCACGCCCACATCCGGCAGCAGGCGGCACGGGCCCTCACCGCGCTGGAGGGCACGCCGGTCCGGGCCCCGCCGCTGCCGGCCCGGGCCGAGGCGCCACCGGCGACTCCTGTGCCGGCCGGCACCCTCTGGCGGATCGAGACCGCGCACGGCCCGGTGGTCATCGCCCCGGACATCGACGCCGCCCCGGCCACGGTGGCCCAGCTCACCCGACTCGCCCGGGAAGGGTTCTTCCGCGGGCTCACCTTTCACCGCGTGGTTCCGGACTTCGTCGTCCAGGGCGGCGACCCGCGCGGGGACGGGGAGGGCGGTCCGGGCTTCACCCTGCCCTGCGAGGTCTCCCCGCGCAGCTACCTCCGCGGCACCGTTGGGATGGCCCTGGCGGGGAAGGACACCGGCGGAAGCCAGTTCTTCGTGGCGCTCTCTCCACAGCCCCACCTGGATGGCCGTTACACCATCATTGGAACTGTGGCCTCGGGGATGGAAGCGCTGGATGGGATGGTCGAGGGTGACCCCCTGGCGGACTGGATTGTCTTCACCCGCTGAGCGGCGTAAAAGCACAAACCCTCGAAACGGCGGGAGATTCGGTCGGCATGGCCAGGGCGAACTCGGGTCCGGTGCCCGTGGTGGTGGTGGGGCTCGGGGCCATCGGGCGGGAGATCGCACGCGCCTCGCTCCAGTCGGAGGAGGTGACGCTGGTCGGCGCCGTGGACACGCATACCAGCATCGTGGGCAAGCGACTGGAGGAGCTCGGGGTGCCGAGCCCGATCAAGGTCGAGCCGGAGCTCCGGCGTGCGCCGGCGCGCGGGCCACGCCCGGTGGTGCTCCATGCGACCGGCTCGTCGCTGCCCGCCGTCGCCGAGCAGCTCCTGGCGGCGGTGCGGGACGGCCACCCGGTTGTCTCCACCTGTGAGGAGCTGGCGTTCCCCTGGGTCCGGCATCCGGAGCTGGCCGAGCGGCTCGAGCGGGCAGCCCAGCGGGCGGGCGTCTCGATGCTCGGCACAGGGGTCAACCCGGGCTTCGTTCTGGACCGGCTCGCGGCCACGCTCGGCCAGACCCTCGGACCGGTGCGCCACATCCTCGCCCGGCGGGTGGTGGACGCCCGCGGGCGCCGCGAGGCGTTGCAGCGAAAGATCGGCGCCGGCCTGACCGAGGACGAGTTCGACGCCCTCGCAGCCGAGGGGGCGGTGGGCCACGTCGGCCTCCTCGAGTCGGCGGCGCTCTGTGCGCTGGGCCTCGGCCTCGACCTGGAGGAGTACGAGGAGGAGGTCGCTCCGGTCATCGCCCACGAGGACATCCCGGGAGGCGCCTTCGTCGTGCCCCGGGGCCGGGTGGCGGGTGTGAACCAGACCGTCGTCGGTCTGGTGGACGGGCAGGAGAGGGTACGGCTCGAGCTGATGCTCGCCCTGGGGGCGGAACCCCCCGGGGACCAGATCGTCATTGAATCGGACACACGGCTGAGCGTCGACATCGCCGGCGGCATCCCGGGGGACTCCGCCACCGCCCAGCTCGTGGTACACGCCGCCCCACGCGTCGCATCCGCGGAGTCGGGGCTCCTCACGGTGCTCGATCTGCCGGCGGGACGCTGAGCCGCCAAAGGACCAACCATGCTGGACAGGAACGCCATCGGCCGATCGTCCCCGCCAACCCTGAACGAGGTCGAGAAGGGGGCGATCCGCCGCTTCGCCGAGGCGCTCGGCGACTTCAACCCCATGTACTACGACGAGGAGTACGCCCGGGCCGCGGGGTACCCCACCATCGTCGCCCCACCCACCTTCCCGGCCAGCTTCCACTCCGCGGCGGATCTGCGCGAGCTCCTCGGGGTGGGTATCAAGAGCTTGCTGCACGCCGAGCAGGCGTTCGAGTACGACCGACCCATCTTCGCCGGGGACCGGATCTACGTCTCCACCCGGGTGGCGGAGGTGCTCGAGCGCACCGGCCCGGCGGGGAAGATGGACGTCGCGGTCATCGAGGACGAGGGGCGCGACGAGGAGGGGAACCTCGTCTTCAAGGCCCGGCGCACGCTGGTGGTGCGCGCGAGCAAGGAGAGCTGAACGCCGATGGCATCACGCAAGCTCTACTTCGAGGCGGTGCGGGTGGGGGAGGAGATGCCCGGGCTCTCCAAGACCCCGGTCGATCGGGTGCAGCTGGCGCGCTACGCCGGCGCTTCGGGTGACTTCAACCCGGTGCACGTCGACGAGACGTACGCCAAGAGCCTGGGCATGCCCTCGGTCTACGCCCCGGGGATGCTGATCATGGGCTTTCTCGGACAGCTGGTGTCCGACTGGGCCCGGGGCGCGCAGCTGCGCCGGTACTCGGTGAAGTTCTCGAAGATCGTCTGGCCGGGGGACACGGTGGTCTGCAAGGGCCGGGTGACCGAGCGCTGGGGTGACGAGGGTCGCTACTTCGCCGAGCTGGACCTCTGGGCCGAGAACCAGAAGGGCGAGCTGGTCCTCCGGGGCGGCGCGCAGATCCAGCTCTTCCTCTCCCTGGAGGACGAGAACCGCCAGCGTGCCGGGCAGCCGCCGCTGGTCATCCCCGCCCCGCGCGAGAGCATCCTCCCGCCGGCTCCCGCTACCACGCCCGCGACGCGCAAGGAGCCGGTGGCCACCCCCGTTTCCGGGGTCAAGAAGGCCACCTCCCAGAAGTCGCAGGCCCTGCGAACGGCCCCCGAGGCGAAGAAGGCCGCCAAGAAGTAGGTCTGACGACCCCTCCAGGCCCCTGCCGACGCGGGGCGTCATTTTGGATTGACTCGGGAATCAGCCGGACACATGCTTCCGGTGTGTCCCGTTGATTCTGGAGTCGACCGATGGCGGCTGGACTGAACTGGTACAAGGCGGACCTCCGCGAGCTCTCCTTCGTGCTGCTCGAGCAGTTCAAGCTGGGGGAGCTGCTGGGAAAGGCGCCCTACGAGGCCTGGGGCGAGGACGAGGCGAAGGCGGTCCTGGACGCTGCGTACCGCTTCGCCCGCGAGGTGCTCGGGCCCCTGAACGCCGCGGGTGATCGGGAAGGCTGCCGCATCGAGGACGGCCAGGTCCTGACCCCGAAGGGATTCCGCGACGCCTGGAAGCAGCTCTACGAGAACGGCTTCAAGTCGGTGGGTGTGGCGGTGGAGCACGGTGGGCAGGGCGCGCCGTCGGCGCTGGTGGTGCTGGTGGAGGAGCTGCTCTCCGGGGCCAACCCGGCGTTCAACATGTACTCCGGGCTGGCGTTCGGCGCGGCGGAGACCATCGTCGAGTGCGGCACGCCGGAGCAGACCAAGCTCTACGCCGAGAGGATGCTCGACGGGACCTGGGGCGGGACGATGTGCCTCACCGAGCCGCATGCCGGCAGCGACGTGGGCGCGGCGAAGACCTCGGCGAAGCGGCTGGGGAACGGGAAGTACGGAATCAAGGGGACGAAGGTCTTCATCTCCGGCGGGGACCACGACCTGGCCGAGAACATCGTCCACCTGGTCCTCGCCAGGCTGGAGGGCGCGCCCCCGGGTACCAAGGGGCTGTCGCTGTTCATCGTGCCGAAGAAGCGCATCGACGCCGCCGGCACGGTGGGCGGGAGCAACGACGTCACCGTCGGCTCCATCGAGCACAAGATGGGCATCAACGGCTCGGCGACCGCGGTGCTCAACTTCGGAGAGAACGATGGCTGCGAGGGCGAGCTGGTGGGCACCGTGGAAAATCTGGGCATGTCCCAGATGTTCCGGATGATGAACGGGGCGCGCATCGCGGTCGGCATCCAGGGCCTGGCCACGGCGGCGGCGGCGTACCAGAACGCGGTGGACTACGCGCGCGACCGGAAGCAGGGGCCGCACTACACTCACTGGAAGGATCCAACCGTTCCGCGGGTGCCGATCATCGAGCACCCGGACGTCCGGCGGATGCTGCTGGACCTCAAGTCGCACACCGAGGGGATCCGCGCGCTCATCGTGAAGCTGGCGTGGCACGGGGACCAGGCGCGAGCGCTGGCGGGGAAGGACGACGAGAAGGCCACCTACCACAAGGGCCAGGTGGACCTCCTGACCCCGCTGGTGAAGTCGTTCGCCTCGGACGAGGCCTTCCGGCTCGCGGCGGTGGCGATCCAGGTGTACGGCGGCGCCGGCTACCTGAAGGACCACCCGGTGGAGCAGTACGCCCGCGACGCGAAGATCTACAGCATCTACGAGGGCACCAATCACATCCAGGCGATGGACCTGGTGGGCCGGAAGATGGGCCAGGCGGGCGGCGCCAACTTCCAGGCGTTCCTGCAGGACATCGCGGCGTTCGTCGAGGCGAACAAGGGCGACGCCACGCTGGGCAAGGCGGTGGAGCTGCTCGCCGCGGGGCAGGAGGCGCTCATGTCGAGTGCGATGACGCTGCTCGGCTGGAGCCAGAACGGCGGGCTCGGGCTCATCGGACTGTCGGCGAACCGCTTCCTGACGATGATGTCCCAGGAGGCGGTGGGCTGGATGCTGCTCGAGGCGGCCGCGCTGGCGCAGAAGAGGCTCGCCGCCGGTGGCCTGTCCGAGGCGGAGAAGGCGTTCTACACGGGCAAGGTGCAGTCGGGTCTGTGGTTCGCCCGGAACGTGCTACCCCAGGTCGAGGCCTCGGCGCGGTCGCTCGCCACCGAGGACGCCTCGGCGCTGGACATCCCGGACGCGGCGCTCGGCACGGTCTGAGCAGCGGGCCCCCCGCGCCGGTCAGCGCTCGTCGCGCCGGAGACCGAGGCGCGCCATCAGCCGTTGCACGTGGGTCCGAGGCTTGCCAAAGGCTCGAGCGACCGCCGCCACGTTGCCCCGGTGCTCGGCGAGCAGCGACGCCAGCTGGCCGCGCAGCGCCTGGTCGGCAGGGGAGAGCGGCCGCGGCTGTGTCGCTGCGGTGCCCCGCGAGGGTGGTTGCTCGGGCTCGGAGACGTGGCCCCTGCCCACCAGCACCGGTCCGGTCTCGTCCACGCTCGCGAGGTCGACCGCGGCGAGCAGCATCGTTCGCAGCTGACGGACGTTGAGCGGCCACGGGTGCAACAGCAGCGCGCGCGCCGCCTCCAGCTCGAGACGGATCCGTCCCGGGCCGCCCGGGACCGCGCCGAGGATGCTGCGCACCACCAGGCCCAGGTCCTCGCGCCGCGCGCTGGCCACGGCAGCGCGGGTGTCACTCCTCGCCGAGGTCTGCGACGGCGTGCAGCACGCGCACCAGAAGGCCGTCATTCACCGAGATCTCAAACCGACGAACATCCTGGTCACCGAGGTGGATGGCCGCCCGCAGCCGAAGATCATCGACTTCGGGATCGCCAAGGCCATCGGCCAGCGCCTCACCGACCGGACGCTGTTCACCGAGCTCGGCTCGGTCATCGGCACGCCGGAGTACATGAGCCCCGAGCAGGCGGACTCGACGGGCGCGGACGTCGACACCCGCAGCGACGTGTACTCGCTCGGGGTGGTCCTCTACCAGCTGCTGACCGGGGAGCTGCCGTTTCCCTCCGAGCGGCTCCGGACCTCCACGGCGGACGAGCTCCGGCGCATCCTCCGCGAGGAGGAGCCACCGAGGCCCAGCACGCGCCTTCTGACCCGGGCCTCCCGAGCTGCGGCCGGAGAGGAACGGACCGATCCCGGCACGCTGTCGAGGGAGATCGCGGGAGATCTGGACGCGATCGCCCTCAGAGCGCTGGAGAAGGATCGCGCCCGCCGATACGGAGCTGCGTCCGAGCTCGCCACCGACCTCCGGCGCCACCTGCAGCACGAGCCGGTGCTCGCCCGCATCCCGAGCGTCGGGTACCGGGTCCGGAAGTATCTCCGCCGCCACCGCCTCGGGGCGACGATCGCCGCCGGCGCACTGATCCTCCTCGTGGCATTCGCGGTGAGCATGACCTTGCAGTTGCGCCGCGTCGCGGCCGAGCGGGATCGGGCGAACAAGGAGGCGGCCGCCTCGCGACGGATGACCGAGTTCCTCACCGGGATCTTCCGGGTCTCGGACCCCTCGGAGGCCCGGGGGAACTCGGTGACCGCCCGCGAGATCCTCGATCGCGCCTCGGCGGACGTGGAGCGGTCGCTGGCGAGGGACCCCGAGCTGCAGGCCCGGATGATGAGCACCATCGGAGGGGTCTACTTTCAGCTCGGCTTGCTCCCCCGGGCCGAGCAGCTGGAGCGTCAGGCGCTGGAGCTCGATCGCCGGGTGCTCGGACCCCACCGCCTCGAGACCGCGGACGCACTCCACGCGCTGGGCGGCACGCTGCAGGAGCTTGGGAAGTACGCCGAGGCCGAGGAGTTCCTGCGGGAAGCCGTGGCGGCGAAGTCACGACTGCTCGGCCCCACCGACCCGAGCACGCTGCGCGCGATCAACACCCTCGGGCTCACCTTGAAGTCAGCGGGGCGCCGCGACGAGGCGGCGCCCCTGTTCCGGCAAGTGGCGGAACGCGCCCGGCCGCTGCTCAGCCGGCAGAACCCGAGCGAGATCCGAGCGCTGATCAACCTGGCCTCGGTGTACCAGGAGACCGGGCGCTACGCCGAGGCGGAGGCGCTGCAACGCGACACGCTGGGCCGAGCCCGGTCCGTGCTCGGAGACGACCATCCCAACACGCTGCAGCTCATCACCAACCTCTCCAACACGCTGAAGGCGGAGGGACATCTCGAGGAGGCACTCTCGCTTCAGCAGGAGGCGCTGCAGCTGAAGAGGAAGGTCCTCGGGCCGGAGCATCCGCAGACCCTGAACGCGATGATGCTGGTGTGGCAGCTGGTCCAGCGGCAGGGCCGAATGGAGGAGGCCGAGTCGCTCGCGCGAGAGACGCTGGCCATCCAGGAGCGGGTGCTCGGGCCGGAGCATCCCCTGACGATCCGCTCGCGGACATCGCTGAGCAGCCTGCTCTACGACCTTCACCGGCTCCCGGAGGCGGAACGGATGGGGCGGGAGGCGCTCGCCTTCAGCGAGCGCGCCCTCGGGCCGAAACACTTCCTGACCACCAACACCCAGGTCCATCTCGCTGCCTACGTGCAGGGTCGCGCGCCGGAGGAGGCGCTGGACCTCCTCGAGGCTGCGGTGCGGAACGGGATCGAGCCGACGGTGCGAAAGGACGTCTCGGCGGAGTCCTTCCCCGCGCTCCGGGGGCTCCCTCGCTTCGAGGCCCTGGTCGAACAGCTACGGCAGCTCCCCGGTCCCTGAGCGAGGGCCTGCCGCCTCTGCAGGCCGCGCCTTCAGGATCCGGACACCGGGACTGCTTCCGGCTCCTCGGGCGAGCTCGCCGCGGGCTGGTCCAGAGCGGGCGTGATCGCCCTGCTGACGGGGATCACCGCACCCAGGATCGCCATCGCCGCCAGGACCGCCACGGTGGCCGTGCGCGGCCAGACCGCGCTTCCGTTCGTCTGCTCCCGTGCACTCATCTGTCGTCTCCTCGGTTTCCCGGGCGTCACCCCGGCAGCGCGAACCGCCGCGCCCGTCAACCCGGAAGTGCAGCAGGGGTGCCATCCGGCCGCGCCAGGAGCGCGCTCGCAGGTCCACGGAAGCGCGAGGACCCGACGCGCAGTCAGCCCGTCGTTCCCTCCGCCCTGGTGGGCGCCCGCGCGGGCGCCCGGTCGACTCACCAGAGGCCGGGGTGCCCGATCCGAAGCGGGCACACCGTGGGCGACACTGTCGCGGCCTCGTCTCCGCGCCGGCGAGCCCTGGGAGGACCTCGGGGACTACTTGGTCCCTGGCGCCTCGCGGACCCCGATGGCGAGCTGACCGAGGCCGGCGCCCTTCGCCGTCTCCATCACCTCGACCACCCGGCCGTGGGGGACGCCCTCATCGGCCTGGATGACCACCAGGGTGTTGGGGTTCTTCGCCCGCGCCTCGTCGAGGGCCTTCTTCAGCTCCTCGTTGGACACCACGTTGCCCGAGAGAACGATGCGGCCGTCCTGCAGCACGGCCACCGAGAGGTCGGTCGAGGCCGGCATGACGTCCGCGGCGCTCCCCTTGGGCAGATTCACCTTCAGCCCCGCCTTCGCCGCGCCCGCGCCCTGGTTCACGATGACCGAGCTGGTCACCATGAAGATGATGAGGAGAACCAGGAAGATGTCGGTGAGCGGAGTGATGTTGATCTCCGAGAAGACCGCCTCCTCCGTCTCGTCTTCCGCCGTGCCGGGGACGTGCCCGATCGCCATCTGCCCCCCTCCTAGCTCGCCCCGGCCGTGGTCACGGCCGGCAGCGGGGTGGGGGCCTTGGACGGCTGCGCCGGCTCGGGGTGCGCGGGCCCGGTGGGGCGCTCGCGGAGCAGCTCCATGAACTCCTCGATCTGCAGCCGAATCTCCACGTTCAGCCGGGCGATGCGCGACTGGAAGTAGTTGAAGAGGATGACCGCCTCCACCGCCACCAGGATGCCCGCCGCGGTCGCCACCAGCGCCTCGGAGATGCCGGTCATCACCGCCGCCGTGCCGCCCGTCCCGCCGGCCTCCACGTCCAGGCCCAGCTCCCGGAAGCTGCGCATGATTCCGTACACCGTGCCGAAGAGGCCGACGAAGGGCGTGGTCGCGCCGATGGTCCCGAGAATCCAGAGGTTCTTCTTCATCCGGAGCCCGAGCTGCGCCCGCTCGCGCTCCACCGCCGCCTCCACCCCGGGCGTCACCGTCCGGCTGCGCTCCAGCCGCTCGAAGCCCATCCGGTAGACGTCCGCCAGGAGCGTGTCGGACCGCTCCACGGTGCTCTTCGCCGCCGAGACGTCCCCGCGCAGGAGGTGCCGGCCCACGGCATCGGTCAGGGCCCGGGAGTTGGCGGACATGTTCCACAGCGCGATCCACCGCTCCACGGCCACCCCGATGGCCAGGACCGAGGCGGCGAGGATGATCGCCAGCGTCGCGCCACCCAGGCGCAGGTAGTGGGACAACTCTTCGAAGGTCATTCCGCCCTCAAATCCTTGAGCTTTACCGAGGTTACGTGCTTTTCGCTGCCCATGAACAGGCGTGGCCTGCCGTTGTTCCTAATCGCGCTCGCCGGGTGTCCGCCGCGGGTGGACATCCGCAGCGTCCCTCCCCCGGATGCCACGGCATTGCTCGCCGAGGTGGACGTCGTCGATGCCCAGGTGGCCCGGCTGCAAAGCCAGGCCAAGGCCCGCGTAGACGGTCGCGGCAAGAAGGGCAACGTCCAGCTCTTCGTGGCGGTCTCCTCGCCGGCCTTGGTGCACCTCGAGGTGCTCGACTTCTTCGGCAAGCCGAGCGGCATCCTCATCTCCGATGGCAACCGATTCGTGATGTTCTCGTCCGACGTGGGCGTGTGGCAGCGCGGCGCGGCCAGCGCCGAGAACGTGTCGCGGGTGGTCCCGGTCTCGCTCCCGCCCGAGCAGCTGGTATCGATGCTCCTCGGCCGCGCCCCGCGCCTGCCGGACCCCGCGCCAACGCTCGCCGTCGACCCCGAGGAGAACGTGTTCCGGGTCACCCTCCGGGCAGGCGGACGGACGCAGGAGCTGTGGGTGGACCCTTCGCGGAAGCGGGTGGTCCGCAGCCGGGTCGACGGCCCGGGCGGTTACACCCTGACCTTCGCCGACTTCGAGGACCTCCGCGGCACGCCGTTCCCGCGCTCCATCACCTTCGCCGGCCAGGGCTCGGTGGCCCTGCAGTACACCGACCTCCGGCTGGGCGAGCAGCCGGACTCCTCCCTGTTCGTCCCCGAGCCGCCGCCAGGTGTGCCCGTGGAGCAGGTGGGCTCCCTCCCATGACAGCCCACCTGGCAGGCTGCCAGACTCGGAAGCGTCCGTAGATCCATCGGCCGGCGCCTCGCGTTCCAGGCGGCATGAATGGAGCACCGGCGGAGGCCGCATCGACACCCCCGACCACACGACCCCCGACGAGGTCCTGATGCGGCGGTTCCAGCGGGGTGATGCCCGGGCCTTCCCGGAGCTGGTGCGGCGGCACCGGGGGGCGGTGTTCGCCTTCGTCCTGCGCTGGACGCAGGACCGGGCGCGGGCGGAGGACATCCTCCAGGAGACCTGGCTGAAGGTGGTTCGCGCGTCGAACGACTGGAGCCCGCGTGCACGGTTCACCACCTGGCTGTACACCATTGCGAGGAATGCCTGCGTGGATGGAGCACGACGAGAGCGAGCGCGCGCCGCCGAGCCGCTGGAGGCCGAGCGGGTGTCGACCGGGGCGCACGATCCCGAGCGCGCCGCTGCGTCGTCCGAGCTCCGGCCCTTGCTCGAGGCGGCCATCGCCGCTCTCCCCGAGGCCCAGCGCGAGGTCTTCCTCCTCCGGGAGATGGCGGGCATCCCCTTCCACGAGATCGCCCGGATGACCGGCGCCCCCGAGCCCACGGTGAAGAGCCGGATGCGCTACGCGCTCGAGGCGCTGCGGACGCGTCTGACCGAGGCGGGTGTCGACGCGCCCGCGGGAGGTCAGGTGGCATGAGGCCTCCCGTGCCTGCCCATCCCGACGACGACCGGCTGCTGGAGCTGGCCTACGGCGAGGTCCCGGCCTCGGAGGCCCGCGCGCTCCGACAGCACGTCGATGGCTGCAGTCGTTGCCGCACCGTGCTCGAGGGCATCGCCGAGGTGCGGACCGCGTTTCGCTCGGTTCCGACCGAGCCGGCTCCCGAACGGGGACTGGACTCGCTCCTCGCCTACGGGGAGCAGGCCGCGGCCCGCGCGCGGAGCCGGCGCGGTGGCCTGCGCATCCTCGGCATCCTCTCGGCCGCCGCGGCGCTGGCGGTGGTCTGGCTGGTGCTTCCCACGCCGCGGGAGCAGGCGGAGAGCGTCGCCCAGGCGCCGGCAGCAGGCGCGACCGACATGCTGGCCCAGGCGGAAAGGCCGCCCGCCCCGGTGCAGGAAGGTCGCGCGCGGGACGAGGCGGCCCGGGAGCAGGCGGTGAAGGCTCCGGCGCCGTCAGCGTCGCCGCCTGCGGCGACGATGGCGGGGAAGGCCGGGCAGCCCGTCGTCGCGGAGCAGCCGGCCCGGCCGCGCTCGGTCGCTGCGGAGCCCGAGACGAAGCAGAAGGAGCTGGCGAAGCTCGACGCTCCGGCCGATCGCAAGCCCTCGTCTCCGCCCCCCGAGCAGCGACGGGCGGACGACGCCGCGAAGGACCAGTCTGCGGCCCGCTCGAACGTCTCCGGGCTGCTCGGCGGAGCGAGCGTCTCCACCGAGCGGACGGGTTCTCTGGTCGGGCCGTCCAGTGCGGCCGGCGGTGGGAGCGTCGCCGGTGGGGACGCCTTCGCCGCGAAGAAGAGCGTCCGGGTCGGGCATCGCGAGCAGAATGGCCTTCACGCCACCCCGGGCCAGGCGCCCACCCCGGCCAGCGCGGAGGAGCTCGACGCGCAGAGCGCAGGCGCGAACGCCGCCGCGCCGCTGAACGAGGCGCTGGCCAAGTCCGAGCGTGGTCATGCGTCCGCGGATGTCCAGCCCGCCCCGCCCACCAAGGCGCTCCGGCAGCCTGCTCCCGCCGAGAGCAAGGGCGCCGCCGCGGCTCCCGCCGCCACGGGGCTCAAGGTCGCCCCGATGCAGTCCATGCGCATGGGGGCCAGCTCACCCGAGAAGCAGGCCCGACTCGTCGAGATCGGCCGCCAGCTGGAGACCGCGACGGGCGACCAGCGCAAGGCGCTGCTGATGGAGCGGTGCGAGATTGACGCCTCGCTCCAGCTCGGGCCGGACGCGGTCCTTCACTGCTCCGTCGTCGGCCGTGAGTTCCCGGGCACCCCGGAGGCAAGGCGGGCGGCGGAGATCGCCCGGGGCTTCTCGGTCCAGCTGCCGGCCGAGCAGGAGCGCTGAGCCGCGGGGAAGCGGCGAGCGTCAGTCCCACGGCATACTCCAGCCTCTGGAGCTCGTTGCCCGTGCCCGTGAAGAAGGTCAAGAGCCTCGTCCCGTCCGCGCCCTCCACGCTGCAGGGCGACCTCTTCGGTCAGCCCCAGGCGCGGAGCGACCGAGCCCCCTCCGTCCCCGCGGCTCCGCTGCATGCCCCCGAGCCCCCGGCCGAGCTCTCCCCTCCACCTGACCTCGTGCCGCCGCCTGGCCTCCCACCGCCGGAGGTGAGCGCGCCCCCACGCATCGCCCGGCCCCGCCGGGAGCCCGAACCGCTCGACCCCGAGCCGCCGACGGAGCTGGGCGTGAGCCGCGAGACCGTCCGGGTGGACCTCGCCCCCTCGCGCCCGCGCGAGCGAGGCCCTGCCGTGCGCTGGACCTCCACCACCGAGGTGGTCCGCATCGAGACCCCGGTGTCGACGCCGGTCGTCCGGCCGGAGCGGGTGGTGCTCACCGTCACCCAGCTCACCCAGGCGGTGAAGGGCGTGCTGATCGAGGGCTTCCGCCGGGTGCTGGTGCGGGGCGAGGTCAGCAACTTCCGCGGCCTCCACGCCAGTGGCCATCTCTTCTTCAAGCTGAAGGACGCCGGTGCCTCCATCGACGTGAAGATCTGGGCCAGCGTCGTCCAGCGCCTCCGGTTCCGCCTGGAGGAGGGGATGGAGGTCATCGCCGAGGGCAACCTCGACGTCTACGAGAAGGCCGGTCAGTACAACCTCATCGTCCAGCGCATCGAGCCGTCGGGCGCCGGCGCGCTGGCCATCGCCTTCGCCCAGCTGCGGGACCGGCTGACGGCGGAGGGGCTGATGGGCGAGAAGCGGCTCCGCCCGCCTCGGCCGCTGCCCTTCCTCCCCTGGCGCATCGGCGTCGTCACCAGCCGCTCCGGGGCGGCGCTCCAGGACTTCCTGCGGGTGCTTCATCGGAGAAACCCCCGCCTCTCCGTTCTCCTGTGCCATGCCCGCGTGCAGGGCCCGGGCGCAGCCGACGAGGTGGTGCGCGCCCTCCAGCGGCTCGTCCGGACCGACGTGGACGTCATCGTCGTCACCCGCGGCGGGGGCAGCGCCGAGGACCTCTGGACGTTCAACGAGGAGGCCGTCGCGCGGGCCATCGCCGCCAGCCCGGTGCCGGTGGTCTCGGCGGTGGGCCACGAGGTCGACTTCACCATCGCCGACTTCGTGGCCGACGTCCGCGCGCCCACCCCCAGCGCCGCCGCCGAGGTGCTCGCCCCGGAGCTCGAGGCTCTGCTGGACGATCTCCGCACCGCCCGGACCCGCCTCCGCCAGGGAGTCGGTGGCTCCGTGGCCCGGGCCCGCGAGCGCCTCCGCCAGCACGAGCGGCGCCTGCGCGACCCGCGCCAGGACGTCACCCGGCTCCGCCACGGACTCATCGAGCAGGAACGGGCGCTCGGCCGGCTCTGGACCGAGCGGCTCCGGAGCGAGCGCGCCCGGCTGATGGACCTGCGCGGACGGCTGGAGCGGTTCCGGCCCGAGTCGCTGCTCGGCGAGCGCCGCGCCCGGCTCGACCGTCTGCGCTGGAGGCTGGCCGAGCTGCAGCGTGCCCGGCTCTCGCTCGAGGCCGCAGCGCTGGGGTCGCACCGGCAGCGACTCGAGCGGAAGGCGCCCGACGTCGACCTCGCCCGGGCCCGGACGCGGCTCGCTGCCCTGACCTCGCGTCTGGGGCAGCAAGGCGAGGGACGCCTGGCGGCGGCCCGGACGCCGGTGCGCGAGGCACGGGCGCGGCTCGAGCGCGCCATGCGGGCCCGCCTCGCCGCATCGAAGCGGGTGGCCGAGATGCAGGCCGGACGCCTCGACGGGTTGAGCCCGCTCCGGGTCATGGCCCGTGGCTACGCCGTGGTGTACCGGACGGACGACGGGCACCTGGTGCGCCGGGCCGGCGAGCTGAAGCCCGGCGCCGCGGTGCGGCTCCGCTGGGCGCCGCCCGGGTGCGCCTCGCTCTCCGGCTGCGACGAGGCCGAGGCCACCGTCACGCGCGTCAAGCCCGGCGGTGACGAGGGCGAGCGTCCCCCGGACTGACGGCGGTTGCGCCTCGCCCGGCCCGGCGGTAGACGCAGGTCCCGTGGCCACCCGAGAAGAGCCGCCCAGCGAGCGCTACAGCGACGTCGTGGACCGCCTCGAGGAGGTGGTCAAGAAGCTCGAGGGCGGGCAGCTCAGCCTCGAGGACTCGCTCGAGGAGTTCGAGAAGGGCATCCAGCTGGTGAAGCGCGGCGAGGCCCTCCTCCAGCAGGCCGAGCGCCGCGTGCAGGAGCTTCTGGAGCACAAGGGCGGGGACCGGACCGTCCCTCTCGAGCCCACCCGGGGCGCGCCGTCGAAGCCCGCCCCGGCGGCGACCGACGATGACGACATCCCGTTCTGACGGTCCCTATTTCACCAAGCCCATCGACCTCGACGCGCTCCTCGGACGGATGCGCGAGCGGGTCGAGCGGCCTTCCGGAGGGATGCAGCGATGAGCGGGTTTCAGCTCGAGTCCTGGCTGCAGGCCCAGGGCGCTCGGGTCGAGGCCCTGCTCGCCGATCGGCTGCGGCGTCTCGAGGCGGCGCCGCGCCGACTGGTGGAGGCGATGGAGTACTCGCTGCTGGCCGGCGGGAAGAGGCTGCGGCCGCTCCTGTGTCTCGCCTTCGCCGAGGCGATCAGGGGCGGGACGCCCGGCAGCGCCGCCGAGGACGCCGCCTGCGCCCTGGAGTACATCCACACCTACAGCCTGGTGCACGACGACCTGCCGGCGATGGACGACGACGACCTCCGCCGCGGCCGCCCCACCAGCCACAAGGTGTACGGGGAGGCGATGGCCATCCTCGCCGGCGACGCGCTGCTCACCGAGGCCTTCGCCCTGGTCGCAGGCGGTCCCGAGCCCCGGCGGCGCGAGCTGACGGCAAGGCTGGCCCACGCCGCGGGCGCGGTGGGCATGGTGGGCGGACAGGTGCTGGACATCGCCGAGGACCGCCCGGCCGAGGAGGCGTACCTCACCCGGCTTCACCGGGCGAAGACCGGCGCCCTGCTCCGCGCTGCCTGCACCCTGGGCGTGGTGGCCGAGGGAGGCAGCCCCCTCCAGATCACGGCCGCCGAGCGCTACGGGGACGCCATCGGACTCGCCTTCCAGATCGCCGACGACGTGCTCGACGTGACCTCCTCGGCGGAGGCGATGGGGAAGCCCACCGGGGCCGATGCCGCCGCCGGCCGGCATACCTACCCGGTGGTGCTGGGGCTGGAGGCCTCGCGCGCCCGGGCCGGCGCGCTGGTCGACGAGGCGCTCGGCGCGGTGAAGGCGCTCGAACCCACCCCGGGGCCCCTGGCCGCGCTCGCCCGCTACACCGTGGAGCGGAGCACGTGACGCTGCTCGGGCACGTCCTGTCGCCCAGGGACGTGCGCGCGCTGCCCGAGAGCGACCTCCCGGCGCTCTGCGCCGAGCTGCGCGAGGAGATCATCTCCATCTGCGGCCGGGTGGGCGGACACCTCGGGGCCTCGCTGGGCGCCGTCGAGCTGATCGTCGCGCTGCACCGGATCTTCCATGCGCCCGAGGACGACCTGGTCTTCGACGTCGGCCACCAGGCCTATGCCCACAAGCTCCTCACCGGACGGGCCCCGAGGATGCACACCCTCCGGCAAGAGAGCGGAGTGGCCCCGTTCCTCGACCCGCGCGAGAGCCCGTTCGACGCCTTCCCCGCCGGCCATGCCTGCACCGCGGTGAGCGTGGCGCTGGGAATGGCGCAGGCGCGGGCGCGCACCGGCGCCCCCGGGCGGGCGGTGGCCATCGTCGGGGACGGTGCGCTCACCGGCGGGCTCACCTTCGAGGGTCTGAACGACGCAGGCTCGAGCGGACTCCCCCTGGCGGTGGTGCTGAACGACAACGGGATGTCCATCTCGGCCAACGTGGGCGCCGTGCCGCGGATGCTCGCTGGCCCTGGCGCGCGCGCCTTCTTCGAGGCGCTGGGATTCACCTACCTCGGGCCGGTGGATGGGCATGCGCTGGGCGAGCTGCTCCCGGCGCTGACCGAGGCACGCCGGAGCCGCCGGCCGGTGCTGGTCCACGCCCGGACCCAGAAAGGGCGCGGGCTCGCGGAGGCCGAGGCGGACCTCGCCACCCGGGGGCATGCCATGGGGCCCTACGAGATGCGCGACGGGAAGCTGGTCCGCAGCCGCCACGGCCAACCCACCTGGTCGGATGCCGTCGCCGCCGCGCTCGGACGGTCGATGGAGCGCGACCCGCGGGTGGTGGTGGTGACGCCGGCGATGCTCGAGGGCTCCTCGCTCACCGGCCTGGCCGCCCGGTTCGGGCCCAGGGTGCATGACGCCGGGATCGCCGAGCAGCACGCGGTGACGCTCGCCGCGGGCCAGGCCGCGCGCGGACTGCGGCCGGTGGTCTGCATCTACAGCACCTTCCTCCAGCGCGCCCTGGACCAGGTCATCCATGACGTGGTGCTGCCCGGGCTGCCGGTGACCTTCGCCATCGATCGCGCCGGCCTGGTGGGCGCCGACGGCGCCACGCACCAGGGCACGTACGACCTCGCCTACCTGCGGCCGCTCCCCGGTCTTCGACTGTACGCGCCGACGGTGGGCGAGGACGTGGACCCGGTGCTCGAGACCGCCCTCGCGGGGCCCGGGCCCGCGGCGTTCCGGTTTCCGCGCGGCACCTTGCCAGCCACGCCAGCCCAGCTCCGGGTCGAGCAGGGACCGGTTCACGGCGCGCGCTGGCTTCGGCGCCCCGAGCGGGCGGTGGCGGCCATCCTCTCGCTCGGGCCGCTCGGGCTGGCCGCGCTGGAGGCAGCGGAGGCGCTGGAGGTGCCCACCGCGGTGCTCGATGTCCGGGCGCTTGCGCCGCTCGACGTCGCCGCGGTGCTCGAGGCCTGTGCCGCGGGGCACGTCGTCACCGTCGAGGAGGGCACGGTGCACGGCGGTCTCGGGAGCGCGGTGCTCGAGCTGCTGGCGGCGCGTGGGCTGTCTCCGCGGGTGAGGACGCTGGGCTTGCCGGACGCGCCGGTGCCGCACGGAGACGCACGGGCGCAGCGCCGGGCGCTCGGACTGTCACCGGAGGGAATCGCCGCCGCGGTGCGGAGTCTCACGGGGGCGGGATGAACGGCAGGACCGAGGAGGTCGTCGGCCGGTCTCGTCCGAGGACGGTTTGCCATGACGCTGGACAGGAGCTGCTTGTCGAGCGGTCGCGAGCTCGGAACCGGGCCGCGGGGTCACGGCGCATGCGGCGATTGGTCCTGAGGGGAGCCGGGACGACAGGGCGGCGGGGCGGGGTGCGAGGACCGACCCTGGCCTCGAGCCTCGCAGGGTGCCAGGTCGCCGCAGTCGCGCCGCCGGCGCGGGCGCCGTGGAGTCAGGCGGGCCCTCGCCCAGGGCCCCACCGTTTTCCACCACGGAAGCGGTTTCCCAAGCTGGCTTGGCGAAACCTTTTGGAACGGTCGCCGGGCAGGGGGGTCTGCGCGCTCGCCGGAGCGTTCCATCGGGTATCGGAGACGGCGTTCGGGAAACCGGACCGCTCCTGCTGAAGCGAGCGTGGAGCCACGACGTGAGGCGGTCTGATCCTCGGCTGATCCGCCTCACGTCCCCCGCGGGCAGAACGGTTTCGCAAACCACGTTCGGGATACCGGATGGAACGCTCTTTCGAGTGCGCAGACCCCCCCCGGCAGGGACCGTTCCAAAAGGCTTCGTGAAGGGGCTTTCCGAAACTCGAGCGCCGGCGCTCCTCTGCGCTGCGGGACGGCTGGGCACGCGCGGCACCCTGCGACGGCGCGAGGTGAGGCCAGGGTCACCATGGGACAGGCCCCGGCCAGCCTCGCCACCGCCGTTCCTCCAGGCCGGCTGGGCATGACTGGCCGCCCCCGAAAGGAACGCCTCGACATCCTCCTCGTGGAGCTCGGCCTCGCTCCCACCCGGGCGAAGGCGCAAGCCCTGGTTCTCGCCGGACAGGTGGTGGTCGACGACCAGCGCATCGACAAGCCGGGCACCCGCGTCTCCGCCGACGCCGAGGTGCGCCTCAAGGGCGAGCCGATGCCCTACGTGTCCCGGGGCGGGCTCAAGCTCGAGGCCGCGCTGCGCCATTTCCAGCTCGACGTCCGGGGCGCCGTCTGCGCCGACATCGGCGCCAGCACCGGCGGGTTCACCGATTGTTTGCTCCAGGCGGGTGCAGCCAGGGTGTATGCACTCGACGTCGGGCGGGGTCAGCTGCACGCCCGGTTGCGGAGCGACCCTCGGGTCGTGCTCCGCGAGGGAGTGAATGCACGCCATCTCGACCCGTCGGAGCTGCCCGAACCGGTCTCGGTCCTGGTGCTGGACGTGAGCTTCATCTCGCTCACGCAGGTCCTGCCGGCCACGGTCCCGGCCCTCAGCCCGGGCGGGGTGACGGTTGCCCTGGTGAAGCCACAATTCGAAGCGGGACGGGGACAGGTGGGGAAGGGCGGGGTGGTGCGTGACGACACGGTGCGGGCCGAGGCGGTGGCGCGTGTACGGACGTGCATGGAGCAGCTCGGACTCGTCGCCGTCGGCGCCGTGGATTCCCCGGTTCACGGTCCAGCCGGGAACCGTGAGATTCTCCTGGTGGCACGCCGCCCCTGACGGGTCCGACTGCGGATCGGTGTCGGTGAGGACTCGCCGACGGAGCGCTGGTCAGTGCCGAGAAAATCGAGGAAAATTGGAGCGCGGATGAACGGGGAGAGTTCCACGCCGGCGCTGGCGCGGCCGCCGGAGACGGCCGGCGACCGCGAACGTCGCATCGCCGAACGCATGGCGATGCTCCTGGACATCACCCAGGCGGCCACCTCATCCCTCGAGCTGGAGAAGATCCTCAAGATCGCCGTCGAGAAGGTCAGCCAGGTGCTCCCCACCGACCGGTGCTCGGTCGTCCTGGTGGACTCCCCGAGCTCCACCGAGGCCGTGGTCATGGCCACCCGCGAGCGCGACGACTACCGGCCCATCACCATCGACCTCTCCAAGTACCCGGAACTGCGGCGTTCGCTCCAGACCCGCGAGCCCACCTACATCGAGGACGCGCTCGAGGATCCGCTGATGGCGGACGTCATGCCCGCCATCGCGCCGCTCGCCGTGAAGAGCATTCTGGTCCAGCCCCTCATCAGCCAGGACGACCTGGTGGGTGCCCTGTTCCTCCGCCTGTCCCGGAGGCGAGGGGCCTTCGGTCCCGAGGAGCAGGAGTTCGCCAAGGCGGTGGCCGCGGCGCTGGCCAACTCGGTCCGCAACGCCAAGCTGCACGCCTCGGTGCAGAGGAAGCGCGACGACCTCGAGCTGGCGTACGTGGAGCGGTACCGCGAGCTCACCGAGGCGAACCGCCGGCTCCGCGAGCTGGCCCGCTTCAAGGACGAGCTGATCGCCATCATCAGCCACGACCTCCGGGCCCCCCTTCAAGTGACCCTCGGCCACGGGCGGATGCTCGAGGAGGCCAACCTGGCCGGAGACCTCAAGACCTCGGCCGAGGCCATCGTCCGGCAATCGCGAAAGATCTTGAAGATGGTCGAGTCGCTGCTCGACCGCGGCAAGGGTGAGCAGGCCCGGGTCGCGCTCGACGTGCAGCTGCTCGACGTGAGCCGCGTGGCGCGAGACTGCGCCTTCGAGCTGGAGATCCTCGCCGCCGAGCGCGGGATCACTCTCAAGGCCCACGCCCCGGAGCGGCTCCCGGTGATGGGAGACGAGCTCAAGCTGCGGGAGGTGCTGCAGAACCTCATCACCAACGGGCTCGAGCACGCGGCGAAGAGCGGCACCGTCCTGGTCGAGGGCGAGGTGCTGCACCGGCCCGATGGCCCGGTGGTGAAGGTCGTGGTCCAGGACGACGGCCCGGGGATGGCCGAGGAGCAGATGCACCTGGTCTTCGACCGCTACCGGCATGGCCCCGGCGGTACCGGACTGGGCCTGGCCATCTGCAAGGAGTTCGTGGAGCTGCACGGCGGGGAGATCTGGGCCGAGCGGCCCGCCGACGGCGGCTGCGCCTTCGTCTTCACCCTCCCGCTCGCCCAGGCGGATCGGAAGGTCGTCCCCAAGCTGCAGGCCCTGGGCGACGAGGAGCAGCCCCGGGTGCTCATCGTCGAGGACGAGGCGGACATCGCCGCGGTCCTGGAGGGCATCCTCCGCAAGCGCTACCGGGTGGAGGTAGCCCGCGACGGGCGCGAGGGCGTGGCCAAGGTGCACGCTCTTCACCCCGACCTGGTGGTGATGGACGTCTTCCTCCCCCACCTGGACGGGCTCGACGCCGTCATCTCCCTCAAGGCCTCCAGCGACACCGCGGACATCCCGGTCATCCTCGTGTCGGCACAGGTGGGAGTCGCAGACCGGGTGCGTGCCCTGAACCTCGGCGCCGTCGACTACCTGGCCAAGCCGTTCCACGCCTCCGAGCTGTTGCAGCGGGCCGAGCGTGCCCTGTCGGTCAACCGGCGCACCGCCTCCGCACCCGAGGCCGAGGCGCCCACGTCGGGGGTGGCCGACGCCGAGACCGGCCTGCTCGACCGGCGGGGGCTCGTCGCCCGGCTCACCCAGGAGGCGGCGCGGGCCAGACGCTACGGAAGGCCGCTCTCGCTCGCGGTGGCCCGCACCGACGCGGTGCATCCGGATCTGCTCCGTACCGTCGCGGCCCGCATGCGCGAGCGCCTCCGTCAGCCCGACGTGCTCGCCCACCTGGGGCAGGGCACCTTCGCCGCGCTGCTGCCCGAGTGCACCTCGGAGCAGGCGATGGCCGTCTTCAGCCGCGTCGAGTCCGACCTCCGCGCTTCCACCAGCCTCCGCTGCCAGGTCGAGGTGGCCGAGGTGCCGGGGCGGGAGTTGCCCGAGGCGGTGCTGGATCACCTCCTCGACCGGCGGCCCGCAGGCTGACGTTTCTGCCCCGGGGGCGACGCGCACCCACCAGGGGCCCCTGTTAGGCTACCGGCCAGGGAACCTCGCCGTGGTCGCTCCAGCCCTCGCTGTCCTCGTGCTCCTGGGCGCCTCGCCGGCGCATCCGCGGGTCGACATCTCGGCGATGAAGGAGGCCATCGAGGCGCCCACGGGCGACTACTCCTCGGCCTCGGCCTACGCCCACTTCCTCCGGGCCAGGCTGCTCGCGCTGCAGGGTGAGCACACGCGCAGCGTGGAACAGCTGCGGCTCGCGCTCGCCTCCGACCCCGGCCGCCCCGAGCTGCTGCTCGCGCTCGCCGAGGCCCAGGCCCGGGCCGCCATGCCGGCGCGGGCCGAGGCCACCGTCCGCGGGCTCCTCGAGCGCAAGCCGGACCACGTCCCCGCGCTTCTCTTCCTCGGGCGGCTGCTCTTCGAGACCGATCGACCGGAGCGTGCCCGCGAGGTGCTGGAGCGGGTGCGGAAGCTCGCCCCGCGCGAGCAGGAACCCTACCTCCTGCTGGCGGAGATGGCGCTCGAGTCGGGCCACCCCGAGGAGGCGGTGCACACGGTGCAGGCGCTCGCCGACCTCAACCGCGACACCACCGGCCTGCGGCGGCTGGGCATGGCGCTGCTGGACCGGGGAGAGCCGGACACCGCCCGCGCGCTGCTGGAGAAGGCGGTGCAGATCGACCCCGGTGACGCCGAGGCCCAGGGTGCGCTCGGTGAGGCGCTGGAGGCGCTGGGCCGTCCGGTGGAGGCCGAGGCCGCCTACGCCCGGGCGCTGGAGCGTGACCCGGATGCGCGGGAGGTGCTGCTCCGGGCCGGGCGGCTGGCGCTCCGGTCGGGTTCCGAGGCGCGGGCACGGGCCTATCTGGACCGGCTGGCCTCGCTCGACATCGGGCCCGAGCAGTCGCTGCGCATCGCCCTGACCTGGCTTTCTGCCGGAAAGCCGGTGGCGGCGATCCACGTGCTGGAGCAGGCGCGCGCCGGCAGCGACGACCCGCGGCTGCTCCTCGCGCTCGGGCTGGTCCAGGGGAAGGTCGGCCGCTGGGCGGACGCCGCCCGCGCCTACGCCCTGGTTCCTCCGGGCGCGCCGGGGTGGAAGGACGCGGTGGTGCAGCGCGGACTGGCCCTGGCCCGGGCGGGTGAGCCCGCGGCCGCCGAGCGGGCCACCGCGGAGGCGCTGAAGCAGGCGCCGGGCGACGTCGCCCTCGAGGCCGGACACGCCGCGGTGCTGGAGGCCGTCGGCGAGCCGGGCCGGGCCGAGCAGTTCCTCCAGGCTCGCATCCGTGCGTCGGGGAGCACCGAGCTGGTGACCGCGCTGGCGCAGATCTTCTCCCGGACCGGGGCGCACGCCGAGGCGGTGACGGTCCTCGACGAGGCCCTGAAGGCGCACCCCCGCGACGAGGAGCTGCTGTACGCGCTGGGCACGGTGCTGGAGCGGAGCGGTGCCACCCGGGAGGCGCTGGCCCGCATGCGCGAGCTGCTGGAGGTGAACCCGCGCAACGCCGCCGCCCTGAACTTCATCGGCTACACCCTCGCCGATCACGGCGAGCAGCTCGAGGAGGCGGAGCGGCTGGTACGCCGCGCCCTCGCCATCCACCCCGACAGCGGCGCATACCTCGACTCGCTCGGCTGGGTGCAGTTCCGGCGCGGCGACGTGGTGCACGCCGCCGGCACGCTGGAGCGTGCCGCCGAGCTGGAGCCCGACGAGCCCACCATCCTCGAGCACCTCGGGGATGCTTACGGCGGGGTCAGCCGGAGGGACGCCGCGGTGGGAGCGTACCGGAGGGCGCTGGAGGCGATGCGTACCGCGGACGACCCCCAGGCCCGCGAGCGCAGCGCGGTGGTGGAGCGCAAGCTGAAGGCGCTGACCTCGCCGGTGGCCGATCGCTGAACCTGATCGGCCCTCCGGCGGCCCGTCCGGTGTGACTTCCGGTGGACCTCCGTCGGATCCTCCGGGCATGATTTCAGCCGGCGGCCTCCTCCCGGGCGGCCGCTCCCCCGATGAACCACCACCAGGAAGGCCACTTCTCGGCGCCGGACGGCACGCGCCTGTGGTTCGAGCGCGACGTCCCGGACGGGGCCCGGGCACACCTCGTCCTGGTACACGGGTACGGCGACCACCTCGGCCGCTACCGCACCTTCCGCGACGCGATGCTCGCCGAGCGCCACGCGGTGCACGCCTACGACGTCCGGGGCCACGGGCGGAGCGATGGCCCGCGCGGCGGGGTACGCGCGTTCTCCGAGTACACCGACGAGCTCGGGGCCTTCGTCCGCTCGGTGCATGCGATCGCGGCGGGCCTTCCGCTCTTCCTCGTCGCTCACAGCCACGGGGCGCTCATCACCCTGAGCTGGCTCGGCGCTCCGGGGCCGGACCCTGTCCTCGCCTTCGGCCTGCACGGACTGGTCCTCTCCGCGCCGTACCTGGGGCTGGCCTTCACCCCGCCAGCGTGGAAGACCGCGCCCGCGGTGCTGCTGTCGCGCCTGGCGCCGTCGCTGCCGATCCCCACCGGGATCTCCTCCACCGATCTGAGCCGCGATCCGGCCTGGCAACGGGCCACCGACGACGACCCGCTCTACGGCCGCAAGGCCACTCCGCGCTGGTTCACCGAGCACACCCGGACCCAGGCCGAGGTGCTCGCCTCCGCCAAGCGGCTCCGGATTCCAGTGCTGCTGATGCTGCCCGGTGACGACCGCGTCGCCTCCGCTGCGGTGTCGCGGCGGTGGTTCGAGACGCTGACCACACCCGACAAGCGACTCCGGGAGTGGCCGTCCATGCGACACGAGATCTTCAACGAGATCGGCAAGGAGGACGTGTACGCCGAAACCTCTCGCTGGATCTCAGAGCATCTCTAGCGTACGGTTTTCGACGACAGGGGCATTGATGGCACAGGCCGATCAGGTGGGAGTCATCGGGAAAGGCATCGTCATCCGGGGAAACCTCACCGGGGGTGGCAACCTCGTCATCGAGGGCCGGGTGGAGGGGCAGATCGCCCTGAAGAACCACCTCACCATCGAGAGCACCGGACGGGTGCAGGCGGACATCCGGGCGGACGAGCTGACCATCAACGGCGAGGCGAGCGGCAACATCGACGCCAGCTCGCGGGTGGCGATCTCCGCGTCGGCGAAGGTGGCCGGAGACATCAAGGCTCCCCGGGTGGTGATCGAGGACGGCGCGGTGTTCAACGGCTCCATCGAGATGGACGTCAAGCTGCCCGAGGACATCTAGCGCGCGACTGCGGCGAGGGCGGCGGGAGCGACAAACGTAGACATTTCAGAGAAAGCTGCTCCGGCGTGAGGAACCGCGCGGGGGTTTCCCCGCGATTCCCGCGAGCGTGGCGAACAGACCAGGGAAGGACGGAACGCACGTGGCGAACACGGTCATCGGATCCAGCATCGTCATCGACGGAGAGATCTCGGGCGACGAGGACCTCGTCATCCAGGGCACGGTGAAGGGGAAGATCTCCCTGCGCGAGAGCCTCTACGTCGAGGGCTCGGGCGTGGTGGAGGCCGACATCGAGACCCAGAACGTGGAGATTGCCGGCCGGGTGACCGGGAACATCCAGGCCAGCGACAAGGTCGAGCTCAAGGCCGACTGCCGCGTGGTGGGCGACGTGAAGGCGCCGCGGATCCTCATCGCCGACGGCGCGAGCTTCAAGGGCAACGTGGACATGGACGTCAAGGAACGCTGACCCATGGCCGCCAAGGATCTGATCACGAGCGGCAACACGGTCATCGGTCCATCCATCCTCATCAACGGGAAGCTCACCGGGGACGAGGACCTCACCGTCCGTGGTCGGGTGGAGGGCGAGCTGTCCTTGACCCGGACGCTCATCGTCGAGCCCTCCGGCGTGGTGAAGGCCAACGTCACGGTGAAGAACGCGGTGGTGAGCGGCGTGGTGGTGGGAAACATCCAGGCCACCGAGAGCGTGGAGCTCACCCAGGAGGGCCGGATGGTCGGTGACATCCGTGCGCCCCGGGTGATCATCGTCGACGGGGCGAGCTTCCGGGGGCGCGTGGACATGGGCGAGCTGCCGCCCGGCCGGAGCCTGCCCGAGCGGAGCACCCCCCGCACCCAGCTGCGGCCGACCGTCCGGAGCCTGCCTCCTCCACCCCCGCGCCCGGCCGCGGCGACCGCTCAGCGTCCGGGGAGCCCCGCGGCGGTCACGCCGGCGAAGAAGCCGGGAGGCATGCCGGGCATCGTCCGCACCGAGGCCGCCCGGCCCACACCGCCCGCGCCCCCCGCACCGCCGGTGGTGGCCGCAGGGGCCAAGAAGAAGGTCGTGCTGAAGAAGAAGAAGTGACCGGCGGGCACGTTCCCGTGGCCCCCCCGCCCGCGGTAGCGTGCACCGCACGGGTCCATGGAGAGGCGCGAGCACCAGGAGATGACCTCGGACTCCCCCGAGGAGCGCCCCGGGCCCCAACCCGGCGAGGCACCCTCCAGCCCCGAGGCGCTCGATGCCGACGGCACCGTTGCCGCCGACGCCGCGATGCCCAGCTTGCCCCCGCGGGTCGAGCCCACCCCCACCCCGCGGCTGGAGCGACCGCCCGAGGTGGAGGAGCGGCTCATCCCGCTCGATACCGTCGACGAGGACGACACCTTCCAGCTCCGGCCGGTGGGAGAGGTGGGCCGGCTGGCGATGGACCTCGCCCGGCTGGGGCAGGCCTTCCCGGTGGAGGTGCGCCCGCGCGCGGGGACCGACCGCTACCAGCTGGTGGCCGGGTTCCGCCGGGTCGCGGCGCTTCGGTTCCTGCAGCGGACGTCGGTGCTGGCACGGGTCCACGCGCGGCTGTCGGACGAGGACGCGCTCCTGGTCGCGCTCGCCGGCATCCTCCACGGGGCCGCGGCCACGCCCGAGGACCTCGCCGGGATCGAGGCCCGGCTGGACCAGGAGGGGCGGCTGTCCGCCCCGGCCCGCGACATGCTCGGCCGGGCGCAGGCCAGCGACGACGGGCTCGCCCCGGAGATGGTGGAGGGCGAGGGCGAGGAGGAGGTCGACGCCGACGAGCTGGCCTCCGAGCTCACCGCCCGCATGGGAGAGCTGAACCAGGACCTGGCGCTGCTCGCGCCGGTGTTCGACGCGCTCGAGCCCGGTCGGCGGGCCGAGCTGCTGCAGCAGCTCCGCTACGCGGCCGAGCTGGTGGCCTACTTCGAGGAGGAGTCCTGACCCCATGGCGCTGGACCGGGATCGTGCGCGGCTCCTCGAGCTGCTGACCCAGCTGTCGTTCGAGAAGCGGCGGGTGACGCTCTCCTCGGGCAAGGAGAGCGACTTCTACATCGACTGCAAGCGAACGGTGCTCACCGCCGAGGGCCACTTCCTCGTCGGGCGCCTGCTGTGGCGCGACATCCAGCGGCTCGCGCCGGCCGCGGCCGCGGTGGGGGGGCTCACCCTCGGGGCCGATCCGCTCGCCTCCGCGGTGAGCTTCACCAGCTACCTCGCCGGCTCGCCCATCCCGGCCTTCATCGTGCGCAAAGAGCCGAAGGGCCACGGCACCGGCGAGTGGATCGAGGGCCGGAGCCTGATCGCCGATCGCGCCGAGGTGGCGGTGGTGGAGGACGTGGTGACCACCGGCGCGAGCACGCTGAAGGCCATCGAGCGGGTGGAGGCCTCGGGCCTGCGGGTCCGCTGCGTCTTCGCCCTCGTCGACCGGCTGGAGGGAGGACGCGAGGCGGTCACCCAGAAGGGCTACGGGCTGTCCACCCTCTTCACCCGGAACGACTTCCTGCCGTGAGGACCGCGCCGCTGCTGGTCCTGCTCGGCGCCGCCGGTTGTGCCGCCGTCCCCCCGGTCATCGGCGAGCCAGGCCCGGAGCTCCCCGACCGGAACGCCGAGCTGACCTACCAGCACGCGCTCGAGCGGTTCACCGACCACCGCGAGGTCTACTCGGGGCTCGACACCCGGCTCTACTGCGCCGCCACCTACCAGAGCTCGGAGTTCCGCGAAGCGCGCGTCCGCCGCCAGGCGCTGTTCCAGACCTGGCCCGAGGCGAAGCTGGAGGAGACGCTGGCCGTCGAGCGCGCCGCCGCCGCCCAGGCCCACGAGCTGGTCTTCGGGGTGAGCCTCGTCGACCGGCGCTTCGACGACTTCGACTCCAAGAACACCATCTGGCGGCTCAGTCTCGCCACCGACCAGGGAGAGGTCACCCCGCTGGCCATCAAGCGGGTGGGACGCGCCAACCAGGATCTCCGCGCCTATTACCCGTACCTGGGCGACTTCTGGACCATGTACACCGTGCGCTTCCCGCTCACCGTCGCCGGTCGGCCGCTCGTCGGCCCCGCCACGCGGGCGCTGCTGTTCCGCATGTCCTCCACCCAGGGGCAGGTGGAGATGAAGTTCCCCGTCGAGGTGCCACCGGAGCCGGGCCCGCCCCCGGTCCCGCCGCCCCCTCCGCCCGGACACTGAGCCCCCTGGTGCGGGGGACTGAGCCGAGATCCCCCTCGCGCCATCGGCGCGGTCAGTACACCCGGAGGAGGAGCAGCCCGCAGCCTCCCTCGGCGCGGTAGAAGGCCCACTCGGTCCGCGTGCCATCCGGATGTAGCCCTGCGCCCTGCCGCGCGGGCGGCCGAGGCACCGCGGCCAGCGCCAGCGGGGCGTGCTCCACGACGTAGGCGTCGAAGGCCTTGTCCCCGCTCGAGGCCACCAGCTCGGTCGAGGCGATGGACCCGTCCGCGCGCTGCACGATGCGGAGCACCGCCACCGGGATTCCGGCCGCGGCGCGCTGGAGGAGCCGCTGCGCGGCGAAGCTCGGCTGCACCGCCATTGGCCCGAGGCGGTTACCGACGAACTCCTCCATCCGGCCGGTGACGTCCTGCACGTCGCGGTCGGGCATCCGCTCGCCCTTGGGCGGAGGGTCGCGCGAGGGATCGGCCTCCTCGAGCGCGGCGAGCCAGGCGTTGATCCACCGCTGGCCGGCGGTGGGATCTCCGTGCTTCGGCCCTCCGCCCGGGGGAGGTGGACCCATGTTGGCCTGCAGCGCCCGCCGGTAGTCCTTGAAGTAGTCGTCGACTCCGGTGGCGACGAGCCGCTCGGCCAGACCCTCGCTGCGCCAGCTCTCCACCCGCTGCTGCACCCGGCGGCCCTCCGCCTCGCGGCTCTCGGGGCCGTCGCGGGCGGTGGACGCGCCGGAGTCTCCGGGTGGGACCGGCCCTGCGCCGCGAGCCACCGCCCCTCCGGGGAAGAGCTGGATGGGCGCATCGGTGGCCGGCGGTCCTGGCGGGGCGGACGGAGAGGGAGTCGTGCTGCCCTCCGGGGGTGGACGGGAGGCAGTGGCCGGAGCGGAGGGCCGGGCCGGGCCGCGTGGCGACTTCGGGGGCGGCGCATGCCGATCCGGCGCCGGTGGGCGAGGCGGCAACGGGCGCAGCGAGATGCGCGTCGCCGGGCGGGGCGGTGGACGCGCCGGCCGGGTGACGGTGCGGACCAGCCAGGCCAGCAGCGCTGCGTGGAGCAGCAGAGAGACCGCCAGCGCCCGGAGGAAGGGCCTCTTCCGGACGAGCCTCCGCTGCGTCGGCACGGCTCGCTGCTCCTCCCTCACTCGCCCCCGAGGGGCCCCGCTCGCCCGCCCCTCGTCCGGAGGACAACGGCGGACCATCGCGGATTGTTCCAGCGCATCTGGCCGGCGAGCCTATCAACCGCGCGGTGCGCCGAGCGCGTCGAGCAGCGCATCGGGCCCGGCCTCGACCGAGAGCCGGGCCCGGTCGGACGGGGTGACGAAGCCCTGGGCGGCCTGTCGGTCGATGGTGGCCACCAGGGGATCCCAGAACCCGTCGACGTTCAGCAGCCCCAGCGGACGGGTGTGCAGCCCCAGCTGGGCCCAGGTGAGCGCCTCGAACAGCTCGTCGAGCGTTCCGAAGCCGCCAGGGAGCGCGATGAAGGCGTCGCTCTCCGCGGTCATCCGCGCCTTCCGCGCGTGGAGCCCGTCGACCAGGATCAGCTCGGTGAGGCCGGGGTGGGCGACCTCCACGCTCGAAAGCGCCCGGGGTAGCACCCCGAGGACCGGCGCTCCCGCCGAGAGCGCCGCGTCGGCCAGGGTGCCCATCAGCCCCACCCGCGCGCCGCCGTACACCAGGCCGAGGCCGCGCTCGCCGATGCGCCGCCCGAGCGCCGCCGCCGCCGCGGCGTAGGCCGAGGTGTTTCCGCTGCGTGCGCCGCAGAAGACGCAGACGTGGAACGGGCGGGTCATGCGGGCAGGATTCCCGGGCTCACTCCGGCATGCCAGCGCACCACCAGGAACACCGCCAGCGCGGCCAGGAGGAGCAGCGGGAGCGCGAGGCGGTCGAAGAGCCAGAAGGGTCGGGTTGGCCCGCCGCTGCGCGCCCCGAGACGGATGAGCAGCCCCAGCACCAGCCCCCCGACGAAGCCGCCCAGGTGCGCGGCCCAGCTCACCCGCGGCACCAGGCTCACCAGGACCAGGAGGATGGTCCACTGCACCAGGACCTTCCGCGCCCGCCCGTCGAAGATGGGCAGGGCCAGCCCGAGCCACCCGGCGATGACCCCCGAGGCCCCGGCGCTGGGGTAGAGCCACATGAAGGCCAGCGCGGTCGCCGAGGACAGAAGCCCGGCGATGAGCGAGGCCACGGCCAGCCTCGCGGTGCCAATCTGCCGCTCCACCACCGGGCCAAAGCTCCAGATGCTCACCCCGTTGGCCAGGATGTGCATCGGCGTCACGTGCTCGACGCTCGAGGTGAGCACCCGCCACCACTCCCCGGCGGCGATGGCCGGGCCATAGAGGAGGAACCGGTCGGGTGGCTCTCCGTCGAGCGCGTGCGGCAGGAACACCAGCACGCAGACCCCGAGGAAGATCCACGAGAACAGCGGGGGCGGGAGCCGGGGCACCGGCTGCGGCGGCGGAGTCGGAGTGGGTTCCACCGCTTCAGATCTCGCGCTGGACGACGGTGTCCTTGTTCCAGTTGTGGTCGTCGCGGTTCGGGTAGTCGAGCGTGTAGTGCAGGCCGCGGCTCTCCTTGCGACGGCTGGCGCACTCGACGATGAGGTGCGCGACGTCGGCGATGTTGCGCAGCTCGATCACGTCGCGGGTCACCTTGAACCGCCAGTAGTAGTCCCGGATCTCCTCGCGCAGCAGATCCAGCCGGCGGCGGGCGCGCATCAGCCGCTTGTCGGTCCGGACGATGCCCACGTAGTTCCACATCAGCCGGCGGACCTCCTCCCAGTTGTGGGTGACCAGCACCGCCTCGTTGGGGTCCACCGCCGCGCCGGGGTCCCAGGGTGGAACGTCGTCGGCCTGCGCCCCGGCAGCGGGCTCCTCGGCCGCGACGCGTGCTGCCCGGTGGCCGAACACCAGGCCCTCGAGCAGCGAGTTCGAGGCCAGCCGGTTCGCGCCGTGCAGCCCGGTGTGCGCCACCTCACCCACCGCGAAGAGCCCCGGCACGCTGGTCCGCCCGCCGAGGTCGGTGGACACCCCGCCGCACTGGTAGTGGGCCGCGGGGACCACCGGGATGGGCTGGACCGCCATGTCGATGCCGAACGCCTTGCAGGTCTCGTAGATGTTGGGGAAGCGCTCGATGAGGAAGGCGCGTCCAAGATGGGTCATGTCCAGGAGCACGAAATCGTCACCGGTCCGCTTCAGCTCCGAGTCGATGGCCCGGGCCACGATGTCGCGCGGCGCCAGCTCGGCGCGGGAGTCGTAACGCTGCATGAACGGCGCGCCGTTGCGCAGCCGCAGCTTCCCGCCCTCGCCACGCAGCGCCTCGGAGATGAGGAAGTTCTTCGCCTCGGGGCTGAAGAGGCAGGTGGGGTGGAACTGGTAGAACTCCATGTTGGCGATCCGCGCCCCCGCCCGGTACGCCATCGCCACCCCGTCGCCGGTCGCGACGTCCGGGTTGGTGGTGTACAGGTACACCTTTCCCGCGCCCCCGGTGGCGAGCACTGTCACCCGTGCGAGGAAGGTCTCGATCTCCCCGGTGGGGAGCAGCACGTAGGCCCCCAGGCACCGGGGCTGCCCGTGGGGGCTCCGCCGGTCGAGGATGAGGTCGATCGCCGCCGAGTCGGAGAAGAACCGGATGTTCGGGCGGTCGTCGCAGGCGGCGAGCAATGCGCGCTCGATCTCCCGTCCGGTGATGTCGCCCGAGTGGACGATCCGGCGCCGGGTGTGCCCGCCCTCGCGGCCGAGATCGAACTCCCCGTCGGGTCGGGTATCGAAATGTGCGCCCAGCGCCGCCAGCTCGCGGATGCGCTCCGGGCCGTCGTGGACGGTGATCGAGACCGCCTCGGGGTTGTTCAGGCCCGCCCCGGCGTCGACCGTGTCCGCGACGTGCTGCTCGAAGCTGTCGCGCTCCGAGAGGACCGCCGCCACTCCTCCTTGCGCGTACATGGTGTTGCTCTCGGACCGGCTCCGCTTGGTCAGCACCGCGACCGACCCACGCTGCGCGGCCTGGAGCGCGAACGACAGCCCCGCCACGCCACCACCGAGCACCAGGAAGTCGAACCGCTGGGGCATCCTGCGACCCACGTCTAACGCCCCCAACCCGGCGGAAACAAGGCCATTTCTTGAGGTTTCCGCGGCGGGTTCAGTAGAGTCGTCGCTGGCTCCCCCGCGATGCGTCTTCTTCCCGTGATCCTGCTCGCGCTGCTCCCGGCTCTGCCCGTGCGCGCCAGCGCCATCTACACCTACCGCGAGAAGGACGGCACCATCGTCTACACCAACGTGCCGCCCGCGGGGGTGAAGGCGCGCCGCCTGGGTGGCTCGTCGTTTCGCCAGGCGCCGCGTCCGGCCGAGCCCCCGGCGCGCTCGGTCATCGCTCCGTCGCTCTACCTGGCATGGATGGAGGAGGCGGCGCGCAAGTACAACATCCCGCTGGCGCTGGTACGGGCGGTGGCCCACGCCGAGAGCAACTTCGATCCTCACGCGCTCTCGCGCAAGGGTGCCTCGGGCCTGATGCAGCTGATGCCCGGGACGGCCTCGGAGATGTACGTGCGGGACATCTTCGACGCCCGGCAGAACATCTTCGGCGGAGTCCGTTACCTCCGAGTGCTGGCCAACGAGTTCGCCGGTCAGATGGAGACCATCGTCGCCGCGTACAACGCCGGTCCGGACGCGGTGCGGAAGTACGGAAACCAGGTTCCTCCTTTCGAGGAGACCCGGGCCTACGTGCAGAAGGTCCTGGCGCTGTACTTCCAGTACAAGCAGGAGGGGGAGATGACCTCGCAGGTGGAGCCGGCGGCGTGGCGGTGAATCCGGCGGAGGCCACCGACGCGGTGTTCCTCGAGGCCCTCTACCGCGGGGGCGAGCTGCTCCAGCAGGGTCAGGTGACCGAGGCCCGCGAGCATCTGGAGCGCGCGTACCAGATGCGCCCGGGGGACGAGAAGGCGAAGAACCTCCTCGGGCTGGCGTACTTCAAGCTGGGGGACTTCGTCCGCGCGGCCGAGGTGTACGAGGCGCTGGTGCGGGAGAACGGCGCCGACCCCACGCTGCGGGTCAACCTCGGCCTGGTGTACCTCAAGTCCAACCAGCTGACCCGGGCGGTCCGCGAGTTCGAGACCGCCGTCGACCTGCAACCCGGTCACCTCAAGGCGCACAACTACCTGGGCCTGGCGCTGGCCCAGGCCGGACAGTACGGCCGGGCCCGCGAGCACTTCGTGAAGGCCGGCTCGGAGGCAATGGCCGACAAGATGGCCAAGGCGCTCGCCGCCGAGGCGCGGCCCGTCCCCGTTCCGCCGCGGCCGGCTCCGGCCACGCCCCCGGCCGAGCAGAAGATCGCCGGCCTGACCCAGGAGCTCCCGGTGGTCTCGGTGTCCCAGCTGGGCGGCACACCGGCGGCTCCCATCCCGCTCACCGAGACCGTCCCCCCGTCCACTCCGTTACCCGCGGCGCCGCTCCCCACCTTCGGCACCTCGGAAGCGGAGAGCGAGGCGAAGGCCAGCGACGTCCCCGCGGCGGCTCCGGTGCGGCAGTTCCCCCCGGCACCGGCCAGCGTTCCTTCCGCCGCCGAGGAGCCCGCGGCCGCCACGCCCTCGAGGCCTCTGCGCGAGGCGGCGCGGGCGGGGGTGGGCAATCCCTCGCACCCGGTGGCTCGCCCCACCGAGCTGACCACCGTCGCCGGAAAGCTTCCGGGTGACGGCAGCCGCACCTTCACCGTGACGCCCGAGGCGGTGCGGGTCGAGGTCCAGGGCGAGGTGCTGGTGCGGACCGCGGGGCTGCTCGGGTGGACGGGCGTCATCGAGGCCCGGGCGGAGTTCAAGCGCTTCCGGGGCCGGGTGACCGACAAGCCGTTCGGCTGGGGACCGGCGCGCATGCACCGGCTGGTGGGGACCGGCACGGCGTGGCTCGGGGTGATGGGCAGGACGTTCCTCGCCGTGGACCTGGGTGACGAGAGCGTCTACCTCCGCGAGGACTGGGTGTTCGGCTTCGAGGAGCCGGTGATGTTCGAGAACGGCCGTGTGCCGAGCGAGGTGGCCCCGGACCTGGACCTGGTGCACCTGAGCGGGGTGGGGCAGGTGCTGCTCGCGCTGCCCGGCCCGCTGCGCTCCACCGAGGTGCGGCACGACGCGCCGGTCACCGTCCCCCTCCAGCACTGGGTGGGGTGGCAGGGGCAGCTGAGCCCGCGGGTGGTGGCGCTCGGCTGGGAGGGCCCGGAGGGCACGCCCGCCCCCGCGGTGGAGCTGTCGGGCGAGGGCGTGGCCCTGCTCTGCGTGCCGACGGTGAGTGGCTGACCGTACGCCGGCGGTCCGTCGACTCGGGCCGGCCACGACCGCCGTGGCCAGCCGGAGCCGTGGTGGAACGGGTCAGTGGTGGTGGTGGTCGTCGTGCCCGACCTTCACCCGGGTCACGAAGGTGCCCCAGTCGGCGTAGATGATGCGCGGACGGGCCGAGGTGAACTCGCTGGCGAGCCAGATCGACCCGTCGGGAGCGGCCACCGCCGCGCCGTAGTCGCCCCAGCGGGTCACCCCCGAGTAACCGAAGTACTTGTAGCCGGTGAAGCCGTCCTGAGGCACCAGGCCGGCGCCGGCGATGTGGATGGACCCGGGCCCATCGTCGTCGAGCACCGTGTACCCGGTGGAGGGGTAGAAGTCCTTGCCGCCGACGGAGAACCCCATGGCACCCTTGCCATCGGTGTTGATCGCGATGGTCGGGTAGCTGAGGTACGTGCCGACGCGGGCCAGGTACCCTTGCCTCTTCATCTTGGCCTTGAACTTCCCATCGTCGGACTCCACCTCGGCGCGGAACCAGAGGATGCCCGCGCGGTCCTCGGTGTCGCCCTTCGGCCGGAGGATGGTGCCGATGCAGCTCCACAGCGTCCCGTCGGTGTAGACCGCCTGTTGCATCCGGTCGTCGTTGGTGTCGGTCATCTCCAGCTTCTCGGTCCCGGGCCCCTCGATGCTGTTCAGGATGTCCCGCAGGGGAGTGGGGCCGTCCTTCTGGGAGGCCGGCGGCGGGATGCCGTACACCAGGCTCTTCAGCACCCTGTAGCCCAGGCTCACCGAGGGGTGCTGGCCGTTGAGGCTACGAGTGCCGCTCATCGCCCAGACGGCGACGCGGTCGTCGAGCCCGCCGGTGAACTCGAGCGAGCTGGTGAAGTACTCAGTGCCGCGGTTACCGCGCTCGAACTTGCCCCCCGGCGGCGTGCTCGCCGGCTGGACGCTGTAGGCGATGCCCTCCTCGAGCGTGAGGTTGTCGAAGAGGGCCACGGTGCCGTTGCCGCCGAACGCCGCCTTACCGATGCCGTAGACCTGGGCCCCGTTGAACCCGTTAACGAACACCGGGAACTCGTTGGTGGTGATGAAGATGGCGTTCTGGTCGAAGCCGAGAAGCGGCTGGTCACCGAAGCAGGGGCAACCAGGGTGCGATGGCGTGCCGTTCGTTCCGTCGTTCGTCACGTCGAGCGCGTAGGCGTCCCAGGTCCCGGTGGGATCGCCGGTGCGGCTCCTGGCGATGAGCACGTGGCTCCCGCCAGTGAAGTTCCCGGTTGGCGGGTCGACGTCGAGCTGGAGAATGGTGATGTACCAGCGGTCGGCGCTCCAGTCGTAGATGCACTTCGGGTCGCTGGTGAAGTCGCCGTAGCCGTCCGGCCCGAACCCCGGGGCGAGCCCGAAGAACTGGTTCGCCGGGACCGGTCCGGCGAGGAGATTGCCGCTGGGGTCGTAGATGGCGAAAGCGACGTTCACTGTCTCCACGACGAAGCCGTGGCCCACGCAGAGTCCCTGGTCCGGTGGCTCGAGGCTGCCGTTGCTGTCCGTGTAGATACCGGTGCCGGCGAGCGCCTGGTCGGTGTTGTTGAGACCCTCGAACCCCGAGAATCCGGGATTCAAGAGCGAGATGCCGGTGCTGGGCGCGACGCCCGGGTTGGTTGGCAGCGGATGGGTGGCCACCGGTGCCCCCGACAGGTAAGCGTGCAGGTCGACCTCGGGACGATCGTTCAGTCGACCCGCCCCGGCCGGCAGTCGCGCAGCTCCTGGTGGTGGAGGCGCGCCGAGGCTTCCGCGCGGCGTCAGCTTCAGCTCGACGGCAGGCGCGGCGAGGGCAGTGGAGGCGGCAAGGAGCAACAGGCCTGTCAACACATGTCGCATGGCTCACTCCAGGTAGGGGACGCGGAGCCTGTTTGCTCACCTGGGGTCATGACAAGCAGAATTGACGAGACATCGCCTGCCGAACGGAGGGACGGGACTCAGGCGGGAGCGCGGGCGGCGGGCGGTCTGGGTGGGTGGACGGCGACCCGCATCACCCCAGCCGGCCCTGGTGCCCCAGCGAGAGCAGATCCATTCCCCAGGCGACGGCGGTGTGAATGGCTGCGCCCCACCACATGGACCTGGTCTTCAAGCTGAGCGTGCCGAGAACCCAGCCCGCGACCACGGCACCGAGGCACTCGGCGAGCGGCTTCTCGAAGTGGATCATCGTGTAGGGCACGACCGAGACCCAGACGGCGGCGTAGCCCATCCGTCGCTTCAGCCCGTGGAGCAGGAAGCCGCGGAAGAAGAACTCGATGCCCACGAACTGCGAGGCATACAGCAGCTCCCAGAGCCAGAAGTTCGGCCACAGCCGCTCGCCCGGCTCGACCCGGTAGAACGGATAGGTGGCCTGGAACGGCTGGGTGTAGGAGGCGATGACCACCGCCGGAGCGATCAGCAGGAACATCGCCAGGTAGAGCCAGAGGTGCGGGAGAATCCCCTTCGTCCTCAGCCCGAACTCGCCGAGGGGACGACGGAGCACCACGGCCACCACCACTGCGGGAATGACCAGGAACCCGATGCCGCGGGCGGCGGCCCAGAAGACACGGGCGTGGAAACGCGCCTCCCCGCCGGACAGCAGATAGCCTTGCACCCGCCGGTAGAGGGCCTCGAGGTGGAGCATCGCGCAGAGCCGCCGCCACTCCTCGAGGAACCCCGGGCGGCCGAAGAAGTGGATGAGCAGCAGGCAGAGCACGGCGGTGACCAGCACCACGCCGGCTTCGCGATCGAGGCGCCGTGCACCGTCACGTTCCAGAGCCAGGCGGGCGCCCGCATCGGCGCGCTCGGCGGTCTCGGTCACGATGCTGCGCCACAGGGCGGCAGGGCCGTTGGCGCGCATCATCGTCCTGAGGTCAGCGCGGCGGAGCGCCGCCCGACGGGGTGGGGGCGAGCGCGGCCCGACGGGCACGCTCGGCGGCGAGGAAGCGCCGGACGGGGACCCGGTCCGCCTCGGGCATCCGGAAGCCCTCGAAGCGGCCCTCGATGTGGTCCATCTGCTCCTCGGTGAGCTGGGCAGACCAGTCTGCCTCGGCGAGGTCGAAGACGTGGAGCGCGGCGGGACGGGCGGTGGGCTGTGCGCGGTCGTGGCAGCGGCCGCAGCTCGTCTCCAGCGCCTCGCGGGCGGGCTCCCTCAGCGCCGCGAGCTCCTTGCCTCCGGGCGGTGTAGGCGACGCGGCGAGGCCGGCCGGCCAGCCGATGAGCACCGCGCCGACCAGCGCCCGCCGGGGCCGGTACACCAGGTCTCTCCCTCTCCCGGTGCGTCGCATGACGGCCACCGAGACTACTCCCCGGGGGTTGCACGTCGCCAACACGGTGCGCGTGGAGTAAGCCGGCGTCCGTGGCCCAGCCCCCGGAAGAGCGGGAACAGCGACGGAGGCGCCGGCGGCGTCGCTCTGGTGCGGAGCCTCGGCGGCCCGGGGTGCTGCTCCAGGAGTTCTGGAACGTCCCGAACCTCCTGACCTTCGGGCGCATCCTCATCATCCCGCTGTTCATCGTCCTGGCCTACCAGGCCAACCCGATGGCCTCGCTGCTCGCCGGCGCGCTCTTCGCGGTGGCGGCGATCACCGACGTGGTGGACGGGTGGCTCGCCCGGCGCATGGGGCTGGTGACGGTCATCGGCAAGTTCCTCGACCCGCTGGCCGACAAGCTGATCGTCCTGGCAGCGATGGTGATGCTGGTCCGGCTCGGCCGGTTCCCCGCGTGGGTGGCGATCCTCCTGCTCTCGCGAGAGTTCGTGGTCACCGGACTGCGGCAGATCGCCGCCAGCGAGGGGATGGTCATCGCCGCCGGCCAGGAAGGGAAGTGGAAGACGGCGCTGCAGCTGGTGGGCATCGTCGCCCTGCTGGTCCACTACCGGCACGAGGTCGACCTCTGGGTGTGGCGCGGGCCGGTGAGCTTCAACGCGGTGGGGCAGGTGCTGACCTACCTGAGCGTGGTGTTCAGCCTGTGGAGCGCGGGCGTCTACTTCCGCGGCTTCCTCCACATGCTGGCGCGGCGGGGCGACGGGAGCGGATCGGCGGAGGCCTGAGGCGGTCCGTTCCCCGGCTACCGGGTGGTGAACCCGGTGCTGGTGACGGTCTCGAAGCCCAGGCCCTCGCGCGAGAGCACACCGGCCGTGGCGAAGGCGTCGATGCTGGCGAAGGGGCCGAGGGCCAGCAGCGTCCAGTCGTATGGCCGCCCGGAGGGAAGTCCGAGCCCCTGTGCGCTCAGGTCCGGGATGCGCGTCTGTGTCCCGCCGCTCACGATGGCGAAGGCGGGGTCGTTCCCGGCTCCGCTGAGGAAGAGGACGTGCACCCCGCCCAGGACCGGGCTCCAGACGAGGTCGGTGGTGGTGTCGACGCCGGTGGCGCCGTCGGCCGGCGCGGTGGCGACCGCCGGGGAGGGCAGGGTGAGGGCGGCGCCGCTGGTGCCGGGCGCCAGGCCGGACAGCTGGGCGGTGGTGATCGAGTTCCGGACGCTCTCGGTGGCGGTGGCGTTCATGATGACGCTGGCCTCGATGCCCGAGGGCACCGGCAGGGAGAAGGCCGACGAGGCGAGCGCGTCTTCGCTCACTGGAAAGTAAGCCCCATCGGCGAAGGTGAGGTACGCCGACCGGTCGGCGATGGTGTAGCCGGCCGGTGCGGTGATGGTCGCGGACACGCTGGTGGTGGTCGGGACTGTCAGTAGGACATCCGCGTCGCTGACGGTCCCTCCGGCGGTCAGAGACACGCCGGGCTTGACCCCGTGCGAGCGGTACCCGGTCACCGTCCCGTTTCCGTCCACCGTCCACTGCAGTCCGTGAACGCTCCCGGTGGTGCCGGTGGGGCCCGACCAGGAGACGGGAAAGGAGTACGGGGTGCTGGTCACGTAGCTCCCGGTGGAGCTCTCCACCGACCCCCAGGAGATGGCGGTGATCGTCCCGGCCGTGGACAGCGGGTCACCTCCGACGATGGCACCACCGAGCGTCGCCGTATGGGTTGCAGGGCTGCCGTTCGAGCCGAAGTCGAGGAGCTTCGGGTCACTGCGAGTCAGCTGCGCGTACACCGTGGCGACCTTGTTCGCCGTCTCGACGATGATCGCGTCGTAGGGCGTGGTGACGCCGGTCACGGTGAAGTTGCCGCCGGTGTCGGTGGTGGTCGACTTCCCGCCGACCAGGACCGTCAGGTTGGCCAGCGGCTGCCCGGATCCGTCGAGGACCTGACCGGAGACCGTGACGCCGCTGCCGCTGCCGCCACAGGCGAGGAGCAGGGCGGCGACGGCGGTCGCGGCGAGGGGACGGGTCGATCGACAGGCGTGCACGAGCGATCGGATGTACCATGCCCTCCCGCCTGCCGGCGGCGACGCTTGACCCCCGGGGGGCGCGGTTGGTAACAGGCCGGAGTCGTTCAGTGCGGGAATAGCTCAGTGGTAGAGCATCGCCTTGCCAAGGCGAGGGTCGAGGGTTCAAATCCCTTTTCCCGCTCCTCGAAAGCCCCGGTATCTCCGGGGCTTTTTCATTTACTCCCGTCCACGTTGCCCATTAGTTGCCCCGACTCGCCGGCGCGTCGAGCACCTGGACCGCTGCGTGTGCGACGTCCGGCGACAGATGCGTGTAGCGCGCGACCATCGTCAGGTCCGCATGTCCCAGGAGCTCGCGGACCGTGGTCAGCGGTGTGCTCCGCATCACCAGGTGGCTCGCGTAGGTGTGCCGGAGCCCGTGCGTGGTCACCCGTTTCGCCAGCCCCGCCCGGCGGCAGGCGTTCGGCACCACGTCCTTCACTTCCGAGTGCGTGTAGGGCCGTCCGTCCTCGTGGCAGAAGACGTACGGACGCCGGAGGTGCTGTTGAGCGCGGAGGGCGGCGACCGTCTCCCGCGTCAGTGGCACGACCCGCAACCTTCCGTTCTTCGGCAAGCCTTCCTTGCCCATCCACATGCTTCGTCGAACGGTGATGCAGGGCCGCTCGCCCTTCAGCTCCACGTCCTCTCGGTGAAGCGCGAGCGCCTCCCCGACGCGGAGACCTGTGCGCAGCAGCACGAGGAGCCAGGTTCTCCACGCAGCCTCAGCCGCTTCGAGGAGCCGCTCTGCCTCCTCGAAGGTGAGGAACGCCGCCTCGGGCCTCGTGACCCGAGGCGCTCCGAGTCTCGGGACACTCTGAATCACGCCGCGCTCGGCGGCGAGACTCAGCAGCTTCCCGAAAACGGCGAGCGTGTTGCGAACCGTCTTCGCGCTCAGCCCGGCCTTGAGCTTCGAGGTGGCGAATCGAGCGACCTCGGCACGCAGCTCACTGGCGTCAAGGCGCACCTCCCCGAACGCTGGCAGGAGGTGCACGTCGAGTGCGATGCGCTTCGCCGCGACGGTGCTTGGCTTGTTGTGCAACTCGCTCCACGTGATGAAGTCGGCCGCGAACGCTCGAACCGTTGGCGCTTGCTTGACTTCGACCCCGAACGTCCCAGCGGCGATGGCCAGGAGCACGGATCTCTCGTGCGCCAGTGCCTCCCTCTTCGACCGGAAGGCCCGCCGGTAACGGTCGCCACTGTCCGTCCGCAGATCGACCATCCAGCCCCTCTCTTCGTGTAACCCCGTTCCGGGGTGCTTCGATGTCCAGCGACGAATGCTCACGTTGGTTCTCCCGTGAGCCGCTGGGCCTCCACTGGAACGGACTCTACCGCTCCGGCACCCACGAGAGCCGCGCGACGGATGCGGATGCTGCGCCCAAGGCGGAGGACGCCCGGGACCTTCCCGGCCGCCGCGAGCGAGTACAGGGCCTTGGAATTCATCCGGAGTAGCTGAGCGGCTTCAGGAACGGTCATGAGCTCGGGACCGGTCCGGATCTCCAATCCCTCGGTTGAGCGTCCCATCCGGACCTCCTGCCCTCCCTGCCTGTCGCGCGCCTCTTAGCGGGGCCGCCGGGTGCTGCCAGCTGGGCCGGTTCTCGGGCTGGCGCTGCTATCGCGGAGCGCTTCGTATCGGCGGAGGAGCAGCTCCTGGACGTATCCGAGGATATTGAGCTTCTTCGCCTTCATCTCCGCCTCGAGGACTTCGACGACGTACTGGGGGAGGCGGAAGCAGGTCCGCAGCTGAACCAGGACCTCACGGACTGCTTCGGCGTTGTAGGAGACGCCGAGGGCCGGTTTGAGGACCTCCTGGACGAAGTAGAGGTCCTCGGACGGGACCTTCACATTCAGAGGCTTGAGCGCTTCGTCCTCAGGGAGCGGAGTCCTTCCCATGCCCTAAGTAGATGCTAAATAGAACACCACGTCAAGGCCGACGGGTCTCGTGGCTCGATGCCCTGAGCGCTCACCCGGAACGAGTCAAGACATCGCTGACAGTTGACTGCAGGGTGACGGCGGGTTTCTCAGGCGTTTACGGCTCGCGCGTTCAGCAGCGCGTCCTGGGTGACAGTGGCGTTGACAGCCTCTGAGTACGGTGCGTTGACGGGTGTAACGGAGCTGACGTCATCGGGTGTCAGCACGTTCGCCAGCGGGGCGATCTCGATCATCCCGAGGTCGACGCCGAAGAAGTGAGCTCGCCAGCGCAGGATCCCTTCCTGCTTGAGACCGACGATCTGGCCCGCGAGGGCCGTGCTGACGAACACCACGTCGTCGTTCACCGAGATGGTCCCCACCTTCGAGACCAGGCGCGTCTTCCACTCGGGCGGGTAGCTCGGGACGAGCGGGTCGAGCGAGCGACGCTCCGAGTCGCGATAGACCTCCGCTGGCGTCTTGCCACCGAGCGCATCGTGGGGGCGGACCTCGTTGAACTCGATCACCCAACGATCGCACGCGCGCTGCTGAGCGCGGCGGGTACGGGCGGGGTTGAGCTCCAGCTCGCTCAGGTCCCGATGCATCCGCTCGTGCCCGCCGTTGTCCTGCGGGCACCCGGGACGTGAGCGCACGACACGGATCCCGAGCGAGACGAGCCACGCCGAGAGCCGACTCAGTCCGCCGCGGCCGCGGGTGGATACGAATGGCGTGCCGTTGTCGCTCTGAATGGCGGCTGGCAGGCCGTGCCGCAAGAACAAGCTCCGGAGGACACGCCGGACCTCTTCGGCCCTCACCGAGCCGAGGAGGGTCACGGCGAGGACCTTCCGGCTGAACCCGTCTCGCACCGTGAGCGGCTCGCACCGCTCGCGGTTTCGAGCTCGCCACCAGCCTTTGAAGTCCATCGTCCACAGGTCGTTCGGCCCGTGCACCTCGACCCGCGGGCGCCCGTCGACGCTCCACACTCGTACGCGCGGTCGGTGTCGCCTTAGCCTCCCGAGCCGATGCAGGACCCGCGCTACGGTGCTCTTGCTCGGCCCGTCCTCGCCCAGCGTGCGCCGAAGCACCCGGGCGATCTTGTCCGGCCCCCAGGTCTGGTGCTGGTCGCGCAGCTCGAGGATGCGGACGACGATCTCCTCGCCGGTGGTGAGCGGGCTCGAGAGCGGGCGACGGCTCTGCTCGACGAGGCCCGTGTATCCCCGCGCGCGGAAGCGCCGAAGCCACTTGTGGCCGGTCTGCCGGGAGATGCCGTACTCCCTGCAGAGCGCCGAGATGTTCGCCCCCATCGCGCTGGCCTTCTCGATGAACTCCAGCTTGTGGCTCATGACTCGCTGCTCTTTCCAGGGCACGCGACAGTCGAGCAGCCGAAACTGTCAGCGATGTCCTGAACCGGTTTTGGTCAGCGATGTCCTGGTACAGCACCACCCACCCCCGATGCGACTTCGCAGTCGCCGCCTCGCCTGTCTTGCTCACCTATCCCGCGGCGCTGGTGTCACCCATGTCTCCGGTCTGATCTGTCACCCATGTATCCGGTCCGTACCCTCTCCGTCCCCCGCCATCCGTTTCGTACTACCCCTGTCCCAGTTTCCACCTCTTCCTGACCTGACCTCATCTCCGATCGCCTCCGCCAAACCTCCTGTTCTTGATCCCCTCCTCGACCCTCCACCACCCCCTCAAGATTTCTGCTGAACCCCGAGTTTCCCGTCCCCGCCCTCATGCCACTGGTTGCGAGGGCGGGGACGGGAAACTCGGGGCGTCCGCCCGCGCGGGGCACTGGGACCCGGTGGGGGAGGGTCAGGTGGCCGAAGTCACCGGATACGCGCGCTGCAAACGGCTCCCGGAAGAGCTCTCCAAATGGCTCCCCTACTGGCCCGATCGAGGAGCCACTTGGGGAGCCGGTTTTGGAGCCATTTGAGGAGCCGAATTCACAGTCCTACAGATGTAGGAGCAATTGATTGCGGGCGGGCAATTTCGGGCCTGGCTAATGAGGAAGGGCTCGGAGGTTGTCCTCAACGACCACCCGGCCGACGACATTCGCCGCGCCGAGCTCCGCTCAGCGCATTCGCTCTAAATCGGCCGCCGCCTCCTTCCCCGGAGTGACGTCGGCCTCCAGCATCATCCCTGTCATCGAAGGCGCGAACCGAGAGAAGCCGTACGCGAAGCGACTCGGGAATCTGGTCCAAGGACGGATCAACGGGGTTCTGGGGCGGACCAGCGGGCGGCCTCAACCGAGAGGCCGAACAGGACGAGAATCTGCCGCGCTGCGGACATCACCCCTTGGCTCGCAGGCGTCGGGCCTCTTCCCACTGCGTAGCGCTCAAAGCGAGTGCCGGTTCTTCCGCCGCGGCTTCACGAATTACGCGACGCGCTGACCGCAGAATCGCGAGCTCTCGCGAGCAGGACGTCGCGCTCGCGCTCGTTGCGGGTCAGCTCCGCCGCGCGCTGAAATTCCGCGCGCGCCTCGTCGCCGCGTCCGAGCTTCGCGAGCAGGTCGCCGCGCACCGCCGGCAGCAGGTGATACGCGGCGAGCGCGCCGGCGGCGACGAGCGCGTCGACGAGCTCGAGGCCGGCGTCGGGCCGAATGCCATCGCGACCGCGACCCGCGCGATTGAGCTCCACGATCGGCGACGGCGCGCGCTGGGCGAGCAGCGCGTAAAGCGCGGCGATCCGCGGCCACTCCGTCGCCTCGGCGGTCGCGGCGCGAGCGTGATGTGCGGCGATCGTGGCTTGCAGCTGATACGGACCGGCGGGGGCACCTTGCGTCGCGACGAGCTCGTCTGCGCGTGCAAGCGCCGCGAGCCCGCGGCGAACGAGCACGCGATCCCAGCGCGCGCGATCCTGATCCGCGAGCAACACCGGCGCGCCGTCGCGATCGATGCGAGCGGCCAGCCGCGACGCCGAGAGCTCGAGCAGCGCGACCAACCCGTGGACTTCGGGCTCGTCGGGCGCGAGGCCGGCGAGCACGCGCGCGATGCGCAGCGCATCCTCGCACAGCTCGGGCCGCGTCAAGCTCGCGCCCGCGGTCGCGACGTGCCCTCTTTGAACACGAGATAGATCACCTCGAGTACCGACTCGAGGCGCTCGGCGCGCTCGGCGGCGCGCGGCACCTCGAAGCGCACGCGCGCGTCGGTGAGCGTGCGCTTGGCGCGGACGATCCGCTGCGCGATCGTCGGCTCGGGGACGAGGAACGCGCGCGCGATTTCCGAGGTCGCGAGCCCGCCGACGAGCCGCAGCGTGAGCGCGACGCGCGCCTCGGTCGGAAGCATCGGGTGACACGCGGTGAAGACGAGCCGCAGCAGATCGTCGCCGACGTTGTCGTCGAGGGCGTCGGCGAGCTCGCCGGCGACGTCGCGCGGGTCGGCGTCGCGATCGCGCGAGAGCTGCACCTGCATGGCATCGACAACGGGCGTGGCGCACGCCGTCGAGCGCAGTGAGCGTGGGAAGGATGGAGGCGTAGGGAGCGCGGCCGACTTCCGGCCGGGGGGGTGACCCGCGCTGACGCCCTCCGTCTCACCAGTAGTAGCGGAGCCCGACGGTCGCGAGCCAGGTGCTCCAGCTCACGTCGACGCCGGGTTGGACCTTGAACCGCCGCGCGACGATCTGGAGCCCGAGCGCCAGGTGCGGCCGTCCGGTGTAGAAGATGCCGCCGCCCAGGTCGCTCACGTGCTGGAGGAACGTGCCGCTGGTCGGCGCCGTCCAGGTGAAGACCGCCTGCAGGCCGATCGGGACGTTGGAGATGGCGTAGAAGTCGAAGTCGAGCGCCACGCCCAGGCCGAAGGCATGGCCGCTGACGCTCCCAGCGTTCAGGTTCTGGGTGACGAAGGCATACGAGAGGTTCGCGGTGACGCCGAACGGACGCCACGGCGCCCAGTTCATCGCGATCGCGGGCTGGAAGGTGAACGAGTTCTGCGTTTGGAAGATCTCTCCAGTGCCGGCGTTGCAGTTTCCCTGCTGGCAGCCCTTGATGATGCTGTTGATCCCGCTCCCGATGGTGAGCGCGAGGCCGGGTCCGATGCCGCCGTCGACGAGGAGGGCCAGCTTGAGCGAGTCTCCGATCGGCAGGCTGGCGGTGACGCCGATTTTGCCAGCGGTCTGCACCGACGTTCCGATCACCAGCGCCGACGACCCGTTGATGCCCGAGTACACCAACTCGGTGATCTGCAACCGCGCCGAGAAGTAGTCGAGGAAGGCGTACTCGTAGCCGAGGACGGCGCCCACGCCGGCGTAGTCGAAGTTGCCGCTGTACAGCTGGTCGCCGATCTGGGCCGAGCCCGACGTCTTCCCGTACACCGTGACCAGGTACGCGGCGAAGCTCGTCGTGGTCAGTGCCCCCGGGACCGCCGCGGAGGGCATGAAGATGTGCCCGTTGAGGACCCGGCGTGGGGGTGCGTCAGCCTCTCGTGGCACGAGCGGCTCCCCTTCTGGCGTCCGGGCGGATGGGGCCGCCGTGGTGGGAGCGTCGGCGGGTACGGTCGTCGACGTGGTGTCCTGCTCGTCCGCCGCGGCCGTCGACGCGACCGTCAGGAGAGCGAGCAGGGCAACCAGCAAGGCGTGGGGCATCATGGTGGATGGTCCTCCTGGGCAAGACGCTCGAACCGTCTCGCCGGAAGGCCTTTCTCCCACATCCATCGCAGCTCTGGCGTACAACCTAGAATCGAAGAGCGCATGTGGACTTCCTCGGCGATGGGGGGAAGAGTCGACCGTCGGGGCGTTGGGTTCACCGGTCGAGCGAAACTCAAGAGGAGTTTCTGCAACACCGAAGGGCCAGAGCCAGGGCGCCGGTGGGCGACACGAACCGGGGCGGTCCTCAGGCACCGCCTCCACGGAGCTCCCGGCCCGCGACGGCCCTGCGGGCTTCGGTTACCATCGCCCACCCATGACGCGTCCGGCGCCCGGGAATGCACTTCGGCGTGTGCTACGCGATCCCCTGGGGCACTTCCTGGTCATCGGAGCCCTGCTATTCGGCGCATACGCGCTGCTGGCCCGGGGGCGCGCCCAGCCCGAGGCAGCGAGCCCCGTCGTGATCGGCGCAGGCGAGGTCCGCTGGCTCACGGAGACCTGGTCGCGGCAGTGGCGCCGCGATCCCACGCGCGAAGAGCTGCGTGGTCTCGTGACCGACCTGGTCCGCGAGGAGCTGCTCGCCCGGGCCGCGCGGGACATGCGACTGGACGAGGAGGACGTGATCGTCCGGCGCCGACTGGCTCAGAAGCTCGAGTTCGTTCTCCGCGATGGCGCAGAGAACGAGGACCCGCCGGAGAGCGAGCTCCAGCGCCTCTACACCGAGCACCCGGAGCGCTTCAGCGCAGAGGCGCGCAGATTGTTCACCCAGATCGTCTTTAGCTCCTCACGCCGCGACGCCCGCCGCGACGCGGCCCACGCGCTCCAGGAGCTCCTCGAAGGCTCCGAGCCGAGCGCAATCCGAGGCGATCCGCAGCTCCTCCCCGAAGAGCTGCGGGACGCGGACCAGCGAACGGTGGAGGCAAGCTTCGGCCCCGAGTTCGCCCGCCAGGTCTTCCTCCTCGAGGTCGACACGTGGAGTGGTCCCGTCGCCAGCCCCTATGGGCAACATCTGGTGCGCGTGGCCGCGGCCACCGGGCCCCGACAGCGCACACTCACCGAGGCCCGCGGCGAGCTCGTTACGCTCTGGAGAACCGAGCGAGGTCGTGAGCGCGAGGCACGTTACCTGGCCGAGCTGGGAAAGAAGTACGGGGTGGTGCTCGACGACACCGTCCGGCAGCTGGTCGGCCCGGTGAGCGTCGCGCCCTCCACCCGGACCGGGGTGCCATGAGGCATCCTCCTCTGCCGGTCCTCATCCTGCTCCTCTGTCCGCTGGCTGCGCTCGGCCACGAGTCGCGACCTGCGTACCTCGAGCTGCGCGAGGGGCCGCCTAGCGAGTTCCGGGTGCTGTGGAAGACGCCGATGCAGGGCGACCTGCGGCTGGCGCTGGCCCCCGAGTTCTCGGCGGGCGTGACCGCGACCTCACCGGTGCTCACCCGACGCGTGCCGGGCGCCGCGGTGCAGACCTGGTCCATCCGCGCGAGAACGCTCCGGGGCGAGAGCGTCCGGGTGTCGGGACTCGAGGGCACGATGACCGACGCCCTGGTCCGGGTTCAGTTCGTCGATGGGGCGGAGTGGAACGAGCGCCTGACCCCGAGCCGCCCGGAGTCGGTCATCCCCGCTCGACCGTCGGGCAGCGCGGTCGCCGGGCTCTATCTCCGTCTCGGCGTGGAGCACATCCTCACCGGAGTCGACCACCTCTTGTTCGTGGTGGCGCTCCTGATCCTCACCCGCTCCGGCACCCGGCTTCTGGGCACCATCACCGCCTTCACGGTCGCCCACAGCATCACCCTCGCCGCCGCGACGCTCGGCTGGGTGCACGTCCCCCAGCCCCCGGTGGAGGCGGTGATTGCCCTCTCCATCGCCTTTGTGGCCGCGGAGATCGTCCGCGGGAGCAGCGGAAATGCCGGGGTGGCCGCTCGCTGGCCCTGGGTGGTGGCCTTCGTCTTCGGACTCTTGCACGGCCTGGGCTTCGCCAGCGGCCTCGCGGAAATCGGATTGCCGCAGGGCCGCCTCCCGCTGGCGCTCCTGTTCTTCAACCTTGGCGTCGAGCTCGGGCAGCTGAGCTTCGTCGCCACAGTCGTCCTGGTGCTCCGAGCGACCGCGAAGGTACGGCTCTGGCTGCCACGCTCGAGCGCCACGCTGGTGCCGTACATCATCGGAAGTGTCGCGATGTTCCTCCTCCTCCAGCGCGTCGCCGGGTTCTCCGACCGGTGATCCGAGAATCGAGCGTCTGCGTGAATCCCCTAGTCCGTTTCGCTCTCCGCGCCCTGCCGGTCCTGCCGCTGATTGCTTCCGTGCCCGGGTTGGCCCAGGACACCGGGACCCTGGATTCCGCGTCGGCCGAGCGTGCATTCCCGAAGCGAGCCACCTACTCGCCCTACGCTGGGCGCAACTTTCCGGTTCGCCCGTTCTTCGGGGACACCCACCTGCACACCTCGTACTCGATGGACGCCGGCGCCTTCGGAGCGCGTCTCGGGCCCCGGGACGCGTACGTCTTCGCCAAGGGGCGGGAGGTCACCTCCTCGACCGGCCAGCCGGTGAAGCTCTCGCGGCCGCTCGACTTCCTGGTGGTGGCCGATCACTCCGATGGAATGGGCTTCTTTCCGCTGCTGATCGGGGGGGACCCGAGCGTGCTGTCCTATCCGCAGGGCCGTCGGTGGAACGAGATGATCCACTCGGGTCAGGGAGCCACGGCGGCGGTGGAGATCATCACCAGCTTCGGCGCGGGGAAGATCACCCCTGGCCTCCTGCCGACCCCCGGGACGCCTGCGTACCGGGGCGCCTGGTCGGAGACGATCAAGGCTGCCGAGGAGGCCAACGCCCCCGGTCGCTTCACGGCCTTCATCGGCTACGAGTGGACCTCCAACACTGGAGGGAACAACCTCCACCGGAACGTCATCTTCCGTGACGGGGGCGAGCGCGCCAGCCGCGTGGAGCCCTTCACCACGCAGAAGCCCCTCGGCAGCGACAACCCCGAGGACCTCTGGAAGTGGATGACGGACTACGAGGCAAAGACCGGCGGAGAAGTGCTGGCGATCGCCCACAACGGGAACCTCTCCAACGGGCGGATGTTCCCGATCGTGGAAGCGTTCGGGAAGAAGATCGATCGCGGATACGCCGAGCGGCGAGCCCGCTGGGAACGGCTCTACGAGGTCACCCAGATCAAAGGTGACGGTGAGGCGCATCCCTTTCTGTCACCGAACGACGAGTTCGCGAACTTCGAGCGCTGGGACAAGGGCAACCTCGACCTCACCGAGGCCAAGAAGCCCGAGATGCTCGAGTTCGAGTACGCCCGCTCGGCGCTGAAGAACGGCCTGCTGCTCGGTACGAAGCTGGGGACGAATCCGTACAAGTTCGGGCTCATCGGCAGCACCGACTCGCATACTGGTCTGGCCACGGCCGACGAGGACAACTTCTTCGGAAAGATGTCCTCCATGGAGCCGGAGCGAGAGCGCGTGACCAAGGTCTTCGTCCGGAATCCCCAGACGGGCGTGACGATCATGGACTGGGAGAACTCGGCCTCGGGTTACGCAGCGGTCTGGGCCACGGACAACACCCGCGAGTCGCTGTTCGATGCGATGCAGCGGCGGGAGACGTACGCCACCACTGGGCCCCGCATGCTGGTCCGCTTCTTCGGCGGCTGGGACTTCGCCCCGGCCGATGCGAAGTCCCGCCTCCCGGCGGACGTCGGCTACTCCAAGGGCGTGCCGATGGGAGGTGATCTCGCCGCGGCTCCCCAGGGCAAGGCTCCCACCTTCCTGGTCGCCGCCCTCAGGGACCCCATCGGGGCCAACCTGGACCGCTACCAGATCATCAAGGGCTGGGTCGACAAGTCCGGGAAGGTGCAGGAGCGGATCTACGACGTGGCCTGGTCGGGCGACCGGAAGCCGGATCCGAAGACCGGGAAGCTTCCCCCGGTGGGCAACACCGTCGATGTGGCGGAGGCAACCTGGACCAACACCATCGGCAGCCCCGAGCTGATCGCCGTGTGGAAGGACCCGGACTTCGACCCGAAGCAGCCTGCCTTCTATTACGGGAGGGTGATCGAGATCCCGACTCCCCGCTGGACCGCGTACGACGCCAAGTTCTACGGGGTGAAGCCCGACCCGAAGACCCCCATGAGCCTCCAGGAGAGGGCCTACACCTCCCCCATCTGGTACACGCCAAAGCGCTGAGGGGCGCCCCGTGGCCCAGCGCTCCCCGAGCTCAGACCCTGCGAGCGAGGCCCTGGAGCGGCTTCGCGCCGGCAATGCGCGCTTCGTGCGCGGGAGAGCCCACTTTCCCAGGACGTGCAAGACGGTCCTGGCCGCACTGGCGAAGGAACAGCGACCCTCCACGACCATCCTCGGATGCAGCGACTCACGGGTGCCCCCGGAGCTCCTGTTCGACGCCGGGTTCGGCGAGCTGTTCGTGGTGCGCCTCGCCGGGAACGTCGTCTCGGCCGAGGTGGCGGGAACCCTCCAGTACGCGGCCGTGCATCTGCAGACACCGCTCTTCGTCGTTCTCGGACACGAGGGCTGCGGCGCAGTCCAGGCCGCGCTGGCGGCCAAGTTCCAGCGTGCCCGGGTGCAGAGCAGGATCGAGGTCCTCCTGGAAAGCATCCGCCCCGGCCTGGAAGGCGTCCCGCCCGAGCTCCCGCCCGACGAGCAGCTTCACGCCGGTGTCGAGGCGAACGTCCGGTGGAGCCTCCGGCAGATCCTCGAATCTCCGGAGGGCAAGACGAGGCAGGCTGAGGGAGTGTTGAAGCTGGTGGGTGCGGTCGCGGACCTCTCGACCGGAGTGGTCCGGTTCCTGGACGTGAAGCGATGAGCGTGACTGCGGAACGCCGTACCCCCACCTGGTCATGGAATGCCCTGCGCGGCGACCTCTTCGGCGGCATCGCCGCGGGCGTGGTGGCACTTCCGCTCGCTCTCGCCTTCGGGGTGGCCTCGGGGCTGGGACCAGCGGCGGGACTCTACGGAGCCATCGCCACGGGCATCATCGCGGCCTTGCTGGGAGGCACGCCGGTGCAGATCACCGGCCCGACGGGACCGATGACCCTGGTCGTCGCGGGGATGGTGGCGGCGCACACCCTCCCTTCCGGCGCGGCGGACACTCGCTGGCTGGTCGGGGTGTTCCTCCTCGCCGGTCTGTTCCAGCTCGCCCTGGGCGTCTGCCGGATGGGCGGCTACATCCGCTACGTCCCGTACCCGGTCATCTCCGGGTTCATGAGCGGCATCGGAGTGATCATCATCGTCCAGCAAGTGTTCCCGTTCCTGGGCATGGCCCCGCCTGCCTCGGACCCGTGGTCGATCCTCCGGCGGCTGCATCTGCTCCGTGGCAACGTCAACTGGAGTGCCATCGCCCTCTCGGCGGCGACCGTGGCGATGGTCTATCTCCTGCCGCGGCTCACCAAGGCGGTGCCGGCCTCGCTGGTCGCGCTGGTGACGCTGACGGCCGTGGCAGCGTTGCTGAAGCTCGACGTTCCAAGAATCGGCGAGATCCCGTCTGGGCTGCCGGGGCTGGTGCTTCCATCGCTCGACCCTCGGCAGCTTCCAGCGATGCTGCCCTTCGCGGTCGAGCTCGCCCTGCTGGGGGCCATCGACTCGCTGCTGACCTCGCTGGTCGCCGACAACCTGACCCGGACCCGGCACGACAGCAACCGTGAACTCCTCGGCCAGGGGGTGGGAAACATGGCGGCCGGGCTGATCGGCGGCATTCCCGGCGCGGGTGCCACGATGCGCACGGTGGTCAACGTGAATGCCGGCGGAAAGACCCGCCTCTCGGGCGTGATCCACGGTCTGTTCCTTGCCGCCGTGCTGCTCGGTCTGTCGGGTCTCGTTCAGTACATTCCCAGCGCGGTGCTCGCTGGCCTGCTGGTGACGGTCGGGATGGGGATCATCGACGCCCGCGGGTTCGGTCATCTCTCGAAGGTGCCGCGGGCCGATGCGTTTCTGATGCTCTTGGTGCTGGTGCTAACGGTGTTCACCGACCTGATCGTCGCGGTGGTCGCCGGCCTCATCGTGGCGTCGTTCGTGTTCGTGAAGAAGGTGAGCGACGTCGCCGCCCGGCAGACGACCCTCAGCCAGGTGGCTGACGAGCCCTGGGGCGACGAGCTGGGCATCCCGGAAGCGATCCGGAGCAAGCTCTTGATCAAGCACGTCGAGGGGCCGCTGTTCTTCGGCTTCGCGAGCCAGTTCCTCGACATCACCAGTCAGGCAACCTCGAGCAAGCTCCTGGTCCTGCGGATGGATCGCATCTCCTTCATGGACCAGACGGGGGTCTATGCGCTGGAGGATGCGCTCGGAAGACTGACCACGGCCGGGGTGCGCGTGCTGCTGGTGGGCGTCCCGGTGGCCCAGCTGGATCTCTTGAAGGCACTACAAGTCATCCCGGCGGTCGTCCCCGAGTCGGACGTCTTCACCGACTTCGAGGCCTTGAGGAAGGCGCTTCCCGAGAAGATGGAGGAGTTGCAGGCGAGATCGGATGTGCCCCGGGCGTCGGCATGAGCAGGCCTCGATCGCTGACCGGAGAAGGGACGCCGCACGCCGGGGATGCGGTCTGTTGCCCACCTGTTGCCCACGACGTGCCCGGAGTTGGCCGGGCTGGGGTGGAAACGAATGGACGGGAGTGGAGTGATAGGTAAGGAGTACGGGGAGTTGCGAGTGGAAGCCCGCGACTCTGTTGGTGGTACGCAGCGCCCCGTCATGTTTCAAATCCCTTTTCCCGCTCCTCGAAGCCCCTGAAGTTACGGGGCTTTTCGTCTTTCCCCTTCCATCAGACGCACCATCAGACGAAGCGCGGCGTCGCTGTCGCGTAGACCGAGCGGGGGAGGGGGCAGCGTGCCCAGCGGCCCGTCTGCGCCGTCTGATGAGGTCCACGGCCGCTTCCCGGTCGCGGGAAGAGCCTTGCCCTTGGGGGTCGAGATGAGCGGGTTGGGATGAAGAAGGGCGCGCCGCAGTATCCGCCGCCGCGGTACCAGCACGGGCTGGATGCTGGTCGCGCTCGGCGCGCTGCTGCTCGCGGTCAAGGAGTCGTGCGCGTTCACCCAGCGTGCATGGCTCACGGCCACGATCGTCGTCGGGTTGCTCGCGTTCACCGCGCTGTTCGCTTCCTGCGTCACCGCCGGACGCAGCGCGTGATCCATCGCAGCGCGCCGTAACCCGCTGAAGTCGCATGGCGAAATCTCTTTTTCGCGCACGTGTCGATCCGCGGACGGGTCGTTCGTCGCCTCGATGTACACACCCACCAAGGAGACCGCGATGCGTTTCATGATGATCGTCAAGCCCCCCGCGTACACCGGCCTGCCCGACCCCGCCCAGTTCGAAGCGATGGGGCGTTACAACGACGAGCTGCAGCGCGCCGGCATGCTGCTCGACCTCAACGGCCTCGCGCCGACCGCCCAGGGCGTGCGCGTGGAGTTCAGCGGCACCAAGCGCACCGTGATCGACGGGCCGTTCGCCGAGGCCAAGGAGCTGATCGGCGGCTACTGGATCATCCAGGTTCGATCGAAGGAAGAGGCCGTCGAGTGGGCCAAGCGGATTCCGTTCTCGACCGAGGTGCACCCGGGCGAGCACGTCGAGGTCGAGATCCGGCAGATCCTGGAGCTCGAGGATCTGCCGGTGAGCCCCGAGCGAGTGGCCGCGAAGAAGGCCCTCGAGCAGAAGGCCCTCGAGCAGCGCAAGCATTGAGCGACGCCGCGCACACGAATTCCGCGATCTTTCGCATCGAGCTGCCCAAGCTCGTCGCGCGGCTCGCGCGCGTGATGCGCGACGTGGGGCGCGCCGAGGAGCTCGCGCAGGACGCGATGGTGATCGCGCTGGAGCGCTGGCTGACGCCCATCCGCCCGTACGGGCCCGGCGAGGAGTTCGAGGCGTTCGGGCACCTGCGGCTGACGCCAGCGCTGTCGAAGCGGCTTCGGCGCACGGCCGCCTCGCGGGGCATCCCGGTGGCCGAGCTGGTGCGCCAGGTGCTGGAGTTCGGGCTCCCGTGAGCCGCTGTTCGGCTGCGAGGTCGAATAAGTCGCGAATCCCGGTTCAGCTGATTTCCCGGAGAGAGCTATCACCACGATGCAGGTGTAGCCCGCTTACTCTTGCATTCCAATGGGGTCAGGCGTCCTGTGCGTGGTGCTTAGCCCCGGCGGAGCATTTCGCGCCGCTGGGAGGCATCGCCAGGGGAGGACAGTATGACGAGATTGTTCAGGGTCTATCTGAAACTCGGTCTCATGCTCGCTTTGATTGGACCGTCGATGGACGTGTTCGCTCAGACGGTGCGACTGCCGATCAGCAGCTTCCTCGATGCACAAACGTTCGACGATTTCATGCCGGCCACCGACCCCATTACGGGCTCGTTCCTTGGCTTCGACGTCTTCGGACGGCGGGCGGCCTTGTTCAGCCTCGATGTGGGCACCTCGTTCAGCGGGTCCGTCGTGATCCGTGACCTGCACGACGGCACTGAGCAGGTCACGGTCAATCTCCACACCAGCAACGGGATCTGCTGGGGGTTCACCCCGGCCGGACCTGCCTTCGGCCACGAACCGGGGGAGGTCCTTCTAGGCGCTCGCGCCTCGCTCGGAGACGCGCACACCGTCCTCGTCTTCACCCAGCCCTCCGGTAACCCCCTCCCCTCGTTCTTCACGATCTTCGCTGGCGCGCCGATTGTCGCACTGACCCTGGACACCGGCATCATGTGCCAGAACGGCGAGCTGAGGGCCGGCTCGGGGTACCCCGAAGGAACCTCCGGCTTCGCCCAGACGAGACAGACGGGTATCGCCCACGTTGGCGTTCCCAGCGGTTGTCCGCCGGAACGCGACGGGGACTGCTTCCCCGCGGAGAAGATTCAGTTCAAAGCGAACGGCCACTGAGCTCCCGCCGTTCAGGTGAGGAACGGGCGGCCGCAGGGGCACGCCGCTCAAGCGGGGCGAATCCGACTCCTGAACAGGCCCCAGACCCGTCTCAGTCCTGGATCGACCAGGAGCAGGGTCTCGAGTTCGTCGCCTCGGAGGGCGAGGAGACGCTCGACGAGCTGCGACTGCCCATCAGCCCGGCTGCGGACAGCACCCGTTGGCTCGCCGGCGTCGGGCCGCTTCCCACTCCGTAGCGCTCAAAGCGAGTGCCGGTTCTTCCGCCGCGGCTTCACGAACGACGCGACGCGCTGAACGCAGAATCGCGAGCTCTCGCGAGCAGGACGTCGCGCTCGCGCTCGTTGCGGGTCAGCTCGGCCGCGCGCTGAAATTCCGCGCGCGCCTCGTCGCCGCGTCCGAGCTTCGCGAGCAGGTCGCCGCGCACCGCCGGCAGCAGGTGATATGCGGCGAGCGCGCCGTCGCCGACGAGCGCGTCGACGAGCTCTAGGCCCGCGTCGGGGCCGAACGCCATCGCGACCGCGACCGCGCGATTGAGCTCGACGATCGGCGACGGCGCGCGCTGGGCGAGCAGCGCGTAGAGCGCGGCGATCCGCGGCCACTCCGTCGCCTCGGCGGTCGCGGCGCGCGCGTGGTGTGCGGCGATCGTGGCTTGCAGCTGATACGGACCGGCGGCGGCACCTTGCGTCTCGACGAGCTCGTCTGCGCGTGCAAGCGCCGCGAGCCCGCGGCGAACGAGCACGCGATCCCAGCGCGCGCGATCCTGATCCGCGAGCACCACCGGCGCGCCGTCGCGATCGATGCGAGCGGCGACGCCGAGAGCTCGAGCAGCGCGACCAACCCGTGGACTTCGGGCTCGTCGGGCGCGAGGCCGGCGAGCACGCGCGCGATGCGCAGCGCATCGTCGCACAGCTCGGGCCGCGTCAAGCTCGCGCCCGCGGTCGCGACGTGGCCCTCGTTGAACACGAGATAGATCACCTCGAGTACCGACTCGAGGCGCTCGGCGCGCTCGGCGGCGCGCGGCACCTCGAAGGGCACGCGCGCGTCGGCGAGCGTGCGCTTGGCGCGGACGATCCGCTGCGCGATCGTCGGCTCGGGGACGAGGAACGCGCGCGCGATTTCCGAGGTCGCGAGCCCGCCGACGAGCCGCAGCGTGAGCGCGACGTGCGCCTCGGTCGGCAGCACCGGGTGACACGCGGTGAAGACGAGCCGCAGCAGATTGTCGCCGACGTCGTCGTCGAGGGCGTCGGCGAGCTCGCCGGCAACGTCGCGCGGGTCGGCGTCGCGATCGCGCGAGAGCTGCACCTGCATGGCATCGACAATGCGCGCGTGGCGCACGCCGTCGAGCGCGCGCCGCTTCGCGGTCGTCATCAGCCACGCGCCCGGGTTGTCCGGCACGCCGTCGGTCGGCCAGCGCTCGAGCGCGATGATTAGCGCGTCACTCGCCGTGAGCTTACCGCGCCGCGCCGCGGCTACGCCTTGCCGACCTTTTCGCCCAGCCGCTTCGCCCGCTCCTCGGCCTCGCCCGGCACGTCGAACTCCGCCGGGTCGAACAGCGGCCGGATCTCGACCTCCAGCTCCTCGCCGTCGTGCACGCCGACGCCGAACGGCGCGCGCTTGGCCCACTCGACCGCCTCGGCGAGCGTCTTGACCTCGAGCAGCGAGTAGCCGGCGATCAGCTCCTTGCTTTCGGGGAACGGGCCATCGATCACCGTGCACTTGCTCCCGCTGTACTTCACGCGCACGCCGCGGCTGGTCGGCGTGAGGCCGCCGAGATCGAGCAGCACGCCGGCCTTCTCCAACTCCTCGTTGAACTTGTGCATCGCGAGCAGCGCCTCCTGGGTCGGCGGCTGCATCGCTTCGGTTTGCTTGGTCGCCTTCGCGAACATCATGACCTTCATCGCGTGTCTCCTTCTGACTCGGTTGCTGCATCCGAGCGACGATCGGCGCGCCGCCGGATCGACAACCGCGAGGCAGATTTCTTTCTGCGAGCGATCTCGCGCGGTTACGAGCCGATAGCCTCTCGCGCCCGGCGGCGCGGCGATGCGCGTCACCTCGCGGCGCGCCATCGGATCGCGGCTGGATCCAGGATCGATCTTGAGCTGGAGCAAGATCACCTCGTCGCGACCGGAGACCGCGTGGAGCTCGGTGCGTGTGCCGTCGGGCGCACCGCAGGTGACGCCGGTGACCGCGTTCATCGCCGTCGCCGGCGCGGCCACCTTACGGGTGCGGGGAAACGTGCCGAGCGGGTGGCTGACCGCGGCGCCGGTCTCGTCGGTCGACGTGATGAACACGTCGGTCGAGCCGGGGGTCTCCTGGTCCCGGAGAGGGGCTGGAAGGGTAACGGCGGAGGCGCTGGGTGGAGGCGCGTACGGGCCGGAGGGTAGAGGGCGGCCGCGGCCCGTGGCCAGGGCGGGTGAGTTTCCGGGCTTGGACGGGGCTCACCAGAAGTCGAGCTGGGGCGGGGAGGTGGCCGGAGCGAGGGGGAGCGGTCTGGAGGGGAGGCGGAGGTGCTCGAGGATGGCCTGGGCGGTGCAGGAGCGGAGGACGACGGCCACGACTCGGCGGGTGCCTCTGCAACGCGGGCAACAGAGGACGTCGGTGCGGAACGTCCGCTTGAGGAGCTCGGCCCAGGGGATGGGGCGGCGGGGCGGTCGGGAGGACAGTCGGCGGTGCTCGGTGTGGGGCCACTCCCCAGACTGAAGCTCCGCGAAGGCTCGACCGCGGGCGTGGTGTGCGCCCTGGCCCTGGTCCATGCCGCGCGCCTGGGACGGCAGGTGGTGGCCCTCCGCGCCGAGGGGGACGCGCTCACCGACCGGATGGATTCCGATCCCTGGACGGTCTCCCTCGGAGAGATCCTGCCCCTGAAGCGCCGGGTGCTCACGCTGGGCGGCGTCGTGGACGAGGAGCTCGCAGTGCTCGAGGTCCTGAAGGCCAGCAACCTCGAGACGCTGCCGCTGAGCCGTCTGGCGGGGACCTTCCAGATCGCGATCGAGGTGACCCGGGCCACGGACCATGACATCGACCGCCTCGATCGCCGCGCGGGCGACCTCCACCGCCGGTACGAATCCGCCCTGCAAGAGAGGACGAGCCGCCGCCTCGGCCTGCTCACCGTCATCCCGGCGATCTTCATGCCGCTGACGCTCATCGCCGGCATCTACGGCATGAACTTCGAGGGGATGCCGGAGCTGCACACCCGCTATGGCTACCCGATCGCGCTCGGAGCGATGGCGCTGATCGCCGGTGGCCTCGCCTGGCACTTCCGCACCCGGTGGTGGGGAAAGTGAAGGGCGATGACGAGCGCGCTGCAGCGCGTGCGCCGATGGAGACGGTGGACGCAAGGAATGCGCAAGCCTGCGTCCTCTGCGTCGCGTCTCCACCTCCAGCCTCGGAGTTTCCGGCACCTGGCGTGAACGGATCGGCGTGGGGACGCGGATCTGCCCCGCGGGTCGTTGCGGCGGCGCGCGACGTGCCGATCCACGGAGCCGCCGGTCGTTCGGGCACGCGCATTGCTTTGGTAGAGGATGGGATGCTCCGTCGAGGAAAGGCCGCGCGCTCGCTGAAGCCGTGGCTGCTCGCGCTCGCGGCCTCGCAGGCGCTGGCCAGCCCCGCCTCCGGTCAGCCGTCCGCCGTTCGGAGCGAGCCTCACGTGATCCAGCACCCGCCAGGGACGCCGGTCACCTTCGACCAGGCCCTCGGGCTCGCCGCACTCGCTCCGGCCGTGCTCGGCGCCGAGGCGGCGGTCGACGAGCAGCGGCGCGTCGGCCAGTCCGTCTCGTCGATGATCGCCAACCCCACGCTGACGGTCCAGCCAGGGGCGGCCAAGGACCCGCTCGACGATCAGTGGAAGTTCTTCGGCGAGACCACGCTGATGCAGTCCTGGAACCTCTCCGGGCTTCCGGGCAACCGCAAGGCCTCGATCGCCGCCGAGGGCGCGGTGCTCGCCGCGGAGGCCCGGGCAGCCGCTCTCTCTCACCGGCTCGCCGCGGCCCAGGCCTGGATGGAGCTGTGGGCCGCACAGCAGTCGCTCGCCGATGCGTTGCAGGAATCGGAGCTCGCCCGCGAGTTCTCGTCCCGCATGGCCCACGCCGCGGCGGCCGCCGCCTTCACCCGCGCCGAGGCCGCCGACGCCGCCACCTACGCGGCGGAAGCCCACGTCCTGGCCATCGCCGCCGAGGGAGAGGTGGTGGATCGTGGCTTCCAGCTGGCGGTGAGCATGGGACAGGGCGCGGAGCGGTCGCTGGTCGCCTCCGGCCCGCTTCCCTCGCCTCCCGCACCTCTGCGATCCGACTGGCCGGCGCTCCTCGAGGCCGCCGGCAAGCTCCCCCCGGTGGTCGCTCGCAAGGTCGCCGGAGACGCCGAGCGCGCCAGGGACGTGGAGCTCCGCTCCGCCAGGGGCTGGGGGCTGGGCACCGGCGTGAAGGGGACCCGGGACTACCTGGCGACCTGGGGCGTGCAGGCCGTGCTCGAGGTCTCGGTCCCGGTCTTCGACCGTGGCGAACGCGAGGCCGCGGCGCAGGCTGCCGCGGCGCTGCGCTCGGAGGGAGAGCACCGCGAGGCCCTGCAGGTGGCCGCCACCGAGCTCACGCGGGCACTTCACGAGGTGGAGCACGCCGGCGAGGTCCTGGCCGCCGTCGAGACCGAGCTCCTCCCCGCCGCTGCCGAGGGCGCCCGCGTCCGGGAGGCCTCGATGCAAGCCGGAGAGACCACGGTGCTCGAGGTCCTGGTCGCCCGCCGGGCATGGGCCGTGGCGCGTGCCCGGCGCACCCGGGCGCTGGCCTCGCACGCCTGGGCACAGGTCAAGGTGTGGATGCTGCTCGCGGACCTCACGCTGGGAGGCACGAAGTGAGGAGACTCCGGAACGCCGCCGCCGCCCTGGTGAGAATGCTCCTGGTCGCGGCCGCGGCGGCCGGGTCCTCGGGCTGCGGGAAGCAAAGTGCCGCCCCCGAGGAGGAGCCGCCCATCCCCAGCGCGCGCACGCCGTGGGTCCTGGCCCGCTCCAGCGAGGGTGTTCCGCTCCTCGAGGCGCCGGCCCAGGTGCTGCCGTCTCCGCAGGGGCAGGCCGGCGTGGTCCCGCCCTACCGCGCGCGGGTCATCCAGGTCCTGGTTCGCCCGGGCGAGCGCGTGACCAAGGGTCAGCCGCTGGTCGAGGTGGTGATGCCGGAGGTCTCGACCGCCGCCGGCGCCTATGCTGCCGCCTCCACCCGGGTCGACGCCTACGGCCGCCGCAAGGCCCAGCTCGACGCGCTCAAGTCCCAGGGGCTGGTCCGCTTGGTCGACGTGCTGGAGGCCGAGACCAAGCTGGCGGAGGCCCGCGCCGACCAGCAATCCGCGGCGGCCACGCTTCGCGTCGCGCAGATCGAGCCGGCCGAGGCTGCCGGCATCGTGTCCGGCAAGAAGCCGGTCTGCCTGCGCAGCCCCATCGCCGGGATGGTCACCGCGGTCGGCGTCGCGGTGGGGGACAGCCGGGAGCCCACCGGAGACCCGGTGGTCCGCGTCGCCGGGGAGGGCGACTCGCGGGTCGAGGCGCGCTTCGCCCGGCCCGTGGACACCGAGAACGCGGCCTTCGAGCTGATCACCTCCAGCGGCGGCCACCATCTCCTCACCTTCGTCGCCCGGGCGCCGGTGATGGACCCGCGCGACGGCACGATCTCCGTCTGGCTCGTCCCCGAGAAGGGCACCGAGCTCCAGCCGGGCCTCACCGGCCGGGTGGTGGTGACGCTCCCCGGCGCCGCGCATGTCGCGGTGGTCCCGACGCGGGGGGTGGGGCTCTCGGCGGGGAAAGCCTTCGTCGTCGCGCGGAGGAACGGCAAGCCGGAGCGGGTTCCGGTCGAGGTCATCGCCAGCTCCGGCGCAGAGGCGCTGGTGAAGGGAATCGCGGTCGGCGAGGAGGTGGCCGCCGATGCGGCGCTGGCCGAGGCGCCCGCCACGGCGTCGCCGCCGCCGGAGAAGGGGCAGTGATCCAGGCCTTCGTCGGCTGGTCGGTTCGCCACCGCGTCCTGGTGGTCGGCACCACGCTGGCGCTGATGGTGGTGGGCGCGCTGGTGGGCGCGCTCCTCAAGTTCGACGCCCTTCCCGACACCACCAACAACCAGGTGCTGGTGCTCACCCGCGCCCCGGGTCTCACCCCCGAGGAGGTGGAGCGGCTGGTCAGCCGCCCGATAGAGGTGGCGATGGGGGGCCTGCCCGGGCTGGTGGAGCAACGGAGCCTGTCACGCTACGGCATCTCGGCGGTGACCGCGGTCTTCGTGGACGGCCTCGACGTGTACCGGGCCCGGCAGATCGTCCAGGAGCGGCTCAACGGCCTGTCCTTTCCCGCCGGCGTCTCGCCGCCCGAGCTCGGCCCGGTCACCGGTGGCCTGGGCGAGATCTTTCACTTCACTCTCGACTCCCCGCGCCGCAGCCCCTCCGAGCTGCTGGAGATCGCCCAGTTCAAGGTGGCCCCGATGCTGCGCAGCGTCCGCGGCGTGGTGGAGGTGAACACCTGGGGCGGAGAGCAGCGGGTGCTCGAGGTGAAGGCCGACCCGATGCGCCTCGCCGCCCGTGGGCTCACGCTGCAGGACGTGCAGGATGCGCTGGCCAGCGCCACGGGCACCGCGCCGGGTGCGGCTCTCCCCGCGGGCTCGGGCCAGACCCTGCTCCGCGCGGTGGCCTTGCCCCGGACCGCCGGCGACCTCGGCTACGCGCTGGTGTCCAGGCGCGACTCCGACGCCAACCCGGTCCGTCTCGCCGAGGTGGCCGACATCGCGATGGGCTCCTCCACCCGCATCGGCGCGGCGAGCGAGAACGGCAAGGGCGAGACCGTCTACGTGATGGCGCAGATGCTCCGCGGCGAGAACGCGCTGAACGTGATGAAGCGGCTGAAGAAGCAGATGGTCGAGGTCCGCAAGGCCGTCCCGGAGGACGTCTTCGTCGACGTGGTCTACGACCGGAGCACGCTGGTCACCGGCACGCTCCGCACGGTCTTCAAGAACCTGCTCGAGGGCGGGCTGCTGGTGGGGGCGGTGCTCTTCCTGATGCTCGGCAGCTGGCGGGCGGGGCTGCTGGTCGCCTCCGCCATCCCGCTCTCCATGCTCGGCGCCACCGCGGCGATGGTGGCCTTCGACGTGCCCGGGAATCTGATGTCGCTCGGCGCGCTGGATTTCGGCCTCATCGTCGACGGCGCGGTGGTGATGGTGGAGGCGGTCTTCCACGGCTTCGACCGGTCCGCCTACCCGCTCCAGGACCGCAAGCGTCGCCGGGCGCTCTGGGTCCGTCACGTCGAGCAGGTGGCCGGGACGGTGGCCGAGCCGGTCTTCTTCTCGGTGCTGATCATCCTGCTGGTCTACCTGCCGGTCCTGTCCCTCACCGGAGTGGACGGCAAGATGTTCCGGCCGATGGCGCTGACCGTGGTCTTCGCCCTGGCGACCTCGCTGGTGCTCTCGCTCACCTTCGTCCCGGCGGCGACCGCGCTCTTCCTCGGGCCGAGGGACGTCCCGGACCGTGCTCCGTTCCTGGTGAGGTGGATCGAGCGGGGCTACCGGCCGCTCCTTCGCGCCGCGGAGGCCCGCCCCTGGGTGGTGGCCGCCAGCTCCGCGGTGCTCCTCGCGCTCGGGGGGCTCTTCTTCGCCCGGGCGGGAAGCGAGTTCGTCCCGCAGCTCGACGAGGGGGACCTGGTGGCGCAGGTGACGCGGGCGGCGGACATCTCGCTTGACACCGCCGTCTCCGAGGCAGGGAAGCTCGAGGCGGTGATGATGCAGAAGGTCCCGGAGGTGAAGGAGGTGGTCTCCCGCATCGGCAGCCCGGCGGTGGCCACCGACATCATGGGACTCGAGCAGGCGGATGTCTTCGTGCTGCTCAGGCCTCGGCACAGCTGGCGACCGGGGGTCGACAAGGCCCGGATCATCGCGGAGATCGACCGGGCAGCGAAGTCGATCAACGCCAGCGCCGAGATCTCGTTCACCCAGCCGATCCAGATGCGCTTCAACGAGCTGCTGGGCGGCTCGGTCGCCGACGTCGCCATCTCCATCTATGGCGACGACCTGGCGGAGCTGAGCCGGCTGGCGGCGCGCACCGCGGAGGTGGTGGGACGGGTCCCCGGCGCCGTCGACACCCGGGTGATCGCACCGCCGGCGGTCTCGCTGCTGGAGGTACGGCCGCGACCGCTGGACGCCTCGCGGGCCGGGTTCACGGTGAAGAACCTGCTCGAGGCCGTCCAGTCGATCCGGACCGGTGTGGAGGTGGGAGCGACGTACGACGGGCCGCTGCGGGTCCCCATCCTGCTTCGGCTGGGGGGAGGGGCCAACGCCTTCACGCTGGGCGACCTGTCCATCCCCGCTCCGAGCGGGGGCCTGGTGCCGCTGGGGCGCGTCGCCGACGTGGAGATGACCACCTCGCCGAGCCTCGTCTCTCGGCAGAACGGAGAGCGGCGCATCGTCGTCGGCTTCAACGTCCGCGGCGCCGACCTGGGCTCGGTGGTGAAGCAGGCCGAGACGCTGGTGGCCGGCGAGCTGAAGCTGCCGCGCGGCTACCGTCTCGACTGGGGTGGCCAGTACGAGACCCTGGTGGACGCGAAGCGACGCCTCTTGATCGTCATCCCGGTGGTGATGGTCCTGATCATGGCGGTGCTCCTCTACGCCTTCCGGAAGCTGCGCCCGGCACTGCTGATCTTCCTCAACGTCCCGTTCGCCTCGGTGGGCGGGATGCTGGTGCTCGCGCTGCGCGGCATGCCGGTGTCGATCTCCGCCGCGGTGGGGTTCATCGCGCTCTCCGGCATCGCGGTGCTCAACGGCGTGGTCCTCATGTCTCGCTTGCTGGCGCTGGAGGAGTCGGGCCTCCTGCCGGGTGCTGCGGCCGTGGGTGCGGCGAAGGAGCGGGCCCGTCCGGTGCTGATGACCGCGCTCGTCGCCGCCCTGGGCTTCGTGCCGATGATGCTCGCCAGCGGCGTGGGCGCCGAGGTGCAGCGGCCGCTGGCGACGGTGGTGGTCGGCGGGCTGGTGACCTCGACCCTCCTCACGCTGCTCATCCTCCCCAGCCTCTATCCCTGGTTCGCTCGCATCGGAGCGAAGGCCGAGCCGGAGGACGAGCCCGAGCGTCCGTCGACGCCGCGGATCGTCCCCGCCGGAGATGCCGAGCGCTAGAGACCGGCGCGCGGGCGGTCGAGGAGCGAGGGCTTCGCCACGACCTCCGGGGCGAGGGCGATGAGCTGCTCGCCGAGCGGCTTGGACCTCATCGGACCAGCGAGGTCAGCCGGTCGGCGAGGCCCAGCCAGCCAGGGGTGAAGGCGATGGCCAGGCGCGCGGGAACCGAGAGCACCACGAACAGGCCACCCCAGAGCGTGGCCGGGTGAAGCCGCCTGCGCATGCTCAGGTCCCACACCACCAGCGGGACGAGGAACAGGGTGGTGACCCCGAGGACCACCGGCGGACCGAGCCCGAGATAGAAGATCAACCATCGGGCCAGGGCGGGGGGCAGCAGTCCGATGGTCGCCAGCAGCATCAACCGCTTGTGCGCCTGCGGACGGCGCCGGGCGACGACCGCCGCGGCGAAGAGGACGGCGAAGACCAGCAGGGCGAAGAGCGGAACCACCAGGAAGCGCCGGGCGTCGAGGCCTGGTGGCGAGACACCCCGCCCCACGGCCTGCAGCGCGGTGACGGTGCCGACCCCGAGCATCAGGACGGCGAGCGCCACGCCGGCGAGCCCGAGGCGCCGGTGGAGCGGAACTCTCCCCGTCGCCACCAGGCGCGCCTGGACGACGAGCAGCACCATCCAACGCTGAAGAGGAGAGCGTGAACGTGGATGAGACCGGTGACCGGCAGCTGACCGGCGAGTGCAGGGGCAGGAAGCAGCGGTCGGAGGTAATAGGTCCGTGCGAAGCCGGCGAAGACGACCAGGGCCATGAAGACCGTGAGCCCGCTGTAGAACGCGCGTTCCGGGTTCGGCGTTGCGAGCGCGACCTTGGTCATCCAGGTCCCCGTAGATCACTTCCGCGTCCGAGAAGCCAGCGCCCTGGAGACGGAGCATCTCGGGCATCGTGATGCAGGGGATGGGGCGGCGGGGCGGTCGGGAGGGCGGCGGCTTGGGTGACTTCGGGCAGGATGCGGCGCCGGACGGGTCGGGCTGAGACGAAGGCGTAGGGACGACGCGAGCGCGTACTCTGGCATTGGGAGCAAAGACGCCGAAGTAGCGGACGAGGTTGGACTTCGGGGGCGGGACGAGCGCGGCGAGACGGCGAAGGAAGGCCACCGGCGGGAGGACGAGGTGCGTCTCCGTCGCGGCTGCACTGCCTCGAGCCAAAGGAGGTCCTGCGCTTCATCAGAAGGGACCTCGTGTTCCTCCACGGCGCCACCGTTGCGGAGTGGCTCAAGGACGCGGCGGGCAACGGTGGCGGCCAGGCTCTCCACCTCCTCGTCACTGGGCGGTGGTAGGCCACAGAGCCGAAGCCGTGTCCCGCTCCCGGGGACCTCCTCGAAGACGACATCGGGGAGGAGGACGTGGAGGTGCGGCGTCAGCTGGAGGGTTGAGCCAAAGCGCTGGACGAAGGCCACCGCACCGACGAGGGGCCTCCCGATGCCCAGCCGACGGGCCGTGCGCCGCTGGAGGGTAAAGAGCGCACGCACGAAGAGGCCGAGCACCTCGGAGAGAAGCCGCGCGTCACGCGCCAGGAGAAGGCGCACCTCCATCGGCACGGAGAGCGTCCACTGGCGGTAGGGAGCCTGCGGGAGGACGCGCTCGGTCAGGTGGATGGCCGTGTCCTGCGCCCGTCGAGCGTTGCAGGACGGGCACACCCCGCGCGTCTTGCACGAGAAGGGGACCAGCACCTCGTCGCGGCAGGACTTACAGGCAAGCCTGGCCAAGCCGTGGGCCAGCACGCCGCACTCGAGGCCATAAGGCGCCGGGCCCGGTGCCGCCTCGGTCTTCAGCCGGCGCTACTGTGCCGAGCGAGAGCCATGCTGCCGGGGGAAGCCTTGTCTGCCCAGGCTGCTGCCCGGGCGCCGAAGGAGAGACCGATGAATACGCGGGTTGTTCGGGGTCTCAGAACAAACACGACCTTGAGGAGTCAACGATGTCGCCACGAGAGCATCGGGGAGGCTGTCACTGCGGCGCGGTCCGCTTCGTCTCCTCCATCGACTGGAGCCGCGGGACCAGCCGCTGCAACTGCTCGATCTGTAGCAGGTCGCGCTTCTGGAAGGCGGTGATCCCCGCCGCCGCCTTCCGTCTGGAATCGGGCAAGGATGCACTCAGCGAGTACCGCTTCGGTCGGGGGGAGATCGTCCATCACTTCTGCCGGCACTGCGGCGTGAAGACCTTCGGTACTGGAGCGCACGAGGCGCTGGGGGGCGCTTTCTATGCGGTGAACGTCGCCTGTCTCGACGATCTCAGTCCCGACGAGCTCGCCGCGTTACCCGTCCGGTACGAGAACGGACGGGAGAATCGCTGGGAGGAGGCTCCCCGTGAGAGCCGCTACCTCTGACCGGCCTCCGGGTCCCGGGAAGCGAGAACACTCCTCGGCACCAACCCGCCCGTTTGCGTGGCACGAGAAATGACACGGTGTCGTGATTCGCGTTCGACTCTAGAAGCGACGGATTCGAGACGTCTCGGACCTTGGAGCGTGAATCAGGTGGCGGAGGCGTTCGCCGGCCTGCATCTGGCCACTGCGCTGCTGGGATTCACGCGCGCCAACCCAAATCCAAGGAACGAGCCATGGGCAAGGTCACCACCAAGGACGGCGTCGACATCTTCTACAAGGACTGGGGCAAGGGGCAGCCCATCGTGTTCAGTCATGGCTGGCCGCTGTCGGCCGATGACTGGGACGCGCAGATGCTGTTCTTCGTGAGCCGTGGCTTTCGGGTCATCGCCCACGATCGTCGCGGTCACGGTCGGTCCACGCAGACCGGCGAGGGCCACGACATGGACCACTACGCCGACGATCTGGCGGCGCTGACCGCGCACCTGGATCTGAAGAATGCCGTGCACGTCGGCCACTCCACCGGCGGAGGCGAGGTGGTGCATTACCTGGCCCGGCACGGTCAGAGCCGGGTCGCCAAGGCGGCCATTTGCAGCGCCGTGCCACCGCTGATGGTGAAGACGGCTGCCAATCCAGGCGGTCTTCCCATGCAGGTGTTCGACGATCTCCAGGCCCAGCTCGCCGCCAATCGCTCCGAATTCTATCGGGCCCTCCCGGCGGGTCCGTTCTATGGATTCAACCGGCCCGGGGCGAAGCCCTCGGAGGCCATCATCCAGAACTGGTGGCGTCAGGGAATGATGGGCGGAGCGAAGGCGCACTACGACGGAATCGTCGCTTTCTCCCAGACGGACTTCACCGAGGATCTCAAGAAGATCACCGTCCCGGTGCTGGTGATGCACGGAGACGACGATCAGATCGTCCCCTACGCCGATTCCGCGCCGTTGTCGGCGAAGCTTCTGAAGAACGGGACCTTGAAGACCTACAAGGGCTTCCCGCACGGAATGCCCACCACGCAGGCAGAGACGATCAACGCCGACCTGCTGGCGTTCATCAAGGGCTGAACCCACCCCTCCCGCACGGAACCGGAAGACCCGGGCGGAGCCGACGAGCGCTCCAGCCCGGGTTCAGGCCAAGCGAGACGTTGCGTCGGCCGGAGCGCCCCTGACCTACCTCGTGCCGATGCCCTGAGGATTGCTCAGCCGCTGACGACCCACGCCGGCGGTGAAACACCCGGCGCAACAGCGGGACCGTCCGGCGTCACCGAGGAGGCGACAGCAGGCGAGTCAAGTACCTGGATTCCCTTGATTCTGGGGCTGGCAGCTCCGATGCAGTGGGGGATGGGTGCCTCGCTTCACCCCGGAGCCTCCCATGAATACCCCCACTCTCTTCAGCGCCACCCGCCACAGCCACTCGCTCGGCCTGCTCGTTGCCGGCGCCATCTTCGCCGTCATCGGCCTCGGCGGCTCGGGCGCGATTGTCCGTAACTTCGTGACCGCCGGCACCTACGCCTCGGTGGTGGCGCCCACCTCCCACACCGCGGGCTGAAGAAGGACTACGGCGGGCACCCGAGATACGCCCGCTCGTCCACGCCGAGCACCCGTTCCTCCCACGGCGCGAAGCTGCTGCACCAGCCGTGGTGGTCGTCGGAGCCCCGCCCCAGCTGCACGTGGCGAAGCTCGTGAGGAAAGGTCTCCAGCGCAACCTCGGCAACGTCGACGACCCTCGAGTGGTGGTAGGTGACTCCGGTGTGCCCCTCCGCATCTGCTGCGCTGCCGGCGCGCACCCGCACCGTCCACCCCTCCTCCTGCAGCGCGGCGGCCCCCCAGGCTTCCTCGAACGTCGCCCGGTAGTCCTCGAGAATCGAGGCGAACGTCCGGCAGCTGGCCTCGGCCGAACCGCGGAGGGCGACGCCTTGCTCGAGCAGCACGGGGACGGAGCCCAGGGTGCAGGAGGCCGCCGGGTCGATCTCCGGCGCGGCGACACCACATCCACCGAGCATGACGAGGAGCGGAGCGAGCCGACGGGTCAGGGGCCGGGTCACCTTGTCGACACTGTAGCGGAAGCTCGCCTACTCGCCAGCTGGCCCGCAGAACAGCCGACCTCCATCCGGGGTCGGACGAGGTCGTACCGGATGGACGGCGGGACGGTGCGCGAAATTGGCTTGCCCACCGGTGGCGCCGGTGGCTAGCACCGCGGGGACCATGACGCGCTTCGCTTTCTTGGCCCTGGGCCTCGTGCTCGCCCCGGGGCTGACCATCGCCTCGGAGTCCAAGGAGAAGTTCCGGTTCATCGAGGTGCCCGAGCTCGAGTCCATGCAGAAGGACGCCAGGAGCCCGGTCACCGTCCTCGACGCCAACGACGCGGAGTTCCGCGAGAAGAACGGGGTCATCCCCGGCGCGAGGCTGCTGAGCTCGTTCGAGGCGTACGATCTCAGGACGGAGCTTCCCGCGGACCGGAACGCGCCCCTCGTCTTCTATTGCTCCAACAGGCATTGAACGGCCTCGCACACGGCCGCCGGTCGGGCGGTCGAGGCGGGTTACACCCGGGTGAGCGTCCTCGCGCCCGGGCTGAAGGGCTGGAAAGACGCAGGGAAGCCCACCGCGAGGCCGTAGTGCGCGCTCCGGCAGGCTAGTCTCGCGCGGCGTCGCCCCCCGGGGGGCCAGGAGGAGTCGCATGGAGGTCCGGAACTCGATGCGGGTCACCGCACTGGCCGCGGTCCTCGGCGCCACCGCTGCCACGGCTGCAGGGGCGGCGAAGCCCGACCCGGCAGCGGGGAAGGCGATCTACGACCGCCAGTGCGCCAGCTGCCACGGGGTCACCGGGAAGGGCGACGGGGAGGACGCGGCCTACTACACGACCAAGCCCTCGGACCTGACCGACCGCGCCGCGCTCTCCAAGCGCTCGGACGACTTCCTGGCCGGGGTCATCACCGGCGGCGGTCCGGCCAAGGGCCTGTCGAAGGACATGCCCGCGACCAAGCTGTCGCCGGCGGAGGTCCAGTCCGTGGTGGCCTACGTCCGCCAGCTCTCCGCCCCGGCCAAGGGCGGCAAGTAGCTACCGGAACGCGCCGGCCGCCGCCGAGACCAGCGCGTTGACCAATGCGGGCGGCACGTTCTGCAGCAGCACGGCCACGCTCCCGCTCTGCCGGACGACGGAGCGCGACCCGTCCGGCTGGGTCACGGCCTGGCCGGCTCCGCCCCCGAGCGCTCCGCCCCAGGCCTTCACCAGGCGCTCCGCGCCCTCGGGCGAGGCGAAGGCCACCGCCCACGCGGCACAGAGCTGGCTCCCCTGGCGGACGGTCTCCAGCCGGTCTCCGCGCCAGTCCCGGCCGAGCTCGCCGCCGCCGTGCAGCTCCCCGAAGAGGTTGAGGTTGGCCGCCCCGAGCGTGGTGGCGTAGACCGCCGCGCTCCCCGGGATGCGGGCGGCGAGGTCGAGGCGGGCCTCCCGGGGACGCTCGTCCGCGCGGTAGAGCGCCGGGTCGAGGACCTGCGCGGTGGACCGCGGCAAGCGGTGCAGGAGCGACGTCGCGCCCGGGTCCTGCGGGGTCCGGATCGCCGCCACCAGGCGTGCCCCCTGGGCGTAGGGAAACGACAGCTGGAGCCCGAGCCACGGGACCGAGGCCTGACCGGCGGCCATCGCCGCGCTCGCAGCGGCAGCGTCGGTGAGGAAGCTGCCCAGCTCGAGTCCCTCGTCGCCGGCTCCGGCGTCCCCGGCGAGCACCAGCGCCGCCACCTCCTGGGCCTGGCCCTCGATGGCCGCAGACAGCGCCAGCTGTGCGTCCTCCGAGGCCCGCACCTTCCGCGAGGCGGCGTCGAGTGGGATGGCCTCGTCCTGGACGGCGTGCGCCAGCTCGTGGGCGACGACGAGGGTCTGCGCGGCCAGCGGTTGATCCGACAGCAGATAGAGGCGCCGCTGGCGCGGATCGTAGAAGCCGGACACGTTCGCGCCGTACAGCGCCTGTGCCTCGGCGCGGAGGTCCGTTCCTGGCGCGACCAGCCCCACGGCGGCCAGGGCCTCCGAGAGACGCTCCAGGAGATCTCCGGGGTAGTCGCGGCGGAGGACCTCCAGCAGCGCCGCGCGCGCCTGCTGCCGGGAGACCACCTTGAGGTCGATCCGCGCCGGAACCGGCAGGCGCATCACCTTTCCCACCCGGGGGAGCGTCTCGGCGACCAGCGCACGCAGCTCCTCGACCGAGGCGGCCCCGCCGCCCTGCATGCGCACCATCCGCTCCGCCTCGCGGAGGAGCTCCTCGTCGTCCCCGGCGCGTGCGGGAGCCCAGACGAGGACGGCGAGGATGAGCGCGGCCCGGGAGGTTCGCATCGACTTCCCGGGGAGTGTAGCCGCCCGGGCCGGGGCCACCGCTGTGAGCTGTGACCCTGTTGCGCCTGGGCCGGACTTCATCGGATTTTCGACGGCCGGTCGCCTGTGGACGCGGCGCCGTGGATCGGTGCGCGGGTGAGCGGTGGTACGTGGAGGCCATGCTCGAGCTGCGCAAGCCGAGGCGCGGCATCTTCTCCGTAGGAGTCGTCGCCGGGGTGATTCTCCTGGTGGGCCTGGTCGATGCCTGGGTGGCGTCGGCGACCGCGCGGGGCACCGAGGCGCTGTCGGCCAACGCGCTGCGTTCCGTGGAGCTGGCCGACGACATGCGCTGGCAGCTGCTGCGCCTGGCCCCGGCGCAGGCATCGGAAGCGGCGAGCAACCCGGGCGGGCTGCAGGCGCTGGAGTGGCTCGCCCGCGACGTGCAGGCCTACGAGCCGCTGGCGACGTTCGAGGGTGAGCGCCCCGAGTGGCTCACGCTCCGCGGACTCACCGACGCGCTCTCCCGCGACCGCGCGCGGGGAGACCGCGAGGCACTCGGGCGCGACACGCGGACCGCAGTCGAGTCGGTGAACCGCCTCATCGCCATCAACCGGATCGAGGCCGAGGCGATCGGGACCCGCCTCCTCGGCCTGGGACGGCGGCAGATCCTGGTGGACACGCTGGCCGGAGCCGTGGTGCTGCTGGTGGTGATCCAGGTCGCGGCCTCGCGGCTCCGCTCGATGGCCCGGGAACGCCAGGCCACGGCGCGCAGTCTCGACTTGGTCGAGTCGAAGAACCACGAGCTCGAGGCGTTTGCCGCCCGCGCTGCCCACGACCTGCGCACTCCGCTGGTGCCGATTCACAACCTGGCGAGCCTCATCGTCCGCTCCGGAAGGGACGAGGCGGACGCGCGCCTCGCCTCCCGGATCGTCGGCTCCGCGTCCCGGATGTCCGCCCTCATCGAGGCGATGCTGGCCTTCTCCCGCTCGGGGCGCCTTCCGCAGGGGCACACCGAGGTGCCCGGCGCGGTACACGAGGCACTCGAGGAGCTGGGCGCCGCGGCCCAGGCTGAGCTCCGGCTCCAGCTCGAGGAGGGGACGGTGCGCTGCGCGCCCGAGGTGCTGGGGCAGATTCTCCGCAACGTCCTCGGAAACGCCCTGAAGTACCGCGCCGCGGAGCGTGCGTGCCACCTGGAGGTATCGAGCCGGATCGACCCACGATGGATGACCCTGGACATCGTCGACAACGGCGTGGGGATGGAGGCGAGCGCCGCGCGCCGTGCGTTCGAGCCGTTCTTCCGGGGAACCTCCGAGGGCACGGGCCACGGGCTCGGGCTGGCGATCGTCGACAGCTACGTGCGCGCGCTGGGCGGCTCGGTGTCCCTCTCGTCGGAGCTCGGGGTGGGGACGCGGGTCCGTCTCCGGCTTCCGAGGGGCTCGTCCCGGGCCGACCTGGTCCGGAGCGACGAGGAGGCCGGACGCCCCGGCCCCCCTGGGGCGGTCTGGCCCCCTCGCACCGGGGCCGAGGGAGCACCCTGACCGGAAACGCGAGTCGAGGGCAATCTGCCGTGGACTGAACGCAGCGCCTCGCCGGGAAGGAGCGCTGGAGCGTGTTCGGTGTCAATCTTGAGCGTTGACCCTCGGATGACATCCCCCCCGCCGCAGACGGAGATTTTCCCCGTTCCCGGGGAACCGGAGGCGGGGAGCTCTCGCTCGGGCGATGAGCGGTTCCGGGCGCTGGTCTCCAGCGTCAAGGACTACGCCATCTTCATGCTCGACCCCACGGGCCGGATCGAGACCTGGAACGCCGGGGCCGAGCACACCAAGGGCTACACCGCCCAGGAGATCATCGGGCAGCACATGTCCCGGTTCTACACGCCAGAGGACATCGCCCGCGGACTGCCCGCGAGGCTGCTCTCCGAAGCGGCGCGCGAGGGCCGGGTGGAGAGCGAGGGCTGGCGGGTGCGCAAGGACGGCACCCGCTTCTGGGCCGACGTGGTGATCACCGCCCTCGTCGACGATGCCGGCCGGCTGATCGGCTTCGCCAAGGTGACCCGCGACCTGACCGAGCGGCTCCGGGCCCAGCAGGAGCAGCTCCGGCTGGCGCACGCCGAGGAGGCGGTGCGGCTCCGCGACGAGTTCCTCTCCATCGCCGCCCACGAGCTGCGGACCCCGCTGAGCGCGGTGCAGCTGCAGCTCCAGAGCCTGCTCGAGCGGCCGGAGGGAATGGATGCCCGTGTCCGGGCCAAGGTGGAGCGGGCCTGCCGGAGCGGCGAGCGGCTGGTCACCCTGGTGGACACGCTGCTCGACGTCTCCCGGATCACCACCGGGAGCTTCAGCCTCAGCCCGACTCCGTTCGATCTCACGGAGGCGGTACACGAGGTGGTGGAGCGCTTCCGGGAGCATGCCCTCCGCTCCGGCTCGGTGGTGACGGTGCACGCCCCGGGCTCGCTCCAGGGCTGTTGGGACCGGTTGCGCATCGAGCAGGTGGTCACCAACCTCCTCGCCAACGCGCTGAAGTACGCCGCCGGGACGCCGGTGGACTTGGTGCTCGAGGGAGCGGAGCGGGAGGTGACGCTCCGGGTGTCGGACGCAGGGCCGGGCATCCCCGAGTCGGAATGGGAGCGGCTCTTCGAGCGGTTCGAGCGCGGCGCTCCGATGCGGCACTTCGGAGGGCTGGGTCTGGGCCTCTACGTGTCCCGGCAGATTGTCGAGGCGCACGGGGGCGGGATCCACCTCGCACACCTGGGCACGAAGGGAGCGCACTTCGTCATCCGGCTCCCAAGGGCGATCGATGCCAGGAGCGTCCGGTGAGTCACACCGTCCTGGTGGTCGAGGATGACCCCGACATCCGCCAGGCGCTGGTGGAGATCATCGAGGAGCACGGGTTCTCCGCGGTGGGGATGGCCGATGGGGCCGCCGCGCTCGACTTCCTGGCCCGCGCCGCGGAGCTCCCCTGCGTCATCCTCCTGGACCTGATGATGCCGGTGATGGACGGGGCGGCCTTCCGCGAGGCCCAGCGCAGCAGTTCGCGGCTGGCCTCCATCCCGGTGGTGGTGCTCTCGGCGTACCGGGACCTCGAGCACCACGCCCGCGGGCTCGACGCGGTGTCGGTGCTGAAGAAGCCGCCCAGCGTGCGCGAGCTGCTGAGCCTGCTCCGGGCTCACTGCTGAGGCGGGCCGCCGGCCGATCCGGTGATCAGCAGATCTCGGGCGCGCTGGAGGGCTTCCCGCTGGTCGAGCGCCAGCCGCCGGAGATCGGGTGCGAGCCCGTCCAGCCGGCCGAGGTCGCGGGCCGCGAGCTGCGCGGCCAGCGCGGCGTCCACCACCTCCAGGGGAGCCTCGAGCGTCACCCCCAGCAGCCGGGCCGCCTTGTGCCGCTCTCCCTCGAGCAGCGCGGCCGGATCTCCCATCGCCTTCAGCAGCCGCGCCTCCTCTCCCCGCGCCCTTCGGCCCTCGCGCCGTCCGAGGAGCAGCGCTCCGACGCTGGCCAGGACCGCGACCAGCGCCAACCCCCGGAGCGCGAGCCGGCGGTGCTGCTCCTTCTCCAGCACCACCAGGGAGAGCTCGGCGTCGAGCGTGGCCTCGCGGCCCGTCACGGTGCTGATCCCCGGTCCCGGCGCGGGGTGCATCGCCGCGCGATAGCCGGCCTCGAGCGTCTGCAGCTGGGCGTCGCTGTAGGCGCCGTAGGACGACGTGACGCTCTGCTTCCTCAGCCACCAGGCCCCCCCGGCCGCCAGCACCGCGAGGGCCACGAACATGAGCCGGCGCATGGAGAGGGCGGAGTGTAGGCCAGAGACCCCCGGAATTTCTGTCCCGCCTGGACCCGAGGCCGTACAGTCCGTTGGCGGCGGAGACCTGGCCTCGCCGCCTCCGTCCGGGAGTCCGGATGGGAGATGTCGGCGCACCGTGCTCCGGGAGGGGAGCGGCCGCATGGACCTCGCTTCGGTGAAGTGCATCGTCTCGGGCGCAGCCCAGGGGCTGGGGCGCAACTTTGCGCTCCGGCTCTGCCAGGCGGGCGCCGAGGTCGCCATCGGGGACCTGAACCCGCAGGGCCTGGCGGACACCCTGGAGCTCGCGCGGGGGACCGGCGGCAAGCTCCACGCCCGTCTGCTCGACGTCTCGCAGGAGTCGGACGTCCAGGCCTTCGTGGAGTGGGCGCACGGGGCGATGGGGGGACTGAACGCGCTGGTGAACAACGCCGGCATCCTCCGCGACGGGCTGCTGGTGAAGAAGGACCGGCACACCGGCGAGGTGACCGTGCTGTCCAAGGAGCAGTGGGACGCGGTCCTGGCGGTGAACCTCACCGGGGCCACGCTCCTGGTCCGCGAGGCGGTGCGGAAGATGGTCGAGACCGGCACCCGGCCCGGGGTGGTGGTCAGCATCTCCAGCATCGCCCGCCACGGAAACCGGGGGCAGTCGAATTACGTGGCGGCCAAGGCCGCCCTGGCCGCGAACACCTTCACCTGGGCCCGCGAGTGGGCGCCGTTCGGCATCCGGGCCGCGGCGGTGGCCCCGGGGATGATCGACACCCCGATGACCCGGGGGATGAACGCCCGGGCGCGCGAGGCCCTGGTCTCGGCCATCCCGGTCGGCCGCATCGGCGACCCCGAGGACATCTGGCTCGGGGTGCGCTTCTGCATCGAGTGCGACTACTTCAACGGGCGCACCCTGGACGTGGACGGCGGCCTCACGATGTAGTCGGCTGCTCCCATGCAGATCGAGACCTCCGGAGAGGTGGCCGTCCTGCCGATGCGGGCCGGCAAGGCGAACGCCATCGGGGCGGCGTTCCTGGACCGGCTCTGCGCCCAGCTCGATGCGGTGGAGGCCTCCGGCGCCGCTGCGCTGGTGCTGACCGGCGAGGGCAGTGCGTTCTCTGCCGGGCTCGACCTGCCGGAGCTGGTCGCGCTCGACCGCGGCGGGCTGGAGCGCTTCATCCGCCGCTTCTCCGAGGTGATGCTGCGGGTCTTCGCGCTTCCCGTCCCGGTGGTCGCAGCCATCAACGGCCACGCCATCGCCGGCGGCTGCGTGCTGGCGATGCAGGCCGACCTGCGGCTCGCCGCCGCCGGGGACTACCGGGTGGGGCTCAACGAGGTGGCGATCGGCCTGGGGCTCCCGGCGGTGGTCCTGGAGACGCTGCGCTGCCAGGTTCCCGCGCACGCGCTCGGACCGGTGGCGCTCGAGGGGCGGCTCCTCGAGCCCGAGGAGGCGCGGAGCCTGGGACTGGTGGAGGCAGTGGTCCCGCCGGAGCAGCTGCTGGAGCGGGCGCGGTCCCGCGCCGCGGGGCTCGGGGCACTCCCCCGGCCGGCGTTCAGGGAGATCAAGCTCGCCCTGCGGAAGCCGGTGGTGGACGCGGTTCGTCGGGTGGAGCGCGAGGACGCCCGCCGCTGGGTGGAGACGGCCTTCGGTGTCCCGGCGCGCGAGCGCCTGGCCGAGGTGGTGGCCCGGCTGACCCGGCCGCGCTGAGCGCCCGCTCACCAGACGCGGATCCGCTGCTCCGGCGGCAGGTACAGCTGCTGGCCCGGCTTCACCGCGAAGGCGGCATACCAGGCGTCGATGTTCCGCACGGTGAGGGCGCGGTAGTGCCCGGGCGCGTGTCCGTCCGCGATCAGCATCTGCCGGGCCAGCGGTTCGCGGGTCTTGCCTCGCCAGTTCTGTGCATAGGCGAGGAAGAACTGCTGCTCGCCGGTGAACCCGGACACCTCCGGGGCCTCCTTGCCTCCGAGGGACGCGCGCCAGCCGTCGTGTGCGGCGGCGAGCCCCGCGACGTCGGCGATGTTCTCGCCCAAGGTCTGCTTGCCGTTGACGTGCAGGTCGGGGAAGGGGTGGTAGGCCTCGAACTGGGCGGCGAGCCGGGCCCCGGACTCCTCGAACTTCGCGAAGTCTGCCGGGGTCCACCAGTTCCGGAGCCGGCCCTGGGCGTCGAACATTGCCCCCTGGTCATCGAAGCTGTGGCTGATCTCGTGGCCGATGACCGTGCCGATCCCGCCATAGTTCACCGCCGCCGGGGCCTCGGGGTCGAAGAACGGCGGCTGGAGGATGGCCGCGGGGAAGTTGAGCCCGTTCTGCAGGGGCAGGTTCACCGCGTTGACCGTCTGCGGCTCCATGCACCAGTCCGCCGTGTCGACCGGCTTGCCGAGCTGGGCGAGGTGACGGCGGTAGTCGAAGAGGCTGGCCCGCTGCATGTTACCCACCAGGTCATCCGTGGAGATCTCCAGACCCGAGTAGTCCACCCATCGATCCGGATACCCGACGCCGACCACCAGCGTCTTGAGCTTCTCGCGGGCGTGTGCCTTCGTCGCCGGCGCCATCCAGTCCAGCGCCTCGACGCGGCGATCGAAGGCGGCGATGATCTGCCGCACCATCTCCTGGATCTGCACCTTGGCCGAAGCGGGGAAGTAGCGAGCCACGTAGAGCCTGCCGACCGCGTCCCCCATCGCGGCCTCCTCGCGGAAGCCCACCTGCTTCGAGCGGATCTCGCTGACCGTCTCCACCGCCCGCTTCCACCGGGCGCTCAGCTCGGGAGTTCCGGCCAGCGTCTTGCCGTAGAAGTCGAAGTTCTCGTCGACGAAGGTGCGCGGCAGGAGCGGGGCCTGGCGGTCGATGGCGTGAAACGTCATCCATGCCTTCCAGGTCGACAGCGGGACTTGCTTCACCAGCGCCGCGAGCCCGGTCACCGCGGCCGGCTGCCAGACGAACAGGGTCTGCTGCTGCTCCAGTCCCGCGGCGGAGAAGAACGATCGCCAGTCGAGCCCCGGAGCCTGCGCGGCGAACTCGGTCCGCTTCCAGGCCTCCGCCCTGCGAACCTCGAGCGACTCGGCGCGGGTGGCATGCACCTTGGCCATTCGCGTCTCGAGGTCGAGGATGCGGCCGGCCTTCTGCTCCGCGCCTTCGATTCCCGCGAGCTGGAGCACCCGCACGACGTGTGCTCGGTACCGGTCGCGGGTGGCGACCATCTTGGGGTTGGCGGACAGGTAGTACTCGCGGTCAGGCATGCCGAGTCCGCCCTGGAACAGGTAACCGACGTACACCGTGGGCTGGTTCAGGTCGGGCGCCACCCAGAATCCCAGGATCCGGCTGGTGTGGTAGTGCGTCGCGTTGAGCGCATCGACGTCGGTCCGGAGGTCCGCGCCCAGCGCACGGGCCAGCGCGGCCTTGTCCCTGAGGGCGGCGACCGCGGCGAGATTCGGGCGAAGCGGCTCGAGCCCGCGGGCCTCGACGGTCGCCTCGTCGAGGTAGCTGGCGTAGAGGTCGCCCACCTTCCGCTCCTCGGAGCCTGCCGGGGCGCTTCCGCTGGCCGCGGCCTCCAGCACCGTGCGCGTGCGCTGCATCGACTGGTCGTTGAGGATGTTGAACGTCCCCCACCGGCTCGCGTCGGCGGGAATGTCGGTGCCCTTCACCCAGGTCCCGTTGGCGTGGAGGAAGAAGTCGTCCCCCGGAGCGACCGAGCGGTCCATCCCGGCGACGTCGATCCCGTGGGTGCCGGCGTCGGCCGGGGTGCTCCGGGCAGCATCGGCACCGGCAGCGGCGGGCGGGACAGCAGGGGTGGAGCGCGGCGCGTTCGAGGCGCAGGCGAGGGCGAGTGCCAGGGCCGGCGCCGCGAGGTGGCGGATGTGCATGCCCCCCCTTCGTGCAAATCGCGGGTGCGTTGCAAGTCCTCTGCAGCCGGCGCTGCTCGACCCGGCGTCCACCAGCGCCCGTCCCCCTGGGTCCGGAGGTGGACTCGTGTACCACCGTCCCCACGACCAGTGGCGCCGGGGGGTGGGGACTGTGGCACGGTGCGTGCGGGGCGCATGGAGCGAGACGACGCGATTGCCTGGGCGGTGGCCACCGGGGTGTGGATTGGCCTGCTCGCGCTCTTCACCTGGCTGGCGAGCCGGGAGCGGCGCCGCCGCGGACCGGCGCTCCGCTGGGCGGGCCCACGGGTGGCCGCCGGGCTCGCGCTCTGGGCCGCGGTGTTTGGCGCGACGCGGTGGGCCGAACGCAAGCTGGGGTTGCGTGGGGAATCGCACACCCGGGCCGTGCGTTCGACCGGGCCGCACTCAGGGTCCAGGCCGCGCTAGCGTCGACCGAGGGCCGCACTCTATTTGCCCGGCTTGCCTCGCGGTGCGACTGTAGCCAGCAAGCCACCTGGACGAGGAGGTCCATGAGCCAGCCCGCATCGGCGGTGATCAACGACATGAGCCTGCAGGTCGCGACCGTGAACGGGTCCGGCTCGCAGAGCGCGAACATGGTGCTGCTCCGGACCCTGTTCCAGATGGGCGTGCCGGTGTCCGGGAAGAACCTCTTCCCCTCGAACATCGCCGGGCTGCCCACCTGGTACACCATCCGCGCCAGCAAGGACGGGTGGATTGGCCGGAAGAAGGAGACCGATCTCCTGGTGGCCATGAACTCCGAGACCGCGCACGAGGACGTGCTCTCCTTGCGCCCCGGCTCGGCGGTGGTCTTCGACGAGCCGCTGCAGCTCGGCGGCCTCCGCTCCGACCTCGCCTTCTACCCGGTGCCGTTCGACAAGGTGATCCAGCCGGTCACCGGGGACGCAAAGCTCAAGAAGCTGCTCAAGAACATGGCCTACGTCGGGGTGGTGGCAGATCTCCTGTCCCTGGAGATGGGCGAGGTAGAGGCGGCGATCACCAAGCAGTTCCGGAAGAAGGCCAAGGCGGCCGAGCTGAACGTGCGCGCGGCGCGGGCCGGATTCGACTTCGCGAAGTCCTCGCTGGAGAAGAAGGACCCGTTCCAGATTCGCCGGATGGACGCCAACCGGGGGAAGATCATCATCGACGGGAACGCGGCCGCGGCGCTGGGGGCGATGTTCGGCGGGGTCACGGTGGTGACCTGGTATCCCATCACCCCCTCGTCCTCGCTGGTGGAGACGCTCATCGGCTACATGCGGCGCTACCGTCAGGGGCCGGACGGCAAGAGCACCTTCGCCATCGTGCAGGCCGAGGACGAGCTGGCGGCGGTGGGCATGGTGGTGGGCGCGGGCTGGGCGGGCGCGCGGGCGATGACCGCCACCGCGGGGCCGGGCATCTCGCTCATGTCCGAGTTCGCCGGCCTGGCCTACTTCGCGGAGATCCCCGCGGTCATCTGGGACGTGCAGCGGGTGGGGCCGTCGACGGGGTTGCCTACCCGGACCTCGCAGGGCGACGTGCTGTCCACTGCCTTCCTCTCCCACGGCGACACCCGGCAGATTCTGCTGTTCCCCGGCTCGGTCGAGGAGTGCTTCCGCTTCGGGGTGGAGGCGTTCGACATCGCCGAGCGCTTCCAGGCCCCGGTGTTCGTGATGTCGGACCTGGACCTGGGGATGAACTACTGGATGTCCGAGCCCTTCCCGTACCCGGACAAGCCCATCGCCCGGGGCAAGGTGCTCTCCAGGGAGGATCTGGAGCGGCTGGGAGGCTTCGAGCGGTACCGGGACGTGGACGGCGACGGCATTGGCTACCGGACGCTGCCCGGCACGGACCACCCGGCGGCGGCGTACTTCACCCGCGGGACAGGCCACAACGAGAAGGCCCAGTACTCGGAGCGGACCGACGACTGGGTGAACAACCTCAACCGGCTGGAGCGGAAGATGGACACCGCCCGGCGGGAGCTCCCCGCGCCGATGGTGGACGAGGCCGGGGCCGAGGTGGGCATCATCGGCTACGGCTCGAGTCACCACGCGCTCATCGAGTCGCGCGACCAGCTCACCCGGGAGAAGGGCCTGCGAACCGACTACCTGCGGTTGCTCGCCTACCCGTTCTCGCCCGCGGTGAAGGCGTTCATCGAGCGGCATCCGAGAGTCTACGTGGTGGAGCAGAACCGCGACGGCCAGCTGGCCGCGCTGCTGAAGCTCGACCTGCCGGCGGAGCTGACCACCAGGCTGCGCCCGGTGGCCCACATCCCCGGGCTGCCGCTGGACGCGCGCAGCGTGACCGACGAGATCGCGGCCCGGGAGGGCCGGTAACCATGGCCGAGAAGACCAACCGGCTGGGGCTGACCCAGGCCGACTACAAGGGCAGCAAGACGACGCTTTGCGCAGGCTGCGGGCACAACGCGATCAGCGAGCGAATTCTGGAATCGATGTACGAGCTGGGCATCGCCCCCGAGCGGGTGGCGAAGCTGTCCGGTATCGGCTGCTCGTCGAAGACCCCGGCCTATTTCATGAGCCGGGCGCACAGCTTCAACGCGGTGCATGGGCGCATGCCCTCGGTGGCGACCGGGGCGCTGCTCGCCAACCGCACCTTGATCGGCCTCGGGGTTTCGGGCGACGGGGACACCGCGTCCATCGGCGTGGGTCAGTTCGTGCACCTGGTCCGGCGGAACCTGCCGCTGGTCTACATCATCGAGGACAACGGAGTGTACGGGCTCACCAAGGGGCAGTTCAGCGCCACCGCCGACGCGGGCTCGACCTCCAAGTCCGGGGTGGTGAACCAGCTCCCGGCGATCGACACCTGTCTACTCGCCATCCAGCTGGGGGCCACCTTCGTCGGTCGGAGCTTCTCCGGGGACAAGAAGCAGCTGTCGGCGATGCTCAAGGCGGCCACGGTGCACCGGGGGACGGCGGTGCTGGACGTCATCTCGCCCTGCGTGACCTTCAACGACCACGAAGGGTCCACCAAGTCGTACTCGTACATGAAGGACCACGACGAGCCGATCCACGAGCTGTCGTTCATTCCCTCGTACGAGGACATCGCGGTGGAGTACGACCCGGGCACGACCCTCTCGGTGAAGATGCACGACGGCTCGCGGCTGCAGCTGCGCAAGGTGGAGGAGGGGTACGACCCGCGCGACAAGCTCGCGGCCGTGACCCGCATCATGACCTCGCACGCCCAGCAGGAGGTGCTGACCGGGGTGCTGTACGTGAACACCGAGCTGCCCAGCTTCTACGACCTGCTCGGGGTCACCGATGCGCCCCTGGCCACCCTGCCCCAGGAGCGGGTCCGGCCACCGAAGAAGGTGCTCGACGAGGTGATGGACTCGCTGGCCTGAACCGCCGCTCCGGGGCTGTTCTCGCCGCCCGAGCCGCGGACTGTGCTCGCCGGTGGCGATTAATCCTCGGGGCGTGGCGATCGGGTCCCCACCGCTGCGTGTCTCCGCCGTCGATCCGGACGCGCCCGAAGCAGGGCGGCTGCTGGAGGCCTACTTCCGCGAGCTGCGTGACCGGCTGGCCTCGGCGGAGGTCGAGATCGCCTCGCGCTGGCCGGAGGACTTCCGGGGTCCCGGCGCGGCGGTGGTGCTCGGATGGCACGAGGCGAGGGCAGCGGGCTGCGCGGGCCTCCGGCCGATGGGTGCAGGGGTGCTGGAGCTGAAGCATTTCTTCCTCGCTCCAGAGTTCCGCGGACGTGGGCTCGGGCGCGCGCTGCTCGCCGGGGTGGAGGAGGTGGCGCGGGGCCTCGGGGCCCGGCGGCTCGTCCTCGACACCGCGGCGCCGCTCACCGAGGCGGCGGCGCTCTACCTCTCGGCGGGCTACGCGCGGATTCCCCGCTACAACGAGAATCCGCACGGCAGCGCCTGGTTCGGGCGGGATCTCGACCGACCCTAGGTCCGTGCCCCGGGGCTAGACCTCGGCGCACTCGCTCCGGGTCGAGCGTGGAGCCTGCCGGTCCCGGACGAAGAGCGAGAAGAGGGAGAGCGCGGCAGCAATGCCGGCGAACAGCGCCACCAGTGGCGCTTCCTGCTGCTGGACCACGATGGCCAGGTACGCCCAGACGAAGGCCGCGCCGATCATCGGGTCGTCGAGCCGGAAGCGGATCACCAGCCCGACGATCGAGCTGGCGACGATCATCAAGATTCCCCAGGTCACCGGGCTCCATCCGAAGCCATCCCACCCCATCCGGGCCAGCTCGGTGGAGAGGTTGACGAACGTGGCCACCACCAGCCATCCGACGTAGAGCGAGACGGGGAGCCGGAGCCAGGCCTCGGCCGGTCCGGTGTTCGCGCCTCCGATCCGCCCCACCACGTGCATCTTGATCGCCACCGCCAGCATCAGGAAGATGATCGGAACGGTCCAGACCGGATGGCGAAGGGCCAGCGCGCCGATCCAGGCGGCGTTGAGCACTGCGGTCAGCATCAGCCAGGGGCGGATCGCCGCGACGCGTGGGTTGCCCGCCTGGGCGGGGAGCGCCTGCCAGACCGCGAAGATGAGGAATCCGGTGTAGATGGGCGCCCAGATGATGAAGGCGTACGGGGCGGGGAGGAAGGAGACCGCCTGGGCAGCCGGATCGTTCGGGTCCAGCGCCTTCCGGGCGAAGAGCCAGGGCAACCCGATCCCCGCGAAGGTGACCAGCAGCGTCGTCCAGCGGCTCAAGCGGCTGGTCATGGTCCGTGCCCCGCTCTCGGCTCCCCTCGACGAATCTGCCTTACTCCCTCATCCACACCGGGTCCAACACCTGGCAGGCGATTCGGTTACTCAGCGAGCGAACGGTTTCACGATCACCAATGATGACGATGACGATCATCAGGACGGTGGGGAGCTCGTTGAGGAAGCGGAAGATTCGGCGGTCATAGAGCAGGGGCATGTAGCCGGGCGTCGGCCCGGTGGTAGGTGTCGAACGGGGCGGCCACGGTACGCAGGAGCAGCTGACCCCGGGGAGTGACGCGGAGCCGAGCGCCCTCCCGCTCCACCAGCCCATCACGCTCCAGCCCGGCGAGGTCGCGGGTCTCCGCACCCAGGTCCTGGAGGGTTCCGGGGAAGCGGGCGCGGAGCGCTTCCAGGTCGACCTCAAGGCTGCAGAAGAGCTCCATGATCAGGGCGCTCCGGGCCCGATCCTCGGCGCTCGGGCGGTGGCCGCGGACCGCCGGAAGCCGGCCCGCCTCGAGCATGGTGGCCCAGTCGTGCACCTCGCGGGCGTTCTGTACGTAGGTGCCGGACACCTCCGAGATGGCGGAGGGGCCGAAGGCGAGCACGTCGCTGTCGGCACAGGTGGTGTAGCCCATGAAGTTGCGGCGGAGGGTGCCGGCGGCGCGGGCGCGGCAGAGCTCGTCGCCCTGCAGCGCGAAGTGGTCCAGCCCCACGTGCGCGTATCCGGCGGCGAGCAGCCGCTGGATGGAGGTCTCGAGCAGCGCCAGCCGCTCCGCGGGCCCGGGCAGCTCCCCGGGCTCGAAGAGCCGCTGGTGCTTCTTCATCGACGGCACGTGCGCGTAGCCGAAGAGGGCGATGCGGTCGGGCCGCAGCTCCTCGACGCGGTCCAGGGTGCGCTGGAACCGGTCCACGGTCTGCAGCGGCAGCCCGTACATGAGATCGACGTTGACGCTGACGAAGCCGCGCTCCCGGCTCTCCTGGATGAGCTCCCGGGTCTCCTCGAAGGACTGCTTGCGGTTGATGCGGCGCTGGACGGCCGGGTCGAAGTCCTGCACGCCCATGCTGACGCGGTTGAAGCCGAGCCGGGCCAGGGTGCGGATCTGCTCGACACTGGTGACGGCGGGGTGAATCTCGATCGAGGCCTCGATGCCGGCCTTCCAGGGCAGGCGGGCCTGGATGGTGTCGGCGAGCCGGGCGAGCTGGTCCGGGTCGAGGTACGTCGGGGTCCCGCCGCCCAGGTGGACCTGCACCACCTCGGGCCGGGCGGGGAGCAGAGCGGTGATCCGATCGAGCTCCAGCTCCAGCGCGCGGAGGTATCGCTCGACGAGCGACTCGCTCCGGGTGACCAGCATGTTGCAGCCGCAGTAGTAGCAGAGCTTCCGGCAGAACGGCACGTGAACGTACAGGGAGGCGGGCCGGCCTCCGGCGCTCCGGAACGTCTCGCGGCCCTCGGCCTCGCCGAACCTCGACTCCCAGTGGTTCGCTGGCGGGTAGCTGGTGTAACGCGGGACCGGAACGGCGCCGTAGCGTTCGAGCAGGGCGTGGTCGATCCCCGCCGGGGCTGCGGTCCGGACCGCCTGGCGTCGGGACTCCATCGGCGGGGCGGTCGTGCAAGCGCGGTGCCTCCGCTGTACCGGCGAATGGGGTCAGGCCGGCGCGGGGACTGCGGCCTGGGCGGAAGGGTGCCGCACCGTTTGCGTCGAGGCGATGTGCCCCCCCGGACGGCATGGGAATTTCGAGCGGTTGGACGGCATGGGCTCCGTGCGCGTGGGTTCCGAGCGGTCGGGCCGCTGCGCGAGGTCGCGATGCCCTTCTGGCGGCTCATTGTGGTCAGGGCGAGGCTCACCGGCGACGTCGGCTCGAACGTGCGGATGACGCTGGACGATGGCGCCCCGTCACGGTACGCCCTGCCGCCGGCTTCCGACGCGGGAGCGCTTCCAGGAACGCCCGGCCGCGGGGCGACAGCTCGTAGCCGACCTCGAAGCTCTGGGTGAGCCCGAGACGCTTCAACTTCCGGACGTCGATCTTGAACGGGTCACGCTCCCGCCCGAGGCTTCGGGCGAGCACCGAGGCGGCGACGCGCGGTCGCCGGCCGATCAGCCGCAGCGTGGGGATAGCCCAGGCCCCGAGTCGGTGGAGCCGACGCCCGAGGGTCTCCACGTCCTCGAGCGTGAGGCGACTCTCGAGAGCGATCTCCACGCGGTCGCCGTCGCCCCCGTGGTGGAGGGTGATGCGCCAAACCTCGGTCTCGGGTGTCATCGGCCCACCCGGACCCTCGGCCATGAAGCGCAACAGCTCCTCCCGGGAGGAGAAGCCCGCCATCCGCGCGTCGTCCTCGCCGATCGACGCGAGGGGAATCCGGTTCACCTGCTCGACCTCCAGCACGCCGATGGGATGGCAACGGTAGCGCCCACCCGGGCGGACGTGCGGTTTTTGCCAGCGGCGGAAGGTGAGGCGGATCGACCCGTCGACGAGGCCTGCGTGGAAGCGCTTCTGGAAGAGGAGCATCGGGGACGCCCGGTGACCCAAAACCGGCGGACCGCGGGCCCACGTGCGCAAACGATGCGCCGGGCTGCGAGGTGGATGCAAGCCGTGACCCTCTGTCGCGGTTGTTCGTGGCGACCCTCGCCGCACGCTCCCTTGGCGCTGGAACGCTTGCGCTCGCTGGGGATGGCCCGTCGCTTGCTTCGGCCCGTCGCATCCAGGGGGTCGCGTGAGCCCGACAGCAAGACCATTCGTCGCCAACCTCACCCGGGAACAGCCTGCCGCCATGGGGCTGCGCCGCTCGCGGCTGAGCCACGTCTGCCTCTTTGCCGGGCTCACCGGGCTCACTACGATGCTCTTCTACGCTTGGTGGACCTCGGCGGTGTCCCCTCCGCCGAACGTGGGCGGGACGCCCTTCGCCTCCATCCCCGCGTACGTTCCGGTCACGTTCGAGTTCACGGTGCTGTGTGCCTCGCTGATCACAGTCGCGGCGCTGTTCGCGGTGGCCCAGATATGGCCACGGAAGGCGCCGACCCGACGGTGACCGCATGGCCATCCTCAGGCCGGCGCCGACCGGCGCCGGAGCGGTCACCACGCACAGCGGGCACACCGCCCCAAGCAGCACGCCGCTCGCCACTCCCCACGCGCCCACGCCCAGCCCGAACCCGAGCAGCTTGTTCCCTTCCTTCTGCCGATCCTGGTCCAGGGTGTCTCAGAGTCGAGGAGGACGGGAGAATTCGGTTCCGGAGACGGATGACACCGAGCCCGGACGGAACGAAAGTGGACCCGATGCGCCTGGCCCTCCTCACTGACCTCCACGCGAACCTCGAGGCGCTCGAGGCGGTTCTGGAGCACGCCGGGAAGCAGGGGGCAGAGCAGCTCGTCTTCCTGGGCGACCTGGTGGGGTACGGGGCGGATCCCGGGGCGGTGGTGGAGCGGGTGCAGGCCGCGGTGGCCACCGGGGCGCTGGCCCTGAAGGGCAACCACGACGAGGCCGCCACCCGCGGGGCGCCTCCGTCGATGGTCTCCGACGCAGCGCGGGCGGTGGCCTGGACCCGGGAGCATCTCACCCCGGAGCAGCTGGGGTTCCTGGCCGGGCTCCCGCTGACCATCGAGCGTGGCGACCGGTTGCTCATCCACGCCAGTGCCACGGACCCGGCGCAGTGGATCTACGTGCTGTCGGCGTCCGATGCGGCGCGGAGCCTTCGTGCGGTGAAGGCGCGGGAGATCTTCTGCGGCCATACCCACACCCCGGCGCTCTACCACCTGGCCGCGGACGGCTCGGTGGGCGCGTTCCGGCCCGTCCCCGGGACTCCCATCAAGCTGACCACCTTCCACCGCTGGCTGGTGATTCCCGGTTCGGTGGGTCAGCCCCGCGACGGGAACCCCGCCGCCTGCTACGCGATGCTCGACGACGTGGCCGACGTCCTGGTGTTCCACCGGGTGCCGTACGACACCGAGCGTGCAGCGCGGAAGATCCGAGCCGCCGGCCTACCCGGGGACCTGGGCGCCCGCCTCGAGCTGGGGGGTTGAACGTGGAGGCGCCGCGCGCTCTGCGCATCGAGCCCGGGGCGGTCATCGACGGCTACACCCTCGAGGAGCGGATCCACCAGGGGAGCATGGCGGCGCTGTGGCGCGTGTCGGCCCCGGGGCAGCCTCCGCTGGTGATGAAGATGCCGCTGCTCCGCGAGGGCGATGACCCCACGGCGATGGTGGGCTTCGAGGTGGAGCAGATGATCATGCCCACTCTCCAGGGCCCGCACGTCCCGCTGTTCTTCGGCTCCGGCGACTTCTCGGCGCATCCGTACATCGTGATGGAGTACATCCGCGGTGATTCGCTGCGTGCACGACTGGAGCGGACCCCGCTGGACACCGAGGAGGTGACGCGGATCGGCGGGCAGATCGCCACCGCGCTCCACTCGCTGCACCGCCAGCACGTCATCCACCTGGACCTCAAGCCGAGCAACGTGATGTTCCGCGACACCGGCGAGGCGGTGCTGATCGACTTCGGCTTCTCCCGCCACGACCGGCTGCCCGATCTGCTCGCAGAGCAATTCCGGCTGCCGATGGGAACCGCGCCCTACATCTCGCCGGAGCAGGTATTGCGGATCCGCAACGACCCGCGGAGTGACATTTTCGCCCTGGGGGCGGTGCTCTACCACCTGATCACCGGTGAGCGGGCCTTCGGGTTCCCCACCAGCATCACCGGCCTGCGGAAGCGTCTCTATCGCGACCCGGTTCCTCCGCGGGCGCGCAACGCGAGCTGTCCGGCCTACCTCCAGGAGATCATCCTTCGCTGCCTCGAGCCCGACCCGCGCGAGCGCTACCAGAGCGCGGCCCAGGTGCTGCTCGCGCTCCGCAACCCCGGCCAGGTGCCGCTGTCCGAGCGCGCCAGGAAGCTCCGGCAGGACGGGGCGTTCACCGTCACCCGACGCTGGGTGCGTACGCTGGGGGCCGAGGGCGAGGCCAGGCAGTCCACCGCGGTGCAGATCGCCCGCTCGCCGGTGGTGGTGGTTGCCCTCGATCTGCTCGCCAGCAGCGACGCGCTCCTCAGCAGCATCCGCACCACCAGCGAGCGGGTGCTGAGCATGCACCCCGCGGCCCGGCTGGCATGCGTCACGGTCCTGCGCACCTCCCGTCTGGCGATGGACGTCACCGTCGACGAGGAGGGGCGGAACCTCCGGGTGATGCGCCTGGTCGAGCTGAAGGACTGGGCGCGTCCGCTCGGGCTGGCCGAGGAGCGCCTCACCTATCACGTGCTGGAGGGGCCTTACCCTGCCGCGGTGCTGCTGGACTTCGTGCGGGAGAACCGGGTGGACCACGTGGTGATCGGCGCGCGAGGCGCCTCGCCGCTCCGGCGCTACCTGGGCAGCGTCTCGGCGCACGTGGTGGCCGAATCCCCCTGCACCGTCACGGTGGTGAAGGTGCCACATCCGGAGGACGAGGAGGAGGAAGAGGAGGCCGAGGCCTCGTAGCCGTTGCCTCCCGGCCCCCATCTCCGCTGAAGTGCCGGCGCTCGGGAGGAGGGGACCTGGACCGGAGCCTGGTGGCGGGATGGGCGCGCCTCGTCGCGCTGCTCTGCGCGGCGCCCTCGCTCGCGCAGGCGCCCACGCCGTCCCGGGCCGCGGCGCTCCAGGGGCCGGCCTCCACTCCAGTGACTGCCACGCCGGACCCGGCGGCTTCCGCGACCTCGGTGGAGGCGCTCGGCATCCGGTGGTCGTTCTCCGGCGAGCTGGTGGTCAACGCCAACTACAACAGCGCCACCATGGTGGTGGGCAGCATTCCCGGCTTCGTGCAGATCCCCTCCGCCTCGACCACCGGGCAGTTCAACGTCTCGCCCGGAAACACCTTCCTCGGTGTGGCCGCCACCCCGCCGAGGTTCGGGGCGGTGCAGCTCCAGGCGAAGTTCGACATGGACTTCCGGAGCAACGCTCCGTACCTCAACGAGAACGCCTTCCTTCCGCTGGTCCGCGACCTGTACCTCGAGGCCACCTGGACCCGGCTCCGGCTGCTCGCCGGACAGGCCTCGGACATCATCTCTCCGCGCGCCGCGGCCACGCTGAACTTCTACCCGCTCTCGTTCATCCCCGGGGACATCGGGGACTACCGGCCGCAGATCCGCGTCGAGTGGCGCCAACCGGTGTCCGACGTGGTCGAGCTCATCTTCCAGTCGGCGATCGCCCAGGCGGTGCAGACCTTCCAGGTGAGCGGGACCATCCAGGCCACCCAGGTCGGGCTGCCCGACTTCCAGGGACACCTCGGCCTCGCATTCGGACCCCGGCGGGAGGAGGGGCCGCGGCTCTTCGAGCTCGGCGTGGCCGGACACTATGGACGCCGCCAGGTCGTGCTCCAGGATACCGGCACCGGCACCCCGAGCGACGTCAAGCAGTACGCCAGCTGGTCCTTCGTCGCCGACGGCTCCCTGCGCCTCGGCGAGAGCACCCTCATCGAGGGTGAGTATTTCATCGGCCAGCTCCTGGGCGACTACTCCGGGGCCATCTTCCAGACCGTGGACCCGGTGAAGCAGGTCCCCATCCGCGCCCGGGGCGGTTGGGTACAGCTCAGGCAGCAGCTCGGCGCCCGCTGGACGGTGCACGCGGGCTTCGGCACCGACGATCCGTTCGATCAGGATCTCGCGGCGAACGAGCGGCGGACGAACACCGAAGTCTTCGGCAACGTCATCTTCCGCATCATCGGCGGGCTCCGGGTGGGACTGGAGCTCAGCTGGTGGGCGACCCAGTGGGTGGAGAATCCCACCGCGACCGCGTTCCGGGTGGAGACGGCGGTCCTCTACGGCTTCTGAGCGGGAGTCACTTCTTTGCCTTCAGCGGCGTCGGCTCTTGCTTGCTGCTCGCCTCGGTCTTCCCGGCGTAGTGTCGCTTGAGCTCTTCCTGGAGGCCGAGGGAGAACCCGTTCTCGATCACCTTCTCCAGCCGCGGCGGCAGCTGCAGCTTCGGGTCGGTGAGGTCGTCGCGGATGGCGATCACCCCGCTGGATCGGGTGCCCTCGGTGGGACCGGACGTGGCGAGAGCGATCTTCCCGAAGAATGCCTTGATCGCGCTGCCGGCGTCCCCGTCGGACTGGACCTCGCTCCCCACGAGATGCGGGTCGATGGCGCCGGTCAGTTTCCCCTGGTCGCAACGGAAGCTCATCTTCATCGCATAGCTGCCCGGGGTGAGGGTGATGTCCTTCTTCGGAGAGAAGTAGGCGTTGAGCTGCGATGGGTCGAAGTCCTTCGCTCCAGCGCTCCCGGCGAAGGTGAGGCGCTCGGCCCAGGGGTCGGCGCTCACCGTGAACCACACCGTTCCCTTGCGCGCGATGTGGCCGCGCGCGGCCACCACCACCGGCCCATCAACCAGCCCCGGGCGGGAGCCGAGATTCCCCAGGGTGGCCTCGATGCCGTGGCTCCAGATCATCGGCCAGCCCTCCTTGCGCACCCAGGCGTAGAGCACCTCGGCGTCGCGGAGCTGGGCACGCTCGACCACCGCCCGCACTGGCACGAGCTCCGACAGCGAGGGAAGCGGGGTGTCGGGGCCCGGCTTCGGCTCCTCGAGCACGAGCTTGACCCGCTCGCCGTCCACCGTCCCTCGGAACACACCGTGAAGCAGGCTCCCCCAGCGAAGAGTGACGGTCAGGCGCTCGGCGTAGAGGGCCGGGTCGGGTAGCAGGGCGTCCTTCCGGGTGATCTTCAGCCGGGTGATGGTGTAGCGGAGCGGGAACAGCGTGACCTGGACGTCCTGGAAGTCCCCCCGCGCGCCCTCCATCCCCTCGAGCGCTTCTCGTGTCTTGTTCCTCGCGTAGCCCGGAAGGGCGAGCGCCAGGACGACGAGGAACAGCGCCAGCGCACCCAGCAACCCCAGGCCCACGCCGAGGAGGATTCTCCTGCTCCGGCGCAGGGGCGTTCGGTCGCGCCGCTCGCGCGGCTCCGTCCAGCGTCCGGTGATCGCCCGTGGGAGCCGCACCCACGCTCAAGGTGAACACTGACCCTCAGTTCCACAAGGCCCGGAGCGCGCCGCGCACCTCGGGGAGCAGGAAGGCGTCGGTGGCCGGGAGCGCGGGACGGGGGGCCTCGGGGAACGCCGTGCGGAGCTCGAACGCAGCGGCGACCGGCGGCGGGAGGAACCGGGTGAGCTGCGCGTACGCGTGACGGCCGCCGACCCCGGCCGGTCGGTCGAACCAGCGGAGAGGGAAGGTGACCGAGAGGTGCCGCTTCGCCCGGGACAGCGCCACGTAGAACAGCCGCAGCTCCTCGTCGATCTCCTCGGGGCTTCCGGTGGTCAGGTCCGAGGGGATGTTCCCGTCGGCGGCGTGGAGGACATAGACCGCGTCGAACTCCAGGCCCTTGGCCGAGTGGATGGTGCTGAGGACCAGGTGATCGTCGTCCAGCGAGGGCGGACCGGCGAGGTCCTGGGTCGAGCGCGGCGGCTCGAGCGTCAGCTCCCCGAGGAATGCGTTGCGGTCGGCGAACCCGGCGGCGAGCTGCTCCAGCTGCTCGAGGTCCCGGAGCCGGGCCGCGGCGTGGTCGTAGCGCTCCTCGCAGAGCGGGCGATAGAAGGACTGGATCCGGTGGAGCTGGGCGGGCAGGGGAGGGGCGTGCGGCGCGGCCAGCTCGCGGCAGAGGGCGACCAGCAACGGCCAGTGGGTCCGGGCCGCCGCCGGGATCCGCGCGTCCTCCCAGCCCTCGAAGCTGCCGGTGCGCTGGACAGGATCGAGCAGCGTGCGGGCGGTGCGCGAACCCACCCCGGGAAGGAGCCCGAGCACCCGCGTCCCGGCGACGAGGTCGCGGGGGTTCTCCACCAGCCGGAGGAAGGCCAGGAGGTCTCGCACGTGCGCGGTCTCCACGAAGCGAAGCCCACCGTACTTGTGGAAGGGGATGCCGCGCCGGCCGAGCTCGACCTCCAGCTGCAGGCTGTGGTGCGAGGCCCGGAAGAGCACCGCCTGCCGGCGCAGGTCGAGCCCCTGCTCGCGCCGCTCGAGGATACGCCCCAGCACGTACTCGGTCTGCTCCGCCTCGTCGGTGCAGGTGACCAGCTCGGGGCGCTCGCCGGAGCTCCTGCGGGACCAGAGCTCCTTGGGGTGTCGCTCCCGGACCTGGGCGATGACCCGGTTGGTGGCCTCGAGCAGCTCCGGTGAGCTCCGGTAATTCTCGGCCAGCACCACGGTCCGCGCGCCGGGGTGGAGCGCGGAAAAGTCGAGGATGTTGCGCACCGTGGCCGCGCGAAATCCGTAGATGGCCTGCGCGTCGTCGCCCACCACGGTGAGCCCCCGCCCGCCCGGGCAGAGGCGGTCCAGCAGCTCGGCCTGGAGCGCGTTGGTGTCCTGGTACTCGTCCACCAGCACGTGGTCGAACTGCGCGCGAACCGCCTGAGCGGCGGCCTCGGTTCCGAGGAGCGCGTGGAAGAAGAGCAGGAGGTCGTCGTAGTCCAGCACCCGCTGCTCGGCCTTGCGGTCCACGTAGGTGCGGAAGAGCAGCTTCAGCCCGTCGCGCTGCTCGGTGCACCAGGGGAAGCCACGGGCGAGCACCGTCTCGAGGGAGGCGCGGGAGTTGACGCAGCGGCTGTAGACGTCGAGGCAGGTGGCCTTCCGCGGAAAGCGCCGCTTGCCGCGGCCGAGCTCCAGCTCTGCCCGCAGCACCTCGAGGAGGTCCTCCGAGTCGCCGCGGTCATGGATGGTGAAGCCGGGGTGAAGGCCGATGCGCTCACCATGCTGGCGCAGCAGCCGGGTGGCCACCGAGTGGAAGGTCCCGCCCCACACCCGGGACGACGCGGGCCGGTCCGTCGCCGCCCGGCCGAGCAGCCCGTCCACCCGACGCAGCAGCTCGGCCGCGGCGCGGCGCGCGAAGGTGAGGAGCAGGACGCGCTCGGCCGGGACGCCCCGCTGGAGGAGCTGCGCCACCCGGTGGGCGAGGGTGGTGGTCTTTCCGGTCCCGGCCCCGGCGACCACCAGGAGCGGCCCGTCGCCATGGAGCACCGCCTCGCGCTGCCGTTCGTTGAGCCCGTCGAGCATCCGGCGCACCACGCTAGCCGTCCCCTGATGACTGCTCAAGTGTTCAGCAGAACCGAATTTTCGCAGGGCGGCACCGCTGGCTTTCGCGCTAGGGGGAGAGCCCGGGAATTTCGAGGGAGGGGTGCGACGATGCGCGTGCAACTGGCGGGGCTCTGCGCCCTGCTGATCGCAGGACCGGCGCTGGCGCAGGACACCGCCGCTGCGCCGACCTTCAGCTCCGCCGAAAAGGCGAAGGAGGACGCCAAGCAGACCGGATGGCGGGCGGAGGCGAAGGCAGGGCTGCTCTGGCTGGCCGGAAACTCGGATTCCACCAGCCTGAGCGCCGGATTGAAGGTCACCCGCGACGCGGTCTGGCAGCGCTATTCGCTGACCGCGGCCTACGCGTTCTCGAAATCCCGGGTCTACGTGGTGGGTCCGAAGACGCCGCCGGTCATCGACTCGCTCGACGCTCTCGGCACCGACAGCACGCTCTCGGCCCGTCTGTGGAACGTCACGCCCCGTTTCGACCAGTGGCTCATCCACAAGGACGCGCCCGGCGACACCTCGGTGTACGTCCTGGGGAACATCGCCTCGGACTACGCCGCCGGGAAGAAGCTGTTCGGCGGCATCCAGCTCGGCGTGAGCACCTTGGTGATCAAGGCGGGCGCGCACAGCGTCACCGGTGAGATCGGCTACGACTTCACCTATCTCCAGCCGTACGTGGGGGACGGGTACTCCATCCACTCGCTCCGGGCGGCGCTGGCCTACGTCTGGGAGATCTCCAGGGCCACCAAGCTCGCCGCCGGGGCCGAGTACCTGGTCAACATCAACCAGGAGTCCGGCGCGCCCGATCCGGTGAACATCGACCACGTCTCGGCCTTCGAGGACCACCGGGTGAACGGGGTGGTGGGCCTCACCGCCCAGGTCTACGACCGGCTGTCGCTCAACGTGAGCTGGACGGGGCGCTACGACGCCAAGCCGAACCTGGCCACGCTCCCGAAAGGCGTCAGCGCGGCGAATCCGCCGGGCATCTTCCTGCGGACGTTCGACAGCATCACCCAGGTTCAGTTCGTCTACACCTTCGGCTGAGCATCGTGCGGGGAGGTGACCTCCCCCCCACCGGGCTGGTGCTCGTGGGCCGGCCGGGGCAACACTCCGCCGGCATGAGCATCCGGATCGAGCACCACGAAGATGTCCTCGTCGTCACCATCGACCGGCCCGAGCGCCGGAACGCCGTCGACGCCACCACCGCCGCGGCACTCGCCTCGGCATTCCGGGCCTTCGACGGCGACCCATCGCTCTCCGTCGCCATCCTCACCGGTGCCGGCGGCCACTTCTGCGGGGGTGCCGACCTCAAGGCGCTGGCCGAGGGCGAGCCTCGCCCCTTCCGTCCCGAGGGAGACGGCCCCATGGGCCCCACGCGGCTACGGCTGGGGAAGCCGGTCATCGCCGCCATCGAGGGGTATGCGGTTGCCGGCGGGCTCGAGCTCGCCCTCTGGTGCGACCTCCGCGTCGCCTCCGAGGAGGCCACCCTCGGCGTGTTCTGCCGGCGCTTCGGCGCGCCGCTGGTGGATCTCGGCACGGTGCGCCTCCCCCAGATCATCGGGCTGGGCCGGGCGTTGGACCTGGTCCTCACCGGACGGCCGGTGAAGGCGCAGGAGGCGTGGACCATGGGGCTGGTGAACCGCGTGGTCCCCGAGGGCCAGGCGCTCCGGGCCGCGCTGGATCTCGCCCGGGAGCTGGCGGCGCTCCCGCAGACCTGCCTGCGCAACGACCGCCTCTCCCTGCTCGAGTCGCTCGAGCTCGAGGCCCAGCAGGCGCTGGAGAACGAGGTCCTCCACGGTCAGCGGACGCTCGCCTCGGGCGAGACCCTGGCCGGGGCTGCGCGGTTCCACGGCGGGGCAGGACGCCACGGCCGGTAGAAAACCCACCCATGGTCCGTTGAGACCGATTTAGGGACTGTTTAGGGAACGGGCCCCCGAGCTCGCTGGCACAACGCGCGCCACCGATGGCGCGTTTACATCCCTTCCTCGTCCTGGCGGTCACCACGCTCGTTCCAGCGGCGCGCGCCGCCAGCTCGCTGCCGGCGCACCTCCGCGACACCGGACTCTATGCGCCGGGGCGCGGAGAGGAGATCGCCGCCGACGTCCTCGCCTTCAGCCCGCAGTACCCGCTGTGGAGCGATGGTGCCGAGAAGCGCCGGTGGATCCGCCTCCCCCGCGGCACCCGCATCGACGCCCGGGATCCGGATCGCTGGGTGTTCCCGGTGGGGACACGGCTGTGGAAGGAGTTCGCCCTGGGGCGCCGGCTGGAGACGCGGATGCTCGAGCGGACCTCGGCGGGCTGGCGCTTCGCCACCTACGTGTGGACCGAGGACGGCTCGGACGCGGTGCTCGCGCCCGCGGGAGGCGTGCGGGCGGGCGTGGCGCTCGCCGGCGGCGGTCGCTGGGCCATTCCCGGCACCGCCGACTGCAAGGCCTGCCACGAGGGCCAGCCGAACCCGGTCCTGGGCTTCACCGCGCTCCAGCTGTCCCCGGACCGCGATCCGGGTGCTCCGCACGCCCGGAGCGCCGAGGCCGAGGTGGACCTGGACGACCTGCTCGGTCGTGGGCTCCTCCGGGGTCTCCCTGCTGCGCTCCGGACGACGCCGCCGGGCATCCCGGCCGCCTCGGCCGACGAGCGCGCCGCTCTGGGCTACCTCCACGCCAACTGCGGCGTCTGCCACAATCGACACGGACCACTGGCGGGCATCGGGCTCGACCTGCTCCAGGAGCTCTCCCAGGGTCCGGCGTCGGTGGAGCGCACCCGCGCCTCGGCGATGGCCGTCCAGGCGCTCCGGCCGGTGGGGGGCGCGCAGGTGCGGCTCGAGCCCGGCGACCCCGAGCACAGCGTGCTCTTCCGCCGGATGGGCGCCCGCGACCCGCTGGACCAGATGCCCCCGCTCGGGACCGAAAAGCCCGACCGGGAGGCGCTCGCGCTGCTCGAGCGCTGGATTCACTCACTCGCAGACAGGAGAACCCCGTGACCCCGAAGACGATGGTGATCACTGCACTCTCGATGTCCTCCCTCTCCCTCGCAGCGCCGGCCAGTGCCCCGACGTCCCAGGTGAAGCGGGGCGAATACCTGGTCAACTTCGGCGGGTGCCACGACTGCCACACCCCGAAGAAGTTGGGAGCGAAGGGCCCGGAGCTCGACACCGAGCGGCTGCTTTCGGGTCATCCGGAGCAGATGCAGGTGAGCCCGGCCCCCGTGCTCCAGGGTCCGTGGATGGCGGCGACGGTCGGGACGATGACCGCCTGGTCGGGCCCGTGGGGCATCAGCTACACCGCGAACCTCACCCCGGATCGGGAGACCGGCCTGGGCGCCTGGACCGAGCAGAACTTCCTCGACACCATGCGGACCGGCCGGCACATGGGCCGGGGCCGGCCCATCCTCCCGCCGATGCCCTGGGAGATGATCGGGAAGCTCAGCGACCAGGACCTCAAGGCGATCTTCGCCTATCTGCGCACCCTGCCCGCGGTGAAGAACCGGGTCGCCCAGCCCACACCGCCCGCGAGCGCCTCCGCCGACGCCTCGCCTCCGCCGGGCAGGTGAGGCCTCCTTCAGGCCCGGTCGCGGCGTCGCGGGTTGACGCCGGGCGGCCGCTGTTCGAGGGTCGGTGCCCGCCAGGAGGGCTCCGATGGACGTCCAGCACGACCCGAATCGGCACCGCTTCTTCCTCGAGGTGAGCGGCGGGACCGCGGAGCTCGGGTACCGGCGACTCGACGAGCGCACGGTGGACCTGCTGCACACGCAGGTGCCCGACGAAGCTGCCGGCCAAGGAATCGGCGGAAAGCTGGCGAAGGCAGCCTTCACCTGGGCACGCCAGAGCGGGGTGAAGGTCGTGCCGACCTGTCCCTTCGTGCGAAAGTGGCTGGAGCGTCACCCGGACGAGCAGGATCTGGTCACCGTCCGGCCGACCGTCGGCTGAACGTCGAGGAGGGGTCATGCGGTTTCTGCTGCACCTCCTGGTGACCGCCGTCGCCTTCTGGGTCGCCACCCGGCTGGTCAACGGTCTGAGCTATGCGGGTCCGCTGCCGGGGCTCCTGCTGGTCGCGCTGCTCTTCGGACTGGTGAATGCGCTGCTGGGAAGCATCCTCCGGCTGCTCGCGCTCCCGGTGACCTTCCTCACGCTGGGACTCTTCGCCCTGGTGATCAACGCCATCTTGTTGTGGGTGACCGGTGCGCTGGCGCAGTCGCTCGGACTGGGGCTGCACGTGGACGGGTTCGTCCCGGCGTTCCTCGGAGCGCTGGTCATCACTATGACACGGGCCCTGCTGAACGCCGTGGTCGATCGGCGCGACGGTGATTAGGTCCGCTCCATGCGGCCCATCGTCCTCTCCACTCTGGTCGTGGTCCTGACCAGCCTGCTCGCGGGTTGTGCGCACGAGGAGCCGCTTCCGCCGCCCGACGTCCTGCCGCCCGAGGCGCAGGCGATGCCCGAGAGCGGCCGGTTCGTCCTCACCGGCATCCGGAACCCCATCGTGGCCCTGGTCACTCCGACGGGCATCCAGGGTCCAGACGTCAACCTGGGTCGCTATCCCGACCCGTCGGGCACGACCGCCTGGCGGGGTACGGCGTTCGGCCGTGACGTGAACGTGACCGTGACCGCCGACGGGGCGGACGGAATCGTCAGCAAGGGGCCGTTCAACCTCCACGTCAGCCAGGGCCCGGACGGGATGACCGTCAACGGGCTCATCCTCGGCCCCCCGTCCACGGCCACCGTCAGCAAGGCGCGCATCAACGGCGCGTTTGGCCGCTGCGGCTACGACATTCGCTTCCAGGGGCAGGCGTACGTGGGCCCGAGGAACTGCGGGGGGAACATCATCCAGGTGGGGGTGACCCTGCCCACCATCCTCGCCAGCTGGCCGGATGCCGAGGTCGCCACGGTGCTGGCCCTCATGCTGAGCGGTCGCTGACGGCCCCGGGCAAGGCTCAGAGCGCGCTGCGGGTCAGCTTGATGTCGGCGTCCTTCCACGCCCCCTCGAACCTCGCCCGCACCGCGGTTGCCTCGTCCTTCTTCCCCTGAGCGGAGAGCGAGGACGCGAGCCCGCACAGGGCCCAGCCATTGTTCGGGTTGCGCCGGAGGTCCTCCCGGTAGACGGCCTCGGCCTCCTTCGGCTTCCTGGCGTCGAGCAGCGCCGCGCCGAGGTAGTGGCGCATCGGGTAGAACCAGTCCGCCGGCTCGTCGTAGGCGAAGCCGTCCTCCTGGACGACGGCTCGCTGCCAGGCGGTGATGGCCGGCTTCCACTTGCGTGCCCGCTCGGCGATGCGCGCCTCGATGGCGTCGGCGCCCAGTCGGCACATGGCCGCCGCGGGGGTCTGACCGGCCATGAGATCCGGAGGCAGCCGGGTGGCCAGCGCGCGCAATTCGCGCATCGTCGCCGCGGCCTCGCGGGTCTTTCCGGTGGAGGCCAGCGCCATCCCCCGTGCGTGCAGCCAGAGCCCGGTGAGGGTGGGGTACTTCGCCTCAGGGCGCGGCTCGGCGAGCAGCTCCTTCCATTTCCCGAACCGCACCATCACCAGCAGCGGCTCGGAGGCGAAGAAGTCCATGCCGGGCATCATCTCCAGCATCTCGGGAGGGATGGCCGCGGTCGCCGCGCGCGCGGCCCGGAGCGATTCCTCGGATCGGCCCAGCATCGACGCCGAGTAGGCGAGGAACCCGTGGTTGTGGCCCAGGTACATCGGGTAGTAGCCGGGCGGACTGGTCCTGGCGAGGTAGGCCTCGTCGGCGCGGATGGCGCGTCGGTTCGCCTCGGAGGCTTCGGCGTAGCGGCCCACCCGCTGGAAGATGTGCGCCGGCATGTGGACGATGTGCCCGGCCGCCGGCATCAGCGCTGCGAGCCGCTCCGCCGAGGGGACCGCCCGCCCGGGGTTCGCCGAGGCCTCCACCGCGTGGATGTAGTAGTGGTTCGCGCCGGGGTGCTGGGGATTGCGGCCCAGCACGCGCTCCAGCGTGGCCACGATCTCCTCGGTGCCGGGCGCCGGCTTCCCGTCCAGCGTCCACAGGTGCCAGGGGTTCACGTCCATCAGCGACTCGGCGAAGATGACCTGCACGTCGTCATCCTCCGGGTGCGCCTTCGCCACCGCGCGCATCGCCGTGGCGAAGGCCTCGTTCATCGGCTGCTGTCCGGGCGGATCCACCGGCTCGGGTCCCCGGTACCGGGTGGCGAGCGCGCTGATGAGCGCCTGCTCCACCGGCCCGGCACGGCTCGCGCGTTCGCCCGCTGCCTGCAGCGAAGCCCACGCCGCCTGCGCCCGATCGGGGAGCATCGGCACGTTGTAGTTGGGGCCCAGTGTCCAGGCCACGCCCCACAGGCACGATGCGCAGCCCGGGTCGAGCTCGGCGGCGCGGGCGAAGGAGCGCGTGGCCTCGTCGTGGTTGAAGCCGTACGCCAGGCGCAGGCCCTGGTCGAAGTAGCGCTGGGCCTCGGGGGATGCGGTCGACACCCGGCGGCTCAGTGTCCCCAGCCCATCGAACGGCTGGGCGCCCTGAGCGAGGGCGAGCACCGAGGCGGGAACCGGTGGCGGGGGCGGCGGCGTCTTCGGGGCCGCGGAGGTGGCGGCCCCGGGCGGAGGCGACGAGGAGCCTCCGGCGCAACCGACGGCGAGGACCAGCAGCGTGCAGAGCAGGCGCACCAGGACCTCCAGCAGTTCAGCGGGCCGGCGATGCTACGCGAGCGGGCGCGGCTTTCCAGGGAAAGGCGCGCGCCCTGGTGAGGTTCCTGCTGTCAGTACGGTCGCTCGCCCACCCAGTTTCCCGGAGGGCTGTAGTCGCAGACCCAGAAGTCCCAGGTGGGCACGCCGGGGAAGGGCGAGTTCTCGGTGCAGCGCGCGTAGGCGCAGCCCAGCAACGTGCTGCTCCGCCAGACGAGCTGCGTGTAGTGCCCGCACACCTTCCCGGCGGCGCAGCTGTTGGACGCGTAGTCGTAGTCCGTCGCCTCCGAGGCCCAGGCCTGCACCACCTCCGCGATGGTGGGCCAGTAGCCCGGCGAGCTGGCGGCGATGTTCTCCCCGAGGTTCCCGCGCCCTGCGTTGTGCTGGTAGACGCAGTGCGCAGCCCACTGGGCAGCGACGGCCTCGACCTCGCTCGACCACTGCATCGCCGGGAGGGCGGGATTCGGGGCCGGCGTGGCGCTGCTGCGGACCTGGTCGTGCGCCTGCAGCGCCACCCTCGCCAGGTCAGTCGTCGGGTCGGAGGGCTTTGGCCCCCCGCCGTTCCCGCCGTTCGGGTCGAGGAGGTCGCAGCCGGACAGCACGAGGAGGAGGCCGAGTCCGGTGAGCGTCTGGCGGAGGCGCGTCATCGCCCCTCTGAGTCTAGGGCCGGTGGACGGCGGCCAGGCCCAGCGCAGGGGCGAGGGGTGTTTCCAGCAGAAAACCGTAGCCGTACCGGACCTGTCGGCCGCGGCGCGGCCAGCCACCGGAGGGAACGGCCCAGCAGGATTGCCTGATCCGATGGGCGGGTCAAACATAACCCACTCCAAAAGGGCTATCTCTCCTGGATTCAAGCCGGCGTAAGCCTCCGAAGGTCTTTCCAAGTCATCCGAGTCCAGGGGAGGGTCCAGTCCATGTCAGTTCAGTCGCGAATCGCAGCTTGCCTGCTCTCGCTCGCGGTCAGTCCCGTTGCCTTCGCCCAGGCCGCGGGCGCCGCCACCAGCGCCGAGTCCACGTCGGTGAAGCAAACCGTGAAGCAGGGCACCGTCGAGTCGGTGGCGGGAAACAAGGTCGTCCTCAAAGAGGCGGACGGCGAGCACGAGTACACGCTGCCCGACGGCTTCACCTTCCAGGTGGATGGCAAGTCGGTCGGTGTCGACCAGATCAAGCCGGGCATGCAGGTCGGCGCGGTCATCACCGACAAGGTCACCACCCGCAATGTGACCGTCACCCGGGTCGCCAAGGGGACGGTGATGCAGGTCGCCCCGGGCGGCATCGTGCTGAAGGACGAGAAGGGCGAGCTCAAGAGCTACAACTTCAAGGACCCCGACGGGAACGACGTCTACTTCGCCAAGGATGGCAAGCAGGTCCCGCTCCGCACCGTGAAGAAGGGCGAGAGGCTCAGCGGCACCTTCGTCACCACGCTCCCGCCGACGACGACCAGCCAGCGCTCGGTGGTCGCCCACGCATCGGCTCCGGCCGAGCCCGGGCCGTCGACCACGGTGGCCGCTGCGCCCGCGATGCCCAAGACCGCCAGCCCGCTGCCTCTGGTGGGCTTGCTCGCCCTGGTCTGCGGGGGAATCGCCCTGACCTTGCGCGCCGCGCGGGTACTCCGCTAGCGAAGCAGGGAAGCGGCGGTGTTCCACGGGGCGACGATGGAGATGGACCGCCGAAGCTCCTGGCGTCGCCGGCTTCATCTGCTCGAGCGGGTCGCCTGGGCGATGGCGGTCGTGCTCGGCGGGACCTGGGCGATGGCCCGCGGCCTGGCCTGGGCCTCCGAGCGCGGCTCGATCGCCGCCTTCCACGAGACTGCCCGAGCGGCGGCGGCGGCCTCGCCGCTCAGCCGCCGAGGGGCTCCGCCGGTCGAGGTCGACCAGAGCCTCTGGGACGCAGGCCGCATCCGGGCGTATGCACGTGCCCTGACCCGGCCGGCGCCACCGCCGCTCGCCTTGCTCCGGATCCCGCGGCTCGGGCTCGAGGTTCCGGTGCTCGCTGGCACCGACGAATGGACGCTCGATCGCGCCGTGGGCCACATCGAGGGGACCTCCCGCCCGGGCGAGGCGGGGAACGTGGGCATCGCCGGGCACCGTGACGGCTTCTTCCGGGTGCTGAAGGACATCGCCGAGGGAGACGTGGTGGAGCTGGCCCTCCCGGCGGAGGTGCGGCGGTTCCGCGTGCAGCGGTTCTCGATCGTGGCCCCGAGCGACACCCAGGTGCTCGCCCCGAGCCGTGAGTCCCGGCTCACGCTGGTCACCTGCTACCCGTTCTACTTCGTGGGCTCGGCGCCCCGCCGCTTCATCGTCCAGGCCACACCGGAGTGACCCCGCGCCGCGGTTCTCGCGCCCTGGTGCGGAGCGGCGTGCCACACTCTTCCCCGGGAATTTCCTCGACCAGGGAAGGTGAGGGCACATGCGGATCGTGGGGTGGGTGGCAACGCTGCTGTGCGGCGTTGCGCTCGGACAGCAGCAGCCCGGGGTGATCGCGGTCCGGACCGGACGGCTCCTGGATCCGGTGAATCAGAAGGTGCGCACCGGTGCAGTGGTGGTGATCCAGGACGGCCGCATCAAGTCGGTGGGCGACGTCGTGCCGGCGGGTGCGCAGGTGGTCGATGCCTCGGCGCTGACGGTCTGCCCCGGCTTCATCGACACCCACACCCACGTGATGCTGCAGGGTGACCCGACCGACGTGGAGTACGACGAGCAGCTCCTCAAGGAGTCGCTCCCTTACCGGGCGCTGCGGGCGAGCCGGGCGATGCGCATCGCGCTCGAGCACGGGTTCACCACGCTCCGGGACATCGGCAACGAGGGCTCCGGGTTCGCCGACGTGGACATGAAGAAGGCGGTCGCGGGAGGCGTCATCGTGGGCCCCCGGCTCTTCGTGGCCACCAAGGCGCTGGCGCCCACCGGTGCCTACGGGCTCGGGGGCACCAGCTACTCCTGGGAGCTGGACATGCCCAAGGGGGTCCAGCTCTGCGACGGAGCCGATGCCTGCCGCAAGGCGGTGCGTGACCAGATCGCCCACGGGGCGGACTGGATCAAGGTCTACGCCGATCGTGGTTACTACAAGCGGCCCGACGGGCAGATCCGCAGCCTCCCCAACTTCACCCAGGAGGAGCTCAACGCCATCGTGGACCAGGCGCACCGGACCAACCGGCGGGTCGCCGCGCACAGCATCACGCCCACCGGCCACGCCATCGCCCTGGCCGCCGGCGTCGACTCCATCGAGCATGGGCAGGTCCTCGACGAAGCGACGGTGAAGCAGATGGCGAAGAAGAAGGTGTTCCTGTCGCCGACGCTGACCGTCATCGCCTACGTCGACGCTCCCCGGAGCAAGCTCAACCCCATCTGGGGGGCAATCGCCAAGGCCTCGGACGAGTCATTCCGGCGCGCGCTGGCCGCGGGCGTGCCCATCGCCCTCGGCACCGACGCCGGCGGGTTCCCCTGGGACAAGCTGAATCAGGCCGAGGAGTTCAAGCGCTACGTCGCTCTGGGGATGTCGCCCTGGCAGGCGCTGCGCGCGGGGACGGTGGTCGCGGCATCGCTCCTGGGCAAGGAGTCGGAGCTCGGCACGACCGCGCCCGGCGCGTATGCGGACCTGGTGGGGATGAAGGACGACCCGCTGAAGGACATCACCGCCACCGAGCACGTCGGCTTCGTGATGAAGGAAGGAGTGGTCGTGGTCCCACCCGGGCGCTGAGCGCCCGAGGGGTCACCGGTGACCACCCCGGGCCGCCCGCAACCGTCGCGCGTGGCCCGGGTTCGAACCCTGCGAGCGGGCACTGCACGACGCCGGCCCGATGTCAGGAGACGAACCGGTGAAGACGATGATCAAGACGATTCTGGTGGTGAGCGCGCTGTCCTCGCTGGCGGTGGCCGCCGAGGTGGATCGGCGCGAGAACCGCCAGCAGGAGCGCATCGCCGAGGGCGTGGAGAGCGGTCAGCTCACCCCGCGGGAGACCGGGCGCCTCGAGAGGCAGGAGGGCCGGATCCAGAACGAGGTTGCCCGTGACCGCGCGGCCAACGGCGGGACGCTCACCCCGGCCGAGCGCCGGAGCATCAACCGGCAGCAGAACCGGGTGAGCCGCCGGATCTACGCGCAGAAGCACGACGCGCAGCACCGGTAGGCTTACTTCTCCAGCCCCACGTCCCGGCGAGGGTTGCCCACCATCGAACGCGGCACCACCACCTTGTCGAACTGCTCGGCGGTGACGTGCCCCGAGGCGAGCGCCGCCTCCCGGAGGGTCATGCCCTTCTGATGCGCCTCGTGGGCGATGTGCGCCGCCTTGTCGTAGCCGATGACCGGGCTGAGCGCGGTCACCAGCATCAGGGACTCGCCCAGGTAGCGGTCGATGCGGGCGCGGTCCAGGGTGATCTGCTCTAGGCTGTGCTCCCGCCACCGGTCGCACACGTCGGCGAGGATGGTGGAGGAGTGCAGCACGTTCTTGAGGATGATCGGCCGCATCGCGTTCAGCTCGAAGTTGCCCTGCGAGCCGGCGAAGCCCACTGCGGTGTCGTTGCCGATCACCTGGATGCCCACCATCACCACCGCCTCCTCCTGGGTGGGGTTCACCTTCCCCGGCATGATCGACGAGCCGGGCTCGTTGGCCGGAAGGTTCAGCTCGTGGATCCCGGCCCGCGGCCCGCACCCCAGCCAGCGGACGTCGTTGGCGATCTTGATCAGCGGCACCGCCAGGTTGCGCAGCGCGCTGCTGACGCCCACCATCGGGTCGAGCGAGCCGATGGCGGCGAACTTGTTCCGGGCGGTGACGAACGGATGGCCGGTGAGGCGGGCGATCTCCCTGGCAATGCGCTCGCCGAAATCCGGTGGCGCGGTGATCCCGGTGCCCACCGCGGTGCCGCCGGCCGCCAGAGGGTAGAGCCGCTCCATCGCGTGCTTCACCTCGGCCAGCGCGTCCTCCATCTGGGTGGCGTAGCCGCTCCACTCCTGGCCCACGGTGAGCGGGGTCGCGTCCTGGAGGTGCGTCCGGCCGATCTTCACCACGTCGGCCCACTCGCGAGCCCTGGCCCAGAGCACCTTCACCAGCGCCTCGATGCTGGGGATGAGGTGATTGGCCAGCTCGAGCACCACCGCGACGTGCATCGCCGCGGGGAAGGTGTCGTTCGACGACTGGGACATGTTCACGTGGTCGTTGGGATGCACCGGCGCCTGCGTCCCCAGCGTGCCGCCGGCGAGCTGGATGGCGCGATTGGCGATGACCTCGTTCACGTTCATGTTCGACTGGGTGCCGGAGCCGGTCTGCCAGACGAAGAGCGGGAACTCGGCGGTGTGCTTGCCGGCGATGACCTCGTCGGCCGCGCGGTCGATGAGCTCGGCCCTGTCCTTCGGCAGCCGGCCCAGCTCGGCGTTCACCCGCGCGGCGGCCTTCTTCACGATGCCGTAGGCCCGGTAGACCGCCTGGGGCATCCGGTCGTCGCCGATGGAGAAGTGGTGCAGCGAGCGCTGGGTCTGCGCGCCCCACAGCCGCTCGTTCGGCACCTGCACCGCGCCCATCGAATCGGTCTCGATGCGGTACTTCCCACCTTCCACCAGCGTCCCTGCCTTCTCCGTCGTCGTCCCGTGCGCCATCTGGTCCGAACCTCCCTGGCCAACGCTCCTATGCCGAACATCGAGGCGCCACTGCAGCGAACCCGGCGCGCCACGGGCCGCTTGTACCTCGGTCCCACTTATCGGTGGCAGGCTTCCGGCTGTTGCCGCTGGAAGGTCAGTCGAGCGGGCGGTACAGCGGGGTCCAGAACCGGGCGGCGATGGCCGCGCGGACCGCGTCCTCCGAGGCGGCCGGGGCCAGCCCCGAGTCCTGCGCCTCCCGGGCAACGGCCAGCGCGATCTCCGGGGTGAGGCTCAGGAGCTCTTCGAGGGGAGGGAGCAGCGGAGCGGCCGGGTCCTTCCGGGCAGGCGAGCGGGCTCCGAGCGCGCGCGCCGCGGCGAGCATCATCCCGTCGGTCACCCGCCGCGCTCCCACGCCGAGCACTCCCAGTCCGACCGCGGGGAAGATGTAGACGTTGTTGCACTGGGCGATGCGGCGGGTGACGCCGCCGTGGTTGACCGGTGCGTACGGGCTTCCGGTGGCGATGAGCGCCCGTCCATCGGTCCAGCGGAGGAGGTCGGCAGGCGTGGCCTCGCAGCGCTCGAGCGGATTGGAGAGGGGGAAGATGATTGGCCGCTCCACCCGCGCCGCCATGGCGCGCACCGCCTCCTCGCTGAACAGCCCGCCCCGCGCCGAGACGCCGAGGAGCACCGTGGCTCCGGCCTCCCGCATCACCGCCTCGAGCGGGATGTCCTCGGCAGCGTTGCGGTGGAAGACCTGTACCGCCTCGAACGGCTGGGCGAACGACCGCTGGCCGTCGGTGAGCCCGGCCATCCGGTCATGGAGGAGCCCCTCGCGGTCCACCAGCAGCAGCCGCCGGTGCGCCTCCTCCGCCGACAGCCCCTCGGCACGCATCGTCTGGAGGAGGTAGGCGGCGAGCCCCACCCCCGCGCTGCCGGCTCCGACGATGACGATGCGCTGGTCGCGAAAGCGCGCGCCGGTCACGCTGAAAGCGCCGGTGAGCGCGGCCACCACCACCGACGCCGTCCCCTGGATGTCGTCGTTGAAGGTGCAGAGCGTGTCCCGGTACCGCTCGAGCAGCGGGGCGGCGTGGTCACGGGCGAAGTCCTCCCACTGGAGCAGCACGCCGGGGAGCACGCGCCGCACCGCCTGAACGAAGCGGTCGACGAAGTCGAAGTAGGCGTCGCCACTCACCCGCTCGTGCCGCCAGCCGAGGTAGTCCGGCTCTGCCAGCCGCTCGGGGTTGTTGGTGCCCGCGTCGAGCAGGACGGGCAAGGTCCGCGAAGGCTCGACGCCGCCGAAGAGGGTGTACAGCTGGAGCTTGCCGATGGAGATGCCCATCCCGCCCGCGCCCTGGTCGCCGATGCCCAGCACCCGCTCTCCGTCGGTCACCACCACCACGTCCACCTCGCGGCGGGGTCGGTTCTCCAGCAGCAGATCCAGCCGATCGCGCGCCGGGTAGGGGAGGAACAGGCCGCGCGGCCGCCGGTAGATCTGCGAGAACTGGGCACAGGCCTGGGCGACGACCGGGGTGTAGACCACCGGCACCATCTCGGTCAGGTGGCGGCGGAGGACCGCGTAGCAGAGGGTCTCGTTCGTGTCCTGGAGCGCCCGGAGATAGATGTGCTTCTCCAGATCGTCTGCCTTGCGCCGGTAGGCCTCGTACGCCCGCGCACACTGCTGCTCGAGGGTCTCCACCGCCGGGGGGAGGAGCCCGTCCAGCCCGAGCCGGGCACGCTCCTCGGAGGTGAACGCGGTGCCGCGGTTGCAGACCGGGTCTTCGAGCAGCGCCGCCCCGGTGGGCAGGGAACGGACGGTGTCGGCGAGGGCGCGCATCGGTTGCCTCCGGGCACTCTACACCCCCCGCGCTCAAGGGGCCTGCGTCGAACGGCAGCTCGCCCGGATCCGGGCGCGCTCCCCGACCAGCCTCGCGACCTCCACGGGCGAGACCGCGTCGGGGAGCACGTCGAGGGCGCGCTGTACGGCGTCCACCGCCTCGGCACAGTGACCGAGCGGGGCGAGGACGGCGGCACGGGCGACGAACACGCCCGGGTTCCAGGGAGCGAGCGCCTCGGCCCGGCGGAGGCTCTGGAAGGCCCGGGCGAGCTCGCCGACCCGGGCCTCCTCCAGCGCGTGCGCGGTCAGCGCGTCCACGTCGTCCGGCGCAAGCGCCACGGCATCGAGCATCGCGGTCCGGCGTCCCTCGACCGGGCCTCCCTCGTCGCGGAGGACCCGGGCGAGCAGCACCGCCGCGTCGGGGCTCCGCGGATACGCCCGGTGCAGCGCCTCCGCCTGCGCACGCCGGCGGTCCGGATCGGTCTCGAACTCGGCAAGGAGGACCCGGGGGAGGGGCTCGTCCGGTGCGGACCGGGCCGCGGCCTCGAGCTCGGCGCGAACCCGGGGGTCGCGCTCCTCGGGATCGAACGAGGTCGCCCCGCCGGCCCACAGCTCCGCGCGGGTGAGGTGCACCTCCCACGGGGCGAGCGGGCGCTCGTTCGCCCCCGACGGGGGGACGGGGAACCGCCGGAGCTCGGTGGGGAGCTCGCCGGCGTGCAGCCCGCGCCGGAGCCCGTCCTCCAGCGGCGCAGTGTCCAGGCCCTGGCGGAGGTCCGACCAGGCTACCCGCCAGGGCACGCCACGGTGAACGGCCGCCTCGAGGGTCCGCATGCGCCCGGGCTCCTGGGCGCGCAGGGCGTGCACCCACAACCGGGCCGAGCGGTAGACCTCGAGCAGCTCGCCGGGGCTCGCCATCTCCCAGGCGGTCGCCACCACCGTGTCGAGCGGGAGCAGTGGCCGGGTGCGCGCCTGCTCGAGGTCCTCGCGCGGCAGGGCCCCGAGCCGGACCCGCCCGGCATCGATGAGCTCGGCCGATTCGAGGTACGCCGCCAGACCCTCGTCGAACCAGCGGGGCGTCCCCGGCATCCACCACCGGTTGAGCCCGTGAGCCACCTCGTGCGCGAGGAGCGCCTGGTGGGGCGAGAGGTCACCGAAGGCCACGTCCGGACCCGAGGCGATCAGCAGCGGACCGCGCCGGGTGACGGTGGCGAGCCCGCTCCACTCGGTGAAGGTCCGCAGCTCTGCCCGGTCGCGGAGGACGATGGCCAGCGTGGTGCCGGGGGCGTCCGCCGCGTCGGCGTCGGACCACACCGACTGGAGCGCGGCCCGGAGCGTCTCCAGCCGCTCGATGGTGGTCCGCGCGTCGGCGGCGGGCAGGTCCGTGCGAAGGCGGAAGTGCGGGGAGCGGAGCTCGCGCCAGCCGTCGAGCGGCGGCGAGCGTGGGCGGTGCGCGCACCCGAGGGCCAGGAGGGCTGCGAGGAGGAACGGGCGCATCCGGGGTGGCGGGTGACGCTACCGGACCGGCGCCGTCCCCCGGGAGCAGCTGCTGCCGATGAGCGCCTGGTCGCGGTGGACTGCCGCGACGAGCTCCAGTGGGGCGCGGTGAGGAAGCACGTTCAGCGCGCGCTGGGCGGCGTCCAGCGCCTCCTCGCACCGACCGACGGCCGCGAGGAGATTTGCCTCCACCCGGAACACCGTCGGGCTCCAAGCAGAACCCCCGCATCTGACGAATTCCGAGCCTACTGGAAGCGCGGCGCCGCGGGATTGTCACTGTTGCCAGGCAAGCAGGTCGGTGGAAAAGACGACGAGCCGATGACCCGCCCCCAACCGAGCACCTCCGCCGCCCGTCCCACGCCCAAGGAGCCCTCGCTCTACTTCAACCGCGAGCTGTCCTGGCTGGCGTTCAACCAGCGGGTGCTCGAGGAGGCGGCCGATCAGCACTGGCCGCTGCTGGAGCGGCTGAAGTTCCTGGCCATCACCTTCTCCAACCTGGACGAGTTCTTCATGATCCGGGTCTCGGGACTGCACGAACAGCTCGAGCAGGCCGAGGCCGAGCGCAGCCCCGACGGGCTCACCCCGCGGCAGCAGCTGGCCCGTATCCGGGAAGTGGTGCGCAGGCTGCTGAAGGACGCCACCGATCTCCTGGAGCGGCAGCTCCTGCCGGCGCTCGCCGAGCATGGCATCCGGATCCGCGACTGGAAGTCGCTGGGCAAGGCGGCCCAGGAGCGGGCCAAGGCCTACTTCCGCGAGTCGGTCTTCCCGGTCCTCACCCCGCTGGCGGTGGACCCGGGGCACCCGTTCCCGTTCATCTCCAACCTCTCGCTGTCGCTGGCGGTGGAGGCGGCGGATCCGGAGAGCGGGGAGCGCCGGTTCGCCCGGGTGAAGGTCCCGGAGATCCTCCCCCGCTTCGTGCCCCTGGAGCGGTTCAGCGAGTCGCCCGACGACGCGCACCCCGGGGAGTTCCTCCCCCTCGAGGGGCTCATCGCCGCCAACCTCGACCAGCTCTTCCCGGGGATGCAGATCCTCGGGGTCCACCCGTTCCGGATCACCCGGGACATGGACATGGAGATCATGGAGGAGGAGGCGCACGATCTCCTGGTCACCATCGACCGGGAGATCCGCCGGCGGAAGTTCGGCGCCGTGGTGCGGCTGGAGGTGCACCCCGACACGCCGGCGCGGATCCGCGAGTTCCTCCTCTCCAAGCTGGAGATCGAGGAGGACGATCTCTACGAGGAGTCCGGGGTGCTGGGGGCCTCGGCGCTGATGGCAGTGGCGATGCTGCCTCGCGCGGACTTGCACGACGTCCCGTTCGTCCAGACGCTGAACCACGCGCTGGCCGAGGCGGAGGACCCGTTCGCGGTGGTGCGGCAGGGCGACATCCTCCTCCACCATCCGTACGATTCGTTTCAGCCGGTGCTCCACTTCCTTCGCCGCGCCGCCGAGGACCCGGCGGTGCTGGCGATCAAGATGACGCTGTACCGCACCGGCTCGAACTCGGAGATCGTCAAGGCGCTCATCGCCGCCGCCGAGAACGGCAAGCAGGTGGCGGTGGCCATCGAGCTGAAGGCGCGCTTCGACGAGCAGAACAACATCGTCTGGGCCCGGCAGCTGGAGCACGCCGGGGTGCACGTCTTCTACGGCTCGGTGGGCCTCAAGACGCACGCCAAGGTCATCCTGGTGGTGCGCCGCGAGGAGGGGCAGATCCGCCGCTACGTCCACCTCTCCACCGGCAACTACAACGTCAGCACCTCCCGGCTGTACACCGACGTGGGGATGTTCAGCGCCGATCAGGGTCTGGGCGAGGACGTCTCGGAGGTCTTCAACGCTCTGTCCGGGTTTGCCAAGGTGGCGCACTACCGCAAGCTGGCGGTGGCTCCGGTCACGCTCGCCGACACCGTGCTGCGGAGGATCACCGAGCAGACCGAGCTCGCCCGGGCGGGGAAGCCGGCGCGCATCTACGCCAAGATGAACGCGCTGGTGGACCTGGCGGTCATCGACGCCCTCTACCAGGCGAGCCAGGCGGGTTGTCACGTGGACCTCTGCATCCGCGGAATCTGCTGCCTCCGCCCCGGGCTCCCGGGCGTCTCGGAGAACATCCGGGTGTTCAGCGTGGTGGGGCGCTTCCTCGAGCACTCGCGGGTCTTCGTCTTCGGGACCGGAGAGCACGAGCAGGTCTTTCTCTCCTCGGCGGACTGGATGCCGCGCAACCTCTACCGCCGGGTGGAGCTGATGTTCCCGGTGGAGGACCGGGACCTGCGCGGGCGCATCCACCGCGAGGTCATCGAGCCGTCGCTGACCGACAACACCCGGGCCCGTGACCTCCAGCCGGACGGGACCTACGTTCGGCGCCAGCCGGCTCCCGGGGAACCGGTGCGCGATGCACAGCTCGCCGTGCTCGAGCCGCTCCTCCGCATCCCGCTCCGCGCCGTCTAGCGGTGCGGGCCGGCGCCGAGGAACCGGGGGGAGGACCAGCCTGCTCGACGCGGGCGCGGGACAGGGGCCACCCGCTGGACATCCGCCACGAGTGCAAGACGTGGCGTCTCTGGCAACGCTGGTGCGCGAGGGCCCGGGGATCTCGGTTGCTCTGCGTCCGTTGACCCCCGAACGTTTCCGGGTGTTCGGCCTGGCCCGTGCTCCATGCCGGGCGCTCTTCGGGTTCCCGTCGATCGGGTGAGCCCGGTGTCGCGCTGCGGCGTGTCACCCGGATGCCACGGAGCCGTGCTCTGCCCTCGTTGGAAAGACAAGATGGAGAAGGCCAAGGCGGCGATGATGACGCGGATGCGGCCACGGTCATGTCGTCGGTCAAGGGCATGCAGGGCGAGCAGGTGAAGGCCTGGAAGCACAGGTCGCGAAGCTAAAGTCGGACATCAAGGTCCTGAATTTCCACCTGGCGCAGACGCCCAGGGACTTCGACAACCCGATCTCCAAGGACAGGCCCTAGTCACACCGGGCGTCGCCTGACGTCCGGGCCCCTGCAGCACGCGCCGAGCGACTCGACGGCGGCCCCGACCCTTCGGGGCCGCGGGTCACGCCGCGAGTGGCTTCCAGCGCTCGTCCCAACGACAGTCGCAGGAGCGCGCCCTTCGTTACGGCGGTTGGATGGCCCCCTTGGTCGCGGCGGCGTCATCGTCCCCGGGAGGGGTACGCTGTCGAGGCGAACATGCGGCTCCACCTCGTCGACGGCACCTACGAGCTGTTCCGGGCGCACTTCTCCCGGCGGCCCCCTCACCGGGCGCCTGACGGCACGGCCCTCAAGGCGACGGTGGGGCTGGTCTCGTCGCTGCTGGCGCTGCTCGCCGACCCCGCCGAGCGGCCCACCCACCTGGCGGTGGCGTTCGACAATCCCATCCGTTCGTTCCGCAATGACCTCTTCGCCGGATACAAGACGGAGGCTGGCGTCCCGGAGGAGCTGCTGGCGCAGTTCGACGTCGCCGAGCTGGCGACCCGCGCCCTCGGCATCACCGTCTGGTCGATGCAGGAGTTCGAGGCCGACGATGCCCTGGCTACCGGCGCTGCCCGCTTCTGTCCGCAGGTCGAGCAGGTGCGCATCCTGACCCCGGACAAGGACCTGGGGCAGTGCCTCCGGGGGAACCAGGTGGTCCAGGTGGACCGCATGCGTGGCAAGGTCATCGACGAGCCGGCGCTCCGGACGCTTCGAGGCATCGGGCCCGAGAGCATCCCGGACTGGCTGGCCCTCGTCGGAGACACCGCCGACGGCATCCCGGGGCTGCCCGGGTTCGGCGAGAAGGGCGCCGCGGCGGTGCTCGCTGCGTTCCGCCACCTCGAGGCGATCCCCCCGGACCCGCGCACCTGGCCCGAGGCGGTGCGCTCGCGCGACACGCTGGCGCGGACGCTCGCCGAGCGGCGGGCGGATGTGCTCCTCTACCGGACGCTCGCCACCCTGCGCACGGACGCCCCGGTGGACACCTCCCTGGCGGCGCTGGAGCACCTCGGCATCCCCCGGGAGCCGTTCGAGCTCTTCGCCCGCCAGGTGGACGCGCCGGGGCTCCTGTCTCGCGTGCCGCGGTGGGCGGTGTGAGTCTCGACAAAGGCTCGCCCCCGGCCGAGACCCCGAAGCCCGCGGCAGCGACCAGCGTCCTTCCGCCCATCGACCCGGCGCTCGTCCCGCCCAGGCCGGGCCCCTGGAAGCGCGTCCTGCGCCTGCTGGTGCTCCTCGTCTCGGCGGGGCTCTTCGTCCGCGTGCTGTGGATGGCTGACCTGCGCAACGTTGCGCGCCTGCTCGCCGAGGTCGGGCCGCTGGTGCTCCTCGCCGTGGTGCCCTACGGCGTGGCGGTGACCCTCGACACCGCCGGATGGGCCGCCATCCTCCGCGGCCTCGAGGCACGGGTGGCGACCTGGCGACTGCTCGGGCTCCGGCTGTCCACCGAGGCAGTGCAGCTCAGCTTCCCCGGTGGGCCGATCCTGGCCGAGGGCCTGAAGGTCTGGTTCCTTTCGCGGCGGTTCGGGGTGGAGGTCGCCGAGGGCGCGGCAAGCCTGGCGGTCAAGAAGGCGCTGCAGGTTGGCACCCAGGGCGTGTACCTCCTCACCGCGGCGGTGGTCACCGGGGCGTTGGCCCCCGAGGGCCCAGTGCTTCGCCCGCTGCTGTTCGGGCTGGGCATCCTCAGCACGCTCGTGTCGGCGGGAATGGTGGCGGTGCTCGTCTCCGGCCGGGTCGCCGAGCGGCTGTGGAAGCTGCTCCGCCGGGTGCCGGTGGCGCGGATCCAGAAGTGGATGATCGCCCGCGAGGTGGCCTTCATGGACACCGACCAGCACGTGCGCATGGTCCTCCGGTCGCATGCCCGGGGGCTGGTGGTGGCCTTCTTGTGGATTCTCGCCGGATGGTTCGCCGAGGCCGGCGAGAGCTGGGTGCTGCTGCGGCTGCTCGGAGTCGACCTCTCTTTCCAGGCGGTGCTCGCCTTCGAGCCGGTGGTCTCGTTCGCCCGGAGCGCGGCGTTCTTCATCCCCGCCGGGCTGGGAGTGCAGGACGCCGGGTACATGGCCTTCCTGCGCCAGGCCGGTATCCCCGACGCCGTGAACCGGGCAGCGGCGTTCGTTCTGCTGAAGCGGTTCAAGGAGGTGTTCTGGATCGCGGTGGGCTGGGTCCTCCTCCTCGCCACCCGGGCCGGACGGGAGGACCGGGGCCGATGAGGCGGAGCGCCCGCGCCCGAGGTGCGGCAGGCATCCTGAGAGGCGTTTGGCCGAATCCGTGGTAGACGTGCCCGTTCCGGAGGTGGTCCGGCTGAAGACCTCTGTGTCTTCGGGGACTTGCAGGCCGGGCCCCCGGGGAACACAACGTTGAGCGCGATGGATCCGAAGACAGCGTCGGGCGAGCGCCCGCTGGAGGGGAAGGTGGCGGTGGTCACCGGCGCCCTGGGCCTGCTCGGCCGCGAGCACTGCCGCGCCCTGGCCGATGCGGGTGCCCGGGTGGTGCTCACCGACATCGACGGTGCGGCCTGTGCGCGGGTGGCGGCGGAGTTCGGCCGTGGCGCGCTGGGCATCGGCGCCGACATCACCTCCGAGACCTCGGTCCAGGCGCTCCGCGACCAGGTGCTCGCCGCCGCGGGCCGGATCGACGTGCTGGTGAACAACGCGGCGATCAACGACAAGTTCGAGGACCCGGCCAAGGCGGCGGAGCAATCCCGCTTCGAGGGCTACCCGGTGGCGCTGTTTCGCCAGTCGCTCGAGGTGAACGTCACCGGAACCTTCCTCTGCGCTCAGGTGCTGGGGAGCGAGATGGCCAGGGCGGGGCAGGGGAGCATCGTCAACGTCTCGTCCACCTACGGGCTGGTCGCGCCCGACCAGTCGCTCTACCGGAAACCCGACGGGACGCAGGCCTTCTGGAAGACGGCCGCGTACCCCACCACCAAGGGCGCGGTGCTGGCCTTCACCCGGTTCCTCGCCGCCTACTGGGGGGCGGCCGGCGTACGGGTGAACGCGCTCTGCCCGGGCGGCGTCGAGGCCGGCCAGGACGCCTGGTTCGTCGAGGCCTACGCCCGCCGCACCCCGCTGGGCCGGATGGCGCGCCCCGACGACTACCGGGGCGCGGTGGTGTTCCTCGCCAGCGATGCCAGCCGCTACATGACCGGTGCGGCTCTGGTGGTGGACGGAGGCTTCACCGCGTGGTGAAGCGGGTGCGCACTGCCCGCCGGGTGGACCCCGCCGCCCGGGTGACCCGGGTGCAGAAGCCGGCGCTCGGGCCCTCGGAGCTGGCACTGCGGGCGGAGCGGCTCCGCCTGGTGCTGACCGACAGCGACGGCGTGCTCACCGATACAGGCGTGTACTACTCCGAGCGCGGCGAGGAGCTGAAGCGCTTCAGCATCCGCGACGGGATGGGCGTGGAGCGGCTCCGGAACGCGGGCATCGAGACCGGCATCGTCACCGGCGAGCGCTCGCCCGCCGTCGTCCGTCGGGGCGAGAAGCTCGGGTTGCGACACGTGCTGCTGGGGGTGAAGGACAAGGCGGGGGCCGTCCTGGCGCTCTGCCGGCAGGAGGGGCTCGCCCTCTCCGAGGTGGGCTTCATCGGGGACGACGTGAACGACGTCGAGGTGCTCACGATCCTGTCGCGCGAGGGGCTGACCGCCGCCCCGTCGGACGCCTTGCCGAGCGTGCTGGCACTCGTTAACCACATCTGCTCCGTCCCGGGTGGGCACGGAGCCTTTCGAGACTTCGCCGAGTGGATCCTCGGCCACCGAGCGGCAGCATCCAACCCTAGAAGGAGTCGCCGTCCATGAACCAGGCCACGGTCCGCATCGGAGACCAGTTCGTGGGGGATGGCCATCCCGTCTTCATCGTCGCGGAGATCGGCATCAACCACAACGGCTCGCTCGACCTCGCCCGCCGGCTGATCGACGGCGCGGTGCTGGCCGGCGCCGACGCGGTGAAGTTCCAGAAGCGCACCCCGGAGGTCTGCGTCCCCCGTGACCAGTGGAACGTCATGCGCGAGACCCCCTGGGGGTCGATGAGCTACATCGACTACCGGCACAAGCTCGAGTTCGGCGTCGAGGAGTACGCGGCCATCGACCGGCACTGCCGCGACCGGGGCATCCTCTGGTTCGCCAGCTGCTGGGACGAGGAGGCGGTGGACTTCATGGAACAGTTCGATCCCCCCGCCTACAAGGCGGCCTCGGCCTCGCTCACCGACCACGCTCTGTTGAGAAAGATGAAGGCCACCGGCCGTCCGCTCATCCTCTCCACCGGCATGTCCACCTGGGATGAGGTCGAGAGCGGGGTGGCGGCGGTGGGGACCGAGCGGCTGCTCATCGCCCACTCCGAGTCGACCTACCCCTGCCCGGTGCATCAGCTGAACCTCAAGATCATCCACACCCTCAAGGCGCGCTGGCCAGAGGTGCCCATCGGTTACTCCGGGCACGAGACCGGCCTGCCACCCACGTGGGCGGCGGTGGCCATCGGCGCCACCCACATCGAGCGGCACATCACCCTGGATCGGGCCATGTGGGGCAGCGACCAGGCCGCCTCGGTGGAGGTCGGTGGGTTCGTCCGTCTGGTGACGGGCATCCGGGACATCGAGCAGTCGCTCGGCGACGGCATCAAGCGGCTCCACGACAGCGAGCTGGCGCAGAAGAAGAAGCTCCGCCGGGTGCAGAGTGCCCCGCCCGCCGGCGCGCCGGTGCGACCGACCTCGCTGAGCTGAGCCGGCTGCGGCCGAAGCTGGTCAACCGGGTTGCCGCAGGTTATGTGGCGCACCCTGGCCCGTCGGCGTGACACCCCCGGCCGGTGGGGTGCCCGCCCGGGAGGAGAGCTCGCGCATTGCCCCAGCAGACGAGCGTCATCGAGCGGATCCTCCTGCGGCTCGCGGCCTGGCAGCTGCGCGCGCCCTGGCAGGTGCTGCTGATCGGCCTCGTCCTGACCGGCACCGGGGCCTGGCTCGCCCGCGGCCTGGAGCTGCGGACCCGCTTCGACCAGCTGCTTCCGGACGACCAGCCCTCCGTTCTGGAGCTCAAGCGGCTCACCGAGCGGACGGCCGGTAGCTCCAGCATCTTCGTCGTCCTCGAGGGGCCCGACCGGGAAACCCTCCGGAAGGCCGGTGACGCCCTCCTCGGTCCGCTCCGGGCCATCGGCCCGCCCTGGGTGGTCAGCGCCGAGGACGGCGTCCAGACCGCCCGGGAATTCCTGCTCCCGCGCTCGGGCCTGTTCGCCAGCGTCGAGGACCTGCAGAAGCTCGACAAGGAGCTGGACGCTCAGCGCAAGAAGGCCGTGGGCAAGGCGCTGTCGCTCGGCCTCGAGGACGACGACGAGGAGCAGAAGGCTCCGACCCTCGCCGAACTCAAACAAAAGTTCCTGGGCGGCAAGTCCGCCACCCTCGAGGCAGCCAAGGACCGCTACCCCGACGGCTACTTCGAGTCGAAGGACGGCAAGACGCTGGTGGTGCTGGTGCGGACCGGCATCCCCACCACCGGGGACCTCGAGCGCGCGCGCCAGGCGCTGGCCAGGGTGAAGGAGGCCGTCCAGAAGACGCTCCCCGACGCCGCGGCCCGAGGCATCAAGATCGGCTACGCCGGCGACCTGGTCACCGGGCTGTACGAGTACGGAGCGGTGCTGGACGACCTGGTGAGCGTGGGCCTCACCGGGGTGGTGGCCATCCTCGGCGTCATCTTCATCTACTACCGCCGCTTCCGGGTTCTGGTGCCGATGGCGGTCACCATGTTCGCCGGGCTGACCTTGACCTTCGGTCTCACCCGGCTGGCCATCGGCCATCTCAACGTCATCACCGGGTTCCTGGTGTCGATCATCGCCGGAAATGGCATCAACTTCGGCGTGCTCTACGTGGCCCGCTTCCTCGAGGAGCGCCGGCGGGGGTCGGACCTCGAGACAGCCATCCGGCAGGCGCACCTCGCCACCTGGGTGGGCACGCTCACCGCCGCCCTGGCCGCCGCCGCCGCCTACGGGAGCCTCGCGGTCACCCAGTTCCACGGGTTCAAGCACTTCGCCTTCATCGGCACCTCGGGGATGCTGCTCTGCTGGCTGGCGACGTACTTCCTCGCTCCGGCGGTGCTGGTCCTGCAAGACAGGCGCTGGCCCATCCACGGGAGCGGGAAGTCCCGCAACTGGTTCCAACGCTGGCGGCAGCGCCCGTCCGCCTACGAGCGGCCCTTCGTCTTCCTGGTCTCGAAGGCGCCGCGGGCCATGGCCGTCCTGTCGCTGGTCCTCGCCGCGGCCGGTGCGGTGGCCTTCGTCCTCTGGCTCCGCTCCGACCCCATCGACTACGACATGCGGCACATGCAGAACGACCTGGGTGGCGGAAAGGAGCTGTACCGGGTCGCCGCCAAGGCCGCCGAGGTCCTGGGCAACAACACCGAGAGCGGGATGGTGGTGCTGGCCAATAGTCCGGAGGAGGTGCCCGAGCTGAAGAAGGCTCTGGAGGAACGGCGGGACTCGGCCCCTCCGGACCTCAAGCCGTTCGAAAGTGTTCACGCCCTTCAGGATTTCGTCCCTCCGGACCAGGCGGCGAAGATTCCCCTGCTCGAGGACATCCGGAGAAAGCTCCTCAAGGCCCGCCGCCAGGGCGCCATCTCCGACGCGGACTGGAAGGAGCTGAAGGAGCTGCTCCCGCCGGAGAACCTCAAGCCCTACACCATCGCCGACCTCCCGGAGGACCTGGCCCGTCCCTTCTCCGAGGTGGACGGCACGCGCGGGCGGCTGGTGTTCATCACCCCCACCAACGGCAAGGACGACAACGATCTGCACTACCTGCTCCGCTGGGCGGACAGCTTCCGGCTCACCCGGCTGCCCAACGGCGACGTCATCCGCGGGTCCGGCCGGGCGGTCATCTTCGCCGACATCCTGGACGCGGTGCTGAAGGACATTCCCAAGGCTGCGGCGGTGTCGCTGTCGCTCACCACCCTCACCGTCTTCCTCGCCTTCGGACGCGGCAGGGCGTCGCTGGAGGTGGTGGGCTCGCTGGGCGTGGGGCTGCTGTGGCTGGCGCTCCTGCTCTACCTGGGGCACATCAAGATCAACTTCTTCAACTTCGTCGCCATCCCCATCACCTTCGGCATCGGGGTGGACTACGCGGTCAACGTGATGCAGCGGATCCTGAACGGCGGCGGCGTCATCCCCGCGATGCGCTCGACCGGCGGCGCGGTGGTGCTCAACAGCCTCACCACCAGCCTCGGATACCTGGCGCTGCTTCGCTCGGTGAACCAGGCGGTGCGCTCGCTGGGGCTGATCGCAGTGCTGGGCGAGGTATGCTGCCTCGCGGCGGCGATGGTCGCCCTCCCCAGCTGGATGCTGTGGCGGGAGCGGGTGCGGCAGGAACGGACGGCGCGGCTGCCGTCCGGCGCGCCGCGGGAGGTGCCGGGAGGATGAGCCGCGTCTTGCTGCTGGCCCTGGTCCTGGGATTGCTCGGGGCCTGCAACCTCTTCGGGGCGGCGACCACACCCCCGACCGGGTTCGAGGGATGGTTCCACGTGGACCGGCCAGGCCGGGCGACCAGCATCTTCTTCGGCAGCCCCAACAACCTCGCCGAGGTGCGCGACCTGGGCTGTGATGCCCCGCTGAACGGGGAGACGGAGTGGGCCGCGGACGGGGAGGCGGTGGTCCTCCCGCAGTGGTCCGGGTCGCCGCGCTTCACCGTCGATCCCTCGCAGCAGGGAGTGCTGCTGGCCAACCCGGGGATGTACGGGTCCGCGCAGGAGCAGTGGCTGTCGGGGGCGACCTGCCTGGTCTGCCCCGCCGGGGGATGCAGGCGTGGCGGTGGCCTGCAGCGATCCGGCGGTCCGCGACGGCGGGAGCTAGCCCTCGGCCCCGGCTCACCGTCGGAAGAGCGAGCTCGCGGCCACGACGAGCTCGACGACGATGAGCAGCACGATCATCAGCTCGAGGGTGAACGAGCGCGCGGTGTCCACCTCGCCCTTGAGCCAGCCGTAGACGTCGCCCAGCATCTGCTGCTTCCGCGTCACCGAGGCCTTCCAGGCCGGGATCCGCAGCTGCTCCACCGCGGACTCGTAGACCTTCGCCAGGTAGAAGTCGCCGATGATCTTCAGCGAGTTCTCCACCCGCTCGATGAACTCGTTCATCTCCAGCAGGGTGAGCTGCACCTGCCGGGCGAGCGAGGGATAGGGGCTCCGGAAGAACGAGCCGATCCGCCGACGCTCTCGCTTCAGCCGCTCGTTCACCCGCCGCCAGCCTGCGGTCCAGCATCTCGTCGTAGTAGCGGAGCTCGAGCAGCTGGGCGTTGGCGATTTCCAGGATGTCCGGGATGTCCTCCGAGCCCGAGGGCTCGTAGACGAACGCCGCGTTCCAGTCGACGACCACCAGGTCCCTGGTCCCGTAGCTGAAGTGGCGGCGGGTCACGTCGGCGCGCTCGGCAGCCGAGAGCTCGGGCACCGTGGTCTCGCCGAGGAGCAGCCGGGCGAGGTCGGCTTGCTCGCAGCACCTCCTGCGCGGTGGGCGAGCCTCGGAAGGCCTCGACGAAGACCACTGCGTAGCTCTCCACCTGGCTCCAGAGGTGCGGGTTCTCCATCGCCGGTGCCACCCCCTTGCGCAGCCCCTCCACCAGCTCCAGGGCGAGGGCGTTCACCTCCGGCCCGTCGTACAGACGGTCGGCCAGGGGCGCGAGCGCGTCCAGCGCGGTTCCCGGAGGCACCGGCACGGCGAGGACGATGGAGGCCGCGCCGAAGTCGTAGAGACGCGCGCGGGCCTCCACCTCGAACGTGCCCCTCGGGGAGGGCGAGCGAGCGCCGCCCCAGCCCCACCACCAGGGGCGGGTTGGGCAGCAGCAGGTACTCCGCCCCGGAGCGGCTCAGCCGCAGCCGGCGGACGTCCCGGGCGAGCAGCGACTCGGCGACCGCGAGGTCGATCTCGTCCGCCACGTCGTAGAGCCGGTAGCAGAGGATGGCGGCTTTCTCGAGGACGAGCGGGTCCATGCGCTCGGGCAGTCCCTCACAACGGGTGCAAAGACACCAGTGCAGACCGGTCCCGGGGCGCGGTGCCCGCCCGATGCGGCTCCCCCTCCAGCTGGCTCCCCGTACTGGCCCTGGTGAGCTGTCCGGGTTCGCGGCCAGGAACGGCGGTGCCGGACGCAGGCCCGGACGGCACGACCGAGGGTCTGGCGCTGCGGCCGGTGCTCGCCCCCGGCAGCATCGCCTTCGTGCACGCGGCGGATCCTGGTGGGAGCGCTGCATGCGGCCGGGGCGCGGCTCCTGGCCGGCACGGACTCGGGCATCGGCGCGACCTAACCCGGAACGTCGCTGCACGACGAGCTCGAGGAGCTGGTGGCGTCGGGACTCACTCCGCTCGATGCGCTCCGGGCGGCGACGAGCTGGCCGGCGGAGTTCCTGGGACGGGTGGGGAGATCGGCACCGTCGCCCCGGGGGCCCGGGCAGATCTGGTGTCCATCGACGGAGATCCGCGGCAGGACGTCTCGGTGCTCCGCCATCCGCCGGGGGTGCTGCTCCGCGGGGCCTGGCTCGAGCGGCCCTGAGCAGCGGGTCAGTCGAGCACGGGGCTGGCCAGCGCGGCGCGTCCGCCGCCTTCGGCGCCGGGGGCGAGCCGCTCGATGGCCAGCGCGCCGGCCGCGGCGATGCCCACCACCAGCAGCACCTGTCTCGGCTCGGAGCCTGCCAGGAGATTGACCAGTGCGATGGCCAGGCTGCCACCGAGCATCCGGCAGGCGTAGACCGCGCTGGTGACCGCTCCGCGCTGCTCCCAGCGCACCCGGGCCTGGGGGGCGAGGATGCTGGTGCTCGCCGCCGGGCCCAGCCCGAGGCCGAGAAGCCCCAGCGCGGCGTACAGCCAGCCCACCGCAGCCCCGTGCCAGAGCGCGAGCCCGAACAGGGCGCCACCCGCGCCTGCCAGGAGAAAGCCGAGTCCCGCGGAGGCGCGCAGCCCGCCCCGGAGCAGCAGCTTCACCCCGAAGGAGCTGCCCAGCGCCCAGCCGGCGAGGAGCGGCACCAGGGCCACGCCGGCGCCAAGCGCGGAGTGCCCACCGTGCGACATCCACAGCGGCACGTAGGCGCTGAGCGTGTACAGAACGCCGCCCGCCATCAGCCCTCCCAGCAGCCCCGCGCGCACCGTCGGGTCCCGGAGCACCGCGGGCGGGACGAGCGGATTGGCGCTCCGGCGCTGCTGGCGAACGAATGACCAGGCGGTCAGCCCCGCGGCGAGCAGCACCAGCAGGACGACCGGGGTGGGGAGCGCCGCAGGCTCGAGCCCGAGGAGCAGCAGCGCCATGGAGAGCGCGCCCAGAGTCGGGCCGCCGAGCTCCGGGCGCCGGGCCTCGCGGCGAGGCGGGTCGCGGTAGGAACGCTGCAGGAGCGCGACGGCCAGCAGCCCCACCGGCACGTTGACCCAGAACACGCTCCGCCACCCGAGGTGCTGGGTGAGGAGCGCGCCCATCACCGGCCCGATGACCGAGGCCAGTCCCCAGGCCCCGGTGAAGACGCTCTGGATCGCCGCCCGCTCCTCGAGCGTGTAGAGGTCGGAGCTGATGGTCAGGGTGGTGGGTTGCACCACGCCGGCCCCGAGGCCCTGCAGGATCCGGAAGGCGACCAGCATCGGGACGCTGGTGGAGAAGCCACAGAGCACCGAGCCGAGCAGGAAGAGCCCCATCCCGCCGACGAAGGTTCCCCGGCGGCCGAGCTGGTCCGAGAGGCGCCCTGCGAGGAGCACGCCGACCGTGCTGGCCAGGAGGAACCCGGTGAAGACCCAGGCGTAGAGCGCCCGGCCGTCGAGCTCGGCGGTGAGGGTGGGCATGGCGGTGGTGACCACCGTGGTCTCGAAGGCGCTCACCACCAGGCCGAGGAGCACCGCCGCGGTGGCACTCCGGCGCTCTCGACCGGGGGCAGCGGCCTGCCAGGGAAGGGTGCTCGAGGTCTCCATGCTGGAACGGTCTTAACCAGAGAATTCCCATGCAGGGAGCGCATCACGCGCATACTCTCCTTGCGCGGGGCGCGGGTCGCCCCGGGATGGGACCCTGGAGCGAACGTGACCACCGACCAGCTCGGCGCCTTCCTGACCCTGGCGCAGGAGAAGCGCTTCGTGAGCGCCGCCCGCCGTCTGGGAATGTCCCAGTCGGGGTTGAGCCGGCAGGTCCAGTCGCTCGAGCGGGAGCTGGGAACGCGGCTGCTAGTGCGGACCCCGCGCGGGGTGGTGCTGACCGCCGCCGGTGAGCGGTACCTGGTGCACGCGCAGCGGGCGCTGGACGCTCTGCAGCGGGGCGCGAGCGAGCTGACCGCGTTGACCGGCAAGGCGAGCGGGCTGGTGGCGCTCGGCACGCTGCCCACCGTGGGCGCGTACCTGCTCCCGGAGCTCCTGCCCCGGTTTCACAAGCTCTACCCCGACGTGCGGCTGCGGCTGGTGGAGCAGACCTCGGAGGGGCTCGAGGACCGGGTGGCGAAGGGCGAGCTGGACCTGGCGGTGCTGACGCTCCCGGTGCGGCGGGTGGATCTGGTCCAGCAGAAGCTGTGGAGCGAGGACTTCGTGCTGGCCGTGCCCCGCGGGCACCCCCTCGCCGAGGCCAGGAAGCCGGTGGCGCTCCGCGAGGTGATCCGCCTGCCGCTGGTGGTGATGCCCAACGTGGCCGGGACGCGGGCGCTGGAGACCGCGGCCGAGGCGGCCGGCGAGCCGCTGAACGTGGTGCTGGAGACGGACAACCCCGAGGCGATGCGGCGGATGGTGGAGCGGGGGCTCGGCATCGCCCTGCTCCCGTCGATCATGGCCCGGGAGCGGACCGGCCGCGGCTTCGAGGTGGTGGAGGTGGGGCAGGGTGGAGTGAAGCGCCAGGTGGCGCTGCTGCACCGGGGTGAGGGCTACCTCAACGCCGCCGCCCGCGCCCTGAAGACCTTCCTCGGCGAGTCGCTCCCGAGCTTCTTCGTTCCGGGCACCAAGAGGGCGGTCTAGTGCCCGAGTACCCTGACGTCACCGTCTACCTCGAGGCGCTCGGGCCCCGGGTGCTCGGCCAGCCGCTGCAGGGTGTGCGGGTGCGCGGGCCGGCGCTGGTGCGCACTGCGGACCCACCGCTCCGCGAGGCGACCGGCAAGCGGGTGACCGCCCTGCGGCGGCAGGGCAAGCGTCTGGTGTTCGTGCTCGAGGACGGACTCTTCCTGGTGCTGCATCTCATGATCGCCGGGCGGCTGCACTGGAAGCCACGGGGGGCGCCGGTGCCGGGCCGGGTCGGCCTGGCCGCCTTCGACTTTCCCACCGGGACCCTGGTGCTGACCGAGGCGAGCCCCAGGAAGCGAGCCCAGCTGTGGCTGCTGCGCGGCGAGGAGGCGGTGCGTGCCCTCGATCGGGGGGGCATCGACCCGATGGAGGCGACGATGGAGCAGTTCGGCGCCGCCCTTCGGCGCGAGAACCACACCCTCAAGCGAGCGCTCACCGATCCGCGGCTGTTCAGCGGCATCGGGAACGCCTACTCCGACGAGATCCTCCATGCCGCTCGGCTCTCGCCCGTGGCGCTCTCCCAGCGGCTGGACGACGCGGAGGTCCGGCGGCTCCACGAGGTGACGCGGTCCGTGCTCAGGACCTGGACCGACAGGCTGCGCGAGGAGGCCGGGAGCGGCTTCCCGGAGAAGGTGACCGCCTTTCGCGAGGGCATGGCGGTGCACGGCCGGTACCGGAAGCCCTGCCCGGACTGCGGCTCGCCCGTTCAGCGCATCGTCCACGCCGACAACGAGACCAACTACTGCGCCGCCTGCCAGACCGGGGGCCGACTGCTCGCAGACCGGTCGCTGTCGCGCCTCCTCAAGGAGGACTGGCCGCGGAGCCTGGAGGAGCTGGAGGAGACCCGGGCCGCGACCCGGAGCCGGATGCAAGGCCCAGGGTAAGGCAGACCGCCGCGCCCGTGCAGCCAGTGGGCCAGACCGGGCCGCCGACGGGCACCGGTGTTGCAATCGACCGCGCCGATCGGCGTCATGCTCCCCGGAAGCGGAGGTCCTCGACCGGCATGGGGATGCGCATCGACGTCGTGGAGGGCGGGAAGATCGCCGTCCTGGCGCTGCGGGCCAACCGCCTGCGGACGCTGCTCACCACGGTGGGCATCGGGATCGGCGTCTGCACCCTGCTGGCCATCGTGGGCATCATCCAGGGGCTGAATTCCTCCTTCGCGCAGCAGCTGGCGAGCCTCGGCGGGAACTCGATGTACGTGACCAAGTTCCCGTGGATCATGCGCGGAGAGTTCTTCAAGTACCGGAACCGCCGTGAGCTGACGCCGCCCCTGGCGGAGCAGCTCCGGGAGCTGCCGGAGGTCGTGGCGGTGGCGCCGATGACCTTCAAGACCGACGAGGTGAAGTTCTCCAGCCTCGCCCTGGCCAATGTCCGGATCCAGGGGACCACCGCCGACTTCCCTGCCGTCGCCGGGTGGGAGGTCACCGCGGGCCGTTTCCTGAGCGGGCCGGAGAACGACAACTCGAGCTCGGTGGCAGTGCTGGGCGCGGACGTGGCGGATGGGCTCTTCCCCACCGCCAATCCTCTCGGCCAGAGCATCCGGATCGGCAATCGCCCATTTCGGGTCATCGGGGTGCTGGCGCGCAAGGGGAAGATCCTCGGCCAGAACCAGGATCTGGCGATCCAGGTCCCGCTGAAGACGTTTCTCTCCGACTTCGGAAGCAAGCGGCAGCTCACCATCGGCGTGGCCGGTGCCCCCGGGGTGGATCTCCTCCAGGTCCAGGACCAGGTGGAGATCGCGCTCCGCCGCGCTCGCGCCATCGCCCCCGAGAAGGAGAGCGACTTCAGCATCAACCGTCCCGAGCAGCTGGCGAACACCTACGCCGAGCTCACCGGCGCGCTCTACGGCGTGGCGCTGGGCGTGGGGCTGATCACCCTGCTGGTGGGAGGAATCGGCATCATGAACGTGATGCTGGTCTCGGTGCGCGAGCGCACCCGGGAGATCGGCGTACGGCGCGCGCTCGGCGCCCGCCGGAGGACCATCGTGGTGCAGTTTCTCCTCGAGGCGGCCGGAGTGTCGGCCATCGGCGGAACGATCGGGACGCTCCTCGGGCTCGGGCTGGCGAAGGTGGTCTCGATGGCCACGCCGCTCGCCGCCGCGGTGCAACCGGCAACCATCGCCGGAGGCATCGGCTTCGCCGCGGCGGTGGGCCTGGTCTTCGGGATATGGCCGGCGGCCCGCGCGGCCCAGCTCGACCCGGTCGAGGCGCTCCGGCACGAGTGAGGGCGCCGCCCGGCCAGGCTCAGCGCCCCGCACCAGGGGGACGCCTGAGGAACTGCGCAGCGGCGCGCCAGCGACCTTGCTCAGCGGTTCCGGAGCGCGCGGCGGAGAAGGACGTCGAGCTTCCTGCGGGTGTCCTCGTGGATTTGCGTGCCGGAGGTGAAGATGGCCCGCTCCAGTGACTTCTGACAGCCGCACCCGGTGGCGGCCAGCGCCTGGACGGCGGGGAGCGCCGAGCGGAGGAGCGCCATCGCGGCTGCCGTCGTGGTCCGGAGGTTCCCGATGATCTCCTCCAGCAGCTCCTGTCCGCCCAGCTCCGTGGGGTGCGGGCGCCAGCAGTCGTAGTCGGTGACCAGGTTGACCGCCGCGTAGCAGAGCTCGGCCTCCCGGGCGAGCTTGGCCTCGGGCACCAGGGTCATCCCGATGAGGTGGGCGCCCCAGGCCCGGTGCAGGTCGCTCTCGGCGCGGGTGGAGAACTGCGGGCCCTCCATGCACACGTAGGTGCCGCCGTCGTGCACCCGGACGCCGGACTGCGCGGACAGCAGCACCCTCCGCAGCGACTCGCAGAACGGCTGGGCGAGCTCCACGTGCACGGCGAGGTCGTCGAAGAAGGTCGGCTCGCGGCGGAAGGTGCGGTCGATGATCTGGTCCGGAACCACCAGCTCGCCGGGGCGGATCTCCTCCCGGAGCGAGCCCACCGCCGCGGTGGCCAGGACGTGGGTCACCCCCACCGCCTTGAGCGCGAAGACGTTCGCCCGGTAGGGGACCCGTCCGGGCGGGAACCGGTGACCTTCGCCGTGCCGGGGGAGCAGAGCCACCGGCGCACCCCCGAGCTCCACCACGGTGATCGGCGACGAGGGCGGCCCGAACGGCGTGTCCACCCGGTGCTGCTCGCCATGTCCGAGCGAGCCCAGCGCCTCCGGCATTCCGGTGCCACCGATGATGCCGAGCATGGGACGATGCGGCGACGACATGGAGAGCTTTCCTTCCCTGGAGCAGGCGCGGAGCGGCGTCGCACGCTAGACGAGGGGGCGTGCGCACACCAAGGAGCACGTCGATGACCAAGGGTGAGGGTCGCAGGCTGAGCTACGAAGATCTGGTGCCCGGATGGCGCAGGACCTTCCCGCCCCGCACGCTGACCCGCGAGGACATCGTCCGCTTCGCCCGGGAGTGGGATCCGCAGTCGTTCCACCTGGACGAGGAGGCGGCACGGAAGACGCATTTCGGCGGGCTGGTCGCCAGCGGGTGGCATACCGCCTGCCTCAGCATGCGCGTCGTGGTGGACGGCCTGCTCGAGGGCAGCACCAGCATGGGCTCCCCGGGGCTGGAGGAGCTGAAGTGGCTCCGGCCGGTGCGGCCCGACGACCCGCTCACCCTCACCCTCGAGGTACTCGAGGCCCGGCCATCGCGGAGCAAGCCCGACCGCGGCAGCGTCAAGCTCGGCTACGCCCTGGAGAACAGCGCCGGCGAGGTGGTGTTCAGCATGGTGGCGTGGGTCATCTTCGGCCGCCGGAACCCCGGCCGGCCGGAGGACTGAGGGGGGACGCCAGGCGAGCCACCACCGCCGCCGCGAGCCGCTCCACGCTCACCGGCGCGCTGCCCTCGGCCTTGTTGTTGACGGTGACGTAGACCGGGCGGCCGTCGGAGAGCGCCTCCACCGCCAGCCCGGCGATGTCGCCGCGGACGGCTGGGTTCTCGTTCACCGGCCGGTCGAAGGGGGCGTAGAGCTCGCGGGCCTCCTCGTAGCCGAGCTCGGGCGGGAGCATCCACCGCACCACCAGCGCGCTCGCTGCCCGCGCCCGCAGCCGCCAGGCTTGCTGGGGAAGTGGAGGAAGGTTTCCCCAGGCGGTGAGGACCGGGACCGCGCCCACGTCCTCCAGGACATCGCCCACCTCGGCGGTGACCAGCTCGCGGTTGCGGAGCTCGACGGCGTAGAGCGGACCGGCCGGGAGCGCGGCCAGGAACGCGTGCAGCCGGTCGGCGAACGCCGAGGGACCCCCGAACGCCTGGACGTCCTGCGGTGGAAACTGGAAGACGAGCGGTCCGGCCTTGGCCCCCAGCCCCTCGACCAGTGGGGCCACGACGGCGTCCCGCGCGTACGCCGGGTCGAGGAACGTGGGGTTGTCCTCGCCGCGTCGCGCCCCGTAGCGCTCGTGGAGCGGGAAGCGGGGGAGGGTGAGCGCCTCGTGCCCCTTCACCAGGAAGCGAAAGTCGTCCGGGACGGCAGCGGCCCAGGCACGGAAGGTCTCGATCGGAACGGGTCCGTAGAAGGTCCGGTCCACTCCCACGGTGCGGAACAGCGGATGTCGCGCGTACGCCGGCAGGCCCTCCCGGGCGAGCAGCTCCGGGGCGGCCTCGCGGGCGTAGACCAGGCCCGTCCACCCGGGGAAGGACCAGGAGCTCGTTCCGAGCCGGAGGTCGCCGGGCAGACGCCCCCCGAGCGCGCGAAGCTCCTCGGTGAAGGGAGCGGGGGCCGGCGGCTCGGGAGGCCGCTCGGGCTCGGCGGCCACGCCGGGCGCGGGGCCGAACAGCTCGAGCTGGGGCGGAGAGGGCATCGACGGACCCGAGCCTCGGCGAAGCGGCCCTCCCGGCTCAAGCGTTGCAACGTCCACAGCGTCGCCGTCGCCCGCCGGGCCGGCTTCCGGCACGTGACCACGCTGGCGCATGACACCACGACGCCGTCCGGCTGCCCGCGGGACACGATGGTGTGGGAACGCTCGCTGCCCGGGCGTTACTTGGCGGACCCGGAGAGCCCGGCACCAGGCGGGGGGTAGCGGACCGAGATCTCCTTCATGACGGCGCATCCGCCGGCGTCGGCCTGGCGGTTGGCGGCGAGCCGGGCGGCGACCGCGGCCGCCTCCTTGCCGCTGTCGGCGCGGGCGTCCCGGGCGCTGCCGGCGTCGGGCTTGCCCTTGACCGGGGTGGCCACGGAGAGCTCCTTGGGGAGGGTCTCCGGCTGATCACAGAGCCGGGCGTAGCCGGCGAAGATGTCCGGACAGTCGCTGGCCCCGCTCACCGCCACGTCGGTGAGGCAGCGGTCGCGGAGGATCTCCGCCATCCGGGTGTTCGCCGCCTCGGGCGTGGTGGGGTAGGTGAGCCCGCCGAGCTTCGGCGCCTTGACCAGCGTGTCCCGGAGCGGGCGCCGGACGGTGCGGAAGTCGGTCATGGAGGTGCACACCTCTGCCGCCTGACCCACCAGCCGGCGCACATAGACGTCGAAGACCTCGGAGGCCTCCTCGATGTCGCCGTAGCGGTTCAGCCGCTGGGCCACCTTGTCGATGCTCCGGGCGGCCCGGGCGAGCGCCCCGCAGTCCCGCGTCTCGGAGAGCGCGGTCACGATGGCCACCACCGCGTTGCGGTGCGCCTCGTCGATGCCCTGGTTGGTGTTTCGGCGGAGCTCCTGGGCCAGAGACTCCTCGAGCATCAGCATCGCCTTGCTGGTGTACTCGGCGTCGCTCACGAACTCCTGGAGGAGCGCGTAGCCCACCAGCCGCTTGTCGGGGTTGACGGTGTCGGTGGCCAGCACGGTGGTCTCGAAGAATGCACGGTACTTGTCGGCCTCCCGGGCCCGCTGGAACTCCTTGCTCCAGCGATCCTGGTCCACCTGGGCCTGTCGTTCCGCCTGCTGCTTGTTGGTCCAGCTCTGGTAGGCGTTGACCAGGAACCCCAGGATGGCCACCCAGCCCACCAGGACCTGCGCGGCGACCGTCAACTTGTTCGTCGACAGCCGCTTGCGATCGGCCTCGATGAGCTCCTCGGCGCTGCGCAGCGCGTCCAGCTGTTCCTTGTTCGCCGCCGCGGCGAGGGCGTACGGATCCTTGGCGCCGAGCGCCTTCTTCACCTCGTCGGACACAGGAGTGGCCATTGCCTCTGGACGTTAGCGGAACGGATGCCCTGCTGGCGCTTGCTCGGTGGGTGGCTCGGTGCGCACCTCACCAAGCTGTCATTCGATGCGCTTCGCAGCTGAGCCGTGGCTTGCCCCCGGGTCATCGGCCGGACCAGTGTCGGCAGCAGGAGGCCCTGACGCCATGCAGACGCGCAGGTTCGGGTGGACCGGAATCCCGGTCCCGGTCATCGGACAGGGGACCTGGAAGCTGGAGAGCGACGATCCCTCGGAGGCGATCGCGGCGCTGCAGGCCGGGCTGGACCTTGGGATGACCCACGTGGATACCGCCGAGCTGTACGGTGGGGGCGTCGTCGAATCGCTGGTGGGCCAGGCCATCGCCGGGCGGCGCGACGAGCTGTTCCTGGTCTCCAAGGTGGTGCCCGACCACGCCAGCCGGAGCGGGACGGTGCGGGCCTGCGAGGCGAGCCTGACGCGGCTGGGAACCGACCACCTCGATTGCTACCTGCTCCACTGGCGCGGACGCCATCCACTCGAGGACACCTTCGACGCGTTCGAGCAGCTGGTCCGGGAGGGGAAGATCCGCCACTGGGGGGTGAGCAACTTCGACCAGGACGACCTGGACGAGGCGCTGGAGGTCGCCGGTCCCCGCCGCATTGCCTGCAACCAGGTGCTCTACAACCTACGCGCCCGCGACATCGAGGGCCGGGTGCTCCCCTGGTGCGTCGAGCACGAGGCGGCGGTGGTGGGCTACAGCCCGTTCGGCTCCGGAGACTTCCCCTCTGCGCACTCCCGCGGAGGGAAGCTGCTGGCCGAGATCGCCCGGGCGCACCGGGCGACGCCACATCAGATCTCCCTCGCCTTTCTGATCCGCGACCCGCATGTCTTCACCATCCCCAAGACGGTGAGGGTCTCCCGGGTCCGGGAGAACGCCGCGGCAGCCGACCTGCGGCTCACCCAGGAGGAGATCGCCCGGATCGAGGAAGCGTTCCCGCTCGCTCGAGGTCGTCCGCTGCCCATGCTCTGAGCCGCCGACCGGGCTTGCCTTCGACCGCACCGACGTGGTCTCTGGAGCCCCCATGTGCCGCAACATCCGGGTCCTCTACAACTTCGAGCCACCGACGACTCCCGAGGAGATCGAGGCCGCGGCGCTCCAGTACGTCCGGAAGGTGAGCGGGCTCCGCGCGCCGTCGGGGGCGGACCGAGCGGCCTTCGACCGCGCAGTTCACCAGGTCGCCCACAGCACCGAGAATCTACTGGCGTCGCTTTCGGCACGGACCGCCCTGCGGACCCGCGAGGGTGAGCGGGAGAAGGCACGCGCGCGGGGCGCTCGTCGACGCGCCGGCGCGTCCGTCGGCTGAGACGGTCCGCGACGTCACTGCGCCGCGTCGGCCGGATTGATGCAGCGCGCGAGCTCCTCGCGCGCGGCAGCGAGCGCGGCGGCGAGTCTCGATGGATCGTCGCTTCTGGTTGTCGGGTTCCAGTTGGTCGCCGAGTACATGCTGCCGGTCTCGTTCACCGGACCTGCGCCGGCCTCTGACCGCATGGGGAACAGCGCGCGGGCGATGTTCATCGCCGTGGTGCCGGTCGTCGCTGCCTCGCACATCCGGAGGTACTCGTAGTCCTCGAGTCCGTCCCGGAGCGCCTTGAGCCGCGTACTCGCCAGCGGAACGTGGGTGCTGCCCCCGATGCCCTGGGTCGAGCCACCGCTGATCGCCGTGGGCGTCCCCGGGTAGAGAAGCGTCCCGTCCCCGTTGCCGGTGAAGTCGGTGATGCCGTTCGTGCTCCAGGCCTCGGCCAGGTGCAGCACCGAGTCGAAGTAGTGCAGGCCGGTGACTCCATAGATGTAGTGCATCCACGGCTCGGCCCGGGCCTGGACCACGGTGGCGTCCACGACCAGCGAGGGCCAGCCATAGATGCCGGGATTGTCGGTCGAGGTGCAGGAATGGGAGTCGCAGCTCTGGTAAGCCCAGAGCTCGTTCCGCGGGTCCAGCGCGAGGAATGCGCTGTAGTTCGGCCGCTGGTTGCCGTGGCGAGGGCCCGTGCGGCCGTCGAGGGCGTCGAGCACCGGAGCGATGATGTTGGCCACTCCCGAAGCCGCGCCAGCGTGCGTCGCGTAGCTGTCGATCGGCGCGGTGAGGAGGACCTTGAAGCCCGGGTCCGCAGCGTGGGCCAGGTTCGCCCAGTGGATCGCGTTCTGCCAGCCGTTGGTGTTCCAGTCGGGCTCGTCCTGCGTGTAGAAGAAGGTCCGGTCGAACCAGTCACCTCTCCCCCGGGCGAAGCCGGCCCACGACTGAAGCTTGGCCTGCATCACCGCATCCGGATCGTCGCCCCGGAGGTACGGGTAGGCGATGGCGGTGATGCGCGCGCCCCGGAGCCTGCTGTACGGGTCGGTGCCGTCGATCAGCGGGCCATAGTCGGCGGCGAAGCGGGCCTCGCTGGTGGCGTAGTCAGGCGAGCCGTCGGAGAGGAGACTCAGCGCGTCGGGAAGGTAGGAGCTGATCCGGTGGTCCAGGAGGTAGCGCCCGTAGAGCCGGGCCCAGCGCCGGAAGGCGACCTGGTCCGGGCACCAGACGCCCACCGTGTCGCCGTGCGCCCGGCAGATCTCGTCGACGCCCAGCCTGACGTTGCTCCGGAGCGTCGACGTGGAGGGCAGGGTGAAGCTGCGGACGTGCACGTCCACCGGGATGCTCTGGGTGGGCGTTCCGTGAGATCCCTGAGCAGTGACGACCAGCGTACCGTGGTAGAGCCCGGTCGGCGTTCCCGCGGGAACGTGGATCTCCACCAGGAATGTCCGGGTGGTGTTGCGGCTGACGTTCACCGGGAAGCTTCGGCGGGTCTCGGTGGTCTGCACCTCTTGCCAGACGCCGTTCACCTTCCTGAGGCCCACCTCGACCTGCGCACCGTACGGGACGAGCGCATCCGGCCAGGTACCGGCCCTCCCCTCGATCCCCGAGCGGCTGGAGAAGGAGATTGCCTGCTCCTCGTAGATCCGAACCTCGTCCGCGCGGATTCTGCTCGCTTCCCCCCACCCGGGTGAGCGTGGGCAAGGCGACTGAAACGCCCCTGTTCCCGCCGAGGAGGACGACGTGGAACATCTCGAACTCGTTCTTCGCGCTCCAGACGATCACGCTCGACCCGAGCGAGCCAGAGCTCGTCGGGCGCGGCTTGAGCGTTCCGTCGAGGACGCCCGCGAGCGTCGTGGATGCGGCGAGCGCCGAGGTGCTCCCAAGCAGGACCAGCAAGCAGCAGACCTTCAAGTTGCCCCCTTCGCTGCGACGGCAGGTGGCCGCGGATCCTCCAAAGTGCTGACAAAGCGGCAATCGTCCCGTCGTTCGGTCGGGGTCGGTCGCTTGAACGCCCGGGAGCCGAGCCGGCCCACTGGCAGCCGAAGCCCGCCGTCACACTCGCGCAGCCCCGCGCGCTCTCCGAGTCCCTTCACGCCACTGGCGGTGCGGCCATGGCCACGCGCGTGGCGCTCCCTCCCGGCGGGCTGCGGCGCGGCGTCCTTCAGTTGACTTTCTCGCAACAGCGGCGCCTTGGTCCCCCCAGGCTCGAGGGGAGGCCCACATGCACCGCACCGCGTTCGCAGCGCTGTTGCTGTTCGCCGCATCCGCCACAGCTGCACCGCCGAAGGCGGCAGACGTCGCCAAGCGCCTGGTCCAGAGCGCCGGGGTCAAAGCCGGAGACGTGGTCCGGGTCGGTGGAAATCCGAAGGACATGGCGCTGCTGAGCGCCATCGCCGTGGAGGTGGAGAAGGCCGGGGGAGCGTCCTTCTATGACCTGGCCAGCGATGAATCGGTCCGGAGGATCTGCGCCGAGGTCCCGCCGGAGCGCGACGCTGACGTTGCCGCGGGGGCTCTGAAGCTCCTCTCGGTGATGACGGTCGACATCTCGGTCTCCGGTGCCATCTCCCCGGAGGCGTGCAGCGGGACCGCGCCGGAACGCCTCACGGCACGGAACAACGCCTTTCTGCCCGTGAGCGAGGCCTACAGCAAGGCCGGCTTGCGGGCCCTCAACCTCGGCAACGGCCTGGAGCCGTCCGAGTGGCGGGCGAAGCGCTTCGGAATGCCCCTCGCTCAGCTGACCACCCTCTACTGGGCCGGGATCCAGGTGGACCCGACGAAGCTCAAGGCCGCCGCGGATCCGGTGGTGAAGGCGCTCGGCTCGGGGAAGAAGCTGACCGTCACCGCCAGCAACGGCACGAACGTCACCATGTCGATCGAGGGCCAGAAGGTGCTCTTTAGCGACGGACAGGTGACCCCGGAGATGGCGAAGAAGGGCCAGACCATCACCGCCTGGCTCCCTGCCGGCGACGTCTACCTGACCGCGGTTCCCGGCAGTGCCGAGGGCAAGGTCGTCCTGGACCGGATGTGGTACCAGAACCAGCCCGTCGATCGACTGACCTTCACCATCAAGGCGGGCAAGGTGGTGGAGATGGTCGCGACCGGGCCGGGCTCGGAGAAGCTCCGGATCGCCTACCAGACGGCCAAGGGGGCCAAGGACGCAGTCGGGGTGGTGAACATCGGGGTGAACCCCGCGCTCCGTGCTCCGCCAGGGAGCAAGCTGAACGCGACCCCGGTCTGGGGGGTGGTGAGCTTCTTCACCGGCGACACGACCTGGGCCGGAGGAGGCGACGTGAGCGCCTGGAGCACGCTGGGGTTCGTCCCGCAGGCGACGGTGACCGTCGATGGCACGACCATCGTGGAGAAGGGGCAGCTCCGGGCCCCGGGCGCATAGCGCGTCAAGGCGAGGGGACGAGCCCGGGCCCGCGCTTCACCAGGACGGCGCGGACGTAGGCGAGGCGGAAACCGAGCCGGGCGGCGTTTCGCTCGGTCGGGATGCCCGGGTGCGAGGTGATGTCGGCCAGGTCCGAGCCGAGCGCGAGCGCCCGCTCCAGCCGCACCGCCATCAGCGCCTGCTGGATGCCGCGCCTGCGGAACCGGGGGAGGACGGAGGTCCCGAAGAGCGAGGTCGAGCCTCCGCGGGTCCCGCACCCGCCGGCTCCGGCGACCTCGGTGCCGACGTAGGCGATGTAGCTGTCGTGCTCCGGGACGCGCGCGGCGCGAACGCCGGTCCGGAGGAACTCCTCGGGCGTGGGCTCACCTTCCGGGATGAAGCCGCTGGCACTGGTGCGGACGAAGGTCTCCACCTGGGAGTCGTCCGACGGGTGGACGTGCTCGATCCGCACGCCCTCGGGCCAGCCGACTGGGAGCAGCGCCCGCGGCTCCCCGAGGCTTTGCAGCGGGAGGATCAGCGTGTTCTCGAACTCCTGCAGCACGAACCCGTGCTCGGCGAGGCGGCGGAGGAAGGGCAGGGGAGCGAACTGGGTCAGCTCCACCCGAGGCTCGATGCCCCGCGAGGCGAAGAAGCGTTCCACCCGGCCGACGTCCTCGTCGGTCGGCTCGGCCTCGAAGCCCAGTCCCGCGGCCTTGTTCAGGTATGAGCCGGGGCCGTTGGCAGCCATCCAGCCACCCGCGACCGGCTCGGACTCGGCGGCAAGGCCGCGGACGACCTCGGCCTGGATCGCCTCGAGCCGTCGAGCGGTGGCGAGGAGGTCCACGGGGAGCTCAGCGCTTCTTGCCGTTGCCCTGGCCGGCACGGGTTGCCGCGGCGGCGCCACCGGACTTGGCCAGGTACTCGTCGTAGGTCCCGCGGAAGTCGACCAGGCCTTGCGAGGTGAACGCCCAGAGGCGGGTGGCGAACTGCTCGATCAGGTCGCGGTCGTGGGTCACCACGAAGGCGGTGCCCTCGTACTTCGAGAGGGCATCGCCGAGCGCGACGATCGACTCGAGGTCCAGGTGATTGGTGGGCTCGTCGAGCACCAGGACGTTGTCCTTGGTGAGCATGAGCTTGGCGAAGATCAGCCGGACCCCCTCACCACCCGAGAGCGCGCGGGTGGGCTTGAGTCCCTCCTCGCCCTTGAAGAGCATCCGGCCGAGGAGGCCACGGATCTCCTCGTTCCCGGCCTTGTGGTCGAAGGTGTGGAGCCACTCGGCGGCGGTGGTGTCGTTGGGGATGCCCTCGCGATGGTCCTGCGCGAGGTAGCCCACCTTGGCCTCGTGGCCCCAGGTGAGCGTGCCCTCATCCGGCTCGAGCTGGCCCATCAACATCTTGCAGAGCGTGGTCTTGCCCACCCCGTTCCGGCCGATGATGGCGATCTTCTCGCCGCGGGTGACCAGGGCGCTGAAGTCGTCCGCGACCCTCACCCCCGGCCAGTGCTTGGTGAGGTGCTCGACGGTGAGGGTCTGCTTCCCGCTCGGGCGTTTCTGCTCGAACTTGATGAATGGGCGCTCGATGTTGCTGCGCTTCAGATCGGCGAGCTGGAGCTTCTCCATCGCCTTCTTCCGGCTCTGCACCTGGCTGGCGCGGGTGCCGGCGGAGAAGCGGGCGACAAAGTCCTGGAGCTGGGCGATCTTCTTCTGCTTCTCGGCGTTCTCCGACTCGATGCGCGAGCGGACATTCGCCTTGGCCATCACCATGTCGTCGTACCCGCCGGGGTAGGTGATGATGGTCTGGTAGTCGATGTCCGCGATGTGGGTGCAGATCGCGTTGAGGAAGTGCCGGTCGTGGCTGATGGCGACCAGGATGCCCTCGTACTCGCGGAGGAATCCCTCCAGCCAGCGGATGGAGTCGAGGTCGAGGTTGTTGGTGGGCTCGTCGAGGAGCAGGGCCTGCGGCTTGCCGAACAGCGCCTGGGCGAGCAGGACACGGAGCTTGTACCCGCCGGGGATCTCGCGCATCAGCCGGGTGTGGTCCGCCTCGGGAACGCCCAGACCGGAGAGCAGCGAGGCGGCGTCGGCCTCGGCGGTGTAGCCGTCCTCCTCGGCGATGATGCCCTCGAGGTCGGCGAGGCGATGCCCGTCGTCGTCGGTGAGATCGGGCTTGTGGAGGAGCGTCTCCTTCTCGTGGAGCGCGGCCCAGAGCCCCTGGTTCCCCTGGAGCACCACGTCCAGGACCCGGACGTCCTCGTAGGCGAACTGGTCCTGCTTGAGGACCGAGGTCTTCTTGGGTCGGCTCACCATGCCCGTGTCCGGCTCCAGCTCACCCGCGAGGATCTTCATGAAGGTCGACTTGCCGGCGCCGTTGGGGCCGGTGAGGCCGTAGCGGTTGTGCTCGTTGAACGAGACGTCGACGTCCTCGAAGAGGCGCTTCTGGCCGTAGGCCTTGGTGACCTGGGTGACTTGCAGCGTGGGCATCGGTTCAGGGTGCTCGGGCGAGACGGGGGCGCAGCGGGGCCGGGAACGAGGAGGGGGACCTCCTCGGGCACCGACCGGCCACTGCGGCGACTCACATTAATGATGCCTTGCGTCGCCTGCAGGAGGCCGTGTCCACCAACACCATAAGTGTTTCCCGAACGCAACTCGGGAAAACGTCCGGGACGCTCTGGCCGGGGTCTTCAGAGCCCGATTCGAATGAGCCTCAGCACCGGGGTGTCCGGCAGCGGTTCCGGGGCGAGCCTGACCGAGCAGTCGAGCATCCAGTCCGCCTCGCCGTCCGGGGCGAGGATCTTCTGCCGCGCCTCCCAGTGGCCGGGAGCATCGGAGCGCACCACGGCCATGCTCGGGCGGCGGGCCTCGGGGGTGAGGACGATGCGCTCGTGGGCGGCGAAGTAGGGCATGGCCTCGGCGGCCAGTGACTCGGCGGTCCAGTCGTGTCCCGGCGCCAGGCAGGCGAGGGCGTCGTCCCACGCCTTCTCCGCGATGGCCTTCAGGAGACGGAGGAGGTCGGCGCGGATCCGGGCGGAGACCTCCCGCTGTGTCGGTCCAACGGGGCCTCCGGTGGCAGCCGGCCTCGGGGCCGCCGAGTCCGGATGCTGCAGCCGCTCCCATTCGTCGATCAGGCTCGAGTCGGCCTCGCGCACTGTCCGGCGGAGGCTCTGCAATGCCTCATCGAGAGCGTCGTCGCGGTAGCTCTCCGGAACCGTCTGGGCGAGCGTCTTGTACGCGTCCGAGAGATACCGGAGCAGCACGCCCTCGCTCCGCTGCAGCTCGTACTCCCGCACGTAGTCGTTGAAGGTGGCAAACCGCTCGAGCATGTCCCGGGCCACCGACTTGGGCCGGATGTTCTCGTGCCCGACCCACGGGTGCTTCAGCGCGAAGGCGTCGAACGTGCCGTAGATGAAGTCGCGGTGGGGCTTGGGGTACTCGAGCTTCTCCAGCTCCTCCATCCGCTCGGCATACTCGACGCCCTGGGCCTTGAGCTCGGCCAGCCGCCTCGTCTTGAGCGCGTCGAGCTGCTTGAGCAGGACGATGCCGGGGTCCTCGAGGATGGACTCGACGAGGGTGACGACGTCCAGTGCGTAGGTCGGCGCCTCTCGCTCCAGCTTCGGCAGGGTGTCCAGGAGGTAAAGCGACAGTGTGTGGTGGAGCGAGAAGTCGCGCTGGAGGTCGGGCGACACCTCCACCTCGGCCGACCGCGCGTGCGGGTGCTTGAAGGTGGAGATCAGGCCGGCGGCGCGGAGCGTGCGGAACTGGACCGCGCTCTTCACCAGGAGCTGCTTCTTCCGGGTGTCCGTCACGTGCGCCCGCCGGACGATGCGAACCAGCCGCGCGTAGCCGCCCCCCCTCTCCGGAGCGTCGGCCTGGAGGAGATTCAGCAGGAGCCCGTGCGTGACGTCGAACCGCGAGACCAGCGGTTCGGGCTGCTTCGCGACCAGCTTCTCGAACGTTTGCCGGTCCCAGCCGACGAATCCCTTGGGCGGAACCTTCCGGACGACCTTCTTCCCTGCCGCCGCCTTCTGCCCCAGCTTGAGGTTCTCGATGACGTGCTCGGGGGCCTGGGCGACCACCCATCCCTTGTCGTCGAAGCCCTTGCGACCCGCGCGTCCGGCGATCTGGTGGAAGTCCCGCGCCGTCAGCTGGGCAGTCTTCTCCCCGTCGTACTTCGAGAGCTGGGTGAAGAGCACGGTGCGGATGGGGATGTTCACCCCGACGCCCAGCGTATCGGTCCCGCTCACCACCTTGAGCATCCCCGCCTGGGCCAGCTTCTCGCAGAGCAGCCGGTACTTCGGCAGCAGCCCCGCGTGGTGCAGCCCGATGCCATGGGACAGGAGCCGCTTCATGTCCTTCCCCCACGGCGAGTCGAACCGGACGTCGGTGAGAGCGGCCCGCAGCGCCTCCTTCTCCTCCCGGGTGGTGACGTTGGCCGAGGTCAGCGCCTGCGCCTGCTCGGCCGCGGCGCGCCGGCTGAAGTTGACCAGGTAGACCGGGGCCCTTCCGCCCTGGACCAGGTCCTCCAGCGTCTCGTGCAGCGGCGTCTCCCGGTACTCGTACTCCAGCGGGACGGGGCGCTGCCCGCTCCGCACCGAGGCCACCTCGCGGCCGGTGAGGTCGTGGATGCTTTGCTCGATGGCGGTGGTGTCCCCCAGCGTCGCCGACATCAGGAGGAAGGTGGCGCGAGGCAGGGTGAGCAGAGGGATCTGCCAGGCGACGCCGCGGTCCCGGTCTCCGTAGTAGTGGAACTCGTCCATCACCACCGCGTCGACGCGAGGCTCGGCCTCGCGGAGGGCCAGGTTCGCCAGCACCTCGGCGGTGCAGCAGACGATGGGTGCGCCCCGGTTGATGCTCGCGTCGCCGGTGAGCATCCCCACCCGCTCGGCTCCGAACAGCTCGCAGAGGGCGAAGAACTTCTCGTTGGCCAAGGCCTTGATGGGCACCGTGTAGAAGGACGTCTTTCCCTCGGCCAGCGCCTTGAAGTGCAGGGCGACCGCGACCAGCGACTTGCCCGAGCCGGTCGGGGTCGCGAGCAGCACGTGCTTGCCGGCCATCAGCTCCAGCAACGCCTCCTCCTGTGCCGGGTAGAGCGTCAGCCCCGTGGTCTGCACCCAGGCGAGAAAGCGCTCCAGCAGGACGTCCGGGTCGGAGGTCGGCTCGGGCGGGAGCAGGTCGGCGAGGGCGGGCATCGGAACGAGAGGCACCCTAGCAGCGGGAGCGCTGGCGTCACCGCCGAGGCTGGGGCAGGGTGGCAGGGAAGAGTGAGCACCCTGCGATTCACCCTCGAGCGGACGGTCGGGCTGGCCCGGGCCGGCGTGCTCCACACCCGCCGCGGCGACGTGCCGACGCCGGTCTTCATGCCGGTGGCGACGCACGCCGCCTTCCGGCACGTCAGCGTGGACGAGGCGGGGGAGGCGGGGGCGCGCATCCTCCTGGGGAACACCTACCACCTGATGCTGCGGCCCGGGCGGGAGGTCTTCGAGCGGCTGGGCGGCATCCACCGCTTCATGGGGTGGGACGGGTGCGTGCTCACCGATTCCGGCGGCTACCAGATCTTCAGCCTCCCCGAGGACCGGGAGATCACCGAGCGGGGCGCGCACTTCCGGAGCTTCCACGACAACAGCCGCCAGCTGCTCTCGCCCGAGAGCAGCATCGCCATGCAGCAGGCGCTGGGCTCGGACATCATGATGGTGCTCGATGTGGTCCACGACGCTCGGGCGGAGCTCGAGCCGGCGCGGGAGGCGATGGAGCGGACGCACCGCTGGGCGGTCCGGAGCCTGGAGGCCGCACAGGGGCGCGACACCGGCCAGGCGCTCTTCGGCATCGTCCAGGGCGGCATCCACCCCGAGCTCCGCGACCGGAGCGTGGACTTCCTCACCCGGCTGCCGTTCCACGGGTTCGCCATCGGTGGGCTGGCGGTGGGCGAGGAGAAGCCGCACCGGGACGCGATGACCCTCCGGGTCGCCGGGCAGCTTCCGGTGGACCGGCCGCGCTACCTGATGGGAGTGGGGACCCCGCTGGACCTCGCCGAGGCGGTCGAACGGGGAGTCGACATGTTCGACTGCATCATCCCCACCAAGATGGCCCAGCAGGGCTACGCCTACACCTTCCAGGGACTGGTGCGGATCACGCGGATGGTGCACCGGCTGGAGGAGGTTCCGCTCGATCCGACCTGTGACTGCTTCACGTGCCGGCGGCACGGTCGGGCCTACGTGCACCACCTGATGCGGGGAAAGCACGCGCTGGGGAGCCGGCTCCTCTCCATCCACAACCTCCGCCACTACCAGGTGCTGATGGGCCGGATCCGGGAGGCCATCCTCGCCGGGCGCTTCGCCGCGCTGGCCGACGAGATGCGCGCGCTGTGGGGCTGAACGACTTCGAGTCGGTGGTGCTGGGCAACGGCGAAATCAGCATCCGCGATCGTCGCTCGGGGGAGATCATGCACCCCGGCCTAGGCCCCCGGCGTGAGGCCGAGCTGCTCTACGTGGAGCAGACCCGGCTGGCGGAACGGCTCTCCTCGGGCGAGGCAGGGCCGGTGCGGGTGCTGGACGTGGGTCTCGGCGCGGCGACCAACGCGCTGGCGGTGATCGACTGCGCGCGGCGGGTGCAGGGGCGGATGCTCGCGCTGACCAGCCTCGAGAAGGACGAGGGGGCGCTTCAGCTCGCCCTCGGGGACCCGGCGCGCTTTCCGGTGCAGGCCGCTCACCGCGCGCTGCTCGACGCGCTGCTTGCCGGCCGCTCGGTCGAGGCGCCCGGACTCCGCTGGACCTGGATCGAGGGCGATGCGCTGGAGGCACTGGGCCGCCTCGACGCGCCCCAGGACGTCATCTGCCTCGATCCCTTCTCGCCCGAGGCCAACCCGGAGCTGTGGACCATCCAGGCCCTTCGCCGGTTCAGGCAGGTCCTCGCCCCGGGTGGGCTACTGTCGACGTACAGCGCATCGACGCGGACCCGGGTCACGCTCCTGCTCGCGGGCTTCTGGGTGGGCGCAGGGGTCGCCGCGGCGGTGAAGAAGGAAACCACCGTGGCCAGCTTGGGACCCGCAGTCCTCACCGCACCGCTCGGGGAGAGGTGGCTACAGCGCTGGCGCCGTTCGAGCGCAAGGGCACCGCATGGACTCGCCGAGCTGACCCCGGAGCTGGAACGGGCGGTCCTCGGTCATCCGCAGTTCGGTAGGTCCGGCGGATGACCGTGGCCAGCGCGACCGGGGCAGGCACCCGCCGACGGCGGACCCGTCCACCGGCACCGGAGCGACTGGTCGAGCTCATCGAGCCGGCACTCCCCCTGGCGCTGTTCCGGAGGCTGCAGCGGAGTGTCCGCCGTCTCGGCTCCGAGGGAGTCCGGAGGACCTACCAGACCACCTTCTGGTTCGACCTCGACGCGACTCCGGTCGCCGTGCCCGAGCTGGCCCTCGTGGCACTCGGGAACCGTTTCCGCGGGCGAGGCGCGCGGGGAGTCGAGTGGTGGCTCTCCCGGATGTGGACCCACGACGTGCGGGTCGACTTCCACCGCGACCGGGACGAGCGGCTGGCGCAGGCAGGCGGTCCGGACCGCCATCCGCGCGTCTCCTCGGTGCTGTTCCTCAACCGGGTCCGGGGCGGGGCGCTCGCGGTCACCGCCCAGCCGCCGGACGCACGGCACCCAGCACTGGTCCCGCTCCCGCTGCAGGCGGATCTGGTCGCTCCGAGACCGAACCGGCTGGCGATGTTCGACGGGCGACTGACCCACGGAGTGCTCGATGCGCGGAACGCCGTGCCGGCGTCGCGGCTCAGGTTCCGTGGCGAGCTCCGCCTCACCCTGGTGATGAACGGCTGGGGCTGCCGACCGAGCGCAGTTCCGACCTATGCCGAGGCGGGGGTCTACGGGGCGCTGCGTCTCCGCGCAGGCTCGACCCGGTAGTTCAGCATCGCCAGCCAGCGTCGTGAACGGCGCCGGTCAGTGGCGGGTGGTGTCGCGGGTGGTGCTGCCGGTCGAGGTCCCGCTGGACGACTGGACGTCGAGCCGGCGGCTCCGGGACTGTTGCTGCACCGGGATGACGATCTCCAGGACGCCGTTCTCGAAGCGCGCCTGGGCGGCGTCGGTGTTCGCGCCCGGAGGAAGCGGGATGACGCGGCGGAAGCTCCCGTAGGTCCGCTCCACCCGCCGCATTCCGCCGCGGTTCTCCTCCCGCTGGTCCCGCCGCTCGCCCTGGAGCACGAGCGCGTCGTCATCGACGTTCACCTGGAAGTCCTCGAGCTGGACGCCAGGGAGGTCGGCGCGGACCACGATGCTGTCGTCACGCTGCTCGATGTCGATGTTGGGGATGAAGCGGCCCGCCAGTGCAGCGATCGGGTTGAGGTTCTGCGGGGCGCCGCCTCCGAAGAACATCCGATCCATATCGTCGCTCAGCCGGCGGAAGAGGGCGAAGGGGTTCGCCCCGAAGAGGTTCCCGCCGAAGAGATTGCCGAGCGGGTCGTCCCAGCCCTCGCGCCTCGCGAGCCGTGAGCCCTGCTGCTGCTGGCCACCGGACGTTCCCGTGGAGCCCACCGTCATGCCGCTCTGCTCGGTGCCGCTCTCGGCTCTGGTCGGCGACGAGCTCCCCGGCGAGGACGCGCTTCCGGTCGAGGTCGTGCCGCGTGCCGCGGTGGAGATTCCGGGGCTTTCCGCGCCGGTGCTCGACCCCGCCGCCGCGCTCCTCGACTCCGTTCCCGTTCCCTGCTTCTCGTTCTGTGCCATCTCGTGGACTCCTTCTCATGGGTGTGGCGCTGCGGTCTGTCCGATGCGCCCGTTCCAGGGCACACGCCAGCGACGAGGAGAAGGAGTGTCCTCGGCCTCGCGGTATCGGCGCGTGGACGGCCGCAGGCACTTACCCGAGCGACGTCAGCTCGGCCCAGCGGGCATAGAGACGATCCACCTCGGCGGTGGCCGCAGCGAGCGCGGCCTGCGCTTCGGCCGCCCGACGTCCGTCCGAGTAGACCTCCGGGCGAAGCAGGTCGGCCTCGGCCGCGGCACGGCGAGCCTCCGCCGCCTCGATCGCCGCCTCCATCCCCTCGAGCTCACGCTGGGCCTGGTACCCGAGGCGCCTCGGGCGCGCTAACTCGGCTGGGGCGCCCGTCGCTCGGTCCACCACCGGGGCAGCCGGGTTGCGCGTGGCACCCGGTGGCGAGGTCCCGGCGGTCGTCTGGGCCCGGAGTGCCCGGTAGGTGGTGAAGTTCCCCGGCCAGGAGATCACCGTGCCGTCTCCCTCCACCGCCAGGACCCGGGTCGCCACCTTGTCCAGGAAGTACCGGTCGTGCGTCACGAGGAGGACCGCGCCGTTGAACCCGAGCAGCAGTCGCTCCAGGACGTTCAACGTCGGAAGGTCCAAATCGTTGGTGGGCTCGTCCAGGACCAGCAGATTCGCGCCCTGGAGGAACAGCCGCGCGAGCAGCAGCCGGTTTCGTTCGCCGCCCGAGAGCGCGGCGACCTTCATCCGCTGCATCGGCACGGGAAAGAGGAGGTCATCGAGGTAGTCGCGCAGGGCGACGGTCCGACCGCCGAGCTCCACCTGCTCCTCGCTCGAGGCGGCCTCGTACACCGTCTGCTCCGGGTCGAGCGATGCCCGCCCCTGGTCGAAGTGCGCCACGCGCGCGGTGCGCCCGCGGACGACCGTCCCCCGCTGCGGGGGGAGCTCGCCGAGAAGCACGCGCAGGAGTGTCGTCTTCCCCGCGCCGTTCGGGCCGACGATGCCCACCCGGTCGCCCGACTGCACGATGAGCGAGACGTCCCGGAGCAGCTCCCGTCCGGGCCAGCCGAAGGCGACACCCCGGGCCTCGATGACCGTGTGACCCAGCCGTGGGGCCTCGGCCAGCTGCAGCTCGGGAATGCGCGGACGGCGGAAGCGCGGCTCGGCCATCAGCCGCCGGGCGCGGTCGACGCGGGCCCGGCTCTTGGTCCGGCGTGCCTCGGGACCGCGCCGGAGCCAGGCGACCTCCTGGGCGATCCACCGGCCCCGCTTGTGCTCGGCCCGCGCGGCCTCCTCCTCGGCGACCAGCTTCTGCTCGAGGTACGCCTGGTAGTTGCCGGGGTACGAGACCAGGGCGCCCCCGGGCTGGATCTCGACGATCCGGTCCACCAGGCTGTCGAGGAAGTACCGGTCGTGGGTGACCAGCAGCAGCGCACCCGGGAGCGCGTCGAGCGCGTCCTCGAGCCACTCCACCGTGTCGGCGTCCAGATGGTTGGTCGGCTCGTCGAGGAGCAGCAGATCCGGTCGGGAGAGCAGGGCGCGGGCGATGGCCACCCGCTTCCGGACGCCGCCGGAGAGCTGGGCCACCGGCCGGTCCCAGTCCTTCACTCCGAGCCGGTCGAGCAGGGTACGCGCCTGGTGCTCGGTGTCCCAGCCGCCGAGCGACTCGATCCGGTCCGCCAGCGCGGCGAGCTGCTCGGTGGCCCGCGCGAGTGGGTCGGCGGCGAGGGACCCGAGCTGGTGGGCCAGAGCGTGGTGCTGCTCCAGCGCCTGCCGGAGCGGCGCCTGGGCGACCGAGAGCTCCCCGGCGACGGTCGCGCCCGAGGGAAATTCCGGCTCCTGGGGGAGAAACGTCACCCGCGCGCCTCGGCGGAGCTGCAGCTGGCCCGCATCGGGCCGGAGCTCGCCGGCGAGGATGCGCATCAAGGTCGACTTGCCCGAGCCGTTGACACCCACCAGGCCCACCCGCTCGTCCTCCTCGACCACCAGCGTCAGGTCGTGAAAGAGGGTGCGGCTCCCGAAGGAGAGCGCGACATCGGCGGCGCGGAGGAGGGTCACGAGGGCAGCCGTGTCTCTCAGCAGTCGAGGGGCGAGCGCAAGCCGGAGAGTCGTGTCGTTCGCTCGCCGCCACGCTCCTGGGCTGCTGCGCTGCGCGGCTCAGCCCTGCGGCAGGGCCGAGCGCGGCGGGGCGGAGGGCTCGGGCGCGGCGATGTGCCGGATGACCGCGTCCTTGCCCGCCTCGGCCCGGTGCGCGCGCTCGAGGAACACCATCTGGCTCCGCACGCTGGGCCCGCCCTCGCTCCGGACCGGGGTGTAGGTCCCATCCGACTGCAGCTCGCTCGCCTTGGCGTCGTCCCGCAGTCCGATGCCCAGCACCTCGTCCAGCAGCCGGAGCCGGATGACCGGGTCCTCCACCGGGACCATCACCTCCACCCGGCGGATGAAGTTGCGCGGCATCCAGTCGGAGCTGGTGAGGAACACCTCCGCCCGCTCCGGCGTGCCGAAGGCGAACACCCGGCTGTGCTCGAGAAAGCGGTCGGTGATGGCGCGGACCCGGATGTTCTCCGACACGCCCAGCAGTCCCGGCCGGAGGCAGCAGATCCCGCGGATGAGAAGGTCGATGCGGACGCCGGCCTGGGAGGCCGCGTACAGCTCGCGGATGAGAGCCGCGTCCACCAGGTGGTTCACCTTGACCAGGATCCGCGCGCCCTCTCCGCGGCGCGCCCGGTCTGCCTCGCGGCGAATGAGCTCGGTCAGCTTCTCCTGGAGTCCCCACGGCGCCACCACCAGCCGCTTGAACGTCGGCGGCACGGCGTAGCCGGTGAGCATGTTGAACAGCGCGCTCACGTCGTCGGCCACGGCGGTCCGGGCGGTGAACAGCGACAGGTCGGTGTACTGCCGCGCGGTGAGCGCGTTGTAGTTGCCGGTGCCGAGGTGGACGTAGCGGCGAATGCCCTGGCCTTCACGCCGGACCACCAGGGCGATCTTGCAGTGGGTCTTCAGCCCGATCAGGCCGTAGACCACGTGCACCCCGGCCTCCTCCATCCTCCGGGCCCAGGCGATGTTGTTCGCCTCGTCCAGGCGGGCCTTCAGCTCCACCAGCGCCGCCACCTGCTTGCCGTTCTCCGCGGCGCGGCTGAGCGCCCGGGCGATTGGGCTGTCCGGGGCGATGCGGTACAGCGTCTGCTTGATGGCCAGCACGTTCGGGTCGTCCGCCGCCTCCTCGATGAAGCGGGTGACCGGGTCGAACGACTCGTAGGGGTGCTGGAGCAGCACGTCGCCCCGGGCCAGCACCGGAAACAGGCTCTCGGCGTCGCGGAGCGCGGGCGGCAGCGCCGGAGTGAAGGGCTCGGCCCGGAGCTCGGGGCGGTGGTCGCGCTCGGCCAGCGCGGTGAGATCCGACAGCTGCAGCGGCGCCTCGGAGCGGTAGACGTCCTCGTGGGTCAGCCCCAGCGACTGGCGGAGCGAGGCCTCCAGCGCCAGGGTGGCGCCCTGGTTCAGCTCGAGTCGCACCGCCATGCCGCGGTCCCGTCGACGCAGCTCCTCCTGGATGGTGGACATGAGGTCCTCGGACTCCTCCTCGTCCACGTTCAGGTCCCAGTTCCGGGTCACCCGGAACGCCGCCCGGTGCTCCACGGTGAAGCCGGGGAACAGCTCGCCCAGGAAGAGGCCGATGAGGTCCTCGAGCAGCAGATACGCGCTCTGCCCCTCGTCCGCCGGCAGCGGAACGAGCCGGCTGAGCACCGTGGGCACCTGCACCACCGCGAGGTCGCCCGGCCCGCCCCCCGCGCGCCGCTTCCGCCCCTCGCGGTGGAGGACCGCGGCCAGGTTCAGCGACTTGTTGCGCAGGTGCGGAAAAGGGTGGCCCGGGTCGACCGCCAGCGGGGTCAGCGCCGGAAAGACGGCGGAGCGGAAGTGCTCCCGCGCCGCCTCCCGCTGGGCACGGTCCAGGGCGTCGGGCGAGAGGATCTCCAGTCCGTGAGAGCGGAGCAGGGGCACCAGCTCGTCCCGCCAGACCGCGTCGAACAGCCTCACCATCTCCCGCACCTCCGCGGTGATGGCCTGGAACTGTTCGGTCGGCGAGAGGCCGTCCGCCTCGGTGGCCGTGACGCCGGAGGCCAGCTGCTGTTTGATGCCCGCCACCCGCACCATGAAGAACTCGTCCAGGTTCGCCGAGGCGATGGAGAGGAAGCGCACCCGCTCGAGCGGGGGCAGGGCGGCGTCCTGCGCCTCCCCCAGGATGCGCAGGTTGAAGGCGAGCGCGCTCAGCTCGCGGTTGATGAACATCCGGGGGTCGGTCGAGTCCAAGGGGCAGAAGGAGCGTCCGGAGCGGTGCGTCCGGGGGGTTCCAGATGGGTGACGATGACGTGAAGGGGGTGCCCGAGCAAGCCCGCGGCCTTGCGCGTCGGAGCGCATTGTTACACCTCCCTGGATCGCCTTGACTCGACCCGTCCCAGAACCGGTGCTCGCCGCCATCGACGTGGGCACCAATGCGGTGCGTCTGGAGCTGGCGCGGCTGCTGGCGAACGGCTCGCTGGAGCTGCTCCACCAGGAGCGAGACCCGGTCCGCCCCGGCGAGGGCGTGTTCCGCACCGGGGTCATTCCCCGCGAGGTCGCCGACCGGCTGCTCTCCACGCTTCGCCGGTACGGTGCGCTCTGCCGGAGGTACCACGCGCAGGTGCGGGCGGTCGCCACCAGCGCGGTGCGAGAGGCGAAGAACCGGGACGAGATCGTCCGCCGGGCCCGGGAGGAGGCCGGACTGCGGCTGGAGGTCATCTCCGGCATGGAGGAGGCCCGGCTCATCAGCATGGGCGTCCTGTGGGGGAAGCCGCCCAGCGCGCGCTCGCTGTGCATCGACATCGGCGGTGGCTCGACCGAGGTCGCCTCCGCCCTGGGGGACACGCCCAACGCGATGTGGACCGTGGGGCTCGGCGCGGTCCGGCTCACCGAGCTGTTCGGGACCTCGAGGAGCATGAGCAAGAAGCAGCTCAAGCTCATGCGGGGGTACGTCTCGGAGGCGCTCACCGAGGGGCTCCCGGCCCGCATCGCCGGCGCGCCCCGGGCGGCACTGGGCAGCTCCGGCACCATCGGCGCGGTGGTGGGCTACGCCGCCTCCGATGCCGCCGCGAACGCCACCGCCCGGCAGATCTCCCAGGCAGTGGAGGACCTGGTGGAGATGTCACCGGTCCAGCGGCGCAAGCGCTTCGATGCCCGCCGCGCGGAGATCGTCTGCGCCGGGGCGGTCATCCTCGAGCAGCTGGTGAGACACCTGGGCATCGAGTCGGTCACCGCGGTCCAGCGCGGGCTGCGCGAGGGCATCCTGGTCGACCTCATCCGGCGCAAGGACGCCGGCGAGGACCACAGCCTGCACGAGGCGGCGCTGGTGGTGGGCCGGCGGTTCCACTTCGACGAGGCGCACGCCACCCAGGTGACCCGGCTGGCGCTGCAGCTCTTCGACGATCTCGCGCCCCTGCACAACCTGCCGGCGTCGGCCCGTCCGCTCCTCGAGGTCGCGGGCCTGCTCCACGACATCGGCAACGCGGTCAGCTACCAGAAGCACCACCGGCACAGCTACTACCTCATCGTCAACGCCGAGATCCCCGGGCTGCGCGAGCGGGAGCGCGAGCTGGTGGCCCGCATCGCGCGCTACCACCGCCGGAGCGCTCCCGACCCGAGCCACTCGGGGATGGAGGGCCTCGGCACCGGCGAGGTCCGGGTGGTGCGCAAGCTCGCCACCCTTCTCCGAGTCGCCGACTCGCTCGATCGTAGCCACCGGCAGAGCATCGTCCGGCTCCAGGCGAGGCTCTTGCCCAACGCGGTGCTGGTGAAGCTCCGGGCCCGGAGCCCACTGGACCTCGAGCTGTGGGATGCCACCCACGAGGCGGGCCTCTTCCGCCGGGTCTTCGGCCGGAAGCTGCTGCTGAACGTGTTGAGGCCCCCCAGGGAGCTTCATCGGAAGTCGCTCCGGGCGGCGGCCTATCTGGCGATCGACCCGCGCTTCCGGTAGACACTGGCGCACAGGCCGGACAAGGGTCGTCCGGCTCGACCGGATGGACACTCCCCACGAGGGCGAGGAGCGGCGGGCAGAGGACCGCATCCCGGTGAGGATCGAGGTCCACTTCCGCGACGCGGCTGCAGCCGTGGAGGCGCTTCGCTCCTACGCGGTGAACTTCTCGGTGGGCGGCATCTGCCTGAAGACCGAGCGCAGCTACCCGGTGGGTCACGTGCTGCAGCTGGTGTTGCTGGTGGAGGACGAGCGGTTCGAGCTGGAGGGTGTGGTGGCCTGGGCCCGCGCCCGCGAGCAGGCCATCGGGGTGCGCTTCCGCGAGGTGGAGCCGGCGTCGAAGGAGCGGCTCGGGGCGCTGGTCCACCGGCTCGGGCCGGCGACGTTGCCCGGGGCCTGGACGCTCAAGGGGTCCGGGTGACGACCCCGCGCTCGGCGTCCCGGAAGCCCATCGCCTCGCAGAAGCGGTAGCTGGCCTCGGTGGGAACGCTCGGCAGCTGCAGCTCCACCCGCTTCACGCTCAGCACCCGCGCGCGCTCCAGCGCCCGCTGGACCAGCGCCCGTCCCAGGCCCTGTCGGCGGGCGTGGGGCAGCACCACCAGCTCGTCGATGGTGGCGACGCGGCCGCCGAGCCGGAGCTGGGGCCGGTGAGAGAGCGAGAGGAGGCCCAGTGGCCGGTCGCTGCCGTCGGCGGCGACGTGGACCTCGATCTCCGGATGGCTCAGCACCCAGTGCACGGTGCCGGTGTCTCCCGCGCCGGCGTGGCCCAGCTCGGCGAGGAGTAGACCGAGCTGCTCGCCGTCACCACGGCGCGCGAGCCGCACGCGGAAGGCGGGGGTCGAGCCGGGGCTGGAGGGGGCAGGGAGGGACATTCCTGGACTGGGAACGGTGCGCCGCAGCTTACCGCTGGTGCGCGGGAGAATGGCCGTCCCACCTCGCCGCACCGCACCTCACCAGCGGCGGGCGAAGGCCAGACCGAGCCCGCCGCGCACCGTCACCGGGACGAGCTTCGGCTTCCCGTCGGGCCCGGGGACTGCCACCGCCTCGATCCAGCGGGTGACCAGCGCGTACAGGTCCGGATGCTCCACCGTTGCGGGGAGATCGCGGAGTGCGTGGTGGGCGGAAGCCGGGGGCTCGATCCGCGGCGCGCCCCGGAGCGAGGCATGAACCTCGAGCGCCGCTCGCGGCGAGGGGCGGCTCCATGGGGCGGCAAGGCCGGGCGACGACGGCAGCAGCAAGGCCGCGAGCAGGGCCAGGGTCCGGACAGGGCGCATCGGTTGCGACGGTGTGCACCCTGGCCCGGCAGGGGAAGTTGACACCGCCCGCCCGTCCGCTGCCCGACGGTGCCACTGCAGTTCCCGGCTGCATCGGCGCACCGGACGTGACTACCGTACCGCGGCCGCCCTGGTCTCGACGGCTGCGGGCCCGAGAGTTTTCGACCAGGACCTCGGGCGTGGCCGCCCTGACCCAGGTCTCAGCGCCATGCGACACGGAGTGTCGAGACACGGAGACGGGCTGCGGCTGGCGGTGTGGGCGCCGCGCGCCGAGCGCCTCGAGGTGCAGGTGGCGGACGGGCGACGGCCCCTCGCCGCGGCCGACGAGGGCTGGTGGACGGCCGACCTGCCGTGGCTGCCCTCTGGAGTTCCTTACGCCCTAGTCTTCCCGGACGGGCGCGTGCGGGCGGACCCGGCGGCCCGGGCCCAGGTGGGCACGGTGCACGGGCCGTCGGCCATCTTCCACCCCGAGGAGTTCGGCTGGACCGACGGGGGCTGGTCCGGTGTCCCTCCCGAGGCGCTCGTGTTCTACGAGCTGCACCTGGGCACGTTCACCGAGGAGGGGACGCTCGACGCGGCGGCTGCGCGGTTGCCCGAGCTGGTGGACCTGGGCGTCACCTGCGTGGAGCTGATGCCGGTGCAGCCCTTCGGGGGGGCGCGGAACTGGGGGTACGACGGGGTGCTGCTCCACGCGGTGCACGGGGCCTACGGCGGACCGGCGGCGCTGCAGCGCTTCGTGGACCGCGCGCACGCGCTCGGGCTGGGCGTCTGCCTGGACGTGGTCTACAACCACCTCGGTCCCGAGGGGAACTATCTGGGCGAGTTCGGGCCCTACACCACCCCGCGGCACCGCTCGCCCTGGGGCGATGGGATGAACTACGACGGATCGGACTCCGGGCCGGTCCGCGGGTACATGGTGCAGGCGGCCCGGTCCTGGGTGGAGGACTTTCACGTGGATGCGCTCCGGCTCGACGCGGTCCACGCCATCGTCGACGACAGCCCGGTGCATCTGGTGGCGGAGATCGCCCGCGCGGTCCACGAGGCGTCGGGTGGGCGGGCGCAGGTCGTCGCCGAGAGCGATCTGAACGACCGGAGGGTGGTGGATCCGCCTCCCGCCGGCTGGGGGTGTGACGCCGTCTGGGCGGACGACTTCCACCACGCACTGCACGCGATGCTGACCGGCGAGCGCGGCGCGTTCTACGCCGACTACGGCGAGCCCGGGCAGCTGGTCGCCGCGCTCGAGCAGGGCTTCGTGTACCAGGGCCAGCGTTCCCGCTTCCGGGGCAAGCCGCACGGGACCGGCACCGAGGGGCTGCTTCCGCGGCAATTCGTCATGTGCCTGCAGAACCACGACCAGGTCGGCAACCGGCCCACCGGCGAGCGGCTGGCGAGCCTCGTCCCCCGCGAGGCGCTCGAGCCGCTGGCGACGCTGCTGCTGCTCGGCCCCGGCCTCCCGCTGCTCTTCATGGGCGAGGAGCACGGTGAGACGCGTCCCTTCCTCTACTTCACCAGCCACACCGACCCCGAGCTCGGCCGGGCGGTGTCCGAGGGCCGGCGGGCCGAGCACATCGCCGAGGCAGGGGAGGTCCCCGACCCCCAGGCCGAGACGACGTTCCGCGACTCGCGGCCCGCGCGGCAGGGCGACACCCGGCTGCGCGCGCACTACCAGAAGATGCTCGCGCTCCGCCGGCGCTTCCTGGACCCCATCGCCTCGCACTGGCCGCGCGTGCGCTGCCAGGGCAGGGCCTACCGCCTCGAGCGGCCCGGGCTCGTCGTCACGGTGAACCTCGGGCCCGATCCTGCGCTCGGGCTGCCGGGCTGGGGATGGGAGGTCTCGCCCCGATGAGCCCGCCCTACGACGAGGCGCTGTTCCGGGAGCTGGTCGAGGCCTGGAAGCGCGGGGAGGTGGTGGAGGCGCCGCCGCCCGGCACGCTCGAGCCGCTCCGGCCGGGCGACGTCCTCCCCTGGCCCGAACCGGGCACCCCGGAGCACGCTCGGCTGGCGGGCGTCGGCGAGGCGCTGCTCCGGGCGGGAAAGGTGGCCGCGCTCATCGTCGCCGGGGGCGCCGGAACGCGCTTCGGCGGGGCGGTGAAGGCGCTGGTCCCGGTGGTGGAGGGGAGGACCTTCCTCGACCTCAAGCTGCTCGACGTCGAGCGTGCGTCGGAGGGGGTGCGGCGCCCGGTGCCGGTGGCGCTGATGACCTCCTTCCTCACCGAGGAAGGAATCGTCGACCACCTCCGTGCGCACCCCACCTGGCTGCCCCTCTTCCCCTTCGCGCAGGGGCACCTGCCGCGGCTCACCCCGGAGGGGGTCATCGCCCGGGACGCCTCGGGTGCGCCGTCGCTCGCCCCCAGCGGTCACGGCGACGTGTTCCGGGCTCTCCGGGCGAGCGGCGTCGGCGAGCGGCTGCGCAGCCTGGGCGTGGAGCACGTCTACTTCTCCAACGTGGACAACCTCGCCGCCACCCTGGACCCGGTGGTCCTCGGCCTGCACGCCGAGGGGGGCGCGGCGATGACCGTGGAGGTGACGCCGCGGCGTGCCCCGGACGGCAAGCTCGACGTCGGGGCGGCACCGGTGCGCGTCGGCGGTCAGCTGCAGCTGGTGGAGAAGGTGGATCCGGCGGCCCACGCGACCATCTCCACCAACAACATCACCTTCCGCCTTGCGCCGTTGCTCGAGGGGCCCATCCCCGTGCCCTTCCGCGCGGTGCGCAAGACGGTGGACGGCGCACCGGTCATCCAGTTCGAGCAGGTCACCGCCGAGGCTTCCAGCCTCCGCCGTCCGGACGGCACCCCGCTGCTCCCGGTGCGCTTCATCGAGGTCCCGCGCGGAGATCCGGCCACCACCCGGTTCGAGCCGGTGAAGGCACCCGGAGTCCTGCCCGCGGTGGCCCGGCGCATCCGCGCGCTCCTCGGGGTGTGAACCCACCCGTTTCCACCGGTGGCGGAGTTGCCCCAGGGGCCACCAGCCGCCCGGCAGCGCTACAGGCCAGGGTCTTGCCGACACCACCGGGCGAGAGCGTTGCACCGGTTCCTCCCTCGGAGCCGGAGCGCCCTCCAGACTTGCGCTACCCATGGACGCCCCCCGTGGCCCGCGCCTAGAGTCCGTCGCCAATCCGGCGTGGACCAGAGCCCAGGACCGACATGTGAGTCAGCTGACCCGCTGTCGGACGGTGCGCTCGGGGGAGCAGGACGGATGCGTTCGAGCATGTGGTGGTGGATTCCAGCGCTGACCGTCGGCCTCGTGGGTGCAGCCCCCGTGGAAAAGGACGCCTGGACGCTCACCAAGGTCCAGGGCGGAGGGTGCCGGCTGGATTCCGAGAAGGCATCGCTCAGCGACGGCTACCAGACCACCAGTGTGCAGGTCCGCGTCACACCGACCGAGGTCCGCGTGGTGAGCGAGTCGACCTTCGACGAGAGCAAGGGGGACCTGGTCGTCCAGGTCGACAAGAGGGAGCCGGTGAAGGCCAGCGGGCTCGAGGGGGCGAAGGCGGTGGTCTTCAAGGGGCCGGGCGTGGACACCCTCGTCGCCCAGTTCAAGGGCGGCCTGAAGGCACAGGTGACCTTGCGGTTCTGGCCCAGCTGGCCGGAGACCGGAACTCACTCGGCGGTGGTGAGCCTGATCGGCTTCACCAGGGCGTGGGACGAGATGCAGGCGAGCTGTCGCTGACGGAGGAGGACGTCCTCACATGGGGCTGCGACTCAAGTTCAACCTGGTGCTCATCCTGGTCTTCGCGCTCGGGCTCGCGGCCTCCGGCTACGTGTCCAAGCGGATCCTGGAGGCCAACGCGCAGGAGGAGGTGACGCGCAACGCCGAGCTGATGATGGGCGCGGCGCTCGCCGTGCGCGGGTACACCTCGAAGCAGGTGAAGCCCCAGCTCGAGCTGCAGCTGATGCGGGCCTTCCTCCCGCAGTCGGTGCCGGCCTACGCGGCCACCGAGATGTTCAACACCCTCCGGCAGCAGCACCCCGAGTACACGTACAAGGAGGCCACCCTGAACCCCACCAACCCCCGCGACCGCGCGGTGGAGTGGGAGGCGGACATCGTCCAGAAGTTCCGGAACGACTCCAGCCAGACGGAGATCCGCGGCACCCGCGACACGCCCACCGGCAGGGCGTTGTACCTCGCCAAGCCGCTGAAGATCACCGACCCGGGCTGTCTGCCCTGTCACGACACCCCGGACACGGCGCCCAAGTCAATGGTCGCCCACTACGGGCCGGCGAACGGGTTCGGCTGGAAGCTGAACGAGACGGTCGGAGCGCAGATCATCTCGGTGCCAATGTCGGTGCCGCTCGCCAAGGCTGACCAGGCATTCAAGACCTTCATGACCTCGCTGGTCGGGGTGTTCCTCCTCGCCTTCATCGTGCTCAACGTCGTCCTGTCCCTCCTGGTCATCCGGCCCATCGTCCGGATGTCCAGGGCGGCCGACGAGGTCAGCACCGGCAACTTCGACGTGCCGGAGTTCTCGGTGGGCAGCCGTGACGAGATCGGCGTCCTGGCGACGTCGTTCAACCGCCTGCGGAGGAGCCTGGAGAAGGCGATGAAGCTGTTGGAGTAGAATCGACGGGGCGCCGCCCGACTCCGGAGTGGAATGAGCGATCACGGTCACAGGACGTTCGTCGGAACCCTGGTGTTCCTCGATGTCCTCGACCCGCGCCCGGACGCGCTGGAGTGCGTGCAGGAGGCGGCCTCCCGCGCCGTGGGCCACCTCGAGGCCGACGACGTGCTCAACATCCCCCATCCGCGGGGCCTGGTGCTGGTCTTCCCCGGTGACCCCGAGGACGGCCTCTTCGTGGCCCTGGGCCTGCGGGACGCGCTGGAGCACGAGGCGTCCAACCGGGAGGGCTTCGGGGCGCGGATGTCCATCCACCTTGGACCGGTGCGCATCGTCGAGGGTGTCGCCCAGGGTGAGGGGCCCACCGTGGGCTCGCAGCTCGCCTCGGTGGCGGGCCCGGGGCAGATCGTCGCCAGCCGTTCGTTCTTCGAGGTGGTGTCGTCCCTGAGCGCCGAACACAGGGCGCTGCTCCATCCGCTCGGCAGGCGGCGCACCGCGGAGGGCAAGGAGATCGACGTCTACGAGCTCGGCCCGCAGGTCGAGCGCGAGGTGGAGGTCACCTGGCCCACCGGGCGCACCCCTCCGGCCGGGCAGTTCGCCCCGCCCCCGGCTCCCCAGCCCATCCCGCTGGTGACGCCGATCGAGGCGCCTCCGCCTCCGCCTCCGCCCGCTCCGGCCCCCGCGCCCTCGCCGGTGGTCGTCACCGGAGGCTGGGTGGCGGGGGCGCTGGAAGAGCTCGGGGCGTTCCTGGCGAAGAGCATTGGCCCGCTGGCCCACACGCTGGTGCGCCGGGCAGCGCGCGCCACCCAGGACCCCAGGAACCTGGTGGCCGAGCTGGCCGAGTCGATCGAGAACGGGGACGATCGGCGGAAGTTCGAGGATTTCGCCCGCTCGTGGATCCGGCGCTCACGCGCGGTGGGTGGCACCCCGGCGCCGCCATATACCCCGGGGGCACCCTACACGCCCGGCGCTCCCTACACGCCCGGGGCTCCCCATGGGCCTGGTGCGCCGCTCACTCCGCTGCCGCCGCAGCACGCGCCGTCGCGCGTGATGTCCGGCCGCGCGGCCGCCGCCGCCGGGCTGACCGCCGAGCAGCGCGCGGTGCTCGAGGCCGCGCTCGTCCCCCATCTCGGCCCCATCGCGCGGGTGATGGTGGACCGGGTGGCACGGGAGGCGCCGGACTGGGGGACGGCCTGCCAGACGCTCTCCGGCTCCATCCCGGACCACCTCTCGCGCGAGGACTTTCTCCGCACGCTCTCGGACCCGGGCCACCTCCGCACCCGCACCCAGGCCAGGCCGGTGGCGCGGTCCACCCCGGCGCGGCCCGCTGCCACCCAGGCCCGTCCGGGGGTCCCGGCCGCGGCGCCCGCCCCGCGCGGCTCACCGTCGCGGCCGACGCCGATGGTGGAACACCCGCCGTCGCCGATGCCCCGCGGCTCACCGTCGCGGCCCACGCCGGTGGTGGAGCACTCGCCGTCGCCGACGCCCCGTGGCTCACCGTCGCGGCCGACGCCAGTGGTGGAGCCGCCGCCCCGGGCCCGCGCGCTGGTGGAGGAAGATCTCCATCGGGCGGAGCAGGCGCTCGCGGCCGCGCTGGGTCCGGTGGCCCGGGCGCTGGTGAAGCGCGCGGCGCGCAACGCGAACACTCCCTGGGAGCTGTTCGCCACGCTCGCCACCGAGCTCCCGGAGGGCCCGGAGCGCGATCGGTTCCTCGCCGCGCAGCCCGAAATGTAGGTCACGGCGGCCGCGGTCGAGGTCGACGGTACCGTGTAGCGAGCTGCAGTCGGCGAGGTCAGGGCGGCCGCAGTCATCGTGGTCACGGCGGCCCGGGGTCGAGGTCGACGGTACCGTGTTCTAGCGAGCTGCAGTCGGCGAGGTCAGGGCGGCCGCAGTCATCGTGGTCACGGCGGCCGCGGTCGGGGTCGAGGTCTTCAGGCCGGAGCCGGCGGGGTCTGGCCAGCGGCCACCAGCGTCTTGCGCACCGCGGCACCGGCGCGCGCGGCCATCGCCGCCAGCTCTCCCACCGTTCCGCGCTCGGACCAGTGGCTGACCACCTGGCCCGAGTCTGTGTCCTGGACCCGGACGGCCACCCGCAAGGGGCTCGCCGAGGCGGGTCCGACGCAGAGGTAGCTCCCCAGCACCACCCAGCGCGCCCCGGCCGAATCGCGCAGCTTCTCCAGCGAGTCTCGCGGGAGGCTGTCCTGGGCGGCGAGGTTGAGCGCCCGCTGTGCCCGGAACACCTCCTCGGCCGGCACCAGGCGGAGCACCTCCGAGGCGGAGGAGAGCTCGCGCCCGACCAGCTCGGCGAGGGCGGTGGAGATCCACCCGGCGTCGGGTCGTCCGGAGAGGTTCCGGAAGCCGAGGACCGCCGCCGGGGTACGGGTGTCCTGGGCGCTGGTGTCGAGCGCACGGACCAGGTCGCGCACCGAGCGGAACCGGGCCGATGGCTCCTTCTCCAGGCAGCGGAGGATGGCCGCATCCCAGCGGGGGTCGAGGGTGGGGAGGTAGAGGGAGGGCGGGGTGGCGGCCTGCTGTAGCCGCTTCAGCGCGGCCTCCATGGGGGTCTGTCCGCCGAACGGGGTATGGCCGGTGAGCGCCTCGTAGAGGACGATGCCCAGCGCGTAGATGTCCGTCGCCGCCGAGACGGTGCCGCCGGTCAGCTGCTCGGGCGCCATGTAGGCCGGGGTTCCGATGAAGCCCACCCGGGCGGTCATCGACGTGTCTCCGTCCTTCTCCACCCGGTGCAGGGCCCGGGCGATGCCGAAGTCGGTGATCACCGCCCGGAGCGGCGCGTGCCCGGCGGCGTCGTGGCGGTGGACCAGGAAGACGTTGGCCGGCTTGAAGTCCCGATGCACTACATCCTGTAGGTGCATCGCCTCCAGCCCATCGGCGAGCTGGCGGAGCAGCACCGACAGCTCGGCGGTCGCCAGCGGGCCGGTGCGGGCCAGCCGCTCGGCCAGGGTCTCGCCGTGGAGGAGCTCCATGGTGAGGAACGACAGCCGGTCTCCGCGCGGGTCGTAGGTGTCGTAGAGCTCGAAGATGCGGCAGACGTTGAAGTGGGTGATGCGCCGGGCGAGCAGCACCTCGCGCCGGAAGCGCTCCATGGCGTTCGGGTCCGCGGAGAACTCGGGGAGGATGGTCTTCATCGCCACCCGGGTGCGCAGGGTGGTGTCCTCGGCCTCGTAGACCGCGCCCATGCCGCCCCGGGCGATGAAGCGGACGATGGCGAAGCGGCCGGCGACGATCGCCCCGACCTCGAGGGTGGAAGGGTCCGGCCGCAGCCCCGCGGTGGAGGGGGGCAGGGGCGTGGTGGGCTCGAGCGGTGGTTCGGATGCCGCCGCCGCCGGTAGGGGACTCCGACCGCCCGGCCTGTCGCGCTCGACCGCCATCCTCTCGCCGCTCGGCCTCCTGGAGGGGTGAGGCGCCGCCCCCGCGGGCGGTGCCACGGCAGGGAGGAGGTTCGCAGAGGGTGCCAGGGAGCCGCAAGTTCTGGCCCCCGGGAGGTGGGGCAGCATACTACGGCCTTCCGAGGTCGGGGCGTCACGCGAAGCTGGCGCGATCGCACCGGGAGCATTGGATCCCGGAAGCCGATCGATGCGTTGGTACCGGCCACGGAGGTGCCACACGCTGCGTCTCGCCCTCGTGCTGTCGCTGCTCGCTGTCCTCTCCGGGGCCCGGGCGCAGCCGCTCGCGCCCGCCGACGTTCCTCCCTCGCTCCGGCCCTGGATTCCCTGGGCCATGCACGGGAGCGAGCAGAAGACATGTCCGCCGCTCCTGGGCAGCGAGGACGGACCGGGGTGCGTCTTCGTCGGGCGGCTGCAGCTGGAGGCCTCGCCGCGCGGTGGCCGCTTCCGCGAGGAAGTGGAGGTGTTCGCCCGGGACGCAGTGCCCCTCCCCGGTGACGCCGAGCACTGGCCGCTCCACGTTCGCGACGGCGCGACTCCGGTGGCGGTGGTCGAACACGACGGCGCCCCGGCGGCGTTCCTCGGCCCCGGGACGCACGTGCTCACCGGCGCCTTCGGCTGGGACAGCTTGCCCGCAGCGCTGGGCGTCCCCGCCCAGGCGTCGCTGGTCGAGCTGCTCCTCGGCGGCGCTCGGGTGGTGCATCCCGAGCGAGACGAGGAGGGGAGGCTCTTCCTCCGGCGTCCAGACCGCGAGGCGGGTGACGCGGACCGGCTCGAGGTTCAGGTACAGCGCAAGCTCACCGACGGTGTGCCGCTGCTTCTCACCACGCGCATCGTCCTCGACGTCGCCGGCAAGGCGCGGGAGGTGCTGCTCGGGCGCGCGCTCCCCACCGGCTTCACTCCGCTGCAGCTCGAGGCCCCACTCGCCGCGCGGGTGGAGCCCGACGGCAGGCTGCGGGTCCAGCTTCGCGCGGGCAAGTGGGTTTTCTCGCTCCTGGCCCGCAGCGAGGGACCGCTTGCCTCGGTGGCGCGGCCCGACCCGGAGGGGCCCTGGACGAGCGGGGACGAGACCTGGGTGTTCGAGGCAGCGCCCGCAGTCCGGGTGGTGACCCTGGGGGGGCTGCCCTCCGTCGACCCGTCGCAGACCCAGCTCCCCCAGGAGTGGCGGGCGCTGCCCGCGTTCGCGGTGCGGACCGGGGAAGCCCTCCGGCTGGTGGAGCAGCGGCGCGGAAACGCCGAGCCCGAGCCGGATCAGCTCACCCTGGGCCGTCAGCTCTGGCTCGACACCGACGGGCGCGGCTGGACCTTCCAGGACACCCTGGGGGGCGAGCTGCGGAGGAGCTGGCGGCTGGAGATGCCCGGGCCGGCGACGCTCGGGCGTGCCGCGGTGCTCGGGCAAGACCAGCCGCTGACCCGGCTCGGGCCCGCCTCCCCGCCGGGCGTCGAGGTCCGCGCGGGGAACCTGGCAATGACCGCCGACGGCCGGCTGGAGCAGGGCGGCGGTCGGCTGCCGGCGGTGGCCTGGGCGCACGACTTCACCAGGGTGGCCGCCCTGGCCCACCTCCCACCCGGCTGGAGCCTCTTCGCCGCGACCGGGGTCGACGAGGCGCAAGGGACGTGGATCCAGCGCTGGTCCCTGCTCGACCTCTTCCTGGTGCTGATCCTCGCGCTCGCGACCGCACGGTTGTTCGGCTGGCGCGTGGGAGCCCTGGCCCTGGTGGCGCTGGTGCTCAGTTTCCCGGAGGCGGGCGCCCCCCGCTGGGCGTGGCTCCTGGTGCTGGTGGCCGAGGCGCTCCGCCGCGTGGTGCCAGAGGGTCGCCTGCGGCCGTTCGTCCGCGGGTTCCGCTGGGTCGCGTTCGGGGTGCTGGCGCTGGTGCTGGTCTCGTTCGCGCTCGACCATCTCCGCGATCGTCTGTACCCGGCGCTCGGACCGCCGGAGCAAGGCGAGGGTTCGCTCCTGCCCGGCCGGGCGGGGCGGCCGCCACAGTCGGTGGCGGTCGAGCCGGCCGCGCCACCCGTGGCGGAGCCGATGGCCCGCGAGGAGCAGGAGCTCGACAAGTCGGCCGTCCGCCGGCCGCCGGAGAAGAAGAAGGAGGGGGCAGAGCAGCCGGCCGGAGCGGTGGCCACCGGGCGCGCGGGGTCCGGGGTTGTCGGGGGGAACTACGGAGCCGCGGTCTCCTCGGCGCCAAACTCCACCGTCTCCGAGATCGATCGGAACGCCGTGGTGCAGACCGGCCCGGGCATTCCCCGCTGGACGTGGCAGCAGGTGCCGCTGCGCTGGAGCGGCCCGGTGCAGCAGGGCCAGTCTCTGCATCTGTGGCTCCTCTCGCCCACCGAGAACGTGGTCCTCGGGCTGCTGCGGGTGGCGCTCCTCGCCTGGCTGGGGTCGCTGCTGCTCCTCCGCTCCGGGCCGTGGCGTCCGGCGGCGCCCCGGACTGGCTCGGCGGCGGCGGCCGCGGCGATGGCCCTCCTCCTCGCTGCTCCCCGGCCGGCGCGCGCCGAGGAGCAGCCCAGCGACGAGCGTCTGGTCCAGCTTCGGGACAAGCTCCTCGAGGCGCCCAGGTGCGCGCCGAGCTGCGCCTCTGCGGGCCGGGCCTTCCTGGAAGTGGACCCCGTCAGGCTGAAGCTCCGGGTGGAGCTCCAGGCCGCGGCGCTGGTCGCGGTGCCGCTCGCCGGTGGCGGGGAAGGGTGGCGCCCCGAGCAGATCCTGCTCGATGGAAAGCCGGCGGTGGCGCTGCGCCAGGTCGAGGGGGTGAGCTGGCTGGTGCTCCGGCCCGGTGTCCACACCGTGCTCATGTCCGGTGCCCTCCCCCGGGCCGACTCGGCGCAGCTCCCGCTGGGGCTCCGTCCGCGGTACCTCACCGTCCAGGCACGGGGCTGGAAGGTGGACGGCGTCCGCGAGGATGGTCGGCCCGAGCCGACCTTGCAGCTCAGCCGTCTCGAGCGCGCCGGCGGTGGCGAGGCGCTGCGCCCCGGAGCGCTCCCGGCCTTCGCCCGGGTCACGCGCACGCTCCGGCTGGGGCTGACCTGGAACGTGGAGACCGAGGTCGAACGGCTGTCGCCGCCGGGAAGCGCGGTCGTGCTCCGCGTCCCGTTGCTGCCCGGCGAGGCGGTGCTGACCGCGGATCTACCGGTCAGCGAGGGAGCGGTCGCGGTCAATCTCCCGCCCGGAACGGCGAGCCTGTCCTGGCGCAGCACCCTCGAGCAGCGTCCGGCGCTGTCGCTTTCCGCACCCTCGTCCGCCTCGTTCGTGGAGCGCTGGGTCCTCGATGCAGGGCCGATGTGGCACGTCCAGCTCGGAGGCATCGCCCCCGTGCACCCGGGCGCCGGGGCCGAGTCGCACCAGCCCACCTGGCTTCCCTGGCCGGGGGAGTCGGTGTCGATCCAGGTCACCCGGCCGGAGGGCATCGGTGGGGCGACGCTCACTCTCGACAGCGGCAAGGAGGAGGTGCGCCCCGGGCTGCATGCGACGGAGGTGGGCCTGGAGCTGGTCTTCCGGACCAGCCGCGGCGGACAGCACGTGCTGGCGCTGCCGCCCGGGATCGAGCTGCTCGGGTTGGCCGTGAACGGACAGGCACAGCCGGTGCGGCTGGACGGAAGCCGGCTGCTGGTGACGCTCACCCCGCCCAGGTCGCAGGTGGCGGTGCGGTGGCGTGAGCCGCGCGGCATCACGGCGGCATTCCGGCCCTCGGCCGTGGATGCGGGCGCTCCGGGCGCGAACGTGGACGTGGTCGTCTCTCTTCCTGCGCAGCGCTGGGTCCTCTGGCTGGCCGGGCCCACCTTCGGCCCGGCGGTGCTCTTCTGGAGCGTGCTGCTGGTGACGGCGCTGGTTGCGCTGGCGCTCGCCCGGGTGCCACACAGCCCGCTGCGGCTCGGCGCCTGGATGCTGCTCGGGGTGGGCCTGACGCAGGTCTCGGTTCCCTCCGCGGCGCTGGTGGTGCTGTGGCTGCTGGCGCTCGGGTGGCGTGGCGCGTTCGGCGCCCGGGTACGGCCGTGGTGGGCGTTCAACCTGATGCAGCTGGCGCTGGTGGTGACCACCGGGTTCGCCCTCCTTGCCCTCTTCGAGGCGGTCCGGCGCGGGCTGCTCGGCCAGCCCGACATGCAGATCGCCGGCAACGGCTCGGTGCTCGAGTCGCTGCGCTGGACCGCCGACCGCGTGCCGGGCGCGCTCCCCCGACCGCTGGTCTTCTCGGTGCCCCTGCTCGTCTACCGGCTGGCGATGCTTGCCTGGGCTCTTTGGATGGCGACTGCGCTCCTGTCCTGGGTGCGGGCCGGGTGGAACGCGCTCGGCACCGGCGGGCTGTGGCGACCGCGGCCGCCGAAGGTGGTGACGGCTCCGGCGCCCGTGCCTCCGTCGCCGCCGGGTTGAGCGGCCGTGCGGGTGGACTGTCCACCGGCGAGCGTTCACCGCCAGCCACTGGATGCCATCCCCGGGCATCGGCATTCCCTTCCTCGAGGCGGATGCCCCGAGGACGGGCGGCCCCCGGGTGAGCGGGCAGGAGGGCGCGGGTTTGCATCGCGGGTGGACCATCGCAGTCGTCGCTGCACTGTTGAGCTGCGGCTCCTCGGGGCCGGGAAAGATCGCGTCGGGACCGGACGGGGGGCCGGGGGGCACGGACGGCGGCACCGGGCTGGACGCCGGCACCGACGCTGGACCGGATGCGGGGCCACCCGATGCAGGTCCCGAGGGGTCACCCGATGCCGGGACCCCGGATGGCGGCGTCCCGGACGGGGGAGCGGGCGGCGGTGGGTTCACCGCCATCCGCTGGAGCCAGCTCGCGCTCCGGCCCGAGGGGACCAGCGAATCCCAGGGCGCGCTGGTGGGCGGCAAGCTCTACACGTTTGGTGGCTTCGACCCGTTCAAGCCGTGCTGCACCCCCACCCGTCACGCCTTCGCCTACGACCCCGCGAGCAACACCTGGACCCGGCTCGCCGACCTTCCAGAAGGAGTCAGCCACGCCGGCACGGCCACCGACGGCACCGACGTCTACCTGGTCGGCGGCTTCGTCGAGGATGCCTCCCGGACCTACCAGGTGTTCGGAACGGTCCACGTCTGGGCGTACCGCGTGGCGGGCGACCGGTACGAGGCGATGCCTGCGCTCCCGGACGCGCGGGGCGCCGGGACGCTGGCCTACCTCGGCGGGAAGCTCCACTTCATGGGCGGCCTGAGCGCCAGACAGGCACACGACACCAACCAGCACTGGGTACTCGATCTCGCGGGAGGGGCGACCGGCTGGACCAGCGCCGCCTCCCTCCCCACGCCGCGCAACCACGTCGGCTCGGCCGTCTACGCCGGGAAGATCTACGTCATCGGCGGGCAGCACGATCACGATGAGACCCTGGTCACGGTCCCGGACGTGGAGGTCTATGATCCGGCTACCGACACCTGGACCCGCGGGGCAAGCATGCCCCGGGCCCGGAGCCACATCACCGAGAGCACCTTCGTCTTCCGAGACCGCATCCTCGTGCTCGGGGGGGAGATTGCCAACGCGGTCCTGGTCGACGACACGACCGCGTACGATCCGGCGACCGATACCTGGGTGGAGCTGACGCCCATGCCGGTGAAGCGGTTCTCGGGGGTCGCCGCGCCAATGCTCGGCGGCTTCGTCTACACCACCGGGGACTGGCACGACGAGACCTACCTCGGGGTCCCGGCGAACTGAGCGGCCGCGGCCCCCGGACGACGCTCGCGCGAACCCCTCAAGGGGTCCTCTAGGGGCCGATGAGCCGGAAGACCAGCTGCTCGACCGGACCGAGCAGACGGTAGAAGGGCGGTGTCTCGCCGAGGACGCGCGCCAGGTGGCCTCCCGTCGGCTTGGCCAGCGCGGTGACGACGCAGAGGAAGAGCAGGTACTGCAGCAGGCTCGACGCGCTGATCAGATGCTGCACGTCCTGCACCTCGTTCGGTAGAGCAGCGGAATCGAACCACCCGGACGACGCTCGCGCGCCGTCCCACTGGTTTTGAAGACCAGGCCGGCCACCAGGCTCGGAGGCTCTACCAGGAGCAGCAGATGGTGGCCGGGCACCGGCACGTTGTCCACCGAGATGTGCCGTCGGGGGCCAGGGCAATGCTCCGGCCCGGCGCACGCTCGGACCCGTCGGGGAGAGTCGTTCAGAACGCTTCGCCGACCGAGAAGTAGAAGCTCACCCCCTCCTTGCTGAAGGCGACGTCGGCGCGGGCGTGGCGACGTCGACGGAGGTGACGCTCGGAGCGCTGGGGCCGGGCACCTCGACGGAGGTCAGACCATCGCTCGAGCGATTGACGTAGTCGGACACCGGATTTTCGGGGTAGCCGGTGCCCGCGTCGGCAAGATCGTTCTCCATGGCGGCTCCCGCATTGCCCAGGGAGAGAGCGGAGACGAGCATCAGGCGGAACGAGACGGTCGTTCTCCACCTTCGCCAGGACATGGGCCCAAACCGTCCTGGCGATATCAGTGAGGGCGGGGCGGGACCTCGTCCGACTGTCTACGCCCAAAGTCCAATCGCCAGCCCGAGGTTGGTCACGGCAGGGCGTTCACCCTCGATCTCTTCCGTGCCGCCACCCGGGTCAGCTGCTCGTTCACCGCTGTCAGGGCGACCCTGTTGCCGTCCTGGGTGTAGCCGGCGAGTGCCTGCTCGTACTTCGGCACGCGCGCGAGGAAGGTCTCGAGGACCTCGTCCCCCAGGCGCCGGGCGTAGGCGCCGTAGCCGAGCTCCTGGATGTAGAGGGCGTTGAGCACCTGCTCGAACTGCCGTTCCACCGGGACGGAGAGCACGGGCTTGCGGAGGTACACCGCCTCGCTCAGCAGGGTGAATCCGCCCCCGGCGACCACGGCGCGGGCGGTGCGGAGATCGGCGATGAAGCCCGCCTCGCTGAAGGGTCGGTAGGTCACGCTCCCCTCCACCAGATCTTCCTTCAAGTCGCGCTTCAGTCCGTAGACCCGCGCCGGGACGCCGAGCCGGCGCAGCACCTCCGGCAGGGCCACGTTGGTGGTCGCGGTCTGGTACACGAGGAGGTGCTCGCCGCGCTCGCTCCTCGCCGCGACCACCTCGGGTCTGAGCACCGGCGGGACCAGCGTGGTTCGCCTCGAGCGGACGGGCGGGTAGAAGAACGTCGGGATGACGTAGTGGAAGCACCGAGGCAGCTTGGCCGCAACCACGCTGCGGATGAGCCCGAAGTCGCGCTCGTGACCGCGGAGCAGCTCGGGCGAGTGCCGGCACTTGCTGATGACGTGGATGTTGTCCAGGTCGATGACCGGGATCCGGTGCGCCTTGCCGAAGTAGTAGCTGAAGCTCTCGAAGTCGCTGATCACCACCTCGGGCCGGAACGAGGCGACGAGCTTGAAGTACTCGGCCACGTTCCTCGGCCAGCCCCGGACCGCGCCGCGCAGGTTGCGGAGCACGGTGGGGATCCGGCGGATGGCGTTTCCCTCGTAGTGGATGGTGAGCCCCCAGATGCGGTGCACGTCCGGGAAGCGCTCGGCGAGGTACGCATGTGCCCGGCCCGAGGCGACCACCTGCACCTCGTGCTCCTTGACCAGCTCCTCGAGGACCACCCGTGACCGGGTGGCGTGCCCCATGCCTTCGCCCACCACCCCGTAAAGGATTCGCACCCTTCAGAGAGACTCTCACTTCACGTTGACAACGCCGCTGGGACCTTTAGGTTGGCGCTCGCAGCCGGGGAGTGCCAAGTCCGGCGACTTTCAAAAACGCAGGTTTTCCGGAGGTTTGCAGATGGCAGCCAAGGAAATCTATTTCCACCAGGGCGCGCGCGACGCGATCCTGCGCGGGGTGCGGGTCCTCTCCGACGCGGTCGCGGTGACCCTCGGCCCCAAGGGCCGGAACGTGGTCATCGAGAAGTCGTTCGGGTCTCCGACGATCACCAAGGATGGCGTCACCGTGGCCAAGGAGATCGAGCTGGAGAACAAGTTCGAGAACATGGGCGCCCAGATGGTGAAGGAGGTGGCGAGCAAGACCTCCGAGACCGCCGGCGACGGCACCACCACCGCCACCATCCTCGCCCGGGCCATCTACGAGGAGGGCCTGAAGCTGGTGGCCGCCGGCCACGGCCCGATGGAGCTCAAGCGCGGCATCGACCGGGCGGTGGAGACCGTGGTGGCCGAGCTGAGGAAGCTCAGCAAGCCCACCAAGGACAAGAAGGAGATCGCCCAGGTCGGCGCCATCTCCGCCAACGGCGACGAGACCATCGGCAACATCATCGCCGAGGCCATGGAGAAGGTGGGCAAGGAGGGGGTCATCACCGTCGAGGAGGGCAAGGCGCTGGAGACCACCCTCGAGGTGGTGGAGGGCATGCAGTTCGACCGCGGCTACATCAGCCCGTACTTCGTCACCAACCGCGAGCGGATGGAGGTCGAGCTGGACGACCCGTCCATCCTGATCAGCGAGAAGAAGATCAGCGCCATGGCGGATCTCATCCCGCTGCTGGAGCAGGTGGCGCGCTCGGGCAAGCCGCTGCTGATCATCGCCGAGGACGTGGAGGGCGAGGCCCTGGCCACCCTGGTGGTGAACAAGCTCCGCGGCGTGCTCAACGTGGCCGCGGTGAAGGCGCCGGGCTTCGGTGACCGCCGGAAGGAGATGCTCAAGGACATCGCCGTCCTGACCGGCGGCACGGTGGTCAGCGAGGAGCTGGGCATCACCTTCGAGAGCGTGACCCTCAACGACCTCGGCCGCGCCAAGAAGGTGAAGATCGACAAGGACAACACCACCATCATCGATGGCGCGGGGAAGAAGCCGGACATCGAGGCCCGCATCAAGCAGATCCGCGTCCAGATCGACGAGACCACCAGCGACTACGACCGGGAGAAGCTCCAGGAGCGGCTGGCCAAGCTGGTGGGCGGGGTGGCGGTGGTGAAGGTCGGCGCCGCCACCGAGACGGAGATGAAGGAGCGAAAGGCCCGGGTGGAGGACGCGCTGCATGCTACCCGCGCCGCGGTGGAGGAGGGCATCGTCCCCGGCGGCGGCGTGGCGTACCTCCGTTGCCTGCCGGCCCTGGAGACCCTCAAGATTCCGGGCGAGCAGTCCTTCGGCGTGGACATCGTGAAGCGCGCCCTCGTCGAGCCCCTCCGGAGGATCGCCCAGAACGCCGGACTGGAAGGCGCGGTGGTGGTGGACAAGGTCATGGCCGGCAAGGGCGCCTTCGGCCTCAACGCCCGCACCGAGACCTACGAGGATCTGGAGAAGGCCGGGGTCATCGACCCCACCAAGGTCGAGCGGACCGCGCTCCAGAACGCCGCCTCCGTCGCCTCGCTGCTCCTGACCACCGAGGCCATGGTCGCCGAGAAGCCCAAGAAGAAGAGCAAGGGCGGCGCCGCCGCCGGCGGGCCGGACTACGGCGGCGAGGACATGGATTACTGAGGACCGGCCACTAGAGCTCCACTAGAGCTGACTGCGGCCGCCTGACTAACTGACTGCGGCCGCCCTGAACTCGCCGACCCTAGCGCCCGAGGATCCGCTGACCCGGATCTCGACTGCGGCCGCCTGACTAACTGACTGCGGCCGCCCTGAACTCGCCGACCCTAGCGCCCGAGGATCCGCTGACCCGGATCTCGACTGCGGCCGCCCTGACCTTACCCGGTCAGCGCCGAGCGCAATCTCCCGGGCCGCGGAAGGTGAACGGTGAAGACCGTTCCCTCCCCGCGGGCCGTCGTCATCTCGATGCGCCCGCCGTGGGCCTCGACGATCTCCCGGCTGATGAAGAGCCCCAGGCCGAGCCCGGGCGCAGCGCCCGGAGCGCGGGCGAACGGCTCGAACAGCCTGGCCCGCACCGCCTCGGGAATGCCGGGACCCGAGTCCCTGACGCGAAGACAGGTCTCCCGGGGCGAGGTCCACAGGGCGACCTCGATCTCCGCGCCCCGGGCATGCCGCGCGGCATTCCCCAGGAGGTTGACCAGCACCTGGTCCAGGCGCGAGGAATCCACCTCGCACACCACCTCGGGTTCGAGGTCGAGGGAGAGCCGGTTCTGACCGGCGTCGAGCAGCGGGGCGCAGCGGGCACAGACCTCCTGGACCAGCGTGTCCAGCCGCACCTGCTCCCGTTGGAGGTCGAGCCGCCCCCGCTGGATGCGGGTCACGTCCAGCAGCTCTCCCACCAGCTGCGCCAGCCGCTGGGCCTGGCGGCCGAGCGCATCGGCGTTGGCCCGCAGCGCCTCCCGATCCGCCCCCTGCTCGATCCGCCGCTGGAGCAGCGCCAGCTGGAGCGACAGCGAGGTGAGCGGGGTCCGCAGCTCGTGGGCAGCGATGGAGAGGAACCGCTCCCGCACCGCCAGCGACTCCTGGAGCTCGGCGTTGGTGCTGACCAGCCGCTCGGTGGTCCTGGCCAGCACCCGCGAGAGCGCGCCGAGCTCGTCCCGCCTCCCGGGGAGCACCGGCACCGTGCTCCCGTCGCCCAGCGTCTGGCTGGCGGCGGTGAGGCGAACCAGCGGCCCGACCACGCCGCGGAACACGAACAGCGTCATCCCCAGCACGGTGAGCGCGCAGAGCAGGGTGAGGCTGAGCAACAGAACGTCCGAGCGACGTCGGGTGGTCCCCACCTGCACGAGGATCCGGTCGACGCCCTTGAGGTTGTCGGCCGAGAGGTCGGCGAGAACCGCGTTGGCGCGCTGATCCAGGAACCACCAGCGGACGAACGTCGAGCGGCTCTCGCCGCTGGCCCGCGCCTGGAGCAGCCCGTGCTGGGCCTCGACCAGCGGTCCCCGCAGGCGCTGGAGGTCCTGGAGGAGGGTGTCCCCCGGCGGGTGCCAGTCGGCCCGCGCGAGCTCCTCCAGCAACAGATCGATCTCCCGTTCACTCTCCTCGATGCGGCGGGTGAGCAGGTCCTGGCGAGTGATGACCTCGGAGAGGAGATCGCGCTCGGTGTCGGAGAAGAGCTGGGCGAGCCGCTGGATTCGCAGCCCGGTCTGCTGGAGCCGCTGCGTCGTCTCCTCCAGCTGACGCCGCTCGTGCCGCGCCACCAGGAGCTGCGTCGCGGCCAGTCCAGCGATGAGCCCGAGGAGCAGCACCTGGGGCCCGACGAGCTTGCGTCCGAGGCTCACCGGAGAGGCCGCTCCGGAGGGCTGAGGAGGGTCACCGACTCCGGGGCCAGCTCCTCGAGCATCGAAGGGGCGAGCACGTCCCGGAACTGGACCCGCTCGGCCCGAGTCTCCCCTCGCTGCTCGAGAAAGGCGCCCTCCTGGCGGAGCGTGCTGAGCAGGAGGTTCGAGAGCCCGAGCTCGAACCTCGAGTGCGAGATGACGGTGGCCAGCTGTTCGGCGTCGAGCTGCGGAAACCGGGGCCGCAAGGTGGACTCCACCAGCTGGGGACGGCGGCGAATCATCGCCTGCGCCCGTAGCAACGCCCGGAGGAAGCGCCGGGCCTCCATCCGGCGGGCCTCGATGCGCGGGCGCATGCCGGCGAGCATGCTCATGTCCGCGTACACCTCCGAGGTCAGGAGCCGCGCCTGACCCGGCCCCTTGCCCGTGGCGAGCAGGAGGTTCGGCACCCAGAGCGAGGCGGCGTCGAGCTGTCCCTCGGCCAGGGCCGCCATCAACTCCTTCGGCTGGCCGGGAATGGCCTGGATCTCGGAGGGCTCGAGGCCCCCCTCGGCCAGCATCACGTCCAGCGCCAGCTGGGAGGAGGTTCCGGGGGTGACGCCGATCCGATGGCCGCGCAGGTCGGCGGCGCTGCGAATCCCCGAGCGGGGGTGGACCGCGAGCCCGGTCAGGCCGTCGGAACGGTGGAGGGTGGTGAGGACCACCACGTCCTCGCCACGCATCGCCTCCACCACCACCGGCGTCGAGTAGACCACCACGGCGTCGAGGTCGCCGGCGATGGCCGCGTCCAGCGCCTCGCGCCCGGTGGGGAAGACCTTGGCCTCCACCCGGAGGTGCTCGGCGGCGAAGAGCCGCGCGTCATGGGCCACGTACAGCAGCACCGTGCTCGGCAGGTCCGGATAGCCCACCCGGAACGTCAGCTCGGAAACGGGGGGCTGCTCGCATCCGGCGAGGCCCAGCAGCAGCAGGCCCGGGAGCAGCGCCCGGGGTCGAGGACGGAGTGCCCGCACGGCGAGTCGGGGCTTAGAGCGCTTCCGCCGTCCGCCACAAGCCCCGCGCTGGACATTGTCGCGCCGGAGAGAGAACGGCTCTCACGCCGCCCCGCTGCGCTTCACGACCTCCTCGGCCCCGGGGGCTGCGACGTAGACCACGTTCCGCGAGGTTCGCTTGCCGCGGTACATCGCCCGGTCGGCGAGGTCGAGCAGGGTGCGCCGGTCCACCCCGTGCTCGGGATGGCTCGCCACCCCGATGCACACCGTCACCCCCAGCCCATAGCCCTCGCGGGCGAGGAAGGAGTGGGCTTCCACCGTCCGCCGGATGCGCTCGGCCACCTTGAGCGCGCCGCCGCTGTCGGTCTCGCGCAGCAGCACCACGTACTCGTCGCCGCCCCAGCGGGCCACCACGTCCTGATCCCGCGTGCAGGACTTCACCACCCGCGCGGCCTCCACCAGGAGCTTGCTCCCCACCAGGTGCCCGTGGGTGTCGTTGACGCTCTTGAAGTGGTCGAGGTCGAGGAAGAGGAGGCTGAAGGGTCCCCTGCCGTGCAGCTCCCGGTCGAGCGCCTCGTCGAGGTAGCGAGCGTTGTAGAGCCGGGTGAGGTCGTCGAGGTAGGCCAGGTCCTCCACCCGAGCGAAGCGCTCGACGTGGTCCCAGGCCAGGGCGAGGTGCCGCGCCAGGTACTCGGCGGCCTCCCGCAGGGTGTCGCTGGCCGGTGCGCGGCTGAGCAACAGCGCCCAGCCGCGGTGGCGACCGGCCTCACCCACCGGGAAGCCGAGCACCCGGCCCGCGCCCTCGGGCCACGCCGCCTCCAGCGGCCGCGCCGGGAGGTCGGGGAGCTCGGCGTCGTAGCGGACCACCAGGTGCCGGAGCGCCTCGGAGGAGATGCCCTCGGAGGCCTCCAGCCGCACCGTGTCGCCGCTCCGGGACCAGAGCAGCACTCCCTCCGCTCCCGACAGCTGGAGGAAGGCCGAGGTCGCGGCCTGCGCCAGGCGCGGACGGTCGAGCATGGTGAGGAGCCGCTGGCCCGCCTCCACCAGCGAGAGGTGCCGCTTGAGCGCCGCGTTCTCCGCCAGCAGCGCCCGGGTCATCAGGGCCCGGTTCACCGCGTGGTTCAGCGCCTCGGGCTTGACCGGCTTGACCAGATATTCGGCGGCGCCGCTCTTGATGGCGCGGACCGCCGGGTCCACCTTGTCCAGTGCGGTGATGACCACCACCTCCACCCCCGGGTACCGCTCGCGGGTGTGCTGGAGCACGTCCATCCCGTCGCCCGCGGGAAGGATGAGGTCGGTGACCACCAGATCCACCGGGTGCAGCGCCAGCGCGGCGCGCGCCTCCGCCACCGAGCTGACGCAGGTCACCGTGTGACCCGCCTCGGTCAGGTAGTCGCCGTACACCGTACGGGCGACCTTCTCGTCATCCACCAGCAGGATGGTCGCCATTCGTCCTTCGCGCCTGGCCGGCGAGCATGACAGGATCCGGGAAGTCCCTCCATGGCTGCGCACATGCATGACGGAGGTCGGAGACTCGCGCTCCTGTTCGAGGCCGGGCCGGCGCGGTACGCCCTCGAGGCCTCCCGGGTTCTCGAGGTGACGCCCCCCGATCCGGACGGGGAACGCGCCACCGTGCGCGGCGTCTTCCCCCTGGAAGACCTGTCCACGCTCATGGGCGGCGCACCGGAGCGGCGGCCGGGGCTCGCGGTCCTGCTCGACACCAGCCCCACGCTGGCGGTCCGCGTGCGAGAAGGTGCGGAAGTGGCGGACGTCGCCGGCGCGCCACATTTCCAGCTCACCCGGGATCTCGCACAGCGGATCGGCACCTTGGTCCGGGGAGCGCTGCAGCACCAGGGGCGGCTCTACCTCGATCTGCGGGCCGAGGCGCTGGGGCAGACCTGCATGCTCCCGTCGCCCACCCCGCGCGTCGTCAGCTGGCTGGAGGCCCCGCAGGGTCCGGCGCTCCTCTTCGAGTCGGGGGAGACGCTGTTCGGCGTGCCGCTTGCCCACGTGCTGCAGATCTCCCCCGTGCTGGCCGCCTTCTGTCCCTTCCCGGTGCCGGGAGGGGTGGTGGCCGGGCTGCTCGCCCACGCCGGCGCGCTCTGGCCGGTGTACGCGCTCCCCGCCTTCCTCGGCCGGCAGCTGGCGGTCGAGCCACAAGTCGTCCTGCTGGAGCTCGCCGGGATCCAGGTCGCGCTGTGCGCCTCGCGGGTGCTGGGCATCGAGCAACGGCTCGTCGCCGGGGAGGAGGCGGGGCGGTGGCAGACGCCCGATGGGCGCGTGGTGCTCGCGCCGGACGTGACGCGGCTGCTGGGAGCCTCGAACTTGACAGGGCCGAGGCCCGGCCCCTCAGATGCCCTGGCCTGACATGCCGAAGACCCTGCTCGTCGCCGATGACTCGCTCACCATCCGCAAGGTCATCGGGATGGTGCTCGCGCTCGAGGATTTCCAGATCACCGCGGTGGACAACGGCATCGATGCCATTGCCCGCGCCCGCGAGATGCGCCCGGACCTGGTCATCGCCGACGTGCTGATGCCTGGCCGGAGCGGCTACGAGGTCTGCGAGACGCTCAAGTCGGACCCGGCCACCGCCTCCACGCCAGTGCTTCTCTTGGCCGGCAACTTCGAGCCGTTCGACGAAGCGCGCGCCCGGGCCGCCCGGGCGGACGCGCACATCACCAAGCCCTTCGAGAGCCAGGCCTTCCTCGACCGGGTCCGCACCCTGGTCGGGCTTCCGCTGGGTCAGCCGATGATGCCGGCTCGCCCGGCGGCGGTGGCTCCGCCCCCAGCGACGTCGCAGCCTGCGGTTCCCCGCCCCAGCCAGCCAATGGCCTCCGGCGCGCCACGCCCCGCGGCGACGGGCGCCTTCTCCCCGGCGGGTGCGCCGCGTCCCGTCCCCACCGCCGGAGTCCCCCAGCCGATGCCGGGACCCGCCGGCATTCCCCGGCCCGCCGGCCCGGCCCCGACCCCGATGGCGGGCGTTCCCCGTCCGGCGCCTCAGCCCGTCGCCCGCCCCATCACCCAGCCGGGCGTGCCTCTGGGCCGTCCGACCGGAGCGGCAACGAGCGGGCTCCCGCGGCCCCCTCAGCCGATGACCGGCGGCACCGTCCCGGGGATGACCCGGCCAGGGATGCCGCTCGGGACCCAGTCCGGCTTCGCACGCCCGGCGGCTCCGATGACCCCGGGTGGCTTCCCCCGGGCACCCGGCGCAGCGCCGCTGCCGCCCGTGCCGGCCACCCCCGCGGCGCCCGCCACCGCCCGCGCCCGTGACCCGTTCGGGCTCTCGGCCCCGGCCAACACCCCCGTCCGGGGCTACCAGGTGGAACCGCAGATCCCCCCGCCGGCTGCCGCGGAGGAGATGTCGCTCGACCTCGGGACCGAGCCGGCGGCCGCGGCCGCCGACGGGGGCGAAGCCCGTCTCCGCGAGGCGCTGGGGAAGGCCTCGCGCGAGGTCATCGAGAAGATCGCCTGGGAAGTTGTCCCCCAGCTCGCGGAGACGATCGTTCGCGAAATCGCCGAGCGGACGATGCGCGAGCGGGACGGAAAAGGCTAAACAGCCCCTCCACACGGGTATGTCCGAGGACGATCAGGAGGGACTTCCGAAGGCCTACGAGCCTGCGGAGGTGGAGGCGCGCTGGTACCGGCGCTGGGAAGCCGCCGGCTGCTTCCGGGCGGAAGCCACGTCGAGCAAGCCGCCGTACTGCATCATCTTGCCGCCACCCAACGTCACCGGGTCGCTGCACATCGGGCATGCGCTCACCGCCACCCTGGAGGACATCCTCATCCGCTGGCACCGGATGCGCGGGTTCAACACCCTGTGGCAGCCGGGGGTGGACCACGCCGGCATCGCCACCCAGATGGTGGTCGAGCGGGAGCTGAAGAAGACCGAGGGAAAGTCCCGCCACGACTTCGGCCGGGCGGAGTTCGTGCGCCGCGTCTGGGAGTGGAAGGAGCGCTACGGCGCCCGCATCCAGGAGCAGCACGAGCACCTGGGGGCGAGCCTCGACTGGAGCCGCTCTCGCTTCACCATGGACGAGGGCAGCTCGCGGGCGGTGCTGGAGGTGTTCGTCCGTCTGTACGAGGAGGGGCTGCTCTACCGCGCCAGCCGGCTGATCAACTGGTGCCCGGACTGCCGGACCGCGCTCAGCGACCTCGAGGTGGAGCACGAGGAGCGGCAGGGGTCCATCTGGGAGATCCGCTACCCGGTGAAGGGGCAGGACCGGTTCCTGACCGTGGCCACCACCCGCCCGGAGACGATGCTCGGCGACACCGCGGTGGCGGTGCACCCGGACGACCCGCGCTACCGGGATCTGATCGGCAAGACGGTCATCTTGCCGCTGCTGGAGCGGGAGATTCCGGTCATCGCCGACGCCACCCTGGTGGACCCGGAGTTCGGCACCGGGGTGGTGAAGGTGACCCCGGCGCACGACTTCAACGACTACCAGACCGGGCTGCGGCACGCGCTGCAGATGATCTCCATCCTCGACGAGGCCGCACGGACCACCGAGGCCGCCGGGCCGTACGCCGGGCTCGACCGCTTCGAGGCGCGTACCCGTGTGCTCGAGGACCTCGCCGCGCAGGGGCTGCTCGTCTCCGAGAAGCCGCACACCCTGAGCATCGGGCTCTGCCAGCGGAGCGGGACCATCGTCGAGCCGCGCCTGTCGCCGCAGTGGTTCGTGCGGATCGAGCCGCTGGCCAGGCCGGCCATCGAGGCGGTGGAGCAGGGCAGGACCACCATCCTCCCCGAGAGCTGGAACGCCACCTACTTCCACTGGATGCGCAACATCCAGGACTGGTGCGTGAGCCGGCAGCTGTGGTGGGGCCACCAGAATCCCCGCCTGGTACTGCGAGGCGTGCACCCCCCGCACCGCCTCGGGCGCGCTCGACCTCGAGAAGGCCACGCCCATCGTGGCCCGGGCCCGGCCTGCGGCGTGTCCTTCGTGCGGCGGCTCGGCGCTGAGCCAGGACCCGGACGTGCTCGACACCTGGTTCAGCTCGGCGCTCTGGCCCTTCAGCACCCTGGGATGGCCGGAGAGGACACCGGAGCTGAAGACCTTCTACCCGACCTCCGTTCTGGAGACCGGGCACGACATCCTCTTCTTCTGGGTGGCCCGGATGATGATGATGGGCCTGCACTTCATGGGCGATGTGCCCTTCCGCACCGTCTATCTGCACGCGATGGTGCGCGACGAGAAGGGCGAGAAGATGTCGAAGGTGAAGGGGAACGTGGTCGACCCGCTCGACGTCATCCACGGCCAGACGGCAGAGGCGCTCCCCCCCAGCCTGCGCAACAAGTTCCCGCAAGGGATGCCGGCGTTCGGGGCTGACGCGTTGCGTTACACGCTCGCAGCGCTCGCGGCGCAGGGCCGGGACATCAAGCTCTCGCTCGACCGGGTCAACGGCTACAAGGCGTTCACCAACAAGCTGTGGAACGCCTCGCGCTTCCTGCTGCTCTACCTCGGTGACTTCCATCCCGGGAACCTTCCGCTGCGCGACCGGGCGCTGACGCTCGCCGACCGGTGGGTCCTCTCGCGGACCGAGCGGGTGACCCGCGAGGTGAACGACGCGCTGGGCCGCTACGAGTTCGCGGAGGCCGCGTCCTCCCTTTACCAGTTCACCTGGCACGCCTTCTGCGACTGGTACATCGAGCTCGCCAAGCCTGGACTCCAGGGCACCGACGCCGAGCGCAGGGACACCACCCGGGCGGTGCTGATCCACGTGCTGGACCGGGTGCTGCGGCTGCTGCACCCCTTCATCCCCTTCATCACCGAGGAGATCTGGCACCGGCTTCCGGGGGTGCCCGAAGACGCATTCCTGATGCTCGCAGCGTCTCCGCAGCCAGGGCCCGAGGACCCCGCGGCGGAGGCGGAGATGGCGCCGGTCATCGCGGTCATCGACGGCATCCGCAACATTCGGGGCGAGAGCAACCTCCCGCCACTCCAGAGGATTCGGGCGGTGGTGCAGACCGACGACGCAGCGCTCCAGGCGGCCCTGGAGCGCACGCGGGGCTACGTCGAGCCGCTGGCCGGGCTGTCGGAGCTCACGGTGCAGCCGGTGGGGACGCCGCCGCCGTCATCGGCGTCGTGGGTGGGACAGGGGGTTTCCGTCTACGTCCCGCTGGCGGGGTTGTTGGATCTCGACGAAGAACGCGCGCGCCTGCGGAAAGAGATCGCCCGCGTCGAGTCGGATCTGGCAGCCTTGAGGCGAAAGCTGGACAATCCGAGCTTCGTCGCGCGGGCTCCGGCCGACGTGGTGGAGAAGGATCGGGCCCGGGTGACCGAGCTCGAGGCCCGGAAGGCCAAGCTGCTGGACAACCTCAGTCGGATCTGACCTGGAGGAACGATGTCCGAGAGAACACCGGAAGAGATGGAGTCGAACGGGATGGGCGGCATGGGCGGAAGCATCGGCGGAGACATGCCCGCGCCCTCCAGCGGCATGGGCATGGGGATGGGCATGGGCAGCGAGTCGCCTGCTCCGGCCGCGCCCGTGGCCGCCGCCCGACCGCGGCGCTCCGCTGCTCCGAGGAAGCCCGCCGCGAAGAAGACGGCGCCAGCGCGCAAGGCGGCCCGCAAGGCCCCGAAGCGCAAGGCCGCGAAGAAGGCGCCGGCGCGCAGGAAGAAGGCCGCGGCTCGGAAGAGCGCACGCAGGGGCGCACTCCGAAAGGGCGTGGCGAAGCGGCGCGGGGCGCGCAAGGCCCGGCGCGGCGCCCGGCGCACCGCCCGGAAGTCTCGGCGTTAGTCGTCACCGCCGTCGGCTCCACCTCCAGCGCATGGACTTCGTCGACCGGTTGATCGACCTGGCCCTGGAGGAGGACCTGGGCGCTGCGGGCGACGTGACCACCCAGGCGCTCGTCCCCGAGGATGCGCGGGGCCGGGCGGAGGTGTGGGCGAAGGAGCCGCTGGTCCTCGCCGGGACCCGCGCTTTCGCCCGGGTCTTCACCCGGCTGGAGCCGGGCGCGGACGTTCGCTTCTCCGAGCCGGAGGGGGCGCGCATCGTTGGCCGCTCGGCCATCGGCTCCGTCTCGGCCGGGCTGCGCACCTTGCTCGTCGGTGAGCGGACCGCGCTCAACATTCTCCAGCGGACCTGCGGCATCGCCACGCTGGCGGCGCGGGCGGCGGACGCGGTGCGGGGCTCGCACCTTCGTGTCCTGGACACGCGGAAGACCAGCCCGGGGATGCGCGGGCTGTCGAAGGAGGCGGTGCGTGCCGGAGGGGCGTCCAACCACCGCTTCGGGCTCTTCGACGGCGTGCTGATCAAGGACAACCACCTCGCCGCGGTGGGCGGGGACGTGCGCGAGGCGCTCCGGCGGGCGCGGGCGTACGCACCGCAGCTGGTGAGAATCGAGGTGGAGATCACCCGGCTGGAGCAGCTCGCGGACGCCATCGCCGGCGGCGCGGACGTGGTGCTGCTGGACAACATGGACGACGCCACCGTCGCCGAGGCGGTGCGGATCACCGGCGGGAAGGTGCAGCTCGAGGTCTCCGGGAACGTGACCCTGGAGCGGCTGCCGAAGCTGGCGCAGCTGGGGGTCGATTTCGTGTCGATGGGCGCGCTCACCCACTCGGCGCGGGCGATGGACCTGTCGCTGGAGATCGTCGAGCGCTGATCCCGCTCAGCGGCCCTGAACGATGGACTCGACGCGCGGCTCGCCTTCGGCCGAGGCCGGCGCGCCCATCTCCATCAGCATCGCTGCGGTGGGCGCGACGTCGCTGGCGTGCACCTGCATCCGGTACAGCCCGGGCTTCACGCCCTTGCCGTAGAGGACCAGCGGGACCTGGTTGTCATAGGCGTAGGGCTCGCCGTGGGTGGTGCCGGAATCGTACTCGGTCAACACGGCGTACGGCTTCATGAGAAACGTCACATCCCCGCTGCGGCCCGGGTAATGACTCCTGCGCAGCGCCGGGAGAAAGCCGCTCAGCTCCTGACCGGACTCGAGCTCGTCCTGCGCCACGGCGAGCGCGACCCCGGGCTGACGGGCCAGCCAGTCGGAAGCGGCCCGGCGCACCACAGCCGGGTCGAGCTTCTTCTCCGCGAGCGCCTTGGCGTTGAGGAACACGTCGCGGTCCACCAGCCCGAGCAGCAGCGGTGCGCCGAAACGGTTCTGCAGCTCCTGGGCGAGGCCTTGCCGGAGGACGGAGGGCTTCACCCGCGTGGCGTTGATGCCGGCGGCGATCCACTCCTCGGGGAGCGCCGCCCCGCCGTGGTCCGAGCAGAGCACCACCAGGAGGGCCTGCCGGCCGCCCGCCGCCTTCTCGGCTGCCGCGAGCAGATCGCCGATCTGCCGGTCGAGCCGCACCAGCGCGTCCTGCATCTCCCAGGAGTACGGGCCGTACTGGTGGTAGACGAGGTCGGTCGCGCTGAAGCTGACCGAGAGGAGGTCCGGGACGTCGTCCTTTCCCAGCCCCTCGGCGGCGATGGCCGCCTTCGCCGCCTGGACCAGCAGATCATTGGCGAAGGGAGAGGAGGCGAAAGCCGCGTACGACGGCGCGCCTGGAGCGGGGGCTCCGCCCTTGAGCGGGTGGGGGAAGGTCCGGCCCATCCCGAAGCCAGGTGCCTCGAAGGGTCGATCGTCCTCGCCGAGGTAGTCCTTGGTCTGCAGCGCCAGACCCCACTCGGTCCCGAAGGCCGTGTCGGGGATGCGCCGGTCGTTGAGCGTCCGCAGCCACGCCGGCAGCTCCTTCATGTACGCGGTGCCGGTCACGAAGCGCCCCACCTGCTCGTTGAACCAGAACGGCTGTCCCAGCCGCCCGGCCAGGGCAATCGCCGCCCGGGCCTTCCCGGAGAGGGCAATCGCCTTTCCCCGCCCGCCAGTGAAGAGCCTGAGGTGATCGGACAGCGTCTCGGCCAGCAATGCCTCGGGCGAGACGTCCTCCACCCCCGCCGGGGCCTCGAGCACCGGATGGGTGGGGTCCCAGAAGACGGGCTCCTCCTTGCCGGTGCCCCGGTTCATCAGCCGGTTGCCGACCACCCCGGTGCGCCAGGGGTACGCGCCGGTGGAGAGCACGCTGTGCCCCGGCGCGGTCGCCACCACTGCCTGCTGGAAGCGCACGTCTGGATAGAACGCGCCCCGGTCGATGAGCTGGGCCAGTCCCGCCCGGAGCTGGGACCGGGAGCGGAGGAGCAGGTCCGTTCCCAGCGCATCCACGGCGATGAAGAGCGTGAGCCGCGGAGGCTTGCACAGCGCGGGCGCGGCGAGCAGGAGGAGTGCGAGGGCGAGGGCACGGGTCATCGAGCGCTGCGCAGTGTAGCCCCCCGCAGTCGATCGCGCGGCGCTTGTCCCGCCGTCGCCGCCACGCCTACCGTGCCCGACAGGAGGGACGGATGTTCCAGGCGCGGGTGAGGGTCATCTACGGCGACACCGACCAGATGGGGGTCGTGTACTACGCCAACTACCTCCGCTACTTCGAGCTCGCCCGGAGCGAGTTCCTCCGCGCCCACGGCCGCAGTTACCGGGAGATGGAAGCCGAGGGGTTCAGCCTTCCGGTGGTGGAGGCCACCTGCCGGTACGTGGCGCCAGCCCGCTACGAGGACGTGCTCCTGATCGGCACCGAGGTTCCCGCGGTGACCCGGGTGACGCTCACCTTCCGCTACCACGTCACCCGCGAGGGAGAGGACGCCGTGCTCTGCACCGGCAGCACGGTGCACGCCTGCCTCGGAAGGGCAGGCCGACCGGCTCGCCTCCCCGACTGGGTGGCTGCCCTGGTCACCCCGTCCACCGCCTGACGCCCCCCGGCCTCCGCGACGGGGGGCGCACCCCGGAGCCGTCGCCTCGCTCCACGGGGCGGAGTACGGTCCGCGGCACCTGCAGGGGGAGGAGGACGTCCATGGACCGCAACCTGGCGCTGGAGGTGGTGCGCGTCACCGAGCTGGCGGCGATCGCCGCGGCCCGGTTGATGGGGCGGGGGGAGAAGAACCTGTCCGACCAGGCCGCGGTCGACGCCATGCGCCGGGCCTTCGACACCCTGCACATCCAGGGCACGGTGGTCATCGGCGAGGGCGAGCGCGACGAGGCCCCCATGCTCTACATCGGCGAGAAGGTCGGAACCTGGGGGCAGGAGGATCCGGGCATCGACATCGCGCTCGATCCGCTCGAGGGCACCAACCTCTGCGCCTACGGGCGACCGGGGGCCATCGCGGTGGTGGCGCTCGCCGAGCGGGGCAAGCTCCTCAACGCGCCGGATACCTACATGGAGAAGCTGGCGGTCGGCCCCCAGGCGCGTGGGGCGATCGACCTGCGCAAGAGCCCGAGCGAGAACCTCAGGTCCATCGCCTCGGCGCTGGGCCGCGAGCTCGGGGACCTCACGGTGGTGATCCTCGACCGCCCTCGACACGAGGAGCTCATCAACGAGGTCCGGTCTGCGGGGGCCCGCATCCGGTTGATCGAGGACGGCGACGTGGCAGGTGGGGTGGCCACCTGCTTCCCGGAGACCGGCGTGGACGTGCTGATGGGAACCGGTGGGGCGCCGGAAGGCGTCATCACCGCGGCGGCGGTGAAGTCCGTGGGCGGCGACATGCAGGGCCGGCTGAGGCCGCGCAACGACGAGGAGATTGCCCGGGCGCGGAAGATGGGCGTCACCGACATGAACCGGATCTACACCGCCGAGGAGCTGGCCAGCGGGGAGGTGATGTTCGCCGCCACCGGGGTCACCTCCAGCGACTTCCTCAGGGGCGTGCGCTTCTTCGGCGGTGGCGCCGAGACCTGGTCGGTGGTGATGCGGAGCAAGACCGGGACCGTCCGTTACGTGCAGGCCCAGCATCGGTTCGAGAAGAAGCCCGAGTACTTCTCTCGCCAGGCAGGAGGACGCTGAGCATGGCCGGAGCCACCCGGAGCATCGTCATCGACACGCCGCCTGACCGGGTGTTCGACGTCATCATCGACTACGACCGCTACGCCGAGTTCCTGCCCGAGGTGAAGGAGGCCAGGACCGCCAACCGCAAGGGGAACGAGGCCGACGTCCACTACGGCATCGATCTCATCAAGCGCATCCACTACACGCTTCACCACGTGGAGGACCGTCCGCGCTCGGTGCACTGGTCGTTCGTGAAGGGCGAGGTGATGCGCGACAACCACGGCAGCTGGACGCTCGAACCGCTGCCCGAGGGAAAGACGCGCGCCACGTACACCATCGAGGTGGGAGTGGGTCCCCTGGTACCGCGGTCCATCGTGAACGCGCTGGTCGATCAGTCGCTCCCCAAGCTCCTGGAAGCATTCAAGAAACGATCGGAGCAGCGCTGAGCCCTGGGCGGCCGAGAGCGACCCTTGCGGGGGGGACCTCAGGCATTACAATGAGAGTCAAAGGCCAGCGCGCCGCGGGCCTCGTGGGAGACGAGAATGCTCGACAGCTTCGTCATCGACCAGGTCGGCCGCCGGGATCGGCGGGAGCGCGACGAGCGCGAGCGACCGGCGGTGGAGCTGCCCCTCCCGGCTCCCGACGAGCCCGAGCGCCCCGTGCGTCGCAGTGACCAGGACGGCCGCGACGAGAAGCCCAAGCGGGGCGTCGTGGTCATCGACCTCCGCCACCTCCACTGACGAGCAGTTCAGGCGCCGGCCGTTGCGGCGTTCGCCGTCCTTGCCCGCGCTCCCCGAGGGTGCGTACAAGGCCCGGGCCATGACGGAGATCATCGACGTCCTCGCCCGGGAGATCCTCGACTCCCGCGGCAACCCCACGGTGGAGGTCGAGGTCACGCTCGACGGCGGGGACATGGGCCGGGCCGCGATCCCCTCCGGCGCCTCCACCGGCGCGCACGAGGCGATCGAGCTGCGCGATGGCGATCCCGCGCGCTACGGCGGGAAGGGCGTCCGGAAGGCGGTGGCGACCGTGCGCGACGTCATCGCCCCGTCGGTGGTGGGGATGGATGCGCTGGACCAGACCGCGGTGGATACCCGGCTGCTCGAGCTCGATGGCACTCCCAACAAGGGCAAGCTCGGGGCCAACGCCATCCTCGGCGTGTCGCTGGCCACCGCGCACGCCGCCGCGCAGGCCATCGGGCTGCCGCTCTGGCGTTACGTGGGCGGCGCCCAGGCCCGGACGCTCCCCGTCCCGCTGATGAACATCCTCAACGGCGGCGCCCACGCCGACACCCGGGTGGACTTCCAGGAGTTCATGATCGTCCCCGTCGGCGCGCCGACCTTTGCCGAGGCGCTGCGGATGGGCGCCGAGGTGTTCCACGCGCTCAAGAAGGGGCTCAAGTCCCGGAAGCTCGCCACCGGGGTGGGGGACGAGGGCGGCTACGCCCCGGACCTGCCCACCAACGAGGAGGCGCTGGTGCTCGTCACCGAGGCCATCTCCGCCGCCGGGTACGCGCCGGGCAAGGACGTGGCGCTGGCGCTCGACGTCGCGGCGAGCGAGTTCTTCGATCGCCAGAGCAAGCGCTACACGCTGAAGGGGGAGGGCAAGGCGTACGACGCAGCGGGCCTGTTCGGCTTCTACGAGCAGCTGTGCCGCAAGTACCCCATCGTCTCCATCGAGGACGGGATGGCCGAGGACGACTGGGAGGGCTGGGCGGCGCTGACCCGCGCGCTGGGCGGTTCGGTGCAGCTGGTGGGCGACGACGTCTTCGTCACCAACGTCGAGCGGCTCGCCCGGGGCATCGACTCCGGGGTGGCCAACGCCATCCTGATCAAGGTGAACCAGATCGGAACCCTGACCGAGACCATCGCCGCGGTGCGCATGGCCCACCGCGCGGGCTACCGCTCGGTGATGAGCCACCGCTCGGGGGAGACCGAGGACGTCACCATCGCCGACCTCGCGGTGGCGCTGGACTGCGGGCAGATCAAGACCGGTTCGCTCTCCCGGAGCGACCGGGTCGCCAAGTACAACCAGTTGCTGCGCATCGAGGAGGCCCTCGGTACCGGCGCGCGATACCCGGGCCGGGCCACGTTCGGGCGCGGGCGGAGCTGAGCCATCCGGATCCTGGTCTCGAACGACGACGGAATCGGGTCTGCCGGCCTCGCCGCCCTGGTCGAGGCGGTGGAGCCGCTGGGCGAGGTGTGGGTGGTGGCGCCGGAGCACGAGCAGAGCGCCGCCTCGCACGCCATCACTCTCGCCCGGCCCCTGCGCATCCGGAAGGTGCGCGAGCGGTGGTTCTCGGTGGACGGCACGCCCACCGACTGCGCGTACCTGGCCATCCACCATCTGATGAAGGACGCGCCACCGGCCCTGGCCGTCTCCGGCATCAACCACGGCCCGAACATGGCGGACGACGTCGTCTACTCGGGGACGGTGGCCGCGGCGATGGAAGCCACCCTGCTCGGCGTGCCCGCCATCGCCTTCAGCCTGGTGGCCCGTGGGCGCGGGCTCGACTTCGCCCATGCCGCCCGGTTCGCCCGCTCGCTCACCCGGGCCGCGCTCTCGCAGACGCTCCCACCGCGGTTGCTCTTGAACGTCAACGTCCCCGGGCCGGAGCCCCGGGGCTGGGCGGTCACCCGCCTCGGCAGGCACAGTTACGGGAACCAGGTGGTGGAGAACACCGACCCGCGGGGCCGCAGGTACTACTGGATCGGTGGGACGGAGTACTCGCACGAGGACCTGCCCGGGAGCGATTGCAACGCGGTGCTCGACGAGCAGCTCATCTCCGTCACCCCCGTCCTGCTCGACATGACAGATCTCAAGGCCATGGAGGAGCTGGTGCGCTGGCCGATGGATGGCTTCGAGCGCCGCGGGCCGGCGAAAATCTGATGCGCCCCGGGTTCCGGGGTACACCTGTCCGCTGGAGGCGTGTTCCCTGGTGCATCGGGTTGCGACCCGGACCCTCGAGGCCGCGGCCGCTCGGCGGCGCGGCACGGGTGTGCTCTGCGTGGCCGGGCTCCTGGCCGCGCTCGCTCCGGGGTGCGGCACGCCGGTGAGCGGCGAGCGCCCCGGGAGGCGAACCGCGCTCCGGACGGATGACCTCCCTGCGCCGCGCCGGATGACCCCCGATGGACCACAGATCGTGCTCGCACCGGCGCACGCCGAGCCGGACCTGGTGGACGAGCGGCCGGTGGCGGCGCCCGCGCCGGAGCCAGCGCCGGGCACGCACCGCGTCGCCCAGAGCGAGACGCTGTACCGGATCGCCCGCGGACTGGGCATCACCCCCGGGGCGCTCGCGAAGATGAACGGCATCTCGGTCTCGGCCCCCCTGGTGGTGGGCCAGGTGCTCGTCGTGCCTGCCCCGGTGGGGAAGGCCCCGCCAGTCACTGCCGCTCCGGAGCAGCCTTCGCCGGCGCGTGCCTCGCCCGAGGAGGAGGGCGCGCCCGTGCTTCCGCCGGCCCTGGCGGCCGCCTTCGATGCCGCGGGGCGGCCGCCGCGGACACTCGCCCCTGCATCGCGTGCCGACCCAGCAGCGGAGCGGACGGCGCCGGCGGCCCGGAGGGATCCGCATGGGCCGGGCCGCGTCGAGTCCAGCGTGCTTGGCGCGCTCCCCTCGACGGCGCAGGTGGGGAAGCCGCCCGTGGGGGCCCTCCGGCCCAGCTCGGGGCAGCTCCGCTGGCCACTCCGGGGCGTGCTCTACGCACGCTTCGGCCGGAAGGGGAGGTCGCCGCACGACGGCATCGACCTGGCCGCCCCGGCGGGCACGCCGGTGCGCACCGCAGCCGAGGGCTCAGTGCTCTTCGCCGGTCCGCAGCAGGGCTACGGACTCTTGGTGATCATCGAGCACGCGCACGGCCTGGTGACGGTCTACGCGCACAACCGCGACCTCCGGGTGCGGACCGGCCAGCCGGTGCGCGAAGGGCAGGTCATCGCCACGGTGGGCGAGTCCGGGAAGACCAGTGGTCCCCACCTTCATTTCGAGGTGCGCCAGGACGGCGCCCCGGTGGACCCGCTCGACTTCCTCGGTCCGCCGCCGGCGTCCTGAGCGGCCCCGGTCCAGGTGAGGCAATCCGCTCGGTGCGAAGTCAGCCGCCGCCCTCGACGAGAGTCGAGTCCGGCGCCCTCTACGCGTGGGAGCACGCCGCCTTCACCGTGCTCGAGGCCGACCGTGAGGTCTTCGTCCAGGAGCGACCGCTCTCGCTGGACACGGGGCAGGGCGGGTCGCCACGCGAACGGGTCGAGTCGCTCTTCGGGGATTTCGCGCGGCGCCGCGCCACGCCTCCCCGCCGCTGGCTGTGAGGAGCCCGGGGCAGCGCGCCTCCGGCGCGGCGTTCCCCCTCAGTGCACCTTGCGGTACACGCCCACCACCTGCCCGAGGATCATCGTCGAGCGGAACTGGGTCTTGTGGACGTAGATCGGCGCCATGGTCTTGTTCGCCGGCTGGAACCGGATCCGGTCGCCCTCGGGGTAGTAGCGCTTGCAGGTGGCCTCGTCCTCGATGAGCGCCACCACGATCTCCCCCTCGCGCGCGGTCGGCGTCTTGCGCACGAAGAGGTAGTCCCCGTCGTGGATGCCGTCGTCCACCATCGAGTCGCCCTTCACCCGGAGCGCGAACACTTCCTTGCCGTTCCCCCCGAGCAGGAAACTGTCGATCCGGACCGAGTCCTCCACGTTCTCCACCGCGAGCAGGGGCGCACCGGCCGCCACCTTGCCGAGCAGCGGGACCTCGATCATCCCCGAGTCCCGCCGCGGCGCGCCCATGCCCAGCACCAGGCGAGCCCGCTTGGTGGGCACCAGCGCCCGTGACTGCTGCTCGCCCCGGAGAAGGTAGCCCTTGCGCTCCAGGGCCTTGAGGTGGTCGTTCACCCCGTTGGTGGAGCGGATGTCCATCTCCTCTCCGATCTCCCGGATGGTCGGAGGGAACCCGCGCTCCTCGGTCTGCCGGACGATGAAGTGCAGGATCTCGCGCTGTCTGCCCGTCAGCTCTTCCATCGTTGCCCTCCGCCGGACGCTCTCCAAGCGAGTTCAACCCTGCCTGAACGGGCGTGCAGAGTCAACACTTTCGCGCTCGGCCGGAAAGGAGTGCAACTCGGCGGCATGGCTGTGGGAAGGTCTCGATTCACCCGTGCCCCCCCGTTTCGTGGCTGCTCTGCTGCTCGGCGCCCTCGCCCTCGCGGCCTGCTCGGGAGTGAAGGTCCGGCAGGACGAGGTCATCACCGAACGGACCCGCTACCGCTTCGGCGACCCCGGCCCGGACTGGCGCCGCGTGTCGCTGGGCGACGTGGACGTGGCCTGGGTGCGAGACTCCAGCGCACACACGCTGTCGGTCAGCTCGATGTGCCACGACTACAAGGAGGCCCCGCTCACGGCGCTGCGCCGGCAGCAGCTGGTGGGCTTCACCCAGGCCGAGCGGGTCGAGGAGCGTGAGGAGATGGTGGACGGACGGGCGGCGCTCTTCTCGCGCTGGCGGGCGAAGCTCGACGGCGTCGCGGTGGAGCTGGGGCTCTGGACCCTGAAGAAGGATGGCTGCATCTACGACTTCACCTACACCAGCCCGCTCGGCGCCTACGACGACCAGGCCCAGGCGCTCGCCAGGCTGGTGCAGGGCTTCGCCACGGAGCGCGTGAAGTGACCGCCCCCGACGACGAGTACAGCTCCGAGGAATCCGACCGCGAGTCGCTCGGGTCCATCGTGGGCCAGGAGCTGGAGAGCCTCATCCCCTTCACTGCCAAGGTTCGCGCCGGGATGGAGCAGATGGGCGGAATGTTCGTCCTCGGCGCCCGGGCGCTGGCCCGCGGTCTTCAGCCGCCCTCCAGCCTCGCAGCGGTGGTGTACCAGGTGGAGTCGCTCGGGGCCCGCTCGGTCGCCATCGGTACCTTGACCGCCGCCTTCGCCGGGCTGGTCATCGCCATCCAGTTCGGCTTCTTCCTCGCCCGCTTCGGCGTGCAGCACACCGTGGGGAAGGTGGTGGTGCTCACGCTCTTCCGCGAGCTCGCCCCGGTGCTGACCGCGCTCACCGTGGGAGCGCGGATCGGCAGCGGCATCGCCGCCGAGCTCGGCTCGATGACCGTCACCGAGCAGGTGGACGCGGTGCGCGCCCTGGGGGCCGATCCGATCAAGAAGCTGGTCGTTCCCCGGGTCTACGCCTGCCTGGTGGTGATGCCGATGCTCACCGTGCTCGCCGACGTCACCGGCTTCATCGCCGGGGCCGCGGTGACCAAGTTCGAGTACGACATCTCCTTCGCCCAGTTCTTCTCCTCGGCGCTGGAGACCGTGGACGAGAGCGACTTCCTCTCCGGCGTGGGCAAATCCGTGGTCTTCGGCCTGATCATCGCGGTGGTGGGCTGCTACAAGGGCTTCCACGTCCAGGGTGGGACCGAGGGGGTAGGGCGAGCCACCACCCAGACTGTGGCCGTCGCCTCGGTCGCCGTCTTGCTCGCCGATTTCTTCCTGACCAAGCTTCTCCTCACCATCACGTGACCGCCCCCCTCCCCACGCCCGCTTCGTCCGAGGCGCTCATCCGCTTCGAGGGGCTCCACAAGGCCTTCGGCCCCAAGGTCGTGTTCGACGACCTGTCGCTCGAGGTGCGCAAGGGCGAGACCCTCGCCGTCATCGGCGGCTCGGGCGTCGGCAAGAGCGTGCTCCTCAAGTGCCTCATCGGGCTGATGGACCCCGACGGCGGCCGGATCCTCTTCGACGGGCAGGACCTCTCGGGCTATGGCGAGCAGGAGTTCCTCCCCATCCGCCGCCGGGTGGGCTTCGTGTTCCAGGCCTCCGCTCTCTTCGACAGCATCTCGGTCGGGGAGAACATCGAGTACCCGCTCAAGGAGCACTTCCCGGACATGCCCGAAGAGGAGCGGGCGTCCCGGGTGGCGCGGGTGCTGGCCCTGGTGAACCTGCCGGGCATCGAGGCCATGCGGCCCTCGGACCTCTCGGGCGGCATGCGGCGCCGGGTGGGCCTGGCGCGGGCGATCGCCACCCAGCCGGAGGTCATCCTCTGGGACGAGCCCACCACCGGTCTGGACCCGATCAGCACCCGTACCATCGACGAGCTGATCCGGAGCATGCGGGCCAAGCTGCACTGCACCTCCATCGTCGTCACCCACGACATGCAGAGCGCGTTCACGGTGTCGGACCGCGTCGCGCTGCTCGCCAACCGGCACATCGTGCAGGTGGGCACCGTGGCCGAGATGAGGGCCAGCACCGCCAAGGAGGTCCGGGCCTTCCTCGACGCCCGCAAGGGCGAGGCGCGACCGGACTGACCCCGATGGTGAGCACCGAGACAGCCACCCAGCGCGAACGAAGGCTCGTCGTCCGGGCGGGTCTGTTCGTGGGGCTGGCCCTGGTCCTCTTCGGCCTGGTGATCCTCCTGATCGGCAAGGAGAACCGCCTCTTCGAGCGGCAGGTCCGCTACCACGCCTTCTTCGAGAACGTGGAGGGCCTCAAGCGCGACTCGCCGGTGTGGCTCGGCGGCCTGGAGGTGGGCCGGGTGGTGTCCATCTCCTTCTCCCCGGACCTGGGGGACAAGAAGATCGACGTGGTCCTCGAGATGTCCAAGACCTTCGCTCCCCGCGTCCGCACCGACTGCGTGGCGCGGGTGGGGGGCCGGGGGGTGCTCGGCGACAAGGCGATCGACATCTCGCTCGGCACCTCCGAGGGGGACCCGATCCCGCCCAACGGCGCCATCCCCAGCGGCTCGTCCGGCGATCTGGCCTCGCTGCTCAAGCACGGCGGGGCGCTGATGGACAACCTGGTGGCCAGCAGCGAGAGCGTGCGCAAGCTCACCGACGCCTTCGGCGATCCCGAGGTATCCAAGAACCTCGTCGGCATCATCACCAGCACCCGGAACATCCTCGGGACCATCGAGCGGGGGAACGGCGCGCTCCACGCGCTGGTCTACGATGCGAAGGGCGCCGACGAGGTCCATCGCCTCCTGGTGAAGGCGGCGGCCGTCTCCACCCAGGCCGAGCGGGCCCTGGAGCAGATCTCGCTGGTGCTCGAGGGCGCGCGCACCGGCGACGGTGCGCTCCACGCGCTCCTCTACGACCCGAAGGGGGGAAAGGCGGTGGGCCAGCTCGGCGACGCTGCCGGGGAGATTGCCACCCTGCTCCACGACGCGCGCACCACCGAGAACGGGGCGGTCCACCAGCTGGTCTACGGCGACGCCCGGAACCTCTTCGAGAACCTGGGGGCGATGTCCGAGGACCTCCGGGTCATCACCGGGAAGATCCGCGCCGGGGAGGGGACGCTGGGCGCGCTGGTGGTGGATCCCAGCGTGTACGACGACCTGCGGACCGTGCTGGGAAACGTGAAGCGGAACAAGGTGCTCCAGGAGCTGGTGCGGATCACGGTGAGCAACAAGGGGGGGCTGGAGCAGTCCGGGCGCCCCACCGACGGCAAGTCCCCGAGCACGGGCGCGGCCGCGCCGGGATCGGCTCCGCCCCGGACCGACGCGGCGACCCGATGAGCTCGGCGGCCGCCGCCACGCCCCCGCCCGCGCGCGCCGGGTGGCTTCTCCGGCTCGGCGCACGCGCCGCGGTATCTTCCCTGTTGCCGCTCCTGGCGCTCGCCGGGGTGCTGGCCATGGCCCAGGTGGTCCAGCGGGTGCTGTGGCCCGCGCTCTTCCTCGCCGATCCTGCCCTCCGGCTCGAGGAGACCTTGCTGCTCGGGGGGGCGGGTCTCCTCCTCGCGGCGTCGCTCGGCCGGGCGGTGGTGCTCGCCCTCGCCGTCCGCGATGGGGCGGCCGGCCTGCGGCGCGGGTCCATCCCCGACGGCGTCGCGCCTGCGACCGCCGGCCTTCGGGGCATCGTCTGGGCGGCCGCCGCGGCCATCGTCGACACCCTGCTGAGCACCTGGTTCTGGTGCGTGCTCGTGGCCAGCGGGCTGGCGCTGGTGCTCGGAGGCCCCGCGGTGTCGGCGCTCGGTGCCGTCGGAGTGGCCCTGGTCCTCAGCCTGGGCGCCTTCCTCGGTCCGGCGGCGGCCCTCTGGCTCGAGCTCGGACTGGTAGTCTCGGTGGTGCGCCCGGTGCGCTTCACCGTCGCCGCCGGGGAGGCGCTGCGGACCTTGCTGGCCCGTCCCGGGTTCCTGATTCTCGCCTGGCTGATCAGCGCCGTCCCGGCCGGTCTGCTCGCCGGCGGCGTCCAGGTCCTCGCCGCCGGAGCGCCCGGGCCCGGGGTGGCCGCCGCGGCTGCCGCGGGCATCGCCGTGTTGCTGGTCGCGCTGGTGGAGGCGCTCGCCACGCTCATCCGCCTCGACGCCCTCGCGGCGCTGGTGCTCGACCGGGAAGGGGCGCTGTCGCCTCCGCCGCCCGTCCCGGTGCCGCCCACGCCCGTCCCCCGCGCGACCCTGGTGGGCCCGGAGGTGGTGGACGCCCGGCCGGTGGGTCCGATGGCGCCCTGGAACCCCGGAGCGCCGGGATGAGGGTGCAGGGCTTTCACCACCTCGCCATCCAGGTGAAGGCCCTGGAGGACGTGGCCGGGTTCTACCGGGAGGTGCTCGGTCTGGCCGAGATCGAGCGGCACCACGCCGCCGACGGGGGCTTGAGGAGCATCTGGCTCGACGTGGGTGGGGGAGGGTTCCTCGCCCTGGAGCGGGTGGAGACGGCGCCGTCGCCCGACCCGGGCTACCGCGACGGCCGTCCGGGGCTGTTCCTGGTCGCGCTGCGGATTGCCCGCGCCGACCGGGAGCGCATCCGCGCCGAGCTCGAGCGCCGCGGGGTCCCGCTGGTGCACGAGACCCGGTGGACCCTCTACGTCCGCGACCCCGAGGGGAACCGGGTCGCGCTCAGCCACCACCCCGACGGCTAGATCGTGAAGCGCGTTGCACGGACCCGCTCCGGTCCTGCACACCGCGCGCAGCTCTGATCTCTCCCTAGCGCCTGCAATCCCACGGACCGCCTGCTGGCACATCCGGTGCTCGGGGTGGTGCCGTGCAGCGGCCCAACCAGGACGGAAACGGATGGCGCAGGTTCGATCCGGAGTCGGTGGCCAACACCGACGGCGGCATTCACCACCGCGCATCCATCGTCCAGAACCTCCGGGCGATCGCCGAGGACGTCCTGCACCTGCTGCCGGACCGCATGGTGCTGCTTCCGCTGCTGGCTCGTCGTGACGGGGCGGCGACGGCGGCGGTCGCGCTGCTGGTGGGTCTGCTCCAGGACATCCTCGAGCTGCTCGCCTGTCCCCTGATGGTGGTGAAGAACCTGGTCGATGTCGTCGCCCACGCGGTCTGGGCGCTGCGCAACGCGCTCCACGGGCAGTCCGATGGACGCCCGCTCCCGGTGGCCCCGTTCGATCTCTCGGATCCGGACTCGTCGGTCCGGCTCCTCCTCGGGCTGGACCGCGCATACCGCGACACCTCGGACCCGCTCGAGCCGCTCCTCGGTCTCGAAGCTGCGCAGGCGCACTGGCGCGCGCGGGGCGAAAGCGGCCGGCCGACTCCGGGCGAGCGACTCGCCAGCTTCAACGGCGACGTTCGGTGGTGCCCGGGGCTCGGTGTCCGCCCCGGTCCCGGGCGCGAAGACCTCTGCGCGCTGCTCCGCTGGATCCACGAGGCGCTTCCGCCCGGAACCCGCATGAAGGCCGGCGGTGGCCGCCACTCGTACGGCGCGGGCCGCACCCAGGGGGTCTACGTGCATCCGGAAGGGCTCCGGTTCCTCGACCCGATGCCGTCTCCAGGCAGCAGCCGGGACACGCTCCGGCCGGACCTCCCCGGACGTGAGGCCCTGTTCCGGGTCGGGTCGGGCGTGCTGCTGCGCGAGCTGAACGCCCGGCTCTGGGAGGCAGGGTGGGCGTTGCCGGTCATCGGTGGCTACGACGGCCAGACGATGGGCGGGGCGATCAGCACCGGGACCCACGGGACGGTGCTCGGCCAGGGAACGATGGCCGCGGCCGTGCGCAGCCTCGACCTGGTGCTCGCCGACGGCGAGCCCCTTCGCGTCGAGCCGGTGCCGGGCATCACCGATCCCGCTCTGCTCGGGCACGAGGAACCTGGGCTCCGCCTGGTCCAGGACGACGACCTGTTCCGGGCGGCGATCGTCAACCTCGGGGCCTTCGGGGTCATCCACGCGCTGGTGCTGGAGGCGGTCCCGCGGTTCTACCTGGAGGAGCGGACCACCGAGAGCAACCTCACCGAGGTGGCGCAGGTCCTGGCCGGAGGCAACCTGTACCACCTGCTGGAGGTTCCCTCGGTCCCGAGCTGGGCGAGCGCTCCAAGCGGCGCGAATTTCTCCGGCCACCCTCACCGGGCCTACGCGATGAGCGTGCTCTTCAACCCGCACACCGGACGGGCGCAGGTCTGCACCACCCACCGGGTGGCGCTGGCCTCCGAGCCCTCCGACCTCGGGCTCCGCGTGGAGCGCGTCCCGGCGAAGGCCTTCGCTCGCGATTCCCGCTTCGTGCGGCGTCCGGTGCTCTGGCGCGCGCTCATCGCCGCGGCGCCCTGGGTGCTCTCCCGGCTCCCGGCGCTCCTTCCGGCGCTGCGGCTGCGGAGCGTGCCCGGGGTCGTGGACTGGTCGGTACGGGGGAGCAGTCGCTTCGTCAACCGCTGCTACAACGTCTTCCATTGCGGCGATGGGACCGCCGGGGTCCGGGTGCGCTTCGGCGAGTTCTTCGTCCCCCTGCGCGAGGACCGCTTCCTGCTCGCGATGGGGGCACTGGTCGATGCGGCCCGGCGGTGGAGCGCCCGGACGCGGACCTTCCAGACCGGGCCCACGAACATCCGCTTCGTCCGGGGGGGTACGGCACTTCTCGGTCCGGTGGAGGACTTCGCCGCATTCGAGTGCCTCTTCGTGGGAGCGCCGGCGCACATGGAGCCGATGATGCGCCACTACAAGGACGCCCTGGCCCGGGCCCTGGGCGGCGCCGGCTTCGCCATGCACTTCGGGATGCAGAGCCCTGGCTGGACGGGCGACGAGGTGCGCGCGCAGCACCCGGGCTATGGGCGATGGCGGGCACTCCGTGACGCGCTCGACCCCGAGGGCAGGATGCTGGCGGTGGAGCAGGAGGCGTTGCTGCCCCCCGTGGGCGGCGACGGATGCGTCGACGTCCTCGAGCAGCGATGGGCCAGCTGAGCCTGGCGACCCAGCACGCTCAGCCGCCGTTGGTCGGCTTCAGCTCCACGTCGTAGCGCAGGCTCTGCTCGTTGCGGAGCACGAAGGACTGCTGCCAGATCGCGTCCCCGAGCGTCACCTTGAGGTGGTGCGTGCCCTCGAAGAGGTGCAGGTCGTCGACCGGGCTCGAGCCCACCACGCGGCCATCGACGATGACCCGGGCGCCCTGCGGCGCGCGGACCGAGAGCGTCCCGCGCCCCATCGTGAGGTGGAGCGGGGTGACGCCGTCGTTCTTCACCATCACCACCCGGGACTGGTTGATGCCCTTCGCCTGATCGCTGAGCGTCAGCACGTGCTTGCCGGGGGTGGCCGGGATGACGATCGGCGTGCGCCCGAACGGCTTCTTGTCCAGCGCCGCCTCCAGCGGGGGATCGGTGACGAGCTCGATCCCGGTGGTCATGAAGTCGCTCTTCGCCGCGACGGCCGGCCTGGCCGGGGCGGTCGCCGCAGCGGCCGGCGGGGCCGCGGCGGGAACGGGGGCGGTCGCCGCGGCGGCAGCAACGTGGTCCACCGCCGGGGCGGCGGACGGAGCGGTGGCCGTGGCCACCGTGGACGCCGGCCGGGTGGTCCCGTTCGTCGGTGGCGCGCTCGCCCGGGCCGCCTGCTCCTGGCCGGGGGGCACGGTGAGCATCGGCCTGGGCACCGCGTGCCGTGTCTGCAGCCAGAACACCCCGGCCAGCGCGCCTGCCACCACCACCCCGAACACCAGCGGCAGCTTCGAGCGCCAGTCGAAGCGGGGCGCCTCGAGCTCGGCCAGCTCGCGCGCGGCCATGGGAATGGTGGGCGACTCGGAGGCCTTCGGCGGGTGTGAGGCCCAGGCCCGGGCATGGGCCTCCAGCGCCGCCTCCAGCACCTGCTTCCGCGCCGCGCGCGGGGAGTCCTGGGCGGGGAAGTGGTGCTCGAGCAGCTCGGACAGCTGGGCGGGGCTGGCCAGCGGCGCGAGCACCTGGTCCACCGCGTCCCGGAAGGCGAGCGCGGTCTTGTGTCGATCCGAGGCCCGCTTCGCGGTGGCCTTGCGGAGCAGGTCCTGCACGGCGGGCGGGAGCCCGTCCAGTGGCAGCTGCGCGTTCACCACCGCCTGGTCGAAGTCGGTCTCCTTGTCCCAGGGCATCCGCCCGGTCAGGCACTCGTAGAGCGCGAGGCCGAGGAGAAAGACGTCGGTCTGGGGGGTCTGGGCGGCCCGGCCGCCGATGATCTGCTCGGGGGCGCAGTAGCGGCGGCGGTTCACCACCCGCTGCCCGTTGCTCTCCTTGGGAGCCACCGCGAGCGCGCCGTACCCGCCGACCTTCGCCCGGCCGGAGAAGGCGAGCATCACCGTCTCCGGTCGGAGATCTCCGTGCACCAGCGGGGTGCCGTCGTCGTTTCCGGCCACGTGCGCGTAGTGGATGCCCAGCGCACAGTCCACCGCGATGCGGCCGGCGATGGCCGGGGAGAGCTTCCCGGTGTGCTCGAGCACGTCGCGTAGCGACTCGCCGTCGACGTACTCGACCACCCGGGCCAGCCCGTGCTCCAGCGTGGCCAGGCCGTGCACCTTGACGATGTGCGGATGATCGAGCGTCGCGGCGCGGCGCGTGTCTCGCTGCAGCTGTGAGAACCGGTCCTCGTCCCGCGGCAGCTCGGGTGGCGCCCACACCAGGACGACGGGACGGGCGGAGGCCTCACGTTCCTCGAGGCCGAGCATGGCGCTCGACCGGGTGCCGGCGAGCAGCGGCCCCGCTGTGCGATAGGTCGGGACGATTCGGGTCACGCTGGAGCGGCACTCTACTGCGCCTGCTCGAGCACCGAGAAGTCGGCCGGGTGCATGCCACCCCGTCCTGTGCCCAGGAGTCGTACCATCGGCGCAACAGGGTGCACAGTGACCCCTTACAGGCGGAACGTGACGAGGTAGTTGCGACCCCCACGACGGACGACGAGCAGCACAGAGCGCGCGTGCCGGGCCGAGATCAGCGCCTCGCGAAACGTCGCCAGTGAGTCCAGGGCGACGTTGTTCAGGCGGACGATCAGATCTCCCCGTTCGATCCCGAAGTCCTCGGCCTGGCTCTGTGCGCGCACCGCCGACACGGCCAGCGTTCCCCGCGCGGGGGCGAGGCGCAGCCCCAGCCGGTCCCAGGCGAAGGCGTCGGCCTGCTGCGACGGGAACTCGGCCGGGGTCACCGTCACGGTGAGCTTCCGGCCCTCGCGCCAGAGAACGAGCGGCATCACCGCCTTCGCCGGGTAGCCCCGGACACGGGCCTGGAACTCGTCGGTGTCCTGCACCGGGCTGCCGCCGAGCTCGGCCACCACGTCCCCGGGTTGCACGCCGGCGGCCGCGGCGGGGCTGCCGGCGTCCACCGACTCCACCACCACCCCGTCGCTGCGCTCCCAGCCGAGCCGCCGCGCGACCGGCGCAGTCAGGTCCACCGCATTGATGCCCACCCAGGCCGGGCGCACCTTCCCGAAGCTCTTCAGCTCCTGGACGATGCGGCGCACCTTGTCCACCGGGATGGCGAAGCCGATGCCCTGCGCCCCGCTGAAGATGGCGGTGTTGATACCGATGACCTCGCCGTCGAGGTTCATCAACGGACCGCCCGAGTTGCCGGGGTTGATTGCCGCGTCGGTCTGCAGGAAGTCGATGTAGAGCTGGTCGTTGGCCTTGAAGCTGCGGCCCACCGCCGAGAGCACGCCCGAGGTGACGGTCTTGGTGAGCCCGAACGGGCTGCCGATGGCCACCACCGTCTCGCCGATCATCAAGTCGCTCGAGGTGCCCAGCCTCGCCGCAGGGAGCGGGCTCTTCGAGGCGACGCGGAGCACGGCCAGGTCGTTCTGCGCGTCCGCCCCCACCACCTCGGCGTCGAGCTGGCGCCCGTCGGCGAGCACCACGTGCACCGCCGAGGCGCCACGGATGACGTGGTCATTGGTGACGATGGTCCCGCCGGGGTCGATGATCACCCCCGACCCGAGCGACTGCACCGTCTGCCGCTGCTGCCGGCTGCCGTCGCCGAAGAAGAACTCCTCCAGTGGCGAGCCGCGCATCCGCCGGTCCACCACCTGCTCGGTGCCGATGAAGACCACTGCCGGACCGACCTTCTGCACCACGTCCACCACGGCCGAGCGGCGTCGGGCCACGTCCGCCCGGGCCGCGGGGAGCGCCAGCAGGCCCAGCGCCACCACCATCGCCGGGCGCATCAGCGTCCTTCCCCTCCGCGCTGGGATCGGAGCGCCCAGCCGATCATCTTGTAGAGCAGTCGGGCCCCCACGTTCCCGTCCCACTCGTCGCCCTCGGGGCCGGGGGCCACCTCGTCCAGGTCCATGCCGATGATCCGCCGCCCCGAGCGCACCACCCCGGCGACGAGCGCGGTGGCCTCGGGGAAGGAGAGCCCCCCGGGCACCGGGGTCCCGGTGTGCGGGCACAGGGTCGGGTCGAGCCCGTCGACGTCGAAGGAGAGGTAGACCTGCTCCGGAAGGCGCTCGACCATCCGCTCCACCTGCCGCGCCCAGGGCTCGCCGTCGAAGGCCCGGCGCTTCAGCTCGGGGTCGGTGTGGAGGACGATGCGGCCTCCCGAGGCGTCGGCCAGCCGGAACTCGTCCTCGGAGACGTCGCGCAGGCCCACCTGCACCAGCCGAGAGACCTCCGGAAGCCTGTGCACCACGTTGTAGAAGATGGAGGCGTGCGACCAGATGAAGCCCTCGTACGCATCCCGGAGGTCGGCGTGCGCGTCCAGGTGGAGGATGCCCATGCCCGGATACGCGTGCGCGTGGGCGGCGATTGCGCCGTAGACGCTTCCGTGGTCGCCGCCCACCGTGGCCACCAGCTTCCCGTCGGCGATGAGCCTGGCCACGGTGCGCTCCAGCCAGGCATTGAGCTCCTCGCACAGAGCGTTCACCCTGGTAAGGCCCGCGTCCGAGGCGGACGCGCCGCCGGCCTCGATGATCGGCCCGGCGAGCCGCTTGGCCTCGTCGTTCCAGCCTCTGACCCGGCCATCCTCGGGAAGCATGGCGATGCCATCCACGTACGGGCGGCCGGTCTCGAGGTCAAAGAGGTCCACCTGCGCAGAGGCCCGGAGCACCGCCGCGGGTCCTTCCGCCGCCCCGCCCCCGTAGCTGGTGGTCGCCTCGAACGGCACGGGGACCAGCACCACCCGGGCCTCGTCGACGGAGTGGGGGAGGCCGTACGCCTTCCCAGGAAGTCCGGGGGCGCCGGGATCGAAGCTCATCGGTCGCTCCATGCCAGGACGATCTTTCCCACGTTCCGGTCCGCCGCCAGATGCTCGAACGCCTCCGCCACCTGGTCCACGGTTAGGACCCGGTCGACGACTGGCCGGTAGAGGCCGCGGGCGAACAGCGGCAGGACGTGCCGCTCCACCGCCCGGGCGAGCGCCGCCTTCTCCTCGAGGGGCCGGGCCCGGAGCACGGTGCCGGTGATCTGCACCCGCTTGCCGAGCGCCAGCCGGAGGTCGAGCTCGGTCTTCACTCCGTCCACGGTGCCCACCAGCACCATCCGGCCGCGGAGGGCCAGACAGGCCAGCGACTCCGCCGTGTACCGGCCGCCGACGAGGTCGAGCACCAGATCGACCCCTGCGCCGCGGGTGAGCTCCAGCACTCGCTCCGCGAACCGGGGCGCGTCCCGATCCACGGTGAGGGCGGTGAAGGGGGCCACCGCCGCCGCCCGCTCGAGCTTGCCCGCACTCCGCGCGGTGCCGATCGACGCGGCGCTCGCCGCCTGGACGATCTGCACCGCCGCGGTGCCCACGCCGCTCGCCACCGCGTGCACCAGCACCCGCTCGCCCGCGCCGAGCCGCCCCTGAAGCACCAGAGCGTCGAACGCGGTGAAGAAGGCCTCGGGAACGGCCGCGGCGTCGGTCAGCGACAGGGGCTCCGGCACCGGCACCGCCTCTCGCTCGTGGGTGACGAGGCGCTCGGCGAAGGCCGCACCGGGGACCAGCCCCATCACCCGGTCACCAGGCCGGAAGCGGACCGCGCGCGGCCCGGCGGTGCGCACCGTGCCCGCGTACTCCATCCCTGGCAGGTCCGCTGGCGTCCCCGGGGGCACCGGGTACTTCCCGAGGATCTGCAGCCAGTCCGCCCGGTTCAGCGCGGTGGCGTGGACGTCGACCAGGATCTCCGCCGGACCGGGGACCGGCTCCTCGACCTCGACCAGGCGCAGGCCCCGGGCGCTTCCGGGCTGCTCGATGCGGACGGCGCGCATGGTGGCTCTCCTCGGGGCCACCATTGCAAGGGCGGGGCGGCCGTACCACCTTCCCCGCTCGATGCCTGCCGAGGACAGGGAAGACCCCGGGCCCCGGCGGCCGCGCTGGGTCTCCGTCGCCCGGACCGCGGGGGGCATCGTCCTCGGCATCGGGAGCGCGGTGCTCGTCGCCCGCCTCATGGGGCTGCGCCTCCGCGACCTGCTCGGCACGCTTCGCAGCGCCCGTCCGCTTCCCTTGCTCGCCGCGGTGGGCGGCACCTTCGTCCTGCTCGGGCTCCAGGCGCTGCGCTGGTGGTGGGTGGTCCGGCCGGTGCTCCCGCTCCGCTACCGCGAGGCCTACGCGGCGATGCTCGTCGGCTCGGCCTTCAACGTCCTGCTCCCCGCGCGGGGTGGAGACCTCATCCGGGTCCAGTACCTCGGCAAGCGCACCGGGCTCAGCCGGGTGACCTTGCTCGGCACCGAGCTGCTGGACTACTGGAGCGACAAGGAAGGCTGGCTCCTGGCCTTCGTCGTCACCTGCGCGGTCAGCCTGGTCGGCTGGAAGGAGCGGCCCCCGACCTGGCTGCTCCACGCCATCGGCGTCCTGGCGCTGCTGGTGCTCGGGTCGGCGGCCCTGGTGGCCATCGCGCATCGCCCGGTGCTCCGGCGGCTGTCGCCCCGCCTCGATCCGGGCCCGCGCTGGCTGCAGAAGCTCCGCTCCGGGTTCGCCGCGCACGACGTCCGGAGCCTGGTGGTGATCGAGGCGGTGCTCGCGCCGCTCCCCTGGCTCTGGGAGGTGCCGGTGGTCATGGTGGCCGCTCGCGCGCTCGATCTCTCCCTGTCCCCCATGGTGGCCTTCGCCCTGGTGACCGCGGCCAACCTCGGCACGGTGGTGCCGGTGCCGGGCGGGGCGGGCTCGTTCGAGGCCGCCGGGGCGGCCGCCCTGGCCGCGGCGGGCGTGCCGCACGACCGGGCGTTCGCTTTCGTCCTGCTGTACCACGTGAGCCTCCTCCTCCCGATGGTGGTGGCCGGGGTGGGGCTGCTGGCCCTGCAGGGACGCTCGCTGTTGCCGCGCCGCCGGGCAGCCCGCCTGCGGAAGGCCGGGCAGGGCGGCGCGCTGGAACCCGGGGCCCGGCGGCCTTAGAACTGCAGCGTCCGTGGAGCGCCTCACCCCCTGTCCCGTGTGCAAGAAGCCCGCGGCGCCGCGCGGGAGGAATCCCGTCTTCCCGTTCTGCTCCGACCGCTGCCGGCGCATCGACCTCGGCCGCTGGTTCGGCGAGGAGTACCGGGTCCCGTCGACGCCGGCGGAGGGCGACGAGCAGCCCCCGTCCCCCGACGAGACGAAGGACGGATGAGCGGCTTCGTCGACCTCCACTGTCACCTGCTCCCTGGAGTGGATGACGGCGCGCGCACGCCCGAGGACGCCCTGGAGATGGCCCGGGCCCTGGTGGACGTGGGCGTGTCCACCGTGGCGGTCAGCCCGCACGCGCGGTCCGGCTGCGCGCCGGCGGAGGTCTGCCTCGAGCGGCTGGCCGAGCTGCGGACCGCGCTGGCCGACGCCTCCGTCCCCCTCACGCTCGCGCTGGGGGCGGAGAACGCTCTGGTCGAGGACGGATTCCTCGAATCGCTGGGGACGCCGGCGGCGCGGCTGGTGCACCACGGGCCGTACGTGCTGGTGGAGCTCCCCTACGCCGCCCCCGTCCCGGCCTTGCCCACCCTGGTGTTCCAGATGATGCGCAAGGGGGTCATCCCGCTGCTGGCGCACCCCGAGCGCTGCCTCGAGCTGCAGCGCCCCGGACGCGCGGCCGAGGTGGTGGCGCTGGGCGCCCGGCTGCAGCTCGACGTCGGCGCGCTCAGCGGGCGCTACGGCCCGGTCGCCCGGCGCACCGCGCGAACCCTCCTCGACGAGGGCCTGTACGCGGTGGTGGCGACCGACCTGCACGCGCCCGCCGAGGCGCGGCGGTGGGTGGAACGTGCGCTGGCCGAGCTTCGGGCCTGCGCCGGGGAGGCAGCGGTCCAGCGTCTGTTCCGCGACGCCCCGGCCCGGGTGCTCGGTGGCGAGGCGGTGGAAATGGCCGAGGCGGGTGGGGTAGACGGCGGCACCCCGTGAAGCGTCTTCTCAAGCTGCTGGCCAGCCTGGCCGTGACCCTGGTGTTCGGCTGGTGGGCGTTCCGCGACACCCACTGGGCGGAGCAGTGGGCGAGCCTCCGCGCGGCGAGCTACGTCTGGGTGCTCCCCTACCTGGCGATTCTCCTGCTCATCCACCTGTGCCGGACGGCGCGCTGGGGCGCGCTGCTGGCCTCGCAGGAGCGGGTGCGGTTCCGGGCCCTGAACGACGCCAGCGCCATCGGCTTCATGATGCTGCTGGTGCTGCCCTTCCGTCTCGGCGAGTTCGCCCGCCCCTTCCTCATCGCCCAGCGCAGCTCGATCCGCCGGAGCGCGGCGATGACCAGCGTGGTGCTGGAGCGCATCGCCGACGGGGTGTTCGTCTCGCTCCTCCTCCGCGGGTTGCTGTTCTTCGTGCACGGGGACGCCACGCCGGTGCGCCTGGCCCGCTACGGGGCCAACGCGATGTTCGCCATCTTCTTCGGTGGGTTCGTCTTCCTGCTCTTCGCCGCCTGGCACCACGACCGGGCGGTGGCGCTGGTCCGCGGAACCGTGGGACGGCTGTCGCCCCGGCTGGCCGAGCGCGCCTCGGACATCGTGGACAGCTTCGTGGGCGCGCTGAAGCAGCGCCACCGTCCGTCCGAGCTGGCGGCATTCCTCGGCTGGACGATGCTCTACTGGAGCCTGAACGGCTTCGGGATGTGGGTGCTGATGCGGGCCTTCCCCTTCCAGCTCTGGCTCGTCCAGAGCTACGTGGTGATGTGCCTGGTGGTGGTGGGGGTGATGATCCCCGCTGCGCCCGGAATGGTCGGCACCTTCCAGGCTGCAGTGAAGCTCGGGCTGTCGATGTTCCTGCCGGCGGCAGTGGTGAACGGCCCGGGCCTCGCCTACGCCAACGTGCTCTGGCTGTGCCAGACCGCGCAGCAGATCGGCCTCGGGCTCCTCTTCCTCTCGCTGGACCAGCTGTCCTTCCGCGACCTCGCCGGGAGGCTGGAGCAGGAGGAGAACGCCGCCTCCACCGCAAGCTAGGTCAGGGCGGCCGCAGTCGAGGTCCGGGTCAGGGTGTCGTCAGGTGGGCTGCAGTCGGCGAGGTCCGGGCGGCCGCAGTCGAGTAGTCAGGGCGGCCGCAGTCGAGGTCCGGGTCAGGGTGTCGTCAGGTGGGCTGCAGTCGGCGAGGTCCGGGCGGCCGCAGTCGAGTAGTCAGGGCGGCCGCAGTCGAGGTCCGGGTCAGGGTGTCGTCAGGTGGGCTGCAGTCGGCGAGGTCCGGGCGGCCGCAGTCGAGTAGTCAGGGCGGCCGCAGTCGAGGTCCGGGTCAGGGTGTCGTCAGGTGGGCTGCAGTCGGCGAGGTCCGGGCGGCCGCAGTCGAGTAGTCAGGGCGGCCGCAGTCGAGGTCCGGGTCAGGGTGTCGTCAGGTGGGCTGCAGTCGGCGAGGTCCGGGCGGCCGCAGTCGAGTAGTCAGGGCGGCCGCAGTCAGCGATGCCCTACAGCTGTGCGTCGAGCCAGGCCTGGATCGCCTGGACGATGCCTTCGGGGCGCGACGGGGCAGGGGACTCGGGGCGCAGCACCGGACGGGTCCTGGGCGCGCCGGGCAGGGGCGGCGACTCTCGGACGTGGTCGGTCGGCGGGGGTGTCATGGCTCCACACCGTATTTCTTGAGGAGGTCCTCCACCGCCTCGCGGAGGTAGTCGCTCTGGGCCACCCGGGTGCGGGCGGAGAGCGCCCTCAACCGCCTCACGTCCTCCTCCGGGACGAGGACGTGCGTGCTGACGGTGAAGCTGGCGTCCGGGTCCCCGGTCTGCTCGGCCGCGGCCGGGGCCTCGGGGGAGGTGGGGATGGGTTCCATACGGGCGAGCTCCTCTCCGGTGCGACAGGTCTGTCGCGTCGGTCCTCCGAGGTTCGCCCGTCTGGACGGGTTGTCAACTAAGCGGCAGCCGGACGGTCATGCCGCCTGCAACGCGCGGCCGGTCTCGACCAGGCTCTTGAGGGACGAGAGCAGGAAGGGCCAGGCGTCGACAGAGCTGACGTAGGTGGGCGTCCGCGTCTCGAATCCGCCGTGGACGACGCGGACCCGGGTCGTCGCCGGCCCAGCCGCCTCGAGCTCCCAGGTGACGCGGGAGGGCGGATCTGCCTCGACCGAGGGGTCCCAGTGCGCCGTCCAGGTCATGACCAGCCGGCGATACACCTCGCAGGCCAGAACGGTCCCGGAGACGGCGATCCGGTCCCCCTCGCCGACGTACGTGTACGGAGCCCCGGCGACGAGCGTGCTCCGGAATCGCGTCCCGTACACGTACGCCCGGGTCATCTCCGGGTCGACGATCGCGCGCCAGACGACCTCGGGCAGGGCAGCGACGTACACCTCGCTTCGGATCTCGATGGGTGATGGCATGCAGGCTCTCTCCTTCCGCGTCCACGAGCTGCCGGCCCGGTATAGGTAACCAATAGGGTACATATATACCCATCGTCAAGCGGCTTTGCCATGAAGGGCTGGATCTGAAGCTTCTTGATTCGTAACCTGTCGGCACCATGAGTCGAATCCGCGCCCACTCCGACGTCTTCCGGGCCATCGCCAATCCGACCCGCCGGGCACTCCTCGACCGGCTGCGCGGTGGGGCCGCACCGGTGAACGCCCTCGCTGCCGAGTTCACCCAGAGCCGGCCTGCCATCTCCAAGCACCTGGGCGTGCTGCGCAAGGCACGTCTGGTGCGGGAGCAGCGGCGCGGCCGCGAGCGGATCTACGCGCTGGACCCGATGCCGCTGCAGCGCGTCTCCGGCTGGGTGGAGGGCTACCGCGCGTTCTGGGTCACGAACCTGAACGCGCTCCGGAAGCATTTGGAGACCGGAGGATGAGCCGGTCGCGGGGAGCGGCGCGGGCCCTCGCCGATCCCGCCGCGGGCAGCATCGTCGCCACGGTGGAGATCGCCGTCTCGCCGGAGCGCCTCTTCGCCGCGCTCAGCACGCCGGAGGTCATCGAGTGGTGGGGCTCGGCGGAGACCTACCAGGTCCGCCGCTGGCAGATGGACCTCCGGGTCGGTGGGAAGTGGCGAAGCGAGGGCGTCTCCGCGGATGGTCGTCCGTTCACGGTGCAGGGCGAGGTCCTGGAGCTCGACCCGCCCTGGCTGCTCACGCATACCTGGAGCGACGACTGGGACGGGGGAGGGCACACGGACGCGGCCACGCTCGCCAGAGTGAAACGCTGGGCGCTACCGCCCGCGAGCACGGGGCTGTGGTGGGGGGAGTGGCTAGGCCCGGAATCGAACCGGGAACCTGCGGATTATGAGACCGCCGCTCTAACCAGTTGAGCTACCTAGCCTCTGCCGGCATTGCCGGGCCGCGGGGCGTACCACGACCGACCAGCCCACGGAAGTCCCTCCCGGAATCTCGCCCGGGCAGGCGGCATTGCTAGGCTTGCGTGCAGGCCGCCTGGCCGGGGCGTCTCGAGGAGTGAGAACCTGCTCTCCGTCCTGTTCAGCGTCGCGCTCTCCGCCTCACCGGGCGAAGGCATGCCGCTCGACATCCGCGCCTTCCAGGTGGTGAAGCAGAGCTCCGGGCCCGTCGACTACTACCGGGTCGAGACCGGGCCCGACGGTCCGTTCCTCGCTGCGCGCTACCACCCGCCGCTGGACACCGTCGTCCGGGGCATCGAGGTGCCGGAGGCCCTCCGCACCACGCTGGCCGGGGTGCGCTGGCGGTGGCGCGTGCTCGCCTTTCCGAAGGGGGGCGACGACTGCAACCCCGAGGTGGGCGATGCGGCCGCGGGCGTCTTCGCCACCTTCAAGGCCGGGCTGAAGGTCATGGTCATCAAGTACGTCTGGAACTCGGGGGGCCCGGCCAACCGCAGCTGCGAGCTGGCCAACAACCTGTTCTTCGCCAAGCGCGAGGTGGTGCTCCGGAGCGGAGGCGCGCTCGACACCTGGCACACCGAGACGGTCGATCCCCGGCGGGACTTCGTGCGCTACTACGGGGGACGGCTGGAGGACGTGCCGGACATGGTCGGACTCGCGGTGCTGACCGACGGCGATGCGACGAAGTCACCGAGCGAGGCGGACTACGCCGATTTCGTCCTGCTCGACCGCCGGCCGCCGCCGGACCTGGTGGAGGCACAGACGGGAGGCCGGCTCGTCGACGCCGGCACGCGGGAGACCGCTCCCCGGCAGGGACCGCCCGGGGAAGCCGGCGCCGAACCGGGACGCTGACCGGCGGAGCCACTCAGGGCATCTGGCAGTTCAGCTCGGGTGTGGGCGCGAAGCGACCAGTCACCTGCTCCAGCCGGCTCTGCGCGGCCAAGAGGTCGAAGGTCGCCCTGGCATCGCCGTACTGTGCCTCCGCATAGCCGCGGTAGGCGTCGATGAGGTCCCGGCCGTCACCGACCCCGATCCCGAAGTTCAGGGTGGCGCTCCGGAACCAGCTCCGGCCGGCGGCGACTGCCTTGGCGGCGGCCTCGCGCTTGGTGATGGCCGCCGACAGCTCGGCCACCGCAGTCTCCACCTCGACCTGGATCAGCCGGGCCAGTCCCGCCCGTTGCTTGCGGATCGTGTTCAGCTCCGCCTCCTTCTTGTTGGTGCGGGTGATGACCGTCCAGAACGAGAGGTTCTGCTTGATACCCAGCGCTGCGCCGATGGTCAGCGCATTGAAATAGTCCCCCACGTAGGGGTTGGTGATGGTGTCGCGTCCTGCCGCGCGCGAGTAGGCGAACTGGCCGATGATCCCCAGCTGAGGCAACAGCTCCGCCCGACTGGCCCGGACGTCCGCCTCCTTCGCCAGGATGCCCTGGTCGAGCGCCTTGAGGTCCGGGCGCTGTTGTTCTGCCTCGGCCACCGCCGTCGCCGGTTCCGGCGCTCGGATCTGAGAGGTGTCGGGAAGCGGCTCGTCGAGGAGCTGTAACCGGTTCGGCTCCATGGCCAGGGTCGCTGCGAGCTGGACCCGGCCGACGCGCAGCTCGCGCTCGCCGTCGGCGATACGCTGGTTCAGTTGGCTCCGGAAGATCTCGATCCGGTAGCGGTCCTCGGGGGTGATCTCGCCGTCGTTCGCCTTCAGCGACTTCTGGACCCGGGCGTCCGCCTCCTTGAGCGCCTTCTGCACGTCGGCGGCGATGGCCAGCAAGCGGGTGGCGACGCGGATGCCCATCACCAGCTGTAGAACCCGGGCGCGGATCTCGTTGGCGGTGCTGTCGACCTGGAACTTGCCGGCTCTCACGCCGGCCGCGGCCGCGTCATTGGCGGCATCGAGCCGTCCCCAGGTCCAGAGGGGCTGGAGCGCGTTGACCTCGATCCGGATGAACGCTCCGAGGTCGGTGAGGCCGCGATTGCTGCCGCTGTCGATCTGGGTGATGTCGTTTCCGTTCGTCGGGTCCTTCAGCCGGGCTCCGGGGACCACCCCCACCGGTACGTTGGCGGAGAACTCGGGCAAGAACCTGATGGCGGTGGCGAACCCCTTCTCCGCCTCCGCCGCGGCCAGCTCGCTCCGCTTGATGGCCACCTCGTCGCTCCGGGCCAGCGCGAGGGCCTGGGCGGTCTGGAGGTCGAGCGGACCGCAGGTGGGCGCCGCGACAGTGAGGGCCAACAGCGCTACGAGCAACGAGGAAACCCCGAGGGAATGGGCCGGATCGGAACTCCCCGCGCTCTACACACAAGGATCCTCGAACTCAAGGAAAGTGCAGCACGAAGATCCGCGAACGAACCGTCCGCCCGGGCCCCCGAGGCGCTAGTGGCCCCGGCCGGTCCGGGGAGCGCCATCCTCTCCTTCGAAGTAGATGCTGGCGGCTTCGTTCTGCCCGTAGACGACGAGCACCGGCGAGCTGCATGCCTCCCGCCGCACCCGCGCCAGCCGCTTGAGCGACTCGAGCAGCTCAGCAGCCTGCGCCGCCCGCGCCTTGATGGTCTTGAGTGCCATGTCCTGGTGAGACTCCTCGCGCCGGCTCCCTGTCGCCCCGGAAGGGGTGGGTCGCACCGGCATCGTGGGGTATGTGCCGACCACGAGCGCAGGTCTCTAGTCGACGTGGCTGACCGTTGACAATGTCCTTGGAAAACTGCCAAGCCGACAGCCCACTTATGCGCCGAGTTCCCCCTGTTGCACTCCTGGCAGCCGTCCTTCTCGGGGCCCCCGCCTTCGCCCAGCGGGTGGCCGAGAAGCCCCCTGCGCTGGTTCCGGCCTGGCTGCCCCGGGAGGTCGCGATCCTGACCTTCTTCCAGAACGGCAACGTCACTCCCGAGCTCCGCATCGCCTGGCACATCCCGGTGGTGCAGCAGCGGATCGACAGCCTGAACCTCATCGTCGAGGGCGGCGGCGGCTGGGCGGTGGGGAAGCGGAGCGTCACCAACGAGAACGCCGATCCGCCACTCACCGAGCTCCACCAGTGGCACATCCTCGGCGGCATCGCCTACGAGGGCGACTGGGCCCAGGGCTGGCACGTGGGCGGGCGGATCACCGCCGGGGTGACGATCTTCGGCGCCAACTACGCCACGTTCAGCGGGCCGGTCCACGAGGACACCAGCACCGCCGGCACGGTGGAAGGCCGGCTCGAGGGCGGCTATCGCGTCGGCCGGGTGGTGATCGGGGTGAGCATCGGCGTGCTGCAGCCGTGGAACAAGGACCCGCGGCTCTACTCCCCGAACGACATCGGCGGTTTCTCCGGCGGCATCTTCTTCAACTGGCGCTAGCCGGACCGGCCTTTACGCTATTCTGGCGCGCACGGTTGCCAGCGATGAGCGGAGCGCGCCAGTGGCCCTGACGGCCGAGGCCTACGGTCTGACCGACGTCGGGCGGAAGCGCCAGCACAACGAGGATGCCTTCGCCGTCGACCCCGAGCTCGGCCTGTTCGTCGTCGCCGACGGCATGGGGGGACACGCCGCGGGCGAGGTGGCGAGTCAGCGGGCGGTGGAGGTGGTCCGGCAGCAGCTCACCGCGGGGCGTCAGGTCCTGGCGGATCTCGGCCAGGCCAGCACCTCCGAGGCCCGGGCCGCGGCGGCAGCGCTGGTGGAGACCGCCATCCAGCGCGCCTGCGCCGAGGTGTACCGGCTGGCGGCGGCCGATGCGAGCAAGCGAGGGATGGGGACCACCGTGGTGTGCCTGGTGCTCGCCGGCACCAAGGCCATCGTGGGGCACGTGGGGGACAGCCGGGTGTACCTGCTGCGCGGGGGGCAGGCGCACCGGCTCACCGAGGACCACACGCTCATCGCCGCCCAGCTCAAGGCGGGCACACTGACCCGCGAGCAGGCGCAGGCCTCGCAGCTTCGCAACGTCATCACCCGCGCGGTGGGCATCCAGGAGTCGGTCCAGGTCGACACCCTGATGGTGGACCTGCTCCCCCGGGATCTGTTCCTGCTCTGCTCCGACGGCCTCCACGGCTACGTGCCCGACGACGAGCTGCCCGCGGTCATCGACGGCACTCCACTCGGCGAGCTGCCGGCGAAGCTGATCGCCCTGGCCAACGACCGCGGCGGAAAGGACAACGTCACCGCGGTGGTGGTCGGCATCTCCGATTCCGGCGCGCCGCTGGAGGAGCTGGAGGAGACCACCAGCCGGATGGAGGTGCTGAAGAGCATCCCCATCTTTCGCCACCTCACCTACAAGGAGCAGACGGCCATCCTCTCCATCGCCTCGACCCGGAGCTTCCCCGTGGACGAGGAGATCGTCACCGAGGGCCACTCCGGCGACGAGCTGTTCATCCTGGTGCGAGGCCGGGTACGGGTGGAGACCGGCGGGGTGAGCGTCGCCGAGCTGCGCCCCGGCGGCCACTTCGGCGAGATGGGGCTGGTGGACCACGCGCCCAGGAGCGCCACGGTGCGCGCGCTGGAGCCGACCCGGGCGATGGTCATCGCCCGCGCCGAGCTGATGCAGCTCATGAAGCGCGAGCCGATCCTGGCGGTGAAGCTCCTCTGGAGCTTCGTCCAGGTCCTGTCGGACAGGCTGCGGGCGACGAACAACGAGCTGTCCGAGGTGCGCCAGGAGCTCGCCGCGGCGCAGGCCGTGCAGCCGTTCGCGGAGGAGTGAGGTGAGCCCGCGCACCCTCGAGGTCCGGCCCACGTACCGGAAGCGGCGGCTCTGGCCGTGGATCGCCGCGGCGGTGGCGCTGCTCGTGGTGGGGCTCTGGGAGCTCGGCGCCCACCGCCGCGAACGGCCCGAGGTGCCAAAGGCGTCCATCCATGGCGTGTCGGGGCACGTGATCACCTCCGAGGGACGGGCGGCCCCCGGGGTCGAGGTGATCGGCCTGCCGGATGGCACGACGGCACGGTCCGACGAGGCAGGCCGGTTCGAGCTGCCGGTCGCGGACGGGACTGTGATCCGGGTCGAGGCGCACCATTCGGACCTCGGCTTCGCCAGCGCCGAGGCCCGTGCCCCGGCCTCGAGGATCGATCTCCGGCTCGCACCCCGGGCAGGGCTCCGGGTGCACGTCGTCTCCAGCGGGCGGCCGGTCCAGGGGGCGCTCATCTCGGTACGCCCGCTGCTGCATCCGGAGGGGGTGCTCCAGGCGGACCGGGGCACGGATGCCGACGGTGTGTTGCGCTTCCTCGGCCTGCCTGCCGGCCGGCTCCTGGTCGAGGCGCAGCTCGAGGGAAGCGGAGCCCAGGCGGTCACCTCGGTGGAGGCCGTGGACGGTGCGGTCACCGAGACGACGGTGAGCCTGCCGGATGTCGCCTCCGGGCCCGGGCGAGACGGTGCCCGCCCGGCCTCTGGCCGCTGACGGCCACCGTGAAGTTGCCGGGGCCATGGGTGGGGGCTAAGCCTTCCCTCGAGATGGACCGGAGCGTCCTCCAGGGCCGCCGCATCGGGCTGGGTGTCGGTGGTGGCATCGCGGCGTACAAGGCCGCCGAGCTGGTGCGCGCGCTGCAGCGCTCGGGAGCGCAGGTGCGGGTGGCGATGACGCCGGCGGCGACCTCGTTCGTCACGCCCTTGACCTTCCAGGCGCTGAGCGGCCATCCGGTGCTCACCGACATCCTCGATGCCTCGCAGGAGGTGGCGTTCGGGCACATCGAGTTCGCGCGGTGGTCCGAGCTGTTCGTGGTCGCCCCGGCGACTGCGGACCTCCTGGCCCGCATCGTGGCCGGGATGGGCAACGACGCCCTCGCCGCGACCTTGCTGGCCTACCGCGGCACTGTGCTGCTCGCCCCGGCGATGAACACCGCGATGTGGGAGAACCCGGCCACACAGCGCAACCTCGCGGTGCTGGCGAGGGAGGCGAAGTACCGCTTCGTCGGACCGGGCTCGGGCCTCCTGGCGTGCGGAGAGGTGGGCTCGGGGCGACTGAGCGAGCCGGAGCAGATCGTCGATGCGGCGGCCGAGCTGCTGGGCGAGGGTCCGCTGGCCGGAACGCGGGTACTGGTCACCGCGGGGCCGACCCGCGAGTTCCTGGACCCGGTGCGCTTCATCAGCAACCCGAGCACCGGGAAGATGGGGCTGGCGGTGGCCCGGGCGGCGCGGGCGCGGGGAGCGCAGGTGACCGTCGTCCTGGGTCCGGTGGGCCCGGTCGAGCGCGCGGGGCTCGAGGTCGTCGACGTGGTCAGCGCCGAGGAGATGCGCGATGCGGTGCTGCCCCGCCTCGAGCGCACCGACGTGCTGGTCGCGACGGCCGCGGTCAGCGACTGGCGTCCGGCGCATCGGGCCGAACAGAAGGTGAAGAAGGACCAGGCGGGAGCGGACGCGCCGCTGGCGCTGCTCCGGACGCCCGACGTGCTGGCCCTCGCCGCCGAGCGCGGCCGGGGGCTGGCACGCCGACCGCTCATCGTCGGCTTTGCGGCGGAAACCGAGAACGTGGTGGAGAACGCCACCGCGAAGCTCCTGCGCAAGGGCCTGGACCTCATCGTCGCCAACGACGTGGGCAGGTCGGACGCGGGGTTCGGCGTGGACACCAACGCGGTGGTGCTCGTGGACCGCGCCGGGGGCCGGCTCGAGCTCTCCGGGACCAAGGACGCCGTCGCAGCCGGACTGTGGGACCGGATCCAGGCGCTTCGAACGGCGTCCACGGCAGCGACCTCCTGACGGCCAGACGTCGTCTCCTCAAGCGAGGTCAGGCGACCAGCTCCGGATGGGGGTTCACCCCGAATGGGTGGTCCGCGATCCGGAGCACGGTGGCCAGGTACGCCCAGAGTCCCGCCGGCGGAGGGCTGCTCGGTGGCGGGAGTCCTCCGGGAGTCTGAGGACCTGCCGTTCCGGTCTTCACGTGCTTTCCGATGACCGTCGCCGTCCCACCTGGTGCGTGATCCGATGCACCGATCGTGCGGCTGAACTCTCCCATCAGCGCGACGACCACGTTGCGCCCGGGAATGTCCGACGCACGGGCGAGAAGGGTCCGGAGGTCCTTGAGCAACGAGGACATGATGTCGCGAGCCTTCACGCCCTCGCTGTCGCTGTGGGTGTCGAACTGTCGATCCGCCCGACCGACGAAGGCCGGCTGCGCGAACACCACGCCGGTCCCGGAGCGCAGCAGGAGCTCGGTGGCCAGCAGGGTGGTCTTCAGGTCGGAGATGGCGTTCACCTCGGGGCCCACGTCGTATGCGGCAGCGATCTGAGCTGCGCGGGGTGAAGGCTGTGCCGGGTCGGTCAGCACCGGGATGGACTCCAGATCCAGCACCCGCTCCAGCATCACCCCGTTCTCCGCGGGGGGCGTCCGGTCGACCCCGACCGGGAGTCCGAGGTTGTTGACCACGGCGCAGCGGATCGGCGCCGGACTGGCGATGGCCGCGGCGAGGAGCAGGAGGTTGCTGCGGCTGCCGGTCTGGAGCAGCGCCGCCGCGGGCAGCGTTCCCAGGGTCGCGGCGTCCACCACCAGTCCGTTTCCCAGTGGACGGACGTTGTCCGGGGTCACGCCGAAGCTGCGCTTCTCCACGAAGGACCCTGCGCTGTTGAAGAGACCGGCCGGGCCACCATTCAGGTAGAGGATCGCCAGCGCCGGCGTCTCCTGGGGCCGGGCGGCGGCACGCACCAGCCTGGAGACCGCCGGCAGCGCGAGCGCGGCGGTTGCGCCCTCCAACACCGTTCTCCGTCCCAGCCTCACCTGTCCGTGCGTCATGGCGACCTCCAGCGGGAGATCCCTAGGGACGCTCACGGTAAGTAGCCAACGAGCTTCGACACCTCCGTTCGCTGGTCGCGCTCGCCCGGGAAGGCAACTTCACCCGCGCGGCCCGGCGGCTCCGCATCGCGCAGCCGGCGCTCTCGCAGCAGATCCGGACGCTGGAGCAGGAGCTGGGTGTGCTCCTCGTCGCCCGCACGAACCGCACCTCGGGACTGACCGAGGCGGGTACCCGGCTGGTCGCCCGCGCGGAGCCCATCCTGCTGGCGGTGCAGGATGCCACCCAGGAGATGATGACCCATGCCGGGGTGCGTGGCGGAACCGTGCGGATTGGCTGTGCCCTCCAGACGGTCGTCGAGGGCCGCCTGCCGAGCCTCCTGGCATCCTTCCGGGAGCGGCATCCCCGCATCCGCATCGTCTTTCGCGAGGTCCACACCCGGCAGGTCCTGGAGCTTCTGCAACGCGGGGAGGTGGATCTCGGGCTCATCCACCTCGGGCGCGTGGGAACGACGCTGGTGGGGATGCGATCGGCAGGACAGGCCATTGCCCTGGGGCGGCTCTACACCGAGCCGGTGGTGGTCATCGTCGCGGCGCAGCACCGTCTGGCGGAGCGGGGGACGGTGGAGCTGGAGGAGCTCCGTGAGGAGACGTTCGTCACCTTCCGTGCCGGAGCGACCATCCGCACGATGCTCACCCTCGCCACCCGACGTGCCGGTTTCGCGCCCCGGATCGGCTTCTCGACTCCGAACATGGGAACGGTCCGTGCCCTCGTCTCGGCGGGGCTGGGGATTGCCCTCGTCCCGCGCAGCGCGCTGGATGTGCCCAGCCCGCCACTGAAGGCGATCGCCCTGGGTTCTCCGAGGATGGAGCGGGTGGTGACGCTGGCCCGGAACACCGCGCGGTACGAGGCTCCCGCGGTCAAGGAGATCCGCCGGCTCCTCTCCGACGCGCTCCGATCGGGTTCGACGAGCTGACCTGCTTCGCCCGGGACGCGTCGCATGCCGTCGGCTTGTCGGACCGGGATGCCACAGTCCTCTCGCTTTGCCTGGCGATCGTTGCCGGCAGGGGAGGGACATCGAACGTGGCGGACGAGGCGGTTCCGGCAACGGATGCGCTCGCGGGAGTCCTCGCGGACCTGCGGCGGTACCTGGGCTGGCACCGGGACGTGGCAGGGGAGGAGCTGCAGACGGCTGCTGATGGGGCGCTGGCGGGGATGTCCGCGGCGATGTCGGTCGAGGTCACGGTCGAGGGGTCGAGCACCCCTCCGGTGGTGGTCGAGTACACCGAGCTCTCGGCCGAGCTGGCCGCCGCTCCGGCGCCTTCCCCGGCCGCTCCTATCGACTTCCCGGCCGTCGCCCGAACGTCCGCGGAACCGCCGCGTCTGGACGAGGTCCGCCGGGCGCTCGGCGACTGCAAGCGCTGCAAGCTTTGCTCGGGGCGGACGAACCTCGTCTTCGGTGTCGGCAATCCGAAGGCACGCCTGGTCTTCGTCGGCGAGGGGCCGGGGGCCGAGGAGGACAAGCAGGGCATGCCGTTCGTCGGGGCCGCCGGGCAGCTGCTGACGAAGATGATCGCCGCGATGGGCTACGGCCGCGACGAGGTCTACATCTGCAACGTGGTCAAGTGCCGCCCGCCCGGGAACCGGAACCCCGAGCCGGAGGAGATCCAGGCCTGCCAGCCCTTCCTCGAGGCGCAGCTCCATGCCATCCGGCCCGAGGTCATCGTGGCGCTGGGGAAGTTCGCCGCCCAGACGCTGCTCCGGACGGACACGCCCATCACCCGGCTGCGGGGACAGTGGCGCGAATACGTGGGCATTCCGCTGATGCCCACCTTCCATCCGGCCTACCTGCTCCGTAACCCGGCCGAGAAGAAGCCCGCCTGGACGGACCTCCAGGCGGTCATGGCGCGCTTCCCGAAGCCCGTGGCCTGAGGGCAGACTCGCCCGCCGTGCCTCGTGGCCAGCTCGACATCCGGACGATTCACTGCGTTGCCCTGGTGGGGAACCCGCGCGGGGACCCGGTCGATCGCCCCTGCCCGGTATACCTCCCCGAGGGCTACGGGTCGGGTGGCAAGCGCTACCCCGTGGTGGTCCTGCTGCACGCGTTCACGGGCTCGGCCCTGGGGTGGTTCAACGTCTCGCCGTTCACGCCCGGCATCCTCGATCGGCTGGACGCGCTCTTCGCCTCGGGGGTGCCACCGTTCCTGACGGTGTTCCCCGACGGGTTCACCGCCCTCGGGGGAAGCCAGTGGATCGACTCCCCCGGCAACGGCGCCTACGGACAGATGATCGTCCAGGACGTGCTGGGGCACGTCGACCGGACGTACACCACGCTCCGCTCGCCGGCTGCACGGGCGGTGGCGGGGCGGAGCTCGGGCGGGTACGCAGGCTGGCAGCTGGTGCGCCGCTTCCCCGGGGTGTTCGGCCACATGGTCTCGCACTCCGCGGACGCCTACTTCGAGTACTGCTACCTGCCCGAGTTTCCCAGGGCCGCCTCCGCGCTGTCGCGGGCCGGCGGAGTGCAGGCCTGGTGGGACGGGTTCCAGCGGCGGGTGCGGGAGACGAAGATGGGCGGGGATGATCACGCGGTGGTGAATCTCCTGGCGATGGCCGCGGCCTACTCGCCGGATCCCGCGCAGCCGCTGGGTGTGGCGCTGCCATTCGATCTCGCGACGGCGCGCATCGACCAGCGGCTCTGGGCCACCTGGCTGGCGGAGGATCCGGTGCGCTTCGTCGAGCGGGACGCGGAGCCGTATCGCACGCTCCACAGTCTCTTCATCGACTGCGGAACGCGCGACGAGTTCGGGCTTCAGTGGGGCGCGCGGATGCTGGCCCGGATGGTGACCGGTGGCCGGGCCACCGTGGTCCACGAGGAGTACGAGGACGGCCACATGGGTACGACCTATCGATTCGATCGTTCGTTGGCCTTCCTCGGGCCCCGGCTCCATCGCGACGGCTGATACCTCCCGGCGGTGGCCACGATGGAGAGGTGACGGGCGAGGTCGGGTCGTGCTAGCCGCGCGCTGGTGACGAGCGATCCCTACGGACTGGGTCGGGTGGTCGGCGAGCCGGGCGTGCTTCCGCAGCGTGCCGGGCTGCTCGATCCGTCGCTCCCGATGCGCCCCTCCGAGATGCTGATCGACGTGGAGAGCCTGAACGTCGACGCTGCGTCATTCAAGCAGATCCGCGAGGCGTGCAACGGCGCGCCCGAGGCAGTGGTCGCGCGCATCCAGGAGATCGTCCAGGCCCGGGGCAAGATGCAGAATCCCGTCACCGGCTCGGGCGGCATGCTGCTCGGCCGCGTGCGCGAGGTCGGCCCGGAGCACCCGGCGCAGGGCAAGGTCCGGCCCGGCGAGCGCATCGCGACCCTGGTCAGCCTGTCGCTCACGCCGCTGGTGATCGACGAGGTCCGCGCGGTCCGGATGGAGGTGGACCGGGTCGACGTCCGCGGCCACGCGATTCTCTTCGCCAGCGGCATCTGGGCGCGCGTTCCCGACGACATGCCGGAAACGCTGGTCCTCGCCGCGCTCGACGTCTGCGGCGCGCCCGCGCTGGTGGCCCGGTACGCGCGTCCCGGGATGCGGATCGCAGTGCTCGGGGCAGGGAAGAGCGGGGCACTGTGCCTGGCCCAGGCGCGAAGGAGCACGGGCGGCAAGGGTCAGCTGCTTGCGCTCGACATCTCGGAGAAGGCGCTCGCGGCGCTGGCGGAGCTCGGCGTGTCCGACGTCAGCCTGCGGGTGGACGCCACGCGCGCCGTGGACGTGCTCGAGGCGGTCCGGAAGGCCACGGGCGGAGCGCTGTGCGACCTGGTCATCAACTGCGCCTCGGTGCCCGGGACCGAGATGGCCACGGTCCTGTCCACCAGGGAGGGTGGAACGGCCATCTTCTTCTCCATGGCCACGTCGTTCACCGCGGCAGCGCTCGGGGCCGAGGGTGTCGGCAAGGACCTGACGATGCTCATCGGCAACGGCTATGTGCCGGGCCACGCGGACCTCACCCTCGACCTGCTGCGCAGCGACCGGCGGCTCCGCGAATTCTTCGCCGCGCGTTACCTGTGACTCCGGCAGCGATGGCCGATGCTCAGAGACTCTGCTCGTCCATCCAGCGCCGCCACCGGTCGAGCTCGGCTTGCCGGCGCCGGGCGATCCACCCGAACCACCAGGGCGCGGAAAAGGTCAGCGCGACACCAAAGAGAAAGCAGCCCAGGGTCATGACCCGCACGGACAGGGGAGATCCGTGCTCCACGTACAGGACCTGGGTGGCGATGCCGCCGAACAGGCACAGGGCGAGGTAAACCCAGCGGGCCAGATGAGCCACGCGGAGCTCGCTGCCGAGACGGCGCTCCAGGAACCCGAGTGCCTCGCGCGGGGTGGCGAAGCGCCAGGAGCCGACGCCCCGCTCGATGACGGCGAAGCCGATCCCCATCGCCAGGGAGAACGCCAGGATCCCCCACCCGATGAGGTGGACCACCCCCTCCGGGGCGGCGAACGCGGGCACCGACCCCAGTGCGGCGACCGCGACGAGGACGTAGACGGTGACGCGAGCTCGCCGATGTCGCCACGCTTCGCGCGCGGCGCGGGCCCGGACGTCGGGGAGCGGACCGGACGCTCCGGTCCAGGTGGATTGCCAGGAATCCCATCCAGTCACGCGGCCTCCTTCTCCAGGGAGCGGCGCAGAGCGTCCCGGGCCCGTCCGAGGCGTACCGCGACGTTCTCCGGGGTGATTCCGACCAGGGCGGCGATCTCGGCGTGGGAAAGCCCCTCCAGCGCGAGCGTCAGGACCTGCCGCTGGCCGAGCGGAAGCGTGCGGAGATGGCCGAGGAAGCGCTCAATGCGCTCCTGTGCCGCGATCTGCTCGTCGATTCCCGGGCGGGGATCCGGAAGCTCGATCAGGTTGGCGGCGGAGGCCGGGCGTCGCCGCGCGCGCTGCCAGACGTGTGAGAGGCAGCGGTTGTGGGCGATGCGCAGGAGGAACGTCTTCGCCGAGCTCTCGCCGCGAAACCGGGGAAGGGCCTGCCAGAGGGCGACCAGGACGTCCTGGGCGAGGTCGTCTCGCTCGGGGCCGCGCGGCGCGTAGCTGGCGATCACCCGCCAGACCGCCGGGCCGTGCTCGCGCAAGCACTCCTCGAAGCTCATGACCTCCACAGTCTCGCCCCCCCGGCCGACCTAACAAACGAGGGTCCTCGCCGACCGCTGTCGGCGCTTGACTACATTTGCCCCGGCTCGGTCTGCTGGGTTACGGGTGCCCCCATGCCAGGACCCTTCGTCGACGACGCCCAGGTCGCCCAGGCCCGCGGCATCGCGTCACAGGTCATCGAGCCGGTGTTCGATCTCATCCGCCGGCACACCACCATCTCGGTGGAGCGTACGGTGCTCCGCCTGTTCGGGATGTCCGACGCCGGCCCGGGCGGCATCCCGCTGACGAATCTGATGACCGACCGGCTGAAGGCGGCCGGGGTGCTCAACCGTGGGGCTGCGTACTGGTACGGCCGCGCCCTCCAGCTCGGGGCGGCAAGCCCCCTCGACGCCGTGGAACGCATCGCCGCGCTGCCGGCGGGCAAGCTGGCGCCCCTCTCTCCGGAGAAGGAGGGGAACCTCCGCGCCGAGGTCCGCCGCGAGGCGGAGGCGGCAGTGGACGAGCTCCGCCGGCGCATCGACGAGCGCGACGCGCTCCGTCGCGAGTTCCCCATGTCCCCGGTGCCGCACCGCTACGTCATCGTCGCCACCGGGAACATCCACGACGACGTCGACCAGGCCCGCGCCGCGGCCCAGGCCGGGGCGGACATCATCGCCGTCATCCGGAGCACCGCGCAGTCGCTCCTGGACTACGTGCCGCACGGGGCGACCACCGAGGGCTACGGCGGGACCTACGCCACCCAGGAGAACTTCCGGATCATGCGGGAGGCGCTCGATGCCGAGTCCCGCCGTCTGAAGCGCTACATCCAGCTCACCAACTACTCCTCGGGCCTGTGCATGGCGGAGATCGCCTTCGCCGCGGCCTGGGAGCGGCTGGACATGCTCCTCAACGACGCGATGTACGGAATCCTCTTCCGCGACATCAACATGCGCCGGACGTTCATCGACCAGTACTTCAGCCGGCGCATCTGTGCCCTGGCCGGGATCATCATCAACACCGGCGAGGACAACTACATCACCACCGCCGACGCCTACGACGCGGCGCACACCGTCCTCGCCAGCCAGTTCATCAACGAGGCCTTCGCCAAGCGGGCCGGGCTCCAAGATTGGCAGCTGGGCATGGGCCACAGCTACGAGATCGACCCGCATCGCCCGGAGACACTGCTGCTCGAGCTGAGCCAGGCGATGCTCATCCGCCGTTGCTTCCCGGACGCGCCGCTGAAGTACATGCCGCCGACCAAGCACAAGGAGACGGACATCTTCTTCAGCCACGCCTACGACGTGATGGCGGACCTGGTGGCAGTCTGGACGCGGCAGGGCATCCAGCTGCTGGGGATGATGACCGAGGCAATGCACACTCCGCTCCTCGCCGACCGCTACGTGGCGCTCAAGTCCGCTGGGTACATCTACCGCGCGGCCCGCGGCATCGACGAGGAGTTCGTGGTGCGCGAGGACGGGAAGATCGCCAACCGGGCCCGCTTCGTCTTCGGCAAGGCGATGGAGCTGCTCGAGGAGTGCCGACAGGACGGGCTGGTCACCGCCATCGGCCAGGGCCGGTTCGGCGACGTGAAGCGGACCGAGACCGGCGGCAAGGGGCTGGAAGGGGTGCTGGAGAAGGCGCCGGACTACTTCAACCCCTTCCTCGACATCCTGGAGGGGCGCTGATGGCCGGCGAATCGAACCTCATCCGGGCCTACGGCGACCGGCGGGACGACGGGGTCATCCAGCTCTCGTTCACCCTTCCTGTCCCGCTCTCGGACAAGGCGAAGGAGGCCGCGCGCCAGTTCTGCGCCAAGCTGGGGCTGCTCGACGTGAAGGTGGCGGCTGCCGAGCCGGCAGCGGACAACTACACCTTCTTCGTGGTCTACGGCCGCGCCGACGTCTCGCTCGACTACGCGAGCATCGACGTCCCGGAGGTCGTCTTCAAGAAGCTGGGGTTCGACGAGCTGAACAAGCTCATCGAGGACCGCATATCCCGTCGGGTGGTGGTGCTGGGCGCCTGCACCGGGACCGACACCCACACCGTGGGAATCGACGCGATCCTGAACATGAAGGGCTTCGCCGGCGACTACGGGCTCGAGCGGTACCCGTGGTTCGAGGCCTACAACCTGGGGAGCCAGGTGCCGAACGAGGAGCTGATCCGGCGTGCCGAGGAGAGGAAGGCCGATGCGATCCTCGTCTCCCAGGTGGTGACCCAGCGCGACGTCCACAAGGACAACAGCCGGCAGTTCATCGACGTGGCCAAGGCGCACGGGCTGAAGGGAAGGACCATCCTCCTGCTCGGCGGGCCGCGGGTGGACCACAAGCTGGCGATGGAGCTGGGGTTCGATGCAGGGTTCGGTCCCGGGACCAGGCCCTCGGACGTGGCGAACTACATCGTCCACGCGCTGCTGAAAAAGATGGGCAAGGAGCCCGAGGACCTGCACTACGAGGGAGAACCGGAATGAGCGTGCGTTCGGTGCTCCGGCTGCGGATGTCCAGTCACGACGCCCACTACGGGGGAAACCTGGTGGACGGCGCGCGGATGCTCGGCCTCTTCGGCGACGTGGCGACCGAGCTGTGCATCCTCCACGACGGCGACGAGGGCCTGTTCCGGGCCTACGACTCGGTCGACTTCCTCGCCCCGGTGTACGCCGGTGACTTCATCGAGGTTGAAGGAGAGATCACCGAGGTGGGTCGGACGAGTCGGAAGATGCGGTTCGAGGCGCGGAAGGTCATCCGACCGCTGCCCGACGTCTCCGCGTCGGCGGCCGAGGTGCTGCCCCAGCCCATGGTCGTCTGCCGGGCGACCGGGACGTGCGTGGTGCCGCTCGACAAGCAGCGGGGGAAGCGATGAGCGCTGCCCCGTACGTCATCACCGCGGCGATGGTCGGGGCGGAAACCACGCGCGAGCAGACGCCGTATCTGCCTCTCACCGCCGAGGAGATCGCCGAGGACGCCGCCCGCTGCCGCGAGGCGGGCGCGGCGATGGTCCATCTGCATGTTCGACGTCCCGACGGCTCGCCCTCGCAGGACGCCGAGCTCTTCCGCGCCGCCATCCGCGCCATCCGCGCGCGCTGCGACGTACTGATCCAGACCTCCACCGGGGGCGCGGTGGGAATGACCGCCGACGAGCGCTGCGGACCGCTCACCCTGACCGGTGCCGACCGGCCGGACATGGCGACCCTCACCACCGGCACGGTGAACTTCGGTGACGATGTGTTCAGCAACCCCCGCCCCCTGGTGAAGGAGATCGCCCGGCGCATCCGCGCGCTCGGCATTCGCCCGGAGATCGAGTGCTTCGACACCGGGATGATCGAGCAGGCCGAGTGGCTGGCGAAGGAGGGGCTGGTCGACCTGCCGGCGCACTACGACTTCGTGCTCGGAGTCCCTGGATCGCTCGGCGCCTCGGAGCGGGCGCTGGACTTCATGATCGGCTCGCTGCCTGCGGGGAGCACCTGGACGGTCGCCGGGGTGGGGCGGCACCAGCTCCCGATGGCCGAGCTCGGCGCGGCGAAGGGCGGCAACGGGCGGGTCGGGCTCGAGGACAACGTCTACCTGAGCAAGGGCGTCCTGGCGAAGGGCAACTGGGAGCTGGTCGCCGAGGCAGCGAAGCGCGCCCGGGCGAAGGGCCGGGAGATCGCCACCCCGGAGCAGGCCCGCGAGGTGCTGCGGCTCGGGTGAACGACGGAGTGCGAAGCACCGGCCGATGACGCCCGATTGCATTCCACATCCCGAGACGATCTCGCGGTCCGGAGGGGTCGCGGGCAGGGAGCGTGTCAACGCGCCGAGTGACACCGTGGTGTCCTCCGCCGAACGTCACCTCGCCGGGCGCTTCCAGGGGAGCGCCCCGATCGCACCGAGCTGATCCGCGGCTGCCTCGAGTGCCGCGCGGCCCTCCGCCGCGTCAGGCTGGGCCTCGATCACCAGGCGGCGTCGAACCTCGGCCCACGACACGAGCTCGGTGGCGTGCGAACCGCCCGCCGTGTGCACCTGCTCGGCGTGCACCAGCAATGCGCGCGCGAGCGCCTTCGAGCTCGGACCGGTCGCCCGGACGTGTGCCGCTCGGTCGACCTCGTCGAGAAGCTCCCGTCCGCGCGGGGTAAGCGGCTCCATCTGCCAGGGTGCGCGGGCCTCCCCGACGCTCAGCAAGGCGGGCCAGAGGCGGGGGTGCACCAGCGTCACCTTCGCCGAGAGCAGTGGAACGAAGAGTGCCGTGCCGCGCTCCTCCAGCGCATTCGCCACCTGGAAGATGCGCCGGCCAGCGGGGTGACCCCACCAGGACCCGCGGATGGGCGCTCCGGCCACCAGGGCGGTCAGGCTCGGCCTCCGCGCGTCGTGGAGGAACAGCAGCCCGGTCCGCTTCAGGGCGTCCACTGCCTGGCGAAGCGCTTCCTGGGTGCCCTCGTCCTGCATCCCCGGCCGGTATACCCCTGGTCTCGAGAACTGGGGACCCAGGGGATGCCGCTGCTGACCGAGCTGTACCGGCCGTCGTTGATGCTCCTGACGGACCTCTATCAGCTGACGATGGCCGCCGCGGCCTGGGACTCGGGGGTGGCCCGGCGCGAGGCCCTGTTTCACCTCGTCTTTCGCGAGGCACCGTTCGGGAGTGGCTTCACCGTCGCCGCGGGCCTCGAGCCAGCGCTCGAGCTGCTGGAGAGCGCCCGGTTCGAGCAGGGCGACATCGAGTACCTGGCGACCCTGCGCGGTGCCGACGGCGTGCCCCTCTTCGGTGACGAGTTCCTCCGGTACCTCTCCGGCGTTCACCTCGACGTCGACGTCGACGCGGTCCCCGAGGGGACGGTGGTCTTCCCCCAGGAGCCGCTGGTCTCCGTCACCGGCCCGATCGTCCCCTGCATGCTCCTGGAGACACCGCTCCTCAACCTGATCAACTTCCAGACCCTGGTGGCGACGAAGGCGGCACGCGTGTGTCTCGCCGCAGGAGACGATCCGGTGCTGGAGTTCGGGCTCCGTCGCGCGCAGGGACCGGACGGCGGCATCTCGGCGTCCCGGGCGGCGTACATCGGAGGCTGCGCTGCGACGTCCAACGTGCTCGCCGGGCGGCTCCTGGGCATTCCGGTGGGGGGGACGCACGCCCACAGCTGGGTGATGCTCTTCGACGGCGAGCAGGAGGCCTTCGAGACCTTCGCCCGGTCCATGCCCGGCAACTGCGTCTTCCTGGTGGATACCTACGACACGCTGGAGGGTGTGCGCCACGCCATCGCCGTGGCCGATTGGCTCCGGGCCCGCGGCAAGCCCTTTCTGGGCGTGCGCATCGACTCGGGGGATCTCGCCTGGCTCAGCACCCAGGCGCGCCGGATGCTCGACGAGGGGGGCTTCCCGGAGGCTCGCGTCTACGCCAGTAACGAGCTCGACGAGCACCTCATCCAGAGTCTGAAGCAGCAGGGAGCGGCCATCGGTGTCTGGGGCGTCGGCACCCGGCTGGTCACCGCCCGCGACGACCGGGCGCTGGGCGGCATCTTCAAGCTCTCCATGGTTCGCGAGCCCGGAGGTCCCTGGAAGCCCCGCATCAAGCTCTCCGAGCAGGCGGCGAAGATCTCCACCCCGGGCCGGCTCCAGATCCGCCGGTTCGTCGACAGCCAGGGCGCAGTCGCGGACATGATCTGGGACCAGGAGCTCGGCGTGCCGAGCCGCACCATCGTCGATCCCATGGACCCCACCCGGCGTCGCACCCTGCCGGAGGCCCTTGGCTCGAGCGAGCTCCTGGTCCCGGCAGCGAGGGGAGGGCGGCGCGCCGTGGCGCCCGTCTCGCTCGATGCCATTCGCGCCCGGGTGCGTGCCCAGCTCGACCTGTTCCACGAGGGAGTCAAGCGGTTCCTGAACCCACACCGCTACCCGGTGGGGCTCGAGCGCAAGCTCTACGAGCGCCGGATGGAACTGATCCTCGCAGCGCGTGCGCACCACTGAGCGCGGTACGGGCACGACGGGGGTGCCAGGGACTACGCGCGGCGCGCAGGGACGAGGAGCGCCAGGCAGGAGCATCGCACCGAGAAGCCCGGCCGGGCGGGCAGCGGGCGGACGGCGGAGCGGAGAGGCGAGAGTCCGAACACGGAGGGGTCACTCTTCAAGGTACGTGCCAGCAAATACCCGGTTCCTGGTGGGCAGAGGTGGTGCCTCGCGCTCGCCATCTGCGAAACCTGGTATCCCGGAAGCGGACGGGAGCGTTCTCCGGCGGCTACGCTGTCGCGAATGAGCCTGGAGAAGTACCGAAGGGCCCGGGAGCTGATCGCCGAGGCCGGCGGCGGTGACTTCGAGGGTCCGAAGCCGGAGCCGCTCGTCGCCAGGGCGGAAGCCGCGCTCGGACTCGTCTTCCCCCCCAGCTACCGGCAGTTCCTGCTCGACCTGGGCTGCGGAAGCATCGCCGGCTTCGAGGTGTACGGCGTGGTCGACGAGGACTTCACCCACTCGGCGGTTCCCGATGCGATCTGGATGACGCTCGAGGCGCGCCGCAGCGGTGGCCTCGCCCCGCGGTACGTGATCATCGGCGCGCTCGGAGACGGCTCGTTCGACTGCCTCGACACGGCCCACCTGGACGCAGCAGCAGAGGCACCGGTGGTGCAGCTCTCGGCCGACTTCGAGGACCCGGTGAAGCTCGCCGACAGCTTCGGCGAGTACTTCCTGACCGAGGTCGAGGACGCCACGGCGGACGATGCGCTCGACTGACCGCCCCTGAGGCTCAGAACGGCGGCACCTCCCGCCGCCTCCAGGGGCGCTCGACGTGCTTGTTCGCCGTCCGTGCCAGGGCCATCGCCAGGGTCCTCCGGGTGTCGCGCGGGTCGATGACGTCGTCCACCATCCCCAGCGCGGCCGCCCGGTCGATGTGCACATGCGGGCGCAGCTCCGCGGCGAGCGTGTCCTTCATCGCCTTCGCCGCCTCGGGACTCTCGGCCTGCTCGAGCATCTTCTTCGCGCCGATCGACACCAGCCCCTCGGCGCCCATGATGCCGATCTCCGCGTCGGGCCAGGCGACGAGCAGGTCCGGCTCGTACGCCCGTCCGTTCATCACGTAGTAGCCCGCGCCGAAGCCCTTGCGGACGACGACGGTGAGCTTGGGAACCGTGGCATTCGAGACCAGCTGGAGCATCCGCGCGCCGTGACGGATGAGGCCGGTCTGCTCCGCCTTGGTCCCCACCAGGAACCCGGGCACGTCCTGCAGGAAGAGCAGGGGAATCCGGAACGCGTCGCAGAGCGCGACGAAGCGGGCCGCCTTGTCCGACGCCGCCACGTCCAGCACCCCACCCAGGAACATCGAGTTGCTCGCCACCACCCCCACGCTCCAGCCGTCGATGCGGCACAGCCCGGTGATGACGTTCCGGGCGAACCTGGGCTTCAAGGGGAAGAACTTTCGATCATCGGCGATCGCCAGGATCACCTTCTGCATGTCGAACGCCTGCCGCGGGTTGTCCGGGACGATGCTCAGCAGCGACTCGTCGCGCCGGTCCACGGGGTCGCCCCCGGTGCGGCGGGGCGGCCTCTCCCCGCAGTGCGAGGGAAAGTACGAGAGGTACTCCCGGACCGCGGCGATGCAGGCCGCGTCGTCGGCGAACTCCCCGTCCGCCACGCCGGAGACCTCGTTGTGCAGCTTGCTCCCGCCGAGCTGCTGCTCGGTCACGTCCTCGCCCACGGTGCTCTTCACCAGCGCCGGCCCACCCACCGCCATGCTGCCGATCTCCTTCACCATCGGTACGTAGTCCGCCAGACCGGGGATGTAGGCCGTGCCCGCGGCGCCGGGCCCGAGCATCGCCGAGACCTGGGGGACCACCCCGCTGAGCACCGACTGCTCGCGGAAGAGGTACCCGGTGTCGGCGAAGCCAGCGAGCCGCCGGGGATCCACCTCGCCCCCGGCCTCGAGGCGCGCCCCGCCGGAGTCCACCAGCCAGACGATGGGCGTCCTGTCCTTCAACGCCAGATCGCGGAGCCGGGTGACCTTCCGCTCCCCCACCTCGCCGATGCTTCCGCCCAGGACGGTGAAGTCGTAGACCGCAGCCGCCACCGGCCGGCCCTCCACCGTCCCGAAGGCGGTGAGGACCCCGTCCGCCGCGGTGGGCCGCGTCGGGTCCTCCTCGGAGGGGAGACGACCCTCGGCCGCGGCCAGCATCCCCAGCTCCTGCACCGAGCCCGGGTCGAAGAGCAGGGCCAGCCGCTGCCGCGCGTCCAGCTTCCCCCGGCCGTGCTGCCGCTCGACCCGCTGGGTGCCGCCCATATCGGCCTTCCCGGCCTTCAGCGCGGCGAGCCGCTCGACTGCATCCTTCATTCCCATGGCGACGCACGTTACCGCCGCCGGGCGTATTCTGGGGTCCGCACCCCCGCCATGTCCGAGCGGCCGCTTCGCATCGTCAGCTACAACGTCCGGTACTTCGGGCACGCGCTCCGGGGACTGGCCACCACCCGCACGTCTCTGGAGCGCATCGCCCAGCGGCTGGCGAGCCTGACGCCGCTGGCGGACCTCATCTGCCTCCAGGAGGTGGAGACCCGCTCGCTGCGGAGCACGCTCGCCTTCCGGGGCACCGCCACCCAGCTCGAGGCGTTCATGGCCGCATTCGAGGGCACCTTCGCCCGGGCGGCGCTGGTGTTCCCCTACGACGCGTTCCACTTCCGCGCCCACACCTACCAGTTCCGCTCGACCACGCTCTACACCACGGGCCTGGCGGTGGTGGTGAACCGCGACCGGCTGCGAGTGGAGGGCCACAACGTGCTCAGCCCGCACGCCATCACCCACCACCACGTGGCCCGGCTGAGGGACACCAAGCAGAGCCGGATCTGCGCCCACGTGCGGCTGACCACGCCCTCGGGGCGCCCGTTCCACGTGTTCAACACCCACCTCAGCCTGCCCACCCCCTTCACCCGGGAGTTCTGGAGCGAGCGGGAGAAGATGGGCTTCGGGCTCAACCAGCTCATCGAGGCGAAGAAGCTGGCCACCTTCGTCCAGGCCCACGCCGCCGGCGAGCCGTTCGTGGTGGGCGGGGACTTCAACTCCTCCCCGGCCTCCCCGGTCTACCGGTACCTGTCGGAAGAGGTGGGATGGGTCGGGGCGCAGGAGGCGCTGAAGCAGATCGACCGTTCGCACAGCGGGTTCCCCACCGCCGGCTTCTTCCGACTCCGGATGCACCTCGACCACCTCTTCGGTGGGAACGGCATCCGGTGGGTGGACCTCGCGGGGACCGAGCCCTTCGGGCGGGGTCCGTTCCATGGACTGTCTGACCACGTCCCGCTGATCGCCCGGTTCGAGCCTCCGCCTGCCGGACAGGCGAGCAGCGAGGCGGTCTGAAGTACACTCTCCGATCGTGGCCAGGCTGGATCCGATCTTCGAGCGCCTCCTGAAGGAGGGCACCGAGCTGCTGTTCGACACCGGCGCCCCCGCCGTGATGCGCACCGGCGCGGGCGACGTCCCGGTGCTCAGGCAGCAGCTCACCGCGCAGCAGATCGCCGGGGTGTTCGCCGAGCTCGTGCCGAGCGAGATGCGCACCACGTTCCCCGCGCTGGGGACCACCCGGTTCGAGTACGGCGCCCCGGCCGGACGGGTGGTGGTGAGCTTCGAGCGTAACGGCGGCAACGTCCGCGCCATGGTGCGCCCAGCGGAGCGGGGCGCCGAGGAGGAGGGGGAGCCGATCGAGCTCGCCTCGGCCGCCGAGATGCTGCACGAGTACATGCACGGCTCCGGCACGGCGGTCGCCGGCACGCCCCCCACCCCCGCAGCGGTCGGCATCCCCGCCGGCTCTCAGTCGGGCTTGCGCCGCGGGGTGGCCAAGGACATCCAGTTCCGCGATCTCCCGGGCTCGCCTCCCCAGGCGCCCGGGAAGGCCGCCGCGCCCGCCCCGGCGGCGGCCCCGGCATCGGAGCCAGCCCGCGCCGCGAGGCCGGCGGCCCCGGCTCTCGCTCCGTCCGCGGATCCGGCCGCGGCGATGGACCAGCTGCTGAACTTCATGCTGGACCGAAAGGCCTCCGACCTTCACCTCTCGTCGGACACCACCCCCATCATCCGGGTGGACGGGGACATGACTCCCATCGAGGGGTATCCGCCGCTGTCACCGGGCCGCCTCAAAGATCTCTTATTCTCCATCGCCCCGGAGAAGAACCGGGAGCAGTGGCTGTCCATCAAGGACACCGACTTCGCCCACGAGACGCCGCGGGCCCGCTTCCGGGTGAACTTCTTCGAGGACCGCAAGGGCATCGGCTGCGTGATGCGGCAGATCCCCAACACCATCCGTACCGCACAGGAGATGGGCCTCTCCCAGGCGGTGCTGGACCTCTGCTTCCTCAACAAGGGCCTGGTGGTGGTCACCGGTCCGACGGGATCGGGCAAGAGCACCACCCTGGCCTCGATGATCGACCACATCAACCGGAACCGGGACGATCACATCATCACCATCGAGGACCCGATCGAGTTCGTGCACCCCAACCGCCGGTGCCTGGTGAACCAGCGGGAGATTGGCGTGCACACCGGGTCCTTCAAGCATGCGCTGCGGGCGGCCCTCCGCGAGGATCCGGACATCGTGCTGGTGGGCGAAATGCGCGACCTCGAGACCATCGCCATCGCCATCGAGACAGCGGAGACCGGTCACCTGGTCTTCGGGACCCTCCACACCAACACCGCGCCCAGCACGGTGGACCGGATCATCGACCAGTTCCCTGCCGACCGGCAGGAGCAGATCCGGATGATGCTCAGCGAGAGCCTCAAGGGCGTCATCACCCAGACGCTGTGCAAGAAGATCGGGGGCGGCCGGGTGGCAGCGATGGAGATCCTCATCGCCACCTCCGGCGTGGCCAACCTCATCCGCGAGGGGAAGACCTTCCAGATCCCCTCGACGATGCAGACCGGCAAGGGCGTGGGGATGCAGACCCTGAATGACGCCCTGTTCGACCTGGTGAAGAAGAAGCTGGTCGAGCCCCAGGAGGCCTACACCAAGGCCATCCACAAGACCGAGCTGAAGCAGATGCTCGAGCGCGGCGGCTTCAAGCTGGAGGCAGAGGCCGCCTAGGTCAGGGCGGCCGCAGTCGAGGTACGGGTCAGAGTGCCGTCAGGTGGGCTGCAGTCGGCGAAGTCCGGGCGGCCGCAGTCAGCTATGGCCTACAGGCTCCTAGCACCCGCGCGTCAGCGGCAGGAGAGTGGACCGCCGGGCGTCTACCCGGCGGGCTCGCTCATCGTCCGGCGAGGACGTCGTTCACCGAGGGCATCTTCTGGATGTCGCCGCGGGCGACCTTCCAGGCCTGCTGGACGATCCAGGAGAGCGAGCGGTCCTGCCGCGTCGCCTCATGCTGGATCTCCATCAGCATCTCCTCGGGGAAATACAGCGATTGCTTGCGGTGATCAGTGCCCGGCATCAGGCCTCCTCGCGTGTGTCGGGGAGCGCGGGCTCGCCCGTCACATCGTTCACCGCAGGAAAGGCCTTGATGCGCTCGCGGGCGATCCGCCACGCCTGCTGCACCACCCAGGAGAGCGAGCGGTCCTGCCTCGTGGCCTCCTCCTGGATCTCCCGGAGCATCTCCTCCGGGAAGTACAAACTCTGCTTGCGCTTGTCGGTTCCGGCCATCGCTTGGTGCTCCCGGGGTCAGGTCAACGGTCAACGTCGGACTTCCGTCCCAGTCGGACGTGCGCCGACGTGCTCTGGGGGGGAGTCTCCGCCACGGCAGCGGATCGGTCAATCATTTGGCTGAGTTCCACGAAAGCGAACGCCCCGGTTCCAGCGACGGAACCGGGGCGCCCGGGAAAGAAGGGGCGGCAGAGAGAAATCTCCCTGCGACCCCCGTGGGCCCAGAGGGGGAGGGGGGGGACCCCTAGGCCCAACACTCAGATTTTCGAAAGTCAGAACATGCGCGGTGGCTCGCCCATTCCTCACCCCCATCGCCACTGCCACCGAGTCACTGTCATTCTAAGGCCCGCACCCACGCGTCTCAACCTGCTGACGGGTGCGATGTCCCCTCACGGGTGTGGATGGCTGTCGCATGCACGACGACGGGCGAGACCGAGCTGTCATCGAGAAGGCGGTTGAGGCCGCTTTCGGGCGCCAGGCCGGAAGAATTCTCGTGGCTGTGTCCGGCGGGGTGGACTCGCTCGCTCTGCTGGTCGCGGCCGCCAGGGTGGCAGGCGACCGGACGGGGGTGGCCTCCCTCGACCATGGGCTCCGGGGGGAGGCGGCTGCCGAGGTGGAACGGGTCGGGGCGCTGGCCCGGGCGCTCGGCCTGCCGTTCCACACCCAGTCGCTGGGGCTCCTGCCGGGTCCGGGGGCCGAGGCACGGGCCCGGCTGGCCCGGTACGCGGCACTGGACCGGATCGCCCGGGAGCACGGCTACGACGCCATTGCCACCGCGCACACCGCGGAGGACCAGGCCGAGACCCTGCTGATGCGGCTGGCACGGGGGTCGGCTCTCCGGGGAGCGGCCTCCATCCGGACGGACCGGCCCCGGCTGATGAGACCGCTGCTCACCATCCGTCGCGCCCAGACCGAGGCGATGGTGGCGGCCGCGGGGCTCGAGCCGGTGCGCGACCCGAGCAACGAGGATCCCGGGTTGTTCCGGAGCCGCATCCGTCACCACGTGTTGCCCGTCCTGCGGCAGGCGGCGGGGCCGTCGGTGGTGGAGCGGCTGGCACGCTTCGCCCGGTCGGCGGCCGAGGACGAGGACCTCCTGTCGGGACTCGCGGCGCAGGCCCTCGAGCGGGTGCGCCAGGGCGCGGGGCTCGACGCGGTGGGGGTTCGCGCACTCCCCTGGCCCATTCGCGCCCGGGTCCTCCGGGCCTGGCTGGAGGCCCAGGGACAGCCGGTGTCCGATCGCCTGCTGCGCGAGGTGGGCGCCGCCGTCGACCGGGGCGGGAAGACGGGCCTGCTGGGTCGGGCGGTGCTCGCCGCCGAGGGCGGCTGGGTCCGGGTGCTGCCCCGGGAGGTGGGAGCGGAGCCGCTCGCGCGGGAGCTCGGAACCGGCCTGCCGGTGGAATTCGGCGGCTTCCGGGTCTCGCTCGGGGACGGGCCGGGGATCCCGGTGGGCGATGCGACGCCGCCGCTCCGGGTGCGCGCCCGGCGACCGGGAGACCGCGTCGGACCGGAGGCAGGGCCCACCCGCCGGGTGCAGGACGTGCTCGTCGACGCCTCTGTCCCGGTCGAGGCGCGGGGGGGCTGGCCCCTGGTGGCGGACGCGCGCGGGCGCGTGCTGTGGGTGGTGGCGCTGTGGCCGCGTGCACACCCCGGCCCGGGGCCGTTCCTGCGCGCCGAGCCCCTCGAGCGCCCCGGCACGGTGGGGCCGAGCGCTGGAGGGGAGGGTTCGTTATAGGCGCAGAACGGCCGTGCCTGTTCGAGTGCTTGCGACTGGCCCGAAGGGCCCGTCAGAATGCTGGATCTCCGACCTCGGCCGGGGTCGGAGGTCGCGCCCGGAGTCGAAAGGGGCAGTCCACACGTGCGTTCCAGTTACAAGACCATCGGACTCTGGGTGATTTTGATTGCCCTGTTCGTCTGCTTCTTCCACATCTTCAACCGCAACCAGGACGAGGTGCAGGAGCCGACCTTCACTGCCCTGCTGTCGAAGATCGAGGAGAAGAAGGTCCGTCAGGTCAACGTCCGCGGAAACACGTATTCGGGCACCTTCGAGGACAGCAAGGAGCGGTTCCGCACCATCGGCCCGCCCGCCGATTCGGTGATGCTCCAGAAGCTCCGCGAGTCCGGTGTGGACGTGAAGTACGAGAAGGAGGAGCAGAACAACCTCTGGCTCACCATCCTCGGTCAGTGGATGCCGGTGGTGTTCCTCTTCGTCTTCTTCGTGCTCTTCATGCGCCAGCTGCAGGGCACCGGTGGCAAGGCGATGACCTTCGGGAAGTCGAAGGCCAAGCTTCTCTCCGAGAGCCACAACAAGGTGACCTTCTCCGACGTCGCCGGCATCGACGAGTGCAAGGAAGAGCTCGAGGAGATCATCGCCTTCCTCAAGGACCCCAAGAAGTTCACCAAGCTCGGTGGCCGCATTCCGAAGGGCGTGCTGATGATGGGCCCCCCGGGGACCGGGAAGACCCTGCTCGCCAAGGCAGTGGCCGGCGAGGCCGGCGTGCCGTTCTTCAGCATCAGCGGGTCGGACTTCGTGGAGATGTTCGTGGGCGTCGGCGCCAGCCGGGTCCGGGACCTCTTCGAGCAGGGAAAGAAGAACGCCCCCTGCATCATCTTCATCGACGAGATCGACGCCGTGGGCCGTCACCGCGGAGCCGGACTGGGCGGCGGCCACGACGAGCGCGAGCAGACGCTCAACCAGCTGCTGGTGGAGATGGACGGCTTCGAGAGCAACGAGGGCGTCATCCTCATCGCTGCCACCAACCGGCCGGACGTGCTCGACCCTGCGCTTCAGCGCCCGGGCCGGTTCGACCGGCGGATCGTGGTGCCGAGGCCTGACCTCAACGGGCGCATCGGCGTCCTTCTGGTCCACACCAAGCGGGTGCCGCTCTCCAACGAGGTGGACCTCGAGCTCATCGCCCGGGGCACGCCCGGGATGACCGGTGCCGATCTCGAAAATCTCGTGAACGAGGCCGCTCTGTTCGCCGCCCGGCAGAACAAGGAGCGGGTGGACAACACCGACTTCGAGTCTGCCAAGGACAAGGTCTTCATGGGCCCCGAGCGGAAGTCCATGATCATGACCGAGAAGGAGAAGCGGAACACCGCGGTGCACGAGGCCGGGCACGCGCTGGTGGCCAAGCTCCTCCCCGGGTGCGACCCGGTGCACAAGGTCACCATCATTCCCCGTGGGCAGGCGCTGGGCGTCACCTGGTCGCTGCCCACCGAGGACAAGTTCAACCTCTACCGCCAGGCCACCCTGGACCAGATCTGCATGGCGATGGGCGGTCGCCTCGCCGAGGAGCTGGTCTTCAACGAGATGAGCTCGGGCGCGGCGAACGACATCGAGCGCGCCACCGAGACCGCGCGGGCGATGGTCTGCCGCTGGGGCATGAGCAGCAAGCTCGGGCCCCTGGCCTTCGGCGCCCGCGAGGGCGAGGTCTTCCTGGGGCGCGACTTCTCCAGCCGTCCGGACTACTCCGAGGACACCGCGCGGCAGATCGACGCCGAGGTCCGGGAGATCGTCGTCGGCTGTTACGAGCGGGCGAAGAAGCTCCTCACCGACCACTTCGAGACCCTCAAGCGCATCGCCGACGCGTTGATGGAGTACGAGACCCTCGAGGCCGACGACGTGGAGATCCTGGTCCAGGGTGGGACCATCACCCGTGAGCGGCCGAAGCCGCGGGTCAACGCGCCGCCCCGCACCAAGGAGAAGGAGAAGCGCCGCATCCTCGAGGGGATCCAGCCGCTTCCCGCGCTCGAGCCGAACAAGGCGTAAAGCGGTCGTCACCGCCGTCTTCTGCTGCCCTCGCTGGCCCGGGCCGGCGCCACCTCCCAGTGCGCCTTCGGCTCCCAGTGCCTGGGCGGGAGTTGCCGCTTCGGCAGCTGCTCCCCCTTCCCGCCGGGGACCTGAGCGAGCGGATTCCGACTTCTGCTAGCAAGGAGGGGTGCTCCTCGCCCGGCCCATCCGCATCGACCGCGACGACGACCTCGAGCCCGCGTGGGAACGGCTCGGGCTTCTGCCAGCGGTGCGGCAGCCCTTGCTCGCGTCGGTGGGTCGGGCACATCTCCTGGTGACCGGTCTCGACGCTGCGGGCTTGCGCTGCCTTCGCGAGGTGGAGGACACGCGGGTGACGGTCATCCTCTCCGACCCCGACCGGCGGCCGGGCGCCGCCACCGTTTCCGGGACGCGCGCCGGCATCGAGGCGCTGGCCAGACGCGCCGAAGGGAGGGGACTGGGCGAGCTGGCCCGGGCCCTCGACGCCGCCACCGCGACGGACGTCCCGCCAGACCCCACGGTGCTGGGCGCCCGCACCTTCCGCTGGGGCGAGCGCACCCAGGTCATGGGGGTGGTGAACGTCACGCCCGACAGCTTCAGCGACGGTGGTCGGCACCTCGAGCGCGAGGCCGCCGTCCAGCACGCTCTCTCGCTGGCCAGAGCGGGGGCAGACCTCCTGGACATCGGCGGCGAGTCCACCCGGCCCGGCGCGGACGAGGTCCCGGTCGAGGTGGAGCTCGAACGGGTGCTCCCGGTCCTCGAGGCGGTCCACGCCGCGACCGACGTCCCCCTGTCGATCGACACCCGGAAGGCGGAGGTCGCCCGGCAGGCGCTGGAGGCGGGCGCGGTCCTGGTCAACGACGTGAGCGGGCTCGGACACGATCCGGCCCTGGCGGAGGTGGTGTCCCGGGCCGGCGCGGCGCTGGCGCTGATGCACATCCAGGGGACGCCGGCGACGATGCAGGTCGACCCCCGCTACGACGACGTGGTCGCCCAGGTCATCGAGTCGCTCGCCTCGAGCATCGACCGAGCAGTCGCCGCCGGGGTGCGGCGGGAGCGCATCTGGGTGGACCCGGGCATCGGCTTCGGAAAGACGGTGGGACACAACCTGTTCCTGATCCGCCACCTCGCCGAATTCCGGATCCTGGGCGCCCCGGTCCTGGTGGGGACCAGCCGCAAGCGGTTCCTCGGGGCCCTAGCTGGCGGCCGGTCTCCCGAGGAGCGACTTCCTGGCACCCTGGCCTCCGTCGCCGCGCTGGCCGTGCTCCACGGTGCGGACGTGGTGCGGGTGCACGACGTCTCCGAGGTGAGGGACGCGCTGGCCGTCGCCGACGCCATCGCCCGGGCCTGCGAGGGGGGCGACGCGTGGGGTCCGCCGCGGCCCTGACGCCCTGCACCGAGCGCTGGACAGTGCGCAGAATCTTGCGCGGCCAGGGTCCAACTTGAAATCGCCATGGACGCATGGCCTGTTCTCTCGTGAAACCTTCCGGAGGGCGGCATGGCACTCGAGCATCTCCTCGAAGTGGGCGAGGGCATTCCGGCGCCGGACAACGTGCGCCGCGCCGCGAACCTTCAAGACGTCCGGGCCGAGCATGCGCGGAGCCTCGCCGACCCGCAGGGGTTCTGGGGCGAGCAGGGCAAGCGCTTCCGCTGGTCGCAGCCCTGGAGCCGGGTGCTCGAGTGGCGCGTGCCGGACCACCAGTGGTTCGTGGGCGGCAAGCTCAACATCACCGAGAACGCGCTCGACCGTCACGCCGATGGGCCGCGCCGGAGTCACCGTGCCTTCATCTGCATCGACGAGGACGGGACCGAGCGGAGCATCACCTACGGGGAGCTCCGGGACCTGGTATCGAAGCTGGCCAGCGGCCTGCGCTCCCTGGGCGTCGGCGTGGGCGACCGGGTCATCATCTACATGCCGCTGACGCTCGAGGGCATCGCCTCGATGCTCGCCGTGGCGCGGCTCGGGGCCATCCACTCGGTGGTCTACGCGGGCCTGGGGGTGGGCGCGCTCAAGGACCGGATCGTCGACGCCGGGGCCAAGCTGATGATCGCCGGCGACATCGGGTTCCGGCGGGGGAAGACCGTCGAGCTGCAGGGAATCGTCGACGAGGCGCTTCCCGGGCTCGGCGTCGAGCACGTGGTCTGGTTCCAGCGGCGGAAGGGCGGCGGCCGGCCGCTGAAGCCGGGCGAGGTGGATTTCCGCGAGCTGGTCCAGCGCAGCAAGCCGGACGTCGCGCCGGTGCAGGTGGACAGCGAGCACCCGCTGTTCATCCTCTACACCTCGGGGTCCACCGGGAAGCCAAAGGGCGTGGTGCACGTGCACGGCGGCTACATGGTCGGCACCGCCTACCACCTCCGGACCTTCTATGACCTGAAGGACGACGACGTCTTCTGGTGTACCAGCGACATCGGCTGGGTGGTGGGGCACTCATACATCGTCTACGCGCCGCTGGTGGAGGGCATCACCACCGTGGTGCGCGAGGGCGCCATCGACTTCCCCGACCCGGCGATCGCCTGGCGGGTGGTGGAGAAGCACAAGGTGAACGTCATCTTCACCGCCCCCACCGCGCTCCGGATGTTCATGAAGTTCGGAGGCGAGCTGCCCGCGAAGTCCAACCTCTCCTCGCTCCGGCTGATCACCGTCGCCGGCGAGCCCCTGAACCCCGAGGCCTGCCGCTGGGCCTTCCAGCACCTGGTGGACAACGGCAAGCGCGGGTTCATCGCCGACAACTGGTGGCAGACCGAGCTGGGCGGGCCGGCGCTGGGGACGCCGCTGTGCATCCCCGCCAGGCCGGGCGCAGTGGGGTTGCCGCTGCCCGGGGTGGATGCGGTGGTGGTGGACACCGATGGCAAGGAGGTCCCCAAGGGGCAGGGTGGGGTGCTCGCGCTCCGGCGCCCGTTCCCCCACCTGATGCGGACCGTCTGGGGCGATCACGAGCGCTGGCGCCAGTACTGGGAGGAGATCCCCGGCCAGGTCTACGCCGCGGGCGACGTGGCCAGCTGGGACAAGGACGGGTACTTCACCGTGCTCGGGCGCAGCGACGATGTGCTCAACGTCGCCGGGCACCGCATCGGCACCGCGGACGTGGAGAGCGCACTGGTCAGTCACCCGGCCATCGCCGAGGCCGCGGTGATCGGCATCCCCGACCCGGTGAAGGGCGAGGGCATCAAGGCCTTCTGCACCCTGCGGGCGGGCCGGACCGCCACTCCTCAGCTCGAGGGAGAGCTCATCCAGCACGTGCGGCACGAGCTCGGGCCCATCGCCACCCCCACCAGCATCAAGGTGGTCGACAAGCTGCCGAAGACCCGGAGCGGAAAAATCGTCCGGCGGCTGCTCAAGGCCCAGGAGCTGGGCAAGGACGCGGGCGACCTTTCGACGCTCGAGGAGTGACACCCACCCCTGGACACCTCCCTTGCCTTGCGGGGAGGGCTCGCGGTCCCTAGCATGGGAGACCGACCCGGGGAGTGTGTGACGGGCGGCGGGAGGGTCGAGCAAAGTGAGGTTGATGAGGCTTCCAGAGGCGCAGGGGAAGGCGCGGCTCTTCGGGACAGACGGCGTACGGGGGACGGCCAACGTCTGGCCGATGACCGCCGAAGTGGCCATGCAGCTCGGCCGGGCGCTGGCCTTCCTGATCCGCAACGGCAACCACCGGCACCGGGTGGTGATCGGCAAGGACACCCGTCTGTCCGGCTACATGCTGGAACAGGCGCTGGCTGCCGGCGTCACCTCGATGGGCATCGACGTCGAGCTGGTCGGGCCGCTGCCGACGCCGGGCATCGCCAACATCACCACCTCGATGCGCGCCGACGCCGGCGCGGTCATCTCCGCCTCGCACAACCCCTACCAGGACAACGGGATCAAGTTCTTCTGGCGGGACGGCTTCAAGCTGCCGGACGAGACCGAGGAGAAGCTCGAGGAGCTGGTCACCAGCGGGCAGATCGACGAGATCCGCCCCACTGCGGACAAGATCGGCAAGGCCTTCCGGCTGGACGACGCCAAGGGCCGGTACATCGTGTTCCTCAAGAACACCTTCCCTCGCGAGCTGACGCTGGAGGGGCTGAAGATCGTCGTCGACTGCGCGCACGGCGCGGCCTACCGGACCGCCCCCTCGGTCCTCCAGGAGCTGGGGGCCAGCGTCATCAGCCTCGCCTGCGAGCCGAACGGCGTGAACATCAACGATGACTGCGGCGCGGTGCATCCCGAGCACATGGCCCGGGCGGTCGTGGAGCACGGGGCGCACCTGGGCCTGGCGCTCGATGGAGACGCCGATCGGCTGATTGTCGCCGATGAGAGGGGCCGCATCGTCGACGGCGACGCGATCATGGCCGTCTGTACCGGCGAGATGGTTTCCCAGGAGCGGCTGCGGACCCGGACCTTGGTCACCACGGTGATGTCCAACGTGGGCCTGGAGCGGGCGGTGGGGCGCTGGGGGGTCCAGGTGGTCCGGACCAAGGTGGGGGACCGCTACGTGGTGGAGGAGATGCGGCGGTCAGGCCACAGCCTCGGCGGCGAGCAGTCCGGGCATCTGGTCTTCCTGGACCACGCGACCACCGGGGATGGGACACTGGCAGCGCTCCAGCTCCTGGCGGTGATGTGCCGCCAGCAGAAGCCGTTGTCCGAGCTGGCCAGCATCTTCGAGCCAGTGCCCCAGACCCTGCTCTCGCTCGCGGTGAAGGAGCGGAAGGATCTGGAGGGCCTGGAGGGCGTGAATGCCGCCATCGAGGCGGTCCGGGCCAAGCTGGGCACGGACGGGCGGGTGTTCGTCCGCTACAGCGGCACCGAGCCGAAGGTGCGGATCCTCATCGAGGGACCGGATCGAGCTCGGAACGAGGAGCACGCGCAGTCGATCGCCGCCGCGCTGAGCGCTGCGCTCGGCTAGCACCCGGATGGCAGAGCCCGCGGCGGGCGCTCGCGCCTGCGTGGCACGACATCACCGAGTTCTGGAAGGGCCGGCGCGAAGCCGGGTCAAGGTGGTCGTGAAGGAGTAGGTCCGGGCCAGGGAACAGGTGTACGGCGCCGGTCAGGCGTCGACTGCGCCGGTATCCGTTGCCCGCTTGCGGTAGAACGTGCCGCACATGGGACAGCGACTCGGCGTGAACGTCGACCACGTGGCCACGCTGCGGCAGGTTCGCCGCGCAACCTACCCGGACCCGGTGACCGCGGCGGCGCTCGCCGAGGCGGCCGGGGCTGGGCAGATCACCATCCACCTCCGCGAGGACCGCCGCCACATCCAGGACCGGGACCTCAAGCTGCTCCGGGAAACCTGCCAGACGCTGCTGAACCTCGAGATGGCAGCCACCCAGGAGATGGTGAAGATCGCCTACGAGGTGAAGCCGGACCTGGTCACCCTCGTCCCCGAGCGCCGGGAGGAGCTGACCACCGAGGGCGGCCTGGACGTCACCGGGCAGCGCGAGTCGCTGTCCCAGGCGGTCCGGCACCTCAAGGACGGCGACATCGTGGTCTCCCTGTTCATCGACCCCGAGCTGGACGCGGTGCGGGCCTCGCACAAGCTCGGAGCGGACCGGATCGAGCTGCACACCGGGCGGTACTGCGAGGCGCGGAACGCGAAGGAGCGCGCCCGCGAGCTGCTGCGGGTCGTGGATGCCGCGCGGGCCGGAAGCAAGCTCGGCCTCGGAGTCGCTGCGGGGCACGGGCTCAACTACGACAATGTCCAGGCCATCGCCCGGATCGCCGAGATCGACGAGCTGAACATCGGGCACGCGATCGTCGCCCGGGCGGTGCTGGTGGGGATGGACCGGGCGGTGCGGGACATGGTCGCCTTGATGCGGGACGGCTGAGCATGGCGGTGGTCGGCCTGGGAATAGACGTCTGCTCGGTGGAGCGGATCGCCCGGGTGCTCGACGGCCCGAACGGCGCACGCTTTCGCGAGCGGGTCTACACTCCGGCGGAGATCGCGACCTGCGACGGGCGGAGTGACAAGGCGACGGCGTACGCGGCGCGGTTCGCGGCCAAGGAAGCGCTGGTCAAGGCGCTGGGCGCACCGGTGGGACTCCGCTGGCGCGACATGGAAGTGGTCAAGGCGGCGAACGGCGTACCGGGGTTCGTGCTCACGGGGGTCGCGGCCCGTGAGGTCTCGGGCCGACGCGCACGGGTGCTGCTCGCGCTGAGTCACGACGCCGGCGTGGCTGCGGCGACCGTGGTGCTCGACGCAGGGTGAGGCACTCGACGAGGGCGGGCCCGGGGCGCGGACTGCACCCGGGCCGTCGTTCTCGACTCTCAGAGCGACCGGAGGAATTCCAGCACGTCGTGCTGGTGGCTCGCGGGGAGGCGGAAGTAGTCGATCACCACCTGGTTGGCCTCGCTCGCCGGATAGGCGGGGTCACGCCCGTGCGCGGCGGAGGCCGGGGAGTAGTGGGCGCGGATCGCGCTCTGGAGGTCCCGGGTTCGTCCGTCGTGCAGGAAGAAGAGCCGCTGCCCCACCCCCCAGAGTGGCGACGTGCGGAACATGTCCGGTCCGGCGTCCCCCTGGATCACGTTGTCCGCGAGGTTCGAGCCCATGTGGTGCAGGACCAGGTCGGAGAAGAGGTTCACCGTCTTGCCGGCGAGGGCCGAGGAGAGCGGTCCCAGCGGGGCCGGGCGGGTCTTCATGCTCGGCACGTGGCACTCGCTGCATCCGACCTCCTCGAACAGCCGGGCTCCGTGGCGGGCCGCAGGGCTCAGGTCGGCCGGCTGAGGCGCATCGAGGAATCTGGTGAAGAGCGAGAACATCACCCAGTCGGCCATTACCTCGAGCGGGTCGTTGAACTTGCCATCCTCCACCCGGGTCACGTCGTTGGGCTCCGCCCCGAGGTTGCAGGTCTCGTCCTCGGTCTTGGAGATCGGGAACAGCTCGTTGGTGATGCCCATCTCCACGTTGTAGGCCTCGCCGGCAAAGACGGTGATCGACGCGTTCTGCGCCTTCCATCCGAACCGACCGATGGTGGCGTTGTTGGTCGCCCGGTTCGGCGTTCCGTGGACGCCGAGCCGCTGCTTTCGCTCCGGGTTCGAGGCGAGGTGAGCCAGGATCTCCTGATCGGGGATCGAGTCGACGAGCCCCAGGCCGAAGAGCGGCGTAGGGATCCGGAACCCGAGCCCGTTCACCACCGCGGCGCGCTCGAAGTCCGGCTGGGCGAGCTTGCAGTTCGGCGCGTCCGAACGCCCGGCGACGGTGAACTTCTGGTGCACCGAACCGTCGCGGGTGCCGTTCTCCTTGAACAGGAAGCGCACCTCGCGGGTCGGCCCGTCCATCGTCTCGAAGAAGGGCACTCGGTTGGTCGCTCCCTTGTGGCGGGCAATCGCGAACGACGGGTTCACCGCTGGAGAGGTGCCACCCGGCGCGGGATGGGAGTGGCAGGCGAGGCACTGGTCCGAGTTGAACCGGCCCCCGAGGCCCGCGGAGTTCGTGGTGTCCGGCGGGGAGCCCGGCGGGATGGGAGTGCCGGGCGGGACGTCGCTACACGAATCGCAGGTCGCCTCCAGCTCCGAGGCGCGGAAGAGCCCCTCGTTGAACAGCGCGATCTCGCTGGCCGTCAGCCCGGGCAGATGACCGCCCGCTCCCGGGGACCCGCCGCGTGGACCCGGGTCGTGCACCCCCGACAGCGACGAGAGAGGCCCACCCGCTGGATCAGCGGCCCGCGCCGCGCGCGGTACCAGCAGGCCGGCAGCGAGCACCAGGCCCGCGGCGATCGACAGGGTACGGCCGCGAATGGCACCGCGGTGTCCGAGCTCCAGGAACTGCGGCATGGTCATCTCCTCCCGAGGAGTTCGCGCGCGCCTCGGTGCTCGGGCGCACGCTCGACCGCGTCCGTGAGCAACGTGCGTGCCCAGGCGCCGGGAAGCAGAAAGCCCTGGAAACCCCTGCGAACCGCTCGAGCGCCGCGCCTGGGCGCCGGGCGGGCGCCCTCGGGCGCCCCGGCACTTTCGAGGCGAGTCCGCTCAGTCGCCCGGGCGCTGGACCCGGAAGGGGGCCATGAGTCGCTGGACGCGGGTGCGCGCCGTCCCGAGGTCACGCGCCACCGCGGCCACGTTGCCGCGGTGCCGGGCGAGCAGCGCGACCAGCCGATCCCGGAGCTCCCGGTCCTGGTCCGAGAGTGCGGGGACAGGAACAGGCGCCGAGCGCTCCAGCGCCGCCGGAAGGTGCCGGGGCCCGATGATCACGGCCCCGTCGTCCTCCGGATCGGAGAGATCGACTGCGGCGAGGACCGTTCGCCGCAGCTCACGCACGTTGAGCGGCCAGGAATGGAGCAACACCATCCGCAGCGCGTCGAGCTCGAAGCGGACGCGCTCCAGCCCCCGGGGCGGTGATGAGGTCGCGCGTGCCACGGACGTCGGCGCGGAGGTGAAAGAAGGTGTGACCCAACCTCGAGGATCCCGGCCTCCACCGCACGCTCCTCGCCCGGCGCAAGCCGCTGTCCGTCGACGAAGGTCCCGCTGGTCGACCCCTCGTCCACGACGACGAACCCGCTGGCAATGGACCTCAGCGGCAGGTGGCGGGTGGAGGCGTAGGGATCGGCGATCGCAATGCTGAGAGTCGTTCGCTCCTGCTTCACGAAGGGATTCGGCGCCCGGTGGACCCGGATCGGTCCCCCGACCCCGAGTTGGGGCCGCAGCCGACCCCCACTGAACTTGCGGCTGCGCGGCTTCGGCTGCACGCTCGGAGTCAGATGCAGCCGCTCCTGACCGCCGCCGAGACGCGCGCCGCCGAGGCCGAGGCCGAGCGCCGTGGTCTACCGGCGTCGATCCTGATGGAGAACGCCGGGACCGCCGTCGCCGACGCGGCGATGGAGCTCGCCGGGATGGGCGCCCGGTTCCTGGTCGCCGCCGGCCCGGGAAATAACGGCGGGGACGGCTACGTCGCGGCACGAAAGCTCCGTGCCCTGGGCCGCCAGGTGGACGTCTGGCGGGTGGGCGACGCCGCTCGACTGAAAGGGGATGCCGCCCGGAACCACGCGGCGGCCGAGCAGAGTGGGGTGCCCATTCACTCCTCCGCGGCGGCGATGCCGCTCCGACCGGGTGACGTGGTCATCGACGCGCTGTTCGGGACCGGCCTCGCCCGCGCGCCGGAGGGCGACGCCGCCGACGCGATCCGGGCCATGCTCCGCTGGCACGCCGAGGGCGTCCGCGTGCTTGCCGTCGACCTCCCTTCCGGACTCTCGAGCGACACCGGGCGAGCGTTTGACCCCTGCGTCGCCGCCGACCTCACCGTCACGTTCGGCGCCCCGAAGCTCGGGCTGGCGCTCGAGCCCGGCGCCACGCTGGCCGGATGCATCGAGGTGGTCGACATCGGGCTCGCTGCGCTCACGCCCTCCACCTGGCTGCTCGAGTCGTCGGACGGGCCGCGTTGGCTCCCCCCGCGCCGCTCCGACACCAACAAGGGCACCTACGGACACCTCCTGGTCGTCGCCGGGAGTCGCGGGAAGACCGGGGCAGCCGCGCTCGCCGGGCTCGCGGCCCTGCGGAGCGGCGTCGGGCTGTGCACCGTGGCCACGCCCGCCGACGCGCTGTCGGACGTCCAGGGCCACGCGCCCGAGCTGATGGGGGTGGCGCTCCCCGCCGCCGCCGTCCTGGGGCCCACCCACCTCGACGTGCTCCTGGCCGCCGCCGAGGGCAAGCACGCGCTGGTCATCGGACCCGGCATTCCCCGCGGTCCGGACACGCATCTGCTCCTCGGCGAGCTCCTCCTCCGCCTCGAGGTTCCGGTGCTCATCGACGCCGACGGGCTCAACGCGATCGCCGGGCACGCCGAGCTCCTCCAGCGGCGCCGTGCGCCCGTGGTCCTGACCCCGCATCCCGGAGAGATGGCGCGCCTCGCCGGGAGGTCCGTCCGGGAGATCCAGGAGGACCGCCTCGGCACCGCCACCGGCTTCGCCCGGGAGAACCGTGCGGTGGTGGTGCTCAAGGGCGCGCGGACCGTGGTCGCCGACCCCGCAGGGCAGGCTCGCATCAACCCCACCGGCAATCCCGGAATGGCCACCGGGGGGACCGGGGACGTGCTCTCGGGGATGATCGGCGCCTTCCTCGCGCAGGGGCTCGCTCCCGTCGACGCGGCGAGCATGGGGGTGCTCGCGCACGGGCTGGCGGGAGATGTGGCAGCACGCCGCTGGGGACGGCTGGGGCTCATCGCGTCGGACCTGACGGCGGCGCTCGGCGAGGTGTGGACCGCGTGGGGACGGTGACCTTCTCCTCGTCGTCCCCGGCCGAGACGCGCGCCCTGGGCGAGGCGCTCGGGCGGGTGTTGCAGGACGGTGACTTCGTCGGTCTGGTCGGCGAGCTGGGGGCGGGCAAGACCGAGCTCGCGCGCGGCGTCGCCCGAGGGGTGGGCCTCCGCGACGAGGACGTGACCAGCCCGACGTTCTCCATCGTGCACCAGCACCACGGTCGCATCGTCCTCACCCACGCCGACCTGTACCGGCTCACCGGCCCGGCCGACCTCGACGGCACCGGGTTCCACGAGCTGCGCGACGGGCCGGGGGCCACGCTGGTGGAGTGGGTGGACCGCGTGCCCGGGGCCGCGCCGCCGGATGCCCTGCGGATCCTCCTCGAGGAGCCCGCCGAGGACACCCGGGCGCTGGTGGTCAATGCCAGCGGCCCCCGCTCGGAGCGCCTGCTGGAACGCTGGAAGGACGAGCTGCTCGGGCGGGCGGGCTGATCTGTCCGCTCCCCTCAGTCCTCGCTCTCGCCGTCTTCCTGCGCCGCCAGGCTGTCCAGGCGCGAGTAGAGCCTCCGTCGGGTGATGCCCAGCAGCCGGGCCGCGGCGCTCTTGTTTCCGCCGGCCCGCTCCATCGCGGCCTGCATCAGCTCGCGCTCGAAGCCGTCCAGGTCGAACCCGGGGACCAGGAGGTCCGCGACGACGTTCCGGCTGCGGGGAGCCGTTCCGAGCGTCAGGTGCTCGGGCCCGATGGGTGCGTCCCCGGCGAGGATCAGCGCCCGCTCCAGCGCGTTCTCCAGCTCGCGGACGTTCCCCGGCCAGGTATGCAGCTCGAGCCGCGCCCGCGCGCCGGCGGACAGCCGCTCCTCCGGCACGCCGCGCGAGGCGAGGAAGCGGATCGCCAGCGGGAGCACGTCCTCGGCACGCTCCCTGAGTGGCGGAACCACGATGCTGAAGACGTTCAGCCGGTAGTACAGGTCCTCGCGAAAGGTGCCCGCGGTGACCGCCGCCTTGAGGTCGCGGTTGGTGGCGGCGATGACCCGCACGTTCGCCGTCCGCTCCGTGGTGCTGCCCAGCGGAACGTACACCCGGTCCTGCAAGAACCGGAGCAGCTTCACCTGCGTCGCGGCCGTGATCTCCCCGATCTCGTCTAGGAACAGGGTGCCTCCCTCGGCGGCAGCGAGGTGGCCGAGGCGACGCAGCTGCGCCCCGGTGAACGCCCCCTTCTCGTGCCCGAAGAGCTCGGACTCCAGCAGTGCCTCCGGGAGCGCCGCGCAATGCACCTCCACCAGAGGCCCGGTGGAGACCGCGCTGGCGTAGTGGATGCGGCGGGCGATCTGGCTCTTGCCCGTCCCGCTCTCGCCGAGGAGCAGGACGGTGGTCGCGGTCGGCGCCACACGCATGGCCGCCTCGAGCGTGGCGGCCATCGCCGGGCTGTCCCCGATCAGGGATGGGGTCAACCGCTCCACCAGCGCCGAGGATCGCCGGCGCAGGACGCGCTGCTCGCAGAGCCGCTTCACCCGCACCCGGAGCTCGTCCATCGAGAACGGCTTGGAGAGGTAGTCCGCCGCGCCGCGCTTCATCGCCTCCACCGCGCTCTCGGTGCTCGCGTGCCCGGTCATCAGCACCACGTCGGGCGGGTCGATCTGCCTCACCGCCGCGGCCAGCACCGCCAGCCCATCCACCTCCGGCATCCGGAGATCGGTCACCACCACGTCCATCGAAAAGGTGGCCATGGCCGAGAGCGCGTCCTTGCCGCCCCCCACCCGCTGGACGTGGTGCCCGTCCAGCTCGAGCATCTCCGCCACCAGCTTCCCCAGCTTCGGCTCGTCGTCCACCACGAGGATGTCACCCATCAGCCGTTCTCCTCTGCGCGCGGCAGCTCGATGCGGAAGGTCGCCCCCGGGCCGGCGGGCAGGAGCGCCAGGCTCCCCCCGTGGCGCTCCACGATGCGCCGGCTCACCGCCAGCCCCAGCCCGTTGCCGTCCTGCCGGGTGGTGGCGAAGGGCTCGAAGAGCCGTGGGCGGATCGCCTCGGGGATGCCGGGTCCGTCGTCGGAAATCCGGAGGTGGATCCGGGCCCCGTCTGCCGCCGTCTGGATCCGTACCCGGTGCGCCCCCGCGCGCGCCGCGTTGGCGAGCAGGTTGAGGAACACCTGCCGGAGCCGCCCGCCGTCACCCCGGACGTGGAGCCCGGGCGGCGCGTCGACCTCGATGGCCAGGCCGGTCGCGGCGCGGCCGGCGCGGGCGGCCTCCTCGAGGAAGGAGGCGACTTCCAGATCGACGCCGGCCAGCGGCCGGTCGCTGGAGAGATCGAGGAAGTCGTCGGTCAGCCTCCGGAGCCGCGCCACCTCGCCGAGGATGTCCTCCAGGGCCTCGGCGTCGCGCTCGGCGAATCGCCCGCGGCCGCGCTCGCCCATCAGCTCCACCGTGCCGCGGATGACGCCCAGCGGGTTGCGCACCTCGTGCGCCACCGTCGCCGCGAGCTGCGCCACCGCGGCGCCCCGGGCCGCGCGGGTGGCGAGCGCGCGCTGTCGACGCTCGGCCGCCGCCCAGCCCGCGGCCACCAGCCCGGTCAGCACCGCGGCGCAGGCGCTCAGGAGCCAGCCAAGATGGAGCGCCCGGTCGAGGTCCGCCTGCCGGGCTGCGTAGGCCTCTCCACCTTCCAGCACCAGGACGCGGTCGAGCGTTCCCGCACGCCGCACCGGGAGGTAGGCAGAGGCCACCCGGGCCTCGCCGATCGCCCACCCCAGCGAGAGGCTGGGCTCACCGGCCAGGGCGCGCCGGACTCGCCCGGCGTCGATCCGCAGCAGGTCCACCGGCCGGTCGGCGGCCCCCAGCGGATCCAGCACCACGTGGAGGCGCGCATCGAGCAGCAGCGCGCCCTCGAGCCCGTTGGCCTCGACCACCGAGCGGAGCCAGCCGGCGTCGGGCTGGAACCCGGGCTGCTCCAGGGTCCGGGCTGCGGTGGCGCCGGCGCCGCGAAGGCGCTCCTCGGTCGCCCGCTGGAGCGCGCTCGAGGCCGCCCGGTGAAGGCTGAGGGTAGCCAGGCCCGCGCCGGCGAGGCCGAGCACCGCGAGCACGACTGGCAGCAGCGCGCGACGCATCAGAGCACCGCCCCCGTCCAGGCCATGCTCCCGATGAAGACCCACTCGGTCGCGTTCAGATCCGGGACGTTCGAGTCCACCCGGAGCAGCCGCACCGTTCCACGCACCGACCACTGCGCGCCCAGACCCAGGTCGATCCAGGTCGTCGCGCCGTAGCGGGTGTCCTCGCGGGTCGCCCCGTTGTAGGCCGGGTCCGGGGCCAGGTACGGCCGCCAGGCGATTGCTCCCCGCGCCCCGAGTGTCCACGGACCCCGCGCCCAGACCAGCTCGAGGATGGGCCCGTGCTCGAGGTAGGAGAGGTTTTCCACCCGGGCTGCGTCCCAGGTCCCGGCGTAGCCGGCGGTGAGCCGGACGCCCCCGCCCGGAAGGAGCCCCGCATCCAGCTCCAGCACCTGCCGCACCCCGGACTGATCGCTCAGTGCCTCCCAGCGGTAGGTCTCGAAGTGCGCGGCGTACGCGGCGCCCCAGAGGAACATGCCGGTCAGGAGGGATCCGCCCAGGAAGAGACGGTGGTCAGCGAGGTACCCGCGGCCATCGAGCGCCTGGTAGGTGTAGGCGTATTCGCCGGTGAGGCTGCCGGTCGGCCCCAGCAGCCGCAGCCCCAGCGCCGCCGCCCCGCCGAGGAGGTCCAGCTGGCTGAGGGTGAATTGCTTGGAGAACTGGCCCTCGACCCGGAGGTACGGGCCGGGCGTGCCCCATGGGCGGAGCAGCCCTGCCAGGGTCAGTCCGACGCTTCCGTCCGGCCCGGGGAGGGTGGTGGGCGCGCCGTCGGGCCGGAGCGCGACGTTGGTGTCGTACACCACCTCGGCGAGCGCAGAGAGGACCAGGTGGCCCTCCTGCTGCCCCATGCGCGCGAGCTGGCGCGCGGCATCCTCGAGGCCCAGCGCCCGGCCCGCCTGATCGAAGAGGCGGCTGGCCCGGTCCCCGTCGCCGCGGCGAAGAGCGATGAGGCCGAGGAAGAACGAGGCCGACTCGGCGAGGGCCGGGTCGGTCCGGGCGGACTCGAGGAGCGGGACGGCGGTGCCGTCCTCGCCGAGCTGGTAGTGGGCGATGCCCTCGAGCAGGTCGACCGCCCGGTCGTTCCCGCGCCCCCGCGCTGCGGCCAGCTCGCGGAGCGCCCGTTCGGGGTCGCCGTCCTGGAGCGCGTCCGCCGCTGCCTGGAACGGGTCCGCCGCCGGAGCGCAGGTCGCCTCGAGGCCGCGCCGTGCCTCCACCGATCCGGGAGCGCGGGTCAGCGCCGCGCGGTACGCCTCGCGGGCCGCCCCGAGGTTCCCGCGGGCGCGCTCGGCATCGCCGACGCGCAGGTAAATCTCCGCCTCGGCCGGGTTCCCCGCGCCGGAGGGGATTGGCGCCGTGCACGGGTCGGTCGCCGCGAGCAGGAGCAGGAGCACCGCCGTCATCGGCTCCCCCTCACGGGCGGCGCAGTGAGCCTGGTGGAGAGCGCTGTCGCCTCCGCCTGACGGTGCCGGGTGGGAGAGCGTGCGGCGAGCCCCGTCGCCTCGTCGGCGTAGGCGGAGGCGAGCGCCGAGCGCGTCCCTGCCAGCTCGGTCACCCGAGACAGGAGGCGATCGATGGCCGGGTCCAGCAGGGCCGGCTGGAGCGCGTCGCGGATGGCGCCGCGCAGGGCCTCGAGCTGGGGCGCGAGCCGCGGGCCTGCCCGGGCTCCGGCGGACGCGAACCAGCGGTCCGCGCAGAGGTACAGGCGTGCGGCGTAGCAGGCCTGCCCCCGGTAGACCTCGAGCAGCGCATCCGCGGCAGCCCGGTTGCCTCGCTCGGCCAGGACGAACGCCTCGACCGCGTCCTCGGCCCGCCCGAGCTTCAGCAGAGAGGCGGCGGCGTACCAGGAGGCCTCGGTGGAGCCGAGCGCCTCCGCCACGCGAAATTCGACCAGCGCCCTGGCGTACGACTCCGCGCGGAACGCCTCGGCCCCGGCGACCAGGTGCGGCTCCGACGCAGGGGTTCCGGGCTCCGCCGCGAGCAGCAGCGCGAGCACCGCCACGCCACCGGGGCTCACGTCGTCCAGCCCCGGACGGCTGCGCGCTCAACCAGGCGGGCGAGTCGGAGGCGGAGGAACGGGGCTACGGCTTCTTGCCGTGGCCGTTGCCGCCCTTGTTCCCGTGGGTGGCGCCGTCTCCACCCGTCGCCCGGGCCTCGGCCGCACGAGCCTGGCCGGCGGCGTTCCGGGTGGATTCGTTGGCGTCCTTGGCCTTCCCCTTGCCGTTGGCCACATCCTGGGCAGCCTGGTTTGCAACGGCGGCGTCCGCGGCCCGGGTCGCGGCCGCGTTGGACTCCCGCGTCGCGGCGGCCGCCGGGCCGGGCAGGGCGGATGGCAGGACCGGCCGCTGCAGGGACGGAGGCTCGCTGGGCAGCGCCAGTCTCGCTTCCAGCGCCTCGTGCAGCAAAGCGCGGGTGTGCGGCGCGAGCTCCTCCGCGCCGGCCGTCCAGGCCAGCAGCAGTCCGAGCATCAGCGCGCAGCGGAACATCCTGGAGCGTTCCTACAGCAACGGTCGTGCCGCCCACCACTCGCCTCACGAGCTTCTGGGTTCGTCGGCTCCAGGCCGTCCCAACCGGGACAGCCACTGCACCAAACGGTACACGGCAGGGGCAGTCCCACTCACCGCGCGGCTACCGGCGGATGGCGCTCGTTGAGGGACACCGGCGCACATCATTTCCTCTGGGAAGTCCGCGGTCCGGAGCTCAGGGTGGTCGGGAAATCCTGGTTTGCGGCCTGGCTGGCAAGCGGAGTGCACACGGCCCCGGCGCGCACGGCCCACCACGGGCCCACCTCGGGAGGTTCGACCGAATGTCTTCTCGCTTCCTTCGTTCGATGTTTGCCGCCGCCGCCGCGCTGGCCCTGACGGGCTGTGGCGCGGGCAACTCCGGCTACGGCACGCTGGCCCTCGAGCTGGTCGACGCGCCCTCGCCCGAGGTCAAGGGCATCGTCGTCACGGTGGACAAGGTCACCGTTCACTCGGATCAGGCTGGCTGGGTGACCGTCCGCGACGATGAGATCACCGTCGACCTGCTCGCGCTCCAGAACTTCCCGATGCAGCTCGGCGAGGTGTCGCTACCGGCAGGGACGGTGAGCGAGATCCGGCTGCAGCTCAAGCCCGATGGAACACAGTACGTGGAGCTTGCCGACGGCACCCACGCCCCGCTGAAGACCCCGAGCGGATCCACCTCGGGCGAGAAGCTGAAGGGCCCGTTCACGGTGAGCGCCTGCACGAAGCACACGCTGACCATCGACTTCGACGGGAAGAACTCCATCGCCTACCACGAGACCGGCGGCCCCATTCCGGAGTGGATCCTCCGTCCGGTCATCCGGGTGAAGACCGAGGCCGTGGAGCCGACGAGCTGCGCTCCCGCTCCCCTCCCTGCGCCCGGCACGCCCAGCGACGCCGGTTCCGACGCCGGCCAGGGCGGGGACCCCGATGCCGGCACGCCCGACGGCGGCTACTTCTGCGACCCGAGCAATCCGAGCTGTCCGACGTAGTCTGCCGGTCCGGACGTCACCCCCTCCGGACTGGACGTGGCCCCCGGGAGCGCATCCCCGGGGGCCTCGCCTTTTCAGCTCCCGGTCCGTCCCTTGGACAGCACCTGGGCCAGCTCGAGCACCTCGACCGGGACCGCCAGCACCACGGTGTTGGAGGGCGAGGAGCCGAGACCGTCGAGCGTCTGCAGGGTCCGCAGCTGCATCGCCCCGGGGCTGGACGCCATGGTCGCCGCCGCGGCGGCGAGGTTGAGCGCGGCGTCGCGGTCGCCCTCGGCCTTGGTGATGGTGGCCCGCTTCTCGCGCTCGGCGGACGCCTGACGCGACATCATGCGCTTCAGGTCCTCGGGCATGTCGATGTCCAGCAGGCGGATGGAGTCGATGTGCGTGCCCCAGCTGGAGGCCCGGCTCTCCACCACCGAGGCGATCTGCGACTGGATCCTGTCGCGTTCGCTGAGCAGCTCGTCCAGGGTCATGCTCCCGATGACGTCGCGGAGCGAGGCCTGGGCGTACTGGGAGACCGCGAACCGGTAGTCCTGCACGGTGATGACCGCCCGCTCGGGGTCACCGATCCGGAAGAAGATGACCCCGTCCACGCGGACCGGCACGTTGTCCCGGGTGATGACCTGCTGGTGCGGGATGTCGAGCGTGAGCAGCCGGGTGTCGACGAACCGGACCGAGTCCAGGACCGGGAATACCAGGATGACCCCGGGGCCCTTGAGCCCGTGGAACTTTCCCAGCCGCAGCAGCACTCCCCGCTCCCACTGCGCCGCCACCCGCACGATGTGGCTCAGGTAGAGCGCGACGAAGAAGGAGACGATGACCCCGAAGGGAAGGGTGATGCCCGCCGCGGGCAGCCCTCCGGCGCCGAGGCCGAGCAGGAAGGAGACGACGCTCCCTGCTGCCCAGAGCACCAGGAGGATGACCACCCGCAGTCCGCGGCCGAGCGAGACGTGCTCCACCGAGGGACGGGCGAACTGCCTGGAGCCCGACAGCCCCTGCTGGGCGAGGGCGTTGTCCTGGGCCTGCTCGATGGCGGCCCGGACCTGCTGCACGTTGAAGGGCATGGCTCACCCCGTGCGGGCGAGCGTGCCCGCGGTGCGCTGAAGCAGCGTCGCGAGCGAGGTTTCCACGAAGGCGAGGTCCCGGTCGATGCCAATCACGCCGTCCTGGGGAACCTCGTGCCAGACGTCCGGGCCCTGCAGCTCCTCGCTGGCGACCTCCAGGGCGAATACCCGGGTGCCGGTGGCAGGGCGGTCGCGGAATGGAACGTTCTCGTCCGACTCGGCGGCGAAGAAGAGGGTGCGGTCGCGCCGGGTGGCGGCGAGCAGGTCCCCGTCGGTGACCAGGAAGTTCATCGCCGAGCGCTTGCCATTGCCCACGTCCACGTCGGTGATGCGGGCGATCTCGTCCATGGCGGTGGCCAGCGCCCACTGCACGTCCCGGAGGGAGGGCTGCTGGTCGGGATCGGCTCGAGACGCGAGGCGGGTGAGGAACAGCGCGAAGCAGCGCTCGGAATCGGTGTCGCCACGAAAGGCGCGGTACGCCGGGGCGATGAGCGCCTCGATCGCCGCGCGGTGCCGGTCGAACGCGTGCAGCGTGCCGTTGTGAGCGAAGGCCCAGCGGCCGTGGGTGAAAGGGTGCGCGTTGTCCAGCTTCACCGAACCGACCGAGGCCAGCCGCAGATGGGCGAGGACGGTGCGGGCCTGCACCGCACTGCTGATCCGTTCGAACTCGGGATCCAGGTGGGCCGCGCCCAGTCCGCGGGCGACCTGAGGGGGGCCGCCGTCCTGCCATGACGCGATTCCCCATCCGTCCGGATGCTCGAGGGATTGCCGGCGCAACGAGTTGCGCTCGAGTACCAGGGCGTCATGTACCCGTTCCGACGCCGCGGACCGGAAACCGAACAGCCGACACATGGACTTTACTCTTCATACACGAGCCGCGTGACGTTCGCAGCGGGGCGCGCGCCACCCACTGCAGGAACTCCCTGTTTCGGAATGTAAAGGCGTGATCTGTGTTCGCGCGGGCATGGGTGTTCTGCCCTCCGGTGGTCGGAGGCAGAGCGGGAAAGCCCTGTTCCGGTCCGGGCCTCATCGGGAGACCCGGGCTGGAACTTTCTTCAGCACCGGGCGTTGGCGTCCGAACGCAGGACGACGCGCCCGGCGCGCACCACCGCCTGCACGTGGCTGGTGGCGATGTGGGCGACGAGGTGGTCCACGTCGGGCGCACCGAGCACCACCAGATCCGCCGGTCCCCCCACCCGCAGCCTGCCCAGCGAGCTGTCCCCGAGCGCCTCGCCGCCCCGCCGGGTGACCCCCAGGAGTGCCTCGGCCGGCGTGAGGCCGTTCTGCAGGCAGGCCAGCGAGAGCGCCAGCGCCAGGTTCTCGCTCGGCGCGCTGCCCGGATTGCAGTTGGTGGCGATGGCCACGCCCACGCCTGCGTCCACCAGCGCACGTCCAGGCGCAGGGCGCGGGAGACGGAGGACGAGGGTGGCGGTGGGGATGAGCACCGCGGTGACGTGCGCCCGCGCGAGCGCGTCGATGCCCTCGGGGTCGACCCACTCGAGGTGGTCGGCGGAGATCGCCGCGAGGCTCGCCGCGAACTGGGCACCCCGGCCGGCATGGAGCTGGTCCACGTGGAGCTTGAGCCCGAGTCCCAGCTGGCGGGCCTCCTCGAGGAAGGGACGGACCTCGTCCTGACCGAACGCCCCTTCTTCCACGAACGCATCGGCGAAGCGGGCCATGCCGGTGCGCGCCACCTCGTGCAAGACCTCGTGTCCCCGGGCGAGGAAACCGGTCCGGTCGGTGCTCCCGGGTGGCATCGCATGCGGCCAGAGGAACGTGCGCAGGAGCCGGATGGGCTGGCGGCTGCCGAGCAGGTCGATGACCCGCAGCATCCGCAGCTCGGTGTCGGCGTCCAGCCCGTAGCCGCTCTTCACCTCGGCGGTGGTGACCCCCTGGGCGAGAAGCCGCTGGAGGCGGGCGAGGGCGAGGGCGATGAGAGTCTCGTCGGAGGCCTCACGCACCGCTCGCACGGTGGAGGCGATCCCTCCGCCGCCCCGGGCGATGGACAGGTAGTCGGCGCCAGCGCAGCGGAGGGCGAACTCGTGGGAGCGATCTCCCGCCCACACCAGATGGGTGTGCGCGTCGACGAAGCCCGGCGCGACCAGGCCTCCTCCGGCGTCGAGGATCTTCGTGGAGGGCGCGATGCTCTCCGCCGGAACGTCTCCCTCGGCGCCGATCCACGCCACATGCGCGTCCTGGATGCCGACTGCACCGCGCCGGATCGGCGCGAGCAGCTGCTCGGCGTTTCCTTCGCCCGGACCGTCGGCGGTGAAGAGCGTCCCGGCATTGCGGACGAGGAGGTCGAAGGGATGGTTCATCGCCGGTTGGGCCGTCCTCGGCCGTGGCGGAGCATCGCGCTCGGGGCCGCCTCTCGGCAATCTCGGACGTTCAGCCCGTGATGCCGGGCACCTTCACCCCGCGCGCGCGGGCCACCTCGACCGCCTCGGAGTAGCCCGCGTCGACGTGGCGAAGCACGCCCATGCCCGGGTCCGAGGTGAGCACCCGCTCGATGCGCCGCGCGGCTGCCTCGGTCCCATCGGCGACGATGACCTGCCCGGCGTGCAGCGAGTAGCCGATGCCCACCCCGCCGCCGTTGTGCACGCTGACCCAGCTCGCGCCGTTCACCGCGTTCACCAGCGCGTTCAGGATGGGCCAGTCCGCCACCGCGTCCGAGCCGTCCTTCATCGCCTCGGTCTCCCGGTTGGGCGAGGCCACCGAGCCGCAGTCGAGGTGGTCGCGTCCGATGACGATCGGTGCCTTCACCTCGCCCCGGCGCACCAGCTCGTTGAAGGCCAGCCCTGCCCGGTGCCGCTCGCCGTAGCCGAGCCAGCAGATGCGTGCGGGCAGTCCCTGGAACGCCACCCGCTCGCTGGCCATGCGGATCCACCGCGCGAGCCCCGTCTTCTCCGGGAACAGCTCCAGCACCGCGCGATCCGTCCGACGGATGTCCTCCGGGTCGCCCGACAGCGCTACCCACCGGAACGGGCCCGAGCCCTCGCAGAAGAGCGGACGGATGTAGGCCGGGACGAATCCCGGGAAGTCGAAGGCGTTCTTCAGCCCCGCGGCCTGCGCGCCGGCGCGGATGTTGTTGCCGTAATCGAAGACGTGGCTTCCGGCCGCCTTCATCTCCAGCATCGCCTTTACTTGGAATCCCATCGACTCCTGTGCGCGGCGCACGTGCTCCTCGGGACGCGTCCGGCGCAGCTCCGCCGCCTCGGTGAGCGAGAGCCCACGGGGGATGTACCCGTTCAGCGGATCGTGCGCCGACGTCTGGTCGGTCACCAGGTCCGGCGCGATGCCGCGGCGGACCAGCTCGGGGTAGACGTCCGCCGCGTTCCCGATGACCGCGATGGACCGGGCTTGCCTCCGGGCGCGGGCCGTCTCCACCTGGGCCAGCGCATCGTCCAGGTCCCGGGCGATGACGTCGAGGTAGCGGTGCTCGACCCGGCGCCGGGCCCTCTCTGGATCCACCTCGACCCCGAGGAACACCGCGCCGTTCATCGTCGCCGCCAGCGGCTGGGCCCCACCCATTCCGCCGAGGCCTCCCGAGAGCACCAGCCGGCCCGAGAGGTCGTCGCTGCCGAAGTGGGTCCGCCCTGCCTGGGCGAACGTCTCGTAGGTGCCCTGCAAGATCCCCTGCGTGCCGATGTAGATCCACGAGCCCGCGGTCATCTGCCCGTACATCATCAGGCCCTTCGCCTCGAGCTCGCGGAACACCTCCCAGGTGGACCAGCGTCCGACCAGGTTCGAGTTCGCCAGCAGCACGCGGGGCGCGTCGGGATGGGTCCGGAGCACTCCCACCGGCTTCCCGGACTGGACCAGCATCGTCTCGTCGTCGCCCAGCGCCCGGAGCGTCGCCACCATCCGGTCGAACGAGGGCCAGTCCCGCGCCGCTTTCCCGGTGCCGCCGTAGACCACCAGGTCCCCGGGCCGCTCGGCCACCTCCGGGTCGAGGTTGTTCATGAGCATTCGCATCGCGGCCTCCTGCACCCAGCCGCGGCAGCTGCGCTCGCTTCCCCGGGGGGCCCGGATCACCCGTCCCGCCATCCTCGTGACCTCCGTCCGCGGCGCCAGGGGCGGCGCCGTCGACACTCGTACGATGGAGCTGCGGGCTTCTCAAGCCCGCCCGACACCCGGGCAGCGAAGCGGCGTTGCCGTCCCACGGTCCATGCCCATCTCCGGGAGCGGCGTGCGTTCCTCCTCCAACGACCCGGCGGGCGTCAATCCGCGTGGGCGCAAGCACGAGAAAACCAGGCGGGTCTCGGCCACCGCGCCGTGGATTGTGGCATCGACGAGGCGGTGGACGAGCTGCGGGAGATCGTCGAGTTCCTCCGCACGCCGGAGAAGCTCCGGAAGCTCGGCGGACGCATCCCCAAGGGCGTGCTCCTGGTCGGCCCTCCGGGGACGGGCAAGACGCTGCTCGCCCGGGCGGTGGCCGGCGAGGCCGGGGTGCCGTCCTTCTCCCTCTCCGGCTCGGAGTTCGTGGAGATGTTCGTCGGGGTGGGGGCGGCGCGGGTGCGCGACCTCTTCGCCCAGGCCCAGGCGAAGGCCCCGTGCATCATCTTCATCGACGAGCTGGACGCCATCGGCAAGACCCGCAGCGACGGAGCGGTGGGCGGGCACGACGAGCGGGAGCAGACGCTCAACCAGATGCTCGCCGAGATGGACGGGTTCGACGCCCGGGCCGGGCTGATCAGCATCGGCGGGACCAACCGACCGGAGATGCGGACGAGCCCACCGGGGCGACAGCCGCCTGGGGCGAATCACACGCCTGAGGGACGTCTGCTTCTGGACTGGAAGAGGCGTTGACAGCATGGACGGTCTGGTTAGGTTGCCAGCCGAGCGATGACCGTCCGAGTGAACGACAAGCGCCGGTACAATCCCGACGGGACCCCCCGGGCGGGCGTTCCCGAGACCCAGTCCGAGACTGCGCCCGCGCCCGAGGCCCCCGCCGCAGGCTCGGAGCCCGAGGCGCCCGACGAGGCGACGCAGCTCCGGACCGAGCTGGACGCCGCCCGTCGCCGCGTGGACGAGCTGGCGCGCGGCATCCAGGACGTGATGCGCGACCGGGAAGAGTTCAAGCAGCGCCTCCAGCGCGAGCGCGACCGCCTGCTCGAGGTGGAGAAGGGGAACGTGGCCCTGGCGCTCATCGAGGCCATCGACGAGCTGGACCACTCGCTCGCCGCCGATGACGGCTCTCCCTTCGCCCAGGGCATCCGTCTCATCCGGGACAAGCTGCTCCAGAAGCTTTCCGCCAGCGGCATCGAGCGGCTGGACCTGGTGGGGCGTCCCTACGACCCCAACGCCGCCGAGGCGGTGGACATGGAGATGGTGTCCTCGCCGGAGCAAGGTGACCGGGTGCTCTCCGAGCAGCGGGCCGGGTACGCCATGCGTGGCCGGGTCATCCGCCCCGGCCGGGTGAAGGTGGGCCGGTACGTGGAGCCCGCGAAGGCGTAGAGTCGGCCTCCGACTCGTGCCGCTCTCCGCCTTTCTCGCCCTGGCACTCGCCGCCACCGGGCCCCAGCACGCATTCGAGGACTGGGCGCGCGAGCGTGCTCGGGCGTTCGAGCAAGGAGACCGGGCGACCAACGCCAAGACGCCGCTCTGGCGAGAGCGCAACGGCTCGGGTCCCTTCCTGGTGGGCTTCTCGGCCCCCGGCTCCCTGGCCCCGCTGATCCGCGCAGTGAGTCCCGGAGTGCTCAACGTCCTGACCTACTCCGAGCCGGTGGAGGGCATCATCGCCGGTCGCGTCCCGACCGCTACCGGGTCCGGCTTCCTGCTGGGGCCCGAGGGCTACGTGGTCAGCAATCACCACGTGGTGAAGGACGCGCAGTGGATCCAGGTGCGGCTCGCCGACGGGCGGCTGTTCGACGCCGAGCTGGTGGGCAGCGACCCCGACACCGACCTGGCGCTGCTCCACGTGCTGGACGGGACGGACCTCCCATCGGTCGTCCTCGGCGATTCGGACCGCCTCGAGGTGGGCGACTGGGTGGTGGCCATCGGAAACCCCTTCGGTCTCGACCGCAGCGTCTCGCACGGCCTCATCTCGGCGAAGGAGCGGGTGCTGGGCGTGGGCCCGCTGGACGACTTCATCCAGACCGACGCACTGATCAATCCCGGCAACAGCGGCGGGCCGCTCTTCAACATGCGCGGTGAGGTGGTGGGAGTGAACAGCGCGGTGATCAGCAATGCCCAGGGCATCGGCTTCGCCGTGCCGATCAACATGGTCAAGGACCTGCTTCCCAACCTCCTCGATAACGGTCACGTGGAGCGAGGATGGCTGGGGATGACGGTGGTGGAGGAGCCGGGGAAGCACGCCGCGCAGGTGGTGGACGTGTACCCCGGTGGCCCGGCAGCGGCGGCGGGGCTCCGGGCCGGTGACCGGGTGACGACCATCAACGGACGTCCGGTCGACTCGTACCTCCAGCTGCTCCGGAAGATCTCCCTGCTCGCCCCGGGTACCCTGGTGCGGATGGGCGTCCAGCGCGGCACCGCGGCCCGGGAATTCACCGCGCGGGTCGCCGAGCGTCCGGTGCGGCCCGCGCCCGCCGGAGGCCCGACCGGCGAGCTGCAGTCGCAGGGTGACCTGGACCGGCTGGGGCTCACCATCTCGGACCTGGACGCCGACTCCGCGGGCCGGCTGGGTGCACGCTCGCCCTTCGGCGCGTGGGTGGTCCAGGTGGCGCCGAACGGGCCGGCGGCGAAGGCCGGGGTGCGGATGGGCGACGTGGTGGTGGAGGCCGCGGGGCAGCGGGTGGCGAGCGTGGAGAGCTTCCGCTCGGCGCTGGCCGAGCGGTCCGCGGGGAGCCGCCTGACCCTGGAGATCGAGCGGCAGGGAAAGCCGAAGCGCCTGGTGCTGGAGACTCCATGAGCGCCCACGACCCGGTGTTCGAGCCGCTTCTCGGCAAGCGCCGCACCGTCCGCCAGGCGCTGATCGAGGTGGCGGAGCGATGGACGAGCAGTCCCGTCGAGGACGCGGCCGGCCGGGCCGCGCTCGAGAATGCAGTCCAGCACAAGCTCCTCCGCGGGGAGATCGACGGCGAGGTGCCGCCGGGCATCGACGCGGCGGCGCTGGCGCGGCAGTACGTGGCCGCCCTGGTGGCAGGCGAGGGCGCGGCGGCGGTGACCCGGGTCCTCCCGCTCTCCGGCAGCTGATGCCCGCTCAGAGCAGGCCGCGCGCGAGACTCCAGGCCGGCTCACCCGGCCCCGGTCACTTCTCGGAGGCGATCCACGTTGCCAGCACCGCCCCGGTGCGCGAGGTCACCTGGATGGCCTCCAGCTTTGCCTTCACTCCGGTGAGCGTCCCGCCGCCCTTCTTCGGCAATGCCCAGGGTTGCTCGGGCTGGAACAGCAGCTCCAGCCTCACCCCGCGGTTCTTGAACAACCGCTCCATGTCATCCACCGTCTCCACGCCCGGCAGCTTCCCGGGAATCATCAGCACCGGCAGGACGGGGTTGCCGCGCGCGTCGGTCTTCTTCGGGACGGCGTCGGTCAGCGCGTGCTCGGCCCCCGGAAAGAAGGGCGTCACCTCGATGGTGAAGTCGCCGCCGGAACGCGTGCTGGTGGACATGCCCACCATCCCGGCCTCGTCCTCACGGATGAGGGCGTAGAAGCGCTTGCCTTTCGCCTGCGCCTGGAACTCGCGGGAGCGATTGCGACAGTTGGCGGTGTTCGAGGCCTGGCCGCAGTCCCCGAGGTACATCTCGAGGAACTCGCCCAGCCCGCCGTCGAACGGCTGGGCGCCCTTGCGGAGCTCCTCGAAGCGCCCGTCGGCCAGAGCGACCGCCGGGACCACCGCGAGGAGCACGACTGCCGACCTGGCGAACACGACGAACCTCCTGAGGTAGATATTTTGACTACATCTGACTACTGCGTACCCTGCGGGGTGTCGCATCCTTCCAGAAGGAGCACGCCCGTGGGCGATCGCCGCCGCCACCTGCGCTTCGACAAGGTCTTCACCGTCTACATCAGCACGCCGGACGGCCTCACCCGCGGCATCGCCCGGAACATCTCGGCGACGGGACTCTTCGTGGAAACACGCGAGCCGATGCCGCTCGGCGGCCGGGTCCGGGTCACCTTCACCGGGGAGGACGGCACCGAGATGACCTGCCTCTGCGAGGTCCGGTATCAGGTCGCGCTCAGCTACGGGCGCGGCGCGGAGGAGCCGGGCCACACCCGGGGGATGGGGCTGCGGATCGTCGCCTACGAGACCCGGGAGGACCACCCGCTGCTGCTGGTGGACCGCGAGCGGGTGATGCACTGAGCTTCGCCTACTGCGAGAAGCCCTCGATGATGTAGTGGGCCTCGATCCGCTTGAGGGCGAGGATCATCGCCGCCAGCCGGGGCTCGACCTGCTTTCCCACGCAGAACGGCCGGCTGTCGTGCATCTCGGTCTTCCGCGGCGTGTTCCGGGAGATGTCGCGGATGATGCGGTAGTTCCGCTTCAGCGCGTGCTCGAGCTTGGCGTTGACCTCGGCCTCGGTCCACGACTCCATCCGCTTGTTCTGGATCCACTCGTAGTAGCTCACCGTCACGCCGCCGGCGTTGGCGATGATGTCCGGGATGAGGTCGATGCCGCGCTTGAGCAGCACCCGGTCCGCTTCGGGAGTGGTGGGGCCGTTGGCCCCCTCGGCGATCAGCTTGCACTTCAGCGTCTCGGCGACCTCCGCGGTGATCTCTCCACCGAGCGCCGCCGGAATGAGGACCTCGGCCGGCACCTCCCAGAAGTCCTTCTTCTCGATCTTCTGGGCGCCCGGGAACCCGACCACGCTCCGCTTGAGGTTCTTCGGGTCCTGCACGTGGGCGAGCAGCGCCGGAACGTCGATCCCGTCGGGGTTGTAGATGGTGCCGTCGTAGTCGTTGACCGCCAGCAGCCGCCCGCCCAGGCCGGCCAGGATCTCCGCGGCGTAGCTGCCCACGTTGCCGAAGCCCTGCACGGCGAAGGTCTTGCCCCGCAGCGTCTCGCCCCGGTCGGCGTAGAAGTCCTCGATGCAGTAGACCACGCCCTGGCCGGTGGCCTTGACCCGGCCCTCGGAGCCGCCAATGCGCACGTCCTTGCCGGTGACGATGGCCCGGCCCACGTGGCGCTCGTGCTCGCCGTCGAGGTACTGGCGCATCATCAGCGCCATGATCTCTCCGTTGGTGCCCACGTCGGGCGCGGGGATGTCGATGTTGGGGCCGATGAGGCGCTTCAGCTTGTACATGAAGCGCAGGGTGATGGCCTCGATCTCCTCCCGGCCGTACTGACGTGGGTCGATCTGGATGCCGCCCTTGGCGCCGCCGAACGGGACCTCGGAGATGGCGGTCTTCCAGGTCATCTCCGCGGCGAGCGCCTTGAACAGGTCCAGCGACACCTCGCGGTGGTAGCGGATGCCGCCCTTGTACGGCCCGCGCGCCTGGTTGTGCTGCACGCGGTAGGCCTTGAAGCGCTGTGACTCACCGGGGATGAGCTGATACAGGCCGCCGTCCGGCAGCCGGAGGTGACCGCGGCGGATGACGACGTCCGAGCCGAGCAGCGCCTTGCCGTTGAGGAGGATCTGCCCGTCGGCCAACCGCTCCAGCCCGTTCGGGTCGCGCACCTGGGTGACGGGCAGGTCGCCGAAGGCCCTGGCGGCCTCGGGGGAGAGCGGGCGGAGGCGGTCCTTCAGCTTCGCGGTCACGTAGAAGATGTGCTCGTAGTCGGGCTCCTCGAGCTCCAGGCGTACCCGCGGCGCGAGGCCGATGGTGTCGGCCGCGCGATGGAAGATCTCCATCGCGTCCGTGTAGAGCGTGCGCTTGGGGGTCGGGTCCGGGGCCCGCATGAAGTTCTGTGGCTCGGCCATGGTCTGGTGTCGGCTCCTCGCGTGCGGCGGCGGCTATACGACTCGGCGATCCGGTCCGTCAATCTCACGACGATCCTGTCGCACGGTGCATGGCGGGCTGATTGCGCGATGCGTTGCACCGCCTGGGCGACATTCGGCGCGTGGGACTCCTCGTCCCGCGGTGGACGACTTAACTCGAGCTGCACATGCGCGGGCCTCGGGTGTGGACGTGTGTCGCCTGTCTGGCGGTGGCGTGCGGTCGGGGTGCGAGTGCGGACCGACCGGACGGTCGGTCCGACTCGGGCAGCGCGTCGGACGCGGGCGCGGACGCGGACGCCGGGCAGCCGGACGGAGGATCCGACGCGGGAGTCCTCGGAGCCATCGGGCCGCTGGGGGAGACGTCGTGGACACCGCTGCTCGATGCCTCGCTTTCGCGCTTCTACCGGTGGATGCCGTCGAAGGGGATCAACAGCGATCCCCAGGGTGTGTTCCGGATGGAGGGCGACACGTTGCACATCCTCGGCATTCCGGCCACCGACCAGGAACAGGACTTCGGGTACCTGGCGACGTGGGCCGACGTCGGGAACCTCCGCGCCCGTGTGGAGCAGAAGTGGGGGACGAACACCTTCGCCCCGCGCAAGGACCAGCCGCGAGACAGCGGGCTGCTCTACCACCTGCGCGGCGGGGACCAGATCTGGCCGCAGTGCATCGAGTTCCAGATCATGGAGCACAACACGGGGGACCTCTGGGTCCTCTCGGGCACCGCGGTCACGGTACCGGTGGCCGATCCTTCGGCCGCCGAGCCCAGCTTCAACTCGCTCGGGGAGAGCTACAACCTGCGCAGTGGCCGGGTCATCAAGTGGTGGGAGGCCGAGTCGCTCACCGAGTGGAACACGATCGAGCTCATCGCGTCGGGTCAGCAGTCGGCGCAGATCGTCAACGGGCAGTGGCTGAACGGCGCGACGGACATCGTGGTCAATGACGGGGACGGCGGCTGGGAACCGCTGAGCCATGGTCATCTCGCGCTGCAGGCCGAGGGCGCGGAGACGTTCTATCGCTCATTCGAGGTGCGGCCGCTGGCCTATCTCCCCCCGCCCGACGGGGGGGTGGTGCTGTTCGACGGCTCCAGCGTCGACGCCTGGCAGGGCCCGGACGGGGGGACGCCGGGATGGCAGCTCGTCGACGGCGCGCTCGAGGTGGTGCCCGGCACGGGAGATCTCCGGACGCGCCAGACGTTTGGCGACGTCCGGCTGCACCTCGAGTTCCAGGTGCCGCCCACGCCCACGAGCGAGGCGGTGGAGGATCGGGGGAACAGCGGTGTCTATCTCCAGGGCCGCTACGAGGTGCAGATCCTCGATTCATTCGGTCGGGACGCGGGACCGGTCGACTGCGGCGCCATCTACGGGGTGCAACCCCCGGCGGTGAACGAGGCATTCCCGCCGGGCATCTGGCAGAGCTACGACGTGGTGTTCCGTGCGCCGGCGTGGGACGGGGGTACCAAGGCGGCGCCGGTCCGCATGACGGTGGTGTGGAACGGCTCGACGGTGCAGCAGGACACCGAGGTGCCCGGGAGCACCCGGCTGGGGGACCCCGAGGCGCCTGGTCCCGGACCGATCCGGCTGCAGGACCACTGGAACAAGGTTCGCTACCGGAACATCTGGCTGCAGCCCCTCGGGCCCGAAGGGACGGACGGGGGCACGGGCGGCGGAGCGGATGCGGGCACCGACGCAGGTCCGTGAACGCCCCGCCGTCTGTGGCCGGTCGGACGCGCGCAGTGTGTCGACGCAGGGGGCTGCTGCTGTTACGCCGCCGGCATGGGAACGATGAAGGTCATCCTGGCCGGCGCGACCGGCTGGGCAGGATCGGAGCTCGCGCGCGGCATCGCGGCCTCACCGGATCTGCAGCTGGTCGGGGCGGTGTCCAGGACCCACGCCGGGGAGCATCTCGGCGAGGTGGTGGGCGATCCGCGTCTGGAGTGCACGGTCAGCGGCTCGGTCCGGGAGGCCCTCCGGACCCCCTGTGACGTGTTCTTCGAGTACACCCGGCCCGAGGTGGCGAAGGGCCACGTGCTCGCGGCGCTCGGGGCCGGGGCGCACGTGGTCATCGGGACGTCCGGACTGACCGAGGACGATTTCCAGGAAGTCGATCGGGCGGGGCGCGCCGCGGGCCGGGGCGCGCTCGCGGTGGGCAACTTCGCGCTCACGGTCGTCGTCCTGCAGCGGCTGGCGCAGATCGCCGCCCGCTTCTTCCCGCACTACGAGATCATCGACTCGGCGCGCGACGACAAGCCCGATGCGCCCTCGGGAACCGCGCGCCAGCTCGCGCGTCAGCTCGCCGCGGTCCGCCCGGCGGAGCTCACCGTGCCGCTCGATCGCGTGCAGGGACCGCGCGAGTCCCGCGGGGCGTCGGTCGCCGGGGTGCAGGTCCACTCGGTTCGCCTGCCCGGGTACGTCATCGGCCTGGAGGTTGTCTTCGGCCGCCCGGGCGAACGGCTGCATCTCCGACACGAGTCGGGCACATCTGCACGGCCGTACGTCGACGGCGCGCTTCTCGCCATCCGCAAGACGGGGACGACGGTGGGGCTGCAGCGGGGCCTGGACAGCGTCATCGACTGGGACGGCCCTGCCCCCTGGTGAGCGTGCGCGGGCCTTTGACGCGCTGGGGCGACGATGCTACCAACCCGGGCCCCGAACGTGGTCCGGCCCGAGTAGCTCAGTGGTAGAGCAACGGTTTCGTAAACCGTAGGTCGTCGGTTCAATCCCGACCTCGGGCTCAAGCTCGCCGGCCGGCCGGCCGCCTCCTCGCGGAGTCTGCGAGCTCAGCCAGCGCGGCGCCCATCCGACGCGCAGCATCCTCCAGCTCCGCTTCGTCCAGCGGGGTGAAACCGAGCCGCATCGCGTGCACGGGCCCGCCGTCGAACGCGTAGCGGCGGCCGGGGAGGAAACCGACCCCGTGCTCCACGCCCAGCTCGGCCCAGCGGTCGAGGTCCACGTCGGGGTCGACCTTCGCCCACAGCGCCATCCCTCCGGGCGGAGGCATGACCTGGACCACGGAGCCGAGGCTCTTCCGGAGCGCCTCCACCAGCGCGTCCCGCCGGCCCCGGTAGACCCGGCGCATCCGACGCACGTGGCGGACCAGATCTCCGTCCTCGAACAGCTCCGCCACCGCGCACTCGTGCGCCTGGTCTCCCTGGATGTCCGTCGCCGCGCGCAGCTCGGTCACCTTGGCGATGACCGCGGGGGGCGCGACCAGGTAGCCGATGCGCAGGCCCGGGGCGAGCACCTTCGACAGCGTGCCCACGTAGATGACCACCCCCGCCTCGTCGCGGCTCGCGAGGGGGAGCACCGGCCGGCCGTCGTAGTGGAACTCGTGGTCGTAGTCGTCCTCGATGACCACCAGACGGTGCTTCCGCGCGATCTCGAGGAGCGCCATCCGGCGCGCCGCCGGGAGCACCGAGGTCGTCGGGAACTGGTGGTGCGGCGTCAAGTAGATGGCCCGGAGCGGACGCTGCTCTGCCACCGACGCCAGCGCCGCCACGTTCACCCCGTGCGCGTCGACCGGGACGGGGACCAGCGACGCCCCAGTGAGCCGCAGCGCCGCCCATGCGCCGGGATGTCCGATTCCCTCGACGGCGACCACGTCCCCCGGGCCGAGCAGCGCGCGGGCGATGAGGTCCAGGGCCATCTGGCTCCCCCGGGTGATGAAGACGGTCTCCGCGGTGGCCGGGAGAGCGCGGGTGGAAGCGAGCATCTCCGCCAGCGCCGCGCGGAGTCGGGGGTGGCCGCGCGGATCTCCGTAGCCCAGGAGCGAACGCCCGTGTCGTGCGAGTGCGCGCCGGTACGCACGGGACAGCTCGGCCGCGGGCATCCTCCGCACGTCCGGCGCTCCCTTGGCGAGGACCAGCACTCCTGGAGGGAAGTCCGGGAGGCGGGAGGAGGGGACGGGCGGTCCGAGCGGAAACCCCGGGGCGAGCCCCAGCCGGGACCGCAGCCGCTCCCGCGGAATGCGAGTCGACCCCGGCGGGAGGTCCCGGGCGACGAAGGTGCCGCCCGCGGGCCGGGTGTGGAGCCAGCCCTGGGCGATGAGCTCGCCGTACCCCGCGAGCACCGTGTTGCGGTGGATGCCCAGCGACTCCGCGAGCGTTCGTGACCCCGGCAGCCGCGCCCCGGGCCTGAGGCGTCCCGAGCGGATGTCCTGCTGGAGCGCCTCCGAGAGCTGGAGGAAGAGCGGCTCGCTGCGCGAGGGGTCCAGCACCACCGTGTGCTGCCAGGAGCGCATGCCCGTGCCGCGGCCCTCCTCGACCGGGGGCAGTATCCCGCGCCCGGCGGTCCGCCGGAATGGACCAGTTCTGCAGAAGTCGACTGGACCAGATCCGCGCAACTGGCCTGTCCGCTTTGGCCGGACTGGCCCTCCAGCGGGCGCCAGCGCTGGTCCACCGTGGCTCCTCGCGCCGGGTGGAATTCCTCCGGCCGGCGCCCACCAGAGGAGGTGGCTCATGGAATTCGATCGCTTCGAGGTGTTGTTCGCGACCGCTGCCCTGGTCGTCCTGGGGTGCGGCGGGGGGGTGGCGCCCTCGCCGCAGACCGGGACGGGCGTCTCCGGCGCCGGGATGGCGTCTGCCGAGCGACGATCGAGGCAGGAGAGCGACGACGGTCCTCGCTTCCACATCGTTCCGCCCCCGGCGGTGGTGGCCGGAAAGACCACCTTCGAGTGGATCCCCGAGTACTGGCGATATCTCTTCTCGCTGCCGGCCGGTACGAACCCCGAGCTGAACGCTGATGCAGACTGCAGCGTGGGGCAGTCAGGCCCGGTCTTTTTCCTCCCCGGTTTCCAGGCCCGGGTCTTCACGCGGAGCTGCGCCATCCCCGCCCACACGCCGGTGCTGTACACCTTCCAGTCCCTCTTCAACGACTACCCGTGCCCGGACCCGACCTTCCAGCCCGCTCCCGGGCAGACGCTCGAGGATTTCCTCGCTCAAGGGGCAAAGGCGTTCGATGACGCGATCACCAACATGGCCGTGACGATCGACGGCAAGGCCATCGACCCGGACCAGTACCGTTACCTCACGCATCTGTTCACCTTCACCGGAGACCCGAGTCTCGTCGCCTTCGATTCCTGCGTGACGGGAACCCAGCAGGTGGCCGTCGTCGACGGATGGTTCGTCCTGCTGCGGCTCTCTCCGGGCGACCACACGCTGGTCACGACGTACACCAACCCAGGCGGACACCCCACCAGCGCGACTTTCCTCCTCCACGTGAAGGGTGACCGGGACGACGACTGAGGTGGGGAGATGACGGCCCGCAGTCGACGGACGCCGGGAGCCGGCCGGCCGCAGACCGAGCCGGAGCGGGGATGGGGAGTTAGAGAAGCGCCCCGATGCTGCTTCCCACCCTGCTTGCCTTCTCGCTCTCGGCCGCCCCGCCATCCGAGGACATCGTGGCCGCCACCCGTGTCTGGGAGGAAGGTCGGCTGAAACGACTCCGGTCCGAGGACGGCTGGCTCACCCTGGTCGGCCTGGGCTGGCTCGAGGAGGGTCGGAACAGCGCCGGTGCCGACGGGAAGGCCGTGGTTGCCTTTCCCGAGGGAGCGCCGAAGGACGTCGGGACGTTCACCCGCTCGGGCCCGAAGGTCACCTTCAAGCCCGCGCCGGGGGTCCCGGTCACCCGCGACGGCAAGCCGTTCGCCGGCGGCGCGGTCCAGACCGACGAGGAAGGGCGCGCGAACCCGGACATCCTCCAGGTCGGGCGCCTGCGCTTCCAGCTCATCGCCCGCGGCAGCCGCATCGGCGTGCGGATCAAGGACCCGGAGGCGCGCGCGCGGAAGGAGTTCAAGGGAATCCCGACGTACCCGCCCTCTGCCCGGTGGCGGATCGTCGCCCGGTGGGAGCCGGCCAATCCTCCGGTGGAGATCGCCGTGCCCAACGTGCTCGGCGAGGTGGATCGCTCGCCGTCGCCCGGAACGGCGGTCTTCACCGTCGACGGCAAGGAGTACCGGCTCACCCCGGTGCTGGAGGAGGGGAGCCCCGACCTGTTCTTCGTCTTCGGCGACCAGACCAACCGCAACGAGACCTACGGGGCCGGGCGCTTCCTCTACGCCGACCCGGCGAAGCACGGGACGGTGGTCCTCGACTTCAACCGCGCCTACAACCCGCCCTGCGCGTTCAGCGCCTTCGCCACCTGTCCGCTGCCGCCGAAGCAGAATCGCCTCGCGCTCAGGGTCGACGCCGGGGAGAAGCGGCCGGCGCACTGAGATTCACCGGCGGAGGCTCACCGCCGCGCGCCGTCCGTGCGGCGCCCGGGCGATCCCGGGCTAGCCTCGGAGGCCAATGAGGCATCCGCTCCTGCTCGGGCTCGCCGCGCTCGGGCTGCTGCTCGTGCCCGGCAGGGCCGAGGCCCAGTGGTCGATTCGGCTGGCGCTCGAGGCACCGCTCTACGCGCACACCTCGAGCAATGGCGAGAGCAGCTCGTTCGGCATCAACGACAGCTTCCAGCCGGCGGTCGATCTCATCGGGAGCTATTTCGTGTCCGACATCGTCGGGCTCGACCTGGAGCTGCGCACCGGCCTGGCCGCGACCGGAACCGGGTACGAGCGCCAGCGCACGTCGATCGGTCCCGGGGTCACGGTCGACGATCCCACGTTCCCGCTCTATGGGCGGGCCTCGCTGCCCATCCAGGTCGAGGGCGAGACCCGTCTGTTCCTCCGGGTGGGAGGCGGGCTGAAGGTTCTCGACATGGCATTCCTTCGCCTGAATCTGGAGCTGACGGCGGACTTCGCCCTCGCCCGCAGCGGGGTGAGCGCCTTCGGCAGCCAGGCAGTCAACGCCGGGCTGGGGGTCTGGCTCCGGCTGTGAGCTTCGGGACTCTGGCCGGATCGGTGCATGCTGGGCGGTCCATGCACCGTCTGTTCCTCCTCCTCGGGCTCGCCGCCTGCGCCGGGACGCCTCCGGCTCCCCACGCGGCAAGTGGGCCGGTTCACGTCCAGCTGCTCGCCCTCAACGACTTTCACGGGAACCTCGAACCTCCCGCTGGCACCGTCCGACTTCCGGATGGGACCGTCCCGGCCGGCGGAGGGGCCTGGCTGGCCGCGCACGTGGCCCGGCTCCGGGCCGAGGACCCGGACACCCTGGTCGTCGGGGCCGGCGACCTGATCGGGGCCAGCCCCCTGGCCTCGGCCCTCACCCACGACGAGCCGAGCATCACCCTGATGGACGCGCTGGGGCTCGACGTCTCGAGCGTGGGGAATCACGAGTTCGACGAGGGGCTGGACGAGCTGCTGAGGCTGCAGCGCGGCGGATGCCCCGCCGACGGGCCTTGCAAGGGGCCCGGGTTCCCGGGTGCCCGCTTCACCTACCTCGCAGCGAACGTCTTCGACCGGACCGGCAAGACGATCCTTCCGGCCACCGTCCTCAAGAAGGTCGGCGGGGCGACCATTGGCTTCGTGGGCGTCGTCCTGCGCGAGACACCCTCGGTGGTCACGCCGAGCGGCGTGGCGGGCCTGACGTTCGGCGACGAGGCCGAGGCGGTGAATGCCGCCGTGCCGACGCTGCGCGAGGCGGGGGCGGACGCGGTGGTGGTGCTCATCCACCAGGGCGGTGCGCAGTCCCCCGGCTCCTCTCCGGGCGACTGCCGTGGGTTCAGCGGTCCCCTGGTGGACATCGCCCAGCGCTTCCGCGGGGTGGACGTCGTGGTCAGCGGCCACACCCACCAGACCTACGTCTGCCCGGAGCTGGGGGGCGCGCTGGTCACCAGCGCCGGCGCCTATGGCCGGTTCCTCACCCGCATCGAGCTCGAGCTCGACCCGGTGCAGCACCGGGTGCTCTCGAGGCGAGCGACGCAGGTGGCCGTCACCCACGACGTCACGCCGGATCCGCGGGCCAAGACGGTCGTGGACCGGGCAGTGGCGGAGGCCGCGCCGCTGGCCGGCAAGCGGGTGGGTCGGCTCGCGGTGCCACTGACCAAGTCGGGGAGCAGGGCCGGAGAGTCGAGCCTCGGAGATCTGGTGGCCGACGCCCACCTGGCAGCGGGCCGGAAGAGCGGCGCGGCCATCGCCTTCACCAACTCCGGCGGACTCCGGGCCGATCTGCCAGCCGGCGACGTCACCTACGCCCAGGTCTTCGCCGCCCAGCCCTTCGGAAACACGCTGATCACGTTCACCCTGACCGGCGCGCAGCTGGTGACCGCTCTGGAGCAGCAATGGCTGGGCAGCCGCCCGAAGATCCTCCAGCCCTCTGCCAACGTCACGTACGCCTGGTCCGCGGCCGCCGCACCCGGCGGCAAGGTGGTGCCCGGGTCGGTGAAGGTCGAAGGCCGGGTCCTCGCGCCCGACGCGCGGGTGCGGGTGACCGTGAACAGCTTCCTCGCCGCCGGGGGCGACGGATTTGGCGCCTTCGCCGAGGGCACCGACCGGGTAGGTGGACCGCCCGACCTCGAGGCGCTGGTCGACTACCTGCGGCCGACACTCGAGGGGCCCGCGCTCCCGAGGCCCAGCAGCCCGCGCATTGCCCAGGTGCCGTGACTCTCCACCCTGGGACCTTGAGCCGTGCATGCGCCGCGCCTACGCTCCCGGCGAGGTCCTGGGGGAGGACGAGCCGAATGCGGACGATGCTTTGGGTCGGGTGCGCTGCGCTGCTCGTCGAGGGGTGTGCCGCGCACGACAGCGCGGGACGGCGGATCCGCACCGGCGACCTGCGCTTCGACTCCCGCAGCATCACCGGCCTGAACACGAGCTATCGGCTCGAGCAGGACGGGAGCTGGGCCGGCTCTGGCGGAGACCGCTACCAGCGCATCGGGGACGAGATCAGCAAGGTGGGCGCCTCACCCTCGACTCCGTCGCTCATCCGGCCCTCCGGGTCCGTCCGCATCCAGCGCCGCCCGGACGGGCTGGTGTATGCGCCCTCGTGGCCTGGCTCGAGCACCTGGACATTCGTCACCGAGGATGGGAGCCCGATTCCCGCCGAGCTGGAAGTCCCGCTCTACCTCGTCACCCAGCTCGGGCTCACGGGCCAGTGGGTGGATTCCCGGACGCCGCACTCGGAGCTGGCCGGGGTCAACCTTCAGCCCGACTGCGCCCTGGTGCTCTTCGATCTGCAGGGCCGCCAGGTCGCCGGCTGGGTAGCGAGCAAGGGAGCGGCTTGCTCCGAGCCGCACTACCCGAAGGACTCGCTCTCGCGCCTGGTGCAAGCCCGCAACGAGGTCTGGGAAACGCAACTGCGTCAGCAGCCCTGAGCGGTCCACCGACCCGGACGTTCGGTGGCACACCACCGGCTGCAGCCCCTCTCCAGGCGCTCCCCTGGTCGACTAGACTGAGAGCCTGCGCCATCCAGAGCGCACGCGTGCCCAGGGCGAGGGGATCCGGGCGCGCGGGTGGAGGTACCCATGAAGCGCACGCACGTGGTCGCGGTGGTGCTGTCGTTCGTTGCCGCCGGCTGTGCCACCTACGACAGCAAGGGACGATGGGTCCGCACCGGGTCCACCCGCTTCGACGCGCAGAGCGTGAGCACGGCCCCGGCGATCGTCTACACCCTGGAGAGTGATGGCACCTGGGCCGGGATGGACGGCGACCGCTACGAGCGCGTCGGGGACGACCTGCGCAAGGTCGGGGCGTTCTCCCCGACGCCCTCGCTCATCCGGCCGTCCGGGTGGGTGACCATCGAACGGCGTCCCGATGGGCTGATGTACACGCCCTCGTACCTCGGCGGGGCGATCTCGGATCTTCGTCACCGAGGACGGACGGCCGCTCCCTGCCGACCTGGAAGCTCCGCTGTACCTCGCGGCCCGCCTGGGGCTGAGCGGGCAGTGGATCAACCTCCGGACCCCGGGCTCCGAGCAGGCCGGCATCCCGCTGGAGGCGGACTGCTCGGTGGTGCTCTTCGACATCCAGGGGAGGCAGGTCGCCGGGTTCGTCGGGCGCCAGGGCGCTGCCTGCCCCGAGCCGCGCTACCCCGGACGCGAGGCGCTGAGCCGCCTGGTCGCCGCGCGCAACGAGGTCTGGGAGAGTCCGGCGCGGCCGCTGCCGCCCTAGGACTGCGCGGCGCGGGCCCGCTTGCTCGCGGCCTCGCGCACGTGCAGGTGGTACCGGACCGCGGCCGACTCGAGAATCCGTGAGACGAGCTGGGCGTAGTCCAGCCCGGCCTCCGCCGCGGCCATCGCCAGCTCGCCGGTCTTCTCGAGGTACGGGTTGGGGTTGGCCTCGAGCATGTAGGGCTCGCCGGTCTTGGCGATCCGGAAGTCCATGCGGGCGTAGTCCCGGAGCTTGAGCGCCCGGTAGGCCAGCCGCGCCGCGCGGTGGATGCGGGCCCGGAGCTCGTCGGAGAGGTCCTTGGCGATGACCAGGCGGGGGCTGCCTTCCGTCTCCGGAGCGAACTTCACCTCTCGGTCGGACACCATCGGGACCGCCGGGGACCAGTTCCCGAAGTCCATCTCGATGATCGGGAGGATGGTGGGGTTGCTCGCCGGGCCCACGATGCCGACGTAGACCTCGCGCCCGTCGATGAACTCCTCGACCAGAGCCTCGTCCTGCAGGTCGTCTCGAATCTCCCGGACCCGCTCGGTCAGCTCCTGCCAGTTCTGGACCACCGAGTGCCGGCCGATGCCGATCGACGCGTCCGAGCGGGCCGGCTTCACGATGAGCGGGAAGCGGAGGATGCCCTTGGTCTCGAAGGTGTCGTTCTCGAAGACCGCGAAGTTCGGGGTGGAGACCTCGTGGAACTCGAGCAGCTGCTTGGTCAGCACCTTGTCCTGGGCCAGGAGCAGGCCGGCGGTGCTCGAGCCGGTGTACTTCACCCGCCCCATCTCCATCAGCGCCGCGACGTTGACCTCCATCCGGTAGTCGGAGGCGAAGGTCTCGCAGACGTTGAAGACCAGGTCGCACTTGGCGCGCTGGATGTCCCGGAGGATCTCGCTCACCCGGTCGTCCACCGCCACGGTGGAGGGCTGATGCCCCAGCGAGGTGAGGGCCTCGGTGAGCTGCGTCACCACCGGATCCACCTCGTCGCCCTTCGGCTGGTAGTGGAGGATGGCGATCTTCAGCGGGGGAAGCGGCATTCCTGGACGGAAGACTACGCCGCCCGCCGCGATTCGGCTACTCGGTGTCGAAGAGTCGGCCGGTGTAGAGCTCGTTCATCGCCAGCGCGGTGAGCAGCGAGCCGAGGTGAGCGACGTATCCGCTGGCTCGATCGGGCGAGGCGGTGAGCTTCAGCTGATCGGTCCGGTCCGTCAGGTGGTCCACCACGCTGCGCACCACCGCGCGGTTCACGCCCGAGTACTGCGTCGCCGCCTGGATGAGCGTCTGCCGCTGGTCGCGCAGCAACTGGGCCGCCGAGGCGGGGGCGGACCCGGGCGGCTCGAAGAGCTGGAACAGCTCGGTGTCGAGCTTCTCCCCGATTTCCAGATCGACCCGCTCGGCCAGGTCACGGAGCCGGTAGTAGTCGGCGACCGTCTCCTCCATCTGGTCGGCGTCGATGTCGTGGGTGTCGAGCCCCACCTGAGGCTGCCGGTGGCCGAGCTCGGTGGCGGTGGCGTCCACGTACTGGAGCTTCTTCAGCGCGGCCCCCCAGTTCCGGTACCGGTGGGCCCAGTCGAGGCCGGGGGTGAGCCAGACCGCGAAGGTCTCGGCGAAGTCCTCGTCGGGGTGCTTCTGCGCGTACCAGCCGGGGATGTGGGTGACGTACGCCCTGGAGAAAGGCTTGGGCTTGAAGTCTTCCTTGTACGGCTGGTGGTAGTCCCCGAAGAGGGTCTTCCACGCCGGGGTCTCGTAGAGCCGGTAGGCGTAGTTGAAGCAGTGCCCCGCCTCGTGGCGGAGGTACATGAGGATCTCCCGCTCCGACTCGACGCCGCCGCCCAGCTCGCCCTCGATGGACTGCAGCGCCGGGTTGGCGAGGTAGAAGGGGATGCCGATGACCGGGATGCCGGAGGGGCAGCCCCACTCGTCGCTCAGGTAGCACTGGGGACGGATGTCGATGCCGCGGGCCCCCAGCTCCTCGTGGAGCTGGTGGATGAGCCGCTCCAGGTGCGTCCCCGCCAGCTGGAGCTGGAGGTCCTTGATGCGGGCGCGGAGGAGCGCCTGCCGCTCGGGACGCAGCGCCGGCTGAGCACGGTCGCGCGGATCCGGCTGCGGCCGCTCGTGGAACGTCGGGGTCGCGGCCGGCGTCGCGGGCTGCTGCACCTGGGCTGTGGCGGGGGCGGGGGTCACGGCGGGGACTGACCTTAACCAGACCTGGCGGTGCTCGGCTTCCCGACCCTGGCCGTCCCGTTCAGCTGTGCTGGGAGGGTCTCAAGCTCTGGTCATTCCTGGATGTTCTTTAGCGACCGAGCGAGCGTGCGGATGGCTCCCTCCCAGAGGTGGACCTCCGTCAGGGTCCATCGTGACCTCCGGCCACCAAGCCGTCACGGGCCGACACCGGCCCGCCCTGGACGGACGAAGTGGAGCGCGGAGAAGGTCGTCGAGCACGCTCTCCGGCCGCCGCGGGTCGGCATCGGTTCCGGGCCGCGGGCGCGCGGATGGCCCGGCGCTCCGGCGAGCGCGACAGCGCGCGTAGGCTTGAACGCAGATGGCCTGGGCCCCGTTGAGCGAGGCTCGTCCGGGCTTCACCGCGGGCGAACCCTTGGCGCCGTCGCGTAACGAACGGCGGCGGCGTGGGTCGAGTCCCACGGGTGCGGCTGGCTCGTGTAGTGTCCGCGGCCGTCGCTGCTAGGGGTGCCGCGCCCGAGGGCTCGGCTGAGACGGCTGGTGGCCGGACCCTTGGAACCTGAACCGGGTGATGCCGGCGGAGGGAAGCAGCGAACGGAGCCGAGCGCCCCGTCCTCCGCCGCCAGTGGGAGCGCCATGAGCGGGCGGACGAAGCTGAGCGTGAGCGGCGAGCGGCTGGAGGGCATCACCCGCGGGCCCTTGCCGGCGTCGCGGAAGCTGTACCGCACGGGCAGGCTTCACCCGGAGGTCCGGGTGCCGCTACGGGAGATCGCCCTGTCCCCCACGCGGGTCCGCCAGGGTTCGGGCTGGGTCGAGACGCCCAACGCGCCGGTCGAGGTCTACGACACCAGCGGCCCCTACACCGACCCGGAGGCGCGGATCGACCTTTGCCGGGGTCTGGAGCCGGTCCGGAGCTGGCTCGACCTTGACCCGGCGCTGGAGACGCTTCCGGGCATCACCTCGGCCTACGGCCGGGCGCGGGAGGCGGATCCGCGGCTTCAGGAATTGCGGATGGCGGGGGTCCGGCCCCCGCGGGTGGCCCGCCGCGGCGGCAACGTCACCCAGCTCCACGCGGCCCGAAAGGGCATCGTCACCCCGGAGATGGAGGCGGTGGCGATCCGCGAGAACCTCGCCGCCGAGCAGGCCGCCGAGGGCCACCATCGCGGCCAGGCGTTCGGGGCGAGCATCCCCCGAACAGTGACGCCGGAGCTCGTCCGGGACGAGGTTGCCCGGGGCCGGGCGATCATTCCGGCGAACGTGAATCACCCGGAGCTCGAGCCGATGATCATCGGCCGGAACTTCCTGGTGAAGGTGAACGCCAACATCGGCAACTCCGCGGTCAGCTCGTCCATCGAGGAGGAGGTGGAGAAGCTGGTTTGGGCCATCCGCTGGGGGGCGGACACGGTGATGGACCTGTCGACCGGACCCAACATCCATGAGACCCGGGCATGGATCCTCCGCAACAGCCCGGTGCCCATCGGGACCGTTCCCATCTACCAGGCGCTGGAGAAGGTGGGTGGCAAGCCCGAGGAGCTGACCTGGGAGGTGTACCGGGACACGCTGGTGGAGCAGGCGGAGCAGGGCGTGGACTACTTCACGGTGCACGCCGGAGTCCGGCTCCGGTACGTGCCGCTCACCGCGAAGCGGGTCACCGGCATCGTGAGCCGCGGGGGGAGCATCCTCGCCAAGTGGTGCCTGGCCCACCACCAGGAGAACTTCCTCTACACGCACTTCGATGAGATCTGCGAGATCATGAAGGCCTACGACGTGAGCTTCAGCCTCGGCGACGGGCTGCGGCCGGGGTCGATCGCGGACGCCAACGACGCGGCGCAGTTCGGCGAGCTGGAGACGCTGGGCGAGCTGACCAAGAAGGCCTGGGCCCACGACGTCCAGGTGATGATCGAGGGCCCGGGCCACGTCCCGATGCACCTCATCCGCGAGAACATGACCAGGCAGCTCGAGGTCTGCGACGAGGCGCCGTTCTACACGCTCGGGCCCCTGACCACGGACATCGCCCCTGGCTACGACCACATCACCAGCGGCATCGGGGCAGCGATGATTGGCTGGTTCGGCACGGCGATGCTCTGCTACGTGACCCCCAAGGAGCACCTCGGGCTGCCGGACAGGGAGGACGTGCGGCAGGGCGTGGTGACCTACCGGCTCGCCGCCCACGCCGCGGACCTCGCCAAGGGGCACCCCGGGGCGCAGGCCCGCGACGACGCGCTGTCCAAGGCGCGGTTCGAGTTCCGGTGGGAGGACCAGTTCAACCTCTCGCTGGACCCGGAGAAGGCGCGCGAGTTCCACGATGCGACGCTCCCCGCCGAGGGGGCGAAGGTGGCGCACTTCTGCTCGATGTGCGGGCCGCACTTCTGCTCCATGCAGCTCACCCAGGAGGTGCGGGCCGCGGACGTGGAGCAGGGGATGGCGGAGAAGGCGGAGGAGTTCCGGCGAGAGGGCGGGGAGATCTACCGCTGACCGAGGTCAGGAGCCCGACGGGCAGGGAAGGGCGTAAGAAGTCGCCCTGCATCCGCGTGCCGTCCTGGAGCGAGACGTCGAGGGTGCCCTCCGTGAGCCTCTGTTCGAGCTGGCGGAGCTCGAGCCGTCCCGAGAGCGCGCGAAGAAGCACGCCTCCGCCCTCCTGGCGTAGCTCGTACGTGGCCCACGTGCCCTGGCTACTCGCGAGCGCCACCGGGTACAGCCCGGGAGTAACCACGTCGGGCTCCTGCCGGGAGTTACCGCTGCCCCTGGGCGAGACGGGAGGCCAGCTCGACCGAGTCCAGCGCGCGGTCCATCGCTTCCTCGGCGTCGCGCGCGTCCTGCTCGATCTCCCCGGCTTCACGGGCCTTGGCCGCGGCCATGTCTTCCTTGATCCGCCGGAGGTTCTTCACCCCGAGGTCCATGAACGCCCGCACCACCTCGGGGTCGAACTGTGAGCCCGCGCAGCGCTGGATCTCGTCGACCGCGTTCTCGAACGTGGTGCCCTTGCGGTACGGACGGTCCGAGGTCATCGCGTCCAGCGTGTCGGCCACGGCGAAGACCCGCGCTCCGATGTGGATCTCCTCGCCGCGGAGGCAGCGGGGATAGCCGCGTCCGTCGAAGCGCTCCTGGTGGCTGAGGACGATGGCCGCCGGGATGTTGAGGAACTCGATGCTCCGGATCATGTCGTAGCCGATGTCCGGGTGCCGCCGCATCTCCTTCCACTCCTCGGGGGTCAGCTTGGCCGGCTTGAGCAGCACCGCGTCCGGCACGCCGATCTTCCCGATGTCGTGGAGCAGGGCGCCGCGGCCGATCTCCTCCAGCTCCGGGCCTCGCAGCCCCAGCCGCTCGGCGATGGCCTCGGTGTACTTCACCACCCGCTGGCTGTGGTCGCTTGTCTCGTGCTCGCGCGCGTCCAGCGCCCGCACCAGTGCCAGCAGCGTGGTCTGGTACGTGCCCTGGATGTTCCGCAGCGCGGTCCTCAGCTCGCCGGTGCGATCCCGCACCTTCCGCTCCAGCTTTTTCTGGTAGCGCTTCCGGGCCAGCTCGATACGCCGCTTGGCCAGCGCGCGCTCGATGGCACGGATCAGGTCGGTCAGCTTCGGTGGCTTGAGCAGGTAGTCCACCGCGCCACGCCGCAGGCAGTCCACCGCCGCCTCGGTGTCGCCATATCCGGTGAGCATGATCACCGCGGTCTCGGGATGGCGCTCGCGGAAGGCCTCGAGCAGCCAGATGCCGTCGCGGCCCGGCATCTTCATGTCGCTGATCACCAGCGGCAGCATCTCGCTCGCCGCCACGTCCAGCGCCGCCTCGGCGGAGCTGGCGGTGCGGCATTCGTAGCCCTCCTCCTGGAGGAGCACGGAGATCACATCGCGGACGGAGGCATCATCGTCGACGATCAGGATGCGGGTCGGCGCAGCCAGGTTGTCCACGAGGTGCATCCTAGGGCCCCGCCTCTCGCCACTGCCAGGGGGCGACGTCGACCCCCTCGGGGTCGCCCGTGGTCACGTTCACGGCTGTCACAGTGTAAGCGCCTTCCGGTCGACCCGGAACGGGGTCAGATCGATCGACGGTGCGAGTCCCAGGATTGTCTCGGTGAGCACGTTGGCAGTGATCGGAGTCAGGAGAATGCCGTTGCGGAAATGTCCGCTGGCGAGGAACAGACCGGGAAGCGGCGCAGCCCCGAGCACGGGCAGCCCATCCGGCGTATGCGGCCGGAAACCGGCCCAGGTTTCTACCACAGGAGCGCCCGCCAGCCCCGGAAAGAGACGCAGTCCCACTCCCAGCACCGTGGCCAGCCCCCCCGCAGTCACCTGCTTCTCGAAGCCGGCGAACTCCATCGTGCTTCCGAAGATGACCCGGCCGTCGGTTCGCGGAACGGCGTACCCGTGCGCCCCGAACACCACATGTCGGCAGATCGGCACCCGTGCTCGTACCATGACCATCTGTCCTCGCGCCGGTCGCACCGCCGCCGGCGAGGCAAGCGCTCCCGGCACCAGCGCGGTCCACGCGCCGGCGGCGATCACCGACCGCGTCGCCGCCGAGCTCGCCCCCATCCGTGGCCACCCCGGCGATTCGCCCACCGCGCTCGATCAGCCCGTGCACCTGGGTGGTGACGAACCGCGCTCCGGTGCGCGCCGCGGCGATGGTGAGCGCCGAGACCAGCAGGCGGTTGTCCACCACCGCGTCCCCGGGGAAGTGCGCCGCACCCCGGATCTCGTCCGAGAGCTCGGGCTCGAGGGAGCGCGCGCTCGCGCGGTCGAGCCAGGTCGCCTCGAGCCCGCGCGCCCGCTGCCAGCCGATCCGCTGCTGCGCCTCGTCGACCCCGGCCTGGTCGAACTGCACCCCGAGCACGCCGCAGGGCCGGAAGGCGACGTCCACCTCGCTCGTCTCCCGGAGCTCGCGGACGAACGCCGGGTACAGCGCACGGCTCGCCAGGCACAGCTCGAGGAAGGGGCCCGGACCGTCGGCCTCGGCCTGCGGGGCGAGGATGCCTCCGGCCGCGCTCGAGGCCTCCGCGCCGGGAATGCTCCGCTCGAGCACGGTGCACCGCGCGCCGGCCTGCTGCAGACGCCAGGCGACCGCGCAGCCCACCACCCCGGCGCCGACGACCAGGACCTCCATCAGCGCTGTTCCCCCGGCGCCAGCGGGCGGACTGGGATCGGCGGGTGCGGCTGCTGGGGACCGGTGACTGAGGGCGGGGGAGGCGGGGCCCGGTGATGGGTGATCCACCAGAGCCGGGCGAAGACGATCAGCGCCAGCACCATCAGGAGGATGGTGCGGAGCGGGAAGCGGCGCGGACCGCCGGATCGGGTGGGGGGAGTGGTGAGCAATGGCCGCATCGACGCCATGACGGTCTGTGCTTGATCGGGTGGAAACGGAAGGTTAATGCCGCCGCGCACCTCCTCGGTGCAAGGAGGATGGACGATCGTGGCTGACATTCTGGACGTGGTGATCATCGGCTCGGGACCCGGCGGGTACGTGGCCGCGATCCGCGCCGGGCAGCTGGGCCTCAAGACGGCCATCGTCGAGCGCGACAAGCGGCTGGGAGGTACCTGCCTTCACCGGGGGTGTATCCCCACCAAGGCTCTGCTCTGGACCGCCGAGCTCTACGCGCACATCCAGGAGGCGGCCGAGTTCGGCATCGACCTCAAGTCGCCCACCATCAACTGGCCCGCGGCGATGAAGCACAAGACCAAGGTCGTCACCGGCGGGGCCAACGGCATCGACTATCTGATGAAGAAGAACAAGATCCAGGTGGTGAAAGGCCACGGACGCATCGTCGGGAAGGGCAAGGTCGAGGTCACCCTGGCCGAGGGTGGCGGCAAGCAGATGCTGGAGACCAGGAACATCGTCATCGCCACCGGATCGATCCCCAAGTCGCTCCCCAACGTCCCGGTGGACCACAAGCTGGTCTACAACTCCGACTCGATTCTCGAAGTCGCCGAGATTCCGAAGAGCATCCTGGTGCTCGGCGCCGGCGCGGTGGGTTGCGAGTTCGCCTCGATCTTCAACCACGTGGGGAGCGAGACGACCATCCTCGAGTTCCTCCCCCATCTGTTGCCCATCGAGGACGAGGACGCGAGCAAGGAGCTGGAGCGACAGTTCCGCCGGCGGAAGATTGGCTACGAGCTCTCCGCCCGTGTCCAGAAGGTGGAGCCCGGGCCCAAGGGCGTGAAGGTGACCATGGATACCCCCTCGGGGAGCAAGACGCTCGAGGCGGCGACCCTCCTCTCCGCGGTGGGCCGGAGCCCGGTGACCGAAGGGGTGGGGCTGGAGGTGACGAGCATCAAGCCGGACAAGGGCGGCTTCATCCCCGTGGACGACTTCATGCGCACCACCGAGCCCAACGTCTATGCCATCGGCGACGTGATTCCCGGCCCGATGCTGGCCCACATGGCCTCGGCCGAGGGGATCCTGGCGGTGGAGCACGTCGCCGGGAAGGAAGTGCACCCCATCAACTACGACCTCACGCCCTCCGCCACCTACTGCTACCCCGAGGTCGCCTCGGTGGGACTGACCGAGAAGAAGGCCAAGGAGCGCGGCTACGAGGTGAAGACCGGCACCTTCCCCTTCAGCGCCGTCCTCAAGGCGAAGATCACCGACGAGGGGATAGGGATGATCAAGGTGGTGAGCGACAAGAAGTACGACGAGGTGCTGGGGGTCCACATGGTGGGGCCGCACGCCACCGAGCTGCTCGCCGAGGCCTGCGTCGCGCTCCGGCTGGAGATCACCACCGAGGAGCTGGGGCGAACCATCCACGCCCACCCGACCTTGTCGGAGATCGTGAAGGAGGGTGCGGAGGCGACCCTCGGGACGCCCATCCACATCTGAGCGTGGACGACCCGGGGTGGGTGAAACGTCTGACCGAGGGGGGATTCTTGACCCTCACCCGGCTCGGCCGTTATCCCCGGTCTGTCGCCATGGCAACGCCCGATCGATTTGCGCTCCCCCAGGTCGCCGAGAGCACCCGCAAGCCCGAGTGGCTGAAGGTCCGGATGCCGCACGGGGAGGAGTACGAGCGGGTCAAGGCCATCGTCCGGAAGACCGGCCTGGCCACCGTCTGCGAGGAGGCCCGCTGCCCCAACATCGCCGAGTGCTGGGGCGGGGGCACGGCGACGGTCATGCTCATGGGCGAGGTCTGCACCCGGGCCTGCCGGTTCTGCCACGTGAAGGTCGGCGCCCCGCCGCCCCTGGACCCAGAGGAGCCGGAGAACCTCGCCCGGGCCGTCCGCGCGCTGTCGCTGGAGTACATCGTGGTGACCAGCGTCAACCGCGACGATAGACCGGACGGTGGGGCCAGCCACTTCGCGGCGGCGATCTCCGCGCTGCGGCGGGAGAGCCCGAGGACCACCGTCGAGGTGCTCATCCCCGACTTCAAAGGCGTGGAGCGCGACCTGGCCACGGTGGCCGAGGCCCGGCCGCACGTGGTGGCCCACAACATCGAGACCGTGGAGCGGCTCACTCCCACGGTGCGTGACCGGCGCGCCAGCTACCGCCAGAGCCTCCGGGTGTTGCGCTACCTCAAGGACCGGCCGGAGCGGCTGTACAGCAAGAGCTCGATCATGGTGGGGCTGGGCGAGCGTGACGAGGAGCTGTTCCAGACCTTCCGCGACCTGCGCCAGGCCGGGGTCGACGTGCTGACGCTCGGGCAGTACCTCCAGCCCTCGCAGTACCACCTCCGGGTGGCGCGCTTCGTTCCACCGGCCGACTTCGCGCGCTACAAGCAGGTGGCGGAGAGCATGGGTTTCCTGTACGTCGCCTCGGGTCCTCTGGTCCGCAGCAGCTACCGCGCGGCCGAGTTCTTCATGAAGGGTCTCATGGAGCAGGGCCGGCACGCCTGACCGGTCCCTGCGAGGAGCTGACAGCGCCGTGGCCACGTTCGAATTCAAGCTTCCGGACCTCGGGGAAGGCGTCGTCGAGGGGGAGATCGTCAAGTGGCTGGTGCAGCCCGGTGACACGGTCGAGGAGGACCAGAACGTCGTCGAGCTGATGACCGACAAGGCCACGGTGAGCGTGCCCGCGCCCAGGGCGGGGAAGGTGGTCTCCCTCCATGGCAAGGAGGGGGAGATCGCCAAGGTCCACCATCCGCTGCTCACCCTGGAGGTCTCGGGTGGCGCCCCGGCGGCGGCAGTGGCTGCTGCTCCGGCGGCTCCTGCGCCCGCGGCCTCCAGCGCCGCGACTGCCCCGGCCCGCGCGGTCGAGGCATCGAAGGTGCTGGCCACCCCGGTGACGCGGCGGATGGCCCGCGAGCACGGGATCGACCTGGCGGCGATCTCCGGGACCGGGCCGCAGGGCAGGGTGCTAAAGGCGGACGTGCAGGCGGCGCTGGATCTGGGCCGGGCGCCCGAGCCGGTACAGGCGCCTCCGCGGGCGAAGCTGGTTCCTCTGCCCTCGGCCGGTGCGGACCAGCGCATCCCCATCCGCGGGCTGCGGCGAAAGATCGCGGAGAAGATGGTGCGGAGCAAGTTCACCGCGCCGCACTCGCTGTTCGTGGAGGAGGTCGACGTCTCCGAGCTGGTGGCGCTGCGCAAGCGGCTGAACGCCTCGCTCGGCGCCTCCGGCGACACCCTCAAGGTGTCCTTCCTTCCGTTCATCTGCAAGGCACTGGTGCCGGTGTTCCGGAGGTACCCGTCGCTGAACGCCAACTTCGACGACGCGGCGCAGGAGCTGGTGCAGCGCGGGTCGTTCAACTTCGGTATCGCCGCGGCCACCGACGAGGGGTTGACCGTCCCGGTGGTGAAGGACGTGGACCGGCTCACCGTCCGTCAGCTGGCGGAGGAGATCTCCCGGCTGGCCGCGGGCGCCCGGGACAAGACGCTGAAGCTCGACGAGCTGTCCGGCGGAACGTTCACCATCACCTCGCTGGGGGCGAACGGTGGGCTGTTCGCCATGCCGATCATCAACTACCCCGAGGTGGCCATCCTGGGCGTGCACCGGATCCGCAAGCGGCCGGTGGTCGACGAGGATGACCAGATCGTGGTGCGCGAGACGATGAACGTCTCGCTGTCGTTCGACCACCGGGTCATCGACGGCCTGGTGGCCGCGGAGGCGGTCGGAGCGCTGGTGCAGCTGCTCGAGCACCCCGAGTCGCTCCTGCTCGAGATGGCGTGAACCCGCGACAGCTGCTGCAGTCGGCGCAGGCGGCGGAGCGAGAAGGAGACCTCGCCCGGGCCGGTGCGCTGCTGGAGCAGGCGGCCCGGGTCTACGAGTCCACCGGGCACACCGCGCGGGCGGCGCAGATGCGGCGCCACCTGGACCGGCTGGGCCCGGCGGCCCGGGCCGCAGCGCGCGGGGTGGAAGAGCCACCGGGAGGCGGGAACGGCCGCTCCGAGACCGCGAACGGGCACGAGCCACTGCCTGGGCTCGACCGAGCGCTGGTGGAGCGGACGCCCACGCTCGCCGACCCGGCGCTCGAGGCCTGGTGCAGCTTCTGCTGCCGTCCCTCCCGCGAGGTCGGGGCACTGGTTGCCGGGCCGGCACAGGCCTACGTGTGCAGGGGATGCGTCGAGCTCGCGGCGTCGTTGCTCGCCGGGGTGGGTCCGTCCGTGGATCCGGAGCGGCCGGCGGCAACGGGCGAGGCGAGACCGACCGGTTCTGTGCGTGGAAGCGCCTCCCAGATACCGAATCGGACGGGGACCTCCGGGGCACTCCCCGAGCCCCTGCCCACCCAGGCCGAGGCGGTGAAACGCATCGAGGCCGCCCTGGCCGCGGGCCATGCCCGGGTGCTGCTGGTGGGTGCGGCGGGAAGCGGGAAGACGACCTGGCTCCACACCTGGGCGTCGCGTGGCCTCGGGACGTCGTGGGACGGCACCGAGCCGCTCCCGGAGTACGGTGCGCTCCTGGTGGACGACGTGGACCGGCTCGAGCCCGCGGCCCGCCGTCAGCTGGCACGGGTGCTGCGGACCCGGCCGATGGTCCTGGCCCTCGACGCCACCTTGCCCGAGCCCGGGGAGAAGATCGGGGGTCGCCGGGTGCACGCGCCCGAGCAGGTGGAGTCGCTCGCGGGGAGCTGGCTCCCCGGACCGGTGCTCGACGGGCTCGCCCTGGAGTGCTTCCGGGCGCCCGGTGAGGACGAGCTCCGTCTGCTGGCCGGGTGGTGGCGGGCTCCCGACGGCTCCCCGGCACAGCCCGATGCGCTGGAGGAGGCGCTCCGTCTGTCAGTGCGGTCGGCGCGCGCTGCTCATGCGCTGCATGCGCTGCTGCTGCGCTGGTGGGCGTCGCGATGAGCGGACGCACGCTGACCGTCCACCGCCTGGGCCGCGTGGAGTACGAGGACGGGCTCCGGATGCAGGCGCTGTTCGCCCGTGCGCGCAAGGAGGGGAAGGTCGGGGACGTGCTGCTCCTCCTGGAGCACCCTCCGGTCCTTACGCTCGGCCGTGGGGCGAGCCGGGCCGACGTGCTGGCGGGCCCCGAGGTGCTCGAGGCGAGCGGGGTGGAGGTGCACGAGACCGACCGCGGCGGCGAGGTCACCTACCACGGTCCGGGGCAGATCGTCGGCTACCCCATCCTGGACCTCGCCCCGGACCGGAAGGACGTGCGCCGCCACGTGCGGAGCGTGGAGGAGGGGATGATCCGCGCGCTGGCCGAGCACGGCATCGAGGCGGGACGGATCGCCAGGTGGCCGGGGGTGTGGGTAGGCTCCGAGTCGGCCGGGGACGCACGGAAGATCGGCGCGGTGGGCGTCCACATCGCCCGGTGGATCACCACCCATGGTTTCGCGCTCAACGTGAACGCGGCGCTGGACGACTTCCAGCTCATCATCCCCTGCGGCATCCGCGAGGCCGGCGTGACCTCGATGGAGCGCGAGCTCGGGCATCCGGTGGACCTCGGCGCCGTCGAGGAGTCGCTGGCGCGGGCGTTCGGTGCGGTGCTCGAAGCGGAGCTCCGCTTGGACGATGCGCGTCTCCACACGATCTCGGTCACCGCCATTCGCCGCGGACCAGCGGGTCCCGAGGTGCTCCTGCTACGCCGCATCCCCGAGCGCGGGGGCTTCTGGCAGCCGGTCACGGGTCGGCGGGTGCCGGGAGAGTCCGCGGAGGCCGCGGCACGGCGCGAGCTGGAGGAGGAGACCGGAGCCCGACTTTCGGTGCGCTCGCTCTCGTACCGGCATAGCTTCGCGTTCGGCGATCAGCTGCCTCCGACGGTGTTCGAGGAGGAGGCCTTTGCGGTCGACTGGCCGGCCGCCCTGGAGCCGCAACCCGGGCCCGAGCACGACGCCGCGGAGTGGGTCGGAGTCGACGAAGCCGTTCGACGGTTGCCGTTCGCCGGGCTGAAGCGGGCAGTCCGACGGGCTGTTTCGCGAACGGAGAGCGGTGCCTGGCGGTAGCGATGCCACTGGAGCGACGCCGCCGAGTCGTGCGCAACGTCCGGCAACTCGGTCTCGTGCTCTCTCGCGAAAATGCTACGGGCCGCCCGAGACGGAGCGGCTGCGATCCACGGTGAGTGACGAGGCTGGACAAGTGACCTGGCCTAAGCGGCCGCGGGCACCAGCCAGCCGGCGTCCCGCGCGAGCAACGCCATCGCCTTCCAGACCTCCGCCGCGATCTCCTCGGTCTCGTCCGATCGAATCCAGTCCGACGCGGCCGCATCCCAGCTGAGCGGGAGGGTGACGACGCCCATCTCCGCGCGACCGTCGTCGCCGAAGGCGATCACCCGGATCGCCGACGGGTCACCCACGCCGGGGGGCTGGATCCGCCAGTGCCCGCGGTGACGCGGGACGTAGACGACCAGGCTTCCATCCCTCGCCGGCTCGTAGGACAGGCGGAGTGCGTCGAGCAGCCCGCGCCGGAGTCCGTACTCGATGATCCGCTCGTTGATGGCCCGTGCCTGGAGATCCTGGACTCGCTTCTCGGGTGTCGTCATTCGCCGGCGACTCTAGGGGTGCCGGCTGACGCGTCGCGGTGTCGTGCCGCCCGGTCCCACACGGGCGACGCAGCCCGGCCCGGCCCCGAGCACGATTCCGCGGAGCGGGTGAGCGTCGACGAGGCGCTGCGGCTGCTACTCTTCGCTGGACTGAAGCGGGCAGTTCGCCGGGCGGTTTCGCGCACAGCCGCTCACTGGCGCTGAGACTCATTCCAGCGGGGAGGAACCGCCGGAATCAGCCGCGCGGGATCCGGATCGTCTGCCGCTCCCGCGCAGCCGTCGTCCGGGGGAACCTGCTCCGCGCCTGCCAGAGCAGCGCGTCCAGCGCCCGATCGTTGCGTTCGGGGTCGTGATGGAACAGCACCAGGCGCTTCACCTTCGCGGCCTTCGCCGTCGCCAGTGCGCCGTTCCAGGTGCTGTGGCCCCAACCGCGCCGGGCCTCGTATTCTGGCCCGGTGTACATCGCGTCGTGGAGCAGCAAGTGCGCGCCCCGGGCCAGCTCCACCAGCGCCTCGGCCGGGGTGTCGGTGTGCTCCACGTCGGTCGCGTAGACCAGCGAGCGCCCGGCGAACTCCAGCCGGTACCCGAGGTTTCCGCCGGGATGGTCCAGCTCCGCGGAGGTCACCCGCACCGGGCCGATGGTGAACGGCTCGCCGGGCTCGATGCTCCGGAACTCGATCCGCGCGCGGGCGAGCTGGTCCAGGGTCACCGGGAAGTACGGGGGCGCCATCTGCCCCTCGAGCACGTCCTGCACGCTCCTGCCCTCGCGCCGCGGGCCGTGGAAGACGAAGCGATTCCCCGGCTCGGCCAGCGGGGCGAAGAACGGAAGGCCTTGGAGATGATCGTAGTGGTAGTGCGAGAGCAGCACGTCGGCCTCCACCGGACCGCCGCCGTCCCGGAGGCGCTCGCCCAGCCTGCGGATGCCCGAGCCGGCGTCGAGGATGATGCGCCGCTCGCCGGCGCGCACCTCTACGCAGGGCGTGTTCCCGCCGTACCGCTGGGTTGCTGCACCAGGCGCGGGGACCGACCCCCGCACGCCCCAGAACGTGACCTCGAACCGGTCCGCGGGGGTGCGTGCGTCAGCCGGCCTTCGCCGCGTCCTCCCCGAAGAGCTCAATCAGATGTCCCGTGCGCTCACGCTTGGTGCGCAAGTAGTCCACGTTATGCGGATTGTGCGCTGCGGGGGAGGGGATTCGACCCCGTACCGGGATTCCTTCCTCCACCAGCCCCGCGATCTTCAGCGGGTTGTTGGTGATCAGATCCACGCTGCGAACGCCGAGCAGCCGGAGCATGTCCGCCGCCACGTCGTACGTCCGCAGATCGTCCGGGAAGCCGAGCTCGCGGTTGGCCTCGTAGGTGTCCAGCCCCCGCGCCTGCAGCGCATACGCCTTGATCTTGTCTCCCAGGCCGATGCCCCGGCCCTCCTGCCGGAGGTACAGCACCACGCCTCGCCCGCGCGTCGCGACCAGGTCGAGTGCCCGGTCCAGCTGTTGACGACAGTCACACTTGAGGCTGCCCAGCACCTCGCTGGTGAGACACTCCGAGTGAACGCGGACCAGCACGCCCTCCTGGCCGAACACCTCGCCCATCACCATCGCCACGTGCTCGTTCTGGTTCCGGCGGTCGCGAAACACCACCACCCGGAAGTTGCCCCGAGCGGTCGGGAGCGGTGCCTCCGAGTAGAGCTCCACGACGTGGCTGCGTCGGGTCAATGGCTGGGGCGAGAGGCTGGACATGGCAGAAGGACTCGGTGCTCCCGATCTGGACGTCGTTTCTACTGTCATTGATGCTCGGTCGGGGCCATCGTTGCTATGGGCCCCAGCCCACTGGCAAAAGTTCGACGGGGTCCCCCCGCCGGACACTCATCGCATCCATCGGAAAGTGCAGGAGATGCGTCGCCGAGACCGCCGACCGGACCGCACCCGACGTCTGCGTGGGTAGGGGGTCGGCCCAGGGCTCACCCTCACGCCAGGAAAGTACCACCCGGATGAAGTGAGCCAACCCCTTGTTCTTCTTGAGGTCGACGCCGCTCCGGGCCTGGACCGGGACAGGGAGGGGAGACCGCCGCCCGACCAGGCGGAGCAGCGCCGGCCGGACGAAGAGCTCGAAGGTGACCAGCGACGACGTGGGGTTGCCTGGCAGCGCGAAGATGCGGGTTCGCCCGCGCCGTCCGAACGCCAGCGGCTTTCCGGGTCGGATGGCGACCCGCCAGAAATCCATGGCCACCCCGAGCCGCTCCAGCGCGGGGCGCACATGGTCGTGCTCGCCCACCGAGGCGCCGGCCGAGGTCAGCACCACGTCGTGGCCGAGCGCCGCGGCGATGAGCCGCTCCACGTCGTCCGGGCGGTCGCGGGCGATGCCGAGCACGTGGGGGATGCCCCCGGCACGCCGGACGCCGAGCGCGATCGCCACCGAGTTGGTGTCCACGATGCGTCCAGCGGGCTCCTCGTCCGGCCGGCACAGCTCGTCGCCCGTGGCGAGGATGGCGACGCTCGGGCGCCGCGGAACGCGTACCGACGTCATCCCCTGGCCGGCGAGCAGGGCCAGCTCCGGGATGCCGAGCACCGTGCCCGCGGGGAGGAGCACCTCGCCCGCGCGTGCGTCCTCCCCGGCGTCGCGCACGTTCTGACGGACGGTGACCGCCTCCTGGACTTCCACCTGCCCCAGCCCCGGACCGGGAATGGCGCGGGTCCGCTCCTGCATCACCACCGCATCCGCCCCGGGCGGCATCGGGGCTCCGGTCATGATGCGCACCGCCTCGCCGGGACCCACCGCCCGCGTGGGCTGGTCGCCCGCGTGGATGACCCCCACCACGTCCAGCGTCACCGGCGTGCGCGCCGCATCCGCGCTCCGCACCGCGTACCCGTCCATCGCCGAGTTGTCCCAGGGCGGCTGCGTGCGGCGGGCCTGCACGTCGCTGGTGAGCCCGAACCCGAGCGCCTCCTCGAGCGGCACCCAGACCTCGGGCAGCGGCACGAGATCCTGGAGGATGCGGTCCTGGGCCTCCGGGGCAGGCAGCGGCGGCAGCTCGGGCATCCACCCTCTCGTAGCGCGAAGGCTCCGAATTCTCAATTCTTTGAGGGGTTTACGGTTGACAGTGTGTGCGGCGGGCGTTATGTGCCGCTGCACATCCACCGTGGCGAAGCCCAAGCCCAAGACGAAGTCCGGCGCGGCAAAGCCTGGCTCACGAAAGAACGAGGCCCGTCTGGGGCTCCTGAAGAAGGCATCGGCCAAGGTCGCCAAGGCTGCTGCCAAGCTGGTGAAGTCGGCGACCAAGAGTCCCTCCAAGACGGCGTCGAAGCCCGCCAAGACCGCAGCGAAGCATCCTGCGCATCCTGCGCGTCCGGCGCCCAAGGCGGTCCCGGCGCCGGTCGCGCTGCGCGCCCCCGAGAAGCCGCGCCCGCGCGCCACCAAGCTTCCCCCCGTCGGTGAGCCGCTCACCAAGCGCGAGCTCGAGCAGATCCTCACCCCGGCCGCCGGTCGCGGCGTGGCCGGGGAAGGCAGCCTCAAGGGCCGGCTGGTGGTGAAGGACGCCCTGCCGTACCTGCACGTCATCGGCCGCGACAAGCGCGAGCTGGTCTTCCTGCTCCAGGGACCGGACCAGGAGGTGCTGCCGGCCTATGTGGACCACAAGGTCAGCGTCACCGGGCTCATCAAGAAGACGCACAACTACGGCGGCACCGTCGACGTCCGGAAGTACGCCGCCAAGCGCGCGGACGCCGAGCCGGCCGAGGTTCCGCAGGTCGAGAAGCTCCGTTACCTGTCGCCCGGGGAGGTGGAGCAGATCGGCAGCGCCGGAATGGGGGCGGGCATGCGCGGCTTCGGCAGCGTGCGAGGAGCGCTGGAGCTGTCGGGCGAGGACTTCATCCTGGTGGTCTCCAACGCCGGTACCCGGCAACAAGTCACCTTCCGCCTCGGCGGCAAGATGCCCAAGAGCTTCCGCAAGAACATGGGCCAGCCGGTCCAGGTGACCGGGGTGGTGCACAAGGAGTCCGGCTGGGGCGGGACCATCGAGGTGGAGAACGCCGAGATCCGTCCGGCGGACACCCGCAGCATGTCCCGCGATGCGCTGGAGGTGCTGGAGCTGGAGGGCGTTGCCGACGAGGGCGTGCCTCTGGAGATCCGCATCGGCCAGGCGCTGGCGGTGCGCATCCCCGAGCGGGCTGGCTATACCTGGGCGGTCGAGCCCACGGTGGCCAAGCGGGTCGGCCTGCGCGAGGCGAACTTCATCGCCGCGCCGAGCGGGGCGGGGACCCGCGAGTTCTTCTTCACTCCACGCAACCCCGGCCAGTACGAGGTGGACTTCTTCCTTGCCAAGGTGTTCGCCCCCTCGCAGGTGGCGAAGACGCAGCGGCTGACCGTCGCCGTCCGGGCCTGAGCCCGGGGGCGAGGAGCAACTCTCATGGCAGCACGGGTCGACAGCTCGGTCCTCCTCCGGACCCTGGAGAAGGCCGACCACCCGCTCGGGGTGGCGGAGCTGCTCCGCGCCTCCGGGCTGCACGGCGCCCAGCGCACCGAGGTGAAGCGGGCGATGCAGGCCCTGGTGAAGCAGGGCCGCGTCGAGCGCTCGGGCGAGCGCTTCTCGATTCAAGGGCGGCACACGGAGACCAGGGACGGTCCGCGGCAGGCGCCGTCGGCACGGGGGCGCAAGGTGCTCGAGGGCACGCTCAGCGTGCACCGCGACGGCTTCGGCTTCGTCGACGTGGGCACCGAGGATGACATCTTCGTGCCGCCGCACGAGGCGCGGCGCGCGCTCGACGGGGACCGGGTCAAGGTGGAGTTCGTGACCGCCCGCGGGCGCTCGGAAGGACGCATCGTGGGCGTGGTCCTCCGGCAGCGGGAGGCGCTGGTCGGGATCTACGTCGAGCGTGGCGGGAACGAGGCCCTGGTCCGGCCGAACGATGCGTCCCTGCCGGGGCCGGTCCGGGTCCCGCGCACGCAGCTTGCCCGCGACGGCGACGTGGTGACCGTGCGGCTCGGGGTGGGGGCGGACCTCCTGCCCCCGGGGGGGCTGGTGGGCGAGGTCACCGGCTCGCTCGGCCGGCCGGGTGACCCGTCGCAGGACGTTCTGGCCATCGTCTTTGGCCAGGGGTTCTCCGAGGCCTTCCCGCCCGAGGTGATGGACGAGGCAGACCGGGTGCCGCTGCACGTGCCGGCCACCGAGGTCCACGAGGGAGGTCGGAAGGACCTGCGCGGGCTCTCGCTGGTGACGATCGATGGCGCGGACGCGCGCGACTTCGACGACGCGGTCTACGCCGAGGACGAGCCCGGCGGCGCCACCCGGCTCTGGGTGGCCATCGCCGACGTGAGCCACTACGTGCGGCCGGGCTCGGCGCTGGACGCCGAGGCGTTCCGGCGGGGGACCTCGGTCTACCTGCCGGACCGGGTCCTGCCGATGCTGCCCGAACGGCTGTCCAACGGCATCTGCTCGCTGCGGCCGCACGAGGACCGCCTCTGCCTGGTGGCGGAGATGGTGTTCGATCGCGAGGGCCGGCGGACGGAGAGCGACATCTCCCCCGCGGTGATGCGGAGCGCGGCCCGCTGCACGTACGAGGAGGTCCAGCGGGTGATGGACGGGCACCCGGTTCCCGACCGCGACCGGTTCCGGCCGCTCTTCCAGCGGTTGCAGCGCCTGGGCCGGACCTTGCGGAAGGTCCGCGAGCAGCGCGGGGCCATCGACTTCGACCTCCCGGAGACCCGCCCCGAGCTCGACGACCAGGGCCGGCCGGTCCGGATGGTGCGGCGCGAGCGGCTGGAGAGCCACCGCATCGTCGAGGACTGCATGCTGGCCGCGAACGAGGCGGTGGCGGCGTACTTCCAGGAGCGGGGGCTGCCCTCCGTGTACCGGTTCCACGGCGAACCGGACCCGGACAAGCTCGCCGTCTTCGCCGAGCTGGCCCGGGCGCACGGCTTCACCGTGCCGGGCAAGGGCGAGCCGACCTCGCGCGAGCTGAACCTCTTCATGCGCAGTCTGGTGGGGCACCCGGGTCAGCGGGCGCTGAACCAGCTGCTGCTCCGGTCGATGATGCAGGCCGTCTACTCCCCGGACGAGGTCGGCCACTACGGCCTGGGCGCGGAGGAGTACCTGCACTTCACCTCGCCCATCCGGCGGTACCCGGACCTCCTCGTGCACCGGCTGCTCCGCGCGCACTGGGAACGGAGCCAGCGGGGGCGTTCCGAGCGCGACGTCGAGCGGGAGACGGAAGAGCTGCGGCGGATGGCCGAGCACAGCTCCGAGCGCGAGCGAGCGGCGATGAAGTGCGAGCGCGAGGTGAACGCGCTCTACGCCTGCCTGCTGATGGAGGATCGGGTCGGCGAGGAGTTCGCGGCGACCGTGTCCTCGCTCACCGATTTTGGCTTCTTCGTCGAGCTGGATGCCGAGCACGTCGAGGGCCTGGTTCGCGGCGACGACCTCGGGCCGGGGCACCGGCTGGTGGTGGGCGCGCTGGTCTGGCCGAGCGGGCGGCGGGTGCAGGTGGGCCAGGCGCTGACGGTGCGGCTGGCGAGCGTCCACGTGCAGCGCCGGCAGATGGACTTCGACGTGGTGGCGTTCGCCGGGGAGCGGCCGCCGCGCCGCCGCGGCGGTGCGGAGCGGATCGAGCTGGAGCGCACCGAGCGGAACCAGCGCCAGCAACGTCCGGAGCGGGCCGCGGCGCCGGCGCACCACGCAGGAAAGCGGCGCGGTGGCGAGGCGCAGGGCGACGACGGGCGGCGAGGGCAGGACGCCGGGTCGCGCCAGGGCGCCCGGAAGCATGCACGGAAGACCGGGCATCCGGAGAGCTCCGCGGTCGATGCTCCGGTCCCGGGCGGTTCGACGCATCCCGGCTTCGACCGTCTGCGAGCACTCGCCGCGCAGCAGCGACGAGGTGCGGCGGGCACGGGGTCACGTCCGGGCGGTCGTGCTCCGAACGCCACTCGCGACGGAGGGCGAGGCCAGCGTGGGCCGGCGGACTCTGGACGTCGGGGCGGCGCGGGAAGCGGTCCAGGCAAGCGCCGCCGGCGCTGACTCCTCAGCGGAACAGCGCCTCGGCGTTGTCGTGCAGGATGGCCTGCTCCTCCTGGCGGCTGAACCCCATCCCCTTGACCGCCCGCAGTGCCGCGTCGAGGTTGGTCAGCGGGAAGTCCGAGCCGAAGAGAACGCGGTCCGTCCCCACCGACCGGCAGACGAACCGGAGCTGCGCGGCGTACGGCGAGTCCACGTACAGCGGGGCGACCGCCGACAGGTCGAACCAGACGTTCCGGGGGTAGAAGGGGTACAGCTCGAGCAGCCGGAAGACGAGCACGTCGTCGAACCGGATGCCCCCCATGTGGGTCAGGACGAAGCGTCCCTGGGGGAAGGCGAGGGCCAGCTTCCCGGTCTCGTGCGCCGCGCCGGGCCACCAGCCCTCGATGTAGACCACCAGCTTCAGCGCGGTCGCACGGGCGACGAAGGCCTGCACCTCGGGGGTCTGCAGCTCGAGCTTCGACGGCGAGAGCTTCACCCCGCGGTAGCCCAGGGCGGCGATGCGCTCCAGCTCGCGCAGCCCCGGCTCTCCGTCCGACGGCTGCACCGCCCCGACGGCGAAGAAGCGCCCGCGGTGCGCACGGAGCACCGCGGCGACCTGGTCGTGGAGCTCGCGGATGGCGATCAGGTCGGGGGTCGGGGGCACGACCAGCAGCACCGCCCGCTCCACCCCCGAGCGGTCCATCTGCTCCAGGAGCACGTCGGGGCGGCCGGAAATCTTGGGCTGGATTCGCCCCGGCGCCGATTCCGACTCGAAGTGGGCGTGGGCGTCGATGGACTTGCCGGTGTACCCGCACGCCGCCAGCGCGAGTGCCAGGACCGAGGGGACCGGGCGCGCGCTCATTCGTCCACTCGCAACCCGACCACCGTCACCCCGTCCCCGCCTTCGTGGCTCTCCCCGGGACGGTACATCCGGACGTAGGGCGAGTCTTCCAGGTACTCACGGACGGCCTGCTTCAACGCGCCGGTGCCATGGCCGTGCAGGACCAGCACCCCGGGGTCGCCGTTCCGGAAGGCCAGGTCCAGGAAGGACTCCACCTCGCGCACCGCCTCGTCGGCGCGGAGCCCCCGCACGTCCACCCGGAGCGCCGGGGCCTCGAGCGCTCCGGGAGCCGCCCGGGTGGCGCGATCCAGCGAGGTGCGGCCGCGGTCCGAGGTGGGGAAGCGGCTCACCGGCTTCTCGTCCCGGGCTCCGGCCAGCTCGGTCCGGGGTACCCGCATCTTCAGCGCGCCCGCCGAGACCAGCACCTCGTCACCGGCGAGCTCGAGCACCGTGACGTCCCGGCGTAGCCCGAGGTGGTGCACCACGTCGCCCACCCGCAGCGTGTCCGGCGCCGGTGCGAGCGTCGCCCGGGTATTCTCCCGAGACAGTGCCTCGGCCCGGGCCCGCGCTGCCTCGGCCTGGGCGGCCAGCACCGCCCGTGCTGCCTCGGCGCGTTCGACCGACGCCTGCTGCCGCAGCTCGGCGAGCTGGGACGAGACCTCGCCCAGCGCCCGTTCCGACTCGACCCGGAGGCGCTCGGCGTGCGCCGACTCCTCGGCCCGGCGCTGCTCGGCGAACTCGGACCGCTCGGCGGCGAGGGCCCGCGCGCTGGCCTCGGCGGCGGCGGTCGCCGCCCGGGCTCGCTCCAGCTCGTCGGAGAGCGCCCGTCGCTCCTCCTCCGCCGCGGCGAGCGCCTGGGCCAGCGGCCCTCCGGAGCTGCGCACCAGCTCCCGGGCCCGGTCCACCACGTGCGGGGCGAGCCCCATCCGGGAGGCGAGGTCGAGGGCGGACGAGGTGCCAGAGGCCCCGAGCTGCAGCTTGTAGGTGGGCGCCATCCGCTTGCTGTCGAAGCCCACCCGGGCGTTGAGGAAGCGGCGGTCCACGTGGGTGAGGGCCTTCAGCTCCTCGAGGTGGGTGGTCACCAGCACCCGGAGGCCGCGGCCGGTGAGCTCCTCGAGCACCGAGATGGCCAGAGCGGCTCCCTCGCGTGGGTCGGTGTCGGCGGCGATCTCGTCGATGAGCGCCAGGGCCCCCGGTCCGGCGCCCTCGAGGATGCGCTTCAGCTCCTGGACATGGGCGCTGAAGGTGGACAGGTCCTGGGCGAGGTCCTGCGCGTCGCCCACCGCCGAGTGCACCGAGGTGAAGAGCGGCAGCCGGGAGCCGGGGGCGGCCGGGACCTGCAGACCGGCCCGGAGCAGCACCGCGCAGAGCCCCACTGCGGTGAGGGTGACGGTCTTCCCGCCGGCGTTGGGGCCGGACACCACCAGTGCCCGTACCTCGCCCTCCAGGCGGACGTCGTTGGCCACCACCGCGCGGCCGCGGAGCGCCAGCAGCGGGTGACGGAGCTGGAGGAGGATGAGCGGCCCGTCCGCTTCCTCCACCACCGGCGTGGAGGCGTCGAGGTCGGCCCCGAGCTGTGCCGCCGCCTCGGCCTCGTCGAGCTCGGCGGCCGCGTCCACCCCCTCCAGGATGCGGGCGGACTCGCGGCCCACCGCGTCGGACAGTTCTTGAAGGACCCGGCGCTCCTCCTCCAGCGCGACCGACTGGGCGATGGCCAGGTCGTTCCCGATGCCCACCAGCGACTCGGGCTCGACGAACAGCGTCTGGCCGGACTGGCTGGCGTTGTGGACGATGCCCGGCACCTCGGCGCGGGCCTGGGCCAGCACCGGGACCACGTACCGGTTGTTCCGGAGCGTGTAGTAGTTCTCGCGCAGGTGGAGCAGGAAGCGCTCGTCGTGGAGGAGGGCGTCGAGCCGCGCCTTGATGGCCCGGTGCAGCCCACGGATCCGATCGCGGGCCTCCTTCAGCGCCGGGCTGGCCCGCTCGGAGATCTCCCCGTCGGCCTCGAAGCACCGGTCGAGCCGCACCGCCAGCTTCTCGAGGTCGGGCAGCCGCTGGCCGACGAAGGCGAGGCGGGGCGCCATCCCGGAGCGCTCCTGGAGGACCTCGCGGGTCCGGCTGAAGGCGAACAGCGTCTGGGCGCAGGCGGTCAGCTCCCGGGGCTCGAGGATGCCGCTCTTCTCGGCGCGCTCCACCGCGCCCCGGATGTCGGCCACCCCTCCCAGCGGGAGGCTGAGCTGGGCCTGGAGCAGCGCCCGTGCCTCGTCCAGCCGGGCGAGCGATTCCCGGATGGCGGCGGCGTCGTCGAGGAATGAACGGGCCAGCGCACGGCTCCGCCCCGCCGCGGTCCGGCAGCGCTGGCCGAGGGCGGCCAGGACCTCTGGAAATGCGAGGTCCTCCAGTGTCCGGGGGGAGAAATGCACGGCGCGGCGACGTTCTGTGGCGGGGCGGGCATTCCGGTCAAGCGGGTTGAGGTCCCGTCGCTCGCTTCGGTACCATCCGGCCGAGATGATGGCGGCGAGCGCGGCGGTGGTGCTGGGCGTCCTCCTGGGTGCGACGCCGATTGAGCAGATCGCCGCCCACGAGGCCGCGGGCGACGATGCCGGAGCCCTCGCCTGGGCAGAGTGGTGGGCCCAGAGCGAGCCACAGTCCCCCTACGGGCATCTGGAATCGGCCCGGCTGGGGCTGAAGCTCGGCAAGGCCCTGGAGAGGGTGGACTGGCACCTCCGCTGGGCGTACGCGCTGGCGCCGGACAACCCGCGCGGGGTCCACCTCTGGGGAGTGCTGGAAGAGGAGCGCGGCGACATCGAGGGCGCGCGGGCCGCCCAGCGTAAGGCGATCGCGCTCCGGGCGGACTACGTCGAGGCGCACCGGCGGCTGGCGGCGCTCTCACAGCGTGCGGGCGACTGGCCCGAGGCGGAGAAGGAGCTGCGCTACCTCATCGGCGCCGGCGACGGCGACACCGGCCTCAAGTTGCAGCTGGCCAGCGTGCAGGAGAAGTCCGGCCGGGTGCCCGAGGCGGAGCGCACCCTCAACGACCTGCACAAGGCGCAGCCGAAGAACGCGGTGGTCACCCGGGCCCTGGCGGACTTCTACGGGCGGACGGGCCGGCAGAAGCAGGCCATGGCGCTGCTGAAATCGCTCGAGCCCCAGAAGAAGGCGATGCGGTCGCTGAGCGCCTCTCGCCGTTGAGCGTGGCTGCGGCCGGGGTACGCTCGGCGACCATGCGGGTCCGGACCGGGCTGGAGGTGTGGGAGGCGGAGCAGTTCCGTGCGCTGCGCGGGCTCCGGGTGGGGGCGATCGTCAATCCCACCAGCGTGGACAGCCGCTTCCGGCACCTCGCGGATCTCCTCTGGGCGGCTCCCGGGGTGACGCTCGCCGCGCTCTTCGGGCCCGAGCACGGGGTGCGCGGCGAGGTCCAGTACATGGTTCCGGTGGGGGAGGCGAAGGACCCGCGCACCGGCGTGCCGGTGCGGTCGCTGTACGGCACCACGGCGGAGTCGCTGCGGCCGAGGCCCGAGTGGCTGCAGGGGCTCGACGTGGTGGTCTTCGATGTCCAGGACGTCGGCGCGCGCTACTACACCTACGTCTACACCATGGCCCTGGCGATGGAGGCGTGCGCGCAGGCCGGCGTGCGCTTCGTGGTGCTGGACCGGCCGAACCCGCTCGGCGGCGATCGGGTGGAGGGCAACCTGGTCGATCCCGGCTTCCGGAGCTTCGTCGGGCTGTACCTACTGCCGAACCGGCACGGGATGACGCTCGGGGAGCTGGCGCGGATGCTGAACGCCGAGGAGCGGCTGCGGGTGTGACCTGGCGGTGGTGCCCTGCCTGGGCTGGTCGCGGGCGATGCGCTGGGCGGACACCCGGCTGACCTTCATCCCGCCCTCGCCCAACATGCCCACGCCGGAGACGGCGCAGGTGTACCCGGGGATGTGTCTGCTGGAAGGGACCAACCTCTCGGAGGGCCGGGGGACGTGCCGGCCCTTCGAGCAGTTCGGGGCGCCGTACCTCGAGGCACACGAGGTGACCGCGGCGCTCGAGCGCCACGCGCTTCCGGGGCTCCGGGTCCGGCCGGTGCACTTCGTCCCCACCTGGGACAAGCACCGGGGCTTGGCGTGCGCGGGCGCCTTCCTGCACGTGATCGACCCGGCGGTCTTCCCCTCGGTCAAGACCGGGCTGGCAGTGGTCGCCGAGGCGCGGCGGCTGGGGGGCGAGCGCTTCCGGTGGCGGGAGGAGGCCTACGAGTTCGTCACCGACGTGCCGGCGTTCGACCTCCTGGCCGGGAACGCGCGGGTGCGGGGGGCGCTGGAAGACGGTGCGGAGTTCGACGACGTCGCCGCACTGCTGGACGGAGCCGAGGCAGCTTTCCTGGAGCGGCGGGCGCCGCACCTCCTCTACGGCTAGGCTGTTGCGTCCGGACATGGACGTCGCGCTCCTCGGGGGCTCCTTCAATCCGCCCCACCTCGGTCACCTGCTCGCCGCGCACGTGGTGCGGGCCCTCGAGCCGGTGGACCAGGTGTGGTTCGTCCCCGCGGCGCACCATCCCTTCGGCAAACCGCTGATCGACTTCGAGCACCGGATGGCGATGTGCGAGCTGATGTGTCGCGATGCTGCGGGATGGCTGGCGGCCTCGGACGTCGAGGCCAGGCTCGGCGGTCCCGGCTACACCGTGGACACGCTCCGGGAGCTGCACCGGCGCTGGCCAGACCGGCGGTGGACCCTGGTGGTGGGGAGCGACATCGTCGCCGAGCTGCCCAAGTGGCGGGAGGTGGAGGAGATCCAGCGGCTGGCGCGCATCGTCGTCCTCAACCGCGCGGGCCATCCCGCCCCGGGCGCGATCGGCCCCCCGCTGGCGAAGGTGTCGAGCACCGAGGTACGCGCGGCGCTGGCCGCGGGACGGGGCGGGGAGGGGCTGGTCCACCGGGAGGTGCTGGCGTACATCGAGCGGCACCGGCTGTACGCGAGCGCCGAATGAGCGGGGATGGGTGAGGGCGGCCGCAGGCACCGTAGCTCACTCCAGCGCGATGCCGAGGATGTGCAACGGTGTGAGCCCGTCGTCTGGCCGCACCGCGAACTGGTAGTAGAACGACAGCGGCAGCCCCGATCCCCACAGCGTGCGGAAGTAGAGCGCGCCGCCGAACGTCCGGTGATCCCCGGTGGTCGCCGGACCGGATGTGCTCGCCGACGTCCAGGTGTGGGCCCACTCGCCGAACACCTCGAGGTCCGCCTGCCGGATGAAGAGCGACGGGAGAATCCACAGGAACGACGACCATCCGTAGTCGACGATGATCGGCGCCCGGTATCGCGCCCCGGCGATGACCACCTCGTTGCACCTCAGATTGGCGTCCTCGTAACCCCGGAGCGGCTCGCGGAAGGTGATGTCCGGGAAGATGGCCAGCCCGGTGCCCGGCTGCGACTTCTCGGGCTCGGAGTCCCACTCGAAGAAGCCGCGGTTGCTTCCGCCGACGTGGAGGAGCCGTGCCGGCGCCCCGGCGAGGGCCCGGCCACGCACGGTGAGCTGGAGCGTGTGCCGCGCCCAGAAGGGCAGGGGCGTGTAGAAGGCCGCCGTCGCCCGCAGGTCGGTGAAGCTGAAATCCGAGCCGAACGCCTTGGAGAACCACTGGGCGCTGCCGGTCAGCGTGATGCCGCGGCGCACGCCCGCGTACGGAGTCGACTCCGTCGCCGACCAGGAGGTGGAGATGCCGGGCCCGAACAGGTCCGAGTTGCGCGTCCCGGACTCGAAGCCCTCCTTGCGGTGGATGCCGTAGAAGTTCAAGGTCACCGGGGTGCCCCAGAAGGAGCGCGAGGCGAAGAGACCGCCGTTCATGTCCACGGTGCTGGGGATGAAGGAGTTGTCCGAGACGTCGCGAAGCGCCGGCTCCGCGTAGCGCGAGAAGACGGCCTGGAGGTACACCGGCGCGAGCAGGTAGTTGCCGTAGCCCACCGAGAAGGTGGGGCCCGGATCACTGGTCTGGTACCCGATGTTCAGGGCGTACTGGTGGAGCCCGAGCCGGTCGCTCCCCTGGAGCGAGACGCCTGCGTAGACCTTGCTCTTCGTTCCGCCGTACTCCTCCCGGCTGCCGAAGTCGATGAACGGTCCACGCAGGGTGGGGACGAGCAGGTGGTCCAGCGCGTGGTACGGGTCGTCCGAGAGCACCGGGACGTCCGGCTCGGGCGATGCATCGCTCCCGGGCGCGGCCACAGCGTCGGCGGGCGGCACCGGCCGGCCCGGACCGACGTCCATCCAGTCGAGCGTCCAGCCCCAGCCCTCGCGGTTGACGAACGCCAGCCGCCCTCCCGGCAGCGGCACCGGGTCCAGCACCACGAACGGGGCGTCGGTCAGCACGGTCATCGCCCCGGTCGCCACCGCGATGCGGACGGCCTGGGTTCGCCCGTCCACCTCGTGGAGCGCCACGACGTGGTCCGGCCCTTCCCACCGGGGGGAGTAGTTGAACTTCCCGTCCCGGGTGAGCGGTCGCTCGGTTCCGTCCGGCGCCCGCAGCCAGAGGTCGAAGTCGTCGCCGATCTTCCGGGCGAAGACGATGCGTCCGTCGGCGGCGGGGGCCGCGGCGCCGAGGGTCAGGCGGCCCTGGTTGTGGGTCAGTGGGCGCTGCTCGCCGGTCGCGAGGTCGAGCTCCCAGAGGTCCGCGGTGTCGGCCTGGCTGCGAATGAAGACGTACCGTGATCCGGACGGGTCCACCCCGCCGCCGAGCGCGTCCGGCGTCTCCCAGGTCCGTAGCAGCCGGCCGTCGCGGGCGTCGAGCTCGAGGAGCTTGGGCGCGGTGTCCCCGTCGATGCCCAGATCGGCGAGGACGAGGTAGAGGTGCGCGGCGCTCCCGTCGAACGACAGTCCGCTCACCGACAGCGGGCTGGTGGCGATGTACGGCCGCCCCGGCCAGAAGTTGGCCAGGGTCCGGCGGAACCGGAGCGCGCCATCCGGAGCGTAGACCCGCAGCTCGGAAGGCGAGTCCCGTCCTGCAGTGATGGTGGCCAGGGTCCCGTCCGGCGCCGAGGCCAGCCGGGCGAAGTAGCCCAGGTCTGGGTCGAGCACCTTCTGGGAGAAGGGCCGCTCGCGCCAGGGTCCCGAGTGACGGAGCGACTCACGCCACTCGTCCACCAGCTCGCCCGGGCCCTTGCCGTAGACCCACATGAAGCGGAAGGAGACGCCGAGTACCGGGATCCAGCTCCTCCCCTGCACGTCGATGAGCGCCCAGAGCTTGTCGGCGCCGTAGCGCCGGGCGAGCCACTCGATGAAATGCATCCCGACCAGGTAGTTGCCGCCGAAGGGCAACAGCTCCCGTTGACCGGGTGAGAGGTCGCCGGAGTGAATCTCCCCCTTGCGCAACGCCACCCCGGACTCGAACAGCCCGCGCCAGATGGGGCTGTGTGGACGGCCGGTGGCGCGCTCGAGCCGCCCCTCGTAGTAGGTGGCGATCCCCTCGAGGAAGTACGACTCGGTGAAGATGTTGGGGTCGAGCAGGTCGCCGAACGCGAGATTCAGGTAGTACCAGAGCTCGTCGACCTCCTGGAACTGCACGTAGTGCGTCGCCTCGTGGCACGAGACGTCGTCCACGTGGTTGCTGCCGATCTCCAGCAGGTTGAAGAACTCGGTGGTGAAGTGGTGGGCCAGCACCATCTGGATCGGGAGCCCGCCCAGCTGGGGCTGGACGTAGGCGTTGTCGAAGTTCGCGGTGCTCAGGTAGGCGAGGACCTTGGGGCGCTCGGTCCCCGAGAAGCGGTTGGCCCGGAGCTGCTCCACGCAGCGGTCCAGCCGCTGGATGACCCGGAAGGCCTCGTCCCGCTTCGACTCGGGGTAGTAGAGCTCGACCCGCGCGGTCTCCAGCTTGCGCATCGGCTGGCGGGCGAACGAGGTGGTGACCGCCTGGTCGAAGCGCGGGGTGAGCGTCGCGCACCCGGACGAGGCCAGAAGGACGGCCAGGACGACCGGGAAAGCCCGACCGTCCACTCGGAATCCCCTCCCGCCGCCGGGCTTCTCCACAGAGCCCCCGGTTCTACGCTAAGGGGCCCACCCATGGCTTCCTCTGCCGGACACCTCGACGCCGCGACCCAGCAGCTCGCGAACTCACTGGCGCGGGCCACCGGCGCGCCGGTGGACCTCAAGACGGCGCCGTGGGCCGATATCGAGAAAGGTGTCATCAGGCTGCTGATGGGTCCGTTCCGGCCCGAGCAGCCGGAGCACCAGCTGGTGGCGCTGGGCTTGGCGGGAGCGTTCGCCGACCGGCTCATCGCCAGCGACCAGGCCTTCTGGTTCCCGCACCGCGAGGCGCCCGAGGGCGGGATGCTCGGGTTCCCCGATGCGGTGCTGATGCTGTCGCCCTTCCAGGCGGTGCTGGAGGCGCTGAGCCGGGGGAAGCTCGAGCGGCTCGACGAGGTCGCTGCCGATCTCCGTCGCGCACTGGCACAGGCCCGATTCGCTCCGTCGCCGGGTGCACCGGTCCGGCTCGGGCCGGAGGATTACGCCCGGCTGTTCGACCCGGGCTTCCTCCAGTTCATGCTGGTGGACCCGCGGCGGAAGAAGGAGCTGTTCGAGGCGAAGCCCTCGGTGCTCTCCTCGGACCTCCGGGCTGCGCTCGGCCGGCTCCCCGCCCAGCGGATGTCGCCGGAGGCGAGGGCGCAGTTCGAGCGGCAGATCGCCGGAGCGCTGGCGCGCCTCGACCCGGCGCGAAGCTTCGGGGACCAGGTGGCCCAATCGCCGCGGCTCGCCGAGCTGATGCTGACCGTGGGTGGGGCGACGAAGCAGACCGGCTCGGCGCCGGACGAGTTCTGGGAGCAGGCGGTGCTGCCGCTGATCTTCACCGGCGCGCCGACGACGTATCCGCCGCTCGACGCCCAGGACATCGAGGCGGCGAAGCAGGGAGTGGATCCACTGGCGCTGTTCCTGGATGTCGTTCCCTACAGCTCGCCAGCCCCCGAGGACGGGCTGCTGGGCGTGTTCCCGATGCAGGAGATCGGCGTCCCGCACCCCGGACTGGCGCAGGCCGGCGTGCCGCGGCTGCTCACCGTCCCCAAGGGGTCGCTCCAGCCGAAGCTGGCGGCGTACGACCCCCGGGCGACCCGGGCCTCGCTGGACGGGTTCGCCAAGTACCTCTCCGAGAAGGCGGGGAAGCCGATCGCCGCCACACCGCCGGGAAAGCAGATGGAGGACGCGGCGCTCGCGCTCGCGGCGGATCTCAAGGGACTGCTCGACGGGGCGTCGGCGGATTCGGAGCTGGTGCTGCGGCGGCTGACCGAGACCGAGGCGCTGTCGGATCCGGCGCTGGTGGCGGTGCGCGAGGCGATGCAGGGGCCGCGGATCATCCTCGCGCCGTGAGGCGAGGCGCCTCTCGGCCGTACACCCGGGCGTCCATCCCGTGGCGGAAGGCGATGCTGATCCGCGGGCCGGCGCGCGCGACCTTCGGCACGGCGTGCTCCCAGGTGCGCTGGGCATCGCCGCCGGTGACCAGGAGGTCTCCGTGCCCGAGCATGAACGGACGTGAGCGTCCGCCGCCGCGCGGGCGGAGGAGGAGCTTTCGTGGCTCCCCGAGCGAGACCAGCGCCACGACCGGGTCCTTGATCTGCTTGGCGATGGTGTCGCGGTGCCAGGCCACGCTGTCCCGACCATCGCGGTAGAGATTGAACCCGGCCGAGTCGAGCCGGACGCGGTAACGCTCGGAGAGCGCAGCGCGCATCTCCTCCAGGATCGCCGGCTCGAGGGGCGTGCCTCCATCCGCGTGCCAGCCAGCCGTCAGCCGCGGCTCGATGCGGTCCTGGTCGTAGAGAAACCGCGTCCGCTGCGCCCAGGGCAGCCTCTCCACCAGCAGGCGGAAGAGCGCATCCGAGCCGCTCACCCAGCCCGGCTGGAGGTCCACCCAGGCGGTCTCGTCGAGGTGCACGCGCTCCAGGCGTGAGATGGAGTGGTCGAAGTCGAGGGGAGAGAGATCGAAGAGGCTGGACTGCACGGGATGACGGGGTGAGGGGAGGGGAACGGGCGTTCAGAGTAACGGCGGCCGGACGTGCTTGCCGCGCTAAGACGGCCGGGCCCGGTCGTCAGGATGCGGCCGGCCGGAGACCGGTATGGCCACGGAGCGGCTCTACCTCGAGGTGAACGCCCTGGCGCACCAGCGCTTCGGTGGGCTGGTGAGCGGGGCAGAGATCGGCCCGGAGCGGTCGCGGGTCGACCTCAGCGTCACCGGCTTCAGCCGCGACGGCGTGCCGGCGTTCGAGGCGGCGGTCAACGAGGTCATCCGGAGCGCGCTCCGCGTCCACGGCTCGGTGGTGCCGGAAGCCGCCCTCGAGCAGAAGCCCGAGCTCGTCGGCTGACCGGTCAGTGGCGCTGACGTCCGCGCCGGCGGCCGGGGCGCGCCGGCTCTGGTCCCAGCACCGCGCTCACCCGGGCAACCGTGGGGTGGGGGAGCCGCGCCGCCGCGTGGGCCAGCACCCGCTGCTGGAGCGCGAGGTAGATTGGAAGAACGTCCGGCGGAAGCGCCCGCACGTGGGCCTGCACCACCTCGGCGTCTCCCCGGACGACCGGGCCGGTCAGCGCCGCCACCGTCCCGCGCGCCTCCGCGCCGTCCAGTGCCGATCGCATCAGCGCCACGAGCGCGACCATCGCCTCGCGCTCGGGCACCCCTGCCGCGTGCCAGGCCGCCACCGCCGCGTCGAGCAGCGACACCAGTCCGCTGGCAGCGAGGGCCGCGCCGGCGTGGTAGGCCGCCCGGCCGTCCTCGGGCACCCGAAGCGCTCGGAGCCCGAGCCCCTCGGCGAGCCGGCCGAGAACCGGGGCGAGCACCCGGGAACGGGTGGCGATGGCGACGGAGTGTCCCTCCAGCCGCGTCTGAGGCCCGGTCACCGAGACCAGCGGGTGGAACGAGCCGGTGGGTCGCCCGGCCGCAGCGGGCTGGAGGACCTCCAGGGTGAGCGCGCCCGCGCAGTGGACCAGAGCCGTCGACCGGCCGAGCTGCGGGGCAACCGCGCGCGCCACCGGGGCGACCGCCGCGTCGGGGACGGTGAGGAGGCACAGCTCGGCCCGGGACATCGCCCCCGCATCGGCCTCGGTCAGCGCCAGCCGCTTCGCCTGTCGTCGTCCCGCCGGCGACTGCGTGCGGACCGTCACCGGCCAGCCCGCCTGTCTCAGCTGGACCGCGACGGCGCTCCCCAGCCGGCCCACGCCGACCACCAGCACGCGCGGCCGCCGGGCGCCCGTCGCCGCCACGACTCAGCCCAGGGTGTCGCCGCCGAAGCGGATGCGTCCGCCCACCACCCGGACCCGGACCCGGCTCCCGGCGGCCACCTTCCCGGCGAGGATGTGCTCGGCGAGCGGCGCCTCGATGGAGCGCTGGACGATCTGCCGCACTGGCCTGGCGCCGAGGAGCGGATCCATGTCCTCCGAGTCGACCAGCGCGTCCACCACGTCGTCCCCCGCGGCGAAGGCGATGCCCCGCTCCTCGGCCAGACGGCGGCTGCTCTCCTCCAGCAGCATGCGGGCGATCTTCCGCAGCTCCTCGCGCCCGAGCGCGCCGAACACCAGCCGCTCGTCGATGCGGTTCCACAGCTCGGGGGGAAGCGCCCGCCGCGCCTCGGTCAGCGCCGAGGAGGCGCCGCCCTCGTCCGCCGATTCGGAGCCGAAGCCCACCCGTGCCCGCGTGCGTCCGAAGGCCTCCGCGCCCAGATTGGAGGTGAGCACCACCACCGTGCTCGAGAAGTCCACCTGTCGGCCCTTCCCGTCGGTGAGCCGGCCCTCCTCGAGCAGCTGGAGCAGCAGCATGAGCACGTCGCGGTGGGCCTTCTCCACCTCGTCCAGCAGCACCACCGCGCTCGGCCGTCGCCGCACCGCCTCGGTGAGCTGACCACCGTCCTGGTACCCGACGTAGCCCGCCGGCGCGCCGATGAGCCGGGACGTCGCGTGCGACTCGGACAGCTCGCTCATGTCCAGCCGGATCAGCGCCTCGCGGGTGCCGAACAGCACGTCCGCCAGCGCACGGGCCAGCTCGGTCTTTCCCACCCCGGTGGGCCCGAGGAAGAGGAAGCTCCCCAGCGGGCGGCGGCTGGCGAAGCCCGCGTAGTTGCGCCGCAGCACCTTCGCCACCCGTTCGACCACCGCGGCGTGGCCGACGACGCGGGTCCCCAGCTCCTCCTCGAGCCGGAGCAGCCGGGCCGCATCCCCGGTGAGGAGCCGCTCCACTGGAAGCCCGGCGATGCGCGCCACCACCTCGGCCACGTCCCTGGCCTCCACCCGGTCCCGCCCGGCGCGCGCCACCCGCGACCCGGCGAGGTCGAGCAGGGACACCGCCTTGTCCGGGTTGTGCCGGTCGGTCACGTACCGCGCGGCCAGCGACGCCGCAGCCTCGACCGCGGCGCGGGCGTAGCGTACCCGGTGGTGCTCCTCGTAGCGGCCGAGGAGCCCGGAGAGGATCTCCACGGTCTCGGGCACCGTGGGCTCGCGCACCACCACTGCGGTGAAGCGGCGCTCCAGGGCCGGATCCGCCTGGATGAAGCGCCGGAACTCGTCGTGGGTCGTCGCCCCGATGCAGGGGAACTCGCCGCGGGCCAGCGCCCCCTTCAGCTCGTTGGCCGCGTCCTGCGCCCCCTCGCCGGTCGACCCGGCGCCGACCAGGGTGTGGATCTCGTCCAGGAACACCACCACCCGGCCCGAGGCACGGCGCATCTCCTCCTTCAGGCCGTTGAGCCGCTCCGACAGTGAACCCCGGAGGGAGGTGCCGGCGAGGAGGTCCGCGGTGGACAGCTCGACCACCACCTTCTTGCCCAGATCGCCCGGCGCCGAGAGCAGCCGCTGCGCCACGCCCTCGACCACCGCCGTCTTGCCCACTCCGGGCTCGCCGACCAGGCAGGGGTTGTTGGTCCGGCGCTTGCCCAGGACGTCGAGGACCTCCTCCATCTCCCGGGCGCGGCCCACCACCGGGTCCAGCTGCCTCTCGCGGGCCAGCGCGGTGAGGTTGCGCCCGAGCTGGGCGAGCAATGGAAAGGTGGCGGGGTCGAGCTCCCAGGGGAGCCCGTCGGTGGGAGCGACGACCCGGAGGACCGGCGCAGCAAGCGATGCGGTCGCGGGCGCCGGAGCCGGCGCGGGGAAGGGGAACGCGGCCAGCGCCTCGCCGTCCGAGTCCACCAGCCCCCGGGGTGACCCCTCGGGCAGAAGGGCGACCGTGGTCGCAGCGCGGGGAGGGGCAGGCGCCGGCCGGGCGGGGGAACGGGCGTCGCGCGGGCCGAACTTCCGGGGCATCCGGCCGCTGAGGAAGTAGGAGAGGGCAGTGTTGCGCACCGCGGTGAGGTCGAGCCCGGTGCCGGCCAGCAGCTCGTGACCGGCGCATCGCAGACGTGTGACGGCGATGAGGAGGTGCAGACAGTCCGCCTCTCGCGAGCCGCAGGCCCGGGCGATCTCCCGTGCCCGGTCGCGCAGCTCCCGGAGCGTGCCGTCGGGCTCGGTGGGCGCCGCCTTCACCAGCGCCAGGAGCCGGTCCTCGTCCACTCCCCGTTCCTTGAGGAGTCGCTGCCCGGGGTTGTCCACGGTGAACAGCGCCAGGACCGCGTGCGCCGTGGTGGGCTTCTGAGAGACGCTCTGGGCGATGTCATCCGCCTCCGAGAGCACCAGCGCCAAGTCGCTGCTGTCGACCATGCCCTCCCCGGACCGCCCGAGCGGATTGCGGTGGATCCTTGAACACCTACCCCCGGGTGTGAGAGCCGGCAAATAAACTGCTACAGACAGGAAGCGCTGGGTTCACGGCAGGGGGTACGCCACTGTCGGGACTCTGCGGCAATCACCGCCCGAAGCCGCCGTAGAGCAGGGCACTTCCCGATGACCGCGCTCACCCTTCCTCGAACGCTGACCGACCCCGGTGATGGTGTGGCCGCTGCCGTGCAAGGCAGGCGCATCCTGTGGCCACTGCTGGCGTTGATGGCAGCCACCGCCTTCGCCGGCGCCGCGTTCGCCCTTCGGTGGGACCCCGCCCCGGGCATTCTCCAGAAGCTGGAGATGAGCGGGCAGCTCAAGGGGATGCCCGAGGCCGAGCTGACCGATCAGATCACCACCGCCGGGCGGCTGAAGCTCGTCACCGGCATTGCGAGCGGCGTCTTCGTCACCCCGCTGGTGGTGCTCGGCATCGCCGTGGTGCTCGCGCTCGTCGCCTGGCTCCTGGGAAAGAAGGCGCCGTTCGCTGCACTGTTCAGCGCGTCCGCCGTGGGGATGCTCCCGGTCGCGCTGCAGCGGGCGCTCTGGGGCGTGGTGGCGCTCTGGCAGCTGGGCATCACCGAGGAGCGCGCACGGCACCTCCTGCCTTCCTCGGTGGGGGCCTGGGTCCACACCGGGGGACCGAAGCTGGTCCGTCTACTCGATGCGCTGGACCTGTTTCACCTGCTCGCCGCGCTGCTCATCGGGCTGGGATTCGCCGCGGCCACCGGCATGCGGCGGCGTGCGGGTCTGTGGGTGGGCCTGGGGCTCTTCCTGGCCTTCGTCGGCGTCTTCGGCGTCGGGCTGCCCGGTGTGATGCCTCGCGGAGGTCCTGGCCACGGGCCCGGTCCCGGCGGTCCGGGAGGTGGGGGATGAACGCGCTCGTTCTCTCCGCCCTGCTCGCTGCGACCCCCATCACCCTCGAGCAGGTCCGCCAGGAGTCGCGGAACAACCTCCAGGCGCTGCTGAGCGAGCTGGACCGGGTGCGCGCCAGCGAGCAGAAGCGGGTGAGCACCGGGGCGCTCTTGCCCCAGATCGCCCTCAATGCGCAGGCCGGCCGGACCATCCAGCAGGACTACCGGGACATCGGCACGGTGGTGGTTCTGGACGCGGCGGGCACTCCGGTCCTGGACGCCAACGGCCAACCCACGTACCGCCAGGCGGTGACCGACTTTCCGCACTACGCCTACAACCGGTTCCAGCTCGGCGCGACCTTGAACCAGGTGCTCTTCGACCTGGGAAAATTCCAGGTCCTCGCCCAGTCCGGTCACCTCGAGGCCGCTGCCCGCGGCACGGCCGCCGAGCAGGTGCTCGCCTCCGAGTACGAGGCGATTCGCCGCTTCTACGTGCTCTGGACCGCGCAGAAGCAGCTGGTGGTGCTGCAGGTCACTGCCCAGCGGAGCCAGGAGTTCGCCGACCGGGCCCAGGCGCTGTTCGAGGCCGGCCGCGGGACGAAGGGAGACGCACTGGCCGCGGCGGTCAACCTCGGGACCGACCGGATCAACGTCGAGAAGCAGCGGGCGGTGGTCTCGCAGGCGCAGATCGACCTGGCCGCCTGGCTTGGGCGTCCGGAGGGAGAGGAGCTCGATGCGGCGGACCCGTCGCTGCCCGACACCCCCCCACCGCCCCCGGTCACCCTCCAGCAGGGGCTGGACCTCGCCCGGGTCAATCGCCCGGTCCTGGTGCAGTGGGGCGAGCAGGTGAAGGCGGCCAAGTCCTTCGAGACGTCCCAGGCAGCGGGGTGGGCACCGCGGATCAACTTCCAGCTCCAGTGGCTGCGCTCCGGCCCCGAGGCGGACACCGTCTACACCGAGTTCGGCAAGCAGAGCGCGGTCAGTGGCGCCATCACCCTCAACTGGGACCTCTTCAACGGTTTCCAGACCGACGCCCAGACCAAGCAGGCCCGGGCCCAGCTCGCCCAGGCCAAGCTCAACCTCGCCCAGAACGAGCGGGACGTGGAGGGGCAGGTCAAGGTGGCGCTGGACTCGCTCGGAGCCCAGCTCAAGGCTCTCGAGGTCGCCCAGCAGAACCGCGTCACCGCCACCCAGAACCTCGACTACGCACAGGAGCGCTTCAAGGCCGGCGCCTCGTCCACCCTCGAGGTGCGCGACGCCCAGCTGAAGCTCGCACAGGCATATCAGACCCTGATCCAGACCCGGTCCGACGCCGAGGTGGCGCGCGCGGGTCTGGAGAAGGCGATGGGGACCCTCGGCAACGGAGCGACGCCATGAAGTGGTGGAAGGGGTTGATCGCGGGACTGCTGCTGCTCGCTGTGGTGGGGATCACCATCGCCGGATTCCGGGACAGGCCGCCTCCGTCGACCGAGGTCCAGGTCGCCAAGGTGAAGAAGGGCACCATCAGCCGGGTGATCATCGGCGCGGGGAAGGTGGAGGCCTCCACCACGGTGAAGATTTCCTCGAACCTCTCCGGTGACCTGGTCGAGCGGCCGGTGGAGCTGGGAGACAAGGTGAAGAAGGGCCAGACGCTGGGGCGCATCGACCCGAAGCCGTTCGTGGGCGCGGCGAAGCAGGCCCAGGCCGCCATGAGCGGGGCCAGGGCGGACATCTCCACGGCGCAGGTGGAGGTGGACCGGACCCGGCTCGAGCTGGAGCGGGTGCAGGGGCTGGCCAAACGGGGGATGGCCTCCAGCGCCGAGGTGGACAAGGCGAAGGCCGATTACGACAGCGCCGTTGCGCGCCTCAGCTCCGCCCAGCAGAAGTACGCCGGGCAGGTCGCGGTGCTCGAGCAGGCCCAGACCAACCTCAACCGGACGACCCTGGCCTCGCCCATCGACGGGACGATCATCGAGCTCACCCGGGAGATCGGCGAGCGGGTTCGCGGCTCCGACTTCTCGGAGGACACGGTGATGACGGTGGCCGCGCTCAGCAGCATGGAGGTGAAGATCGAGGTCGGCGAGCACGAGGTGGTGCACCTCCGCAACGGCCAGCACGCCGAGCTGTCGGTGGATGCGCTCGAGGGTCAGAGCTTCGAGGGCTCGGTGGTGGAGATCGCCCAGAAGGCCACCATCAAGAACCCGGGAACCGAGTCGGAGGTCACCACCTTCCCGGTGAAGGTGGCGCTGGAGACCCGGCCTCCGGGCGTGCTCCCGGGGATGAGCTCCGAGGTCCGCATCACCGCCGAGACCCACGACAACGCCATCATCGTCCCCATCCAGGCGGTCACCGTGCGCCCGGACAAGTCGCTGCCGGACTCCCAGCCGCCGGGCGAGACCTCGCTGGCCGCCAGGAGGCGCAGCGAGACCCTGGCCAAGATCGTCTTCGTGGTCGACGCCGAGAACAAGGCCCGGGCTCGCCGGGTGCGCACCGGCATCGCCTCCGACACCGACCTCGAGGTGCTCGATGGGCTGAAGGAGGGCGAGCGGGTGGTGGAGGGGCCGTTCCGGACGGTGAGCAAGGAGCTGAAGGACGGCGATCCGCTCAAGGAGAACGCACCCAAGGGTCCCAAGCCGGCCGAGCCCCCGGGGACCAAGACCGCCGTCCGTGGGTAGGCAGATGCTCATCCGGCTCGAGGACATCCGCCGCTACTACAACGTGGGCACCGAGGTGGTGCACGCGCTCAACGGCGTCTCGTTCCAGGTGTCGAAGGGCGAGTGGGTGGCGATCATCGGGCAGTCCGGCTCGGGCAAGAGCACCCTGATGAACGTCCTGGGCTGCCTGGACACCCCGACCGCGGGTCGGTACTGGCTCAACGGCAAGGACGTGAGCCACATGTCCGACAACGAGCTGGCCGACATCCGAAATCGTGAGATCGGCTTCATCTTCCAGACCTTCCAGCTGCTGCCGCGCGAGAGCGCCCTCGGCAACGTGGAGCTGCCGCTCATCTACCGTGGGCTCGGGTCCAGGGAGCGTCGCGAACGGGCGCGGGCGGCGCTGGACCAGGTGGGCCTGTCGAACCGGGTGACCCACCGGCCCAACGAGCTGTCCGGCGGCCAGCGGCAGCGGGTGGCCATCGCCCGGGCGCTGGTGACCGAGCCGTCGCTCCTGCTGGCCGACGAGCCCACCGGCAACCTCGACTCGGCGACCGGGCAGGAGATCTTCGGGCTCTTCGAGCAGCTCCACCGGGCGGGCCACACCCTGTGCCTGGTCACCCACGAGGCCACCCTGGCTGCGCGGTGCCCGCGGGCCATCCGCATCAGCGACGGGCTCATCGTGAACGACGGACCCGGGCCCGAGGTGGCCCTGGAGGGTCGAGCGGAGAGGGCGCGCGCCGCGGCCACGTGAGCCTCCGGGTCGATCTCGTCGAGGGCGGGCGGATCGCCCTGCGCACCCTGGGGGTCAACCGGCTCCGGACGACGCTCACCCTCAGCGCGGTGGGCATCGGCGTGGCCACGCTGCTGGCCATCCTGGGCATCATCCAGGGCCTGAACGGAGCCTTCGCCCGTCAGCTCTCGTCGCTGGGCACGGCGACGCTGAACGTGGCCCGCCATCCCTGGGTGGTGGCGGGCGACTGGTGGCGGTACCGGAACCGGAAGGAGATCACCCTCGCCCAGATGCAGGCGCTGGCGCTCCAGTCGCGGCTGGCGAGCGCGGTGGTCCCGGAGCTCAACGAGGACACGAAGGATTTGACCGCCGGCGACCAGAGCGTCAGCCAGGTCGACGTGATCGGCACCCTGGCCGACTTCCAGAAGATCTGGGGTTACGAGGTCCCGCAGGGCCGGTTCCTCACCGACGCGGACAGCGACGCCGAGCAGCGGGTGATGGTGCTGGGATCCGAGGTCGCCGAGCAGCTCTTCCCCGGACGGAGCGCAGTGGGGGGCACGGTGCGGCTGGAGAGCCGCCCCTGGCGGGTGATCGGCGTCCTCGCCAAGAAGGGACAGCTCCTCGGCCAGAGCATGGACCTGGTCGCCCTGGTGCCCTTCAAGACCTTCCTCTCGGTCTACGGCAAGCGCGAGTTCCAGATCGACGTCGCGGTGGACGACCCGGAGCTCCTCGATCGAGCGGAGGACGAGGTCACCGGCATCCTCCGCCGAGTCCGGAGCGTCCCGCCGGGCGCGCCCGACGACTTCAGCATCAACCGGACCCAGCAGCTGGCCGACACCTACCAGAAGCTCACCAGCGCGCTCTATGGAGTGGCCCTGGGGGTGGGACTGATCACCCTTCTGGTCGGCGGCATCGGGATCATGAACATCATGCTGGTCAGCGTCCGGGAGCGAACCCGGGAGATCGGACTGCGCCGCGCGCTCGGGGCCCGCCGGCGTACGGTGATCGTCCAGTTCCTCCTCGAGGCCTCGCTGGTCTCGGCGGTGGGAGGGGTCATCGGGACCGTGGTCGGCCTCGGGCTGGCCAAGCTCGTCTCCGCGGTGACCACCCTGGCCGCGGCGGTGCAGCCGCTGACCGTGGCGGGCGGCGTGGGGTTCGCGGCGCTGGTGGGGCTCATCTTCGGCATCTGGCCGGCGGTACGTGCCGCCCAGCTCGATCCGGTGGAAGCTCTCCGGTACGAATGAAGACGCCGCGGTTCATCGCCTTCCTGGACAACCTCCGTCTGGCAGTGGGGACCCTGGCGGCGAACCCGCTCCGGTCCCTGCTCACCCTGCTCGGGGTGGTCATCGGGGTGACGACGGTGGTGACCATGATGGCCCTGGTCGAGGGGCTACGGACGAAGGTGACCGCCGACCTCTCGCAGCTCGGGGCCAACGTCTTCACCATCTCCAAGTGGCCCGGGGGCATCAACTTCGGCCGGATCGACTGGCGGCGATTCCAGCGCCGGCCCAACGTGGGTCTTCGGGAGCTGAACGCGGTCCGCGAGGGCTGTCCGTCGGTGGTCCTCGCCTCGGCGCACACCTGGCTCGGACCGAACAAGATCTCCAGTGCGCTGGCAGAGACGCTTCCCAACATCATCGTGATCGGCTCCACCGCAGAGTGGATCGACACCAGCGGTCGTGCGGTCTCCACCGGGCGTTTCTTCTCCGCCAACGAGGTGGAGGAGGCGAGGCCGGTGGCAGTGCTCGGGCTCGACGTGGCCGACCGACTCTTTCCCGGCCAGGACCCGCTGGGGAGGGAGATCCGGGTCCGGGGTCGCATCTTCCGGGTGGTGGGCGTGCTGGAGAAGCGGGGGAAGATGTTCGGGGTTTTCAACGCCGACAGCATGCTGATCCTGCCCCTCCCCAACGCGCTGGACATCTTCGGTCGCAACCGCAGCATGCGGGTGAACGTCCAGGCGGCCGATCCCACCCAGCTGCAGCGGGCCCAGGACGAGGTCACCGCGCTGCTCCGGATGAAGCGGAACGTGAAGCCGGGGGCGCCGAACAACTTCGAGATCGACACCAACGAGTCGATGACCCGCACCTTCAACAACCTGAGCAACGTCATCACCGCCGCGAGCTTCGGGATCTGCCTGCTGTCGCTGGTGGTGGGAGGCATCGGGATTCTCAACATCATGCTGGTGAGCGTGACCGAGCGGACGCGGGAGATCGGCATCCGGAAGGCGCTGGGGGCGAAGCGGCGCCGCATCCTCGGGCAGTTCGCGCTGGAGGCGGTGACGCTCTCGCTGTTCGGGGGGATGCTGGGCTTGCTGCTCGGGCTGTCGCTCACCGCGCTGGGACGCTGGGCCTTCGGTTTCCCGATGAGCGTGCCGCTCTGGGCCATCGCCCTGGCTCTGGCGATGAGCAGCGGGGTGGGGCTGGTGTTCGGCATCTACCCGGCGGCCCGGGCCGCGGCACTGGACCCGGTGGAGGCGATGCGCAGCGAGTAGGCTCCCGGGCCGTGGAGACACGTGCGCTGCCGTTCCTCGGGCTCGGCCTGTCCAGCAACCTGGACCCGGCGGTGGAGCCCGACCCCTGGGCGCTCCACGCGGCCGACCCGGGGCTGCTCGACCTGGTGGAGTACAGCGCGCCGCTCTCGCTCCAGGAGGCCCGCCGGGACGCGGGCCTGTTCGGGGCGCTGTGGGCCGCTCGTGAGCGTCTGCCGGCGCTCTTCCACCCCGTGCACCTGAACCTCGCCGGGCCCGAGCTCGAGGCGCCGGACCGGCTCGCTGCGCTCGATGCGCACGCCCGCGCCGTCGGCACGCCCTGGGTGGGGAACGACGTCGCCTGGTGGCACGTCCACGGCACGGCGCTCCCCGGCTACCTGTACCTCCCGCCTGCCTTCAGCGGCGCCGGCCTCGACGTCGCGGCGGCGCATGCGCTCCACGTGGCGGAAGCGCTCTCGGTCCCGCTCGCGCTCGAGAACCCGGTGGTGGTGCGCCGGCAAGGTTCGCTGCACGTGCTGGACTTCATGGGCCAGCTCCACGCCCGCACCGGTTGCCCTCTGGTGCTCGACGTGGGCCACCTGGTCGCCGCGCAGCTTGCGTCCGGGCTGCCGCTGGAGACCGGGCTGGACGGTTTCCCGTTCGAGGCGGTCATCGAGGTCCACGTGGCCGGCGGGGTCATCACCCGAACCCCCGAGGGCAGGGGGGTGTACATGGACGACCACGCTCAGCCGCTCCGGAGCGAGGTCCTGGGGCTCCTCGCCGAGGTGCTCCCCCGCTGCCGCGCGCTGCGGGCGCTGGTGTTCGAGGGCGATGGGCACCCGGCGGGGGTCGCCCGTCGGACCCTGGCCACGCTCCGCACGATGCTCGAGCCCGTGGCCGAGCGCGCTCCGCTGGCGGTGCCGCCGCCCCGCTCGGCCGCCCCGGGGCTCCCGGTGGAGGCCGCGCCCACGGCCTGGCGCGGGTTCGACGTGGTGCACGGGCGGTTGCCGCCGATGGAGGATGCCGAGGGTGTTCGGGCCGAGCAGGGCCTGCGCCTCGCGGTCACTGCCGAGGCCCTCGATGCGCGCTGGCCGCTGTCGCGGCCCATCCTCGCCCCGTCGCGGGCGGCGCTGGAGCGATTCGTCGCCTCCGATGCCTTCCGCGCGGCGTTCGCCGCCGGACAGCCGCTCGACGCCGCGTGGTCGGCGTGGGGGCGGGCCGAGGCGCACGCCAGCGGCGCGCCCGAGCAGGCGATGGCGCTCGCCTTCGACGCCTGGGCCCGCGGCCTCGCGCGTGGGCCCGGAGGACGGGGCGGCGTCTTCGCGGCCGACCTCGGCGAGGCGCTCTTCGCGCTCCAGGCGCTGCGGCGGCACCTCGCGGCGCGGGCCCTGGGCGAGGGGGTGCTCCCCGAGGGCGCGATGGAGGGGCTGGCGCAGGCGGTCCGCCGTGCTCCCACACGTCCCTGGCGGGTGCACGCGCGGTGGAACCGGGGCCGGCTGGAGGTGGGAGAGCGTGGGCTGGACCCGACCGTGGCACCGGGCGAGACTTCCCGGTCGTCATGAACCGAAATCTGGCCATCGTCCTCCTGGTGGTGATCCTCGGCTTCAGCGCGGCCGGGGTGGTGGGGTACCAGCGCGCCACCGAAGCGCAGGCCCGGGCGGCGAAGGAGATCGCCGCGCTCCGGCTGCGAACGGAGGCGCTGGAGCGGGTGGGGTGGATCCGCAGCAACCCGGACGCCGACGCGTACCGGAACGACGTCAAGGGCTACTTGCGCTGGTACTTCGAGCAGGTCTCGGCGCAGCAGGCGAAGTTCGGCGGAAACCCCGCCTACGACGACTACCTGAAGGACATCGACCGCAAGGCCAAGGCCCTCGCCGAGACCGAGCTGCCGCAGCTGCCCGATGGGCGCCCGCGCGGGCCGATGGCCAACCCCGTCAACCGCAAGGCGTTCTGGGAGTGGGAGAAGGCGATGTTCGACCGGATGCGCACCGGCAAGTACGCCCCGGTGCTGACCGGCACGGACAAGGGACTGCGCCTGGACATGGTCTCCGCCGACGTGGTGATGGTGGGGAACAAGCCGAAGATCCGCTTCCCCCTCGTGCTCTGGGGCGCGCAGCGGGAGACGCGCGAGGACGAGCGCTCCGGGGTGAAGCGGGTGCTGACCTGGGCCGAGTTCGCCACCACCTTCCGGCTGCTCGACGACAAGGGAAAGCTCTACGGCGAGATGAGCACCGGCAACCCTGGCATGCGCAACGACTACCCCGAGCGGCTCATCGCCGAGTTCCCTCCGCAGACGGTGCTCGGTCAGTACGAGCTCGACCCGGTGCCGGCCAACGTGAGCCAGATGGAGATGCTGGTCGCGGTCCGTTCCCACGCGCCGACCGGCGGCGACATCAACGCCCAGTACAGCTGGAAGCTGCCGGTGCCGGACGACTGGAAGCTGAAGCCCGGCGAGACCTGGGAAGGCGCCACGGTGACCACCCGGAGCGAGGAGGAGATCGACCCCGCGGTCGCCGCCCGCAAGGGGCAGAAGTAGGTCACGGCGGCCGCGTCCGAGGGACACGCTCAGGACCCTCGGAACCGATAGTCGTCGGAGATCAGGGCGGCCGCAGCACAGTCGGGCGACCGCGTCCGAGGGACACGCTCAGGACCCTCGGAACCGATGGTCGTCGGAGATCAGGGCGACCGCAGCACAGTCGGGCGGCCGCGTCCGAGGGACACGCTCAGGACCCTCGGAACCGATGGTCGTCGGAGATCAGGGCGGCCGCAGCACAGTCGGGCGGCCGCGTCCGAGGGACACGCTCAGGACCCTCGGAACCGATGGTCGTCGGAGATCAGGGCGGCCGCAGCACAGTCGGGCGGCCGCGTCCGAGGGACACGCTCAGGACCCTCGGAACCGATGGTCGTCGGAGATCAGGGCGGCCGCAGCACAGTCGGGCGGCCGCGTCCGAGGGACACGCTCAGGACCCTCGGAACCGATGGTCGTCGGAGATCAGGGCGGCCGCAGCACAGTCGGGCGACCGCGTCCGAGGGACACGCTCAGGACCCTCGGAACCGATGGTCGTCGGAGATCAGGGCGACCGCAGCACAGTCGGGCGGCCGCGTCCGAGGGACACGCTCAGAACCCTCGGAACCGATAGTCGTCGGAGATCAGGGCGGCCGCAGCACAGTCGGGCGACCGCGTCCGAGGGACACGCTCAGGACCCTCGGAACCGATGGTCGTCGGAGATCAGGGCGACCGCAGCACAGTCGGGCGGCCGCGTCCGAGGGACACGCTCAGGACCCTCGGAACCGATGGTCGTCGGAGATCAGGGCGGCCGCAGCACAGTCGGGCGGCGCGTCCGAGGGACACGCTCAGGACCCTCGGAACCGATGGTCGTCGGAGATCAGGGCGGCCGCAGCACAGTCGGGCGGCCACAATCAGAGTCGCGCGACTACAACACGGCGAAGTGGCTGGCCAGCCGGTGGATGGCCAGGTCGCCGGATTCGTCTAGCAGCGCCAGGTCCAGCCGGGGGCTGACCGCCATGGCGCGCACGCCGCGGCCCGCCGGGAGCTCGGCCAGGACCCGGCCCTGTCGCACGTCGAGCGCGCGGACGACCGGGCCGGCGGTGAGCAGCACCCCGTGCTCGAGGGCCGGCGGAACGGCCGTCATCACCACCCCCGCCGCCCCCGCGCGCCATACCGGCTTTCCGTCGCGCCGCACCCGGACCGCCGCCCCAGCCGTGCCCACCACCACCAGCTCCACCCCGGCGCGGAGCACGCCCACCGGGCGGTCAAGCACCGGAACGGCACGCTGCCAGATGACCTGTCCGCGCACGTCCACGCAGGCGAGGGTGGGGCGGTCCTCGTGGAGCCCGGCGATCCACGCCCGGGCGCCCCCGGCGGTCGGTGGGGCCGCCTGTCGCAGGGGGAGCTCGGTGAGCCAGCGCACCTCGCCGAGGACGGGGTCGAGCGCCAGCAGGGCGGACCGGTCCTCCCGCCCGAGCGGGGCCAGCACCACCGGTCCCCAGGCCACCGCTGGACCGGTGAAGGGCAGGGGCGCCGCCACCCGGAAGCGCACCGTGCCGTCGTGGAGGTCGAGCCCGGTGAGCACGCCTGCCTCGGAGGCGGCGAGCACGGTGACGCCCGAGAGCCCGAGATGAAGCCGGCGGGTCCGTGCCGGCAAGAAGGACCAGCGCTCCCGCCCGGTGAGCGCGTCCAGCGCCCGCACCCCGCGGCGCTCCACCCCGAAGAGGAGCAGCTGCTCTGCGGAGATGGCCACCGGGTCCAGCGCCGCACCGTCGTGCGGCTGGAACCAGCGGGGGTTCGCGTCCTGGATGCCGTAGCCGTAGAGCCGGTCCCGGGTGGCGCCGAGCGCGTGCCCGTCGGTGGCGGCGGCCCCTCCCCGCGGGGTGGCCCGGTGCAGCTGCAGCTTCCCGTCCCAGCCGAGGACGTCCATTCCTCGGTCGGAGAGCAGGACGACGCCCGCCTCGGTCGAGACCAGCGTGGCGGGCCCGGGCCCGGCCAGGCCCGGGGCGAGCGCGACCGGGAGGAATCGCAGCCGCCGGATGCTGCCCTCGCGCCGGAGCGGGCGCACCGCCCGTGCCGCCCGGACCGCCTTGCGTCGCCGCACCGGCGCCTTCTCCCGTCGTGCCCCTGTCGGTGGGCGAAGGAGGGCGAGCGCCGCCTCGGAGCGGGTGACGAGCTCCTCGAGATGGGGGTTCCGCCGCTGGCTCGGCACCGCCCAGCGCACCGCCCGCGCCGCCGAGGCGCCGAGGGACAAGAGCGCCCGGGCCACCTCCTCGGCGGTCCAGGGGAGCGTCTCCTTTCCCAGTGTCCACGCGGGGCCGGTGAGCGAGACCCGCGATGGGCCGTCCGGCAGCTGCAGATCGATCGCCTCGACGCCCGTGCCGAGCGCACGCTGCACCTCCTCGCCGCAGCGGACGAGCTCGAGCACGTGCAGCAGAACGGGGCCGTCGAGGTGCCAGCCCTCGGGCGTTCCCGAGACCCAGATGCGTCCCGAGCCGAGCAGCGCGCCGAGGGCGGCCGTGTGTCCCCGCGGGGCGCGGTCGAGGAGCCCCGCGCTGTCGGTCAGCTGGAGCGCCAGCGCCTTGCCGGATGCGCCGAGACGGAGCCCGAGCGGACCCGGCGGGCGCCCGGGCGCGAGACGCGAGGGCTGCCGCAGCGCCCGGAGACGTTCCCGGACGGTGCGCCGGCTGGCCGCGGGGACGGCGGAGGCCTCGAGGTCGGCGGCGAAGTGCTCGCCCATCCGCACGACGCCATCGCACCACTCCGCCCAGTCCAGCCGGACGCGGCGCACCAGGCGCGCCGGCCGGGCCAGCGACGCGATGCGCAAGGTGCAGCCGTCCTCGGTGTTCTCCAGGCAGAGCACCAGCCCGGATTCGGGCAGGGAGATGTCGGCCAGGGGCGCGCCCCGGCCGAGCGCGGCGGTGCAGCCGAGGAGCGACTCGACCAGCGGGAGGAGAGGCTCGTCCTCGGCCCCGTCGACCAGGGCGACCCCGTCCAGCTCCAGCGACACCGAATCATGCGGGGTGGCGCCGCGCTCGCGGGTCCAGCGTCGGCCGATCCGGATGCGGAGCATGCGAGAGTCGCGGTGTGTTGCACGGGCGGTGACGCCCTGCAAGCGCAAGTCCGGCCATGTCCAACCAACCAGCAAACACCTCCCTGTGCTGCTCGTTTCGCGGGAAGAGCCAGCGAGGTGAGAAAGCTCATCGCGCAAACGAGGCCGATTCGCACGAGCCCGACCTCGGCCAGATGCTGCTCGCCGCGGTGGAAAGCCACGAGACCACGTTCACGAAGCTCGTGGAGCTCTCCGACCGGGTAGGTGGGCGACTGCCCGGAAGCATCAAGGACGCCATCGTCGGGGTCGGATCGGCGTTGCGCCGGGCCGAGCAGGAGCTCACGTCGCTCACCGAATTCCTCGCCCGGAAGTCAGGTCCGAGCGGCTCTGCAACACCTGCGCCGCGAGATTGACCGGGGGCACCCGTCCCGCTACCGTCCCGCGCCCACATGACATTCTACGAGGCCGCACTCCGGGTCCTGGAGGCTGCCGGCCAGCCGCTCACCTCGGTCGAGATCACCGAGCGGTCCGTCGCCCAGGGCCTCCTCAGCCACGTCGGGAAGACGCCGGAACAGACGATGCTCTCCCGTCTGGCGGCGATGGCCCGCCGCGCCCGCGATCGCCAGGTCACCGTCACCGCCCCCGACACCTTCGCCCTCACCGCCTGGGGAATGGCCGAGGACGCCGCCGCGCTGGAGGCGATGTCCGCACCGTACGAGCACCCCGAGGAGGGGCTTCCCCCGCTCCGCCCCATCGAGCGCCACCCGGAACCGCGGAACGAGAACGTGCGCGGCATCGGCCGGCAGGAGCGCCGGCGCCGGCACGAGGAGGAGGAGCGGGGCAAGAAGCGCAAGTACCCGCCCATCCCCGAGGTGGCCTTCGAGCTGCTCGGCGAGGCCGATGCGCCGCTGGCGCCCTCGGAGGTGCTGCGGCTGGCCCGGGAGCGACAGCTGGCCTCCGACGAGCTGCAGCCCGAGGCGCTGCTCACCAGCCTCGCCGAGGAGAACCAGCGGCGCATCGACGCCGGTCGACGTCCCAACTTCGCCCTCGACCCCACCGGTGCGCTGATGCTCGAGCGCGACGACGCGCCGGTCGCCGAGGTCCAGGCCGCCTTCGCCAGGGCGCTCGATCTGCCGTTCACCGATGGCGGGATCGCCTTCCGCCAGCCGCCGCCCTCGACTGCCGAGCCGCTGGTCGACGACGGGCTGGTCCACGCGGCCAAGAGCGCGGTCAAGGAGGCCCGCCGGGCGACGGCCCGCGCCCTCCGTGCGCACCTGGCCTCGCTCGAGCCAGGGACGCTGGAGAAGGCGTGCGCGAAGATGCTCCACGCGCTCCACTTCCGGGAGATCAAGGTCGCCAGGCGCGGCAACCACGGCCAGCTGCTCACCGCCCGACGCAAGGACGGGAGCCTGGAGCTGCGCTGGGTGATTCGCATCCACCGCGGCAACGGCCCGGTGGATCGCCGCGTGGTCCAGGACTGCCGCCGCGATCTGCAGCACCAGTCCGCACACACTGCGCTGCTCCTCGCCACCGGAGATCTCCGGAGCGACGCCCGCTCCGAGGCGCTCTCGGGGGCGCAGGTTCACGTCTGGGCCGGGGAGGGGCTGGCCGAGAAGTTCCTCGAGTCGCACAGCGGCGTGCGGGTGGTACCGCTCGAGCTGTTCGAGCTGGACCCGTCGTTCTTCGAGGAGGCCGCCCGGGGCGCGGAGGAGTCGCGCCGGCGCCGGGAGGAGCGGCACCGCGAGCGCGAGGAACGGGACGAGCGCCCCGGACGCCCCGAGCCCAGCGAGCCTCCGGCCGCGGAGGAGGCCGGCTCCGCCGAGGACGACGTCGGGGGCGAGGACGAGGGTGAGGAGGAGGGACCGGAGGAGGCCCCGACCGAGGGTGGCGGGGCGGCGGGCGCCGAGGACGCGCCGGGGACTCCGGGGGAGGCGGGCGCGGGGGAGCGCAAGCGTCGCCGCCGGCGTCGCCGAGGTCGCCGAGGCCGTGGTCGCGAGCCTGCTCCCGGAACGCCCGGGGCGCCGGACCCGTCCGCGGGCGCGCCGGCCTCCGAAGGCACGACAGGCGCTCCGGAGCGGGCGACGGCTTCCGCGGAGCCCCCGTCGGAGCCGTCGTCGGGCGGCGGTCGGTCCTCGGCCCCCGAGCAGGGGTGAGCCCCGGGGCAACGGAGGGCACGAGCCGCGGCCCCGCTCCCCTTGTTAAGCTTCCCCGCGTGCTGAGGACGGCCTCCGTTGCTGCCGGGCTGGTACTGCTTGCCGGGTGCAAGCCACCACCGCACCCGGTCGAGCGGGTGGAGGTGGTGGCTGCCTCGCTGGCCGAGGCGCAGCTCCTCGCTCTCACCCCCTCGCAGGCCCAGGCCCAGCTCTCGGCCCGGCTCGTGCCTGACCGTGGCTTCAAGCTGCTCGACCCCGGTGCCCGCGGGGTCGAGGGGGCGGTCCGTGTCACCCTCGAGGTGGATGCGGTCCAGGAGCAGATGAACGCCTCGGGCCTGCCCGGCCTGGAGGAGGTGACCGCCTCCCTCGGCATCCGGCGGAGCACCGACGATGGAGTCGAGCGCATCGCGCTCCAGGCGACCCGGACGCAGCCGGTGGAGGGCGACGCGCTCGAGGGTCGACAGGAGGCCGCTCGCCGCGCTCTGGACCAGGTGCTGGACCGGCTGGTGAAGGAGGCCCGGGCGCACCTCGACGCGCGGAAGCGGGACGACGCCCGTCTGGTGAAGGACCTCCATGCCCGCGACCCGCTGGTCCGTGACGCGGCGATGTCGGCGCTGGTCGCCCGCGGCAACCGGGCTGCCGTCCCCGCGCTGGTCGAGCAGCTCCGCGGCGACGACCCGCTGGGTGTGCGGCGCGCCATCGGCGGCCTGGTCGAGCTGCAGGCCCGGGAGGCCGTCCCCGAGCTCATCGAGATCAGCCGGGGCAAGGATCCGGGGTTTCTCCGCGAGCTGGTGTACGCGCTGGGGGCGATCGGCGGAGACGAGGCGCAGGCCTACCTGTACACGATGTCACAGGGACACGATCAGCCCGCGGTACGCGATGCCGCACGCCAGGCCCTGGAGGAGATGGAGCGCCACGGGCGGCTCGGCAACCAGAGCCGCACCCAGCGGAACGCCAGCCTCGCCCCCGGGGGGCGTCCCTGGTGACCCTGCCCCGCTGGGCAGTGCTCGCCGCCGGTCTCCTGGGGTGTGCGCACCCGTCCACTCCGCCGCCGGCTGCGGCTGCAAGCGCACCGGCAGGGCGGATGCCGGAGTCGGCCCGGTACTTCCCGCTCGCCGTCGGCAACCACTGGACCTACGACGCGAGCTACCTGGGCGAGAAGTCGACCCGCCGGGTGGAGGTCGTTGCCTTCCGCGACGGCAGCTACGTCGATGGGGATGGCCGGGCCCTGCGGGTGGATGGGGAGGGCATCCGGGACCAGGTCCGCTACCTCCTCCACGAGCCGCTCACGGTGGGCGCGACCTGGACCAGCGTGGTGGCTCCGGGCTCGGCCGAGCACTACCGGGTGCTCTCCGTCCGGGCGCCGTGCCAGGCCCCGGTGGGGCGGTTCGAGGACTGCGTGGAGGTGGAGAGCCGGACAGTTGCCGACCCGGCCACGCCGGGCCGCCTCCTGGTCAACCGGGTGACCTTCGCCGCCGGGGTGGGCATCGTCCAGGTCCGGACCGCGCTGGAGGAGGGGACGCGCAGCGTGCCCACTGCCGAGCTGCGCCTCACCGCCTTCGAGGTGGCGCCGCTTCGCTGAGGTCTGGGGGGCGTGGCACACTGCCGCCCCGAGCCCGATGGTGCCCTCCGATCGTCAGGACACGACGCACGCCCAGCTGGTGCTGGAGATGCTGCTCGAGTCCGGACCGGACTTCGCCTCGGGCGAGGCGCTCTCCGGGAAATTGGGCCTGTCGCGCACCGCGGTGTGGAAGGTGGTGAACGCGCTGCGCGACCGCGGCTACGCCATCGAGGCGGTCCCCTCGCGCGGGTACCGGCTGGTCCGCGTGCCGGATCGCCTGAGTGGGCTGGAGATCCTTCCGCTGCTGGAGACGCACGACCTGGGGCGCACGGTGCACGCCTTCGACTCGCTCCCCAGCACCAGCGAGCTGGCGTTCCGTCTCGCTGCCGAGGGCGCCGAGCACGGTGAGCTGGTGGTGGCCGAGACCCAGACCGCCGGGCGGGGGAGACGGGGTCGAAGCTGGGCCTCGCCGGCGGGGAAGAGCCTCTACGCCTCGCTGGTGCTCCGCCCCGAGCTTCCCCCGCAGCGCGCGCCCGAGCTGACCCTCCTCGCGGCGGTGGCGGTGGCGGAGACGCTCAGGGGCGAGGGCATCGAGGCGAGCATCAAGTGGCCCAACGACCTCCAGGTGGCAGGCAAGAAGATCGCCGGCATCCTCACCGAGCTCTCGGCGGAGGCGGACCGGGTCCACTTCGTCGTCCTGGGCATCGGGGTGAACCTGAACGCCGGCCCGTCGGACTTCCCGCCGGACGTCGCCGAGGTGGCGACCAGCGCGATGCGGGTGCTCGGGCGCAAGGTCAACCGCGCGGCCTTCCTGGCCCGGCTCCTCCAGACCCTCGAGCAATGGCTGGACGTGCATGAGGAGAAGGGCTTCGGTCCGGTGCGTGCGCGCTGGCGCGCGCTCTCCTCGACGCTCGGGCTGGAGGTGCTGGTGAAGACCGAGCGGCGGGAGCTCCGGGGGGTGGCCGAGGACATCGACGTGGACGGGGCGCTGCTGCTACGCACCGAGGACGGCCTGGAGCGGGTGCTCGCCGGTGACGTCGAGCAGATCCGTCCCCGGGTCCGTCCTGCCTCCTGACGAGGGGCCACCGCGCATGCTCCTGACCATCGACGTCGGAAACACCAACACCGTGCTCGGGGTCTTCGACGGAACCAGGCTGGTCGACCACTGGCGGCTGGCCACCGAGGCCCGCCGCACCGCGGACGAGTACGGGCTGTGGATCCGCCAGGTGCTGCAGTGGGCCGGCATCCCCGCGGGCGGCATCGAGGCGGTGGCGGTGTCCAGCGTGGTGCCTCCGATGCAGTTCTCGCTGGAGCAGATGAGCAAGCGCTACTTCTCGCTGGCGCCGCTCTTCGTCGGTCCCGGGGTGAGGACCGGGATGCCGATCCTCTACGACAACCCCCGGGAGGTAGGCGCCGACCGGGTGGTGAACGCGGTGGCAGCCTACGAGAAGCACCGGGGGGGACTGATCGTGGTGGACTTCGGCACCGCGACCACCTTCGATGCGGTGACCCCGAAGGGCGAGTACCTCGGCGGCAGCATCTGCCCCGGGGTGACCATCTCCATGGAGGCGCTGTTCCAGAACGCCGCCAAGCTGCCGCGGGTGGAGTTCGCCCGCCCACCGGCGGTGGTGGGGAAGAACACCGTTCACTCGATGCAGTCGGGCCTGGTCTACGGCTATGTCGGCATGGTGGATGGTATCTGCGAGCGGATGAGCAAGGAGCTCGGGTTCCCGGTGCGGGTGGTGGCCACCGGTGGGCTGGCCGGGCTCATCGCCGCCGAGTCCCGCTGCATCCAGGAGGTGGACGAGTTCCTCACCCTCGAGGGTCTACGCATCATCCACGAGCGCAACCGCGGCCATGCTTGAGCTCTCCGCCAACCTCAGGAAGCACGTCGACCCCTCGGCGCCGGTGCCGCTGCGGATGATGGCCGCCAAGGCGCTGGTCCCGCTGCCGCCGCCGGACATGATCACCGCGCTGTTTCTTCTGACCGGCGACGCGGACGAGAAGGTGCGGACCACCGCGGAGGACTCGGCCAGCAAGCTGCCGGATCGCATCCTCAGCTCCGCGCTCCGGGACGAGGAGGTGGATCCGCCGGTGCTGGGCTGGTTCCTGGACCGGCTGGGCAGACAGGACGTCTACGCCGAGATGCTGATCCTCAACCCCTCCACCCCGGACGAGGCGGTGGCCCGGGCCGCCGCATACTGCAGCATGCGGACGGCGGAGATCATCAGCCAGAACCAGCTCCGCCTGCTCCGGCACGATGAGGTCGTCCGGCAGCTGTGCAACAACCCCAGCTGCGGCCCGGCGCTCATCGACATGGTCTGCGACTTCTGCGTCCGCTCCGGCCTGGTGCTCGCCGACGTCCCCCAGATGAGGGCCGCCCGGGTGCGCATCTTCGGGCCGGAGGCGGCGGACGCCCCCCCGGACCCCGGGCCGACGGCGGACGAGGTCATCGAGGAGTTCGCGGAGCTGGCCGACGAGAACGCCCCGCCGATGGAGGACGGCAAGCGGCTCACCCTCGCGCAGCGGATCATGAAGATGAGCATCGCGGAGAAGATCAAGCTCGCCACCAAGGGCAACAAGGAGGCGCGGAGCTACCTGCTGCGGGACAGCAACAAGCTGGTGTCGGTGGCGGTCATCCGCAGCCCGAAGATCACCGACGGCGAGGTGCTGGCGGTGGCGAACAACCGCGCCGCGCAGGACGACGTGCTGCGGGTGGTCTACAACAACCGCGAGTGGCTGAAGGACTATCGGGTGAAGGTCGCGTTGACCAAGAACCCCAAGGTCCCCCTCCCGGTGGCGATGAAGTTCCTCGCCCAGCTCCGCGAGGCCGAGGTGAAGGACCTGGCGAGGAACAAGAACGTCCCCTCCGGAGTCCAGCTCCTGGCGCGGAAGATGCTCGACAAGAAGAACGCGCCGAAGAAGGAGGAGAAGTGAACAACAGCTCTCGGCGCCTCTCGGGCGCGCTCAGAGCTGGTGCGTGCAGGAACCCCGGTCGGGCCGGTAGACGGCCATCGCCGGGTCGACGGCCACCGGCGCTCCACCTCGGTGCGGTCCACCCGTCACAGGGTGAGGAAGCGCGGCGCATCCACCCTCACGCGGCCGCGGGCTCGTCGGTGCCCGGGTCGGGCTCCGTCGACTCCATGGGGGCCCCGCTGGGCGTCTCGGCGAGGAGCTGTCCGGCGACGGTCACCGCCTTGCGGGCCTGCTCCCGGGCCCGCTCCTCGGCCTTGAGTCGCCCGTAGAGGCGGGTGACCCGCTCGCGGTTCTTGCGGGCCTCGTCCTCGAGCTCGGCCACCCGGGCGTGGAGCGCCTCCACCTCGTCGACCGAGGCGGCCGGGGCCGGCTGCTCGCGGAGCTGGGCCAGCTCGGTCTCCGCGGTCTCGGCGCGCTCGCGCATGTCTTGAAGTTGCCGCTCCGCACCCTCGGCGTGGGCACGGTTCAGCTCCAGATCGCGCTGGGCTGCGGCCAGCTCCTCCTCCAGGGCGCGCCGGGCCTCGTCGGCGTCCGCCTGGGCGCCGCCGTGGAGCGCCTCCTCCAGCCGCCGCCGCTCCTGGACCTCCTGGTCGAGCCGGGCCTGGAGTGCCTTCAGCTGTCCGTCGCGGCGCGAGAGCTCGGTCTTCAGCTCCAGCTCACGTTGCTCGGCCTGGGCGTTCTGGTCCCGGAGGTCTCCCACCAGCTGCTCGGCGGCGTGAAGCTCCGAGCGGAGCCGCAGCAGCTCCTCGGGCCCGCTGCCCGCGACCATTTCCGCCAGCGGCTGCTCGCCGAGTCCCGCCTGGACCTCGGCGGCGAACGCCCGGGCCTGCTCGTTCTCCATCGAGGCGAGCTCCTCGGGCGCGAGCACCAGCTGCGCCGCGTCCACCTCGACGGCTTCGGTCTCCGGCGCGGGCACGGCCGCGGTGCCGAGCTGGACCATCGTCGGGCCTTCCTCGTCCTGGGTGAGCTCCGAGAAGTCGTCCTCGGCAGCGACGGGAACAGGGGCCGGCGAAGGCGAGGGGCGTGGAGGCGCGGCGCGGGCCGGCGCGGGCTGCGGCTCGGGGGCGTCGTCGAAGGCGGCGTCGATGAGGTCGAGGTCCGGGTCGCCGGAGACGGTGGCCTCCTCCTCCAGCACCAGCGGTGTCTCCTCCGCGGAACCGGAGAGCCGGGACACCGCGGCGACCAGCTTCGGGACGTCCACCGGGCGCGCCAGGTACTCGTCGGCCCGGTTCTTCAGCCGGGCGTGCGCCTCGAATCCCTCGGGGTTTCCGACGATGATGACCGGCACGGACTTGAGCGTGTCGTCCTTCCGCAGCTTCCCCACCAGCAGGTAGCCGTTCTGGCCACCGGGCAGCTCCACCCCGAGCACCACCACTCCCGGCAGGCGCCGCCGCGCCAGGTCGATCACGCTGCGGCCGTCGGAGGTCTCCTCGACGGTGTGCCCGCGCTGCTGGAGCGCAGAGCGGAGACGGCTGGAAAGGGCGCTGTCTCCCTCGACGATCAGGACGTGGGTGGGCATCGGCGAAGCCAAAAGGCTACGGCCACCCCCCCACGGTCGGCAAACATCAGTTCTGGAAGCCGGCGGGAATCAGCTCCAGCGCCGGGTTCCGGGGTGGGATGGGCAGCATCGGCCGCTGCCGCGCGGGCGCCACCACCTCGGCCGGGCTCGGCGGCGCCGAGGGGTCCATGTCACGCACGGTACGCCGCAGGTCTGCCTCGTCCATGTCCGAGACCAGCTCGTACACCAGCCCACCCGAGCGCCAGCTGGCGACGCTGAGCCCGCGCACGCTGCGCACGGCGACTTGTGGGTAGGCTGCGACCGAGGGGATCTCCCGCTCCGGATCCTCGAGGACGAAGAGGCCCAAGCGGCGGTCCTCGGGGCGCTGCTCCGACGGCGGGAGCTGGTAGACGACGTACGCCGCGTCGTGCTCACGCAGGTTCGACAGGCGTGCCCCGGCGATGGTCGCCCCGGGGAGGTGGGGGAGGCGAACGCGGGTGCTCATCTGGTCGCCGAACCACCGCTCGACGTCGGCTCGGCTGGCAGCAGTCAGCTCGTAGGGCAGCCGGCGCTGGTAGCGCAGCGCGGCGTCCTCGAGGAGCTGCTCCCGGTGTCCGGGCAGCTGCTCGATGTAGAAGACGCCGGCTGCCGCCGCGGCGAGGGCCAGGCTTCCCCAGCGGGCCCAGGACAGCATCTGCACCCGCCGGTTCTCCCGGCGGATGCCGGCCCGGAGCATCGCCCGGAGCGCCTCCGGGGCGGCGCCCCGGGTGCGGAGCTGGGCGCTGCGGCGCAGCGCACCCTGGAACGCGGCCTCGCGCGACAGCCGACCGCGACAGGCGGCGCAGCCCGCCGCATGGCGCTCGAGGTGCCCGCGCTCCGTCTCGTCGAGCTCGCCGTCCAGGTATGGATAGATCAGCGGGTCGAGTTCTGAGCAAGTCATGGGCGGCCCCGCGGGGCTCGGGCAAATGTCTAGCCCGGGAATCCCCGATCTGGCCAGCGGCCGCCCTGGCGGGGCCCGTCAGCCCGTACGGCGCCGACGGTACGCGCCCAGGTCGACCGGGGCCTCTGGGGCCTCGGACGTCTCGGCGGGGACAACACCCTGACCGGCCGCGTAATCCCGGAGGGCCTTCTGCAGCGCCTTCCGTCCGCGGAAGAGGCGGCTCATCACCGTTCCCACCGGGACGTCGAGGATCTCGGCGATCTCCTTGTAGGAGAACTCCTGGAGGTCCGCGAGGATGACCACCAGACGGAAGTCGATGGGCAGCCCGTCGATGGCCTTGAGCACGTCGTCCGACAGCAGACGGTCGAACATGTACTGCTCGGGGTTGCCGGCGTAGTCGCTCGCGTCGCGGCTGATGAAGGCCTCGTGCACCGCCTCGCGCTCGGAGCCCTCGGTGACGTTGCGCTCCTTCACCTTGCGCCGGTACCGGTTGATGAAGGTGTTGGTGAGGATCTTGAACAGCCAGGCCTTGATGTTGGTCCCGCGCTCGAACTTGTCGAAGAAGCGGTAGGCCCGCATGCAGGTGTCCTGCACCAGGTCCTCGGCGTCGCGCTCGTTCTTGGTGAGCCGGAGCGCCGCCGAGTAGAGCGGGTCCAGGTGCGCCAGGACCAGACCCTCGAACTCCTGCTTGCTGCGGTGGTTGTGCCGAAAATCCAAGTCCCGCTCCTCCCTGGCAACGCCCAACACCGACGGCCAGGCGAAGGTTGTCTTCAGAGAATTCCCACGTCGCTTACGCCCCACGTCGAAGCGCGTTACCGATTGCTGAAAATCGGCGCCACCTCGGTCAGGGAGCGAGCGAGCAGACGGGGGTGAATCCCCCGGCGGCGCGACGGACAGGGCCTAACGACGCGCGAGGGCCTGGTCCAGCGGGACGTAGGGGTGGCCCAGATCCCGGGCCACGACCTCGTAAGTGACCGATCCGCCGAAGGTATTCACCCCGCGGGCGAGCGCCTTGTCCTGTCGGATGGCCTCGACCAGCCCCAGGTCGGCGATCCGGCGGGCGTAGGGCCGGGTGACGTTGGTCAGGGCGAACGTCGAGGTCTGGGGGACCGCGCCGGGCATGTTCGCCACGCAGTAGTGGACGACGCCGTGGACCACGTAGGTGGGGTTGTCGTGGGTGGTGGGCCGGCAGGTCTCGATGCAGCCCCCCTGATCGACCGCGACGTCGACGACGACCGAGCCGGGCACCATCTCGCGGATCAGGTCCTCGCGGACCAGCTTGGGTGCCTTTCCGCCGGGGATGAGCACGCCGCCGATGACGAGGTCGGCCTCACGGACCGCCCGGGCGATGGTCTCCGAGTCCGAGGAGAGCACCTCCACCCGGCCGAGGAACACGTCGTCCAGGTAGGCGAGCTGGTTCTGGTTGATGTCGAGGATGGTGACGTCGGCGCCCATGCCCACGGCGATCTTCGCCGCGTTGGTGCCCACCACGCCTCCACCCAGGATCGCGACCCGCCCCCGCCGAACGCCGGGCACGCCGCCGAGGAGGATGCCCTTGCCGCCGTGCTCCTTCTCCAGGCACATCGCCCCCACCTGGATGGCCATCCGTCCGGCCACCTCGCTCATCGGACGGAGCAGGGGGAGGCTCCCATCCTCGAGCTGGATGGTCTCGTAGGCCACCGCGGCGACCTTCTTCTTCAGCAGGACCTTCGTCAGCTCGGGGTCCACGCCGGCGAGGTGAAAGTAGGTGTAGACGATCTGCCCTTCCTGCATCCGCGGGTACTCGGGCGCGATGGGCTCCTTCACCTTGACGATCATCTCTGCGCGCTTCCACACCTCGTCCGCCGAGGAGATGAGCTGCCCGCCCGCCCGGGCGTAGTCGGCATCGGGGAGCCCGGAGCCGATGCCGGCTCCCGTCTCGACGATGACCTGATGTCCGGCATCGACCAGCGCCTTCACCGCGCCGGGGACCATGCCCACCCGGTACTCGCGAACCTTGATCTCCTTGGGGACGCCGACGATCACGGGACCTGCCCTCCGGGGCTTGTGGGGAAGCGCGGGGGGCCAGAACACAGGCGTGTCCCCCGGGTCAAGCGCCGCGGACGGCGACGCGGAGTGTTATGTGGCGTCCGCCATGCCGCCGTCCCGGATGCCCGCGCTGCTCGTCGCCGACCCGACGACCGGAAAGGTCCTCGAGCATCCGCGGCTCCTGGCGACCGTCCGGTCGGGAGACGAGGTGCTGCTCCCGCCGGAGGCGCCAGCCCCACTCCCCGAAGGCGGACGGCTGGTCCAGCTGCCCGGGCGCCGTCCGGTGGGCGTGGACCCGGACACGGGGGCGCTGGTGCTGGTCTCCGAATTCCACGCGGGGCGGCGGCGCTTCGTCCCCGACGCGGTGGGCGCGCTCGTCCCGCCGGGCTGGACCCGGACCTATCTCCCGGGCGAGGTGAAGGCGGACGGGCCGGTGCTGCCGCAGTGGGCGTACACCGCGGCCGGCTGGGACGCGGGCGGACCGGTGGCCTGGGCGCTGCACACCGACCGGCGCACCCACTGGGACCCGGAGCGGTTCTCGACCCCGGAGCTCCAGGCGCGGGTGCGGAGCGCGCGCGCCGCGGACCCCGACAACCGCGTGCTCCGGCAGCTGCAGACCTGCGCCCTGGTGTACCGCTGCTTCACCAGCCAGAACGTCTTCTACGGCCGGGACGAGGGGGCGCTCCCGGTCTCGACGATGTGCAACGCGGCCTGTGTGGGCTGCATCTCGGACCAGCCGGACGACGGGCCGCCGGCCTCGCATGAGCGGATGGACGACGGGCCGAGCGCCGAGGAGCTGGCGCGGGTCGCGGTGGCGCACCTGCGCTCGGCGGGACCGCGGGCGATGGTGAGCTTCGGGCAGGGGTGCGAGGGGGAGCCCCTCACGAGGTGGCGGGTCATCGCCGAGGCCATCCGGCGCATCCGGAGCGAGACCCGCTCGGGCTCGCTGCACATCAACACCAATGCCAGCCTCCCCGTGGGCCTGGGGGCGCTGTACGACGCCGGGCTCGACTCGATCCGCGTCTCGCTCAACTCGGCCGTGGCCGACCTGTACGAGGCCTACTACCGGCCCGAAAAGTACGGCTGGCGTGACGTGGAGGCCTCCATCGCGCTGTCGTGGGAGCGCGGGGCGTACCTGGCGCTCAACCTCCTGACCTTTCCCGGCGTCACCGACCGCGAGGGAGAGGTAGAGGCGCTGCTGGCCCTCGTCCGCCGGCACCGGGTGGACCAGGTGCAGACCCGGAGCCTGTGCATCGACCCGCTCCAGTACCTGGACGTGGCGCGCGAGCGGGGCGCCGGCGGTCGGCCGATGGGCATCTCCCGGATGCTCCAGGTGCTCCGCGAGGGTGCGCCGTGGCTCCGGGTGGGCAACTTCGCCCGCGGCCTCGCCGAGCGCGGCCATCCGGCTCGGGCGGCCGCGGCGCGCTGACCACGACGGGCTCGGACACCGGTCCCGCCGCACGTTGCGCATTTGCGAGGGTGGCTGCCCTTCTGGCAGCGTGGCTTCCCAAGCATGCTGATCCTCCTCAAGGCCGACGTCACTCCCGAGCAGCAGGAGGCCGTCGAGAAGCACATCCGCAGCCTCGGCTACACCCCGCACGTCATCCCCGGCGCCACGCGCACCGCGGTGGGCATCACCGGCAACGCGGGGGCGCTCGATCCCGAGCCGTTCCGGATGATGGCCGGCGTGGCCGACGCCATCCCGGTGTCGCAGCCGTTCAAGCTGGTCAGCCGCGAGGTGAAGCCGGAGGACACGCTGGTCAGGGTGGGTGACCTCACCATCGGCGGGAACGAGCTGATCGTCGCCGCCGGGCCCTGCTCGGTGGAGACGCGCGAGCAGATCGTCGCCACCGCCGAGTCGGTGCGTGCCCAGGGGGCGAGGATGCTGCGGGGCGGCGCCTTCAAGCCCCGGACCTCGCCCTACGACTTCCAGGGGCTCAAGGCGGACGGGCTGAAGCTGCTCGGCGAGGCCCGGGCGGTGACCGGGCTCCCGGTGGTCACCGAGGTCAAGGACGTCGAGAGCCTGGAGATGGTCGCCGAGGGGGCGGAGATGCTCCAGATCGGCGCCCGGAACATGCAGAACTTCTCGCTCCTCGAGGCGGTGGGGGAGCTGCGGCGCCCGGTGCTGCTGAAGCGGGGAATGGCCGCGAGCCTCAAAGAATTGCTGATGGCGGCCGAGTACATCGTCGCCCGCGGAAATCGCCAGGTGGTGCTCTGCGAGCGGGGCATCCGGACGTTCGAGACGATGACCCGCAACACCTTCGACATCAATGCCATCCCGATGCTGAAGAGGCTCTCGCACCTGCCCGTCTTCGCCGACCCCTCGCATGGCGTCGGCATCCGCCACGGCATCGCCGCGGTGGCCCGGGCGGCGGTGGCGGCGGGCGCGGACGGGCTCCTCATCGAGGTGCACCCGGATCCGGCGCGGGCGCTGTCGGACGGCGCACAGTCGCTGACCTTCGCCGAGTTCAAGGACCTCATGAGCGGCGTGCGCGCGGTGGCCGCCGCCATCGGCCGTTCCGTCACTGGGCCCGTGGGCTGAGGTGCGGATCCGCGTTCGCCGCGCGAGCCGCCTGGAGGCGGACGTGCTCGCCCCGGGCGACAAGTCCATCTCCCACCGGGCCTTGCTATTCGGCGCGCTGGGGACGACGCCGATGCAGGTGCGGAACCTGGCTCCGGGCGCGGACGTGCGCTCGACGGCGGAGTGCCTCCGGGCGCTGGGGGTGAGCATCGCCGAGGGCGAGGTCCCGGGTGCGGTGACGGTGCGTGGCGTGGGGCCGGGGGGATTCGCGTCGCCCGCCGGACCGCTCGACTGCGGGAACAGCGGGACGACGATGCGGTTGCTCCTGGGCCTGGTCGCCGGGGCCGGGGTGTTCTGCACGCTGGACGGCGACGACTCCCTGCGCCGCCGCCCGATGCGCCGGGTGCTCGGCCCGCTCCGGGCGATGGGCGCACGGATGGAGGGGCAGGGTGGGCCCGACGACGAGCGGGCGCCGCTGCGGGTCGAGCCGGCTCCGCGCCTCCAGGGCATGCTGCACCGTCTCCCCATCGCCAGCGCCCAGGTGAAGAGCGCGCTGGTGCTCGCCGGGCTCACCGCGGACGGCGAGACCCGGGTGCGCGAGCCCGAGCCGTCGCGCGACCACACCGAGCGGATGCTCGCCGCATGGGGTGCGCCGGTGCGCGTCGAGGCCGGAGAGGTGGTGGCCACCCGCCTCCTGCATCCCCTGGCGCTGCCCGAGGCGATGGAGGTGCCGGGGGACCCGTCCTCGGCGGTGTTCTGGGTGGGCGCGGGATTGCTCGTCCCGGGCGCGAGCGTGCTGGTGCGGGGGGTGGACGTGAACCCGACACGGACGGGCTTCCTGACGGTGCTGGAGCGGATGGGCGCCCGGGTGGAGCTGGAGCCCGAGACGGCGCGCGCCGGAGACCCGGTGGCCACGCTTCACGTCCGTGGCGGCCAGCCGCTCCGGGGGACCGAGATCCACCCCGCGGAGGTCCCGTCGCTGCTCGACGAGATCCCGCTCCTGGCGGTGGTCGCCAGTCAGGCCAGCGGGGAGACGCGCGTCACCGGTGCCCGGGAGCTGCGGGTCAAGGAGTCCGACCGGCTCCGGCAGCTGGTGCTCGGGCTGCGGGCGATGGGGACGGACGTCGACGAGCTGGACGACGGCTTCGTCCTCCGCGGACCGACCAAGCTCCGTGGGGCAGCGATCGACTCCGCGCACGACCACCGCATCGCGATGTCCTTCGCCATCGCCGGGCTGGTTGCAGACGGGGAGACCGAGGTCGAGGGCGCGGAGTGGGCGGACATCTCGTACCCCGGCTTCTTCCCCGCGCTGCGGGAGGCGACCGGCTCGGTGTCCTGAGCCGATCGCCTGACGTGCCGTCTCCCTCAGGGCACGGTGTAGAGGATGATGGTGCTGGTCGGCCCGTCGACCGCGGCGAAGAGGTTTCCGGAGACCCACACCCCGTTCCTCAGCGGCGGGTAGGTGAGGCCCAGCTTCGAGACGTCGATGTGGTGCAGCAGCGTCCCGTTGCCGTCGTAGATGTCAGTCCCGGTGAAGATCCGTGTGCCGTCCCCGGCATCGAAGACCTGGGCGTCGAACCCCTCGGTGGGCGAGGAGAGCGGTAGGTCCGGGAACTGAGTGGGGATGACCCCGTCCGGGTAGATGCTTGTATCCCGGGTGCCGGTCCGGGAGATGACCTTCAGCGCGCTGTCGTCTCTGCGGACGCGGACCAAGAACTGATCGGGCCCGTAGGCTCCAAACCCCACGATGTTGAGGGGCGGCTGCATGTCCCCGAGCATCAGCCGGGAGACGCTGAAGCCGAGACCGAGCTCGGGGTCGAGCTGTGCGATGCCGATCCCGGGCACGTCCGCCCGGTTCCCGATCGCCATCAGGTTCCCGCCCAGGTACGCCACGCCTCCGGTGGGGAAGTCCAGCTCACGGTTCACGTCGAGGTCGAAGAGGACGCGGGCCGAGCGGAGGTCGAGCGGAATCGCGAACACCCCCTTGAAGCCGACGCCGATGAGCTCCTGGGTATCGGAGTTCCAGGTCAGACGGAAGACGGACGCGCCCGCCCCGATGCTGAAGAGTCGATCGCCTTTCGGATTCCGCAGCAGATGCGCGTCATATGCAAAGAGGCGCCCGGCCTCGTAGGTGTTGACCAGGATCTCTCCGTTGGAACGAACCACGATCCCCTCGGCGTCCCGATCGGGGCGCTGCGGATTGCGGAGCACGGGTTTGGACGGATCTCCGACCAGCATTCCGGTCCGGATGTCCATCGCCCAGATCTCGCCGGTGGTGTCGCATTTCCCCATCAGCACCGTCCCCGGCTTCCGGGGCCAGTACTGGACGCTGCAGAAGAAGCCCTCCAGCGGGGTCCCGGTCTGTGGAACCAGCTCTGTCTCGAGGGTGCCGTCCAGACGGATGAAGAACAGGTGTGACAGTCCATCGCCCCGGATAGCGAGGGCGGCGATCGTGCCCCCGTGGGCGGGTGCTCCGGGCGGAATCCAGGCCAGCCCCTCCCATTCCTGGATGTCCTCGGGCGTCGACAGCCCGCGGATGTCCAGCTGGGGCAGGATCTTGCCGCGCCCGTCGGTGCTGAAGAGCGCGCCGACGCCGGGCTGGACGCTGCTGAAGTAGAATCGGTCCTGGGCCGGGACGTAGACCAGACCGCGTGGTGCGAGTCCCTCGAATGGCAGGCCGTTGACGTCGAAGATCTTCCGGTAGCCGAGCCCGGAGATCCCGCCCGCGTCGTCGCGGCTGGTGGCGAGAACTGCCTCGTCGAAGGGGTTGAGCGCGATGGCGATCACGTCGTTCCCGTCGATGGCCAGGACCCGATCTCGCCTCGGGTCATAGGTGATGGATTCGGTGTTGTTTCCCATTCGGCGTCGGGCGACGACGGTCTCCGCCGAGGCGAGCGTGGGCGAAATGAGCAGCGCGACGAGCAGCGTTGCGGTCCGGGAGATCAGGCGTTCGGGCGTCATGTCAGTGTCCCTCGGACAGGGTGAAGACGATGAGGGTGCTGGTGCGCCCATCCTCGACGGCGAAGGTGTTCCCGGAGATCCAGGTCCCGCTGGTGAGCTCGTTCGCCTCGTGGAGACCGAGCCTGGCCACGTCCAGCACCCGAAGGAGCCGCCCCGAGAGGTCGTAGATCTCCCGGCCGGTGAAGATCCGTCCACCCATGCCGGAGTCGAAGACCTGGGCGTCGGCGCCCTGGGCTGGGGAGGAGAGGGGAACGTCTCCCAGATACGCGGGGAGGACGCCGTCCGGGTAGATGCTGTCGTCCGGAGTTCCCGATCGGCTGACGATGCGGAGCACGGTGTTGTCGCCCACCACCCGGACCAGGAATCGGTCGCTGCCGAGGGCTCCGATCCCCAGCGGGTTGAACAGCTGGCCGGAAGGGAAGGTGGGCGGGAGGAAGACCAGCCTGGACTGGCTGAAGCCCACACCAGACGATGGAACAGCCGGATCGGCGATCAGGCTGGTGAGATCGATCCCTCTCGGAGGGCCCCGGTTGGCGATCGCCAGCTCGTTGCCTCCGAGGTACGCAACCGCGCCCGGAGTCGGGAGGTCGTGGTTGACGTCGGTATCGAAGAGCAGCCGGGCTGAGCTCAGGTCCCGGGAGATCCCGTAGATGTGCAATCCGACCGATGTAAGGGCGATGAACTCCTGGGTATCCGGGTTCCAGGAGATCCGGTGAAGATTCGCTCCGAGGCCGACCACGAAGAGTCGGTCCTCTCCCGCGGTGCGCCGGAAGGATGCGTCGTACGCCGAGAGGCGGCCGGTCTCGTAGTCGCCGAGGAGGATCTGACCGTTGCGCCGAACGATGAGTCCCTCGGCGTCCCCCTTCTCGTCACTGACGACGAGCGGCTTGGCTGGATTGCCGACCAGGGCCCCGGTCTGCATATCCATGGCCCAGACTTCCCCGTGAAGGTCTGCATCGAAGCACTTGGAGAGGAGGACCGCGCCCGGGTGCTGGGGCCAGTACTGGACCCCGCAGAAGTAGTCCTCGAGCGGGGAGCCGGGCTCGGGGATCACCTCGGCTTCGATGCGTCCGTCGAGCCGGATGTAGAAGAGGTGGGTGACGAACTCGCTTTTCCGGCTCCCGAGCGCGGCGATGGTTCCGCGGTGCGCGGGCGCATCCTGCGGGATCCACGCCATCCCTTCCCACGAGCTCCAGTCGGAGGTGTCTCCGAGTCCCTTGATCTCCAGGGTGGGCCTTGGATGCCCCTCGGCGTCACAGCTGAAGAGCTTGGTCGCCAGACTGGGGCCGTTGCTGTTGAAGCTGTTGGTGCTGAAGTAGTAGCGGTCCTGCGTCGGCACGTAGACCAGGCCCTGGAAGTCGTGGACCACCGGGTCGAGCGCAAGCGTGTCGAACAGCTTCCGGTAGCCCCGCCCGCTGATGCCGCCGTCTTCGCCCCGCATCGTGGCGAGGACCACCGCATCCAGCGGGTTGAGGGCGATCCCGATGACGTCGTCGCCGTCGAGCGCGACCGCGCGATCGTTTCGCGGGTCGTAGGTGAGCGCTTCGGTGTTGTTGCCCAGCCGCCTCCGGGCAAGGACCGATTCGGCCGATGCTGGCGACGGGAGCAGGACCCCGGACAGGGTCACTGCCGCCAAGATCGTCAGCGGCCATCGTGTTGCGTGCATCGCGATTCCCCCTTACCCGGAAACGACGGCAACTCGGGATGAGGAGCGCCGGAGACGGGTGGGCGCGGCAGTCGCAATCCTCGTGCCGGAGCTGCGCCGTGGGGTCACGGACCCTTTGGTGGACCTCCGGGGCAATGGGCGAGCGCGATCTTGCACTCAGTCGTGCAAGTTCTTGCATGATTCAGATGTCGTACATGCCAGCCCGCGGCATGAGCGAGGCTCGCCCCGAATGCGTCTAGCCGCGGTGCGTCGGTGCGGGGCTCGCTCCAGCGGCGACCCGGAGAAACTGGTGGACGAAGGCGATGGCCATGCTGCCCTCGCCCACCGCAGCGGCGACCCGCTTCACCGGGCTGCACCGGACGTCGCCGCAGGCGAAGATGCCGGGCACGCTGGTCTCGAGGAGGTAAGGGTCCCGTGCTTCCCGCCAGCGCCCCGCCTTGACCACCGACTCACCGGTGAGCACGTAGCCCCGCTCGTCCAGGGCGATCCCCTCCGGAAGCCACGAGGTCTCAGCGTCGGCGCCGATGAAGACGAACACTCCGCTGCTGGGCTGGCGCCCGACGTCGCCGGTGGCGCGATTCACGACGTCGATCGCTTCCAGCTGCTCCTTCCCGTGGACGCCCTGTACCTCGGAGTCGAGCGCGACGCGGACGTTCGACTTTCCGCGGAGCTGCTCGATCAGGTAGTGCGACATGCTCTTCTCCAGCGAGCTGCCGCGGACCAGCAGCGTCACCGTGCGCGCGTGGTTGGCGAAGAACAGCGCCGCCTGACCGGCCGAGTTCCCTGCGCCGATGAGATGGATGTCCTGGTCCTGCGTCGCGCTCGCCTCGCTCCGGGACGCGCCGTAGTACACGCCCTTCCCGAGCAGGCGGTCGAAGCCGTCGATCGCCAGCCGGCGCCAGCTGACCCCGGTGGCGATGATCAGCGTGCGGGCGTGCACCGGCTCGCAACCCTCCAGCCGCACGGTGCGGGTGTCCAGGTGGATGGCGGTCACCGGGCGGGTCACGATGATCTCCGCACCCAGCCGGTTCGCCTGCTGGAGCGCCCGGCGCGCCAGCTCGTCGCCCGACACCCCGGTGGGGAAGCCGAGGTAGTTCTCGATCCGCGACGACGTCTCGGCCTGGCCGCCGGGCGCCTCACGCTCGATGACCAGGGTGCGTAGCCCCTCCGACGCACCGTAGACCGCGGCCGCGAGACCGGCCGGTCCCCCGCCGAGGATGACCGTGTCGTACTCGCTCGCGTGCGGCCGGGTCCGCAGGCCGAGGCGCTCGGCGACCTCCCGCGAGCTGGCCCGCAGCAGCGTGTTCCCGTCCTCGCAGTGCAAGGCGGGAAGATCGTCCGGTCCGACCGTGGCTCCGGACCACCGGCCCGCATCGCTCGAGTCGGGGCTCAACCACTCGAACCGGATCTGGTTCCGGGTGAGAAAGCTCCGGAGCTCCCGGCAGGCCGGATCTCCGCGATGTCCGAGCAGCGTCGCCCGGGATCGGGTCGGCGCGGCGGCGATGCCCTGGAGCCCTCCGATGCGTTCCCGGGCCAGGGCGGCGACCTGGGTCAGGGTGTCAGGCGAACGGGCGGCGACCGCATGGAACTGCGCCGCCTCGATGCGGATGACGCGCGAGGGCTCCCGTGCTCGGTGGGTTGCCTGGAACGTGGTGCCGAAGATGATCGGGACCTCGCCGAAGATCTGCCCCGGTGCGCGCCAGCCGACGGTCCGCTCGATCCCGTCGATGGACTTGCTCACCTCGATCTTCCCCGAGAGCACCACGTAGAGCGCGCGGTCATCGCCCTCGTGCACCGCGACCTCGCCGGCTGCCAGCCGGATGTCGGCGGCCGTCTTCGCGATGCTGGCCAGATCCTCGGCCGCGACCTTGGAGAGGACCGGGACGGCCGCCAGCTCGGAGACGTCGATCATTCGGCTTCCCTACCTCGCGCTCGGGCCTCGAGCCTACCCAGCCGCCGGAAGCCACCAGTACTGGCGAATCCATCGTGACGTTTCGATAACCTGAGGCAATGGCCCTGAACCTGAACTCGCTCCGGCTCTACCTGGCGGTCGCCACCCACCGGGGCTTTTCCCGGGCGGCCCGGATGACGGGGGTGAGCCAGCCGGCCATCTCCAAGGCGGTGCGGCTCCTCGAGCAGCAGAGTGGAGCGCAGCTCCTGGTCCGCTCGCCCTCCGGGGTGGTCCTCACCGAGGCGGGGACGCTGCTGGTGGAGCATGCCCGGGCCCTCTTCGCCGAGGAACGCGCGGCGGAGGAGCAGCTGGAGTCACTCCGCGGCCTGCGGCGCGGCGTGCTCCGCGTGGGGGCGAGCACCACACTCGCGGCCTATTTCCTGCCACCGGTGCTCGGCGCGCTGTACCGGGCCAATCCCGGGATCGACCTCCAGCTCCTCTCGGCCAACGCCCGCACCGTGGTGGGCGCGGTCCTGGAGCACGAGGTGGAGCTCGGCCTGGTCGAGGGCCCAGTCCACGACGGGCGCCTGGAGGTCCGCCCCTGGCGCGAGGACGAGCTGGTGGTGGTGGTCGCTCCCGACCACCCGCTGGCCCGGAGCCGCCGGGCGACTGGACCCCAGCCGATGGAGGAGGTGCTCTTGCTCCGTGAGGAGGGCGCCGGAACCCGGGAGGTGATGCTGTCCGCGCTACGCCGGCGGCGCTGGACGCCCAGGCGCTCCTTCGCGGTGAACAGCACCGAGGCGATCAAGGGCCTGGTGGCCGCCGGGGTCGGCTGGGCGCTGCTCTCCGCCCGCGCGGTGCGCGACGAGGTCCAGGACGGCCGCTTGAAGAGGGTGGAGGTCCAGGACTTCGCGCTGAGGCGAACGCTGTCCTGGATCCGCTGGAAGGCGAGGCGCCTCGGCCCGGCAGCGACGGCCTTCCGCAGCCTCGCCGAGACGTTCACCTTCAGCTAGGGCTCGGGGCATCCCGTCGAGCTCGGGCAGCGTCGCCGAGAACCCGAGGCCAGGGTGCGACAAGATGCGGCGCAGGGGGCGACGGGTCCAAGATCTTCGGGGCGCCGCTCCCATGACCAGAAGAGATGGCCCTCGGCACTCCGCCGCGAGGGGGTAGAGTCCCGCCGGATGCCGCCCGCGCCGCGCTTCGCAGTCATCGGAGATCCGATTGCCCACTCCGCGTCCCCGCGGATGTTCGAGTGGCTCGCCGGCCGGCTGGGCCTCGCCCTGAGCTGCGAGGCGGTCCGGGTACCCGCGGAGTCGCTGGCCGCAGTCCTCGAGGAGACCCGCGGTGGCCGGTGGGACGGCCTTTCGGTCACCATTCCGCACAAGCAGAACGCCGTGGTGCTCGCCGATCGCTCCGACCCGCAGGCCGCGCGCACCGGTGCCGCAAACTGCCTGGTCCGCGGGCCGGGTGGCCGGCTGGTGGCCCACAACACCGACGTCGAGGGCCTGCTGAGGGCCCTGGACCACCACGGCGTCTCGCTCGGCGACGCCCGCGTGCTGCTCCTCGGGGCAGGTGGGGCGGCCAGAGCTGCGGCCGCGGCCTCGAGGGAGCAAGGCGTGGCCCGGCTGTGGATCGCCAACCGGCACCCCGCGCGCGCGCTGGAGCTGGCGAGCGCCTTCGATGGCGAGGCGATCCCGCTGACCACCGCGGCGCTCGCCCCGGTGCTCCCCGGCGTGGACGTCCTGCTGCAGGCGACCTCGGTGGGGCTCGACGCGCCGGACGACTCCCCGCTGCCCCCGGGCTGCGTGCTACACGATCGGCTGACGGTCATGGACATGGTCTACCGCCCGCTGCGGACGCGTCTGCTGCGGGAAGCAGAACAGGCGGGAGCGCGCGCCGTGGACGGCCTCTGGATGCTGGTCTTCCAGGGGCTCGCCCAGCTCCGGCTGTGGACGGGTACCCAGGTCGGCGCCCCGGCAGCAATCGCGCTGCACGCGCACCTGGCGGAGGCCGGATGACGCTCCGGCGGCTCCGGGCCCTCACCGCCGGCGAGAGTCACGGGCCGGCCCTCCTCGGCATCCTCGAGGGGCTGCCGGCTGGGCTCCCCTTGACCGCGGCGCTCATCGACCGGGACCTCGCCCGCCGGCAGAAGGGGTACGGGCGGGGAGGGCGGATGCGCATCGAGCAGGACGCGGCGGAGCTCCTCGCCGGGGTGCGCTTCGGCGAGACGCTCGGGTCGCCGCTGGGCCTGCTGATCAGGAACCGCGACTGGGAGAACTGGACCGAGCGGATGAGCGCTGCGCCCGGCGGAGCCGACCCGCGGCCGGTCCAGGTGCCGCGTCCGGGGCACACCGACCTCGCCGGGGCGCTGAAGTACGGGCGCACCGCGGACCTCCGCGACATCCTCGAGCGGGCCTCGGCGCGCGAGACTGCGATGCGGGTGGGGCTCGGCGCCGCGGCGCGCGCTCTCCTCCGCGAGCTCGGCATCCAGGTGGGGAGCTACGTAATGAGCATCGGCGCTGCCGAGGCCGACGCCGCCTCGGACGTCGCACCCGAGCTGGTCCAGGAGGATGCCGAGGCGCTCGCCCTCCGGGCCGACGAGACCGAGACCCGCGCCCTGACGGCCGCCGGGTCCGACCGGCTGGTGCAGGCCATCCAGGAGGCGCAACGCCGCCGGGACACGGTGGGCGGGGTGATCGAGGTGGTGGCCACCGGGGTTCCGCCGGGGCTCGGCTCGCACGTGCAGGCGGACCGCAAGCTCGATGGGCGGCTTGGCGGCGCGCTGCTCTCCATCCAGGCCATCAAGGCGGTGGAGATCGGCGACGGCATCCGGGGTGGCCGGGCCTACGGCAGCGAGACGCACGATCCGATCGTGCTCTCCGGAGAACGGCTGGTCCGCACCAGCAACCACGCGGGTGGGCTGGAGGGAGGGATCACCAACGGCGAGCCGGTGGTGCTGCGGGCGGTGATGAAGCCCATCGCCACCGTGCCCGCGGCGCTCCCGTCGGTCCACCTGGGCTCGCTGGAGCTGGTCCCCGCCCACGTCGAGCGGAGCGACACCTGCGCCGTGCCGGCTGCGGGGGTGGTCACCGAGGCCGTGCTCTCCCTGGCCCTGGCGGACGCGGTGCTGGAAGCGCTGGGCGGCGACACCATGGACGCGCTCCGGCCTGCGTTCGCCCGGCTCCGCCTCGCGGCCCGGATCCGCCCCGGGCACGTCTGGCTGGTGGGGCCGATGGGCTCGGGGAAGACCGAGGCCGGCCGGCGTCTGTCGGTCCTCCTCGGCCTGCCGTTCGTCGATCTGGATGCGATCGTCGAGCAGCGGGCCGGCAAATCGGTCGCGGACCTCTTCCGCTCCGAGGGCGAGCCGCGGTTCCGGGCGCTCGAGGCGGAGGCGGTGGGCTCGGCGGCCAAGGGACCGGTGGCGGTGGTGGCGACGGGCGGGGGCGTGGTGCTGGGCGAGGCTGCGTGGCGGACGATGCGACGGAGCGGGGTGGTGCTGGGCCTCACCGCCCGGAAGGAGACGCTGCTGGCGCGGCTGGCCACCGAGACCGCGCCGAGGCCGCTCCTGGCGGGGGACGCCGCCGCCGTGCTCGAGGCGCTCCTGCGAGAGCGGCGCCACCTGTACCGCCGCGCCGACCTGACGCTCGACACCGAGGGGCTGGGGCCCGATGGCGCGGCGGGTGGGCTGGTGGGGCTGCTCCGCTCGCTGCAGGGGCCGCTGGCCCGGCCCGGGACCGCGCCGTGAGGGTGACGGTCCAGTCGCGCACGGGCCCGTACTTCGTGGACATCGCTCCAGGCCTGCTCGGTGACCTCGCCGGGGATCCCGGGGCCGCAGGGCTCACCGGCCGGGTGGCGGTGGTCACCGACCGGAACGTCCGGCCGCTGTGGGGCGACCGGGTGCGGGCCGATCTCGCACGGGCGGGGTTCGACCCGGTGCTGCTCGAGATTCCAGCGGGTGAAGGCAGCAAGACGCTGGCCGGCGCGGACGCGCTCTGGACGGGGCTGATCGAGGCCGGGTTCGGGCGTGGAGACAGCGTGCTCGCGCTCGGTGGGGGCGTGGTCGGGGACCTCGCCGGCTTCGTGGCGGCGACGTTCCACCGGGGGATCCGGGTCCTGCAGGCACCCACCACACTGCTCGCGCAGGTCGACTCGTCCATCGGCGGGAAGGTGGCGATCGACCACCGGCTGGGAAAGAACCTCATCGGCGCCTTTCATCCGCCGGTCCGTGTCCTGTGCGACGTCTCCACCTTGCGGACGCTCCCCGAGCGCGAGCGCTGGAACGGGCTGGCAGAGGTGGTGAAGACGGCGCTGGTGCTCGACGGCGAACTGTTCAACGAGCTGGAGACGGCCCTCCCGGCGCTCGGGGCCGGTCGCGCGGACGATGAGGGGTGGGCGGGCGTGGTGGGGCGCACCGCGGCGCTGAAGGCCCTGCTGGTGTCGGAGGACGAGCTGGAGCGCGGGCCACGGATGATGCTGAACCTCGGTCACACCGTCGGGCACGCGCTGGAGGCGGCGACCGGCCACGGGCCGCTGAGCCACGGGGAGGCGGTGGTCCTGGGGATGCGGGCGGCGGTCGCGGTCTCCGAGCGTCTCGGCCGGCTCGGGAGCGAGCACGTCAGGCGCATCCAGGAGGTGCTCTCGCGCTTCCCGAGGCCTCCCGGGGTGACTCGCCCGGCCCGCGACGAGGTGCGGGCGGCACTCGGCCGGGACAAGAAGGCGAGCGCGGGGAAGATCCGCTACGTCGTCCTGGACGGCATCGGGCGCGGCGCGGTGGAGCCGGCCCTTCCCGAGGAGCTCCTCGGCCTCGCCATCGACCGGGCGCTGGAGTCGCTCTGATGCGGGTGCTGGTGCTGCACGGCCCGAACCTCAACCTGCTCGGGGAGCGCGAGCCGGCGGTGTACGGGCGTGTGACGCTGGAGGAAATCGACGCGCGGATCGGCGAGCGGGGGCGGCATCTTGGCGCGGAGGTGCGGACCTTCCAGAGCAACCACGAGGGCGCGCTGATCGACCGGCTGCATGCCGAGCGGCGCTGGGCGGACGGCGTGCTGTTCAATCCCGCTGCGCTGACCCACTACGCCTGGTCGCTGCGGGACGCGGTGGCGGCGATGTCGGTGCCCTGCATCGAGGTCCATCTGTCCGATGTGAGCAAGCGCGAGGAGTGGCGACGGGTGAGCGTTCTGGCGGACGTGCGGGTGGCGATGTGCGCCGGGCGTGGGCTGGCCTCGTACCTCGAGGCGCTGGAGCTGCTGCTGGAGATCGCGCCAGGCCCCGAGCGGGATGCGGAGGGGACCGCGGCGCTCCTCGCCGAACGGCTCGCCCACCCGGAGGAGCGCGGCGTGCTCGCCCGGGAGCTGGCGGAGATCGTCCGCCGCTCCGGCCGGTTCCGCTGGGTGGGGCTCTACGATGTCGGGCCGACCGAGGTGGAGGTTCGTGGCTGGGCCGGTCCGGCGGCACCCACGCATCCGCGGTTCGCGCGGACCGAGGGGTTGACCGCCGCGGCGGTGGCGAGCCGGCAGCCGGTCATCTCCCAGGACGTCCGGGACGACGCCCGCCACCTGCCCACCCTGGAGGGAACCCGGGCGGAGGCCATCTTCCCGGTGATCGGTCCGTCGGGCGTGGTGGGGACGCTGGACGTGGAGAGCGCGAACGCCCAGGCCTTCACCGTCGGGCGGCTCCGCTGGCTCGAGCGCTGTGTGGACGCCTTGGGCCTGTTCTGGGAGGCTGGCAGAGCTTCCGGCTGAGGGGGCGGATGGCCTGGCTTCAGCCATGAAGGCTCCTCCAGGCCACCGGGTGGGGTTCGTCACCTCGGCCCAGCACCGCGGTCTGACCGACGACGATCGCTCGGTGGCCCCGGTGCTCATGCGTCACGGGGTGGAGGTGGTTCCGGTGGTGTGGACGGAGCCTGTACCGGACGGGCTCGAGGCGCTCGTCCTTCGGTCGATGTGGGATTACCACCTGCGGCTCGCCGAGTTTCTGGCCTGGCTCGACGACGTCGAGGGGAAAGGGATCCCGATCTGGAACCACCCGGCGACAGTGCGGTGGAACATCGACAAGAAGTACCTGCTCGACGTCGAGGCCCGCGGCGTTCCGATCGTTCCGACCCGTCACCTGGCCCGCGGGTCCCGGATGGAGCTCCGGTCGTTGCTGCGAGACGTGGGCTGGAGCGAGGCGGTGGTGAAGCCCAGCATCTCCGGCGGGGCGTTCGAGACCTGGCGCGCGCGGGCTGGCGACGAGGATGCGGCACGGTTCGCCCGGCAGCTCGAGGCGATGGACTGCCTGGTCCAGCCGTTCGTGCCCGAGCTGGTCTCCGACGGGGAGTGGTCGCTGCTCTTCTTCCGCGGACGCTACAGCCACGCGGTGCTCAAGCGGCCGGAGCGAGGTGACTTCCGTGTCCAGGAGGAGTTCGGGGGCAGGTTCTCCGCTGCCGACCCGGCGCGCGAGATCATCGCCGCCGCAAGCCGGGCCCTGGAGGCATCGGGTCACCAGACCCTCTACGCCCGGGTGGACGGGGTCTTGCGGAGCGGGCGCCTCGAGCTGATGGAGCTGGAGCTCGTGGAGCCATCGCTCTTCCTGGAATCGAGCCCGGGCGCTGCGGAGCGCTTCGCCGCGGCAGTGGTCGAGACGCTGCCGAGATGACGCCTCCGTCGACTCAGCGGGCGCCGATCCCGTGGACGGCCTCTGCCAGCGAACGCACCAGCGCGGCGGGCCCCTCGACGCTCCCGCCCGATTCGAGCGATCTCCGCCACCAGCGCGCTCCCCACCACCACGCCATCGGCATGCTCGGCCAGCGCGCGGGCTTGCTCCGGGGCGGAGATGCCGAATCCGACGGCGACCGGGGCCTTGCTCGCGGCGCGGACCGCGTCGAGCCGGGCGGGGAGGTCGGCCGGCAGCGCCGCCCGGGCTCCGGTGACCCCGGTGACGCTCACGAAGTAGAGGAATCCCCGGGTCCGGCTCCCGATCTTCCTGAGCCGGTCGGCCGGCGTGGTCGGGGCCGCGAGGAGGACCAGCGAGAGGCCCTTCGCCTCGGCGGCATCCCCCAGCGTGTTCGCCTCCTCGAGTGGCAGGTCGGGGACGATGAACCCGTCCACGCCGACCTCGGCCGAGCGGGCGACGAAGTCGTCCACCCCCATCCGCACGATGGGGTTCATGTAGCCCATGAGCACCAGGGGGACGTCACAGCCCTGGCGGCGGAGGCGACCGACGAGGCCGAGGATGCCGGTCAAGGTCGTTCCAGAGCGCAGAGCCCGCTCGGCCGCGCGCTGGATGGTCGGGCCATCGGCGAGAGGATCCGAGAAGGGCACACCGAGCTCGATGACGTCGGCGCCCGCGGCCGCGAGTGCGGGCACGAGCCGTTCGGTCGCCGCGAGGTCGGGATCGCCCGCGCAGAGATAGACGATCAGCGACTTCCGGCTTGCCGTGTGGGCCGTCTGAAAATGGCGCTCCAGACGATTCATCGGCCCGTCGTCCCGCTCACACCCGTGCCCCGGGCGTCCGCTTCTCGATCTCCGCGAGCACGTGCAGGAGGTCCTTGTCCCCGCGGCCCGAAAGGTTGACCAGGAGGCGCCTTCCCCGGCCGAGCTCGCCGGCCACGTCCCGGGCCCGGGCGAGGGCGTGCGCCGTCTCCAGCGCCGGGAGAATCCCCTCGAGCCGGCAGCAGTCTTGCAGGGCTTCCAGCGCCTCGTCGTCGGTCGCGGTGCGGACGTCGAGCCGCCCCGCGTCGCGCAGGGACGCGAGCTCGGGGCCCACGCCCGGATAGTCCAGCCCGGCGCTCACCGAATGCGCCTCGGCCACCTGTCCGTCGTCCGTCTGGAGCACCGAGCTGGCGCTCCCGTGAAGGACGCCGAACTTGCCCGCGGTGAGCGAGGCCCCGTGCTTGCCCGTGCCGAGGCCCTCGCCGCCGGCCTCGACCGCGACCAGCCGCACCGAGGCGTCGGCGACGAACGCGGTGAACGCGCCCATGGCGTTCGAGCCCCCGCCGACGCAGGCCACCACCGCGTCCGGCAATCCCCCGAGCCGCTCCATCCACTGCGCGCGCGCCTCGTCGCCGATGATGCGCTGGAGGTCCCGCACCAGGCTGGGGTAGGGGTGCGGACCGGCGACGCTGCCGATGACGTAGAAGGTGGTCTCCACGTTCGTCACCCAGTCGCGGATCGCCTCGTTCATCGCGTCCTTGAGCGTGCGGCTGCCGCTCTCGACTGGGCGGACGGTGGCCCCGAAGAGCCGCATCCGCTGCACGTTCGGCGCCTGGCGCCGGACGTCCTCGGCGCCCATGAAGACCTCGCACGGCAGCCCCACCCGGGCGCACGACGCGGCGGTGGCCACCCCGTGCTGGCCGGCGCCGGTCTCGGCGATGATCCGCCGCTTCCCCATCCGCAGCGCGAGCCGCAGCTGCCCCACGGTGTTGTTCACCTTGTGCGCTCCGGTGTGGAGCAGGTCCTCGCGCTTGAGCCACACCTCTGCCCCGCCGAACGCCTCGGTCAGCCGGGCGGCGAAGGTGAGCGGGGTGGGGCGGCCGGCCCAGTCGCGGAGGTCCGCCGCCACCGCGGACCGGTACCCGGGGTCCACCCGGGCCTCTTCCCAGGCCGCGGCGAGCTCGTCGAGCGCAGGGATGAGGGTCTCCGGGACGTAGCGTCCGCCGTATCGACCGAACCGACCGGGTTGCTGCTCCGCCGTGCTCATCGCTCCTCCGCCGCGCGCACCGCGGCCACGAAGGCCCGCACCATTCCCACGTCCTTCACCCCGGGGCTCGACTCCACTCCGGAGGCCACGTCCACCCCGTCGGGCGCTGCCCGCCGGACCGCCTCGCCGACGTTGGCCGGCGACAGTCCGCCCGCGAGCCAGAACGGCAGCCCGAACCGCCGCGCACCCTGCGCCAGCGACCAGTCGAAGCGCTGCCCCGAGCCGCCGAACCCATCCACCTTCGCATCCAGCAGCAGCTCGGCCGCCCGGGGCGACACCGACGGCGGAAGTGCGGATCCGATCCGCAGCACCTGCCAGAGGGCCGCGCCGACCCGGGCGTAGTCCTCCGGGTCCTCGTCGCCGTGGAGCTGGACTGCGCCCAGACCGAGGGCGCGTGCCGCGGCGTGGACCTGGTCCGGGCTCGCCCGGACGAAGACCCCGACGCGGAGCACGCCAGGGGGCAATGCCTCCGCGATCTCCACTGCCCGGTGGAGCGGGACGTGGCGCTTGCTGCCCGGCCAGAGGTTGAACCCCACCGCGTCTGCACCGGCCTCGACCGAGGCCAGCGCGTCCGCGAGCCGGGTGATGCCGCAGATCTTCACCCGCGTTCTCACGCCGCCTCCACCAGGGCCCGTACCGCCGCCACGGGATCCGGCGCCCGCATCAGGCTCTCGCCCACCAGCACCGCGCCGGCCCCCGCCGCGGCGAGGCGCCGGACGTCCGCCACGGCGCGGATTCCACTCTCCGCCACCAGGAGCCGCCCTGGCCGGGCAATCGACGGAGCGAGTCGCTCGAACCGCCCCGCGTCGACCTCGAGCGTCTCGAGGTCGCGGGCGTTCACCCCGACCAGCGTCGCGCCCAGCGCCTCCGGCGCATCCAGCTCGAAGGGCTGGACCACCTCGAGCAGCACGTCGAGCCCGAGCTCACGGGCGGTGGTCCACAGGGTGCGCAGGCGCTCGGGCTCCAGCGCGCCGGCGATGAGGAGGACGGCGTCCGCCCCGGCCTCGGCGGCCTCCGCCACCATGTACGGCTCGACCACGAAGTCCTTCCGCAGCAGCGGGACATCGACCACTGCGCGGACCGCACGGAGGTCGTCCAGGGAGCCGCCGAAACGGCGCGCCTCGGTGAGCACGCTCACACATCGCGCGCCGCCATCGACGTAGGCCCGTGCTTGCGCCGGTGCGTCGACCGCGCGGATGGCCCCGGCGGAAGGCGAGGCGCGCTTCACCTCGCCGATGAGGGGGAACCCAGGGCCGCCCCGGAGCGCAGCCTCGAACCCAGGGGTCCGGCGTGGCCGGCTCGCCACCTCGGCCAGGAGCCGCGGGCGATCGCGCATGCGCCGTGCGCAGTCCTCGCGGGCCGCCTCCACCAGCTCCGCCAGCACGCCGCGGGGTGGCCGCCAGGCGCGCGCGTGGGCGCCCCCGGAGCTCACGCCGTCACGCCCGCCCGGGTGAGGGCCACCAGGCGCTCCAGCCGGGTGCGTGCCGCCCCGGAGTCGATGCTCTCCGCCGCCCGGAGCACACCCTCGGCCAGCGTGTCCACCGCGTCGGCGACCCACAGCGCCGCCCCGGCGTTCAGGAGCACGGCGTCGCGCAGCGGGCCGTCGCGTCCGTCGAGCAGGCCGGCCAGGAGCCGGGCGTTGTCCTCGGGCGTGCCACCCCGGATGCTGCCGCCGGCGACCGGCTTCAGGCCACCGTCCTCCGGCCGGAGCAGCACCTCGCGCACCTGTCCGGCCTCGACCCATGCGGCGCGGGTGGGCCCGGTGGGGGAGATCTCGTCCAGCCCCTCGAGGCCGTGGACGACCAGGGCCCGCTCCGTCCCGAGCCGGGCCAGCGTCTCGGCCACCACGGGGACCAGCGAGGCGGCGTACACGCCCAGCAGCTGGCGGGTTGCGTGGGCCGGGTTGGCGAGAGGCCCGAGCAGGTTGAAGATGCTTCGTACCCCCACCTCGCGTCGCACCGGACCGACGTGCCGCATGGCCCCGTGCAACGCGGGCGCGTAGAGAAAGCCGATCCGCACCTCGGCCAGACAGTGCTCGACGACCTCCACCGGCGCGTCGATCTGGACGCCACAGGCGGTCAGGAGGTCGGCGCTCCCGCTCTGGGAGGAGACGCTGCGGTTGCCGTGCTTGGCCACGGTGACGCCCGCCCCGGCGACGACCAGGGCGGCGGCGGTGGAGATGTTGAAGGTGCCGGCGCCGTCGCCGCCCGTTCCACACGTATCCAGGACCAACCGTCCCGCCGGGGTGCGCACCGGGGTGGCCCGGCGGCGCATCACCGTGGCCGCCGCGGCGATCTCCGCCGGCGTCTCGCCTTTCATCCGGAGCCCGACGAGGAAGGCGCCCATCTGCGCCGGGGTGGCCTCGCCCTGGAAGATGGCCTCGAAGGCGGCCTCGACCTCGGCGGGGCTGAGGTCCACCCGTTCCACCAGCTTCTGGAGGATGGCCTTCATGGACCGAGCCGTCCCTTTAGGAAGTTCCGGAGCAGCACCGGGCCGTCCGGGGTGAGCACGCTCTCCGGGTGGAACTGCACGCCCACGGTGGGGTGGGTCCGGTGGCGGAGGGCCATCACCTCCCCGTCGTCGGCGGAGACCGCGGTGACCTCGAGCACCTCCGGCAAGGTGCTCCGCTCGACGACCAGCGAGTGGTAGCGGCCGACGGGGAGCGGACGCGGCAGGCCGGCGAACAGCCCGGTGCCCTCGTGCGAGACGGGGGACGTCTTCCCGTGCACCACCCGCCCCGCGCGCTTGACCACCCCGCCGAAGGCCACGCCGATGGACTGGTGGCCCAGGCAGACCCCGAGGATCGGGAGCGAGCCGCTGAGCGCCCGGACGAGCGGGACGGAGATGCCGGCCTCGGCCGGGGTGCAAGGCCCCGGGCTGAGGACCACCGCCTCCGGGGCCATCGCCCGGACGTCGTCGACGGAGATCTCGTCGTTCCGGTGCACCTCCACCTCGGCGCCCAGCGACTGGAGGGCCTGGACCAGATTGAAGGTGAACGAGTCGTAGTTGTCGACCACGAGGATCACTGGCCTGCCTCGTCTCCGGCGATGGCGACCAAGGCAGCCCGGAGCTTGTGCGCCGTCTCCTGGTACTCGGCCTCGGGGATGCTGTCATGCACGATGCCCGCGCCGGCCTGGAACCGCAGCCGCCGTCCGCTCAGGGCGACGCTGCGGATGACGATGGCCAGGTCCATGTCGCCGTCGAAGCCGACGTACCCCGCGGCCCCGGCGTAGGGCCCGCGCGAGACCGGCTCCAGCGCGTCGATGATCTCCAGCGCCCGCACCTTGGGGGCCCCGCTGACGGTGCCGGCGGGGAAGGTGGCCGCGACCACGTCCCAGGCGTCGAGCCCCGGGTCGAGCGTGCCGGAGACCTGGCTGACCATGTGCATCACGTGGCTGTAACGCTCGATGACCTCGCGTTCCTCGACCTTCACCGTGCCCGGACGGCTGACCCGCCCCACGTCGTTCCGGCCGAGGTCCACCAGCATCACGTGCTCGGCCCTCTCCTTCGGGTCCGCCTTCAGCTCCGCCTCGAGCGCCGCGTCCTCCCGGGGCGTGGCCCCGCGCTTCCGGGTGCCGGCGATGGGACGCACCGTCACCGTCTCGCCCGAGAGGCGGACCAGCAGCTCGGGCGAAGCGCCGGCCAGGGCCCGCGCGCCGAAGCGGAGGAAGAACAGGTAGGGGGTGGGGGACACCCGACGGAGCGCCCGGTACAGCTCGAAGGGATCGCCCTCGTAGTCGGCCGACAACCGCCTGGAGAGCACCACCTGGTAGCAGTCCCCGGCGGCGATGTACTCGCGGGCCCGCGCCACGGCCGCCTCGACGCCGGCGCGCTCCCAGCCGTCCTCGAGCCCGCCGAGCTTCGGCACCGGCCCGGGCGCGGGCAGCGGCCGTTGCAGGGCCTCGGCGAGAGCGTCCGCCCGCTCCATCGCCGCCCGGTACGCGGCCTCCACGCTGCCGTGGAGCGGCAGGTGCACCGAGGCCCAGGTTCGGAGCCGGTGACTCAGGTTGTCGAACACCGCGCAGCGGTCGACGAGCATCCACTCGCCGTCGGGGAAGTCCGGATCGGGCCCGTGGCGCTGGGGCACGCGGGGCTCGAACCAGCGCACCGCGCCGTGTCCCAGGTAGCCCACCAGGCCGCCGACGAAGGGCGGGGCGTCTTCGGGCCGCGCGAACTCGAATGGCTCCATCAGCTCGCGAAGGGCGTCCAGCGGGGGCAGCTGGTCCTCGAAGGTGCGCGAGCCGGCCTGCTCGATCACCACCCCGTCCGGACCCTGGCGCACCAGCGCGATGGGCTCGTCCCCGAGGAAGGAGTACCGGCCCCAGCGCTCGCCGCCCTGCACCGACTCGAGCAGGAAGGCGTGCGAGGGCGTGGGCAGCTTGAGGAAGGCGCTGACCGGCGTCTCGGTGTCCCCCGGGAGCTCGCGCCACACCGGCACGAGGTTCCCCCGGGTAGCGAGTCGCTCGAAGCTGGCCAGGCTCATCCGGGTGTCACGCATCGATGGGGGACCCTAGCGCAAGCGCGTGGAACGGCGCCCCAGGGGGGCGTCGCCCGTGTGCACGTTGCCCCGATGGGACACCGCCGGTCGTGAGGCGGTGCGCGGAGGCGGTCCCGGACGGCCTGCGCGACCCCGCGCCGCTCACGTGAGCCGCCGACCCCACCGGAGCTGAGGGCGGTGCTTCGAGTACGCGGTCAGCGAAACCGTTCGGGACGGGCCCGCCAGGTGCCGGCCCCCCCCCGGCCCAGCTGCCCGACCGGTTTGGTATTTGGAAGCGCCCTGGGCATACCGAATCGGTCGCCCGGCCGGGACGGCTTGCAGCGCACCCCGTGGCCGAGGCCGCCGGCTCGAATGCAACACGCCCGTGCCTCCCCTGAGCTCTCGAAGGCGCGCAGGCCGCCCGAGGAGGGGTCTGCCGCTCGCCGAGGCGGGCCTTGGACCTCCTCAGGGCGGAGCCGGACTCAACTCCGCTCGAGCTCCTCGATCGACTTCTTCGGGTCGAGCCAGGTCGCGAACTTGTGGGTCAGGTACTTCTTTGCCTGCCCGCGAAGCAGGAGCCCGGGATCGCTCGCTTCTCCGCCCACCGTCTTGTCGGTGACCCGCAGCGTCGCATCCAGGTGGATGCCCAGCACCCTGCCGTGGAGCTTCGCCTCGTCTCCGGCCCAGGTGGACTGGATGCCGTGCTTGGCCCAGTGGGCGGTGAGGCGCTCCATCCGCTTCTTGGCCTCGGCGAGCGAGAGCGTGTGCGCCACGTGGAAGTCGATCTTGCCCATCGTCGTTCAGACTCCTTCAGCCTTGCGTCGCCTCGGAAGCTTCACCCGGGCTGCGTCCGGCCCACCGTAGCGGGCCAGGTAGGGTCCCAGGTCGACTTTCTCCGCCGTCCGGAGCGAGCTCATCGGCCGAACCTTGCCGAGGACCCGGCGTTCCTGGAAGGGCCTGTCGTGCAGCCCGAGCACCCACATGAAGTTGGCCACGCTGACCGCGTCCCGTCCATCGAGCGCGTAACGGTCGTTGAGGTGGGCGAGCCGCCCCAGCGCCTCGTCCGGCGAGGGGCTCCACTCGAGGATCTTCTTCCCCCACAGCATGCGTAGGTAGCCGTGGATGCGCCCCTCCTCGCGGAGCTCGCGCTGGGCGGCGTTCCAGAGCGGGTCGCCGGTCTCGCCCCGGTCGAGCTGCTCGAGCGTGTAGAGGTGCTCGCGCCGGTCCCTGGCGTGCGCGCGCAGCGTCTGCTGGGCCCACAAAGGAGGCCGGGGCGTGCGCAGGGTCGGGCCCGTCGGGGAGCTTGCCCAGGTACTCCGGCCAGAGCTTCCGGAGCTTGGGCCGGAGCGCGTAGGCCCCTACCTGCTTCTCGGGGATGCGCTGCATGGGAACCACGCAGGAGGCGTCCACCGCCACCAGTGGAACCGCCAGCGTCCTCGCCGCCCCGCGCAGGTGCCCGGGGATGATGAAGGAGGGGAACCAGTCGGAGACGATGGCCGCCGCCCGCTTCCCGAGCTCCGCCAGCCGGGGGAGGTGCTGGGCGGTGGTCCGGGGGAGTTCGAGCCAGTACGGCACCCCCCGGGCGCGCATGGCGCCCCCCAGCTCGTCCAGCCCCTGGAGGACGAAGGCGTGCAGCCGGTCGGAGGCGTGCGGGTAGTCCGGCCGCAGCGCGTGGTAGCAGACGACCGGAAGCCGGAGCCTGTTCCCCAGAGCGATGGCCGTCTGCAGCGCGTGGTTGTGGGGCACGCGCTGATTCACCATGCACCAGTACAGGACGAAGTCGCCCCGGGATGGCAGGGGCACCTCGCGGATGATGCGGACCCGGGCGGGGTCGACGCCGATCTCCGTCCAGGAGAAGCCGCCGGGCATGGGGCGCCTGTTTAATGCGCGGAGTCGGCGGTCGCGGTAAAACAGAGCCGTCAGAATGGCCTTTCCGACCCACCGTCCCCGCCGACTGCGCCGCACCGAGGCGCTCCGGCGCATGGTGCGCGAAACCGAGCTCCGGCCGTCGGACTTCATCTACCCGCTCTTCGTGGTCGAGGGCCGGAACGTCCGGAAGCCAGTGCCCTCCATGCCGGGCATCGACAACCTCTCGGTCGACCTGGCGGTCGAGGAGGCAAAGCGCGCCCGGGCGGTGGGGGTGCCGGCAGTCATCCTCTTCGGCATCCCGGGCCACAAGGATCCGCGGGGGACGGGGGCCTGGGCCGAGGACGGCATCGTCCAGAAGGCGCTCCGGGCGATGAAGGCCTCGGTGCCCGAGCTGCAGCTCATCGCCGACGTGTGCCTCTGCGAGTACACCGACCACGGCCACTGCGGGGTCATCCACGGGGGCGAGGTGGACAACGACCAGAGCCTGCCCCTGCTGGCACAGATGGCAGTCTCGTGTGCCCGGGCCGGCGCGGACGTCGTCGCCCCCTCCGACATGATGGACGGGCGGGTGAGGGCCATCCGCACCGCGCTCGACGGGGCGGGGCTCGCCGGGACGCCCATCCTCAGCTACGCCGCGAAGTACGCTTCCGGGTTCTACGGGCCGTTCCGGGAGGCGGCGCAGAGCACGCCCCAGTTCGGAGACCGGCGCGGTTACCAGATGGACCCGGGCAACGTCCGCGAGGCGCTCAAGGAGACCGCGCTCGACCTGGAGGAGGGCGCGGACATGGTGATGGTGAAGCCCGCGCTCAGCTACCTGGACGTGATTGCCCGGGTGAAGGAGCGCTTCGACGTTCCGGTGGCCGCATACAACGTCTCGGGGGAGTACGCGATGCTCAAGGCGGCCGCGGCGAACGGATGGATCGACGGGCCCCGGGTGATGATGGAGGTGCTGACCTCCATCAAGCGCGCCGGCGCGGACCTCATCCTCACCTACCACGCGGTGGAAGCCGCCGAGCTGCTGAACTCGTGAGCCGCGCGCGGAAGGGCAGGGGCAGGAGCTCGGGGAAGCCTCCGCCTCGACCGGCGGCTCTCCACTACAAGGTGGTGGAGCTCTCCACCGTGGACGAGGGCAGCCTCGAGCACACGGTGAACGTCTGGGTCCGCCAGGGCTGGACCCTGGAGAACGTGCAGTTCGCGATGCGCGAGTCCTCCAAGCGCCCGGCGATGGCCTTCGTCTTCTTCACCCGCGCCAGCGAGGCGCCCGCGGCGGAGGCGGCGCAGGCGGCCGAGGCGAGGACCGAGGCCCGGGTCCACGACGCCTGGGGTCGGCTGGCGGCGCTGGCCGCGGAAGGAGAGGAGTCATGAGCCGGCTGCGCGCGCCAGACCTGAGGGTCGTTCCCGAGGATGGGATCCCCGAGTCGCCGTATCCGCGCTGCTCGCTGCTGCTGCGGGGCATGGCGCGCCTGGCCGACCTGGGCGTGGCCTGGGTCCTGGCGCTCGCCGCCGGGCGGGCCGGGCTGGTGGTGGCCCTCCTTTATCTCCTGCTCGCCGACGGCATCTTCCATGGCCAGAGCGTGGGCAAGCGCATCTTCGGGGTGAAGGCGGTGTTCCTCCCGATGCGGACCGACGCGCGCTTCCGGGACAGCACCTTGCGCAACGCCCCGCTGGCGCTGGTCGTGCTGCTCCGGATGATGCCGGAGCCGCTGGGGCTCCGGGCCGGGCTGGCGGGGGGGGTGGTCATCGCCGCGGTCGAGGCCTGGAAGGCGCTCCGCGATCCGCTCGGCCGCCGCCTGGGCGACGTCTGGGCGCAGACCCAGGTGGTGGATGGGAAGGTGGTCTCGGGCTCGCAGGCGCTGGCCCGCGCCCAGGGCGTGCCGGTGGGACCGGAGCGCTGGATGACCGGCACCGCCGACCGGTCCGATTCCTCGGGAGGACGCTGACCGCCGTGCGCATCGCGCTGACCTACAACCTCCGCCTCTCCGACTCGGAAGAGGAGGCGGAGTTCGACACCCAGCAGACGGTCGACGCCCTCGCCGGGGCCATCGACCGGCTGGGGCACCGGCTGGAGCGTTTCGAGGTCTCGGGGCCCGCCTCGCGGACGGTGGCCCGGCTCGAGGCCTACTCACCGGACCTCATCTTCAACACTGCGGAGGGAAGGCGGGGGCGCTTCCGCGAGGCCTTCTACCCGGCGCTCTTCGACGAGCTGGGTTTCCCGTATACGGGGAGTGACGCCTACGCCCTGGCGGTCACCCTGGACAAGCAGCTGACCAAGCTCATCCTTCGCGACCACGACGTCCGCACTCCCGGCTGGCAGTACATCGAGAAGCTCGACGAGCTGAAGGCCTCGGCCCTGCGCTTCCCGGTCATCGTCAAGCCGAACTTCGAGGGAAGCAGCAAGGGCATCACCCAGGACTCGGTGGCGGAGACCGTGGCCGAGCTGGAGGAGAAGGTCCGCCGCGCGCTGGAGCGCTACCCCGCCGGCATCCTGGTGGAGGAGTACATCTCGGGTCGTGACCTCACCGTCCCGTACCTCGCCGCGGTGGAGAACGACTACGACGGCGTGCTGGCCCCGGTGGAGTACGTCATCGACCCGGAGCTGTCCCGCCGCCGCCGCTACGCCATCTACGACTACGCGCTGAAGACCTCCGAGGACAAGGCGGTGAGCGTGAAGGCCCCGGCGGCCATTCCCACCGCCATCGCCGACGAGCTCCGGCGGACGGCGCAAACCGTGTTCCGGCTCACCGACTGCCGTGACCTGGGCCGGATCGACTTCCGGATGAGCGACGCCGGCGTGCCCTACTTCCTGGAGATCAACGCGCTGCCCTCGCTGGAGCCAGGCGCGGGCATCTACGCCGCCGCCGAGCTGGACGGACTGCACTTCGACGCGGTCATCGGCTCGGTCATCCAGGCCGCGGCACGCCGCTACGGCATCAAGGACGGCCCGCGGCGTCAGGGCAAGCCTCCGCGCAAGACCGGGCCGCTCCGGGTCGGTTTTGCCTACAACGTCAAGCGCATCAAGCCCACCGCCGACGCGGTGGAGGACTCGGAGGCCGAGTACGACAGCCCGAGCACCTTGCAGGCCATCCGCGAGGCCATCGCCAGCTGGGGACACGAGGTCATCGATCTCGAGGCGAACCAGGAGCTGCCCAACGTGCTGGCGGTCACGCCGCTGGATCTGGTGTTCAACATCGCCGAGGGCTTCAAGGGACGGAACCGCGAGGCCCAGGTCCCGTCGCTGCTGGAGCTGCTGGACATCCCGTATACAGGAAGCGATCCGGCGACGCTGTCGCTGGCGCTGGACAAGGCGCTGGCCAAGAAGATCGTCCGGCAGCACGGCATCCACACCCCGAACTTCCAGATCTTCACCACCGGCAAGGAGCGCCTGAATCGGGAGTTCACCGACTTCCCGCTGATGGTGAAGCCGGTGGCCGAGGGCTCGAGCAAGGGCGTGGTGAGCAAGAGCGTGGTGCAGAACGAGGCCGAGCTCCGCGACGTGGTGCGAGAGATGGTGAGCAAGTACCAGCAGCCGGCGCTGGTGGAGGAGTACATCCGCGGCCGGGAGTTCACCGTCGGCCTGCTGGGCGAGCGGAGGCCGCGGGTGCTCCCCCCGATGGAGATCGTCTTCGTCGATACCGAGGAGGAGAACCCGGTCTACAGCTTCCAGCACAAGCTCGACTGGAACGATCGGATCCGCTACGACGTGCCAGCCAAGCTGGAGCCGAACCAGATCGAGAAGCTCCGCACCGCGGCCCGCGGGGCGTTCATGGCCCTGGGGTGCCGGGACGTGGCACGCATCGACTTCCGGATGGACGGGCGGGGGCGCTTCTACTTCCTGGAGTGCAACCCCCTGCCCGGGCTCACCCCGGGGTGGAGCGACCTGGTCCTCATCGCCAAGGGCGCGGGCATGGACTACCGGACGCTGATCGGGGAGATCCTCAGCGGGGCCATCCGCCGCTACAAGGAGCGCGAGCAGTCACGCCGCGCGGCCGACGTGCCTGTCCAGGCCAACGGCAACGGGAGCGGAGTGCAGGCCGAGCTGCTGTCCGGCCCCGAGCTGCGCGAGGGCAAGGGGTGAGCCCGGTGACGCGGGCCCGGGTGCGCCCCGCAGCGCGCCGCGCGGCGGTGGAGAAGAAGCGGGGCCGCTACCACCACGGCGACCTCCGCCGCGCCCTGCTCGACGCCGCGCTGGAGGTGCTCTCCGTGGAGGGGGCCAGCGCGCTCACGCTCCGGGAGGTGGCCCGACGGGCGGGCGTCACCCACGCCGCACCGTACCGGCACTTCGCCGACAAGCAGGCGCTCCTCTCTTCGGTGGCAGAGGAGGGCTTCCGGATGCTGACCATCCAGATGCTCGATCGCTCGGCCCCCCTGCGCGACGATCCGGTGCGGGCGCTCCAGGCCATCGGCGTGGCCTACGTGCTCTTCGCCACCACCCAGCGAGCCCACTTTCAGGTCATGTTCGGCAAGGACATCGACTGGGCGCGCGAGGAGTGCGAGCTGGAAGAGACGGCGGATCGCTGCTTCGGGGTGCTGATCTCCGCGGTGCAGGTCTGCCAGACGGTGGGGGCCATCCGCCCCGGGGACCCGCTCATCCCCGCGCTGTGCGCCTGGTCGATGGTGCACGGGCTGTCGGAGTTCGTGGCCAACGGGCAGTTCAGCGCCATGGAGCTTTCCGTGCCGCCGGTGGAGCAGCTGGTGCCCATCTTCACCACCATGCTGATCGAGGGCGCGCGGGCGAAGGAGTAAGGTCTCTGGCGATGATGGCCGATGAGACCGCGGTTCCACGGGTCCGGGCCCGGGCCCTGGATCTGCCGCTGGGGCGCTTCCGCACCGGGCGCTACAACGCCATCACCGACGTCGGCGGGGTCCTGGTCGGCCACACCACGCTCATCGAGGGCGAGGGCCCGCTCCGTCCGGGGAAGGGCCCGGTGCGCACCGGGGTCACCGCCATCGTCCCCAGCGGGGGGAACATCTTCATGGAGCGGCTGCACGGGGGCGGCTTCGTGCTCAATGGCGCGGGCGAGGTCTCCGGTCTCACCCAGGTGATGGAGTGGGGTCTGCTGGAGACGCCCATCCTCCTCACCAACACCATGTCGGTGGGTGCGGCCTCGGACGCGATGGCCCGCATCATGGTCGAGCAGCACCCGGGCATCGGCGACGAGCACGACGTCATCATCCCGGTGGTGGGGGAGTGCGACGACAGCTGGCTGAACGACATCACCGGGCGGCACGTGCGCGAGGAGCACGTCCGCGCGGCGGTGGCCTCGGCGGCCGGCGGGCCGGTGGCGGAGGGCAGCGTGGGCGGCGGCACCGGGATGGTGACCTGCGACTTCAAGGCCGGCATCGGCACGTCCTCGCGGAAGCTCCCCGAGTCGCACGGCGGCTACACCCTGGGCGTGCTGGTGATGTCCAACTTCGGGAAGATGCACAACCTCCGCGTGGGTGGGCTGCCGCTCGGGGAGGTGCTTGAGGAGCGCTTCCGGGAGGTGCCCCGGCGCACTGCGACCTACGGGAGCATCATCGCGGTGGTGGCCACCGACGCGCCGATTCTCCCCAACCAGATCAACCGGCTCTGCCGACGGGTGGCCCTGGGAATCGGCAGGGTGGGGAGCTACGCCGCGCACGGCTCGGGGGAGATCGTGGTCGGATTCTCCACCTCGAACATCATCCCCCGTCGCACGCGGAAGATGGTGACCAAGGTGAAGTTCCTCCTCGATCAGCGGCTGGACCCACTCTACGAGGCGGTGATGGAGGCCACGGAGGAGGCCATCCTCAACTCGATGTGCATGGCCGGCCCGATGACTGGCATCAACGGCAACCACTGTCCGGCCCTCCCGCTGGGCGAGGTGCGCCGCTTCGTCGAGGCGGTACGCCCCGCGCTCGGACCGCGCCGCCGCCCTCCGGCGCCCGAGCCCCCACCCGACCTGGACCGCGAGGGCACGGTGAAGGTCTCCGACGCGCTGCCCACCGCGGTGCGCGGGGCGGAGGGAATTCCCTTCCCCACCCGTCCTCCGGGCGGGTCGGAGGCGTGACGGGCCGGTGCCCGGTCTGCTAGGAGCCCGCGGTCACCAGAATCCGAACCCGGAGGAGCACCGGATGGCCCGCAGCAGGAGCAAGCACCGCCGCAAGCAGATGAAGATCAGGCAGCACTGGAAGAAGCGCCGCGAGCGCAAGAAGGCTGCCGCGACGGCCACGAAGTAGCGGCCTCTTCGGACTCGGCACGAAGGGCGGCGCGGGCATCGTCCGCCATGGTGGGCCAGGCCGACGTCACCTTCTGACCCGGGAAATCGACCGGCCTCTTGACTCCGTGCCGCGGTGCGTTATGGAGGGATTGCCGGGTGGCACGTCAGCCAGCCCGTCGAGGATCCGCCACAAGGAGGCAAGTGCCATGTCGAAGAACAACGAGGTTCCGGCGTTCGTGAAGGAGCAGCTCGTGGAGGCCCAGAAGCGGTTCGCGGTCATCCAGGAGCAGGCCGAGAAGACCATCAAGGAGTGGGTGGCGAAGGGCCAGGAGCTGCAGGCCAGCACCGCCAAGCGCACCAAGGCGCTCGGAAACGAGGTCCGCAAGCAGGCGGAGACGTTCCAGAATCGCTTCATCCAGGCCGCCGGCGTGGCGACCCAAAGCCAAATCAAGGCCCTCACCCGGGAGCTGTCGAAGCTGTCGAAGAAGGTGGACGCCCTGGTGGAGAAGAAGACGCCGACCAAGACCGACGTGCGCGCCTAGCACCGCGGGTGGGTCACTCCCACCCCACCGCGCGGCCCCCTGAGATGGCTTCACCCAGGGGTGGCGCTTATGTTTGAGCGACTCAACCGACGCCCTGCCTGATGTCTGGGCTGGAGTCCTACAGGCCTGGAGTCCCGAGATGGCTGGCGAGGTTCCAAAGGACAGACGGCCGGTGGTGGAGGCCCTGGAGCGGATGTGGGCCCAGGCCGTGACCGCGATGTCCAGCGTGGAGGACGAGGCGGCCCGGGTCGTGCAAAGGGCACAGACGGTCGCCGGGTGGAGTCAGGACGAGGTGCGGCGCCAGATGACCGACCTGGCCGAGCGGCTGGCGGCGCAGCGGAAGGAGCTGGAGCAGGGTCTGGAGGAGCGGGTCCGTGGCGCGCTGCAGCGCCTCCGGGTGCCCAGGCGGGAAGAGGTCCAGGCACTGACCGCCCGGGTGGACCGGGTGGCCGAGCGGCTGGAGAGGCTGGAGCGAGGCGCGTAGGTGCGACGACTGCTGTTCCAGATGCACGCGTTGAGCTCGCACTGCGCGGTGCTGCCGCTCGTGGCGGCAACCCTGCTGCTCGGGGCGGCCCGCATCGAGAGCACCGTGCACGGGCGGGCCCGGCCCACGGTCGAGCCGGCCGCGGCCGCCGTGCAGCCGAACCCGGACCTCCCCCTCATCGACTCCGTCCTGGCGAAGCGGGCCCCCGAGCTGGGGCTGGTGCTCCGGGCGCAGGTCAGCCGTGCCGTCGCCGAGGAGGCCCGCCGGGCCGGCTACGATCCGCTGCTGATCCTCGCGATCATCGACGTGGAGAGCGACTTCGACGTGGACGCGGTCAGCTCCCGGGGAGCCCGCGGGCTGATGCAGATCCAGCCGGTGACGCTCCACTGGTTCGCCCAGAAGCAGGGCCTCCGGCTGAGCAAGGAGGAGATGGCGGCCGATCCGGCGGTGTGCGTCCGCCTGGGCATCCGCTACCTGCGCTCGCTCCAGGACCGTTTCGGGGGCGACCTCTCCATGGCCCTGATGGCGTACAACGCCGGCCCGGACCGCATCCGCCAGGCCGTCCGCGAGCGGGTCCTCGAGCCGTTCCGGTTCTACCCGCGGCGGGTGAAGCGCGACTTCCAGCGCTTCCGCGCCGGAGAGGGCCTGGGCGGCGACTGGGCCTTTGCCCTCCGCGACCCCGGGCCGGCGACTCGCTAGAACCGCCCGCCCCGGTCGTGGCATAACGGCCGTCACTCCTTCCGTGTTCTCGCTCGACGACCAGGCGCGTGGACTCGAGGCCGCACGCGAGCAGGTGGCGGCCCTGTTCCAGAGCATCAACGCCCCCCACGTGGTGGTGCCCGGTCGGCGCGCCGGGCCGGCCCAGGCATTCATCGCCTGCCTCCGGGGGACCCACGGCTTCTCGGTGGGTGTCTACCTCTGGCTGTCCGAGACCAAGGAGTGCGCGGTCTACACCACGCCGGCCACCGCCCAGACGCCCGAGGAGTACCGGGCGCTGCAGACGGAGGCCCTGGGCTTCGTGGAGTCGATGGGCTTCATGATGGACAACCTCAACTTCCGCTCGCTGTCGCCGGAGCACCAGGCCGAGCTGCTCCAGTCCGTCCCGGTGTGGCGGGGCGGGCGGGCCGCGACCGGGAGCAATTCCATGGTCGCTCCCCCCAGCCCTCAGCCCGGGACGCCCGCCGCGGCGACCGGGGCGTCCCTGGCGCGGCTGTTCTCCTCGTTCTAGGCATCGGGGAGAGTCCGGAAAGAAGAATGCTCCGCCCTTCCGCCGCAATCCTCGCCCTGGCCGCCGCGGGCGTGCTCGCATCCTGTGTTCACATCCCCACCGAGAAGGAGCGGCAGGGCGCCGAGGCGCACTACGACCTGGGAATCAACGCCCAGAACGCCGGCGACGTGCGCAGCGCGCTGAAGGAGTTCGAGGAGTCGCTGAAGCTCGACGACGACTTCGCCGAGGCGCACAACGCCATCGCGGTCCTGCTCCACCTGTCCTTCGACAAGAAGGACGACGCGGAGAAGCACTACAAGCGGGCACTGGAGATCCGCCCCTCGTTCTCCGAGGTCAGGGTGAACCTCGGGAACCTGTACCTGGACGAGGGCCGGCTGGACGAGGCCATCGCCCAGTACGAGCAGGCCCTGAATGACATGCTCTACGCCACGCCCTACATCGCCGAGGCGAACCTCGGCTGGGCGTACTTCAAGAAGGGCAACAGCACCCAGGCCATCGAGCACCTCCGGGCCTCGGTCACCACCAATCCTCAGTTCTGCCTGGGCTACAAGGACCTCGGCCTCGTCCAGGACGCCCGGGGCGACCTCGCGGCGGCGTGCACCGAATTCGGAAGGTTCGTGCAAGCCTGCCCCAAGGTGGCGGAGGCCCACCAGCTGCTGGGCAGCTGCCAGGTGCGGCAAGGCCGCGCCGCCGAGGCCCGGGCCAGCTTCGACGCCTGCGTGGAGAACGCCACCGGCCAGGCCCAGGCCCGCGTCCGGGACGAGTGCCTGCGCCTCCGCGACCGGCTGGGAGGGCAGGGCGGACGGCCCTGAGTCGAGTACTCCGGAGCCCTGAGCGTGGACCGCTGGGAGGACGAGGCGCTGGTGCTGGGGACGCTGGACTACGGCGACGCCGACCGGCTGGTCACCCTGCTGACGCGGAGTCGGGGGAAGCTGACCGCCTTCGCCGCGGGCGCGCGCAAGAGCCGCCGCCGCTTTGCCGGGGCGCTCGAGCCGGGCACGGTGCTGCGGGCGCGGCTGGTGGAGCGCCGCGGTTCGACCGTCCGGCTCGACGCGGTGGAGGTGGTGCACGCCTTTCCCCGCATCCGGCAGGAGCTGCCCCGGATCGCCCGCGCGCTGTACGCGCTCGAGCTGTGCCGGGAGCTGCTCCGGGAGGGCGAGCCCGTGCCCGAGCTCCTCTCGCTGGCGGTGGACTGGCTCGGCCGGCTCGACGCCGGCGAGGCCGGCCCCACCTCGGTGCTGGCCTTCGAGCTGCAGGCGCTGTCGCTGGCCGGCCTCATGCCCCGCTTCGACGCCTGCGCCCTCTGCGGTGGACCGCCGGGGGACGCTCCCCGGTTCGACGTGGACCACGGCGGTGCGGTCTGCGCGGGGTGCAGCGCCCGGGCGAGCGGGCCGCGCGTCGACCCGGCGGTGCTCGGAGGGCTGGCCGAGATCCAGGCCGGGGCCCAGAAGCCGCTCCCCCCCGCGCTCCGGGCCGAGGCGCGCGGGCTGCTGGCCCGGTTCATCGAGGCACAGCTCGGCCGGCGGCTGAAGAGCGTCGACTTCCTGCGCAGCGTCGGCGTCGACTAGCTCATGGCGGCGTTGCCCTATGCCCTACAGGCTCCTAGGGTGCGCCTCGCTTGGCGATGACCTTCCAGGAACTGATTCTCGCTCTCCAGCGCCACTGGGCGGCGCAGGGGTGCATCCTCGCCCAGGCCTACGACGTCGAGGTTGGCGCGGGCACCATGGCCCCCACCACCTTCCTCCGCGCGCTCGGCCCCGAGCCGTGGAACGTGGCCTACGTACAGCCCTCGCGCCGCCCGGCCGACGGGCGCTTCGGGGAGAACCCCAACCGGCTGTTCCAGCACCACCAGTTCCAGGTCATCCTCAAGCCCTCGCCCAAGGACGTGCAGGGCCTCTACCTCGACTCGCTGAAGGTCGTCGGCATCGACCCGCTGGAGCACGACATCCGCTTCGTCGAGGACGACTGGGAGGCGCCCACCCTGGGGGCCTGGGGGCTCGGCTGGGAGGTGTGGTGTGACGGCCAGGAGATCACCCAGTTCACCTACTTCCAGCAGTGCGGCGGCTTCGAGTGCAAGCCGGTCGCGGCCGAGCTGACCTACGGGCTGGAGCGCATCGCGATGTACCTGCAGAACGTCGACACCATCTTCGACGTCGAGTGGGTGAAGGGCGTGAGCTACGGCGAGGTGTTCCACCGCAACGAGGTGGAGATGAGCACCTACGCCTTCCGGGCCTCGGACCCGGCGGTGCTCTTGCAGCTGTTCGAGATCTACGAGAAGGAGTGCACCCGGCTCCTCGCCCAGAGGCTGCCGCTGCCGGCCTACGAGGCGGCGCTGAAGTGCTCGCACACCTTCAACCTGCTCGACGCCCGGGGGGCGATCAGCGTCACCGAGCGGGCGGGCTTCATCAAGCGGGTACGGGACAACGCCCGGGCCTGCGCCGAGGCGTACCTCAAGGTGCGCGCCGAGCTCGGGTTCCCGCTGGTCAAGACGGGGTGGACGGTCGGGCAGCAGCCACCGTTGCTGGAGGGCGTCCCGGCGAGCAAGAGCTGGGAGTCCTTCCTCGCGGAGCCGAAGCCGTGAGCGAGGCGCTGCTCTTCGAGATCGGCACCGAGGAGCTGCCGGCTGGCGAGGTCGAGCCTGCGGTGGAGCAGCTGCGGACCCTGGTCCTCTCGGGGCTCGATGGTGCCCGGCTCGGCCACGCCGGGGCTCGCACCTTCGCCACCCCCCGGCGGCTGGCGGTGGTGGTCGAGGCAGTGGCAGAGCGCAGCCCGGATGCCACCCGTCAGGCGCTCGGGCCCCCGGTGAAGGCCGCCTTCGCGCCGGATGGCAGCCCCACCAAGGCTGCGACCAGATTTGCCGAGGCGCAGGGCGTGGCGCTGTCCGCGCTCCGACGGGTCCAGACGCCCAAGGGCGAGTACCTGGCGGTGGAGGTGACCGAGCCCGGACGGCCGGCGAGCGCGCTGCTGCCGGCGCTGCTCGGCGCCGCGGTGCAAGGCATCCAGTTCAAGAAGCGCATGCGCTGGGGTGACGTGGAGCAGAGCTTCGCCCGGCCGGTGCAGTGGCTGCTGGCACTCCACGGCCAGGAGGTGGTCCCGGTGGTCTTCGCCGACGTGAAGAGCGGGCGGATGACCCTCGGCCACCGCTTCCTCTCGCCCGGGCCATTTCCTGTCTCCCATCCCCGGGACTACCCCGGGCTGCTGGAGCGGGCCCAGGTGCTGGCCGACGTCGGCGTGCGCAAGGAGCGCATCCGGAACGAGGCGGTCGAGGCCGCCCGGCGCGCCGGTGGCCGCATCCGCGAGGACCAGGGGCTGCTCGACCAGGTGACCGAGCTGGTGGAGTGGCCCAGCGCACTGCTGGGGAGCTTCGAGGAGCGGCACCTGGACCTCCCGCCCGAGGTGCTGGTCCAGGAGATGACCTCGCACCAGCGCTACTTCCCGGTGCTCGGGCCGGACGGACGGCTGCTCCCGCGCTTCGTCGCCATCTCCAACACCCCGGTCCGGGACCCGGCGCTCTCGCTCCGAGGCTACGAGCGGGTGCTGCGCTCGCGGCTCAGCGACGCCCGCTTCTTCTTCGACGAGGATCGCAAGATCTCGCTGGCCGCCCGCGTGCCCGCGCTGGAGCGGGTGGTGTGGCAGGGCAAGCTCGGGACCTACGCCGAGAAGGTGGGCCGCATCCGGCTGCTCGCCGCGGCGCTCACCCGGGCCGTGGGCCGGCCCGAGCTCCTCGAGGTGGTGGACCGGGCAGCGCTCCTGGCCAAGGCGGACCTGACCACCGGGATGGTGGGGGAGTTCCCCGAGCTGCAGGGGGCGATGGGGCGGGAGTACGCGCTCGCCTCCGGTGAGCCCCGGGCGGTGGCCCAGGCCATTGCCGACCACTACTTGCCCCGCGGCGCCTCGGACCCGGTGCCCGCGGACGACCCGGGCGCGCTGGTGGGCATGGCGGACCGGCTGGACACGCTGGCCGGGCTCTTCGCCCTGGGGAAACCGCCCACGGCGTCGGCGGACCCCTTCGGGCTGCGCCGCGCGTGTCTCGGGGTGGTCCACCTCGTCCTGGGCCGTGGATACCGGCTCTCGCTCGGCGCGGCGCTGGACCAGGCGCTGGAGGGGGTGGGGAAGAAGCTCGGGCTCGGCGCGGCGCCGGTGGCGGACGCCCGGGCGCAGCTGCTGGAGTTCTTCCGTGGGCGGCTGCGCGCGCTGTGGGCGGACCGGGCCCGCGCCGACGTGGTGGAGGCGGTGCTGGCCGCGGGGTTCGACGACCTGCTTCTGGCGCGGGCGCGGCTCGACGCCTTCGCCCAGGTGGTGGGGGCACGGGACTTCACCGAGCTGGCCATGGCCTTCAAGCGGGTGGTGAACATCGTCGAGAAGCAGGGTCGGGACGTCTCCCCCGAGCCGGCCGATCCCCGGCTGTTCCAGGAGGCCACCGAGACCGCGCTCTCCCAGGCCGCGCGTCGGGCCTCGGGCGAGGTGCACCGGGCGCTCGCCGCCGAGGACGCCCCGGCCGCGCTCGCCGCCGCCCGGGCGTTGAAGGGGCCGGTGGACGCCTTCTTCGACCAGGTGCTGGTGATGACCGACGACCGCCAGGTGCGAGAGAACCGGGTACGCCTGCTCCGCGAGGTGGCCCAGGTGTTCGCCCCCCTGGCGGACCTGTCCCGCATCCAGGCCGAGACCGGGGGGATCGCGTGATTCGCCTTCTGGTGCTGCTGCTCGCCGCTCCGCCGGTGCTGGAGGCGGAGATCGACAGCCAGACCCGCGAGGACGACGAGCTGCCGCCGTCGTCGGTCCTCCCCTACACGCCTCGGTTCGAGGGGAAGAGCCTGCCGGGGCTGGTCTGCGGCCCCGAGGTGAAGGACGGCTCGGTCCGGAAGCTGCTCCAGGAGGGCACCCGCCTCACCGACAGCAAGGACCAGGCGGAGGTGAAGCGCGCCGTCCCCAAGCTCCAGCGGGCGCTGGAGCTCGATCCGAAGGCGGGCTGGGCGTACCTGATCCTCGGCAGCGCCCACGCCAAGCTGGGGGAGCCGCGCGCCGGTACCCGCGCCTACGAGACGTACCTCCTGTCGTGCCGCACGTACCCCAACGCCGACCGGGTGCAGCGGATCCTCACCGACTACTGGCGGGCCACGGGCGGGAAGGACGACCCCACACCCCGGCGCTGAGATGAGGGAAGAACGCGGGGGCTGCCCCTGTTCTTTGCTCGCCGCTAGTCCTTGCGACGCCGGGTCGTGGATCTCTAGGATGCGCGCCCTTTTGATGCGCCTCACCCTCGTCTCGACCCTCCTCCTCGCCGTCGCGTGCAACCGGGATCTCGTCGGCCGTCCGCCGGTGGAGTCCCGACTCTACTACCCGACCGGCGTGGCCTTCGTTTCCGCGGGCGACCCCGATGGCGGGCTGGGGCGGCTGTACGTCGCCAACTCGGACTTCGACCGGCGCTTCGACATCGGCTGGGTCACGGCGGTGGATCTCGCGCAGGTGCGCTCACCCGACGGGCGGGCTCTCCCCCCGCCCGGGGTGGCGATGGCTCCTCCCCCGGACGGCGGTTCCGACCAGGGTCGGCCGGTGCAGTTCACCCGGCTCACGCCCGATGGCGGGCCTGCCCCGATCGTGACCATCGCCCCCTTCGCGGGCCTGGCCACGGCGGACGACGCCGGGACCCGGCTGTTCGTTCCCTCGCGCGCGGAGGGGGACGAGCTGGCGATCATGGACATCACCCAGCCCGCGGACGGTGGGGTGCCCCTGCGCTGCTTCTTCTCCGGGGGCAGCGACTGCACGGTGGACTCGCTCCAGCTGGCGCTGGCGCAGACGCCGGGATCGTTCGGCATCCCCGCCGCACCCCAGCCGTACAGCGTGGCGCTCGACCCGAACACCGACGAGATCTACGTCACCCACCTCCGGCCGGCGTCCAGCCCGGCGCAGAGCACGACCAACCTCCAGAACTACCTGGTGACCCTGCACCAGGCCGACCTCGACGCAGCCCGCGCCACCTGGACGCCGGACGCCGGCTACGTCGTGCCGGACTCGGCGTTCAGCACCATCGGGCGGGGGGCGTCGAACAGCATCGTGGTCACCCCCGACTTCCTGTACGTGTCCGGCCGGGCGAAGCTGGTCAGCACCGATCCCGACGTCCTGCTCCGGGTGATCGACCGGAAGAGCAACCTGCTCGCCTACCCGCAGCTGCAGCTGGTGTGGGCCTCGGTCGACGCCCGCGGGCTCCAGCTCCGCCCCGACGGCCACCGCCTCTACCTGGCGGTGGACAACCCGGCGGCGCTCCTGGTGATCGACGTCAACGCCCCGCCTGCCGAGTCCAACCTCCCGCCGTCCTTCGCCCTGGTCCGGGCGGTGCCGCTCCCGGAGGGCCCCAACGACGTGCAGATCATCACCCGCCCCGACCGGGCGCCCCTGTTGGTGGTGAGCTGCTCGGTGGATGGCTCGCTGGTCTTCTACGACGACGACCTCGGGCAGATCGCCGCCCTGGTCCCCGGGGTAGGGGCGGTGCCCTTCGCCATCGCCATCGACCGGCGCGCCGACTTCGCCCGGCTCTACGTCAGCAACTTCGGAGACGGGCGGATCGCCGTGCTGGACGTCCCGCTGTCGGTGACCGCGGCGGGCGGGCGGCTCGCGCCCCGGCTGGTGGGCCACATCGGCGAGAAGCAGTACTGCCTGGTCGCCACCGACGACCGCAACTGCGTGGATCCCATCCAGTGACGACGCGACTCCTCGCCCTGCTCACCGTCGCCCTCGCGGCGTGCTCGCAGAGCGGCGTGGCTCCGCCCACCCGGCTCAGCGGCACCAACTCCTCGGTGGTCTCGGGCTCGCTCCTCTTCGTCACCAGCACCCGCAGCAACGAGCTCCGGGTGCTGGACCTCGAGCCTCGCGCCGGCCTGCAGCGCGACTTCGTCCGCGCTCCGAACCCGCTCCTGCCCCTGTCCATCCCGACCTTGCCCGCGCCGGTGGAGCTCGCCACGCCCACCCGCTACGGGCCTCTGGGGCAGCCGCTGCAGGGCGACTGGATCTTCGCCCGGGGCGCCGGTAGCGCCTCGGTGTCCATCATCGGGGCGCTGAACTGCCCGGAGCAGCTCAAGGAGTTCGGCCGGCTCGCGCCCCGGCCCGACTCGGTGGTCACCGCGCTCGCCTCACGCCTGAGCTCCGACGACCTGCAGGCGCAGCTCTACTTCGCCACCTTCGACGGCAGCGACACCACCCTCTGGGAGCTCCTGCTCCCCAACCTCCCGCGGGACCGCGGCGTCACCAGCGTGGACTCGAAGCGCTGCGCGCTCTATCCGTCGAACCTCCCCCCGTACGTGCTGCAGCCCCTGGACGTGATCCCCCGCGAGGTGGTGACCGCGATGGTGGCCCTGCCCACCGTGCAGCACCCGGCCCAACCCCCGGACCCGGAGGAACGGCGGCTGGTCCTGGCCAGCCGGCTGCTCGACCCGCCCATCCCGTTCCCGCCTTCGGACAGGAGCACCATGTCCGAGCTGGGGCGAATCGTGGTGGTGAATCCGCAGCCGACCGGGCTGATCCCCTCGCCCTTCGAGGCGGTCTTCAACTCCGACACCACCGTCGCCGAGAGCTTCCCGGTCAAGCGGCTGGTCACCCACGGCAACGTGGTGAAGGTCATCGCCTACTCCGACGGAGGCGTTCCGAACAACGTCTACCTCGACACGGACGGGGGGGTGGACGGCGGCATCACCGAGGTGGTGATGGACGCCGGGACACGGATCTTCGCCATCCTCGACGAGGCCTCCTGCCAGGGGACGATTGAGTGCGTGGGGGTGCTGGCGGTGGACCTGGACCGGACCGGTACCGTCCAGTCCAGGGCCTCCCCCGACGGCACCGTGGTGCCCGACGGTGGCACGGTCCCGGTCGTCCGCTACCCGGTGGCCATCGACGGCTTCGACGACCGGCGCGACTCGTACGACGGGGGGGTGCTCGAGCGCCTTCCGGACGGCGGCCCCGTTCGTTACCCGGACACCTACTACCGCCCACCCCCGGTGTTCGCCGACGGCAAGCCGCGGGACGCCAACCGGATGGTCCCCATCCGCTTCGCCAACAACGGCTCGGTCGGCATCGTCCAGGACGTGGTCCTGCAGTCGAGCGGGCTGGCGCTGTACCTGGACGGGTTCCAGCGCCAGTACGGGCTGCTGGGCTTCGTCACCGTCACCGGCTACGGGAACAGCATCCCGCCGGCGCAGATCTTCGCCTTCGACGCCATGACCTTGCGGCAGATCAACTTCGCGGCGAACCCGCCCGGCCTCACCGCCGTCCAGGCGGTGCTGAACAGCGGGGCGCAGGCCAGCTTCCGCGGCGGGCCGCTGCCCGACGAGATCAAGATCGAGCAGGGCACCTGGCCCTACAGCGAGTCGGTGTACATCCTCTACGAGGGCATCGTCGCGGGCATCGCCCGCGAGCCGCTGGACGCGGGCCTGGGGGACCCGAGCGACGGAGGCTGGCCCCTGTCCATCAACAGTCGGGTGCTCGCCGAGCGGGGGTACGTGGAGCCGGGGGACATCGTCGTCCCGGTGGACTACACCGGAACCGAGTGCCAGTTCGCCTTCCCGGTGCTCTCCTCCGACGATGGCGGAGTGCTGGTCCCTGGCCCCGGTGGCCTGTTCCTCGTCACCCGGACGACGGCGCTCGCCGAGACCCTGGACGGCGGGCTGGACGGGGGCGACGTGCTGGTGCTGTCCGACGGAACCGTCCCCCACATCGACAGCTGCCCGCCGCCGGTCTCGTACAACGTCCGGAGCAGCAGCTTGGCCGCCCATCCCCTCACGGTGACCGGCACCAGCTCGGGATTCATCGGCCGGATGGAGCTGCCCCGGCCGGTGAGCTTCTTCGACGCCGGGGCACCGCAGTTCATCCGGTTCTGGCGGCCCGACGCCGATGCCGGGACCTCGGCGGCGGGGCTCAGTCCGAGCGGGCTCGCGTTCCAGCTCCACGAGACCGTCGACTACTTCGTGAACGGGGACCGGGTCACCGACGCCGGCATCGAGCCGGTGCTCACCGGCGGTGACGTCCCCTCGATCCGTGGCTCGGGGTACTTCTTCTCGTTCGTGAACGGGTACACCCCGGCCTCGGTCCCCCTCAACTCCGGCAGCCTCCAGGTGGGCGGGCTGAACCTCCCCGGAGCGCTGGCGCTGTACCAGCGCTACCTCTATCCCTTGCCCCAGAGCGCGGGGGCGGACCGCATCTTCGTCCTCTATCCGGGGGGGAACCTCATCGTGGACTTCTCTCCGACCACGGTCACCTACAGCGCGGACAACGTCGTGGACATCGGCGTTCACTACTGACCGTGGTAGCCTCCCTGGCGTGCGCGCCATGGGCGACTTCAACCCGCCACATCCCGTCCGCAAGGTGGCCATCCCCGACCATCTCTGGGACGCCTTCGAGGAGATGGCGCGGCAGATGGGGAGCGAGCGGGACGGGCTCATCAACCAGGCCCTGTTCATGTTCGCCCGGCTGAACGGGTTTCTGGAGGTGGCCGCCCGGCTGAAGACCCCGGTCCCGGCGCAGCCCACCCTCAACCACCGGGTGGCCGCTGCCGCCGCCGCCCCGGCCCGGACTGCCCCCCTGCGGAGCACCGGCGCCGAGTCGGCGGCCCCCACTCTCGGCACCCCGGTGCTGGGGAAGGGGGACCTGGACGACCTGGCCTCCCTGGGGGAGGTGGACACCGGCGCCCCGGACGGCACCCCGGACGACCCGCTGGACATCCTCGATCGGCAGCTCCCCGACGACGAGGAGCGCTCGGGCTCGGGCGGCCAGCTTTACCTCATGGCCGAGAGCGGCGCCCTGGACCGCATCGGCAAGGACCGGTTCGTCATCGGCCGGGGCAAGCACTGCGACTTCATCATCAACTCCGGCAAGGTCAGCCGGGAGCACGCGGTCATCGTCCGCGACGACGGCGCCTACTACATCGAGGACCTCGGCTCCTCGAACGGCACCTGGTTCAACAAGCAGCGGATCAAGCGCAAGCAGGTCGAGGACGGCGACGAGTTCTTCATCTGCAACGAGAAGATCAAGCTCGTGCTGCGGTAGGGTGACGCGGGCGAAGTCATGCCCAGCTCCCGCCCCGTCCTGACGCTCATCGACGCGTCGGGTTTCGTCTTCCGCGCCTACCACGCCATCGCCAACCTGAGCACCAGCCGGGGCCTGCCCACCAACGCCGTCTACGGCTTCACCCGGATGCTGCTGAAGACGCTGCGGGAGATGAAGCCGACCCACGTGGCGCTGGCCTTCGACAAGGAGAGCCGCACCGGGCGGCAGGAGATCGACCCCACCTACAAGGCGAACCGCGAGGGCCCGCCGCCGGACCTCCCCCACCAGTTCGAGCTGGTCCGCCAGGTGGTGGATGCGCTCCGGGTTCCGGTGCTCGAGTACGCCGGCTGGGAGGCGGACGACGTCATCGGCACCCTGGCCCTGGCCGCCAAGCAGCAGGGCTTCGACGTGCAGATCGTCACCGGGGACAAGGACTTCATGCAGCTGGTGGACGAGCGGGTCAGCCTCTACGACCCGATGCTCGACCGGCACACCGGGCCGCGCGAGGTGAGGGAGCGGCTGGGGATCGACCCCGGCCAGATGCGCGACTACCTGGCCCTGGTCGGTGACCCGATCGACAACGTGCCCAAGGTTCCGGGCATCGGGCCGAAGACCGCCGCCGAGCTCATCCAGCAGTTCGGGAGCGTGGAGAGCCTCCTCTCGCGGCTCGAGGAGGTGAAGAAGCCGAAGATCCGCGAGGCCATCGAGCAGCACCGCGCGAGCGTGCTCCGCGCCAAGCAGCTGGTCACCTTCCGCACCGATTTACCAGTACTGACCGACGCCTCCAGCTTCGCCCGCCAGCCCATTGACGGGGAGAAGGCCCGGGCGCTGTTCACCGAGCTGGAGTTCTACAAGCTCCTTCAAGAAATGCCTCCCAGCCCGGACGCCGCGGCCGCCCGGCCGATGGGGAAGACCCAGGTGGTGGCCGACCGGGAAGCGCTCCTGGTGCTGGCCGAGGCCATCCGGGCCCACGGCAGGGTGGCGCTGGTGCCGGCCCACGACGGCCCGCCGGCCACCGTGCCCCTGGTGGGGCTGGGAGTGGCGGCGGGTGACACCGCGGCCTACGTCTCGCTCGACCACCATGGGCTCGGGGCGCGCCGCCTGTCGCTCGAGGACCTGCGGGCGGTGCTGGGCCCGGTGCTGGCCGACCCGCGGCTGGAGAAGGACGCCCACGACGCCAAGGCGCTCTCGCTGCTCCTGCTCGGGGTGGGGCTGGAGCTGCAGGGGCTGGGCGCGGACGTGGAGCTGCTCTCCTATCTGCTCAACGCCTCGCGCCGCGAGCACGCGCTGGCGGACCTGGCCCGCGAGCGGCTCCACCTCGAGCTCCCGGTGCCCTACGACCCGGCTGCGGCGCGGCGAGCCGGCAGCGGGCTGGCGGACCGGCCGCCGGAAGAGGTGGCCGAGGCCTACGGCCAGCGCGCCCAGGCGGTGGAGCGGCTCGCCCCCGGGCTGTGGCGGGAGATCGAGTCCGCCAAGCTGACCGGGCTGGCCCGCGAGCTGGAGCTGCCGCTGGTCCCGGTGCTCACCCGGATGGAAGGCCACGGCATCAAGGTGGACCTCGGCGTGCTCTCCGAGCTGTCGCGGGACGTGGATGCCCAGTGCGCGACACAGGAGAAGCAGCTGCACCAGCTCGCCGGCCGGGTGTTCAACGTCAACAGCAACGCCCAGCTGGCGCAGGTCCTCTACACCGACCTCGCGCTGCCCATTCTGAAGAAGGGGAAGACCGGCCCCTCCACCGACGCCGAGGTGCTGGAGAAGCTGGCCGAGCAGCACCCGCTCCCGCGCGCCCTGCTCGAGTACCGGACGCTCAGCAAGCTCAAGAGCACCTACCTCGACGCGCTGGTGCCGCTGGTCGGCGCCGACGGCCGGCTGCACACCACCTTCCATCAGGCGGCGACCGCGACCGGACGGCTGTCGAGCTCCGACCCGAATCTCCAGAACATCCCGGTGCGCACCGACCTGGGCCGCGCCATCCGGCGGGCCTTCGTGGCCGAGCCGGGCTGGAAGCTGGTCTCGGCGGACTACAGCCAGATCGAGCTGCGGATCCTGGCCCACGTCTCGGAGGATCCTGGGCTGCTGGCGGCGTTCCAGGCCCGGGAGGACGTGCACCAGCGCACCGCGGCCGAGGTGTTCGGGGTCACGCCGGGAGAGGTGACCGCCGACCAGCGCCGGGTGGCGAAGATGGTGAACTTCGGGATCGCCTACGGCCTGTCGCCGCACGGTCTGGCGACCCGGCTGGACATCCCCCACGAGGAGGCGGCGTCGATCATCGACCGGTACTTCGCGCGCTACGCTGGCATCCGTCGCTACCTGGAGGAGACGGTGGAGCGGGCCCGGCGGACCGGGAGCGTGGAGACCCTCTTTGGCCGTCGCCGGCTGATGGACGACCTGCACTCCAGCAACCGCGCCACCGCACAGGCCGCGGAGCGGGCGGCGATCAACATGCCCATCCAGGGCACTGCCGCCGACCTGATCAAGATGGCGATGCTCCGCATCGACCACCGGCTGCGGGAGAGCGGGCTGCGCACCCGGATGCTGCTGCAAGTCCATGACGAGCTGCTGTTCGAGGCGCCGGAGGAGGAGCTCGACCGCGCGGTGGAGCTCGCCCGGAGCGCGATGATGGGAGTGGCGCAGCTCCGGGTGCCGCTGGAGGTCGAGGTGGGTCTCGGTCAGAGCTGGGCCGATGCACACTGAGCGATGGGTTGGCATCCGCCGGGCTGCGGCGGCAGAACGGCGATCCATCCGGTCGGCGGACACCCGGGAGGCCTGTCGTCCGCTCCTGGTGTAGACTGCCACACCCGGACCAACGATGGCGGATCGACTCAAGGCGACCGAGCCGGTCAGCCCGGCCGGACTGCTCAGTGGCCTGACCGACAAGCTGCAGGAGCTCGAGTCGGCGGTGCTGCGACAGGCGGAGCGCTTCAGCGCCGTGCTGGAGATCGCGACACTGCTGTCCTCCGTTCGCGACGTCGACGCGCTGCTCCGGACGGTGATGGACCGGCTGAGCTCGCTCCTCCAGGCCGAGGCGGCCACCCTGTTCATGCTCGACGCCGAGAAGCAGGAGCTGTGGAGCCGGGTGCTCCGGGGCGGCGGGCTGGACGAGATCCGGCTGCCGCTCGGGACCGGCATCGCCGGGCACGTGATGGCCACCGGGCAGAGCCTGCTGCTCGGGGACGCGTACACCGACTCGCACTTCCATCCCAACATCGACCGGATGAGCGGCTTCGTGACCAAGTCGATGATCGCCGTGCCGCTCCGGCACGTGAGCGGGCGCATCCTCGGCGTGGTGGAGGTGCTCAATCGAAAGACCAACGTGTTCAGCGCCGAGGACCTGGCGCTGGTGGAGGCGGTGGCCACGCAGATCGCCGCGGTGCTCGACAACGTGCTGCTGTACGAGGAGCTTCGGGCCCAGAACGAGGCGCTGCGCAGGGCCAAGTCCGACCTCTCCAACGCGCTCAAGGATCTGGATCTGCTGTTCGAGACCGAGAAGGCGGTCTCCGGCGCCGAGAAGCAGACGGATCTCATGGACGTTCTGCTCGCCCGGGTGGCTCCCACCCTGGGCGCCACCGCGGCGGCCATCTTCCTCGCGGACCATGGCGAGTCGCAGGGCGCGCTGTTCTTCAAGAGCGTGGTGGGCGAGAAGGCCGAGTCACTGGCGACGCTCAAGCTGAAGCCGGGGCAGGGCATCATGGGCCACGTGGCCCGCACCGGGGAGACGGTCCGGGTGGCGCGCGCCGCGGACCACCCGGCGCACGACCCCAGCATCCCCGCCCGGCTCGACATCCGGGCGGACGCGGTGCTGTGCGTTCCCATCGCCGTGGACGAGCGGGTGGTGGGGGCGCTGGCGCTCCTGAACAAGCCCTCGGGCTTCACCGAGAGCGACGAGCGGCTGGCGACGCTCATCGCCGGCCAGGCAGGCCGGTCGATCAAGGTGCGGCGCAACCGGGACGAGGCGGAGCAGCGGGAACGGCTCGCCGCCATCGGCCAGATGCTCTCCGGGGTGGTTCACGATTTCCGGACCCCGCTCACGGTCATCAGCGGCTACACCGAGCTGATGGCCACCGAGCCAGAGGAGCAGCAGCGGCTGCAGTACGCGGGGGTGGTGGACAAGCAGTTCGAGCACCTGAACGCGATGATGCGCGAGACGCTGGCCTTCGCCCGGGGCGAGCGCGAGCTGCTCATCCGCAAGGTCTATCTCCAGAAGTTCGCCAGCGAGACCGAGGCCTACCTGCGTCAGGAGTTCAAGAAGAGCCCGGTCCGGCTCTCGGTGGTGCCCCGGTACACCGGCCCGGCCCGGTTCGACGAGGGCAAGCTGCGGCGGGTGGTGTTCAACCTGGCCCGCAACGCGGTGGAGGCCATGCCCACCGGCGGGAACTTCCTGTTCAGCATCGACCGTGAGGCGGACGACCTGGTGCTCCGGTTCGAGGACGACGGCCCGGGCCTCCCGCCGGAGATCGCCGACCGGGTGTTCGACCCGTTCGCCACCGCGGGGCGGCCGGAGGGCACCGGGCTCGGCCTGTCCATCGTGAAGCAGATCGCCGCCGAGCACGGGGGCTCGGTGAGGGTGGAGAGCGCGCCGGGCAAGGGCACGCGCTTCGAGTTCAAGATCCCGGTCGGGCTCGCTGCGTAGCTAGAGTGCGCCTGCGGTCGCCTCGAGCGAGCGGACCATCAGCTCCACCAGGCGCATCGCCGCCGGCCCCGGTTGCCGTCCGGGAGCCGCCTCCAGGGCGGTGGTGGTCGTGGGAAGCGGGGGAAGCCCCGCCTCGGCGCCGAGCATCCGCAGCGGCGCCGGGATGCCGGACGGTGTCCGGACGGTGACCCCCAGCCCCGAGGCGACCGCTGCCCAGAGCCCGGCGAGGGTGGGGCTCTCGTAGGCGATGGTCCAGGAGAGGCCGGCGTTCTCGAGCACCCGCAGCGCGGCGTCGCGGAAGGTGCACGGAGGATTGAACACCACCAGCGGAACCGGGGCCGCAGCCTCGCGGACGAAGTCGACCGGCCCGACCCAGGCCATGGACCGGGTCTCGGACCACAGGGCGGGGAAATCGCCGCGTGGCTGGTAGGCCACGTGCAGATCCAGCTCGCCGCGCCGCAGCTTCTCCCCGAGCAGGGGGGCGGCCCCGACCAGGGTCTCCACGGTGAAGGCGGGATGGGCTGCCTTGAACCGCGCCCGGACCGGGGGCCACCAGGTCTCGGCGACGTCGGTGGGGATGCCCACCCTGACCGTGCCCTCGAACGCCTCCGGCCGGAGCGCGCTCAGCGCCTCGTCGTTCAATGCCAGCAGGCGCCGGGCGTATTCCAGGACGCGGGTCCCTGCCTCGGAGAGGACCATCCGCCGGCCCGAGCGGCGGAGCAGGGGACCGCCGCACTGCTCCTCGAGCCGCTTGAGCTGGAGACTGACCGCGGACTCGGAGCGTCCCACCTGGCGCGCGGCCCGGGCGAAGCTTCCGAGCTCGTGAACGGCGACGAGGGTGCGCAAGAGAGAGAGGTCCAGCTCGGGCATCGACACCTCAGGAATCCTCAAGGGTCGAGGTGAGAACTACTCGCGGCGCGACCAGCCCGCCACCCGACACAACACGGGGGTCGATCATCCTGGAGGTGCACCGATGTCCCCGCCGAACGAGTCGTCGCCGCAGACGTCCCTCGCCGCTGTACCCACGCTCGAGAAGGTACGCGTGGACGGCATCGAGATCTTCTACCGCGAGGCCGGACCGGCACAGGCGCCCACGGTGCTCCTGCTCCACGGCTTCCCGAGCTCGTCCCACATGTTCCGCGCGCTCATCCCGCGTCTGGCCACCCGCTACCACGTGATCGCCCCCGACCTCCCCGGCTTCGGGTTCAGCGAGGCGCCGGACCGCGCCACCTTCCGCTACACCTTCGACGCCCTGGCCGAGGTCATCGACCACTTCACGGACCAGATCGGCGCCCGGCGGTACGCGATCTACGTCTTCGACTACGGGGCCCCCGTGGGCCTCCGCCTGGCCCTGAAGCATCCCGAGCGCATCGCGGCGCTCGTTTCCCAGAACGGGAACGCCTACGAGGAAGGCCTGGGCAAGGACTGGAATCCCATCCAGAAGTACTGGAGGGAACCGACCGCGGCGAACCGGGATGCCCTGCGTGGCTTCCTGACGCTCCAGGGGACGAAGTACCAGTACCTCACCGGCGTCGCGGACCCGACGCAGGTGGCGCCGGAGTCGTACACCCTCGACCAGGCGCTGCTGGACCGGCCTGGGCAGGCGGACATCCAGCTCGACCTCTTCCTCGACTACGCGAGCAACGTCGCGCTGTATCCGAAGTTCCAGGCCTATCTCCGGAGCCACAAGCCGCCGCTCCTCGCCATCTGGGGGAGGAACGACCCGTTCTTCGTCCCTGCCGGCGCGGAGGCGTACCGGCGGGACGATCCGAACGCCGAGGTGCGGTTCCTCGACACCGGGCACTTCGCGCTGGAGACCCACCCCGAGGAGATCGCCCGGACCATGCTGGAGTTCCTCGGCCGGACGCTGCGCTGACCCCACGAGATCTGGCTCTGACGAACGCGGGGAGGCCGGGGGCGCGGTGGCAGCAGCCAGCTCGCCTGGCCGGCGCGACTCCGGGCGCTCCAGGGCGACGCTCCGCGGCCGTCCCGCTCGGCACCCGCGCGAGGCCGATCGGCTGGTGCTCGGCATCCGTCACCTGCGAGCGACCGGTCCCGGCTGCCAAGAGGTGATAGCAATAACTAGGACAGTAGGTGAAGTTGCTCGCCGCCGGTTCAGGTGCTTACGGCGATATGACTATCACTGACCGTGATAGTTGTTGCTATAGCCTCTCGGCGGCTGATCGCAGCCAGCCCGGGAGGGCTCGGTGTCGGCCACGGCGATCACCGCACGAGTCCCAGGCGGGCGCGGACCTCGGCGAGGGTGAGGCCCTCGATGCGGACCCGCTTGCTGCGCCCGTGCTCGCCGGAGACGAGGACCACCGCGCGGCGGGGAACGCCGAGCTCCCGGGCCAGCAGCTCCAGCAGGGCGTCGTTCGCCGCACCCTCGACCGGCGGAGCGCTGACTCGGACCTCGAGCGCTCCGTCGCGCACTGCTCCGAGCCCCGGACGTGATGCGCGCGGCTTCGCCCGCACCGAGAGCTCGACTCCGCCGGAGACCTCCCGGAGCGGATCGTCTACGGGGCGCCCGCCTTCTTCGGGGCGAGGAAGGACACGTTGTCGTCCACGCGGACCGGGCTCTCGGCATCCGGCGCGGCGACGGCCTCCAGCAGCTTGAGGTGACCGGAGACGAGCGAGCGCAGCTCGGCCTCGAAACGGGCCCGCTGGCGCTTGAGCTCGTTGATGTCGTCCACCACCTGGACCAGCTTCTGGTGCGCGGCGTGGACGATCTTCTCCGACTGCAGCTCGGCCTCGGCGACGACGATCTCCGCCTCCTTCTTTGCCGCATCGCGGAGGTCTTCCGAGACGCGCTGGGCGGTGACCAGCGTCTGCTGGAGAGCGCGCTCGCGCTCGAGGTGGCGTTCCAGCTCCACCTGCGTGCGCTTGAGCTCTTCCTTGAGGCCGATGTTCTCCTTCACCACCTCCTCGAACTCCGCCGCCAGGAGCTCCAGGAACCCCTGCACGTCTCGGGCGGCATAGCCGCGGAAGGAGGTCTCGAAGCGCTTCTGCCGGATGTCGAGCGGGGTGAACTTCATGGACCGCCGAGTCTAGCGGAACCCTCGAAGACCCCAAGGAATCGACTTCACGGACGGCAGAAAGCTTGCGCCTCCCCGCAACATCGATGTCGCACCTTCAGCGACGTGGGGGCAGGTCGCGCGTGTCGGGCGGCGGCGCCTCCGTCCCCGGGGTGGCCGGGGTCCAGCCCGGCGGGTCGCTTGCGGGAAACGACTCCTCGGACGCCTCGTCCACCTCCTCGTCCCGGTGGACGTGGCGCTCGGGAACGGGCCGCTTCGGGTCAGGGGTGGCGTCGGGCACGGGGGTTCTCCTGCGGGGGGTTTCATCACCCGCCCGGGCCCGGCGCGCAACCGCTCAGAATTGCCAGCCGGCGATGACGAACAGTCGGCAGAGCGGGTCCTCGTGGAAGAGGCCGAAGAGCGCAGTGGCGGTGAGCTTCAGGCCTGCCGGCCGGTAGGTGAGGAGGATGTTCGGCCCTACCAGCCCCGAGGCGTAAAACTGGGGGCTGCCGTGCTGGTCCACGCCGCCCTGCACCTCGGCGCCGAGCCGTAGCACATCGCCCACGACCGGGAAGCTGACCGCTGCGCTGATGCCGAACTCGCCGTCGAACCCCTCGGCGTACGAGGCGTTGAAGTAGTCCACGTTGCCCTCGGCGAAGACGTTCGCCGACCAGAGGCCCGCGGCCGGAAGGTCGCCGCCCATCAGCAGCCGGACCTCGGCGCGGTCCTGCGCCTGCTTGCGCGGGTGCCACTCGAGGTAGAGCACCGGGTTCCAGGGAATCTCGTTGTACGTGGAGGCGAACGCGTACCGCAGCTCGATCTGGTTCCCCTCGACGTCGAACTGACCGTTCTGGATGACGAAGTTCTGGTAGATGTCGAGCTGGATGTGGGGGGTGAGGCCGATCTCGATCTCCAGCTTCAGCACCGACTCGTTCGGCTCGTCGCGCTTGAACTTCTCGTCCCACCACACCTCCACCTCGTAGCGGCCCGGGTCGAGCTTCCAGAAGCGGCTGGCGGCGAAGACCCGGTCCTGGGTCTGGACCGGAGACTTGAGCCGCGGGGCGTTGACGGTGGTCTGGTAATCGGGTGAGCCCAGCCCCGGGCCCGCCGAGTATCCGCCGGCCTCCTGGGCCAGGGCGGGCGAGGCGAGCGCGAGCGCGGCGACCAGCACGAGACGGTACAGGGGTCCTCCGGTGCGGGAACGTCGGGGAGATCGTCCTGGAGCCGCGCGGCCCGGACAATCGGGTGGACACCTGACCTGGGCCTCCGCCGGCTACAGCAGTCCGCGTCTGACCGCGAAGCGCGCCAGGGCCTGTGCGTCATGCACCCCCAGCTTCCGCATGAGGTTGGTGCGGTGGGTGTCGACGGTCTTGGGGGAGAGCGACAGCTCGGTGGCGATCTCTCGATTCGTGCGTCCCTCGGCCACGCGGCGCAGCACCAGCCGCTCGCGGGGGGTGAGCCGCTCCCAGTCGTCGTCGTCCTCGGGCCCGGGTCCGGGGGTGAGGCCGGCCTCGGCGGCCGGGTCGAGGAAGCGGCGGCCCGCTGCCACCGAGCGGAGCGCGGTCACGAGATGCTCGATGCCGGCCCCCTTCACCACGTAGCCGAGCGCACCGGCCCCGAGCGCCTCCCGGACCGTGGTCCCGTCCTGGTGCATCGACAGCACGCAGACCCGTGTCCCGGGTGCCTCCTCACGCACCCGTCCGAGGATGGAGCGCCCGTCGCCGGGCAAGGTCCAGTCCAGGAGCAGCACCTCCGGGTGGTGTTCCAGCACCGCGGCCACGGCTCCGGTGGCGTCGGCGGCCTCGGCGACCAGCGACAGGTCCGGCTCCGAGGCCAGCACCGCCCGCACGCCGGCGCGGACGACCGCGTGATCGTCGGCCACGACGACGTGGATCATGCCGGGGCCCCGGTGAGGGGGACACTGACACGAAGGTGGGCCCGCCCGGGGTCGGGCCAGTCCACCGCGCCCCCGAGGCCGGCGACGCGCTCGCGGATCGACTGCGAGCTGGCCTGATCCGGAAACCCGCGCCCGTCGTCGTCGAACTCGAGCGACAGCGCGTCATGGAGGTGGTGCACCCGGACCGACGCCCGGGCCGCGCCCGCGTGACGGACGGTGTTGTGCAACGCCTCCTGGACGATGCGGTAGAGCCCGGCGGCCAGCGGGGCGGGCAGCTCGGGGAGGCGATCGGGTGCCTCGAGCGAGATGTCCACCCCGGTGGCCCGGGCGTAGCTCGCGCAGTGCTTGCGGACCGCGCCCAGGAAGCCCAGCGCAGCGAGCGGGGCAGGGAGCAGGGCGGACGTGGATCGCCGCACCTCCTCCAGGGCCTCGTCGAGGTGGTGCTCGACCTGTGCCGCCTCCTCGGCGGGGAGCCCCCGCTTGCGGAGCGCGAGCAGCTGGAGCCGGGCGGCGGTCAGCGCCTGTCCGGCACCGTCGTGCAGCTCGCGGGCGATGCGCCGCCGCTCCTCGTCCTGCAGCGCCACCCGGCGCTCGGCCAGCAGGGCGGCGATCCGTTCCTCGGCGGCGGCCACGGTGCGGACGGGAAAGAGAAAGAGCAGGGCTCCGAGGATCGAGGCGAGCATCAGACAGGCCGCGAGGAGGCGGAGCGACTCGTGCCAGAGCGGCACGAGCGGAGCCCCCGACCAGACGGTGGCCACCGGGACGCCCTCCACCTCCACCGGAACGCGGGCCCAGGCAACGCTCGACGTCGAGGGGCCTCCCAGGGTGACAGGGCGGTTGTCGCGGTCACGGACCACCAGCGGCGCGGAGAGCAGTCCCTCCAGCTGAAGACGGCCAGCGAGCTTGGGCGCGTCGTAGCGCCAGAGCAGCGGCCGGTCGCGAACGGCCTCGGCGAGGATGCGGGCCACGCGTTCGCCGCGCTCGCGGGCCGAGAGGACCAGGCGGCTTCGCGCGTCGAGGTTGTGGGCGAGCGGGACCACCACGGCGAAGAGGCTGCTCGCCAGGAGCACCAGCGGGAGGAGACGCCGGGCGAACGGGCGGGTGAGGGCGACGGGGATCATCGCCCGGCCTCCAGGGGGAGGTACCCGAGGGAGCGGATCAGCGTGCGCCCGCGCTCGGAGGCGGCGAGGGCGAGGAGGGGAGCGACCCGCTCCCGCCGCTCGGGCCGGAACACCACGCCCAGGGTCCGGACCGCAGGCCAGGTCCCGTGTCTGACCGACTCGCTCGAGGGAGTGATGCCGTCGAGGCGGAGGGCACGGAGGGGAGGACGGAGCGCGCCGAGGGAGAACACTCCCACCGCACGGGGAGTGGTGGCGAGCGCCAGGGCCATGGCATCGTCGTGGTTAAGAACCCGGAAACGGCCGCTGGCGGAGGACCGACGCCGTTCCTCGGCGAGGCCGGGATGGGTGGATTCCAGCGCCGAGTTGGCCGACTCAGCCTCGTCGCGAAGTAGCACGGTGAGCCCGCGCAGCTCGCCGCGGTAGAGACGGTGGAGGTCGTCCGAGGAGAGGTCGTCCACTGGGACGTCCGGGGCGGCGGCCAGCACCACCGCGTCCCGGGCCAGGTCCACCCGCTCCAGGCCAGCCGCCTCCTCTGGACGGAGCGGACGGGAGACGAGCCCGAGGTCGACCGCCCCGTCACGGGTGGCCGCGATGCCGCCGCCGGAGCCGATGCTCGGCTCGACCCGGAAGCGCTGGCCGGTGCCGGCCGAGGCCTCGCGGGCAAGCGCGATCGCGAGCGGGGTCATCGCCCCCGTCCCGGCGGCCAGCACCTCGGGCCTGGGCGCGAGCACGGCGGTAGCCGTGGACGCGGGCGGCGGGGGCGGATCGCCGGCGCAGGCGGCGGAGAGGAGCAGGAGCACCAGGGCGCGTCGCAGGTCGATGCATGAAGTCTACCGTCTGTCCGTGACGCTTCGCTGCCCCGGCGTTGACCCGCGGCCTTCGAAAGAGGTAACCAATCGCTCACGCAAAAGGAGGATGCATGCGCCGGTCGTTGATCGCGGTCTCGGTGGGGAGTCTCCTGGCGGTGACCGCGGTGTGGGCCGCCGAGCAGGCGAAGCCGGCGCCGATGAAGGACGTCCCGAAGGACATGCGGACGTACCAGGTGGCGCTCCTGGTGGCCGGGCCGAAGTTCGCCCGCGACTCGCCCGAGCATGCGGTGCTGCTGCCGAAGCACCTGGCCTTCATCCGAAGGATGATCTCCGAAAAGAAGCTCCGGCTCGCCGGTCCCTTCGCCGACGACGGGAAGTACCTGGGGATCGCGGTGGTGGCGGCGTCCTCGGCGGAGGAGGCGAAGGCCTGGATGGACCAGGACCCCGCGGTGCAGGCCGGCTTCTTCGACCACGAGATCCACCCGGCGATGCTCCCGTCGTTGGACACGCTGCACATTCGCTACTAGCGGAGCATCGGTGCGTGTGGTCGAGGCGCGGCAGGACTCGCGCCTGTCGGGAGACCTCTCGCAAGGTGGGTGTCCCGATTCTTGAGGGCGCACCAAGGCGACCCTTACAGTTCGCCCAATGCGTTCAACCCCGATCGTCGCTGTTCTGCTTCTCGCCGCGTGCGGAGACAACGTCAGCTCCACCGAGGATGCCCGGAAGGCATACCTCGGCCTCGATCCGTCCGTGGACAAAGCCATCAGCCTCGGTTTTGAAGGTTTCAACACCTCGTCGAACGGCGCGAACATCTCGCCGCAGACCGCGGACGGCGGCATCTCCGGCACAATGACGGTGACCGGGCTCGTCGATCAGGGCTCGTCCTCCAACAAGAACATGAACCTGGACGAGGCGCTCTCGAACTACTCGGACGACGGGAAGCTCACCTACAAGACCGACGCCGCTGCGCTTCCCGCGCTCGACATCAGTCTCAAGAATTTCCCGGACGGGACGCTCGACGGAACGCTCACCGGCTCATTCATCATGTCCGGTGATCTGAGCGGGCAGGTGTCGCTCGCGCTGACCTTCACCGGGCAAACCCAGGCGGGCCCCACGGCGGGCACCGTGTTGCGCAAGCCGGGGACCACGCACATCACCGGGACCGCCACCTCACCGGCCGGCACGTACAACGTCGACGTGACGCGCTAGGAGCCTGTCTGATGATCCTACACATGTCAGGGGGCTGTGATCGCGTCGAGGGATGCCGCCGAGCCAGCATGCCGCAGCCCTTCCTACGCTGTCGTCCGAGCTCGGCGATGCCGACTTGGGCGATGCCCGCCTGACTCGACGACTCGGAAGGCTCGCCGACAGAATCGCTGACCAGCCCGGGGAGAGTTTCCCCAACGTTTTCGATGATGCCGACCTCGAGGCGGCGTATCGCTTCTTTGGCAACGAAGGGGTCGGCCCCGACGCGATCCTCGCCCCGCACTTCCGGCAGTCGGCCCGGAGGGCAGCGGGGCTACCGCGAATCATCGTCGCCCATGACACCACGGCGTTCGAGTTCGGCGGCCAAACGAAGCGTGCGGGTCTTGGCCATCTGATACGCCCGTCGGCACAGGGCTTCTTCGGGCACTTCTCTCTCGGCATGAGTGCTGATGGGGAGCGCACCCCACTGGGGCTGTTGGCGATGGAGACGGTATTCCGTCTCCAGGAGTCCATCGGCCACAAGGAATGGTCGCGCGAGCAGAGCCTCGGTGAGTCGGCCCGTTGGCTTCGTTCCGTGGAAGCGGTGGAAGCTCAACTGGAAGGCCGCGTTGAAGCCATTCACGTCATGGATCGTGAAGGCGATCAATACGAACTCCTGGCGGCACTCGCCGAGGCAGTTCGGCCATTCGTCATTCGGTCGTTCCAGGACCGCCGTCTTGTGGGAGAGGACGAGGCTCGTCTTCGAGCCGCTGCCTGCACTGCCAAGGTGACGCTCCAACGGGATGTTCCTCTATCCCCACGGCCCCACCTCAAAGGCCCGAAGGGCGAGCGCCATCCGGCGCGACGCCATCGCATCGCGAGGCTGAGTTTCGCTGCCTCCACAGTGGAGTTAGTGCGACCGTCGGACGCAGGGAAGGTGCACGCTCCGACCCTGAGATTGAACGTGATCCACGTTTTCGAGCGCAGACCACCAAAGGGTGAGCCTCCGGTCGAGTGGTATCTGCTTACCAACCTTCCAACCGACTGCGACGACGCGATCGCTTTTGCTGTCGACTGCTACCGAGCGCGCTGGGTGGTCGAAGAGTTCTTCAAGGCTCTGAAAACGGGTTGCCAGTTCGAGCGGCGCCAGCTCGAGAGCGCTCCCGCCCTCCTGAATGTGCTCGCAGTACTGGCACCGGTCGCCTGGCGGCTTCTCCTCCTCCGGCACCTTGCCCGCTCGAAAAGGACAGCTCCGGCCTCGAGTGCGTTGACGCCGAAGCAACTGGAAGTGCTTCGTGCTGTCGCCAAGAAACCGCTCCGCGCACGACCAACTGCTCGTGACGCCATGCTCGCTGTCGCCTCCCTCGGCGGCCATCTCGCCAGCAACGGCGACCCCGGTTGGCTCGTCCTTGGCCGCGGCATGCACGATCTGTTGCTTCTAGAGCTCGGTTGGCGCGCGCGGGAACAGGCCGAGATGTGATCAATCATGAGAGGAG
>CAWCKH010000002.1:0-240786 GCA_963796055.1 uncultured delta proteobacterium | reverse complement strand
GAAGGTGACCAGAGGTGCGCCCCGCCCGTGCTCGCGGCCTCGTACGCTTTCTCCTATTACCGCTGCGGCGTCACGCTCAACGAGTCGACGATCACCGTCGACCGGATCGTGCCCGGGTGGAACGGCAGCACCTACCGACGATTTACCGTACTTCGACTCCAAATTATCTCCTCCGTTTTCGCTATAGCTGACACGCGGTAATGGTTGCCCCTGGCCAAGCAGAGATTGGCACCCAACAAGTTAGATGGACCCCTCCGGACGCAAACGCTGCCTGCTAACTGGCAGGCGGGCGGCCGGCCGGCCCCCCCCCCCCCGCGCTCAGGCCCCGCCCCAATTGCAGCTCGCAGTCTGAAGGCCCAGCGGGGGACGAAGCGCTCCGGGACGCCGGTAAGGCACTCGCACAATCCACGTCGGGCACTAGTTTCTGGAGTTCCTCCGGGAGAGCGGCATGTTTCACCCGGCTCGGTGAAGAAGGTGCGGGACGTGACGCTCCGTGTGGCGTGCCTGGCCCGCGAACGGCATCTCGCCGCCGCCAGCGGCCCGCATGCTCGACTGCCCCGAGCGCCCGCTTTCCCTCTTGCCCGAGAACGATTCCCGGGCTCCCCCGTTCCCAGCCGCCCCCGCCCGCCGCGCCACCGCCGCAGGCCCTCGTGCAGCCGGTGCACCAGGAGACCACGGCGGATCCGCGCTGCTGCACGCGCGTTCCAGTCATGTGGAGCGCGGTCCACGGCCCCGCTCACTCGTGCGCCTGTGATGCTGAAGAGGAAGCTCGGATGACTGCGGTCGTCCGGGGGTTGGCGGTCGGGCGCGTCACGGCGCACGCAGCGTTGGAACCACCGGTTCGGAAGCCGTGTCCGCAGGACGCGATTGCCGCCGGCTCTGGGGCGAGCCCGCTCGACTGCGCGCTCCGCCACGTACGGCTGTCGGCGAGTAAGAGGTGACAGCGCCTCCCTCTAGCCCGCGTCACCTCACCACGACCTTGCCGCGCATGGTGGTGTGGATTTCGCAGTGGTAGTTGAAGGTCCCCGGCTTCTCGAAGACCACAGTCTTGCTGACGCCCAAGACGATGCGCCCCGTCCCCTGGAGCTCTTGCCGTCGTCCGGCGTGACGGTGTGCGGCATGGGGTCCTTGTTCACGAAGACCACAGGTGTTCCGGCTGCGATCTGAGTAGGCGACGGAGAGAACTGGAAGGCGTCGATCGTGACCGTCACCGATGCCGGGACCTTCTGGGTGGACGCCGAGACCGCCGGAGGCGACGAGCAGCGGCCGGTGCTCCGACCGAAGCCCCCAGTCCGATCAGGGCGAGGAAGACAGCGTGCGTGATGCCTTCAGCACCCGGTCCCTGCGAGTGTCTGCAGCAAGGAAGGGCGAGGGCACGGCCTCGACTCCCTTGATCAGACCACCCAGGGCGGCTCGGATTGCCACAGCATGTCAACTTCGTCCGGCATGATGGACAGCGCTGACGTTCGAATCTGCACGTTCTTGAGCTTGGCAAACGCGCCTTGGTAGGCGAGTGCTGCGTCGATCTCCAGGGCCAGCGCCAACCGAGCGATGTCACCGTCGCTCCCAGGCCCCCCTCACCGGCCGCGATATAGGTCGACAGGTCGTATTCTTTCTTCGGGGCGGGTGGGTTGGCTCCGAGCGAAGTCAGAGCTTTTCCGAGCGCCTCCCGGTGGCGTTCGTGATCCGATTGGTTCCGCTTCGCCAGGGCAAGGACCATCTTGCCAACGGCGGTCTCGCTGAGCCGCGCACCTGCTGCCGGATAGGCCCAGATGGCTTGGCTCTCGAGGTCGTAGGCCGCGCTGAGAATGGCTACGTCGCCCGCTGAGCCCTTTCGGTAGCGGCGAGCGCGAGGGAGGGACCGGTCAGGACGGTGGCGACCGTCGTTGCGGTCCCGACAAGCAAGACCTTACGGCGAGAGAGCGGCGAATCGGTGGACATCGTTCTTCCTCTTGAGCGTTGGGTGGCAATTACCTTGATGAAGCGACGATGAGAGATTCGGACCGGCCTTCGAGATCTGGGCAGCCACGCGCTCGTACTTGCAACCGTGGGGCCAGCCGTCAGGATCTCGAGTTTCGGTTCTGCTCCATCACTCGCCGGCAGGAAGAGCCTGAGCAGGTGTCACTTACTTCGTCGCCCCATCGCCTCCGGTGTCGCTCCACTGACGCCAGTGGGTCGTCGAGGGCGGTTTGAATCCCATTTTGGGTCTCGGCGCAGCGAGCGCGCTCGCCTAAGGATGGCCCCATGGTGACGGCGCAGCTCGGATTGGGCATGGCCGCGCTCGGGCGCCCCGGCTGCATCACGCTCCCGCACGGGCAATCGCCCACCAACGACTGGAATGTCCGGGAGGGTACAACTGGCTCTCGGTCCAGTACGGGAAGGGACCGGCCAGCAACTTCACGCGCCGGACAATAGGTGCCGCCGGGGCCTGCTCGGCGGGCAACTCCTGGCTCTGCTGCAGGAGCTTCAGAGCTCACCGAACCGAGGCCTGGGTCGAGCTCTCCACCGGACCCGCTGCGCCCACGCCCGCATCCGATTGGCGACCAGCCCCGTCCATCCGGTCTGGTGCGAGGCCCCAACCCCCGAGCTATCGTCACCGTGGAAGTACTCGTGGAAGGGGATGAGCTCGCGGAAGTTCGGGTCTCCATTCAGCCTAGCGTGACCGCCGAAGACCGGCCCGCGGCCGCTGGCGTCGCGGGGCTGCGGATGCCGTGGGGGCTGGTCGATGAACCACTCCAACCGCCCGGCGAACGCGGGAACCTTTGCCAGCTTGGCCGAGTCCAGGGTCTCCACCGCGAAGAGCGGGTTGAGCCCCACCATGCTCCGCATCCGCTTGCGAATCCTTGTAGAGCATCCGCATAAGGAGTCGGTGGGGGTGCTGTCCAGGTACCAGTAGAGCTCCTTGCAGTCCTCGCCGTGGTTCCCCTTCTGACCGTTGAGGCCGAAGAGGCGCTCCTTGAGGATGGGGTCGACGCCGTTCCAGAGGGCGACCACAAAGCAGAGCGTCTGGTGCCGGTCCGAGATGCCAGCAATCCCGTCCTCGTTCCAGCGGTAGGCGCGCGAGCGGGCGTGATCGTGAGGGAGGTCGTCCCAGGCGATGCCACCTGGGCTGTAGTCCTCGCGCACCGTGACCCAGGCCCGCTCGCTGACGTAGGGGCCCCAGCACTTCCAGTGCTTCTCATGACGGCGCGACTCCTCCAGCCGGCGCTCCTCGGCGCCGGGCGAGGTGGTGCGCAGCCTCGTGACGTTGGAGGCCATGGAGTCTCGCGCTAGAAGACGAAGCGGTCGCGCGAGCCCAAATCATCGTAAGCGGCGAGAAGGCGGGCCGTGATTCCCTGCTCGCCGAGGTGGAGCCAGCCCCGAGGATCGAAGTACTTCTTATTCGGCCGGTCCGCGCCTTCGGGATTGCCGACCTCGGACAGGAGGTACGCGCCCATTTGGTCCATGAACGTCTTGATCGGGTGGGTGAACGCCCACTGGGTGTCCGTATCGATGTTCATCTTGACCACGCCGTAGGAGACCGCCTCGGCAATCTCGGCGCGGGTCGACCCCGAGCCGCCGTGAAAGACGAAGTTGATGGGCTTGGGACCGGTCTTTCGGCGGTCCTGCACCAGGCGCTGCGCATCACGCAGGATGGTGGGCCGGAGCTTCACTTTCCCGGGCGCGTAGACGCCATGGGTATTTCCGAAGGCGGCGGCGAGATTGAAGCGACCGATCGGTGAGAGCGCGTCGTAGACGGAGAGCACGTCCTCCGGGTTGCTGTAGAGCTGCTCACCCGCCACTCCCCGATTGTTGACGCTGTCCTCCTCGCCGCCGGTGATGCCGATCTCCAGCTCGAGCGTCACCTTCATCCTGGCGAGGCGGGCCAGGTAGCGGGCACTGACCTCCAGATTCTCGGAGAGCGGCTGCTCCGAGAGGTCGATCATGTGCGTGCTGAAGAGCGGATCGCCGTGCTGGCGGTAGTACGCCTCGTCGGCCTCGACCACGCCGTCCAGCCAGGGGAGGAGCTTCTTGGCGCAATGGTCGGTGTGGAGGACGACCGGGACTCCGTAGACCGACGCCAGGGTGCGCACGTGGTGCGCCCCGGCGATGGAACCGGCGATGGAGGCCTGGTGCTGACCGTTGTCCAGCGTCTTGCCCGCGAAGGATTGCGAGCCGGAATGCGAGAATCTGGATGATGATCGGCGCGCGGGCCTCCCGGGCCGCCGCCATCGCCGCATTGGCCGAGTTCGACCCGATGACGTTCACCGCAGGCAGGGCGCACCCGGCCTCTTTGCAGTACGCGAAGACGTCGGTGACCGCCGGGCCGGTGAGAACGCCCGGTTTCAGCTCGAGCTTGTTCATGACCGCTGGGCTCGATAGCGGCGGATGAGGGCGTTGGTCGAGCTGTCGTGCTCGAGAGCCGGTTCGGAGGCGCTCTCCAGCTCGGGGATGATGCGCTGGGCGAGCACCTTCCCCAGCTCGACGCCCCACTGGTCGAACGAGTCGATGTTCCAGATCACGCCCTGCGTGAAGACGGCGTGCTCGTAGAGGGCGACCAGCTTCCCCAGCCTCTCAAGATTCAGCCGTTCAGCCAGGATGGTGTTGGAGGGACGATTCCCTTCGAAGACTCGGTGTGGCACGAGCCAGTCGGGCGTCCCCTCGGACTTCACCCGCTCCGGCGTCTTCCCCAAGGCCAGCGCCTCGGTCTGTGCGAAGACGTTGGCCAGAAGCATATCGTGGTGCCGGCGCACCACGTTGAGCGGCCTGGCGAAGCCGATGAAGTCGCTGGGAATGAGACGGGTCCCCTGCTGGATCAGCTGATAGAAGGGCCCGGCTCGCCGGTCGGGGTGGCGCGATGGACGCCCTGTGAAACTGCTTGCTATCTGCCGGACTCCTGGAATTGCGATGTGTCGAGGCTCAGATACGTCAGGCCACGCGCGTCGAGGAGCACCTGCTCGCCTACGCTGACGAGACGCAAGAGGACGTGCTCACAGACGGCGCACCGGGTCACGAGCCCGGGGCTCATCATGTAAAGGCGCGCTCTTGCAAAACGGCCGATCGAACCGCAGTGCGCACATTGACCCTCCGCAGCAGTCACGTCGACCCCGAATATCGTGCACAGTCGACCGGCGGCAGCATTGCCATCCAGATGATCACCGTCAAAAAAGCTCATTGCCTGTCTCCCGTGGGACCAAAGCGCTCGGTCCTGATCCGCTGTGGGCCATTGCCGGCAGCGACGAGAAGGCCAGCCGCACTCTCCACGAACGACGTGGGCCCGCAGACGTAGCACGTCGCGCCGAGCTTCGAAGGCCAGGTCGTACTCGCCATCAGTGCGGCATCGATGCGGCCGGGGCGTCGCGGCCACCCTTGCGGAGCGGCCCGGGTGTACGCGTACGTTACTCTCAGCGCCGAGCGTTCATCCGTCGGGACGTCCAGCTCGCCCCGATAGTAAACGGCACCCGGATCACGGACCGAGTACAGCAACCGAAACGGTGCGGCGCCGTTCGTCGATCGACGCGATCGAATCATGGCCATGAGGGGCACGATTCCGGAGCCCCCCGCCACGAGCTGGATCGGCTCGCTCTGTTCTGGATGCCAGACGAACCAACCACCGAGAGGCCCTCGGAGCTCGAGACGATCACCGACTGCGACTTGTCGGGTCAGATAGGGCGACACCTCGCCATCGTCGAGACGCTCAACCGTGATCTCGACACGTCCTTCCGACCTTGGCGCAGATGCAATCGAGTACAACCGGACGGCGGAGTATCCATCGGGGGCCGTCAAGCGAACGTCGACGTGCTGTCCTGCACGGTGCCCCGGCCAGTCCTGAATCTCGAGACCGATCGTCCGAGCCGTTGCGGTTTCATCGCGAAGCGCGACGACAATGCCCACTCGCCACATCAGTCACCCCAGAAGCGCTGCTCGCGCCAGGGATCTCCGTAATTATGGTAGCCGAGGGCTTCCCAGAATCCAGGAACATCCTTGTGCATGAGTTTGATCCGTCGAACCCACTTCGCGCTTTTCCATAGATAGAGATGAGGAACGAGGAGCCGGGCAGGACCTCCGTGCTCAAGCTCGAGATCCGCCCCATCAAAGCGAAAGGCGATCCACGCCTGTAAGTTCAGGAGGTCCTGCAACGGCAAATTGGTGGTGTAGTCGCCGTAGGAGTAGACGAGCGCGTAGGCAGCGTCCGTCTCCACCCCGGCGAAGAGCGTGTCCAGCGAGACGCCCTCCCACGTCGTTCCGAGCTTCGACCACCGTGTCACGCAGTGGATGTCGACGGTGAACCTATCGACAGGCAGACTGCGAAACGACTTCCAGTCCCACCGCCGGAGGACGTCGGTTCCTTCCTCGATGGTGAGCTCCCACTTATCAAGCGACACCTGTGGGGTGGGTCCCGCGGAGAGGACAGGAAAGCCGGCGGTGAGATACTGCCCAGGCGGTAGCTTGCCGTCCGCAGTGTCGCGTCGCCCAGAAAACCCCGGAGAGATCAGAGCCATCTTTCACCGTTCCACTTGGCACTACTTCGGGTTCTTGTGCTTGAGAATTGGGTAGAACTGCTCCCAAGTCATGTCCGTGTTGGCAACGTACGTCTGGTGGCAACTGGCGCATTCGGTGGGAGATGCTTCACTGGCCTATTCGGCGTACGGCAACGGATGATGGCCAAAAGTGAAGTAACCCCAGCCGTTCGTCTTAGAGTACCGCTTACTATCCTTGATACTCAGGTCGATGCCGTTGAACTCGCCGTTGAAGAAGCCTCGGCCCGATGGTTCCTTCCGAGAGCCATCCGGGAAGGTCGGATTGAGAACACGAGTCAGCTCCTTCACCAGCATCGTCCCCTCCGGAAAGGTGCCCGTCCTCAGATATTCATCGAAGTTCTTCTGCTCGACGTACACATGGTGGAATTCGGGGAAATTCGCCTTTCCGTTGTTGAGGCCGTTCGGCGTTATGGGAGCTCCGAGAAAGACCCACTTCCGAAACACCGTTGGGTCGGGCAGCTTCAGTCTCCCCTGAGAGTCATAGACAATCAGGGATCCGTCTTGCGGCTGAGCCGCCATCGCTCTCGTCCTGACGACGACCAAGCTCGCTGCGACCAGTCCCATGCCAGTAATGCTTGCTACTAGAAACTTCCTCATCCGTACTTCTCCTTCTTGATCTTCGTGAATACTCGTGCTTCACGCGTAGCGCGCTACCTACTTTGAAGAGAGAACGGGATAGCCTTGGATGTAGACCCAGTCCGTCGAGCTCACCGGGAGATGGCAGCCCTGGCAGTCTTTTGTGAAGGCCGTCGCGACCTGCTTATCAGGTGCGTCTGCCAGGAAGAGTGCCCAGCCCCATCCTTCAGCCCAAAGCGGATTAGTCGGGAAGCGTTTCTTGTCGTCCTTGATCATGACGAACCACAGTTTCGTTTTCGAGGCCCAATGCGCGTCTCCGGTCGTGAGTCGACCGGTATCCGTCATGAAGACTTCCTTGACGAGGACAGCTCCATCTGGAAACTGCCGGTCTTTCGGTAGTACTCAGCCGTGCCGGGTGAAGCGTAGGTGTAGTGAAGCTCTTCCACACCCTTCTCTGGCCCGCCGCCACCGGCCATGGGCATTGGATCCTTCACGCCGAAGACTCCGAGTATCTGGTAGTTGTCCCGATAGTCGTTCGGCTTTCGGGTGATGTTCCCTGCCTTGTCCACCAGATCAAAGCCGTTGAAGCTCTTGTTGGCTTGTGATCTGGGCGGCTGGGTGCCGGACGACATCATCACTGTGAAGACGACCGCAATGCCGAGCTTCATTCACCATGTCTCCTCTGGGGCGATGCGAACCCCCGTCGGCCGCTCTTGCAACCGAGGATCCAGCGCCACCTGACTCGATTCCCGAGGCGTCAAAGGTCGAGCAGGGTCGATTCCTCCATCGCTCCGTCGTCACCGGTGTCGCTCCCTCGACGCCGGAGCGTCGCCCGCCGCTTTCGGTGTCACTCCATCGACACCGCGAGACGCTGGGTCGAGCCGTGGTCCCCGGTGTCGCTCCATCCACTCCCGTGAGCGGTGACGTCAGGCACCTTGGCTCACGATCGCGAGGTCAGAATCAGGTGTCCCGCTCTCCGGCTCGCAGTGCGAGGAGACAGTCAGTGCTGCCCCGAGAGAGGATTGCGCGATGACCACGGTCGCAATCGGCGCCCAATACGCTTCCGGCAACCGCAATAACCGTGCTGCCAATAGGGAAGCCACCCCCTCCCCGGCCGTGCGAGCGGACTGAACGAACACCGGACTCGTTATCTGAACGCCCACATGTGTTCACATGCCTTGGAGAATTGGCGAGCGCCTCCATGTGAAGCTTCTCCATCTCAGGTTCTTGTAGAGGTATAGAGCGAACTCCATCAAGAACGATACAACTTTTGAGTTGTGCCGACCCTCTGACGCGCCGTGCTTGAGCATTGTCGATGCTCAAGCACCATTCGCGAAGCTATGGAAAGTATACGGCTTGGGCGTTGGGCAATCCCCAAGTCCTCACGGATGAACGCGGATGATCGTCTTTCCGTTGCGTCGCTCGGTCGGGTTGAAGGCGGCGACGGCATCGTCGATGGTATCGACGTTGCCGATGTTCGTCCGCAGTCGTCCGTCCCGCACCCGCTGGACGATCACACTCAGTTGGGCACGATCGCACTCGACAACGAAGTCGATTGCCAGGCCGTCGACGGGCCGCGCCTCGGACGGCCCGACGATGGACACCAGCGTTCCTCCGGCTCGAATCAGGCGCGCGGACCGCTTCCCGATATCGCCGCCGATGACATCGAACACCAGATCGACTCCGCCGACGTCTTCGAGGACGTCGTTGTCGAGGTCGACAAACTCCTGCGCGCCGAAGTCGAGCGCCTTCTGACGGTCGGCGGCGCGTCCGGTGCCGATGACATGGGCGCCGGCCCCTCGTGCGAGTTGCGTCACCATCGACCCGACTGCGCCGGCCGCACCGTGCGCGAGGACGCTCTGCCCCGCCTGAAGGCGGCCGTGCTCGAACAGTCCCTGCCACGCAGTCAGGCCCGAGATCGGCAGGCTCGCGCCCACCGTGAAGTCGACGTCACCCGGCAGCGGCGCGAGGTTGCGTGCCTCGACGGCCGCGTACTCCGCCAGAGTGCCGTCGCGAGTCCAGTCCGTGAGGCCGAACACCCGCTGTCCCACCGACAGCCCCCTCGTGCCATAGCCGAGGGCGGTGACCACTCCGGCCAGCTCGTGCCCGGGGATCGACGGTGTTCGGTCACGGTCGAGGCGATCGGTCCAGGTCGAGGGCCACGCCAACTCAGTCCCGACGAATCCCGACGCATAAACCTGAACGACGACGTCGTTTATCGCTGCCTGCGGCTCGGGCCGCTCCACCAGCTTCATCCCGGCCGTTCCCGCAGTCTGGTCCGTCACAACGATTGCCTTCATGAGAATTGTCTCCTCGGTCATTTGTCTCTTTAGTGGCGATGTTGCAGGGATGGAAAGCCCGTTCGACATCTAATGCGGCGGGCCATGGGTAGTTGCTGAAAGCGAAGGTGGAACAGCACCTTGCCAGTGATCGAGGTGACGCTCACTGTCCGAACTGCCCGGTGCAGGGCAGCGGTTTGACCAGGGACACATCGTCGACAATCTGTTTATGCCAACCTTTGCTTCTGTTGCAGCGTCGGAGCTCATCGTGATGGCTCCGTTAAGTCCGGTCGGAAAGAAGCCATCCTGTTTGGCATGTGCGTGCATGCCGAAGGCGAGGGGCAAGACCTGGCTAGCCGTCATCCTCATTGCCCGGCCAGGGATCGACCATCCCGTCGGGCTGCTCTGGCGAGCCCTTCCTCGGGATATGCCTGCGCGCCTGCTGTCCATCGGCATTCGTCCCTGCAACTCGAGGGCCGAACCCCGAAAGGCGTATCTCCGCCCTCGCAGCGTCCTCATCATCAGGATGCGTAAGCGCGGGGTATCATTCCCGTCCATCTTTGGTCCGCGGTGTCACCCCATCGACACGGGGCGCAGGACTCGGTCAATCTTGCGTGACGGTCCCCAAATTTTGGCCAGGAATCTGCGCGTCTCACGGTCGATCCTTAGTCGACCGCGTTGCGCACCACGTCGAGGGCCGCGCCTTCCTCGAAGGGCCGACTCAGGGTCTTGTCAGACCGCGCGGAGGTGTTCCCGATGGTGGCAGCGACGGAAAGTGATGGTCGGCAACCAGTTGTCTCGCTCATCCTCCTCACCGCAGTCACCGGGTTCGTCGACGCGGCGAGCTTCCTCGGCCTGCAGCACGTCTTTACGGGGAACATGACCGGGAACGTCCTGCTACTCGGGTTCACCCTCGGCGGAGCGCACGACCTCTCGGTAATGGCGGGCATCGCAGCCCTCGCAGCCTTCCTCGTGGGTGCCACCAGAGGGCACGAATCCACACTGGACGCGACAGTGGTCCGGGCCAGCTCGACGAAAGGCGATCCGCACAGACTCTGGTCATCCATCTTCTCTTGCGTCACCGCTGCGCTCCTCCTCGAGCAATTGGGGGCACGACCGGCAGGGATATTTCAGCGGTCACCTGGCGATTGGCACGAAGCCTGCTGGACGGCCCTGGCATGCGAAGTCCAGATCGAACGCCAGCGGTCGAATCGGTCGTCCTCGAGTTCCAGGAGCGGGTGCGGCTGCTGAGCGCACGACGCGCCGACCGGGCCTGGAAAGCCTTGCTCGACCAGGTACATGCCCGCAGTGAGGCGGTGGTCGACACCCTGCTCGCGGCCTGCAGCGGGTCCACCCTGCGGCGCCTCGTCGCGGGCGCCGCAGGACAGGTGTCGACACACCCGCTGATGGACGAGGGGTGTGTCGGAGAGCTTGGCGTGCAGCGGGTCCTCTTGACCCTCCGCCGACACTTTTGCGAGGGCGGGCGCTTCTCCCTTGCCGAGACGGAGGCCGGGCCCAGCGAGCGCTTCGGCGTTGCCGAGCTCCGCAGGCACCGCACCGAGATGCGACGTGTCTTCGAGAAGGGCAAGGAAGAGCTCTGGACGTCGGTGATCCGGGCCGCCCTCCTGGAAGCACGAGCGCTGGTGGTGCGAATGGAGGCACGCTGCTCAGACGCGGAGATCGAGTCCTTTCGGCGCTGTCTCTCTAACGTGATCGACGGGAGGCCCAACCCGCTCGCGACGACAGGCGCGGAGCTGTCGGAGGTGGCCCAGCACGTCGCCGCGGAGGAGGTGCTCGCCATCCTCGCCGGCCGCCCTCGCCGCGCTGGGACCAGAAGAGCCCAGCGACGACTGGGCGGACCGCTGGAAGTGCCGCTCCCGGGCTTCCAGCCTCTGTCACTGCCGAGCGCCCTCCTGCTTCGTCGTCCTGCCCCTCGCCGGCCCGACGACCCGGCCCCCTGATCGGTCTCCGGCACGAAAACCCGGTTTGTTCTTCCTTTGGACCTACCTGTGGAAGGTGCTCCGCGGTTTCCGCAAGCAGGGCATTCTCTAGAGCGGCCACTGTCGTGTTGGCGATGCAGCGATGGGAGCGGCGTCCCTTGCCCTCAACCGATGACCGACCGTCCCGAGCAAAGCCTCGCGTCCACCCTGGCAAAGACGCCGGCAACGCTGCAGGCGCTGGCCTCGGCGGCGCGAGCGGCCCTGGTCGAGACGGGCCGTGCAGGGAAGGATTCCGCTTCAGATGAGGGGCGAGGAGGCGGCTATGAAGATGTCGTTCGAGAAGCTGGGCAGTTTCAGTTCGGTGCTCTTGCGATTCGCGCTGGGGCTGTCCTTCCTTTCCGCTGTGGCAGACCGGTTCGGCTGGTGGGGAGGATTTGGGCAGCCCAATGTGGCCTGGGGGAACTTCGCCCGATTCGTCGCATATACAGGAAGGCTCAACTGGTTCGTCTCGCAGGGAATCGTCCCAGCGCTGGCCGTTCTTGCGACATGTGCGGAGAGTTTGCTGGGGGGTCTTCTACTTGTCGGTCTGTACACCAGGGTGACCGCGCTCTTCAGTGGGCTCCTCCTCATGGCATTCGGCCTGGAAATGGCGGTGGCGTTGGGACTCGAATCGCCGCTCAGCCTTTCCGTCTTCTCCGCAGCTGGGGGGAGTTTACTCCTGGCGTCCTGTACCGTGTTCCCGTTCAGCGCCGATCGACTCCGAGGAGCATCCTGAGGGCGCGCGATGAGCGACCAACCGGCGTCGAACAGTCTTTTCGCCCCGTCCCCGATCTACGGCATCACGATCCCAACCGGATACCGTGAGTGGAAGTTGATCTCCGTCAACCACCTCACGGGGAAGTTCAATCAATTACGGGCTCAGGTCGGCAACGACATCGCGTTCAAGGCTTTTCGAGACGGCAGGCGTACGTTCCCGGACGGTGCAATCATCGTGGCCTTGCATTGGAATTACCAGTCATCGGAAGAAAACAACAAGGTCCTGGCGCAAGCCGGTTTCGCCTCGCAATCCTTCGTCGCCGGGTCGCCCCTGAATATTCAGGTCATGGTCAAGGACTCCAAGAAGTACGCCGCGACGGGTGGCTGGGGGTTCGGTGACTTCAAGGACGGAAAGCCAGGCGACGAGGCGTTGCACAAGACCTGCTTCCCGTGCCACGAGCCTGCCAAGGCGCACGACTACGTCTTTACCCATTACGCACCTTGAACCGAGGGCTGGTGGTTCTTGGGGTCGCTTTCCTCGTCGCAGTTGCGCCGGTGCGGGCCGAGGCAAACCTGTGGGATCCGGCACAGCTTCGCGCAGTCGCCTCCCGCTACCGGCCGGTGGAGATCCGCATCGACCTTTCCGGTCCAAGGAAGAACAACCGCGGTTTTCGGGGCTGGAGCCGAGTTAGGCCGGCGGATGACGGGGAGCGTGGGGTTGGAGACGGTGGTCGGGGCGGAATCTGGACGGGCTCGTCACTCCTCCGTCGGGTCCGGCGAGATTGTGGCTCCGGGGATTAGCGGTTAAAGCTCGCTTGGCCGCCCGATGGACGTCCGGGAGCGGGTGCTTCGGCTGGTCTTAGAGCAGCGTAGGCTGGACCCTACCGGGCGTAACCTGGACTTTGGGCCAGGCGCTGTGTTCAGGCGGCCCGCTTGGGCCGAAGAACGCGGACCGTTGCGGCGCCGCGTGACGAACTCACCAGCGCGCGGAACGTGGTCTGTGGCAGTCCGAAATGCGGGCTCCCGCAATCCCGAAAAGCTGAAGCCCTACCGGTACTTGGACGGTGGGGCTTTGGTGTTTCTGGGGGCGCATTTCGGTCACTGTGTCCTAAGAGTGTCCTGGATTTTCGAGCGCGCGCACTGCCGCTCGCAGATCCTCGTCGTCCACCACGTTGTACCGGTCGAACACCGCGCGCGTGCGGTGCCCGCTCATTTGCATCACCACCTACTCGGGGATTCGGTGCTTGCGCGCGCGGGTGACGAAGCTCCGCCGCAGGTCGTGGAACCACAGGCCCTCGAGCTTCGCTGCCTCGAGCGCCCGCTGGAAGGGCCTGCGGATGTCGACCCATGCTGCGCCAGTGGCTGGATTCACGAAGACCGAGGCCCGTCCGAGTCCGCGGGGGAGGGCACGGAGCGCGTGTTTCACCCCCTCGGTGAGGACAATCAGCCGGGCTTGATTCGTCTTCGTGTCCTCGGCCTCGAGCCGGATGTGCCCGGCCCCGAGGTCGACCTGATCCCACCGCAGCTCGAGAATCTCCGCCTTCCGCATCCCCGTGTCGAAGGCCACGAGGAGGATGGGCCGGAGCGTCTCTTCCGCCGCTGCGAAGAGCCGCCCGAAGCCTTCCTCGTCCAGCACCGTCCGGCGCACGTTCGGCCTGCGGAGGAGCGGCACGTCCCGGAGCGGGTGCTCCGGAAGGAGCCGCGCCCGGACCGCGTAGGCCAGCACCCGCTTCAGAAGCTCCACCTCGCGGTCGAGCGTCGCCGGGGCCGGAGCTGCGCCCCGCCGCGTCTTTTCCTGAAGCCGGGCCCCTCGGTAGCCGTCCACCTCCCGGAGCGTGAGCCGCTGCGCCTGGGAGCTCCCGAGGTGGCGGAGCAGGTGCCGGGCCCGTCCAGCGTCCGTGTCGAAGGCGGCGTGGTCGCGGCGGGCGGCTGGGACGTAGGCGTCCCAGAGCTCGGCCACCGTGTGCCGAGGCACCTGCTTTCGCGGCAGGAAGTTTCCTTCGAATGACTCCGCCTGGACTTTCGCCGCCACAGCCAACGCCTGCTCCCGGGTGGGAATGCGTCTTCGTCTGAAGCGGACGCGTCGGCCCTCCTGGTCGATGACCCACGCGTCCACCCGCCACCAGCTCTTCCCGTCTGCTTGGTACTTCTCGACGCCCATGTCTTCTCCTTGGGCAGGCGGGCGTCGGCGGGCGACGCTACTACGCGGGAGCTGACGTGGTGGTCCGGGCGAGGAGGATGCGATCCAGCTCCGGACGGTAGAAGCGCAGGAGCCGGCCGAGGCGATGCCCTGGCACGAGGCCACGACGGACGGCCTGGTACAGGGCCCTCCGGGAGGGGAGAGCGAGGTAGTCCGCGGCCTGCTCGGGGGTGAGCCAGGCCGGGCCGTCGGCCTTCAGCCCCTCAACGACGATGGCCACGGCTCGAGACTCCGGGGGAGGGCGGCTTCTGGTCACGGAGGGCCTCGTAACGCCGGAGGAGCAGCTCCTGGACGTAGCCGAGGATGTTGAGCTTCTTGGCCTTCATCTCCGCCTCCAGAGCGTCCACGACGTACTGGGGGAGCCGGAAGCAGGTCCGGAGCTGGACCAGAACCTCCCGGACCGCCTCGGCGTTGTAAGACACCCCCAGGGCGGGCTTGAGAATCTCCTGCACGAAGTAGAGGTCCTCGGAGGGAACCTTCACGTTGAGCGGTTGAAGCGCCTCGTCCTTCGGCAGCGGGGTTCTTCCCATGTTGAGAATAGAACCCAAATAGGACTCATTGTCAACCGAGTGGCCCGGCGCCCTCCTCGGAGTGCCTGGCCGACGAAGAGCTCGGTTTCGTCGAGGCCTCTCAGCGCGGGCCTCACGCTCGCACCTTGGACCTGGTTTCCTCGCCGGCGAGTCCACGGATCCTGTACCCGGTCCGCTTCTCAGTCTTGGCGCCCACTCCAAGCTCGATGACTTGCCGGATGGTCAGGTACCGACAGAGTCCAAGTGCGCCAACCAGCTGTCGGTCCTTTCGCTCAGGCGCCGGCGCCGACCGGCTTGCTCGACCTGCTCGGGGGATGCACGTTCCATCGTTGCTCACGCCTTTCTCACTGCCCTCCCTTCCTCACTCATTCCATCTCCAGACCTTTCCTCATCAGGACTCCACAAATGAGGGTCCTTCCGCCCTCGCCCACCCCGTTTGAATTTCAGGGGTACCCAGAGTTTTCCGCTCACGCCCTCAGTTTCATGGTTGCGAGGGCGTGAGCGGGAAACTCGGGGGTGCTGTCCGTGCTGCAGGCGGCTCGGGGTGGGCGAGGGCGGAAGGGCGCGACATGCCTGAGAAACGGCCGCCCGAATCGGCCCCGCATTTGGCCCGTGGAACGGCCCGACAATGCGCGCGATCCGGGAGCGTATTTCGGAGCGTATTTTGGAGCCGATTCGAGAGCCATTTCGAGGCCGAAAAGGTTGGTCCCGCAATCGATTGCGGAAGGTGGTTTTCAGCCTTCCAGGGCCTGGCCAGCGTTCGGAGCTTTAGTCGGGAGTGAGCCGCGCTCTGCGGCATCCCGCGACTCTCGGCGGGCCCCCGCGCGGCCCCAGCCCGCCCCCGCACCTTGGACGCAACCATCGATCGGCACCTTGCCTGGTTCCATGCACCGGTGTACGTCACTCGGCGGGAGACGAGGTTTCGGGTCCTGGTCTCCACAGCGCCGCCCCCGATCAGAGCGGCTGCCGCTGCGGTGCGGTGGCCGGGGCCGGGGCCGGGGCCGGCGCTTGCCGCCGGACGGGGAGGTACTCGACGGAAGGCTGTCGCCGGATCGGCTGCGGGTAGAGGCTCATCAGCTCGAAGACGTCCTCCGGTATGTCGGTCCGGACCTTCAGCCCCATCTTCTCCGCCACCTCGGTGGTGATCGGAAAGTCATGCGTCCAGGTGCCGGTGGCGAGGAGGTCGGCCAGCTCCTTCGCTCTCTCCGGGGTCTGGCTCCGCTGGAGCAGCTCCCTGGTCGTCTCCCGAAGCTGGACGATCGCCTTCTCGCCCACGTCGGCCATGATTACCGTCTCGTCGTCGATCCTCTCGATCGGCTTGCGCGCGAGGACCTTCACCAGCGAGGCGGCCGGAAACTGTCCGAGCTGCGGATCGACCGGGCCCAGCACGGCGTGCGAGGACATCACGATCTCGTCCGCGGCCAGTGCGATGAGCGTGCCGCCGGACATCGCGTAGTGCGGGACGAACACCGTGACCTTCCCCTTGCGCCTCCGGATGGCCTGCGCGATCTGCGTGGCCGCGAGCACCAGCCCACCCGGAGTGTGGAGGACGAGATCGATGCCGACCTCCGCATCGGTCATCGCCACCGCGCGCATCACCGCTTCCGAGTCGTCGATGTCGATGTAGCGGACGACCGGGAAGCCGAGGAAGCTCATCGTCTCCTGGCGATGAACCAGGAGGATGACCCGCGTCTTCCTCCTCCGCTCGATCCGGGCGATGAGGCGCTGGCGGGCGTTCTCCAGCATCCGTTGCTTGAGCACCGGCTGGATTGCCGAGAGGAGGAAGAAGAACCAGATGAGCTGGCCGATGTCCATGCCGCCTCCCTGCGCGGTTCCGTTCATGCGCGACTCCCCCAGGCGCCTTCCAGGCCCAGCTCGTCGGGCTGGAACGTTCGGGGACGCTCTCTCTGCGGATAGATGAACAGCCGATGCAGTACCATCCCGGCCACGAACCCCCCGGCGTGGGCCCAGAAGGCGATTCCGCCCACCTCCGAGGACGACAGGCCGGCAAGCGTCCCGCCGAAGATCTGGCTGAGGAACCAGAAGAACAGATACAGGAAAGCGGGAACCTCGAAGAAGAAGGGGAAGAAGAGGATGGGCAGCACCACGATGATCTGCGAGCGCGGAAAGCGGACGAAGTAGGCGCCTAGCACGCCGGCGATGGCACCCGATGCGCCCACGGTCGGGAGCGTCGACTGGAGGTTCAGGAAGTAGTGCGTCAGCCCCGCCACCAGTCCGGCGAGCAGATAGAAGAACAGGAACCGCACCGGGCCCATCAGGTCCTCGACGTTGTCTCCGAAGATCCACAGCGTCCACATGTTGCCGATGATGTGCGCCCAGCCCCCGTGCAGGAACATGCAGGTCAAGAACGGCCAGTAGTCGTCGACCTGCAGGCCCGCCCAGTTGGCCCAGTCCGGGTGGCCGTAGCGGGCCGGAACGATGCCGAAGCGGTAGATGAGGGCCTCGAGCTGGTCCGGCGACAAGCTCAGCTCATAGAGGAAGACCAGGGCGTTCACCGCGATGATTGCCCAGGTCATCACTGGGGCGCGGCGGTGCGGGATCGTGTCGCGGATCGGGATCAAGGTCGCACCCGGGTGTTCCGCGGGGCCGTACACCCGGCTGCTGACGGCTGTAAAGCGAGCACTGGTGAAACAGTCCACTCGAGCGCGTGCCCGTCCTTGCGCACGGCCTTGTTCGTACAGGCGACAGAGGGACGCGCGAGCTACTGGGCCTCGCCGGGGCCTCCGGGCGTCGGCTATTTCGTGGTGGCAGCCCCACGCACCTCTCGCTGAGCGCCAGCGTCGACGTCTGAGCGCGTGCTGCCCGCCCGTTCGAATCGATGAACGGCCGGCGGTTACATGCTCGACCGTTCCTTCATGGCCAGGAGCTGAAAGTCACTTATCAAGTCCATGCGTGGTCAGCCGTTTCCCCAGCCCCGCGCGGCGGCAGGCGTTCGGCACCACGTCCTTCACTTTCGAGTGCGTGTAGGGCCGTCCGTCGTCGTGGCAGAAGACGTACGGAGAGCGGCGACCGCGCGACGCGGCTCCACCGGCGTCCCCCTGGGATTCTCCGGGGGAGTGACGGTTCAGCCGAGCAGGGCCTTGTGGACCAGCTGAACGCAGATACCGCCCTCGCCGACGGCCGAGGCGACCCGCTTGACGTTGCCCGACCGGACGTCGCCGACGGCGAAGACTCCCGGCCGCGAGGTCTCCAGGAGATACGGCGCCCGCTCCAGTGGCCAAGCTGCCTTCTCCAGCTCGTCGGGCCTCAGATCATGTCCGGTCTTCACGAAGCCCTTGTCGTCCATGGCCACGCAGCCGGCGAGCCAGCCGGTGTTCGGTTCCGCGCCGGTCATGCAGAAGACGAGGCGAATGGGGCGTTCCTCGACCTCTTCGGTCTTCAAGTTCCGCCACCGGACGCGCTCGAGGGTCGTCTCGCCGATGAGGGCCTCGATCACCGTGCAGGTGTGGACGGTGATGCGCGGGTCCTCCTCGATGCGCTCGATCAGATAGCGGGACATGGTCTGGGACAGGTTCTCGCCCCGGACCAGCATGTGCACGTGGTGGGCGATGGTGGCGAGGTACGCCGCGGCCTGGCCAGCCGAGTTGCCGCCCCCGACCACCGCCACCTCCTCGCCGGCGCAGAGCTGGGCCTCGACGAAGGTCGCTCCGTAGTAGATGCCGGCGTTGTCGAACCGCTCGCGATGGGGGAGGTCGAGCTTCCGGTATCGCGCACCGGACGCCACGATCACGGTGCGCGCCCTGAGGCGATCCCCGTTCCTCAGGGTGATGGTGTAGGGCCGCGCCGAGCATTCGAGGTGCTCGGCCACCCGGGAGATCCCGATGTCCGCCCCGAACTTCTGAGCTTGGGTGAAGGCCCGTTCCGCCAGCGCGGTGCCGGAGATCCCCGTGGGAAAGCCCAGGTAGTTCTCGATCCGGGAGCTCGAGCCTGCCTGGCCACCCGGGGCGTGCGCTTCCACCACCAGGACCTGGAGCCCTTCGCTCGCCGCATAGACCGCCGCGGAGAGGCCTGCCGGGCCGGCGCCAACCACCAGGACGTCCCGGACCCCGGCGACGTCCACTCCGGCATTGAACCCCAGGAGATCTGCCACCGCCTCGTCGGTGGGGTTGCGCAGCGCCCGGGTCCCGCGCCAGATCAGGACCGGGATGTTCTTCGACGTCACTCCGAACTGGTCGAGGAGGCTCTGGGCGGCCGGATCCTCCTCCACGTCGAGGTATCCGTAGGGGTGGCCGTTCCGGGTCAGGAATTCCATCAGCTGGAGCGTGCCGGGGTTGCGCCGTGAGCCCACCAGCACCACGTCTCCCAGCCGGCGGGTGATGAGGAGGACCCGGCGAAGGATGAAGGTCCGCATCAGGAGCTCGCTCAGCTCCGCGTCGGCGACGACCAGCCGCCGCAATCCCGGGGGCGGGACGTCCAGCAGCTCCCCATCGGTTCGCATGCGCCCGGTCACCAGAGAACGGCGTCCGGAGAGGAGGTTGACCTCCCCGGTGAACTCGCCTGGCTCGCAGGTGACGATGAGCTGTTCGCCATCGAGGCCGGGCCTGACGACGTCCAGCTGTCCCTTCACCACGACGAAGAGGTGAACGTGCTCGTCTCCCTGCCGGTAGACCTCTTCTCCGGCACGAACCTCCCGGCGGGCTCCGTAGGAAGCTATCCGGGCCAGCTGCGCTGGAGTCATCCTGGGGTAGACGATCTCCCGGCGGTCCAGCGGAATGTCCGGGACGACGTCGCTGACGGCCTGGGCCATAGTCATGGCGCGGCGACTCTGCTCCCGGTGAGGCTTTTCAGAAAAGAGCAGCTTCGGCGGACTTGAAACGAGTGGGGATCAGTGATGGAAACGCCACAGTCGCGGGGAGGGGTGCGCTGACGATGAACGGCGAGGGCCCTAGGCAGGGCTGGGAGATCACCCGCGATGAGTGGAGGGCACTATCCCTCTACGGCCGGTTCGAGCAGCTCATCACCTGGGTGCTCGCGGCGACGATCGGCCTCATCGTCTGCGTGGCCTCGTTCCGGCTGGTCTCCGATGTGGTCCGGCTCCTGCTGGTCCAGGCACTCAACCCACTCGAACACGAGGTCTTCCAGACGGTGTTCGGGGCGATCATGACCGTCCTCATCGCGCTCGAGTTCAGCCACAGCATCGTCCACGCCTCGGCGCGCCCCAACGGGATCATCCAGGTGAGGACGGTGATCCTGATCGCGCTGCTGGCCCTGACGCGAAAGTTCATCATCCTCGACCTAAACCTGGTCCCGGCCTCGACCATCCTCGGCCTCGCGGTGGCACTGCTGGCGCTGGGGGTCACCTACTGGCTGCTCCGGAACGGAGAGGGCCGGCGCCTGGGGCTCCGGCCTTCTCCGCCCGACGCGGCGAAGCCGGTTCGCTGAGGCGCTGACCACCAGCCCCGCGTCCGACTCAGGGCGAGGTTTGCACCCGGTAGCGCAGCTGGGCGATTCCATTCTCGAACGACGTGGCCTGCTCGAGCACCGGGCCCGACTCGAGCGCGACTCCGCCGAAGAGGGGAATCCCTGTCCCGATACCACCGACACCGTGATCTGATCGAGCAGCCTGCAGGCCAGGAAGCTGCGGTTCACCACGCCGCCGTCGACGTAGACGTGTTGAGCGCCCTGCGTGCCCAGCTCCTCGAGCAGTGCCCCGGGCTTTCCAGAAAACGCGGTCTCTCCGTGTCGCCCCTCGGCCGGCCGATGGGTCATCACCACGCAGCGCTTGTCACCATAGGGCCAGCGCAGGCCCGAGCGGAGCACCCCCAGCACGAAGTTGTACGTATCTCGCTCCCCTCCGAATTGAAGCCACCCTTAAGACGCGGTGGAGTCGGCCGCGGCGAGTGGAGAAGCATGGCAGCAGGCGAGAATCCTGAGGACCTCACTGCGTCGTTCTGGCGGTTCCCCGTGCTTCGGGCCACACTGACGCCCCGCCCTCACCCTCCACCGCGAGAACCGTCCCCGGTGCCCCGTCCCCTGGGCCGAGCTCCTCCGCAGGACGTTCGGTGCCAACGTCCTCCACTGCGCACGCTGCGGTAGCACTCGCCGCGTGGTCGCCGTCTTCCTTCACACTCCTCCACTGCCCCGGGCCATCCTCGAGCACCTCCGGCTCCCCTCCAGGCCACTACCCCTCGCCCCGGCCACCTCCCCGCCGCAGCTCATCCTCTGCTGAGTGCCGTCCAGCGTCTGAAACTCACTGGCCCGGGCGACGGGCCTGCCAGAGGCCTGACTCCGCAGGGAATCGAGGTCCCGTGCCACACTCCGCGTCCCGTGGGAGCCCTGAGCGGACTCCTGACTGAAATCCCGGGTTGTTCTTCCTTGGACTTACCGTCCGGATGGGCGGCTCCGGGACGTGCGGGTCTCCTTCATTCCAGCCGTCCGCGTCGATGCGGCGACTCACTCGGTTCCAGGGCGCCAGATGGTCCAGGACCCAGAGGAGATCCTGCAGCGGGCACGGCCTGTTCAGCCGGGCCACGACACTGGCGTGAATCGGGGTTGCCGCGTTCGAGGCGGTCATCACCACCACCGGGTAGTCCTCCGGAGCCTGGTAGCGCTCCAGCGCCCGGAGGAGCTGGAACCCGTCCATCACCGGCATGAACAGGTCGAGGAGGATGAGACACGGTCCGTCCACCCGGGAGAGAACTTCCAGGGCGTCACGCCCGTTCATTGCCACGAGGGGACTGCGCTCGTGCTCGCTGACGATCTCCGCCAGGCCCTCCAGTACGTCGAGATCATCGTCGACGATGAGCACGGTGCGGGCCCGGCGGTTGCGGTCACCAGGCGAGCCCTCAGGCATGACGCGGCTCCGGCCGGAGCGGGCGGCTCTGCGGTGCCCTGCGGCGAAGGGAAACGGCAAGCATCAGCATCGAGACCCCGAAGGCGAGCTCGTAGATCCCGAACCAGAAGGCGAGGACCAATGCGCCTGCGATGGGCACGATGAACATGAAGATCCCGAGGAGCACGGAGAGGACCCCGGCGATGATCGCCAGCGCTCCCCCGCGCGTCAGGGCGGTCCCGGCGATGATCTCCAGGACGCCGGTGAAGACGGCCCAGACGCCGAGCAGGTAGACGAGGCCTAGCAAGGTGAGCGCCGGCAGGAAGAAGGTGAGGACTCCCGCGGCCAGATCGACGACTCCCTTGGCCACGAGTGCTCCCCACCTGCGCTTTCGCCGAGCCGCCCGCAGGGCGGCCACCAGGGACAGGACTCCCTCCACCACCAGATAGGCTCCGACGAGGAGCACCAGCGCGGCGAGGGTCGGGCCAGGCAGGACGAGGGCGATGACTCCAACCGCGAGGGAAAGGACGGCCCGGAGGGCGAAGGCCCACCAGTTCCGGGCGAGGTCCTCGCCGAGCATCTCCTCCGCCGGATCGAGATCGGACGTTGCGCGCATGTGGGGATGGTCCCGCCCTCTGCTCAGAGCTTCACGGTGATGCGGTTGTCGACCTTGGTCACGCCAGGCGCGGCCCAGGCCGCGCGCTCCGCCTCTTCACGCTCGGCCCAGGAGCGGACGGTTCCCGACAGGATCACCTCGCTTCCGATGGACTCCACCCGGACCCGGCTGGCGTCGACCAGTGCGCTCCTCCGGAAGGCCTCCTCGATCTGCTTCCTCACCTCACCCGGCTTGACGGCGGGCTTCAGCACGAGGGAGTTGATCACTCCCAGTGCGCCCTTGACGTTGCGGACCGCCTTCTCGGCTGCCTCGCGCTGGAAGTTCCAGTCGACGTCGCCCTCGAGCGTGATCCACCCGGAGCGGACGATGACCTTGATCCGCTCCCAGGAGAACGGGAGCGCGCTCTTCAGGGCTGCCACCGCGTCGCGAGCGATCTCCGGATCCGGGCGAAGATCCACGTCCGGCAGCCGCACCTGGATCTCGTTTGCGACTCCGGAGACGCCGGCGACGCGCTTGGCGTCCGTCTCGGCCTCGTACTTGTGTGTGTAGCTCTTGACGAATCCCGTGAGGGTGACGACGCCGTTCTTGACGGCGACGGCGATGTCCGTCGGGTCGACGTCCGGGTCCCAGCGGAGCTCGTCCTCGACATCTCTCCTGATCTCTTCGTCGGTCTTCATTGCCTTGCTCCTACGCCGGACGCTTTCCGGGAGGACGGGTTGTCACGGGGACTGTGCTGGTCTACGGCTCGGGAGCCGAGAGGCAGATGTCATGATTTCCCAGGCGACAGTCGTTGACCGTCCCGTGACGCGCCATGAGCAGATCGCGGCGGAGCTCCGACGACTGATCGATCAGGCCGTGCTCCGCCCAGGCGAGCGGTTGCCGTCCGTTCGACAGGCGAGTCGAGCCCACCGGACGAGCGTCACGACGGTCCAGCGCGCCTACGAGCAGCTGGAGACCGACGGGCTCGTCGAGGCGCGCACTCGCTCCGGGTGGTATGTCCGGCCTCTCGGACTGACGCACGCTCAGTCCCAGCGCACACGCCAGGTGCGTGCCGACGAGCGCGGGAACGAGGTCCACGACCTCTGGCTCGACGTCCGGGAGGACGCACATCGGCCAGAGCTGGTGGCCTTGGGCTCGGAGAACCCGGGCGCCTCGTTCTATCCTTGGGCGGAGGAAGCGAGGGCCGCCGCCAAGGCGGGCCGGCACTTCTCGGAGCGGATGGGGCTCTCCGGGCGGCCGCCGGGCAATGCCGATCTCCGCCGGCTCATCTCCCTGCACTATCTGCAGTTGGGGACTGAGGTCTCGCCCGAGGAGATCCTCATCACCTCCGGTGCGCAGGAGAGCCTCAGCCTCGCGCTTGCGGCGGTCACCGGACGCGGGGACCGCGTGCTCATCGAGGCGCCCAGCTGCCCGCAGATACTCCAGGCGCTCCGGACCACGGAGCGCCGTTCCCTTGCCGTGCCGGTGCTCGACGAGGGAAAGGTCGATCTCGACGCCATCGAGGACGCGCTGGCCAGCAATCGGATCCACGCCTGTGTGATGATGACCAGCTGTCGCGATCCGGTTGGGACGACCATGTCCGAAGCCGAAAAGAAACGGCTGGTCGAGCTCCTCGCACGGGACGGCGTGCCGCTCGTCGAGGAGGACAGCGATGGCGAGCTCTGGTTCTCGAGTCGCCCCCCTCGGCCGGCCAAGGCGTTCGATGCGCTCGGTCAGGTGCTCCACGCGGGAACCTTCGCGAAGACCCTCTCCCCCGCCTGTGGGGTGGCCTGGATTGCGGCGGGGCGCTACCGGGTGAAGCTCGAGCAGCTGAAGATGTCCAGCGGGGGGCTCACCGGGGCGCTCAATCAGGCTGCCGTCGTCGAGTATCTGATCGGAGGTGGCTACGGACCGCATCTCCGCCGGCTTCGAAGAGACCTGAGCGGGCAATCGGCGCTGATGGTCGAGGCGCTCCGGCGGGCGCTCCCTCCGGAGGCCAGGATCTTTCCTCCCGCCGGCGGGTGCGTGCTCTGGGTCAGACTGCCGGAGGCTATCGATGGGATCGAGCTGCGACGGCGCGCTCGGAATCTCGGCGTCGGCCTGGCGCCCGGTGCGATGTTCTCCAGGCGTCCGGGGTACGGGAACTTCATCCGGGTCGGGTTTGGCGAGCGCTGGTCGGAGCGGCAGGACGGCGCGGTGAAGATTCTCGGCAATCTGGTCACCGATTACGCTCGGCCTTCTGTTCCGCAATGAGGTGACCGTGAAGCATCCGCTGCCGAGCGTTGGCTGGTTCGCCGCCCAGTAACATTCCTGGAGAAGCCAACCACCCGAGAGTGCCTGCCCAGGACTTCCCACAGGGCGTGCTGGGAAGCGATGCCTCGGGCGTGCGCCTACCGCGTCGGGTTGGGATCGAAGAAGCGAGCGGCTGAGCGGATCCACTCATGAAGAGCGAGTCCGAGAGTCCATTTGACACGGCGCCGCGCCGTGCAGATGTCTTCGGCGTAGGCACCGTTCGTGAGGAGTTCCGGGGAATCCGTCTCGGCTGTCCTTGCGATTGATCGAACGAAGGAGGTTTGAGGAAATGGCCATCATTCGACGGCAGCACGACCCCGAGCGGGCCCTCAGCCGCACAGGGCTCGACCCGCTGGAGCTGATGCGCGGCTTCATGCAGTGGGACCCCTTCCGAGAATTGTCCCCCGGCATGTTGGGTACCGAGACGGCGGGCTTCGTGCCTTCCTTTGAGGTCAAGGAGACGAAGGATTCGTATGTCTTCAAGGCGGATCTTCCTGGGCTCAAAGAGAGCGATGTTGACATCTCGGTAACCGGCAACCGGCTGACGATCTCCGGACAGCGGCAGGAGGAGAAGAGGGACGAGGGAGACACGTTCTACGCTCTGGAACGCAGCTACGGGGCCTTCTTGCGCTCGTTCACGCTGCCAGAAGGGATCGACGTGGATCACATCAATGCCGAACTCAAGGATGGTGTGCTGAACGTCGTCATCCCCAAGAAGCCGGAGGTGCAGGCCAAGCGTGTCCAGCTGAAGGGTGCAACCGAGGGCGAGAACAAGGCCAAGGCGTAGCCGACGTCCTCAACTGCCGGCCTGCGGCGGACAGAGACGGGCGGTGGTTGTTCTCGCATTCTGCGCTGGTCCACCGCCCGGCCGTTGCTCATCGAACCGTCAGCCGTGTTTCGACGAGTTGGCGGAGAGCCGGCAGCTTCGACCGACGAAGAAGAGCACCGGGAGCTGTGCATCGCGCCGTGCAGCGGTGACCTGGCCCGCTCGGCTCTCGGGGCGCGAGAACCGATGCAGGATCTCGCCGGTTGGGTTCCCGATCGCGGGGGCAGAACCGCAGGCAGAAATGCACTCGGTCCGACAACGAGCCTCTGGCCAGCGGCTATCGGCTTGGTCGCTGCCGGCGAGGACGCGTCTGCTCATTTTGTGGAAGAGGAGGGCCGGCGGATGAGCGAGATGACGATGGCCGTGGTCGCGGATGCGGCGCGGGCGCAGCTGCTCCGGATCGACGCGGAGACCGGTCGATGGAACCCGGTGGAGGTGGTGGAACATCCCGAAGGTCGGATGCACGATCGCGATCTCCGTGAGTACCGGAAGTTCCCGAACGCTGGGACCAAGTACGGTCCGAACGTGGAGGACGATCCCCACGGCCGCCACAAGCTCGAGGCAGATCGTTTCGCGAAGCACCTCGCGACGGAGCTGGCGCAGCGGTTCGACGGGCAGCTCTTCAATCGCCTGGTGCTGATTGCTCCGCCTGAGCTGATGGGAATGCTCCGGAAGGAGCTCCCCAAGCGGGTCGAGGCGGCCATCGCCGAGGAGATCACCGAGGACCTGTCGCGGCTCTCCCCCCACGAGCTCACCGAGCACTTCCGCCGGCGTCACCGCTGAGGCGGGGCCGCAGGTGCTCGACGGATGGCCCGCTCCGCCGCCAACCTCACCCGGGGGACGTCGGCCGCGATTGCGCGACGCGCAGCGCACTGTTGTCCGCTGGCGCCGGGCCTGCAAATGGCTCGCTGGCCACGAAGCGCCATCGCCTCACACGCATTCATCGGCCCGGCGATGGGCGTTTCTGGCTATCCGCTCGGGCTGCTCCTCCCGGGCTGCTCGTGCTGACGATGAGTCACCTCGGGAATCTTCTGACTGCGGGCCAGGGGCGCGCGCGCCCGCTGTTGCCTCATCGAGCTTCCCATTTGCCACGCGCTCCAGGCCGAGGACTGGGGAGACACACCGGCCCCTGAAGAGGGTCTGCTCGCGCCAAGCTAACTTAGGTGCTTTTCTTGCTGTCCTTCGCGTACTCGAAGGGGGGAAGGGCCTTCAGCGCGTCCTTGGTCGCTCCCGGGAGGACCAGGTGCGGCTTCACCTCGGAGAACTGGTCGACCGGAACGGCGACCCGGTGAGTGCCGAGGCCCAGGAAGCCTCCGACATCGATGACGGCGATAGTAATCGTTCCGTCGGGCTTGACGATTAGGTCGTCCACCTTCCCGATCTTCTCATTCTTGTCGTTCCGGACGTCCGCATGGAGCATCCTGGAGACGCGGTAGCCGACGGCGAGCGCCTCGTTCTCGGCGACGGTCACGCCGAGGACTGTCCTGCCGGCGATCGGGGGAGGAGCGGCGGAACTCGGCGTGTGCTGGGACTGCGGCTGACTCGGCGCGCTCGGCGCCTGGGCGTGCGCAAGTCCCGTCGCTACCGAGAACGACAGGGCGATGGGAACCAGGAATCTCGTCGTCATGGTGTGACCTCGCGATAATTGCCTCTGCCTAGCTAAGCAGCGCGGGGATCCACGCAAGCTGCGCGCTCCGTGCCCGCCGGGACGACAAGTGCTCGCGTTCACCGTCTGGCCGCCTGGACGCTCCGGCGTCAGGGTGCGCCCACCCATGCGCATCCATCCCTGGCCCTTCTCCTGGCGCACGTCGCCATCCCGCTCCGGAGGGTGAGAGCGAGCGTTCTGTTTGAAACCGCGCCCGTCTGCCACCACGAGGCAGCGAAATGCCAAGCCCCCGGTACGCCGGACGACGCGGTCCGATTGCCCCGTGCGTCGGATGTCGTCGTCCGCACGAAGCGGCGTTTACGCCGAGCACGGATACCCTGCCGCGCGCATGAGCCGACGCGGTCGAGACCGATGGCACGGCCTCAAAAACACGGCTCGGCATGGACGCGGGGGCTGCCGTAGGTAGGTCGCTCTCCTTGGGTGGTGCTGCGGCGTGGGAAGGTCGCCCGCTGGGCCTTAGGGACGCAGGGAGGACGGTGCCGCAGACACCGTGGATGGCGACAATCTGCACCGTCAGCTCGCGGTTGCTCCGAGCACGGTCCAGCCCCGTCGCTCGGTTCCGGCGCTCCGGATGACCCGCGCCGGGTACCTGGACTTGGCGGTCACCTGAACTGCACTTCGTCGAATCGTGTCCTAGACGTGTCCAAACTCGCGGGGAATCGAGGCTCCCCGCGTGGAATCCCGAGCACGTCTCGGTCGGAGAAGTCCTCAAGGTTATTGGAAAACCCACTTGATGACGCCCGCCTGCCCGATTGGCGATCCCGGGCTCATAACCCGAAGGTCGCAGGTTCAAATCCTGCCCCCGCAATTTGGCTTACCGCAGACTTCCGCCATCGTGAGCTCCAGGCGGTAGGCGCTCGCGGTAGGCACCAGCCGGACGGTACTGAAGCTCGAAGCCAGGACGTCCCTCGCCCTTGCCGGGTCTGACTCGAGAGTGGACACCAGGTCGTCGAAGTAGGCTCGAGTGCGCTCCGGGCTCGGGATCGTCGGTGCCGCTGCCCTCGCCGGGGCGAGCCCGGCCCGTCGCTCCCGGAGTTCCCCCAGCCGGGCGTTCGCCTCGCGCAGCTGGGCCATGAGGGGACGGATGTCGGGCGCGTCTGCCACAGCGGCCGCGAGGCGATTCACCCGGGTAGTCTGCCGGGCGATGTCTGCATCGAGGTTGGCCATCGGTGAGGCCGCCGCGCGCTGAGCAGGGGCGGTCCGCATGAACGCGGGAGAGCCGATCCGCTTGCCCTAGGGACCACGGATTGGCAGGTTGTCGAGCGCCGTGGCTTCCGAGTGAGATGCACCACCGAACGGACGAACAGGAGACCCAATGGACTTGTTGACCATTCTCGTCATCGTCCTCGTCATTCTCTGGCTCGGCGGCTACTTCGCCTTCCACATCACCAGCGGCCTCATTCATCTGCTCCTGGTGGTCGCGGTGGTGGTGCTCGTCGTCCGCCTCTTGCAGGGCAGACGGACCCCCTGACTCGCCTGAGCTGCGCAACGCCCGCGGAACGCGCCTACCAAGGGGAGTATCGGGTCCTCGCAGGCCCGTCGCATCCTCTGCCTGAAGCGCTCCAGGACTTCGTACCTCTCGAGTCTCAGACGATCCTATTCGTCGCGGAAACGAGAGCAGCACGCTCAAAACCTCGTTTCTTCAGGGCGATGGCGTACCGTCCTCCACCCTGCGAAGCGCCGTTTCCGGCTCTCGCATGAAGCGGCGCAAGGGAACTCCTCGAAGGTGTCCCAGAGCACGAGCACTCCTTCCGAAAGTAAGTCTCCGCGGAGGCTTCAGTGCTGGCTACTGCCCCGCGCCAGTCCGAGGTCGTCACGCCGGAAGAAGAGGGCGGGCTGACGGACGACGCGGGGGCGGTTGCGTGGATCTCCAGTGCTCATCGAGCGAGAGGCTAGCGACGAGGCGGACGCTTCAGACGGCGAGACCGGAAAGACAACGGGCCCGGGCGGCAGTCTGCCGGCACCGGGCCCGTGGTGCGACACCTGAGAAGGGAGAACTAGGCCGCGGCCTCGTCCGGCTGCACCTCGGCCATCAGCGCGGCGAGCTCACACTTGAGCTTGTCCTTGGCGCGAATCTCCAGCTGGCGGGCGCGCTCGCGGCTGAACCCGAAGTGCTCGCCCAGCTCCTTGAGCGTCATCGGCGGCTCGGTCATCGCCCGCTGCTCGATGATGAACCGCTCGCGGGGGTCGAGCCGGGTCAGCGCGGTGCGGACGCCGGAGTTGATGAGTGTCGCCTGCTGCTTGTCGGCAACCTCGTCATCCTGGCCCTGGGCGGAGGAGGCCACGAAGTCGACGTGGGTCGAGCTGCCGTCCTCGCCCATCGGCGCATCCAGGGAGAGGTCGCGCCCGCCCATCCGCTGGTCCATCTCGCGGACTTCGGCGGGCTTGACCCTCATCCGCTGGGCAATTTCCTCGACCGGGATGGCGGTGTCGGTGACGTTGTACCTCTCCAGCTCGCGGCGCGTGCGGGCCAGGCTGAAGAACAGCTTCCGCTGCGCCTGGGTGGTCCCGAGCTTCACCAGGGACCAGGACTTCAGGACGTAGTTCTGGATGAACGCGCGGATCCACCAGACCGCGTAGGAGATGAGGCGAATGCCCTTGTCGGCGTCGAACTTCTGCACCGCCTTCATCAGCCCGATGTTCCCCTCCTGGATGAGGTCGGACATGCGGATGCCGTACGAGCGGTACTCGTAAGCCACCTTCACCACGAAGCGGAGGTTCGCGGTGACGAGGCGGTGACCGGCCTGGAGGTCTCCCTTTGCGAACTGCCGGGCGAGCTTCTGCTCCTCCTCGACCTTCAGGATGGAGTAGCGGTTGATTTCGGAGAGGTAGCGCGGGAGCGAGTCAGGAGTTGAGGAGTGCTCGGAGGCGAGCTGCATTCTGGAAGTCTCCCTGGAAGCGCGTGGTTGCGACACTCCAGGGGGATGAGCAAGGTGGGTGCCAGGAAGGTTGCGCCTCAAGGCACCGCAATCAGGTGAGTGGAGGCGCGCTTGGCCGTGGTAGCCTGTAGAAACGCCAGGGATTGGCTGGACCGCGGAACAGCCTCATTCGTGAGACGAGCGCAACGCCCGAGCGGCGGCTCGCGGAGAGGACACGCGGAGCCGACACCTTGGCGTGCAGACGAACTGGAAGCGGCCGACGGTTCCGGGAAGCCGGGCCAGCTTTCCGTGCTCGACAGGGACGTCGGGCTTCCCCTCGCGCAGCGCGGCCCTCTGGCGGGCGAAGACCCAGTTGCCGAAGCACCGCTAGGCGGCGGAACGAAAGTCACGGTGGCGCACCGCGTGCTCCCACCCGATGCCGCGTCTCACCCGGCGGCGAAGCGCTGGTCTCCGATGGCGCGCGAAGGGGCGATGCAAGTGTTCGACCGCCTCGGCGAGCACTTGTCCATGGCAACGACACGAAAGGAATCTGCGACATGACGGCGAAGCTCATCTATTTCGCGACGCGGTCTCTCGACGGATATGTCGAAGACGCACAGGGCAAGATCGACTTCACGGCGCAGGACGAAGCCAGCCAGAAGTTCGTCAACGATGCGCTGCGTCCGACCGGCACGTATCTCTACGGCAGGCGCATGTACGAGACGATGCTGGTCTGGAACCAGTTCGGTGCGTCCGAATCCGATCCGCCGTGGGCGCGCGACTTTGGCAGCACGTGGCGAGCGGCGGAGAAGGTCATCTACTCGAAGACGCTGAAGCGGCTCTCGATGCCGATGGCGCGACTCGAGCCGACGTTCGACGCCGACGCCGTTCGCGACATGAAGTTGCGAGCGACGCAGGATCTCGTGATCGGTGGTCACGAACTCGCGTCGCACGCCTTCAGGGCCGGCCTGGTCGACGAGATCAAACTCTTCATCGCGCCCATCATCGACGTGCTGCCGGACGATCCGGCGCCCGCCGACCTCCGGGCATTGGTCCAGGAGCGAGAGCGGATCACCGGAGCGTGCCAGCCCTCGACCCGGCCGTGACCTACTGGCGGAGCCGGCGTGCCGACCCCGGTCTCGCTCGCAGCCGTCCGCGGCGCGGTCTGACGGCGATCTCGAGCGCGTCCGCAGCAGAGGTCCTCGGGCGCCGGCGCCCGTCCGGTAGCGTCCAGGGTCGGATGCGCCCGTCCTTCCTCGCCGCGCTGCTGATCCTCGGGTGCGCGCACGGCCCACACCCTCCGCCCGTCCAGGGCTGGCGCGAGCTTCGCTCCCCGCACTTCCTCCTGGGGACCGACCTCCCCGAGGACGCAGCGCGGGAAACGCTGGCGAAGCTCGAACGGCTGCGCATCTGGCTGCACGCCGGATCCAAAGAAGAACAAACCGGGCGTTCGGGTCGGAGACCGGGTAGGGGACTGGGTGGTCGTGCCGGAGCGGGACAGGACGACGAAGGCAGGAGGCGCTCGGCGGGGGTGCTCCCGTCCAGAGGGTAGACCGGTCCCAGGCCCATCGTCAGGCTGAGGAAGTCTCGAACCTCGGACGGCACTCACCAGAGGCCGAGCTGGGCGGGGAGGTTGCCGGGGCGAGGGGCCTGGAGGCGCGCTCCGGGTGAGGCTGGCCTCTCGCGGTGGCGGAGCGGAGGACGACGGCCACGACGCGGGTGCCTCCGCAGCGCCGCCAGGTGAGGACGTCGGTCTGGAAGGTCCGCTTGAGCATTCGTCGTCGTTGCGTGCCGGCCAACAAAGACCCTCGGACCATCTCGTCCCGAGCAACCTGGATTGAATGGATATCCAATGAGTCCAGGACCTTAGCCACGGCATCGCCGGTGCAACCTGACCTCAGCCGGATGACGGCCTCTCCGGATGTGGAGCAAATGCCATGAAGACGAGCACCGACCGGGCCGAGTGCAGTTGGATGAGGATCAGAGGGCTCCTCGCGTTTGTCGGAATCCTCGGCGTTGCCGCGACAGGCTGCGGCGGCGACGGGCAGGCGGAAGACCCTAACCCCGCGGTGGCCCAACCCCCGGCGTGTTGATCTCTGCGACCCCCATGGTGGTCCCTGCGCAAGGAAGCTCGACGCTCACGTGGTTGAGCACGAACGCGACGTCCTGCACTGCTTCGCGTGCCTGGTCAGGAAGCCAAGCGATCGCAGGCACCGCAAGCACTGGGGCGCTGAGCCAGGACAGCACGTTTACGCTGACGTGCACCGGCGCAGGCGGCGCGACAAGCGCGTCGGTGACCGTGACTGTCGGTGCGCTGCCCCCGCCGACGGTAGCGATCTCGGCCAGCCCGACGTCGGTGGCCTATGGCGCAAGCTCGACGGTGACCTGGTCGAGCACGAACGCGACCTCGTGCACCGCCTCCGGCGCCTGGTCCGGAGCTCAGGCTACCGCCGGCTCGGCGAGCACCGGCGCGCTGACCGCGAACCGCACGTACACGATCACCTGCAACGGAGTGGGTGGCTCGGCGTCCCAATCCGTTACCGTGATGGTCAGTTCCCCAGCTGCTCCTACCGTGACGATCTCTGCCAATCCTGCGATCAACCTGCCGGCGTTCGGACAGTCTACGCTGCAATGGTCAAGCACGAATGCGACGTCCTGTACGGCATCGGGCATCGATTACTTTGGCACCCCGACCTGGTCTGGAAGTCGCCCCACGTCCGGTACGGAGCTCAGCGTGCCGATCACCGTGCCGAACCAGACGTACACGCTGACATGCGCCGGTGCCGGCGGCTCCGCGAGCGCGTCGGTGGTGGTGTCGATCGATCCCACCGACCCGTGTCTCGGCTGCTGGGACTACTAATTAACTAGATCCAAGGACAAACACACTGGGTTTTCGGGCCGCGGACCAGGTGGGGCGTGTCGCTTCAGCCAGCGAGGGGGGGACGGCACTCACTAGACGCCGAGCTGCGGCGGGGAGGTGGCTGGAGCGACCGCAGAGCCTGGGGGAAGCCGGCGTAGAGGAGCCCTGACTCACCCGCTCCAGGGCCGCAGCCGGGGCCACCACCCAGGCACGGCGCGCCGGTACGCCTCGTAGTCGGCCCCGAACTGCCGCCGGAGCGCCGGCTCCTCGTAGAGGCGCACGAAGCTCGCCACCAGCACCGCGACCCCCGCTGCATACGCGAGGAGCCCCGGCTGCCCGAGCAGCAGCGCCTGGCCGGCGATGGCCCCGAGGACGGCCAGGTACATGGGATTCCGCACGTGGCGGTACGCTCCGCTGACCACCAGGTGCTCGGTCGGAGCGACCGGTGCCGGCGTGCCCAGCCCGTCGCGCACGAACCGGACGAAGGCGGCCACCAGGACGGGCAGCGCGAGGACGAGCAGGAGCGCCCCGAAGAAGCGGAGGATCAACATGGTCGGTTGCGCCACCCAGTGGGTCAACCACCACGGAACGAGACCGACGACGACGCCTGGGGCGACCAGGAAGAACAGAGCGCTGCCCAGCGCTGCACGGCGAAGCCGCATACAATGCTCCCTACGCTTGGCGCGCCTAACGCTTGCCGCGCTTCTTCGGCGCGGCCGAAGCGGGGGCGCGCTTCGGATTCTCGGGCCAGGGGGACCAGCGCGGGTCACCCAGGGTTTACAGGGACGATGCGCCGAGCGGTGCGCCGCTCGAACTCGGCAATCCACCGCGCGCAGAGAAGGGCGGGGGGTGCGGCGAGCGCGAGAGGCGAGGGGTGCCCGGATGATGGCGGCCCAGGAGAAACCCGATGGCCATTGCCCTGGGAATGTGCACACCGGGCGTCGCGCAGGCGTGACCGCTGCCATCGAACCGGCGCTTCATCGTCCGAGGGCTGCCCAGGCGCGCGGTGGTACCGTTCCCGGACCCACCGGAGGTCCACAATGAGAATGACCCTTCTGGCCCGCGCCGCGCTCGTGCTCGCCCTCGGCGCCGTTTCAACATCCGCCCGCGCCGGCGAGTGCAAGCCGGTGCACGGCTTCTACACGTCGACGCCGGTACCGGCCAACGACTGCGCCTCGGTTGTGGGCCTCTGCACCGCCGGCGAGCTCATCGGCGGCATCCAGGGGACGTACCGCTTCACTGCCACCGGGTTCGTGCCGAGCGGTGACCCGCAGGTCACGTTCTACACGGGCGAGAGCGTCGTCTCGCCCAAGCTTGGCGGAACAGTCACGGCGCGTGACTACGGCACCATCCAGCTGCCGGCGCCGAACGTCACCGGTCGGCAGGCCGCGCTGCTCATCATCACCGGCGGCGTGGATCGCTGGGCTGGCGCAAGCGGGTACCTCCAGCTCGTCGGCAGCCTCGACGCCGAGTTCCACGTCCAGGGCGAGTACTTCGGACAAATCTGCACCCCGTGATCGCGGCCCCGCCGCGGAGCCGGTAGTGTGCCTAGATTGTTGGGGGGGGCCGTGTCGTGTCCAGCCTAACGGCCAAGGGAGCTTTGCGAGGTTGGAACTCGAGAATGCGCCGGGCGGGCGGGTAATAGGCGTGCTGCAGGTCTCATACGGGATGGACGCCAATGACCTTGGCACCATTGGAACCGTCGCTGGGCCAGCGCTAGGGGGGGCCTTTGCGCGTGGTCCCCTCCTCCCTGATGGGGGGTTTGAGACGCGCTACACGATGACCGTTACCGCGTCCCCATCGCTCAACCACATCGATATGGTCGAGCAGCAGCAGACCCTCGACGGTGGACCGCTGCCCGTCTACTACCGCATGGACCGGCAATAGGGACTTCTCAGGGCCGGTTCTTTTTCGGCGCGCCGCTCTCGTTGCTGACCACGTACGCAGCCACGCCCTGGACGAGTGGCAGGGTCGCGTAGGTGCCGACCAGATGCGGGTCTCGGGTCGCGTCCTCCAGCGGCGAGCGGTCATCGAGCACCCTGATGACCTTGAACCGACCGATAGCGGACCACGACCCGTCGCGCTTACCAGAAGCCGAGCTGGGGCGGGGAGAGAGGTGGCCGGGGCGAGCGGGAGAGGCCTGGAGGGAAGCCTGAGGTGCTCGAGGATGGCCTGGGCGGTGGTGGAACGGAGGACGACGGCCACGACGCGCCGTGTGCCTCCGCAGCGCGGGCAGGTGAGGACGTCCGTCTGGAACGTCCGCCGGAGGAGCTCGGCCCAGGGGATGGGGCGGCGGGTGGCGGGGGCGGAGGCAACCGCTGGACCCCCGGTAGGCAGAGCCAGGTCTCGTCTACCGCGGGCGGCTCCGTCCTTCGAGCCAGCGGAGCCTCGCGTCCACGAGCCACCGTTCAATCTCCGGAGCGTTCGGGCTCTCTTCGGGCAAGGAAGTCTGAGCTTCCCCCGATTCGGTGGACGGTTGGGTTAAGCCGCCGCAGCGCGTCGGGTCTCCGCTTCGTACTCCATGGGCGTCCGGTAGCCGAGCGCCGAGTGGCGCCGGCGTGAATTGTAGAAGTTCTCGATGTAGTCGATGATTCCGGCCCGTGCGGCGGCGACCGATTCGAAGTCGCACTGGTGCACGTGCTCGTTCTTCAGCGTCCCGAAGAAGCTCTCGACCGAAGCGTTGTCCAGGCAGTTGCCGCGCCTGCTCATGCTGCAGCGGAGGCCGTGCAGCTCAAGCACCTTCTGGTAGTCGAAGCTGGCGTACTGGCTGCCCCGGTCGGAGTGGTGGAGCAGGCCCGCGGCAGGGACGCGGAGCGCCAACGCCATCCCCAGTGCCTCGAGCGGCAGCGTGCGCTCGAGCGACGTCGCGGTGGCCCAGCCGACGATTCGCCGGCTGAAGAGATCCTCGACGACGGCCAGGTAGAGCCAGCCCTCGCGCGTTGGTACGTAGGTGATGTCGGTGCTCCAGACGCGGTTCGGCAAGTGTGCCTGGAAGTCCCGGTCCAGGACGTTCGGGGCAACTGGCAGCGAAGCATCCGGCGTGGTCGTCCGCACGAAGCGGCGCTTTCGCCGAGCACGGATGCCTGCCGCACGCATGAGCCGCTCGACGCGGTGAAGGCCGACGGCGCGGCCTCGGAAACGGAGCTCGGCGTGGACACGGGGGCTGCCGTACGTCCTTCGGCTTTCCTCTTGGATGGCGGCGATGTGCACCGTCAGCTCGCGGTTGCTCCGCGTACGCGGTGACTCTGCTCGTCGACGCCAGGCGTAGTAGCCAGCCCGTGAAACGCCCAGGAGCCTGCACATGCTGGCCACGGACGCACTCGGCTCTTGCGCCTTCTCCGCCTCCACCCGAGCAAACTTCACTTGCTCTCCTTGGCGAAGAAGGCAGCCCATTTTTTTAGCAGGTCACGCTCCATCCGCAGCGTGCGGTTCTCTCGGCGGAGCCGGGTGAGTTCCTCCTTCTCCGCGGTCGTCATCGCCCCCTCCGGGCCTTTCCCCTCGTCGATTTCGGCTTGCCGCACCCAGTACCGGAGCGCCGTCTCGGTCAAATCCAGCTCCTGGGCGACCTGGCCGACCGTCTTTCCGCTCTCCCGCACCAACTTGACGGTCTCAGCCTTGAACTCCGGGGTGAACTTCCGCCGTGCTCGCCTCGCCATCGTGGACATGTACACCTCTCCTCAGGTGTCCACGAAACCAGGGGAAGCTCATCAGCCGCTCGACAGTGCATCGGGCGACGACCTCGCCCTCTCGACGGAGCTGACGCCACACCTTCTGCTCTCCAGCGCCGCCATGGACCGACTGCTCCACCACGCTCACGTCCTGGTCATCGAGGGCGATTCGTACCGCAACCCACCCGCCGTGCGGCGGAAGCGCTCACCGGCGGCCGTCGAGGCCAGATGAGGGGTCCTCCGCAGAAAACGAGGGCCCTGGCTGCCCTCAGGAACGACGAAGTCGACCTCGGACGTACTCCGGACCTCCATGCTCCGCACACCGGAACCCGATGCCCTGGTCCACTCAGGGGACGCGAGCGCCTGGGTCGGCGGCGAGGTGCTCGCGCTGCGCGCGGGTCTCGGTGCCGATGCGCTCGAGCACCCTCTGAAAGCGGGGGGAGGACCGCAGTCCGGCCAGGGCCGGGTCGACCTTCAGCCACCAGCCCCGTCGCCAGCCCATGTCCACGGCCTTCTCGAGCTGTGCCAGCGCCGTGGCCTGGTCGCCACGCAGCGCGGCGATGCGCCCTTTGTGGTAGCCGATCGCGTGCCAGACGTTGCCCTGGCGCTCGTACCGGTCGACGTAGGCCTCTGCCTGCTCCAGGAACGGCCTCGCCCGGTCCGGCTCGCCGAGCCAGGTGTAGACCGTCGCCACGTCGATGAAGATGTGCTGGCCGAAGCAGGTCTGCCACCAACCGTAGAGCGGGATCGGGTCCGCGAGCATCGGCCCGACCGCCGAGGTGAGCGCCCTCCGGGCGGCGTGGGTTCGGCCGAGGACGGCGAAGATGACAGCGGTGTCGATCTCCACGTCGCGGGTGCCGGTCGGCGGGAACTTGAGATCGTCGAGGTAGCGCGCCAGCCCCGGCAGATCCTCCTCGACGACGAAGGCCCGCCCGAGCGCGGCCTGGGGTTGGGCCACGGACCCGGCGAGCGCGATGGCCTGGGCGAATGCCGCCCGAGCCTCCTGTGGCATCCCGAGGTCGAGGTAGATCCAGCCGAGCTGTGTCCAGAGATCCTCACGGCGGGATTCGGCCTGCAGCGCCCGTAAGTAACCCCGGACCGCGTCATCGAGCCGGCCGCGCGCCCAGCCGATCAGCCCGAACCCCCAGTGGGTGTTCGGATGGTGCGGTGCCAGCTCGACGGCTCGGGTGTAGTGCCGGGTTGCCTCCTCGTACAGGCCGGCATTCATCGACTCCAGCCCGGAGCGCGCGTGCACGATGAACTGAAGCGGGTTGAGCTCCGCCGCGCGCCGGTAACTCTCCAGCGCTTCTCTCGGAAACCCGTCGGTGGCCTCGTTGATCCCAAGCCAGAGGTGGGCGGTGGCGCTCTGCGGCTGTGCGGCGACGGCGGCCTTGAGGAACGGTCGGGCCTCGTCGGGACGGTTGAGGTTGGTCTTCAGGTGCCCCTGCGTCGCGAGCGCTTCCGGGAGCTCTGGCTGCAGTGTGAACGCTCGGTCGAGCAGCGGCTGGGCGCGCGCGTCCATGTCCCTGACGGTGAGCCCCGAGCCGTACTGGTACTCGGCGATCCAGCTGTGGGCGAGCGCGGTGTAGCCCAGGGCAAAGCTCGGGTCGGTGTCGACGGCGCGCTGGAAGTAATCCCGGGCCTTGCGGATCGATTCCTGCGTGCGCGCCTGCATGAAATGGCGCCCGCTCAGGTACAGCTCGAACGCCCGCGCGGAAGGCGCCGGAGGCAATGCACCCATGGCCGGGGCATGGAGCGCCTCGAGTGCGCCCTGCGCCACCCTGAGCGGAAGACCGCTCATCGCGTCGAGCGGCTCCTGGAGCGCGTCGTGCCACACCACCTCATCGTCGGCCACGGCCCGGAGCCGGACGGTGAGCCTCACTCGCTCCTTCGTCCGGAAGACCTCCCCATCGAGGACGTGGGTGACCCCGAGTTGCCGCCCGATCTCCGCGAGGGGCAGCGCCGTGTGGCGGAACTGGAACGCCGAGGTGGGCGCAGACACGCGGACCTGCTCGTGGCGCGTGAGCACGGCGATCACCTCGCCCGCCAGGCCGTCGGCGATGGGTTGCTCGACACCGCCCGGAGAGATGTCCTCGAAGGGGAGGACCGCGATGGCCAGCTTTGAAGGGTTGGGGTGAGGCCGTGCCCGCCACCACCATCGGAGCGCTCCGCCCGCCGCCACCGTGACCGCCGCTGCCCCCACGCCGATGACCCAGCGGCGATCCACCGCGACGGTCTGGACCGGTGGGGCGTCGGAATTCGAACCGGGCGGCGGTTCGGGGGGAGGAGCCGGAGCGCTCGCGACGGCGTGGGAGGGGTGCAGGTCCGCAGCGGTGGGAGCGCTCACCGCCGCAACCAGCCGGTAGCCCTTTCGAGGCACGGTGGCAATGAAGGTGGGCGCTTCCGCGTGATCCCCCAGCGTCTTCCGGAGCTCAGCGATGCTCTGGTACACGGAACTCTGCGAGACGACGACCCCGGCCCAAACTGTGTCGAGCAGCTCCTCCGTGGTCACCAGCTCGTTCGGCCTCCGGGCCAGCGCCATCAGCAGCTGCATTTTCCGCGGCTCGAGCTTGACCCGCGTCTCGCCGCGATGGAGCTCGTCCAGGGACGGATCGACCAGCCAGTCGCCGATCCAAAGCCGTGCTCGCGAGGCCCTGACGTCCATACCGACGCACCCAAGTGCTTGAAAGCTCGATGGTGAGGAAAAGATTAGAGAATCGCAAGTGAGCCCTGAGGACTGACTCCGGCCGGGGGCGACACGCTTCGTCGGTGAGCACCGCCGCTCACCCCAACGCCTCTCACCCCTCTGCGAGGACTCCCATGTCCACATCTCCTGCGGTCCGATCCGTGCTCAACCTGGCGTTTTTCTCGACGTTCCTCGCGCTCGGTTGCTCAGGCGACGACCCCTTTTGCGACCCCGAGTTTGACGAATGCGACCCGGCGTTCCAGCAGGTCACGGTCACGGTCCAGGGCCTTGGAGCGGGAAGCGGAACCGTGGTGGCCGAGGACATCAGCACCGTTCGCATCAACTGCGTCCTCCCCTCCAGCTCGGGGGGCCACGTCCCCAACCCCTCGTACCCCTTGGCCTGCAGCCACACCTTCTCCGACGCCGGCGGCGGAGGGTCGTTCCGCCTTGTTGCCCAAGCCGATCCTGGCAGCGTCTTCAGCGGCTGGACAGGTTGCAGCCAGGTGTCCGGGCCAGTCTGCATCCTCGATTTCAGTGCAGGCCCCGACGTCGGGTTCCAGGTCACCGCGAGGTTCGAGCACACCTCAGCGGAGACCAACGCGATCAACATCTACAACGGCTCCGGGCTGACGGCCAGCTTCGTCGTGAACGGGCAGACGTTGTCGAACGTGGCCCCCATGCAATCGCCGTCCGTCCAGATCCCCACGACGATTGGCACGACGGTCGCCGTGAGCGCCACCGTCGGTGACGCGCACCCGACGACGACCTGCACGGTGACGGCAGCGGCGTGGCAGGGCCCCGACAACCCGATCGTCGTCCTGAACGGCCCGCCGTCCTATTCCCTCGCCTGCACCGGCTTCTAGAAGGGGCCGCTTCGCCCATGAGCACCTTCGCGGAAATCGGGCCACGGGCCGCGGGGCTCGTGCAGCGGTGGATGTTGCCAGCGGCATTCGGCGTCCTCGCTGGGTCGGGCGCTCTCGTCGTCGGGTGGCTGGCCTCATCGCCAGCACCGGGTGCGCCGCCGCCGACCGCTGTGCTCCCGACGGGCGACGTGGTGGTGGTCGTTTTCGTGCCGGTGCGACCGGTGGTCGCGGCTGACAGACCCTCGCCGAGGTGCCGCGGTCCGAGCGCGCCGATCCTGACGACCCCTCGAGCCGACCCGGGTGGAGGCGAGTGGGCGCGACGACACCTGCGGCGGACCCGGGCAATCGAAACGGAACACGGAGGTCGACCATGAAGGACGCGAGCGCTCCAGCCTGGGCCCGAACCACCGTCGTTGGCTTTTCGCTTCTCGCTGCCGCTGGCGGGTGCTCGAGCAGCGAAGGTGGCGACGAGGCGATCACCCGGCGCTTCGATCAGTATCCGATGCTCCTGGAGATTGCCGGCGTCGTGTCGGAGACACCGCGACGGCACACCTCTTCCGGCTTCGCTCCGGCGTCGACCTCCTGGAGCGCTCGGATGATCTGCTCCTGCGTGAACTGCGACTTCCTGCCCATCCCGTCCTCCGGACCCTCATTGGAGGAATCCCGCTTCGGCTGGTCCAGTTTTCGGGGGGCAGGTCACGTCGCCAGGCGCCTCTCGTCGGCTCTCTCGCTACCCTCCCCCCTGAGGACGGGGGAGAGGGTGTAAGAAGCCGCAATTGCCTATGGCGAAGGTCGCAGGATGAACACTTCGACCGATCGGTTCGCCGAGAGATTCACGAAGCACTGCCGCCCGTCCGGGCTGAGCGCATCGCAGTGGACCCAGTCACCGACGACGTAACCGGTGTACGCCGTTGCCGTCAACGTGACCGCCGTGCCGGTCGGGTACAGCCACGAGCAAGTCGTCGGGCCGAAGTTGCCCGAGTACGAGCAAGCCGACTGCTCGGGCGCGATCGCGACGACGCCATTGCCATTGCCGCGGATCGTCAGGGTGAGCGTCGAGCCGCCGCCCGGTGATCCGAGTGCGACGACGCGGGTCGTATCGACCGTGCGTCCGAGCGTATCCGACACCCGCAGCCGCACGGTGTAGTTACCCACGGCCGTGTAGGTGAACGACGTCGTCACGCCGCTCGCGTCGAAGACGCCATCGTCCTCGAAATCCCAGTTGTAGGACACGATGCCGTTGTTGTCGTCCGTGCTGCCGGTCGCATCGAAGCTCACCGTCTGGTTCACAGTTGGCGCGCCAGGCGAGAACACGAAGTTGGGCACCGGCGGCGCGTCGAACTGCGAGAAGCGCAAGCGCACGACGCGAGAGGCGGTCATCAGCACATGGCATTGCGCCGGCAGCGCAGGCTGTGCCGGCACAAGCTGATCGCAGCCCGAGCTCGCGGCAAGCGTATTGCCCACCGCCGGCACGACATACAGCACGGCTTCGTCGCCATTGACATAGAGCGCGTCGCACACGCCACCCGCGGGCGTGCAGCTGATGTTCGAACCCAGTGACCGATTCGTGGTCACCGCTCCGTCGGCGCTGCCGGCCTCGAACTCGACCACGAGGGCGTGGCGGTTGGTCATGACACGGTTGAAGAACGCCACCACCGAACGCGCTCGGTCGAGGAGCACGTCGCACACCGGCGGACCCGCGCCGTTCTGCGGGTCGGGACGCACACCGTCACATCCGTCCCAACTCGTGAGCAAGCGACCGACCGCGGGCTCCGCGCGCAACGTCACCAGCTGGCCACGGGTGAATGGCCGATCGCAGTCGGCGTTGCAATCCAAACCTGCCGGCGTGCTGTAAACGCGACCGATGACTGTGTAGGGATCATCCGAGCGCAGCAGCACCTCGAGTCGGGACACGTCGGCGCTGAAGCGCGCGACGCAGTTGAGATCCTCGAGCAACGGAACCTCGATCACTCGCGCGCTCCCGATGCCCGCCTGATTGCAGAGGAATCGCTCGAACTCGAAGTTCGGCGCAACCGCCACCGCTTCGAGCCGTACGCGCGTGCCGACCGTGAACGTGCCGCTGCAATCAACGCCGGCGTAGCCACAGACGATTCCGACCGGCGTGCTCGTGACCGAACCAAACAGGAACTGCGGCTCGACTGCGGTGATCGTGACTCTAGGCGAGCCAACCGTAGCGCCGCTGAACTCCGCCGAACACACGCGACTCGAGCCGATCGCGAACTGTGTCGAGCGCGCGCTTCCGGCGGCGCTGCAGTCGCGTCCCCAGCTGATGAAGTACTCGCCGGGGTCGGGCTCGGCGGTAAGCGTCACGACCTGGTCGGGGCTGTATATCGCGCTGCAGTTGCCGGTGAGCCCCGTGCGACAGCTGAGCTCGGAGCCGTCGGTCACGCGTCCAAGTCCGAGCACGCTCGTGATGCGAATGGACGGTGCATTGGGGTCGAGAAAGGTAGTCACGACTTCCCGATCCGAGCCCATGAAGACCTCACATTGGCCGACGGTGATGCGGTCGCACCCGCCCCAGCTGCGCAGCCGCGGAAGATCGGCGGGATCGACCTTGAGAAAGACCGTCGAGTCGGCGACAAAGTCATGCGAGCAAAAGCCGCCGCCCTCTTCCGCCGTCCCGCACACGATGCCCGACGGCGTGCTCGTCACGACGCCGGACGTGGCGGCGTTGCCCTGCGCGACTGTGAGGCGAAAGGTGCGACGCACCGCGGGCGGACCGGAGTCCGTCCGCGCATTGCCCTCGCACTGTCGCGCCACCACGAGCGACTGCGGGGCGAACCGTGGCGCCTGCGTCGTGCGCGAGGTGAGCGCCAGCGTGTGCATGTCCTCGGGCCGCAGCTGCGGCGTGTAGTTGGAGACGAGTGCGGACACGGGGATCGCGCTGACGGCAGCCGACGCCGCGCGCAGCGCGTTACAACCCTCGGTGACCATGCCGTCGGGGCCCACGCGAAGCAGCCACGCTTCGCTGCGATCACCGAACGACAACGAGCGTCCCGCGACGATCGCACCCTCGTCGGGCGACGTCGCGATCGCAAGCACGTGCTCATCCTGCGCGGCGCCGTAGATGCGGCCCCAGCGCACGTCGCCGTTGGCGTCGGTCTTCCACAGGAGCGTGTTCCAAAAACCCTGACTTGCAAGGTCGGCGGGTGTCCCGCCCGGCGAGCCGTCCATTTGTGTCACCGCGACGTACAGATCGCCGTTGGCGAGCGGGGAGAGTCGAACGTTGTCGGCGAAGACCGAAATGCCAAATCCATAGTCCCGGCTCCACGTGAGATCGCCAGCGGACGTGAATTTCTGGATCTCAGGGTCATTGAGCGCACCGACCGAACCGGCTACAACCAGCGCACCGTCGGACAATTCACGCACGGTCGAGGGACGCAGCTTGAGGCGTTTGCGCCAGACAGGCTGCGCATTGGCATCGAGCTTGAGCAGAACGCCCCCCGGAGGCAGGTCAATGGCGAGCGCGAATCCCTCGTCCAGGGTCCGAACGAGACTGGATACCCGCACGTCGCAGAAATATTGCCGCTCTACCAGACCGACGAGCGGTGTCGTGGTCGCGCGCACGTCACCATTCGGATCGAGCGCGGCGAGCCGCAGGGTCTGGCCATCGAAGCCCGCGACGACATAGCCGCGGCTCGCGACCGCGGCGACAGCCTCCGCCGGCTGGTAGCGCGTGCCGCAGGACGTGAAATCTTCCAGAAGGCGCTGCCAGGCAAGACCGCCGTTCGCGTCGAGCTTGATGAGCCAGGTTGCGCCGCGCGCGCTCGGGTCGGCGTTGTCGGAAGTGCTCTCGCCGGCGACGAGGTAGCCGTCGCTGGAATCGAGTCGCCCGTTGCCATTGTCGTCCGTTTGTTCGACGAAGTACGCCCGCTCGACGCGGCGTTCAGTGGTTGAGTCGAAGGTCTGCGACCACTCGAGGGAGCCGTCCGTCGCCAACCGAGAGACGGTCGTTGCGCTTATGTCGAGCAGACTCTGGCTCGGTGTGTACTCTATCCTGTCCGGAGCGTAGTCGATGAGCCGCACATTGCGCAGCACCGGATCGCTCACATCGCCGAGGATGTTGTTGACAGTGGCAATCCAGCCGCCGCGATGGCGCGCCCCGACGATATCGAAGTAGATGAAGAGTGCCGAGGGACCGTCCTGCCGCAGGCGAATATCCGTGGCGGGTCCCAACTCCGGAAACTCCCGCGAATAGGCCTCCCCGCCATCGTCGTAAACGAACGCAGCGTACCCGTTGCCCGTCGAGCTCGCGCCCACTGTCCGATAGTTGCAGATGCGCTCTCCACTCGCTTGCCGATGACATTTCTGGATCACCGCGTTCAGCACGCTCGCGTCATCGAGTCTCGTGGCCCATGCCTCGGACGCGCCGCCATTGCCATCGTCGTCGATGCGCATGATCAGCCCACGCCCGGCGCTGCTGCCCACGAGCACGAAGGCGTCGTCGTCCGCCCCGTCCAGGTCGCCATCGATCTGGATCAGGTCGCGCAGCGCAACCGCCTCGTCAAAGGATTGCGACCACAGGACAGCGCCGCCGGCATCGAAGCGGGCGAGGCGCAACTCAGGACTGGCGCTGCCGCTGCCGGCTGGCCGCACCCGCGTATTGAGCGCCATGACTGCGCCGTGGTCGCTCGCTTCGCGCACGAGGAGCTGCGACGGCTGCTCACTCACGTAGCGCATCTCGTCATCGCGCACGTGACGGGTCCAGGCGACGCCGCACGTGCCGGAAACCTTGAACACGTACGGCGCGCGTATGGGGTAGGCCGTATTGCCGTCGCGCGCGATCGCTGTTGTCCAGCCGGCAACCACCGCGCCTCCGTCGCTCGTCGGCCAGATGTCGTACCCAGTGTCGTCTGCGGTATCTCCAGGGTAGTAGAACGAATTGCCGGGATAGGGGCCGCTATCGACTACTGTTGTGCACAGCGGCCGCCGGTCGGCGGCAAGCCGCATGACGACGATATCGGCGCGCGCATCACCCCGGGGCGAGGGATTGGCGCTGCGCGTTCCCGCCAGCCAAATCGAGCCATCGGCAGATTCACGCACGGCAGCAATCGTCTGCGTGGCGCCAATCGGCCCGCTCGTGCGGCGCACGCCATAGGCGTTTTGCCAGATGACGTTGCCGAGCGTGTCGAGCTTCACGACCCAGAGGTCGCCGTCGACCTCATTTTCGTCGGACAGGGCCGTGCCGGCCCCCTCGCCGTTCCACGTGCCGACGAAGAGATAGTTGCCGTCCGCCGTGGCGATGACGGCACTTGCCTGATCGTCGCCCTCCCCGCCGTAGGACTTCGACCACGTTGGCGCGCCGCCGGACCCGGCGTTGCTGCCACTCGAGGTGCAGCCAGCCGACGCCAGCAACAGCAGCATGAGCACTGGACTCGCGACAGATGCTCGAATCATGGAAGTTCTCCGCCGTGACGTGTTGCGCCGATGAGCACTTTGCCGGCGGCGAGTGAACACCTCGCAGCCGCGGCGAGTCCTCACGGACGTCTTGCGGATTTCTAAGCCTTTCCTCACCATTGAGCTTCCAAGCACTTAGGTGCGCCCGAATGAACCTCGGGGCCTCGTCAGCGCAGCTTCAAATCGGCGACTGGCTGGTCGATTTGTCTCTGGATGCGCTCACTCGCTTCGAGACACGGTGGCAAAGCCACGGCGGGTCCGCGCTGCACGTGCCGTCCAGTCACATGGAGGCCGTCGCGGGCCCCGTTCAAACTGCTGGTGGTGGTGTCCAGCTCACGGCCTTGCCGACGCGCCGCTGGGTATGCGGAGTAGCTGGCAGGTTCATCAGTGATTACCCTCGGTGACCTGAGGTTCCGGGCGACTCGACGCATCGGCAGCGAAGCCTGGACCGTCCACTCGGACCTCGCTGAGGAGGTAGCGGACCTTGGCGGGGAACGGTCCTCGACCAACAGCCAACGTTCCGAACAACCGGATGGACTGGCGGATACAGACCACCGACTCCGGCGAGGTCGACGAGGTCCTTCTGGGGGACTGGCTGCACGTCGAGAAATCGGATCACGGATTCTATTTCATCCGACTCGGCAAGCAGAGATTCTGGGCCGTTTGGAAAACAAGGCTTGGACGTCAAGGAAGAGGAGTAGCGATGGGCCGTTTCCGCAGTACAAGACCAATTCCCCTCGCTGAGGAGGGGAGCTGCTGCCGTCCCCCAGCCCTCCCAGCGCTACGGCCGCCGCAGGTGACTGGCTTCCTGGAACAGCCCGCGGATCTCCCTGGCGATGCGGCGGGCCCGGCCGCTGACCCGGCGCTCCACGCGGCGCTCGACCCGGCGGGCTTCCAGCTCGGCGAACTGCTCGGCGAAGGCGCTGCGGCGGGCGTCATCGCTGGACGCCTCCGCCCGGGGCCACAGCTCGAAGGGCGCCGGCCGCACGGGCTCAGGCCAGGGGGGAACGGCCGGAGCTTCGGAAGGGCCCGCCGCGATGGCGCGACGACGGGCGCTCGCAAGTCCTCAGGCTGCGGGGCGGGGAGCGCGAACACGGACGAAGCTCTCTGGATCTGAGGCCCCGCGGTCTCGGGCGATGTCCGCCACGAAGGAGAGGACGGGTCTGCTTTGTCGTTCGAATCCCGCCCCCGCAACTCCGAAAATGCCGAAGCCCTACCGACCCTTACGGTGGTGGGGCTTTGGTGTTTCTGGGGCCAAAAACACCGGGTGTGTCCTAAACGTGTCCAAGACTTTCGAGCGCGCGCACTGCCGCCCGCAGGTCCTGGGTGTCGACGATGTTGTACCGCTCAAACACCGCGCGCGTGCGGTGCCCGCTCATCCGCATGACGACCGACTCCGGGACGCCCAATCTGCGCGCCCGGGTGATGAAGCTCCGCCGCAGGTCGTGAAACCAGAGGCCGTGGAGGCCTGCTGCCTCGACTGCTCGGCGGAAGCGCTTCTTCACGTCCACCCAGCGCGTCCTCGTCCGCGGGTTCACAAAGACGAAGCCGGTCGCCTTCGGTGAGTGGAGCGTCCCGAGCGCCTCTTTCGCGCGTGCGGTGAGGACGATCAGCCGGGGCTCGTCCGTCTTCGTGTCCTCGGGCGCGAGGGTGATGGTGCTCGCATCGAGGTCCACCTGCTCCCAGCGGAGCGCGAGGAGCTCCTCCTTGCGCATGCCGGTGTCGAAGGCGACGAGGAGGATGGGCCGGAGCGCCTCTTCCGCCGCTGCGAAGAGCCGCTGGAACCCGTGCTCGTCGAGCACCATCCGCCGAACGTTCGGCTTCCGGAGGAGCTGGACGCCGCGGAGCGGGTGGTCCTTCAGCTCACCGGACTTGAACGCGTAGCCGAGCAGCCGCTTGAGCAGCTCGACCTCGCGATCGAGCGTCGCTGGCGTCGGCGGAGTGCCGCGCTTCGTCCGCGCTTTCAGCCGCGTGTCCCGGTACGCGTCGACTTCCTTCAGCGTGAGCCGGTCTGCCTGCATCGTGCCAAGGTGCCGGAGCAGGTGCTTCGCTCGGCCCTGGTCCGTCGCCCACGAGTCGTTGTCCCGCTCGGCAGCGGGAGCGTATGACTTCCAGAGCTCGGCGACGGTGTGTCGCGGCAGACGACGCCGGCCGAGGAAGGTTCCCTCGAACGACTCCGTCCTCGCCTTCGCCGCGACCGCCAAGGCCTGCTCCTTCGTGGGGATGCGCTTCTGGCGGAAGCGAACGTGTCGGCCGTCGCGATCGACGACCCACGCGTCCACCCGCCACCACGTCTGTCCATCTGCCTGGTACCGCGTGACGCCCATTCGTTCTCCTTGGGCAGGCGGGCGTCGTGGCTGGACTCTACCGCGCGGCGATGCGGCCGCCCGGAGCGCCGAGGACCTGGTCGAGCTCGAGGCGGTGAAAGCGGAGCTGGCGCGGGCCGAACCGGTGCGCCGGGACCCAACCGCGACGGACGGCCTGGTACAGCGCGCGAACGGACGGCAGGCGCAGGTAGCGCGTCGCCTTCGGCGCGCTCAGCCAGGGGGGTGGATGGGGACGTCGTCGAGGACTCGGTGGTGCTCCGGTGCATGCTCCCGCTCCGGATGAGCAGCCCCGGATCGATTGGAACCAACCGGGACCAATTCCCCCGCCCGTGACGCACGTCTCGCGTGGTCCCTTGAGCCGGAAGCCCTCCTGGAAGGCATCCGGGTCCACGGGTCTCGTGCAACGCTCAGGCCCGGCGACGTCCCTCGCGAGCACGCGCGTACCCGTCCGAGCCGCGAGACGGGGTCAGGCGGTGGGCGGACGATCTGAGAGAGGCTGCTCTTGACGGCCTTCCGGCCGCGCTGAGCTTCGTCGAAGGTGCGTGGCCGTCCAGCCTCGTCAGAGTTGCGGCGACCGCCCTGCCTCTTCGCCTCGAGAACACGGCATGGAGTGCGAGTGACACACGTAGATCGCGCGCCGCCGCCGTGCTCTTCTCCAGTCGGGACAGGAGTTAGGGGGGCTCGCCGTGAGGCCTTGCCGAGGCGCGCATCCGGCGGTGGTCGGCGATGCGACGAAGACAGGGGGAGGTGCTCCACGAATCGCCCCTGCAGCCCCTCGTCCGTTGAGCGTGGGGGTGCGGCCCGCCCTGGCTTCCATCTGGGCTGTCGCCATGTGCGGCCTTAGCCTGGTCGGCTGCAGCAGCAGCTCTGACCCGGAGGGACCCTGCTTCGCGCCCGGACCGAGCTGCGGGGCCATTTTCTGCAACCAGGGGAGCTACTGCTCAGTGGATGCAGGCCCGCCCAGCTGCGTCAGTCGAAAGGACGCCGGTGTTCCGTGTTCCGTGGACGCGGAATGCTGGGGCGGGCAGTGCGTGGCCGGAACGTGTGACGGGGGCGCCTTCACGTGCACCACACAGTGACCGAGCTCAACAAGCTTGTCCGGGCTCTACGTGGCGTCCGCGCAGCGGGCAACAACGATTCGCGGCCGAGGTCCCGAGCGAGACTCGCAGGCCTAGCCCTGACGCTCGGGATCGCGACCGTCCTCGGCTGCTCGGGAGAGCAACACGTACCGGACGCGGGTCAGGACTCGGGTCCACCCCAGGATGCCGGGTTGCCGACCTTCGTCCTGTCTTGGCGAGCCGTGGACGGCGGCGCAAACGGGGCCGTGCTCTCCGCGGCCCCGGACGCGGGCGCCTGGGCGCTCGCGGTCGATGGCACCCATCTCTTCTGGGCGATGTATTTCGCCATCTACGACACGGCGCTCGACACCGGGGTTACGCGCGAGATCTGGGCGCGAGACAACCTCTACGATGAACCCATCTCGCTCGCGCTCGACGACGCCGGCGTGTACTGGACGGCTGTCGACGGCTACGTCCACCGTCTCGTTCGAGAGACCGGGGCCGCAGGACCGATCGGAACTGCGAGCGGCACCAGCTCGGTGCTCAGGATAGCGGGCAACACCCTGGTGGTCGGGGACTCGCGAGGTGTCCATCTCTGGCAGACGGACGGCGGCGGTCCCTGGCGCGACTTCCCGGTCGGCGGCGGCGTCTTCTCCATGGCAGTCGACGGGCCAGAAGGTTTCGCCTCCGTGCTCCCGTACGCAGGGGGCTTCTTCGCGGACATCGTGCGCTTCGACTTCGACGGGAACGTCCTCACCCTCGCCCCTGCGGAGCAGGTTGCGTACGTGCTCGGGGTCGATGAGCACTTCGTGTACTGGGGTTCGGGAGACCGGTTCGGCGATGGCGGGACGCTCTCACGGGTCGCCAGGGATGGCGGCCCCAAGGAGCTGCTGCTCGCAACGGACCTCCCGGTCGTCGCCGGAGCGGTCGCTACAGGAACGGTGTACTTCGCCACGTTCCCCGCTGAGTTCGGCCCCAATCCCGCTCCGCCGCAGAGCCTCTACCGCTACGACCTCGCCACCGGGATCGCTGTGCCGCTCGCGCGCGACCTGTCGTTTGTGACGGCGATGGTGCTTGCCCCGGATGGGCTGTACTTCGTCGAGGACGGCCGTAATCGCCTCGACCGCATCGTCCCGCTACCCTGACCGTCGGCCCCCGGGGGGACGGAGTCGAGGCGGGCTTGATCGCCGATCCTGTCTCGACCGGTCATATTCAGACCGCCGCCGAGTGCCGCTTTGAGCCGCACCACCGCACGGTCCGCTCCTCGCTTCGTCGGACGTTCAGTCCTTGAGTTCGAGTTCACCGCTCCGGCCACCCATCAGCAGCCGTTGCAGCTCTGGACCGAGTGTCGAAGCCAACGGCTCGCGGAGCTGCCACAGGCGGTTGCGCCCAACTTTCACGGCTGAGGCTGGTAGGAGAACGACCCCAAACGCGGCACGTCCTAGCTGCGCCACGACGTGCAGCGTGCCCATCGTGGTCTGCGATGCCCCGAGGACGCAGGCCTTGGGCGGCTCCTCGCTGATCTCCACGGGAACGGACGGTGGGTACGCGCCGTGGAACGCGCCGGTGAAGGAAACAGAAATCGGGGTGCCTGCGCAGGCTGATGCCGCGACGCTCACCGGGGCCTGAGCCAGCGGCGGCTGCGACTTCGCCCAGCACAGGGTGTTCCTGGCGGCCAGGACTGCGATTTCGTCGAACGGCGCGACGCTGGCGAAAATCCCTTCCCAGATCCAGTCCACAATCTCGACGTACGGGCCCTCGCCCGTGCCCATTTGTTCCCGCGACGCGTACTGCCGCCGCGTCCGCGCCGACCAGGTCCCCGACATTTGAACTTCGGTCGGCGGAACGACAGCGCCTAGCTCCCCGAACAACTCGAAGTCCTGGTCCACGCATCCAGTATCATGCAGGCGCTGCCCGGTTCGCCCAAGAGCAGAGAGATGGGGGCCTCGTCCGAAGCCGTTCACGGGCGTGGATGCGACGGCTGAGGTACACTCACGTTCCGTGGGGGGACTCCTTGCCATTCTCCTGGCCGTTCGACTTCCACCGACCCACGACGGTGCAGGCTGTGAAGCTTGGGCGGTCCGGCGCGCCGGTGAGCTCGCGGTGGCCCCGCAGCCACCTGCGGCACCGCTCAACGTGGAGAACCCGGGGCTGGCTGCGCTGGATCCCGCCGTTTGGACCCTGTTCAACGGGGCAGTCCCTCAGCCGAGAACGGTCCCCGGTTTGCCGCGGTGGTGGAGGGCCGTGCTCCCGTGGCGACCGCGCCGGAGCTCGTGGAGGCGGCCCAGCATCTCGAACCGGAGCTGAAGACCCTTCTCTTCGCCGCTCGGGGAAGCGCGAACCGACTCCCGCCGAGCTTCCAGCTCTGGTCCATCTTCGACGATTGGCGACTCCAGCCGTCAACGCTGAACCTCCAGACCAGTGTTCGACTCGGCCTCATCCGCGGACGGGCATCACTTGAATCAGGCGACACCTCCCGCGCGGTCGAGACCTGCATCGGGCTCTTGGGGCTTCTCCGGGCCTCTGCCGGGACGAGTCTTCTGGGGCGGATGGTTGCGGCGGCCTGGGGAACGCGGACCCGAGCGCTTTGCCTGGACACTGCTCGACAGGCGACGCCGGCGCATCGGCAGGAACTCTATTCTGCAGTTAGAGCGCTCCAGAGTGGATGGCCAACCCTGGCGCATACGCTAGAGCAGGAACTGGTGTTCGCGCAGGTTGCCTTCTTCGCCAGATACTGGAGCGAGGAGTCCCGGGCGCAGCTGCCGCCCGGGGCGATTCACCTGATGCGGACCGCCGGACAGCAACAGGACACCGGGAGCTGGTTGCACAAGGTCAGGCGAACTCTCTTCAGCCGGGCCGCCGGCAGGGAGCAATGCCTTGTCTCAGCTCACGCGATCGAAGTCGTCGATTCCTCTCCGGCGCTTGCCGACCCAGCGCTCCGCGCGATGGGGGAGGCGCCGTTCTTCTGGCGACTCGCCGACGTGGATGACTCCCCGGGAGGGATTGAGCGCTGGGTCCAGCTCTTCCGTCGGGTGCGGAGGCTGGAAACGGACTTGGAGCTGTTGCGGTCCGGGCTTGGCCTCTGGGCTGTGCATGACACCCGGGGCACATGGCCTGCGTCGCTCGACGAGGTCGGCCATTACGTCGATCGCAGGACCGACCTTCCGCTCGTTCTCGAGAAAGTTCGAGAGTCGGTCCGCGTGGTGGCGCGAGCAGATCCAACTCTCGGCGCCGAGGAGCTGGCGATTTCGCTCCCATAGGTTCCTAGACTCAGTGCGTGCTGAGGCACATCCCGCCACACGTGACAGCGTGCGTCCCGCACCGGTGCTGGTCTCCTGCCGGATCTCCGCTCTGGCTCAGGGCGCCCGCCCCGCCAACGTCCAAGACTTCGGACGAAACATCAGAACCGCCCCCCACCTCCTCATCATTCCGATCGAGGATCGGCCCGGCGAATACGAGAGCTCCGCCCTCGAAACCCAGCCCAGCATCCGTCGCCACGAAATCCCCAAGTGCCGTGCCGAGCGTGTTCGAGACGAGGATCGTGACCCATCGTCGGGACGTGTCAGTTCATCGATTGACTCGGGCCACGCACGCCCGCCCAGCGGCGCGCTGGGGCGCGGAAGACGCGGTTGGGACGTGGTGAGATCGTTGGGCGCGGCTCGTATGCCTGGGTACTCCGTCCCGCCACCGGGTCGCCAGCACGCGGTCGAGTCCAGTCCTGGACAACCGACCGACAGCGCCCTTGCGAGGGCCGAGGGGCTTGTCTTGCTGAGGCCAAAGGTGTGAGCGTCTCGATTTGCCACGGGCCTCTCCGGCCCGTGAGGTTCCCCGCTCCGCCACGGGAAACTCGAGCCCGAAGGAGAGAGAGATGAGACGTCTTGCTACCTCGTTGATGGCCTTCCTCGGAGCCGCGGCCCTGGTGAGCCCGGGAGCAGTGCTGGCCCAAGGAGATGCGGGCCAGGGCAGCTACGGGATGGGCCCCGGGATGATGGGCGGCTACGGAGGCTACGGGATGGGACCCGAGATGATGGGCGGCCCCGGGATGATGGGTGGCTACGGAGGCTACGGAATGGGCCCCGGGATGATGGGCGGCTACGGAGGCTACGGAATGGGCCCTGGGATGATGGGCGGCTACGGGATGGGGCCGATCTGGATGCTTAACCTCTCGGATGCCCAGCGCACGAAGATCAACGGCATCGCCGATGCGCTCCGGAAGAAGCACTGGGCGATCATGGGCCAGATCCAGGACGACGAGGCCAAGTTGCGTGACCTCTCCTCGGCAAGCGAACCCGATCCCAAAGCAATCGGAGCGGTCTACGCCCACACGAGCAAGCTTCGCCAGGAGATGCTCGAGGCCCACGTTCAGGCAACGAACCAAGCGCGGGCCGTTCTCACCCCGGAACAGCGCAACCAGCTTGATCAGTGGCGCCGCGAAGGCGGGCCCCCTGGGGGCTGGAATTGGGGAGGGGGCCGGCCGGGACCCGGGCACTGACTCGCCGAGCGATGGGGGCGACTGACCCGATGGACCAGCGGCTCCGTTCGTTCAGGGGGCTCGCTGAAGTTGCTCACCCGCTCAGCCTCTGAGCTCACTCATCATCCGTTGATAAGTCTCGCGGTCGATCTCACCCTTCGCATACCGGCGCTTGAGGATTTGTTCTGGTGATTCAGGTGAGTCGCTCGATCCACTGCGCACGGACTTGAAGAGCACCCAGAAGACGACAGCGACCAGCGCTACGCCGAAGATCCATCCGAATCCCATCCAGCCCCCGAATCCACCCCCATCGTTCCACCAGTGCATGGCGCCACCCCATCTTCCAGGCGGCGGAGCGTGGACACGTCGTTGGCCGTCCACGTGCCCGCCCCGGGTGCCTTGTATCACTCGGAGCGGCCGACGTGCGTGCTGCGAGAACCCGCCGCGCTTCAATCGTCAAACGCTTCAATGGGTCGATCGATTCCGTGGAATGCAGAAGACGAGAGCGCATTTCTTGCGCGCGGCCAAGTGCGTGTTGCCCTAGCGAGTGGGACGGCGCGACGGGCGGGCCGGGCCACCAGCGGGTCCAGCGGCGCCGCTCGTGCTCGGCCCACCGCGCCGGCCTCGGTCCGTCTCCCGCGCCGGCGTTCGACCGACTCGACGTCGGGGCCGCGGCCGTCGCGCTTCGGCGCGGGGCTGCCGCGGCACAACAGGGCCCTTCCCGTGCGAGGGGATGCCGGTGACAACTCCGCACGAGGTCTCCTCCGAGACGATTTACTTCCGTAGCGCGGCCACCCGTTCAGCGGTAACCGGCGGCGCGCTGTTTCCCCACGCACCCCTGACGTAGGTGAGCACGGCCGCGAGTGCTCGGTCGTCGAGACGATCGCCGAACGCCGGCATCACACCGTAGTAGTGCTGCGCGCCGACTGCGAGCGGGCCATTGAGGCCTCCGAGCACGGTCTTGATCAGGCGTTCATCAGACCCGAGGACCACTGGATCACCTCGAAGGGAAGGAAAGACGCCCGGCACCCCTTCCCCCTGGGGGCGATGGCAGGGCGAGCAGGCCGCGGCGAAGATCGCGCTGCCGTCTTGGCCCGTCTCGGTGGCGGGAGCGGCGGGCTGGCCGCCGACCTGCTCGGCGAGCTCCGAGTGCTTCTTGGCGACGGCGCCAAGCTTTTCGGCGAGTTTGGTATCGCCGGCGGAACGCGCCGCCTCGCCGCTCTTCTGACTCAACGTGGCCATGCCTCGATTCCAGGTGTCGAGGGCGCACGAGCGCTGCCACATCATGCCGCGGCCGCCCATCGTCGCGCCGTGTCGCCCGCCCATTCCCTGCCCGCCCATCATTCCGGGGCCGCCCATCGTCCCCGGCCCGCCCATCGGGCGGCCGCTCACCATCAGCTGGTGCATCTCGGCCATCTGGCGCGCCAGGCTTGCCCACGGCTCCTTGGGCGAGGCCCCCGTGCCGGCGAGCTCCCTGTAGAGGCCCTCGAGCTCCGCGTAGGTGGCTGCTTCGCTGGCAGCAGTGCCCCCATCGGCGGCTTGAGCCATCGAGGTCGATTGCATCGAGCCTGCCGCGGTGCTCGCCGGCGGAGAGACCGTCGGGGTGGCGGGCCCGATCGAGGGCTGGCCGTTGCTCCGCTGACAACCCAGGGCCACCGTTCCGCCAGCGCCCAGCGCGGCTGTCAGGAGGAGGGTGGCGGAGAGGGAGGGATGCAGCGAACGAGGTTGGGTACGCATCTCCAGTTGCTCCTTTTCTGACCCGCCGAAACACGGATCCGACAAGCGCGTCGATTCCGTGCAGAACCGACGCTCCGTCTCCAGTTGAATCTGGAACATCCGGATCCACGCCTGAATTCTCGAAACATCCGCAGCGTAGCTCCGGAGCGCAGACGAGCCCAGGGCGACGTCGCGACCAGGACCTCGGTGCAGATGCCGAGGGTGCACACCAACTCGCAATGGAGGACCTGACAACAGGCGTGCCCGGACTTTCGTCTCGACGGCTGGAGTCGCAAGCTCAATTCGCCGTCCTGGTGAGGGGTGGCCCCGGAGGAAGTAATGACCGGTCATCATGACCATCACGCACCACAAATGACCGCAGCGGCAGGCACCCCTTTTGCGCCTGTCGTGCATGAGGACGGAGGGCACGAGCGCCACGCCGGCCACAGCGTGGAGATGTTCCGGCGCCGGTTCTTCGTGAGCGTGGGACTCACCATCCCGATACTGGCGTGGGGTCACATGCTCCCCTCGGCACTCGGCTGGGAGCCGCCGGTGTTTCCGGGTTCGGCGTTCATTCCTCCGGTGCTCGGCACGCTGGTGTTCCTCTACGGCGGACGGCCTTTCCTCCAGGGCGCGATTCGCGAGATTCGCAGCCGCCTCCCCGGAATGATGACCCTCATTGCCCTGGCGATCGCCGTCGCCTTTGTCTTCAGCGTGGTGGTGACGGCCGGCTATCCCGGGACGCCGCTCTGGGAGGAGCTGGCGACCCTGGTGACCGTGATGCTCCTTGGCCACTGGATCGAAATGCGGTCCATCGTCCAGGCGCAGGGCGCGTTGAAGGCATTGGCGAGGCTCCTGCCCGCCACGGTCGTTCGCATCGCCGCTGACCGGGAGGAAGAAATCCCGCTCTCCGCGCTGAGGGACGGGGACCTGGTCCTCGTTCGACCGGGAGCACGGGTCCCGGCGGACGGGGTGGTGAAGTCGGGCGAGAGTATGGCCGACGAGTCGATGATCACCGGCGAGTCCCGTCCAGTGAAGCGCGACGGTGACCGGGTGGTAGCCGGGACCGTCAATGGTGCTGGCTCTCTTCGTGTCCAGGTGACCGGCACAGGCGAGGGAACGACGCTGGCGCGGATCATGCGACTCGTCGAGACGGCGCAGACCTCTCGCTCACGCGCCCAGGCCCTCGCAGACCGCGCGGCGCTCCTACTCACCATCGTCGCGGTGGCCTCGGCAATCGTGACCGCGGTCGTCTGGCTAGCCCTGAGGGCACCGGGGGCGGTCGTCGTCGAGCGGGTAGTCACCGTGCTGGTCATCGCCTGCCCGCACGCCCTCGGTCTGGCCATCCCGCTCGTCATTGCCATCTCCACGACGGTCGGGGCGCGCTCCGGGCTGCTCATCCGGGAGCGTCGCGGCCTCGAGGACGCTCGCCAACTCGATGTAGTCGTCTTCGACAAGACCGGAACCCTGACGCTCGGCGAGCATCGAGTGGTCGGCATCCGAACCGTCAGCGGCACCTCCGAGGAGGACGCGCTCCGGGTCGCAGCGGCGGTCGAACGCGACTCAGAGCACTCCATCGCCAGGGCGGTGGTTCGTTCTGCCGAAGAGCGGGGCCTTCAAGTCCCCGCCGCCACCTCCTTCCAGGCAATCGCTGGCCAGGGCGTCCGGGCGTCAGTGGAGGGGCGTGAATGGATGGTGGGCGGTCCGAATCTCTTGCTCCGGCTCGGCGTCACCCTGCCGCCCCAACTCAAGACGTTTTCGGAAGAGGTCGCGACCCGTGGACAGGCGGTCGTCTTTCTCGTCGTCGACGGGCATGTCGTGGCAGCCCTGGCCGTGGCGGATGCGACCAGGCCCGAATCGCGCGAGGCAGTGGCTCGGCTGAAGGCGATGTCGATTCACGTGGCCATGCTGACCGGAGATTCACGAGCCGTCGCAGAGGCGGTCGCCCGCGAAGTCGGTGTCGATACCGTGCACGCGGAGGTGCTCCCCGACCGAAAGGCGGAGACGATTGCCGAGCTCAAGCGACAAGGGGAAAGGGTGGCCAGGGTCGGCGATGGGGTCAAGACGCTCCCGCCCTCGCGACAGCGGACGTCGGCATCGCCATGGGTGCCGGTACCGAGGTCGCGGTGGAGGCGGGAGACGTGGTTCTGGTCCGGAGCGACCCGCGCGACGTGCCCCGCATCGTCATCCTCAGCCGCGCGACTTACCGGAAGATGATTGAGAACCTGTTGTGGGCGGCCGGCTACAACGTCGTCGCCATTCCGCTCGCGGCAGGTGTCCTCGCGCCGTGGGGGATTGTGCTGCATCCCGCGGTCGGGGCAGTGCTCATGTCGGCGAGCACCGTCATCGTCGCGTTGAACGCTCAGCTTCTAAGGCGGGTTCGGCTGTAGAGCCCATAGGGCGACCGCTGCCGATAGGTCGCGACGTCGGCGCGCGGGAGAAGGAGGACTCAGCACCAAGCCAGGGCCCCAGCCCACGCACGGTTTGCGCGGGCAGGCAGTCCGGGTGCGCAGGTTCTGAGCTCGTCCTAATGAGTCAGTCAGGCGTTGGGAAGTGCGGACCTGTTCACGGTCTGAGACGCACTCACAGTCGTCCTGGCGCGCCCCGTATGCGGTCATACACTCGAAGCCCGGTGTCTTCGGCGTCCTACCGCGCTCGACCCGGATTTAGCGAGAGGACCAGGCTGCCAGCCGACGAGCTCGAGCTCGTTGGGATTCGACCGCTGAGACCGTCAGACCAGGGACAGCGGACCGGTTCCGCCCACTCGCATTGGAAGCGGTGGAGCGCAGTCGCATCTACCAGCAGGAGAGAGCCATGAAGACACGTCAGACGCTGTTCATTGCCGCCGTTCTCGCCGGCACTCTAGCCCTTCTCGGATGTCCACCCGCGCCGACGCCACAGCAGCAGGGTGGCGGTATGGGTCAGGGGACAATGCACGACCAGGGAACGGGGGGTCAGGGGACAATGCACGACCAGGGAACGGGGGCGCAGGGGACAATGCACGACCCGGGAACGGGCTCCGGGCAGAGGATGATGGACGGCCAGGGAGCCGGCACGGGCCCCGGGGCGATGGGCTCGGAGGCAGGCACGATGCCCCACGGAACGACCCCTCCACCGAAGTAGGCACCGACACCAAAGTGAGTCCGGCCGTGCCGTCGGATGGTTTCGCGAGAGTGCCTCGGCTCCGGGACCGCCGGACGCGAACGTGAGCACTGTTCCAGTTCAAGGGGCCTGCTCGCCGAGGTGGGGTGAGCCGGGTCCCCGGGGGCGCGCACGCCGGCTCGGCTCGGTGCTTCTAACCTCGTTTCCAAGACCCCCGCGCGTCATACTCGGGCATCTCGATCTGTTTGCGAAGACACTGAGCGAGTCCCGGCCACCGCGTCGGCAAGGTATCGGTGGACCGAGCCCACGGTGACCAATCCTTCGCCAACGGCACCGGCGACACGCTTGACCGACCCGAAACGGACGTCCCCGGCTGCGAACACCCCGGCCACACTTGTCTCGAACGGCAGCGGTGCCCGTTGTCCAGGCCATGCAGATTGCGGAATGTCGCGGCCGGTCAGGATGAACCCACGCTCGTCGAGCTTCACAACATCGCGAAGCCAATCGGTGTGCGGTTCCGCGCCGATGAGCACGAACACGGCTGTTGCTAGGACCTCCTGCTGTCGACCAGTGCGGAGATTCTCTAACGTGAGGGCTTCGAGGTGGATCTTGCCGCGGCCGTCGACCACGCGCGTCTCTAGGCGGACCTCGACGTTTTTGGTCTCCTCCAGCTGCCTGACTAGGTAGTCGGACATGCCGGCGGCCAGTGACTGCCCACGGACCAGCAATGTAACCCGGTTGGCGAACCTCGCGAGGTGCAGGGCTGTCTGGCCGGCCGAGTTCGCCCCGCCAATGACATACACCTCTTGCCCTGCCATCGCCGGCGCTTCCACGCCGGCGGCGCCGTAGAACACTCCTGTGCCGACGAACCGGTCCAGAGTAGGAATATTGAGGCGGCGGTACGTCACACCCGTCGCAATGATCACCGCCCGGGAAACGACCTCGCTTTCGTCGTCGAGCGTGATCACCTGATGGCCCCCGGTCGTTGTCAACCGGATGGCCCCGTGGGTGAAAGCAAACTGGGCCCCGAACAGCACCGCCTGCTGCCACGCCCGGTGTGCCAGGTCACCTCCGCTCAGGCCACGCGGGAAGCCCAGATAGTTGCGAATCAGTGAGCTGGTACCGGCCTGGCCACCAATGGCCAGCTGCTCGATGACGACGGTGTGCAACCCTTCGGAGGCTCCATACACGGCGGCTGCCAACCCGGCCGGTCCGGCACCAAGGATCGCTAGGTCATGGATCTCAGCGGCCGCCTGTACCTGGATACCGTGCGCGCCGGCAATGTCGGCGAAGCTCGGATTGTGCAGCACCGTGCCGTCGTGGCTGACCAGGGCCGGAAGCCGTGCTGGGTCAACTGAAAAGTCGCGCAGCAGCTGTTGTCCCTGCGGTGAGTCCACAGGATAGAAAGCGAACGGCACGCCGTTTCGGCTCAGCACGTCCCGCAGGGCGTGGCTACGCGGTGCCCGCTGCTCACCGACGATGCGGTACACCACGTGATGCGGTCGGTGGGTCATGGTCCATGCGCTCAACGCTTCTTGCACCTGCGGATACAGCCACTCCTCCGGGGTGACCCACCCCTTGACAATCCAGAAGTCGATCCGGCCCAGCGCGGTCGCTCGCTGCAATGTCGCCAACTCTGTGAAGGGAATCCGGGTGTGATAGCGATCCATGGCTATCAACAGCACTCGACTCGCACCCCGATGTAACTCTTGCGCGCGCTCCAAGAACGCCAGGCCGTCCATACCGGGCAGCCGCAAATCGGCGGCGATCAGCGCCACGTCCTCACCCTGGCTCGCCAACCGCTCCAACGCCGCCTGCGCGGACGTCGAAGAGTCGGCGGTCACCACGCGGTAGTCCGGCTCGAAGCGGCGAACCAGCGCCGACTCAGTCGCCATGCGGTCCTGCCGATCCGAATCCACGACGACCAATACCGGAGGCGCGGGGGACGCCATGTGAGCCGGCTCAGAGTGCTCTGCCACAGCATGCTCCCTTATGAGTTGTGAACCGCCTCGGGTTCTCCGGAGACTCGGTTACAAGAGTCCAGCCACGACGGCTGGGGGTGCTCTGACTGGCATGGTAGCCATCCTCGACGTGGACATGCACGGTCCACTTTCCCGGCACGTACTCTGCGCTTCGGCTTTGCGCTGTCTGGGCCTGCAAAGGGGGTCGGCGGGGGAGGGCGAGGCCACCTACGCAACCCTCGTCGGGGTCAAGACCCGGACGAAGGCGGGACCGCGCGACGTTCTCACCAGGGCGCGGAACACCGGGGTGCGTCCTAAACGTGTCCAAGGCTCTCGAGCGCGCGCACTGCCGCCTGCAAGTCACGCGGCGGAGTCACTTCACCGTTGGGTCGCAAGTGAGCGGTCGAGCACGCGGCGCTGCTTGGAGGAAACGGAGAGGACCGCCACGGCGGCGCTCTCCTGTAAGGACCGCGCCATGTAGGCTGCCCGCGTGCTCCTGCGCCTCTCCAGCGATTTCCGCCGCGCGATGGACCTATCGCTGGTCCTGGACCAGGAGGGCATTGCCCACGAGGTGCGCCGCCTCGGAGACGAGCTCTGGGCGATCCACATTGACGACAAGGACGCCGGGCGTGCGGAGGCAGTGGTCGCTGCGTTCGAGCGGGAGAACCCGCTGGAAGTACGCCGTCCTGAGCCAGTCCACTCCACAGCGGGAGCGGTTGCCTGCGGTCTCGTGTTCTCTTTCGCACTGTTGGCGATGTACGTCTGGACGGGTCCGGACTCCGCCGGCTCACCCTGGTTCGAGCGGGGGAGCGCGGACGCCGCTGCGATCCTACGCGGCGAGTACTGGCGAGCAGTCACCGCGCTCACCCTGCACGGCGACGCTGGTCACGTCGCGGGCAACGCCGTGCTGGGCGGACTCCTCTTGGCGCTGCTCGCACGCTCCGTCGGCCCGGGGCTGGCGAGCGCCCTGGTGCTGCTCTCGGGCGCCGCAGGTACGCTCGCCGCCGCCGAGGTCATGCGGCAAAACTTCGTCTCCATCGGGGCCTCGACGGCCGCCTTCGGTGCCGTGGGCTCACTCGCAGCCTTGCCTCGGCACGACCGCCGTGCCTGGATCCCCCTGGGTGGCGGGCTCGCTCTGCTTGCATTCCTGGGAACGTCGAAGCGCGCCGACCTCACTGGCCATCTCTGCGGATTTCTCTGCGGCGTGCTGGCCGGCGCGACGGTGTCGCTTCTGCCGCCGCTGCGGAACCGGGCCGCTCAGGCTTTGCTCGCCGTCGCCACGGGGTGCGTCCCCGTGGCTGCCTGGCTCGCCGCGTTTCGCTGAACCTCGAACGACCAACGGGCCGATTGAGCCCGCCGTAGCGTCTATCGCTCATCGATGTGGTCCCGCTGTCCCAGCAACTGGCGGACTCCGGGCGTCTCGAAAATCGCCGCGAGTGGCCACTGTGCGTCCCGCCACCAGCCCCTCTCCGGTAACTGGCTCCAACGGAGCGCGCGCGCTGAGCTTCCCGTGCTCGGTGCGGTGGGCCGAGATGAATCCCATCGACTTTCAGGGCGAGGACACGAGCCTCACGCAGGAGCAGCTCGAGGTCCTTCGCTGACGAAGGGCGGGGCACCGGACACGCAACGCTGGCGGGGGTCCGGTGTCCTCCGCTGGAGACCGGATCCATGGACCGGGAGGGCCTGGGTCGCAGCCCGAGTCCTGGGAGTCGTGTCGATGCAGAGTCTCTATCGCGCGCAGTCCTCGCCCTGGCGCACCCGCGCACGCGATCTGCTGGTCCGGCTCCTCCGCCCGTCACCCCTGATCCCAACGCGCTCGTCCGCCTCCTCGGATGATTGTCGCTGAACAGCGGGGCCAGGTTGCTTTTCTCCCCCCACATCTCGGTGCATCGCCGCACCTCCGGTGAGAAGGTCGCTTGCCATGGTTCTCTACAACGCCCGTATTGAAGAGATCTTGTCGGGCCTCAGGACACCTGAGGCAACGGACACCGCCAAGGCCGGGGAGCATGGCGCGGACCAGGCGAAGGTTCTGGCCCGCTACACCGGCTTCACCAACGACCTGGAGAAGTATTCGAAGTGGCGAGACGAGGTGCTGCAGGAATCACTCGCGATTCTGAAGGAGGAATCTTCCTCTCCGTCGCCGGAAGCCTACCAGGCGAAGTGGACCGAGTACTACGCCAAGAACAGCGCGGAGGCCGCCAAGAAGATCATGGACGCTTTGAAGGACGCGACGACGGTCGCTCCTGAGCTGTGCGCCTTCGCCCAGACGGTCTCGACTCAAGAGGCCGCCTTCTTCGCTCAGTGCGGCCGGATGACGCCGGCTCGGATGTCGGCGCAGGCGCTTCTCAACTCCATCAACTTCGATGTCGAGGCGGATCGGCTCGAGGCGAAGTGGAAGTCGCTGGGCGACAGCGATCGCTCCATCGACGACAAGGTCGCCGGCACCACCAAGCAGATCCAGGATCTCTTCAAGGAAACGGTCGAGAAGGTGATTGCGGAGCAGCGCTGGCTCGCGGAGAAAGCGTCGAACGTCAAGCTGGATCCAAACGCGACTCCCAACGATTGGAAGGATGTCGTCAAGCAGCTCGCGAAGGCAGCGGTTCAGCACGTCATGCAAGCGCTCGGGCCCTACAAGAAGGGGATTTCCACTTATGTAGAGGCGCTGAGCCAGATGAACCGGGAAGAGGAGACCCTTGTCGTTCTCTTCACGCAGATTCGGGAGAGCGTTCGCGAGTTCGTCAAGCGAACGAACTATGAATCGGCGACGCGCGAGTACAACGAGACGACCGCGAACGCCGAGTCCCTTGCATCGGGATGTCCCACCTCCGGCGGGCAGAAAGATGCGCTGCTGCTCGCGCGTGCTGCTGCCGACGCGGTCAAGCCTTTCATGGATGAGCTCAAGCACGGCTACGAAGACTTCATGAGCCAGTTCCGCGACGTCTTCGTCGGCCCGGTCGGTGACAAGACGGTCGAGGAGCTGCTCGAGCTGTCCGAGAACCTCCACACCTGGGAAGACATCGAGCGCTTCAACCTCCCCGGGCGGCTCGATGCCGCGTTGCAGGACTTCGACAACAGCTGGAAGGTGAACGTCGACGGGCTGAGCGACGACGACAAAGAGGCACTCCGCCTGGTGTGGAAGACGGAGCTCGATGAGCTGGCCAAGGGCATCACCGAAGCGAAAGAAGACCGAGTACGCGACTGGATTGGCCAGTACCTGCGAGACAAGAAGAAGGCGCTGATGGACAAGATCAGGAGCTCGAAAGGAGGCGGCGAATGAGCCCCGCAGCGTTGCCGCTCTCGCACGACACGGGCTCGGTCATCTCGGGCCTCTCCACCACCGCCGAGCTCGAGCGGGGAGAAGCGCCCAGGGGGCTCTCGGTCAACTGGATCGCGTGGTCGTCACCGTTCAGGGCGACGGGGCTTCGCATTGGCGACCGCATCACTCACGTGAACGGTGAGGCGCTGGAGCCACGGATGGCGCCGAACAAGTTCCAGGGCCTTCCTGGCCAGCCGGGCGAGTCCTACGAGTGGGAGAAGCGTGGGGCCAAGGCCGGCGATGCGTTGCGATTCAAGATCTGGCGCCCTGACGGCGAGGTCGAGATCGAGGCCAAGCTCGTCCCCGAGCTGGTCTATCAGGACGCCGAAGGAAAATCCGCGCTGGCGCCGGGTGGACCGGCGACGCTGGAGAGCGACGGCTTCTCGGGCACATGGAGCATCTGGTACGAGAAGCTCGTCTGGAAGATGACGCAGATCCTGGACGGCTCCTGGGAGCGAGCCACGCTCAACACGCGAAGCGAGCTCGTGGAGATGCTGAGTCAGGGCGAACGCATCGAGATGCTTCGAAAGAAGTATCCGGGGGACTTCGCGGAGCGCACCTACGGCGATTGGCAGCGCACGGTCGAGTCCTTGCGAGGGAAGAAGCTCGACACGGTCGACCTCAGTTACCGCGAGCTCGGCGCCAAACGCCTGGAGAGAGCGAAGCAGGCCTCGGCGGAGGCGTGGGAAGCGCTCAAGAAGGAAGGTGCCGAGAAACTGGTCCCAACTTTCCCGGCGCCGGACATCCACGCCCGGGCAGAGGTTTCGGGCCGGTGGGTCGAGCTGCCATCGATCACGCCTTCGACCATGGTCAACGACCTGGGTCAAACCTGGGCGGTCGCAGACGGAGGGTCCGACGGCGCGTATGTCGTGCGGCTCTCTGAGTCGCCGGAGTATCTCGCCTTCTATCGGACGCTGTTCCGGTTCGGGACGCTCGTGCAGCCGGGCACCCGCGAGCGCTACCAGTTCATGGCGGAGATTCTGCCCATGCCCGCCATGATCACTTTCCGCGACCGGCCGCTGACCGCGCACCAGGTGAAGCTGGTTGCGGGGCGCGCCGGCGAGGATGGAGAATTCTTCGTCGACCTGCGGAAAGCCGAGCCGGTTTTCGCCGCCGAATCGGAGATGACCGCCATCGGTGCGAGCGCCCTGAAGGACGACGCATCGCCTACGGAAGTCCTCGACTTCATGGTGGCGGCCATCAAGCGGGCCGACGAGAAGGCGTTTCGGGACGTCTTTGCGACGTGGGAAGCCGGTCTCTACGACGGGGGTCGCCCGAGCTTCTTGCCGCTGCGCATTCCAAGCACGGGAGAGTGGAATTCTGCTTGGGAGGCGGCGCGTCGGGTGATCATGAAAGACGTGTATGACGTGCGCGTCGATCGGGTGAGCGCCGTGCGGCGACTGTTCGACGCAGACGCGAAGGTGGGCGTGCCTTCGGTGGACCAGGTCGTCGCCTACCTCGACATCTTCGGCCGCTTCGACGACGAGTACCGCTCCTTCAACCACTTCACCGTTCACCGTCGCCGCGTCCTTCAGCGCATCGCGAACGGCCCCTGGCGCATCGTGGAGGTCCAGGGCATTTGAAGGAATCGATGCTCACCAAGGTGAAGAAGGCGTGCTCCTGGCCGGGGCTGCTTAATCTCGAGGAGTCGGAGCGTCGTCCGGAGGGCCTCGATCGCTGCGCGACGGTCCGTCCCGCCGTCGGTTCCCCCGTTTCCTGACCCTCCGGATGATTGGCAGGAATTAGACCTCCTTTGTCACTTCTGCCAGTCGCCGTGGCCGTACGGTGTCACCGGAGGTGGCACAATGGCGAAGCTGAACGTGATGTGGAAGTTGGTCAGGACTCCGCTCGGAGCGGCGTTCGTCGGAGTCCTCGGGTTGCTCCTGCTGGCTGGTCACCGAGTCGAGGCAGAGACGTCGCGCACCAGCTCGGAGGCCGCGGAGCCCGAGACTCGTGGGGGCAATCCGAACCCGGCCCTGTTCCCAGCGCAGTCTCATCCCTTCGGCTCCAGCATGGAGACGTGGGCAGAGAACTTCTGGCGATATGTGCTGGCGATCCCCGCTGCCCAGAATCCCTTTCTCTCGCCGACCTCGGATTGCAGCGTCGGTCAGGGTGGGCCGGTGTTCTTCGTTCCTCCCCTTCCCGTCGGGAGCACGAACCTCAGCCGCTCCTGCACCGTCGAGCATGGCAAGGCGGTGGGGGTCACCCTGTCGAGCGTCCTGAACGACTATCCGTGCCCTGACCCGACCTTCCAACCTGCGCCGGGCCAGAGCCTGTTCGACTTCCTCCTGGCCGGTGCCGTTGCCGGGAACGGAGACATCGCGGAGATCGATGTCACGCTCGATGGCCAGCCGTTGAACGACATTCTCCCGTACCACTTCGCATCGCACGACCTGATGTTCTTCAAGGGAGACCTGAGCCTGCAAAGCACCGTCGACTCCTGCATCACCGGGATGTTCCAGCCCGCCGCCATCGACTCGTACTTCATCCTCTTCAAGCCGCTCGCTCCCGGCCACCACACGATCACCCGGCGCATCGTCACGACGAGGGGCACCATCACGGGGCCCAACACCACGGAGATCGACGTTCTCGGCGACCGCTGAGGTCTGGCTAACGATGGCCTGCAATCCTGCAGGCCAGCGGGGCGCCGTGGGTTCACACTCCCCTCCCCACGGCGCCCCGTTTTTTTGCTCCGGGCTCGGAGTCAGCCCGGGGCGCGTGAGCGGGCGACCTTCCGGTAAAGCCATGTCAGGACGACGGCTCCGGCGATGGCCACCAGCGTCGTGTAGATGATGCCGCCCTCGGCCCGGAAACCGACCAGGCTCATGATGAAGCCGCCAGCCAGCGCCCCGAGGAGCCCGATGATGATGTCCATCAGCGCGCCGTGAGCTGGGCCGCCCATGATCTTTCCGGTGGCCCACCCGGCGATCAACCCCACGACGATCCAGGCGATGAAGCCCATGCGTCACTTCCGGCTGGACGAGATGTGAGACATGAGTAGCGCCAACGCCCCCGCTCCGACGGCCTTCACCAGCTGCGGGTGCTGTGCGTAGAAACCGGCCGCGGCGTCCACGATCGAGGGATTCTTCTGGCTGGCCTGCTTCGCCAGGACCTGCAGCTGCTCGGGCGAGACGTCCTGCGCCTGCTGCGGGGTCACCGCCGCACCGCCTTTGAGCAATCCGGCCAGGCCGGCCAGAGCGCCGGTCCCGCCCAGCGTCTGAGCCGCACCGGGTCCGAGTGCACCAATCATCTGGTTGAGTAGCCCCGCTTTCTGGTCCGGCGCGGACTGCTCGAACAGCCCGCCCAGCATCTGCTCGAACGGCGGCGTTTGGTCCGAGTTGAAGACGTGCGCGAGGCCAGCGGCGAGCGTCCCCGCTGGGACGGTACCGGCGACCTGGTCGTAGGCGGAGTGGACCTCAGTTTCGGATGTCGACCCTCCGGATACCTTTTGCAACAGCTGCCCCAACGCGTCTGACAATCCCATACGTAACCTCCTGTCCAATCCGAGGCGCGATAGCACTTCCTTCGTTGCTCCGAACCAGGTGCACCTCATTCGTAGCAATCAAATGCGCTCTCGCTCTCCTGGCAGCCAGCGCGCTGGGCTGTTCGATGCTCCCCCCCGGAGCATCCGACCGAGCCAGCAAGCTTTACCGCGCCACCCGCATCTCAGCGCAGGTCCACCGCCTCGAAGCGAGCGAGCACTGCCCCGACAGCGTCAAGCAACTCCAGACGGCTGCTGTCGATGCGGTATGCCTGCACCTTGTCCAAGGTCTCGAGGAAACGGGTCTCTTGCTCCATTCCCTTTCGACAGGCCTTCAGGGTCGCGGCCAGGTCTCGGAAGCTCAACGTGTTCCCCTCGAGGTGGCAGCTGGCGAGCGTGAAGGCGCAGGCGGGGAGTTCGGAGCCCGGGGCGAGCTTGGCCGGGCGAGGTCATGCTCGCTGTGGCCGCCGCCGGAACTCCATGCAGGAGTTCCAGAGCGCGGCTGGATTCATCCGGTTCGGGTGGAGCTCCCTCATGCGGTCCCAGAGCTGACGGGCATCGGTCGCCTTCTCGGCCAGCCGGTCGAAATCGCGGATGTATTGCGCGGTCTCCCCGATGATCCGCGGGTCGTCCGTCATTCCGGGACGCTTGTGGCCAGCGACGACCGCAGTCGGCCTCATCGCTGCCACCTTCTCGATGGCTTGCAGCCATTCCCGACGCCCGGCCGAGTCCGACTCGGACAGGTAGAGGTGCACACGGTTGTAGATGACGTCACCGACGGCCACGCCTCCGGCCAGTGGACCGATCAGTTTGGCCAGGGTGACGGCGGCATCCACGTCGAGGTGAACTGCGTGTTCGTCGCCGGCAACCAGGCCTGGATCAGCGGCATCATCAAGCAGGGCACCTTCAACGGCGTAGATCTCTCCGGCCTGCCGGTGATCACACGTGTGCAGGACAACGGCGACTCGGCGAACGACCCGCCCGACGCCATCAGTTTCTCCTTCATCGGCAACGCGACGCCTTGCACGGCCGCGCCGCCGCTGCAGCTCGTCCCGATGACGGACGGCCAGGTGCAGGTACGCTAGGAACTCAACCCCTGGGGCTCCAGGATCAGCGCAAACCCCCGCTCGCGCCCACGCTGCTTCAGGCGGTCCTGGCCGGACGAGGCCGCGCCTCCTTCACGGCGTCAGACCGGACTTCAACCCGAGCTGCTTGACCAGCCAGCGGTAGCGGTCCCGGAGAGCCTGGTGCTCGTTGAGGTCGCGGCCAGGCGGAGGCCGCTGGCCCCCAGCGGCAGAACGATGGCGTAGGGCACGGATCCGACCTCGCGTTTCGCCAGACCTGGATCGAGGGGGCCTTGGTCTCATGCTCCCGTGCCCGTCTTGATGGACCGGCAGGCAAGCGTGCGTTCCTCTCGAAGCTCCGCACCGGCGCCACTATCCCAGAATATGCCGCGACAGGCATATGCGCGGGTGAGTACATAGGCGTCGTGGAATCATCGTTCGCGATCATCGCGGAGCCGAACCGCCGGGCCATTCTCAGCATGCTGGTGTCGTCGGAACGATCCGTCGGCGAGATCGAGCGCCGGCTGCGGATGCCTCAAACTTCGGTGTCCAAGCACCTCCGCGTGCTGCGCGAGGCAGGCTTCGTGGAGTCGCGCGTCGAGGCCCAGCGGCGCGTCTATCGGATCCGGCCCGAGCCGCTCATGGAGGTCGACGCCTGGCTCGCTCCTTTCCGGCGCTTCTGGACGGCCCACGTGGATGCGCTCGAACGTCATCTCGATCGCATGGAGCAGGCACCTAGGAAAGGAAGGAACCGATGAACAACCGTGAAAAGTACGTGCCCGGCCCCGCTGCCGGAGCCGAGGTCCAGAAGCAAGGCGAGAGGTGGACGCTCATCCTCGTCCGAGAGCTCCGTCATCCCGCGGCGAAGGTGTGGCAGGCGCTGACCGATCCTGCGCACCTGTCCGAATGGGCCCCGTTCGACGCCGATCGGAACCTGGCCTCCGTGGGGCCGGTGAAGCTCTCCACGGTCGGGATGCCGACGCCGCAGGTCTCCGAGAGCACCGTGAGGCGGGCCGAGGCGCCTCGGCTGCTCGAGTACAGCTGGGGGGGACAGGACATCCGGTGGGAACTGGAGCCGCTGGGAGTCGGCGGCACTCGGCTCACGCTCCGGCACAACATCGATTGCGGCTTCATCTCGTGGGGCGCCGCGGGCTGGCACATCTGCTTCGACGTCCTCGAGCGGTTCCTCGCGGGCGACTCGATTGGACGCATCGTCGGCGGCGACGCGATGAAGTTCGGCGGCTGGCAGCGATTGGTCGCCGAGTACGCAAGGCAGTTCGGTGTTGAAACCCCCGGTTGACCGCCCAACGCCCCGAAGCGTTGAAGCGTGAAAGGAAGAAACCCCGTGGAATCGACCCTGCAGAAGCCGGCCCTTGTCGCCGCCAGGACCACCCCCAAAGCCGAGACCATCGTTTATTGGATCGTCACCGCGGTCTTCTGCCTGCACATGAGCTTCACCGCGTACGCGGAACTGCGCCTACCGCAGGTGGCGGAGGCGTTCACCCACCTCGGCTTCCCCGCCTACTTCCGGGTGGAGCTCTCGTGGGCCAAGCTCTTCGGCGTGGCGCTGCTGCTTGCGCCGGTGCCTGCGCGGCTCAGGGAATGGGCTTACGCCGGCTTCGCCATCGACCTCGCCTCGGCGCTCACCGCGCACCTCTCGGTCGGGGATGGCCCGGAGGCGTGGGGCTGGGCGGCCGGTGCCGGCGTACTCTGGGGGCTCTCGTACTTCTCCTGGCGCCGCCTGCAGGCCACGCCGGCGAGCGTCTGACCGTCGAGCACGCCAGGCCCAAGGATGACCACGTTGTTCGAGTCTCTCACGTCGTGGGTGCGGCAGGCGGCCGCGCTCCCGGGATGGCTCGCTCCCCCGTCGCGCGGCGCGGCGTGATGGACGAGCGCGCTTTCCACGTCGACGCGGATGTGCGCCGCGCCTACGCGCATCCCGCCGAGGCGTTCACGAGCGAGGCATTCCTCGAGCGCGGGTTCGCGAGGCTGCTCTGCCCGCTTGAGCCTTGCCCTGGGCGCAGCAGCCAAGATAGGTGCGAGACTTGGAGCTGCACATGAAAAGGCCCGTCCCGGTGGAGTCTGCGTCTGCATTCATCGACAAGAAGATCAAGGACCTTGGGGACTGGCGCGGGAAGACGCTCGCGAAAGTGCGTGAGCTCGTCCACGAGGCAGAACCCGAGATCGTCGAAGAGTGGAAGTGGATGGGGACTCCCGTCTGGTCCCACGGCGGCCTCGTCTGCACGGGAGAGACCTACAAGGACGTCGTCAAGATGACCTTTTCCAAGGGAGCTGCGCTGAAGGACCCTTCCCGTCTATTCAACTCCAGCCTCGACGCGAATGTCAGGCGCGCCATCGACATCCGCGAAGGCGATAAGATCGATGAGGCGGCCTTAAAGGATCTCATCCGCGCTGCAGTGGCGCTCAATCTCGAGGGCAAGAGCAAGCCGAAGCCCCGGCGAGCCAGCAGCAAGCGCGCTGACTAGCTTCATCGAAACTCCGGCCAGTCAGGAGCACCCAATACCGAGCGCTCGGACCAGTCCCAACGCAGCAAGGCCCACTCGTCGGTCGCGTCGCGGTATCGGTCGATCACGGTGAACCCGACTCGCTCGTGGGCGCGCATGGAGCGGGTGTTGCGCGTCGCGACCTCGGTCACCGAGTAGTCGAATCTCGCCCGCAGATGTCGGCGGTGCGCCTGGTAGAGAAGATCGAAGACGCCCTTCCCGCGCCAGCGCTTGTCCACGCAGATCTGCCCCATCACGTAGAATCGCTGCCCGGTCATCCCCAGCACATCGAGGCGCTGGAACATCGGCTCGAGGATGGGGATGAGCGAGCGGCACTCGACGGGCATCACCAGGGCGTACCCTGCGAGGCTGGCGCCCTCCCGAGCGACGATGCTCGGAACGACTGCGTGCATGCGCTTCAGGAGATCGAGCGTGTGCTCGACGGTGACGAATCCCTCTGCCGCGATCTCCTCCGGGCTCAGCTGCCGAGGGAGATTCGCGCGCTGCAGGAAAAGGATCTGCTCCAGCTCCTCCTCGCGCTCCACCGGTCCCGCCTGGATCACGGGCCCTCCACACCGTCCCGGCGCTCCAGCAGCGCCCGCAGGCAAAACGCAGGCATCTCGCGCATCCAGGGATGGGCGCGCTGGATAGCCGGGGACGCGCGCAGATAGGTCGCGGCCATTCGTACCGCGGCCAGGTCATGGGCCGCGCCGAACAACTGGCGCAGCGCTTCGGCGGGAGCGAAGCGCGCGAAGCCCTCCAGATAAGCGTCCCGGATGCGGGCGCTCGCGGCGGCATGGTCCGCAAAGGTGTTCTGCATGCGGGCACCGGCGAGCAGCGGAAAGAGGCTCAGGAAGGGATGGGCAATCCGGGCGTCCTCCCAGTCCACGACCTGGCACCCGTCCTCTGCGGAGAACACGTTCTCGGGCCAGAGATCCTCGTGATCGACGCTGACCGGCAGGGCGCTCGAGTGGAGCGAGGTGGTTGCAGCCAGGAGCTGCGGCTTCAACGTCCTGAGACGCGACACCTGCTCGGGCTCCAGTCCGCCCGGTCTCCCGGCCTGCATCGCTTCATCGCTGGCAAGGACCTCGAGGACGTCCTCCTGCAGCTGCCCCGCGGTCAACGTGGGGCAGCCCACCCCGGCGAGCGCGTCGACGCTCGAGGCCGCAGCGAGCTGGAAGCGTCCGTACGCAGCGGCCGCTCGCTCCCAGACAGCGAGGTCCCCGGTGTCGCCGAGGGGACGCCCCGCCGCGCCGCGCAGGAGCATCCAGCGCTGCGGCACATCCACCGCGAGGACCGGGGGGACCGCGCTGGCGGGGACGCGGGACAGCCGGGCCGTCACCGCCACCTCGCGCGCGAGGCTCGCCGCCACTGCCTTCACGAAGGCGGCTCCCTCCTCGGTCTCCAGGCGCACCACGCAGGAAGACTCCGACGACCGCAGCTGCTCGGCCGCGCCGACGTGGACGGGGTGCAGCCGCTCGCGGGCCCAGCCTAGCATTCGGTCCCACCAGCCTGGAGCGAACCACTCCTGGCCGTCCGGGATGACCGGGCGGTCCGTCGATTCGCGTGCCCAGGCTTCCACGACGGCGGCGACGTCGCGATCCTCGGCTCCGTCGCGCACCAAGACATCGGCGGGCAACCAGGCCCCGCCGACGGCACTCGGTGTCCAGCCCACGCCGTGCGCTTCCAGCACATAGAGCATGCGCACCACGTTTTGCGGCTCGTCGAAGTCGGTCCAGAGGCACCGGAGCACGGTCGCCTCGAGACCCAGGCTCTGACGGACAGTCCGGTTGACGAACACCACCTCCGACGTGTGCTGCTCGCCGGAGACGAAGCGAGGCAGCTTCCAGCGGCCCTCCCGCCCCGTCACGAGCAGCTCGCTGTGGCGAGGCCCCCGCAGGAGGACACGAAAGTCGAAGTCGGGCTCGTCTCGGAGATAGGACATCCGGGATGCAGGGTTGCCGGGTCGGCCGCCTCGTGGCAAGGGCCAACTCAACGCGACGAGCACTGAAGAGACGGCCGCGGCGACGACCAGGGTCACCTCACTGGGCGCTCACTTGACGATCGCGACGAGTGAATTCCCTCTTTCGACGACGTACGTGCCGAGCTCGGCCGCGTTGCCGCTGCCGCCACGCTGCTTCCGACCACCAGCACCGCTGCCGCGATTCTTCGCGCCGCTTTCATCTGGCCGCCTCGTTTCCGACGCGCGGAACGTAGAGCACGCGCGTGCCAGGCAGGAAATCCTACTGCTAGAGGGAATCGCTCGAGTCGCGTGCCTGGATCGTCTGCCATGACGCAGCCGAGTGTGTACAGGATGACGCCTGCTGGGGAGAGATGGTGCTCGAGAGTTGTGCAGGCAGTGATGTGAATGGCGAAGGACCTTTTCCCGAGTCGTCCAGGAGGGTACCGAGGATGAAAGCGAGCAGCGTTTCGGTGATCGGTGCGCTGTTGATCGGAGTGCTTTGTCTCGTACCACCTGCGTCGGCGCAGCAGCGCCCGCCGATCGCCGACCAGATTGCCAAGACCTACGGGATCGATGCGTGGGATCAAGTCGAGGCGATCCGCTACACGTTCACCCTCGATGCGGGCAAGCTGAAGCTCCACCGCTCGTGGATCTGGGAGCCGAAGACCGACACGATCACCTACGACGGGCCAGACAATGCCGGCAAGCCCGTCAAGATCACGTATTCGCGCTCGCAGCTTGCGAGCCAGAGCGCGTTCGTGAAGGAGATGGTCGATCCCGGGTTCTTCAACGATCAGTACTGGCTGCTGTTTCCGTTCCATCTCATCTGGGATACCGGCGCGACCATCGAGGATGCCGGCATGCAGAAGCTGCCGCTTGGGAAGGGCAAGGCCAGGAAGGTCGTGGTGAAGTATCCGTCCAGCGGCGGCTACTTGCCGGGTGACACTTGGGCGATCTTCGCCGCTCCCGACAACCGGATTCACGAGCTCGAATTTCACCACGGGGGAACGGCGAAGCCGAGCGTGGTCCTGGCGACCTGGGAGGGCTACAAGAAGGCCGGACCCTTGCTTGTCTCGACCCAGCACCGCGGAAAGGCCGACGGCCACCCGTTCACGGAATCCCTCTCGAACGTGGCGGTCAAGCTGGCGGGGTCAGATGCCTGGATGGAGGCGAAGTGAGCCGGCCTGTTCTTCGCCACAGCCACAGAGCAGCTCCGAGCAGCGCTCCGTACTCGACCACGAGTGCCCAGGCCGGCACCGCCCAGGGGACGCCGACGAGCTTCCAGACGACGTAGGTGCCGAGGATCGAGATCGTCCAGATCGTCAGCGGCATGGTCTGCGGCGTGACGAGAAACGGCGCGAGCCAGACGAGGTACCAGGGGTACACCAGCGGCGCACCCAGGAGCGTCGCCGCCATCGGCCATGCCCACGCCTGAGGCGACGCCAGCGAGAGCCGGCGGCGTGCCCAGACCGCGACCGCCAGCCCGGCGGCGACCGCGAACCCCGTCGCCGCCGCAGGGCCTGCGAGCGCTGCGACCACCGAGAAGATGGGCCCGTTGAAGCGAAAGCGGTCGACCACCTCCGGGACGGACCCGATGGGCAGGTGGCGGCGGTCCCAGAAGGGCAGGTAGAGGGCCAGCAGCACGGTGACTCCGGCGACGACGTGCCGGACCGAGACGCGGCGCCAGAGTAGCGGCAAGAGAACGAACGGCAGAGGCTTCACCGCGACTGACAGCGCGAAGGCGACGCTGCCGACCAGCGCCCGGCCGCGCGCGAGCGCGAACGCAGCGAAGGCGACCAGGAGCGCGCCGACCACGTCGAGGTGCCCGTGACGGGCGACCTCGAGCGAAACGAGAGGGCTCCAGAGATACGCGAGCACCCAGCCCGGATTCGCGCCGGCGACCACGAGCGATCGCCAGACGACGAGCGCCAGGAGTGCGTCGCACAGGAGGGCGGCCAGCTTGATGGCTCGCGCCGACTCGCCGAGCATCGTCGCGGCGAGGAAGAAGAGCTGCGCGCCCGGAGGATAGGGACTCGGCACGTCGGAATTGTTCAAGGGCCAGTTCTCGCCGGTCCGCAGGTGCGCGAACGTCGGGTCGGCTGGAACCACCGCATAGGGGCTGAGGCCTGCGCGGAGGAGGTGGGCGTCCCAGATGTAGCGGCGAAGGTCAGCGGCGGGTTCAGGAGGCGCGAGCAGCATGGGGACGCGCCAGGCCAGAGCCAGCGCGGCGCAGACGATCAACGTGCGCCCGGAAGGCCACAGCCCGTTCGCGACCTGATACAGCGTTGCGAGGTAGCCGACCGCCGCCAGTGCGAGCAGGACGAAGAATGGGGCCGAGCCGTCGTCGGGTCGAACCAGACCGAAGGTCAGGAGCGCAAGGCCGAGGAGGCCGCCTCCGGCCCATCTTCCAACGCTGACGCGCATCGGCGTCGTCACCTCATCCGGTGCGCTCGTCGTCGTGAGCGTCCGAGCCTGGTCGCCACGACGCGAGCAGCGCGGCGGTGCGGGGCGCTCGCGCGGGTTCGATGCGCAGCTCGGCGGCGAGCCGGCGCAGGTCCGCCGGGTCGTCGACGTCGTACCCGGTCTCGGTGAAGGCCACCGACAATCCAAGCGCACGCGCGTTCCCGACGAGGGCATCGCGAGCGTTGCCGGTGCCGAGCGGCGCCAGCTCGAAGAGGCGTGGGTGCATCGCCGACGCGCCGACGAGATAGTAGCCGCCGTCCTCGGTCGGTCCCACCACCACCTCGTTCTTCTCGAGAAGGTCGAATGCCGACTCGAGGCACGCCAGTGGCAGCTGCGGACTGTCGCTGTCGACGGCGACGACGCGGCGGAAGTTCGGGATGAAGCGTTCGAAGGCGGAAACGAGCCCAGCCGCGAGGCCGTTGCCGCGCTGGCCGACGACGTGGATGCCCGCTGGCAATCGGGCCTCGACGGCGCCCACGTCTTCGGAGGGGCACATCACGGCCACGTGGACGCGAGGAAGCTGCTGGACCAGCGCCAGGGTATCGCGCAGCATGCAGTCGGCGAGCTGGACGACGTCGCGCGCCGGGTACGCGCCGGTCAGTCTCGTCTTCACGAAACCTTCCCGGGGAGCTTTCGCCATGACCACCACCGCGCCGCGGGCGCCTTCCGTTCGGTGATCGGGCCCGCGACGGCTCATGTCGCCTGTCCCGGTTCGGCCGGACTCGTCGCGGCACGCAGCCGGTTCTTCACGATGCCCGTCATGATGCACCAGGCGGCGCCGGTCGAGCCTCGCAACGTTCCGCTGATCTTCGAGACACCGATGCGCGGATGGTAGCTGACCGGGACCTCCATCACCCGATATCCCCGCATCGCACCGCGCGTCACCAGCTCGACCGCCCAGCCGTAGGTCATCTCGCGCAGCTCGAGCGCCCGCAGCACCTCGCAGCGCGCGGCCCGGAACGGCCCGAGATCGGTCAGCGAGATGCCGTACAGCCATCGGATCAGGGTCGCCGCGAGGCGGTTTCCGAACACGGCGTGCCAGGGCATCGCGCCGGCCACGAGGCCGCCCGCCAGCCGCGAACCGAGGACGATGTCTGCGTTGCCTGCCCGGATCGGGTCGAGCAGGCGGCCCAGCTCGGCAGGCCGGTCACTGTAATCCCCGTCGAGGAACACGACGGTCTCGGGGTCGTTGGCCGCGGCGAGGCCGGTCAGGCAGGCGCGACCGTACCCGCGGCGAGGCTCGACGATCACGCGGGCGCCACGTGCAGCGGCGATCTCGCGCGTCCCGTCGGTCGAGCCTGCATCGACCAGCAGCACCTCGGTGACCAGCGACGCGGGGATGTCGTCCAGGACGCGCGCGATCGAGCCGGCCTCGTTGTACGTGGGGATGACGACGCTGACGCGCATCCCCGTCGAGCTCATCCGAGACGCCACCCTGGATTCCGACGTGTCAGCACGGCGTCCACGCCCCAGGTGCGTCCGGCCCGCGCCCAGGCGAGACAGAATGCGAGGACGACGGGAATGGCCAGCTCCCAGATCCAGGCGGTGCCGAGCTCCGATACCCAGAGGGTGAAAAGGAACGCTCCGGCGGCGGCGGCGACCACGCGGGTGGCGGTGCCCATCACCAGGAGCACCCCGAACCCGAGCTCCGTCATGGCCTGCAGTGGCGCGACGATGCGCGCGTTGGCTGCGGCCACCGAGATGAGCGCCTTCCAGATCGCGGGCGAGTGGCCATTCTTCACGTAGTAGTCGATGACTCCCTTGTACCCCGCAGGTGTGTAGGCGCCCTTTCCCAGGTTCTCGAAGAAGACCCAGACGAACAGCGCCCCTAGCGCCACACGCAGTACCGCCAGCGCACGCCCGCGGGAAACCCCGAGCGTCTCCGTTGCATGGTCGTCCAAAGGAGCCCTCCTTTCACTTCTTTCGGCTTCTACAACCGAAACGAGCTAGGCGCACCGGAACACGCTGGCCAGCGAGGTGGCGAAGCGGCGCTCGTCGGCGAAGGCGAGCCTCACTGCCTCGATCGCCTCGACGAGCGGGAAGGACCGCGCGGTGACGAAGAAGTCCTGATCCGTCGCCCCGACCGGGTGCCAGTAGATGCCTGCCCGGGTGAGCGTCACCTCCGGCACCAGGTCCGACCGCGACAGGGCCACCCCCTCCTCGGCGAAGCCCCGCAGCGCGACGCGACGCAGAACGCAGTCTTCCTCGACGATGCCCTCTCTCTCGACGAACGCCCGGAACGCCTGCTCGGCCTGAGCGTCAGCGACGGTCGCGGCCAGCCGGACGCGGAATCCTTCCTCGCGGGCGATGGCGATCCCGGCCCGGGTCTTCTCCCAGGTTCCCTCTCCGCGATGCCGGTCGTGGAGTGCGGGGGTGGGGCTGTCGAGGCTGATCTGCAAGACGATGCGGTCGCGCGGGATCTCGCGGAGGGCAATCCGGCGCCTTCCGGCAAAGAGAAGCCCGTTGGTCAGCACGGTCGTCGGGAGAGCCCGCGCACAGGCCAGGAGCACCTCGGCGATGTCCGACCGGAGAAACGGCTCGCCGCCAGTGACGAAGAGCTCCCGGACCCCGGCACCGGGCGCCTCGGCGGCTGCGCGCTGGACGTCCTCGAGCGAGAGCGCCCTGGGTTCTGCCCGCGGGGAGGAGCGCACACAGCAGTAGTCACAGGCGAGGTTGCAGTCGAAGTTGGAGTAGAGCCAGAGTCGCGAACCGATGACCGGCGCCTCCTCGTACGAGCGCGGCGCGCCCTTGCGGAGGAGGAATCGGCTCGTCTCGCCTTCGGCGCTCACCTCGACGATGGCGTTCCCGGTGAAGCGAGCCCAGCGGTCGAGGTCGGGTCCGAGACGACCAGGGCCGTGCAGCGTGAGGAGGTCGCCGTCGGCGAGGCCCTGGAACGCAGCGAGCAGGTCATTCAGCAGGCCGGTGGAAAAATCCTTCGCGCCCGCTCGAACCTCGACCGCCCGGTGCTGGGATCCCATTCAGCCCGACCGTGCGAAGAAGCCTTGCCGGAGCGCCGCCTCGCGGAGCGAGCCGTACCCCTCGGTGCGCGGGGGCACCCACTCCTTGAGCCCCTCGGCATCGAGGATGGGCCGCAGCCGCGGCACGCCGTTCATCCCGAAGAGTGCGTCGGTGAAGCGCGTCGCGTCCTCGGTAGGAAGCCCGACCCGAGCGGTGAACATGCAGTGGTGGTAGTGCGGAGACGACCAGATGGACTTGACGGCTCCGGTCGGGACCAGCTGACCCGAGTGGACGCCCGCCCAGAAGGGGCTGCCCACCGCGCCCGCATCGGCCTCGCCGCTGAGGACGGCCCTGAGCACGTCGACCTCGCTCGTCCCGGTGTCTCCATGCTTCCCGAGGTCGGTGTCGAAGCGGAGCGACTGGTAGTCCCGGCCCTCGACCAGCCCTGCCTGGGCGAGGAAGTGGACCGGAAGTATCGCTGCGTGCCCGCTGTCACGGCTCCCGAGCGCAACCCGCTTTCCGCGGAGGTCCGACAGCTGGCCGATGCCGGCCCCGGTGCGAACCACGATTTCGGTCCACCACGCGAGGTCGGTGTCCCGCATTGCCAGTGGGTTGCACGCCCCCCGGCTGAGGTGGTCGCACTGCAGATAGGCGAGGTTGGTGTTCCAGGCGATGTCGATGCGCCCAGCAAGCAGCGCGGCGACCTGTGCCTCGTAACTTAGGTACAGCACGACCTCGACCGGGATCCTGGCGTCATCGCGGAAGTACTTCCGCATGCCCTCCCAGATCCCGACGACCTTCGGATCGTACGCCACGGCGCCGACGGTGATGGTCTCGAGCATGGGCAGCGTGTTCAGAACAGCGGGATGCCGAGGAGCGACTTGCCGATGAACTCGCGCAGGACGTCCACGGTTGGCGCCATGACCGAGCCGGCGTGGGCATCGCGAAAGTAGCGCTCGATGGAGGTGTGCCTGGAGAAGGCAGCGCCACCGCAGGCGTGCATCGCGCTGGAGGTCACCCGGATCGCGGTCTCCCCGGCAGCGGCCTTCACCTCCAGGACGCGAAGCATCGTCTCCGGGCCAGGGCTCTCGAGCGCGCGTACGCACTCGTCGATCCGGTGCGCGAGGCCGTCGGTGTCGATCTGCATCTGGGCCAGCATCTGGCGCAGCGTGGGAAGCGCCTCGCCGAGCGAGGTGTTGCCCAGATGCTCGAACTTGCTCGTCTTCAGATGAGTGACGGTCGCTGCCACCACCGCCCTGCAGATTCCGAGCGAAACGGTGGCGCTGGCCAGATTGAACCAGGGCAGGACGACGTTCAGCTTGGCGGCGAAGCCACCGCCCTCCTCGGTGAGCCGGCGGTCGTCGCTCACCTCCACCGCCTCGAGGGTCATGGGAGACGATGCGGTCGCGCGCAGCCCCAGGCCGTCCCATGGCGCGGTGACGCGCATCCCGGTCGCGGACTTCGGCACGAGGTACAGCGTCGAGTCCGTGGGGCCCTTCGCCTCGGGCGAGAGGGTCGTGACCACGTAGCTGTCTGCGACTCCGGCGCTGGTGACCCAGGACTTCTTGGCGTTCAGCCGAACGCCGCCCGCGCCACGGGAGGCCCTGGAGAGGGGCGCCCAGAAATGACTCCGCGACCCGGCCTCGCTGAAGGCCAGGGTGGTCAGGTGCTTGCCTCGGGCCATGTCCGCGAGCGCCGTCTCAAAGACCGGGCTCCGGGTCGTCCTGGCGCCGGCGACGACCACCTCGCTGGCGCAGACGTGCATCATGTACACCATCGCCACCGACGGGTCCGCCTCGGCGAGGATGGCGTTGACCTCCGCGAAGGCGCGTGGGCCGAGGCCGGACCCACCGAAGCTGGTGGGGACGTTGAGGGCCAGCAGTCCGGCCTCTCCGAGCGCGGCAACGGCGGCGGCGGGGAAGCTCCCTGCCCTGTCGAGCTCGTGTGCTGCAGGGGAGATCGTCGCCTCGGCGATCTCGCGGGTCCGGGCGACTGCCTGGCGGTGATCCGGCGGGGTCATCGATCCTCCTCGAGGCGGGACTGGATATCCCCGGTGGGGGAGGGTGGCAAGAGGCCGCCGGAGCGAGCCCCGGCGCTCAAGCGGGATCCCGCAGCGCCGGTGCCCAGTCCCGTCGCTCGTGTCTCGATGCCGCCCTGGCGCGGCCGGCGAAGTGGATCGCCAGGACCGCCGCGGCGAGGCAGAGCGCGATGCTGAGCCGTGGATCGAGCACGACGCTTCCTCGGAGGACGCGCAGGAGCAGGTAGCCCCCGATGAACGCAGCGGTGCCCGCAAAGCCGCCCGCCAGCGTCCGGAGCCACCCCTCGCCGTGGGCTGCCCCGCGAATCCGGCGTGGCGACTCCAGCCAGTGCTCCAGCACCGGCACGTGGATCGCGAGAAGGAAACCGATCGAGGTCAGGCACCAGATTGCGACGATCTCGTCCTTGTTGGAGCTCAGGAAGAAGGCGGCGAACGGCCCCACCAGCGCGTGGTACAGCGTCCAGCGCCAGGAGCCGTAGAGGAGCGGAAGGGCGAAGGCCGGCAACCAGTACACATAGAAGTTGTTGTCCAGCCCGGAGAGGTAGAGCCGCCAGGCGATGTGCCACTCCCCGTGGTAGCTGCAGGTGTCCGAACCGCAGACCGAGACCGTGGCCGGACTGCAGGCCCAGTCGGGGGAGGGGACGAAGAACTTGGAGAGCATGACCAGGGCCCCGGCCGAACAGACGAGCAGGACGAACGGTCGTGCTCTTCTGGCCATCTCCGGCGAGACGAAGGAGAGCGCCAGCAAGTTGATGAAGAAGGGCTGCAGGCAGATGTGGACGTAGCTGACCCGGGTCAGCCAGACGTTGAAGGGAAGTCCGCAGCGGTCGATCACCGTGTAGGTGAGCGCCTGCAGGAGCTCCATGCCGGTGAAGTAGAGGAGGGTTGCCCAGCGCCCGAGGGGCGCACCTCGACGCCGCGCCCAGAGCGAGCCCGCCACGCCGACCGCGGCCACTCCGAGCGAAGCCTCTCCCGACCAGCACATGTCGGACTCCTCCAGCCGCCTCGGGTCGATCGGTCCTGGCGCGCCAGGGACGCACTCCACTGCCAGAGGCCGGTGGGACGCAACTCCTTGGAGCTGCCCTCGCAGTTGGGGGGTCCATGTCTCGTGGAACACGGTTTGCCTCTCGAGACGTTGGTCGCGACTTGACCGGCATACGAGCCCGTTGCTTCGACGGGCCATCCATTCGCGTCCGAACCGACTCGTACCAGTGGAGGAGTCATGATTCAGCGCAAACCGGAACTGCTCGGGCAAACCGTCGTCGTGATCGGCGGTAGTGGTGGCATCGGACTCGAAACGGCCCGACGAGCCCGCACCGAGGGGGCCGATCTGATCCTCACCGCCCGGGATCCCGCGCGGCTGCAGCAAGCCGCGGTCGAGCTCGAGGCCTCGAGCACCTCGGCCTTCGATGCCTCCGACGCGGCTGCGCTCGAGCGTTTCTTCGGTGAGCTGTCGAAACCGGTCGACCACGTGATGGTCACGGCTGGCCGTCCGCACTACGTCCGCCTGGCGGACATGGACTTCGAGCAGGCGCGCGCCGCCCTCAGCGAGCACCTGTTGCTGGCGCTCCAGGTCGCCCGCCACGCCACCAAGAAGGTGAGGCCCGGCGGAAGCCTGCTGTTCATGGGCGGTACGGGCGGCCGCCGCCCCGCTCTCGGCCTCGCGATCGCGTCGGCGGTCACCGCCGCACTCCCCGCCCTCACCGCCAACCTGGCGCTCGAGGTCGCGCCCATCCGGGTCAACCTCATCGCCGCCGGCTTCGTGGACACACCGTTGTCGGCATCGATCCTCGGGGAGAGGCTCGAAGCACGGCGCAATCAGCTTCGAGCCACGCTTCCCATCCGGCGCGTCGTCGGACCGGCCGACGTGGCCGCGCTCGCCGTGCACATCATGACCAACACGGCCCTCACCGGCGCGACCTACGACATCGACGGCGGGCAGCAGTTCGTCGCCGCCTAGCTCAAAGTCCGAGCTCGGTGAGCCCCGGATGGTCAGCCGGGCGCACGCCCTGTGGCCACCGGAAGAGCCGGTCCGTCTCGGCGATGGGCACGTCATTGATGCTGGCGTGCCGCTCGGCCATGTAACCCTCGGCATCGAAGAGCCAGTTCTCGTTGCCGTGACTGCGCCACCACCGGCCCTCGCTGTCGCGACATTCGTAGACGAACCGCACGGCGATGCGGTTGGCGCCGAATGCCCAGAGCTCCTTGATGAGACGGTAGTCGAGCTCGCGCGCCCACTTCCGCGTGAGGAACGCCTCGACCTCGGTGCGCCCCCGGATGAACTCCGAGCGATTTCTCCAGCGGCTGTCCGGGGTGTAGGCGAGTGCCACCTTCGCCGGGTCGCGCCCGTTCCAGGCATCCTCGGCCGCTCGGACCTTTCGGCGCGCGGTCTCCTCGGTGAACGGCGGGACGGGCGGTCTGGGACTCATGGGTGTGTCTCCTTCGGCGAGAGAATCGACGGAACCTTGCCGGGGCCCTAGAGGATTTCGTCGATTGTGTAGACGGACCCTTGGGGGAGGCGGTGTCCGCTCGACACCGCCAGAAGGCGATTCAGGAAGGCGTACTTCGGGTGAGCGGTCTCGAAGCGAGGCGTGGTCCGGAAGTAATAGGTCGATGGATCGACTTGCTCGCCGCGCCCGAGCGCCGCGATCACCTCGGGCGGCCCATGGCGCAGCCCGAACGAGGTCAGGTAGATCAGGGCGCCGTCGTCGGTCTCGAGCGTGATGCGCACATCGAGCTCGAGGACACCGTCTCCCCGCAGGAGCGTCCAGTCGCCACCCCCGGGCAGCACCTTTCCGCGTAACCGGGGACCCTCGAAGTGGCCGCTGGCGATGGGAACGGTGACACGGGTGCCGTGGGGCACCGCGCCAAGCCTCTGTGGGCCCAGCACCGGGACCTGCAACGTCATCAGAAGACGTGAGTTCATCGGTTCCTGTCCTCCTCAGCCGAAGGTGAAGGCCCAGCTCGGCGCCGCACGGTAGATCTCGCCCGGGAAGACAGTCACTGCGGCCGGAATCGAGCTGTTCGCAGGGTGACCGCTGGGGATTGGCGGTCGCGTTGTCGAGGGGCGTGGCCGGCGGGTGGCTCAGGGCCGTCGCCAGGCTCCGGATCGCTCGCTATCCTCCGCATCGCTCGGAGGTGGCACGTGCTCGAGACCATCCGCTACCAGAAGCGGGACCGCATCGCCTTCGTCACCTTGAACCGACCGACGCCAAGAACGCGATCGACCTCGCGATGAACGACGAGCTGTGTCGCATCTGGCGGGACCTCCGTGACGACGAGGGGGTCGACGTGGCCATCCTCCGCGGGACAGGTGACAGCTTTTGCGCCGGTGCGGACCTTCGGACCTGGGTGCCCGCGAACTACGTGGACGCAAGCCCGAGCAGGGTCCGGGAGATCGTCGAGCTGGAATTCGGGGGGATCACCCGCGGGCTGCACCGGATCCACAAGCCGATCGTCGCCTCGATCAACGGGTGGGCACTCGCCGCCGGTCGCTGCAATGCAACCTGGTGACGAAGGTGGTCCCGCACGATCGCCTCGACGAGGAGACGGAGCTGGTCGCCCGGCAGATCCTGCGGAACTCCCAGCGGGCAGTCCGGTCGGCGAAGGAGACGATTCTCGAGGTGATCGGCAAAGACCTCGATGATCAGCTCCGGACCGAGGCCTGGAACTCGTACACCTGCCTCGACCGCGACGAGGCCCGGAAGTTGTTGCAGAAGTTCTACGACCAGGAAGACGCGGGGCGTGCCGGCGGGCCGGCAACGAAGCAGTGAGCCGCGGCGCCTGACTTTGCTCCCCTCACTCGAGCGCGGGTGCTAGGGTCCCCCGGACCGTCGACCTGTGGTCAGGGGGTGGAGAATGGGCGCTTCCGCGCTGCTCGCTTTCGTCGTTGCGGCAGCCGGCTCGGCTCCGGCGGCCACGGAGAGCACGCCGTTCTCGCTCACCCTCCAGGGCGCGGCGAGCCTCGGCACCTACGAGGCGGCAGTGAACTGGACACTCATCCGCCTCATCCGCTCCAACCGCCGCGCGGCGGACAGGGAACGCCGCCGCCCCCGTCTCGAGGCGCTCTCCGGCTCCTCCGCGGGCAGCGTCAACGCCCTCCTCGCGGCCGCGCTGTGGTGCGAGGCCGACGACGAGGTGGACAACCTCTCCGTGGATCGAAACCTTCTCCGCGACGTGTGGCTCGCCATCGGACTCGACGAGCTCCTGCCCGGCGACCCGGCCCTCTACACCCCCACGGACGGCCTGTTCGCCTCGTCCGCCTTCACCCCCGTGGTGGACAGCGTGCAGAGCCGCATCTTCTCGGGGAAGGGGATTCGCTTCCAGCCCGGATGCAGGGTCCCGGTGGGCTTCACCATGACCCGCGTCGTGCCCCAGCTCCGCGCGGTGTCCGGCCTGCGCGTGAAGTCACAGCAGACGGTGGTGCCGCTGATCTTCGACGTGGACCGGGACGGCGTCCCCAGGCTCCGCCGCGACACCGGGTTGCGATCCACCGGGATGGCAGCCGACGCGGCCGCGCTGGCCGATGCCATCGATGCCTCCGGCCCGCACCTTCCCTCGGCCGCGGCAATCCAGGCGCTGCTCGCCTCGGCCGCGTTCCCGGTCGCCTTCGGCGCACGGGGGGTGTGCGAGTGCCGCCGGGCGTGCGGGGATGGGCAGCGCGAGGTCACTCCCGATCAATGCCCGGGGCCGCTGCCGGGCAAGCCGTCCGGCGGTCTGACCTGTTCCGCCTACAGCGCCGCCCGTGGCGGTCAGGAGTTCAAGCTTTGCCGGAGCAACTTCATCGACGGCGGGTTCCTGGACAACGCGCCGGTAGGGCTGGCCATCGAGCAGGCCGAGGCCTTCGCTCCACCGCGGACACTCCGCCCGCTGTCCGTTCTGCTCGTCGATCCGAACATCCGGCGGCCACGGGAGGACGCTCCGCCTGCTCCGGAGAGAGCCGTCCAGGGATTCAGCGACGCGGTGCAATTTGGCAATGACCTGGTGGGCACCGCGCGCGAGCAGCGGCTCGTCGAGGCCATCGCCTCCCGGCGCTGGAATCTCACCGTCCGGGCACTCCTCTTCCGGACGGCATCGGCGCTCGCCACCTACGCGTCCATCGCTTCGCAGCTGGAGGCAGGGCAGGCCTCACCGGGCGCCGAACCGGCGGCTCCGGGGCGGAGGCCAGCGGGCCAGGAGCGCGGACCTCTGGGCCGCTTCATCGCCCGCTGTCTGCGGCAGCGGCCACTCGCCGGCACCGAACTGGAGTCCTGCGCGGCCGCCGTCGAGGGCAAGGGCGGGAACGTTCTTGCCGCGCTCGACGCTGGAGCTCGCGCCCAGGGGACCGCGCCCCTCTCCCCGGACGAGGTCCTTCGCTTCGCCGAGGACCTTTTGCCCTTCATCGAGGCTCTGGGTTCGGCGACACGCGGCACCGGACTGTCGCTCCGCTCCACGGTGGCAGCCGGTGCCCTGGCCTTCCTGGCCGACGAGCTGGTTCCCTATGCACAGCAGGTCGGTGCAGAGAGTGCGCTCCTCCGGATGCGTGCCGCCTGTCTGCGCGCAGCGTCCGCGGTGCAAGCGCTCGCCGGTCATGCCGTCGAGGGCACCCGACCGGCCCTCTCCGATGCGCTCCGCGCGCTGAGCGCAGCGGGCACCCCCTCCGGCGTTGCCGAACCTGCAGCACAGGCCCTGGCGTTGCTCGGAGCGGGCTCGAGCAAGCAGCTCTTCTCCAGCGGGCTGCTCTCCCCCATCCAGACCGCCCTCGTCCGGGTACCGGAGACGACCCTCTCCGAGGCGACACGGGCTGCAGCGCGCCGCGTCTCGCTCCTCGGAGAGCTGCGCCCGCGTCTCGCCAGCCTGAACGATGCCGCGCTGCAGCTCCACGAGGACGCGACCGAGATCCAGTCCGACGTGCGCGGGCAGAGGCGCCTGCTGCTCGCCACGCGGTTCAGCCCCCTGGCGGGTGAGAAGCTGGAGCACTTCGCCGGTTTCATGGATCGTCCGCTGCGCGAGCTCGACTACTACACCGGCATCTACGAGGGGCTGCACGGAATGGCCGTTCTCATCTGCGCCCAGCAGGACCCCTATCTCGCCTCACGTCCGCTGCCGGTGCTCAAGACGGATGGGAGCGGGGAGCCCGACCCCCGCAGCGAGCAGACCCAGCGCTGTCTCGGTGCGGCGATGCGGGAATCCATGGAGGATCTGCAAATCCTCACCTCGCCCCAGGCAGGCCCGGTCGTTCGGGCGCTCGCCCGCCGTGAGCTGGCGGCGGCGCTGGGAAGCTCCGCCGAGGCGGAGCGCCTGGCAGCGACCCCGGAGTGGGGCTGGCTCGGTGCACCGCCCGACCTCCGCGCCGCAGGAGCGATGGGAATCGCCCTGGCGGTGCTCCTCGAGCCGACTACGAAGTGCACCGCCTCGGCCGAGGAAGCGCTGTGCCCGGTGGACCTGACCTTCGAGCAGTTCCTCGAGCGGCTCCAGGCCGCCGGCTACCAGCCCGAATCCAAGGCCATGCAGGCGGCGCTCGCCGACCAGGGGCGGTGGCTCTCGCAGACCGTGCGGCGTGCGCTCGACCGGGCGGGCGCGGTGGAGATCGCCCAGGGTTCGTCGGAGTCGACCTCCACCCGCAAGGCGGTGAACGCGGTCATCGGCGCGGGGGAGACGGTGAGCCGCGCCGGAGAGCGGACAGGGGAGGTGTCCTTCCAGGTCGATCCCTCGACCATCCCCCTGCACCCGCTGGCCGACGGGTCCTACCTCCCCATCGTCCTTGGCCATCTCGTACCCTACCGGCTGGCACTGGACGTGGTGGGAGGAAGCATCGCCATGAGCTGGCTCGAGCCGCGCCTCCAGCTCGGTCGGTGGTTCTCGGTGGACTCGACCCTGCAGCTCATCGACATCCAGTTCAGCCCGAGCGTCGTCTCCACCACGCTCGGCGTGCGGGGCAGGGTGCATCTCGGTTCGGTGGGGATCGGCTCCGGGCCTCAGTGGTCGCTGGCCTGGGGCGGCGGCTCGCAATTCGGCGTGGAGTTCGACGTCACCATCCTTCAGGACAGGCTCGGCGTGTCCTTTGGATTCCGCGACGTGAGCGGGGGGAACTGGAACACTCCCTTCGTCGCGCTGACCATCGCCGACCTGAACGGCACGCTGTACTGGCTCGTCCCGGCGGCATGGCGGTCGGGAAGGTGAGGCCGGTGTGACGCGTGGGCTTACCGGCCCACGGATGCATCCACTGGGGTGAGACCTGCTCACCCTCCGTCAGCTGGAGCTGCCGGTGAAGGTGGTGGTCTTCAAGAACGACTCGCTGGCGTTCGTCGAGCTGGAGATGAAGGCGGCGGGCATCGTGGACTTCAGCACCGATTTGAAGAACCCCGACTTCGCGACCATCGCCGAGGGCGCTGGCATGCTGGGGCTCACCGCCGAGCGCCCGGACCAGGTCCGGCCGATGCTGACCCAGGCCATGGCCCACGCTGGGCCGGCGCTGGTCGAGGTCCTGGTGCACCGGCAGGAGCTTTCGATGTCCCCGACGATCACCGTCGAGCAGATGAAGGGCTTCAGCCTCTTCGCGCTCAAGGCGGTGATCAGCGGTCGCGGGGACGAGCTGATCGACCTGGCGAAGATCAACCTGTTCCGGTCGGCGCGACCGATTCGGGCGCCGGCCGGTGGACCCTCGGGCCCACCCGCCGGCGTCAGGTGGCGGTTCAGCGCGTCAGCTCGCCCGCCTCGGCGATGAGATCCTCGGCCTGCTCGATCCACCGGCGGGCCGTCCGCTCGCCGATCCGGTGACCGTCGAACTCCTCGGCGGCGAGCGCGGCGCGAATCTGGCTGGCCAGCGCGTCGCGGCGGCTGGTGATGCTGGCGATCTCCGCTTCCAGCGTGGCGTAGGTCGCGTCCTCACCCTTCAGCGCCAGGGTCGAGGCCCGGAGCACGCGACGGGCGAAGCGGCCGAAGGGAGCGTTGAGCTGCTTGTACGTCGCACCGAGCGCCTCGGTCAGGCCGTCGTCGTCGTCATGCCGGTCGTCCCGCCCGTGCCCGCCCCGCCCGTGCGAGAGGATCTGGGTCACCACCCTGCCGTCGTGGACGTAGTCGTCCCGCAGCCCCAGGAGCTTGAGCATGGTCGGGCGGACGTCGGTGTGGTCGGTCCAGGGAGCGGCCGTCCCAAGGTGTCGGACGCCGGGGCCGACGAACCCCGCCCAGGTGTGCGCGATCTCCGGCTGGATGTCACCGTGGTTCCAGGCGAAGGCGGGGTTGATGCAGGTCTTGCAGGTGCTGGAGGGAAAGTCGGTGAGGAAGTAGTCCGGGTCGGCGAAGTAAACGAAGGTGGCGTTCCGGACCGGGTCTCCGGTGGTGATCATGTGCAGCGTCTTCATGCCGGTCTGGTCGGCCATCTGCGCCAGGAGCCGGTCGGTCGCCCCGGTGTAGGGATTCACCGCGGTGAGGTCGGCCAGCTTCCGCTCGAAGTCACGGGTCACCGGGTCCGTCTGGCCGAGTGGCCCAGAACCCCTCTTCGCCAGGTAGAAGGTGGGCGCGTCGTCGCCGTGCACGGTGAAGGCGTATGGAGCCCCGGAGGCGAGGAATGCGGCACCGAGTGTCGGGAACTGGTCGGCCACCAGGGTATCGATGTTCGCGTTGATCTCTCCGACCTGCCCGGTCCAGTCGCACGGCACGTTCACTCCGTCGCAGCTCGCGGGCGTGGGCGACCCGCCGACGAAGTGGTCTCCCTCGTCCACGGTGAAGACGAAGAGCGTGTTCTCGCGGGTGATGCCGTCCTTCTTCAACCGGGCGAAGAAGGCGGCGAAGGCGTCGTCGTACGCCTTGAGCTGCGCGACGTAGCCGGCCGAACCGGGACCGAACGCCGTGTGGGCATTGCCCGAGACGCCATGGAAGTCGTGCGCGTCCGAGATGTACGCGAACGTCACCTGGGCTCCGTGCTCGAGCATCGCCGCCGCGTATGCCAGCGACACCGTGGCCTCCATCCCGTCGAACCCGGGGAAGCCGGGCTGGCCGAAGGGATCGGTGATCGGGTTGCCCGCGAGGTCGTTCAGCACCGGGCCGCCGGCGAGGATCGGATTGATTTCCTGCGCACCGAAGAGGCCCTGGAAGCCGTGGTAGCCGCCCGGCTCCGAGGGCAGCAGGTCGTCATGTCCCGCGGTGCAGAGCTTTGAGCCGTGCGCGCAGTGGATCGCGAGTCCCACGAATCCGTCTGGGCCTTGTTCCGCGTCGCGGTTCCGAACGGGGCGGCAGCGGACGCCTTCGCCTCGTTGAACTGGGGCGAGTCGACCCCGAAGACCTTGGTCACGTCCCCGGTGGCGCCGGTGCCGGTGTTCTCCAGGACGATGTTCGCCGTGGCCACCGCTCCCACGTCACAGCCGGCCCGGGTGTACGGAACCCACGGCGCCGGCGGAACGGAGCCGTCGGGCGTCACCATGTTGGGCACCCCGGTCACCGCGTCGACCGGGTCGGTCCAGTAGCCGAACGAGCTGGGGAAGGAGAAGGAGCCCGTCGCGGAGGTCCGGACGTAGCTGTTGGAGACGGTCTGGCCGTGGCGGTCCGGATAGACGCCGGTCAAGGTGGAGAGGATCCCGCCCGCGGTGTGGGAGATGAGGACCGTGTGATCGTTGGTGAGCACGGTTCCGTTGTCGCGCATGAAGTCGAGCAGGTGCGGCATCTGCTCCAGGTCCGACGAGACGTTGGCCTTGTCCCGGCGGAGGTGGGTGTTGTCGAACTGGATGTAGACCACGCGTTCGATGCGTCGGTCGTCGCCCCCGAGCCGGCACCGGTGACTGGAACCATCGGCGAGGACAGGGAGCGAGAGGAGGAGGATCGAGGAAGTGAGGAACCGTGCTGCGGCCAGCCGCATGTGGTGTTCTCCCGGAAGAGCTGCGGGCCCTCCTCTCTCACGTGCGCCGGCGTCGCTCTGAAAACTCGGGAGGGAGAGCCGGAGGCCGACGGGTGACGGGCCGCAGTCGACTTGCTTCTGGTGCCTCGCGTCGTCCGGCACTGGCTCGCTGAGGGTGTGAGGGGCGCGGAGTCGACTCCTTGGATCCGGATGGTCGAGGAGTCCCGGTGTCGAGTCCGCAAATTATCCGAGACATGCCGTGCGCCAGAGGGGGGCGAGGGTCAGCCCTCTCGGTGTGGTGTGCTGATCGAGCGGCCCCTCAGGGAACGGTCGCCTTCGCCGTCCCGTTCACCGTTCCCTTGGTCGCGGTGATGGTGACCTTTCCCTTGGCGAGGGCGGTGGCCAGCCCCTGGGAGAGCGCGGCGTTGGAGATCACCACCACCGTGGGGTCGTCCGACGTCCAGGTCACCTGGGTGGTGAGGTCCACCTCCGAGGAATCGCTGTAGGTTCCGGTCGCGGTGAACTGCTCGGTGGTGGTCCGGGGGATGGAGACGGTGGACGGCAACACCGCGATCGAGACCAGGACGGCGTCGGTCACATGGAGGGTCGCGGAGCCCAAGATGGTGCCCACCGCGGCCTGGATCGTGGTGCTCCCCATCGAGAGGCCGGTGGCCAGGCCGGGTGAGCCGACGTTGGCGATCGATGCCACCACGGGGTCACTGGACGACCAGGTGACGGTGGAGGTCAACACCTGGATGCTGCCGTCGCTGAAGGTCCCGGTGGCGATGAACTGCTGCGTCAAGCCGCGGTGGATCGAGGGGGCCATCGGCGCCACCGCGAGCGATACCAGTTTGGCTGGAGTCACCGTCAGGTCGGTCGAGCCGTGCTTCCCCCCGAAGTCGGCGGAGATGGTGGTGGTCCCTTCTCCGGCGGCACTGGCCTTGCCCTTGCTCCCCGATGCATTGGAGATGGTAGCCACCGCGATCTTCGAGGAGCTCCAGGTGGCAGTCTGGGTGAGGTCGAAGTGGCTTCCATCGTCGTACGTCCCGGTGGCGGTGAACTGCTGGGTGGTGCCCTTGGCAATCGACGGATTGATCGGGGTGACGGCGATCGAGCTCACTTTGGCGCTGGTGACGGTGAAGATCGTCGAGCCGCTCAGGCCTTCCAGGGTGGCGCTGATGGTGGTGTCCCCGGGGGCGACGGGAGTGGCCACCCCGATCGAGCCCGCCGCATTGGAGATGGTCGCCACCCCCGTCTTTGATGACGCCCATGCCACCTGGGTCGTCAGATCCTGGGTCGTTGCATCGGTGAAGATCCCGGTGGCGGTGAAGGGCAGGGTGATCAATACCGGCCGGCTGGGAGTGGCGGGGGTGACGGAGATCGACTGCAGCTGGGCCGCGGTCACGGTCAGGGTCGTTCCCCCGGTCTTTCCCGAGAGCGCAGCGGAGATGTTGCTGGTCCCGACCCCCACGGTGCTGGCCAGCCCCCTCGACCCCGCGGCATTGGAGATGGTGGCCACGGTGGTCGTCGCGGAGGCCCAGGTGACCTGGGTGGTGATGTCCTGGGTGGTGTTGTCCGTATAGGTCCCGGTGGCGGTGAACTGGACCGGGCTGCCCTTGGCGAACGAGGGCGTGGTGGGCGTGACGGCGATGGATTGCAAGGTGGCCGCCGACACGGTGAGGAGGGTGGAGCCTGTCACTCCCGGGAGCGAGGCGGAGACGGACGAGGTTCCGACGTTCACCGCAGTCGCCAGCCCCCTCGACCCCGCGGCGTTGGAGATGGTGGCCACGGTGGTCGTCGCGGAGGCCCAGGTGACCTGGGTGGTGATGTCCTGGGTGCTGTGGTCCGAATAGGTCCCGGTGGCCGTGAACTGCAAGGTGGTGCCCTTGGCGGCGGTTGGAGCGGGCGGGGTGACCGCGATGGAGTCGAGGGTGGCCGCGGTCACCGTCAGCGTCGTTCCGCCGGTCTTCCCGTCGAGCGCCGCGGAGATGTCGCTGGTCCCGACCCCGAGGGTCGTGGCCAGGCCGTTGCTCCCGGCGGCACTGGAGACGGTGGCCACGGTGGTCGTCGCCGACGCCCAGGTGACCTGGCCGGTGATGTCCTGGGTGCTGCTGTCCGAGTAGGTCCCGGTGGCGGTGAATTGCACGGTCCTGCCCTTGGCGACCGATGGGGTGGGCGGGGTGACGGCGATGGACTGGAGCGTGGCGGCGGTCACCGTCAGGTCGGTCGAGCCGGTGACGCCGTCCAGCGCCGCGCTCACCGTGGTCGTCCCGACCGCCACGGCTGTGCCCAGTCCCTTCGATCCCGCGGCATCGGAGACCGTGGCGATGGTGGGCGCGGACGAGGTCCAGGTGGCCTGGCTGGTGATGTCCTGCGTGCTTCCGTCGGTATAGGTGCCGGTGGCGGTGAACTGTCGGGTGGTCCCCTTGGCGATCGACGGGGCGGCCGGGGTGACGGCGAGGGACTGGAGCGTCGCCGCGGTGACGGTGACGGTCGTGGAGCCAGCCACGCTTCCGCTGGTGGCAGTGACGTTGGCGGTGCCGGGAGCGACCGCTGTGACCAGCCCCGAGCTGGAGACGGTGAGGACCGCGGCGTCCGAGGAGGTCCAACCGGTGGAGTCGCTGACGTCCTCGGTGGCCAGGTCGGTGTACGTCGCGGTCGCCTTGAGCTGCAGGGTCGTGCCCGCGGCGAGCGAGGGATTGGTCGGCGTCACTCCGATCGACTGCAGCGACCTGATGACATCTCCGGAGCTGGAGCAGGCAGCGAGGAGCAAGCAGGCCCCGACGGTCAGGCGACGAGAGCGGCAGCGAGACGGGTCCATGGACGTGCCTCCGGCGGAGGGCAGGCGCGGTTGACGCTTCCGTTCCCTGAGCGCTTCCCGGTGACGAGGCCCCCCGTCGCTCCCGGCATAGGACGGTTGGCCGCTCACCGTCCAGTCGCCTGGAGCTACAGGTCGAGTGCACCAAAGTGCAGGAGAGTGTCCTTGCAGCACGCGCCGACGACGGGTCGTACCATCCGGACATGTCCACCGTGCGCATCGTGCTCCATGGGAAGCAGGCCCAGAACCAGGAGGTCCGCGCTGCGGTGCGGGCGGAGCGGGCTTCCGGTCATCGCGTCGACGTCCGGGTGACCTGGGAGGCGGGGGACGCAACCCGGTTGGCCGAGGAGGCGAGCCGCCTGGGCATCCCGCGCGTCGCTGCCGGTGGCGGCGACGGGACGATCAACGAGGTCGCCACCGGGCTGCTCTCCGCGAGAGGCGGAGGGAGCACCGGGCCGGTCCTGGCCGTGGTGCCGCTGGGGACGGCGAACGATTTCGCGCACGCCTGTCGCATCCCGCTCGACCCGGCGGGCGCCCTCCGCCTGGCGACCACCGTCGAGCCTCGGCGCATCGACGTGGGGCGCGTCGAGGGACGGGCGTTCGTCAACGTCGCCACGGGCGGCTTCGGGACGGAGATCACGGTGGAGACCCGGCCCGAGCTGAAGAAGTTGCTGAAGGGCGCGGCCTATCTGATCACCGGCCTGGCGCACCTCGCCGAGCTCAGGCCGGTGGAGGTGCGCTTCCAGGGCCCGAACTTCGCCTGGGCCGGTGAGGTACTGGTGCTCGCGGTGGGAAACGGTCGGCAGGCCGGGGGCGGTCACCTCCTCTGCCCCGACGCGGTCCTGAACGACGGTCTCTTCGACGTCAGCATCCTGCCGAACCTCCCTCGCGCCGAGCGCCCGGCCGCCCTGCGCGAGTTCCTCCGCGAGGGGGCGGTGGCACTGTGGCGCCATGCGGTGACCGCACGTCTCTCCTTGCTGGAGCTGGAGTCATCGGAACCGATCCAGGTCAACCTCGATGGGGAACCGATCTCCGGGAAGAAGCTCCGTTTCGAGGTCCTGCCCGGGGCGCTCGATCTTTGCCTTCCGGAGGGGACGCCGGTTCTCGTCTGAAACAGCCGGCCGCCCTGCGGAGGTACGATCGCGATCCCGGCACGGAGACTCCCATGACCGACATCTTCACCGAACCTGCAGACTTCGATGTGAACACGCTGCGGAACCTCGGCCCGCTGACGCCGCTGGCGGGAGTCTGGCAGGGCGAGGGGAGCGACCGGCATCCGGTGGCCGAAGGGGCGAGCACCCAGACCTACCGGGAGATGATGGTCTTCGAGGCGATTGACCCTCAGACCAACGGTCCCCAGCTGCTGTACGGCCTGCGCTACCACGTGCACATCGTTCGGGCGGGCGAGCGGCTGACCTTCCATGACCAGGTGGGGTACTGGCTGTGGGAGCCCGCGACGCGGACTCTCCTCCAGACGCTGGCGATCCCGCGCGGGCAGGTGGCCATGGCGAGAGGAACGGCCGAGCCGGACGCCCGGACCTTCTCGGTGAAGGCGACCCTGGGGTCGACGAGCGCCGGCATCGTCTCCTCCGACTTCCTGACCAGGAATTTCCTTACCCTGGAGTACGAGCTGACCATGTTCCTGGACGGGGACTCGCTCCGCTACGAGCAGGACACGCTGCTCCAGGTCGCCGGCCGGGGAGAGCCCTTCCACCATGTCGACCGGAACACGCTCCGGCGGGTGGCACCTCCGACTCCGAACCCGGCAGCCGCCCCGGCGAAGCGGTGAACGCTTCGGTCAGCCCCGCCGGTGGTAGATGAGGGTGAAGTCCACCGGCGCGGCGAGCTTGCCGCTGCGCATCACCCGGTGAACCAGCAGCGTCTTCCCGTCCTGTGTCGGGGCGGCGATCGTCGCTGTGCTCTCCGGGGCCGTCTTCCTTCCGGCCTATGCGCTGTGGCCAGGCAAGGCGCTCCTCCACGTCGAGATCAGGGAGCTGCTGCTGCAGGCCGTGGTGCAGGGCGTGCTGATCGGAGCGGTCTCGATCTTCGTCTACACCCGCGCGGTGGCCGCGCTCGGAGCCGGGGAGACCGCGCTCTTCGCTGCGGCGGTTCCCTGCGTCACCACCCTGGCGGCGATCCCCTTGCTCTCGGAACGTCCGAGCGTGCTCGCGCTGGCGGGCGTCGGGGTGGTCACGGCGGGTATGGTCGTGAGTCGCTGGCGATGATCGGTTACATCGGCCCACGAGACCCGCATCTCTAAATCAATGTGGTCCCCTGTCCTCCGGACGTGAAGGCCGCGCTCTGCCCTGCGTGCGATAGCCTTTCGGCGGAGGCACGAACATGCGTGGAATGATCATCTTGCTGATGGTGAGTGCGGCGCCGGCGCTGGCTCAGGACCCGTTTGGAATGGCGAAGCAGCTCGCCGGGAGCGCCGCCACGAAACAGGTCGAGGCCGAGGTCAACCAGAAGCTGCTCGCCGAGGCTCGCAAGAACCAGTGCAGCTTCAAGACCGATTCCGACCAGCTGGCCCCCGGCTGCGACAAGAAGCTGAAGAACCTCGGCAACGTACTCGTCGAGGCCAAGAAGCGCCTCGATGCGGCAGGGCTCTCCAACTACAAGTTCGAGGTCTCGGGTCACACCGATTCCACCGGTGCTGCCGCTCACAACAAGGAGCTGTCCGGCAAGCGCGCAACGGTGATCGTCAAGGAGCTGGTCGCGCGCGGCGTGCCGCAGGGGGAAATCGTCGCGGTGGGAATGGGTTCGGAGAGGCCTCTGGTCAAGCCCGACGACACCGAGTCCAAGCGGGCAAAGAACCGCCGCTACGAGATCCAGGTACGCCTCTGACCCCTGCGCCCGCGTACGGGTAAAGGCGAGATCCATCCCGGCCGGGCGCCGCTTGCCGGGTGCGGGGCCAGTCGCCCTGGAATCACTCCGTCGCGGCGCGTGCGGCAATGCGCTGCACTCCTCGTGCTTCCCGCTGCAGTCAGCTGGTCGCTCGAGGCCGCTCTCCCGTACGACCTGGTGCTCACCAGGCATGGACGGTGCCGCTGAAGCCCAGCGGTGCGTACGGATTGCCCACAGGGAGAAGGATCATGCAACGCATGCGAGTGACGATGAACCTCTGGTCTGGCCTGACGGTGGGCGTGCTCCTGCTCGCCTCGACGGCGCTGGCCCAGGCCCCGCGACTGACGGTGCCCGACCAGAGTCCGCACGCCTCGGTGAGTCAGCGGGTGGGGCTCACCGACATCACCGTCGACTACCACCGCCCCGCCGTCGGCAAGCGCAAGATCTGGGGAGAGCTGGTTCCCTACGGTGAGGTCTGGCGGGCGGGCGCAAACGAGAACACGACCATCACGTTCTCCACTCCGGTCACGGTCGGGGGCAAGCTGCTGCCCGCGGGAGCATACGGGCTCCACATGATTCCCACTCCTTCCACCTGGACGGTCATCCTGAGCACCGTGTCCAGCGCCTGGGGGAGCTTCAGCTACGACCCGAAGGAGGACGCGGTCCGGCTCACCGTCACCCCGGCACCCGCCGAGGCGGAGGAGAGTCTCGAGTATCGCTTCGAGAAGCCCACCGGGACCTCCGCCGACGTCGTCCTCGACTGGGAGCGACTCCAAATCTCCTTCCCGATCACCGTCGACACCAAGGCCATCACCCTGGCCAGCCTCAAGAGCCAGCTCCGTGGGCTCGCTCGGTTCTCGTGGCAGCCGTGGAACCAGGCCGCGCAGTGGTGTCTGCAAAACGACTACGACCTGGACCAGGCGCTCGCCTGGGTCGACCGTTCCATCGGGATGCAGGCCGCCTATCCAAATCTGACGACCAAGGCCGCGCTGCTGGAGAAGAAGAAGGACCTCGACGGTGCATCCAAGCTCCGGGTTCAGGCGATGAAGCTCGCCACCGAGGCGGACATCAACAACCTCGGCTACCAGAGACTGGCAGAGAAGAAGTATAGCGAGGCACTCGCGCTGTTCCGGGAGAACGTCAAGGACCACCCCGAATCCTGGAACTGCTACGACAGCCTGGGAGAGGCGCTGGCGACGACCGGCGACAAGAAGGGCGCGGCCGAGAGCTACAGCAAGGCCATGTCGCTGGCGAAGGATCCGGCGGATAAGAAGCGGATAGGTGCCATCCTGGCGCGGCTCGAGAAGTAACGGACCTCAACGTCGGGCTCGGAACGCTGGTACCGATGGTGGGGGGCATCGCGCTGGGGAACCGGCTGCATGCCGCGCTCGATCCGCGCCGCTTCCGGCAGGTGGTGGCGTGGACGCTGGTCGCGGCCGCCGTGCCGCAAACGCTCAGCGCCGTGCGTGGCAGAGCGCCTGTCAGCGACGGGCACTTCAGCTCCGGTCAGAGAACCAGCTCCCAGGTCTGGGCGACCAGCTCCGGGCCGTAGCCTCGTTCGGGCTCCTCGGCCATCAGACGGAAGCCGGCCTTCTCGTAGATGTGTCGGGCCGCCCTGAGCTGGCCATGGGTGTAGAGCCTCACCTTCCGGTAGCGCGCCTGCCGGGCGAAGCGAAGGCACTCGGTGACCAGCCGCTCGCCGATCCCCAGTCCCCGCGCGCCTGGCTCCACGTACAGGAGGCGGAGCTTGGCCACGGTTTCCGACTTCTTGACCAGCATGATCGAGCCGACGATCTCCCCGTCCTTCTCCGCGATCCAGCAGCGCTCGCGCGCCTGGTCGAAGTGCTCGACGAAGTCCGAGACCACCTTCGCCACCAGCGCCTCGAAACGCTCGTCGTAGCCGTACTCCTCGGCGTAAAGCGCACCGTGCCGGTGGACGACCCAGCCGAGATCTCCCGGCCGGTGGGTCCGGAGCAGGTAGGGTCCCCTGGCCGGAGCGCCGCCGGTGCCGAGGAGCTGCTCGACCGTGGAGAGGGCCGCGACCAGACGGCGCTGCTCGCCGGAGGGCAGGGGCGAGAGGAGCGCGGCGACCTCGCCGTTCTGGCGTGCGTCGAGCGCGTCGAAGGTCCGCCGTCCCTTCGTGGTCAGCGCCAGCAGGCGCTGCCGGCCGTCGTCGCCCGAGCGGTCGCGACGGAGGAGGCCCAGCGTCTGGAAGCGGCGCAGGATCCGGCTCAGGTACCCCGGATCCAGTCGGAGCTCCTCGGCCAGGACGCCTGCGGTGGGCTGCTCGCGGTGCGCGAGCTCGTACAGGACCCGGACCTCGGTGAGCGAGAAGGGGCTGTGCAGCAGTCCCTCCTCGAGGACGCCGATCCGCCGGGTGTAGAAGCGATTGAAGCGCCGGACGGTGGCCACGTTGGACATGCTTGCTGATGTCACAAATATCCTTGCCTGGGTCAAGTGTTCCCATTCACTCGTGGTGAAGCGGAGAAACGGTCTCGCGCGACCCGGTCGAGCCATGGACAGCGGCTTGCGGCGACCGAGCTGGCCCGGGGGCGGGAGGGGTCCATCGGTCGTCCGGTTCGGAGCGACCTCCGCTGCGTCCTCGGGGATTCCGGCGACTGTTTGCTTGCGGGCCCTCAGGACGCGCAGAGATCTGCTCTGTCAGTCGGAGGCCAAGACTACCTTCCATTCGCGGGTTGCTGCGGAGAATGTAGACGCTGACCGGCGACAGCTCCGCGCTCCCGTCTCCGTGAGAGGTTCTCCGATGCACGAGCACAGTCTCGAACCCTGGACGCACGCGCACCGCTTCCTGGGCGCGCGGCACGACGAGCACGCCCGGCGGACCCGGTGGGTGGTCGCGCTCACCTTCGGGATGATGGTGGTCGAGGTGGTGGGGGGCCTGCTGACCGGGAGCATGGCCCTGCTCGCCGACGGGTTCCACATGTCGACCCACGCGCTGGCGATCGGGATCGCCACCATCGCCTACGCCTACTCGAAGCGGCACGCGGACAGCGAGCGCTTCGCGTTCGGGACGGGGAAAGTCGGTGACCTGGCCGGGTTCGCCAGCGCGGTACTCCTCGGGGTCGTCGCTCTGGGGGTCGCGGCGGAGAGCATCCGCCGCTTCATCGCTCCGGTGCCGCTGGCGTTCGCCGAGGCCCTGCCCATCGCCTGCGTGGGACTGGCGGTGAATCTAGTTTCCGCGGCGCTGCTCCACGAGGACGAGGAGGAGGGGAGCCACGACAACAATCTCCGCTCCGCGTACGTCCACGTCCTCGCCGACGCCGCCACGTCGGTGCTGGCGATCGGAGCCATCCTCGGCGTCCACTTCCTGGGTTGGTCCTGGCTCGATCCGGCGATGGGGCTGGTGGGGGCGGGGCTGATCGCCAGCTGGTCCATCGGGCTGATGCGCCGGGCAGGATCGGTCCTCCTCGACGTGGCGCCGGATCGCGCACTGGCCGTTCAGATTCGATCGCGGCTCGAGTCGGGCGATGTGCGGATCAGCGACCTCCACGTGTGGAGAATCGGCCCCGGCCACCACGCGGCCATCGTCGCCCTGGTCACCCACCAGCCGCTGGACGCCGCTGCCTGCCGGCAGGCGCTGGCAGACGTGCCGGGGCTGAGCCATGTGACGGTGGAGGTCCAGAACTGCCGGGCGTGCTAGCGCTTCGAAGTCAGCACGCCGGAACCAGGCGACCGGCGCCGCTGAGCGATGAGGAATACCAATGAGGCCATCCAGGAAAGAGGCGACGCACCGCCGGTGGTGCTACAGCCATTGGAGCCGCCTCCGGCCGATGCGTTGACCACCAGGCTGGCCTTGTCGTTGGCCGGATTGTAGTTCGACGCCGAGGCGACGGTGACGTCGACGGATGCCGGGCCGGCGGAGCTCGCCCGATACGTGGAGGCGATGGTCCTCGACGTCTTCGGGGGCAGATCGCCCAGGGTGCAGGGGAAGGCAGTCGTGCAGTCCCCGCTGTTGGAGACGAAGGTCACCCCGGTCGCGGCGCCGGAGAGGGTCACTCCGCTGGCGGTCGACGGCCCCGGATTGGTCACGGTGAAGTTGAAGGTCCCGTTGGCGCCGGAGGCGAGCGTGCTCGGGCCGGTGCCGCTGACGGAGAGATCGACCAGGAACCAGCCGACGTCCCGGAGCAGGGGAACGGTCAGGTCGAGGCTCGAGGCGAGGGACGGACTGATGACCGGCTCCATCAGAAGAGGGGGAGCAGCGGAGGTGTCCCAGTGCACGAGTGAGGAACCCACCTGGACCTCGGGTGGTGCGTACATCAGGGCCCGTGCCGCGAGAATCCGCACCGGCGTAGCCCTTGCTCTGATCGCGCCGGAGCGAGCCCGTCACCGGACCCGCGGCGACCGCGCCCTTCAGGGTGTTCCCGTCCTCCTGGGTGATGCCGAGGACCGGAATGGTGACGTCGGGTGCGTTGCCGCCCGGGGGGAGGAGCCCGGTGGTGTAATTCGCGATCAGGACTGCCACCGCTCCGGCGGCCTGCGCGTTCCTTGCCTTCTCCACGAAGGTGCAGGCAGCGCCTTGCGGTCCTCGGTCGACGATGGCCAGGGCTCCGGTGAGCGGCTGCAGGGGTCCGTCGCTGGTGCAGGCGTGCACCGGCGAGGCGACCCGGACCGGCCCGGTGATGGCAGTCGTCCCCACGGGCGCCCCGAACTGACCCACGGCGAGGTTCAGGTAGTCCTTGACCGCGCTCGGCGTCTGGGGCGCCTCGGTCACGCTGAACACCAGCGCGGCCTCGAGCGAGGTCGGGACGAGGGACTTGACCGTCGGCCCGTCCCAGGCGAGCGCGTTGCTGGTCACCGATGCCTTGCGGCCGCTGTCATCCAGATCGACCCAGTGCTTCCCGGTTCCTTGGTCGTAGAGAAAGCGCGACCAGATGTCGGTCTGACCGTTGAGGTTCTGCCCGGTGGTGGGGTTGACGAAGGAGGAGAACCCGAGCCCATGTCCGAACTCGTGGAGCACGACGGACAGAAGATTGATCTTCTGGCCGTGCGTCCCGTCGAAGCCGTAGTACCAGTCCACCCCGCCCAGACAGCCCGATGTTCCGAGGCTGGAGTTGAAGTTGGCGACGATGTCGTAGCTGTTGGGGTCGGTCCCGGTTCCCGAGAGCAGCGCCCGATGGGCGAAACGCTCGGTCTCGGCGGCCACGTACCAGGTGTTCTGCTCGGGGAAGGCGATGCCCGACGTCCCGCTGGAGTACAGATTTGGCGAGTACGCTCGCCCGAGCACGCCGGAGGTGGCATCGCAGTCGAGGGCCTCGAAGTTGGCCAGGATGGTGATGGTGACGTCGCTGTCGAGGACCTGGCCCCAGATCCGGGCAGCCTCCTGGAAGACGGCGAGGCGCTGCCCGCCGATCGTCGTGGCGGGATTTCCGCCGACCGGCTCTGCGGGCGTCTGATCGTTGAAACCGACGCCGGCCGGATCGGCATTGTTGACCACCAGCGTGGCGCTGGCCCGCGCCGCCGCGCTGGCGAGGAGCGCGAACAATGTCACGACCCTGACGGGGCTCACTTGCTGGCCCCACCGTTCGCACCCCCCGAGAGGAATGCCTCGGCCTGGGGGGCACTGTCCACGCACGCGGCGGACACGGTCCCGTCGGCCTCGAGACGACCGACCGCAACGTGCTGGAACCCCTCCCCGAGGGTGACGCGCTGGAGCTGTCCGCCCTCGGGGACGGGAACCCACTCGGTCTTCCCTGGCGCGCGGGTAGTGGCGGCTCGAACGGCCGCAACGACCCGGGGGGAAGCGTGCCGTGTCTCGGCTGAAGCCGCCCTGGCCGAGGTCGGGACGGGCGGCTCGGCGCACGCCGCGAGTCCGCAGATGCCGAGGAAGATGGCAGAACGAGGGGAAAGTCGAGTCTTCAGGCGCATGCGTTCTCCACCAACCCCTCAACGCCGGGCTTAGCAACTTCATCCGGGCGGCGGAAGCTCACACCCGATGGCAATACGCCCCCCTGTTGGCCACCGCGTCTCACCCGGAGCCGCGGCGCTGCTTCAGCGAGGCATAGAGCGCATCGTAGAGGAACGCGGTCTTCTCCATCGTCTCGTGGTCGTCGCGGGCGACGAGCGGGAAGCCGCGGGAGATGGTGAGCAGGCCCGGACACTCGGGGGCTGCGCCGAGGTCCTTGAGGTCCGCTCCGTGGATGATGCGTGCGAGCTCCTTGAGGTCCGCATCGTCCGGGCATCGCTCGTCCACGAGCGCCTCGAACGAGCAGCGCCCTTGCGCATCCTGGTGCGGGTAGCGCGCGCCCGGCGCGTCGAAGCCGATGGCGCCCTCCCGCGCCTGGACGCCGGCGACCTCGGCGGGATCGACGAAGAGGAACTCCGCGCCGGGGTCGAGGAAGCGTTTGACGAGCCACGCGGTCGCGGCCCGGTTGACCTGGATTCGATGGCGAGTGACCCATTTCACGGCAGCCTCCCGGCGACTTCGGGCTGCAGCTGGCCACGGCGCGGCATGGATGTCACCTGGCGCTGGCGCGGCCGTCGGTCAGGAACCGGAGGGCCGGACCAGCTGCACCATCGCAGCGTTGAACGCATCCGGCTCATCGACGAAGACTTCGTGCCCGGAGCGCTCGAGCCAGACCAGCTTCTTCGAGGGCGCGCTCAGCGCCTCGAAGTAGGCCACGCTCGTCTCCGGGGGGACCCAGTGGTCCTTCCTCCCGAGGAGGAAGAACACCGGGACCTGCAACGCCGGCACGAGCTGGTGGAGATTCAGCTGGGAAACCTCGGGCCACATTGCCTCGAGCGAGAAGCGAAAGCCGCGCACGATGTTCGGCAAATCCAGGATCGACGACTCCGGTCGGCCGAGCATGGCTCGAAACATTCTCCACGCGGACGTCGCGCCGGTGTGGCGTTCGAGTCGCGTCACCTGCATCCGCTCGGTGAACAGACTCCTGACAGTGTGGGGCGGCGGACCGATCGCCCGCAGCTTCCGGAGGGCGCTTCGATCGTGGAGGCGCTCCGCCTCGGCGAGCGCGAAGGCGTAGGACGCGGACTCCCCCGCCGAGCAGTCGCCGATCTGTCCGCTTGCAGCGTAGGCCGCGACCTTCATCGGGAAGCGCGCGGTGTAGAGCACGCCCAGAGCAGAGCCCCAGGAGTGCCCGTAGAGCACCACCTTGTCCTTGCCGAGGCGCCGACGCACGTGCTCGACGAGCTCGTCGAGATCGGCGATGAACTGATCGACCCGCATCGAGGCGCGAGGAATCCTCCGGCTGAACGATTTTCCGGCACCGCGCTGGTCCCAGTAGACGAGGGTGAAGTTCTTCTCGAGCGGTGCAATGAAGCGACGGAACAGGCCCGACTCGCTCATGCCGGGTCCGCCGTGGAGAAGAATCAGTGGAGGATTGGCGAGGTTCTGGCCCCGCAGCATCACCCACTGGTCGACTCCGCCGAGCCGGAGGTACCGGACCTCGGCGATGCTGCCGGCGACGGGCAGCCCGTCCGGTCCGCGGAAGGGCTGTGTTCTCCCCAGATGTTTCATGTGCTCGATCGCTTGCCAGGCTGCCTAGGATTTCCGGTCGGCCTCGGAGATGACCTCTCCCACGAAGCCGGTCGTTCCGAAGATGAGGACCAGCGACAGCCCGAACCCGAAGGCCGGGTGCATCAGCTCCCTCTGCCCGTGCACCGCGATGCTGAGCAGCAGGTCGAGGGCGGCAGCCACCGCGGTGAACCCGATCGCGGCGGTCAACGGTTCCCCGGCCTGGCCGCGCCGAAAGTAGTGCGCGGCAACCGGGGCGGCCAGCGCGGGTGCGCCAAAGGTGAAGAGCGCGCTCGCCACCGTGAGCTGAACGGTCGAGACCAGGATCCCGAGGAGCACCGCGCCGAGCGCCCAGGCCGCCAGGCCGTGGACGAGGAGGCGGGGCAGCATGGTCCGAACAGGGAACAGATGACTCGCCGGTGCGCGCATCGGTCATGTCCTCCTGACGCGCGAGGCGAGCATCGGTCGTGCCGGGAGGATCGCTCCTGAAATCCGCGAGGTAGCGAGGCAGGTCGCGCACGCAAGCCCGGTCCGGCGAGTGCCACGCGCAGACCTTGCGCGGACGATCGCTAGCTCCGCTGCCGCTCGGCGCTGCGGCGCAGGAACGGAAAGGCGAACCACAGCGCTGCGAAGAGGAGGCCGGCGGCGATGGTGATTGTCACGGCGGCGGCCCTTCCAGCGATGACCAGGCTGAGGACGTAGACCGCGCTGGTCATTGCCAGCGCGAGCAATACCACCCCTGCGATCGCCAGCCGGTTGCAGGCGCGGAGCATCAACTCCTTGTCTCGCACGTCCCGGCGCCAGTGAAGCCGGTGGTACACCGACGGCGCGATGAGGAAGGCGCAGGAGGCGGTGGTGGTCAGAAAGCAGGTGAAGTAGCCGTAGCGGATGACCTCGCTCATCGCCCGGAAGGCATCGGTGAACGGTGCGGCCAGGAGGAACCCGAAGAGCAGCTGGACCCCGGGGAGCGCGACCCGGATCTCGTTCAGGATCTCGCTCCACTCCCGCGCGAACTCGCTGCTCTCGGGCGGACTGGCTCCGGGCTCGCCTCTCAGCTCGTCCATCGAGCCTGACTGTACAGCCGGCGCCCGTGCTACGCGCGCGCTCTCGGAGGCGCCCAGCGATCGAGCAGTCGCCTCACCGCGATGAGGTAGTCGGCCAGGTCGAACGGCTTCTGGAGCGCACCTTCGGTCTGGCCCACGGACGAAGCCGCACCTCCGCTCCACGTCTTCGTCGCTTAGCCCGGCCCGGCGAATTTGTTAAGGCAGGGAACGTCGCCCCGGAGGCTGAACAAACGGTCACCCGTGGCACGTGATCACCGGACCCGCAGTCCCGGAGACGACCTGCATGGACATCCGGTGGAAGGCGCGGCTGCTCAGGCACCTCGCCGGGCTATGGGGCCCATATCTCACGTCGGGGATCCGGGTGACGCACGTGGCGTCGGACCTCCGGAGCATCGAGGTGCAGATGGCGCTCCGGCCGTGGAACCGGAATTACGTCGGTACGCACTTCGGGGGCGCGCTGTTCGCCATGGCCGACCCCTGGTTCATGGTGGTGCTCATCGAGCGGCTCGGGCCCGGGTACGTGGTCTGGGACAAACGTGGCACCATCCACTTCCGTAAGCCCGGTCGCGGCACGGTGCGCGCGCGCTTCGAGATTCCCGAGGAGCGGGTGGAGGAGATCCGCCGCGCGGTGGATGCCGGGGGGAAGGTCGAGCCGGTCTTCGTCGCCCAGATCGTCGGCCCCGACGGCGAGGTGGTCGCGGAGGTGGAGAAGCTGCTGTCCGTCCGCAGGCGTCGGCCTGGCTCCGGGCCTCCCGCGCCCGGTGTGCCGCCCTCCCCGCACCGAGGTGCATAGGGCTTCGGGGCAACAAGTTCTTCTGTGACTGCTGCCGAGGCAGCGTGCTACACGCCCCGCAATCCTTCCCTGGGGGTGCAGCATGCCACTCTGGCAACGGGCAACGGCGGAGCTGATCGGGACGTTCTGGCTCGTCCTCGGAGGGTGCGGCAGCGCGGTGCTCGCCGCCGCCTTCCCGGGCGTGGGCATCGGGCTGCTGGGGGTGGCGCTGGCCTTCGGGCTGACGGTGCTGACCATGGCCTTCGCCATCGGCCACATCTCGGGCTGTCACCTGAACCCGGCGGTGTCGGTGGGGCTGACGGTGGGCGGCCGCTTCAAGGCCTCCGAGCTCCCAGCGTACATCGTGGCCCAGGTGGTGGGCGCGGTCATCGCCGCGGGGACGCTGTACGTCATCGCCAGCGGCAAGGCGGGGTTCAGCACCGCCGGCGGCATGGCCAGCAACGGGTACGGGGCCCATTCGCCCGGGCAGTACTCGATGGGCGCCGGCTTCCTCACCGAGGTGGTGATGACTGGCATGTTCCTCTTCGTGATCATGGGCGCCACCGACGAGCGTGCACCGAAGGGTCTCGCGCCGATCGCCATCGGGCTCTGCCTGACGCTCATCCACCTCGTTTCCATCCCGGTCACCAATACCTCGGTCAATCCCGCGCGGAGCACCGGACCGGCGCTGGTGGTCGGTGGGTGGGCGCTCGAGCAGCTGTGGATGTTCTGGGTGGCCCCGCTCATCGGAGGCGCGCTCGGGGCCCTCGTCTACGGGCTGGTGGCAACGCCCCGGGCGGCCGCACCGGCCATGGTCGCTGCCGCACGCCGATAGACCTCTGTCCGGAGCACCCCCGGGCCCCCGGGTCTTGGACCTTGGTCTCATTGCGGGAATCCCCTGGAAGCGCGACGACTTGCGCGGAACGGAGGATCCATGTCGAACCGCATCATCGGTGCAGTGGGGATCGCCTTGCTCGTCGCAGCGTGCGGTCCTTCGAAGGACGAGTTCGCCGCGGCCCAGCGCGATGCCGCCAACTACAAGAAGCAGTACCAGGACGAGACGGCCAAGACCGCCGCGCTGGAAAAGAAGGTCACGGACCTCCAGGCCCAGAACGACGCCCTGACCAAGTCCACCGCCCAGCTCACCGAGGAGAAGGGTGCGCTCGAGGCGAAGAGCAAGCAGTACGAGGAGCTGGCCGGATCGCTGAAGCAGCAGATCGACAGCGGCCAGGTGGAGATCACCGAGCTGCGCGGCAAGATGACCGTGAAGCTCAAGGACAAGGTGGTCTTCTCCTCGGGCTCGGCGGCCATCAACAAGCAGGGTCGTGACGCGCTGGACGCGGTCGCCCACGCCTTCCAGACGCTCAAGGACAAGGTGGTGGTGGTGGCCGGGTACACGGACAGCGTGCCCACCAACCCCAGATCGGCCTTCAAGGACAACTGGGACCTCTCCACCGCCCGAGCGGTGAGCGTCGTCCGCTACCTCCAGTCCCAGGGAGTGGACCCGAAGATGCTGGGCGCGGCGGGGTTCTCCCAGTACCGGCCGCTCGCCCCCAATGAGACGGAGGCCGGACGGAGCCAGAACCGGCGCATCGAGATCGCCCTCACCGCCGCGGACTACACCCCGCCGGTCGTGGACACACCAACCGCCGCTCCGGGCCGCTGAACGCTCAGTCGATTCCCCTCACGCCGGACTCGACAGGACCCAGGGGATGTCGATAACTCGACGTTCGATAGATTCCACCGAGGGAGGGAGCATGGCGCGGACAGGCGTCACTGGATCGGTCATCGCGGGTGCCCTGGGAGCGCTCCTGGTGTCCGTGGGCTGCAAGAAGCCCCCGCCGCCGATTCCTCCGACGACGGTGCTGGTCACTCCGGCGGTACAGCAGGACCTGAGCCTCGCGGCCGAGTTCGTCGGAACGCTCGACGGGTACGTGAACGCCGAGATCCGGGCGCGGGTGAAGGGCTTCCTCAAGACCCAGGATTACGCCGATGGCGCGTTCGTGAAGAAGGGCCAGCTGCTCTTCACCATCGACCCTGCCGAGTACGAGGCGGCGGTGGCCAAGGCCAAGGGCGCGCTCGCCCGGGCGCAGGCGACGCTCGGGCAGGCGAAGGTGACGGCGGATCGCTACCGGCCCCTCGCCGCGAAGCAGGCGGTGAGCCAGCAGGACCTGGACAACGCGGTGGCGGAGCAGCAGGCCGCCGCGGCGTCCCGCGACTCGGCGAAGGCCGCGCTGGACGAGGCGCAGCTGAACCTCTCGTACACCCGCATCAGCTCGCCGGTGGATGGGGTTGCGGGGACGGCGCTGGTCCGGGTGGGAAACCTGGTCGGGCAGGGCGAGCCCACCCTGCTCACCACCGTCTCGCAGCTCGACCCGATGCGGGTGGTCTTCCCGATCAGCGAGGCGGACTACTTGAAATTCGCCTCGCGGATTGCAGATCTGGAGAAGCTGGACCCGCTGGATGCCGGGCCCGAGCGACGGCTCATCGAGCTGATGCTCGCCGACGGCTCGATCTACCCCCACAAGGGCTGGTTCGCCTCGGTGAATCGTGAGGTGGAGAAGGGCACCGGCACCATCCAGGTCCAGACGGTGTTCCCCAACCCTGAGCGCATCCTGCGCCCCGGTCAGTACGCCCGGGTCCGTATCCCGCGGCAGGAGGCGGGGAAGGACCTGATCGTGGTCCCGGAGGCTGCGGTGAAGGAGCTGCAAGGGTCCTACACCGTGGCGGTGGTGACCCCCGAGGACACCGTGCAGATCCGCAAGGTGGAGGTGGGCCCCCGGGCCGGGGCGCTCTGGGCGATCACCAAGGGGGTGAACCCCGGTGAGCGGGTGATCACCGAGGGGGTGCAGAAGGTCTCGGAGGGGCAGAAGGTCGTCGCCAAGCCCGATCCCTCCCACGGCGCCCAGCCCGGGAGCGGCCCGGCCGCGGACGCGGGGAGCTGAGCCTTGATCTCCGCCGTCTTCGTCCGTCGTCCCATCGTCGCCATCGTCATCGCGATCATCACGGTCATCGGCGGCGCGGTGGCGGCGCTGCGGCTGCCGATCGCCCAGTTCCCGGAGATCGTCCCGCCGCAGATCCAGCTGACCACCACCTACACCGGCGCTGACGCGCTGACCATCGAGCAGTCGGTGGCCACGCCCATCGAGCAGCAGATGAATGGCGTGGACAACATGCTCTACCTCCAGAGCACGAACGCCAACGACGGCACGCTCACCCAGACGGTCACCTTCGCGCTGGGCACCAACGTCGACATCGACAACGTGCTGGTCCAGAACCGGTACAGCCAGGCCCAGGCGACCCTGCCCCAGGAGGTGAAGAATTACGGGGTCACGATCAAGAAGAAGCTGCCGTTCCCGCTGATCATCGTCTCGCTGTTCTCGCCCGACAACCGCTACGACTCCCGGTTCCTCGGGAACTACGCCACCATCAACGTCATCGACGCGATCAAGCGCGTCCCGGGCGTGGGGGACGTGACGCTCTTCGGCTCGTCGGACTACGCGATGCGGATCTGGGTGAGGCCGGACACGCTCACCCGGCTCAATCTCACGATCAACGAGATCCAGTCGGCGATCAAAGCGCAGAATGTGGTGAACCCCGCCGGGCAGATCGGCGGCGAGCCGGCGCCCGAGGGTCAGAAGTTCACCTACGCCGTTCGCGCGCAAGGCCGGCTGATCACCCCGGAGGAGTTCGGGGAGATCGTGGTCCGCGCCAACCCCGACGGTTCGCAGGTGCGACTGAAGGACGTGGCCCGCATCGAGCTGGGCTCGCTCAACTACCAGCAGGACGGGCGGTACAACGGGAAGGCCGGCGGGGTGATCGCCATCTTCCAGACCCCGGGCTCGAACGCGCTCAAGGTCGGCGACGGCATCAAGGCCACCATGGCCGGCCTGAAGAAGAGCTTCCCCCAGGGGCTCGACTACGAGGTGGCCCTCGACACGACGCTGCCGATCGTGGAAGGGATGCACGAGATCGTGAAGACGCTGTTCGAGGCGATGGTCCTGGTGATCATCGTGGTCTTCATCTTCCTCCAGAGCTGGCGCGCGACCCTGATTCCCCTGCTGGCGGTGCCGGTCTCGCTGGTGGGCACCTTCGCGGTGTTCCCGATGCTGGGGTTCTCGCTCAACACGCTCTCTCTCTTCGGCCTGATTCTCGCGATCGGCCTGGTGGTCGACGACGCCATCGTGGTGGTGGAGGCGGTGGAGTTCCACATCCACCACGGCATGTCCCCCAAGGACGCCACGCTCAAGGCAATGCAGGAGGTGCAGGGACCGGTGATCGGGATCGCCCTCATCCTCTCGGCGGTGTTCGTCCCGGTGGCCTTCATCCCCGGCATCACCGGGCGGCTGTACCAGCAGTTCGCGCTGACCATCGCCATCTCGGTGCTCATCTCGGCCTTCAACGCTCTGACCCTGAGCCCGGCCCTCTCCGCGCTGCTCCTGAAACCGAAGACGGAGGGGAAACAGGGACTGGTGGCGCGGCTCGGCGGCAAGTTCAACGCCTGGTTCGATCGGATGACCGGGGGATACGTCAGCATCACCGGGCGGATGATCCGGAAGATGGTGCTCTCCCTGGCTCTGCTGGCGGGCGCGGCGGTGCTGGCGGGTGTCTTCGGGGCGAGGATCCCTACGGGCTTCGTCCCCGACGAGGACCAGGGCTACGCGCTGGCCTTCATGCAGCTGCCCGATGCCTCGTCCCTGCAGCGGACCAAGCAGGTGGGGAAGAAGATCGAGGAGATCATGGCCAAGACTCCGGGCATCCGGAGCTACACCGTGATCAGCGGCTACAACATCCTCACCGGCACTGCCGCCAGCTACACCGGGACGGTGTTCATCGCCTTCCACGAGTGGGCCGAGCGCAAGCACGAGAACGAGTCGGCCGCCGGCATCATCCGCGCGCTCAACATCGCCTTCTCGCAGATCCCCGAGGCCCGCATCCTCGCCTTCGGTCCTCCCGCCATCCCGGGCATCGGAACGGCCGGTGGCGCGGACATGATGATCCAGGACCGGAGCGGCGGGTCGGTCGAGTTCCTGGCCCAGAACGTGGGCAAGTTCGTGGCCGGCGTCCGGAAGCGACCCGAGTTCCAGGCGGTGACCGCCAACTTCTCGCCGGCCGTTCCGCAGATCTTCGTCGAGGTGGACAAGGACAAGGTCCTGAAGCAGGGCGTGGCCCTCACCGACGTCTACGGGGCGATGCAGGCCTTCCTCGGCGGCAGCTACGTGAACGACTTCACCCGGTTCGGGAGACAATGGAAGGTCTTCCTCCAGTCCGAGGGCGAATCGCGGGTGAAGGCCGAGGACATCCGGGACTTCTACGTCCGCAACAGCAAGGGGGACATGGTGCCCCTCTCCACCCTGGTCACGGTGAAGAACGTGAGCGGCCCGGAGTACACGGTCCGCTTCAATCTCTACCGTTCGGTGGAGGTCATCGGGACGCCCGCCCCGGGGATCAGCTCCGGGCAAGCGCTGAAGGCGTTCGACGAGGTGGCGGCGCAGACCTTGCCTCCGGAGATGGGCACTGCCTGGACCAACCTCTCCTTCCAGCAGAAGGCCTCCGAGGGGGGGACGCTGGCGGTATTCGGGATGAGCTTCTTGTTCGTCTTCCTCATCCTCGCCGCGCTGTACGAGAGCTGGTCGCTGCCCTTCAGCGTGCTCCTCAGCACGCCGATCGCGGTCCTCGGAGCGTTCCTCGGGCTGATGATGCGTCGCTACGACTTCGACGTGTACGGGCAGATCGGCCTGGTGATGCTGATCGGCCTGGCGGCGAAGAACGCCATCCTCATCGTCGAGTTTGCCAAGATGCAGCACGAGCAGGGCAAGCCGCTGGTGGACGCTGCGCTCGAGGGCGCCAAGCTCCGGCTGCGGCCCATCCTCATGACCTCGTTCGCCTTCATCCTCGGCTGCGTGCCTCTGTGGACGGCGGCCGGCGCGGGGGCAGCCTCGCGGCGCATCCTCGGCACGGCGGTGATCGCCGGGATGTCGCTGGTGACCGGCCTCGGCGTCTTCATCATCCCGGTGCTGTACGTGATGGTGGGTCGGATTGTCGGAGGGAAGAAGGGACCCGAGCCCACGCCCACCGTGGCCCACGGAGGAGGGGCGACCGCCGTCGCCCAGGGTGAACCGTGAAGAGAGCGCTGGTCGTGGCGACGATGGCGCTGGCCAGCACCGGCTGCCTGATGGGCCCGGACTACCAGCGTCCGGTGGTGCCCACGCCGGCCAGCTTCCGCGACCAGGCGCCCACCCAGGACACGGCGACCATCGCCGATCTCCCGTGGTGGACGGTGTTCAAGGATCCCGAGCTGCAGTCGCTCGTCGCCGAGGCGGTGCAGAACAACCGCGACCTGCGGGCGGCGGTGGCCCGGGTCGAGCAGGCCCGGGCGCTGGCGCGGATCCAGAAGGCGCAGATCCTCCCGGCGGTGGACGTCAATGCCGCGGGCAGCTACGGACGGCGGGGGGCGCTGGTCACGCCCGCCGAGGATCCGAAGCACAGCGCGGTGTTCGAGGTCGACGCCGGTCTGTCCTGGGAGATCGACGTCTGGGGCCGGATTCCGCCGGGGCACGGAGGCCGCGGTCGCCGAGTACCTCGCCACCGAGGAGGGCCGGCGGGCCGCCACGGTCAGCCTGGTCGCCGACGTGGCGGTCGCCTACGTGCAGATGCGTCAGCTCGACGCCCAGCTGGACGTGGCCAGGCGCACCGTCGGCAACTACCAGCGCACGTTGCAGCTCTACGTGGACCGGCTGCAGGGCGGGGCGGGGAACAAGCTCCCGGTCACCACCGGCCGGGCCCAGGTGAACGACGCGCAGGCGGTGGTCCAGGACACCGAGCGGCTCATCGTGCGGCAGGAGAACCTCCTCTCGCTGCTCCTGGGGCGCCCGCCTGGACCGATCGCGCGTTCCAGGGCCACGCCCACGCTCCAGACTGGACCGGTGCCGGCCGGGCTTCCCTCGACATTGCTCGAGCGCCGGCCGGACGTGCTGGCCGTGGAGCAGCGGCTGGTGGCCGCCAATGCCCGGATTGGGGTGGCCAAGGCGGACTTCTTCCCGCGGTTCAGCCTGACCGCGATGGCCGGCTTCGTGAGCGCGGACCTCAGCACGCTCTTCAACCCCTCCAAGTCCCTCATCTGGAGCGCGGGAGGGAGCGTAAACTGGCTCGCCCCCATCCTCCAGGGCGACGCGCTGCACGGGCAGGCGGAGGCGGCGTCGGCGCAGTGGGAGGAGGCGAAGAACAGCTACGAGCAGACGGTGCTCACCGCCTTCCGTGAGGTCGCGGACGCGCTGGACGACGTTCAGCGGCTTGACGGCATCCTCCAGCAGCGCGAGGAGGAGGTGGCCAACCTCACCGAGTCGGTCGCTCTGGCAGTGGACCGGTTCTACGGGGGAGTGTCCAGCTACCTGGAGGTGACCACCACGCAGAATCTCCTGTTCCCCGCGGAGCTCAACCTGGCGGCGGTCCGCGCCCAGCGCACCGCGGCCTTCATCAACCTGTACCGTGCCCTCGGCGGCGGCTGGCAAGTGCCACCGCCTCCGGAGCCGGCCCCTGTCGAACCCACGGCGGCCAAGCCGCAGTAGTCCCCACGAAGGAGGTACACGATGCGTCTGCAGAACTCTGTGCTCATCGCCGCCCTGGCACTGAGCATCCCGGCCCTGGCGCAGGAGGCCAAGGCGCCGAAGGCCTCGTACTCGAGGAAGGAGGTCAAGACGGTCAAGGCCACCGTCAAGGAGATCGATCAAGCCACCCGGCACGTGGTGCTGCAGACCGCCGATGGCCAGACCCACGAGTTCACCGTGGGACCCCAGGCCCGCAACCTGGCCCAGGTGAAGGTGGGCGACGACGTCATCGTCCAGTACCAGGAGGCGCTGGCGGTCGATGTGACCGAGACCGATCCGACCAAGCCACTGCCGCAGCCCACCGAGGCGATCGCCACCGAGCGCGCAGAGGCGGGCAAGAAGCCCGAGGGCGCCATCGCCCGGACGGTCACCCTGAACGGGACGGTGGAGGCGATCGACATGACGAAGAAGACCGCCATCATCAAGGGCTCGGGCGGCAACACCGTCGAGGTGAAGATGCAGCACCCGGAGCGCTGGGAGAAGGTGAAGGTGGGCGACACCATCACCGCGAAGTACTCGGAGGCGCTGGCGCTCTCCGTGCAGCCCGCGGCCCCGAAGCCGCCCGCGAAGAAGAAGCCCAAGGCTCCGCCGGCGAAGTGAGCAGAAGCTGAGCTGCGCGGAACCGCGGGGGCCAACGCTCCCGCGGCTCCGTGCGCGCCCCGGGGGCTCTACGCGGCCACGCCGCTGGCGCGCTCGGTGAGGTGCACCAGGTCGACCACCGAGGTGGCGCCCAGCTTGTGCATCACCCGGCCGCGGTGGACCTTCACCGTCTTCTCGCTCGTTCCCAGCTCCGAGGCGATCTGCTTGTTGGACTTGCCGGTCGCCACGTGGTGGAGCACCTCGCGCTCACGGGGCGTCAGGGTGGCGAGGAGCCCGGAAGCCTGCTCGATCCGTGCCCGCGTCTGACGCCACTCGGCCTCCTTGGCCAGGCCTCGCATCACCGCCGCGAGGAGCGCGTCGGCGTCGACCGGCTTCTCCAGGAAGTCGATGGCGCCCTCCTTCATCGCCGCGACGCTCCGGCCCACGTTTCCCTCGCCAGTGACGAAGATCACCGGGATGGGCTCCCCGCGCTCGTGGAGCAGACGAAGGACGTCCAGCCCGGTGAGCTCCGGCATGCCGACGTCGAGAACCAGGCACCGGGGCCGCGCCTGCGTGAGCCGGTCCAGCAGCTCCAGCCCGGACTCGAACGTCTCCACGCTCAGGGCCGTAGTCCGCAGCAGCCGCGCGAGGGCGGTGCGAACGCCGGGGTCGTCGTCGACGACCCAGACCTGTGGACGGCCACCCGCCTCGAGGGACGGGGACGAAACCTCAGCGAGGGACAGGTGCACAAAATGGCACGCTACAGGAACCGTGCCCATCCAGGGCGTGCCCATTGGATCATGAAATTCCAGCAGAAACGCTCGCCGTGTGGACTCTGGAAGCGCGCAGATTCTGCGCGGAGACGCAAATTCAGGCCTAGCGGACAGGAAGCCAGATCTGCATCGTGGTTCCCGGCCCGGACCTGTCCAGGGGCTGGATCCGCCCCCCATGCGCCTCGACGATCGACTTGCAGATGGCCAGGCCCATTCCCAGCCCGTTGGCCTTGGTGGTGAAGAACGCCTCGAACAGCCGGGCGCGCACCTGGGGGTCTAGGCCGGGGCCGTGATCCACCACGTCGATGCGGAGGCGCCCGTCGGGCTCGGTGGTGGACCGGAGCTCCAGGCGCCGCTGCGTCGGCGCGAGCGACTCCATCGCCTCGGCGGCGTTCATCAGCAGATTCACCAGGACTTGCTGGAGCTGGACCGCGTCGGCCCGCACCGGCGGCAGCCCGGTGCCCAGGGCGACCAGAAGGGTGACCCGGCGACGTGCGAGCTCGGGCCCGAGCAAGCTCCTCACCGTCTCGATCACCGAGTTCACGTCGGTGGTCACGAGCTCGGTGGGCTTCCGCTGGAGGAAGCTGCGGATGCGGGCGATGACGGAGCTGGCCCGGTTGGCGTCCTGGACGATGTCCTCCAGCGCTGCCCCGATCTCCGCCAGGTCCGGGGTCTCCTGCGCGAGGAGCTGCCCGGCGGCACGGGCGTTGCTGACGATGGCGAAGAGCGGCTGGTTGACCTCGTGGGCAATGGAGGCCACCACCTCGCCCATGGTGTTCAGCCGGGCGCTGTGGGCGAGCTGCTCGCGAAGCTTCACCTGCTCGTGCGCCGCCTGCTTCCTGGCCAGGGCGTTGGCGAACACCTCGCTGATCAGCCGCAGCGAGCGGAGGAGGTGCGGAGTCCAGCTCATCTCCCGCCGGAAGGAGGCAAAGCCGATGGCACCGATCACCCGCTCGCCGACCGTGAACGGGAAAGTTAGCACCGACTTCAGGCCGGTCCGGGTGCAGTACTCGCGTTCGGCCTCGGCCTCGGCGGGCAAGTCGTCCGGCATTCGATCGAAGCGCAGCACCTGGCCCTTGAGGAGCATCGCCGCGAACCAGGGGAGCATCGGCACCAGATCGCCCTTGGCGATCGCTGGAGCATGCGTCGTGGACCGGGTGTGCGTGATCTCTATCCGCTGGCCGTCGGCCGAGAGCTCGGCGATGGTGCTCCGGTCGAGATCGAGCGCCTCGAGCAGCAGCTGTAGCCCCCAGTCGATCTGGCTGTCCACCTGGTCCGGGGTCAGCGAGACGAAGGTCGCGGAAAGCTCCGCGAGCTGCTGCTCGAAGAGCTCCGGCTTGTCGAAGGCGATCATCGACGCTGCCACCCATCGCCCCCCGGGTCCGGGATGAGACCAACGTCGTATAGCAGGCCCACGCCCGAAGTCCCTAGGGTACCTCGAACTCTTGGTGGAGGACCGGGATGTGCGCGAGTCGGACAGCCTCGTCGCCTCCCTCGCCGAGCCCGATGGTCGCTGTAGTTGACGACGACCCCGCCGCACGGCGAGCGTTGGGCCGGATCCTCCGGGCCCATGATCTCCGGGTCGCGTCGTTTTCCACTGCGGAGGAGCTGCTCCAGGCCTACGCCACCACCCGCCCGGCCTGCCTGGTGCTCGACCTGGTGCTCCCCGGGATGAGTGGGGCAGATCTCCTGGACAGCCTCCGGACCTCTCCGGGCTGTCCGCCGGCGATCTTCGTGACCGGGCGCATCGACGCCGCGCAGACGCTCCGGCAGCGGGGGATGGGGCAGGTCCCCTGTCTCCAGAAGCCCTTCGAGCCGGCGCTGCTGGTGGCGGCGGTGAGGCGCGCGCTCGAGCAGCTCCATCCCAGCCCCGCGTGAGTAGACCGGAGCGGCTGACGGAGGGAGAGTCATGCCGATGATCCCCGTTCCGCTCCTGGTGGTGACGGCCTTGCTCGGCGCGGGGACGGCACCGCCAGTGAAGAAGGGTTCCTTCCGGGTCCTCTACGAGGACACGACCAAGCCCGAGCTTGCCCCCATCGCGGAGAAGATGAAGGAGCGGCACATCCTCGAGGGCGCCGCGGCGATGCTCTCCGTCCTCAAGCTCCCCCGCACGTTGACTCTGAAAAGCGCGAGCTGCGGCGAGTCCAACGCCTGGTACGACAGCGACACGGACGTCATCACCTTTTGCTACGAGCTGGTCAACGATTTCATCAAGGTCGCCAGCAGGTCCGGGAAGTTCAATCTCACTCCCGAGCAGGCGGTCGTCGGCCCCTTCCTGTTCATCGTCCTGCACGAGACGGCGCACGCGGTGTTCCACGTGCTCGCGGTGCCGGTGCTCGGACGGGAGGAGGATGCCGCCGACCAGGTCGCGGCCTATGCCGCCACGCAGATCGGAGGAGACTTCGCCGAGCGAATGCTGCGTGCCGCGGCCTTCATGTACGATCAGGACTCGAGCGCGCGGAAGCCCGGCGAGGACGACTTCGCCGACGTGCACGGGCTCGACCGGCAGCGCTTCTACAACGTCCTCTGCATCGCCTGGGGCTCCGACCCCAAGCGGTACGCGTTCGCCAAGGAGCTGGGGAAGCTCCCGGACGAGCGCGCCGAGGGCTGCGCCGAGGAATACCAGCAAGTCCGCTACGCCGTCCGGACCCTCATCCGGAAGAACGTGGACCAGAAGGCGATCGAGCAGGTACGCACGAAGGCGGCCCGCTCGAAGTTCGCCAAGTGAGTAGGCGAGGCCGGTCCGCGGCCTACTTCTTCGCCTTCGCCTCGGCCTGACGGGTCTTGGCGGTCTGCAGGACCTGATATCGGAAGCTCGCCTTCGGTGCCTTCTTGCAGAGGTCCTCCACCGAGCTGACGAAGGTGCGGGCCGCCGCCGGGTCGAGGATCCAGTTCTCGCCCCCGGCGTGCGTGTACCCGTGGACCCAGGCGACGAGCATCGGCCGCAAGTCGTCCGGCTGGGCCAGGAACGACTCGCAGCTGAGGTTCTTGATGTCGACCCGCTTGGCCTCCTCCGCGGCCGCCGGCGCGGAGAGCGCGAGCAACGTCAGGGCCATGGACCAGCGAAGAGCACCTCGTCGAGTCATCGGACGTCCTCCCTCGGCTACGAGCACGCCCCCAACGTTGCCACAGCTACTTGACGGTGTACTTCTTTCCTTCCATGCACGCGGTGTAGGCCTTCTTGAAGGCGTCGATCTGCGAGTTGACCGCCGCCGTCTGCTGCTGTTTCGCCTGGGCCTCCGCCTGCTGCTTGGCCTGGCGCTTTCCGGACGCCCCGCCCATGGCTCCCGCCGTCGCGCCGACCGCCGCGCCTTTGCCGGTGTCTCCGGCGACGGCTCCGATCGCCGCTCCCGCCGCCGCGCCCTTCGCCGCACCCTTCACCGCGCCACCCTTACCGGCCTGGCTGGTGTCGGCCTTCGGGGGAACGGTGGGGTTGGTGGGGTCGACGCCGGTCTGCTGCTTGGCCCAGGCGTAGCAGTCGTTGGAGTCCTTGGCCTGCTGGTCCGGGGTCTGGTTGTTGGCGGGGAAGACGTAAACTTTGAGCAGCGAGGCCGCCGCGTCCTGGGTGGGAGCCGCAGCCGGGGCGGCCGCCGGCGCCGGTGCGGGAGCGGGCGCGGGGGCCTGCGCCAATGCCGTGGCGCCAGCCATCAGCGTGGCGACCAAGCCGAGTCGATTGAGGTGTTGCATGATTCCTCCTGAAGACGTCATCTCTCCCAGGCGTAGCCCAGGCTGAAGGCGAGGAACTGCTGGAAGGGCACTCCGCCCGCGGCGAAGGCCATGTTGTAGCGGGCGTTGATGAACACCGCGCCCACCGGATTCTGGAAGAAGACGCCGATCTCCGGCGCGAGGCCGAAGTGGTAGTGGGTCTCGGTGATCGAGGTGAGCCCGACGGCGAAGTAGCGCTCGATGATGTACCCGCCGATGTTCGCCCCGATGTAGGGCTGAATGTCGCGGTTGGAGGAGATCTTCGGGAACCAGCGCGCATTGACCAGGGTGGGCCAGATGTTCAGGGTCCGGTCCTGATTTCCGGAGATCTCCGTGCCCTTGTAGCTGATGGTGGAGGTGATGTTCTCGTGGAACACGTTCCACCCGAACGCCAGACCGACGGCGAGGTCCTTGCGGACGAAGGTCGCCACATCGAGCCCGATGCCCCGCCAGCTGACGGGGGGCGTGTAGTTGTAGGTCTCGCCGATCGGAATCGAGAACTGGTACGAGACGCCGACCAGGGTCGGCGGGAGGTCCGCCCGCGCGGTCGAGGCCGACAGGGCGAGGATGAGCGCTGCGAGGGGAATCAGCTTCCGGTGCGTGCTCATGGCTTCCCCAGGTAGGGCGACTGGATGAACGCCTGCGAGATGCCGTTGACCACCCGCTGCTGGTCGGTCGATTTCGAGCCCGTCTGGATCCCGCGAATGACGGCCGTCCAGACGCCGATGTACTGGTTGCCCGGTGGCGTCGAGGAGAACGGCGCCATGTCGATGAGCAGCGTCCCCACTGTGTACGTACTGACGCCGACGACGGGCGGGTAGTACGGATAGCAGCCGTAGTACCCCCAGTAGGTGCACCAGTAGCCGTAGTAGTAGCTGACGTTGGTCACCTTCAGCGCCGAGGCGGTGACCGCGAGGTCCGGCGTCGCAGTGACCGCGACCTGGGTATACCCGTGCGCGTCCATCTCGTTCTTCAGCGTGTTGAGGATGAGTTGCTCCAGCGCAGGGTCGAGCCGTGCCGGCGGGTTCGTCGTGGGGTCCCCCTCGATGAGGAACACCCGGTCCGGAAGGGAGTAGGTGGTCGGCGTCGCGAAGTCGAAGGTGGCATCGTGCGTCGTGGCCACCACGTCGAGGTCGGTCACGTACTCCACACCCGTCGGGTGACAGGCGGCCAGCAGCAGGCCGATGGCCAGAATGGGTGGTGCAAAGCTCTTCCCGACACGGGACATGTGCGCAGGCCTCCTCTCCCTGGATGGCGCGAAGGCTCTCAGCGGGGGAGGGTGGGCTACAATGAGACCAAGGTCCCACGATTCTCGGCAGATGCGTTTCGATTAGGCAGGCGTATCCGGCTCGGGGTGGGCGCCATCTGGCCCGCGCCAAAGCCGAGCTGCTCGGGCGGAGGCGTCACATGAGGCACCTTCGGGGCTTCGGCAGTCTCGGTCTGACGATGGCGCTGTTGACGGGGACCGCGGCCCGCGCGGGAGAGACGGGAGAACAGACGCCCCTGACCTGCGAGGACACTGGTGCGTGCCGGGCGCGCTTCGGGACCGGGTCCGTCTGCCAGTCCGGACGGTGCGAGCCTTACCGGGACGAGACCGACCTGTTCATCGCCGTTGGTCTCACCGAGAAGACGGCCGCGCACCCCAAGGCGTTCGAGCCGTTGCTCGCCATCCTCCCGGCCTTCGCCTACAACCCGACCGTCGGTTTCCTCTTCGGCGGTGTGGGGATCTTCGGGATCTACCTGGGAGATCCGGACACCACGACCATCTCCAACGTGCAGGCGATGGTGCTGTACACCACCAAGAACCAGTTCATCACCCAGATCTTCAGCACCGTCCTCACCGAAGGGAACACCTGGGAGTTCCAGGGCGACTGGCGCTTCATGATCTTCAACCAGGACACCTTCGGCCTGGGGACGGGGCACTCGCCGGTGAGCCAGGGCTTCACGATCGGCGGCTTCGGCACCACGGCCGAGGTCGAGGGCGCCCAGCCGATGGACATGAACCTGCTGCGCTTCCGTCAGAACGCGCTCCGGAAGGTCTGGCGCGAACTCTACATCGGGCCGGGTCTGTCCTTCGATCGCTACTACGGCATCGAGGACCGGCGGCTCGATCTGTCCGCAACCCCGCCGGTGGTCACCAGCCACTACGCGTACAGCACCATCGAGGGCTTCGGGACGAAGGCCTACAACACCAGTGGTCTGAGCCTGAACTTCCTCTACGACACGCGCGACTCGACCATCAACGCGTACCGCGGGGTGTACGCCAGCCTGTCGTACCAGTGGAACCCGACGTGGTTCGGAAGCGCCAAGGACAGCTCGCTGCTCTCCGCGGAGTTCCGGACGTACCTGTCGCTGTCGCCGGAGGTTCCCAGGAACGTGCTCGCCTTCTGGGTGGTGGTGCAGGGTCAGGTGAGCGGGTCGCTGCCCTATCTGGCATTGCCCTCCATCGGGTGGGATGCGCGGAACCGCACCGGCCGGGGCTGGGTGCAGGGCCGCTTCCGCGGGACGGCCCAGGTCTACACCGAGGCGGAGTGGAGGTTCCGGATCACCGACAACGGGCTGCTGGGGGGCGTGGTGTTCGCCAACATGTCCACCTTCACCCGCCCCGCGGTGGAGATCCCCGGCTACTCGGAACCGGGGGAGTCGCTCTTCGAGCATCCACGGTTCGCCGGCGGGCTGGGCCTGCGCATCATGCAGAACCGCCAGTCCCGGACCAACATCACCCTCGACCTCACGGTCGCCGACAAGACCGTGGGGTTCTACTTCGGGGCCGGCGAGGCGTTCTGAGCGGGGGTCACCAGGCCCGGATCCGCCGCCGGTCGACGATGGCGAAGCGGGTCAGGAGCCGGTCGCTGTCGTACTCGGTGCCCACCCCGACCAGGTCCTGGAACCCTCCGTACCGCACGTCGCCCCCGGCGAGCGCCAGCAGCTTGCGCTCCCGCGTGGCGAGGTAGCCGTCGAGGTGCGTCCAGATCTCGTTCTTGGCCCAGCCGCGCCGCTGGCATACCGCCCCGTAGATGTCGGGAGGCACGCAGACCAGCCGGAACCTCCAGGGATCCAGCCCGAGCGACTTGACCAGCTCCGGGCCCTTGCCCTGCAGGGTGCGCTCGATCTCCATCCGGCCGAGCCCCCAGCGCCGCTTCAGTCCCAGCCCCTCGGCGAGGCCGTTCTTCCCCACCTCGGCCCCCGCCGGGCCCTCGTCGAACGTCTCCACCAGGACGTCCTCCTCGACCAGAGGTGGGAGGAACCGCGCTCCGCCCGAGCTCAGCACCGGCCGGGTGATGAACATCACGATCCGGTCGCGCTGCGGCTCGGGGGTCTCCTTGGGCAGCATGGCGGTGACCCGCGCGCCGGCCAGGTTCCCCTCGGACTCGAAGAAGACCGGGTGCCAGAGGTGGCGGAAGAAGGCCCGGAACTTCGCCCGGACGTTGTCGAAGTGCTCGGGCTCGAGTCCCAGCGCCTTCGCCTTCTGCACCGTCTCCGCGGTGAACTTGAACCCGAGCGGTGCCGGCTCGACGTCGTCCGTGGCCTCGGCCTCGGCCTTCCCCGGGCCGGCCGTGCCGCTGCCGGCCTGCTCCAGACTTCCGGCGAGCTTCTGCAGCTCCTCGAGGTTGCCCGAGGCCAACGCCTCCCGGGCCCGCTGCTCGACCTCGCCCCGGCCCTTCGCTGCGGAGCCGGTGGCGGACGGATCGGCGAGACGTACTGCCTTGAGGCACTTCTCGCGGTCCTCGTAGAGGGGCTTCCACTCGGGGTCGATCCGGGCCGCCTGCTTCAGCTTGCTGACCGCCTCGTCCCGGAGCCCGGGCAAGGAACGCTCCTCGCGGCCGTGGTACCAGTAGAACCCCGGTGAGAACGGGTCGACGTGGATTGCCTCGTCCTCGTACAGCCGCTCGCCGATCTTCCGCAGCGCGCCACGCTCCTGGACGAGGCGCTGCTTGGAGCCGAGCTCGTTGGTGAGCGCCTTGACCTGGTCCCACTTCCCGTCGTCCATCGCCCGCTTGATGTCCTCGGGCATCGACTCGATGGCCTGCTCGGCGTTCTGCAAGGCCTTGAAGTCGGTGGCAGAGAGCTCGGTCGCGGCGATCTGGCGGGCCCGTTGTCGGTAGAGGTCCCCGTAGGCCGTGTCCAGGCGAACCAGCTCGAGCAGCAGCTCGGTGCGGCCCACCCAGGTCGGCGAGGAGGCAGAAGATTCCTTGCGTGCCATGGGTACACCTCCTCAGGTGTCAGCGGGACTGTAAGACCCCAATCCAAGGGGGCCACAGTGGACGTTGGTCGTATGGCCCTGACCTCGCGGCTGAGCCTCAATGGCGCCATGGCCAGGTCCACTGGGCGTCCATCGGCAGAAGAAAAGCTGAGTGGGAAGAAGTATCGGAAGGAATTGCTCAAGCTCCAGGCCGAGCTGTGCAAGCTGCAAGAGTGGGTCAAGTACAAGGGCCTCAAGATCGTGCTGGTCTTCGAGGGACGGGACGGGGCCGGGAAGGGCGGGACCATCAAGGCCATCACCGAGCGGGTGAGCCCCCGTGTGTTCCGGGTCATCGCCCTGCCCGCGCCCTCGGATCGCGAGAAGACACAGATGTACGCGCAGCGGTACCTCCCGCACATGCCCGCCGCGGGCGAGGTCGTGATCTTCGATCGCAGCTGGTACAACCGGGCGGGCGTCGAGACCGTGCTCGGGTTCTGCACCTCGGCCCAGCGTGACCGCTTCCTGGAGCTGGTTCCGGCGTTCGAGCGGATCATGCTCGAGAGCGGCATCATCCTCTTCAAGTACTGGCTCGAGGTGAGCAACGAGGAGCAGGCGCGGCGGTTCAAGGCCCGGATCGACGACCCGCTGCGTCAGTGGAAGCTGAGCAAGACCGACCTTCCCTCGCGGACCAAGTGGTTCGAGTACTCCCGGGCGCGGGACACGATGCTCGCCGCCAGCGACACCAAGGTCTCCCCGTGGTTCATCGTCCCCTCGGACGACAAGAAGCGGGCGCGACTCAACGTCATCCACCACCTTCTCGACCAGATCCCGTACCGGAAGGTGCCACGGGAGAAGGTCGACCTGCCGGACCGCTCGAAGAAGCACGCCTATGACGATCGCGCCTCGCTCAAGGGGCGGCGATTCATCCCCGCCCGGCACTGAGCCGCCCGCCCCTGCGAGGCGAGGGCCACCCGGCGCAGGGCGCACGTAGAGACGATGGACTCCGGTCCGGCCGCGCTGCACTCATCTGCCGGATCCTCGAAGACACCCCGGGGGTGACACCATGGCCAACAGGCGCCTCGACGCAGAACAGGCCCGGCTGGAGGACAGCCGCAGTGGCCGGGCCGACTGGAAGCAGTGGGGCCCGTACCTGAGCGAGCGGCAGTGGGGCACCGTCCGCGAGGACTACAGCGAGGACGGGAACGCCTGGAGCTACTTCACCCATGAGCAGTCCCGCTCTCGCGCCTACCGCTGGGGCGAGGATGGTCTCGCCGGCATCTCGGACAGCAAGCAGCGGCTGTGCTTCGCCCTGGCGCTCTGGAACGGCAGGGATCCCATCCTCAAGGAGAGGCTGTTCGGCCTGACCAACAGCGAGGGCAACCACGGCGAGGACGTGAAAGAGTACTACTTCTACCTCGACAGCACGCCGACGCACTCGTACATGAAGTACCTCTACAAGTACCCGCAGCGCCGGTTCCCGTACGAGGATCTGCTCCGCACCAACGCCGCGCGCGGCAAGCAGGAGCTGGAGTACGAACTGCTGGACACCGGGGTCTTCGCCGAGAACCGCTACTTCGACGTCTTCGTCGAGTACGCCAAGGCCGGGCCCGAGGATCTCCTGATCAAGATCTCGGCGAGCAACCGCGGGCCCGAGGCGGCGAGCCTCGATCTGTTGCCCACGCTCTGGTTCCGGAACACCTGGTCGTGGGGCGCCGGCGGGAGCAAGCCGGTCCTGGAGCGGATCGAGCACCCGACCGCCAGCGTGGTCGGCGCCCGCCATACCGTCACTCTTATCCAGGAGGTGCTGCCCGACTACTTCCTGTATTGCGAGGGGTGGCCGGCGCTGCTCTTCACCGAGAACGAGAGCAACCTCCAGCGCCTCTGGAAACAGCCCAACGCCTCACCGTACGTGAAGGACGGGATCGACGAGGCCGTGGTTCACGGTCGAAAGGATGCGGTCAATCCGGCGGGCCGAGGCACCAAGGTCGCTGCCCACGTCCCGCTGACGGTCGGACCCGGAGAGACACGTACCGTCCGCCTGCGGCTCACCCGGAGCGTCCCGGCCCAGACCCCCACGCCGTTCCAGGACTTCGACCAGGTCCTCGCGCAGCGGCTGGCCGAGGCGGACAGGTTCTACGATGGCATCACCCCCCCAGCGGTGAAGGCCGATGCCGACCGGGCGCTGGTCATGAGGCAGGCACTCGCCGGAATGCTCTGGGGGAAGCAGTACTTCCACTACGACCTCTCCACCTGGCTGAAGGAGCACCGGGTGGGACCCGAGTCGCCGCCCTGGCTGCGCCAGCGGGTGCGGAACGCCGAGTGGTTCCACATGCTGAACGACGACATCATCTCCATGCCCGACAAGTGGGAGTACCCCTGGTACGCCGCGTGGGACCTGGCGTTCCACGTCATCCCCCTGGCGATGGTGGACCCCGACTTCGCCAAGTCGCAGCTCGACCTCATGCTGCGAAACGATTACCTGCACCCCAACGGGCAGATGCCGGCCTACGAGTGGAACTTCGGCGACGTGAATCCGCCGGTCCACGCCCACGCCACCATGCAGGTCTACCTCCTGGACAAGGAGCGAAACGGCGGCAAGGGAGACATCGCCTTCCTCGGTTACGCCTTCTCCAAGCTGCTGGTGAACTTCACCTGGTGGGTCAACCGGAAGGATCGCAGCGGGAACAACGTGTTCGAGGGTGGCTTTCTGGGGCTGGACAACATCGGGGTGTTCGACCGGAGCTCACCGCTCCCCACCGGCGGCTGGCTGGAGCAGGCCGATGGCACGGCCTGGATGGCCTTCTTCAGCCAGCAGATGCTGCGGATCTCCGTCGAGCTCGCGCTGCACCACCCGGTGTACGAGGAGTTCGCCAGCAAGTTCTTCGAGCACACCCTGTGGATCTCCGCCGCCATGGACCGTCTGGGCGAGAACCAGGACGACATGTGGGACGAGGAGGACGGGTTCTTCTATGACGTGCTTCGCTTCCCGGACGGGGCGGCCACCCGGCTGAAGGTGCGCTCGATGGTCGGGCTCTTGCCGCTGGCCGCGGTGGCCATCTTCGACGAGAACCTGGCCGAGCGGTTGCCGACCTTCACCCGGAACGCGCGCAATTTCCTCCTCCGGCATCCGGAGCTCACCGCCAACATCCACATGCCGTCCACGCCCGGCATCGGCGGGCGGCGGATGATCTCCATCGTCGACGAGAAGAAGCTGCGCCGGATCCTCGCTCGCATGCTCGACGAGACCGAGTTCCTCGGGCCGCACGGCATCCGCGCCCTCTCGCGACACCACCTCGAGCACCCGTACGTGTTCCAGTTTGGCGGGCAGGAGTTCCGGGTGGGCTACGTTCCGGGCGACTCGGACAGCGGCATGTTCGGGGGGAACTCCAACTGGCGCGGTCCGGTGTGGATGCCGGTCAACATGCTCCTCTGGGCCGCGCTGCTCCGGCTGGGGGCGTATTACGGCGACACGTTCAAGGTGGAGTGCCCCACCGGCTCGGGGAGGGAGATGAACCTCTTCGGGGTGGCGCGCGAGCTGGCCGAGCGCCTCATCCGGACCTTCACCCGCGATGCGTCCGGACGGCGGCCGGTGTACGGCGGGTCGGAGAAGTTCCAGAGCGATCCGTATTGGCGTGACTGCATCCTGTTCTACGAGTATTTCCACGGCGACAACGGCGCCGGCATCGGCGCCAGCCACCAGACCGGCTGGACTGGAGCCGTCGCCCGGATCATCCAGCTGAGCGGCTCGCTCACCGAGGCGGACATCCACGTCCCCGAGGTGGAGCGGAAGGCATTCCGGGTGGCAGGGCACTGAGTCAGCGGCGGTTGACCGAGGTGGCGACAGCCTTCGCGGGCTCGGCGGGGCGCTCCTCGGGAGGCGCCTGGCCGAGCACCGGGTTCCGGGGCTGGAGCACGAAGTGCGGGGACATGATCTGCACCCCGGCGGCGTTGAACGCGTCCTGGATGCGCGCGTGCAGCGCCGAGGCGACCAGAGGACGATCGACCGGGTGCTCCACCACGGCGACCAGCTCATACTGGACGTAGAAGTCGTCGAGCGCCCGCTGGAGCACGTAGGGCGCGGGCTCGGCGCGCAGGCCGGGGGTCTCCTTCGCCGCCGCCAGCAGGAGCCCGTGCACCTGCCGCCAGGGGGCGTCGTACCCGATGCTCACCTTCGACGAGACGAGCGCGCCCCGGCCCGTCCTGGCCCGACCGAAGTTCTTGACCGGGCCGTTGACCACCACGGTGTTGGGGATGGTGACCTCCTCGCCTTGGATGGTGAGGATCCGGGTGGAGAGCAGGTGGACCTCCGTCACCACCCCCTCGGTGTCGCCGATGCGAACGCAGTCCCCACGGGACAGTGCCCGGGAGTAGATGACCACCAGCCCGCTCATGGCCTGGGCCACGACTCCGGTGGACCCGAGCGAGAGTCCCAGGCCCACCACCAGGCTCAGCGCCTTGAAGGCCTCGGAGCCCGAGCCTGGCAGGTACGGGTAAGCGGCAGCGATGGTGATCAGCCACACCGCTCCGACCAGCAGCCGCCGGGTGGCGCCGGCGGTCTCGGGGTAGATGCCGGGCACGAAGCTGGTTCCCTCCTCCACGCGGCGGACGACGGTGGAGACGAACCCGGCCGCGCCCCGTCCGATGAGGAGGATCACCACCGCGGTCGACAGGCCCGGCAGCCCGGCGAGGATGGCCCTGCCCAGGCGCGCGAGGAGCCCGAGGACCCCGCCCAGGAGCGCGTCGGACCAGGGGCGAGTCAGGGGGAAGAGGGACAGGACGTAGGTGACCCACACCTCCGCCACCGAGAGCACCAGGACCCAGAAGAGGATGAACACCAGCCCGCGCAGGAGCGAACGGATGATCGGTCCAAGGTCCACGCCCCAGAGCCGGAAGCCCTTCTCCCGGGTGATCCGCGAGACGCCCAGGAGGGCGGCCCGCCGGCCTCGCACGAACAGCCAGAGCAGGCCGGCTGCGATGACGGTGCTCATCGCCGAGAGGAGCACCGAGCGGACCAGCAGCCGGACCGAACGCTGTTCCCGCTCGGCGATCAGCGCCTCGGAGAGCACCTGCGCCGCCTGACGCGCCGCCCCCTCGGTGGTCTCTCCAGCCAGGCGGTCCACGTCCCCGTCGGCGACGACGAAGGCCAGCCGAGGCCCCACCATGACCGCGGTGCCGCTCTCGTCCCCGACCTGCACCGAGCGCGTCTCGACCGTCTCCACCGGCCCGCGCAGGGGCAGCTGCTCGAGGCGTGCCCGCGCGTTGGCCAGCCGCTCGTCCGGCGTGCTCCCGGCGGCAGTGGCGCGGAAGGTGAACACCTTGCGGTTGGCGACCTCCAGCGTGGCGTCGGGGTTCATGGCCCCGGCCGCCGCCAGCGACACGCCCAGGAGGAGCGCCTGGAATCCCCTCATCGCGCCCATTGTGCCAGAGCCTCGCTCGCCGGGCTCACCTTCCGCCTCCGGCGCCAGGTGCTGGCCTGCGCTCGCCTCGGGCATCATCACCGCGGCAGGGACGAGCAGTGCCCGCATTCCGGTGCTCCCTTGCGCTCATCCGGCCTTCCGCCGCTTCACCGCGGCAGCGTCGAGCGGCCTGAGGAACTCTCGCAAGGCGCTGTTCACCTCCTCCGGCGCATCGAGCGTGGACCAGTGGCTTCCGCCGGAGAGTCGCCGGGTCTCGATCCCGGAACGAAGGGGGCCGGGGATGGGCTCGCCCGGAGCAGCGAGGATCAGGACCGGACCGGGGTAGGTGGCCAGGCTCCCCGCGAGGTCGGTTCCCGCGGCGTCGGCCAGCATCGCGCGCATCGCCGGGATTCGCGCCGTCCGCGCGGACGCGAGGACCTTCTCCCGGGTGCCGGGGCTCGCGCCATCGAGCAGAGTCCCGAGCCAGGTCTCGAGCGCCGGGCGGAGCTCGCCGTCGGGCAGGTCGGCGACACGGGCCGCCGCGGCGTTGCCGCTCACCGGGTTGACGATTAGCAGCCCGAGCACCCGCTCCGGGTTGCGCTCGGCGTACCGGGCCACCACCTGTGCCCCGGTGCCGTGGCCGACCAGGATGACCGGGTCGAAGCGAAGGACGTCGAGGACCGCGCCGAGGTCCCGCACCCGCGTGTCGAGATCATACTCCCCCTTCGGCGCATCGGCGCTGCCGCCGCAGCCGCGCTGATCGAAGGCCAGCACCCGCCGTCCGCCCCGGAGGTCGGCAAGCTGCGGGTCGAAGAAGTGGTGGTTCCCTCCCACACCGTGCATGAAGGCCACTGGGATGCCGGGCCCGAGGCCGAGCGCGCTCCCCAGGAGCCATCCGTCCGCTCCCGCCAGGCGGCGCTCCTCGGACTGCTCCGCAGGGAGGGGGGTCGGGGGCGAGTGGGCACAGGCCAGGGCGAGGGCCGACGCGACCAGCGCGAGTCCCACCGCGGTGCCGCTGCCTCGATGCCCCATGCTCGGGCGGGCTCCCGGGCCGCTCCTAGCGGGCGGGCGGACCGAAGAGGCCCGACTCCTTCAGCGAGTCCGCCACCGGCTTGGCGATGTCGGTGGCGAACTTGGTCGGGTTGGTCCGGCTGGTGTTGCTCCGGGCCATCCAGTACGGCCGGTTGTCGCGCAGGCTGTAGAGGACCGTCTCCACGACGAACTCGTTGGTCTCGGTGGTGTAGGTCCCCATGGCCACCGGCGTGTAGTAGTAGTCGTAGAAGCCCACCGCGTATCCCCCGCCGACCCAGACCGGTGTGGACTCGGTCTTGGTGGTACGCCGATCGATCCGGCTCACCAGCGCCCCGTCGATCTGCTTCTCCTCCAGCCGGTGCATCACCTCCTCCTTCGAGGGGTGCTCGTCGTAAGTCACCAGGTCGTACCCGGGAACGGCGGGGAGCCCGGCCTCCTTGAGCCGGGTGGTGAGCGTCTCCTCGTAGGCGATTCGCCCCGAGGGAGACCCGGTCACCGCGAAGACCGCGAACTTCTGGATCGGCTGCGGAGGGGGCTGGTTCGCCGTCCAGGTGTTCTCGATCTTGGTGGCCGCACAACCGAGGAGCAGGCACGTCGTCAACGCTGCAAGAGGAATCTTCATGCTTCTCCAGTCTGCGCCCGGTCTCCCGCTCCGACCCAAGTGAGACCTTGGTCGTACCGTCAGTTGAAGGTGAAGCGAAGCGAGAACGTGCCCGAAAACGAGCTGACGAAGATGTCGTGCGTTCCGAGCGGCGAGCGGCGGTAGCCGAGGTCCAGTCCCACGGTGAGCCCGGGCCGGCCGGTGTAGAAGAAGCCCAGCCCGGCAACGTAGCGCCGGAAGCGCGTCCTGCCCGTGCTGTAACCGGCGCTGTAGTCGGCCGCGATCCCCAGGGGGATGCCGCCGAGCTCGCGGAGATCGAGCTCCAGCGCCCCCTGGAAGAGGAGCATGTCCGTGTCACTGGTCGCCTGGTTCACCTCCACCACGCCGTTCACGTAGGCGACGTTGAACAGGGCGCCCCATCCGCGGGCGATCGTCCAGGCCAGGGAGAGGGTCGGGGTGACGGTGGTGGAATACGAGTTCGTCACCGGGCTCTGCACGCTCCCCTCCGAGATGCTCTGCCGGATCGAGTCCAGGATGCTGAGCGCCACCGATGGACCCCAGGCCACGTCGACCACGGCACCCAGCCGGAGGTCGTCCGCGATCTGGAAGCCCAAGGTCGTCCCCACGCTGCCGCGGACCAGCCCGTTCACCCCCACGCCCACGGCCCCAGCGGTGTTCGTCCCCGTGTAGATGCTACCGAGTATTCGCAGCCGCCATGCCCAGAAGTCGGCGATCCCCCACTGAGCGGTGAAGAGCTGCGAGTAGGCGAGGACCTTGTAGTCCTCGATGTTCACCGGCTTGCCATTGAGGTCGAAGGTCGGTCCCTTCGCGCTTCCGGTCGCGACTCCGGAGCTGCTGGCCACGAAGCTCGCGGTGAACGGGTCGGTCACCCCTTCGCGGGGGATGAAGAGGTGGGCGCCCAGGCTCCGGCGGGGCGGGACGGCCGGAATCTCATCGACGACCGCGCCCGCGTCGGTCGCAGCCACCAGGCTCAGGACGACCACGGCCCGTGCAGTCCTGTGCATCGACCCCTCCCACCGCCACTCTCCGATGCGGACCGGGTAGGTGACAAGCATTTCGGTGAATGCACCTAGTGGCCGAGGATTCTGAACCGATCGCTCCCGGCGAGAGCGGCGAGGGCCGCGTCCGGGTCGAGCAGTGCCGGGTCCGGTGCCACCGGGGGAGCAAGGGTCGTCGTCAGATCCGCTCCCCAGCGCACGAGCGCAGCCCCGGCCAGAGCCCACCCGTGGTTCATCAGGACCGATTGCTCGGCGGGAGAGAAGCGGTCGAGGTCGGTGCGGACGACCCGAAGCCGGTCCAGGACCCGTCCCGAGTAGCCCGGTGGGCGGGCCGCGCCGGGCGCCCGGTACTCGTCCCGGTCCGTCCCGAGCCCCCAGTAGGCCCCCCGGTACACGCCACGGAGATACGCGGCGACCAGCCAGCGCTTGCGCACCGCCAGCGCCTGGTTGGCGACGACCTGGAACGAGCGGAGCAGCCTGGGCACGAGCCACGCGCGGGCCCGGGCGTGGATCTCGAACGGGGTGCCGCCGTCCGAGACCAGGACCACCTCGTGCGTCTTCCACGCCGGCTCGAGCCCCATGTTGTCGTAGACCCCGCCGTCGGTCAGGGCGATGCGCGGGCCTGGGCGGAAGCCGATCGCCACCGCCCGAGGGTCGCCGCCCACCAAGGCCTCGACGTCGACCGCGCGCACCAGGGGTGGAAAGGCCAAGGGGAAGGACGAGGAGGCGGCCACGGCCTCCGCGAGGGTGAACCGACCCGGCTCGGAGTACCCGAGCACGTAGTCCCCGATGGACCTGGCCGACAGCTCGAAGCTCACCCCGGTCTGGAGGTTGGCCGCGCAGAAGACGAAGCGGGGGTGGTGGGGTAGGGCGCTCAGCGGGATGGACCCGACGAGCCGGTGGTACTCGGCGACCAGCAGGTCGGTGGCGCTGAACGTGCTGGAGAGCAGGCGCGGCCAGTTGCGCGGGTCCAGGCGTCCCCAGAGCAGGGGCCAGTTGCGGATGTTGCGGCCGCAGAAGGCGCGCAGCGGCTGCTCGAACAGCGCCTCGAGGTTGGTGAAGCACGGGCCGTCGCGCTCCAGCCTCGTCCAGACCGAGGCGAGCAGCGCGCTGGCGATGGAGCCTCCCGAGACCGAGGAGATGGTGCGAACCTGCGAGAGCAGGCCCAGCTCGTTCAGCCGGCGCAGGGCACCGGCGTGGAAGAGCGCCGCCCGGAAGCCGCCGCCCGAGAGGCAGAGCGCGATACCCTCCCGCTGTGCCCGCGGGCGGTACCGCGCCTCCAGTGTCGAGGTGTCCACCGCCGCCTCCACCGCGACGCACTCTGTTCCCTGGGCCTGACGCCAGGCGTTCGTCCTCTCGACGGCACACGGCGCGGGAAGTCGTTGACCTCCCGGTGCGACCGGTCGCAGGGTAGCGCGCCCATGGTGGACCCCGCGGTGGCCCTCCGCCGCCTCCAGGACGGCAACGCCCGCTTCGTCAACAACCTCCGCCGCTCCGAGGCGCTCACCTCCGCCGTCCGCCGGGCGGAGGTGGCCGACAACCACCGTCCGTTCGCGGTCATCCTCGGTTGCTCCGACGCGCGGGTGCCGGCGGAGATCGTCTTCGACCAGGGGCTCGGCGACCTGTTCGTCATCCGGGTGGCCGGCAACATCGTGGCCCCGTCGCAGATCGGCAGCGTGGAGTTCGCGGTGGAGCGCTTCGGCGTGCAGCTGGTGGTGGTGCTGGGGCACAGCCGCTGCGGCGCCATCGAGGCCACGCTGGAGGCGCTGGCGCGGCCCGGCCAGCCCCAGAGCGCGGGACTGCGGTCCATCGTGGACCGGGTGCGCCCGTCGATCGAGGGACTGCTGCAGACCGAGCTGGCCGAGGAGCGCTCCCGGCTGGTGCAGGAGGCGGTGCGGGCCAACATCCGGGCCTCCGTGAACCAGCTCCGGCACGGGTCGGAGATCCTCGAACGTCTGGTGCTCGCCGGACGGCTTCGAGTCGCCGGCGCGGACTACGCGCTCGACTCGGGCGAGGTCAGCTTCCTCGACTGACGCGCACGGGACTACCTGGCCAGCGTCGAGGGAACGTTCAGCCGCCGTTCGCCGCGCAACGTGCGGGGCTGAAGCCGACGAGCGAGCCGGCCGCCCGGCTCAGAAACTTCCCATGGCGTGGACGCCCACCTTCCCCTTCATCGGTGCGATGAGGAGGAACATCTGCATGCTCGGCGGCGCGTCGCGGCCGGAGCGGTGTGGCTTCACCACCGCGAACTGATCCAGGAAGCCCCCCAGAAACGCGGCAGGCGGGGACACCACCGGGGCGGACGGTCGGGGCAGCGACGCGGGTGCACTCGCCTCCCCGGGGCCGATGACCAGCAAGACCGCGCCCTTCGGCAGCTGGCTTGCCACCGCCAGCGGAGGGGGAGAGGCGAGCACCGTCGCGGCCACGGCGAGGGAGACCAGCATGGCCGGGAACGACTTCAAGAACCGGGCCCCGTCATCCGACGCGCTCGATCTTGATTTCGTGATGGCGCCCGGCCCTGCCTCGTCCGGAACACTCGGCCGGACCATGCGATCACCACGCTCATTCCTGCACCCGCTGCGCATCCTCTTGCTCACCACCTCGGCGATGGCCGCCGCCAGCCCTCCGACGGGCCCGACGCGGTTCGAGGAGGGGCTGGTCTCGACCGGCCACGACGACGCGCACGTGAGCTTCTCCCCCGATGGGCAGACCCTCTTCTTCCTCCGGAACACGCCCGACTTCGCCCACTGGACGGTGCTGGTCTCGCGCCGCGTGAGAGGACGCTGGGGCCCGGCGCGCGTGGCCTCCTTCAGCGGCCGCTGGAACGACGGCGACGTGACCATCACCCGGGACGGAAAGCGGCTCTTCTTCATCTCCAACCGGCCCGTGGAGGGAGACACGCCCAGGCCGGACACCGAGATCTGGACGATGGAGCGGACCGGCACCGGCTGGGGATCGCCCCGGCACGTGGCCGAGCTCTCCAGCCCGGGGGACGAATGGTTCCCCACCATGACCGACGACGGAGTGCTCTTCTTCGGCTCGGAGCGAGCGGGCGGGAAGGGCAAGTGCGACCTGTGGCAGACGCGATGGCTCGGAGACCACTTCGCCGCGCCGGAGAACCTCGGGGAGACGATCAACACGCCGGACCAGGAGATCGAGCCGTGGATCTCCCCGGACGGCCGGATGCTGGTCTTCAGCGGGCGGGGCCGGACGGGAGGGGCAGGGGAGTACGACCTCTTCGTCAGCTTCCGCTGTCAGGGCAGGTGGACCGAGCCCCGTCCGCTGGGCGCCGGTGTCAACTCCCCCGGGTGGGACTTCGGGCCGCGCTTCTCCCCCGACGGACGGACCTTCTTCTTCACCAGCAATCGCAGCGACTGGCAGCCGCCGCCGACACCGATGACTGTCGAGCAGCTCGAGCGGCGCCTGTCCGCTCCCGGCAACGGGCTACGGGACGTGTACCAGGTTCCGGCCGCGGCGCTCGACCTGCGCTCGCCCTGTCCGACCACGGAGCGCTGAACCCCCCTCCTGTAGCAACGGCTGAACGCAGCGCTGGCCGGCCCGGGGTCTCCGATGACAGGCTCGGCGACCCACGTCAGGAGGATGCATGCAGCGGAAGGGAAACGGCGCGGGTCTGCTCGACCTGCTGTCGCGGCGGCGACTCTTGCAGCTGGGGGTGGCGGGGGCGGCGCTGCTTGGCGGGGAACGGGTCGCCGCGGCTCCGGCCAGCGCGGCGGACGCGGGCGCCGGGGACGCGCTCGACGAGTCGACGCTCGACGCGCTCCAGGCGCGGATGGCGAGTGGCGAGGAGACCAGCCGGTCCATCACCCAGAAGTACCTGGACCGCATCGCCCAGCGCGACGGGCGTCTCCGCTCGGTGCTGGAAGCCAACCCGGACGCGCTGGCCCAGGCCGAGGCGCTGGATCGAGAGCGCAAGGCGGGGAGGGTCCGCGGCCCGCTGCACGGCATCCCGGTGCTGCTCAAGGACAACATCGCGACCAGGGACCGGATGCGTACCACCGCGGGGTCGCTCGCGCTCATGGAGGCCACGGTGCCCGCGGACGCGTTCCTGGTGGGCCGGCTGCGCGAGGCGGGGGCGGTGCTGCTGGGGAAGACGCAGCTCAGCGAGTGGGCCAACTTCCGCTCCTCGCACTCCTCCAGCGGCTGGAGCGGACGGGGCGGCCAGTGCCGGAATGGCTATGCGCTGGACCGGAGCCCGTCGGGGTCGAGCTCCGGCTCGGGGGTGGCGGTGGCCGCGAACCTCTGCGCGGTCGCCGTGGGCACCGAGACCGACGGGTCCATCGTCTCCCCCTCGGCGGCGTCGGCGCTGGTGGGGGTGAAGCCCACGATGGGTCTGGTGAGCAGGAGCGGCGTCGTCCCCATCTCGCACAGCCAGGACACCGCCGGGCCGATGGCGCGGACGGTGCGCGACGCGGCGCTGCTGCTGGAGGTGCTCGTCGGGCGCGATCCGGCTGATGCAGCCTCTGCGGCGAAGGGGGCGAAGTTCGACGTCCGTTACACCGCGGCGCTGGACCGGGGCGCGCTGAAGGGAGCGCGCATCGGCGTCCCCCGTCCCAAGTACTTCGGCTACCACCCGGCGACGGACGCCCTCGCGGAGGAGGGCCTCAAGATTCTGAAGGCCGAGGGGGCGATCCTCGTCGACCCCGCGCCGATCGCCACCGCGGCGAAGATCGACGAGCCCGAGCTGGAGGTGCTGCTCTACGAGTTCAAGGCAGACCTCGAGGGGTACCTGTCGAAGCTCGGTGGCCCGGGCCCGCGGACGCTGAAGGCGCTGATCGAGTGGAACCAGGCGCACGCCGACGCGGAGATGCCTCTGTTCGGCCAGGAGCTGTTCATCGACGCCGAGAAGAAGGGGCCGCTGACCACGCCGGCGTACCGGAAGGCCCGGGAGGCGTGCCTTCGCCTGTCACGCCGCGAAGGCATCGACGCGGTGATGGACAGGCACAAGCTCGACGCCCTGGTGGCACCCACGCAGGGCCCGGCGTGGCTCATCGACTGGGTGAACGGGGACTCCTCGGCCGGCGGGTGCAGCACGCCGCCGGCAGTGTCGGGCTATCCCCACGTCACGGTGCCGATGGGCCAGGTGCGTGGGCTCCCCGTGGGCCTGAGCTTCTTCGGCCGCGCCTGGAGCGAGGCCCGGCTGCTCGCGTTCGCCTACGCCTACGAGCAGGCGACGCACGCGCGGAAGCCACCGACCTTCGCCTCCGGCGCGGCGCTCCCGGCGCTCTGACACCGGTCCGCTGACCGGCCCGCGCTCAGCGCAGCCCGGCAGCGTGGGCGAGCCACTGTCGCCCGGGCTCGGGGTCCACTCCGAAGCGCTCCAGCCCGGGGAACACGACCTGTTCCAGGGTCCCCAGGAAGACCTCGCGCTTCTTCGCCAGCGGGAGCACGCCGAGGCGGAGGAGCCCCTCGGGGTCCTCGTCCGCCGGCGGGTTGCCGAAGAGGCCCTCGTCGATGGTACCGGCGAGCATTCCCGGGACGAGCGGCGCGAGGAAGGTGACGTCGGCGGAGCTCGACTCGCGTGAAAGATGCGCCCAGCCCATGCGCGCGTGGAGCACCTCGTCGCGGGAGATGCTGTGGAGCACCTCGCGCACCTCGGGGTCGGGCTCACCGGCGAGCAGGGTGGTGAGCGTGGCCATGCTCTCGGTCTCGGTGATGCAGCACGCCGCGACGACCTCGTAGAGCGCCGCCTGGCGTGCGTCGAGCGACCGGGGGGCGATCGACGGCAGCTCCGCCGCCGGGTCCAGCTTCACGGGATGACCGAGGCTCCCCGCCAGACGGGCGCACAGCTCGGTGTGCCGGCGCTCGTCGTCGGCCGCCCGGCGCATCATCGCCGGGACGGGGGAGGCGGAATCGAAACCGGCGACGGTGGCCGCCAGCCGGTCGAACCGCAGCGCTGCGTCCTGCTCCACCCGCGCGCGGAAGGCCCAGGCCTCCGCCGCCGCGCGACGGGCGGCAGTCACCAGCCCTTGACCCCGCCCCCGGTCTGGGTGCCTGCGTCCACCGGCGGCTTCTTGTCCTTGTCCTGAGCGTTGGCCTGCGCGCAGCCCGAGCTTGCTCCCACCACCGCACCACCGAGCACCAGCACCTGGAACAGCTTCTTGAAGTGCATCCCTGGGGCCCTCCCGGCCAAGTCCAGCTCGGCGAGCATAGACGGAACCGGGGACCGGAAGGGAAGTCCGCCGCCCCTCTCAGGCGAGGACAGGCGACAGTTCTCCCGGCCGGGCTTCCGGCGCCGTGGCCGGTCCATCCACCAGCCGCCGGCCTTTCCAGAGGAAGTACACCGCCGGGTACACCAGCAGCTCGAGGATGAACGACGTCACCAGCCCCCCGACCATCGGTGCGGCGATCCGCTTCATGAGATCTGCGCCGGTTCCGGTTGCCCAGAGGATGGGCAGCAGGCCCGTGAACGCCGCGGCCACGGTCATCGCCTTGGGCCGCACCCGCTTGACCGCGCCCTGGACGATGGCCTCCACCAGGTCTCCGCGTGTCCTCAGCCTACCCGCGGCCTTCGCCTCGTCGTAAGCGAGGTCGAGGAAGAGCAGCATGAAGACGCCCGTCTCGGCGTCGAGGCCCATGAGTGCAATCATCCCCACCCAGACCGCGATGGAGACGTTGTACCCGAGCAGCCACAGCAGCCACACCGCGCCGATGACCGAGAAGGGGACGGCCAGCATCACGATGCCCGCCTTCGTCGCGGAGCGGGTGTTCATGTAGAGCAGCCCGAAGATGAGGAAGAGGGTCACGGGCAGGATGAACTTCAGCCGCTCGCGGACCCGGAGCATGTTCTCGTACTGGCCGCTCCACGACATGGAGTAGCCGGGAGGCACCTGCACTGCACCCGCGACCGCCGCCTTCGCCCGCTCGACGTAGCTGCCGATGTCCACCCGGGAGGTGTCGAAGTCCACGTAGACGTACCCGGCGAGCAGGCCGTTCTCGTTGCGGATCATCGAAGGGCCCTGGACCAGCCCCACGTCGGCGATCTCCTCCATGGGAATTTGCCCCCCTTGCGGCAGCGGCAGCAGTACCCGGCGCAGCGCCGAGAGGTCTTCGCGGTAGTCGCGGGCGTAGCGGACGTTGATGCCGTACCGCTCCCGGCCCTCCACCGTCACGCTCTGCTCCTCGCCGCCTACCGCGGTGAGCACCATGGCATTGGCGTCGTCGATGCTGAGCCCGTACCGGGCGAGCCGGTCCCTCTTGAGCACGAAGTCGAGGAAGAAGCCCTCGGACACGCGCTCGGCGTACACGCTGCGCGTCCCCGGCACCTTGGAGAGCGCCGCCTCGGTGGCCACGGCGACCTTCTGGATCTCGTCCAGGTCGGCCCCGGAGACCTTGATCCCGATCGGCGTCCGGATGCCGGTGGAGAGCATGTCCAGCCTGCCCTTGATGGGCATGGTCCAGGCGTTGGAGATGCCCGGGAGCCGGAGCGCGGCGTCCATCTCGGCGCGCAGCTCGGCCTCGCTGATCCGGTCGTCCCAGATTGGCCGCAGCACGGCCTTGAGCCAGCCGGGCGCCCAGCCCGAGTACCAGCGGGGGGCCTCTCGCCACTGCGCTCGCGGCTTGAGCATCACCGTGGTCTCCATCATCGACAGCGGCGCGGGATCGGTCGACGTCGTCGCCCGGCCCGCTTTGCCGAACACGCGCTCGACCTCCGGGAAGGTCCGGAGCAGCTTGCTCTGCAGCTGGAGCGCGGCCTGCGCCTCGGCCACCGACATGCCGGGCTGCACCGCCGAGGGCATGTAGAGGATGGTGCCCTCGTCGAGCGGGGGCATGAACTCCGAGCCCAACCGGAGGTACACGGGGACGGTGAGCGCGACGAGCGCGATGCTGGCCAGCACGGCGACCCGCGCGTGCCGGAGCACGAACCGGCAGGGCCCCTCGTAAAGGCGGTGGAGCAAGTGGCTGATGGGGTGGCGCTCCTCGGGATGGTAGGTCCCGACCAGGAGTCCGCTGGCGAGCCAGCTCAGGGCGCGCGGCCGAAACCGGAATGGCTCGATCCGGGCGAAGAGCATCCGGAGCGCCGGGTCCACCGTCACCGCCAGCACCGCGGCGATGGCCATGGCGAAGTTCTTGGAGAAGGCGAGGGGTCGGAAGAGCCGACCCTCCTGGTCCACCAGGGTGAAGACCGGGAGGAAGGCCACCGCGATGACCAGCAGCGAGAAGAAGACGCTCGGGCCCACCTCCATCAGTGCGGCGAGCCGCACGTCGTGGAAGCTCCCCGGGCTGCCCGCCGCCTGCCAGCGCTGGATCTTGTTGTAGGCGTTCTCCACCTCGACGATGGCGCCGTCGACCAGCACCCCGATGGAGATGGCGATGCCGGCCAGCGACATCAGATTGGCGTTCAGCCCGAAGAGCTTCATCGGGATGAAGGCCAGCGCCACCGACACCGGGATGGTGACGATCGGCACGATGGCCGAGGGCAAATGCCAGAGGAAGATCAGGATCACCAGGCTGACGATGATGATCTCCTCGATCAGCTTGCTCCTCACCGTGTCGATCGCCTGGCCGATGAGAATGGAGCGGTCGTAGGTGGAGAGCACCTCCACGCCGGGCGGGAGCGAGGGCTTCAGCTCGGCCAGCTTCGCCTTCACCCGCTCGATGACCGAGAGCGCGTTCTCACCTTGCCGCATGACGATGATGCCGCCCACCACGTCGCCCTGGCCGTCCAGGTCCGCCACGCCCCGCCGCATCTCCGGACCGAGGGTCACCTGGGCCACGTCCTTGACCGTGATCGGCGTGCCGTTCTCGGTCCGGAGCACCAGGGACTCGAGATCGTGGACGGACTTCACATAGCCGCGGCCGCGGACCATGTACTCGCGGCCGGAGATCTCGACCAGCCGGCCCCCCACGTCGTTGTTCCCCCGCCGCACCGCCTGGATCACCGTGTCCAGCGGGATCCGGTACGAGGCCAGCGCGTTCGGATTGACGGTGATCTGATACTGGCGCACCTGCCCGCCCACGGTGGCTACCTCGGATACGCCGGGCACCGCCTGCAGCGCGTAGCGGAGGAACCAGTCCTGGAAGCTGCGGAGCTCGTCCGAGCTGTGCTTCCCGCTCCGGTCCACCAGCGCGTACTGGAAGACCCAGCCCACGCTGGTCGCGTCCGGGCCGAGCTCGGTCTTCACCCCCGGCGGGAGCTGGGAGGTGATCTTCGAGAGGTACTCGAGCACGCGGGTGCGCGCCCAGTAGGGGTCGGTCCCGTCCTCGAAGATGACGTAGACGAAGCTGTAACCGAAGTCGGAGAAGCCGCGGATGGCCTTCACCCTCGGGGTCCCGAGCAGCGCGGCGGTGATCGGGTAGGTGACCTGGTCCTCGAGGATGTCGGGGCTCCGGTCCCAGCGCGAGTAGACGATGACCTGAGTGTCCGAGAGGTCCGGCAGCGCGTCGAGGGGGATGTTGCGCATGGTCCAGACGCTGATGGCCAGCAGCACCACGGCGGAGGTGAGCACCAGCCAGCGCTGCTCGGCAGAGAAGCGGATGATCCGGCGAATCATTTCGCCGCTCCCTGGAGCGCTCCAAGCGAGGCCCGGAGGCGTGATTCGGAGTCGACCAGGAAGTTGGCGCGGGTAACTACCTGGTCCCCGGCCGAGAGCCCCTCCAGCACCTCCGAGCGCTCGCCGTCGCTCGCCCCGATCTTCACCTCGCGCGGCCGGAACTTCCCTTCGCCGAGCGAGACGAAGACGACCTTCCGCGTCCCCGAGTCGATGATCGCGTCGGTGGGGATGCTGAGCCCCTCGCGCGCCGGCGTCCGCAGCGTCACCTCGCCGAACATCTCCGGCCGTAGCTCTCCGGTGGGGTTGGGGAAGGCGAGCCGCACCTTCGCGGTGCGGGTCTTGGGGTCCATGATCGGGTCGATGAAGATGACCTTCCCGGGGAACTCCTTGTTCGGGAACGCCTGCAGGGTGAGCGCGGCGGGAGTCCCGAGCTTCACCCGACCGATGTCCGACTCGTAGGCGTCGGCCAGTACCCAGACCTGGCTCAGGTCGGTGATCTCGTAGGGCATGTCGCCCTCGACGACCCGGTGGCCCATGACCGCGTCCTTCCTCGTGACCACCCCGCTCATCGGGCTGTAGAGGGTCACCGTCCGCTGGGCCTTGCCGGTGCGCTCGAGGCGGCGGATCTCCTGCTCCGGGATGTCCCAGAGCTTGAGCCGGTCCCGGGCCGCCGTCACCAGATCCTCCCCGGCCTGTGCGGCGCCGACCCCGAGCGCGGCGCGCGTGCGGAGAGCCAGGAGGTACTCCTGCTCGGCCGAGACCACGTCCGGGCTATAGATGCTGAACAACGGCTCGCCGGCGCGGACCTGCTTGCCGATGTAGTCCACGAAGACGTTCTCGATGAAGCCCGAGAACTTGAGGCTCACGTGGTGCACCCGGGTCTCGTCCACCGCCACGCGACCCACGGTGCGCCAGCTGCCGCCAACCGGGCCCTCGGTCACCGGAGCGGTCCGCAGCCCGATGAGCTGCTGGCGCTGCGGATCGATGCCCACCGTGGCGAGACCGGCCGTCGGCGGGGATCCGCCGTTCACCTCGTCCGAGTAGATCGGGACGAAGTCCATGCCCATCTCATCCTTGCGAGGCGTCGGCGAGGTCACCTTGGGATCCATCGGCGAGCGGTAGAAGAGCAACTTGTGCTCGGGGACGGCCGGTGCGCTCGTCGCGACCAGCTGCATGCCGCAGATGGGGCACTCGCCCGGCTTGTCCGAGGTGATGCTCGGATGCATCGGGCAGACGTAGGTGGTGTGGGCGTGGGGCTTCTCGCCGGTGGCGACGGCGGGAGCGGCCGGCCGGCGGAGGACGAGCGCGGTCGCGCCCACCCCGGCGGCAAGGCCGAGCACCAGGGCGGTGACCATGACCAGCGGACCGAAGCGTCGAGTACTCACGTTGGGCTCCTTCACATTCCAGGGGCGGAGGCGGGGGCGGCAGCCGCGCCCGCTCCGGAAGAGGTTCGGGACCCGCTCGCGGCCGAGGCGCCCGGGACGGTGCCTCCCGCGGACGAGGCGACGCCGCCGGAGGGGGGCTGGAGGCTGACCTCGCGCAGCGCGATGAGCAGCCGCTCGGCGTCGGCGAGGGTCGAGAGGTAACCCGCCTCGTCCGCCACCAGGCCTCGCATCACCTCCAGCACCGAGGCGAAGGGCACCTTGCCCACCCGGTACTGGAAGAGCGTGGAGCGCACCGTGGCGTCGGACTGGACCAGGAGGCCGTGGCGGTAGACCTCCAGCGCCTCGAGCACCGCGGCCAGGGCGGTGTGGCGCTCCCGGGTGCGCAGGGCCAGGAGCTGGCGGACGGACTCGGCTCCCTGCAGCTCGGCGTTCCGCGTCTGCTCCGCCTCGTCGACCGCGCGCGACCCCTTGTCCCACCAGTAGATGGGAAGCGAGATGCCCACGCTCGCCGCCCACATCGGCTCGAGCCCACCTCGGGGCATGATTGCTGCGGTGACGGAGAGGTCCGGCCAGCGCTCGCGGTACGCGCTCTTCACCTTCAACTCGGCCACCGCCGTGCTCCGGGAGGCGAGCGCCAGGTCAGGGCTGCGCGCCTCGGCGTCCGCCAGGAGCGCCTCGGCCGGGGGAAGCGGACCTGGCCGGTCGGCGGTGAGCGCAATCGGGGTGTCGATGGGCTCGTCCAGCGGATGGACCCGGAGCCGGTTGATGCCCTGAAGCGTGGTCCGCTCGCTGGCCTCGAGCCCGAGCCGCTGGAGCCGCAGCCGGGTGCGCTCCAGCTGCGCCCGGAGCAGGTCGGACTGCGGGACCTCGCCGACCTGGTAGCGGGCACGGGCGATTTCCTCGGCCTGCTGCCAGAGCGACTCGAGCCGCGTCTGCAGCTCGAGCTGCCCCCGGATCAGCCTCAGGGAAAGGTACGCCTGCTCTACCTCGCCGAGCAGGGTGAGACGGACCCGTTGCAGCGCTGCCTCGGACACGGTCACCCGGGCCGCGGCGGCGTCCTCCCGGTATCCGCGCTTCCCCGGCCAGGAGAGCGGCACGTTCAGGAGCACCTGCCAGAAGCTGGTGGGCATGACGCCGATCTGGATGCCCTTGAAGCCGTCGTTCTGGATTCCCAGCACCAGGGTTGGATCCGCCAGGGCGCCGGCCTGGGGCACCCGCTCGCGCTCGGCCGAGACCTCCGCCTGCGCGCGGGCGTGGTCGGGGCTCCGGGCGAGCGTCTCGGCCACCAGGGCGGAGAGGACCGGATCTGCCGGGTCGGCGCGGAGGAGCGTGGGAACGGCGTCGTCACTCGACGCGGCCGGGGTGAGCTGGAGCAGGAGGAGACAGAGGAGCGAGGGCACAGGCGAGGCCTCCGCGGAGACTGTGGTGAGAGAACGTCCCGGGACCGGTGCGTTCAGGCCGTCACGGGGAAGGAGCCGGGCGCGAGCGCACCGCGGCCAGTTTCCGGAGCGCCGGGAAGGGCGCCCCCTTCTCACGACAGCAGCGGGAGATTCCTGGGCGGGGGAGGGGGTGCCGGCGCGTCCGAGGCGGGCAGCGCAGCGCGAGCGGGCGGCACGGCGACCGGCCCCACCACGACCCTGGGCGGAGCCAGCGCGATGGACGAGGCTGGATGCGACAAACGGGCCGGCTCGGAGACCGCGGTCTCCACCGTCGCCGCGTGCACGATGCAGCAGTCCGGCAGGGCTGCGTGGAGCGTCACTTCCGGGGGCGGAGGGGGGCAGTGCGCGCAGCCCGAGTCCATGACGCCGCCGGCACGCTCGAGCATCGGACACGCCGCCGCGTGAACGGCGCTCGCCGCCTGGGCGACGAAGGCGAGAAGCAGGACGGCGGTGGCGGCGGCGCGGACCACAGTGACCGCCCGACGAGTAGCAAGGCCCGGGCCGAGCCACAACTTCCACGTTGGCTCCCACCCCGGCCTACCCGGGAGCCCCGCGAGACTTTCGCTTCCTTCCCGGGTTGCCACGGTTTGGTGCAAGTCTTGCGGGGTCCGCTGATGCGCGTCCGACGGCTGCTGCTTCTCGTCCTCGCCGGGGCCGGGCCGGTCTGGGCGCATTCGGTCAGCAACGAGCTGGCCCTGGGCCTGAGCGAGACCTCACCGGCCTCGCCCCATGGTCCGCACATTGCCGACCAGCTGACCTTCCGTTTCGACCTCTCCGACGACTGGAGCCTGAAGCTGGGCGGCACGTACACCTACGACACCGCGACGCCTCCCCCGGAGGGAGGCGCGTTCGGGACCAGCAGCGCCCAGGTCCTCAGCGTGACCGGGGGACTGGAGTGGGACGTCTCGCCGCGGGTGACGGTCTATCTCGAGGCGTCCGGCTCTCCCCGGGCGAGCCAGAGCTTCGACGCGGTCGTGCCGGTGGTCATTGCCGGCCTCGAGGTCCCGGCCGACGTCCTCCTCTACAACGCCACCTCGAGCGTGGGGGCGCTCGGGGGAGCCACCTTCATGGTGGGGGGAAACGAGTTCCTGGGGGTCGTGCTCGGCGGGCTGGTCATCGACGTGAGCGTCGGGTGGACGCTGCTCACCACCCAGCAGCGGGTGGACGCCGTGGTCGACCGGAACGGGAATCCCGTGATCCGCTCCGCGCTCGCAGCGTTCTGCAGGCTGGCCCCGAACAACGAGCGGTGCCGCAGCATCGCCCCGTACCTCCGGGGCGGGGAGGACAGCCTCAACCAGCTCATTCTCTCCCTGGCGCTGCTCGAGCCCCTCGGCACGAGCACCGATCTCGGTCTGGGTGCCAGCTACTACGGCTACGACCAGGACCCGACCGCCGCGGTGTTCTTCACCGCGCGGGCCAACGCCGCGGCAGGAGACTCGCTGGGGGCCGGGTTCCCGCTGGCTCCGGTCCGCTGGTCCATCAGCCCCAACCTCTCACAGCGGTTCGGCAACTGGACCCTGGCCCCCTGGTACCAGTTCCTGGAGTACGCCTCTTCGCTCGGCCAGGCGCACGTGGCGGGCCTGCGCGTCTCGTGGCGCATCGACCCCGCATGGACGGTCTGGGTGTCCGGGAGTGCGCAGTGGGACCTGCTCTCGGACCCCTCGAGTCCCTCGACCGGGAGTGCGGGCAGCACGCTCGTCGTGTCTGGGCGGGTGGCGCTCGGGTTCAGGGCGCGCTTCTGAGGTCCCGCTCACCAGTGCGGCCTCGGTGTGCCTGTAGGACCGAATTAGGGAAGTCTTAGGCTCCGGGGCGCGCCGGAGCTGGCAAACGGTCCGTCCATGAACCGACCCAACCGTTACCAGCCGATCCACAAGGCGCTCCGCGCCGCGCTCTTCGACGCCACCTCCCTGGTCGCCCGGACCGAGTTTGCCCACCCCGGGGAGGCCTCGACCGCCGCGCGCACGGTGGCGACCCTCCTCGACCTCCTCGACGGCCACGCGCACCACGAGGAGGAGTTCGTCATGCCCGCGGTCGCCCGCCACGCCCCGGCGCTCCTCGCCGCGCTCGAGGCGGACCACGGCCGGCTGGAGGGCCTGCAGGCGGAGCTCCGGGCGCTGCTCCCGCGGACGTGCTCCGACATCACCCCGGAGCGCGAGGCCGCCGGGCAGCTCCTCGGGCGTGCGTTGACCTTGCTGGTGGCCGATCACCTCCGCCACATGGACCGGGAGGAGACCGAGGCCATGCCCGTCCTCTGGGCGCATCTGACCGAAGCGGAGCTGGACGCGATGGACGGGCGCATCCGCGCCTCTGTCCCGCCCGAGCGTATGCCGGTGATGATGCGGCTCATGCTCCCGGCGATGAGCACGCCCGAGTGTGCGGCGCTGCTGTCGGCCGCCCGGGCCCAGATGCCCCCGCCGGTGTTCTCGCAGCTGTCGGGTCTCGCCCGCGAGGTGCTCGGTCCGGACCGCTGGGAGAAGGCTGCCCGGCGTGTCGGTCTCGACACCGCAGCCTGACCCGCAGCGCGGCGGATGACAGATCCGGCGCGCGAAGGGTAGAACCTCCTTCGCGCGTGGTCACGCTCGACGCTGCCCTCATCGAGTTCCTCACCTCCGGGCTGGTGCTCGGCGCGGCGACCCGGGACGACCGTCTGGTCCCCGATGTGGTGAGGCCCGCGGGAGTGCGCGTCGAGCCTGGGGGCCAGGAGATCACCTTCCTCGTGGCCGCCTCCAGCGCCGGCCAGATGCTGAAGAACGTCGAGGGCAACCGCCGGGTAGCACTGGTCTTCAGCGACCCCCAGGACAACCGCTCGGTGCAGCTCAAGGGAGCGGTGGTGGAGACCCGGCCGGCAGGGGAGGACGAGCGCCCCCTCATGGACCAGTACCGCGCCCGGTTCGCCCGGATGCTCGAGCCGCTGGGCGTCCCGCGGTCCTTCGTGATGCGGACCCAGCTCTGGCCTGCGGTGGCGGTCCGTTTCCGGGTCGAGCAGATGTTCCTCCAGACCCCGGGTCCCGCCGCTGGCGAGCTCTTCCAGGGTCCGTTGCGCAGCCCGGGCCCGCAGGCATGATTCCGCTGCGCGACATCGCCCCCTGCTTCGAGGGCGTCATCCCGGCGATGATGGCCACCTGTTCCCTGGAGGGTGAGCCGAACGTCACCGAGATCAGCCAGGTGCACCTGGTGGACGAGAAGCACGTGGCGCTCTCGCACCAGTTCTTCAACAAGACCCAGCGCAACGTCCGCGAGAACCCCCACGCGACGATCCTGGTCTTCGCTCCGGTGACGTACCACCTGTACCGGCTGCAGCTGCGGTTCGACCACTGCGAGAGCGAGGGGCCGCTGTTCGAGGAAATGTCGGCTCGACTTCAAGTCATCGCCTCGCACACCGGGATGCTGGGCATCTTCAAGCTCCGATCCGCGGACGTGTATGAGGTGCTCTCGGTCGAGCAGCTCACCCACTACTTCCTCCCGGCGGACCCGCGCCTCGACCCACCGCAGCCGACCACCGGGGTGCTGGACGCGATGGCCCGGGAGCTCCGGAGCCTCCGGGCCATCTCCGATCGGGTGAACCGGGCCAGCTGCCTCGAGGTGCTGCTGGAGAACGGGCTGCAGGCCCTGGACGAGGAGCTGGGGTTTCGTCACTCGATGGTGCTCCTCCCCGACGAGCGCGGGCATCTGGTCACCACCGCCAGCCACGGCTACGGGTCGGGCGGGGTGGGGGCGGAGGTCCCGCTGGACGAGGGGCTGATCGGCACAGTGGCGGCGCGCCGGCGTCCGATGCGGGTCGCGGGGGTAGGCGCCGAGCTCCGGTACTGGCGGACCATCCGCGCCGAGCTGCAGCACGCCGGGAAGGCGCCGGCTGCTCCGGAGATCCCTCTCCCCGGATTGCCCGACGCGCAGGCCCAGCTGGCGCTGCCGCTGCTGGTGGGGGACCGGCTGGTGGGGGTGCTGGCCCTCGAGAGCCGCGAGGCGATGGCGTTCGACGCCTGGACCGAGACCTTCCTCAACATCCTGGCCAACCAGATCGCCCTGGGCATCGATCGGGCCAGCAGCGCGGAGGAGGAGGGGGAGCCGGCGCCGGGCCCGGGGCAGCGGGGCGGGAGCGGCCCGTCCGCGGCGCGCACCCGGGTGTTCCAGCTGTTCCGGAACGACGACTGCATCTTCGTCGACGGCGAGTACCTCATCCGGAACATCCCGGCGAAGATTCTCTGGAAGCTGCTGCGGTGCCACGCGGCGAACGGCCGGACCGAGTTCAGCAACCGCGAGCTGCGGCTCGATGACTCACTGGGGCTTCCCGAGCTGCGGGACAACCTCGAGTCGCGGCTGATCCTGTTGCGAAAGCGACTGGAGGAGAAGTGCCCCGAGGTGCAGATCCGCCCCGTGAGGCGGGGGCGATTCGAGCTGCAGATCGGCTGTGGCGTCCAGCTCCGCGAGAGCGACTCGGCCTGAACGCGGGTCCGCTCAGTCGAGCAGCTTGCTGATCCGGTTCTTGTCCACCGCCCGCGCCGCCACCTGGGCGAGCAGCGCCACCGCGAAGCCGAGCCCGGCGAACCGCTCGTCCTGGGTGAGCCCCTGCCGGTACCGGAAGTAGATCTGCTGGGCGATGACCGCGACCTTGAACAGGCCGAGCACGTACTCGAAGACGACGTCGTCCACCGCACGGCCGCTCCGGGTGGCATAGCGCTGGACGATCTCCTCCCGGGTCAGGTTGCCAGGGAGCGCCGTCGGCCCGAACGCGGCCGGGCCCACCATCTCCGCCTCGCCCGGCTCGAACCAGTAGGCGAGCGTCATGCCCAGGTCGGAGATCGGGTCGCCGAGCGTGGCCATCTCCCAGTCGAGCACCGCCCGGACCTTGGTCGTGGCCGCCGGGTCGAGCACCACGTTGTCGTACTTGAAGTCGTTGTGGATGATCGCCCCCGGTCGGTCCGGCGGGAGGTGCGAGGCCAGCCAGCCTGCGAGCCGCTCCATGTCCGGAACGTCGTCGGTCCGGGCCCGGGCGTAGCGCTCGGTCCAGCCGGTGACCTGGCGCTCCACGTAGCCCTGCGGCTTCCCGAAGTCGGCGAGGCCAGCGGCAGCCGGGTCCACCGCGTGGAGCTCGACCAGCGTGTCCACCAGCGTCTCGGAGACGGCGCGCATCCCGGCGGCATCGAGCAGAACGTCCGGTGGAAGCCTGGTCCCGCGGAGGATGAGCCCCTGGACTCGCTCCATCACGTACAGCTGGGCGCCGAAGGGCGATTCCTCCTCGGGGACGTAGAACAGGGTGCGCGGCACCTTGGGCCAGACGGTCCGGAGGCGGGTCAGCACCGTGTACTCGCGGCGCATGTCATGGCCGGCCTTGATCTGCTTGGCGCCCTTCGGTGGACGGCGGAGGACGAGCTCGGTGCCGCCAACCTTGAGGAGGTAGGTGAGGTTGGAGTGCCCCTTCGGGAACTGCTCGACCACCACCGGGCCGGTGATCTCGGGAGCGTATCGGTCGAACAGCTGGCGGAGCGCATCGGAGTCCAGCTCCTCGCCGGGGCGGACGGGCCGGGTCGGATCGAGCGAGGTCACCCTGCGCCGCCCCTCCGGTCGGGCAGCCCGTGCGCCCGGAGAATGTGGCGGGCCACCGAGGCCTGGTGCACCTCGTCCGGGCCGTCGTAGATGCGCGCCCCGCGCTCGTGCCGGAACCACCAGGCCAGCGGGGTGTCGTCGGTGATGCCCATCGCCCCGTGGGCCTGGATGGCCCGGTCGAGCACCCGGAAGAGGGTGTTGGCCACCACGAACTTGATCATCGAGATGTCGTCCCGGGCGGCGTAGGCGCCGTCCCGGTCGATGCGCCACGCGGCGTGGAGCACCAGCAGCCGCGCAGCGTCGATCTCCGCCCGGCTCTCGGCGATCCATTGCTGGATGGTGCCCTTCAGGCCCAGCGGCCGCCCCGGGGACAGCTCGCGGGCGACGGCGCGGTCACAGAGCAGGTCGAAGGCGCGCTGGCAGATGCCGATCCACCGCATGCAGTGGTGGATGCGGCCCGGGCCGAGCCGGGCCTGGGCGATGACGAAGCCCGCGCCGCGCTCACCGAGGAGGTTCGCCGCCGGTACCCGGACGTTCTCGTAGGAGATCTCCCCGTGCGACGCCCACCCTCCGCCCGCCTCGCCCATCACCGGGATGTTCCGGACCAGCCGCACGCCCGGGGTGTCCATGGGGACGATGATCTGGCTCGCCCGGGTGTAGACGTTGGCCTCCTCGGGGTCGGTCACCGCCATGACGATGGCGAAGGCCGCGCCCTCGGCGGCGGTGGTGAACCACTTCCGCCCATCGATGACCCACCGGTCGCCCTCGAGCCGCGCCCGGGTCCCCATCCAGGCGGGGTTCGAGCCCGGCATTCCAGGCTCGGTCATGGAGAAGCAGCTGCGGATCCGCCCGGTGGCGAGCGCCTCGAGCCAGGTGCGCTTCTGCTCCGGTGTCCCGAACTCGTGGAGGATCTCCATGTTCCCCACGTCCGGCGCCTGGCAGTGGAAGCTGTAGTGGCCGAGCGGGGTGCGGCCCAGCTCCTCGCTGACGAAGGCGAACTCCATCAGCGACAGCCCCATCCCCCCGTGCTCGCGGTGGAAGTGCGGCGCCCACCAGCCGCGCGCCTTCACCTCGCCGCGGATGCGCTCCAGCTCCGGCTCCAGCACCGCCCAGCCCTCGGACATGCGCTTCTCCAGCGGCTGGATCCGCTCGCCGACGAACGCGTGGATGGCGGGGAGGAGATCGGCGACGCGCGGCGGAGTGCTGAAGTCCATGGGAGCCTCCCTAGAGGAAGAAGTCCGGAATCAGCTCGGCGCCGGGCACGGTGGAGTACTTCGAGAAGTCGGTCACCCCCTCCGTCCGGAGCACGTCCTCGTCCACGCAGAAGTGGCCGGTGAACTCGCGGCTGGGGCGGGTGAGGATGGCGTGGGCGGCGTCGGCCATGATCTCCGGCTTGCGGCTTCCGCGAACGGTGTCGTCGCCCCCGAGAAGGTTCTGCACCGCGGCGGTGGCGATGATGGTCTTCGGCCAGAGGGTGTTCACCGCGATTCCCTCGTCGCGGAACTCCTCGGCCATCGCCAGGGCGCAGAAGCTCATCCCGAACTTGGCCAGCGAGTAGGCCACGTGGGGCGCGAACCAGCGCGCCTCCAGGCTGAGCGGCGGAGAGTTGTTGAGGATGTGCGGGTTCTTCGCCTTCTTCAGATGCGGGAGGCAGGCCTGGGAGCAGAGGAAGGTGCCTCGTGCATTAATGCCGTGCATGAGATCCCACTTCTTCATCGGGGTCTGCAGCGTGCCCGAGAGGTGGATGGCGCTGGCGTTGTTCACCAGGATGTCGATGCCCCCGAAGGTCTTCACCGTCTGCTCCACCGCAGCATGGACCTGATCCTCGAACCGGATGTCCACCACGCAGGGAAGGCCCCGACCACCGGCCTTCTCGATCTCCTCGGCGGCGGTGAAGAGCGTGCCGGGCAGCTTCGGGTGGGGCTCGGTGGTCTTGGCGGCGATGGCGACGTTGGCCCCGTCGCGCGCGGCCCGGAGGCCGATGGCGAGCCCGATGCCCCGGCTCCCGCCGGTGATGAAGAGCGTCTTTCCCTGGAGGGTGCGCATGTTCGGCGGCGACCCTACAGCAGAAATCGGCTGGGCTGATCGGTCCTCGCGACCAGCCCAACCGATCTCTGCTGTCTCACCGCGCTTCTGGCGCGCGTGGGCCCACCTAACGGGCGCGAGGACGCAGCAGCTCGCTCGAGCTCCGCTGCTCGGCGACGTGGGCGATCCAGCCGGCGCTGCGGCCGATGCAGAACATCACCTGCCCGGCCCACGGCGGAAGCTGCAGCGCATGGGCGACGGCGAGGAGCCCGACGTCGACCGTCGGCGCACCGAGGCCGAGCCGCGCCGCTTCGGCCACCAGCGCATCGAGGGTGGCCAGTGCTCGACCGGGCCGCGGCTGCTGCGCGGCGAGCGCCAGGAGGAGGGCACCCCGCGGATCGCCGGAGGGATACAGCGGGTGGCCGAACCCGGGCAGCGCCTCCCCGCGCCGCACCCGGGCGAGGAGGGTGGCCCGGGCACGTTCGGGGCGGTCGGCCTCGGACACCACCGCCTGGACCCGCAAGCTCTCGGCGCCATGCCGAGGACCGCTGAACGTTGCCAGGGCGGCGAGGAGGCACGCCTCCATGTCCGCGCCGGTCGAGGCCGCGACCCGGGCGGCGAACGAGGAGGCGTTGAGCTCGTGGTCGGCGCAGGCCACCAGCGTCGCCTCGATGAGGCGCGCCCCGCGGGCCGGTGCCCCGAGTGCCCGCTGGACGCCGGAGGCCCCGTCGGGCGCGGCGAGCGCGTCGGTGGGGCGGCGTCCCGTGGCGGCGGCCACGAGCCCGACCAGGGTCCACACCAGCTCGGGGGCCCCGGAATCCGTCGCGGCGAGGGGGCGGGAGCGTGGCCCGGCTGCCCGGGCCCACCTGGCCCGCGCGCGTTGCCGGGCGAGCCGGACGGCGGACAGGCCGGAGAGGAGCGCGTCGATGGGGTCCACCGGCCCGCGCGGGAGTCCGGAGGGGAGGGTCCGCGGGCGCCGCCAGACCGGGCGGGTCGCGGGGAGGACGCCCGTCCAGAGGAGCTCGGCCACCGCCTCGAAGGGGGCGGTGCGGGCGAGCTCCACCGCCGGGTGTCCCCGGTACGACGGACCGTCGGGTCGGATCTCGGTCAGCGCCGAGCTGAGGACCGGCTCTCCCCACCGGAGCGCGCCGGCCGCGACCGCCTCGTGGCCCAGCCGGGCGTCCGCCCGGTGCCGGAGCCGCTCCAGATCGTCGCGGAGATAGCGTCGCTCGCGGTGCCGTCCGGACGGGAACGAGCGCACCCATCGGCGGCTGGCGTAAGAGTACAGCGTGGCCACTTTCACCCTCAGGATGCGGGCGGCCTCGCGCGCGTCCACCAGGGCCTCATGTGGATTGTCGAATCCAGGTGGATCCATATGAGACCCACGCTAGGACAGGTTGGACCGGAGGTGCACATGACGGGCTCGGCGGCATCGGGGCTGGAGGGGGTGGTGGTGGCGGATACTTCCCTCAGCGAGGTGGACGGCGAGCGCGGCCGGCTGGTGATCGCCGGCCACGACGTCGAGGCGCTCGCCGGGCGGGCCTCCTTCGAGGAGCTGTGCCGCGAGCTCTGGAGCGCCATTCCCGGTGCGACGCCGGCATCCGAGCTCCGCCGCGCCCTCGGTCGCGAGCGGGTGTGGGCCTTCGCGCAGATGGAGTGGCTCGGCCGTGCGCTTCTCGCGCCGGATGGGATGGACGCGCTCCGGGGTGCGCTGGCGCAGCTCCCCGCGGAGGGCAGCAGCTGGGACGTCGCCGTCCGACTCACCGCGGCCACCGCGGTGTTCACTGCCGCCTGGTGGCGCCGCCGGGAGGGGCTCGCCCCGCTGGCACCCGATCCCGAGGCGGGGCACGCCGAAGACCTGGTGTCGATGCTCCGCGGCAAGGCCACCACCCATCGGGCCACCGGGCTGGAGACGTATCTGGTGACGGTCAGTGACCACGGGATGAACGCCTCCACCTTCACCGCGCGGGTCATCGCCTCCACTGGATCGGACGCGGTGTCGGCGGTGGTGGGGGCAGTGGGTGCGCTGAAGGGACCGCTGCACGGCGGAGCCCCCGGGCCGGTGCTGGACATGCTCGACGCCATCGGCCGGCCCGAGGCCGCGGCCGGGTGGCTGGAGCGCGAGCTGCTCGCCGGCCGGCGGATCATGGGCATGGGGCACCGCATCTACCGGACGCGCGATCCGCGGGCGGCGGTGCTGGAGCGGGCGGTGGAGCGCCTGGAGAAGGAGGGCCACCGCACCCCGCGGCTGGAGCTGGCGCGGGCGGTGGAGCGTGCCGCGGAGGACGTCCTCGGCCGCCGCTACCCGGACCGGCCGCTGCGGGCCAACGTGGAGTTCTACACCGCGGTGCTGCTGGACGCGCTCGGACTCCCCCGCGAGGCGTTCAGCCCGCTGTTCGCCTGCGGGCGCGTCGTCGGCTGGCTGGCGCACATCGAGGAGCAACGCCGGACCGGGCGGCTCATCCGTCCCGAATCGCGCTACGTCGGTCCGCGACCGGGCTGACCGTCACGGTGGTCCGGGAGTCAGTCAGCGGGTGGGCTGCCGAAGCTGATGCGCCACCAGCTCGCGACAGCTCGTGTCGCATTCGGGGAAGCGTGAGAGGAACTCGACCCGGGCTCGGCACTCGTCCTCGAGCTCGGGCCGAGCGCACAGCACCTCCGCCTCGGCTCGGCTCCGGACGTAGAGCTCCCGTCGGAGATCCGGGTTCATGCTCGCCAGCGCCCGCGAGTCGGCGTTCCGCAGCCAGCCCCACACCCCCACCACGAGCGCCACCGCGAGCAGCAGGAGGAGCCGGACCAGCCAGGGCACGGACTCCTGTGCCCGGCGTGCAGTGAAGACGGAAGACCTGTCGGAGCCGCTGCCCATCGATCGATCAGGGACTCACCAGGGCACGATGCGTGCCACCATCGCCCCGGCGTGACCGAACAGGAGGACGGGGGGAGACACGTGCAACCTGCATGGGTGGACGCTCGTCGGCCTTGCGAAATGCAGGCCCGCGAGGCCAATGGCCCCTGTTCTGGCCGGGGCGGTCGGATGGCTCGGTTCCTGCTGAGCCAGGGCGGCCAAAATGCGAAACGCCCTCTCCACGCTGCTCTTGGCGACCGCGCTGCCGGCTGCCGGGGCCGACCTTCCCCTGGGAATCCAGGTCCACGGCGCCGTCGACGTCTACGCCGACGTCAACACCAACGGGCCTGCGGACCACGCCAACTGGTTTCCCGGCGTCGGGACCAGCGCCAAGCGAGCCAACGAGGCGTCCGTGAACCTCGCCTCCATCGAGCTGGTGAAGGATCCCGAGCCCGTCGGCTTCCACCTCTGGGTCGCCGCCGGCACCGGAGCGAACGTGGTGCACTCCGGCGAGCTCGTCGGACCGGCCGCCGGTCCCGACGTCTGGCAGTACGTGCAGCAGGCGTCGGTGTCGGCGAAGGTCCCGGTGGGTCGCGGGCTGGTGATCGAAGGCGGCATCTACCCCAGCCACATCGGGATGGAGGGCCTGGCGAGTCAGGGCAACTGGAACTACACCCGCTCCTGGCTCGGTGAGTTTTCGCCGTACTACCAGACGGGGATCAAGTTCTCGTACGCCTTCGACGACGCCTGGTCGGTGCAGTTCCACCTCCTGAACGGCTGGCAGCGCATCGGGGACAACAACAACGGGAAGGCCATCGGTACCCAGGTCGCCTGGAAGGCCGGCCCGAGCACCTTGACCTTCAACACCTTCATCGGCCCCGAGCTGGACAACGACAACGGTGACTGGCGCTACTACGGCAATCTGCTCTGGCTGCTCGACGTGACCGAGTCGACCAAGCTCGGCCTGAGCCTCGATGCCGGCATGCAGCAGCGCCCGGCCACGGACGCTGCTTACTGGCACGGGGCAGGGCTCTACCTTCGCCAGCAGCTCTCGCCAAAATGGGCCGCAGCGCTACGCGTCGAGTACTACCGGGACGCGCAGGGATTCATCAGTGGAACCCCCCAGACGCTGACCGAGGGCACGCTCACCGTCGAATACCGGCCCTGGGACATCCTGATCCTCAAGCTCGAGGGCCGTTACGATCACTCCACCGCCTCTGTCTTCAGCAACTCCACTGTCCTCCCGGACGGGAGCCTGGGCAAGGTCCAGAGCCAGGGCCTGATCGTCCTCGGCGCAGTGGCCGCCTTCTAGGGAGAGCCGAACGAATGGCTGATCTCATCTTCATCGCACTGACCGTCGTCTTCTTCGTCGTCGCCCTGGCGTACATCCAGGGCTGCGAAAATCTCATGGAGAACCGTCACCAATGAACCTCGACGACCTCCTGGGCAGCATCGTGGCGGTGCTGCTGACCGTCTATCTCGTCTACGCGCTGGTGCGCGCAGAACGCTTCTGAGGGCATTCCCGTGACCATTGCAGCCTGGGGCCAGCTGGCCCTGTATTCAGGACTGGTCCTTCTCACGACCAAGCCGCTCGGCATCTACATGGCCCGGGTGTTCGAGGGCGACCGCCAGCCCTGGCCGCGCGTCTTCGGCCCGGTGGAGCGATTCCTCTTCCGGCTCTCCGGGGTGGACCCGAAGGACGAGCAGACCTGGGTTCGCTACGCCGGCTCGGTGATGATCTTCAGCCTCTTCGGGGTGCTGGTGACCTACGGCATCCTTCGCCTCCAGGGCTTCTTGCCCCTCAACCCGCAGAAGTTCGGGGGGGTGGAGCAGGCGCTGGCCTTCAACACCTCGGCCAGCTTCACCACCAACACCAACTGGCAGGCGTACAGCGGCGAATCGACGATGAGCTACCTGTCCCAGATGGCGGGGCTGGCCTGGCACAACTTCGTCTCTGCCGCCGCGGGGATCGCCATCGCCATCGCTCTGGCCCGCGGGCTCACCCGTCGGCTGGCGCCTGGCGCGGCCCGGACCCTCGGCAATTTCTGGTCGGACCTGATCCGCTGCACGGTCTACGTGCTCCTCCCGATGAGCCTGATCTTCGCCCTGGTCCTGGCGAGCCAGGGGGTGATCCAGAACTTCTCCGCCTACCAGGAGGTCACCACCGTCGAGGGCGCCAAGCAGGTGGTGGCGCTCGGCCCGGTCGCCTCCCAGGAGTCGATCAAGGAGCTGGGCACCAACGGCGGCGGCTTCTTCAACGCCAACAGCTCCCACCCCTTCGAGAACCCGAGCCCCTTCACCAACCTGGTGGAGATCTGGCTCATCTTCGCCATCCCCGCGGGGCTGACCTATACCTACGGCCGGATGGCCCGAGACACCCGGCAGGGGTGGGCGATCCTCGCGGCCATGGGGGTCATGTTCCTCGGCGGAACCCTGGTGGCGCACTGGGCCGAGGCCAAGCCCAACCAGGCGCTGGCCTCGCTGGCGCTCGACCATCGCTCGGGGAACATGGAGGGCAAGGAGGTGCGGTTCGGAACCTCCACCTCGGCGCTCTTTGCCACCATCACCACCGACGCCTCGTGCGGGGCGGTGAACTCGATGCACGACAGCTTCAACCCACTGGGCGGGCTGATCCCCCTGCTGAACATCCAGCTGGGAGAGGTCATCTTCGGCGGGGTCGGCGCCGGCCTCTACGGGATGCTGGTGTTCGTCGTGCTCTCGGTGTTCATCGCCGGCCTGATGGTGGGCCGCACGCCCGAATATCTAGGAAAGAAGATCGAGAGCCGGGAGATGAAGCTGGCGATGCTCTACGTCCTCATCTTCCCCTTGATCATCCTCGGGTTCAGCGCCTGGGCCTCGGTGACCCAGTGGGGGACGTCGTCGCTGAACAACGCCGGTCCCCACGGCCTGAGCGAGATTCTCTACGCCTTCAGCAGCGGCGCGGGGAACAACGGATCGGCCTTCGCTGGCCTGAACGCCAACACCCCCTGGTACAACACCTTGCTTGGCCTGACGATGCTCGGAGGCCGGTTCCTGATGATCATCCCCGCGCTGGGCATCGCCGGGGCAATGGTGGGGAAGAAGGTCGTTCCCGCCGGGCCCGGCACGTTCCCCACCAACGGGCCGCTGTTCACCTTCCTCCTCGTCTCGGTGGTCCTCATCGTCGGCGCGCTGACCTTCTTCCCTGCGCTGTCGCTGGGCCCCATCGTCGAGCACTTCGCCGGCCTGGCCGGAAAGGTCTACTAGCGTCATGGCTTCCACGACCCGAGAGCTGTCGCTCTTCGACCCCTCCATCGTCCGTCCGGCGATCTGGGAGAGCTTCCGCAAGCTGTCTCCGCGGGAGGTGATCCGGAACCCGGTGATGTTCGTGGTGGAGGTGGGGGCACTGCTGACCACCATCCAGTTCGTCCGGGACATCGGTTCGGCACACCACTCCGCGCCGCTGTGGTTCACCGGGCTGGTGTCCATCTGGCTCTGGTTCACGGTGATCTTCGCCAACTTCGCCGAGGCGGTGGCCGAGGGACGCGGCAAGGCCCAGGCCGCGTCGCTCCGAAAGATGCGCAAGGACGTCGAGGCCCGGAAGCTGGTCGACGGCCGGGAGCAGAAGGTCACCGCCTCCACCCTGCGCAAGGGTGACACGGTGGTGGTGGAGGCCGGGCAGTACATCCCCGGTGACGGCGAGGTCATCGAGGGCATCGCCTCGGTGGACGAGAGCGCGATCACCGGCGAGTCCGCCCCGGTCATCCGGGAGAGCGGGGGAGACCGGAGCGCGGTGACCGGAGGCACGCGGGTGCTCTCCGACCGGATCGTGGTCCGGATCACCACCAACCCCGGCGAGTCCTTCCTCGACCGGATGATCTCCCTGGTCGAGGGTGCTGCCCGGCAGAGGACGCCCAACGAAATTGCCCTGCACATCCTCCTGGTGGGGCTCACCGCGGTGTTCCTCTTCGCCTGCGTGAGCCTGGTGCCGCTGGCCGTCTACAGCGGGGTCCACCTCTCCACCACCGCGGTGGTGGCGCTTCTGGTTTGCCTCATTCCCACCACCATCGGCGGTCTGCTCTCGGCGATCGGCATCGCCGGGATGGATCGGCTGCTGCGCAAGAACGTCATCGCCCTCAGCGGACGGGCGGTGGAGGCGGCCGGGGACGTGGATACGCTGCTCCTGGACAAGACCGGGACCATCACCCTTGGCAACCGGATGGCCACCGAGTTCCTCCCCCTGGCCGGGGTGCGGATCGAGGACCTGGCCGACGCAGCCCAGCTCTCCAGCCTGGCCGACGAGACCCCCGAGGGTCGGAGCATCGTGGTCCTGGCCAAGGAGCGCTACCGGCTCCGGGGCCGCGAGGTCGGTCACCAGGAGGCGCACTTCGTCGCCTTCAGCGCCCAGACCCGCATGAGTGGGGTGGACCTGGGCAGCCGCATCATCCGCAAGGGCGCGGTCGACGCGGTGGCCCGTCACATCGAGTCCCTGGGGGGCAAGGTTCCCGAGGAGGCGCTGCAGATCGCCTCCCGCATCGGTGACAGCGGCGGCACCCCGCTCGCGGTGTCCGAGGGGGCACGGATCCTGGGAATCATCCACCTCAAGGACGTGGTGAAGGGCGGGATCAAGGAGCGCTTCGACCGGTTCCGGGCGATGGGCATCCGGACGGTGATGATCACCGGCGACAACCCCCGGACGGCCGCGGCGATCGCCCGCGAGGCGGGAGTGGACGACTTCCTGGCCGAGGCCACGCCCGAGGCCAAGATGCGCCTCATCCGCGAGGAGCAGGCCAAGGGCAAGCTGGTGGCCATGACCGGAGACGGCACCAACGACGCCCCGGCACTGGCCCAGGCCGACGTGGGGGTGGCGATGAACACCGGCACCCAGGCGGCGAAGGAGGCGGGGAACATGGTGGACCTCGACTCCAACCCCACCAAGCTCCTGGAGGTGGTGGAGGTCGGCAAGCAGCTCCTGATGACCCGGGGGACGCTCACCACCTTCAGCATCGCCAACGACGTCGCCAAGTACTTCGCCATCCTCCCGGCGCTGTTCGTGGGGGTGTATCCGGAGATCGCCCCGCTGAACGTGATGCGGCTGGCCTCGCCCTACTCGGCGGTGCTCTCCGCGGTCATCTTCAACGCGCTGATCATCATCGCCCTCATCCCGCTCGCCCTCCGCGGCGTGCGTTACCGCCCGGTGGGGGCGGCGGCGCTGCTCAAGCGCAGCCTGCTCATCTACGGCGTGGGCGGAGTCATCGTCCCCTTCATCGGGATCAAGCTGGTCGACCTGGTGGTCGCCGCGTTCGGTCTGGTCTGAGGCAGCCATCATGCGCAAGGAACTCGTGGTCGCTCTTCGCGTCACCGCCGTCACCCTGGTTCTCACCGGGCTGGTCTACCCGTTTGTGGCTACCGGGCTCGCCCAGGTGCTCTTCCCCTGGCGTGCGAACGGGAGCCTGGTGAAGGACGAGGCCGGTCGGGTCGTGGGCTCGGAGCTGCTGGGGCAGGGCTTCAGCGCCTCGGGCTACTTCCACCCCCGCCCCTCGGCGGCGGGCAAGGACGGCTGGGATGCGACCAGCTCGGGCGGCTCGAACCTCGGTCCGACCAGCAAGAAGCTCCGCGACGGGGCGGTGGATGCGCTGCAGAAGCTCCAGGCCGAGAACCCGGACGCCCAGGGTCCGGCACCGGTGGAGCTGGTGACCGCCTCTGGCAGTGGTCTCGATCCCCATCTGTCGCCCGCCGGCGCGCTGTGGCAGGTTCCCCGGGTGGCGCGGGCGAGACACGTGGCCGAGGACCGGGTGCGAACTCTGGTCGAATCGCAGATCGAGCGGCGGGACCTGGTGGTCCTCGGTGAGCCGCGGGTCAACGTCCTGACCCTGAATCTGGCATTGGACCGCCAGTTCGGCGCTCCGGACCGAGACGGAAAGACGGCCACCGGCAAGCCATGACCTCGGTCCCCGACCGCCCAGAGCGCAGGGCGGAGGACTTCCTGGCTCTGGTGCGCCAGGGACAGCGGGGACGGCTCAAGCTGTACATCGGCTTCGCCGCCGGGGTGGGGAAGACCTACCGGATGCTCGAGGAGGCGCACGCCCTCCGCGAGCGCGGCGTCGACGTGGTGGTAGGTTTCGTGGAGACCCACGGACGGGAGGAGACCGCGGCCCTGGTGGAGGGGCTGGAGGTCGTCCCTCGCAGGAAGATCGAGTACCGCGGGGTGGAGGTCGAGGAGATGGACCTCGACGCCATCCTCGCCCGCAAGCCCCAGATTGCGGTGGTGGACGAGCTCGCCCACACCAACGCCCCGGGCAGCCGCAACCGCAAGCGGTGGCAGGACGTGGAGGAGCTGATCGCCGCAGGGATCAACGTCATCGGGGCGTTCAACGTCCAGCACCTCGAGTCGCTGAATGATCTCGTGGCCCGTGCCACCGGGGTCCGGGTGCGGGAAACCGTCCCTGATGCCTGGCTGAAGACTGCCGATCAGGTGGTGAACCTCGATCTGGCGGTGGAGGACCTGGAGGAGCGGCTCCGGTCCGGGAAGATCTACGCCAGCGAGAAGGTGCCGCAGGCCCTGGAGCGCTTCTTCCAGCCGGGGAACCTGGCCACCCTGCGCGAGCTGGCCCTCCGGGAGGTGGCCGAATCGCTGGAGCGGGACACTTTCCGGCGGGACTCCTCCGAGGCGGTCCCGCGCTCCACGGGGGCTCGGGTCATGGTCTGCATGTCCTCCTACCCCCCGCGGGCCGCAGAGCTCCTTCGACGGGGATCCCGGGTGGCGGGGCGGCTGAACACCGACTGGTTCGTGGTGTACGTGGAGACCCCGGAGGAGGCCCCGGACCGGATCGACTCCGAGGCGCAGCGGCATCTCCTGGAGAACATCGAGCGCGCCCGTGCCCTCGGGGCCGAGGTGGTCCGGCTGCGCGCCGCGGACCCGGTCCCGGCGTTGCTCGACTTCGCACGCAGCCACAACGTAGGCCTGCTCCTGATCGGCCGTTCTCACCAGAGCGGCTTTCGCCGACTGCTCGGACGCACCGTGGACCTCCGCCTGGTCCGCGAGGCGACCGACCTCGACGTGCAGGTGGTGCCCCTGGGGGAGGCGCGGGAGTGACTCTCCGGAGCCGCCTCCTCATCGCCCAGGCTCCGCTGGCGGTGGCCCTGGCGGTGGTGGCAGTGCTGTCGGTGGTCACCAGCAATGCGCTGGGGCGCGCCGGTGAGCGGATCCTCTCCGACAACTACCGCAGCGTCCTGGCCGCACAGCGGATGAAGGAGTCCATCGAGCGGATGGACAGTGCCGCCCTCTTCCTGGTCATCGGCGAGCGGGAGCGCGGGCTGGCGCTGGTCCGCGAGCATCGCCCAACGTTCGAGCGCGAGCTGGAGGTGGAGGAGCGGAACATCACCGAGCCGGGGGAGGCGGAGGCGGCGCGAAGGCTCCGCGAGGCCTGGACCCAGTACCAGAGCGACTACGACCGGTTCCTCGCCGCGCCAGAGGACCAGCTCCGGCAGCTCTATCTGGAGGTCCTCCAGCCCGGCTTCGTCAGGGTGAAGGCCGCCGCCGACGAGATCCTCTCGCTCAACCAGGACGCGATGGTCCTCAAGAGCACCAAGTTGCGCCGGCAAAGCGAGTGGCTGGAGACCGCGGTGGTCGGCGGCGTGCTCGCGGCGCTGGTGCTGGGGCTGCTCGCCTCGGCGGCGCTGACCTCGCGGGCGCTGCGACCGGTCTCGGTGCTCGGACAGTCGGTGCGGCGACTCGGGCAGGGCGACTACGCGGTCCGGGTCCGGGTGCCGGAGGACGGCGGCTCGGAGCTCACCCAGCTGGCGAACGACTTCAATGCCATGGCCGAGAGCCTCCAGCGCTACCGCGACTCCAGCCTGGGAGAGCTCCTCGAGGCGCAGCTGGCGGCCCAGGCCACCATCGACAGCCTTCCGGATCCGGTGCTGGTCTTCGACATCAAGGGAAAGGTGGCCAACGCCAATCGCGCCGCGGAGGAGATCCTGGGCATTCGCGCCTCGGACGGACACCTGGCCTCGGCGCCGCCGGCGGTGCGGGAGCGGGTGGAGCGCATCCGGGACGAGGTGCTCTCGGGCGCCCCCACGGTTCAGCCGCGCGGCTTCGAGGACGCGCTCCTGGTGGAGTCGAGCGACGGAAACCGGGCGCTGCTTCCTCGGGCCAACCGGGTCTCGAGCGACGAGGGACAGCTGCTCGGGGTGACGGTGCTCCTGCAGGACATCACCCGGGTCCGGCGCTTCGACGAGCTGAAGGACGACCTGGTCGCCACCGTGGCCCACGAGTTCCGGACCCCGCTCACCAGCCTGCGGATGGCAATTCACCTCCTGGCCGAGCAGACGGTGGGGCAACTCAACGAGCGACAGCTGGACCTGGTGGCTGCGGCGCGCGAGGAGTGTGACCGGCTCCAGGGCATCGTCGACGATCTCCTGGACCTGGCCCGCATCCGCTCGGGGCGTCTGGAGCTCCATCCCCGGGAGGTCTCCACCGAGCTGCTGCTGGAACAGGCACGACAGGCGGTCCGCGACCTGAGCGACCGACAAGGGATCTCGATCGACTTGGAGATCGAGCCAGGGGCCGAGCGGGTGACTGCCGACCCCGACCGCATCGACCTGGCGCTGACCAACCTCCTCTCCAATGCCGTGCGGCACGGGCCGCCGGGGCGACCGGTCCGCGTCCGGGCGATGCGGGACGCCGGTGGGGTCCGGATCGAGGTCCGCGACGACGGGCCGGGCATCGCCCCCGAATACCAGCCACGCCTCTTCGAGAAGTTCTACCGGGTGCCTGGCTCCGAGCCGGGCGGTGCCGGCCTCGGGCTGTCGATCGTCCGTGACGTGGTGGAGGCGCACGGAGGGAAGGTGGGCGTGCAGAGTGCGCCCGGAGCCGGCAGCGTGTTCTGGCTCGAGCTGCCGGACGCCGAGCGCCCCCGTTCAGTCTGATCGGCTCGCCAGGGCGCTGCTAGCCGCCCTCGAACCTCTTCCGCTTCCGCCACAAGGTGGAGGCGTCGATTCCCAGAAGGCGTGCCGCCTCGTCGAGGGTGGGGGCGCTGGCCATCACCCGCAGGATGTGCTCCCGCTCGATCTGCTCGAGGGTGAACGGGCCTCCCAGGGCCGGCGCCGCGGCCTGGGTGGCGGCAATCCGCTCGGGGAACGCCGCCGGGGGGAGCACGTCCGCCGGCCAGACGATGGCCGCCCGTTCCACCGCGTTGCGCAGCTCGCGCACGTTGCCCGGCCAGCCGTAGCCCTCGAGCACCGCGGCCGCCTCGGGTGACAGCTCCAGCCCCGGGCGGTGGAGCGAGGCGGCCAGGTCACGCATCATCCGCTGCGCCAGCGGCAGGATGTCCTCCCGCCGCTCCCGGAGCGCCGGCACCCGGATCTCCACCACGTTCAGCCGGTAGAGCAGGTCCTCGCGGAAGCGTCCGGAGCGCACGTCCTCCTCCAGCTCCCGGTTGGTGGCGGAGACGATGCGCACGTCGGCGTGCCGCGTCCGCGTCTCGCCCACCCGCTCGAAAGCCTTCTCCTGGAGGAAGCGCAGCAGCTGGGCCTGGGTGACGGGACCGAGCTCGCCGATCTCGTCGAGGAACAACGTGCCGCCCTCGGCCGCTTCGACCTTGCCAGGCGCATCGCGAACGGCGCCGGTGAATGCTCCCCGGGCGTGGCCGAAGAGCTCGGACACCAGCAGTTGATCGGACAGGGTGGGTGCGCTGACGGTGATGAACGGCTTGTCGGCGCGGTGCGACAGGCGGTGGAGGGCCCGGGCGAGGACGCTCTTCCCGGTCCCGTTCTCGCCGCGGAGCAGAACCGCCGCGTCCGAGACCGCGGCCCGGCGGAGCAGGGAGAGCGTGGCCTGCATCGCCGCCGAGCGGGTCTCGAGCAGCGCGTCCGGGTCCACTCCCGCCAGCCGGTCCTCGAGGGTCTCCACCCGCGCCCGGAGGCGGCGGCGCTCGCGGAGGCGGTCGACCACTGCGCGGATCTGCGCCGGGGTGAAGGGCTTGGGCAGGTAGTCGCGCGCGCCGCGGCGCACCGCCTCCATCGCGGTGTCGATCGAGGCGTAGGCAGTGACGACCACCACGTCCAGGTTCGCGTCCTCGGCGAGCAGCGCGGGGAGGAGGTCGAGGCCACTCCCGGTGCCGAGCCTCAGGTCGACGAAGGCGAGGTCAGTGGGCCCGGAGGCGAGAGCGGCAAGCGCGGCCTCGGCCGAGCCGGCCTCGCGCACCTCGCACCCGACCTGCTCCAGGCACACCCGCAGCATCGCGCGGATGTTTCGCTCGTCGTCGACCACCAGCACGCGGTCGTGGGACTCCTGCACCGCGCCGTCGTTCGAGGCAGCTTCCATGCCCGCTCCGGGAGCTAGCACCCCCCCGGTCCCGGCGCCACGAAGCTCTGGCTCTACTGGACCGTCACCACCGTGCTCGCCTGCAGCGAGGGGAGCCCGCTGCGGGTGCGGGCCTTCAGCGTGGCCGTGCCCGGCGCGAGCCCGAGGAGCCGTCCGCGCTTTCCGGGCGCGTTGGAGACGCCGAGGATGGCCGGGGCGTCGGTGGACCACACCACGTCCTCCGCGAGCGGCTGGGAACCTCCCCCGGACAGCGTGGCGGTGACGGCCGCCGTCGCCGCGGCGCCCACCGAGAGGCTTCCCGGAGCGGACAGGGTGAGCTTGGTCAGGGTGTCGCCCGAGATGTGGAGGTCACCGCTGGCGGTCAGTCCGGCGAAGCGCGCTCCGAGGGTCGTCGTGCCCGGGCGCAGTGTCGTCACCCGGCCGGGCCGCACCACGCTGGATACGGTGGCCGCCGCCGGGTCCGAGCTGCTCCATTCGACCAGCGCGGTCACGTCGACGGTCGTTCCTTCGAGTGTCTGCGCCAGCGCCTGCGCCCCGGGCCGTGTGCCCACTGCCACCCCGCCGGTGGGTAACTTCACCGCCAGCGAGGAGGGCGGGGACCCGGTCACCGTCACCGGGACGCTCACCGTCGCCCCGCCCAGCGGGTGGGCCAGCACCTGCACCGTGCCGGCGTCGACGCCACTGGCCGTGCCGCGATCCGGCCCGGTGCCGCGGATTCGCAGCACCCCCCGGTCTGAGGGCGCCCAGCTCACCCGACCGGTGAGGTCCTGCACCGTGCCGTCCGAGAACCGACCCGTCGCGCCGAAGCTGGACGGAGCCCAGGTCACCACTGTCGGGGGTGGATGGAGGTCCACTCCCTGCAGCGTGGCCGAGGTGACCGTGACCGGAAGCCTCGCCTCCAGGCGGTCGACCCGGGCGGTCAGCACCGCGCTTCCCGGCGCGCGCCCGAGGAGCGTGCCGTGCTGTCCGGGGGCATTGGTGGTGATCGCCACCGCGGGGAGGGTGGAGGTCCAGACTGCGTCCTGGGTGACGTCGGTCGAATCCCCCGAGCCAGTGACCAGGGTCACCGCGAGCGGAAGCGCGGTGCCCGCCGCCAGGGTGGTCCCGGGGGGCCAGACCTCCAGCGTGCCCGGGTCGGGCTCGGCCTTCAGCTGCGCCTGGGCGGTGGCGTCCCCGAAGCGGACCCGCAGCGTGGTCACCCCGGCATCGGCCCCGAGCACGAGCCCGGCGCCGGGCCCGTCTCCGGCCCAGACGATGCCCTCCGGTGCGGCGCTCCAGCTCGCCGCGGCCGTCACGTCGACCACCGTGCCGTCGGGCCAGTGACCCACCGAGGCGACGTGGGTGCGCCCTCCCACCGGGACCGTGCCCGCCGGCGGGACGATCTCCAGGGTGGGGGCACCCGCGGGCGCGCGGATCCACGCCCGGGCCACCGCCCCGGGCACCACGGCGAGCACCGCCAGGCGGCTCCCCGGCTGCCGCGTGCGGACCCTCCCGCCGCGCTCGCCCGTGTCCACGTCGATGCCCGCGTCCGGGTCCTGGGGTCGCCAGCCGGCGGCGGTGGTGAGGTCCTGGGAGATCCCCGGGCCGAGGATCCGCTCGAAGGCGAGCGGCCCTTCCGCCCCCACCGGGACTACCCGCTCGGGCGGCCACACCTGCGAGCCCTCCACCGCGGTGTCCGTCGCCTCCACCGCGGCCCGGGCCTCGAGCCCGTCCGCAGTGGCGATCACCGTCCCCACGCCGGGCTGCTGCACGGCGGTGATCTCGCCCACCGAGGACACCTCGACCGTGCCGTCGGCGCTGCTCCAGCCGGGCGTGGCGGCGCACACCGTCCCGTCCTGGTGGGTGGTCCACGCCGCCAGCCGGCTCGTCCCCTGGAGCTGGAGCGCGTCGGGGAGCGCAGGGGAGATCTCCAGCTGGGCGGGTGCCCGCGGAGCCACCTCCAGCGCCGCCGCCGCCTGGAAGCCCGAGGCCACCGCTCGTACCGCGGTGGTTCCCGCGGTGAGCAGGGTGACGATGCCCGGCGCGCTGAAGTACCCCACGCTCTGGTCGTCGACGTTCCACCCCACCGAGCGGTTCATCGACTGCGCCGACCCGTCGGAGAACAGGCCGGTGGCCTCGATCTGCAGATCGGTGCCCTCCACGCCGCGCGGCTGCGGAGGAGAGATGGACAGTCCGACCAGCGTCGCGTCGCTGACCGCGACCGAGGTGGACCCGCTGACGTTCAGGTAGCTGGCCTGGATGGTCGCCCCGCCCGGGGTGCCCGCGCCGAGGCGTCCCCAGCTCCCCGACGCTCCGGAGACCGTGAGCACCGAGGGGGCGCTGCTCGACCACTTCACCAGCGAGGTGAGGTCGGCGTGCGAGCCGTCGCTGAAGAAGCCGGTGGCCGCTGCGCTCCCGACCGTCCCTGCGGCGTACCGGGGTCGGTCGGCCACCACCACCAGCCGCTGGAGCTCGGCGTTGCTCACCACGATGCTGGTGGCGCCGTGCACCGGCTGTCCGGCGAAGGTCATCGTCCCCAGCACCATGCCCTGCCCCGGTCTGAGCGCCTGCACCAGACCGCGCACGCCGGCGTCGTTGCCCACCGAGAGGATGCCCTCGGTGGTCGGGTCGACGCTCCACTCCACCAGGTCGGTGACCAGCCCTCCGTCCGGCACCGGCGGGCCGCCCTGCGCGGTCAGCGTGGCGACGGCCTGAGTGCTTCCCCCCGCGGGAAGGATGGACGGGTCCGCAGCGAGCGTCAGGAGCGCGCTGACGCGTTCTCCCGGCTGACAGGTTCCCCCCTTCGACTCCGCGGGCACGGAGCAGTACTGCCCGACCGGGCAGTTCTCGTTGGTGTTGCAGGTCGCGCCGGTGAGGTCGAGCTTGCACCCCACGACCAGGACCACCCCCACCGCGCACGCGGCAACGACCGGCGCGGGACGCACCTCAGCGCTCCGACCGGGGTGTGCCGATCGCCCGGGCGGCCCACTGGAGCACTAGCGGGCCTCCGCGGGCGCCCCGAGGTGAGGCTCGAGGAAGAAGAGCGTCACCGCGGCGGCTCCGGCGACCCCGGCGGCGGCGTAGAACCCGTTGGCCGCGGCGCTGCGCGCGACGGCGGTGTCGTAGACCTGTTGCACCTGCTCGGCGCTGCGCCGTGTGCCGTCCTTGAGCGTCTCCTGCGCCTGGTGGGCGCTCACGCCGAACGTGACGCCCGCGGCGAGGCACACGGCGGCCAGTCCCGCGGCGACGTAGGTCCAGCGACGGGGCTGTGTCTTCGCCGGCGGCACCGTGTCCCGGACGGCAGCCTCGGGCGCCCGCTCGGTGGCGGCGACCGGCGGCACGAGCGCCACCAGCGACAGCTCGAGCTGGACGCGGGCGCCGGGGGCAAGCTCCACCTCGCGCTCCAGGGGCTGGTACCCGTCCTGCGTCGCCCGCACCTGGTGCGAGCCCGGTCTGAGCCGGGCCGACACCGGTGAAAGCCCTGCCGGTTCACCGTCGATCGCCACCGACGCCGGCGGCTCGACCGAGATCCGCAGCGAGGCCTCGAGCGGGAGCCGCGCGCGGAGAGCCAGGACGCGTGCGCTCACCGCGGCACGGTCCGGTGCATCGGGCGCCGAGGCGAGGTACGCGCTGTACGACTCGACGGCGTCGGCGAGCTGCCCCAGCTGTTCCTGGCAGCGGGCGATGTTGAAGAGCGTCTCGGCCGCCGGGGCGCGGGCCTGGGCCGCCTCGAACGCCTCCAGCGCCGCGCGGAAGTCTCCCGCGCGGTACAGCGCCGCACCCCGCTCGAAGTCGGCCCGGGCCTGCTCCACGTCGCCGGGAGGAGTGGAGAGCAGCAGGCCGGCCATCACCACTGCCAGCATCGGGGGCAGGAGGTTAGGTCAAGGCCGCGGCGTCCGGTAGGCCAGGAGCCCCGGCGTCGGGTTGGTCAAGGCCGCGGCGTCCGGTAGACCCCAGCGGCCTCAGTAGGGCGAGGCCTTGAGGTCGTCCAGACCCGGAGCGACGGGCGCGGGCGGCAGGTGCGCGGTGACCACCAGCCCGGCCCGTGCCCTGACCCGCTCGGCGATGGACTGCCGGCCGTCGGCCTCGAAGACCAGCAGCAGGGTGCGGTCCGGGGGAAGGCGGACCGAGAGCGGCGTGTGCCCGAGCGGCCGTCCGTGCAGGGTGACCCTGGCGCCGGCGGGTGTGGAGCGCAGCTCGACGGCGATCGGCAAAGGCCGCTCTGCACGCGCCGGCGGGGCGGAAGGGGACCTGGAAGCGGGCATCGCTGCGACCGTCGCCGCTACCGGCCCCGACGCGCCGTCCTGGGGAAGCCGGGGCGGAGACGCCGGGATGGGGGGTGTGACTCCGGGCACGGGCGAAGTGCCCGCGGATGCGGGACCAGGACCCGAGGTCGAGGCCGCGGCCGGGCTCCGGGCGCCACGGGTGACGAGGGCGATCGCCACCGTTGCTGCCACCAGGGCAAGGCCGACCAGCGCGATCCGGGTCCGCGGCAGCACGCGCGGAGCGGGGAGGGGGAGCTCCTGGCCGGCGAGCACGGCGTCGAGCGCGGCCTCGACCTCGGCCATCGTCGCCGGACGCTCGGCGGCGGTCTTGGCCATCATCCGTGCGACGAGGTCGGCCAAGGTCCGCGGAATGGCTCCGTGCGGCCCCTGGGGCGGCAGCCGCGGCACGGGCGAGAGCAGATGCGCGGCGAGCACATGCGTGGCGCTCGCCCCGAGGTACGGGGGCGCCCCGGTGAGCAGCTCGAAGAGGAGCACCCCCAGCGCGTATACGTCGCTCCGCCCATCCTGGCGCTGACCGGCGGCTTGCTCTGGCGACATGTAGTGCGGCGTTCCGAAGATGAGCCCGGCGGCGGTCTCCCGCGCGTCGCGGGGACCCTCGGCGAGCCGGGCGATGCCGAAGTCGGCCAGCTTCACGCTCCCGTCGCGGGCGAGCAGCACGTTCTCGGGCTTGATGTCGCGGTGGTAGATGCCGCGGGCATGCGCGGCGCCGAGGGCCCGGGCCAGCGCGCGCACCAGCGACACGGCCTCCGCAGGCACCAGCGGACCGAGCCTCGCCAGCCGCCGGGCCAGCGTCTCGCCGTCGACGAGCTCCATCGCCAGGTAGAAGCGCCCGTCCGGCGTCTGGCCGAAGTCGGTGACCTCGACGATGCCTGGGTGGCGGATCTGGCTCGCGGCGACGGCCTCCCGCTGGAAGCGGCGGACGATGTCTGCATGCGCACCGTGCGACGCCCGCAGCACCTTCACCGCCACCGTGTTGCCGAGCGCCAGGTGCTCGGCACGGTACACCGCGCCCATCCCGCCGCGTCCCACCAGGTCGTGGATGCGGTAGCGCTCGGCGAGGATGGTGCCCGGGGCGAGCGGTGGCTCGTCGTCCTCGGTGGCGGGACCGCCGGGTGGGGCGGTCATCGAGCGCCGGGCCACGGAGAGGAGCACCGCTCCGACCTGAAGCTGGCTTCCCTCCCGCAGCACGCCGCTCGTCCGGGGCTCGCCATCGAGCAGCGTGGGCCAGCGGCCACCGAGGTGCACGAACTCGAGGTTGCCCTTGCTCCCGGAGAATTTCAGGTGGCGCGGCGCGACGCCGTCGTCGGACAGCACCATCTCGCATTCGCGCGAGCTGCCGAGCACCGCCCCGTTTGGCGGCACGACCAGCACGGTGCCCGCGGCGCGACCGGTGTGCAAACGGAGCTCCCATCCGTCCCCCATCAGGGGCGCGGGACCGACCTCCGCCCGGGCGATGTCCAGGTCCACGTCCATGCCGTCCACCCCGGAGCATAGGCCATCGGACGCTTCCGGCACGCTCGGCGGCGGTGCGGGCTTGCGTGCGAGCAGGTGCGTCCGCAGCTTGGCGCGCCGTGTCCATCGGTCAGGGAAGGGGGCGCAGGGGCCTGATGTCCCTGGTCTGGGTCGTGTTCGCTGGCTGTGGCGGCGCAGGGCCGACGAGCCTCTTCCCCCTGCTCGACGCAGGCCCGGGCGCCGACGCGGGTGCGGACGCCGGTCCCAGCGCGTGGTTCCGGCGTGACGCCGGGGTGAAGATCATGCCCCTGGGCGATTCGATCACCGTGGGCTACCAGGCGGAGCTCGGCGGCTACCGCTGGCCACTGGAAAATCTCCTGGTCGATGCCGGTTACGAGTTCGACTACGTGGGGAGCCTGCGGATTGGCTCGCCGGCGGACATGCCGAAGCCCTGGCACGAGGGTCACGGTGGCTACCAGATCGAGTCGGCCGACGGTGGGCAGCAGCTCGCGGGCCAGGTGGTGGACTCGGCAGTGCGCACCTACCGGCCCGACGTCATTCTCCTGCTCGCCGGGACCAACAACCTGAACTTTCCCGACACGCTCTACCCGGACAGGACGTCGGCGATGTACGACCGGCTGCTGGCCCAGATCTTCGCCCTCTCGCCGATGGTGGGGGTGGTCGCCTCGCCGGTACCCTGGAAGACGTCGGTGCCATCGGACCAGGTGGCGGCGTTCAACGACCGCGTCCACGGCATCGTCGAGCGCTACGCCGACGCGGGTTACCGGATCACCTGGGTCGCCGGGATGACCGACGCGGTGGACGGTGGGGTGGAGAATCTGCCCGACGGCATTCATCCGTCGCAGCCCGCCTACGGTCGCATGGCCGAGCAGTGGTTCGAGGCGCTGGAGTCGGTCAGCGGGCGCTGACCACGCCCGGTGCGCGGGTGAGCGCTGAGAGCGCGGCCAGGACCTGCTCGGGTGTGGTGTCCCGCATGCACCGGTGGTGACCCTCGGGGCATCGCTCCTTGCCGGCGCGGTTGCAGGGGCGGCAGGGCAAAGGCTGGGTGACGAGACGGGCGTGCGGGACGGGGGCGACCGAGTCGGGATCGTTCGGGCCGAAGAGGAGCACCGTCGGAACGCCGAGCGCCACCCCCGCGTGCGACAGCCCCGAGTCGACCCCCACAGCGGCCCCGGCCAGCGACAGCTCGGGCACCGTCTCGGCCACGCTGGCCCCCGTCCGGTCGAGGACGGCGGAGGGCGGGGCGGTGGTGGCGATCTCCCGCGCGCGCGCGCGGTCCTCGGCACCGCCCACCAGGAGCACCTGCGCGCCCTGCGCGGCGAGGTGCCCGACCAGCGCGCGGCAGTGCTCGAGGGGCCAGCGCTTGGTGGGCCACCCACCGCCCACGTGGAGCGCGACCAGCGGCCGTGCCTCCTCCCGGCCCGAGGCTTCCAGCCGGCGCCGGGCCTCTTCCCGCGGCGCCTCCTCGACGGCGAGACGCGCCGGCGCGCCCGTGGACAGCCCGAGCGCGGTCGCCAGCCGCTCGAAGCGGCGGGAGAAGACCACCTCGAAAGGGCGGACCGGCGCGACGTGGGTGAGGAGGAGCCGCTCCGCCCCGCCGCCGAAGCCCACCCGAACCGGGGCGCCAGTGCGGAGGAGCAGCCACGCGGCGCGCGCCGACCGCACCGGGGTCACCGCCACCTGGAAGCCTCCGGGCCCCAGGGCGCGCAGCGACGCCGCCACCGAGGCGCGGGTGGACATGGGACCCGTCGAGCGGACCGCGTCGACCGCGGGCGCGTAGCGGAGCACGTCCGCGCCCTGGTCGTGGCTGAGGACCACCAGCTCGGCCCCCGGGAAGCCGGCGCGCAGGTCACCCAGGAGCGGAAGGGCGAACACGACGTCGCCGATCCCGCCCTTCAGAAAGATGAGGATCCGTTCGCTGCCTCGCCGTTCCATCCGCTCTCACGCCTGCCCTAGGGTGCCTGTCCCCGCATGCACACTCGACTGCTCGCACTCCTCCTGCTCCCGACGACCGCCCTCCCCGCGCCCCCGCCTGCGACCGCGAACGAGGCCCGCGCCTTCCTCCGGAAGGTCAACGACGATCTGAAGTCGCTCGCCGTCAAGCAGTCCACGGCCGACTGGATCAAGTCCACCTTCATCACCGAGGACAGCGAGCGGGCAGCGGCCTGGGCCAACGACGACCTGCTCGCCTACACCCGCCAGGCGCTGGAGCAGGCGAAGCGGTTCGACACGGTGACGCTGGATGCCGACAGCGCGCGGATGATCCGGCTGCTCCGGGTCAACAACGCGGTGCTCCCCCCGGCCGATGCTGCCCACCGCGCCGAGCTCACCGCCATCCTCGCCCGGATGGAGGGGACGTACGGCGCGGGAAAGGACTGCGGCACCGACGGGAAGAGGAAGTGCAGGGACCTGGAGCAGCTCGAGCGGGTGATGGACCGCAGCCGAGATCCGAAGGCGCTCCTCGAGGCCTGGCAGGGCTGGCACGCGGTGGGCCGGCAGATCCGCCCGCTCTACGAGCGCTTCGTCGTCCTGGCCAACGAGGGGGCGCGGGACAACGGCTTCGCCGATCTGGGGGCGCTGTGGAGGAGCGCCTACGACATGACCCCGGAGGAGCTCGAGCGGGAGACCGACCGGATCTGGGGGCAGGTCAAGCCGCTCTACGACGACCTCCACTGCTACGTCCGGGCGGGGCTGCAGCGGAAGTACGGCAAGGCGCTGGTCCCGGACGGGAAACCCATCCCCGCCCACTTGCTGGGGAACATGTGGGCCCAGGAGTGGACCAACATCTATCCGCTGGTCGAGCCGTACCCCGGGGTGGCCAGCCTCGACGTCACGCGGAAGCTCGAGACGCAGCGCTGGGACCCGCGGCGGATGGTGAAGCTGGGCGAGAGCTTCTTCACCGGGCTCGGGCTCGATCCGCTGCCAGCCACCTTCTGGACCCACTCGCTCTTCACCAAGCCCCGGGATCGCGAGGTGGTGTGTCACGCCTCGGCCTGGGACGTCAGCTACGCCGACGACCTGCGGATCAAGATGTGCATCCGGCCCAACGAGGAAGATCTCCTCACCATCCACCACGAGCTGGGCCACAACTACTACCAGCACGCCTACGTCCAGCAGCCGTTCCTCTACATGACCGGGGCGAACGAGGCCTTCCACGAGGCGGTGGGGGACGCGCTCGCGCTCTCGGTCACTCCGGCGTACCTGGTCTCGGCGGGCCTGCTCGACCGGGTGCCTCCGGAGAACCAGAAGGCGCTGATCGACGCGCAGCTCAAGAGCGCGCTGGAGAAGGTCGCCTTCCTGCCGTTCGCCAAGGACATCGACGCGTGGCGCTGGCAGGTCTTCTCCGGGAAGGTGCCCCCCGGGGACTACCAGGCAGCGTGGTGGGCGCTGCGCACCCGGGAGCAGGGGGTGTCCCCGCCGGTGGCCCGCGCGGAGGCCGATTTCGACGCCGGCGCGAAGTACCACGTGCCGGCCAACGTCTCGTACATCCGCTACTTCCTGGCCCGGGTGCTCCAGTTCCAGTTCTACCGGGCGCTCTGCAAGGCCGCGGGCCACGCCGGGCCGCTCCACTCCTGCTCGTTCGCCGGGAGCAAGGAGGCCGGCCGCCGTCTCCAGGCGATGCTTGCCCTCGGGGCGAGCAAGCCCTGGCCGGATGCCCTCGAGGCGCTCACCGGCGAACGGCGGATCGACGGGGGTGCGCTGCTGGAGTACTTCGCCCCGCTCCAGAGCTGGTTGAGAGAACAGAACCGCGGCCGCGCGTGTGGGTGGTGAGGCACCGCGTCATACCCTCTCAGCCGTCCTTCCTGGAAAAGCGCGTGGACAGTGGAGGAAGAAGCTCTTATGTTGGCGGCGACGCTCGAGCCATGAAGGCCGGGGTCGCTGGCCCAGGACTGAGATCCCGGGCCGTTCATGAAGGAAGCAACGAAATGGCAACTGGTACCGTGAAGTGGTTCAACGATGCGAAGGGCTTCGGTTTCATCACCCAGGACGGCGGGGGCGAGGACGTGTTCTGCCACCACACCGCCATCCAGGCCGATGGGTTCCGCACCCTCGCCGAGGGGCAGAAGGTGACCTTCGACATCACCCGTGGCCCGAAGGGCCTGCAGGCGCAGAACGTCCGTCCGCAGTAACTCCTTCGACACGATAGAACGCACCTTCACGACTGGCCCGGGCACTCCGTCGAAGGAGTCCCGGGCCTTCGCACGTCCAGGCCCGGCGCTCACCCGAGACGGTCGAGCATCCGGGGGCCCAGCACGTTCCAGGACACGAAGGTTCCGCTCCGGGGCCACAGCCCCTCCCCCCGTCGTTCCAGCATTCGTGCAACACGCCGGTCCGGGCGACGTCGTCGGCCAGAAGCCGGGCCGTCCTGAGGGCCAGCTCCCGGGCCTCGGCCGCGTGGCCGTACCGGGCGAGCCCCTCGGCCAGGTAGTGGCTGGAGAGCACCCAGACCGGGCCGCTCCAGTTGGACACCGGGCCTCGGCGGGCCTTCTTGAAATCGAACAGCAGCACCCGCGGTGACTGCTGGAAGTAGAGATCGTCCGCCGGGCAGGTGCGCACCCCGACCGGTCCCCAGAACCCCTCGGGCCGGAGCAACACCTCCACCATCCGGCGCGCGCGGTCCGCCGAGGGGATGCCGGCATAGAGCGGAAGCAGCCCGGTCCAGCTGACGAAGGGGCGCACCACCCCATCGACGTCCCGGGTGCCGACGATCTCCGCGTCCGGCGCGCCCACCCCGTGCTCCCAGCGGAGCGCGACGTAGTGGCCGAGCGGGTCGCTCCAGAGCAGCTCCTCGATGCGGCGGCGCAGGGTGGCCGCGGACTGCAGCCAGGCGTCCGCCTCGCCGCCGCGCCCCAGCAGCCGCGCCAGCTCGGCCAGCGCCTCGTACTCGAGCACCATGAAGGCGTTGGTGTCCGGTCCCTCGATGGTGCACTCGGGGAACCCGGCGGAGAGCACGTCGGTGTCGAAGCCGGACTGGAGCGCGCTCCACGTCAGGAACAGGCCGTGGAGCCCTGCCAGGTGGCGCTCCTGCCACCGCTGGAAGGCGGAGACGCGTGGATAGACCTGGTGGCGCTCCGCCCACTCCGGGCCGAGCGCCCGGGTGCAGCGCAGCGCGTACTGGGCGATGACCGGCTTGGACGGCTCGGCTTCGCGCGCCTTGTGCGGTAGCTCGGCGCGGTGCACGCGGCCGTCCGGGTCGGCGCAGTCGAGCAGGCAGAGCAGGCTGCCCGCGGCCGCGCGCTGGAACTCGGGATCGTCGAGCAGGGCGATCGACGCCTCGCTCGCGTCGTGGTGGAAGAGCCCGAGCGAGTAGTCCCCGGAGCTGAAGCCATCCCCGGACGCCGGGGCGCGCTGGCCCCCGGAGGCCCTGCCCGCGAGGACCCGCGCCGCCGCCGCGCTGAGGGGCATGGGGGCGAGCCAGGGGTGCCGGAAGCGGAGGTGGGGTGGGCGGACGCACTCGGCCGTCCAGCGCCGGAGCGCCCCGCGAAGCTCGGAGAGGTCGGGGACCGGCGCGCGCCGCCGAGGCTGCCCGCGCGCGGCCGTCCGGGGCGCGGCGGGCCCCTTCCTCACTTGCCCGCGGGGGGCGGGGTGAAGCCGGGAGTGGCGCCCGGGGTAGGGACCGGAGGCGGGGGCGGGGCCTTGGCGTCCAGCAGCTCGACGTTGAAATCGAGCACCGAGCCACCGGGGATGCCCGCGCGGGGCTGGCCGTTCTCGCCGTAGCCGGCCTTGGCCGGGCAGACCAGGCGGGCCTTGCCGCCCACCTTCATCTTCTGCACGCCCTCGGTCCAGCAAGGGATGACCTTGTCCAGCTGGAACTTGAGCGGCTGGTTCCGCTTGTAGCTGGAGTCGAACTCGGTGCCGTTGGTGAGCTTGCCCACGTAGTTGACGGTCACCTCGTCGGTGGACTTGGGAGCCGGCCCGGTGCCCTGCTTCTCCGGGATGTAGACCACCCCCGAGGAGAGGACCTGCGCGCCCTTCTGCTTCGCCGCCGCGTCGAGGTAGGGCTTGTCGCGGGCTTCCTTCTTCTGCGCGGCGCGGGTGTGGCGCGCTGCCGCGAGCTCCTGGATCTTCGGCCCGTAGGTCTCGAGCGGGATGAGCGGCTTCTTGTCGGTGGCGCCCTCGGTGAGCGCCTTGCGGATGATCTCCAGCTCGGCGGGCGAGAGGTCGAAGACCTGGAGGTTCCGGCCGAAGCTGTAGCCGAGGGCGTACAGCTCCTTGTCGTCGGCCGTCTTGAGGTAGCCGACCGGCTTCTCGGGCGCGGCAGCCACGCCGCCGTCAGGCTTGCCGTGTGTGGCGCTCACCCCTCCGTCCGGCGCGGCGGCCAGGGCCGGCGCGGCCAGTGCGAGGAGGAGCCAGGACAGTCGTCGCATGTCGGATGCTTTCCCTTCGTCGGGTGTTTGGCGGGGTCGCTTACCAGGAAGTCCCGGCGTTTTCTTGACCGATCGACACCCTGGCCTACCGTTCGGGGCGAGTGAACAGGTCTGCAGCGGCCTGTCATTCCCGGGAGGCATGCTTTGCCCCGGAGCCCTTCGGGAGGAGCGGGACCGATGGCCGAGCAACGCAGGACGGGGCGGGCGCAGATCGACATCCTGCTCAACAAGTATGTGGGCGGCGTGCCCTACACCGCGCGTGCGCGCGACATCAGCCCGGGCGGGGTACGGCTCGCCCGGCTGCTCGAGCCCGAGCACGCCGGGAAGCGGGTGGGGCTCCAGTTCCAGCTTCCCGGCTCGAACGAGGTCATCTACGCCGAGGGCGAGGTGGTCCGGGAGTGGATCGAGTCCGAGGACGCGCAGGCCGACGGCGTCCGCTTCACCTTGCTCACCGAGCGCCACCGTCGGCTCATCCGCCGTTACGTGGAGACCGCCAGCGAGGCGGAGGAGTCGGACGAGGCCGCCTGACGCACGTTGTGGTTGTGCCCCGGCGTGCACACGACAACCGGGGTGTCTTTGCCCCGGCTGCCGTCGCGGCGCGGACCCGGTCCTTGACACCCTCCAGACCGGTCACGTCTGATTTCCAGACCTTCCCGCGACTGGGGGCGCTGACACACCGACGTTCGGCGCCCGGGGGCAGGTGGAGGTGCTCCGCCGCGATGCTGCTGCATCCCGTTGTGCTCACGCTGTCCCTGCTCGCCGCGGAGCCCGCCAAGGGCGAGGCGACGAAGACCGACCCCGCGAAGCGGGAGGGCAGCGTCGACTGGCAGGGCCAGGTCATCAAGGCCACCGGCTCGGGCGCTCCGGACATGCGCTCGCTCAGCCCCGCGCAGGCACGGCTCGGGGCGGAGAAGGCCGCGCAGCTCGACGCCTTCCGGAACCTCATCGCCCAGGCGAAGGGCATCCACATCTCCTCCAGCAAGACGGTGGGCGAGGCGATGGCCAGGGACGAGGTGAAGGGCCGGGTCGAGGGCGTGGTGAAGGGCTTCAAGGTGGTGAAGAAGCGGTATTACAGCGACCAGGGCGTGGAGATGGTCGTCGAGGTGCCGCTGTCGGGCATCGCCCAGGCTGTGCTCGAGCCCACCTCGGCTCCGGCGGAGACGATCACCGCCAAGGCGACCGAGGGCCGGCACACCGGGCTCCTGGTCGATGCGCGGGGTCTGGGCGTGCAGCCGGTCCTCGCGCCACGGCTGCTCGACGCCTCGGGCAAGGTGCTCTACTCGGCGGAGATGATGGGCAAGGAGGCGCGCAAGGACGCGGTCCCGGCCCGTTACTTCAAGAGCCTGGAGCAGGCGACACACGCCCCGGCGCTCGGGGGCACCCCGCTGCTGGTGAAGGCCCAGAAGGCGCAGGGCTCGGACCTGGTCCTCGCGGACGACGAGGCCCGCGCGCTCGAGCAGCTCTCCTCCACGGTCCTGATCGAGGGACGGGTGGCCATCGTCCCATGAGGAACGCACGTCGAGGCGCGGCGCTGCTCCTGGTCGTGCTGGTCGCTCCGGTCTGGGCGGCGGAGAAGGTGCCGCCGGTGGTGACCAGGGAGGCCGAGGGCGAGGCGGCCATCGTCGGCGGCAACGTCGACCGGGCAGCGCGGGAGGCGAAGGAGGCGGCGCTCCGCAGCGCGGTGGAACAGGTCGCCGGCGTCCTGGTCAGCTCCCAGTCGCTGGCGGTCAACAGCCAGCTGGTCTCGGACCAGGTGTACTCGCACAGCGCAGGCTACGTCCGGAGCTACGACGTCCTGTCGCAGACCACCGAGCGCGGCGTGGTGAAGGTGAAGGTCCGCGCGCAGGTCGGGACGGCCGAGCTGGACCGCGATCTCCAGGCGGTGCAGGCGCTGGTCAAGCGGCTGCAGGGGCGGCGGATGGTGGTGCTCCTGCAAGAACAGACCATCGACGAGAGGGGAGTGACCACCAGCTCGGGTGTCACCTCGACGGTCCTGACCGACGCCTTCAAGCGTGACGGATGGACGGTGCTCGACCCGTCGTTCGCCGCCGGCAAGCTGCGGGTCGCATCGGCGGTGGGGCTGGGGGCCACCGAGGCCAAGGAGATCGGCACGCTGAGCAAGGCCGACTACATCCTCTACGGGACGGTGGGGTTCCGGGACGTCCCGCCGGACGGGGTGCTGGTCCAGGAGGGCAAGCAGCGGGAGGCCTTCCCGCTCACCGGCGACTACGACCTGGGGGTCTTCGAGACCTCGGCCGGGGCGCAGCTGGCCAAGGTGTCGGGGAAGCTGCACAGCGAGATGTCCAACGTCAGCGTCAACTCCCGCCAGGAGAGCGCCTACAACCTCGTCAAGGGCCACGAGGGGGAGATCACCGGCCAGGTGCGGAAGGCGGTCATCGAGTCGCTCCGTGCCTCCGAGCAGAGCGGCGCCCGCATCGTGGTGGAGGTGCAGAACGCGATCGACTTCTCCACCCTGCAGGCCTTCCGCCAGCAGCTCCCGGTGTGGAGCGCCGGCGTGCGCCAGGTGGGCTCACCATCGCTGGCCGGTGGCACCGGGAAGCTCGAGGTGACGTACCTGGGCACGGCGGAGCGTCTGGCGGAACAGATCGACGGCAAGTCGCTGGGGAAGAAGAAGGTGCAGGTGACCGGCGTCTCGGGCAACGCGCTCGAGGTCAAGCTCGGCAAGTGATGCGCCCGGCGATTCTCGTGGCTCTGGTCTCGGCCTCCACGGCGCTGGCCGCGGTGGGCACCATCACCGTGGTCGAGGGACCGGCCTTCCGGACGCCGAAGGGCGGCGCCGAGGAGCCGCTGGCGCAGGGGGCCGAGGTCGACCTCGACGACACCTTGCGCACCGGCGCGGCGGGCAACGTGAAGCTCACCCTGACCGACCAGAGCGTGGTGGTGCTCGGCCCGGACAGCGAGCTGGTCATCGAGCGGGTGGAGTTCCAGGCGCAGGAGCGGAGCCGGGTGTCCTTGAAGCTCCTGGTGGGCGGGGTCTGGGCGAAGGTGAAGAAGGCCATCGCCGGCAGCGACTCGACCTTCGAGGTGAGCGCCGCCCGGGCGGTGGCCGGGGTACGAGGCACCATCTTCCGCGTGGACGCCACCCCGCTCATCGCCGGGACGCGGCCGCCGAAGATCCGCGAGACGGTGGTCCGGGTGGCCGAGGGCCGGGTGGCGGTGAACGCGCAGGTGAAGAAGGCGGCCAAGCCGCCGCCGCCGAAGGGACCGCGGGTCGAGGTGCCGGGGCCCAGCGAGGTCACGGCCGAGGAGTGGGAGCGGCGCTTCGTCGAGCTGCAGGCCGGGCGTCAGGTGCGCATCACCGACACCCAGTTCCAGACCGGCAAGGCGACGGAGAAGAAGGACGCCATCGACCGCTTCTTGCAGAAGCATCCCTGAGCGGGGGCTGGCGCGCGCGGCGCCTACCGGGTGGTGAACCCGCGCGGAATGCTGATCGATCCTTCGAGGGTCCCGACCGGAGGCAGCAGGGAACCCATTCCCGTGTACTCGTCCACGCTGGCGAACGGGGCGTACCGCACGACGAACCATGCGTACCGGGAGGTCGACGGGAGCGCAGCCCCCAGCGCGGTGAGATCAAGAATCCGGGTGGAGGTCTCTGCCGTCACCACGTAGTAGCTCGGCTTCGTCCCCGTCCCATTGAAGAGGATCAGATGCACCCCGCCGGGGACCAGGCTCCATCGGAACTCGGTGGAGGGTGAGACGTCGGTGCTCTCATCGGCAGGGGTGGATGGCAACGCGGGTGCCGGAAGGACGATGGACACGCCCGTTGCTCCTCGGGCGATGCCCGTCTCACGGCGGAAGGTGGCCGAGCCCGTGGCGAAGAACTCGGCGACTGCGGTCACCACCGCGGTCAGGGTGATGTTTGCCGGGACCGGGAAGGTGAAGTGCGAGTCGTGACTGGTGTCGGCTCCGAGGGGGAGGATCGCGTGGTCCGCGAACTCGAGCGCGAGCTCCTTGGAGATCACCGTGGCACCGGCGGGGGCGACGACCTCGCCGGAGATCGACGCCGTTCCGGGGTCGAACAGGGGGATCTCCCCCGCGGAGGCGGTTTCGCCGTCGGTGACCCGCAACGCGGTGACCGTCCCGAAGGCGGTATAGGCAGTGGGTGGCGCGCCGCGCTCGGGGCTCTTCCACTGGAGCAAGTGGACCGTCCCGATGGTGGTGGTGGGCCCGAACCACGCGAGAGGGAGGGTGAAATCCTTCGAGTCGAGGGTCACGAGTCCGGTGGCCTCGGGTGAGGCGAAGACGGCTCCGGTGAACTCCCCGGCGCCGGGGATCGGGTCTCCGCCGGAGACGATGCCGGAGACGACCCCGGAGTGGGGAGTGCCCAGACCGTCGAAGAACACGAAGACCAGGGTCGGATCGGGCCGGGTGAGGCCCCGGTACAGGCCGGCCATTGGTGGGTCCCCGGGAGCGGCGAGGGCCAGATCGTAGGGTGGAGTGACCCCGGAGATGGAGAAGTGGCCATCGGCATCGGTCAGCGTGGTCTTGGTGCCGATGGCCACGGTCATGCCAGCGAGCGGGTTGCCCGGGACTCCCAGGACCCGGCCGGCGACCGTGATCTCCGCCGGCGGCACCACGGTGATGCTCACCGCTGCGCTGAGCCCGGGAGCGGCGCTGGCCGTCACGGTCGCCGCGGTCTCGACATCGACCGTCGCCGGCGGCGTGTAGGTGGTCTGCTCGCCGCTGGTGGCCCCGAGCGTGCCGGGTCCGGAGAGGGCCCAGGTGATGGGGGCCGTGGCGCCGAGGAGCGTCGCACGGAGGTTCACCGCACCCGAGCCGGCGACCAACCGCTGGGACATCGGTGAGACGCTGAGCGAGGCAGCGGGTGGGATGCCCGAATCGGGCCCGCCGGGACCGCGTGCGGAGGCCCCGCAGCCCAGGATGCACATCGAGCAGAGGACGAGCGTCAGAAGCGGACCGCGGAGCATGAACCGTCTCTTTCTGGAGTGCTGGCCCACCGGCGAGTCCTTGGATGCTCGCGGGCTGCACCGTTGCGGGGGCCCGGCGAATCGACTCTCATCTGTGCTGCCCGTGCCCGCCGACAAGTGGACCGTCCCGAATCTGCTGACCTACGCACGCCTGCTCGCGGTGCCGGTGTTCGTGCTGCTCCACCTCGGCGGGAGGCCGGGCTGGGCTCTGGTGGTGTTCCTGGTGGCCGCGGTGACTGATTCGCTCGATGGGTTCCTGGCGCGACTGCTCGATCAGCGGACGAAGCTCGGTGCGTTCCTGGATCCGCTCGCGGACAAGCTGCTGGCCGGGGCGGCGCTGATCGTGCTCTACGTCGAGCACGAGGCGCCGCTGTGGATGGTGCTCCTGGTCGCGTTTCGTGACGGTTCGATGGCGGCGGGCGCGGCGATGGTGAAGCGGAAGGGGCTGGAGCTGCCGGCGGCGCCCTCCCGGATCGGGAAGTACGCCACCTTCGCGCTCACCTGCTTCGTGGTGCTGGGGCTCTTCGACCAGACGTTCACCAACTCGCCGCTGCTGCACGCCTGGCTGCTGGTTGCGGGCTACTTCACGGGGCTGTGCGTGGCGATCAGCACCGCGCAGTACTTCCTGCGCTGGGGGTACCTCTGGGTGGCCCCGGCGCGGCGGGTCCCGTGAGCTGGGTGGCGCTGGCGGTGGTGCTGGCCGCGGGCCCTGCCGACTGGGTGCTGCCGGGGTTCCGGATGCACGTGGTGGCCTCGGAGGAGCTGGAGGCGGATCGGCTGCGCGCGCTCGCCCGGCCTGAGGTGGTGCTCTGGCTGCGCACGCGGAGCAACGGGCTCCGGCGGTCCACGGCGGAGACGTTGCGGCTCGCGGGCTCGGCGTTCGTCCGGGTACGGCCGCCGCTCGGCGCCCCCGCGCTGGCACCGTTCGTCGGACGGGTGGGGCCGTGGGTCGAGGAGCGCGGGGTGGACGTGGCGCGGGTGCGGCGCTGGTCGCCGGGACGGCTCGCGGTGGACGTGGAGGGGCCGTTCACGGAGGACCTCGCGGCGCGCCTCCGCATCCTGCGTCCGGTGGCGGTCCAGTGGAGCAGGGGAGGGTGGCCCACGCGCGAGGAGTGGACCCGGGCGCGCGCGTTCTCCGGTGTGGAGCTGTCGGGGATCGGCGGCGCTCCGGCCGAGTGCAGCACGGTGCCGCGGCGGGCGCGGGTGCGGATCCGGGTGCCGCTCGCATCGGTCGTGGCGGACGGGGTCTGCGGACTGCCGCTGCGGGTGGAGGTGCCCGCCGGGGTGGACGCGGGCGAGGTACACGGGATGCTGCTGCTGCATCCGGACGCGGAGCTGATGGTCGACGTGGGCGACGAGCCCGCGCAGGCCGAGGCGGCGCGCCGGTTGATCGATGAGCTCGCCTCAGCGACTCCCCAGCCGGTGGTCTCGCGCGGCGGAGCACGGGACGGCGGGAGCCGATGACCGGCCCGCGGGTGGAGGCAGGGGTGGCTCCATCGGTGGCTGCGCCGGAGCCCGGGGGCCGGGCGCGGGTGCCGAGAGGCTATAGCAACAACTATAACGGAGAGTACGTCAGGCCGGGTTCCAAGTCACTGAACCGTGGTCGTTTGATGTCACCCAGTGTGAGGGTTGTTGCTATAGCCTCTCGGCAGCGGCCGGTGTTCGCCCGGGCGCGGCTCTCCGGCTGGGGCGCCGAGGGTTGCCGGTGAGCGCGCGTTCGGTCTGTCCTCGCGGACTGGTACGGAGCCCCGCCTTGGTGGCACCTCGCCTGAGGACCCTGACGGCGCTCGAGGCGTGCATCCCCACCTGCGTGGCCTGTCCCCGGCTGGTGCGCTGGCGCGAGGAGGTAGGCCGGCTGAAGCGGCGGGCGTTCCGCGACTGGACGTACTGGGCACGGCCGGTTACCGGGTGGGGTGATCCGCGTGCGCGGCTGGCGATCGTCGGCCTCGCGCCGGCGGCGCACGGTGGAAATCGGACCGGACGCGTCTTCACCGGGGATCGCTCGGGCGACTTCCTCTACGCGGCCCTGCACCGGGCCCGGCTGGCGAATCAGGCGCGGAGCGAGTCGCGGGACGACGGCCTCCGGCTCCAGGGAGTGTGGGTGATGCTGGCCGTGCGGTGCGCCCCTCCGGACAATGTGCCGCGTCCGGACGAGCTCGCCCGCTGCGGACCGTGGCTCGCCCGGGAGCTCGAGCTCCTCCACCCGCAGGTGGTGCTGGCGCTGGGGGCCATTGCCTGGTCTTCCGTCCTGGGCGTGCTCCGCGGGCGCGGCGTCGCGGTGCCGCGTCCGGCGCCGAAGTTCGCGCACGGGGCGGAGCTGTCGCTCGACGGCGCACCGCGGCTGGTCGGCGCGTACCACGTGAGCCAGCAGAACACGCAGACCGGACGGCTCACCCCGGCGATGTTCGATGCCGTGCTGCGGCGCGCGCTCGAGCTCGCGGGCTGAGGCCGGAGCCCATCGGTCTTCGATCGCAGGAAGCAGAACGCCACCGAGGCCACCCGGCGCCACACTCTCCGGCGACATCGAATCAGGAGGTGCGCCGTGGCGTTTCGCGTGGTGGGTCTGCCGTCGTCCTTGTTCCGGCCGCTCTACGGGCTGCCCGAGGCCGAGCTGGTGAAGCGGGGGGTCGAGGTGAAGATCGCCGACGAATCGCCGGGGTTCCCCTGTCGCGTGTCGCTCCGGGACGCTCCGCGTGGTGCCCGGATGCTCCTCCTGAACTTCGAGCACCAGCCTGCCGCCACCCCGTACCGCTCGCAGCACGCGATCTTCGTCGAGGATGGCGCCGAGGAAGCGCATCCAGAGGTGAACGAAGTTCCGGAGGTGCTCGCCCGCCGCACGCTCTCGGTCCGGGCGTTCGACCAGGCAGGACAGATGCTCGATGGGGTGGTGGTGAACGGCCGGGAGGCGGCGCCGCTCTTCGAGCGACTGCTCGCGGTTCCCGGGACGGCGTACCTCCATGTGCACAACGCCGGGCGCGGCTGCTACGCGGCCCGGGTCGAGCGTGCTTGACACCCCCGGGGGGCGGGCAGGTATTTCCCCTGCCTCTTCGGGGCCCTTAGCTCAGCGGTAGAGCACTACCTTGACACGGTAGGGGTCAGTGGTTCGAAACCACTAGGGCCCACAGCATCTGAGACGGCTCAAGTCTTCGGGGTCGCTGGCGCAAGGTCTTACGCACCGAGGTGCAGGACCTCGGGGACGCCGGTGGATCGGGCTGATGCAGCCCCGCGAGGGGAGTACTAGCGGGCCGCGTACGAGGGACTGGAAACGGCCGCCTCGTGGGCCACCTGTGCCTGCGTCGCCGTCCGGTTCTGCACGACGAAATCCCGAACGAGGAGAGCGCTGCCCGCGAGGTAGCCGACGGCTAGAAGGGCAACCCAGCGGGCGATGTGGGAACGGGGAGCAGACGGAATGACGGCGGCGGAGCGGGACATGGGGCTTGACCTCCAACGGCGAGAACGGCCCCATCCATCGCATTCGCCGTGCCGGCCTTTGTGTGGCCTGTGTTAGGGAATTTGTTGCCCTGGGCGTGGCGCTGGGGGTGACGGCCCAGCCGGGCTGTGGCGCCACGGGCAACAATCCCGTAGGTATCCGCCTCCCATGTCGGACAGCATCCAGATCACCCTCCCGGACGGCAGCGCCAAGGCTGCCCCGGTCGGCATCCGCGTCGGGGACTTCGTCAAGGAGTCCATCGGCCCCGGCCTGGCCAAGGCGGCGGTCCTCGCGCGCTTCAATGGCAACGAGGTCGACCTCTCGCGGCCGCTGACCGAGAACGGGAAGCTGGAGATTCTCACCTCCAGGACTCCGGAGGCCCTGGACACCATCCGTCACGACGCCGCGCACGTGGTGGCCAGCGCCGTCCAGAAGCTCTTCCCCGGGACCCAGGTCACCATCGGCCCGACGATCGACGGCGGCTTCTACTACGACTTCTTCCGCGACAAGCCGTTCACCCCGGAGGAGCTCGAGGCGATCGAGGCGGAGGCCAACAAGGAGGTCGCCCAGAACCTCCCCTTCGTCCGTGAGGAGGTGAACGTCGCCGACGCGATCCAGCTCTTCGAGTCCAAGGGCGAGAAGTTCAAGGTGGAAATCATCGAGGACATCGTCGCCAAGGGCGCCACGACGCTGACTCTCTACCGCCACGGCGACTGGGTCGACTTCTGCCTCGGCCCGCATGGTCCGTCGACCGGAAAGATCGGCGTCATCAAGCTGCTGAGCACCAGCGGCGCGTACTGGCGCGGCGACCACCGCAATCCGATGCTCCAGCGCATCTACGGCACCGCCTTCTTCGACAAGAAGGAGCTCGACGCCTGGCTGAAGCAGCAGGAGGAGGCGAAGAAGCGCGACCACCGGAAGCTCGGCCGGGAGCTCGACCTGTTCGAGTTCTTCCCCGAGGCCCCCGGCGCCGCCTTCTGGAGCCCGAAGGGAACCGTCCTCTACCAGGTGCTCGCCGACCAGATCCGTCGCTGGACCCGCGAGAACGGCTACCAGGAGATCAAGACCCCGCTCCTCTACAACAAGGCGCTCTGGGAGAAGAGCGGCCACTGGGGCAAGTACCGCGAGAACATGTTCCTGGTCCTCGACAAGGAGACCGGCGAGCACGACTTCAGCCTGAAGCCGATGAACTGCCCCTCGCACCATCTGTACTTCGCGTCCCGGAAGCACAGCTACCGCGAGCTGCCGCTGCGGTACGCCACCCAGGACGTGCTGCACCGGAACGAGGCGTCGGGCAGCCTCAGCGGCCTCACCCGGGTCCGGCAGTTCGCCCAGGACGACGCGCACATCTACTGCACCGAGGGACAGCTCGCCGACGAGGTGAAGCGCTTCATCCAGCTCCTGGACAAGGTCTACGCCGCGTTCGGCCTGACGTACGTCGCCAAGTTCGGCACCCGCCCGCCGCAGCGCATCGGCGACGACGCGCTCTGGGACCGTGCCGAGGCGGCGCTGGAGTCGGCGGTGAAATCGCTCGGCATCGAGTACGAGCAGAACCCGGGCGACGGCGCCTTCTACGGCCCCAAGCTCGACTTCCACGTGAAGGACAGCATCGGGCGCACCTGGCAGCTGGGCACCATCCAGGCCGACTACAACGCCCCCGAGCGTTTCGAGCTCTCCTACGTCGGCGAGGACAACGCCGAGCACCGCCCGGTCGTCCTCCACCGTGCCATCTACGGCAGCTTCGAGCGCTTCATCGCCATCCTGGTCGAGCACTACGCCGGGGCGTTCCCCACCTGGCTCGCACCGATCCAGGTCCAGCTGGTCACGGTCGCCGACCGCCAGCTGCCCTACGCCCGCGAGGTGCTCGAGCTGCTTCGTTGCCGTGGCTTCCGCGCCGAGCTGGACGATCGCGGGATGACGATGAACGCGAAGATCCGCGAGGCCCAGCTCCAGAAGATCCCCTTCACCCTGGTCATCGGCGATCGGGAGGTGGAGCAGCGCGCGGTCGCCCCGCGGCGCTACGGAGGCGAGGACCTCAAGAGCATGCCGCTCGACGCGTTCCTCGAGCTGCTCTCGAAGGAAGCCTCCGCGCCCTAGAGAGCTCGCTCAGCGGTTGGCGTACGCCGAGTCGTTCACGGGCGCCGGCCGGGCCGCCTGGGAGTGAATCGCCGTCCGGGTCTGGACGATGTAGTCCCGGACGAGGAGGGTGCTGGCGGCGACGTAGCCGAGCGCCAGCAGCGAGACCCAACGGACGACAACAGGCGAGACGGCGGCGGGGGAGCTGTTCACGGTGCGACCTCCAGAGACGAGACGCCCCCGTCCATCGCATCCCTCGTGCCACGTCCTGTGTCCCGGAAGTTTGGCTTTGTTTCGTCGGCCCCGTGGACCCGGATGCAACACCTCTCGAGCTCGTGTTGCTTCGCTCGAAAACGCACCGTGCAGGCTGCTGTAGGTGCGCCGTGTGCGGAGAACTGCGCCGCGTGGGGCCTCACTCCGCACCCATCGCCGCGTAGCGCTCGAGCACTCCCACCTCGTCCTCGAACCCGCGGGCCCGCAGCTCGTCCGGAAGCGCGGATGCCGGCCACCGCCCCATCCGGGGGAAGGTCGTCCAGCTGCTCCACAGCCGCTGGCCATGGGCGAGAGTTGATGCCGCCAGCGCCCGGTCGGCGTCGCTGCCGGTGCGTTCGGCGACGGCCGACAGGAGCCGCGCTCCGGTGAAGAGATGCACCAGCCACTCGCTCCGGGACATCTGCCACGCCAGGGTCCGGACCACCGCCACCCGGCGCTCGGGGGCTCCGGCCTCGTTCAGCACCCGCTCCAGGTACCGCTCGAGGTCGATGTCCAGCACCACCTCCACCGCGGTGCTCAGCCCGAAGTCCGAGAAGTCGTCGGGCGCGAGGTAGCGCTCCAGCGTCTGCTGCAAGAGGCGGCCGGGGAAGCGCAGCTGTCCGAGCTTGGTCAGGCGTTCCAGTCGCTCGAGCGCCGGGACCCCCACCGGCGCAGTCTCGGCGTCCGGGCCTGCCACCGCCGCGAGCTGGAAGAACGGCTCCCGCGGGTGTGCGTCGGCCAGGGCGGCAAGGGTCGCCGCGGCAGGAGCGCGTGACTGCTCCCGCTGCTCGGCGGTGAGGAACGGCTCGACCAGCAGCGACAGGGCGATCAGCCGCACCCCGTCGTCCCGTCCCGCCGCGTGGATCTGCGCCGCCTCGAGCAGCGCGCGCGGGGGTGGCAGCCTCGGCCGACCGTGGAACCGGTGCGCGAGGCGGGTCACGAAGCCCTCCACGGTGTCCGGTGATCCAGCGTTCGCGGGCTCACGCTCGTCCGGGATGCAGGTGGACTGAGGCTCGAAGGAGGGGAGGAGGAACGGGTCACCCTTCAGCTCGGGCTTCCGCTCCTCCGTCCAGGCGGAGATCAGCGCTGGCATCCACCCGGCCGTCCAGTCGCCCGACGCCACTCGCCCCAGGATACGCGTCACCCGCTCGTCCGGCTTCAGCGTCTGGAGCTGCTTCACCCCGGCACGGAAGGCCGCCTGGTCACGGCGCGCCAGCCCGATCATCGCGGAGAGGAATGCCCGTCGCTCGGGCCATGGCGACTGGCTCCTGGGGAGCAGCGCCAGGAGTTCGGCGGCGCGGTCCACGCGGTCGTTGGTGAGCGCGATCTCCGCCGCCACGTAGGTCGCGCTCGCCTTGGCCGGCGAGCCGTCCAGCGCCGCCGCTGCCCCCGGGAAGTCCAGCCACACCGCCAGCTCGAGACAGGCCTGCGGGCTCTGCTCGCACTGGCGCCGGAGCACCCCGAGCCCCTTCTTCACGTCGGCCGGGACACCCCGGCCACACCCCACCGCTTCCGCCCAGAGCACGCAGCCCCGCGGGGAGCCGGACTTGCACGCCCCCTCGGCGAACCGCGCCGCGGCTGGCAGGTCCGGAGGCCGCTGGCGAAGCACCCGCTCCCGGGCATCCAGACACTCCCAGGGCGTCCCCAGCAGCTCGCAGTAGGCCTTGGACGCCCGGAGCGCCCTCTGCTCGTTCCGGGTCACAAACCCGGGCATGAACATCCGCCCCAGCCGGCTGCAGACCGGGGCCTTGCCCCCCGCACAGGTGTCGTGGAAGAGAAGCCCCGTCGAGGTGTCCCCTCCCGAGCGGGGGGCTGCCGAGGCCGACACCGTCCACCCGGCCAGGACCAGGGTCAGCAAGGCTCGCATCGCCGTGCAGTGTGCGCCTTTCCGCGCTATGGGGAGAACCGGAGGGCTCGCTTGACTTGGGGCGTCAGGCAAGTATCTTGCCCCGCCTTTTGGACCCCTGCGCCTACACGGGCAGGCTTCCCCCAGCTGGAGGTCGACTCACATCGCTCGCGACCAGAGAACGAACCGGCGGATCCGCGCCCGTGAAGTGCGCGTGGTCGGGCCCGCTGGCGAGCAGCTGGGTGTTTTGACGATCGAAGCGGCACTGGAGCAGGCCAATCAGTTCGGGATGGACCTCGTGGAGGTCAACCCCATGGCCAAGCCTCCGGTCTGCAAGATCATGGATTACGGCCGCTTCAAGTACGAGGAGAAGAAGCGGGCATCGGAGGCGAAGAAGAAGCAGGTCGTGGTTCACCTCAAGGAGGTGAAGATGCGGCCGAAGACGGAGGAGCACGACTACGAGTTCAAGGTCCGGAACGTGAAGCGCTTCCTCGAGGAGGGGAACAAGGCGCGCATCACCATCATGTTCCGGGGCCGGGAGATCACCCACAAGGAGCTCGGCCAGGCGTTGCTCGAAGACGTCATCAAGGACGTGAAAGAGGTCGGGGTGGTGGAGCAGGTGCCCCGAATGGAAGGCCGGCAGATGTTCATGATCCTCGCCCCCAACCCCAAGGTCGCCCAGCGGGCGCGCGATCTGGCCAGGCAACGGGCGGCACAACAGGAAGCAGAGCGGAAGACGGAGCCGGCCCCTGCCGCCGCCGCCGCCTCCAAGGCCCCAGCCGGGCCAGGACACGTTTAGGAGTCGAGCGATGCCGAAGCTGAAGACGCGCAGTGCGGCCAAGAAGCGGTTCCAGGTGAAGAAGTCGGGCAAGGTGAAGCACGCCAAGGCCTACGGGAAGCACCTGTTCACCTTCTCCAAGACCGCCAACAACGATCGCCGCCACCGCGGCACCGGCTACCTTCGCGACATGGACGCGAAGAAGGTCATCAAGGAGCTGTTCCCCTACGGGGCGAACTGAGGACGAGTCATGCGGGTCAAGAAGGGCTTCAAGGCGCGCCGTCGGCGCAACCGGATTTTGAAGCTGGCCAAGGGTTACCGGGGCCGGCGGAAGAACTGCTACAAGCGGGCGAACCAGGCCGTGGAGCGCGCGCTGGACTACGCCAGCCGGGATCGGGCCCGGAAGAAGCGGGACTTCCGCTCGCTGTGGATCGTCCGGATCAACGCCGCCGCCCGGCTCTCGGGCCTGAGCTACAGCCGGCTCATCGCCGGGCTGGCAAAGGCGGACGTGGCGCTGGACCGCAAGGTGCTGGCCGACATCGCCGTCGCCGATCCGCAGGGTTTTGCGGCCATCGCGAAGATCGCGGCGGCCTGACATCGGACCCCTGCCGGGGGGGCGTCAACCCCGGCGAGCCGACACGAGGGCTGCCCCCAGGGGCGGCCCTTTGTCGTTTCGGGAGGTAGCACATGCAGGACCGACTGGAATCGCTGGCGAGCAAGGCGCGCGAGGAGATCGCCGGCGCCCGGGATGCGTCCGGCCTCGAGGCGCTGCGGGTCCGCTACCTGGGCAAGAAGGGTGAGCTCTCGGCGGTGCTCGGCGGGATGGGCAAGCTCGCACCGGACGAGCGCCGCCGGGTGGGCGAGGTGGCCAACCGGGTGAAGGCCGAGGTCGAGTCGATGCTCGGCGAGGCCCAGGAGCGCCTCGCCCGGGCCGCGCTGCAGGCCGAGCTGGACGCAGCGCCGATCGACGTGACGCTCCCCGGCCGGATGCGCCGCCCCGGCCGGCGACACGTGGTCTCCCGCACGCTCGAGGAGGTGACGCGGACCTTCCAGCGCCTCGGCTTCGACGTGGTGCAGAGCCCGGAAGTCGAGCTCGACACCTACAACTTCGAGTCGCTGAACTTCCCACCAGACCATCCCGCGCGGGACATGCAGGACACGTTCTACGTCCACGGGGACTATCTGCAGCACGACCCCGGGAGCATCGTGCTCCGGACCCACACCTCGCCAGGGCAGGTGCGGACCATGCTCGCCCAGAAGCCGCCGATCCGGGTGGTGGTGCCGGGGAAGGTGTACCGCGCCGACTCCGACGCGACGCACACCCCGATGTTCCACCAGATCGAGGGGCTGCTGGTGGACCGGAAGGTCACCATGGCCGAGCTGAAGGGAACGCTCGACGCCTTCGTCCGGGCCTACTTCGGCCCGGAGCGGAAGACGCGCTTCCGTCCGTCGTTCTTCCCCTTCACCGAGCCGTCGGGCGAGCTGGACGTGAGCTGCGGCGGCTGCGCGGGGAAGGGCTGCCGCCTGTGCAAGCAGAGCGGATGGCTGGAGATCCTCGGCTGCGGGATGGTGCACCCCAACGTCTTCAAGGCGGTGGGCTACCCCGAGGGCAGCGTCACCGGCTTCGCCTTCGGCATGGGCATCGAGCGGGTGGCGATGCTGCGCTACGGCCTGGATGACCTGCGCAGCCTGTTCGAGAACGACGTCCGACTCCTGGAACAGTTCTAGGATGGAGCGACCCGTCAAGTCAGCTCTCTCGTTCGTTGGTGGCGATGCGTCTGTTCGCTTCGCAGCTCCTCGTGGTTCGTACTTCGAGGCCTTCAGGCAGGGGACGAGCGAGGGAGCTGCGACGGTTGATCACTCTAGGATTCGCGGGTCGGCGGAGCCGCCGCATGACCGTGATTCGTCGGGAGGCTTTCTCGCTCTAGCGGCGTGGGTCGGCGGGTCGAGCCCGCCGCCACTTAGAACTGTCGAGAGTCCCTCCTACGTTCCTGGCTCATCCACTGCCTGCCGGCTTCGAAGCGATGCACGTACGTTGCTCCTTTCAAGCGGCGCGGGCGATGGCCCAGACAAAGCCGCAGAGCTCGCGAGCCACGGCGACGGCCGCGACCTGCGAAGGTTTGCCGCGGGAGACGAAGCGGTGGAAGCGCCGGTGCAGCCGCTCCTGGGCTTTCCATGCGTGGGCTACGACCTTTGCATCCTGGCCCTCCCAGCGCTGTTTGATGACGCCGCTCTGGCGTGGCGGGCGCCGGTAGTGCCAGGCGGCCTCGACCAGTACGCGCCGGGCGTGTCCGTTGCCCGTCTTGGTGATGCTGCCCCGCCGCTCCTTGGCTCCGCTCGAGCGCTCGCTCGGGACGAGGCCGACGAAAGCCATGAACTGGTCGGGGTGCTCGAACCGCTGGAAGTCGCAGATCTCGGCGATGAGGATGACGGCCGAGAGCGTGTCGATGCCGCGCAGGCAGCGGAGCTTCGCAACGGGAGTTTTATAGGGCTCCTTCTCGGCGGCTGTCGCGAGTTCCTGGTCGAGCGCCTTGAGACGTCCGAGCGTTCCCTCGAGGCGGGCCAAGTACTCGGTGAAGACCGTCTGTGCGATGGGGGCCTCGAACGTCTGTTTGCGAAGCCACTTCCAGTGCGGCATCGACCAGTTCTTCTTGCCCTCGGTAAAGCTGCGCCCGTGGCGCAGGAGGAACTTCAGGAGTCGGTCGCGCTCGCGGATGACGTCCTCGCGCGCATCCTCTCGGCAGCGAACGAGAATCCCGCAGCGCCTCCTCGGCCTCGGAGGGGACGCGAATCGAAGTGAGCTCGCCGGCGCGGTAGAGGCGAGCGAGCTTCTCGGCGTCGCGCCGGTCGGTCTTGACCCGATCGCCGGCGCGCACCGGGATGAGCGAGGGCGCGACCACGTCGCATGGGATCTTCATCGCTGCGAGCTGCCGGTAGACCTCGTAGCCGCAACTCCCGGCCTCGTAGCAGGCGCGGACCGCCCCTTCCTTTTTGAGCCTGCCGAAGCAGCGCTTCAGCTCGAGCGCATCGTTCCGGATCTTCACCGTGGGCCGAGCGCCTCCCCGGTCACCGGCCAGCACCGAGAAGGAAATCGACTCCTTATGCACGTCCATTCCGACGGTCAGCGTTGTAGTTTTCACTCGACCGGCTCCTCGTTTGCGGCTCTGGCCGCGGCGTTGCCGAGGCTAATCCGCGCTGAACGAGCGAGCCGGTCGCTCCATACTGTCTAGCCATGAAGGTCTCCGTCGAGTGGCTTCAAGAGTTCGTCTCGCCGCTGCCGGCTCCGGAGGAGCTCGCCCGCCGTCTGACCCGGGCGGGCCTCGAGGTGGAGGGGATGGAGCGGCCGGGCGAGGCGCTGGCCGGGGTGGTGGTCGCACGCATCGCGGCGGCGGCTCCGCACCCCGATGCCGAGAAGCTGTCCGTCACCCAGGTGGAGGCGGGCGGCGCGCGACTGCAAGTCGTCTGCGGGGCGAAGAACTTCCAGGTGGGTGACCTCGTCCCGCTGGCGACCGTGGGGGCGACCCTGCCGGGCGGGACGGCCATCCAGCGCGCCAGCCTCCGGGGGGTCGAGAGCCAGGGAATGCTCTGCTCGGGCAAGGAGCTCGGCCTCTCCGAGGATGCGAGCGGGCTCCTCATCCTCCCCAGGGACCTGGTGCCCGGGACGCCGCTGGCCCGGGCGCTGGGGCTCGAGGACACGGTGCTGGAGGTGAACGTGACGCCGAACCGGGGCGATGCGCTCAGCCACCTCGGCGTGGGGCGGGAGGCGGCGGCGGTGCTCGGCGTCCCGCTGCAGCGCAAGCTCCGGGTGCCGGCCGAGTCGGGCGCGCCGGTCTCGGACGCGATCCGCATCGAGATCGCTGACCCGGAGGGCTGTCGGCGCTTCACCGCCCGGGTGCTCGAGGGCGTTCGCATCGGACCGTCGCCCGCGTGGCTCCGGCGGCGACTGGAGCGCTGCGGGGTGCGGAGCATCAGCAACGTGGTCGACGTCACCAACTACGTGATGCTCGAGCTGGGCCAGCCCTTTCACGCCTTCGATCTGGACCGCATCCAGGGCGGCGTCCTCCGGGTGCGGCGGGCACGCGAGGGTGAGCCGCTGACCACGCTCGACGGCAAGCAGCGGACCCTGGTGGCGGACGATCTGGTCATCGAGGACGCGCGCGGGGCGCAGTCGCTCGCCGGCACCATGGGCGGTGCGGACACCGAGGTCAGCGACGGGACGACCCGGGTGTTGCTCGAGGCGGCGAACTGGGACCCGGGCACCATCCGCCGGATGGCCCGACGCCACCAGCTCCACAGCGAGGCGTCCTACCGCTTCGAGCGCGGCGTGGACCGCACCGTGCTGCCCGAGGTGCTGGACCATGCCGCGGCGCTGATGGCCGAGCTGTCCGGGGCCACCGTGCGGCGGGGGCGCATCGACGTGCACCCGCGCCCGGCCGAGCCGCGCGTCGTCCCGCTGGCCACGGGCGAGGTGGACGGCCTGCTCGGGGCCGCAACGCCCGATTCGGAGGTCCGCTCCATTCTCTCGTCCCTCGGCTTCGCCGCCGAGGCGGGCGGTCGCTGGCGCGTCCCTGGATGGCGCCAGGACGTGGAGCGACCCGAGGACCTGGTGGAGGAGGTCGCACGGATCCGCGGATACGAGCACATCCCCTCGGTCCTCCCGGCCAGCTCAGGCGAGCTGGTTCCCGAGCCGGCGTGGGTCGAGGTGGAGCGGCGCATCCGCGGGGCGCTCTCCGGTGCCGGCTTCGACGAGGTGGTGAACTACAGCTTCGTCGATCCGGGCGTGCTGCCGTGGGTGACGCCGCGGGCGCTGGAGAAGCTCGGGACGCCGGTGGGGGCGGTCAGCTTGAAGAACCCGCTCACCCCCCAGCAGGCGGTGATGCGGACCACCCTGCTGGCCTCGCTGCTCTCCAACGTCGCCTCGAACCTGCGGCACCAGCCCGAGTCGCTCCGGCTCTACGAGATTGGCCGGGCCTACCTGCGCGATCCGCACGGCGGCAAGGACCTCCGGCCGGTGGCCGAGGAGCGGCTCCACGTCGCCGGAGTGCTCTGGGGCCGTCGCGAGCCGCGGAGCTGGACCTCGAAGGACGCGCAGAACGACTTCGCCGATGCCCGGGGCGCGGTGGAGGCCATCGTCTCGGCGCTGTCGGCCGGGGAGCTGAGCTGCCGGCTGGCCCGCGTGGCGCCGTTCCACCCGCGGGCGACGGCCGAGGCCCGGGTCGAGGACGTGGTGCTGGGGTGGATCGGCGAGGTGCATCCCCTCGTGGCGCAGCACCTCGAGCTCCCCCCGGGCGTGTTCGCCTTCGAGCTCGAGTTCGAGGGGCTGGAGCAGGTGGCGCGGCTCTCGCCCCAGTTCCAGCCGCTGCCGCGCTACCCGGCAGTGCTCCGCGACCTCGCGGTGGTCGTCCCGGTCACGATGGAGGCGGCCGAGGTGCGCGCCGTCATCCGCGAGGTGGGCCAGCCGCTGGTCGAGGACGCGGTGCTGTTCGACGTCTACACCGGCCCACCTCTGCCCGAGGGGCAGAAGAACCTGGCCTTCGCGCTCACCTATCGCTCACCGGAGCGCACCCTCCGCGACGACGAGGTCCAGGAGGCCCACCGGCGCATCGTGGACGAGGTCCAGCGGCGCCTGGGCGGCCAGCTGAGGGGTCGCTAAAACCCTTAGCAACTCCGGTAAGTTGACACTTTCGCGAGCAGGCAGGCATGCTTGGGGTCCATGACGAAGGCCGACATCATCGAAGGCGTCTACGAGAAGGTGGGCTTCTCCAAGAAAGAGTCCGCGGAGATCGTCGAGCTGGTCTTCGACACGGTGAAGGAGACGCTGGAGCGCGGGGACAAGATCAAGATCTCCGGCTTCGGGAACTTCCAGGTGCGCCAGAAGAACGCGCGCGTCGGGCGGAATCCCCAGACCGGCAAGGAGATCGAGATCTCCGCACGCCGGGTGCTCACCTTCCGCCCCAGCCAGGTGCTGAAGAGCGCGCTGAACGCCTCGGCCGAAGCCGCCGAGGCGGCTGCTCGCGGCGGCTCCGGGTCGGACGGAGCGGCTTGACCCGTCGGGGGCTCGCAGGTACACCCCCGCTTCCCCGCAGTCCGCCGTATTGCCGAGCAGTTCCCGGGGCGTAGCGCAGCCTGGTAGCGCACCTGCTTGGGGTGCAGGTGGTCGCTGGTTCAAATCCAGTCGCCCCGACCATTGAAGGCCCCGGAATCAGGATGTTTCTGGTTCCGGGGCCATTTCGCGGCTGGCTACGCGATCACGTCCGGGCCGCCGGCATCACTGTGGACAGGGACGGCCGGCATCCGTCCAGCGCTGGAACGCGGCGACGAACTCGGCGTGTGGCACCGCAACTGGCTTCCTTCCGAACCCGGGTGTCCATCCCCAGAGCACCAGCGGATCGCTGCTCACGTGCTTGAGGAGCGCCGGCACCGTGGAGATCGCGGTCCGGGCAGGATCCTTGAGCTGCTCGCAGAGTTCGCGGGAACTCCGGCCCACGAAGACCATCGGCATCTCCGGCGGAGGCATATGCCAGTCGGGGGAGACGCCCGGCGGTTGATGCGCTCCGTAGCTGTCGGGGAGGTTGGCCCTGCCGTGGCACGTGCCGCACTCGGCGCCCGGCATGCCGTGTCCGGTGGGCCCGCGCTGGACGTTCATCGTGTGCACCGTGCTCCGGTCCGTCTGGAGCGGGCGATCCCCCGGCGGATGGCAGTTCTGACAGCGGGGGTCCTGGAGCACGGCGCGGACGGTCTCGAACGCGGCGACCGGGTCCGACGATGCGGCCGGCGCGGCGGCCGCGGGGCCGCCCGTGGGAGGACCCTGGCGGGCGTCGTGGGAACAGCCGAGCGCGAGCGCGGCGAGGATGAGCACGGAGGCGAGCAGAGGGCGCACGGTCACCTCAGGCCAGGCGGAAGGGAAGGGAGCGGAGCCGCTTCCCGCTGAGCGCGAACAGCGCGTTCGCCACCGCCGGGGCGATGGGGGGAAGCCCGGGTTCACCGATGCCGCCCATCTTCGCGCTGCTCTTGAGGATGTGGACCTCCACCCGAGGCATCTCGTCGATGCGCAGGACCCGGTAGTCGTGGAAGTTGCTCTCCTGGACCCGACCGTTGCGGAAGGTGATCGCGCTGTGGAGCGCGGCGCCGAGCCCGAAGGCGATGCCGCTCTGAACCTGGGCCTCGATCCCGAGGGGGTTGATGGGCTGCCCGCAGTCCAGGGCGCACACGACCCGGTGCACCCGGATGCGGCCGTCCGGCTCGAGGGAGACCTCGGCCGCCTGGGCGAAGACGCTCTCGAAGGAGGCGTGCATCGCCAGGCCCAGCGCGCGACCGGGGCCGGGCGAGCGCCCCCAACCCGCCTTCTCCGCCGCGGTCTGCAGCACCCGGGCGTGACGCGGAGAGCCCTTGAGCATCGCCAGGCGGTAGGCGAGCGGGTCCTGCCCGGCAGCATGCGCCAGCTCGTCGATCATCGACTCCATGGCGAAGGCGGTGTGACTGTTTCCGACCGACCGCCACCAGAGCACCGGGATGGGTGGCTTCGGCGAGTGGAGCATCACCTTCCGGGAGGGGATCGCCGCCAGGTAGGGCGAGTCGACCACGCCCTCGACGGAGGCCTCGTCGATTCCGTTCTTGACCATCGCCCCTTCGAACGGCGTTCCGGTGATGATCGACTGGCCCACCAAGGTGTGCTTCCAGGCCACGGGCCGTCCGCGCGCATCCAGCGCCGCCTCGATCCGGTGAAGGAACGCCGGACGGTAGTAGCCGCCGCGGATGTCGTCGTCGCGGGTCCAGACCACCTTGACCGGGACCTTCGCGGCCTTGGCCACCTCGGTCGCCTCCCGGACGAAGTCGGAGCTGGTGGTGGCACGCCGGCCGAATCCGCCGCCGAGGAAGGTGGTGTGGATGGCCACCTGCTCGGGCTTGAGGCCGAGGATCTGCGCCGCGGTGGCCTGGTCCGAGGTCTGGAACTGGGTCCCGGTCCAGATGTCGCACCGATCGCCCTCGACCTTCACCGTGGCGTTGAGAGGCTCCATGGGCGCGTGGGCGAGGTAGGGGACCTCGTAGTCGGCCTCCAGCCGCCGGGCGCCCTTGCCCAGCGCGGTGTCGACGTCTCCCTTGTCCAGTGCCACCGGTCCGGCGGTGCGCGAGAGCGCGAGCGCCTCGGCCCGCATCCGCTCGCTGTCCATCGTCGCGCCAGGTCCGAGGTCCCAGTCGGTCTTCAGGGCCGCTCGTCCGAGCCTCGCCGCCCAGGTGTTGGCCGCCACCACCGCCACCCCGCTCGGGACCTGGACCACCTGCTCGACGCCGGGAACCTTGTGCGCCTCGGTCGGGTCGAAGGACTTCAGGGTGCCGCCGAAGACGGGGGAGCGAGCCACCACCGCCGTCCGCAGCCCGGGAAACTGCACGTCGATCCCGAACACCGCTCGCCCGGTGATCTTCTCGGGGGTGTCGAGCCGCCGCATCGGCTTGCCGATGAGCTTCCACCGCTCGGGGGGCTTGAGGGTGACCTTCTCCGGCGTGGGGAGTGCCCGCGCCCGCTCGGCCAGCTCTCCGAAGGAGGCCCGGCGAGCGCCGCCGATGACGAACCCGTTCTCGACCCGGAGCTTCGCCGCGTCGATCTTCCACCTCTCGGCGGCGGCGCGGACCAGCAGCTGGCGGGCGATGGCGCCCACCGTCCGGTATCGCTCGAACTCGGACCAGGTGGTGGTCGAGCCGCCCGTCATCTGCGCGCCGTAGGCGGTGTGGGCGTAGACCGGCGCCGCGGGAGCGTGCTCGACGCGGATCTTCGCCCAGTCGCAGTCGAGCTCCTCGGCGAGGAGCATGGGCAGCGTGGTCCAGATGCCCTGACCCATTTCCGAGTGGGCGAGGAGGACGGTGACCGAGTCGTCCGGCGCGATGCGCAGGAACGCGTTGGGCGGGGGCAGAGGCTTCTTCTTCGGTGGACCGCCGGCGAGCGCCTCGGCCCGGCGAGGGATGGTGAAGGCGATGACCAGCCCCGTTCCGGCGACAGCCGAGGAGTGGAGGAAGTCGCGTCTGCTGAACGCGCCCATGGCTCAGGCGCCTCCCTTCAGCTCGGCGGCCCGGTGCACGGCGGCGCGGATGCGCTGGTAGGTACCGCAGCGGCAGATGTTCCCCGACAGGGCGGCGTCGATGTCCGCGTCGGTCGGCTTCGGGTTCGTGGCCAGGAGGGCGGCGGCGGTCATGATCTGCCCCGGCTGGCAGTAACCGCACTGGACGACGTCGATCTCCGCCCAGGCACGCTGGACCGGATGCGATCCATCGGGCGACAGACCCTCGATGGTGGTGACGGCGCGGCTGCCCACGGCCGACACCGGGGTGACACAGGCCCGGACGGCCTTCCCGTCGAGGTGCACGGTGCAGGCCCCGCACTGGGCCATCCCGCAGCCGAACTTGGCGCCGGTATGGCCGAGCACGTCCCGGAGCACCCAGAGGAGCGGCATGTCGGGCGGCGCGTCGATCTCACGCTCCTGACCGTTGACGACGAGCTTCATCGGAGAGTCCTCCCGAACGATCTGTCGCAGGGCCGATTGTGGGGGAGGCCCTGTCCAGTCCCTACCAGTCCCTACCGCGGGAGCGTTCCCGCTTCAATCGGCGGAGCCCGCGGCGCGCGCCTTCGAGGAACGGTCGTGGCCCGATGTGGCATGGACGGCTCGAACGTCATCGCCCCAGCGTGGCGCGAGGCTGGGCAGGTTTGCCCCGGTTCAGGATCGCCAGGGCGATGCCGCCGAGGATCAGCGCCGCGGCGCCGACCAGCTCCAGCGTCACCCGTTCGCCGAGGAAGAGCACTCCGCCCGCCGCGGCGATCACCGGTACTGTGAGCTGGACCGTGGCCGCCTGGACCGCGCTGAGTCTGGTGAGCGCGCGGTACCAGATTGCGTATCCGATGCCCGAGGTGATGGCGCCCGAGGCCACCCCGGCGAGGACGCCGGTGGTCGAGAGGTGAGGGTGCTCGACGGCGAAGGTGAACGCCACCATCACCAGCACCAGGGGAACGGTGCGCACGAAGTTCGCCGCGGTCGTCTGCAACGGATCGCCACTCCGCCGCCCCCGGAGCGAATACGTGCCCCAGCCCACACCCGCCAGCAGCATCAGGGCCATCCCCCCCAGGGGCGAGCCGGAAACGGAGGGGTGGGTGAGCACCAGCAGTCCGAGGATCGCCAGCGCCAGGCCGGACCACTCGGCGGAGTCGGGACGCTCCCCCTGGAAGAGGCCCCAGGCGATCATCGTGACCTGGACCGCCCCGAAGAGCAGCAGCGCTCCCAGCCCCGCGCCGATCTGGAGGTAGGCCAGGGAGAAGGCGATGGCGTAGATGAACAGAACCACCGCCGACGTCCAGCTCCCGCCGTGTGCCCGGCCCTTCCCACCCACGCGCGCCAGCACCGCCATCACCAGCGCCGCGGATCCCAGCCGCACCGCGGTGAAGCTCGAGGCGTCGATCGCCCCGCCTCTCAGCGCGAGCCGGCAGAGGAGGGAATTGCCCGCGAAGCAGAGCATCGCCAGCGTCGTCAGCAGTGCGGTATTCAGAGGAGCTCCGTGCAAGCGCCGGAGGCTTACCCCACCTGTCCGATGTCGAACCGGTGGACGCGGATGCGCAGCGTCATCGGATGTGCAGTCGCGGGCGTCCACAACGGGACGGCGGTCAGTGTTCCAGCGCGGTGAGCGCCGCTTCTCGCTCTTCAGTCCAGCGACGAAGGGGCCCGGTGTCAACCCCGAACTCCTCGAACCCGGGGATCACCACCGACCGGAGCGTCTCCAGATAGATGCGCCGGCGGTCGCGGAGCGGCACGACACCCGAGCGGAGCAGCGCCGCATCGTCGACCTCCGGGGGCGCGGAGCCGAACAGCTCCGGCCCGGTGGAGGCGGTGGCCATCGCGGGGAGATATCCGGAGAGAAACGCCAGGTCGAAGCGGGGCCTCGCCCAGCCGAGGTACGCCCATCCCAGCCGCGCATGCTGGACCTCGTCCCGTGCGAGCTCCTGGAGCACAGCGCGCAGATGCGCGTCCTCGGCGGCGTCGAGGAGCGTCACCAGGGTAGCCATGCTCTCGGTTTCCGAGATGCAGCACTGGGCCACCACCTCGTAGGTCAGCTTCTGCTCAGGGGTGAGGTCCCGGGGGCCGAAGAACAGCAGCCGCGTCTCGGGCGGCGGGACCTCCGCGTGCCTGGCGCGGAGGATGTCAGCGCAGTGTGCGGCATGGCGGATCTCGTCTGTCGCCGCGCGGGCCGCCAGCTCCACGAGCGTGTCGGGCGCACCGGCCGCGCGCAACCCTTGCGAGAGCGCTGCGAACCGGAGAGAGGCCCCCGTCTCGACTCCATGGCGCGTCGCCCAGACCTGGGCGATGAGCGCCTCCGTCGCCTCTACCAAATCGTGGGACCGGTGTAGCCGGTCGGAGGCGTGCCGCCGTCCGGGAGGAGCGAATGAGGCGGAGGGACGGTGTTGCCGTTGTTGTTGCTGCTGCTGTCGCTCCCGCACGCGGAGGCGGCGAGGAGGCTCGTCCCGCCGAGCACCAAGACCTGGAACAGTCTCTTCAGCTTCATGGGTGAACTCCTTCGAGGACGGCCTCTACACAAGGACACCGGAATCGAGCACCGTTGCGGGGCGGGTGAAAAGCCGAGGAGTTCTCGAATGTTGGACATGGCCCTCGGCAGGGTTCTGATGTCCTTCAACGGGGGGACTGCCCCGCGATCAGCGCCTCGCCGTCGCGGATCCAGTCCTCGGCGTCGCGCTCGCCCCTCGCCGCCGCGGCGCGCGCCAGCGCGAGTCCCCGGGCGGCCGCCGCCTCCGAGCCGGCCTGATCGTCGGTGGCCAGGAGCGCCTCGGAGAGGGCCAGCGGATTGGCGGGGTAGTCGGGGAAGAGCTCCACCGCCTGCCGCGCAGCGGTGAGCCCCGCCTCCGGATCGCCCGGACCGAGCGGCCAGGTGGGCGCGCGAACCAGCACCAGCGCCAGGACGCGGGCCGGGCCGCCATGGTCGAGCTTCGGGTCGAGGCGGTTGGCCTTCTGGAGCAGCTCGACCATGGCCTTCAGCCCTTGAGTGGCGGTGGAGGGGCGCTCGCGGGCCTGGATCCCCAGGGCCAAGGCAAGAGCGTAGTTGCATTCCGCCGAGGCCGGCGCCACCTGCACGCAGCGCTGCCCCGCCTCGAGGGCCTTCTCCACCAGGGCGTGCCGGGCGTCCGCCGAGCTCTCGTGCCCGCTCTGGCGCGTCGCCTCGCGCGACTGGGCGGCCAGCGCGGCGGGGTCCTCCTGGGCGGCCCCCTCGGCGGGGGGTGGCAGCGTGCGCAGCGGCGCGGCGCAGGCAGCGAGGCCGAGCAACAGGATGAGAGGTCTGGGCTTCACAGCTTGCGCACCGCCGCGAGCACCGCCGGGTCGACGGGCGTGAAGCGGACCATCCGGATGCCGTCGAGCGCGCTGGCGCCGGCGGGATCCGCCGGGAGCGACAGGAGCGCCTTCTCCAGCGTCGCCCAGCGCGCGGACCCCGGCCGCTTGCCCACCGTCGTGACCAGTGCCGCCGGCAGTGGCTCCGAGCGGGCCAGCACGTCCAGCTCGGCGGCGAAGGGAAGCGTCGGCAACGCATTTCCCTGGGCACCGTCGAGGAGCACCGCCACGTCCTCACCCTTGACGACCCGGCGCAGCGCGGAGAGCACCTGCGCCGACTCCGTCACCTTGGTGGACTCGGGCAGGTGCCACGCCGCCCCGAGCACACGGCGCACGAACCCCGGCGCGTAGCCGGCGATGGAGAACACCGTCATGCCGTCCAGGTCCGCGGCCCTGGCGACGCGTCCCTTCTTCGCCACCAGCGTCCACCGCTCGGTCGGTCCGAGCCCCTTCTGCTCCACCACCAGGCGTGGCGTCAGCCCGAGCGCGGCGCCGTGCTGCACGAAGAAGGGAAGCGGCACCAGCGCCACGGCCGCGTCGCGGATGCGGGTGAGCCCTTCCTTCTCGGTGGGCACGTAGACCGCCACCACCGGCCCGGGGGCCGCGCCGGCGCCTCTCGTCACCGCGGCCGCGAAGGCGTCCATCGAGGACTGTGCCTCCTCGGTGGTGCCTGGATAGCCGGGGGCGCAGGCGACCAAGGTGAGGGGCGGGTCGGCGGCTGCGTGCACCGGGGCGGCCGAGAGGGCAGTGGCCAGGGCGACGATCGCAGTGCGCATGGAACGACTCTACCCCGGTGCTACGGTGAGACCGGCGTGACTTCCAGCTCCCGCCTCGAGCGCATCTTCGCCCGCATCGTGGCACTGCGGGTCCCGATCGTGCTCCTGTTCGCGCTGCTCGTCCCGGCCGCGGCCGTCCTGGCGATGCGCATCCCCTCGGAGGGAGCCATCTCCGGGCTGGTCATGCGCGACGACCCCGACTGGCTGGCCACCCGCGACTTCCAGAGGGTATTCCCCGAGGGGCAGTTCGTGCTGCTGCTCCTCGAGTCGAGCGATCCCTTCCAGCCGGCGGCGCTGGCCGACGCCGACGCGCTGGCGGCGTCGCTGGGAAAGGTTCCAGAGGTGACGGTGGTGTCCGCCCTGGACACCTGGCGGCGCGCCCATCCTGGCTTCGCGCCGACGCCCGAGGGCGCAGAGGCGCTGCGCCGCTTCGCCACGGGCACCGGGCTCCTGCGCAAGCAGGGGCTGGTGGGCGACCGGTTCCTCGGCCTGGTCGTGGGCTTTCCGTCGAAGGGTGCCAGGGCACGTGACGGGTGGCTCGCGGCGATCGACCGGGCGGTGGCCACGACGCCCTTCAAGGCGGTGACCCACGTTCGCAAGGTGGGCGCGCCCTACGTGGAGTCCTGGATCGAACGCGAGTCGGGGCAGGCCTCGGTCCGCTGGTTCCCGGTCTTTGGGCTGCTGGTGGTGGGCCTGGCGCTGTTCCTCTACCGCTCCGTCCGCTCGTTGCTGGCGATCCTCCTGGCGCTCGGCACCGCGGTGGCGCTGGCGATGGGGGCGGGCCAGCTACTCGGCTTCTCCTTCACCGTGGTCTCGGCGGTGGTGCCGCTCACGGTCATGGTCACCGCGCTGGCATCGCTGGTCTACCTGCACTCCCGCTTCGTGGACCAGCCGGAAGGCGTGCCGGTCGACGTGCACCAGCTCCACGCCCTGGCCAACAAGTTCCTGCCGGTGACGGCCTCCAGCGTGGCCGCGGTGCTGGGCTTCGCCGCGCTGGTGGTGTCGCGCATTCGCCCCATCCGCGAGATGGGGCTCTGGACGGCGGCCGGCCTCGCCATCGCCTGGGTGGTGGCATTCACGCTGTTCCCGGCGCTGCAGAAGCTGCTGCGCACACCGACCGGCCGCACGGTCCCCATCCGCTCCGCGCTCTACGACCGGGTGGCGGAGGCGATCCCCGGCTTCACCTTTCGCTGGCGGTGGCCGCTTCTGGTCGCCTCCTTGACCCTCTCCGCAGCAGGCCTGGTGGCGCTGTTCGGAATTCCCGGGCGGCTGCCGCCGATGAGGCTGGGCGTCGATTCGCTCGACTACGTCGACCCGAGCCTGCCCATCCATCGCGACATGGTCTTCTTCCGCGAGCACGTCTCCGGGCTGAACGCCGTCCGGGTGTGGATCAAGACGGCTCCCGGCGCCGCGGTCGACCCGGAGGTCCTCCGCGGGCTGGACCGTCTCACCACCGCGGTGGAGGCGCTGCCCGCCGTGTCCTCGGTGGTGGGGCCGACCACCTTCCTGCGCATGCGACGCGCCCTGGCGGGCCAGGGAGAAGCGCTCCCGCAGGACCCGGCCACCTTCGCCCGGCTGGCCGGAGACGTGGAGCAGCTCCTGCTCAGCCAGCCCGAGCTGCGCGGCTTCATCGACGTGGGGACGCTCTCCAACGTCCAGCTCACGGTGCTGCTCGCCCGCGGCACGGAGGCCGACTACCAGGCCCTGGCGCGCGAGCTTCGCCGGGTCTGGGACGAGGCGGTGGGCGGCGATCCCGCCTTCCACGGCGCCAGCATGCAGGTGGTGGGCGAGTCGATCCTTCAGGCCAAGGTGGGCGCCAGCCTGGTGCCGACCCTGACCGAGAGCTTCAGCCTCACCGCGGCGCTGATCTTCGCCGCCTTCCTGGTGGTCTTCCGCAGCGCCTCGGCACGGCTGATGGCGATGATCCCTTCGGTCTTCGCCATCCTGGTCACCTTCCTGGGGATGCGGCTGCTGGGAGGCTCGCTCAACGTGGCCACCATCCTCATCGCCACCACCGTGCTCGGCACGACCGAAAACGACCAGATCCATTTCTTCCACCACCTCCACGAGGGGGAGGGCGCAGGTGGGCTCGACGGGGCGATGCGCCACGCGCTGCGGGTCTCCGGGCGGGCCATCCTCTTCGCCACCCTGATCAACGCCGCCGGTTTCCTGGGCCTGGCCTTCTCCAGCTTCCCGCCGCTACGCCAGTTCGGCCTGGTCACCTCCGCCGCGTTCCTGCTGGCGATGGTCGCCGACTTCACGGCGCTGCCGGGCTCGCTGTGGCTGGTGCGGGGCGAGCGTCCGCGTCGCTAGCAGGGACGGGACGGGCGACCTGGTCGTAGACGGCCTCCAGCTTGGCGACGGAGGCCTCGAGCGTCAGCCCTCGGGCGACGGCCAGGCTCGCCTGGCGTGCCGCGGCCAGCCGGTCCGGGTGGTCGATCAGGAAGTCGATTCTCCGGGCCAGCTCGTCGACGTCGCCGGCTGGGAAACGGAACTCGTCGCCGACTGCGAACCGGCTCGCGGCGCTCAGCGGCGCGTCGGCGATCAGCGCCGGGAGGCCGGTGCCGAGCGCCTCGAGCAGCGCCATCCCCTCGAGCTCGACCTCGGCGGCATGGACCAGGAAATCCGCGGAGCGCATCAGGGCCGGCATGTCCTCCGCCTCGACGACCCGGATCTCCGCGGGCAAGGGCAGCGTGGCCGAGAGGCGCCGCAACCGGTCCTCCTCCGGCCCGTGCCCGCACAGCAGCAGCTGAATGCGGGCGGCGTGGCGCGAGCGGCGCACCGCCTCGATGATCACCTCGATCCGCTTCTCGTTCGCCAGTCGCGAGACCGACAGCACCAGGAACCGGCCGCGGTGGCGTGCCTCGCGCTCGGCCGGCCCGGGACGGAACTGTGGCGGGATGCCGTTGGAGATGACGTCCACCGGGACGGTGAGGCCGTGGCGCCGCAGCTGCTCCAGGCCGAACGCGGTGGGGGACACGACGTGATCGGCGCGGCCGTACAGCGCGGAGATGAAGAACCGCCAGGTCCGGTCCACCCACCACTGGGAGTGGACGCCGATGTTGTGGAGCATGTTCTCCGGGAGGAGGTGCGAGGCCGCCACCACCGGCGTGCCCAGCCGGCGCGCCAGGGTGGTGGCGCGGATGCCGAGCCAGAAGGGGAACTGGACGTGGAGCACGTCGGCGCGGCGCAGCACCGGCTCGAGCACGCGGCGCGAGGGCCAGGCGAAGATGAAGCCCATCTCTCGCATCACCCGGCCGAAGGGCGGGATGGTGAAGCGACGCAGCCCGACCCGCCCCTCACCGCTCGGCCCGCCGGCGATGACCGTCACCTCGTGGCGCTCCCGGAGCGCGGAGACGAAGCGCTGCGCGGAGATGACGCCGCCGGTCTTCACGCCGTCGAACGTGTCGATGGCGTAGGCGATGTGCAAACGGCGGGGCGTCTGCATGGCGGCGCACTATACCCTCACGCCCCGCGTCCTCCTCGCCCGTGCTCCTCAGGTCCGTCGCTTCCTCCAGCGGACGGCAAGGTCGCGCATCCGGCGGAGCCCCGGGTCCGCTCGGGCCCAGATCCGGAGCTGGGCGATCGTCGCCAGCGTCCCTCGTCAGCGCGCGGGCTCGGCCGTCTTCTGATCTGCGGGCTGCGCGGCCTGCACCGCCTGCTGGGCGGTGATCGCCTGGAGCAGCTGGTTCATGTTCAAGGTCTGGACCCCCACCCCTGTCTTGCCGCCGGGGATGAAGACCAGGTCCTTCCCGGCGAGGGCCTCGGCGATCTTCAGCTTCACCAGCGCCGTCCCGCCGCTTCCGGCGAGCGCCTCGTTCTGCTTCCGGACGCCCTGGGCGTGCGCCTTCTTCTCCGCGACCAACGCCTCGGCCTGCTTCTGGTTCTGGAAGAGCTGGGCGTCGGCACCGAGCTTCGCGGTGTCCAGGGCGCCCTGCGCCGCGGCCAGCGTCTGGTTCACGCTGCCCTTGGCCTTCTGGAGCTCGCTCTTCACCTGCTCGGCGGCGGCCCGGGCCTCGCTGCGCATCCGCTCACTGTTCTGCTCCGCCAGCTTCTTGTCCCGGATGACCTTCTCGTACTCCGGATTGAAGTGGTGCTCGCCCAGGATGACCTGCCGTACCAGGATGCCCTCCGGCTCGAGCACCGCCGCCAGCCGGTCGCGGGCCTCGGCCGCCTTGGCGAAACGCTTCTCGGAGACGTAGAACTCCTCGGAGCGGAGCGAGTTGAGCACGTCGCGGACGACGCTCCGGCACGCCGGGCGGACCAGCTTCTCCTTCACCTGCTGGGTGCTCTCGCCGACCTTGTTCAGGAGGTACGGCGCGCGCCTCGGGTCGACCGCCCAGGCCACCGTCACGTCGACCCGGATGTCGTTTCCGTCGATGGTCTTGAAGAAGAGGTCGTCCTCGGCGCTCCGGTCTCCCTTCTTCACGTCGCGCACCATGCTCAGGTTCTGGAGCGAGACGTCGAAGGTGTGCCAATCGGTGAAGAAGATCGGAAAGAGGTAGGTCGCGCCCGGAGCGTAGACCTCGGTCTGGATGCCGGCTTTCCCCAGGATTCCGCCCAGAGTGGCACGGCGGGTGAGGACGCCCACCTCGGTGCTGTGGGTGGAGTGGCAGGTGCAGCCCGCCAGCGGCATCGCCAGCAGCAGGGGCCAGAGCAGCCGTCTCATGGGCCACCCTTCACGTCGAAGCGCTTCAGGGCAGAGCGCAGGTCGAGCGGATTGACGCCGGACTCGCCGTCGGTCGGGACGACGATGATCTTCGTCCCTCGCAGCACCTCCGCCATCTTCAGGCCCACCAGGTTCTCGGCGCCGACGCCGCGCAGGGCCTCGTTCTCCAGCCGGGTGCCCTCGGCCTCGGCGAGAGACACTGCCAGCTCACCGGCCGCCCGCTGCCGCCGCGAGTAGAGGTCGGCCTCGGCCTCGAGCTTCTTCTTCTCCGCCTCGCCCCGGGCGAGCTCCACCCGGATCGCCGCCTGACCCAGCGCCACCACCCGGTCGCGCTCGGCGGTTGCCGTGGCCAGCTCTGCCTCGGCGATGTTCTTGAAGACGGTCTGGTCCTGGATCTTCCGCTGCTCGATGGCCTGCTGGTACCGGGCGTCGTACTCGTACCGGCGCATGAAGATGTGGGTCACCCGGATGCCGTTGGGGACCAGCTCGGCATTGAGCTCCTCGCGTGCGCCCTGGCCCCGCACCTGCCGCTTGTGCACGTCGTAGAACTCCTCGGCGTCGAGCTGGCCGAGCCGCTTGCGGAGGATCTGCTCGGTCCGAGGAATGACCAGCGCGTCCTCGTACAGCTTCCCGGGACCGATGGTAGTCAGAACCTTGTACGGATCCTCGATCCGGTAGAGTACCGAGACGTCGACGGCGACCGTGTACCCCTCCGAGGTCTGGATGTTGATCGCCGGGGTGACCCGCTTGTCGTCCTTGGGGCGCTCGTTGGGATCGCTGGTCAGGTCGAGCGACTGGAGGTCGGTGGGGAAGACGTGGAGCCGTTCGGTGCCCGGGCTCACGAAGTGGAGCCCCGGGTAGTAGACCTCGGGGAGGATGCCCTTGTGGCGGCCGACGGTGACCTGCTTCACCGCGAACTCGTTCGGGTGGACGTAGACCGTGCATACACCCCAGACGATCAGGACGAACACCGCGGCGGCCACCACCAGATACAGCCTGCGCCCCGGGCGCTGGCCGAAGACCCGCCGGCCCACGGCGCGGAGGTCGAAGCGGCGGCGGGACATGCCGGGAGGCACCTGCATCGGCTGCACGGTCAGCCCTTCTGCCGGAGCGATTCCCGGCCCGCCGGCAGGGCGGTGGGGGAGGGCTCCGGCGCGGACAGCGGTTGGTAGAGCTCCAGCTTCGCCTCGGCGTCCTGGAGATCCTCCACGATGGCCCGCAGCGCCCGACGATGCCGGCGCTTGTGCAGGGCAATCTGCGCGTCGGGAATGAACGGGCAGAGCAGCAGCAGCGCGAAGGCGAGCAGGTCCCAGGTGGTGGGGATGGGAATGAAGGGCGCCTTCACCAGGAAGACGCCGAGGAAGAAGCCGCCCAGCCCCCAGACGATGCGGGACAGGAGGTCTCCCCCGCGCCAGAGCCCGTAGCCGCGCTGCTCGAGGTCGGTCTGCCGCTTCGCCTCGACCAGGTAGCGGGGCAGGGCGATCTCCTCGATCTTCTCCTCCACCCGGGTGAACCATCCGGGGTCGTCGAACGACTCGAGGAAGCTCCGCCGCACGTCCTCCAGCTCGGAGTCGAATGCGTGGCGGAGCTGCTCCTCGACCTGGAAGGACCAGGGGCCGAGGCCAGGGCGCCGACGCTCGGCGGCGGCGATCAGCACGCCGGCGAGGAAAGGGAGCCGGAAACGATCCGGGTACATGAACGGACCCACGCTAGCACTCACCCCACCGTGGGCGCGTCACCGAGCGAGATGCCGAGCTCGCGGCAGGTCCGGATGGTGTCGCTGTCCAAGGGGACGGTCTTCCGACGGGATGCGGCGCCCTCCAGCGGGACCGGCACCATGCCCTCCGGCGGCTGGTAAGCCACCAGGACGTTGCGTTTGCCCTCGGCGAGGAAGCGCACCGCCGCGGCGCCGTAGCGGAGCGCCACCAGACGGTCGAACGGGGTGGGCGAGCCTCCGCGCTGCAGGTGGCCCAGGACCAGGGTGCGGGTCTCCTTTCCGGTGCGCTGGCCCACCTCGCGAGCGACCCACTCGGCGATGCCGCCGAGCAGCGGTTCCTGCCGACCCAGGGTGGACTGGGCGCGGGTGGTGAGCTGGCCACCCACGGGCCTGGCGCCCTCTGCGGCGACGATGATGCCGTAGAACTTCCCGCGGCGCTCGTTGGAGTCGATCTTGGCGCAGACGTGCTCCAGGTCGAACGGCACCTCCGGGAGGAGGATGACGTCGGCCGAGCCGGTGATCCCGGTGTGCAGGGCGATCCAGCCCACGTAGCGGCCCATCACCTCCACCACGAAGACCCGCTGATGGGCGCTGGCGGTGGAGTGCAGCTTGTCCACCGCGTCGGTGGCGGTGGAGACCGCGGTGTCGAACCCGAAGCTGTAGTTGGTGTCCGCGAGGTCGTTGTCGATGGTCTTGGGCACGCCCACCACCGGCATTCCCTTGGCGGCGAACCGGGCGGCGAGACCCATGCTCCCGTCTCCGCCCACCGCCACCAGCGCGTCCAGCTGGAGGGCACGGAAGTTCCGCACCACCTCGTCCGAGAGGTCGGCGAACGTCACCTCGCCCGAGGGGCCCTTCACCGGGAAGCGGAAGGGGTCGGCCCGGTTGGTGGTGCCGAGGATGGTGCCACCCCGGTCGACGATGGACTCCACGTGTGCCGGGGTCAGGCGAAAGGTCTTGCTCGTGTCGAGCAGCCCCGCGTACCCGGTCCGGATGCCGTAGACCTCCCAGCCGCGGTGATGGGCCGAGAGCACGACGGCGTGGATGACGGCATTGAGTCCCGGGGCGTCGCCCCCACCGGTGTTGATTCCGATCCGCATCGGTTGCCTCTCGCGCTCCGGGGACAGCATTTCTCGTACCGGCCGTGTACTCCAGGGCCCAGGGCTCGAGGCGCGCAAGAGCTGCGCGACGAGACCGGTTTGGCGACTTCGCCGCGCCCGCCCGCTCCCCCGGGGAGGGGATGCTCGATTGCAAGTGCGTTCACCCTCCGGCAAGCGGCGAGCGCCCTCCTGACGCTGGAAACCGCGGTACCGTCCGCCGCGGCGATCAAGCCTGCGACCGAGCCCAAGGGGTGAGCATCGGGCGCTCCATCGCCAGGGCCTCGACGACCCGGCAGCTGGGCAGGCGCCGGAAGATCTCCGGGTCGACGCGGATCTTCGACGAGCGGCTCCCGCCCCCGACGATGACCGTGGGACGCCCGAGCACCCGGGCGTCGACGTAGATTGGGAGGCCCTCGGGGACAGCGAACGGCGTGACCCCGCCGAGCACCATGCTGGTGAGCCGGGCGGTCTCCTCGGCGGAGGCAAAGGAGAGCTTCTTCACCGCCATGAGATCCGCAACGGCGTGGTTCACGTCCAGCCGGGTGGTGGCCAGCACCAGGCACAGGACGTACAGCTTCGGCTCCCGGCGGCTCGCCACCAGGATGGCGTTGGCCGAGTCCTGGGGATCGATGCCGTAGCGGGCGCAGAACTCTGCGGTGTCGGCGAACGCCGGGTCGCAGGCGAGCACCTCGTACCGGGCCCCGGCTGCATCGAGCGCGGCCCGGACCGCGGCCTCGATCCGCGCGTCGTCCGCAGGCGAGGGAGCGTCGTTCATCGGCCAGCCGCCTTTTAGCGGCGCCTCGCCGGGGCGTCGACTCCGTCCACGGCGTTCCTTCTCCACCCGGGCACCCGTGCTAGGACCCGTGGGTTCACATGCCGACGTCCCTGTTCCGCCGCAAGGCCGTGGAGGCCTGCCAGGCCGACGCCGACCAGTCCGAACACCGGCTGAAGCGCTCGCTGGGAGTGCTCTCCCTCACCGCCCTCGGGATCGGGGCGGTGATCGGCGCCGGCATCTTCAGCTCGCCCGGGACGGCGGCCGCCGGGGGCAGCTCGCACGTGGCCGCGGGTCCGGCGCTGGTCCTCTCGTACATGCTGGTGGCAGCGGCCTGCGGCTTCGCCGCGCTCTGCTACGCCGAGATGGCATCGATGGTGCCGGTTGCCGGGAGCGCCTACACCTACGCCTACGTCACTCTGGGCGAGTTCGTGGCGTGGATCATCGGCTGGGACCTCATCCTCGAGTACGCGGTGGGCAACGTCGCGGTGGCCGTCAGCTGGGCGGACTACTTCAAGACGCTCCTGGCCGGGCTCGGGCTCCACCTCCCCGACTGGCTGACCACCACCCTGGACCACGCACGCCAGACTCCCGGTCTGCTGGCCGCGGCGCCGCACCTGTTGGGCGTCCCCATCGTCCTGAACCTGCCCGCGGGGCTGGTGGTGGCCATGCTGACGGTGCTCCTCGTGGTCGGCATCCAGGAGAGCGCCCGGGTGAACACCGCCATGGTGCTGCTGAAGCTGGTGATGGTGCTGGGCTTCATCGGGGTGGGCGCGTTCTACATCCGCCCCGAGCACTGGACGCCGTTCGCGCCCAACGGGCTCCACGGCATCCTCAGCGGCGCCTCGCTCATCTTCTTCGCCTACATTGGATTCGACGCCGTCTCCACCACCGCGGAGGAGGCGCGGAATCCTCAGCGGGACATCCCCCGGGCGATGATCGCCACGCTCGGCATCTGCACCGTTCTCTACGCCGCGGTGACCCTGGTCCTGACCGGGATGGTGAGCTGGAAGGAGCTCGCGGTGGGCGACCCGCTGGCAAAGGCGCTCCAGTCGGCGGGGCTGCAAGCGCTTGCCGGAGTGCTCTCCTTCGGCGCGGTGGTGGCGATGACCGCGGTGCTGCTGGTGTTCCAGCTCGGGCAGCCGCGCATCTTCATGGTGATGGCCCGCGATGGCCTGCTGCCCGGCTGGGCGGCGAAGGTGCACCCGCGGTTCCGGACGCCGTACGTCACCACCATCCTGACCGGCATCTTCGTGGGCATCCCGGCGATGTTCGTGGACATCAACGAGGCCATCGAGTTCACCAACATCGGGACGCTCTTCGCCTTCGTCCTGGTCTCGGTGGGGGTCATCGTGCTCCGGCGGACCGACCCCGGCCGGCACCGGCCGTTCCGGTGCCCCGGGGTTCCCTGGCTGCCGCTGCTGTCCGTCATCGGCTGCGGCATCCTGATGGTCTACCTGCCGTTCATCACCTGGATGCGCTTCGTCGTGTGGCAGGCGGCAGGCGTCGGGCTGTATTTCCTGTACGGCCGCCGCCACAGCCGGCTGGCGCGAGGAGACGAGAGGTGGACGCACACTACGAGCAGGTGATGGCCGCGCGCGAGAAGCTCGCCGAGGGGCCCCCCCGGGCGTACTTCGCGTACTCGACCGTCCTCGACCCGGCCGCGTTCGAGGAGTGGCGGCACCAGCACGGGTATGACTTCTTCCAGCTCCCGGCCGGGACCAGGGCCGAGGCGCTCGACCTGGGGCTGGTCTACGACTTTCCCTCGCGCTGGTGGGCCGGGCGGGTGGCGGGGCTGGAGGACAGGCCCGGGGCCCGAGTGCACGGCCTCCTGTTCGAGATTGCGTCGAAGGACTGGCCGATCGTGCAGCACAAGGAAGGCGTCATCACGAACATGTGCGTGGAGCGGGAGGTCCGGGTCCGGACGGCGGCGGGCGAGCGGACCGCGAGCGCGTTCACCACGGCGCCAGGGCGTCGGAGCCTCGATGGGCCGGTGAGCCTGCGGTTCGTGGAGGCGCTCGCTCGCGGAGCCCGGGCGGCAGGGCTGCCGGAGGACTGGATCGCGTCGCTCGGCGAGGCGCGTTGAACATCAGGCGGTCACCGGCGAATCGAGCCGGAGTCCTCGGGGGCGCGCGGCGCTCGAGGGCGCCGCCCTGAGGGAACGGCGGACCGCTCGTGGTTCGGCGCTGGTGCCCTGACGACGCTGGCCTCGCCCCGGAGTCGGGCGGGTTGCAACGGATCGGGATCCGAGCCCCCGGACGCGGTCAGTACCGACAGCCCGGGAAAGCCCGGGTCGTATGACGACGCGGAACGTGGAGTTGCACATGGCGATCCGAAACGATCTGTGCCTCGGGCGGGGGGGGGTCCGGGCATCGGCCTTTCTCGCACGTGGAAGGGTCCGCCTCGGAACGTGGGATTGAATCTGGCATCCCCAAACTGCATTCCACGTTCCGTCGACCTGCATTCCCGACCCAAAGAGGCTGTGCCCGAGCACCCCTCCCGGCCTGGGAGATCGTTTCGGAACGTGGAGTTCAACTGGGCGTTCCCGCGTGCGTGTTCGCGTTCGCGTCCGGCCCTGATGCGCCGAGAATCGACCAGACCCCATTCGTTGCAACCCGCCCGACGCCGGTGTGAGGCGAGCCTCGTCAGGGCACGACGCCGAGCCACGCGCGCCGTCCGCGTTCCCTCGGGGCCTGTCTCGAGCGTCTCGTGGCCGCGAAGACCGCGCATCGGGCGCGACGCCGGTCGGATTGCGTCGTCGGAACGGCCGGTCGCATGCCGGGCTGCTCCTCGGCCGGGCGACTCCGGACGCTGTCACACACTGCCCAGATGCCCTCGCATGACGGCTTGCGTCGTGCCCCGCTGGCTAGGGTCCCGCGGCCATGCGGACCCTGACGCCCATTCTCGTCACCGTCCTCGTGGGCTGCAGCGGCGGCGTCGCGCTGACCGACGCCACGGAACCCACGGCCGCGCGGCCCCGAGAGCAACCCGCCCCGGGTGCTGGTGACGGAGGCGCGGGGGCGATTCCCGGCCGGACCACGCCGCCGGACGCCGGCCCGGATGCCGGACCCATCGCCTCCAATCCGGCACCGGACGCCGGTCCCGCTCCGGCGCCTGCTCCGCCGCCTCCGCCCGCGCTGGCCCCCATCTTCCCGCCCGACAGTCCCTGGAACACCCGCATCAACGGTGCGCCGCTCGACCCGAGCTCGGACGCGTACATCGCCGAGATGGGAGCCGACGATCCGCTCACCGCGGCCTGGGACGCCGAGGGTCATGGCATCCCTTACGTCGAGGTAGGCCGGGATCAGGCGATGGTGCACGTCTCCTACTGGGGCTACCCGAAGGAGAGCGACCCCGGTCCGTTCCCCATTCCCTGGGACGCCCAGCCCGATCCGTCGGCCGACCGGCACGTCATCGTGGTCGACCGCGAGCGCGGGTACCTCTACGAGCTGTTCCAGGGCTCTCGGAACGCCGACGGCTCCTGGAGCGCCTCGAACGGCGCACGCTGGAACCTCTGGTCGAACGCCTCCCGCCCGCTGCGCTGGACCTCGGCCGACGCCGCCGGCCTCCCCATCTTCCCCGGCCTGGTGCGGTGGGCCGAGGTGGACTCCGGGTACATCGGGCACGCGCTGCGCTTCGTGGTCGGCCACAGCCAGAAGGGCTTCGTCAGGCCCGCCACCCACGCCGCGGGCACCTGCCCGACCTGGTCGAGCTGCCCGCCCATGGGCCTGCGGGTCCGCCTGAAGAAGGACGTGGACATCTCCGGCTTCAGCTGGCGGATGCGGGTCATTCTCCAGGCGCTGAAGGACTACGGGATGTTCGTCGCCGACAATGGCGGCGGCACCAGCTGGTGGCTCTCGGGAGCACCCGACGCACGCTTCTCGGACCAGGAGACCCGCTCGCTGAGGGCCATCAAGGGCCGTGACTTCGAGGTGGTGAAGGCTGGGCCCATCACTCCCCAGTGACCCCCCCCTCCGGCCAGCCGAAGCCCACCTCGGGGTAGAGCGCATCGGCGATGCGCAGCAGCCGGGTGTCCAGCCGCCGCGCCCCGAGCGACTGGTAGAAGCCGTGCGCCGGGCTGTTGGCCTCGAGCGCCCAGACCAGCACCGGCGTCAACCGCTTGCCGGCGAGCCAGCCCATTGCCGCCCGGAGCAGGGCCGTGCCGTGGCCTCGCCCCTGCTCGGCGGGGTGGATGTAGATGGCCTCCACCTCGCCGCGGAACCCGGAGGGGTCTCCGCGCGACGGCCCTGCCGTGCAGAAGCCGACGATGCCCGGGCCATCCACCACGTGGGTGACGCGCCGGCGGTCGGCCATCACCGCCCGCCAGCTCTCGGCGCTCCGCTCGACGTCCAGCGCATCCAGGAACGAGTCGGGGAGGATGCCCCGGTAGGTCTGTTGCCAGGTGAGCACCTGGACCCGGGCGATTGCCGGCGCGTCGCCCGAGACGGCCTGCCGGAGCTGGGGAGCGAGGACCCTCACGCGCTCTTCCGCTCCTCGGCAGCATCACGGGCGAAGAGCGACTCGAGCTCCTGGCGCGAACGCTCGGCGATCTCGATGAGCTTCTTCTCGTCCCGCTGGTACTGGAACGACTCCCGGAGCAGCTGCTCGTCGTGCTCGCGGAACCGGTCGAGCGTGGCCCGGGCCTCGGAGTAGGTGAAGCCGAGCTCCTGGAGCACCTCGCCGGTCAGCTCGAGGCTGGAGAGGAACGTCTCCCGGACGACGTGCTGGATGCCCAGCTCCATCAGCTGGTAGGCGTGCGCCCGGTTCCGGGCGCGGGCGAAGATCTCCAGATGTGGGAAGTGCTCCTGGACCTCCCGCGCCGTCCGGAGCGAGGACTGGACGTCGTCGATGGCCAGGACGAAGAGGCGCGCCTTGTCCGCCCGCGCCGCCCGGAGCAGATCGAGCCGCGAGGCATCGCCGTAGAACACCTTGCTCCCCCAGCGCTGGAGGAAGTCGATCTGGGCGGGGTCGGCATCCATCGCGGTGAAGGGGATGCGCCGGGCCCGCAGCACCCGGCCCACGACCTGCCCGAATCGGCCGAAGCCAGCGATGATGACCGGGGTGTCCTGCTCCACGTCCCGATCATACGGCCGGTCGTCGCGGGTGCGGAGCCGGGGGGCCACGAGCCGATCGTAGGCCAGGGTGAGCAGGGGGGTGAGCGCCATCGACAGGCTCACCACCAGCACCAGGGTGTCCCGGAGCGGGCCGGAGAAGATGTCGTAGGCGACGGCCAGGCCGAAGAGCACGAAGGCGAACTCGCCTCCCTGGCTGAGGAGCACCCCGAGCTCCCAGGCAGCCGGCCATGCCCCGAGGACCCGCCGGCCCAGTCCGCCGATGGACAGGACCTTGAGGCCCATCATCCCCAGCACCAGCCCGGCGATGACCAGCGGACGCTCGACCAGCAGCTCCAGCGCCACCGACATCCCCACCGAGACGAAGAAGAGCCCCATCAGGAGCCCCCGGAACGGCTCCAGGTCCGCCTCGAGCTCGTGCCGGTACTCGGAGTCCGCCAGCAGCACCCCGGCCATGAATGCCCCGAGCGCCATGCTCAGTCCAACTGCGGAGACCAGGATGGCCGTGCCCAGCGCCGCCAGCAGCGCCGAGGCGGTGAAGACCTCCTGACTCCGGGCCGAGGCGACCAGCCGGAACGCCGGCCGGAGCAGTGTCCGCCCGACCACGACGATGAGGACGATGAGCCCCACCGCCTTCGCCAGCGGCACCCAGGAGGTGTCGACGCGGGCCCCGGCCGGCCCGAGCAGCGGCAGCACCGCCAGCAGCGGAATCACCGCCAGGTCCTGGAAGAGGAGGATGCCGAAGGCGGTCTGTCCCCGCGGGGTGGCCAGCTCGTTCCGCTCGCCAAGCAGCTGGAGCGCGTAGGCGGTGGAGGACAGGGAAAGCCCGAGTCCGGCCACCAGCGCCGCCTGCCAGGAGACGCCGAGGGCGAGCGCGCCCAGAGCGAGCAACGCCCCGCTCAGGGCGACCTGCGCCCCGCCCGCGGCGAAGACCCGCCTGCGCAGCTCCCATAGCCGCTGGGGCTGCAGCTCGAGCCCGATGAGGAAGAGGAGGAGCACCACGCCCAGCTCGGCAAGCTCCCCCACCGCCTCGACCTCGGGGATGAGCCGGAACCCGTGCGGACCGATGAGCACCCCGGCCACCAGGTAGCCCAGCACCGACCCCAGGCCGAGCCGCTTGAAGAGCGGGACGGCGACGACCACCACGGTGAGAAAGAGGAGCGCCTCGCGTGTCCCGAGCATGCAGGCGGTCCGTCAAAGCACGCCGGCCGCACGCTTCACAACGCGTCGTGGTGCACACCCCCGGGACGGTGAACGCCCGGGCGCTCGCCATGGCTCAGCCGCCGTGGTGGCCCGGTTCCGGCCAGAGAAGCCATTGCACCGTGAGCGGGGGCAAGTGCACGGCCACCGACGAGGGGAAACCGTCCCACGCGACCTGCTCGGTCCGAACCGTCGAGGGGCCGCTCCGCTCGTGGCCCCCGACCGCCGCCGCATCGGTGTCCAGGATGCGCTGCCACGTCCCGGCGAAGGGCAGGCCGAACCGGTACCCCGGCCAGGGCTGGTTGGCCAGGTTGGCGAGGCAGGCGATGGCTCCGCCGGAGGGGTCGAAGCGGAGGAAGCCATAGACGTTGCTGCTCGCCGAGTCGGCCTGGATCCACCGGAAGCCCTCTGGCCGGTCGTCCCGTGCGAACAGAGCCGGAAGCCGGGTGTAGAGCCCGTTCAGGTCGCGCACCAGGGTCTGGATCCCGGCGTGCAACGGGTCGGCGAGGAGATGCCAGTCCACGCTCCGGTCGTGACTCCACTCCGAGCTCTGGCCGAACTCACCCCCCATGAAGAGCAGCTTCCGGCCCGGGTGCGCCCACATCCAGGCCAGGAGCGCGCGGAGGTTGGCGGCCTTCTCCGGGTCGTAGCCCGGCATCCGCCCCCAGAGCGACCCCTTCATGTGCACGACCTCGTCGTGCGAGAGCGGCAGGATGTAGCGCTCGCTCCAGGCGTACAGCAGGCCAAAGGTCAGCTTGTCGTGCTCGTGGACCCGGAACAGCGGGTCGGTGGCGAAGTACTTCAGGGTGTCGTGCATCCACCCCATGTTCCACTTCAGGGTGAAGCCCAGACCTCCCTCCGAGACCGGCGCCGTCACCTTGGGCCAGGCGGTGGACTCCTCGGCGATGATGTGCACGTCGGGGTGGCGGGTGCGCACCGAGGCGTTCAGCTCGCGGAGGAAGGAGATGGCCTCCTCGTTCTCGCGGCCGCCCCACTTGTTCGGCACCCACTGCCCGGGCTGGCGCGAGTAGTCGAGGTAGAGCATCGAGGCCACCGCATCCACCCGCAGCCCGTCCACGTGGTACTGCTCGATCCAGAAGTGGGCGTTGCCCACCAGGAAGTTGCGCACCTCGTTCCGGCCGAAGTTGAAGACGTAGGTGCCCCAGTCCGGCTGCTCCCCCTGCCGCGGATCGGCGTGCTCGAACAGCGCGCTCCCGTCGAAGCGGCCGAGCCCCCAGATGTCGCGCGGAAAGTGGCCCGGCACCCAGTCGATGATGACCCCGATGCCCTCCTGGTGGAGGTGGTCGACGAAGAAGCGGAAATCGTCGGGGTGGCCGAAGCGGGCGGTGGGGGCGAAGTAGTTTCCCACCTGGTAGCCCCAGGAGCCGCCGAAGGGGTGCTCGGCGACGGGGAGCAGCTCCACGTGCGTGAAGCCCATGTCCTGGCAGTAGCCGGCGAGCTGCACCGCAGCCTCGCGGTAGGTCAGCGGACGGTTGCCCTCCTCGGGCACCCGCCGCCAGCTGCCGAGGTGCACCTCGTAGATGCTCATCGGCCTGGCCCAGAGGTCTCCCCGGGCGCGCTGCTCCAGCCAGCCCGCGTCGCGCCACTCGTGGTGGTCGAGCGCGTGCACCACCGAGGCGTTGGCCGGGGGAACCTCGGTGCGGAAGGCGTACGGGTCCACCTTGAGCATCGGCGGCCCGCCGCCCGCGGGGCGGATCTCGAACTTGTACCGCGCGCCGTCGCCCACCTCGGGCACGAAGAGCTCCCAGATCCCCGAGCTGCCCATCCGGCGCATCGGGTGAAGGCGGCCGTCCCAGCCGTTGAAGTCGCCCACCACCGAGACGCCGGCGGCGGTCGGTGCCCAGACGGCGAACGCGGTCCCGGCCGTTCCGCCGTGCAGCATCGGGTGTGCCCCGAGCCGCTCCCAGGGGCGCTCGTGCCGGCCCTCGTTCAGGAGGTAGAGGTCGAGATCGCCCAGGGTGGGCCAGAACCGGTACGGGTCGCCGAGCGTGAAGCGGCGGCCGCCGGGGTAGGTGACCTCGAGGTGGTACGGGCCGACCGGCCGGGCGGTGCGCACCTCGAACATCCCGTGCCCGAGCGGGCGCATGGGCCACTCGGCGCCGTCGTCGGCGATGACGGTGATGCCCTCGGCGTCGGGCCGGTAGGCGCGCACCACGGTGCCACCGCCCGGCGCGGGGTGCGCGCCGAGCAGCTGGTGGGGCTCGGGGTGGTGCAGGGCGCGGATGGCGTCGAGCGCGGCCGAGAGCCCCGGGTCGGAGGACGCGGCGGCGGTCATGCGAGCGCCTCGGCAGGGATGTGGGCCCAGTCCGGACGCATCTGCAGCTCGTAGCGGAGCTCGTAGAGCGTCTTCTCCAGCTCGAGCACGTCGATCATGGCCCGGATGTCGGCCTCGCTCGTCGGGAGCAGACCGGTGCCCCGGACCGCGCCACGCCATCCGCCCAGAAACGCCTTCTTCGCCGCCGCCACCGCACGCTTGCGGGCCGCCGGCTGCAGCTCGGCCACCGCCGCCGCGTAGGAGAACGAGCGCAGCATCCCGGCGACGTCGCGGAGCGGAGTGTGCTTCTCCCTCCGCATCGCGTAGGGCCGGGTCGGCTCGCCCTCGAAGTCGATCACCATCCAGTCTCCACCGCTCCACAGGGCCTGCCCGAGGTGCAGGTCCCCGTGCTGGCGAATCTTCTGACCGGAGGGGGCGAGCGAGGCCAGCGACTTGGCGCGCTCGGTCAGGGGGTCCTGTCGCTCGAGCAGCTCGGGAAAGCGCTCCGCGGCCTTGGCCAGGGTCACCCCCAGCTCGCCGACGATGGAGCTGCTCCATCGCTGGAGGTCCTCCTGGTGGATGGGCTCCGGGGCGAAGGCGGGATCGGTCTCGTCCGAGGCGAGCACCCGGTGCAGCTCGCCCACCCGCGTCCCCAGCTGCTCCAGCCGGGCCAGCACGTCGGGAGTGGGCTCGGGCGAGAGCCGGAGCGCGCCGGTGAGGTACTCCCAGCCATCCCCCTGGTTGGGAACGAAGGCGTAGAGCAGCGCGAGCTCGCTGGCGCTCGGCCCCTCGAGGGTCAGCGCCGCCAGCAGCGGCGGTGTGGACCGGTACCCGTGGGTGGCCAGGAAGCGCCCCATCTCCACCTCGGGGGACAGCCCCACCTCGAGCTTGCGGAGGATCTTCAACAGGACCCGCTCCCCCAGCACGACGCTGGTGTTGCTCTGCTCCACCCCGAGCGCCCGGACTTCCGGCTCCGGCGGCAACAGCGCCAGTAGCTCCGCGCTGCTGCCGATGATCTCGGCCCGCACCGTCGTGCTCCCCAGGGGGACCCGCCGGGCGTCGCGAGCGAAGGCCAGCACCGCGCGGGCCACCCCGGGATCCTCCAGGGCGTCACGCAGTCCTCCGTCCGGCGTCCGCTGCAGGAGGACCAGGTAGGTCTCGGGGGTGCCGAGCACGTAGCTGACTCGCACGATGCTCGCCTCGGCGTCGGCCGCCGACTGCAGCGGGACGCGCTCCATCACCTCCACCTTGGAGATGGGCACGCCCTTCCCACCGAACCAGCGCTGGTGCTGCAGCCAGCCGGTGAGCTCCTCGAGAGTGACGTTCATGAGGCGCTCCCTCCCCCCGGTGGCTGGAGCCGGAACCAGTAGAACCCGTACGCGCCGAGCGAGAGCTGGTACGGCCGGTCGGTGATGGGCGGGAAGGGGGTCTCGGCGAAGAGCTCCAGGGGCGTCCAGCCCTGCCACGCTGAGAGGTCGAGCTCGGCGGGCTGCGCGCCGCGGGCGAGGTTGCACACGCAGAAGAGCGTCTCCTCGGGCGCCAGGCGGACGAACGCCATGACCTTCCGGTTCGACGGGTTCACGAACCGAAGCTTGCCCATCCAGAGGGCCGGGTGCTGCTTTCGGACCCGGATGAGCTCGCGAATCCAGTTGAGGAGCGAGGTAGGGAGCGCCTCCTGGGCCTCCACGTTGAGCGCCTGGTACCCGTACACCGTGTCGGCGATGACCGGGGCGTAGAGCCGGGCGTAGTCGGCACGGCTGAAGCCGGCGTTCCGGTCCGGAGTCCATTGCATCGGGGTCCGGACGCCGTTGCGGTCACCGAGGAAGATGTTGTCGCCCATCCCGATCTCGTCGCCGTAGTACATCACCGGCGTCCCGGGGAGGCTGAAGAGGAGCGAGTAGAGCAGCTCCAGCCGCCGCCGCCCGTTGTCCATCAGCGGGGCCAGGCGCCGGCGGATGCCGAGGTTCAGCTTCATCCGCGGGTCCTTGGCGTACTCCCGGTACATGTAGTCCCGGTCCTCGTCGGTGACCATCTCCAGGGTCAGCTCGTCGTGGTTCCGGAGAAAGATGGCCCACTGACAGGTCTCGGGGATCTCGGGCGTCTGCTGCATGATCTCCACGATGGGCGTCCGCTCCTCGCGCCGCACCGACATGAAGAGGCGGGGCATCACCGGGAAGTGGAACCCCATGTGGAACTCGTCGCCGTCGCCGAAGTAGACGCGGACGTCGGCGGGCCACTGGTTGGCCTCGGCGAGCAGCACCCGGCCCTGGAACTCGCGATCGATGGTGGCCCGCAGGCGCTTGAGGAAGGCGTGCGTCTCGGGGAGGTTCTCGCAGTTGGTCCCCTCGCGCTCGAAGAGGTAGGGCACGGCGTCGCAGCGGAAGCCGTCCACGCCCATGCGCAGCCAGAAGCGCATGACGTTCAGCATCTCCTCCTGCACCTCGGGGTTGTCGTAGTTGAGGTCGGGCTGGTGGCTGAAGAAGCGGTGCCAGTAGTACTGCTTGGCCACCGGGTCCCAGGTCCAGTTGGAGCGCTCGGTGTCGGTGAAGATGATGCGCGCTCCCTGGTACCGCTGGTCGGTGTCGCTCCAGACGTACCAGTTGCGCCGGGGGCTGTCGTGGCTGGTCCGCGCCTCCTGGAACCAGGGATGCTGGTCGCTGGTGTGGTTCACCACCAGCTCGGTGAGGACGCGGATGCCGCGGGCGTGCGCCGCGTCGACCAGCCGCTGGAAGTCCTCCAGCGTCCCGTAGTCGGGGTGGATGGCGTAGAAGTCGGCGATGTCGTAGCCGTCGTCCCGGAGCGGGCTGGGGTACATCGGCAGGAGCCACAGGCAGTCCACGCCCAGGTCCTGGAGGTAAGGCAGCTTGGCGATGAGCCCCTGGATGTCGCCCTTTCCGTCGCCGCTGGAGTCGAAGAAGGCGCGGACGTGCAGCTCGTAGATGATGGCCGACTTGAACCACAGCGGGTCGTCGGAGGTCATTCAGTAGAAATAGTCGAAGGCCTGCTCGGAGCGGGCCGGGGCAGAGACGGTCCAGACAGCGGCGGGCTTCTCGGGGGTGAGCGTGACCGTGGCCGTCTCCCCGCGCCAGAGCTGACGCTCGCGGCCGAGCCGTTCCTCCACCTCCACCACCTCGCGACCGGCGAGCCCGTAGCGGTGGAGGGGCAGGTGCAGCTGGGCGGTGTGCACGCGGTACGGGTCGAGGCTCACCGCGACCAGCACCTGGCTGGTCCCGTCGTCGAGCCGCTTGCCGTAGAAGATGACCTGTGGATCGTCGCAGTCGAAGAACTCCAGCCCATCATCGCGCTGGAGTGCGCGCTCGCCATGGCGAACCTCGTTGAGGCGGCCGATCCACTCCCGGATGTCGCCGGAGCGCCGGGCCCGCCAGTCGACCAGCTGGTACTTCTCGCTGTCCCGGTACTCCTCGCCGTGCAGGACCGGAGCGTCGCAGAACTCGTAGCCCGAGTAGATGCCGTAGCAGGCGCCGAGCGTGGCCGCGAGCGCGACCCGGATGCGGAAAGCCGGTGGGCCGCCGCGCTGGAGGAACTCGGGGAGGATGTCCGGGGTGTTGGGCCAGAGGCTGGGGCGCATCACCTCGGCCCACTCCGGACGGCGCAGCTCCTGGAAGTACTCGGTGAGCTCGTGCTTGTGGTTCCGCCAGGTGAAATACGTGTAGCTCTGGCTGAAGCCCACCTTGGCCAGGGCACGCATCAGCTTGGGCCGGGTGAAGGCCTCGGAGAGGAAGACCAGCCCCGGGTCGCGCTCGCGGGCCTCCCGGAGGAGCCATTCCCAGAAGGGCAGGGGCTTGGTGTGGGGGTTGTCCACCCGGAAGATGCGCACCCCCTGCTGCGCCCAGAACAGGACCACCTCCAGCAGCGCCGGCCAGAGCGTGTGCCGCCCGGGCCCGAGGAAGTCGAAGTTGACGATGTCGTCGTAGCGCTTGGGCGGGTTCTCGGCGGTCTTGATGGTGCCGTCGGGCCGGTGCTGGAACCACTCCGGATGCTCGCTCACCCAGGGGTGGTCGGGCGAAGCCTGGAACGCGAGGTCGAGCGCCACCTCGAGGCCGTGCTCGGCGGCGCGCCCGACGAAGCGGCGGAAGTCCTCCACCGTGCCCAGGTCGGGGTGGACCGCGGTGTGTCCACCCTCGCGCGCTCCGATGGCCCAGGGGCTCCCCACGTCGCCCGGCTCGGCCCCGGGGGCGTTGTTCTTCCCCTTGCGGGCAGTGCGGCCGATGGGGTGGACGGGGGGGAGGTAGACCACGTCGAACCCCAGCCGCTCGAGCTCGGGGAGCAGCGCCTCGGCGTCGCGGAGCGTGCCGTGGCGCTCGGCGTGTGCGGCGCTCCGGGGAAACAGCTCGTACCAGGCGCCGGTCCGGGCGCGGTCGCGCTCCACCAGCACCGGGCGCTCCAGCGGATCGCGGCGGCCGAGGCTCCGGTCGGGGTACCGGGCGGCGGTGTCCACCACCCGCATGTCGGTGGCCCGGGCGATGGCGTCCATCGGGGGGCCCTCGAGGGCGGCGGCCGCCTCGTCCAGAAGCTGCGCGTCGTGGGTGGCGTGCGCCGCGGCGGCCCGGGCGGCGCAGGCCCGGAGGAAAGCAGCGCCCTCGAGCAGCTCGCTCTGGACGTCGCGGCCGACGGCGACCTTCCGCTCCAGCTCGGAGACCCAGCTCCGGTAGGTGTCGGGCCAGGCCTCGATGGTGAAGCCGACGCCCCCCGGCGGTCCGAGCGTCACGTCCGCCGACCAACGGTCGTTCCCCAGGGGGTGCATCGGCACCGCGCGCCAGGGGCCGGCCTCGGCCTCGGGCGAGACCTGCCGCCACCACACCACCGCGGCGAGGACGTCGTGCCCCTCCTTGAAGATGTCGGCCTCCACGTGGAGCGGCTCATCGGCGATGCGCTTCACCGCGGAGCGGCCCCCGTCGATCTCCGGAGTCACCGCCTCGATGACCATGCTCGCCGCACGCCCGGGACGCTCCGCGCTGGCGAGGACGGGGATGCGGCCCGCGGAGGCGCTCTGGACGCTCGCGCCCGTCTCGCCACCCCGCGCGCGCGCGGGGTGAGCTCCGGTGTCCGGCGTCGCGGTCTGGGCGTGCAGCGGGGCGGCGTCGTCTGGCTGAGCCATGCTGAGCTGGAAGCTGTACACGATGCCACGGCCGGCGCCGCGGAGGTGCCCGCATCGGCCACGGGGCCAATGTTCACCCCCGGGCGGTGCGCTCGTCCGCCCCCCCGAGCGGCCCGGCAGGCCCCGGCTCAGCGCGCGGCGGACTCGGCCTTCAGCGCGGCCTCGGTCGCCCGGAGCAGCGGCTCGGCCGACACCGGCGCGCCCGTTGCGTGGACCATCCACAGATCCGGAGTCACCCGGCCGTACGAGGCCACCCGCTCGAACTCCGCCCCCGAGCGCGGGCCCTTCAGCTTCTCCTCGAGCTGGAAGGCGATGAGGTGCCCCAGCGGGTAGGCGGGCAGGTAGAGGAACGACGGTGCGAGGATGTGCGAGTAGATGCCGAGCAGCGCCGAGTCCTTCCCGCCCAGCACCGGCGCGTAGTGGCGGTTCCACAGATCCCGGGCGAGGCCCAGGGTCGCCTCGCGGAGCTGCGCGGGGGTCGCCTCGGGGTGCTCGTACATCCAGTGCCAGAGCGCCATGTCGAGGAGGGCGACGCCGGAGATCTCCCAGGTGGCCCAGAAGTCGTTCAAGGTCCGGAGTTGCTCGTCGCGCGCGCTGGGCTTGCCGAGCCCGAGCAATTCGAGGTCGCGCGCCTGGAAGGTGAAGGCCAGCGCCTCGGTGAAGGCGTTCCCCGGCACGCCGGCGAGCAAGGTGCTGTCCACCTCGTACAGCGAGAACAGCTGCTCCACGTTGTGGCCCATCTCGTGGACGGCGATGTTGTACCCCTTGAAGTCCATGCCGCCCGGAGCGACCCGGGTGCGCAGGTGCGGAAAGTCACCGCGGCGGGCCGCCTGGAGCGCGTGGCCGGAGCCACGGGCCGGATCCACGACGATGCGCTCGGCCAGCCACCTCGCCTTCGCAGAGGTGAAGCCCAGGCCCCGGAGCAGCCGGGGCATGTCCCTGGCGTAGGCCTCGGGCGTCGGGTACCGCTTCCGGGTGAGCGCATCGAGCTTCGCCTCCGGGACGCGGGCCCGGGCGCTGAATCCGGCGTACCAGAGGTCGTGCGGTTCGAGGGGACGGCCCAGCCGCTGCTGGATCAGCGCTGCCACCCGGGGCACGAGCGGCGAGCCCACGATGGACTCGAGGAGCGCCCGGAACCGGGGTTCGGGAATCTCGTAGTCGAGCCGGAAGCGCCGGTCCATCTCGGTCGGGGCGAACGGCGAGTCCTGGTCCGTCCGGCGCGCGGCCTGGAAGTTCCGCAAGAGATTCGCGTAGCGGGTATCCGGCTCCCGGTCAGCGCTGACCTTCAGGACGCCGCCAGCCTTGCCGGTCTGCGCGGCCGGGCGCTCCTCGACCTCGGCCGCTGGCGCCGCGGACAGGATGTTCCGGACCGGGTCCCAGTCGAGGCGCGGATCGTCGATGACCGCCCGGGGGATCTCCTGCGCCACGATGCGCTCCATTGCGGTGCGGATCAGCCGCTGGCGCACCAGCCCCTCGGGGCCCTCGGCGTAGTCGGCCTTGATCTGGTCGCGCAGGTTCCAGTGGCTCAGCAGCCGCTTTCCCTTCGGGAACGGTCGCTGCCCGTCCGGGCCGACCAGATGATGGACCCAGAGGTTGTACCCGGCGATGTAAGCCTCGGCGGCGGCGTAGGCCTCGGCGCGCTGCGCCAGCGCCGCGCCCGACGGCCGGGTCGCAAACCGTCCGGTGAGCCGTGCCTCGGCCCACCGCGTCCTCGACCAGCCCGGCCCCTGGGTCACCATCTCGTCCAGTGAGTCCAGCGGCCAGTTCAGCAGCACGGTGAAGGCGATCTTCGAGGAGAACGTGTCCTCCTGGAGGTGGGCGCTCGGGTCGGTGGCGGCCAGCAGGGCGTCCACCGGGAGCTCGGGGCCTCGCTCCAGCTCCGCACCCGCGCGCCAGGTCCGGCCGATCTCCAGAAGATGTCCGTCGGCCGCCTCGAACGCCTCCGCGAGCCGGTCGCGGGTCCGGGCGAGCACCGCCGGGTCGGCGATGAAGGCCGAGGTGACGAACTTCTCCTGTGTCACCGCGTCGCCGTCCTCCCCCCGCCAGAAGGCAAGGACCTGTTTCACGCCCCGTTCCGCCCGCGGGCGGGCGCCCTCGCCGTGGAGCTGGACCAGCGCGTCGACCAGCCGCGTGGACACCGGGGGCGTAGGCATCGTTCCTCCATCGGTCGAGGGCACCGTTGCCGGGGCGGACGTGTGACCGGCGGGTGACGAAGAGTGCGGCGCGGGGTTGCCGGCGCAACAGGCGAGGAGGAGAAGCGTCCAGGTCGGGACGGGTCGGGACATGGGCTGTCGGAGCCTAGGCGAGGCTCCGGGTCCGGGTCGTCGCGTTTGGAGGGCCGCTCGCTGAGGACTGCCGAGCCCCGATTGGACCTCGTTCGGAAAGCCGTCCTGGTCTGCGCGCTGGCGGCCGTCTGTCCGGCGCTCGCCGCGCAGGGACCGATCCGCGCGGTGCGGACGTCCGAGGTTCCGAAGCTGGACGGGGTCCCGGACGAGGCGCTCTGGCAGCGCGCCCCACCGTACACCGACTTCGTCGAGCAGTTCCCCGAGGAGGGCCGCACGCCGTCGCCCGCGTTCCGGACCGAGGTCCGCGTTCTCTACGACGACCGGACCCTCTTCATCTCTGTCGTCTGTCACGACCCGCGGCCGGAGGAGATCAACCGCCAGCTGGCCCGGCGCGACGCCGTCCTGAGCGGCGATCAGGTGGAGCTGGCCATCGATTCCACCCACGAGGGCCGCGACGGCTACTACTTCGGGGTGAACGCCGCCGGGGTGCTCCGGGACGGGCTGCTCTACGGGGACGTCAACCTCGCCGACACCTGGGACGGGGTGTGGGACGCGGCGGTCGCGCTCGGAGCCGACCGCTGGAGCGCCGAGTTTGCCATTCCTCTCGACCTGCTCCGGTTTCCGCGTGCCCCCACGCAGGAGTGGGGATTCCTGGTGCGTCGGACTGTGTACCGCACGCACCAGGTCTTCGACTCCCGGCTGATCCCCCGCAGCGCCAACGCGCTGGTCTCTCAGCTCGGGACCTTGACCGGACTCGATGGCCTCCAGCCCCGTCGCGCGCTCCAGGTCACCCCGTACGCCACGGCGCGCCTGAGCCTCCGCCCACAGTTCTCGGACCCTGCGTCCCCCCAGCCGCGCCTGGCATACCCGTCCGCCGACGTGGGCGCGGACCTCCGCGCGACCCTGACCTCGGACCTGACCCTGGTCGCGGCGATCAACCCCGACTTCGGGCAGGTGGAAGCGGATCAGGTGGTCCTGAACCTCACCAACCAGGAGATCTTCTTCCCCGAGAAGCGACCGTTCTTCAACCAGGGGCTCGAGCTCTTCCAGCCAGTGGGGGCGGAGTTCGGAGTTCCCCAGCGGCTCTTCTACAGCCGGCGGATCGGGCTCGACACCCCCATCCTCGCGGCGGGGAAGGTCACCGGGAACCTCCGCAAGGGACTGGAGCTGGGGCTGCTCGATGCGGTGGTGCTCGGCGTGGCGGACCCCGGGAAGCACGACGTTGCCTTCCTCGACGATCCGGATCCCGACGACGCCTGGGTGCACCAGGTGGAGCAGAGTCCGGACCGGGGGCTCGCGGTGTATCCCCAGCGACCGTTCCATCTGGGACTGAATGGCGAGCTCCCCCGCGAGCCACCGGTCCCTCGCAACTACCTCGCCGCGGCCTTGAGGCAGAGTTTCCTCGGAAGCTCTGCCGTCGGAGCGACCTTCACCTCGGCGAATCCCTTGACCTCCCGGTGCACCGAGGCCGACATCCAGCTTCAGGAAGCGCTCCAGGCGGCGCAGCCCGACGCCATCCGGCTCCAGTCGGCGGACCCGATCAAACGCGAGGACTGTCAGGCCTACGGAGGCACCACCGCGGGTCTGGACCTGGACCTCCGCTCCCGCGGAGGAGAGTGGGTGGCGGTGGCGGCCATCAATGGGAGCCGGAGAATCGGAGGGCCGGCCAACGACGTCCTCCTCGACGGGACGGTGATGCACCCTGGCGACCTGGGCATCGGCGGATACCTGATCTCCGGCCGGCTCGGTGGAGAAGGGGTCCGGGCGAACGTCAGCTACCAGGGTTCGTCACCGCGCCTGGACCTGAACGCCATGGGCTACGAGGAGAGCCAGAACCGCCAGGCGTTCGGGGGGAACCTGCGCTACTTCCGGAGCCAGAGCATCGGCAGCCTCCGGGAGATCCAGGCCAACCTCGGGTTCCAGAGCTTCTGGACCACCGAGGGCCGCTGGACTCCCCGGGGGAACTACGGGTTCCTGGATGGATGGGTGACCCTCCCCGGGTTCCAGGTGGTCGGCGGGTACCTGGCCCTCAACGTCCCGCGCTTCGACGTGCGGGAGATCCGCGAGTATGGCGTTCCGCTGGAGCGTCAGAACTCGGCGCAGTTCACGGTCTACGGCAACACCGACCCCAACCGGCCGCTCGTCCTTCGCGGATCGGTCTACGTGTCGCGCTCGTTCCGCCAGGACCCGATCCCTGCCCAGACCGGCTGGGGCACCGAGCTGACTCTCGTGCTGCGCCCGTGGCCGTGGTGGGAGACCGAGCTCGACGGCAAGTACGATCGTCAGCCCCAGGGCGCCCGGTATGTCGACTGCTGGATGGGCCCGTGCAGCGAGTCGGGCCTGGAGAAGACCGAGCGCAACACCTTCGTCTTCGGGCGTCAGGACGCCGAGGACCTCTCGATCACCGTGCGGCAGACGTTCGTCTTCGCCCCGCGGCTGACCTTGCAGATCTACGCCCAGCTCTTCTCCGCGGGGGCGCACTACCCGGAGCTCTTCAGCGCCACCGCCTCCACCGGAGATCGGATCCACGTCGCGCAGCTGCAGAGGCTCTCCAGCCGTCCGGAGGGGATCGACAACCCCGATTTCCACGATGCGGCGCTCAACATCAATGTCGTGCTGCGCTGGGAGTACCGGCTGGGCTCCACGCTCTTCCTGGTCTACGCGCGCAACCAGGGAACGCTCGGGCTCCAGAAGGTCGTCGACGACTCGGGGAAGGTGACCCACCAGCAGGAACCCACCTCGGGCATCTTCCCCCTCCGCCTCGGCCCGGGGCCGGCGGTGGACACCTTCCAGGTGAAGTGGTCGTACTTCTTCGACCTCTGACTACGGGGCCTGGCCCTGCGGGGTCCGCGGCCGGTCGCGGTAGAAGAGGATCAGCGAGTAGCAGTGGAACTCGTTGTCGCTCGACTGGCAGACGACCCGATCCACGACCTCCAGATCGGCGTTGCTCCTCAGCCAGCGAGTGACGGTCTCGCCCAGCTCCTCGCGTTCCCGCGCCTTGGTGGCCGAGAACACCTTCACGCCGGTGAACATGCGCCGAACCCCTCCCCAAGGACCGCCGCCCGCCCGGTTGTATGGCATGCAGGCGGAAGGAGTGTCAAAGGACGGTGGCGCCGGAGGAGGGTCGTGTCCAACCTCGGTGCGGCAGGTGGGCGGCGGGGCGAGGGCGAATTCTTGAACAACAAGAAAGACGCGGCGGTTCGTTTCATCCAGGAGATCCAGCGCATGGATCCCAAGCAGCTCCATGCGCTGATCACCCGCGAGGCGGGGGAGGACCTGGCGCAGTTCTTCATGTCCTACAGCGCGACGCTCATCGCCCGGGACCCCGAGCGGGTGCTCCAGAACGGCTCCTCCCTGATGCTGATGGGCTACCTCATCCGTACCCAGGAGGAGCGCGCCGAGCTGGTGTTTCAGAGGCCCATGGCCTTCGCCTGAACCTCGACCGGGGCGGCGGTCCGTGCTAGCCGCGAGGGCTTCCCCGGATCATGCTCATCGACCTCCACGCCCATTCCCACCTCACCAAGGGGTGCGACCTCGACCCCCGTGCCGTCCTCGAGCGGGCCGCCTCGCTCGGCCTCGAGGGGGTGGCCTTCACCGAGACCAACACCCAGGACGGCTGCGACGAGCTGTTCGACCTCCAGCCGAGGACGCCGCTGCGCATCTTCGTGGGGCTGGAGCTCGCCACCGACCGCGGGCAGTTCCTCTGCTTCTTCCCCCGCCCCGAGGAGGTGCCCGAGCCGGTCCAGCTCTGGGGCAGCAACCGGGAGAAGCCGTGGAGCGCCGCCGAGTGCATCCCCAAGGTCCTCTCCCTGGGCGCGGTGGTCGTCGCCGCCCGGCCGTACGACCGTGACTTCCCCACGCCGGCGCTGGACCAGGTGCTGAGCATCCAGGGCCTGTCGGCGATCGAGGGGTACAACGCCCGCGCGCGCCAGCCGGCCAACGACCTCGCGGTCGAGGCGGCGGAGAAGCTCGGGCTGAGCTGCGTGGGTGGCAGCGACGCCAAGCTCAGCCTGGACGAGGTGGGCCGCGGGGCAACGTTCTTCCGTGACCCGCTGACCAGCCAGGAGGACCTCCTGGCCGCGCTGCGGGGGAAGGCCTACTGGCCGGTCATGGTGGGTGAGCTGCCCCGGCTGGGACGCCCCGGGGAGGCCCGCGAGGTGGAGAAGACCCGGAAGAAGAAGGGCTTCAGGGGACGGTTCCGGTAGCGTCCGGAGCGCGCGACTCGACCAGCTGGCCGTCGACCAGCTCGGCCCGGCGCGCCCCGCCCGGCCAGGTCCAGGTCTCCCGCCGCCGGCTGGCCTCGAACCGCTGCTCCCTCCGGAGCGGCGGGCCCCACGCCGCCAGCACCGCCGAGTCGGGCATCTCCACCACGGTGTGCCGGGTGCGCACCGCCTCGATGACCGCGTCGTTCCACCCGGCCGTCTGCAGCCCCGGGTCGAGCCGGCTCACCCACTGGCCGAGCGCGCCCCAGAACTCCTGCCCCGAGCGGGCCCGGTCCGGCAGGGGGAGGACGGCGGTGGAGCCTCCAGGAAGCCCGAGCCGGACCCAGACCTGATCGCGCGGCGTGCCCTGGGGTCGGGTGGCGCGGGCCTCGGCGCCGGGAAACGAGACGTCGAGCAGCTGGACCGGGGTGCCGGCGGGGAGGACGCCTTCGCTCCGGCCCGGCCAGCGGGGCTCCTGTTCCTCCAGCGGGCCGCCGAGGAGGAAGGTGGTCCCGGGGCTCGCGTCGAGGTGAACCCGGACGCAGGAGACGGCGAGCCAGCGTGGTGGCGAGGTGCGGAGCTCGCCGATCACCGCCTCGCGCTGCTCGACGCCCATCGCGGTGCGGTCCGCGCAACCGGCGAGCACCAGGGCCGCCAGCGGAGCCAGCCGGGACAGGGGGCGCCCGGGGGACGTCACGCCTTGGCGGCAGCCACCTTCGGGGCAGAGCTCACCGGCGTGCTGCCGGACGAGCCCGAGCTGGACCCCGAGCTCCCGCCGCCGGGGGTCGAGGTGGACGCTCCGGCGCCGTCGGACTTGGCGGGGGCTGGCTTCGCCTCGCCGCCATCCGACTTCGGCTTGCTCGAGGAGTAGAGGTCCGCGTGCCACCCGCCGCCCTTCAGCACGAAGCTGGTCCGGCTGAGCAGCCGGGACAGCGTGTTCTGGGCGCCGCAGCGCGGACAGGTCTCCGGGGCCGGGTCGTTGACCTTCTGGAGCGCGTCCGAGGTCTGGTGGCACTGGCTGCATTCGTATTCGTAGATGGGCATGGCTATTCCTGAAGTCCCAGTCGCTCGAGCGCGCGGGTGACGAGCGTCTCCGGCGCCGCGAGCCTCCTGGCGAGGGTGGCGGGGGCGTCGTCGCCGCGCGCTCCGGTGGCGTGCAGCTCGCGCAGGAGATCGGCCCGGAGACGGTCCTCGAAGTCGCGCTCCACGCCGAGGTCCTCGAGGTACTTGCGCCGTCCGAAGAGGTCCAGCCGCACCGTCCAGCTCGCCGGGTTGAGGGCCTCGCGGCGGAACCGCTCGCGCAGCCGGTCCACCTCGGGATCGAGCCCGAGGCGGGAGACGAGCGCGCCCAGCTCGGGTCCGCGGAGCCCCAGCGTCCAGGCCACCCGGCCCAGCGCCCCCCGGTGCTCGTCGAGGGCGGCGAGGAGCAGCGCGCGCTCGGCGGCCTCGGCGGCATCGAGCAGCCCGTGCGCGGCGAGCAACGCGTCCAGCTCGGAGGCGGAGGGGTCTCCGCGCCGGCCGGTGTAGCCCTGGGCGAGCGCCCGGAGCAGGGCAGGGCGGTGGCCGTGCTGGGCCAGCAGCGTCCCCAGCGTCGCCCGACCGTCGGGACCTTCCAGCGATTCGAGCGGCGCGCGCTCCGCCTCCACCTGCGTGAACCGGCCCCGGGGCTGGGCGGGAGGCTGCGCCACACGGCGCCGGGGAGCGATGCGTTCCGGCACCGTCGGAGCACGGGTCTCGGCGGCGCCCGGCCCAGGCACCGGCGCGGGGACGACCGTCGCCGGCGCTGCCGGAGCCGGGGCGGGGGCGCTGGCTGGAACCTCGGGGTTCCGAGGCTGCAGCGCGAGCATCTCCTCGACCAGGACGTAGTAGCCCGAGCGCTCGCGCAGCCCCGCGATGTCCGCCGACGTGCCGCGTGCGAGGTCGACCACCGCGAAGGGGCCGAGCGGACGGACGGGCGGCTCGGCGTCCGTCACTGCCCGGACCCGGAAGTCGTCCGACTCGGCGAGCGCCGACAGCGCCTCCCGCACCGCGCGCGGCGATGCAGGTGCGCCGGCGCGCCGACAGAAGTCGGAGACGGCAACGGCCACCGGGGTGGGGACGTCGTCGGGCTGGCGTTTGCGTTCCCAGGACGCCATGAAGGGGTCGGATGGAACCAGTAGCATCCCCGAGTGGGCGCCACCGGTCGGTTTCGATGACTCCGGAACACAATCTAAGCAGAGGGGCAGGTGCGCAAGTCGACGAGGCCCCGTCTGTCGGGGGCCTGCCCCTGGGTCGCGGTCTCGCCGTGGCGCTGTACGTCCTGCTGGTCGCGTCGGCCGGCCTGGCCTTCTTCGGCCGTAGCTTCCCAGGCCGGCTCCCGATCCCCCTGGAGCGCGTCACTCCCTGGGTGTTCGCGGTCTTCGTGGCCTGCTTCGCCGTGTACCGGTTCGGGCTGGCCAGCAAGCGTAAGTACCCGGCAAGCAAGGCATTTTTCCAGGTCGGACTGGCGGTGGTGGTCCTCCTTCTGCTCCTGCCCTCGTCGCGGGTCCCCTACACCCCCGCCGCCACGCCTCTGGGGCAGGCGCTGGAGGACCCGGACCCCCGGCTCCGGGCGCTCGCAGCCGAGCTGGCGCGCTACCGTCCGGAGGGGCGGGGTTATGTTCCTGCCCTGGTCCAGGCCCTGTCGGACCCGGACCCCACCGTGCGTGCGGAGGCGTACAAGTCCCTCGTCCGATTGACGGGGGTGGACCTCGGGTCGCCGGAGGACCCGCAAGCCGTGGAGGCCTGGAGGCGGCGTTTCCTGTGAGCCATCCCGAGAGCAGATCGGAGCTCCTCAGCCGCTACATGGCCGAGCACGGGCTGAAGAGCACGCGGCAGCGGAGCCTGATCATCGACACCTTCTTCTCGCTGGGTGGGCACCTCTCCGTGGAGGAGCTCTGGGCCAAGGTGCGGGAGCACGACGCGCGGGTGTCGGTGGCCACGGTGTACCGGACGATGAAGCTGCTGCACGAGTGCGGGCTGGCCCACGCGCGGAACTTTGGCGATGGCCAGACCCGGTACGAGGCGGCGGTGGGCCGGCACCATCACGACCACCTCATCTGCACCCGCTGCGGGACCATCGTCGAGTTCGAGAACGACCGCATCGAGGCCCTCCAGGACAAGGTGGCGCGCCAGCATGGGTTCCAGGTCACCTCGCACAAGATGGAGCTCTACGGCTTCTGCGAGTCGTGCCAGCGAGCAATCTCCGGGGGAGATTCGCCTCGGGCGTGAGCATGAGGCCCGCGAGGCGCCATGTGGCCGGGGCCGTGGTCGCGCTCGGGCTGGTGGTGGCCGGGTGCGCGGGGCAGTCTGGCAACCCTCCACCGAAAATAGATGCCTCGCCGTACCTGGCGGAGCTCCAGCGCTTGCCTGTCCTGGGAGGCGGCTGGCTCGATGGAAGCCAGCTCGGCGGCAAGGTGGTGGTGGTGCAGTTCCTCGCCACCTGGTGCTTTCCCTGCATCGCCACCGCGCCGCGGCTCCAGGAAATCTACGACCACAACCAGGCGCGCGGGCTGGTGGCGGTGGCGGTGGGCATGGATCTCGAGGGGCCTCAGGTCTTGCGGCCCTTCGCCGATCAGCTGGGGCTGCGGTTTCCGGTGCTCATCGCCGACAATGCGCTCCGCAACGGGCAGACGGCGTTCGGGAAGGTCGGGCTGTTGCCGACCACGCTGGTCATCGGGCGCGACGGGCGGGTGGTGACGGTTTACGCCGGGGTGGCGGAGAAGGGGACGCTCGAGCCGCTCATCGACGAGGCGCTGCGGAAGACGCCTCCCCGTTGAGCGCCTCCCGAGAATGGGTAGCCGGCGCAACCCGAGGCAGTCGGTGTGTCCTTGGCAGGTGATCGCCTTCCGCCTCGGCCCGCTCGTTCTCCTCGTCGCCTCCGCCTGCGGCATGTCGGCTTCACCCGGCCCGTCGCCGTCCCCGGATCCGGGGATGGATCCGCCGTCGATCCAGGACTTCCGCGCGGATCGGGACTCCACTCCCGTCGGAGAGCGGGCACAGCTGGTTGGAGTGTTCAGCGGGGGGAGCGCGGAGATCCAGGGCCTCGGCCCGGTCCAGAGCGGACAGGCGGTCCAGACCGGAGTGCTGTCGCGGAGCACGACCTTCGTGTTGAAGGTGCGGCGGGACGGGCAGCAGGCCGTGTCGCAGCTGACCGTGGCCGTGCACTACCGCGATCGGATCCGGCCGCTCCCTGACTCACCGGTGGCACGGCAAGCACACGTGGCGATGGTCCTCCCCGATGGAAGTGCGCTCCTGATGGGCGGCAACACCTCCGAGGCGATCAACACGCCGGACCTGGACGACACCCAGCGCTTCGACGTGACCACCGAGGAGCTCTCCGCGGGCCCGCGGCTGGTGCTCAGCGCGCGGGACCGGGAATTCACCATCCCGGTGCCGCTGCAAGGAGGCGCGTTCCTCCTGGCGGGAGGCGGGATCAACGCCGCCGTTGGCCTCGGAATCCACCCCGGTGCGCTGAGTCAGCGGTTCGACCCTGCCACAGGGCAGTTCAAGCGGGTCGGAGATCTCAAGACCCTGCGCTCCGGCGATGCGGCGGCCACCTTGCTTGCCGATGGGCGGGTGCTGATGACCGGCGGCGGGCTGGGAGGGTCTCGTTCCAGCGAGACGTACGATCCGGCCACCGGAGAGTGGACCCAGGGCGAGGACATGGTGGTGGGCAGGCGGGAACACACCGCGACCCTGCTCGCCGACGGGCGGGTGCTCATTGCCGGAGGAATCGTGTGCTGCGACAGCACCGGCGAGGAGTACAGCGCGGCCGCCGAGCTGTATGACCCGAGCACGGGGAGGTTCCAGCTCACCGATCACCTCACCCTGCGGCGGGCTCTGCACCGCGCGACGCTCCTCCAGGACGGCCGGGTGCTGATCAGCGGTGGCTTCGGAGGCGGCGACCCGGCCGAAGGGGACGGCACGCTGGCTGCCTCGGAGGTGTTCGATCCGACGACCGGCAAGTTCTCCGCGCTCGGAAGCTTCCAGGTCGCCCGCGGTGATCATTCGGCAGTCCTCCTCACCGATGGGAGGGTGCTGGCGGTGGGGGGCTTCCCGAGCATGGACCAGTTCAACGTGTCCGTGCCCCAGACGGAGCTGTTCAATCCCTCCACTGGCCAGTGGGCTCCGGGGCCCCGACTGGACCCGGCCGGGCGCAACGCCACGGTCACTTTGCTGGGGAACGGCCGGGTGCTGCTCTTCGGAGGTGCGGATCCGCAGGGGTTCCCCCGACCGAACGTGTTCCTGTTCGAGTAGTGCTCGTCGGCCAGGAGTCGAAGCGGGTGCGTGCTCGTCTCGGCCCGCCGTCAGTGTGAGCTGCGGATGGACGAACCTTGCAGGGAGGGGAGTCGAGTCGAGGAGGGGTCCGCGCTCTGTGGTCGTCCCGCTCGGCCTGCGCGGTCTCCGGCGCTCGCGATGGGCTGCAGCAGTTCTGGCCATGCCGGCGCGTGGGGCCGGGCGCCACGTTGTGCCCAGAAGCTATAGCCACAACTACTTGCAACCCAGCGGAGCCTCGTCCGCAGGGTTCACACTCCGTCGAGGTTGTTGCTATAGCCTCTCGGCGCCTGCCGCGGCCGCCCCCCGGCGCTCGCGCAGCGGCAGCGGCATCGCGCCGTCCGTATGTTCGCTCGGGCGTCGGAGGGCGGGTCACGCTTCCGGCGCGCAGAGCCCGGAGGCGTGCTCATGGAGAGGCCGAGGGAGCAAAGACTCCCGTACCGCGAGCTCGGCCGGACGGGGGAGCGCGTGTCGGCGATCGGTCTCGGCGGTTGGCACCTCGGGCTGCCGAACGTCGACGAGCAGCTTGCGCTGCGCATCGTCCGGCGGGCGATCGACGAGGGGATCAACTTCCTCGACAACTCCTGGGACTACAACGACGGCAAGAGCGAGCAGCGGGTGGGGAAGGCGCTCCGCGATGGGTACCGGGACAGGGCCTTCCTGATGACCAAGATCGACGGACGGTCGAAGCGTGAGGCCGCCCGGCAGCTCGACGAGTCGCTCCGCCGGTTCCAGACCGATCGCATCGACCTGGTCCAGCACCACGAGGTCATCCGGTACGAGGACCCGCACCGGATCTTCGACGAGGAAGGGGCCAATGCCGCGCTGGTCGAGGCCCGGCAGGCGGGGAAGATTCGCTTCATCGGGTTCACCGGACACAAGGACCCGCACATCCACCTCCACATGCTGGAGGTCGCGCGAGAGCACGGCTTCACCTTCGACACCGCGCAGATGCCGCTCAACGTCATGGATGCGCACTACCGCAGCTTCGAAAAGCTGGTCGTTCCCGAGCTGGTCCGGCAGCGGATCGGCGTGCTGGGCATGAAGAGCATGGCCAACGGCATCATCCTGAAGTCGAGGACGGTCAGTCCGGTGGAGTGCCTCCACTACGCTCTGAACCTCCCCACCTCCGTGGTCATCACTGGCTGCGACAGCATGGAGATTCTCGAACAGGCTCTGGATGCGGCGCGCTCGTTTCGCCCGATGACCGACGCGCAGGTTCAGGCCCTGCTGGCGAGGACCCGGGAGGCGGCCTCGCGGGGCGAGTTCGAGCTGTTCAAGACCACCTCCATCTTCGACTCGACCGCCGAGCACCCCCAGTGGCTCGGCGAGGAACCGCCGAGGTTCAAGGCGCTGATGCCGAGCTGACCCAGCCCGGCGAGCAGTGGCCGATCCCGCTGGGATGAGCTGGCCGCCGCCGCCCAGCCGGCGGTCGGGTCCTAGCCGCTGTGGTTCACGGTTCCGGTCGCCCAGATCGGGCGGCCCACCCGGTCGTAGATGACCAGGTTCCCGTCGTCCTGCAGGCGGAGAAACGCGCCCGGAGAATAGGTGTCCGACTTGGCGATCACCCGGTTCGCGTAGTCATAAACGACGAAGTTTCCATCTCCTTGCATCACCGCCCGGCACTCCGCGGAGTACCACGAGGTCGAGGTCGCTCCGATGGGCTGGGTCGGGTAGACGCTGCCGACCAGCTCCGTCCAGCGCCACCAGTACTCGCGTCCGGACCACACGGTCAGGGTGTAGAGAACGAGGTTGCAGTCACTCTGCATGTCCAGGTTGTACTTGCCGCTGGGTGAGCTCAGGACGTCGCCGTTCCAGAGCGTCTGATTCGCGCCGAGCTGACCGGTGGTGTTGTGGGTCCACGGATTCTGGCCCCAGTTGCCGGGAACCGGCTGCGCCCACCAGATCCGCCAGTCATCCACCTGGCGCGCGATGTAGAGCCCTCCATCGGCGTAGAGCCGGAGGCGCGCCCCGGAATTGCCACCGGTGTTGGAGGCCCAGACGGCGGAGTAGCCGTTGTAGACGACCAGGTTCCCGTCTCCTCCCATCGCCAGGTAGCAGCTGACTCCGCGCCCGGCGGTGTCGGTCTTCCACTGGGCGGAGTTGTCCCTGTAGAGCACGAGGTTACAGTCGCCCTGCATCCGGAGCTGCCAACGCCCATTCAGCGGATCCGACAGCACGCCGTTCGTCCAGAGGACCGAACCTGACCGAAGCTCGGTGAAGCGCTGAGCGAGTGCGGTGGGTGCCACGGCAAGGCCGGCGAGAAGTAGGAGCCTGAGTCCGAGCAGCGATGTGCGTGACATGGAGCACCTCCAGAGGAGGTGTGAGGCCACCTCCAGACCCTTAACGACCCGGGCCGGAGCGGATCCTCATCGGAAGCGCGTGGGACCTTGGTCGCATCCGACTCCGTGGACGATTGTCACGGGGCGCGCGGCGGGTCAGTCCCAGCGCGTGGCTTCCTGCCGTGCGCTCGCCGGCCGTGCGCAACCGTCTGGCCCGTCGATGACCGCGAGGTGGAACCCCTTCCCACCCGGGTCAGCCACCCAATCAGCGGCTTTCTTGCGGGGGATCGGCCCACTGCTACCGTCCTGTGTCGGCGATGGACTGGATGCGGCGATACGGCTGGAGGCTGGCGGCGGCGGTGTCTCTGGTCCTCGCCCTGGTCAGCGCGTTCGAGCCACGTGGCTTCCGCCGTCACGCCCGCCTTCGGGCCCAGGCCGACGGGCTGGCCCAGCGGAACGCGCAGCTCCGGGAGGAGAATCTCCGGCTCTCCCGGGAGATCGATGGGCTCCGCAGCGACCCGGCGGCGATCGAGCGCGCCGCCCGCGAGGAGCTGGGGTTCGTGAAGCCTGGCGAGATCGTCATCCACCTCGAATGAGCCTCCGCACCGCATGGATGCCGCGCTCGGCGCGGTTGTTCTTCCGCTCGGTCGGCCCGGCCTCGGTGGTCGCCGTGGCCTGGCTCCTCGCGGAGGGGCGCCTGCGGGGGGTGGTCGATCCGCGCTGGGACGAGGTGGCTGCGGCCGCGGGGCTCGTCGGCGGCCTCTGTGTGGCGGGGGTTCGCCGCGCGCTGTGCATTCCGTCCAGCATCCGTCCCCGGGTGCGCGACGATCTGGAGCTCGGGGCGCCGCTGGTCGCCGCGGCCTACATGGTCGTGGGCCTGGCCGGCCCCGGGGTGCACCCGCTGGTCTACGTGGTCATGGCCGGCCTGGTGGGCTTCTTCGACGCGGTCCCGGCGGCACTGCTGCTCGGGCTGGCGCTGGGCTTCGAGGCGCTGCTCACCCTCCGCTCGGGGTGGATCCCCTTCGCCACCCATGCAGCGTTCCTGGCGCTGTTCTCGGTCATCTACCGCGTCGTGCTCAACGCCCGGCTGGCGCTGGCCCGGCACGCCGAGCAGGAGGCGGTGAAGGCCCGCATCAAGGAGGTGGAGGAGCGAGCGCGCACCTACCGCCTGGCGAGCGCCGGCAGCTCCGACCCCGCGGCCGATCCCGGCAGCCACTGGATGCTGGCCGCGGTGAAGCAGGTCGAGGGCGCGGTGGGCTCGGTGCTGGAGATCGGCGAGCTGGCGCTGCGGACGCACACCTGCGCTGCCTTCCTGCTCGCTCCGGACGACCGGACACTGGTCCTCCACGACTGCCGCAGCAGTTCCGAGCGGGTGCAGCGCGGCTCGGTCAATGCCGGCGAGGGCATCCTCGCAGGCGTGCTGAAGCGGTCGGTCCCGGTGAGGATGGTGTCTCCCTCCGGTCTCCGCGGCGTCACCTGGTACGACGGAGGCCCGGCGCCCAGGGCCGTCTGCGCCGTGCCGCTGGTCGAGGCGGGCGGAATGCTCCGCGGGGTGCTCCTCGCCGACCGGATGGACCCCGCGCCGTTCGAGGACGGAGACGAGGCCCTGCTCCGCACGCTGGCCGGCGAGGTGCTCCGGGCGATCGAGGTCGAGCGGGTGCTGGTGGAGATACGCCGTGCCCGCGACGAGAAGGGCCGGTTCTTCAAGGCCATCGAGGACCTCAACCGCGCGGCAAATTTGGAATCGGTGTTCGGTGCGGTGCTCGACGGGGCGCGGCAGCTCACGGGCCTCGACTTCGCCGCCATCACCCTGGTGAGCGAGCACGATGGGAAGCGCGAGCACCGGGTCGCGCGCATCAGCGGTGCGAGCCCGGCGGGCAAGACGCTCGAGGGCCGCGTGTTCGTGGACAACAACGGCCTGGTGGCGAACGTGGTGCGCTACGGGACGCCGCTGCCGGGGCGCGATCTCCGGGCGATGGACCGGCAGGTGGTGTTCGACGACGACACGCGGGTCCGGGGACTCGGGGCGCTGAAGATTCTTCCGCTGGCCGCGGGCGATCGGATCCTCGGGACGCTGGTCGCGGGCGCGCGGCGCAAGGCGTCGCTCGACGACGACGCGCTGCGGATGCTGGAGGTCATCGCGCTCCAGGCCGGGCAGGCGGTGCTGCGGGCGCAGCTGTTCGACCAGACCGAGCGGCTGGCGACGACGGATGGCCTGACCGGCCTGCTGAACCACCGGGCGTTCCAGGCGCGGGCCGAGGAGGCGCTGGCCCAGGCCCGGCGGTACGGACGCGCCTGCTCGGTGCTCCTGACCGACGTGGACCACTTCAAGTCGGTGAACGACACCCACGGCCACCCCATCGGGGACCAGGTGCTCAAGGGCGTGGCGCAGATTCTCCGGGAGAAGGCACGGGACACGGACCTGGTGGCGCGGTACGGCGGCGAGGAGTTCGCGGTCATCATGCCGGAGACGGACGGGAAGGGCGCCCTGGTCATCGCCGAGCGCATTCGCGAGGCCGTCCAGGCCAAGGTGTTCCAGACCGAGCTCGGTCCGCTGCACGTCACCATCTCGGTGGGGATCGCGGCTGCGCCGGCCAACGGGACCGCCAAGCAGGAGCTGATCGACCTCGCCGACCAGTGTCTCTACTTCGCCAAGCGGAACGGCCGGAACCGCTCGGTGCTGCCGCAGATGATGGAGTCGCCGCGGCGGTCGGCGTAAGTCACTGCCGACCGATGGATTCCGCGCTCTCCCTGGCCGTGGCCCTCAGCGGGTCGACGGACTCCGCGCTCCGGGCCGAGGCCGAGGCCTGCGCCGAGCGCTGGGGACTGCCGCTCTTGTTGCGTCGACCGAAGGCGCCGCTGCGTGGGCTGCTCGACCAGGCGCGGGTCCTGGTGGTGTTCGGCGAGGATGCGGTGTCGCTGCGGGACCGGCTCGGGTCCGCGCGCGGTGGACCGGGTCTGGCGGCGCTGCGGCTCAAGGAGATCGAGAAGGGGAGGGCGGAGGACCCGCTCCAGCGCCTCGGCGAGCTGGTGCCGGGGGAGCGCGTTCTCGACGCGACGCTGGGGTTCGCCCAGGACGCCCGGGTGGCGGCGCGGCTGGTCGGTCCGGGCGGTTCGGTCCTCGGCATCGAGTCGAGCCAGCCTCTCGCCGTCCTCGCCGACGCGACGTTGCGCCGGGAGACATCGCCGGCGAGCGCGCGCATCGAGGTGCGCCACGCCGACTCGGCCGGCCTCCTGCGCACGATGCCGCCGCGGAGCGTGGACGTGGTGCTCTTCGATCCGATGTTCGGGCGTGCGCTCGCGGCCCAGCCGGGGTTCGAGCTGCTCCGCCGTCTGGCAGACCGATCGCCGCTCAGAGCCGACGTGCTGGCCGAGGCGCGCCGGGTGGCGCGCCGGGTCGTCCTGGTGAAGGCGGCCCGGTACACGCCGATGCTTCGGGGGCTCGGATTGCGCCACGAATATGCCTCCCGGAGCGCGCCGGTGGTGTGGGCGCGGGTCCCGGCGGCGCATTCTCGACCCTAGGGAACCGGGGAGCGCCCGGCGCGAGCGCGACGTCGAAGGCCATCACGGTGTAGCCGCGCTTCGACTCGATCTTCGCGAGGAGTTTCCTCAGGTCGGAGATGGCTCATCCGGCCCTCTCGAGTCGCGCCAGGCTTGTTTCATTCACGGCCTCGCATCGCTAGCCAGTGCAGCTCGATAGAGCTCGC
>CAWCKH010000001.1:0-349641 GCA_963796055.1 uncultured delta proteobacterium | reverse complement strand
CTGTAGGGCGTAGAGGTCAGGGCGGCGTGATCCGCTGGGCGGCATGAAGACCTGCCGCCCGTGGGCGCCGCTGCAGTCGTACCTGCTCCCGCCGTCGCCGGCGGACTGGCTCCCGGAGGGGCACCTCGCCTATTTCGTGCTCGAGGTGGTGGACCAGCTCGACGTCGCCGCCATCGAGCGAGCCATTTCCCAGAAGGACCCGCGTGGGGAGCGCCCGTACTCGCCGCGGATGTTGCTGGGGCTGCTCATGTACGGCTACTGCGTGGGCCTGTTTTCCTCGCGGAGGCTGGCGCGCGGGACGTACGAGGACGTGGCGCTTCGGGTGCTGGCGGGGGAAGAGCATCCGCACTTCACCACCATCAACCAATTCCGGCTGGTGCACCGGACGGCCATCGCCGGCCTCTTCGTGCAGGTGCTGGAGCTCTGCCGTCGAGCCGGGTTGGTGAAGCTGGGACACGTGGCGCTGGACGGGACGAAGCTGCTGGCCAATGCGAGCAAGCACAAGGCGATGAGCTACGAGCGGATGAAGAAGGACGAGACGCGGCTGCGAGGAGAAGTGGAGAGCCTGCTCACCCAAGCCGACGCGGTGGACGAAGCCGAGGACGCCCGCTACGGCAGAGGCATTGCCCCCGACGACTTGCCGGCCGAGTTGCAGCGTCGCGAGACGCGGCTCGAGCGCATTCGGCAGGCCAAGGCAGCGCTCGAAGAGGAGGCCCGCGCAGCACGGGCCCGGAGACTTCGAGAGAACGCCGAGGGGCTCGAGGCGGACGCGCTGAACGCCCAACTACCCGCCCGCCAGCGCAAGACAGCAGCCACCCTCGCCAAGCGGAGCGCCGCTCAAGCGGACCTGCTCGACGGCGGACGAAAGGACGACGATGACGACCCGCCCTCAGGCGGTGCCACCGGCCTACCCACCCATCGGGTGAGGGCTCACGTCGACGGCACTCCGAAGTCGAAGGCACAGCGGAACTTCACCGACCCCGACAGCCGCATCATGGAGAAGAACGGCAGCTTTCTGCAGGCATACAACGCCCAAGTCGTGGTGGACGAAGCCCACCAAGTCATTCTCGCGCACGGCCTGTCCAACCAGCCGCCCGACGTCGAGTACCTCGAGCCACTGCTGAGGGCCGCTGTCGCCAACTGCGGGGCGTCACCGGAGAAGGCCTCTGCGGATTCGGGCTACTTCTCGGCGGAGAACGTCGCGGCGTGCGACTCCTTGGGCATCTCGGCCTACATCTCCGTCGGTCGCGACGCGCACGACGGGCGCATCACCGACCCACGAACGACTCCGGCGAAGGACGCGATGCGGCTGAAGCTCGAGTCGGAGGAGGGCAGAGCCGTGTACGCGCGCCGGAAGGCCATCGTCGAGCCTGTCTTCGGGCAGATGAAGGCAGTCCGCGGCTTCCGTCGCCTCTCGATGCGGGGCAGGCAGAAGGCAGCGGGCGAGTGGGGCCTCGTTTGCCTCACCCACAACCTCCTGAAGCTCTTCCGGGAGGCCTGGCTCCCGGCACTCATGCCCGCGTAGCGCCGACGGGCCGCCAGTCAGCCACCGACGGCGCCCGCGCCAACGAGAGCGGCTACGCCCTACAGGCTCCTAGCGCGCGAGCTCCAGGACGACGGCGTTGAGCCAGCGCACGCCGGCCCCGTACCAGCGCGCCGAGACGCGCTCGTCCGGTCCGTGGGCGTCGAACCCCAGCCGACCGTCCTCGATGCTGGTGGGGTTGGAGTGGATCCCGTAGACCAAGGTGCCGCGCGCCCCGACGTAGCGCCCGTCGTTCGCCCCGAACCCGAAGCCCTCGACGATCGGCACCTCCGGCCAGTAGGCGCGGCTGACGCGTCGGATCGCGTCCGGTACCAGGCCCTCGGCAGGCGCGGTGGTCGCCGGGCCCCAGTCTTTCGTCGCGGTGATCTCCACCTTCGCGTCGCCCACTGCCTTCACCAGCGCCTCCCGAACACCGTCGACCGTGTCCCCGGGCAGCAGCCGACACTGGACCGTGGCCTCGGCCGACACTGGCAGGACGTTCTCCTGGTTCGAGCCCTGGAGCATCGTGGCGATGCAGGTCGTCCGGACGAACGCGTTGGCGATCGCGTCCTTCGCCAGAATGGGTTCGTCGGCCTGGGAGACCGCTCCGGTCTCGGCGGTGCGACGAAGCGCATCGGCGAGCGGCGGTTTCTCCAGCTTGGCGAGGGCTGCAATCCCGGACCGGGTCGCCGGCAGCACCCGGGGAGGGAACTGGAACCGCCCGACGCGCTCCAGCGCCATCGCCAGCGGGTAGATCGGATTGAGATCGACCCTCGGCGTGGACGAGTGGCCGCCACGTCCCTGCGCACTCACCCGGAAGCTCTGGTAGCGCTTCTGTCCGAGCCCGATGTCCACCTCCACCACGCGCGACAGGTCGTCGGAGAGGGTCATCCCCCCGCCGCTGCCCTCGTTCAGCCCCAGCTCCGCCTCCAGGAGCTCCGGGTGGTGGTCGACCAGCCAGCCCACGCCAGCGAAGCCGCCCGTCTCCTCGCCGGCGGTCAGGGCGATGATCAGGTCCCGCGACAGGGGCTTCGGCGCCTTCCGGGCCTCCACCGCGATGGCCACGATGGCCGCGGCCATGCCCTTGTCGTCGTTCACCCCGCGGCCGTACAGATACCCGTCCTTCTCGGTGAGCTTGAACGGTGGCACCGTCCAGGCCTGACCGGCGACGGGGACCACGTCCACGTGCGCGAGCAGCAGGAGAGGGCGCTTGCTCCCGTTGCCTTTCACCCGGGCGACGAGGTTGCCGCGACCGGGGGCCGACTCGAGAATCTGGGCGGGAATGCCGCTCTTCCGGAGGTGCTCGGCGACGGGCCCGAGTGCGCGGCTCTCGTTGGCGGCCACCGTCTCGACCCCGACGAGCTGAGCGAGCAGCCGGCGCGCCTCGCGCTGGACCCGCTGCTCCGACTCGGTCGGCGGAGGCGGTTCGGCGAGCGAACCTCGCGCGAGCAGCAGCAAGACGAGTCCCGCGGATCGAGCCATCGAGTCCCTCCCGGGAAACCGACGGCTAGCGCGCCCGGCACCCTCGCGCCAGACGTTTCGAGCGTCACCCGCGCTGCGCGCCCTTCGGCGGCCCCTCGCTCCCCAGCGGCGACAGCCGTCCCGTCGGCGCGCCGGCCCACTCGTGCGGCATCCGGTCCCGCTGAGCCCGGAAGTGCTGCATCGGCGAGACGTAGAGGAAGTTGCTGACTCGCGACGTGTACAGACAGGCGTACTGCTCCACCTGCGAGCCGAAGCGGCTGTTCTCGTTCCCCTCCTTGAACATCAGCCCCCAGTAGGGGTTGAACCCGAGCTCGATGTCCCGCTCCAGCACGTCGGCGATCTCGGTACAGGTCCGCAGCGCCCGCCGCAGCTTCTCCAGATCCGACTTCGCCCGGCGCCGCTCCTCCTCCAGCAGGGCCCGCTCGCGGTCGCCGACGCCGCTGCCATTGCGGTCCAGCTGCCGGTCGAGCGCATTCAGGATGCCCTTGCGGACGCTCAGCTCGTCGTCGAGCCGGGCCAGGAGCAGCTCGATCTCCCCCAGCCGGACGATCTCCTCCGCCCGCCCCTCGGTGTAGCGGATCTCGTCCTCCAGCTCCTGGACGATCATCGAGGTCCGCCACAGCGACGCCTTCCGCGAGCGCAGGATGTCGCCGTAGATGTGATCCCCGACGTACAGCACCTTCTCCCCGCCGATGCCGGTCATCCGCTCCAGCGCCGGGAGATTCCCGCCCTGGTACACCTTCCACCGCTCGAGCGCCTTGGCCTCGCCGAGCACCGTGTTCTCCCGGGTGCTCGCGTCGATCTCCAGAAACGGCCGCGCCTCGGTGAAGAACGCCGGCTTGCTCGCCCCGGTGATCACCACGTCGAAGTAGTTCCGCCACGACGGGTACTCGCTCACCACCCCGTCCAGCAGGAACGACATGACGACGTCGGTGTAGTCCCAGAGCGAGTTGGTCAAGAGAAAGAGCTTCTTCCCGCCCGAGCGCAGCTTGTGCAGCGCCGGGCCCAGCTCCGGGTCGCGGAAGATGTACCGCCCGATGTCCTTGCGCACCTCGCGCTTCAGCGAGTCGTCCCGATGGACCGCGTCGATCGAATCGCGCACGTCGTCGTAGAGGCGGGCGTACTCGACGGTGCGGCCCAGCCGCTCGAGCAGGTCGATGATCGCCGCATAGAGCCAGGCCTCGGGCAGGGAGAACAGCGTGTCGATCCACGCGTACCGCTCGCTCGTCAGCTGGATGCGCTGGTTCCGGTACAGCTTGTGGCAGACGTCCGGCGGCAGCGGCGACAGCCCGTGGTAGGCGCGCCCCACGCTCCCGAACCGGTCCATCTTGATGAGGTTGCCGTGCGACCGGTCCACCACCAGGCCGCGCATCACGAAGCCGTGGTCGTACTGGAGCAGCCCCAGCTCCGGCGGGTAGCCGAAGTCGGTCACCAGCCGCGACAGGGTCAGGTCGAACGACAGCTGCTCGATCCGTCGCAGGTGGTAGATGGCCAGGGTGTAGTCCATGTCGAACCCCACCATCTCCACGTTCCCCATCCGGAGATTGCGGTTCACGAACACCTGGCGGGCGCGCTCGACCGGCATCCTCGCCGCCCCGTCGAGCAGGCGGGCGAGTTCCGCATCCGAGAGGACCCGCTGCGCCTCCTCCAGGGCACGGACCGCCTCCGGCTGGGACGGACGGGTGTGGATGCCACCGTGGAGCGGCTGGTCGGGAAGGGTGGGCAGACGGTCGCGGCGGAGCATCGGTGGTGGGGTGCCCGGGAAGTCCGGTTTCTTGCGGGAGGGCGTCCTGGCTGGCAGCGTAGCGCGGGTGGTGAACGCGCGCGCCCGGGCGAGTCGGATCGAGGACAGCGCGCTCCTCGATCGCATCGCCGAGCTGGAGGACCGGCTGCGCACCCTGGAGCGGCAGCTGGCCCACAGGCCCGCGCGCCGGCGGGCGTCCCGGGGGACCCAGCCCACCAGCCCCCCGTCCACGGCCGAGCGCTGTCCTGGGTGCCTTCTGGAGCTCCCCCCGGGGCCACGGGGGGCGGAGTGCGTCTGGTGTGGCTTCGTGTTCGCCGCGGTGCGGGGCGGTCGCGCGAAGTCGGTGCGAAGGCGCCGGGGGGGCGGTATGCAGGCCCCTCCCCGTGAGCCCTCGCCAAAAGACTGACCTCTTCCCCGTCCACGAGGCCCGCCTCTCCAACGGGCTGCGTGTCCGGATGCTGCCGGACCACGACGCCCCGGTGGTGAGTTTCTACACCTTCTTCCAGGTGGGCTCGCGCAACGAGCGGCCGGGCATCACCGGCATCAGCCACCTCTTCGAGCACATGATGTTCAACGGGGCGGAGAAGTACGGCCCCAAGAAGTTCGACGAGGTCCTCGAGTCCAGCGGCGGCCGATCCAACGCCTACACCACCCACGACGCCACGGTGTACTACGAGGACTTCGCCGCCGAGGCGCTGGATACGGTGCTCGACCTCGAGTCGGACCGGATGCGCTCGCTGACCATCGACGACCGCTCGCTGCGGAGCGAGCGCGAGGTGGTGAAGGAGGAGCGCCGGCTCCGGGTGGACAACGAGCCGGCGGGCCTCATGGACGAGGCGCTGCACGCGCTGGTCTACCAGGCGCACTCTTACCGGTGGCCGGTCATCGGCTGGATGGCGGACATCGAGGCCATCCGCCGCGAGGACTGCGAGGCGTACTTCCGCACCTTCTACGCGCCCAACAACGCCACGCTCTGGGTGTCGGGGGATTTCGAGCCCGACGCGCTGCTCACGCGCATCCGCAAGGCCTACGGCGACATCCCCAGGGGGCCCCCGCTGCCGGGCATCGTGAACGCCGAGCCACCGCAGCGAGGGGAGCGCCGGGCCGAGCTGCGCTACCCCTCGCGCGCGCCGTCGTTGCTGGTCGCCTACCGGGGGCCGAAGGTGACCGACCCGGACACCCTCACCCTGGACGTGCTGCAGTTCATCCTCGGGGTGGGGGAGGGCAGCCGGCTCCAGCGGGCGCTGGTCTACGGCAAGCGGCTCGCGGTCAACGTGGGGGTCGACTGGAGCTGGAGGCGAGATCCGGGGCTCTTCGTCCTCCACCTCGAGCTGCAGCCCGACGCGGACGTGCGCGCCGCCGAGGAGGCGCTCTACGCCGAGCTGCGCCGGATCGCCGACTCCGGGGTCGAGCCCCGGGAGGTGGAGAAGGCACGGAACAATCTCCGGGCGCACCTGCTCCGCGAGTTCACCTCCAACTCCGGCCGGGCCCACGGGCTCGGAACCTACGAGCTCTTCCTGGGAAGCTGGGAGCACGGCTTTGGCCTGTCCGAGGCGTACGGGCGCATCGACGCCGCCAGGGTGCAGGCCGCCGCCCGCCGCTGGCTCGACCCCACCCAGCGCTCGGTGGTGACCCTGGTACCGGAGGAGACGTGAACGCCGGCAAGCAGCGCAGCGCCCGCTCTGGCGCCGCCGGCCGGGGCCTGCAGCTCCACCGCTTCCAGACCCCGGGCGGGCTGTCGGTCAGCATCGCCCCCCGGGGCCGCATTCCACTGGTCGCCGTGCGCCTGGTGCTCTCCTCGGGCGCCGCCGGCGACCCGCCCGGAAAGGAGGGGCTGGCGGACTTCACCATGCGGCTCCTCCGGCGCGGCACGGTCCACCGCGATGCCCACGCGCTGGACGAGGCCATCGAGTTCGTGGGCGCCTCGCTCGGCCTCTTCGCCGGCGAGGACCAGGTGGCGGTCGCCCTCACCACGCCCGCCGTACACCTCCCGGCGATGCTCGACGTGCTCGCCGAGCTGGTGCGCGTGCCCAGCTTCCCCGAGGAGGAGGTCCGCACCGAGCGGGAGCGGAGCCTCGGCCAGTTCGCCAACGACGTGGACGATCCGTCACTGCTGGCGGACCGGGCGCTGATCCGTGCCGCCTGGGCCGGTCATCCCTACGGGCACGACGTCTCGGGCACCCGGGCCTCCGTCTCGCGCTTCACCCGGGACGACACCGTCCGCTTCCACGCCGACCACTTCGGACCGCGGCCGGCGCACCTCTTCGTGGTCGGGGCGGTGGACCCGGAGGCGGTCGCCGTGCAAGTCGAGCAGGCCTTCGGCGCCTGGGCCGGCGGGCCCGCGCAGGGGACCGAGGTGCCGCCGGCCGACGGCATGCCCCCCGCGGGGAAGGTGGTGGTCGTCGACCGGCCAGATCAGACCCAGAGCCAGGTCCGGCTCGCCGGCCCGGCGTACCGCCGCGGCGCGCCCGTGCAGTTCGCCGCCCAGGTGGTGAACGTCACGCTCGGGGCGGGCTTCACCTCGAGGCTGGTGCGGGAGGTCCGGGTGAAGCGTGGGCTCTCCTACGGCGTGGGCTCGTCCTTCGACACGCTGCGCGCCGGCGGCATCTTCACGGTGTCGAGCTTCACCAAGGTGGAGACCACCGGCCAGCTGCTCTCGGTCATGCGGCAGGAGGTGGACCGGATGCGCGCCCGCGGCCCCACCCAGGCCGAGGTGGAGAAGGCGCAGCGCTACCTGGCCGGGCTCTTCCCCCTGCGCACCGAGACCAACGAGTCGCTGGCGGCGGTGCTCGCCGACATGGCGCTGTACGGCCTGGGCGACGACTGGCTCGACCGCTACCGCGACCGGGTGCGTGCCGTCACCCGCGCCGAGGCGAAGGAGGCCGCAGCCCGGTACTGCTTCCCCGAGCCGCCGGTGACGGTGGTGGTGGGGCCGGCGCAGCGGCTCCGGGCACAGCTCAAGCGCTTCGGCCCGGTGGAGGTCCTCACCGCCGACGACGTGCTGTGATTGCCGTTCTCTGGTCCGGCGACGGCCTGGTGGCTGTGGACAAGCCCGCGGGCGTGCCGGTCATCCCCGGGCGGAGCGAGTCGGGCGCGCCCCCGCTCCGTGCCAGCCTCGAGGCCCAGCTCGGGCGTCCGCTGTGGGTCGTCCACCGGCTGGACCGCGACACCTCGGGCGTCCTCCTCTTCGCGCTCGACGCGGCCACCCACCGGGCGGCCAGCCTCGTCTTCGAGCGGGGCCTGGTCGACAAGCGCTACCTGGCGCTGGTCTCGCCGCCGCTCGCCGGGCCGGTGCAGGTGAACGCCGCGCTGGTGCCTGCCCGCCGTGCCCGGATGCGGGTCGCCCGGCCGGGGGAGGACGGGAAGCCGGCGGTGACCGAGCTCACCCCGGTGGAGACCTTCGGCGACGTGGCGCTGGTGGAGGCCCGGCCGCTCACCGGCCGTACCCACCAGATCCGCATCCACCTTCGCCACGCCGGTGCGCCGCTGCTGGTCGACCCGCAGTACGGCCGGCCGGAGCCGGTGACCGAGCGGCGGCTCGGCGGCGCCTCGGATGCGGTGGTGCTCGCCCGGACCCCGCTCCACGCCGCCCGGCTCCTGGTGCCGGAAGGCGACGGATTGCCGGCGGTGGACGTGTCGGCCCCGCTCCCGGCCGACATGGCCCGGGCGCTGGCGCTGCTCCGTCAATGACGGACGAAGAAGTTGAGCGACTGGCCGGTGCGCCCGGCCAGGTCGGAGACCTCGAGGTGGTGGACGCCCGCGTTGTCCACGGTCACGGTGATCGTCTCCACCCGGACCCCGTCGACGAAGGCGCCGGTGATTCCGGGGGCGACGGAAGCGCCGGGCACCGAGAGGTTCACCGTTCCGCCATAGCCGCCGTCCGGGGCGCCCCGGGCGCGGATGGTCACCCCGAAGGGGACTCCGGAGGTCTGGTCGGGAATGGTGTCCACGGTGTAGCCGACCGGGAAGTCGCCGTGGGTGACCTGGAAGGCGCTGGTGGCCGTGGCCAGTCGTCCGTCCCCGAGCGCGACCGTGACGTCGTAGCTGCCCTCCGGGAGCACCGAGGGCAGAAAATCGGTCACCACCCCGGCATCGGTCCAGTGGGAGGGCCCGAACGGGCGCGGGCCGATCTTCAGGGTGAGCCGGTCGTCGACGGTGGCCGTGCCCGCGCCGTGGTCGGCCAGGGTGGGCAGGACCGCGTCCAGGGTCACCGTCACCGGGCCGGCGGTCGAGGCCGGGCGCTCGGCCGGGTTGACCGAGACGACCGTGGGCGGCGGCAGGGTCGCCCCGCTGCAGCCGGCCAGACAGAGGGCCACGAGGATGAGCGAGGCTACAGCAGAGATCGGTTGGGCTGGTCGTGAGGATCGCAAGCGAGGACCGATCAGCCCAACCGATTTCTGCTGTAGGCTCACCGGAGCTCCCCCCGGACGCCGACCGAGAAGACGACGCCGCCCGGGCGCGCCTCGAGGTGGTCGGTGCTCACCTTGGAGAGCGCGGGCCGCACCTCCACGTACGGCTCCACCGGGCCGACCTGGAGCCCGGCCTGCACCGCGGCGAACAGCTCCCACCCGAGCGCGCCCTCGCTCAGCTCGGCGTCGAAGTTGCTCGACAGGTGGTGGCTGCCCACCAGCAACCCGCCGCCGCCCCGGACACCGAGCCGGAAGTTCCCCGCCGTCACCGCCTCCCAGCGGATCGCCAGCTCGATGGGAAAGACCAGGAGCGACGACTTCTGCACCCCGAGCGTTCCGACCTGCGTGCTCATCGACTGCGTGCGGACGCCCACCTCCAGCTCCGCCACCAGCGGCAGCTGCGGCAGGCCGTAGCCGAGGACCAGCGCCCCCTGAGGGCCGGCGTTGGAGCCGCCGCCGACGTAGCCACCGATGGCGCCCCCGAGCACCCAGCGTGCCGGTGGGGGTGGGGCAGGAGGGGCCTCGACCGGGACCGGGGGGACGGCCCGCACCACCTCCAGCGTGGTCTGGGCCCGGATGGACCCGTCCAGGGTGCGCGCCACCAGCGGGACCGAGCTGCGGCCTCGCTCCGGGGTGATGCGGAGGAGCAGCCGCCGGCCGAGGGACTGCAGTTGCTCGACCTTCGCCCCCTCGGCGACGAGCTCGGTCCCGGCGGACTCCTCGGTGTCGGGCACCACCACCAGGGCCTGCACCGGGGCGCCCTCGGAGCTCGACTCCGGGTCGAGCGCGAGCAGCCAGGGCGAGGGTGGCAGGCTGAGCGGAAGCACGCGGATCTTGCTCTGGTCCGCCAGCTCCGCGGTGACCCGCGCCTCGTGGGCGTGCGGACCGACCTCCACCGGCAGCTTCAGCCGGCCCTGGCGGTCCGCCCGCCGCGGGCCGAAGCGCGCCCCGGCCACCTCCACCGTCACCTGGGCCGAGGGCTCGGTCTCGATCGCCAGCTCGGTCCGTCCCGCGCAGGGGAGGCTGAGCACGGTGATGTCGGACAGCGACGGGGCATCGCCGCTCCAGAAGGCGAACACCACCAGCACCGGCGCCCGGGCGTCGGACGGAGGCGTCCAGAGGAAGCGGGTGAAGTCCTCGCCCGAGGTTCCGGCGGTGAGCGTGCCGGTGGACACGGCGGCGTGGAGCTCGGGTCCGGCGTTGCGCACGGTGATCTCCGCCCGGGCGCGGGGGCCCAGCACCAGGCGCGACGGCTCGGCCTCCACCACCGGCGCAGCCTGTGCGGAGGTGGCGACGGCGAGGGTCAGGAGCGCGGGGAGCGGAACGGGGCGCACGTGGCGTGGGCGTGGGGAGGCTACCAGCCTTTGCCAGAAGCCCTAGCGTTCGTCGCCGGTGTCGGCCGCGTCCTCGGGTCGATGGGGTGGGGCGAAGGAGGGGCGAGCAGTGCCGGGGCCGCGTCCCTGCACCAGTGTGCGCTCGGCGGTCTTGAACGCCACGTCCATCTTGTCCTGGCGCACGGCCCGGACGATGCCCAGGCCGAAGGTGGGGTGACGGACCACCTGGTCCACGGCGTAGGTCTGCTCCGGCCGGTAGTCCTGGGCGGTGGAGATGTCGGCCGCCGCCAGCTGGGCGTCCCATCCGACCACCGTCTTCTCCGCGGCGGTGGCGCGTGGCCGTGCGGCCACGGATCGGGTCGCGGTCTGCGTCCCGCGGTAGACGTGGTCGCTCCCACACGTGTTGCAGCGCACGCGGGCGACCTTCGACCCGACCATCGCCAGGATGGTGTGCGCCAGCTGCATCTTGCAGCGCGTGCACGTGGCATCCACCTCGCCGCCGACCCGATGTGTCGCCATGGTGTGTCGTCCTTGCCTGTCCAGTCCGGGGGCAGGCCCGGGGAGCCCGGTGCCCGGCCTGCGCGATGCAGAACGCGCCGCGGTCCAGGAGCCAGAGTAGCCTATGCCCGTGCCCATCCGCCCCACCCGAGCCGAGATCGACCTCGGGGCCCTGACCCGTAACCTCGAGACGCTGCGCGCTGCGGCACCCGGCGTGGACGTGCTGGCGGTGGTCAAGGCCGACGCGTATGGCCATGGCGCGACGCCCGTCTCGCGGGCGCTCGAGGCGGGGGGCGTCCGCTTCCTCGGCGTGGCGCTGGTGGAGGAAGGGCTCGTGCTCCGCGAGGCCGGGCTCCGGAGCGACATCCTGGTGCTCGGCGGGGCGTACGAGGGCGGCTGGGCGGCGATGCTCGAGCACCGGATGATCCCGGTGGTCTTCCGGCACGAGCACCTGACCGCGCTCGATGCCGCCGCCCGGGCCCGGGGCATGAAGGCGCGGGCGCACCTCAAGGTGGACACGGGCATGGGGCGGCTCGGGGCTCTCCCGGCCGACGTGCCGGCGTTCCTGGAGGCCGCCCGGGGGTGCAGGGGGGTGGACCTCGAGGGGTTGTGCTCGCACTTCGCCAACGCCGACCTGGCCGACGCCGCGCTCACCGCGCAGCAGATCGCCCGGTTCCGGACCGCGCTGGGGCAGATGCGGGCGGCGGGGTTCGACCCGCGCTGGCGCCACCTGTCCAACAGCGCGGGCCTGCTCGCCCTCCCCGAGGCTCGCGACGGTGTGGAGATGAACCTGGCGCGCCCGGGGCTGGCGCTGTACGGGCTGGCCCCCGCGCCCTGGCTCCAGCCGCCGCGGGTGCTCGAGCCGGTCCTGAGCTGGAAGACGGCGGTGGTGCACGTGAAGGCGGTGCCCACCGGGACGCCGATCTCCTACGGCAGTACCTGGACCGCGCCCCGGCCCTCGCGCATCGCCACCCTCCCGGTGGGCTACGCCGACGGCTGGTCGCGTCTGCTCTCCAACCGGGGAGCCGTCCTGGTCCGCGGCCGGCGTGCGCCCATCGTGGGCCGGGTGTGCATGGACCTGTGCATGGTGGACGTGACCGACGTGCCCGGGGTCGAGGTGGGCGACGAGGTGGTGCTCATCGGACGACAGGGGTCGGAGGTCCAGGACGCCCACCAGCTCGCGGCGCTGGAGGGCACCATCGCCTATGACGTGCTGTGCGCCGTCGGGGCGCGGGTGCCACGGGTCATCGTCGAGAGTTGAAATCGGGCGGTGCTGGAAGGTGCCGGGGTGGGTGACGTGCCCTAGGATGCCCCGCGCTTTCCGATGACCACATCCGACCTCGACTCCGCGCCCAAGAAGAACCCGCTGGTCGGGCTGGTGGAGGGCGTCGGGAACGGCGTCCTCGCGTTCTTCCAGACGATCGGCGGGCTGGTCACCCTCGCGATCTCGATCGTGTTCTGGACGGTGCGGCCGCCCTTCCGGCTGCAGAACATCCTGGCCCAGTTCGACTTCGTGGGGGTGGGGTCCATCGTCCTGGTGGCGCTGACCGGGACCTTCTCCGGGATGGTGTTCGCCACCCAGTCCTGGAGCGCCTTCGAGCTGTTCGGCGCCGAGAGCCTGGTCGGACCCACGGTGGCCCTCACCGTCACCCGCGAGCTGGCCCCGGTGTTCAGCGCGCTGATGGTGACCATGCGGGCCTGCTCGGCGATGTGCACCGAGCTGGGGACGATGCGGGTCACCGAGCAGATCGACGCGCTGGAGACCATGGCGGTCAACCCGGTGCAGTTCCTCCTGGTGCCCCGGGTGCTGGCAGGGCTGTGCATGGTGCCGCTGCTCACCATGATCTTCGACACCGCGGGCCTGAGCGGCGGCTTCTTCGTCGCCGTTCCCCTGAAGGGCCTGTCGGTGGGCACCTTCGTGCTCCGGACCCAGAACCTCCTGGCGCCCCAGGACATCTGGGAGGGCCTGGCCAAGGGCGCGGTCTTCGGCTTCACCGTGACCCTCATCGCGTGCTACCGGGGCTACAACGCCCACGGGGGGGCCAAGGGCGTGGGTCAGGCCACCACCCGTGCCATGGTGGACGCCGCGGTGGCCGTGTTCATCGAGGACTACTTCATGGGGCTGCTGTTCCACCGATGACCGCCGACGGAACCAGGCCTTTGATGATCTCGGTCCAGGACCTGTGGAAGTCCTTCGGGGACAACCACGTGCTCACCGGGATCGACCTCGACGTCGAGGAGGGGAGCACCGTGGTCATCCTCGGTGGGTCGGGGTCGGGGAAGACGGTGCTGATGAAGCACATGATCGGCCTGCTCAAGCCGGACCGAGGGAAGGTCATCGTGGACGGAGAGGACATCGTCCCCCTCGACGAGGTGGACCTCGAGCGGGTCCGGCGGAAGTTCGGGATGGTGTTCCAGGGGGCGGCGCTGTTCGACTCGATGACCGTGTACGAGAACGTCAGCTTCGCCCTGCGCGAGCACACCACGCTCTCCGAGGAGGAGATCCGGGCCAAGGTCCGGGAGAAGCTGGCCATCGTCGGCCTGCAGGGGGTGGAGGAGCGGTACCCGGCCGAGCTGTCCGGCGGGATGCGAAAGCGGGTGGGTCTGGCCCGGGCGATCGTCCTGGACCCGAAGATCGTCCTCTACGACGAGCCCACCACGGGGCTGGACCCCATCACCACCGACTACGTGGACGACATGATCCTCACCGCCAAGCAGAAGCTCCAGGTGACACAGGTGGTCATCAGCCACGACATTGCCTCGTCCTTCAAGGTGGCGGACAAGGTGGCCTTCCTGTTCCAGGGGAAGATCGTCGCCGAGGGCCCACCCCAGGAGTTGAGGCACAACCGGCATCCGGAGCTCCAGCACTTCCTCCAGATGTGGTTCGGGAAGTCGTGAGTACTCCAGTGTAAGGTGGCGTCTCTGGCCGGCCTCGGAGCAGACGGACCTTGAAGAAGCTCGTCACCCCCTTCCGGGTGGGGCTGCTGGTGCTCGCCGCGGCGGGCTTCCTGCTGGCCTTCATGATCTTCGTCCGGCGGGGCACGCTGGGGGCGGACACCATCACCGTGTACGCGATGTTCCGCGACGCCTCGGGCCTGGGGACGCGGAGCCGGGTGCAGGTGGCGGGCATCCCGGTGGGGGAGATCCGGGACATCACCCTGGTGGGCACCCGGGCGCGGGTGAAGCTCCGGCTGCGGAAGGACATCGGGCTGCGGACCGACGCCACGCTCATCAAGCGGACCGAGTCGTTCCTTGGCGACTACCTCCTGGACCTCCAGGTGGGATCGCCCGAGGCGCCGCTGATGCCCGACGGGGGGGAGATCACCCACGTCATCGACCAGCAGGGGCTCCAGGCGCTCTTCGACACCCTGGGGAAGATCACCGTCGACATCCAGTCGGTGACCACCTCGCTCCGGGAGGCCCTGGGCGGCGACGCGGGGACCGAGTCACTGAGGACCATCGTCCGGAACCTCACCGAGCTGAGCCAGTCGGTCAACGATACCGCCCAGCGCTCGAGCCAGAACATCGAGTCCATCCTGGAGAACGTGCGCGATGTGACCGCCTCGATGCGCAGCGCGACCGAGGGCGAGGCCTCCAGCTTCCGGGAGATTGTGGAGAACGTCCGGGTCCTCACCGGCGACGTGCGGCGGATGGTGGCGGACGTCCGGGCCAACATGGGAACCGACGGCGGCGCCGAGCAGCTGTCGTCCATCGGCAGCTCGCTCCGGAAGCTCGATGCCACCTTGGGCAACCTCCAGACGGTCACCGAGAACATCCGCGAGGGCCGCGGGACGGTGGGGGAGATCGTCTCCGACGAGAAGCTCGGGCGGCAGGTGGGGGAGACCATCGAGGACGTCTCCAACTACGCCCAGCGGCTGGTGGGCCTGAAGCTCGAGGCCAACATCCGGAGCGATTACCTGTTCAATGCCGGGGCGGCGAAGATCGACGCCACCTTGCGGATCATCGCCCGGCCGGACAAGTACTACATTCTCTCGCTGATCAGCGATCCCCGGGGCGTCGAGACCACGGAGTACATCCAGACCAACCCGCCGTCGCGCGACGATCCGGCACTCCAGAAGCGGACCGTCACCAGCATCAACTCGCTCCGCTTCTCGGCCGAGTTTGCCAAGCGCTTCTACTGGGCCACCTTCCGCTTCGGCATCATCGAGAGCACCGGCGGTCTGGGGGTGGACCTGCACTTCTGGAAGGAGCAGCTGGCGCTCAAGACCGACATCTTCGACTTCGCCAACCAGCGGCTACGCTGGCCGCGGGTGCGGACCAGCCTGCAGCTGACCTTCTTCCAGCACCTGTACCTGAACGCCGGGGTAGACGACATCTTCAACAAGCCGGTCTACAGCCAGCTCGACAACCGGGTGCTGGCCGGCCGCGACTTCTTCCTCGGCGCGGGCATCGTCTTCACCGACGACGACCTGAAGGCCCTGGTCCCGGTGGTGCCTGCGGGCGCGGTACGGTGAGGCTCGGACCGTCCGGTTCAGGTTCCCAGGTGCAACCTGCGAATCCGCCGGGACAAGCGGCGTACTCCTCTGTCATTCCGGAACCTCTTTGTCCTGGCCCTGCGACCGAGGGTCACCCGAGCGCCTGAGCGATCTCGCGGGAGTCGCCGAATGCGGCCCGGTATCGGGCCAGGAACTCGGCCGGCGTGAACCGGTGCTCCTGGCAGCCGCGGACCTCGATCGCGTACGCCGCGGCCACCGCCCCGATGCGTCCGGCCACCGGCCAGGGCAGCCCGCGGGCCATCCCGTAGACCAGCCCGCCCAGGTACGCATCGCCGGCCCCCGTGGGGTCCACCAGGGCGGAGATGGGGGCGACCGGAACGTCGACCGGTGACTTGCCGCGCTCCAGCACCGTCGACCCCTGCTCTCCGCGGGTGACGATGGTCACCGGGGCGATGGACTGGAGCACCGCCTCGCTCTTCCCGGTCTTCTGGGACATGAGGGCGAACTCGTAGTCGTTCCCGATGACCGCCGCGGCCGACTGCATCCCGTCGATGATCTGCGGCGCCTCGAGCCGCGGCGTCTGCTTTCCCGGGTCGAAGAGGTAGGGCACGCGCGCCGTCCGACACGCCTCGACCGCCTTCAGCATCGACTCCGGATCTGTGGGGCTGATGACCACCAGGTCGCCGGGACCCAGCCCCCGCCCCCCCAGCTCCAGCCGGTGTCCGTGCGACAGCGCCCCGGCGTAGAAGGCGACGATCTGGTTGGCGTCCAGGTCGGTGTTGATGAAGCAGGAGGCGGTGAACTCACCCGGGATCACCGTCACCCCCGAAGTATCCACCCCGGCCTGGTCCAGCGCCGCCCGGTACTCGGCGAAGTCCTCCCCGGCCGTCGCCACCAGGAGCGGCCGCCCCCCCAGCAAGGCCAGGGACCAGGCGATGTTGCCCGCCACGCCGCCCCGGAGACGACGCATGTCGTCGACCAGGAAGCTCACCGTCAGCCGGTGCATCCGGTCCGACAGAAAGTGCTCCCGGAACTTCCCCGGGAAGGTCATCAGGTAGTCGTAGGCCAGCGAGCCGGTGACGACGAGGCGCATGGAGGCCGGCAAAGCATGGAGGCCCCGGGGTCGGCAAGGTCGTGTAAGGTCAGGCGGCCAGGAGGCCGATGCGCTTCGCCGTCATCTCGGACATCCACTCCAACCTCGAGGCCCTGACCGAGGTGCTGCGCTCCGTCGAGGCCCAGAAGGTGGACCGGGTGGTGTCGCTCGGGGACATCGTCGGTTACGGGGCCTCCCCCAACGCCTGCTGTGACCTGGTGCGGAGCGTGGCCGAGGTCACCCTGCTCGGAAACCACGACGCCGCGGTCGCGGGCCGGATGGACTACTCGTTCTATTACGAGGGAGCACGGCACGCCCTGGACTGGTCGGCCGAGGTGCTCACCGAGGAGAACCACGCCTGGCTCCGCAGCCTCCCGTACACCTACCGGGTGGGGGAGATCGGCTTCAGCCATGGCTCGCCGGTGGAGCCGCGGGCCTACGAGTACGTCTTCGCCCTGGAGCAGGCCCGGGAGCTGGTGCCGGCGATGCAGGACCTGGCCGAGGTGACCTTCATCGGCCACAGCCACCTCTGCAAGGCGTTCGCCCTCGGCAATGGCGAGGTGAACGACGTGGTGGCGCAGAAGTTCGCCTTCCGGCGGGGCTACCAGTACCTCATCTCGGTGGGGAGCGTGGGCCAGCCCCGCGACTACGACAACCGTGCCTGCTTCGTGGTCTGTGACACCACCGCCCGAACCGTCGAGTACATCCGCGTGGAGTACGACATCGAGGGCGCCGCCCGCCGCATCTTCGAGGCCGAGCTGGCGCCGAACTTCGGCCGCCGTCTCTTCCTGGGGGTCTGACCCGTGACGACCCGTTCGCTCGCCGTCGTGCTGCTGCTCCTGGCTGCCTGCGCGCGCAAGGAGCCGTCGCCCGAGTACACCCGCGCCTCGGAGCGCTTCAACAAGCTCTACGCCAAGGAACTGGACGACGCGTACGTCGACCCGGGGATGCACGAGGTGGAGGCGCTGCTGGAGAAGGTCCCCCAGGACTCGCTCGATGCCCAGGCCTCGGCACAGCTGCTGAACCGCATCCGCGAGAATCGGTCTCGCATCGAGCAGGCGGCGAAGGACCGGGACAAGGCGATGGCCGCGGCCCGGACGGCGCCCACCTTCTCCGGGCCCTCGGTGAGCCCGGCATCAGCGCCCCAGGGCTCCAGCCGCCCCGCGCCTCCTCCGGCCCCGGACGCCGGGCCCCCCGCGGCGCCCACCGCAGGCATGGCGATGCGCGACTTCAACCGGCTGTTCGGCGACTGCTTCGAGCCGGCGGGGCCGGTCGAGGTGAACGGGCGTGGGCCGCGGGACTCGTACACCATGACCGACTCGGACCGGTGCCGCCGCGCCATGCCGGCCCTGGCGAACTCGGTGGTCCTCGCCGATAGCCAGACGGTCATGGGGATCGTTCCCAAGTCCGCGCTGCGACGCACGCTCCCGGACGGCGGCACGCCCCCTGCGCCGCCCGATGCCGGGAGTTAGTGTCGGCAGCCCCGATGCAAGACGGCACCTTCCTCGCGCTGATGCGCCTCGTCCCCAAGTCCGCGCTCTCCCGGGCGGTCGGGACGCTCACCCGGCTGCCCGCCCCAGCCCCGGTCCACCAGGCCGCGATGCGCGCCTTCGCTCGTGCCTACGGAGTGGACATGAGCGAGGCCGAGCAGGACTTCGGCGGCTACGGCCGGTTCACCGACTTCTTCAGCCGCGGGCTCCGCGCCGGGGCCAGGCCGATCGACCCCGACCCCCGGGCCGTTGTCTCCCCGGTGGACGGGGTGGTGAGCCAGGCGGGCCTCCTCGAGCGCGGCAGCTGCCTGCAGGCCAAGGGGATCCAGTTTCCGGTGGAGCGGCTGCTGGACGACGGGGAGCTTGCCGGCCGCTTCGCGCTCGGAGGGAGCTACGCGACGCTGTACCTCTCGCCGCGCGACTACCACCGCGTGCACGCACCGGTGGAAGGTGCGGTGGTGGCCTCTCGGTACCTCCGCGGTGAGTTCTGGCCGGTGAATCCGGCGACGGTCCGGAACCGTGACGCGCTCTTCTGCCTCAACGAGCGGCTGGTGACGGTGATCGACACCGCCACGTTCGGCCGGGTGGCGGTGGTGAAGGTCGGCGCCACCTGCGTGGGGCGGATCCGCGCCGCCTACGACGACCGGGTGACCCACGTCGGCCAGGTGGCGGGGCTGCGGACCTACCTCCCGCCGAGGCCGGTGGAGAAGGGTGGGGAGCTGGGCCGCTTCGAGATGGGCTCGACCGTCATCCTGCTCTTCGAGCCGGGTCAGGTGGTCTGGGAGGAATGGCTGGTGCCGGGCGCGGGGGTGCGGATGGGACAGCGCATCGGAGGCGCGCCGTGAGCCAGCGTATCTCCGGGGTGAAGGGGATGAACGATCTCCTCCCCCCCGACATCGCGGTGTGGCACGCGCTGGAGGCCGCGGCCCGGGAGACGTTCCGCCGCTTCGGCTACGAGGAGGCGCGCACCCCGGCGGTGGAGGACACCGCGCTCTTCGTCCGCAGCGTCGGCGAGGCCACCGACATCGTGGGCAAGGAGATGTACACCTTCGAGGACAAGGCCGGCCGCAGCCTGTCGCTCCGCCCCGAGGGGACGGCCCCGCTGGTCCGGGCGTACATCGAGCATGCGGTGGCGCAGCGCGAGCCGGTGACCCGCTGGTGGTACCTGGGGCCGATGTTCCGGTACGAGCGGATGAAGACCGGGCGCTACCGCCAGTTCTGGCAGGTGGGGGCCGAGGCGTACGGGGTCTCCGCGCCGGCGCAGGAGACCGAGCTCATCGACCTGGCGATGCAGCTCTTCCGCGCGCTGGGCCTGGGCGGCATCCGGGTGGAGCTGAACTCGCTGGGGGACCCGGAGACGCGCGGGGCCTACCTCGAGTCGCTCCGGACGTTCCTCCGCGCGCACCGGGGCGAGCTCTGTGCCGAGTGCCAGGAGCGGACGGAGAAGAACACCCTCCGGGTCTTCGACTGCAAGAACCCCGGCTGTCAGGCAGTGCTCGCCGGTGCACCGGCCATCACCGACGGGCTGTCGGGAGAGGCGCGGACGCACTTCGAGGCGGTGCAGCGGCAGCTGGGGCTGCTCGGCATCCCGTTCCGGGTGAATCCGCGGATGGTGCGGGGCATCGACTACTACACCCGCACCGCGTTCGAGTTCCTCTCCGACGACCCGGTGCTGGGCACCGCCTCGGCCGTGGGCGGCGGCGGCCGGTACGACCGGCTGGTGAAGGAGCTCGGCGGCCCGGACACCCCGGCGGTGGGCTGGGCGCTGGGGATGGACCGACTGTACCTGCTCCTCCAGGCGAAGGGGGCGGTGCAGCCCGGCCGTCCCGAGCTCTTCGTCGCGGTGGCGGAGGAGGGCGCGGCGGACGCGGCGCTGGCCCTGGTCAGCCGGCTGCGGCGGGCGGGGTACCGCGTGGACCTCGATGCCCGCGGGGGCAGCCTCAAGAGCCAGATGAAGCGCGCCGACAGGTCCGGGGCGACGTACGCGCTGGTCCTCGGCTCGCGCGAGCTCGGGTCGGGTGAGGCGCAGCTCAAGCCGCTGGCCGGCGGTGAGCCGGTACAGGTGCGGCTCGATGCAGTCGAGTCGGCGCTCGCCGTCCGGCGCTGACCAGCCCGCGGTCGGCTGCTCCGGCCGAGGCCATGAGCCCGGGAGGCGCCCTCAGCCCTCCAGCCGGGCGAAGTCCTCGGTCCTGGCGAGCCCGAGCCACAGCCGGGCGAGCTCGGGTGGAGGCGGGACGGTTCGCCGGCCGTGGAGGTCGAACCAGAGCACCACGCTCCGCACCGTCGCGCAGAGCACCCCATCGGAGGCGCGGAGGAAGCGGTTCTGCACCCGCATCTTCCGGGCGTCGTCGGTGATCCCGGCGATGGCCAGCTCCACCCGGAACGGCTCGAGGAGGCGCAGCTCCTTCCGGTAGGTGAGGAGATCCTCCACCACCACCGGCCCCAGCCGCAGGCGGGAGAACTCGGCCATCGTCCAGCCGTTGTCCTCGAGGTAACGCATCCGGGTCTCCTCGGCCCATCCGAGGTACGCTGCGTTCCGCATGTGCTGGTTGAAGTCCATGTCCGCCCAGCGCGCGCGGAATTCCACGACGTACGGGTCACCCATCGCTCCGTCATACCCCGGTCCATGCAGCCCGGCCCACCGCTGATCGTCCTCGCCGGTCCGACCGGGGCCGGGAAGACCGAGCTCGCGATCCAGCTGGCGGAGCGCATGGGCGCGGAGATCGTCAGCGCCGACTCGCAGGCGGTGTACCGGCACTTCGACCTCGGCACGGCCAAGCCCAACCCCGGGCAGCTGGCGCGGGTGCCACACCATCTGGTCTCGATCGTCGAGCCGACCAAAGCCTTCTCCGCCGCGCGCTGGGCCTCGCTCGCTGACGCGGCCATCGCCGAGATCATCGCCCGGGGCCGTCGGGTGCTGGTCGTCGGAGGAACCGGGCTGTACATCCGGGCGCTCCTTCATGGTCTCACCGACACGCCGCCCGATCCCGAGGTGCGGCGTGCGCTCGAGGACGAGGCTGGGCGGGTGGGTCCGGAGGCGATGCACCGGCGGCTGGCCGAGGTGGATCCGGACGCCGCCGGCCGGCTCGCCGTCGCCGACGTGCTGCGGGTGATCCGGGCGCTGGAGATCCACGCCACCACCGGAACGCCTGCATCCAGGCTCCGCGCAGCCCACGCCTTCGAGCCCGCCCGCTACCCGGCGTGCCTCTTCTTCCTCGACCCGGCCCGAGAGGACCTCGACGTCCGGCTGGCCGCGCGCACCCGGCAGTTGTTCGCCCAGGGTCTGGTGGCCGAGACGGAGCGCCTCGTCGCCCGCGGATTCCGGGACACGGCGCCGATGCGGAGCGTGGGCTACCGGCAGGCGCTGTGCGTGCTGGACGGGACGATGACCGCGGACGAGGCCGAGCGCGAGACGTTCCTCGAGACCCGGCGGTACGCCAAGCGCCAGCGCACCTGGTTCCGCCGCGAGGCCGGCACGCGCTTCGTCGCCCCGCCCTACGCCGAGGTGTGGGACGAGTCCGGGTGGGCCTGACGGAGCCGGTGGCGCTCGAGGATGCGGGTGAGCATCGCCCGGCGCCGTCCCGCCCATGCCTTCACCCCGCCCGTTCGACCGCGTGGCGGTCCTCTTCAGTGCGTGTCCCCACGGAGTCCGTCCTCGGGGCCAGCCACCTCCACCCGGTTTCGCCCCTGGTGCTTGCTCCGGTAGAGCGCGGCGTCCGCAGCCGCGAGCAGCATCGACGGCTCCTGCACGTTGACCGACGACTCCATCGCCGCGATGCCGATGCTCAGGGTGAGCGGCTGAGGCCATGGCCAGGCGCGCGAGGCGAGCCGGACCCGGAGCCGCTCGGCGACCACCGCCGCCTCGGCCGCGGTCTGGTGCGGCAGCAGCGCCACGAACTCGTCGCCCCCGAAGCGCGCGGCGAAGTCCACCTCGCGCAGCTCCTCGCCGAACACCTCGCCCATGGCCCGGAGCGCGGCGTTCCCCGCCTCGTGGCCGTACCGGTCGTTGAGCATCTTGAGGTGGTCCAGGTCGACCAGCAGGACCGCGAGCGGCTCGGCGTAGCGGGCGGCCCGGGCGAACTCCTCGTCCAGCCTCTGCTGCAGCGCCCGGAAGTTGTGCAGGCCGGTGAGGGCGTCGGTGCGGGCCAGGGACTCCAGGCTCGCCACCCGCCGGGCCTGTGTCCAGGCATGGAGGAGCCGGGCGCGGAGCTCGTCCGGGCGGCCGGGCTTGGCGATGAAGTCCGCCGCGCCGTGGCTGAAGCAGTTCACGATGGTGCTCGCGTCGCTCTGCCCGGAGAGGAACACCACCGGCACCTCGCGGGTCCGCGGGTCCGACCGGAGCACCTCGAGCAGGCCGATCCCACCGAGCCGGGGCATGGCCAGGTCTGCCAGGACGAGGTCCGGGACGTGGGCCTGGATGAGGGCGACCGCCTCGGTGCCGTCCTCGGCAGTGAGAATGTCCCAGTCACCCCCGAGCAGCTCCGCCAGCCCGGCGCGGGTCGGCCCGTCGTCCTCGACGATGAGGAGCACGGGGCGGGCAGGGCGTCGATCCATCGCGGGCCGCCTGGAGTCCGACGACGGAGATTGAAGTCCGCGGACGGACAGGGGTGGCGCTCCTCTTCTGCGGCGTGGCTCCCGCGAAGCACGGAAGCGCGCTGACCGTGCAGCAAGCGACGTGCCCCCGCCGCCCCAGTCAGTTCAGCGGGTTGAGGAGTATGCTGGAAAACGACAGGAAGAAACTCCAGCCCTCCTGCTCATCGACGCTGGAACTGAACCCGCCGGCCGCCACCGAGGTCCTGGGGGGGAACCTCCAGATTGAACTGCCACCACATCGGCTCCCAGGCCTTCATCTTCATCCGCTTGTCGTTCTGCAGAGCGGTGAGCGCGGACTTGAGCTTCTCGTCGCTGGGGTTCGCGGCCACCGCCCGACCGAGGACGGCGATGGCCTTGTCGCGCTCCTTCGTCTGTTGAAGGCACCAGGCGTAGACGGCCCAGACCAGCCCTTCCTTCTTGCCGGCCTTCACCGCGCGCTCGAAGGCCTCGGTCATCGGCCCGGTCTGCTTGCGCTGGTAGTGCAGCGCCCCGAGCATGGCCTGGGACATCGGGTCGCGCTTGCTCGCCGCGACCAGGTGGGGCTCGGCGGCGGCGTAGTCCTTCATCATGTAGTGGAGGATGCCGATCTGCCCGTGGACCTGGGAGGCGACCATGATCTGCCACCGGTCGTACTGCAGCCCCTGCTCCAGCGTCTTCACCGCCTTGGCCACCTTGGCGTCCCGGTCACGGGGGGAGGAGATGGTCTGCAGCTCCTTCTGCGCCGAGGCCACCAGGGCCTTCAGCCGCTCGGCGATGCGCCGGGCGAGGAGGATGTAAGCCCCGAAGAAGACCAGCACCCCGGGCACGATTCCCGCGAGCAACGGGAGGCCGGCCAGCTGCACCGCAACGGTGACGACGACCCCCGCGGCGAGCGCGATGAGGAGGTTGTACATGGCCCGGGAGGTGCTAGACCCGCGCCCGCGCCGTCGCAAGGCCCTCTGTCGAAATTGGTAGACGAGGCGGACTCAAAATCCGCTGCGGCTGACCCCGCGTCCCGGTTCGAGTCCGGGGAGGGCCACTTTGCGGGGCCTCCATCAGAGGGCGCTAATTCCGGTCACGAGGAGCAGGAAGGCAAGGATCACCCCGATGGCCAGCGTCACCGCGCCGAAGATGTTCGCGCGCCGGCGCTCGTGCTCGCTGGGCGGCGGCATGAGCAGCTTGTCGAGTGTGCCGTCCGCAACCGCGCGCGCGTACTCGTCGGGCCGCTCGTGCTGGAAGCGCGACAGCGGCATGCCGCCGAGGAACATGACCGTGTCCATCGGGAATGCCTCGGGACGCAGGTGGGTGTGGAAGAAGTGGAAGAAGAAGATGAAGCCGGTCGCGAGCAGCGCCTCGTCGCTGTGGATGACATAGGCCACGTTGAGCGCCCAGCCGGGCAGGAACTTCGTGAACCACATCGGCGCCCACAGCATCAGGCCCGAGAGGCCGATCATCGGGATGCCCCAGAAGACCGCGAAGAAGTCGAACTTCTCCCAGTAAGCCCAGCGGTCGAGGTGCGGCGGCTTGCCCCGGTAGCAGAACCACTTGACGTTGGCCCACAGGTCCTGAAGGTCCTTCCACCGGGGCGTCATCGACTCCCAGCCCCAGAACAGGCCCTTGGTGCGCTTCACCAGCGCCTCGTAGAGCAGGTAGGCGACGTAGACCGCGGCGTAGCCGAACGTCAGGACGCCGGCAATGCGGTGCAGGAGCTGGTTCGCCCCCGGTCCACCGAACAGGCTCTCGATCGGCCGGGCCCAGGCCTGGCCGCTGAACTTGAGCGGCAGGCCGGTGGCGCCGAGAGTGAGGAAGGTCAGCACGATGGCGACGTGGATGCCGATGTGGATCGGCCGGAAGCGGCGCACCCACGGCTCGCCCGGCTTCTCGCCGTTGGGCAGCTCGTGGCGCCACGCCGCGACGAGGGCGCGCTGCAGCCACAGGACCGCGTGCACAGCGAAGAAGCCCATGACCCCGAAGAGGAGCAGGCTCATGAACTTGTAGATCCAGTACACCTTGGCGTTGCGCGCCTTGCTGTCCGGGTTGGCGTGGACGTCGAACTTGAGGAACTCGCCGCTCGCGCCCGGGTGGCAGCGGCCGCAGGTCGCGGCCAGGTTCGCTGGCTGGACGGTCGACTGCGGATCGGTCGCGGGCAGCATGTGGTGTGGGGTGTGGCAGTCCGCACAGGTCGCGGCGGCGGCCTGGCCGAGCCGAGTCGCTTTGCCGTGGAAGCTCTCGCGGTAGGTACGGCTGGCCTCCTCGTGGCAGGCCCCGCAGGTGTCGGCCATCTTGAGGTTGTTGGCGTAGACCATCGGGTCGAAGGTCTTGTGGCCCGAGTGGCAGTCGACGCAGACCGGGTACGTCTTGGGCCGCTCGGCCATGGGCGTCTCGGGCTCGGCGCCGGGCTTGACCCCCGCCGGCTCCTTGTCGCCGAGCCACTTCTGTCCGTGCGTGCTCTCCTTCCAGCGGGTGACGATGAACTCGTGGCACTGGCCGCAGGTCTCGACCGAGTTGACCTTCGCGACCTTCGAGGCCGGGCTCTTGACCTTGGCGATGTCGTGCGCGCCGTGGCACGTGCTGCACGTCGGCGCGACGGCGAGCCCGGAGCGGAGCAGCCCCTGGCCGTGCACGCTGTCCCGGAAGGCGCGGACGTACGCATCGTTGTGGCATTCGCCGCAGGTCGTGACCTGCAGCACCTTGGATGAGGGAGCTAACGGATTCGACGATTTCTTCACGTCGTGAAGGTCGCCGTGACAGTCCATGCAGCGGACCCGCTGTTTCTCGCTGGTGCCGTGGATGCTGGCATTGATTGCCTTCACCTGGTCGCCGTGACACCCCTTGCAGGTCGAGCTGTCGTAACGCTTGAACGCTCCGTGAGCGGACCCGTGGCAGCTTTCGCACAACAGATCCTTGTGCAGCCCCGAGGTCTGTTTGCGTGTTTCCTCCGAATGGCATCCCGTGCATGTCTTTTCTGGAGGGAGCTCGTCCAGCGCGCTTGCGTGCTTTACCTGGCCGTCGGTCACGTTCGCATGGCACTGGGTGCACGCGAGCTCCTTGTGTGCCGGGTACTCGACCGCCTTCAGATCCTGATGGCAGCCGGCGGTACATGCGGCGCTCTTCGCTCTCGCCTCGGGGGACGGCAGTCGCTGCACCGTCCTGGCCGCGCCAGGCAGAGTTCCAGCGTCCTGCGCGGCCGCCGGGGCCGTCATCGAGAGCGACGCCCAGAGGGCGATCAGCACGCTCGAGCCCGGTCTCACCACCAGAGCGAAGCGAAACCTGTTCATTTTCCCCTCCGATGAGACTGCTACGGGTGGAGCACCTCGAGGATTTCTGGCTTCTCTTCCTCGACCGCCAGAACCTCGTGGCAGAGGCTGCAGCTCTTGGAGATCTTCTTTCCCTGCTCGTTCTTGTGCTCGTTGTCGTGACAACGGAAGCAGCCGGGCTCGTGCTGGAGGAAAGTAGGGTAGGTGCCCCAGGTGACCTTCATCTCCGGAAACACGTTTCGCGCGTATACCCGGGTGAGCGTATCGGCAGCGCGATCGATTCGGTCCGCGTGTTTTTCGAGTAGATCGGGAAAGTTGGTCCGGTAGAACTCGGTCAGCGCCTTGTGAATGCCCTCTTTGGCATCAGCGTGTGATGTATAGGTTTGCTGGATGGCCTTGAGCCCCTCGCGTTTGATGAAGGGGAGCGATTTGTCCAGCTCGCCGGATGTGAGAACGGCGTCCAGCTCGTCCTTGGGCATTTGGTAGACATGGGTCGGGCGATTGTGACAATCCACACAGTCCATCACCCGCCACCCCGGCTCGGCCCCGTCAGGCTTCGCGCCGTCGAGCTTGTACACCTCCGGCTTGCCGTTGGCCCGGGTCAGCTCGACGTCGAAGATCTTCTGCCGTGACTTGTCCGACCGGTAGCGAATGGTGAGGTCTGGATCGACGTGCGAGTGAATGCCGTGAGCGCGCCCTGTCTCTCCGCCCCCGGTCTTCATCAGAAGGACCGTCTTCTTCTCGGTTTGCTTCTCGTCTTCGGCGAAACGGTTGTAGAACCGAAGCCGCTCGCCGACGAACCTGGTGGGCCAGTGGCACTGCTCGCAGGTGTCGCGGGCCGGCCGCAGGTCCTTCACCGGGGTGGGAATGGGCCGCGGGTAGAGGTCGAACGCCACGGATATCAGTTGCCACGACCCCGAGAGCTTCGACTTCACGAACCAGTTGGCTCCCGAGCCGATGTGGCACTCGGTACACTTGACTCGCGAGTGCGGCGATCTCTGGTACGTGGTGAACTCGGGGGTCATCACCGTGTGACAGGTGCCCCCGCAGAAGTGCGTCGAGTCCATCACCTCGACACCCTTGAACGTCGCCGTGGAGACGATCATCAGATTCACCACGGTCAGCACGAGGACCAGCAGGATGACGGAGCGCAGGCGGGGGTCATTGAAGTCAAGGATGGGGAAACGCCTCGGCTGGCCCGCCTTCTGCTCCTTCTTGCGCTGCAGGCGTAGCCCGATCGGGATCAGCGCTAGCCCGACAAGAAAGATCGCCGGGAGGATCAGATAGCTGACGATCCCGGCATAGTTTCCAATCGGGACGCCAGCGAGCTCAAATGCAAGGATCGCCAGAAACGAGATCGAGGCCAGTGTGGCGAGAGCCACTCCGATCGCGGAGACCCAGTTTGCCGTCGCTCGCCACAGAAAATCTCGAACTGCCGAGAGAACTTTGAGAATGTAGTTCACGAGCAGCTTCCCATCGAGGCGCGCAAGGCGCCTTCACTCGGGTTAGTGCGGGCGGCTTGGGGACAGTGGATCACGACGGGGAGGAGCCAGGCGTGGGATGAGAAGCAGGGCGCTTCCGTAGAGGACGAAGGAGACGAGCAGCAAGAGTGGCCTCCCACTCGGTAAACCCCTGACGACCAACTCGACTCCCGCGAGAGCCAGCGCGAGGTTCGCGATCCACGTGAGCTCGGGGCATGGCATACGCCGCCGGAGCAGTGCAAGGACGAACGCGATCGCGATCGCCACCAGCGTGGTGGCCGTGGCGAGGCGTGCCGGATCGGTGCTGAAGGGGCGAAGCGCTCGCAAGAGCAGGGTGGCCGCCTCGGCGCTGGCGAGCAGCAGCAGCGCCGCTGCGGGCAGGCGAGGCGATGCCCAGCTCGGCACAGTCGACGGAGCGGCCCCGGCCGGGAGCGGCCGGACGGTCAGGACGTACGAGACGATCACCAGGACGAGGACCGCGACGCTGGCCGGGCTCACCTGGTCGACCCCACGCCCCAATCCCGTGCTGAACACCGCGCCAAAGGCGAGGAGCACCGAGACGGACCAGAACCAGCCGGGCTGCCTCCGGCGCCCCAGGAGCACGGTGAGGAGCGCGAGGATGGACCAGAGCACGCCCCGCAGCTCTCCCGAGGTCAGCAGCGACACTGCAGTGGAGAGCAGACCGAGAGACAGGGTCGCGTAGAAGAGGAAATCCTGGTCGCGGTTGCCTCGTCGAGGAACGATCCCTGCCGCGACGAAGGCCGCGAGCAGGGACGCGGCAAGGACCGCCGCCGCCGCCGCCCCCGAACCTTGCCCTGCCTCGGCGGACGCTCGGAGAGCGCCGGCCAGCCCGATGCCGAGCCCGGCCACGGTCTGGAAGATCTCGAACGCACCCACCGGCCGCCCGGGGCCTGCCGTCCGGGAAAGCACCAGGGCCAGGGACGCGCCGGCGAGCGCGACCGAGTAGACGAGGAGCGGTGGCGTGGACGTGACCACCGCGCGTAGGACGACCAGATCGAGAACCACTGCCGGCAGCCACCGGAGGCCTCCCCACCGCGGACGCTCGCCGAGCCAGAAGGTCGCCGCCGCCACGACGAGGAGCACTGCGGTGAATTCCGCTCCGGCACCGGTCACCCTCAGCAGAGCCAGGGTCGTGAGCACGCAGGACAGGACGCCGATCCAGGCGAGCCAGCCGAGGTGGTCCCGCCAGGACACGACCAGGAGCAGGCCGGTGAAGGCGACGAGCGCCAGGGCCGCAGCGAGGCTCGACATCGCCCCCATCCGCGTGGTCGCCTCCAGGATCAAGGGGTAGGCGATGAGTGCGGCGGTGACCCCGTGGAACCCTGCGCTCGACGTTGCGCCCTTCGCCCCAGCGCGGTGAGCAAAGAAGACCCAGGTGGCGGCGAAGGCCAGTCCCAGGGCGACACCGACGCCGCCGGACAACGTTCCGCCCTCGGTGAGAGCGCGGATCAAGAAGGCGCCGCCGAGCACGATGCAGCTCCGACCAACGAGCGTCACCCAGCGGGTCGCCTCGGCGCCGGCAGGGGGGAGGTGGAGCTGAGGTTCGCCCTCCGGCCAGGCCGGTGCGGGCGGAGGGAGCGCCGCAAGCTTCTCCTCGAGCTGCTCGACCCGTCCGGTCAGCCGGGTCACCTGCTCCTCGAGTGCTCGCAGGCGGGTCTCCATGGTGCCCCTCGAAGCGCGCTGCAAGGGGTACGCCGGGGTCGAGCTGTGGCTCTGCACCTGGCTGATGCGCCCCCGCCATCCTCTCTTGCGACGAGGCGGAGACCGAGAGCTCCCTCGGCCTCCGCCCGACTCCCGCATCTCCATCCCCTGCATCGGGTGATGGGATGCGTTCCTAGTGCGAGTGCACTTCCGCGATGTCCGCGATCTTCCCGGGGCCGTGGCAGATCAGACAGGTCTCGGCCTGGGTCAGCGCCCCAGGTACCGCTCCATCAGCAGTGCCGCGCTTCTTGTAGATCGAACCGCCGTTGAGGTCGAAGTGTGCCATGTCGGCCGACGAGTCGTGGCACGCGAAGCACACCCCTGCGACAGGGGAGTTCACGAGATTCTGAGCCATGGAAGCCGTACCAGCGGCATTTGGCGTACCATCGGGATTTTTCTGGATGGTTCCACCGCTCGGAATCGTGACCAAGTTGCCTGGAACATCTGGCGCACACGGCTTCGAGTCCGTGGAGCCGGTATTGTAGAAGCTGGTGGGGTTGATGCCATAGCTGGGCACGGACGTCATATTCGCGGTGGCCTGGAAGTATGGAGCGAGCGATTGCACGCTCACCTCGGTCGCGGGCGACGACTGGGTCGCAGTGGCGCAGGTCGGGCCCGAGTAGGTGGTGTACGTATCGCCCGCCGTGCCGCTGAAGGAGCCGGCCGCGACCGTCCGGTACAGCCGGAACGGCTGCTGGGCCTCCGAGTCGGAGTTGGCGAAGTTGTACGCGCCGGGGATGTGGCAGCCCTCGCAGAAGTTCAGGATGCCGGGGTACGCGACCTCCTTGAACGACGAGGTCGGACTCTCGGCGTGCCAGGTGAATTCCGTTGTTCGCTTTGCACCCGCGTGAATGGCGTGGACGAAGTAGACGGAGTCCGCCGACCACCCGCTGCTCGCCCTGTTCGGCGTGTGGCACCACGAGCAGGTCGTCCCGTCGTTCCGCTGTCCGGCATGGAACGCATCCTCGGTGAACGTGCCGAGCTCCTGGTGGCAGGCGTTGCAGCGCTTGTCCTCGACGATTGCCCGCCGGCCAGTGAATCCGGTCGCGACCTTCTGGACGCTGGGGGCAATGACGATCAAGCCGCCCATCGCGCACTTCGGTGTTTGCGAGTTCGGGGGATTGGTGCAGCCCAGCACGCCGCCGTCAGTATTCAGCGCGGTCGGGGGTGAGACCGGATACGTGTCGAGGTTGGTCTGTGTCAGCGGCAGCGTGCTGGTGAGGCCGTACGAATACCCGATCCCGCCGGTGAGCATGACCGCGTTCGGGGGAATGCTGATCCCGGTGAGCGTAGCGGTGTAGTAGCCATTGGTGTCGGGACCGCTCAGCGTTCCACCCTTGCCGGCCCAGACCGTCCTCAAATACGCGCTGGGGGCCACGTTGAAATCGGAAGGAGTGTCGATCCCGTCCTGCGGCACCGCGTAGACGAACTGGAAGCTCGGCGACCCCATGAAGTTGTCCCAGATTTCTGTCGAGGTGCCGGCGTCGTTCAGGTCCTTCCGGGCGCCGTTCTGCAGCAGCCGGAACACCACCACCGGGTTTCTGTTGCTCCCGGTCAGCGAGATGCTCTTGAGGTCGTAGCTGACGGCGATCGCCCCGGCTGGCAGCCGAGCCGGGTTGGAGGCGATCGAGGCCGCATTCGTCTGGTTGTTCCCCGCGCCGCCGTCCGGGTGTGCCACGAGCGCGTTGTCGTCATTGGGCGGTGTCACCGGCCGGTGGACGAGGTCGGCGTCGAAGGGGCCGCCCGGACCGTGGCACGACGCGCACAGCGAGTCGTCGGGCAGCTGCCCAGCGACGTGGGCAAGGCCCCCGCCCTTGTCGGAAGAGGTGAGCCCCTTGGCAGCGTCCTCCAGGGTCACGCCCTTGCCGGTCGCGAAGTCGATGCCGTCGTGGCACCCACCGCAGGCCAGCCGGTTGGGAGTTGTATTGAAGTTGTTGGCTTGTGGAGTCGCAGGATTCTCAGGGTTGTGACACTTGGTGCAATTTCGAAGGTCCTGGGGGTAGAGCACCTCGTTGAAGTTCACGCCGCCATAGTTGTACGTCTTGAGTGCCAGGAGCGGGCCCGCGTGAATGTGGTGGATCTCGTTCGGGAGGTTGCCGAGCGCACGGTCATAGACTCGATACGTCGAGGCGACGCCGCCATCCGACTGCAGCGGGAAGGTCAAGTTCGAGAAGGTGGAGTCCGTCCTCCCGAACTTGCGCTGCTCGGTGTGGCAGACGACACAGTAGCGGACCTCGTTGCGATTTCCGCCGTGGAAGCCCGCACCGGAGGCCTCGGGATTGTCGCCCGGAATTCCGCCGAGGACCTGGTGACAGGTATTGCAGTTCTCGGTCGTGACCATGTCTCGACCCGAGGGCGTGGCCGTGCCCGTGGAGGGCGTGAAGTCGTAGATGGCCTCCACCGGCTTCTCCAGCACCACGCCGGGGACGTTCTGGACGCCGGTGGGGGTGTTGGTACCGGTGCCGGGCGCGCTACCCGACAGCGCGATGGTCAGCCGATGCACCTTGCTCGACTCGTAGGTCAGTTCGCCCAGGTCCTCCCTCTTGTTGGGGTCGGTGAAGGTCATCGCGTCCACCTGGGTTTTGATGTTGGGGATGTCCCGGTAGAAGGTATAGGTGTAGGTCCCGTCCCCGTTGTCCACCAAGCTTCCGGTGTTGTCGGTGCTGGGCCGGGTGGGTGCAGCTGACCCGACGCCGCCGTCCGCGGTCAGACTCGGCACCGTCGTCACGATGTAGCTGACCCAATGGCTGGGGGAACCGTTGTCGCTCGGCACCAGCTTGGCCATGGCGAAGGCGAGGTTGGTCAGGCCCGCGACGCTGGCGGTGCTGCTCTTCGAGGTGTTGCCCAGGCCCGTGATCGGGACGCCTGAGGAATTGGTCACCTTGAACTTCACCACCGGCGGGCTGCTGATGGTGACGCTCTCGACGGTCACCTTGGGCTCGAGCGAAGCCCAGTTCGAGGTGGACTCGCTGGTGGGGGTCTCCGAGTTGCTCGGAATGGTGATCAGGGTCGTCCCTCCGGCCCCTCCATCGCCGGGGGGTCCAGGTGGGCCCTGTGGCCCCGTGTCGCCCTTACAGCCCGGGCCTAGTGCGAGGGCGGCGATGGTCAATGCTGCTGCCGCCAACGAAACGCGCGCTTTCATGGGACCCCCTCGAGGTCATGGCGTAGAAGTCTTGAGGCGAAATCTGGAACAGTCGGAGCAGCTTCGTCGTGGTGGACCATAGGCGTACGGCACACGACCCGGACTGGGTCGGCGCCCTCCCGAGCAAGAACCGGACCCCTCGGATTTCGCCGGTGCCGCAGGCGTTCTCGGCGCGGCGCATCAGCCGGAGCGCAAGGGTTGCACGCACTCTCCTCACGAATGCAGGAATCGCGTGGATACGAGGGAGCTCCCAGCTCGGGATCGACGCACCCTGCGTGACCTTCGACGCGTTGCGACGCGAGTCGAACGTGAGTGGACGCTCCGGGCTGACCTTTCGATCATCCGGCCCACTCGACCAGGCAACCTGGCCTGGAATGTGCGTGACAGCGCTTCCCTTTCCAACGAACCTGGCTGCTCAGCGAACTCCAGAAGAACAGGACGGTGGACATGACAGCCCCTGTCGCTCAGAGCGCGAAGCCGGCACGGCGCAACCTCCTGAACTGGCTTCTCGGCGCCGGAGTCCTGGGCTGGGCGGTCAGCGTCCTTTATCCGGCGCTGCGCTACCTGCGCCCGCTGAATGACGTGGGGGCCGGTGGCCCCTTGAAGCTGAGCGCGGAGGAGGTTTCCACCCTCAACAAGTCACACTTCGTCATTGCCCGGTCCGGCACCCGGAAGGTGATCGTGTTCGAGGCGGGTGGGCAGCTTCACGCCCTGGACGCCAAGTGCACCCACGAGGGCTGCACCGTGCAGTTCGTCCCCGGCGACTCGCTCATCTGGTGCGCCTGCCACAACGGCAAGTTCGATCTGAACGGGCGGGTGGTCTCCGGGCCGCCGCCCCGTCCTCTGGCGAAGTGGGTCGCCACCCGGGAAGGGGACCAGATCACGCTGACGATGGGAACCGCATGATCGGGGCGCAGCCGGAAGCCCCCCTTCCCGTGGGCGAGCGCCTCTACCGATGGCTGGACGAGCGCTTCGGGCTCGCGAAGCTGGTGGAGTTCGTCCGCCACAAGGAGGTGCCGGTCGGTGGCCACTCGATGGTCTGGTACTACCTGGGCGGGACGACGCTCTTCTTCTTCACCATCCAGGTCGCATCGGGCGTGCTGCTCCTCATGTACTACCAGGCGGGGGAGGCGACCTCGTACGAGTCGATCCGCTACATCACGGCCCGGGTGCCCTTCGGCTGGCTGATCCGCTCCATCCATTGCTGGAGCGCGCATCTGATGATCATCTCGCTGGTGGTTCACATGTTCAGCACGATGATCCTCAAGGCCTACCGGAAGCCCCGGGAGCTGACCTGGCTCACCGGCTTCGGTCTCTTCGGGATCGCCCTGGCCTTCGGCTTCTCCGGCTACCTGCTCCCCTGGAACGAGCTGTCCTTCTTCGCCACCGCGGTGGGCACCGACTCGGTCAAGAGCGTGCCGGTGATCGGTCAGTGGTTGCTGGAAGTGATGCGGGGTGGGCCCGACGTCACCATCAACACGCTCTATCGCTTCTTCGCTCTGCACGTGGTCATCCTTCCCCTGGTCATCGTGGCGGTGGTGTCAGGCCACCTTCTCTTCATCCAGGTCCAGGGAATGGCCCCGGCCATGCACCACCAGCGACCGGATCGGCCAGGCCTCAAGTTCTTCCCCGACTTTCTTGTCAGGGATCTCCTCCTCTGGCTGGTGTGCCTGATCCTCCTGAGCGTGCTGGTGTACCTGCTCCCGTACGGGCCTGGCATCCCCGGGATCGAATGGGAGCTGGGAAAGAAGGCCAACCCGCTCGCACCCGCCTATCCGGGCATCAAGCCGGAGTGGTACTTCCTCTGGATCTACCAGCTGCTGAAGGAGTTCCCGGCGCACCTCGCGGGGATGGAAGGACCGCAGGCGGCGCTGCTGGTGGTGACGGTACTGATGGGGATCTGGGCGCTGGTGCCCTGGCTGGATCGCCGCGCGGCGAAGGGTCAGCCGTCTCCCATGTTCACCGATCTGGCGATCGCCGCGATCATCTTCATGGCCTATCTCACCCTGAAGGCGTGGGACATCGGGGGGGAGCCGTCCCCGGGAAGCTTCCCGATCCCCGGTCCACCGCCTGGACGTGCGCCTGGATCACGCTGGGGCTGGCATCGGCCATCGCCATGCTCAGGCTCCTGGCTTACCGGCAGCGCTGGATGTTCTTCTCCGGCGCGGCGCTCCTTCAAGTTTTCCTCAACGGCGTGCTCGGGGTCGACTACCTGATCGCGGGAGCCGTTGCCTTGGTCCTGGTCATCGCCGGCGTGGTGGTGGCGTCGCGGAACAAGCCCGCCGTCCAGCTGGGGGTTCCGAGATGAAGGGACTGTGGCCGCTGCTGCTGATCCTGGGCCAGACCGCCCCGACCCCTGCCCCCGACGAGGGCAAGCTCCCGGCCTCGGTGGAGGCGCTGTTCCAGGAGAAGGGGAAGGACGGCACGCCCATCCTGGGAGACACCGAGCGGACGTACCTCAAGAAGCTGCCGCCGCACACGCGTGAGCTCATCGGAAAGGACTTGGATGCGCTCACCCTGGGCGGAGCCAGGCACCTCAAGGCCCTGCTGTCCCTGGAGCTGTCCTCGCAGGGGGCGGCGATCCTCTTCTCCGACAATTGCATCCTCTGCCACACCGATCCCGAGTCGCAGAAGAAGATCCACCTCTTCTCGCCGGACCCCAAGGCCACCCAGTCGTCGGAGCTCTTGAACCTCAAGAACTTCGTGAGCGACGTGCACTTCCGCCGCGGGCTTTCCTGCTCGGGGTGCCACGGAGGCTCTCCGGAGAAGGACGTGATGACCCCGGACATCGCCGCTCGCTGGCCCAAGGCCGACGTGCGCCACGTGGACCGAACCTGGATCCCGGAGTTCTGCGCCCGGTGCCACGCGGACCCCAACTTCATGCGCGGCTTCAACCCCTCGCTCCCCACCGACCAGCTCTCCAAGTACCGCGACAGCCAGCATGGCATCCTCCTCTTGCAACAGAAGGACTCCAAGGCGGCGCAGTGCGTGAGCTGTCACGGGGTGCACGGCATCCGGGGCCCCAACAGCCCAAAGTCCATGGTGTACCCCCAGGCCATTCCGCAGACCTGCGGCCACTGCCATGCCGACCCCAAGTACATGGCCGGATACAAGAAGGACGATGGAACGCCCCTGCCCACCGACCAGCTGGAAGGCTTCAAGAAATCAGTGCACGGAAAGGCGCTTCTGGAAAAGGGAGACCTGGGTGCTCCGGCCTGTAACGACTGCCATGGCAATCACGCGGCCATGCCGCCGAAGGTGAGCTCGATCTCGCAGGTCTGCCGCACCTGCCACACCCAGAACGGCATCTTCTTCGACGGGAGCAAGCACAAGCAGGCGTTCGAGGCACACCACTGGCCAGAGTGCGAGAAGTGTCATGGGAAGCACGCGATCGCCAAGCCGACGGACACGCTGATCTCCGATGCGCCGGACGGCCTGTGTGGTGCGTGTCACGCCCAGAACGCCAAGGACAATCCGGAGTGCAACGCGACGGCGCGCTACTTCCGGAGCAGTCTCACCGACCTGGTGACGACCAGCCAGCAGCTCCGGCCCGAGGCGGAGCACCTGGCGACGCGCGGACTGGACACCGAGCCGATCCTCGCCTCGCTGGACGAGATCAACGACGCCCTCCGGCAAACACGGACCCGGGTGCACACCTTCGATCGTGGCGGATTCGATCAGGGCGCCAAGGGCGCTCGCGAGGCGGTTGCCAAGACGGAGACGCTCCTGCGAGCCGCGCGGAAGGAGCAGCGGTACCGGCGCAACGGGCTCCTGGTCTCGATCGGGGTGATGTCGTTCCTGGCCGTGGTGATGGGGCTCAAGATCCGTGAGCTGAGCCGCCGCCGGTCGCAGGAGCGGAACCGGCGCACCCCATGACCGGGCGGGGGCGCGCCCGGGCTCGCTGGGGCGCCCACTGACCGCAAACGCCTACTTCTTGAAGGTGCGGGTGTACTTGATCAGGGCCTCGGCCTGCTCCGGGGTCAGCTCGTCCTTGAAGGACGGCATGACTTCCTTCCCGTCCGCCTTGACCCCGTCGGTGATGGCCTTCTTGAGCTCATCGTCCTTCTTGGACTGGTACTTGGCGGCGGTCATGTCCTCGACCTTCAGCTCCTTGCCCTTGTCGGTGTCGCCCTTGCCGGTCTGGCCGTGGCAGGAGGCGCACTTGGACTTCCAGGCACGTTCGACCTTCTTGGGATCCGCTTGGGCCATTGCCGTGGCGCTGAGGAGAAGTGAACCCGCTGCGATCGAGGCCAGGAGACGGATGTTCTTCATGCGTGCCCTCCAGAGTTGATGGACGCCTAGCGAATCGACGGGCGAGTCGCAAGGATGTTCAAGACGATCTGCCGGCTGAGGGGCAGGGCGACTCCGGCTACTTCTTGAAGCTGCGGATGTACGCCACGAAGGCGTCGGCCTGCTCGGGGGTCAGCTCGCTCTTGAAGGCGTGGTCCTTGTGCTTCTCCGTGCCTTCGAGGATGACCTTCTTGAGCTCGTCGTCCTTCTTCGCCTGGAAGGCCGCCGTGGTCATGTCGGGTACCTTGAGCTCCTTGCCCTTGTCGGTGTCGCCCTTGCCGGCGGCGCCATGGCAGGAGGCGCACTTGGACTTCCACGCACGCTCGGTCTTCTTGGGATCTGCCTGTGCCATCGCCGTGGCACCGAGGAGAAGCGAGGCGGCGGCGAGCGATGCCGAGAAACGGACGAGGTTCATGAGAGGCTCCGGGGGCTGACGGCGGCGCGGATGCCGACCGCTACTTCTTGAACGCGCGGATGTAGGCGACGAGGGCGTCGACCTGCTCGGGCGTCAGGTCGCCCTTGAAGGCGTCCATCTCCTGCTTCACGCCCCCCTTCTCCTTCTTCACGCCGTTGAGGATGGCGTTCTTGAGCTCGTCGTCCTTCTTCGCCTGGAACGCCGGCGTGGTCATGTCGACGATCTTCATCTGCTGACCCTTCTCGGTGTCCGCCTTGCCCGTCGCCCCGTGGCAGGACGAGCACTTGGCCTTCCACGCGCGCTCGACCTTCTTGGGGTCGGCCTGGGCCATCACCGTGGTGCTGAGGAGAACTGAACCGGCTGCGATCGAGGCCAGGAGACGGACGTGGTTCATGCGAGCCCTCCGAGTTGCGTGACGCCTAGCGGATCGACGGGGGAGTCGCAAGAATGTTCAGGTGTCTGTCGCCGGTGGGATAGGGCGACGCGGGCCGGTGGGTCGGTGGCTCGCGCCGGGCAGGCGTAGGCCGAAAGGCTGATTCCTTCCCGCAGGATGAGGGGGTACAGTCCGCCGCCTCGGGAGGGCCTCCGGTGACACAGCACAGGGGGACGGCGATGCGGCTGGCGCTGTCGCTGTTGGGGGTGGTGGTCGTCGGCCTCGGATGCGGGGAGCAAGGAACGCAGGGCCCCCCGGGCCCGCCAGGCCCCACGGGGACCACCGGCGACGCCGGTCCTAACCCCTGCGTGCAGTCCCCCGAGGATCGGCGCCACGCTGGCGGTCTCGAGCCCGGTGAACGGCAGCTACTTCGCAGCCGGGGAACGGCCGGTGGTGACCATCACCTTCGCCAATGCCTGCGGAAAGGTGCCTCCGGCGAGCCTCGGCTCCACCGCCGACTTCTTCGTGGTGGGCCCCCGTTCACCCCTCCAGACGGTGACTGCGTACAACCTGCTGAACTCGCTGCTCCCTGACGGCGGCGCTCCGGGGCCCTTCAGAGCCCAGGGTCTCAAACCGCTCGCGGACGGTGGAAGTCCGAACCCGAACATGACCGTCCAGCCGGATGGGACGGTCGTCTACACCCTCAACCCGATCACCACCGAGGCGCCCGGCACGTACACCGCCTCGGTCTGGGCGAGCGGCCCGGACCCGCTCAACCAGATGTTCGTCCTCGAGGACTTCCAGATCGGGACGGCCACGGTCGAGCCGAACGCGAGCGGACCTGCGGAGGACTCGAGCTGCGCGAGCTGCCACCGGAACGTCGCCCCTGGCGGCAAGATGTACATGGCGCACATCGTCCCGGCGCCACCCCGCGCGCCGGTGGGCGACTACGCGCTCGACTCGCTTCCCATCGGCAGCTGCAAGGCCTGCCACAACAACGCCGGGTACAGCCCCAATCCCTTGCTGCGAAAGACCCACGGGGTTCACCGCGGCGAGCACCAGCTGGCCGCGGGCGTGGCGCACCCGGAATACGGCTACGGCACGGACACCACGCTCTCCGCCTTCCTCAACGTCGGCTTCCCGGCGATGCCCACCGGGGGGACGCCAGGCGTGGCCTTGCCTGCCTCGGTGGCGATGGAGAAGAGCTGCACCAGCTGCCACGTCGACGAGGCGTGGAAGAACAAGCCCTCCCGCGCGGCCTGCGGGACCTGTCATGACAACGTCTTCTTCGCCGGACCGCTCTTGCCGGATGGAGGCGTCGACCCGAGCGGGACCGTCGCCATCACCCCGCCCACGGTGCTCGGTCTCCCCGCCCCGAACACTCCTTGCACCAACGATGCGAGCTGCAGCGCGCTGAGCTCCCTCGCCACGTGCAACACCACGACCAAGAACTGCGAGCTGACCTTTCACCCGAGGCAGGACGACGATGCCCAGTGCTCCACCTGCCATGGGCCGAGCAACGGCCTCTCTCCGATCACTCTGGCACACCAGATCACCCCATACGATCCGCAGGTCAGCCTCGACGGCTACACGTTCAAGAACGTGACCGTGACCGGCGGGAGCGGGCCGGGCGGCAGCTTCCAGGTGAACGACACCCTGACCCTGAAGTTCCAGCTCTTCGACAACCAGTCGACCCCGGCGTCGGTGGCGGATCTCAAGCCCAATGGCGCCTGGGCCGGCACGTTCCTCGTGGCCGGTCCGACCTCGAACCCCCAGCGGGTCTACGGCACTGCCACCGGCGGGTTGAGCATGAAGACGTCGGGGACGCTGACCTACGACTCGACGTCGCAGACCTACACCTATGTCCCGCCGGGGACCTGGCCGACCAACCCACTGCCCCCGGTCAACGCGGACGGCGGAACGCAGACCAATCCGCCGGGGAACTACACGGTCTGGTTCTACTGGGCGAAGACCACGCCGCCGCCGCCTGCGCCGGGCGGAGTGCGTGACGCGGTCGATGCACAGGTTGCGGTCGCCTTCGGAGTCAACCAGAAGGCCACGGGACGTCAGGTGGTGACGCAGGCCGCCTGCGGTGCGTGCCACGGCATGTCTCCTGGCGGGTTCCCGCACTTGGCGCTCCACGGCGGCCAGCGGAAGAACGGCGAGACCTGCAGCACCTGCCACAGCGAGGGCGCGTTCGACCGGGTGATCGGGTCAAAGGGGGTGAGCTGCACCACCAACGGCAACGCCGATTGCCCAGGCTTCTCGGCCGGCTGGGAAGAGTGCCAGTCCGGGACCTGCGTCGTGACCAAGGACCCCACGCCCGGAATCGTCGTCGACTACCAGCAGCTGGTGCACAACATCCACTTCGCGCGGCTGCGCGAGGGCTACAAGGAGCGTGAGAACCTCGGATTGCCCCCGAGCATTGCGCCGGCGACTCTGAACTACCTGGGCAACAGCAACCGTCTGCTCGACTTCCAGGAGATCCTTGCGCCGCTCGACGTCCGGTCGTGCACCAACTGCCACCAGGACACCAATGCGACCTGCTCGTCGAGCGTGCCCTGCGGCTACGGACAGACCTGCAGCGCCAACGGCAAGTGCCTCAACGTCGCCTGGCAGGCTCCCACCACCCGAGCGTGCATCACCTGCCATGACTCGGCCGCAGCCAGCGAGCACGCCAAGCAGAACACCGCCGACATGAACGGTACGCCGGTGGAGACGTGCGAGCTGTGCCACGGAGCGGACCGGCCCGAAGCGGTGGCCAAGGTGCACAACATCACCTCTCCCTACGTTCCCCCGTACCCACGCGAGAAGGAATAACCGCAGCAAGCCATCCCTCGGACCGCAGCCGACAGGAGCGCCACCGGATCATGAACCGGGAGATCTTCGGTTACATCGCTGGGGCTGGGTCGCGGTGGGCGGCCCTTGCGCTGATCCTGACCGCCTCGACGCCGGTGGCAGCGGCCGAGGTCGTCGACGCCAGCTCGACCACGATGCTGCGGCTCAAGCCGGAGTGGAAGGCGGGCGACACGCGGACCGGCTTCTGGGGCACGGAGATGGTGGGCGTCTCGGTGCGAGGGATCGAGGTGTCCGGGGTGGACGACCTCAACATCCAGCTCTCCGCCTGGGGACAGGTGTCGTCGCTGGAGAACACCATCTATACCGGCACCACCGGCGACATCGATCTCCTCTACATCCAGGGGGCGCTGTTCCACCGGCATCTCAGTCTCACCGTCGGCCGGCAGCTCGTTTCCGGCGGGGCGGCGCGCGTCCTCCAGCTGGATGGGGTGAACGCCACGGGCATGATCGGCAAGGGCTTCGGAGTCACGGGCTACGCCGGTGCCCCCACGGTCTCTCGCTTCACTTATCCGGTCGGTGAGTTCGCCTTCGGAGGGAGAGCCTTCTGGAGACCCTCGTACGGGAGCGAGGTGGGAGTCTCCTTCCTCGAGATCCTGAGCGACGGCGTCCTCTCCAGGCAGGACCTGGGGCTGGATGGACGCTGGGCAATCCTCTCCAACCTCTCGGCGAGCGCCTCGGGCATCCTGAGCCTGCAGCAATCCCGCTTCGCGGACGCGGATCTCCAGGTCCACTGGCAGATCCTCCCCAGCCTCGAGGTCTTCGCCCGGGGACAGCACTCCGAGGCGGACCTGTTCCTCCCCATGACCTCCATCTTCAGCGTGTTCGCGAACACCAACCGCGACGCAGTGGGAGGAGGCGTGTTCTGGCAGGCAACCCGGCGACTCGGGCTCTACGGCGAGTACCAGCGGCTGTGGGTGGACAGCGGGCACGGCGACGAGGCCGAGCTCCGGGCCACCTACCGGCTCGCGCGCAAGTCGACCGTTGGGGTGAATGCGCGGTTCCTCTACGTCCCGGCCAACGGGGTGACCGACCTGCGCGCGTGGTTCTCCCACGCCTTGACCGAGCGGATCAGGTTGAGCGCCGACGTGGAGGGAACGCTGCTCAAGGATGCGGTCAACACCAAGACCGAGTCCATCGTGGGAACCGGCAGCGCGACCTGGGCGATCGGCTCGGGGTGGAGCGCCATGCTGAGCGGCTCGGTGGGATCCACTCCCTTCTTCCAGACCGCGTACACGGCCACCGCCCGCATCGGATACAACTTCTCGACGCTCCAGCAGAAGGGAACCGCTCGATGATCCGGCGACCATTCCGCGCGCGCGGTCCGCTGGTCGCCATTCTGCTTCTGGGCGGGGTCTGGTCCGCGAACGCCGGCGAGCCGCTCACGATCGATCCCAACCATGCCGGCCACAAGAAGGCCGGGCTGGAGTGTCTCACCTGCCACGAGACCATCTTCGACCAGACCGCCCTGGGGCAACCCGGCGCCTTCCCGAAGGAGAAGACCTGCCTCGGCTGCCACAAGAAGGAGAAGGAAGAGGGCAAGTGCGGGATGTGCCACCTGGACGCGGACAAGCCGCACACCTACGCCAGCAAGCCGCCGTACCTGATCATGAACCACGCCAAGCATCTGGAGAAGGACGAGAAGTGCGAGGTCTGCCACCTCGCGCTTCCGGCCCGCGGCCAGCTGGACAAGCCGGTCCCACCGATGAAGACCTGTCTGGCGTGCCACAACCACGATGATCAGTTCAAGGCCGGCCAGTGCTACGCCTGCCACCTGGACCTGACCCACTTTCCGCTCAGGCCCACCACCGTCTTCAGCCACCAGGGGAACTTCACTCGCCTCCATCCGTCCATCGCCCGGTCGACCTCGGCGGCGTGTGACACCTGTCACCAGCAGCAGTTCTGCGCGGACTGCCACGCCGCCAGGACCCGTCCGATGCGGGTCGAGGAGGTCCTCCCGGACCGACCGGACCGAAACTTCATCCACTGGGGCGACTTCCTCACCCGTCACTCGATCGAGGCGCGGGGGAACGAGGCAGCCTGCCAGAAGTGCCACCCGGTCAGCTTCTGCTCGGACTGCCACAAGAAGCAGCGGCTGACGCCCGACTCGGACAACCCGCTCAACCCGCACCCGGCCGGCTGGCTCACCACCGGGAGCCCGAGCTTCCACGGCTCGGCCGCGCGGCGGGACATCGTGAGCTGCGCCGCCTGCCATGAGCAGGGTGCCGCGTCCAACTGCGTGAGCTGCCATCGCGTGGGCGGCCCCGGCGGCGACCCGCACCCACCGGGCTTCACGACCAAGCACCCCGCCTCGGAAATCAACCGCAACTCCATGTGCCTGACATGTCACCACTAGACGGTTCTGCGCCAATGCGGGTCGCGCTGCTCGGGGCGCTGCTGGCGCTGGCGGCGTGCGAGGGGCGTTCCCAGAACCTGGGACAGGCCCAGTGCGATGACAGCTATGCCCAGGGCGTGGGGCCGCTGCTTCAGTCGCGCTGCGCGTCCTGCCACTCCGCGGCCAGGGCCGAGGCCGACTACCGCGTGGACAGCTACCAGGCCGCCATCGCCCGCCGCCCCGACGGGACGCCGCGCGTGCGGGCCGGAGACGACAACTCGCCGCTGCTCCAGGCGGCGCGGGGGACGCTGCCCGGGGGGCATACGGCGATCGCCCAGGCCGAGATCACCGAGCTCCAGACCTGGGTGGTCGGGTGCGCCCTCAAGCCCAAGCCCTACACCACGCACATCAATGGCTGGATGGACCCCGGAAACACGGACCAGTTCCACGGTCGCGTGCTGCGACAGGCCGTTTACGACCTGAGCAGCTGCCAGGCATGCCACGGGGAGGACCTGAGCGGGGGCAGCGCCGGCGTCGCCTGCCAGAGTTGCCACGCCTCCGGAGTGATGGCGTGCAACACCTGCCATGGCAGCGAGGCGAACGCGGCTCCCCCCAGGAACCTGGACTACAACTCCGCCACCTCGCTGGTGACGGTGGGTGCGCATCAGTCGCACGTCATGGACGGCCCGCTGCACACCGGCTTCTCCTGCGAGGTGTGTCACAAGACCCCCACCAAGCCCGGAGACGAGGGCCACTATCAGTCGGGAGGCAGGCTCCTCACCGGGCCAGCACCGGTGATCAGCAAGAGCGGCTTCGCGGGCACCTTCTCCTGGGACCGGACGGCCGCCAGCTGCACCAACAGCTACTGCCATGCCCCCTTCGAGGACGCCAATGCCAACCTGATCAATCCGGTCTGGACCAAGGTGGGGCAGGATCAGGCGCCTTGCGGCAGCTGTCACGGCTATCCTCCGGCGGGGCATTCACCGTATCCGCGCTGCGAAGCCTGCCACCACGGCACCTTCATCGACGGGGAACCACGCTCCGTGCTGCATGCCAACGGGCAGATCGACGTGGCCGCACCGCCCGGGAGCTGCGTGGGCTGCCATGGGAGCGGCGACAGCCCGGCGCCCCCGGTGGATCTGCTCGGCCGGTCGGACCCTGCGCTCCAGACCGTGGGAGCCCACCGCGATCACCTGAGCGCGCTGCACAAGGTCTCCGCTCCGGTGGCCTGCGGGGAGTGCCACCACGTGCCCACGCAGCTCGACAGCCCGGGTCACATCGACACCGGTCCGCCCGCGGAGGTCTTCCCGCCGGGGGCGGGGACGCTGGCGGTGGCGGATGGCGCCACGGCCTCCTACGACCCCACCACTGCGACCTGCACCGCGTACTGCCACGGCTCGGGCGCGCGCCTGTCACAGGACACGTCGGCCAGCGTGAATCGAAGGCCGGTGTGGAACGGCGGACCGGGACAGGCGGCCTGTGGCAGCTGCCATGGGATTCCGACGCAGATTCCTGGCAAGCACCACCACGATGGCGTGACCAGCATCACCCAGTGCGCTGGCTGTCACCCGGATTCCGTCACCTCGGGCGGGGCGATCAAGGTGGATGCGTCCGGACATTCCACGCATCTGGACGGGGTCGTTCAGGCGCGCTAGGCGCGGTCTCCACGGCGACGACTCATGGGCCGGTGAACCGGATGACCTTCACCACCGAGGCATTGCCCTCGGGGGCGCCTGCATCCGCGGGCCCGGTGATGATCAGTGCATCGCCTCCGCACTGACAGGCCTGCGTGCGCGCGGTCTCGGGAACCTCCGCCACGCTGCTCGGTCGGCGCATGGTGGCGAGGAAGGCCGTGTCGACGAGGCACACTGCCTCGAACGGGCGGTTCACCTCGGCCTCAGTGGCGAAGAGCTGGAGCTGGCAGCCCGCGGGCTTCGGCGGCGCGGTTGCCAGCCGCGTCACCCCGGCGTCATGCTGACAGCCGACCAGCAATAGCGTCGCGGCGAAGGGAAATCGGACCGAATGGCGCATGCGCCCTCCCTGGTGGGCGAGCCCGAGACTAGCCCTCGCGCGAGCCGAGGTGCGCAGAAGAGCGCAGTTCCTCGCACCTGCCGTTTCCGTCGCTGTGTCCGTCGACCGTGACGGAGAGCGAGCCGCGCACGCAATGGACGGGCGGGAGTCTGCTCGAACGGCGCGAGCGGAGGCAGGACGGTGCACGGACGACAGGGTGTGGTGGGTGCGCGCGCGCTCGGAAGCAGATGTGCGCTGGGACTCCTCTTCGCGGTCACGCTCGCCGCCGGGCTCGGTGGCTGCGACGGCACCATCACCCCCGGAGGGGGGTCGGGGCCGACCGGTGGCGTTCCCGCTGGCACCCAGGGCGGCGGCGCTCCGGGCGCGGGCTCGGGTCAAGACGGTGGAAGCACCCCTCCGGGTCAGGATGGTGGGACGGGTGGCTCGGCACCGGATGGCGGCGTGGTGCTCTCGTCCGAGTTCCCCTGTGCGGCGTACGACGTGCTGAGCGTGCATTGCTGGAGCTGCCACGGGGCGACTCCGGCCGGTGGCGCCCCCCAGTCCCTCGCCACGCCCGCCGCGCTGCTCGCGGCCGCGCCCGGGTACCCATCGCAGAACAATGGAGCGAGGTCGGTGGTGCGGATGCAGTCGTCGACCTCGCCGATGCCACCGCCGCCGAACGCCGCGGTGCCCGCCGCGGACCTCACCGCCTTCCAGGCCTGGGTCAATGCCGGCATGCCTGCGGGGACCTGCGCCACGGACGGTGGGGTTCCACCGCCGCCGCCGGACGCCGGACCTCCTCCACCGCCGGACCCCCTCGACGCCGCGCCGGTGTGCACCAGCAACTCGCACTGGACCGGCGGGACGCGAGGGAGCTCCGACATGGAGCCGGGCCACCCGTGCATCGTCTGCCACAGACAGCAGGGGGGCCCGAGCTTCAACGTCGGCGGGACCGTCTTCCCCACCGGGCACGAGCCGGACGACTGCAACGGAAGCGCGGCCGGCGGGGCGGTGGTGATGGTCACCGACGTGAACGGTGTGACGGCAACGTTCACCGCCAGCAGCGTGTCCGGCAATTTCCACGGCTCCGCCCAGCTCACCTTCCCCATCACCGCCCGGGTGACCTTCAACGGGAAGACGCGGTCGATGGGGACGGCCGTCTCCACCGGCGACTGCAACAGCTGCCACACCCAGAGCGGGACCAGCAACGCGCCCGGGAGGATCACCCTCCCGCCCTGAGCGCGGTGCACGCCACGCACGCTTGTGGGCCGGAGTCCGGGGGCGCGGTCGCATGCCCGGGCCGTCCTCTGTTTTCTCGCCTGACGCCCGCCGAGTCGGCAGGATGCCTCGCCGATGTATCGCCGGGCGAGCCCGCTGCTCTGTGGACTCTGTCTCGCGCTGACCGGCGCGGCGACCGTGAGTGCACGCGTCCGGAAGCCGCCCCCCCGCGTGGCTCTCGCCTATCGGCGCCTGCCTGGAGCCGAGCGGTGTCCGACGAGGCGCGCGCTCGAGGCGCAGGTCTCGGAGATCCTCCACCAGCGTCCCTTCACCCGGAAGGCGCCGCGCACCGTCCGCTGCGTGCTCCGGGGCGAGGGCACCGACATCGCCGCGCGCGTGCAGCTCCTGGACACCCGCTCCGGCCGCGTGCTCGGGGTGCGTGAGCTCTCGGCCGCCGGTCCTGGGTGCGAGGAGCTCGGGAGCGCGGTCGCCCTGGCCATCGCGCTGGCCATCGATCCGCTCGCCCCGCCGCCGCCCCCCGCGCCTCCGCCCAGGGCACCCGCGCCTCCGCCTCCGCCCAGGACCCCGTCCACCGCGTCCGCGTCGCCCGGCACCACGTCGCCGCCGGTGTTCACCTCCACGCCGGGCGTCAGCGCCGCCCCGCGGGAGAGCTCCGCGGCCCGGAGGGGGCTGCTGCCCGATGGCGGACCGCTCGCGTCCCTCGGCCTGGTCCCCCTGGCGCTCGCCTCCGGGCCGGACGCCGGGCGCCTTCCGGCCGTTCGGGACGCGGGACTCCCGCCGCCCGACGCGGGGCCCGCGCTCCGCGATGCCGGGACGATGGCTCCCGATGCGGGTCTGGCCCTCGCCGACGCGGGCGCAGGAGCACCGGACGCCGGGATCGTCCTGGCGCCCGCCGGGGACGCCGCCGTGCCCGAGGCTCTGGCCGAACCCGCTGTTGCCGCGGCCGCGCCTGCACCACGGACCGGCTGGCGACCGGTGGTCGGCGTCGGTGCGGTGGGCGCTGGCGGGGTCCTCCCCGGCATCGCAGGCGGAGTCCTGGTGCACGCCGGCGCGGCCTCGAGCACCGCGTCCGTCGAGCTCGAGGGCCGATGGCTCCCGGGAACGAGCCTGGCGTTCGGCACGGGCTCCATCTCCACCTCGCTGGTGAGCGGCGCCCTGGTGGGCTGCGCGCGGTTCGGTAGCTGGGCCGCCTGTGGGCTCACCCAGGCCGGCCCGGTCAGCGGAAAGGGAGAGGGGTACAGTCGCTCCCAGGAGGTGAGCGCCTGGATGGTCTCCGTGGGTGCCCGGGGACAGTGGGAGTGGCTCTTCGCTGACCCAGTGGGTCTGCGGCTGCACCTCGATGGCGCGGTGAACGTGGTCCGTCCGCGGTTCCTCGTGGATTCCCAGGAGGCATGGGCCGTCCCGCCGATCTCGGTGTGGGTGGGGGGAGGCCTCTTTGGAAGCTTCTGACGGTGACGGATCGGCTTCGACCCCGACAATGAATGAGGGAGTGCAGTCCGCCGCCTCCCTGGCCCCCGCGGCCACCGTCCCCGACGACGCGGCCTTCGCCGCAGCTTACGACGCGGAGTTCGAGGCGGTCTGGCTCTACTTGAGACGACTCGGGGTACCGGAGGCAGATGTGGAGGATGCGGTCCATGACGTGTTCGTGGTGGCCCACCGCCGCTATGGCACGTATGACGCGTCGCGCCCGCTCCGCCCCTGGCTCCTGGGCATCGCCTTCCGCATCGCCGCGCAGTGGCGCCGGCGGCACCGGCTGGAGGTGACTGTGGCCGAGCCCGTGCCGGAACGCGCGGACGACGCACGGTCGCCGGACGACATGGTTGCCTCGCAGCAGGCCCGCAGCCGGTTGCAGGCGGCGCTGGCGCAGCTCGACATCGACCAGCGCGTGGTGGTGGTGATGCACGACCTGAACGGGATCCCGGTCCCGGAGATTGCCACCTCGCTCGACGTCCCGCTGAACACCGTGTACTCGCGGCTCCGGCTCGGCCGGGCGAAGATCACCGCGGCGCTGCGAGGTGGGCCGTGAGCGAGCGGCTGATCCCGGAGCTCCCCGCCGGATGGGCCGACCTCGAGCGCGAGGACGCCGCCGCGCTCGCACCGCCCGATGGCGCAAGGGAGCGGGTGCAGCGGCGCGTGGCCCTGACGCTCGGGCTGGGTGCAGGCTTCCTCGCCGCCGCCGCCGGGACCTCGACTGCCGCCGCCGCGGGCGTTGCCGCCGCAGGGACGGCGGGCGGAACCGGGGGTGTGGGCGGGACGGGTGCAGCGGCGACTGGGCTCGCCGGCACCTTGCTGGCGAAGAAGGTGCTGGTGCTCGGCGTGGCCGCCGCAGTGGGAGTCGGCGGAGGCACGGCGGCCTACATCGAGGTCCGCTCCGAGCGAGCGAAGAGCCGCGCGGCGACCACGGCGCCCGTCCCGGCCCCTACGCCGATTGCCCGGCCCGTGGCGCCGCCGACCATCGAGCCACCGGCCCCCGAGGCGCAGCCCGAGGCCCCCCCGGACACCCTCGGCGAGGAGCGCACCTTGCTGGACCGGGCACGGCAGGACATCGTCCGGGGCCAGCTCCGCGAGGCCGCGGGGCTGCTCGACCGGCACGCCGCGCAGTTCCCCACGGGGCATCTGGTGGAGGAGCGCGAAGCGCTGATCATCCGCCTCCTGGTGCGCGAGGGTCGTGAGTCCGAGGCCCGGGCGCGGGCCGTGCGTTTCCGGAAGGCGCATCCGCGCAGCATCCAGCTCCCCGGCATCGACGCCGCGCTGCGGGAACACCGGTGACGGCGCGGGCAGCTGTTCTCTCCGCGGTCGTCCTCGGTCTGGCGGTGGCCTGCACGGTGGACGAGGTGGTGGGCCAGAACGCCGGGGTGGATGGAGGCGCCGACGGCGGACCGGACGCCGGCCCCGACGCGGGCACGCCCATCTGCCCGGGAACCGGTGTCGACTGCAGTCCGGTGTGTGGCTCGCAGCTCTGCCGCGCCGGGTGCACGCAGCTCGAGGAATGTACGACGAGCTGCTCGGGGACGAGCTGCAGCTTCAGTTGCGAGCGCTCCGGCCAGACATGCACGCCCACGTGCGATCCCGGCCTCTGCCAGCTGACCTGCGTGCCCAACGGCGAGAAGGTCGACTGCTCGATGAGCTGCACTCCATTACAGACCTGCCTGGCCGACTGCCACAACGGCACCTGCACGGTCGCCTGTGGACAGCTCGAGGCAGCGACCGTCTGTAACGCTGACGCTGGTGTTTACAGTTGTTCCGGAACCTGTCCTCCGTGAGCGCAAGGTTGCGCTCACACAGTTTCAGCCGAGCCCGCGTCGGCCCCGTCGACCGCAAGGATGTTCACTGGGTCTGACACGACTCGCTGCGCCTCCGTCGCCTGTCAGACGATGGGCATCGGAGAACCCCGACTGATCGGACTTCCCCGCCGGGCCCGTCGACGACGGCCTGCCCAGCTCGGGGGAGGGTGGGCGGTCGGCTGTTGCTGCCGTCGAGGATGTACTTCCACGTGCCGTCCGGCTGGCGCGCCCGGACGGTGAGGTACTTGCTCGGGCTCTGCAGAGGCGCGGTCAGCAGATCCCGAGGAGCAGCTGCAGCTGGTCCCGGTGCGTCCGGCTCAGCCTCAGCTCGGTCCCGTCCTCGAGCACCAGCGCGTACTCGCCATGGGTGCGCCGCCTGAGCTGCTTCACGCAGCCGACGTTGACGATGGCCGAGCGATGGACGCGCGCGAAGCGCCGCGGATCCAGCCGGGTCTCGAGGTTCTGGAGCGACTCGCGGAGGAGGTGCTCCTTCCCGTCGGCGTGGATCTGCACGTAGTAGTCCTGCGCCTCGATCCACTGGACGGTGTCCACGGGCACGATGGAGATCCGGCCCCCGCACTCGACGGCGAAGCGCTCCAGCCAGCGACCCGGGCCCTCCGGAGGCGCGATCTCTCGACGCGTGGCCTCGACGCGAGCCCTGGCGCGGTCGAGCGCGCGGCCGAAGCGCTCGTCGTCGAAGGGCTTCACCAGGTAGTCCGTCGCCTCCTCGTCGAAGGCCTGGACGGCGTGCTCTCCGTAGGCGGTGACGAAGACCACCGCCGGTACCTGGACGTCGCGGACCGCGCGGAGCACCCCGAACCCATCGAGCTCCGGCATCTGCACGTCGAGGAACAGGAGGTCGGGCCGTCCGGCGCGCACCGCCTCGGCAGCGCTCGGCCCGTCACCGCACTCGCCGAGCACCTCCACGTCGCGCTCTCGCTCGAGCAACGCCCGGAGGGTTTGGCGGGCCAGCGGCTCGTCGTCGACCACCAGGGCCCGGAGGAGGCGCGCGTTCACGACCTCACCGCCGGCCGGAAGGGGATGCGGAGCTGGGCGACCGCGCCGCCCTCCTCGGAGGGACGGAGCTCGAAGCGATGGTCGCTGCCATACAGGCGCTCCAGCCGCGCGCGGGTGTTGCCGAGGCCGATTCCCTGCCGCCCGGACGGCGAGGGGCCGGCGCCGCTGTCCCGGACCTCGATGCAGAGCATCGGCGCGTCCACGTGCACGGTGACATCGATCCGTCCGGGCCGGGAGGCGCTGGCCAGCCCGTGGTGGACGGCGTTCTCCACCAGCGGCTGGAGGATGAGCGCCGGGACCAGCGCCTCGAGGGCGCGCGGCTCGACGTCGACCTGCGTGGTCAGCCGGTCCTGGAAGCGGATCTGCTCGATGCGCAGGTAACGGTCGAGCAGGTCCAGCTCCCGGCGGAGGGGGACCAGCTGTGCATCGTCCTGCTCCAGCACCCAGCGGAGGAATTCGCCCAGCTCGGAGAGCGTGCGCACCGCCGCGCGCGACTCGCCGCCGCGGACCAGCGCCGCCACGGTGTGCAGGGCGTTGAACAGGAAGTGGGGCCGGAGCTGCATCTGGAGCGCCCGGAGATGCGCCCGCGCCAGCTCGGTCTCCAGCTCCGAGGCCCGCAGCCGGCGCTCGGCGGCGAGCCGGTACGCGTTCATCGCCTGGCGGATGGCGACCAGGAGCCCGTAGCTGAAGGTGCAGACGAACAGCTCGCTCGCGAGGTAGGTGAGGTAGCTCCGCTCGGGCCAGCCGAGCAGCGGCCGGAGCATCCCGTTGCTCACCACCGTGTCGGCTGCCGCCGTGCTCATTCCCAGCAGCACGTGGAGCGGAACACGACGCCGCCAGTTGGAGCGGCTGACGGGCAGGGCGTCGGCGAGGGCGAAGATGGGTGGGGTGAACGCCGCCCAGATCCACATGCTGGCCAGGGTGGGTCCGAGATCGTCCAGCCCGGGAGGCTCGTGAAGCGAGTACTTGAAGAGGGCCCGCTGGGCGAGGACGAACACCCCGACCGCGGTCCAGCCGGCGAACGACCAGATCCACAGCCGCGGGTCCCTGAGGGCGCGGAGGGGACCCGCGGGGGCGGGGGAGGGGCGCGCGGGGCTCATGATCCGGTCGAGCAGACCATCTGAGTGTCCCCCCAGGGTCCCCGATGCAGCACGGCGGCCCGGAGATGCGGTGACCGGCGCGGTCATCTCCGGACGTCCGGGGAGTCCCCCGTCCGGTGGTCGGCGATCTGGAATCGGAGGAAGTCGTGGACGGCGGCGAGCGCCTCCGGATTGGCGGTGCGGATGACCACCTTGGCCCCTCCCGGGATGTCCTCGGCCCGATACGAGATCTTCGCGCGGAGCCGCTGCATGGTCTCGGCGCCGGGCGGCATCGTCTCGTGGATGAACATCGGGAGGTGGAAGTCCCCGGTGGAGAAGGCCCTCGCGATGTGGGCGAAGTGGCCGCGGATGTTGTCACGGGTGTCGGTGTCCGCCGGGTCGAGCGCGTCGGCGGAGATGACCCCGCCGTCCGCGGTGAGGGTGAAGTGGTGCGCCGTGGTCTGGTGCGAGAACCCCATTCCCTGGTCACCGCGGCGGTCCACCCCGGCGGCGTGAGCGGAATGGGAATCGGCGCCTGGTGAGCCGGCATCCGGGGCGCCGAGGAGCGCCGCGAGCAGGAGGAGAGAAACCACCATGGCTGGCTCCGTCGTGTGGTCCGGCGCCCGGAGAAACGGGCCAGCCGACGGCCGATTGCCCGACCGGGCGAGGCGAACGCCCAGGAGGCAGGGGACTGGCGCCCGCGGCGCGGCTGCGCTATGAGCCTGCCCCCGTTCGGCAGCCCTCCCAGGGGCGGCCGCAGAAGGGCCCGGGGCTATAGCTCAGCTGGGAGAGCGCTTGAATGGCATTCAAGAGGTCACCGGTTCGATCCCGGTTAGCTCCACTCGAAACTTCTCGCCACTGCTGAGGATTTTCGAGATTTGCGCCAAACGCCGATTTTGTGCATCGGCCGCGTTGGCGTGGCGTTGGCGTGATTCCTACTGATCCACGCTTCCGGCCGGTTTTCGGAGGCTCGGAACGGGCGGAAGCTCCCGCACGAGTGCTCGTCCGATGTGCCGACCGAGCTTCGCTGCCGTGATGCGGACATCGGGGTGCCCGAGCAGCCGGGAGACGGTGTAGATGTCCACGCCTGCCTCGATGAGCATCGCTCCGTAGGTACGCTGCAAGTCGTGGAAGGTCAGCTTGTGGCTGACTCCGGCGCGCGTCGCCGCGGCCTGGGTAGACAGCGCAAACCAGCGCGTCTTCTCCGAGCGACGCGCGCCCGCGGTCTGCGGACAGGCAACGCCGACAGCCGCTCGAGCGACAGGGGTCCGGCCGCTACAGCATAACGGTATCTTGCCTTTGGCAGCGGTCCGGCGCACTGTCCCGCGTGCTCGCCGACCTCCTCCTCGGAGCGCGGGCGAGAGTGCCGAACGTTCCTGCGGCGGTGGGGATAGTGCGTCCTTTCTTCTCTCCTTGCGAGGTGAGTGTCATGCGATTCATTCGAAGCAGCTTCCGCCGTCCCATCCGCGTGATGACCCTGGCGTCCGTCGGCATGCTCGCCTTCAGCCAAGCGCGGTGCGCAAGCGCGCCGAAGCAGTCGATGGAGTCGAGCGTCGCAAACACCTCCGGTGAGGGGACGGTTCAGGCCAAGGCCGGCCCCAACGACAACACCCAGATCGAGGTCCGAGTGAAGCACCTGTCCGAGCCGGCGAGGGTTGCTTCTGACGCCTCCGTCTATGTCGTCTGGATCCAGCCACGCAATGCCGAGATCCAGAATGTGGGCGCGCTCAAGATCGACGCAGATCTCGTCGGGAAGTTGGACACCACGACGCCCCATCGAACCTTCACGCTCACCGTCACCCCCGAGCCCAGCGCACGCATGGCCGCGCCAACGCACGGGGCCGTGTTCACCGCCGAGGTCAACCGCGCCGAATAGACGGACGGACCGCGACGCGCGGGTCGTCGCTCCTGCCAATGCCCACGCGCCGCCGTTGACGCTCGGCGTCTCTGCATCGGCGACGCCGCCAGGCCCCGGTCGCTCTGGCATGGGGCCCCCTCAGGATCGACTAGAACGAGGTGCGCATGGCCCTCTCGCCCCCGCTCGCCTGGACGCACCGGATCTACGGGTGGCTCCACCGGGGCTGGGAAGCTCCGCGCGCGCAGCGCACCGTCGCGAGCGTGCTCCTCGCGATCTTCGTCGCCTCACTCGTGCTCATCGAGCTCCGACGCCTCGGCATCGTCTCCATGGAGTGGATTCCGTCGAACCACTTCCACGCCGTCCGTCTCGGCTTCAACCTCCTCCTAGTCGTCGAGGTGCTCGGACTGGTCTTTGGCCTCTCCGGGAGCGCGGGGCGGACGATGGGGCGGCAGTTCGAGATCCTCTCGCTCATCCTCTTGCGGCAGAGCCTCAAGGAGCTGGTGCACGCCTCCGAGCCAATCCGCTGGGAAACGTTGCGCCCCTTCGTCCCGACGATGGTCGCCGACGCCGCGAGCGCGGTCCTGGTGTTCGCGCTCGTCGGGCTCTTCTACAAGCTGCAGCACGAGAGCGACGAGGCGGAGCAAGCGGAGTTCACTGCCTCGAAGGAGGCCGTGGCCCTTATCGTCCTCGCCATCTTCTTGTCTTTCGGGGCGCAGAGCATCGCCGGCGCCGTGCTTGGGCGCGGGGGCGACGAGGCCTACGACGTCTTCTTCGACTCGCTGTACACCGTGCTGGTCTTCGCCGACCTGCTGATCGTCTTCCTCTCGCTCCGCCACAGCTTCACCTACGAGGATGTCTTCCGGAGCTCGGGCTACGCCGTCGTCACCGTGCTCATCCGCATCGCGCTGACCGCGCCCCCGTTCCTGAACGCGGCGCTCGGAGTGGGCGCGACGGTGCTGGGTGTCGTGCTCGCCGCAGCGTACCCGCGGACGGCGAGTTCACCACGGCCGGCGGAGCACGGCCGGGCGCGCGTCGAACAGTGAGGCTCCTGGGCCCATGGACGTCGGCTCCCTCGTAGTTGCTTCCGTTCGATGAATGGGCGGTAAAGCCCTTCGTAGCGAACGAAGGCAGCGGCATGGTCGCCAGCTGCGCGATCGAGCTCTCTCGCAAGGAGGTACGCCCCCGCCATCGCGAGAGCTGCCCCTTCCCCAGCGAGAAGGGAAGGGCAGTACGCAGCCTCACCGATGAGAACCGTTCGCCCCGGTCCGTAACCTGGGCGCTCGCTCCAACAGCGTGGGCTCGAACCCGTGCTCTGCAAGCCAGTACGCCAGTGTCGGACCGGCGATGCCCGCGCCACAGATCAGGATCGTCTTCGCCCCGCGCGCATTTCGCTCGGTCTGCTTCGGAAGCATTTTGCTAGAATACTTGGTACACCAACGACGTCCACGATTGGAATCGGGTGATGCTCGCCACTGTACCCGCCGGCAAGAGAAGAGCGGACAAGACGACTCGATCTGGGTCGGCGGAAACGCTGGAGTTCTTGGGCGTCCTCTGGGCGTTGGACCAGGAACTGCGAGTCCTCTCCAAGCGAATGCAGCTCCGTCTGGGCGTGACCGGGCCGCAGAGGCTGGCCCTCCGCATCATTGGACGGTCCGAACCACTCCCTGCTGGCGCTCTTGCCTCGGCGATGCGTCTGCATCCCAGCACGGTCACCGGGGTCGTCATGCGTCTCGGCCGGGCAGGGCTGGTCCGTCGCCGTCGGGACCCTGGCGACGGTCGTCGTGTCCTCTTGGCCCTGACCGCTCGAGGAGCGCGGATTGACCGGCACCATCGAGGGACCGTCGAGTCCGCGGTCTCTCGAATGCTCCGTGACCTCCCCCCCGGTCAACTGGCTGCGGCGCGGGATGTGCTGGAACGACTCCGACACTCCGTGGCGCGGGAGAGGACATTGGGCCCCTCGCCATGACCAAGGCGCGGCTTCGGCGGATGCGCGAGGGTAGCCATACGGTCGGACCTCGGGTACTGCAGAGGCCCAGCGGAAAGCCGGACGAGGACCATGGGGAGTGACTCCAGGCCTCTGGCGCTGTTCGCACAACTGCGCGCCGTGTCGCAACGCGTGCGAGTCAGCGGTTCACAGATCCGCGAAAGAGCTGGCGCGCTGCTGCAGCGTCACTTCCCCACCGAGTCGCAGCACCTGTTTGCGCTGACGGTGGCCGTCGGTGTGGTGTGCGGCCTGGTCGCCGTTGCCTTTCACCTGGGCATCATGGCGGCAGAGTCGCTCTTGATCGAACGGGCGCTCCGCGCGCCGGGCAACAGCTGGATGGCGTGGACGGTCATCTCTCCAACCGTCGGTGGCCTGGTCTCTGGCGCGATCCTCACGTTCCTCGTCCCGGGGGCGCGAGGTTCCGGGATCCCACAGGTCAAGGCCGCCTTTGCGCTCGAGGGTGGACGCGTTCGCTTTCGAGATGCATTTGGCAAGTTCTGGGTGGGCATTCTCCAGATCGGTTCGGGTGCATCGCTGGGCCGCGAGGGGCCCACGGCCCAGATCTGCGCGGGTGCCGCGAGCCTCCTGGGGCGGCTGACGGCGCTGCCAGCAAAGAACATGCGCCGCCTCCTGCCGGTCGGAGTGGCCGCGGGCATCGCGGCCGCCTTCAACGCGCCCATCGCTGCGGTGACGTTCACCATCGAGGAGATCGTCGGGTCCCTGGACCACGCCGTGCTCTCCGGCGTCGTGGTCGCGGCGGCGCTCGCGGCGGTCATCGAGCGCGGCGTTCTCGGAGTCCACCCGATCATCGAGGTGCAGCAGCAATACGGGCTCGAGCATGCCTCGTCGCTCGTCTTCTACGCGCTGCTGGGCCTCGCCGGAGGCCTGGTGTCGATCGTCTTCACCGACGGGCTGCTCAGGCTGAGGGAGCGGTTTCGGACCTTCTCGGCGCTCCCGATGTGGTCTCAGCCAGCAGTCGGGGGGCTGGTCACCGGAATCCTCGCAGTGCTGGTGATGAAGTTCTTCGGCACGACAGGAGTCACCGGCGGCGGCTACCAGACCCTGGGACGAGCCCTTGGCGGGCAGCTGGGACTTACCGCCTTGCTCGCGCTCTGCGCGGTCAAGCTGATCGCGACTGTCTTCTCTTACTCCAGTGGCGGTGCCGGCGGCATCTTCGCCCCGGCCCTCTTCGTGGGCGCCATGCTTGGCGGGGCGGTGGGGTACCTCGATGTCGCGGCCTTCCATCACGAGGAGCGCCAGCTCGGGGCGTTCGCCCTCGTGGGGATGGGGGCGGTGTTCGCTGGTGTCATCCGCGCGCCCATCACATCCGTCCTGATCATCTTCGAGATGACAGGAGGCTATGGCCTGATTCTTCCTCTGATGCTGGCGAACATGACGGCCTACGTCCTGGCACGCCAATATCGAGCGACTCCTATCTACGAGGCCCTGCTCGAGCAGGACGGCGTCTTCCTCCCTCACGCCTCGCCGAGGTTCCATCCGCTGGACCAGCTGACGGTCGCGGGTGCGATGACTACCGCGGTGGTGTCCGTGCAGGCGAAAGGAGCGGCGGGGGAGGTGCGGGAAGCGCTTGCGGCAAGGACGTTCCAGATCCTGCCGGTGCTCGATGACCGGGGAGACCTGCTCGGTGCGGTGCCTCTGGCCTCGCTGCGGGTCGCTCCTGCGGCGGCCCCCATCTCCCAGCTCGTTCAGCACGTGGAGACGATCCTGGCCGACGTGCCGCTTGCGCGTGCCGTCGTTCGCATGAGCGAGAAGGGCGTGCGGCAGCTGGTGGTGCTCGACGAGCGAACAGCTTCTCGCGTGGTGGGGGTTCTGACCATCACCGATCTCATCCGCGCGCACGCCCGGGCGGTCGGCGCCGAACCAGGCCCGAAGGTCGAGGGTCGTTCGCCGATTGGCCCTGACGACGTCCGCGCAAGGGACCTGGTCCGTCCGGCCCCCGTTCTGACCGGGGGCGCCACGATGGACGTACTGGTCGACAGCCTGGCAACGTCGGCCAGCGACGTGGTCATCGTGCACTCAGCCGAGGGGAAAGCGACCGGCGTCGTCTTGCTGGAGCACGTTCGTGACTTCCTCCACGATGAGCAGCTCCAGCGCATGCTGGTGGCAGCGGACCTGGTGCGCCTGGTTCCGCGTGTCGCCCCGGATGCGACGTTTGCTCAACTCGTCGCCCAGTGCTTCGCTGCCGACGCACCGGCGCTGATCGTTCCCACGGAGCCGACGGGGGAAGGAGTCATCACCCGTGCGGCGCTCGGAACGGTGCTCGTGGAGTGGTACGCCCGCGCGTCCGCGGCCGGAGGGTCCTCCCTCGAATGACCGGCCAGGACGACGTTCGCCGTTACCGTGCCAACTGGCAGGAGGAGATCGACAGCGCCGCGCGCTACCGGGCGATGGCCGAAGGGGAGCCGCGCCCCGGAGTCGCCCAGGTGTACCGGGACCTGGCGGGGATGGAGGAGAAGCATGCGGCGTTCTGGGAGCAGCGGATGCGCGATGCCGGCGTTCCTCCCGGCGAACGCCGCCTCTCCACCCGCGCCCGCATCCTCATCTGGCTGGCGCGCCGGTTCGGATCCGAGGCGATCCTGGCCACCGTCGCCAGCGACGAGCACGCCGGTCGGACCGGCTACGACAGCCAGCGGGAAGCGTCGGGCACCAAGATGCCGGCCCAGGAGCGCATGCACTCCCGGCTCCTGGGCGCGCTGGCTCGTTCGGGCCGGGGCGCGGGAGGGAGCGAGGTTGCACGGCTGGAAGGGCGTCATCGTAACGTCGGCGGGAACGCCCTCCGCGCGGCGGTCCTGGGTGCCAACGACGGGCTCTGCTCGAACCTCAGCCTGGTGATGGGCGTGGCCGGTGCTGCTCCGTCGGGCAAGGCCGTCCTCCTCGCCGGGGTGGCGGGACTGCTGGCGGGTTCCGCCTCGATGGCGCTCGGCGAGTGGGTGAGCGTCACCAGCTCCCGCGAGCTGGCCGAACGCGAGCTGGAGACCGAGCGGAGCGAGATCGAGCTCGATCCCGAGGACGAACGGGAGGAGCTCGAGCTGCTCTACCGGGCCAAGGGCCTCGGCGCCGAGGAAGCCTCGACCCTGAGCCGCGAGCTCATCTCCCGGCCGGAAGCGGCGCTGGACGTGCTCGGGCGCGAGGAGCTGGGCATCGATCCCCAGGAACTGGGTGGCTCGGCGATCACGGCCGCGGCGACATCCTTCGCGCTGTTCGCCCTGGGAGCGGTCATCCCCGTCCTTCCGTTCTTCTTCCTCGAGGGGAGCCGGGCCCTGGTGGCCAGCCTGGTCCTCAGCGCCCTGGGGCTCTTCGGCATCGGGGCTGCCATCACTCTCTTCACCGGAAAGTCCGTGCTCCGCAGTGGCACGCGTCAGCTCGTGCTGGGGATGGCTGCCGCCGCGCTGACCTACGGTGTGGGACGTCTGCTCGGAGTCGCCATCAACGGATGACGGGTCGACCGCCCGGCTGGCGGAAACGCACGCCGGAGCGGGGTGGGGCGCGCTGGAGCACGGCACTCCCCGGCTGAGCGCTGGCCGCTCCTTCACGGAGGAACGGTGTCCACGCAGCCGGCGGCCTGACATGGCCACGCGTTCAGAACCGCGTCAGCCTGTTCAGGTGTCACGGGGAACTTTCGGCTCAGCGAGCGGACGCTTCGCTCCCGACCTGAACAGAAACGGATGGGTCGTTTGGATGACTACAGATTTCTACAGGCCGAAAGCCCGGCGCGCGGCGCAGCGCATGCGGAGAACCCTGGTCACTCGGGACCTTGGTCCACCCGGTCCTACGCGAGACTGGCTCCCGGCGGTGGCAGCCGGAACCGCACGTCGAGCTCGGTGCAGAGCAGCTGCACCGCTTGCCGGCCGCTGAGGAGCGCGGTGGGCACACCGCCGCCGGGCTCGACCCACTGGCCGGCCATGACGAAGCGGTGCAGCCCGGGCAAGGTCTTCCGCACCTGACCGAAGAACGACTCGGAGCTGGGGAGCCAGCCCTCGTAGGCTCCGCGCCAGGCACGCGCGCTGCTCCAGAACGTCAGCGGGGTGGCAATGTCCACCATCCGGACCGCGCCGGCCAGCCCCGGGATCTGCTTCGCCAGCTGCGCGACCGCAACGTCCCCCACGTTGTCCTTCTCGGCGGTGTACCGGGCGCCGCGGGTGGCCCACCACTCGTAATTCGACCCGAGCATGGCCTGGATGACGGTGTGGCCCGCGGGGGCGAAGCTGGTGTCGTCGTTGCAGACCCGGACGTACAGCGCGTCGTTCACCACGTCGCCGACCTCGAACGGCTCCACCCGGTCCAGCACCATCAGCGAGGGAAGGTCGGAGAGCGGAAGGGCAATGCCGAAGCTCGCCAGCACCACCGGCTGGAAGGTGCGCCACCGCGCCAGCTTCGCCCGCACGTCGTCGCCCCCGAACCGGCCGCCGAGGAGGCGGAGCACCGTCTCCGGCATGCTGGAGGTGGAGATGACCGCGTCGGCCATCACGAAGCTGCCGTCCGACAGCCGGACGCCGCGTGCCTCGTGCTCCTCGATCAGGACCTCGTCCACCGTGGCGTGGAGCTGGATCTCTCCCCCGAGCCGCTGGTAGCTGGCGATGAGAGCGTCGCGGAAGGCTGCAGTTCCACCGATGGGACGCGAGAGATGGCCGGCCTCCAGATATCCCAGGACCATGAGCAGGAAGAGCGCCGGCGCCTCGGGTGGTAGCAGCTGGGTGAAGATCCGCTGGAGCACCGGGGAGCGAAGGTGCTCGCGAACGTAGAGCGCGAGCGGCTTCCGGAAGTGCATCACCGTCCCCAGCTCGTCGCGCATCTGCCAGAACTCGGCGATCTGGTCCCAGAACGTGCGGTGGTCCTGATCCAGGGGGTGCTTCAGCTCGGCCACCCTGCGGGCACCGGCGACGATCCGATCGATCTCCGCGCCATCCTCGGGCGCGAGCGCGCTCAGCCCGCGGGCGAGCCCGTCGAGGTCCCGGGTGAAGTGCAGGGTCCGGCCGTTCCGCGCGTCACGGTAGGCGGTCCATTCCTTCAGCACGTGGAGCCGAACCGGCGGGACGATGCCCAGTTCCTCATACAGCGGGGCGAAGGCACCACCGGTCAGCCAGTGGATGCAGCCATCGACGGTGTACGGACCGCGGGGCCAGGCGGTGCAGACCCCACCCAGGGCGATGTTGTGCTCCACCACCGTGGTGCGAAATCCGGACGCCCGCGCGTAGCACCCGGCAGAGAGGCCGGCCAACCCGCCACCGACGATGACCACGTGCGGCTGGGACATGACGACGCCCTCCTCGGCGCACACTTGATGCAATGCATCCGGCGTGCGCGAAGAAGCCCCGTCGAGCGTCCCTTCCGGGCGCAGCGGCTGCGCTGCGGGCAGCGGGCATGCGCAGGGCTTGCAGACCACCCCGCCCGTTCGTCCAGGCATCGGAGAGGGTACGGTCGATGCAGCATTCACAAGGCATGAAACCGTTCCTCGTCGTCTACTCCACCCGCAGCGGGCACACCCGGCGCGTGGCCCAGCGCATCGCCGACCGCATTCGCACGCTGGCCCACGAGGCGCAGATCCAGGACGTCCGGACCGAGGCCTTGCCCCCGCTGGAGCGCTACGCGGCGGTCATCCTGGCCGGGGGCGTCCACCTCGGGCACCACGAGCGGGAGCTGGTGAAGTTCGTGCGGGCGCGCCGCCTCGAGCTGGAAGTGGTTCCTACACTCTTTCTGTCGGTGAGCCTGACCGAGGCGGCCGCGGAGGACGTCCACCGGCCCGACGGCGAGCGGCTGGAGGCCCAGCGCGCCACCCGGAAGGTGCTGGACGACTTCGTGCTCGAGACCGGCTGGCGCCCGGACAAGGCGGTCCCGATCGCCGGCGCGCTGACCGAGACCGCGTACGGTGCGCTGACCCGGCTGCTGATGCGGAAGATCGTGCACCGCAACGCGCCCGACGAGCCCACGCGGCAAGTGGTGTTCACCGACTGGGCGGCGCTGAACGCGGTGGTGGACAACCTGGTGCGCCAGGCCGTGGAGCGCAGCAAGACGGCCCCGCCGGAGCCGCCCGAGTCACCCTCGTTCAGGAGCGCGGTGGAGGCGCCATCCTCGCGCCGTAGCCGGTCTCACTTGCCCTGGTAGATCCCCATCACGTCCCGGAGGAGCTTCACCGCCTCGTCCTTCGGGCGCTGGAAGGCGTTGCGGCCCATGATCGAGCCGAATCCGCCGCCGTCCCGGATGCCCCGGATCTCCTCCAGCACCGCGGGGGTGTCCTTCGCCTCGCCCCCGGAGAAGATGATGATCCGCTTGCCGTTGAAGCAGCTCTGCACCACGTGGCGGACGCGCTCGGCCAGCGTCTTGGTGGGGACGGCGTACTTTTCGTAGACCTTCTTGTCCTCGGCCAGCTCCACCTGGTCCTTGGGCGGCTTCACCTTCACCACGTGCGCGCCCATCTGTGCCGCCTCCTGGGCGGCATAGGCGATGAGGTCGACGGCCTGCTCGCTCTCCTTGGGGATGCTGGAGCCGCGGACGTACGCCCAGACCACCGTGGGGAGGCCGTGCTCCTTGGCCTCCTCGAGGATCTCCCGGAGCTCCTGGAGCAGGACGTTCCGCTGCGCGCTGCCCGGGTAAATGGTGTAGCCCACCGCGGCGCAGCCGAGGCGCACCGCGTCCTTCACCGAGCCGGTCACCGCCGAGGCCGGCTCGAGCTTGCTCAGCGAGTCGGAGTTGTTGAGCTTGAGGATGAGGGGGATCTCCATCGCGTAGTTGCCGGCGATGGCCTCCAGGAACCCGAGCGGGGCGGCGTAGGCGTTGCAGCCCGCCTCGATGGCCAGCTGCACGTGGTAGTCCGGGTCGTACCCGGGCGGGTTCGGGGCGAAGGAGCGGGCTGGGCCGTGCTCGAAGCCCTGGTCGACCGGGAGGATGACCAGCTTGCCGGTCCCGGCGAGCGTGCCGGTGTTGAGCAACCGGGCCAGGTTGGTCTTGGTGCCCGGGCTGTCGGACGGATACCAGGACAGGATCTGCTTCACGCGGTCGGTCAGGCGCATGTCGATTCTCCGGAGTCCCGTGGGGGACGTCGAACGGCGACCAGGTGTTACACGCTCCGCCGGGAGCCTGTCACCCCTCTGCTGGCCCCGCAGGGACCCCGGCCGAACAGTCAGGTCGGTCTCCGGGGACCTACTTCTCGTGCTCGTGCTCGCCACCAGCCGGGGCGACGAAGCCCGGGCGGGCCTCGGGGTGGCGAATCTGACCGCCCAGGTAGGCCGTCCTGGCCAGGATGGCCGTGCCCAGGGCCGAGAGCACGAGCAACGGGACGGTGACCTCGTTCCCGAGCCCCTTGCGGCGCCAGCCCCAGACCCCGGCGGCGGCGAGGAGGAGGGAGGACCCGAGCGCCCAGGCGGCCGAATCGTCATGCGCCTCGACCAGTGGGTCCAGGGTCTTCTCCTGGGCCTTCTCGACCGCCATCACGAGATCTGCCGCGGCGTCACCGGTGAGGAAGGAGGCCAGGGCGAAGAGCGCCGCGACCCAGGCCACCACGATGCCGGTCCGCAGGACCGGGAGCGACTTGCGCCAGGCGGCCACCGCGAAGATCACCAGCGCGGCCGGGACCAGCACCACCGGGATGTGGTTGATCGTGATGTGCAGGTGGGCGAGGTTCCACATCGGAGCGAGAACTTACGGGTGTGACGCACCCGCGGCCAGCGCCTTCACCGGAGCACGTGGATGAGCACGGGGCCAGACGACTGGAAGCCTTGCGCAACCCTGACGCCCCCCTGAGCGGGTCTCAGAGCGCCTTCTCGTAGATCCGGTAGGTCTTGTACCGGCGCGCGCCGATCGACTCGATGGCCCGGTTCATCAGCTCGTTGTCCTCGGTGGTCCAGCCGAGCTCCGCGCCGTCGTACCCGAGCCGACGAGCCGCCCGCAGCGTCTCCAGTCCCAGCAGCGCGTCCAGGCCCCGCCGCCGGTACCCGGGCTTGATGCCGAAGAGCAGGACCCGCAGCCGCTCGATGCGCCGCGCCGCCCAGGCCATCTTCGCCAGCCCCACCGGCACGCCCCAGCGGGTCAGCTGCCCGCCGGCCTCGCGGATGGCGAGGTTCGAGTCGGGGAGGGTGATGCAGAACGCCACCGGCTCGCCCTTGACCTCGGCGATGAGGCACAGCTCGGGCCGCACCCGGACCAGCGGCCGGAGCCGGGCGGTGATGGAATCGAACTCCTCCTCGTTCATCGGGAGGAAGAGCCAGTTCCGGTCGAGCATCGCGTTGTAGATGCTCTTCAGCTTGCGGATCTCCTCCGGGAGATCGTGGATGTTCAGCGGCCGGACCCGGACCTGCTCCGATTCCTTCAGGCGCTCGGCGATGCGGACCATCTTCTCCGGCGGGGTCATGGCCGCCGAGATGTCGTAGGCGTAGAGGTCCCGCATCTTCTTCAGGCCCCAGCCCTCGAGGAGCGCGCCGTAGTACCGGTAGTTGTAGGGCATCATCATCGCCGGCGGGAACTCGAAGCCTTCCACCAGCACGCCGCAGTCGTGGTTGGTGGAGAGGTTCACCGGCCCGGTGAGCGTCTTCATTCCCCGGCTCCGCGCGAACCCGGCCGCCGCGTCCAGGAGCGCGCTCGCCACCTCCGGATCGTTCGGCACGTCGAACATCCCGAAGAAGCCGGTCTCGGTGTTGTGGAACTGGTTCCACAGCGCGTCGTCGATTGCCGCGATGCGGCCCACGACCTTGCCGTTCCTCCGCGCCAGGAATAGCTCCACCTCGGCGTGGGTGAAGAAGGGGTTCTTCCGCCGGTTCAGGAAGTCGCGTCGCTCGGCCACGATGGGCGGCACGAAGTACGGGTCGTCCCGGTACAGCTCGAGCTGGAAGCGGATGAACTCGTCGAGCTCCGACGTCGAGCGGACCGGCGTGACCTGGACGCCGGTCGAGGGAAGGACGGCCGGGGTCGCGGGCTTGCTCGCCTTGCGCCGGGCGCTGCGGAGGTTTCGGACGGAGTTTAGGTTCATGCCAGCCCCTGCGTGCGGTACCACGCGACGGTGTTCTCCAGACCCGGGTCGAGCGGGTACTCGGGCCGGAAGCCAATCTCCTCGGCCGCCCGCGCCGGCGAGCAGGTCCAGGCCTCCTGGGCCATCTCCTTCGCCTTGTCGCGGTTCATGATCGACACCGTGCCCAGCAGCCGGCTTCCGAGCTCGGCACCCGCGCCGGTGGCCCAGCCCACGAACTCGGGCAGCGCGATGACCTTCGGCTTACCCCGCCCCAGCGCCCGGCTGAGGGAAGTGCAGAAGTCCTCCCAGCTGTATGGGCTCGGGTCGGAGGCGAAGTAGACGCCCTGGGTCGGATCCTCGCGGCTGAGCGTCTTGCCCCGCTCAGCGGCGGCGACCAGAGCCTGGTTCAGGTCGTCCACGTGGACGAAGCTGAAGTGCTTCGGGCCGAGGCCCGCCTTGAGGTACACGCCCGTCTTCCCCATGGCGATGAGCGGGGGGAGGTTGGTGAGGTCGCCGGGGCCGTAGACGAACGGTGGGCGAACGATGACCGTGGGCACCCGGTCGGCGAACTCGCGGGCAGCCTGCTCGGCGGCGAGCTTGCTCCGGCCGTACATCGAGACCGGGGCCGGGTGCTCGTCCTCGGTGCGAGGCTTGCCGATCCGCGCCGGGCCGGCGGCGGCCAGCGAGCTACAGACGACCAGGCGGGGAGGGTGCTTCTGCCGAGCGAGCACCGAGGCCAGAATGCGCGTGGTCTCGGCGTTGCCCCGCAGGTACTCCTCCTCGGTGCGAGCCTTGGTGACGCCGGCGATGTGCTGCACCGCCTCGACGTCCTGGACGGCCTCGTTCACCCCGTCGCCGGTGTGGAGGTCGGCGACCGCGATGCGGACGCCCAGGGCCTTCAGGGCGTCCACCTTCGACGAGCGCCGGACCAGCGCGACCACCTCGTCGCCGCGGGCCACCAGGAGCTTCGCCAGCTGTCCGCCGACGAAGCCGCTGCCACCGGTGAGGAGGACCTTCATCGTGAGTCCCGTGGCTCCCGCTCAGACCGCCCGCCGGTAGACCCGGTAGGTCTTGGTCTTCCTGCCGCCCATCATCTCGATCGCCCGGTTGACCAGGTGGTTGTCCTCGAGCGTCCAGGAGATCTCCCCGCCGCTGTACCCGAGCTTCTTCGCGGTGGTGAGCGTGTCCAGGTACAGCACCGCGTCGATGCCGCGCTTCCGGAACCCCTCCTTGATGCCCAGGGTGATGAGCCGCAGCCGGCGGATCCGCTTCGAGGCAAGGAGCAGCTTCACCAGTCCGATGGGGAGCCCGAACTTGGTGAGTCGCCCACCGGCGGCCTTCAGCGCGAAGTTCGCGTCGGGGATGGTCATGGAGAAGGCCACCGGCTCGCCCTTCACCTCGGCGATGAGCACCAGCTCGGGCCGGATGATGGCCTTCATCTCCTTGGCCATGTGATCGAACTCGTGGTCGGTCATGGGGACGAAGCCCCAGTTGTCCTCCCAGGCCGCGTTGTAGATCTCCTTCACCCGGCGGACCTCGGCGGCGTAGTCCTTCATCCGGATGGAGCGGACGACGATGCCCTCCCGCTGCCGGATCTTCTCCGAGATCCGCACCACCCGCTCCGGCGGGGGGACGGAGCTCGACAGGTCGTAGGCCCAGAGGTCCTTGGCCTTGGTGAACCCGGCGCCGGTGTAGAGCGCGTCGTAGTACCGCGGGTTGTAGGTCATCATCACCGCGGGCGGCGACTCGAAGCCCTCCACCAGCACCGCGCACTCGTAGTTGGTGCTGAAGTTGAACGGCCCCATCATCTCCGGGAAGCCCTGCGCCTTGACCCACGAGGCCGCGGCGTCGAACAGCCCTCTGGCCACCGCCGGGTCGTCGATGGACTCGAACATCCCGAAGAAGCCGGTGCGGCTCTTGTAGAAGTCGTTCCAGTGCGGGTCATCGACGGCGGCGATCCGGCCCACCACCTGCCCGTTGCGCCGGGCCAGGAACAGCTCGGCGTTGCCGAACTCGAACCAGGGGTTCTTCTTCGGATCCAGAAAGTCCTTCCGCTCCATCTCCAGCGGCGGGACCCAGTTCGGGTCGCCGGCGTAGAGCGTGTAGGGGAAGCGGATGAAGGCCTCGCGGTCCTGCGTGCTCTGCACCGGGGTGACCGTCACGTCGGACGCGGCGGGGACAGAGCTCTCCACTGCTCGAAGCTTCTTCACGGAAGCAGGCATGCGGTCGTGACTCCGGGCTCGGGGCTCAGGCGTCGGGCTGCTTGCCGTTCTTCATGAACAGATTGGCGCCCTTTTCGAGAATCAGGCCCGGGATCTCGGTCCGCTTCTCCCAAAGACGCAAGGGGGCCGAACCGAGCCGCTTGAGGTCCTCGGGCTGCAAGTTGGCGGCCCGCCAGGTCAGGGTCTCCACCGCATCGGCCAGCTTCCGGGCCACGTCGCGGCCGGAGAGCTTGGAGATGGCCTCGAGCGAGAGGCCCCGGTCGGCGAGGAGACCGGCCGATGCCGCCGCCCAGCGCTGGGAGGCCTGGTTCGCGGTGACGAAGGTTCCGGGCCGGGCCACCTTCACCGGCACGAAGCTGGTGGGGCGGGTCTCGGGGATGATGCTCATCCGGCGGCCGATCTTCTCGAACGCCTCGAGGACCCGGTCGAGCTGGGCGTCGGTGTGGGTGGCCATGTAGCTGGTCCGGAGCAGGGCGTGCCCGGGCTCCACCGCCGGGGGGATGACCGGGTTGGTGAACACGCCCGCCTCGAACAGCGCCTTCCAGAAGCGGAAGCACTTCACCTGATCACCGACCAGCACCGGCACCACGGGGGTGACCGACACGCCGGTGTCGAAGCCCATCGCCCGGAAGCCGTTGTGCATCTTCTCCGCGATATCCAGCAGACGCGTCCGGCGCTGCGGCTCGGCCTCGATGATGTCGAGGGCCTTGAGCGCCGAGGCCACGCTGGGCGGGGTCATCGACGCGCTGAAGACCACCGGACGGGCCCGGTGCTTGATGAAGTTGATGACGTCGTAGGGGCCGGCGATGACCCCGCCCAGGCTGGCGAAGCTCTTGCTGAAGGTGCCCATGACCAGGTCGGTCTGGGCCTCCAGCCCGAAGTACTCGGCGGTGCCGCGGCCGTGCGCGCCGAGCACGCCCATGGAGTGGGCGTCGTCGGTCATCACCCGGGCCCGGTACTTCTGGGCCAGCTCGACGATCTTGGGGAGGTTGCAGAGGTCCCCCTCCATCGAGAACACGCCGTCGGTGATGATGATCTTCCCGGCCTCGGGATCGGCGGACTCGAGCATCGACTCGAGGTGACCCATGTCCTGGTGCCGGTAGCGCTTCTCCTCGGCGAACCCGAGCCGCACCCCGTCCACCAGCGACGCATGGTTCTGCCGGTCGGTGAAGACGATGTCGTGCCGGCCGAGGATGGCCGAGACCGTGGCCACGTTGGTCTGGAATCCGGTGGAGCAGGCCAGCGCCGCCTGGCGGTTGAGGAACTTGGCCAGGCGGGACTCGAGCTCCTCGTGGAGGGTCAACGTCCCGTTCAGCAGCCGGCTCCCCGAGCAGGTGGTCCCGAAGCGGCGGATCGCCTCGATGGCCGCCTCCTTCACCCGTGGGTCACCGGCGAGGCCCAGGTAGTTGTTCGAGCCGACCATGATGACCCGGCGGCCCTCGATGTCGACCTCGGTGCTCCCGTGTGAGGCCTCGATGGGCCGGAAGTACGGGTAGAGGCCCGCTGCCTTGGCGATCCGGTCGTCCTTGAATGCTGGGCACTTGTCGAAGACGTCGCGCATGGAAGGGTGCTTGTACGGACCGGTGACTGTGTAGTCAAGGAAAGCGGAGCCGGTAAAATGCCAGGAAAGACAGCCGCTTGAGTCCAGTTTATAGCATGGGCAAAACATTGCTCAGTTTCATCGAAGTGAGCAAAAACTGGCTCGGTCGCGCATCGGGGCCGGCCCGCGGATGCCGCCCGCCGACCGGGATCAGCGCTCCGCGGCCGCCCCGGAACTCTCAGCAAGTCCGGTCGATTGAAGGGGCCCGATCCCGATGGTAGAGGCACGGGCACATGTCCCCCGCCAGGCGTTCCCCGAAGAAGCTGCGAGCCGTGAAGAGCCCCCGGACCGCCCGTGCCTCGCGGCCGGCAGCCACCAAGGCAGCCTCGAGCGAGGGGAAGAGGCGCCGGCCGGCCCAGCGGACCTACGACGCTGCGACCGTGCGGCAGCTGGCGGCGGCGCAGAAGGCCTGGGAGCGGGGAGAGGTGGCGAAGAGCATCGCCCGGGCCCCGGCGCGCCGGACCGAGTTCGTGACCGACTCGGGGATTCCCCTCCCCACGGTGGTGACCGCGGCGGACCGGGCGCGGGAGGACGTGGGTGACCTCGGGCTTCCAGGCCAGTTCCCGTACACCCGCGGCGTGCAACCGACGATGTACCGCGGCCGGCTGTGGACGATGCGGATGTTCGCCGGCTTCGGCTCGCCGGCCGACACCAACCAGCGCTTCAAGTACCTCATGGCGCACGGCACGACGGGCCTCTCCACGGCCTTCGACATGCCAGCGCTCATGGGCTACGACGCCGACCACTCGATGAGCCGGGGCGAGGTCGGCAAGGAGGGCGTGGCCATCTCCACGCTGCGCGACTTCGAGATCCTCTTCGACGGCATCCCGCTCGATCAGGTCACCACCTCGATGACCATCAACGCCTCGGCCATCGTGGCGCTGTGCATGTACATCGCGGTGGCCGAGAAGCAGGGCGTCCCCATGGGGAAGCTGGGGGGGACCATCCAGAACGACATGCTGAAGGAGTACATCGCCCAGAAGGAGTGGATCGTTCCACCCCGGCCGGCGGTGCGCATCGTGGTCGACATGATCGACTTCTGCAGCCGGCACATGCCCCGCTGGCACCCGGTGTCGATCAGCGGCTACCACATCCGTGAGGCCGGGGCGACGGCGGTCCAGGAGCTGGCGTTCACCCTCGCCGACGGCATCGGCTACGTCGAGGAGTGCGTGAAGCGGGGCATGGCGGTGGACGACTTCGCCGCCCGCCTCTCGTTCTTCTGGGACGTCCACAACGACTTCTTCGAGGAGATCGCCAAGTTCCGCGCCGCCCGCCGCATCTGGGCCCGGGTGATGCGAGACCGCTTCGGCGCCCGGGACCCACGGAGCTGGCAGCTGCGGACCCACGCCCAGACCGCCGGGGTGAGCCTCACCGCCCAGCAGCCGTACAACAACGTGGTGCGCACCGCGCTGCAGGGGCTGGCTGCGGTGCTCGGCGGCACGCAGTCGCTGCACACCAACTCGCTGGACGAGACCTACGCCCTGCCCACCGAGGAGTCGGTCACCCTGGCGCTCCGCACCCAGCAGCTCATCGCCCACGAGTCGGGGGTGGACCGGGTGGTCGACCCGCTGGGCGGCAGCTACTACGTGGAGTACCTCACCGACGAGATGGAGAAGCGGGCGCTGGAGTACCTCCGCCGCATCGACGAGATGGGCGGCATCATCCGCGCGGTCGAGGAGGGCTACCCCCAGAAGGAGATCGGCGAGAGCGCCTACCGCTACCAGCGCGAGGTGGAGCAGGGCGAGCGGCTGATCGTGGGGGTGAACGTCTTCGAGAGCGATCGCCACGAGCCGGTGCAGATCCTCAAGATCGACGAGCGGGTCGCCGAGGACCAGAGCGCCCGGATTCGCCAGGTGAAGGCCGAGCGGAACCCCGCCGCCGTCGCCGCGGCCCTGGCGAAGGTCGAGGCTGCCGCCCGGGGCTCGGACAACATGATGCCTCCGGTGCTGGAGGCGGTGAAGGCTTACGCCACCCTCGGCGAGATCTCGGATGTCTTCCGGAAGGTCTGGGGGCAGTATCGAGAAGGTGGAATCTTCTGAAGGGTTCTCGGATGCCTGACAGGAAGCTCAGAATCCTCGTCGCCAAGCCGGGTCTGGATGGACACGATCGCGGGGCGAAGATCATCGCCCGCGCCCTCCGGGACGCCGGGATGGAGGTCATCTACACCGGGCTCCACCAGACCCCGGAGATGATCGTCAACGCCGCCGTCCAGGAGGACGTGGACGCTATTGGCCTGTCCATCATGTCCGGCGCCCACATGACGCTCTTCCCCGCGGTGATCGACCTGCTCAGGGAGCAGAAGGCCGGGGACATCGAGGTGTTCGGCGGCGGCATCATCCCCGACGACGACATTCCTCGGCTGAAGCAGCTGGGCGTGTCCGAGATCTTCACCCCGGGCAGCTCGACCCAGGACATCGTCCAGTGGATCCGTCAGCACATCCAGCCGCGCGCCTGACGGGGAAGCTCCCGGCGCACGTCGACGTCTACGAGGTCGGTCCCCGCGACGGGCTCCAGAACGAGCTCCGCATCGTTCCGCTGGAGGGAAAGCTCCGGCTGATCGCCGCGCTGGTGGCCGCGGGGGAGCGGCGCATCGAGGCCACCTCCTTCGTCAGCCCCCGGTGGATCCCCCAGCTGGCGGACGCCGAGGAGGTCCTGCGGAGCCTTCCCCGGGTGCCCGGCGTGACCTACTCGGCGCTGGTCCCCAATCTGAAGGGGCTCGATCGCGCCCGTGCCGCCGGGCTCGCCGAGGCGGCGGTGTTCATCTCCGCCAGCGAGACCCACAGCAAGAAGAACATCAACAAGAGCATCGCCGAGGCGCTCTCGGTCGCCGGCGACGTCACCCGCGGCGCGCTCGCCGCGGGCATGCGGGTGCGGGCATACCTCAGCGTGGTCTGGGGTTGCCCCTACGAGGGCTCGGTCCCGCTCGACCGGGTGGTGGACCTCTGCCGGCGGCTGGCGGACATGGGCATCTACCAGCTGAGCCTGGGAGACACGGTGGGGGTGGGGGTGCCGAACCAGACCGAGGAGATCCTGGTCGCGGTCGCCCGGCACGTGCCGGTGGACCGGCTCGCGCTGCACCTGCACGACACCCGCGGGCTGGCGCTGGCCAATGCGCTGGTCGGCCTCTCCGCCGGGGTGACGACCTTCGACGCCAGTATCGGTGGGCTGGGCGGCTGTCCCTACGCGCCGGGGGCGGCGGGAAATCTAGCGTCCGAGGACGTGGTGAACATGCTCCAGCGGATGGGCGTGGAGACCGGCATCGACCTGCCGAAGCTGGTGGAGGCGGGCGAGGTTGCCCAGGAGCTGATCGGTCGGAAGCTGTCCGGGAAATATCTGCAGGCGGCGCTGGGCGAGCGCGACCGGGCCCAGGCGCGCCGGCGGACCGCGCCGGCCCAGTAGGAGGAAGTCCGGATGACACTCGAGGGCGGTTGTCACTGCGGGCGGCTCCACGTGTCGTTCACCACGGCGAAGTCGCCGACCGAGCTGCCGTTGCGCGCCTGCCAGTGCACGTTCTGTCGGCGCCACGGCGGGCTCACCACCTCCGATCCGGCGGGCGAGGTCGTGCTCACCGTGGCCGAGGTCCCACCGGAAGGCTGGTATCGGTTCGGCACGGGGATGACCGACTTCTGGGTCTGTCCTCGGTGTGGGGTCTACGTCGGCGGGTACGTGAAGGTCGGCGGGGAGGGCAGGGCGGTGGTGAACACCCGAGCCCTCGACGCCCGGGCCGAGTTCACCCAGGGGCCCGCGCCGATGGACTACGGCCAGGAAACCGCCGAGGGCCGGCTGGAGCGCCGTGCGCGCCAGTGGACGCCGGCGCGCGTCCGGGTTCAGCCCAGGTAGGCGATGGCCTCGAGGCCGACCAGCGTGCCCTCGGGGATGCGCGGTCCCTGGAGCACCGAGCGCGCCGGCGGCTTCGCGCCGAAGTAGCTCGCGTAGACCTCGTTCATCGCCGGGAAGTCCTCCCAGCGTCCGAGGAAGACGGTCACCTTGACCACCTGCTCGAGTGAAGCGCCCGCCGCGGCGAGCACGGTCTCCAGATTTTCGAGCACCTGGCGCGTCTGTGCGGCGATGCCCTCGGCGAGCTTGCCCGTTCGCACGTCGACCGGTACCTGCCCGGAGACGAAGACGAAGTCACCTGCCCGGATGGCCTGGGAGTAGGGCCCGATGGCCGGCGGGGCACCTGCCGCGGCGATCACCTCGATCGGCTGAATCATGGCAGGGTCCGTATCCCGCGCCGGTCCCCGGTCACAGGCACAGAAGCAGGTCGCGCCGGGGCGACAGTCAGTGCGCGAAGATGGCGCTCAGAGTCGGACCCCGGCCTTCCCGAACGTGTCGCAGGCGCGGAGCTCGCCGGTCTGCATCCCGGTCTTGAACCACGACACGCGCTCCGCGCTCGAGCCGTGGGTGAAGCTCTCCGGCGCGACGTAGCCCCGGGACTGCTTCTGCAGCCGGTCGTCGCCCACCGAGGCCGCGGCGGCGAGGCCGGACTCGATGTCGCTGGGCTGGATGAGCTGCTCCTTGTCGCTCGACTTGTAGTTGGCGTTCGCGTGGTGTGCCCAGACCCCGGCGTAGCAGTCCGCCTGCAGCTCGGTGAGGACGCTCAGAGCGTTGCTGTCCTCGCGGCTCCTCACCGCCCGGCGCATCTGCGAAACCCGCCGCTCGATGCCGAGGAGGTCTTGCAGGTGATGGCCCACCTCGTGAGCGATGACGTAGGCCCGCGCGAACTCGCCGGGCGCGCCCATCCGCGCCAGCTGGTTGAAGAAGCTGAGGTCCAGGTACACGCGCTGATCGGGCGGGCAGTAGAACGGTCCCATCGCGCTCTGGGCGAATCCGCACGCCGACTCCACCGCGTCCTCGAACAGCGTGAGCCGCGGCGGCTGGTACTGGATCCGCGCCTGCTGCGGCAGCACCGCGCTCCAGGTGTCCTCGGTGCTGGCGAGGATCGCGCTGACGAACTCGCGCTGCTGCTGCTCGGCGGCGGTGCGCGGCCGCTGTGCCTGTGACTGCGGGCTGACCTGGCTCGGCGACGGCGCCTGCTGGACGTCGGGAACCTGTCCGGTCAACAGGTAGAAGAGGATCGCGCCGATGATGCCGACCGCGCCCCCGCCGAACGCCAGGGGCCGTCCCAGGCCGCCCCCGCGGCCGGCGTCCTCGACGTTGTCACTGCGCCGTCCGCCTTGCCATTCCATGGGGCGGAACCTATGCCCGGTGTGCCACGGTGGAAACGCCCCGTGCTGTTCCTTCGTTCGCGAACGGGCGCTGTGCCGTGTGCAGGCGTTGCCGTTCGGGTGAAAACCCTCCCTCGATGAACGTTCCAGCCCCAGCCCCGACGCTTCGAGTCCGCCGTGCGAGACCCGACGAGGCGCCCACCCTCTCCTTCCTGCTGCGGGTGGCGTTCGCCGAGATCGCGTCGCAGTACACACCGGAGGCGCTCGCCGCCACCTTGCCGGACGCGGTGGTGCTCCGTCAGCGCATGGACGAGGGAGCGGTCTGGATCGCGCTCCTCGGGGACGAGCCGGTGGGCACGCTGTCCGCGTACTGCCGGCCCGAGGGGCTTCACCTGCGTAGCATGGCCGTTCATCCCGGAGCCCGGGGCCACGGCGTCGGGCGGGCGCTCCTGGAGGTGGCGGAGCGCTTCGGACGGGACCGGGGCCTCGCCCGTGTCTTCCTCAGGACCACGCCGTTCCTGAACGCGGCCATCGGCCTCTACAGCCGCGCCGGGTTCTCGCTCCGCCAGGGCGGTGAGCGAGACCTCCACGGGGTCCCGCTCTTCGAGATGGAGAAGTCGCTCAGCGTCTCCGAGGAGCCGCCCGGGACCGGGTGGCTGCCGCCCGCCGCGTCTTCGTCTTTCGTGCGGGCGGTCGCGTCTTCCTCGCCGGCTTCCGGGCGGGCTTCTTCTGGTACCGCGGCTGGTAGAGCTGCACCCGCACGCCGCCGGGGGCCTCGAAGTACGTGACCAGCCCGTAGCCGTGGTCCTGCACCGGGCCGGTGAACCGCACCCCCCGCGACTGGAGATCGCTCACCGTCCTCTCGATCTCGTCGCAGTAGAATGAGACGTCGTGCTTTCCGGCGTCACCACCGTCCTCGACCGGATGGACCCCGAGGTCGCCTTCGGCGAGGTCGAAGATCCACCAGCCCTCGCCGATGTCGGAGCCGGGCAGCTGGACCTGATGGCGAAAGAAGGCGCGGGTCGCGTCCGGGTCGGACGAGTAGAACAGCCCGTGGATGCCTCGGATCATGGGGGTCCTCCGGGGAAGAATCCGAGCGCAACGCTCAGCGCTTGGCAATGCTCCCGGAGCCGTGGGTGGCGGTGCTCACCGCGCTCGCCTCGCCGCTCCAGCGGATGTCCCCCGAGCCGTTCACCGAGAGGCTGAGCGCGCCCCCGGCCACGCGGACCTCGGCGTCGCCCGAGCCGTCGATCGACACCGAGACGTTTCTCGCCTTGAAGTCGTTCGCCTTGAGGTTGCCCGAGCCCTGGATGCCTGCCTGGAGCGAGCCGGCCTGCCCCCCGGCGAGCAGCACGTCGCCCGAGCCCTCGATGGCCACGGCCAGCCCGCCTACCGTGCCGGTGAACTTCACGTCGCCCGAGCCGGAGATGCGCAGCTCGACCTTCTCCTGGTCCTTGAACCCGGCGATGTCGGCGTCCCCGCTCCCCTGGATGTGCACTCCACGGAGCTCCGGCATGGTGACCTTGATCCGCTGCTTTCCGTGGAGGTTGAGGTACGAGCCGTCGAGGGCGATCCGCAGGGTGTCCCCCTGCACCTCGGTGGTGAGGTGACGGGCCACCTCGGAGTCCATCTCCAGGGTCGCGCCGAACTTGCCGGGACGGACCTCCAGGTCCACCGGGGCGGAGAGGTCGATGCGGGTGAACCCCGAGACGCTCCGGGTCTCCGACGTGGCGAGGGCGGGCAGGGCGACCGCGCAGGCCGCGAGGACGACGGGGACGAGACGCATCCCCCCCATACGGGCTCCCGGGACCCCCATTTCAGGGCTCCACCCCCGCCCGGGCGTCCCGGGCCAGCGCCTCGAGCAGCCGGTCCAACACTGGAAGACCAGCGGTGAGGCGGGGGAGGCCGGAGGCCAGGAGGGCTTCCGGGTCCCGTCCGCTTCGCCGGAGCTCGTCCGCGGACCCCTGGATCCAGTCCTGGAACCCTTCGGGGCCAAGCTCGGCGTGGAACTGGAGCCCCACCGAGCGGCCCACCCGGAACCCCTGGGCGGGGTACGTCTCCCCGTGGAAAAGGGCCACGCCCGGGATGGGGTCGAAGGTGTCCCCGTGCCAGTGGACCACGTCGAAGGGGCCCGGCACCGCCCGGACGAGCGGGTCGTCCCCGGGCACCGGGCGGACCTGGGCGACGCCGATGCTCTTCCCCCGGCTGCCCGGGTAGACCCGTGCCCCCGCGGCCGCCGCCAGCATCTGGGAGCCCAGGCAGAGGGCGATGGTCGGGCGGTTCGCGGCGAGCCGGCCCCGGAGCACCTCGATCTCGGTGCTCAGGAAGGGGAACCGGTCGGCGTCGTACACCCCCATCGGACCGCCGAGGACCACCAGGAGCGGCACGCGGACGTCCGCCGCCGGGGCGGGGGCCCGCAAGCGCTCCACCGGCCGGAATCCGGCGCGTTCCAGGGGTTCCCGGAGGCGGGCGAGCCCCTCGTGCGGCTCGTGGACGTAAGCAACGGCGTCGAATGGAGCGGTCATCGCTGGCAGGGTCCTTTCCGGAGAGCAAGGAGCCGGGCGAGCGCACTTGACCTCTCCTCCGACATCCCCTTAGGTTGCCCGCGCCTCGCGCTGGCTTAGGTTGGCTGGCTCCCCGAGCAGCGGCGCCCCCGTGTCACACCCCACATGAGGGTTTCGTCGCCGTCCGTCTCCGCTTTCCGGGGGCCGGACATCCCACAACCCTGGGGTTGCAGTGAAGCACCGATAGGACTTTCCAACTCTATGCAGCAAAACCTCAACCCAAACATCGGACTCGAAGGCGGCGACGAGGATTTCGCCTCGATGTTCGAAGCCTCGCTGAAGGAACGCGGCGGCGAAGGCATCCTCAAGGAAGGCGACCTCGTCAAGGGCACCGTCGTCCAGGTCACCAAGGACTACGCAGTCGTCGACATCGGCTACAAGTCCGAAGGGCAGATCCCGATCTCGGAGTTCACCAATCCCCGTGGGGAAGTCACCGTCAAGGACGGAGACCCGGTGGAGGTGCTCCTCGAGAGCCGCGAGAACGATACCGGCATGGTCGTCCTCTCCAAGGAGAAGGCCGACAAGATGCGCATCTGGGACGAGATCTCCGCCGCCTGCGAGCGCGACGAGATCGTCAAGGGCGTCATCGTGGGCCGGGTGAAGGGCGGCCTCAGCGTCGACATCGGCGTGAAGGCGTTCCTCCCCGGGAGCCAGGTGGACATCCGCCCGGTCCGGAACCTCGACCAGTACATCTCGAAGGAATTCGAGTTCAAGGTCATCAAGTTCAACAAGAAGCGCGGGAACATCGTCCTCTCCCGGCGCGTGCTCCTCGAGAAGCAGCGGGAGGAGCTGAAGAAGGAGACCCTCAAGAACCTCAAGGAGGGTGCGGTCCTGAAGGGCGTGGTGAAGAACCTCACCGATTACGGCGCCTTCATCGACCTGGGCGGCATCGACGGCCTGCTCCACATCACCGACATGTCCTGGGGGCGAATCGGTCACCCTTCGGAGATGTTCAACGTGGGCGACGAGGTCCGGGTGGTGGTCCTCAAGTTCGACCCTGCCCAGGAGCGGGTCAGCCTCGGCCTGAAGCAGATCCAGGAGGACCCCTGGCACCGGGCGGACGAGAAGTACCCCGTCGGCACCCGGGTCCGCGGCCGCGTGGTCAGCATCACCGACTACGGCGCGTTCGTGGAGATCGAGCAGGGCGTGGAGGGTCTGGTCCACGTCTCGGAGATGTCCTGGACCAAGCGCCTCAAGCACCCGTCGAAGGTGCTCGAGGTGGGCCAGGAGGTCGAGGCGGTGGTGCTGGACATCGATCCCAAGGCCAAGCGCATCGCGCTGGGCATGAAGCAGATCGAGGCCAATCCCTGGACCCTGCTGGAGGACAAGTACCCCATCGGGTCGATCATCAAGGGGCAGGTCCGCAACGTCACCGACTTCGGCATCTTCGTCGGCGTCGAGGAGGGCGTGGACGGCCTGGTCCACGTCTCGGACATCAGCTGGACCCAGCGGATCAAGCACCCGGGCGAGCTGTACAAGAAGGGCGACGAAGTCGAGGCGATGGTGCTCAACATCGACGTGGAGAACGAGCGCTTCAGCCTGGGCATCAAGCAGCTCAGCCAGGATCCCTGGGAGACCCTCAGCGAGCGGCTCCCGGTGGGCAGCAAGGTCAAGGGGAAGGTCACCAAGGTCACCGACTTCGGGGCCTTCGTGGAGATCGAGCCCGGCATCGAGGGCCTGGTCCACGTCTCCGAGCTGAAGGATGAGCGGGTGGAGAACCCCCGCGACGTGGTCAGCGAGGGGCAAGAGGTGGCGGTGAAGATCATCGACATCAACACCCCCGACCGGAAGGTGGCGCTGTCGATGAAGGCGCTGCTGCACGAGGGCGAGGACGACTACCGCGAGTACCTGCGCAAGCAGGCCGAGGGGTCGAAGGCGCGCCTCGGCGACGTGATGGCGTCGAAGCTGCGTCGATAGGGCGGACTGGTCGCCACCTCGGGCCGGGCTTCCTCGTTCGGGGAGGTCCGGCCTCGTCGTTTGCGGGCCAAGCGCTCGCGGGGGAGGTCCCTTGACCCTCGAAGGGCTGCGGACCATCAACTGGTCCTTCCGGCGCCACGCCTACGGTTCAACGGGCGAAACCCCGACCCACATCCGCGGCCTCGCCTCCTCCGACGCGGCGGTTCGCAGTGAAGCGTACCGCTTCTTCCACGCGGCGATCCTCCACCAGGGTTTCGTCTACGAGGCCACTCCGTACACCATCCCTTTCCTCCTCGAGCTGCTCGCCGATCCGACCACGCCGGAGCGGGAGGAGATGGTCGACCTGCTCTGCGTGATGGCGCAGTCGGTCACCTGGGGCCGGAAGGATCCCGATCTCATCCGGAGGAAAGACGCGCACGAGCACAGGGTCTTCGCTCACATCGACGAGGAGCTGGCGAGGGGCGTCCCCCTATTTCGGACCCTGGTCCAGGACGGTGCACTCGACGTGAGGATCCGATTGCGCGCTCAGGTGGTCCTGAGCACCGTCCTGAAAGGGGGGGCGGAGGCGGCTCCCGAACTGCGCTCGCTCGCCCGCGACGACCCCGATCCGCTGGTGCGCGCCTCCTCCCGGTACCTCGCCTTTCTGCTGGGGGCCCCGGATTTGCCGGGAGCACCGCCAGCGACGGACGACTCCCCACTCGTCCACTGGACCGAAGCACTGGTCCAGCTCCTCGCCCATCGGGAGCAGACCACCGGGGCGGCCATCGAGGCGGTCGCGGCGGGACTCGAAGCTGATTCGCCAGTCCTGACGATGGCAGGGGAGCTGCCCCTCCTGAACAACTTCCTGGACGACTCGCGGGCGCTCGTCGCCCGCGCGGCCCGGGGTGCGGGAGCGCCCGCGATCGACCGACTGCTCCCCATGCTCCTGCAGCGTGCGGAGAGAGAATCCTGGATGTCTTCGGAACTGGGGTTCGAGCTCCTGGCGTGCGGATTCGGCCAGCCGCCAGCGCTTCCGCCGACGCGGATGAGCGAGCGCCAGAGGCAGGTCCTGCGGGTGGTCGCCGAAGCGGCGTGGCCCTGGGAGGAGGGCGGCAGCTTTGCCAACATCGCCACGATGCTTGGTCAGTTCGGCTTCCCCACCGAGCGAGCTGCAGTCCAGGGTCGCCCATCGACTGCATCGGGAGGGCAACCAGGGACTCGGATCGGTCCAGATCTGGATCGCGTTCCTGCTGGTGGTTGCGCTTCTTCAGCTCCTCTACAGGTGTTGATCGATGCGCATCCCGTGGCCGCTCGCCCTCGGAGTCTCGTTCCTCGCGGCCAACAGGCCGAGGGGTCGAAGACGCGCCTCGGCGACGTGATGGCGTCGAAGCTGCGGCGATAGGCTGAGCCGCCCTTGCGGCCATGGGCCGGGCGCTGGACCGGCGATGCCGACACGATCGCTCGGGGTCCACCACGCCGCCGTCGCACGGTGCTCCTGGGGAACGACAAGGCGTGGGTCGTCACGGCCGTGCCCCGACGGAGGGCCTGCGCGATTCCGCGGCGCTCCGGCGATCCTCGAGAGCGTTTGCCCCAAGGAGCTCGGGCCTGGCCGGCCCCGGCGGCGGCCTTCACCGTCAGTGCGCCCGGGCCCGGCGTCCGCGGCGGACCGGTTTCCCAGGTCGCGCGGGGGGATCATTTTGGGACGGTCCGGGCCAGGGGGGTGTGCGCGCCCTCTGTCTGGCGTTCCATTCTGTTCCGCAAACTGCGCTTGGGAAACATCCTCGCGCGGCCCGCGGGAGGTAAGACGCCAAGTGAAGATGCCCGGGGGGGCCATCCAGTCTCAGCCCGGCCGGCGAGACGCGCGCTGATCGACGATGGTCGCACCGGTTTCGCGCTCGCGCCTTGGGAAACCGTAGGGAATGCGAAATCAGCGGCGCGCGCACCCCCCTCGGCCCGGACCGTCCCCAAAGGTTTCCCCTACGCAGCTCAGGAAACCGCCGACGGCCACGCCGGCAGCGGCCCCCACTGCGTCACCCCGGAGCAGCCGAGGTCGCGCATGCCGGTCAGGCGGGCAGGGCGCCCCGCGCCGCGGTGGGATTCGACTCCCCTCCAGGCCAGCCGTGCTGCCGGAACCGACCCCTCACCGGATCCCCGCACCGAGGTAGCGTTCGACCGATGCGGCGGTGGGTCGGTGCAGCGGTGCTCTGGACGGCGCTCCCGGCCTGCGCTCCGTCCGTTGCGCTCAAGCACAGCGCCTGGTTTCCCTCGAGCGACTCCACGGCCAGCCGTCGGCCCCTGGACTGCTCGGATCTCAAGCCGCCGCCGCCGGCCGGAACCATCGGCGACCCGGTCGAGCCCGGACGGGGGGCGGCGCTCCAGCAGCCGACAGATCTCGGGGTCGGTCCAGTCCGACTCGTCTGGGCGTCCACCGTCTCGGGAGTCCACCTCGACTGGGTCGCCCCGGCCGTCCCCGAGGCCCGGAAGCTCTGGACGCTCCGGGTGGCCGAGTCGGGGCGCTGCGTCGTGGGCGTCTGGGGCTCGTCCCAGCTCGGGACCCAGGTCATCCGGCACGTGTTCTGGAACGACGGCCGGCTGGAGATTGTCCTCCTCGGCCTCGGGCCACCCCCGCGGTTCGGCTGGATGGTCCTGGTCACTGATGGCTCCAACCTCTGGTCCGGACTGGAAAGCCGGGAGGGTCGGCCCGGCGCGATTGTCGCCGAGCAGGTGGAGTTCAGGGAGGAAGCAGCCGGGCTTCGTCTCCTGGTGCTGGACGGGGGCCGATCGACGATTCTCGACTTCGACGGCCGACAGTTCGCCAGCCGTCCCTGAGGTAACAGGCCTGCCCGGCCAGACAACCGATTGACCCGGAGGCCTCCGCGTGACAATCCAGTCATCTGTTGCCTCAAGCCGGAGTGAATGCCCATGGCTCGTGATGTCGTGATCGTCGGTGCTGCCCGTACCCCCGTCGGTAGCTTCCTGGGGACCCTGTCCACACTGACCGCGCCGCAGCTCGGCGCGATCGCCATCAAGGAGGCGCTGGCGCGGGCCGGAGTGGACCCCGCGAAGGTCGAGGAGGTCTGGATGGGCAACGTCCTCCAGGCCGGGCAGGGCCAGGCGCCCGGCCGCCAGGCCTCGCTCGGGGCCGGCATCCCGGACACCGTCCCCACCAACACCCTGAACAAGATGTGCGGCTCGGGCCTGAAGGCCATCATCTCCGGTGCCCAGGCCATCGCCCTCGGCGAGGCGGAGGTCATCGTCGCCGGCGGCTTCGAGTCGATGAGCAACGCCCCCTACCTGTCGCTCAACATGCGGAACGGCGCCCGGATGGGGAACGTCCAGATGCTGGACCACATGGTCTGGGACGGCCTCACCGACGTCTACAGCAACCAGCACATGGGCATGTGCGCCGAGGCCTGCGCGGACATGTTCAAGATCAGCCGTGCCGCCCAGGACGAGTTCGCGCTCGAGTCCACCAACCGGGCCATCCGCTCGCAGAAGGAAGGACTGTTCAAGGCGGAGATCGTCCCCGTCCCGGTGCCGCAGAAGAAGGGCGAGCCGGTGATGGTGGCCGACGACGAGGGCCCGAAGACCGCCAAGCCGGAGAAGATCGCCACCCTCAAGCCGGTCTTCAAGAAGGACGGCACGGTCACCGCCGCCAACGCCTCGTCGATCAACGACGGCGGCGCCGCCGTGGTGCTCATGTCCGCCGAGCGGGCCAAGGCCGAGGGGAAGACCGTCCTCGGCCGGATCGCCGGCTACACCACCGCCGCGCGGAAGCCAGTCGAGTTCACCATCGCCCCGGCCGACGCAATCAAGAAGCTCTTCGAGCGGACCAAGACCTCCGCCGCGGACATCGACCTCTGGGAGATCAACGAGGCCTTCGCCGTGGTGGCCATCGCCAACAACCAGCTCCTCAAGCTGGACCCGTCGAGGGTCAACATCCGCGGCGGGGCCACCTCGCTGGGTCATCCCATCGGTGCCTCGGGCGCGCGGGTGCTGATCACCCTGCTCCACGCCATGAAGGACACCGGGAAGAAGCGCGGGGTCGCCTCGCTCTGCATCGGCGGCGGCGAGGGCATCGCCCTGATGGTCGAGCGCTGATCCAGGAGACACGCATGAACAAGGTGGTGGCCAGTGCCGACGCCGCCGTCGCGGACATCCCCGACGGCGCGGTGGTGATGTCCGGCGGGTTCGGCCTGTCGGGGAACCCGGAAAACCTCATCACCGCCCTGGCGAAGAAGGGCGTGAAGAACCTCACGCTCATCTCCAACAACTGCGGCACCACCGACCTCGGGCTGGGGGTGCTCCTCAAGGCCCACCAGGTCCGAAAGATGGTCGCCTCCTACGTGGGGGAGAACAAGGAGTTCGAGCGCCAGTTCCTCTCCGGAGAGCTGGAGGTGGAGCTCAACCCCCAGGGCACGCTGGCCGAGCGGATCCGCGCCGGCGGCTGCGGACTCGGCGGCTTCTTCACCCCCACCGGCGTCGGCACCCAGATCGCCGAGGGGAAGGAGACCCGGGTCATCGACGGCAAGGAGTACGTCTTCGAGAAGCCGCTCCGGGCCGACTACGCCATCATCCGCGCCTGGAAGGCAGACCGCTGGGGGAACTGCGTGTTCCGGGAGACCGCCCGGAACTTCTCTCCGCTGATGGCGATGGCGGCGAGGACCACCATCGTCGAGTGCGAGCACCTGGTGGAGGTGGGCGAGATCGACCCGGACCAGATCCACACCCCCAGCATCTTCGTCCACCGGGTGCTGAAGGGTCGGCACTACGAGAAGTGGATCGAGAAGCGCACGGTGCGCAAGCGCGCCTGACGGAGACCACACCGGCCATGACCCTCACCCGCGAACAGGTCGCCCACCGCATCGCGCTCGAGCTGCGCGACGGGTACTACGTCAATCTCGGCATCGGTCTTCCCACCCTGGTCGCCAACTACCTCCCCCAGGGGATGGACATCCTCCTGCACTCGGAGAACGGGATGCTGGGCATCGGCCCCTGGCCGCTGGAGGGACAGGAGGACCCGGACCTGATCAACGCCGGCAAGGAGACCGTCACCGCGGTGAAGGGCGCCTCGTTCTTCGACTCGGCGATGTCCTTCGGGATGATCCGTGGCGGCCACATCGACTTCGCGGTGCTCGGGGCGATGGAGGTCTCGGCGCAGGGGGACCTGGCCAACTGGATGATCCCCGGGAAGATGGTCAAGGGCATGGGCGGGGCGATGGACCTGGCCATGGGCGCCAAGCGCGTCTTCGTGGCCATGGAGCACGCCACCAAGGAGGGGAAGCCGAAGATCCTCGAGCGCTGCTCGCTGCCTCTCACCGGCCGGAAGTGCGTCCATCACATCGTCACCGATCTTGCCTACATCGATGTGCTCCCCGAGGGGCTCCTCCTCCGCGAGGTGGCCCCGGGGGTCACCCCGGAGCAGGTCCAGAAGGTCACCGAGCCCCGGCTGCGCATCTCCCCCGACCTCTGCGAGATGCGCGTCTAGAGGGACCGGTCGCTGGTCTGGTACGATTCCCTGGACGGAAGGGCGTCCGGGATGTCCAGCGAGAACCCCAAGAGTGGACGGAAGGCCGACCGGCTCGAGCACGAGCTGCCGGTGGCCTACCGCACCGTCGACGGCTTCATCACCGACTGGGCCACGAACCTGTCGCGGGGCGGGATGTTCATCAACTCTCGCAACCCGCTCCCGGTGGGCACCACGGTCCGCATCATCTTGCAACTGCCCGACGCCGCGGTGCCGTTCGAGGTGCGCGGACGGGTGACCCGGGTCCACGAGTTCGACAACCCCACCAACCAGGTGCCGGGAATGGGGGTCGAGTTCGTGGATGTCACCGACGAGCTGAAGGACCGCATCGCGCGCTTCGTCGAGCAGCTGCGGCGCGAGCTCCCCGACACCGGCCGATTGCCTGGACCTGTCCAGGGCGACAAGCAGCCCAGCTGACGCGCCCCGGAGGGCCGCGGTGAGTCGACGTGTGCCGCCCGCCCGGCCCGCCACGCGGCCGAGGCCGGAGGAGCCGCCGGTCGAGGTGGAGGTGGATCGCCTCTCGGCGGACGGGGAGGGCGTGGCGGCCTGGAAGGGCCGGGCACTCTTCGTCCCCGGCGCTCTCCCTGGCGAGCGCGTCCGTGTCGTCCCCGCGGTCGAGGGGAAGGTCCAGCGGGGGCGGCTGCTGGAGGTTCTCCGGCCCGCCGACACGCGCATCACGCCCGGGTGCCCGCTCGCCGAGGTGTGCGGCGGCTGTGACTGGCTCCACCTCTCCCCCGACAGCCAGCGGCAGGAGCGCGCGCGGGCGGTCCGGGCCGCGCTCGAGCGGCTCGGAGGTCTCGACCTCACCCACATCGCGTGGCTGCCCACCCTGTCGGCGGGAGACCTCGGCACGCGCCGGCGGGCAGACCTCCACTGGACCGGCACCCACCTGGGCTATCTCCAGCGGCGGAGCCATGCCCCGGTGGCCGTCGAACACTGCCCGGCCCTGGTCGGACCGCTGGCGCCGCTTCCCGGACGGCTTGCCCCACTGCTGCGGCCGCTCGGACGGGGGCTGCGCTCCGTCCGGCTGCTCGCCGAGGGCACCCGAGTCTCGGTGGCCCTCGAGCTCGAGGGGGCCATCAAGCCGCGCGCCCGCGAGGTGGCGCTGGCGGTGGTCCGTGCCGGGGTGCGCGGGGTGGTGCTGGTCCCCGAGCGTGGGGCGAGCGAGGACTTGGGACGACCGATTTTACGGACCACCGCTCCTCTGCGCCCGGAGGTACCGCTGCTGCTGCGGCCCGAGGCCTTCTCCCAGGCGCACGCCGAGGCGACCCCGCTGCTGGTGGAGAGCGCCCTGGCGCTGCTTGCGCCGGGGAAGCAGGACGCCGCTCTCGAGCTGTACGCCGGCAACGGAACCTTCACCTTCGCGCTGGCGGCCAGGGTGGCGTCGGTGCTCGCGGTCGAGGCCTCGGCGCTCTCGGTGCGTCTGGCCGCGGCCGCACCGACCCAGGCCCAGGTCGGCAACGTGCGCTTCGTGCAGGGCGAGGCGGTGAAGGTGGCTCGTGGCCTGGTGAAGGAAGGACGCCGCTTCGACCTGCTGCTCGCCGACCCACCGCGGACCGGAGCGCCAGGGCTCGGACCGCTGGCCCCGGCTCTCGGAGTCCGGCGGCTGGTCTACGTGGCCTGTGACGCCGGCGCGCTCGCCCGGGACGCCGCCGCGCTCACCGCCGGGGGATTCCAGCTCCGGGCGCTCCAGCTGGTGGACATGTTCCCGGGGACCCACCACTCCGAGACGCTCGCTGTGTTCGAGCGCAGCGACTCACGCCCACCAGCGGAGTGAACGCCAGAAGCGGGCGAGCCTACCTAATCAATCCGGGGATCGCGGCACGAGCGCGCGCCGTCCAGACCGCCAGCCATACGAAGCCCGCGACCAGCAACGTGTTCCGGACCACCAACACCGCCGTCAGAGCCGAGGAGAGTCCGGTCTGGTAGCCCGGGGCAGGGTAGGTGACGCGGGTCAGCACTGCGGCGGCAAGTGGCGCGACAGTCAGCCGCCAGCGCTCCGGCTCGACCAGGAGCGCCGTCACGGTGGCGATCCACAGCACGTACTGCGGGCTGGACACCGGACCGAGGCTGACCAGGGCCAGGAGAGGCAGGAGCGCGCGCTCGGCGATCGCGCCCGGCCGGGAGCCGTCGACCGGGCGGAGCGACAGGAGCACCGCCGCGGCCGTGCCCATTGCCCACACCGCCACCGCCACCCGGAGCACGCCGGGCGCCAGTCCTCCTTGCACCTCGTACGAGGCCGCCGCGTGCACCCACGTGACCCCCGTCCAGTCCCGGAGCAGCCAGAGCACCGACGCCCAGAGCGACTCCACCTGGAGCCCCCGCGCCGAATGGAAGCCGACGGCGCTGAACAACGGCCATGCCAGCGCCAGGCCGGCGAGTGGCGCTCCGGCGACGGCGGCCCCCACGATGAACCGTCGGAGCGCTCCGCTCCGGGCGCTGTGCACCAGCCCGAGCGGCACCAGCACCACCGGATAGACCTTCATCCCGATGCCGGCGATCAGCGCCGCTCCGGCGCGAACGCCCGAGCGGCGCGACAGCGCAAGGACCGCCGCCAGCGTGAGCCCGGCGGGAAGGAGGTCGAAACGCTTGTAGAGCCAGAACGCCTGGAGCTGGGCCACCGCCGCGTAGGCGAGGAAAGGCGCATAGGCCCATGCCCCGCGACGTCCGCGCGCCGTCCAGAGCAAGGCGGCCCGGATGGCCACGTCCACCAGCAGCAGCTCGAGGCCGAACGCGACCTGGAACTCGCGCACGGTCGAGGAGACGAGCGCCGCGGGGGCGAAGGCGAGCAGGGCGTAGGGCGGATACTCGAACCGGACCTGGGCATAAGGCGTCTGGCCCCCCAGCCAGGCGCGCGTCGCCTCGAAGTAGACCGGCAGGTCCCCCACCGCGTGTGCCCGGAGTGTGGGCACCAGCGGAACCATGCTCAGGACGAGGAGGGCGAGCTTCGGAAGTATGCGCGCGCCGCCCGTCGCTCCATCCGGCATCGGAGGCCGATGCTGTCCCGCCCAGGACGGGGTCGCAAGCCCAGGTCAGAGGCGGAAGTCGGGGTTCCACCCGAGCTCGCGGTGCGCCCGGTCGGACGAGGCGTAGGGGCCCGGCTCCGCCACGTTGTAGACGCCCGACCCGCGGTCCACCGCGAGGAACGCCGCCCGCGCCGCCGCGTCCACGTGCAGGGCAGGGTCCTTGAAGGGACCGTCGTGTCCGCTGCCCGGCCCGTAGAGGTAGCCGTACCGCAGGATGACCGACGCCATCGACGACCCGAGCACCGCCCCCTCGAGCGCCACCACACCCCGCACCGTGACCGCCGCGAGACCCGCCGCGTCGACGTCGATCGGGTCGGACTCGACGTGCGGCTCGCGTCCGGGGGCGTAGATCCACAGGATGCTCTGGGCGACGATCCGGCGCACCCCGCTCGCCGTCGCCGCCGCGACCAGGTTCGGCGTGCCCTCGGTGCGGATGCGGGCGTTCGCGCGGATGGCGCGCTGGAGGTCTTCCTTGTCCAGCGGCGCCATCTGGTCCGGAAGGCTGGTGAGCTGGTGGATGACCACCTCCGGGGCATCTCGGGAGACGGCGCGGGCCAGCGCCGCGGCGTCCAGTGCGTCCACCACCACCGGCCTCGCGCCGAGCCGCCGGATCAGGTCGGCCTTGCCGGGGGTCCGGGTCGTCCCCGTGACCTCGTGCCCGGCCCCCACCAGCAGCGGGATCAGCCGCTGGCCGATGATGCCGGATGCGCCCGCCAGGAAAACGCGCGCCATCTCTGGTTATCTCCACCCGTCCATGGAAGCCCGCATCGTCGAGTTCGCCGAGGTTCTCCGCCAGAACGGCGTCCGGGTTGCTACTTCCGAGTTACTCGACGCGACGCGCGCCGCCACCCTGGTCGACCTGGGCGACCGCGAGGCGTTCCGTTCCGTTCTCCAGACGACGATGGTGAAGCGCTCGGCGGACCGGGGCCCGTTCGACCGGGCGTTCGACGTCTTCTTCTCCGGGGTGGTCTCGCTGCTGGAGGGCGTGGAGCAGTCCCTCCTCGCCGAGCTGGCCGCCACCGGCGCGCTGGAAGGCGACGAGCGCACGATGGCGATCGCAACGCTGAACCGTCTGCTGGGTGAGATGTCGCCGCTCACGCAGGCGGCGCTCCGGGGCGACCGGGCGCGGCTCGCGCAGCTCTTCCGGGGCGCCACCTTGCAGCTCGACTTCTCCCGGCTCCAGAGTCCGCTCCAGGCCGGCTTCTACTCCCGGAGGTTGCTCGCCAGAGCGGGGGGCGACGGGCTCCGCACCGACATCGGCACCGTCGAGGCGGAGCTCCGCCGCCGCGGGTTGTCCGTCGAGGGCTTCGGATGGGTGAGCCGACGCCTCTCGGACCTCCTCCGGGGACTGGAGGCCGACGCCCGGCGCGAGGTCGAGCGTCAGGCCCGGGCCCGCCTGCGCGGCACCTCGGGGGCGCTGGCCGAGCGCAGCTTCGCCAGCCTCAGCCGCGCCGAGCTGACGCAGGTGCAGCACGCGGTGCGCCGCCTCGCCGAGCGGCTCAAGACGCGCCTGGTGCGAAGGGAACGGAGCCGCCGCAAGGGCACGCTGAACGTCCGGCGAACCTTGCGCCGGAACATGTCCTGGGGCGGCACGCCCATGGTCCCGGTGTTCCGGGCCCGGCGGCCCCAGCGGCCCGAGGTGCTGGTGCTCTGCGACGTCTCGGAGTCGGTGCGCAACGTGAGCCGGCTGATGCTGCTCTTCACCCACACCCTGCAGTCGCTCTTCGCCCGGGTGCGGAGCTTCGTCTTCGTCTCCGACATCGGCGAGGTGACCGAGCTGTTCCGGACGCTCGAGCCCGAGCGCGCCGTCGACCTGGCGGTGACCGGCAAGGCGGTCTCGCTCCAGTCCAACTCGAACTACGGGCACGCGCTGGCCAGCTTCGTCCGCCGGGAGCTTCCGTCGGTCACCCGGCGCACGACGGTGCTGATCATCGGAGACGGGCGGAACAACCAGAACCCACCCAACGTCTGGGCGCTCCAGGAGATCCGCCGCAAGGCCCGCCGGGTGGTCTGGATCTGTCCGGAGGATCGCAGGGCCTGGGGGGTGGGGGACAGCGAGATGGATCTCTACGCCCGGGTGTGCGACCAGGTGGTGGTGGTGCAATCCCTGTCCGATCTCGACCGGCTGGCGGACCAGCTGCTGCCCGCGGGGGCCCATTGATGGAGCGTTCGAGCGACAACCTGGCCGGCGGCGACGCCCGGACGCTGTCCTTTGCCGCCTACCGCATCGACGCGGCTCTGTTGCAGCGGCTCCTCCAGTACCAGCGCACGGTGCTCGAGGAGCTGGGGCAACGCTGGACCCCGGCGGCCATGGCCTCGGCGCACCGGAAGGGGCTCGCCGCGGCCGAGCTCTCCCAGGACGTGGTGGAGCGCCCGCTCGCCGTCCTCCGTCGCTTCGCCGGGAACCGCGAGGTCGCCGGACGGCTCCGGGCGCGGATGCGGGACGTTGCCCCCGACCGCGCCGAGGACCTCCAGGAACGCCTGGCGGCGCTGGACCGGGAGCTACGCGAGCGGGACGATCCAGATACCATCCGCCTGCTGCTGGACCACGAGGACGCGGTGCTGGACCTGCATCGGCGCCTCTCCCGCCTCCTCGGCTCCTGACGGCGAGAGGCACCGGAAGCGGCACGGCGTGTCCCGCTTCCGGACGGGCCGGAAGCCCGGAGGGCCGGTTCACCGCACGCTGACGACGGTTGGCCGGGGCACGCGAGTTGCTCAGACGTGAGCCCATCCGGAGGAGCATCCTCGATGCGCATGCACGACATCGCCCAGGACCTTCGCCACGCCCTCCGGGCGCTCTCCCACGCGCCGGCGTTCACCCTGGCGGTCCTGGCGACCCTGGCTCTCGGCATCGGGGCCAGCACCGCCATCTTCAGCGTCATCCACGGGGTGCTGCTGAGTCCTCTGCCGTACCGGAACGGAGATCGACTGGTCCACGTCACCCAGCCCGCCCGGCTGGCCGGGGTGAAGAACGTGGGCCTTTCCCCGGTGGAGTTCCGCGAGCTCCGCGGACGGACGGAGCGGGTGACCGACCTCGTCGAGTACCACTCGATGCCGTTCGTCATCCTCGGCGGGTCCGAGCCCCAGCGGGTCCAGACCGGGGTGGTGTCCGCGGGGTTCTTCCAGACGCTCGGGGTGCAGCCGATACTCGGACGGCTCTTCCAGGAGGGCGAGGACCTGGCCGGCGCACCGCCGGTGCTGCTCCTCAGCTACAAGTACTGGCAGAAGCAACTGGGCGGAGATCCCGGCGTCATCGGGCGTTCCTTCACCATGAACGACCGGGTGCACACCGTGGTTGGCGTCCTGCCCAACATCCCCCAGTACCCCGCCGAGAACGACGTCTACATGCCGCTCGACTCCTGCCCCTTCCGGCGCGCCCCTGCATGGGATCAGGCCCGGAACGTGCGTGGGCTGACGGTCTTCGGTCACCTCCAGCCAGGCGGCGATCTCCGGGCGGCGAACACCGAGCTCGCGGCGATCTCCGCCTCGTGGCAGCAGGACCATCCCGCCGAGTACCCGAGGGGGCAGGGGCTCACGCTCGACGCCCTCTCGCTCCGAGACGAGCTGACCGCGGGTGCGCGCCCCACCTTGCTCCTCCTGCTCGCGGCGGCCGCCTTCCTCTTGCTCATCGTCTGCTCGAACGTCGCCAACCTGACCCTGGCGCGGCTTCAGCGGCGCGAGCGCGAACTCGCCGTCCGGACGGCCCTCGGAGCGTCGCGGGGCCGGATGCTCGGGCATCTCCTGTCGGAGAGCGTCACCCTGGCCGTGGTGGGGGGCGTGCTGGGACTCGGACTGGCGATGGTGTGCCTGCCTCTTCTGGTGGCCTTCGTCGCACGCCTCAGCACCCGGGCGGTCGAGGTCCGCCTGGACGGGACGGTGCTCGCCTTCAACCTGGTGGTGTCGGTGTCCACCGGTGTGCTGGTGGGCGCCCTGCCGGCGCTCCGGCGGGTGCGAGACCTCTCCGGCGAGCTGAAGGACGGCGTGGGTGCGGGTGCCCGCCCCGCCACGCGGCGAACCCGCAGTGCGCTGGTTGTGACCCAGGTGGCGATCTCCTCGGCGCTTCTCATCGGCGCGGGCCTCTTCCTCCGCAGCCTGCACGAGCTCTCGCTGGTGAACCCGGGCGTCGACGTCCAGCACGTGCAGACCGCCCGGGTGGGACTCGACTTCAGCCGGTACGCCGCCGACGACCAGTCGAAGACCCGCGCCCTGGTGGATCGGCTCATCGATCGGCTGGCCTCGGCGCCGGGGACCATCTCCGTCGCGGTGGCGAACGCCGTCCCGCTGCGCGGTACCACCCCCTTCAGCGCGTCGTACATGGTGGAGGGCCAGGCCATCGACGACCGGCAGCCGACGGCCCAGGCCACCTTCGACTCGGTGACCCCGGACTACTTCCGGGCGCTCGGCATTCCGCTGGTGCGCGGCCGGGCCTTCACCCGCACCGATCGCAACGTGGAGTATCCGGTGGTGGTGGTGAACCAGTCGCTCGCCGAGCACCGGTTCCCCGGAGAAGACCCCGTTGGCCGGCGCCTCTCGTTCGACGGCGGCAAGCAGTGGGTGACCATCGTCGGCGTGGTGGGCGACACCAAGCAGCAGGACCTGACCACCCCGGTGATGGACGAGGTGATCGGCGCCTTCGCCGAGACCGGCTACAACGACCTGCGGGTCTTCGTCCGGAGCCAGGCGGCGCCGGTGAGCATCGCCCGGCAGATCCGCGAGGCCGTGCACGAGCTGGATCCCCAGCAGCCGATCACCGAGATCCAGCCGCTGGCCGAGCAGCGGTCCCAGGCGCTCGCGCCCCACCGGCTGGTCGCCTCGCTGCTCGGGCTCTTCGCCGCGCTGGCGCTGGCCATCACCGCCTCCGGCCTGATCGGAGTCGTGGCCTACAGCGTGAGCCAGCGGACCCGGGAGATCGGTGTCCGGCTCGCACTCGGCGCCGCGCCGGCCGCCGTGCTGCGGATGGTGCTGGGGCAGGGGATGGTGCTGGTGCTCGGGGGACTCTGCGTGGGGCTCGCTGCGGCCCTCGTTTTCGGTCGCCTCGGGCAGGGGCTCCTCTTCGGCGTGGGGCCGCTGGATCCGGTGACCTACGCCACGGTCGCGGTGGTGCTGCTGGCCAGCAGCCTCGCGGCCTGCGCGCTCCCGGCGCGGCAGGCGACTCGCGTCGACCCGATGCTCGCGCTGCGGGCGGAGTGAACGTCCGGGCACATCTCGGCGAGTGAGACCCGGGTCGCCACGGACGCGGCTCCCCGGTGGCACGGGGGATGCTCGAGCGACGGACATGGACGTCGCCCTGGCCTGGTCCGAGCAGCGTCTGGGCTTCACCGGGGCGGTGCACGATGGCCCGGTGCATCCCATGGGTGCGCCCATCGACCTCGACCTGCACCCGGGGCTCTTCGCCGCGGCGAAGCTGCTCGGCATCGCCCGGCGGACGCTGATCAAGAAGATGGTCCGCTACGGGATCGAGCGGCCACGGACGGACTCCGGGCGGGCGGAGCCGAACGGCACCCGGCACTGACCCGGCGACGGCTTCCAGGTAGCCGATGACGTGACGTCGTCATCGCTCACAGCGGCAGTTCCTTGCCGGCCTGCTCCGCCACCATGTACGTGGCGTACCAGTCGGGCCAGTTCGGGTCTGCGGCGCCGATGCGCTTCTCGTGCTGGCCGTGGGCGGCCGCCGCGCGTCGCATCGCGCTCGCCAGATCGGATGCGGATGTGAACGTCGTCGCCTTCGAGTCGATCCGGCCCGGGAACCGGGTGTTGATCTCTTGCAGGAGCCAGCCGTTTCCGTCCGGGTCATTGAAGGTCACGAACGACGCGTAGCTGCGCCGTTGCGGATCGGGGCCACTCGCCCGTGCGTCGCGGTCGAAGCGGTCGTAGCCCCCGGCGGCGTCGTGGAAGACCTCGCTCGCATCGACGCCCTTGCTGATGAGCTCCTCGCGAGCCGCCACGATGTCGGAGACGGCGAGGTGGAGAAACTGAGCCGTGCCGGGGGCAGATGAGGTGAGGCCCTTGCCAACCTGGATCGAGCACTGGGAGCCCGGGGGTGTGAACTGGAGCCTGCGGCGGTCACCCTTCCCGATGTCCGCGTCCTGCCTCCAGCCGAGTCTCCGGTAGAACTCCGCCGCGCGGTCGGTATCCGAGACGGGGATGACGACGACCTCGAGCTTCATGTCGACTCTCCCCACGCTCGCGTCGCTGGTGCCCATGGCTTCCTCGCTGCGGTGACCCCGCTGCACTCCTGATCGCACGTGGAGGAAGATCCAAGGAAGAACGACCCGCCCCGGACTCCGGGCGTGCCGAGCCGCGAAACGGCACTCGCCACTGAGTGGTGGCACCCGACCGCCTGAACCAGGTTCGTAGACTCGTGGTCCTAGGCCTCCGGAACTAGCTCCAAGGGGCCGGTATGAGCGACGTTCAGTGCTTGAGCACAATTGCTCCCTCGCTTGCCCCGGGGGGGTCCTGTGAAAGGTCTGGTCCGCTTGCTCGTCGCCCTGTGGAGCGGCTCGGTCCTGGCTGCGAATGCTCCTCCCTGGAACAGCCCGCTCGCGGCCGTTCTCGATGGGACACTCAAGCCGTCGGCCGGCACCTACCGGGCTCCGTTCCGCTCGAGCGCGACGCTCTGGTCTGCGCAGAACGAGTTCGAGCTCTTTCACCTCGTCCTCTTCGGACCCAGCTGGGGCGTGCGGATCACGTTGCCAGGCGGGACCGCGCCCGACGGGAGCGTGCTGGCGCTCCTCACGCGTTCGGGGAGCACGGAAACGATCCCCCGCTCCGAGGTCAGGGTCTTCGAGGAGCGGCCGGTCGTCTTCACCCAGCCGTCCTCGATCGAAGGCAAGGCCGGAGCGTGGCCCGACGCACTCGTACCCTACGGTCCCCAGACCGAGGTTGGCCTCCGGAAGAACTCCGATGGAACGTGGGAGGAGGTTCAGACCACCGAGACGCGTCGCGATTTCCCCATCGGCGTGGACCCGGGCACCACCCGGAGCTTTCTGGTGGAGATCCACGTTCCGCCCGGCACGCCCGCTGGCCTCTACCGTGGGCAGGTCATCGTCAGCGCAACCGGCCCGAGCTTCTCGGCCCAGGTCATTCCCATCGACATCCACGTGCGCAGCTTCGGGCTGCGGTCGACGTCCGCGTTGCAGACCAGCGTCAAGATGGATGTGGATCACATCTGCAAGGCGCACGGGGACACTGCCTCGGGCGGGTGGGGCGCATGGTGCCCGGATGGAGAGGCGAGACATCGGTGGGTTCGCCTCTACGCCCGCTTCCTGCTGGACCACCGCATCACCTCTTGGCTGGCGGACACGCTTCTCATCCGCGCGGACGGAAGCCCGGATTACGACACCACCGAGCGCGAGTTCCGCCGCACCTACGGACCTCTCATGGACGGCTCGGACCCCTACAGCCGGCTGGTCGGCGCGCAGATGACCACCCTCGTCTATCCCTGGTTCCGGGCCAACTGGTCTCAGTCCCTGGACAGCGCGGACGTCGCGACGGCGAAGCTGAGGGAGTGGGCCCGCTTCACCCGGGGGATTCTCGACTGGTGGCCGAAGACCCTCTTCTTCACCCTCGACGAGCCGCGGTGGCATGCGGGCGGATATCCGGTCGCCATGCAGTGGGCCAGCTGGGCCCACTCGGCCGACCCGGACTACCGCGTCGTCCTCACCGGCATTCTCCCCGACTACGTCCAGTATACGGGTTCCGTCGCTTCCGGAACCGCGAACATCATCGCCACGGCCATCGAGGATTTCGACGACCGCAAGCCCTGGATGCACGGGAACCAGCGGCCGATCTTCGACCCGTTCCTGGCGGTCAACCCGCGCAATGAGGTCTGGGCCTACCAGAGCTGCGGGATCCACGGCTGTGACACGAACAGCGACCCGATGATCTACGGCTACCCTCTGATCAACGTGGACTCGACGGCGGTCCAGAACCGGGGCCAGCCGTGGATGCACTACATCTACCGCCTCAGCGGCCTGCACTACTGGGGCTCGGTGTACCAGCTGTACACGGCCTGGGATGTGGACGGCACCGTGTTCACCACCGGGAACGGCGACGGAAATCTCCTGTACCCGGGCACGCCGACCCCGGTCTCCGGCGGCTCGAGCCAGGGAATCGGCGGGACCACCCACATCCCGCTCGCCAGCACCCGGGTGAAGATTTTCCGGGACGGACTGGAAGACTACGAGTACCTCAGGTCTTGCGAGCGGCTCGGCGGTCCCGCGATGAGCATCGCGCGCGCGCTGTTCCCGATGCACCCCGAGGCCGGGGCCGGCCCGGCCAACGAGACGGGCAGCCTGTACGCGGCGACGACCTGGAACCCGAGCACCCGGAGTGACGACCCCACGGTCCTGGCGGCAGCCCTCGCCGATCGACGCGAAGACCTGGCCCGCTGCATCGGTGGTGCGAGCGATGCGGCGCCACTGCCGTTCGCACCACTCGCCACCCGGCAGATCGGGACCTCTGCGACGGAGGACTCGGCCCAGGTTGGGGTCGCCGACGACGGTTCTGCCTACCTGGCCGGAGCGACGACCGGCACCGTGGCCCGAGGCAGCGCCGGCGGCCAGGACGTGGCGCTGTGGAAGCTCGACGCGAATGCCGTCCCAAGCCCGTGGACCCAGTTCGGGAGCGCCGGGAACGACGTCCCGCGCGCTGTGCTGCCCAGTCACAAGGACCGGGGGGTGGTCTACGTCGCGGGAACCACCACCGGCGTGCTGGGGAGCAGGTCCCTTGGCGGCCAGGATGGATTCCTCGTCCGGCTCGACCCGGACGGCAACCGCGCCTGGACCCGTCAGTTCGGAACTCCTGCTGCGGACGAGGTCGCCGGAGCGACCATCGACGCCTTTGGATCGATCTGGGTCGTTTATCGGACGCCCTCGTGGGGATCGAGCACTCTGCTCAGGTTCAGTCCGACGGGAGCCCTCCAGGGAGAGAACTGGATGGCCGGGCTCCCCTGGCCGATCGTGGCCAACGCCATCGTGAGCGATCCGTGGGGCGAGGTGTACGTCGGGGGCACGTCGGGTCGGGACGGAACGGGAGCCTTCGTGCGCCAGTACTTCCACTCGGGGACACGGCGGTGGACGATCCCCGATGCGAACCGCGGGGTGCCGGCACCGTTCTTCGGCGCGGTGACCGCGCTCGCCTTCGGTCCGGACTGGGGGCTCCACGCCGGCGGGGTGAACCTCGATCTGCCGTCGAGGAACGCTCGCCCGGCGCTCGCCCGCCTCGATCCCTTTATCGGCATCCGATCCTGGACGACGACCGTCGGCGGCAGCGCCGATCTCGCCACCGTCACCGCGCTGACCAGCGCGGGGAAATGGCTGTACCTCGCTGGCCATCAGCAGACCCAGGTGGTGGGGCAGCCGGCGAAGGGCAAGGACGCATTCGTGATCCAGTTCGACACGGCCGGCGTGGCCGGCGGCAGTAGCACCATCCGGACCAGCGGTGACGAGCTCTTCACCGGAGCAGCCAGCTGGGGGACCGCCGGGGACCTGCTGCTGGGCGGGACGACGACCGGGAACGTGGCGGGGAGCCGCGGCGGCCAGGACTTGCTTCTCCAGGTGCTCAGGCCACCTCCAGGCTGACCGCCGGCCTCGGGCCTGCCAGACGGCAATCCGACGTCTCCGGCTCCGGGCATTGATGTCTGGGGGACTCCCGGGTATCTCCCGGGCCCGCCGTGAAGCGCTACTTCGTCCACACCTTCGGCTGCCAGATGAACGTCAACGACTCGCTCCGCATGGGCGAGGTGCTGGCCACCATCGGCTACCGGCCTACCGCCACCGCTGAGAAGGCGGACCTGATCATCCTCAACACCTGCGCCATCCGGGAGAAGGCCGAGGACAAGATGCTCTCGGCCCTCGGCCGCTACCGGGCGATCAAGACCCAGCGCGGGGCGCTCCTGGCCGTCGCCGGGTGCGTCGCCCAGCAGGAAAAGGGCAAGCTCCTTGCCCGCGTCCCGTACCTGGACTTCGTCTTCGGGCCCGACGCCATCGGCAAGCTGCCTGAGCTCGTCACCCGGGTGGTCGAGGATCGGGTCCGCGTCTCCGAGACCGCCTGGGTGGACTCCGAGGAGTACGTCTTCCCCCGCGCCGACCCCGACAGCTCGGCGGGGAAGGTCAGCGAGTTCGTCACCGTCATGAAGGGCTGCGACAACGTCTGCAGCTTCTGCGTCGTCCCCCACACCCGGGGCCGCGAGGTGAGCCGGCCCTTCGGCGAGGTGCTGGAGGAGGTCGCGTCGCTGACCGGGGTGGGCGTCCGCGAGGTGACGCTCATCGGGCAGAACGTCAACTCCTACCGGGGCGGCAGCTGCTTCGCCGAGCTGCTGCTCCGCGTGGCGCAGGTCCCGGGCATCGAGCGGGTGCGCTTCACCACCAGCCACCCGCACGACCTCTCCGACGCGCTGATCGACGCCTTCCGTCGCGAGCCGCGCATCGCGCCCCACTTCCACCTGCCCGTCCAGAGCGGGAGCGACCAGGTGCTGCGGCGGATGAAGCGGGACTACACCGTCGCCGCATATCTGCAGAGGCTGGCCGCGCTCCGCGCCGCGCGGCCGGGCATCGCGGTCACCACCGACATCATCGTCGGCTTCCCCGGCGAGACCGAGGAGGACTTCCAGCAGACGCTCGCGCTCACCGAGCAGGTCCGCTACGAGAACCAGTTCTCCTTCGTCTTCTCCGCCCGGCCCCGCACCGTGGCCGCGCTGAAGGAGGCGGAGTGGGGGCCGGTGCCGCACGAGGTGAAGGTCGAGCGGCTGGAGCGGCTCCAGTCCCTGCAGCGCCGCATCAGCGGGGAGATTGGCGCCGCGCTGGTGGGCCACGAGGTCGAGGTGCTGGTCGAGGGCCCGAGCAGGTCGGACCCGTCGCGCCGGTTCGGCCGCACCCCCGAGAACCGCACCGTGAACTTCGACGGGACCGCCCCGGCCGGCGCCAGGACCCGGGTGCGGATCAGCCACGGCTCGCCCAGCGCGCTGCTGGGAGTCGAGGCGGGCATCGTCGACACTCCGCCCGTCCCGCCGCGTCGGCCCCGGACGGAGGCGGCCTGATGGGAATCCGCGCCTTCCAGGGAGCCACGCCGCGGCTTCACCCCTCGGTCTTCGTCGCCGACGGGGCCCACGTCATCGGGAACGTGGAGATCGGGGAGGAGTCCTCGGTCTGGTACAACACCGTGCTCCGCGGCGACGTGAACACCATCCGGATCGGGTCCCGGACCAACATCCAGGACCTGACCATGGTCCACGTGGAGAAGGGCACCCATCCCACCCGGCTGGGGGACGACGTCACGGTGGGCCACCACGTCGTCATCCATGGCTGCACGGTGGGCAATCGGGTGCTGGTGGGCATCGGCGCCATCGTGCTCAACGGCGTGGTCATCGAGGACGACTGCTTCATCGCCGCCGGGACGCTGCTCATTCCCGGCACCCACGTGCCCTCGGGCTCGATGGTGATGGGAAGCCCGGGCAAGGTGAAGCGGCCTCTCACCGACGCCGAGCGCGCCGGGCTCCTCACCTCCGCCGCCGGGTACGTCCTGAACGCAAAGCTCCACCGGGGCGGGTGAGGTCCGAGTGCAACAGGTCGGGCTTTCCCTGACCTGGGGTGCTCCCGTGGTACAAGGGCTGTTCAATGCCGCCACAGGACGCTCTCCGGACCTGTGCCCTCTTCAAGGGATTCACCGAGACGGGACTGCAGATCCTCGCCGGCATCGCGGTGGAGCGGACCTACCCGCGCGGCACCCCGCTCTTCGTGGAGAACATGCTCGCCGAGAGCCTGTTCATCATCGCCGATGGTCGGGTGGGCATCACCGTCCGGAACGGGGCCGAGGAGCTCCCGCTCGGCGAGCTCCAGCGCGGTGATTCGCTCGGAGAGCTCGCGCTGGTGCAGCAGGGCCAGCGCCTCTGCAGCGCCATGGCGCTCACCCCGGTCACCGCCGTCGAGCTGCGGAGCGTGGATTTCCAGCGGCTGATGACCCAGAAGCCGCAGGCGTGTCTCAAGCTCCTGATGGCGATCGTGTCCCAGTTCGGTGCCAGGCTCCAAGCCAATCGGGAAGCATTCAAGGCCCTGCTCCCCCGTCCGTGAGCTGCCGGATCTTCGCGGTGGGGTGCTAAGGTCCCTCGGCCGCCCCGCTGCGCCCGGCCTGGCACCTGCTTGGAAGCGATCCTCAAGACCCTCCTGCTCGGTTCCCACGGAGCGATGGCCTACCTGTCCATCTTCGCCGTGCTGGTGGCGTGTGGCCTGGGGGTCCCGCTGCCCGAGGACATCTCGCTCATCCTCGGCGGGTTTCTGGTCTACAAGGGCGTGGCCCACCTCTGGGTGATGGTCGCGACCGGGTTCGTGGGCATCCTGGTGGGAGATTCGCTCATCTACCTGGCGGGCCGCCGGGTGGGCCGGCGGGTGCGTACCGGCCACGGCTGGCTCTCCCGGGTGGTGACCCCCCCTCGCCGCATCCAGGTGGAAGGGCTCTTCGCCCGTCACGGGGAGAAGATCGTCATCGCTGCCCGCTTCATGCCCGGGGTCCGGGCAGTGACGTACTTCACCGCGGGGTCGGCCGGCATGCCGTATCCGCGGTTCATCTGCTTCGACGGCCTTGCCGCGCTGGTCTCCGCGCCCCTGTTCGTCCTGCTCGGCTTCCGGTTCGGCCGCCACCTCCAGCAGGTCATCGAGCTGATGAAGCGGTACCAGCTCATCGCCGTGGGGCTGCTCCTGGCCACCGTGCTGCTCTGGGCGGCGGTGCACCGCTGGCGGGAGCTGAGCCTCGCCCGGAAGATACGCGAGCAGATGCGCGAGGAGGACCGCCCGCCACCGCCGGGTGCGGTGCTCCGGCGTCCAGCTGGCGAGCTGCGCGAGTAAGCACCCGGGAGTCCACGGGAAAACCCGGTGTCCGGTCCGCCCGGGATGGATTTTGTCCGGGGTGCGGCGTATAGAACGCCATGCTGACCGACCCCCTCCGCCTGGCGCTCACGTTCGACGACGTGCTGCTCCAGCCGGCCGAGAGTCACGTCCTCCCCACGGATGTCGAGCTCGGCACGCGACTCACCCGGAACCTCCGCCTGAACATCCCGCTGCTGTCGGCGGCGATGGACACCGTCACCGAGTCCGCCACCGCCATCGCCATGGCGCAGCAGGGCGGCATCGGCGTCATCCACAAGAACCTCAGCATCGAGCGTCAGGCCGCCGAGGTGGCCCGGGTGAAGAAGTACTCCAGCGGGATGGTGAGCGAGCCGGTGGTGGTCGATCCCGGGGCCCCACTCCAGGTGGCGCTGGACCTGATGCGGAAGAACGGAATCTCCGGCATCCCGGTGACCCGCGGCCGGAAGTTGATGGGCATCCTCACCAGCCGCGACGTCCGGTTCCAGACCAACCTCGACAAGAAGGTCGAGGAGGTGATGACCCGGAAGCTCATCACCGCCCGCGAGGGGGTGAGTAAGAAGGCCGCGCTGGAGCTGCTCCACTCCAACCGCATCGAGAAGCTGCTCCTTGTGGACGAGAACGGCGAGCTGCGCGGGCTGATGACCATCAAGGACATCGAGAAGTCCCGGACCCACCCCAACGCGGCGAAGGACGGCAAGGGCCGGCTCCTCTGCGCCGCCGCCGTCGGCCCCGGGCCGGACCGGGAGGAGCGGATCGCGGCACTGCTCAAGGCCGGCTGCGACGTGCTCGTGGTGGACACCGCCCACGGCCACTCGCGGGGCGTGCTGGACGCGGTGCGGGACACCCGCCGCAACTTCTCGGGCTTCGAGCTGGTGGCAGGCAACGTCGCCACCGCCGAGGGCACCCGCGCGCTGATCGAGGCCGGGGTGGACGCGGTGAAGGTGGGCATCGGCCCGGGCAGCATCTGCACCACCCGGGTCATCGCCGGGGTGGGCGTCCCTCAGCTCACCGCAGTGGACGACTGCGCCCGCGAGGCCGACCGGCACGACGTCCCCATCATCTCCGACGGAGGCGTCAAGTACTCGGGCGACATCGTGAAGGCGCTGGCCGCCGGAGCGAGCACGGTGATGATCGGCTCACTCTTCGCCGGCACCGAGGAGGCGCCGGGCGAGGTCATCCTCTACCAGGGCCGCAGCTACAAGAGCTACCGGGGCATGGGCTCCCTCGCGGCCATGAAGCGCGGTGGCAAGGAGCGCTACTTCCAGGCCGACGTCGAGGAGGAGCAGAAGCTGGTCCCCGAGGGCATCGAGGGCCGCGTCCCCTACAAGGGCAGCCTGGCGATGAACGTGTACCAGATGCTCGGCGGCATCCGGAGCGGCATGGGCTACACCGGGTGCAGGACCATCGAGGAGCTGCGAAAGAACGCGCAGTTCGTCCGCATCACCCCCAGTGGGCTCCGTGAGAGCCACGTCCACGACGTCATCATCACCGAGGAGGCGCCGAACTACCGGGTGGAGTAACCCCGGGACGAGGCAGTGCCGTGCACATCCACGACGAGAAGGTCCTCATCCTCGACTTCGGCAGTCAGTACACCCAGCTGATCGCCCGGCGGGTCCGCGAGCTGGGCGTCTACTGCGAGATCCACCGGCCCGACCTGCCGCTGGCCGACATCAAGGCCTTCGGGCCGAAGGGCATCATCCTCTCGGGGGGGCCGATGTCGGTCGAGGCCGAGGGGGCGCCCATGCCCGCGGCCGGGGTGTTCGACCTCGGCGTCCCGGTGCTGGGCATCTGCTACGGGCTGCAGCTCATCGCCAAGATGCTTGGGGGCCGCGTGGACCGGACCGCCCACCGGGAGTTCGGTCCGGCGGTCATCGAGGTGCTGGAGAGCAAGGGGCCGCTGGCGCCGTTCAAGGAGGGCGCCACCTGCGAGGTGTGGATGAGCCACGGGGACCGGGTGGACACCTTGCCGCCCGGGTTCGAGCCCATCGCCCGGACCGCCAACGCGCCCCTGGCGGCGACGGCGCACCGCGAGCGGCCCATCTTCGGGCTCCAGTTCCACCCCGAGGTGGTCCACACGCCCCGGGGCAAGGACATGTACCGGGCCTTCCTCTTCGAGGTCTGCAAGCTCTCCGGCGCCTGGACCATGAAGGGCTTCGCCGAGGAGGCGGTGGAGGCCATCCGCAAGCAGGTGGGGCAGGGGAAGGTCATCTGCGCGCTGTCGGGCGGGGTGGACAGCTCGGTGGCCGCGCTCCTCATCCACCGCGCGATCGGCGACCGGCTGACCTGCATCTTCGTCGACAATGGCGTGCTCCGCTCCGGGGAGCGCGAGCAAGTGGAGCAGCTCTTCGAGGGCCGCTTCCACGTGCCGCTCCGGACGGTGGACGCCCGGAAGCGTTTCCTGGACCGGCTGGCCGGGGTGACCGACCCGGAGAAGAAGCGGAAGATCATCGGCCGGGAGTTCATCGCCGTCTTCGAGGAGGCCGCCCGCGACATCCAGGGCGCGGACTTCCTTGCCCAGGGCACCCTGTACCCGGACGTCATCGAGTCGGTGTCCACCAAGGGGCCCTCGGCCACCATCAAGAGCCACCACAACGTGGGCGGGCTGCCCGAGGTGATGAAGCTCCAGCTGGTCGAGCCCCTCCGCGAGCTGTTCAAGGACGAGGTGCGGGCACTGGGCCGGGAGCTGGGTCTGCCCGAGGCGATGCTGATGCGTCACCCGTTCCCCGGCCCGGGCCTCGCGATCCGGGTGCTCGGCGAGGTCACCGAGGAGCGGCTGGAGCTGGTGCGCAAGGCCGACCTCATCGTGCAGGACGAGGTCCGCAAGGCCGGCCTCTACGGACAGGTGTGGCAGGCGTTTGCGGTGTTGCTCCCTGTCTCCAGCGTGGGGGTGATGGGTGACGAGCGCACCTACGAGTCCACCGCGGTGGTGCGGGCAGTGACCAGCGTGGATGGGATGACCGCGGACTGGGCGCGGCATCCCGCACGAGCTGCTGGCGCGCATCTCGGCGCGCATCACCAACGAGGTGCGGGGCATCAACCGCGTGGTCTACGACATCTCCAGCAAGCCGCCCGCCACCATCGAGTGGGAGTGAGCGCTTCACACGTCCACACGGAGGTGGGGATGCGGAGGGGTGTTCTTCCGACTCGGAGGAGGAGGGACTCGGTGCGCTGGACCATGCTCGTCGTGCTGTTCGCCGCGGGGGCCTGCTCGCACGTGCCGGCGGAGACGCCGAAGGCGGACCGTCGCGACGACTGGCTCCTGGCGCTGAAATCCGACCTCGAGCGGATCGCTGCCAGCGACGGCTTCCAGGGCCAGGTCCGGGTGCTCCACGCGGGCAAGACCGAGATCGACCGGAGCTTCGGGGACACCGCGTGCCTTCCGCTGGGGACCGGCCGCAAGCTCCTGGACGCGGTGGCGGTGGGACTCCTGGTCGAGGGCGGCAAGGTCGGCTGGGACGACCGGCTCGAGCAGCGGCTTCCATCCGTCGCGGGGACGTCGTTCGCCTCGCTCACCGTCGCCAACCTCCTGACCGATTCGGCAGGACTGGCTCCCGACCCCCAGGTTGCCCTCGAGCCGAAGCTCGACCCCACCCGGACCACTCTCGGCTCGATCGGCGGGACGGCTCGGAGTTCCTCGCTCGACGAGTCTCTCGCCGAGCGTCTCGACGCTGCAGGCAAGGTGCCGCTGAAGGCCGCCCCTGGCACCCGCATCGATCCGGGCGACGAACGGCCGTGGCTCCTGGTGGAGCGCCTCGTCGCCCAGGTCTCCGGCGAGCCGTTCGACCGCTTCGCGGAGGCCCGGCTACTGCGGCCCGCGGGGATGACCGGCACCTCGCTGACCGCGACCCCGGCGTGCCCGTCGGCAGTGCGCGGGACGACGACGCTCGACGACCAGTTCCAGCTCATCGACGCCCTGCGGGCCGGCAAGCTCGTCTCTCCGCAGACGCGTGCCGCGCTCTGGGAACCGCGGTTGCCGCTCGGGCCGGGCTCGGACGTCGGTTACGGATTCTTCATCCGGACCCACGGCGAACAGCGGGCGGTGGGAGCGGGGGGCGAGGGGGCATCCGCCTACGAGCTGTGGCTCGACCCGGCAGGGACCGACGGCCTGGTGCTGCTGGGGCGCACGCCGGCGCGCACCGCACGGGGCATCCGGACAGCGCTCGGCGAGTTCTACGCGCTCCCCCCGGGCCCGCTGCACGCCGGCGGGCCACGTCGACATCCCCCGGTCCGCTGACCTCGGGCGGACCCGGCCCGCGCCGAGGCCGCGGAGGAAGGCCGCTCAGGACCTCGGCGCGGGCAGCTGCGCCTTGCAGGCGTCGCTGAGCTCGGCGCTGTGCTCGGAGAGGCAGGCCAGGATGCGGCCATGCCCGGGCTTCACCTCGGCGCAGAGCTTCGAGACATCACCCTGACAGGCCTCACGGGCCACGTGAAAGTGCTCCCGCGCCTGCGCGATGTGGGCCTTGCACTCGGCAGACAGCTGGTCGGCATTCTGCCGGAGGCACTGGCGAATGCCGCCCTGACCGGGAGTGACGCCGGGACAGAGGCGGGCGACGTCCGCCTCGCAGGGACGGGTGGCCGGGGTCGTGGCTGGAGCCTGCTGGGCGAGCGCGGCGGAAGCGCCGAGCCCGGCGAGAGAGACGACGACGAGGAGGACGGCAGGGGAAGGGACAGGACGACGCATCGGTGAGACTCCGGAACGGGGTGTGGGTGGATCCACACCGGAGGGCCCGCCCGGGTTAGCGCCGTCGTCAGCGCGCGCCGCCGTCCGGTGCAATCGGCACGCCCCCGTCGGGCGCACGTGCCGGCAGCTCCTCGACCAGCCAGCGCCCACCCAGCCGGCTCACACGGAGGAGAAGGAAGTCCGGCGTCTGCCCGGAGACCCCGAGCTCTGCCCGGACCTCTGCGACGTCGGGCCGCTCGAACTGAACGTCCCGCACCACCACGGTCCCGAAGGGAGCAGCCCCGCCGACCGTCTGCATCAGCTCCCAGCAGCTCGAGGCGGGCTCCACCTGCGCGCCGGCGCGGGTGAGGGCCTCCATCTCGTTGCGAGGCGGATCCGCCACGTCGTCCCCGATGCCCGCGCACACCAGGGGACGGGCCGCGGTGCCGGCGTCGACGGCCGGCCCACGGAGCCGGGACAGCAGCGCCCGGAAGACCTCGATCCGCACGGCGGAGAGTCGCGCCATCTCGGCAGGTGGAGGGTTGAAGGAGACCAGGAAGGTGTAGGGCACGAGAACCGGCCGTGCCTTGTAGGTGACCGGCGTGTAGTGACGCCGCTGCAGCCAGCTCTCGATGGACTGCCCGATGGACTGCTCGAAGGGGGAGCCGCGGGAGTCGAGGACGTGGCAGGCCTCCAGCGTCCCCGTCTCTCGGAGGATGCACCGGACCGGCACCGGTCTGGGATCGGCGAGCAGTGCCGCGATCTCCCTCCCGTCGAGACCTGGCAGCGCCTCGGCCGAGATCGTGACCGACTCCGCGATGCACGCCTCCATCTCCACGTCGGCACAGGTGGGCTTCAGCTTCCCCGGAGTGTTGGGCTGGGCGCCGTCGTTCAGGAACGCGCAGGCTGCGAGCCCGAGCGCGGCGCAGGAGGGCAGGGCGTGTCGAAGACGCATGGACCGGAGGACAGCTTGAACCAGGCCGTGGAGGGAGCGAAAGCGGTCCGGCCCCCCAGCCGACGGGACCCGACGCGCAAGGCTTGCGGCCCCCGGCCCGCGCAACTGCCCGGAGTTCCGCGGGGGCACCGGTCTTGCTCGCGAGGAGTCCCGCCATGCAGACGCCCGCAGAAGAGCTGGGGCTGGCAAGCCGGCGCCTCGGCGCCCGGGTCCGTTCGGCGCTGCTGGCGATCGCCCCCGAGCGGATGCGGAACATCCTCCGCTGGATCCAGGAGGACGCCAGGGCGGCCACGCTGGTCTACCTCCACGAAGGTCGCCCCACGGAGGTGAGCATCCTCCCCGCGCCGCTGACCGTGCTCCCCGAGCAGCTGCATTACCTTCACGCCACCGCGCTCACCCTGCACGAGGCGACCCGGCGATTGCTCGAGGTTTGGCTGGCGGATCCGGGGGTCCGCAGGGCGCTCCCCCTGTCCCGCGGAGAAGAGGAGTGGATCCGGGCCTGCTGGGGGCCGCTCCATGCCCGGAGCAACCCGGTGTTCGGACGCCTCGACGCCACGGCGCTGTTCGAGAGCGCGCAGTGGAAGAGCACCCTGCAGTTCCTCGAGCCGAACCTCACCGGGGTGGGAGGGCTCCACATGCTCCCCAACGCGGAGCGCATCCTCGAGCAACGGCTGGGGCCCTCGCTCCGGCAGGCGGATCCCTCGCTCCAGCTGACGCTCGGTCAGGACGTGCGTGACCTGCTGGCCGGGCAGATGCTCGAGCACCTCGAGGCGCTGGGCCGGCGGGGGCGCCGCATCTGCTTCATCGAGCCGCGCTGGGCGGATACCGGCCCGGAGGAGCAGACCCTCCTCGCCGAGCACTTCCACCGGCGCTTCGGGGTGGACGTCTGTCACGCCGACCCGACCGAGCTGGTCCTCGACGGCGACGAGGTGCTGTTCCGGGGAGAGGCCGTGGACCTCGGCTACCGGGACTACTCGGTGGAGGAGCTCCGCCAGCTGAGCCATCGGGGGGTGGACGTCTCGCCGATGCGCGCGCTGCTGGCCCAGAACCGGATGGTGTCCTCCATTGCCGCCGAGGTGGAGCAGAAGAGCATGTGGGAGGTGTTCACCGACCCCGCCCTTGCAAACCGACACTTCACGCCAGGGGAGCGACAGGTGTTCCGCCGACACGTGCCGTGGACCCGGCTGATCCGGGGACGGACGACCCAGCTCGCGGACGGGAGCGTGGGGGACCTGCCGGAGTTCGTCCGCTCCGAGCGAGAGATGCTGGTCCTGAAGCCGAACCGCTCCTACGGAGGCGCGGGCGTCTGCATCGGTGCGCAGCGGACCCAGGCCGGCTGGGAGCAGGCCCTGGACCGGGCGATGGCCGAGCCGGACACCTGGGTGGCGCAGCAGCTGGTCCCGGTTCCGGTGCACGAGTTCCCGGTCCTGGCGGCGGATGGGGGGGTTCGGCTCGAGCCGTTCTACGTGGTGCTGGGGCTGGCGCCGACGGAGGAGGGTCTGTCACTCACCGCGCGTGCCTCCCAGGAGCAGGTGGTGAACGTTGCGCGGCGCGGAGGGATCGCGGTGGTGATGGTCGCCCACCCGGAATTTCTCGACAGCCGGGGAGGGCAGGGCCGAAGCTCGCCGGTTTCATGACCGACCTCTCACGTCGCACCTTGCTCGGCGCCGCGGTGGGAACGGCGGCCGCCGCATCGGGGCCACGGCTCGCGCTCGGGGCCGCGCCCTCCGGACCGCTGGCCGCGGAGATCGCCCGGCGGCATGCCGAGAACGTGCAGCGGCTCCAGGCGTGGATCCGCGAGCCGTGCATCTGCGCCGAGAACCGCGGCTACGACACCGGGCTGCCGTTCTTCGTCCAGATGCTCCGGGACGCTGGTTTCCAGAAGGTAGAGCAAGTGCCGACCAGCGGGAAGCCAGGGGTGTTCGCCACCCTCGATGCCGGGGCCCGGAAGACGCTGGGGCTCTACTTCATGTACGACGTGAAGCAGGCGGATCCGGCGGAGTGGAGCTCGCCCCCCTTCGAGGGCCGGGTGGTGGACAAGCCCGGATTCGGGAAGGTGGTGGTCGGCCGGGGCGCGGTGAACCAGAAGGGGCCCGAGGCGGCCTTCCTCTCGGCGCTCCATGCCTACCGGGCGGCAAAGCGCAAGCTGCCGGTGAATCTGGTCCTGGTCGCCGAGGGAGAGGAGGAGATCGGTTCGCCCCACTTCGGGGAGGTGGTGCGCCGACCGGACATCGCCGCCGCCCTCGGCAAGTCGCTCGGCATCTTCATGCCCAGCGCGATGCAGGATCCCGACGGTGAGGTGACACTCAGCCTCGGGGCCAAGGGCGTCATCGAGCTCGAGCTGGTGGCCAGCGGTGCACGCTGGGGGCGGGGGCCGTCGAAGGACGTGCACTCGGCGAACCGGGCGCGGCTGGACAGCCCGGCGTTCCACCTGGTCCAGGCGCTGGCGACGCTCGTCACGCCCGACGGGGCCGAGCCGGCGATCGACGGCTTCGCCGACGCGGCCCGGCCGGCCTCCACCGCCGAGCTGGAGATGATCCAGCGTGCCTCGCAGCGGATGAGCGAGGCCAAGGCCAAGGAGCTTCTCGGCGCCAGGCGCTGGATCCGCGACGAGGACTGGGTTCACGCACTGCAGCGGTTCGCCACCCGGCCAACGGTGAACATCGAGCGGCTGGTGGGCGGCTACACCGGACCGGGCGGGAAGACGATGCTCCCGGCGCGGGCGGTGGCCAAGCTCGACCTCCGGCTGGTTCCGGACATGACCGCGGAGCGGTCGCTGGCGGCCCTGAAGGCACACCTCGAGAAGCGCGGCTTCGGCGACCTCGAGGTGAACATGACGGGGGGTTACGACCCGACCAGCACGCCGGCCGACTCGGAGTTCGTCAAGACCCTGGACCGGGCGTACCGCCGGGCGGGCCTCGACCCGCTGCTCTGGCCGCGGAACGCCGGTTCGTGGCCGGGGTACATCTTCACCGGCAAGCCGCTCGGCCTTCCCGCCGGTCACTACGGACTGGGACACGGCTCGGGCGCCCACGCTCCGGACGAGTACTTCGTCGTCGAGTCCAGCAACCCGAAGGTCGCCAGCCTCGACGGCGCGGTGGGCAGCTACGTGACCTACCTGGAAGGGCTCGCCGGCTGAGGCGAGCCGGATTCAGTCAGTGTCCGCGCTGCACGAGCGCGTCCAGCTCCTTGCGGGTGTTGACCACCTTGGAGATGAGGCCGAGGTCGATGGCCGCCGGGGGGTCGATCCACCGGTCGCGCTCCATGAGATCCACGAACCGCTCCTGAGGCGTTCCGGTGCGCTCGGCGTAGAGGCGGTGCATCTTCTTCTTCAGCTCGATGATGTCCCGGGCGTGGATCTCCAAATCGCTCGCCGAGCCGTGGATGACCCCGCCCACCAGCGGCTGGTGGATGAGGAGCTTGGCGTTGGGGAGGGCGACCCGGTCCTCCTTCTCCGCGGCCAGGGCGATGACCGAGCCCATGCTCCCGGCGAACCCGGCGACCACGGTGACGATGCGCGGCGAGATGAAGCGCGCGGTGTCGTAGATGGCGAACCCCGAGTAGACCTCGCCGCCCGGGCAATCCACCCAGAGGACGATGGGCTGCGTGGGGTTGCTGCGCTCGAGCGCCAGGAGCAGTCGGTTCACCCGGAGCGCCAGGTCGGCGTTCACCTCGCCGCTGACGAACACCGTCCGCGACTCGAAGAGGTGCTGGTCGATGGGGGTGAAGGGCGTCGTCGCCGGGCTCGGCGGGGTCTCGGGCTTCTTCTCGTTCACGGTGGGGCTCCTCGTCATCGCGCCGGGGACTCTAACCGGTAGGCCCACCGAAGACAGCCCGAGCGAGGTTGAACTTCCGGGCGGACCATGCACACCTTCCAGGCGAGCAGGAGGCCCTGATGGCGGACACGGAGACCAGGCGCGGGAGCTGTCACTGCGGGGCGGTGCGATACACGGTGGAGCTCGACCGCGGCGCCACCGCGATGAGCTGCAACTGCTCGATGTGCGGAAGGGCCGGAACGCTCCTGAGCTTCGTTCCGGCGTCCCGCTTCCATCTCGAGCGGGGCGAGGACGCCACGACCGATTACCTCTTCAACAAGCATCACATCCATCACCTGTTCTGCAAGACGTGCGGGATCAAGTCCTTCGCCCGGGGCACGGGTCCCGACGGCCAGCCGATGGTGGCGATCAACGTTCGGTGCCTGGATGGCTTCGAGCCGGACCAGCTCCGGGTGACCCAGTTCGACGGCCGGAGCCGGTGACTCCGCGCCGGGAGCGCGTTCGACTCTGACCCGGCGGCGGTCCTCTAACTCTGGACCTATTTATCCAGAATTGATACGGTCCGCCCATGCTCTCGCGGACGACGGAATACGCGCTGCGCCTCGTGGTCCAGCTGGCGAGCCAGGGCGACCGGCCGGTCACCATCCCGGAGCTGGCGCTGAACACCAGGACTCCCGCCGATTACCTCGCCAAGGTGCTCCGTCAGCTCTCGCGCGCCGGCCTCGTCCGCTCGCAGCGGGGCCCGAATGGCGGCTCGGTGCTGGCCCGGACGCCGGAGGAGATCTCGGTCCTGGACGTGGTCCAGGCGGTGGATCCGCTGAAGCGCATCGAGGTCTGTCCTCTGGGGCTGCCCACCCATGGGGCGAACCTCTGCCCGCTGCACCGGCGGCTCGATCAGGCCATCGCCTCGGTGGAGGCCGCATTCCGGGCCTCGTCGCTGGCCGAGATCGTCGGTGACAAACGCGGGAGCCGGCCACTGTGCGAGGCCCCCCGTTCGGGGCGGGCAGCGCGCGGGGGCCGGCGATGAGCGCCCCGGGGATGGAGCGTCCGCTGCACCACCGCTACTTCGTCGCCGCCATCGCCACCGTCATCACCGTGGGCGCTGGATGGGGCGTGGGGCTGCTCTGGCAGATCGCCGCGGCCGGGCGATTCACCGGAGTCTCGCTCCAGGACATCAACGCCCACGGCCAGGCGCAGATCGACGGCTGGGTGGGGCTGTTCATCATGGGGTTTGCGCTCCAGATGTTCCCCCCGGTGTGGCACGTCCGTCTCGCCGGCCGGCGGTGGAGGTGGCTGCCACTGGCGGCCATGCTCGGCGGGGTCATCCTCCGATCGGTGGCGATGAGCGCACCGCTCGGGGCGTCCGGGCCGCCGCTGGCGCTGGCCGGGAGCGGGCTCCAGGTCGCGGCGACGGCGCTGTTCGCGTGGATGCTCGTGCGCACCTTCCGCCGGAGCCTGGAGCGGCTCCAGCCGTGGATGGGCTTCGTGTTCCTGGCCGTGGGGTGCCTCGTCGCGCAGGCGATCCTCGACGGCTGGCACACCTGGCGGACAATGGTCGCATCGAGCCGCGAGGTGCTGCTGGCACAGGTCTCGACCTTCCAGGCCCCGCTCCGAGATCTCCAGATCCACGGCCTCGCGCTGTGCATGATCCTCGGCGTCTCGCAGCGGTTCTTGCCGCCGTTCCTCGGCGTGTCGTCCACGCCGGCGCGCCGGGGCTGGTTCTCGCTCTCGACGATCGCCGCGGGTCTGGTGCTGGAGTCGACGTTCTTCATCGCACTGCGTCTGACGGGCGATCACCGCTGGGCCGCGGGCCTGTTCCTGGGCTGGGTGATGCTGGCAGTGGGCTGCGGGGCGGTGGTGCTCCCCTGGAGCCTCTGGCGCCGTCCTCCACGGAACCAGCGCAGCGCCCTGTTCATCCGGCTGGCGTACGCCTGGCTGGGGATGTCGCTGGCGATGCTGCTCCTCCTCCCGATGTACCAGGCGGTGAGCGGTCTTCCCTTCAGCCACGCGTACTACGGCGCCATCCGCCACGCGGTGACGGTGGGGTTCGTCTCCCAGATGATCGTCGGCGTCTCCATGCTGGTGGTCCCGCTCACCCCACGCGACGCCACGTTGCGGCCGACCCTGGTGCTGCTCAACCTCGGCTGCTTCCTCAGGGTCACGCTCCAGGTGGCTTCCGACTGGACCCCATTCGCCTTCCGGGTCATCGGGGCGAGCGGGGTGCTCGAGCTCACCGGGCTGCTGGTCTGGGCCGCGGTGCTGTCGCGCGGGCTGCTCGGCCAGCCCTGGCGACGGGCGGAGGAGACTCCCGCCGTCTCGCTCGGCGGACCGTAGCGCTGAGGACGGCCCCCGAGGAGACGATCACCGACTCACTTCGCCAGGAGCTTCTTCATCCACTCGGGCGCATCCTGCAGCGCGGTCGCGGTGTTCTTCTGCCGGACGTCGCGGGCGGCGGCGATCGAGGGAAGCTCGGGTGCGAGCTGCGCCGAGGTGGCCTTCACCCAGCTGGCCGCGCTCATCAGAGCCGGCCGATCGTTCTCGGGGTTCCGCTTTCCCTTGAGCTGGCCGGAGCCGGTCTTGCCCTTCTTGTCGATGCCGGCGAGCGCCAGGCTGTCGCTGCTCTTGCCCACCTCGACGTGCCGTTGCTCCTCGAAACGGTAGACCGAGGACAGGCTCAGCTCGAAGACGACGTTGTTCACCTCGGCCACACCGACGCCGCCCTTGCCCCCCACGAAGCCCGAGACCTTCTTGGTCGAGAGGTGCGCCACGACCACCACGTCCACCTCGCCACTGCCATCCCGCAGCCGCCGGGCCAGCGGCGCGTCCACCGCCGTCCTTGCCTGGTGCTGCGAGAACATGCTCGTGGACTCGCCCTCGGAGCGGGCCTCGGCGAAGAGCTTCACCTGAGAGTACGGGACCAGCTGGATCCGCGGGTCGCCCTGGAGCGCCTGCTCCAGCATCTGGCGGTAGGTGCCCGTGAGCGGGGCGAGGTCCGGGTACTCGGTCTCCGGCCCGATGACGACCAGGCGGATCGGCTCGGACGGCGGCCGCTTCGGCGCCGCCAGATAGGCCTCGTCGGCGTGCTTCTGCGCGTCGGCGGCGGACTGCGCGACACCCTGGCGGGCGGCGACCTTGTCCGGCGGGCCTTCCCAGCTCACGACGCCGTCCTTCTCCACGCGGCAGACGCCATCGCCGTAGCAGGTCTTCTGGACGCTGGCGCATCCGACGAGGGCGAGAGGGAACGCGAGCAGCAGAGGTGAGAGGCGCATCGAACTGTCTCCGGGGTCGAAAGCCGGACGATTGTTCCATCGCCCGTGCCGCGCGCCCAACGTGCGTGGTCGACGCCGATGGGTGTCCCTGCGCTCCGGACCCACATCGGTTCACGCGCGAGGACGACGGTACAGTCCCCCGGTGCGTGCGGATGCTCGGCGTCAGGGTGCTTCTCGTCGCGCTCGGGGCGCCGCCGGCGTGGGCGACGACCTACGCGGTCGGTGCGTCGAGGGCCTGGAGGTCCCCCTGCGCGCTGGTGGCGAGCGTGACCCTCCAGCCCGGAGACGTGGTGGAGGTCGACCCCGGGACGTACACCGACGCGTGTCAGCTGAAGGCGTCGGGAACCGAGGCTGCGCCCATCATCCTTCGAGGCGTGCCCGGGCCCCGACCGGTCTTCGACGCCGCGGGGCTCAACCTCACCGGGGCCGGCCCCGTGCCACGGGCCATCTTCCAGTTCACCGGCGGGAGCCATTGGCGTGTCGAACACCTGGAATTGAAGAACGCGGCGAACGACACCAACAACGGCGCGGCGTTCCGGGTCACGGCCGGCGCGCTGGACGTGACCATCGAGGACGTTTCGGTGCACGACTGTCACGACGGTTTCATGTCCGATGGCGCAGCGACCCTCACCGTCCGGGCGAGCGAGGTGTTCCACAACGGAGCCGGCGACGGGTACTCCCACAACTTCTACGTCGGCGGGCAATCCATCGTTCTCATCGGGAACCACATCCACGATTCGGCGGGCGGGCAGAACGTGAAGGTGCGCTCGCACCACGCGCTCATCGCTTACAACCTCATCGAGAACGCCGGGAACTACGAGATCGATCTCATCCAGGCGCCGCCGGACACCGACGCGCCGAATGCCAACGCGACGTTGATCGGGAACGTGATCGTCCGGCCGCCGAGCTCGGGCAACAACAGCCAGGTCATCCTCTGGGGCTCGGACAACGGCGCGGAGAGCGGTCGCAACGGAAGCCTCTACGCGCTCTCGAACACCTTCATCCTCGCCCATCCGTCCAATCGGCTGTTCCACGCGATCGCTCCGGCCGCCGGCAGCCAGATCCATCTGGTCAACAGCATCGTCCATGCCACCACCAGCGGAACGGGCCTCGCGGCCGATGCGACGACGTCGGCCATTCTGGTCGGGAGCAACAACTGGATCTCCAACCAAGTGACGAGCGCCGGCACGCTGAGCGGTGGCCTGACGGGCACGAGCCCCGGGTTCGTCGGCCCCACCGACCTGCACCTCGCGCCCGGATTGCCGGCCATCGGTGCAGGAGCGGCCGGGGTGACCTACGTCGATGGGACCGGGGCCGTGGTGAGCGGGATTCCGGACCAGGAATTTCTCGCGCCGCTCGGGACGCGTCCACGCGCCTCGGCATCGGCAAGCGATCTCGGCGCCTACGGGTTTGCCTCGGCGAGCGACGCCGGCATGCCCGATGCGGGGTCGACCGATGCGGGCACTCCCGACGGCGGAGCGTCTGACGCGGGTCCCGACGCCGGTCCCGGAGCTCCGGCGGAGGGTCCGCCGTCCGACATCATCGGCAGCTGTTCCAGCTCCGCGCACGGAGCGCCCTGGCTGGGGCTGGCGATTCTCGGCCTGCTCGCTGTCCGGCGCCGGTCAGTGAACAGCTGATGGCTCAACGCCGCGGCGAGGGCGGCGAGAGCAGGTCCTCGAGGAAGAAGGCAGACAGCTCGGCCCGTCCGCCGAGTCCGGCCTTGCGGTAGACGGCGAGCGCCTGCTGCCGAACCGTCCGCTCGCTCGTCTCGCGCAAACCGGCGATTTCCCGCAACGACAGGCCCTTGAGGAGGAGAAGCGCCACCTCGCGCTCGGCGTCTGTGAGCCTCCAGTGTTGAAACTGCGAGTCGATCGCACGTCCGAGCCCGCTGGCCAGAGCTTCAGTGTCACGACGCCACGACTCGGCCGCGGCGCTGACCTCCGTCAGACGGGCCCGGAGCGCGCGCATCGCCGCCCTTTCGCGGAGAACGCGGCCACGGAGGAGCCACAGGCCCGCGGCGGCGAGGACGAGGACGACCGACTCGAGGCCGAGGTGGAGGCCCTCGGATCCGTGCTGCCAGTCCTCCACCAGGTCGACGGCGATGAGCACCACGATGCAGAGGAAGAGCACGGTCGAACGAAGACGCTCGCTTGACGCTCCGTCATCCGACGTACGGGCGGGGGCCGCGGTGCCCGTCACGACCCGGGGCGTGGACTCTCCGTCGTCCGACGGATGGAGATGGGGAGCGGGGTCGGGCACGAGGAGAGTCGAACTCAGGAGGCAAACGCCGTGAACACTCTGCCCCTCCATCCCGCCGTCGTCCACGTTCCGTTGGGCCTTGCCCTGGTGATGCCCGTTCTGCTCGGAGCGCTGGTCTGGGCAATCGCCACGAACCGCCTGCCGGGAAGAGCGTGGTTGCTGGCGCTGGTGCTCCAGGGCGTCCTCCTCGGCGCCGCCGCCGTCGCCCTGCGGACCGGGGAGCAAGACGAGGAACGAGTCGAAGGCCGCGCCGGGGAAGCGGCGGTCGAGGCGCACCAGCGCGCGGCCCGGGCTTTCACCGTCGCGGCGGGGGCGACCTTCGCGGCCGCGGGCCTCGCGCTCGTCTTCCGGAACCGGCGCCGGCCGTTCGTGACCGCTGGACTGACGAGCGTGGCGCTCTCGATGGCGATGCTTGCGCTCGGGATCGACGCTGGGCACCGGGGCGGGGTGCTCGTCCATGGAGCTGCGGCGCTGACCGCGCCGGAAGCGGGCGGCGAGGGAGGAGGCGACGAGCAGGCTGGAGGAGAGCAGGAGGCTTCCGAGTCGGACGACGCCGAGGACGACTGACCTTCTCCGGAAACGCTCGGCGTACCTCTCGACCCGCGTCGTGAACGGCCCGCGGGTGCTCGGTGGCCGAAGGGTGACAGCCGACCTCTCTGGACGGCGCCTCTGGCCTGCGAGAGCGTGGACGCCCTGCCGGTCCGAGGAGCCACCATGCGCCGACGTTCCTGTGTTGCCTCGACGCTCGCCTCGATGGCGCTGGTCCTCGCCTGTGCCCATGACCCGGCAGGGCAGGGTGGGCAGCCTCCACCCGGGACGGTGGGAACCTCTCCGCTGGCGCCCTTCGACGACGTGAACCTCCCGCACCCGAACTCGCGCGAGCAGCTGGCGGCGGTGCTCCGCCAGCGTGGGTTCCTGCCGAGGGATGCCCCGGAGGGAACGCAGCTCGGGGCGGCGATCCGGGCCTTCCAGCGAAGCGAGGGGATCCGGGAGACGGGCTTCCCCGACGATGAGACTCTCCGTCGGCTCGGGATCGACCCGGCGACGAAGGATTGCACGCTCGACCCCTCGCCGGTGTTCCAGGAGGGGGCGACCGGAGCAGGGCCGGGTCACTGAGACTCCCGCGAGGCTCGCTAGAAGCTGGCTGCTGCCGGAGTGTCGACCCGGAGCACCGATTGCTGCCCGAAGTCGCGGGCGTAGGCGCGGCGCACGGCCTCCAGGGCGGAGTCCTCGCCCGGCCCATGGAGGATGACCAAGACCGAGGTCGGCTCGTCGACGCTTCCGCCGTCCGGGGTCGTCCACCGGCCACGGGCTTCGAGGACCGTCCAACCGGTGAGCCGGGGCGCGGCCTCGCGGGCGAGGAATGCGTCGAGCTTCGCCTGGTCGACGGTCCCTCCGTCGGAGAGGGTGCGGCCGAGATAGAGCTCTGTCCGGATCCAACCGGTCGCGGGTGCCGCGCACGCCCAGGCCGTGAGCACGGCCAGCGCGACCGGAGCCGAGCGGGTGAGAATGGGCCAGGACCTGTCGACGGACGCCGTTCCCTGAGCTCTCATCGGGGTGACTGGACCCCAGAATAGGATGACCGGTGCGACCCTGGGCACTCCACCTTTCAGCTCCTGCTGGCCCTCGGCCTTCTGGTGTCTCAGTTGCCTGCTGACCCCGCCCGCCGGGAGATGGCCGCCGCCGCGAGCGCGTTCCTGGATGCGCTGACGCCCGACCAACGACGACGGACGCAGCTGGACTTCAAGGACCAGGAGCGCACCCACTGGCACTACGTCCCGGGAGTCCGGAAGGGGCTCGCGTTCAAGCAGATGTCCGGTGAGCAGCGCCGGCTCGCCCGGGCCTTGCTCTCCAGTGGCCTGAGCCGGACAGGCTACGACAAGGCGCAGGAGATCATCAGCCTGGAGACGATCCTCGCCGAGCTGGAGGGCGGCCGCGGACCGACCCGTGATCCCGAGCTGTACTACGTCACTGTCTTCGGAAGCCCCGCGGGAACCGAACCCTGGGGGTGGCGGGTCGAGGGACACCACCTCTCGGTGAACGTCACCTTCGGCCCGTCCTCGAGCGTCGCCCAGACGCCCTCGTTCTTCGGGAGCAATCCTGCCGAGGTGCGGACGGGACCCCGCGCCGGGCTCCGCATCCTGGGCGGCGAGGAGGACCTGGGCCGCGCACTCGTCAAGTCACTGCGCGATGACCAGCGGAAGCTCGCCATCTCCTCGACCCGCGCCCCCTCGGAGATCCTCAACGTTCCGGGGCGCGCGGATACCCGGCCGGAGGGCATCAGCCATGCACAGCTGGACGAGAACCAGCGCGCGTTGCTCGTCCGGCTGATCAAGGAATACCTCGGTCGGCACCGACCGGATCTCGCTGCGTCGGACTGGGAGCGCCTGGAACGGGCCGGCCTGGACCGGATCCACTTCACCTGGGCGGGCGGGCTGGAACGTGGCCAGGGGCACTACTACCGCGTCCAGGGCGGGACCTTCGTGCTCGAGTACGACAACACCCAGAACCAGGCCAACCACGTGCACAGGGTCTGGCGGGACTTCGACCACGACTTCGGTGCCGATCTCCTGAAGGAGCACTACCTCGAGTCGCATGGAGGACGCGGGCACTGACGGTCCTCCGTCGGGGCCGGGCGCTTGCGCGTTGCCACGCCGGCTCGCCGCGCGCCGCGCCACCGCCTCCAGGGCCGCGGCGTCAGGGAGCGCCGCAGGTCCCTCGAAGATCAGCGCAGGCGGCGCGGACCGCGAAGAAAGCGGACCAGCAGACCGATACTCACCACCGCGACCACGCCCGCTGCGCCGGCCATCGGCATCGCGCGACCGACCCCCTGTCGCTCCATCGAGACAGCATTCCCCACCACGGCCAGGGCCAGGACCACGCTGAACGCCAGGAGGATGGGGGCCATGACTCCGCCGAGCCGGCCTCGGCGGAACGCCGAGGTGCCGGTGGCCAGCATGAGCGGGCAGAGGAAGGAGAGGTCGAGCACGTGAGCCGGATTGGTGAGCAGACCAAGCTCGGCGCTCCCCACGGGATCTCCTCCCTCCCACAGCGCGGGGACCACCTGTGACAGCCACAGCACCGCGAACGCGGTGCCGAGAGTCACCAGCCAGGTGCCGGCGGCCCGCCGGGGAGCCGCCACGTCGAACCAGTTCCACATCGGTTCGGGCCACAGCTCGAGGAGCACTGCCTGGAGCCCATAGAACCCGAGCCCGAGACAGGCGCAGTAGACGAGGAAGAGCCGGTTGAAGTGGACGGCGAAGACGTAGAACAGAAAGGAGTAGGCGACGTAGAGCAGCGCTCCACCGAGGAGCAGGCGCGCCCGGCGTGAGCCGCGGGACACCGCGACGGCCAGGACTGCAATCGCCGGGGCGACCACCAGCAGATTCACCCAGTCCTGGCCGACGCCCTGGGCGGCCCAGCTGGCCGCCTCGCGCCCGTACGTCGAGGGCAGGAGGATTCCGCCGAGCGCAGCGGTCGTCACCAGCGCTGCCAGGAGCAGCGAGGTGCCTGCGTACCAGCGACGGATCTGCATCAGGGCCCAACAGTACACGCCCCGGCGAGTTGACATAACGCATCTTATCGGACGCTGATGAGAGAGCGGGGGCGGTATCCGGCGTACGGCCCGTGGTCAAACGCGGGTGTGCCTGGCCACCATCCGGAGCCCGATCGGAACCAGCAGCCGCTGTCCGATCCGGAGCTCCTCCAGTGCGCGGAGCCGCAGGAAGAGCCGCGTCCCTCGCGACGAATTCTCGAGCCGATCGGAGAGGTATCGATGCAGGTACGGGACTCGTTGCTGGGTGGTGACCTCGAAGGCTCTCCCCAGGGCGGTGATCAGCGCCCGGGCAGGATGAAGAGGCGGGTCGTGCACGTGCCGCCAGCGCCAGCGCTCCACCGGGTCAGCCGGGGGCTGCTCTGACGTTCCATGGTGGTGGTGATGCCCCCGGCGGACGTCGGGCGCCAGGGCACCGGCCTCCTCGAGGACTGCCTGGAGATCCCAGAACCAGGTCGCGGTCGCGGCGTCGATCTCGTCGTGGGCGAACTCGTCGGCCAGCACCAGGCCACCGGGCCGGAGCAGCGCGCGAATCTTGCGGATCGCGGCCTCCAGCGGCGAGATGTGGTGGAGCGAGCGCGTGAACAGGACCACGTCGAAGTCCTGCCCCTCGAAAGAGAGGAAGTCGGAGGCGATCGCCGGCACTCCCCGCGCTCGGGCCCTGCGGACCTCCTCCTCGCTGATGTCGATCGCCGTCAGCTGGATCCCCCCTCTCAGCAGCCGCTCGGCGAGGTAGCCCGGGCCGCACCCGACCTCCAGGACCCGGAGCCCCCGTCCACCGGCTGGCATCGCGGAGCGGGTCCAGGCGAGGACCTCCTCCACCTCCGCGGCGATTGGTCCTGGGGTCCGGGCAGTCCTGGACCTCGACCGACCCGATGACCGCCGCGACTTCCCGTGAGACCTTGGTCTCATCCCACCTCGCTCCTGTTCCTCTAGACTCGGTCGTGCAGCTTCGGAGGATGCCATGCGGACGCCGATCAACAACCTTCCGCGGACGGTGATGTCGATCGTGTTCCTCGCCGGCCTGCTCCTGGGCAGCCTGTGGGTGGTCCGGCCCTTCCTCGGGCCGGGCATCTGGGCGGTGACGATCGTCGTCGCCACCTGGCCCCTGCTCCGGCGACTCCAGGCGCGGCTCGGGCGCCGCCGTGGACCCGCGGTCGCGGTGATGGCGCTCGTCCTCCTGGCGATCATCGTGGTTCCGGTCTACCTGGCCGTGGACACGGTCATCGAGCAGTCGGACCGGCTCGTCCAGCTGGTGCGCTCGCTTCCCACGCTCAAGATCCCGCCGCCACCGGACTGGGTCGTTTCGTTTCCGCTCGGCGCCCGGCTCGCTCGTACCTGGACCGAGCTCTCCCAGGCAGAGCCCGGAGCGATCTCGGCAAAGCTCGAGCCGTACGTCGGCGAGGTCGTGCGCTGGTTCGGGAAACAGGCGGGAAGCTTCGGCACCGTGCTGGTGCACTTCCTGGTGATGGTGATCATCGCCATCGTCCTCTACGCCAAGGGCGACGTCGCGGCGCGGGGGGTCATGCTCTTCTTTCGTCGCCTCGCCGGGCAGAAAGGCGAGTCCGCCGTGGTACTCGCCGGACAGGCCATCCGGGCGGTCGCTCTGGGGGTCATCGTCACCGCATTGATCCAGTCCGCCCTCGCCGGCATCGGGATGGCCATCGCTGGAATCCCCCGCGCCGGACTTCTCACCGCGGTGGTCTTCCTGCTCTGCATCGCGCAGCTGGGCCCATTCCTGGTGATGGTGCCAGGAGTCGTCTGGCTCTACTGGTCGGGCTCCCCCGGGCGCGGCACGTTCTTCCTGCTCTGGACGCTGGTGGTCCTGACGATGGACAACGTGCTCCGCCCGTGGCTGATCACCCGGGGCGCGAACCTGCCGATTCTCCTGATCTTCGCGGGAGTCATCGGGGGGCTGCTCGGGTTCGGGGTCATCGGGCTCTTCATCGGCCCGGTCATCCTCGCCGTGAGCTACACCCTGCTCGAGGCCTGGGTTCTGGAGGGCGAGCCGACGGCTGCGGCCCAGCCCTCCCCCGCCGCTGCGGCCAGCGCGCGAACGCCTGCGGCCTGAGCGTCGGGATCGGGGGTGCGGCCTGGGCAAAGGCCGATGGCCTGCGGCCGGGGCGGATGGAATGCGCGTCGCCTGTGTGCGGTCATGGTGGGCAGGCGAGCGCTTCCGGGTCCCTCCCGTGTAGAAGGGCCGTCCCCGTGACCAGGAGCTTCTGGTGATGAAGTTCGGTGCCATCCTCGCCCTCTCGGTGGGGCTGGCGATGGATGCGACCGCGGTGTCGGCGGCGCGGGGAATGGCTGTGCCCGTGGTGCGTGCGCGTCACGCGCTCCTGGTGGCGCTGTTCTTCGGTGGGTTCCAGGCCCTGATGCCCATCGTGGGCTGGCTGATCGGCGCGCGGATCGGTCCGCTGGTCGAGGCCTGGGACCACTGGATCGCCTTCGTCCTGCTGGGGGCCATCGGAGGGAAGATGCTCTGGGAGGCCCACTCTGCGAAGGCCGACGCGGCGCCGCGGAGCGAGGCAGATCTGTTCGGTCTCCGGGTCATGCTCGCTCTGGCGGTGGCGACGAGCATCGACGCGCTGGCGGTGGGCATCACCCTGCCGATGCTCGACGCGCCGTTCGCGCTCTCGGTGACCACCATCGGCGTGACCACCGCGGTGCTCTGCGTGGTGGGACTCGTGGTCGGACGTCGGGCCGGAGCGATGCTGGGGCGCCGGCTGGACATGCTCGGCGGCATCATCCTCATCGGCCTCGGGGTGAAGATTCTCGTCGAGCACCTGCGCGCCGGGTAGGAGGAGGCGTGACCAACTTCGTCCGCCGCGCGACGCTGGTGACGGTCCTTTCGGCGGCGGCCATCGAGCTGCACGAGCTCGGTCATCGCGCCGTGTTCTGGCTGAGCGGGACACCTGCCCGGATGGGCTTCCAGCGGGTGGACCCGACCGTTCCCGTCTCCGAGTCCCTTCGGCTGTGGGGCAAGGCCGGCGGGCCGCTGGTCACGCTGGCGCTGGCGATCGTGCTGCTGGCAATCGCGCAGAGGCGCCCCTCGTTCGCCTGGGCGACTGCGGCATTCACCCAGGCGAGCTTGCGACTGTTTCCGCTCACGTTCGATCTCGAGCGCGCCGTAGGCGGCGCGCGCCCCTTCTCCGACGAGGGGGAGATTGTGCTCGCGCTGACGCGGGTCCCTGCGGAGCGTTTCACGATCCTCCTCGCGGTCTGGCTGGGCTTCGGGACGCTCTCCTTCCTGGCCGCCCGGACCTTCCCCTTCCGGCGCCAGCGCTGGCTCGGAGTGACCGCGGTGTACCTCGGGAGCCTCGCCATCGGAGTCGGCGCCGCGGTGGCCGACGACCTGCTGGGAATCCGAGGGGTGTGAGCCGGAGCCGCCGTCTGGCGGACACAGCTCGGCGGCTGCCCAGCTGACCCCCGGGCGCCTCGCCGGATCTGTGCATTGCACCTGGCCGCAGGGATGCCAGTGTCCCCGGGGCCTCGATGATCGCCTCCCCGCTCCGTGCCCACGGCCGCGCCGGCACCGCCCTCGCGCTGCTCTACGTCTTCCTCTGGGCTTCGGCCTTCGTTCCCAGCCGTGTGCTGTCCCGGCTCGGCCAGCCCCTCTGGGTGCTGACCGTCCGGTTCGCCATCGCCTCGGCGCTGATGGCCTGCGTGGTGGTGGCGCTCCGGAGGCCGTGGCCGCGGACGCCGGGCGCCTGGACGCAGATCGCCGGTTACGGGGTCCTGGCCAACGCGGCGTACCTCGGCTGCACCTACGAGGCGCTCCGGCACCTCTCCTCCGGGATGGGGGCGATCATCGCCAGCACCAACCCGCTCCTGCTGGCCCTGGTCGCCCCGGCGCTGCTCGACGAGCCGCTCACGGTGAGGAAGGTCGTCGGGCTGCTGCTGGGCTTCGGCGGCGTCCTGATGGCGATGTCCGCGCGCGCCGGGACGCAGGCGGCCCGTCCTGCCGACGTGCTGCTCGCCTTCGTGGGGGTGGTGGCGCTGGTCGGATCGACCGTGGTGTTCAAGCGGCTGCGGACGCCGGAGGATCTCCTGGCGGCCAACACCGTCCAGCTCGGCACCGCGTCGCTGCTGCTGCTCCCGCTGGCCGCGCTGCTGGAGGGCGCGCCCCACCTGGTGCCCACGGCGTCGTTCTCGCTGAGCCTGGCCTACCTGGTCCTGGTCATGAGCCTCGGTGCGTCGTTCCTGTGGTTCTGGCTCCTGCGCCACGGAGAGGCGAGCCGGGTGAGCGCCTTCTACTTCCTGACGCCCATCTTCGGGCTCGCGCTTGGGGCGCTGCTGCTCGGCGAGCCGGTGCGTCCCCTGGACGGCTTCGGGCTCGCAGCCGTGGCGGCCGGGATCGTCCTGGTCCAGTCCTGGCGAGCCGTGCCGCGGGCCATCGCGACGGAGGAGTGAGCGTCCGGAGCTACTGGGACATCGCGCTCTCCAGCGCCTCGATTTGCTCGTCCGTCCCGAGGACCAGCAGGTGGTCGTCCGGGCCGAGCGAGAAGGCCGGGTCCGGCGACCGCACCACCTGGTCCCCCCGGAGCACCGCCAGCACGGTGACTCCCGCCGCGGCACCCCCCATCAGCACCCCGAGGGTTCGCTGGGTGGCCGAGGCCGAGATCTGCAGATCGGCGATCCGGAGGGCCTGCTTGCCGCGCTGCAGCGCGGTCTCGAAGAAGTCCACCACCCGCGGGCTGAGCATCAGGTGCGCAAGCCGTCGCCCGCCGATGGCATAGGGGCTGATGGCCCGGTTGGCTCCGGCCCTCAGCAGCTTGGGCGCCGAGGTCTCGTCCACCGCACGAGAGGCGATGAAGAGGTTGGGATTCAGGAGCCGGGCGGAGAGGATGACGTAGAGGTTGGTCGCGTCGTTGGCGGTGGTGACCACCAGGCCCCGTGCCCGGCGCACCCCGGCGCGTTCGAGCACCGTGTCCTCGGCGGCATCACCCTCCAGGACCAGGAAGCCCGCCTCGGCGGCGATGCGCCCCGCCGCCGGTCCGGGGTCCACCACCACCACCGGGACCCGGGCCTGGCGCAGCTCGTGCGCCGCCTCCCGCCCCACCCGCCCGTAGCCGGCCACCACGAAGTGCCGCTCCAGCTTGTCGATCCGCTCCTGCATGCGCCGTTTCCTCCGCGAGAGCCGGATCGAGTCGCTGGTGAGGTGATCGAGGCCGACCGAGAAGGTGTAGAAGAGGCTGCCGATCCCGGTGACCGCGATGAGGATGGTGAAGATCCGCCCCACGTCGTCGAGCGGCTTCACCTCGCCGTAGCCGATGGTGGCCACGGTGGTGAAGGTCATGAACAGGGCATCCATCCAGGTGCCGCCCCGGTCGCGCCACAGCCAGTGGTAGCCGAGGATGCCCACCAGGTGGGTGGCAACCAGTAGCCCCACCGGCAGGGCGAGCCGGGCCCGCAAGGTGCGGAGCTCTGGGGCGAGGCTGCACGGGCGGAGCTTAGGAGGCCGGGCGGACGAATCAACGCAATTGCGAGAGCTTGCGCGCGGACCGAACGGTCGGTTTGACGCGTTGTGTCCAGGTCACCTACCCTCCGCCCAGCTGCCCATCTCCAGGCGGCCAGACGAGGGGAAGACAGACATGTTGCACAAGGTCCTGCGCCCGGCGCTCGTGGGCGCCGCCGTGCTCTCCGCAGTGGTCCACGCCGCCGAGGCACCCAAGGTCCACCGCCTCAAGGCCTCCCCCGAGACCGTGCAGTGGGGATGGCTGGACCCGAAGGAGCCGCCGAAGCTGACCATCGAGTCCGGCGAGATCGTCTCCATCGAGACGCTCATGCATGCCAGGGATCAGATCCAGAAGGGCACGACGATGGAGAAGATTGTCGAGCTCCGGAAGGCCAACCCCGGCGGCGGCCCGCACTCGATCACCGGCCCCATCTACGTGAAGGGCGCGATGCCCGGCGACGTGATGGAGATCCGGATCCTGAAGATCGTCCCCAAGAAGGTGGGCGCGAACTTCAACCTCCCAGGCAAGGAGTTTCCCACCATCGGCGCCCTCGCCCCGGAGTTTCCCGAGGGGCACGTCCACTACTTCGACATCGATCCCAAGAAGCCCACCGTCGTCTTCAAGCCCGGCATCGAGATCCCCCTCAAGCCCTTTCCCGGCACGCTGGCGGTGGGCATCGATCCCGCCGACCCCTCCCCCCGGAAGGGCGGAGTGAAGGACCCGATGGCGCCGGTGAGCACGCTGCGTCCCTGGAAGAACGGCTCGAACATGGACATCAACGAGCTGACCGCCGGGTCCACCATCTTCATCCCGGTGTTTCTCGAGGGCGGCCTGATCTGGACCGGCGACTCGCACTGCGCCCAGGGGAACGGTGAGGTGAACCTCACGGCGATCGAGTGCTCGTTCGAGGAGATCGAGCTCCAGCCCATCGTTCGCAAGGACATGAAGCTCACCTGGCCGCGCATCGAGACCAAGACTCACTGGATCACCGTGGGCTTCGACGAAGATCTGGGGAAGGCGATGACCAGCGCGGTCGCCGAGGCGGTCGATTTTCTCAGCACCACCAAGGGCCTGAGCCGAGACGAGGCCTACTCGCTGGTTGCAATCGCGGCCGATTGTCGCGTGAGCCAGGTGGTGGACGTGCGCAAGGGCGTCCACTGCATGATCCCCAAGAGCCTCTGGACGGGAAAGCACATGTCCTCGCGCTGAGCGCGGCACGCGAGGCGCGGTAGGGTGCGGGACCATGCGCCCGCACCTGCTCGCCGCCACCCTGGCGCTCGCGCTCGTCCCGGCGTGCGCGATGAACGACAAGGATCTCTGCCCCGAGTCGCAAGGGCTGCGCTGCGCCACGACGCCCGACTGCACCCGCGACAGCAGCCGAGGGTGCCGGGTCTGCCAGTGCGGGAACCCCTACTCCACGGCGCCCTACACTCCGACGCGGGCGCCGAACGATCCGGGCCGGGTGCCGGACCCGACCTTGCCTCCGCGCTGAGCCTGAGCCCGGTCAGCGGCCCCCTTCTTGCCCTCCCGGAGCGCCGCATGGGCCGCCGCCAGCCGTGCGACCGGCACCCGGAACGGCGAGCAGGACACGTAGTCCAGCCCGAGTCGGTGGCAGAAGTCGATGCTCTTCGGGTCGCCGCCGTGCTCTCCGCAGATGCCGATGTTCAACCCCGGCCGGGCCTTGCGCCCGAGCCGGACGGCCATCTCCATCAGCCGCCCTACCCCGCCCTCGTCCAGGTGATCGAACGGGTTCTCGGGGAGGATGCCCTGGGTGAGGTACTCGGAGAGGAAGCTGGTCTCGGCGTCGTCCCGTGAGATGCCGAAGGTGGTCTGGGTGAGGTCGTTGGTCCCGAAGGAGAAGAACTGCGCCAGCGAGGCGATCTCGTCGGCGGTGACCGCCGCCCGGGGGACCTCGATCATCGTCCCGAACTGGTAGCGCACCTTCCGCTTCCGCTCCGCCATGACCTGCTTGGCCTCGGCCTCGAGCGCCCGCTGCTCCCAGCGGAGCTCATTCCTGTGGGTGACGAGGGGGATCATGATCTTCGGGTAGACCTCGATGCCCGCCTCGGCGCAGTTGCAGGCCGCCTCGAAGATGGCCCGCACCTGCATCCGGACCAGGCCCGGCATGTGGATGCCCAGTCGGACGCCGCGGAGCCCGAGCATCGGGTTCATCTCCCGCAATCGCTCCACCGCGCCGAGCATCGTCCGCTTGCCCTCCAGGTCGCGGGTCTGGTCCTTGGCGTTCCCCGAGCGCAGCTCGAGGCGGGTCTCCAGCTCGGTGACCTCCCTGAGCAGGGTGTCGTGGGCAGGGAGGAACTCGTGCAGCGGCGGATTGAGGAGCCGGATGGTCACCGGCTGTCCATTCATCGCCCGGAACAGCCCCTCGAAGTCACTGCGCTGCAGCGGCAGCAGCTTCGCCAGCAGCTCGCGCCGCTCGTCCTCCGAGCGGGAGAGGATCAGCGTCTGCACCAGGGGCAGCCGCTCGGTCTCGAAGAACATGTGCTCGGTCCGGCACAGTCCGATGCCCTCGGCGCCCAGCGCCCGCGCCCGCTCGGCGTCCCGCGGGTAGTCGGCGTTGGCCCAGACCCCCAGCCGGCGGAACCGGTCGGCCCAGCCGAGGAGCTCGATCAGCGCCGGGTCGTCCAGCGACGGCTGCATTGTCTCCACCTGCCCGAGGAACACCTCGCCGGTGGTCCCGTCGATGGAGACCCAGTCGCCCTCGCGGAGCACCACACTGGAGCGCTTGATGGTGGCTTCCTTCTTCTCGGCGTCCACCTCCAGCGCCATGACCCCCACCACCGCCGGCTTGCCGAACTGCCGTGCCACCAGCGCCGCGTGGCTGGTCCGCCCGCCGCGGCTGGTGAGGATGCCCCTCGCGGCGAGCATGCCGTGCACGTCGTCCGGCTTGGTCTCGGCGCGGATCATGATCACCGCCTTCTTCTCCTGCTTCGCCCAGCACTCGGCGGTGTCGGCGTCGAAGGCGAGCTGGCCCACCGCCGCGCCGGGCGAGACGTTGAGCCCACTGGCCAGCAGCCGCCGCTCGCTTCGCGCGGTGCGCATCGACTCCGGGTTGAACTGAGGGTGGAGGAAGAAGTCGACGTGCTCGGGGGTGACCCGAAGCACCGCTTCCTCCCGGGTGATGAGCTTCTCCTTCGCCAGGTCCAAGGCGATCCTGACCGCGGCGCGGGCGGTGCGCTTGGCGTCGCGGGTCTGGAGCATCCAGAGCTTGCCCTGCTCCACGGTGAACTCGATGTCCTGAACCTCCCGGTAGTGCTTCTCCAGCAGCCGGGCGATGCGCTGCAGCTCGGTGAATGCTTCCGGCATCTCGTCGGCCAGCCGGGCGATGGGCTGGGTGGAGCGGATGCCCGCCACCACGTCCTCGCCCTGGGCGTTGATCAGGTAGTCGCCCTCGAGCGCGTCCTCGCCGGTGGACACGTTACGGGTGGTGGCCACCCCTGTCGCCGAGCTGCGACCCATGTTGCCGAACACCATGGCCACGATGTTCACCGCGGTCCCGAGGTCGTCGGGGATGCCCGCGGCGCGCCGGTAATCCTGGGCCCGCTTTCCCTGCCACGAGCGGAACACCGCCTCGGTCGCCAGCCGCAGCTGCTCCACTGGATCGTCCGGGAACTCGCGGCCCGACTGCTCGCGCACGATGGCCCGGAAGCGGTCGGCGATGGTGCGGAGGTCCTCGGCGGCGAGGTCGGCGTCGTTCTCCACCCGGCGCCGGGTCCGCCACTCGGCCAGCACCTGCTCGAAGGGCTCGTCGCGGACGCCCAGCACCACCGTGCCGTACATCTGGATCAGCCGGCGGTACGCGTCCCAGGCGAACCGTGCGTCCTCGGTGAGGACGGCCAGACCCTCCACCGTCTGGGCGTTCAGCCCGATGTTGAGGACGGTGTCCATCATCCCGGGCATCGAGAACTTGGCGCCCGAACGGCAGGAGACCAGCAGCGGGTTGGTGGGATCGCCGAACCGTTTCCCGGTACGCTTCTCCAGCTCCCGCAGGGCGGCGAACTCTGCGTCCCACAGCCCTTTCGGCCAGTTGCCGGTCTCGAGGAACGCGCGGCAGGCCTCGGTGGTCACGGTGAAGCCCGGTGGAACGGGGAGCCCGAGCCGCGTCATCTCCGCCAGGTTGGCGCCCTTGCCGCCGAGGAGGGCCTTGACCTCGTCCCAGGTCCTGGCCGTTCGCTTCACCTCGGGGAGCTGATCGAACCGGAAGACGAGCGGTCGGGCCTCGGTCCCGCCCCGCTTGCGGGTGGGGCGCGCTGCGGTCAGGAGTGGGCTCGAGGTCCGGCTGCGGCGGATGGCGGGGGTGGTCATCGGAGGGTGCCTCCTGTCAGGGGTGCCACGGTGCTTTCGCGCGTGAGGGCCGGGTTGGCGCAAAAGATGCGCCTCCAGGACCTCCGGTGCTCCTGATCCGGGGGTGCTTGCGAGAACCTCGCCAGGACATGCGGGGTTCGCGTTGAATGCGCCTGCCATGGCCAGCGATTCCGCACAGCTCCTTCCCCCACCGGTGGACCTGGTCGACGCGCTCGGCCGGTGCGTCGCTCCGGACCGGGTCCTCACCCGCACCCTGGATCGCGTGGCCTTCGCCTCGGACGCCAGCTTCTACCGGCTGATGCCCGAGGCGGTGATCCTTCCCAGCTCGGTGGACGAGGTTCAGCGCCTCTTCGCCCTGAGCCGAGTGCGGGGAATTCCCCTCACCTTCCGGGCCGCAGGCACGAGCCTCTCGGGGCAGTCGCTCTCCGACGGCCTTCTGCTCGAGGTGGCGCGCCACTGGCGCTCGGCCACGGTCGAGGACGGCGGCCTCCGCATCCGGGCCCGGCCGGGGATGATCGGCGATCACCTCAACCAGCTGCTCCGGCCGTTCGGGCGGAAGATTGGCCCCGACCCGGCGAGCATCCGCGCCTGCACCCTGGGCGGCATCCTGGCCAACAACAGCAGCGGGATGTGCTGTGGCGTCGAGCAGAACAGCTACCACACCCTCCGCTCGCTCACCTTCGTGCTCCCCTCGGGCACCTGCCTCGACAGCGCCGCCGAGGACGCGGACGCCGAGCTCCGGGCGCGCGAGCCGGCGCTGTACCAGGGGCTGCTCGTGCTGCGCGACGAGGTGCGCTCGCGGCCGGCGATGGTGGAACGCATCCGGGCGAAGTACCGGATGAAGAACACCACCGGGTACCAGCTGAATGCCTTCCTCGACTTCGACCGGCCGATCGACATCTTCGCCCACCTCCTGGTCGGCTCGGAGGGGACGCTGGCCTTCATCGCCGAGGCGGTGATGGAGACGGTGCCGGTGCTCCCCCACAAGTCCACCGGGCTGCTCTTCTTCGGCGACATCCACGCGGCCTGCGCGGCCATCGGCCCGTTCCGGGACGCGGGGGCCCGCGCGCTCGAGCTGCTCGACGCCGCGAGCCTCCGTGCGGCGGCGGGAAAGCCCGGGATGCCCACCGAGCTCGGCCATCTGGGAGCCTCGCCGGCCGCGCTGCTGTGCGAGTTCCAGACCGGGAACGAGGCCGAGCTCCCTTCGCTGATGGAGGGCGCCGAGGCCGTGACCCGCCGGCTCCCGCTTGCCGTGCCCGGGGAGTTCACCCGCGACCCCGGGCTTCAGGAGAGGTTCTGGCGCGTGCGCGAGGGCCTCTTCCCCACCGTCGGCGGGGTCCGCCGGAGCGGGACCACCGTCGTCATCGAGGACGTGTGCTTCCCCATCCCCCACCTCGCCGACGCGGCGGTGGACCTCCAGGGGCTGTTCCGCGCCCACGGGTACGACAACGCCATCATCTTCGGGCACGCCAAGGACGGAAATCTCCACTTCGTCATCACCCAGTCCTTCAACGACCAGGCCGCGGTGGACCAGTACGCGGGCTTCATCGACGACCTGGTGCCGCTGGTGGTCCGGAAGTACGACGGCGCGCTCAAGGCCGAGCACGGCACCGGCCGCAACATGGCGCCCTTCGTCGAGACCGAGTGGGGCCCAGAGGGGGCAGCCATCATGCGGCGGCTCAAGGCGCTGGTGGACCCTCCCGGCCTGCTCAACCCGGGGGTCATCGTCCCCACCGGGCCGAAGGCGCACCTCGAGCATCTCAAGTCCCTCCCCTCGATCGAGCGCGAGGCGGACATGTGCATCGAGTGCGGCTTCTGCGAGCCAGTGTGTCCCAGCCGCGAGCTGACGCTGACCCCGCGGCAACGCATCGTGGTGCGGCGAGAGCTGGAGCGGCAGACCTCAGGAACGCTCGCCGAGGAGCTGCGCCGGGACTACCGGTACGCCGGGCTCGACACCTGCGCCGGCGACGGGATGTGCCAGACACGCTGCCCGGTGTCGATCGACACCGGCGCGCTGGTGAAGCGTTTCCGGGCCGACCGGCACTCGTCGTTCGCCCGTTCCGCGGGGCTGGCCACCGCCAGGGGAGCGGCAACCACCGAGCAGCTTGCCCGGACGGGGCTGGCCATGGGGCACGCGCTCGCCGCCGTCGTGGGGAATCGCGCCGTCGGGGCCCTCACCGGCGCGCTGCGCTCGGTGCTGGGCGAGGAGCTGGTGCCCCGCTGGACGCCGGACATGCCCCGGGTGGCGCCGCCACTCCCCCGCACCGACCCGGACGCTGCCCAGGCGATCTACTTCCCCTCCTGCATGCTGCGGATGTTCGGCCCGGTGGAGGGCGAGCCCGCGCAGCCCACCGTCCCCGAGGCGCTGGTGGCGCTGGCCCGGCGCTCGGGAGTGCCGGTGTACATCCCCGAGGACATCACCGGCGCCTGCTGCAGCACTCCCTGGCACTCCAAGGGCTACGTCGCCGGTGACGCGGCGATGAGCAACGCCACGCTGGAGCGGCTCTGGCGGTGGACCGAGGAGGGTCGGCTCCCGGTGGTGGTCGAGGGCGCCTCGTGCACCCACGGCTTCCGCGGCGGCCGGGCAGTGCTCGCCCCGGCGAACCAGGAGCGCTTCGATCGGCTGCGCCTCCTGGATTCGGTCGAGTTCGTGCACGACACGCTCCTCCCCCGCCTCCGGACCGGGCGGCGGCTCGGCTCGGCCTGCATCCATCCGGTGTGCTCGGTGGTGGAGATGGGGCTCGTCCCGAAGCTGGTGGCCATCGGCCAATTCGTGGCCGACGAGGTGGTGGTCCCCGACCGCGCCGGGTGCTGCGGCTTCGCCGGGGACCGGGGCTTCCTGCACCCGGAGCTGACCGCAGCCGCCACGCGCCCGGAGGCCGCGGAAGTCTCGGGGCGGAGCTTCGATGCCTACCTGATCTCCAACCATCCCTGCACCATCGGGATGCACCGGGCAACGGGCCGCCCGTGGCAGAACTTCGCGCTGGTGCTCGAGGCGCTCACCCGGTCGATGGAAGCGTAAGGCCGGGCGCCGCTGCTCAGCGGGTGACGCTTGCCGGTGTCGTCGTGCTCGGCGTCGGCCGGTGCCCCTCGGCGAAGCGCCGGAGCCGGAAGGCGAGCAGCAGCAGCATGACCCCGAAGACGATCGCGTAGGCGCCGATCCACAGGGTCAGCGCCAGCCCCGCCGATTCCGGGGTGGCGAAGAGCAGGACCCCGAAGGCGATGGAGAGCACGCCGGCCAGTCCCAGCCAGAACTCTCCGGTGATCTCCTTCCGCAAGCGCACCGCCGCGACCACCTCGAAGATGCCGGTCAGGATGGCCCAGATGCCCACGTAGTAGAGCAGCGCCAGCGCCGTGGCGGCGGGCCGGACGACGGTGAGGACGCCGATGCCGATCCCCACGATGGCCTCGAAGACCAGGATCCAGAAACGGTCTCTCCCCGCGCCCCGGAACAGCGCCACCAGGGCGAACACGCCATCGACGAAGGCGTAGGCGCCGAAGAGGATGACGATCGCCGCGAAGGCCGAGCTGGGCCAGGCGACGGCGAGGATTCCGAAGAGAATTGCCAGGACACCGCGCAGCGCGATCCAGCCCCAGTTGCGCGCCAGTTCGTGAATCATCGGACACTCCTGTGAGGGGTCGGTCCAAGGAGTGAGACCCGTCCTCCGAGCTCCCCTTGGCGCGGCGGCCGGTGGAACGCAGGTTTCACCCCGGCTTCCAGGAATCGCAAGCCCTCTTCGCGTGAAACTTCTGATTGTCGCCCCCAGGGTCCCCTTCCCCGCCGATTCCGGTGGGACGCTCCGTGCGCTCCAGCTCCTGAAGGCCCTCGACGCTGCCTTCGAGGTGACCGTCCTGGCGCCCGACCTGCCGGGCGGCGACGCCGTGCGGTTGCGTGAGCAGCTCCGGGGGCCAGTGGTCACCGCGCCCGAGGGGGGCGGCAGTCCGGCCTGGATCTGGGCCGAGGCCGGCGGCGTGCTCCGGGGGCGCCCGTTCGGGTACGCGCGCTACGCCGGCCCCGCGCTCCGCTCGGCGTTCCGTCACCTTCTCACCGAGCAGAGCGTCGATCTCATCCACTTCGACCACCTGCACGCCGCGCAGCTCCTCCCCGAGGCGCGGGCCCTGGCGCCCCGGGCGCGGGTGGTGATGGACGCCCACAACGTCGAGGCACAGGTGGCGGAGCGGCTGGCCGAGGTCTCCCCTTGGCCGCTGAGCCTCGGCCTCCGGCGCCAGGCCGAGGCCATCGCCCGCCTCGAGAGGCGGGTCGTCCGGGGCCTGGACGCGGTGCTCTGCTGCTCCGAGCTCGACGGCGCCCTGCTTCGCCGGTCCGGCGCCCGCGAGGTCCATGTGGTCTCCAATGGCGTCGAGCTGCGCCCGCTTCCGGTCTCGGTCGAGCCCCGGGACACCGTGGCCTTCGTCGGCTCGTTCGACTGGCGTCCCAACGTCGACGCCGCCACCGTGCTCGCCCGGGAGATCTGGCCGGGATTCCGGGTGAGATGCCCCGGGCTCCGCCTCGCGCTCATCGGGCGGAAGCCTCCCGACCAGGTCCGTGCGCTGGCTGCGCTGGACATCGAGGTGACCGGGCGGGTGCCCGACGTCGCGCCGTGGCTGGCACGCTCCTTCGCCACCGCCATGCCCCTGCGGGCGGGCTCCGGCACCCGGCTGAAGGTCCTGGAGGCCGCCGCAGCGCGGGTGCCCATCGTCGCCACCGGACTCGCGACCGAGGGGCTGCCGTTCGTCCACGGCAGGCACCTGCTCCATGCCGAGTCCCCCGAGGCGTTCGTCGAGGCCCTCATCCGGCTGCGTCGCGAGCCCGAGCTGGGGGCCCGGCTCGCCGAGGCTGCGTGGCAGGTGGCCCAGCAGTTCGACTGGCGGCACATCGGTGCACGACTGGTCGAGCTCTACCGTGGCTGGAGCTCGGGCGCGCGGTTCCGCCGGCGCGCCCTCTCCAGCGCCGGTTGATAGAGCCGCTCGAGGTAGCTCCGGGCCATCGCCGCCGCCCCGTAACGTGACTCCACCCGCACCCGCGCCGTCACGGACAGCACCCGACGCCGGCCGGAGTCGGCGAGGTGGCGGAGCGCACCCCGGAGCGCCTCCACCTCGCCCGGCGGCACCAGCACCCCGGCGCCGCCCCCGAGCACCTCGGGCAGCGAGCCCACCGCGCTGGCCACGACCGGGACGCCGGCGGCCATGGCCTCGAGGACGGCCATCGGGAGCCCCTCGGTACGCGAGGGCAGGGCGAGCACGTCCGCGGCTGCGAGCACCCGTCCCACCTCGGGAACGAAGCCGAGGAACCGGGTCCGGGTCCCGGCCGCCTCGGCCTCGAGCGCGGCGCGGAGTGGACCGTCGCCCGCGTAGAGCAGGGAGACGTCCACGCCCTGCGCGGCCTGGAGCAGGACCTCGGGGGCCTTCTCGGGGGAGAGCCGGCCGACGAAGGCCACCACCTGCGCTCCGGCCGGGATGTCGAGCGCCTCCCGGGCGACACGCCGTTCGCGTTCCGTGGGAAGTGGACCGACCTGGATCCCGTTGGGGATGACCTCCACCGGGGTGCGTGGGGCGGCGGCACGGAGCTGGGCGGCGAGGACGTCCGAGGTCACCGCCACGCCGGAGGTCCAGCGCGCGGCGCGACGGGCGAGCGCCTCGTAGGCACGGACCCGGGGCAGGTGCCCGGTGTCCCCGTGGAAGGTGGCCACCACCGGGGCGCGGGTGGCGGCCCCGGCCGCGAGGGCCAGGAGCAGGCTCTTGTAGTCGTGGGCGTGCAGCAGCCCGCCTCTCGCGAGCCGGGCGATGGGCTCGAGGGCGCGCCACGACAGCCGGCCCGGGGCCTCCACCCGGACCGTCTCCAGCCCGAGCTTCCGCGCTCCATCGCCCAGGGCATCCGCGTGGCCCGGGCGGACGAGGCTCGCCACCACCGGCGCCAGGGGAGGCTGGGTCGCGGCGGCGAGCGCGAGCAGCGAGCGCTCGGCCCCGTACAGGCCGTGCCCCGAGCGGAGGTGCACCACCCGCGTCATGCGCGCACCGGAGCGCAGGCGCGCCACAGCCGGACGTAGGCCTCCACCATGGCGTCCATCGAGAAGGCGGCCACCCGGGCGCGCGCGGCGTTTCCCATCGCTGCGCGGCGCGCCGGGTCGAGCACCAGGGCCCGGAGCGCCGCGCCCAGTGCCTCCACGTCCTCGGCAGGGACGAGGATGGCCGTCGAGCCGTCCGGGTGGACCTCGGCGACCGCCGGGAGCCGGTGGGCGACGGTGGGGAGCGATGCCGCCATCGCCTCGAGCATCGAGAGCGAGCGGCCTTCCCGCCGCGACGGCTGCGCATAGACGTCGAGGCCAGCGAGGAGCTCGGCCGCGCCCTCCACCACCTCTCCGAGCAGGTGCGCCCGCGCCCCCAGCGGCGCAGTGGCCGTGCGGAGCGCATCGTCCAGCGGCCCTCGCCCCACGAGCACCAGATGTGCCTGGGGAAGGTCGAGCGCGTGGCGCACCATGGCCTCCACCAGGAGGTCGGGGCCCTTCTCCGGGTGCATCCGGCCCAGGTAGCCGATGGCAACGGCGCCCTCCGGCAGCCCCATCCGGTGCCGGGCGCGGGCACGCTGCTCCGCGGTGGCCGGCCCAGGAAGCGCGACCCCGTTGCCGATGGTCACCACCGGAGTGCCCTCGGGCGCCCAGCTGCGCAGCTCGGCGCGGACTTCCGCCCCGCAGGCGACCAGGGCGCGGCTGCGGCGTGCCCCGAGCCTGGCGGCGCATCGCTTCCGGCCGCTGGGCGGCGCGAGCTGGTGGAAGGTGGCCAGGACACGGACCCGCGGCGTGAGGCTGCAGGCGGCCACCGCATTGAGCCAGGGCCCGAGATCGTGGGCGTGCGCCACGGAGACCCCGGACAGTGCACTGGCGAGCCGGCGGAGCGCCTCCAGCGAGAGCCCACGGATGTCCCCCAGCGGATGGACCGGCAGGCCCACCGCCTCGGCCCAGGCGCGCACCGGCCCGTCCTGGCCGAAGGCGACGAGGGATGGGTCCACGCCGAACGCCCGCGAGCGCGCGGCGAGATCCACCACCAGCCGCTCGAGGCCGCCAATGTCGAGACCGTGGATGATGTGGGCGACCTTCACTGGACGAACGCCGGGGAAGATGGGTGCGGGCCGCTCGCCCGTCAGCTGGGCCTCGAGCGGAGCGGTGCACAGTGGCCTGGTGAACACCACGGGTCCCCGGAACCAGGCGGTCCGATCGGGACGGACGCCCCGGGCGGTCAGCCCCCGAGCTGCGTCGCGGAGAGGGCCTGGGGAGCCCGGAGCTCGAGGGTCTCGCCGATGGGCGGGATGCAGAGCGCGTCCGCGGGGAGGCCACGGCGGGCCCACTCCATCCGGAGCCTGCGAGGCGGCTCGTCGAGCGGCTCGTCGGTGAGCTTGAAGGTGCCCCAGTGCATGGCCACCAGCCGCCGCGCTCCGAGATCGACGAAGGCCTGGACCGCGTCCTCCGGGTTCATGTGCTGCGGCCGCATGAACCACTCCGGGTCGTACGCGCCGATGGGCAGCAGCGCGGCGTCCAGCCCGGGGAAGCGCTGGCCGATCTCCCGGAAGCCGCCGAAGTAGGCGGTGTCGCCGGCGTGGTACACGCGCGTGTCACCGCCCTCGACGACGAAGCCGCCCCACAGGGCCTGGTTCATGTCCCCGAGTCCCCGGCGGCTCCAGTGCTGGCTGGGGACGAAGGTGACGGTCAGGCCTCCGACGCGGAGCCGGTCCCACCACCCCAGCTCGGTGCACGCCAGGCCGCGCAGATTCGGCCGGGTTCCCAGCCCCGCGACCACGGGCGCGCCCACCGCGCGGAGCGTCGGAAGGTCGAGGTGGTCGTAGTGGTTGTGGGTGACGAGCGCCGCGTCGATGGACGGGAGCTGGTCCACGCGGAGGCCCGGCCCGGCGTTGCGGGGGATGACGCCGGAGATCCGCGGCCCGAGCGCAGGGTCGATCAGCACCGACGTCCCCGCGCCCTGCACCAGCCAGCTCGCGTGCCCCAGCCAGGTGACCCGGAGGCCGTCGAGCGGAGACCGGCGGAGCGCCTCGACGTCGGCCCGCACCTCGGGAACGGACGCTCGCGCCGGGGCGCGCCGCCGACGGCCGGCGAACCTGTCCAGCAGCGCCCACCGAAGGACCTTCCGGAACGGCACCGGGCCCGACCCGTCGAGGTTCCTGAAGCGGAGCGTGTCGGTCATGGGTGTCGCAAGCTAACGTCCGCGCCCCGATGCGCACCTGGAAGGTGGTGAAGTTGTGTGCGGTCGCGCTGGGCGCCGCCGGATGCCCCGCGACCCAGCCGACGGTTCCCGACGCAGGCCCGGTGGCGGCAGTGGTGGACGCGGGCCCGATCGTTCCCCTGGCGCTGGATCTCCTGGTCACCCTCCCCGACGGTGGGACCGAGCGCCATGCGCTGCTCGGGCTGGAGACGCCACTGGTGTCGCCCGCCCGGCAGCTTCTGGTGGAGAGCAACCGGCCCCTGCACAACGCCCGTGTCCGCGTCCTGGACGAGCATGACCGGGCTCTGGAATCGGACGACGTCCCGGAGGAGACCTCGACCGCCCTCCGCTACCACATCGACCTCTCGAGGCCCCTCGAACCGGGGCACCGCTATGCGGTGCTGGTCGACGCGCAGTCGGGTGCGACCTTCGACGACGGGAGCGGCAAGGAGGTGCCGGAGCAGCGGCTCGAGTTCCGCACCAGCGGCGAGCGGGAGCGGCCGAAGCCACCTCCCCCGCACCGGAAGCGACGGCACCGCTGAATCAGTGGCCGTAGGCGCCGGGGTTCTTGACGAAGCGGTCCCGGCAGTGCTCGGAGCAGAAGTAGACCGTGTGACCGTCGTGGGTGACGTGCGGGGTGTCGGGCCCGGTGTGGATGGACATGCCGCAGACGGGGTCCACCGCTGCACCCTCGCTGGCCACGGTCGTCGGGGCGGCCGCGCCGGCCGGTGCCTTCAGTCCCTCGAGGTACTGGACCAGCGCCGTCAGCTGCCCGTCCGTGAGCTGCGCGCGGTAGCCGGGCATCGAGGGTGGGTAGGTCGCCACGACCTTCGCGGCGGGGTCGAGGATCGACTCCGCCAGGTATTCGGGGCTGGCGGTGGTGGCCCGCCCGTCGGCGAGCATCACCGTCCGGCCGGCCAGGCCTGCCAGCGACGGGGCGATGGCCGGCGCGTCGTGGCACCCTGCGCACCCGAGCTGCCGGTACAGGGCCGCCCCGTCCTCGCTGGCAGCACCCGGGGGTCCGGTCGCTGCCGACGGCTTTCCCAGCTCGGCGAGGAGCCGGCGCGCGTCGGGCACGAGCGGGGCGAACGAGTCCCCGTCGGTGGCGTAGAGCCCGCGCACCCGCCCCTGCGCGTCGATCAGGTACAGCTCGCTGGTGTGGAGCGTGGCGTCCGGGTCGGGCTGGGCCTCGACGAAGGTCTTCATCCCCCGGGTCAGGTCGGCCAGGCTCTGCTTGGTGGTGGCGAGCAGCGTCCAGCGGGACTCGTCGGGGGCCCAGCGGCTCGCATAGGCCCGGAGCGCCTGGGGCGTGTCGCGCTCGGGGTCCACCGAGAAGCTGACGAACTTCAGGCGCGGGTCCTGGATGGCGTGCTGGACCTGGACCATCTTGGCCGAGAGCACCGGGCAGACGCTCTTGCAGCTGGTGAAGATGAAGTCGGCGATCCACACCGAGCCGCGCAGCTCGTCGGGGGTCCGCACCTGACCGTTCTGGTCCACCAGGCGAAACGACGGCACGGGCCACAGGGTGGGGAGCGGCTCGCTGGAGTTCCTCGCCAGCCGGTGGATCGGCCGGGGACCCCCGGGCTCGGACCCCAGCCTCCGGATCACCAGCTCGAGCGCGAGGATGGCAAGGGCGGCGGCCAGGGTGGCCAGGACGAGAACGCGACGGGGCATGCGAGCGAGGCCGTGGACTACACCAGCGGTGGGGCCAGCGAAAGACGTGCGTCCGTGCGACGCACCCCGCCTGGACAGACGGCCGGAGGGAATGTTTCGGCTTCTCGCGTCGATGAGTTCCGATTGGCCGCGGTCAGCCGGCTTCGCCTCGTCAGCCGTCGAGTGCGCGCAGGCTCTCGGCCCGGGCGTGGTCCGCTGCCGTCGGCTCGAGCGCCAGGAGCAGCCGGCTCAGGTCGTAGAGCACCAGCCCGCGGTCCCAGGGCTGGACGCGGTCCGGCCAGTGGAGGCGCTCGGCGGCGCGGTTGAAGGCGTGGTCGGCGACCGCCCGGAGCTGGAAGGCGTCGTACAGGTTGTACTCCACCAGGAATCGCAGCGCCTCGACGTCGCCGGTGGCGTGGTACGCGCGCCAGAGCAGCACCGCGTCCATCCCGCTCCGGCCGCGGAGGTGCGGCGGGCGGGCGATGCCCAGGCGGTCCTCGGCCGACTTCAGGCCTCCGCCGAGGCCGATGCGCCGGCACACCGGCTTCAGATCCAGGTGCAACACCGGCTCGGACAGCCCCGGGAAGGCGTGCCGCAGGACCGGGAGATCGAAGCAGGCGCCGTTGAACGTCACCCAGACCCGGCGGCCGCCGAGCCGATCCGGGAGCGCATCGAGGTTCCTGCCGTCGATGAAGGTCGCCAGCGCGTCCACGTCCAGGCAGCCCGCCACCGTGGGCCGCTGGCGCTCCCCCACCCCATCGGCCTCGATGTCCAGGCACAGCGCCTCGTCGGCCACCAGCGGCCAGAGGCGCCAGTGCTCCCGGGCTGGAACCATCCGGACCAGCGCTGCGAGGTCTCCCCGGTCGAGCGCCGCCTCGGCCCGGTCGATGCCTGCGCGCAGCTCGGCGTTCAGCCTTGCTCCCAGCGCCGCCTCGCCCCCGCCGCGGACCGCATCCCAGGTGTCGAAGCCCCGTGCCCAGAGGTCCTTCTCCCGCCACGGGCCGATGCCTGCAACCAGCTGGAACGTCCGGCGGATCACCTGCGGAGCCTGCCCTGCCCCTCCGACGCCAGCTGGCGGAGCAATGGGAGATCCGCCTCGCAGAACGGCATCGCCAGCATCTCCTCCGCGGTCGCTCCACGGAGCGCGTGGGCCCCGAGCGGGGCCGGCGTCCCCTCCAGGATGGCTGCCGCGTACAGGTGGAGGTCCACCGTGAGGTCCGGGTAGGAATGCCTGGCGGCGAAACGCTCCTCACCGACCTCGAGCCGCACGCCCAGCTCCTCGCGGGCCTCGCGAATGAGCGCCTGGGCGTCCGTCTCCCCCGGCTCCACCTTGCCACCCGGGAACTCCCAGAGCAGCGGCCGGGTCTTTCCCGGCAGCCGCTGCTGCACCAGGTACCGGCCCGGAGCGATCTCGATCAGGGCCGCCACCACCCGGACCTCGCGGCTCACAGTGTGCCGGGGTGGGTGACGTGCAGGCCGTAGACGAAGCCCAGGTTCGACAGGACCAGCGCGTCCGGTCCGAACACCCCTGGCGTGGCGGTGACACCCTTCCCGGGGTCGAACCGCCGGAGGATCCGGCCGCTCACCGGGTCGACGAAGAGCAGCGCCTTTCCGGTGGGCACGAGCAACAGCCCCGAGGCGAACGCCGGCTGCTGTCCGGCCCGATCCGGCAGCTGCGTCACCCAGATGCTCTTGCCGGTCTCGGCGCTGTAGGCCGCGACCCGGTCCTCCCCGGTGGCGAAGACGACCGCACCGCGGACCAGCACGTACGCCAGCCCCGCGGAGCTGCTCTGCCAGACGGTGTCACCGTTCTTCGGGTCGAGCGCGAAGATCCCGTCCTTGTACGAGGCGACGATGAGGTGCCCGCTCGAGTCGAACCCGGGCGTGCTGCTCACGTCGATGAACTGGGTCCCGGTGGACAGGACGCGGTCCCAGATGGCCCCACCGGTCTTGGCCTCCAGCGCCGCGGCGTGCCCGTCGGAGAAGCCGAGGTACACCACCCCGTCGCGCACCACCGGGGTGCTGGCGCCGCGGAGGATGAAGCCGGCCGGCGGGGTGCGCCGGTACTGCCAGACCCACTTCCCGTCCGCGGCGTTCACCGCGTACAGCGTCGCCGACTGGGACGCGACCAGCACCCGCTCCTCGGCGAGGACCGGCATCGTGACCAGCTCCTCACCACAGTCGTAGCTCCAGAGGTGCGCCCCGGTATCGGCCTTCAGCGCCCGGAGCACCCCGTCGCCACCGGGCGCGTAGACCACGCCGTCGCGGATCAGCACCCCGGCGAAGAACGGTGCGGAGGTGGGCACCGCCCAGCGCACCTTCCCGTCGATGCTCACGCTGCGGAGGACACCGTCCCGGGTGCCCACCACCACCCGTCCGGAGACGGGATCCACCGCCGGGGTGGCGAATTCCCGGGGTACGAACTCCATGGTGGTGGAGGTCTCGAGCATCGCGTGCCAGTAGTCGATGCTGAAGGCGGCCAGCGGGGTGGCGAGCTCGCGCGAGAACGGGTCGGCGAGGACCGGCGCCCGGCCGGAGGCGCAGCCGCCCAGGGCGGCCAGCGCGAGGGTCAACAGTGCGCGGTGCCTCATCCGGCGTCCGGCTTCGCCGCCACGGTGGCCTTGAAGCCCTCGGCCTCCAGCGCCGAGAGCCGCTCCTGCGCCAGGCGCGCCGCGGGGGTGCCGGGGCTGGCGGCAGCGAGCTCGGCGAAGGCCTGGGCCGCCTCCTGCTTCTTGCCCATCAGGACGAGCACCCGGCCGCGGTGGAACGCGCCCATGCCTGCCTCGAAGCCGGCGCCCTCCTCGCGTGACATCCGCTCGTACGCGTCCAGCGCCTGCGGCAGCTCGCCCTTGGCCTCGCGGGCGTGGCCGAGTCCATCCAGCGCGGCCACCCGGAGCGGCTCGCTCGCCGGAGCGCCCCGGAGGTAGGCCTCGAAGTGGGCGATGGCCGGGTCCAGCTGTCCGAGCCGGACCTCGGTGGCGGCCAGGGGAAGGGCGGCGGTGACCGCTGCCCTGGTGCCCGGGTAGCTGCTCAGCACGCCCCCCAGCGCCGAGACGGCCGCCTGGTCCCGCTCCGGCTCGGACTTGAACGGGGGCGGGTCGTCGGTGGACCCTGGCGGCACGTCGGCCTGGAGGGGGCGCGAGAGCACGGCGATGGCGCTGCCCAGCGCGGTGCGCGCCTTCGCCTCCTTCCGGTCGGAGAGCGTCCTGGTGAGGGCGACGGCGAATCCGAGCGCGATGACCGCGACCACCCCGCCCACCACCAGGGTCTTCCGGTGCGAAACCCAGCTCCGGGCCTCGAGCCCCGCGCGCTGGAACGCGTCCGGCGCACGAAGCTCCTGTCGACTCATCCGATCCTGTGCCACGTGGTGTCCTGGTGTCCTTCTTGCTTGGGCCCGGAAAGGGCGCGCACTGTAGAGATCCGGATGCTTGGACGTCAACGACGGGCGTGCGGGCGCTTTCTGGCCACCCGCTTGGCCTTGCCCGGCTTCTCCCGGAAGAACAGCTGGATGGGAACGCGCAGCCCAAACGTCTCGCGCAGCTGGTTCGCCAGGTACCGCTTGTAGGCTTCCGGCACCTTCTCCGGGCGGTTGGTGGTGATGGCGAACGCTGGCGGCGCGGTGCCCACCTGGGCGATGTAGTACAGCCGGAGCGGCCGGCCGTCGACGATGGGAGCGGGGTGGGCATCCACCAGCTGGCCGAGGAGCTTGTTCAGCGCGGGGGTGGGCACGCGCAGCCGGAACGCGTCCTGGAGCTCGGCGGCGAGGTCCAGCACCTTCTCCACCTTCGAGCCGGTGAGGGCGCTGACGAAGACGATCGGAGCGTAGGACACGAACTTCAGGGTCCACTTCAGCTCCTCGCGCGTCCGCTTCTCGGTCCGCGGGTCCTTCTGCACCAGGTCCCACTTGTTGACCACCACCAGGAGCGCCCGGGCCCGCTCCGCGACCACCCCCGCCAGCCGCGCGTCCTGGTCGACTCCGGGCTCGGTGCCGTCGAGCACCAGCACCGCCACGTCGGCGCGCTCCATGCTCCGGAGCGCGGCGAGCACGCTGATCTTCTCCACCGCCTCACCCACCGCCTTCCGCCGGCGGATGCCTGCGGTGTCGGTGAGGACGAAGCGCCTGCCCTCGTGCACCAGGGTGGTGTCGATGGGGTCGCGGGTGGTACCGGGCTCGGGGCTGGCGACGACCCGTTCCTCGTGGACCAGCGCGTTGAGCAGGGTGCTCTTCCCCACGTTGGGCCGGCCGAGGATGGTGAGACGCACCGTCGCGTCCGTGGCCTCCCCGGGCGCAGGCGCTGGCTCGGCCTCGGGCGGCTTCGGCAACCGCGCGACCACCGCATCCAGCAGCGCGTCCATGCCCAGGGCGTGCTCGGCCGACACCGGGAAGACGTCGGCGATGCCGAGGCGGTAGAAGTCCGCGGTCCCGGTCTCGGCGGCGGGGGGAGTGTCGAGCTTGTTCACCACCAGGAGCAGCGGCTTGCCGGTGCGGCGGAGGGCGCGGGCCAGCGCGTCGTCCGCGGGAGTGGGACCGGCCCGGCCGTCGACCAGCAGCAGCAGCACGTCCGCCTCGGCGGTGGCCAGCTCGGCCTGCGCGCGCACCTGGGCGGCGAGCCCACCCTCCCCGTCCGGGACGAAGCCGCCGGTGTCCACCAGCGCCAGCGAGCGGCCCTGCCACTCGGTGTCGGCGTAGTGCCGGTCGCGGGTGACCCCGGGCACGTCCTGCACCAGCGCCAGCCGCCGGCCCGCGATGCGGTTGAACAGCGTGCTCTTGCCCACGTTGGGGCGGCCGAGGATGGCGACCAGCGGTCTCACCCGAGCCCCACCTTGCGCAGCCCACGCTCGGTCTCGGTCCAGCGCGGCTCCACCTTGACCCGCAGATCGAGGTAGACGTGGGCGCCGAGCAGGCGCTCCAGGGCCTTCCGGGCGTCGGTGCCTATCGCCTTGAGCATCGCCCCCCGCTTGCCGATGACGATGGCCTTCTGGCTCTCGCGCTCGACGTAGAGGGTCGCATGGAGTCGCACCAGCCCCTGCAGCCCACCGGGGCGGCTGCCGGGTCGCGGCGCCCGCTCGCTCTCGTCGAACGCGTCCACCACCACCGCCGCGGAGTGGGGAACCTCCTGCCGGGTATGCCGGAGAACCTGCTCGCGGATGAGCTCGGCGGCCAGCCCGACCTCTTGCTGGTCGGTGAAGGTCTCCGGGTCGAACAGCGGGGGACCTTCGGGGAGCTTGCCCACGGTGGTCCGCAGAAGGTCGTCCACTCCTTCGCCGGTGAGGGCGGAGACGAAGAGCACCTCCTCGAAGGGGCGGACCTCGGTGAGCGTCGCCACGAAGGGCAGCAGCAGCGGCTTGGGGACGGTGTCGACCTTGTTCACCACCAGGAACATCGGCTTCTTCACCGGGGCGAGGCGCTCGAGGATGGCGCGCACGCCGGGGGTGACCTGGGGGGTCTTCCCGTCCGGCCCCAGCGAGGGCTCCACCAGGAGCACGACCAGATCGACGTCCTGCAGCGCGGCGAGCGCCGCCTCCACCATCGCCTTGTTCAGCGCCCCCTTCGCCTCGTGGATGCCCGGGGTATCGACGAACGCCACCTGCCCCTCGGGCCGGGTCACCACCCCGGTGATGCGGGTCCGGGTGGTCTGGGGCCTGGGCGAGACGATGGCGATCTTCTCCCCCACCAGCCGGTTGAGGAGGGTGCTCTTGCCCACGTTGGGCCGGCCGACGAGGGCGGCGAATCCTGAGTGCTGGACGGTCATCTGGGAGGTGGTCTGGAGGAGGCCGCTCTCGGCCTCCCCGGCAAGGAGCCCGGGACGCCCGGGCTACGGTTGCGTGGAGATGGTCAGCTTGTTGATCCGCACGTCCGTCTTCGGGCGATCCTGAGCGCCCTTGGGGATCTCGTTGGCCACCCGGCGGACGATGTCCTGCCCCGACACCACCTCGCCGAAGATGGTGTGCTTGTTGTTGAGCCAGGGAGTCGGCACCACGGTGATGAAGAACTGGCTGCCGTTGGTGTTCGGCCCGGCGTTGGCCATGGCCAGCAGCCCGGGTTTGTCGAACCGGCGCCCGCTCTGGAACTCATCGGCGAACTGGTAGCCCGGGCCACCGGTCCCACGGCCGAGCGGGTCCCCGCCCTGGATCATGAAGTCCCCGATGCAGCGGTGGAAGATGGTGCCCTCGTAGAGCGGTGTGCCGGTCTTCTTCGCCCGGGTGGCGGGGTCGGTCCATTCCTTCTCTCCGGTGGCCAGCCCGACGAAGTTCTCCACCGTCTTCGGCGCGTCCTTGCTGAACAGCTTCACCACCACCCTGCCCTCGGTGGTGTCGAAGTGCGCGTACAGGTCCTTGCCGGCCTTCACCTCGTCGAGCATCCCCATCGTCAGTCGTCCTTTCCGAGCCTGGAGCGCCCCCATTACTAGCTTCGGGGCGGCTTGTCAGACACGGTCACCGAGACGAGGCTCACCGGGGCGGCCGGTCGGTTGCCGCCCATGGTCTTCACCTGGGAGATGGCCTCCACCACCGAGTAGCCGGAGATGACCTCGCCGAAGATGGTGTGCTTTCCGTCGAGGTGGCGTGGGGTGGAGGTGGTGATGAAGAACTGGCTGCCGTTGGTGTCCGGACCGCGGTTGGCCATCGCCAGCAGGCCCTTCTTCTCGAACTTGCGGCCGCTCTGGAACTCGTCGCCGAAGGTGAAGCCCGGCTGACCGCGGCCGGTGCCGGTCGGGTCTCCGCCCTGGATCATGAAGTCGGGGATGACGCGGTGGAACTCGGTGCCGTCGTACAGCGGGCTCCGCTTCCGCTGGTTGTCGCGCGGGTCGATCCACTCCTTCTCTCCGGTGGCGAGCCCGACGAAGTTGGCGACCGTCTTCGGCGCGTCCTTGCTGAACAGCTTCACCACGATGACGCCCTTGCTGGTCTTGAGCGTCGCCCAGAGGTCCTGCCCCGCCTCGGCCTTGCTCATCCACGGGCCGCCCGAGGCGAGCGGCGCCGGAGGCACCGCGGTCTGCGCGGTGGGCTGCGCCGATGGGGCGGCGGGCTTGTCCGAAGGTGCGGACTGCTTCTCGCAGGCCGACAGGGCGAGGGTCACGGTCAGGAAGGCGGCTGCGGTGCGAGCGATGCGCATGCGTTCAGGAATCCCGAGGGTCGAGGGTGGGTGGCGTCGGAGCGTTCGACGGTGTTCAGCCCGCGCCAGGGTCCTTCTTGGCCTCGGAATCGAGCATCGTCAACGTCTGACGCGCGGCGGCCTGCTCCGCCTCCTTCTTGGAGCGGCCCCGGGCCCGGGCGAAGAGCTCGCTGCCCACGGTGACCTCCACCTCGAAGGTCTTGGAGTGGTCGGGGCCCTCCTCGCTGACCACCCGGTATCGCGGCGACTGGCGCAGGCGCGTCTGGACCAATTCCTGGAGCCGGGTCTTCCAGTCCTCCCCGCTCTTGCCCTCCGCCACCCCCTGGAGCAGGTCGCCGAACAGCCGGTCCACCACCGTCATCGCCCCGGGGAGGCCGCTGCTCAGGTAGACGGCGCCGATGACCGCCTCGAGCGCGTCGGCCAGCACCGAGCTCTTGTCCCGCCCGCCGGTCAGCTCCTCCCCGCGTCCCATCCGGAGCAGGTCGCCGAGGCCGAGGTGCCGGGCAACCCTGGCCAGGCTGTCCTCGTTCACCAGCAGCGCCCGGAGCTTGGACAGCTCGCCCTCGTCGGCGCCCGGGAAGCGCTCCATGAGGCGGTGGCTCACCGCCAGGTCCACCACCGCGTCGCCGAGGAACTCCAGCCGCTCGTTGTCCGCCCCGCCGTCCTTGTGCTCGTTGACCCAGCTCTTGTGGGTGAGGGCCGCCAGCCCTTGCACCGGGTCCACCGAGTCCAGACCCAGCCTGCGGCACAGGCCTGCGAGCAGCACGGTGTCGGTGGGGCGGGTGGGGGCGGGCATGGATCAGGTACTGAGCTGCCGGGCCAGGGTCTCCGCCAGGGCGTAGGGATCGGCCTCGCGGCGGGCGATGGAGAGGGCCACCTCGTCCAGGCGGCCCTTCTCGGCCTCGAGCCGGTCGAGCGCAGTCTTCAAGAGCTGGTTGCGCAGCAGGGCGAGGAACTGCATCCGGGCCCGGGCCCGCTCCCGCTCGGCGCGCTGACCGGTGCGCTCGAGGAAGCCGCGGTGCTGGGCGATGGCCTCCATCACCGGATCCAGTCCCTGGTCGCGCGCGGCGATGACCTTGAGGATGGGGGGCTCCCACTCGTCCGCGGGCGGGGGAGGCTCGGCCGGCTTACCGTGGGCACGCGCCTTGAGCCGGTGGTGCCGGTCGTGGTCCGTCGCCGGGGGGTGCAGCGCGTGGCGGAGCTCGAGCATCTGCCGCAGCTCGCGCACGGTCCGGTCGGCGCCGTCCAGGTCCGCCTTGTTCACGATGAAGACGTCCGCCACCTCGAGAATTCCGGCCTTGATCGCCTGGATGTCGTCGCCCATGCCGGGGACGGTGACCAGCAAGGTGGTGTGGGCCATCTGGGCGATGTCGATCTCGTCCTGGCCCACCCCGACGGTCTCCACCACCACCACGTCCTTGCCCATCGCGTCCATCACCCGGATGCAGTCGCCCGTGGCCCGGGAGAGTCCCCCGAGGGACCCGCGCGTGGCCAGTGACCGGATGAACACCTCCGGGTCCGAGGCATGAGCCTGCATCCGGATCCGGTCCCCCAGGATGGCCCCGCCGCTGAAGGGGCTCGTCGGGTCCACCGCGAGCACCCCCACCGTCTGGCCCTGGGCGCGGAACCGGGCCACCACCCGGTCCGTCAAGGTGGACTTCCCTGCTCCAGGGGAGCCGGTGATGCCCAGCACATAGGCCTTCCCGGTCCGGGGGAACAGCGCCTGGAGGTCGGCGGTGGCGGCCGGGTCCTCGTCGTCGATGCGGCGCATGAGGCGGCTGGCGGCCCGCACCTCCCCGGCGAGCACCCTGTCCGCCAGCGAGGCGCTCATGGCTCGTCCCCCTCGATCCAGCGGATGTCCCCGGGGGAGACGCCGAGGGCCCGTGCCGCCACGTCGGCCACCCCGCTGAAGTCCTCGAGCTGGAAGTGCTCCGCCCATTTCTTCCCGTCGGGCCCGGCCAGAAGTCCCCGGAAGGTCCGGCCCCGCACCCGGGCGGCGACGAAGCGGTACCGCTCCCCACCGACGACGAAGTCGCTCACCAGCTCGAGCGCGCTGGCGGGCGGCACGCGCGCGGCGGGGCCGAAGCGCTCGGCCAGCTCGCCATAGCCGATCCCGCTCCGGGGGGCCGGGGCATCCCCCACCAGGGTGAGCAGATGGGCGCTCAGTGAACCCGCGTCGGGGAACTGGGACAGGGCGAACGGCGCCCCCACCTCCGACCGGAGCCGGGCGCCGGCCCGGTGCACCTCGAGGATCCGCAGCTTTCCCTGCTTGTCCCCGCCGATGAGCACTCGGAGCCCTCCGAGCTGGGCCTCGGCCCGGACCTCCAGCGAGCCCGGGTCGATGCAGGGCACCAACCCCAGCGCCTCCAGCCGGCTGGCCATCGCCTGGAGCCGGACCACGTGCTCGTCGAAGCCGGCCTGCAGGCGCGCCTCGAGCTCCGGAGCCTCGGTCAGTGCGTCCACGGCGAGCGGGGGCAGTCCGACCAGCTCGGGCGGATCCACCGGGATCAGCAGCTCCTCCGCCACGGCCAGGGTCACCGCCGGTACGGGCCGGCGGGTGAGCGGATTCACCACCGAGCCCTGGAGCGGGAGGACGACCTCGGGTCCGGCCGCCCCCTCCTGCACTGTCAGCCCGAGCTTCGCCAGCCGATCCGCTTCCATCGACGTGGCATCAGCCCTTGACGAGCTCGCGGGCGATGACCGTTCGCTGGACCTCGCTGGTGCCCTCGCCAATCTCGCAGAGCTTGGCGTCGCGCAGGTAGCGCTCCACGGGGAACTCGCGGGTGTACCCGTAGCCGCCGTGGATCTGCACCGCCTTGTTGCAGGCCCGGGTGGCGATCTCGCTGGCGAACAGCTTGGCCATGCTCGCCTCACGCCCGTAGGGGCGTCCCTTGTCCGCCAGCACCGCCGCCCGGTGCACGAGGAGGCGCGCGGCCTGCAGCTCCGTCTGCATGTCGGCCAGCATCCAGCGGATGGCCTCGAAATCGGCGATGGTCTTGCCGAAGGCCCGGCGCTCCCGGGCGTAGCGCGCCGACTCCTCCAGCGCTCCGCGGGCCAGCCCCGTGGCGAGGGCGCCGATGGTGATGCGCCCCTTGTCCAGGATCTGCAGGGTGTTGATGAACCCCATCCCCACCTCGCCGAGGCGCTGCGAATCGGGGACCTCGACGTTCTCCATGATCAGCTCGCCGGTGTCCGAGCTGCGCATCCCCAGCTTGCCGTGGATGGCCCGCTGGCTGAAGCCGGGCATGCCCTTCTCGAGGATGAAGCCGGTGATGCCCTTCTGCCGCTTGTGGGGCTCGGTGAGCGCGAGGACCACGAAGACGTGACCGACCGTCCCCTGGGTGATGAACATCTTGCTGCCGTTGAGGATCCAGTGGTCGCCCCGGCGGATGGCGGTGGTCTTCATGCCCGCGGCGTCCGAGCCACTCCCCGGTTCGGTGAGGCCCCACGCCCCGAGCCACTCCCCGGTGGCCAGCTTCGGCAGGTAGCGCTTCCGCTGGGCGTCGTTGCCGAAGACGCGGATGTGGCTGGTGCCGAGCCCGTTGTGGCTGGCCACGGTGAGCGCGAGCGAGCCGTCGTACCGGGCGATCTCCTCCACCGCCACCGCCACCGCGAGACTGTCCATCCCCGCGCCGCCGTGCTCCTCGGAGATCAGGATCCCCAGGACGCCCAGCTCGCCCAGGGCCTTCACCACCTCGGCGGGGAACTTCTCGTCGTGGTCCCACTGCCGGGCGAAGGGCTTGACCCGCTCCTCGCAGAAGTCGCGGAGCGAGGCCTGCAGCGCGCGGTGGCTCTCCGGTAGGGTCAGCTCCATCGTCTCGGGGCTCCGTGATACTCCCTGGCGCTCTACACCGGCAACACGCCGTGCTTCTTCGCCGAACGGGGCTGGAACCGGCGCGCATAGAGGTCGAGCCGGCGCTCCAGCTGGTCACGCAGCTCGTCGCCCGGAACCACCTCGTCCACCACCAGCTCGCTGGCGAGCTTGAGGAGGTCCACGTCGGCCCGGTACTCGTCCCGGAGCGCCTGGACGTACGCAGCGCGCTCCGCCTCGGGCTTCTCCTGGATCTTGTTGAAGAACACGGCGTTGACCGCCGCCTCGGGTCCCATCACGGCGATCATCGCCTGGGGGAGCGCCAGGGTGACATCGGGGCCGAAGCCGGGTCCGGACATGGCGTACAGCCCTGCCCCGTAAGCCTTGCGCACCACCACCGAGATGCGGGGCACGGTGGCCTCGGACACCGCGGAGATCATCTTCGCCCCGGCGCGGATGATGCCAGCCCGCTCCACCTTGGTGCCGATCATGAAGCCCGGCACGTCGGCCAGGTACACCAGCGGGATGTTGAAGGCGTCGCACAGCCAGATGAACCTGGTGGCCTTGTCCGCCGAGTCGACGAACAGCACCCCGCCCTTGTACTTGGGCTGGTTGGCGACGATCCCCACCGGCCGCCCGGCGATGCGCCCCAGGCCGGTGATGACCTCTTGGGCGAAGAGCTTCTTCACCTCGAAGAACGAGCCGGCATCCACCAGCTCGTGGATGAGGGCGAACATGTCGAAGGGCTTGTTCTGGTCGGCGGGGATGATCTCGTCGATGCGCTTGCCGGACCTCGCCGGGGCCTTCGGCTCGGCGATGGGAGGCTGCTCGGCGAAGCTGGGCGGAAAGTAGGAGAGGTAGGCCTTGGCCGCGGCGATGGCCTCGTCCTCGGTCTTCACCAGCACGTCTCCGCAGCCCGAGACCGAGCAGTGCATCCGGGCGCCGCCCATCTCCTCCAGGGTGACCTTCTCCCCGATGACCATCTCCGCCATGCGGGGAGAGCCGAGGTACATCGAGGCGTTGCCCTCGACCATCACCACCAGGTCGCAGAAGGCCGGGATGTACGCGCCACCGGCGGCGGAGGGGCCGAAGAGCAGGCAGATCTGCGGCACCTCCCCGGAGAGCTGCACCTCGTTGAAGAAGATTCGCCCTGCCCCGCGGCGCCCGGGGAACATCTCCACCTGGTCGGTGATGCGCGCCCCGGCCGAGTCCACCAGGTAGAGCAGCGGGGCGCGGAGCGTGCGCGCGGTCTCCTGGATCCGGAGGATCTTCTCCACCGTGCGCGCGCCCCAGCTCCCGGCCTTCACCGTGGAGTCGTTGGCCATCAGGGCGACCGGGCGCCCGCCCATCTTCCCCAGGCCGGTGATGACCCCGTCTGCCGGCAGCTCGGGATCGGCGGCGTTGGCGAAGCTCCCGTCCTCGACGAAAGAGTCTGGATCGAGCAGCCGGGCGATGCGTTCTCTGGCGAACAGCTTCCCCGTCTCGGAGTTCTTGGCATGGTACTTGGGCGCCCCGCCCTCGCGGATGCGGGCGCGGCGCGCGCGCAAGGTGTCGTCGGCTGGCATGCGGCGAGGGGCCTTAGCACGGGGGATGCCGCGCCTGTCAGGCGTTCCTACCGTGGGGGTTCAAGCAACCCATTCCCCGAAGGAGGAGCGCACCATGGCGTTCTCGGACATCGTCGGCGGCTTCACCAAGAGCTACCTGTACACCCACCTCGCCCGGGACGCGGTGAAGCTCTGGAATCGTCTGGGCGATCTGGACCTGATGGACATCGACAAGGAGGCGCTGCTCCGCAAGGTGGGCGTCGTGCCCTATGCCCCGGCGCGCCGGACGGCCAATGACATCACCTTCTTCCTCCTCGGCGGCATCGTGGGCGCGGTGGTGGCGCTGGCGCTGGCCCCGAAGCCGGGAGTCGAGCTGCGGAACGAGGTCAAGGACCGGGCGATGAGCCTCTTCGACCAGGCCCGGAACAAGGCCCAGGACCTCGAGCGGGCGAACGCGTAGCCCCCTCGGCCCGCAGGCTCAGCGCCCTTTCCAGGCCGGCGGTCGCTTCCCGGCGAAGGCCCGCAGTCCCTCGAGGCGGTCTTCCGAGCGGAGGACCGTCTCGTACAGCTCCAGCTCCAGGGCGAGGGCGTCCTCCATGCCCAGGTCGAGCCCGCGGTCGATGGCGCGCTTGGCCGCGGCCACCGCAAGGGGTGCGTTCTCGGCGATCTGCTCGGTCACGGCGAGCGCCACGTCGAGGAGCCGTCCCTCCGGGGCGAGGCGCTGGACGAGCCCGATGGCGAAGGCCTCGGCCGAGTTCACCCGCCGCCCGGTCAGGATGAGGTCCTTGGCCCGGCCGGCGCCCACCAGCCGGGGGAGCCGCTGTGTCCCGCCGCCCCCGGGGATGATGCCCAGGCGCACCTCGGTGAGCCCGAGCTCGGCGGCCGGCGCGGCGATCCGGAGATCGCAGGCCAACGCCAGCTCGGTGCCGCCGCCGAGGGCCGAGCCGTTGATCGCGGCGATGAAGATGGTGCTGCTGGTCTCGATGGCGCGCAGGGTGCGGCGCAGTCCGCCGAGGAACGCCCGCACCTCGGCCTCGGTCATCGTGGCGCGCTCCTTGAGGTCGGCCCCCGCACAGAACGCCTTGTCGCCAGCGCCGGTGAGGATGACCGCACGCACCTCCTGGCCGCCGGAGACACGGGCCACCCGGGCCTCGAGCTCGGTCAGCACCGCCCGGCTGATGGCGTTGCGCGTGTCCTCGGCGTCGAGCGTCCAGATCTCGACCGGCCCGTGGCGTTCCTCCCGGAAGGTTCCCATGTGTGCAATCTCCCTCGATGTCTCGCCCGCAGGCACCTAGGTCGACCCGGCCCCCGATGGCAAGACGGCGACTCTCCCCGTTACACTTCCGTCCTGCCGGCGCCCGGCGACGATGGATCGACGCGCGTTCTTCTTCGCCCTGCTCCTGATGCTGGCGACCCCTGCGGTGGCCCGGGTCGGTGGCGGGCAGCACTACAGCGGTTCGCACAGCTCGAGCAGCTCCAGCTCCCGCTCGTCCGGCGGTTCGTGGTCCTCGTCGGGCTCGCATGGCTCGAGCTCCTGGTCCAGCGGCCGTGGCTCGTCCTCGGGGAGCGACCTGGGGTTGCTGCTCTTCTTCCTGGGCCACCCGGTGTTCACCCTGGCGCTGATCGGGGTGGTGTTCGTGGTGTGGCGGGCGTACACGCGCAACTTCGGGGCAACGGCGAGCACGCAGCGGGCGTTCGAGGCGGCCGACGCGCGGGGCGTCTCCCCTCCTTCGGCCCGCGAGGTGACGGGCTGGGTGGACGCGCTGCACGCCTCCGACCCGGCGTTCGACCTGGTGGCCTTCCTCGATCAGGTGAAGTCGCTGTTCCTCCGGGTGCAGGCGGCGTGGGCGTCGGGTGAGCTCGGGCCGGTGCGCCGAGACCTCTCCGACGCGACCTTCCAGCGCTTCCGGGTGCAGCTCGATCTGCTCCGCGCGCAGGCCGTGCGGAACGTGACCGCAGACATGGCGGTGCTGGACCTCCAGCCGGTGGGCCTGGAGCGAACCTCGGCCTTCGACACCCTGCACGTGCGAATCCGGGCCCAGGCCCGGGACCTGGACGTACCGGTGTCGCTGTCGCTCGATGAGGCGATGGCCCGGGCGCGCCGTGCCCCGCTGGAGCCGTTCACCGAGGTGTGGTCGTTCGTGCGGCGGCCCGGCACCCGGTCCCGGACGGACGGGGCGCTGCCGCCCGGCAAGTGCCCGAACTGCGGAGCCCCGTTCGACGGAGGCGCTGCGGGCAACTGCACCTACTGCGGCGCGATCGTGAACAGCGGTGCCTACGACTGGGTGCTCGCGGAGATCACCCAGGCCGTCGAGGCCGGCAGTGCGCCGGTGGAGGTGCCGGGCCTGGACGGGCTGCGCGCCGCCGACCCGGCGCTGTCGCTGGAGGTGCTGGAGGACCGGGCCTCCCTGCTCTTCTGGGGCTGGATCGACGCGCAGTCGCGGGGGGAGCCGGGGCGGATGGCGAAGCTGGCCACGTCCGGCTTCCTGGCCGAGATGACGGCGGACGACGCCGCGCTGCGGGGGCGGCAGCGCCGGCGGGTCTTCCTCCAGGCGGCGGTGGGAAGCGTGGCGGTCCGGGGCATCGAGACCGGGCCGGCGACGACCCTGGCGCACGTGGAGGTCCGCTGGAGCGCGCGGATGGGCGTGGTTCCCGCGGGCGCATCCCCCGGGACCCTGGCCACCTTGCCCCAGCGGTGGATCTTCACTCTCGAGCGCAAGGCAGCAGTGAGGACGGACCAGACGCGAGGCATGGCGACCGCACGGTGCGGCAACTGCGGGGCGCCGCTGGGGGACTCGGTGCAGCCCACCTGCGAGCACTGCGGGGCGACCCTGAACGACGGCGCCCACGACTGGGTGCTCTGCCGGGCCGAGCCGTTCGAGGTGTGGGCGGCGCGGTCGCGGGCGCAGCCGGGTGCCCAGGCTGCGGCGCAGGTGCCGGCGGCCGCCCGGGACACGGTCCTGGATGTGGCCGAGCGACAGCGGCTCCTGTACACCATGGCGGCGATGGCCGCGGCGAGTGGCGACGTGGACGACCGCGAGCGGCGGATGCTCAAGCTGTGCGCCGAGCGCTGGGGCGTGCCCTACGAGAACGTGGAGCTGGCGCTGAAGGCCGACCCGGCGCTGTTCGAGCGGCTGGTTCCGCCCCCGGGCCCGGGCGGCGAGAGCTTCCTCCGCTCGCTGGTGCAGATCGCGCTGGTGGACGGCAAGGTGGACCGCCAGGAGCGCCGGATGCTCGAGGCCGCCGCGGCGCGCCTGGGGCTGACGCAGCGACTCCCCGAATTGCTGGCGCGTTTCGGCATCGGCTGATCCGGACACGCTCGGGGGTGGAGCACCCCGAAACCGGCAGGTCGGATGCCGCTGGGCTGCTCCCCAGTCGCCCCGGCCTGACCGACCGGTTTTGTGCTTCGAACCGGCTTGCAGATACCGAAACGGCCGCCCGGATGGCCCGAGGGGCCGCGAGGTCCTCCGAGCCATTCCAAACGGTTTCGCAAACGCAGCTTCAGGAAACCGTCCTCCCGAGGCTGGAGGTGCTGACTCGCGGAAGGCAGGCCTGCCCGGGCGGCTGGGTCGGAAACCGCCTCCGCGAAACCGGCGCATCACCGTGCCTCCCCTGAGCGCGCGGGGTGCGCGCAGGCCGCTCGCCCGGGCACCGCACCCACGCCGCCGGTCGCTCCTGCGTCCCATCGAGGCGGCGAGGTTCCATCCGTGCCGCGCGCCGGCGCCCGGAACGAGGCCTTGCGCAGCCCCGGGGGGCTCAGCCTTCGGACCTCAGCAGATCCCTGGCGATGACCATCCGCTGGATCTCGCTGGTCCCCTCGTAGATGGTCTGCACCCGCGCGTCGCGCAGGTACCGCTCCACCGGGAACTCGTCGATGTACCCGTACCCCCCGTGGAGCTGGACCGCCTTGTCCGCCGCCCGGTTCGCCATCTCCGAGGCGAACACCTTGGCCATCGAGGCTTCCCGGGAGAAGGGCCGCCCCGACTCCTTGAGCCCCGCTGCCCGCAAGGTCATCAGCTCGGCCGCGGCGAGCTCGGTCTGGATGTTGGCGAGCATGAAGCGCACGGCCTGGAAGTCCGACACCGACTTGCCGAATGCCTTGCGCTCCCGGGTGTAGTGCACGGCGGCGGCGAGCGCGGCTCGCGCCACCCCGCAGGCCTGGGAGGCGATCCCGATGCGTCCGCCGTCGAGGGCCACCATCGCCAGCTTGAACCCCTGCCCCTCCTCGCCCAGGAGCGCGTCGGCGGGCAGCAGGCACTCCTCGAACTGGAGCGGCACGGTGCTGGAGGCCCGCAGCCCCATCTTGTCCTCGTGCCGGCCCACGGTGAGCCCGGGAGTGCCCCCCTCGACGACGAACGCCGACAGCCCCCCCGCGCCAGGCCCACCAGTCCGCGCCCAGACGACCATGACCCCGGCCCGATCTCCGGAGGTGATCCACTGCTTGCTGCCGTTCAGCACCCAGCCTCCCCTGCCGCGCTCGGCCCGGGTCTCCAGCGCCGAGGCATCGCTCCCGGCCTGGGGCTCGGACAGCGCGAACGCCCCTGCCACCGCCTCACCCGAGGTGAGCCTGGTGACGTACCGCGTCCTCTGCGCCTCGGTGCCAAAGGCGGTGATCAGCTCGGCGCACATGTTGGTGACCGCCATCGCCACCGCGGTGGAGGCGCAGGCCTCGGCGATCTCCATCATCGCCAGGGCATAGGCCACGGCCCCCGCCTCGGCGCCGCCGTACGCCGCCGGGACGTTGACCCCCAGCAGGCCCAGCTCCGCCATCTCGCGCAGCAGCTCGGCGGGAAAGGCCTCGGTCCGATCGCGCTCGCGGGCTCCCGGCGCCACCCGCTCCCGGGCGAACGACCGGGCGGTGTTGCGGACCAGGGCCTGCGCCTCGGTGAGATGGAGCTCCATCAGCGGACGGCCTTGAGGTTGAACGGGTACTCCACCGGGTGGTCCTTGCCGTCCGGGGGCCTGGGGAACACCATCGTGGAGAGCACCGTCTCCACGCAGCGGTGAAGGGCCTCGTTCTTCAGGGTGGTACCCTTCTTCACCACCTTGGCCTGCTTCACCGTTCCGTCCGGGGTGATGACGAAGTGGGTCTGCAACTTGCCGTCGACCGGCTTGTCCGTGCCGGCCAGGGTCTGCTCCCAGCAGCGCTCGATCTCCGGTTGCTTGGCCCGCACCACCTCGCGCATGGTGTCGGGGGTGAAGGGCAGCTTCTCCGGTCCGGAGCCGCGGGCCGGCGTGGCCGCACCGACGCCGGGCGCAGCCGTGGTCCCGGCGTCGGGGGCGGCGGCGGCGAGCACGACCAGAAGCGGGACGAGCATGGTCACTCCTTGAGTAGGGTGCCGCTGATGATGATGCGCTGGATCTCGCTCGTACCCTCGTAGATCTCGGTGATCCGGGCGTCGCGGACGTGGCGCTCGGCGTCGAACTCCTTGCTGTACCCCTGGCCGCCGTGGATCTGCAGCCCCTTGTTGGCCACCCGGCTCGCCATCTCGCTGGCGTAGAGCTTGGCCATCGCCGACTCGGCGCTGTGCCGTACCCCGGCGTCCTTCATCAGTGCGGCCTTGAGCACCAGGAGCCGCGCGGCGTCGATCTCGGTCGCCATGTCGGCGAGCATGAACTGGATCGCCTGGTGGTTGGCGATGGGCTGCCCGAAGGTCTTCCGGTCCTGGGCGTAGCGGAGCGCCTCCTCGAAGGCGGCCCGGGCGATGCCGATCGCCTGCGCGGCGATGCCGATGCGCCCCCCGTCGAGCGTGGACATGGCGATCTTGAAGCCGTCGCCCTCCTTGCCGAGGAGGTTCTTCGCCGGGACCACCATGTCCTCGAAGAAGATGGAGCAGGACAGCGCGGCGGAGATCCCCATCTTCCGGTCCGGCTGCGCCCGGTTGAAGCCCGGGGTGCTGATGGGGACGATGAACGCCGAGATGCCGCGGTGGCCCGCCGCCCGGTCGGTCATGGTGAAGAGGACGATCGCGTCCGCCACCGGGCCGTTGGTGATCCAGTTCTTGCTGCCGTTGATGAGGTAGCTGTCGCCCTTGCGCACGGCGGTGGTCTTCTGCGCCGCCGCGTCCGAGCCGGCCTCGGGCTCGGTGAGCCCGAAGCACCCCAGCTTCTCCCCGCGGGCGAACGGGACCAGCCACTCGCGTTTCTGGGCGTCGGTGCCGAACTTGAGGATCGGGTCGCAGTAGAGCGAGTTGTTCACCGAGGAGATGACCCCCACCGAGGCGTCCCCGCGGCTCAGCTCCTCGATGGAGAGGGCATAGGCCACGTTGTCCAGGCCCGCCCCACCCCACTCCTCGGGGACCGCCACCGCGAGCAGCGACAGCTCGGCCAGCTTCTTCACCACCTCGGCCGGGAACCGGTGCTCCTCGTCCCACTTCCGGGCGTTGGGGAGCAGCTCCCGGGCGGCGAACTCGCGGGCCAGGCGCTGCGTCTCGCGCTGCAGATCGGTCAGTTCGAAGTCCATGAGCGCCTGGTGCCTAGCGTCCGGTGAAGACCGGGGGCCGCTTCTCGAGAAAGGCCTTCATTCCCTCCCGCCGGTCGGCGGAGGCGAAGAGGTCGGAGAACACCTCGCGCTCGATGCGCAGCCCATCGGCCATCTCGAGGTCCGCGCCGCGGTCGATGGCCTCCTTGGCCCGGCGAACCGCCAGCGGCCCCTTCTTCGCCACCCGCTCCAGCGCGGCGCGGACGTGGCCGAGGAGCTGGGGCAACGGAACGACGTCCAGCACCAGGCCGATCTCCCTGGCCTTGGCCGCATCGATGACGTCCCCGCTGAAGATGAGCTCCTTGGCCCTGGCACGGCCCAGCAGACGGGTCAGCCGCTGCGTCCCTCCGAAGCCGGGGAGGATGCCGAGGCTCACCTCGGGCAGCCCGAACCGCGCGTTGTCCGAGGCGTAGATGAAGTCGCAGGCCAGGGCCAGCTCGCAGCCGCCCCCGAGCGCGAAGCCGTTGACCGCCGCCACCACCGGCATCGGGAGCGCGGCGATGACGTCCATCACCCGCTGCCCCAGGGCGCCGAAGTGACGGGCCTGGTCGGCATTCATGCCGTTCATCGCCGCGATGTCCGCCCCGGCGACGAAGGCCTTCTCCCCCGCCCCGGTGACGATGACCCCGCGGAGGTCGCTGCGCTGGGCGAGGTCACCCGCGGCCCTCTCCAGCTCTTGAAGGGTGCGGGTGTCCAGCGCGTTGAGCGACTTCGGCCGGTCCACCGTCACCGTGGCGAACAGACCCTCGATCTCGACCCGGACGTTCACCTCGGCCATGGCCCCTCCTCACCTCTCGTAGACGTGGAACCCGCGCCCGGTCTTCTTCCCCAGCCAGCCGGCGTCCACGTACTGCCGGAGCAGCGGACAGGGCCGGTACTTCGGATCCCCCAGCCCCCGGTGCATCACCTCGGCGATGAACAGCACCGTGTCCAGGCCGATGAAGTCCGCCAGCTGCAACGGGCCCATGGGCTGGTTGGTGCCGAGCTTCATCGCGGTGTCGATGTCCTCGGCCGTCCCCAGCCCCTCCATCAGGGCGTAGGCCGCCTCGTTGAGCATCGGGATGAGGATGCGGTTGACGATGAATCCGGGATAGTCGCGCGAGGCGACCACCGTCTTCCCCATCGCCTGGGCCAGCAGCCGGGTGAACTCGAAGGTGGCGTCCGACGTGGCCGCACCGCGGATCAGCTCCACCAGCTGCATCACCGGCACCGGGTTCATGAAGTGCATCCCGATGACCGCCTCGGGACGCCGGGTCGCGGCGCCGATGCGGGTGATGGGGATGGACGAGGTGTTGGTGGCCAGCACCCCGCCGGGGCGGACCACCGCGTCGAGGTCCTGGAAGATGCGCTTCTTCAGCTCCTCGTTCTCGGTCGCAGCCTCGATGGCCACGTCCACCTCCCGGGCCTCGCGGGCACTGGTGGCGAGCACCAGGCGGTCCAGCGCGGCCTTCTCGGCATGCGCATCCAGCTTGCCCTTCTCCCGGAGCTTCCCCAGCCCCGTGCGGATGCGCCCGGCGCCTTTCTCCACCGCCTCCGTTGCCACGTCCACGAGCGTGACCCGGAGCCCGGCGGTCAGTGCGACCTGGGCGACTCCCGCTCCCATCTGTCCTGCGCCGACCACCAGCACGTGCTCGTTGGCCATGGTTGCCTCGGCCCGGCTGTCTACTGTCGGCCCCCGGGCCGGTCAACGGTCGACGGGGAGAAGGGGCGCGTGCACCACCTCCTCGCCCCCGAGAGTGAGCTCCTGGTCGCCGCGGCGCTCGGTCCCGTCGCGCAGCCGGACGAAGCTCAGCACCCGGACGCTCCCGCCCCGGAGGGTGAGCTGCTGGCTGAGCGTGCCCTGCGAGGCGTCGGGCCACTCGGCCCGCGCGAGCAGCGCCTCCCCCCGCCAGAGCTGCACCTCCGCCGAGGCCACCGACTGACCGGACGGTCGGTCCCAGACGAGGGTGTGCGGCTGGGGCAACAGAGGACTGCGCCAGAGCACGAGGCCCAGGGCGATCAGCGCCAGCGGCACGAGGCGGCGCAGGAGCCGCGAGCGGTGGGTGCCGCCCGCCGCCGCTTCCGGAGGGCCGGAGAACGTCACTCGGACTTCTTGCGCGAGCCCCGGGTGCGCACGGTGGTCACCTCCACCCGGGATCTCGGTGGCTCACCGGGCTTTCGCTCGGGGTCGGGGACCAGCCGGACCTGCGCGGTCACCTCCACCCGCATGCCGGAGAGCAGCTGGAGGAATTCCGCCCGGAGCTTGTCCGAGCGGAGGAACCGGCGGACCTCCTCGGACAGGACGCGCCCCACCTCGTCCTTGGTGCGCTCGGCCTGCGAGAGGACGAAGCCCAGCGCCTCCTTGGGAAGCTTGAGCTGACCGGCGAGGGCGCGGATCCCTTCCTCGGTCATGAACAGCGCCCCCAGCCCGGCGAAGGCCACCTTGCGCATCAGCTCGACGATGGGGCCGCGCGGCCCATCTCCCGGGGCGTCCGGCGCATCGACGTCGAGCTCGTCCTCGTCCATGGAGGCGTCCACCACGCGGGAGGGAGCCTAGCTCGCCGCGGGGACAGGCGCTGCTGCCGGGCGCGCCCCGTTGGCCACCGACACCCGTCCGGCCACCGCGCGGGCCACCGACATGAAGGCCTGGGCCTCCGCCGACTCGGGGAACGCGGCCACCACTGGCCGCCCCTCGTCCCCGCCCACCCTGACTTGAAGCTCGAGCGCGATCTCGCCCAGGAAAGGAACCCCGAAGAGCTCCGCGGCGCGCCGCCCGCCCCCATGGTGGAAGATGGCAGTGGTGGTGTGACAGTGCGGGCAGACGAACTCGCTCATGTTCTCCACGATGCCCAGCACCGGGATGTGCACCTTGTCGAACATCTGCTTGGCCCGCACCACGTCGGCCAGGGCCACGTCCTGGGGAGTCGTCACCAGCACCGCCCCCGAGGCCCGGATGCTCTGCGACACCGTGAGCGCCACGTCCCCGGTGCCCGGCGGCAGGTCCATCACCAGGTAGTCGAGGGCGCCCCAGTTGACGTCGCGCATCAGCTGCTGGAGGGCGCCGTGGAGCATCGGCCCTCGCCAGATGAGCGCCTGGTCGGGCTCGACCAGGAAGCCGAGGGACATGATCTTGATCCCCAGCGCCTCGAGCGGCTCCAGCCGCTTCCCGTCCGGGCTCACCGGCCGCTGGTCCGACAGCCCGGTCATCATCGGGATGGAGGGGCCGTAGAAGTCGGCGTCCAGGAGCCCCACGCTCGCCCCGTGCTTCGCCAGGGACACGGCGAGGTTCACCGCGACCGTGCTCTTCCCCACCCCGCCCTTCCCCGCGCCCACCAGGATGATGTTCTTCACCCCAGGGAGCATCCCGGTGGCCTGCGGCTGGCCGCGCACCTGCGCGCCCCATGTGAGGTCGAGCCCGGTGACTCCCGGAACGGCCTTGAGCGCGGCCTCGGCGTCGGCCTGGATCTTCCCCTTCAGCGGGCACGCAGGGGTGGTGAGCTCGATGGTGGCGGAGACGCGCCCCCCGTCGACGCGAACCGACTTCACCATCCCGGCCTGCACCAGGCTCACGTTCAGCTCGGGGTCCATCACCGTGCTCAACGCCGCAAGCACGTCCTTCTCGGTGGGCATCGTCACTCCCATGTGTCCGCAGTCCTGCCGGCGGGCGGGCACCCTCGCCCGGGGGTGCGCGGCCTGTCAAACCACTACTCCAGCGCGATCACCCTCGGGTTGCCGTCCTCGAGCACCACCCGCACGGCCCCGCCGCTCGGTAACGGCCAGCGGGTCTCCGCGCCCGCCGTCTCGCCCGGACGCTCCACCGCCACCAGGGCCCGGGACAGCCGCTGGTCGGTTCCGGGCGCCGCCTGGAAGTCCCGGGCGAGACGCTCCGGGGTGTAGCGGGCCCGCTCGGGCGCGGCGAGCCATCGCCAGGCCTCGGCGAAGTCCGCGGCCCGGGCCGCCCGGACCAGCGCCCGCACCGCCTCGGCCGGCTGCCCGGTGGGAGGGGGCACGTCGAGCAGCTCCGGGGCGGCCTCGGCGAGCGCGGCGCGCACCCGGGCCACGTGGGCGGCCCGCAACGCGGGGTCGGCCAGCCGGGCCTGGAACGCGCCGCGGTCGGTGCCCTCCCGGAACCGGGTGGAGGTCAGCAACCAGGCGGCGTCGAGGTCGTTGCGTTCCAGCGCCGAGAGGTAGGCCTCCGCCGGCGAGCTGCGCGGGGCGGTGGCACAGCCGGCGGCGAGCAGCAGGACGAGGACGGCGAGGGCGCGCACCAGGGAGCTCCAGCCTACCCGCCGTCCACCCCGAAGTCCTCGCTGCCCCGGAGGCCGGGCCCGGTCCAGGTCGGCCACCAGAGCGCGTACACCGCCGGGGCGAGCACGCCGCGGAGCAGCGAGAGCAGCGGCAGCCGTCGCCGCGGGAGCCCGAACGGATGCAGCTCGAACCGGCGCGGGGCACGTCCGGCGAGCGCGAAGGCGCGGGCGCAGGCCGCCTCGAACGAGCCCAGGGTGTCCACCAGCCCCGCTTCCTGGGCGGCGACCGCGGTGTAGACCCGACCCTCGCCCCGCGCGCGCACCGCCTCGGGCGACATCCCGCGGTGTTCCGAGACGAGCTCCACGAAGCGGCCGTAGATCTCTTCCACCTCGGCCTCGAGCGCCTCGCGCTCCCCGAGGGTGAGCGGGCGCGCCGAGGTGAGCAGGCCCGCGTGCTCGCCACGGGTCAGCACCTCCCGGTGCACGCCGACCCGGGTCAGGAGCTCCGAGAGGTCGAACTTCCCGGCGAAGACGCCGATGCTGCCCAGGATGCTCCCCGGGCTGGTCCAGATCTCCTTCGCCCCGAGCGCGACCATGTACCCGCCCGAGGCGGCCACCCGGTCGACGTAGGCGATGACCGGCTTGCGCGCCGCGAGCCGCCTCACCTCGGTGAGCACCAGCTCGGAGGCCAGTGCGCTCCCGCCGGGGCTGTTCACGTACAGCACCGCCGCCGGGCTCGCGCGGTCACGGGCCGCCGCCCGGAGTCCCGCGACCAGCGTCTCGGAGCCGGCGATGGCCGGCCCCACCGGGGGCGCGCCCGAAGGTGCCTGGGCGATCATCCCGGAGACCGGAACCACGGCCAGCCGCGTCGTGCGCCGCCAGGTCATCCAGCGGACGCGCGGCAGCCGCCGCGCGCGCTCCCAGTCCCGGAAGGTGCCGATGCCTGCCGCGCCGGCCAGCGCACGATCCTCGTCGGCCTCGAGCCCCAGCGCGGCGGGCAGCCCGACGTCGTCGGCGATGAGGTCCACCAGCCCCAGCGCCTGGGCACGGGAGGCGCTGTACGGCCCCTGGTCCACCCGGGCCCGGGCCTCTTCGAGGCAGAGCCGACGGCCGCGTGCCACCTCCTCCACCAGCTCGGTGTGTCGCTCGTCCAGGAACTGCTCCAGCGCCGCCCGCTGGTTGGGCGAGACCTCCGCTCGGGTGAACAGCTCGGGGGCGGTCTTGTGCTCGCCGCGGCGGACGAACTCCGGATGGATGCCCAGCTGCTCGAAGGCCCGGCCGGCGGCGGTGGCCTCTGCCAGGAAGCCGGTGAGCTCGAGCCGCCCGGCCCGTGGCAGGGCAATGCGGTCTGCGGCGCACAGCAGCGCGTACTCCGGGTTCCCCGCGCTCACCGCCGTGCCCACCACCTCCTTTCCCCGGGCCCGGAACGCGGCCAGCCGCTCGGCGAGCCAGCTGCGCTTGCCGGCCGGCATCTCCAGAGACTCGACCTGTAGGACGACGCCCTTCACCGTGGCCTCGGCAGCGAGGGTGTCCAGTGCCTCGTCGAGCAGGTGGAGCGAGGTGACCTGGCCCGGGACGTGCCGCTCGCGCCGCCACGGCCAGCGCCGCTGGAAGGGCTGGCGGTACGGCGGGTCGCCCTTCACCACGAAGCGGACGTAGACCGGGGCGCGTTTCCGCCGCAGCAGGCGGAACGGCACCTGCACCCCCGCGGCGAGGAGCAGGACGAGGTTGACCAGCGCGGCGACGAGGAGGCGGAGCATGGGACGCACGCTGTCTAGCGCGTGCGACCCGGCCCACGCACGCGCCCGGGGATTTCGGGGGCCCTGCGGCGGACCGACGTCAGGCCGCGCCGCGTGGAAGGACGGCCACCTCGCCCTCTTCCTTCACCTCGACCCGTACCGGGAGGAACTCCTCCAGCAGGGCCGCGGTGACCCGGAGGTGCGGGGTGAGCCGGGCAGCGGTGAAGCGGGTGGTGCCCGGGGAGGACGCGCCGAGCCGTCCCGCCGCCAGGAGCGCCGCCGGGAGGAGGATCTGGTCCGCGAGGTGCTCGTCCAGCGCGCCGGGCGTCTGCATGAAGTCGGCGAGCGCGTGGGCTGCCTTCGCGCCCACCTCCTCGGGCGAGGCGTTCCGCGCTCCCACCGCGGCGAAGGCGGCGAAGGTGTTCTCGAACTGGGCCCGGATGAAGACCAGGGTCCCCGGAGTCTTCCCCACCGGCAGCGGCAGGTTCTCCGCGTGGCAGTAGATGCCCCGCTCGCGGAGTGCGTTCTCCGCCGCCCGGGCCTGGCGCGCGGCGACATCGAACGGCACGCCGCCGACCAGGCTTCGCACCTCGACGTCCTGCAGCGTGCCCCGCGCCGGCACCTCCACCCGGAGTGGGGGCTCGCCGGGCCCCTGCACCAGGCCTCGGAACTCTCCCACCCCCTCGGGCCAGAACCCCGCCCGCTGGAGCGAGAGCGACGCCCGGAGCCCGTACGCCTCGAGCAGCGGAAGCCAGACCCAGGCCAGGTGGTGGTAGGTGGGCCCCTTCGGGGCGTGGGTCAGCCCGAGCAGACGGAGCTCCCCTCCTCCGGCGAGCGCCAGCGGGTAGAAGAGGCACTGGAACACCAGGCACGCCGGCGCCGACGCCCCCAGCTCGAGCACGTAGCTCCCCGCCGACACCGGCCCTGGCTGGAAGGAGAAGGCGAGCGCCCCGGCCAGCCCGCCCTCCACCCGTCCCCCGAGCGCTTCTGCGGCCCGCAGCAGCGACAGATGCCTCGGCCGGAGCCCCGGGGCGATCCGCGCCGCGCAGAACGATTCCACGCGGAACGGCCGCTGCGTGACCAGCGAGAGGGTCAACGCAGTCCGTAGCGACTGACCGCCGGAGGAGCCATCGACGGTGATGAGAGCGTTCGCGGACACGAAGCGGAATCGCCAATCTTACCAGAGGACCCTGTGACGCGGCCTGCCGTCGCATCTCACTTCTTCTTCGAGTCGACCGGGACCTCGGTGGGCGCCGTGGCGTCCGGCGGAGGCGCCGATTCCCGGGGTGGCTTCTTCTTGGAGGAGCCCACGTCGACCGGCACTCCCGTCGGGGTGGTCGCGTCCGGGGGCGGCGCCGCCTTCGACTTGTCGATCTCCTTTTCCAGCGGGGTGCGCTCGTCGGTGGGCGCCCGCAGCTCGCCGGTCCCGGGCGGGGTGGGCGCGCCGCCTGCGCGGTTGGTGGGGCTCAGCTGGCGCGCCAGCTGGACCGACACCGAGTCGAGCACCGCGACCATCTGCTCGTGGAACGGGCGTGGGTTGGCGGCGAGGGTGGACGGATCCAGCGGCGTCAGCCCGACCTCGGTGGACGTCCCGGAGAATCCGGAGCGCCACATCTCCCCGCCGTCTGCCAGGCGGAACATGCGGCCGGTCCCGCGCACCCAGGTCTGGGGCACCCCCTTCTCGGTGCGCATCCCGTACTCCTCGATCACGAACTCCACCACCGAGTCCGCCCCCAGCGGGCGAAGCCGCGTGTAGTCCGGGGGGCTCCCGGGGACCTCCTGGACCAGGAACGTCTCCAGCGCGCTGGCCACCTGCGACGGCGGGACCGCCTGCGACCAGGGCTTCTCCGACTGGATGGCGGCCTGGACGTGCGAGCGCAGTCGCTCCGCCGCCTCGAACCGGGAGAGCGCCGGCCGCAGGCTTTCCTCCAGCTTCTTGTCGGCGTCCTCGGGCGAGGTTCCGGCGAGCTTCGCCGCCTGGGCCGAGTCGGAGCGGTACACGTTGACGCGTGGCCCGGCCTCGTCGGTCACCCGGGAGACGAAGGCGGGGCGCTGGACGCGATCGAGATCGCTACCCTCGAGCGCCGTGTGCGCGCAGCCGGCGAGGCAGAGGATCAGGACGGAGGCGGCGGCGAGGCGGAGGGTCACGGGGGGGTTGTCTCCAGGGCTAGACCACGAAGAACGGCTCGTCATCCGGTGTGAGCGGCAGCCGGGCATTGATCTCCGCGCGGGCATCGCGCAACGCCTCGAGGTGGGCGCGCACCGCAGGGTAGCGCTCGAGGACCGCGGACAGCTCGGAGGCGGGAAGCCGGAGCAGCGAGGTCCGCCGCAGGGTCCGCACCGTGGCGATGGCGGGCACCCCGTCCAGGAGGGACATCTCGCCGAACACGTCCCCGGCGCCGAGCGTGCCGGCCGAGGCGCCGTCGCGGAGCACCTCGACCTCGCCGGCGAGGATGACGTAGAGCCCGTCGCCCTGCCCGCCCTGGGAGATGACCACCTCGCCGGCCAGCGCGTCGCGCGCCCGGAACCGCGTGGCCAGCTCCCGTCGCTCGCCCCGCTCCAGCGGCCGGAAGAGCGCCGAGGTGGACAAGAGATTGCTCAGCAGGCGCTGCCGGCAGAAGGTCTTGAGGGCCGAGGCGACCCCCGGGTGGCTGCGGGCGAGCTCCATCAGCAGCTGCCCGGAGATCTCCAGCACCTGGGTGTCCTCGGTGAGCGCATAGACCGACGCCGTTCGTGGGCCACCGGCGAGGAGCGCCACCTCACCGAAGAACTCCCCGGCCTCGAGCGCCGCGACCGGGTGGGCGAGGCGGTCGTCCTCGCGGAGGACCGACACCCGTCCCTCGCAGATGACGTAGAAGCTGTCGCCCGGGTCGCCCTGCTGGATGATCCGATCGCCGGCCTCGAAGCGGCGGAGCGGACAGCGCTCCACCAGCTCGACGAAGGCCCCGTGCGACAGGTCGGAGAACAGCGGGGCCCGGGGGACGTTGCGCGCCGCGGGGGCGACGAAGGGATTCCGGGCGAGGGCCGGCTCTGCCGGGGCGAGCTCTGCCGCCTGCTCGAGGGCGTGGATGAGTGGGCCCGGATCCAGCGCGAGGGGCGCCGGAGCGGGGGGGTCGTCCTCGATCTCCAGATCGATGTAGCCGGGGTCCTCGCCGGGCTTCGTCTGGCTGGCCGGAGGGGTCTCGACGGGCAGGTCGAGCCCCCCGGTCCCTCCGGCGTCCTCGAGGCTCAGCTCCACGAACCGGGGCACCGGCGCCGGCGCCGGGGTGGGCAGCGGCGGAGCCGGGGCGCTCGAGGTCGTCGTTGGCTCGGACGTCTCGGGCGGGAGGTCGACGGAGGGCGCAGCCGGAGGGCCGAGCGGAAGCGGGGTCTCGACCCGATGATCCGCCTCGGTGCGGAGCACCTCCTCGAGCGTCGGCTCCTTCGGGTCCGGCTCGAGCATGTATTCGGTGACCAGCAGCTCCCCCGGCTCGGACGACGCGGGCCGCGCCGGACCGGCGGGAACGGGCTTCGGCGTGCCGGGCTCGGTGACCGCCGGTGCCTCGGCGCCGAGCGGCTCGAACGGGCGCACCGGGAGGGGCTCGTCGCGCGCCGGCTCCGGCTTGCCGAGCAGCGCCCGCAAGGCCTGCCCACCGGCGGCGCGCTTGGCGTACAGGTCGGCCAGGATGCGCTGCATCTGGGTGTGGTTCGGGTCCAGCTCCAGGACGCGCTTGCTCGCCGCGATGGCCCGGGCCAGGAACCCGTCCTCGGCGAACCCCCGTGCCGCAGCGAGGTAGGCGTCGATGGCGCGCGCTTTCTCGCCGGCACGCGCGTAGGCGTCACCCAGCCGGAGGTGCGACTGTCGGTCCCGGGGAGCGCTGGCGCAGTAGGCCGCGTAGAGCGAGGCGGCGCGCGAGAAGTGTCCTGCGGCCAGGGCCGCACCGGCATCGGCTTTGAGCCGTGCAGGATCCATCGATGGGACGGGGTTTTACCTCACCCCGAGGACGCGCCGTGAGCGCCGGCCTCAGCGCCGGCCGCCACCTCTCCCACCTGCACCTCCACCGCGTGGTCCTCCGGGTCGGGGCCTTCGCTCCCCGCCACCGCGGGGGAGCGCGCCGAAGCGGCCGCGCCCGCCGGACGTCGATCCACCGTGTCCCGGTGGGCGCCCGGCGCCGGGGAGGCCCACGTTCCGACTCCCCCCACGCGGTCCGGCGCCGGGGCCAGCGCGGAAACTGCCGCCACCCCGGCCGAACGACGCCTCACGACCGGGTCTCCGTCCCTCGCCTCCGCCCGGTCCTCGACCGAAGCGACCGTCCCGATTGCCGGAGGCCGCGGCGCCGCCGCCGAACCCGCCACGCCGTCCCTCGAACGAGGCGCTGTCACGGCCGGGTCGTCGTCCCTCGCCCGCGCCTCGACCGAATCCGCCGCTGGGGCCACCGGGACGCGCCCCGGCGCGCCCGCCGCCCCGACCACCAGCACGAAGTCCTCCCCCGCCTCCCCCCGCCGCCGGGGTGCCAGCAGACGCTTCTCGTCCCTTCCGGGCGCCTCGACCGAAGCCGTCGTCCCGCCCGCCGCGAAATCCGCCACCGCGTCCCTCGAACGACCGGCTGCCAGAAGCCCGGGTTCCAGGGAACGGTCTCCGTCGCTCGCCCGCGCCTCCACCGAAGCTCCCGCCCCGACCACCGCGGAGTTCCCGACCGCCTTCCTCCGACCTCGGGCCCCGAGCGAACCCTCGGTCCCGGCCGCCTGGGCCCGCGCCGGCGCGGCCTTCACCCCGACCGCCCCTGAATCCACCCCCCCGCCCAGCGGACGGTCTCTTCCGGTCGGGCCTTTCCTCCCGGTCTTGGTCCGGCCCTCCACCGAACCGGCCGCTGCCCGCGCGCCGCGACCCTCCCCGGGCTCCTTCGCCACCGAACGATCGAGCCGCGGATCGCCCCCGCTCGCCACGCGGGCCACCCCGGCGATCGCCGAACGGGCGGCCCACACCGCGTGAGACTTCACCCCTACCCCGGCCACGCCCGGCCACCCCTGCGCCGGGCGCCCGATGCCGGCGGTCGGCGCGACCAGCGCCCCGAGGCTCCGGGCCGCTCGCCGGAGTGCCGACGTCTCTGGCCGCCTCCTCCGCCTGGTCGGCGCGCTCGTCGTCCTCGCCACCCCGGCCGTGCCGCCTCGGCGGAAGGAAGGGGGGAGGCTCGGGCACGGCGCCCCCCGCGACCACCGCCTGGACCCGATCGACCTCCTCGGGCGTCAGCGGGCGGAGCTCGCCGGGCTGGAGCCCCGCGACCGAGACGCCCGCCTGCGCAGGCCGGAAGAGCCGGACCACCGGGTGCCCCACCGCGGCGCAGAGGCGCTTGACCAGGTGTGGCCGCCCCTCGCCGACCTGGAGGAGGACCCAGGTGTTTCGCTCGGTGGCCTCGAAGCGCTCCGCCCGCAGCGCGCGCGCCGGACCATCCTCGAGGCGTACCCCCTCCACCAGCCGGGCCAGCGTCTCCTCGGTGGGCGTTCCCTTCACCTTCACCAGGTAGGTCCGGGGCACCTCGAAGCTCGGGTGCAGCAGCCGGTGCGCCGCCGCGCCGTCGTTGGTGAGGAGGAGCGCACCCTCGGCATCCCAGTCCAGCCGCCCGACCGGAAAGACCCGCTGCTCCACGCCCTCGAGCAGCCCGGCGACGGTGGGCCGTCCCTCGGGATCCGACAGCGTGGTCACCACCCCCGGTGGCTTGTGCACCAGGTACCAGGACGTGCTCTCCGGGGCGGTCACCAGCGTGCCGTCCACCGTGACCAGGTCGGTCGACTCCACCTTGGTGCCGAGCTCGGTGACGCGCTGGTTGTTCACGCTCACCCGCCCGGCGGTGATCAGCCCCTCGGCATGGCGGCGCGAGGCCACCCCCGCGCGGGCGAGGAACTTCTGCAGTCGCTCGCTCACGGGTCGGTCTCCTCGGGCGCAGGGCGCGGCGTGGTCGACTCGCTACCGATCGACGCGGCGGCCGCCTTGGAGCGCGCCTCGGCCTCCTCGATCGCCTGCTCCAGCGCCTCCATTGCCTCCTCCGCACCGGGGGCGGCGGCCTCCAGACCCTGCTCGAAGGCGGGATCGGCCAGCTCCTGCACCAGACCCTCGGTCGTCGGCGGTGCCGGCGCCTCGCGGTCCACCAGGGTCCGGTGCTCCTCGGACAGCTCGTGGAACTCGCGCAGCGTCGGCAGCGCCGAGAGATCCTTGAGGGCGAAGAACTCGAGGAACTCGCGGGTGGTCCCGTAGAGGATCGGCCGGCCCACCTCGTCCTTCTTTCCCAGGATCTTGATCAATCGCCGCTCGAGGAGCGCCTTCACCACCGCGCCCGAGTCCACCCCGCGCACGTCCTCGATCTCCGGCCGGGTCACCGGCTGGCGGTAGGCGATGATCGCCAGCGTCTCCAGCGCTGCCCGGGTGAGCCGCTGTGGCTTCACCCTCAGGAAGCGCCGCACGAACTCGCCGCTGTCCGGATCGGTGCGGAGCTGCCAGCCACCCGCCACCTCGGTGAGGACGATGCCGCTCACCCCGTCGCGGTGGATCCCGCCGAGCTGCTCCAGCGCCGTCTGCAGACGTTGACGGTCGATGCCCGTGGCCTCGTGCAGCTGGTCCAGGGTGACCGGCTTGTCGGTGACGAAGAGCAGCGATTCCACCACGGTCCGGACCCGCTCGGGCGGCAGCCGCCTGCTGCGCTGGACCAGCCGCTCGAACGGTTCGAACTCCACCGGCTGCTCGTCGATCTCCGCCGGCTCGACGTCTTCCAGCTCGGCGTCCGCCGGCTGCGGGGTCACCGCCCGGACCTCCGCCTCGCTGAACGGCACCGCCGGGCCGGAGCGCTCGCCATCCTCGCCCGGCTTCTCAGGAGTACTCACGCTCGTCGACCTCCGGGGTCCCGCCCTCGATTGAACCGGCCTCGGCCGATACCCAGATGTCCCTCGACCCCTCGTCCTGGTGTACGCGGAGCAACCGCAGCTTCACCATCTCCAGCAAAGCGAGGAAGGTGACCACCACCGCGCCACGGGTCCGCTGACCTTCGAACAGCTGGAGGAAGCCGATCCGCTCGCCGGGCCGGAGCCGGGCGGTGATGCCCTGCATCGCGGCGGAGAGCGTGAGCTGGTCGCGCACCACCTCGTGCCCCACCCGCGGCTCGAGCGCCTTCAGGACCCGGTCCAGCGCCTCGATCAGCCGGTAGACGCTCACCTCGGCCAGCGCCGCCGACTCGACCTGCGCCGCGGCCGCCGGGGTGATGCGGCGGGCGAAGACCTCCCGGTCGAGCAGCGGGTTCTCGGCGAGCTGGCGGGCCACGTCCTTGTACTTCTGGTACTCGAGCAGCCGCCGCACCAGCTCGGCGCGCGGATCGCCCTGCTCCTCCGCCTCGCCTGCCTCGGTGGGCGCCTCGGTGCGCGGGAGCAGGAGCCGGCTCTTGATGTGGGCCAGGGTCGCCGCCATCACCAGGAACTCACCGGCGACATCCAGGTCCAGCGCCACCATCTGGGCGAGCGACTGGTTGTACTTCTCGGCGATCAGCGCGACGGGGATGTCGAACACGTCGAGCTTGTGCTCGCGGATGAGGTGCAGCAGCAGATCCAGCGGGCCCTCGAAGGTAGGCAGCGCAACCCGGAAGGCGGGGTGCAGGGCGGCGACGCCCGCCTGCTCGACGTCCTCCGGCTCGGCCGGGGTCTGGGAATGGGTGGGCACCGTGCGCCCTGGCCCTACCAGCCCCGTCCGCGAGGGGTCAACGCTCGATCCCCACCGCCCGTCGGACCCGGTCGATGACCGGAGCGGCGACCGCCCGGGCCCGCTCCGCCCCGGCGCGAAGGATGGCGTCCACTGCCCGCGGATCCTTCTGCAGTGACTGGTAGCGGGCTCGCGGCCCGTCGAACGTCGCATGGTAGGCGGTGAGCAAGGTCTTCTTGTACTCGCCGTAGCCCTTGCCGCCCTCTCGCCAGGAGCGGTCCACCGCTGCGAACTCGCTCTCGGGGAGGACGATCCGCAGGAGCTGGTAGAGTGGCGTGTCCACGGGCTTGGGCGCCTCGACGGGGGTGCTGTCGGTCTTGATGCCCATGATCCGCTTCTTCACCTCGCTCTCCTCGCCGAAGACGTCGATGGTGTTGTTGTAGGACTTGGACATCTTCTGACCGTCGGTGCCCGGGACCACCGCGGTCGCCTCCTGGACCAGGGCCTCGGGAATCTTGAGGATGCCGGCCTTCCCGGTCCTCGCCCCGGTCGGATCCGCCGGGTCGTAGCCGGGCACGTAGCTCACGTTGAACTTGGTAGCCCAGTCCCGGGCGAACTCCAGATGCTGCACCTGGTCCCTCCCCACCGGCACCAGGTCCGAGCCATAGAGCAGGATGTCAGCCGCCATCAGCACCGGGTAGGCGAAGAGCCCGAAGTCGGCCGAGATGCCCCGGGCGAGCTTGTCCTTGTAGCTGTGCGCGCGGTCGAGGTTGGACAGCGGCACGACGGTGCCGAGGATCCAGTACAGCTCGAGCACTTCCGGGATGTCGCTCTGGCGGAAGAGGATGGCCTTCGCCGGATCCAGCCCGAGCGCGAGGAAGGCCATCGCCGTCTCGCGGGTGAGGGTGGCGGCGGCAGCCGGGTCACGCACCGTGGTCAGGGCGTGCAGATTGGCGATGAAGTAGAGGGCCTCACCCCGGTTCTGGAGGTCCACGAACTGGCGGAGCGCACCGTAGTAGTTGCCGATGTGCTGCTTTCCCGAGGACTGGATGCCGGACAGGATGCGCATGGGGCGGAGCGCCAAACCTTAACCGCTCCGGCTGCGCGGGTGGGCTGCGTCGTAGACCGCGCGGAGCCGCCGGCCGTCGACGTGGGTGTAGATCTGGGTGGTGGCGAGGTCGGCGTGGCCGAGCATCGCCTGCACCACCCGGAGATCCGCCCCGCGCTCGACGAGGTGGGTGGCGAAGGAGTGGCGGAGCTTGTGCGGGCTCAGCGGCTTGCGGATGCCGGCGGCGAGCGCGTGCCTCCGCAGCAGCTTCCACACTCCCTGGCGGGTGAGCGCCGTGCCCCGAGGCCCGACGAAGAGCGCCCTGCAGGGGCGCCCACGGAGAAGCTGCGGACGGCCGCTGGCGAGCCAGCCCCGGACGGCGGCCACCGCTCGCCGCCCGAGCGGCACCAGCCGCTCCTTGTCGCCCTTCCCCCGGGCGACGAGGTAGCCGCCGTCGAGCTGGACCGAGTTGACGGTCAGCCCCACCAGCTCGCTGACGCGGAGTCCGGTGGCGTAGAGCACGTGCAGCATCGCCCGGTCGCGGAGCCCCGCGGCCGTCGTCTCCCTCGGCGCTTCCAGAAGGGCCTCCACCTCCTCGAGGGTGAGGAAGACCGGGAGGCGCCGCGAGGGGCGGGGGGTCTCCACCTGCTCGGTGGGGTCGTCCTTCGCGTGGCGCTCGGCCACCAGGAAGCGATGGAACATGCGGATGGCCGCCAGGTGGCGGGCCTGGCTCCGCGGGGAGAGCCGCCGGCCGAGCGTGGCCAGGTGCCTCCGCACGTGCTCCTGCCTGACTGCGTCGGCCGTTCGCACCTCGGTTCGCGGCAGAGAATCCAGGTAGTCCACCAGGTCCGTGGCGTACGCCTCCACGGTCCTCGGGGACAGCCCGCGCTCCGCCCGGAGGTAGGCGACGAAGGCGTCGAGGTACGGCTCCAGCGGGCGCGAGGAAGCGGGCATGGACCCTCCCGACAACCGTAGCCCTGCCTGCGCGGGGGAACAGTTTTCTACGGCCCGGCGACGAGCCCCGCGCCCTGGCGCAGCACCTCGAGGCTGTCACCCATGAGCGAGAGGACGGTGCTGGGGTCGCCGGGCAACGGCCCCGCGTCGAGCACCTGGGCGAGGGCATGGCCGTACGTGTCGCGTACCTCGCCGGCGTCGGTCAGGGACTCACCCTCCACCCGGATGGTGCGGCCGCGGCCGCCGTCGAGCTGCTCCTCGAGCGCGGTGGCGGTGGTGGTCACCAGCGGCCGGCCGAGCCCGCGCACCAGGGCCCGCGCCACTGGCGCGTCCGGAATCCGGAGGCCGACCTCGCGCTTTCGGTGCAGCAGCAGCTCCGGCACCAGCCGGGTGGCCGGAAGCACGAAGGTGAACGGTCCGGGCGCCAGCTGCCGCAGCACCCGGTAGGCGAAGTTGCTGACCTGGGCGTAGCGCGCAAGGTCCGAGAGGTCCGCCACCAGCAGGGCGAACGGCTTCCTGGGATCTCGGTGCTTCAGCTGCGCCAGCCGCTCCACGGCTCGGCGCTGGTGGGCGTCGCAGCCGAGGGCGTACGTGGTGTCACTGGGGTAGCCGAGCAGCTCTCCATCCTGGAGAGACTGCACGGCATGCTCGACCGTCCGCGGTTGCGGATGCCGTCCGTCGACCGGAACGAGGGGCGCGGTCACGCCCCTCGCATATCAACCCTTCGAGGGCTCGTGTCCGCCGTTGCTCGACGGCGCCGCCGCCGCTTCGCGCGCCGCCCGCTTTCCCTCTTCGATGAGCTTCTTGACCTTCTGCCCACCCTTGCGGCCGATCTCCTCGTAGAAGTTCGGGCCCCGGGTGGCCTTCACCCGGTCGCCGCCCTTCTTGCCGATCTCCTCGTAGAACTTGGCGCCGCGCTCGGCCTTGACCGTCTCGCCGCCCTTGCGGCCGATCTCCTCGTAGAACGCGCGCCCGCGCTCCGCCTTGACGGTCGCCCCACCCTTTCTGCCGATCGTCTCGTAGAACTCCCGGCCGCGCTCGTTCCGGACCGTCTCCCCGCCTTTTCTCCCGGCCTCCGCCACGGTCATGCTTCCCTTGTTGTCCTTGTCCGTCATTGCTTTCCTCTTTCCCTTCGCGGCCACCCCGACCAGCCCTCGCTCCGCTCCTTAGGACGCAAGGTGCGACGGCGCACGGGAAACGCAAGCAAGACCCGTGCACAGCCAGGCATTCGACCGAGAAGCTGCACCTTCCCTCCGCCCGGCGCCAGGTGAAAGTTCCCGCGGTTTCGGGAACTTGACCGATGCACCGGCCTCAGGTCGGAAACTCCTGGCCTTCGTGGGGGCAACCCGCCGCACGTTGGATTCATTCCGTCTCGAGGGAGCGCACGACCGGGCCCCGCAGCACGGAAGGCTTGGTCGCCTGGCTACCCTCCGACCGTGGGGGCAGGGACCGCAGCGGCGAGCTGCGCTCGCACCGCCTCCACCTCGGCGGGGTCGGTCAGCTTCTCGCCTCCGCGGGTGACGTAGAAGGAGTCGATGGCCCGGTTGGCCTCGGTGGCGACCTTGGCCACGGCGATCTCCAGCCGTGCGCCGGCCAGCGCCGCGGCGAGGTCGTGGAGCAGCCCCAGCCGGTCCTCGCCCCGCACGTCCACGACGGTGAAGCCCTGCGAGGCGCGGTTGTCGACGCTCACCCGGGTCGCCACCGGCGGCAGCGCCCGGTGGAGAATCTTTCCCCCGCGGCGGCGGGCGAGCAGCGCCGGCACGTCGAGCTTCCCCCGCGCGGCAGCGACGAGATCCGCCCGGGCCCGGCGCCAGCGCGTGCGCTCCACCGGCCGCCCGGCGCGCCCGCGCACCTCGAAGACGTCCAGCGCATAGCCGTCGGCGGTGGACACGATACGCGCCGAGAGGATGTCCAGGCCGTGCGCGGCGAGCACCCCACTCCAGGTGGCCAGCAGCCCCGGGGCGTCGGGCGCGGCCACGTGCACCTCGGCGTGCCCCTCCAGCGTCCGTCGGAGCACCGCGGCGATAGGGAAGCGCCGGGCGCGACGGAGCAGCACCGCGTGCCGGAGCGCGTCCGCCGGCGGGGTCGCGTCGAAGTACCGGTCGGGCAGCGCCAGGAGGAGACGGTTGGCCTCCTCGACTCCCAGCCTGCGGATCCAGGCCTCGGAGAACGCCTCGCGCGCCGTCCGCTCGGTGCCCTGCTTCCCCGAGAGCACCGCGTGCGCCTTGCGGTAGAGCTCCTGGACCAGCCCGGCGCGCCAGGCGTTCCACATCCCGGGAGCGACCGAGCACATGTCCGCCCAGGTGAGGAGGTAGAGCGCGTCGAGCTTCTCCGGGTCGCCGCAGAGGTCGGCGAACCAGCGGATGAGCTCCGGGTCCGACAGGTCGCGCCGCTGCGCCGTCTGGCTCAACGTCAGGTGGTGCAGGACCAGGAACTCGGCCACCTCCCGCTGACGTCGGGTGAGCCCGAGTCGCTCGCCGAGCGTGGCCATCAGCTCGCAACCCCGGACGGAGTGATCGCCGCCCAGGCCCTTCCCCGCGTCGTGGAGGAGCATGCCCAGGTAGAGGGGCAGAGGGTCCTCGAGGTCGGCCATCAGCCGCCCGAGCTCCGGCTCGACATCCACCAGGTCCCCGGCCTGCAGCGCGTACAGCCGGTGGAGCGCGCGAAGGGTGTGAACGTCCACGGTGTACACGTGGTACAGGTCGTTCTGGTGGTGGGCGGTGATGCGCCCGAACTCGGGTACCAGCGCCCCCAGCACGCCGAGAGCGTGCATCTCGTCCAGCACCGCGCCCTGCCCCGCCGGGGAGCGGAACAGCGCCTTGAGCGCCTCCACCACCTCGGGGTCACCGCGGGCGGCCGCCAGAGCCGGCAGGGCCTCGCTGATGCGCTCGCGCGCCCAGCTGTAGATGGGGACCCCCAGCTCGCCCGCGTGCTGGAACAGCCGCAGCACCTCGGCGGGGGCGCGCTGGAACAGCGTGCCGTCGTCCACGGTGAGCCGGCCGCGGAACACCTTGAAGTGGCCCACCCTGCGCTCGGAGCGGAAGATGCGCCGGGGCGCACGCTCCTCCTCGGCCCGGGCCAGGACCGCGTCCGCCACCCGGCGCAACGTGCCGGCGGCGAGGTAGACGTGGCGCATGAAGCGCTCCACCGCCGCGCCCTCGGGGCCGGTCCGGTAGCCCAGCTCCTGCGAGAGGCTCGTCTGCAGCTCGAAGGTGAGCCGATCCTCCTTCCGACCGGTGGCGAGATGGGCGGCGTGGCGGACGCGCATCAGGAAGTCGCGCGCGGCGCGGGCCTCGGCCACGTCGTGCCGGGGAAGGACCCCACGCTCCAGCACCTGGCCCAGGGTCCGGGCGTGGAAGCGGACCTGGGCCACCCAGAGAGCGGCCTCGAGGTCCCGCAGCCCGCCCTGGCCCTGCTTCACGTTGGGCTCCAGCAGGAAGACCGTGTCTCCGAACTTCTCGTGCCGTGCAGCGACCTCCCTGGCCTTGGCCTGGACGAAGCCGTCGACGTCGCGCGTCCGCTGCTCGGCGAGCAAGGTGCGCTCGACGCGGCCCCACAGCCGGCCGTCCCCGGCGATGCGCCGGGCGTCGAGGAGCGCGGTGCGAAGGTCGGTGTCCTCCCGTGCCGCACCGGTCGCCTCGGCCAGGGTGCGCACGCTCCAGCCGAGGTGGACCCGGGCGTCCCAGAGCGCGGTGGAGAACGCCCGGGCGAAGCTCGCCACCTCGCCCCGGCCGGTGTGTAGCAGAACGAGGTCCCAGTCGGAGCCGGGGCTCATCTCCCGCCGTCCGGTCCCGCCCACTCCGATCAGCACCGCGCCCACCAGCTTGTGGGCCGGCGCCAGGACGTCCCACAGCGCCCCCAGCGCTTCGTCGGCCGCGGCGGTCACCAGCCGGGCCGTGGAGAGGCCCGCACCGCCCCCTGCGTGAAAGGCGCGGACGCGGGCGAGCGACTCGGTCCGGTGCTGACGCAGGCGCTCTCCGAGGCTCCCCTTCGCGGGGAAGGGAGGGATCGACGCGACCAGGGCCTGGGAGCAGACCCGCTGGGGCGTGGGAGGAAGCGCGTGCAGTTCGGCGGAGACGGCGGACATGGCCTCGACCGGAGAGGATAGGTCAGGGCGGCCGCAGTCGAAATCCGGGTCAGGGTGTCGTCGGGTGGGCTGCAGTCGGCGAGGTCAGGGCGGCCGCAGTCAGCTGTGCCCGACAGGCTCCTAGTTCGCCTTGGCCAGCCGCTCGCGGTTGCCGAGGAAGTCCTGCACCCCGGCGGCGATCGCCCGGGCGACGTCCTCCTGGTAGGTCGGGGAGGCCAGGCGCTTCTCCTCCTCGGCGTTGGAGAGGAACCCGGTCTCGACCAGGATGGCCGGCATCTTCGTCCCCAGCAGGACGTAGAAGAGCGCCTCCTTGGTGCCGAGGTCGCGGATCCTCCGGTCCTTCGCCGTGAGCTTCGAGATCAGGCCCGACTGGACCTGGGTGGCGAGCCGCACCGACTCCTCGGTGTTGGCCCGGGTGGCCAGGTCGGCGAGGAGGAAGCGGAGGTCCGACATCCCCTTCTCCGAGGTTGCGTTCTCGCGCGCCGCGAGGCGGATGGCGTAGCGGTCCGAAGCCAGGTTCAGGGTGTAGGTCTCGATGCCGCGGATGTGGCGCTGGGGGAGCGAGTTGCAGTGCACCGAGATGAAGAGGTCCCCGCGGGCGACGTTGGCCAGCCGTGCCCGCTCCTCGAGCCGAACGAAGTGGTCGGTCTCGCGGGTGAGGACCACCTCCAGGCCCTGCTCGGTCAGCACGGTGCGGAGCTTCCTGGCGATGGCCAGGGCGACGTCCTTCTCCTTGGTGCCGTCCGCGCCGACGGTGCCGGTGTCGTGGCCGCCGTGGCCGGGATCGATCACCACCCGGCGAACCTTGAGGCCGAGCTGCTCGGCGAGCGTGACCTCGCTCGGGGCGCGCTTGCGGATGGCGCGGAGCCGCTCGCGAACCTGGGTGGAAGGGGCCAGCGCGAGGAGCGCACCGGCATCGGGCGGGCCGGACGCACGGCCGAGCTCGGCGGTCGCCGGGGCGGTCCCCGCCACCGGGCGCTTCCGGGGAGCGTCGGCCGGGGGCGCGCCGGGATGCTCGGCGGAGCGATCGACCTCCGGGGTCGGCTCGGCAGCGTCGGGGTCCTCGTCCGGCGTGGCCTCGTCGCTCGAGGCAGTCTCGGCCGCTTCGGGCGTGGCGGGCTTCGGGGTCGTCACCTGCTTCAGCCAGGCAGGGGTCTCGACGGCGTGCCCTGGTGCCTGGCGCACGGTGAGAGCCGGACCCGATTCTCCGTGGGTCGCAGGAGCGGCTCGCGCCTCCGCGCCTGCGCGCGTCGATGAGACGGCGCGTCGGTCGGCCGGTGGATTCCCTCGCCCGGTGGAGTCGCTCGACCCGTCCCGTGTGCTCGCGGTCGTCGGGCGCGTCTCGGTCGAGGACTCGCGCCTGGCGACCGCCTCGCCCTTGGCCGCCTTCCGGCTGTCCTTCGCCCCGGGTGGGAGCGACGCCGCCAGGGCGCGAAGACGCGCGGTCTGGTCACCCCTCGGGAGCTGCGCGGCGCGCTGGAGCACCTTCCGCGCGGCGTCGGGCTGCTCCCGGTCGAGATGGCCGCGGGCGAGTGCCAGCGCCGCATCGTCGGCGAGTGCGCTGCGCGGGTAATTCTCGAGGAGCGTCCGGTAATCCTCCATCGAGGCCGTGGCGTCCTCGGCCACGAGGCTGATCCGGCTGAGGTCCGACAGCATCTGACCGGCGGTGAAGAGCGAGTCGGGGGCCCGGGTGCTCGTCGGATACTTCCTCGCCACCGCCTCGAACCGGTGGGCCACGGTGAGCCAGCTGTCGCGAAGTTTCCGGCGCTTCGGGTCCTTCTTCAGCGCGTAGTAGCCCTTGCGCGCGGCCTGGTAGGCCTGCTCCGCCGGCTCGGGAGCGGCGAGCGCGGGCAGTGCGAAGACACTGATGGCCAGGGCCAGGCGGGTAGGATTCACGACTACAGCCATGTGAACCCGGGGTGATCGCGCGGGCAAATTTTCGGTCGCTTGCCTTGCTGCTGCCTCAGCCCCCGCGGACGAGGTCCGCGTGGAGCCGGGCGAGGAGCTGCAGCGCCTGGAGCGGCGTCGTCTCGTCCAGCCGGGCCTCTCGAAGCGCGGCCAGGACCTCGGACTCGACCGACGGCCCGTCCGGGGTGACGTCGTCCGGGAGCAGCGTGGGCGGACCGCCGTCCTCGAGCCGGAGCGGCAGCTGGTCCTCGTCCACCCGCACCACCCCGGGGCGGGGCGCGCCTTCCGTCTCCAGACGGCGGAGCACCTCGCGCGCCCGGCGCAGGACGCTCCCGGGCAGGCCGGCGAGCCGCGCCACCTCGATGCCGTAGCTCTTGCTCGCCCCGCCCTCGACCACCGTCCGGAGGAAGACCACCTTCCCGCCGGACTCGCGGACGCCCATCGAGAGGTTGCGCACCCGGGGATGGGTCCGGGCCAGCTCCACCAGCTCGTGGTAGTGCGTGGCGAAGAGCGTCCGGGCGCCGATGACGTCGTGCAGGTGCTCGGCGACTGCCCAGGCGATGGACAGGCCGTCGAAGGTGGAGGTCCCACGGCCGATCTCGTCCAGCAGCACCAGGCTCCGCTCGGTGGCGTGGTGGAGGATGGATGCCGTCTCCGCCATCTCCACCATGAACGTCGACTGGCCCCGGGCGAGGTCGTCCGAGGCGCCCACCCGGGTGAAGATGCGGTCCACCCGCCCGATGCGGGCCCGCGACGCCGGGACGAAGCTCCCTGCCTGGGCGAGCAGCACGGTGAGCGCCACCTGACGCAGCAGCGTGCTCTTCCCCGCCATGTTCGGACCGGTGAGGACCACCAGCTGGGAGCCTGTGCGGTCCAGGGTGAGGTCGTTGGGCACGAAGGGCTCGGCAGAGACCCGCCGCTCGACCACCGGGTGGCGGGACCTATCCAGCTCCAGCACGTCCGAGTCTTCCACCACCGGGCGGCAGTAGCCGTTCTCGGCCGCCACCCGTGCCAGCGACGCCAGCGCATCGGTCGAGGCCAGGGCGTCGGCGGCGGCCCGGAGCGCCGCGGCCCGGGCGAGCACCGCGTCCCGGAGCTCGTCGAACAGCGCCCGTTCCAGGCCGATGCGTTTCTCGTCCGCCCCCAGCACCTGCGCCTCGAAGGCCTTCAGCTCCGGGGTGACGAAGCGCTCGGCGCCGACCATCGTCTGCCGGCGCTCCCACCCCTGGGGGACGAGGTGCAGGTTGGCCCGGGTGACCTCGAAGAAGTAGCCGAACACCCGGGTGTAGCGGACCTTCAGGCTCGAGATGCCGGTGCGGGCACGCTCCCGCCGCTCGAGCTCGACCAGGGTGCTCCGGCCGTCCGTCGCCAGGGCGACCAGGGCGTCCAGCTCCTCCGAGTAGCCCGGGCGGATGAACCCGCCCTCGTCCAGGTCCGCCGGGGGTGTGTCCACCAGGGCGCGCTGGAGCTGCGTGGCGAGCGGTTCGAAGCCACGCAGCGGCCCGGCCAGCCGTTTCCAGAGCCCGGCCCGGCAGCCCTCGAGCGCGGTGCCGAGATCCGGCAGCACTGCCAGGCTCCGGCCGAGGCCTGCCAGATCGCGTGGCGTTCCCAGCCCGGTGGCCAGCCGCCCGAGGATGCGCTCCACGTCCGCGACCTGGCGGAGCAGCCCCGCCCATGCCTCGCGCCACACCGCCTTGCTGGACAGCTCCTCGACCGCGTCCTGCCGGGCGCGGATGGCGTCCAGGTCCAGGAGCGGCGCGAGCAGCCACTCGGCCAGCCGGCGCGCCCCGAGCGCGGTGACGGTGCGGTCCACCACCCCCAGCAGCGCGCCGGCCCGGGAGCCATCGCGCATCGTCCGGAGGACCTCGAGGTTGGTCCGGGTGATCTCGTCGAGGACCAGGGTGGACTCGAGCGGCACCCGCCGGAGCGCATGGACGTGGCGCGCTTCCGTGCGCTGGGTGTCCTTCAGGTAGCGGAGCGCGGCGCCGGCAGCGGCCACCGCCCGTGCCGCGCCGTCGACCCCGAAGCCCTCGAGAGTGGCCACCCCGAAGTGGGTCCGGAGGAAGGCGCCGGCCCGGGTGGCCTCGAAGTGGGCCGGCTCGCGCTCCGTCAGGGGCAAGGCGCCGAGGGCGTCACGGACGGCGGTCCGCAGCGCGGCCGAGGCGTCCGAGGGGATGAGGACCTCGCGTGGCTCGTGCGCGGCGACGACGTCCAGCACCCCCTGAAGGGACGGACCCTGGAGCGCGCGGAAGTCTCCGGTCGTGACGTCGAGGAGGGCCGCCCCGTGGGCGGCGTCCCCTGCGCTGATCGCGACCAGCCAGGCGGCCCGGGCGGCGTCGAGCACGTCCTCGTCCAGCACCGTCCCCGGGGTGACGATGCGGACGACCTCCCTCCGGACGATCCCGGGTCCCGCGCCCGGTGCCTCCACCTGCTCGCAGATGGCGACCTTGTGGCCGAACTCGAGGAGCCTGGCCAGGTAGCGGCGCGCGGCGTGGAACGGGACGCCGCACATCGGCACTCGCTCGGGTCCCTTGCTCCGCGCGGTGAGGGTGATGCCCAGCAGCTCGGAGGCCCGCACGGCATCCTCGAAGAAGAGCTCGTAGAAGTCGCCCAGCCGGAAGAAGAGGAAAGCGTCTCCGGCGCGGGCCTTCGCGTCCAGGTACTGGCGGATCATCGGGGTGACCGCCGCGTCCGCCGGCTGCTCCTCCACCGCCGCTGCCCGTGCTGTCGCCGCTCCGCTCCGGTCCACGGCCCGCCGCCTCGTCTCCTGTGAGGTTGCCCCCCAGGACGCCCGGGGGGAACCGGTGGTAGCACCCAGGGCTGACCCCTTGAATCTCCAGGATCTCAACCGCCTCCGACAGATCGCCACCATTGCCGCCAGGCACGGATTCGCCGACCTTCTGGACCGGGCCGGCGTGTTCCGGCTCCTCGGCAGGCGCGAGCCGGTGGAGCAGGCGCCGGACACCCGGGCGCAGAGCGCGGCCCGCCGCTTCCGGCGGATGCTCGAGGACCTGGGGCCCACGTTCGTGAAGCTGGGGCAGGTGCTCTCGACACGCGCCGACCTCCTTCCGGGCGAGTTCGTGACCGAGCTCCGGCTCCTCCAGGACTCGGTGACGCCCATCCCCCTGGAGGCCGTGCGCGCGGCGATCCAGGCTGGCCTCGGGCGCTCCCCGGAGGAGGCCTTCGCCAGCATCGAGCCGCAGCCGCTGGCGGCGGCGAGCATCGCCCAGGTGCACAAGGGGCTGACGCGCGCGGGCGAGCCCGTGGTGGTGAAGGTGCAGCGTCCGGGCATCCAGGCGCAGATTGCGTCGGACCTCCAGGTCCTTCGGTCGCTGGCGAGGCTGCTCGAGGCGGTGGTGGAGGAGACGGGCATCTACTCGCCGGTGGGCATCGTGGAGGAGTTCGACCGGGCCATCCGGGAGGAGCTGGACTTCGTGCACGAGGCGGAGAACGTGCGCGCCTTCCAGGAGACGCACCGGACGCGCAAGGGCATCCGGATCCCCGCGGTTCACGACGAGCTCAGCAGCGCGACCGTTCTCACCCTCGAGTACTTCGGCGGGCTGAAGCTCCTCGAGGCCGACCTGTCGCCCGAGCGGCGCGCCGAGCTCGCCCGCACCGTGCTCGACACCGCCTTCCGCCAGCTCTTCGAGGACGGGCTGTTCCACGCCGATCCGCACCCCGGAAACTTCCTCCTGTTGCCGGACGGGAACATCGGGCTCATCGACTTCGGTCTGGTGGGACGGCTGACGCGGCAGATGCGCGAGCAGCTGGTCATCCTCATCGTCGCCGTGGCGCTGAAGGACTCGGAGTCGGTCGCGCGGCTGCTGTACCGGATCGGCGCGCCGGACGCGCGAGCCAACATCGCCGCGTTCCGGAGCGACATCGACACCGTCCTGGCCCGTCACCTGCCGCGGACGCTCGGCGAGGTGAACGCGCGTCACCTGCTCGGCGACCTCCTCGACCTCGCGGTGAAGTACCGGGTGCGGGTGCCGCGCGAGTACGCCCTGCTCTCCCGCGCCTCCATCTCGATGGAGGGCATCCTCCGCCAGCTCTCGCCCGACCTGGACATCCTCGGCGTGGCGCTCCCCTACGCCAAGGAGCTCCTCAAGGGGCGCTACGACCTCGGCGATCTCCAGGGCGGGCTGCTGCGCGCGCTGCTGCGCTTCCAGGGGCTGGCCGCGGACCTGCCGACGCAGCTCTCGCAGATCCTCCTCGACCTCGAGACCGGCAGGTTCAGCATGCACGTGCGCTCGGAAGCCCTGGAGAAGGTGAACACCAGCCTGCGCTCGGCGGTGGTGATCAGCTTCCTCGGGTTCTGCGCCTGCGGCTTCATCGTCGGCGCCTTCATCAGCTTCTCCCAGGTGCCGTGGACGGTGCGGGGCTACCCGGTGCTGGGCCTGCTGGGCACGGCCGGTGCGGCGGCGCTCTTCGGCGCGGCCTTTACTTGGTACCTGTTCGGCAACCGCTTCGGGAAGATCAGCGTGCGGCGGCTGCTGCCGGGCAAGAAGCGTCCCGGCCGCTGAAGGACCGCATCTGCGACGGCGAGCGGTGCTCCGGGCCCTTCACTGTGCTGGCCGCGAGCCAGCGGCCTTCGCCTACGGCACAGCTGGGAGATGGAGAGGCCACAACACTCCGTTCGATCGCGCACCGCCAGCGGGTCCCGGGTTCCAGCGGGCACACTCCTGGAGGTGGGATGGACGTCTCGACGCGTGTGGTGACTGCATTCCGGGCCGTCCGGATGGCACGGGCCCGGCTGCTCCCGGTGGACTGGCTCCGCGGCGTGGTGATGGTGCTGATGACGGTGGACCATTCCTCGTCCGCCTTCAACGCCGGACGGCTGTTCGGCGACTCCGCGCAGGGCTGGGTGGCCGGGACCGCGCTCCCCGCGGCGCAGTTCTTCACCCGCTGGATCACCCACCTCTGCGCCCCGACGTTCCTCTTCCTCTCCGGCTACTCGCTCTATGTCTCGGTGCAGCGGCGGAAGGGGGACGGAGCGTCGGAGGCGGACATCACCCGATTCATCGTTACCCGGGGACTGCTCATCGCGGCTCTGGACCCGCTGTGGATGGTGCTCGTCCACCGGTTCCAGCTGGTCCTCCAGGTCCTGTACGCCATCGGGGTGAGCATGGGGGCGATGTCCGTCCTCCGGCGGCTCCCGGCGCGCGTCGGTGGCGCCCTGGGCCTGTTCCTCATCGTGGTCCAGGAGGCGGTGGCCACGAGGCTCGCGCACGTCGACGGCCTCGGCCGGGTGCTGACGGTGCTCGCCCTGGTGCCGGGGCGAGTCGGTCCGTTCCCGGTCTGGTACCCGGTCATTCCCTGGCTGGCGGTGATGCTTCTCGGCTGGGCGGCGGCGGACATCGCGCGGCGCCGCCCCGAGACGTTCCAGCTCAAGCTGCTGCTCGCCGGAGGCCTCGCGCTGGGCGTGTTCGTGGTGGTCCGTGGCCTGAACGGGTACGGGAACGCAGGGCTCTTCCGGGATGACGGCTCGCTGATCCAGTGGCTCCACACCTCCAAGTACCCGGCCAGCCTGGCCTACCTCGCCTGCGAGCTGGGCATCGCCTGGCTCCTGCTCGGAGCGCTGTGGACGGCCGAGCTGCCCGTGCGGGTCGCCGCGCCGCTCACCGTCCTCGGCCAGAGCGCGTTCTTCTTCTATCTGCTGCATGCACATCTGCTCCGGCTCGCAGCGTGGATCATGGGCCTGCTGCACCAGACCGGGCTCGGCACGACCTATCTCGCGGCCGCGGTGGTCATTGCCCTCCTCCTGCCGTACTGCGAGCGCTTCCGCCGGTACAAGGTGGAGCACCCGGCCAGCCTGGCCCGGTACATCTGAGGGGTCGGCTCACGCCCAGGTAGAGCCGGAGCCGCAGATGGGCCAGCGGCGCGTCGCGGAGCTTCACCCGCCCGCTCCCGCCGGGCGCCATCCGGCATCGCCCGGTGGCTCGAGCCGGGGCGGACGGAAGCGAAACCGGAAGACGTCCTTTCCCTGATCGATCCGGACCGACAGCGGGAGCTGCAGCGCTCCGACGCGCTCCCAGCCGGAGAAGCGAAGGGTCAAGGTGCCCACCGTGCCACCCCAGGTGATGCGGGCCGCCACCGGACGCCCCGTGGAGCGGAGCGCGAGCTCCAGCGGATGGCCGGCCACGTCCCGCCCGGGGACCCACACCACGGGCTCGTCATCGAGCCGCCCCTTCCGGGCGGGGCCGAGCTTCCGGAAGACGCGCTCCGGCGCCAGCACCATCGCCAGGAAGTGATGGCCGAGGATGCGGGCTGCCATCTCCGCGTCTCCTTCCGTCCAGTGGCTCGGCTCTCCGCTGACCCAGCTGTCCTCGCCCACCGCGACCGAGTCCCAGGTCTGCGCTTCCCCGCGCCACTGGGTGAAGCGGGCCCAGCCGTCCGAGCGCCGGAAGGCGATGCGGGTCCGGTACTCGCCGCGAGGCCCGACACAGTCGGCCAGCGCGTCGTAGCCGGGGACATCGGCGGCCCCCTGCCCGACGAAGGCCTGCATCCGCCCGAGCGGCGAATCGGCCGGCGGAGCGGCGGTGAGCAGGAGGAGGAGCATCGCTGCCATGCACCCTCGAGGAACCCCCGCCGGGCCCCGGTTGCGCCACCATGCTGCAGTGGCCGTCCCGGAGGACGCAGCGAGACCGTCACACCGAGCGTCCGACGCACAGCGCGGCGAGCACGGCGAGCGGCACCGCGACGCCAGACCAGCGCCAGGCCTCGCTCCGCCAGGCCGCGGCGGCCGACTCCTTCTCGGTGGGAAGGACGACCGGTGCCGCGCCGCCGGCGATGCCCACCAGGCGCCAGCCGCCGCCGCGGTCGCGCTCGAGCTTGCCCAGGGCGAGCGCCCGGGCCCCGAGCTTCCCCACCGACTCCCAGGACAGCACCTCGACCAGGGGCTGCTCGCCCTCGGCCGGGACCTCGCCCCGCTCGCGCTCGATCGGCACGAGCACGCGGCGAATACAGACCGGCGCTGCGGCTCGGGTGGACGAGTACCGGAGACCGACGCTCTTCCGCAGTCCGCGGAGCTCGAGCGGCAAGCTCGCTGCGCGCTCGCGGGCGACGACGCGCCCGGGCTCGCCGCGGGGTCCGATGAGCCGCAGCTCGGCGTCGAAGAACGCGCAGACCACGCCGCCGGGAGAGGTCACCGCGCCGCTGGAGCCGAGGCGCCCGTCGAGGAGCAGCCAGCGCCCGTCGCGCTCCCACGCCGGAAGGTTGATCGCCTCGTCCACGGTGCAGGGGTGGGCGAACCGGAGCAGCTCGGCGTGTCTCCACAGCTGCCCCGCGGTCCACCCGGCAGCGATGCACCCGCCGCCGGCGGCCACGCCGAGGGCCCACCGGAGAACCCAGCCTGCCGGCGTCGCCGCGGCGAAGGCGAAGGCCAGGACGCCGCCCAGGAGCAGCCCCGCGAGGACCGGCATCGGGGCGACCGGTGGAGCGATGGTCGGCACGTGCCGCTGGACCGCGGTGCCCCGCACTGCCAGCAGGGCGCCGGACGCTCCCAGCCCCAGTGCAGGAGCGAGGATGGTCTGGATGTCGAGGCCCGCGAGCTCGGTCACGACGCCCCCGAGCGTCGCAACCCGCGTGCCATCGACTCCAGGCGGAGGCGGCGCGGATCCGCGGCCGGGGCTGAAAAAACGACAGAGCCCCGCCCGCAAATGTTGGAACGGAGACGGGTCTACCCGGTGGTGCCGGTGGAGGTCGGCTCCTCGAGACCCATCACCCGGAAGGTCTGCACCGCCCGCTCCTTGCCCCTCACGTGCGCCAGGGGGAGCGCCTCGACGTGGAACCCGGGCCCGGCCTTGGACACCGTGGTGTCCGCGGCCAGCACCTCGTTGCCCTTGGCCACGTTGCACAGCCGGGAGGCGGTGTTCACGCAGTCGCCGATGGCGGTGAACTCGTGGCGGTCCGCCGAGCCCATGTACCCGACCACCGCCTGGCCGGTGTTCACCCCGATGCCGATCTCGATGCGGGTCTGCCCGTTCGCCTCGCGGGCCTCGTTCAGCGCCTCGACCGCCGCCTGCATCTCCAGCGCCGCCCGGAGCGCCCGCGCCGGGTCGTCCGGGTGCGGCGAGGGTGGGCCCCACACCGCCATCACGCAGTCGCCGATGAACTTGTCCAGGTTCCCCTCGTGCCGGAACACCACGTCGGCCATCGCGGAGAAGAACGCGTTCAGCATCGACACCGTCTCCTGAGGACTCTCCCCCTCGGCGATGGAGGTGAAGCCGCGGATGTCGGCGAAGAGCACGCTCACCTCGGCGAGCCGACCCTGCCGGAGCAGCTCCACCTGGCCCTTCACCACCATCTCCGCGACTGCCGGGGACAGGAACCGCGACAGCTCGGCCCGGGTCACCGCCTCGGTCTCGATCTTCTGCGCCAGGTCGGCGTTCTCCAGGGCGATCGCCGCCTGCGAGGCGATGCCGGAGAGGATCTTGAGGTCCTTCTCGCTGAAGGCGTTGGTCCGCTCCCGGGTGTCCAGGAAGAGCACGCCCTTGAGCTCGCCCTTGGCCAGCAACGGCACCGCCATGGCGCTGCGGATGCCCTGGGCGACGATGCTCTCGCTGCCGCTGAACCGGCTGTCGAGGATCGCATCGGCGGTCAGCACCGCCTGGCGCGTCTCCAGCACCCGCTTGAGCACGGTGTCGGAGAGCACCACTTCCTCGTCGCTGCCCGACCGGTGTTTCACCGCCTGGGCCACCAGCTCCCCGGCATCGTTGACCAGGAAGATCACCCCGTGGTCGGCGGCGAGCAGCTGGAAGCTGACCGCGAGGATCTTGTCCAGGAGGCTCTTCTGGTCGCGCTCCAGTCCCACCTGCCGGTGGAACTCGTGGGCGATGCGCAGCTTCTCGTAGTCCTGCCGGAGCGCGGCGGCGTCCTTCAGCTGCTCGGCGGGGCGGAACTCGGTCTCCTCCACCGCGGGCTGGTCGAGCTGGGCGAGGAACGCCGGGGCGGCCTGCGCCGAGGCGAGCACCGTCACCCCCGGGCTCCCGCTGCTGGTGAGCACGTCGCCGGAGTGGAAGACCAGCCGGCTGTTCCCCAGCGCGATCTCGTCGCCGTCCTTGAGCCGCAGCTCGCGGACCCGCCGGCCGTTCACGTAGGTCCCGTTGGAGCTGCCAAGGTCCTTGAGGACGTAGCCGTTGCTCACCTTCTCGATGGCGGCGTGCTCCTTGGAGACCTCGCGATCGGCGAGCCGCAGGGTGTTCGCCGGGTGCCGTCCGAGCGTGGTCCTGGACCCGAGAGGGAACTCGCTCAGCTTGCCGTCCAGCAGCCGACCGGTGAGGTACGGACCCCGAGGGCTGGTGCGCACCGACGGCACCTGGCTCGACGAGAGCGACTCGCCGCACCCCGGACACCGCGGCGGGTTGGGCTGGGCGAGCGGCGTTCGACAGCGTGGACAGGCGCTGAGCATCGGACCGTCTGCCGATGTTACAAGCCTTTCCCCCGTGCGCATCAAGCAACGACCCGAGGACTTCAGCGTCCGGGAGTCCTACCGCTTCGACCCGGTCCCGGACGGGCGGTACCGGGTCTACCTCATGGACAAGCAGAAGCTGTCCACCTTCGAGGCGGTGGAGCGCATCCGCAGCCGTTTCGGGCTCCGCCCCGGCGCGATCAGCTTCTGCGGTCTGAAGGACAAGCAGGGGCGGACCGAGCAGCTCATCGCGGTGGACGGGGCGGAGGTCGACGTCCAGGAGCCCGACCTGCGGCTCAAGGCGCTGGGGCGCACAGGTCGGCCTCTGTCGGCGGAGAACACCACCTCCAACCGCTTCAGCGTCACGGTCCGGGCGCTGACCGAGGAGGACCTGTCGGAGCTGCCCCGCGCCGCCGCAGAGGTGAACCGGCTGGGGGTGGTGAACTACTTCGACAGCCAGCGCTTCGGGTCGCTGAAGCACGGCCAGGGCTACATCGCCAAGGACCTGCTCCGCGGCGACTTCGAGGCCGCGCTTCGCAACTACCTGGCGAAGCCGTCGCCGCTCGACCGCTCCGACGACGCCAAGGTGAAGGAGTTCTGGCGGGCGAACTGGGGCGACTGGACGCGCCGCGTTCCGTACGAGGCCGCGCACCGGTACGACCGGGTCATCCGCTCGCTCCGGGAGAAGCCCGAGGACTACCTCCGGGCCTTCCTCCAGATCGACGCCGCGTACCGGGCGCTGCTGCTGTTCACCTACCAGAGCTGGCTGTGGAACGAGGGCGTCCGGCGCCTGCTGCAGCTGGTGCTGCCCCGGACCGCGCTGTTCCCGCTGCGGTACCAGGCCGGCACCCTGCTCTTCCACCAGGACGCCGACCCCGAGACCCTGCGCTGGCTGCGGAGCCTCACTTTTCCCCTGCTCGGCCCGGAGACCCCGATCACGGATCCGCGGGTGCGCGAGGCCGTGGAATGGGTGCTGGGCAAGGAGAAGCTCCGGCTCGACCAGCTGCGCATCGCCGGGGCCGAGCGGCTGTTGTTCTTCAAGCACGAGGAGCGGGACGTCCTGGTGCAGCCGAGCAAGCTGGTGCTCGGGCGGACGCAGGCGGACGAGCTCAACCGGGGGTACGCCAAGCTGAACGTGGCGTTCACCCTCCCCCCCGGCAGCTACGCCACCCTGATGGTGAAGCGGCTCTTCCACCGGACCGCGCGGGAGGACACCCCGGAGGAGATCCGGGCGAGTGCCGGGAGCGGCCGCCCCGCCCTCGAGACCACCCAGACGGGTTCTCCCCAGACGAGTTCTCTGAGACCGCGATCCGGGGACGCTCCCGCAGCTCGCCCGGCCCGTCGCCCGCGCCCCGAGTCCGGGCGCGGGGACCCGGAAGCCAGCAAGACGAGCTCTCTGAGACCGCGCCCGGTCCGTGCGGTGAACGGCGCCGGTGCGGAACACACCGGCTTCCGGGCGCGCGCAAAGGCCCGAAAAGAGGCGAAAGCGGCTGCCCGGGCACGTCAGAAGCTGCGGTAGAGTGCCCTACCTCCGGGACGGGGCCGCCCCCGGTCCGGACCATGCCGCCCAATGTTCACGGGCGGGGGCAATCGCCCAGGGAGTACGGGCGTATGGGTTGGCGTGACCACCCTGCTCTCCTCGTGGCTTTCCTCCCCGGCGGCGCTGGGGTCGATCCTGGCCGAGCGGACCGAAACCGTGCCGTACCGCGCCGAGGTGCGCGCCGCGCGCCGCGGAGACCGGTCCGCTTTCGAGGCCCTCGTCCGGAGCGTCCAGCGCTCGGTCTACGGCCTTTGCCTGCGGCTGCTCCGGACGGAGGCCGAGGCCGCCGAGGTGGCACAGGAGACCTTCCTCCGCGCCTACCAGCACCTCGGCCGGTACGACGAGTCGAAGCCCTTCGACCTGTGGGTGCTGGCCATCGCCCGGAACCTCTGCCTCGACTTGCTGCGGCGCCGCTCCCGGGTGCACACCCAGGACGTGGACGAGATGCACGAGGCCCTCCCCTCCGGCGAGAAGAGCCAGGAGGAGGGCGTCATCGCCGCCGAGGAGCACCGGAGCCTCGAGTCGGCGCTCGCCACCCTGGGAACGGACGACCGCGAGGTCCTGGCGCTGTACTACGTGCAGAAGCGGACCACGAAGGAGATCGCCCAGGTGATGGGGGTGGCCCCGGGCACCATCATGGCCCGCCTGTTCCGCGCGCGTGAGAAGCTGCGCCGGCAGATGAAGACGGAGGACGCCCAGTGAACGGCTGCCCCGAGCTCGAGACCCTGATGGTCGCCGCGGCGGAGTACGACGCCGAGGCCCTCGCCCACCTCCGCAGCTGCCCGGACTGCGCCGTCCTCGCCGAGGAGCACCGCCAGCTGGAGAAGGACCTGGGCCGGCTGGTGGACCCGCTCCCGCCGCCGGAGTTCGTGCAGTCGGTCATGGCCCGCGTGGCGCTCGAGCCCGCCCCGGCCCGCGTGGAGCTGCGCACCGGCCTGTCCATCCTCGCGGTGACCCTGATGGGCGCCACCCTGGCCTTCGTCGCCACCCGCGGGAACCTCGGGCTGCTCGGCACCCACGCCGCCTCGGCGGTGGTGACCTGGCGGAACCTCTTCTTCGGCGCCTCCGAGGCGCTGGCCGCCATCTGGAGCACCGCCGCCCTGCCCACGGTGGTGGCCATGGCCGGCCTGGTCATCGTCTCGACCCTGGGCGTCCGCCGTCTCGCCGCGCATCGCGTGGTGGAGGCGCAGGGCAGGCCGTGACGCGCGTCGCTGCACTCGCCGCGGCCCTGCTGCCGCTCCTCGCACTCGCTGGAGCTCCCCCGGGCACCCCCTCCCGGGAACCGGCGGCCCGCATCACCCTCAAGACCCACGGGTCGCTGCGCGAGGTCGCCGAGCGCATCGCCAGCGAGGGCAAGCTGAGCGTCGTGGTCCGGGGCGACCTGGACGAGGACGCCGAGGTCTTTTTCCAGAACGTCCCCGCCGACGAGGCGCTGGAGACGCTCGCCCGCGCCTACAGCCTCTCGCTCGAGAAGCGGGGCAACATCTATACCCTGCGGCCCCACCAGGAAGGCTCGCCGCCGCCGAAGCTGGTGGCGCCGATTCCCCCAGTCCCGCCCCTCCCCCCGGTGCCACCCATGCCCTCGATGCCCAGGATTGGCAGCAGCCACCCCGGGCACCCCTCGGCCAGCGCCGACGAGGACGGCGACGAGGAGGATGAGGCCGACCAGGAGGACCAGGACGAGGACGCCGAGGCGGAGAACGCCACCCCGCCCTCGGACCTCCAGGACAAGCTCGGGCCGCTCAAGGATCTGCGTGACCTCAAGGACCTCAAGGACCTGAAGGACATGCTCAAGTTTCACCCCCGCGCCGGTGGCTCGGACCGGCAGACGGTGGGCACGGGCAACGTCAGGGTCGAGGAGGACCAGGAGGTCGACGACGCCGTGGCCTACGGCGGCAGTCTCCTCATCAAGGGCCACGTGCGGAACGACGCCGTTTCCTTCGGAGGAAACGTGCACCTCGGTCCCCACGCGGTGGTGGGCGGCGACGCGGTGGCGTTCGGCGGCAGCATCGAGCGCGAGCCGGGGGCGAAGGTCCACGGCCAGACGCTCTCCTTCGGCGGAAGGTCCGGCGGAGTGGGAGCAATCGGCACGAGCGACAAGAAGGCCCACGCGTCCGAGAAGCACTCGGGGTCGTCCATCTTCTGGCTGCTGATCCAGTTCGCGGTCTACTTCGCCCTGGGCTTCGTCTTCATCATGTTCGCCCCCAGGCCGATGAAGCAGCTGGAGTCGGAGATCCGACGGGACCCGCTCCGCTGCGCCCTCACCGGCCTGCTCGGCGCGCTGGCCATCTCCGCTCTGGCAGTGCTGCTCACCATCATCGTCATCGGCATCCCCTTCACCCTGGTGCTGATCGTAATGACCGCGGTGGGCATCGCCATGGGCTACTCGGCGCTCGCCTCCGAGGTGGGGACCCGGCTGCCGGTGCTCCGCAGCAGCCGGAAGACCCAGGCCGCGGTGCTGGCCCTGGGCATCCTGGTCCTGCTGATCCTCCAGCTCATCCCGGTGCTCGGCAAGCTGGTCCTGGCGGCCGGCGTCTTCATCTCCCTGGGCGCCACCATCCGGACGCGGTTCGGCACCCGGCCCCGCGAGTTTCCCGAGCCTGTCTAGGTCAGGGCGGCCGCAGTCAGATCGGTCAGGGCGGCCGCAGTCGAGGTCCGCGTCAGGGTGACGTCCGGCGGGCTGCAGTCGGCGAGGTCAGGGCGGCCGCAGTCAGATCGGTCAGGGCGGCCGCAGTCGAGGTCCGCGTCAGGGTGACGTCCGGCGGGCTGCAGTCGGCGAGGTCAGGGCGGCCGCAGTCAGATCGGTCAGGGCGGCCGCAGTCGAGGTCCGCGTCAGGGTGACGTCCGGCGGGCTGCAGTCGGCGAGGTCAGGGCGGCCGCAGTCAGCAAAGTGAGCGCGGCGGCGTGGGTTGAAGGCCGGCGCGGGCGGCGCTAGAGCGCAGTCACCATGTCCACGCTCTCTGGCTTCCCCCGTCTCGCCGAGGAGATCCAGTCGTTCAACGCCCGCGGGCAGCTGGGGAAGGACCCGCTGGCCGCGGTCTTCGCCGAGCGGCGCAAGGCGCACGGGCTCTTCACCAACCTCCTCACCGACAAGGAGCTGGAGCTCCTCAAGCCGTACCTCTTCTGCTACCGCGAGCTGCCCCAGCGGAGCACCGACGCCCCGGTCCGGGTCACCAACTTCATCGATGGCGAGTGGCGGCTTCCGGCCAAGGGGGAGCTGGCCCTCCTCCGGAACCACGCCGACAGGCGCATCCCCCTGATGGAGGTGCCCGCCTCGACCGAGGAGGACGTCGACCGCGCGGTGGCCGCCGCCGACCGCACCTGGAAGTCGCTGTCCTGGGCGGACGACGTCTTCACCTACCGCAAGACGGTCCTCAAGAACTTCAGCCGGATGATGGACTACTTCAGCGAGGACTGCATGCGGGAGATCCGCCAGCAGATCCCCAAGACCCGGCTCGAGGCGCAGAAGGACTTCTTCGAGGCCAAGCGGGCCGCGGACCACCTGGAGGGGTCGGCCGAGGCGGCGCTGCAGGGCGAGCTGCTCCCGCCCATGCTCCCCGGCCACAGCTACTGGCGCAACCCGTGGGTGCCGGCCGGGGTGTCGGTGATCATCAGCCCGATGAACTTCATCTGGGGCATCCCCGGCATCCACCTGGTGGGGGCGTACCTGGCCGGCGTGCCGTTCATCTTCAAGGGCCACCCCTACGCGGCGATCAGCAACACCACGATGATCCGGATGATGATCGCCGCCGGCGCCGACCCGGCGTACGTCCAAGGTATTCAGGGCTTCGGCAAGGGCATCGCCTCGCTGGCCACCGACAAGCGGGTGACGGTGGTGGCGGTGACCGGTTCCTCGGAGACGGCGAGCAAGATCCAGCAGGGCCGCGGGCTGAACCGCCTGCGGTTCGAGGGCGGCGGCTGCAACTGGTGCTACGTCGACGACGGCTACAGCGCCGAGGAGCTGCGGAAGATCGCCGTCCGGCTCGCCTACTCCGTCTGCGGCTTCGGGGCGCACAAGTGCACCTCGCTCCACGGCATCGCCGCCTCGGGCAAGACGCTGGACACCCTGCTCGGGTTCATCAACGAGGAGATGAACAGCTGGCGGGTGGCCGACCCCCGCGAGGCCACCGACGACAAGGTCCTGAGCCCGCTGATGGTCCACAAGGCCCAGACCCTGGTGGACATCGTCGCCGAGGCGAGGAAGACGCCGGGGGTGACGGTCATCCGGGAGGGCGGCCGGGCCGACGGCGCCTACGGGCAGAACTCCGAGGCGGTGAAGCCGGCCCTCCTCAAGATCCGCCCGGAGAGCACGGTGCGGGTGAACTGGGACGGCAAGGGGATGCAGGAGGTCCGCCTGGCGACGACCGAGTTCTTCATGCCCATCCTGGTGGGGATGGAGCTGCCGGACTTCACGTCCTACGTGCGCTTCTGCCTCTTCGAGAACAGCCATGATTCTCGCAACCAGCGTCTGGACCCGGGACGACCGGAAGCTCCAGCTCGCCCGGCGCACCATCGGCGGGATGCTGAAGGAGAACGACGGCACCGACTCGGCGCTGGAGTGGGAGGAGTTCGGCGCCTCCGGCATCGGCGACTCCGGGAACATGGGCGTCGGCGAGGTGACGGCCACGCTCAGCATCTACACCCGCCGGCAGAAGGGCCGGCACCTGGTTTTCTAGTCGGGTAGAACCCGCCCATGCGACGCCTCCCTCCGGCCACCGGGCCGGAGCTCACCATCGAGTTCGAGAGCAGGCCGCTCCGGGCCCGGGAGGGAGAGCCGGCAGCCTGCGCGCTCCTCGCGGCGGGCGAGACCGTCTTCTCGCGGAGCATCAAGTACCACCGGCCACGCGGACCCTTCTGCATGGCGGGCTCCTGCTCCAATTGTCTGGTCCGCGTCGACGGCGTGCCCAACCGCTTCGCCTGTCAGACGCCGGTCCAGGCGGGGATGCGCATCGAGCGGCAGAACGCCTACCCCAGCGTGAAGGTCGACGTGTTCTCCAGCATCGACTGGCTCTTCCCCAAGGGGATGGACCACCACTCGATGTTCGCCGGCGTCCCCGTCGCCGAGAAGGTGATGGCCACCGTGGCGCGTCACCTCGCAGGGCTCGGGCTGTTGCCCGACGCGGCCCCTCCCCCACCGCCCGTTGCAGAGCGACTCTCGGTCGAGGTCGCGGTGGTGGGGGCTGGCGCCGCAGGGCTCGCCGCGGCCGAGGTGCTCGCGGCGGGCGGCCTCGCGCCTCTCGTCCTCGAACAGGAGGATCGCGTCGGCGGACGCCGGGTGCTCGGTGCGCCCGAGGACGGCATCACAACCGTGCTCGCCGTCCCGGGAGCCGTCCAGCTCCGGCTCGACACCTCGGTGCTCGGCCTCTACGACGACGAGCTGGGGCGGGTGCTGCTCGCGGTGCAGCGCGATGCCGAGGGGCCGCGGGTGCTCCTGGTCCAGGCTCGGGTCATCCTCTTCGCCATGGGCGGGCACGCCTCCACCGTGCCCTTCGAGAACAACGACATCCCGGGTGTCTTCAGCGGCAGAGCAGCCTCGGATCTCCTGCTGCGCCGGCGCCTGCTGATCGGCGACGCGCCGGTGATCCTCGGCGAGGGACCGCAGCTGCTGCCGCTGGCGCGGATGTTCCAGGCGGAGGGCGTCACGCCCCCGCTCGTGCTGCACACCGGCGCCGGCCAGGCGCCGGCAGGGACCATCCAGGGAGCGCCGGTCCGGGCTCACGGGCGCACCTGGGTGCACGGGTTCTCCTACCGCGAGGCCGGTGGGCGCGCGCGGCGCGTCGACTGCGACGCGGTGGTGATCTCCCTTCCGCCCACGCCCGCCTTCGAGCTCCTGCGGCAGGCGGGGGTGAAGATCGCCTTCCGTCCGGAGCTGCAGACGTTCGTCCCCGAGGTGGAGCGCGACGGCCGGAGCGCGGTGGCCGGCATCTGGGCCGCAGGTGACGTCGTCCGACCCGGGACTGCCCACCACGCGGCCGAATCGGGGCGGGCGGCGGCACTGGGGATCCTCGGCCGATGACGCCCGTCCTCCGATTCCGGGACGCATCCCGCTGGCGGGCGTGGCTCGCCAGGAACCACCGAAGCGCCGAGGGCGTCTGGCTGAAGATCGCCAGGAAGGGCTCGCCCGTGCCGTCGGTCACCTACGCCGAGGCGCTCGACGAGGCCCTGTGCTTCGGTTGGATTGACGGCCAGAAGAAGAGCCACGACGCGCACGCCTTCCTCGAGAAGTTCACCCCCCGCCGTCCCCGGAGCGTCTGGTCGAAGCGGAACATCGCCCACTGCGAGCGTCTGCTCGCCGAGGGCAGGATGGAGCCGGCGGGCCTGGCGCAGATGGACGCGGCAAAGGCGGACGGCCGCTGGGCCCAGGCCTACGACCCGCCGAGCCGCGCCACGGCCCCCGAGGATCTGCTGCGCGCGCTGGCCCGGAACCGCCGGGCCCGGGAGTTCTTCGAGACGCTCGACCGCGCCAACCGCTACGCCATCACCTGGCGCCTGCAGACCGCGAAGCGCCCGGAGACGCGGGCCCGGCGGCTGCAGACCTTCGTGGAGATGCTGGCCTCGGGAAGGATGATTCACCCGTGAGCAAGTCCGTGCTCTGCCCCTGCGAGGACGTGACCCTGGACGACGTCCGCCACGCGATCGACAAGGGCCACCGGGACATCGAGAGCATCAAGCGGTACACCGGCTTCGGCACCGGGTTCTGCCAGGGGAAGAGCTGCCTGTCGGCGGTGGCGCGGACACTGGCCGAGCGCACCGGGGCCAGCCCGGGCGCGGTGCTCCCCTTCACCCCGCGGCCTCCACTGCACCCGGTGGAGATGTCGCTGCTCGGAGCCGTCCCGGTCGACGAGGCGCGGGCGCCGGTGGGGGGCGTCCCGCCGCTGATCCAGGTGGGCTCGCACGCGCTCCGCCCCGCCGAGCCCGTCCCCGAGCGCACCCGGGTGGTCATCGTCGGCGGCGGCATCATGGGGCTCGCCCTGGCGCACAACCTGGCGAAGCTCGGCTGCACCGACGTGGTGGTGCTGGAGAAGGGCTATCTCTGTGCCGGAGCGAGCGGACGCAACGGCGGTGGCGTGCGGATGCAGTGGGGCACTGCGGCCAACATCGAGCTCGCCCGGCGGAGCATCGAGCTGATGAAGCAGTTCGCCGGCGAGATGGGCATCAACGTCTGGCTCCGGCAGGGCGGCTACCTGTTCCTCGCCCGGACCGAGGAGGTGGCCGAGCGGCTGCGGACCAATGCCGAGCTGCACAACAAGCTGGGGGTGAAGACGCAGATCCTCTCCCCGGGCGAGGGCCGGGACGTGGTCCCCGAGCTGACGATGAAGGGGGTGCTCCTCTGCGCCTACCACCCCGAGGACGGGGTCATCTTTCCCTGGCCGTTCCTCTGGGGGTACGCCCAGGCGGCCCAGAAGCGCGGGGTGCGGGTGGAGACCTTCACCACCGTCACCGGATTCGACGTCTCCGGTGGACGGGTCCGGGCGGTGGAGACCGACCGCGGCCGCATCGCCTGCGAGACGGTGGTCATCGCCGCCGGCGCCTGGAGCCCGGAGGTGGCGCGGCTGGCCGGGGTGAAGCTCCCCAACGAGCCACATCGGCACGAGATCCTCTCCACCGAGCCCTTGAAGCCATTTCTCACGCCACTGGTCTCGGTGCTCGACTCCGGCCTCTACTTCAGCCAGTCGATGCGGGGGGAGATTGTCGGCGGGATGGGCGACCCGAGGGAGCCGGCGGGCCTGAACATGGGCTCCACCTTGCGCTTCCTCTCCCGCTTTTCGCGCGCGCTCACCGAGCAGATTCCCCGGCTGGGGCAGATCAAGGCGCTGCGGCAGTGGGCCGGCTGCTACGACGTGACGCCGGACAACAACCCCATCCTCGGCCGCACGCCCGGGCTCCCGAACATGCTCCAGATGTCCGGCTTCGTCGGGCACGGGTTCATGATGGCCCCCGCGGTGGCCGAGCGGATGGCGGCGTGGATGGTGAGCGACACCCGCGACGAGCTCTTCACCCGCTTCGACCTGGACCGCTTCCGCACCGGCCGGCTGGAGCGGGAGACGATGATCATCGGCTGAACCGTCTCCAAGGAACTATTCTTCGCCGCTCCCGAGTCCTGACCACGGAACCCATCCGTGGCGCTCTGGAAGGACAGGCTCGAGGACGACGGTGCGGTGCACCGTCTTCTGGGACGCGGCAAAGGCCATTCGCTTCGGCCTGGAGTACGCCTGGCTGGAGCAGCACTTCACCGATGGCGCGCCCTCGGTCGACCGCCGCGTCCAGCTCAGCGGCTGGTACGTCTTCTGACGCCCTGATGCCTGCGAGGAGCGGCGCTGCGGCCCCCGGGGTTGAAGCCGCACCGGACGACGGAGATGCTCCCCGCCGACCGATGCTCGCCGACTTCCAGCAGGCCAGCGCGATCCGCCCGAGCGGCCCCGGCACCTTCGAGGCGATGGTGCCCGACGGCTGGCAGCAGGGCCGGGGCGCCTTCGGCGGACTGGTGTACGGGCTGCTCGCCCGGGCGATGGAAGCCGAGCTGGGCGACCCGGGCCGCCGGCTCCAGACGCTCGCCGGGGACATCGCCGGCCCGGTGCTCCCCGGCCCCGCCACCCTGCGGGTCGAGGTGCTCCGGCGCGGGAGCAAGCAGAGCAACGTCCAGGCCCGGCTGATCCAGGGAGGCAACGTCCTGGCAGTGGCCAGCGGGGTGCTCGCCGGATCCCGCGAGGTGCAGATTCCCCACCCCCGTGGCGTCGAGCCACCCGACCGCGCCGACTGGGACCAGCTGCCCACCCTGGACATCGGGCCGCCGATTGGCCCGGACTTCGCCCGTGCATACGAGTACCGGCTGGCGGGGCCGGCGCCGCTGGGCGGCGCACGCGAGGCGGAGACGGCCGGGTACGTCCGGGAGCGTACCCTGCCCCCGCGGCGAGACGCGGCGAGCGTCATCGCCCTGCTCGACGCGTGGTGGCCCACCCTGTGGTCGGTCCTCACCGAGCCGCGGCCCGTCGCCACCACCGCCTTCCTCGCCGAGCTGCTGGTGGACCCGGCGCGGCTCGACCCGGCGGACCGGCTCTTCCACGAAGCGCGCATGGCAGGCCTCGCCGACGGCTTCTTCGTCGAGCTGCGCGCGCTGTGGAGCGGCGACACCTGCGTGGCGATGAACCAGCAGACGTTCGCCGTCCTGCGCTGACTCACCGCGGCCGCTTCGCCGGCCGCGCCGGCCGCTCCACCGCGTGAAGGCACCAGGAGAGCTTCTCGCTGCGCACCGGCTCGGCCGACAGACGGCGCAGCAGCGCGCCGTACTGCTCGAGGGTTCCGTCGGGGCCGTCCATCTCGCAGGCCACCAGGACCTCCCGTCCCGGCTGGAGCTCGGCCTGCACCGTCGGGAAGCGGTTGTAGTCGCGCTCGCGGGGGAGCGGGAGCAGGGCTCCCGGCGGGGCCACCGAGGCCGGGACGTACACCTCCCAGTACCCAGCGAGGAGCACCCGGGGCGCGCCGCCCACCAGTCGCGCCGCCGCGAGCCGCTGCGGACCGAGGGGGTCTGCGGGCCCGGCCTGGACCAGCGCCACCAGGGCGACGAGCCCGGCCAGATGCACCGGCGCGCGGAGTCGAGCGGCCAGCGCCCCGGCGAGCGCGAACGCGCCGTGGACCGCGGCGGCCACCGCCCAGTATGCGGCGAAGGCGAAGTAGCGCCCCGAGAAATCGTTCTCCCGGAAGTGCTGGACGAGCACGAACGCGGGAAGCGAGCACACCGCGAACGCGACCAGCACTGCCTGGCTGGCGCGCTGGGGCCGGGTGAGGCGGGGCGCGGCGAGCCCCCCGATTCCCAGCAGCAGCGGGACGACGATGCCCTCGCGCCAGCAGGTCGCCGCCACCACCCCCAGGTTGGACACCAGATGCCCTCGGTCGAGCCGGAGCACGGTGATGAAGCGCTCACCGAACGTCCGCTTGCAGAAGGCGTTGTACACGCGGCGCAGCTGTCCCTCGCCGAGCGCCGCGAGCCCGAGCATGACCGCCCCTCCCACCACCCGCGCCGGCCGGGCCTGGGCGTGCACGGCCTCGACGACCAGGGCGCCGAGCAGCGCCACCAGGCTCACGGTGCTGATCCACGCCGAGAGAAAGCCGGCCAGCAGGAAGCCGGCGAGCGCCGCGAGCCGCCGCCCCCGGGTGGGCGCGACGAAGGCCGCCCGGCAACCCCACCAGGCCCAGATCAGCGTCACCACCTGCCAGAGATACGGCTGCCCGGCCTGGAAGAAGTTCCATGCCACCGTGTGGTTCAGCACGATCGGGAGCACCAGGGTGAGGACCGCGAGCGCCGGGCTCCCCAGCAGCGCGGTCAACGGCACCACCGCCGAGCAGAGCGTCAGGATGCCGAGCACGTTCACCGCCTCGGCCGTGCCCAGATGCAGCCACCGCCCGAGCAGGAACGGCCACATCCCGTAGCGGTCCTGGCGCGGGTAGAAGAGCGTGAACGGCCCCTCTCCCAGGCCGCGCATCAGCAGCACCGGGACGGCGCAGTCGGAGTTGTACATCGGGTCCGGCCCGAGCCCCCGGCCGAGCCTCAGCGCGCACCAGCCCAGCGCTGCCGCTGCAGCCCAGGGCTCGAGCCGCGTCGCGGCGCGCTCAGCGCGTTCCGGGGAGGTCGCCACGATGGAGCATCCGGCACTTGAGCGCACCCGCCCGTGCGCCTGCAACGAGGGTCTGCTGTCCGGATCAGCCGGGCGCGGCGTGGTTCCAGATCGACAGCTGCGTGGAAGCCGGGGGGCTCGCGGGGAGCCGCAGCGCGCTGGCCCGCGAAACCTGGAGGTTGACCACCTTCCCCACCCGCTCCACCCTCCCCTCCGCCTGGAGAAACGCCGCGCCGAGCAGCACCCGGCGATCGCGCTCGAAGATCTCCGGTGGCACCACCAGATTGGAGATGCCGGTCTCGTCCTCCAGCGAGAGGAAGACCACGCCCTTCGCCGTCGGAGGCCGCTGCCGGCAGATGACCAGCCCGGCGATCCGGACGCGGGTCTTCGCCGGTGCCTCTTGAAGCTGGACGGCGGTGAGCACCCGGCGCCGGGCGAGGAAGGGGCGCATCAGCGCCAGCGGATGCCGGGAGAGGGACAGCCCGGTGGTCCGGTAGTCCTCCGCCACCTGCTCGGCCTCGGCCAGCGGGCGTCCCGGCGCAGCGGAGCGGTCCATCGGCACGCCGCGGAACAGGTCGTCGTCCACGGAGGGCCCGAGCGCCTGCACCTCCCACACCGCCTGCCGCCGGCTGCCGCACAGCCCGTCCAGCGCGCCCGACCGGGCCAGCCGCTCCAGCGCATGCCGGGGGATGCGCACCCGGCGCGCCAGGTCGGCGAGGTCGGCGAACCCGGCCGGGCCCCGCGTCTCCACCAGCGTCCGGGCGTGGGCCTCTTGCAGACCCTTCACCTCCCGCAGCCCGATGCGCAGCGCGCCGTCCTCCAGCGTGGCGTCCCAGTCCGAGTGGCGCACGTCGATGGGCCACACCACGACCCCGTGCCGCTTGGCGTCCTCGACGATGGTGTGCGGAGCGTAGAAGCCCATCGGCTGGCTGTTGAGCAGCGCCGCGGCGAAGGCCGCCGGGTGGTAGCACTTCACGTAGGCGCTGGCGTAGGCGATGAGGGCGAACGACGCCGAGTGGGACTCGGGGAAGCCATAGTGGCTGAACCCCTTGAACTGCTCGAAGCACTTCTCGGCGTACTCGCGGCTGTAGCCGCGGCCCACGCACCCGTTCACGAAGCGGTCGCGCCAGGGCACGAGCAGTACCTCGGCCCGCTTGTGGCTCAGCGCCCGGCGGAGCGCGTCGGCCTCGCCCTGGTTGAACCCCGCGGCGGTGACCGCCAGCCGCATCGCCTGCTCCTGGAACAGCGACACGCCCAGCGTCTTTTCCAGGATGTGCTTCACCTCGTCCGAGGGGTACGTCACCTCCTCCAGTCCCTCGCGGCGGCGGAGGAAGGGGTGGACCATGTCCCCCAGGATGGGCCCGGGACGGATGAGGGCGATCTCGATGGTGAGGTCGTAGAAGCTCTTCGGTTTCAGCCGGGGAAGCAGGTTCATCTGCGCCCGGCTCTCCACCTGGAAGACCCCGATGGCGTCCGCCTCGCCGAGCATCCGGTACACCGCCGGGTCCTCGCTGGGGATGGTGGCCAGGTCGAGCCGGATGCCCTGGTGCTTCTCCACCAGGGCGAAGGACTTGGAGAGCACGGTGAGCATCCCCAGGCCCAGGAGATCCACCTTGAAGATGCCCAGGGCGTTCAGGTCGTCCTTCTCCCACTGGACGACGGTCCGGTCCTTCATCGAGGCGTTCTCCACCGGCACCACCTCGGCCAGCTCGCCGTGGGTGATGACGAAGCCGCCGACGTGGATCGAGAGGTGGCGGGGGAAGCCCTCCAGCATCTGGGCCAGGGCCAGCGTCCGCTGAACGCCAGGGTCCTCCGGGCGCAGGCCGGCCTCGGCCACGTGCGCGTCGGTGAGGGTCCCCGTTCCGGCCAGCTCGGTGTGCTTGGCCAGCCGGTCCACCTGGTCCAGCGACAGCCCGAGCGCTTTGCCCACCTCGCGCACGGCGAGCCGGCCGCGGTAGCAGATGACCTCGCACACCATGCCGGCGCGATCGCGGCCGTGCTTGTTGTAGACGTACTGCAGCACCTCCTCGCGCCGCTCGTGCTCGAAGTCCACGTCGATGTCCGGGGGCTCGGGGCGCTCGAGGCTGAGGAAGCGCTCGAAGAGGAGCCCCATCCGCACCGGGTCGATGGAGGTGATGCGCAGCGCGTAGCAGACCGCGGAGTTGGCCGCGCTCCCCCGCCCCTGGCAGAGGATGCCGTTGCGGATGGCGAAGTGGACGATGTCGTGGAGGGCGAGGAAGTACCCGGCCACCTCGAGCTTCTCGATGAGCTCCAGCTCGTGTCGGACCTGCCTGCGCACCGCCTCGGGCACCCCGGCCGGGTAGCGGAACCGGAGGCCCTCCTCGACCAGGTGGGCGAGCCAGCTCTGCGTGGTGTGGCCCGGCGGCAGGTCCTCCCGGGGGAACTGGTAGCGGAGCGCGTCGAGCGAGAAGTGGCAGCTGTCGGCGATCTCCAGGGTCCGGCCCACCACCTCCGGCGCGTCTGCCCAGAGCCGGAGCATCTCCTCCGGCCCCTTCAAGGTCCGCTCGGCGTTGGGGAACAGCTTCCAGCCGGCCCGGGCCACCTGGGTCTGGTGGCGAATGGCGGCGACGACGTCTTGCAGCGGCTGCTGCTCCCGGGCGTGGGTGTGCACGTCGTTGTGGGCGCACAGCGGCAGCTCGAGCGTCCGCGCCAGGGCCCGGGCCCGCTCCCAGCGCGCGTCGTCCCCGGCGGACAGGGTCCGGCAGGCGCCGACGTAGAAGCGCCCCGGGAAGGCCTCGGCGAGCGGCGCCACCCGCTCGGGCTCGTCCGGAAAGGGCAGCAGCGCGAGCAGCCCCGCGCTCCGCTCGGCCAGCACCCGCCAGCCGATGCCGGCCTCCCCCTTGGGGTGGGCCAGCCTACTTTGAGACAGCACCTGGCAGAGGTGCCGGTAGCCGTCGGCATCCTGGACGTAAACGACGACCGGGGGGGCGTCGGTCAAGGTCACCCGGGCACCGTGGACGAGCTTCAGCCCCAGCTCCCGCGCCGCGAGGTGGGCCTTCACCGAGCCGTACAGCCCGTCGCCATCGGTCAGGGCGAGCCCGGAGAGGCCGAGCTGCACCGCCTGGAACACCAGCTCCTCGGGGTGCGAGGCGCCCTCGAGGAAGGAGTAGTTGGAGCGGCAGACCAGCTCGGCGTACACGCCGGTGACGCTACTGCTCGCCCGTTCAGATGGCCAGGGTCACGGCCCGGTGGAGGCTGCGCTCGAGCCCCCCGTCGTGGTACTGCCGGCCGTCCCGGTCGAGGACCCGGCGGTCGCGCTGCCCGAGCTCCCGGAGGCCCCCGTCGCGGGCCCCACCGCACTGCCGGTGTCCACCCGGTACACCCCCGTGGCGTCGAGCGGCGCAGCTCCGGGAACCCTGTAGATGCCGAGCGCGCGGGCTGCCGCCTGGGACGCCGCGTCGAGGGAACTCGCTGTGCCGGACCCCGCCGTCCCGCTCTGGGACGTCTGCCCGGTGCTCCCGGTGGCGGTGCTCCCGGTGGCGCCCGTGGTCCCGCCGGTCCCACCCCCGGTGCTCTGGGCCCGTGCTCCTCCGAGGGTCACCACCGCGGCGAGGAGGACTGCGCACGACGCCGTGGACCGCATGACCGCCTCCTTCACGGGCCGGGCGGAAATCCGCGCCGCCCCGACGTCCAGTCGTCCCACTGATTGAACGCCTTCATCTGCTCCACCAGCTTGGTCTTGACCAGCAGCGCGTCCACCTGCGCCCGGGTCTGGCGCCTGGGAATGGTCCTGGGAGAGTTCGCCAGGCTCCAGACCAACGTCGCAGCGAGCCCGGCATTGCGTCGGGCCTCCTTGCCGTTCACCCGCCCGGGGACGTCGGACTCGGCGTGGTAGTCGGGCAGGTAGGGCGCTGGGTCCTGGTCGGCGACGAAGTTGGGCACTCCGCTCAAGAGGAAGTCGAAGTTGTCCGTTCCGTCGAGGCCGTCCAGGGCGTGCGCCGAGGGGCCCATCCCCGGGTAGATGGACAGGGCCCGCGCGAGCACCGGGCGAAGCTCGGGCCGGCCGCTGACGTAGAACCCGCGCGTCCTCCCCGAGCCGATGTCGAAGATGACGACGCCGGCGTGCCGGTCCAGCTCGGCCTTGTGTCGCTCGACGTAACCTGCGGAGCCCCACATGCCCTGCTCCTCGCCGGTGAACAGCACGAAGCGCACCGTCCGGCGAGGCTGGAGGCCCAGCTCCTTGAAGGCCCGCGCCACGTCGATGACCAGCGCGCTGTTCACCCCGTTGTCCTCGGCGCCGGTGCCCAGCGCCCAGCTGTCGAGGTGCGCCCCGAGCACCACCACCTCCTCCGGCCTCTCCTTCCCGCGGATCTCGGCGACGACGTTCAGGGCGTCGAAGGACGGACCGATGCGGTTCACCACGTCCATCCGGACACGGACCTCGGTGCGATCGGCGAGCCGGGCGAGCCGGTCGGCGTGCTCGCGGGAGACCAGCGCCACCGGCACGGTGGCCGGCGTCCGGCCGAGCACCATCGGGTGCTGGTAGAGCAATCCCCGCGGCCGGGTGGATTGCAGGAGGAGGCCCTTCACCTGCGCCTCGATGGCAGCCTTGAGCAGCGGCCTGGCGCGCATGTACTCGGCGAAGAGATCCTCGAAGGTCTTCATCTCCTTGGTGTGGACCAGGGCGATGGCACCGGAGGTCGCGGTGCCCACCCTGGCCCAGTCCGCCGGCAGGCCCTCGCCGACGTCCACCACCCTGGCCTCGACCGGCGCGCCGGTCGACGCCGTTCCGGGCGCGGCCACGGCGCGGAGCGAGAAGGGCTCGGGAGCCGTCGCGGTGACCTCCACCATGCCCGGCAGCCAGAGGAACGGTACGGCGTAGCTCTCGGTGACGACCGAGTCCACACCGAGGGCCTTGAACTTCTCCACACCCCACTGCACCGCCCGGTCCAGCGCCGGCGTGCCGGTGATGCGTCCCCCGATCCGATTGCAGAGCTCGAAGGTGTCGGCGACGAGCGGGGTGTCTCCCTCGGCACGCCGCTTCAGCGCGGTGCGTGCATCGGACGGCGTGGCCTGCGCGGCCAGGGAGGCGCCGGCCAGGAAGGTACCGAACAGGAGGGCGGCTCGGATGAAGGGCATGGTCGGCGGAGATTGCCATCGACCACCGGCCCCGGCATCAACCGAACGTCTTCCCAGGCTACCGACGCCGCCGCCTCGGCCCGCTGCTCGGGGGCGGAGCAGATCGGGCGGCGCCCTGGGCTCAGGCGGCGAGTCGTTCCCGGCTCGGGACCACGGTGACGAACTCGCGGGTGTTCCGGCGCCAGAGCGCGAGGGGCACCACCTCCAACCCACGGGTCACCATGAGGCGATGGATGTCGTCGACGTTCCCCACCGCTTCCCCGTGCACCCCGAGCAAGAGATCTTCGGGCCGGAGCCCCGCGGTGTCGGCGGGGGACCCGCTTCCCACCTGGAGGATGCGCACCGCCTTGGGCTGACCGGTGGCCGTGGCGAGCTCGGGGGAGAGCTGCTCGCTGCGCGCCGCGACACCGAGGTACCGGCGGTCGATCTTCCCGCGGCTCATCAGCACCGAGGTCACCCAGGTGGCGGTGCGCGCAGACACGGCAAAGCCCATTCCTTGCGCCCAGGGGATGACGGCGGTGTTGATGCCCACCACCTCCCCGCGGGCGTTCACCAGCGGTCCGCCCGAGTTGCCAGGGTTGATCGCCGCGTCGGTCTGGAGCAGCCCCTCGAAGAGCGTGCCGTTCGGTCCGGGGAGGCTCCGGTCGAGCGCGCTCACGATGCCCAGCGACACGCTCCGCTCGAAGCGGAAGGGATTGCCGATGGCGACCACCAGCTGCCCGACGGCGATCGAGGCCGGATCGGCGAGCGAGAGTTGCACCAGCGGCGCATCGGTGACGTGCACCACCGCGAGGTCCGTCGCCGGGTCCGAGCCCACCAGCTCCCCCTTGGTGGTCTCGCCCCCGGGAAGCCGGATGCGCAGCGATCTGCCGCTGCCGGCGACGTGGTGGTTTGTCAGGAGGTAGCCGTCACGGGCCACGACCACGCCCGTCCCCGCGCCCCTGCCCTGCTCCACGCCGAGCACCGCCGGGCTGACGCGCGAGACGAGCTGCTGGAGCGCGTCGGACAGCTCGGTCAACGAGGTCACGGCCGGACTCCCACCGCCACCGTGCGCTCCTCCACCTTCCCGCCGCGGAGCAGCTTCAGCGGCAGCGAACGGCCCACCGCGTCGTGCGCCAGCCGGGCGAGGAGATCGTGCACGTCCTCCATCGGCGTGCCGTCGAGCGCGAGGAGCACGTCCCCCAGCGCGAGGCCCGCCGCGTCCGACGGGCCGCCCGGCTCCACCGAGAGCACCAGCAGCCCGGTCTGCTGTCCGGCGGCGGCCCGGGCCTGTCCCTGCAGCCGCACCGGCTGGGTGCCCACGCCCAGGTAACCCCGGCGCACCCGCCCGTGGGCGAGCAGCTCGGAGGTCACGCGGGCCAGCGTCTCGGCCGGCAACACCACCCGGCGCTCGCGGGGTCCACCCGACACGTACATCCCGATCACCCGCGCCTCCGCGTCGGCCAGCGCCGCGCCGGCGAGCCCGGGCCGGGTCGACACGTCGGCGTCGAGGGTGGCGTCCACCCGCGCGCCCCACGGGGTGAGAAAGCCAGGCTCGACGACCGAGAGGACGCCGAGGCGGCTCCGCAGTGCGCCGCGGGGCCTCGACACCGCGAGCACCAGGGTGCCCACGCGCCGCTGCGAGGGATCGAGCCAGGTCACCGGCGAGAGGTTCGCCCCGGACACCCGGAGCAACGCGAGGTCGATGCCGGGGTCACGCCCCACGAGCTGGGCCGGATGCCAGGTCCCCCCGGCGTGGACCCGCAGGCCGTCCTCGCGGTCGGCGGCATGGGCCGCGGTCAGGACCAGGTCCTTTGCCTGGACGATGCCGGTGATGGGCCAGCGCCGGCCAGAGACCGAGACCAGCCCCTCGCCCACGCGGGCAGTGGCGGCGGCGAGAGCGTCGGAGAGGACGGTGGCGGCGGCAAACGGAGAAGGAGCAGTCATGGGGGAGAAGCTACGAGGCCCGTCGTCCGCGCACATCGCCCGGAAGGCGAGTCCCGCGCCCTCCCCATCCGGGCAGGTCCCGAAAGGGCCTCAGAGCGTGACCAGCCCGATCCGTGCGGCGCGGATCACCGCCTCGGTGCGCCGCTCCACCCCCAGCTTGTGGAGGATGGAATTCACGTGGAACTTGGCGGTGTGGCCGCTGATCTCGAGCGCGTCGGCGATGTCGCGGTTGGACAGGCCGCGGGCGAGCAAGGCGAGGACCTCACGCTCGCGGGGGGTGAAGGCCTCGGCGGTTGCGGCCGGGCGTGGCTCCGGGGCGGGCCGGAGCGAGGTGAACCCGTGCTCGGTCACCACCAGCCCGCGTACGAGGGCGAGCAAGGCCGCGTGGAGGGTGGGCGCATCGGTCGTCCGGAGCAGCGCCCCGGCCGCTCCTCCCGACAGCGCCGCACGGGCGTCCTGCTCCCCGTGCACCAGCGCCAGCACCGGAGGGCCCCCGGGGCCGAGAACCGGCGGCGGTGCGCTGGCGGTGTCCCAGACCACCGCCTCCACCGGTGTGCCGGCCTCGACGGTGACTGCGATGCCCGCGCCGCCGAGCAGCCCGGAGAGCCCCGCCCGGACCAGTGGGTCCGAGGAGACGAGGAGCACGCGCCCGAGCCGCGGGAGTGAATCATCCGGGGGCATCGTCCGCATGCATGTCGGCCGCCCGGCCGCGGCGCAACGCCCCGGTCGCGATCGACGGGCGATGAGCCGGAAGGCTGGCGGCGGCCGGACATGCGGTGGCCGGACATGCGGTGGCCGCGCCGTGGGCTGCAGCCCCGCGATGGCTCAGAGCCCGGTGGAGGGCAGTGACTGCCTCTCTGTCGCCTGCTGCGCGATGGCCTCCAGCCGGTCGGCGAGCGCCTCCAGCCGCCGGTCCAGGCCGCGGGCATTGGTGACGAAGATGCCCCGGGCCAGCGCGTAGGCGCCGAAGACGACCAGCGCGGCCCCGGCGAGCCCGGTCACCCACGGCAGGTGCAGCAGCGCCGGGATCATCCACCCCACGTTCGCGCCGAAGCCGCCGCCCACCCCTCCGACGATGCCACCGAACAGACCGCCGGCGAGCTGCGAGCGATCGGAGCCGAGGCGGATGACCGTCCTCCCGTCGCGCGGCGCGACCGTGACCTCGATCGCGCTCGTGCCGGTGAACCCCGAAAGGGTCAGGGTCCGGCCGATGGTGGAGATGCCGCCGGGGAGCATCCAGCGGCTCCCGACCGCCGAGGACGAGAGCACCTCGCGGATCTCCGCGGCCAGGCGCTCGTGGTGCTCGGCGCCGATCTCCCCACGCACCACCCGTTCGATCGTCCGCCGGAGCGGGGCCCCGGCGATCGTCGCTCCGATGCCCTCACCCGTCCCCTCCTCCAGCTCGCGCGCGGCTTGCCGGACGAGCGCCGTGTCGATGCCGGTCTCGCGGGCCACCGCCTCGATCTCCTCCAGGGCGAGCACACCGCCCGTGCTTCCCCGGTCGCGCTCGAGCTGGGCGGCGCGATGGAGGATGGTCGCGACCTCCTCCTCGCCGTAGCTCCGCTCCCGGACCGGCTCGACCGAGCTGTCGGTTCGCGACGCAGCGGCAGGGCGTGAGCGTTCGGCGGCCACGGAGGAGCGGTCAGCCTAGCGCGACCCGCCGGGGATGGCCTGAAACCGGCGTCAGACGATCGCGTGCCGGAGGGAGTCACCCTCGGCGGATGTGGGACACCACCCGTCACTGACGGCGCCGTTGCCGCGGGTCCGGCTTCACCCCTGCCGGGGGTACGGCGTCCCGTCACGGTGGACGTAGCCATCGCTCCGGGCGCGGAGGTCGATGTCCGGGTACTCGGTCTGGTCCACCGCCTCGGCGCAGGTCCCGATCTCCAGGAGGATCGCCGCACGGGCGGACCGGTTCTGGAAATGGTGCGCGTCGGGAACGCCGGCCGGAAAACCGACCATGTCGCCGGCGACCAGCCGCTGCTCGCCGTCGTTCGAGACCAGAACCACCTCGCCCTCGAGCACCATGACCCACTCGTCCTCGTGGGTGTGCCAGTGCCGCTGGCTCGACCAGGTGCCGGGCTGGAGCGTGAGCCGGTTCACCCCGAACTGCGTCAGACCGGCGGCCTTGCCCAGACGCTCGCGACGGCGTGCAAGGCAAGGCGCGTCGAAGGGAGGCGGATAGCCCGAGCCGACGCGGACGGGAACGGTCGAGAGATCGAGTGGTCGCGCCATGGTGGTGATCCTCCTAGTCGAACAGCCCGTGAAGATAGAACCGACTCTTCACCGCGCACCGGTACACCCACGCCGGTCCGAGCCCCTCGAGGTGCACCCGGTAATAGTCCCGCTGGAACGGCGCCGCGCTCCACCACTGACCGCCGAGGCGCTCCGGCCCGGCGACGGCCAGTACTCGTCGTCGCTTGCCGAGGACGCGCGCCGAGCGGAGCGCCCCGAGCGCATCCAGCTCCACCTCGATGGGCTCGCCCTCGCCGGCGAGGAGGCACACCGGTCGCTCCAGCTGCCAGTCCGGGGGGACGGGAAGAGCAGGAGAGGCCCGCCGTGCCTCGGCGAACATCCCGGGCTCGCGCCGGGGGGGACGGAAGTCCCCGGGCGCATGGGCCGCCTCGGGGCGGTGGTCGTCGGCCAGCACCGGGCTGCCCAGCGCCTCCGGGCCGAGCGCGGTGGCCAGCCGCGCCAGCACCGTCTCCAGCGCCGCGTCCCCCGCCGGCGCGTCCCCGAGCACGCCCTGCCGCCCGCGGTCCTCGCAGGAGTCGTCCACGGTGACGACGAGCGTGGCCACCGGGGCATCGAGCCGCACCGACTCGAGCCGGTGGCGGACGAGGTCGAGCAGCAGCTTCGGATCCGTGGTCGGCCGGGCCAGGGCGAGCGGGACCGGGTACGGCCCGGTGGGCTCGAGCACCAGGGTGAGGGTCAGCCGCACCGCCGCGCGCTGCCGCCCCCGGAGCCGGGCCGAGAGCCGATCCAGCGCGGCCTTGAGCGCGAAGAGCAACGGCTCGAGCGCCTCGGCCGGGGCCTCCAGCGTGCGCACCTCCTCCACCACCTCGGGCAGCACCGCCGGGAGAAGCCGCGCCTCGTCCTGCCCGCGGACCAGCCGCTGGGCGCGGAGCCCTTGCGCCCCGAGCCGGGAGATGACCTGGGGGGGCAGCAGCGCTCCGAGCTCGCCGAGCGTGGACAGCCCGAGCGCTCGCAGCGAGGCGACGACGTCCGGGGCGTCCTCCAGCGCCTGGAGCGGCAGCGCGGCGAGCGCGCGCTCCGAGTCGCCCGGGGCCACGCACACTCGGCTCCCGGCGCCGAACCGGGCCAGGGCCCGCGCGGTGAACAGCTCGGAGGCGAGCACCACCCGCGCCCGGTACCCGGCGGCCCGGGCCTGCGCCTCCACCTTCTCCACCAGCCCGGTCTCTCCGCCGAAGAGCGAGGCCGCCGAGGCGTCCAGCCACAGCCCGTCCGGCGCCGCGGGCATGAAGGCCGGAGCGAAGCGGAGGAAGCCCTCGGCGAGCGAGGACAGCGCCTGCGCCTCGGCCACCGCGTCGTAGAGCCCATCGCGGAGCGCCGGGAGGAGTGCGCGGGCGGAGGTGAGCGTCATCCCTGCGCGGATGCCCTCGCGCTGGGCAACGCCGGAGGCGAAGAAGACTCGAAGAACTCCCCTGGCCTCGTGCACCAGCGCCAGCGGCTGGCCGGCGAGCGCGGGCTCGTCCAGCACCCGGCGCTGCACCGGGAAGCGCGGCAGGTGCACGTAGACGACGCGCTGGCTCACGCGCCCACCCCCAGCGCCTGGGCGAACGAGGGCAGCGGCAGGTCTCTCCCCGGCCGCTGCCCCTGGATGCCGATGGGCCCGTCGCGGACGGTGCAGGCGCGCACCCGGCGGAAGGGCATGGAGGGCGAGGTGGGCACGGGCGGCGCGTCCAGCCCACGGCTCCCGGCGCCGAGGTCGGAGGGACCGCCCGGAGTGAGCAGCCCCCACGGCACCTCCACCGTACGCGACGCTCCGCCCTGCCGGCTCCGGACCACCTCGAGGCGCATCCCACGGGGCCCGCTGGCAGAGACGTGGAGCCGCAGCGTCCCATCCGCGGGCGCCTCGGGCGGGGTGAGGAGCAGGAGCAGCCCCCCGCTCCGGCTGGCGGCCTCGATCAGCCGGCGGGACTCGGGCGGCGACAGGCGGACGGGGGTCCGGGTCAGGTCCAGGCCCACCGCGGCGAAGGCGCCGCTCCGCAGCAGCTGGAGCGCGGTCCAGGCCAGCTGCTTCGGCTCGGGAGGCCGGACGACGAGGAGCTGCTCCAGCCGGACGCCCAGCGGCGGCAGCGCCGGTGGGTAGAGCGTCCGTGGCCCGTCCACCCAGGCCGCGAGCCGCAGCGCCCGGTGGGCCTCGGCGATGGCGCGGAAGGCGAGCCGGGCCCGCCCCGACGCAGGCTCTCCCCAGAGCTCCACCACCTGGCCAAGGGGAAATCCCCCTCCCGGCAACAGCCCATCCACCGGGGGCAGGCCCGTCCGCAGGACGGAGAGCAGCTGGCGTGGCGCGGCCTGCAGGGTCCGGATCCGCTCCCGGAGCCGCTCGAGCACTGCCGGGTCTGCCCGGGCCGCCGCCTCCATGATGCGCACTGCCTCCTGGGCCGTTCTATACGCCCGTTCAGTAGTATGTCACGGGGGCTGACGGCGCCAATCCGAGCGCCGAGTCGTAGGGCCCTGGCCGGGGCCAGCCGGGTGCGATGGCGGTCACTGGCTCCCAGGGGATGCATGGGCGACAGCTGCCTTTGCACGAGGTCGGCTCCGCCGCCCGGGATTAGACCCCGGGGCATGTCGCTGCTGTTCGCCTTGCTCCTCGCCGCGGCCCCGCCCGTTCAGCGCACCGAGCTCGTGACCCGATCGGTGGATGCGTGCCCGGAGGCTCGCTGGCCGAGGACCTGGCGCTGCGCACCCGAGCACGGGTCTACCTTCCCGACGTGCGCGGCTACGGCCGCTCCGAACGGCCGGACGCCCTGTCGCGCCCGTCGAGCCAGAGCCCTCCCCTCTGCCGCTCCCACGAGGTGGTGCGTGACGTGGACGCCGTCGTCCGCAGGGTGCTGGCACGCACCGGAGCCCGGAGGGTCACCTTGCTCGGCTGGGCCACCGGGGGGCTCTGGGCGTCCAGAGGACGTCCAGGCGTTCGCCCACGACGCCGTCCACGCCAGGAGCGTGCGCATCCTCGAGATTCCCGGCGCCTCCCACTTCCTGCATCTCGAGCGCCCCGAGGCCGGCCGGGCCGCCTTGCTGGACGCCCTCGACCAGGCGCTCGGTCCGCAGCGCTGAGCTGGGGCTACCCCGCGCAGAGCAGCTTCACCTCGACGTGGGTGTCCGTCGGGCGGCGGAGACAGCCCTGCTGGAATCTCACCGCCGGCGGCTCGGTCGACGTCGCCTCGACGAGGGCGATCCCGCCGTTTGCCAGGGTGCATCGCTGGACGTTTCCATCGGCCCGGGTGATGTCCACGGTGAGGAGACGGGCGTCGGGGACATTGTCGGTGAGCGTCAAGGTCTGGGGAATCGACGCCACCTGGGCGATGGCCAGCAGGCTCTGGTGGTAGTCCGGTGCGCAGATCGAGTCGAGGTTGGTCAGGGTGGGGTCGAACGCCAGGGCCATCGCCCGGTGCCGGTAGCCGGGGCCGCCGCTGGTGGGGCAGTCGACGTTCTGGAGCACCGGCCCGCCGTCGCCCAGCGCGCCCTGGACACTCTGCGCCGCCTTGTTCGAGCGGGCCACCGGCGCGATCGCCCCCCAGAGGATCTCCCGGGGCCGTCCCTTGCCGTCGTCCAGCTGCTCGAGCGCGGTGATGTAGTCGCCCACCGGGGTGAGGAGGTCCTCGTGCAAGGTGCAGAAGTCCTGCCCCTCGCCATCGGTGTAGAAGACCTTGGGGTCGCGGTGGTCCTTCTCGCTGCAGTCGTCCTCGTCGCTCACCGCCACCACCAGCAGCCGTGCCCCCGCCCGGAGGAAGCCCGCGTTGGGGTTCCCGCCGTCCGGCAAGGTGGACCAGAAGTCGGTCCCGGTCAGCGCGATGCGCGCCGCCTCGAAGGGTGTCTCCTGGAACGAGCCCTGGATGCCGAGGGCCCGGATGCCGGCGCCGAGGCGCGGGACGATGTCGGGGTCGGGATCGGTGAGCCAGCGCTCGCCCCCGCCCACACCGCCGTCCGCCGCCGGGAACTGACGCAGCCAGCCAGCCTGTGGGTAGGAGGTGAGGAAGGTCCGGGTGCCGTTGAAGTAGGCCGAGTAGACCGAGGTGTTGATCAGACCGACCCGGAGGTTCTGGGCGACGCCGGCGCCGGTCTGCAGCACCTGGACGAAGGTGGGCAGCTCGCGGGCGACGCCCTCCTGCTCCTCGCTCATCGAGTTGCTGTCGTCGACCACGAAGAGGATGTCGGTCTGGACGGGGGCGAAGAGCGGCGCCTCGTAGGCGCAGGCCGTGGGCACGGTGGAGCCCGCCCGGTCCGGCGGCGCCTCGCACGTGCAGCCGCCGAGCGTACCCAGCAGACCGGCCACCAGGAGCCAGGGCCAGTGGCCCCGCGGCTTGACGACGTCCGGTTCTGCTCTATCCGTAAGCGCTAGACCCCGCATTTGCACCGTTTCCCACCCAAGGACTTTTGATTGCTAGCCTCTGTTCCAGGCAGTACGGGACGAGGCGAGGCGCTGCAGTTTCCGACGCACCTGAACGGAGCGCGAATTTTCATGTCGGACGAGAAGAAGAAGGGCGGCCAGTCCGCCACCGCGATGACCTCGGCCATGGGTCCGCCCCCGGCCCTCATCAACAAGGACGACATTCCCCAGGTTCTCCCCATCCTGCCACTTCGCAACTCGGTCTTCTTCCCGGGTGGTGTCCTACCCCTGGCTGTGGGGCGTCAGAAGACCATTGCCCTCATCAAGGACGCGGTGCGTGACGACCAGCTGATCGGCGTCGTCACCCAGCGCCGGGCCGAGGAGGAGGATCCGGGGGCGAGTGACCTCTACGCGATGGGGACCGTGGCCCGCATCGTGAAGCTGCTCAAGATGGGCGAGGACAACTACTCGCTCGTGGTCCAGGGCCTGGCCCGCTTCCGGGTGCTCGACCTGGTCCAGGAAACCCCCTACCTCAAGGCACGGGTCGAGCCCGCGGACGACAAGACCTCGGCGGAGAACGTCGAGGTCGAGGCCCTGGGCATCAACCTCAAGAAGCTGGCCCGCGAGGTCATCGAGCTGATGCCGGAGCTGCCGGCGGCGGCGACCGAGCTGGTGGAGTCCATCACCCACCCCGGTCACCTGGCGGACCTCATCGCCGCCAACGTGGACGTGCCCATCGAGGAGAAGCAGGCGGTCCTGGAGACCGTGGACCTCAAGGCCCGGATGAAGCTGGTCCTCGAGCTGCTCAACCGCAAGCGGGAGATCCTCAAGCTCTCCAACAAGATCGACTCCGCGGTGAAGGGCGAGATGTCGAAGACCCAGCGCGAGTACTACCTGCGCCAGCAGCTCAAGGCGATCAAGGAAGAGCTCGGGGAGATGGGCGAGGAGGAAGAGGAGCTCGACGAACTTCAAGAAAGGCTGAAGAAGGCCGGCCTGCCGCCGGACGTGGAGAAGGTCGCCACCAAGGAGCTCAACCGGCTGAAGACGATCCCCGCGGCGTCCAGCGAGTACACCGTCGCCCGGACCTACCTCGACTGGATCGCCGACCTGCCGTGGAGCAAGACCAGCGAAGACAACCTCGACATCGAGAACGCTCGGGCCACCCTGGACGCCGACCACTACGGCATCCAGAAGGTGAAGAAGCGCATCCTCGAGTACCTCGCAGTCCGCAAGCTGAAGAACGACATGAAGGGCCCCATCCTCTGCCTGGTGGGTCCGCCTGGCGTGGGCAAGACCTCGCTCGGCCAGTCCATCGCCCGGAGCGTGGGGCGGAAGTTCGTCCGCCTCAGCCTCGGCGGCGTGCGCGACGAGGCCGAGATCCGGGGGCACCGCCGCACCTACGTGGGCGCGCTCCCCGGCCGCTTCATCCAGAGCATGAAGAAGGCCGGGACCAAGAACCCGGTCATGATGCTGGACGAGATCGACAAGCTCGGCGCGGATTTTCGCGGCGACCCGTCGGCCGCCCTCCTCGAGGTGCTGGATCCGGAGCAGAACAACAGCTTCTCCGACCACTACCTCGACGTGGCCTTCGACCTCTCGAAGGTGCTGTTCATCGCCACCGCCAACCAGCTCGATCCCATCCCCGGCCCGCTCCGGGACCGCATGGAGATCATCGAGCTGCCCGGATACACCTTCGAGGAGAAGCAGCAGATCGCCCGCATCCACCTGGTCCCGAAGCAGCTGCGGGAGCACGGGCTCTCCGGTGACCACATCGAGATCGAGGACGGTGCGCTGCTGACGCTCATCACCTCCTACACCCGCGAGGCGGGCGTGCGCGGCCTGGAGCGGCGCATCGCCGACCTCTGCCGCGCGGTGGCGGTGGAGGTGGCGGCCGGCAAGACCGACAAGCAGGTCATCACCCCGGACCGGGTGAAGGAGATCCTCGGCCCCGAGTCCTTCTACTCCGAGGTCGCCGAGCGGACCGAGGTGCCGGGCGTAGCCACCGGGCTGGCCTGGACGGCGGTGGGCGGAGACCTCCTCTTCATCGAGGCCACCAAGATGGCCGGCAAGGGCGGGATGACGCTCACCGGACAGCTGGGGGACGTGATGAAGGAGTCCGCCCAGGCGGCGCTCAGCTATCTCCGCAGCAAGGCGGATTCGCTGGGCATCAACCCCAACTTCCTGGAGAAGACGGACATCCACCTCCACTTCCCGGCGGGGAGCATCCCCAAGGACGGCCCCTCGGCGGGTGTGACCATCCTCACCGCGCTGACCTCGCTCATGACCGGGATCCGCGTCCGCGGCGACACGGCAATGACCGGAGAGGCCACCCTCCGGGGTCTGGTGCTCCCGGTGGGCGGGATCAAGGAAAAGGTCCTCGCCGCGCACCGCGCGGGCATCAAGCGAGTCATCCTCCCCGAGCGCGTCCGCAAGGATCTGATCGACGTGCCCGAACAGGCGAAGAAGGAGATCGAGTTCATCTTCGTCACCCAGATGGATGAGGTGCTCCACAACGCCCTCGAGTCCGACCCGTTCAAGGCCCGCGCCGGCACTCCGGACGGCGGCTCGAGCCCCGACCTGTCGAAGCCCGAGGTGGTCCCTCCTCCCGGGCCGGAGATTCGCGCGTAGGCAAGGGCTGTTGCGCGGGTGTGAAGTTCTCGATGCCGTCCGGAGTCCGCTCCGGGCGGCATCGCTCTTTGCGGGCCCCAGGACGTTGAACCTGTGGGCATCACGCGTAAGATGCCGGAAACGCTCGGACCGGGCAGGGGCTGAATCGGCCCTCACCCGGGGCCGTCCGAGACCGACATGCCCCCTCCCGATGCCAGCCCGGAACAGTGCGGAACGTTCCGTGGCACCCGGGCGTTGGTGCCATCCGGAGGAGTCTCCGACGGATGAGCCTCGAGGGCCGGTACCTGGGGCGCTATCGGCTGCTCGAGCCACTGGGCTCGGGAGGCATGTCGGTGGTGTACCGGGGGCTCGACACCTCGCTGCACCGGGAGGTCGCGGTGAAGGTGCTGCACCCGCACCTCGCCCGGCAGCAGGACGCGCGCGCCCGTCTGGCCCGTGAGGCCCGCGCGGTGGCGCGGCTCCAGCACCCCAACATCCTCGAGGTGTTCGACTTCGCCGACCCGTCCACCGAGGACGCGTTCCTGGTCACGGAGCTGGTCCGGGGCGAGACGCTGAAGTCGTTCGCCGAGCGCGAGCGGGTGTTTCCCCCGGAGCTGGCAGCGCTGGTCATCCATCAGCTGGCGCGGGCGCTCGGGCACGCGCACGAGGCCGGGGTCATCCACCGGGATCTCAAGCCCGAGAACGTGATGGTGCGCGACGACGGCGTGCTGAAGCTGATGGACTTCGGCATCGCCCGGGTCCTCGATCCCGCCGAGCGGATGACGGTTACCGGCGCGCTGGTGGGGTCTCCGGCGTACATGGCGCCGGAGGTCATCGACGGCGATCCGGCCACGCCCGAGTCCGACGTCTTCTCCCTGGGCACGCTGCTCTACTGGCTCTGGACCGGCACCTTGCCCTTCGCTGCCCCCACCACGCCGGCGACCTTGAAGCGCATCCTCGCCGGCACCTACGAGGATCCGCGGGGGGTCTGTCCCGCCATCTCCGACGCGCTGGTGGGCATCCTTCAGACCTGTCTGGCCCGGGACCCGGCGGATCGCTACGCGACGGCGCGACAGCTGGAGCAGGCGCTCTCGGAGACGCTCGACGACCTCGGCCTGGGCGATGGGGAGGCCGTCCTCGTCTCGTTCTTCGCCGACCCGGCGGCCACCCGGACCGCGCTGGTGCAACGGCTGGTCTCGACCTTGCTGGCCCGGGGGGCGGAGGAGGCCGCGGCGGGCCGGCTTCCCCGGGCGCTGGCCCGGGTGGATCAGGCCCTCGCCCTCGAGCCCGACGCGCCGGCGGCGCGGGCGATGCTGGACGCGCTGCAGACCAGCCTCCGACACGGGCGCGTCCGGCGCCGCACCCGGGTCCTGGTGGGCCTCGGTGCCGGCGCCGCCGCGATCGCCGCCCTCACGGTCGCCGTCCGGCTGCAAGGTGGGCCCGAACCGGCGGTCACGTCTGCGGTCGCCCTCCCCGGCGCCAGCCTTTCGGCCATGCCTCGAGCCCCGGGTCCGAGCACGCCCTCGGGCGCAGCCGTGGAGCCGGCCGACACCGAGCCAGGTGGTCGCGAGAAGCCAGGTTCCTTCCCGGCGCTGGGGCCCACCCCGGGTCACGTCCCGGTCACCTCGCCCGGAGCGGATTCTGCCTGCCCCCGCCGCGCCCGCCCCGCGGACGGCGCCCGGCCGCCCGGCTGCCGTGCGCTACCAGATCCTGGTCCGTCCCTACGGCGCGCTGCAGGTCGACGACGAGCGCCGGAGCTCCGAGGCGCTGTCGGTCCACACCCTGTCGCTCAGCCCCGGCCGCCATGTTCTGCGCGTGAGCTGCCAGTGGTGCGAAGATCAGGTGGTGCCCATCGAGGTCCTCGCCGGGAAGCCCGAGACCCTCGCCATCCCCGCCCGTCTGAAGGCAGCCGAGCTCCGGTTCGCCTTCGAGCCTCCCTCGGCCCAGGTCCGCATCGGCAACGTCACCCGCTCCGCGGCGGAGTCGATGGCCAGTCCCTTCGAGATCGCCTCGCCCCGGGCCCCCACCCGCTTCGTCCACCGCGTCGACTACGAGGTGACCGCACCCGGGTACCGCCCGGTGCGCTCCAGCATCGAGGTCCTTCCAGGCGCCACCCGCACCCTCAGCGGAAAGTTGGTGCCGGAATGAGCCGGGGCGCGGGCTGGGCGGTCCTCGCCCTGGTGGCCGCGTCCTCGGCGCAGGGGCAGCAGACGCCCGCGGCCCGCGAGGAGGCGGACCTGGCCGCCGTCCAGTCCGAGTTCGAGTTCGGCCACTACCGCGATGTGCTGGAGCGCGCCGAGCGCCGCATCGACCGCGGCGGCATGGACGAGGCCTCGCTGTTCCAGTGGCACAAGCTCGCCGGGCTGGCGGCATTCAACCTCCGGCGCACCGAGCAGGCCCAGCGGCACATCGCCGCGCTGCTGCGCCTCGACCCGGACTTCGCCCTGGATCCCTTCGTCTACCCGCCGGCGGCGGTGGCCTTCGTCGAGAAGCAGCGGCAGGCGCTCGCCCCGGAGCTGGACCGCATCCGCGCCGAGCGCCGGGCGCAGGCCGCCGCGGCCCAGCGGGCGGCCGAGGAGCGCGCCGCGCTCGCCCGGGAGGCCGAGGAGCAGCGCCGGCAGATCGAGGAGATGTCGCGGCAGGTGACGGTGCGGACGGTAGAGAAGCGCAGCTTCCTGGTGAACTTCGTCCCCTTCGGCGCGGGGCAGTTCCAGCAGGGCCGGGTGGCGGCAGGCACCGGGTTCGCCATCGCCGAGGCGCTCCTGGGAATCACCAGCATCGTGGCCTACTTCGCCTACGGCTCGCTCGTCGACACCCGCACCCTCACCGTCGACAACCGCTTCCCGGGCGCATCGCCCATCGTGGAGACCGGCATCCCGGCCAATCGGGAGGACGAGGCAAAGGTCTGGCGGGCGCTGAAGATCGGCGCGGGCCTCGGCTTCTACGGGGTGTGGGCCGCGGGCGTCGCCGACGCCATCATCCACCACCAGGACACGGTGGTGACCACCCGGGTGGAGACGCCGCCCCCGCCGCCGCCGTCCCCCCCGCCGGGGGCGCGGATCGGTCCCGGTCCGGGCACGGTCGGCGCGTCCGTGACTCTCCGCTTCTGACCCATGGCCCGGCTGGTTCTCACCTCCCCCGGCGGCGCCGTCCGGAGCGTGCCTCTCGTCAAGCGCATCACCACCGTGGGCCGGGGGGCCGAGGTGGACGTGCGGCTCGAGGACGCCGGCGCGGCCGAGCACGCGCTCACCCTGCTCTGGGACGGCCGCAGCTACCGCGCCGGCAGCGTGGGCACCCCGTTCCTGGTGGCCGGCAAGAGGCGCGAGGCGCACGTGATGAAGGACGGCGACGTCCTGCGGGTCGCCGACACCTGGATCGCGCTGTCCCTGACCGATGCGCCGGCCCAGGCGGAGCCCTCGTTCGACCCGGGGCGGGAGGCGCTCTCCACCCTGAAGCGGCTGACGGACTTCTCGGCGCGTCTGCTCCAGTCGGGCGACGTGACCGCCCTGCTCGAGGCGCTCCTGGACGAGGCGATCGACCTCACCCACGGCGACCGCGGCTTCCTGGTCCTGGTCGAGGGCGAGCAACGCTCGGTCAAGGTCGCGCGCAAGGTGGCCCGCGAGAACGTGGCACTGGATCTCCAGCGCCTCTCGGACACGGTGGTGGACCGCGTTCTGCGCACCGGAGAGCCCCTGCTGGTGTCGGATGCCACGGCCGACCCCGAGTTCTCGGCCAGCACCTCGGTGGTCAACCTCAAGCTCTCCTCGGTCCTCTGCGTGCCGCTGATGCAGCGGGGCCGGCCGTTCGGGTTGGTCTACGTGGGGAGCGACCGGGTGGGCACCCACTTCGACCGGGGGGGCTCGACACCCTGACCATCTTCGCCGCCCAGGCCTCGCTGCTGGTGCAGAACGCCCTGCTGCTCGACGAGCTGCGTGCCGACAACCGCGGGCTCCGCGAACGGCTGGAGCAGCAGCGCTTCGGCGACCTCCTCGGCAGCTGCCCGGGGATGCAGGAGGTGTATCGACAGATCGAGAAGGTGGCTCCCACCGACCTCTCGGTCCTGGTGGTGGGTGAGACCGGCACCGGCAAGGAGCTGGTCGCTCGCGAGCTCCACCGGCGCAGCCCCCGGGCGAGCGGGCCCTTCGTGGCCATCAACTGCGGTGCGCTGCCGGAGACGCTGCTCGAGTCCGAGCTCTTCGGGCACGTCAAGGGCGCCTTCACCGGCGCGGTCGCCACCCGACCCGGCCGCTTCCAGCAGGCCAGCGGGGGCACGCTGTTCCTCGACGAGGTCGGGGACATGCCGCCGGTGCTGCAAGTGAAGCTGCTCCGGGCACTGCAAGACCGGATGGTGCAGAAGGTGGGCGACCATCGGGAGGAGCCGGTGGACATCCGGGTGCTGGCCGCCACGCACCGGACGCTCGAGGACGAGGTGAAGAAGGGAACCTTTCGCGAGGACCTCTACTACCGGCTCGCCACCCTCACCCTGCGCGTGCCCCCGCTCCGGGAGCGCGGCGAGGACCTGGCGGTGCTCGCCCGGGGGTTCTTGAAGTCCTTTGCCGAGACCTACCGGACCACCGCCCGCGGCTTCACCCCCGCGGCGCTGGCCGCCATCCGCCGTTACCCCTGGCCGGGGAACGTGCGCGAGCTCGAGAACCGCATCAAGAAGGCGGTGGTGCTCTCGGATGGGCCGCTGGTGCGCGCCGAGGATCTGGACTTTCCCGCGGAGGAGGCGCCGCCGCTCACCCCGCTGCAGGAAGCGAAGGACGCGTTCGAGCGGGGCTACGTGCTCGAGGCCCTGAAGCGCCACGGCGGCAACCGCGCCCGGACCGCGCGCGCGCTGGGCGTCGATCCGCGGACCATCTTCCGCCTCCTGGAGAGGATGGACGATGTGCCCCCCGATCGGGAGGAGGACCCCTAGGTGATGGCGGGCCGGGTCGTCGTCGCGCTGCTCGGAGCCGCGCTGGTGCTCCCGGGCTGTCTCCTGCCGCAGGAGGACCACGTCATCCAGCCGCTGCCCCCGCCGAGGAACCAGCCGCCGCGCATCCTCGAGTCGCTGCTCCAGCCCGCCAGCCGCTTCGTCACCGTGAGGAACGGGACCGACTGCCCCAACCTGACCTTCCTCGCCCCGGTCGCGGATCCCGACGTGGGCGACACCCTCATCTACAACTTCTACCTCGACCCGGACGTGAACCCGGCGTTCGTGAAGCAGGCGACCATCACCAACAACGGACAGGAGAACCGCTCCGATCCGGCGAGCTACGAGGTCAGCTTCGCCACTCCGGGGCCACTGCAGCAGCCGGGGGATCACGTGGTCGAGGTGCTGGTCTCGGACGGGGCGCTGGTGAACCGTGACCCGCAGCCGAGGAAGGTGATCCTCCTCGACGGAGGCACCGCGCTCGACCCCACCTACGCGGTCACCTACGCCTGGACGGTGACCGTGCTCGCGGGCCCGTGTCCATGAGCCGCTGGAGCTCGATCGGAGCCCTCGGTCTGCTCGCCGGGTGCAACCTGTTCGGTGAGCCGACCCCACCGGAGGGGACCTGCACCAGTGACCAGGACTGTCGTCCCCCGCAGCGCTGCTACGTGGACGGGTGCGGCACCTTGCCGGCGGACCTCCTGGCGGAGGTCATCACTTCGGCGCCGACCGGAGTGACCAGCGTGGACCTGCCGGTGGGCACCCCCCTGGCAAACCTGCCGCTGGTCATCCCGGATCAGCAATTGCTCCAGATCACGGTCCGTCGGGGCCCGGGACCCTACCCCACCAGCGTGCAGCTGCTGGCCTCGGGGGAGAGCACCTTGCTCCCCGGGGTGAACCGGACGGCGCAGACGGCGGGCGCGGCGGCCAGCGGCGTGTTCCAGGTGGGCCTCTCCACCGGGGTGTACACGGTGGTGGTGAGCCCGCTCGATCCGACGGTGCCCCCGGCGATGCAGACCGGGGTGGGCATGGACGCGGGGGTGATGGCGCTCACCCTCGACCTCCTCCCGGCGTCACAGGTCCAGACGGTCACCGGAACGGTCCTGGCCGGGCCGGGACAACCCGAGCCCGTCCCACCCGAGGTCCAGCTTCTCGCGCCGGACGGCCGACCGCTGTCGGCGCGGAGCACTGCCGACGCCACGGGCAGTTTCCAGCTGTCGTTTGGAACGGGGACGCTCGCCGGAGGTGCCCTCCTCCAGGTCACCCCGGGTCCGGGCGCGCTGGGAGCGGTCGCCACGTTCCCGGTGTCCGACCCGGTGCGCTTCGGCCAGCCGTTCGTCGTCGGCGACGCCGTCGCTCCCGTCCAGGTCTCGGGGCGGCTCCTCGGTCCGGACGGCACCCCGGTCGCGTCGGCCAGCGTCTTCATCCAGGGAGCGGTGGTCGGAGGCGGCTCGGGCAACGTGGGACCATCGTTCTCCGACGCCGACGGGGGCTTCTCGCTCCGCACGCTGCCCCAGGACGGACCGGGCACGCTCCAGCTGTGGATCATCCCCCCCCCGGCTCCATCGCCGGGCTCCTGCGGGCTCCGGTGGACGTGCCGTCCGGCGCGCCGGTCGTCGGGACCTGGACCTGCCCGGCTCGCCCGGTGCTCCGGGGCGCGCTGCTCCTGCCGGACGCAGGGCCGCTCGCGGGTGCTGCGCTGCGCGCCGACCCGCTGTTTCCCGCGGATGGGGTGACCCCGTTGCCGCCGGCCGGGGCCTCGGGCGAGACGAGCCAGGCCGGCAGCTTCGCCGTGCGGCTCGATCCGGCCGTCTACCAGCTGGAGGTGCAGCCCGGCGCCCCGCTTCCGGTGGCCCGCCGGCTGGTCCGGGTCACCATGGACGGAGCGCAGCTGGAGCCGCTGACCCTTCCCACCGGGCGCACGCTCACCGCGCGGGTTCTGCGCGACGCCGGCCAGGTGGTGCCCCAGGCGCTGGTGCGGATCTACCGGCAGCAGACGCTGGAGGATGGCACGGCCCGCGCCCTGCTCCTCGGCGAGGACGTCTCGGACGAGAGCGGAGAGGTGCGCATCCTCCTGCCCCAGCAGTAGCAACGGGGGCGGCGATCCCTCCTCACTGCGTCGCGCGCGCCCGGGCCATCATCCCGTGGAAGCGGTCCAGCGCCGGACCGATCTCCCCCGCGTACTGGACCGCCGAGGTCGTGTAGAGGTCCTCGAGGTGCTCCAGCTGCCGGAAGAGCGCGGCGAGATCCTGCCGTTCCGGGGCGTCCACGCCGCAGCTGTGCTCGGCCTGCCGGAGCCGGTCCAGCCACTCCACCCGGAACGACATCCAGGTGGTGTCCGCCCGGGAGGCGGGGGTGATGCCGGTGAGCGCCCGCCGCTGGCGCTCCATCTCGTCGAGGAGCTCCGAGGCGCGCCCGGTGCATGCCTCCCGGCCGAGGGTCGCGGTCCGGATGGGCTCGCGCCGCGGGCTCATCGCCCGCGCCGACCGGAAGACGCTGGCGGTGATGAGGATGCAGAAGACCGACACCACGACCAGGTAGACCGCCAGGACCGCCACCCGGAACGGGCGGTAGCGTGGGTCTCGCGCAGGCGCGGTGCGGGCCATGGCCGTTCAGGGCTGCCGAGCGGGGGCGGTGGCGTTCCCCGCCGGAGGCAGCAGGCCGGCCGAGGACTCGGCGGCGGTCTTGAACGCCGCCGGACGGGGCCTCGGAGCGGTGGCACCGGCATCGCCCCGCTCGGTGGCTGCCGCGGTGGCCGGGGCGGGCGCGGCGGCCGGGGGGACCGCCGGGTTGCCGGTGGCCCCGGTGGTGACCCCGCCATCGGCGCCCTCGGTGCCCGACAGGGCGCGCTTGGCCGCGGAGAGCCGGGCCTTCAGCATCGGGGTGAACTGCGAGGCGGGGTACATCCCCAGCGCCTCGCGGGCCACCGCCGCGGCCTGCTCCGGCTTCCCGGTCTGCTCGTAGGCCTGCGCGAGCAGGGTCATCGCCCACTCGCGGTTCTTGCTCCGGCGGTCCTTCTCCACGAACGTCTTGAGGGGGGCGATGGCCGGTTCGTACTTGCGCTGCTGGACCAGCGCGTTGCCCAGCATGAAGGACGCCTCGAGCTGCTCGGGTTCCGCGGGCTGCATCGCCAGGAAGCGGGAGAGGTCCTCGGTGGCCGCCGCCCACTCGTTGCGCCGGAACGCGGCCTTCCCTCGCTCGAAGGCGGTCTGTCCCAGCTCGTGCCGGAGGGCCGCGGCCCGGTCCGCCAGCGCCTGGCGCTCGAGCGGATCGAGCTTGCTCTGATCCACCTTGGACAGGGCGGTGATGCCCTCCAGCCGCCGGTCACCGGGCAGCTCGGTCATCATCCGATACGCCTCGGTCGCCGAGCGGCGGGCAGCGGCGACGGCAGACTGATCGGCTCGCTCCTTCTCGATGGACTGGGTGAGCGCCTTCAGCTCGGCGACCGCCTTGTCCCGCTCCCCGTTGGCCGCCGAGGCCCGGGCGCCGGAGAGCAGCAGGGCTGCGGTGCCGGCCAGCAGCACGAAGAGGGCGTAGGCCGCGGCCGAGGAGAGCATCTGCCGCCGCTCGAACTCCTTCTGCCTCGCGCCGAAGGCCTTCACCTCCGAGTGAAGCGTCTTCAGGAGGTTGTCGGTGCGGATGACGAGGTTGCGCCCCTCGATCACCTCGCGGCGGATGTCCGCCAGCTCTCGTTCCAGGTCCGTCCCCAACGTGTCCTCGCGTGTACCGGGTAGCGGCACCGAACAGACCATCTCGCAGCCCGCATTCCAAGTGTCGCTCGCTCGCCCCCCTGGTCGGGCGACGATGGAGACTCACGCCAGATGCGAGAGCACCGCGCGCTCCTCCACCACCACTCGGCCGTGTCGCACCCGTGCACCCGGGTCCGTCGCGTCGAGCGCGGCGAGCAGCTGGCGGATCTCGTCGGCGGAGGGCTCGCGTCCCTCGGCCGCCGCGGCGCAGGCGAGTGCGGCGCGCACCTCGGCCGCTCCTTGCCCACCCTCGAGCGCGCCGACGGCGGCCTCGACCAGGGCCTCGGGGCGATGGCCCACCAGAGCCGGTGGAATCCCCACCAGGCGGAACGCGTCCGGCCCGAACGGCTCGACCACCACCCCCGCCCGGGCGAGCGCCTCCCGGCGGGAGGACAGGCGGTCCTCCATCGCCGAGGTCAAGGCGAGCGCCGCCCCCAGCAGCGGCGCCTCGAGGGGCACGGCGGCCTCGCGCTCCAGCCGGTCGGCGAGGACCCGCTCGCGGGCGGCGTGGAGGTCGAGCACCACCAGGGAGCCCCCGGGGCCCTCGCAGACCAGCGCCCTGCCCCGCAGCGTCCCCAGCGGGCGCAGGGAGCAGAAGTAGCCCGGCGCGGGAGCTGCGTTTCGGTCGGGGAGCGCCTCCCCGTGGGCAGCCGGCCGGTCCCGCACCTCCGGAAGGGGGAGCGGGGCCGCCGAGGCCCGGGAGAGGAAGCGCTCCACCGCCGCCGCATAATCGACTGAGGGCGGCACCGGTCTCGAGGGGCCACCGATCAGGGATGCCCGGAGCACCGCCCGGGCGATTGCCACCTGCACCGCGTCCGTCACCTCGGCGGCGTCGGCGAAGCGCACCTCGAGCTTCTGGGGGTGCACGTTGACGTCGACCCGCGACGGCTCCATCTCCACGAACAGCACCCCTACCGGCTGCCGTCCGGCCGGAAGCGACGGGGCCAGCCCGCGGTGGACCGCGAAGTGGAGCGTGCGGTCACGCACGTGCCGGCCGTTGACGAAGACGTAGAGGGACCGCGCCGTGGAGAGGCTGAACTCCGGCGAGGCGACGACCCCGTGGACCCGGAGCCCCAGCCGCCGCTCCTCCACCGGGAGGAGGAACGGCGCGACCTCGGGCCCGAGCGCGGCGGCGATGCGCTCCTGCAGCTCACCCGGGCTCGACGGGAGGACCCGCACCGTCCGGCCCTCGTGCTCCAGCCGGAAGGCAACCTCCGGGTGGGCGAGCGCCAGCCGCAGCACCGCGTCCTCCACGTGCTTCAGCTCGGTCTCGGCGCGGCGGAGGAACTTGCGGCGGGCAGGGACGGCGCCGAACAGGTCCTCCACCCGGACCTGCGTACCGGGTCGGGCTGCGGCGGGTTCGACCAGGGTCTCCCCGTCCTCCACCCGGACCTCGGTGCCCTCGGATGCCCCAGTCAGAGCGGTGCGCAGCACCAGACGCGACACGGAGGCGATGGCCGCGAGCGCCTCACCCCGGAAGCCGAGGGTCCGGATGGCCAGGAGGTCCTCGGCGGTCCGGAGCTTGCTCGTCGCGTGCCGGCGGACGCTCAGGAGCGCATCCTCGCGGGACATGCCCGAGCCATCGTCGGTCACCTCGATGAGCCGCGTGCCTCCACCCTCGATGGAGATGCGGACCGAGCGCGCCCCGGCATCGAGCGCGTTCTCCCCCAGCTCCTTCACCACCGAGGCCGGGCGCTCCACCACCTCGCCGGCGGCGATCTGGTCGATCAGCGCGTCGCTGAGGAGGGCGATGGTCGGCAACGTCCGCTGCGGTACACCGAGCGTCGGCCGACGCGCAACCGAGCGCGGGAGACGAGCCCTGTCCGGCCGGGCGCCCTAGAATCCGTCGAACTCGAACCCCACGTCGCAGTTCACGTGCTTGCCCGCGCCGAAGTCGGCGATGGACACGAACGCCCGGGCGTAGACCCAGTTGGAGGAGTTGGTGCTGTCGCCATAGGGAAAGCGAGGGCCAGCAGGCATGCCGTGAGTCCTCCTCCCCACCGCGCCGATTCACACATCGACCGAGCCATACGTACTCCTTCTGGATGGGCCTCAGCGCCCTGATGCAATGACGAGGAGCGAGCCAATCCTGCTCACCCTGTGCCCCACGCCCGCCGGCGCGGGGCGATCTCCTCTGCCCTGGCATCGGATGGCGCGACGCGCTACACCCCGGCGGCCGGATGGGCAGAGAGAACGGCAGGTCCCTGCGGGTGGCGGTCACCGGCCCGACCAGCGAGTTCGGAGCGCTGCTCCTGCCGAAGCTGCTGGCCGAGCCCCGCATCGAGCAGCTGCTGACCTTTGGCCCCCGGCCGGTGAGCGGTGCCCGGCTGGTGCACCACCGCGTGGACCTGACCCGGTGGGACGTCGAGTCCGAGCTGGAGAGCGCGCTCTCCACCGCGCCCGTCGACGTGCTGTACCACCTGGCCTTCCTGCATGGCCGGACCCGCAGCGCGGCCTTCGCCCACGAGCTGGAGGTCATCGGGACACTGCACACCCTGGCGTCGGCGGTGCGTGCCGGGGTGCACCACGTGGTGGTGCCGTCGACCACCACGGTCTACGGAGCCCGCGCCGGCAATCCGGTGCTCCTCGACGAGGACGCGCCGCTGCACGGCTGCCCCGGGAGCCGGTTCGTCACCGACCGAGTGGAGGTCGAACGGCAGCTGATGGCTTTCCGCCGAGATCATCCCGGCGTGGGGCTCACCGTGCTTCGCTTCGCTCCGGTGCTCGGTCCGACGGTGGACAACCCCGCGACCCGGTATTTCCGCCGACCGCTGGTGCCGACCCTGCTCGGGTTCGACCCGCTCTGGCAGGCGGTCCACGAGGAGGACGCCCGGGAGCTGTTCCTGAGGTTGCTCGACGTTCCGGTGAGCGGAACGTTCAACGTGGTCAGTGACGACGTGCTGCCGCTCTCGTCTCTGATCCGCCTCGCCGGCACGATGCCGCTGCCGCTGCCTCCCCCGCTGGCGCGGGGGACGCTTCGCGCCCTGAACTCGGCCGGAATCACTGCGACACCGGGCGCGCTCCTCGACTACCTTCACTACTCCTGGGTGGCGGACGGGACCCGGGCGCGCACCACGCTCGGCTTCCGCCCCCGCTTCGGGGCGCGCGAGGCGGCGGCCTCGGTGAGGAGCTGACGAACGATGGGCAGCAGGCGTGTCCTGGGGAACGACCCCTTCCAGCGTGGCGCGGCGGGACGCACGCCACCCACCTCGCCTGCCGCCGACGAGCCCACGGCGAGTCCAGCTGCTGCTGCCGAGGCTTCGAAGCGGAGCCCGTCGAAGAAGGACCCGGAGGCCCGGGCGAAGAAGAGCGCCGCGCGTGCTCCGAAGGAACCGACGCCTGCCCCGGCGGCCACGTCCGTCGGAGTCTTCGTCCCCGAGGCAAGCGCCCCCGCCGCCACTCCGCCCGAACCACCCCCTCCGGTCCCGCTCGCCGCCTCGGTTGTCGCCGAGCGCCCCCCCCCCGTGGCCCCCCCGCCTCCGCCCGCCGTCTCGAGCGCACCACCCCCGCGCGCGGAGGTCGCGACCGAGTCGCTCCGGGCCCCGCTGGCCGACAGGGGCCGCGCTGCCACGCCGGCGGCCGCGTGGATCCCACCCGGGCTGGAAGCGCCGACCCTGACCTGGACTCCCCTGCCCGGAGCCGTCACCCAGGAGCCGGAATCACCGCGGCGGAAGCTCGGCCGGACCGCCGAGGGGACCGACACGCCTGGCGCCACCTCGCTGGTCGAGGCGCTCCGGGAGGCGCCCGGGCTCCTGGCCGAGGCCTGGTCGGCGATCGAGGCCGCCCTGCGCGCCATCCGGGCCGGGCTGGGGACCGCGGGCGGCGAGCAGCTCGACGTGTACGGCCGCGACACCCGGCTGAGCGAGGCCGTCGCCCCGCTGGTCGATTTTCTCTACAGCCGCTGGTTCCGGGTGGAGGTGGAGGGAGCGTCGCACGTGCCCCCGGGCGGGGCGCTGCTCGTCGCCAACCACGCCGGGGCGTTGCCCCTCGACGGGCCGATGCTGCACGAGGCGCTCCGGCGGGAGCGCCCCGACCTCCCCGAGGCGCGCTGGCTCGCCGAGGACCAGGTCTTCTACGCCCCGTTGCTCGGCACGCTCTTCAACCGGCTCGGCGCGGTGCGCGCCTCCCCGGACAGCGCCACCCGTCTCCTCGCCGAGGGCCGGCCAGTCCTCATCTTCCCCGAGGGCATCCAGGGCATCGGCAAGCCGTTCCGCGACCGCTACCGCCTGCAGCGGTTCGGGCGGGGTGGGTTCGTCAAGCTGGCGCTCCGCACCCGCCACCCCATCCTCCCGGTGGCGATCATGGGTGCCGAGGAGACACTGCCGCTCTTGGGAAAGCTCCCCGGAGGGCTGCTCGGCGTGCCCTACGTGCCGGTCACCCCGCTCGGCCCCCTCCCCCTTCCGGCCAAGTGGCGCATCCGCATCGGGGAGCCCATCGAGGTGCCACCGGGGGCGAGGGAGACCGACCTCTCGGTGGTCGAGTCGCTGGTGGAGGCGACCCGGAACACCATCGAACACATGCTGCGCTCGCTGCTCGGGGCGCGCGGCGGCGTCTTCCTCGGCTAACGTTGCGTTCCGTGGCCTCCCGGGAACCCACTGCCCTCGCGGCGCTGCTCCCCGACCTCCTCGGGCGACTGGTGCGCGACGGCCAGGGTGCGGCCGCGCTGGGCACGCTGTGGCCACGCATCCAGGGCGCGGTCATCGGCGCCCAGAGCAGGCCGGTGGAGCTGGTGGAGGGCGTGCTCCGGGTCGACGTGCGCGGCGCCACCTGGCGGGCGACGCTCGAGGCGCAGGAGGCCGTCCTCCGCGAGCGCTGGAACGCCGCGGTGGCCACCGCCCCCGTCCGTCGCATCGAGTTCCGCCTCGCTCCGTGAGACTCCTGCTCTCCCTGCTCGTGCTCGCCGCGCAGGGCCCGCCCCCCGCCTCCGACCTCGCCGACGCCGAGGCCAGGGCGGTGCTCCACGTCCGCCAGAGCTTCGAGCGGATCGGCCGCTCCTCCCCGGTCAACGACCCGGCGCTGAGCCAGGCCGCGCGGACCCTGGCCCGCGAGGCGCTGCTCTCCACGGCGGAGGCGGCGAGCGGCATGCGGATCGGCCTGGCGGTCTCGGAGGCCGGGGGATGGGACCCCAACCCGCGGCTGGTGCTCATCCGGAGCTGGCCCACCCAGACGACCTTGCAGGCCTTCCTGCAGCGGACCGACTTCACCTCCGAGCCCGCCACCCACGCCGGGCTGGCGCTGGTGGCGGACGACGACCACACCGTGCTCGCGCTGCTCCTGGCGGACCGGAAGGCGCTGCTGCAGCCGTTCCCGCGGAAGGTGGAGAAGGCGCCCTCTCGGCAGCGGCTGTGCTTCGAGCTCCGGGCGCCGCTGGGCCGGCCGACGGTGTTCGTCACCCGACCCTCGGGCGCGGTGGACCGGCTGGCCGACGTCTCCGGGCACGGGGGGAGCTACTGCGCGCCGGTGCCCTTCCAGGGGAACGGCCGGCATGCGCTCGAGGTGCTCGGCGACGGTGCCGAGGGGCCCGAGGTCGCGGCGATGTTCTCGGTGGACGTCGGGCCCGGCGCCCCGGCGGCGCCCACGGCCGCGGCGCCCCTGGGAGGGCCCGAGCCCGCATCGCCCGCCGAGGCCCGGTCCCGGCTCCTGGGGAGGGTCAACGCCCTGCGCGCGGCTGCGGGGGTTCGGGCTGTCCAGCCCGATCCGGGGCTGGACGCGGTGGCGCAGGCCTACGCCGACCGGATGGCCACCCAGCGCTTCTTCGCCCACGTCTCGCCCGACGGCGACGCGCTCCCGGAGCGGCTGGAGCAGGCCGGCTACGCCTACCAGGCATCGGGCGAGAACCTGGGCATGGCGTCGGGGCCGCTGGCGGCGCACGCCGCCATCGAGGAGAGCCCCGGGCACCGCAAGAACCTGCTCGACCCTGCCTTCGAGCGCGTGGGGTTCGGGCTGGCCCGGCAAGCGCGGGACGGCGGCTCGGAGGTGCTCCTGGTGGAGCTGCTGGCGACCCCGGCGAAGTCCGGCGTGGACCCGGTTGCCAGCGCGTACGCCCGTCTCAGCGCCGAGCGGGCGGCGCTCAAGCTGCCGGCGCTGCAACGGAACGCGGCTCTGGAGAACATCGCCGTCCGGCAGGCCCGGGCGGCCCTGACCCGCGACGATCCGCGGGCGCCGGAGATCGACAGCCAGATCTTCGGAGCGCTCTCGGAGGCGCGGACCGCCTCGGCGGACCTCTACGTGGCCCGTGACCTCGGGGCGCTCCCGCCCTCGCGGGGGCTCCGGGACGCGCGCTACTCCCTGGTGGGCATCGGCGCGGTGCGCGGCGACTCGGCCACCTACGGGAAGGGGCGCTACTGGGTGGTGGTCATCTACGCCGGGCAGTGAGCCCGGGACGTCAGATGGCCCGGCGCTGGGTGGCGTACGCCTCGATGCCCAGCGCAGGCGCGGCCACCGTGGCGTAGAGCGGGCACTTCACGCAGGTGAAGCTCTGCCAGCCCCGCCGCACCGCCTCGTCCAGACAGTGGTCGTAGTGGGCGCAGTTCAGGTTGCGATGCACCTCGACTCCAGCACGCTTGGGGCCTGCCTCAGGATTGATGGTCTGAGGCAGGTCGGTCGGGCACGGTTTCATCGGCGAGTCTCCGCGAAGACGTCGAGATGGGCCTGGAGGGGGCGTGCAGGACGCGAACTGTTCTGACCGGTGCTGGAAATCTTCCCCTCACGCCTCCGGGCCGTACCCGGAGTCCGCGGTGGTTTATGCGGTGCCACATTCCGATGTCAAACCAGGGTCACCGCGGTGCTCGCACCTCACCGATGGCCCGGCGCGCAATCCCGCGAACCCACGAGGGGACAAGGGTCGGCGCGGCGTGAGAGCATGCGCCTCACCTCATGGTGAGCGCTTCTGCTGGTCCCCGGACGCGCCCGCGTGGGCGTGCCCGCCGGCTCCTCCATGCCGGGCGGTGCCTCGTCCTTTGGGTCATCGTGGCTTGCCCGGCGGCCCGGGGGCAGTCCGAGCGGCTGCTCGAGGCAACCCGGCTCCAGCGGGCGTCTGCCCTGGAGATGGCGCAGGCGGAGCTGGGGGCCTGTACCAGGAAGGGCTGTGTCCAGGCGCCGCAGCTGTCGCTGCTGGTGGGCTCTCTGCTGCTCTCGCGCGGTGAGCCCCGGGAGGCGCTGACCCAACTCCGCCGCCATCCGGCCCCCCCGCTGCTCGGGCCCTACAGGAGCTTCGCCATCGGGGAGGCGCTCTTCTACGTCCGCGATTTCAGGGGGGCTGCGCAGGCGTTCTCCGAGGCGACCACGGCGCCGGGGGTGGTGGCGAATCGTGCGGTCGCAAGGGCCGGGGAGGCGCTGCTGCGCGCCGGGGAGCCGGGGCAGGCGCTGCCCCTGCTGGAACGTGCCCTGGGGGCGCTGGGAGGCCCGGAGCTGCTCTCCGCCCGCTCGGAGGCCCGGGCGGCGCTGGGCGACCTGGCAGGGGCCCAGGCGGACCTCCACACGCTGATGGTGCGCTACCCACGCTCGCAGGCGGCGATGGACGCCGACGCGCAGCTCCGGGGCAGCTCGGCCCCGGCGGTGGCGCTCACCCTGGACGAGCGGCTGCAGCGCACGCGGGTCTTCCTCGATGCGGGCGACGCCAAGCTGGCGCTGGCCGAGCTGGACCGGAGCGAGACCAACGGTCTGGTGCCCGACCCCGGTGCGAGGGCGCAGGTGGCGCTCCTGCGGGCCCAGGCGTTCTTCGCCCTGAACCGGGTGGAGGACGCCGAGGAGGCCCTGGCGGTGGCCTCGGCGGGCCCCCCGGCGACGGCGGCCGAGGCGATGCTGGTGCGGGCCCGACGCCTGCTGAAGCTCGACGAGCACACCCGGGCCATCGAGCGGCTGCAAGAGATCTCGAAGAAGTTCGCCGGCGAGCCGGCCTCGGAGGAGGCGGACTACTTCCTCGGATGGCTCGCGCTTCAGGAGGGGAAGCTGCAGGCGGCCGCGGACGCGCTGGAGAGCTTCGAGCGGAAACACCCCGAGTCGAGGCGCCGCGACGAGGCCTGCTTCTTCCGGGCTCTGGCGCAGATCCGCAACGGCAACTGGGCCGAGGCAGACCGGGGGCTCCGGGAGCTTCAGGAACGCTACCCGCGCAGCGGGCTGGTGCCCCAGGCCAAGTACTGGCGGGTCCGGGTGAAGCATCTCGCCGGCGGCAAGCCGGTCGATGAGTACCAGGACATCCTCAAGCTCTATCCACAAACGTTCTACGGCCTGCTGGCGCAGGAGCGCCTCCGGGAGCTGGGGGCCAAGCCCGAGCCGTTCTTCACCGAGCGCCCGCACCTGCCAACCAAGGTGGCGGCGGCGCCGGAGCTGGCGCTCCCAAGGGCGCTGGCGAGCGCGGGGCTGTGGCGCGAGTCGGGGGAGGAGCTGCGGGCGCGGCTGGGTGCGGTGCACACGCCCGAGGGCGCGCTCCGGGTGGGCACGGTACTGGCGCGGGTGGGTGAGGCCTGGGCGGCGTACCACCTGGCAAACCGGCTGCTGTGGGGCAAGGCCTATGCGCAGAAGGACCCCGCCGCGCTCGCCCTGCTCTATCCGCGTCCCTACGTGAGCCACGTGGACGAGACGGCCCGGGCGCAGGGCGTCCACTCCTCGCTGCTCTACGCCATCATGCGGCGCGAGAGCGCGTTCCAGCCGGATCGGCTGAGCGCGGCGCGGGCGCGGGGGCTGATGCAGCTCATGGCCCGGACGGCGAGCGCCATCGCCCGAGAGCTGCAGCGCGATCCGCCCGAGCCGGACGAGCTCTACCGGCCCGAGCTGAACCTGGACCTGTCCGCCTGGTACGTGGGGCAGCTGGCAAAGCGCTTCGTCCATCCGGTGCTGATCGCCGCGGCGTACAACGCCGGCCCGAGCGTGACCCTCAAGTGGACCAGCGAGCTCGGCTCGATGCCGGTGGACCTCTTCGTCGAGTCGGTCCCGTTCAAGGAGACCCGGGCGTACATGAAGCAGGTAGTCGCCGACGACTACCTGTACCAGGCGTTCTACGGGGCCTCGGAGGTGCGGCGGCTGGCGATGACGCTCCCCAAGCCGGCGTCGAACGGGATCGAGTTCTAGAGGCTCCACGCGGACGGCTGCCCCCTCTCCCGTCCACCGCGATGGACCTGTTCTCCGGCCGCAATCGTCCGCCCCCCGCGCCGTCCCCTCTGAACCGTGAGGAAGCTCCAGGCCGACGTCACCCTCTTGCTGCTCGCAGCAACGCTGCTCGGGGTCCGCTCGCCGCAGGCCGGCGAGCCGCCAGGCCAGGCCCGAGCGATCCGGTTCCCGGTGTACGAGGCCGTGCCCCACCTCGATGCCTATGCCACCCGGAAGGCGTACCAGGCAGCGGTGGCGGACCATCGCTTCACCATGGAGCGGGTCAGCTACCCGAGCGACAACCTGACGGTCCTTGCGTATGTCTACCGCCCGACCGTGGCCCCCTCCCGGCCTCTGCCGGTCATCGTGTTCAGCCGCGGCAGCTGGACCTGGCCGGAGTTCCACGCGCAGCTGCTGGTGATGGCCAACCGCCTCGCCAGGGCCGGCTACGTCGTGGTGGCGCCGATGTACCGGGGGAGCGGCGGCGCTCCGGGTCGTGACGAGCTGGGGGGAGCGGACCTGGACGACCTGCTCAACATCGGCGCGGTCCTGAAGGCGACGCCTGGAGTCGACGCGGGGCGCGTCTACCTGTACGGCGAGTCGCGCGGGGGGATGATGGTGTACCAGGCGCTCCGGAGCGGCTTCCGAGCGCGGGCCGCGGCCGTGTTCGGCGGGTTCACCGATCTCGAGGGCATGCTCGCCGCGTCCGGGGGGATGGAGATGGCCGCGCGGATCTGGCCGCACGAGCTCCAGTCGGACCGGGCCGCGCTCGTCGAGCGCCGGTCGGCGCTTCGCTGGCCCGAGCGCATCACGGCGCCCATCCTGATCATGCATGGAACGGCGGACCGGCTCTGCCCACCGGAGCAGTCGCTCCGGATGGCCGAGGCGCTCCAGGCGCTCGGGAAACCCTACGAGCTGAAGATGTTTCACGGAGAGGGGCACACCCTCTCGGGCCGGGCACGGGAGCGCGACGAGGACTCCGTCCGCTGGTTCCAGCGATTCCGGTGATCGGCCGGCCGCGGCCTCGCAGCCTCAGGCTGTCCGCATCCGTGCGTAGGCCACGGCGATCTCCCCGGCCACCCGCGCGTTCTTCGCCAGGAGCGCCACGTTCGCCCGGAGCGTCCGCCCGCCGGTCGCCTCCACCAACCTTGCCAGGAGGAACGGGGTCACCGCCTTCCCCGTGACCCCCTGCCGCCTGGCCTCGGCCTCCGCGGCCACCAGCGCCCGGTCCAGCTCGTCCCGGTCCAGCGCCACCTCCGGCGGCGGCGGCACGGTGAGGAGAATCGCCTGCTTCAGCCCGAGCCGGTCGCGCTGGGCATGGAGCGCCTCGGCGGCGAGCTGGGGGGTGTCTGCCCGGTGCTCCAGCTGCAGGCCCGACCGATCGGCGTAGAAGGCCGGGAACTCGCTGCTCCCGAAGCCGAACACCGGCACCCCGAGCGCCTCCAGCGCCTCGAGCGTCCGGGGCAGGTCCAGCACGCTCTTCGCCCCGGTGCAGACCACCATCCCCGGGTAGCGCGCCAGCGCACCGAGGTCTGCCGAGATGTCCCCCACCTCGCCTCGGTGCACGCCCCCGATGCCACCGGTGGCGAAGAGGGGCAGCCCGCACTCGGCGGCCACCGCACAGGTGGCGCTCACCGTCGTCCCGCCGCTGGCTTTCTGGAGCACGGCGGAGGCCAGCTCGCCCACCCCCACCTTCCAGGGTCGGTCCGGGCCGCTCGCCAGCCGGCGGACCTCGTCCGTGGAAAGTCCGCAGCGGACGACGCCGTCGATCACCGCCACCACCGCCGGCACTGCGCCCGACCGCCGGACGGCCTCCTCGCTGGCCCGGGCGGCCTCGAGGTTGACCGGGTGCGGCAGCCCCTGGGCGATGACCGAGGACTCGAGCACGACGATGGGAGCAGCGCGCGCGCGTGCCTCGGCGACCTCCTCGGAGAGCCGGACCTCCATCACATCGGACGCTCGGCGAGGAGCACGCCCTGCATCTCCTCGTCCTCGAGGGGACGTCCGTCCCGGCCCATGGCGACGGCGTTCACCGCGTCCTCGTCGATCTCCACCGCCGCCCCCTTTCGCCACTCCGTGGTCTGGGCAGCGCCATCCACCAGCTTTCCGGTGATCCGCCCCTCCTCCCAGGCCAGCACCTCGAGCCAGAGGTTCTCCTGGATCGCCTCCCCGTCCGGGTGGGTCTCGAACGGTGCCCGGACGAGGAAGGTGAGCGGCTCCATCAGCCCCCGGCGGTGGAACCGCGCCTTGAACGCCGGCCGCAGCCGCGCCGCCTGCGAGGCCAGCGCCTCCGAGCGGGTCGGGTCCTCCTGCTCGAAGCGGCTCCGGTAGGGGCGGAGCAGCTCCGAGGTGGTGTGCCGCCCCTCGGGGGAAACGACGGTCCAGTACTCGCCCTCGTGCTCCTCGAAGGTCTCCATCGGGACGCCGAGCATCCCCAGCCGGGCCTCCTCGGAGGACACCAGCATGAAGCCCTCGCCGTTGCTGGTCTCCATCGGCGTCCGCGGGACCGGGCCCTCGCCGAAGGCCAGGTCGGTGCACAGCTCGTGCAGGAAGCTCTCCGCCGGGAGCAGGTCCGCCTCGGAGAGGTGGAAGATCTCCACGTCCCGTTGCCCGAACTTGGCCATCCCGTGCGAGTGCACCCACAGCGGTGCATCTCCCGGGGCGGCCTCCACCGCGTGGAGGTTCACGTGGTCGCGGATGTCGAAGTCCAGCTCGGTGATCTCCCGGACGTCGTCCTCCTCGTGCAGCTTGAAGGCGCTGGCATCCAGGAGCACCCCTTCCCGCCGCTCCAGCAGGCCACGTACGCACCACAGCGCCTCGAACACCCCCACCGTGGGCTGGCTTCCGGGCGGCGTCTCGTACGCGACCCGGTAGAGCCCCCGGGCGCGTCGGAGCCGGGCATGGGCGCCCTCGCTTCCGGTCAGCAGCTCCGGGGTCCAGCCGAGCGGGGACTCCAGCGCCTCGAAACGGACGGCGATCTGCGCCTCCGCCGACCGCAGCCGGAAGCTCCCCGGGGTCTCCTCCAGCTCCACCGTGACGTCGTCCGTCTCGAACGCCTCTCCGATGGCATCCGGGCCGAGCGGCTCGGCGTCCTCGGTGGCGACGATGTAGACCTCCTTCACGGCGCGGGGACTCCCTTCGAGGTGCTGGAGACCAGGTCCGGGAACACGCGGTCCATGACTACAGCACCCGGGGGCGCGGGCGGACAGGGCAGGCCGGTGGATTGGTCTCGTGTAGACTCACCTCCGGCCGCATGCGACCACCCGGACGGAACTTGCCGCCCCACCAAGCCGCGCTGCTCGCCGGACGCACGGTGAGCGCGACCCGCGGTGAGCCCCTGCCGCTGGACGAGGACGGGCTGCCGCTGCAGACCCGGATTCGCTCCGAGGCCGAGAGCACCGCCCTCAACGTCGTCGCCATCCTCCGGGAGACCTGGGAGGACTTCCGCAACGCGGACCGGTACTTCAAGTTCAAGGCGGCCATCCTCGGCGCCTGGGCGGTGCTGAGCCTGGCCGGAGTCTTCGTCGCCTGCCCCGGCGCCCCGACGCTCATCGGCCCGAGCGCCTCCCTGGGTGCCCGGCTGATCATGGGCGAGGAGAGCGAGCACCCGGCCTACGTGCTCTCCAACGAGAGCGACCGGGCCTGGGAGGAGGTGGTGGTGGTGGTGAACCACAGCTACCGGGCGGCGATCAGTCATGTGGAGCCGCGGGCCTTCGTGACCATCACCCCCAAGCAGCTGATGGGCGACAACGGCAAGCTCGCGCCCTTCAATCTCAAGGCGACCGACATCGAGCTCCACACCCGGAAGGGAAGCGTCCTCCTCCTCAAGGAGGGCATGCCCCAGTAGCGCCTGACGCCGCCCTACTCCTTCTTCTCGGCCTCGGCCTTGGCCGGGCGGTCCACGAGCTCCAGCAGCGCCATCTCCGCCGCGTCACCGGTGCGGAAGCCCAGGCGGACGATGCGGGTGTAGCCGCCGGGACGGCTGGCGTAGCGGTCCTTGAGCTCGCCGAAGACCTTCTGCAGCACGGAGCGGCTGCGCACGTTGCGCTCCGCCAGCCGGACGTTGGCCAGGCCCCCGCGCTTGCCGAGGGTGATGATCCGCTCGGCCAGCCGCCGGGCCTCCTTGGCCTTGGGCACGGTGGTCTTGATCGCCTCGTGCTCGAGCAGCGAGGTGACCATGTTGTCCAGCATCGCCAGCCGGTGGCTGGTGGTCTTCTGCAGCTTCCTCTGTCCGACGCGGTGACGCATCGTCTTCCCGTCCTTTCCCGGGCCGTGTCAGGTACCCGGGCCGAAGGCCCCTCCCCTGCCGGGGAAGGGCCGGTGAACCACCCTACGCCTTGGGCTCGCTCGGGGTGGCGGCGGCACCCGGCCTCTGCGGCCAGTTGTCGAGCTTCATCCCCAGGGAGAGCCCCATCTCGGCGAGGATCTCCTTGATCTCCTTCAGCGACTTCCGGCCGAAGTTCTTGGTCTTCAGCATCTCGGCCTCGGTGCGCTGGACCAGATCACCGATGGTCTTGATGTTCGCCTGCTGCAGGCAGTTGGCGCTCCGGACGCTCAGCTCGAGCTCGTCCACGGACCGAAAGAGGTTCTCGTTGAGCTTCGCCTCCTCCTTGGGCGCCTCGGCGATGACCGGCTCCTCGGTCTCGTCGAAGTTGATGAAGACCGTCAGCTGCTCCTTGATGATCTTCGCCGCGTAGGCGACCGCGTCCTGGGGGGTGACCGAGCCGTCGGTCCACACCTCGAGGCTGAGCTTGTCGTAGTCGGTCACCTGGCCGACGCGGGCATTGGTGACCTGGTAGTTCACCTTGCGGATCGGCGAGAACAGCGCGTCGATGGGGATGGTCCCGATCGGGTCGCCGGGGTTCTTGTTGTTGATCGCCGGCACGTAGCCGCGGCCCCGGCGGCAGGTCATCTCCATGCGGAGCTTGCCGCCCTCGGAGAGGGTGCAGATGTGGTGGCCGGGGTTGAGGATCTCCACCTGGTCGTCGGCGATGATGTCTCCCGCCTTGACCTCCTTGGGGCCCTCCACCTCGATGCGGAGGGTCTTCTGCTCGTTGGTGTGCATCCGGAGCAGGACTTCCTTGAGGTTGAGCACGATGTCGGTGACGTCCTCGGTCACCTCGGGCACGGTGGTGAACTCGTGCTCCACCCCCTCGATCTTCACCGAGGTGATGGCGGCGCCCTGCAGCGAGCTCAGCAGCACCCGCCGGAGCGAGTTGCCCAGCGTGGTCCCGAAGCCGCGCTCCAGCGGCTCGGCCACGAACTTGCCATAGGTCTGGGAGAGGGACTCGGGGTCGATCTCCATCCGCCGGGGCTTGATGAGATCGCGCCAGTTCTTCGCGTTGAACGCTTCAGCCATGGTTGCTTCTTCCTTCTTTCCTTCGGAAGCGGCGTCACCAACGTACCCGTCCGGATGACGGGAGGACGCGCTCCGTCACTGCCACTGCACGCTGCTACTTGCTGTAAAGCTCGACGATCAGCTGTTCCTGGATCGGCATGGTGAGGTCCTCGCGGTTGGGGACGCTCTTCACCGTGCCCTTCATGGCCTTCTTGTCCAGGTCGATCCACTGCGGCACGCCGCGCCGGTCCACGGTCTCCAGCGCCTCGGCGATGCGAATCATCTTCCGGCTCTTCTCCGCCACCTCGACGACCGTGCCGGGCTTCACCTCGAAGCTGGGGATGTTCACCCGCTTGCCATTGATCGTGAAGTGACCGTGCCGCACCAGCTGTCGGGCCTCGGCCCGGGTGTCGGCAAAGCCCATCCGGAACACCACGTTGTCCAGGCGGAGCTCGAGCAGCTGGAGCAGGGTCTCACCGGTCTTGCCCTTGGCGTGGGCGGCGCGGCGGAACGACCCGCGGAACTGGGACTCGAGCAGGCCGTACATCCGCTTGACCTTCTGCTTCTCGCGGAGCTGGGTGCCGTAGCCGCTGAACTTCACCCGGCCCTGGCCGTGCTGTCCCGGGGGGTACGGGCGGCGCTCGATGGCGCACTTGTCGGTGTAGCAGCGGTCTCCCTTCAGGTACATCTTGAGGTTTTCGCGGCGGCAGATGCGGCAGGCGCTGGCGGTGTAGCGGGCCAAATCAGTTCTCCCGGGAGGTGGTCTAGACGCGGCGGCGCTTCGGCTGCCGGCATCCGTTGTGAGGGATGGGGGTCACGTCGCGGATCAGCGAGATCTTCAGGCCGGCGGCGGCCAGCGCGCGCAGGGCCGACTCGCGGCCGGCGCCCGGGCCCTTCACCATCACCGTCACGTTCTTCAGCCCGTGCTCCATCGCCTTGGCCGCGGCGTCACCGGCGGCCACCTGGGCGGCGAAGGGCGTCGACTTGCGGCTGCCCTTGAAGCCGCGGGCGCCGGCGGACGACCAGGAGATCACGTTCCCCGAGACGTCGCAGATGGTGATGATGGTGTTGTTGAAGGTGCTCTGGATGTGCACCACGCCGTTGAGGATGTTCTTCTTGCCCTTGCGCTTGACGCGCTTCTCGGCGGTGGCGGGCGCGGCCGCAGCGGCGGCGTCGGCGGGGGCTGCGGCGGGGGGCGTGACTTCTTCGGCCATGCGGGTGGTCTCTCGTCAGTTCTGAACCGGGTTACGCCCGGGTGGTGGTGGGGGCGGTGGCCTTGGGGCGGATGATTCCCCGCTTGGGGCCCTTCCGGGTCCGGGCGTTGGTGTGGGTGCGCTGGCCGCGGACGGGCAGGCCCTTCCGGTGGCGCAGGCCGCGGTAGCAGCCCAGGTCCATCAGCCGCTTGATGTTCATGGTGACCTCGCGCCGGAGATCACCCTCGACCTTGTAGTCCGTCTCGATGATCTCCCGGATGGCGCGGGTCTGCTCCTCGGTGAGATCCTTGGTCCGGGTGGCCAGGTCCACGCCCGCCTTGGTGACGATGTCGTGCGCGGTCTTGTTGCCGATCCCGTAGATGTACTGCAGGGAGATCACCACCCGCTTGGCGGGGGGGAGGTCGATGCCGGCGATGCGAGCCATGCTTGTTCTGGTTCCTCGTTCCCTGGCCCTGGCCGACTAGCCCTGGCGCTGCTTGTGGCGCGGGTTGGCCGCGCAGATCACTCGGACGACCCGCTTGCGGCGGATGACCTTGCACTTGTCACAGATTTTCTTGACCGACGCGCGAACCTTCATGGCGACACTGAACTCCCGGCGGGCCTTCCCCGCTGTTCCAAATCTCGCTCCCGAGCCCCGATGGGGTGCCGACGCTACTTGGCGCGGTAGGTGATGCGACCGCGGGTCAGGTCGTAGGGCGACAGCTCCAGCTTCACCTTGTCGCCCGGAAGGATGCGGATGAAATGCATGCGCATTTTCCCGGAGATATGGGCGAGCACCTTGTGCCCCCCGTTGTCCAGGACCACCCGGAACATGGCGTTGGGAAGCGGCTCGATGACCGTTCCTTCCACCTCGATGGCATCATCCTTCGGCACAACGACCCTCTCGGACCTTCGAAATCTCGGCAGATCGACCCCTTTGACAGACAGACCTTCGTAAACGAGAAAGCGCGCCGCCATACCAGCCGGGGCGCGCCGAAGCAAGCTCTTCTACCGGCGAGCCCTCGACATTTCAAGCCGTTGTCCCGCGCGGGGACCTGGTGAGCACCTCGTGCCCGCCGTCGACCACCAGGATCGTGTGTTCCCAGTGGGCCGACAGCCGCCCGTCGAGGGTCACCGCCGTCCAGCCGTCGTCGAGGACGTCCACCGCCGCGGCGCCCGCGTTCACCATGGGTTCCACGGCCAGGACCATCCCCGGACGCAAAGATTCCAGTGTTCCTGGACGCCCGTAGTTGGGGATCTGGGGCGCCTCGTGGAGCTTCCGGCCGATGCCGTGGCCCACGAAGTCCCGGACCACGCTGAAGCCCAGCGGCTCCACGTGCGACTGCACGGCGTGGCCGATGTCCCCGATGCGGTTCCCCGGCCGGATGGCGGCGATGGCGGCCTCGAGCGAGGCGCGGGTGGCCTCGGAGAGCCGCCGGGCCTCCTCGGACACCTTGCCCACCGGCACGGTCCGGGCCGCATCGCCGTAGAAGCCTTCCACCGAGACGCCGAAGTCGAGCTTCATGAGGTCGCCCTCGACGAGCTTCCGGCTCTTGCTCGGGATGCCGTGCACCACCTCGTGGTTGACGGAGGCGCAGAGCACCGCCGGGAAGCCGCGGTAGCCCTTGAACGCGCTCCTGGCGCCCTTCTCCTTGATGAGCCGCTCCGCGAGCTGGTCGAGCTCCCAGGTGCTCACCCCGGGCGCCACCGCGGCCTCGAGGGCGTCGAGGATCTCCGCGACGATCCGTCCGGCGCGCCGCATCCGGTCGATCTCCGGCGCGCTCTTGAGCTCGACTGTCATGCGCCAGGGGTGAGCTCACGAGGCTTCATCGCCTGCGCCACGGCCGCCTCGATGGCCTCGGGCGCCCCGACCCCGTCCACCACCCGGAGCAGCCCCTTGCGCGCGTAGAAGTCCTTCAGCGGCGCGGTGGACGCCGCGTACGCCTGCATCCGGGTGCGGACGCTCTCTTCCTTGTCGTCCTCCCGCTGGACCAGCGCGGTGCCGCAGAGATCGCAGGCCCCGGTGTGCCGGGGCGGGTTCTGCACGATGTGGTACACGCTGCCGTCCCGCGGGCAGCTCCTGCGGCCGGAGATCCGCTCCACCAGGGTCTCGATCGGCACCTCGAGCGAGATGACCGCGTCGAGCGCCCTGCCGTGGTTGGCCAGGCCCTGATCGAGCATCTCGGCCTGGGGGATGGTCCGTGGGAAGCCGTCGAGGATGAACCCCTTGGCCGCGTCCGGCTGGAGCAGCCGGTCCTTCACGATTCCCACCACCAGCTCGTCGGGGACCAGCTTGCCGGCCGCCATCAGCGGGCCGGCCTTCTTGCCCAGCTCGCTCCCGTCCTTCACCGCCTGCCGGAGGATGTCGCCGGTGGAGACGTGGGGGATGCCCCAGCGGGCTGCCAGCCGCTTTGCCTGCGTCCCCTTCCCCGCGCCTGGTGGTCCGAGCAGGACCAGGTTCATGCCACACCCCTCCCCGAGGGAACTCGTCGGCCGTTACGCGGCGGGCCTCAGTCGACCGCGAATCCTTGGGCCCCGCGCTCCGGCGAAGCCCTCGTAGTTGCGGCTGATGAGGTGGCCCTCGATCTGCTGGACGGTGTCCAGCGCCACGCCGACCACGATGAGCAGCGCCGTGCCGCCGAACTGGAAGGGCAGCCCGCCGAAGGCCGGGTTGGAGAGTATGGAGGGGATGACGCAGATGAAGGCGAGGTAGATCGCCCCGCCGAAGGTGAGCCGGTTCAGGACCGCCGAGATGTACTCCGCCGTCTGCCGGCCCGGCCGGATGCCGGGGATGTACCCGCCCTGCTTCTTGATGTTGTCCGCGACGTCGTCCGCCCGGAAGGTCAGGGTGGTGTAGAAGTAGGTGAAGAAGATGATCAGCAGCACGAAGACGCCGTCGTAGAGCCAGGCGTTGCCCTCCAGCGCGTGCTGCACCGTGGCCAGCCCGGGCAGCCAGTTCCCCAGGGTGGCCGGGAAGCTGAGGATCGCGCCGGCGAAGATGGGAGGAATCACCCCGGCGGAATTCACCTTGATCGGGAAGTACGTGGCCTGGCCGGCGAACATGGTCCGCCCCGCCATGCGCTTGGCGTACTGCACCGGGATTCGCCGCATCCCGCGCTCGATGTAGACGACGACCCCCACCACCAGCAGCATGAAGACCGCCAGCACCGGGATGAGCCAGGCCTTGTCGGCCGACAGCTCGACCAGGCGGCTGGTGGCGCTGGGGAGCCTGGCCACGATGCCGGCGAAGATGATGAGCGAGATGCCGTTACCGATGCCTCGCTCGGTGATGCGCTCGCCGAGCCACATGATGAAGGCGGTGCCGGCAGTGAGGGTGATCACCGTCATGAAGGTGAACCACACCGAATCGTTGGGGACGACCACGTGGTCGATCTCCACGCCCCCGCGGCCGGGGATGGTGCTCCGGCCGAGCGAGGCGAGCCAGCGGGCGATGCCGATGCCCTGCACCACCGAGAGCACGATGCTCCCGTAGCGGGTGTACTGGTTCAGCTTCTGCCGGCCGGCGGCGCCTTCCTTCTGCAGCCGCTCCAGGGTGGGGACCACCACCGTCAGCAGCTGCATGATGATCGATGCCGAGACGTACGGCATGATCCCCAGCCCGAAGATGGACATCTGGTCCAGCGCGCCGCCGGAGAACAGGTTGAACAGGTTCACCAGCCCGCCGCGCGCCTTCTGCTCCTGCATGTAGGCGTTCATCGCCACCCGGTCCACGCCGGGGGTGTTGATGAAGATGCCCAGCCGGTACACGGCGAGCAGGGCCAGGGTGTAGGCGAGGCGCGACCGGAGCTCGGCGACCCGGAAGACGTTGACGATGGCTCGGAACATGGATGAGTGCCGCCCGAGACTACTGGATTGTCCCGGGCCGGCAAGACCCGGGACCTTGGATAATCAGGACTTCGCGCCCTTGCCGGCGTGCGCTCTCGCCGCGGCCTCGGGCTTGTGGGCCATCAGCGGGACGAGCGTGACCGAGCCGCCGGCCGCCTCGACCGCCGCCTTGGCCTTCTCGCTCACCCGGTGCACGTGGATGACCACCTTGCGGCTGACCGTGCCCTCGCCGAGCAGCTTCACCCCGGTCCAGCGGCCCTTCACCAGGCCCGCCTTGCGGAGCGCGGCCTCGTCCACCGTCGCACCGGCGTCGAAGCGGTCAAGGTCGCCCACGTTCACCACCGCGAACTCCTTCCGGTTCGGGGCGTTGAAGCCGAACTTGGGAAGGCGGCGCTGGAGCGGGCTCTGCCCACCCTCGAACCCCTCGAAGCGCATGTTGCCCGTGCGGGCCTTCTGACCCTTCCCACCGCGGCCAGCCGTCTTTCCCAGCCCGGAGCCCTGGCCACGGCCGACGCGCTTCTTCCGGTGCCAGCTCGCCTTCGGCCGGCGCAGGTTGGACAGGCTGTTCATGAACGCTGCTCCTTGGAGGCGCGCCGCTCGCGGGCCGCCTCGCGGGCCTTCACCAGCCGCGGCTTCCGCCGCGGGGCCTTGGCCGGGTTGTCCTTCACCACCTCGTGGGTCACGAGGTGACGGACCTTGAAGATCATCCCTCGGATGGCCGGGGTGTCCTGAAGCAGCCGCTCCTGGCCGAACTTCCTCAGGCCCAGGCCGGCGATGGTCCGGAGCTGCGTCTCGCTCGCCCCGGCGAAGCTCTTGGTCAGCTTGATGCGCAGTCCCATGGTGTCCTCGCTACGCCTTGCCGTACTCGAGCTCCCGGCCACGCAGGCGCGAGACCTGGTCCGGGGAGCGGAGCGACTTGAGACCGGCCACGGTGGCCTTGAGCACGTTGTGCGGGTTCCGGCTGCCCTGGCTCTTGGTCAGGATGTTCCGGATGCCGGCGGCCTCGAGCACCGCCCGGACCGAGCCACCGGCGATGACCCCGGTGCCCTCGGCGGCGGGCTTGAGCAGCACCCACCCCGCGCCGAAGTGACCAAGCACCTCGTGAGGGATGGTGTGGCCCTGCAGCGGGACGCGGAAGAGGTTCTTCTTCGCGTTCTCGCCGCCCTTGCGGATGGCCTCCGGGACCTCGTTGGCCTTGCCCAGGCCCACGCCGACGTGGCCGTTGCCGTCGCCGACCACGACCAGCGCCGAGAAGCTGAACCGCCGGCCGCCCTTCACCACCTTGGCCACGCGGTTGATGTTGACCACCCGATCGCTGAGATCGAGGTCGTTGGGGTTGATGGGAGTCGCCACTCGCCTAGCCTCTTGCCTTTCCTAGAACTCGAGGCCGGCCTCGCGGGCCGCCTCCGCCACGGCCGCGACGCGGCCCTGGTACGGGAATCCGTTTCGGTCGAACACCACCCGGGTCACGTTGGCGGCCTTGGCCTTCTCCGCCACCAGCCGCCCCACCCGCTTGGCGTCCTCCTTCTTGTCGCCTTCGTCCTTGCCCTTCAGCTCCTTGGAGAGGCTGGAGGCGAAGGCGAGGGTGCGCCCGGTGGAGTCGTCCACCACCTGGGCGTAGATGTGCTTCAGGCTCTTGTACACCGTGAGCCGGGGCCGCTCCGCGGTGCCCGAGAGCTTCCGCCGGATGCGGGCCTTCCTCTTCAATCGTGGTTCGATGCTGCCCATGGTCTCTTCCTCGTTCCTTCCGGCGGGGATCCGGGACTTCCCCCGCCGGATGATGAGTCCCGGCGCCGCTTACGCGGTGCCGGTCTTGCCTTCCTTCCGGCGCACGCGCTCGTCGGAGTACTTGATGCCCTTGCCCTTGTACGGCTCGGGCGGGCGAAGCGCCCGGATCTTCACCGCGGTCTCGCCCAGCGCCTCGCGGTCCACGCTGCGCAGGGTGAGCCCGATGGTGGGGAGGCTGTCCTCGGTGCGGGCCACCTTGTCCACCTCGGCGCTGACCCCCTCGGGGAGGTCGAACACCACCGGGTGGCTGTAGCCCAGCGCGAAGTGGATCTGCTTGCCCTTCACCTCGGCGCGGAACCCGACGCCGCGGATGTCGAGCTTGCGCTCCCAGCCACTGGCCACGCCCTTGGCCGCGTTGGCCAGCAGGCTCCGGGCCAGCCCGTGCAGGCTCCGCGACTCACGCGAGTCGTTGGGCCGCTGTACGTGGATCTGCCCGTCCTTGACGTCGGCGGTGATGGTCGCCGGCAGCGGAACCTTCATCTTGCCCTTGGGGCCCTCGAGGGCCACCGCGCCGCTCGCCACCGAGGCCTTCACCTTCGGCTCGAGCTTGATCGCCTGCTTTCCGATTCGGCTCATGTCAGTACACCGTGCAGATCAGCTCGCCGCCGATGTTCATCTTCCGGGCGTCGGCGTCGCTGAGGATGCCCTGGCTGGTGGAGAGGATGCTGATGCCCAGGCCGCCCAGGACCGGGCGGATGTCGCGCACCGGGACGTAGCGGCGGAGGCCCGGCTTGCTGATCCGGCGGATGCCGGTGATGACCGGGCTCTTGTCCGGGCCGTACTTGAGCTGCAGGGTGATCTCCCCCTGCGGCTGGATGTCGTGCTCGGTGTAGTCCGCGATGTATCCCGCATCGCGGAGCACCCGGGCGATGGAAACTTTGAGTCTGGAGGTGGGCATCACCACCTTGTCGTGGCGCGCCCGCGAGGCGTTGCGGATGCGGGTCAGCATGTCGCCGACCGGATCGTTCACTGGCATGTCTGTTCGACCTCTCGCTCGTCCTTCGTCCGGCTGCCCCCACCCTGGAGGGCCACTGCCGGGCTCGTCGTTGTCGCCCGCGGCCGCCTGGCCGTGCCGACACGGGGGTCCGTGCCGCGGACGTGCTGCCCTTCGGCTTCCTTACCAGGAGCTCTTGATGAGCCCCGTCACCTCTCCCTGGAGCGCCCGCTTGCGCAGGCAGATCCGGCACATCTGAAACTTGCGCAGGAACGCGCGGGGCCGCCCGCACAGCGGGCAGCGGTTGTACTTGCGCACCGCGAACTTCGGCTTGCGCTTCGCCTGGGCAATCTTGGAAAGCTTGGCCATTCTCTTTGGGCTCTCTCTACTGGCGGAACGGCATGCCGAAGTGGCGCAGCAGCGCCAGCCCCTGCTCGTCGTTCCTGGCAGTGGTGACGAAGCTGATGTTCAGCCCCTTCACCTTCTCGATCTGGTCGTAGTTGATCTCCGGGAAGATGATCTGCTCCCGCACCCCCAGGGTGTAGTTGCCCTTCCCGTCGAACGCCTTGCTGGACACGCCCTTGAAGTCGCGGACCCGGGGGAGCGCGACGTTGATCAGCCGGTCCATGAACTCGTACATCCGGTCGCTCCGCAGGGTGACCGCCGCACCGATGGCCTGGCCCTGGCGGAGCTTGAAGTTGGCGATGCTCTTCCGCGCCCGGGTGACCACCGGCCTCTGCCCGGTGATGGCGCCCAGCTGATCCACCGCCGACTCGAGGATCTTGTTGTTGGCCAGCGCCTCGCCCAGGCCCATGTTGATGACGATCTTCTCCAGCTTCGGCACCTGGTTCGGGTTCTTGAACCCGAACTCCTTCATCAGCGCCGGCACGCCTTCCTTGCGGTAGCGCATCTTCAGCCGGGCGGGCCTGGTCTCCAGCCCTTCCTCGATGTTGGCGCTGAAGCCGGCCTTCTTGACCTCATCCTTGCCCTTGCGCTTGGCCTTCTTCTCGGCCTTGGCCTTGTCTGCCTTCTCGTCAGCCATCTGTCTCGTTCCTCGCCTCGCTTCGACGGGGCGTCAGGGCTCCTCCGCCGTCGATCGTGGCCCTGGTGTTCGGCTCAATCGATGTTCGCGTCGCACTTCTTGCAGAAGCGGACCTTCTTGTCTCCGTTGACCCGGATGCCCACCCGGGTCGGCGCATCGCACTTCTTGCACACCACCTGCACCGCGGCGAGCGCGATGCTTCCCGGCCGCTCGAGGATGCCGCCCTCGGGGTTCGCCCGGTCGCGGCCCTTGCGGATGTGCCGCTTCACGGTGCGCAGCCCCTCGACCCGGACGCGGAGCGCGTCCTTGTCGATGGCCAGGATCTTCCCCCGCTTGCTGGTCTTGTCCTTGTTGGTCCGCTCGGCGCCCGCCACCACCTCGACCAGGTCGCCCACCTTCAGCTTCTGCATGGCTCTCTCGTGTCGTCCTTCGTGGGCCCCATTCAGAGCACTTCCGGGGCCAGGGAGATGATCTTCATGAACTTCCGGGCACGCAGCTCACGGGCCACCGGGCCGAAGATACGGGTCCCGATCGGCTCGAGGTCCTTGTTGATCAGCACCGCCGAGTTCCCGTCGAACTTGATGAAGCTGCCGTCCGGCCGCCCCACCTCGCGCTTGGTGCGGACGATGACCGCCTTGGCCACGTCGCCCTTCTTCACCTTGCTGTTGGGGAGCGCCTCGCGGACGCTGACCACGATGATGTCCCCGATGCTGGCGTACTTCCGCTTGGAGCCGCCGAGCACCTTGATGCAGAACACCTTCTTGGCGCCGGAGTTGTCGGCGACGTCCAGCACGCTGGTCATCTGGATCATGGTCGGCCGCTCCTCTTACTCGCGCGTTCCGCGCTCGAGCACCTCGACCACCCGCCAGCGCTTGTCCTTGCTGGTGGGCCGGGTCTCGGCGATGCGCACCCGGTCGCCCTCGTGGAGCGTGGGGTTCTTCGGATAGTCGTGGTCCTCGGCGTGCGCCTTGTACTTCTCGCGCAGGGTGAGGATCTTCCCGTACTTGCGATGCGCCGCGCGGCGCCGCACGGTCACCACCACCGTCTTCTGCATCTTGTTGCTGGTGACGATGCCGGTGCGCGTCTTGGGGCGCCCGCGGTGGCTCGCGCCCTGCTCGGCGCCGGTCTGTTCCGTGGTCTCGGCCATGTTCGTTCCTCGCCTCAGGCCTTCGCCGCGGCGGTCCTTTGCTTCTGACTGATGACGGTGAGGATCCGCGCCAGGTCCCGGCGGGCTAGGGTTCGCTTCGCCGGGCTCTCCAGCGCCCCGGTCCGCAGCTTCAGCCGGTCCTTGAACAGCGACTCGCGCAGCTCGGCCGCGCGCCGGTTCAGGTCCTCGAGAGTCAGCTCGTGCAATTCCTTGGCGGTGGCCATGCTCGTTCCTCTTACAGCGACAGATCCGCCCGGTGGACGATGCGGGTGAGCACCGGGAGCTTGGCCTGGGCCAGCTTCAGCGCCTCGTGGGCCAGCTGCTCGTCCATCCCCCCCATCTCGTAGAGGATGCGGCCGGGCTTCACCACCGCGACGTAGTACTCCACCCCGCCCTTGCCGGTGCCCATCCGGGTCTCGGCCGGCTTCTTGGTGATCGGCTTGTCCGGGAAGATGCGGATCCAGATCTTGCCGCCGCGCTTCACGTGCCGGGTCATGGCGACACGGGCCGCCTCGATCTGCCGGGAGGTGATCCACCCGGGCTGGGTGGTCATCAGCCCGAACTCACCGTAGGTGAGGTTCGAGCCACGGTACGCCTTCCCCGGCATCCGGCCCTTCTGCATCTTGCGGTACTTGGTGCGTGCAGGCTGAAGCATGGCTCTCTCTCAGCGTCCTCCGGCCACCGGCATGCCGGGACCGCCGCCCTTGGTGGGAAGCACCTCGCCGCGGCACACCCACACCTTGCAGCCGATCTTCCCGTAGGTGGTCTTGGCCTCGGCGAAGCCGTAGTCGATGTCCGCCCGCAGGGTGTGCAGGGGCACCCGGCCCTCGCGGTACCACTCGTAGCGCGCCATCTCGCTGCCGCCGAGTCGGCCGGCACAGGCCACCCGGATGCCCTTGGCCCCGAACTTCATCGCGGTCTGGATGGCCTTCTTCATCGCCCGGCGGAAGGCGATGCGCCGCTCGAGCTGGGTGGCGATGTTCTCCGCCACCAGCTGGGCGTCGGTCTCCGCCTTGCGGACCTCGACGATGTTCAGGAAGACCTCGTTCTTGGTGAACTTCTGGAGGTCCTTCTTCACCGTCTCGATGCCCGCCCCCCGCTTGCCGATGACGATGCCCGGCCGCGCGGTGTGGACGTTGACCTTCACCTTGTTCGCCGCCCGCTCGATCTCCACCTTGGAGACCCCGGCGTGCCCGAGCGACTTCTTCACGAACTCGCGGATCCGGATGTCCTCGTGGAGCCACTGGGCGTAGTTCTTGTGCTCGAACCACTTGCTGTCCCAGGTCTTGATGACCCCGAGGCGGAATCCGATCGGATGGACCTTCTGACCCAAGGTGTCAGCTCCTCGCCTTCCGCGAACGGACCGGCGTGTCGGCGAGCACCACGTGCACGTGGCTGCTCTTCTTGTGGATGGGAGTGGCCCGGCCCATCGCCCGCGGCATGAACCGCTTCAGCGTGGAGCCCTGGTCCACCGAGATGCTCTTCACGTACAGCGCGTCCACGTCCACCTGGCCCTTGGAGAGGTCGGTGGCGTTGGCCACGGCGGACTGGATGAGCTTGGCCACCGGTCTGGCCGCGGCCCGCTTGGTGAACCGGAGGATGTTGAGGGCCGCGCCCACGGGCTTGCCGCGGACCAGGTCCACCACCACCGCGATCTTGCGGGGCGACATCCGGAAGTTCCTGAGGTGCGCAGTCGATTCCATGTCGGTGCTCACCTCGCCCCGGCCGCCGCCGGGGGCTTGGCCACCTTCTTCTCCGCCGAGTGGCCGCTGAAGGTCCGGGTGGGGGCGAACTCTCCCAGCTTGTGGCCCACCATGTTCTCGGTGACGAAGACCGGGATGAACTTCCGGCCGTTGTGCACCGCGAAGGTGTGGCCCACGAACTCGGGGAGGATGGTGGACCGGCGCGACCAGGTCTTCACCACCTTCTTCTGGTTCCCCTTGATCAGGTCCTCCACCTTCTTGAGGAGGTGGGCATCCACGAAGGGGCCCTTCTTGATGGAACGTGCCACTGGTCGCCTCTCCTACTGGCTCCGGACGCCGCTCCGGCGCCCGCTGACGATGAACTTGTCGGTCCGCTTGTTCTTCCGGGTGCTGAGGCCCTTGGTCTTCTGGCCCCAGGGCGAGACCGGGTGCGGGTTGCCCTGGCCGGACTTGCCCTCGCCGCCACCGTGCGGGTGGTCGACCGGGTTCATCGCCAGGCCGCGGACGGTGGGCCGGATGCCCAGCCAGCGGCTCTTGCCCGCCTTGCCGATGCGGATGATGTCGTGCTCGACGTTGCCCAGCTGCCCGATGGTGGCCCGGCACTCCAGCAGCACCTTGCGGACCACGCCCGAGGGGAGCCGGACCTGCGCGTAGGCGCCCTCCTTGGCCATCAGCTGCCCGGAGGAGCCGGCGGAGCGGATCATCTGCGCCCCCCGGCCAGGCTTGAGCTCCACGTTGTGGATGGTGGTGCCGACGGGGATGTTTCCCAGCGGCAGCGCGTTGCCCGGGCGGATGTCCGCCTCGTTGCCGGCGAAGAGGGTGTCGCCCACGGTGATGCCCACCGGGGCGAGGATGTAGCGCTTCTCACCGTCGGCGTAGTGGAGGAGCGCGATGTTGGCCGAGCGGTTGGGGTCGTACTCCACGCTCGCCACCTTGGCCGGAATGCCGTCCTTGTCGCGCCGCTTGAAGTCGATGCTCCGGTAGCGCCGCTTGTGGCCACCGCCCTGGTGCCGCCGGGTGATGTGGCCGTGGACGTTGCGCCCACCCGAGCGCTTCATCGCCTCGGTGAGCGACTTCTCCGGGCGGTCCTTGGTGATGTCCGCAAAGTCACTGACCGTCGTCAGGCGACGGGCGGCCGAGGTCGGCTTGTACTTCTTGATGCCCATGTCAGACCACGCCTCCCTCGAACAGGTCGATCTTGTCGCCCTCCTTGAGGGTGACGATCGCCTTCTTGAAGTTGGGCCGCTTGCCGATGCTCCGCCCCACCCGCTTCACCTTGCCGCGGACGATGGCGGTGCGGACCGCCTCGACGTGGACGTTGAACAGCGTCTGGACCGCGCGCGCCACGTCGTGCTTGGTGGCCTCCCGGTCGACCAGGAAGCTGTAGTGCCGGAACTTCTCCCGGGCCTTGTCCAGCTTCTCGGTGATGAGCGGGCCCTTGATGACGTCGGTGGGAAGCATGGTCAGCGGGCCTCCAGCGAGGTGTTGAGGGCCTGGGCCGCCGCCGAGGACAGCACCAGCGCCTTCCGCCTGAGGAGCGACTCGAGGTTCAGCCCCTCGGGGGGGAGCACGTCGAAGTCCGCCAGGTTCCGCACCGTCCGGTGGAGCAAGGTGTTCTTCCGCTCGTCCACCACCAGGGCGTCGGTCAGCTTCAGCCGCTTGGTGAGCAGCTCCAGGGTGGCCTTGGTCTTGGTCGAATCGAGCTGGAAGGTGTCGACGATGACCAGCGCCTTCTCCCGGGCCCGGAGCGAGAGGGCGGCGCAGAGGGCGCCCTTCCTGACCTTCTTCGGCGGCCGGTAGCTGTAGTCACGGGCCTTGGGGGCCATGGCCTTGCCGCCGCCGACCCACTGGCTGGCGCGGATCGAGCCCTGGCGGGCGCGGCCGGTGCCCTTCTGCTTGTAGGGCTTCTTGCCGCCACCCCTGACCAGCGAGGTGTTCTTCACCCCCACCGTGCCGCGGCGGCGGTTGATCTGCTGGAACTTGGAGACCTCGTAGAAGAGGTTGGGGTTGGGCTCGGCGCCGAACACCGCATCCGAGAGCTCGATCTCCCGGACCTTCTTCCTATCCAGATCGACGACGTCGAACTTGGCCATGGCTTAGCTCTTGATCTCGACGTCGACCCCGGCCGACAGGTCGAGCTTCATCAGGGCATCCAGCGTCTGCTGGGTGGGCTCGAGGATGTCGAGGAGCCGCTTGTGGGTGCGGATCTCGAACTGCTCCCGGCTCTTCTTGTCCACGTGCGGGCTGCGGAGCACGGTGAACTTGTTGATCCGGGTCGGAAGGGGGATCGGTCCAGCCACCCGGGCGCCAGTGCGCCGGGCGGTCTCGACGATCTCTCCTGCCGACTGATCCAGGAGCTTCGAGTCGTACGCCTTGAGCCGGATGCGAATCTTTTGAGTCGCCATTCTTCGGATGTCCTCGACTGCCGCGACGGCCGACCGGTCCCCGCCTGGGGGCCGCCCGGTGTCCCTCGATGCTCCTGGTTGTCACAGAACTGCTGCGACGAAGGGGCGCGCTAACTAGCACCCCGACGGTGTGGGCGCAAGTACCGCACGTCCTCGGCGCCGCGAGAGCGACCCGCCCGATGCGGTCCAGACCCGCCCGGGCCCCGACCAACTCTGCCTATGGCAGGTAGCAGGGGAGGGCGAAGAGGAAGCAGAACGAGGCGAAGAGAGCGACGGGATGCGACAACGTGAGAAGGCGACGCATGTCGGAGATTCCCCCGGTCAGAGAGTACCCGGGAGAAGCCTCCGACATTGTGGGCCGGAGGGCAAGCATAGGCGCGAGCCTGCCCCAGCCTGCTACAACCCTGTTGTACGGGAACTCAGCCGTCGGCGGCTTCCCGCAGCCGGTCCGGTGGGCCAACGACCCGGTTCCGGCCGCGGTCCTTGGCGTCGTAGAGGCGCGAATCCGCGCGTCCGAGGACCTCCTCGAAGCTCTCCCCGTCTGCTGGCCAGCTGGCGACCCCGACGCTGAGCGTCAGGTGCCGGACCGCGCCTCCGGCTGGCAGCGGCACCCCGGCGAGCTCGGCGCGGAGCTCGTCCGCCCTGCGGACCGCCCGCTCGATGGGCATCCGCGGGAAGGCGACCACGAACTCCTCCCCGCCGTAGCGTGCCACCAGGTCGGTCGTCCGGACTGACTTCCGGAGCCGGGCGGCGAGCAGGTGCAGAGCGCGATCACCCGCCAGGTGACCGAAGGTGTCGTTGAACTTCTTGAACTCGTCGACGTCGAATAGCGCAAGGCTCAGGGTCGCCCGGCTCGAAGTGGCCCGGGCGAGCTCCTCCTCCAGGCGCTCGAAGAACGGCCGGCGTTGCGAGAGCCCCGTCAGGTGGTCGGTCCCCACCATGAGGCGCAGGTGGCGGGCCCATCTCGCGACCGCCACGCAGCTACCGCCCACCGCGGCCAGGGTAATGATCCGGAGCGCGTGCGCCACTGGAACGAAGGGCCCGTGGAGCGGGCTCTGGAGGCTCTCCACGTCCCAGTGCGCGCTGACGTAGGCCGTCAGTCCGACGAACTGCCCCACGGCGAGGAGCGCGGCGAACGCAGACAGTCTCCAGTCGTACCGGAGAGTGGAGGTGATCACCACGAAGAAGTAGGCGTCGAAGAAGGTGCGGTTGTTGAGCGCACCGATGGGATTCCCTGCAATGACCGCGCTCGTGAGGGCCGCGGTGACCAGCGTCACATCCACACCCGTCGTGAGCCACGGCACCCACCAGCCAGAAAGACGGATCGCAAGCAGGAGCATCGCCAATCCATAGAGGAGCGATGCCCCGATCAGGGTCAGCTCGAATCGCCAGCTTGCTCGGCTCGAGAGGCCCAAGAGCGCGACGAGCGAGAAGAGCACGACGAACGCGAGCCGGAGAATCCCGACCAGCTTCTCCCCATCGGTCCGCGCGCGGACCAATGCCTGGTCGGTGTCCGCCGACAGCAGCGCGCGAGCCCGCGCTGCGAGTTGCTGGAGACGGCTCAATTCCGGACAAGTCTGCCAGGCGTTTCGTTGCGCCGCTTGGCGCGGCCGCTGTCGGGGTCACGTCGTCGCTGTGCGCGCTCGCCTCGGCCGGGAGGGCCACGTCCGGCCAGGTGAGACAATGTAGGGGGTGGGTACAGCGGGGCCAAGACCGGCCACCGCGATCGGAAGGCTCCGAGCGAGCCGTGAGGAGCATCGAGAGTTCACCCGATGCCCGCTCCTCGCCGCCAACCCGAGGCCGACCGGCGAGGGCGTCGGCGCCCGCGCTCTGGCGCAACGGCGCGCTGCTCCCAGGCGGGCCCCTGCCCGCCGTGAGTCCTGTGCCTTAGCATCCAGGCCATGACGCAGGTGCGGCACTGGCGGCGGCTGGACGTTCCCGGGACCGAGGAGTTCACCGAGGACGGCCATACCTTCGAGGGACGGGTCCAGGTGCAGGAGACGGCACCGTGGAAGGCGGAGTACCGCGTGACCTTCGACCAGGACTGGGTCACCCGCATGGCCCAGGTGGCCGTCGAGGACGGCGACGGGGCGCGCCGGCTCGAGCTCCGTCGTGACGAGTCGGGGTTCTGGTTCGCCAACGGGCGGGAGGTCGAGCCGTGCCGCTCCGCGCTGGATGTGGACCTCGGAATGACCCCCTCGACCAACACCTCGGCCATCCGCCGTCTCGCGCTCCCGGTGGGCGACAGCGCGGAGCTCGTCGCCGCCTGGGTCCGCTTTCCGGGTCTCACCGTCGAGCCGCTCCGCCAGCGCTACACCCGGGTCTCGGTCCAGGGTTACCTGTACGAGAGCCTCCGCGACGGGGAGACGGTGTTCCAGGCCCGCATCGACGTGGACCCGAGCGGCCTGGTCGAGCGCTACGCGCGCTTCTTCGAGCGGGTGGACGCCCCGCGCTGACCCGCACCGATTCGGGCGCCGCCGGCGGCACGGGCCAGGCTAGGCTCCGCCGCCCCATGAACGTCTACGCGCTGGTCCTCGCGCTCATCGTCCTCGCCCTGCTCTCGGTGAGCGTGAGCCAGGTCCGGAAGACGCGGACCAAGGCCGACTACCTGGTCGCCGGCCGCACCCTGCCCTGGTACGTCCTGGTGTTCACCCTGCTCTCGTCGTGGATCGGCTCGGGCTCGCTCTTCGCCGGAGCCGAGAACGCCTTCCACAACGGGTTCGCCGCGCTCTGGCAGGGAGCCGGCGGCTGGTGCGGGCTGCTGGTCATCTACTTCATCGCCCCGCGCGCCCGGAAGTTCGCCCAGTTCACCATCCCCGACCTGCTCGAGACCCGGTACGACGTCTGGGCCCGGGTGCTCGGGGCGACGGCGATCCTCTTCGCCTTCACCGCCATCGCCTCGTACCAGTTCAAGGGTGGCGGAGACATCCTCCACATCATCTTCCCCGGTCTCGACGTCACCGCGCGGGAAACGCTCGGCCTCGCCCCGGGGAAGGAGCACGCGCTGGGGATGGTGATCATCGCGGTCTTCGTGGCGCTCTTCACCGCGCTCGCCGGGATGGCCTCGGTCGCGTACATGGACGTGCTCATCGGCGGGCTGACCACCGTGGCCGCCCTGCTCTCGGTGCCCTTCCTCCTCGGCCGCGTCGGAGGGTGGAGCGGGTTCCATGCCGCGCTCCCGCCCGAGTACTTCCAGCCCTTCGGCCTCTTCGGCGGCTCGGGCGGCGGCTTCGTCCGGGCCATGGAGCTGCTGGTCCCCACCATGCTACTCCTGCTGGGAAACCAGAGCATCTACCAGAAGTTCTTCAGCGCCCGGACCGAGCGCGACGCGAGGCTGTCGGTGGTCTTCTGGCTCGGCGGCACGGTGCTGCTGGAGATCCTGATCGTGGCCATCGCCGTGCTCGGCGCCGCCCTCTTCCTCCACACCCCGGGAATCAAGGCGCGGGAGATCATCCCCTACACCGCGCGCAACGCGATGCCTTCGCTGCTGGGGGCGATCCTGGTCGGGGCGATCTTCGCCAAGGTCATCTCCACCGCGAACAACTACCTGTTCTCCCCGGCCACCAACCTGGTCAACGACGTCTACCTCCGGTTCGTGAACCCGCAGGCCCCCGACCGGTCAGTCCTGCGCGTCTCCCGGGTGCTCATCGTCGTGCTGGGGCTCTTCGCGCTCCTGCAGGGCACGGTGAGCGAGTCCATCCTCGCCATGTCGCTGTACGCCTATACCGTGTACTCGGCAGCCATCACTCCGGTGGTCCTGGCCGCCTTCTTCTGGCGCCGGGCGACCGCCGCCGGAGCGGTGGTCTGCATCCTCGCCGGCACGGCGATCACCATCTTCTGGAACCTCCAGCAGCTGGCGCTCCAGGCGCACCGCCCCACCGTGCTCCCCGAGAGCTGGCTCGCACGCGACGCCATCTTCCCCGCCCTGCTGGTGTCGGTGGTCTCGCTGGTGGCGGTCAGCCTCTTCACCCCGGCCCCTGCCCCCGAGAAGTGGCGTCCCTTCGCCACCACCGAGGCCTGACCACCGCTACAGCTTCGCCAGCATCGCCGCGAGCGCTTGCTCCAGCGTCTCCTTCCCCCGGACCACCGTCTCGGGGTGCTCCGGGGCGATGCGGCGCGAGGCGAGGCCCTCGTAGAGGTGCTGGTACATCCCGGCGAGCTCGGGCGAAAAGCCCATCGCCTTGAATGCCTCGGTGGCCTGGTCCAGCGGCTCGACCACCGGCTCGACCTCGGTCTCCAGGAGCTTGGAGAGCACACGGGCGACGTCCGCCGGTCCCGCGTCCTCGGGGCCGGAGAGCTCGACCACCCGGTGCTGCTTCGGGTGCTCGAGCAGGAGGTGCGCCGCCGTCTGGCCCACGTCGTGCGTCGCGACGTGTGGCCACTTCATCTCCGGCGGGAGAAAGGTGTTGAGCAGCCCCTCCTTCGCGTCGGGGAGCATGGGGGCCCAGTTCTCCATGAAGAAGCAGGGGCGGAGGAAGGTCACCGGAGTCTTCAGCGTGCGCAGCTCCTGCTCGGCGTCGTGCAGCAGCACCACCGGCCCGGTCCCCTCCGCGTGCTGAGCACCCTGGGAGGAGACGAAGACCACGTGCTTGACATCCGTTCCGCCGATGGCTTGCACCATCGCGTCGATCATCTTCTTCGCCTTGCCGCGGACACCGGTGGTATTCGGCGGGAACGGGGGGACGATGAGGTACGCGGCCTCGGTTCCACGCAGCGCGTTCAGAAGGTCGTGCGCACTGGAGAGGTCGCCCTGCCCGACGTGCGCCCCGCGCTTCTTCCAGCGTTCCGCCTTGTGCGGGTCCCGGACCAGCACCCGGACCTTTCGCCCGCTGTCCAGCAGCGTCTGGGCGACCATCGATCCTGTGTGCCCGGTCACCCCGGCGACCAAGTACTCGGCCATCGGTAAATCCTCCTCGCGTGGAGCTCCCCTATACCTCCCCGAGCGGGCCTCGGGGGGCACCGAGTGGCAGGCGGTGAGGATGACGCGGGGCAGCTGACGTTCAGGACCGGGCGGCAGCCCTGGGAACGAGGACCACCTTGCTCGCCGATCCACGAGCGACCTGACTGTAGGCCAGCGCCGCATCGTCCAGCGGGAACAGCTCCAGCATCGGGTGTGGGCGCAGCTGGCCAGCCTCGAAGAGTGGACGCAGCTGGTCGAGGACGCGGGCGCCGGCCTCGGCGGTCACGACCGCGGTGTTGATCCCCAGCAGCGCCAGCCGCCGGCGATAGAAGTCGAAGAGATCGAGGGCGACCTCGCGTCCTGCCACCGCGGAGTAGACGCACAGCCGACCGCCCTCGCTCAGGCTGCCCAGCAGCGCGGGGAAGATGGGGGCGCCCACCCCGTTCAGAGCCACCTGCGCGCCACGGCCACCCGTCACCTGCCGGACGACGTCCAGGAGATCGCCGGCGTCCGAACGCGCCACACCCGCCACACGGGTCCGGTCCACCCGCGCGGCCTCCTCGGCATCCCTCACCAGCCCGATCACCCGCGCGCCGAGCGCCGCCGCCAGCTCCACCGCGGCCCATCCGACCGCCCCCGCGGCACCGGAGACGACCACCGTCTCGCCGGACTGGAGATGCGCCGCTTCGACCAGGCAGGTCCAGGCGGTGATGAACGGCACACCCGCGCTCGCCGCCTGCTCCGGGCTGAGACTTGTGGGGCGGCGGGAGACGCCGGCGACCGGCAGGGCGAGCTCTTCCGCGTGCGAGCCGTCGCGGGTGATGCCGAGGTCGCCACCACTCCCCCAGACGGCAGCGCCGATGAGCTCGGGCGGACCCTCGACGACGCGCCCGGCGAAGTCGCGGCCGAGGATGCGGGGAAGGACTGCGTGCGGGAACCGGCCCTCGGCACTGACCACGTCGCTTGGGTTCACGCCCGCGGCCTCGACCTGCACGCGGACCTGGGCGTCGAGCAGCCGGGGGGCGGGGACGTCTACCGGTTTCAGCGCCGCCACCGGGCCGTGGGCGGCGATGTGGAGCGCCTTCATGGCGCGCGTTCTGCCATGGAGGGGCCGGGAGAGACAGGGGGTGCGCAACGTCCCTCGTCCAGGGGAGGGCTGGCCAGAGTCCTTCGCTTGGTCGACGCGCGCCCTGAGAGGACGCCGGTCAGGCTGGGGCCGCCGCCTCGAGCTGGAACGCGCTGGCCTTGATTGCGAGCGCGCCGGGTTGCAAGAGACGGGCTCCTCAGGATCCACAGCGGCGGACTCGCGGCCCCGTGCGCCTGCCCCTCGACACGGCGGAACACCGCGGCCCGGCATTTTTGGAACGCCAATTTGCATTCCGCATCCCCAAACGATCTCCCGACCGGGCAGGGATGCCCGGGCGCTCCTCGGTTGCCTCGGGAAGTACGTGCTCGGGAACGTGGAGTGCAGATCGGGGATGCCAAGTGCAATCCCACGTCCCGAAACGGACCCTTCCACGTACGAGAAGTGCAGAGTGCCCCGGCACCCCCACCCCACCCTGAGATCGTTTCGGATCGCCGCGTGCAACTTCACGTCCCGATATGTCTCTCGGGACGGGCTTTCCTTGAGTTTCAGGATCCCCAACATCCGTCGGTGCGGACGTATCCGTCGCTGGGGTCGGGCGCCCCCGGCCCCGCGCGCCTGGCCGCGCCGCTCGTCCTGCTCTTGCAGAGGACCGCCGCCATGGACCTCCTCAGTGAGCTCGTCGGTCACCTCGCCCTGCGGTGCGAGCCGCCCGTCGTGCACACGTTCGAGGGCCGCTGGGCAGTCCAGTTCCCGGCTGGACCTCCCTCCCTGCATCTCGTCCGGCGAGGGCGGTGCAGCCTCTCGGCGCGGGTGGCTCACCACTCCATCGGCCTCGGCGAGGGCTCACTGCTGTTTCTTTCCGGAGCCGCCGCCGCGACCCTGCAGGCGCACGGCCCGTGGCTCGAGGCTTCTGGCCGGTTCGACTGGTCAGCGGGCCGATCGATCCACAGAGCGCCCTTTCCTCCGGGCACGCCGGAGGCGGTCCAGCTCCTCTCCACGAGGATCGCGATGGGCCACAGGCCGGGGCCCGCCCATCACCTCCCCGAGGCGGTCGCCGTCGGTTCGCGGCAGATCCCACTCCCGCGCTCGTATCGGCCGATCCTCGACGGGCTGCTCGAGGAGCTCTCGATGCCCCGGATAGGCGCGGACGCCATCGTCCAGCTTCTCCTCCAGATCCTGGTGGTGCAGGCGCTCCGGATCCAGGCCACCACCGGATTTGGCAGCACCGAAGGGTGGATGGGAGCACTCTCGGACCCCGTCCTCCGCACCTGCTTCGATGACCAGGCCGAGCTGCCGACGCGGGATCCGGCCAGGAGCCTCGCTTGCACCTCGCAGCGGGCAGCCCGCCGGCTCAGCGCCCGGGTGAAGCGCTCGAGCGGCGTCGGCCCTCGGGCCATCGCCCAGCAGCTTCGCATCCAGCGCGTCCTCCAGCTGCTCGAGGACGGCGTCCACCCGCTGGAGCGGGTCGCCCAGGAGACCGGATTCGCCAGCGTCTCCGGGCTCTGCCGCGCCTTTCGGCGAGAGGTCGGAACCACCCCTGGCGCGTACTGGCGCCGCGTGCAGCAACGCCGGCTTCCGCGTGATACCGGGGTTCGCCGCTGCGACCCGACAGCGGATGGTCTATAGGGGCGCGTCCATGCGCCGAGCCCTGAAGATCATCGCGGTCGCCCTCGCCGCCATCGCCCTGCTGGTGGGCGGCCTCCTCCTCTACGTCCAGATCGACGGGATCCCCCGCTACCCCGTCGAGAAGGTGACCTTCAAGGCGGATCCGACGCCGGAGCGGCTCGCCCGGGGGAAGGTGCTGGTCAGCACGCTCTGCGCCAGCTGCCACATGGACCCGACCACCCGCCAGCTCACCGGCAAGCAGATGGTCGACGCTCCGACGGAGTTCGGCCTCATCTACTCCGTGAACATCACCCGGCACCCGACCAAGGGCATCGGGAGCTGGACCGACGGCGAGATCGCCTACCTCCTGCGCACCGGGGTGAAGCGCGATGGCCAGTACACGCCGCCCTGGATGGTGAAGCTCCCTCACATCTCCGACGAGGACCTCGCCTCGATCATCGCCTTCCTCCGCTCGGATGACTCGATGGTCGAGGCGTCCGACCGGGACCCGCCCGGCGTCACCCGGCCCTCGTTCCTGACCAAGCTCCTCTGCCATGTGGCGTTCAAGAAGCTCCCCTACCCCGACCGCCCCATCACCGCCCCACCGGTGACCGACCGGGTGGCGCACGGGCGATACCTCGTCGCCGCGCTCGAGTGCTACGGCTGCCACTCGGCGGACTTCAAGACGATGAACATCGCCGAGCCCGAGAAGTCGGTCGGCTACATGGGCGGCGGTAATCCGCTGCTCGACCTTCGGCGGCAGCCAGTCCCCTCCGCCAACCTCACCCCGGACACCGAGACCGGAATCGGCCGCTGGTTGGAGCACGACTTCGTCAACGCCCTTCGCACCGGCTTCCGGCCGGACCGCTCGCTCATCCGCTACCCGATGTTGCCCATGCCCGACTTGAGCGAGGAGGAGGCTCTCGCCATCTACGCCTACCTGCGCACTGTCCCGCCGCTGCGGCACGCGATCGCCAGGAACGCCCCCGCGCCCGCGGCGCCCACCGCCGGGGCGAAGCTCGACGGAAAGAGCCTCTACGAGCAGTACGGCTGCGTCTCCTGCCACGGCGACGACGGGGTGGGCATCGGGGACCTCCGCGAGGCCGGCGAGCACTTTCCCACCCGCGAGACGCTGAAGCTCTGGATCCAGGAGGCGCCCAGCATCAGGCCCGGGACGCGGATGCCGGCATGGAAGGACGTGATCCGGAAAGAGCACTACGACCCGCTGATGGACCATGTGCTCCAGCTCGGGAAGACACGCAGCTGACGGTCGACGCGTTCACTGGCACACGTACTTCTGCGGCTCGACCCGCCGACAAAGGTCCGGAGGGCCCTCCCGCGGAGCGGCGCACGGGTACCGCCCGTCGACGCTCAGTGCCCGCGAATGCGGGCGACGATCTCGTCCGAGACCGGCTTCGGCACTCCCGCGTAATGGCTGAACTGCATGGTGTACGTCGCCCGGCCCTGCGTCCTGCTCCGCAGGTCGGTGGCGTAGCCGAACATGGTCGCCAGCGGCACCTGTCCCTGGATGTGCTGCGCGCCGCTCTTCGGCTCCATCCCCACCACCTTCCCCCGCCGAGCGTTCAGATCGCCGATGACGTCACCCATGAACTCCTCGGGCGTCACCACCTCGATGGACATGACCGGCTCGAGCAGCACCGGCCCGGCCCTCGGCGCACCCTCGCGGACCGCCATCGATCCCGCGATGCGGAAGGCCACCTCGTTCGAGTCCACCTCGTGAAAGCTGCCGTCGATGGCCTCGGCGTGCACGTCCACCATCGGGTAGCCGGCCAGCGGTCCGTTGCTCATCGACTCCCGGGCGCCCTGGAACGCCGCCTCCACGAACTCCTTCGGCACCTTCCCCCCGACGATGGAGTTCTTGCTGGTGAAGCCCTTCCCCGGCTCGTTCGGCGAGAGCCGCAGCACGATGTCGCCGTACTGCCCGCGCCCACCGGACTGGCGCACGTACTGCCCGCGCGCCTCCACCGGCTGGGTGATGGTCTCCCGGTACGCCACCTGGGGCTTTCCGACGTTGGCCTCGACCTTGAACTCCCGCAGAAGCCGGTCGACGATGATCTCCAGATGCAGCTCGCCCATCCCGGCGATCAGCGTCTGGCCGCTCTCGGGGTCGGTCCGCACCCGGAACGAGGGGTCCTCCGTCGCCAGCTTCTGCAACGACGTCCCGAGCTTGTCCTGGTCGGCCTTGGTCTTCGGCTCGATGGCGATGTCGATCACCGGCTCGGGGAACTCCATCCGCTCCAGGACGATCGGGTGGTGCTCGTCGCAGAGCGTGTCGCCGGTGACGGTCAGCTTCAGCCCCACCGCCGCGGCGATGTCTCCCGCCAGCACCTCGTCGATCTCGTCCCGCTTGTCGGCCCGCATCTGCACCAGCCGCCCGATGCGCTCCCGCTTCCGCTTGGCCGGGTTCCACGCCGCCATCCCCGTCGCCAGCCGTCCCGAGTACACGCGGATGAAGGTCAAGGTCCCCACGAAGGGGTCGGTCATGATCTTGAACGCCAGCGCGGCAAAGGGCGCGGTGTCGCTGGTCTCCCGGACCACGTCGTTGCCCGTCCGGGGGTCCTTGCCGTGGACCGGGGGGATGTCCAGCGGCGAGGGCAGGAAGTCCACCACCGCGTCCAGCAGCGGCTGCACCCCCTTGTGCTTGAAGGCAGAGCCGCAGAGGACGGGGAAGACCTTCCGGGCGATGCAGCCCTTGCGGAGCGCGGCCAGCAGCTCGGCTTCCGATGGCTCCTTCCCGTCCAGATAGAGCTGCATCACGTGGTCGTCCTGCTCGGCGCAGGCCTCGACCAGGTGGGTCCGCGCAGCCTTGGCCTGCTCGAGCAGCGCGGGCGGGATGTCCACCAGCTCGAAGCGGCTCCCCAGCTCGGACTCGTCGAAGGTGATGCCCTTCATCCGCACCAGGTCGATCACCCCCTGGTGCTGATCCTCCGCGCCCCAGGGGATCTGCACCGGCACTGCGTTGGCGTGGAGCTTTTCCCGGATGCTGCGGACCGACATCTCGAAGTCTGCCCCCAGCCGGTCCATCTTGTTGATGAAGCAGATCCGCGGGACCCCGTAGCGGTCCGCCTGGCGCCACACCGTCTCGCTCTGCGGCTCGACGCCGTTGGCCGCGTCGAACACCGCGATGGCGCCGTCCAAGACACGGAGGCTCCGCTCCACCTCGATGGTGAAGTCCACGTGCCCCGGGGTGTCGATGATGTTGATCCGGTAACGCTGGTCCCCGCGGTTCCAGAAGGCGGTGATCGCCGCCGAGGTGATGGTGATGCCCCGCTCGCGCTCCTGCACCATCCAGTCGGTGGTGGTGTTGGCGTCGTCCACGTCACCCATCTTGTGGATGGTGCCGGTGTAGAAGAGGATCCGCTCGGTGGTGGTCGTCTTCCCGGCATCGATGTGCGCCATGATGCCGATGTTGCGGTAGCGCTCGAGCGGGAAGTCGCGGGGCATGGTTCGTCTCTACAAACGACAACGGCCGGGGACACCGGCCGTCGGAACATCGCAACACTGCGGGGCTGCTTACCAGCGATAGTGGGCGAAGGCCTTGTTGGCCTCGGCCATCTTGTGCGTGTCCTCGCGCTTCTTCACCGCGTTGCCACGGTTGTTGGCCGCGTCCATGATCTCGCCGGCCAGCTTCTCCTCCATCGTCTTCTCGCCCCGGGCCTTGGCGTAGGTGATCAGCCAGCGCATCCCGAGCGCCACCCGGCGGTCCTGGCGGACCTCGACCGGCACCTGGTAGGTCGCCCCACCGACCCGGCGGCTCTTGACCTCCAGGACCGGCTTCACGTTGTCCAGCGCCTTCTTGAAGGTGCGGAGCGGCTCCTCCTTCGCCCGCTCCTCGATCAGGGCGAAGGCGCCGTAGCAGACGCGCTCGGCGATTGACTTCTTGCCCTTGCGCATCAGGTCGTTGACGAACTTGGTGACCAGCCGGTCCTGGAACTTCGGGTCGGGGAGGATCTTCCGCTTGGCGACGACGCGACGACGAGGCATCTGGTTCCGGTTCCTTTAGCTCGGGCGCTTCGCGCCGTACTTGCTGCGACCCTGCTTCCGGCCCTGGACCCCGACCGCGTCCAGGGTGCCGCGGATGATGTGGTAGCGCACGCCTGGCAGGTCCTTCACCCGGCCTCCGCGGATCATCACCACCGAGTGCTCCTGGAGGTTGTGACCCACCCCGGGAATGTACGAGGTCACCTCGATGCCGTTGGTCAGCCGCACCCGGGCCACCTTCCGCAGCGCCGAGTTCGGCTTCTTCGGAGTGGTGGTGTAGACGCGGGTGCACACCCCACGTTTCTGGGGAGACTCCTTGAGCGCGGGGCTCTTCCCCTTCACCACGAGCTTCTCGCGCCCCTTGCGCACCAGCTGACTGATGGTCGGCATCCGTCCCTTGTCCGTCGTACCAACGGCGGCGACCGCCGGACACACGTGACCCGCGGAAGCCCCCGAAAAGAGGGCGCGGTCTATAACGGTGCGTCACAGCGAGTCAAGCATCACGCCTCGAGGCTCGGAGCCGCCGCCCTGACCCCGCCGACTATTGGAGCTTGAGACCACTTCACCGTGGACCTCGGCTGCGGCCCTGACCTAGATGTCTCCGCCGCCCTGACCCCGCCGACTATTGGAGCTTGAGACCACTTCACCGTGGACCTCGGCTGCGGCGGCCCTGACCTACAGGTCCAGCACCATGACGATCGCGTCCTCGCCCTCGTCCACGTAGTAGTTCGGCCGGATTCCCACCGGCCGGAATCCGAACGCCCGGTACAGCTCCAGCGCCGCGGCGTTGCTCCGCCGGACCTCCAGGGTGCCCAGGGTGCACCGCCTCTGCCGTCCGGCGTCCAGCGCCGCCTGGAGGACCGCCCGGGCCACCCCCCGGCGCCGGTGCTCCGGCGCGGTCGCCACGTTCAGCACGTGCAGCTCGTCATGCACCACCCAGAAGATGACGAACCCCAGGAGCGTCATCCCCCGGGCGCCCGGCTCCTCGGCCACCAGGATGGTCGACCAGTCGTGACCCAGCTCGCGTGCCAGGAGGTCCCGGCTCCAGGGATTGCGGAAGGCCACCTGCTCGATCTCCATCACCCGGGGCAGATCCGCCGAGGTCATCGGGCGAAGCTGGAAGGCCCCCCCGGGGCTGTCCCGGAGCTTCCTCACCGCGCGGCCTCCCCGAGCCCGAGCTGGTCGCGCGCCAGCTCCTCGGGCCGGGCGATGATCCGCACCGGGATGGAGGCTCGCAGCTGTCCGAGCGCCTCGCGGGCGAGCACGTAGGCCCGCTCGCGCTGCATCCGCTCCCGCAGCGGACCGCGGGCCTCCTCCCAGCTCCGCCCTCCCCGGTCCGCCTCCCAGGCCTTGCGCACCTCGCTCTCCGGCACCTGCGAGCGCAGCCGCACCCGCCCCTCGACGAACTTCTCGGTCCGCAGCGCGCGGGCGAGCACCTCGGCCAGCGCCGCCCGGTCCGCGTCGTGCGCCTTGAGAAATGTCTGGAAGGCGGCGGGGGTCGGGAAGCGCGACTCGAAGGTGCGCAGCCGCTGGTCGATCTCCGCCGGCTCCACCGGATAGGCGTTGAGCTTGTCCGCCTCGGCGGCCGCCGCGCGCTGGGCGATGGCCAGGTCCAGCGCGTTCTGGATCGTCGAGGCGTCCAGCGGCGCCGTGGCGGCCTCCACTCCCCCGCGATCGATGAGCATCACCCGGGCCTCGAAGTCCAGCTGGCTCCAGCTGAGCACGCGCCCGTCCACCAGCGCCACCACCCGGTCGAGGACCCGCGCCTGCACCGGGTGCGCGCAGAGGAGGACACCCATCGACGCCAGGAGTCCCGTCCACTGGCGTAGGTATCGCGGACGGTTAAGCTGCCTCGACTGCATGGCTGAGGACCTCTACCAGCTGCTCGGCGTCTCTCGCGGCGCCAGTGAGGACGAGATCAAGAAGGCGTACCGGAAGCTCGCGCGCAAGTACCACCCGGACGTGAACCCCGGCAACAAGGCCGCCGAGGAGAAGTTCAAGCAGGTGAGCGCTGCTTTCGAGGTCCTGTCCAATTCCGAGAAGCGCAAGCTGTACGACGAGTTCGGCGAGGACGCGGCCAAGCTGGGCTACGACCCGAAGAAGGCCGAGGCCTTCCGGGCGTACCGCGACGCGGCGAGCCGGGGCGGCGCCCCCGGGGGCGGCTTCGGAGGGGCAGGCGGAATGCCCGACATGGAGGGCTTCGACCTCGGAGACCTCCTCGGCGATCTGTTCCGCAACCGGCGTGCCGGTGCCCCCGGTGGTGGTGGGATGGAGGACCTCTTCGGGCGTGGGGAGGCCGAGGGACCGACCCGCGGCGAGGACCTCCACGCCACCGTGCGGATCTCGCTCCGCGAGGCGGTCACCGGAACCGAGCGCAGCCTCTCCATCACCCGGCCCGGACGCTGCCCGAAGTGCAAAGGCTCTGGACATTTCGGGAAACCGGAGACCTGCCCGACGTGCAAGGGCTCGGGGAAGATTCGCCAGGGGCGCGGGCCCCTCTCGATGACCAGCACCTGCCCGACGTGCGGCGGCAGCGGCAAGGTCGCTCCCCCCTGCGACATGTGTGGTGGCACCGGCCGGGTCGAGGAGACCAGCCGGGTGACGGTGAAGATTCCGCCCGGCGTCCAGGCCGGCTCGCAGGTGCGCGTCGCGGGCCAGGGCGCGGCCGGCTTTCTCGGTGGACCACCAGGCGACCTCTTCCTCGAGGTGCAGCTCGAGCCGCATCCGCTCGTCCGTCGGGAGGGTGACGATCTCTACATCCCGCTGCCCATCACCCTGCCCGAGGCGCTGCTCGGGGCGCAGGTGCGCGCACCCACCTTCACCGGCGAGGTGACCGTCACCATTCCGCCGCACAGCCAGTCCGGCCGGAAGCTCCGGCTCAAGGGCCAGGGCGTCCCCGCGCTCCGAGGCAAGGGCCGCGGCGACCTGTACTTCGAGCTGCGCGTCATGGTTCCGGAAAAGACCACCCCCGAGGTCAAGGCCGCCGCGGAGACCCTGGGGCGCTCCTACACCCACGACGTGCGCGCCGACCTGCGCCTCTGAGATGCTGGCTGCCCGTTCGATGGATCCCCAGTCGCACACCCTCAGCGTCTCCACCCGCGGGCGCGGGATGCACGACATCACCCGCGAGGTGACCGACTTCGTCGAGCGCCTCAAGGTCGCCGCTCCCGGTCCCCGGACGGGCGTCGTCACCTGCTTCATCCGCCACACCTCGGCCAGCCTGGTGGTCCAGGAGAACGCCGATCCGGAGGTGCGCTCCGACCTCGAGCGCTTCTTCGCCCGGCTCGTCCCCGACGGTGACCGGCTCTTCCACCACGCCGCCGAGGGCCCGGACGACATGCCCAGCCACGTCCGCGCGGCGCTCACCCAGACCTCGCTCTGCATCCCGGTGGTGGAGGGCGCGCTCGCCCTCGGCACCTGGCAAGCCATCTACCTCTACGAGCACCGGACCCGTGCCCACCGCCGCGAGGTGGTGCTGGTCTACCTCGGTCGCTGACCCCCAGAAGGAGACTTCTCGCCCGTGGGCATCCTCGACATCTTCGGCGGCGGCAAGAGCCCCGAGCGCGCCACCAAGCTGAAGGCCAAGGTGATCCAGAAGTACGGCGGCCCCGAGCCGCGGCAGAAGGCCATCCAGCAGCTCGGGGAGATGGAGTTCCCCGAGGCCACAACGTCGCTGCTCGCCCGCTTCACCATCACCGTCGAGCCCGCCACCACCGACACCGACGAGAAGGAGCACGTCTTCGGCCTGGTCCGGGCCCGGGGCGAGGCGGCGGTCGAGCCGATCCGCACCTTCCTCCGGCGGAACGACCAGGCCAGCTCCTGGGCGATGCGGCTCCTCCGGGAGATCCTCCCCGCCGACCGGTACGTCACGGTGGTGGTGGAGCACCTGGGCGAGGTGGCCGAGGTGTACACCCGCGATCCGGAGAAGAAGCTGGTCCTCCTCCACGAGGCCGAGTCGCTCGACGACCCACGCCTCGCGCCGCGGCTGCTGCCCTTCCTGGACGACATGGCGGACGACGTGAAGATCGCCGGCCTCCGCGCGCTCGCCCCCCGGGCCTACCCGGAGGCCCGCGAGCCGATGCTGAAGCTCCTCACCGGCCCCGAGACCGCACGCCGGGTGCAGACCGCCGCGATCGAGGCCATCGCCCGGAGCGGCTTCGGAGTTCAGGGGTACCGCGAAAAGGTGGAGTCGCTCCTTCCCGAACCGTTCTTTGTCGACAAAGCGGGAGTCCTGAAGCGACGGGGAGCCCCGGCCGCCGGGCAGGCGGAGTAAGCAGCGGGGCTCCCAGGATGACGCGCTCGACCAAGACCCCGACGCGGCGGCGCTCGAAGGCGCTGGTGGAGCTGTTTCCCCACCTCGGCCCCGCGTCGCAGCGGCCGCCCGGGCCAAACGCCGCCGCCGAGACCCTCAAGGAGATGGCCGACGCCGTCCACCGGGCCCCCACCCTGGTCGAGGCGCAGAAGCTCCAGCTGGGGCTCATCACCTCCCTCCTCGGGGCCCGGAGCGCCTTCCTCGCCGAGTACATCCACCTGCGGGACCGACTGGAGATCGCTGCGGTGAAGGGCCGCAACGAGCCGCGCATCACCGCCGTCCGGCCCAAGGAAGGCCCGGTGGGCGAGGCGTTCGCCGAGAACACGCTCGTCCGCGAGAAGGACCTGGTTGCGGTCCCGTTGCAGGGCGCGGGCGGGCCGCTCGGCGTGCTGGTGCTCATCGCTCCCCGGGTGGACGCCCCCGACGCGCTGCTCCGGGCGCTGGCCGCCCAGGCCGCCGCCGCCTGGGAGTACGCCCGGCTGCGAGAGGACACCGCCCGGCGGGAGAAGGATCTCCAGACCGCCCTGGCCGGTCTGAAGTCCATGGAGAAGAACCGCGAGGAGCTCCTCTCCAACGTCTCGCACGACCTCAAGACTCCGCTCACCACGGTGAAGGCCTACCTGGCCATGCTCGGGCAGGGGCGGCTCGGCGAGCTCCCCGAGCGGCAGCTCCACGCGGTGCACGTCGCCGAGCGGAACGCGGACCGCCTGCTGCGGATGTTGAACGATCTGCTGCTCCTCTCCCGGCTTCAGACCGGGAGGATGCAGCTGACCAGCCGGCCCTTCGGGCTCCGGGCGCTGGTGAGCGACGTGATGTCCGCGCTCGCCTCCTCGGGCGAGCTGTCGCGGGTGCGGCTCACCCTGCTTGCCGCCCCGGAGGTGTTCGTGAAGGGCGACCGTGAGCGGCTGTTCGAGGCCGTTCACAACCTGGTCGAGCACGCGCTGTTCCTCTGCAGCCCGGACGGCGAGGTGCAGGTCGAGGTGGGCTCCGAGCCGGGCCTGGCGCTGCTCACGGTGCGCGACGACGGGATGGGGCTGCCGCCCGAGGACCTGGAGGGCCTCTTCGACGCCTTCCACCGGAGCGGCACCGGAGCGGGAAGCAGCGTGGGGCTGGGGCTGCCCATCACCGCGAAGATCGTCCAGCTGCACGGGGGCCGGGTCGAGGCCACGAGCGCGCCCGGCGCCGGAAGCCTCCGCCGGGTGGTGCTGCCCGCCTTCGCCGCCCAGGTGGGCGTGGCCAGCGGCGACGACGCGCTCGCCCCGCAGGCCGGGCACATCCTCCTGGTGGAGGATGACCGGGACTGCCGCGAGGTCCTCTCCGAATTGCTGGAGCAGGAAGGCTACAGCGTGGCCTCGGCCGCGGGCGCCGAGGAGGCGCGGGTGCTGCTCGAGGGCCTGCGCCCGGCGATGGTGCTGCTCGACCTGCGCCTGTCGGAGGAGGACGGCCGGAGCGTGCTCCGGCACCTGCGGGGACAGCCGGAGATGGCCGAGACGCCGGTCTACATCATCTCCGGCGCCTCCGAGGTGGCCTCGCTGAGCACCGGGACCGGGCTGGACCGCATCGACGGCTTCTTCGAGAAGCCGCTGCACCTGCCGAAGTTGCTGGACACCGTGGCCTCGGTGGTGCGACCCGTGCGCTCCGTCCGATGACCCAGTTCCTCCACGACCGACTCCTCGACGCCTTCACCTCCGCGCTCGCCGCTGCCCTCCAGCAGCCGCCGGAGGCCGTCCGCGCCCAGGTGAAGCCGGCCGACCCCGAGCACGCCGACCTCACCTTCCCCACCTTCCCGCTCGCCAAGCAGCTGCGGACCGCTCCCCCGAAGATCGCCGCCGACCTGGCCGGGCGCCTCTCCGTCCCCGGGCTGCAGATCTCCGCCGCCGGCCCGTACGTCAACGCCCGCTTCGAGCCCGCAGCGTTCATGGATGGAGTGCTGGCCGAGGCCCGGGGCGCGGGCGTCGGCTATGGCTCGACCGACGCCGGCCGGGGCAAGACCGTGGTCATCGACTACTCGTCGCCGAACATCGCCAAGCCGATCGGCTTCCACCACCTGCGCACCACCCTCATCGGGCACGCCATCGCCAACCTCTACCGGAGCCAGGGCTGGCGGGTGGAAGGCATCAACTACCTGGGGGACTGGGGAAAGCAGTTCGGCCTGGTCGCCGTGGGGCTGCGGGAGTACGGAGACCCGGCCCGGCGGGGTGAGATGGGCCACCTGGTGGACGTCTACGTGAAGGCCAACGCCCGCGCCGAGCAGGACCCGGCCTTCGACGCCGAGGCCCGCGCGTTCTTCCGGAGGATGGAGGAGGGCGACCCACAGGCCCGGGCCCTGTGGAAGGAGCTCCGCGAGACCTCGCTCCGGGGCTTCCTCCCCATCTACGAGCGGCTGGGGATCCGCTTCGAGCACATCGACGGCGAGAGCCTCTACGAGGACCGGATGGACCAGGTCATCGAGGAGATCTCCCGCACCGTGGGGGTCAAGCAGAGCGAGGGGGCGCTGATCGTCGATCTGCCCTACGCCGAGGGCGAGCCGCCGGTGCTGCTCAAGAAGGGGGATGGAAGCACGCTCTACGCCACCCGCGACCTGGCCGCCGCGGAGGACCGCTGGGAGCGCTTCCACTTCGACCGCTCGCTCTACGTCGTGGCCCGCGATCAGGCGCTCCATTTCGCCCAGGTGTTCCGGGTGCTGAAGGCGATGGGAAAGCCGTGGGCGGACCGCTGCGTCCACGTCTCGTTCGGGCGCATCATGGGGATGTCCACCCGGGCGGGGAAGCTGGTGCTCCTCCAGGAGGTGCTGGACGAGGCGCGGGACAGGGCACTGGAGAAGGTCCAGGAGAGCGCCGCCTCGGGCCGGATCCACACCGAGGAGCCGGAGCGGCTGGCCGAGCAGGTGGGCGTGGGGGCGGTCATCTTCGGAGACCTCAAGAACCGCCGGAACACCGACTACACCTTCGACTGGGACGAGGTGCTCGAGTTCGACGGGCACACCGGTCCCTATTTGCAGTACGCGCACGCCCGCGCCTGCAACCTCCTCAAGCGCGGCGGCGGCGCCCCGGCCCGGGCCGAAGCGAGGCTGCTGACCCTTCCCGAGGAGCAGCAGCTCGCCCGGACGCTGGCCCGCTTCCCGGTCCAGGTCCGCGCCGCGGTGGAGCAGGACGAGCCCTCCTTCGTCGGCCGGCACCTCATCGACGTCGCCGTCGAGTTCAGCCGCTGGTACACCCTCGGCAACCAGGACCGCGACAAGCGGGTGGTGCACGAGTCGAACGAGGCGCTGCGCGCCGCCCGGCTCGCCCTGGCTGACGCGGTGCGCATCGTGCTCGCCACGGGCCTGCAGCTTCTGGGCATCGCCGCGCCCGAGAGCATGTAAGACTCGCAGCAAGCGCCATGGCCACCGCGCTGGTGAAGGTCGACGACAGCGAGGCCGCGCTCCGGCACGAGTTCGGCCCGATTGGCCGCGCGCTGGGGCGCCGCTACTGTCCGCATGTCCGGGTGGGTCCCGCGGCGGAGGTGGAGCTGCGGCGGCTGAGCGACCGCGGGTTCGTGGTGCACGTGCAGCGGACCGCCGCCTGGGTCAGCTTCCTGTACCTCGCCTGGCTGCTGGTGAACCGTGCGCTCCCGCCGCTGCGCGCCGTGGTGAACATGCGCCGATGGTTCGGCCGGCCCTGGCGCCGGGTGGCCCAGCGCGGCGCGCTCGACGTGCGGTTCGAGTACGCGCGGAGGCACGGCGGCTCGGCCCTGGTCTTCCTCCAGCAGACGGCGGTGATGCGCCCGGGCGGGCGGAGCGGCCGCGAGGACCCCTTCCCTGCCCTGGTGGCGATGGCCCGGAAGATGGACCGGCCGGTGTACCTGGTCCCCGAGCTGGTGGTCTGGGAGAAGTGGAGCACCCGGCTCAAGCCCGCCTGGGCGGACTACGTGTTCGGCACGCCGGAGGCGCCCGGCTTCCTCCACTCGGTGCTCGCCTTCTGGCGGAACCACAAGCGGGCCCAGTTCCGCGTCGGCACCCCCATCGACCTCCGGGCCTTCGCCGCCGAGAGCCCCGGCGACTCCGATGCCGTCGTGGCCCGCAAGGTGCGCGCGGTGCTCCACGTCCACCTCGCCCGCGAGACCCGGGCGGTGTTCGGTCCGCCCTACAAGCCGCCGGAGCGGGTCATCGAGGAGACGCTGCGCGACCGCACCCTGCGTCAGACCATCGAGCAGACCGCCGCCCGCGGCGGCAAGGACCCGGGCTTGCTGGAGCGCGAGGCCCGCCGCCACCTCAACGGCATCGCGGCGCGGCTGCACCCCACGGTGGTCGGCCTGCTCGCCCCGATCCTGAGCTGGATCTTCGATCGCATCTACGACGGCATCGCCGTGGACGAGGCGGGCCTCGATCGGGCGCTCCGGGTGGCGCGGGCCGGAGCGCCGATCGTGATCTGCCCCAGCCACAAGAGCCACATCGACTACCTGGTGATGTCCTGGGTGCTGTGGAAGCGCGGCTACCAGATGCCGGTGGTCGCCGCGGGGGCCAACCTCTCCTTCTTCCCGCTCGGGCCGCTGCTCCGCCGGGCGGGGGCATTCTTCCTCCGCCGGAGCTTCGGCACCGACCGGCTCTACACCGCGACCTTCAAGGCCTACGTGAAGAAGCTGGTGCGGGACGGCGTGCTTCAAGAATTCTTCCCCGAGGGCGGCCGCTCGCGGACCGGCAAGCTGCTCCCGGCAAAGCTCGGGCTGCTCGGCTGGGAGGTGGACGCGGTGCTGGAGGGCGCCCGGAACGACCTGGCCTTCGTGCCGGTGGCCATCGACTACGAGAAGATTGTCGAGGGCAGCAGCTACTCCAGGGAGCTTTTGGGGGGCGAGAAGAAGCCCGAGGACGTGGGCGCGCTCATCCGCGCGCCAAAAGTCTTGCTGCGCCGCTACGGCACCATCCACCTGCGCTTCGACGAGCCGGTGCTGCTCCGGGAGTTCATGCGAGCCCGTGGACTCACCGACCCGTCCGCCCTCACCGAGGAGGAGAAGCGCAGCCTGGTCCGTGCGCTCGGGCACCGCATCATGTGGGGCATTGCCCGGGTGTCCACGGTGACGCCGCCCGCGCTGCTGAGCACCGCGCTCCTCGCCCACCCGGGCCGGGGGCTTCCGGCCTCGGTCCTCGCCACCCGGGTGGAGGCACTCCGCCGGATGCTGCTCGAGGACGGCGCGGCGCTCTCCACCGGGCTGGGCGAGGCGCCGACGGACCCGACCGTGGCCGGCCCGGTGCGCGAGGCGGTGCTCGGCTTCATCGAGGACAAGCTGGTCCGCACCGAGCAGGCCAAGGGCGAGACCGTCTATCTCCCGGTCGACGATCGGCGGGTGCAGCTCGCCTACTACAAGAACACGATCCTGAATCTGGTGGCGCCCCGCTCGCTGGTGGCCTGCGCGGTGCTCCGGGGCGTGCTCGATAGCTCCGAGGAGTCGGTCCGCACCAAGGCGCTGTTCCTCTCCCGGCTGTTCAAGCTGGAGTTCATCTACCGGGTGGGCACGCCGTTCGAGATCATCTTCTCCGAGACGGTGGAGCGGCTGGTGGGAGCGGAATTACTGGCCTCTCGCCAGGGGGCCTTTGTCCCGCGCGATGCCCGCGCCCGGACGGAGCTCAAGTTCCTGGCGGACATCCTCCGCGACTACCTCCAGTCGTACCTGCTCGCTGGCCTGACGCTCGAGGACCTGGTCTCCGGGCCCATGGACCGCAAGTCCTTCGTCCGCGCGGGGCTGGAGACGGGGCGCATGGAATTCCTCCAGGGGCGCATCGACGCCCCCGAGGCGCTCAGCCGCACCACCCTGGAGAACGCGCTGGCCTGGCTGCTGGACCAGGAGATGGTGGTCGAGCGCGACCGCAAGCTGGTGCTCGGCCCCGCGGCGGAGCGTTCCGAGCAGCGCGAGGCATTCCGGGCCGAGCTTCACTCTTTCCTCGGGCGCTGAACCCTCTCGGCCTTGGCGGCTAGCGCCGGGCGGTGCTGAGCAGGCCCTCGAGCTTGTGAGCCAGGGTCGAGCTCGAGACCACGCCCTGGTAGCGCTCCACCATCATTCCGTCGGCGGAGACGAGGAAGGTCGCCGGGACCGTCTCCAGCTCCAGCGGGGCAAGCATCTCGCTCTCCGCCGCGGCGACCGGCATCGACCGCAGCCCCATCCGTGCCGCCGCCGTCCGGATCCGGTTGCGGTCCGGGGCGATCGACACCGCGATGAAGCCCACCCGGCCCTCGTACTGCCTGGCCAGCTTCTCCAGCTCGGGCAACTCCCGAGCACAGACGCCTCAGCCAGGCATCCAGAGGTTCACCAGCCACGGACGGCCGCGCATCGTCGCCGGCGTGACGCTCGCCCCATCGAGGCCGCGGGCGCTGAACGAGTCAGGAAGTGGCCGCGGGCTATACGAGCGCTGGCACGCGGCGCCGAGCAGGAGCGAGAGCAGGAGAAACAAACGACGCATGCCTGGTGTCGACGCTTTCACAGCCCGCGGAGGGCTGGCAAGGTGCGCCCCCCGTCCGTCCCGTGCCCGAACCCACCCTTCCCCCGACCGACGCACCCGAGCCGCCCGTCCCCGCCGATCGCCTCGGCTGGCTGGCGCTGGTCGGCGCGCTTGCGCTCTTCTTCCTCCTCGGCGTCCCGTTGCAGATGGTCAGCGCCGGCGCGGGCATCTGGTTCACCGAGATCTTCCTCTTCTTCGGCTTCGGCTGGGCGCTGACCCGCTGGAGCGGCCGCGCCCCGGCGGCGTACCTCGGCCTGAGCTGGCCGGCGGCCCGGCCGCTGGTGTTCGCGCTGCTGGTGGCGGTGGCCAACTACTTCGCGGTGGTCATCCCCGTGCAGTTCGGGGTGCAGCTCGTGGCGCCCCGGTCCTGGGTGGAGATGTTCGACCAGACGCAGGTCTTCGAGCGCCAGGCGGGGCTGGAGCTGTTCCTGGCCATGACCGGCGCGGTGGCGGCGGCGCCCATCGGGGAAGAGGTCATCTTCCGCGGCCTGCTGCTCCAGGGGCTCCTCCGCCGGGGGGTTGCGGTGGTGCCGGCGGTGGTGGCCTCCGCGGTCATCTTCAGCCTCTGCCACGTCAACCTCATCGGGTTGCCGGCGCTGTTCGAGCTGGGCGTGGTGTTCGGCCTGCTCTACGCCCGGACCCGGAGCGTCCTCCCCGGCATGGTGGCCCACCTCGGAAGCAACCTCACCGCCACCCTGCTCTACGCCTCGAGCAAGGGGCAGGAGCCGGCGCCGGTCGACACCTCGGCGCAGCTTCCGGCGGTGCTGATGGCGAGCGTCCTGGGGTGGCTGGCGCTGGGCGTCGTCCTCGCGGTAGCCCGGCGCGTCCCGGGCGCGTGGGGTCAGGCTCGGGAGACCGAGGTGGCGCGGCTCCGCGTCCCGTTCTTCCGGGCGGTCGCGCCGTGGGCCGTGGCCGCCTCGGTGTCTCTGGTGGCCTGGGGGCTCGCCGACCGCCGAGGGCTCGCGCTGGATGTGGCCGAGGTTCGGGTCAGGTTGCCCCCACCCAGGACCGGTGAGCCGGACTGGGTGCACGCGCGTCGCGCGGAGGTGGACGCGCTCCGGGAGGAGGTGCACCGGGGCAACGCCACGCTCGACAGCTACCTCCGCGCGCGCCGGGCGCTCGCCCGGGCCCTGGAGCCGGGCACGCCCGACGCCGGAGCCGGCGAGGGCCCTGGCCCCTGACTCACAGCCTCTTGTAGCCGTGCACCCGCAGCACCGGGCCGACCATCGAGATGCCCATCGCGGCCTCGTCGACGTCGCCGTCGATCTCCACCCGCTGCCCTTCCTTGAGCAGCGAGGAGCGCCCTCCGGCGATCTGGTAGGTCCTGCCATCGTCCCCGGCGAGCACCCAGACTCCCATCTCCACGTCCCGGAACTCGACCGTCCCTCGGACCTTCATCGCCGCGCCTCCCTCCGGAGCATCGCCCGGCTGAGCAGCGCCGCGAGGACGCCGTTCAGCACCAGCCAGGGCCGCGCGAGGAACGTGAAGGGAAGGTAGGCGATGGCCGGCGCCTTCGCCCAGGCCGCGTAGAGCAAGAATCCGGCAAACCCCAGTGCCAGGCCAGCGACGACCGGACGCAGCGCCCGCCACTTCAGGGCGAACAGCGCCGCGACCCCAGGCACCAGGGCGCTGTACATCAGCGGGCTCGCCAGCCGGCCCCGCCCGAAGAGGATGCGTTCCCAGTCGGGGATGGGGAGGGAGAGCACCTCGGCGGCCGCCGGCGGGTGGCCCACGAAGCGCTGCCAGAGGAGCTTCAGGAACCACAGGCCCACCGTGCTGAGCAGCAGCGGCAGGAGCGTCGCCGGGTTGAGCAGTACGTTCAGGAACCCCGGGCGGACCTTCACTTTCAGCGACAGCAGCAGCAGCGCCAGCAGTGCCGCGCTCCAGACGAGGGGAGCCCAGTCCACCCCCGGCGCGGTGGTGCCGAGCGCGTTCAGAGCGCCGAGCGCGTCCAGCCGGCCGTGTCCCGCCCGCGGCGTCCAGGCGCCGCCGTCGGAGACCGCGCCCTCGAACAGCGCCTTCTCCACCTCGTCCGGCGTCCTCGCCCCGGCGGCGAAGAGCAGCGCTGCCACCCCGGCCACGTGGGGGGTGGCCATGGACGTCCCCTGGTACTCGGCGAGGACCGGCTTGCGGAAGTCCGCCCGGTCGATGGTCGCCTGGAGGATGCCGTTTCCCGGCCCGAGGCGGGTGTTTCCGCCCGGCGCCACCACGTCCAGTGCCTCTCCCCACGACGAGTACGGCGCCAGCTGCCCATCCGGGCCCACCGCCCCGACGGCCACCGCGCCGGCGTACGCCGCCGGGTACGAGACCTGACCGGTGCCGGCGTTGCCTGCCGCGCAGACCACCACCGCACCCTTGCTCCGGGCGTAGGCCACCGCGCGCTCCATCACTGCCGAGTAGCCAGGCCCGCCGAGCGAGAGGTTGAGCACCTTCGCGCCGTGGTCCACCGCCCAGCGGATGGCGTCGGAGATGTCCGCCGAGTTCCCCAGGCCGGCGCGGCTGAGGACCTTCAACGGCATCAGGCGCGCCTCGAACGCCACGCCCGCCACTCCCACGCCGTTGTTGGTGCGCTGGGCGATGGTGCCGGCCACGTGGGTCCCGTGCCCGTTGTCGTCGTTGGGGTGGTCGGTGTCGTTGACGAAGTCGTACCCGGGGACGAAGCGCGCTCCGGCCAGGTCCGGCACCTGCACGAAGTCGCCGTGGTCCTCGTAGGCGATGCCGGTGTCGATGACCGCGACCACCACGCCCTTGCCCCGGGAACGCTCCCAGGCCTCCGGCATGTGGATCATCCTGAGATTCCACTGCCTGGGGAACTCGGGATCGTTCGGGGTGAAGGCCAGCGCCTCCATCTGGACCAGCGGCTCGGCCTCCTCGACGTCGGCGTCTCCGCGGATGTGGGCCAGCGCGGCGTCCACGTCCTCCACGCCCTCGGCGATGGCGATGCCCGAGCGGGGGCCTTCCACCGAGTTGAGATGGAGCGACAGGCCCCAGCGGCGGGCGCGCTCGGCGACCTCCTCCGCGGAGGTGCCATCGCGGAAGTCCACCACCAGCGCGTGGGGAACGGCGGAGGCACCGGCCGTCCCCGGGGGAGTCACCTTGGTGTGCCCGGGCACCGGCGTACACGCCGCCCCCAGCAGGAGAACGCCGCTCAACCACCACCCGGACATCCAGGCTCCTTCCGCCCCCTCAGGACCGCACTCGACCTCCCGCACGTCATACGCCCCGGCCCGGCCCCGATTGGGGCGCCCACGTCTTTCTTCACGATTCCAGGTGCTTGCCGACACCTTCGAGCCATCGGAGGGCCGCCCGCCCCACCTCGGAAAGGTTGCGCTGGAACCGTCCGTCTGCGCCGGCGACCAGCTCCACCCGACCTCCGGCCTCCCCCGCGGCGGCGAGGAGTCCCACCCGACCCGGCTCGTCCTCGCCCACGATACAGAGCAGCGGGAAGCCCGGCCTCGGTGTCAGGACGCTGGCCGGCGGGCTGACGAGGACGGCCGCCACGATCCCCGGATGCTCCCGCGCCAGGGCGACGGCCGTGTCGGCGGACCCGCCCACCGCGGCCACCGCGACGCCCACCGCGGCGGTGTTTTCCCGGAGGAGGCGGAGCGCTCCGGCCGCGTCCTCGAGCCGCGAGCCGGCGTCGCCCAGCGGGCCCTGGCTCGCGCCCACGCCCCGGAAGTTGAAGCGGAGCACCGGACGGCCCGTCCGGGCGGTGGCCCAGGCCAGCTCGGCACACACCACGTGGTCCATCGACCCCTTCCCGGGCGGGGGCGGCAAGACCAGGACCGGCGGCTGCTTGCGGCCGCGGTGCCAGAGCCCCTCGAGGACGATCTGCCCGACCGGAATGAGCGCCGGCCGCTCGAGGTACTGACCCCGGCTCACCACGGTTTTACCAGAAGGACCAGGAACTTGAGGTAGCGCCCCTCGGGGAACTGGAGGCGGATGGGGTGGTCCGGCGGCTGGTACCGCTCCTCCACCAGGGTCAGATCCACGCCCGCCTTGAACCCGGCCTCCTTCACCGCGCCCTCGAACACCTCGGGCGTCACCCGGGCCGAGCAGGAGGCGGTCACCAGCAGGCCTCCGGGGGCAACCACCTCGAGCGCCTGCCGGTTCAGCGAGGCGTAGCCGTCCAGGGCGGCCTCCACCGCCCGCTGGCTCTTGGCGAAGGCCGGCGGATCGAGGATGACGATGTCGAACCTTCGGCCCTCGTCGCGGAGGGAGGACAGCAAGGTGAAGACGTCCGCGGCGAGGAAGTCGTGGGCGTTGGGGTCGAGGCCGTTGCGGACGAAGTTCTGCCGGGCCAGCGCGATGGCGTCCGCGTCCTGGTCCACGCTGAAGACCCGCGCCGCGCCCCCGAGCGCGGCGTTGACGCTGAAGCCGCCGGAGTAGCTGAAGCAGTTCAGCACCGTGGCCCCGCGGGACAGCCGTCGGACCAGTGCGCGGTTCTCGCGCTGGTCCAGGAAGAAGCCCGTCTTCTGGCCGCGGCGGACGTCGACGCCGAAGCGCACCCCGCGCTCGCCGATCACCACCGGGTCGGCCGGCTCCTCCCCCCAGAGCAGCCGCGCCCGGCCCTTCCCCTCCTCGTCGCCCTCCTCGCCCGCGGGCTGGTCTCGCCCCAGCACCCCCCGGACCCCCGGGAGCGCCCGGAGCGCGTCCACCAGCATCCCGCGGGCCGGGGTGAGCCCGGCCGAGTACAGCTTGAGGACCACCGTGCCGGCGTAGAGGTCGGCCACCACGCCCGGAAGCCCGTCGGATTCGCCGTGCACCAGCCGGAAGCTGTCGGTGTCGGTCCGGTCCAGGAGCCGCTCGCGGAGCTCCCACGCGGACCCGACGCGGCGGCGGAAGAAGTCGCCGTCGATGACCTCCCGCACATCCCGGGTCAGGACGCGGACGGCGATGGGGCTCAGGGGGTCGAAGTACCCGCGGGCCACGAACTTCCCGCCCTCGGTGAGATCCACCACGCTCCCCGGAGGAATCTTCGGCAGCTTCTCCACCGCCTTGCGGAAGACCCAGGGGTGGCCGGCGCGCAGGTGCCGCCCGAGCCCGCGCTGCAGCTCCAGCCGGACCAGGCTCACGCCCCGGCCCTCCGCGCCCGCAGCACCGCACGGGCCACCTCCTCGAAGCCCGCGCCCTCGGGCGCCCGGGTCACGAAGCGGGGGCGGTGGTCGAGCAGGGCCAGCACGGCGCGCACGTTGGCCACCCCCACGCTGAGCGGGAACGCGGCGAACAGCGGGGCGTCGTTGAGGCTGTCACCGACGAACAGGTAGCGCCGATCGTCCGGACGGAGCCGCTCCTTCCACACCGAGCGGATGAAGCGTCGCACCATCCCGGCCTTGTTGAACGGGCCGATCCAGGCGTTGACGTGAACGCTGGAGCGAACCGCGTGCACTCCGCGGGCGGCGAGAAAGTCCTCCAGCCGCCGCACGGCGTCCGCTCCGAGCCGGACCTCCTCGTTGACGTCGATGGCCAGATCCACCTCGGCGTAGAGACTGTCGGTGGACATGCGCGCCCCGGGCACGGCGCGCAAGGCCGCCTGCACCACCCGCACCAGCCGGCGCTGCTCGCGGGCCCGTACCGACCGGGGACGGGCGTAGGCCTTGCGGAGTGCGCCGCGGGCGTCGAGCCGCACCGAGAGGCCGCCGTTCTCGGCGATGACCCCGCAGACGGGTAACGTGCGGGCCCAGGCCTCGGCGAAGCCGGCCGGCCGTCCCGTCACCAGCACCACCGGCACCCCCGCCCGGTCGAGCCGCTCCAGCGCGCCGAGGGTGGACGCCCGCAGCCGCCCACCGGTGGTGAGCGTCCCATCGACGTCGGTGAAGACGGCCTCGACGCGGGACAGGTCGGCCTCGCGGAGCGGTCGGAGCTCGGTCATGAGGGGCGAAGGACCCTACCCCACCCGGCGGACTCACTCGGCGAGCGGAAGCCCGGCCAGCAGCGCCCGGAGCTCCTCGAGCACCCGGTCGACCTCCTCGGCGGGCAACAGGGACAGGCTCTGCTTGCGGGCCCGGCGGAGGAACTCGTCGAGCGGCTCGCTCCGTCCGTAGAGGCCGGCGGCCAGCTCTGCGGCCTCGGCCAGGGCGACCGCGGCGGCACGCCGGTCGACGGGGAGGAGCGCCTCGGCCTGCTCGAGCTTCACTCCGCTCCTGGCCCACACCTCGTGGTCGTGGCGGCGGAGCAGCGCCCGCTGGTTCACCACCGCCAGGCTCTTCACCAGCTCCAGCACCCGCTGGCAGGCGTCCATCACGTCCGCCTTCGCCGGCAGCGGCACCGCCGCCATCTCCCGGACCTCCTGCCGGTACTCGATGAGCCGCCGCTTGTCCTGGGCACGGAGCGAGCGGTAGGGGGCGGTGCGCCCGAACGCGTCCATCTCCTGCTCGAGGTGCTGGGCGTGCCACTGCACGTCCTCGGCGCTCGCCTGGCGGAGCTTCGTCGCGCGCGCCTCGAGCACCCGGCGCAGATCGGCCACCGCCGCGCGGACCGTGACCGCCCCCGCCACCTCCTCGGCGAGCCCGGGGACGACCTCGGAGCGCTCGACGTCCCCGAAGGGGGCCACCAGGTCGAACACCAGCGTGCCGATGTGCTCGCGGAACCGGGTGCGCGAGGCCTGCACCTCGGCGAGCAGGTTCCACCGGTCGGCCACCACGCCCGGGTCACGGACCTTGGCCCCCAGGGTCTGGACCTGCTCGAACAGCTGCGTGGCGCCGGACTCGAGCACCCGCTCGAGCCCGGCGCGGGCCGCATCGTCGAGCACCGCGTCCTCGACCAGCGAGGCCAGCCCGTTGCCCCGCGCCGCGGGCTGCACCCCCACCTGGGTGCGCACCAGGTCGATGAAGGCGTTGACGTCCCGGAGCGTCGCCGCGACCACCGGCGCCATCTCCTCCCAGGTGGAGAGATCGAGGCTGGAGGTGGTGACCGTCGATTCGTACTGGAGCAGGTCGAGGTCGGTGAGATGGGCGAGCGCGTTCGCCGCGCCGTGACACACCTGACGGAGACGGGTGGCTTGCGACTCCGGGACGGTGGAGAGGGCCGACTCGAGTGCGGGGGGTAGCAAGGGACCGTCCGAGAGCTTGCACGGAGTCCCCGCGACGATCCATGTCACGGTGCATGCCTACATGGACCGCGCCTGGAGGAATGCGTCTCCGATTTCGTGACGTCGGCAGTGGCCCTCCGGTGCTCCTCCTCCACGCGTTCCCTCTCGAGGGCGAGATGTTCGAGCCGCAGTGGACCGCGCTCTCGGGTCGGGCGCGGTTCATCGTGCCGGACCTGCGCGGGTTCGGCGGGAGCACCGTCGGCGCGGGGCCGAGCGAGATGGGCGCGATGGCGGACGACGTGCTCGCTCTCCTCGACCACCTCGGGATCGACTCGGCGGTGGTGGGCGGGGTGTCGATGGGTGGCTATGCCGCGCTGGCGCTGCTCCGGAACGACCCCGGGCGAGTCCGGGCCTTGCTGCTCGCCGACACCCAGACCTCGGCCGACGACGCGCAGGGGCGCGAGGGCCGGGAGAGGACCGCCCAGGAGGTCCTGGCGAAGGGCCCGGCTGCGCTGCTCCCGATGGTGGACCGGTTGCTCGGACCGGGCGCTCCGGCCACCCTGCGTGCCCGGGTCTCCGGGTGGATCAGCGCTGGATTGCCCGAGGGTCAGGCCGCAGCGCAGCGCGGAATGGCGCTGCGGCCGGACGCCCGTGACATCCTCGCCCGCTTCGGCGGGCCGGTGCTGGTGGTGGTGGGGGCGGACGACGTCATTACCCCGCCGGCGAAGGCGCGGGCGATGGCGGAGCTCGTCCCTGGCGCGGAGCTCGTGGAGATTCCAGGCGCCGGCCACCTGGCCAATCTCGAGCAGCCGGCCGCGTTCAATGCCGCACTCGACCGGTTCCTCGCGCGGGCTCGGTGATCATCCTGGCCGGGGTGGATCCAGGGCTGAGCGCCGGCGCTCGAGGTCGCCGAGCACCTCGGACAGGAACCGGCGCAGGTTGAGGCCGAGGATCCGCTCCAGCCGCACTCGAGAGTGGCCACGCGCGAGGAGAATGGCGGTCAGCTTCCAGAGGTCGGTCACGTCGCGCATCCCGGCGGGGAGCGGGACGAGCCCATCGAAGTCGCTGCCGAGGCACACCGCCTCCTCGCCCGCGACCCGGACCGCGTGCTCGAGGTGGTCGGCCACCGCTTCCAGACGACGACTGCCGAGGTACGGCGTGCCGAAGATGATCCCGACCACCCCACCCCGGTCGGCGATCCGCCGGAGGGCAACGTCGTCCAGGTTGCGCCACTGCGGCCCGAGGGCCGCGACCCCGGTGTGCGAGCAGAAGATGCGCGGCTGGTCCCGGGCGAGGAGCGCGGTCAGGAGTCGTGGTGAGGCGTGCGCGACGTCGACCGCGAGGCCGTGGGCCGCCATCGCCTCGAGCACCTGGCCGCCGAGGGTGGTGAGCCCGCGGCGCCCCCGGAGCGGGAACGAGGAGCCGCCCAGCTCGTTCGGGACGAGGTGGGTCAGCCCCATGAAGGCGACGCCTCCCCGGGCGAGCTCGGCCACCCGGTCGACCTGACCCTCGATCGCGTGCCCGCCTTCGACCCCGAGCACGCAGGCCAGCTTCCCCTCGCGCTCGGCTGCAGCCAGCGCTGCCGGAGTCGTGGCGAGCACGGCGGCACCGGTGGCGCAGGTCAGCGTGAGCCGCTCGATCTGGAAGAGCGCCCGCCTCCACGGGCTCCGGATCGCCTCGAGCGGCCAGCCGTGGGCAAGGGCGAAGGCGGGGAAGCCGCCGATGAAGGGGAAACCTCGGGAGACCACGGTGAATGCCTGCAGCCGCACCCCCGCCTCGGCGAGCCGGACGAAGTCCACGTGCCCGCGCCGCTGCCGCACGCGCAGGTCCCGGTTCCAGAGCAGCGCATCGGCGTGCGCATCCGCGACGTACGCGGTCCGGTGAAGCGCCCTCGCCTCTGCCTCCAGCGCTGTCTCGACGCTCATCCCGCCAGTCCGTGCGCGAGCGACCGGCCCGCGGAGAGCGCATTCGACCAGCCCGGAGAGACAAGTTCGATGGGAAACGAACGGGAGGTGCAAACACGACCGAAGATGCCCAGCTTCGGTCCGGACCACGGAGGGGTGATCCACCGGTGCAGCTGCTCAGCGATCTCCGAACCGAGGTGAATCGTCCGCGATCGATCTCCGCGGTCCTCAGCGACTGGCGGCTCAAGGCGCTGACATTTCGAGTGCTCGAGCACGTTCCGATGCAGCGGACGGCCTACTCGCTCCTCCAGCGCTACGTGACCCGGAGCTATCCGCGGCACCTCTCCCCCACCCAGGAGAGCAGCGCCTCACAGCGGCACCACGTCCGCGCCTTTCGTGAACGGTTCGGTCCGCTGGGCGACGCCCGCCTCTTCGAGTTCGGCGCGGGCTGGGACCTCTACGGAAATCTGGTCTTCTGGACCCTGGGCATCAACCGGCAGACCGTCATGGATCTCTCGCGCTGGGTCCGTCCGAGCTTCGTCAACGCCGCGATCCGGCATCTGCAGCAGGAGCCTCCGGAGGGAGGAGTCCGGACCCCCAGCGTACTCCTTCCGGAAGGCCAGGGGTTCGACCGGAGCCTGGAGCAGATCTACGGCATCCGCTATCTGGCCCCCGCGGATGCCCGCGACACCCGGCTGCCCGCAGGAAGCGTCGACCTCATCGCCACCACCAGCACCCTGGAGCACATCTCCGTGCCGGACCTCCGCGTCATCCTGCGCGAGAGCCGCCGGCTGTGCCACGAGCGATCCGTGGTCAGCCACATCGTCGATTACTCGGATCACTTCGCCCACGGCGACAGCCAGATCAACGTCTACAACTTCCTCCGCTTCAGCTCCCGGGAGTGGGCGCACTTCAACACCTCGTTCCACTACCAGAACCGGCTGCGCCACCGGGACTTCCGAGGTCTCTTCCGGCAAGCCGGCTTCGAGCTGCTCGAGGAGCATGCCGAGCACGATGCCTGTGCCGCGGAGCAGCTCGCCTCGGTGCCCCTGGCCGAGGACTTCCGCCACTACCGCACCGACGAGATCCTCCCCCGGGTCGGCAGGTTCGTCCTGCGGCCGGGGTCCGGGACGGGCCAGGCCTGAGGCGCACCCGCGCAGCGCTCGGGCCACCGCCGAGCACCCGCCGCGACGCCCGCGTTAGAGTCGGCTCCGTGGTCACCCCGACCCAGCAGATGCGCGTGAGTCGCGACGAGCTGCGCTTCGACTTCGGCGACGCGCGCTTCCGGCTCCCGCGCGACCGCGCGCTGCTCGGGTGGATCGTCGACCAGTTCCTCTATGGAGAGGTGACCGGCATCCAGGTGGGGTACTGGCTGTACGGAGCGCCCTCCCTCGAGGCCGCCAGCTTCTTCGCCCGCCAGGCGAGCGAGGAGCTCGCGCATGTCCGGGTGTTCCTGCGCATCCACGCGCTGCTCGGGACGACACCGGGGCCGCCCCACCCGGTGGTGCGCTTCCTCTCCACCGGGGCGATGGGCACCGACTATGCCGAGCACGTCGCCACCGAGATGGCGGTGGGCGAGGGGCTGGTCCTCGCCGTCTTCCAGGCGCTCATCGACACCATCGAGGCCCCGGAGATCGTCCGGCTGCTCGAGGGTGCCGCCCGGCAGGAGGAGCACCACGTCGCCTTCGGCGAGGCCGAGACGGTTCGCCTCGTGGCCGAGCACCCCGGCCTGGCGGACGACCTGCTGGGGGCCAACCTCCTCAGCCTGATCGCGCTGCCCCGGCTGGCGCGCTTCATCCAGCGCCGGCTGGGCACCGAGCACGAGGTCCTCCGGCACACCGAGGCCTTCCTCGCCCACGTGGTCCGGATCAGCGAGCTGCGGCTCCAGCGACTGGGCGTTCTGCGGGGCTCGCTGCGCGACCTCGGCTGGCGGCGGCGAGCGCGTCTGATGGCCCGGGCCATTCTCCGGCACCAGCTGAACCGGTTCCGGCGGCCGCGGCGATTGACCGACACCTACCTGGCGGATCCGCAGCTCCGGCGGTTGCCCCCCGAGGCCCTCGAGTGACCCTGACCGTCAATGGAGAGCGGCGCGAGGTCTCCGACGGCCTGACCGTGGCGGCGCTCGTCGCCCAGCTCGGGGTCCGGGGCCGGGTGGCGGTGGAGCTCAATGGCGAGGTGCTTCGCCAGGCGCAGCATCCGGAAGTCACTCTCCGGGACGGCGACACGCTGGAGGTGGTGACGTTCGTGGGGGGAGGAGCGTAGAAGTCCCCCCATGGACGACGCTCTGGTCATCGCCGGCAAGCGGTTCGGTTCCCGCCTTCTCATCGGCACCGGGAAGTACCCCAGCCACGAGGTGATGAAGCGCTGCCACGAGGCCTCCGGCGCGGAGATCGTCACCGTGGCCGTGCGGCGGCTGGACCTGAACGCGAAGGGTGAGGCGTCGCTCCTGCACTGGATCGACACCTCCCGGATGACGCTCCTGCCCAACACCGCCCTCTGCTACACCGCGGAGGACGCGGTCCGGACCTGCCGGCTGGCCGCCGAGCTGGGGATGAGCCGGTGGGTCAAGCTCGAGGTTCTCGGCGACGAGCGCACGCTGTTCCCCGACGTGGAGCAAACCGTCGCTGCCGCCCGGATCCTGGTGAAGGAAGGGTTCACCGTCCTACCGTACACCTCGGACGACCCCATCACCGCCCGGAAGCTCGAGGACGCCGGCTGTGCCGCGGTGATGCCGCTCGCCGCCCCCATCGGCTCGGGCCTGGGCATCCGCAACCCGCACAACATCCGGCTCATCCGCGAGGTGGTGAAGGTGCCGGTCATCGTCGATGCCGGGGTGGGGACGGCCTCGGACGTCGCCATCGCCATGGAGCTTGGCTGTGACGGCGTGCTGCTGAACACCGCCGTGGCCGGGGCAAAGGACCCGGTCCGGATGGCCCAGGCGATGAAGCTGGCGATCGAGGCCGGCCGCTCCGCCTTCCTCGCCGGACGCATCCCGCGCAAGGCCTACGGCTCGGCCTCGAGCCCGCTCGAGGGCCTGGTCGACTGAGGCTCCCGAAGCTCATCGTCATCACCGACTGGACGTTGCCGGACGCCACCCACCGTGCAGCGCTGGAGGCCGTCGCCGCGCTCGGCCCGGGCGTATGCATCCAGCACCGGGACCCCGGCGCGCTGGTACGGGGCTTTCTCGAGCGCGCGCGCTGGCTGGCGGCCCTGACCCGGGACACGGGGGCGCAGCTGGCGATCAACGGCCGGCTCGACGTGGCCTTGCTGGTGGACGCGCACCTGCACCTGCCGGTCGACGCTCCCCGGCCCCGGGAGGTTCGCCGCCACCTGCCGGCAGAGCGCTGGATCAGCGCCGCGGTCCATTCGATGGACGAGCTGGCTGACGCGGTTGGATGCGACGCGGCGCTCGTGTCCCCTGTCCATGCAGCGGCCTCGAAGCCCGGAGACACCCGATCGCCCCTGGGGGTCGAGGGCTTCAGGACGCTCACCGAGGCAGCGGCGCCGGTGCCCTGCTTCGCGCTCGGCGGGATGACGCCCGAGCGCCTGCCGACGCTCCCGCTCTGTCGCGGCGTGGCGGTCCAGAGCGCTGTCCTCCGCTCGAGGGACCCGTCCGGCGTGGCCCGCGCCTTCCTCGACGCGCTTCGTTGAGACGCCTTTCCAGCTCCGGGGCATGGGCGACCGTCACCGCCGAGGTCCGGGCTGTGACCTCCCGTGCACACCCAGGACCAATGAAACCGCCGCCCGGTCGACAGTGAACACAGCGGGACGGCACGCCGTTCCGCTCCGATGGACCCGTGCCCATCCATTCCGCCGCTCGGGGTGCACCCAGGGAGGCAGCGCGATGAAGGCGTTCTTGGTGGCAGTGGCAGCAGTCCTGACGGTGGCGTGGCTGGGCTGCGGGGACGACACGGACCAGGACGCCGGTCCGCCTCAGGACAAGGCGTGGGTGCGCTTCGGGAATCTCTCGCCCGACGCTCCCCCGATCGATATGTGCATCCGGGCGTCGGGGTCTCAGAGCTGGGGCTCGCCGGTGCTGGCGAGAAACGGGCTCGACGCCGGCCTCGCCTTTCCGGCGATGACCAAGGTCGTCTACATCGACCCGGGAACGCTCGACTTCCGCTCCGTGGCGCCCGGCGGCGACTGCTCCACACCGATCGGCCCTGATCGGACGGCGCAGACCATCAATGCTCACGGCACGTACACCGTCGCCGCGCTGGGCGAGCTGGCACCGGGCGCGGTGGGCCCGTACCAGCTCATCCAGTACATCGAACACCAGGAGGCGCCGGCGGCCGGCAAGGCCCGCTTCCGGTACACCAACGCGGTGCCCAATTCGGCCGCGCTCGCCGACGGGGTCAGCGACGGAGGGACCTGGGTGTGGCTCACCGAGGCGCAGGTCCCCTTCCGCTACAACTCCGCGGGCACGGGCATCGTCGACGGGTACCAGGACATCGACCCGAACCCGGCGCTTCAGCTGGCCATCCGGCTCGCGCCCCCGCAGCAGAACCCCGACCTGTTCTCGGCCCCGGTGAACTTCCGGGCAGGGGTCATCACCGCGGTGTGGACCATCGGGCTCTTCGGCGGGACCGGTGACCAGCGGGTGGGCTACTTCATCTGCGACGAGATCCCGGCCGCCCAGGGCGGACAGACCAACTGCACGCGCACGCGCGAGTGATTCACGGCTCCCCAGGGGGCGGCACTGACGCCGTCCCGGGGGCGCAGGTCAGTTCATCGCCCCGGGACTGTTCCAGCTGTTCTGGTCCCGGTCCTGGCAGTTATAGTCGTCGCCAGGCATGTCCCACTCCGACCAGGGCGCGACGGTGTACCGCTGCCACGCTCCCGATCGCCAGCGGTACGCCCAGGTGTAGGTGCCGTACGGGTCGTTGATGCCCGGGTTGTAGGTGCTCCAGCTCCAAGCGTAGGTCCGGTTGCTGCCCGTGTTCCAGGCGCCGGACTCGTTGCTGGAGAACCAGAAGTTCGAGCTGGCGTTGAGGACGATGTTCTGCCGGAGCCTGCTGTTCGACGATGGCCAGCCCCACTCGGGAGTATCGAACCGGATCGGCGCGAACTTGGTCCGGTTGATGTCGTTGAAGCCGACGTAGAGGCTCCCGTAGGTGTCGGTGACGCTCCCGCCGGAGTGCGCCCGCCAGTAGCGGATGCCCTGGCTGACCCACTCGACGATGTTGTTGGTGATCCGGATGTTCTTGAGGGACCACCCCACCCAGGTGCTCTCGTTGGCGAGCTGCACGCCCGTGGCCCGGTAGCCGAGGTCGGGCCGGTTGTACTGGTCGGTGTTCGCGTAGATCCAGTTCCGGTTGACCGTGACGTTCTGGGAGTTGGAGACGAAGAGGTTGGTGGAGACGCAGTTGTAGATCCGGTTTCCCTCCACCGTCGCCCCGTCCACCGCCAGCACGTCCGCGCACTCGCCGTGGCTGTCGTGGATGGAGTTGCCGATCAGCTTGAAGCCCCACTGATTCTTGCTGGGGTGGCTCGAGACCGCGGCGTCCCAGTAGTTCGACTGCCACCACTGGTTGCGCATCACCGTGTTGTAGACCTCGTTGCCGACGATCTCGTGCCCGCTGCCCTCGGTGATGATGCCGTGCCGGGCAGTGTCGTGGACGGTGTTGTAGTAGAGCTTGATGTTGCTCCCCCCGCTCACGTGGATGCCGTACCCGCCATGCTCGGCATCGGACACGCCGGTGTTGCGGATCTCGAGGCCCTGGATGGAGACGTTCCCCACCTGCCACAGCCCGAAGACCGCGCCGTAATCGGCAATGCCTCCCCAGCCGTCGATGATCGGGTTCTCCCCCGGGGCATTCGTGATCAGGACTCGCGAACTCGGCCAGAGGTTCGCCAGCTGCACCGGCCCGTAGGTCCCGCCGTGGACGTAGATGGTATCGCCGCCCTTGAGGCACTTCGCGGCGGCGGTGATGGTCCGGAACGTGTAGCCGTTCCACGGGCACCACCCGGGATCGGTTCCCCAGGTCGCGACATGGAACAACCGTGCACTCCAGTCAGGCTGGAGCCGCGCCGGCTTCGCGCACGACGTCCAGCTGCCATCCGCCCCCGCGGCCAACGCTGCGGACGCGGCCATGGCCATCCCCACTCCCAGCAGTCTTCCAAACGCGTGCAACACCGCCTCCTCGGTCTCCTGTCTCGAGAGGCGGTCTCATACGACGCAGGGCGGACATGAATCCTGGTAAACAGTTTGGGTACATCGAAAGCAGGTCGGACAGCGAGCAGGGGGTCGACGGCTCGCCTGGAGACGGACGCGCTCGCCTCCCTCCCGGGCGTCAAACCAGGGACGATGGCCGAGGGTTTGCCGGTCGGGCACATCGTGCCTGATGAAGCCGCTCGGCTGGTGCGTGCGTCCGTGGGCGGGGGGTGGGGCGATCGGCAGTCAGTTGATCGCGCCGGGCGTGTTCCAGTCGTTCTGGCCGCGGGACTGGCAGTGGTAGTCCGTGGAGGGCATCTCCGGCTCGGACCACGGGGAGATCGTCCAGCGGATCACCGCGCCCGGTTTGAGCTCGTACGCGGGGACGTAGGTGCCCCAGGTGTCCTTGATGCCGGGGCTGGTCGCGGTGGTGTCCTTTCCGTAGTTCCAGTTCCCGGTCACGTTCCAGGAGCCCGACTGGTCCGTGGAGAACCACTTGTACCCGCTCCGGTTGAGGACGAGGTTGCGCCGCAGCTTGCTGTTACCTCGCGGCGACCATCCTTCGGGGGTGTCGAACCGGATCGGAGAGAACTGGGTCCGGTTGAAGTCGTTGAAGGCGATGTAGAGGCTTCCGTAGGTGTCCTTCACCGGCTGCGCACCGTGCGGCGCCTTCCAGTAGCGCACGCCCTGGCTGACCCACTCCACGATGTTGTTGGTGATCCGGATGTTGTTCAGGGACCAGCCGACCGCCCGGGCCTCGTTCGCGAGCTGGATGCCGGTGGCGCGGTTGCCGTAGTCGCGGCGGTTGAACTTGTCGGTGCTCGCGTAGATCCAGTTCCGGTTCACCGTGACGTTCCGGGAGTTCGACACGAAGACGTTGGTGCTGACGCAGTTGTAGATCCTGTTCCCCTCGACGGTGGCCCCGTCGACCGCGAGGACGTCCGCGCACTCCCCGTAGCTGTCGTGGATGGAATTGCCGATGAGCTTGTACCCCCACTGGCTCCGGTCCGGCTGGCTGGTGACCGCCGCGTCCCAGTAGTCCGACTTGAACCACTGATTCCGCATGACCGTGTTGTAGACCTCGTTGCCCACCACCTCGACCTGGTGACCGTTGGTGAGGATGCCGTGTCGGGCGGTGTCGTGGACGGTGTTGTAGTAGAGCTTCACGTGCGTCGACTCGTAGGCGTGGACGCCGTACGCGCCGTGCTCGGCGTCGGGGACGCCGGTGTTCCGGATCTCGAGCCCCTGGATGGCGATGTTGCTCACCCGCCACAGGCCGACGATGGCGCCGAAGTCCGCGACGCTACCCCAGCCCTCGATGACCGGGTTCTCCCCCGGCGCGTTGGTGATGAGGATCGTGTCGCCCGGCCACATGTTGGCCAGCTGCACGGGCCCGTAGGTGCCACCGTGGACGTAGATCGTGTCCTTGCCTCGCGCGCAGCGGGCCGCCCCGGAGATCGTCCGGAAGGTGTATCCGGACCAGCTCGGGCACGTCCCGGGGTCGACCCCCGATGTCCGCACGTGAAACGTTCGACCGGCCGGGTCCGGCGAGAGCCGTCTCGGTTGTGAGCACCACGACCAGCTTCCGTCCGCTCCAGCAGCCAGCACAGCGAGGGGAAAGAGTCCTGCTGCCAGTCCCAGGGTCCTTGCGAGTGGGTGCAACCACGCCTCCTCGGGGCTCGTGAGAGAGGGCGCACCGTACGACGCGGGGCTGTTACGCAGCCTTGTAACCAGTTTCGGTACAGCGAAAGCAGCTCGGAGAGCAGCCGGCCGGGCGCCGCGCACGGCGAGCGCGACGCGACTTTTGCGATCCCCTCGAAAATCGGCACACCCCCCGTGGCCCTAGGCTCGAGCGAGGAGCGCCTGCGCGGAGCTCACCAGCGCATTCACCGCGCGATCGAGCGTGAACCGCTGCAGCACCCGCTCCCGCCCGCGCCGGCCCAGCTCGGCACAGGCCTCGAAATCGGTGCAGAAGTCGACCACCGCGTCGGCGACTGCGTCGGCGTCGCCGCGCGGCACCAGGCGGCCGCAGTCCCCGACCACCTCCGGGAGCCCGCCGACGTCCGAGGCCACCACCGCCGCCTCCGAGCACATCGCCTCGGCGGGAGACAGCCCAAACGACTCGTTCACCAGGGTGGGAGCGAGGAGCACGTCGATGTCCCGGAAGAGCGGCCCGAGGCCACGGACTGTCCCGAGGAGGGTCACCGCCCTTCCCCGCGCCCAGGCCGTGAGCTGCTCCCGCTCCGGCCCCTCGCCGGCCACGAACAGCTCGACCCCGGGGAGCCGTCGCTCCAGCCGCTCGAAGGCGCGCTGGAGCACGTGGATCCCCTTCTCGGCGTGGAGCCGGCCGGCATAGGCGAGCCGCGGAGGCCCGGGGCGACGAGGACGCTCGCGGGCAGGCCAGCGGTCGACGTCGATGCCGTTGTGAACGACCGATACCCGGTCGGGCGAGAGGCCGAGCGAGATCAGCCTGCGGGCGACGAACCCCGAGACGCCCACCGCGTGGTCGATGAGACGGTTCGCGACCTTGCCGCGGAGGCGCTCCACCGTTCGGAGAAGAGGCCCCTTCACCGAGACCTGGTGTCCCGAGTGGTCGACGACCTGCAGCCTGGCGATGCGTCCAGTGCCACGGGCCAGCAGCAACCACGGGTCCCAGGGCGAGACGAAGTGCGATTGCACCACCACCGGGCCGCTGCCAATCGCCTTCCAGAACCGGATCGGTTCCTTCTGAAGGGGGAACGGCGCCGTGCCCCACTCCACTCCCGCCGCCTCGAGGTCCCGGGAGAACTCGGGCGCCGGCGGGGCGTAGTAAAGCATCCGCACCGGCCACCCGGCTTGCCGGACCCGTCGCCCGAGCCGCAGAAAGAGCAGATCCAGGCTGCGCTCCCCTCGCGGGGTGAAATCGGCCAGGACGACGAGGCGCGCTCCCATCGCTCGCCGCCTCAGAGGACCGGGGCCTCGGCCGCCTCTCCCGGATCGGGCTGGGCCGGAAGGACGGGCGCCGACACCGGGCGCGCGCGGCGGAGCATGGAGAGCACACGGAGCACCCGGATGCCCTGGGCGTGCAGGACCATGACGTAGGCCAGGGTGAAGACCAGCGCGTCCGACCCCACCGGGAAGAGTCGCCAGAAGAAGGTGTGCGGCAGGGAGATGAAGTGGCCGGCGATGACCCGGTCCCAGACCAGCATCACCGCCACCGCCACCCCCGCGGCGATGGTCGCCCGGAGCCCGTCCCGGAAAGGCACGAGCCCGAGCAGCCGCCGCGGCGACTCCAGCTGCAGCGCACGCGGCAGCCGGGCCACCAGAAGCACCTTCCCCACCGCCTCGGCGACGAGCCAGGAGATGACGCCGCCGATAAGTCCGAACCTCCCGACCAGCAGCAGCACCAGCGGGACGGTGATCAGCGCCTTCACCACGTAGGAGAGGAGGATGGCCCGGGTCTCTCCCCGGGCGCGAAGGAGCCCGTCCAGCGGGAAGCACCCGAACAGCACCGCCAGGGTGCTCACCCGGAAGAGCGGCACGGCGGAAAGGAACTTCGCCCCGAACACGGCCTCGATGAAGGCCGGCGCCGCGGCGATCAGGAAGGCGCAGCTGGGGACGAAGACGAACGCCAGCCGGGCCGAGGCGTCCCGGGACAGGCCCACCGAGTCCGCCAGGCGTCCTGCCCGCTCCAGCTCGCCCACGTGCACCATCAGCACCTCGGTGGTGGGGGTGTAGAGGAGGTCCACGATGGGGAGCTGAAAGCAGCCCACGGTGTAGATGGCGAACAGCGCCGGATCGAACTGCGCGCTCACCACCCACTGATGCAGCGAGTGCTGCGGCACCGAGATGGCCATCGCCGCCCCGAAGGGGAGCGCATACGCCAGCTGGGCCCTGAGCGCTGCGCCATTCCACCAGGGCCCGGGGGCGGCGTTCACCGCCATCGTCCAGGTGGCGATCGCCCGGACCACCATCAGCCCTGCCACGCTCCACATCGTCGCCTGCAGCCCCAGCCCCAGGAGGATGGGCACGGTCATCGCCGCGGCACGAAGGGTGTCCCAGACCAGGTAGTTCAACGCGGCGAGTCCGGTGCGGCCCTGGCTGGTGAAGAGGGTCTCCAGCGGCGACGCCGCGAGGAAGAAACCGGCGTAGGTGGCGAGCGCGTACCGGTACTCGGGCAGGCTCGGCGCGGAGAAGAGCCGGCCGATCCATGGCGTGGCCACCAGCACCAGTGCCGCCGCCACCGCCCCGGCTCCGGCCAGCAGCACCAGGACGTGGATGATGTACGGCCGTCCCCGCTCGGTGCGCGGCAGGAAGTAATAGAGGCTCTGCGGGACGCCGAAGGCCAGGATGGCGGTGAGCGTCACCCCCACCAGGAACAGCTGCTTGTACGTCCCGTACTCCGCGATCGGCATCGCCCGGGCGAGCACCAGCGGCACGACGGTGGTGACCACCGCGCTCGCGAACCGGGCGAGGACCAGCGGGCCCGCGCGCCGGAGGAACGAAGGGGAGCTCATCGGTGTGGAGGAAGTTGGGTCCGGTGCGCGGGACCGACAGCCGAGACCCTCACAGATGTTGGCCAGCAGGCGGGCGGCCCCCTCGGTTCTCCCAGCCGCCCGCCCGCCCATCCACCGCTCGGCGCAAATGCGTCGCCCTCTCCCATCCCCTCCCGCTCCCCAAACGCAGCCTCTGCAGGTCGGGTGCCATCCGAGCAGCCTCGAATCACGAGGAGATTCGCGGCCCGCGCCTGATCCGCTGTAAGAACTCCACGCAACCGGGGTCAGGCCCGAACGGTGGCACGTTGCCTGCTTGCGTTTGCGCGGGATTTCGGACAGTCACCCCCTCGGACCACGTGGAACTCGCCCCAGCCCTGCAGCTGCACGAGGTCAGCAAGCGCTACGGGGCGCAGTGGGCGCTCGTCCGTCTGTCGCTGAGGGTGCGCCGCGGCGCCGCCGTCCTCCTCACCGGCCCCAACGGCTCGGGCAAGACGACCCTGCTCCGGGTCCTGGCGACCGCGGTGCGCCCGTCGTCGGGGAAGGTGGAGGTCCTGGGCCTCGACTCCGCCGTGGAGCCAGAGAAGGTCCGCGAGCAGGTGGGCCTGCTGAGCCACGCCAACTTCGTCTACGAGGACCTCTCGGGCCTCGAGAACCTCAAGGTCCTCGCCCGCTTGCTCGGCGAGCCGGCGTCGACCGCCAGCGAGGCGCTGGAGCGACTCGGGCTGTCGCCCGGGGACGACCGGCCGGTGCGCACCTACTCCGCCGGGATGCGGCGGCGGCTCGCCCTGGCCCGGCTCTTCCTCAAGCAGCCGGCGGTGGCGCTCCTCGACGAGCCCTTCGTCGAGCTGGACCCGAGCGGTGTCGCGGAGCTCGAGGCCCGCATCCGGGAGCTGCGCGCCGCCGGCACCACGCTCGTCCTCGCCACGCACCACATCGAACAGGGGCTTCAGCTCTGCACGGACCGATTACATCTGGAACAGGGACGATCGATCGCCGCATGAGGCGCCCTGGCCTCGTGGCCTCGACGTGGGTCCTCTTCCGCAAGGACCTGCTGCTCGAGTGGCGCTCGCGCGCGCGGGTGAACGCGCTGGTCTTCTTCTCCCTCGCCACCTTGCTGCTCTTCTCCTTCGCGCTCGGGCCGGACACCGCATTGCTCCGGAGGAACGCCGGCGGGTACCTGTGGCTCGCGCTGCTGCTGGCCAGCGTGCTGGCGCTCGGTGAATCGTTCCGGGTCGAGCGGGAGAACGCCGCGCTGGAGGGTCTGCGCCTGGTGCCGGTGAACGCCCGGGCCATCTTCCTCGCCAAGGCGGTGGCCAACGCAGTGCTGCTCGCCGGGCTGGGAGTGCTCCTGGTCCCGGTCCTGGTGGCCCTCCTCGACGTTCGGATCGTCCTTCCCTGGGGTCAGCTCCTCGGGCTGATCGGGCTCGGCTGCCTGGCCATCGCCGCGCCGGGCACTCTGTATGGGGCCATCGCCAGCCACGCCCGCGCCCGGGACGTGCTCCTGCCGCTCCTGCTCTTTCCCATCCTCATCCCCGCGCTCGTCGCGGCCGCCAAGGGGACGGCACTGGTGTTCGAGGGGGACCCGATGGGTCAATTCCCCTCATGGCTGGCGCTGCTGACCAGCTTCGATCTCATCTACTGGGGACTGGGGGTCCTGTTGTTCCCCCGGGTTGTCGAGGAGTAAGCACGCATGGATTCTCTCCTATGAGCAAGCCGGTCCGCATCGGGTTCGTGTTGCTCGCCTTCGCCCTCCTCGTCTCGGGGGCCTGGATCGGGCTCGCCTGGGCGCCGCCCGACCGCGAGATGGGTCACGTGCAGCGCATCATGTACATGCACGTGCCCGCCGCCTGGATGGCGCTCCTGGCGGCGACGATGAACTTCGGCACCTGCGTCAGCTACCTCTGGAAGGCCTCCTGGAAGAAGGACGCCTTCGCCGAGGCCACCGCCGAGGTGGGGCTCTGCTTCGGCACCATCGCCATCCTCCTCGGCGCGATCTGGGGGCGGCCAACCTGGGGCGTGTACTGGGCCTGGGACCCCCGGCTGACCACCATGGCCATCCTGCTGGTGGCCTACGCCGGGTACCTCGCGCTCCGGCGCTTCGTGGACGACCCGGACCGCCGGGCCGTCTGGTCCGCGGTGGTGGGCATCATCATCGCGGTGGACGTCCCGGTCGTGTACTTCAGCGTGAAGTGGTGGAAGAGCCTCCACCAGGTCCAGTCCAGCCCGAAGACGGTGGACCCACAGATGGTGATCGCCCTCCGCTGGAACGCCTTCGCCTTCCTGGCGGTGCTGATCGTCTTCCTCGTGGCCCGCTACCGGATCGCGCTGGCCGCCCGGATGCGGGAGACGACGGTGCCGGACGTGTCACCCCGCCCCCGAGAGGCGGTGGTCTCGTGAACACCTTGAGCCTGGTCCTCGCCGCGGTCGGCGAGGGAAGAATCCGCGGGGGCTGGGGCTACGTCTGGACGGCGTACGGCATCGCCTGGACGGGCATCGTGCTCTACGCCCTGTCGCTGTGGGCCCGCTGGCCGCGGGAGGAGCGGAAGTGAACCCCACCACCCGCAATCGCCTGATCGCCCTGGTCGCGCTGCTCACTGCCGGCGCCGGTCTGGCCTACGTCGCCTTCGGAAACATCGGGAAGAACCTGGTCTTCTACTGGACCCCGGGAGAGATGCTCGCCCAGGGGAGCAAGGCCTACGGCCCCACTATCCGCCTGGGAGGCATCGTGCAGCCGGGGAGTCTCCAGTGGGATGCGGCCCGGACCCACCTCACCTTCCGGGTCGCCGACAGCACGGCGCCGGGCGCGCCCTCGGTCATGGTCCAGTCCACCGAGACGCCGCCTCAGATGTTCCGCGAAAAGATCGGCGTGGTCGTCGAGGGAACGTTCGACAAGTCACAGACGTTCACCTCGTCGCGCCTCATGGTGAACCACTCCAACGAGTACCGTCCGCCCAAGCCCGGGGATGGGCCGGACAGGTGGAAGACCACGGTCTCGGCGCCCACGGCGGAGGCCCGATGATCTCCACCCTCGGCACGACCCTGGTCCTTGGCGGCCTGCTGGCGGCGGCGTTCGGCGCGGTGGTGGGCATCGAGGGCGGCCTGCGTCACCGGGCCGGGGCCCTGAAGATCGTCCTCGCGGCGGTGACCGCGTTCCTCTTGTGCATGCTGGGCGCGAACCTCACCATGGTCTACGCCCTGGTGACGCACGACTTCAGCGTCCACTACGTCTCCCAGGTGGGCAGCCGTGCCACGCCGCTGGTCTACACCGTGGTCTCGCTGTGGAGTGCGCTCGAGGGGTCGATCCTCTTCTGGGGCGCCATCCTCGCGGTCTACGTCTTCGCCTTCGCCCGGGCGCACCGCAACGACCCGCCCACGAATCCCTTGCTGGCACTGGGCACGATGCTCGCGGTGGGCATCTTCTTCTCCTTCCTCATCGCCGGGCCGGCCAATCCCTTCGGCCGGGTGAGCCCCGTGCCCCCGGACGGCCCGGGGCCCAATCCGCTGCTGCAGAACCACGTGCTGATGGTGGTGCACCCCCCGATGCTCTACCTGGGCTACGTGGGGATGGTCGTCCCCTTCGGCATCGCGGTGGCGGCGCTGCTCCGCGGTCAGCTCGGGGACGCGTGGATGGCGACGCTCCGCCGGTGGACGCTCATCCCCTGGACCTTCCTCTCGGTGGGCATCGTCCTCGGCGCGTGGTGGGCCTACGCGGTGCTCGGCTGGGGCGGGTACTGGGCCTGGGACCCGGTGGAGAACGCCTCGTTCCTTCCCTGGCTCACCGCCACCGCCTTCCTCCACTCGGCGATGGTCCAGGAGCGGCGGCACACCCTGAAGCTGTGGACGGTGAGCCTGTCGCTGGGATGCTTCCTCCTCACCATCCTCGGCACCTTCATGACCCGCAGCGGGGTCTTCAACTCGGTGCACTCGTTCACCCAGTCGGAGATCGGCCCCACCTTCCTGGCGTTCCTGGGCGTGGTGCTCGCGGTCTCGATCGCCCTCATCGCCGTGCGCGGGCCGCTGCTGGTGCCCGAGGGCAACCTGGGCGGCGTCGCCTCCCGGGAGACGGCCATCCTCCTGAACAACCTCCTGTTCGGCGCGCTCACCTTCACCGTGCTGCTGGGCACGGTGTTCCCCCTGGTCCGCGAGGCGTTCTCCGGGGTGCGGATCAGCGTCGGCGGCCCCTACTTCAACCGGATGGCGGTCCCCCTGGGCGTGGCCATCCTCTTCCTCATGGGCGTGGGGCCGTCGCTGCCCTGGGGACGTGCCTCGCCCGAGACCTTGCGCCGGCAGTTCCTCCTCCCCGCCGCGGTCGGGGTGGCGGTGGTCATCGTCTGCATCGCGGCGGGGCTCTCCGGCGGCTTGACCCTGCTGACCTTCGGCCTCGCTGGCTTCGTGGCCACGGTCACCCTCAGGGAGATGGCGCTGCCGGTCCGGGTGCGGATGCGCGAGCAGGGTGAGCCGCTGCCGCGGGCGGTGTGGCGGAGCGCCACCCGGGCGCGGCGCCGGTTCGGCGGCTACGTGGTGCACCTCGGGGTGGTCCTGGTGTTCGTGGCCGTCGCCGCATCGCAGTCCTACGTGGTGCACACCACCGCCACCCTGCGGCCGGGTGAGCGGTTCCAGCTCGGGGCGTACACGGTCCAGTTCCAGGGCCTGCGCGACGGGGTGGATCCCCACCGGCGCTGGATCGCGGCCGAGGTGGACGTCACCGACGGCAGGGGCCGTCACCACCCGCTCGGGCCCCGGATGAACTTCTACGAGCGGAGCACCGACCCCATCGGCAGCCCCGCCATCCGCTCCGCGGTCTTCGAGGACCTGTACCTGACCTTGCTCGCCTTCGACCAGGGTAGCCCCTCGGCCAGCTTCAACGCCTGGATCTTCCCGATGGTGTCCTGGATCTGGTGGAGCCTTCCGTTCTTCGTCGGGGGCGCGCTCATCGCCGCCTGGCCCGAGCGCCGCCGGGCCCGTGCCGAGGTGGCCGAGCGGCTGCCCGTGCCCGGCAAGGCGCGCAGCCCGGGAGCAGCGGCATGAGCAGGCGTGGGCTGTGGATCGGCCTGTCGCTCGCCGCGGTCACCGGGGTGCTGCTCTTCGTGCTGGCCAAGGGCTTCGGGAGGGATCCGCACGAGGTCCCCTTCCAGCTTCGGGGCAAGCCGGCGCCAGACTTCACCCTGAAGCGCTTGGACAACGGCACTCCGGTGAAGCTGTCCGACTTGAAGGGCAAGCCTCTGGTCCTCAACTTCTGGGCGAGCTGGTGCGGCCCCTGCAAGATGGAGCACCCGGTCGTCGCCATGGCGGCAGAGCGGTTCGGCCAGGAGGTCCAGTTCTTCGGGGTGGTGTTCGAGGACACCGAGGAGAACGCCCGCGCGTTCGCCGGTACGCCGGATCCGAGCTTCCCGCAGCTGGTGGACGAGCGGTCGCGGATGGCGGTCGACTACGGGGTGACCGGTATCCCCGAGACCTACTTCATCGACGCCAGCGGCATCATCCGCGACAAGGTGGCCTTCCCCATCGACCCGCGCACGATGATGAAGAAGCTCGCCGCGCTGAAGCAGCCGGCGGGCCCGGTGTCCGAGGTCATCCGATGACCGCCCTGGTGCTCGGCCTCGTCCTCTCGACGTACGCCCCGCAGCAGGCCGGGAGCGCGTTGCTCGACCCGCCGCGCGAGGCCCGGGTCCAGGCGCTCGGCAAGCAGCTCCGCTGCCCGATGTGCCAGGGGCTCTCCATCGCCGACTCCGGCTCGTCCGCGGCGCGGGCACAGATGGACAAGGTCCGCGAGCTGGTCGCCGCCGGGAAGACGGACCAGGAGATCCGCGACTACTTCACCTCCCGCTACGGCGAGTGGGCGCTGCTCGAGCCGCCGGCCAGCGGGATGAATCTCTTGGTCTGGCTGCTGCCGCTGGCGCTCCTCGTCGGCGGAGGGCTGGCCATCGCCCGGACCATGCGGCGCCCGGTGCCCGCCCCCGCTGCTGCCCCGCCGGAGACGGAGCCGGAGAAGCCGCGCGCCGCGGCGGACGACCCGTACCTCGAGGCGGTGCGGGCGGAGCTGCGCCGGTGACCGAGAGCCACTGGATTCCAGGCATCGTCGTGCTGTCGCTCGGGCTCGTCGCCGGGGCGCTGTACCTCCTCTTCGGCCGGAAGCGCGCCGCCGTGGTCCCTGTCGACCGGAGCACGGACGCGCAGCGCCGGGTCGAATCGCTGCTGTCCCAGCTGCGCGAGCACCAGGCCGAGAAGCACCAGATGGACCCTGCTGCCTGGCAGGAGGAGCACGACCGGCTGGAGCACGCTGCGGCGGACGCGATGCGGGCCCGGGACGAGGTGGCGAAGGGACCGGAGACGGCGGCTTCCGGGAAGAAGGGCGCTCGGGCCACCGCTGCCGCGGTGCCCAGCGGCTTCTTCGGCCGGCACCCTCAGCTGGTGGGCGCAGCCTGGGGCGCGGGGGTGGTGGTCTTCTTCGGGGCGCTCGGGCTCTGGCTCTCGCAGGAGCAGAAGCCGCGCGCCGAGGGCGAGACCGCCACCGGGACCGTCGGCCGCGGCGGGCCGGGGGCACCGGGCGCCGAGGCCCAGGACCGCGAATTCCAGACCGCGCTGGCGCAGGTCAGGGACAACCCCGGCGGGGACCTGGCACTCACCGGGGAGGTCATCCGCGAGCTCATCACCCGGAGCGACTTCCAGCAGGCGCAGGAGCTCAACGAGCGTGCGCTGGGAGTGGACCCCTTCCGCACCGAGCTGCGGGTCCACCGCGCCTTCCTGAAGGTCGTCCAGGGGCAGAGGGAGGCGGGAATGGCCGAGCTGGGGAGGCTGGCCGACCTCTACCCGGATGGGAGCTCGGCGCTCATCTTCCGGGGGATGATCCACATGCAGGCCCAGGAGCCCCGGGAGGCGCTGCAGGACTTCGAGGGCTACCTCGCGGTCACCCCGCCCCAGAACGTGCCGCCCCAGCTCCGCGCCGGCGTGGCCCAGCTGCGGCAGCAGCTCACCGGGTCCCCCTGAGCGAGCCGGTGGACCCGTCCGGCACTTCCGCCGACCGCCCGGGCGGGGTGATCTTCGACCTCGACGGCACCCTGGCCGACTCGCTGGCCGACATCGCCTCGGCGATGAACCGGACGCTCGCCGCGCAGGGGTTTCCGGTGCACCCGGTGTCGGCCTACCGCACCTTCGTCGGCGAGGGGGTGCGAAAGCTGGTGGAGCGCGCGCTCCCGCCCGGCGCCGAGGCGATGCGCGAAGCCTTCGTTGCCGCCTACCAGGCCGATTACGCCGAGCACCTCCTCGACGAGACGCGGCTCTTCCCCGGCATCGCTCGGGTGCTCGACGCGCTGCAGTCCGCCCGCGTGCCGGTGGCCGTCCTGAGCAACAAGCCCGATGGACCCACGCGGCAACTGGTCGATGCGCTCTGCAGCCAGTGGGAGTTCCGCGCCGTCTTCGGCGAGCGTCCCGGCGTGCCTCGCAAGCCGGATCCGGCCTCGGCGCTGGCGCTGGCGGATGCGCTCGCCGCCCCGCCCGAGTCGGTGGCTTTCGTCGGCGACACCGGCGTGGACATCCTCACCGCCCGCGCCGCCTCGATGCGCCCGGTGGGGGTGCTGTGGGGCTTCCGGCCGCAGGAGGTGCTCGCCACCGGCGCCGAGGCCGCCGATACCGGCGAGGAGCTGGCGCGACTCCTCGGCGTCGATGCAACCTGAAGGACGGATGGACGACCCACTTCGGGTGTGGTCTCGGCTCGTCCGCGCGGGCTGGGTGCTCGAGGCAGTTCGAGGCGCGGGCTGACCGGGCGCGGAGCTCCCGCGTATCCTCGGCGTGGGTCTGACCCAGAAGCCGAGGTGACGGCGGTGCACGGCGTCGCGCTGACCTCCGTGTGGGCGGCTGCGTTGCGAGCGGTCGAGAGCGAGCGCCCCGACGCGCTCTTCCACGACCCGTTCGCCCGAACCCTCGCAGGCCCGGAGGGCTTCGAGGTGCTCGACGCCGCGTGGGTCATCGCGCCCTTCGAGGCGCCGACCGTCCCTGTCCGGACGCGGTTCTTCGACCAGCGAATCGTTCGCGGGTCACAGGTGGTGCTCCTCGCCGCCGGAATGGACTCCCGGGCTTTCCGGCTCGAGTGGCCGGCCGGAACGCGGCTCTTCGAGATCGATCTGCCCGAGGTCCTCGAGCTCAAGCGCGAGCGGCTGGGCGCTGCGGTGCCGCGCTGCAACCGGGTGGAGGTGGCGATCGATCTCGCGCAGGACTGGCCCGCGGCACTGGTGGCACACGGCTTCCGTCCGGAGCATCGGACGTTGTGGCTCGTCGAGGGACTGCTTGCCTACCTCGACCAGGCGCTCGTCGACGGGCTCCTCGAGCGGCTCGATGAACTCTCGGCCTCCGGGAGCGAGCTGCTCGGGGACGTGTTCGGCCGCACCCTGCTGGACATGCCGCTGGTCCTTCCGATGCTCGAGTTCGTGGAGAGCCTCGGCGCCCCCTGGCGCTTCGGGACGGACGAACCCGAGGCGCTCCTCGCGCCACTCGGGTGGAGCGTCATCGCCCACGACCTCGCAACTCTCGCCGCGGAGGTGGGCCGCTGGCCCTGGCTCGTGGTGCCACGCTGGGTCCCGGCCATTCCACGGATCTTCCTGATCGAGGCCACGAAGCGCTGAGGAGCAGCCCGGCCGGCTCCTCGCGCGCGCTACCCTCCGGCCGCCCGGGAGCGCTGCGTCCGGCGCGGTCTGTCGGCATCGGTCAGCGACGCCGGCCTCATCCCTGCCCGGAGACCACGGAGAGCAGGGCCTTCCGGAGTTTCCGGGCATCGTGCCGCAACCTGGGACCCGCCCGGAGCAGATCCGCCTGGACCGGAACCGCACCCAGTGCCCGGAGGCGATCGAGGTCGATCGCCACAGGCTCGGCCCCGGTCAGCGCGTAGCGGCCGAGCCGGGCGCCTCCGAGGGGAGCCGAGTTCAGCAGGACCACGTCCACCACTGGACCGGCGTGCTCCAGCACCGCGCGAACGTGGTCGACGGCGCTCATTCCCCCGGTCTCTCCGGGCTCGGTCATGAGGTTGGCCACCAGGACGCGGCGGGCCCGGGTGGCCTGTAGCGCCTCGGCCACTCCGTCCACCAGGAGATTCGGAAGGACGCTGGAGTACAGCGAGCCCGGACCCAGGGTGACGAGGTCGGCCGAGGCGATGGCCTCGAGCACACCGTCCGCGGGGGCCGGCCGCACCGGATGGAGGAACACCCGGCGCACCCGGGTGCCCGCCCCGGCGAGGTGGCGCTCCCCGAGCACCCGACGCCCGTCCTCCAGCTCGGCCGCCAGCTGCACCGGGTCCACGGTGGAGGGGAGCACCGTCCCCCGGGTGTCGAGCAGCCGGGAGGCGGTGCGGATCGCCTGGAGGAAGTCGCCGTGCATCTCGGCCAGCGCGGCCAGGAGCAGGTTTCCCAGCGCGTGTCCGGCCAGTGATCCCCGTCCGCCAAACCGGTGTTGCAACACGTCCGCCAGGGCGCCGGGCGAGCCGGACAGCGCCACCAGGCAGTTCCGCACGTCTCCCGGGGGCAGCAAGCCTCGGGTCCGGCGGAGGCGGCCGGAGCTGCCCCCGTCGTCGCTCATCGCCACCACCGCGGTGATCTCGATGCCGGCCCGGCCGTTCCGGGGCCGCGCGCGTCGGGCCAGCCCGCGGAGCACGACCGGCAGCCCGGTCCCTCCGCCGAGGGCCGCCACCCGGAGCGGTCGCGCCGGCCGGGGCCCCGGGCGCGGCAGGACCCGGACTTCCGGAAGCACGTCGACCGAGACCGGCTCGGGCAGAGTCATCGCGCCCCCCGACCGAGCAGCACGTGCCGCACGGTGTGGAAGATGATGGCGACGTCGAGGAACAAGGTGCCGTTCTTCACGTAGTACAGGTCGAACTCCAGCTTGTTGCGGCCGTCCTCCACCGAGGCACCGTAGGGGTAGCGGATCTGCGCCCAGCCGGTGATGCCCGGCTTCACTCCCTCGCGCAGCGCGTAGTACGGCACGTCGTGGGAGATGATCTCGATGAACACCGGCCGCTCGGGTCTCGGGCCGACGAAGCTCATGTCGCCTCGAAGGACGTTGAGGACCTGTGGGATCTCGTCCATGCGTGTCTTCCTGATGAACCGGCCCACCCGCGTCACCCGGTCGTCCTTGGCCTGTGCCCAGACCGCCCCGTTCTTCTCCGCGTCCAGCCGCATGCTGCGGAACTTCCACAGGTCGTAGGTCCTGCCGTTCCGGCCCACGCGTTCCTGGCGGTAGAACGCCGGGCCGCGCGAGTCGAGCCGGATCAGCACCACCAGCACCACCATCAGCGGCGCGGCCAGCACCAGCAGAGCGGTCGCCACCACCAGGTCGAAGGCCCGCTTCCAGGCCCGCCGCAGCGGTCCCTGGGTGAGCTCGTCGGCGGTGGCGAACTGCACCCCGTCCAGCACGTGCACCGGGATGCGGCGGAGGATGCGCTCGCAGTACTGGGGCGCGCTGTAGACCCGGACGCCGGAGTAGCGGCACCGTGCCAGATCCTCCGGGGTGGCGCGCTCCTGTCCACGCTCGGTGGCGAGGATGACCGCCTCGGCCCGGGCCCGCCGCGCCACGTCGAGCAGGCTCTCCTTCCCCGGCCCTAGCCGGCGGGCGTCCACCACCGCCGCGATCTCGGTGGCCTCCTCGGCGCCGTCCAGCAGCTCCAGCAGCCGGTGGGCCCGTGGACCCTGACCGACGATCAGGACCCGGGTCGGACGGGCGAGCGCGCTGCCCAGCACACCGCGGGCGAGGATCACCCCCAGCAGCGCACCGAACGCGCCCCCGAGCACCACCCCCTCGGGGGGACGGATGCGGAGCGCGGTCAGCGCCATGGCCATGAACAGCGCGGCGATCCCCAGCGCCCGGACCAGCCGTGCGCCGCGCCCCCGGTCCTCCGCCGCCACCCGCAGGTCATACAGGTCGAGGAAGTAGAGCGCCGCCTGGTACGCGGTGACGAAGCCCACCGAGAGGAGCACCAGGAGGCTTGCGGTGAGGCCCTCGTGGTGCGTGCGGCTCGCCGTGCTCTCCGCCGCCAGCGCCCGGGCCAGCATCACCGCGCCGGTGGCGCAGGCGGCGGCGATGGCCGCGCTCTCCGCCACGAAGAGCAACGTCTTGCGTCCAGAGACCCAGTGGTTGAAGACCCGATACATCTCCCCTGCCCGCCCTTCCCGCCGCCGCCGCCGCCCTCCCCCACCCCACGCGTCCACCCTCCGGACGCCCAGGTCTCACCGCACGTACGACTTGAGGTACGGCGTGCTCGCCGGCGCTGCGCCGTTGAGCACGCACCCCACCACGCTCGCTCCCGCCAGGTGCTCCAGTGCCTGGTGCACGTGCTTGCCCGCGGTGGCGTTGGCGCGCACCACCAGCACCACCGCGTCGGAGAGCGTCCCGAGGATCGACGCGTCGGCGAACGGCAGCGCCGGCGGCAGGTCGAGATAGACCTCGTCGAAGCCCTCGCGCACCGCGCGGAGCAGCTCCTTCATCCGTGGGCTCGCCAGCAGCTGCGTCGGCTCCTCCGACGCCTGCCCCGAGGGAATGACCGCCAGGCGGTTGGCCTTGAACCGGCGCACCACCTCGCGCAGCTCGGCGTCGCCCACCAGCAGCTCGGAGAGACCGGGCCGGGCACGGAACGAGAGCAGCTCCGCCACCTGCCCGCGGCGGAGGTCGGCGTCGATGAGGAGGATGCGCCGGTCCGGGTTGGCCCGGGCCGAGGTGAGCGCCAGATTCACCGCGGTGACCGTCTTCCCCTCCCCGGAGAGCGCCGAGGTGAAGGCCACCAGGCGCATCGGCCGCGAATCCCTGAGCCGCTCCAGCCGGTAGTAGAGGGACCGGTACTGCTCGGCGGCGACCGAGCCGGGCGCGGTGAGCGAGACCACCCGGTCGTTCACCGGGGCCTGGTTCACCGAGGTTCCGTCGGCGCGGTGGAGGAAGTTCTCCGTCCGGGCGTCGTTCATCATCTGGCTCTCTCGCATCACGTCGGTCTCATCCTCAGTTCAGGCTGTCGGACGTCTGGGGTGGTGGGCTCCGCAGAGGGGAGGCCGGCAGGAGGACCCGGCGCTCGGTGCGCCCGTTCATCGCCGGGACGATGGCCAGGACGGGCAAGGGCAGCTCGCCGCGCAGCTGCCGCGCGTCGTGGAAGGTCTCGTCGCGCAGGTCCAGCATCACCCCACAGAGCACCCCCGCCCCCAGCGCAGCCACCAGCACCACCATCAGCCCCCCGAAGCGATCCGGCTTGGCGGGAACCACCGGTGGCGCCGCGGGGCTCACCAGGCTGAACAGGCGCGGCGCGTTGCGGGCCTCGATGTCCTGGGCGATCTCCGCCTCCACCTTCCGCCCCAGCACCGACTGGTACTTGGTTCGGGCGATGTCGTACTCCCGCTCCAGGCCGGCCAGCTCCGCCGCCCACCGCGGGGTCCGGTCCAGCCGGTCCTGGTAGGTCTTCGTCTCCTTCTCCAGCCCGTCGACGTCGCGCTGGATCGCCGCCGCCTCGCGGCTGGCCCGGGTCCGCTCGTCGCGCTGCACGCCCAGCCGCGCGTCGGCCTCGCGGGCACGGCCCCGCGCGGCCTTCAGCTCGCGGGTCAGGCGCACCACCTCCGGGTGGTCCTCGGTGTACTGGGTCCTCGCCCCCGCCAGCTGCTGCTCGAGCTGATCGACCACCATCTGGGCGCGCCCGACCTCGGTGTCGCCTCCGTTGCGCAGCAGGGCCAGGTCGCTGCGGCGAGCCTCGGTCGCCCGGAGCTGCTCGGTGCGGGCGCGGATCTCTCCGGAGAGGCGATCCAGCTGGCGCATGTTGGCCTCCATCTGCTCCGGCAGCTCACCGACGTGCGCCACCTTGAAGGCGATGATCTTCTGCTGCCAGCCGTTCACCCGATCCTGGAGCTCCTTCACCTGGGCATCGAATACCCCTGTCGCGTCCGCGGCCTGCGAGGCACGGGTCTCGTTGGTGATCTGGGCGAACACGGTGGGAACGAGGTTGGCGACGTCCGCCGCCTGCTTCGGATTCCCGGCGCTCACCGTCACCTCGAACGCGTTCCAGGTGGGCTTGACGTCGATCGCCTCCCGGAGCTGCTCGATGGCAGCCTCCTTGCCACGCCGGGATACGAGATCCGGGTAGAGCTTCAGCTGGTCCACCACCCGGCCGAGCACCGGCCCGCCGAGCATCGCCTGGCGGAGGCTCAGCAGCCGCGGCTCGACGTCCCCCACGGTGCGCTGCACCAGCTGGGCGTCGGTCTGCTGCGGCTCGACCCGGACCACCGACGTCGCCTTCCACACCCGGGGACGGGTCAGCACGTACGCGGTCCCCACCGACAGCACCAGCGCGGTGACGCCGAGCACCACCCAGGGCCGCCGCCCGAGCGCCCTCGCCACGTCGTCTGCGGTCAGTCCTCGATCCATCGTCTCTCCGTCAGAACGCATCCACCGTCAGCCGTGCGGCGACGATGTTGCGGGTCAGGCTGGTCTGCGCCGGGTCGACGCTTCCCACCTGGTCGAGCCGGTCGTAGCTGGCCTGGATCGCCACGTTCCGGTTGAAGCGCCACTCCGCACCCGCTCCCAGGCCGTATCCGGCCGCCACGCCCATCTCCTGGTTCACCTTCAACGGGAACACCCCGACGTTGGGCATGGGACCGTTTCGAAAGAAGCTGCCGTAGCTGAAGAGCCGCAGCTTTTCGAGCACCTGCCAGCTCAGCGTGAGGCTGGCGTAATCCGCCCACACGGCAGTGCTGAACCCGCTGGCCCCGACCAGGTCGTGCCCCACCGCGAAGATCCAGTCGAGGCGCTTGGTGATTCGCTGGGCGACATCGATCTCGAACCGCGGGACGATGCCGTTCTTGGCCGGATCCTGGTGCTCCGAATAGAAGGCCGCGCCGCCCGAGACCTTGATGTTGGCCGAGCGACTCAACCGGTACTTCCAGACCAGGCCGGGGCTGTGGGCCACGGCGTTGGTGCTCCCGAAGTTGAAGAGCTGGAAGCGGTAATCGGCCCCGATGTCCGCGCGGCGGGTCAGCCGATAGTCGACCTCGATCGACGGCGAGTTGAGAAACCCGGCCGGGTGGTCGGGCTCGTCGACCTTCGCCCCCTCGAAGCGATAGCCGAGCAGGAAGCTCCACCGCGGGGCGAACCGCTGCCGCCAGCCGAGCTCGGCCCGACCATAGACGGTGCGGGCCAGGGTCCTCGCCAGGCCCTGCCGCGGGAGCGAGAGCGGGTCGGAGGTGTCCCAGAACTGCCCAAGCGCATCGATGTGCGCGGTGCGGGAAGCGTCGGTGTGCAGCTCGAGCGCGGCGCGGTGGTCCACGTCGAGCTGTCCCCCGGTGCTCCGGTAGAGGAGGTCCGGGCCGTAGAAGCCCTCGAACTTGAGCGTGCGCTGGTTCAGCCGCAGCCCCAGCTGCGGCATGAACTTGGTCAGGAACGCACCCGGAGCGTCCTGCCCTCCGGTGAGCAGCACGTCGTCGTCGTAGCGCTGCTCGATGGCCAGCCGGAGAATGGGCTCCACCGGCTCGGAGCGCTCGGAACGCAGCTCGGTCCGGATCTCGGCCCGGACGGGCAGGGCAGCCAGCGCGAGCAGCCCCACCATGGCCACCGCTGCTCTCGTCGGGAGGCCCACGGCGGGATCCGCTCAGGGCACGACGACCGTGTCGCCGGGCTGCAGCGGGAAATCCGCCCCCTGTGTCCGGCGGTCGACCAGGTCCGAGTACCGCACCGCGATGCGCGGGCCGTTGTTGGCCCGGATCACCGTCATCCCGTCCCGGTCCGCGAACTCGGTCAGTCCTCCCGCCATCGCCAGCGCCTGGAGCACGGTGACGTTGCCCCGGAGCGGATACGCCCCGGGCTTCTGCACCTCTCCGGTGACGAAGACCCGGGCGCTGTTGACCTCGCGGACCATCACCGTCACCCGCGGGCTCTGGATGTACTTCTCGAGCCGACGGGCGATGTCCTGCTCCAGCTCCACCGTCGTCCGCCCCTCGGCCTGCATCTCCCCCACCATCGGCAGGGTGATGAAGCCATCGGGGCGGACCGGGAGGGTTCGCGACAGATCTGGATCCCGCCACACCGAGACGTCGAGCACGTCCTCCTTCCCGATCCGGTACGGCTCCTCGGCTGCCGCGACCGGTGGGGCCGGTTGCTCGTGTGCGCAGCCGCCGAGCACCAGTAGCCCCGCGAGGAGGCTCCCCATCCACCTTCCAACCCGTGTCGTCTGCACGCCGGGCGAGGTAGCAGCGGCTGTGCCAGCCGGTGAGCGCGCCAACCCCGCGGGAAGTCCCGCAACGTGCCGACCTGCCATGCCCGAGGCCGTAAGAAGTTCCGCCCGTGGAGCGGACGGCAACGTCCGCTCGCTGGACGCGCGAGCGCGAGTGTCGAGCCGCACGACAGTCGCGCCGCGCGCGCGAAGGGCTTGCGCTGCACAACGCCGAACGGATCCCTAGCTTCCGCGCGCAGTCAGGGTCGGGCGAGGGAGGCGGCGGGAGTCTTATGTGGAAGGCGGCGGCGGCGGCGGTGGTCTCGTTCACGATGGGAGGGGCGGCGATGACGGTCCTCGGGACGCTGCTGGGGGGCTACGCGGAGCCTGCCGCCCTCGGGCTGGTGGGCATCGGCCTCATGGCCGCGAGCCAGCTCCTCGGCCACCAGTTCCTCGGTGCCCGTAACACCGAGGTCGCGCCTGCTCCGGAGACCAAGGTCAGCGCATGACGGAGGACACGCCGGGGCGCTAGTCTCGCCCGCCCCGTGCCCGCCCACTGGCTGATCAAGAGCGAACCTTCCGCCTACGCCTTCGCCCGGCTCCAGGCCGACGGCCGGACCGAGTGGACCGGCGTCCGGAACTTCGAGGCCCGCAACAACCTCCGGGCGATGGCGTTGGGAGACCGCTGCCTCTACTACCACTCGACGGAGGAGAAGGCGGTGGTCGGCATCGCCCGGGTCTCGCGCGTCGCCCGGGCCGATCCCACCGCCCCCGGCGAGGACTGGGCCTCGGTCGAGGTCGAGCCCGTCGAGCCTCTGGCCACGCCGGTGACCCTGGAGCGGATCCGCGCCGACCCGAAGCTCCGCAGCTTCCCGCTGCTGACCCGGAGCCGGCTGAGCGTCGCGCCGGTCACCCCTGCCGACTACGCCCGGGTGCTGGCACTGTCACGGGAGCGGAGGGCGCCGAAGCAGGCGGCCGGCAGGAAGACCCGGGCGCGGCGGGTCAGCTGAGCACGGGGGTCTGCACCACGTCCGCTGCGGGGATCCGCTGGAACGCCGCGGTGAGCAGCCGCCGCGCGTTGCCCTGGACCTCGGGGAACGCCGCACACCCGAGCGAGACGGCGGTTCGCACGATGTGCCCGTCGACCTGGAAGCGCGCGCGCTCGAACCGCTCGGCGAGGCGTGAGCGCACCCAGGGCAGGCCCTCGTGGGGCGTGGAGGGGAGCAGCACCGCGAACCGGTCGTCGGCCATGCGGGCCACCACATCGGCCTCCCGGCTGAACTGGAGAAGCACCGTGCTCGCGTAGAGCACCAGCCGGTCGGCCATGCCACGGCCGAACGCCTGCCGGAGCTGGCGGAACCCCTGCAGCTCGATGCCCAGGACGCCGAACCCGCCGCCGTGCCGCTCGCAACGGCGCAGTTCCTGGTGGACGAAGGCGGTCATCGCCCGGCGGGTCCAGATGCCGGTGAGGCGGTCACGCAGCCCGTTGGTCTCGTCGTCTGCCGGAGCGGTGCGACGGACACCCTCCCGGAACCGGAGCAGCCCACGGACGCGCGCGACCAGCTCCCGCGGCTCGAGCGGCTTGCAGAGCGCATCCACCCCGTGGCCACGCTCGAGCACGTGCAGGCGGAGCTCGGGGTCCGGCGCATCGAGCAGGTAGACGAAGGGCACCGCTCCCTTCGACTGGGCCTGCAGCCGCCGGGCGATCGCCACCGAGGCGAACGCCGGCGCGTGCGCGGCCATCAGCACCACCTGAGGCCGGAACAGGCTCCACAGCGGAAGGGCGGCCTCCGCGCTGCCCAGGGCAACGGTGTGCAGCCCCGCAGCGCGAAGCGCCTCGCCCATCTGGGTGCGCGCCGCCCCGGACTCGTCGACCACCATCACCCGGGGCGTGTGTAGGTCGTGCTGGGCCACGGTCGTTTCTCCAGGGTCGCCTTCGCCCGGCGCCCGTCAGAAGTTCAGGCTTCGGCTCGCCCGGACCGGGCGACGGGGGTGCCCTAGGCAACGCCCGTGCCACGAAGCCGGGTCTCGAGCGCGGCGGCGTCGACATGCAGCCGGGTGATCTCCTCGCCGTCGAGGGTGATGACCGGGACCGCATGTCGGTACCGCTCCCAGGTGTCCGCGTGCTCCCGGATGTCCAGGACCTCCAGGACGAACGTGACCCGGGTCTGGAGCTCCTCGAGAACCCGGCGCGCCTGGTCGCACAGCGAGCAGCGGGGTTTCGTGTAGATCCGGACCGTCACGCCTGTGACACTAGCGCCCATGCGCGGGCTTCTGGGCGACCTTGCGACGATGCCCCTCCGGGACCTGGTGGCCTACCTGGGCAACCGGAAGGCGACGGGCACCCTGGTCGTGGAGCGGCCGGACGAGCGCCATCAGGTCGTCCTGCGCGAAGGCGCGGTCATCCAGGCCGGGAGCAATGCCCCTCGGGAGTACCTCGCCCAGTTCCTGATGAACATGGGGATGATCACCGAGGACGAATACACGCAGGCCTTCCAGCAGCAGCTGGCCACCAAGGTCGCGCTGGGGAAGATCCTCGTCGACTCGGGCAAGGTGCCCGAGGACGCCATCCGCAACGCGCTCTCGCTCAAGTTCCGCGAGGCCCTCCTGGGCTGTTTCGACTGGACCGAGGGGCGGTTCACCTTCACCCCGGGCGAGACCCCCACCACCGTGCAGGGGCTCGACATCAGCGTGAGCCTGCTGGACGTGCACCGCGAGGCGGATCTCCGCGGGACCGCCTGGAAGGCCATCCGCGAGGTGTTCCCCACCGGTCGGGTGCGGCTGCGTCTCGAGCGCGACCAGCTCGCCGGCCCGCCCGAGCCCGGAAGCCTGGACGACCGGCTGTACACGCTGATCGAGGACGGCGCCAGCATCGACGACCTGGTGCTGGCGCTCCACTCCACGGATTTCTTCCTCTACCAGCGGCTGTTCGCCCTGCATCGGCTGGGGGCAGTATCGGTCGTCCCCACCGAGTCGCCGACCGTCCCCACCGAGGTCCCGGAGGTCCTGGGTACCGAGCAGGGCGCCGAGGAGATTCTCCGTGCCGCCGAGGCCTTCTATGCCTCGGGCAACGTCGCCGACGCGGCCGCCCTGGCCCGGCGCGCCTACGAGGTCTCCCCGTCGGCGCAGACGGCCAACTTCCTCCGGCAGGCAGAGGCGGCGCTGGCCGATCAGCTCAAGGCCGAGCTGGTCCACGGGGGGAAGGTGCCCCGGCTCAAGGTGTCGACGGGGCTGGTGCGACAGATGCCGCTCAGCGCCCCCGAGCGCTACCTGCTCTCGCGCATCGACGGGCTTCGGACGGTGGAGGCCATCGTCCAGGTCTCGCCCATCCACGAGCTGGACGCGCTCCGCTGCTTCAAGGGCTTCGTCGAGCAGGGGCTGATCGAGCTCCGCTGAGCGAGGCCAGCCGCCCCGACCCCACCGCGTCCAGCCCGAGCCGCATCGCCTCCCGGGCCAGCCAGGGCGCGCGGATGCGCCAGCGGGGCTCGTTCACCACCACCGCGGCCACCGCGATCCGGGGCTCGTCCTTGGGGGCGAAGCCGACGAACCAGGAGTAGTCGCGGAAGGGGTTCCGGTCGGCGAGCGAGCCGGTCTTGCCCACCGCGCCCCGGAGCTCCCGCAGGCGGAAGAAGCGCCGGGCGGTGCCATGGGTCACCGTCTCCTCCATCATCGCGGTCAGCTCCTGGGCCCGCTCCTCGCTCAGCACCCGCTCCGGGTCCGGCGCGGTGGCGAGGTCCCGCTCGAAGAGGATCGGAGCGCGCCACAGACCGCGGTTCGCAGCGACCGAGGCGATGAGCGCCCCGTGCAGCGGCGAGAGGTACACGTCCCCGAAGCCCGCCCCCGTGCGCGCCAGCTCCAGCGGCTGGTCAGGGACTGCGGCCAGCGACGGTTCGGTGGGGATGGCGAAGGGGATGGGCCGGTTGAAGTGGAACAGCTCGGCCGCGGCGCGGAGCTTGTCCGCGTCGAGGTAGCGGTGGGTCAGCTTGGCGAAGACCACGTTGGTGCTCCGCCCCAGGGCCTCGGAGAGGCTGACGCACTCGCGGTCGCGGCTCGAGTCGGCGAGCAGCGACTCGCTCACCCGCCGCTTGCCGCCGTGGTAGCAGGACTCGTCCTCGGGGCTGACCCCCTCGTCGAGCAACGCGCTGGCGGTCACCAGCTTGAAGACGCTCGCCGCGGGAAACACCGCCTTGACCGGGAGGCCCCGGAGTCCAGGCGCGGCCTGGCTGTGCTCCACCATCGCCAGCACCCGCCCGGAGGAAGGCTCGAGCACCACCACCGCCGCCCAGGGTGTCTGGTAGTCGGTGAGCGTACGGGCGAGGCTCTCCTGGATGGAGGGAACCAGGGTGAGTGCCGCCTCCCCTTCCGGTTCCGCCACCACGTAGCGCGAGCCGTCCCGGCGGGCGCGCGAGAGCAGATCGTCGGCCGGCGCGAGTGGACGCACCGAGGCGAGCGGCGGGGTCTTCACCCGGCTCGGCACCGCGGGCGAGGCGACGGGAGCCACCGGCGTGGCCTCGGACGTGTCCACCGAAGCCGGGAAGCTGAAGGCTCCGGGAAGGGTGGCGGGATCGAGCGCCTCGTCCTCGGGGGCGAAGCCGCTGAGCAGCACGGCGAGGAACGCGAGGGGGAGCGCAGCGCGCATGTCCCTTCATCGTACGATGACCTCCGCCGACCGGTGAAGACTTTGGCCGGTATCCTCTGGTAGGCCCTGGGCCCACGTTGAGCCCGTCGAGCCCCCTCCTCGAGACCCTGGCGGTGAGCCGGACCGAGCTGCTTCGCATCGTCCGGAACGCCCGGGTGCTGGTTCTCTTGCTGCTCTTCGCCACCTCGACCGCGCTGATCGGCCTGGTGGTGGGGCTGCTGACCCGCGGACTCGACGCCCAGGGCCCCGAGGCTGCCGCCGCGGCCAGCGCGGGCATCCTGGGCTTCCTGGCCGGCGAGGACGGCGCGGCCTTCCAGCGCCTGTCCGAGCTCCCCCTGCTGGTGCCGCTGGTGTTCCGGGCCACGCTCTTCTTCCTTCCGCTCTTCATCGCCCTCCTCGGCTACGACCAGGTCAGCGCCGAGGTGAACACGGGCAGCGTCCGCTACCTCGCGGTCCGGGCACGGCGGGGAAGCATCCTCGCCGGAAAGTTCGTCGCCCAGGCGCTGGTTCTGGGGGTGCTCCTGGCGCTGGTGCTGACTGGCCTCTTCGTGGCCGGTGCGGGTCTGCGGCCGGGGCTCGAGCCGCTCGGCTACGCCGAGGCGGCGGCCCGCTTCTGGGTGGGGGGCACGGCCTTCGCCTTCGGGTACCTCGCCCTGACCGCGCTCTCGTCGACGCTGACCAGCAGCCCTGCGGCCAGCCTGCTGCTCAACGTGGTGGCGCTGTTCGGGTTCTGGCTCCTCGACGCCATCGGAGGCCGGGCGGCGCTGGTGCACCGGATGGGCGGCTCCGCCTCGTGGACCGAGGCCCTCCGCTGGCTGTCGCCATCCGCGTACGCCTCGGGTGTGCTCGGCTCGTCCACCGCCCTGCTCACCTCGGCTGCGGCCTACGCGGCCTTCGGGACCGTCTTCCTCGCTGGCGCCTGGGCCGCGTTCCGGTTCAGGGACCTGTGACCGCCGTGGACGCCGCGCTCAGCTTCGACGGGGTGACGAAGCGCTACGGCAGGACGGTGGCGCTCGACCGGGTGAGCTTCCAGGTACGCACCGGCAGCTGCCACGGCCTGGTGGGTCCGAACGGCGCCGGCAAGACGACCACCTTCGGCCTCGCCGCCGGGTTCCTGCGCCCGGGCCAGGGCACGGTGCGCGTTCTGGCCCGGGACCCGCACGACCGGGGCCCCGCCCGCCCGCGCCTCGGCGTGCTCCCCCAGGATGCGCCGCTGCCCGCGTACCTCGACGTGGGCACGCTCCTGACGACCTGGGCCAGGCTGTCCGGGGAGACCCGTCCGGAGGCCGCGGCCCGCATCGCCCTGGAGCAAGTGGCCCTCCCCGAGGCCTGGGATGCCTCGCCGCGGTCGCTCTCCCACGGGGTGGCCAAGCGGGTTGCCCTGGCCCAGGCGCTGCTCGGCGCGCCGGAGTTGCTGCTCCTCGACGAGCCCACCGCCGGGCTGGACCCGCGGGCTGCGGCAGAGGTCCGAACGCTCCTGGCCGGGCTGCGCGGGCAGCGAACGGTGGTCATCAGCAGCCACAACCTCTCGGAGCTGGAGCGGCTTTGCGATGCGGTCACGGTGCTCGACCACGGCAAGGTGGTCCAGGACGGCACGCTGGCCGAGGTCACCCGGCGCGGCGCCGAGTTCTCGGTCCAGCTGAGCCGCGGGGACGTGCCGCTTCCGGAGATCCGGTTGCTGCCCGGGGTGGCCCAGCTGGACCTCTCCCCGTCCGGACGGCTCACGGTGCGGCTCTCGCCCGATGCGCCTCCCGCCGACGACGTCATTGCCTCGGTGCTCGAGCTCCTGCTCGCCCGCGGCGCGCGCATCACCTCGCTCGCCCAGGGCAGCTCGCTGGAGCAGCGGGTGCTCGACGTGACCTCGGCGCCTGTCCACGGCGGAGAGCCGCTGGGTTGAGCCACGGCCGAGACCGGCTTCGGCCGTCAGTCCGGGTAGAAGAGCGGCTCGCGCTCGGCCACGAAGCGGTGCAGCGCCTCGCTGGCCTCGGCGCTGAGCTCGAGGAAGCGCACGCCCACCCCGGGGAACACGTCCGGCACCCGGTCGTCGATCTCGCGCGTCCAGCGCACCTCGCCCCTGACCGTGATGCGGGTCTTCCCCGGAAGGCTGAAGGTCAGGTCCACCGGCGTCCCCACGGGCAGTAGATTCACCGTGGCGACGAACACCCCGCCCTCGCTCAGGTTGGTGCTGAACCCGGTGAAGACGTTCGAGTCGCTCGTCATGTCCACCTGGGTCTGCATCGGGACGCGGGCGCCGTTGCGGCCCGGGCCCCCCGCGACGGCCGCCGCGGGGGCAGAGATCTTGCCCAGCGGCTGACCCGCAGGCCGGGGACCGGCGGGGGCCGGGGCCCCCTGCGGAGAGAGGACCGGCGCGGGGCCCGGGCGTCGCTGGGCGGCCGCCTGTGCCTCGCGTCGGGCGCGGGCCTCCGCCTCCCTCCTCGCGGCCTCGGCACGTCGCACCTCCTCGGCCCGGGCCTCCTCGGCGGCGGCCTCGACCCGGTCGAGCTCCGCGGCGTCGCGTGCCAGCCCGGCCCGGTGCTCCTCGAGGGCGGCGAAGCTGGCCTGGATCAGGATCCGGGCCGCGGGGCCCGAGAGGTCGGGGCAAGCGAGCCGGTGGGTCTGGAACCGGGCCAGGAGCCACTCCGCCTCCGGATGACCAGCCTGTTGCAGCCGGGCGGCGCGTTCGCTCAGCGCCTGGACTTCGTCGCTGAGCAGCCCGATGGACCGAGCGAGCGCATCGGCCTCGGCGACGATGTCCGGCTCCGACACCGGGCCCGCACCGGGAACTGCTGAGTTGCGAAGTCTCATGGGCCACGGGTCACTTCAAGCCCGGTGCCATCGCTGCCCGGCCGTCATCCCGCGGTGTTGGACTCCTGCCCCCCCGGGGCGCCGGGTACCCAATCCCGTCCGCGGGAGGTGAGCTGGACCCGGATGCTCCACCCACCCGGACCCCGGTCCGCGGACAGCACGCGGTGGCCAAAGCGCATGCACCAGGCATCCACGTCCGGGCCGATCGCCGGGTCCGAGCCGGTGAGGTCCACCAGATCGCCGGCGTCCAGCCCGCGGGCGCACTCGGCAAGCCGCACGATGGGGAGTGGACAGGGCAGCGCCCCGACCCGAAGCTGGACGAGGCGGCCCATGCCGGAGTATCCCCTTCATAGCACTGCCGCCGGTCGCTTCCAGCCGCGCCGGGCGGCGCCCCTCCCGAGGAGCAGTCCAGAGTCATCATGAAAGTCAGCCACCTTCTCGTCCTGGCCGCGGGGCTCATCCTGGGCTTCTTCGTCGGCCAGGCCACCCGCACCACCGTCCCCACCGCGGTTGCCCAGCGCCCCGGTACCCCGTCGGTCCGCCAGCGGCCGCCCCCGGACACCACCGTCTTCCGGCTCCCGGTCGAGGATTCACCGGCGCGCGGCCCGGCCGACGCCCTGGTGACGCTGGTGGAATTCAGCGACTACCAGTGCCCCTACTGCCGGCAGGCGCACGCCACGGTGAGCCAGGTGGAGAAGAAGTACGCGGGGAAGGTGCGGCTGGTGATGAAGCAGTTCCCGCTGGTGTCTCTCCACCCGCAGGCCATGGCTGCCTCCCGGGCCGCGGTGGCCGCAGGGATGCAGGGCCGGTACTGGGAGATGCACGACCGGCTGTTCGCCAGCCCGCAGCTCGACCCCGACACGCTGGAGAAGTACGCGCGGGAGATCGGTCTGGACGTGGAGCGCTGGAAGCGAGACCAGAACGACCCCAAGGTCGCGGCGGTCATCCAGCGGGACATGGACCTCGCCACCAACGTGAACGTCAGCGGCACCCCGGCCTTCTTCGTCAACGGGCGCCGGCTGCCCGGTGGCGCTGCGCCTCTGGACGCGTTCAGCAGCCTCATCGACGAGGAGCTGGCCAAGGCCGAGGGGATGGTGCGGCAGGGCGTTCCGGCGGCCCAGGTGTACGCCCGTCTGCAAGAGAAGGCCGTGGCGTCCGCCATCCCGCCCCCGGTGGTGAAGAAGGTGGACGCGCCGGCCGATTCACCCTCGTTCGGCCCGGCGGTGGCGAAGGTCACCATCGTCGAGTGGAGCGACTTCCAGTGCCCGTTCTGTTCGCGCGCCGCGCCGATCGTGGCGCAGATCCGCCAGGCCTACCCCAAGGACGTCCGGTTCGTGTTCCGGCACCTGCCCCTGCCGATGCATCCCGACGCGCCCCTGGCCGCGCGGGCCGGCGTGGCTGCCCAGGCCCAGGGAAAGTTCTGGCAGATGCACGACTGGATGTACGCCCACCAGCACGAGCTCGACCAGGCCTCGCTGGAGAAGGCCGCGGCCTCCTTCGGCATGGACCTGACGAGGTTCAGGGCCTCGCTGACCGACCCCGCGACCGAGGGCCGGGTGGCCGCTGACAAGCAGGCCGCCAGCGCGGCCGGCGTCTCGGCGACACCCACCTTCTTCGTGAACGGCCGCGAGCACATCGGGGGATGGCAGTCCTTCGAGCAGCTCAAGGCGGAGATCGACAAGGAGATCGCCCGCGCGGACAAGCTCCTGTCCTCCGGCGTGAAGCCGGCCGACCTCTATGGGCGGCTGGTGGCGGACGCGACGGCCGGGCCGTCCGCCGCGCGGAACTGAAGGGCGCCGGCCGCACCCGAGCTCAGCGGAGCTGACCGATCAGCTCTGCTGAGCTCGTTCAGGCCGTCGATGCAGGCATCGGCCCCCTGGCCAGGAACTCTCCACCGCTCGCTCGAACCGAACCCCTCGCCCTCAGCCCACGGCGATGGCGTCGATCTCCACCCGGGCGCCCTTGGGCAGCGCCGCCACCTGCACCGTGGCCCGCGCCGGCGGGGCGGTCCGGAACGCCTGAGCGTAGACCTTGTTGACTGCTGCGAAGTCGGCGAGGTCGACCAGGTAGATGGTGCAGCGGACCACGTGGTCGAACGACACGCCGGCGGCGGTGAGCACCGCTCCGAGGTTCTTCATCACCTGCGCGGTCTGGGCGCTCACGTCCCCCGCCACCAGCTCGCCGGTTCCCGGGTCGAGCGGGATCTGCCCGGAGAGGAACACCATCCGCGAGGCGGGCACGGCGATCGCCTGCGAGTAGGGGCCGATGGCCTTCGGAGCCTGCAGGGACTCGATCACGGACCGGTGCATGGGCTGCCTGCTACTCCCGCCCACCCTGAGGGTGCAACTGCTGCCCGCCGGGTGGAGACGACCCCGCGCCCAGCCGTTGACCCGCGGCGGCGCCGGACCCTCCGGGCCTCAAGCGTGCGCCACCCCTGGGTCTCGACGCGCCGCGCCCGGTGGGCCGGGCGTTGCAAGCGCCTCCGGCCAGCATGCTCTCCACTGCCCCGAACGCCCGGGATCCCCGCCTCGACATCTCCCAGGCCCGTCAGGTCCTCAAGGACGCGCTGCGCACCCACGACGCGCGGGAGATCGTCCGCTGGCTGGAGGAGCACGGCCACGAGCTCACCCGGTCTCGATTCTTCGAGCTGATGTTCACCTTCGGGCCGCTCGCCGGCACCCTGCTCAACGCGGTGGGCCGGCTCATCCCCGCCGAGCGCCGGCTGCTGGGCGAGGCGCTGGGCCGGGCCTTCGCCATAGGGGCGGTCCGGCCCGAGGACGTGCGGCGTGCCGTGCCCGAGCACTGGAGCGGCGCCGCGCTGGGCGACCCGCACCTGGGCCTGGCCGAGGTGCTCATCCTCACCGGTCGGCCGGCGATGATCCGCATCTACCTGGAGCGCGAGCTGGAGATCTCCAGGAAGCCCCACGGCCAGGATCGGCAGCGCATCGCCGCGGCCCGGATGGCGTTCATCGCCCTCCCCGCCGACCTGCGCGCCGAGCTCGCGGCGCAGCACCCGGAGCTGTCGCCGGCGCCGGTGATCGAGAGCGCCGAGGCAGCCTAGCGCCGCCAGGAGCCCTGACTCACACGCGCTCCACCGAGTACACGCCGTTCAGCCGCTCGATGGTCCGCATCAGATCGGTGAGCTGCTTCAGGTCGGAGATCGTGACCTCGAAGGTGTTCACCGCCCGGTCGTCCCCGGTCACCCGGCAGTTGGCCTGGCTGATGTTGACGCCCTTCTTGCTGAAGATGTTGGACATGTCGGCCAGCAGCCCCGGCCGGTCGGCGGTGAGGACCCGGAGCGTGACCGCGCGCTTGTAGTCGCCGCGCACGTCCCAGGCGACGTCCACCCGGCGCTCGGGGTCGGTGGCCAGCGCGCGCTCGCACCCCACGGTGTGCACCGTCACCCCCTGGTTGCGGGTGATGAAGCCCGCGATCGGGTCTCCGGGCACCGGGTTGCAGCAGCGGCCGAAGCGGACCAGCACGTCGTCCACGCCGCCAATGAGGACGCCGGTCCGGCTCCGCCGCCCGACCAGCTTCCTCGCCAGCTCGGTCACCCGACCGAGGCTGTTCGCCACCGGCGTCGGGGACGCGCTCTCGGCGGCCGGCGTCCCGTTGGTCCCGTCGGTCCGTGCCGCCTTCTCGGTCTCCGCCAGCTTCTCGGGGGGGAGCAGGCGGGCCAGCAGCTGGTTGGGAACCACCTTGCCGTAGCCCACGCCCACCATCAGGTCGTCCTCGATGCGGTATCCCAGCTCGGCCGCCACCGGCTTCAGCTCGCCGGAGCGGAGCAGCTTGTTGAGGTTCAGGCCGACCCGCCGGAACTCCTTGTCCAGGAGCTCGCGGCCGAGCTGCTGGCTCTTCTCCCTCTGCTGCTGCTTGATGAAGCCGCGGATGCGCTGCTGGGCCCGGCTGGTCTTGACGAAGGTCAGCCAGTCCTTGCTCGGGTGGGCGCCGGGGCTGGTGAGCACCTCCACCGTATCGCCGTTCTTCAGCTTGTACCGCAGGGGGACGATCTTCCCGTTCACCTTGGCGCCCACGCAGCGGCCGCCCACGTCGGAGTGGATGGCGTAGGCGAAGTCCACCGGCGTCGCGCCCCGGGGGAGGCTCTTCACGTCGCCCTTGGGGGTGAAGACGAAGACCTCGTCGGTGAAGAGGTCCACCTTCACCGTCTCCAGGAACTCCTTGGGGTCCTTCAGGTCCTGCTGCCACTCCATCAGCTGCCGTAGCCAGGCGAACTTCTCGTCGTCCCGGCTGACCAGCGCCTTGCCTTCCTTGTAGGCCCAGTGGGCGGCGATGCCCTCCTCGGCGATCCGGTGCATCTCCTCGGTGCGGATCTGCACCTCCACCCGCTCCCCCAGCGGCCCGATGACCGTGGTGTGAAGCGACTGGTACATGTTTGGCTTGGGGATGGCGATGAAGTCCTTGAACCGCCCCGGCACCGGCTTCCACAGCTGGTGGATGAGCCCGAGGGCCTCGTAGCAGCTGGGGATGGTGGGCATGATCAGCCGGAAGGCGATCATGTCGTGCACCTGGTCGAAGTCGATGCCGTTGGCCCGCATCTTCTTCCAGATGCTGTAGAGGTGCTTGAAGCGTCCCGAGACCTTCGCCTGGAGGTCGCGCTCGGTGAGCTTGCGCTCGATGAGGTGGACCACGTCGTCGATGTACTGCTCGCGCTCCTTCTTGCGCTTGCCCACGCGCTCGGCGAGGTCGGCGTACTCGGCGGGCTTGAGCCAGCGGAAGCTCAGGTCCTCCAGCTCGGTCTTGATCCAGCTGATGCCCAGCCGGTTGGCCAGCGGCGCGTAGATGTCCAGCGTCTCCTGGGCGATGCGCTGGCGCTTGTCCTCGCGCATGTACTCCAGCGTCCGCATGTTGTGGGTGCGGTCGGCGAGCTTCACCAGGATGACGCGGATGTCCTGCGCCATCGCGATGATCATCTTCCGGAAGTTCTCGGCCTGCTTCTCCTCCTGGCTCAGGGTGGCGCTGGCCTGGAACTTGGACAGCTTGGTCACCCCATCCACCAGCTGGGTGACCTCGGGTCCGAAGAGCTCGGTCAGCTCGTCGGGGGTGGCCAGGGTGTCCTCGATGGTGTCGTGGAGGAGCCCGGTGACGATGCTCGCCTCGTCCAGCTTGAGGTCGGCCAGGATGCCTGCAACCTCGAGGGGATGGACGAGGTAGGGCTCGCCCGAGTGCCGGAGCTGCCCCTGGTGGACCTTGGCCGAGTAGACGTAGGCCTTCTTGATGACGTCCAGATCCGGGTCGGGGTGGTAGCTCTTGACCTGGGTCAGGATGTCGTTGAGGCGAATCATCGATACTGCACAATCGTAACTGTGCGATCGGAGGTGTTCAACGCACCGACCCCGGAACTGGCCGCTGGGGCTGAACATTGACCGTGCACCGAGCTGGTTCCTACAGTGACCGACGCCCGCCCATGTCGCGCCTTCTGGTGAGTCACCTCGGCGTGGTCTGCCCGTCCTGCGACGTGCTCAACCCGGCAGGCGCGCAGCGGTGCGAAGCCTGCGGAAAGACCTGGGGAAGAGCGCCAGCGCCTGCCCGGAGGCCCACCGGCTCCACCCCCGCCGTGGCCCCGCCGGCGCCCTCGGGCCCTCCAGCGTCCCGGCCTCCGTCCGCCGCAGCGGGTCCCTCCGGAGTGGGGCTCCGGAACTCGCCCACACCGTCGGGAGGCATTCCCCGGACCGGTCCTGGCGCCCGTCCGGCCGCCCCCGCCCCGGTGCCGAGCCGCTACATCCTCAGCGTGAGCGCCGGGCCCGCGCGCGGCCAGCGCTTCCGGCTGATGGCCAACGGCTGCAGCGTGGGCCGCCAGCGGGGGGCCATCCTCTTCGCCGACGATCCCTTCGTCTCGCCTCACCACGCCGCCTTCCGCATCCGAGAAGGGCAGCTCACGGTGAAGGACGAGGAGAGCGTCTCGGGCGTGTACGTCGCCATCACCACCCACGAGCTGCTCACGCCCGGGGCGCTCTTCTCGGTGGGCCCGCACGTGCTGCGCTACGTGGGCCCGCTGCTGCCCCGCGCCGCCGAGACCGGAAAGCCACGGACCTATGGCGCGCCGGTGCCCCAGGCGGGCGGGCTGTGGGGGCTGGAGGAGATCCTGGTCGGGCTGCGGCCCGGTCGGGCGGTGGTGACCGCGCAGCCGTCGCTGACGCTCGGCTCCTCCGGCGCCGACCTGGTCTTCGCCCCGGACCCCCATCTCGCCGCGCGCCACTGTGAGATCAGCCCCGCGCCCCAGGGGGCCGTGCTCCGCGACCTCTCGGGCGGGCTGGGGACCTTTGTCCGCCTCGGGCCGCAGGAGCGGCCCCTCAGGCAGGGAGATCGGGTGCGGATCGGGCAGCAGACGCTGACCGTCGAGCTGGCGGCGTGATCGCCCCCGTCGACGCTCCCCGCTGACCGCGGTTCAGCGGCTGGAGACCGTCTGCTCCAGATCTGGATACCACTCGCGGAGGACGGCGCGGGCCGGCGATCCCGGAGACTCCTTCAGCACCCGGCCGAAGAAGCCCCGGGCCTCGGCCTCTCCCTCGGCGCCCCGGAGACGGGCCAGCATCCCCAGCTTCAGGGCCAGCGCCGCGCTCGGGTCGGCCTCGAACGCCTCGAGGTACTTGGCGCGGGCAAGCGTCCGGTCTCCGGCGAGGTAGAGGTTGTCGCCGTCCTGAACCAGCTGCGCGGCCCGCGCGGCTTCCCGCTTCTCCGGCGGCACCTCGCGCGCCCACGCCGGCACCACGGTGACGGCCGGGGGTGGCATCGGCGCGGCCTGTCCGGGCGTCTCGGTGAGCGGCTTGAAGGCGAGCACCCCGGCGCCGGCGGCCGCCACCAGCACCAGCGCCCCCAGCCCGAGCTGCAGGCCGCGGCCGCCGCGTCTGGCGGCCCGCCGGCTGCTGGCGATGGTGGGCGCGCTTCCGAGCTGATCCTCGGTCGATCCCACCATGCCCAGCGGGATGGGAACGCGCGCGGTGCGGGGCGCATGCACCGCTTCGGCGGCAGGGAGGAGATTCAGCGAGTCGAGGAAGGCCACCGCGGTCTGCGGCCGGTCCGCGGGCTCCTTGCGAAGCGCCCAGAGGATGAGCGCCTCCAGCTCGCGGCTGCAGCAGCCCGGGCGAAGCGCATTGGGCGGCTTCGGGTCCTCGGTCAGGTGCTTGGTGGCATAGCCCATCGCCGAGTCGGAGCTGAACGGCAGCCGCCGGGTCACCAGCTGGTAGAGCAGCACCCCGACCGAGTACAGGTCGCTCCGGGCATCCAGGGGCGAGCCCCGGGCCTGCTCGGGACTCATGTACTCGGGAGTTCCGCAGACGAACCCGGTCCGGGTGAGCGAGGGGCCTTCGCCGGAGCTCCCGTCGACGATCTTGGCGATGCCGAAGTCCAGCACCTTGATCACGTCCGACTCACCGCCCCGCCGGGCCATCACCATCACGTTCTCTGGTTTCAGGTCGCGGTGGATGACCCCCGCCTGGTGCGCATCGGCGAGCGCCGACAGCACCTGGGTGACGATCCGGATGACCCGCGGCTCCGGCAGCGGCCAGTCCTCGGTGAGGACCTGGTGCAGGTCCCGGCCGTCCACGAACTCCATGGCGATGAACAGCGCGCCGTCGTCGGTCTGGCCGAAGTCCAGCACGTCGATGGAGTTGGGGTGGTTGAGCCGGCTGGCTGCCTTGGCCTCGCGCTGGAACCGGGCCACGGTGCGGGCGTCCTTCTGGAGCGAGGGGTGGAGCAGCTTCAGCACCACCGGCTTCTCCAGCACCAGCTGATTGGCGCGGTAGACGCGGCCCATGCCCCCCTCGCCCAGGAGCTTCTCCACCCGGTACTTCCGGGCCACCACCTGGCCGAGGTACGGATCCCCGGCCGCCTCCCGGGGAAGCGCGTTCCCGCAGGCCGCACAGAACTGCGCCTGGGGGGCGGTCTCAATGGAGCAGGCGGGGCAGTTCACGACCGGAATCCGACGCTCCCACTCCTGGGACGGAGCCGCAAGGCTGCATGGTACGCTCGCCGCCCTCGGTTCCGATGGCCTCCTGCCCGCGTTGTGATGCGCCGAATCCCGATGAGCAACTTCGCTGCACCCGCTGCGGAACCCCGCTGGCGGGGGGGACGATGGTGATGGGCCCGCCGAGCGCCGGCCGGCCACAGGTCAGCTTTCGCGTCGTCCGCGCCGACGGTGGGCCGGAGATGTCGGTCCCGATGAGCGGAGAGACGCTGACCTGCGGCACGCGCGCCGACCTCACCCTGCCCGACGACCCGTTCATCGCCCCGGTGCAGGCCCGCTTCTTCTTCTCCGGCCAGCGGCTGGCCATCGAGGACCTCGGTGGAGGCAACGGCGTCTTCGCCCGGCTCAAGGCGGAGCGTGAGCTGCCCGTGGGTGGTGAGCTCCGGCTGGGGCGGCAGCGGCTCTTGCTGGAGGCCATCCCCCCGGTGACCCCCGGCAACGGGGGCACCATCGCCTGGGGCTCGGCGGACCCCGGGTTCAAGCTGCGCATGGTCCAGCTGCTCGAGGGTGGGATGCGGGGCGCGGCGTTCTGTCTGCGCGAGGGCGAGAATCTCCTGGGGCGCGAGGTGGGCGACATCACCTTCCCCGGCGACGGATTCGTCTCCGGGCGCCACGCGGTGCTGAACGCCCGGGGAGAGCGTCTCACGGTCAAGGACGTGGGCAGCTCGAACGGGACCTTCCTCCGCATCTCCGCCCCCAGCTTCGTCGAGCACGGCGATCAGTTCCTGGTGGGCCGGGAGCTGGTCCGGGTCGAGATCGGCAGCTGAGGCCCGGCGACGCGAGGGAACAGGCCGCGCCGGCCCGCTGGGGCCCGGTGCTCGGGCTGGCGGGTCTGCACGGCGCGGTGAACGTCGCCTGGGTGGCCTACAACCTCTACCTGGCCGAGCTGCTGCTGCGCGCGGGCTTCGACGCCTACCTCGCCACGGTCCTGGTCACGGTGGAGGGATTCCTCGGCGCGGTGCTCGAGCCGCTGATGGGTTCGCTCTCCGACCGGGCCCGGACCGGCCTCTTCCGGCGCTTCTTCCTGGTGCTGGGCGGGGTGCTCCTGGCCGCCCTCCTCTTCCTCGCGCTCCCGCTCGCGGCGGCGGGCGCGAGGCCCGGGCCGGCGTCGCTGGTCCCTGCCCTGCTCATCGGCTGGGCCTGCGCGATGGCGGTGTTCCGTGCTCCGGCGCTCTCCCTCCTCGGCAGGTACGCGCGTCCGGGGGCGCTGCCTCTGGCCTCGTCGGTTCTCACCGCCGCCGCGGGGCTGGTCGGCGCGGCAGCTCCTTCGGCGCGGGCCTGGCTCCTCTCGCTGGGACCGCTCCCCACCTTCGTGATGGCCTCGGCAGTGCTCGTGGTGACCGCGCTGGTCGTCCGGGTGCTGGATCGACGGGAGCCGCTCGCCGCCGACGCAGAGGAGGCCCCGGCGCCGACCGATCGTTCCAGGAGCGGAGCCGGGTGGGTCCTCTTCGCGGTCGGGACGAGCTCGGCGCTCGCCTTCCGCTTCCTGAACAGCGGGCTGCCGAGGGCCGGCGCCGGCCCCGGCGTACCGGCGACGGCGATCACCACCGCGTTCTTCCTGGGGCTGGCGGTCGCCGCCATTCCGGCGGGAAGGCTGGCGCTCGGCCGGATTGGCGGAGGCCCGGTCACCATCGCCGGGGCATGTCTGCTGGTGGCCGGCGCCCCGCTGCTTCTGCACGTCGAGGGAGCGGCGGCGGTGCTCCTCGTCGCGGCGGCGCTGGGGGCGGCGCTGGCGGCGTTGCAGAACGGGCTCTTCGCCTGGTGCCTGGTGGCCGTCCGCGCGGAGCGCGCGGGGCTGGGGATGGGCCTGCTCCTCGGAGCGGGAGGGCTGGCCCTCGGCCTGTTCAACGTCTTGCTGGCGGTGCGAAGGCCGGCGCCCGGGCCGTCGCTCCTGGCGGCCGCCGGGCTCTACGCCCTCACCCTGGTGCTGCTCGCGGCGCTTCGGCGGGCGGTGCGCGCGACGCCCGGGGGGTGAACCGCCGGGATGTGGGCCCGAACCCGGGCGCTCACCCCGAGCAGGCCCACCTCACCCGTACGACTTTTCCTTCTTCTCCTGCTCTTCCTTGCAGCGGATACACAAGGTGGTGACCGGCCGGGCCTCGAGGCGCTTGGGGGCGATGGGCTCCTCGCACCGCTCGCAGACCCCGAACGTCCCGTCCTCGATCCGCGACAGCGCCTTCTCGATCTTCTTGAGGAGGAACTTCTCCCGGTCCCGGAGACGGAACACCATGGACTGGGCGTACTCGCTGGAGGCGAGGTCGATCTCATCCGGGAGGTCGTCGGTGTCGAAGTTCGACTCCTCCATGAGGGTCTTCTTCGCGCTTTCGAGGAGGGCTGACTTGCTGTCCTCGAGCATCTTCCGGTAGCGCTTCAGATCTTTCTGATTCAAAGGTGCGACTCCGTGACCCTGCCGTCCGCGGAGGTGGGAACGGTGTGCGTTCGTCGAACGCCGTGCACCCCCGAAAAAAAGGCCGCGGAGTCTTATCTGGCGCCCGGGTGAAGTCAAGGTAACCTGGCCTGCCCATGGCGGACGCGGAGAAGACGGCGCGACAGGAGGCGACCCGGTTCGACCGGGAATTCCTGCGCTCGGCGCTGGCGCTCGCCGCCAAGCCGGACATCGACCACTTCCTCTATATCTGCGACATCCCCATCCCGCCCGACGACCTGCGGCGGAAGCCGGCCAGGGGCAAGCTGGTCTACGCGGTCACCGCCGAGCAGATCGCCGCCGAGCTCCAGGCCCGGAAGCAGCGGGCGCTGGTCATCCCCGCCTACGACTACAGCCGCGTGGAGCGGGTGAAGGTGGCGCTCGTCTCCGCCCTCGCCCAGGGGGCGTTCAAGGAGGGGGACCTGGTGCTCTGCATGACCGGCCGCGTGGGACGTCCGCCGGACACCTTGATGCAGATGCGCATCGGGGGCTCGCTCGACGATCGGGTGGCGATCGAGGGCATCAAGCTCGGCGACCAGTTCAACAGCCAGGTGGTGGACGCCCTCATCCAGCTGGCGCTGCAGATCGGCCAGGAGGGCTACGAGGGCCACCCGGTGGGGACGATCATCACCATCGGCGACCACAACAGCGTGCTGGAGAAGAGCCGGCAGATCACGATCAATCCCTTCCAGGGTCTGGGCGAGAGCGAGCGCAACGTGCTCGACCCGCGGATCCGCGAGGCGATCAAGAACTTCTCGGTGCTCGACGGCGCGTTCGTCATCCGCGAGGACGGGGTGGTGCTCTCCGCCGGGCGCTACCTCTCCGCGGGTGACGAGGACGCCAAGGTCCCGCTGGGCCTCGGCGCCCGACACGCGGCGGCGGCGAACATCACCGCGGCGACGCAGTGCCTGGCCCTGGTGGTGAGCCAGACCTCGGGCGCGGTCCGCCTGTTCAAGGACGGTGGCATCCTCCTCGAGCTGCACCAGAGCGCCCGGCGGACCTGACCCGGGGTGTGGGGAACGCTCAGCCGGCATCCTCGCGCCAGACCTCGGCGAGCGCGTGCGCCCGCTCGATCTCGTCGCGGGCGGCGTCCACCGCCACCAGCCGGCGGATGCGATCGGCGCGGGAGCGCTGGGCCTCGGCGGCGAGCGCCGTCCCCGCGGTGAGCCGGGCGGCGGCGAGATCGCGCTCCGAGCGGAGGCGATCCACCTGCCCCGCCACCCGCCGCGCGGCCTCCTCGAGCTGGGCGACGTCGGTCTCGGTGCGCGCGAGCTCCTCGCGGAGCCCCTCTGCCCGTCCGTCCTCGCGGCGCGCATCGGCGTCGAGCACCTCGGCGGTCCGCCCGTCCACCCCGCCCCGCGCCCGCTCCGCCCGTTCCCGCAGCGTCCGGGCGATCTGCTCCATCCCCGACAGCTCGCGCCCCAGCCGGGAACGCACGGTGAGGAGCGTCGCGGCCGCGCGCCGCAGCTCGGCCGCCTCGCCGGCAAGGTCGGAGACCAGGTCGTCGTACGCCGCGATCGGATCCGGCGCCGGGGCGGGACGCCGTCGAAACCACCGGAAGGCCATCTCCCGGGACTTTAGGCCGCCTCCAGCCCACGGACCGTGCGAAACGCTCGAGCACTGACCGCGTGGCACAGGCGGACGGCCTGTCCGGGAAGAACCGGGTGCCAGGAGCCACAGAACAGTTGGCGTCCGTCTTCTCGAGCACGGCGAAACGAGCCGCCTGCTCCGGACGTCCAAGGAGGCGAGGAGGTCGGACCGTGGCCATCGCGCTCACGCCATCGCAGCTGAAGGCCATCTGCCCCGAGCCCGCGCGCCGTCCTGAGCCTCAATTCCATCCTGGCCCGCACCGGCAGTGTCACGCATCTCCGGGCCGCGATGCTCGTCGCGCAGCTCGCCGCGAGCTCGAGGTCTTTCCGCCGACTGGAGGAGGAGGACGGTCCCCGTCGTCCGTCCGCGCCCTTCTTCGGCCGGTCCTGGATCCAGCTGAGCGGTCGGCGGAGCTATCGGGAGGCGGGGACCGCGCTGGACCTCGACCTGGTCCGGCACCCCGAGCTGGCCGCCACGAGCAACACCGAGGTCTCCACCTGGTTCTGGAATTCCCATCACCTGAACGACTTCGCCGACGTGGGTGACGTGGACGGGTGCACCCGTGCGGTCGCCGGATCGGGAGCCACCCCTCAGCGACTCGCGCTGAGCCGTGCGCTGTACGAAGGGGCCTGCCGCGTGCTCTCCGGGTGCCACGAGCTCGCGGCCTGAGCGTCAGGCGGCTCGAGCTCGACGTCAGCGGGCCGGGCGGCAGAGCAGCCGGAGCCTCTGCAGCGCATCGGCAGTCCGGGGGCCCGGGCGCGCATGGCGCGTGAGGTGCGCGGCGACGGGCACCTCGCGCTGGGCGAGGAGGTGCTCGAGGAGCACCACCGCTTCGGTTGCCCGCTCCTCGAAGGTGGCGAGCGCGGCGGCCTCGGCGATGGCCTCGAGCGCATCGACGGTCCAGGCGTCGTCCTCGCCCGAGGGCGCTGACGGCTCGGGGAAAAGCGCGTCGAACCGGCCCGCGTCCACCGGCGGTCGGACTGGCTCCTCGCCCGCGGCGATGCGCGCCAGGGTCTCCAGGTGCGGCCGCAGTTGCTCGAGCTCCACCCCCTCCACCCGCTCGGGCCCCGGCAGCAAGGTGGGAGGGCGGAAGTCGAAGTCGATGGGCATCCCGGCGAGGCTCGCGTCGTCGAGGTGCAGCCACCCGGCGTCCCCGCCCGCGGCGCGCTGACGCGCCACCCATCCCTTGAGCCAGGGGTTCTCGTCCCCGAGACAGACCACCCGGAGCGAGACCGGGAGCCCCCGGAGCGGCGCCCAGGCGGACTCGATGCGCGTCACGTCGACCGCGTCCTCGCCGTCGGTCACCACCACCAGAAGCGCCGAGGCGACCGCGGGATCGCGCCGGGCCTGGTGCAGCCACTGCGCCGCGCCGGCCAGCGCCGCGCTCAGCTCGGTCATGCCGCTGCACGGGCCTCCCTCCATCAGCCGGCCGATCCACGCCCGGGCCGCCTCGGCGGTCTCGACCCGCTCGAAGTGGAGCGTCCGGTCGCCGAAGAAGCAGACGTCCACCGGATCCACCGGCACCCCGTCGAGCGCCTGCCGCCGGAGCGCGTCCAGCTCGGCGAGCAGCAGTCCGTCCCGCAGCCGTGCCCGCGCACCGCGCATCGAGCCCGAGGCGTCCGCCAGGTAGACCCGCGCCCGGACGCGGCGCGCCGGACGCGGTGCGGTGCCTCCCACCAGCCGCCTGACCCGTTGTCCCCCCGAGGCGAGGTCGTGCACCAGGCGACGGGGGTCCTCCACCACGAAGTCGCGGACATCGGCCACGTTCGAGGTGACCGCCAGCTCGAGCCGCCGGTCGGGGGCGATGTGCCGGACGTCCGCCGATGCCACCCGCTCCCCCGCGAGCGGTGCATCGTCCCAGGCCACGAGGCGCGCCGCGGCCCGGCCGAGGTCCAGCAGCGGCCGCTCGACGGACTCGCTCCCCAGGAGCAGGTCCACCAGCCGATCCTCTCCGGAGGACTGGGCCGGGCCGGGCGGCCGGCCAACAGCGCCGGACACCGGGAGGTCGAGCCGGAACGCCTCGAGCGCCCTGCGGAGCACGAGCGCCGCCTCGTCCTCACCGGCCTCCACCGCCCGGAGGTACTGGATGCGGAGCGCAGCGTACGCGGCCCCCGGGTCCACCCGCGCCCGGGCCAGCGCCCAGTCGGCCTGGCCGGCCCAGCTCCGCACGTCGTGCGGCACCGCCGCGTCCCAGGAGCGATCGCGCGCCGCTCGGAGCCGGAGCTCGGTGGCATCCTCCTCCAGCGCACCGGACTCCAGCAGGGCGTGGGCGCGCTGCACGTCGAGCCGGCGGCGCTCGGGGTCGGCCACCTGGGAGAGGCCGCGCTCGAGCAGGAGCGCCCCCACCGCAGAGCGGGAATGCGCCCGGCTCTGCGGGGCCGGACCCGAGGAAGGCAGAAGGGGCCACTCCGCCACGACCTCAGCCGGAGCGTCGAGCACATCCGCGGTGCGGACCACCCGCTCGGCGCGGAGAAAAGCCCGCTCCAGCCGGGCCCGCTCCCCCGCGACCCACCGTCCGTCCGCCGTGCGCCGGCTCCACCCCAGGCGCGCCTCGAGGGCGGCCAGCGCGGCGTCGGTGCGCTCGCCGAAGCGCCGGGCGAGGGCGGCGTGGCTTCCCTCGCGCCGGGCGAGGCGGACCAGCAGCCGGAGATCGGCCGCGGTGTGGACGCCCGCCCGGGTGAGCCGCGCGTCCAGGGTCTCCAGCGGGGCGAGCGAAGGAGCGGCAGGCTTCCCGAAGAGTGCACGCCGGGGCCCGTCGGCCCGGAGCCGCTCGAACCTCGCCCGCAAACGCTCGAGACGCTCGGCGCGCACGACGTTCAGGCTCGCCTGGCCAGCAGCGCACGGCTGAAGGTCCCGAATCCGTCGGCGAGCGCGGCCAGCTCGGCGCGAAGGTCCTGGGCACGCCGGGACGCGGGGCCGGTCGCGACCGTCTGCAGCTCGGCGTCGAGCCTGGCGAACTCGCTCTCCTTGAGCACCAGGGCCGGGAAGCGGCTACTGACGAGCGAGGCAAGCCGCTGCTCGGTCTCGGCACCGCCGCTGAGAGGCCCGTGCGGCGCCAGCGCGGCGTGCAGCGCGTCGTACCACCGCCGGAGGTAGGTCAGCCGCGCGGCGACGTCCTCCAGGGCATCCACACCTCCCGGGTCCTCTCCGAGCTTCCGGAGGACCCGGGCGGCGTCGGTCTCGGCGCCGTCGAGGCCGGCGCGGTAGCGGCGGTACGCCTCCCCCGACAGCGCCTCGGCCACCTCGACCCCCGGGACCGAGGGGGAAGTGCGAGGGCGGGCCCGGGCTGCCGTGGCCAGCGCGGCGCGGACCTCGTCGGAGAGCAGCTCCGCCGCCTCCAGCCGCTCCAGCGCCGGCAGCAGCGGCTCGCCCGTCCCGAGCGCCGCCACGTGCCCCAGCGCCAGCGCCCGCGCCACTGGCGTGAGGTCCAGCCCAGGCCTCAGCCGGTGGATGCGCTCGGCGGCGCGGTCCAGCGCCGCCCGGAGCCGGGCGAAACCCGTCGCGTCGCCCGGAACGGCACCAGCCCCGGTGAGCAGCAGCTGCAACGCCTCGGAGGCCGTCCTCGCCGCCACCTCGCGTGCCCGGGTGGCCTCGGCATCGTCCGGGGAGAGCGAGGCGCTCCAGCGGGCGAGGGGCTCCAGCGCCTGACCCAGCGCCTCGACGCTCGCCGGGGGTGTCTCGGCGAAGGCCCGCGCCTCCTCGAGGAAGCGGACCCGGGTGGCGGCACCGGCCTGGTGCACCCGCTCCGCCAGCCGCGCCCGTTCGGCGGCGAGCTCCGGGGCGTCCAGCAGCGGTGGAAGCTCAGCCGCCCGCCGGAGCTGTGCCTCGTCCAGCTCACCCCGGAGCAATGGCTCGAGCGTCTGGACCGCCTTGCGGGCGAGGCCCAGAAGCACGGTACGGTGCTCGGCCCGGAGAGGACGGGATAGACGTTCGCGCAGCGCGCCGAGCAACGGCACCGCCCTGGACAGCACCACCGGCGGAGCACCGCCCGCGGCGAGCCGCTCGGTCTCGGCGGTGAGGGTGGGGAGCTCCAGCGCGCGGGCCTCGGCGTCCGCGGCGGCCCGGGTCTCGGCGAGCGCGCGCCGGAGCGCATCGGCGAAGCTCCGCTGCTCGTGGCGCACCGTCGATAGCTGGCCCTGTTCCCGCGCGTCCGAGGTATGGGCGATGACCGCCTCCAGCTCGGCCCCCTCCGGGCCGGCAGTGGCGAAGAAGAGCGACAGCGCGCCGAGGTCATCGGGGGTAGCCATCAGCGGCCGGTCTCGCCGGCAGGCATCGCGTACCACCGCCGCCCGGAGAGCCCAGACCGCGCGAACCAGCGTGCGCTGCGAGAAGAGCCGGGTGGCCGGCTCTCCGGACGCATCGGCGGCCAGCGCCGGCTGGAGCGCGTCCACCAGCCGCTCCAGGGCCTCCAGCACCTCGGGTGAGACCTCCACCGCGGGGAGCCGCGCCTGGAGCCTGGCGAGAGACGAGCGCCGGAGCGTCACCTCCACCGTCGGGGTGCGGGCCCGGAGCGCGCCCTGGAGCAGCGCCCGCCGGCTCTCCGCGCGGGCAAAGCTCGAGGGGACGAACGCCCGGAAGGCGATCCGGTCGGCGAAGGCGAGGAGCAGCTCGGGAACCCGGGCCACTACCTCGGAGAGGAAGCGGTTGCTGGTGAGGACCGCAGTCTCGAGCAGGCCGCGCTCCACCGACGGCCCCTGCTTCAGCTCGCGCTCGTGCAGTGCGTTCAGGACGGCCCGCAGCAGCATGTCCCGTCCGTCGAAGATCTCGTCCAGGAAGGCGTAGCGGTGCCCCAGCATCCCCTCCTCGAGGATGTGGCGGGTACGGCCGGTCTCGGTGAGCACCTTGAAGTCCACCGGGCCAAGGAGGTCCGTCTGCACCGCCCCCTCGGTCAGCTGGCGGGTGAAGAGAGAGGCCTCCCCGTCGTCCTCCACGATGCCGCCGAGCACGGCATGGGCGAGCGCGCTCTTCGCGGTGCCGGGCGGGCCGGTGAGGAGCACGTGCTCCCGGGCGAGCAGGGCGAGCGCAAGCTGCTCCAGCACCGCCTCGCGCTCGAGGAACGCCGCCCGCTGGGCGTCGAGGAAGGCCTGAAAGGCACGGGCGTCCGGTGCGAGGTCGCTCATGTCGCGAGGGTGCGTGTCCACCTTAGCGCCGTCCCGGGGAGAGGACGCGCCCGGCGGGGGACGATTGCCCCCCATCCTGCCAAACGACGACGGGGCGAGCCGCGCTGGAACCCGCCCCGTCACTGTGGCCTCGTCGGCCGCTCGCCTAGCTGGTGCGGAACTCCGCGTCCACCACGTCGTCCTTCTTCGGGGTGGCCTGGCTGCCCGGGGCGTCCGAGCTGGGGGCGGCACCGGGGGCGCCCGGCTGGGCGCCCTGTGCGCCCGCCGCGCGGTACATCTCCTCGGCCGCCTTGTGGCTGGCCTGCTCCAGGGCGCTCATCGCGCTCTCGATGGCGGCCTTGTCGTTCCCCGATCGCACCGACTCGAGCTGCTTGGTCGCCGACTCCAGGCTGGAGATGGTGTCCGGGCTGAGCTTCTCCCGGTTCTCCTTCACCAGCTTCTCCATCTGGTACTGGAGGTTCTCGGCCCGGTTCTTCAGGTCGACGAGCTCGCGCCGCTCCTTGTCCTCGGCCTCGTGGCTATGGGCATCGGCGACCATCTTCTCCACCTCGTTCTTCGACAGACCCGAGGAGTGGGTGATGGTGACCTTCTGCTCCTTGGCGGTGGCCTTGTCCTTGGCGCTGACGTTGAGGATGCCGTTGGCGTCGATGTCGAAGGTGACCTCGATCTGCGGCATGCCCCGCGGCGCGGGAGGGATGCCGGTGAGCTGGAACTTGCCCAGCGACCGGTTGTCGGTTGCCATCTCGCGCTCACCCTGCAGCACGTGGATCTCCACCTGGGTCTGGCTGTCGGCGGCGGTGGAGAAGGTCTCCGACCGCTTGGTGGGGATGGTGGTGTTCCGCTCGATGAGCCGGGTCATCACCCCGCCCAGGGTCTCCACGCCGAGCGACAGCGGGGTGACGTCCAGGAGGAGGATGTCCTTCACCTCGCCGGAGAGCACGCCACCCTGAACCGCCGCGCCCACCGCGACGACCTCGTCGGGGTTGACCGAGCGGTTGGGCTCCTTGCCGAACAGCTTCTTCACCGCCTCCTGCACCTTCGGAATCCGGGTGCTGCCACCCACCAGGACCACCTCGTTCAGGTCCTTGGGCTCCAGCCCCGCATCCTTGAGGCACTTGCGGCACGGCTCGAGCGAGCGCTCGATGAAGTCCTCGATCATCGACTCGAACTTCGCCCGGGTGAGCTTGACGCTGAGATGCTTGGGGCCGGTCTGATCGGCGGTGAGGAACGGGAGGTTGATCTCGGTCTCCATGGTGCTGGAGAGCTCGATCTTGGCCTTCTCCGCGGCTTCCTTCAGACGCTGCAGGACCATCTTGTCCTTGCTCACGTCGATGCCCGCGTCCTTCTTGAACTCGGTGATCAGCCAGTCCATGATCCGCAGGTCGATGTTGTCACCGCCGAGGTGCGTGTCCCCGTTGGTGGCCAGCACGTCGACCACGTTCTCCCCCACCTCGAGGATCGAGATGTCGAAGGTGCCGCCGCCGAAGTCGTAGACGGCGATCTTCTCGTCCTTCTTCTTGTCCAGCCCATAGGCCAGCGCCGCGGCGGTGGGCTCGTTGATGATGCGCCGCACGTTCAGCCCGGCGATCTCGCCGGCGTCCTTGGTGGCCTGCCGCTGGGCGTCGTTGAAGTATGCCGGGACGGTGATCACCGCCTCGGTGACCTTCTCGCCGAGGTAGTTCTCCGCGGCGCGCTTCAGCTTGAGCAGGATCTGAGCGGAGATCTCGGGCGGGCTGTACTGCTTGCCGTCGATGTCCACCCGTGCGTCACCGTTGGGGCCCCTCACCACCTTGTAGGGGACCAGCTTGATCTCCTCGCTGACCTCCTCGTAGCGGCGGCCCATGAAGCGCTTGATGGAGTAGATGGTGCGCTCGGGGTTGGTGATGGCCTGGCGCTTTGCGACCTGGCCCACCAGCCGCTCACCATCCTTGGTGAACGCGACCACCGAAGGGGTGATGCGGCTCCCCTCCTCGTTGGTCAGCACCTTGGGTTCGCGGCCCTCCATGATGGCCACCACGCTGTTCGTGGTCCCCAGGTCGATGCCGATGATCTTCGCCACGGTGAGATGCCTCCTGGAAACTGCTTGGAAATCCGGTAACTTCTGCGCCGGGACGTGCCCGGCCTGATGGGGTCGAAGCTAACCAGGGGTGCAGGTGTGTCAAACCCAGCCGGGCCGCCGGGCCCGAGCCGAGGTGCCACCCGGCCGACGCACCCAGCTGACACCCCGCGTTTGCACCAGCCGCTCAGGCCGCCGATTGCGTGGCCGCAACCTATCGAAATCGTTACAGAGGCGCAACATCTGTCCAGCCATGCTCAACCTGGCAGAGGAATTGAACGGTTCTGGCGCACCGCGCCACCCGAGAGCGACTGACCTGACCGCCCCGATGCTCGTCCCCTCATTGACGCAGCCCGTCGACCCGTCCACGCCGCGCGTGGCCGTGCTCCTGAACGCGCGCGCCCGGAAGGTCACGCCACGGGTGCTGCGCGCGCTCTCGCACGTGGTGCCACGTTCCGACCTCTATCTGTCGCGCTCCCCCAAGGACGCGCGGCGCATCGCCCAGGTGATCCTGTCTCGTGGCTACGACACCGTCTTCTGCGGGGGCGGGGACGGGACCTTCATCGGCTTCGCCGACGAGATCCTCTCCGAGGCGGAGCGGGCACACGCTTCGGCCCCGCGTTTCGGGGTGCTGAAGCTGGGCACCGGCAACGGGCTGGCGGCCCTGGTCCAGGCCTCGGGACTCAAGGACTTCGGCGTGGTCGACGATGTCCGGCGTGCCCGTGAGGGTGCCATCCCGGGCTACCGCCCGCTGGAGCTGCTCAAGGTGGAGGGCCGCCGGGCGCAGTTCGCTGGGCTCGGGATAGACGCGAGGCTCCTCAACGACTACCTGGGCCTCAAGGCCAAGGTGCAGGGCACCTGGGGGCACTGGGCCCTGACCGGCTCCCGGGGCTACGCGCTCACCGTGGGGCTCCGCACCCTGCCCCACGCCCTCACCCACCGGCTGTCGGAGCAGGTGGAGGTCCGCAACGCGGCGACGGTTCCGGCGTACCGGCTCGAGGCCAGCGGGGCCACCATCGAGGAGTTCGCTCCCGGAGCGCTGCTCTACAAGGGCCCGGCGATGATGGTCGCCGCGAGCACCATCCCCTTCTACGGGTACGCGCTGCGGATGTTCCCCTTCGCGGGGGACGGCCGGGGCACCTCCACCTGCGCCTGGGGACGGTCAATCCGCTGTCCGCGGTGGCGAACCTCCGGGCGCTGTGGCGCGGAGAGTGGTTCCCGAAGACCATCCAGGACTTCCACGCCGTCGCGGTGAGCGTGCAGGCCGCGAAGCCGATGCCGCTGCAGATCGGCGGGGATGCGGCGGGCGAGCGGAGCTCGGTCGAGTTCCGGATGTCCAGCAAGCGGGTCGAGCTGGTCGACTGGTCGCAGCCGGCCTGCGCCTGAACGGCCGCCGGGGATGCTCCGTTCTCGCTGCTCCAGAACGCAGGAGCGACGGGCCCCTGCTCCGTGGAGGACGCGGGCGGGCCGAAGCGGGGCGCCGTGCCTTTCCCGGGCGGCCTGCGTGCTCTCCTGGCGCTCCGGAGATCCGGACGGGCCCAGTCGCGACAAAGCGGAGAAACCCGTTCAGGCGAGCGTTCCGGAACGTGGTGTTGCACGTCACGTCCCCGAACGATCTGTCCCTTGGGCGGGGGGGTCCGGGCAGTTCCGGGACGTGGGATCGAACTCGGCGTCCCCGAATCGCACTCCACGTCCCCGAGACCTCACTTCGCCCCCTGACCCGACCGCTGCCCGGCACCCCCTCCGGACCGAGAGATCGTTTGGGGACGGCTGCCAGCCGGGCCCACCGTCACCCCTTCGCAGCGATTGCGGCGGCTCAGCCTTCAGCCCCGATCTCGCGACGGCCGCGGCTTCTCGTCCGGCTCGCGCCGCCGCCCCGTCACCAGGGCGAAGCTGATCGCCGCCGCCCCCAGCCGGTACAGCGCCGCCTCTTCCGCCAGCCCGTCGGGCGCAGCGCCGTAGAGCGCGTCCATCTCGTCGATGCCCAGCGTCTCGGCGAAGTCCGGCTCGTAGCCTGCCCGAGGCAGGGCGGCCAGCAGCTCCTGCGGCGTCTGGAGCGTCAGGCCCCAGTGGCGCTCCCAGTGCTCGACCAGCCCTGGCGGCGGCCGGAGCAGCACCTTCACCGGCCGGACGAACGCCACCCTCCCCTCCGCGGCGAGGAACTCCCGCGCCCGGGCCGCGACCTCGGCCCCGAGCGCGTCCCGTGCGTGCAGCAGCACCAGCGCGAACTTCCCGGCCATTCCGGACGGCGGACGGTCCGCCTTCACCGCGTTCACCGGCGCCCGAAGCCCCTGGAGCACCCGGTCCAGCGCCGACTCGTCCGGCTCGACCAGGGTCACGCTCATCCCCAGCTTCGCCAGGGTCGCCGCGGTGCTTCCCTGTGCCACCCCCCACTCCAGCACCTCGGCCCCGTCGGGGAGCTCGAGCCGCCGCACGAGGCGCGCCACCACCGAGGGCCTGCAGAACGGGGCCCGCGGGTCGCTCCCCTGGAACTCCTCGTTCGGGCGGTGGCCGCTGCGCATGGGTGACAGTCAGAGGTAGTACAGGATGCGCCGCTCCTTGTGCAGCTCGGTGTAGACGTGGCGCCGCTGCTCCTCGCTCAGCAGCACCACGGTGACCGAGACCGACAGGTACCTCTCCCCCCGGGAGGGCTGCTCGCTCATCGAGTCCGGGGAGATCTCCTGACCCATGATGCGGTGGAACAGCCCCCGGACGTACTCACGAAAGCCGTGCTCCTGCTTCCCCATCACTTTGAAGGTGTACGTGGTGGGGTACTCGATCAGCGGCCGCTGCTCGGTGGACGGCGGGGTCTGTCCCTCATCGGTGCTCACAGCAGATTCGCCGCCAGCTCGGCGAGCGCGCTCCGCTCGCCCTTGGTCATGGTGATGGTTCCCGCGATGCGCTCCTGCTTGAAGCGGTTGACCACGTGCACCAGGCCGTTGGTCGTCGCGTCCACGTAGGGGTTGTCGATCTGGAAGGGGTCGCCGGTGAGGACGATCTTCGTCCCGTCGCCAACCCGGGTGATGATGGTCTTCACCTCGTGGGGGGTGAGGTTCTGCGCCTCGTCGACGATGATGAACTGGTTGGGGATGCTCCGGCCGCGGATGTAGGTCAGCGGCTCGATCTCCAAAATGCCCAGGTCGAGCAGCTCGTGGTAGCCGCGACCGGCCTTCTTGTCCGCGCGGCTGAGGTTCATCAGGAACTCCACGTTGTCGAAGATGGGCTGCATCCACGGATTCAGCTTCTGCTCCACGTCGCCCGGCAAGTACCCGATGTCCCGGCCGAGCGGAAAGATCGGCCGGCTGACCAGCAGCTTCTGGTAGTTCCCCTCCTCGGTCGTCTTGTGCAGCCCCGAGGCGATGGCCAGCAGCGTCTTCCCGGTCCCCGCCTTGCCGACGATGGTCACCAGCTTGATTTCGTCGTTCAACAAGAGATCCAGGGTGTAGCTCTGCTCCATGTTCCGGGCGCGGATGCCCCAGACCCCTTCCTTCGCCGGGCGCACCAGCGGGACCAGCTTGCCCTTGGCAGCGTTCATCCGCGCCATCGCGGTGTGCGAAGGGTTCTGCGCGTCCTTGAGGAGCACGAACTCGTTCGGGGAGAGCCCGTCCATCCCCGGGACGCTCACCTCGGCGCCGGGGCGGTACATCTGGTCCACCGCCTCGCGGGAGACGAACAGCTCGGTGTGGCCGGTGAAGAGCTCGGAGATCTCCACCCGCTGCGCGTCGTAGTCCTGGGCGATGAGCCCGATGGCGTCCGCGCGGATCCGGAGCGACGTGTCCTTGGTGATGAACATCGTCGGCATCTCGGGGTCGCGCTCCTTGATGTCGAGCGCGACTGCCAGGATGCGGTTGTCCATCAGGGACGGATTGCCCAGGGACGCGGGGATGGTCCGGTGGGTGAAGACGACGCTCAGCAGCCCCCCTCCCGGCAGCGGCACCCCCTCGGCCAGCGAGCCCTCGGAGCGGAAGGCGTCCAGGTAGCGGGCCACCACGCGCGAGTTGCGCCCGAGCTCGCTCTGGTCGCGCTTGAACTTGTCGACCTCCTCGATGACGTAGATGGGGATGACGACGTTGTTGTCGTCGAAGCTGAACAGCGACCGCGGATCGTGCAGCAGGACGTTGGTGTCGAGGACGAAGTTTTTTTTCATCGACGGGCCGGGGGGCTCCCTCGGGCGAGACCTCGTGATGAGGCGTTGGGCCTGCGTTTCCGCGCTGTCGTTCTCGCCAGTATAGGCACGGACCCGACGCCCTCAGCCCTCAAACGGCGGGCCGAGGGGGGCGGAGCAGCTCTTGCACGCTCCGGGGCACCGGGGGCGGGGGCATCCGGTCCCAGGGGAAGCGGCGACGGAGGCACACCAGATCCAAGCGGTATTCGCGCCGGTCTCCCCTGCGGAGTGCCGCCCGCCGCCCCAGGGTGTTCACCGCCCGGGCCACCTGCGCATCCAGCGAGGCAACCATCAGATCCGGCGTCCACGTCACCCGTTCTCCACCGGACCGTACACAGCCGAGGTCGAGCGCCCACGAGAGCAGCCACAGCGGCCGGAGACGGAGCTCGCTCCGGAGCGCGTCGAATCGCGCTTGCGCTCTGCCGTCGACGAAGACGAAGTGGCGGGCGTAGATCCAGGCGGCGTGGAAGCTGCTGGGCCGGAGCGCCATCCCCTGGGCGCCGACCCGCTTCGCCATGAGCAGCAGCAGCTGGATGACGTCGGTTGACAGGCTGAGGCCCGGAAACTCCTGCCCCGGCAGGGGTGGACGTTGCCAGTCGAACCGCTTGCCCGGGTTCTGGAGCAGGAGGGAGTCGAGATAAAGCAGCGGCACGTCCGCCGCCGGCTGGCCGAGCCTGAGCTGGTGGCCCCTCACCTGTCGCAGCGAGGCCTTGAGTACGGGGGGGCTAAAGAGATCGCTCCGCACCACGATGTTCGGGGTGAAGGGATCCTTCAGATCGAGGCTCACCGAGAGGTTCCCGAACCCGCGGGACTCGAGTCGCTGCAGTGTGCCGTACGCGCGGATGGCGTACTCCAGACCACCGCGGCTGTAGGTCTCCCAGGCGAGACGGGTCCGCCCATCGCGGGAGGCGAGCCCCAGCGGATCTCCGTCCTCGTCCTCCTCCTCGGTGAGAGCAGCGAGGTTCATCCGCCGGTAGATGCGCCACAGACGGGGCTGCACGCGGACGGTCGCGGTCATCCCGGATCCCGACGGTACCGGATGTCACGAACGACCAGCTCCACCTCACCCCGCGGACGCCGGACCGTCACCTCGTCGCCACGCCGCTTGCCCAGGAGCGAGCGGCCCAGCGGAGATTCCACGCTCACCAGGGTCCCCCGGGGGTCGATCTCGTCCGGGCCCACGATCTGATAGCTGCGCTCGGTCCCGTCCTCGTCCTCCAGAGTGACCCAGGCGCCGAACCAGACGCGCTCGGTGTCGGTCTGGTCCTCCGGGGCGACGATGGTGGAGGTGTCGAGCCGGCGCTGGAGGAAGCGGATGCGCCGGTCGATCTCCCGGAGCCGCTTCTTGCCGTAGATGTACTCGGCGTTCTCGCTCCGGTCGCCCTGCGCGGCGGCGGCGCTCACCTCGGCGGTGACCCGGGGGCGCTCCTCGTTGAGGAGCTTCAGTAGCTCGGCGTGCATCCGCTCGGCGCCGGCACGGGTCAGGTAGCGCCGCCCGGACCCTGCGGGGACGTCGTCCTCGAGCTCGTCGTCGGGATCGGCCACGGCGCCTCGCGAAGGTGGACTGGCGCCCCGAGCACTTGCGGCGGGGCGCCCGGATGTGAGTACCTAGCGTCTGCTGCCACGAGTCGCTAGCTCAGCTGGTAGAGCACCGGCCTTTTAAGCCGAGGGTCCAGGGTTCGAGCCCCTGGCGACTCATTGCCTGCACGACGCTGGCCGCCTCATCGGATCGGCGCTACAGGGCCAGGCTTGGGGCCGGCAGTCATCGGCCCCGAGGAGCCTGAACATGGTCAAGCCCATCCCCGAGGGACTGCACACCCTGACCCCGTCGCTCACGCTGGAGGGTGCCGCGGAGGCGATCGAATTCTACAAGCGCGCGTTCGGCGCCGAGGAGAAGAGCCGGGCTCCCGACCCGACCGGGAAGAAGATCTGGCACGCCGAGTTGCGGATCGGAGACTCGGCGCTGTTCCTCAACGACGTGGCGCCGGAGATGGGAGCGACCCCGAGCTTCTCCACGCTGTGGATCTACACCGCCGACGCCGATGCCCTGTTCGACCGCGCGGCGAAGGCCGGGGCGAAAGTCACCATGCCGATGGCGGACATGTTCTGGGGCGACCGGATGGGGATGCTGGTGGACCGCTGGAACGTCAAGTGGGCCATCGCCAAGCGGGTGAAGACCCTGTCGCCGGCCGAGATGAAGGCGGCGCAGGACGCCTTCGTGGCGCAGATGCAGCAGCCGAAGAAGTAGCGCGTCCAGCGACGCGCGACTGGCGTTCGCACCCAGGTTCGGGGTAGTCGTCCGGCGTCCTTCGCAGTCCCCGTCGTCTAGAGGCCCAGGACGCTGGCCTTTCAAGCCGGTAACACGGGTTCGAATCCCGTCGGGGACATGTTACATCCGCGGCCCATGGACTCGGGGCGAGCTCCATCCGCGCTGGCGTCGCGCTTTCAGCAGATGTTCCCCGAGCTCTCGCCGGCCGAGATCGAGCGAGTCCGGCGGTTCGGTGAAGTCCGTCGCTTCCTTCCCGGCGAGGCTCTGTTTCACGCGGGAAGACCCGGCCCGGGGATGTATGTGATCCTCTCCGGTCGGGTGGCGGTCGGCGCCCGCGACGCCCTGGGCCAGCCCGTCTCGGTGACGGCGTTCGCGGAGATGATGGGCGCCACGCTCCAGGACATGGCGGAGGTGGTCCCGGGCGAGGTCATGGCGGAGATCGGGGAGCTCTCGGGACAGGCCAGCGTGAGCGCCATCGACGCGACCGCGATCGGCGAGGTGGAGGCGATTGTCGTTCCGCCCGAGGGGCTCCGGGCACTGCTCGTCGCCGAGGCCGAGCTCGGGGAGCGCATCCTGCGTGCGCTCATCCTTCGCCGCGTGGCGCTGGTCGAGCTGGGTTTCGGCGGCCCGGTCCTCATCGGTTCAGTCACCTCTGCGGAGGTCACACGGTTGTCCGGCCTCCTCGGACGGACCGGAATTCCCTTCCGGGTCATCGACCCCGATCAGAACCCGGACGCCTCGTCCTTGCTCGCGCGGTTCGCCCCGAACCCGGGTGAGCTCCCCATCGTCGTCGTCCCGGACGGCACGGTGCTCAAGAACCCGACCAAGCAGGCTCTGGCGCGCGCCCTGGGGCTGGTGGCAACGACCCTGCGCTCCGACCCGTACGACGTCGCCATCGTCGGCGCCGGTCCAGCCGGACTGGCGACCGCGGTGTACGGAGCGTCCGAGGGCCTCTCGATGCTGGTCCTGGAAGTGCTCACCTACGGGGGACAGGCTGGCGCCAGCGCGCGGATCGAGAACTATCTCGGCTTTCCCACCGGCGTCTCGGGGCAGGAGCTGATGTCGCTCGCGTTCACGCAGGCGCAGAAGTTCGGGGCGGAGTTCAGCCTGTCCACCGAGGTGAAGCGGCTGGACTGCACGTCCGAGAGCTCCGGGCCTGATCCGGTGCACATCCTCCACCTCGCCGATGGCCGGCAGGTCCGGGCACGGGCGGTGGTGGTGGCCACGGGCGCGCGCTATCGCCGTCCGGAGATCCCCGACCTCTCACAGTTCGAGGGCCGCGGGGTCTCGTACTGGGCCTCGCCCGTCGAGGCCAGGCTGTGCCGCGGACAGGATGTGGTTCTGCTCGGCGGAGGAAACTCGGCAGGGCAGGCAGCGGTGTACCTCGCCAGCAACGCCCGCCACGTCCGGATGCTGGTGCGCGGACCGAGCCTCTCCAGCACGATGTCCCGCTATCTCGTCGAGCGGATCGGTGCCAGCCCCAACATCGGCGTGGTCTTCGAGACCGAGGTCGTCGAGCTGCTGGGCACCGCCGATCAGGGGCTGCGGCGCGTGCGCTGGCGCCACCGCCTCATCGGAAAGGAAGAGGAGCACGCCATCTCCCACCTGTTCCTCTTCACCGGTGCCGACCCGGCGGCGAGCTGGCTTGCGGGATGCGGTATCCCGCTGGACGAGAAAGGCTTCGTCCGCACCGGCGCCGACGTGCGTTCGATCGGTCTTGAGCTGCTGCCGCTGGAGACCGGAGTCGAGGGAATCTTCGCCGTGGGCGACGTCCGTTGCGGTTCGGTGAAGCGCGTCGGCGCCTCCATCGGGGAGGGGGCGGCGGTGGTCGCCCAGCTGCACACGTTCCTTGCCCGGCGTCATTCAGCGGCTTCCGGCGCAAGGCCTGCCGAGACGGCCGGGGGCGCTGCCCGGATTGCGTAGCGAGCGCACGCAGGCCTTCCCTTGATCTGGGGAGGGCGCCCTTCCGCCTCGCCCTTAGCCGCGTGAGCCGGGGATGGGCGGCGCCCCGCGTCGGAGCCGGGTCGAGGACGGCCAGCCGCTCGTGGAACAGCTCGAGGAGGACCCGGTGTGCGAGGGCCTCCCCTGAACGGGGGAGGCTGTTCGCCAAGTCGCGGAGCCTGACGCGGGCAGTTGCCGGCGCTTCCCCGCTCGGGCAGCTTTCCTCCATGGGCGAACCCGCTTCCCTCACCGGCCCTGACCTCACCCGGGGCGTTCCCGTGGACACGATTCCCACCGGGCGACCGCTGCTGGGCCATGCCTTTGGTCAGGCGGTGATCCTGGTCCGCGACCAGGGCGAGCTGTTCGCCCTCGGCGCAACCTGTACCCACTACAGCGGCAACCTCGGCGATGGCATCTGCGGCGCAGGGGCGGTGCGATGCCCGCTCCACCACGGGTGCTTCGACCTCCGGACCGGGATCGCGCGCGGCCCGGCCCTCGACCCGATCCCGACGTACGAGCTGAAGCGGGACGGCGACCGGGTCACCGTGACGGCGGAACGGCCCCGCCCCCGCCCCGCACCTCGCCCCGGGCCTGCGTCGGTGGCGATCGTCGGAGTCGGCCCGGCCGGGACCGCCGCGGCCGAGACGCTCCGCCACACGGGCTGGGGCGGCACGCTCACCTTGATCGGCGCCGAGCCCACCGACCCCGTCGACCGCCCGAACCTGTCCAAGGACTACCTTGCCGGCAGCGCCCCCGAGGAGTGGCTCACCCTGCGCGGCCAGGACTTCCTCGCGGGTCTCGGCGAGAGAATCCCCGACGACCCGGTGGTCGCCCTCGACGCCGGTACCCGCACCCTCACCCTCGGAAGCGGTCGACGGCTCGGCGCCGAGGCCATCCTCCTCGCCACCGGGTGCGAGCCGGTCCGGCTGCCGATTCCCGGAGCCGACCTGGCCCACGTCTTCACTTTGCGGACCAAGCCCGACGCGCAGGCGATCGTCGCGCACCTGGGCAGCACGAAGAGGGCGGTGGTGATCGGCGCCAGCTTCATCGGCCTGGAGGTCGCGGCCTCGCTGCGCACCCGCGGGACCGAGGTGACGGTGGTCGCTCCGGAGAGCCTGCCGCTGGCCAGGATCGTGGGGGACGACGCCGGGAAATTCGTGCTCGGCCTGCACGAGGAGAAGGGGGTTCGCTTCAGGCTGGGGCGGAAGCCGGTGCGCATCCTGGCCGACCGGGTCGAGCTCGACGATGGATCCACCGTCGACGGCGACCTGGTGGTGATGGGCGTCGGCGTGCGCCCCCGCGTGGGACTCGCCGAGGCCGCGGGATTGAAGGTCGATCGGGGAATCGTGGTCGATCGTTCCTTCCAGACCAGCGCGAGAGGCATCTACGCCTGTGGAGACGTGGCGCGCTATCCGGACCCGCGGAGCGGAGCGCTGATCCGGATCGAGCACTGGGCGGCAGCGCAGCGGCAGGGCCGCGCCGCCGCGCTGCAGATCCTCTCGACCCCCGGCGACTTCCGGGACGTGCCCTTCTTCTGGAGCCAGCACTATGACGTCACGCTCAAGTACGTGGGCCACGTCGAGAGGTGGGACAGCGTCGAGCTGACGGGGAGCCTCACCCAACACGACGCCCAGCTGGTCTACCGCGTGGGGGGCCGGGTGCTGGCGCTGGTCACCGTCGGCCGCGACCGTCTGAGCCTGGAGGTCGAAGCGGCGATGGAAGCCAACCAGGACGACCGCCTCGAGGCGCTCCTCGCGGGCTGAAGGGACCGGCCGACGCGCTGCCCTTCAGCCCACGTGGAGCTGGGCGCCGGGCTAGACCGGCCGGGGGTGTCGCGGCTCCCCGGGTGGGCACTCCAGGGCCGCCCGGTCCCAGCGTCCCGGCGTGGCTGCGGCCTCGTACGTGCTCCACAGGAACTCGCCCAGCACCGCGTCGGGGTCCCCGGCGGTCCGCACCGCCTGGTACGGAAGGATGAACTCGCCGAGCTTCGGGTGGAAGAAGGCGTCCGCTGGCCGGACCTTCGCCTGCGCGAACCCCTCCGGTGCCGGGTAGGCGTACGAGTAGAATGCCGCGTCCTCGACGCCGGAGCCGCCTGGCCAGAAGCCGGCCGACGAGACCTCGTGGCTGTACGCCTCCCGGGTGACGGGGTCGGGCAGTCCCGGCACCCCGCCCGGGTGGCGCGGGGCGGTCCTGCCCGAGAAACGCGTCACGGCGAGGTCGAAGCTTCCCCAGAAGAGATGCACCGGGCTTGCCTTGCCCAGGAAGGCAGTGCGGAACTCCTTGAACATCCGGTCCACCTGCACCAGCGCTCCGAAGAAGCGCTGAACCGCCGCGGCATCGTATGGACGCCGGGCCTGGTCGTCGGGGAACGGAACGGCGCCGGGGATCTCGTTCGGGTGCGAATCGAGCTCGGGCGTGCCCCCGAGCCAGCGGACGAGATCCAGCGTCCGCCGATGGAAGTCCGCGACCGACCCAGGTCCGAGCGGAAAGCGAGCCTGGCGCCCGTCCGAGGCGCGCCCGACCACCGAGTGGTCGAGGAGGTCCAGCGAGAGCTCGATCGCCCCGGGGCCGTCAGGGACCGGCGAGGTGCTCAGGCCACAGGCGCTGACGTAGAGCGTGGCGTGCCAGGAATGGTTCTGCCACGGCGTCTGCGCCAGGCGGTACTTGCCGACGATCTGCGTGTACAGATGAAGCGCGGCGCAGGTCTCGCGCCACTCGCCGTAGGGAATCTCGGGCCAGGCGGGCATCGCCGGCGGAGCCTCGCAGGACCTCGGGCCTTCCTGCCAGTCACCCGATGGCGAAATGGACCGACTGACCGCCCGCCGACGATGCTCGGCTGAGCGGGCGAATCGGCGGCCCGCCGCAGTCCAGCGCCCGGTCGACGCATCGGGGGACGCGCCCCGCGCGCCCCGCGCTCTAGAAGCAGCACCGTGCGGTCTGCGCTGCTTGCCGTCCTCGTCTCCGCTCCCGTCCTCGGCGCGTCGCCGGCGCACCAGGTCGAGCAGCTCGCGCCCGGGGTGTACGTCATCGAGCATCCGGACGCGCTGCCCGACTTCCCCGAGGGGAACACCACCGTCGTGATCGGCGACCGGTCGGTGCTGGTGGTCGACTCCGGATACCTGCCCTCGACTGCCAGGCGGGACATCGAGCAGATCCGCCGCTGGACGGATTGGCCGGTCCGCACCCTGGTCCTGACGCACGGGCACACCGACCACACCTCCGGCAACGTCGTCTACGCCGCGCCTACCCGGGGCTTCGCATCGTCGCGCACCGTGAGATGCGGAACCTCATGGCGCGGTACACCCCCCGGCTATCCGGAGCTCTTCACCCAGCGCACGGCGGAGCTGAAGCGTCAGCTGGAGACCAACCGCGCGGAGGACGGCACCGCGCTCACCGCGGCCCAGGTGAACGCAGTGCGGGACGACGTCCGCGCGCGCGAGGCCATCACCGCGGATCTCCGGACGATGGGAGAGAATCCGCTGCCGGACGTCACCTTCGATCAGGGCGGACTCTCGTTCGATCTCGGCGGGCGCACCTACTACCAGCTCGCGCCCCGGTGAGCGCTCCGGAGACGCGCGCTAGGAGCCTGTAGGGCGTAGCCGCTCTCGTTGGCGCGGGCGCCGTCGGTGGCTGACTGGCGGCCCGTCGGCGCTACGCGGGCATGAGTGCCGGGAGCCAGGCCTCCCGGAAGAGCTTCAGGAGGTTGTGGGTGAGGCAAACGAGGCCCCACTCGCCCGCTGCCTTCTGCCTGCCCCGCATCGAGAGGCGACGGAAGCCGCGGACTGCCTTCATCTGCCCGAAGACAGGCTCGACGATGGCCTTCCGGCGCGCGTACACGGCTCTGCCCTCCTCCGACTCGAGCTTCAGCCGCATCGCGTCCTTCGCCGGAGTCGTTCGTGGGTCGGTGATGCGCCCGTCGTGCGCGTCGCGACCGACGGAGATGTAGGCCGAGATGCCCAAGGAGTGGCACGCCGCGACGTTCTCCGCCGAGAAGTAGCCCGAATCCGCAGAGGCCTTCTCCGGTGACGCCCCGCAGTTGGCGACAGCGGCCCTCAGCAGTGGCTCGAGGTACTCGACGTCGGGCGGCTGGTTGGACAGGCCGTGCGCGAGAATGACTTGGTGGGCTTCGTCCACCACGACTTGGGCGTTGTATGCCTGCAGAAAGCTGCCGTTCTTCTCCATGATGCGGCTGTCGGGGTCGGTGAAGTTCCGCTGTGCCTTCGACTTCGGAGTGCCGTCGACGTGAGCCCTCACCCGATGGGTGGGTAGGCCGGTGGCACCGCCTGAGGGCGGGTCGTCATCGTCGTCCTTTCGTCCGCCGTCGAGCAGGTCCGCTTGAGCGGCGCTCCGCTTGGCGAGGGTGGCTGCTGTCTTGCGCTGGCGGGCGGGTAGTTGGGCGTTCAGCGCGTCCGCCTCGAGCCCCTCGGCGTTCTCTCGAAGTCTCCGGGCCCGTGCTGCGCGGGCCTCCTCTTCGAGCGCTGCCTTGGCCTGCCGAATGCGCTCGAGCCGCGTCTCGCGACGCTGCAACTCGGCCGGCAAGTCGTCGGGGGCAATGCCTCTGCCGTAGCGGGCGTCCTCGGCTTCGTCCACCGCGTCGGCTTGGGTGAGCAGGCTCTCCACTTCTCCTCGCAGCCGCGTCTCGTCCTTCTTCATCCGCTCGTAGCTCATCGCCTTGTGCTTGCTCGCATTGGCCAGCAGCTTCGTCCCGTCCAGCGCCACGTGTCCCAGCTTCACCAACCCGGCTCGACGGCAGAGCTCCAGCACCTGCACGAAGAGGCCGGCGATGGCCGTCCGGTGCACCAGCCGGAATTGGTTGATGGTGGTGAAGTGCGGATGCTCTTCCCCCGCCAGCACCCGAAGCGCCACGTCCTCGTACGTCCCGCGCGCCAGCCTCCGCGAGGAAAACAGGCCCACGCAGTAGCCGTACATGAGCAGCCCCAGCAACATCCGCGGCGAGTACGGGCGCTCCCCACGCGGGTCCTTCTGGGAAATGGCTCGCTCGATGGCGGCGACGTCGAGCTGGTCCACCACCTCGAGCACGAAATAGGCGAGGTGCCCCTCCGGGAGCCAGTCCGCCGGCGACGGCGGGAGCAGGTACGACTGCAGCGGCGCCCACGGGCGGCAGGTCTTCATGCCGCCCAGCGGATCACGCCGCCCTGACCTCTACGCCCTACA